>CAWHGR010000009.1:0-13619 GCA_963829015.1 uncultured Planctomycetota bacterium | reverse complement strand
AAGTCCGAGGGCTCGGTCTCGATGGCGCGCTAGATCGCCAGCCCGACCCGAATGCTCGCAGGCCGCGCACGTGCGCGGCC
Organism: uncultured Planctomycetota bacterium; assembly: GCA_963829015.1. GTDB lineage: Bacteria > Planctomycetota > UBA1135 > UBA1135 > JADJLZ01. Next base: position 13,539 of record CAWHGR010000009.1, on the reverse strand, counting down.
TGCTCGATTTCGGGGAATCGCAGGGCAGGTCCGCGGCAGTTCGTCGCCTTGGGGGAGGAGCTGCAGCCCGCGGCTCACCAGACACCCTTCAAGGAGCTCGCCATGCGACTTCAGAGTCCGTTCCTCGCCCTCGCAGCCTTGGCCTCCTGCCACTCGCTCCCCGGCCTACAGGGCGGCGCGGCCGGCAGCTCGCCTGCCTCGGTCCCCGAGCAGCAGCTCACGCTCTACCTTGGACAACGCAGCTTGTCGGACGACACGTTCTGGACCCCGAACGAGGATCAGACCGTCGGCGCGCTCGAGTACTCGCGCGAGAACCGCGCGGACGTGGTGGGGTGGGAGGTCGGGATCGCCGGCTCGAGCGATGCGAGCAGCGATGCCGTGGGAAACGCATGGAAGGGGAGCACCGCCGAGTTCTACGGTGGCGTGCGCAAGAGCTGGGGCGACGGCGCCATCCGCCCCTATGTGGGGGCCGGGCTGTCGTACATCGCCGCGGAGTGGGAGCTCTTCGGCCAGACCGACGACGACAGTTCGATGGCGGGCTACCTGCACGGCGGGCTGCAGTGGCTCGTCAGCCCCGCAGTCTGCATCGGGTTCGACCTGCGCACGCTGTTCGGGTCGAGCCTCTCCCTCGGACAGAACACGACCGGAGGCGACTTCGCTGGCGACGCGGACTACGTCCAGGCCGCGCTGAGCGTCGGCTGGCGCTTCTGAGCTAGGCGCGGGGCGAGCGCGAGAACTCGACCGGCTGGAGCACGAGCTCCAGGCGCCCGGCTCCGCGCAAGAGCCCCAGGCGCACGCGCTGGCCGATCGCCTCGGCGCCCAGACCGCGCTGCAGGTCCGAAACCGACGCGAGCGCGCGGCCATCGAGGTCGAGCAGCACGTCGCGCGCGCGCACGCCGGCGCGACCGGCCGGACTCGCGTCCTCGACGCTGCGCACAGCCAGCGCACGTGCCTCGCCGCGGCCGAGCCGCTCGCGCACCGCGCGCGTCAGCAGCAGCTCCTCGAGGCCCAGGCCGATCCATGCGCGCCGCACGCGTCCGTGCGCGAGGATCTCGTTCTTGACGTAGCCGGCCGTGTTCGAAGGCACGGCGAAGCACAGGCCCTGCGCACCCGCGACGACCGCGGTGTTGATCCCCACGACTGTCCCGCGCGCGTCGCACAGCGGACCGCCGGAGTTGCCCGGGTTGAGCGGCGCGTCGGTCTGGATCACGCCTTCGATGCGCCGGCCGGGCACCTGGCTCGCGAGGCTGCGGCCGAGCGCGCTGACGATGCCGAACGTCACCGTGCGCGCCAGGCCGAGCGGCGAGCCGAGGGCGATGGCTACGTCGCCGACGCGCAAGCCGTTCGAGTCGCCCAACTCGGCCGCGTGCTCGCCCGCCTGCGGGCCGAGATCGAGCAGCGCCAGGTCGCTGGCGGGGTCGTCGCCGAGGAGATCGGCGATGCGCGTGCTGCCGTCCGAGAGCTCGAGCTCGAGCGCGCTCGCGCCGGAGACCACGTGCGAGTTGGTCAGCACGTGGCCCTGGGCATCGACGATCACGCCCGAACCCTGCGCCAGTCCTCCGCGCACCTCGCGCAGCGCACGCACGTGCACCAGCGAGGGCCCGACCCGCTCGGCGATCGCCGCGACCTCGTCCGAAAGCGATCCCAGCGTCCCCATGGGGGGCGGCTTGTGGTACGGCGCGCGACGTAGTTCAAGGAGCCGGTGCGACGCTAGACTGGGGCTACCCGGCCGCATTCGCGAGAGGATCACCGATGAAGCTCGTCCTGTCGTTCGCGCTGCTCGCGCTCTCGTCTTGCATGTCCGTGCCCGCGGCCCAGGCACCCGCGAGCGGCGTACACTCGTCCTCCGAGCCGCAGACGCAGATGGCGATCTATCTCGGCGGGCGCAGCTTCGACACCGGGCTCTGGTCGGCCGTCGACGAGCAGCGCGCCTTCCAGATCGAGTACTCGCACCAGGCATCTCCCGAGGACATCGGCTGGGAGGTCGGCTGCGGGGGGTCCAGAGACGACGGCACGATTCTCGGCGCGGATGTGCGCGGCAGGACGGGCGAGGTCTACGGCGGCGTGCGCAAGACGTTCGGCAGCGAGACGGTGCGGCCGTACCTCGGCGGGGGACTCTCGATCATCCGCGCCGAGTACGAGGTCGGCAGCGCCAGCGACAAGGACACCTCGGCCGCGGGCTACGTGCACGGCGGGGTCGAGTTCCTCGTCAGCCCGACCTTCTTCGTCGGCCTGGACTTGCGCGGGCTCTTCGGCTCCCAGATCAGCATCGCCGGCGTCGATGGCGACGCCGACTACACGCAGGCTGCCCTGACGTTCGGCTGGCGGTTCTGAGCGATTTCGCACGCGGCTGGGCGGTCCCGAGCGCCGGGTGCCTCGGCTTGCGGCGGTTCTGACCCGAATCCCGCCTCGGAAGAGACGCTGGGACGCCGGTACGTGGTTTGATTAGAGTGATGGCCGCGCGCCCCGAGTCCTGCCCGCCCGAGCGGTGGAGAGGACCGTGGTGCGCCCCCCCGTTGCACCGTACTTCGTCTCCATCCATGAACGCACCGAACCTCGCGAACTCGTTCGCCCAGCGGCCGTCTCGTCCCGTCCAACTGATCGCGCCGGCCTGCGCGGTGATCCTCGGACTGTGGGCCGGCGGGTGCCGCAAGGGCAACCCGGCGCCGGTCACCTCTGGAGCGGCGGCCAACACGATCCTCTCGCAACCGGATCCCTCGATCGGTTCGGAAACCTTCGTGGTCGACGAGAACCAGGGCGGCCAGTCGAGCTCGATCAAGATCCGCGCCGTCCTGTGGGGGCGCCTGGTCAACGTGCGCGACATCACCGGTGCGCCGCAGAACCAGGGCATGGTGATCGGGGAGGACATCCACTCCGACAACTTCGACTTCCTGATGGAGACGAACGCGATCACGGAGGAGACGAACGTCACGATCCTGCACCAGGCCGGCACGCCCGCCTACATCGACGCCTTCCGGCGCCTGGACCAGAACCTGACCGTGGCCCTGGACAAGAGCCTCAGCCCGACCGCGCTGCCGCCATTCACGCTGGTGCCCCGCAACTCGGCGATCGTGATCAAGTTCGACGACCTGATCGACGCGAGCACGATCAATCGCGAGACGCTGCGCATGGTCACCGGCTATCCCGCGGTCACGCCCTTCGACTACCGCGCGATCCCCGACATCAATCACGGCGACCTGTTCGACGCCAACGGCGACGGCGTGCTCGAGTTCCACACCACGCGCGCGATCCTCGACCTGACGGTCTCGGCGATCGAGGCCGGACAGACCAGCCCGCCGCCCCCGATCAACAACCTCGGACTGCCGGCCAGCCTGAACACCTCGCAGGCCAACGTGGGCATGCGCATCCCCACGCACCGCGACGCGACCATCGGCCAGACGACGCTGCTCACGAACCTCTCCGGCCACTCGCTCTCGTTCACGGGCAACGGCTCGAACGACCCCGCGGTCAGCACGGACGACATCGTGCGCGCGGTGCGCTCGGGCGGGAACACGGCCGTGACCGCCGATCCGCACAACGGCTTCCTGCTCGACGAGGTCTCGCCCAAGATCGTCGGCGTCCAGCCGGTGCAGATCTCGACCCCCGTCCAGGTCGGCGAGTTCTATTCGACCACGGTCGACTACGCGCTCGACTTCTGCGCCAGCAGGCTCAAGCTCGGCGACGTGATCCAGCAGCCGGGCGTCTTCGCCGAAGTCATGCTGGCGCCGAACAATCCGGCCGGCGGAACGGTCACCGAGGTGCAGTACCGCGTCGTGTATCCCCCGGCCGGCGTGCTGACTGCCGGCACGGCCCAGATCTACACCACCTGGGATCCGGTCCTCAACTTCGGCAAGCAGGGCTGCTTCGTGCACTACTCCGACGTCGCCAGCGGAGGCGCGACGCCCGGCCAGGGCGTCTCCAGCGATGCGAAGGTGCTGGTGCGCTTCAGCGAGCCGATGGACCCCTCGACGGTCTCGGCCTTCGACAACATGCCGATCCTGCGCGTCGACCCGGCGCTCGGTGCGCCGACCGCGCGCGACTACGTGATCGGCGCAGTGCAGGCCTCGGCCGACCTGAAGGAGTACCGCTTCAGCCCGGTGACCAACTTCAAGCACACGCTGGGCAGCTCGCTCGACCGCTACTGGGTCAACGTCGGCAGCGGCGACACGGGACCGACCGACCTCTCGGGTCGCGCGCTCGCGAACGCGCTGCCGGCCGTGCTGTTCTCGATCGACCCGAACGACGCGACCGCGACCAACGGCGGCCTGGTGTTCCGCTTCAGCAGCCAGGACGAGCTCGGCAACGACGGCAAGTCCGAGTGGCGCGGCCAGTTCGTGGGCGACCTGACCAGCGGCACGCTCGTCCCGCGGCCCGTTTCGCGCCTGCGCGCGACCTGTGACCGTTCGATCCTGGTGCCCGGCGCGATGGTCCCGGTGCCGACCGGCATCCAGACGCCGCTCTCGGGCCTGGGCAGCAAGCTGCAGACGCTCTGGCGCTACTGCGACGTCGGCATCGGCCTGACCGACGAGAGCGTCTACAACGTCGACGTCGAGCACCTCTATTGGGTGCCTGCCGGCGGCAACGTGGTCGCCGACTCCTTCGACCTGTTCGAGATCCGGCTCTCGCACACCAAGGTGCTGCCGGACGAGACCTTCGACCCGATCGCGAACGCCGCCGTCTTCCCCGGCTCGGGACTGTCCGACGTGTTCGACAACAACCTGCTCAGCAGCACCAACGACGCGCAGGCAGTCGTGCACCCGAAGGCCCGCGGCTACGTGATCGATCCGGCCGCGAAGAAGTTCTCGGGCACGGGCGCCACCACGGTCATGCCCTACCCGCTCAACGAGACCGTGCCGGTCTCGCAGTACAACTACTACACCTGGCGCGACACCTCGCTGCTCGAGAAGGGCGCCGTCGACCCGGTCATGCCTGGAGCCGAGCTGCCCATCGCCGTGGGGCTCAGCGGAGTCGGAATCGTGGGCTGCCCGTTCACGAACTTCCTGGGCGAGAACCAGGCACCTTCGGTCGCGCTGCCGCTGCTGATGGAGTTCCGCTGCTACCCAGACACGAGCGCGCTGGGCCTGAACTCCTTGGACATCAACGCGGCCAACCCCGCGCCGCTCTCGAGGCCGAACTTCCGCGCCTTCTCGACCGGCGGCAGCAACTCCTCGGGCCAGTCGATCCAGATCAACCCCGACACCGAGGGCCAGGCCCACGGCGGGTTCAACCCAAGCTCGGTTCCGCCGGGCGGCGCGACCCCGGGCGTGGACAACACGGTCTACCTGGGCGAGATGGACCTCGTCCTGCGCATCAGCCGCATGCACTCGGTCTGGCTCGACACGCTGCTGAACTCGCCGACCTACGACGTGCCGGTGATCGAGCCGAACTCGGCCAACCAGCCGCTGGGCACGAGCATCGACCTCGCCTTCCGCGGTGCGACGCTGATGACGCCGCCGACCGCCGGCATCACAACCGACGCTGCGCTGATCGACGCCTACGGCAATCCGGCGCTGTGCCCGTTCACGCCGACGATGGCGCACCCCTGCAACTTCACGCCCTGCGGAATCAACGGGACGGCGAGCACCGGCTCGCCCACGTTCCTGCAGGGCAACGCGACCTGGCGCATGAGCGTCGGCGGGATCAACACCGCGAAGCTCTTCCAGGTGCGCGTGACGTTCGTCTCGAACACCGAGACGAACCTCTCGCCCACGCTCTCGGCGCTGGGCTTCTCGTTCCACTAGATCCTCGGCCCGGACCGAGTCGAATCGTCCCCGCAGCGTGCGAAGGACTCAGCGTCCCAGGCCGCACTCGCGGTAGACGCGCGCGACGAGTGCGCGCTGCAGCCGGCGCGTGAGCTCGCCCGGCGTGCCCAGGCCGATGCGGCGCTTGTCGATCTCGGTCACGGCCGCGATCTCGGTCGTGGTTCCGACCACCAGCACCTCCTGCGCGGCAAAGAGGCGCTTCGTGGTCGGGCGTTCCTCGCGCACGTTGAGGCGCTCGGCCTGCGCCAGCTGGATCACGACGCGGCGCGTGATCGAGTCGAGGATCGAGCCGTCGAGCGGGTGCGTGACCAGCACGCCGCGCTCGACCAGGAACAGGCTGCGCGAGGGACACTCGGTCGCGATGCCGTTGCGCATCAGGATGGCCGTGTCCGCGCCGGCCTCGTGCGCCGTCTGGCTGTCGAGCAGGTTGGGCAGCAGGTTGATCGACTTGATCGAGCAGCGCTTCCAGCGCTGGTCGGGGCGCGTGATCGCGCGCATCGAACGCACGCGCCCGGCGATGTCCAGTGGCGGCTCGGGGTAGAGCATGGCCAGCACCGTCGGCGCGACCGGCGGGTCGGGGAAGAGGTGCTTGCGCGGCGCCACGCCGCGCGTGACCTGCCAGTAGACCTGCGCGTCGGGGAGCGCGTTGCGCTTGACCAGCTCGTCGCTGATGGCCGCCAGGTCGTGGGCCTTCCAGTCGAGCCGGATGCGCACGGCCTCGAGGCTGCGGCGCATGCGCTCGGCGTGCTCCTTCATCGCGAAGGGCTTGCCGCCGTAGTAGCGCACGACCTCGTAGACGCCGTCCGCGAAGAGGAAGCCGCGGTCCTCGACGCTGACGCGCGCCTTCGAGCGCGGCAGGTAGCTGCCGTCGAGGTAGGTGATCTCGCTGGCGGGGCTCATGCGCGTGCGAAGCAGCGTGCCAGCGTCAGGTCCTGGTCCTGGTAGGACTGCGCGCGGCCCTCGCCGTAGATGCGCTCGGGCCGGCCGCTGGTGCGGAAGAAGCGCAGGCTGCAGAACACCTGGCCGTCCTCGACCAGGAAGGGCAGGTCGTGCGCGCGCACCTCGAGCACCGCCGGCGTGCCGCCCGGGGCGCCCGCGCCGGCGCGCTCGCGCCAGCCGAAGCCGTTGTCGAAGAAGCCGGCGTAGTTGTTGCGCAGCTCGCCCACGCCCACGTCGACGGGCAGCATCTCGGCCGCGTACTCGGGCGGCACGCGCAGGCGCTCGCGGCTGGCGAAGACGTAGAAGCTGCCCGGCTCGAGGATGCAGCGGCCATTGCGCGCGTGCACGGGCTCCCAGAAGTCGGCCACTGCATGCGCGCCCGTTCGCCCGAACTCGACCACGTCGGTGTGCGCCGCGGCGCGCCAGCCGGCGGGCTCGCGGCCCGCGAGGCCGACGCGCAGCGCCAGGCCGCCCTGCTCGTCGATCTGCACTTCGGCGGCCGAGAGCGCACGCGCGCCGCCGGCGTCGAAGCACAGCGGCGTGCGCTCGTGCAGCGCGCGCAGCTCGCTGCCCGAGAGCGTCGCTTGTCCGCGCGCGAGGCGCAGTTGCGCCAGGCGGTCGCCGCGCTTCAGCCGCACGGGGAAGGAGAGCGGAGCGATCTCGATCCACAGCCGCCCGCGGTAGCCGGGCGGCGCCTCGTCGAAGCGCGCGTGGCCTTCGCAGAGCACGCGCGTGAAGATGTCGCAGCGGCCCGTCGAGCTGCGCGGGTTGAAGCGGCCCTTCAGGTCGCGCGGCAGCTCGAGCTCCTCTTCGAGCGCGACGAGGTAGGCGCAGCCGCGTTCCAGCACCGCGCCCGGGCCCTCGAGCGAGAGCTTGCCGAGCGCGAGCTGGCTGAGCCGGCTCTCGACGCCCTCGGCGGCCGGCAGGAATCCCGCGCGGATGCGCCAGGCCTCGCCCGAGAGGCGCAGGTCGACGCTGGCGGGAGCCACCTGGTCGCGCGTCGGGGCGCTGGCGCCGGGTGCGGCGCGCACGGCCGTTCCGAGCAGGGCCTCGAGCTCGCGATCGACGAGCAGCTGGCCGAGCGCAGGGGAGGGAGGCGTCATCGCGGCCGCACAGTAGACCAGCCCGGCAGGGGCCGCGCCAGCGCGCGCGAGGGTGGTCGCAGGCCTCGCGCGACCGTAGACTCCGCGCCTCGTTTCGTCCCCAGGGCCCGCCGCGCACCGCGATGAAGATCCACGAGTTCCAAGCCAAGCAGCTGCTCAAGAAGTTCGGCATGAGCGTGCCCGAGGGGCGCGAGTGCCAGAGCGTCGCCGACGTCGAGAAGGCCTGGAGCGAGCTCAAGGCGCCGCTCGTCGTGGTCAAGGCACAGATCCACGCCGGCGGGCGCGGCAAGGCGGGCGGCGTGAAGCTGTGCAAGTCGCTCGAGGAGGCCAAGGCGGCCGCGACGGCGCTCTTGGGGAAGACGCTGGTGACCTACCAGACCGGCCCGCACGGACAGGTCGTGCGCCGCCTGTGGGTCGAGAAGGGCTCCTCGATCGCGAAGGAGTACTACGTCGGCATCGCCATCGACCGCGAGCAGAAGCGGCCGGTGATGATGGTCTCCTCCGAGGGCGGCATGGAGATCGAGGAGGTCGCTGCCAAGCACCCGGAGAAGATCGTCAAGGCGGCCTTCTCGCCCAGGAAGGGCCTCTCGCCGCAGGAAGCGCAGAAGCTCGTGCGCGGCGTCGGCATCCGCCCGGGCCAGGAGCCCAAGGCCGCGACGTTCCTCGTCAATCTCGCCAAGATGTACGTCGAGCTCGATTGCGCGCTGCTCGAGATCAACCCGCTGATCGTGACGCAGGAGGGCGACGTCATGGCCCTCGACGGCAAGGTCAACTTCGACTCGAACGGCCTCTTCCGCCATCCCGAGCTGGCCGCCGCTGCGCGACCTCCACGAAGAGGACGCGAAGGAGGTCGAGGCGAGCAAGTTCGACCTCTCCTACATCGCGCTCGACGGCAACATCGGCTGCATGGTCAACGGCGCGGGCCTGGCGATGGGCACGATGGACGTGATCAAGCTCTACGGCGGCAACCCGGCCAACTTCCTCGACGTCGGCGGCGGCGCCACGGCCGAGAAGGTCGCGGCCGCGTTCCGCATCCTGCTCTCGGACGCGCAGGTCAAGGGCGTGCTGATCAACATCTTCGGCGGCATCATGAAGTGCGACGTGATCGCCGCGGGTGTGATCGAGGCCGTCAAGCAGACCAAGCTCGGCGTGCCGCTGGTGGTGCGCCTCGAGGGAACCAACGTCGAGAAGGGCAAGCAGATGCTGGCCGACTCCAAGCTGCCGATCATCGCAGCCGACGACCTCGACGACGCTTCCAAGAAGATCTGCAAGGCCGTCGCCGCCGCGCGCTGAGAACACACGGAGAACCTCCCATGAGCATCTGGGTCGACAAGAACACCAAGCTGATCTGCCAGGGTTTCACCGGCAAGACGGGCACCTTCCACAGCGAGCAGGCGATCGCCTACGGCACGAAGATGGTCGGCGGCGTCAATCCGGCGAAGGCCGGCACGACGCATCTCAACCTGCCCGTCTTCGGCTCGTGCAAGGAAGCGCGCGACAAGACCGGCTGCAACGCCAGCGTGGTCTACGTGCCGCCCGCCGGCGCGGCCGACGCGATCATCGAGGCCGTCGACGCCGGCATCGAGCTCGTGGTCGCGATCACCGAGGGCATCCCGGTGCTCGACATGGTGCGCGTCGCCGAGCGCCTCGCGCAGCCCGGCACCAAGTCGCGCCTGATCGGCCCCAACTGCCCCGGCATCATCACGCCCGCACAGTGCAAGATCGGGATCATGCCGGGCTACATCCACAAGGTCGGCAAGGTCGGCGTGGTCTCGCGCTCGGGCACGCTGACCTACGAGGCCGTCTGGCAGCTGACCTCGCGCAAGATCGGCCAGTCGACCTGCATCGGCATCGGCGGCGACCCGGTCAACGGCACCAACTTCGTCGACGTGCTGACGGCCTTCAACGCCGACCCGGAGACCGAAGCGATCGTGATGATCGGCGAGATCGGCGGCAGCGCGGAGGAGCAGGGCGCCGCGTACATCCAGGCGCACGTCAAGAAGCCGGTGGTGGGCTTCATCGCCGGCATGACCGCGCCTCCGGGCCGGCGCATGGGCCACGCGGGAGCCATCATCTCCGGCGGCAAGGGCACGGCGCAGGAGAAGGTCGCGGCGCTCAAAGCCGCGGGCGTGCACGTCGTGCCCAGCCCGGCGCAGATCGGCGTGACGATGGAGAAGGTGCTCGCCGAGCGCGGGATGCTGGCGGGCGCGCAGCGCTGAGGTCTGCGGGCGCCGTTGCCGACTGCGCGAGGCCGCCGGCGCCCCGAGCCGCGGCGCGGGCCCTTCGATGGAGGTCGCGCGCGCGTCGATAGAATGCCAGCCGAGATGGAGGCACGCGTGGACCCGGATGGTTGGCGGCCCGGCCCTGACGTCCTCTCGCCTGGGAATCTGGAGCTCATGCAGCGCCTGCTCGAGGAGACGCCCTTGATCGTCGAGCTCCGATTCCTGCGTCGCGCGAGATCGCCGGAGCGCCGCGTGTTCGATGACGCGGACTCGCTCGAGACCTATCTTCGTGCCGCACTGCGACCAGGGGATGCGCTCTGGATCTGGCGCTACGATCGCGTGTGCCAAGACGCCACCGCGGAGCTGCACGGCAAGCGCGCGGGCTCCGACGGACAGGTCCCCGAGGGCGGCGCGTACTGACCTCCGCGAGCGAGCCGCGCCCAGCTCCGGCCGCAGTGCCTCGGCGTGCTCCACGCCTGCATCGCGGTGTCGTTCGGACTCCAGACAGCTCGATGGCCGTCACTGCGGAAGGCGTGCGCGGTCACGTCCGCCCGCCCGAGCTTCGTCCCACAACAGAAGCCGACGCGAGGAGCGCGCAGAGATTCTGAGCCCTTTCAGACAACCTGCGCGCTTCCCGAGCGTCTTCATGTTGGAGGGGGATCGATGAAGCCGAATGCACGCGCAACGAGTCAGGTCGAACGACGCAGCTCCATGACCGGGAAGCGCACGGCGCGCATCCGTCAGACCGGGTTCGCGTTCGACAGTCGCGGTGGCGCGCGCAAGGGTGCGGGGCGCAAGCCGAAGGGCCCGCGAGCTGGGATACCGCACCGCTCGCGCGCGGAACATGCGGCGAGTCACCCGGTTCAGACCACGACGCGGCTGAGGGCGGGACTTCCGAGCTTGAGGCGCGCGCGCGAGTTCGTGGTGCTGCGCCGGGCGATCGAGGCGGCCTCCGCGCGACCGGAGTTTCGGGTCGTGCATCACTCGATCCAGTCGAACCACTTGCACCTGATCGTCGAGGCCAAGAACCGAGCCGCGCTCTCGATGGGCCTGCGCGCGTTGCTGGTCCGAATCGCACGTGCGCTCAACCGGCTCTGGGCACGCTGCGGCTCGATCTTCGCGGATCGCTTTCACGAACGCGCGCTGCGCACGCCGACCGAGGTGCGCAATTCGCTCGTCTACGTGCTCCAGAACGCGCGCAAGCACGGGATCCTGGCCCAGGGGCCGGATCCGTACTCGTCCGGCCCGTGGTTCGATGGCTGGTCGGGGGGAGTGGAATTCCGTGCGGCGCTCGAGGGTCAGCGGAGGAAGATCGAAGTTCATGCCCGGAGTCTCTGGGCCCGCATCACGGGCGCGGCCGCGAGCCCAGCGCGCGCGAAGCATCCGCCGACGGAGGTGGCCGGGACGGCAGCGCCGGGGGCGGGGCTGGACGCCGAGGGCTTCGGCGCGGGCCCGAATCCGAGGACCTGGCTCATGCGAATCGGCTGGCAGCGCAAGGGCCTGTTGGACCCGGAGGAACGCCCGCAGAGCGCCAGGTCGGGTCGCACCCGCGCCCTGTGAGTACGATGCGGAGTGAGTACGATGCGGGCCCTGGGTTCACGATGCAGGCGCTGAATCGATCGATCCGCTCGAGAGTCTCCGGCCTCGCCGCGCTCATCGCGCTCGCTTCGCTCGCGGCGCTCGCGCAGGCGCACCCCGGCGTCGGCATCGTGCGGGACTCGCACGGCAATGTCTACTACACCGACTTGAAGCAGGTCTGGCGCATCGCACCGGACGGCAAGACGAGCGTGGTCGTCCGCGACGTACACACGCACGAACTCTGGCTCGACGCCGAGGACAACCTCTACGGCGAGCAGCTCTGGTACCAGGGCGACGCGACGAAGAAGTGGGCACACCGCGTCTGGCGGCTCAAGCCGGACGGCAGCCTCGGCGACGTGGTCCCGGCGCGCGACGGGCTGCTGGCCGAGGACTTCAGCTTCGTGCGCGACCGCGCCGGGAACATGTACTGGGCCGAGCACGGCGAGAAGCCCGCGTTGAAGCGACGTGCGCCGGACGGGACCGTGCGCGCGCTGGTGAGCGAGGGCCTGCGCGAGGTCGGCTGGATGACCAGCACGCCCGATGGCGTGCTCTACCTGATGGACCAGGGCGACTTGCGCCGCGTCACCAAGGACGGCAAGCTCGAGACCGTGGTCGAGCGGCTCTCCGGAATCGACCCGCCGCCGGCTCGTCTCTCGGAGCGCAATTACCACATGGGACTGTGGCTCGACCCGAGCGGTCGCATCTGCGTCGCGGTGGGCGAGGAATCGCTGGTGCTCGCGGTCGACAGCCAGGGCAAGCGCGAGATCGTCGCGCGCACGCCGCAGGGTTGGCGGCCCTCGGGCGGCTTGTACGACAAGTCCGGCGAGCTGTGGCTGCTGGAGTACTCATCGACCAACGCCGTGCGCGTGCGGCACCTCGCGCGCGAGGGCCAGGAACAGGTTTTTGGCGAGGAGACGCATTGAGCGCGGCCTGGATTCCGGTCCGCACGGAAGACGGCTCGTTCACGCTCGCGCATCCGCTTCACGGCGAGACCTGCCATTCGCGCGCGGGGGCCTGGGAGGAGTCGCGCTTGCGCTATGCGCAAGCGTGTCGGCTCTCCGAGCGCGCGCAGGTCGAGCCACTCTTGCGCGTACTCGACATCGGAACCGGGCTCGGACTCAACCTCGCGGCGGCGCTCGCGGCGGTTCGCGGCACGCGCTGCCGGCTCGAGATCGTCTCGCTCGAGCTCGACCGACAGGTGATCGAGGCTGCCTTCGCGCTCGAAGAGCGTGAAGGTGCAACCCTCGCCTCGGAGCTGGCCTCGCACTGGTCGGCTGCCCTCGCACTCCTGCGCGCCGCGCTCGCGCACCCCGACGGCCGGGCGGAGGGGGAGGCGAGTTCGCTGCGCCTCGTCCTCGGCGACGCGCGCCTGACGCTCCCGCGCCTGCCCGCGGGATTCTTCGACGCGATCTTCCTCGACGCCTTTTCGCCGCGTGTCGAGCCCGAGCTCTGGACGCCCGCATTCCTGCGCGAACTCGCCTCGCGCCTGGCCCCCGGCGGCCTCGTCTCGACCTACAGTGCCTCGCTGGCGGTTCGCGCCGGCCTCGCCGCGGCCGGCCTGCGCGTCGGGCTCGGTGCACGCGTGGGAACCAAGTCCTCCGGCACGCTGGCGAGCCCTGACCTGCCTCTCGAGCCCCTTCCGCCGCGCCTCCAGCGCCGGATCGCCCGCCGGGCGGCTGCGCTGGGCGGATTTCCCCCGCAGCCTGGGATTTCGTCCGTAGGGATGCATTAGACTGACCCTGTTTCTCCGCCCTGGGGCGGCCCGCCAGGCACGGATTCCGGCCCAGGGCCCGATCGAGACCACCGCATGCTCCCCTTCGCCGCCATCGGCACGACCGAGATCCTGCTCATCGTTTTCGCCATCCTGCTGCTCTTCGGGGCGCGCAAGCTGCCCGAGTTGGCGCGCGGCCTCGGCAGCAGCGTCAACGAATTCAA
>CAWHGR010000008.1:0-8101 GCA_963829015.1 uncultured Planctomycetota bacterium | reverse complement strand
CCTTCGGGCAACTGTTCGACGAGCACCCGACCGACGCCGACGTGCCGGCCGTGCGCGCCTTCAACGAGCTCATGGCGCGTTCGCGCGAGTTCGAGAGCGTGATCGTGCCGCTGGGCGACGGCCTGTGGGTCGGGCGCAAGCGTTGAGCGCGCGCTTCAGGGCAGCGCCAGCACGTGATCCGCGAGCGCCAGGCGCTGGGCCTGCGTCAGCCCGACGAACTTGACCATCGGCAGCATGTACTGCCCGGCCTGCGCCTCGAGGCGCGCGTCGCCCCGGATCACCGCCTGCGGATCGCTGAGGTAGCTCGCCAGCTTCTCGCGTGTCCAGAAGACCTTCTTGCCGTGCAGCGTCGGGCCGAGATTCGTGCCGCTGCCGTCGGGGCCGTGGCATTGCACGCAGTTCTGCTGCTTGAAGAGCGCGGCTCCGTCGAGCGGTCCGGAGTCGGCGGGCGCGTCGGAGCAGGCGCCGAGCAGCAGGCCCGCGAGGGCGAGGAGTGTGTGCGGAATCCGCATGGGTTCCTTGTAGCAAACGTGCGCGCTAGACTGCCCGGCCCCATGGCTGCCCGGAACAAGGAAGACAGCGCGCCGAAGCCGGCGGAGACCGGTTTCGACCAGCGGCTCGAGCGACTTGAGGCGCTGGTCGGCGAGCTCGAGAACGGAGGCCTGGGTCTCGAGGCCTCGATCGCGCGCTACCAGGAAGGCGTCCGGCTGCTGCGCGAATGCCGCAGCACGCTCGAGACGTTCCGCAAGCGCGTGGAGGAACTCGCCGCCGACGGCACGAGTGCCGCCTACCCCGGCGATCCCGACGCGCGCGCGGAGGGCGGGTGAGCGCGGCGAGTTGGCTGGATGAGACGCGCACCTGGGCCGAACGCGAGCTCGAGCGCGCGCTGCCCGAGAAGAGCGCCTTTCCGGCGCGGCTGCACGAGGCGATGCGCTACGCGATGCTTCGGCCGGCGGGAAGCGTCTGCGGCCGGCGCTCGCTGCGCTGACCTGCGCGGCGTCGGCGGCGCCGACGACGACGGCCGAGCGCGCCGCGGTCGCGATCGAGTGCGTGCACACCTACAGCCTCGTGCACGACGACCTGCCGTGCATGGACGACGACGACCTGCGGCGCGGCCGGCCGACCTGCCACAAGGTCTTCGGCGAGGCGATGGCGATCCTGGCCGGCGACGCGCTGCTGACGCTAGGCGTTCGCGCTGCTCGCGCGCGGCGCTCCGGGCCGCGACCGTGCGCGGCCTGGCGCGGGCGGCCGGGCGCCGGCATGGTCGGCGGCCAGGTCCTGGATCTCGGGCCGCGGGCGAGCGCGCTCGTCGAGGAGATCCACCACCACAAGACCGCGGCGCTGATCACGGCCGCGGCCGGTCGGGGCGCTGCGCGCGGGCGCGCCGGACGAGGCCCGCGAGCTGCGCGCGCGCCTACGGCATCGCCTCGGTCGGGCCTTCCAGATCGCCGACGACGTCCTCGACGTGACCGGCACCGCGGAACCGGCAAGACGCCCGGCAAGGACGCGCGCGCGGCAAGCCCACGCTCGTCGCCGCGCTGGGCCTCGAGGCGGCGCGCGCGGCGGGCCGCGAGCCCGCGGCGCTGGCCCGCCTGGTACGCGCTACGATCGCGCTGGGCGACCGCGGTCGGCGGTCCCGGCTGGCAGAGCTCGTGGACCGGCCGACCGCGGCTGCTGACCGAGAGGATGCCTGGCGACGCCCCGCTGCGAGGAACCGATCCCCGGACCCGGCCCCTGGACTCACAGGTGCACGAGCTGTCTCGACTCGCTGCGCTCGCCGGCCGACCTGAAGCAGCTCGAGGCACGAGGAGCTGCCGCGCGTCTGCGCCGAGATGCGCGACTTCCTGCTCGACTCGGTTCAGCGCACCGGCGGGCACCTCGGCTCGAACCTGGGCGCGGTCGAGATCACCACCGCGCTGCACTACGTGTTCGATTTCCGGCGCGACCGCCTGGTGTTCGACGTCGGCCACCAGTGCTACCCGCACAAGATCCTGACCGGCCGGCGCGAGCTCTTCGGCTCGCTGCGCCAGTCGGGCGGCCTGTGCGGCTTCACGCACCCCGAGGAGTCCGAGTACGACCTCTTCCACACCGGCCACGCCGGCACGGCGATCAGCCTGGCGCTGGGCCTGTCGCTCGCGACGCAGCACGAGCCGCGGCCGCCCTCGGTGGTGGCGCTGGTCGGAGACGCCTCGCTCGGCGCCGGTGTCGCCTTCGAGGGCCTCAACCACGCCGCGGCCAGCGGCGCGCGCCTGCTGGTGGTGCTCAACGACAACGAATGGTCGATCTCGAAGTCGGTCGGCGCGCTGGCGCGCTACCTCTCGAAGATCCGCTCCAACCGGCTCGTGCAGCGCGCGGGCCAGGAGGTCAGCGGCCTGATCGCCGCGATCCCGCTGATCGGGCCGCGGGTCGACCGCGCCTGGCAGCAGATCGGCGAGGTGATGCGCCACGCGGTCGTGCCCGGCCATATCTTCGAGGAGCTGGGCGTCACCTATGTCGGCCCGATCGACGGCCACGACGTCGAGCTGCTGGTCGAGCACCTCGAGCGCGTGCGCACGCTCGACGGTGTCGTGCTGCTGCACATCCTGACCGAGAAGGGCAAGGGCCACCCCAAAGCCGGTACGCACCCCGAGCGCGTGCACGGCGTCAAGGCGGCCGAACCGCCCAAGGACGCCGGCGCCGACTCGCCCAAGCTCGCGCCGGCCGCGCTGCACGTTCCGCGCGCCAGCGGACCGGCCTACACCAAGGCTTTCGGCGACGCGCTGCTGCGCATCGCCGAGCGCGATCTGCGCGTGCACGCGATCACGGCCGCGATGCCCAGCGGCACGGGCCTGGACGATTTCGCCGCGCGCTTTCCCGCGCGCTTCCACGACACGGGCATCACCGAGCAGCACGCGCTGGCGATGGCGGCCGGGATGGCCAAGGGCGGCCTGCGGCCGGTCGCGGCGATCTACTCGACCTTCCTGCAGCGCGGCTACGACCAGGTCTTCCAGGAGATCGCGCTGCAGCACCTGCCGGTCGTGCTGGCGCTCGACCGCGCCGGTCTGGTCGGCGGCGACGGACCGACGCACAACGGCGTCTTCGACCTGGCCTTCCTGCGCACGCTGCCGGGCATCGTGCTCGCGGCGCCGCGCGACGCCAGCGACCTCGAGCGCATGCTCGAAGTGGGACTCAAGCTGGACGGCCCGTTCGCGCTGCGCTTCCCGCGCGACAACTGCCCGGCCGAGGAGCGCATCCACCGCAGCGAGCGCGCCGCGATGGAGCCCGGCAAGGCCGAGATCCTGTGCGAGGGCGAGGGCCTGGTGATCTGGGCCTACGGCGCGCTGGTCAACCAGGCGCTCGAGGCCCAGGAGCGCCTCGCGCAGCGCGGATTGCAGGTGGGCCTCGTCGATGCGCGCTTCGCCAAGCCGCTGGACACCGAGCTGCTCGCGCGCCACGCGCAGCAGTACCGCTGGATCCTGACGCTCGAGGAGCACCAGCGCGCCGGCGGTTTCGGCTCGGCCGTGCTCGAGGCGCTCAACCAGCTGCCCGGGCCGAACGCGCGCGTGCGCATCCTGGCCTTGCCCGACCGCTTCTGCGAGCATCGCACGACGCGCGCCGAGCAGCTCGCCGACGCCGGCCTGGACGCCGACGGCATCGAACGCTCCGTGCGCGCGCTGCTCGCACCGGCGCACGTCTGAGCCCATGACCCGCAAACCCGCTCCCCGCAAGGCGCCCGCGGCGCGCGCCGGCGCGATCCGCCGCGTGCTCGTGCTCGCCGACGGCCACAAGCCCAGCGTGCGCGGCCTGCTGCGGCGCCTGCGCGCCTGGCTGGAGAGGCGCGTCGAGGTGCAGGTCGCAGACGACGTGCGCGCGTTCGGCGAGTTGCCGCCCGAGCAGCGCGGCCCGCGGCCCGACCTGGTCGTGGTGCTGGGCGGCGACGGCACGATCCTGGCCGCGGTGCGCGCCTTCGCCGAGGCGCCCGTGCCCACGCTGGGGATCAACTTCGGGCGCGTGGGCTTCCTGACCTCGGCCGAGTCGGAGCAGTGGGAGGCCGTGCTCGAGGGCATCCTGGCCGGGCAGCAGCAGCTCGAGCCGCGCCTGCGCTTGCAGGCCGAGTTGCACTCGCACGGCAAGGCGCCGGTGGGCGTGCTGGCGCTGAACGACATCGTGATCACGCGCGGCGCTTTCCAGGGCATGCTCGAACTCTCGCTCTCGGCCGGCGGCCGCTGGGTGACCGACTACCGTGCCGACGGCCTGATCGTCGCGACCCCCAGCGGCTCGACGGCCTACTCGCTCGCGGCCGGTGGCCCGGTGCTCTCGCCCACGCTCGAGGCGCTGGTCGTGACGCCGATCTGCCCGCACAGCCTCTCGCACCGGCCGATCGTGCTCGAGCCCGACGCCAAGCTGGTGCTCGAGCTCAAGCGCTCGAGCGGCATCGCCACGCTGGTCGTCGACGGCCAGGGTTTCTACCCGGTGCAGCAGGGCGAGGTGGTGCACCTCACGCGCCATCCGGTGCCGTTCCCGCTGCTCGTGCAGCCGGGCCTCGATCCCTACCGCCGCCTGCGCGACCGGCTGGGCTGGAAGGGCTCGATCGAGGGCCAGGAGCCCGCGCGTGCCGGAAAGCTGCTCGCGCCGCCCGACGACGGGCTGCTCTGAGAGCCGGAGGCCGGCCTCACGCGCCCGCGTGCAGCAGCGGAAAGAAGAGCCGGTCGGTCTTCATCAGGTGGCTCGCAACCACGTCGAGCGCCAGGTAGTCGGTCAGCTCCGCGACGGTGATCTGACCGGTCTCGGCGCGCAGCTCGAGCTCCTGCGCGCGCGCGAACAGCGCACGGTGCGCGCGCTTGTGGGCCTCCAGGCTGTCGTAGCCGATCTTCTCCAGCACACGCTCCTCGTCGGAGAAGTGCCGTGCGATGTGCACGATCAGTGCGTCGAGCGCGGACTGGAATGCTGTGCGCTCGCTCGTCATTTCCTGCGCGGCGTGCAGCACGGCATCGGCGAGCGCGAACAGCTCGCGGTGCTCGCGGTCGATCAGCTCGTGGCCGCTCTCGTAGGCCGCGTTCCAGGGCAGCAGCGCGCGCGGCGCGGGGGGGGCGCTGAGCGGATCGGCGCTGCGGACGTCTTCGAGGGGCTTCACGGGGCGGCGGCGCGCGAGCGCCGTGGAACGCATCGGCCGCGCGCGGGCCGCGGCCGCATACGCACTTCGGCGAAACGCCTGCCCGCGCAGCCGTTCCTGTCCGGTCAGCCCGACAGCGTCGTCCCTGTTCGGCCAGCGTGCGCCCGCGCGGCCGAGTGTCCGTGCAATCGAGTGCGCAGGGTCGCGGAGTCACATGACTCGTGCATCCCTTCCGTGGAACGATTCGAAAGGGGAACGAAGAAAGACTGCGCTGATTCGAGCAACCCGACGCGATCCCGATCGTCATAGGGATGGGGGAGATCAGACATGCGAGCACAGAAGTCGCGAACGGATCGGCTGCAGCGGCGAGAGACGGAACTGCGAGCTACGCTGCGCTCGGCGCGGCGAGCGAAGCAGGCCGAGCTGAAATTCTCGTCCTGGGGTGGAGCGCGCAAGGGTGCGGGGCGCAAGCCCAAGGGCGAGCGTGCCATGCTGCCGCATCGCTCGCGGCCCGATCACAAGGCGCGCTTCCCGGTGCTGGTGACGACGCGACTGTGCGCGGGACTTCCGAGCCTGCGCCGGCCCGGCGAGGCGGCACGCATCCGCGCGGCGCTCGCAACCGCGCTCGCGAGCGCGGTTGCGGGCGCGCCGGGGAAAAGCAGAGCGGTCCAGCACTTCCAGGTCGTGCACCACTCGATCCGGTCAAACCATCTGCACCTGATCGTCGAGGCGCCGGATCGCCGCGCGCTGACGCGTGGCGTGCAAGGACTGCTGGTGCGCATCGCACGGGCGCTCAATCGCCTCTGGTCACGTCGCGGGCCCGTCTTCGCCGACCGCTTCCACGAGCGCGAGCTGCGCAATCCGCGTCAGGTGCGCAACGCGCTGGTGTACGTGTTGCAGAACCTGCGCAAGCACGGGATCCACCTGGCGGGGCCGGACCCGTATTCCTCCGGCCCGGAATTCAGCGGCTGGAGTCGCGGACCGCGCTCGAACTCCGGAGCCGAGCGAGACCTGCAGAGAATCTCGAATGGGCGGAGATGTGCTACCGCAGTATCTGCAAGCGCGGCGGGCCATGCGGGCAAGCATTCCGGCTGCGAGGACTTGGCTGCTTGAGGTGGGCTGGATGCGTCACGGCCCGATCGATCCGCGGGAGAGCCCGCAGCGCAGCTGAACGGTGCCCGCCGGCCGCTTTCGGGGTGCGGGATGGAGGGGGGAGCGTAGAATCCCTTCGCAGGAAAGTAGCTTCATGAACATCACGAATCCTGGTCAGCCCTCCGTGCTCTCCGATCCCATCTACCGCAGGCCGCATCTTCCCGGTGCCCTGGCGAGGCCGGTGGACCTCGTGCTCGCGATCTTGGCATTCGGTGGTGGGTTCATGGGTTGCAGCCAGGCGCTCGCAGCCATTCGGCACGCGGATCTCGAGTCCGCTGAGGCCTTGAGCTTGCGCGAGCTCGCGCGGATCGAGCAGTCGAACCTGTGGCTTGCGGCAGTCTTCGCCGTGAGCCTGCTCGCGGCTGGAATGCTGATCTTGCGCCTGCTCTACCGCGTGCACCGCTGCGAACTGTTGCTCCGCTGGTCGGGCATCGATGAGAGCAAGCTACTTGCTGGCCCCAGGCCGTCGCGCGCGCGCGACGGTGAATCGCCCGTCTGAGCAGTCCCTCAGCCCGGCAGCGGCGGCGGCGTCGAATCGGTGCCGATCCGGCCGTCGGTCATGTGCACCACGCGCCGGCAGCGGTGCGCGACGCGCTCGTCGTGCGTCACGAGCAGGAGCGAGAGCGAGCGCTTCTCCTGCTCGGCCAGCAGCAGTTCGAGCACCTTCTCGCCCGTGGCGCTGTCGAGGTTGCCGGTCGGCTCGTCGGCGATCAGGATCGGCGGGTCGAGGAACAGCGCGCGCGCGATCGCCACGCGCTGGCGTTCGCCGCCGGAGAGCTGTGCCGGACGGTGCTTGAGGCGCTCGGACAGGCCGAAGCGCTGGAGCATGTCCTCCGCGCGCTGGCGCAGCTCGGTCTTCCGGCCGCGGTACTCCAGCGCCGACCAGGCGATCATCGCCGGCAGGAGCACGTTCTCGAGCGCGTTCAGCTCCGGCAGCAGGTGGTAGAACTGGAACACGAAGCCGAGCTTCTGGTTGCGCAGGCGCGCGCGCTTCTCGACCGGCAGCTTCCAGGCGCTCTGGCCCTCGAGCAGCACCTCGCCGGCGCTGGGCGGGTCGAGCAGGCCGAGGATGTGCAGCAGTGTCGACTTGCCCGCGCCGGAGCTGCCCATCAGTGCCAAGAGCTCGCCGCGATGCAGCTCGAGATCGACGCCGTGCAGCACTTCGAGCTTGCGCACGCCGAGCTGGAAGGCCTTGACGATGCCGCGCGCGGCAAGCAGCGTCTCCGTCTGCTGGCCCGCGGCGCGCGCAGCCAGGGTGCTGGCGGGGAGCGTCATTCGTACCTCAGCGCGTCGAGCGGGTGCAGGCGCGAGGCGCGCCAGGCGGGCCAAAGGGCGAACACGAAGGTGCAGACGAAGGCGAAGCACACGATCAGCGCGACCGCGACCGGGTCCACGACGCTGGGGATGTAGTCGAAGAGGTACACGCTGCGATCGAAGATCTCGATCCCGAAGAGCTTCGAGAGGCCGCGCTCGATGCCGTCGATCTTGTACGCGCCGACGACGCCGATCAGCGTGCCCAGGCTGGCTCCGATCAGCACGTCCCAGAAGCCGATCATCAGGAACAGGGCCTGGATCCCGCGCGGCGGCGCGCCCAGGGCGCACAGGATGCCGATGTCGCGGCGCTTCTCGGTGATCATCATCGAGAGGATGGCGTAGACCGTGAAGCCGGCCACCAGCAGCACCAGCGAGAGCATGATCGCCATCAGCACGCGCTCGTTGCCGATCGCGCCGAGCAGCGTCTGCTTGAACTGCTCCCAGGTGCGCACCTCGTAGCGGTAGCCGGCGGTCAACCCGGCGCGGTAGAGCTGCTCGGAGAGCTCGTCGCGCACCTGCTTGCCCTGCTTCTTGTAGTCGACC
>CAWHGR010000007.1:0-886903 GCA_963829015.1 uncultured Planctomycetota bacterium | reverse complement strand
ACCAGGAACCATAATGATGTATTTGTTAAACGAAACGGACTGATTCAGGAAGGGGACATGTGAACCTCGTCGTCGTCTCAAATCGTGTTGCTCGCGCAAAAGCCAACGAGCCCATGACGGGCGGATTGGCGGCCGCGCTGCTACCTGTCGTTGAAAAATCCGGCGCGATCTGGGTCGGTTCGAGCGGCCGCGTACGCGACGGGAACCAGGAATCGTTCGCCGAGATCGAGGCGCTCGGTACCGGCGCGCTGGCGATGGTCGATCTGCCGGCCGCGCATTACGGCGGATACTACGAAGGCTTTGCCAATTCGGCCTGTGGCCGGCGATGCATTCGCGCCCCGACCTGATCCGCGGCACCCGCGACGACTATCAGTCCTATCGCGAGGTCAACGCCTTCATGGCGCGCGCGCTGATGCGCTTTCACAAGCCCGAGACCGCGTTCTGGATCCAGGACTATCATTTCCTCGCGCTCGGCGCGGAGCTGCGCGAGCTGCAGTCACCGAGCCGATCGGCTTCTTCCTGCACACGCCGTGGCCCGCGCGCAACGTGACGAGTGGCGTGCCGCATCATCACGAACTGATCGAGGCGATGCTGTCGTACGACCTCATCGGTTTTCAGACCGAGGAAGATTGCGAGAACTTTCTCTCCTGCGTGCGGCATGAGCTCGACCTGCCGGTGCATGACGGCGTGATCCGTCGCGCTGGGGCCGCACCCGTGCCGCGGTGTTTCCGATCGGCATCGACGTCGATCTGTTCGCGCAATATGCCGCGAAGTCGGCGGCGCATCCGGAAGTGTCGCGGCTGCGCAAGAGCCTCAATGGCGAGCGGCTTGCGATCGGCGTCGACCGTCTCGATTATTCCAAGGAGCGGCGAGCGCGGGCCCAGCGGCTCCGAAGCGCCCGCGGCGCGCCAGCGCCACGCTCGCCAGCGCCGCCCCACCGAGCACCAGGAAGAGCGCCGGCGGCGGCGTCGTGTCGGCCGGCCGAACGGGCGGCCGCGGGCGCGCGCGCAGTCCGGGCGGCAGCGTATTCCAGCGCTCGTCCGCCGTCTGCACCCAGCCCAGGAAGCGCGCGTGGCCGAGGTGATCGGGATCCTCGGACCAACTCCAGCGCGGCTCTGCGCGCGCGCCCGCGCGTCCTGGACCACGACCGGCAGCACGCGCTCGATGTGTTCGCCGGCCAGCAGGGCGCCACGCAGCCGTGTCGGCGAACTCGCGACGAGTTCGAGCACGGGCTCCGACAGCGGACCCTGCAGCTCGTAGCGCGCCCAGGCCAGGCGCGACTGCGCGGCGGCCGGCGTGGCCAGGACGAGCGCGAAGCGGCGAGCGTCCGCATCAGCGTCGCTCCCCGACCGCGCGCCCGGCAAACCACAGCGTCGCACCGAGCGCGAGCGCCATCCAAGGCAGCTCGATGCCCGCGCCGGGCGACCCGGCGTGCAACCGCGCCAGCCACCAGGAGAGCGGCGAGAGTGCGCCACGAGGTCGAGCGAGCGCGGCGCGCGGCCGAAGAGCGGCGCGCCGGCGCTCTCGAGAGAGCGCGCGAGCAACGGCGCGCCCACGATCAGCGCGAACCATGCCCCGGCGTAGATCCCCCGCCCGCCGCGCCGGGCGGCGGCGCGATAGAGCACCGCGAGCAGTGCGCAGGCCGCCCGCCGAAACGAGCGTGGGTGCCCAGTCCCGGCCGCGAGCGCGCGCCAGCGTCAGCGCGAGCACCACAGAGCGGTGCGGCGAGCCAGGGTGCGAGCTGGTCGAGCGCCGACGGCTTCGGGCGCGAGCGCGGCAGCGTGGCCCAGACGAGCCAGGGCAGGCAGGCCAGCGCGACCGGCGAGAACTCAGAGCCCGCAGCCTGGGGCAGGAAGAGCGGCGCCGCCGAGAGCAGCCAGACCAGCGCGAGGCCTAGACCGGCGCGGCTCATCGCTCAGCGCACGCCGGGCGGTCTTCGGCGTCCGGTGAGGCCCTTCACCGCGCCGCCCGGGCTCTTGCGCGGAGCATCGAGCGAGCTTCGGGGCGCGCTGCCGTCGCGCATGCGGATCGCCGGCGTGTCCCAGCGCAGATCGGCCACCGACCAGTCCTGCACGCCCGCGTGCGAGTCGGCGCGCAGCAGCGCCACAGCCTTCGCGAGCGAGCGCCACTTGAGCTCGTCGGGCAGCTCGCCCGGCTGGCCCGATCCCGGAGCGCGGCCGAAGAGCACGAGGCGCTGGCCCTCGAGCTCGAGCAGCGTGCCCGGTTCGTCGGCGCTCGTCGCCGCCGAGCGCGTGGCGTCGATCAAGAGCGGCCCGAGCGTCGCCGCGTCGGCGGCCGGCAGTCCGCTGCGCATCGAGAGCGCGACCGACAGCGCGTCCAGGTGCCGGCGCTCGGAGAGGCGCCAGCCGGACGGCCGTCGGTCGAAGGCGCCGTCGTTGGGTCCGATCACCGGCAGCGGCCGGCCCTCGAGCAGCGGCGGCGCGGGCCAGTTGCCCGGCAGGATCACGCCGTCCTCGGCCACGAGCCGGAACGCCTGGCCCGTGCGCACGCAGGCGACGGGCTCGCGCAGGCGCAGCGGGACCTCCAGGCCGTCGGGCCAGAGCACGCGCGGCGCGCCGATCTCGGCCACGAAGGGCAGCGGGGCGACCTCGCGCGCGACGAGCGCGAGCGCCTCGGGATCGTGGGCCTGGGGCGGGGCGACGCGCGCCAGCATCGCCTGAGCTCGGCCTCCCAGCGCGGATCGCAGAAGCCGCCCGGCGGTGGCCGCAGGCGCAGGCGCGAGCAGGTCGATGGCCGTGAAGTCAGCCGCCTGGACGGGTTCGCCGAGGCGCTCGAGCGCCCAAATCGAGCCGGCGATCGAGCAGCACCAGCGGCACCCACAGGCGCACGCGCCCGCCGCGGCGGGCACTGCGCGTGGGCCGACCCACGGGGACGCGCATGACGGGAGCTCCCTCGGATCGCGGTGCTAGTTGCGCACGCCCACCGGTGTCGCGTCCATGGTGCTGACGGAGGTGGTCGGGGGCCCGCCTGGTTCATGCGCCGCGTCAGCTCCTCGATGAAGAGGTCGACCGTGGTCTGGATCTCGATCACTTCCTCGCGCGAGAGCGTGACCGACTTCGTGCTGGACTGCGAGTGCAGCTCGTGGCCGAGCAGGCGCGAGAGCACCTTGAGGCTGGCGAGCTGACGGATGGCGGGGTGCTGCGGACGGCTGCTGGTCGGTGCTTCCATGGAGTGGATCTCGCGTGGCGTGGGTTGTGCGCTTCCTTCGACGGGGATCGCTTGCTTAGATACCGATCGCCCGGCGCGGTCTCAAGCAGCGAGCCCAGCTTCCGTGAACGAGTTCCCGCGCCCGAGGCAGAGCCCGATGAACGATCGTTCCTCCAGGTCCGGGGACAAGGCCGAGCCACGGCCCTTCGGCGCGGGCCTCGAAGGCGGGAGCGGCGAGCGGCGCCGGCCGCGGCCCGAGCGCAGAGCCGCCGGCCGCGCGCCCCAAGGAGCCCGCCGAGCGCAGCCGCCCGGCACGATCACGCGCTGGCGCGGCTACGAGCTCTCGCGCTTCCAGATCGAGGCCGTCGCGGCGATCCGCGGCGGCCACAACGTGCTCGTCAGCGCCCCGACCGGCGCCGGCAAGACGCTGGTCGCCGAGTACGCGATCGAGGACGCGGTCGAGCGCGGCCGGCGCGTGCATCTACACCGCGCCGATCAAGGCGCTCTCGAACCAGAAGTACCGCGACTTCCGCGACGATCCGCGGCATCGACGTCGGGCTGATGACCGGCGACGTCACGATCCATCCCGCGCGCGCAGGTCCTGATCATGACCACCGAGATCCTGCGCAACGCGATCTTCGAGAACCCCGACGAGCTCTCGGACGTCGAGTACGTCGTCTTCGACGAGGTCCACTACATGGACGACCTCGAGCGCGGCTCGGTCTGGGAGGAGAGCCTGATCTTCGCGCCGGCGCTCGATCCGCTTCATCTGCCTGTCGGCGACGATCTCCAACGTCGACGAGCTCGGCGCCTGGCTGCGCGAGATCCGCGGGCCGGACGTGGTCGTGATCCAGTCGAGCCGCCGGCCGGTGCCGCTGCACCACCGCTCTACACGCGCGCAGAGCGGCGTCTTCGAGCCGAAGGAGCTCGAGCGCGTGCGCAAGCGCGAGCTCGAGAGCGCGCGGCCGCGGCCGCGCGCGCAGCCGCGAGCGGCGCGCCGCGCCGCGAGGCGCAGACGCGGCTCGGCGCGAACTGACGGCGGTCGCCGCGACGCCGGCACCGCTGCTCGACGAGCTGCAGGAGCGCGGCCTGCTGCCGGCGCTCGTGTTCGCCTTCAGCCGCAAGGACTGCGAGCGCCTGGCGCTCGCGAACGCGCGCCGCGAGCTGCTCGACGCCGCCGAGCGCGAGCGCATGGACGCGCTGCAAGAGGAGCTCCTGCGAGCTCTTCCAGCTCGGCCCGCGAGTTCCTGCACTCGCGAGCTCTTCGCGATGGCGCGCCGCGGCATCGGCCTACCACCACGCGGGCATGCTGCCGATCCACAAGGAGCTGGTCGAGCGCATGTTCACCTCGGGGCTGCTGAAGCTGCTCTTCACGACCGAGACCTTCGCCCTGGGGATCAACATGCCGGCGCGCATGCGTGGTCTTCTACACGCTGCGCAAGTTCGACGGCATCAGCTTCGACTACATGAGCACGCGCGACTACATGCAGATGGCCGGCCGCGCCGGGCGCCAGGGCATCGACGAGGAGGGCCTCGTCTATCTCGCTGCTCTCGCCGCGCGACCTCGCCGAAGCGCCGCTCAAGCGCCTCTTCATCGGCCAGCCCGAGCCGGTCGAGAGCCGCTTCCGCCTCTCCTTCTCCTCGCTCCTGCACCTCGTCGAGCGCCTCGGCCGCGCGCGCGTGCCCGAGGCCTGGGAGAAGTCCTTCAACCAGTTCCAGCACCGCGGCGGGCGAGCAAGAAGGAGCAGACGCAACCGCCGCGAGCAGCGCCGCATCCTCGACGCGCACCTCGCCTGCCTCGACGAGCTCGGCTACCTCGAGGGCGACAAGCTCACGCCGCGCGGCAAGTTCGCGCGCCAGATCAACGGCTACGAGCTGCAGATCGACCGAGCTCGTCTTCCGCGGCACGCTCGAGAACCTGCCGCTCGAGGCCCTGGGCGTCGTGTTCGTCGGACTGGTCTTCGAGGAGCGCCGCAAGCGACGAGACCTTCGTCTCCTCGCGCCTGTACGGCAACGTGCGCACGAGCGTGACGCGCGAGCTCCACGCGCTGCGCCAGCAGGCCGGCGAGTTCGGCCTGATGGACGCGGTCAAGCCGCCCGACTGGGGCATGACCGCGCCCGTCGGTCGCCTGGCTGCGAGGGCGCAGACGCTTCGAGGAGCTCGAGGAGCTGACCGAGGCGACGCCGGGCGACGTCGTGCGCACCTTCCGCCTGGCGCAGCAGCTCGCGCGCCAGGTGCGGCGCGCGATCGATCCCAAGTGGGACCTGCACGAGAAGCTGGGCGAGCTGATGGAGGCGATCAACCGCGACGAGGTCGACGCCAGGAGGCAGCTCGAGTTGGGGTGAGTGCGCGAGGCCCCTGGACCGTGCTCCTGACCGGGGCCAGCAGCGGGCTGGGCCTGGCGCTCTCGCGGCGCCTGCTCGAGACGCCGCACCGCCTGGTGCTCACGGCGCGCAAGGAGTCGCTGCCGCGCCTGGCGCAGGCCGGGATCGTCGAGAGCGAGCGCGTGCGCATCCGTGCGCTCGACGTGACCGTGCTCGAGCAGCGCCTGGCGCTGGTCGAGGAGCTCGAGCGCGAGCTGGGCGGCGTCGACGTGTTGATCAACAACGCCGGCCAGATGTACCGCGCCGTGCTCGAGCACCTCTCGGACATCGAGCAGTTCGTGCAGCTGGACGTCAACTACCTCGCGCCGATGGATCTCGTGCGCCTCTTGCTGCCGCACATGCGCGCGCAGCGCTTCGGCAAGATCCTCAACGTCTCCTCGGTGGGCGGCATGATGGCCATGCCGACCATGGCGGCCTACAGCGCCTCGAAGTGGGCGCTCGAGGGCGCGACCGAGGCGCTGTACTACGAGGTCAAGCCCTGGAACATCCAGGTCAGCCTGGTGCAGCCGGGCTTCGTGCGCTCGGAGTCCTTCCGCCGCGTGCGCTTCACCGACCAGTCGAGCCGCTCGCGCGACGACGTGCACGAGGCCTACCACGCGCACTACGAGGAGATGGGCCCGTTCATCGCGCGCATGATGAAGCTGGCGCACGCGACGCCGGACCACGTGGCGCGCAAGATCCTGCGCGTGATGCAGCAGCGCCGTCCCCCGCTGCGCGCGCCGGCGACGCTGGATGCGTACCTGTTCAGCGGCCTGCGGCGCTTCCTGCCGCGCCGCACCTACCACTGGCTGCTCTACCGCGCGCTGCCGCGCGTCGGGCGCTGGGGGCGGGAGTAGAAAGGTCGAGGGCCTCGGCCCTACCTTGCAAATCTTCCACGGCGTGGCTGATTTGCGAGGTTCGCCTTCACCAGGGGCCCCCAGACCGGCTGCCCCGCGCCCTTCACTTCCCGCCCGCCGCCTCTTCCGCCGCGCGCCGGCCGTATTCCTGGCCGGCCTTCATCGCATCGACCGTGATCTCGGGCATGGCCTCGGCGATCTGCTGGCCCACTTCGCTGGTGTAGAACTTGAGCAGCGCGTCGAGCTGGTCCTCGTCGAGGTGCTTGACGTAGACCTCGACCGTGGACTCGATCATGGCGTCGAAGTCGAAGTGGTCCTTGAACTTCTGGCAGTACTCCGCCGGCGCGCCGGTCGACTCGAGCGCGATGTCCATGCTCTTCACGGCGATCTCGCGCGTCTTCATGCTCTTCATCAGCTCGCGCGCCTTGCCCTTCTTGCGCTCGAGCGGGTCCTCCTTGGCGGCGGGCTTGTCCTGGGCGCGGGCGGGCGCGGCCGCGGAGAAGCTGAGCGGGATCGGGAGCAGCAGCAGGGAACCGACGAGCAGCAGGCGGAATCGGGACATGGGGAGATCCTTCGCAGGTGGAGTTTTGCGCGAGCAGCGTAGGCCGCCGCGCGCGGAGCCACAAGCAGAGGCGACAATCGGCCGCGCGCGACCGTAGGCTGTGGGGATGGACCTGCAACCTGCGGACTGGGATCGACTGAGAAAGCTGCGCTCGGCCTTCCTCGAGCGCGCGGAGTCCGCCCGGCCGGAGTCGCTGCCCGACTACTGGAGTTCGACGCGCGACCTGGAGCTCTACGAGGCGACCTTCGGGCAGCGCATCGCCTGGCGCTGGGACGCCGTGCTCGACGAGCTCGCCGCGCGCGCCTTCCCCGCGCGTCCCGCGGTCGTGCTCGACTGGGGTTGCGGAACGGGCGCCGCCGCGCGCGCCTGGCTGGAGCATTTCGGCGCGGAGGGCCTCGAGCGCCTGCACCTCGTGGACCGCTCGAGCATGGCCACGAGCTTCGCCGCCGAGCGCCTGAAGCCGCTCGCCGGCGCGGCGCGCATCGCCACCGACCCGCCGGCCGCCTGCGACCTCCTGCTCGTGAGCCACGTGCTCGACGAGGCCGGCCTCGACGGGCGCGCGAAGCTGCTCGAGATGTGCCGCCGCGCGCAGCGCGTCGTCTGGCTCGAACCCGGAACGCAGTCCGCCTCGCGCGCGCTGCTCGAACTGCGCGAGACGCTGCGCGCGGACTTCGAGGTGCGGGCGCCCTGCCCGCACCGCGGCGCCTGCGGGATGCAGGCCGCCGGCCACGAGCGCGACTGGTGCCACCACTTCGCGACTCCGCCGCGCATGGTCTTCCAGGACGCCTTCTGGGGGCGCGCCGCGCGCGAGCTCGGGATCGACCTGCGCTCGCTGCCCTACTCGTTCCTGGCGCTGGCGCGCGGAGCCCCGGTCGAGCTGCCGGGCGAACTCGCGCGCGTGCTCGGCCGGCCGCGCATGGAGAAGGGCCGCGCGCGGCTCGACCTGTGCACGGCCAGCGGCGTCGCGACGCGCGACTTCCTCGAGCGCCACGACCGCGCGCGCTTCGCGGAGCTGGGCGAGAGCCCGGCACGCGCGCGCCTCTTCCGCGTCGAGGAACGCGACACGCGCATCCGCGCGCTGCAGCCCTGGCCCTGAGGCGGCCTACCCACTAGGGCCTACGGCGCCTGCGCCGATCGGCGCATCGCCACAGGGCGCAGGACTGGCGAACCTGTGCCCCGGAGTCGCCGATGAGCACCATCCAAGCCAGCCCCGTTGCGCTGATCGCCTTCGGGTCCTTCGTCCTCGCGCTGCTCGCGCTGCTCGTGAGCGCCCTGGCGCGCATCCACTCGAAATCGGGCAGCGGAGCCAAGCCATGAACCAAGCCGTCGTCACGCTGGTCCTCTTCACGCTCGGGATGCTCGCCATGATCATCCCGGTGCTGCTGCTGGCGTTCTTCGCGCGCGACGGCAAGTCCGCCGGCGCGTCCTAGGACTCGGTCAGCTGCACGCGCGAGGCCGGCAGCCGGTCGCGGCGCAGCTCGCGGCCCGTCGCGGGATCGACCTCGCCGAAGACCAGCACGCCGGTCGGGCAGGACGAGACGCAGGCCGAGCAGCGCACGCACTCGGGGTCCTCCATCGGCATGCCCTTGTTGGCGAAGTTCATCACGTCGATGCCCTGGTGGCAGACCGAGGTGCAGACGTTGCAGGAGATGCACTTCTTCTTCTCGGACAGGATGCGGAAGCGCGAGAAGCGCGCGTAGACGTGCATCAGCGCCGCCAGCGGGCAGGCGAAGCGGCACCAGACGCGCCCGGAGAAGTGCCAGTAGAAGCCCACGCCGATGATCCCGGCCCACAAGAGGTCGACGAACCAGACGTAGTTGAAGACCGGCGCCTGCTTGAAGACGAACTCGAAGACCGCGCCGAAGGGCGAGTGCGGGAAGGCCCAGGCCAGGCTGCGCGCGACGAGCAGCACGAAGGCGAGCGCAGGAACACCTGCCCGATCATGTTGAGCCGGTTCCAGCGCGGACCGTGCGGCATCTTCGTGCGCTGCGTGTCGCCGAGCGTCTCCGCCAGCGCGCCGCAGGAGCAGATCCAGCCGCAGTAGGCGCCCTTGCCCCACTTCCAGACGATCAGCGGGATCACGACGAAGGTCTGCACCAGGCTCAGGACGAGCCAGCCCCACATCGGCTGCTCGGTGAACACATTCCAGAAGAACAGCGGCCAGGCGAGCACGAAGCCGAACGCGCGCCAGTACTCGCGGCCGTGGCCGTAGTTCGCCTTGGGGAAGAAGCTGTCGGCGAAGCTGCCCAGCGCGCCGTGGTCGAACCAGCCGTTGTTCCCCATCCAGGGCAGGATCACGTACGGCAGCAGGAACAGCGGCACGATCTGCACCGTCGCGAGCGTGAACGTCTGCCGGCGCACGTAGGGCGTCGTGCGCCGCCGCACGCGCTTCCAGCCGAAGAGCGAGACGATCACGCAGTAGGCGAGCGAGTAGTAGAAGCCCGGCTCGCCCAGCGTGACCTCGAGCGTGCCGAGCAGCGTGCGCTTGTCCGCGAAGGCGCCGCCGAGCGACTCCCACCAGGCCGGCACGCCGTACGGGAACCAGCCGTTGCGCTGGAACGCCTCGCCGATGCCGAAGTACACGCCGGTCTTCTTCCAGTGGTAGACGAAGAACGCGGCGCACAGGATCAGCGCGAAGGCGATCCAGTTGCGCGCCGTGTACTCGCCGCGGATCGGCACGCCCGACTTGCGGAAGAACTCGAGCGGCGCCTCGCGCCCGATCAGCGCGAAGACGACGTCGTTCGGAAGGCGCTCCTCGCGCCCGCCGTCGAGCGCGAGGCGCACGGCCTTGGGCTCGATCTCGCGCACCTGGCTCGCAGGCGCGCTGCGCGAGGCGCGCGCCGAGTGCCGCGAGGCGCTCCTGGTTCTCGGGCTTGGGCCGCGAGAGCTCCGCAGCGCGGTAGGAGTGCGTCACCTCGGCGCCGGCCTCGCACAGCGCGATCGCGGCCTCCAGCGCGCTGTCGCCGCCGCCCACGACCAGCACGCACTGCCCGGCGAACTCCCTGGGGTCGTGCAGGCGGTTGAAGACCTTGCCCAGTTCCTCGCCCGGCACGCCCAGCTTGCGGAAGTTGCCCGCGCGGCCGATCGCGACGATCACGCGCCGCGCGCGCAGCGGCGCCTCGCCCGCGAGCTCGACTTCGAGCCACTCGCCCGCGCGGCGGACGCGCTCGACGCGCGCGCGGCGCGTCGCGATCCCGCGCGCCTGCTCGCGCAGCTCCTCGACCAGCGGCTCCTTGACCGTGGCTGTGAACTGCGAGCTCGCCCGCCGGGCGCATCTCGGTCGGGTAGGCGTAGATCGGCTTCTCCTTCGGGAAGTTGACCAGCGTCGAGAACGGCTCGGAGGCCTCGAGCACCTCGAAGGAGAGGCCGAGCTTGCGCGCCTCGAGCGCCGCCGCCATGCCCGAGACCCCGCCGCCCACGATGGCGAGATCGAGCGCCCGCGCCGCGCGCGCGCTGGAACTGCGGATCCGCGGCGATCGTCTGCACCGCGCGCGCGCCGCTGTCGGCGCTGAACTTGAGCAGCGGGATGCCGGTCAGGTCCCCCACCACGTACAGGCCGGGCACGACGGTGCTGCCGTCCGCGCGCACCTCGGGCAGGCGCTCGACCGTGCCGGCCGGCCAGCGCGCGTGCAGCCAGTGCGTGTAGCGGCTCAGAGCGGAGAGCATGCGTGGGGAGCGGGTGACTACGCCGCGCGACTGTGCGCGTGACGCACAAAGCCTCCCGTCCGTGGAGGGGGTCGACAAGCGCGAACTCGTGTTGCAAGCTTGGAGGTCGCCAGCCATGCCACCCGGACTCCACATCCCAAGCGTCCTGCACCAGCCGTCGCTGGTGCTGAACGAATCCTGGGTCGCGCTGCGCACCGTGCCGGTGCGCCACGCGCTGCATTTGATGGCCACCGGCGCGGCCAAAGCGCTCGACGCGGAGACCTACGAGCTCTTCGAGTTCGAGCAGTGGATCGAGCAGCGCGTGCGCCCGCAGGAGTCGTTCGTGCGCACGGTTCGCCAGCCGATCCGCGCGCCGGAGACGATCGTGCTGACGCGCTACAAGGGCGTGCCCGTCACGCTCGCGCCCTTCTGCCGGCGCAACCTGTTCCGCCGCGACCGGCACACCTGCCAGTACTGCGGCTCGCGACCCGGGACTCCGGAGCTTTCGATCGACCACGTCGTGCCGCGCTCGCAGGGCGGACACACGAGCTGGGAGAACTGCGTGCTCTCCTGCCGGCGCTGCAACCACAGGAAGCGCAACCGCACGCCCTCCCAGGCCGGGATGAAACTGCTCACGCTGCCGCTGCAGCCGCGCTGGACGCCGTTCTTCGAGCTCGGACACGAGGCGATCCGCCAGAGCTGGTCGCGCTTCGTGCGCCTGGAAGCCTCGTAGGCTTCGGGTTGAGCGCGCCGCCGAAGCGCTGCGCGAGCACCAGCGCGCCCGAACGGCCGCCCGACACGCCCTGTCTGGCCGCACGCTCGCGCAGCCAATCGAGGAGCGTGCGGCCTACCAGCGTCGGAGCTCGCGTGGCAGGCCCGGCGGCGGGCTGGGCGGCTTGGTCCTGGTCTGTCAGCTGGGCATCGGGCAGTGGCTCAGGACCGCTCGCGGAGGCCTTTCCGCCGTCCGAGCGACGCACGGAAACCCGGGCATGGATGGGATGAGAAGGCGCGGTCTCGAGACCCGAGCGCGAGTCGCGAACGACCAGCCGAGCTCGGGCTCGGACACCTCCTCATGCTCGGCCCGCGGCAGCCGGCCGCGGCGCTGAAGGTAGCGCAGGATGCGTCGATGCAGGATGGTGTTGACCGGCGATCGGCCTCGGCGATTGGCCCGGCCTCCGCAATCCGGTCGACCCCTGGCTGGACAATGCCGCGCGCAACGTTCCCGCGATCCTCGTCATCGGCTTCCCGATCCCCACGGGCGTGCCGCTCGGCTTCATCGACCTGTGGGTCACGCCGGAGATCCTGCTGCTCTACCTGACGAAGACCCACACGAGCCGACTCACCGGCGGCACCCGGGCCACGTTCTTCGTACCGGACGATTCGTCGTACCACGGCCTGCAGCTGTCGCTCCAATGGTGCGTTCTCGACCCGCTGGCCATCGACGGCTGGTCCCACACGGGCGGCGCCACTGCGTCGATCCCCTGACCGCGCGAGCACCGTTCAGCGTCACTGGCGATGGTGCAGCCACAGCGTGCGCCGTGGCCCGTCGAGCACGAAGACCAGTGAGCCGAGCACGTCCATGCCGAGCAGTCCCTGTTCCAGCTCGGAGGCCGTGACCTCGAAGTCGAGCGAGAGGCCGAACAGGTTGAAGTGTTCGAGCCGGTAGGCGTCGGTCTCGTAGGTGCCGTCGACGCCGCCTCGCGGGCGTCGACCGATCGGTGCGAGCCGGAGTGCGGTGATGGCCCGCTTCGGCAACGACGATGCGACGGCGCCGGTGTCGATCTCGAGCCGCAGGGTTTCCGCCACTCCGGCGACGTCCAGCGGCAGGATCGGGAGCGGGTGGAACTCGATCGTCGCCGAGGCCCACGCCCCGTTGCCGATCTTCGCGTCCTCGATGCAGGAGCGGATCGCATCGGCGCCGCCGTTCGGCAGGACGTGCAACTCGTGGCGCTGCGAATCGACGATGATCACGAGGCGCGAGAGCAGATCCTGACCCAGGATCCCGTCGACCTTCGCTTCCGCCAACGCGGGACCGCCGACAACGGTAACACGCGAGTCCCGCACGATCAGTTCGCCGAGCGTGAGCCGGTCCAGGCGCACGTAGTCGCGCAGTTCCCTCTCGCCGCCGCCGCTCCCGATCGTCTTGAAGGCAGCGGAGTACGGATGTCGCTCGAGACCGCACTCGACGACGCAGCGTTCGTCGATCAGGGAGATCTCGGCGCCGGTGTCGAGCAGGAAGCGACGCGGTCGCCCCGTGCCGAGGTCGACCTCGGCGATCGGCCGATCCTCAGGCGCCAACGGCACCCTGCACGGTCGCTGCAGCTCCACGTCGGCATCCTGCAGCGGTCGCGACTGCACCGCCGGCTGACAGCCCGAAATGCCGACGACTGCGGCGAGAGCAGCGAACGTGGTGGGCTTCATGAAACGAGTCGCAGTTCGCGCCGGACCGACACGCTACTCGCGCATTCGTCGCGCGCCACTGCCCTATCGCGGCCGTCGTGGCCATCATGTTCGCCCCCCGACGCTGGTACAGGGCGTAGGACATCCAAGCGCATGGCCTTGGGCTGAGCCTACCACCGTCGGAGCCTCTCGTGGCGGCCCGGGCCCGGCGCGGGCGGCGCTGGCGGGTTCTGACGGACCGATCGGCCTTGGGGCAGGGGTCCACGAGCGCTCAGATCAGCACGTCGATCTCGAATACCCGCTTCATCAGCTCGGCCCAGCCCGTGCGTGTCGGGCGGCGGGGCTTGCGCGGCGAGCGCGAGCGTCGTCCCCGCGGTCAGAGGTGCAGGCTCGACCTGTGAACCCGCCGCAGCAGCTCTGCGAACCCGGTGGGCGGGAATCCGAACTCCGACTCGGGCTCTCTCGGTTCCGCGCACGGCGAGCTCTTCACCCTCGGCCTCGGCACGACGAGATCGCGCCACTCAGCCGCGGGCGCCAGGATGCCGTGGTACGTCAGGAGGTGCGCGCGAGGGCGCGGCACCAGAGCCGCGAGGCGCGCGATGAAGTCCAGCGACTCGAAAGCGATCGCGGAGGTTCCATCGCGCCAGTGGCGCCGCAGCGCGTAGATCACGCGCCCGCATCGCCCAGGCGAGAGACGCTCGGCCTTGAGCGGAGGACGCGCGACGTACCTGCCGAGGCGCTCCAATCCTTCGCGGTCCTGCGCCTCGATCCGCGCTTCCGCGTCAGCGAGAACTGCTCGATGTCGCAGCACAGCTCGCGTAGTCGGAAGAGCTGGCGTTCGAACTCGACGTCACCCCGCCGCCCCCCGCTCGGCACGAGCTCTGCTCTTCGCCCCCTGCGCCACGCGACTCTGCAGCGATGCCGCGACACAGGCTCTGACTGGACGACCGGCCCGGCGCGAGCGCTAGACGCTCGGTCTTGAGCGCGAGGACGCACGATCTACCCGCAGTGGCGGTCCGATCGCTTCGCGGTCCTCCGCCGTCGATCCGCACGTTCGCGTGCAGCGAGCACTGCTCGATGTCGCAGCACAGCTCGCGCAGCCCTGGAAGAGCGGGCGTTCGAACTCGACGCCACGCCGCCGGCCCAACCGCTGCGCACGCGCTCCGCTCGTCGCCCCCAGCGCCGCGCGAGCCTGCATCGATGCCGCGCACAGGCTCTGACTGGACGCCCCCCTGCAAGCCCAACCAGACCGATGAGGCACTATCCTCAGTAGGCGGGAGACGCAGTCATTAGGAGCGCATCCGGGGGGCTCAGGTCTGAGTCTGCAATGACGATCCTCGCCTGCACCGGAGATGACGCCTGGCTCTAGTCGGAACACCGCCCACATGTCTCCGTTGGGTAACCTACCGTGTTCAAATGTCAGTTTGTATTCGCCAGGCTCGAGTTCGACTCACGTTGGACCCCCAAGGGAGACCAAAGCCCAGGCTCGAGCCCTGGCCGCCCACATACAGGGCCGGGCCTCTGCCGTCGTCATAGACTCCGAGCGCACTGAACTGATTATAGAGGGGGGGGGAACCCAATGCCCAAGGCAAGGATGACACCACGTCGAACCATTCCACTTCGCGATTCCATCGACGGTCACGCCGCCCGCAGATTGGAATTGACCCGCTGCATAGAGGGCAGGGCCGCTGCCGTCGTTGTATACAGCAAGCGCGCGAACCCACGGGAAGCTGCCGCCAGTCAGACCCGTTGCCCGAGTGGCCACCACGCACCCGCCTCCCACTTGGCGATGTTGTTAGCGATGTATCCGCCGGCGTTGTCGAATAGGCCTGCTGCAAACAAGGCGGGGCCACTACCGTCATCGAAGACACAGAGCGCACTCACCCATGCCGCCCCAAGTCCTGTTCCCACGCTAGCCCATGTCGTCCCATCCCAACTGAGTATGGCGTCCGTCAGTCCGCCTGTGGAGACAAATGCCCCACCACAGAACAGCTTGGCCCCACTTCCATCATTGAAGACGGCCATGGTGAATACAGGCTCCACGAATTGAGTCGAAGTCGGAAGCCCCCCCCAACTTCTTGCCAGACGCCTCCGACGAACTTCGCGATGTTCCGCATTGGTGTTCCAAGGGTATTCGCTTCAAAGGCCCCACCAGCGAAGAGTTGGACTCCAGCTCCGTCGTCGTACTCACACAGCGGTCCGACCGAATTGTCGAACGTCAAGCCCACCTGCGTCCAGGCCGAGCCGGTCCAACTGTATACCGCATCGCCGCTGGCCGCGTAGAGCACTCGACCCGTGCCGGGGTCGTGGGTACACATGCGATTGACTGCGCTGGAATACGGGGGCATTCCCACCCCCGCGTCCCAGTGCATGCACTGACCCGAAGCCCTGCCAGCCGACATGCACGTGATGACCACGGCCAGGTTCGAACCAATCCGATGGACCTTCATGGGTTCGTCCTGCTCTCCTGCGCGACGCTCGATTCCATTTTCATTGTGGTAGGTACACCCGGAGCCCGCAGTGCGCATCGCAGACAATCAGCTGCGTTACGCCCCGGGCGTAGGACATCCAAGCGCATGACCTTGGGCTGAGCCTACCACCGTCGGAGCCTCTCGTGGCGGCCCGGGCCCGGCGCGGGCGGCGCTGGCGGGTTCTGACGGACCGATCGGCCTTGGGGCAGGGGTCCACGAGCGCTCGCGGAGGTCTTTCGGCTGTCTCCCCCCCCGGCCGGAACGCAGCTCTCCCCTACCCGCACCCCTGAAGGCACGGACTCGGAGGCGCGAGCGAGTGTCGCGAGCTACCAGGCGAGCTCGGGCTCGGGCGGAGCTCGGGCCGGCGCGAGCGCTGGAGGCTCGGTCGGGAGGCCCAGGTGCGCGAGGATCTTGCGCACGACCAACCCGTCGGTGAGCAACGCGATCAGCTTGCGCGGGCCGCCGCAGTGAGGGCAGATCAGCACGTCGATCTCGAACACACGCTTCATCAGCTCGGCCCAGCTCGTGCGCGTCGGGCGGCGGGGCTTGGCGGCGAGGGCGAGCGTTGTCCCTGCTGTCTCAGGCGCAGGCTCGACCTCGTGAACCCGGCGAGCAGCTCTGCGACTCCGGGCGGCAGGTCTCCGACCCAGGACTCGGGCTCTTCGGATCTGCACACGGCGAGCTCTTCGCCCTCGGCCTCGGCACGACGAGATCGCGCCACTCCGCCGCGGGCGCGAGGAGGCCGTGGTACGTCAGCAGGTGCGCGCGAGGGCGAGGCACCAGCGCCGCCAGGCGTGCGATGAAGTCCAGCGGCTCGAAGGCGATCGCGGAGGTTCCATCGCGCCAGTGGCGCCGCAGCGCGTAGATCACGCGGCCGTCCGGCGCGAGCGAGAGGCGCTCGACCTTGATCGGAGGGCGGGCGATATACCTGCAGAGGCGCTCCAATCCTTCGCGATCCTGCGCCTCGATCCGCACCTTCGCGTGCAGCGAGAACTGCTCGATGTCGCAGCACAGCGAACCGGGAATGAACAGCGGGCGCTCGACACCACGAGCATCACGCCGCCGGCCCAACCGCTCCGCACGAGTCCCGCTCTTCGCCCCCAGCGCCACGCGAGCCTGCACCGATGCCGCGCACAGCTGCGCGAACAACGGCTCGTCGGGTTCGGGCTCGCACAACTCGTCGTACTCATCCCGCGGCAGCCGGCCGCGGCGGCGCAGGTAGTGCACGATGCGGCGGTGCAGAAGCGTGTTGACCGCGACGACGTCCTCATCCGTCAGCGGCGCGGCTTCGTGAAACACCGGCGGCCCAAAGCGCTTCGGGCGCGTGAACACCCCGTCGAGCACAAGCGTGTGGAAGTGCAGGTTCAGGTTGAGCGCGCCGCCGAAGCGCTGCGCGAGCACCACCGCGCCCGAACGGCCGCCCGACACCCCCGCGCTGGCCGCCCGCTCGCGCAGCCAATCAAGCAGCGTCCGCACGACGATCCGCCGCACCGCCGAACACAGCCTGGCGTCATAGGCCAGCAGATAGCGGATGCGGAACGGCAGCGAGAGCACCCACTGCCGCACCGGGACCTGCGGCAGCACCTCGTCGCACAAGTGCGCCGCGCTATCGGCCATGCGCCGACCGCAGCACGACGGGCAGAAGCCGCGGCCCTTGCAGGAGAACGCGACCAGCTCGTCCTTCCCGCAACTCGAGCAGTGCACGCGCGCGAAGCCGAAGGCCAGGATCCCGCAATCGAGGTAGCGCCGCAGCTCGCGCCGGACGAAGCGCGGCAGCCCGGGCCCGCTGCCCTCCTCCGCGCGCGCCAGGAACGTCGCCAGGTGCTCGCACAGGACACGATGGAGCACGCTCCGCTCCGGCTCCCGGCGCCTGCGCGCGGGTCCCCGCTCCCCTCTGCCCGGGTCCATCCCGGGAGAGGACGCTCGACTTCATCCCGGGGTGCGCGCCCCCCGGCGTGAAAGCGCGGCGCGGCCCGCCGCCGATCACCATCATCCGGATCTGAGCGAGGTCCAGGCGACCCCGGCCGAGCGCGCTTGTCCCTCGCCGCCCGCGCGGCGAGAATGGACGCATGCGTGTTCTGCGCCTCAAGGTCAACGGCGACGAGCTCGAGGTCGCCGCGCCGGACCACTGGACGCTGCTCGAGGTGCTGCGCTACCGCCTCGGGCCTGACGGGCAGCAAGCAGGGCTGCGACAAGGGCGACTGCGGCGCGTGCACCGTGCTGCAGCGACGGCAAGCCGATGCTCGTCTGCATCACGCTCGCCGGCGACGCCGAGGGCCGCGCGATCACGACCATCGAGGGCCTGATGCCGGCTCACATCGCGGCCGGCGGCACGGGTCCCGATCCGTCCAGGCGCGCCTTCGACCGCTGCGGCGCGCTGCAGTGCGGCTTCTGCCAGCCGGGCATGATGCTCTCGGCGCGCGCGCTGCTCGACCGCAATCCCTGCCCGACGCGCGCCGAGATCCGCGAGGCGCTCGCGGGCAACCTGTGCCGCTGCACGGGCTACACGCAGATCTTCGAGGCGGTCGAGCTCGCGATCGCGGAGTCGCTGGGCGTGGCGCCGGCGCCGCGCGCCTGGGAATCACGCTGATGGGAGCGCGCGAGCAGCACGGCGTGGGCGCACCCTGGGGCGACTTCCACGTCATCGGCAAGCCCAACCGCAAGGTCGACGCGCTCGACAAGGCCACCGGCGCGGCGGTCTACACCGACGACATCGCGCTGCCGGGCATGCTGCACGCGAAGACGCTGCGCAGCCCGCACCCGCACGCGCGCATCCGCGCATCGACGCCTCGGCGCGCGCTGGCGCTCCCCGGCGTGCATGGCGGTGATCACCGGGCGCGACATGCCGATCACGTACGGCGTGATCCCCTGGACGCCGGACGAGAACGCGCTCGCCGTCGACAAGGTGCGCTTCATCGGCGACGCGGTCGCGGCCGTCGCGGCCGTCGACGAGGACACGGCCAACGCGGCGCTGAAGCTGATCGACGTCGAGTACGAGCTGCTGCACGCCTACTTCGATCCGCGCGAGAGCCTCGCTGCGCCACGATCCGCCGATCCACGAGGGCCGCAAGGAGGGCAACATCTCCAAGCACGTGCAGCTCGCGTTCGGCGAGGTCGACGCGGCGCTCGCCGGCCGCCGAGCTCGTGGTCGAGGACGACTACTTCTTCCACGGCACGACGCACGCGCCGATCGAGCCGCACTGCGCGGTCGCGCAGTACTCGGCCGACGGCCTGCTGACGGTCTGGTCGCTCGACGCAGATCACGCACTACGTGCACCGCGCGCTGGCGCAAGGTGCTCGAGCTCCCGGCGCAGCGCATCCGCGTCATCCAGCCGTGCCTCGGCGGCGCCTTCGGCGGCAAGTCGGATCCGTTCAGCCTCGAGTTCTGCGTCGCGAAGCTCGCGATGATCACCGGCCGGCCGGTGAAGATGCTCTGCACGCGCGAGGAAGTCTTCTACGCGCACCGCGGCCGCCACCCGATGCAGATGCACTACAAGACCGGCGTCACGCGCGACGGGCAGCTCACCGGCGGTCGACGCGAAGATCCTGATCGACGGCGGCGCGTACAGCTCGCTTCGGCCTGGTCACCACGTACTACGCGGGCCAGCTGCTCGACCGGGCCCTACGACTTCCCGAGCTACCGCTTCGACTCGACGCGCGTCTTCACCAACAAGCCGCCCTGCGGGCCCAAGCGCGGCCACGGCTCGGTGCAGCCGCGCTTCGCCTTCGAGGTGCAGCTCGACGAGATCGCCGAGAAGCTCGGCGCTCGATCCGATCGAGATGCGCCGCGCGCAACTTCCAGGGCGCCAACACGACGCACGGTCAACGGCCAGCGCGTCACCTCGAACGGCTTCCTCGCAGTGCCTCGACGAGGTCGA
The DNA here is from genome assembly GCA_963829015.1 of uncultured Planctomycetota bacterium. Classification (GTDB taxonomy): domain Bacteria; phylum Planctomycetota; class UBA1135; order UBA1135; genus JADJLZ01. The sequence goes on along the minus strand of CAWHGR010000007.1, from coordinate 867,558 downwards.
GCAGCGCGAGCGGCTGGAAGGACGCGGCGCGGCAAGCTCGGACGCGGCCGCGGCCTCGGCGTCGCCGGCTCGATGTACATCTCGGGCACGAACTACCCGGTCTATCCGAACGAGATGCCGCAGGCCGGCGTCCAGATCGAAGCTCGACCGCTCCGGCCGCGTCACCGTCTTCACCGGCGGCAACGACATCGGCCAGGGCTCGAACTCGGTCGTCGCCGTACCTCGTGGCCGAGGAGCTGGGCCTGGCGCTCGAGCGACGTGCGCGTGGTCGCGGCCGACACCGATCTCTGTCCGGTCGACCTCGGCGCCTACTCGAGCCGCGTGCACGTTCATGGTCGGCAACGCGGCCATCGACGCGGCGCGCAAGCTGCGCGCGCAGCTCGTCGCAGGCGCGTCGCCGAGGAGTGGCAGGTCGAGCCCGCGCGCGTGCGCCTGGTCGCAGGGTCGCGCCATCGATCTCGGGCGACCCGGCGCGTTCGATCCCGAGCGCGCGAGGCGATCCAGATCGCCGAGGCGCGCTTCGACACGCTCGGCGCGACGGGCTCGTACAACACGCCGACGCTCGGCGGCGACTACCGCGGCGGCACGATCGGCGCGTCGCCGGCCTACTCGTTCACCGCGCACGTGGTCGAGGTCGTCGGTCGACGAGGAGACCGGCCGCATCACGTGCGAGCGCGTCTGGATCGCGCACGACTGCGGCCGCGCGCTCAACCCGATGCTCGTCGAGGGGCAGATGGAGGGCTCGGCCTACATGGGCGTCGCCGAGGCGCTGCTCGAGGAGCACGACGTGAACCGCTTCGGCCTGCACGCCGGGCCGAACCTGCTCGACTACCGCATCCCGACCTCGCTCGACACGCCCGAGCTCCACGCGCTGATCGTCGAGAGCCTCGATCCCGGAGGGCCCCTACGGCGCGAAGGAGGCCGGCGAAGGTCCGCTGCACCCGTCGATCCCGGCCATCGCGAACGCGGTCTTCGACGCCGTGCGGGATCCGCCTGACGCGACCTGCCGTTCACGCCCGGGCAAGGTGCTGAGGCGCTGCGCGAGAAGCGCGCGCGAGCGCTGCACGACGGTCGCCCGAGGACGACGCTGATGCTGCGCCTGCCGAGCTTCGAGCTCGCGCGGCCGACGAGCGTCGCCGAGGCGCGTCGCGCTGCTCGCCGACGCTCGGCCGCACGGCGATGATCGTCGCCGGCGGCACCGACCTCCTGCCCAACATGAAGCACGAGCTGCTTCACGCCCGAGCTCGTCGTCTCGCTCGGCGCGCGATCGACGAGCTGCGCGGCATCCGCGCGAGTCGACGGCGGCTGGCTCGCGATCGGCGCGATGACGCGCCTCGACGAGGTCGCGGCCGACGAACGCTCGTGCGCGCGCGCGCGCCGGCGCTCGCGCAAGCCTGCGGCGCTGGTCGCCGGCCCGCAGCTGCGCACGATGGGCACGCTGGGCGGCAACGTGCTGCTCGACACGCGCTGCCAGTGGTACAACCAGACCTACTTCTGGCGCCAGGCGCTGGGCTTCTGCCTCAAGAAGGACGGCACGCTGTGCCACGTGGTCGAGGGCGGCTCGAAGTGCGTCGCCGCGGCCTCGAACGACACCGCGCCGGCGCTGATGACGCTCGGCGCCGAGCTCGTGCTCGAGCGCCAGGGAGCGCGGCGCGTGCTGCCGATCGACGACTTCTGGGTCGCCGACGGCATCGGCGAACAAGAAGCTCGAGCCGGGCGAGATCCTGGTCGAGATCCGGACTGCCGCCGCGCGGCCCGGGCCACCGCGGCGCCTACGGCAAGCTGCGCGAGCGCGGCTCGATCGACTTCCCGCTGCTCGGCGTCGCCGTGCGGCTCGAGCTCGACGATGCGGGCGCGATCCGCGAGGCCGACCTCGTGATCGGCGCGCTCGCGGCGCGGCCGCTGCGCATGAAGCGCATCGCCGACGAGCTCGTCGGCCAGCGCGCGCGCACGCCCGAGCTGGCCGAGGCGCTCGCACGCGTGGGCGAACTGGCGCGCAAGCAGTGCCATCCGCTGCCCAACATGCCCGGCGACCACGAGTGGCGGCGCGAGATGGTGCCGGTCTACGTGCGCCGCACGCTCGAGGCGGCGCTCGCGAGCGCGGGACCCGTGCACGATGCCTGAGCGGGCGCTCACCCTCGCGCTGGCGCTGGCGCTGGCCGGCTGCTCGCCGCAGACCGAGGACACTCCCGCCTCCGGCAACCCGCTGGTCGTGCGCGACCCGCTCGCGCGCATGGTGCTCAATCCCCAGGGCGTGTTCGTGCCGGATCCGACCCCGATCCCGGAGTGGAAGCCGCTGCCCGAGCTCCCCTTCCGCGAACTCTCCGACGGACTGCCGCCCTCGGGCTCGTGGAGCGGCCGGCCGCTGCTCAGCGACCTCACGGGCGACGGCCGCGCCGACCTCGTCGCCTCGAACTGCGAGGAGCAGGGTTACGCCTGCTGGCAGGCGCCGGATGCCTCGCAACGGCTCTGGCTGCAGCGCGAGCCGAGCCTGCCGCCGACTCTCGGCTGCAGCGTGGCCTGCGCCCTCGACCTCGACCGCGACGGGCGCACGGATCTCGCGCTCTCGACCTACGCGCACGGCATGCGCGTCTTCCTCGGCGACGGGCGCATGGGCTGGCGCGAGTCGAGCGTGCTCGCGGAGACGCCGCCGGTGGCGGACCTCGCGCTGGGCAACCTCGCCGGCAGCGGCGCGTGCGATCTCGTCGGCCTCGCCTACCCGCGCGGCGGACTGCTGGTCTACTTCGGCGACGCGCGCGGCGGGCTGCAGCAGGCACCCGGCGCGCCGCTGCTCTCCGAGTCCGAGTTCGGCCGCGCGCTCGCAGTCGCGGACCTCGACCTCGACGGGCGCGACGACATCGTCGTGGCGACCGGCGCGCGCGTGCGCGTCTTCCTGACCGGACACGAGAGCCCGCCGCGCTGGCGCGAGCAGTCGCAGGGCCTGCCGGCCCCCGCGCGCCCCGATTCGCTGCGCGCGCTGTGCGTCGGCCGCTTCAGCGCCGACCCGCGGCCGCAGATCGCCGTCTGCAGCCAGCCGGACGCCGCGCAGCCGGAGTCCGAGCGCGACTCGATCGGCGTCTTCGCCTGGAACGAGTCGCGCGCGACCTGGGAACACGTCGACACGGGCCTGCCGCGCGGCGACCGCTACGCCGACCTCGCCGCCGCGGACTTCGACGGCGACCAGAAGCTCGACCTCGTCGCGCTGAGCCTCGAGCACGGCGCGGCGATCTACCTCGGCAACGGCCAGGGCGGCTTCGCCGCCAAAGGCCGGCTCGCGGGCGTGCACGGCCGCGGGCGAGTGGCCGTCGGCGACATCGACGGCGACGGGCGGCCCGACCTGGCGATCGCAGTGCCGGCGGCGAAAGACGGTCCGCAGGGCGGCGGCCTGCGCGCGTTCCTCAATTTGCCGGCGATCTGGATTGGGCGTTAGCGCGCCGGCGCCGCCGCCGGCCGCGGGTGCGCCTTGATCCAGGCCTCGCGCCTCCCGGCACGCGCCGAGCGCTCGGGCTCGTCGGGGTCGTTCGACCAGTCGAGCTCCGTGTCGATCACCTCGCTGCCGCGCCGCAGGCGGATCGTCTTGCGCGGGCTGCCCTGGTTGATCGCGCGCACGATCTCTTCGCGGTTCTTGACCTCGGCGCCGTCGACCGTGAGCAGCACGTCGCCCTGCTGCCAGCCGGCCATGTTCGCGCGGCCCTCGGGCATGACCTCCTGCAGCGTCGCGCCGGTGAAGCCCGCGACGCCCATGCGGCGCGGGGCGAGCGGCGCCATGTCGGTGCGGTCGAGCGGGTGGTCGAGCTGCGCGAGGCCGAAGGCCGCGACCGCGACCACGAGCGCGTTGTGCTCCTCGTCGGCCGGCGCGACCGTCTCGAAGGTGTCGAACTGCGTGTGGTGCACGTGGTCGTAGCCGGCGCCGCTCTGGTTCCAGAAGAAGGCCGGGGCCGCGTTCTGGCCCAGGAAGGGCGCGTGGTCGGAATCGCCGCTGTTGACGAGGCCCAGGCGCTCGTTGACGCTCACGGGGCGGATGCGGTCGAGCGTGGCGAGCGGCGCGAGCACGCGCTCGACGTCCTCGAGCATCGCGTAGGTCACGTCCAGGCCCGCCAGCGGGCTCGCGCCGCCGTCGTGGATCAGGACGGCGCTGATGTGCGGCAGCTCCGCGGCGTGCGTCTTGAGGTAGCCCAGCGAGCCGAACAGGCCCTGCTCCTCGCCGCCGAAGAGCACGAAGCGCAGCGTGCGGCGCGGCTTGACGGACAGGCTGGCGATCAGGCGCGCCGCCTCGAGCGTCGAGGCGACGCCGGTGCCGTTGTCCTGCGCGCCCTCGGCGCCGTCCCAGCTGTCGAGGTGCCCGCCGACGATCACGTACTCGTCCGGGAACTCCGAGCCGACCAGATCGGCCACGACGTTGGTGCAGGTCGCGGGCCCGGCGACGAGCTTGTTCTCGATCTCGAACTCGAGCTCGACCCCCTGGCCCTGCTCGAGGCTGGCGACGATCGCGTCGTAGTGGTCGCCGCGCAGCGTGACCTCCAGCGGCAGCTTCTCGATCTGCTCCAGGGTGCGGTCCTGCCGGCCGCCCATCAGCAGCAGCTCGCCGCCGAAGCTGCGCACGAAGCCCGCCGCGGGCTTGGCCTCGAGCGCGGCGTCGAGCGCCTTGCGCACGGCCGCCGCGGGCCGCTTCGTGCGGCGCACGATCCAGGCCCCGGCGTAGTCCTGCTTGTGCGCCTCGAGCTCGGCCTCGTCGGCCGGTTCCAGGCGCGCCGTGGCGCGCAGCGGGCCGTGCGTGCCGTGCGTCCAGGCGGAGGTCGAGACGACGAGCTCGCGCGCCTCGGGCTTGAGCTCGCGGCCGCGCTGCGCGCCGCGGTCGCAGCGCACCGGGAACTCGCCCCAGGGCTCGAGACGCGCGGCCAGGCCCCAGCTCTTGAACTGCTCCAGGCACCACTGCGCCGCGCGGTCGTAGTGCTCGGAGCCGGTCAGGCGCGGCCCGATGTCCTTCGTCAGGTGCCGCAGGTGCTGCATCGCCCGGTTGTCCTTCTGCGCCAGGGCCAGCAGGCGCTCGGCCGGGTCCTGCTTGGACGCCGGCTCGCTGGCGGGCTTGGTCGCAGACTGGCAGGCGGGCCCGAGGAGGAAGAGCAGGGCAGCGAACGTCTGGAGGCGGATCGTCATGGCGAGGAGAGTAGCGAGCGCGTGGACGCGGGGCTCCTCCGCGGCGAAAATGTTCCGCATGAAGACCCCGGCGACGCTGATCGTCGTGCCGACCGAGCTCGAGCTGGCGCGCCTGTCCGAACTCGGCGGCTTCGATGCGCGAGTCGAGCTGTGCGGCTTCGGGCCCGTCGCGGCGGCCGCGCGCACCGCGCAGCTCCTGGCGCAGCACTCCCCCGCCGCCCTTCTGCTGGTCGGCATCGCCGGCAGCTACGATCTCGCGCGACTGCCCATCGGCGGGGCGGCGAGCTTCCGCGAGGTGGCCATCGAGGGCATCGGCTCGGGCTTCCCGCAGTGGCCGGGCATCGAGGACCGGATCGCGCTCGCGTCCGGAGGATCCGGCTCCCTGCTGCTCACGGTCTGCACGGCCAGCGACTCGCCCGAAGAGGCCGCGCTGCGTCTGCAGCGCTTCCCCGGCGCGGCGGCCGAGGACATGGAGGGCTTCGCGGTGGCCTTCGCCTGCGCCCTCGCGCACGTGCCCTGCACGATCGTGCGCGGAATCTCGAACGCCGTCGGCGAGCGCCACAAGCGCCACTGGCGCATCCCGGCGGCGCTCGCGGCCGCGCGCACGCGGGCGCTGGAGCTGCTCGCGTGAAGCGCCTCGCGCTGGGCATCTCGCCCTGTCCGAACGACACCTTCGCGTTCCACGCGCTGCTGGAGCGGCGCATCGAGACGCCGGGGCTCGAGCTCGCCTTCGAGCTCGCGGACATCGAGGAGCTCAACCGGCGCTTCCTTGCGGGTCGCTACGACGCCTGCAAGGTGAGCTTCGCGGCGCTGGCGGATCGGCCCGCCGTGCGCGTGCTGCGCGCCGGGGCCGCGCTGGGCTTCGGCGTCGGCCCGGTGCTGATCGCCGCGCCGGGTGCGCGGGCCGAACGCGGCCTGGACGGGCACGTGCGCATCCCCGCCGGCGCGCGCGTGCTCTGCCCGGGCGAGCGCACCAGTGCCAGCCTGCTCTACCGGCTCTTCCACCGCGGCGAGGGCCGGCTCGAGCAGGCCGTCTTCTCGAGCATCCTGCCCGCGTTGGCTGCGCGCGAGGCCGAGTTCGGCGTGTGCATCCACGAAGGGCGCTTCACGTACTCCCGGATGGGCCTCGCGTTGGTCGAGGACCTCGGGGCGCGCTGGGAGGAGCGCGAGCACGCTCCGCTGCCGCTGGGCGGCATCGCGCTGCGCGAGGGGCTCGCAGCGGCACTCGGGGACGCGCTCGAGCAGGCGATCGCGCGCTCGATCGACTACGCGCGCGCGCACCGCGACGAGGCGCTGGCGACGATGCGCCGCCACGCGCAGGAGGACTCGGACGAGGTGCTCTGGAAGCACGTCGAGCTGTACGTCAACGACTGGACGCGCGATCTCGGGCCCGAGGGAGCCCGCGCGCTGGCGCGCCTGCGCGAGCTGGCGGCAGCTCAGTTGCCGTAGGCGAGTTCGAGAGTGGCGGTCGCCACACTGCCTGCGCTGCCCGCGGGCGGGAGCGTCAGCACGAACAGGCGGCCGAACTCCGTCTCGGCCAGCGCGCCCTTCTCGAGCCGCTCGATCCTGCCTCCCAGGGCTTCCACGAGAGCCGGGACGGTGTTCGAGTGCCCGACCACGACGCTGACCGAGCCCTCCGGGAGCGCGCGCAGGCGCTGGGCGAGCTCCGCACCCTTGCCGGCGGGCACGACCTCGACCTTGGCTCCGAGCGCCTGGGCCAGCGGGTCGAGCGTGCGCTGCGCGCGCTGGAACTCGCTGGCGAACAGCCGGGTGGGCTTCGCAGGCGCCAAGAGGTGCGCCAGGGCCTCCGCGCGGGCACGACCAGCGACGGACAGCCCGGGGTCCTTCGGCTCGCCCTGCGGGTCCTTCTCGGCGTGGCGCAGCACGATCACCGTGCTCCCGCGGACCGGGGCGGGGTTCGGCGCGGGTGTCTGTGCCCGCAGGGCGCTCCAGAGGGCCAGCAGGGCCACACACAGCACGATCCAGCGCTTCATCAGTCTCCTCCTGGGGCTGAAACGACGCATCCGCCCAGGGATCGCCCCGGGCGGATGCGCCTGAACCTGCGTGCGATCGCTCAGGGCTTGTTGCCGGCGTCGCGCAGCTCGAGCATCTCCTTGCGGATGTCCTGGGCCACGTTCTTGATCTCCATCATCGACTTGCGGACGCGCGCGGTCGCGGCCTTGTTGCCTGCGTCCGCCTTGGACACGTCGTCGCGCACATCGTTCACGAGCTTGACGAGGTTCTCGTATTTCTGGCTCATCGAGTTGTTCCTAGAGGGCTTCGGTTGGATTGCCGGGCTGGGCCGGGGGGCTCACATTGTGGCGCCCGCACTCGCGCGGTCCAGTGGCCAGAGGTGGAAGACACAACTACTTGCAGACAATGAACTTCTGTCGATATCAGCACTTGGGTCAGGGTGCCTTGAGCCCGCCCAGCGCGAGCACCGTGCGCCATTCGCGCTCCGTGACCGGTTGAATCGAGAGCCGCTGTCCGCGCTGCACGACGAGCATTTCGGCGAGCGCTGGATTGGCTTTCAGCTCCTCCAAGGGCACGAATCGAGGCAATGCGCGCACGGCCTGCAGCTCCACGGCGAGCCAGGTCGGGGCCTCGCGCTTGGCCCTCGCGTCGTAGCCCGGCGAGCGCTTGTCGAACTGCGTCGGATCGGCGATCGCAGCGTCGCAGACGCGGGCGATCCCGGCCACCCCGCTGGGGTCGGAGCTCGAGTGGTAGAAGAGCACCTCGTCCCCCACGGCCATGCCGTCGCGCATGAAGTTGCGCGCGGTGTAGTTGCGGATGCCCTCCCAGCGCGTGCGCTTGCGCGGAGCAGCGAGCAGGTCCTGGAACGAGAACGTGCTCGGCTCGGATTTCACCAGCCAGTAGCGGCCCATGAGAGCCTCAGCGCAGCGCCAACGGCGGTCCGAGCACCTCGCGCAGCACGATCGCCCGCCGCAGCGCGGCCCGCCGGTCGCGGGCAGGGGTGGTCGGGAAGAGCCAGACTTCGGCGGCGCTCGGCGCAGCCGCTTTTGGAAGCGCGACGATCGGGACCGCGCTCGCGGGCCGCGGTGCGACGTCGGGCCGGTAGGGCGAGGAGGCGACGTACTCGGCCGCCGCCACCTGCTCCTGGCGCTCGCTCTCCTGGCGCTCGCGAGCCGCGACGTACTCCTCGGCCTGCGACTCGTCTTCGGACTCGCTGGCGCTCGCGGAGGGCAGGTCGACCATTGGGGTCGGCGGGTTGTCCTCGAGCGACTCCTCTTCGACGGGTTCGGGCCTCGGCAGCGGCGGCGGCTGGGTCTCGCGGCCCTGCAGCAGATCCTCCCAGGCCTTGCGTCCGGCCTCCGGCTCGGGCTCCTCCCCGCGCTGCTTCCTGGCCGCGAGCACAGCGCGGATCGCCGGCAGCACGAAGACGAAGAAAGCCACCAGCAGCGGACCGAGGTGCTCCTGGATCCACTGCGCCAGCCCGGGCTCGGAACGCTGCAGCACGCAAACCTCCTACGAGCCCGGCTCCGGTGCCGCAGGCGTGTCGCCGCCGGCGATCGAGCCGCGCATCTTGGTATCCGAGTCGATGTTGCGCATGCGGTAGTAGTCCATCACGCCCAGGTGGCCGCTCTTCAGCGCAGCCGCCATGGCCAGCGGGATCTCGGCCTCGGCGAGCACGACCTTGGCGCGGTTCTCCTGCGTCAGCGCGCGCATCTCCTGCTCGGCCGCGACGGCCATCGCGCGGCGCTGCTCGGCCTGCGCCTGCGCCACGCGCTTGTCGGCCTCGGCCTGGTCGGCCTGCAGCCGCGCGCCGATGTTCGCGCCGATGTCGACGTCGGCGATGTCGATCGAGACGATCTCGAAGGCCGTGCCCGCGTCGAGGCCGCGCGCCAGCACCGTCTTGCTGATCGAGTCGGGGTTCGCGAGCACGTCCTTGTGCGAGTCCGTCGAGCCGATGGTCGAGACGATGCCCTCGCCGACGCGCGCGATGATCGTCTCCTCGCTGGCGCCGCCGACGAGGCGCTCGATGTTGGTGCGCACCGTGACGCGCGCCTTCGCGAGCACCTGGATGCCGTTCTTGGCGACCGCGGCGACCTCGCTCTTGCCCGAGGCCGGGTTGGGGCAGTCGATCACCTTGGGCGTGACGCTGGTCTGGACCGCGTCGAGCACGTCGCGGCCGGCGAGGTCGATGCCCGCGGCGGTGCGGAAGTCGAGGTCGATGCCGGCGCGGTCGGCCGAGATCAGCGCCTGCACCACCTTGCCCACGTGGCCGCCGGCGAGCACGTGCGCCTCGAGGTCGCGCGTCGAGATGTCGTCGAGGCGCGCCTGCACGACCATCACGCGCGCGCCGACGATCGTGGCCGGATCGACCTTGCGCAGCGACATGGCGAACATCTGGAACAGGCCCACGCCGGCACCGGTCGTGACCGACTGCACGTACAGGCTGGCGTAGCGCAGGAAGACGACCAGGAAGACCAGCAGGAAGATCCCGGCGCCGACCATCAGCGCGATCTTGAGGATCGAGGGACTGTCGTCCGGGGCGAGGAGGGCGAGTGCGAACGAATGGAGGAGGTTCATCGGATTCTCAGGACTTGGGGGTTTGCACTTGGACGACGACGACGCGGTTGCCTTCGACCTCGATCACGCGCACGCGCGACCCGGCCTCGATCGGCTCGCCGCGGCTCTGCACGTCGACGCGCCGGCCGTCGATCGTGGCGGTGCCGATCGGGCGCAGGAAGTTCTCGGCGATGCCCTCCTTGCCGGAGAGCTCGCGGTCGCGGCGGTCTACCGCGGCGGCATCCGTGAACGTCGCGCCGCGCGCGACGAGGTGCTTGCCGAAGGGGCTGTGCGGCAGGAGCTTCATGCCCAGCACGATCGCGGCCGGGACGAGCAGCGCCGTCGCGACCAGGAACGAGACGCCGGTCTGCGTGCCCTCCTGGAAGGCGGCCACGATCGAGCCGATGATCGCCAGCGCGCCGCCGATGCCCAGCGCACCCACGGTCGGGAAGAGCAGCTCCCCGACGATCAGCACGAGGCCCAGGACTAGAAGCAGCGCCGCGAGCGTCATGCGCGTGCTTCCTCCGCCGGTTCGACCACCAGCCGTGCAGCGCTGAACTCGACCACGCGCACGCGCGCGCCGGCGTCGATCAGCGCGCCCGAGGAGCGCGCTTCGAACTCGAGGCTCGGATCGGCGTCGAGCGCCACCTTGCCCACCGGCCGCAGCGGCGAGAGCGCGCGCCCCAGCGCGCCGACGCGCGCCAGCTCCGCGTGCCGGCCGCCGCTCTCGGGCATCGCTCCGCCGACGACGCCCGCCCCGCCCGGCACGAGCACGAGACGGCGCAGGACCGGTGTCCTGGGCAGGAAGCGCGAGAGCACGAGCATCACCGCCACGGCGATCGCGCTGTTGATCAGCATCGAGGCGCCCGCGGAGAACAGGCGCTGGCGATCGAAGCCGCTCTCCAGGCTGAAGCCCGGGCCCAGGCCCGAGAGCACGAGCCCGCCCACGAGCAGCGCGGCGCCCGAGAGCCCCATCCACAGCGAGCCGGGCCAGATCAGGATCTCCCCGGCGATCAAGAGCAGGCCCAGCACCACGGCGATGATGTGCAGCACGTCGGCGAGGCCGGCCAAGTAGCGCGCGCCGATCAGCAGCGCGAAGCAGGCGATCGAGAGCACGCCAGGAACTCCGAATCCGGGCACCTTCAGCTCGACGTAGGCGAGCACGATCCCGGCGACGAGCAGCAACGGGCCTACCACGTCCAGCCAGCGAATGAAGTCGTCCGACCGCGCGCGCTCGACCGCGAGCGTGGTGCCTTGCGCGGCGCCCGACTTCAGGGCCAGCTCCGCGAGCGACTCCGCGACCCCGTCCCCCAGGCGCAGCTCGACCGCGCGCGCCGCGGACAGGGTCAGCGTCCGGCCGGGCGCCGCGACGGTCGCGACGAGTTCGGGCACGTCGGGCTTCGCGCGCAGCTCGTCCCATTCCTCGCCCGAGACGAGCGAGAGCTCGCCCTCGCGCTTGACCTGGTAGACGCGCGCGTCAGGATCGACCAGCGCCTCGGCCAGCGCGGGCGGGCGCCCGTTCTTCGCGGCCATCGCGCGGAACTCGGCCTGCATCGCGGCACTGATCTGCTCGCGTTCGACGGGGTCCTCACTGACGGAAGCAAGGCCTCCGATGCCCATCACCACGGGCGTCACGGAACTGATCGTGCCGTCGTGGCTCAGGTAGACCCGTTCGCAGCTGATCGCCAGCAGCACCGCCGTCGAGTCCGCATGCTTGTGGATCCAGGCGATCGTGCGCACGCCCTTGTCGGCGGCACTGCGGATCTGCTTGGAGAGATCCCACATCAGGTCGATCGAGCCGCCAGGCGTGTCGAGCTCGATCACGAGCGTCGAGTCCGGCTGGTCCTTGGCGGCGCGCACCGCGCGCGCGAGCTGCGGCAGCATGCCGCGCTCGAGCTCGCCCTCGAGGCGCACATGCACCAGCTGGCCGGCGTCGGCCGGGGGTGCCAGGAGCCCCGCCACTGCGCCGACGAGCAGGGCCAGGGCCGCGAAGGGCGATCGGGGGGGAAGGGCCACGCCGCGAGTCTAGAGCAGTGCCGCGCCGCTTTCCTCCTTTGCCGGCTCCAGCCGCGCCCGGGGGAAGCCGATGCAGAGCAGGACTGGAGGCGGGTTGGCCGCCGGACCTGGGCGTGCTAGCCTTGGGTCGTCCCGGAAGGAGTCTTTCATGAAGCAATCGATCCTCTGCGTCGCGGTGCTCGCGCTCGGCCTCAGCCTCTCGGCAGGCACCGGCGCACCCGTCTCGACGACGAGCGGTGTCGCGCGCGCAGCCTGCTGCGTCGACGACCCGCCGCCGGAGCCCGTCGAATGCCCGATGTGCGGCGGCAACGCGACCGTTCACGCACGGCGCATGCTCAAGATCCAGGAGCGCGTCAACGACGTCGCGCTGCTCGTGACGCGCTGGTGAGCTCCCGCGCGCTCGCGCCGCGCGCGCGAGTCGAATGGCGGGAGTGCATGGGAATCGAACCCACCGGGCCCGCTGTTCACGAGCCCCTACCGGCTTTGAAGACCGGGCGGCACACCAGCACCGATCCACTCCCGCGCGGGGCGAGGATTGGAACCGCGCGGGGCCGCGGTTGCAAACGCGGAGCGCGCAGAAGCTAGGATCCGCGCCGTGGAGGAACTCCTGCAGTCGCTGGCGAGCTTCCCGCGCTTCCTGACCGGCGCGCTCGACGCGCTCGGCGATCCGCGCGCGCGCGAGCGGCCGGACGAGCAGGGCTGGTCGCTGTGCGAGCAGCTCTGGCACCTCGCGGACCTCGAGCGCGAGGGCTGGCTCGTGCGCATCGAGCGGATCCTGGTCGAGGAGCAGCCCGGGCTGGCCGATTTCGACGGCAACGCGCTCGCCGAGCAGCGCGACTACCGCTCGAAGGACCCCTACCTTGCGCTGCAGCGCTTCACGGCCGCGCGCTCGGCGAGCCTCGCCCGCTTGCGCGGACTCAACGCGCTGCAGTGGAAGCGCGCGGGAACACTGGAAGGCGTCGGGCTGATCACGCTCGCCGATCTCCCGCGCCGGATGAGCGAGCACGACGAAGGCCACCGGCGCGAGATCGAGGCGCTGCTCGCGCGGCCGCGCGTCGCGCGCTGAGTCACTCGATCTTCCCGGCGACCTTGCACGGCCCGGCGAGGTCGAACTTCATCTCCATCTGCAGCTTCTGGTCCTTCGCCTCGATCTCCTTCGAGGCCGAGAACGTCATCCGGGCCTCGCCCTCGAGCGCAAAGGACGAGAGGCGCCCGTGCCCGCAGTCCCACAGGTACTCGCCCTCGAGATCGAGGTGGATCTCGCCGCGCATCGGCATCTCATCCGAGTCCTTCGGCTCGCGCGCGGAGCCCACGTCGGCGTGCAGATGGATCACGGCGAACTCGCGACCTTCGACTTCGCGCTTGCCGTCGTAGCGCGCCTCGAGCGTTCCATGTTCGTCCTCGAACTCGTCGTCGTCGTGCTTCGACTTCCTCGGGTACGAGAGCGAGCCTCCGGGCGAGGTGACGGCACTGAACGCCTTCTCGTCGAGCTTCCAGGTGTCGCCCACCTCGACCTTGCCCGGCGGCAAGAGCTGCGCGAAGTCCATCTGCGCCTCGAGCTTCTCGAGCCAGGCGCTTTCGCCCTCGCCGCCGCGGAAGGCGCGCTCGTACTTCTCCGCCTTCTCGTCCCAGGTGAAAGCCACGGCATGGTCGACGAGCGGGCTCTCCTCCGTCTTGTCCTCCTCGACCGGCTTCGCGCCGGGGAAGATCGTGTGCTGGGTCTCGTGCTTCTTGGCCTTCACGTACTTGCGCACGAGCTCGGTCGCGCGCGTGCCCTCGACGGCGACGTAGTCGTCCTCGACCACTTCCTCGCTCGACTGGCTCATCGACATCTCGAACTTCTCCATCACCTCCGGCGGGACCTCGCGCCCGCCGACCGTGATCGAGGCGTGCTTCAGCTCGGCCTCGATCGACATCGAGCTGCTGATCGTGAGCTTGCGGCCCTTCGCGACGGTGAGCGTCAGCGAATCGGCCTGCGGGGGCAGGAATGCGAACACCAGGGCCGCGAGTGCGAGCTTCATGGGCCCGGGATTCTACGCCCTCGGCCGACGTGGCGGCATGCGAGCCGGACGCGTATCCTGCCGGCGGTCCCCGATCGAAGGAGTTCGCCATGCGTCGGATGCTCGCGCTGCTGCTCGCCCTTGCAGCCGTTCTCGTCGTCCTGTGGCTCGCGCTCGGTCGCGGGACACCGGCAGCGAAGCCCGAATCGGCGGCGCCCGCGCCGGCGACCGGGACGCCGCCCGCGGCGCCCTTGCAGATCGAGGCCGCGCCCGCATCGCCCGAGGCGGAGCAGATCGAACTCGCCCCGCGCCCGGAACGCGTGCCGGAGGCCGCGCCCCAGCCGGCACAGGCCGAAGTCAAGCTCGCGGAGCTCACCGGGCGCTTCGTGCTCGAGGGCGGTGTCGCCGCCGCCGGGACGAGGATCGAGGTCGACGGCTGGGTAGGCAACGACGAGCGCGTGATGAGGTTCGGCAAGCCGGAACGCTGGAAGGACCTCCACGCGATCTGCGACGCCGACGGGCGCTTCTCGATCCGCTTCGATCCCCCGCGCGCGTACCAGTTCACGCTCGAGGCGAGCCATCCCGGTTGCGTCACGGCCAAGTGGCGCTGGGGCGAGCTCGAGCCGGGCAAGCGCAGGGACCTCGGCGAGACGCTGCTTCCACGCGGCGGCACGATCACGGGGCGCGTGGTCGACGCGCAAGGCCGCTCGACGCACGATGCCTGGCAGGTGTACGCGGATGCCCTCGGCGTCGCGAAGGGCGAGGGCAGCGATTCCTCGAGCGTAAACACCTCCGCGGACCGCGAGACCGGCCAATTCAAGCTCGAGAATCTCCCGCCCGGCCGGGTGGAGTTGAAGGCGCACTCGGAGCTGGCCAATTGGATAGAAGGCCCAAACGTCGAGGTGCGCGCAGGAGAGACGGTCGAGGCCAACATCGTGTATGCAGGCCCGGACAACTCGCGCCGTATCACCGTGGTGACCTTCGTCCGCCACTTCCACGTGTTCGACGACGAAGTGGACGCGATCGTGCTCAGCGCTCCGGGCATCGAGCCGCGCAAGGCCACGAAGATCGCGCGCTCCTCCCAGAGCTTCAGCTTCGACGAGCTCGAGCCCGGAACCTACACGGTCTCGATCGACGACCCGAAGTTCCAGCCCTGGCGCAAGGAGGGCGTTCGCCCCGGCCAGAGCGTCAATGCCAAGCTCGTCGGCTCCGCATCCGTCAGCCTGGCCGTCGTCGACGCCGCACTGCGCACGCCGATCGAGTCGTACACGCTGCGCGTGCGCTTCGACGCAGTGAACTTCAGCCCGAGCACGTTCGAGGTATTCGGCGCGAAAGCCCGCCGGCCCGAAGCCGGCCTCGTCGAAGGACTGATCCCGCGCGAGCAGACGCTGCTTGTGAGCGCGGAGGGCTATGCGCCCTGCGAACTGCGCCTCGAGAGCCTCGAGCCGCGCGAGGTCCGGCCGGTGACGATCGAGTTGCGCCACGGCGCGACGCTCGACGTGCGCGTGCTCGAGCCGAACGGAAAGGGATACCGGCCCGGCCAGCTCGTGGTCCTGGCGCCGAGCCGGGCCGCGGATGGCCGGCCTCGCAGCTGGGACGGCGACGAGGCGCGCTTGACGCAGCGCGAGGCCAAGACCGATGCCGACGGCCGCGCGAGTTTCACGGCTGTCTCCGCGGGGAATTACTGCCTGCATGCCGAGCTGACGCCCGTGCTGAGCGCCGACCTGGACGGGATCGCGATCACGGACTTGGACACGCAGAAGTCGGTCGAGCTCGCGTTCCCCGACTGCGGTTCGCTCGCCGGTCGGGTGATCGGATTCGAGCGCGCGCCGGTCGAGGGTTGCGTGCTGGTCGTACTGCCGACGAACCTCGATCCTCGGGAACTAGGCTGGGCGCGCTACCAGTCGAGTTCGAGCAAGGGCGCGAACAGGAACGTGGTCGCCGCGGACGGTTCGTTCCGCACCGGCCTGCTGCGCGCGGGCTCGTCCACGGTCAGCCTGCAGTATCCCGCGATCGAGGAGCAGACCTCACCCGGGAGCCGCATGAGCATGCCCGGCACCTCGATCGAACTCGGCACGGTCGTGATTCCGGCCGCTCAGGAGCTGCAGCAGGACTTCGACCTCTCCGGCACGCTGCCTGGCAAGGTCACGGCCACGGTGCGCTTCAACGGCGCGCCCGCCGCGCGCGCGTCGGTTTCGATCATCGCCAGCGACCACACACCGCGCCACGGCCGCATCTCGCTCGACGCGCAGGGCCAGGGAACCAGCGGACCCATCGCGCCCGGTCCGGTGCGCTTCGCCGTCTGGGGCGAGGATGGCCTATGGGCGTGGAATGCACCCGAGACGACGCAGCTGCCCGCGGGCGAGACGATCCACGTGTCCTGGGACATTCGACTCTTCGAGGGTGAGCTGCAGATCGTCGACGCGAGCACGGGCGCGCCCGTGGTCGGGTGCACAGCGGAAATCTCGCGCGAGGGACCGCCCTATGGATTCGGAGTCCAACGCGAAACCGACGAGCAAGGCAAGCTGAGACTCTTCCTGGAACCCGGTCCTCACAGGATCGAGTTCCTCTATCAACTCGATGCCAGCGGCAAGCCGTCATCCACGAATCTCGAGGCGGCGACGTTCGACTGGACCGCGAGCGGGCCGGTGAACGCGGTGTTGAAGGTCGGGAAGAAGCCCTGAGGCTCACGCCCGCCCGTGCGGCATCAGGATCCCCGGTGAGCCGCAGCCCACCGGATCGGGCACGCCTCCCGCCCAGCGGCGCATGTGGCGTTCGCCATCGACCAGCGTGAACACGCCGCAGCTGAAGCGCACGCCCTCGCGGCGCTGGTCGAAGCCCTCCGGCAGCGGAACGCGCAGGCCGCGCGCGCCGAAGTGGTACTCGCCGTCGAGGTAGACGACCGTGTGCGCCGACTTGGGATCGACGCCGCTCTCGAGCGAGACGAAGAGGCTCCTCCCCCGCCGGCGCAGGAGCATCGTCGCCTGCGGATCGTCCTTCGACTCGCGCAAGAGCACGAGCCGCGTCGGCAGCGCATCCGCGATCGCCGTGCGCACGCGTTCGAGCGGCGCGTCGAGCAAGAGGCCGCCGGCCGCGCGTCCCGGCGCGCGCTTCCAGCGCAAGAGCGCGAAGAAGCACGGGTCGGCGCCCGGCCGCCACGCGCCGCCGGCGAGCGCGAAGGGCACGCGCGCTTCCGCGCCGGGCTCGAGCTCGAACGCGACGGGCAGCTCGCGGATCTCGAACGCGCCGTGGCGCGGCAGGATGCCGGCCGTGACGCGCGCGGCGAAGGGGAACGGGTTGCGCACGCGCGCTTCGCTCTCCCAGCTGCCGAACCAGTCGCCGCGCGCGCTGCCGGTGCTCGGAGGGCTGCAGCTCGAGCGGCTGCGCAGGCGATCGGCCAGGCGCCGCGGTCCTGCGGCGCGAGCTGCACCAGCGCGCGAGCGGCGAGCGCGCGCAGGCCTTCGCGCGTGCTGAAGGCCGTGAGTTGCAGGCGGCAGGCCTCGTGGAGCTCCGCGGGCGTGTCGAGGCCGAGCGCGACGCGCTCGCCGCGCATGTCGAACTCCTTGCCCGCCTCGCGCCAGGCGCGGATCGGCAGCGCGCAGCCCGCGAGCTGCTCCTCGCGCACGAACTGCGCGAGCTTCGGGTCCGCCGTGCGCGCCGACGAGCAGCGCCGCGAGTCCGGCGTCGCGCGCCTCGAGGCACACGTCGTGGATCGGCGAGCAGACGCGCAGCTCGCGCGTGCGCTCGGTGCGCTGCGCGGCCTCGGCGATCGCCGGGGCGAGCCCGCGGTCGTGGACGTGGATCCAGCGCGGGCCGGCGGACTCCAGCGCGAGCGCCTCCTCGAAGTAGCGGCACGCGCGTGCCGGCGAAGCGCGCGGCGAAGCTCACGCCGGCGTCGCGAGCCGCGATCTCGGCCAGGCGCAGCTCGGCGACCTTTCCGCCTGCCTGTGGTCGTGCGCTCGAGCGTCTCGTCGGCCAGCAGCACCAGCTCGCGGTCGCGCGTGCGGCGCACGTCGAAAGCGATGCCGTCGAGGCCGAGCTCGAGCGCGCGCGCGAGACCCGGCAACGTGTTCTCGGGCGCCTCGAGCGGCGAACCGCGCTCGCCCAGGATCCAGGGCGGGCCCGCGAAACGCCGGGCGAGGTCGGCCGGACGGAGCTCGGGCGCGCGCGGCACGCTCAGACGAGCTCGATCCAGCGCTCGCCGTGCGGCACGACCTCGCCGATCGCGCACACGAGGAGGTCGCGCGCGGCGAGCTCGCGCTCGAGCTGCGCGGCCGCGGCGGCGGGCACGCAGATCAGGAGGCCGCCCGAGGTCTCGGCGTCGAAGGCGAGGTTCACCAGCGTCTCGTCGAGGCCCGCGCGGATCGAGACGTCCGCGGCGAGGCCGGTCCGCCCGCGCTTGGCTCCGCCCGAGGTGAAGCCCGCGCGCGCGAGCTCGAGCGCGCCGGGGAAGAGCGGCGCGCGCGCGAGTTCGAGGCGCAGCGTCACGCCGCTCGCCGCGGCGATGTTGCGCGCGTGGCCCACGAGGCCGAAGCCGGTGATGTCGGTCGCGGCCGTGGCGCTCCGGCGGCGTTCATGGCGTCGGCGGCGCGCTCGTTGAGCGTCGCCATCTGCCGCGCCGCGGGCTCGAGCTCCGTCCAGGTGATCTTCGCTCGCTTGGCGGCGGTCGTCATCGTCCCCATGCCGAGCGACTTCGTCAGGTACAGCCGGTCGCCCGCCTTCGCGCCGCTGTTCGCCGCGACGTGCCGGCGGTCGACGAGGCCGGTGACCGCGAAGCCGAACAGCGCCTCCTTCGAGGCGACCGTGTGGCCGCCGGCGACGACGCAGCGCGCCTCGCGCATCTTCTCGAAGCCGCCGCGGAAGATCTCGCCGGTCCACTCCCTGGGGAAGTCCTTGGGGATCCCGGCGAGGTTGAGCGCGGAGAGCGGCTTGCCGCCCATCGCGTAGACGTCCGAGAGCGCGTTCGCGGCCGCGATCGCGCCGTAGAAGTACGGGTCGTCGACGACCGGCGGGAAGTAGTCGACCGTCTGCACCAGCGCCACCTGCGTATCCGCGGGCAGACCTTCGACGCCCCGGAGCTCGACGACGCCCGCGTCGTCGAAGGTCTCCGGTCCCACGAGCAGGCGCTCGTCCTTACCGGTGCTGACGCCGCGCAACACGTGCGCGAGCTCCCCTTGCGGGAGCTTGGCGGCTCAACCCGCGCAGTCGGCGTAGTCGGTCAGGCGCTTCTGGGTCTCGGTCATAGCGGCGAGCTTAGCTCCCGCGCGCGCCGATTTCTTCGCGCGCGACGCGCAACCTGGGCGAGTCCCGAGCGTCATCGGAGTGGAGGCACCCGCTGCGGGTGCCCGGCCCGAAGCCCCTGGAGGAACCATGCGCACCCCGTTCGCCCCCGTCCTGGCCCCGATCCTCGCCCTCGCCTGCCTCGCCAGCGCCCCGTTGCGCGCGCAGGTCGGCACCCCCTGCCCGAACCAGCGCTCCTCGCCGGTGCCCGGCGCCGCGCAGGACCTTGCGCCCTGGCGCACATGCTTCCTGCAGGTGCGCGTGCTCGACGTCGTGATCGTGATCCGCAACGGCCGCTGCCCCACCGGCCACACGTATGTGCCCGCGCACGAGGAGTGCCTGGGCCAGTTCGGAGCCAACAGCGCCTGCGAGGAGGGCGGCGCCGTGCCGATCGAGCTGGAGCTGTGCCGCTGCGTGCCGCACACGGGCTCCTGGTTCTCCTACTCGACCTGCGAGTGCCGCGATGTCGGAGCGATGGGCTTCGTCACGACCGGCCAGACGGTCGAGTGCCACTGAAACCGGATCGAAGGAAGAGGAGGAAATCGCCATGAAGCACTGCATCACCATCGTCCTGCTCGCCAGTCTCTGCGCGCCACCGCTGCGGGCCCAGATCGGACCGCCCTGTCCCAACGTGCGCGCCACCAACGTGCCTGCCCAGGTGATCCACGAGGGCCCGGCCACCCGCTGCGGGTTCGGCGTCTCGGTCTTCGGCCTCGCGCTCTCGATCGGAGGTTCGAAGTGCTACCGCAACGAGTTCACCTATCCGGCGCACCAGGAATGCCTGGGCGCGCTGAACGAGGGCACGGCCTGCCTGCCGGCGCAGGACATGCCGGTCGCGCTCGAGCACTGCGAGTGCATGCTGGTCGGCATCTTGGGCACCGGCGTCTCGGCCCCGCGCTGCAGCTGCAGCCCGGCCGGAACGGCGGGGACGGTCGAGGACGCGCAGACGGTCGAGTGCCACGGATCCAACTGAGAAGGGAGCCCCCCATGCGCTGGATCCTCGCCTGTGTCGTGTGCGTGATCGTGGCCCTGATCTGGGAGCAGTGGTTCGGGGCCGCGCGCCCCGCGCCGCCGCTCGCTGCGCAGGATCGCGCGGCTGCACTCGCGGGCGAGGAGCCCGGCGCAGTCCTCGAGGCCGCGCGCGCGACGCCGCGCGCGGAGCTGCCGCAGCCGGCGGAGCTCGCGCCGGCTGCGGCCGAGCCCGAAGACCTCGTCGAGCTGCTGCGCCGGATCGCGCTGGCCTACGCCGCGCAGGACGCGGACGCGCTCGGCGCGCGGCTGACCGAGCTCCTGCGCAAGCCCGCGCGCTGCGAGGAGGCGCTGCTGCTGCTCGAGAAGGGCGGCCTGCACGAGGACGAGCTCGCGCGCAGCGGGGCCGTGTTCGCGCTCGGCGCTGCGGTCTCGTGCTACGCCTCGGCCACGCGCCCGGTCGCGGTCGACGCGCGCCTGTTCACCGTCCACGTGCTCGAGGGGCTGGCCGAGGTCCTGCCGCCCGAGCAGCTCGATCTCGCCGACCAGCTGATCCAGGCGCGCGACGGCGAGCGCTACGTGCTCGACCTCACGTACCTGGGCAAGATCCTCGAGCTGCGCGGCCTGCACCCCGAGCAGTCCGAGCTCTACAGCTCGCTGCTGGTGCACATGTCCGAGAGCCTGGCCGACGAGCGCGGCCTGGAAGAGTTCCGCGCGCTGTTCCTGACCGAGGGCCAGGATCCGACGGCGGTGAAGCTCTCGCTGGCGGCGCTGCTGCGCGCCGACGCCTCGAGCTGGCTGCCGCTGGCCGAGCAGCTCTTCAGCGATGCGCACGGCAACGCCGCGCTGCGCAGCGCGATCGCCTATGCGATCGCGACCGCCGCGCCGGTCGGGCAGGCCGCAGCCTCGCTCACGCGCCTGGCCAACTCGGGCATGTACACCGAGTTCGCGCTGCTCGGGATGCGCGAGGGCGGATCCGAGGCGCTGGCCGCGCACTACAGCGAGCTGGTCGCCGCCGGCGGCAACCCGGTCGCGCGCAAGATGCTCGTCTCGGGCCTGCGCGGGGAGTCCGAGCCGGTGCTGGTGGGGATCGCGGCCACGGATCCGGATCCGAGCGTGCGCACACAGGCGCTGCTGACCTCGAGCCTGGGACGCGCCTCGGGCCCCGAGCTGCTCGACCAGCTCGAGGCGCTGCATGGCCAGCGCGCCGACCCGGCGCACGGCATCGGCACCACGCAGGCCGTGCTCGTCGCGGGCAACGTGCTGATCAACTCGAACGGTGCCGAACGCGAGCGCGCCAGGGAGTTCCTGCTGCGCATCGCCGGCGATGCGGGCGAGCGCGACGCCGACCGGCTCGCGGCCGCACGCACGCTCAAGCCCTGGATGCCGGCCGGGACCTTCGACAACTGGGAGATCGGCGGTCAGAGCCTGAAGTGAACCCGCTCAGGCGCCGACCACGTTGTCGAGCGGAAGTCCGCGCCCGGCCAGCGCGTGGCGCGTGTCCACGACCAGCCGCGCCTGCTGCGCGACCAGCCGGTAGTCGAAGCAGGCATGCTCGGTGACCAGCACGACCGCGTCGCTGCGCGCGAGCGCCGCCGAGTCGAGCGCGCAGGAGCGCAACCCGCCGGCGCTCGACGCCAGCTCCGGCACGTGCGGGTCGCAGTAGCCGACCTCGGCGCCCGCCTCGTGCAAGAGGCGCAGGATCTCGAGCGCCGGCGACTCGGAGACGATGTCCACGTCCTGCTTGTACGCGACACCCAGCAGCAGCACGCGCGCACCCGCCAGCGCCCGCCCGCGCGAGGCCAGCGCCGCGCGCGTGCGCTCGACCACGTGCGCGGGCATCGACCGGTTGAGCGCGTCGGCCTGTTCGACGAGCTGCGCGCGCAATCCGAGCTCGCGCGCCAGCCAGGCGTAGTACTGCGGATCGACCGGGATGCACTGGCCGCCCGTGCCCGGTCCGGGCGCGAAACGCTGGAAGCCGAAGGGCTTGGTGCCCGCGGCTGCGAGCGTCTCCCAGACGTCGATCCCGGCGCGCTCGAGCACCAGCTTGAGCTCGTTCACCAGCGCGATGTTGACCGCGCGGAAGACGTTCTCGAAGAGCTTGGCCGCCTCGGCGACTTCGGCGCTCGAGACCGCGTGCACCTCGCGCACCGCGGCGCGGTAGAGCTCCTCGGCCACGAGCTGCGAGCGCGGGCAGGTGCCGCCGACGAGTTTGGCGATGGTCGCCGTGCGCGCGTCCGCGCGGCCCGGGTCCTCGCGCTCGGGAGAATACGCCAGCAGCACGTCCTCGCCCGGCACGCGGCCTTCCTCGCGGAAGATCCCGCCCAGGACCTGGCGCGTCGTGCCCGGCCAGGTGGTCGACTCCAGCACCACCAGCGCACCCGGCTTGAGGCGCCGCGCCAGCACGCGCGCAGCGGCGCGCACGCAGCCGAGGTCCGGCTCGCGCCGCTCGTCGAGCGGTGTCGGCACGCAGACCAGCGCGACGTCGAGCTCCGCCAGGCGCTGCTCGTCGATGCCAGCCTCGAAGCGCCCGCTCGCGCCGAGCTCGCGCACCATGCCCGGCCGCAGGTGGCCGAGCGGGTTCAGGCCGCGCGCGATCGCCTCGACGCGCTCGCGGTCGGTCTCGTGGCCGTGCACGCGGAAGCCGGCCTCGACGAACGCCTCCGCCAGCGGCAGGCCGACCGCACCCAGGCCGACGACGCCCACGCGCGCAGCGCGGCTGGCGATCCGCTCGCGCAGGCGGGCATCGGGATCGCCGGTATCCGCGGCAGCTTGCGGGCGCGCGGGCCGCGTGGACGTCTGGGCCATCGGGTGTTCGGGTCTGGGGTAGCGCTCGCGGGGATCAGGGAGCGCGTCCGTCGGCCCCGGACACTGGGACGAAGGCTGCCAGCAGATCTTCCTCGTCGCCCGGCAGCAGCGTGCGCGGATCGAGCAGCACGGCGTCGTCCTGCACGCGCGCGAACACCGGCACCAGCGCCGCCCGCAGGGCCGCGGCCAGGCCGCCGGCCGAGAGCTTCGCGTGCGTGACCCGCACGCAGCAGGTCGGCAGCGTCACCGCCGGCGCGCTGCCGCTGCCCGGCTGCGAGGCGCCCTCGACCACCGTCGCACTCAGGTTGCCGAGCTGCGTCAGGCGCCGCGCCAGAGCCTCGGCCGCCGGCCGCAGCTCGCGGGCGCTCGCGCGCAGCATGCGCCGCACGGGCAGCTCGTCGCCGCGGCCCGCGAGGACCAGCTCGAGTGTCGCCTCCAGGCCCGCGACGCCGACCTTGTCCAGGCGCAGCGCGCGGTAGATCGGGTTCTTGCGCAGCGTCTCGATCGCCGTGCGCGCGCCGACCAGGATCCCGGCCTGCGGCGCGCCGAGCAGCTTGTCGCCGGAGAAGCAGACCACGTCGACGCCGCTCGCGACCGCGGCGCGCACCAGCGGCTCGCCGCCGAGCAGCTCCGCCAGCGGCTGCATCGAGCAGCCTTCGACCAGGCCCGAGCCCAGGTCGTAGGCGCTGGTGATCCCCTTCTCGCGCCCGAGCGCGGCGAGCTCGGCCGGCCCGACCTCCTCGGTGAAGCCCTCGACGCGGAAGTTGCTCGTGTGCACCTTGACCAAGAGGCCCGTGCGCGGCCCGATCGCGCCGGCGTAGTCGGCGATGCGCGTGCGGTTCGTCGTGCCGACCTCGACCAGCTTCGCATTGGCGCGTTCCATCACGGCCGGCACGCGGAACGAGCCGCCGATCTCGACCAGCTCGCCGCGCGAGACCACCGCTTCCTTGCCGCCCGCGAAGGTCTGGAAGAGCAGCAGCACCGCGCCCGCGTTGTTGTTGACCACGATCCCGCTCTCGACGCCGAAGAGCCGCGCCAGGAGCTCCGAGAGCCGGTCGTCGCGCTGGTTGCGCTCGTTCGTCCAGCGGTCGACCTCGAGCACGCAGTACGAGCGCGCGGCCTCGGCCATCGCCGCGGCCACCTCGGGGTGCACCGGCGCGCGGCCCAGGCCGGTGTTGAGCACGACACCCGTCGCGTTGACGCAGCGCCGCAGCCCGGCTCCGCTCTCGCGCAGCATGCGCAGCTCGACCGCCTGCGCGAGCCCCCCGCGCGCGAGGCGCTTCTCGAGCGCCGGGGCGTCCAGGCGCCCGCTCTTGATCTCGGCGCGCAGCTCCTCGATCACGCCGGCGACGAAGCTCGCCAGCAGCTCGCGCGAGACGCGCCCGGCGCAGGCGGCGATGCCCGGATCGCGCAGCGCCTCGTCCACCGAGGGCAGCAGGCGGTAGGCATTCGTCGGATCGGCGCGGGGTGCGGCCACGCGCCCAGTCTCGCGCGCGGGCGCCCGCGCGACAAGCGCAAGGCTGCATCCGCGGCCCGCGACCTGCATGATGGGCCCACCATGACGGAACCCGATAGCTCGGCCAGCGATACGCCGCGCGGACCTCCGCGCGCCACGCTCGCGGTGCGCGGGCTCGTCGGCTGCGTGCTCGTCGTGTCCCTGATCGGCGCCTTCGCGGCCTGGTTCAGCGCGCACTACGCGCAGAAGTTCGCCGAGGAGAAGCGCGCCAAGGCACGCGAGGACATTCAGCTCCTGCTCGCGGCGCTCGAGGCCTACCACCAGGCGAACGCCAAGTACCCCGACAGCCTCGGCGCACTGTGGGTGCCCGACTCGCACGGCTTCACCTACCTCGATCCCAAGCGCCCGCCCAAGGACCCCTGGAACAACGGCTACCTCTACACC
Organism: uncultured Planctomycetota bacterium; assembly: GCA_963829015.1. Classification (GTDB taxonomy): domain Bacteria; phylum Planctomycetota; class UBA1135; order UBA1135; genus JADJLZ01. The sequence continues at coordinate 842,898 of CAWHGR010000007.1, read as the reverse complement.
CAGCCCGGCCCGGGCGAATCGAAGCCGCGCGTCTGGACCTTCGGCCGCGACAAGCGCGAGGGCGGCGACGGCGAATCGACGGACGTGAAGAGCTGGGAAGAGAAGCCCTGAGCCGGGCGTCGGACCGGCCGTGGAAGCGGCGGAGAGAAGATTGCGGCACGTCGTCTGGGCCGGGACGGCCGTCTTGGGCGCATGCCTCGTGCTGCGCGTCTTCCTGCCGACGAAGGAGTTCAGCGGGACATCGGTGAGCCGCGAGAACGGCGTGTGCGTGCTGCGCGATGCCGCGGGGAACCTGCTGCTCGACCCGTGGAAGCGGCCATACCTCTACGTGGAACCGACGCGAGATCATCCGCGCCCGCGCGTCGTGTCGCTCGGATCCGATGGAAAGCCCGGGGGAGAGGGCGATTGTGCCGATGTAGACAGCGACGAGCTGTTGCAGGAGCCGCGATGAAGGAGTGCTGCGAGACCGACCCACCGCGAAAGAAGCGGCGGTATTGGCTGCTCTACCTCATCGTTGCGCTCGTGGGATTCGAGCTCATACAGGTGGTGAGGCATCGGTTCTTCCTGGTGACCTGGATGGCGGCGCGGGAAGACGCCTTCGCCATCCAATCCGTCCTCGAGGATTTCGCCGAAGCCCACTCCAAGCAGTACCCAGTCGACTTGAAGCCGCTCGTCACGCCCGACGAATCCGGCAAGATCTGGCTCGAGGGCTACAACGGCCACATCCCGATGGACCCCTGGCGCCACGAGTACCAGTACGAGCCGCCCACTCCGGCCCACCCCAGGCCGCACGTATGGTCCTACGGCGCCGACGGCAAGCGCGGGGGCTCTGGCGACGACGCGGACATCGACAGCGAGGATCTCGGGCGCGATCCCTGACGGGGATCCACGATCGTCTCCCCGGCCATTCCGAGGCGTGTTATCCTGGACCGCGTGATGGCCCCCCAGCTCACCGGCTCGGCTCAGTCGCAGTCGCAGCCGCAGTCGAACCTGCGGCAGTGGTTGACCTTCGCCGCGCTGACCCTGGTGCTCACCGGCCTGGGGTTGGCACTGGTGCACTTCGTTCGCCCGAGCGCGCTGCAAGGCATCTTCTCGCGCTCGGACCCGGCCGAGGTGAAGCGCGGACAGGCGCTGGTCAACATGAAGTGGATCGAGGAGGCGCTGCTGGTCTACGCGCACGAGCACAAGGGCGCGTATCCGGAGAAGCTCGACGCGCTGGTCGTGCCCAAGGCCAACGGCAAGACGTACTTCGGCGATCGTCGCGAGGTGCCGCTCGATCCGTGGAATCGGCCGTTCGGGTACGAGGCTCCGAGCGCGGCGCGCGCCAAGCCGCGCATCACCTCGCTCGGCGCGGACGGCCAGCCGGGCGGCGCGGGCGAGAACGCGGACATCGACAGCGCGACGCTGCTGCTCGATCGCTGAGCGCGCACCGGGTAGCTTGACGCGGTTGAGGTGCTCCGCCGATGAGCGCGCCGCCGATCCCGCCCGAACTCCCGTCCGCCCAGCACGCGCCCTCCGGCCAGTGGGCTTATCCCGCGAACGAGCAGGGCGAGCCGAAGCAGAAGTTCGTGCTCTGGATCGTGTTCGGAGCGGCGGGCTGTTTCGTGGCGATCGTGGGCCTCGGGATCCTCGCGACGCTGGTGATCCCCAAGGTTGCGCGCAGCCTCGGAAGCGCGCAGCGAGCGAAGGCACAGGTGGACGTCGAGTACCTGTGTGCATGGCTCCAGGCGTACGCGCACGAACACGGCGAGCAATATCCCGAATCGCTCGACGCGCTGATGCACCCCGGCGGGCCCGAGTTGCCGCGCGATCCCTGGGGCCGCGCGTACTACTACCGGCCTCCGTCCACGGAACGGAACGTCCCCGACGTCTACTCGCTCGGCCGCGACGGCCTGCCGGGCGGCAGCGGAGCGGACGAGGACGTGCACCCGATCCAGTTGCAGCCGCGGAAGCGCTGAGATGGCCGACTCCCCGCAGCGCTCCGCCGTGTGGATCCTGCTCGGCGCGCTGGCCGGCTTCGCCGCGCTCGTGCTCTGGGCGCTGTACCACTTCGTGCTCGGGCCGGGATTGATGGGCAACGTGGTGCGCCAGCGCCAGGCGGCGGCGCAGACGCAGATCCTCGACCTCTCGAAGGAGCTCGAGGCCTGGTCGGCGCGCCACCAGGGCGCGTACCCGAGTTCGCTCGCCGAGCTCCGCGGCGCGGGGCGCGAGCTGCCCAGGGACCCTTGGGGGCACGAATTCGTCTACGCCGCGCCGGGCCGCGGCGAGTTGCGGCCGCGGCTCGCCTCGCTCGGACGCGACGGTCGCCCCGGCGGGACGAGCGAGGACGCGGACATCGATCGCGAGGGTGTCTCGCGCACAGCGCGCTGAACTCGGCGCGCGCACTTGCTACGCTGCACGCACATGCCGCCCATCCTCGCCGCACCGAACCAGTGGAGGGTGCGCGAACCCGACCCCGCGCTGGCCGAGGACCTCGTGCGCGCGCACCGGCTGCACCCGGCGCTGGCGGCGCTGCTCGCGGCGCGCGGATTCCGTGAGCACGCGCGCGTGCTCGAGCACCTCGATCCCAAGCTGGGCGCGCTGCACGACCCCGCGCTGCTGCCCGGCATGCAGGCCGCCACCGCGCGCCTCGCGCGCGCGATCGAGCAGCGCGAGACGATCCTGGTGCACGGCGACTACGACGTCGATGGCGTCACGGGCACCACGCTCCTGATGCGCCTCCTGGCGCTGCTCGGCGCGCGCGCGCACTGGCACATCCCCAACCGCTTCACCGACGGCTACGCCTTCGGCAAGCACTCGGTCGAGAAGGCGCAGGCGGTCGGCGCGAGCGTCGTGATCAGCGTCGACAACGGCACCTCCTCGCTGGAGACGATCCGCGAGCTCGCGGCGCTGGGCATCGACACGATCGTGACCGACCACCACGAGCCGCCGCTCTCGGGCGAGCTGCCGCCCGCCGTCGCGATCATCAACCCCAAGCTCGCCGGCTCGCAGTACCCCTTCCGCGAGCTGTGCGGCGGCGCGGTCGCGTTCAAGCTCGCCTGGGGTTTGGCGGTCGAGCTCTCCGGCTCGCAGAAGGTGCGCACCGAGCTGCGCGAGTTCCTGGTCGAGGCGATGAGCTACGTCGCGATCGCGACCGTCTGCGACGTCGTGCCGCTGGTGGACGAGAACCGCGTGCTGGTGCACTACGGCCTGCGCGCGCTGCAGAACTCGAAGAACCACGGCCTGCGCGCGCTGCTCGCGATCGCCAAGCTCGACGGCCAGCGCCTCGAGGGCGACGACGTGGCCTTCAAGATCGGGCCGCGCATCAACGCCTCGGGGCGCCTGGGCAGCGCGCACAAGGCGGTCGAGCTGCTGCTGGCCGCAGACGAGACCAGCGCGCGCCGCGCCGCGCTCGAACTCGACCTCTTGAACGAGGAGCGCAAGCGCATCGAGGCCGGTGTGCTCGAGCTGGCGCTGCTCGCCGCCGCGCCCTACTCCGACCGCGAGCGCCATCCCGTGCTCGTCGTCGCCGGCCAGGGCTGGCACCAGGGCGTCGTGGGCATCGTCGCCGCGCGTCTCTCCGAGCGCTTCGAGCGCCCCGCGGTCGTGATCGGCCTCGACGGCCGGAGCGGACGCGGCAGCGCGCGCTCGATCCCGGGCTTCAGCATCCTCGAGGCGCTGCACGGCGGCAAGGCGCACGCCACGCGCTACGGCGGCCACGAGCAGGCCGCGGGCCTGGAGATCGAGGCGCACGCGCTGGACCTCTTCCGCGACGCGGTCTGCGCGCGCGCGCGGGAGATGCTCGGCGGAACCGAGTTCCCGCCGCGCGAGATCCTGATCGACCAGGAGCTGCCCTTCGCGACGCTCGACGCCGAGCTGATGCGCCAGATCGACAAGCTGCGGCCCTTCGGCGAGCTCAACGACCGGCCGCTGTTCCTCTCCTGCGGCCTGCGCCTGGCGGAAGACCCGCGCATCGTCGGCGCGGACAGGACGCACCTGCAGCTGCAGCTGCGCTCGGGCTCGCAAGTCCTGCGCGGCATGGCCTTCGGCATGGCCGCGCGCGCGGGCGAGCTCGCCAAGGGCGAGGACATCCACGCCGTCTACTCGCCCAAGTGGAACACCTTCCGCGGCGAGACCAAGCTCGAGATCGAGCTGCTCGACTTCCGCACCGGCGCGCGGCCGGTGCTCTGACGCTCAGGGCCCGCCCAGTACCCGCGCGAGCTCCGTGCGCGCGCCGGCGAGCTCCAGTTCGGACTCGAGCACGCCCAGGCGCGCCTTGACCTCGTCGCGCCGCGCAGCGACGAGCTCGATGTAGCTCGCCTCGCCGGCCTGGAACTGGCGCTCGGTGCGCTGGCGGATCGCCACGCGCTGCTCGGCCAGCGGCCGCGCCTGCTGCTCGAGACGCTTCTGCGCGGCCGCGATCGCCGCGTGCGCCAGCGACAGCTCGCGCGCGAGCTCGTGCGCCGCCGCGCGCACCGCCGCCGCTCCCGCCAGGAGTTCCGCCGAAGCGCTGCTGCGCTCCGACTGGCCCTGGTCGAAGAGCGGCAGCTCGCTCTCGAGCTCGACGACGGCCAGCGTGTCGCCGTCGACCGTGCGCGGGCCGGCGCGCACGACTGGCAGGAAGCGCACGCCGCTCGCGGCGAGGTGCGCGCGCTCGAGCGCGGCGCGGTAGCTCCTCGCTGGCCGCCGCGAGCCGCGGGCTGTGCTCGGCGGCGCGCGCGAGCAGCGTCTCCAGCTCGCCCGTCTCTTCCGCCAGCGCCGGCGCGAGCCCCTCGGCGAGCTGCAGCGCGACCGGCCGCTCGAAGCCCAGCGCGAAGGCCAGTTCGATCTCCCGCGCGTGCGCCGCGGACTCGTCCTGCGCCGCTTGCAGCTCCGCGTCGAGGCACTCGGCCTGGGCCTTCTCGAGCTCCAGGCGCGGCGACTCGCCCAGCTCGACGAAGCGCGCGACGCCCTTGCGCTGCGCCGCGGCGATCCCGGAGAGGTCGCGGTCGAGCTCGACGCGCCTGCGCGCGACGACGAGCGCGTCGTAGGCGCGCGCGACGTCCGCCGCGAGCTGGTCGCGCTCGGCGACGCAGCCGCGCCTCTTCGGCCGCGAGCTCGTGCTGCGCGGCGGCCGTGCGGCGCCCGCGCGAGAACACGTCCGCGAGCGCCTCGCCCAGCATCAGCGTCGTCTGCGCCGGCACGTCCGCGGCCGAGCCCAGGCCCAGGTCCTCGAAGTTGAGCGCCAGCGTCGGGTTGGGAACACGCTGCGCGCCCGCGAGCGCTGCCTGCGCCCTGTCCAGCCGCGCGCGCCAGGCGGCCGCGCTCGGCACGCTCTGCAGCGCGAGCGCGGTGCACTGCGCGCGCGTCAGCGGCTGCGCGGCGGCCTCGGGCGCGAGCGGCAGCGGCAGCTTCGGTTCCTCGACGCTCGCGCAGCCGGCGGCGAGCAGCAGCGCGAGCAGGCCCAGGTCAGCGCGCATGCTCGTGCTCCCGCGCGAGACGGCCGGTCGCGATCCAGGCGCAGCCCAGCGGCACGATGAACAGCGTCGAGAGCGTCGAGAGCAGCAGGCCGCCGATGACGGCGATGGCCAGCGGCTGCTGCAGCTCCGAGCCCGCACCCAGGCCGCTGGCGAGCGGCAGCAGTCCCGCGATCGCGGCCACGGTGGTCATCAGGATCGGGCGCAGGCGCACGCTGGCCGCCTCGAGCAGCGCCTCGCGCTCGGGCATGCCCGTGCGCGCGAGATCCTGCGCGAACTCGATCATGATGATGCCGTTCTTGACCACCAGGCCGACGAGCATGATCAGGCCCATGCCCGAGCTGACGTTGAGCGCGACACCCAGGATGCGCAGCGCGTAGAGCCCGCCCAGCATCCCGAAGGGCAGCGCCAGGAAGATCACCAGCGGCAGGCTGATCGAGCGGAACTGCAGCACCAGCAGCAGGAACACGAGCCCGGCCGCGATGGCGAAGACCACCAGCAGATTCTCGAAGGCGGCCTTGCTGCTCTCGCGCCTGGCCGCCCTGCACCACGCGCAGCGAGGGATCGAGCGCGAGCTTCGCCAGGCGCGCATCGACCGCGCGGCTGGCGCTGCCGAGGTCGGTGCCCGAGACGGAGGCCGTCACGCGCACGAGCGGGTTCTGGTTCTCGCGCTCGAGCTCGTTCTCGTTGACCTCGCGCACGAAGTGCGCCACCTCGCCCAGCGGGACCGTCCCGAGGAAAAGCGGCACGGCGGCGCCCTCGGGATCGATGCGCGGCACGCGCCACTCGTCGGGGTAGCGCAGGCGCACGTCGACGAAGCGCTCGCCCTCCTGGATGCGCGTCGCGACCTTGCCCAGCAGCTGCATCGAGAGCTCGTCGGCGATCTCGCTGGTCGAGAGGTGCAGGCGCGCGGCCTGGGCCGGATCGACGCGCCAGGAGATCTCGGGGCTGCCGAAGGAGACGTGGTTCTTGACGTCCACGATGCCCGGCACGTGCTCGAGCGCGCGCTCGACCGCGTCCGCGGCGCGCTGCAGCGTCGGGTAGTCGGCGCCGAAGAGCTTGACCTCGATCGGCGTGGGATTGCCCGCCATGTCGTTGATCGTGTCCTGCATCACCTGCACGAACTCGACCTCGGCCTGCGGCACCTCGCGCGCCAGGCGGCCGCGCAGCCCGTCGAGCACCTCGAAGATGCTGCGCTGGCGCTGCTTGCGCGGCACGAGGCCCACCAGCATGTCGCCGGTGAACGGCTCGGTGGCGAAGAAGCCCAGCTCCGCGCCGGTGCGCCGCGAGAGCGCCGCCACCTCGGGCGTGTCGAGCAGCACGCGCTCGATGCGCCGGCAGGCCGCGTCGGTCTCCGCCAGGCTCGAGCCCACGGGCAGGTTGTAGTCGAGCACGAAGCCGCCTTCGTCCATCTCCGGCAGGAAGCCCGTCTTCAGGCCGCCCAGTCCGGCGATGCCGAGCACGAGCAGCGCGAGCAGCGCGACCACGGCCGGCAGCGGATGCTCGACGACCGCACGGGCCGCGCGCGCGTAGCCGCGGCGCAGCGCGGCGCTCCAGCGGCGTTCGCCGCTGCTGCGCGGCGTGAGCGCCGGCAGCAGCAGGCACAGCGGCGCGTAGACCAGGCTGACCAGCATCGAGGCCAGGATGGAGAGGCCCAGCGCGACGGCCAGGCTGCGGAAGAACTGCCCCACGACGCCCTCGAGCAGCACCAGCGGCAGGAACACGACCACCGTCGTGAGCGACGAGCCCACGATCGCGCCGAGCACCTCCGCGGTCCCGCCCGCGATCGCCTCGCGCACCGGCCGGCCGTGCGCGCCCTCGGGCCCGAGCGCCGCGAGCTTGCGCGCGATGTTCTCCCCCACCACGATCGCGTCGTCGATCACCAGGCCGATCGCCACCGCCAGGCCGCCGAGGCTCATCAGGTTGAGCGACTCGCCGAGCAGCGGGAAGGCGGCCAGCGTCAGCAGCACCGAGATCGGGATCGAGAGCCCGGCCACGAGCGTGATGCGCCACTCGCCGAGGAACAGGAAGATCACCAGGATCGAGAGCAGCGCGCCGAGCGCGATCGCGTCGCGCACGCCCTGCACCGACTCGTCCACCAGTTGCGACTGGTCGTAGACCGGGGCGAAGTGCGCGCCGCCCGGCAGGCGCGGCCGCATCTCGTCCTCGATCGCGCGCACCGCGGCCGAGAGGTCCGTGACGCGGCCGCCGTCGCGCAGGAAGACGCTGACCACGATGCCCGGCTGGCCGCCGGCGGTGACGACCAGCGTCTCCTCGCGCGTGCTCTCCAGCACTCGTCCGAGAGCCGAGAGCGCGACGGGCGGCGCGCCGCTGCGCGGCACGCACAGGAGCAGCAGCTCGTCGCTCGAGCGCAGGCGTCCATCCACCAGCAGCTGGTACTGCAGCCCCTCGCTCGACGAGCGCCCGACCGCCTGCACCACGTCCGACGACGCGATCGTCCGCTCGAGATCCGCGAGCGCGACGCCCGCCTGCGCCAGCAGGCGCGGATCGGCCTCGAAGACGTACTCGCGCCGGTCGGCGCTCTGCAGCGTGACGAAGAAGCAGTCCGGCAGGCGCGCGATGCGCGGGCGCAGCTCGAGCTCGGCCCAGTCGGTCAGGCGCGCGCGGGCGAGCGCGTCGCCGGCCTGCTCGGGTCCGGGCACGACGTTGAACGAGAGCACCGGGAAGAGCGAGGGTGCCTGGCGTTCGACCTCGAGCGTGACGTCCGCGGGCAGGCCGGCCTGGCCGATGCGCGAGCGCACCAGGGCCAGCGCCTCGCGCATGTCCGTGCCCTGGCGGAAGTCCAGGTTCAGCTCGGAGGCGCCGCGCACGGTCTTCGAGCGCACGCGCACGAGGTCGGGCACGGTGCTGATGGCCTGCTCGATCGGGCGCGTGACGGCCGCGAGCATCCCGCGCACCGGGGCCTCGCCGCGCTGCGCGATCACCGCGATGCGCGCGAAGGAGATCTGCGGGTAGACGCTGCGCGCCGAGGTCGAGGTCGCGTGCACGCCGGCCGCGAGCAGCAGCCCGAGCAGCACGAAGAGCGCCCGCCCGTGCGCCCGGGCGTGTTCGACGATCCTCACCTCGGCTCGACCGGCGGCCTGGCCGGAGCCTCCACGATGCCGACGGTGCGCGCGCCTTCCGGCAGGTTGTAGGCGCCCTCGACGATCACGCTGTCGCCCGCGTGCAGCTCGCCGCGCACGGCCGCGAGCTGCGCATGCCGCGCGAGCACCTCGACCGTCACGACGTGCGCGATCCCGCCCTGGCCCACGAGCACGACGGCCGCCTGCCCCCGGGCGCGCACCAGCGCCGCCTGCGGCACCAGCAGCACGTCCGCGAGGTTCTCGAGCACGATCTCGCCGCGCACGATCTCGCCGGGCAGCTCCGCGGCGCCGGCATCGGGCGCGATGCGCACCTCGACCGTGCCCGTCGCGGGATCGAGCTCCCCGCCGATGGCCAGCACGTGCCCGCTGCGGGTGCGCGCCCCGGCCTCCACCCAGTGCGCCTCGAGGCCGGCGCGCACCGCCGGCAGGTCGGATGCGAGCACTCCGCAGACGAGTTCGCGCCCCGCGTGCGCGAGCAGCGTGCCGGCGCTCGCGCCCGGCTCGAGCCGGTCGCCCTCGCGCAGCTCGAAGCGCCCGAGCTGGCCGTCGGCGGGTGACTTCAGCACCGCCGCATCGAGCAGCGCCTGCGCTTCGCGCTGCGCCGCTCGGCGTACATCGAGCGCCGCCGCGCGCGTGGCGCGCTCGAGCTCGGCGCCCTTCTGCGTCCAGCTCGCGCGCGCCTGCTGCGCGAGTTCGAGCTCGCGCGCGGACTGCGCGGCCCCGTTGCGTGCCTCCTCGAGCGCCTTGGGCGCTGCGAGCCCGTCCGCGAGCAGGGCGGAGAGGCGTTCGACGCGCGTGGCGCCGAGCCTGGACTCCGCCTCGCAGTGCTGCACGGCCGACTCGAACTCGAGCTTCTTGCGCGCATTCTCGGAGTCGAAGGACTCCAGCGCCAGCTCGGCCGATCGCAGTTCGGCATCCGCCGCGGCCTTCGCGGCCTCCAGCGGCGCGCGTTCGAATTCCACCAGCGCGTCGCCCGCGTGCACCTCCTGGCCGCTGGCAGCGTGCACCGCGCTCACGCGGCCGCCGCAGCGCGTGCTGAGCACGCGCTCGGCCCCGGGACTCGCGCGCAGCGTTCCGAGAATGGCCAGCGTGCGCGGCAGCGCGCCCGAGTCGACGCTCGCGGTGCGCACCGGAACCGCCATCTGCCCGGGTTCGACCGCAGCCTGCTCTTCCTCGGCCTGCTCGCCGCCGCCGGCTACGCGCTCCCTCACCAACCAGCCGGCCGCGAAGACCAGCAGCAGGAGTGCAAGCTGCAGCACGGCGCGCAGGGACTTCGGCATGGGTAGGAATGCTAGCGATCGCAGGCGAAGTCTTCCGCAGTGGGCGCGCCTGAAAAAGTCTTCAGGGGGCTGCGTGCGATGGCCCGCGCAGTCGGAAGTAGCATGGCCAGCCAGAATGCGCCTGCTGCTGGTCGAGGATGAACGCAAAGTGCGCGAGACGCTCGTGCAGGACCTACTTGCCGAGGGGCACGAGGTCCAGGCCGAGGACAACGGCCGAGCCGGCTTCGCGCGCGCCCGCTCCTTCGGCTTCGACGTCCTGATCCTCGACCTCGGCCTGCCGGACCGCGATGGACTCGACGTGCTACGCCAACTGCGCGCCGCCGGATCTACGATGCCGGTGCTCGCGCTCACGGCGCGCGACGCGCTGGAGGACCGCATCGCGGGCCTGGACTGCGGGGCCGACGACTACCTCGTCAAGCCGTTCGCTTTCACCGAGCTCCTCGCGCGCCTGCGTGCGCTAGCGCGCAGGCGCAGCGAGAGCCCGCTGCAGCTGCGTCACGCCGACGTCGAGCTCGACCTCGGCGCGCGGCGGGCCGCGCGTGGCATGCAGCCGCTGAACCTGACCGCCAAGGAGTTCGAGCTGCTCGAGCTCCTCCTGCGCAACGCCGGCCGACCAGTTTCGCGCCAGACGATCGCGGACGTGGTCTGGCGCCAGGTTCCGCGAGCAACTCCGCTCGACAACGTGATCGACGTGCACATGGCGCGCCTGCGGCGCAAGCTCGACGACCCGTTCCTCGTGCGGCTCATCCGCACCGTGCGTGGATTGGGGTTCCAGCTCGGGGAGCGCGCGGAGTGAACCGCTGGCGCTCGAGCATCCGCCTGCGGCTCTCGACGCTCTACGTCGCCGGCCTGGGACTGCTGCTGCTCGTGTTCGGCGCCAGCGTGTTCCTGCTCGTGCGCGCGCGCCTGCAGCACGAGCTCGCGCTGCAGGCGCAAGCCGAGCTCGGGCGCCTGGAGCGCTACGTGCAGCAGGAGGGAACCTCGTCCCCGGAGGAAATGGAGGAACCCGGCTACGCGGCCTTCCTGTTGCTCGGCGCGGACGGGGCGCCGCTCTACGCCTCGTCGGACTGGAAGGCTCTCGGACTCCCTCGGGATGCCCCCACGGCGGGCGTGGACTCGCTGCAGATCGCGTCGTTGCGCTTCGAATCCGGGGGCCAGGAGATCCAGGCCTTCGTCGCCTGCGACACCTCCGAGTTGCGGCGCTCGCTCTCGATCCTGCTCGCCGTGCTGCTCGGTGGCACGGCCGTGGCGCTCGTCGGCGCGCTGTTCCTCGGCCATTGGCTCGCGGGACGCGCGCTCGGTCCTGTCGGGGCGCTGGCGCGCGCGGCCGAGCACGTGGGATTGAAGGACGCCAAGGCGCGCCTTCCGGTCGGCGAAGCGCGCGACGAATTCGATCGCCTGGCGCTGGCCTTCAACGCCGTGCTCGAGCGACTGCAGACGGCGATCGAGGAACAGCGGCGTTTCAGCTCCAACGTGTCGCACGAGTTGCGCACGCCGCTGACCGCGATGCGCCTCGTGGGCGAGCAGGCCCTGCGGCGCGGCGTCGATGCCCGGGCGGAAGAGGCGCTCTCGAGCATCCTCGAGGAGGTCGATCGATCGACCAATCTCGTCGAGCAGCTCTTGTCCCTGGCGCGCGCGGAGGGCGCGGAGCCGGACCAGCGCTCGACGCCAGTCGACCTCTCGGCCGTCGCGCGCGAGGTGGTTGGCGCCTGCGGCGTGCTGGCCGAGGAACGCGGACAGGAGCTCGCCTGCGAGCTCGTCGACGATCTGCAGGCCCGCGCACATCCGCTGCTCTTGCGCCAGGCGCTGTACAACGTCCTCGACAACGCGATCCGCTACACGCCGCGGGGCGGGCACGTGCGCGTGCGCACCCGGCGGCTCTCCGAGCAGGAATCGGCCGTCGAGATCGTCGACGACGGCCCGGGCATCGCGCCCGCGGACCAGCAGCGCATCTTCGAGCGCTTCGAGCGCATCCCCGGCGCAGCGGCGGCTCAGGGCGCAGGTCTGGGGCTGGCGATCGCGCGGCGCGCTGTCGAGACCTGCCGCGGCCGGATCGAGCTCGCAAGTGCGCTCGGCGTCGGCTCGTGCTTCCGCATCGTCCTTGCGAACAGCGCGGTGGTGGATACTCGTGTCGAGGAACGCGCCGCCGCGCAAGACAACGCCCTGAAGGAATCGAACCAACCATGAAGTGCATTCCCCTATCCTGCTCTTGTCTCGCCGCCGCACTGCTGCTCTCCCTCTCTGCCTGCAAGGGCAACGGTCACGACAGCCAGGAGGCGCGCGAGGTCCCCGTCACGAAGCAGCCGGCGACGTCTCTCGCGGCCGGAATCGCAGCCGCGCAGAAGAGCGAGCCGGGCCTGAAGTTCCTGGCGGCCGAGATCGAGAACGAGGGCGGCAAGGTGATCTGCAGCGTGCTCTTCGCCAAGGGCGACGCCGCGCGCGAGATCAACGTCGACGCCACGAACGGCAAGGTCGTCAACGCAGAGGACGAGAAGCTCGGCTCGAAGGCGAAGGCCATCCTGCAGGCCCCGGGCGCCGCGACCGGCGCCGCGCAGGCGATCGAGGCCGCGCTGAAGAAGGTACCCGGCACCTGGGCATCCGAGATCAAGCTCGAGAACGAGGGCGGTGCGCTGGTCTACGAGGTCACGCTCTCCGGCGGCAAGGAACCGATGCGCGCACAGGTCTCCGCGGCCGACGGGAGCGTGAAGAAGGTCTCGGAGATGGACGAGGAGGAGGGAGAGGAAGGCGAGCAGGGCGAGGGCAAGGAGAAGGGCTAGCTCGACGCCCGTCCCGAAGTCGTCACTTGCCCGGCGCGAAGACCAGCAGCTTGACGCTGTCCTTCGTGCCGCGCGTGCCCGCGCTGATGTAGATCCTGTGCGTCTTCGGGTCCAGAGCGCAGGTCTTGCCCGCGTCGAGGGACCCGAGGGATTCGAATGTCTTCGCGTCCGTCTCGTGGATGGCGCTCGAGGCGCCCCTGCACGAGGCAATGATGGTCCCGAGCTCGGCGTCGAATGCGACGCCATCGCAGTGCTCGCCGATGTCGAGCGAGGTCACGACCTTTCCCGTGGCCCCTTCCATGACGACCAGCTTCTTGTTTCCGCAGCCGAGGAAGAGCAGGCCGTTCTTCCGGTCGATGGCCAGCCCGGCGGGCTCCTCGCCCGGTGCGACGGGATACTTCTGCACGACCTCGTGCTTCTTCGCGTCGACGACCGCGAGCAGGCTCTTGTCCTCCACGTTCACGTACACGAGGCCCTTGGCAGGGTCCTCGGCCGGGAATTCGAGCGCGCCCCCGACCTCGATGGTCTTCGTCACCTCGAGCGATTTCGCGTCGACGCAGGTGATGGTTCCGCCCTTGTGGTTCATGGTCCAGACCTCCCCGACCGAGGAGACGTAGAGCACCGCGTCCGGTCCACTGCCCGTCGCGACCTCCTTGGTCGGCTTGAGCGTTTCCAGGTCGAACACGACGAGCTTGTCGTTCTTTCCGGAGGTCGCGAAGCCGCGCTTCAGTTCGCGCACGATCGCAGTCCCGTGCGCGCCATCGACGCCCTCGATCTTGCCCACGACCTCGTTCCTCTTCGAGTCGATCACGTCGATGCATGTCGAATGCGCGACGTAGATCCGGCCTGCCTCGGCATCCACGGTCACGTAGTCCCAGGAGCCCTCGCCCGCGAGCGCGATCTCCTTCTCTTTGACGGGCAGGGAGGGCTTGTCGGCGGCAAACGACGGGGCAATGGACAGGGCGACGATGGAGACGGCTTCGAGCATGTGGGACATCCTTGGGGCTTCCGTGGCTGGTTCACGTCGGCGGAGTTCACTCGCGGGATCGTAAGCTGGCCTCAAGCGGACGGCACCCGCGCAGTGCGAGCGATCCTGAAGAACTCTTCAGAGAACGGCTCGCACTCGTGCGTACGAACCGCATTCGCTGTGCGCGACTGAAGAAGACTTCAGAGGTGAATCCGCTCTCGCAAGCGCCCGCGCCGCAGTATGGTCGGAACGCCTGGCAGGGCATGCGCAACTTGCTCCCGTTGCGCCCATTCTCCTCTCGCGGCAAGGCTCTCATGCGCCGATTCGACTCCCCTGCCTCGTCCGATCGATGGAGACACGCCACGCGTTCGCGGCCCGAAGGGCCGCTCTTCAGTCTGCATGTGGACGCGGAGTCAGGCTTCTCCGGCGGCGAGGCGCAGGTCTTCCAGCTGCTCGAGGGGCTGCGCGCCCGCGGTCAACGCGTCATGCTGGCCGCCCCACCTGGAAGCGGTGCCATGCTCGAGGCGCAGCGCCTCGGAATCGAGAGCCTGGGCGTGCGCCTGCGCAACGACCTCGATCTGCCGTCGGTACTCGAACTGCGCCGCGCGATCCTGCGCCTGCGGCCGGACATCGTCCACCTGCATACCGGTCGCGCAACCTGGCTCGGGGGCCACGCGGCGCGCTGGGCGCACATCCCGGCCATTTGCACGCGCCGGATGGACCGCGACGTCAAGCGTGGCGCGCGCACCTACTGGACGTACACGAAGCTCGTCACGCGCGTCGTCGCGATCTCCGGCGCCGTGCGGGACCTGCTGATCTACGGCGGCGTCCACCCTGCGCGCATCCTGCGCATTCCCGACGGCGTGGATCCGGCTCCGTTTCGCCTGCCGGGCGCGCCCGCGTCCCTGCGCCAGGCCCTCGGCGCCGGATCCGGCGACTTCGTGCTGCTCGTGCTCGCCGCGCTGGTGCACCGCAAGGGTGTCGACGTGCTGCTCGATGCGCTTTCCCTGCTGCAGGCCCGCGGGATCCGGCCGGTCGCCTGGATCGCGGGCGAAGGCCCGGAGCACGCGGCGCTCGAGGGCCTGGCGCGCGAACGAGGCCTGCTGCGCGTTCGCTTCCTCGGCTGGCGCGAGGATGCAGCCGCGCTGCTCGGGGCCTGCGATGCGCTCGTCCTGCCCTCGCGCCGTGAAGGGATGGGCGTCGCGGTCCTCGAGGCCTTGGCCTCCGGCCGCGCGGTCATCGCCAGCGCGGTCGGCGGGATCATGGAGGCCGTGGTGGACCACGAGTCCGGACTGCTCGTCCCGCCCGAGGACCCGGAGCAGCTCGCCGCGGCGATCGAGGAGTTGGTCGAGCAGCCCGAGCTGCGCGATCGCCTCGCCCGCGGCGGCAGGACGCGCGTGACGCAGGGATTCCTCGCGGAGCAGATGGTCGCGAGCTACGACCTGCTGTACCGCGACGTGCTGGCGCAGGTCGACCGAGGCATCAGAAGCGCAGCGTGTAGCCGATCTTGAAGGCCGCCTCCTGCTGCAGCGGGATGAACGAGCCCGCGACGCGCGCCTGCGTCTGGTTCCAGACCAGGTAGAGGTCCGAGCCGGGCTGCAGGATCCAGCGCACGCGGCTGTTGATGCCCAGCGAGTCGCTGACGTTGTCGAACTGCAGGAAGTTGCGCCACTCGACCTCGGGCGAGGGCGTCCAGTTGGCGTGCACGCTGCCGAGGTGATCGGTGAAGGCGCCCTCGTCGAGCACGACGTGGTTCTGCGTGTAGGCCAGCGCGCCGTTGAAGAAGCGGCTCGGCCGCCAGGAGAGCTCGGCCTCGGCGTCCTCGCGGTGGCCGTCGTAGAACGAGCCGCCCTCGAGCGCCAGGTTGCACGAGACCGGGCGCTTGAGCGCGGATTCGAACTCGACCCGCGCGCGAGTCCAGGTGTAGTCGCCCACCGGCACGAAGACCCCGTCGGAGATCTGGAATCCGGAGTCGAGGACCTCGCGCTGCGGGATCACCTGCAGACGCAGCTCGTCGCCGGAATCCCACTCCAGACCGAGCGGCTGCAGCGTGAGCAGCGCCGACTGCAGCCGGTCGTCGACGCCGGTGACGACCTGGCCGATGGCCTCGTAGTGCAGCTGCCGCACGTCTCCGCCGGGGCGCGGCTCGTACTCCAGCGTCGCGTCGTAGGTGCGCACGCCGGTGCGCGGCACGAAGCCCAGCGCGGGATCGAAGTTCGACTGCACCTCGCGCGCGGCGAGCTTCCAGGTCCAGAGGTCGTTCGGCGCGCCGATCGATGCACCGTAGGCAAGGTCGTCGCCCAGCGCGCCGCGCGTCTGCGTCTGCAGCAGCCAGACGCTCGAGGTCAGGTTCTTGTCGCCGAGGAAGCCGCTCGTGCGGTAGTTCCAGTCCACGCCGTAGGTCTGGCTCGAACTCGGGCCGGTCGGATCGCCGCTGGTGAAGATGCCGCCCAGCGTCGAGGCCTCGCCCAGGTTGTGCGAGATGCGCGCCACGGCGAGGTCGCGCTCGGAGACGCTCTCGGTCGCGTCGGTGCGCACGTAGAGCGAGCCGATGTTCCAGCCCTCGTGCCGGCCGGTGATCTTGCCGCCGTAGAGGATCGGGACTTCCTCCCCGGCAGCGTCGAGCCCCACGCGGCGGCTGAAGAACGGGATCAGGTCGTGGCCCAGGTCGGCGAACTGGAAGATGCCCGCGTCCTGCAGGAAGAACGAGCGCTTCTCGGGGAAGAAGAGCGGGAAGCGCGTCAGGTTGAGCTGGCGCGCGTCGACCTCGGTCTCGGCGAAGTCGGTGTTGATCGTCAGCACCGCCTGCAGGCTGGGCGTGATGCGGTAGAAGGCGTCGAGCCCCGGCTTGCCGCTGGTCTCGTCCGTGCCGGCCGTGCGGTCGTTCACCCAGTCGCCGTGGAAGAAGGGCACCACGTCGAGGCCGAGGCCCTGGTGCAGCCCGACGAGGCCCGAGAGATCGCCGGCCTTCGAGATCAGGAAGACCGGCGTGTCGTTGCGCGGGCTCGACCAGCGGTCGACCTCGTTGCGGCGCTTGATCCAGCGGTTGAGGTTGAAGCCCCAGCTCTCGCTCGAGCGGTCGAAGGCCAGCGTCTGGAACGGGATCGCGAGTTCCGCCGACCAGCCCTCGGCGTCGATCGTCGCGGCGCCCTCCCAGATCCCGTCCCAGGGCTTGTTGAAGTCCTGGCCATTGTTCGAGATCAGCGCGTCGCCCTTGTCGCCGGCCGGGTTGATCTGGAAGAAGTAGGCGTTGCGCCGGTCGCGGAAGCTGTCGATCACGATCTCGAGCCGGTCGTCGTAGTCGAGCACGGCGTCGCGCGCCATCTGCGTGGCGATGATCCGCGACGGCTCGCGGTCGAAGCAGCGCACGCCGATGTAGAGGTGCGCCTCGTCGAAGAGCAGGCGCACCTCGGTGCGCTCGCTCGGCGGCGCGCCCTCGTGCGGCTCGACCTGCGTCAGCGCGCCGATCTGCGGCGCCGCCTGCCAGCACTCCTCGTCCAGCCGGCCGTCGATCCGCGGCGGCGGCGCGACGTGCACGGCGCGCACGGACGACCGGCCTGCGTCGGCGTCCTGGAACGCCAGCAGCAGCGGCCCGATCACACGTCCTCGATCTCCACGCACACCGGAGCGTGGTCGCTCAGGCCGGCCTTCTTCTCGATCCAGGCCCTGGTCACTCGCGGCGCGAGCTCGGGCGAGCAGAGCACGTAGTCCAGGCGCCAGCCGACGTCCTTCTTGCGCGCCTGGCCGCGGTTCGACCACCAGGAGTAGAGGTTCTTCTCGCCCGGGTGCAGCTTGCGCACGACGTCCACCCAGCCCTGTTCGAGCAGCTTCGAGAACCAGGCGCGCTCCTCGGGCAGGAAGCCCGAGTTCTGCGCGTTGCTGCGCGGGTTCGCCAGGTCGAGCTCGGTGTGCGCGACGTTGAAGTCGCCGCACACGGCGATCGGCCGGCGCTCCTCGAGCAGCTCGCCCATGCGCGGCAGGAGAAGGCCCATGAAGCGCAGCTTGATGCGCAGACGCTCGTCCGAGGAGCTGCCCGAGGGCACGTACAGGCTGACCACCGAGAGGTCGCGGAAGTCGGCACGCAGCATGCGGCCCTCGTCGGCGCAGTGGTCGAAGCCGTGGCCCTCCTCGTAGCGCTCGGGCGCGCCACGCGTGTAGAGGCCGACGCCCGAGTAGCCCTTCTTCGCGGCGGGGAGCCAGCGCGTGTTCCAGCCCGCCGGCGAGCGCAGCTCGTCCTCCACGTCGTCGGTATTCGCGCGCAGCTCCTGCAGGCAGAGGTAGTCCGGCCGCGCGCGCTTCAACCAGCGCCGGAAGCCGCGCCGGTCGGCCGAGCGGATGCCATTCACGTTCAGCGTCGCAAGCGTCTGGGCATGGGGCGCGGCATTGTGGCGAGCGCGGGTGAACATTTCAGCCCGCTGAGTTTTCACCCTCTCCGCCTTCGGCGTGCAGGCGCCCTGAACGCCAAGGGCGGAGGGTGAAAAGCTCAGGCGGGCTGAAATGTTCACCCGCGCGTCGCTAGCCAGCCGCGTCGAACCACCCGGCGTGCACCTTTGGATCGCTCACGTGTCCGCGTATCCTCTGCGCCGCATGCCGCGCCTCTTCCTCCTCGACGGGACCGCGCTCGCCTACCGCGCGCACTTCGCGATGCAGCGCTCGGGGCTCTCGACTCCGGAGGGGAGGCCGGTCGGCGCGACCTACGGCTTCACGATGACGCTGCGGCGCATCCTCGAGCAGGAAGAGCCCGAGCTCGTCGCGGTCGCCTTCGACCCTCCCGGCGACACCTTCCGCCACGCCAAGTACGCCGAGTACAAGGCCACGCGCCAGAAGATGCCCGAGGACCTCGTCGTGCAGCAGGAGTGGCTGCGCCGGATCGTGCGCGCGCACGGCATCCCGATCTTCGAGGTGCCCGGCTACGAGGCCGACGACGTGATCGGGACGCTTTCGCGCGCGGCCTCGAAGAAGGGCTGGGAGGTGCTGATCGTCTCGGGCGACAAGGACATGATGCAGCTCGTCGACGAGCGCGTGCAGCTCTACAACGTCTTCAAGCCGAACGAGGAGCTCGTGCTCGAGAGCTTCGCGGCCGTGAAGGAGAAGTTCGGCACGACGCCCGAGCACGTGATCGACGTGCTGGCGATCATGGGCGACTCCTCGGACAACGTCCCGGGCGTCACCGGCATCGGCGAGAAGGGCGCGATCAAGCTGATCGAGGAGTTCGGCTCCGTCCCGAACCTGCTCCAGAACCTGGACAAGGTCAAGGGCAAGGCGAAGGAGCACATCGCGCGCGACCGCGAGCTGCTGCTGCTCTCGCTCGACCTGGTCACGATTCGCGACGACGTGCAGCTCGACCCGGGCCTCGACGCGCTGCGCGCACCGGAGCCCGAGATGCACGCGCTGGTCACGCTGTTGCGCGAGCTCGGCTTCCAGAGCCTGCTCAAGAAGGTGACGCAGACGGCACCCAAGGAGGAGCACCGCGAGTACCGCACGGTCAAGGACGGCAAGGACCTGGCCGAGATGATCGGCACGCTGATGAAGGCCGGCACGTTCGCGCTCGACAGCGAGACGACCAGCCTCTTTCCGCTCGAGGCGACGATCGTCGGCCTCTCCTTCTCGTGCGAGGCGCACCACGCCTGGTACGTCCCTTTCAACGCCGCGCCGCCCGTGCTCCCCGGCGGGCCGAAAGCGATCCTCGACGCGCTGCGGCTCCTGCTCACGAGCCCCAAGTACCAGCGCTGCGGCCAGAACACGAAGTACGACTGGCTCGTGCTGATCGCCGCCGGCCTGCGCCTGCCGCCGCCGCACTTCGACTCGATGGTCGCGAGCTACTGCATCGCCGGCGCGACGCGCCGCCACAACCTCGACGAGCTGGCGCTGGTCTACTTCGACCTGACCAAGATCCCGACCAGCGCGCTGATCGGCACGGGCCAGAAGCAGATCACGATGGCCGAGGTGCCGGTCGAGAAGGTCGCCGAGTACGCCTGCGAGGACGCCGACGTCACCTGGCGCCTGCACGAGGTGCTCGGCCCCGAGCTGGTCGAGTCCGGCAGCGAGCAGCTCTTCCGCGAGCTCGAGATGCCGCTCGTGCCGGTCCTGACCGCCATGGAGGAGCGCGGCATCCGCGTCGACCTCGAGATGCTGAGCCAGGCGTCGGCCCAGTTCGAAACCGAGCTCGCCAGCGAGCAGAAGGCCATCCACGAGCTCGCCGGCCAGGAGTTCAACGTCAACAGCACCAAGGTCCTGGGCGAGATCCTCTTCGAGCAAGCTCAAGATCCAGGACGCCGCCGGCGTCAAGCGCCCGAAGAAGACGCAGACCGGCTGGGCCACCGACGCCGCGACGCTCGAGCAGCACTACGGCGAGCTGCCGATCGTCAAGCACGTGCTCGAGTACCGCGAGATCCAGAAGCTGAAGGGCACCTACGTCGATGCGCTGCCCGAATACGTCAACCCGAAGACGGGCCGCATCCACTGCTCCTTCAGCCAGGTCATCGCCGCCACCGGCCGGCTCGCTTCCAGCGACCCGAACCTGCAGAACATCCCGATCCGCTCCGAGCGCGGCCGCGCGCTGCGCAAGGCCTTCGTCCCGCGCGCACCCGACGCGCACGGCGAGTGGCTGCTGCTCTCGGCCGACTACAGCCAGGTCGAGCTGCGCGTGATGGCGCACCTCTCCGGGGATCCCTCGCTGGTCCAGGCCTTCGCGCGCGGCGAGGACATCCACGCCTCGACCGCCGCGAAGATCTTCAACGTCATGCCCGAGCTCGTCACGCGCGAGATGCGCACGCGCGCCAAGGCGATCAACTTCGGCCTGCTCTACGGCATGGGCCCGGCGCGCCTGGGGCGCGACACGGGCCTGTCCGTCGTCGAGGCGCGCCAGTTCATCGAGAAGTACTTCGCGACCTTCCCCAAGGTGCGCGAGTGGATCGACGCGACGCTCGCGCACGCGCGCAAGGAGGGCTACGTAGAAACCATCCTCGGCCGGCGCCGGCGCTTCCCGGAGATCAACTCCGAGGACGCGCGCTCGCGTGTCTTCGCCGAAAACGCCGCCGTCAACACGCCCGTGCAGGGCTCGGCCGCCGACATCATCAAGAAGGCGATGATCGAGCTCGAGCAGCGCATCGCGAAGACGAAGCTCGCGGGCCAGCTCCTGCTGCAGGTGCACGACGAACTGCTGCTCGAAGTGCCCGTGAACGAACTCGACGAGACGCGCGAACTCGTGCGCGCGTGCATGGAGCACGCCGTGCCGCTGAAGGTCCCGCTCAAGGTCGACTTCGGCTCGGGCAGGAACTGGCTCGAGGCGCACTGACGCGCTTCAGCGGCCGCCCAGTGCCTGGCGCGCCTGCTGCAGCTCGGGCTCGTCGGGGTGGAACCTCAACGCCTCGTCGAGCATCAGCTGCGCCCGCATCTGGCCGCCGGGCACGGTGTTCAGGATCTGCGCCAGCACGACGGCGAAGCGCCAGTTGTCCGGCTCCAGCGCGAGCGCGAGCTCGAAGCACTGGATCGCGCGCGGAACCTGCTTCCCCTCGTACAGGCTCAGGCCCAGCTGGCTCAGGATCTCGGTGTTCTCCGGATCGATCTCGCGCCCCTTCTCGAGCAGCGCCCGGGCCCGGTTCGCATCGCCGGACTCCTTGAGGATCTGCGCCGCCAGCGGATACAGGAACGCACTGCGCGGCGAGGCCGCGATGGCCCCCTCGATCGTGCGCAGCGCTTCCGCAGCCTGCTTCGTGCGCTGCAAGCCGATGGCCAGGTTGGCGAGGCCGTAAGCAGACTTGGGATCCAGGGCGACGGCCTGGCGCCAGTAGCGCAGCGCCCCGTCGAGATCCTCGACCGCCAGGCACTCGACGCCGCGGTCGTTGGCTTCCATGTGGCTCAGCGTGGAGAACTCCGGCTCCGCGCCGCGTGCCGGCAACGTCGGCGGCGAGGTGCGCGGCCGCGCGTGCTCGACGCGCCTGGCCAGGGCATCGAGCAAGGGCTTGGCATCTTCCGGATCCGCGCTGGCCAGGACGCGGCGCTGGACGGCCGCGAGCTCCTCGCGCGAGAGCGGGTCGCCTTGCTGTTCGCGCCAGCGTGCGTACTGGTCGAGCATTCCTTCGCCGGCAGTCCCGGAGCTGCGCATGAGGCAGTGGTTCTGCCACACCAGGGTCGAATTGCGGTGGCCGAAGTGCGCCTTGGCCGCCATGTACTCCAGGCGCTGGTGGCCGTCGGTGTTGATCGGCCCCTCGCCCGCGAGCGCGGCAAAGGCCTGCTCGGGGACGGCGTGGAACAGCAGCAGGCTGGCCAGGTTGAAGACGCGCATGCGCGCGAGGTCGCGGCGCAATTCCGGACGGCCGAAGCGCTCCTCCAGGCGCGCGAAATCAGGCTCGAGCGAAGTCTCGGAGGCCAGCGCGATCACGTCGCCGTCGCGCAGCACCTCGAACAGCACGGCATGCGGGAAGACCGAGGCCAGCGTGCGCATCACGAGCTGGATCGACTCGTCGCTCTGCTCGTATTCGTGGAACCAGACGCACAGGACGCCGCCGGGCGCGAGACGCGCACGGGCCTCCTCGAAGCACTCGCGCGTGAACAGCCCGCCGATGCCGGCGATCCAGGGGTTCGACGGCTCGGAGATGATCGCGTCGTAGCGCTGCGGCGTGGTGCGCAGAAATGTGCGCCCGTCCTCCAGCCAGACGTGCACGCGCGGGTCGGACAGGACCGCGTGGTTGTCCTTGGCGAACAGCGCGTCCGCGTCGAGAACGCCGCGCGAGATCTCGACCACGTCGCCGCGCTCCGCCCCGTGCAGCATGGCCGAGCCGGCCGTGATGCCCGAACCGTAGCCGATGACCAGCAGCGCGCGGCTCTCGCGCGCGAACAGGAGCGGCAGGTGCGCCAGCAGCATCTGCGTGCTGACGTCGCTGCCGCGCACATCGGGCAGGCTCGAGGCGTCGGGCTTGGTGTTCACGGACAGCACCACGCCCTCCTCGCCGCCGAAGGCCATCACCGTGGCATTCGCGTCCTCGCGGAAGGAGTAGCGCTTGAAGTCCTCGGGGCGCTTGACGTAGCGCTTCTTCCAGGCCTCGAAGCTCGAGGAGGGATGGCGCGCGCGCAGCAGCGCCGAGGTTTCCGGCTCGGGCCCGGAGACCATGCGCAGGTGGTCGCAGGCGCGGTTGATCGGATCCACCCAGCCCGTGCCGAACAGCGCGTACACTCCGCACACGCCCGCTGCGGCGGCCGTGAATGCCCCGCGTCGCAGCAGCGGGATCTCCCCGGAGACCGCCAGCACGATCATCCCGGCCGCCAGGTTCAATGCCACGTGCACGTGGAACGAGCCCGCCACGCCCAGCGTCGGCATCAGCCACAGGCCGGTGAGCAGCACGCCCAGCACGTTGCCAATCGTGTTCCAGGCGTAGGTCGAGCCGACCGCGCTGCCGATGCGACCCGGACTGCGCGCCTGGATCTGCGAGACCAGCGGAAAGCCGAAGCCGATGCACACGGTCGGCACCAGCAGGAAGAGCAGGATCAGTCCGGCCTTCCCCGCCTGGTACAGGGTGAACGCGGCCCCCTCCGTGCCGACCTCGATGCGCAGGAGCCCGATCCAGTAGGGCAGGCGCGAGATCAGCGGCGTCATCGCCAGCAGGCTCGCCGTGGCCGCCAGCTGGCTCACGCCGAAGAGCCACAGCGGACTGCGGACGCGCATGCGCGAGACGATGGCGCTCCCGATCCCGATGCCGGTGACGAAGGACATCACCATCACGCTGAACGAGTGCGTCGACGAGCCGAAGGCCAGGGCGATCACGCGCGTGAACAGCACCTCGTAGCCCATCGCGGCGACGCCGCTGGCGCAGAGCGCCGCCAGCGTGGCCGCGTACTGGAGCCGGGAGTAGCGCTCCTCCGGAGCCGTGAGCGGCTCGACCGTCCCGATTGCAGTCTCGTCGCTGCCGGATCCGCGCACCTCTGCGCGCAACGCAATCCATCCCGCGCCGACGTTGATCGCCGAGGCGATGCACAAGGACGGATAGATCCCGAACTCCTCCAGCGTCCAGAACCCTGCCGCGCAGGCCCCGAGCACCGCACCCAGGTTGTTGAGCGCGTACAGGCTCGCCACCGCGCCGCGCGTCGACTCGACCCGGTCCACGAGGAAGCGCGCCACGATCGGCAGCGTGCCGCCCATCCACACCGCGGGCAGCAGGATCGAACACAGCGCGAGCAGGAAGCGCAGGGCGAACAACGGGCCACCGTGCTCGAAGTAGCGCGACGCCAGCGCCTCGTATCCGGCTCCGGTCGCGCGCAGCAGGAACGGCAGCGCGAGCCCGTAGGCCGCGATCAGGAACTCGAGGCGCGCGTACGTCGCGAGCGGCCTCTCGCGGCGGTCGGAGCGGCGCCCGAAGAAGTACGAGCCCAGGGCCAGCCCGCCCATGAAGACCGTCAGCACGACCACCTGCGCGTGCGCTGTCGACCCGATCAGCGAGACCAGCAGCTTGGCCCACACGATCTCGTGCATCAGGCCGGCCAGCCCGCTGAGGAAGATCGCGGCGAACAGCGGGCCGCGTGCGGATCCGGAGGGGGGGGCGGACATGGGTCGCGGGCGTAGATCCTACACGCTGGATGCAGCACGCATCCAAGCGGATCAGGGCGCCGGCGGGGCCGCAGGATCGCTGACCGGGATGCGCGCCGCGAGCAGGTGCTCGCGGATCCAGTTCGCCCGCGCGCGCAGCTCGTGGAAGAGCGGGTACTGCTCGCGCGGCAGCTCCGCGTCCCAGATCTCGATCAGTCCCTCGCCGATGGATGCGACCCGCACGGAGTCGCTGGCCGCCCATCAGTACTCGCCCGACTGCTGCCGGACGCGGTACTGCCCGGCCGCGATGCGCTCGTCGAGCCCGCGCTCGCTCTCGAGCGCCAGCGCGCGCTGGAGCGCATCGTATTCGCGCGCGAGTTCCTCGTCGCAGGCGCCGGCGTACTGGCGCGCGAACGAGCCGGGATCCGCGGAGCCGTTCAGGCGCGCCACGCGCAGCACGGCCAGCGGGTCGGCCGGCTCGGCGTCGAGGTTTGCCGAGAGCCAGTGCAGCTCGCGCGCCAGGAGCCCGATCTCCGCCGCGTCCGGGACGAGCGCGCGGATGGACTGCGGGTCCTCCTGGCCGGCGGCGAAGAGTTTGCGGATGCGGTGGCGCGCGAGCACGCGCTCGTCGCGCGGCAGCGCCGAGAAGGCGCGTTCGAAGTCGGCATCCTGGGCGCCCTCGTCGAGCACGAGACCCGCCAGCGTCAGCGCTTCGACGCACGTGGCGCGCTCCGCAGGCAGCACGTCGGTCGGTCCGGGTCCGGGGAGCAGGGCGGCTCCCGCGTCCGGCACTCGCGGGTTCGCGGCCGCCGGCACGACCGCGAGTTCCAGCTGCGGCTGCTGCTCGACAGATTCGGGAGCCGCGAGTCCGTGTGCGGCCCGTGAGCCGCCGGCGCCGAGCCAAGCGGCGGCGAGCGCGAAGAGCAGGACCAGGACTCCGAGCGCGAGCTTCACGGTTGAAGTGTACGCGGACTTCCCGCGTCCGTGAGCGCTACTCGCCGCTCAGACCTTCAGCTTGCCATTCGAGCCGTCGCGACCGCCGAGCTTCTCGCGGCCGAGCAGCGCGGCAGGTATCACCACGCGCTGCGCGTACTTGCGGCGCAGCTTGTCGAGGCCCTCGGTGACCTTCTCCATGCGGTGACGCGTGTCGAGCGCGCGCGGCGCGGGGCCCTTGTCGGTCAGTTCGGTCTCGCCGAAGAGCTTCTCCTGCACCGGCAGACGCACATCCGAGAGCTGCGAGACCTGCACGCCGACGAGGCGCAGCGGGCCGGGCGGGATGCGCTCGAGCAGATCGCGCGCGACGCTGTAGATCCGCGGGCCGAGATTCGTCGCGTGCTCGAGCGTCTTCGTGCGCGTGAGCGTGGTGAAGTTCGCGTAGCGCGCCTTGAGCGTCACCGTCCGCCCGCGCAAGCCCATGTCCCGCAGCCCGAACGCGACCTCCTCGCAGAACTCGAGCAGGAACTTGCGCAGCTCCTCCCGATCCCCCACGTCCTCCTGAAACGTGCGCTCCATGCCGTGCGACTTCTCCTCGCGGCGCGGCGTGACGCGGCGCGTGTCGATGCCCTGCGCGAGGTCGTGGATCCAGACGCCGGTCGCGCCGAATTCGCGCGCGACCTCGTCGCGGCTGCGGCGCGCGAGATCGGCCACGGTCTTGACGCCCAGGGCCTCGAGGCGCTGCGCGGTGCGCGGGCCGACGCCGTAGATCTTCGAAACGGGCAGCGGGTCGAGCACCGCGCGCACCTCGTGCGCCTCGATCACCTTGAAGCCGTCGGGCTTGGAGAGGTCGCTGGCGAGCTTCGCCAGGAACTTCGAGGGCGCGACGCCGACCGAGGCGACGAGTCCCGTGTCGCGCAGGATCTCGAGCTTGATCCTGCGGCCGATCTCGACCGCGCTGCCGAAGAGCCGCTCGCAGCCGGCGACGTCGAGGAATGCTTCGTCGAGCGAGAGCGGCTCGACCAGCGGCGTGTAGGAGCGGAAGATCGCCATCACCTCGCGCGAGACCTGCGTGTAGCGCTCGAAGTCGGGCGGCAGGAGCACGAGGTCGGGGCACAGGCGCCGCGCCTCGGCGGTCGGCATGGCCGAGTGCACGCCGAACTCGCGCGCCCGGTAGCTCGCCGCGGCGATCACGCCGCGCTGTTCCGAGGGCCCGCCCACGCAGACCGGCAGACCGGAAAGCGACGGGTTGTCGCGGATCTCGACGGACGCATAGAAGGCGTCCATGTCCACGTGCAGGATCGTGGGCGGGGGGGCGCTCATGGGATGGGGAGCAGAATTGTCCCCGGATCGACACTTCCGTCAATGCGCATCGGGGAGGGGCGGGAATCCGCGGCATCCCCTATCCTTTGCGCCCCCCATGCGCTTCGAAAAGGTCCGTCTCGAGAGCTTCGCGCACCACCTGCCCGAAGAGCGGCTCTCCTCGGCCGAGCTCGAGCAGCGCCTCGCGCCGCTGTACGAGCGCCTGAAGCTCAACGCCGGGCGGCTCGAGCTGATGAGCGGCATCCGCGAGCGGCGCGTCTACCCGCGCGGCACGCGCCCGAGCGCCATCGCCGCGCGCGGCGGGCGAGCTGGCGCTCTCTCGCACGAGGATCCCGCGCGAGCGCGTCGGTGCGCTGGTGCACGCGGGCGTGTGCCGCGACTTCCTCGAGCCCGCGACGGCCTCGGTCGTGCACGAGCGGCTGAAGCTCTCCCCCGCGTGCACGGTCTTCGACCTCTCGAACGCCTGCCTGGGTTTCGCCAACGCGCTGTGCCTGGTCGGATCGATGATCGAGCGCGAGGAGATCGAAGCCGGCCTCGTCGTCTCGGGCGAGGACGGCGGGCCGCTCGTCGAGGAGACGCTGCGCGCGCTGCTCGAGGACCCGCGCGCGGGCCGCAACGAGCTGAAGCGCGCCTACGCCTCGCTCACGATCGGCGCCGGCGGCGCGGCGCTGCTGCTCGCGCACGAGCGCGTCGCCGCGAGCCCGACGCGCCTCGTCGGCGGCGTGGCGCGCGCCGCGACCGAGCACCACGTGCTGTGCCAGGGCGACCGCGCCGAGGGCGCCGCCGGGCCGCTGATGGAAACGGACGCCGAGGCGCTGCTCGAGGCCGGCAACGCGCTCGCCGCGCGCACCTTCCCGCTGTTCCTCGAGGAGCTCGGCTGGCGCAAGGAAGAGCTCGAGCGCATCGTCACGCACCAGGTCGGCGCGGCGCACCGCCGGCGCCTGTTCGAGACGCTCGAACTCGACCCCGGCCGCGATTTTCCGACCGTCGAGACGCTGGGCAACATCGGCTCGGTCTCGCTGCCGCTCTCCTACTCCCTGGCCCGGGAAAAGGGCTTCATCGGGCCCAGCCAGCGCACGGGGCTCCTGGGCATCGGCAGCGGGCTGCACTGCCTGATGCTGGGCCTCGCCTGAACCTTGGTGCCGGCCCTTGAACGGGGGCGCCCCGGCCGTCATGCTCCTCGCCCAGTTCAGAAAAATCTGAACTCCACGAGCCCGCGCGCCCGCCCGATGTCCTCCAAGACCGTCCCCCAGCCCGTGCCGGAATTCTCCGGCCTCGATGCGCCGCTCTATTCCGAGCTCCAGACCTTCGAGCTGTTCTTCAAGACCTTCGGTTTCAAGCGCGTGCATGGCCGCGTCTGGGGCCTCTTGGTACTCGCCGGCCAGCCGCTGACGATGCGCGAGATCTGCAGCGCGCTCGAGCTCTCGCAGGGAGCGGCGAGCGAGACGCTCAACGAGCTCTCGCAGTGGGGCGCCATCGCGACCAGCTTCGACCCGCAGCGCCGCGCGCACGTGCACGCGCCCGAGGGCAACACGCTCTCGATCGTCGCGACCGTCTTCCGCCGTCGCGAACAAGTCGTGCTCGGGCGCTTCAAGCAGGCGGCGCAGAGCACGCTCTCCTACGTGCAGCAGCGCTACGGCGCGAAGGACCCGCGCGTCCTGACGCTGCGCTCGATCATCAGCTCGTGCGAGATCGCCGATGCGGTGATGCAGCTCGTCTTCAGCTCGGTCGAGCGCGCGCTGGGCGACCGCGAGAGCCTGCTCTCGCGCGCGGTCGGCGCGACGCTGCGCATGGGCCTCAAGGTGCCGACGAAGATCATCTCCCCCAACGAGGAGCAGAAGAAGGTCCATGCCGAGCTCGCGCGCTCGATCCTCGAGCACCTGCCCGAAGATGAAGAGGACGAGATCCTCCCGGCGCCGCCGCGCCCCGGGCGAAGGAAGCGCGCATGAGCCCGCTGCCGCGCATCGTGATCACGGGCATCGGTCTCTCCAGCCCGAACGGGAGTTCGCTGCCCGAGTACCGGCAGAGCCTGCTCACGGGCCGCTCCGGCGTGCGCAAGTGGTCGATCCGCCACGTGGGCGAGACGCTGGCCGGCGTGTGCGAGTTCGACGCGCTGCGCTGGCAGAAGAAGAAGGAGCTGCGGCGCGGCACGCGCGCGGGCTCGATCAGCATCTACTGCGCCGGCGAGGCCCTGGCCGACGCGGGCCTGAAGCCGGCCGAGCTCGACCGCTCGCGCATCGGCGTCTACATCGGCACGACCGAGCACGGCAACGTCGAGACCGAGAACCAGATCCACGAGGTCGCGCAGTACGACTACGACCTCTCGTTCTGGTCGCACCACCACAACCCGCGCACGGTCGCCAACAACCCGGCCGGCGAGGTGACGCTGGCCTTCGGCATCAGCGGCCCGGCCTACTGCATCGGCGCCGCCTGCGCCGCCGGCAACCTCGGGCTGATCCACGGCGCGCAGATGCTGCAGCTCGGCGAGATCGACCAGGCCATCGGCGGCGGCGTCTCCGAGAGCATCCACACCTTCGGCATCTTCGCCAGCTTCCGCGCCCAGGGCGCGCTGGCGAGCCACGCGCGACCCGACGCAAGGCCTCGCGCCCCTTCGACCGCGACCGCAACGGCATCGTGGTCTCCGAAGGCGGCTGCCTGTACGTGCTCGAGCGCCTCGAGGACGCGCAGCGCCGCGGCGCGCGCATCCACGGCCGAGCTCGTCGGCTGGCACGTCAACTCGGACGCCGCCGACTTCGTGCTGCCGCTCGCCGAGCGCCAGAACGAGTGCATGCGCGGCGCGCTCGAAGCGCGCGCAGCTCGGCGCCGGACGAGATCGACATCGTCTCCAGCCACGCGACCGCCACGCCGCATGGGCGACCAGCAGGAGTGCGAGGCCCTGCGCGACGTCTTCGGCGACAGCGCGCGCACGCACGTCAACAACACCAAGAGCTTCATCGGCCACGCGATGGGCGCCGCCGGCGCGCTCGAGCTGGCGGGCAACCTGCCCTCCTTCGCAGGACGGCTGGGTGCACCCGACGATCAACCTCGACAACCTCGACCCCGCCTGCGAGGTGCGCAACCTCGTCGCCAACCAGCCGAAGGAGCTCGGGCGCGTCGACCACATCCTCAACCTTTCCTTCGGCATGCTCGGCATCAACTCGGCCGTCGTCCTGCGACGTTTCCGAGGCTAGCCCCTATCCCCCGAACACACCCCATGACCCGCGAAGAGATCGTCGAAGCCATCAAGGACATCATCCGCACCATCGCGCCGGACGAGGAACTCTCCGGCCTCGAAGTCCGACGTGCGCCTGCGCGAACAGATCGCGCTCGACTCGATGGACTTCCTCGACATCGTGATGGAGCTGCGCAAGCGCTACGGCGTGCAGGTCCCCGAGGAGGACTACAAGGAGCTCGCCACGCTCGACGGCTGTGTCGCCTACCTGCATCCGCGCCTGAAGGACCGGCCGGCCAAGGTCGGCGTCTAGCGCCGAAGGCCCGCCGTGCCCGAGTCGCGCTACGACGCCATCGTCATCGGGGCCGGCATGAGCGGCCTCGCGGCGGCGATCCGCCTGGCGCAATTCGACCGGCGCGTGCTGCTCGTCGAGCGCCACTCGCTCGTGGGCGGGCTCAACTCCTGGTACAAGCGCGGCGGCCGGCGCTTCGACACCGGGCTGCACGCGCTGACGAACTACGCGCCGCGCGGTGCACCGGGCGCCCCGCTGACGAAGATCCTGCGCCAGCTGCGGCTCGAATGGGACGCGCTGCAGCTCGCGCCGCAGACGCGCTCGCAGATCGTCTTCCCCGGAGAGCGGCTCTCGTTCTCGAACGAGAACGAGCTGCTCGAGTCGGAGGTCGCGCGCGCCTTTCCCGCCTCGCGCGACGGGCTTCGCGGAGCTCGTCGCGCGCCGTGCGCGCCGCCCGAGCCCTTCGATGCCGCGGCGTCCTTCGCCAGCACGCGCGCGCGGCTGGACGAGTTCGCGCTCGAGCCGCAGCTGCGCGAGATGCTGCTCCTGCCGCTCCTGTGGTACGGCAGCGCGCTGGCCGAGGATCTCGACTGGGACGACTTCGTGATCCTCTTCCGCAGCATCCTCCTCGAGGGCTTCGCGCGCCCCGAGGGCGGCGTCAAGACGCTGCTCGACCTGCTGCTCGCGCGAGCGCGCGCGTGCGGCGCGGAGCTGCGCACGAACAGCCCCGTCGCGCGCATCCTTGTCGAGGACGGGGCCGCGCGCGGCGTCGAGCTCGAGGGCGGCGAGACGATCCGGGCCGAGCAGATCTACTCCAGCGCCGGCTGGATCGAGACGTGCGCGCTCGCGGGCGCGCCCGTGCCCGCCGACGAGCGCGGCTGGGTGACGATCTTCGAGCACATGTGCGTGACCAAGACCCCGCACCGCGCGCGCGGCCACGATGCGGCGATCACGTTCTTCTCCGAGGTCGAGCGCCCGCGCTGGAGCCCGCCGGCGGAGCTCGTCGAGCTTCGAGACCGGCGTGATCTGCTGCAGCGACAACTACCAGACGCGCGCGCAGCCGACCGACGGCCTGCTGCGCGCCACGCTGCTCGCGAACCACGACCGCTGGTCGCGCGCTGCGCCGAGGACGAGTACGAGGCCGCCAAGCTCGCCACGGCCGCGCGCCTCGAGCAGCTCTGCGCACGCCACGTGCCCGACCCGCGGCCCGAGACGGTCCTGCGCGACAGCTTCACGCCGCGCACGATCCGCCACTACACCGCGCACGCGGGCGGCGCCGTCTACGGCAGCCCGCTGCGCCACCGCGACGGACGACTCGGGCATCGGCGAGCTGCTACCTGATCGGCAACGACCAGGGCCTCGTCGGCATCGTCGGCGCGCTGCTCTCCGGGATCACGATGGCCAACCAGCACGGCCTGTACGCGAGGAAGCGCATGAGCGGCGCGCGCCAAGTACCACAAGGGCTCGAGCGACGGCAAGGCGCCGCTCACGCGCGACCCGCTCGAGGGCGTGCGCGCGCGCTACGACGCGATCGTGGTCGGCAGCGGCCTGGGCGGCCTGACCGCGGCCAACGTGCTCGCGCGCTGCGGGCGCAAGGTGCTGGTGCTCGAGCAGCACTACAACTACGGCGGCCTCGCGACCTGGTTCAAGCGCCGCGGCGGGCACGTCTTCGACGTCTCGCTGCACGGCTTCCCGGCCTCGATGAAGAAGACCTGCCGCGCCACTGGAGCCCGGCCATCGCCGCGCGCATCGTGCGCCTGGAGTCGATCCGCTTCTAGAACCCGCAGTTCGAGCTCGAGACGCAGTTCACGCGCGAGGACTTCACGCGCATCCTCGTCGAGCGCTTCGGCGCAGGATCGCGCGCGCGTCGAGAGCTTCTACGCCGAGCTGGCGAAGATGGACTTCTTCTCCGACTCGGGCGAGACGACCGCACAGCTCTTCGAGCGCCACTTCCCCGGCCGCAACGACGTGCACCGCCTGCTGATGGAGCCGATCACCTACGCCAACGGCTCGACGCTCGACGATCCGGCGATCAGCTACGGGATCGTGTTCTCGAACTTCATGAGCTCGGGCGTGTACACCTTCCGCGGCGGCACCGACTGGCTAGTGAAAGAGATGCAGGCCGAACTCGTGAAGAACGGCGTCGAGCTGCGCAATCACGTGCAGGTCGAGCGCATCGTGGTCGAGAACGGGCGCGTGCGCGGGATCGAGGCGCACGGCCGCTTCGTCGCCAGCGAGGTCGTGGTCAGCAACGCGAGCCTCAAGACGACCGCCGAAACGCTGGTCGGGTCGCAGCACTTCGACTCTTCCTTCGCCGCGGGGCTGCGCGCGGTGCGGCTCAACAACTCGAGCACGCAGGTCTACATCGGCCTGCGCGCGGGCAGCTCGATCCCCTTCGTGACCGACCTGCTCTTCACCTCGACGCGCCCGACCTTCGACTCGCCCGCGCTCTCGGAGATGCACGGGGAGAGCCGCACGTTCTCGTTCTACTACCCGAAGACGCGACCCGGCTCGCAGCGCTACACGATCGTCAGCTCGATGAACGCGCACTGGGCCGACTGGGCCGAGCTCGACGAGCGGCGGTACGCGGCCGAGAAGCTGCGCCTGCAGCAGGACACGCTCGCGGCGCTCGAGCGCCACGTGCCCGGCGTCGGCGCGCTGATCGACCACGTCGAGGTCTCGACGCCGCGCACCTTCGCCTTCTACACGCAGCACCCGCAGGGCACCTCCTTCGGCACGAAGTTCGAGGGCCTGCGCTACAGCCTCGACCTGCCCAAGCAGGTCGCCGGCCTGTACCACGCCGGGTCGGTCGGCATCATCATGTCCGGCTGGCTGGGTGCCGCGAACTACGGCGTGATCACGGCCAACAAGGCCGACGCCTTTCTGCACTCGCACCAGGAGCTCACGACGTGAAGACGCTCGAGAACCAGATCGCGGTCGTCACGGGCGGCACGCGCGGCATCGGCCGCGCGATCACGCTTTCCCTGCTCGAAGCGGGCGCGCGCGTGCACGCGACCTACGCCGGCAACGAGGCCGCCGCTGCCGCGTTGCGCGACGCCGCCGCGGCACACGGCGAGCGGCTCGAACTCGCGCGCTTCGACGTCGGCGACGCGCAGGCCGTCGAACGCTTCTGGCGCGGGCTCGAGCAGCGCGGCCAGGATCCGGTGCACGTGCTCGTGAACAGCGCGGGCATCCGCCGCGACCAGCTGCTGGCGCTGACGAAGCCCGAGGACTGGCGCGCGGTGCTCGACACGAACCTCACCGGCTCGTTCCTGATGAGCAAGTTCGCCGTGCAGAGCATGCTGCGCGGCCGCTACGGCCGGATCGTGTTCGTCAGCTCCCCCGCCGGCCTCTTCGGCTTCGCCGGGCAGACGGCCTACGGCGCCTCGAAGGCCGGGCAGATCGGGCTGATGCGCTCGCTGGCGAAGGAGGTCGGTCGCAAGAAGATCACCGTCAACTGCGTCTCGCCCGGCTTCATCGAGACCGAGCTGATCGCCGATCTCCCGGAGGAGACGAAGAAGCAGCACCTCGCTTCCGTGCCCGCGGCTCGCTTCGGCAAGCCGGAAGAGGTCGCGTTCGCGGTGCGCATGCTCTGCGACCCGCAGGCGAGCTACGTGCACGGCTCCGTGCTGGAGGTCAGCGGTGGCCTCTAGCGACGTGCTCGCGGGACTGCCGCACCGGCCGCCGTTCCTGTTCGTCGATCGCATCGTCGAGCAGTCGCCGGGCCGCATCGTCACCGAATGGGACGTGCGCGCCGACCTGCCGGCGTTCGCGGGACATTTTCCGGGCCAGCCCGTGCTGCCCGGCGTGCTGATGGCGGAGTTCTGCTTCCAGAGTGCCGCGCTGCTCTTCTCCAGCGAGCCCGGCGGCGGACTGCCGGTGCTGACGCGCATAGAGGACGCGCGCTACAAGAAGGTCGTGCGCCCGGGCGAGACGCTGCGCGCCGAGGTGACGCTGGTCGAGCGGCTGTCGAACGCGCGCTGGTGCAAGGCGCACGTCAGCTCCTCCGGCGCGAGCGTGCTGCGCATCGGATTCGTAGTCGCGGAGGTGCAGCCGT
Organism: uncultured Planctomycetota bacterium; assembly: GCA_963829015.1. Taxonomy (GTDB): domain Bacteria; phylum Planctomycetota; class UBA1135; order UBA1135; genus JADJLZ01. The sequence continues at coordinate 809,036 of CAWHGR010000007.1, read as the reverse complement.
GAACGACTGGCTCGGACTCGAAGGCAAGCACGTGCTCGTGTGCGGCTTCGCCAACAAGAAGAGCGTCGCCTGGCACGTCGCAATGCACCTCGAAGAGGCCGGCGCGCGCGTGATCCACTCGGTGCGCACGGAAGCACGCAGGAAGGAGCTCGCGAAGCTGCGACCGCAGGCCGAGATCCGCGTCTGCGACGTCGAGAAGCAGGACGAGATCGAGCGCCTCGCCGCGGGACTGCCCGAGCTCGCCGGCTTCGTGCACTCGATCGCCTTCGCGAACTACTCGGCCGGCCCCAGACCCTTCCACGAGACGGCCAAGGAGGACCTGCTGCGCGCCTTCGACGTCTCGTGCTTCAGCCTCGTCAACCTCGCCAACGCGCTCAAGCCGCGCCTCGCGCAGGACGCCTCGGTCGTGACGATCGGCATCTCCACGACGCGCATGGCGGCCGAGAACTACGGCTGCATGGCGCCGGTCAAGGCCGCGCTGGACTCCGCGGTCGTGTTCCTGGCAAAGAGCTTCAGCGCCGACACGCGCGTGCGCTTCAACTCGGTCAACCCGGGCCTCTTGAAGACCAGCGCCTCGGCCGGCATCCCGGGCTACCTCGACTCGTACCTCTTCGCCGAGCAGGCGACGCTGCGCAAGTCGGCGCTCAAGACCGAAGAGGTCGCCGACGCGGTGCTGTTCCTGCTCTCGCCGCGCTCGGCCGGCATCAACGCGCAGTCGATCGTGATCGACGCCGGCATGGGCTCGAATTACTTCGACCGCGGCATCGTGCGCCGTGCGACCCGGCCCGAGGAGGGCGCGTGATCGTGCGCGTCTGCGTCGTTGCCTGCGACGCGGCGCTGGCGGGACGCGCCAAGGTGCTCGACCAGCGCGCCGCGGCAGCGCGTGCGCTGAAAGCGCTCGGGCTGGTCGACCCGCCGCGCGTGCCCGATGGCCCGCCTCTGCCGGCAAACGGCACGTACTGGTCCGCGAGCCACACGAGCGGTGCCGCGGGCGCCGCTGTGGCCCCCTTTCCGGTCGGTTTCGACCTCGAGCGCGAACGCGCGCTGCGCCCGGAGCTGGTCGCGCGCTTCCTCTCTTCCGCTGAGCCGCGGATCGAGCCGCTCGTCGCCTGGACCGCGAAGGAGGCAGTGCTGAAGAAGCTCGGCATCGGCATCGCCGGACTCTCGCGCTGCCGCATCGTCGCGCAGCCGGACGAGTTCGGCGTGCAGCTCAGCTTCGACGGTGCTCCGCACCACGCCTACGTCTGCCGTCGCGAAGACATGATCGCGACGCTGACGCACGCGGGACCGCTCGACACGGGCCTGCGCTGGGAGTGGCCCGCGTGAGCGCGTACTTCGAGCAGCCCGCGGGGCGCATGCACTACGAGGACGAGGGTCCGCACGGCGGCGAGACGCTCCTGTGCCTGCACGGCAACCCGACCTGGTCCTTCCTCTACCGGCGTTTCGTGAAGGAGTTTTCGAAGGATCGGCGCGTCGTGGCACCTGATCACCTCGGCTGCGGCCGCTCCGACAAGCCGCTCGACTGGAGCTACCGCCTGGCCGACCACGTCGCGAACCTCGAGCGGCTCGTGCTCGCGCTCGACCTGCGCGAGCTCACGCTCGTCCTGCACGACTGGGGCGGCGCGATCGGAATGGGCTTCGCGCGCCGGCATCCCGAGCGCATCGCGCGCCTCGTGATCCTCAACACGGCCGCGTTCCCCAGCCCGCAGATGCCCTGGCGCATCCGCGCCTGCCGCACGCCGCTCGTCGGACCGTACGCCGTGCGCCACTGGAACGCCTTCGCCGGCCTCGCGCCGCGCATGGCCGTCGAGCGCAAGCTCCCCCCGACGTGCGCGCGCAGTTCCTCGCGCCCTACGACACTCCTGCGCACCGCATCGCGATCGAGCGCTTCGTGCTCGACATTCCGATGTCGCCCGCGCACCCGAGCTGGAGCGAGCTCGCGGAGACCGGCCGCGCGCTGGCGCAGTTCGCCGAGCGGCCGGTATGCATCGTCTGGGGCGAGAAGGACTGGTGCTTCACGCCCAGGTTCCGCGAGGAGTGGATGCGCCGCTTCCCCAAGGCCGAAGTCCATCGACTCGAGCACGCCGGCCACTGGCTGCTCGAGGACCAGCCCGAGGAGGCGCTCGGCTTCGTGCGCGCCTTCCTCGAGCGCAGCCCGCTCGCGGTGGCGCGATGAACCAGGCGCAGCACCTCGTGCGCGCCGCGCGCGAGCTGCCCGAGCTCGACGCGCTGCGCTGGCCCGGCGGTTCGATCACCTTCGCCGAGCTGGAGCGCAAGAGCTGCGCCATCGCGCACGGCCTCGCCGAGCGCGGACTCGCACGTGGCGAGCGCGCGGCGCTCTTCGTGCGGCCCGGACCCGAGCTGGTGGCGATCGTCTTCGCGCTCTTCCGCATCGGCGCCGTGCCGGTGCTGATCGATCCTGGCCTGGGCCGCGCGGGTCTCGAGCGCTGTCTCGCGCGCGCCGTGCCCAAGGCCCTGATCGGGATCGCTCGCGCGCACGTGCTCGCGCGGCCACCGCTGCGCGTGCGCGTCGGCGCGGGCTGGTTCCCGGGCACGGTCGCGCTCGGCGCGCTCGCGCGGCCGGAGAAGGGCGAGTTCACCCCGCTCGAACTCCGGGCCGATGCGCCGGCGGCGATCCTCTACACCTCGGGCTCGACCGGGCCGGCGAAGGGCGTGCTCTACGCGCACGGCAACTTCGAGGCGCAGATCGAGGCGCTGCGCGCGCTCTACGGACTCGGTCGCGGCCAGATCGACCTCGCCTGCTTCCCGCTCTTCGCGCTGTTCAATACCGCGCTGCAGCGCACGAGCGTCTTCCCGCGCATGGATTTCGCGCACCCGGCGAGCTGCGATCCCGCCGCGATCGTCGAGGCGCTGCAAGCGCACGCGGTGACCGACACCTTCGGCTCGCCCGCGATCTGGCGCCGCGTCGTGCCCTATTGTGCGCGCCGGGGCGTGAAGCTGCACGCGCTCGAGCGCGCCATGATCGCCGGCGCGAGCGTCGAGCCCGACGCTCGTCGACGGCTTTCGCGCACGCTTGGCGCCGGGCGGCGACGTGCACACTCCGTACGGCGCTACCGAGGCGCTGCCCGTCTCCTCGCTCACAGGCGCCGAGATCACGGGCCGACTGCGCGCGCGCATCGAGGGCGGACACGGCACCTGCGTCGGCCGCGCCGCTCCGGGAATCGAGATCCGGCTCGTCGACGAACAGAACGGACTGGGCGAGATCTGCGTGCGCGGCGCGGTCGTCACGCGCGCCTACGCCGACGATCCGGAGGCGACCGCGGCAGCGAAGATCGCCGACGGCGCGGGCTTCTGGCACCGCATGGGCGACATCGGCTACTTCGACGCCGAAGGCCTGTTGTGGTTCTGCGGCCGCAAGTCGCAGCGCCTCGAGACGGCCGCCGGCACGTTCCTGCCTGTCCCGACCGAGAGTCTCTTCGACCGCCACCCCAAGGTGCGCCGCAGCGCGCTCGTCGGCGTCGGCGCGCGCGGCGCGGAGCGGCCCGTGCTCGTCGTCGAGGGCGCAGGCGCGCGAGCCGGCCGAGCTCGAGCTCCTTCGCCGCCGCCCTCGTCGCGGCGCCGCACTCCCCCATCCGCTGCCGAAGCTCGAGCGCGTGCTCTTCCGCGACTCGCTGCCCGTCGACGCGCGCCACAACGCCAAGATCCGCCGCGAGGAGCTCAAGCGCTGGGCCGAGGAGCAGCTGGCATGAGAGCGTTCGTCACCGGCGGCGGCGGCTTCCTCGGGCTCGCGATCGTGCGCCTCCTGCGCGCGCGCGGCGACGAGGTCACGAGCTTCTCGCGCGGCGAGCATCCCGCCCTCGAAGCGCTCGGCGCGAGGCACGTCCGCGGCGATCTCTCCGATCCCGAAGCTGCTGCTCGACTCGATGCGCGGCCACGACACGGTCTTCCACGTCGCGGCCAAGGCCGGCATCGCGCTCGGCCGCGAGGCCTTCTGGAGCGCCAACGTCGACGGCACGCGCAACGTGCTCGCTGCCGCGCTCGAATCGGGAGTCGGAGCGCCTCGTCTTCACCAGTTCGCCGAGCGTGTGCTTCGACGGCGGCGACCACGCAACGCCTCGAACGATCTCCCCTACTCCGCGCGCTTCCTCGCGCCCTACCCCGAGTCGAAGGCCGCCGCCGAGCGCATGGTGCTCGCGGCGAACGGCCGGAGTTCGCTCGCGACCTGCGCACTCCGGCCGCACCTCGTCTTCGGCCCCGGCGATCCGCACCTCCTGCCGCGCCTCCTCGAGCGCGCCCGCGCGCACAAGCTCGCGATCATCGGCAAGGGCACGAACGAGGTCTCGCTGACCTACGTCGAGAACGCGGCCTGGGCGCACCTCGACGCGGCCGACCGGCTCGTGCGGGGCGCGCCGCACGCCGGCAAGGCCTACTTCGTCGCGCAGCAGGAGCCGGTCGCGCTCTGGACCTGGATCAACGACCTCTTCGGCGCGCTCGGGATCCCGCCCGTGACGCGCAGGGTGCCGATGCCGCTCGCCTACGCCGCCGGGATGTGGCTCGAGAACATCGCCAAGCCCGACGCCGAAGCGCGCATGACGAGGTTCCTCGCGCTGCAGCTCTCGACCTCGCACAGCTACGACCTCGGCCCGGCCCAGCGCGATTTCGGCTACCGCGAGCGCGTCTCGATGAGCGAGGCGACGCGCGTCACGGTCGAGAGCCTTCGATCCGCGCCTTGAGCCGCGCGGCGAGGCTTGAACAGGATTCCGCATGAGATATGCTGAGTTTCTGCCGCGGCCAGGACGACACAGAAGGCAACCATCCGAATGAAGCTCTTGGTGGTGATCCTCAACTACCGCGTCACCGATCTCACGATCGACTGCCTGCGCTCGCTCTCCGGCCGTGCCGATCGAATGCCCGGCACGAAGGTCGCCGTGCTCGAGAACGGCACCGGCGGCGACGCCTTCCCGCGCATCCGCGACGCGATCGCGACGAACGGCTGGGGCAGCTGGGCCGAGTTGAGCGAGATCCACCCCAACCGCGGCTTCTGCGGCGGGAACAACGTCGTCATCCGGGCAGCGCTGGCCTCGAAGGACCCGCCGGAATACGTGCTGCTGCTCAACGCCGACACGATCGTCCTGGACGGGACGCTGGAGAAGCTCCTGGAGTTCATGGAGAGCCATCCGCGCGCCGGCATCGCGGGCGGCACCATGATGGGCTCTGACGGCGAAGTGCAAGGGTCGCCCTTCCGATTCCCCGGCATCGCGAACGAGTTCGACCGCGGGCTCGGGCTGGGAATCGTCTCGAAGCTGCTCTCGCCCTGGGGGATCCTGATGCCCAAGCCCCTGACGCCGGGAAAGGTCGACTGGGTGGGCGGGACCAACATGATCCTGCGCCGTACGATGCTCGACGAGATCGGTCTGCTCGACGAGGGTCTGTACACCTACTTCGACGACATCGACATCTGCCTGCGCGCCAAACGCGCGGGCTGGGAGACCTGGTTCGTGCCCGAGAGCCGGATCATCCACCTCGAGGGCCGATCGACAGGCATCACGGGTCAGAGCGTGAAACGCCGGCCCGAGTACTGGTACCAGGCGCGCCGGCGCTTCTACCTGAAGAGCTACGGGGCGTTCTACACGACGCTGGTCGATGCGGCCTTCCTGATCGGGTTCGCGACCTGGCGCGTGCGGCGCCGGATCCAGGGCAAGCCCGACAACACTCCGCAGCACATGCTGGCCGACTCGTTCCGCAACAGCGTGTTCTGCACCGGCTTCGAGGTGCGCGAGGTCCAGAACCCCGCGATGCGAGAACAGGCCCGGGGTTCGGAGGCCACGTGAGCCTCCCGGCCGGACTCAACCCTTCTTGCGGGCCACGAAGGCGCTGATGCGCTCGATGGAGTCGAGATTGGCCGGCAGCATCTCGTCGTCCTCGATGGTGATGCCGAAGGTGTCCTCGAGGAACCCGATCACCTCGAGCACGCCGGTCGAATCGATGACGCCTTGATCGAGCAGCGAAGCGCTGTCGGTCAGCGTCCGCGGATCAGCGATGTAGAAGTTCGTGGTCACGAACGTTCGCACTTGTTCCTTGATGTCCATCCGGTCTCAGTTCATTTCGGTGTGTCAGGTTGATCGTTTGCGACCCAATGCGACCCGGTTCGCGGCCTTCGAATCAGCCACCAGGCGAATGTCGTCGTAGCCCTTGGAGCGCTCGAACAGCAGCGTGACCTGCCGGTCCTGGCCTTCGCCGATCTCGAACAGCAGGTAGCCGCCCACCTTCAGGAAGGCCAGCGCCTGCTTGATGACTCGCTGGTGGATGCTGATCCCGTACGGCCCGCCATCGAAGGCCTCCCGGGGTTCGTGCTCCAGGAGATGCGCGCGGTCCCCTTCGAGACGCTTGGCGGAGATGTACGGAGGATTGCAGACGACGAGGTCAGCCCGCCCCTCGAGGCCCTGCCCTTCGAGGCTCGCGAACAGGTCGCCCTGATGGACGCTCACGCGGCCGCCAAGGCCGAGGTGTTCGACGTTCTTGCGCGTGACGCCCACGCAGCCGTCCGTGAGGTCGCTCAACCAGACACGGGCACCGGGCACGCGCACCGCGAGCGCGCAGCCGAGATTTCCGCTGCCGCAGCACATGTCGATGATGACGGGGTCTGCGAGGCCCGTGCCCGAGGCCAGTTCGAGCGCGGTGTACCCGAGCAGTTCGGTCTCCTCGCGCGGGACGAGGGCACCGGGGGCCACGAGCACCTCGACTCCCATGAAGAGGGCGCGCCCGCGCGCGTAGGGATCCGAGGTGCTCATGCGAGTCCCGTCTTCTTGATCTTCCCGGAGTCGGTCTTCGGCAGCGATTCGACGAGCTCCACGTACTTGGGCACCATGAAGTTCTCGAGTTTGTCCTGGCAGCGCTGCTGGATCTCCTTGGGGCTGAGCGTGGCGCCCTGCTCGAGGACCACGAAGGCCTTCACCGCCTGGCCCAGCACGGGATCGTCGACGCCGATCACCGCGCACTCCTTCACGCCGGGGATGTTGGCGAGCACGGTCTCCACTTCCTTCGGCGCGACCTTTTCGCCGCGCGACTTGATCACGTCGTCCATGCGGCCGACGAAGTACAGGTAGCCATCCTCGTCGAGGCGGCAGTAGTCGCCGGTCCAGAGCACCTGCTCGCCCGGCAGCGGCCCGGGCTTCAGCTTCTTGGCGGTCGCCTCGGGCTTCTCCCAGTAGCCCTTCATGACGGTGGCGCCGCGGATGACCAGCTGGCCCACGGTGTTGGGGCCCACGCGCTCGCCGCGCTCGTCGACGATCCACAACTCGGTGTCGGGGATCGCGATGCCGACGCTCGCCGGCTTGCGCGCGATGTCCGCGGGCGGCAGGTAGGTGCAGCGCTTGCACTCGGTCAATCCGTACATCGAGTACACGCGCGCGGCCGGGAAGACCTCCTGCAGCATGTGGATGTGCTTCTCGGTGAGCGCCGCGGCCGTGTTGGTGACGAAGCGGATCGTCGAGAAGTCGTGCTGCTTCAGCGTCTTCAATTCCGCAAGGATCGCGAAGATCGTCGGCACGCCCGGGAAGCCGGTGACTCCCTCGGAAGCGACCAGGCGCAGCACCTGCGCTGGATACGTGAAGGAACGCTCCAGCACCAGGCGGGCGCCGAGGCGGAAGCACATCAGCATCTGGTACAGACCGTAGTCGAAGGCCAACGGCAGCACGTTGATGACCACGTCGTCCTCGCGCATCTCCAGGTAGCTGCTGACGGAGGTTGCCGCCGTCAGCATGTTGCGGTGCGTCAGCATCACGCCCTTGGGATCGCCTGTCGATCCCGACGTGTAGACGATGGCAGCGAGATCGATGTCGAGGTTCTGGCGCTTGGGCGCGGCGCTGCCCCGGCTCTCGGCCAGGGCGTCGTCCCAGCGCAGCGCGTTCGGAATGGCCTCGAACTGGTCGTCGGCCAGCTGCCCGGACACGATCACGCAGCGCAGGTGCGGCGATTGCGCGGGCTCGCGGAACACGTGGAAGATGTGCGCATCCGTGATCAGCGCGGCCGGCCGGCAGTCGTTGATCAGGTAGCGCAGCTTGTCCGCCTTGGTCAGCGGATTGACGATCGAGACCACCGCGTTGGCCTTGAGGACGGCCCAGAAGGAGATGACCGTCTCGACCGTGTTGTCGGCGAACACGATCACGCGATCCCCGCGTCGCACGCCGCGCGCGCAGAGCGTCGTGGCGAGCTCATTGGCGCGCTGTTCCAGGTGCGCGTAGGTGAAGCGTTGCTCCTTGCACACGAGCGCGACCTTGTCCGGATTCCGCGCCGCCGAGTGGCTGAGGTAGTCGTGGAGCTGGGGGACCGGGCCGTGCATGGGGGCGGAATGCGCTCGCGCAGTTCAGTCGAATGCGAGAACCGCAGGCAGATTCCGCCCCGTCATCCGGCACATCGATCCGCGAGTCAAAGCACCATCGAGTGTACTCGCGATTCCGGGCTCGCTCCACCCCATTTCGGCATCCGGCATGAAGCGGTTCCAGCGCTCACTCGCGCTTCGCGCCGCCTGCATCCTGCGGTCCGTGAGCCGCACGCGGCCCCTCCCGGTCTCGCCCGCGCGACCGGACGCGGTTCCATCTGATATGCTGCCGGGATTGTGTGCGGGATCGCGGGAATCCTAGACCTCCCCGGCGGCAGCCCTTCGGGTGAGCTGCTGCAGAGGATGATCGGCACTCTGCGGCATCGAGGCCCGGACGGGCGAGGGGTCTACCTCGACCGCAACTGCGGACTCGCGCACGCGCGGCTCTCGATCCTCGACCTCGCCGGCGGCGCGCAGCCGATGGAGCTCGAGGGCGGCGGGCTCGTGATCACGTTCAACGGCGAGATCTTCAACTACCTCGAGCTGCGCGCGGAGCTCGAGCAGCAGCACGGCCGCGCGCTTCGCCTCGCGCTCGGACACCGAGACGATCCTGCACGCCTACGCGGTCTGGGGCGAGCGCTGCGTCGAGCGCATGAACGGCCAGTGGGCCTTCGCGATCTGGGACAGCAGCGCGAGCGCCTCTTCTGCGCGCGCGACCGCATCGGCGTGCGGCCCTTCTTCTGGACGCTCTTCGAGGGCCGCTTCCTCTTCGGCTCCGAGGTCAAGGCGCTCTTCGCCGTGCCCGGCGTCACGCGCGAGCTCGACCTCTGCGGCCTGGACGAGGTGCTGACCTTCTGGTGCGCGGTCGCGCCGCGCACCGTCTGGCAGGGCATCCGCGAGCTGCCGCCCGGCTGCACGCTCACGATCGACGCGCGCGCGAGCGGCGCGCGCAAGCCGGAGATCCGGCGCTACTGGCAGCTCGACTACACGATCGACGAGTCGCGCAGCGCTCGACGCGCGCGCGAGCGAGCTCCCCGAGCTGCTCGTCGACGCGACGCGCATCCGGCTGCGCGCCGACGTGCCGGTCGGCGCCTACCTCTCCGGCGGGCTCGATTCCTCGGTGATCGCGGGCATCGTCAAGCACCGCACCGACACGCGCCTGCTCGACCTTCTCGGTCACCTTCGAGGACCCCGACTTCGACGAGAGCGCCTTCCAGCGCGAGGTCGTCGACGCGCTCGGCACGCAGCACTCGACGGTCAACGCGAGCAACGCGCTGATCGGCGGCGTCTTCCCCGAGCTCTGCTGGTACATGGAGACGCCCGTCCTGCGCACCGCGCCGGCGCCGCTCTTCGTGCTCGCGGGGCTCGTGCGCGAGCACGGCTTCAAGGTCGTGCTGACGGGCGAGGGCGCGGACGAGATGCTCGGCGGCTACGACATCTTCAAGGAGGCGAAGATCCGCCGCTTCTGCGCGCAGCAGCCGGACTCGAAGCTGCGGCCGCAGCTCCTGCGCAGCCTGTATCCGTACCTGAAGAACCTGCAGGCGCAGCCGGATGCGTACCTGCGCGCCTTCTTCCACGCGCGGCCCGAGGATCTCGACAGCCCGTTCTTCTCGCACCTGCCGCGCTGGAAGCTGACGCAGCAGATCAAGGCCCTGCTCGGCAAGGACGCCAGGGCCGAGCTCGCGCGCCACGATCCGCTCGAGGAGCTGCGCGCGCGCCTGCCGCGCGAGTACGCGGACTGGCATCCGCTTCGCGCAGGCGCAGTACCTCGAGAGCACGATCCTGCTGCCGGGCTACATCCTCTCCTCGCAGGGCGACCGGCTCGCGATGGGCCAGAGCATCGAGGGGCGCTATCCCTTCCTCGACGCGCGCGTGATGGACTGGGCCGCGAAGCTGCCGCCGCGCTACAAGATGAAGGGCCTCGACGAGAAGCACGTGCTGAAGCGCGCGACGCGAGAGCTCGTGCCGCCGAGCGTGCTCGCGCGGCCCAAGCAGCCCTACCGCGCCCCGGACGCTTCGAGCTTCATCGACACCTCGACCGGGAAGTCGCGCGATCCTTACGTCGATGAAATGCTCTCGCGCGACAGTGTCGCGAAGGGCGGCATTTTCGATCCGGTCGCCGTCCAGAAGCTCGTGGAGAAGGTCCGCAGCGGCTCGGCCACGGGAGTGAAGGACAACATGGCCTTCGTCTCCGTCCTCTCCACGCAGCTCGCCCACCATCGATTCGTCGAGCGCTTCGAGAGCGCAGTCTCCCCCACCCATTCGTCGCCCCCCTGAGCCAGATCGTCCACAAGAACCCCGAGTCCGTCCCCTCGAGGCTGATCCTCGAGCGCAGCGAGGCCCAGTGAAGCTCACACCTGAAGTACTGAACCTGGATACGCGCAAGACCGTGGACTCGATCGCGGCGCGCCTGCGCGAGATCGTCGTCGGCACCTGCAAGCGTCGCGGCGTCGTCCTCGGCCTGTCCGGCGGCATCGACTCGAGCGTCACCGCCGGTCTCGCCGTGCGCGCGTTCGGCAAGGAGCACGTGCTCGGCCTGCTGATGCCCGAGACCGACTCGGCGGACGAGACGCTCGGGCTCTCGCAACGCGTGGCCAAGGCGCTCGGCATCGAGACGGTGCACGAGGACATCACGCCGATCCTCAAGGCCGCGCGCTGCTACGAGCGCCGCGACGAGGCGATCCGCATGGTCTGCCCGGAGTTCGGGCCGGGCTGGAAGTCGAAGATCGTCCTGCCGGGCGTGCTCGACAGCGAGGCGATGCGCTTCTACTCGGTCGTCGTGCAGGATCCGAACGGCAAGGTGCAGAAGCTGCGCCTGCCGCTCGAGGCGTACCTCGGCGTCGTGGCCGCGACCAACTTCAAGCAGCGCACGCGCAAGATGCTCGAGTACTACCACGCCGACCGGCTCAACTACTGCGTGACGGCCACGCCCAACCGGCTCGAGTACGACCAGGGCTTCTTCGTGAAGGGCGGCGACGGCCTCGGCGACGTCAAGCCGATCGCGCACCTCTACAAGCACGCAGGTCTACGCGCTGGCGGCGGAGCTCGGCGTGCCCGAGGAGATGCGCCAGCGCCGGCCGACGACCGACACCTACTCGCTGCCGCAGTCCCAGGAGGAGTTCTACTTCTCGCTGCCGTACGAGCAGATGGACCTGGTGCTGTGGGGCAAGAACCAGGGGCTGCCCGCGTCCGAGGTCGCGGCCGGACTGGGCCTGAAGACCGAGCAGATCGAGCGCGTCTTCAAGGACATCGACCAGAAGCGGCGCACGACGCGCTACCTGCACATGCGGCCGCAGCTGATCGAGCCGGTCTCCGAGATCTCGTCCTGAGGCCGGCGGCCGAGGCCGCGCGCGACTCCGGCTACCGCGAGCGCGTCCCGATGAGCGAGGCGACGCGCATCACGGTCGAGAACCTTCGATCCGCGCCTTGAGCCGCGCGAGCGAGCGCCGAGTCGCCTTCTCGATCGAGCGGCGCACGAACGCGGCGGGCACGAAGCGCGTCTGGAACGTGAAGCGCGTCGTGAAGCGCATGCCCTCCGCCGCCGCCTCGTAGATCCACACGCCGCCCGCGCTCGCGAACAGACACGGCCCGCGCGAGCGCAGGAGCTTCACCGCGCTGCGCTTGGGCCGGTCGAGCAGCGTGTACACGAAGACCATCTCGCACGAGAGCGGTCCGAACACCTTGTAGCGAATGGCGAGCTCTTCCCCGCGTCGCTCCGGCGAGACTGCACGCCCTCGTCCCACGAGCTGCGCTGCGCGGGATCCTGAACGACGTCGAAGACCTGCTCGGGAGTGGCGCGGATCTCGATCGACTCCTCGATTGGGCCGGACATCAGCGCCTCAGGCCGATGAGGGCGGTGTCGAGCTGAACTCGCCGGGCGTCTGTCCCGTGCCGATCCACCACTGCGGGTACTGCGTGCCTTTCGTCAGGGCGACGTACGCCTCGTAGCGCATCACTTCGATCAACGGGATCGCGACGAACCAGCCCACGCAGCATGCCATCATTCCCCCTATGGAGAGCAGCCACACGAAGAAGTGGAACCACAGCAGCTGCAGCCGGTTCCCGTTCGCGAAGCGCCAGGAGCGGGAGATCGCCGCGGTCGCGCTGCAGCGCTCGAGCGCCACGATCGCCGTCACCATGCTGAAGCCGAGCGCGAAATAGAGGGCAACGAGAGTCCACAGCCCGCCAGCGGCGAGCAGCAGCAGGAACTTGCCCGCGCCCGGGAGGCTCGTGCTCATCCCGATGCCGACCACGGGCAGCAGGATCAGCAGGGGCAGGAAGAGTGCCGTGTAGGCGAGGCCGAACAGGATCCTCGCGAGCACCAGCGTCCAGAAACGGTCGAGCCCGCGGAAGAGCGTTTGCGTCTCCTCCCTCCCGCCACGAAGCACCCGCTCGACTGCACGGCAGAGGCCGACATCGAGCCAGCACTGGATCGCAAAGCACGCGAGCCCCATTCCGATCGCGATCACGAACAGGATCGGCAGGAACGCCTGCATCTGCTCCTTGCTCGCCTGCGTGGCCGCGAACATCCCCAAGGGAAACAGGAACTGCAAGGGCACCTGCAGCGCGATCTGCAGCCCGATCGGCAGCAGCCCGCCGACGAGGATCGTCACCGGCGCTCGACGCAGCAGCGCCCAGGATACACGGACACTGCGCAGCGGATCGAAGGCCTCGGCGAGCAGCATCTGCTTCAACCCTGCGGCGGCAGCGGCGGCGGAACGGGCGGCGGAGACTGCGGCGAGCCGAAGTCCTCGGGCTTGTGCTCGTCGAAGGGGAAGCGGCCGGTGCCGATCCACCACTGCGGGAACTGCTCGCCCCTGGTCAGCGCGAGGTAGGCCTCGTAGCGCATCGCGCGCGTCAGCGGAATGGTGACGAAGACGCCGATGCAGCAGGCGCAAATGCCTGCGACGCCGATCAGGATCTGCAGCAGCACGAACCAGAAGAGCTGCAGCCGGTTGCCGCGGGCGAGCTTCCACGAACGCGCGAGCGCCTCCGTCGGCGTGCAGCTCTCGAAGGCGACGAAGGCCTTGACCATGTACAGTCCGAGCCCGATGTAGATCGTGCCCAGGAGCCAGATCAGGCTCAGCCCCAGCGCCGTCAGGACGCCCAGGACTTCGGGCCAGGCGCTGCGCGTCAGGAAGACCACGACCACGGCCGCGGCGATCATCGGGATCGCCAGCGCGAGGTGGATCAGCAGGCAGAGGAAGCGCGCCAGCAGCATCGCGCCGAAGCGGTCGCCGCCGGAGAAGACCTTGCCGATCTCGTCGCGGCCCGTGCGCAGCCCGGACTCGATCGCGCGCGCGAAGCCGACCTCGATCCAGCTCGAGAGGGCGAACAAGGCCAGCCCGATGCAGAGCACGAACGGGATCAGCAAGAGCAGCCAGGGCCGCACGGTCTCGAAGGCGCGCTCCAGCTCCGTGCGCGAGAACGGGAACTCGCGCAGCTCGTTGCCGCGGAAGAAGAAGTTGAGTCCGCCGCCGCCATTGCCCTCGAGGAACCCGAGCAGCAGTCCGCCGATGAGCACCGTCACCGGCGCCTGCAGCAGCAGCTTCCAGGCCGCCTTCAGGCTGCGGATCGGATCGAAGGCCTGGCTGAATTGCATGCGAGCTCCCTCTCAGGTATTCACGAGCGGCTGTCACCGGATCGAGCGCGCGCGTCGCGCGCAGGCGTCGGACTGAAATCGATCGTTCCACCGCATGCGATCGGGCCAGCCTAGCACCGCCGGTCGCCACGGGGACAGCCCTCAGCAGGCCCGAGCGCCGGAGGCCCGGTCGGAAGGCCCAGGCGCGCGAGGCTCTCGCGCACGAGCCAGAGCGTGCGTCCTCAAGCCGGGCGCGATCGACCTCCGATAGGACCTTCGATCCGGCCGCCCAGGCGGCGGGACACATGAGGATGATCCGTACCCTGGGCTTCGTCCTGCTCGCCGCGGTCCTTCTCGCGGGCACCGTCGCGATCGTCGTGCGGCCGGTCGTGGAATCCGAGTCGCAGCGGGACGACGGGCCGCGGCAGGTCGCAGATTCGGCCGAGCTCGAGTCCGGAGGATCGCGTGTCGAGCCGCCGGAGCCCGCGCGCCCCGTGTGGCACCGGGCGCCCTTCGTTCGCTTGTCCAGTACTCCGCTGTACGTCGAGCGTCTCGTCGACGAGCTCGCTCGCTTGCGATCCAGTCCGCGCGGGCCATTCCATGTTGGTCCTCAGGTGCGCCTGACGGGCGTGATGCTCGAGCCGACGGACCTCGGCAGAGCCAGGACGGTCACGATCACTCCGTGGCCGGAGGAACGGGGGAGCGATCCCGTGCTGACCTTTCAGGTCGCCGCCGGGCGCGACTGGAGACTCGCCGGATGCTTCGTCGGCGGGCCCTTGCCCGACCTCGAGCTTCCCCCCGGGCAGTACGCGGTGCGGGTGGACGGGGTGCCCTGCGTCCTCCCGAGCTACCCCGGAGACGACGGGTGGTGGCTCTTCCCGCAGGGCCCAGTCGAAGCGGCTTCGATCGCGGTGGTCGAGCACACGAGCGGTTGCGCCGGGAGCCAGAGCCGGGGGCGCTGGTTTCGTCCGGTCGGCGAGGAGTACGTGGCCGAGGACGGGGCGTGTCTCACGCGCGCGCAAGTGGAGCAGTTCCGCAGCCGCGTGCTCGCCTCGTCGCCGCAGCCCGGAGAATCGGTGCCCGAGCTTGTCGAACATCCCGACGCGTATCTGGCGAGCCTGGGCTTCACCGACGAGGTCATCAGCGCACGGGTCGCGACGATCCGTGCGGCGTGCACGGACGCTCGGTGGAAGGATGCGCAGGGCAAGGCACCCGAACTGCCCGCGGAAGTGGATGGTCTGTTCGACCTGCACGAGCTGAAGGCACGCCTCGTCGACTATCTCCTTCAGGCTCGAAACGGATCCACCCAGCAGACCAGCCTGTGTATCGAGCTCCCCGGGGATCCCTGGATCCACCTGGGCACGGATTCGAGCGGACCGGACGCGGTCCCCTGGTACGTGGTCGCCGGGGGGAGGCGCTGGTACTGCGTGGACCGCGAGCTGTCGCGCTACCTGGCCGTGCTCGACGCTCCCGGCGGCTGGTTCCAGCCGATTCTCGACGCGAGTCGGAACTGGCGCGACACGGTCTGGTCGAATCCGCAAGCCTGGGGCAGTCTTCCGGCGGAGTTGAACGAGGCACTGGCGCGCACGGGCCTGGAGCGCGTGGCGGGCTGGGCTGAAGCGCGGCGACGCTTCCAGGTCGATAGGCTCGACAACGATCCGCGGCCGGATCGGGTGTTGCCTCCGATGGAGCTGCGCGTGACGCATCCGGGCACGATCGACACTCTCTACCTGGCGCCCGACTCGAACGAGCAATTGGACTGGACCGCCGTGCTGTCCCAGTACGAACGCGCGGAACAGGCTGCAGCAGCCCAACCCTGGCTCGCCGCATGGAAGCAGGAGCAACAGGGCGAAATCAGCGTCTTCCTTCCCTTGCACATCGACCACCTGAGCGGCTGGGCATCCGACGCGCGGAGGTTGTGGAGCTCAGCCGGACTCGAAGGGACCCCGGATGTCGCGGTCACCTTCGATTGCCGCTTCGCCGAGTTCAACGGGAATCGCCTCTGCAGCGGGCTGGGCGTGCTCTCGGACAAGGGTGATCTGCTGATCCTCCAGTCGCACACCTCGCGCGGGCCTTTGTTCGGCAAGGGGTTGTCGAAATTCCAAGGCGACAGCGACACTGGCTTCGCCGTCGTGCGCGCGGGAGCCGCTCCCGAGATTCGTCCGCGCTAGCGAGGCGGTCCCGGAGTCTTCGGCGCAGCGTCCACGGATTCCTCGGGAACGAGGCACCTTTCGCGTCCGGGAGACGAGGAGATCGTCTTCCCCACGACGCGTCACGGAGGTCGAACGTCGTACCGGTCAACCCTGCCTGCCCGTCGTGACCCGACCCAGTCCAGCCGCAAGCGCTCAGCAGCGCGTGCGCATCGACTCGCGCGCGCGCTCCGCGGCGGCCGGCGATTCGAACTTCTTCGCGCGCTCCCAGAGCTTCCCGATGTAGGTCACGGCGTCGGGCGTCTTGCAGGCGGTGTCGCCGTGGTCGACCTCGACCGGCCCGATGCGTTTCGCCGCCGCGGTCGCGAGCTTGCGCAAGGCGGCGCTGCGCCCGCCGATCGCGATCACGGCCGCGTTCATCGACCCGCGCTCGACGCTGGGAGCCGAGTGGATCGTCTTCTCGATCTGCGCCAGACGCTTCGCGAACTCGTCGTCCGGAGCCTGCTGGTCGAGATTTGCGAGCTGGGCGATCAGCTGCCAGCCCGAGGTGCGCAGCCCCTCGTCGGAGGAGGCGAGCCAATCGCGCACCTTGGCGGCCCCGTGCCCGCTCTCCGCCGCCAGGCACGCGACGTACATGCCGCAGATGCGCATGCCGTTCTCCTTCGCCCAGCGATCGAGGTCGGCGGGGCGCATCTGCGAGGGATCGGCGATCTTCATCGCCAGATTGCGCGCATCCTGGTTCCCCGTCTTCCACAGCGCCAGCGCGAGGTCATGGTCGACGCCGATCCGATCCTGGAGCACCTTCAGCGTCCCGAAGAGCACGCCGAACATCGGCTCCTTGGCTCCGTGGCGCGCGTAGGTCTTCTTCGTCTGCGCGGATCCGGCCTTCTCGAGCGCGCGCATCACCTCATCCAGGCGCATGCGGGCGACGGCGGGCTTGGCAGAGGTCTTCCTTGCAGGACTCTTGGCGGTTCGTGTGGATGCCATGCAGCAATTCTAGCGCGCCGGGTCGAAGACGCGGAAGAGGGCGGGCGCAGGCGCAGCGGGTGCTCGGACTTCGTTCAGTGCTTCCCGGCCTCGACCTGCCCGAGCGTCACGACGACCGTGCTCGGGCCGCTTCCCGCCTCGACCTTCAGCGTCGCGCTGCCGTGCAGCGCGTCTCGCATCGCCTCCACGCGGTAGGTTCCGGCGAGCAGCGCGAGTTCGAGTCTCGACGTGCCGTCCTGCCCCTCGCCCGTGCCGCTGAACACCGTGCCACCCGCCGCATCCCGAATCACGAGCTGCGTCTCGGTGCCGCCTCTCACGTTCGCCGGCATCCGACATTCGATCTCGACCGGCAGCCCCGGCTGCGCGAGGACGTCCACGCGCAGCTCGACTCCGGCCTTGACCTCCAGCTGTTGCTGCTGCGCGGCGATGCCCTTGCCCGTGACCTGCAAGACGTAGCTCCCGGGCGCGAGGGGACCTGCGCGGCCTGTGCCGTTGCGCACGTCGATCTGCTCGACCGGGCCTCCGGCCGTGTCGCAGAGCTGCAGCGGCATGTGCGCGCTCGCCGGCTTCCGGTCGGCACGCTGGAGATCGACGAGCAGCGAGCCGCCCTTCCGGAAGTGCAGCGTGCCGACGTCCCAGGTCGCCGCGGGTCCGAGCGTGCGCTTGGGCAGGCGGATCTTCGGGTAGCCGGCGGTCTCGAACGTGAGCTGGTACTCGCCCGGCGGAATCGAAGTGCAATGGAAAGCGCCGCTCGCGGGGTCGAGGGCCGGTTCATCCCAGCCCTCGACACCGGTCATCGCCAGGCTCACGTGCACGTTCGGCAGCGGCTTGTCCTCGGGATCGAGGATCCTGCCCTGGATCTCTGCCCAGGCCTCCTTCGGCAGACGCAGAACGAGCTCTTCCGGGCCCGGGAGGATCTCGTGCACGCTCAGCAGGGGAAAAGCGCTCTTGCCGGTCACGTGCACGCAGATCGGGCGCAGCACGTCGCAGTTCTCGAGCTGGAAGCGGCCCTGCTTGTCGGTGCGGGCATTGCTGGCCCAGTCGTCGTACTTGTCCGCGCGCTCGAGGCGGCCCTGGATCTGTGCCCCCGCGACGGGCTGCTCCTCGGCATCGAGCAGGCGGCCCTCGAGCACGAGACCTTTCGAGAGCACGGCGTCCCAGCGCAGCGTCTGGCCGGCGCTGGCCTGGAGCATCGTCTTGGCTCGGCCAAGGGAGTCGTGTTCTGCGCTCAGCCTGAGCTGGCCCGTGCCCGCGCCCTCGATCCGGTAGGCGCCCTGCTCGTCGCTCTGCACGCTGCGATAGCCGAGGTCGTCCCACTCGCCGAGGTGGACCTCGGCCCGGGGTGCAGGAGCACCGCTCGCATCGTGCAGCGTGCCGAGCAGCGTCACGCCGGCCTCGAGTTGCACGGTCAGCTGCTCCTCGCGACCGGGCTCGCACTCGAGCATCGCATGCCAGGGCGCGAGAGCGCGAGCGCGCACACTGATCGGTACGCTGCCCGGCAGCAGACTCTGGAAGCGGAAACGACCCTGTGCGTCGGTGCGCACGCGCTCGGGCATCGGCAGCCTGGCCGTCGTTCCGTCGGGCAGCTGCTCCTCGGCGAAGTCGTCGTGGCCCGCCTGAACCACGGCGCCCGGGACCGGCTGCTGCGCAGGATCGAGGACGATCCCGGCCAGCCTGGCTGCAGCAGGCCCGAGCACGAGCGTGCACTCGACGTGCGCCCCCTCCGTGCTGCTGAATTCGCGCAGGTCCGAGGGCGCGAGTCCCGCCTTGCGCGCGCCGATGCAACAGTTCGTCGCCAGGCAACGCAGCTCGAATCCGCCGTCGGAGTTCGTGCGCGCCAATGGCCAGGCCTCGCCGCCGTTGCCGGCGGCCACGAGCAGCTCCGCATCGGCCACCGGCCGGTCCTGTGCGTCGAGGACCCTGCCCGTGCAACGCAGCCCGTTCACGATCGTGATCGTCCGCGTCGCTTCCTTGCCCGCGACGATGGCGACCTCGTCCCCCCAGCCGTCGTCGCCGCGGTGCAGTTGCACGAACACCTGCCCGGGCGCGAGCTCCGTGAAGCGCGCGCTGCCGTGTTCGTCGCTGCTGCTCTGCGGCTGCTCGAAGAGCGGGTCGGCGCCGTGCCGGAACAGCGTCAGGCTCACGCCCGCAGCCGGCGAATGGTCATCACCCCAGACCAGCTGCACGAGCAGCGAACCGCTCGTGGCCTTGGACGCAACCGGAAGAGCTGCGCGCGGCAGGTTCCCGTTCGCGGCAGGCGTCACGAGCGTCGCACGCGAGTCGCTCGGCGAGCCATCCGCTGCCAGGGAATCCGGAGCGGGCGCGACGGCGAGCGGCTCCTCGGTGCGCCGGGCGCCCACCACGAACCAGCCCGCGAACAACAGGAGAACTGCCAGACCTGCGAGGGCCAATTTCGACTTCAGGCTCATGCTCACCACCCACGGACTTGTTGCGTTCGGCTTCGGCAGCAGGGGAATCCAGGCCGCGAGCCAGCGCGACGGCCCACCGCGCGAGCGCCGCTCGAGTTCCTCGCGCAGCAGCGCCAACGCGCGGCTCGTGCGTGTGTGGACGGTGCGCACGGGCGTGTTCGTGCGTTGCGAGATCTCTTCCGGGCTGATGCCTTCGTACCAGCGCTGCAGCACCGTCGTGCGGTACGGTTCGGCGAGAGTGCGCACGGCGCTGGCGAGGATCTCGATCGTCTCCAGGCGCTCGAGCGCGAGACTCGAGTCCTCGGTCGCTTCGAGGCGCGCGGCCCTCTGTTCGCGCGCGCTGCGTTCGAGCTGCGCGCACGCGCGCCGGCGTGCGAGGTTCGAGACCACACGCCTGAACCAGGAGCGCAGGTCGCGCAACTCCCCCGGCCGACGAGCCGCCGCCGCGGCGAGCGCGTCTTGCGCGATGTCCTCTCCGCTGTGGGCGTCCGCGGCCAGCGCCAGCGCCAGGCGCCGGACCCAGGCCGCCTCCGCCGCGATCTCCGCGAAGCGTCCCCCATCATCCGCGGGCACGTGGTCCATTCGCGGACATAGTGGCGCGGGCCTGCCGTTGTACGCCAGGAATGTGGCGGATCGAGGGAAGGCACGGGTGCGGGTCAGTCATCGACCACTGGGTACAGGTCAACGTGGCCGGGTAAGGGACCGGATCGACGAAGGCCGGAGCCGGCCTTGGGCCCGCTAGAACTCGAGCAGCAGGCCGATGACGAGCCCGCTTGCTTCGAGGTCAATCGAGTCGAAGACGAGGCCCGAGTCGGCGTCGTCGAACGCGTACTGCGCCTCCCGCCAGCCCGCGAAGAGCCGCGCGTGCTCGGCGAAGGGGACCCGCGCGCCGAGCTCGATGCGATCGCGCGTGGTGAGGCGGCTGAAGTAGAGCGTGGAGTCGGCTCGTGCGTACAAGTCCAGCCAGCTCGTGACGCGGAACCCGCCCTCGAGCGCAGCGTACACCCCGAGGCTCGATTCGTCGTCGAAGTCGACCGGAGTCGTGTCGAGATCGGCATCGTGGAAGGCGATCCCGCCCGAGAGCGCGCCCCAGAAACGTTCCCCGAATTCCGCCTCGACGCCGCCTCCGAGCTCGATCGCGCGGATCCGATAGTCGAGCGTGCTCGCCGTGCCCTCGACCGAGTCGCCCGCCAGCTCGACGAATGCGCGCGGTCCGTCTGCGGCGGTACTCAGCGCCTTTCGAACACGCGCGCTGAAGAACGTCGCGTCGTGATCGGAGACGTCGAGGTCGATCGATTGACAGGCACCCAGGAGGAGCAGCGACACGAGCACGGCGGCGAGGCGGAATCGAGCCATGAGGATTCAGCGAGGCGATCCACGCGACACGACGCGACAATTGCGGAAGGTCAGGGAAACGCGGGCCCAGGGGACCCGACCCGGTCTCAGGAGAACGAGGGAGCTCCTGGAGGAGTTGCGCCAGGGTGCATGCGCGAGCACCGTTTCCGACCGGCCACAAACTCGCGATTCTCTTTTCAGGGCTGGCAGCCCTCTCATGGAAGTTGCCAGGCGAGTTCCGACGCGGGTAGGTACGGGCGCACTGCGACCGTGCCATCCGCCGCCTCGCGTTCGCCCGCGATGAGCATGAACGGCACCTTCTGGCCCTGCGCTTCCTTGATCTTCTTGTTCATGTGCGCGGGCGCGAGCAGCACGTCGACGCGGAAGAACTCCTGCTGCAGGCGCTCTTCGAGCTGCTTGCAGTAGTCGGCGTGCTCCTCGCGGATCGGGATCAGCGCCACCTGCACCGGCGTGTACCAGAAGGGGAAACGCCGGCCGAAGTGCTCGATCAGGCCGCCCACGAAGCGCTCCATGCTGCCCAGGATCGCGCGGTGCAGCATGATCGGCCGCTTGTGCTGGCCGTCGGAGTCGGTGTAGGAGAGGTCGAAGCGCTCGGGCGGGTTGAAGTCGCACTGCACCGTGCTGTTCTGCCACTCGCGGCCGAGCGCGTCCTTGATCTTGAAGGGACGTAGGACACTCGACCGCACGACCTCTGGGCCAGGCCTGCACCGCCGCTCGCCGAGGGGGTGCCCATCAACCGGCGCGCGTGCTCCCCGATCACAACGTCGGGGATTGCACACAACCCCCGACGTTTCGTACTCTGCAGCCGGTCATGAGCTCGCCGCGCGGAGACCGTACGCTGCAACTCATCCGGCGCCTTGGCATCGCGCGCCCGGGTGATCTGGAGGCACGCGGCATTCCCCGCGGGCAGCTCTATCGCCTGTTCCGTGCGGGACTGCTCGAGCGGCGAGCGCGTGGGATCTACGTGGCGCGGGAACACCCCATCACGGCCGAGCACACGCTCGCGCATGTCGCCCGGCGCGTCCCGGGCGGCGTCTTCTGCCTGCTGACCGCGCTGCGCTTCCACGGACTCACGACCCAGGGCCCGGCCGAGGTCTGGATCGCGCTGCCGGAGAAGGCGCGGCGTCCGCGTCTCGACTACCCGCGCCTGCGCGTCGCGCGCTTCTCGGGAGCGGCGCTCTCGGAGGGCATCGAGTCGCATCGGCTCGAGAGGGTGGAGGTGCGCGTGTACTCCGCGGCCAAGACGGTCGCCGACTGCTTCAAGTACCGCAACAAGATCGGCCTCGACGTCGCTGTCGAGGCACTGCGCGACTTCAGCCGCCGCCGGCGGGGGGAAGCAACCGACCTCGCCCGCTTCGCGCGCATCTGCCGCGTCGCGCGCGTCATGCAACCCTACCTGGACTCGATCGCGTGACGGAAGAGAAGGGCGACCTGGGAGCCTCGGTTGCCGCGCGACTGCTCAACCGTGCGCGGCGCACGGGCGACGAGTACCAGACGCTGCTCTCGAGCTTCTGCTTCGAGAGATTCCTCTACCGTCTGGGCGTGTCCGAGGTCCGCGAGCGGTTCGTGCTGAAGGGCGCGATGCTGCTGCGCCTCTGGTCCGATCAGCCCTACCGCGCCACGCGCGATCTCGACCTGCTGCGCAGCGGGGATGGTTCCTTCG
Organism: uncultured Planctomycetota bacterium; assembly: GCA_963829015.1. Lineage (GTDB taxonomy): Bacteria > Planctomycetota > UBA1135 > UBA1135 > JADJLZ01. The sequence continues at coordinate 786,589 of CAWHGR010000007.1, read as the reverse complement.
AGGCCATCCGCCGCGACCTGCAGGCCATCTGTGCGGTGCCGGTGGAGGCGGACGCCGTCGAGTTCGATGCGGACGCGATCCGCATCGAATCGATCCGCGCCGAGGACGAGTACGCCGGCACGCGCGCGATCCTGCCCGCGCGCTGCGGCTCGGCGCGCCTTGGACTGCAGATCGACATGGGACTCGGCGACTCGGTCTGGCCCGCGCCCCGACGCTGCACGTATCCCGTGCTGCTGGACTTTCCGTCGCCCGAGGTGTTCGCCTATCCGCGCGAGGCCGTCGTGGCGGAGAAGGTGGAGGCGCTGGTCGTCCTCGGCGACCGCAACAGCCGGATCAAGGACTTCTTCGACCTGCACCACCTTGCCAGCCGGTTCGAATTCGACCGGGCGACGCTCTTTGAAGCCCTGAAGCGAACCTTCGACAGGCGTCGCACGCCCGTTCCGAAGGAGGCACCGATCGGGCTCACGCCCGCGTACTGGGAGAATCCGTCGCGCCCGACCCAGGTGCGCGCATTCGCTCGGCGCGCGGGACTGGAACTGCCCGACGATCCAGGCGTGGAGTTCACGGAGTTGCTCGGCGCGTTCCTGCTGCCGATTCTCGAGGACTTGCGCCGCGGCGAAGGTCGCGGTGGCCAGTGGGCTCCGGGTGGACCGTGGCGGGTCCAGGATCCCCCGGAGTAGGAGGGACAGCCCTCGGCCGGTCCGCACCGCGGAAGGCGCTGGACGGATCGAGCGCACGGGACCTTGAAGGCCCCGTGCCTTCGATTCAGCTCTTCACGAGCGGCTGGCCGAGATCGAGCGCGCGCGTCGAGCGCAGGCGCTTGGTCAGTTCGAGGAACTGATCGAAGGGCACGACCTCCTGTTCGCGTGTGTCGCGCCGGCGCACCCCACCGTCCCATCCACCGCCGGTGAGGCGGAGCGATCGAGATCACTTCCCGATGGCGACGAAGTCGGTCGCGAGGTCGACACTGTACGTCTCGCGATTGAAACCGACGGCCTCCGGCGACCCGCGCGCGAGGCGCGTATGCTACGGGGCATGTCGCACTCCGAGGGCCAGACGTGCATCAGGCTGCGGCTCCGCCGCGTCGTCGTCGAGGACGCGTACGTCGCCGTGCCGCTCACCGCGGAGATCATGCGCGACGAGCCCGAGCCGGACGGCAGCCATCGCCTCGACTTCGACAGGTTCGCGCAGGCGGCCGTCGCGCTGTCCGGGAACGCCGGGGTCGACTGGCGGGCCGAGGAGCGCACGACGCAGGTGCACCCGACGCAGGGCCCGGTGCCCGAGGGCCGCGTGGTGTACGACATCCACACGCAGTCAGGATCCTGACGCGCGCGCGCTCAGTCGACGCAGAAGACACGTGAGCGCTGGTCGTACCCGTCGATCACCACGATCGCCTGGGGCGCCGCTGCCGGAGCGCAGGTCGCCACCAGAAGCCCGTCCCGTTCAGGTGCGTCGACGCTTCCAGGCCGCGAGAATCTGTTCCTCCAAGAGATCGATCTCGAGGTAGCCGGCGCACGACCAGACCTGGATCGCGTTCCAGTAGTCGTCCGACTCTTGTTCGAGCGCCTTCGCCACCGCGCCGAGCAATCTACGCGGCGGGCGCTCCCGGCGGATGCAACAGCGCGCGAGGTTCGCGATGCTCCGGGCGAGCGGATGGCGAAACCTCGACTCCCAATGGTCCAGGCGCGAGAGCCGCTGTTTCACGCTGGCCTTTGCGTTCCGCGCAGGACGGGCGAGTTCGCTCGCGACCATGAAGGCCGCGTTCGGGCTGATGGAGCAGGCCTCCTCGATCAACGCTTCCGAGAGCCGCGCCCGTTCTGCCGGAAAGCACGCGTCGATGCGCTGGATGAACTCGGCCTCGCGCGCCTTCGAACGTTTGGACCGAGGGGCCACCTGCGCTCGATTCAGCTCTTCACCAGCGGCTGCCCGAGATCGAGCGCGCGCGTCGAGCGCAGCCTGCGGATCAGCTCCAGGAACTGCTCGAAGGGCACGACCTCCTGCTCGCGCGTGTCGCGCCGGCGCACGGCGACCGTGCCGTCCGCCGCCTCGCGCTCGCCCGCGATCAGCATGAAGGGCACCTTCTGGCCCTGCGCCTCCTTGATCTTCTTGTTCATGTGCGCCGGCGCGAGCATCGCGTCGACGCGGAAGAGCTCCTGCTGCAGGCGCTCTTCGAGCTTCTTGCAGTAGTCGGCGTGCTCCTCGCGGATCGGGATCAGCGCCACCTGCACCGGTGCGCACCAGAACGGGAAGCGCCCGCCGAAGTGCTCGATCAGGCCGCCCACGAAGCGCTCCATGCTGCCCGAGGATCGCGCGGTGCAGCATGATCGGCCGCTTGTGCTGGCCGTCGGAGTCGGTGTAGCTGAGGTCGAAGCGCTCGGGCAGGTTGAAGTCGCACTGCATCGGTCGAGTTCTGCCACTCGCGGCCGAGCGCGTCCTTGATCTTGAAGTCGATCTTGGGTCCGTAGAAGGCGCCGCCGCCCTCGTCGAGCATCGAGCGCGATGCCGCGCTTCTCGGCGCCGGCCTTGAGCGCGTCGGTGGCCATGTCCCAGACCTCCTGCTCGCCGATCGACTTCTCCTTCGGGCGCGTGGCCAGGTAGGCCGTGTACTCGAAGCCGAACGTCGGTCAGGATCGTGTGCACCAGGTCGAGCACGCCGGCGATCTCGGCCGGCAGCTGCTCGCGGCGTGCAGAAGATGTGCGCGTCGTCCTGCGTGAAGCCGCGCACGCGCAGCATGCCGTGCAAGACGCCCGAGCGCTCGTAGCGGTACACCGTGCCGAGCTCGGCCCAGCGCAGCGGCAGCTCGCGATAGCGTGCCCGCGCGACTTGTAGATCATGATGTGGCCCGGGCAGTTCATGGGCTTGACGCGGTAGGCCTGCTCCTCGATGCTCCATCGGCGCGTACATCATCTCGGCGTAGTTCGTCAGGTGGCCCGAGACCTCGAACAGCGTCTCGCGCGAGACGTGCGGCGTGTAGACCGGCTTGTAGCCGCGCTTCAAGTGCTCCTCCCACCAGAAGCTCCTCGATCGCGCGCCGCACGATGCCGAGGTTCGGGTGCCAGAAGATGAACCCGCCGCCGACCTCGTCGTGCACGCTGAAGAGGTCGAGATCGCGTGCCCAGGCGCCGGTGGTCGCGCTGCTTGACCTCCTCGAGCCACTTCAGGTGCTTGTCGAGCTCCTCGGCCGTCCAGAACGCCGTGCCGTAGATGCGCTGCAGCTGCGGGCGCTTCTCGTCGCCGCGCCAGTAGGCGCCCGCGACGGTCAGGAGCTTGAAGTGGAACTCGCGCCCGAGCGAGTCGACGTGCGGACCCTCGCACAGGTCCTCCCAGTCGCCGTGCTTGTAGAAGGTGATCTTCTCGCCGGCGGGGATCAGGTCGACGGCCTCGACCTTGTACGTCTGGCCCTTGGCCGCGAGGCGCTGCTTGGCCTCCTCGCGCGAGACCTCGACGCACTCGAGCTTCGGCGCGCTCTTCGCGATGCGCCGCATCTCCTTCTCGATCTCGCGCAGCTGCGGCTCGCCCAGCGGCTCCTTCGAGGTCGAAGTCGTAGTAGAAGCCGTGCTCGATCGCGGGCCCGAAGCCCATCTGCACGCCGGGGTAGAGCTTGGCGACGGCCGAGGCCATCAAGTGCGAGACGGAGTGGCGCAGGGTCGAGAGCGGAAAGGGCTCCCCCACCTGGGGAGCATCCTTGGGAGCGGACATGGGTTTTCCTCGCGGGATCTTGGGTGCGGCGCGGTCCCCACCTGGGAAGGCGCCGTGCGCATCCTCCCGTGCGGGATGCGAGCGGCAAGTCTAGCGCGCGCGCGCCGCCCGCGGCCAGTGGGCGCCCGCGCGGCTCACTTGCGGGCGGCCAGGTACGCCAGCCACTCGGCGTGCTGCGGCGATGCGGCGAAGTCCTTGTACTCGGCCACCTCGGAGAGGTCGTTCCACTCGACCTCGAAGTTCTCGTCGATGCGCTCGAGCGCCGCCAGCACGGCCGCGTGGTCCTGCTGCTTGAGGCACACGCTGACCAGCACCCAGTGCGACTGCAGCCGCCCCGGCTCGCCCCGCGACCGAGCGTTCGATCGCGGCGCGCGCCGCAGCCAGGTCCGGCACCAGCAGCAGGACCGAGGCCTCGAGGCAGTCGAGATAGGGATCGCCATCGACCAGCTCGCGCAGGCGCCGCACCGCCGCGGCCGACTGCTTCCACTTCTTGCGCAGGTAGTAGTAGTCGATCGCGTGCAGCTCGTTGGCGGGGTCGCCCGGGCAGTAGCGCCGCAGATCCGCGAGCACGCGCAGGTAGTCCTCGTGCTCGGGGTGGGCCGAGAGCAGGCGCAGGCGCTGCAGCAGCACGAACTTGTCGTGGCGCAGCTCTTCGGGCAGCGCGGCGTAGACCTCGAGGCCCTCCTCGAGCTTCGCCGCACCGACGCAGTCGAGCAGGCGCGCGATCTCCTTCCAGTGCCGCGCCAGCAGCTCGTCGTGCCCGAGCAGCCGGTCGAGCAGGCCGTGCTGCGACTGCAGCGCCAGCGGCAGGTAGACGTGGTGCAGCGTCTCGCTGACCCACTCGCCGCTGGCGAAGCCGTGCCAGTCGACCGCGCGCAGCTTGCCGTCCGCACCGTCGCGCAGCTCGAACTCGAGGTACTCGACTCCGCCACCCGGCTGCAGGAAGCGGAACAGCGGCCGCGGCTGGCCCTCGTGCAGGCGGATGCGCAAGAGCTGCAGCGTGCCCTGCTGCTCGAGCCCGTCGTGGATCGAGGCGAGGAAGGTCGTGAGCAGGGTCTTGCGCAGCCCGCTGATGAAGCCCTTGCGGTACTCGGGATCGCAGTCGATGCCGGCGGTGCACTTCTCGAGCAGCGCGACCTCGTCGACGCAGGCCTGCAGCGCGCCGAGCTTGCCGCTCTCGAGCGCCGACTGCAGCGCCGCCGCGAAGGCCTCGCAGCGCGCCGGATCGACCGGCTTCGGCGCCGCGGGAGGCGCCGGCGCGGGCTTGGGTTCCTGCCAGGTCCAGGCCAGGGCGAGCGGCAGCGCGAGCAGCAGCGACTTCACGGCCAGAGCCTATGCGGCGAGGGCCCGCGGCGCCAATTCCGGCGGCTCCGGCGCCGGGCGTGCATCACTTCTTCGCCGCGAGGTGGCGCAGCCACTCGGCGTGCTGGGGCGAGGCGACGAACTCCCCGTAGCCCTCGGACTGGCGCAGGTCGTCCCACTCGATCGTGAAGACCGAGTCCATGTGCTTCATGCCGGCCAGGAGCGCATCGTAGTCGCGCTGGTCACGGCAGATGCGCAGGTACACCCAGTGCGACTGCAGGCGCATGGGCTCTTGCTCGATCGCCAGGCCGATCGCCTTGCGCGCAGCATCGAGCTCGCCGCCCTGGAGCAGCGCGTGCGCCTCGAGCATGTCCAGGTACGGATCCCCGTCGACGGCCGTGCGCAGGCGCCGAACCGCATCGGCTGCGCGCTTCCACTGCTTGCGCAGGACGTGGTAGTCGATCGCGAACAAGTAATTGACCGGGTCCTCCGGGAAGTAGCGCCGCAGGTCGGCGATGGCCGCCAGCACGCGCTCATCCGAGGTGCTGGCCTTGGCCAGTGCCAGGCGCATGATCAGCAGCAGCTTCTCGTGCTGCAGCTCGCCCGGGAGCGCGCTGTAGATCGCCAGGCCTTCTTCCCAGCGCCCGGCCTGCGCGCATTCAGCGAGCCGCGTGATCTCCTTGTTGTGCTTGAGCAGCAGTTGCTCGTTGCCGAGCAGCCGGTCGAGCAGGCCGCGCTGGGACTCGAGCGCGATCGCCAGGAAGACCCGGTGCAGAACCTCCGACTCCTTCTCGCCCAGGGCGTAGATCTTCCAGTCCACGAACTGCGGCCGGCTGCGCCCGCGCGTCGAGGCACTGAACTCGATGTAGTTCACGCCGCCCTCGCTGCCGATCATGCGCAGGAGTACGCGCTGGTCCTGCCGTTCGGCCCGGACGTGCAGGATGCCGAGCTCCCAGCCCTTGTCGATCAGGCTCTCCAGCATGTGGTACAGGCCCGGAAGCAGCCCCGCGCGTCTGCGCTCCTGGAACGCCGTGCGCAGCGCAGCGCGGACGTCTGGCACGTCGGTCGCCGCATCCAGCAGCGGCTGGATCGCGAAGCAGGCTGCGAAAGCCTCGTAGTCGCCCTCCTCGAGCGCCGACGTGAGCGAGTCGGCCAGGGTCTCGAGGGCGGCACGCTGCGCCTCGGCCCGCTGCGCAGCCGCGACCTCGGGCGCCGGAGCGGCCGGAGGCGCCGCCGGATCCTGGGCAAGGACGAGCGCCAGCGCGAGCAGAGCCGGGTGCACCGTGGCCCCTAGCGCGGCGACTGGGCGACCTTGCGCGAGATCCGTGCGGACTTCGCGGCGATCTGCTTGCGCACCTTCGCCGTGCGCGGCCGCAGCGCGACCGCGCGCAGGCGCCAGAGCACGTCGTGCAACTTCCAGTTCCAGCCGCGCCCGTGCGCGACCCAGGCCACGGTTCGCGCCAGGATCTCGAGGTCCAGCGCCAGCGAGTAGTTCTCGCGGTAGCGCTCGTTGATGTCGAGCTTCCTGCTGTAGGCCTCGAGCGAAGGACCGGTGTAGCCCTGCGTCACCTGCGCGTAGCCCGTGATGCCGGGCTTGAGCACGAGGCGCCTGGAGAAGCCCTCGATGTGCTCGCTGGCCCAGGCCTCGATCTCGAGCATCTCGGGGCGCGGCCCGATGAAGGTCATCTCGCCCCTGAGGACGTTCAGGATCTGCGGCAGCTCGTCGAGGTGCGTGTTGCGCAGGATCACGCCCAGCCAGGTGACGCGCTCGCGGTCGTAGCCGTAGGCCCAGGACTCGTGCGCGCTCGAGCGGCGCGAATCCATCGTGCGGAACTTGTAGATGCGGAACCTGCGCCCGCGCAGGCCGATGCGCTGCTGCGTGAAGAGGATCCTGCGCGGGTCGCGGAAGTACGCCAGGTTCACCAGCGCCAGCAGCAGTGCGAGCGCAGTCACCGGCACGATCGAGAGCACGAGCAGCAGTGCGTCGAGCACGCGCCTTCCGTAGCGCGCGTAGAAGCCCTGCGGCGCGAGGCTCCCCCAGTCGGTGGCGCAGCTGCGCGGCGCCTGTTCGATGCGAGCCTGGGCGAGCGTGAAGTTGTCGGCGACGGTGTCGAGTTCGGGGGACATCGGTGTGCGAGGATCCTTTCGGACCTGCGCGCGCGGAGGGGAAGTGCCGCGTTCTGGGGTGGCTTCCGGTATCGGAACGGCGCGGGGGGGTGCTTGAGGCGCCCGGCCATGTCCGCAGGATCTGGACCTGCACCTCGAGTGGAAGCAGGTGCGCCGAGACGGGCAGGAGGAATCGCTGCCCGGGCCGCGGCCCGATTCAAGATCCCTGGAAGCGCACGCCGAATGGCAGGGGATGACCTTTGGCCCCCGGTGTCCATTCGCTCGCGCGTCTCAAGGACATACGCTGGGCCAGCCCCCCTTCGAATCCAGGCTGCGCGAGTCGCGGCAGGCGATCGGCTTGGGACTGCTGCAATGGCCTGGCCCGCAGGTGCTCGCCGTCCTTTTCGACAGGCGCGGATCGGAGCCGGCGTTCGATCGCGGCGCTGCGGCTCATCTGTTCCCCTCGGACAGGCCCGTCGGCCAGTTCGCCGTCACATTCGGCAACGGATTGAGCAACGACGGGTTCGGCTTCGTGCGCAAGGGGACGGTTTCCGTGCGCGGCAACACGCTCGTCTGCGATGGATCGCGGAATTGGTCGGCGGCGGCCCGCTTCGGCGTGTTCCTGCTGGTCTGCGCCCTGCCCGCCGTGCTCTCGCGCGGCGGGATCGCGATCCTGCCGGGTCTGATCGCGGTGCACTTCATCTGCGTCACCCGCAGCCCGCTCGAGCTGGCCATGCACACGATCCGCAACGTCGAACGCGACGGAAAGGTGCTCAGCTTCTACGCCGAACATCCCCAGACGCGCGCGCGCAGGCTGTGCCTGTTCCGTCTGGACTCGGAGGATGAGGCCCTTGCCTGCGAGCGGGCGCTGACCCGCGACCGCCTGCCGCGCGCGGCCTGATCGACTACTGGTTGTGTGCGGCGCCCTGGCCCGCGAGGCTCATCACCACGAGCAGCGTCACGGGGTACCACAACCCGACCTTCGTGAAGCTCCAGCCGTTCGAGTTGCGGCTCGCGATGAAGCCCTGAATGCCCGCGGCCATCATCGTCAGGCTGGTCTGGTAGCCGAAGCGGAAGGGCGTGAGACTGTTGAAGACGACTGCGCTCAGGATCACGAGGATCCCGAGCCAGATGGCGCCCCAGGTGAAGGCAGTCTTGTACGGACGGGCATTGGGTGAGGGACTCATGGATCGGGAGGGCTCCAACTCGAGTGGGTCGGTCAGGAACAGGTTCGTCGCCGCCGAGGCAACGGCGAGACGAGCGCGAGCAGGCCGAATTCTTCGAGCACTTCGGGGACGTGCCTGAAGGGCGGACAGGTTTTCTGCATCCCGGAACTCGGCCCGCAAGCGGCGCCGCAGTCGAATCGCGGGCAACGTGCAGAGCCCGGACATGCCTGACCCGGTTCGCCGAGCGAACCGGCGCCTCCAAAGCGCGAGCGCAGCAGCACCGAGAAGCCCTTTCCGGGTCGGAGTCCAGCTCCGCGCCGGCGCGGACCTATCGGCGGAGGCAGTACTCGCCAGGTCCCAATCCCCAACGGACTCGTGCACCTGCGCGGCCTGCTCGTGCTCGCATTCCTGACCGAAGAGCGCCGATCGGAACCCGTGTCCGATCGCGGCGATGAGGCCTGACGACTTCCGGACCGCGCTCACGCGAGCACCATGGCCGTTCGCTGATCCCGAGAACGTGGCCGCGATCACCACGAGCGACGTCATGCTCGAGCACCTGCCCGTCCTGTTGGTCACCTACGACGCGGACGACGGCGGATGGCAGTTCCTCAGTGCCCGCGGCGCCTTGTCCGAGCGTGCGATGCTGGTCAGCCTGCGCGAGGTCTACGAGATCGACTCGAGCATCAGTGAGTTGGCGGACCTCCCCTGCGGCAGGCGGGCGTCGCGAGCGGGTCCGGACTCGGCCTGGGTGCGCGAGCGGAAGTCGCCCCCCCTGAGCCCGGCTCGGATTGAAGCTCCATCGCCAGCTGGTGCCGCGCGCGCGTGCATGCTCGGGCGTCCGGCCGGATTCCACCCCGCTGAAGGGCCGTTCAAGCCAGCACGAAGCGCCAGCCGATCTAGGCGTTGCTCGCCCCCTCTCGCGCATCTCGCACGAGGATCTTCCAACCTCGACCGAGAGAGCCCGCATGATCCGCTCGCTCCAGCAACGTTCCAAGGCCGCGTTCGCGGTCAGTCTTCTTGGGTTCGCCGCGGGTGCGTTCGTCTTCCTGCACTCCGGCCAGCGCTCGGCTGCGACCACCCTCCTCGCCGTGCTCATCTGGGCGACGTTCGTCTACGGATGCGCTCAGCACGCGCGCGCCAAAGGCCACTCGGGCTGGTGGGGACCGCTCGTGGGCTGCATCGGGCTCATCGGCCTGCTCCCCTTGCTCACGCTGAGGGACCTGCGACCCGATGGAATCGACCCGCGGGAGAGGAACGAGCCGGGAGAGTCCCACTCCAAACGCGCCGCCTAGCTGCCTGATCGATTCACTGCGCCCGCCAGACCTTGACCTCGCGCTCGAGCTTGATCCCGCTCTTCTGCGCGACGAGCTCCTCGACCTCGCCGATCAAGCCGAGCACGTCACTCGCCGTGGCCTTGCCCCTGTTGACGACGAAGTTGCCGTGCTTCTCGCTCACGACCGCGTCGCCGCGCACTCTGCCCTTCGCGCCGCAGTGCTCGACCAGCATCCCGGCCGACTTCCCGCCGCTCTTCTCCTTGTCCGGGTTCTTCCAGACGCAGCCCGCCGACCACTCGGTCACCGGCTGCACCTTGTTCTTCTGCGCGAGGTAGTCGCGGCAGGCCTCCCCCACCGCGGCGACGGTGCTCAGCTTGAACTTCAGCAGCGCGCTCGCGACGACATACCCCCCGAGGTTCGCGTTGCGGTAGCTCGGGCTGCACTCGGCGCGCGGGAGTTCGACGAAGCGGCCTTCCTCGTCGACGACGAGCAATCTCTCGACGACGTCCCACATCTCGCCGTACTTGCCGCCGGCGTTCATCGCGATGCCGCCGCCGACTTGTCCGGGCACGCCGGCGAGGCCTTCGACTCCGCTCCAGCCGAGCTTCTGCGCGGCGCGCAGGAGGCCCAGCAGCGTGATGCCCGACCAGGCGACGAGTTGCAGGCCCTCTTCGCGCGAGTCGGGCGCGATGTGGTGCGTGGGCAGGTCCTCGATGCGCAGGATGCCGCCGCCCTCGAGCTGCGCCGCGGGGCGGAAGATGCGCTTCATGCGGTCGGTCGTGATCACGACGCCCGGCAGGACGCCGTCGGCGACGATCAGGTTCGCGCCGCCGCCCAGGATGCGCGGCACGACGCCCTCCTCGCGCGCGGCCGCGATCGCCGCGCGCAGCTCCTCGGGTGTCGCGGGCTCGAGCAGCCATTCGGCTGCCCCGCCCACGTGCATGGTGGTCCTAGCGCCTAGCTCCGCGTTGCGGAGCGCTGCGCAGGGCCAGCTCTTCGAGGAGGTCATTCTTCGCGAGGTCGATGTCACCGGCCCCCAGGATCAACGCCGCTTCGCCCGCGATCAAGCCCGCAGCGAGCTTCTTCATGCTGCTCTTGGGGTCGCCGCCGAGCTCGGCCTCGACGCCGGCGCGCTTCAAGCGCGTGACGAGCTCGGTCGCGCCCGCGGCGAAGCGGTCGATCTGCGCGCGCGCGCCGTAGACGTCGGCCACGACCACGCGTTGCGAGCCGCGCAGGCTCTCGACGAAGTCGTCCAGGAAGCGCGCGGTGCGGCTGTGCTGGTGCGGCTGGAAGAGCACGTGGATCGGCTTGCCGGGCAGCGCGCGGCGCGCGGCCTCGAGCGTCTTGCGCACCTCGGTCGGGTGGTGCGCGTAGTCGTGCACGAGCTCGACGCCGCCGATCGTGCCCCAGGGCTCGAAGCGCCGTTCGCTGCCCTTGTAGCGGCACAGCGCGCGCGCGGCGCAGGCCGCGGCCTCGGCCGGGTCGAGGCGCCAGACGCGGCCGACCAGGCCGATCGTGAGCGCCAGCGCGCAGGCGGCGTTCTCGACGTTGAAGTCGCCGGGCACGGCGAGTTGCAGCGGCGGCGTGGCCCAACCCGGGCCGACGAGCCGGAAGCGGAAGTAGCCGTGCTGCTCGCCCAGGAGCTCGACCTTGAACTCGCGGCCCAGGCGCCAGACCGGGCAGGGCGCGGCGGCCGTGACGCGCTCGGGCACCTGGCTGCCCGACGACCAGCAGGCCGTCGGCGTGCACGCGGTCGGCGAAGCGCGCGAAGGCCTCCTCGATCGCCTCGAGCGTGCCGTAGTAGTCGAGGTGATCGGCCTCGACGTTGGTGATGATGGCGCCCTCGGGCGAGAGCTGCAGGAAGGAGCGGTCGTACTCGCAGGCCTCGGCCGCGAACCAGCCGCCGCGTCCGGGCGCGACCGCGTTCGAGCCCTGCGTACGGCACACGCCGCCGACCAGCGCGCCGGGGAAGGGCGCGCCGCGGCCGGCCGCCTCGCACAGGCCGCGCAGCGCGTAGTGCACCATCCAGGAGCTGGTCGTCTTGCCGTGCGTGCCGGCCACGGCCAGCGTGCGGCGCGCGGGCGTGATGCGCCCGAGCAGCTCGCTGTACTTGAGCACGGTCAGGCCGCGCCGGCGCGCCTCGCGCACCTGCGGGTCGTCCTCGCCGATCGCGGCCGAGCGCGCCACCAGCTCGACGTCCTGCGGCAGGAGCTCGGCGCGGCTCTCGCGCAGCTGCACGTCGATGCCCAGGCTGCGCAGCGCGCGCACGAAGCGCGAGTCGCTGCGGTCGTGGCCGGAGATCGCGTGGCCGCGCGCGTGCAGGAGCAGCGCCGCGCCGCTCAGTCCGGCGCCGCCCGCGCCGAGCAGGTGCACGCGCCGCGCCACCTGCGGCACCAGTTCGTCTTCGTCCGCGCCGTCCTGCCGGATGCTCGTCGGCGCCCGCGTCTCGATCGGTGTGTTGGACATGGGGTTGGGTGTCGTGTCGTTCTCCACGCAAAGTGGAGAGCTCGTGGAGTGTGGGTGTGTGTTCAGCGGTTCCTGGGCGCGCGCGCGAGCTCGAGCAGGCCGTCGAGCAGGCGCTCGGCCGCGTCGAGCGGGATCGATTCCTCGAGCGCCGCGCTCATGCGCGCGCGCTCGGACTCGGCCGCGTCCGCGCACAGGCGCGCGAGCTCGAAGGCCAGCTCGGCCGTCAAGCGCGCCTCCGGCACGATGCGCAGGCCGGTGCCGAAGTTGCGCGCGTTGCGCTCCTGGTGGCGGTCGGCGTGGTGCGGATAGGGCACGACCAGCGCCGGCAGGCGCAGGGCCGCGATCTCGGCCAGCGTCGAGGCGCCGCCGCGCGTCAGCGCCAGCGTGGCCGCGCACAGCGCCGTGTGCATCGGGTCGATGTACTCCTGCGCGCGGTAGCCCGGCAGGCTCGGCGCGCTCTCGTCGCTGCGGCCCGGCCCGGTCTGGTGCAGCACCTGCAGCCCGTTGAGCAGCAGCACGCCCGCGTGGCGCTGCACGAAACGGTTCAGGCCCAGCGCGCCCTGGCTGCCGCCCAGCACGACGAGCAGCGGCCGCGCGGGATCGAAGCCCAGGCTCGCGCGCGCCTCGCGCACCTCCGCCGGCGCGGGCTGTCCGCGCGTGAAGCGCTGCGCCAGCGGCGGTCCGACCAGGCGGTGCGAGCCGAAGCCGATCTCGGCGTCGAGGCGCGAGCCCTCGGGCACCGTCGAGGGCCAGGCGTGGAAGACGCGTGCGGAGAAGCGCGTCAGCCAGCGCGTCGCGGCTCCGCGCGCGGCGTTGATCTCGAGCAGCGCCACCGGGATCCCGAGCGAGCGCGCGGCCAGCACGGCCGGCAGGCAGGTGAAGCCGCCCAGCGCCAGCAGCACGTCGGGCTTGTGCTTGACCAGCGCCACGCGCGCGGCCATCACCGCCGGCGGCGTGCGCAGCACCAGGCGCGTGCGCGAGGGCGCGCCGCCGCCCGCGGGCTCGACCTCGAGCACCACGCGCCGTGCCGGGCTCGGTGCGCAGCGCGCGCCGAGGTCCCCCAGCACGCGCTCCTCGACTTCACGTCCGCTGGTGAACCAGACGAGGTCCGCGAGGCCGCCGCGGGCGCGCGCGTGCTCCAGGACGTGCAGGCCAGGCACCAGGTGCCCGCCCGTCCCGCCGCCGCACAGCGCCAGACGCAGTGCGGAGGTGGAGGCGCGCGCGCGCCCGCCGCGGATCTCGTTCCGGTCCGAGAGGATCATTTCGTTCCCGTGTGCACGCGCCCGGCCTCGGGGCCGGCCTCGAAATCCGTGCGCGCGAGCAGCGCCTGCGGCGCCGCCTCGAGCGTGGCGAACTCCGGAGCCGGCAGCGCAGCGTACGGACCCGCGAGGTCCTCGAGCACCAGGGCCGAGGAGCGCGGGGCCTCGAGGACTGCCAGCATCAGGCAGCCCAGGATCAGCATCCAGCGCAAGGCGGCACTCATCGCACGCGCGGCTTGCTGTCGGAGGCGGCGGGAACCAGGCTCGCGACCTCGGTCGCGTGGCCACGCTCGGGCAGGCGCAGGCTCTGGCCGACCGTCAGCTTGCTCGAGTTGACGCCGGGGTTGAGCTCGGCGATCTCCTTCCAGCGTTCGTCGCTGCCGAGCTCGCGGCGCGCGATGGCCTTGAACGTGTCACCCTTCTGCACCTTGCAGCTCGGGCCGGCGGCGAGCTTGGGCGCGGAAGCGTGCTCGGTCTTGGGCTTGGGCGCGGGCTCGCTGGGCTTGACCTTCGGCGCGGGCGCGGGAGTCGTCGAGGCCGTCGCGGCGGCTGCGTCCGCGGGCATGGCCAGCTTGGCGCCGACCTTGAGGTTCTTGGGCGTCAGGCCCGGGTTGAGCGCGGCGATCTCGGTCCAGCGGCTCTCCTTGCCCAGCGTGCGGCGCGCGATCAGCGCCAGCGAGTCGCCTTTCTGCACGACGTACTCGCTGCTCGTCGGCGCGGGCGCGGCGAGCGGCGTGACAGGCGGCGTGACGGGCGGCGTCGTGCCACCCTGCCGCGTGACGCTCTCGCCGACCGGCGCGGCGGCGATGCCGGCGCCCTTGGCGTCGGTCTGCGGTGCTGCGTCCGCGACCAGCTTGCGCGGCGAATCGAGGTCCAGCGGCGCGGGCGGCGTGAGCGCCGTGTCGGTCGAGCTCGCCGGCGGCAGGATGTGGTCGGCCGTCGGCTCCTGTTTGGCGCGACCGGTGAGGCGCGACCAGAAGCCGGGCGACTTGCTGTCTCCCCAGAAGGAGACGGCCACGATGGTGATCAGCAGGAAGACCAGGGCGATGACGCCGAAACGTTCGATTTGTTGCATGGGATGAGCAAGGAGTTCAGAGGCCAGGGTTGTCTTGCGTGCGACGCGGCGACGCGGGTTCGGGGACGGGAATTCCTGCACGCGCTCGCGGCGCGTCCTCAGGAGAACGGGTCTCGGGCGCGGGGCGCCCGGCGGGGCGGGCGGCGCCGAGCGCCAGCCCGATGGCGAAGGAGGAGACGAGCAGGGCGGTGCCGCCGTGCGAGAGGAAGGGCAGCGGCATGCCCTTGGGCGGCGCGAGGCGCGTCACGACCTGCACGTGCACCATCGACTGCAGCGCGAACGAGAGCAGCAGGCCGAAGGCGGCCAGCGCGCAGTAGCGGTCCTTGATCGAGAGCACGAAGCGCAGCGAGAACCAGGCGAAGCACAAGAGCAGCGCCAGCACGGCCCAGACGCCGACCAGGCCCAGCTCCTCGCCCACCAGCGCCAGCACGTAGTCGGTCTCGAGGTAGGGCACGCGCGCGTTGCGGAACTGGCCCTGGCCCAGGCCGACGCCGAAAAGATCGCCGCTGGCGAGTGCGTCGGCCGAGTGGTCCACCTGGTGGTTGCTGGCGTGGCCCAGGAACATCGCCACGCGGTTGCGGATGTAGGTGACGAAGGTGATCAGCACCAGGGCCGCCGTACCGCCGATGCCGACCAGCGGCCCGGCGACGTGCATGGGCTGCGCACCGCCGACCCACATGGTGCCGAGGAAGCAGACCAGGAAGAGCAGCGCCCCGCCCAGGTCGGTCTCGCACAGGATCAGGAAGAAGAAGGTGAAGCCCACCGCCAGCATCGGCAGCACGCCCTTCTTCAGGTCGCGCACCTCGTCGCCCAGCAGCATGCAGCGGTCCGCGACCCACAACACGCAGACGATGCGCGCCAGCTCCGAGGGCTGGAAGGAGAACAGCCCCAGCACGCTGACCCAGCGGTTCGCGCCGTTGCGCGGGTCGGCCACGCCCGGGACGTAGACCGCAATCAGCGCCAGGAACGAGATCAGCATCAGCGCCGGGATCAGGTTGCGCAGCCCGGCCGGCCCGACGCGGAAGCCGACCAGCAGCGCCAGCAGCGCGCCGATGCGGAAGAAGAGCTGGTCGCCGAAGGTGCGCCAGAACTCCTCGATCGGTGCCGTGGTCGCGGCGTGATTGACCTGCAGCACCAGGCCCAGGCCGAGCAGGCCGAGCACGACGAAGAAGATGCCCAGCGCCGGGCGCGTGGGATCGGGCTCCTCGGCGCGGCGCGCGAAGCCGTCGAGCCACTCGACCAGGTTCAGCTGGCGCTCCGCGGGGACCGCGATGCCTTCGGGAGCCTTGCCGCGGAAGCGTGCCATCTCAGCGCACCTTCATCAGGGCCAGGGCGGCCAGCGCGCAGGCCGCGGAGACGATCCAGGCGCGCACCACGATCGTGACCTCGTGCCAGGGCACGGCCGAGGGCGCGAAGATGCCGCCCTTCAGTTGCAGGCCGTGGTGGATCGGTGCGCAGGTGAAGAGCCGCTTGCCGCCCGTGCTGCGGAACCAGCGCGTCTGCAGCCAGCTCGAGCCGAGCTCGGCGAAGAACACGAAGCCGATCAGCGGCAGGACCAGCTCCTGCTTCGAGACCAGCGCCATCCAGGCCAGCAGGCCGCCCAGCGGCAGCGAGCCCGAGTCGCCCATGAAGACCTTGGCCGGGAAGGCGTTGTACCAGAGGAAGCCCATGCAGGCGCCGCACAGCGCGCCGCCCACGACGGCCATCTCCGAGGCCGCGCCGACGTGCGGCAGGTGCAGGTAGCCGGTCCAGTCCGCGCGCCCGGTCACGTAGCAGAAGATCGAGAGCGTCAGGCCCGAGATCACCATGCAGCCCGCCGCCAGCCCGTCGAGACCGTCGGTGATGTTGCAGGCGTTCGAGGTCCCGACCACGACCAGCCACTGGAAGAACAGGAACAGCAGCACGCCCAGCGTGCCCAGGCCCGCGAGCCCGAGCGTGACGTCCTTGAGGAAGGGCGGGTAGAGCGTCAGCAGCGTGTCGCGCCCGGTGCTCACGGCGTAGTAGGCGAAGCACAAGAGCACCGCGCCCGCGACGACCGAGAGGCCGAGCATCTTGGCGCGCACCGAGAGGCCCTTGCAGCCGGGGATGGTGAGCTTCTTGTAGTCGTCCACGAAGCCCACGGCGCCGAAGCCCAGCACCAGCAGCACGGCCAGCACCAGGTTGAGGTTGTCGAGCCGGCCCCAGAGCAGCACCGACGCGAGCAGTGCGGCGATCAGGAAGCTGCCGCCCATCGTGGGCGTGTCCTTCTTGCCCATCTTGACCGTCAGGTCCGCGAGCTCGCGCTGGTCGGTCTTGGTCGTGTCCTCGCCGAACTTGTGGCGCCGCAGCCAGGCGATGGCCGGCTTGCCCCACCACAGCGCCAGCGCGAAGGCGCTCAGCGCCGCGGCCGCGACGCGGAAGGTCGTGTAGCCGAAGAGCTCCACGCCGAAGAGCTTGTCGAGCAGCGCCGGGATCATCGGCAGACGGTCTCCCGTTCGCGTCCGACGAGCTGCGTCACCAGCCGGTCGAGCCCGGTCTTGCGGCTGCCCTTGACCAGCAGCACGTCGCCCTCGCCCACCAGGCCGCCGATGCAGCGCATGGCCGCTTCGGTGTCCTCGAGGTGGTGCAACTCGGCGGCGGGGAAGCCGGCCTCGAGCGCGCCGGCGGCCGTGGCGCGCGAGAGCGGGCCGACCAGCACCAGCACGTCGATGCCGGCCTGCGCGGCCTGTTCGCCCAGCTGCTTGTGCAGTTCGCCCGCGCGCTCGCCCAGCTCGAGCATGTCGCCCAGCACCAGCACGCGCCGGCGGTAGCCGCACATGCCCGAGAGCACGCGCACGCTCGCAGCAGCGGACTCGGGGTTGGCGTTGTAGCTGTCGTCGATCAGCGTCAGGCCGCCGAGCTCGTGGCGTTCCATGCGGCGCTGCGCCGGCTTGAGGTGCCGCACGGCCGGCAGCACTTCGTCGAGCTCCAGGCCCAGTCCCCGGCAGGCGGCCAGCGCGGCGAGCAGGTTCTGCACGTTGTGCAGGCCGAGCAGCGGCGAGGTCAGCGCGCGACCCGCCAGCCGGAAGGTGGTCGCGCCGCCCTCGAAGACGACATCACTGGCGTTGAGCTCGCCGCGGCCTTCGAGGCTGAAGCCGATCACGCGCGCCGCGCAGCGCGAGCGCAGGCGCGCCGTCCAGCGGCAGTCGGCGTTGAGCACGCAGAAGCCGCTCGCGGGCAGGGCCGAGAGCAGCTGGCCCTTCTCCTCGGCGACACCCTCGACGCTGCACAGGCCGGCGAGGTGCGAGGCGCCGACGTTGGTCAGGATCCCGCCCGTGGGCCGGGCGATGCTGCACAAGCGCGCGATCTCGCCCGGGCCGTTGGTGCCCATCTCGACCACCAGCGTCTCGGTCTCCTCGTCGGCCAGGAAGAGCGTGTGCGGCACGCCGATGTCGTTGTTGAACGAGTGCGGCGAGGCGACGCTCGAGAGGCGCGACGAGAGCAGCTCGTGCAGGATGGTCTTGGTCGTGGTCTTGCCGCACGAGCCGGTGATGCCCACGACCTGCGCCTTCAGGCGCGCGCGCTGCCGGCGCGCGAGATCGGCCAGCGCGCCGCGCGGGTTGGGGTGGCGCAGCACGGCCGCGCCGCGCGCGACGGCCAGCGCCACCAGCTCGGCACTGGCCTTGGAGACCAGCACGGCCGCGGCGCCGCGCTCGAGCGCGTCGCTCCCGAAGCGGTTGCCGTCGTGGTTGGGTCCGGCCAGCGCCAGGAACAGCTCGCCCGCGCGCAGCGAGCGCGTGTCGGTGCTCACGCCCGCGGCCTCGGCGCGCGCGCTGCCGCGCACGAGCTCGGCGCCGGTCGCCTGGACGATCTCCTCGATGCGGAAGGGCTTCATCGCATGGCCTCTGCGGCAACCAGCCGGTCGTCGAACTCCTGGACTCGTGTACCGATCGTCTGCGTCTGCTCGTGGCCCTTGCCCGCGATCAGCACAACGTCGCCCTCGCGCGCCACCTCGATGGCGTGCCGGATGGCGCTGCGCCGGTCGGGCTCGAGCACGCGCTGCGCGCGCGGCGGCTGCATGCCGGCCACGATCTCGTCGATGATCCGCGCGGGATCCTCGCTGCGCGGGTTGTCGCTGGTGACCACCGCGATGTCCGCGTACTCGTTGACCACGCGGCCCATGGGCGAGCGCTTGCCGCGGTCGCGGTCGCCGCCGCAGCCGAAGACCACGATCAGCCGGCCCTTGGAGAGCGAATGGCGCACGACCCGGCAGACGTTGAGCAGCGCGTCCTCGCTGTGGGCGTAGTCGACGAACACGCGCGGGCCGCCGCGCGCGCCGCGCACGGGCTCGAGGCGGCCCGGGGCGGGCGAGACGGTCGCGAGTCCGGCCAACAGGGAGGCCGGACTCGCGCCCGACAGCAGCGCGCAGGCCAGGGCGGCCAGCGCGTTCTCGACGTTGTAGCGGCCCGGGAGAGGCAGGAACACCCGGGCCCCCGAGATCCCCATCCCAAGGAGGTCGAAGTGCGTGCCTTCCAGGCCGCTGTCGAGTCGAGAAGCGCTGAGATCGCCGTGCGATCTGGCGCTGTACGTGATCACGCCCGCGCCCGCGGCGCGCGCCGCCGCGGCCATGCGCGCGCAGCAGGGGTCGTCGGCATTGAGCACGGCCTGCGCGCCGCGCTCGAGACCCTCGAACAGGCGCTGCTTGGCGCGCGTGTAGTGCTCGAGGTCGCCGTGGTAGTCGAGGTGGTCGCGCGTGAGGTTGGTGAACAGCGCCGCGTCGATGCGCAGGCCCGAGAGGCGCTGCTGCTCGAGCGCGTGCGAGCTGGCCTCGAGCACCAGCGCATCGCCGCCGAGGTGCGCGTGCGCGCGCAGCAGGCGCTGCAGCTCGGGCGCGTCGGGGGTCGTGTGCGTGGCGCTGCGCAGCAGGCCGTCCGCGAGGCGGTTGCCGGCCGTGCCCAGCACGCCCGAGCGCCGGCCGCCGAGCTCCAGCAGCTGCGCGGCCAGATGCGCCGTGGTCGTCTTGCCGTTCGTGCCGGTGACGGCGGCCAGGAACATGCCCGCGCCGGGATCGCCGTAGACCGCGCGCGCGGCGAGGCCGGCGATGCGCCGCGCCTCGGGATGCACCCACAGCGGCAGCGCGCCGAGATCGGCGGCGGGAATCGGCGCCTCGGCCAGCACCGCGGCCGCCCCGCGTGCGCGCGCGTCGCGCACGAAGCGCGCGCCGTCGTCGCGTGTTCCGCGCAGCGCGAGGAAGAGGTCACCGGCGCCCACTCGTTGGCTTTCCAAGTGGACGCCGGTGATCTCCGGTCCGCCTCCCCCCCCGGGCGATGCGGACCCCCCCAACAGACTCACGAGCTCAGCGAAGCGCATGGCCGGCCTCCCGCCAGGGCTGCTCGGGCAGCGTTCGCGTGCGTGTCTCGAATGCGTCCTTGCGCGGCGTGGCTCCGCCGGCGCTGCCGGCCAGGTTCCCGAAGGGCGCGAAGCCCGCGCACGGCGCGTCCGCGCTGCGCACGCCGCCGTGCGTGTAGCCCAGCGCCTCCTTGAGGATGCTCATCGCGGCCGGACCGGCGATCTCGGAGCCGTAGTGCCGGATCCCGCGCGGCTCGTCGACGACCACGAACACGAGCACCTCGCGCGAACTGTCGGGCAGATGCCCCCAGGCGCACATCGAGCAGGTGTAGCAGTCGCCCGCGTGCGGCTTGAGCGTGCGCAGCTGCGCGCGCGAGAGCGCGGGGCTCCGGCCCTGGGCGAAATCGCGGTTGTAGGCCAGCTCCGCGTGCAGGCAGACCTCGCCGTGGGGGCCGTGGACTTTCTGCGCCGTGCCGGTCTTGGTGCCCATCTCGAACTCGGGGCAGCTGACGCGGCTGCCGGTCCCGATCGTCGCGCCGAGCTTCATCATCTCGCGCACCGTGGTGCAGGTCTCGGGCTTGAAGATGCGCTCGCCCGGGCCTGGGCCGGGCAGCGCCTCGTGGCGCGCGCCCTGCTCGACGGCCTCGAACAGACGCAGCGGCAGGTAGTTCCCGCCGCGCACGACCGTGGCCAGCGCAGCCGCCTGCTGCCAGAGCGTGACCTGCATCTCGTGTCCGAAGCAGACCGACGCGTGCTTGTACAGCCGATCCCAGGGCCAGGCCGGGATCATGCCCGAGCGCTCGCCGCCCAGGCCCGAGTTCGGCGCCTTGCCGTAGCCCAGCGCCTGCAGGCGCTGGAAGAGCGCCAGCGCCGGGATCTGCAGCCCGATCTGCACCAGCACCGCGTTGCAGGAGTAGGCCAGTCCTTGCGCGGGGGTCATCTGCCCCGTCTGGGCGCCCTCGGCCTCGCGGATCAGCCGCTTGCCGTCGAGCAGGTAGTGCCCGTTGAAGCTGTTGTACTTGTGCTCGAGGTCGACCGAGCCGGTGTCGATCGCCGTCGCCATCACGAGCACCTTCATCGTCGAGCCGGGGGTGAAGGCGTGCAGCGTGGGCAGGAAGCCCGAGACCTCGTAGGCGTTCAGCGCGTCGACGGCCAGGACCTTGCCTGTCGCGACTTCGATCGCGATCGCCATCGCCAGGGCGGGCTTGTGCGTCTCCATCACCTGCTCGAGCACGGAGCGCACGTGGCGCTGCAGCCCGGCGTCGAGCGTGGTCACGATGCGCGGCGTCGGATCCCCGCTGTCGTCGGCCTGGAAGAAGCGCTGCGGCGCGCGGCGCGGCACGTAGCTGGCGAGGAACCAGTAGCGCTCGGGATCGCGCTGGATCCAGTCGAACTCGGGCCGCTGCAGCAGCTCGTAGCCCAGCAGCTCCAGGCCAGAGACCGGGCTCGGGTAGCTGCGGCGCAGGAGCTCGCGCGCCTCCAACTCGAGCTGCTCCTGCGGGCCGAGATCGCGGTCGTCCTCGAGGTGCAGCTCGGCGCGCGCGCGCTCGCGCGCCTCGGTCTCGTCGAGCATGCCCCAGCTGCCGAGCACCGTCAGCGGCTGGGCCGCCTCGTCGGCGCCTTCGCGCACCGGGTAGACGCGCTTGTTGACCGGCAGCAGCTTGGCCTGGTGCTCGCGCACGCGCTCCTCCTTGAGCCGCTGGTAGACGAGCATCGCGGTCTGCGGCGGGACTTCCTTGACCACGCGCTTGAAGTGCAAGGGCAGCAGCGCGTCCCAGACGAGCTTGCGCGCGGCGTTGAGCTCGCGCTCGTTCGATTCGAGCTCCTGCTTGCCCTGCGCGCCGAAGACGCACTGGATCAGGTCGTCGGCCAGCCTGCGCGTCCAGCGCACGGTCGAGTGCGCGCCATGGCGCTCGCGCACGTCCTGCGAGAGCACGACCAGCGGCTGCCACCAGAGGTGGTAGCGCTGGGTGCCTGCGGGACGCAGCTGGAAGCCGGCGATCGGGTTGGGCGCCGCCTCGGGGTCCGTGCTGCCGCGCGCGATCCAGTTGGCCAGCGTCTGCGCCTGCGCGGTGTCCAGGTCGAAGGGCGGGGCCTCGACCTCGAACCAGCCGCCGACGAGCGGCGGCAGCAGCGCGGCGGAGAGCTCCTCGACCTTCCAGCCCAGCGCGCCCGCGAGGCGCGGCAGCAGCTGTTCGGGCGTGTGCGCCTGCCAGAGCGCGTTCGGGTAGGCGACGAACTCCATGCGCTCGATCGAGAGCGCCAGCGGCACGCCGTTCCGGTCCACCAGGTCGAAGGCGATCTCGGGCGAGCGCTGCTCCTTCAAGTTGCGCGGCTGCTCGCCGTCGTCGTAGAGCGCGACCTTGGCGGCCTTGAGCGCGACCAGGCCGAGTACGCCGATGATCAGCAGGAAGGCGGCAGCCAGGCGCAGGCCTGAGGCCGACTCGAAGCGCGCGGGGTTCACGGCTGCGCCCCCTTCGGCTTGTTCGCCGGCGGCGGCCGCGGCAGCAGCGCGCGCTGCAGGATGGTCGGATCCGAGGGCAGCGCGCCCCAGTCCCCGCCCAGGATATCGGTCGCGCGGTCGCGCGTGACGCCCTCGAGCATGCGGCAGGTTTCGAGCTGCTCGTTCAGGACCGTTCCGCGCTGGCGATTCCCGGCCTGGATCAGCGCCGTCGCGAGGCCCAGCACCAGGCAGGCGCCGGCAAGCAGTCCGCACAGCAGCGTGCGCGTCATCGCGGCTTCCTCCGCAGCCCGGCGAACAGCGGCGAGGAGTGCGCGCGCACCAGGTCGCGCGTGGGCGGCAGCGCGCCGGCCGGCAGGCGCCGCGCGGCGCGCAGGCGCGCCGAGCGCGAGCGCGGGTTGGCCGCGCGTTCGGCGGGCGAGGCCTCGATCGGAGTGCGCGTGAGCGACTCGAAGCGGCCCCCGCGCTCGGCCTCGGCCAGGAAGCGCTTCACCTCGCGATCCTCGCCCGAGTGGAAGGAGATCACGGCCAGGATCCCGCCCGGCACGAGCTGGCGCTCGGCCGCGGCCAGGCCGGCGCGCAGCTCCTCGCCCTCCTCGTTGACGGCCCGGCGCAGGGCCTGGAAGCACAGCGTGGCCGGGTGGATCTTGCCCGCGCGCGCCCCCGCGCGCAGCAGGTTGTCGATCAGGTCGGCCAGCGCGCCGGTGCGCAGGAAGGGCGCGCGGCGGCGCGCCTCGACGATCGCGTGTGCGACCGCGCGCGAGCGCGTCTCGCCGCCCTCGAAGAAGAACAGGTCGGCCAGGTCCTTCTCGTCCCAGTGGTTGACGATGTCGGCCGCGCTGCGATCGCGCCGCGGATCCATGCGCATGTCGAGCGGGCCGTCGTGCTGGAACGAGAAGCCGCGCGCGGGCTCGTCGATCTGCATCGAGGACACGCCCAGGTCGAGCAGCATCCCGACCAGCTGCGGCGAACCGGCCTGCTGCAGCACGCGCCCGCTCTCGGACAGGCGCGCGTGGAAGAGCTGCGTGCGCGAGCTCAGCGGCGCGAGGCGTGTGCGCGCCAGCTCCAGCGCGCGCGGATCCTGGTCGATGCCGACGAGTTGCAGTGCGGGGAGCGCCGCGAGCAGGAGCTGCGCGTGTCCGCCCAGGCCGAGCGTGCCGTCGAGCAGGCTGCCGGAAGTGCGCGCGCCGAGTTGCGCGCGGAAGAGCTCGACGATCTCCGGGCCCAGCACGGGTACGTGCAAGTCCCTCGGACCGCGCCTTTCCTTGCGCTCCTGCATGATCGCCGCCTCCATGGCCGCCATCGCCCCTCTCCCCTTCTCGTCCCCTGGTCCAGCCTCACTCGGCGGGTGTCGCGCCTCCGGGCACGTCCCGCAGGACCTTGTCGATGTGCTGGAGTAGATCCTGGTTGCGCAGCTCGTACGACTCCCAGGTTTCCTTGGCCCAGATCTCGGCGCGGTCCTTCACCCCCACGACCACCACGTCCTTGTCGATGCCCGCGTGCCTCTTCAACTTCTCCGGGAGCAGGATCCGCCCAGCGACATCGACCTCGACGCGCGCCATGTTGGCGAAGAACAGCCGCAGCACCGCGCGCTGGTCATGTCCCGCGAACACGCGCGTTTCGAGCTCGCGCTGCGCGCGCTCGAACCCGCTTTCGGAAAAGAGATACAGGCACCCGTCCTGACCGGCTGCGAGGTACGCGACCATCGCCCCGGCTTCGTCCCGCGTCAGCTGCTCGAGAATCTTCCTCGGCACGACGACGCGGTTCTTGGTGTCCAGCGAGTGGAGGTGTTCGCCGTACAGCACGGTCAACGCCTCCGAACAACCCACATACGAGCCGCGCTCGTACGTTCAGCTCCCCACTTTCTCCCACCAAGCACCACGAACCCATTCAACCCTCCCACTCGGAGTGTCTCAAGCCGTGCTTGGGGCTCTCGGAGTTCGGGTCCGTGAGACGCTGGTTCACACCGCCTTGGCTAGCGGTAATCAGAAGGTACACACACTACAGCTAGTGGTGCAGCCCATTCCACATCCCACGTATCCCAGTGTTGGGAAAGAGCGCGTTTTTTGGGCGCGGACTGCGGCTTCCGGCCTACTCGGGGCCCGTTTCGCTGCAAACGGACGTGGTTTCGGGTTGCAGGGTCGGGTCCGCCCCCTCGAAAACCCGCAGCAGTTCCCCCCTCAGCTCCTCGAGCCGCTCGGGCCCGAAGTCGAAGACGAACACTCGCCAGCCCTCTTCGCGGCGGGGCCGGCGTACGACCAGCGCCTCACCTTCGGGACCCCGTTCGACGCGCTGCAGCTTCAAACGCCGCTTGCGCATCAGGATCAGGCACAGGACGTAGCGCAGTTCACGAATGCGCTTCTCCGTACGGCCTTCCAGGCGCAGGAAGAGCTGTTCCAGCGTCGGGAGGTCGAAATCGAGCCCGTGGCGCGGTCCGGAGCGGGTGCGCGTGTACCAGAAGAACAAGTCTTCCCGTCCGGGCTCGGGTCGGAAGCAGCTCTCGCAGGAGTCGATCCGTCGCAGTTCCTCGCCCTGCAGGCTGAGCGCGGAAACGTGCCGTTCCCCCTCGGGAAACGTCCGTCCGCAGCTGGAGCAGGCGGGTGTGCGGGACGTGATCTTCCACTCGGCCATGACCCTGCCATGGTGCGGCCGGGCGCCCGCGCGGTCAATGGACCAGCTCGCGCTCCCCTGCCTCTCGCCACCAGGCACGCCACTCCTCCGGCGTGCGATCGCGCTGCTGCCCGGACAGCTCGCGCAGCGCCGCCTGCGTCGCCCGCAGCGCCGCCAGGTCCCCGCGCCCGGCGTTGCGCTCGAGCGCGTCGATCAGGATCGGGATCGCGCGCGGCTCGGCCAGCACGCGCAACGCCTTGGCCGCACTCTCCGCGACCGCAGGATCGGCGTCGCCGAGACAGCGCGCGAGCACACCGGCGGCGTAGCCCTTGTGCGTGTGGCGCGCACCGCGTGCGCCGAGGGCCTCGGCCGCCTGGGCGCGCACGATCCAGACCTTTTCGTGCTCGACGCAAGTGCCGAGGCGCTCCTCGATGCGCGCCTCGGCCTCGCCTGCGTGCGGCAGGCGGCCGAGCAGTTCCGCGGCGCGCCGGCGCACTTCGGCCTCGGGATCCGAGAGCTTCGCGCACACGGGTTCGAGCGCCGGCGTGCCGATGCGCGCCAGCAGGTCGGCCGCCAGGAACGCGACGACGCCGTCGTGCAGCGCCAGCATCTCGGCCAGCACGGGCGTCGAGCGCGGCGCGAGGCGCACGAGCTCCGTTCCCGCGCGCTCGAACGGGCCCGCCTGTTCGCCCGGGCGCGAGAGCCGCGAGCGGTCGTAGCTGCGGATCATCTCGCGCAGCAGGTTGTCGACCAGGAAGCGCGAGAGCTGCGCGTCGGCGAGCACGCGTTCGCGCTCGACTTCCCATGCCGCGCCCCCCGCCCGATAGCGCTCCCAGACCTCGCGCTCGGGTGCGGGCAACTCGCCCGCGGGCACGACGCGACCCTCGACCGGCTGTGACCGGCTGCTCGCGCAGGCGCAAGCGCTCCAGGCGAGACAGGCAAGAGCCAGGGTGCGCATGCGCATGATCCTAGCCGCGCGCGCGCTGCGCGGCCGCGTCCCACTCGCGCGCGGCCGCCTCGGCCAGCAGCACGGCGTAGGGGTTTTCGGGCGCGCCCGGATCGGGCGCGCCGCTGCGCACGGCCTCGGCGTAGTGCTCGCACAGCTGCGCGACGAACTCGTCATCCGCGAGGCCCGCGTCGAAGAGCTCGCTGCACGGGCTGCGCCACGAAGCGCCGCGCGTGCTCGCGCGCGAGCGCATCGTGCACCAGCCGCACGCGCGCCAGCCGCAGCTCGCGACCAAGGTCCTCGAAGTGCGTGTACTGGGCCAGGAACTGCGCGTCCGGCGGAACCCAGGGCGTGCGCAGCCCCGTGCGGCCGGCGCAGGAGAGGCAGGGATTCGCCGCCGCCGGCACGGCGCAGTCCCCGCCCTCGGGCAGGACGCGCGTACCGAGCAGGCAGCTCGTGCTCGCATCCTGCA
This sequence comes from uncultured Planctomycetota bacterium, assembly GCA_963829015.1. Taxonomy (GTDB): domain Bacteria; phylum Planctomycetota; class UBA1135; order UBA1135; genus JADJLZ01. The sequence continues at coordinate 760,445 of CAWHGR010000007.1, read as the reverse complement.
GCGAGACCACGGCCGGGACGCGCTCGCGCGCAGCGGCGTGGACGAGGTCGCGCGTGAGCCCGCGCCAGCCGAGCACGTGCAGCACCTCGACCGCCTCCTCGCGCAAGAGCCTGCGCAGCGCGCGCGTGGTCGCAGGATGCCAGCTCTTCTGCCAGTGCTCCGCGTGCACGTCCGCGCGGACGTTCGGCAGGCGCAGCACGCTGTGCCCGGCGCGCCCGAGCGCCTCACCGACGCGCGCCGCGAGCAGATCGCCGGCCGGAGCCGCGAGCGCGATCCTCAACGCGCGTACTCCGCCTGCAGCGCGGCGAGGTGCTCGGCGGGCGTCGGCAGCGCGCGCGCGCGGCGCGGCAGCGCGCGCAGGCGCTCGGGCTGCGCGAGCAGGCCCGCGAGCGCGGTCGCGAGCGCGTTCGCGTCCCCCAGCGGGAAGCGCCAGCCGTCGACCTCGGGCTCGACGAACTCCGCCATCCCGCCCGCATCGGCGACGAGCAGCGGCGTGCGCGCGGCGAGCGCCTCCTGGACCACGAGCGGCGCGTTCTCCCACCACAGGCTGGGCACGACCAGCAGGTCGGTGCGCGCCAGCAGCTCCGGCACCTCTGCGTGCGGCAGCGGACCGTGCAGCACGGCGCCGCAGGCACGCGCCAGGCGGTCGAGCTCGGCCTGGAACCCGGGCTCGTGGCCGCGCGGGCCGTGGAGCGCGAGCTCGGCGCGTGCGCGCAGCGCCGGATCGACGCGGCTCCAGGCCTCGAGCAGCAGCTGCGGCCCTTTGATCGCGATCTGCGCCCCGAGGAAGGCGATCCGCAGGGGGCCGGCGCGGCGCGGCGCGCTGCTGGCCGGAGCCGGCTCGAAGCCGAACGGCAGGTGCACGACGCGCTGCGCCTCGACCGGCCACTCCGCCAGGAAGCGCTCGCGCAGGAAGCGGCTGGGCGCGAAGAAGCGCCGCACGGCGGGCAGCACGAGCTCGCGCGCGGCGTCTGTGCGCAGGCGCGCAGCCTCTGCGAACTCGCGCTCCTGCGCGGGGTCGGAGTCCGTCGCATCCGCGCCGGCAGGCGCCGCGCGGCGCGCCAGCGGACCGAGATCGAGCCCGGTCAGCCCGCGCAGGCCGGCGAGCGTCTTCCCGACGCCGCGCTGCAGCGGCGTCTGCGAGAACTTGAAGCTCGTGAGGCAGGTGCCGCAGCGCTCGAAGTCGACACGCTCGCACAAGCCGCCGTCCGCGTGGCGGCGCTGGCCGAAGCGCGGGCAGCCGAGCCAATAGTCGTGCAGCGTGAAGTAGACGCGCGCGGCCGGGATGCGCGCGCAGCCGAAGGACCAGCCGAGCAGGTGCTGGAAGTGCACCACCTCGGGCGCGATCGCGGCCAGGCGCTGCGCGAACAGCCGCTCGATCCCGCGCGTGCTGCCAGGTCTGCCTGAAGTCCTCGAAGTAGAGGTTGTTGACGAGTTCGTGCAGGCGCACGCCCTGCACCTCTGACTCGTGCCAGGAGAGGTCGGCGAGCGAGATCTCCTTGCGCACGGCGAATACGTCCACCGAGTGACCCCCGGCCACCAGGCCACGCGCCAGGGCGGCCGTGTACTGCTCGGTCCCCCCTGCGGCCCGGGGCGGATAGCCGTGGCTGACCAGGACGATCTTCAAGTGCGCGACTCGGCCAGCGAACATACACTTCCCGGCCGCATGGCTGGAACGAAACGCAAGCTCAAGATCACGCTCTGGATCCTCCTCGGAGTGTTCCTGCTGCTGCAGCTCGTGCCCGCGGGGCGCACCAATCCACCCGTCATGGGCGACCTGCAGGCGCCGCCCGAGGTCAAGGCCGCGCTGCTGCGCTGCTGCTACGACTGCCACTCGAACGAGACGCACTGGCCCTGGTACGCCTATGTCAACCCGGTGGCGTTCCTGATCGTGCGCGACACGGACTTCGGCCGCCGCAAGCTCAACTTCTCGGACTGGCAGGGCTACAAGCAGGTCAAGCGCAAGTCCAAGGCCAGCGACGCGGTCGACGAGATGCACGAGGGACACATGCCGCTCGGGCCCTACCTGTGGATGCACCGCGATTCGCAGCCCACGCCGCAGGAGCTGCACGCGATCGAGAGCTGGAGCGATTCACTGCCCGGGGAGGACTAGCCGCGCCAGCGCCCACCAGGCGCGCAGCGCGAGGTCCAGCGCGTGCTGCGCCGCGTGGCGCGCGAAGCCCTTGACCGCATCCGGCGTGCTGGTCAGCGGCCCGCCCACGAGCAGCGCTCCGTCGCCGCGCGTGCGCCCGGCCCGGCACTCCGCGCGCGCGCGCAGCACGTCGCCCAGGCCGCGCAGGAAGTCGAGCTTGCCGCGCATCCAGGCCAGCGGCGCCCCGGCCAGCAGCGCGAAGCCGAAGCCCGCCAGCTCGTAGAGCACCAGGCCCGGCGCGCACACGCACAGCGTCCAGGCGCTGTAGTTCTTGAACAGGAAGATCCAGCGGTTGCGCGCGTGCAGGTAGACGCGACGCGGCGGGTAGGCCGGTCCCTCGCGGTAGCTGATGCCGCTCGTCCCGCCCATGTGACGCACCAGCGCGTCCTCGACCGCCAGGAGCTTCCAGCCGCGCGCACGCAGGCGGAAGGACAGGTCCAGGTCCTCGAACAGGATGAAGTAGCGCGCATCGAAGCCGCCCGCCGCGAGCACGCGCTCGCGGTCGACCAGCAGCGCGACCGCGACCGCACTGCCGATCTCGACCGCGCCCTCGCCCGCGGCCTCCGCCAGCGGCACGTAGAAGTTGCGCAGCGCGATCAGGCCGGCGTAGTGCGCGCTGCCGCCGTCGTAGTGCACGCGCTGCGGGTCGTGGTCGAAGACGCTGCGCGGCTGGGCCAGCACGACCTCGCTGCCGCCCTGCTCGACGGCCTCGATCAGGCGCGCCAGCGCGCCCGGCTGCAGCAGCGCGTCGTTGTCGAGCAGCAGCACCCAGCGGTTGCGCGCCGCGCGCAGTCCGGCATTGCGCGCCGGAGAGGGCCCGTCGTTGCGCTCCAGGCGCAAGACGCGCAGCTCGGTGTAGCGCGCCGCGATCGCGAGGCTGCCGTCGCTGGAGGCGTTGTCCACCAGCAGCCACTCGTCGATGCCCGGGCCGGCCGCACGCAGGGCGTCGAGGCAGCGCCCGAGATAGGCCTGGCCATCGAAGTTGACCACGACGACCGAGACCGGGCCGAGAGGGTGGGCGGGGCCGCTCACAGGGGGGCAGACCTACCATGCCGCGCGCGCGCGTGCACGCACGGCTCAGCGACGCGAGCTGGCGCGCTCGGCGCGGGCGGGCTCGGCCGCGATGGCGGGCAGCCACTCGACGGCGCCGCTGTCGAGGTCGTAGCGCGCGCCCACGACGCGCAGTTCGCCCGTGTGCTGCAGCTCGGAGAGGATCGGCTCGGAGGTCTGCAGCTCCGCGACCACGCCGCGCACGTTCTCGACCACCGCCTGGTCGAGCACCTCCGCCGGGATCTCGGTCGCGCCGGCCGGAATGCGACGCCGGGCCTGGTCGATGTGCGGGGCGATGGCGCGCGCGAGGTACTTCAGGTGCCCGGGCAGGTCGCCGCCGGCCAGCGTCGCTTGGACCGCGCCGCAACGCTCGTGGCCCAGGACGATGATCGTGCGCACGTCGAGGTGCTCGACCGCGTACTCGATGCTCGCCAGCGCGAGGTCGTCGAGCGCCTCGCCGCGCAGTGCGCACGACGAACAGGTCGCCCAGGCCCTGGTCGAAGACGATCTCGGGCGGCACGCGCGAGTCCGAGCAGCCGACGACCAGCGCGAATGGATGCTGCGCGCGCGCCAGGTCGAGCCGCCGGTCGCGCTCCTGGTTGAAGTGCGCCGCCTTGCCCGAGCGATAGCGCTGGTTGCCGAGCTCGAGGCGCTCGAGCGGGTCGAGCGTGACTTCGGGCACCGCTCGCTGTTCGGGCTTGTCCGCGGCGCGAAGTCGGAGCGCCGGGACGCAGACGACGAGGCCGGTGCAGAGCCAGAGCAGGGTGCGCATGGAAGGACTTTCGGGGAGCCTGACGCGGGAGCGGGCGCCCCTGTCATCGGAGCCCGCGCGCGGGACTTGACCGCGCAGTCGTGCTCAGTCGAGCGGCAGCTCGAAATCCGGTGCGTGCACCGGGGCGCGGTGCTTGAGGCAGTAGGGCACGTTCCAGAGCACGCTCAGCGCGGCCTTGCACACGATCCAGAAGGCGCCCGGCGTCTCGCGCAGCGCCTTGCCGATGCCGATCGTGCCCGTGGCGTCGCTGACCTCGCCCGCCGCCTCCTTCGAACGGCCGCGCAGCACGACCTTGAACAGCACCAGGAAGGGCATGCGCACGAGCGCCGGGAGCGGCGCGTACTTGAGCATCGAGAGCCAGGCGTTGCGCGCGTGGTAGTACAGGCTGCGCTGCCCGAGCTTGATCCCGAAGGGCGTCTTGTGGAACACGCCGCAGCCGGGGTACTGCAGCACGCGGTAGCCCAGGTTCAGCAGCCGGCAGGTCAAGTCGCGCTCGTTGCCGTAGATGTAGAGACGCTCGTCGTAGCCGCCGGCCTCGCGCAGCGCGCGCGTGCGCGCCAGCGAGGCGCAGCCGCGGAACGTCGACATGTAGCGCTCCTGGTTGACGCGCGGCGACTGGAGGTAGCTCTCGGGCGTGCCGGGTTCGGTGACCTGCGTCGAGACGATCGCGGTCGAGGCGGGCTCGCGCTGCATGCGCGCGCTGGCCTTCGCCAGCCAGTCCGGGCGGCATCACGATGTCGTCGTCGAGGATCGCCGTCAGCGGGCTGGAGCTCGCGGCGAAGCCGATGTTGAACGTCTCGCAGGCGCCGAAGTTCGGGTGCGGCATGACGATCAGGCGCACGCTCGGGAACTCGCGCCGCACCATCTCGGCGGTGCCGTCGGTCGAGGCGTTGTCGACCACCACGATCGATTCGAAGGGCAGCGTCTGCGCCAGCAGCGAGTGCAGGTTCTCGCGCAGGTCGGCCGCCTTGTTCCAGGTCGAGACGACCGCGGTCGTGCGCAGGGCTGCGGCTTCTTGCTCGGGGCTCACGCGGATTGGCTCGCGCGCATCATCGGGTCTGGCCCGCCGCGCTGGAAGCGGCGGCTCAGGCGGCGTGCCCGGGTCGGCGTGCGAGGACGTGCTCGTGCGCGTCGAAGGGCGCAAACGCCTCGGCATAACGCGCCGGAGCCGGCAGGAAGGCGCTGCGCTGCGCGGAGAGACCCAGCGCCACGTGCTCGAGGTCGCGCTGGCCCGGCAGCGAGCGGTGCTCGCGCAGCGCGGCGCGCTTGCGTTCCGCGACCGCGCTGATATCGACCAGGCGCGTCGCCGAAAGCGGCGTCCAGACCTCGCAGCCCAGGACCAGCAGCTCGCGCCCGGCCATCTCGAGCGCCAGTTGCGCGCCATGCGCGAGCACGCGCTGGTCGTGGCGCAGTTCGCCCGCCCAGGGCAGGTAGAGCGTGCGCGGTGCGAACTGCTCGAGCTTCTGCGCCAGCCGGCGCGCGCCGAAAAACAGCTCCTCGGGCGTCGGCTCGCGGCCCTCGGGGTAGTCCCAGAACTCGTACTGCTCGAGGCCCAGGTGCGCTCCGCCGGCGAGGCATTCGGCGCGACGGCGCGCGGCCAGCGACTCGCCACCGGCACCCGCACCGTCGAAGACGATCACGACCTCGACGCGGTCGCCCTGCTCCGCATGCAGCGCCAGCGTGCCGCCGCAAGCCACGAGCTCCTCGCCCGGGTGCGCGGCCAGCACCAGCACGGGGCCGCGCGGCAGCGGCAGGCGGGCGTCGGGCAGTTCGGCTCGGGGCAGCATCGGGGATGCCGGTTCATCGGCCGCCCCGGCCCGCGATCCGAAGGGAGATCAATGCGTATCGAGCAGCGAACGGATGTACTGCGCCACGACGCGCGCGCGGTCCTCGTTGTCCGGATCCGGCTGCCAGTCGGCGTAGCTCATGTCGAGCGGGTGCGAGATGTCGTCGTTGCGGTCGCGCTCGACGCGCACTTCGACGTGCCAGCGCCCCTCGCCGACGTTCTTCCACTGCACGTAGCAGCGCTCGCGGAAACCCTTGCCGCGGAAGGGCGCCAGCGAGTGCATCCAGCCCGAGACGGCCTGCAGGTGCGCCTCGTCCATGCTCGCCCCGACCGGAAAATTTTCCTTCTGCAGGGCCAGGATGGTCGACTCCCAGAGCACGCGCTCCGAGCTGGCGCGCAGGTCGCCCCCGACCCACTTGGGGTCCGGCCGAGGCATGGCGCAGCCGCTGCCGAGCAGCGCGCCGAGTGAAAGCCACACGATCGCGATCCAGAGTCTCATTCCCGGTCCTCCTCCAGGTCCTGTCCGAATTCCCCGCCGGCCGCGCCCGGCTCCGGCCGTGCGTGCGGTGCGCGGCGGCCCGAGCGCCGTGCGGGTCGCCCGCTCGCGTCGCGCCGCTCGGCTTCCTCGGCCCCGCGCTCGCGCAGCGCGATGCGCACGGGGATCTCGGGGAAGCCCAGCTCCTCGCGCAGGCGCTGCTGCAGGTAGCGCAGGTACTCCTTGTCGAAGCACTGCTTGTCGTTGACGAAGAGCACGAAGGTCGGCGGCGCGACGTCGGCCTGCGTGGCGTAGAAGACGCGCGCCGAGTGCCCGCCGCGCGAAGGGCTGCGCGCCTCGAGCGCGCGCTGCAGCACGCGGTTCAGCTCGCCCGTGCCCACGTGCCGGCGCGCCTGCGCGTAGAGCTCGTGGGCCAGCTCGAGCGTCTCGTCCACGCCGCGGCCCTCGCGGGCCGAGAGGAAGACCACGGGAGCGAAGCTCGCCAGCGGCAGCTGCGCCTCGATGTAGGCCTTGAAGTCCTTGGGCGTCAGGCCTTCGACGAGGTCCCACTTGTTGGCGCCCAGGATCAGCGGCTTGTGGTGCTCGACCGCGTAGCGCGCCAGCTCCTTGTCGATGCCCGAGAGCTCGCGCGTCACGTCGAAGAGCAGCACCACGACCTCGGCGCGGCGCACCGCGCGCCGGCTGCGCGCGTCGGAGTAGAACTCGATCGCGTCGGCGATGCTGCGCTTCTTGCGCACGCCGGCGGTGTCGATCGCGACGATCGTGCGGCCGTCGCGCTCGAACCACACGTCGACCGAGTCGCGCGTCGTGCCCGGCCGCTCGGCCACGATCATGCGCGGCTCGCGCGCCAGCGCGTTGATCAGCGTCGACTTGCCGGCGTTGCGCTGGCCGACCACCGCCAGGCGCAGCGCCGGCGCGGGCGGTCCGCTCGGGGCCGTGTCCGTCGGCAGGAGGTCGATCACGCGCGCGCACAGGTCGGCCAGGCCGTCGCCGTTCTGGGCGCTGATCGGCCAGGGGCCGTCCTTGAAGCCCAGCTCGTGGAACTGCTCGGCCTCGAAGGCCGCCGCGCGCGTCTCGCACTTGTTCGCCACCAGCAGCACGGGCACGGGGAAGCCGCGCAGCCTGCGCGCGACCTCCAGGTCGAGCGGCGTGACGCCCTCGCGCGCGTCGACCAGGAAGAGCACCAGGTCGGCGCTCTGCAGCGCGGCCTGGATCTGCGCCTCGACCTGCGGCCCGAGGTCGTCGCGGTCGACGATGCCGATGCCGCCCGTGTCGATCACCTCGGCCCAGTGCGTGCGCTCGCCGTCGCGGATCTGTGCCGGGACCGCGATGCGGTCGCGCGTCACGCCGGCGGTCGGCTCGACGATCGAGATGCGCGAGCCGCACAGGCGATTGGCGAGCGTCGACTTGCCCACGTTCGGGCGTCCGACGAGGGCGATGCGCGGCAGGCGGGTGGCGGAAGGTGTCGACATGGCACTCGCGCGCGCACGAGGGCCAAAGAGGTTACGGGCGCGGGCCCGTGCGCACAACACTCGCTTCGCCGCACGGGCGCCGCTACAACCCGAACATGCAGGCGATCGACTGGGCCGTGCTGCTTGCGTACGTGGCGCTGGTGCTCGGGATCGGCTGGTACGTCTCGCGCGGCACGCACAGCGCCGAGGGGCATCTGCGCGCCAATCGCGACCTGCCGGCCTGGGCGGTGGTGTTCTCGATCCTCGCGGCGGAGGTCTCGGCCGCGACCTACATCGGCGTGCCCGAGGGCAGTTTCCGCGGCAACTGGACCTACCTGCAGTACGCGATCGGCGCGCTGCTCGGGAAGTGGGTCGTCTCGACCTGGTTCGTGCGCCTGTACTGGCGGCTCGACCTGCCGACGGCGTACGGCCTGCTCGCGCAGCGCATCGGCCCACGCTCGCAGCGCGCCTCCGCCTGGGTCTTCCTGTGCGGAAGACTCGTCGCCAGCGGTGTGCGCCTGTACATCGCGGCGATCGCCTTCGCGGTCGTCACGGGACTCGGCGTCTGGCAGTGCATCCTGCTGATGGCGGGCATCTCGACCTGCTACACGCTGGTCGGCGGCCTGAAGGCGGTGGTCTGGACCGACGTCGCGCAAGGCACGGTGTTCTTCATCGGCGCGCTGGCGGCACTGTTCGTCGGACTGCACACGATCGGGTTGCCGCTCGGTCAGCTCGCATCCGAAGCGCTCGAGGCCGGCAAGCTGCACCTGCTCGCACCGGAGGGGAATCCGCTGGGCTCGACGCAGTCGCTCTGGTCGGCGCTGCTGGGCGGCTTCCTGCTCAGCCTCGCGGTGCAGGGCACGGACCAGGAAGCCGTGCAGCACATGCTCAACACGCGCAGCGAGCGCAGCGCGGGCCGCACGGTCCTGACCTCGGGCCTGGTGACGTTCCCGATCGTCGCGACCTTCCTCTCCGTCGGCACAATGCTGTGGCTCTTCCAGCGCCACGTCGGCTCGCACGGCTACGCGCTCGGGACGGACGAGGAGATCAAGAGCGTCTTCCCCAACTTCATCCTGCACGAGCTGCCCACGGGCGTGCGCGGCCTGGTGTTCGCGGGCCTGTTCGCGGCCGCGATCTCGAGCCTGGGCGCGACGCTCAACGCGGCGGCCGCGGCCTGGACGCACGACATCGCGCCGCGCTCGCGCGGGCTCTCGCTCGCCGGAGTGCGCGTGCTGACCGGCGTGTTCGGGCTGCTGCTCGCGGGCGTAGGCCTGTTCTTCGACTGGTACGCGCACGACTCGCAGGTCGAACTGGTGCAGCTCGCGCTCAACGCGATGACGATCCTGTTCGGCGGAATCCTGGGCGCGTTCCTGGTGGCGCTCTTCGCCGCGCGGCGCGGCAGCGACGTGAGCGTGCCGCTCGGGATGCTGGCGGGGGTCGCCTGCGGCGCGGTCCTGTTTTTCCAGGACAAGCTCTTCCAGCACACCTACCTGTCGTGGCCCTGGAGCATGTGCCTTTCGACCCTGGTCGCGGCCGGAGTCGGACTCCTGGCCCCGCGCCGGGCTGCGCCCTAGGGACTGGGCGCCACGCGCTTCAGCCGAGGGCCCTGATCTCTCGCGCTGGTTCGAGGTGCGCTCGGGCGCGAGTCCCTGACGTTCGCGGAAGACTCGCGCGGTCATGGCAGCCCTGACATGGACACGCAGCGTCTGCTCGTGCGGCGGCGCATGATTCCGCCCCCACCCAGGTGAAAGGCGCATAGACTTGAGCCGCAGCCTTGGAACCTACTCCGCACAACTTCCGCCCCGAGCTCGACAAGGAGCAGTCCTGGCTGCGCTGGCAAGCGCGGCGCCTCCTCGGTCCACGCTTGCGGACGCAGATCGACAGCCAGGACCTCTCGCACGATGCCCAGCTCGCGGCACTGCGGGGCATCGGTGGCCGCCGCTTCGAGAACCGCGGCGCGTTCCGCGGCTGGCTGGGCAGGATCCTCGGCAGCCGCGCGCGCGACCTGTCGCGGGCGCAGCGCCCGGCCGGCGGACAGCCCCTGTCCTGGTCGCACGTCCCCGGCCGCGACCCGAGCCCTTCGCGCGCGCTGGAGCTCGGACCCGAGCAGGCGGACCTCTGGCGTCGCCTGCGCGTGCTTCCCGAGCGCGAGCGCGCCATCGTGCGCATGCGCATCGTCGACGAACTCTCGTTCGCGGAACTCGCGCAGCGCCTGTCGATAAGCGAAGGCAACGCGCGCCTGCTGTTCCACCGCAGCATCCGCAGGCTGCGCGAGGTGGCTGGCGCCACGGGGCCCGCCTGAGCGCGCGCGAAGTCGCGAATCGGCCGTAACGAACCACTCGTCGACGCCGCTTTTCGACCCGGCACCCCTCGATGCCCCGCCCCATGTCCAGCCCGAGCGAGAGTGGTCCCGAAGCGGGGTCGATCTGGGACGAGTGGTGCGGCGCGCGGCGCGAGCATCCTGAACTCACGCCGCGCGCCTTCCTGGAGCAGCGCGGTCCGATCGATCCGACCGCGCTCGACGACTTCGAGTTCATGCTGGAGCTCGAGCGCCAGTCCCCGCCCTCGGCGCTGGTCGATACGGTCACGCTCGACGCGCGCCCGGGAGCCGTGCGCTTCGCCGGCTACCGGCTGCTCGAGACGCTCGGTCAGGGCGGCACGGGCATCGTGTACCTCGCGGTTCGCGAACGGGGCGGTGAGGACGGACCGCGCGTCGCGCTCAAGGTCCTGAATCCGCTGCTGTCCGCTTCGCCTGCACGGCGCGACTCGATCCTGCACGAAGCGGAGGTCGCGCGAACGCTCGCGCACGAAGGCATCGTGCGCGTTCTCGACCGGGGCGTCGAGCGCGGCTACGCCTGGATCGCGACAGAGTACGTCGAAGGACCTACGCTGGACCTGCGCATCGGGCAGCAGGCGGGTGCGGCCGATCGCGCGGAGCTGGCGCTCTCGGTCGGGGAGCAACTCGCCCACGCGCTGACCCACGCACACGCACGCGGCGTCGTGCACCGGGATCTCAAGCCCTCGAATCTGCTGCTCACCGACAGCGGCCGGATCAAGATCTTGGACTTCGGCCTGGCGCGTACGCAGGGCACGGCTTTCAGCATGAGCCGCACGGGCGAAATGGTCGGCACGCCGCTCTACATGGCGCCGGAGCAAGCGCGCGGCGCGGGCGACATCGGGCCCTGGACAGACGTCTACGCGATCGGCTTGATCCTGTGGGAGATCGGCAGCGGCGAGCGCCTCGACGCCGACGAGGCCTTGCATACACTGCTTGCGCGCATCGCGAAGGGACGGGCGGGCCTGGGCGCGGAGCGCCTGCGCGTGCTTCCGCCTGGATTGCGTGCGGTCGTCGAGCGTTGTCTCGAGCCGCACCCGCTCGATCGCTATCAAGACTGCGAGCAACTCGCCGCGGATCTCGAGGACCTGCGCGCGGGCCGGCCGCCACGCCGCGGCGGCCTCGGCACGCTGCGACGATTCTCCAGGCGTTGCGCGCGGAATCCCGGGCGCATGGCCGCGGGCGTGCTCGGCGCGGCCATGATCGCGGGCATGGCCTACGCGAACTGGTGGTACACACCGGTCACGATCCTGTTCTCCACCGTCGACGACGGGATGCAGATCTGGCTCGACAGCGAGCAGCCCGAAGTCGGGACAGCCCACGCACATCTCATGCCCGGCAGCCACAACTGGCGGGCACAGTTCGGCAACTTCCCCCAGGTCTACGAAGGCACGTTCGAGGTTCGGACGCACGCGCCGCAGCACATCGTCAAGTTCCTGAACCCCTGGTGCGGGCCCGACCGCAACTCGCATCTGGACACGCCCATTGCCGCGGGCAAGTCGGCCTGGGTGCTGGTCGCGACGCCGAGGTCGAGCATCCGCCTCACGATCGACGGTATCGAGCAGGGCGAGGTCCCGGGGATCACGGCCGTGCCGCTGGCGCTCGGGCCGCACCGGATCTCGGCCGACGCGCCCGGCATGCGCGCCTGGAACCGCGAGATCGACCTCAGGACGCAGGACCTGTGCTTCCTGCCCTTCGAACTCGACGCGCTGGATTCGCCCTGGGAGACGATCGTGCTCTACTCGCCCATGGACGAGTTCGTTCAGCACTGCATCGTCGAGCAGCACGGCCTGAGGCTGCACGTGGAAAGGGAGTCGCTGGGACCGGAGCAGCGCGAGTTCACGCACAGGGTCTACTGGGGCCCGGGTCGCGACCTCGATGAGGGCTCGGTCCTGCTCTCGATCCCGCTTCCGGATGATGCCGAGGACATCGACCTGCAGCTCCCGATCGGCGACTGGCCCGCGACTGCGCGCGGCCACTTCAGCGCCTCGGCCGGGTTCTCGAGCGAGGCCATGCAGCCGCTCTTCGACATCTCCCCGTCCGAGGGCAGGCCCGGGCCCAAGCCGTTCAAGGGCGCGGGCTACCCTCGCGCTCCGTTGCCCGAGGCATCGATGAGCGCCTTGCGCGAGGAGCTCCCGAGCGCGCGCAGGCTCCTCCTGCGCTTCACGCCTCGGCAGCGAGAAGGCCGGCAGCGAGAACGCCTACGTGTTCGCCCTGCGCAGCGAGGCGCTCCCCGACCTGTGCAGCAACGGCCAACGCCTGTGGTGGCCGGCCATGCGGGTGCGGATCAAGCGCGCGAGGTAGCGGCACGCGCCCGCCGGTAGGACGCATTTCCCCGTAACGCCGAGCCCTTGCGTTTCGCTTTGCAGTCCCGGCCCGTCTGCTGCGGGCCCGCCCGCACCCCCACCCCGCATCCCTTCTTGCGATGAGCTCTCGTCCACCGGCCGCCAGTACCTCGGAGTCCCGGCGCACTTCGCGTCCTGCTCCCTGCGGCGTTGCAAGACGTTCATCGCGCTTCGGACAGGTGCACGTCGCTCCAGGCGAGAACCCTGGCCCATCCAGATCGACCGCTCCATTTGCCCATGCTGCACTTCGCCCTCTGCATCAGCCTCGTGACCCTCGGTTCCACGCCTGCGTTCGCACTGACCGTCGCCAGTGCGACGGGATCGCCCAGCGCGCGCCTGCTCGCGCCCGGCGGCAGTGACGACTGCAGCACGGCCGACCCGTTGTCCGGCGTCGGCAGCTTCGCGTTCGACACGAGCGCGGCAAGTACCGGGGCGCAACAGGGTCTGGCCTGCGGCTTCGGCGTCGCCGAGAACGATGTCTGGTTCGACTGGACTTGTCCGACGAGCGGGGTGTGCAGCTGGGATCTCTGCGGCGGGGCCGGCTTCAACAGCCTGATCGCGGTCTACTCCGGTTCGGGATGCCCGCTGCCGGGCACGGCGCTCGCCTGCAACGACGACAGCGTGTGCGGCTGGGAGAGTTCGCTGCAATTCGCCTGCACAGCGGGAGTGCACTACCTGTTGCAACTCGGCGGACAGAACCCGTTCGATTTCGGCACGGGCAGCTTCACGCTCAGCGTCCTCACGCCGCCCCCGAACGACGGCTGCAGCGCGCCGAGCGTCTTGGCCGGCACGGGCACGTTCCCGTTCGATGTCACGGCAGCGACCACGGGCAGCCGAGGGGCAGAGCGAGGCGCTCTGCTCGGCCTACACTGGATTGCCCAACATCGACCACGACGTGTGGTACTCGTGGACCGCCCCGAGTTCGGGCATCGCGCTGGTCTCGACGCTCAACCTGACCGCGGTGGACACGAAGCTCGCAGCCTACGCGGGCACAGGCTGCCCGGCTGCTGGAACGGCGTTGGCCTGCAGGGACCAGTTCAGTTCCAGCTCCCAGGCGGAGATCTTCTTTCCGGTCAGCGCGGGCGCGAGCTACACGATCCAGCTCGGGACGACTCCGGGAGGCTTCAGCGGGTCCGGGCAGTTCTCGATCGACGTTGTCTCCCGCGCCGACCAACGACGATTGCAGCGCGCCGCTAGCGCTCGCCGGAACGGGCGTGTTCCCGTTCGACAACACGGTCGCCACCACCGGCGCGGAGGGACAGGGCGAGGCGCTCTGCGCCGTGGAACTCGGGCAGCCCCCGATCGAGCAGGACCTCTGGTTCACCTGGACGGCGCCTTCGTCGGGGACCGCCCTGATCGAGACCTGCGCTCTCACGGCGGTCGACACCAAGCTGGCGATCTACGCCGGTGCGGGCTGCCCCCTGCCCGGATCGGCGCTCGCCTGCCGGGACAACGACTGCCCCGGCAGCGCGCAGACGATCCTCGTGCTGCCCGTCACGGCCGGAGCCACGTTCACGATCCAGCTCGGCCTGACGCCAGGCTCCACCGGGCGCCCTGCCTGGCACGGGCTCGCTCTCGCTCAGCGTTCAGCAGCCTCCGCCGAACGACGACTGCACGTCGCCCACGGCGATCAACGGCCTGGGCGCATTCGCGTTCGACAACACCGTCGCCAGCACGGGGGCGGACGGCCAGTCGGAGGCGATGTGCGCCAATGGCAGCGGCACGCCGGTGATCGACTTCGACGTCTGGTACGTCTGGACCGCACCTGCGAGCGGCTGCACGATCGTGCAGACCTGCAACCTGACCAACGTCGACACGAAGATCGCCGTCTACGCCGGCGGTGCATGCCCCAGCGCGGGCAGCGCGCTGGCCTGCAACGACGACGAGTGCGGCGGCGTCCAGAGCATGCTGCGCTTCACGGCCAGCGCCGGGCAGACGTACCTGATCCAACTCGGCGTCGGTCCCTACGCGGGCACGCCCGGCGGCGGCACGGGGACCTTCGACATCTCGCAGGCCGCGTCGGGGATCGGCAACGACGAGTGCTCGGGCGCGACGGTCGTGACCGGCGTGGGCTCGTTCCCCTTCGACAGCACGACGGCGACCACCGGTTGCGACGGCCAGAACGAGCCGCTGTGCTTCGGCTGGGGCATGACCACGATGGAGAACGACGTCTGGTTCGAATGGACCGCGCCCGCGAGCGGCACGGCGCTGTGCGAGACCTGCAGCCAGACCTCGGTCGACACCAAGCTGGCCGTCTACCTGGGCGCCGGCTGCCCGACGCCCGGCACCGCGCTCGCGTGCAACGACGACAACTGCGGGCTCGAATCGACGATCCTCTGGAGCTGCAGCGCCGGATCGACGTACATGATCCAGGTCGCCAACTTCCCCGGATCGAGCGCCGGCACCGGAGCCTTCTTCCTGGACGTCACCCCACCGCCGTTGAACGACGACTGTGCGAGCCCGACAGTGCTCGCAGCGACGGGCCCCTACGCGTTCAACCTGCTGGGTGCGAGCACGGGCACGCAGGGACAAGCCGAGGCGCTGTGCAGCTTCAACCTGCTCACCGCCATCGAGAACGACCTCTGGTACGAGTGGACCGCCCCATCCAGCGGCCGTGCCACGGTCTCGCTCTGCGGGGGCTCGAACTTCGACTCGAAGCTCGCGATCTACTCCGGTTCGGGCTGTCCCTCGCCCGGCTCGGCGATCGCCTGCAATGACGACGCCTGCTATCTGATGTCGGAAGCGTGCTTCGACGTTGTGGCAGGAGACACGTACACGATCCAGCTCGGAACGTTCGTGGGTCAGGGCAGCAACTGGAACGGCACCTTCGACATCACCATCGGGGCCTCCCTGCCCGCGTGCACCTGGGACGACGGCACGCCGGAGGGCCTGTACACCTGGTACTACGGCGGCGACATGGTCTGGCTGAACCGCTTCGGCGCTCAGGGCACCACCACGGTCGTCAACTCGGTCGACGTCATGTGGGGTTCGGCGGCGTTCCCGGGCTACAACCCGGCTTCGAACGGACAGCCGGCCAGCGACGTCTTCATCTGGCAGGACGGTCCATCGCAGGACGGTGATCCGTCCGACGCGACGCTGCTGCTGCAGATCCCGACCACGGTGACCGTCTGGGACACCGACACGTACGTCACGATCCCGATCGCACCGCTGACGATCGACGGCGTGTTCTTCATCGGCAGCCACCAGGACAACTACGGCCAGTCCGGGATCGCCGGGCCGGTGCAGATGGTCGCGCCCATGGATCAGAACTGCCCGCAGCAGGGCGTGGCCTGGTTCTTCGGCAACGACAACGGCTACGGCACCTCGCCCGTCGACTACGCCAACCCAGGCAACAACCCGCAGCCGCCGCGGAAGTTCTTCGACATCCAGTACCCCTGCCAGGCCTGCATACGCGCCAACTGCATCAGCGCGCCGGCCGCGAACCTCTGCGATCCGGGTGTCAGCGGCGTGAGCGCCTGCCCGTGCGCGAACCCGCCCGCGGGCGCGGCGCGCGGCTGCAACAACGCCTCGAACACAGGCGGCGCCTCCATCAGCGCCGTGGGTGTCAGCTCACTCTTCGGTCCAACGCTCTACTTCACGACCGCGGGCGAGAACCCGAGCGCGGGCTCGGTTCTGATCCAAGGCACGGCGCTCAACACGGGCATCAGCTTCGGCCACGGCGTGCGCTGCGCGGGCGGGCTGATCAAGCGCCTGTACGTCAAGCTCGCGGCCGGCGGAAGCATTGCGGCACCGCAGTTGCCCGGCGACGCAACCATTCCCGCGCGTTCGGCCGCACTCGGCGACGCGATCCAGGCCGGCCAGAAGCGCTGGTACCAAGTGTACTACCGCGACTCGACGCTGCTGTTGCCCGGGTGTCCGCTGCCGGCCAACCGCTTCAACGTGACGGACGCGGCAGAGATCACCTGGCAGCCCTGACATGCTCAGCCTTGCACTGATCACCGCCAGCGCGGTCGCGGTCCCGTCGCAATTCATCCTGAGCAGCGGCGACGACTGCGGCACGCCCGCGAACATCACCGGCACTGGCGTCTTCACGTTCGACAACAGCTCAGCGACGACCGGCGCGCAGGGCCAGGCCGAGCCGCTGTGCCTCGCCCTCGGTTCGACCGCGATCGACGACGACATCTGGTTCGAGTGGGTCGCGCCCGCGAGCGGGATGTGCCTGTTCTCGCTGTGCTACTCGAGCACGTTCTTCGACAGCAAGATCGCCGCCTACGCAGGCAGCGGCTGCCCTGTCGCGGGCAGCGCGCTCGGCTGCAACGACGACTCGCCCAACTGCGGCGCGTTCAGCGAGGTCCTGTTCCCCGTGAGTGCCGGCAGCGTCTACATGCTGCAGCTGGGATGCGCGCCGGGGACTCCGGGGGCGCCGGGCACGTTCACGCTCGACGTCTTTCCGTCGCTTCCCGAGGACGACTGCAGCACGCCGACGAGCTGGATCGGGAGCGGCGCGTTCGCATTCGACACCTCGGGCGCGACGACCGGGACGCAGGGCCAGTCGGAACCCCTGTGCAGCTTCTCCGGCCAGACGACCATCTCGAGCGACGCGTGGTACATCTGGACGGCGAGCTCGACGGGTTGCGTCAGCCTCAGCCTGTGCGGAACCGGGCCCGCTTTCGATCCGAAGCTCGCCGTCTACCTGGGCGCGGGCTGCCCCAGCGCCGGCGCGATCGCGTGCAACGACGACTACTGCTTCTCCGAGCCGCAGGTCAGCTGGGTCGCGCTGGCCGGGCAGAGCTACACGATCCAGCTCGGCTCCTCGCCCGGCCACTTCGGCGGCACAGGCACGGCCTACCTGCAGCCTTCTGCCTTCGGCGTGGGACCCGACGAGTGCCAGGGTGCGAGCGTGATCGCCGGCGTGGGGCAGTTCCTCTTCGACAACAGCAGCGCGACCACGGGCTGCGTCGGCCAGAACGAGAGCCTGTGCGCCGCCGGGTGGTTGCCCGCGATCGAGCAGGACGTGTGGTTCAGCTGGATCGCCCCGAGCTCTGGCACGGGCAGGGTCGACACCACCGGCCAGACCGGGGTGGATACGAAGATCGCGGTGTACGCCGCGGGCGGCTGCCCCGCTCCCGGCAGCGCACTGGCGTGCGTGGACGACTGTTGCGGAGGTCTGCAATCCACCGTCACCTGGCCCTGCACTGCGGGCACGAACTACATGATCCAGCTGGGCAGCTCCCCCGGCACGTGGACCGGAGCGGGCTATTTCATGCTCGACGTCCTCCCCCCGCCCGCGAACGACGACTGCTCCGCGCCGATCGCGCTGGGAGCTGCTGGGCCGTATCTGTTCGATCTCTGGGGCGCGACCACCGGAGCGCAGGGACAGTCCGAGCCGGCCTGCAACTTCCACGGCACGACGGCGATCGACAACGACGTGTGGTACGAGTGGCTCGCGCCGCTCGACGGCCGCGCGCAGCTCAGCCTCTGCGCCGGCGTGCTGTACACGGACACCAAGCTTGCCGTCTACGAAGGCAGCGGCTGCCCGAGCGGACCGGCGCTGGCGTGCAACGACGACGCTCCCTGTGGCTGGAGTTCCGAGGTCTGCTTCCCGATCCAGGCGGGACACAGCTACACGATCCAGCTCGGCACGTTCCCGGGCAGCGCCCAGGGCTCGGGCTCGTTCGACATCGGTCTGCTCGCGGGCCTGCCGTCCTGCGCCTACGACGACGGTTCGGTGGATTCCACGCTCACGTTCGTCGGCGGCGGCGACATGGTCTGGCTCAATCGCTTCGGCAGCCCGGGCGCGACGACCGTGCTGAGCTCCGTGGACGTGCTTTGGGGCGCGGCGCACTTTCCCGGCCAGGCGCCGGGCAACGGCACTCCGACCGATGTCTTCGTCTACCAGGACGGCGCCTCGCAGGACGGCGATCCCTCCGACGCGACGCTGCTGCTGCAGATCCCGACCACCGTTTCGCTCGTCGACAGTGATACCTACGTCCACTTCGCCTTCGCGCCACTCACGATCAGCGGCGTCTTCTTCGCCGGCACCCACCTGCAGCACTTCGGCTACTCGGGACTCGGGCCGGTCGAGCACGCCGCGCCGGTGGACACCGACTGCGCGACACCGGGCGTGAGCTGGCTCTTCGGCGACGAGAGCGCCCCCGGCGCGGTCGCGAACTACGCCAGCCCGGGCGCCAACACGCACCCGCCCGAGACCTTCGACAGCGCAGGGGTCCCCGGGCAGGCGCTGGTGCGCGCCGGTTGCAGCATCAACCCCGCGATCTATGTCTGCGAGCCCGGTGTCGCCGGCGTGAGCGCATGCCCGTGTTCGAATCCGCCGGCCGGCTCGGGACGAGGCTGCAACAACGCCTCGAGCACGGGCGGTGCTTCCATCACCGCCTTCGGCTCGAACGCGCTCGCGACACCGACGCTCTTCTTCACCACCGCAAGCGAAAACGCGACGGTCGGCTCGGTCCTGATCCAGGGCACGACGCTCACGACCGGCGCGACCTTTGGCCACGGCATCCGCTGTGCGGGCGGCGTGATCAAACGGCTCTACGCCAAGCTCGCGGTCGGCGGAAGCATCGCCGCCCCGCAGCTGCCGGGTGACGTAGCCATCCCCGTCCGCTCGGCCGCGCTGGGCGACACGATCCAGGCCGGCCAGAAGCGCTGGTACCAGGTGTACTACCGCGACACGACGCTCCTGCTCCCTGGCTGCCCACTGCCGGCCAACCGCTTCAACGCGACGAACGCAGCGGAGATCACATGGCAACCCTGAAGAACTCTCCCATGAACTCGACCCTTGTCGCGGCGCTGGCCGCCTGCGTGCTTTCCGCTTCCGTCCTCGGCCAGACCGGATCTACGACGCGCGTGAGCGTCAGCTCGGCCGGCGCCCAAGGTCTGGGAGACAGCAGCGCCGCCGCTGCGATCACCCCCGATGGGCGCTACGTCGCCTACTCGAGCTACGCCCCCAATCTCGTCGCGGGCGACACCAACATCCACTCCGACATCTTCATGCGCGACCGTCAGACGGGCACGACGCAGCGCCTCAGCCTGAATTCGATCGGGACGCAGGGCAACGACGACTCCTGGTCGCCCTCGATCTCGGCCGACGGACGGTACGTCGTCTTCATGAGCATCGCCACGAATCTCGTCGCGGGCGACACCAACGGGTTCATGGACATCTTCTTGCGCGATCGCCAGACCGGCGTGACGACTCGCGTGAGCACGAGTTTGCTAGGCAGTCAGGGCAACGCCGACTGCTTCTGGTCCACGCTTTCGGCGGACGGGAACTTCATCGCCTTCGTCAGCTCCGCGGACAACCTGGTCCCGGGCGACATCAACCTGGTGGACGACATCTTCGTGAAGAACCGCGTCAGCGGCGCAATCGAGCGCATCAGCGTGGACTCGGCCGGCAGCGAATCCGACGGCGCCAGCTACCAGCCGGCGATTTCCGCGGACGGGCGCTACCTTGCCTTCTGGAGCTTCGCCACCAACCTGGTCGCCGGCGACACGAACGGCATGTGGGACGTGTTCGTGCACGACACCCTGACCGGAACGACCGAGCGCGTGAACCTCGATTCGAGCGGCAACGAGGCCGATGGCGACTCCTTCGCCTGTGCGATCTCCGCCGACGGCAGCCATGTGCTCTTCGACAGCACGGCGACAAACCTCGTCGCAGGCGACACCAACGGCTGGACGGATGTCTTCGTCAGGGACCGCATGACCGGAGTGACGGAACGAATCAGCGTGGATTCGAGCGGAAACCAGGCCGACGGCGACTGCCACGCGAGCTCGATCACAGCCGATGGCCTGCACGTCGCCTTCTACGGCCTCGCGAGCAACCTCGTCACGGGCGACACGAACGGAACCTCGGACTGCTTCGTGCACGACCGCCTGACGGGCATGACGGAACGCATCAGTGTGGACTCGACCGGCAACGAATCCGACGGCGACTCCGACTACCCCGCCCTCTCGTCCGACGGCAGCATCCTGGCCTTCGGCAGCACCTCCACGAACCTGGTACCCTTCGACTCGAACCAGTTCTACGACGTCTTCGTGCGCGAGCGGCTACTGCTGCACTTCACGAGCCTGTGCGATCCGGGAAGCGCTGGCGTGATCGCCTGCCCGTGCGCCAACCCGCCCTCGGGGCCAGGCCGCGGCTGCAACAACTCCTCCGCGACCGGCGGCGCGCAGCTCGCAGCTGCGGGCAGCTCCTCCATCTCGAACGACACGCTCGTGTTCACGACCAGCGGCGAGCGGCCCACGGCGCCCAGCCTGCTGCTGCAGGGCACAGCCCTGAGCGCGAACGGATTCGTCTTCGGCCAGGGCGTGCGTTGCGCCACCGGCATCCTCAAGCGCCTCTACACCAAGATCGCCTCGGGCGGCTCGATCAGCGCACCCGGCCCCGGCGATCCGAGCTTGACGACCCGCTCGGCCGCGCTCGGCGACCCGATCCTGTCCGGCCAGAGCCGTTGGTACCTCGTCTACTACCGCGATCCAAACGTGCTCGGCGGTTGCCCGGCGACGAGCGGATTCAACGCGACGCAGACCGGCCGGATCGACTGGGTGCAATGAAGCCGATCGTCGACGCTCACGGCAGCGCCAGCATGCGGTGCACCTGCGGCACGACGCGCACGGCGAGATCGCGGTCGCGCGCCATCTCCGCCACCGACTCGACCAGCTCGCGCGCGGGCGCAGGCACGCCGTTCACGGGCGTCGCCGGCGTCAGGTAGAGCGGCAGCGCGGGCGCGCACTCCTCCAACTCGTCGAGCAGCCCGGCGAAGTCGCGCAGCTCGCGCGCGCCGCTGACGACGATCTTGGCGCAGGCGTCGTGGCCGGCTACGAGACGCAAGCAGGCCGTGCGCGCGCGAGTCCACTCCTCGCGCGTGCGCGGGCTGCGCTCGTCGGTGCCGGCGAAGGGCTGCGCGGCGTCCCCGGCCGGCAGCTCCTCGGGCGCATCGAGGTCGAGCTCGGGCTTGAGGTCCAGGCTGACGTGGTCGCAGGCCGCCAGCACGCGTGCCAGCGTGCGCGGGTGCGCGCCGGCCGTCTCGAGGTGCAGGCGCCGGCCGCCGAGCAGCGGCGCGAGCGCCAGGATGAAGTCGGGCCAGGCCAGCGGCTCGCCGCCCGTGACGCTTACGCTGCGCGGCGAGCCAGGCTCGCACTCGGCGACCCAGCACGCGGCCTGGAATGGTGTCGCCCAGCTGGCTTCGCGGCGTGCGCCCGAGGGCCGCGCAATGCGCGCCTCGCCGGCGGCCGGGACCTTCCACGAGCCGGGCGTGTCGCACCAGCGACAGCGCAGCGGGCAGCCGAAGAGCCGCAGGAAGACCTGCGGTTCCCCCACGAAGGCGCCTTCGCCCTGGATGGAGGCGAAGACCTCCATGACGGGAGCACGCGCGGACGGCGGGGACTCCCCGCGAGGACTCACTTCTTGCCGGGCTTGGCGGCGGCAGCCGGTGCGGCAGCCTTCGCGCCGGCGGCGGCGGGAGCGCCGGCAGCCGGAGCGCCTGCGCCCGGTGCACCCGGAGCAGCGGCCTTCTCGGCCTTGGGCTTCTTCGCGCCGGCGACCTTGAAGCGCGTGCGCACCTTCGGGATGCCGTAGGGCGAGTCCTTCTCGTCGCTGAACTTGCCGACCTTCTTGAGCGCGGCCAGGCGCTCGATGCGCGTGAACACGCTGCGCTCGCCTTCGAGGCTCTTCTTCCCGCGCAGGCTGGAGTGGATGGACATGCTGGTTTCCTTTTCGGTGGTGTTCGGTCGGGGGGCGAGGCCGCGCGCCTACTTGCGCGCGACCACGTGGTTGATGTTGTCGACGTAGGCGGACTGGTAGGGGTTCTTGCGTCCGCCCTTGGGCCCGGAGAGCTTGGTCACGTAGTTCAGGACCTGCTGCAGCTCGGCGATCGTCGCGGCGTAGCCGACGCACACGACGTACGAGCGCTCGAGCAGCACCGGCTGGACGACCGGCAGGCCCTCGCCGCGCAGGTAGTCGCGATCCGCGAGCGCTGCCTTCTTGCCGGCCTCGTCGCCCGAGTGCACCGCGACGCGCACCGTGAACTTGTTCTTCGTGTCGAAGAAGGCCTTGTCGTGCTCGCTCGAGGAGAGCGCGGCGGCCTTGCGGTTGGCTTCGGCCGGGTCTGGCGACTGCGCCGCGCCGGCCGGGTTCTCGCGCAGGATCAGGCCCGCCTGTCCGCTCTCGCCCGCGGCCTGCGCCGCGTCCGGCCGCGTGCTCGTGCGCCCGACGTAGTAGGCGATCCCCACGCCCACGAGGCAGACCACGACGGCGAACTGCACCAGCCGGTCGGAAGCCATCTGCGCCCACAGGCTGCGCGTGCGCGGCGGCATCTTCGGCGCGGCCGCCTCGTGCGCGAACGGACCTGCTGCCGTGGCCGGCGGCTTGCCGGGCGGCGCCTTCTTGCCCTCGGGCGCAGAGGCCTGGAACGCGTCGAGCAGATTCGGTTTGCGGAGCACCATGGCGCTGAAAAAGGCAGCAGAGCCTACGCGCGAGGGCCAGAACGGTCAACCGCGCCGGGCGCGGCCGCGAGCCTAGCGCCCGCGCGGCCCGGGCGGGAGCCGAAAAGGGCGTCCGCGAGCCAGGGTTCTAGTGTCGGGAGTCCTGCGCCGCTGCGAGCTGGCGGTCGATCAGCTCCAGGCACGAGTCGAACGCGGCCTGGCCGAGTTCGCGGCCGCCCCCGGATCGATCGGGCGCACCCTGCATCGAACATCGACGCCAGCGTTCGGCCTCGACCCGGTCCGGCTCGACGCCGATGCCCGCATAGAAGACCGTCGCCAGCGTGCGCTGCGCCTTGCGATTGCCCTGACGAGCCGCAAGGGTCAAGAGCTCGCGCGCCCGCGCACTGTCGGGTTCGACGCCCAGCCCGAGCAGGTACAGAACGCCGAGGTTGCCTTGTGCTGCAGCGAATCCCTGACTGGCCGCCAGCGAGTACCAGCGCGCGGCCTCCGCGTGCGACTTCTGGACACCATGCCCCAGGTAGTAGAGCAGCCCGAGGTTCGTCTGCGCCGCGGGATGCCCCTGCTCCGCGGCCAGGCGGTACCAGACCGCGGCCTCGTGCTCGTCGACCGCGCAGCCGTCCCCCTGCTCGTGCATCAGCCCGACGAGGAACTGCGCTCGTGCGCTGCCCTTGTACGCGGAGGCCGACTGCACCTCGCGCTCGTCGAGGCTCTGCTCCAGGCGCGCCGGACTGGCGCAGCCACCCGCCAGCAGCAGCACCGAGAGGAGCAGGACGGGCAAGGAACGTGAAGAGACCGGCGCGCGCTTCATGCGCGAGCTATCGGCGCCACCTCGTCCGCGAGTTGAGTTGCGAACTCACGGACGCTTCACGTGAACCCGGGGCTCAGCTTTGTAAACGCGCGGACGCCTGCTCAACCACCGATGGTGCCTCTCCGGCCCATTCCTTCCACGAACGCGGGGCCCAGACCGTCAGAGCGGCGGCGGCGCAGACGACGTACAGGCCGGCGTCCGCGTCCCGGAAGCGGCCTGCGCCATAGAACACGAGCCCCGCGACGAGCGTCGAGCAGAGCGGCACGAGCAGGACCAGCATGCGACCGCGTGCGCGCCACCAGCCGACGAGCAGGCCGAGCAGGCACAGCGGGCCCAGGGCCAGCCAGGCGATGGCGAAGGTCCAGTAGACCAGCCGGTTGGGGGTCGGCTGGAAGGGCGAGTACTGGCGCACCAGCTTCCAGAACAGGAAGCGCGGGATCTCACCCGGGTGCTGGCGCACGAACTGCAGGCCGTAGCCCCAGGCCGCGCGCGCGGCCGCGGGCTCCTCGGCGGGCAGTGGATGCGCACTGTCCACCAGACCCTCGACAGGGATCCAGCTGCCGATGCGCTCGGGATCGGCGGCGACGAGCGGGTTGTGCGCGCCCCAGAAGACGTGGCCGCCGAGCGTGGTTGGCGCGAACGTGCCCAGCTCGATCCGATTGCGCAGCGACCAGGGCAGCACGACCAGCGCAAAGGCCGCGGCCACGCGCGCGAACTGCTGCAGCGCCGCGCGGCGCGGCCGCGTCGCCCCCAGCAGGGCCAGCAGCAAGAGCAGCGGCAGGCACGGCGCCGACTGCGGCCGGGTCAGGAAGGCGAGCCCGAACATCAGCCCCGCCCCGAAGTCTAGGACCCAGTACGCGCGTTGCGGTCGCGAGCGCACGATCCACAGGCAGGCGAGCGTGATCGCCAGCGCGAAGGGCACCTCCGAGAGCATGTGCTGCGCGTAGTAGACGTGGTTCGGCAGCAGCGCCAGCAGCAGCGCGGCCACCAGCCCGGCGAGGTTGCCGAACAGCGCCGCGGCGAGCATCCCGGCCGCGAGACAGGTCAGCGCCGAGACCAGACAGAAGACCACGCGCACCGCGGCGTAGTCCCGACCGCAGACGACATAGACCGTCTCGATCAGGACCGGCGTGCCCGGCGGACGGAAGGCGGTCGGTGTGCCGCCCTCGCGCGTGAAGCCGTCGCCCTTGGCCAGACGCCAGCCGAGCTTCTCGTAGTCCGCCTGGTCGGGGTTGGCCTCGGCATTGGGCGGCGACGAGAGCCCCTGGTATTGCGCCGCGATCCACAAGCGCAGGCCGAAGGCGACGAGCACGATCGAGAGCAGTGTCGACCAGTACTTCCTGTTCTGCATCGGAGCTGCCTGCCTGCCCGCAGTCTACGCGCGCTCCGCGCCGCGCACCGCGCTGAGCATGTAGCGCGCCGGATTGCCGCCGTAGATGCAGTTCGCCGGCACGTCGCGCATGACGACCGAGCCGGCCGTGATCGTGCTGCCCGCGCCGATCGTGACGCCCTTGAGCACGATGCACTGCATCGTGATCCAGACGTTCGCGCCGATCTCGATCGGCAACACTTCGAAGCGTTCGCGCGCCTCGGGATCGGTGCCATGGTAGTCCGAGTCCATCAGCCGGCACTCGCCGATCATGCTGCGCTCGCCGATGCGGATCGATTTGTGGCAGCCGAAGCGCGTGCCGTTGAGCGTCACGCGGTCGCCGATCTCGATCAGCGCCTCCGCGGTGTCCGTCCAGGGCGTGACCCGCATCCCGATGCGCACGTCGTCGCCGAAGACCACTCTGCCGCGACCCTGAACGTCCAGCCGGCCGCCGGTCATGATGCGGAAGTTCCGGCCGAAGGTGACGCGCTTGCCGAGCAGCTTGCAGTGCACCTGGGCGAGCCTGCCGCGGGCGAGCTCGAGCAGCACACGCAACCCCTTGCGCGGCTCACGGCGCACCTGTGCGAGCGTGGTGACGAGGGAATGGGCCATGCGCGGCGGCGCGTGGGGTGCGGCAGGCCCGCCGGACTACTTCGGCGCCGCGGCGGGCGCGGTGTTCGCTGCCGCATCCGCGGCCTTGGCCATGGCGCGCACGGCCTCGACGAGCGCGGCCTGGCGGCCCGCTGAGTCCTTCAGCTCCGCCAACTCGAGCGTCGAGCCGGGCATGGTCCAGCCCTCGACCAGCTTCTTCGGGGACTCGACGCCCGCGCGCGCCTTCCAGAAGCCTGCGTCGAAGCGCGCTTCGAGGCGCAGGCCGTTGGTCTTGGCCGTGGGCACCTTGTAGCCGGTCAGCGCCGGCGCGACGTCCGGGTCGAGCACCGCGACGCCCTTGAAGAGCGCCGAGTTGTGCAGCGCCGTCACCAGCGCCAGCGTCGCGCCCTGGCCCTCGCCGGCGATCCAGACCCGGCCCGCGGCAAGCTTCTTCTGCTTGCGCAGCGCCTCCACGGCCGCGAGGACCGTCTTCTGGTACTCGCCGGTGCGCGCCGGGGCCACGAACAGGCGCGTGTCGTCGATCCAGCCCCAGCCGCGGCTGGCCTCCTCGCGCAGCAGGTAGGGCGCGGCCGGCACCGCCAGCGCGCAGCCGAGTTCGTCGGCCAGCCCCTTCCAGTCAGCCAGCGTCGCGTCCTTGTTCCCGCCCTGATCGTGCAGCACCAGCAGCAGCGGCAACTCGAGCGCGTCCTTCAGCTTCTCGGGCACGTACAGCGCTGGCGCGGCGACGTACTCCTCGGTGCGCTTCTGCAGCGCCTTGGCGCGCTCCAGGAGCTTCGCGAAGCGCGCATCCTTGCGCAGGTTCGCGAGGTCGGAGTCCTGCTCCAGCATCTCGCACTGCCAGACCAGCGGCGCGGTCGTCGCCCCCTGCACGGCGATGCCGCCCTTGCCGCCGCCCCAGCCCCACTGCACCGCCTTGTCGAGCCACTCCACCGCCCTGTCGGGCTCGCCCTTGCGCGAGTAGACGCAGGCGTAGTTGTAGGCCGTGCCGTTCGTCTCGGGCTGCAGCTTGTCGAGCTGGCCCAGGCAGGCGAGCGCCTCGTCCCACTTCTCGGCGTAGACGGCCGCGAGGATCTTCTGGTTGAGCGTGAGCGTCTCGTCGGCCTGCTGCGCGAAGGCGCACAGCGCGAGGGCGAGGACGGCGGCGAGGCGCAGGAAGCACTGGCGCATGGCGGAACTCCAAAGGGACGGGCGGGAATGCCGGGCAGGATACGCCGGGCGGATTCGGGGCGCTAGTGATCCAGGCGCTGCAGTGCCGCGCGCGTCTGCTCGGCCCACTTTCCCTGCGGCGCCTCGGTCAGGTACTGCTCCAGCGTCGCGCGCGCAGCCGCGGGATCGCCGGCGGCGCGCTGCGCTGCGGCCAGGTTGACGTGCACCGGGTCGGGCAGCTCGAGCGACTCGGCCTGCGCGGTCGCGAGCACGCCCTTCCAGAGCGCGGCCGCCTCCGCGAAGTGCTCGCGCCGGTAGAGCACCACGGCCAGGTGGTTCTGCGCCGCCAGCGACGCGGCGTCGTAGACCAGCGCGCTGCGGAACTCCTGCTCGGCGCGCTCGAGTTCGCCTTTCTGCAGCGCCTCCACGCCGGCGTCGAGGTGCAGGCCCGAGGCCTCGGCCAGCAGCCGCGCGCCGGTCGAGAGCTCCTCGTCCGAGAGGCCGCGCGCGCGCGCCTCGAGGAAGTGCGCCAGCGCGGCGGGCTTTTCCCCGCGCAGCAGGCAGGCGACGCCCGCGCGCTTCTCCATCAGCGCCAGCTCGGAGATGAGCGGCTGGCCCTGCTCGACCAGCCGGCGCAGCACCGCCAGGGCCGCGTCGAAGTCGCCGCGCGCCGCCTGGCACTCGGAGACGAAGCGCTGCGCGTCGATCTCGCCCGGGTCGAAGCCGATCGAGAGCAGCGCGTGCTCGAGCGCCGCGGCGGGCTGGTTCGCCTTGGCGCTGAGCTTGGCCACGAGCAGATGCGCCTGGCCCAGCGCGCGCAGCGCGAAAGGCAGCTCGGGATCGGCCTGGCGCGCAGCCTCGAGTTCGGAGAGCCCCTTCGTCGCGCCGCCCTGGCGCGAGAGCGAGACGATCCCGCGCGCGCGCAGGAACTCCGCGCTCGGGCCGCAAAGCTTCTCGCCGCGCACGATCTCGCGCGAGGCCGACTCGAAGCCGTCGCTCGAGGCGTAGATCTCGGCCGCAGTGGCGTAGACGCTCGGGTCCTGTGCGTTGGCACTGCGCGCTTCCTCGACCAGGCGCAGCGCCTCGATGCCGCGGCCGCCCGCGGCCGCCAGACGCGCGCGCAGGAGCAGCTCCTCGGAACCCGCGCAAGCGGCGCAATCGATCCGCCGCTGCGCCTCCTCCAGCGGCCCGAGGTCGAGCGCCTTGCGCAGCGCGTCGAGCTCCGGCGTGTGCACGCGCCGCCAGGGTTTGGCAGAGGGCGGCGCGGCGACCACGGAAGGGTTGCCTTGTGCGGGCTCGTCCTTGCCGCAGGCCGCGCAGCAGACGAGCAGGATCGCCGCGAAGAGGAAGGCGCGCATCGAGGGCCAGATTGTGGCATCCCGACGTCCGCGCGCTATCCTCGGCCTCCAGGTGAGCCAGCCGCTCGACGATCCGCGCGCCGAACTCGAGGCGCTGGCGCACGCCACGCGCCGCGCCGCTCGGCGCCAGCAGGCGCTCGGGAGGCGCGAGCTGCCGCGTGCCAAACAGAAGGCGGCCAGCGCGGGGCCGGCCCGGACGGCCGAGGACGTGCGCGCCCAGGCCGCGGCCGCGCCGGACCTCGCCACGCTGCGCGCCTGCGTCAGCCGCTGCGAGGCCTGCGGACTGGCGAAGACCCGCACACAGACGGTCTTCATGGACGGTGCGGGAACGCGCAAGCTGCTGTTCGTCGGCGAGGCGCCCGGCGCGGACGAGGACCAGCAGGGCGTGCCCTTCGTCGGGCGGGCCGGAAAGCTGCTCACGGACATCGTCGAGAAGGGCATGGGCATCCCGCGGCAGGAGGTCGCGATCGCCAACGTGCTCAAGTGCCGCCCGCCCGAGAACCGTGAGCCGACCCCGGCCGAGAAGGCCACCTGCACGCCCTGGCTCGACCGGCAGGTCGAGCTACTGAACCCGGCGGTGATCGTGCCCTTGGGGCGCCATGCAGCCATGCACGTCCTGGGCGTCGAGGCCTCCATGGGCGCGATGCGGGCCCGCGTGCACGCACGGGGAGGGCGCCAGATCGTCCCGACCTACCACCCGGCCTACCTGCTGCGCAGCCCGGGCGAGAAGAAGGAGTGCTGGAAGGACATCCAGCTCGCCATGGGTGTGCTGGGGATGCCCGTTCCCGCTCGTCCGGTGGGCGGTTCGATGGCCGAGGGCCGGTAACTTTCCGGCCCTGCCCCGCTAGCCCGCGCGCTGGGGAAACCGTCGTGCCGCCCGCGGCCTCGTTGACCGTGTGGAGACCCGCAGGTAGGATCCCCGCCCGCTCTTCACTCAATTCGAGCACGAAATCGGAGATCTCCGGAGCCGTCGGAGGGCGCGCGGCGCCCCACGCGGAGGAGTAGCTCCGCGGCGCCGAGACCGTTCCCCCCAGAACGGCCGCACGCGCCGAACCGCGCGATCCCCGCATGCAACGGGCTTCGTTTTCCACCTGAGGTCGCGGACTTCACGGACAACGAGCTCCGCGCGTGCCGGTAGTCCCGTCCCGCTGTTCCTGTTCCCCCTGAACTAGACCCTCCCCCCCTGGCAGCGACGCCGACGCCCCCCAGAAGTCGACGCGCCGCGGCGGATCCCTGATCCCGTCTCGGTGCGCCCTCGCCCTGGGTCGCGCCACGCTGCCGACGACTCCCTAGGCAAGGCCTTCGAACCCATGCAGTTGAGGAAGATTGTCCTCCCGCTCCTGGCGGCGCTCCCCTGCTCGTGCCACTCGAACCCGGCAAAGCAAGCGACACCTCCCGATTCCCAGGCCCGACCGGAGCAGCCCGCAGTCGCGGAGGGTGCCGCGCAGGCGAAGCCGGAGCAGGCGGCTCCGCAGCCGACCCTCAGCGACGACGCACAGAAGGAGCAGCGGCGCCAGGAACAGCGCGGGTCGCTCGCGAACGACTACCTGAAGCGCGGCCAGGCCGAGCTCGAGCGCGGTGACCTCGGTCCCGCACTCGAATCCTTCTCCTCGGCGCTGGAGCTCGATCCCTCGAGCCAGGCCGCGCGCGACAAGCTGCACACCGTGCGCTCGCTGCTGGGCGACCGCTACTCCGACGCGGCCCAGCTGGTCCAGGACGCGGCCGGCCAGACGATGGTGCGCCGCGCCCAGGCGCGCATGGCGGCCGAGGAGCAGAAGATCGCCGGCGAGAACGCGCTGCGCGCGGGCGACCTCGACTCGGCCATCGACCACTTCCGCCAGGCGCAGATGATCCTGCGCTACAACCCGCTGATCGCGACCGACTCGCTGGACGAGAAGATCGTCACGGGCGAGCTCGAGCGCGCCATGGACATGTCGCAGCAGGCGGCCAGCGAGAAGCAGCGCAAGGCCGAGGAGGCCGCGCGCGCCGAGAAGGAGAAGCGCGAGGCCGAGGAGAAGAACTACCGCGAGAACGTGCTGCGCTCGCTGTACCAGAACGCCAACGGCGCCTTCCTGAACGAGAAGTTCGACAAGTCCGAGGGCTACTGCGACCAGATCCTGCTGATCGAGCCGACCAACGAGGCGGCCAAGGAGCTGCGCCAGATCGCGCGCGACGCGCGCCACGCCAAGGTCGAGGAGTCCACGCGCCAGAACTACCGCGAGCAGTGGCTGCGCACGATCGAAGAAGTCGACACGATGAACGTGCCGCAGAACGACGCGCTGGTCTTCGACGACCCCAAGCGCTGGAAGGAAGTCAGCGAGCGCAAGCCGCTCGAGTTCGCCAGCCTCGACACCGGCACGGCGGCCGACAAGCAGCGCGTGCTCGACCGGCTCGACGCGGTCAGCTTCGCCCCGCGCTTCGAGACGCCCGAGGGCGGCGGCTCGGCCCTGGCCGACGTCGCGGCCTACCTGCAGAGCATCACCGGCGTGAACTTCGTGATCACGCCCAAGGTCAACACCGACCTCGACGAGGAGCAGAAGACGATCAAGCTCAAGCTCGACACCCAGCGCAGCGTGCGCAAGGTGCTCGACCTGATCGCCGAGACGCACGAGAACCTGCGCTGGAAGGTCGAGGACGGTGTCGTCAAGTTCGTCACCAAGGACGAGATGAAGGGCGGCCAGATCCTGCAGCACCTACGAGGTGCGCGACCTGATCCACCCGATCCCCGACTTCCCCGGCAAGGAGATGAACGTCTCGCCCTCGGGCGGCACGAACCTGCAGGAAGAGGACAAGACCGAGCGCGAGTCGAACATCGTCACGGCCGACAACCTCGACACGCTGATCCGCAACAACGTCGCGGTCGGCTCGTGGGACGCGGATCCGCAGAACAGCCTGCGCATCACGCCCAGCGGCACGATGGTCGTGCACCAGACGCCCGAGGTGCACGAGCAGATCCAGCAAGCTGCTCGAGGACCTGCGCGAGGCGACCGGCATCATGGTCGACATCCAGGCGCGCTTCCTCAAGGTCGAGGACAACTTCCTCGAGGACATCGGCGTCGACTTCCGCGGCCTGGGTTCGCCGGGACTGGGCACGAACAACTTCTTCAACGACTTCGGCGACCCGACCGCGCAGGCGGACCTGGGCAAGGAGATCGGCCAGAACTCGAGCCTGGGTGCCTGGTACACGACCGGCATGGGCGTCAACGACAGCCTCGACGCGCGCGCGCGCGTCGAGCAGCTCTACGACTCCGGCCTGGGCGACGACAACGTCATGCGCGGCGAAGGCGGCATGTCGTTCCAGTGGACCTACCTGAACGACCTGCAGCTGCAGCTGATCCTGCGCGCCGTCTCGAAGTCCGAACGCTCGGAGCTCGTCACCAGCCCGCGCATCACGGTCTACAACACCGCGCGCGGCAACCTCTCGGTGCTGAATCAGGTGGCCTACGTGCAGGACTTCAACGTCGAGATCGCCCAGGGCGCCTCGATCGCCGACCCGATCGTCAACGTGGTCCAGGACGGCGTGGTGCTCGACGTGCGCCCGGTGGTCTCGGCCGACCGGCGCTTCATCACGCTCGAGCTGCGCCCGACGATCGCGACCCTCAAGCGCCCGATGCGCGAGGTGGTCACGACGCTGGGTTCGCAGAACTCCGTCACGATCCAGCTGCCCGAGGTCGAGTACCAGCGCGTGCGCACCTCGATCCCGATGCCCGACGGCGGCACGGTGCTGCTGGGCGGCATGAAGGTCTCGGACCGCCAGGAGATGAGCTCCGGCGTGCCGATCCTGAACAAGATCCCGATCGTCTCCTTCTTCTTCGATCGCAAGGGCAACTACATCTCGAACCGCAAGCTGCTGATCCTGCTCAAGGCCAGCATCGTCATCCCCACCGAGCACGAACCGACACCCGCCCAGGTGCGTGCTCCCGTGACCCAGGGTCTGCACTGATTCCTCCCCCCCCACCCCGCGACGACACGACCGCTTTCGAGATTCCACCGATGAGGAAGACGAACATCGCCCTGATCCTTGGCCTCGCACTGGCCTTCGGCTGCAAGTCCACGCCCAAGCCCGCCGCACCCGAGGGGGCCCCCGGAGCGGGCGCGGGCCAGCCCGAGCCGGAGGCCGCCCAGGCGGCGGCCGGCCAGCTCGGCGGCGACGCGCAGAAGGTCACGCTGCGCGAGCAGCGCACCTCGATCCTGGTCGAGCAGCACCTGACGCAGTCGCGCCAGCTGCTCGCAGAGGTGCGCCTCGACGAGGCCGAGCGCGAGGTCGAGAGCGCCCTCGAACTCGAGCCCGACAGCCTGGCCGGCCAGAAGCTGCGCGCGGAGATCCTGGCCATGAAGGGCCAGCGCGTGGGCTCGACGCAGTCGAACTCGGAGCAGCTGACGGAGCTCTACAAGCTGCGCGTGCAGCAGATGCGCGCCGACGCCCAGGACGGCCTGCAGAAGTCCAAGCTGATGATCGCGCGCTCGGACTACGCCGGCGCCGTGGCCGAGCTCGAGATCGTCAACAACCTGGTGCACTACGCGCCCTACTCGATCGACTGGCAGGGCATGGACACGGAAGCCAAGACGCTGCTCGAGAGCACGCGCGCGACGCGCGAGTCGGCCGAGCGCTCGGCCGAGGAGCAGAAGTCGCGCCAGGCCTTCGCCGCCCTGCAGGCCGAGGAAGGCGCCAAGAACGCGCGCCGCACGGCGCAGATCGCCAACACGCTCGAGCAGGCCGTCGCGGCCTTCGACCGCGCCGACTACGACGAGGCCGAGTCGCTGGCCAAGCAGGTGCTCGAGAAGGACCCGCGCAACGACAAGGCCGAGGAGCTGCGCGACGCGGCTTTCCGCGCCGGCCGCACGGCCGTCCAGCGAGGACTACGTGCAGCGCAAGAAGGAGCAGTTCCGGCGCTGGGAGGAGTCGCTCAAGGAGATGCAGATCCCCTGGACGCCGACGATCACCAACCCGGGCGCCGACTTCTGGAACGAGATCACCCAGAAGCGCGCCAAGCGCCGCGGCTTCGACCTCTCGCAGAAGGTCAGCGACAGCGAGAAGGCGCTGCGCGAGCAGCTGCGCACGACACTCGTCGCGCTGCCCAAGATCAAGGACGAGGAGAGCCTCACCAAGGTGATCGACTACGTCAAGACGATCACCGGCCTGCCGCTGGTGGTCGATCCCGGCGCCGAAGCAGCCTCGACCAGCGGCGGCGTGGTCTTCAACCTCTCGCTCGAGCACAAGGTCACGGCCGACCAGGCGCTGAACCTGATCGTCGGCATGGTCGGCGACGCGGTCACCTGGACGATCAAGCACGACGTCGTGCTGGTCACGACCAAGGAGAAGGCGCGCGGCAAGCCGATCATCGTCAACCACGACGTGCAGGACCTGATCTTCGGCCTGACCGACTTCATGGGCCCGCGCATCAACACAGATCCGCCTGATCGACAAGATGCAGGACGACGACGGCGGCGGCCCCTTCGGCGGCATCGGCGAGAAGCCCAAGCTGATCGAGCCGGGCGACCTCTCGACCCTGATCCAGGAGAACGTGGCCGTCGGCACCTGGCAGCAGGAGGGCATCTCGATCGACGCCCACGAGGGCTACATCCTGATCTCGCACACGCCCGAGGTGCAGGAGCAGGTGCGCCAGTTCCTCGAGGACCTGCGGCGCTTCAACTCCTCGCTCGTGACGATCGAGTCGAAGTTCCTGACGGTCAGCCGCAACTGGCTGCAGGAGATCGGCGTCGACTTCCGCGGCCTCGACGGCCAGCAGGTCCCGGACGTCACGAACGGCCTCGAAGACATGGCCTCGCGCGGCCTGGACAACGGCGGCTCGGGCACCACCAACGGCGCCGGCCACCCCTCGGCGGGCATCTTCTACGACGACGCGAGCAGCACGATCTACGCCTCGACCGCAGAACTACTACACCAAGGCCCTGGGCAACACGCTCTCGAACATCGGCGGCATGACCGTGCAGATGGCCTACCTCTCGAAGCTCGACCTCTCGGCGATCCTGCGCGCGGTCGAGAAGTCGAGCAACATCGAGCTGGTGAACGACCAGGTGCTCTCGGTGCACAACACCCAGCGCGCCTACGTCGCGGTGATCAACCAGCACGCCTACATCCAGGACTTCGACGTCGAGGTGGCCCAGTTCCAGGCCGTCGCCGACCCGCAGGTCAACGTGCTCAACGAGGGTGTCGTGCTCGACGTGCGCCCCACGATCCACCACGACCGCAAGTACCTGACGCTCGAGATCCAGCCCACCGTGGCCAAGATCGTCGCGCTGCGCAACTTCAGCTCGACCCTGGGCGGCAACACCTCGCCGGTCGAGTTCCAGCTGCCCGAGATGCAGGTGCAGAGCGTGTTCACGACCGCGATCATCCCCGACGGCGGCTCGATCATGCTCGGCGGCCTCTCGAGCGTGCGCAACGTCGAGCGCCGCGCCGAGGTGCCCTGGATCGCGAAGATCCCGATCGTGGGCTTCTTCTTCAAGCAGGAGGGCTACAGCGACGAGAACAAGTCGCTGATGATCCTCATCCGCGCGCGCATCACCGACGTGCGCGACGAGCTGAAGCGCCTCGAAGCGACGCACTGAGCTGCACGCGCCCCCACCCCACCGCCCTGCGGCGCCGACGCGTCGCGGGGCGGTTTCGTATACGGAACCAGGAATTCTTCTCCCGATTCGCCGCGGGCCTGCCTTGCATCTCGCACCGGTCGTTCGAATCGGGGAGAATAATTCCTGGTTCCGTATGCCGCAGCTCAAGGCGATCCTGTTCGACATCGACGACACGCTCTTCTCCACCACGGAGTTCGCGCGCAAGGCGCGCCGCAACGCCGTGCGCGCGATGCTCGCAGGCCGGCCTGGACCTGCCCGAGGAGGTCGGTCGAGCGCGAGCTCGAGGAGGTGCTGGCCGAGTTCTCGTCCAACTACGAGCACCACTTCGACAAGCTCTTGATGCGCCTGCGGCCGCCGAGCCTGGCGCGCGTCAACCCGGCGCTGATCGTGGCCGCCGGCGTGGCCGCCTACCACGACACGAAGTTCCGCGAGCTCGTGCCGTTCGACGACGTGCTGCCCTTCTTCGGCGCGCTGCGCAAGGCCGGCCTGCGCCTGGGCGTCATCACGCACGGCTGGACGGTCAAGCAGGCCGAGAAGCTCGTGCGCCTGGGCCTGGTGCCCTTCCTCGAGCCCTCGGCGATCTTCATCTCGGACCAGATCGGGATCAGCAAGCCCAACCCCAAGCTCTGGACGCTGGCGCTGGCGGACATGCACCTCCTGCCGCAGGAGGCGATGTACGTCGGCGACAGCCCCGAGCACGACATCGCCGCGCCGCGCTCGCTGGGCATGGTCACCGTCTGGGCCGCGCGCGCGGCCAAGAACGACCTTGCGGGCACGGGCATCCAGCCCGACCACACGGTGCACGACTTCCGCGAGCTGGCCGCGATCCTGCGCGAGCGCTACGGCGTGCGCGTCGAGACCGTTCTAGTACGCCGAAGCTTCGACGCAGGCGTCGCGTCGCCGGCGCGCGGGGCGCGCGAGCAGCTGCTCGGCCGGCCCGCACTCGACCAGGCGTCCGTCCTCGAGCACCGCCAGGCGATCGGCCAGCACGCGCACGAGCGCCAGGTCGTGCGTCACGAGCAGGCAGGCGAGTCCGCGCCGCTGCGCGCAGGTCGAGCGAGCAGGTTGAGCACCTGCGCGCGGTGCGAGGGATCGAGGGCCGAGACCGGCTCGTCGAGCAGCAGACCCAGCGGCTCGACCGCCAGCGCGCGCGCGATCGCCAGGCGCTGGCGCTCGCCGCCCGAGAGCTCGTGCGGGAAGCGCGCGGCGAGCTCGGGCGCGAGGCCGACCTCCGCCAGCAGCTCCGCCGCGCTGCGCCGCGAGCCGGTGCACGCGCAGCACCTCCTCGAGCGCGGCGCCGGCGCGCTGGCGCGGATCGAGGCTCGCGTAGGGATCCTGGAAGACGAGCTGCAGCCGGTGGCGCTCGGTGTGCACGACGAGCTCGCCCGCTCGCGAGCGGCAGGTGGCGCGCCAGCGCGCGCACGAGCGTGCTCTTGCCCGAGCCCGACTCGCCCGCCACGGCCAGGAACTCGCCCGGGAAGAGCTGCAGCGAGACGTCCTCGAGCGCCGGCGCGCCGCGCCGCGGTGGCGCACGCAGCGCGTCGCGCGAGCTCGACCAGCGGCCGGCTCACGGGCGCACCTCGTCGGCGAAGAAGCAGGCGCTGCCGCGCTCGAGCGGCGGCCGCTCGGCGCGGCAGCGCGCGCGCGCCAGCGCGCAGCGCGGCGCGAAGGCGCAGCCCGGACCGCGCTCGCTCGGCGCGGGTGCCGCGCCGGGGATGGCCGCGAAGCGCTGCCCCGCGCCGCGTGCGCGCGGGATCGGCGGCGAGCAGCGCCGCCGTGTAGGGATGGCGCGGGCGCGCGGCGAGCTCGGCCGCCGGCGCGAGCTCGACGATGCGCCCGGCGTACATCACCGCCACGCGCTGCGCGTGACGCAGCGCCAGCGCGATGTCGTGCGTCACGAGCACGAGACCCATGCCCTCGCGCTCGCAGGCGCCCGTCAAGAGGCCGAGGATCTCGCGCCCGAGCACGGGATCGAGCGCGCTGGTGGGCTCGTCCGCGAGCAAGAGGCGCGGCCTGCCCGCCAGCGCCAGCGCCAGCAGCGCGCGCTGGCGCATGCCGCCCGAGAGCTGGTGCGGGTAGCTCGCAGCGATGCGCGCGGGATCGGGCAGGCCGACCTGCGCCAGGAGCTCGAGCGTACTGGCGCTGCGCTCGCGCCGGCCCTCGGCGACCTGGGCGCCGATGCGCAGCACCGGATTGAGCGCCGCCTGCGCGTCCTGGAAGACGAAGCCGATCGCGGCGCCGCGCAGCGCGCGCAGCTCGTCCTCGGAGAGGCCCGACGAGTTCGCGGCCCTCCAGGCGGATCGGACCCCGACTCGATGCGGCTCCCCGGATCGGCGAAGAGGCGCGGGATCGAGGCCAGCAGCGTGCTCTTGCCGCAGCCCGACTCCCCCACGACCGCGAGCACCTCGCCCGCAGCGAGCTCGAGGTCGAGCGCCTCGACGGCCAGGAAGCGCCGCGGCCGCGCGCGTGCGAGACCGACAGTCCGCGCACTTCGAGCAGCGTGCTCACGGCGCGCGCTCCTCGCGGCGCGGGTCGTTGAGTTCGCGCACTCCTCGCCCAGCAGGTTCCAGGCGATCACCGCCAGCGCCAGCACGGCGCCGGGGAAGATCACCATCCAGGCGTGCTCGGTCCCGCCGCGCACGAGGCCGCCCAGCGAGGCCTCGGGTTCGACGAGGCCCGCGCCGAGGTACGAGACGGCGCTCTCGGCCAGCATCGCGCTGCCGGCGAAGAAGCTCGTGGCGACGATCAGCGGCGAGAGCGCGTTGGGCAGCGCGTGGCGCAGCACGATGCGCCACTCCGAGAAGCCCAGGCCGCGCGCGGCGAGCACGAACTCGGCCTCGCGCAGGCGCAGGAACTCCGCGCGCAAGAGGCGCGCGACCCCAGTCCAGCCCGTCAGCCCGAGCACGGCCGAGATCGTCCACACGGCCGAGATCGCCGCCGCGTGCCGACGCTGACGACGAGCAGCACCAGGAACAGCACCGGGAAGCACAAGCACGAGCTCGATCGCGCGCGAGACGACGAGGTCCGTGCGGCCGCCGCGCCAGCCGGCCAGCGCGCCGAGCAGCGTGCCGAGCACGAGCGCGCAGCAGCGCCGAGGCCAGCCCGACCGCGAGCGAGTTGCGCGCGCCCCAGACACGCGCGCGAGGAGATCGCGGCCCTGCGCGTCGGTGCCGAGCGGATGGCGCCGCGCCGCGTTGCGCGCGGGCTCGCCCGCGCGCACCTCGACCGGCGAGGGCGGCAGCTCGAGGCCGCCCGGATCCGGGAGCGCGCTCGCGCGCGCGACGTAGCGGCCCTGCTCGTCGATCGCGCGAGCTCGCCAGCCAGGTCGGCGGCCGCCAGGGCTCGCTCGGGTTCGTCTCGCTGGTGACCGAAGGGGATCGGCGCGAAGAGCGCGGGCTGCGTCGCCGAGCTGGCGCTTCCACTCGCCGGCGGGCACGAAGACGCGCGGCGCGCGAGCCGAGCTGCCAGGCGAGCGCGACGAGCGAGCGCCAGCGACGGGCCAGCCGAGCGCCACGCGCGCGCGCCAGCGCGACGCGGCCCAGAGCGGTACGCACAGGATCCAGGGCGCGAGCAGCAGCAGGAAGCGCTCGAAGCCGCTCAGCGCCTCGAGCGCGGGCGAAGCGCGCAGCCTTGCGGCGTGCCCGAGCCAGAGCGGCGCGTCGTTCGCGACCAGCGGCGCCGCCGCGCCGAGCGCGTGCAGCGCGGCGACGAGCGCCAGCGCCGCCCAGAAGAGCGGCCGCTCGCGCCAGCGCGCCCGGATCGAGCGCAGCTCATCCATGGCGGATGCGCGGATCGGCCAGCGCGTAGAGCAGGTCCGCCGCGAGCAGAGCGAAGAGCGTCACCAGCGCCGAGAGCGCCGTGACGGCCTGGATCACGGCGTAGTCGCGCTCGAGCAGCGCCTCGTAGGCGTAGCGGCCCATCCCCGGCAGGCCGAAGATCGTCTCGACGATCACCGAGCCGCCGACCAGCGCCGGCAGGATCAGCGCCGCGAGCGTGATCGCCGGCAGCAGCGCGTTGCGCAGCGCGTGGCGTCCGATCACGACGCGCTCGGAGAGGCCCTTCGAGCGCGCCGTGATCACGTACTCCTGCGCCAGCGCGTCGAGCATCGAGGAGCGCATCTGCCGCGCGAGGTAGGCCAGCGAGCCGAGCGCCAGCGCCAGCACCGGCAGGATCGAGTGGCGCAGGAGGTCGATCGTCCAGGCGAACCAGCCCAGGTCCTCGGCGCCCGCCGAGTGCAGTCCGAGGACAGGCAGCCAACCGAGTCCCGCCGCGCCGAACACGAGCACGAGCAGCAGCGCCAGCCAGAAGCCCGGCAGCGAATGCAGGCCGAAGAGCGCCAGCGCCACGCCGCGCTCGCGCTTCGCCCCGCGCCGCAGCGCACCCCAGGCGCCGAGCGGTATCGCGATGCCCCAGGCCAGCAGTGCCGCGGCCAGCGTCAGCGGTGCCGTGACCGCGAGCCGCCGTCCGAGCTCGTCGAAGATGCGCACGTCGGGCCGATGGAACTCGCGGCCGAGGTCGAGGGCCAGCAGGCCGCCGAAGGCATGCTCGCCGCTGCCGCCGAACCAGCGGTTGCCGCGCGGCGAGAGGTCGAAGGGCCCGAGGAAGTGCAGGTACTGCACCAGCAGCGGCCGGTCGAGCACGTGCTCGGCGCGGAAGCGCGCGCTGTCGGCCGCGGCGCTGCCGCCGGCGCCCGGGTCGTGCAGCTCGAGCAGCGCGGGGTCCCCGGGCGCGAGGTGCACCGCCAGGAAGACGACCAGCGTGATCCCGAGGAAGCTCGGCAGCATCCAGGCGAGTCGCCGCCGCACGTAGGAACCCATGCGCGCGTCAGCCTAGCGCTTCTCCCGCGTGCCCGGCGTGCCGGCCGGCCAGTACCAGCGGCGCGCGACGTAGTTGGGATCGGGGCGCACGAACTCCACGCCGCGCAGCTTCTGGCTGTAGGCGAACTTGCGCGGCGGCGAGAAGCCCCAGAGGTAGGGCTGCAGCTCGTAGAGCCGGCGCTGCAGCTCGTGCCAGATCCCCGTGCGCGCCTTGCGGTCGAGCTCGCCCTGCAGCTTCTCGATCAGCTTGTCGACCTCGGGATCGGAGAGGCCCGGGAAGTTGCTCGTGTCCCCGTTCGCGGTCTTGGAGTGGAAGGTCGCCTCGGGATCGCTCTCGCTGGGCATGGCCCAGGCGGAGAGGTAGCCCTCGAACTCGTGCTTGCCGACGCGCTGCCGCGCGGCGTTGGCATCCAGCGGCAGGGGCTGCACGCGCACGCCGATGCGCGACCAGTCGTTCTGCAGCGCGACGACCAGCGCCTCGCTCGCGGCGTTGCCGCTGCCGTAGACGAGTTCGAGCGCGAGCGGCGCGCCGTCCTTGTCGACGAATCCGTCGCCGTCGTGATCGCTCCAGCCGGCCTCGGCCAGCAGTTCCTTGGCGTGTGTCGGGTCGAAGGGCAGCGGCGCCAGCTCGCGGTCGTAGAAATCGCTCTCGGGCACGCCGTGGCCGAGCACCTGGTTCGCCAGGCCGCGGTAGATGCTCTGCTTGGCCGCCGCGAAGTCGAACCCCAGCGCCAGCGCGCGGCGCACGCGCAGGTCCTGGAGCTTCTCGCGACGCAGGTTCCAGGCCACGAAGCCGTAGGCGTTGCTGGGCGCCCAGGCCTTGACGAACTTCGAGCGGAAGAGCTCCGAGCTCGTCGCGCTGCCGAAGTAGTCCTCGGTCGAGAGCCGCCCGAAGACGTCGAGCTCGCCGTTGAGCAGCGCCTGGAAGGCCGCGGCGTCGTCCTTGACGTAGAGCCAGTCGAGCTCGTCGAGATAGCCCCCGCGCTCGGGGTCGAAGTACTGCTCGAAGCGCTTGGCGACGATGCGGTCGCCGTCCCAGCTGACCAGCTTGTAGGGACCCAGGCCGACCCACTCGCGGTTGTGCGGGTTGCGGTTGATGAAATCGGCCTGCTCGTCCTCGCTGGTGCCCGGCTTCTCGTACAGGTGCGCCGGCAGGATCGGCATGTCCCCGATCGCAACCAGCGCGCGAAAGTAGGGCTTGTCGTAGACGACGCGCACCGTCAACGGGTCGGGCGCCTGGATCTCGACGATGCGCCGGTACTGCGGGCCCTTCGAGCCGGCGTTGACCTTGGGATTGCGATACAGGAGCGCGCTGAAGACCACGTCGTGCGCACTGAACGGCGCGCCGTCGTGCCAGAGGATGCCGGGCCGCAGGTGGAACACGAATGCGGTCGGGCTCTCGACCTCGTAGCTGCGGCACAGGTTGGGCACGAGCTCGAGCGTGTCCCAGTCCTCGGTCAGCAGCGTCTCGTTGAGCTCGAACAGGATGCGCCGTGCGACGCCCGAGCTCTCGATCGCGTAGTTGAGCGACTTGGGCAGCGACTCGAGGTGGATCGTCGCCCGCCCGCCGTAGGCCGGAGCCGGGAGCGCCGGACGGACGCCCTTCTCGTCGGGCTGGTGTGCCGGGTGGAACGTGTCCACGCCGCGCCAGGCCTGCGGCAGGACGAGCACGAGGGCGAAGGGAAGCGCGAGGCGCATGTGCAGTTTCATCGGGTGCCCTGGAGTACCCGCGCGGGAGCGCGAGAGTACGGTCGCAGGCGCGCTTTTTCACGCTTCCGGGGGGCTGGCGCGACCGTATCCTCCGGACCGATGCCGCGTGGTTCGCTGATCCTGCTCGCCGGCCCCCTGCTCGGCCTCGTGCTGCTCTTCTGCGCCGGGCGCGGGGCGCAGCTCGAGCCGCCCGATTTCGCCTTCACCAACCCGGGCGAGGTCGCTTCGCTCGATCCGGCGGCCGTGACCGGCGTGCCCGAGATGAAGGTGCTGCGCTTCCTCTACGAGGGCCTGCTGGTGAAGGACCCGCGCACGCTCGAAGTGCTGCCGGGCGTCGCCGAGAGCTGGGAGATCTCCGCCGACGGCCTCGTCTACACGTTCCACCTGCGCGCGGATGCGCGCTGGTCGAACGGCGAGCCGGTCACGGCGCAGGACTTCGCCTGGTCCTTCGAGCGTCTGCTCGACCCGCGCACGGCCGCGGCCTACGCCTACCAGCTCTGGTACGTGAAGGGCGCGCAGGCCTTCACCAGCGGTGCGGCCTTCGAGGGCGTCGGCATCCGCGCGCCCGACGCGCGCACGCTGGTGCTCGAACTCGCCGCGCCGACACCCTTCTTCCTCGACGTGCTCGCGGGCGTGCCGCTGATGCCGGTCAACCGCGCCACCCTCGAAGAGCTGCAGCGGCTCTACCCCGAGCGCTGGCGCGTCGAGTGGACCCGGCCCGAGCACCTGGTGGTCAACGGCCCCTACCGGCTCGCGCTGCGGCGCGTCAACGACCGCCTGCGCTTCGTGCGCAACGAGCAGTACTGGGACCGGCGCTCGGTCGCGCTGCAGACGATCGACTGTCTCTCGGTCGAGCACCTCGAGACCGCGCTCAACCTGTACCTCTCGGGCGAGGTCGGCTGGATCGACAACGTGCCGACCGCGGCGCTCGACGCGCTGCGCGGCCGGCCGGACTTCCATCCGGCGCCCTACCTGGCCACGGGCTTCTACCGCTTCAACACGACGCGCGCGCCCTTCGACGACCGCCGGGTGCGGCGCGCGCTGGCGCTGGCTGTCGACCGCGAGGCGATCGCCGCGCGCGTGCTGCGCGCGGGCGAGCAGCCGAGCTACGGCCTCTTGCCGCCGGGCATCCGTGGCGCAGCTCCGCAGTCGTTCCGGCACGGCACGCGCGCGCAGGATCTGGCCGAGGCGCGCGCGCTGCTCGCAGAGGTCGGCTCCACGCTGCCGCCGGTCGAGATCCTCTTCGCCACGCAATCGACCAGCAAGGACGTGGCCGAGGTGGTCGCCGACGGCTGGCGGCGCGAGCTGGGCGTCGAGACGCATCTCTTGAACCAGGAGTCGCGCGTCGCGCTCGACAGCCAGAAGAACCTGCGCTTCGACGTCTGCCGCTCGTCCTGGATCGCCGACCACCCCGACGCGATCGGGTTCCTCGAGATCTTCGTCTCGGGCAGCGAGAACAACCGCACCGGCTGGGCGAACGCGCGCTACGACGAGCTGATCGCGCGCGCGCGCGTGGCGCGCGACCCCGAGCGCGCGGAGCTGCTCGAGGAGGCCGAGGCGCTGCTGCTCGAGGAGCTGCCGATCCTCCCGATCTGGTCCTTCGTCAGCCGCAACCTCGTCGATGCGCGCCTCGAAGGCTTCGAGGCGAACCCGCTCGACGAGCACTTCCCCAAGTTCTGGCGCTGGAAGTCGGGCGGAGCGCCGCGGTGAGACGCTTCCTGCTGCGGCGCCTCTTCTGGTTCGCGCTGACGCTCTGCGCGGTGGTCACGCTGGCCTTCGGGCTGATGCGCGGCGTGCGCGGCGGGCCCTTCGACGGCGAGCGGCCGCTGCCACCGGCGATCGAGCGCAACCTGCGCAGCGCCTACCACCTCGACTGGCCGCTGTGGAAGCAGTACCTCGAGTACGTCGGCCCGCTCGAGCTCGGCGAGCACGGCGCACGGGCGCTGGGCGGCGACGGCACGCGCGTCTTCGGCGGCGTGTTGAGCGGCGACTTCGGGCCCTCGTTCCGCTACCGCGATTTCACGGTCAACGACATCCTCGCGCAGTCGCTGCCGATCTCGCTCACGCTGGGCACGCTGGCGCTCTTGTTCGCGCTCTCGGTCGGGATCCCGGCCGGGCTGGCGAGCGCGCTCCTGCGCGGGCGGGCACTCGACGTCGCGCTGCGCCTGGCGACGAGCCTGGGCATCGCGCTGCCGAGCTTCGTGCTCGCCAGCGCGCTCCTGTTCCTGTTCGCGATCGTCTGGCCGCTCTTCCCGGTCGCGGGCTACGGCAGCTGGCGCCACCTGGTGCTGCCGGCGCTGGCGCTGGGCGCGCCCTTCGCGGCCTACGCTGCGCGCCTGGTGCGCACGGGCGCGCTCGAAGTGCTGGCCCAGGACTACGTGCGCACCGCGCGCGCCAAGGGCCTCCCCGAGAGCCGCGTGCTCTTGCGCCACGTGCTGCCGGGCGCGCTGCTGCCCGTGCTCTCCTGGCTCGGGCCGGCGGCGGCGGGCGTCCTGACCGGCAGCCTCGTCGTCGAGCGCATCTTCGCCATCCCGGGCACGGGCTCGCACTTCGTGAACAGCGCGCTCAACCGCGACTACACGCTGGCGATGGGCGTCACGATCCTCTACACGACGCTGGTCTACGGCTTCAACCTGCTGGTCGACCTCTCCTACGGCTGGATCGACCCGCGCATGCGCGCCGAGGAAGAGGCCTGATGCCGCGTTCCGCGCGCATCGCCGCCTGGTTCCTGGCCGCGCTGGCGCTGCTCGCACTGCTCGCGCCGCTCCTGCCGCTGCCCTCGCCGGCGGCGATCGCGCTGCGCGACCGGCCGCAGGCACCCGCCTGGCCGTGGCAGGACTTCGGCGCG
Source organism: uncultured Planctomycetota bacterium (assembly GCA_963829015.1). Taxonomy (GTDB): domain Bacteria; phylum Planctomycetota; class UBA1135; order UBA1135; genus JADJLZ01. The sequence goes on along the minus strand of CAWHGR010000007.1, from coordinate 716,374 downwards.
CACGCCTTCCGGCCGGAGTACTGGAAGCTCGGCTGGCTCGACGCGCACCTCGTCGAGCTGCGCCAGGCGCTCTTCGGCGACTGGCAGACCGGGCATTGGCTCGGGACGGACGCGAAGGGCCGCGACCTCCTCGCGCGCATCGTCTGGGGCAGCCGCACCTCGTTCGAGGTGGCGCTGCTGGCCTCGCTGACGAGCCTCGTGATCGGCGTCGGCTGGGGCGCAGTCGCGGGGTTCAGCGGCCGGCGCGTGGACAACGCGATGATGCGCTTCGTCGACCTGTGCTTCTCGCTGCCCTTCGTGTTCCTGGTGATCTTCCTGATCGGAATCGTCAACGAGTACCGCGGCGAACTCGAGGGCCGCTTCGGCATCGGGCGCGAGACGGTCTTCTTCGTGCTGCTGGGCGCCTTCACCTGGCTCTCGATGGCGCGCGTCGTGCGCGGCCAGGTGCTGGCGCTGAAGCGGCGCGAGTTCGTCGAGGCCGCGCGCGTGCTGGGCGCCTCGCGCCGGCGCATCCTGCTCGTGCACCTCGTGCCCAACGTGCTGCCGGTGGTGCTGGTCTACCTGACGCTGAGCGTGCCCTCGGTGATGCTCTACGAGGCCTTCCTCTCGTTCCTGGGTCTGGGCATCGAGCCGCCCAAGGTGAGTTGGGGCCTGCTGGCGGTCGAGGGCGCCGAGGCGCTGACGCCGCTGTCCTTCGACTGGTGGCTGGTGCTCTGGCCCTCGCTGGCGATCGCCGCGACGCTGCTGGCGCTCAACGTTCTCGGCGACGCGCTGCGCGATGCGCTCGATCCGCACCTGGCGGAGGTGCGCCGGTGAGCCTGCTCGAGGTCGAGGAACTCGAGGTCGCGTTCCGCACGCCGCGCGGCCGCGTGCGCGCGGTCAACGGGCTCTCCTTCTCGGTCGATGCCGGCGAGACGCTCGCGATCGTCGGCGAGTCGGGCTCGGGCAAGTCGGTGGCGCAGCTGGCCGTGCTCGACCTCCTGCCGAGCTCGGCCGAGGTGCGCTCGCAGCGCGTCGCGTTCGACGGGCAGGTCCTCGATGCGCGCAAGCTGCGCGGGCGCGAGCTCGCGATCGTCTTCCAGGACCCGCTCTCGGCGCTGCACCCCTTGCTCTCGATCGGCGAGCAGCTGTGCGAGGTGCTCGAGACGCACGAGCGGCTCGCGCGCCGCGAGGCACGCCCGCGCGCGCTCGCGGCGCTGGCCGAGGTCGGCATCCCCGCGCCGGCCGAGCGCCTCGACGCCTACCCGCACGAGCTCTCGGGCGGCATGCGCCAGCGCGTCCTGATCGCGATGGCGCTGCTCGGCCGGCCGCGACTGGTCTTCGCCGACGAGCCGACCACGGCGCTCGACGTCACCGTGCAGGCACAGGTGCTCGAGCTCTTGGCCTCGCTGCGCCGCGCGCGCGGGATGGCGCTGGTGCTCGTGACGCACTCGATGGGCGTCGTCGCGACCGCCGCCGACCGCGTGCTGGTGCTGTACGCCGGCGCCGCGTGCGAGTGCGGGCCCGTCGAGCGCGTCTTCGAGCGCCCGCAGCACCCCTACACGCGCGCGCTGCTCCGGAGCGTGCCCGACCTCGGCCGCCCGCCGGGCGCGCCGGCCGCGCCGATCCCCGGTGCGCCGCCCGATCCGGTCGCGCTGCCGCCGGGCTGCGCCTTCGCGCCGCGCTGTGCGCGCGCCTCGGCCCGCTGCGGCGCCGAGAGGCCGCGCTTCGACGCACAACTCGGCGTCGCCTGCCACCATCCGGGGGACGCGTGAGCGCGCTGCTCGAGGTGCGCGGCCTGCAGAAGCACTTCGCCGCGCGCGGCGGAGTGGTGCGCGCGGTCGAGGACGTCTCGTTCGAGCTCGAGCGCGGCTCGACCCTGGGCCTCGTCGGCGAATCGGGTTGCGGCAAGTCCACCACCGCGCGCTGCCTCGTGGGCCTCGAGCAGCCCAGTGCGGGCTCGATCCGGCTGGCGGGCACCGAGCTCGGCTCGCTCTCCGCGCGCGAGTGGTTCCCGCTGCGGCGCCGGATCCAGATCGTGTTCCAGGATCCGCTCGCCGCGCTCGACCCGCGCCAGCGCCTGGGCGCGGCGGTCGAGGAGCCGCTGGTGATCCACGGCCGCGGCAAGCCGGCCGAGCGCAGGAAGCGCGTGCTCGAGCTGTTCGAGTCGGTCGGACTGTCCGCGGCGCACACCGAGCGCTACGCGCACGAACTCTCCGGCGGCCAGCGCCAGCGCGTCGGCATCGCGCGCGCGCTGGCGCTCGAGCCCGAGCTGCTCGTGCTCGACGAGCCGCTCTCGGCGCTCGACGTCTCGGTGCAGGCACAGATCGTGCAGCTCTTCTCGGAGCTCGCGCGGCGCTACTCGCTCTCCTACGTGCTCATCTCGCACGACCTCGCGCGCGTGCGCGAGCTGTGCGCGCAGGTGGCGGTGATGTACCTCGGGCGCATCGTCGAGCGCGGGCCCTGCGAGCAGGTCTTCGCCGCGCCGGCGCATCCCTACACGCAGGCCCTGCTGGCGGCGGTGCCGATCGCCGACCCGCGCCGCGAGCGGCAGCGCGCGCGCGTGCTGCTCGCGGGCGAGCCGCCCTCGCCGCTCCATCCGCCGAGTGGTTGTGCGTTCCACCCGCGCTGCCCGCGGCGGGGCGAGGTGCCCGAGGAGCGCTGCGCGCGCGAGCGGCCGGAGCTCTCTGAGCGCGCTGCCTGTCACCTCGTCTGAGCGGACGGTTCAGCGCTCGCCCAGGTACCAGCGCGGCCGGCGCACGCGCTTCAATCCGAAGGCCTTCGTGGCCTGCGTCTCGATCACGTCCATGGCGTGCTCGGGCGAATCCGTGAACACGATGCGCGCGAGATCCGCCGCGTCGATCGTGCCCGCGCGCACCATGCGCTCGAGCAGCTCGCGCAGGTCGCGCCAGTACTCCTCCCCCATCAGCACCAGCGGGAAGTTCGAGATCTTGCCGGTCTGGATCAGCGTCGCCGTCTCGAAGATCTCGTCCAGCGTGCCGAAGCCGCCGGGCAGCACGACGAAGGCGTACGAGTACTTCACCAGCATCACCTTGCGCACGAAGAAGTGCTTGAAGGTGACGAAGCGGTCGAGGTAGGGGTTGGGCTGCTGCTCCATCGGCAGCAGGATGTTGCAGCCGACGCTCCTCCCGCCGGCCTCGCGCGCGCCGCGGTTGGCGGCCTCCATGATGCCCGGGCCGCCGCCGGTCATGACCGTGAAGCCCGCGCGCGCGATGCGCCCGCCCATCTCGCGCGCGAGCTGGTAGTGCGGATGGTCCTCGCGAAAGCGCGCCGAGCCGAACACGGTCACGCACGGGCCGACGAAGTGCAGCTTGCGGAAGCCGTGGATGAACTCGCGCAAGATGCCCAGCGCGCGGAGGAACTCCGAGCCGCGCCGCGCCGGGCCCTCGAGCAGCACGAGGTCCTCGCGGCCGGGCGAGGACTTGCCCCACTCGCCTGGCGTGCCCGCGCCCGTCGGACCTCTCATGCCTCCGCTGCCTGCACGAGCGCCTTCTCGAGGAGGCTCAGGACGTCGAGCTCCTTGGCCCACTTGCGCAGATAGGCGACATCGACGCGTTCGCGCCAGTTGCGCAGGACGCCCAGTACATCGCGCCATTGGCGTTCGGAGACGCACTCGCCCTTCTGGTACCAGGCGAGCTTCTGCAACACGATGTCCTCGGGCGACGGCAGCCAGGCCTCGCCGGGCGGCGCACGACGGATCTCGAGCAGGCGTGCGCGCCGGATCTCGCTCTCGAAGAACCCCTCCAGGGGCCTGACGTACACGTCGACCTTCACGAAGGCCTGGCGATGGACCATCGTGAACATCCGGGAGTGGCGCACAGCCTCGCCGACGAACTCGGGCTCCACAAAGAACTCGCCGGCCGCTCGCCTCAGCAGCGCAGCGACGTGCTCGGGACGGAGCGCGACCGCGATGTCGACGTCGTGCGTCGAGCGACTCTCCCCGTAGTAAGAGCTCGCCGTCGAACCGCCGACGAAGTGCTTCACGCCCAGGCTCTCGAAGAGCTCAGAGGCCAGCACCGCGACGTCCAGTTCGTTCGTGGCCATCAGCTGCAGGCCTGCTCCGGATCCCATCCATAGGCGCGGATCATCAGCTCGCGCCCCAGCCTCTGGGCAGCCTCACGCAAGCGCAGTTCCTGTTCGCCGGCCTGGGGATGGCGCAGTCGCAAGCCCTGCAGGCTGAGCTCGCGCATCGCATCGGTCAGCCGCTGCGTGCGCTCCATGCGCTCCGCGGGCTCGAGTTCGGCGAGCTTCGCGCGCACGAGATCGTCGGCCCAGCGCTCGGCGGGTTCGGGGCGCGGAAGGCCCTCGTGCGGAGGCTTGTGCGGCGACATGCCGTGGACATTATGCCAACGGACGGACTGCTATACTGCCCGGCTCGCACCCCCATGATCGTCCAGAAGTTCGGCGGCACCTCGGTCGGCGGCGCGGATCCCATCCGGCGCCTCGGGCGCATCGTGCGCGACTCGCTCGCGCGCACGCCGGTCGTGGTCGTCTCGGCCGTGGGCGGCGTCACGAACCGGCTCTTCCACGCGGGCGAGCTGGCGCGCGAGGGCCACGAGTGGAAGACCGAGCTCGAGGCGCTCGCGGCGCAGCACCGTGCGCTGGTCGCGGAGCTCGGGATCGACGCCGCGCCGATCGAGAAGCTGCTGGCCGAGCTCTCCGACCTCGTGCGCGGGATCGCGCTGATCCGCGAACTGACGCCGCGCACGCAGGACCAGCTGGCGAGCTTCGGCGAGCGGCTCTCGGCGCGCATCGTGGCGGCGCACCTCGCGCGCGAGGGACTCGAAGCGCGCGCGCTCGACGCCTGGCAGGCGGGCCTCGTGACGGACGGGCGCTTCGGCTCTGCGCGGCCGCTGCCGACGAGCGAAGGCTCGATCCGCGCGGCGCTCGGCGCGCTGCCTGGCGTGCCGGTGATCACCGGCTACATCGCGCACGATGCATCGGGCAGCATCACGACACTCGGCCGCGGCGGGAGCGATTTCTCGGCCGCGATCTTCGGCGCGGCGCTGGGAGCCGATGAGATCCAGATCTGGACCGACGTCGACGGCGTGATGAGCGCCGACCCGCGCATCGTGCCCGAGGCGCGCTTCGTGCCGACGCTCTCGTTCGCCGAGGCCGCCGAGCTGGCCTTCTTCGGCGCCAAGGTGCTGCACCCCGCCACGATGGTGCCCGCGATCGCCAAGGGCATCCCGATCCGCGTCCTGAACAGCTTCCGGCCCGAATTCGCGGGCACGAGCGTCGTGCCGCGCCTCGGCCCGGGCGAGCGCGCGGTCAAGTCGATCACCAGCAAGGAGCGCATCGCGGTGGTCAACATCGTCGCGGCGCCGATGCTGCTGCAGTACGGCTTCCTCGAGCGCATCGCCGACGTCTTCGCGCGCCACGAGATCGTGGTCGACATGATCGCCACCAGCGAGGTCTCGGTCGCGCTGACGACCGACTCGATGGCGCGCCTGGACCCGGTCTGCAACGAGCTGGCGCGCTTCTCGGAGGTCAGCGTGGCGCGCGAGGTGGCGCTGGTCTCGATCGTCGGCGAGGAGCTGCAGGATTCCCTGCACGTCCCGCGCGAGGTGCTCGAGGTGCTCGACACGCTGGCCGTGCGCGTGGAGATGATCAGCTACGGCGCGACGCGCAACAATCTGAGCCTGGTCGTGCCGCGCGAGCGCGTGCGCGAAGCCGTGCGCGCGCTGCACACGCGCCTGTTCGTCGAGGCACGCGCGGCGGCGGGCCGGGCATGATCCTGCTGGTCGACAACTACGACTCGTTCACCTGGAACGTCTGGCAGGCGCTCGCGGGCCTGGGTGCGGAGGTCGAGGTCGTGCGCAACGACGCCGCCTCCGTGGACGAGCTGCTGGGGCGCGCGCCCGCGGGCATCGTGCTCTCGCCCGGCCCCGGCCGGCCGGCGCAGGCGGGCGTGATGCCCGAGCTGCTGCGCCGCGCGCCGCAGGCGCTGCCGATCCTCGGCGTGTGCCTCGGCCACCAGGCGCTGGTCGAGTGGAGCGGCGGCGAGCTCGAGCGCGATCCGGTGCCCGTCCACGGACGTGCCTCGCCGGTGCATGCACACGCCGGCGGCCCGCTGTTCGAGGACCTGCCCTCGCCCTTCGCGGCGGGGCGCTACCACTCGCTGCGCGCGCGGCGCGCGGCGCTGCCGGCGTGCCTCGAGCTGCACGGCCTGGACCGAGGAGGGCCACGTGATGGCCGTGCGCCACCGCGAACTGCCGCGCTTCGGCGTGCAATTCCACCCCGAGTCGATCCTCAGCCCGGAAGGCCCGCGCGATCTTCGGGCGTTTCCTGCAGCTGTGCCGGTCCCGCAGCTGCTGAGCGGGACCGAGCCCGGAGTCCGAGCCCAGTCCGCTCCTGGTCCTGCAGGGCGGCCCCGTGCCTTTTCTTCTGCAGCCTGCGCGCCGCCCGGCCGATGCAGGCAACGATGCTCGTCCGCCATTTCATGACGCGCCAGATCCTGACCGTGACAGGCGGAATGCGCTGTCGCGATGCGCTGCGCTTCTTCAAGGAGGAGAACCTGCGGCGCGCGCCCGTGATGCGCGGCGAGCGGCTGATCGGGATGGTCGGCCTGAGCGATCTCCTGCGCATCCTGCCGGGCTCGGTCAGCGAGCAGGACTCGCGCAGCGGCCTGGCGAACGAGCGCTCGGTCGTGGCGCAGGTGATGGCGACCAACCTGATCACGCTCGACCCCGAGGACCACCTCGAGGACGCGGCGCAGAAGATGATCACGCACAAGATCGGCGGGATCCCGGTGCTGCACGAGGGCCGGCTCGAGGGCCTGCTGACCGAGTCGGACATCTTCCGCGCCTTCGTCGGCATGACGCGGCCCGAGCGCGAGTTGCGCGTGACCTTCGGGCTGCAGGCGGGGCTGACCGAGGCGCCCGACCCGGTGCTGATCGCGCTGCGCCTCGGCTTCCGCATCCGCGGCTACCTCGTGCACGCGCGGCCGGGCGGCGAGGAGATCGCGCTGATGCGCCTGCGCGGCCTGAAGAAGAGGCAGCTGGCAGAATCGCTCGGCCAGGCTGGCTACACGATCATCGAGCTCGTCGACACGCAGCCGGAGCAGGCCGAGCGCCCCGCGGCCTAGACCCGGCGCAGGACGAGATCGGCCATCGTCGGCGCGAGGCACCAGCTCGTGCCCTGCTGCGCGCGCGTGCGCCACTCCGCGCTCCAGGCCTCGAGCTCCGCGGCGGGGAAGCGCCCCTGCGCGACGAGCTTCGGCAGGTAGGAGCGGAAGAACTCTTCGATCCAGCGCCACTCGAGCGAGCCCACGGCGCCCAGGCGCGCGCGCGTCTCGAACAGCTCGACGCGCAGGCCGCAGCCGCGCGCGAGATCCGGCAGGAGCTCCATCACGTCGATCGCGCTGCCGCCGTCCTTCCAGCTCTGCAGGCAGGTCTGCACGCCGCGCGCGAAGGGCGCGCTGTGCGGCAGGAGCTTCATCGCGCCCCAGTCGAGGTAGTCCTGCAGGATCAGGACGCCGCCGGGCTTGAGCATGCGGGCGACGCTCTGCAGCGCGGCCCCGGGATCCGGGAGCCAGCAGAAGAGCCAACGCGCGTAGGCGGCGTCGAGGCTGCCCGGAGCCTGTTCGAGCTCTTCGACGCGTGCGCGGCGCGGCTCGATCTGCACCAGTCCGCGGCGCGTGCGTTCCTCGGCCAGGAAGCCGAGGAAGCGCTCGCTCGCGTCGCAGGCGATCACGCGGCCCTGCGGCCCGACGATGCGCGCCAGCTCCAGCGAGGTGAAGCCCGGCCCGCAGCCGAGGTCGAGCAGCGTGTCGCCCGTGCGCAGGCCCGCGCGCGCGGCCACGGCGTAGAGCTGTGCCACCCAGGCCTGGTGCTGGAACTCCAGGCGCTCGAGCTCGGCCCGGTCGGTGCCGAGGATGTATTCGCGTTCGTCGCCCATGCGCGCGGAACTTTAGGCGCAGGGCGCTCAGGCCGCAACCAGCCGGCAGCTGGTGGCCTTGAAGAGCAGTGTGACCTCGACGCCCGGCGCGAGTTCGAGCTCCTGCAGCGCTCCGCGTGTCACGTGCGCGCAGATGCGCGTCCCGGCCAGCTGGGAGTCGACCCAGACCTCGCCGCCCTCCGCGCGCACCGCGCTCACGGTTGCGCGCAGGCGATTGCGGGCCGAGATGCGCGGCAGCGCGCCGCGCGCGACGAGCACGTCCTCGCCGCGCAGCGCGAACACCGCGGCGCTGCCCGGGGACAGCCCGGGATCCGCGACCTCGATCGCGAGGCCGCTCTCGAGCTCCAGGCTGGCGCTGCCCGCGTGTGCCGCGGCGATGCGCCCGCGCAGGACGTTCTCGAAGCCCGCGCCGTGCAACGCCGCGAGCACCCGGTCCGGAGCGCCCTGGGCGCACACACGGCCGCGCTCGAGCACGACGACCTCGTCGCACAGGACCTGCACGTCGGTCGCGTCGTGCGAGACGAAGAGCAGCGGGATGCCGAAGCGCTGCTTGACCTGCAGCAGCAGCGCCAGCGCCCGGCGGCGGCGCTCGCGATCCAGGCCCGTCAGCGGCTCGTCGAGCAGCAGCAGGCGCGGTCGGGTGAGCAGCGCGCGCGCGAGCGCCACGCGCTGGCGCTCGCCGCCGGAGAGCGTGCGCACGCCGCGCTCGAGCAGCGGCTGCAGATCGAAGGTCTCCAGCACGCCCGCGTCGAGCTCGCCCGCAGCCTCGAGGTTCGCGCGCACGCTCCAGTGCGGCAGCAGCAGCACGTCCTGCGGCACGTAGCCGAGGCCGCGCTGCTCGGGCCGCAGCGCGGTGCCCGTGCTGGAGTCGAACAGGACCTGATCCCCCACGGTCAGCCGACCGCGCTGCGGTGTGCGCCAGCCGGCCAGCGACTCGAGCACGCTGGTCTTGCCGCTGCCCGAGGGGCCGAAGAGCCCGCTGCAGCCGCTGCCGAGCTCGAGGGCGAGATCGAGCTCGTACTCCGCGAGCGCGAGCTGCAGGCGGATCCCGATCACGCGCGCCTCCGCTCGCGCGCGAGCAGTCGCTCGGAGCCCAGGATCACGCCGAAGGCCAGCACGGCCGAACACCCCACCCAGACGAGCGCGTGCTGCTCGCGTCCGAGCTGGATGTCCTCGAAGATCGCCAGCGCCAGCGTCTGCGTCCGGCCCGGGATGTTGCCGGCCACGATCACCGTCGCGCCGAACTCGCCCAGCGCGCGCGCGAAGGCGAGCAGCAGCGCCGCGGCGAGGCCGCGCCGCGCGAGCGGCAGCGTCACGCGCAGCCAGACCCGCAGGCGCGACATCCCCAGCGAGCGCGCCATCAGCTCGTAGCGCGGCTCGACGCCCTCGAAGGCCGCGCGCGCGCTGCGCGCCGCCAGCGGGAACGAGACCACAGCCGAAGCCAGCACGGCGGCCTTCCAGGTGAAGAGCAGGTCCGGGTCGAAGCCCAGCACGCCCTCGGAGAGCGGACCGCCGCGGCCGAGCAGGCGCAGCAGCAGGTAGCCGATCGCGGTCGGCGGCAGCACCAGCGGCAGCGCGACCAGCGTCTCGACCACGCTGCGCAGCGGGAAGCGCACGCGCGCGAGCAGCCAGCCGGTGGCGATCGCGAGCGGCGCGACGAGCAGCGTGGCCGCGAGCGCCACCTGGAGCGTCACGCGCAGGACCGAGAGCTCGTCGGCGCCCATCACCTACTTCTTCGGCGACTCGGGCAGCACGAATCCGAAGCGCTGAAAGGTCTCGCTCGCGACCTTCGAGCGCAGCTCGAGCAGCAGCGCGCGCGCCTCGGTTGCGTGCGGCGCCGCCTTGGGCACGACCGCGACATAGCGGATCTTCGGCCCCTCGGCCAGCGGCACGGCGAAGACCAGGTGCACCTTCTGCGACTGCGCCGCGTCGGTGCGGTAGACGATGCCGGCCTGCGCCGCGCCGGACTCGACGGCCGCCAGCGCCGCGCGCACGTCGACCGCCGGCAGAACGCGCTCGGCGAGCGGCTTCCAAAGCTCCTTCGACTCGAGCCAGGCCTTGGCGTAGCGGCCGGCCGGCACGCTCTCGGTGTTGGCCAGCGAGAGGCGCTTCACGCGCGGCGTGGCAAGCTGCGCCGGATCGAAGGGCTCCGCGAAGCCGCGCAGCCCGGGATGCTCCGGATCGAGCGGCTCGATCACGACCAGCTGGTTCGAGAGCAGCACGCAGCGCGTGGATTCGTCGACGAGGCCCTTCTTGGCCAGCTTGTCCACCTCGAGCTCGTCGGCCGAGAGGAACAGGTCGACCTTCGCTCCCGCGTCGATCTGCTTCGCGAGATCGCCCGAGGAACCGAAGTTGGTGACGAGCTTGACCGGCTGGCGCTTCTCGTAGGCACCGCCGATCTCCTTCAGCGCATCGCGCAGGCTCGCGGCGGCGCTGACGAGCAGCTCGGTCTTCGGCGGCTCCTGGGGTGTCTGGAGCGCGAGCAGGGCGGCGAGAGCGAGGGCCAGCATGATCACATTCCTCCGACGATGACCTCGGTCGCCTTGATGATCGCGAAGGCCTTCGAGCCGACCGAGAGCCCGAGGCGTTCGACGGAATCCGTCGTGATCACGGCGCCGATGCGCACGCCCTGCGGCATCTCGATCACGACCTTGCTCATCACGTCGCCGCGCGCGAGCTCGACGATGCGGCCCGCGAAGCGGTTCGTAGCCGTGAGCGTGCCGAGGTTGAACTCGGGCTGCGCGTAGGCGTCGCCGAGCAGCTCGCTGAGCAGCCGCAGCGGATCGTGCGCGCCCTTGCCGGCACCCCTGGGCCGATCCGGCGCACGCGCCAGCGCCTTCAGGATGCGCTGCTGGTGCACCCCGGGCTTCGCCACGCCGCGCTCCCACTTGCTGACGGTCATCGCGTGCACGCCGAGCAGCCGGGCTAAGGCGGCCTGGGACAGACCGAGGCGCTGGCGCAGGCGGGCGTGGCTCATGGGGCTAAGCCCCAGCTTAGCCAGCCGGCCCCTACTTGGCGATCAGGAAGTGCGCCACGTCCTTGGGGCGCATGACGTAGTCGCGGCCCTCGACGCGCAGCTTGCCGCCCGCGCGGATCGCGGCCTCGGTCTTGAACGCCACCAGGTCCTCCACCGAGTAGATCTCGGCCCGGATGAAGTGCTTCTCGAAGTCGGTGTGGATCACGCCCGCCGCCACCGGCGCCACGTCGCCGCGGTGGATCGTCCAGGCCTTGATCTCGATCTTGCCGGCCGTGTAGTAGGTCTGCAGGCCGAGCAGGTCGTAGGTCTGCTTGACCAGCCGGTTGAGGCCGGGCTCCTTCAGGCCCGCGTCGGCCAGGAAGGCGCCGCGTTCCTCGGGCGGGAGCTTCATGATCTCGCCCTCGATGTCGCCGCACAGCGGCACGAACTCGCTGCCGCTCTTCTCGGCGTACTCGCGCACCTTCTGCGCCAGCGGGCTGCGGCCGTCCATGTCGTCGTCGGAGACATTGGCCACGAACATCACGGGCTTCATGGTGATCAGGAAGAGCGGCTTGAGCGCCTCGCGCTCCTCCTTCTTCCACGGCACCGCGCGCAGCTGCCTGCCGGCCTCGAGCTCGACGCGCGCCTTCTCGAAGACCTCCTTGTGCCAGGCGGCCTCCTTGTCGTTGGCCTTGGCCTTCTTCGTCACGCGCTCGAGATTGCGCGTGACCGTGTCGAGGTCGGCCAGGGCCAGCTCGATCTCGATGATCTCCATGTCGCGCAGCGGGTCGACCGAGCCGGAGACGTGGATCACGTCGCCCTTCGTGAAGGTGCGCACGACGTGCAGCAGCGCATCGGTCTCCTTGATGTTGCCCAGGAACTTGTTGCCCAGGCCCTCGCCGGTCGCCGCACCCTTCACCAGGCCGGCGATGTCGACGATCTTGACGCTGGCCGGGACCATGCGGTCGGTCTCGACGAACTTGTGGAGGATCTCCAGGTTCTCGTCGGGCACGTCCACCACGCCCACGTTGGGCTCGATCGTGCAGAAGGGGTAGTTGGCGCTCTCCGCGCCCGCCGCGGTGATGGCGTTGAAGATGGTGGACTTGCCGACGTTCGGCAGTCCGACGATGCCACAGGCGACGCTCATGAGGGGGATCCGGCCGGAAAAAGGGGCCGGGATTCTACCCCGGACAGCGGCGCGTGTCCCGCGTCAGCGCGGCAGGTTCGGCAGCTGTCCGAGCAGCGCGTCGTAGAGCTGCAGCGAGTTCGACACCAGCAGCTGCCACTCGTCGGCCAGCGGACGGTCGATGCGCGCGGCGTACTGGATGCCGCGCCGGGTCAGGTCCACCACGGCCAGTGCGGGCTGAGGGCCGATCGGCGCTGGACGCGCGGGAGTGCGCGGCCAGAGGAACCAGGCCCCCAGCGCGGCCGCGGCGAGGCTCGCCGCGAGGGCGAAGGGCAGCACACGCGAGCGCGGCGCGCGTTCGCGCGAGGAATCGACCAGCCGGGTTCGCACCGCGGCGGAGATGCCGGCCGGCGCCTCGCGCAGCTCGCGCTGCGCTTCGGAACGCAGAAGTAGCTCGAGATCGTGCTTCATGGTGAGAGCGTCTCCATCCTGCGCCGCGGGGGCCGGGCCGTGCCCGCGCGCGGGTCCTTGCGTTCGAGGTGCTGGGCCAGGATCCCGCGCGCGCGGAAGAGCATCACGCGCACCGCGATCGCGCTCTTGCCCAGCACGCGCCCGATCTCTGCCGCCGGGCGCTCCTCGCCGTAGAAGAGCCACAGCGCCGAGCGCTGGTCCTCGCTGAGCACCTCGCGTGCGAGCGCCCAGAGGTTCTGGCTCTCCTCGCGCGCGACCAGCGCGGCCGCGGGATCGGGGTCGAAGCTCGGATCGGCGTGCCCGGATTGCGAGAGCTCGCGGCGCTCGCGCACGCGGTCGGCCGCGGCCGAGCGCGCGACGGCGTAGAGCCAGGTCGAGAAGCGCCACTGGTCGCGGTAGGTCGCCAGGCGCCGCCAGGCGCGCACGAAGCTCTCCTGCGTCAGGTCCTCGGCCTCGTCCGGCGAGCGCACGCGCTGCAGCAGGAAGTTGTAGAGCCCCTTCTGGTGCCGCTCGACCAGCAGGCCGAAGGACTCCCTGCAGCCTGCTTGCGCGCGGGCTGCCAGGGCTTCGGAGTCGGTCGTGAGCGGAGGGGGCACGGTCCTACTTGGGCTTGTCTTGCTGCTTCTTCGCGCCGCCGCCGTGCAGCGCCTTCAGGTGCTGCTCCGCGTGCTCCTCGAGGCCCAGCGCCTGCAGCTTCTGCAGCTCGGCGAAGAGCGCCTTGGCCGCGTACTGGAAGCGCACGTGCGCGATCTCGTTCAGCGCCTCGACCTTGATCGCGGCCGTCAGGTTGTCGATCACCTCGCCGGCCTCGGACTCGCCGCCCATCAGGCCCGGAAGCGCGAGCAGGCCGTCGAAGATGCGCTGGATGCGCTGGGCGTCCTCGGGCTTCTCGGTGCGCAGGCGCAGGTCGAGGAACAGGTTGCCGGTGGTCTCGCCGAGCTCGATGCGCAGGCCCTTCGCCAGACGCGCCGCGGCCGAGACCTGCTTGACGTCGTGGCCGTGCATGCCGGCGAGTTCCTCGAGGATGCCGCTGGCGGCGACGAAGGCGAAGGTGCCGGCCGCCGGGGCCGCGAAGAGTTCGGACTGCGGCTGGCTGTCGAGGGCCGGCCGCTTCTTGTCCAGCACGTCGAGCGCCTGTTCGAGGTCGGCCTGGGATTTCGAGAGCACGATCTGGCGCCAGTCGCCGGTGCCCGCGCGCAGACAGGAGTAGCCCCCCTGGGCGCCTTCGCCCCACTGCACGCAGTCGCGCTCGCGGAGCTTGAGCGACTTCGCGCCCGCCTTCTGCTGCGCGGCGGCCAGCGCGGCCTCGACGTGCTCGTTGGCCTGCACGATCACCACGCCGTGCTCCTCGCCCAGCGCCGTTCCGTAGGCCGTGACCGAGAAGATGTCGTCGAGCACCTGCACGCCGTGCTCGCTGGCGATCTGCGCCAGGCCGCGCTCGAGCTCGCCTTCCTTGTCCGCGGCCTTGAGCTCCTGGTAGAGCTGCGTCGAGCGGAAAGCCTCGACATCGAGGTGCGCGACCCACTTGGCGGACGCATCGACTTGCGTGCGGTCGATGCCCCCGGCGATGGCGGGGCAAGCGAGGAGCGGAAGGGCGATCAGGGCAGTCAGGAGCTTCATGGGGATGGGGTTCTCGAGTCCTCTTCCTTCGAGGGCGCGCCCGATACGTGCGGCCTGCGGGTTGCGTTACGCGCAGCCGCGGTCATTCTGGTGGCCCCCGCCCGGGGGAGCATGGCCATCCTTTCGCTGCGTGGCGTCCGCCAATCCTATCAGGACCGACCGCTGCTCGCGGGCGTGGACCTGACGCTCGAGTCGGGCGAGCGCCTGGCGCTGGTGGGCCACAACGGCTCGGGCAAGTCGACGCTGCTCTCGATCCTGGCCGGGGTGCACGTCCCGGACTCGGGCGAGCGCGCCGTGCAGCGCGGCCTGAAGCTCGAATTCCTGGAGCAGGAGCCGCAGCTCGATCCCCAGGCCAGCGTGCGCGCAGTCGTGCGCGGCCGGGAACAGGAGCTCTCCGAGCACAGGATCGAGGAGCTCTGCTCGCGCCTCGCCGTGCGCGATCCCGATGCGCTCGTGCACACGCTCTCGGGCGGCGAGAAGCGCCGCGCGGCGCTGGCGCGCGCGCTGCTCTCGAAGCCCGATCTCTTGCTGCTCGACGAGCCCACCAACCACCTCGACGCCTTCGTCACCGACTGGCTCGAGGACCACCTGCTCGAGACGCGCACGGCCTTCGTGCTCGTGACGCACGACCGCTACTTCCTGGACCGGCTCGTGACGCGCATCGGCGAGCTCGACCGCGGCCAGCTGTTCCTCTACGAAGGCGGCTACGGCGACTACCTCGAGCAGCGCGCCGCACGCCTGGAGGTCGAGCAGAAGGACGAGGGCACGCGCCAGATCCTCTTGCGGCGCGAGACGGCCTGGATGCGCCGCGGCGCGCCGGCGCGCACCTCGAAGTCGAAGTCGCGCATCCAGCGCTACCACGCACTGGCCGGCGACGTGCCCGTGCCGCTGGCGCGCGAGCTCGAGCTCGAGATCCCGCCCGGCCCGCGCCTGGGCTCGCGCGTGCTGGCGCTGCGCGGCGTGAGCAAGGGCTTCGGCGGGCGCACGCTGGTTCCCGAGCTGGATCTCGAATTCGGCCCGGGCGAGCGCCTGGGCATCGTCGGCCCCAACGGCGCCGGCAAGAGCACGCTGGTCAAGCTCTGCATGGGCCTCTTGCAGCCCGACGCGGGCACGATCGAGCGCGGCGAGACCGTGCGCTTCGCCAGCGTCTCGCAGGACAAGAGCGAACTCGACCCCACGAAGACCGTCGTGCAGGAGATCGCCCAGGGCCAGGAGCTCGTGCGCGTCGGCGATTCCGCGCTGCGCGTCGAGACCTTCCTCGAGCGCTTCCTGTTCCCCGGCACGCGCAAGCAGCAGCTCGTCGGCCGGCTCTCGGGCGGCGAGAAGAGCCGCGTGCTGCTGGCGAAGCTGCTCTTGCAGGGCGGCAACGTGCTGGTGCTCGACGAGCCCACCAACGACCTCGACCTCGCGACCTTGCGCGCGCTCGAGGAGGCGCTGCTCGCGTTCGAGGGCAGCGCGCTCCTGATCAGCCACGACCGCTGGTTCCTCGACCGCGTCGCGACGCGCCTCCTGTACCTCGACGGCGAGGGACACGCGCGCTTGCACTACGGCGACTTCAGCGACCTGCTCGAGACGCTGGCGCGCGAGCGCGCGGCGGCCAGGCCCGAGCGCGAGGAGCGACGCGACCCGCGCGAGGACGTCGAACGCGCGAAGAAGAAAGGCCTCGCGCCCTGGCAGCAGCGCGAGTACGAGGGCCTGTTGGGGAAGATCGCGCAGCTGGAGACGCAGGAAACGGCGCTCGCCGCGCGACTCGCCGATCCGGCGCTGTACACCAGATCGCGCGCCGAGATCGAGGCCGCGCAGCACGAGCACCACGCGCGCGCGCAGGAGCTCGCCGCGGCGATGGCGCGCTGGGAAGAGCTCGAGGGGTTGCGCTAAGGCAACCGCGCCGCGAGCAGCGTCAGCGGCCAGCGCACGAGCCGGCGTGCGCCCCAGAGCGCCCGCAGGCGAACTTCGAAACGCTCGAGCTCGGCCGCCTTCCCCGCGCGTAGCAGCGCGACGACGCCGGACCAGGTGCGCACGTACGCGAGCAGCTCCTCGATCCCCCACTCGCGCTCGATCGCGAGCTCGGGCACAGCGAGGCGCTCGAACGGGAACGAGAGGCGCGCGTAGCCGTCGACCACGTGCGCCCGCTCCGGCGGCCAGTGGCCCGCCAGCGTGTGGTCGTGGAATTCGTCGATCAGCGGATCGAGATCGGGTGCGATGCGCGTCTTCCCGTACGAGACCAGCGCCAGCAGCGCGCCCGGCCGCGCCACGCGCCGCGCCTCGGCGTAGAAGCGCTCGAGCTCGAACCAGTGCGCCGCCTGGGCCGCGACGACGAGATCGGCGCAACGATCCGGGAGCGCGCTCGCCTCCGCCGGCGCGACACGGTACTCGACGCGCGGGTGCGCGCTCGCCGCCGCGATCTGCTGCGCGCTGGCATCGGTCGCGAGCACGCGCTCGAAGCGCCCGGCCAGCAGGGGGCTCAGCTGGCCCGAACCGCAGCCGGCCTCCCAGGCCAGCGTGCGCGCGGGCGACTCGCGCGCCAGCCACTCGGCCAGTTGCTCCGGGTACGTCGGCCGGTGCGCGGCGTAGCCCGCGGAATCGTGCGAGAAGTGGTCGCGGAAGCCCGCGCTCATTCCGCCAGCGCGATGCAGTCGATCTCGACCAGCACGTCGCGCGGCAGCTCGGAGACCGCCACGGTCGCGCGCGCGGGCGGCGCATCGCCGCTGAAGTAGCGGCCGTAGACCACGTTCATCGCGGCGAAGTCCTTCATCGACTTGAGAAAGACGGTGCACTTGACGACCTTCGAGGTGTCGCTGCCCGCGGCCTTGAGCACGGCCGAGAGGTTCTTGAGCACGCGTTCGGTCTGTTCGGTCACGTCCGCGCCGCTGATCTGGCCGCTGGCGGGGTCGAGCGCAATCTGACCCGAGCAGTACAGCAGCCCTGCGGCGCGGATCGCCTGGCTGTAGGGTCCGATGGCCTGCGGGGCGTCCGGGGTGGCGATCTTCTGCTTCACGGGGAGCGCTTCTTCCTGTTGCGGGTGGGGATCAGCGTCTGCTGCGGTCCGCAGCGCTCCTCGAGCGCGCGCAGCACGTTGGGCGGCACGAAACTCGACACGTCGCCGCCGAGGCGCGCGATCTGGCGCACGAGCGAGGCCGAGATGTGCGCGTACTCCGGCGGCGGAGCGAGCAGCACCGTGTCCACGCCAGGCAGCAGAGCGCGGTTGGTGCGCGCCATCGAGATCTCGTAGTCGAAGTCCGTGCCGCTGCGCACGCCGCGCACGATCACGTCGCAGTGCAGGCGCCGGGCCGCGTCGACGACCAGGCCCTCGATCTCGAGCACGTCCACGTTGGGGATCTCCTCGACCGCCGCGCGGAACAGGCGCACGCGCTCGGCCGCCGTGAACAGGCCGGCCTTCTCCGGGTGGTGCGCCACGGCCACGCTCACGCGGCCGAAGAGCGCCTGGGCGCGGCGCACGAGGTCGAGGTGGCCGAGCGTGACCGGGTCGAAGCTGCCCGGGAAGAGGGCGTGGTGGCCGCGCGCGCGCTCGCTCATGCGGCGCGGCATCGTACGGATCCCGGGCTTCGAGGCGCAACCTCGGGCGGCCGCGAGCGTCATCGGAGAGGAGTCCCCGCGCGTGCCCTTCGCAGCCCGAGCCCCCGACCGTCCGCTCGTGCGCCTCGCGGCAGCCTGGGCCGCGGGTTCGTTCGCGGGCTGCGCCGGCTGGCTCGCTCCGGAAATCGCGTTGGGCCTCGCCTTCGCGCTGCTCGCGGCCGCAGGTGTGGCCGGCGCGGGACGCGCGCGAAGGACCGGGATCCTCGCCGCGCTCGCCTTGTGCGCCGCGGCACGCGCCGGCGCACTCGCATCGGCACGCGGGACCAGCGATCCGGGCGGGAGCTGGAGCGTGCACGAACTGCACGATGGAGCCGAGCGCGTCAGCACGGGCCGCGCACAGCTTCAGGCCGAGCTCGTATCCGGCGCCGTCGAGGAGGGTGCGCGCGTGGCGCTCGCTCAGCGGCCGCTCGTGCGCCTGCCAGCGCGCGGTCCCGTCCAGGATCAGAGCGGCGGATCGACCAACGGCCTCGTGCGCGAGCTCCTCCCGGACGAAGTCGTGCGCCTCGAGCCCGGCAGCGGCTTCCTGCACCTCGGCCGGCCGCTGGCCGTGCTGCGCAGCGCCGCACTCGCGCGCGTCGAGCGTCTGGAGGATCCGGCCGCGCGCAGCCTGTGCGCCGCGCTGCTGCTCGGCGACAGCTCGCTCTTCGAGCCCGGCGAGCAGGACCGCTACGTGCGCACCGGCACGTACCACCTGCTGGTTGTCAGCGGCACGCAGGTGGTGCTGCTCTCCTGGCTGGTCTTCGCGCCCCTCGCACGCGCGTTGGCGGCGCTGCTCGAACGCTTGCTCCGGCGCAGTCTGCGGCCCGAGCTGCTGGCGCTGCCTGCGGTCGCGCTGTACGTGCCGCTGGCCGGCGCCGACGCGCCCGTGCTGCGCGCCGCGCTGGTCTTCGCGCTGGTGCCCTTCGCGCCGCGCTCGCGCGCGCTCGGCGTGCCGCGGCGCTGCGACGGGCTGACGCTCTGGTCCGCGGCCCTGTGCTGCGAATTGGCCTGGAATCCGTGCGCAGCGAGCTCGCTTTCGGTGCAGCTCTCCTACGCCGCCACGCTGGCGCTCGTGCTGGCCAGCGGTGCCGCTCTTGTGCGCCTGCACGACTGGCTCGGGCCGCCCGGCCTGGCCGCGGTCGACTCGCTCGGACGCGCGCGGCCCGAGCTCGTGCGCGTCCTGAGCGTGCGCGCGGCTGGCGCGCTGCGCACGGCGCTCTGCGCCTCAGTGCTGGCGGTGATCGCCACGGCGCCGCTGGTGCTTGCGCGCTTCGGCGAGCTGTGCCCGAGCGGCGTGCTCTCGACCGTGCTGCTGATGCCGCCCACGGCGGCTCTGCTCGTGCTCGCCGCGCTGCATGCATTCCTCGGCCTGCCGGTGCCGCAGGAGCTGCTCGCGCTCTGCGCACGCCTCACCGACGGCATCGTGTGCGCCTTCGACGCGCTGCCGCTCTCGCCGGGCGTGTTGCCGCCGCGGCCGTTCCTCTTCTGGGCGGCGGCCGCGGCTTGCGCGCTGGCTGCGATCCGTTGCGCGGATCCTGGCCGCGCGCGGCAGCTCGCGCGCACGGCGGCCCTCGTCGCGGGCCTGTGCCTGCTGCCCTGGACCGCAGCGCCGCCGCGGCTCGAGCTGGTGGCGCTCGACGTCGGGCACGGGACCTGCGCCGCGTTGCGCGCCCCCGACGGCTCGGCCTGGGTCTTCGACGCAGGTTCGCGCGACCGCTCGGGGTTGGCGCGCGGTGCGCTGGGGCCGCTGCTCTCGAGCTGGGATCCCGGCGCGGTCCGCTACGCGCTCTCGCACGCCGAGCGGGACCATGACGCAGCCCTGGACTGGCTCCGGGAGCGCCGCCCGCCGGCCCTCTGGGCGGGTGCGGAACCCGCACACTCAGGTGAGCGTTCCGCGCACAGCTTCCCGCAGGTCGACCTCGTCCGGAAAGGCGCCATGGAGCTCACCGGAAGCGCCTCGGGGAGGGTCTGGCTGCTCCGGGGGTCGGGCTTGCCGGGCAACGAGGGCTCCCGGAGCCTCGTTCTGGAGCATCCGGATGGGCTCCTGTGGCTCTCCGGCGATGCCGTCGAGGAGGGCCTGCAGGGCCTGCTCGAGGCTTGGCCGGAGCCCCCACGTCCGGTTCGAGTCCTGCTCCTGCCGCACCACGGAGGAGAAAGCAGCCGCCTGGGCACGCTCTTGGGCGCCCTCCAGCCGGCCGAGGTCTGGATCAGCTCCAGCGAGGCCCCAGCCACGCTGCCGGAGGTCCGGCGCCGGGGTTTGCCCCTGCGCTGGACCGCGCGCGATGGCCCGCTGGTCCTCGACGGGCGGGGTCCGTAGATGGCACGCTTCCTGCACCAAACGGCCGGGTCCAGAGATCCACCCATGTTCGCCTCTCTCGTTCTGTCCCTCGTCTGGCCCTGCCTGCCGACCACTGCGCCGGCGCAGGCGCAGGCGATCGACCCCGCGCGCAGCGAGCGCGCCCTGGCGGCCGAAGAGCGCCGGATCCTCTCGCTCTCGGACGGCCGCAAGGTCCGCGCGGTCGCCCGCCACCGGGCCGACGCCTGGGAGGTGCGCGACGGCAACCTCTGGCTGGTCTTGCCCGACGGCCTGGTGCAGGGCGTCGAGAGCGAGCGCGAGGTGCTCGCGCGCCTGCACGAGCTCTCCGCGCGCGTCCCGCCCGACGACCTCGCGCGCAAGTGCGCCCTGGCCGAATGGATGGTGCAGCAGGGCCTGCTGGCCGAGGCGCTCACGGCGCTGGACCAGATCCTGCAGGCCGATCCCGAGCAGTCGGCCGCGCGGGCGCTGATCGCGCGCGCCGCGATCCCGGTCGCGTTCCCGCACGCCGTCGAGGACAGCACGCTCGCGCCGCGCGAGCGCATCGACGCGCTGCTGCGCTTCGGCGCGCAGTCGCGTCCGGCCGTGCGCGAGCTGGTCGCCGCGCGCCTGGCGACGCTCGACGAGCCGGCGCTGGTGCAGGAGGCGCTCGAGCGCGACTCGCACAGCGGCGTGCTGACGCGCCGGGACTTCGCCGTGTTCGCGCTGCGCCGCCTGTGCCCCGGCCGCTGCGTGCGCGAGCTGCTCGCCTGCGCGACCTTCGATCCTTCGCCGGACGTGCGCGCGGAAGCGGCGCTGGGCTTGCGCCTGGTGGATTCGCCGCGGCGCGTCGTGCCGCTGGTGCACGTGCTCGCGGGCGACGATCCGGCCGCGCGCATGCACGCCGTCGAGGCGCTGGGAGGGATCGGCGACCTGGCCGCGCTCGAGCCGCTCCTGATGCACCTCGCGCGCATGGCTCCCCAGCCGAGTTCGGGCAGCGGGTCGGGCTCGGGCGGCGGCGCGCCGCGCTCGCACATCTTCGTCGGCAACC
Organism: uncultured Planctomycetota bacterium; assembly: GCA_963829015.1. Taxonomy (GTDB): domain Bacteria; phylum Planctomycetota; class UBA1135; order UBA1135; genus JADJLZ01. The sequence continues at coordinate 695,382 of CAWHGR010000007.1, read as the reverse complement.
AGGTCACCTACCTGCGCGACTTCGACGTGCAGATCGCGCAGGGTTCCTCGATCGCCGATCCGATCCCGGACGTCGTCTCCGAGGGCACGCAGTTCGACGTGCGCGTCGTGGGCATCGGCGTCGAGAGCGTCACGCCCGCGGCCGAGCGCCGCGCGATCTGCCGCGCGCTCGCACGCCTCTCGGGCGAGAAGCTGCCCGAGGATCCCGAGCGCTGGTTCGCCTGGTGGAAGCAGCGCAGCGAAGCCGCGCAGCGCGCCGGCGAAAAGACGCCGCGCTGATCAGGGCGTCGCTGCGGCGGTCGCGGCCCCGAAGCTGGCTTCGACGAGGCCCTTGAAGCCCTGCACGGCCACGCGCTGCATGTAGAAGTTGAGGCCGCGCTCGCCGCCGAGCTCCTCGCCGCCGCCGGCGCGCCCCGGCCCGCCGTGCACCAGCGACGGCAGCACCATGCCCGGCGCGAGCGACTGCTCGGCCGACTTGTCGCTCGCGAACCACACGCGGCCGTGCCAGGGGCCGGCGCCCGCGAGGTAGCGCTCGCACCAGCCGTTGTCGTTCGAGTAGGCGCTGGTCACCAGGCCGCCGCCGCCGAGCGCGACGAGCTGCGCAGCCTCGTCCGGCGCACCGGAATAGGGCAGCAGGCTGGCGCAGGGGCCGAAGACCTCCTCGGCGTGGAACGCCGGCTGCGCAGCCTCGCGCGCACTGATCAGCGTGGGCGCCAGGAACCAGCCCTTGGGCCGCAGGGGTTGCGCTCCGCCGCAGGCGATCTCGCCGGCCTTGGCCAGGCGCTCGATGCCCGCGCGCACCTCGTCGAACTGGCTCTTCGAGGCCAGCGGTCCCATGCGCGTCTCCTTCTCGGCCGGATCGCCGACGCGGATGCGCCCGAGCTCGGCGACGAGGTCGGCGCGCACCTCCGCCAGGCGCGCCTGTGGCACGAGCACGCGCCGCGTGGCGGTGCACTTCTGGCCCGTCTTCTGCGTCATGTCGAGCACGACGTTGGCGAGGAAGAGGTTGTACGTGTCCGAGCCCGCCTCGACATCCGCCGCGAGCACCGCGGCGTTGAGCGAGTCGGCCTCGATGTTCAGGCGCACGTTGTGGCGCACGACCGCCGGGCTGGCGCGCAGCTTCGCGCCCGTGGCGGACGAGCCGGTGAAGGCGATGCAGTCCTGCGGGCCGAGCGCATCGATCAACTCGCCCAGGCTGCCGGCGATGAACTGGTAGCTGCCGTCGGGGAGCTTGCCGCTCGCGACCAGCACCTGCGCCACGCGCCAGGCGAGCAGCGCCGTGGGCGTGCCCGGCTTCTCGATCACCGGCACGCCCGCGACCAGCGCGCAGGCCATCTTCTCGAGCATGCCCCAGGCCGGGAAGTTGAAGGCGTTGACGTGCAGCGCGACGCCCGGGCGCGTGAGCCAGACGTGCTGGCCCCAGAAGCGCGCCGTGCGCCCGAGCTGCAGGCCCGGGCCGTCGACCAGGAACGGCCGCTCGGGCAGCTTCGCCGCCAGGTCCGCGTAGGCCATCAGCGTGCCGATCCCGCCGTCGATGTCGAACTTGGCGTCGCCGCGCGTGCTGCCGCCGTTCGCGACCGAGACCTCGATCAGCTCCTCGCGCTTCTCGTGCAGCGCCCCGGCCAGGGCCTTGCACAGCTCGCCGCGCTCGCGGAACGAGAGCCGCGCCAGCGCCGGCCGGCCCACGGAGCGCGCGTGCTCGACCACGGCGCGCGCCTCGAATCCGCCGGAACGGAGCTCGGCCAGCACTTCCTCGGTGGTCGGATTGTGGAGCGCGACGGGGGCGGACACGCCGGGGGTCCAGCGGCCGAGGACGTAGCTCTGGAGGGTCTGCATGGGCATCGCGGCGGGGTTGCGGGGCGGAGTATGCTAGCGATTCCCCCGCCCGGCGCGAATGGCGCGCGGGCCCGCGCGAAGCACAGCCGCAGCGTTTCCCCGGCCCCAGAACTCCCCCGCGCCATGAACTCCCCCCACTGGCCCATGTTCGGTTTCGGCTGCCTGGGCTTCGTGCTGGTCTGCACGATCCTCGCAGTCGCCTGCTACCTCGTCTTCCGCAGCGGCGAGAAGGGCACGACCAAGCTGGGCGCGCCGGCCGGTTGCCTGGTCGGCTGCGCGCTGGTCTTCGTCGCCATGCTCGCGGCGCTGGGCGTGACGCTGGTCCTCTCGTTCCACGCCAAGCAGGAGCTCGTGCGCCACGGCCCGTTCAAGCGCTTCGAGTTCGACCTCGAGCCGCGCGGCGAGCGGCCAGCCACGCCCGAGCAGCCCGGCGCCGCGCCGGCAACGCGCCACGCGCGCCTGACGATCGAGCTCAAGTCCGACCAGGGCTGGGCCGACCTCTCCGAGGACCTCACCGGCTGGCTGCGCGAGCACGTCTCGGGCGACATCGGCGTGCGCGTCGAGGCGCGCCAGGGCCCGAACGGCCCCGTGACCGCGCTGGTCTTCGACGTCGACGTGCCCGAGCGGGACCTCGCGGATCTGCGCCATGACCTGCGCGAGGTGCTGCCGACGCTGCGCCTGCCGCAGCACGTCGAGGCCGAGTTGCGGGATGACTGAGCCAGCCCGGCCATAAGGATTCCGATCCGGAGAGCAGCCCGTACCCGCGGCGGGTCGAGCGCGCCATACTCGCAGCCCATGCTGCTCCCGACCCTCGCCCTGCTGCTCTCCCCGGCCGCCGACGATCCTCAAGCGGCCTGCCACCCCGGCGACCATGCCCCCGCGGGCGTGATGGACGTGCACTGCCCGATGGACTCGTCGTGGATGGTCTCGCTGACCACCACCTACACGCGCTTCGAAGGCCTGCGCGTCGACTCGCAGCGCATCGACACCGGCGCGGCGCTCGCGCTCGGGTACATGCAGGTGCCCGAGTCGATGGACATGAGCATGACCATGCTCGGGCTGATGTACTCGGCATCCGACACGCTCACGCTGAGCGCTTCGCTGCCCTGGATCTCGAACTCGATGAAGATGCGCACGAATCTCGGTCAGAGCTTCACGATGGATTCGTCCGGCATCGGCGACATGAACGTCGGCGCCGACGTCATCGTCTGGCAGCTCGATGAGCAGCGCGTCTCGTGCGGGCTCTCGGTCGGCATGCCCACCGGCTCGATCACCGAGACCGGCGGCATGCCCGGCGCGCCGGCGTCGAAGCTCGAATACCCCATGCAGCTCGGCTCCGGCACCTGGGACATCATCGGCCGCGCCGACTGGCGCACGCGCAACGACCCCTACACGTTCGGCGTCGGGCTCTCGGGCACGACGCGCACCGGCCACAACAGCGAGGACTACGCGCTGGGCGACCGCTTCGAGGGCACGGCCTGGGGCGCGCAGGAATGGAACTCCAGCTGGTCGAGTTCGGTGCGCCTGACCGCCGCGCGCTGGGCCAACGTGCGCGGCGCGGATCCCGACCTCGATCCGATGATGAGCCCGACCAATGACCGCGCGCTGCAGGGCGGACAGCGCGTCGACGGCGCGCTGGGCGTCAACTGGCTGCCTTTCAGCGGCCGGATCTCGGGCAGCGTCGTGGGTCTCGAGTTCGGCCTGCCGCTGTCCCAGGACCTCGACGGGCCGCAGCTCTCCGAGGAGTGGTTCGCGACACTGCACGTCGGCATCTCGTTCTAGGAGGTGCCGCGCGCTACCTTGCGCGCGTGGAGACGCTGCCCCCCGCCGCGCGCTGGCTGCCCGCGAAGTGCTTCGACGGCCAGGTCGCCGTCGTCACCGGCGGAGGCACGGGCCTGGGCCTGGAGATCTCGCGCGGCCTCGCAGCACTCGGCGCGCGCGTCGTGATCGCCTCGCGCACGGCCGCGCACCACGCGAGCCTGCTCGAGGAGGCGCGCGACCGCGGCTGGAGCTGCGAGGCGCGCGTGCTCGACGTGCGCGAGCCGGCGGCGGTGCGTTCCTGCGCCGACGCGATCGTCGCCGCGCACGGCAAGGTCGACATCCTGGTCAACAATGCCGCGGGCAACTTCGTCTGTCCCACCGAGCGGCTCTCGGCCAACGCCTGGCGCGCCGTGCTCTCGATCGTGCTCGACGGCACCTTCTACTGCTCGCAGCACTTCGGCCGCGCGATGATCCAGCAGAAGCGCGGCCAGATCCTGAACGTCGTCGCGACCTACGCCTGGACCGGCATGGCGGGCGTCGCGCACTCCGCCAGCGCCAAGGCCGGCGTGCTCGCGCTGACGAAGACGCTTGCGGCGGAATGGGCCCACCACGGCATCCGCGCCAACGCGATCGCGCCCGGACCGTTCCACTCGACCGGCGCCGCGCGCAACCTCTGGCCGAACGAGGAAGTCGAGCGCGCGATCCGCGAGCAGATCCCGCTGCAGCGTTTTGGCACGGCCGAGGAGGTCGCGGCGCAGTGTCTGCATCTGCTCTCGCCGGCTTCCGCGTACATCACCGGCGAGTGCCTGGTGATCGACGGCGGCGCGTCGCTCGGGATGCCCATGTGGCGCGAGCCCGGGAGCGTGCGGTGAACCGCGAGCACTTCCCCACCGAGCTCGCGAACCCGAAGAGTGCCGAGCTCGACACGCTCGATGCCGGTGCGGCCTTCGACGTAATGAATGCGGAGGACGCGAGCGTCGCAGCCGCCGTGCGTGCCGCGAAGAGCGAGATCGTGCGCGCGATCGAGCTCGTCAGCGAGCGCCTCGCGCTTGGCGGACGACTGTTCTACGTCGGCGCGGGCACGAGCGGACGCCTCGGCGTGCTCGACGCGAGCGAATGCCCGCCGACCTTCTGCACCGACCCATCCCAGGTCCAGGGCATCATCGCGGGCGGCAACGCGGCGCTGACGAGTTCGATCGAAGGCGCGGAAGACGACCGCGCACTAGGCGCGCGTGATCTCGAGCAGCGCAGCGTCAGCGCGAAGGATGTCGTCGTCGGCATCGCGGCAGGCGGCACGACGCCCTACGTGCACGGCGCACTTGATTCGGCGAAGAAGCACGGCGCGGCGACCGTCTTCTTCGCCTGTGTCCCGAAAGACCTCGCACCTGATTCGGCGGACATCTCGATCCGCGTCGTGACCGGCCCCGAAGTCCTCGCCGGCAGCACGCGCCTGAAAGCTGGTACCGCGACGAAGATGGTGCTCAACATGATTACCACGCTCGCGATGGCGCGCCTCGGCAAGGTCTACGGCAACCTGATGGTCGATGTCGCCGCGCGCGGCAACGCCAAGCTCTGGCAGCGCGGCATCGGCCTCGTCGCGCGCATCGTCGCGTGCGACCGCGCGAAGGCCGAGCAGCTGCTCCACTCCGCCGAGGGCAGCGTCAAGGTCGCCGCAGTGATGGGTCGCCGCAACCTCGACGCGCACGCCGCGCGCCTATTGCTCGAGCACAAGCACGGCGACCTACGCCGAGCGCTCGGCTGCTGAACGCTTCGTCCAGGCCCAGTAGTTCGAGACCGGCTTGGGCTCGCTCATCCACGACTGGTCGGGCGGCGGGTCGCGCATCACGTCCTTGACCTGCCGCAATCGCGCCATCGGCTCGCTCGAGAGCGTGCCGCGCTTGGTGCGCCACTTGACGCCGCCCGCTTTTTCGATCGCGGCGACGACCTGGTTCGTCAGCGTGCAATCGCCCGCGACGTAGTCGAGCACGAGCTGGTGGTTGCCGGCCTGCCACTCGACCGGCGCGCGGTCGGCGCTCATGAGCTTCTTCTGCGTGATGCCCATGCCCTCCGCGACCGCGGCGAGGCCGATCGGGAAGCCCTTCATGGCCGCAAACTGGAACATCGGGTCGAAGAGCTCGAGCGCGACCTCGGTCGCGAGCTGCATGTCCTGCGCGACGTGGCCGAGCCAGCGCAGGTCGAAGGACAAGCCGTTCCAGGCGCAGACGCGCGAGCCTTTGCGCTGCTCCTCGCGCAGGTACTCGAGCACCTCGCGCGCGGTCGCGGCGTCGAGGATGCCGGTCGGCTTGCCGCTCGCATCGCGCGCGTGCCAATGGCGCACGCTGCCGCCGTGCGTCGCCGCGGCCGCGACGGAGATGTCGAAGGGCGCGTAGCGCTCGAGGTCCTCGCCGGGCCGCAGTGTGAAGACGTTGGCGATCTCGATGTCGAAGCTGAGCAGGTTCTGCATGCGTCGTCTCAGGGGGCGGCGAGTCCGAGCTCCGTGCGCACGGCGGCCAGGAACGGTTCCCAGTCGAAGGCCGGACCCGGATCGGTCTTGTTCTGCTGCACGTGGTAGTGGCCGAGGATGCCGTGGAACGACTGCCAGGCCTCGTCCGAGAGCACCTCGCGCGCGACCGAGCCGTCCGCGGCCCGCGGCGCGTCGGCTTCGAGCAGCGGGAAGATGCGCTCGAGGCCCACGGCCAGCTTCTCGAGCGCCGCGTACTGCTCCTGCGTGAAGTCGTACTGCTCGAGCTCCTCGCCCTGCAGCTCCCCCACGACCTTCTGCCAGCGCGCGGGGCGCGCAACGAAGCCGCTGGTGCGCACGCCGCCGTCGCCGAGACGGTTGGGCGGCGTCAACACCGGCCCGTCCGCGTCCTCGGTGTACCACTGGTCGAGGATCGCGCCATGGCCGGGAGGGTACGCGCCCATGTTCGCGATCTCGACGCCGATCGAGCGCGTGTTCGACTTGGTCGCGTGCCAGGCGCGGTCGGCGAGGTCGAGCCCCTGGTAGATCGTCCCGTCGACGTCGAGCATGAAGTGCACCGAGAGCTTGCGCTCGAGCAGGACCTTGTAGCAGCTCTGCGACACGCCGCAGACGTCGAAGTGCAGCACGAACTGGTCGACCTGCTCGCGCAGCGCGTCGATGTCCTTCGGACCGGGAGCGAAGCAGGGATCCTTGCCGTAGAACGAGTACCCGGGAAACTGGTCCCAGGTCACGACCGGCGTTCCGATGTGGAAGCGCTGGCCGCAGACCACGATCTCGTCGCTCGGCGGACGCGCTACGATCTGCGGCGCCTGCACGGCTCGACAACCCGCGAGCATCACAGCCGCCACCATCCAGCACCACCCGCGCATGTGCACACTCTACCGAGCCGCCCTCGTGCTCGTCCTGTGTCTCCTCGGCTCGTGCCGCGGACTCGCGCCCGGCACCCCGCCCGATCTGGCCTTCGAGATCCGCGCGCCGCGAGCGGATGATCCTTGCGTGCGCCTGTGCCTGCGCGCGCAGGCCGACGAGGACGGGCGCTGCGCGCTCGAGCAGAAGGGCCACTGGGCCGGGACCGAGGACAGCTCGGGCGACCTGAAGGAAGTCCGCGCGCAAGGTGAGGACGGGCGCGAACTTGTCCTCGAAGCCGCAGGACACGGTCGCTGGACCGTCGCGGCGCATCCGCGCGAGACGATTCGCGTCAGCTGGAGCATCCCGAAGAACGGAGTCCTGCAGAGCACGGTGCACCAGGACCACTACCGCGCCGCGTTGACCGACGAGCTCTTCCACGCCATCGGATTCCATCTGTGGATCGCGCCCGTCGCGCTCGCGAGCGACAAGCCCGTGCGCATCGCCCTCGACTGGCGCGGCTTCGACGAGATCGGCTGGACCTGCGTCTCGTCGTTCGGGACCGCGGCGCACCTGCTGCTCGAGCGCCCGCTGGACGAATTCCGCGGCGCGGTCTTCCTGGCCGGCCGCTATGCGCTGCACGAGCGCTCGATCCGCGGACGGCGCCTCGTCGTCGCGCTGCCCGAACAGGGCCTCGTCGCCGCCGACGGCGCCTTCGCCGACCTGTGCGCGCGCGTGGTCGAGACGCAGCGCGCGTTCTTCGAGGACTGGAACTACCCCTTCTACCTGATCAGCGCCGTGCCCACGCTGCCTGCGGATCCGCGTTCGCACTCGATGGGCGGCACGGGCCTGGTCGATTCGTTCGCGCTCTTCCTGCAGCAGGGCACCGACCTCGGATCGCGGGCTCCGATCCGCCCCCAGATCCTGCACGTGCTGGCGCACGAGATGTTCCACAACTGGTGCGGGCACGGCACGCCGGTGCGCGAGCCCGAGGAGCTGTGCTACTGGTTCAGCGAGGGCTTCACCGACTTCTTCACGCGCCGCCTGCTGCTGCGCGCGGGGCTCACGACGCCCGCGGAGTACGCCGCTAGCCTGCAGCAGAGCCTGCGCGAGTACGCACAGAACCCGCAGCGCAACTGCAGCAACGAGCAGATCCGCGCTGGCTTCTGGAAGGAGCGCGAGACGGGCGAGATGCCCTACCGGCGGGGCGATCTCGTCGCCGCACGCCTGGACTTCGGGATCCGCACGAAGACGGCCGGCCGGCAGAGCCTGGACGACTTCCTGCGCGAGGCGGTCGAACTCGGCCGGCGGCGCGAACAGCTGGACGTCGAGACGCTGCTCGCGCGCATCGAGCGCTGGACCAACGCCGGTCTGGCGGCCGAGCTGCGCGCGGTGATCGTCGACGGCGCGACGCTCGAGTTGCCCGCGGACAGCTTCGCGCCCTGCCTTTCGATCGAGCCCGAGAGCGTGCCCAGCTACGCCCTGGGCTTCGACTTCGAGGCCACGCGCAAGTCGAACCTGATCACCGGCGTCGTGCCCGGCTCCACGGCCGAGAAGGCGGGCCTCGCCGACGGCCAGCAGCTCGCCGCGTTCATGGACGAGAAGCGCGCCGACCGGCCCGTGCACGTGCTGGTGCTCGTCGACGGCTCGCAGAAGGACATCAGCTACCTGCCCCAGGGCCCGGCCGAGACGCTGCCGCGCGTGCGCCTCGTCTCGGAAGCCGGCTGCGGCGTGCTCTGAGACCGGCCGTCGCGCTACCCTGTGCCGCGCATGCCCCACCGCAAGAACTTCGGCAGCGACAACCAGGCGCCCGCGCACCCCGCGATCCTCGAAGCGCTGATCCAGGCCAACAGCGGCGACACGCCCTCGTACGGGGACGACCCGCGGACGGCGCGCGCGCAGGAGCTTTTCCGCACTCACTTCGGCCCTGCCGCGCGCGCCTTCCCGGTCTTCAACGGCACCGGCGCCAACGTGCTCGGGCTCGCGGCGCTCTTGCGCCCGCAGGACGCCGTGCTGTGTGCGCGCCACGCGCACGTCGACGTCGACGAGGGCGGCGCGCCGGAGCGCTTCGGCAGCTTCAAGCTCGTCCCGCTCGCGACCGAGCACGGCAAGATCGCGCCCGCGGCCATCGCCGCCGAGCTCGGCGGGATCGGCGACTGCCACCGCGTGCAGCCGCGCGCCGTCACGCTCTCGAACGCGACCGAGCTCGGCACCGTCTACACGCCCGAGGAGCTCGCGCGCATCGCCGAGACCGCGCACGCGCACGGCCTCTTGCTGCACGTCGACGGCGCGCGCATCTGCAACGCCGCGGTCGCTCTGGGCGTGCCGCTGGCGGACATCACGACCAAGGCCGGCGTGGACGTGCTCTCCTTCGGCGGCACGAAGAACGGCCTCGTGGGCGCGGAGGCCGTCGTGTTCCTGCGCGAGGGCCTGGGCACGGACTTCCTCTACCTGCGCAAGCAGGGCATGCAGCTCGCCTCGAAGCAGCGCTTCCTCTCGGCGCAGCTGATCGCGCTGCTCGAGGGCGAGCTGTGGCGCGAGAACGCCGCGCACGCCAACGCGATGGCCGCGCGCCTCGCGGCGGCGCTGGCCAAGGCGCCGGGGCTGGAGATCGCGCATCCGGTCGAGGCCAACGCGGTCTTCGCGCGCCTGCCGCGCCGCGCGATCGACGCAGCTGCTCGAGCGCTGGCGCTTCCTCGTCTGGGACGAGGCGCAGGGGCTGGTGCGCTGGATGTGCTCCTGGAACACGCCCGCCGCAGACGTCGATGCGTTCGCCGCCGACGTGCGCCGCGCGCTCACTCCGGGCTCGCGCTGATCGTCACCTCGCCGTCGGGCTCGACGTGCACCTGCAGAACGACGGGCGAGCAGCACACCGGGCAGTCCTCGACGTACTCCTGGTCCTCGCCTGCGCTGGCGTCGACCGGCACGACGACCTCCTCGCCGCACTCGGGGCAGGTGTAGCGGCCGGACTCGTCGAGGTTCATGCGCCGAGCTTCCCCGCCCGGCCTGCGCTTGTCGAGGGCCCGTTTCCCCGACATCGCCGAGGCGTGCTACCCCCTGCGGCCCATGCGCAGCCGCGCAGGACGGGGTTCGAATGGAGCAGGGAAACCAGCGCGACGGGCATTCCGTCGTGCCTCCCCCGGAGCCTCTCATGAACACATCCCGACTGCTCGTCCGCCTGCTCGCGCTCAGCGCGCTCTCCCTGCCCCTCGCGGCACAGGCCACGGTCCACATCCTCGCCGAGATCGACGGCCGCAGCCGCCTGATCCTGGCCGGCGACACGGCGCAGTGGCAGCACTACGACTTCGCCGCCCCCGGCCGCATCGACTGCGATACGGGCTATCCGATCGAGCCGACCTACCTCGAAGGCAGCCCCTGGTGGCCGCAGTGGGCCGATCTGCCCGACTGTGAGAACCGCGATTGCGGCGGCTGCACCTCCGAGGTGCTGACCGGGCTCGCGCCGGCGTTGCCGCTCTCGGACTACCAGGGACTGCTGACGCCGATCCAGGCGCGCGGCTCGGTCGCGATCGTCGAGCAGCCGAGCTCCGCGAACGGCTACCGCGTCGTGCTCGAGTTCAACGACAACGGCTGGGGCGGCGCCGACTGGTACGAGGTCGAGCTCTACGCGCAGAGCGGTCTGGGCCAGGTGACGCGCTATTGCCTCAGCACGCCGAACTCGACCGGTTTGCCGGCGACGATCGGCATCGGCGGATCGATCTCGGTCGCGGCGAACAGCCTGCAGCTCTTGGCCTACCAGTGCCCGCCCTCGCGGCCCGGCATCTTCGTCTACGGCCAGGCGCAGGCGCAGCTGCCCTTCGCCGACGGCTACCTGTGCATCAGCCCGTTCTCGCCCGGCCTGCACCGGATGGGCAGCGCGTTGACGCTCAGCGCGAGCGGCGCGGCCGTGCTGCCGGTGGACATGTCGACCCTGCCGCCCGGCGCGCCGATCGCCAGCGGCACGACCTGGAACTTCCAGTTCTGGTACCGCGACATGGCCGCGGGGCACAGCGGTTCGAACCTCAGCGACGCGCTGAGCGTGACCTTCGCTCCCTGAGCGATCAGGCCAGCGAGCCGCCGCAGGACGATCCCGCGCCGGCCGTGCAGCCGAAGCAGTGCCGGCCGGTGACGATGCGGCGCGTCGCGAGGCGTGCCGGATCGAAATCGGCCAGGTGCCGTGGCGCGCCGTGGCCCAGCTCGAGGTCGAGCATCTGGTTGAAGTCGCAGTCGTAGAGCCGCCCGTCCCAGCCGACGCTGAGCGTCGTGCGGCACATCACGCCTGCCGCTGCGACCGGATTGAAGGCGTCGACGAGCTTCTGCAGGTAGGAGGCGAGATTGCCCGAGCGCTCGAGCCAGTCGAGGTAGCGGCTGATCGGCATGTTGGTGATCGTGTAGAGCGCGCTGAACTCGATCCCGTGCAGGCGCGCGAGCTCGCGCTTCCACTCCGCCTCGAGCGCCGGCTGGCTCTGGCCGGGCAGGAACGCGCCGACCGGATTGGTGACCAGCACCAGCTCGAGGCCCGTGCCCGCGCGGCCGTAGCCGACGGCGTTGAGGCGGCGCAGCGCCTCGAGCGAGTCGGCGAACACACCCGCGCCGCGCTGGCGGTCGGTCGCGTCGGCGCGGTAGTGCGGCAGCGAGGCGACGACCTGCACTTCGTGCTGCGCGAGGAAGCGCGCCAGGTGCGCATAGCGCGGCGCGAGCAGCACGGTCAGGTTGCAGCGGTCGATCACGCGCCGACCCAGGCGCCGCGACTCGCCGACGAGGGACTCGAAGTTCTCGTTCAGCTCCGGCGCGCCGCCGGTGATGTCGACGGTCGGGATCGAGCTCGCCGCGAGCACGCGCAGCGCCAGCTCGGCCGTCTCGCGGCTCATGCTCTCCTTGCGCGTCGGCCCGGCGTCGACGTGGCAGTGGCCGCAGGTCTGGTTGCAGAGCTTGCCGACGTTGAGCTGCAGCACCTCGATGCCCGTGGCGCGCAGCGGGGCGAGGCCGGCGCGCTCGAGGTGCCGCTCGAAGCTCCCGCCGCGCTCGTCGCGCAGGGCGACCGAGTCGAGGTGGCGCAGCTGTTCGGGGCCGGAGACGAGCGGCGAGCGCGCCTCCGCGAGCGTCGGGAGCGTCTTCACATCGAGAGCTGCTGGGCCGTGTTGCGCATCTGCACGCCGTGCACCAGCGACGACCCGCCGCGGATCGCGGCCGCGACGTGCACGACCTCGGTCAGCTGGTCGAGGTCGCAGCCCTTCCCGAGCAGGTCCTGCGTGTAGGCGTCGATGCAGTACGGGCACTGCACGGCGTGCGCGACGCCCAGGGCGACCAGCGCCTTCTCGCGCGCGGTCAGCGCGCCGTCGGCGAAGACCGCCCCGTACCAGTCGAAGAACTTCTTGGCCAGCTCGGGCGCGTTGGCGCCGATCTCGGGGAACTTCGACAGGTCGTGGCGGTGGTAGTAGTGGTCCATGGGCAGCCGCGAGCATACGGGGCGGGCTCGGGCCTGGGACCAGGTTTTTCGGCGCACGGGGCGCAACCGGGCGGCCGCCCGAGCGTCATCCTGCTGGATGAAGATCGCGCGCGTCCTGGGAGCCTCGCTGGTCGGGACCTCGGCCGAGCTCGTCACGGTCGAGGCGCGCTTCGAGGAGCACCAGGGCGGCCGGACCGAGATCCTGCTCACAGGCCTCCCCGACCCCGTGCTGCGCGAGTCGAAGGGCAAGCTCGAGAGCGCGCTGCGCGAGAACGGCCTGGAGATCGGCGGCGGGCGCCTGTACCTGAACCTCGTGCCCGCGGCGCGGCGCAAGTCGGGCGAGAGCCTCGACCTGCCGCTGGCGCTCTCGGCGGCGGCCGCGATCGGCCACTTCGAGGCGCGCCTCTTGCGCGGCGCGCTGTTCCTGGGCGAGCTGGGCATCGACGGACGGCTGCACGGCGTGCCGGGCGGGCTCGCGGCGGCACTCGCCGGACGCGCGCGCGGCGTGCGGCGGCTCTTCGCGCCGCATTCGACGGCCAGCGAGGCCGCGGCGGTCGGCGAGCTCGAGGTCTACCCCGCGCGGCACCTCGCACAGGTGCTCGCGCACGTCACCGGCAACGGGGCGGGCATCCCGCGCCTGGAGCGACGGCTCGACGAGTTGCCCGAGGAGCTCGCGGGCCCGTCGCTGGACGAGATCCGCGGCCTCGAACAGGCCAAGCTCGCGCTGGCGGTCGCGGCCGCGGGCGGGCACGGCCTCTTGCTCGTCGGTCCGCCGGGAGCGGGCAAGAGCATGCTCGCGCGCCGGCTGCCGCGGCTGCTCCCTGCGCCCGACTTCGAGGAGCGCCTGGAGATCACGCAGGCGCTCTCGGCCGCCGGTCGCTGGCCCGGCGGGCTCGCGAGCTCGCGGCCCTTCCGCGCGCCGCACCACACCGCGAGCTACGCGGCGATGATCGGCGGCGGCGTGCTGGCGAGCCCGGGCGAGATCACGCTCGCGCACCGCGGAGTGTTGTTCCTCGATGAGCTGCCGGAGTTTCGCCGCGAGGTGCTCGAGGCGCTGCGCCAGCCGCTCGAGTCGGGCACGGTGCTCGTGAGCCGCTCGGCGCGGCAGGTCGAGCTGCCCTCGCGCTTCCAGCTCGTCGCGGCGATGAACCCGTGTCCGTGCGGCTACCTCGGACATCGGCGCGTCGCGTGCCGCTGCCCGCCCGGCTTCGTGCAGCGCTACCGCCGGCGCATCTCCGGTCCACTGCTCGACCGCATCGACCTCGTGCTCGAGGTGCAGCCGGCCGATGTGGACGAGCTCGCGGCCATGCCGGGAGCCCCACTCGTCGAGCACCCGCTCGGCGAAGCGAGCGAGGCGCGCCTGCGCACGCGCGTGCGCGCCGCGCGCGAGCTCGCGCGCGAGCGCCAGGGCGGCGTGGTCAACGCCATGCTCGACGCCGACCAGCTCGACCGCTTCGCGCCGCTCGCCGGGCCCGCGCGCACGCTGCTCGAGCGCGCAACGAGGGCGCGCAGCCTCTCCGCGCGCGCCGTGCAGTCGCTGCGCCGCGTCGCGCGCAGCGTCGCGGATCTCGAGGGCGCGGAAGAGGCGCGCCCCGAGCACCTCGCGCAGGCGCTGGCGCTGCGGACGCGGCTGTTCTAGCTGGCGTACTTGCCCATGTCGCGCACGCGGCTCTCGTGCTTGCGCTCGGGCTCGCCACGGATCTCCGTCCAGTATTCCTCGCGCACGTCCTCGTCGATCTCAACCGGCTGCGACCCGTAGAGACGATCACCGCCCTTCTTCTTCGGGCCAGAGATCCAGAACAGCCGACCGGTCCCAACCTGTTTGTGGTTGTGCTTGTAGCCTTCAGGGTCACGCCGAAACGTGCGTCCGGCATAGGTGAGCGTGCGACCGGTCCGGTTGAAAGCAACCCGGCCGATGCGCGCGGGCCCTGTGGGCTCATCTCCCTTGTCCTCGATGTACATGATCCGCGTCTTGGGAGTGCGCATGCCGGTACCCTCGCGATCGAGGTTACCACGACTGGCATCGCGGGCGCGCCCTGACTAATGTCCCGGCCATGCGCCGCCTGATCGCCGCAACCCTCTGCCTCCTCGCCGCCTGCAACACGCTGCCGCACGCGACCATCCAGACGGCGGTCAAGGATCGCATGCGCATCGACGGGCTCTCGGGCGAATCGGTGCAGCTGCGCAACGACGGACCCGGGGATCTCGTCTTCGAGCTGCAGCGCGAGGGCGGGCCGCCGCAATCGGTCAAGATCGCCCCGGGTCTCGCCTGGGGCCTCGCGCTCGAGGGCCTGCGCTCGATCGTCGTCACGCACAAGGGCGAGGGCGATGGGCACATGACGGTCACGGTCAGCGGCCGCGCGGGCGGCGGAATCCGCGTGCTGCCGCTGCCGAAGGAATGAGCTGCGCCGTGCGGCGCTACTCGTGCCGCAACGCCTCGACCGGGTCCATGTTCGCGGCGCGCCAGGCGGGATAGAGCCCGAACACGACGCCGATCACGGCCGAGATGCCGAAGGCCAGGATCGGCGCGCTGGGCGTCACGATCGTGGGCATGTTGGCCGTGCGCTCGACGATCACCGGGATCAGCAACCCGAGCGCGATCCCGAGCAGCCCCCCGCCGACCGAGAGCACCACGGTCTCGACCAGGAACTGGGTCACGATGTGCCGGCGCTTGGCGCCCAGCGCGCGGCGGATGCCGATCTCGCGCGTGCGCTCCGTCACCGTCGCGAGCATCACGTTCATGATCCCGATGCCGCCCACGAGCAGCGAGATGCCGGCGATGGAGCCGAGCACGATGTTGAAGGTGCGCTTGGTTTCCTCCTCCTTCATCATCAGCTCGAGCGGCACCACGACCTCGTAGTCCTGCTGGTTGTGGTTGCGCCGCAGCATCTCCTTGGCTGCGTCGGCGACGAGCTCCACGTGCTCCGAGGCGTCCACGGCGGCGTAGATCTCGTGCAGCTCGACCTGCTCCATCTCGCGCGAGCCGCTGCGGATCTTGACCTGCGTGTCGCCGAACCACTTGTTGCCGGTCTCCATCGGCACGAAGACCTCGCCCGTGACGTCGGCGCCGGCCTGCGGCGGGTCGGCCGAGAGCGGCACGCGCGGCAGCATCACGCCCACGCAGGTGAAGTACTCCGAGCCGACCTTGATGTCCTTGCCCACGGCGGACTCGAAGGGGATCAGGTAGCGCGCGACCTCGAAGCCGAGCACGCAGACGTTGGCCACGCTGCGCTCGTCGTCGGGCGAGAGGAAGCGGCCCTCGCAGATCGGGCGACCGGTGACGTCGCGGTACTGGTAGGTCGTGGCCAGCACGCGCGGGTTGAGTGCGCGCGTCTCGTAGCGCACCTCCTGCTGCAGGATGCGCACGGGAACGGCGCGCGTGACGGCGGGGAACGAATCGCGCACGCGCTGCATGTCCTCGTCGGTCAGGCCGTAGGCCGAGATGCGCGACTGCTGGCCGCCGGTGACGAGGTCCTCGGGCGGCTTCTTGCTGCGCAGGATCACGTTCTGGCTGCCGAGCTCGCGGATCAGCTCCTGGGCGTGCTTCGAGGCGCCTTCGCCGATCGCCAGCATGGCGATCACGCTCGAGACGCCGAAGAGCACGCCCAGCGTGGTCAGGATGCTGCGCAGCTTGTGCAGCAAGAGGCTCGAGACGCCCAGGCGCACGGTGCGCATCAGTCCGCTGTTCACGCCTTGGCCTCCTCGCGGTTGTGCGTCACTTCGGCGATCTTGCCGTCGGAGAGGCGCAGCGTGTGCTGCGCGTGGCGGCCGATGCTGGGCTCGTGCGTCACGAGCAGGATGGTCTTGCCCTCGGCGTGCAGCTCGTCGAAGAGCGCCAGGATCTCCTGCGCCGTCTTGCTGTCGAGGTTGCCGGTGGCCTCGTCGGCGAGCAGGATGGCCGGGTCGTTGATCAGCGCGCGCGCGATCGCCACGCGCTGCTGCTGTCCGCCCGAGAGCTCGTTGGGCTTGTGGTCCAGTCGTCCGGCGAGGCCCACGCGCGCCGCCAGCTCGCGCGCGCGCTCCTCGGCGTCCTCGGGCGGCTCGTCCCAGTAGAACAGCGGCACGAGGATGTTCTCGAGCACGTTGAGCTGCGCGATCAGGTTGTAGGACTGGAACACGAAGCCGATGTGCTGGCCGCGGATCTCGGACAGCTCGTCGTCGTCGAGGTCGGCGACCTCCTGGCCGCGGATCCTGTACGAGCCGCTCGAGGGCCGGTCGATGCAGCCGAGCAGGTTGAGCAGCGTCGACTTGCCCGAGCCCGAGCTGCCCATGATCGACCAGTACTCGCCGGCGCGGAACGTGAACGTGAGGCCGTCGAGCGCGCGCACCTCGTTCGTGCCCATGCGGTAGACGCGGCGCACGTCGGTCAGCTCGACGACGGGCTCGCCCGCGCGGTCGCGGGCCTGGTCAGCGGCGCCTGCGGCCATCGGCTACTTGCCGCCCCCGCCGCCCGAACCGTCGGCCGGTTTCTTGTCGCCGCCACCGTTGCCGCGCCGGCCGCCGCCGCCGCCGCCGCCGAAGTTGCCCGTCTTCATGTTCTCGATCCACTTTGCGCGCTCTTCCTCGCTCATCGCGTCCCAGCGCTCTTTCATGCGTCCGGTCAGCTTGCTCGGGTCGAAGTTCGCGGGATCGAAGTTCGGGCGCTGCCGGTTGGCGCCGTCGCCCATCGGTCCGCCCGGCCCGCCCGGCCCGCCCGGTCCGCCGGCGCCGCCCTCGGCCGCCATCGGCTTCGGCTGCGCCGCGCCCGGCTGGTCGGCGGCAGCCTTGGGCACGTCGAGCGGCTTGTCGTCGGACTGCGCGGGCACGAAGCCCGCCGGCGGCGCGAGCAGCACCTCCTGGTCCTCGGAGAGGCCCTCGAGCACCTCGACGAACTTCTCGTTCGTGCGCCCGACCTTGACCTTGACCTGGCGTGCGCCGCTGCCCTCGTGGACGAAGGCGGTCGTGTCGCCCTTGTCGAGCACGACGCACTGCACGGGCACGTACAGGCAGTCTGTCGATCTGCGCCGAGAGGATCTCGAGCTTGCAGGACATGCCCGGGCGCATGTCGGTGTAGGCCTTGACCTGCTCGGGCGTCGGGCTCTCGAGTGCCTTGATGGCGACCGTGCACGGGTACAGGCGCGTGTTGGGGTTCGACCACCAGCTGCCCTTGTCGGGCAGCACGGCCACCGACTGCACCTCGCCGGGGAACTCCATGCCCGGGATCGCGTCGATGGTCACGCGGCAGCCCATGCCGGGCGAGACGAGCTTGAGCACGCTCTCGTGCACGCTGCCCTCGCAGACCATGCCGCCGGTGCGCGGGATCTGCATGATCTCCTGGCGCTCGCGCACGGTCGTGCCCTCGGCGATCGGCGCGTCGTTGCCCATGCGGCCGCTCTCGACGCGCGCGTAGACGACCATGCCGGCCGCGGGCGCGACGATCTTCGTCTTGGCCAGCTGGTCGACGTACTTCTGCAGCTTCTCGTTCTCGAGCTTGAGCTTGGCCTCGCTCGAGAACTTGGCTCGACTTGCAGTCGGCCAGCATCGCATCGGCCTTGAGCTTGACGCGCTCGAGGCCGCGCTCGGCCTCCTCGACGTTGGCCAGCAGCTCGGTGCGCTTGCGCGGGTCGTCGTACTTGACCAGCAGGTCCTTCGCCAGCTTGGCCGAGTCCAGCGAGACCTGCGAGCTGAGCAGCTTGAGCTTGTCGCTGTCGAGCTCCGACGTGGTCAGGAATCCCGCATCGGCCAGCTTGCCCGACCACTCGGCGGTGGTGAACGAGAGCTTCTGCTGCGACTCGGCGATCGTGATCTTGTTGTCGGCGTCGCTGAGCTGCTGCTTGCGGTCGCCCTCGTCGTACTTCTTGAGGTCGAGCTTCGCGAAGGTGAGCTTGCGATCGGCGGCCTCGATGTCGCTCTGGTTCTGGCTCTTCTGGATGTCGTACTGGGCCACGGCCTTGGTGTAGGCGGCTTCGGCCGACTGCTGGCTGATCTCCTGCCCGACCTTCTTCTCGATCAGCGAGGAGGAGTCGAGCTCGCAGAGCAGGTCGCCGGGCTTGACCTGCGCGCCCTCCTTGATCAGCGAGATGATCGTGGTCTGGCCCTCGATCTCGCACTTGACGCTGGCGGCGTCCTTCGCCGAGAGATTGCCCTTCACGAGCACGCTGATCGTCAGCGGGCCTTTCTTGACGCGCGCCCCGCGCATCTCGACCACGGCCGTCTTGCCGTACAAGCCGGCCGCGCGGCCGCCCCAGTACAGGCCGCCCGCGGCCACGACGAGGCCGATCCAGAGCCAGAGATTGACACCCGTCTTCTTCGCCATCGCTCAGCCTCCGGCCGGCTTCTCGCCGGCCTGCGCTCCGCCCTCAGGGGGGTGCCGGAGCAGTTCCTCGTCGGCGTGGATGCCGTCCTTGTCGACGCGCAGGATCTCCAGGTCGCGCCACACCGCGAGGCGCGCCAGATTGTAGTCGATCAGCGCCGTGGTGGCCGCGTTGCGCGCCTGCAGCAGCGAGCGCTCGGATTCGAGCAGCGTGCGCGTGTCGGCGCGGCCGGCGTCCTGGTTGAGGTGCGCGCTCTCGCTGCGCTTCTCGGCCAGGGCGACGGCCTTGAGCTGGATCTGGTAGCCCTCCTGCTGCGTGCGCATCGTGCGCAGCTCGTCGCGCAGGCTGGCGTCGATCGAGTCGTGGTTCTGCTCGCAGGCGCGCGCGGCCGACTGCATCGTGATCAGCGACTCGCGGTAGGCGTTGCGCTCCGGCAGGAGGTCGATCGGCAGCTTCCAGGAGAGCGTCGTGCTCCAGGTCGTGTCGCGGAAGTCGTAGTCGATCGGCTTGGGGTCGGAGCCCGTGAGCTTGGCGTCGACCGCCAGCGTCAGCCCCGAGCGCAGCTGGTCCTCGGCCACGATCACCTTGCGCCGCCGGTCGTCGAACTGGTCGAGCACCGTCAGGTAGTCGAGCCGGTTCGCGAGCGCGAAGGGCAGGGCCTGCTCTTCGGAGAGCTGTTCGTCGATCTGCTCCTTGGCGAGCTCTTCGAGCGTGCTCTTGTCGAGCTGCAGGTCGAACTCGATCGGCAGGCCGAGGAAGAGCTTGAACTGGTCGAGCTGCGTCGCGAGGCGCGCTTGCGCGTCGATCAGGTCGTTGTGCGAGGAGAGCTCGTCCTGGCGCGCCTGGCCCACCTCGAGCACCGAGAGCCGGCCGGCCTTCGCCAGCTCCTCGTTGCGCGCGGTCAGCTTCTGCAGGCTGGCGAAGTTGGTCTCCTGGTTCTCGACCGCGTTCATCGTGCCCAGGAGGCGCCAGTAGCGCGTGGCCGCGTCCACCGCGTAGGTGCGCCGGTAGCGCTCGTAGGCGCGCGTGGCATAGACCAGGTTGCGCTCGGCCTGCGTCAGCGGCTCGAGCACGATGCGCTCGCCGAAGCCGCGCAAGAGCGGCTGCGTGATCGAGAGGCCGAGGTTGGTGGTCGGGTGCCAGCCGTCCTCGAAGGTCAGCTGGCGCGCGATGCCGGCGCCCAGGCTGAGCGCGACGTCGGCACCCGTGCCGAGCAGCTTGGAGAAGCCCACGGTGCCGTCGGCGTTGGTCTCCGCGACCGTCTCCTTGCCAGGGCCGGGCCGGCCGTCGATGCCCGTGTCGACCGAGGCCGTCTTCTGCAGCTTGAAGTTCCAGCGCTCGAGCGTCAGGTCGAGCGCCGAGAGGAACAGCTGCTCGCGCTGCGTCTGGTAGTCGCGGCTGTTCTCGGCGGCGATCTCGAGCACCTGCGGCAGGCGCAGCGGCTCGCTCTGCTTCAACTCGCCTCTCAGGATGCGCGCGCGCAGGCTGTCCGGTGGCGGGTCGATCGTGAAGGTGTCGCCGCCGAGGCCCAGCTTGGCGCGCCGCGAGGAGACCAGCTGGTAGGCGTCCTTGTCGGCCTCGGCGCGCTGCTCGGCGGCGGACTTGCAGCCCGGCACCAGGGTCGCCAGGTACAGGACTCCAAGGCCCGTGGCGAGGGCCAGCGGGAGGGGCACGGATGCGCGTCGACGCATGGGGGGCAGAGTCGCCAGGGTAGCAGATCGGCCTCCCGGCCCACGCCGGCGCCTCGGATCCCTGCGTACTACTTTGCCGAATCCGAACACGCGGCCGGAGGCACGCGCGTGCGCGCGAGCTCGACCGCGCCCCCGACCGCGCGGGCATACTCCTCGGGATCGATCCGCCGTCCGCGCGGACCGCCCTCCTGCCACTGCACGGAGACGAGCTCAGTACCCTCGAATTCGTAGCGACCCGCGAGCGTGCCGTCCTGGCGCTGGATCTCGAGCGTGCGCGCGTGCGCGGAGCTCGCGGGCGCGTAGACCGTCGTGACGTGGCGCGGGGCGAGCGCGCTCTCGAGCGGGTCGAAGAGGTACAGCTCGGCGGCCCCGAACTGCCCCTTGCGCGCCAGCTCCAGCAGGTAGAGCGGGAAGACGGCCCCGTGGCTGGTGTCGATCGCGCAGCGCAGCGCCTCGTCGCGCTCGAAGGCCTGGCAGCGCCAGTCCTCGCCCGCGCGATCGCGCTCGAGCGTCAGCGTGCGCCCGGCCGCCGTGCCGATCTCGCGCCAGACGAGGCGCGGCCCGGTGCTGTCGAGCTGCTCGACGTGCCGCACGCGCCAACGGTCGGCGCGATCCTGGCGCACGAAGACGTACTCGCACTCGAGCACCATGCCGCCCGGGCTCTCGCGGCGCAGGAACTCGGCCCAGCCGAGCGGCTCGTGCGCCGCAGCACCCGCCGGGGCCTCGATCACGAAGCACTCGCGGCGCAACGCCGCCGGCGCCGGCGGGGCCGGGTTCTCGAGGCAAAGCATGAGCAGCGGCGCGAAGAGCATGCGACGCATCCTCGATCGGCGCGTCGGCCGGGGAGCTTGAGCCCCTTCCGCGCCCCCGCTTCCCTACGGGCTGCGCCCGGGAAGCAGCGGCAAGCTCGGGCGGAAGTGCTGGCACGCGATCCAGTCCACCACCGCCTGCTGCAGGCGCGCGACCACCTCGGGGTGCGCGGCGGCCGAGTCCGCGCTCGGGGAACCGCCCAGGGACGACTCGTAGAGCGCCACGATCGGCTGCTCCCGGCGCGGGTCGCCGGGCAACATGCGCGCGACGTAGGGGTTCCAGATCATGCGCCAGCGTCCGTCGCACGCGCTGAAGACGCGCTCGGCGCTCTGCGTGACCGCGCAGCGCGGCTCGAGCGTGCCGAGCAGCGAGCGGCCGGGCAGCTCGCGCGGCCGCGGCAGTCCGCAGCTCTCGACCAGCGTCGGCAGCACGTCCGCGAGCTCGACCACCGCAGCGAGCACGCGCTGGCCCTGCAGGCTGTCGGGGTGGCGCAGGATCAGCGGCACGCGCAGCAGGTCGTCCTGCAATTCCGCTTCGATGCGCCCGCCGCGCAAGCCGAGGTCGAAGCCGTGCGTGGCGGTCACGACCAGCAGCGTGCGCGCCCAGAACTCGGTCGCCTCGGCGCCGCGCCGGTTGTAGTCGAACGCGTCCTGCAGGAACGAAGCGAGCTGGCCGTTGACGGCCGCGATGCGACCGTCGTAGAGATCGGCCGGCTGGTTGGAGGCCGGATCGACGAAGCGCAGCGGCGCGGACTCGGGCCGCGCGATCTCCTCCGGCGGGATCGGCTGCCAGGGCGGCTCGAGCCCGGAGAGGTGGATCCAGAGCAGCCTGCGGCGCTCGTCGCCGAAGTCCTGCGCGAGCCACGCGCGCGCGCGAGCGAGCGCCTCCTGGTCGCTCGCGCAGCCGTGCGCGTCCTCGAATCCGCGTCCGACGGCCGCGAGCACGTCGAGACCCGGGCGCGAGACGAAGGCCGCGGTCTGGAAGCCGGCCGCGCGCGCCAGCTCGGCCAGCGTGGGCAGCTCGCGCGTCAGTCGCGAACGATCGTCGAGCACGCCGGTCGCGGGCGGCGACTGGCCGGTGAAGAGCGTCGCCAGCGAGGGCAGCGTCAGCGGCGAGGGCGCGCAGGCGTTCGCGAACGTCACGCCGCTGGCCGCGAGGTCGTCGAGCGCGAAGGCGCGCTCCTCGAGGCGCTCCTGCTCGCCGCTCGGGAGCGCGCTGCTCGGGCGCGCGTACCCGTAGCACGAGAGGTGGTCGGCACGCAGGCTGTCGAAAGTCACGAGCACGATGTGGCGCGGCGGCAGGCTCGGCCGCTCGCGCGCGCAGGAGCCGAACAGCACCAGGCCGAGCGCCAGCGCACGCAGGCTCACGGCGAGGCCTCGGCCAGCAGCCAGTCGAGGTAGGCGCGCTCGACCCGCACGGGCTGCAGCGCGATGCACTCGGGACAGTCGTAGGGGTGCTCGGCCTCGAGGAAGGCCTCGAGCTCCGGCAAGCGCCCGGCCGCGGTCTTGATCAGCAGCAGCACCTCGTTCGAACTCTCGATCGCTCCCTGCCAGCGGTAGACGCTCTCCAGGCCCGGCACGAGGTTGACGCAGGCCGCCAGGCGCCGCTCGACCAGGCCGTGCGCCAGCGCGCGCGCCGCGGCGAGGTCCGGCGCGCTGACCAGGACCACACGCGCAAGTTCGACGCCGGATCCGGACATGTGCGGCATCGTAGAGCGGGAGATCCGCGCCGGGCAACGCTACACTCCCCCGTTCCACCGCGGCCCCCCCATGGCGCTCCTCAGCAAGCCCGTGCTCCTCTGCCTGCCCTACGTGCCCAAGCCCATCTTGCGGCGGCTGGCGGCGCGCTACATCGCCGGCGAGACGCTGCCCGAGGCGCTCGAGCGCCTGGCGCAGCTCGCCCGCGCGGGCCACCCGGGCATCCTCGACATCCTGGGCGAGAACGTGCACGACGAGCGCGAGGCGCGCGCGGTGGTCGCGACCTACAAGGCGGCGTCCGTCGAACTCGCGGCGAAGAAGCTCGACTGCTACGTCTCGGTCAAGCCGACGCACGTCGGGCTGACGCTGCGCGAGGAGCTCGCGCTCGAGCTGTATTGCGAGCTCGCCGTCCAGCTGCAGAAGCTCGGCCTGTTCCTGCGCGTCGAGATGGAGGACCACCCGACGACCGACGCGACGCTGCGGGTCTTCACGGAGCTGCGCCAGCGCCACCCGGGCAATGTCGGCCTGGTGCTGCAGTCGCGCCTCTTCCGCACGCTCGAAGGACATCGACGCGCTGCCGCCCGGCCCGCTCGACGTGCGCATGGTCAAGGGCATCTACCTCGAGCCCGCCGCGATCGCGCACACCGAGCCCGAGCCGATCCGCGCGGCCTACGTCGAGTGCGTGAAGAAGCTCGCCGCGCGCAAGGCCACGATCCGGCTCGGCACGCACGACGACGAGCTCGCCGATCGCTGCCTCGCCGTGCTCAAGCAGGCCGGCTACACGCGCGAGCAGTACGAGTTCCAGGTCCTGATGGGCGTGCGCGAGGAGCTCTGGGAGAAGTGGCGCAAGGCCGGCCACCGGGTGCGCGTCTACGTCCCCTACGGCCCCGAGTGGCGGCCGTATTCGATCCGGCGCATGCGCAAGAACCCGCAGATCCTCGGGCACGTGATGCGCAACGCGCTGCGCTTTCGCTGAGGCTCTGCTACTTCGCCTCGAGCTGCTTGCCGACCTTCTCGTCGTACGCGGCCAGCAAGGGCTGGCCGACCTTCGCCGCGTAGACATCGCGCAGGATCGGCTCCTCCAGCGCGGCGAGATCCTGGCGCAGTGTCGGCCTGCGCTCGCAGGCGACCAGCGGATAGGGCGTCGCCAGCAGATCCGCGAGGTGCTCGTCCAGCATGCGCTGCAGTTCCTCCCGCAGGCTCGCGGTCCGGCGCGCGAGATCCTGGCGCCCGGCCAGGTTCGACGCCTCCATGTGGCTCAGCGATTGCTTCAGCCACTGCGACCGCTGGTCGGTCAGACGCCCGATCGAGTCGGCGACGTCGAGCGAGGCGCCGGGCAAGTCCTCCGCATGCTGCTCGCGCATCACCTGCGTGATCCGCTGCTCGAGATCCCTCGACCAGTCGACGCGCCGCGCATCGAGGATGTGCGCTAGGACCTCGCCGAGAGCTCCGCGTCCGAGACCGAGCTCACGCGCCCCCTGAAGGCTCTGCTCCCGAGCGCTGACGTCCTGGGCGTCGGCTGGCGTGTCGCTGGACTGAAACTCGGCCTCGGCTGGCGGCGCGTCGAGGTCCAGCGAATCCAGTTCGACCATCGCGGCGAGGCCTGCTCCTTGGCGTGCTTCGACGCGTGTGAGGAAGCCCGTCTCGGTCGAAACGAACGCACGGCAACCGGGGACAGGCGAGAAGCACAGCAGCGGCTGGCCTTCCAGCTCGAGGGTCATCGGCCCGAGTTGCTGTCGCGCTTCGTCGAGCCAGCGCAGCAGCGAGTAGCCGAACCGGCCTTCGCCGAGGGTCACGAGGGCCGCCCCGGGCTCCGGCGTCGGTCCGATCGAGAACGAGAGGCGATACGCGCCCGGCAGGTCCCCGGGCCGGACGAGCCCTGTGAACCCTTGCGCGAGGCGTTCGAGTCTGCGCCGACTTGCTTCTGCTGCGTTGCGGACGGACATGCAGGCCTTCGTGGGCCTCCTGTTCTCGCCCCACGCGCGCGATTCGAGCGCGTCGCCACGCACGAGGGACTCCCAGCGCCCGCTCCCCAACTGCAGCTGCGTCTTGTAGCGATCGGGGGCGCGGTACAGGAGGGTGGCGCGTCCCTCCATGCCATCCTTGAAATGCAGCCGATAACGCGCAACGAAGCCGGGGCAGGCGTTCACCTTCCCGATCAGGCTGGCGAGAGAGACCTCTCCCGCGACAGGCGGGGGCGCTGCCGGGGAATCTACCTGCGCCAGCAGGCGCGCGACTTCGCTGTCGAACTTCGCGAGTTGCGGCCGTTGGATGGTGCGCAGGTAGACCTCGCTCAGGATCGGTGCGTCGAGGGCGCGCAGGTCCTCGACGAGGCTCGGACGACGATTGCAGGTCACGGGCTGGAACGGATCCTTGAGCCATTCGTCAGGGGCAACACTGAGTTCCCACTCCAATCCCGCCCTGGCGCGTGCGATGTCAGCGGCCAGCGGGTTGCTCGCAGCTCGGTCGACCGGGGAGAGCCTGCCCAAGGCCTCCGGGATCCAGCCGGCCAGGGACTTGATCGCGGAATCGCTGCGCTCGACGTGCGAACGGAAGATCTGCGGAACCAGCTCTTCGTTCTGCCAACGCAGCAGGTTCTCCAGACGGGACTCGAGTGCCGATGTCCACTCGAGTTGCCCCTGGTCGAGCATGCGAGCGACTCCGCGCGCGAGGCACTCGAGGGCGCTCGACTGCGCGAGCAGGGCTCCCTCCTGCGAGTACTGGAGCGATCTGTCCCTGCTGCCCTCCTCCGCGGCGGGCAGCTCGAATTCGCGCTCCTCCGGCCTGGCCAGCAGGTCGAGCCGCATGAGCTCGATCTGGACCGAGGAGCCGCCCGGCGCCAGCTTCTCGACCCGCGTGACGAACCCGTGCTGTGCGGAGATCGACACCCGACCCGTGGGGTGCGGGGTGAATTCGATCGCAAGGTCAGCGCCACTGCCCTCTGATCGCAACTCGGGCGACGCGCGGGCATCGTCGAGCCAACTCAGGCCGCTGTGACGGAACGGAGCGAAGAAGAGCCCGATGTTGGCACGGAACCCGTCGGTCACCGGACTCTGGTCGAGATGGCAGCTGAAGCCGGGGATCACGTCTGCGAGCAGCTCCTCCGCCGGAAAGGCTCCGGCGAACTCGACCTGCAGCCTGTCGTTGAGGCGTCTGTCGAACTCGGATACCCAGCGCCAGACGCCGGTCGAGACACTCGTCGCAGACCCATCCGAGTTGTGCGTGCGCGATTGCAGGTCGGGGCCGCGAACGGACAAGACCACGCTTCCCGCGGCGGAGGTGACCTGGCACTTCATGCGGTCGGGCGCGCGGTACAGGAACACGATCGTTCCGTCGTTTTCGGGCCCGAAGTGGTACCGATAGTCCGCCTCGAACCCTTCGTAGGCGTTCGTCTTCGCGATCAGCGCGTCGATGCGCTCGACGAGCGGCACCTCGCGCGGAGGATCCTGGGACAGCGCGGCGAGAGCCGCGAACGAGCAGGCGAGCAACATGGGACGGCGCTCCTCGGCCCGCTCGAGGATAGGCCGTACCCGCGTGCGCGCCATGCGCCCATCGGCCACCGCGGGACTGCGCGGGCGCACTACTTCGCCTCGAGCTGCTTGCCGACCTGCTCGTCGAACGCGGCGAGCAGAGGCTGGGTGACGACTTCCGCGTAGACCTTGGACAGAACGCGCTCCTCGATCGCCCGGAGTTCGTCGGGAAACGCCGCACGCGACTTGCACTTGTCGCGCGGGTATTCCGGCCCGAACAGATTCTCCACGGTCTTGGAGAGGTTCGTCTGGAACTGCTCGCGCGACTGCGCGACCTGTTCCCTCAGCGTGGGCAGCTGCTCGGGTTCCTGCCCGCCGGGCTGTGCGAGCGCCGCCGCGAGCCATTGCTCCATCGTCTCGATCCAGTCGTGCGGCTTCTGCGCGAGCGGCCGCAACATCGTCTCCAGTTCGCGGGCGGCGAGCTCGTGCAGGATCTCCTCGACCTGGCCCGCTGCCTGCTCGTTCCACTCGAGCCGCCCGCCGTCGAGCATCCTCGCGACACTGTAGAAGACACTCGCCCGGCCGCGCTGCAGGCCCCGGCGCGCGAAGTCGGCCTCGGCGGCCTCGGAGTCGTCCTGCGCTCCCTCGCCGGGGGAGCCAGGTTCGAACTCCTTCGCCTCCGGTGGAGCATCGCTGTCGAACTCGATCAGCTCCAGGTCGATGCGCACACCGTCCTTCGCCTGGCATTCGACACGCGTGATGAACCCGCTCTCTGCGGAGACCAGCAAGCGCTCGCCCGCGCAGGGCGAGAACGCAATCGCCGGATGCTCTCCTTCAGACCAGGAGAGGTTCGAGAGCTGTGCGCGCAGCTGGACGAGCCACGTGAATCGCGCGGGACCGTCGCAGCCGAGGGAAAAGCCGAGACTGCTGCACTCCGGGTCGATGTCGAAGCAGAAGACGGTGTGCTCCGCGACCGGTGCCTGCGCGTGCTCCATGGACTTC
Source organism: uncultured Planctomycetota bacterium (assembly GCA_963829015.1). Taxonomy (GTDB): domain Bacteria; phylum Planctomycetota; class UBA1135; order UBA1135; genus JADJLZ01. The sequence goes on along the minus strand of CAWHGR010000007.1, from coordinate 668,049 downwards.
GGAAACGCTTCCTCGAGTCCGTTGCGAACCAGGGCCAGACACTCGACTTCCTCCCGGGGATTGGTGACGGTGGCTGTGCGCAGAGGCTGATTCTCGTCGCGGCTGCGCATCACGAACCTGTCTGCGAACAGGTAGATGTCCTTCCGGGTCCCGCCCCCGTCGAACGTGAACCTGGCCTGGTCCGGACCGCGAAAGAGGAGCCGCACCTCGCCCTCGGCGTCCTGCTTCAGCCGGCAGCGGTAGCGTGCGGCGAAACCCTCGTACGCATTCGTCTTCTCGATCAGCGCATCGATGCGCTCGGCCAGCGTCGGCTCCGCCGGCGGATCCTGCGGCAGCGGGGCGAGGGTGGCGAGCAGGCAGGCGAACAGCATGGGGAGCTCCGTTCCTGGCGGGGCATGCTAACCAAGGCGCCGTCCGACGCTCGAAGCGGCCTGCATTCCGGCCGCAACCTGCGCTACTTCGCCTCGAGCTGCTTCTCGACCTTCTCCTCGTAGCGCGCGAGCAGCGGCTTGGTGACGGACTCGGCGTAGATCTCGCGCAGGATCGGCTCCTCGAGCGCGAGCAGATCCTCGTCGAGCGAGGGCCGGAGCTTGCAGCTCAGGCCGGAGGGCTTCTGGGCGAGCACCTTCTCCGCGACCTGCTGCAGGTGCTTCTCCAGTCCCGCGCGGTCCCTGCCCGCGCCGGCCTTCAGCTCCGCGCGCAGTTCCGGGCCCGCGCTGGCGAGCTTCTCCTGCAGCGCCTGCGCGAGCGCGTCGACGTTGCGCTCCAGGCGCGCGATCACCTGCGCGTTGGCCGCCGTCAGCAGCTCGCCGTCCACGCGGCGCACGAGCTTGCAGAGCTTTGCCCGGCTCTCGTCGTTCCACTCGAACTGGCGGTCGTCGATGCGCCTGCCGATCCTGCGGAACAAGTCGCCGCGCACCTGCACGAACATCACGGCCAGGGTCATGGCCTCGTAGGACTCGGACTCGTCATTCGCACCGGCCGCGGGCGGCGGAGGCGTGAAGAACGCGTCGCTGGCGGGCGCCTCGAGGTCCAGCGACACGAGCTGCATGCGCATCTCGGGGCCCTGCGGCAAGAGCTTCTCGAGCTTCGAGACGAAGCCGGTCTCCGCGGACAGGACCAGGCGCGCCTTCTCGCAGGGACTGAAGACGAGTTCGGTCGCGCCCGCGGCCGCGAGCTGCTCGGGCTGGCGACGCATGTCCTGCAGCCAGCCCAGCAGCTCGCCGGAACCCGTTCCCAGGCTGATGTTCAGCCCCTCGCAGTCGGCGCCCACGGAGATGCGCCAGTTGAGCCCGTTCCTCCCCTCGGGCACGGACGCGGCCGACTTGCGCGGGAACACCTCGTCCAGCGCGGTCATGGCGGACTCGGCGAGCTGTTGCTGCACGCCCAGGCTGTGGATCGTCGCGACCGTGTCGGGGCCCGCGTCGGAGTGGCTGCGGATCACGATCGTCTGGCCCTCGAAGTACTGCTGCATCGAGGACTTCGCCGAGCGCATGTCGAGCAGCCCGTGGTCGGGAGCGCGGAAGCAGAAGCGCATCTGGCTCTCTTCGCCCTGCTTGTCCCGGACCTTGTAGGTGGCGACGAAGTGCTCGTAGGCGTTCGTCCTGGCGATCAACGCGTCGACGCGCTCGGCGGGCGTCTGCGCCGGCGGCGGGTCCTGGAGCGGGACGGCGCAGGTCGTCAGCAGGCAGGCGAGGAGCATGGGGGCGCGTCTTTCGAGCGGGCCATGCTAGCGGAGCGATGCTCGGGCTGCGAAGACGGCTCGCGACCCGTTCCCCGACCGTGCAGGCGCTACTGCACCCAGACGATCGAGAGAGCCGAGGAGACGTTCCAGCTGTTGCCCTGCGGGTTGGGGCAGAACGCGGGGTCCGGATCGCGGTAGTAGGTCTGGTAGTAGCGCGCCGACCCCGCAGGGAGGGTGTCCCCTAGCGCGGCCGAGCGCGCGGAGATCGACAGGTCGCCCGGCTGGGGCGCGCTGACGCTGCCACCCGAGGCGCTGTGCAGGTAGAGCCGCTTCAGAGTCCCGCCCGTGCAGCGCAGCCCATCGCCGAAATTCAGGGGCAGGATCGTGACATCGCCCTGAAGAAAGATGCTGAACGCGCTCGGCAGCTCGCTGGCCGAGGTGAGCGCGAGGGTATCGCTGGCGAGCGAGGAATTCCCCGCAGCGGACAGCACCGCACCGCCCGTGGCCGCGGAGTTCTCGCAGCCGCGGCCGGCGAGGCCGTAGTTGCCGCACGGACAGGTTCCGGCACTCGCGTCGCCGAAGCAGAAGGGATAGGGCGGGGGCGGCGGAGACAGCGCGCCCCGATCTCGGACGAGGACGTCATAGCTCGTGTTCGTGTCGCCCGCGACGAGATTCGACGCGTCGCTGTCGAACGCCACGAAGCGGCCGTCGGACGAGATCGAGGGATTCTCGCTGAGCGAGTTGCCTTCCGCTCCGGCAGCATCGACGCTCACGCGTTCGGTCGACCCGAGCTGGCGGTCGCGCACGAACGTGTCCTCGAATCCGTTCGAGTCCCCGGCGACGAGATTCGAACCCTCGCTGTCGAACGACACGAAGCGGCCGTCGGCCGAGATCGCGGGACGAACACTGGCCATGTTCCCCTGCGCTCCGATCGGATCCACGCTCACGCGCTCGGTCATCCCGCTCTGACGGTCGTGGACGAAGACGTCCAAGAGGCCATTCGTGTCCCCAACGACGAGGTTCGTGGCGTCGCTGTGGAACGCCACGCATCGACCGTCACCGGAAATCGCGCACCACTCGCTGTTGGAGTCGGCCTCGGCCCCGCTCGAGTCGAGGCTCACGCGCTCGGTCGTCGCGTTCTGGCGGTCGTGCACGAAAATGTCCTCGAACCCATTCGGGCTGTCGCCCGCGACGAGGTTCGAGGCCTGGCTCTGGAACGCCACGAATCGCCCGTCGGCAGAGATCGAGGGAAAGGTGCTGTAGCCGTTCCCCTCTGCTCCGGTCGAGTCCACGCTCACGCGTTCCGTCGTCCCCAGCTGGCGGTCGTGGACGAAGATGTCCGTGGACTGCGTTCGTGTCACCCGCAACGAGGTTCGTGGCCATGCTATGGAACGCCACGAATCGTCCGTCGGCCGAGAGCGAGGCTTCGCCGCTGCTCGAGTTCCCCTGCGCTCCGCCCGAGTCGACGCTGACCCGCTCGGTCGTCCCGTTCTGCCGATCACGCACGAAGACGTCATAGGTCCCGTTCGTATCGCCCGCGACGAGGTTCGAGGCGTCGCTGGTGAACGCGACGAAGCGCCCATCGCCCGAGAGCGCGGGAGAGAAGCTGCCCCAGACACCGCTTGCCTGCGCCCCGCCCGAGTCCAGGCTGACACGCTCGGTGCTCCCGCTCAGGCGGTCGCGCACGAAAATGTCACTGACCCCGTTGGTGTCGCCCGCAACGAGGCTGCTGGCCAGGCTCTCGAACGCGACGAAGCTGCCGTCGGCCGAGATCGCGCACACGATGCTGTGGGAGTCACCCTCCGCCCCGCCCGTCGCCACGCTCACGCGCTCCGTCGTCTGCGCTCGACCGAGGCTGCCTGCCAGGGCCGCCACAACGGCCACACCAGTCCAACGCCAAATGAGATTCATGCGAGTCATCCACTGAATCCTCTGCCGAAGAGCGATCTGAGCTTCCGAGTGTGCGGGGCGGGGTCCTCGCACTCCCTCGGCTGCTTCAAGCTACCCCTGTACTGCGAAACGCGCCATCCACGCGCGGACTTGCAGCGGGCCCCGTTGGTCCCTGTGCCTCATGCCCCCCCGCGATCGTCGGACACATGGCGCGAGCTACTGGGCCCAGGTGATCGACAGCCCCGAGGAGACGTTCCAGCCGTTGCCCTGCGGGGTCGGACAGAAGGTCGGGGCCGGATCGCGGTAGTAGATCTGGTAGGAGCGCGTCGCGCCGACCGGGATCACGTCCCCCAGCGCGGCGGAGCGTGCGGAGATCGACAGGTCGCCCGGCTGGGGCGCGCTGACGCTGCCGCCCGAGGCGCTGTGCAGGTAGAGCCGCTTGAGGCTCCCGCCGACGCAGCGCAGTCCGTCGCCGAAGTTCAGCGGGAGCACGCTCGCGTCGCCCTGCAGCAGGATGCTGGACACGCTCGGCAGCTCCCCCGCGGACGTGAGCACGAGCGTGTCGCTCGCCAGCGAGGCGGCTCCCGCGGACGACAGCAGCGCACCGCCCGTGGACGCGGAGTTCTCGCAGCCGCGGCCGGCGATCCCGTAGTTGCCGCACGGACACGCTCCCGCGCTGCCGTCGCCGAAACAGAAGGCGGCGGGCGGCGGAGCGCCGCGGTCGTGCGCGAAGATGTCCGCGAAACCGTTGGTGTCGCCGACGACGAGGTTCGTGGCGCTGCTCTCAAAGGCAACGAAGCGCCCATCGGCCGAGATCGCGGGCCAGAGGCTGCTCGCTTGCGCCTGCGTTCCGCCCGAGTCGACGCTCACGCGTTCGGTCGTTCCGCTCAGCCGGTCGTGCACGAAGACATCTCCACAGGCATTCGTGTCGCCGGCCACGAGGTTCGTGGACAGGCTCTCGAACGCCACAAAGCGACCACCGGCCGAGATCGAAGGTGGGTAGCTGCCGCTCTCGGCATTTCCCTGGGCTCCCGCCGAGTCCAGGCTGACCCGCTCGGTCGTCCCTGCGAGCAGGTCGCGCACGAAGATGTCGCCCGCCACGTTCGTGTCGCCCGCGACCAGGTTCGAGGACCAGCTGTGAAAGACCACGAAGCGGCCGTCGGGCGTGATCGAGGCCGAGAGGCTCCAGTTGGAGCCCTGCACTCCGGTCGTACTCACGCTCACGCGCACGCTGGTCCCGTTCTGGCGATCGCGCAGGAACACGTCGCCCCAGCTGTTCGTGTCGCCGGCAACGAGGTTCGAGGAGAAGGTGTCGAACACCACGAAGCGCCCGTCGGCCGTGACGCTGCCGCTGTGGCTCATGTCGTTCCCCTGTACCCCGCCCGCGCCAAGGCTGACGAGCTCCGTCACCCCGGTCTGGCGGTCGTGCAGGAAGATGTCGGACATCCCGTTCACGTCACCGACGCTGAGGTTCGAGCTCATGCTCTCGAACACAACGAAGCGTCCATCGGCCGAGAGCGAGGGCCCGTAGCACATGGACTGCGCCTGCACCCCGGCCGAGTTGACGCTCACGCATTCGGTGGTCCCGGTCTGGCGGTCGTGCACGAATACGTCCGCGACGCCGTTCGTGTCGGCCGTGACCAGGTTCGAGGCCCAGCTGTCGAAGGCCACGAAACGACCGTCAGCGGAAATCGCAGGCCTGTAGGAGTCGCTGCTGGAGAGGTTCGCCTGCACGCCGGCTGAGCTCACGCTCATGCGCTCGGTCGTGCCCAGCAGGCGGTCACGCACGAAGACATCCGTGACCCCATTCGTGTCGCCCGGGACGAGGTTCGAGGCGCTGCTCACGAACGCCACGAAGCGGCCCTCGGCCGAGACGGCGGTCATGGTGCTCGAATTGTCCGCCTGCCCCGCACTCGAATCGAGGCTCACGCGCTCGGTGGACTGGGCTTGCACGAGGCTGCCGGCCAGGGCCAGTCCCAGGGCCCCGCCCTTCCAGCGGGGAACGCGGACGGCAGGCGACCGGCGCGGGGTTGCCCCGTGGCGGCACGGGCGATCACCTGCGGGCAGCGCTACGGGGAGCGGATTCAGTTGACGCATGGGTGGCCCTCCTCCATGGGGGCTGCCCTCTCAAGCGCCGGGCAGGGGCGAATCCGGCCTACTTCCCCACCGCCAGCCGCCGCGCGAGCACTTCGCTGAGGACGCCGGTGTCGAGAATCTTCTGCATCGTCTGGCGGTAGTCGTAGGCCACGCGATGCCACGTCACCTGCGCGTCCTCGAGCACCGCGTAGCACGCGCGCGGGTCGCCGTCGCGCGGCTGGCCCGTCGAGCCGACGTTGACGAAGTACTTCTTGGCCGGCGCGAGCGGCAGCGTGAGCGTCTCGCGGCCTTCGAGTCCGTGGAAGCGCAGCTCCTCGTCGTGCACGCCCGGATGGTGCGTGTGGCCGCCGACGCACACGCCCTGGAAGCCGTCGAAGATCGAGCGCAGCTTGTCGGGGTTGAGGAAGCCGTCGGTCGAGAGCACGTACTCGCGCACCGGATCGCGCGGGCTGCCGTGCACGAAGAGGAATCGCCCCTCCTGGTGCGTCAGCGGCAGCTCGCGCAGCCACTCCCAGCGCGCCTTGCGCTCGGTCGAGTGATACCACTTGGGCTTCATGCGCAGGCGCGTGAACTCGATCGCCTCGCGCGCGTGCGGATTGAAGTCCGAGGCGTCGCGGAAGAGCGCCTCGTCGTGGTTGCCCATCAGGCACAGGCTCGCGTGACCGCGCACGAGGTCGACGCAGAACTCGGGCTCGGGGCCGTAGCCGATCACGTCGCCCAGGCAGTAGACGGTGCTCACGCCCTGCGTGCGGATGTGCGCGAAGACCGCCTCGAGCGCCTCGCGGTTCGAGTGCAGGTCCGAGATGATCGCGACCTTCATCGCGTCGTCGGCGCCGCGGCGCCGAAGCCCTCCAGAGCGGCCGCCAGGACCTGCGCGCGCACGTCGGCCAGCTGGCCGGGGATCGTCGCGCCCGAGGCCTTCTTGTGTCCGCCGCCACCGAAGCGCCGCGCCAGGGCGTTGACGTCGTAGGCCGTCTTGGAGCGCGCCGAGAGCTTGCAGGCGCCGCTCTGGATCTCGCGCAGGTAGAGCACGACCTCGACGCTCGCGACCGAGCGCAGGATGTCGAGCAGCTCGTCGCTGTCGACCAGATCCGGGTCGATCCTCGCCGAGAGCGGCTGGTCGACGAGCACCAGGCGGCCCTCGGCGAAGTACTCGGCGCGCGCGAGCAGCTGTCCGAGGTAGGCCGGGTGGTGGCGGCTGCGCTGCTGGTAGAGCTGGTCGAAGATGCGCGACGGCTCGACGCCCAGGCCGAGCATCTCGGAGGCTACGGCCAGCGTCTCCGCGTCGGTGTTCGAGTACTTGAACCAGCCCGTGTCGGTCACGAGCGAGGTGAAGACACCCTGCGCGGCGGCGCGGTCGAGCGGCCAGCCGAGCTCGCGCGCGATGCGCCGCACGAGCAGGCCGGTGGCCGAGGCCGCGACGTCGACGTAGCAGGCGTCCCACCAGGGCGTGCCGTGGTGGATGTGGTGGTCGACGACGAGCTTCTTCGAGGCGTGCGCCTGCAGCACCGGCGCGAGTTCGCCCGTGCGCGAGAGCTCGGAGAAGTCGAGCAGCACCGTCACGTCGTGCACCGGCAGGCCGCCGCCGGTGTAGGCGCGCTGCGGAACCTTCTCGGAGAGGTAGGCGTAGCGCTTCTCGGGCGCATCGGGGTTGTAGATCCAGACCTCGCGGCCCTGGCCGACGAGCAGGCTCGCGAGCGCCGCCTGCGCGCCGAGACAGTCGCCATCGGGGCGCTGGTGCCCGGAGAGCACGAAGCGCCGGCCGCTCGAGAGGAGCGCGAGCGCGCGCTCGCGCTCGAGTGCGAGCTGTGGCGTGGGAGCGGGACGTGAATCGCGGTCCATGGCGGGGAGGCGGGGCCCTATTCTGGCGGTCGGCGGCCGAAGTTCAGCCCTGGAGGGGCTTTTCCGGTCCCCGGAGCAGACCAAAAGACGGCGCGACCGCCGATCCAGACCTCCCGGATCGGAGCCTGCGGGTGCGCGAGCAGCTCCCAGAGGTCCGAGGCGCGCGCCGGGGCCTCCCCGAAGACGGAGAAGTCCGCAAAGGCACCGGGGACGAGCTCGCCCGCGCGGCCTGCGAGGCCCAGGGCGCGCGCGCCGCCGCGCGTCGCGCAGAGCCAGGCCTCGCGCGGGTGCACTCCCGGCTGCGCGCGCAGGAGCTCGGCGATCTCCGCGCGCATGTCGAGCGCCCGGTTCGAGGCCAGCGAGTCGGTGCCCAGCGCGAGCGTCACGCCCGCGCGGCGCCAGGCCGCGAGCGCGAAGCGCGGGCGCGAGAAGAAGGCGTGCGTGCCCGGGCAATGGACCAGCGCGGCGCCCGCGCGCGCGACGCGCGTGCGCTCTTCGGGACGCGCCTCGTTGCCGTGCACCAGCAGCGTGCGCGGACCGACGAGCCGCGCCGCCTCCAGCAGTTCGAGCCCGCGCCGCCGCGGCGGCTGGCCCAGCAGGCGCGCCAGCGGGCCCTCGCCGCACTCGAGCCAGAGCTCCTCCTCGCGCGTCTCGGCCCAGTGGACCATCACGCGTGCGCGGCGCGGACGCGCGAGGCGCGCGATGCCGGCCGCGAGCTCGGCGCTGACGGTCGTGGGCGCGTGCGGGGAGAACCCGTGCCCCAGCGGCGCGGCCGACCGTGACGCGGCGCGCGCACGCTGCAGCACAGATCGCGTGCGCGCCGGGTCGCGCGCGTCGAGCAGCTCGTGGAACGGGATCCGTCGCAGGGGATGCCCGCGCAGGGCGCGCGCGCACAAGCCCAGCGAGTCGACGTCAGCTACCAGCGTCGTCCCGCCGGCGAGCAGCTCGTCGGCACCCGCGCGCGCGGCCGACTCGAGCGCGGCCTGCGTTCGGCGTCCGCGCTCGCGCAACAGTGCGGCGATCCAGTCGCTGAAGCTCGCTCCGGAGGGCACGCTCCCGCGCAGCGCGCCGAGCTCGAGATGCGCGTGCGCATCGACGAACCCGGGCGCGACGAGCGCCGCACCGAGGTCCAGGACTTCCGTGCTCGTTCGGCGCCGGAATGCGCGCAGTTCGGCCGGCGAGCGCAGCACGCGCGCAATCCGTCCGCGCTCGATCCACAGGCCGCCCTCGCGCAGGGCGAGCCCGCCGGCGGCGAGGATCCAGCGGCTCTGCAGCAGCAAGCCTGTGCGGCGCGCGGATCGCTCGGATGAGGAAGGCATGCTCGGGGAAGGCGAAGGGCCGCCTCGCGGCGGCCCTCGGTTCGCGCTCGGCCGGGTGGACCCGGGAACCCTGCTCGACGTTCAGTCCGGCTGCGTGCGGATGTGGACGTTGGTCACGCCCTTGACGTAGGACGGAATCGAGTTGGGCGTGACCAGCGAGTAGTCGAAGACCACGCTGAAGCGCACCATGTCGGGCCGCGGGCTGAACAGGTTGAGGTCCGCCGGGTGCTGGACCCAGGGGGTCAGCGAGCCGGGGATGATGTCGAGCGTCGTGCCCGTGAGGTGAATGTCGCAGGGATTGCCCGCGATGCTGTGGGCCGACTTGGCGCCCTGGAAGCGCACGATCATGTACGAGCCCTGGCCCGCAGGCAGACCGTGGTTCAGCGTGGTGCCCATGCCCAGCTCGAAGCTGGTCGGGGCATAGGGCGAGAGCGGATCGGGGCTGCGGTAGTGGATCGGATGCTCGCCGCCGCCCGAGTCGTAGATCACGTCCATGTCCCAGCCGTAGCGCAGGGCCGGATCCGCGTTGCCGGGGTCGTCCGACTTGAACTCGAGCACGAAGAACGAGTTCAGGGGCTGCATCCAGCAGGAGATCGAACCGGTGAAGCTCTCGGGCCGCTGGACCGGCTGTCCCCAGGTGCCGACCGAGAGGAAGTTCTCGGACTCGGGAACCAGGGGATCGAAGGGCAGGATCTGGGGCGCCTCGAGCGCGCGTGTCAGCGTGCCGGATGTGTCCTCGATGCGCACCAGGCCGGTGCTGCCGGCTCCGCCGAGCGCGTTCGCGATCTGCCCCGCGCCGCTCAGGTGGTTCATGTCGGTCACGCCGCCTGCACCGCCGCCGATCAGGACGCGGCCCGGGACCGAGCCCAGACCGATGGTCTGCGACTGCAGGCGCACGGCGCCGCCCGAGCCGCCGCCGCCTGGAGCGGGCTGTCGTGCACGGGCGGTCGAAGCGGCCGGGTCTGCGCCGCCTCCGTTGCCCCCGCGCGCGTCGATCACGCCGTCGAGCAGGATCGAGTTGCCCGAGACGAGTTGCACGGCTCCGCCACCACCTCCACCGCCGGCGGCGGAGTTGTCCTGGTACCCCGGAGGAGGGTTGAGATCCAGCGGACCGGGAATCACCAGGCCCGGGCCGCCGCAAGGCGGCGGGAAGTCCTGCGTGGTCTGCGTCCCGAACAGACTCGTCCCGCCGCCGCCGCCGCCCGCGCCGCCGCGCAGGTGGTTGGTGGCGGAATCAGCGGTCCAGTCCAGCGTTCGCACGTTGTGCGCAGCCTGGGGATTCGGAGGCTCGATCGGGATGCCGGGACCTGGCAGCGTATTGGCCGGGAGGTTCGTGGAGCCCAGTTCGTTGGTTGCCATAGGCGTGTTGGGCACGCCTGCGCCACCGACCACCAGTGTCCCGTCCCCGTAGGTCGCGCCGCCGCCAGGAGTGCCGGGCTGCAGGCTTTGGCAACCCGTCCAGGCGAAGTGGACGGTGTCGAACGTCCAGCACAGGCCGCCGGTCAGGCTCGCGGGCGCGGCAGTCGTGGTCGGGAGGTTCGACTGAGGATAGAGCTGGCCGCCGGGCGCGGCACCCAGCCCGGGGACCTGGCCCACGCCGCCGCCCGGCGCGCCGTTCAAGACAGCTCCGGGATTGGAGATCGCCCCGGCCGCGATCAAACCCGAATTCGAATTGTTGAAGCGGTCGCCGCCCTCGCCGCCGACTCCGCCGTTCGGACCGCCCACGCCGCCCACCCCGCCGCTGGCGACGCTCGAGAGCACCAGGGGGGCGTTCCCGCCCTTCACGTCCAGCGTCGCGTTGCCCTGAATCTCGACCGGGCCGCGCACGAGAACTCGCGCCGGGCTGTTGCCGTGGAAGCGCAGCGTCCCGCCCGCCAGGATCGACAGCGCGCTGAACTCGAACACGCCGTCGCTCACGGTGATCGTCGGCCAGCTGGTGGGATCTTCCGGCGCGTAGTCTCCGACGATGGTCAGCGTCGTGGGCACCGCATTGTCGAGCAGGTCGCGCACGGACTGCGCGCTCGGGAACAAGGCCTGATCGAGCGGAAAGGCCTGCCCGTCGGTGTTCAGGTCCACGGGCGCGCCAGAGCGCACGACCAGCTCGCCGAGACGGCCGGATCCGCCACCCCATCCGCGCGTCAGCCGGCCGCTGCCCCATGTGCCGCACGAGAGCGCCGCCTGCTCGTTCGCCGTGGTGCCGAAGTCCTCGGTCAGCGTGACCGGATTCAGCGCGACGTACTCGGGCTCGAAGGAGATCGATCCGGGATTCGAGAGCGGATGCCCCGCCAGGTCCTGGATCGCTGCCGGGAAATTGACCACCACCAGGCGCGGGTTCGGATTGAGGAGCGGATTGCCGCTCGAGGGCAGGCCCGAACTGGCTGTGAAGGTGAGCACTGTGCGCAGGTTCGCGAGATCGATCGTGACCACGTAGGTCCCCGAAAGCGTGACCTGGTCCAGAGGCGTGTCCAGGAGGCCGTCGACGTCCACCAGGATCGTGACGAACGTCGCCTGGTGCGTCGACTGGTTGGCGAGCGTGATCGGGTTCATGATGTCGTCGAAGACCAGGCGGATCGTCGACTGCTGGTAGACGTTCGTCAGACCGTCCGCGGGCTGATTCTCGAGAATGCCGTCGGGCTGCTCCGCCGTCGGCGTGATCTTCTGGTCGACTCGCACGCTTACCGAGGGGGCCCCGGGCACGTAGTCGTAGGGCACGGAGCCGGTGGCCATCTGGCAGGTCATGCGGCTGGCGTTTCCTTTGCCGCCGACGCTGCGGATGTAGGGCCCGGTCGCATTCTGCTGCGTGCCCTTGATCACGATCTGGTAGCTCTCGCCGGGCGCGAACCCGAAGGTCGGGTTGCCCTGCGCGTCGAACGTGATCGCCGGACGGAAGATCACCCGGCGGGGATCCACAGGGTCGACGAGCCGCGTACCGAGCGGGGTCGCGCCGCTGACCGGAGCGATGATGTTGAACGTCTCGGAGTTGACCGTGCTCGGGTCGACCATCTGCGAGAACGTGACCACGAACTCCTGGTTCGGTGCGATCGTGAGACCGGTGCACTGCAACTCCTGCCCGCCGGCGCCGCTCGGGCAGCCCAGGGAGCAGGTCAGGATGAACATCGCATTGCCGATGCTGCCGTTGGCCGCGTTGCCGTTGCTGCTCGAGCAGGCCGGCATCAGGAGCAGGGCCACGGCCGCCAGGGCGCTCAGACCGAGGTGTCTCATGGAGTCAGAGGGGGGGGGTTCGGGGACGGTGGGCGCGAAGCCGCGCGCGCCGGAGGGGGGGATCCGGCAAATGCAGGGCCGCGAACTATAAGTGCTGCCCTTCCAAGGTTGCCAACTTTTTTGAGGCAGGCCACTCTCCTGGCCCGCCGCCGTCGGTTGCGATAGGCTCCTCTGGCCCGGGTTTTGCCCCCTGGCGACTCCTGCGGCGTCCCGCGGGAAGTGCCCACGCATGCCGTCTGCCCTCCCCCAAGACGTTCCCGGCTGCCCCCGGTCGCGCGTAGACCGTTCCGGGAGCCTATCCCCAGCCGCCTGTGACTGGTTGAGAGCGCGCGGCGGGCGTGCGATTTGGCACAGCCTGCTCGCGGTCCTGCTCGTGGCGCTCTCGGCCTGCGACCGGAAGGCTGCCGGCGGCAATTCCGGCGCCTCAGCCACCGCAGCCGCCAAGGATCGCATCGCGCACCTGGTCGAGGTCTTCACCCCGCTGGCCAAGACTGTCACCAGCGACAAGACCGACGCGCAATTCATCGAGGGCCAGAAGCTGCTGGCCGAGCTCTCGGCCGCCGGACCCGAGGTCGGGCGCGCGGCCCTGGCGCGGTTGCGCGAGGTCCCGGACGGCAAGCGTCCCCAGGCAGTCGAGCGCGCGCTGCTGACGGTCGCGGCCAAGGCCGCCCCGAAGGACTCGCAGGTGCTGATCGAGACCCTGGTCACGCAGTACGGGACGGACCTCTTCCTGCGCACCGAGGCCACGCTGCTGCTCGCCGAGGTCTACCCCGAGCGCGCGCTGGTGATCCTCGAGCCCTACGTGCGCCGTGCGCGCCAGAGCCAGACGCTGCCGCCGCAGGAGTTCCTCGTGCGTGCCTACGTCACGGCCTGCGAACAGACCAAGACCGATCCCGTTCCGGCGCTGGCGGACGCGGCCGCAAACCTGTTCATGGACGAGGCCGCGCGCGTGCGCTGCGTCAAGGAGCTCGGCGAGCACCCGGGCAACCGCCTGGCAGAGAAGGCGCTGGCGGCGCTGCTGGTCGAGTCCACGGGCGACGGCTACCTGCGGCGCATGGCCGCGCAGGGCCTGATCAAGATCCTGCCGCGCGAGACCGCCTGCAGCCTGCTGACGCAGGTCGCGGACAAGGAAGCCGACACGAACATGCTGCTCTTCCTGCGCGACACGCTCGACAAGTTCTGCAAGCAGTGATCACCGACACGCACGCGCACGTCACCTGGGAGAGCTTCGACGAGGACCGCGAGCAGGTCTTCGCGCGCGCGCAGGCGGCCGGCGTCACGCGCATCGTGCTGGTGGGCACCAACCTCGAGAGTTCGCGCGCAGCCTTCGAGTGCGCGCGCGACCGTGCCGGCGTGTTCCCCACCGCCGGCATCCACCCGCACGACGCGGCCGCGGCCGACGCGGATGCGCGCGCGGCGATCGAGCAGCTCTGCGCGCGCCCGGAGTGCGTCGCCGTGGGCGAGACGGGCCTGGACTGGTTCAAGCAGTACTCGCCGCGCGAGGCGCAGCTGCAGAGCTTCCGCTGGCAGCTGCAGCTCGCGCGCGCGCTCGACAAGCCGGTCATCGTGCACTGCCGCGACGCGCACGAGGACGTGCTGGCGCTGCTCTCCGAGGTGCCCGGAGTGCGCGGGGTGATGCACTGCTACACGATGGGCGTCGAAGAGCTGCCGGGCTACGTCGCCTTGGGTTTCTGCATCTCGTTCTCGGGCGTCGTCACCTACGCGGGCAACGAGCGCAACCGCGCGGCGGCGCGCGCCGTGCCCGAGGAGCTGCTGCTGGTCGAGACCGACTGCCCGTTCCTCGCGCCGCAGGGCCGGCGCGGCCAGCGCAACGAGCCCGCCTTCGTGCGCGAGACGCTGGCCGAGATCGCCCGGCTGCGCGGCTGCGGGCTGGAGCAGCTGGCGCGCGCGACGAGCGCCAACGCGGAACGGCTCTTCGGACTGGGGCGCTCGTGAGCGCGGCACGCGCTCAGTCGATCACGGCCCAGACGCTGCCGTTGTTCCCGCCGACCATGCTGGCGCGGTAGTGCGAGGACATGTCGCCCGCGGTCATCAGCGCCTCGTCGTAGTTGGGCGCAACGCCGCCGGTCGCGGGATCGCCCGAGTACTGCGGCGTCTGCCGGTTGTTGCAGCCGAGCAGGTCGCCCTCCTGGTCGACGAAGAAGGCGCGATTGCCCGTTCCGCCCGCTTCCATCGGCCAGGCGTAGCAGGCCCAGGCGACCTCGGAGCAATTCGGGTCGGGGAACGGGGCGCTGGTGCAGCCGCCGTTGGCCTGCTCGGGTATGCCGACGTAGGTCGCGTCGGGAAGCCACATCTGGAAGTAGTAGCCCGAGCGCGCGACGAGCCCGCCCTGCACGAGCCCCATGCCCGGGGGCAGGATCGCCGGCTTGAGGAAGTCGCTTGCCCCTCCGGCGGCCGGTGCACCCGCGGTGCAGGTGCGCATCGGCGCCTGGCCTGCGAGTTCGGCCAGGTAGCCGTGCTCGCCGGCGCCGTCCCCGTCGGTGTCGACGGCCGCGGTCGAGCGGAACGCAGCCTGCGCGGTGCTGATCGTGCGCAGGGCAGCGATCGCCGCGGCCTCGTTGGCCGAGAGGCGCGCGCTGAGCAGCTTCGGGATCGCCATCGCGGCGATGATTGCGATGATCGCGACCACGATCATCAGCTCGATCAAAGTGAATCCGGCCCTGCTTTCGTTCCGCATCGTCCTGCCCATCGCTGTTCCCCAGGCTTTCCGTCTCGAACGCTCGCCTGCCGGGCCCACTTCTCGCAAACCTCATCGGCACTTCGGGCGTGTGCGGTTGAGCCCATCGCACGCCACACCAACGAGAAAAGCGCCGTCCCCCGGAGGGAACGGCGCCTTGTTTCCGTGGCCGGCCGGCGCCTTTCGAAGGCGCAGGCAAGCCGCGTCAGATCACTGGACCGGCGTCCAGATCGAGTTCTGGGGGCCGCCCGCCACGCCCACGCGCAGGCCGGACGACATGTCGGTCAGCAGGTACGCTTCGTCGAAGGTCGGCTGAACGCCGCCACCCGCGGTGGTACCCGTGAAGGGGACCGCCTGGCGGTTCTGGCACTGCAGCAGGTCGCCTTCCTGGTTGACGAAGAAGCAGCGGTTGCCCGTCGAGCCGACGGCCAGCGGCCAGGCGTAGCAGCACCACATGATCTCGCTGTTGTTGGCGTTGATGTTGGTCGCTGCACCACCGGCGTTGGCGGCACCGCCACCGGCCGCGTCTTCCGCGATGCCCTGGAACGTCAGGTCGGGCATGAAGAGCGCGAAGTAGTAGCCGGAGCGGCTCACGAGACCCTGCGCAACCGTGCCGAAGGCGCTGGGCAGGATCGAGGGGCTGAGAATGTCCGCCGCCGTGCCGGCCTGACCCGCAGCCGGGCCGGGGACGGCATTGTCCGAGATGCGCATCGGCACGGAGCCGGCGAGCTCGGCGAAGTAGGCATACTCACCGGCGCCGTCGGCGTCGGTGTCGATCGCGCCCGAGCTCTGGACCTGCGCTTCGGCAGACGAGACGGAGCGCAGCGTGGCGATCGCGGCTGCTTCATTGGCAGCGAGGCGAGCGCTCATCAGCTTCGGAATGGCGATCGAGGCGATGATGGCGATGATCGCCACGACGATCATCAACTCGATCAGGGTGAAACCCGCGTTCTTGCGACTACGAATCATGGTTGGTTCTTCTTTTTTCCCTCGTCGGTCCTTTGGATCGACATCCTTGTCCTGGCGTCCAAGGCGGAGCGCCCCTCCCCATCCGCCCCACCACTGGGACGGCAGGTGTTCTTGACTCGCCGACTATCGGTCCCTGCTCTGGCGCCACTTGAGCCCGATTCCCGGGATTCGCTCCCGACGGAACTCCTTGGCGCGCAAGCGCTTCAACCGCCGTTCGAGCCCAGCTTCCCGACGATGTCCAGGATCGGCAGGAAGACCGACATGACCACGCCGCCCACGATCACACCCATCACGGTGATCAGGATCGGCTCGATCATGCTGGTCAGCGACTTGACCGCTGCCTGCACCTGGGCGTCGTAGAACTGGGCAATCTTTTCCAGCAGCGTCTCGAGCGAGCCGGTGCGCTCGCCGATCGCGATCATGCGCACGACCATGGGCGGGAAGACCGCCGCCTTGGTCAGCGGCTCGCTGAGCAGGTTGCCGGCGCGCACGCTCTCGCGGCTGTCGAGCACGGCCTTGGCCACGATGCGGTTGCCGGCCGTCTCGGCCACGATGTCGAGCGTCGCCATGATCGGCACGCCCGAGCGGATCAGGGTCGCGAAGGTGCGCGAGAAGCGCGCCAGGCAGACCTTGCGGATCAGCGAGCCGAAGACCGGCAGCTTGAGGAACAGGCGGTCGAAGAACCAGCCGCCGCTCTCGGTGCGCGAGTACAGGTACAGCGCCGCGAGCGTGCCGAAGAAGCCGCCGAAGCAGATGCCCCAGTGCGACTTCATGAACTCGGCCGTGTTGAGCGTGAACTGCGTGATGCCCGGCAGTTCGGCGTCCATCGAGTCGAAGACCGCGCGGAAACCGGGCACGACGCCCAGCATCAGGAAGGACGTGATGCCCAGCACCAGCACCATCGAGATGCAGGGGTAGGTCATGGCCGAGCGGATCTCGCGCCGCAGGTGCTCGCTGGACTCCTGGTAGTCGGCCAGGCGCTCGAGGATCACGTCCATCTGGCCCGAGACCTCGCCCGCGCGCACCATGCTGACGTAGAGCGGGTCGAAGGCGCGCGGGCACTTCTCCATCGCGGTCGAGAGGTCGACGCCGGAGCGCACCTCGTTGACCAGGATGCCCATGGCCTTCTTCATGCCGGGCGATTCCGCCTGGTCGTGCAGCACGTCCAGCGATTCGAGCAGCGCCAGGCCGGCGCCGACCATGGTCGAGAGCTGGCGCGTGAAGAGCACGAGTTCGACCTTCGAGGCCGAGGGCCCGGCCTGCAGGAAGGAGAACTGCTTGCCCGGGGCGCGCGCCGGCTTGTCCGGGCCGCCCGACTGCTCCACGCTCATGACCACGAGGTTCTGCTTGCGCAGCTCGGCCACGGCCTTGTTGCGGTCGGGCGCGTCGATCGTGCCCTCGACGGTCTTGCCGCCGGGACCTTTGGCTGCGTACTTGAAGGTGCTCACGTGGTGCTGCGTCCGGGTCGTGGTTCAGGAATTCGTTTCAGTCCTCGAGCGTCACGCGCAGGATTTCTTCGAGCGAGGTGCGGCCGCGCATGGCGTTGAGGAGTCCCACACGGCGCAGGGTGATCATCCCCTGCTCGACCGCGTGCGTCTTTCATCTCCTGGACGGATCGACCTTCGACGACCATTCGCTTGAGGCTCTCGTCGAGGTAGAGCGTCTCGAGGATCGCGAAGCGCCCGCGGTAGCCCTGGTTGCAGCGCGCGCAGCCGCTGGGGTTGGGCTTCATCAACTTCAGGCCCTGGATCTCCTCTGGCGTGTAGCCCACGTACAGAAGTTCTTTCTCGGGCAGCTCCAGCGGCTGGCGGCAGTTCTCGCACAGCTTGCGCGCCAGGCGCTGGGCCCCGATGCACAAGAGCGAGCTCGAGACCATGAAGGGGTCGATCTTCATGTCGAGCAGTCGCATGATGGTCGAGGCCGCGTCGTTGGTGTGCAGCGTGGAGAGCACCAGGTGGCCCGTGAGCGCCGCCTTGATCGCGATGTCGGCCGTCTCGGTGTCGCGGATTTCGCCGACCAGGATCACGTCCGGGTCCTGGCGCAGGATCGAACGCAGCGCGCCGGCGAAGGTGATGCCGCGCTTGGGATTGACGGGCACCTGGTTGATGCCGTCCATGCGGTACTCGACCGGATCCTCGACCGTGACCACGTTGACGTCGGGCTGTCGCGACCTCGTGCACGCAGGAGTAGAGCGTGGTCGACTTGCCCGAGCCGGTCGGCCCGGTGACGAGCATCATCCCGTAGGCCGCGTTGATCGCCTTGCGGATGTCCTCGAGCGCGCGCGGCTCGTAGCCCATCGACTCGAGCTTGAGCGCCAGGTTGCCGCCGTCGAGGATGCGCATGACCGCCTTCTCGCCGCCCACCACGGGCAGGATCGAGAGACGGAAGTCGATCGTGCGGCCCTCGTAGCGGATCTGGAACTTGCCGTCCTGCGGCGCGAAACGCTCGGCGATGTCGAGCTGCGCCATGATCTTGAGGCGCGAGATCAGCGCGTTGAGGATCGACTTGGGCGGCGTCATCACCAGCTTCAGCGCGCCGTCGACGCGCACGCGCACGCGCAGCGTCTTCTCGCCCGGCTCGATGTGGATGTCGCTGGCCTTGTCCTTGAGCGCGTGCAGCAGGATCAGGTTGACCAGCTTGACCGCCGGCGCGTCCTCGCTCTTGACGTCCGCGGTGGCCTCGACCAGGTCCTGGACCTTCTCCTTGTCGACCTTGACCTCGAGCTCGCCGCCGGCCTTGACCTCGCCGAGCAGCGAGTCCACCTGCTGTTCGCCGGTGCGGAAGGCGCGGTCGATGGCGCGCTTGAGCGCCGCGGGCTGGCTGACCACCTGCCGGATCTGGCAGCCCGTGCGGCGCTTCAGGTCGTCGAGCAGCAGCACGTCGAAGGGGTCGGTGACCGCGATGGTCAGGATCTCGCCGTTGCGCGTCAGCGGCAGGATGCCGTACTCGGTGCAGCTGTCCTGCGGCAGGGCCTCGAGCGCCTTGGGATCCGGCGTGCAGCGCATCAGGTCCACCGGCGCGATCGAGCTGGCGCGTCCGAGGGCCTCGAGCAGGCCGTCCTCGTGCAGCACGCCCGAGCTGAGCAGCGCCTCGAGGATGCTGCCGCCCTTCTCCTTGGCGGAGCCCCAGTCGGCGTCGGAGACGAGCCCCGCGTCGACCAGCAGCCGCTTGATCTTGGCCGATACGCGCACCATCGGGCCTAGGCCACCCCGCGCAGCAGCGCGCGCAGTTCGTTGGGGTCGGAGAGCACGTGCTCGGCGGTGGCGACTGTGACCTTGTTGGCCTTGACCAGCTCCGAGAGCGACTGCGCCATCGTGCGCATGCCCATGCGCGCGCCGGTCTGGATCTGCGAGTAGATCTGGTGGCCCTTGCCGTCGCGGATCAGCGCGCGCACGGCGGAGTTCGCCAGCATGATCTCGGCCGCGAGCACGCGGCCCTTCCCGGAGGCGTGCGGCAAGAGCTGCTGGCAGAAGACGGCCTCGAGCGTGAACGAGAGCTGGGCGCGGATCTGCGCCTGCTGGTGTGCCGGGAACACGTCGATCACGCGGTTGATCGTCTGCACGCAGTCGGAGGTGTGCAGCGTGCCGAAGGTCAGGTGGCCCGTCTCGGCCAGCGTCAGCGCGGCCTCGATCGTCTCCTGGTCGCGCAATTCGCCCACCAGCACGAAGTCCGGGTCCTGGCGCAGCACGCTGCGCAGCGCCTCGTGGAAGCCGCGCGTGTCGACGCCGATCTCGCGCTGCGTGACCGAGCACTTGTTGTGGCGGTGCGTGAACTCGATCGGGTCCTCGATCGTGACGATGTGGCCCTGCTGGTTCTGGTTGATGTAGTCGATCATCGCGGCCAGCGAGGTCGACTTGCCCGAGCCGGTGGCGCCCGTCACGAGCACCAGGCCCGAGGGCAGGTTGCAGATGCGCTCGCACACCTGGCGCGGCATGCCCAGGCTTTCGAAGTCCGGCACGAGGTGCGGGATGGCGCGCATGACCGAGGCCACGGCGCCCTGCTGGTAGAAGACGTTGGCGCGGAAGCGGCCCGAGCCCTCCAGGCCGAAGGAGCAGTCGAGCTCCCAGTCGCGGTCGAGCTTGGCGATCTGGTCCGAGGTCAGCACGCTGGTCGCCAGGCGCCGCGCGTCGTCGGCCGAGAGCGGCGGGTGGTCGACCGGCAGCAGCTCCCCGTCGATGCGGATGCGCGGCGCCGAGTTGACCGAGATGTGCAGGTCGGATCCGCCTTGCCGCACCATCAGCGACAAGAGTTCTTCCATCGTGATCATGGGGGGTGCTTCCTCTGGAACGCTCCGGGCAGGGCGTCGCGCAGCCTGCATCGGAACCGCGCCGGGTCCGACTCAAGGCCGGATGGCAAGTCTGGCCCGGGAAACCGCCCGGACTCGCTGCGCTAGGCTCCAGGGGCCGAAAAAAATGCCAGCGCACGATCGACAAGCCCCGGCCCCCTCCGTCACTGCTGCGGCTCCGGCCCCGTACGCGGGCGCGGCGAGCCTCCCCCGCGTGACGATGTGCGCAGCCACCCAGGAGTCGGCCCTGCTCGCTCGCGCGCGCGCGGGAGACCGCCAGGCCTACGGCGCGCTGGTGGAGCTCCACTTCACACGCGTGTATTCCCTGCTGTACCGCACCACGGGCAACCACGAGGACGCCGAGGACCTGGCGCAGGAGACCTTCGTGCGCGCCTGGGCCGCGCTGGAGCGCTTCCGCGCCGAGAGCAGCTTCGCGACCTGGATCACGCGCATCGCGCTGCACCTCTCGACCGACCACGCCCGTGCGCGCGCCCTGCGCCGCAGCGCCTCGCTCGAGGAGCACGAGCCCGCCGCCCCCGAAGGCACGCGCGAGGCGCAGGCCGAGCTCGCCGCGCTGCTCGCGCGCGCGCTGGACGCGCTGCCGCCGCGCCTGCGCCTGGCGCTGGTCCTGCGCGTGCTCGAGGGCCGCGAGTACGCCGAGGTGGCCGAGCTGACCGGCGTGCGGCCTGCGACAGTGCGCACGCAGGTGATGCAGGCGCGCGCGCTGCTCGCACGCTGGCTGCCGGGAGGCCGCGCGTGAAGGCCTGCCGCGAATTCCGCGCTGCGCTGCCCGCGCTGCTCGACGGCGAGCTCGAGCTCGAGCGCACGCTGGAGCTCGAGGAGCACGCGCACGGCTGCGCGAGCTGCGGCACGCAGCTCGAGAGAGAGCGCGCGCTCGACCGCGCGCTGCTCGGCCTGCCCGGCGCTCCGCTCGAGCGGCTCGACCTCGAGCGCAACGTGCAGGCCGTGCTCGCGCGCCTGGACGAACGCCCGCCTCAGGCCGTGCCGCGCGCGCAACTGCGCTGGCTCTCCTGGGCGGCGGCGGCGGCGCTGGCGCTGTTCCTCGGCTGGCGCTTCGCACTCTCTGCCGATCCGACGCCGGTCGCGCAGAGCGCGCCCGACCCGGCGCGGCTCGAGTCCGCGCGCAACACGGTCTGGGCCGCGTTGCGCGAGTGCGAGCCGGGCTTCGATCCCGCGCACGACGACGCCGGGCCCTTCGCGCAGGCGGTCGACGCGCGTACCGAGGATCTGGCGCGCGGCGGCTGGCCGCGCGCGGCGCTGGTCCAGGCGGCCGCCGCGGATGCCGATGTGCGACTCGCCGTGCGCGCGCTGCGCTGGCTCGGCCTGCACGGCGAGGGCGCCAGCCGCATGCGCGCGGCGCTCGCCCGCACCGAACTCGCGCCGAGCGCCGTGGCAGCGCTGGTCGACCTGGGCAGCGAGGGCGTCGACGAGCTGCGTCGCGCTCCCGAGACCGCCGCGCTGCGCGCGCTCGTGCTGCCGCAGCTGGCGCGCGCTGCGCAGGGCCTGCTCGCACCCTGGATCGAGGACACGCTCGCGCGTGGTCGAGCGAGCCCGCCCGAGCGCGAGGAGCTGCTCGCGGCGCTCGCCGCCGCGGGACCCGAGGGCCTGCCGGCGCTCCTGCGCCTCGCGAGCCGCGGCGCGCTGGGCCTGGACGAGACGCTGGCCCGGCTGGAGCGCGTGCCGCGCGCGGACGAGGCGCTCGGACGCCTGCTCGGCGAAGGACGCGTCGCGGGCCTCGACGAGCGCCTGCTGCTGCTCGCGGTGGCCGAGGTCGGGACGAGCGGCGGCTGGGAGTGGGTCGAGCGCGAGGCACGCGAGGGCCGGCACGAGAGCGACGCGCTGCTGGCGCTCGCGCGCGGGACACCCGAGGCGCTCGGCGTGCTGCTGCGCCTGCGCGCCGCCAGCGGCGCCAACCCGGCCGAGCTGCAGCGCACGCTCGAGCTCGTGCTGCGCGAGTTCCCGGAGTCGGCCGCTGCGCTGGCGCACGCCGGCCCGCGCACGGAGCAGGCGCAGCTGGTGGAGCTCGTCTGCGCCGCACCCGAGCCGGCACTGGTGCCGGCCATGGTAGAGCTGGCCGGCAGCGAAGCGCTGCCCGAGCCCGACCGGCGCTGGGTGCTGCTGCTCTCCGCCGAGCAGGGCCGCAGCCAGGACCTGCCGGCGCTGCTGGCGCTTTTCCCGCACCTGCGCGAGCGCACGTTGCAGGCGGCCTGCCTGATCGCGCTGCACGCGCTGGGCGGCGCGCCGCCGGTGGACGTGGCACTCGAGCGCCGGCCCGCGGCCGTGCGCCGGCGCGTGCAGGCGCTGCTCGACGATCCGGCCGGCGCCAACCGCAACGCGACCACGCTCGCGCGCCTCTCGCGCGCGATCGAGAGCTCACTCCCCGCACCCCAACCTTGAACGGAGACCGCGATGATCCTCGCCACCCTGGCCCTGTGCACCCTGCTCCGCGGCGGCGACCCCGCGCGCGAGGCGGGCGAGCTGCGCACCTACGACCTGCAGACGCTGCTGGTCCCCTACCGGCCGGATTTCGAGCTGCAGGTGCTGCCTCTGCGCGGCTCGCCGGGCGGGATGGAGGAGCGCGAGCATCTCGATCCCGGCCTGCTGCTCGAGATCGTGCGCTCGCTGTGCGCGCCGGAGTTCGAGTACGAGGGCCGGCAGCTGCAGGCCGAGGAGAGCATGCTCTACGTCACGGCTCCCGCAGTCGTGCAGGACAAGGTCGCCAAGGTGATCGCCTTCCTCGGTTCCGCGCTGGGCGCGCGCACGGAACTGCTCATCGACGAGCTGCTGCTGCCGGATCCGCTGACCAAGGACCCCGCGCCGATCCTGGGCGCGGACGAGGCCCAGAAGCTGCTCGGCGGCGCCGGCGTGCACCGCAGCTGGCGCATCGCGCTGCGTCCGGGCTGGGCCGGTGCGGCGCTCTCGCAGCGCGCGATCAGCTTCGTCTCGGACTGGAACGTCGAGATCGCGCAGGGAGCCGCGATCCACGACCCTGTGGTCGAGCTGGTGCCGGCCGGCGACTCGATCGTGTGCAGCTCCGCGACGGCGCCGGGCGGACTGTGGCTGGCGCTGCTCGCGCGCAGCGGCGAATCCAGCGGCCCCAAGGACCATCCGCTGGAGTTCTACGCCAGCGTCGCCAGCGAGACGACGCCGGTGCCCAACCCGCAGCCCAACGGGCCGACGGCGCGCTCGGGCGGGCGCACGCTGCAGGCCGGGCCGCGCGTCTGGCAGAGCGTGCCGGTCGCGGTGAGCGGCCTGGCGCTGAACTGCTTCCTGCCCGACGGCAAGGTGCTCTGCCTCTCGAGCACGCTGGGCGTGGGCGAGCACCCTGGCTCGCGCCTGCTGTTCGTGCGCCGCGCGAGCGCGCCGACCGCGGCGGTGCTGGGGCTGACGCTGGATCAGAAGGGCGCGGGCGGCCGCGACCTGGTGCTGATCGACTGCGGCTCGCTGCGTCCGCCCTCCTGCAGCAGCGAGGGCGACCTGCGCGGCGGCGGCGCGCTGCCGAACCGCCTGGACGAGGAGTCGACGCCGCTGCGCTTCCTGCTGCACGGTTCCGGCACGGACCGCGCGCGCGAGCTGTTGCAGGAACTCCCGGGCTGCGACGTGTTCGACTCGCAGGCCTGGCTGCTGATCGCGCGCAACCCGCGCGCGGGCGAGGGCTCGCCGCTCGAACCGGCCGTCGCGCGCCTCAGCAACGCGGCGCCCCAGCCGCAGAGCTTCAGCGCCGAGCTCGCGCTGCGCCGCGGGCCGAACGTGGTCGCGCGCGCGACCGTCGCGCTGCGCTCGGGGGTCGCCTCGAGCGTGGTCGCCGGCGCCGAGGACGAGCTGCTCTACGACTGGGACGTCGAGGTCGCGCAGAGCGCCTCGGCCGCCGATCCGCAGATCAAGGCCAGCTTCGAGGGCCTGTGCGCGCGGCTGCGCGTCGAGCACGACGCCTCCGGCGGGCTGGTGCTCGACATCCGCGGCTTCGGCCAGGTGCGCAACGGCGAGCTGCGCAACCTCGACCCGCAGGTGCCGACCATCGGGCCGCTGAGCCAGGTGAGCTGGGACCGACTGGGCATCGAGGAGCGCCTGACGCTCGCGGCAGACGGGCCGAAGAAGGCCCTCTTCGGCGACAGCGGCGGAGCGGGCCTCGTGCTCGAGGTGACGCTGGGCGAGTTGAAGTAGCGCCGAAACCCGTCAATACGGTGCCAGTCCAATTCTTCCCGGGTTTCCCGCCGCACGCGACGGTTGTCAGACGCGTCAGGGAAACCCGGGAAGAATTGGACTTCCATGAGAAGGCCCTCAGCAGTCAAGGGTGATCGTTCGGATTGTTGCCGGTCGTGACCGGCGCGGTCGTTGAAGACGCTCGAGGGTAGCCATCCCGTTCCGCAGACTTCCATTCGCACTCGTCGAGGCGCCCGTTCTTGGGCGCGGTGCATGAGGGGGTCCGTCCGGTCAGGTGCTGCCATCTGGCACTCGAGCTCGAGGCTCCGTCCAATTTTCGCAGTCACCCGGACCGGGCGGTGTCGGGATGGTGTCCGACGTGTCTTCGCGTTGTTCGAGAGCGAGGGCGAGGGCAGTTTCAGGCGGACGCGGGCACCGCCTCGCCGCGTCGTTTGGCGTTGCGGAAGGGGTCGTACGCCTCGCCCGTCTTCCACAGGTGGTGCAGCAGCACCGCCAGCTTGCGTGCGACGGCGACCTTGGCTCGCTTGCGCGCGTTCTTCCCGCCGCGCTCGGCGATCTTCAGCCCGAAGCGTTGCAGGTCGCAGTCCGGCCCGAAGCACCCGAGGATGTAGTTTGCCGCGATCACGAGCAGCCGTCGCGTCTCGCGATCGCCGGCCTTCGTGATGCGTAGCTGCGGGTTCGAATCGCCCGACTCGCGAGTGCGCGGGGTCAGCCCGAGGAAGGGTCCGACTTGGCGCGAGCTCCTCATCCGCGCAGGATCGTCGATCGTCAGCATGAAATTCAGCGCGACCAGCGGGCCCACGCCGCCCACCTGCTGCAGCAGCGCGCTCCGCGGGTAGCGCTCCGCCGCGATCGTCGCGATCTGTTCGTCCATGCTCTTGATCGTCGCCGTCACGTGCTCGATGGTCTGCACCATCGGCACCAGCGCGGGCTGGAGTTCCGCGGGAAGCTCTGCGATCACGCGCTTGTGGAAGCACTCCGACGAGCACGACTTCAGCCGCGCACCGCTCGACTTCACCTGCCCGCGCACGTGGTTGATCAGCGCGGTGCGCGTCGCGACCAGCTCAGAGCGTGCGCGCAGCATCGCCAGGTCCCTCTGGCTCTGCTCGGAGCGGTGGCGCACCGGAGAGAGCAGCTTGCGATCCGCACGCGCCAGGCGAGCGAGCAGCTCCGCGTCGGTGCGGTCGTTCTTGCGCTCGTTGCGCGTGATCAGCGAGAGCTTTCGAGCATTCGCGACCGTCGCGCGGATGCCCTGCGATTCCGCCAGGCGACTCACCCACGGCGAGTGACCGCCGACTTCGAGCGCCACCTCGCGCGGCGCGAATCGCGCGAAGAGCGCCTGCAGCGCCTCGCGTGTCGTCCGAACGGATCCCTCACCGACCGTGCCCCCGCTTTCGTCGATGACGAAGTAGCGGGAGTCGCGGTCGCCAAGGTCCAGCGACAGCAGGTTCGTGGTGACGGATGCGGGCTTCAGGGTAGAGTGCTTCATGGTCGGCCTCCTTCGTGGTTTGGGTTGGGTCACACCTCCCCTTGTAACCACTGAGGCGCTTCGCGACCTCGCGCGGAGGCCGGCCTTCTCATCCCATCTGGCACCGTATTGACGGGTTTCGGCGGTCAGTCTTCCTCGTGCTTGCGGCCGTAGACGGCCAGCACTTTGGGCTGCTCGCTGGCCGGCACCTGCGCGTAGCGCACGAAGCGCATCGAGAAGCTGCCCTCGCCCGCGGTCTGCGACTTCAGGTCGCGGTGGTAGGCCATCACGGTCGAGAGCGGCGCCTGCGCCTTGATCAGCGTGACGCTGCCATCGCCCTCGGTCTGCTGGTCGAGCACCTGACCGCGGCGGTGGCTGGTGACGTCGGAGAAGATCGCGCCGGCGGCGTGCGTCGGGACGTGGATCTCGAGTTCCATGATCGGCTCGAGCAGCACCGGGTGCGACTTCATGAAGCCGTCGCGGAAGGCGCGCGCGCCGGCGATCTTGAAGCTCGCCTCGTCCGAGTCGACCTCGTGGAACTTGCCGTCGTAGACCTCGACCTCGACGTCGACGACCTCGCCGTGCGTGAGCACGCCCTGCGCGATCGACTCGCGCACGCCCTTCTCCACGGCCGGGATCAGGTTGCGCGGGATCGAGCCGCCCACGACACCGTCGGTGAAGAGGAAGCCCGAGCCCTCCTCGCGCGGACGCACGCGCAGGAAGCACTCGCCGAACTGGCCGCGGCCGCCGGACTGCTTCTTGTGGCGGTGATGGCCCTCGGAGGGGCGCGTGACGGTCTCCTTGTAGGCGATCTTGGGCAGCGAGGTCGTGATCTCGACGCCGAAGCGGCGCTTCAAGCGCGCCTCCATGATCTGCAGGTGCAGGTCGCTCGTGCCGTTCATCACCATCTCGTGCGTCGCGGCCACGTGCACGATGCGGAAGGTCGGGTCCTCGGCCTCGAGCTTGTGCAGCGCCTCGCCGATCTTCTGCTCGTCGGCGCGGGTCTTGGGCAGCACGGCCAGCGAGACCGTGGGCTCGGGCTGCGCGACCATCGGGACCTCGACGATCTTCGCGCCAGCCGTGCTGAAGCTCTGGCCGAAGGCGATCTGCTCGACCTTCGAGAAGCCGATCACCTCGCCCGGCCCGGCCGACTCGATCGGCTCGCGCCTCTTGCCCACCAGCCGGAACAGGCCGCCGACCTTCTCGCCCTTGTCGGGGCTCTTCGGCCCGACCAGGGCCGAGGTGGCCGTGATCTGGCCGCGGAAGACGCGCGCCAGGCACACGCGGCCGACGTGCGGGTCGCTCTTGACGTTGAAAACCGTGGCCACCAGCGAACCGGCGGGGTCGGGCTTGAGCACCTCGCCGCTCTTGTCCTTGAACACGATCTCGTCGGCGCCGGGCGCGTAGTGCTCGAGGAACTCGACCACTTCGGGCAGGCCCAGGCCGCTCCCCGGGTTGCAGACCAGGATCGGCACCACGGTGCCCTTGACCAGCGCGTGCGGCAGGAGCTTCTTGAGCTGCGCGTCGGTGATCTCCTGCTTCTCGAGGTACTCCAGCAGCAGCGCCTCGTCCTCGCAGGAGTCCATCACCTCGTCCATCAGCTTCTGGCGCCAGGGGCTCTCGACGTCCTGGATCGTGCGGCGCACGCGCGAGAAGCCCGGGCCCGAGCTGTCGGGCAGCAGGTAGGGCACGCAGGTCTCGCCCAGCGCGCTGCGCAGCTTCTCGACCAGCCCGTCGTAGTCGGCGTTGGCGTCGTCGAGGTGCGTCACGATCAGCGCGCGCCCGCGGCCGAGCGACTTCGCCAGCTCCATCTTCTTGCGCAGGTTGTAGGTCACGCCGCTGCCGGCGCTGACCACGCCCACGACCAGGTCCGCGCCGAAGAGCGCGCCGCTGGCCTCGGAGTGGAAGTCGGGGTAGCCGGGCGAGTCGAGGAAGTTCCACAGCTCGCCGTGCCAGTTGGCCGAGACGACCGCCAGCGTCAGCGTGTGCTGTTTGTCCTGCTCCTCGGGTTCGGTGTCGCAGATGCTCGACTTGTCCGCGACCGAGCCCTTGCGCGGGGAAGCGCCCGTGAGGTGGGCCAACGCATCGACGAGGGTTGTCTTCCCCGCGGACGGATGGCCCACGAAGGCAATGTTGCGGATGCTGGAAGCGGCGAAGGTCATGAGGGCTGACTCCTCGGACGAAGGGGGTGATGCTGCAGCAGTCCGCCCATCCTAGCCTGCCGCGCCGAGGCCGTAAAACGCCGCGTGGCCCGGCTCATGCACCGGGCCACGCAGCCTTGGAGCGTATGGACGAGCCGCGCGCTCAGTGCTTGTGCACGACGATCTCGACGCGCCGGTTCTTGGCCTTGTCGCCCTTCGCGACCAGCGGTTCGTACTGGCCGTGCGCGACGACCACGCAGTCGTCGTCCTGGATGCTGCAGTCGGAGACCAGATAGGCCAGCACCGCCATCGCGCGCGCATAGCTGAGCTCGCGATTCGTCTCGAACTTCGACTTCTTGATCGGCTCGTCGTCGGTGTGGCCCTCGATCGAGTAGCGCGAGCTGCCGTACTGCCTCTTGAGCAGCGCGGCGACCTTCTTCAGCGCGCCCTGCCCCTCCTTGGAGAGCGTCGCCTGGCCCGAGGCGAAGGTGATCGACGAGGGAATGGTGATGACCATGTTCCCGTCGCGCATGCCGTAGCCGATGCCCGCCTCGTCGAGCTCGGGGATCTTCGCCTGCGGCTGCACCGGCGGCGGAGTCTCCTTGACGACCAGCTCCTCGACCGGCCGCGCATTGGCCTCCGAGAGCTGGCCGTGCATGCTCTCGTAGTTGGTCTTGAGCTGCTGGTTCTGGATCTTGAGCGCGCTGCGCTCCTCGCGCAGCGTGCGGATCTCGGCGTCCTTCTCCGCCAGTGCCTGCTGATGGAGCCTCTGGGAAACGCAGCTGGTGAGTCCGGGTGTGAACAGGAGCATTCCGGCCAGCAAGAGCCGGTTGGAGTGTCGGTACATCGATTCTTTCCCCTCGTACGTGGCGCAGCCTCGCTGCGTCCGGTTGCGGTTCGTGTTCGGTCCAGCGGATGCCGCGCCCGCGCGGGGCTGCGGTCCGTCGCGCCCATCGAAGCAAGCGCGAGGCCGGATTCCAAGGGTTTCTGTCAGTGCGGACCGAAGGGCAGGCGCGCGGAGATCGCGCTCCAGCACAAGAGGACGGCCGCGATGCCCAGCGCGAGGAAGGGTCCGAAGGGCAGGTAGCGCCCCGCCACGCGGCCGACCAGCAGCGCGTGTCCGACCCCCCGGGAGCGCCCGCGGCGGCGGTTGCGCGTCCGCACCAGCAGCGCGTAGCGCAGGATGTTCACCAGGCCGAAGACCGAGGCCGTCAGCGCCCCGATCATCAGCGCCACGAGCACCGCGCCGGGCCCGACGAAGCCCCCGCCGGCGCCGAGCAGTTTGACGTCCCCGAAGCCCATAGCGTCCCGGCCGTAGAGCCGGCTGCCGACCTTGCCGATCAGCCACAGGATCCCGGCCCCGGCCGCCATGCCGAAGAGCGCGCTGGAGAGGGCCGCCATGCGCGAGGGCTCGATCCGGCTCGCGCCGTCCAGCCAGGCCACCACGAACCCGTTGCGGTGCAGTTCGGGCAGCAGGAACGAGACGACCGGCGCCAGGACGAGCCCGCCGATCGAGACCTCGTCGGGGATCTCGAAGCAGTCGAAGTCGACGAAGGTCGCGACGATCAGGCCCGAGACCACCACGCACTGCACCAGGCCGACCGCCCAGCGCTCCGGAAAGGTCTGCGCGGCGATCCAGACCCACAGGCCGGCGTTGAGCGCCTCGACCAGCGGGTAGCGCAGCGGGATGCGCCAGCCGCAGGTCCGGCAGCGGCCGCGCTGCACCAGCCAGGAGAGGAGCGGGATGTTCTCGCGCCAGGTGAGCGTCGTCTTGCAGCTCGGGCAGCGCGATCGACGCGGCTTGCTGACGCTCTCGCCCTCGATCGCGTGGCGGTGGATCGCGACGTTCAGGAACGAGCCCACCAGCAGGCCGACGAGCGACCACCAGGCGAGGAAGACCGGCAGCGACAGTTCGAGGATCCTCATCGCGGCTGTTCGTAGTCGAGTTGCACCCGGTCGAGGAAGGGCGCCTGCCAGTCCTTCTCGTCCCCCACGACCAGTTCGACCACGAAACGCACCGGGCCGGCCTGCGGCAGGAAGGCCGGACTGGTCGGGGCCTTCGAGAAGTCGGGCATCTGGGGTGCGTCGGCGGGGAAGTAGTGCACGCTGAAGCTCGAAGGAGTCTTGCTGCCGGTGTGCCCGACTTCCCGGGGCTCGAGCCCGCCGAAGGCCTGGGCCGAGATCCAGCGCGCGACCGGGCCAGTCGAGGGCACGGGGCCGGAGACGACGGCATAGCGCAACGGCGCGCGCAGCGGGTTCGAGTTCACGGGCGGGTCGAGCACGAAGCCCGTCTCGTTCGCCCCCGGACCGTGCGGGCCGCCCGCGCCCGACTGCGTCCAGAAGAGCTGCTCGGAGAGAGCCGGCCCCAGGTTGCGGACCTGGCCGCCGGCGATGAGCAGCACGGGAACGGCGGAGCGGATCTCGGCGCCTTCGGCGATCACGAGGTCGCCCCCGGCGATGATCACGGTGCAGCTCGGGTTCTCGGCCTGCGCCCGAGCGAGCCAGGTGCTGAGCGGCGTGCCCTGCGCTGCCGGTTCGAAGGCTTTCGCAGCCGGCGCGCGCCGCTCGAGGATGCCCTGCAGGCTGATCCGCCCCTGAGCGCGCAGGACGACCAGCCCGGGCGCGTCGGAGAGCCGGCAGGTCGTGCCCGCGGCGAGATCCAGGCTGGTCGCCTGCAGGTCCGTGCGCGGCTCGGCTCCGGCGAGCGCAACCGCGTCGGCCGAACCGTCGCCGGCCGCGAGCGGGTAGTGCACCTCGACGCGGCCGGTCCCCGTCCAGGCGGCCGTGCCGTCGCAGTCGGGCACGAACTTCGGCGTGCGCAGGCCGACTTCGACGAAATCCTCCACGAAGGACTCGCCGCGAGCGCCGGCCTCCGTGCCGGAGAACACCTGGATCTTGCGCTGGAACGTGCCGGGTTCCAGGCCCAGCCGTCCGAGGCTGAAATCGCGCATCGACCAGACGTCCTCTCCGACGGGCGGGTCCGGCGGCTGGTACACGAGCTCGTACGTGCCTGGCCCGAGGCGCTGCACGGGAGTCAGTTCGAGCAGTGCCGCGCGACGCTCGGCGCGCCACTGCTCGTCGGTGCACAGCGTGCGAATCGCGCGCGGACGTTCGCGCCGTGCGAGAGGCTCGTTCTCCAGCAGGCGCGCGTACAGGTCGAGGCACGGCCCGGACTCCCCGGCGTAGGCGGGACGCAGCTTGAAGTCGCCCGAGCGCACGCTGGTCGGGTCGATCTGCTTCTCGCAGCCGAGGTAGAGCGCGTCGCCGACGCCGACCAGGTAGGTCCCCGTGCCACCCGGGAAGAGATCCGGCGGCTTGCGCCGCTCCTGGTGCGGATCGTCGAAGAGCCGGCTGCTGCGCGGCGTGTCGATCGCGACGGTCGTGAAGCTGCCGCGCCAGGTGTTCGCGAGCGGCTCGCCTTCGAGCCCGCGCAGACCGTCGGTCTGCGGGAAGCCCGCGAGCCGCACAAGGTAGTGCGTGCCCGGCTTGTAGCCGCCGTCGGAGAGGTCCTGCGCGTGCGGCACGTCCGGCTGGAACACCACCCTGCGGCCCTCGACGCTCAAGCTGCCGCGCGCGCGCCCACCCTGCTCGCTCTCGATCACCACGCTCTCGCGGCCAACGGAGAGCGGATCGACCTCGGAGCCGAAGTGGAAGGTCAGCGGCTCGTTGAGGAACACGCCCTCGCGCACGACCGGATCGAAGCGCTCGAAGCGCAGCGTGCGCGGAAGCGGGTCCTCGGAGCCCGCGCAGGCCGCGGCCCAGACGAGTCCTGCGAGCAGCAGCGGCGGGAGCAGCAAGGCGCGTGGCACCCGGGCATGGAAGCGACTGGGCGCGCGAGGCGCAAGCCGCAGGCACCCAAAGCAGCGCGCCCGGCTCGGAGGCCGGGCGCGTCGCAGGCGCGGAGCCGTCGCTCAGAACCTGAACGGCCGCTCAGAACTTGAACGGCAGGCGCAGGAAATCGACCGTCGGCCGCGGCGTCGTGAACGTCAGCGCCGAGCCGTCCGCGAGGATGTCGAAGTCGACGCGGAAGCGCACGAACTTGAAGTTCGCGGCGTTGGGGTCGGCCTGGATCGCGGCCGCATTGGTGAGGAAAGCCGTCGCGGAAGTGACCAGCGGGTTGCCCGCCACGTCCGCCGGGGCGGCCTGGAAGCGCACCTGGATCGTCGAGGAGGCGGGCAGCGCGTCCTTGACGTTGTTGGTGATCACGCGGAAGAAGCGCGGAACCACCGCAACGGTGTAGCCGGCCGGCGCGCCCGGCAGCGGCGTGCCGCTCGTGGCGACCGACAGGCGCAGCTGGCCCGCGGAGTAGCTCGCGGCGACGACCTCGTACTGGCTGGTCGTGGCGCCCTGCGTCAGCAGCACGCCGAAGCGCAGCATCAGGTTGGGATTCGTGATGTAGATCGGGTCGAGCCCGGTGGGGTCGAACACGATCGTGCGCTGGTCCGCCGTCACGAACGGCAGCGTGGGCTCGCTGGCGAGCGCGCCGGTCAGCACGGGCGGCAGCTCGGTCACCTCGCCGCCGGCGGAGATCACGTAGCCCGTCGCCGGGTTGGTTCCGCCGAAGAGGAACTGCACCGCGTGCGGCGTGGCAGAGCCGACCGTGACGCTGGCCGACCCGAGCGGGATCCAGTTCGAGAGCCCGGTCGAGAAGCGGCCGAACGCCGGCAGCATCTGGTCCCAGGCCGTCGGCGTCTGGAGGTTCGTCGGCAACGCGCCCGTGGGCGTCGGGCTGACGATCGTGCGCAGCGGGTTGGTGGTCGAGTTGGCCGGCAGCAGGATGTCGGTGGCCAGCGACTGCACGTGCAACTGGATGATACCCGGTCCGCCGTCGCCGCCGGCGCAGGTCACGACGTTCAGCGGATCGCCGTCGTTGGTCCCCGTGCTCACGGTGCCGTTGCCAACCGTGTTGTTGAAGCTGTAGGTGAACGTGCCGGTCGAAGTCGTGTTGGTGATGCGGCACGGGGTCGATGTGACCGTGGAGGGATACGAGTTCGGAGGCAGCGCGTCGAGGGCCGGACCCGTGGGCGTGCCGGGCGCGTGCGCGCCGCCGGCGTCGTCCTTGCCCGCGCCGCCCTGGCCGCCGCGCGCGAAGATCCCGGCGCCGTTCGCGACGGTACAGGCACTCAGGTTGATCTGCGAAGCCGACTCCAGGATGATGTGGCCGCCCGAGCCGCCGCCCGAACCGCCGCCGATGCGCTGGATGCCCACGCCCGAGGCCGAGTTCTCGCCCCCGCCGCCGCAGCCGCCGCCGGCGTCGATCCTGCCCTTGGCGCCGATCGTGATGTCGCCCAGCGACATCAGCAGCAGCGAGCCGCCGCCGCCGCCCCCGCCGCAACCCTTCTCGTCACCCTGGCAGGTGAACGGGGTCGTGGGGAAGTTGTTCGTCGTGCAGGTGTCGCCGCCGGCGCCGCCACCCGCTCCGGCCCAGGGCTGCGAGAGCTCGCCGTGCACCACCACCCCCGGCTGCGAGCTGAGGATGTTCATCACCTTGACGCCGTAGAAGTCGTTGTTCGAATCGCCGTCGCCGAACGGGCTCGGACCCTTGGTGCCGCCGACGGGCTTGACGCCCGAGCCGAGGATCGCGTCGTTGGCGCCGGGCGTGCCGGGGAAACCCGCTTCCGCGTCGAGGCCCACGAAGCTCTGGTCGGGGCAGGTCGCGCGCGAGGTCTCCATCACGTCCGCGCCGAGCTTGCCGCCACCGCCGCCGCCGGGGCGACGGCTCTGCCCGATGTAAAGCGGCTCGGGCGCTCCCGCCCTGTAGGCAGTGTGGCCGCCGCCGCCGCCCAGGCCGGGCTGGTTGAACGGACCGTAGCCGTCCTCGCCCTTGGGGGTCGACTGCGTCGTCAGGTAGCTCGCCGTGCCGCCCTTGCCGCCGCCGACCTGGCCCGTGGCGCCGGCCTCGGGCTGGCAGGCCGTGCCGAGCGTCGAGACGCCGTGGTTGTTCGCGCCGCGCAGCAGCAGCAGGCCGGAGATGCGCACGTTGCCGGAGGCGTAGATCTTGAGCGTGTTGGGACCGAGCACCGTCAGCGAGGAGCCCTCGTTGATCGTGAAGTTGCGCACGTCGATGACGCCGTTGACGACGGCTTCCTGGCGTGAGCCGGTGGTGTCGGTGATCAGCGTGAAGGTCGTGTCGAGGATCGGGTTCTCGGTCGGCGCGCCGACGATGGAGCTGCCGATTTCGTAGTCGAACTGGCCGTCCGGCGGCCCGCCCGTGCCCGCGAAGTCGAAGTTCGGCGCGAGCACGCCGGGACCCCATTCCGCGCGCGGCGCGGCCGGATTGGTCGCCTGCGAGGTCAGGTCCGCGCCGCTGGTGTTGCTGAACTCCTCGCGGTATTCGTCGACGCCCTGGCCCGCACTGGTGGCGATCTGGAACGAGCCGACCACGATGTCCACGAGGTTGCCGTCGCCGACCACGTCGCGCAGGCCGGAGGCGAAGACGATGCGCACCAGGCGCGATTGGGGCAGGATCCCCGTCGGAGTCACGCGCACGAGCGCGCCGGTCTGCGTGCAGTTCGCCATCAGCGAGACCGTGTGCGCGATCGGGATCCAGTTCGCGCCTTCCTGGTACTCCATGCGGATGTTGCTGGTGCTGACGTTCGCGCTGGAGGGGTCGATCGCCTGGTTGACGACGATCACGGCCGAGATCTGCGAGCTCAGGTCGCTGTACAGGTTGAGCGGCGCCTCGAAGGCGGGATTCTCGATCTGCGCGCCGAGCTCTGCGTCGACCGTCACCGGGTAGCGGAAGTACTGGCGGTCGGCGACCACGCTGCTGCCGCCGATCTCGAGGTAGCTGGCATCGAGCTCGTCCGTGGAACTGCGGATCACCGCGGCCGGCGGACCGGGCACCGTGTCGACGAACAGCACCGAGGCATCCGGCGAGTTCGGCGTGCTGAAGTTGACCGTCAGGCCGAGCGGCAGGTTCTGGCCGTTCATCGACTTCACCGTGAAGCCGGAGCCGCCGACGATGTTGAGCCGGTAGGCGATGCCTCCCGGGACCAGGCCCGCATCCGAATAGTCGGCCAGGGTCGGGCAGCGCGGGGCGAAGATGATGCGCCGCAGGTCGGCCGTGACTCCGTCCCCCAGCATGGCCTGCCGGAACTCGCCCGCCGCGGGCGCCCCGCCCACCTGTCCCACCTGGATGGTGTTCAGGTTGACCGACGAGAAGTCGACGTCGCCGCTGAAGCGCACCACGATCTCGCGGTTGATCTGCCAGGTGCTGCCGGCGAGGACCGAGACCGAGTCGATCGCGAAGGAACTCGCGGAACCCGAGTTGCCCCCCCCGCCGCTGCCGCTGCAGGCGGCGAGGAGCAGTCCGAGGGAGGTGAGCGCGGATGCGGTCGCGGAGCTGACGATGTGCTGCTGCTTCATGGCTGTCGAAGGGGGGGCGAAGGGGTGCGGGCTCACTGCCGGAAGGCGAAGCCGAGGGCGGACACGGTCGGGGAGAGATTGGTGTCCGTGTTGGAGACGAAGGTCACGCGGACTTGGAAGAGCTTGGCGTTGTGCAGACCGGCGTTGAGATCCGTGATGCTCGAGCGCCAGCCGGCGAAGGGCGGGTTCCCGAAGAACGTCGGTACGCCGTTGGTCGTGCACAGCGCGGTCGGGCAGGGCAGCGGCGGAGTCTGCGGGCAGAAGGTCGCGTTGCCGTAGGGGTCGATGAACGTCGCGTCGGTGGCGATGTTCTGCCCCAGAGTGATCGCCGTCGCACCGCGGTAGTGCAGCTGCAGGCTCGTCCCGAGCGGCTGGTCCGCGTCGCGCGGTTCGACGACCGGCGGGAGGTAGGTCGGGGTGAGCATCAGCGTGTCCAGCCAGATCGAGTCCATGCGGCTGATGCGCAGGACGAGGTCCATCTCGCCCAGGTAGACGGTGTTGTCCAGCGACAGCGTCGTCGCGCCCGGAGGCGTCGAGGTCGGGTTGAAGCCGCCGTGCGCGACCGCCTCGGTGTCCGGATTGACCGAGACCTGGTTGCCGGCGGTGTTGGTGCCGCCGGTGGAGTAGGCGCGGAAGTTCGGCTGGGCCGAGGAGTTGATGGCGAAGTTCACGTCCAGGGCGTTCAGACCGAGCGCGCCGCTGTCCGGATAGCAGCGGTACTCCATCAGCAGCGGGAGCGCGAGCGAGGGCGGCGGATTCGTGGAGCTGGAATTGCCGTAGGGGCAGCTCATGCAGCCGTTGGTGCCGCCGTAGACGATCGTGCAGACGATGCGCAGCTCCGCGCCCGGTGCGCCGAGGCCGCCGCCGGTGAAGGCTCCGCCCTTGGACAGGATCGCCGTGTCGCGCCAGGTGTAGTAGTTGTACTGCGAGACCGGGACGCCCTGGTTGAGCGGGAAGGGCATGATCTGCTCGGCGTTCGTGGAGGCGGGCTTCTTGTCGGCCGGGTTCACCACGTAGCCGCGCAAGGCCGGGTGCACGATGCGCTGCGGGTCCTCTGCGGTGTTGAGCAGGTTGTCGGTGAAGACCGAGGTCAGGCCCGAGAGCGGGTAGTAGGGCAGGACGTTGGGGTCGAGCGACTCGTCCGGCAGGTACTTGGTGTGCGAGAGCCGGATCTCGAACTTGTCGTAGGTGTCGCCCACCACGTTGCCGCCGGCCGGAGCCCAGTAGAGATGCTCGACGTCCACGTTGTAGGTGCTCTCGTCGAGCAACGCGAAGCCCACGTCGCAGTAGCGCCAGAGCGTCTGGAGCTTGCTGCCCAGGCTCGAGAGCGGCGTCTGCAGGCCCGCGGTGAACTGCAGCATCTGGCCGGGCACGGGGACGGTGCGGTCGCAGGTCGCGCGCAGGCGTCCGACCGGACGCGGGCCCATGCGGCCGTTGTTCAGGTCCGGAGCCACCTGGCCGCGCCACTCGGGCTTGCCGTCGTTGTTGAGCTCGTCGAGCGTGCTGAAGCGGAACACCAGGCCACCGTTCTGCTCCGTCGCGTCGTTGGGGTCGATGGTGAACAGCACGGCCGGCAGGGCCGAGGTGATCGGGTTGCCCGAGAGGTCCACCGGGCCGCTCGCGCCGGAGGCGAGATTGATCCAGTAGGTGTCGGCGCTGCTGCCCAGCGTGTGCTTGAAGTTGAGCACCGGCTGGAAGGTGAACTCCTTGAGGTCCGCGGAGGCCAGGACGTCGCCGATCACGAAGTCGCGTGCCGTGGGCGGTCCGTTCGCGGGGTCGACGCGCAGCACGGGCATGTTGTCGAAGGCCGTCAGCGTCGTGGGGTCCATCGGTTCGCTGAAGCGGACCCGCACGTGCGCATCGCTGGAGACGCCCTGGCCGGGGGTCGAGCTCGCGGGCACGGGCGAGTACTGCACGAAGCAGGCCTGCTTGCCGAAGTTCTCGACCGGATCCCAGAGCGTGTAGAACTGCGCCGGGCCCGCGCTGAGCGTGCCGTTCAGCGGCGAGACCACGCGGAAGTGCACTTCGGTGACCGTTCCGCCGGAAGGATTGTTGTTCGCCTGCGTGACCTCGGCGAACACGCCGGGCGGCTGCTGGATCACGTCGCCAATCTTGGGCTTCACCGCGCAGAAGTTGAGCGCGTAGTCGACCGTGGTCACGTAGTCGTCCGGGACGCCCGTGGGCGTCGAGATCGAGACGGCCTGGATGCCCACGATGCTGGGTGCGATCTGGTCGACCAGGAAGCCGTTGTTGGGATCGGTGGCCGCGCCCGCGGCCCCCCCGCCCGAGCGCAGCGCGCGCACGATGTCGTGCGTGCTGACGCTGGCGTCGTTGGAGCCGTTGTTCCCGAAGCTGAGGCCCTTGCCGGCCAGGTTGGTCAGGATCGTCGTCTGCCCGACCGCGGAGTCGCGCACCGTCGGGATGCGCAGGCCCGTGTTCGCCTGCGACTGGTTGATGCTGCCGGGCAGCCCCAGGTTGTTGATCGGCAGCGGCGGATTGGTCGTGCTGGCCTCGACCGAGGAGACCGTCGTGTCGATGATCACGCGCGTGGTGTGGAACTCCTGCACGCCGTCGCCGTCCGCGTCGAAGAGATCGCCGTGGTTGCGGTCCATGACCAGGCGGTAGTCGAAGGGCGACGCGGCCGGGTAGCCCACGACCATGCGCAGGTTGACCTGGTGGATCGTCGTGCTGTCGAGCAGGTCGTTGAACTGGACCAGCAGGGCGGCGTTGCGCGGCACCAGCGTGAAGGGCGGCAGTTCGCTCGGATCGAGGCTCTTGTCGATCGCGGATGTGAGGCCCAGCTCCAGCCGCTCGAAGGCCTGCACGTAGGCCGGCGTGTCGGCAATGTGCAGGATCTTGACCGTGGTCTCCTCGGTGATCGGGTTGACGATCAAGTCGAAGTCGATGCCGTCGGAGCGGATGTCTTCACCGATGACCATGTCGGTGTTCTGCAGGTCGCCGTGCAGGTCGCGCACGTTCGCCAGCCGGCCCCAGGCGAGTTGCGTGATCTGCAGCCCGTCCAGTTGGCCACCGCCGTTGGGGTCGACCACGAAGGTGTTCGAGCCGATCGAGGTATCGGGGTGCGCCAGGATCGTGCCCGCCTGGGCGCCCGAGGTGACGGGTGTGGGGTGGCCGCTGCTGCACCCTGCGCCGAGCAGGCCGATGAAGAGGGCGGGGGCGGAGGCGATCGTGAACTGAGCCAGGCGGCTGGGCCGGCGCGGCGAGGCTTCGGAGGGCTTGGCGTTCATGGATGAGTGCGGTCGTAGGGCGGGCGTGTCGATCGAGCGTCGGGGCCCAAAGCGTGGAAACGAAGCAGTCCGCCGCAGGACGCGGCGGCAGGAAACGCACTACCACCCGCCGGCGGTCGAGGCTTCGCTCGCTTCCATGATTTCTCGCGCTCGGGCATCGGTCAAGCTCGGCGTACAGGCGGCGCCATCGCGGGCAGTCCTGCACGGCTGAGCCCAAGTGAAACAAACGCTGTGCCGCTGCCCTTCAGGCCCTCCCTGTGCGGCGCAATACATTGCGCTCCCGTGGTTTAGGGCCTTTTGGCGCATCTGCTGCCAGGTGCGATCGACGCTCCGGACGCCCGGACGCGCCCGCTCTCGTGCGGAAGCGCACGGCAATCGATTCCGGCGGCCTAGAGCGGGACGCTTGGCCGGATGGCGGGGCCGAAGCCCGCCGCCTCGGCCTGGGCCGGGTCCTGGAAGAACACCAGGTGGTCGGGCCGGATCTTGCGCACCTCGGCCGAGTCCTTCTCGTGGTAGTGGCGCGTCGTGGTGCAGCCGACCAGCGCGAAGGCGAGCTCGTGCGAGCAGTAGCCGCAGTTCGCGCGCAACGGCTGGCGCGAAGCCAGCTTGAAGATCGGCGAGACGTGGCGCGCCTCGCTGCGCGAGATGCAGGTCGCGTTGGTGCACAGGTTCCCGACCAGCTGCACGCTGTGGTAGCGCGGCTCGGGCAGCGGGGTCTCGGCCCCCAGCGGCAGGGCGCCGAGCAGGTAGGCCAGGATCGCCATGCGGATCGGCACGCCGCGCGCGGCCTGCTTGAAGTAGATGCTGCGCGGATCGCTGTCGAGGTCGGCCGAGATCTCGTCGCGCCGCGGCAAGGGGTGCATCACGACCGCGTCGCGCAGCGGCTCGGCCGAGAGCTGGCGCTTGCCCAGCTGCACGTAGTTCTCCAGGCCGCGTCCCCCGTCGGGGTGGCGCTCGGTCTGCGGACGCGTCATGTAGAGCGCGTCGACGCGCTCGACGTCCTTGCCGCGCGGATCGATGAAGAGCGAGAGCTGGTGCGGCTTCTGCGGCGTCAGGTAGGTCGCGTCCGAGCGCGCGGCCAGGTCGCCCAGGCGCGTGACGTCCGCGCGCCGCGGCTCGACGCCGAACTCCTCGCGCAGGCGCTGCAGCACGTAGTCGGGCATCTCGAAGCCCGGCTGCGGCACGCAGATCACGTTGGCCCCGAAGCGCGCCAAGGCATAGGCGAAGGAGTGGATCGTGCGGCTGTAGCGCAGGTCGCCGGAGAGCACGACATCCAGGCCCTCGATGTGGCCGCGCTCGATCCACAGGTTGTAGAGGTCGCAGAGCGTCTGGGTCGGGTGCTCATGGCTGCCGTCGCCGGCGTTGATCACCGGCACGGGCGAGTACTGCGAAGCCAGGCGCGCGGCGCCCTCGCTCTGGTGGCGCAGCACGATCACGTCGGCGTAGGCGCCGGCGACGACGCGGATCGTGTCGGCCAGCGACTCGCCCTTCGAGGACGAGAGCATGCGCATGTCGGCCGCGGTGATGACGCCCCCGCCCAGGCGCAGCATGGCCGACTCGAACGACAGGCGCGTGCGCGTGGAGGCCTCGAAGAACAGGCTCGCGGAAATCATCCCGCGGCACAGGTGCGAGGAGGCGCGCAGGTCCTTCGCCAGCTCCTTGGTCGCCTCGAACAGCCCGAGCATCTCGGCCAGCGAGAGATCGTCGATCGAGACGAGGTGGCGCACGCCGCTCATGTGGCCTGTGCCGGCCAGGATAGGGCATCCGGGCCGAAGAGGCAATTCGCGCCCGTGTCCTCGACCCCGAGCGCCTCGGCCAGCGCGCGCTTCCAGGCCTCCCCCGCCAGCGCGGGATCGAGTTCGGCGAGGCGCGCGGCGAGCGCGGGTTCGAAGGGCACGCCGGCACCCGCACTCCAGGGCTGCTCGGGCAGGCCGAATTCTGCGCGGAAGATCTCGGCCACGCGCGCCCGGGCGTGCTCGGGCTCCTCGAGCGCCGCGAGCGTGTCCGGCGCCGCGAGTTCCGCGCGCGCCGCGCGGCTGCGCAGTCGGCGGCCGCGCAGCGCGCTCGTGCCGCCCGCGGGATCGAGCCAGAGCACGAGGTCGGCGGAGTGCACGAGTGCTCGTGCGCGGCGCTGGCCCTCGGCCTCGATGCCGGCGGCGTGCGGCCGCTCGCCCGCGGTGTCATGCAGCCAGACCGGATACGCGCCCAGCAGCGCCGGCTCGCGCAGCGCATCGCGCGTGGTCCCGGGCTGCTCGTGAACCAGCGCGCGCCCCTCGCCGAGCAGCACGTTGAAGAGCGTCGACTTGCCGGCGTTGGCCGGCCCGGCGATCACGACGCGTGCGGGCTCGAGCAGCCAGCGCGCCACGCGCGCGCGCTCGGCCAGCGCGCGCAGCGCCTGCATGCGCCGCTCGGCGCTCGCGCCCTCCAGCGGCGCGAGCTCGCGCCGCAAGGCGCCCTCGGCCTGGTCGAGCAGCATGCGCGCGGCCGCCTCACAGCGCGCCTGTGCGAGCTGCTCGCAGGCGTGAGCTTCGAAGCTGCGCGCAGGCGGCTGCGGAGTGTCCCCGAGCGCGAGCAGCCGCCGCACGAGCGGCGGGCTGCCGTGCACCTGCAGTTCGAAGTGCCCCTCTGCGAGCGTCGCCAGCAGGGACTCGTCGAGCTCGAGGCCGCCCTCGCGCATGTGCACCAGCGCCAGCCGTCCCGGCGCAGGGGGCGCCCTGCCGCACAGTCGCTCGAGCAGCGGCGCGGCACCTGGACCTGCGAGCGAGAGGACGCTGACTGCGCCGCGGCCGGACGCGGAGAGTTCGCGCACGCACAACCAGGCCTTCATCCGAGCAGACCGGCCGCAGCCAGCAGTCCAAGGTGCACGAGGTCGGGCTCGACGTGCAGGCTGCGCTCGCCGAACAGCCGCGGCTGCTCCAGGAACGCGCGCGCGCCGCCGGTCAGGACCAGCGGCGTGGCCACGAGCCCGGCCTCGGCGCCGATACGCTGCACCAGCTCGCGCGCCGCGCCGGCGAAGCCCAGCGCCACGCCCGACTCGAGCGCCTCGCGCGTGTCGCGACCGACTGCGCGCGGATTCGGAAAGGGCTGGACTTCCGGCAGACGCGCCGTGCCGGACGCGAGCGCGCGCGCGAGCAGCGCCGGACCGGGCGCGATGGCGCCGCCGAGGAAGCGTGCGCGCCCGTCCGCCTCGACGAGCAGTGCGTCCACGGTCAGTGCGGACCCCGCATCGAGCACCAGGCAAGACTCGCGCACGAGCTCCCGGGCCGCGCGCGCGGCAAACAGACGATCGCGACCGACACGCTCGGGCTCGCGGCACTCGATCGAGAGGCCCGGGTCAGGCCAAGCAAGGAAGTGCGCACGGAAACGCTCCTCGAGGAGCCGCGCGAGCGCACTCTCGAGTTCGGGCGGACCGACCGCGCAGAGCGCCGCGCCTGCGATCTCGCCCGCCGTTCCCAGCCAGCTCTCCGCGCGCCCGGCCAGCTCGCGATCGGCGGGTATGTCGGCCCAGAGCAGCAGCTGCGGCGGACTGCCGGACTCGGTCTGCCATCCGCGCAGCTTGCAGCAGCTGTTGCCCAGGTCCAGGGTCAGGAAGGGTGCGCTCATCGCAGGCCGGGCCGGCGCGCAGCGCGCCCGCTCACTTCGAGGGCGAGTGGTAGATCACCGTGCGCGTGACGCCCTTGCTCTCGACGACCACTTCCCAGGTGGTCGTCTGGCTCGAGTGCGTCTTCACGTACTGTACGGCTTCCGACATGCTCGTGACGGACTGGCCGTTGATGCTCTTGATCACGTCGCCTTCCTGCGCGCCGTGCGACGCGGCGAGCGAGCCGGCCGCGACGGTCGTGATCTCGATCCCGTCGTACTTGCCGGTGCGCGAGTCCTGGTGGCGCTTGGTCTGCACGTTGCGCGAGAGCTCTTCCTGGTAGTTCGCCTCCCAGGCCTCCGCGTCCTTGGTGCCGATCTTGTAGGTGTTCGGCCCGATCTTCGACGTGTGCTCGAGTGAGAAGGGGGCTTCCTTGACGACCGGGATCAAGCTGCCCGGCTTGGGCAGGATCGGGCCCTCGGGACCGACCAGCACGGGGCCGACGACCTCGAAAGTACTGGGCGAGAGCAGCTCGCGCTCGCGCTCCTCGCCCTCGAAGGCGAACAGCGCGCCGTTGCCGGTGATCTCGTCCAGGCGGATCTTGTCGTAGGGTGCGCCAAGGTGCTCGCCTTCCTTGAGCAGGAAGCCGCCGGCCGGGCCGTCGTTCTTGAGGCCCACGTTGGAGGCCTTGTTCTTGTACTTGAAGAAGATGCTCGAGCTCTTCCGGTCCGACATGTCGGCCTTGATCATCTGCACGCTGATCAACTCGTCGACCTTGAGCTTGGGCGGCTCCTTCGGCTGACCGAGGTCCACGACCGGCTTCTCCTTCTCCTTGCCCGTCCAGTTGAGGTGCCGGCAGTTCGGGTTCGTCTTGCACTCCGAGCAGGTGGTGTGGAACAGGCGCTTGATGTCGCCGTAGGGCACGACCTCCTCGGCCTTGACCTTGATCGGCTCGACGTCCTCGAGCACCTGTTTGACCAGCTTGGGGTCCGGCAGCTGGTTGCGCGCCGTCATGTGCGCGACGTAGTCCCAGACGTAGTAGGAGAGCCCGACGGTCAGGAGCCCGGCGCCCGTCCAGGAGATGATCTTGATCTGCCCGATGTTCATGGATGCACCCGCGCGCCCGGCACGGGGAGGGCCATCCTAAGCCAGTCCCTCCCGCGGGCGCCAACGTGTGGCGTGCGGACGACCGAGGGCCGGGCCTATTCCCGGCGGGCCAGGCGCAGTCCGTCGGGGCCCTGGTTGGGGCCGTTCGACGGGCTGGGCGGCAGCTGCGAATTGTCCTGGCGCGGGCTGCTGCCGGTGATGCCGCGCAGGGCCAGGACCAGCTCCTCGGGGCGGTCGGAAGCCGCCAGGGCGTCGTTGAGCTCGACCTTGCGCTCGGTCACCAGGCGCCGCAGCGACATGTTGAACGAGATCAGGCCGCGTTCCGTCCCCTGCTCGATCACGCGCGAGATCTCGCCCGACTTGCCCTCGGCGATCAGGTCGCGCACGTGCGGAGTGGAGAGCATCAGCTCGAAGGCCGGCACCATGCCCTTGGCCCCCGCGCGCGGCAGGAGGCGCTGGCTGAGCACGCCGGCCAGGTTGTCCGCCAGGCGCTGGCGCACCTGGTCGTGCATCTCCGACCTGTAGAACGAGAGGATGCGCTCGATGGTCTGCGTGGCGTTGACCGTGTGCAGCGTGGACATGACGAGGTGACCCGTCTCGGTCGCGTCCAGCGCGGCCGTCACGGTCTCGGCATCGCGCATTTCGCCGATCAGGATCACGTCCGGGCTCTGGCGCAGCGAGTGCCGCAGGCCGTCGTGGAAGCTTTTCAGGTCGATGCCGACCTCGCGCTGGCTGATCACGCACAGCTGCTCCTTGAAGAGCAGCTCGATCGGGTCCTCGAGCGTCACGACGTGGCGCTCGACGTTCTCGTTCATGTACTGGATCAGGCCCGCCAGCGTGGTCGACTTGCCCGAGCCGGCGATGCCAGTCACGAGCACCAGGCCGCGCTTGCGCAGCGAGAGCTTCTTCAAGTGCTCGGCCGGCAGCCCGAGCGCGTCGAGGTTGGGCGCCTGCTCGCCGATGCGGCGCATGACCACGGCCGGCTCGCCCATCTGCTTGTAGGCGTTGAGGCGGAAGCGGCCCAGGCCGTCGAAGTACAGCGCGGCGTCGGCCGAGCCGTGCTCCTTCCAGTGCTCGATGCGCTCGCTGCCCAGGATGCCCTTGAGCACCTCGAGCAGCGCGCCGGGCGGCGGGACGCGGCCGGGCAGGAAGCCCACCTTGCCGTCGACGCGCACGCTCGGACGTCCGTTGGCGCGCAGGATCAGGTCGCTGGCGCCCTGCTTGATCATCGTCGCCAGCCAGGCTTCGAGCTGGTGGCGCGGCGAGATGTTGGTACCCGAGAGCGGCGGGATGGCGGCCGGCGGTGGGCCGGAGGGCGGTGCCGGGATCACGGGCGCCGGCGAGCGCGGAGCGCTCTTGTCCACGAGGTCGCGCGCGACATCCTGGAAGCTGGCCTCGTTGTCGTGATCCGGACGACTCGGCTCGGGCTCGTGATTCGGACGAAGGGGGAGCAAGTGTGGAGCGGGGGGTGGCCCGGCCTCAGGTGATCGTCCCGCCTGACATCTTCGCTTGAGGGGAGCTGTCCGACTTTTTCCCTGCGCCTGCGGCGATTCGGGCCTGAGACTGCGCTGGAAGCCCCATGAACCCGTTTCCGCTGCTCCTGGCCCTGGGTCTGGGCGATCCTTTCGTGCGGCATCCGCTTCCGGGCGGGGCCGAGCTGCTGGTCCTCGAGGCGCCCGGTGCGCCCGGCGAGTCGGTCTTCGTTTCGCTCCCCCACGGGCTGCTCGACGACCGCCCGGGAGCGGCGCAGGAGTCCCACCTGCTCGAGCACTTCCTGATCCGCGGCAGCGAGCCGGACGGCCTCTCCGTCGACGGACTGCGCATCAACGGCGAGACGGGAGGCGGGTCGCTGCGCCTCGAAGTGCTCGCGCCCGCCGAGCGCTGGCGCG
This sequence comes from uncultured Planctomycetota bacterium, assembly GCA_963829015.1. GTDB lineage: Bacteria > Planctomycetota > UBA1135 > UBA1135 > JADJLZ01. Next base: position 623,057 of record CAWHGR010000007.1, on the reverse strand, counting down.
ACGCACTGGCGCGGCCGGCGCGCTGGCTGGCGCTGCGGACGCTCGGCGACGAGGTGCTCGCGCGCGAGCAGCGGCGCATCGGCGAGGAGGAAGCGAACACCGCGCGCGGCGGCTTCACGCACAAATGGGCGCTCGCCGCCTGGAGCCAGGTCGTGGCGGGCGGACTCGAGCGCGCGGCCGTGCACGGCGACCCGCTCGCGGCAAGGGTGCAGGCGCTCGGCCTGCGCGCCGAGGAGCTCGCACGCCTCGGGCCGGGCGCGCGCATCGTCGCCGCGGGTCCGGCCAAGGCGGCCGAGGTGCTCGAGCTCGTGCAGCGGGAATACGCAGCCTGTCTGCGCGCCCCCGCAGCCGAGCCTGCGCTGCAGTCCAAGGCCGAGTGCAAGTCGTACTCGTCGCACTGGGACCTGCCGGCCGAGCACGAACTCGTGTGGATCGTGCTGCCCGACAAGCAGCCCGAGGACCTCGCGGCCGCCTGGGTGCTCGAGCAGCGTGCGTGGATGCTGCTGGCGCAGTCGGGGGCAGGCTTGCTGCAACCCGGGCAGGCGCAGGCCGAACTCGCGCTCCTGCCCGGCCTGGGCCGCGCGCTGCTGCTCTCCGTCGGCGGCTTCGAGCGCGCGCGGGCGGACGAGGTGCACGCGCTGCTCGAGGACGTGCGCGAGCGCCTGGCGCACATGGACAGCCCCAAGAGCTGGGAGACCGCGCTCGCGGGTTGCCGCATGCAGCTCGGTGCGGCACCGGACTTCGCTGCCCAGCGCGCGCAGCTGGCGGGCAATCCCGTCGCGACCTGGATCGAGGGCCAGTACGCGCTCAACCTGCTGGCGCTGGAGCTGCGCACGGGCCTGTCCGTCCCGCGCCTGCGCGAGCTCCTGGAAAAGAAGGCCGGCGAACGCGCCGCGCGGCTCGCCGCGGCGCTCCGCGAACCTGCCCGGGTCGGCAGCTTGCGCCTCATCGGAAACAACTGAGGGGCGAGTCTTCAGCTGCTGGCACGGCGCGGTCGATCCTGCGACGATGCTGCGTCGGGTCCCCCCGCGCAGTTCCCCGATGAGCGATCCCAAGGCCGCCCTGACCGTCGCGCTCCTGCCGGCCTACGACCTCGAGTCGTCGATCGGCGGGATCGTGCAGCGCACCTGCCACATCGTGGACCGCGTGATCGTGGTCGCCGACGGATCGCACGACGCCACGGCGCAGCGCGCACGCGAGGCCGGGGCGCTGGTGCCCGCGCCCGAATCCGTGCGCGGCAAGGGCTTCGCGCTGCGCAAGGGCATCCGCGCCGCGCTGGCGCTCCATCCGACCTACGTCGTGATCCTCGACTCCGACGGGCAGCACCTGCCCGAGGAGATCCCCAAGCTCCTGCAGCCGCTGATCGAGGGCCGCGCGGACCTCGTCTCGGGCTCGCGCTTCCTCGGCACGCTGCGCACGAGCCTGGTCAACCGCCTTGGGAACCACGTGCTGCGCAGCCTGAGCTTCCTGCTCACCTGGCGCTGGCTCTCCGACACCGAGACCGGCTATCGCGCCTTCCACGCCGAGGCGCTGGCGCAGCTGCAGCTGCACTCGAACGGCTACGAGATCGAGAGCGAGATCATGCTGGCCGCGCTGCTGCGCGGGTTGCGCATCGTCGAGGTCCCGATCCACGTGCCCAAGGCGCTGCCGGGCGTGACGATCTGGGACGGGGTCAAGGTGGCCTGGTTCAAGATCAGCTACACGCTGCGCAGCCGGCTCGCCTCCTAGCCGAACGCCGCGGCCGCGACTCGGCCCTTGTCGAAGGTCCACCCCGCGTTGTACCTCTTGTGGATCGGACCGGCATGAGCGCCAGCAACGCAGTGCGAGAGCGAGCCGGCGCGGCTCGCGCACGCGGCCAGGAGGTCGTGGCCGTGATCGGCCTGGGCTTCGTGGGCACGGCTGTCGCCGCCAACCTCGCGCGCGCGCGCGGCGCCGACGGCCGGGCGCTGTTCCACGTGCTGGGCATCGAGCGCGACGACGAGGCCGGGCGCGCCAAGGCCGCGGCGCTCGCGCACGGAGAGGCGCCGGTCTTCGCCGCCGATCCGGAGCTCGCCGCCGCGCTGGGGCGCGCGGGCCGCGAGACGCGCAACCTCGACGGCTGCGTCGAGCTGGCGCAGGTGGCCTGCGCCGACGTGGTCGTCGCCTGCATCGACCTCGACCTCGTGCGCCCGGTCGGCCGCGCCGACGAGCTCGCCGTGCCGCACCAGGCCTACGCCGCGGCGCTGCGCGAGATCGGCCAGCACCTGCACAGCGGCGCGCTCGTGTGCATCGAGAGCACGCTGCCGCTGGGCCTTTCCGACCGCGTGCTCTACCCGGCGCTGTGCGAAGGTGCGGCGCTGGCGGGCCGCAACCTGATGCAGGACCCGCCGCTCTACGCCTACTGCTACGAGCGCGTGATGCCCGGCCCGGGCTACCTCGACTCGGTCAACCGCTACTGGCGCTCCTACGCCGGCGTGGACGCGCGCTCGGCCGAGCGCGCCCGGGCCTTCCTCTCGAAGTACGTGGACGTCGAGCGCTTCCCGCTCTGGCGCCACAAGACGCTGCGCGCGGCCGAACTCGCCAAGCTGCTCGAGAACGCCTACCGCGCGACCAACATCGCCTTCATCGACGAGTGGACGCGCCTAGCGGAGTCGGCCGGCGTGGACCTCGTCGACGTGGTGCACTCGATCCGCGTGCGCCGCGGCACGCACGACAACATGATGCTGCCCGGCCTGGGCGTGGGCGGCTACTGCCTGACCAAGGACGCGCTCTTGGCGGCCTGGGGCGCCGAGGAGCTGCTCGAGCTCGAGGCCGAGCTGCCCTTCTCGCGCCAGGCGCTGCTGGTGAACGAGCGCATGCCGCTGCGCGCGCGCGACTGGATCCTGGAGCAGTTCCAGAACCGCCTGGAACAGCGCACGAGCGCACTCTTCGGCCTGACCTACCGCGCGGGAGTCGCCGACACGCGCAGCTCCCCCAGCGCGGTGCTCGCGCGCGGCCTGCTCGAGCGCGGCGGCCGCGTGCGCGCCTGCGATCCGCTGCTCAGCGCCTGGGACGAGGTCCCCGCAGCGCTCTTCTGCGCCGATCCGCGCGTCGCGCTCGCGGGCGCCGACGCGCTGGTCGTGTGCCTGCCCGATGCGCACTGGAAGGAGCTCCTGCCCGGCCTCTTGCGCGAGCTCGCGACGCCGCCGGCGCTGCTGATCGATCCCTGGAACCTGCTCGGCGACGCCTGCTACGGCGAGCTGGTGCGGCGCGGCGTGCGCGTGCGCGTCTACGGCCGCGGCGACATCCCCAGGCCGCCGAGAAAGACATGAGCGGACGCTTCCTCGTCACCGGCGCGGCCGGCCTGGTGGGCTTCGAGCTCGTGCGCCAGCTGCTCGAGCGCGGCCGGGCCGTACGCTCGATCGACCGCTTCAAGAAGGCCGGCCGCGCCGACCTCGACGCGCTCGCGGCGCAGTATCCCGGCCGGCTCGAGATCGTCGCGCAGGACCTCGCGCGCGAGTCCTCGGCCGTGCGCGGCGAACGCTGGGAGTCGGTCTTCCACCTGGCCGCGATCGTGGGCGTGGCGTACGTGCGCGCGCACCCCTACGAGACGCTCGACGTCAACCTGCGCAGCACGCTCAACGTCCTCGACGCCTGCATCGAGCGCGCGCCCGGCTCGCTGGTCTTCAGCTCCTCGAGCGAGAACTACGCCGCGGGCGTCGACGCGGGCACGCTGCCGGTCCCGACCGGCGAGGACGTGCCGCTCACGATCTCCGACGTGCAGGAGCCGCGCTGGTCCTACGCGGCGAGCAAGATCGCGGGCGAGTCGCTGGTCTTCTCCGCCGCGCGCGAGTCGGCCTTCGTGCCCATCGTGGTGCGCCTGCACAACGTCTACGGCCCGCGCATGCCCCCGACGCACGCCGTGCCCGAGATCCTCGCGCGCTGCCAGCGCAAGTCGGATCCCTTCGCGCTCTACGGCGCCGAGCAGACGCGCTCCTTCCTGCACGTCAGCGACTGCGCGCGTGCGCTGCTCGTGCTGCACGAGCAGGTCAAGGACGCGCGCGGCGGCATCTACAACGTCGGCTCGAGCCGCGAGACGCGCATCGACGAGCTGGCGCAGCTGTGCTTCGAGCTCAGCGGTCACCACCCGCGCATCGACCGCCAGCCGCACTCGCCCGGCTCCGTCGCGCGCCGCGTGCCGGACGTGACCAAGCTCGAGTCGCTGGGCTGGAAGCAGACGATCCGGCTCGAGGACGGCGTGGCGGAGTGCTGGCGCGCGCTCGCGCAACGCTGACGAATCCCGACAATACGGTGCCAGTCCAGTTCTTTGCGGGTTTCCGCCTCGCCGTTGCGCGGCCCGGGTCGGCTAGTCGAGGAACCAAAGGAAGAAGCCCCCTGGATCGAGGAACACGGTCACCGCAGCCAGCGAAGTCGACACGCTGAAGGCGCCAACGAGGCGGCGATCCTGACGCATGCTCCTGAGCGGCACGCTCGCGAGCACTACGAGCAGCGCGAACGGAACTGCGTAGTACATCAACATCAACTCGACCCAGACGACATGGGTGTGGCAGGTGAATGCATCCGGATCCACCGATACAGGCGGCCAGGCAGACATCACCGTGCTGCGCGGCTCCGGCCACGCACCGCTGCTGATCCGGGCGCGCATGACGAGCGACCAGAATCCGAGCAGCCAGGCGAACGCAGCGAAGGTTCCCGCCGCCAGAAAGGTCGACGAGAGGCTCCTGAACGCGATCCTCGTCGTCCGCTCGATCCGGGAACTGCGGGGTGGCGTCGCAATCGGCTCGGAGCTCGCCATGATTCCAGACTAGCAGGGGAGTGCTGCGCGTCAACCCGATCAGGCACGCTCAATGAACCGCAGCTCCGCGAGGCGATCCCCTTCGACTGCTAGGATGCCGCGGATGCTCGACGCCGCTCGCCTCTCCTGGCTGCGCAGCCTGCTCGCCGAAGGGCCACCTCCGCTCTTCGCCACCGTCAGCGGCGCGCACCTCTACGGCTTCGAGTCCCCCGACAGCGACTGGGACCTGCGCGGAGCCTTCGTGGCCCCGCTGCGCGCGGCGGTCGGCTTGCGCGCGCTGGACGAGACGTTCGAGCTGCAGTGCGTTCGCGACGGCCAGGAGCTCGACTGGGTCGCGCACGACGTGCGCAAGTTCGCGCGGCTGATGACGCGCCGCAACGGCTACGTGCTGGAGCAGCTGTACTCGCCGCTGGTGGTGCACGGCGGGCCCTGGCTCGAGGAGCTGCGCGCGATCGGAGCGGGCTGCATCACCCGGCAGCTGGTGCACCACTACCTGGGCTTCGCGCACAACCAGCGTGCGCTGCTCGAGGGCCGGGAGCCGACGGTCAAGCGCCTGCTCTACTGCTACCGCGTGTACCTGACCGGGGTGCACGTGCTCGAGAGCGGCCGCATCGAGGCTCATCTGGGCACGCTGGCCGAGGCGCACGGTGTCGCCGCAGTCGAGCCGCTGATCGCCCGCAAGCGCGCGGGCGCGGAGCAGGGCCAGCTCGCCGAAGGCGAGGCCGAGGCCGCGCGCCCGGCCCTCGACGCACTCGAGCAGCGCTTGAACGATGCCCACGCCCGCTCGCACTTGCCAGACGAGGTGCAGAGCCTCGACGCCCTCGATGAGTTCGTCGCCCGCGCGCGCCTGGAACTCGGCCGTGGCTGACTTCTGGGAAACCAACCTGATCCTGCGCGTGCGGGCTGGCTCGCGCGCACACGGCCTCGAGACGCCGGAGAGCGACGAGGACTCGCGCGGAGTCTGCATCCCCGACAGGCGCCATCTTTTCGGGCTCTCGCAATTCGAACAATGGGAAAGCCCCGGCGGTGACCACGTCGTCTACGCGCTGGCGAAGTTCGCGCGCCTGGCGCTGGCCGGCAACCCGAACATCCTCGAGACGCTCTGGACGCCGGAGGACTGCACGCTGCATTGCGACGAGCTTGGCGAGCGCCTGCGCTCGCAGCGCGCACTGTTCCTCTCGCGCCGGGCGGGCGAGCGCTTCCTGGGCTACGCGGAGGAGCAGGAAACGCGCCTCGAGCGCCACCGCCGCTGGATCGCGGAGCCGCCGAGCGGTGCGCCGGATCCGACGAGCTTCGGCGCGACGCTGATCGAGGGACGCGCGCGCTTCCCCCACGTCGATGCGCAAAGGGCCTTCGATGCCGCGCTCAAGCACTGGAACCACTACCGCACCTGGCGCGCCGAGCGCAATCCGGCGCGGGCCGAGCTGGAGAAGCGCTTCGGCTACGACACCAAGCACGCGCTGCACCTGCTGCGGCTGCTAGCGATAGGCATCGAGTTGCTCGAACAGCACGTCCTCTTGGTGCAGCGCCCGGATGCGGAGTGGCTGCGCGGCGTGCGCGCGGGGAAGCTGAACTACGCCGAGCTGCAGGCCGCGGTTGCGGAACGCAAGCAGCGGCTGCGGCAGGCGATCGAGCGCAGCACGCTGCCTCCCGAGCCCGATGCCGATGCGGCGGAAGCGCTGGTGATCGAGATCACCGAGCGCTTCCTCGCGCGTTGACGAAACCCGCCAAGAATTGGACTTCCATGAGAAGGCCCTCAGCAGTCAAGGGTGATCGTTCGGATTGTTGCCGGTCGTGACCGGCGCGGTCGTTGAAGACGCTCGAGGGTAGCCATCCCGTTCCGCAGACTTCCATTCGCACTCGTCGAGGCGCCCGTTCTTGGGCGCGGTGCATGAGGGGGTCCGTCCGGTCAGGTGCTGCCATCTGGCACTCGAGCTCGAGGCTCCGTCCAATTTTCGCAGTCACCCGGACCGGGCGGTGTCGGGATGGTGTCCGACGTGTCTTCGCGTTGTTCGAGAGCGAGGGCGAGGGCAGTTTCAGGCGGACGCGGGCACCGCCTCGCCGCGTCGTTTGGCGTTGCGGAAGGGGTCGTACGCCTCGCCCGTCTTCCACAGGTGGTGCAGCAGCACCGCCAGCTTGCGTGCGACGGCGACCTTGGCTCGCTTGCGCGCGTTCTTCCCGCCGCGCTCGGCGATCTTCAGCCCGAAGCGTTGCAGGTCGCAGTCCGGCCCGAAGCACCCGAGGATGTAGTTTGCCGCGATCACGAGCAGCCGTCGCGTCTCGCGATCGCCGGCCTTCGTGATGCGTAGCTGCGGGTTCGAATCGCCCGACTCGCGAGTGCGCGGGGTCAGCCCGAGGAAGGGTCCGACTTGGCGCGAGCTCCTCATCCGCGCAGGATCGTCGATCGTCAGCATGAAATTCAGCGCGACCAGCGGGCCCACGCCGCCCACCTGCTGCAGCAGCGCGCTCCGCGGGTAGCGCTCCGCCGCGATCGTCGCGATCTGTTCGTCCATGCTCTTGATCGTCGCCGTCACGTGCTCGATGGTCTGCACCATCGGCACCAGCGCGGGCTGGAGTTCCGCGGGAAGCTCTGCGATCACGCGCTTGTGGAAGCACTCCGACGAGCACGACTTCAGCCGCGCACCGCTCGACTTCACCTGCCCGCGCACGTGGTTGATCAGCGCGGTGCGCGTCGCGACCAGCTCAGAGCGTGCGCGCAGCATCGCCAGGTCCCTCTGGCTCTGCTCGGAGCGGTGGCGCACCGGAGAGAGCAGCTTGCGATCCGCACGCGCCAGGCGAGCGAGCAGCTCCGCGTCGGTGCGGTCGTTCTTGCGCTCGTTGCGCGTGATCAGCGAGAGCTTTCGAGCATTCGCGACCGTCGCGCGGATGCCCTGCGATTCCGCCAGGCGACTCACCCACGGCGAGTGACCGCCGACTTCGAGCGCCACCTCGCGCGGCGCGAATCGCGCGAAGAGCGCCTGCAGCGCCTCGCGTGTCGTCCGAACGGATCCCTCACCGACCGTGCCCCCGCTTTCGTCGATGACGAAGTAGCGGGAGTCGCGGTCGCCAAGGTCCAGCGACAGCAGGTTCGTGGTGACGGATGCGGGCTTCAGGGTAGAGTGCTTCATGGTCGGCCTCCTTCGTGGTTTGGGTTGGGTCACACCTCCCCTTGTAACCACTGAGGCGCTTCGCGACCTCGCGCGGAGGCCGGCCTTCTCATCCCATCTGGCACCGTATTGTCGGGTTTCGGATCAGTGCTGCCCGCAGCCGCCGTGCGCGCAGCCGTGCGGCGAGACGGACACCGGGCGCGCTTCCTTCGACACGCCCAGGCGCTCCATCAGGCCGTCCGCGAGCGCAAGCATCTTCTGGTGCGTGCCCGCGCCCAGTTCGACCGTCTCGGCCTTCTCGAAGGCCTGCAGCACGGCCTGGCGGTCGGCCTCGGCGAAGCAGGCTTCGGCCAGCGGGAAGAGCACGTGGTCTTCCTTGCCGATGTGCTCGTGCAGGAGCTCCACGTACTCCAGCGCCGGCTCGGCGAACTCGCGGCCGGCCTGCTCGCCCTTCTGGCAGCGCGCCAGCGCCGCGCGCATGGCGCGGATCTTCGAGCGGCCGAGCTCGTGCTCGTGCAGCATCACGGCCACGGGGCCGACGGCGCTCGGGATGCCGCGCTGCTCCATGCGCTTGAAGAGGGCGTTCTCCTCCTTCATGTGGTGGCAGGCGTCGGCGAAGGTGGCCAGGAACTCGAGCGCCTCGGCGGCCGAGCGCGTGTCGAGCTCGTTCGACTTCAGCGCGCGCTGCGCCAGGACGTCGAGGCAATCGAGCACGCGTTCGATGACGCGGTGCTCCTGGGAGAGGATCTCGGTCGGGCGGAGTTGGGTCTGCATGGCTTGGTTCCGGGTTCCGGAAGGGGTGGCCAGACAGTCTCGACTCCCGCGCGGGCGCGCGCGCGGATCGCGCTCAGGATTCGGCGCGCGTACGACCTAGTTCCGGGGTCCGCTGCGCACTGGGCGGTAGGAGATCGGCCGCGTGCACGCGCGTGTGGCACTCGCGCAGGATCTCCTGCAGGCCCTTGTGCTGCACGGCCGAGACGCGCCAGACCTTCTGTCCGATCGTGCGCTCGAGCTCGGCCGCGCGCGCCTCGTCCTCGGCGCTCTCGCACTTGCTGGCCGCGACGATGCGCTGCTTGCCGGCCAGCAGTTCCGAGAAGGCGCGCACCTCGCCGTCGATCACGCGGAAGGCCTCGGCCGGCGCGAGCTCGGCCGACTCCGAGACGTCCACCAGCTGCAGGATCGCCTGGCAGCGCTCGACGTGCTTCAGGAAGCGGTGGCCCAGGCCGACGCCCTCGCTCGCGCCCTCGATCAGGCCCGGCAGGTCCGCGATCACCAGCGTCTGTGACTCGGAGACCTGCGCGATGCCGACCTGCGGCGCGAGGGTAGTGAAGGGGTAGTCGGCGATTTTGGGCGTCGCGGCCGTGACGGTCGCGAGCAGCGTCGATTTGCCCGCGTTGGGCAGTCCGACCAGGCCGACCTCGGCGAAGAGCTTGAGCTCCAGGCGCAGCCGGCGGCGCTCGCCGGGCCGGCCCTTGGTCGCGTGGCGCGGCGTCTGGCGCGTGGCGCTGGCGAAGTGCGCGTTGCCCTGGCCGCCGCGGCCGCCCTGCGCGATCACGACCTCGGCGCCGTGGCGCTTGAGGTCGCGCAGCAGATTGCCGCGCTCGCGGTCGAAGATCTGCGTGCCCACGGGCACGGGCAGGACCAGGTCCTCGGCGCTCGAGCCGGCCTTGTTGGAACCCATGCCGCTGCCGCCGTTCTGGGCCTGGTAGCGGAAGCGCCGGCCGATCGGCAGCAGCGAATTGAGGTTCGCGTCCGCGCGCAGGATCACGCTGCCGCCCTGGCCGCCGTCGCCGCCGTCGGGTCCGCCGAAAGGCACGAACTTCTCGCGCCGCATCGAGACACGCCCGTCGCCGCCGTCTCCGGCGATGACTTCGATCTCGGCTTCGTCACGGAACATCGCGGACCTCGTTCAGGACTGGAAATGCAGGCTCCCGCCTGGGCGCGCGCGTGGGCACGGCGGGCGGGAGCGCGCGGACCGGCGCGGATCGCTCAGCCCTGCGGGGCTGCGTCGACGTGCACCTTGCCGTTGGGCTGGTAGCGCACCGTGCCGGTGACGCGCGCGTAGAGCGTCCAGTCCGAGCCGGTGCCGACGTTGCGGCCCGCGTGCAGCACCGTGCCGCACTGGCGGACCAGGATCGTGCCGGCGCTGACCTTCTCGCCGCCGTAGCGCTTGACGCCGCGGAACTGCGGGTTCGAGTCGCGTCCGTTGCGGGTGGAACCTTGCCCCTTCTTGTGTGCCATGTCTGTGCGCTCCTGCGGCTCAGCCGTTGATCTTGGTGATCTTGACTTCGGTGTACTTCTGGCGGTGGCCGCGCTTGACGCGCACGTTCTTGCGGCGCTTGAAGCGGAAGGCGATCAGCTTGGGACCCTTCTCGAGCCCGAGCACCTCGGCATTCACACTCGCGCCCGCGACGGTCGGCTTGCCGATCTTGACCGAACCCTCGTTGCCGACCAGCAGCACCTCGCTGAAGGTGATCTTCTGGCCGGGCTCGTAGGAGCCTTGCAGGTCGAGTCGCAGGACGTCGCCCTCGCGGACGGTCGCCTGGTTGCCTCGATCGTTGATGATGGCGTACACGCTTCGTCTCCGTGGGTTGCCGCGGTGGAATCCCTCCCGCGGGGGGCCGGCCCGAAGGCGGCCCGGGGGCTCGGCCCAGCCGGTTGGCCGGGACGAGGGGCGAAGAGTGTAGCGGCAGGCCCGGGGGCCTGGGAAGGGGCTCCTACTTCGGCTTCCCCGCAGGCGGGGTCGGGGCAACCGCTTCCCCGAGCGTCTCGACGGGCTTGGGCTGCGGTACCGCCACGTCCCCCAGCTCCTGCCGCGCGACCACCTTGCCCATGCGCGAAGGCGGCTGGACGGGCTGGGGCTCGACCGCGTTCCCGCTCGGGCCGCCCTGGCAGGCCGCCAGCAGCGCCGCTCCGGCCGAGAGCGCCCAGCGCGCCAGGCGTGCGGCGCGCGTGCCGCGAAAAACCGGCGCGCAGCTCGGGTCGTACTCGACGCGCATGCACACGCGCCCCTCGGCCTCGCGCAGCAGCGTCTCGGCCTCGCGCTGCGTCAGCGCCGCGGAGTTGTGCACGTGCAGCGCGCACTCCGAGCAGTAGCGCCGGCGTTCGTCACCTTGCAGGTCATCCCAGAGCTTCGGACAGGGCTTGCGGATCTGGAGCGGTTGCGTCATGCCCGACGAACGCCTCGGAGCCGCGGCTTCTTGGCCGCGACGCGCGATTCGGAACGGAAGGAAGATCCTTCCAATACGGAACACGGCATTCTTCTCACCGATTCGATCCAGACCGATCCCCGCGGTGGCAGCGCTCCAGAGCTTCCTGCGCCAGTCTCGCGGTCCGCTCAGCGAATTCCGGATCGCCTGCGACCATCTGCCTGTGCCGATGGGCCATTCGCCAGGCTCCATTCGAGCTTGCCCCCATCCGGGTACCGATCTCGTCCCACGCGAGTCCGCACAACCCACGAAGCAGGCCTGCCGCGAGCAAAGACCATCCGTCCGATCGCTTGCGCCCCACCTGAACGCCCCACTCGCCCAACTCCTGGCGGCCCCTTGCGATCACCAGCAGGACCGTGTCCGGGTCGCATACGGGCATTCCGATCGGCATCCCGTCCGCAAGATCGGCCTTGTACCGCATCCAATCGAGAACCTGCCCGTGCGCAGCCCCGATCAAGTGCGCCAACGGGTCGTCCGACGCTCGCCGCAAAGCGAGTCGCTTCTCGAGAAGCGACTGAAGGCCGGGGGAGAGCGGCTCGCCGAACACTCTTGCGTAGTCGTCTGGGTTGTAGTTCCCGACGCGACAACGACGAGCGACGGTCTCTTCGATCCACGAGCGACGCAGCCAGATGGGCCCGCGAAGGCCTGCGTAAGCCCTCGCGCTTCCATGGGGGTAGAGGCTCGGTGACGCGACCAACCCGGCCGAGACCGGGTTGAAGTCGATGTAGCGGACGACCTGTTCGCGGTACTCGACCGTGTCCACCGGCTTCGACACGAACCTCCCCCGAAAGAGCGGGCCATCTCGTCGCCGCGTGCGATTGAACCAGCGCGAGTACTCACGGTGGAGTTCGCACATGGCAGCGGAGAGTTCGCCCGTCGGGCTACGAATCAGGAGATGGTAGTGCGTCGTCAGGATGCAGAATGCGTGCAGTTCGAGCTGGCCGGCTCGGACACGCAGCGCAAGCCGCGAGAGGAACGTCCGCATGTCGAGTACATTCTCGAAAAGCGTGCGGCGCGCGATGCCGCGGTTCATCACGTGATGCCAGCAGTCGGCGCAGTCGAAGCGAGGGATGCGCGGCATTGGACAGGAGTCCTCTCTGTCCACATGACGCTCGCCGGCTGCAAAGGTTGCGGCCGGAGAGCGGTCTTCGCGAATTCAGCGCACCCGCGGGGCTGACGAATCGGGGAGAAGAATGCCGTGTTCCGTATCGGAAGGATGATCCTTCCTAGCGCTTGCGCCGTCCGCCGGGGCGCACCTCGCGGCCGTCGGCGCGCAGGTAGCGCAGGACCGAGTCCTCGACCTGCTCGGGCGCCTCGATCAGGCGGATCTGGCGCTCGCAGCGGTACTCCAGCGCGCGCAGGTAGTCCAGGCACTGGCTCTTGACGTAGTCGAGCACCTCGGGGTGCGCGCGCACCTCGACGGTCGAGTAGCCCTTGAGCGTCAGCGCCGAGCCCAGGCGCCGCAGGATCGCCGCGGCGCGCGACTCGACGGTGCGGATCGTGGCCCGTCCCGCGGCAGCGCGAGCAGGTGTGGAAGACCTTCTTGTCGATGCCCGGGCCCAGGCGCTGGCGCGTGAGCTCGAGCAGGCCGAACTGCGAGATGCGGCCGATCTTGAAGCGCGCGCGGTCCTGCGCCAGCGCCTCGCGTGAAGCTGCGCTCGACCTGGCGCATGTTGCCCGGCTTGCATCATGTCGATGAAGTCCGCGACGATGATGCCGCCCAGGTCGCGCAGGCGGATCTGGCGCGCGATCTCGGGCGCCGCCTCGAGGTTCGTCTTGAGCGCGATCTGCTCGAAGTCGAAGCTGTCGGTGCGCGTGCGCCCGGAGTTGACGTCGATCGCGACGAGCGCCTCGGCCTGGTCGAAGACGATCGAGCCGCCCGAGGGCAGCTCGATGCGGCGCGAGAAGATGCGCTCGAAATCGGGCTCGACGCCGTAGCTGTGGAACAGCGGCTTGGGGCCGGTGTGCAGCTGCACGCGCGACTCGTCCTCGGGCATCAGCTTGTGCGCGAACTCGACGATCTGGCGGTGCACCTCGACGTCGTCGACGATGACCGCCTCGGTCTGCGAGCGTCGAAGAGGTCGCGCACGGTGCGGATCGCGATGTCCGACTCCTGGTACAGCGGCGCCGGGCCGTGGCCCGAGCGCAGGCGCTTGCCGAAGGTTTCCCAGACGCCCATCAGGTAGTCGAGGTCGCGCTTCAGGTCGGCCTTGGAGCGGCCGATGCCCGCGGTGCGCACGATCACGCCCATGCCCTGCGGCACCTCCATCTGCTCGAGGATGCGCTTCAGGCGCCGGCGCTCCTTCTCGTCCTCGATCTTGCGCGACACGCCGGTGCGCGACATCGAAGGCATCAGCACCAGGTAGCGGCCGGGGATCGAGATGTAGGTCGTGAGCGTCGGGCCCTTGTCGCCGATCGCGTCCTTGGTGACCTGCACGCAGACCATCTGGCCCTTCTTGAGCAGGTCGGTGATCGGCAGGCGCGGGCGCGCGCGGAAGCGCCGGCCCTCGCGGCCGCCGCTCGCGTTCCTTGCGGCGCGGCTTCTCCTCGGCCCTCGGCGGCGTCGCTCGCCGCTCTCGAGCTCCTCGCCCACCTTGGGCTGGCTCGAGTTCGAGTCCCACTCCTGCGGGTCGATGCGCGTCGTCAGCAGGCGCTCGAGGTTCCAGTTCGGGTCGCCGTAGACCGAGAGCACGTCCGAGGTGTGCAGGAAGCCGTTGCGGCCTTCGCCGAAGTCGACGAAGGCGGCGCCGATCGCCGGCTCGAGGTTCACCACGCGGCCGCGGTAGATGTCGTTGACCACCGAGGTCTCGGTGCGCACGGTCATCTGGAAGTCGACGATCTGGCCGTCCTCGACGACCGCGACGCGCTTCTCCTCGGGGTCGGTGGCGTTGACCAGGATCTGCTGGTTGCGCAGCACGGCGGGCGCGCGCGGCAGGTCGAGCTCGAGTTCGCTCTCCTCGGCGCTGCCGGCCTCGCCGCGGCGGCGGCGTCCGCGGCGACGGCGTCGTCCGCTCGCGTCGCGTCCGCCCGGACCGGACAGGTCCTCGGTCTCGACAGCGGTCGACGGCTCGGCCGGCTGCAGTGCCGGCAGGCCTTCGAGGTCGTCCTCCTCGCCCGGGATCGACTCGACGAACACCGGCGCGGCTCCGGCGGGACGGCCCTCCTGCGGGCGCGGGCCGAGGGGGCCGGGGCGTTTGCGATTGCGTCCGCCGCGCGAGCCGCGCCGGCGGCGCTTCTTGGGCTCGAAGCCCGCGCCCGCCGGCTCGCCCTCGGAGGCGAAGCGCGCGGGCTGTGCGTGCGGCGGCGCCGCGAGAGCGCCATCTTGCAGCGCACCGTCGTCGTCGGCGTCCTCGCCGGGGATCAGGTCGATGCCGATCTCGCGCGGCAAGGCGGAACTCGGCGCCGCTGCCGGCGTCACGTCCGCAGTCCGATCCTCGGGGAACGGAGCGCGTCCGCCACGGCCGCGACCGCGTCCACCGCGTCGGCGCCGGCGCCGGGGACCGGGCTCGAGGGCCGGAGCGCCATTCGTCGGCTCGTCGTCGGGCGGCGCGTCGAGCGCAGCCGGCTGAGCTTCCTCCAGCGGCAGCTCGGGCTGGCTCTCGGCTGCGGGAGCCGGCGGCGGTCCTTCGCCTGCGCCGCGACGGCGGCGACGACCTCCGCGCGAACCGCGCCTGCGGCGCGGACGGTCGCCGGATGCGGGATCGAGGGCGCCCAGTTCGGGAGCGGACGGTGCGGCCGTGTCGTCGCCCGAGGAATCGGGCTCGCCTTCACCGCCGCTGCGCATGGCGCTCGAATCGTGCGCTTCGCGCTGCGGCGGACCGCGGCGCGGTTGCCAGCCGATTTCGGCGGGCAGGGCGCTCTGACGGTCGGGGAAGGCTGAAAAAGAAAGTCGCGAAGTACCGGGGATCGGACCCTCCGTGGGGTCCGAAGGCTGATCTGCTGTCATGTCAAAGGGCTCTGTCTCGCTGCACCCGTGGCGCGCGGGACCTGGGTTCAGTCGCAGCGCACAGGCAGGCGGCGGGGAGTTCCCGGGCGGGCTGCGGCGCGCGACACGGTTGTCTTGGATGAGGCGAGCACACTCGTGCCCGATCCTCGAGAGCGATCGTGAACCCCAAGGGGATCCACGTGTTCGAACGGGGCTGCTCCGGATAAGCGGGCCAGAGGCCACGCCGAACCGAGAGCAGTGTGCCCAGGATGGCCTATCGGCGCCCGGGACCCGAAGCACAAAGCAGGACTTTTCGGGCGTGCCGCCGGCGGGACCGCCCGGTGCCTCCGGGAAACAAGGCGGGGAGCCCCGCCTGGACGGGGCTCCCCGGAGGATCAGGATCAGAGAGGGGTCAGTTCTGCGCGCCCGCCGCGGGCTCCTTGGGAGCGGCCGCATGGGTGCCGTAGAGGTCTTCGAGCTCCTTGTGCAGCGCGCCGCGGCGGCGCGTGAGCTCCTGCTCCAGCACCCGCTGGCTGTCTTCGCTCGAGCGCACGATCGTGGGCGTGAGGAAGACCAGCAGGCTGCGACGCTCGCGGTTCTTGCTGCGGTGCTTGAACAGCTCGCCGATGATCGGGATGTCGCCGAGGAGCGGCACCTTGCTGTTCGTCTGCGTGTCGGCCTCGGTCGAGAGGCCGCCGATCATCACCGTGTGGCCGCTCTCGATGATCATCGAGGTGACGATCGTCGAGCTGCGCGTGCGCGGCAGGGCGATCGAGCCCGCGCTGCCGCCCGCGCCGACGGTGAACACGTCGAAGCCGGCCGGCGCGAAGGACGAGACGCCCGTGCCCGAGAGGCTGGTCTCCTTCGGAATCACTTCCATGACCATCTTCTCGGTGCCCGGGATGACGTTCGGGCGCACGAGCAGCTGGAAGCCGACCTCGACCGGCGAACCGCTGGCCTCGGCGACCGAGAGCTGCAGGCCGCCGGCCTGGCCCTGCTCGGACTTGGCCTCGGCGTAGCGGATCGTCTCGCCGACGAAGATCGTGCCCGCGTTGCCGTCGAGCGTGAAGATCTTGGGCGCCTGGATGACCTCGCTCTTGGTGTCGCGCTGCAAGAGGCGCAGCGTGGCCGTCACTTCCGTGAAGGACAGCGCGCCGAAGACCGTGTCGGGGATCGACGTGTTGCCGGCGTTGAGCGTCGGATCCACGAACGGGCCGTAGCCGGTCGAGTTGGCGATCAGCGCGTCCTCGAAGCCGCCCTTGCCCGCGTTGAAGGGGAAGGTGACCGGGATCGAGCCGCCACTCAGCGTGACCTGCGGGCCGGCGTCGCCGTAGTCGACGCCCAGGTTCAAGAGGTCGGTGTTCGTGGTCGAGACGAACTTGACGTCGCTGAAGACCTGCGCCGGCTCGACGTCCAGGCGCGCGAGCATGTCCTTGATCGTGGCGTGCACCTGGGCGGTGTCGCGCACGATGATCACGTTGGTGATGTCCACGTAGTCCAGCTTGCCCTGCGCGCTGAGCGCCTTCTCGAGCGACTGCAGGACCGTGAAGGTCTTGGTGTAGTCGATCCCGCCGCCCTTGCCCTGCGTGCTCTGCTGCTGCTGCGCCAGCGGCTGCAGGAACTCGGACTTGATCAGCGGCTTGTAGACGCTCTGCGGGCGCAGGTAGCGCAGCTGGTAGGTGTGCGTGTCCAGCTGGTCCTTGAGCGTGTCGGGCGAGACGATGCGCAGCACGCCGCGCTTCTCCTCGACCACCACGAAGCCCAGCGTCTTGGCGGTGACGTCCAGCGCCACGCGCCAGGGCACGTCCTTGAAGCGCACGGTGATGTTCCCGCTCACTTCCTTGCCCAGCGTGATCGAGGCACCGCTGACGGCGGCGATCGTCTCGATCACCTTGCGCACGTCCTGGTCCTGGAACTCGATCGTGACTTCGGGCGGCTTGGTCACGGCCAGCACGCCGCCCGGCCGGTCCTCGACCACGCAGCCGACCTTCTCGGCCACCAGCTCCAGCGCGTCGCGCCAGCCGACGTCGAAGACCTCGATCGAGACCTTGGCGGTCGAGATCTTGGGCTTGTCGACGGCGTCGATGATGACGATGTTGGAGCCCGACCGGTCGCGCAGCGACTTGACGATCTCCTCCAGGGACTTGTCGGCGATGTTGAGCGTGACACGCGCGTCCACGCTCGGCACCTGCGCCTGCACGGCGCCACCGAAGAGCGGCAGCACGAGGGCCACCGCCAGAACACTGATTCTCTTCTTCACGAACTTACTCCCATCCGGCCGGAGCCGGGATCCTGGTCCATCTCGGCTAGAAGCGGCGCGCGAACACCATTCCCCGGAAGAGGAACTCGATTTCGTCGCGGTTGATGGAGTGGACGAGCAGCTCTTTGTCGAGCAGGTCTCCCACACCGACGATCTTGCCGTTGATCACGGCGATGGCCTGGCCGTTGACATAGGCCCGGCCGTCGAAGCGCAGTGCGATCTTGTCGAAGTCCAACACGGTGCGGGCCTCCGCCTCGATTTCCTTGATGTCGGTCACCAGCTTCTTGCGCAGCGGGTCGGACTCGGCCAGGGCCAGGTCCTTCTCGACCGACTTGTATGCCTCGAGCACCTGCTTGTAGTCGCCGCGCTCCGTCTGGCGGCTCATGGTGCTCTTGATCTCGCGCAACTGGTTCTCGGTCGGACCGGCGACCGGCCGACCGTCGTTCATGTCCTTGCGCAGCTTCTCGAGCGGCTCGGAGACCTCGCTCTGCAGGCGCCGCTGGGACGGAACGTAGCTGATCGTCTTCTCGGTCTCGAGCCGGCGCAGCTCCTCCTCGACCGCGGCCAGCTTGCCGTCGAACTCGGAGCGCTTGAGCATCTGCTCGATGACGTTCTCGGCCTTCTGGATCTCGGCCCACTGGGCCGTGATCGCCTGGGTGCGCTCGGCCAGCTTCTGGACCGTGTCCATCTGCTCCTGCACCGGCATGCCGCCGCCCGTCGTGTCGGTCTGCGCCGGCACGCGCGGGTCGATCCACGGGTCGCGCCGTCCGCGCTGGCCGCGGTAGCTGAAGGGGCTCAGGGCCAGGTCCTGGCGCCGGCGCTGGATCTCGCCCAGCAAGAGGTCGCGCTTGCGGTCGTAGCCGTCGATCTTGACCGTCTTCTGGTCCTTCTTGGGCTCGTAGACGAAGGTCTCGACGTCCATCTGGATGCGGTGGGCGATCACGCCCTCCTTCTCCATCTGCGAGCGCTGCGCCGCCTGGATGCGGAAGGTCGGCACGCGCATGAAGCGCTTGTGGCTCTCGATCATGTTGAGGAAGTCGAGCAGCTGGAAAGCGTCGCCTTCGAGCGAGAGCGTGTAGCCGACCTTGTCGAAGTCGGACTTGTTCTTGGTGTCGTCGGGCTTCTTCTTGAGGCCCGAGATCTTGACGTGGCTGTCCTCGGAGAAGCGCTGCAGGGTGCGCACGAGGTTGTTGACGTCCTCGGTGTCGGGCAGCACGCCCTTCATCACCTCGTTCAGCTCGCGCAGCACGATCACCTCGCGCTCCAGCGCGGGCGTGCCTTCGATCTGCTTGCGCGAGCTCTCGATGGTGCTGCGCAGCGTGGCGATCTCGGCCCGGTCGGCGTCGATCGAGCGGTACTTGGTCCAGATCAGCGTGCCCAGCGCGCCGCCCAGCAGCACGCCGCCGCCGAGGACCAGGATCCAGGTCTGCTTTGCGTTCACTTGGGTGCATCCTTCCCGGCCGGCGCCGGCTGCTGGGTCGCGTCGGCCTTGGCTCCGCGACCGCCCTTGGCGGGCGCCTTGCCGCCCTTGGCGGGCGCGTTCTTGGCCGAGACGTCCTCACGCGACTTCATCTTGAGCTTGAGCGGGAAGGCCCACGCGACCGGCGGGATGAGCGCCTCGTCGACCAGCGTCTGCGTGCCTTCGGGCGCGGCGGGCGGCTCGAAGTCGGAGATGAAGGTCGATGCTTCGAGGTCTTCGAGGAAGTTCGCCACCTGGGCGAACTTCTCCGAGCCCGAGTGGCCCGTGCCCGAGACCGTGCCCGGGACCTTGGCCTTGGGGTCGAGGTTCTGCACGACCTGCAGGTCGTCGAACCAGACCAGGTGCCGCTCGCCGTCGCCGCCGCGGCTGCAGACGTCGATCAGCTCGTCGAGCTTCTTGGTCCAGCAGATGCGGCTCTTGGTGATCGAGGACAGCGTCTGCTCGCGGCTCTTGTACTGCTTGGACTCGCTGTCCAGCGAGGCGAAGTAGTCGAGCTGCGGCTTGAGGCCGCTCATCTCGCTCTGCACGGTGCTCTTCTCGCCGTCGACCAGCTTCTCCACGTTGAAGTGGACGTAGCCCAGCCAGGCCATCAGGCCCCCGTTGATCGCGACCAGTCCGGCGATCGCCGCCATCAGCTTGATCGGCGTGCGCGAGGACTTCCGGTACTCCTCCGGAAGCAGGTTGATGCGGATCATGCTCATGCTGCACGCACCCTCGAAGCAAGGCCCAGCGCGACCACCAGCGTGGACGACCAGGCTTCCAACTCCTCGACGTCGACCCGGGCCGAATCGACGCGCAGGCCCTCGAGGGGATTCCAGGTGCGCGCGCTGCGCCCCGTGGCCTGCTCGATGTACTGCACGGCGCCCGGCGCGAGCACCCCGCCGCCCGAGAGCAGCACCTGCTCGACGTGCACGCCCTCGTGGTGCTCGACGTAGTCGAGCGAGAGCGAGAGCTCGCCGACCAGGTCCTCGAGCACCGGCGCGATGGCCGAATTGACTTCGAGCTCGTGGTTCTCGCTCGAGCGCTTGATCGCCTCGGCTTCGTAGCCCTCGACGCCCAGGCGGCGCGCCACGGCCTGCGTCATGTCGCCGCCGCCGATGTTGATCTCGCGGCTGAAGCAGGTCTCGCCGTTGACCAGCACGTTGATCGAGGTGCGCGCCGCGCCGATGTCCACCAGCGCGATCGCGTGCTGTTCGCCGTCGGCGGCCTCGTCGAGCGGCAGGCCGCACAGGTTCCAGGCGTTGGAGAGCGCGAACAGGTCGATGTCGACCGCGATCGGCGAGAGGCCCTGCGCGGTCACCAGGCCGACCTTCTCCTGCACGGCCTTGGTCTTGCAGGCCGCCAGCAGCACGGTCATCTGCTCGCCCTGCTTGCCGTCGCCCTCGGCGTTGCCCGCCGGCGCGCGCTTCAGCGGCTGGCTGTCGAGCTGCACCTCGGACAGGTCGAAGGGCAGGTACTTGTCCGTCTCGAAACGGATGGCCTGCTTCACCTCGGCGTCGGTCATCTTCATCATCGGGACGTAGCGCACGACCACGTCCTGACCGGAGACCGAGGTCACCACCTGCTTGGTGCGGAACTTGCCTTCCTTGAAGGCGGTCGCGACCGCTTCCGCCTGGCTCCCGCCGGGCGGGATCTCCACGCGGGCGAAGCCCGTCACCACCGGTTCGGAGCCGTCGAGGGTGAGCTCCACCGCCTTGACGACGGTGCTGCCCACATCGAGCCCCACGATACTCTTGGATTTGCGGAACACGCCTGTCCTGCTGTTTGGGTACGCGGCCGGATGCGCGGGGCCCCCCCACGAGCGGGGCGGACCTCGGTGGCCGCGGACAGCGATCGGCGTGAACCGCCTTCCGGGTTTAGAGCTGTTCTCCGAAACCCCCCTCGACGAGGGCCGCGAGTGCGGAAACGAGTGCCTCCGCGTCCGCCCCGCGCGCCCGGAAGGCGAGCACGGCGTCGCAGGGGGCGCAGAGGGTCATCAGATCGAGAATGCTCTTCCCATTGACCTCCCGTCCCTCGCATGAGACGCGCAGGTCGCTCTGGTAGGACTGGGCCGTGCTGGCGATCGCATGGCAGGGCCGGGCGTGCAGCCCCGTCGGGTTGCAGAGGCGGACGCTGCGCTCGGCTTCCGGCACGCTCGTGAGCCCGGCCCAGCGGCCTCTCAGACCGCCGACATCTCCCGCAGGAGGTCGACCAGCTCGGTCTTGGTCTTGACCTTCAGCGCAAAGCGCCGGAAGTCAGGTTCGCGTGCCAGGCGCGCGATCCACTGCATCATCTCCAGGTGCCGCTCGGGGTCGTGGTTCTCGCCCGGCTTCTCGGGCCGCAGCACCGTGCAGAGGATGTGCACCTGTCCGCCGTCGAGCGCGTGCCATTCCAGGCCGCCCGAATGCACCGAGAGGCTGCAGGCTGCGCGCTCGAGACCCTTGAGCTTGACGTGCGGGATCGCGACGCCCATTCCGACGCCGGTCGAGCCCAGCTTCTCGCGCGCGAGCAGCGCCGCGAGCGCGTCGTTCTTGAGGTTGGCGGGCAGCGCCTCGCCGGTGATCAGGTTCTCGACCACCTCGGAGAGGGCCTCCTCCTTCGAGACGGCCTGGAGACGGACGCTGCAGCTCTTGGGCTTGAAGGACTTCCAGAAGTTCATGGTGCGCGGTGCGGGTGTCTGGGCTGCCGCAGGCCAGCCTAGCAAATCGTGCTCATGAACCGCAGGGTCCACAGAGCGCGTCGTGCAAGTCGATCCAGGGCTGCCACTCCTCGGTGCGGTGCGCGCTGTCCCCCGTGCGCTGCAGGTAGCGCAAGCCTGCGCGCGCCGGAGCACGCACCCCGGAGGGCAGGAGTGCGAACCAGTCCGGCTCCTCTCCGCGCTGCCAGGCCTGGTGCGCAAGTGCCCAGGCGTACATGTAGGCGTTCATGTACTTGGGCATGCTGCGCTGCGTGCCCGGCCAGCGCCCCAGTCCGCCGATCCAGGTCTGCGGGCGCCGGGCGAGGAAGACCCCGAAGCCGTGGTACACCGCCGTCAGGTCGGTCGTGAGCTCGTTGTCGAGCGTGCGCCGGTCGAGGCGCTTCTCGCCCAGCAGGCGTGCGTGCGCGAGCTCGTGGGCCAGCACCGCGATCATCTGGAACGGGCCACCGATCGCCCGCTCGCGCACGCGCACGACCTCGCCTTCCGGCAGCTGCTGGTAGTGGGCGATCTCCTCGCCCACCCCGTGCCCGGCCTCGTCCACCAGACCGATGAAACTCGCCTTGGACACGACTTCGAGCTCGAACCGGCCGCGCTCGAGCTGCATGTACTCGCACACGCGCCGGAAGAGGTTCTCGAGATTCGCCTGCGCACGATCACCCAGCTCGGGAAAGTACTCGAGCGTGGGCAGGATCAACGGGCGCTTCAGGAACAGCTCGTCGCCGAATTGCACGCGCAGCCAGTCCAGTCGCCCCTCGACCCACGTCTTGGCGCTCGGGTCGAGCGGACAGTAGGCGCGCGACCAGGGCCACATCCGCCGTTCAGGATTCGCGCGTGCGCCGGCGCTGGTCCATGTGCTTCTCGCGGTGCCGCACCAGCAGGGCGTGCATGCGGTCGAAAGCCTCTTCCAGGGCGGCCGAGAAGACGTTCTTGCGCGCGTCGGCGACCAGCACGGCGCCGTGTCCGACGTTGCAGACGATCTCCACGCGGTGCTCCTCGTTGTGGCGCTCGAGCAAGGCGCGCGAGGAGACGATGCGCTCGTGGTACTTCAGCAGGTGGTCGAGGCGCTGGTCGACCTCGCCGCGCACGTGGCCGGGGTAATCGTGGTGAAGGATGGAGACCTGCTTCTGCATGGAGTTCCTCCGCGAGTGGCTGCCATGGACACGCCCGTGGACGTAGGTTGGATCCGAGTGCCGATCCGGTCAAGGGCCTCGCCGGGCGCTTCCGTCTTCGTCCGCGGCGCGCTCAAATCTGGAACAGGCCCGGCACTCCCCGCGGGCCGCGGTCGGAGCCCTGAAAGACGTTCTCGGGGTAGCGTACGCGCAGGAGATAGAGTCCGCAGGCAGGCAGCGTGGGCCCGGCCAGCGAGCGCTGGCCGCTCTCGAGCGCCGCGCGCACCTGCTCGGGCGGGAAGCGCCCGCGCCCGACGTCGAGCAGCGTCCCGACCAGCGTACGCACCATGTTGTAGAGGAAGCCGTCGGCCTCGGCCAGGACCGCGAAGCCGCGCTGGTGCGCGAGGATGCGCAGCGCGCGCAGCGTGCGCACGGTCGTCTTGCGCGGCGAGCCCGTGTTGCCGAAGGCGCGGAAGTCGTGCCGGCCTTGCAGGAGGCGCGCCGCCGCGCGCATGGCCTCGAGGTCGAGCGGCTCGTGGGTCCAGTGCACGAGTTCGCGCGCGAAGGGCGGCTGGAAGCGGCTGGTGGCGATCAGGTAGAGGTAGCGCTTGCCGATCGCGTCGAAGCGCGCGTGGAAGTCGGGCCGGCAGGTCTCGGCGCGGCGGATGCGGATCGATTCGGGCAGGTTGCCGTTGAGCGCGTGCCGCAGGCGATCGTCGTCCAGGCGCGTCTCGACGTGGAAGTGCGCCACCTGGCCCAGGGCGTGCACGCCGGTGTCGGTGCGCCCGGAGCCCTGCACGATCGACGCGTTCGCCCGCGAGCGCGTGCAGCGCCTCCTCGATGCGCTGCTGCACGGAATCGAAGCCGTCCTGGCGCTGCCAGCCGAAGAACTTCGAGCCGTCGTAGGCGACCAGGATGCGGACGTTGCGCATACGGAACCAGGCATTCTTCTACCCGATTCGCGCCCCGCCCAGGCAGCCCCCGCGACCGCGCAGCGAATCGGGGAGAAGAATGCCTGGTTCCGTATCACGATTCGCGCCCCGCCCAGGCAGCCTCCGCGACCGCGCGGCGAATCGGGGAGAAGAATGCCTGGTTCCGTATCAGTGGCGCCGGCGGCGGTACGAGCTCTGGATGCCGAGCTCGGCGCGGTATTTCGCGAGCGTGCGCCGCGCGAGTTCGAAGCCGCGCTCGCGCAGGCGCGCGAGCGCCTCGTCGTCCGAGAGCGGCTGGGCCGGATCCTCGGCCGCGAACAGTGCGCGCACGGCCTCGCGCAGGCCGTCGCGCGTCTGGCCTTCCTCACCGCCCGCCCCGGCCTGGAAGAACCAGCGCAGGGCCAGGATGCCCCAGGGCGTCTCGGCGTACTTGCCCGAGATCGCGCGGCTGACGGTCGAGAGCGAGAGCCCGAGTTCGTCGGCCAGCTGGCCCATGCGCAGCGGCGCGAGCGCCTGCGGGCCGCGCTCGAGGAAGGCCGTCTGGCGCGCGAAGAGCGCGACCGCCACGCGCGCCAGCGTGCGCTGGCGCTGCGCCAGGGCACCCTGGATCGAGCGCGCGCTCTCGATCTTGGGGCGCAGGTAGCGCGCGAGCTCGGAGGCACGGCCGCTCTCCTGCGCCAGGCGTTCGAGCTCCGGGTCGATCTGCGACCGGAGGGCCAGGCCCCGCCGTCCAGGCGCACCTCGAAGCCGCCCTCGGGCTTGCGCTCGACCAGCACCTCGGGCCGGATCGCGGGCGTGGTCTCGTCCGACAGGCCGCGGCCCGGGGCGGGATCGAGCGTGCGCAGGTGCGCCAGCAGGCGCTCGAGGCGTTCGAGGTCGATGCCCATGGCGCGCGCGACCTGCGGCAGGCGGTTCTTCGCGACCTCGGACGAGGAAATCCTCGAGCAGCCGCGCCAGCAGCGCGTAGTCCGGATCATGCGGATCGAGCTGCAAGCAGCAGCGCCTCGATCGCGTTGCGCGCGCCCAGGCCGCGCGGCTCGAGCTGCTGCAGCGCCGCGATCGCGGCCCCCATCTCGCCCAGCTCGCGCTCGCTGCTCCTCGCTCGTGCCGCCGCGCGAGAGGCCGTCGGCGCCGGCACGCTGGTAGAGCTCCTCGTCCGAGAGCGAGAGCAGGCCGTTCGTGTCGAGCTGGCCGATCAGCCAGCGCACCCAGGCGCTGCGCCCGGGGCTCAGGTCGAGCAGCGCGAGCTCCTGCTCGACGCGCTCGGAGAGGCTGGCGGCGCGGTCGGGCTGCTGGTCGAGCCAGCCCTCGTGGCGCTCGCCATGCTCGCGTGCGGCGGAGATCGGGCGCGGAGAGCGCACCAGCAGCGCCTCGTTGGACTCGGCCTGCGTCTCGAGCCAGGACTCGAGCTCGCTCGCCGGCAGCTCGAGCAGCTCCAGCGACTGCAGCATCTGCGGCAGGAGCAGCATCTGCTGCTTCGTCGCGAACTCCTGGCGCAGTCCGTGGGACGGGCGGGTCATCGCCCGGGCTATCGACAGGTTCCTCGAGGGGGTTGAGCCGCGGCAGGCCGGCTCGCGCTCAGCTTCCCTGTCGCGCGCGCAGCGTGCGCCGGTGCTCGAAGGCGTCCTCGAGTACGCCCTTGTGCAAGTACTCGATCGCCGCGCCCGAGGGCAGCCCGCGCGCCAGGCGCGTCACGAGCAGCTCCGGCAGCGCCAGCGCGGCCAGGCGCTCGAGCACGAGCATCGCCGTGGCCTCGCCCTCGGCGTCGGGATCGGTGGCCAGGATCACCTCGCGCACCTCTTCCTTGCGCACGCGCGCGACCAGGCGCTCGAGGTCGAGGTGGCGCTCCTCGGTGCCCTCGCCCGGGTGGTAGGCGCCGAGCAGCACGTGGTACAGGCCCTTGTAGCTGCCCGCGCGCTCGATCGTCTCGACGTGGCGCGGCTCCTCGACCACGCACACGCAGTGCGCGTCGCGCTTGGGATCGGCGCACAACGAGCAGGGATCGCCCGCGGCCACGTTGGCGCAGCGCGAGCAGCGGCGCGTCTCGCGCACGGCGCGCTCGAGAGCGCGCGCGAGCTCGCGCGACTCGGGATCGCGCAGCGCGTGGAAGGCCAGGCGCTCGGCCGTGCGCCGTCCGATGCCGGGGAAGCGCTCGAAGGCGGTCACCAGCGCCTCGAGCGGCTCGGGGTAGGCCACGCGCGCGCTCCTCTCAGAACAGGCCCGGCAGCGAGAGCCCGCCGGAGATGCGCGAGAGCCGCTCCTCGCGCAGCGCCGCGGCCTTGGCCAGCGCATCGCGCACCGCGGCCAGCACGGCGTCCTCGATCTTGCCCGCGTCGCCCGATGCGGCCAGCTTGGGCTGCAGCGTGACGCGCGTCAGCATGCCCTCGCCGTTGGCGACCGCGCGCACCTCGCCGCCGGGGGCGCTGCCCTCGACGGTCGCCTTGCGCAGCTCCTCGCGCGCCTTCTCGAGCTGCTTGTGCATCTCCTGGGCCTGCTTGAGCAGGTTGCCCATGTCGCCGAAGGTGCCGCTCATCCCTCGTCCTCCACACGGCCGCTGAAGAGCTCCTGGACCCGGCCGGTGAAGGCGTCCTTCGGCTGGCGCGGCACGGCCGCCGGTGCCTCGAGCACGAACTCGACCTCGCGCCCGAGCAGGCGCGCGAGGATCTGCGCGCAGGACTTCTGGTTGCGCGGCGTCTGGAACAAAAGGCGCTCCTCCTCGGAGAGGTTCGCGACGCGCGCGCTCACGCGGCGCTCGCCGAACTCGCCCAGGCGCCCGCGCGTGCGCAGCGTCTCGGCCAGCGTGCCCGAGCTCTGCGCGAGCTCCTCGAGGAAGCGGTTCCAGAGCGTCTGCGCATCGCGCACCGGCGCGGTTGCGGGTGCGGTTGCGGGAGCCGCGGCCGCAGGTCGAGGTGCTGGCGCCGCGGCCAGTGCCGGGCGCGGGCTCGCTCCCCCGCCCGCGCGCGCCTCGAGCGCTTCCAGGCGCGCGGCAATCTCGGACAGCGGCAGCGCGCTCTCGGGCCGGCACAGGTCGAGCAGCGCGACCTCGAGTGCGAGGCGCGCGTGCTGCGGCAGCTCGCGCATGCGCTCGCGCGCGAGCAGCAGCTCCTCGAGCCACAGCGCGAGGCGCTCGCTGCCCAGCTTCTCGGCGCGCTGTTTCGCGCGCTTGCGCTCGTCGGGCGAGAGCCCCACCAGCGGCACGTCCTCGCCGCACAGGCCGACCAGCAGCGTGGCGCGCAGGTGCTCGAGCAGGCCCGAGAGGAACTCGGCCTCGCTGCCCTCCGCGGGCGGCAGGCTGGAGAGGGCGCGCGCCCGGTCTCCCGCCTCGAGCGCGTCGAAGAGCGCCTCGTAGGCCTCCCCGCCCGCGGCGGCCGAGAGCTTGTCGATGTCCGCCAGCGTCGGCGCATCGCCCGCGATCGAGAGCAGCTGGTCGGCCAGCGAGAGCGCGTCGCGCATGCCGCCGCGCGCGCGGCGCGCGAGGGCCTTGCTCACGCCGGACTCGGCGCGCACGCCCTCCATCCCGAACACCGTGTCGAGGCGCGCCTCGATCGTGTCCTCGGAGAGCGGCACGAGGCGCAGCACCTGGCAGCGCGAGACCACGGTCTCGATCACCTTCTCGAGCTCGGTGGTGGCGAAGAGGAACTTGACGTGCGCCGGCGGCTCCTCGAGCGTCTTCAAGAGCGCGTTGAAGGCCTGCTTCGAGAGCATGTGCACTTCGTCGACGATGTAGATCTTGAAGCGCGCGCGCATCGGCCGGTAGGCCACCTGCTCGCGCAGCTCGCGCACGTAGTCGACGCCGGTGTTGCTGGCCGCGTCGATCTCGACCAGGTCGATCTCGCTGCCGGCGTCCGCGGCGCGGCAGCGTTCGCACTCGCCGCAGGGATCGGGCGCGGGGCCGCGCTCGCAGTTGAGCGCCTTGGCCAGGATGCGCGCCGTGCTGGTCTTGCCCGTGCCGCGCGGCCCGGTGAAGAGGTAGGCGTGGCCGACGCGGTTCTCGGCGATCGCGCCGCGCAGCGTGGCGGTCACCACGTCCTGTCCGACCATGTCGGCGAAGACGCGCGGGCGGTACTTGCGGGCCAGGACCAGGTACGACATCGGGGTGCGAGGCTCAAACTACTGGAAGCGCGCGCAACGCGCGAGCCCGCGAGTGGGTCCG
Source organism: uncultured Planctomycetota bacterium (assembly GCA_963829015.1). Taxonomy (GTDB): domain Bacteria; phylum Planctomycetota; class UBA1135; order UBA1135; genus JADJLZ01. Next base: position 595,431 of record CAWHGR010000007.1, on the reverse strand, counting down.
GGCATCCCTCGCATGAGGCGCATGTCCTTAGGGCTGCTCCGTTCCCGGCCTGACCCGGTTCGAACCGGTCCCATCGCTGGCGACCGGACCCACGCGCGAGCTCGCGCGCATCTTGTACCCCAGTTTGGATGGCGGAGAGGGGGGGATTCGAACCCCCGGTACCCTTGCGGGCACACGCGCTTTCCAAGCGCGTACCTTCGGCCGCTCAGACACCTCTCCTGTTCGTGTGGACGTGGATGGCGGAGAGGGGGGGATTTGAACCCCCGGTACCCCATAAGGGCACGCTGGTTTTCGAAACCAGTCCGATCAGCCGCTCTGGCACCTCTCCCTGTTCGGTCATCCACGCTTCTTGCGAAAGAACTCCTGCAGCAGCGTGCGCGCCTCGTCGGCGCAGACGCCCTCCGTGATCTCTGCCCGGTGGTTCAGGCGCGGATCGCTGAGCACGTGTCCCAGCGAAACGCAGCCGCCGAACTTCGGGTCGCGCACGGCCCAGACCACGCGCGCCACGCGCGCATGGGAGAGCGCGCCGGCGCACATGAAGCAGGGCTCGACCGTGGAGTAGACCACGGCGCCGGGGAGCCGCTGCGCGCCGAGCTTCCGGGCTGCCTTCGAGAGCGCCAGGACCTCGGCATGCGCCGTCGGGTCGCACCGGGTGCGGGTCAAGTTGTGAGCGCGGGCGAGGAGGCGTCCGTCCAGCACCACCACGGCGCCGATCGGGACCTCGTCCGCCCGCTCCGCGGCGCGCGCCTCGCGCAGTGCCAGCGCCATGAATTCCTGGTCGTCTGTCACGAGGAGAGGGTCGTGCGTCGTTGAATTGGTACACCCTAGTGGAGTCGAACCACTAACCTCCTGATCCGTAGTCAGGTGCTCTATCCAGTTGAGCTAAGGGTGCGGGGCCGAAGGTTGTAATGCCGCTCCCCCACACTGTCAAGGAACGCCCCGGCGCCCGCGGCCTTGGAATCCCGCGCGGATTCCGTAGGCTCAGCACATGGCCGAGGGGAACGCGATCCAGCACCTGATCTCCCTGCAGGATTGGCCCGTTCAGGAGGTCGAGGACCTGCTCGACCTGTCCGCGCGCATCAAGCGCCGGGCGCCGCCGACCCAGCTCAGCGGGAAGTCCGTCGGGCTGCTCTTCTTCCGCGGCTCGCTGCGCACGCGCACCTCCTTCGAGGCCGCCATGCACCAGCTCGGCGGCAACACGATCCACCTCGCCGCGGCCTCGGACTTCTGGGATCTCGAGGTACAGGAGGGCGCCGTGATGGACGGCCGCGCGCCCGAGCACGTCAAGGACGCGGCCCTGGCGCTCTCGCGCTACGTCAACGCGCTCGCGATCCGCCCGGCCTATGCCGGGCAGTCCTGGGAGGTCGACCGCAAGGACTCGGGCATCCAGGCCTGGGCGCGCTATGCGCGCGTGCCGGTGATCAACCTGGAGAGCGCGCTCTGGCACCCGCTGCAGGCGCTGGCCGACATGCTCACGCTGCGCGAGAACCTGGGCGATGTGCGCGGCAAGCAGCTGGCGATCACCTGGACGCGCTCGACGCAGCCCTCCTCGGCCGCGGTCACGAACTCGCTCCTGCTCGCGGCCTTGCGCGCCGGCATGCGCGTGCGCGTCGCGCACCCGGCGGGTTACGACCTCGACGACGAGGTGCTCACGCGCGCGCGCGAACAGGCCGAGCTGGCGCAGGCGAGCTTCGAGACCGGACTCACGCACGACCAGGCGCTGCGCGGCGCGCACGTGGTCTACGCGCGCTCCTGGCAGTCGCTGGAGGACTACGGCAACCCGACGCTGGCGGCCAGCCGGCGCGCGCGCCTCACGGGCTGGACGCTCGACGAGCCGCTGATGAAGCTGACCGAAAACGGCAAGCTGATGCACGCCATGCCCGTGCGGCGCAACCTGGAGATCACCGACGAGCTGCTCGACGGCCCGCGCAGCCTGCTCTACGACCAGGCCGAGAACCGCCTGCACTCGCAGAAGGCGCTGCTGCTGAAGCTCCTGCGCGGCTGAACGGCCGCAGCGTCCCATGAGTGCCCCGGACTTCGTCCATCTGCACGTGCACTCCGAGTACAGCCTGCTCGACGGTGCCAATCGCATCGGCGACCTGGTGGCGGCCTGCGTCGCCGACGGGCAGCAGGCGCTGGCGCTGACCGACCACGGCAACCTGTTCGGCTCGATCGAGCTCTACCAGGCCTGCCGCAAGAGCGGCATCAAGCCCATCGTCGGCTGCGAGGTCTACATCGCGCGCCAATCGCGCCGCGAGCCGCACAACAAGGCCAAGGGCAACGGCTACCACCACCTGACGCTGCTGGCGCGCGACCAGCAGGGCTACAAGAACCTCCTGCGCCTGTGCTCGGCCGCCTATCTCGAGGGCTTCCACTTCCGGCCGCGCATCGACCGCGAGTTGCTGGCGCAGTACGCCCAGGGCCTGACCTGCCTCTCGGGCTGCCTGGCGGGCGAAGTGGCGCAGCTCTCGCTCTCCGACAAGGAACGCGAGGCTGAGGAGCTGGCCGCGAGCTTTCGCGACCTCTTCGGTCCCGAGCACTTCTGGCTCGAGCTGCAGCGCAACGGCATCGACCTGCAGGCGCGCGTCAACGAGACGCTGGTGCGCATCCACGGCCGCACGGGCATCCCGCTCGTCGCGACCAACGACATCCACTACCTGCGCCACGAGGACTGCCAGGCGCAGGACATGCTCTTGTGCATCAACACCGGCGCCAAGCGCAGCGACGCCAAGCGCTTCAAGTTCGAGACCGACACGCTGTACTTCAAGTCGCGCACGGAGATGGGCGACATGTTCCGCGACCTGCCGCAGGCGCTGCGCGCGACGCAGGACGTGGCCGAGCAGGTCTCGCTCTCGATCGAGTTCGGCAAGTACCACCTGCCGGTCTTCGTGCCCGAGTCGGGCGAGGCCGCCGACGCGCTCTTCGACCGCCTGCTCGAGCAGGGCCTCGCGCGGCTCTACGGCGCGGCGCACGAGGGCGCGCGCAAGCGCCTGGAGTACGAGAAGGAGGTCATCCGCTCGCTGGGCTTCGTCTCCTACTTCCTGATCGTCTGGGACCTGATCCGCTGGGCGCGCGAGAACGGCGTGCCGGTCGGCCCTGGCCGCGGCTCGGCCGCGGGCTCGATCGTGGCCTACCTGCTCTCGATCACCAAGGTCGACCCGCTCAAGTACGACCTGCTCTTCGAGCGCTTCCTCAACAGCTCGCGCATCTCGATGCCCGACATCGACATCGACTTCTGCAAGGACGGGCGCGAGAAGGTGCTCGACTACACGCGCCGGCGCTACGGCAGCGAGAACGTGGCCCAGATCGTGACCTTCGGCACGATGGCCTCGCGCACGGTCGTGCGCGACATCGGGCGCGTGATGGACCTTTCGCTGAAGGACGTCGACCGCATCGCCAAGAAGATCCCGGCCGGCCCCAATGCCCCCACCCTGGCCGAAGCGCTCAAGAGCGACGCCGAGCTCGGCGCCATTCGCGACGAGCGCCCCGAGTTCGCCGAGCTCTTCCGCCTGGCGACGCCGCTCGAGGGTCTGGCGCGCCACATCTCGACGCACGCCGCGGGTGTGGTGATCGCCGACCGGCCGATCGTCGAGTACGTCCCGCTGGCGCTGAACGGCACGGACGTCTGCACGCAGTGGCCCGCGACGCAGCTCGAGGAGCTCGGGCTGCTCAAGATGGACTACCTCGGCCTGCGCACGCTGACGATCCTGGAGAAGACGCTCCAGAACATCGGGAAGCAGGGCCTGCCGCGGCCCGATCTCGATGCGCTGCCGGAGGGCGACCGGCGCACCTACGCGCTGCTCGCCGCGGGCGACACCGAAGGTGTCTTCCAGCTCGAATCCGAGGGCATGCGCAAGCTCTTGGCGCGCATCAAGCCCGACTGCTTCGAGGACCTGATCGCCATCCTGGCGCTCTACCGCCCCGGCCCGCTCGAGTCGGGCATGGTCGAGATGTTCACGCGCCGCAAGCACGGCGAGGAGCCGATCCGCTACCCGCACCCCTCGATCGAGGCGATCCTGCGCGACACCTACGGCTGCATCGTCTACCAGGAGCAGGTGATGCTGATCAGCAACGCCCTGGGCAGCTTCTCGCTCAACGAAGCCGACAACCTGCGCAAGGCGATGGGCAAGAAGAAGCCCGAGATCATGGAGAAGTTCGCCGCCAAGTTCGTCGAGGGCGCGACGAAGAACGGCTGCGCCGAGAACATCGCGCGCGAGACCTGGGACAACATCGTCAAGTTCGGCGGCTACGGCTTCAACAAGTCGCACTCGACCGCCTACGCCGTGCTGACCTACCAGACGGCCTACCTGAAGGCCAACCACCGCGCCGCCTTCCTGGCCGCCAACCTCTCCTGCGAGATGAGCGACTCCGACAAGGTCAAGGCCTTCGTCGACGACGCGCGCAAGGCGCAGATCCCGGTGCTCGCCCCGGCGATCGAGAAGAGCGTCTGGGAGTTCGCGCTCGAAGGCGAGGCGCTGCGCTTCGGCTTCGGTGCGATCAAGGGCACGGGCGAGCGTGCCATCGAGGCGCTGATCGCGGCGCGCGAGCGCGTGCGCGCGAAGGGCGCGGCGCCGGCGCTGCACGACCTGTGCGCCGAGATCGACCCGCACGAGGTCGGCAAGACCAACCTCGAGGCGCTGATCAAGGCCGGCGCCTTCGACGGCGGCGGCCACAACCGCGGCGCGGTCCTCGCAGTGCTCGAGACGGCGCTGGTCGACGCCGCGCGCGCGACGGTCGACCGCAAGGCCGGCCAGAAGGGCCTGTTCGAACTCGGCGGCGAGGCCTCCCCCGCCGCGAGCGCGCGCTCCGACGGCATCGACGACTCGAAGGGCTGGTCGAAGCAGGAGACCCTGCGCGCGGAGTACGAGGTGCTCGGCTTCTACCTCTCGGGCCACCCGCTCGAGGAACGCGCCGGACTGCTGGGACTGCTCTCCAACGTGCGCATGGACGAGCTCGGCCTTCTCCCCGGCGGCCACGAGGTCACGCTGGCGGGCCTGATCCTCGGCAAGAGCGAGCTGCTGGTGAAGACCGGCAAGATGCAGGGCAAGAAGATGGCGCGCTTCCGCCTCGAGGACCTGCGCGGCTCGCTCTCCGTGACCTGCTTCCCGCGCACCTACGAGGAGCAGCGCGCGAAGATCGAGGACGGCGCGATCGTGGTCTGCCGCGGCAAGCTCGAAGCGGACACCGAGGAGCCGGCGCTCTTGCTCGACGAGGTGCTCTCGGTCGAGGAGGCCATCGCCAGATTCCAGGGCGGCATCGTGGTCGCGGTCGAGGAGACCGACGCGCACCTGCTCGAGCAATTGAAGCAGATGATCGGACGCCACAGGGGCGCGCGGCCGGTGTACCTCTCTGTGCGCGGCGCGGATGGAAGGCTGCGGCGTGTCAAGGCCGGCCCGGAGTGGAGCGTCTCGATCAGCGAGCCCTTCGCCAGGGAAGTGGACCAGCTGCTCGGGCGCGGTCGCGTGCGCCTCGCGCGGGTCTAGGGTTTCCAGCTCGAGTCCGCGAACAGCACGCGCACGAGACCCAGGGCCTGGGCGAGCCGGCTCGCTTCCGATCCGTGCAGCTCGTACCAGGCGACGGCCTGCGTCGCCAGCGCATCCTTGAACCAGCCCTGCATCTCGTGCCGGATGTGCTCGCCGTCGCGCAGGCCGTCCTGCACGAACGGGATCTCGTCGCCAGTGAGCAGGTACAAGTCGCAGCGCGAGCTGCGCCCGAGCGCTGCCACGGCCGGACTGCTCCGGCCGACGTAGCGCCGCTCCCAGAGCATCGTGGCGAACGCGTTGGTGTCGCACACGAGCACACGATTCGCCTGGCGCGCGAGCTGGTCCTCGCGCCGTAACTGCTCGGTCGCGATGTGTTCGAACTCTGGGCTGGTCCAGAGCTGCTCGCCGCGCCGGAACTTGTGCTCGGAGTACTCGCGGCCGTACTCCTCCACCCAGACCGTCGCGAGCCCCTGAGCCAAGGCCCTGGCGAGCGTGGTCGTGCCCGTCGACTCCGCGCCCAGCACGCACACGCGCCGAGCGAACCAGGCGCGCACCGGCGCATCGAGGAAGGCCCAGTGCGCGAACGGATCGCCTCGCACGGCCGTGCCCGAGATCGGCTCGCGCACGCGCTCGCGGTCCACGAGCACGTGCCGCGCGCCCATCAGGCGGGCGTAGCGCGGTCCGTACTCTTCCGACGAGAAGACCGCGCTGGGCGCGCGACCGAGCCAGCGCAGCGTGTTCTCGGCCCAGACGGCCGAGTCCTGCTCGTCGTAGCGATCGTCGATCAGGCGCACTTCGCAGCGCGGGTGCAGCTCGCGCAGCCACTCCTGGCGCCGCTCCCCGGGAATCGAGTCGGCAGGCTTCGCGCACACGATCAGCACGACCCGCTCGGACTGCTCGCAGGCGCTCTCGATCAGCAGCCGGTGGCCACGATGCGGCGGGAGGAACTTCCCGATCACGAGTCCGAGTTCGTGCTTCACGCGAGATGCTCCTCGTGCAGGCTGCGCGTCCAGGCGCGCAGTCCGTACAGGCACATGGCGAGGAAGACCGCGTAGAGCAGCGCTGTCAGGGGCAGGTGCCGCGCACAGTAGAGCGGAACGTAGGCGAGATCCGCGGCGATCCACAAGAACCAGTTCTCGATGCGCTTGCGGCTGAGCAGGTACTGCGCGCCGAGGCTGAGAACCGTCGTGAGCGCATCCCAGAACGGGGCCGCGTCGTCGACGCGGGCGAGCCACTCGCGCAGTCCCAGTGTGCAGACGGGGATCGCGAGCGCGAGCAGGATCCACTCCGCGCGCGTCGCGCGGCCGACACGCAGCCGCGTCCGTCCTTCGCCGCCGACCAGCCAGTGGCTCCAGCCGTAGACGCCCAGCGCGAAGTAGGCCACTTGCAGCCCCATGTCCGCGTACAGGCGCCCCTCGAGGAAGAGCACGAAGAAGAACACGTTGTTCGCCAGGCCGATGGGCCAGTTCCACAAGTGCTCGCGGACGACGAGCCAGACGCAGACGCCGCCGGTCACGAAGCCCCAGGCCTCGGTCACGGCGATCGGCCAGAACTTCAGGTACGAGCAGAGCAGGACCAGCAACGACGCTCCGATGAGGACGCCGCATTCGCGCAAAGTCAGGGTGTGCCGGGACTTCGCCGGCATCTCGGGGCCTGGATCCAAGCGGGCGAAGTTATCAGATCGCGCCGCGCAGCCCGAGCGCAGCAGCCCCAAGCAAGCCGCTTGCCAGGTGCCGCGCGGGGGTGTCCGCTCCCCCTGCTCGCTTCGGGCTCTTTCGCAGCGGAACGCCTGCGGCAGGTGCCGATGTGGGGACGGAACCCTCCCTTGCTGTCCCCCATGCACTCGTCGATCCCGACAGGCGCGCTCGTATTCGCGCTGCTCTTCCCGGCACCAGTCCGGGCGCAGCAGCCGTCCCGCGAGCCGCAGCAGCCGGACCTGACCGAGCTCTCGCTCGAGGAGCTGATGAAGCTCGAGGTCACCGTGACCTCGGCCGCGCGCCACGAGCAGTCGCTCTCGAAGACGCCGGCGGCGATCTTCGTGATCAGCGCCGACGACATCCGGCGCTCGGGCGCGACCTCGATCCCCGAGGTGCTGCGCCTCGCGCCGGGCGTCAACGTCGCGCGCCTGGACTCGAACCGCTGGGCGGTCTCGATCCGCGGCTTCAACGGCCAGTTCGCCAACAAGATCCTGGTGCTGGTCGACGGGCGCAGCGTCTACACGCCGCTCTTCTCCGGCACGTGGTGGGACACGCTCGACGTGCCGCTGCAGGACATCGAGCGCATCGAGGTCATCCGCGGGCCGGGTGCGGCGCTGTGGGGCGCGAATGCCGTCAACGGGATCATCAACATCATCACCCGGCCGGCGTCCGAGACGCAGGGCAACCTGGCCAGCGTCACGAGCGGGACCGTGGACCACTTCCTGGGCTACGTGCGCCACGGCGGAGAGCTCGACGACGGACACTGGCGCGCCTGGGCGAGCTACATCGACCGCGGCTCCACCGACGACCTCTCGGGCAAGGAGGGCCACGACGACTGGGACCTGTTCCACGCCGGCTTCCGCGTCGACCGCACGCCCGACCCGCGCGACCGCTGGACCTTCGCCGGCGACGCCTACACCGGCCGCGTGAACAACGAGCTCGCGGTTTCCGCGCCCGCGCCGCAGTACGCCTTCAACGGCGCGGCCGAGTCGGACGTCTGGGGCGCGAACCTGCAGGCGCGCTGGACGCACGCGTACGGCGAGCGCGACGAGTTCTCGCTGCTGGGCTTCGTCGACCACACCAGCCGCACGCTCTCTGTCTTCGCCGAGGACCGCACCACGGCCAGCCTGGACTTCCAGCGCCGCATGCCGCTCTCGGCGCGCCAGGACTTCACCTGGGGCGCGGCGCTGCGCGGCTCGTACAGCGCGACCGAGGACACGTTCCAGATCGCCTGGCGCGACAACTCGCGCATGGAGACGATGTTCAGCGCCTTCGCGCAGGACGAGATCGTGCTCGAGCCCGGGCGCTGGACGCTGACCGCGGGCGCCAAGCTCGAGCACGACGACTTCAGCGGCTGGAACCTGCAGCCCGACCTGCGCCTCTTGTACACGCCCAGCGAGAGCGAGACCTGGTGGGCCAGCGCCTCGCGCGCGGTGCGCACGCCCTCGCAGGCCGAGCAGGACCTGCACGCGGTCATCAGGGTGATCCCCGGCGCGCCCGACCAGGTCGTGGAGTACCTCGGCGACCGCAACGTCGATCCCGAAACGCTGGACGCCTTCCAGCTCGGCTACCGCGTGCGCCCGACCGAGCGCGTCTCGCTGGACGCGGTCGCCTTCTACAACCACTACCGCAACCTGATCGTCTACGAGCCGGGCACGCCGTTCCTCTCCGGCACCGACCTGATCGTGCCGCTCACGGCCAGCAACGTGCTCGAGGCGCGCGCCTACGGCATCGAGCTCGCAGCAGACTGGACGCCGGGCGAGGACACGCGCCTCTCGCTGGCCTGGACCGCGCAGGAGACGCAGGTCGACACCCACGGCTCGACGGCGCCGGACGCCAGGGAAGCCGAGGGCCTCACGCCCGAGAACCAGCTGCGCCTCGGCCTGCAGCGCGACTTCGCCGAGCAGTGGAGCGGCGACTGCACGCTCTACTGGTACGACCGGCTCGAGCTGGGCAGCATCCCGAGCTACTGGCGCGGCGATCTGAGCCTCGAATACCACCCCAGCGCGTCCCAGCGTTTCTCGATCGGCGTGCAGAACCTGTTCCACGACGACGGCGTGGAGTTCGGGCCGAGCACCTTCAGCCCCTCGAACCGCATGGACAGCGCGCTCTACCTGCGCGCGTCCTGGAGCTTCTGAGGTCCGCGCGTGAACCATCCCCGCTCCAGTTCCCCGGCCCGACTCGCGCTCGCCTGCTGCTGCGCGGCGGCCTGCCTCGCGCTCGCGAGCGCAGGAGCGGGCCAGCAACCGCCGGTCGAGCCGCCCAAGGCGGAACAGAAGCCCGCCGACCCGTGCGTGATCAAGGCCGCGGCGCTGTACAAGGTCGCGCTCTACGCCAAGTGGCCGGAGGCAGCCCTGGGCGGCAAGGAGGATCCGCTGCGCGTGGCGGTCTTCGGCGCGGATCCCTTCGGCAGCGCGCTCGAGCACGCGCTCAAGGGCAAGAAGCAGGGCAATCACCCCTTCCGCGCGCTGCACTTCGCCACGCTCGAGGAGCTGGGCGAATGCCAGATCCTGTTCGTGCCCGAGTCGGAGGAGGCGCAGCTGCCCAAGATCCTGGAGAAGTACAAGGGCCGCCCCGTGCTGATCGTGGGCGAATCGGCCGCCGCGGCCGAGGCCGGCGCCGGCGTGGCGCTCTACTTCGAGAAGTCCAAACTGCAGGTGGCGGTCAACCTGCAGGCCGTGCACGCCTCGGGCATCGAGCTCTCCTCGGAGCTGCTCAAGCTCGCGCGCGTGATCGGGCCCAAGCCGGAGGGTCAGGGCAAGTGAGCGCCAGCCGCCATTCGATCCAGCGCCGCCTGACCTGGATCATCACCGCCACCTCGGCGGCCGTGCTGCTGCTCGCGGCGCTGATCTTCGCCGTCTACGACTGGAAGAAGAGCTGCGACGACCTGCTCGTCGGCATGCGCATGACCGGCGAGACGCTGGGCGTCAACGTGCGTTCGGCGCTGGACTTCCCCGACTCCGACTTCGCCGGCGAGGCGCTCAGCCTGCTCGAGCCGCAGCATCACCTGCTCTGCGCGGCGATCTACAACGGCCGGGGCAAGACCGTCGCCACCTGGCGCAGCGACGGCGGCAAGAGCCGCGTCCCGCCGCGCGAGATCGACTGGACCCGCCCCGAGGACACGGACTGCGCGCGGATCCAGGACGGCATCGCCGAGGTGCGCATCCCGGTCCTGCGCAAGGGCGAGCGCGTCGGCCTGGTGCTGCTGGAGAGCGACCTTTCGCCGGTCTACACCCGCGCGCGCGGCTTCGCGCTCGTGCTGGCCGGGATCCTGGGGCTCTCGCTGGCGACCGCCTTCCTGATCGCGCGGCGGCTGCAGGGCGGGATCTCCCGGCCGATCATCGAGCTCTCGCGCGTCGCGCGCCGGGTCTCGCTCACGCGCCACTACGGCGAGCGCGCCAAGGGCCGCGCGCGCGGCGAGATCGGCGAGCTGTTCGACTCCTTCAACGTGATGCTCGAGGAGATCCAGGTGCGCGACCAGCGGCTGGCCGAGCACGGCCAGCATCTCGAGGACGAGGTCAAGCGGCGCACCTCCGAGCTGGTGCTGCTCAACGAGCGCCTGAACGGCGCGCTGGCCGACGCCCAGGCGGCGACGATCGTGAAGTCGCAGTTCCTGGCCAACATGAGCCACGAGATCCGCACGCCGATGAACGGCGTGATCGGCATGACCACGCTGCTGCTCGACACGGGCCTGGAGGCCGAGCAGCGCGAGATCGCCGGCGTGGTGCTCTCCTCGGCCGAGTCGCTGCTGGGCCTCTTCAACGACATCCTCGACTACTCCAAGGTCGAGGCCGGGCGCCTGGAGCTCGAGCTCCTGCCCTTCGACCCGCGGCGCCTGCTCGAGGAGAGCGTGCAGACGCTGGCGCACAGGGCGCAACAGAAGAAGATCGAGCTGGTGCACCAGATCGGCGCCTCGGTCCCCGAGCGCGTGCAGGGCGACCCGGCGCGCATGCGCCAGGTGCTGCTCAACCTGGTCACCAACGCGATCAAGTTCACCGAGCGCGGCGAGGTGGTCGTCGACCTGCGCCTGGCCGCGGAGCGCGCCGGCCGGCCGCTGCTGCGCTTCGAGGTGCGCGACTCGGGCATCGGCATCCCGCCCGAGCGCATGGACCGGCTGTTCCAGGTCTTCTCGCAGGTCGACGCCTCGACCACGCGCAAGTACGGCGGCACGGGCCTGGGCCTGGCGATCTCCAAGCAGCTGGTCGAGCTGATGGGCGGCACGATCGGCGTCACGAGCGAGACCGGACGCGGGTCGACCTTCTGGTTCGAGCTGCCCGTGGACAAGGTCGCCAGCGAACCCGCGCCGGCGCTGCCGCGGCGCCTGCCGCGGCTGCACGCGCTGGTGGTGGACGACAGCGCCACGAACTGCCGCGTGCTGCAGGAGTACCTGCGCGCCTGGGGCTGCAGCTGCGAGCTGGCCCAGAGCGCCGAGCGCGGACTCGAGCTGCTCGAGGAGGCGCACTCGCGCGGCGAGCTGCACGACGTGGTGCTGGTCGACTACCACATGCCCGAGATGGATGGCGAGGCTTTCGCGCTGGAGCTGCGGCGGCGGCCGCAGCTGGCGCAGGTGCCGCTGGTCATGCTGACCTCGGTCAGCGGCCTGGGCGAACGCGCGCGCATGGAGGCCGCGGGCTTCTCCGCACACCTCGTCAAGCCGGTGCGCCACAGCCAGTTGCACGACTGCCTGGCGACGCTCTTCGGCGGCGGCCAGCCGCACGAGCTCCTGACCAAGACCGGCATGCTGACCGAGACCAAGCTGCAGCAGCTCTGGCCGCAGCGCGGGATCAGGATCCTGCTGGTCGAGGACAACGCGGTGAACCAGCGCGTGGCCGTGGGCCTCTTGCGCAAGCTGGGCTACGAGCACGTGGTCGCCAGCGACGGCCAGGCCGCACTCGCGGCGGTGCGCGGCGGCTCGATCGACATCGTGCTGATGGACTGCCTGATGCCGGGCATGGACGGCTTCGAGGCCACGCGTGTGCTGCGCGCGGAAGGCTGCAGGCTGCCGATCGTGGCCATGACCGCCAGCGCCATGAGCGGCGACCGCGAGCGCTGCCTGGAGGCCGGCATGGACGACTACCTCTCGAAGCCGATCGCCGTGCCGCTGCTCGAGGCGCTGCTCGAGCGCTGGTCGAGGCACGTGCGCGAGACGGCGCTCTTCTCCTCCAAAGCGCGAGGCGCCCCGCCCGCAGAGGGCGAAGCGCCTCGTTGATGCCGCCGGGTCAGGACTGCGCGCCGCTCTCGACGGGCGTCTCGACCTTTTCCTTGGGCGTGCGCTCGACGAACTCGAGAATCGCACGCGCGCCGTTGTCGCCCAGGCGCGGCTTGGTCAGCTTGAGGATGCGGCAGTAGCCGCCGTCCCGCTTGGCGAAGCGCGGACCGAGCACGGCGAAGAGCTTCTTCACCGTCTGCTTGTCGTTCAGCTCCGCGAAGGCGCGCCGACGGTTGGGCAGCGTGTCCTTGCGGCCCAGCGTGACCAGCTTCTCGACGAAGGGCTTGACGGCCTTGGCCTTGGCCAGCGTGGTCACGATGCGCTCGTGCAGCACCATCGAATTCGCCATGTTGCGCGTCATCGCGATGCGGTGCTCGGTCGTTCGGCCCAGGCGGTTGCCTGCACAACGGTGTCTCATGGGGTCGCTCCTCGTCTCTTCTCTGCTCAGCTCGCTGCCGGGGCCTGCATGCCCAGCGACAGGCCGCGCTCGGCCAGTTTGGTCTTGATCTCGGTCAGGCTGGTCTTGCCCAGGTTCTTGAGGCCGATCACTTCGCTCTCGGAGAGCGTCACCAGGTCCTGCAGGGTGCGGATGTTCGCCCCGTCCAGGCAGTTGCGCGCACGCACCGAGAGCTCGAGGTCCGAGATCGGCAGCGTCAGCACCGCGCCCACCTGCGAGGCCTCGCGCTGGCGCTGGTTGAATTCCGACGAGGTCGGATCGGACGGCACCGGGCTCTCGTCGCGGCTCGTGCCGTAGAGCACGAAGGGGTTCAGGTGGCGGCGGTAGATCTTGGCCGCCTCGACCAGCGCCAGCTCGGGCGTGATCGTGCCGTCGGTCCAGATCTCGAGCACCAGGCGGTCGTAGTTCGTCAGCTTGCCGACGCGCGTGGCCTCGATCGAGTAGCGCACGCGGTGCACGGGCGAGAAGATCGAGTCGACCGGGATCGTCCCGAGCGCCATCGTCTCGCTGCCGTTCTCCTCCGAGGGGATGTAGCCGCGGCCGCGGCGCACGATCAGCTCGGCGTTGAACTTGCGGTCCTTGGTGAGCGTGCAGATGTGCAGCTCGGGGTTGGAGACGCGCGCATCGCCCTCGCACTGCACGTCGGCGCCGGTGATCGGGCCCTTGCCGCTCTTCGCGATGCGGCAGATGATCTCGTTCTGGCCCGCGTACTGGATGCGCAGGCGCTTCAGGTTGAGGATGATGTCGGTGACGTCCTCGTAGACGCCCTCGAGCGTGTCGAACTCGTGGTTCGCGCCCTCGATCTTGACCAGCGCCACTGCGGTGCCCTCGATCGAGGAGAGCAGCACGCGGCGCAGGCCGTTGCCGATGGTCTGGCCGAAGCCACGCTCGAAGGGCTCGATGTGGAAGCGGCCGTAGGTCGTGGTGAGGGTGTCCGAGTCGGGCTGCACCTTGCTGGGCAGCTCGAAGTTTCGCCAACGAATGCGCATGGGGTCTTCTCCGGTTGGGTGACTGCTCGACCCAGGTCGCCGGGCTCTCTGCACCCGCGCCGCAGCCGGCCAACCGTGAGCCGGGGTGCGACGCGGGAGTGTTCAGCCCGTGCTGCCTGTCTACTTCGAGCAGAGTTCGATGATCAGCTGTTCCTGGATCGGGTGCGGGACGTCCTCGCGGCGCGGCAGGCCGACGATGCGGGCCGAGAGCGTGTCGGCCGTGACGCTGAGCCAGCCGGGCACCGGCTGGGCCTTGTTGACCGCCAGCGCCTCGCTGACGATCTTGCGCGTGTTCTCCTGCGTGCCGGGCGTGATCACGTCGCCGGGGCGCACGCGGTAGGAGGCCACGTCCACGCGCCGTCCGTTGACGCGGAAGTGGCCGTGGTTGATCAGCTGGCGCGCGTGGTTGCGCGAGAGCGAGAAGCCGGCCGAGAGCACGACGTTGTCGAGCCGGCGCTCGAGCAGGATCATCAGGTTCTCGCCCGTGTTGCCCTTCAGGCGTTCGGCCTCGCCGAAGTAGAGCTTGAACTGGCGCTCGAGCACGCCGTAGATGCGCTTGAGCTTCTGCTTCTCGCGCAGGCGCACGCCGTACTCGGTCACCTTGGCGCGCTTCTGGGCGTGCACGCCGGGCGGATAGTCGCGGCGCGAGACCGCGCACTTCTCGGTGAAGCAGCGCTGCCCCTTGAGGAAGAGCTTCATCCCCTCGCGGCGGCAGAGCTTGCACTTGTTCTCGATGCAACGGGCCATGCTGGTTCTTGTCCTTGTGCTTTCGTTCTTCTGGCTACACGCGGCGGCGCTTGCGCGCGCGGCAGCCGTTGTGCGGGAGCGGCGTGACGTCCTCGATGGAGACGACCTTGAGGCCCGAGTTGGCGATGGCGCGCACGGCCGACTCGCGGCCGGAGCCGGCGCCCTTGACCTTGACCTCGACCTCGCGCAGGCCCAGGCGCTGGGCCAGCTGCGAAGCCTGCTCGGCGGCGCGCTGCGCGGCGAAGGGCGTGCTCTTGCGCGTGCCCTTGAAGCCGACCGTGCCGGCGGAGCCGACCGAGATGACCTCGCCGCGCACCGTGGTCATCGTGACCATGCGTGTTGTTGAAGGAGGCCTTGACGTAGGCGACCCCGCGCGAGTCGACCTTCTTGCCCTTCTTGATGCGCGGCGCCTTGACCGGCGCGCCACCCTCGGCCGGGGCCTCGCCCTCGGTCTTCTCGCCCTTCTCGGGCTTGGCGCCCTTCTCGGTCTTGTCGCCCTTGGCGCCCTTCTCGGGCTTCTCGGCCTTGGCGGCCTTTTCGGGCTTCTCGGCCTTGTCGGCCTTCTCGGGCTTGTCGCCTTGCTGCTTCTCGTTGGCCATGTTCAGTTGCTCACTTCATGCCCTTGACGGACTTCTTGCCGGCGACCGTCTTGCGCGGGCCCTTGCGCGTGCGCGAGTTGGTGCGCGTGCGCTGGCCGCGCACCGGCAGGCCGCGCCGGTGGCGCGTGCCGCGGTAGCAGCCGATCTCGCGCAGGCGCGTGATCGAGGCGGAGACCTGGCGCCGCAGCGTGCCCTCGACCGGGTACTCCTTCTGGGCGTAGTTCGCGATCGCGGCGATCTGCTCCTCGTTCAGGTCGCGGGACTTCATCCCGCGGTCGAGCTTGAGCACGTCGCAGATCTTGCCGGCCGTGCTGCGGCCGATGCCGTAGATGTACGTCAGCGCGATCTCGAGGCGCTTGTTCGGGGGGATGTCGACACCGATGACACGCGGCATGCTCTTCGGTCCTTGTTCGTCAGGCGGTGGTTCGGGTGGTTCGGTCGGGGCTCAGCCCTGGCGCTGCTTGTGGCGCGGGTCAGTGCAGATCACGCGTACGTGACCGCGGCGGCGGATGATCTTGCAGTGCGTGCACATGCGCCGGATGCTGCTGCGTACCTTCATCGTCTCTTCCTCGTGTTGCGGTTGTCCGTTCCGGGCTGGCGGCGCTCGCCGCGGCAGATGATGCGTCCCTTGGAGAGGTCGTAGGGCGACATCTCCACGGTGATCTTGTCGCCGGGCAGGATGCGGATGTAGTGCATGCGCATCTTGCCGCTGACGTGCGCCAGGATCTCGTGGCCCGATTCCAGCTTGGCGCGGAAGCGCGCGTTGGGCAGCGACTCGGTCACGATCGCCTCGACGGTGATCGGTTCTTCCTTGGCCATCAGACGCGCTCCTTGGCCCCGCCGGCCTTCTGGAGCAGGTCGTCGAAGACCTTCTCGGGTGTGCGTGCGCCGTCCACGTCGACCAGCAGCTTGCGCGCGGCGTAGTGCGCCTCGAGCGGCTGGGTCTGCTCGCGGTAGACCTTCAGGCGCTTGCCGAAGACCTCGGCCGTGTCGTCGCTGCGCTGCACGAGCTCGCCGCCGCACTTGTCGCACTTGCCGGCCGTCTTCGGCGGCGAGTACTTCTGGTGCTGGATGTTGCCGCAGGCCTTGCACGAGCGGCGGCCGGTGATGCGCTCGAGCAGCTGCGCGTCCGGCACCTGCAGGTTGAGCACCTGCACGCGCGCCGAGCGCGAAGCGAGGCGCTTCTCGAGCGCCTCCGCCTGCGGGATCGTGCGCGGGAAGCCGTCGAGCAGATAGCCCTTCGAGCAGTCGGGCTTCGAGACGCGCTCGAAGAGCATCTCGAGCACGAGCTCGTCGGGCACCAGGCGCCCGCTGTCCATGAAGCCGCGCGCCTGCTGGCCCAGCGGCGTGTTGTTCCTGAGGTTCTCGCGGAAGAGGTCGCCGGTCGAGACGTGCGGCAACGAAAGCGCGGCGCCCAGGCGGCTGGCCTGGGTTCCTTTTCCGGCCCCCGGAGGGCCGAGCAGGATGAGCACGCGTTCGGCCATGTCAGTCCTTGCGCTTCTCCTCGGGCTTCTCTTCCTGCTTCTCTTCCTTCTTCACCTCGCGCTTCAGCTGCTTCTGCTGCTCGCGCGCGGCCGCGTCCTTCATGCCGGCCCAGTTGGGGCCGGACTCCTTCATGAAGCCCTCGTAGTTGCGCATGATCAGCTGCGCGTTGAGCCGGTCTACGAGCTCGAGCGCGACCGCCACCACGATCAGGATCGAGGTGCCGCCCAGGAAGTAGCGCAGGTCCTGCGGGATGACCGTGCCCTGGGTGATGAACGAGGGCGCGACGGCGATGATCGTCAGGAAGGCGGCGCCCGCGAGCGTGATGCGCGTCAGCACGTTGGTCAGGTACTCGGCCGTGCGCGCGCCCGGGCGCAGGCCCGGCACGAAGGCGCCGTGCTCGCGCAGGTTGTCGGCGATCTCGTTGGGCTGGAACATCAGGCGGTTCCAGAAGAAGCAGAAGAAGAAGATCAGCGCCGCATACGAGGTCACGTGCATGAAGCCCGTGGGCGTGCCGAAGACCTCCTTGAGCGTGGTCCAGCCGATCCACTCGAAGACGATGGCCGGGACGATGAAGATCACCGAGGCGAACACGATCGGCATCACGCCGGCCATGTTGATCTTGAGCGGCAGGAAGTGGCGCTGGCCGCCGTAGACGCGCCGGCCGCGCACGAGGCGGTGCGTGCTGGATCGGCACGCGCCGCGTGCCCTTGTGGATGAAGACCACGCACAGCACGGTCACGATCCAGATCGCGGCCAGGAACAAGAGCGTCTGCCAGAACTCGCCCGTGCCGGCCAGGAGCTGCAGGCTCGAGGGGATGCGCGCCACGATGCCGGCCATGATGATCAGCGAGGCGCCGTTGCCGACGCCGCACTCGGTGATCAGCTCGCCGATCCACATGCAGAGCAGCGCGCCCGCGAGCAGCGCCATCACGACGATCAAGCCCAGCAGCGCAGGGGTAGGCGCGCATCTGCGGCGTCGATCATCTCGCTGGCGTGCGCCTGGAACACGCCCGACGTAGATCAGGATCGCCTGCACGACCGCGATCGGCACCGTCGCCAGGCGCGTCCACTGGTTGATCTTCTTCTGGCCCGAGGCGCCTTCCTTCGAGACCGCCTCGATCGGCCGGCGAGATCTTCGTCAGCATCGAGAAGATGATCGAGGCCGAGATGTAGGGCATGATGCCCAGCGAGAAGAGCGTCGACTGTCCCAGCGCGCCGCCGGAGAAGGCGCTCATCATGCCGAAGAGCGACGCCGCTGTCCTTGTCCTGGCTGGCCAGGAAGTTCGGGTCCATCCCGGGGATCGGGATGTGGTGGCCGAGACGGAAGACCAGCAGCAGTCCGAGGGTGTAGAGGATCCGCCGCCGGGTCTCCGGGATCTTGAACAGCTGGAGGAAGTTGTTCTGCACGGCGTGGATTCCCGGTTCCGGTCAGCTGGCCTGCGGCTCGCGGCCCTGCTCGTCGAGCACGATCGCGGCTCCGCCGGCCTTCTGGATCTTCTCCAGCGCGGACTTGGAGAACTTCTGGGCGCGCACGGTCAGGCGCTTCTCGAGCTCGCCGTTGCCGAGCACCTTGAACAGCGGCGAGACGCGGCTCGCCAGGTCGCGCGTGATGACCGCCTCGAGGTCCACCGTCGCGCCGTCCGTCGAAGGCGTTCAGGTCGTGCGACGTTGATGATCGTGTAGTCGGTGCGGAAGTCGGCGTTCGTGAACCCGCGCTTGGGCACGCGCCGGTAGATCGGCATCTGGCCGCCTTCGTAGCCCGGACGGCGCGAGGTGCCGGAGCGCTGGCCCCAGCCCTTGTGGCCGCGCGTCGGAGGTCTTGCCCATTCCGCTGCCCACGCCGCGGCCGATGCGCCGGCGCACGCCGTGCTTCAGGCCCTTCAGTCCGACCGTTTTCAGGTCCATCGTTCGCTCAGCCCTTCAGATCTGCACGCCGCGCAGCTGCGCGACCTGCTCGCTGGTGCGGCAGATTGCGAGAGCGCCTCGCAGCGTGGCCTTGACCAGGTTGACCGGGTTGGTCGAGCCGTAGCACTTGGTGAGGATGTCCTTGATGCCGGACATCTCGCACACCGCGCGCACCGAGGGGCAGGCGATGATGCCCGTGCCGGGCGAGGCCGGGATCAGGCGCACCATCGAGCCGCAGTACCAGGCCTCGACTTCGTGCGGGATCGTGCGCGTGTTCGAGAGCGGCACGCGCATCAGGTGCTTGCGCCCGTCGCGCGCGGCCTTGTCGATCGCGCCCGGGACCTGGCGCGACTTGCCGAAGCCGTAGCCGACGATGCCGTTCTTGTCCCCGCGTCACGGAGAGCGCGGAGAAGGAGAAGCGCCGGCCGCCCTTGACGACGGCGGCCGAGCGGTTGACCTTGATCAGGGTCTCGCCGAGGTCCTGCAGGCCTTCGACTTCGAGACCATCGAGGATAGCGGATTCTGGGTTTCATCGTGTGGGTTGCTGCTGGTGCCTGTCTCTCAGAACTTGAGGCCGGCCTCGCGCGCGGCATCGGCCAGCGCCTTGACGCGTCCGTGGTAGCGCGCGAAGCCGCGGTCGAAGCACGACCTTGGTGACGCCCGGCGGCGATGGCCGCCTTGGCGCACCACGGCCGCCGATCACGGCCGCGCGCTGCGACTTGTTCTTGCCCTTGAGGTCCGCCGCCAGTTCCTTGGCGGTGGAGCTGGCGTGCGCCAGCGTCTTGCCCGAGAGGTCGTCGACCACCTGGGCCTGGATGTGCTTGAGCGAGCGCGAGACGCACAGGCGCGGGAGCGCCGAGATCTCGCGCAGCTTGCGTGCGCACGCGCGTCTTGCGACGCTCGCGACGGTTGTTCTTGATGAATGTGGAGCGCATGGTCTAGCTCAGGTTCCGAAGCTCTTGCCCTGCTTCGTCTGGACGACCTCGCCCACGTAGCGGATGCCCTTGCCCTTGTAGGGCTCCGGCGGCCGGCGCTTGCGGATCATCGCGGCGATGTGGCCCACGGCCTGCTTGTCGGTGCCGAAGATCACGATGTTGTTGGGATTGGGCGTGCCGACCTGGACGCCCTTGGGCATCTCGATCGTGACCGGCTTGTTGTAGCCGATGTTGAGCACGACCTTGGTGCCCTGCGCGGCCGCGTTCCAGCCGACGCCGACGATCTCGAGCTTCTTCTCGTAGCCCTTGGTCACGCCCTGGACCATGTTCTGGATCATGGCGCGCGTCATGCCGTGGAAGGCGCTGCGCGCGCGCTGCTCGCCGACCGCGTCGAGCTGCTGGATCTGGACCGTGCTCTTGTCGACCGTCACGTCCACCTCGGGGCGCAGCTTCAGGCGCAGCTCGCCCTTGGGTCCCTTGACGACGACCTCGCGGGCGGCGGTCCGTTCGACCGTGACGCCCGAGGGCACGCTGACCGGTTTCTTGCCGATGCGCGACATGGCTCAGTTGACCTCGCAGAGAATCTCGCCGCCGAGCTTCTGGGCCCGGGCGACGCGGTCGGAAAGGATGCCCTTGGGCGTGGAGACGACGCGGATGCCCATCCCGCGCAGCAGCGGGCGCATCGCGCTCGGCGCCGGAGTAGACGCGCCGGCCGGGCTTGCGAGACGCGCAGGATGCTTGCGGATGACGAAGCTCGCCGTCCTCGCCGTACTTGAGCTCGACGACCAGCGTGCTCTGCGGGCTTCTGCGGCTCGACGCGGTAGCCCGCGATGAAGCCCTCGTCCTTGAGCACCTGGGCGATCCCGACCTTCACCTTGGAGGCGGGCATGGTGAACTGCTTGCGCTTGTTCGTGTTGGCGTTGCGCAGGCGCGTGCAGACATGTCGGCGATCGGGTCGGTCATCATGGGGATCGTGCTCCGGTTACCAGGAGGCCTTGCGCATGCCGGGGATCTCGCCGCGGTGCGCGGCTCGAGCGCAGGCAGATGCGGCAGATGCCGAACTTGCGGTAGACGGCGCGCTGGCGGCCGCACATCGAGCAGCGCGTGTAGGCGCGCGTCTTGAACTTCGGCTTCGCCTTGCTCTTGACGATCCAGGTCAATCTTGGCCATCGGTGTTTGCTCCTGCT
This sequence comes from uncultured Planctomycetota bacterium, assembly GCA_963829015.1. Taxonomy (GTDB): domain Bacteria; phylum Planctomycetota; class UBA1135; order UBA1135; genus JADJLZ01. The sequence goes on along the minus strand of CAWHGR010000007.1, from coordinate 574,738 downwards.
CAGCTCTTCTGCTGCTTGCGCTGCAGGTCGTCCTCGCGGCGCTGGAAGGGCATGCCGAGCTCGCGCAGGAGTGCGAAGCCGCGCTCGTCGTCGGCCCGCGGTGGTCACGAACGTGATGTCCATGCCCTGCTGGAACTCGATGCTTGTCGAACTCGATCTCGGGGAAGACCGATCTGCTCGGACAGCCCCAGGATGTAGTTGCCGCGGCCGTCGAGCTTCTCCTTGACGCCGCGGAAGTCGCGGATACGCGGCAGGACGATGCTGATCAGGCGGTCGGCGAACTCCCACATGCGCTCGCGCGCGCAGCGTCACCGAGCAGCCGATGGGCATGCCCTCGCGCAGCTTGAAGGCCGAGATCGCCTTGCGCGCCTTGCGCACGATCGGGCTTCTGGCCGGTGATCTGCGTCAGGTTCTTGACCGCCGAGTCGACGCGGCTCTTGTTCTCGACCGCCGAGCCGACGCCCATGTTGATCACGATCTTCGACGAGGCGCGGGATCGTCGAGGTCGTTGCGCGAGCCCGAAGCGCTCCTTGAGCTTCGCGGCGGCACTTCCTTGAGGTACTTGTCTTTGAGGCGTGCATGGTCATGGCTGCGGACTCTCGGCTGCGACGCGCCTACTTCTTCTTGCTTGGCGGACTTGCCCGCGGCCTTTCCGGAGCCGGGCGCTTGCGCACGCCCTTGCCGAGCTTCTCGTCCGAGAGCATCACGTTGCTGGCGTGGACCGGGAACTCGCGCTGCACGCGCTCGCCCTTGGGATCCTTCTGGCGTCGGCTTGCGGTGCTTCCAGCGCAGGTTGACGCCCTCGACGACCACGCGGCAGTCGCGCGCGGTCGACGCGCGTGATCGCGCCCTTCTTGCCCTTGTCGTTGCCGGCGATGACCAGCACCGTGTCGCCCTTGCGCACGTGCATCAGACGACCTCCGTGGCGAGCGAGATGATCTTCATGAAGTTGCGCTCGCGCAGCTCGCGCGCGACGGCGCCGAAGATGCGCGTGCCCTTGGGATTGCCGTCGGCGTCGATCAGCACGATCGCGTTCTGGTCGAAGCGCACGTACGAGCCGTCGTCGCGGCGCGTGTTCTTGCGCACGCGCACGATCACGCCCTTGGCCACCGTGCCCTGGCGTGAACTCCGAGGCCGGGCAGCGACTTCTTGACCGAGACGACCACGATGTCGCCCAGGCCGGCGTAGCGCCGGTGCGTGCCGCCCAGGACCTTGATGCACTGCACGAGCTTGGCGCCGGTGTTGTCGGCCACGTCGAGCCAGGTCTGCATCTGGATCATGCGACACCTCCGGGGACGTCGTCGAACTTGACTTCGGCGACCTGCGGGCCCTTGGAGACCACGCGCACCAGGCGCCAGCGCTTGAGCTTGGAGAGCGGCCGGCAGGACATGATCTCGACGCGGTCGCCCTGCTTGGCCTCGCCCTTCTCGTCGTGCGCGTGGTACTTGGTCTGCTCGCGCACGAACTTCTTGTACTTCGCGTGCTGGTAGGTGCGCGTCGACCAGCACCGTGATGGTCTTCTCCATCTTGTCGCTGGTGACGAGGCCCTCGAGCGTGCGTCGTGTGTTGCGGGTGATCGGTCATGGGAGTGTCCGGTGGGGTGCCTTCCGGGCTCAGCGCGAAGCCGCGCCGCGCGTGCCGAGCTTGCGCTCGTGGAGGACGGTGTCGATGCGCGCGACGGCGCGCTGGATGCGTCGTCAGGCGAGCCGTGCTCTGCAGGCTCTGCACCGGCGCCTTGAAGCGCAGGTCGAAGTAGCTCGCGCCGCAGCTTCTCGACGTCGCGCTGCAGCTCGTAATCGGTCTTGCCGCGAATCTCTTGGATCTTCATGGGCGTGTTCAGGTGCTGGGCAGGCGACGCAGGAGCTTGACGCGGATCGGGAGCTTGTGCGCCACGCGCTTGAAGGCCAGGCGCGCCTTGTCCTCGGTCAGGCCGCCGAGCTCCATCAGCACGGTGCCGGGCTTGATCTCGGCCGCCCAGAACTCGACTTCGCCCTTGCCCGTGCCCATGCGCATCTCGGCCGGCTTGGAGCTGACCGGCTTGTGCGGGAAGACGCGGATGAAGATGCGCGCCTCGCCGTCGGTGGCGCGGCTGGCCGCCACGCGCCCGGCTTCGAGCTGCCGGCCGGTGAGCCAGCAGTAGTCCATGGCCATCAGGCCGAAGTCGCCGAATTCGACGCGGTTGCCGCGCGTGGCGAGCCCCTTGAGGCGTCCACGGTGCTGCTTGCGGAACTTGGTGCGTGCGGGCATCAAGGCCATCTCAGGACTCCTTCGTGCCCGCGGCGGGCTTGCTCGGGGCCGGGCTCGCCGGCGCGGGTGCGCTGGGAGCCGCTTCGCGCTCGGGGCTGCGCTCCGGGCCGCGATCGGGACCGCGATCCGGGCCGCGATCGCGGTCGCGTCGCGGACCGCGCGGTCCGCCGGAGCCGCCGCGCGGCGCGCTGCCGATCGAGGCCTTGAAGTCGACCATCTTGCCGCGCTCGATGTCGCCCTTGTAGATCCAGACCTTGACGCCCAGCGTGCCGTAGGTCGTGAAGGCCGTGGCCGTGCCGTACTCGACGTTGGCCTGCAGCGTGGAGAGCGGCACGCGCCCCTCGCGCTCCTTGGCCTGGCGCGCCATCTCGGCGCCGCCCAGGCGGCCGTTGAGCTCGATCTTCACGCCCTTGGCGCCGGCCTGGATCGTGGTCTGGATCGCGCGCTTGATCGCGCGCCGGAAGGCCATGCGCTTCTCGAGCGCCTCGGCGATCACCTCGGCCACCAGCTTCGACTCGAGCTCGGGGCGCTTGACCTCGTGCAGGGTCAGGTGGCAGGTGACGCCCTCGGTGATCTTCTGCAGCTCCTTCTTGAGCTCCTCCACGCGCACGCCCTTGCGGCCGACCAGCACGCCCGGACGCGAGGTGTAGATCACCACGTTGACCGCCTCGGAGGTGCGCTCGATCTCGATGCGCGGGATGCCCGCCGAGCCGAACTCCTTGAAGACGTGGTCGCGGATCTGCTTGTCCTGCAGGAGGAACTTCTTGAAGTCCTTCTTGCTGGCGTACCAGCGCGAGCGCCAGGGCTCGATGACCGGGATGCGGAAGCCCGTCGGATGGATCTTTTGTCCCATGTGTTCTGCTGCAGGTCCGCTAGGACTTGCGCTCCTCCATCGACTGCTTGGGAGCCGCCTCGGCGAGCTCGCGGACCTTGACCGTCAGGTGCGAAAGGCGCTTCTGGAAGGGCATCGCGCGGCCCTGCGGGCCCGGTCGCCAGCGCAGCCGGTCGTTGAGCAGCGGGCCGTCGTCGGCGCGGCACTCGCTGATCACCAGGCGGTTGACGTTGATCGCCTCGTCCTGGCTGGCGTTCGCCACGGCGCTGTGCAGCACCTTGACGTAGAAGCTCGCGCCGCGCTGCGGGGCGAAGCTCAAGAGCTCGAGCGCCTCGTTGACGCTGCGGCCGCGGATCAGGTCGGCGATGCGGCGCGCCTTGCGCGCGGTGATGCGCGCGAAGCGGTGCTTGGCCACGAATTCGGGGGTCTCGCTCACGACTCGGTGCCTCCGGCTGCGGGCGCTTCTTCCTTCTTGTTGGTGTGGCCGCGGAAGATGCGCGTGGGCGAGAACTCGCCCAGCTTGTGGCCGACCATGTCCTCGGTCACGTAGACCTTCAGGTGCTGCTTGCCGTTGTGCACCATGAAGGTGTGCCCGATGAACTCGGGCGGGATCGTGCTGCGCCGCGACCAGGTCTTGATCGGGTTCTTCGTGCCGGCCTTGATCTCGCGCGCCACCTTCTTCGAGCAGGTGGTCGTCGATGAACGGACCCTTCTTCGTGCTGCGACCCATGGATCAGTGCGGTCCCTTCTTGCGGCGGCGGAGGATGAACTTGTTGGTCGGGTTCTTCTTGTCGCGCGTCCGTCCGCCCTTGGCGAGCACGGCATTGGGCGAGCAGGGGTGACGGCCGCCGGCCGTGCGCCCTTCGCCGCCGCCCATCGGGTGGTCGACCGGGTTCATCGCCGTGCCGCGCACGGTCGGACGCACGCCCAGGTGGCGCCGCCGGCCGGCCTTGCCCAGGCTCACGTTCTGGTGGTCGGCGTTGGAGATGCGGCCGATCGTGGCGCGGCAGGTCAGGTGGACCATGCGCAGCTCCTCGGAGGGCAGCTTTACGATCGCGTGCGCGCCTTCCTTGGCCTGCAGCTGCGCCCAGCCGCCGGCGCTGCGCACCAGCTGGCCGCCGCGCCCGACGCCCAGCTCGATGTTGTGGATCTCCAGGCCGACCGGGATGTCCGAGAGCGGCATGCAGTTGCCCACCTGCGGTTCGGCGTCCTTGCCCGAGTGCAGCGTCTGGCCCACCGTCACGCCCTGCGGCGCGATGATGTAGCGCTTCTCGCCGTCGACGTAGTGCAGCAGCGCGATGAAGGCCGAGCGGAAGGGGTCGTACTCGATGGCCGCGACCTTGGCCGGGATGCCGTCCTTGTCGCGCTTGAAGTCGATCATGCGGTACAGGCGCTTGTTGCCGCCGCCGCTGTGGCGCCGCGTCACGTGCCCGTGGTTGTTGCGCCCGCCGTTGTTCGGCAGCGCCTCGAGCAGGCTCTTCTCCGGCTCGGTCTTCGTGATCTCGGCGTAGTCGAGCACGCTGCCCGCGCGCCGGCCGTTCGAAGTGGGACGATAGAACTTGATACCCATGGTTGGAGCTGCCTCGTCCTCAGATCACTTCGATGGTGTCGCCCTCCTTGAGGACGACCATGGCCTTCTTCCAGGCGGGCGTCAGGCCGGCGGAGTAGCCGCGCCGGCGCACCTTCTGCTGCACGCGCAGCGTGTTGACGCTCAGCACCTTGACCTTGAAGAGCTTCTCCACCGCCTGGCGGATCTCGATCTTGTTGGCCTCCGGCGGGACGCGGAAGTGGTAGGCGTTGCGGCGCCCGCGGTCGTCCGTGCCCTTCTCGGTCAAGAGCGGCTCGCGGATGACGTTGTAGAGCTTGTCGAGCGAGGTCATGCGGCACCTGCCGTTTCCGGACTGGCCTTGGTGGTCTTCTGCACGCGCGCGGCCAGCGCGTCGAGCGCTTCCTGCTCGGCCACGATGATCGTGGCCTGCAGCACGTCGAGCGCCGAGATCTCGCCCGCGGTGCGCACCTGCACGCCGGGGAAGTTGCGCGCCGACTTCCAGAACGACTCGTTGCGCGCGCCCAGCACGAACAGCACGCGCCGCGGGCCGCCGATGTCGGCCAGGATCTTGCGCACGCTCTTGGCGGAGGGCTTGTCGAGCTTGGGCATCTCGGCCAGCACCAGCTCCTGGTCCTTGAGCTTGCCCAGCAGCGCGCTCTTGAGCGCGATGCGCCGCGCCTTGATCGGCATGTGGTAGCTCCAGTCGCGGGGCAGCGGGCCGAAGATCGTGCCGCCGCCGCGCCAGACCGGGTTCTTGCGGTCGCCCGCGCGCGCGCGACCCGTGTGCTTCTGCTTCCAGAGCTTCTTGCGCGAGTAGGCCACTTCGCTGCGGCCCTTGGTCTTGACCGTGCCCTGGCGCTTGTTGGCGCCGTACATGTCGATCGCGTCCTTGAGCGTGCGCCAGAGCACCTTCTCGCCGAAGGCCGTGGTGTCGAGCTCCTGCGAGCCCAGCTTGCCGCCGGCGTAGTTCTTGACCTTCATGGCGCTCAGCCCTTCCTGATCTTGGGCGTGCGGGCGTTGGTGACCTGCACGAAGCCGTTCGGGGGTCCCGCGATCGCGCCCTTGAGGTAGAGCAGGTTGCGCGCCTCGTCGATGCGCAGCACCACGAGGTTCTTGCTGGTGTGGCGGCTGTTGCCGTAGTGGCCGCCCAGGCGCTTGCCCTTGACGACCTTGCCGATGCGCCGGCTGGCCAGCGAGCCGGGCTGGCGCACGTTCATGCAGCCGTGCGTCTCGGGACCGCGCTGGAAGCCGTGGCGCTTGATCGTGCCGGCGAATCCGCGGCCCTTCATCGTGCCGATCACGTCGACCACGTCGCCGACCTTGAAGGCCGTGCAGGCGAGCGCCTCGCCGACCTTGAATGCCGCGGGCTTGTCCAGGCGCTCCTCGCGCAGGAAGCGCTTGGGCGCGCAGCCCACCTTCTTGAACTGTCCGAGCTGCGGCTTGGGCGTGCGCTTGTCGGCCACGTCCTCGAAGCCGAGCTGGATGGCGTCGTAGCCGTCCTGCTCCTGGCTGCGGACCTGGGTGACCACGCACGGACCGGCCTCGACCACGGTCACGCCCGTGACCGTGCCGTCCTCAGCGAAGAGCTGAGTCATGCCGCGCTTGCGTCCTAGGATCAGCGTCATGATGCCTCGAACTGGTGCTGTCTCGCCGGTTCGACCAGTCGCCGTCCCCCATCGGGACGGCAGATGCGCCTGGCCACGCGGCGTTGGTTGTCTGGGATCGTCGGGGGATAGGGCTCGTGTCGTTGCTGTCGTGCGTCGGGGTGGGGTGTCCCCCGCATCCCACACGGCGCCCGCGATCCGGGAGGCGCCGCGCTCAATGGCCTCAGGCCTTGATGCGGATGTCCACGCCGGCAGGCATGTTCAGGCTGGAAAGCGAGTCGACCGTCTGGGACGTCGGCTCCGAGATGTAGATCAGTCGCTTGTGCGTGCGGATCTCGAACTGCTCGCGCGACTTCTTGTCGATGAAGGGCGAACGCAGCACGGTGTAGCGCTCGATCCGCGTCGGCAGCGGGATCGGGCCGGCCACGCGGGCGCCCGTCCTCTTGGCGGTCTCCACGATCTCGAGGCACGACTGGTCGAGCGCCTCGTGGTCGTAGGCCTCCATGCGGATCTGGATCTTGTCCTTCATGTGTTCTGCTGAGGTCCCCGGCGCCTCGCGCCGAAGGTGTTCTGTGGTCGGAATGACACCCCACCCCCGCGGACGGTCCCTCTCCGGCGCCTGTCGAGGCGGGTTTGGGGGCCCTGGGGGAAAGGGGGCGAGGAAGATACATGGCCCCGGAGGGGGCGTCAATCTTCCTGGCGCGCGGTTCTGCCAGCTGCCGCAGCTATCCCCCGGGATTCTGGCTGCGTTCGCTGTGCGCGAGGTGCGCCAAGTCTCGCACGCGCAAGGACCTGCGAAGGCGCTCCGCATCGAGCCCTCAAACAGCCCTATCCTACTGCGGTTTCAAGGGCTTAGACCGGTCGCGCACAGCGAACGCAGCCAAAATCCGGTCAGGTCCAGACCAGACCGCGCGCCGCCAGCTCCTCCTCCGGTACCTCGCGGTGGCCGGCGGGGCTCATCGAGAAACCCGCGCGACCCTGGCTCAGAGCGAACGCACGGCGGTCGAGTAGCCGAACATCTTCGAGAGCGCGACGGTTCCATAGAGCGTGCGGATCGCGCCCTCGGAGCCGACGTCGGTCAGGTTCGCGCGGCGCGCGTTGAGGTCCGCGATGATCCCACTGGCGAATTCGGCCGGGGTCTGGATCTCGAAGGACATCAGCGGCTCGAGCAGCTGCACCGCGGAGGACTCGAGCGCCTCGCGCAGGGCCTGGTTGGCGGCCTGCGTGAAGGCCATCTCGGCGTCCGTGCGCGGATCGCTGCGTGCCGCCCACCACGCGCAGCGCGATGCGCGCGAGCGGGTAGCCGAAGCGCGGCCCGACCTGCGCGTCGAGGCGCAGCGTCTCGGCGATCGCGCGCCGGAATGTCTCGGGGATCGCGAGCCCCGGAGCCCATTCCAGTGCGGCGGGGTGGCTCTCGCCGGTCGGGCGCAGTTCGATCTCGACGCAGCCGTAGATGTCCTTGCCGCCCAGCGTGCGCTCGACCTCGCCGCGGCCGCGCGCCGTCTGAGTGGGCGCTTCGCGGTAGGCGACGCGCGGCGTGCCGACGCGCGATTGCACGTGGAAGTCCGTCTGCAGCCGGTGCTGCGCCACCTCGAGGTGCAGCTCGCCCATGCCGCTGATGATCCACTGACCCGTCTCGCCGTCCTCCTTGACGTGGAAGGTCGGGTCCTCGTGCTCCAGGCGCGCGAGCGCCGCGCGCAGCTTGTCGCGGTCGCCGCTCTGCGCCGGCTCGATCACCAGCGCGATCACCGGCTCGGGGAACTCCAGGCGCTCGAGCACGATCGGCGCGTCGCGCGTGCAGAGCGTGTCGCCCGTGGCGCTCGACTTGCAGCCGGTCAGCGCCACGATGTCGCCCGCGCCCGCCTCGGCCAGCGCCTCGCCGGCGTTGGCGTGCATGCGCATCACGCGCGCCACCTTCTCGAAGCGCCGCACGCGCGGGTTCCAGAGCGAGTCGCCGGGCCGGATGCGGCCGGAGTAGATGCGCACGAAGCACAGCTCGCCGTGCACCTCTGCCTGCAGCTTGAAGCACAGCGCCGCGAGCGGGTCGTCGTCGCGCGGCGCCGCGAATCAGGCGCTCGCCGTTCTCCGGATCGAGTGCCCTCGATCGGCGGCTTGTCGAGCGGCGAGGGCAGGTAGTCGACCACCGCGTCGAGCAGCGGCTGGATGCCCGCGTTGTCCAGCGCCACGCCGCACAAGACCGGCACGAGCGTCCCGGCCAGCACGCGCTTGCGCAGCGCGCGCAGGCACTTCTCGGCCGGCGGGATCTGCGCCGTCGAGCAGGATGCCGGTCAGCTCCTCGTCCTCCTCGGCCAGCGCCTCGAACAGCTCGGCGCGCAGCACGCCGACCTCGTCACGGCCGGTACTGGGCAGCTCGATCTCCTTGGGCGCGCGCTCGCGCTCTGCGCCGCGGAAGTCCCAGGTCTTGCCCGTGATGAGGTCGACGATGCTGCACAGGCGGCCGTCCTCGCTGAGCGGGTACTGCACCGGCATGGCGCGCACGGAGAGGCGCTTCTTCAGGTCGCCGGCGATGCGCAGGAATTCCGCCCCGGGCCGGTCGAGCTTGTTGACGAAGACGATGAAGGGCACGTGGTGGCGGCGCATCTGGCGCCAGACGGTCTCGGACTGCGCCTGCACGCCCATCACCGCGTCGAGCACCAGCACCGCGCCGTCGAGCACGCGCATGCAACGCTCGACCTCGACCGTGAAGTCGACGTGCCCGGGCGTGTCGATCAGGTTGATGTGGAAGCCCTTCCAGGGCAGCGCGGTGGCCGCGGCGGTGATCGTGATGCCGCGCTCGCGCTCCTCCTGCATCCAGTCGAGCACCGTCGTGCCCTCGTCGACGTTGCCCATGCGATGCTCGACGCCCGAGTCGTAGAGGATGCGCTCGGAGACGGTCGTCTTGCCCGCGTCGATGTGCGCGGCGATGCCGATATTGCGCACCTTCGCGAGGTCCATGGCGGCGCGATCGTAGCAACTCGGGCCGCGGCCCGCGCTGCGCAGGAGTCCGGGCCGACCCGCCTACTTGCGCGACTTGAGGCTCAGGAAGGCGTAGGCGCCGAGCGCCCCGAGCAGCGCCGAGGCGAGCACGACGAAGGCGATCGGCATCTGGGCGCTGACGCCGAAGAACCAGACCTGCGCGCGCTCCATGTTCATGAAGACGAAGACGGCGGTCACGCCGACGACGGCCCAGCCTAGGAATTGCTTCACTTCGGCAGGGTGCGGCGCGCCGGCACGCAAGTCAAGCCGTGCGCTTCAGGGGCGGGTGCGCGGCGAGATCCGCCGCAGCAGCAGCAGGGCCAGCGCGGCCGCGACGACCAGCGCCAGCCCGACCTCCAGCGCGCGCAGGCTGGCGTGGTCGATCGTGCGTTCGCCGCGCGCTGCGGTCTCGTCGAGCACGCGCTGCACCTCGGGCAGCTTCGAGTCGAGCGTCTGCAGCAGGCCGTCGATCTCGCGCGCCGCCGTGCCCAGGCGCGTGGCCGCCTCGCCGTAGTCCGAAACGTCGAAGGGTTTGCCCGGCTCGACTGCAGGCCCCGGTTGTGCTCCCGCGGGCGAGGCCTTCTCGTCGAAGCGCGCGAGGAAGTTGTTCAGCGTCGTGATCGCCGCCTGCAGCGCGTTCGACATCTGCGTCCCGGCCTCGAGCGTCGCGCGCGCCTCGCCCAGGATCTTGCGCGAGGGCGCCTCGGCCGACTCGAGGTCGGCGAGCAATCCCTGGCGCTGCGACGCGAGTTCGCTCGAGATCTGCTGCACCGCTGCCTCGCGCTCCTTGCGCAGTGCCTCGGGCAGCGCGGCCGCCGTCTGCGCCAGGCTGGCGGCGGCCTTCGAGACGCGCTCGCTGTCGCCCAGCACGCCCTGCACCTCGGGCGCGCGCAGCAGCTTCAGGGTCAGCAGCTCGGCCTGGTACTGGAGCAGGATCGGCGCGCGCTGCAGGTAGAAGACGGTGCGCTCGGCGAACAGGCGCGTCTGCTCGAGTTCGCGCACGGCCGGCTCGAGACCTCCGAGCGGGTCGATGCTCAGGAGCTCGCCCAGGTTGGGCCCCTTCTTCTTGTCGGCGCCGGCGCGCGATGTGACCAGGTCCTGGAACACCGGCAGCTTGACGAAGGCCGTGTTGCCCATCTCGGGGTGCTCGTCGCGCCACTGGCGCAGCGTCGAGCGCACGGCTTCCTGCTGGGACGGATCGAGGATCTCGTCGGCCACGACCCAGGCCTTGGACTCGAGCTCCGTGAAGGCCTCGAGCACCGGCCGGTCCGCCTCGCCCCAGACCTTGGGCAGCCAGTACTCCTCGTGGACCATCCGGCCCAGCGAGACGAGCACGAGCATGTCGAGCACGGCGACATTCGGATTGGGCCCGGTGGCGATCGTGTAGGCCGAGGTGGTCTGGCCGGTGGACCAGGTCAGGGCCTGGATGCGCGCCTCGGGCGTGCCCGCCTTGTCCGCGAACTCCTGTGTCGCCTGCCGCATGCGCGAGGCGAAGGTGTCGGCGAAGCGCATCACGCCGGTCTGCAGGGCCGTCGGCGGCAGGCGCTCGCTGGGCTTCTTGCGGCCGCCCGAGAGATCCGAGGCGAGGTTGCCCGGAACGTTCACGGCCGTCGTGAACAGCTTGCACGATGGCAGCGCGCCGAGCAGCAGGCAGGCGAGGGCCGTGAGTGGACGCGAGTGCGAGACGCACATGCAGATCAGCCTAGCTTGCTTGGGCTTGCCCGCGCCAGCGCGCGCAAGTGCGCAGGCCGAATCGCAGCCTCAACCCGCCTTGATCGCGCGCACTTCCGCCGCGCGTTCGTCGACCGGAATCACGGGCAATTCGCCCTTCGCCTTCACGGGCAGGTTGCGCAGGTGATCCATGATCGCCTGCCATTCCTTGATCTCGGCGACCGCGCCCGTACCAGCACCCGTGGCGATGCTCGACGTGTCCGTCTTGCCGGGCGGCGGAAGCAGGTAGGGCGAGTCGTCCCGCGGGTCGTCGAGCGCGTCGACCTTGGAGGTGAGCGGCTTGCCGTCCCTGTTCTTCGCGACGATCTTCAGCTCCCCCTTCGTGTACTTGGGGATCGCGACGATGATCTGGCCCAGGAAGAGCGGGCAGGTGAAGCTGTACAGGCGCGCGTCCTTGCCGCTGATGTCGATGGGCGCGTAGCCGCGGTCGAGATCGCCGAGCTCGATCGCCGTCACGACGTCGAACTTCGGACGCTTCGGGTCGTAGCGGAAGCGCATCCCGGACGTGCGCGGGAAGTACTCGCCCGGGTGCGCGGGATTGTCGACCAGCAGGTACTCGAGCACGTGCTTCAGCTCCTCGCCCGTGAAGTAGCCGGTCACGAGCGCGCTGCCGGCCGTGCTGTCGACCACGCCGGCGCCGAGCGGCGCCACGGCGAAGATGTCGTAGACGGTCTGCACGCCCGTCTTCCCGCGCCGGATGCCGGCGCGCATCAGTCCGTTCGCGGTGAAGCCGATCTCGGACTTGGTCGCGTTGCGGAAGGCGTCGGTGCACAGGTTGGCGAGCAGCGTGCTCGCCGCGATGTCGGCGAAGGTGTTGGGCAGGTCGCGCGGCGCGATCGCCAGCGGCTGGTCGACGCTGTAGCCGCGCGAGGCGAACACGGCGCCATTGACCGACTTCTTGAACGTCTCGATCTCGTCCGCGACCGCCTTGTCCCCGCCGATCGTGTCGTCGATCGGATGGAGCTCGTAGGAATCGACCGTGAGCTTGTCGCCCTCGATGCTGATCACGAGTTCGCCGAGGTTCTGGCTCTGCTGTCCGGTCTGCACCACGGGCGTGCGGCCGTTGACGAGAATGGGCTCGCGCAGCTCGGTGTGGCTGTGGCCGCCGACGAGCACGTCGATGCCCGGCACGGCCTTGACCACCTGCACGTCGTCGCCGTCGCTGTAGTGGCCGTCCGCGCCCTTGACCACGCCGCCGTGGCTGAGGCAGACGACGACGTCCACCTTCTCCGTCTCGCGCAGCAGCTTGACGACTTCCTTGGCCGCCTCGATCGCATCGCTGAACACCGTGGCGCCGCCGCTCGTGTAGTGGATGGCCTCCTTGCCGAGGATCCCGAACAACCCGAAGCGCATCCCGCCGCGCTCGATCACGACGTGGCGGCGGATGATGCCCTCCTTCGAGAGGCGCTGCAGCTCGGCGAGCGCCGCATCCGTTCCGTCGAATCTGGTGTTCGCGGCCAGCACGGCCGGGATGCGCCCGGCCTTGGCCGCGATGCCGATCGACTTGCCCAGGCCTTCCGGCCCGAGGTCGAACTCGTGGTTGCCGAAGGTAGTCGCGTCGTAGCCCATCCTGCCCATCAGCTGCAGTTCGCCGCCGATCTCGCGCGTCGCGGCGCTGAAGGCGGTGCCCATGCTGTAGTCCCCGGCGTCGAGCACGAGCACCGGTCCCTGCTGCTTGCGCGCTTCGCTGCGCTTCCCAATCAGGCTCGCGAGGCGCGCGTAGCCCCCGCGTGTCTCGTCGTCGCCGAGCGCGAAGGGCGTGTAGTCCGCCGCCGGACCCAGGCCGATGAAGCTCGCGTGCATGTCGTTCGTGTGCAGGATCGTGAAGGTCCTCTTCGCCCCCGGCGCGGCGTACGAGGACCTCGACAGGACGAGCGTGGCCCCGACGACCGCAGTGCCGGCGACGAACTCTCGACGTGTGAATGTGTCGTGGGACATGTTCGTGCCTTTCTCCTGCGTGCCGTATCAGTCGAAGGGCCGCACCAGTCGTCGCGACGGGTGCGGCCCTCTGTGGACTCATCGTCTTCGCGGGCGGAGCGTTACTTGTCCCCCTGGGCCTTCGTGAGGGACTCGAGCACCGAGTCCAGCGAGAAGCTGCCGACCTTCTGGCTCGGCGGGAACTCCTTGAAGGTGGCCAGGAACTGCCCGACGTACTGTTGCGCCGGGACGAGCACGAAGATGCGGTCGATGCGCCAGTGCTGGTAGTCCATCCCGATCTGGTCGGCCTCCTCGAACGGATCCGAGCGCAGGTTGAAGAGCTTGGGCACGCGCAGCGTGACGAAGGGCTCCTGCCACGCGTTGAAGCCGTGGGCGCGCTGTTCCTGGAAGACGATCTTCCACTGGTCGTAGCGCAGCGCCACGAGCGAGCCGTCGTCGTTGAAGTAGAAGAACTCGTGGCGCGGGTCGGGCGACTTGCCCGCGAGCGCGTCGGTGATGTTGTAGCCGTCGAGGTGCACCTTGAAGGTCTTGTCGCCGACCTTCATGCCCTTCAGCAGCTGCTCCTTGACGTCGGGGACGCCCGCGGCGGCCAGCAGCGTGGGCAGCATGTCTTCGTGGGAGTAGATGTCGTTGCTGATGGTGCCGGGCTTGATCACGCCGGGCCAACGGATGACGCACGGGACGCGGTAGCCGCCTTCCCAGTTCTCGTTCTTCTCGCCGCGGAAGGGCGAAGTGCCGCCATCCGGCCAGGAGAACTTCTCGGCGCCGTTGTCGGTCGAGTACATCACGATCGTGTTTTCCTCGAGACCGAGTTCCTTCAGCTTGTCGAGCAGCTGCCCGACCATGCCCGTCGTGCTCGACCATGCCGTCGGGATAAACGCCCGAGGCCGGTCTTGCCTTCGCTCTCCTTCTTCAGGTGCGTGAAGATGTGCATGCGCGTCGAGTTCCACCACAGGAAGAACGGCTTGTCGGCCTTCTTCGCCTTCTCGAGGTACTCGAGCGAGGCCTTGGTGACCTCCTCGTCGATCGTCTCCATGCGCTTGATCGTGAGCGGACCGGTGTTCTCGATCTTCTGCGTGCCGTCCGGGTTGGCCCAGCAGTGGATCACGCCGCGCGTGCCGTACTTCTTGCGCATCGCGGGGTCCTTGAAGTAGTCGGGGTTCTCCGGCTCCTGCTCCGCATTCAGGTGGTAGAGCGAGCCCATGAACTCGTCGAAGCCGTGCGCGGTGGGCAGCGTCTCGTCGGCGTCGCCGAGGTGGTTCTTGCCGAACTGCGCGGTCATGTAGCCCTGCGCCTTGAGCAGCTGCGCGATCGTGACGTCGCGCGCCTGCAGGCCTTCCTTGGCGCCCGGCAGCCCGACCTTGAGCAGGCCGGTGCGGAACCCGGATTGACCCGTGATGAAGCAGCCGCGTCCGGCGGTGCAGCTCTGCTGGCCGTACCAGTCCGTGAACAGCGCCCCTCCTTGGCGATGCGGTCGATGTTGGGCGTCTTGTAGCCCATCATCCCCTGGTTGTAGGCGCTGACGTTCCAGTAGCCGATGTCGTCGCCCCAGATGATCAGGATGTTGGGCTTCTTCTGCTGCGCCGCCGGCGCGGGTGCGGCGGCGTTTTCGCCCGACGTCGCGGTCAGGGGTGCGGAGCAGGCGAGCAGCGCGAGCGCACCGAGCGCGAGCGGCTGGAGCAGTCCGGTGAGAATGCGCCCGGATGAGGGCGAGGTCGAGCGAGTCATGAATTGTCCCGTGGTTGGTTGCATGCGGGCTTCGCGTGCGGCGGCCGGGAGTCGAGCGGTTCACTCCCGAGAATCGTCCGCACGCGCGCAAGTGTAGTCGCGCGGACCGGCCCGACCTAAGCCCGCGCTCTGCCTGTCGATGCCCTTTCGGGAGTGCAGCCGCCCGGATCAGTGCGCGAGCTGCAGCGCCGGTCGCTTCCACGTGCCATCGTGCACGGCCGGCTTGGGCTCGTACAGCCTCAGACACACCTGGAATTCGCCCTTCGGCGCAGGCAGCCAGTTGGACTCGCGCTCCTTGCCGGGCGAGTCGTGCTGCAGGTACAGCGTCAGTCCCCCATCGCCGTCGAGCTTCAGCTGCGGCAGCATCGCCGAGTGGATGCGGTAGCGCTCGAGCGGGTTCGCGACGAGCAGGCCGCCGGGCAGCTCGTACATCGAGAGCGACCAGAACGCGTCGACCGGCGGCAGCTGGCCGGGCGCGAATTGCAGCCGCCAGTTGCCTTGCGCTGCATCCTGCGCCGGATACGTCTCGTCGAGCATTTCCGTCCGCGCCGGTGCGTGCATGCGCAGCACGGCCCCCGCCATGCGGTAGAGGTAGTTGCCGGCCAGCGACTCGCGCGAGCCGTGCAGCGCGCCGGCGTCGAGCTCGCCACGCTCGACCTGCACCTCTAGCTCGGCACAGGCTCTCCAGGCGTCCGCCATGCCGTCGGCCAGCGCCTGCTTCTGCGCGGATGTGAACGCGATCAGGCCGAACTGCAGGTGGGCGCCGATTCCGAGCTCCGCGAAGCGCGCCATCAGCTCCGTCTCGGCCGCGTGCGTCGGACAGAACTGCAGCACGAAGTTGAGCACCGTGAAGAACTCCGGCGAGGTGCGCAACGCGGCGGCCGCGACGGGCCGGGCGAAGAAGATCGGCGGCGCGGCGCGCGGGGCCGGCAGGCCGAGGAAGGCCGAGAGCGGCCGGGCCTGCAGGCCCGACTGGATGCGCGCGACGTTGGGGAGGTCGGCCGGATCGAATAGCTGCGTGTGGATGAGCGCCAGCGCGAGCTGCGTCTCGCAGCGCAGCACGCGCTTCACGCCCTTGGGCGTCTCGCCTTTCCAGCCCGGCCCGGCGACGAGGAAGCTGCCGCCCGGCTCGTCGCGGCTGCGCTTGCCGATGGAGTCGAAGTCGTGCGTGTAGGCGTCGATCAGCTGCACCGAGAGGTAGCGCTCCGGCTCGACCGTCGGCAGCGTCAGCACGATCGGCTCGCTGCGCAGGTCGAGGCCGAGGTAGGCGGTGCAGGTGTCCAGGTCGGGCAGGCGCGCCGACTTGACCTGCGGCGTGATCACCTGCGGCGCGCCCGCGACTTCGTTCCAGGGCGCCTTGAACTCGGGCTTGCCGCGCTCGACGAACCAGGCGTGCTCGAGTCCGTAGGAGGCGACCAGCGGGTAGCCGTAGGCGTAGGCCTCCTTGGCGATCGCGCGCACCTCGGCGGGCGCGAGGGCCGATTGCGGACGCTGCGCTACGAGTGCCAGGACCAGGGAACCGAGCGGGAGGATCCCCATGGGCGAAGGCGCGCCCGGACTCAGTCGCCGGTCGGATCCCAGCTGCTGTCGGGATCGAAGACGGTCAGCTTCGCCGCGGCCGCCTCGGTGTCGTCGCCCAGGTCCTTCTGGAAGACGATCCCCTGCGGACCGACGATGAAGCTCATCACGCCCGACATGCCGTACTTGGCCGGCCAGGCGAGCAGCGCGAATCCGCCGCTCATGCGCCCGTTGGCGTCCACGAACTTCTTCGCGCCGCCGGGCGCGCTCCCGCCCTGCTCGAGCAGCGAGCGGTAGTAGTAGCCGTGGAACGGCTTGCGCTCGCCCTCGGTGTGCTGGTACCCGGCGCTCGCCGCCTCGGCGACGAGCGGACCGAAGGGGCTCTGCGTCTCGCCCTCCGCGGTCGGCCAGTACAGGCCGTCGTGCTTGCCCTCGCTGCTGAAGAGCTTGCTGGCGAAGGAAGGCGGCTGTCCGTCGCGTTCCACGGACGCGTACTCGCGCTGCGCGTCGACGTAGGCGTGCAGCGTCGCGAGCGTCGAGAGCTCGTTGCGCCCGATGCGCCGGTTGGCGATCTCTTCGACGCCGCTCTCGACGTCGAAGTGCCAGTTTCCATCCTCGCGCACGAGCGGGATCGGGAAGGGCCAGGCGTCGTTGCCGAGCAGCGCGATGCGCGTGTCGGCGCCCTGCTCCTCGAAGGCGATCTTCTCGTGGATGAACTGCTGGACGCGCAAGGCATCTTCGCGGTCGGCGACCTCGTCGCCCGAGTGCAGCAGCTCGGGTCCGTCCTCGCCGAGCAGCCGCTCGGCGCGCGCGTTGTCGTGCGAGCCGATGGTGTTCGCGAGTTCGAGCAGCGCCGCCTCGGGTGTGGCGAACCCCGCGGTCTTCGGAACGCTCTGACAGCACAGGGCGAGAAGGGAAACGAACGCGAGGCTCCAGATCGATCGTGTCAGCATGGGTTCGATTCCTTTCCTGCCACTAGCGACGGCCGCGTCCGCCGCCGCCGCGTGATCCACCACCGCCGCGTGATCCACCGCCGCTGCTGCCGCGGCTCGAGGCGCCGCGCGAGCTGGCCGAACGGTCCATGGGTGCCGAGCGCGAGCCGCTCAGGGCCCCGCTCGAGCCGCCGCTGGGCCGCGCCGCAGGCTTCGCACCGGCGCCCGCGCCTGCCGCGCCGGTCGAGGGACGCGGAGCGCCGCCGCCCGCGGGCTTGCTGCCGCCGGCTGCCGGGCGCGGTGCGCCACTGGCAGCACCGGCGCCACCGGCCTTCGAGTCCGCGCGGCCGCGCGCCTGGTCCTGCGAGACGCGGTTCGATCCGGCGCTGCCGCCGTATTTCTGCGCGGTCTGCGGGCTCTTGTAGTTGGCGCCCTTTCGGTGCTCGGCGTTGTGGTTCCAGTCGCCCTTGCCGCCGCCGGCCAGGCTGTCGCGGCCGCCGTTGATGTTCGTGTTCTTGTTGAAGTTGTTGTACGTGTTGTGGTTGATGTAGACGCTGTTCCCGTGCCAGTTGCAGCCGCCCCAGCAGCCGCCCCAGGCGACGCCCACGGCGAACCCGAACATCAGACCACCCGCCGGATAGGGCGGGTACATCGGCGGGTAGTAGTAGTAGGGGTAGGACCAGCCCCCGTAGACCGCGGTCGGGTAGTAGGTCGGCACGTAGACGACCTCGGTGTTGGTCGACTCGATGATCACGATGTCGCCGTCCTGCGAGACTTTCTGCTGCTCGCCCGACTTCAGGTTGCCGGCCTCGAGCGCCTTCTTGCGCATCTTCTGCACGGACTGCATCAGCTCTTCCTTCTGGCCCAGGAACGCGTCACCGAGGTCCTGCGTCCAGTCCAGGTTGTCGTTCATCTGCTTCAGCACCGTCGGCAGCCCGCACAGTCCCTTGACGGCCGCATCCCAGTCCTGCTTCTTGAGCGCCTCCTCGAGCGCCGATCCCTTGAGGCTCGAGTTCTTCTGCGCCCAGCGGTGAGCCTCGACGATCTCGAGCGGATAGGTCGAGGCCATCAGGATCTGCGAGAGCAGCGCATCGGGGTGCAACGCGATCGGCGCGACGATCTGCTCGAGCTGTTCGGCGGTGAATGTCGCGCTCGCCGCAGCCGGCTTGCCGGTCTCTGCCTGCGCAGGCGTCGGCTTCTGCCCCTCGGCCGGTTTCGGCGCTTCCGTCGGCTTCTGCGTCTCGGGCTTGGCAGCCGGATCCTGGTTGCCCGCCGAGGGCAGGAGCGCGAACGACACGAAGAGGAGGCTGGAGATGTGCATGGGACTCGATGGCACCTGGGCCTGCCGGGACTGCCGCGGAACGATGCAGCAGTATGGCCTCGCCGCGGACGAGCCGCCACTACGCAGCCGGTCGGAGCGCTGCCGGCACTGAGGTCCCGCTATACTCGCGGGTCATGCTTGTCCTGCTCGCGCTCTCCATCCTCAGCTCCGTCCCCGCATCCCCGGCGCCGGTGGGCACGCTCGACCCGCAGGACGCCCCGAACGGCGTCCCGGCCGAGCCCTCGCGCTGGAAGTTCGACTTCGCGCCCTACTTCTGGTCGGCGAGCCTGAGCGGCAAGATCGCGATCGACGGCCAGGAAGTGAGCGTGGAGGACGGCGGCGACGGCGGCTTCGGAGCACCGGCGCTGACGGGCTACCTGGGCCACTTCGAGGCGCACCACGGGCCGTGGAGCTTCGTGCTCGCGCCGATATTCATCAACGCCTCCGACATGCCCGGCGGCCAGCCGCCGACCACTGACGCCAACCTGACGATCAAGGCCCAGGTGCACGAGGCCTTCGTCGCGCGCGAGTTCAGCGAAGGCTGGGAGTGGATGCTCGGTGCGCGTTACCAGCGCCTCGAGACGAACATGGACCTCTCGATCGGCGGCGTGCCGCAGTCCTCGCACGAGAGCACGCGGCAGTGGACCGATCCGATCGTCGGACTGCGCTACCACACCGAGTTCGACGCGCACTGGTCGATGTTCACGCGCGCCGACATCGGCGGCTTCGGCCTGGGCTCGGACTTCGCCTGGAACGCGAGCGCGGTCGCCCACTACCGCTTCACGGAGCTCTTCGGCATGTACCTCGGCTACCGTGCGTTGAGCTTCAACTGGGAGGACCAGGGCCCCGGCGGCCGCACTTCCTACGACCTCTCCATGTTCGGTCCGATCATCGGGATCTCGTTCTCGCTCTGAGGCACGCGGCGCATGCACCTGTTCCCGCTGGCGGCCTGCGCGCTGGCGCTCGGCTCGAGTGCGCCAACGCAGGACCCAGTTCCGCCGACCGATCGCCGGCCGCCGCGCATCGCGCTGGTGCTCTCGAGCGGCGGCGTGCGCGGGCTGGCGCACGTCGGCGTGCTGCAGGCGCTCGAGGAGCAGCGGATCGAGGTCGACCTGGTCGTGGGCTCGGAGTGGGGCGCGCTGGTCGGCGGCCTGTACGCCGCAGGGCTCACGCCGGATGAGCTCCAGTCCCGGCTGCTCTCGCGGGAGTGGCTCGATGCGATCCAGGACCGGCGTCCGCGCCAGTCGCTCGACATGCGCGCGAAGGAGGAGGACCGCGAGTTCCTCTTCGACCTGCCTCTCGGTGTGAACTTCCACGGCCTGGTCCTGCCGCCCGGGGTGTTCGGCGGGGATCGACTGCGCCTGGAGCTCTCGCGCCTCTCGCTGCGCACGCTCGACACGCTGCGCTTCGACGAGCTGCCCTTTCCATTCCGCGGCATGGCCACGAAGATCTCGGACGGCGATCTGGTCACGCTCGACTCGGGCTCGCTCGCGCTGGCGATCGAGGCCAGCCTGGCGATGCCCGTCGTCTGGCCGCCGGTGCCCTGCAACGGAGAGCTGCTGCTCAGCGGCGCGATCTCCGATCCACTGCCCGTCGACGTGGCGCTCGCCGCCGGAGCCGAGATGATCATCCTGGTCGACCTCGGCGATCCGGAGGTGGAGGCCGGGAAGCCGACCTTCGTGAGCGTCGGCGAGCGCGTGCTCGACATCGCCTGGGCGCGCAAGGCAGCCGAGGCGCGCGCGAAGCTGCGCCCGGGCGACCTGCTCTGCACGCCGGAGGTGCAGGGCGCCGACCTGACGGACCTCGAGGTGGGCGCGCAACTGATCGAGCGCGGGCGCGCCGCGGGTCGCGCGCTGGCCGAGCGCCTCGCCCCCTTCGCACTCGATCGCCCGACCTTGGAGCAGCACCTGCGCGAGCGCCGTGCGCGAACCCAGCACAAGCCCGTCATCGATCGCGTGCAGGTCGCGCCGGACTGTTCGCTCTCGGGGAAGTCGGTGCGCGCGCGCATGGACGTCCACGGCGGACAGCCGCTGGACCCGCAGGTCGCCGGTCTCGACCTCGAGCGGCTCTACGGCCTGCGCGTCTTCCAGCGCGTCGATTTCGAGCTGCTGCCCAAGGAACCCGGACACGCCGACCTGCTCGTGCGCACGGAGGATCTGCCCACCGCGCCGTTGCACTGGCGCGCGGGGCTGACCGCCGCGTTGAGCGCGGGCCAGGCGGTGAACTTCCAGATCGGCGCCGGCCTGCGCTATGCGCCGCTCGACGACTGGGGCTCCGAGGCGCGCATCCGGATCGAGGCCGGCAACAACCTGGGCTTCCTGTTCGAGTGGCGCCAGGCGCTCGAGCCCTCGGGCAAGTGGTTCCTGATGCCGTCGGCCGACTGGCAGAAGCGCGCCGTCGTGGTCAATCCGGATTCAGACCTGGCCGCGGCCGAGTATTCCGTTCGCCAGTTCGACTTGGGCATCGATCTCGTGCGCGAGATGGGCAAGGACTGGGAGGCGCGGGCCGGCTACGTCTACCGCACGGGCGGGTCGGAGCTCATCTTCGGCGATCCGCTGCTGAATCCCACGGACAGCTTCTCCGAGGCCGGGTACCGCACGCGCCTGACCAACGACAGCCTTGACGACACGGCCTTCCCGGCCGACGGCTCGTACCTGAAGGGCGAGTGGTTCCTGCCGGCAACTCCGAGTCAGGTCGGCCACGACGAATCGATCACGCTGCGAATCGACCACGCGCTGGGTCTGGGCGAGGATTCGCTCGTGTTCGGGGGCGAACTCGACACGGTGCTGAACGACCAGGCCAGCGTGCAGAGCTTCTTCCCCATGGGCGGCTTCCTGCGCCTGTCCGGATTGGCCTCGGAAGCGATCAGCGGCCCGACGGCCGCGCTCGCGCGCACCGTCTACCTGCATCCGCTGCAGACGCGCAGCCTGAAGCCCGGGCTCTTCACCTGGTATGCCGGGGCGTCGCTGGAGCTCGGCAACGTCTTCACCGAATTGAAGGACATCACGCTCTCGGGCCTGCACCCCGCGGGCTCGGTGTTCCTCGGCGTGGACACGATCATCGGCCCGGCCTACCTCGGCTTTGGGCTCATCGAGGGTGGGCAAACGAGCGTATTCCTCGTCTTCGGAAGAGTCTTCTGAGCGCGGCCGCTACAATCCGCGGCCTGATGATCCCCTTCCAAGCCCTCGCCCTCGTAACGTTCCTCGGCGCAGAGAGCCCCACGCCGGCCCTCGAGACGATCCACGCGCGGATGCGCGACATGCCGCCGCCCGACTGGATCCAGCGCGAACTGCGCGGGTCGCCGCCATCCAGCATGGCGGACACGCGTAGTTCGAGCTCGGCTCCCTTCGCGCCCATCCCCAGCGCGCCGATGAATTTCGTGCAGGGGCTGCTCGGCGTGACCGAGCTGAACGTCAAGAGCGTCGACCTCGGATTCGGCCCGGGCCAGTGGGAAAGCTCGGACGACGCCACCATGCCGCTGATCGGCGGCGCGATGCAGCGCATGCTCGGCGGCGGCGAGAAGCTGCGCTACGGACTCGAGGGCGGATTCCTCTTCGGCTGGATGGGCAACATCCAGTCGGTGGTGATCGGCAGCGGCGCCGTCGTCGTCGCGGCCGACAACGACGTGTTCCTCTCGGAGTTCTCCGGCGGCTTGTGCGCGGACCTGCTGATGGGCGACAAGCTGCGCCTGTACGCCGGCGCGGGCGGCCTGCTCGACTGGGCCCTGATCGACGTCACCTACAACGATCCGTCCTTCGGCTACGTCGCCGCCAGCGGCAGCGGCTGGGGGCTCGGCGTCTACACGCGCGTGGGCTTCGACATCCTGATGCAGTCGGGCATGCGACTCGGTTTCTGCTGGCGCTGGTTCGACACGAATCTCGACATGGGCGGCGGAGTCGACAGCCTCGAGGTCGACGGCATGCAGTACATGTTGACGTTCACGAAGAGCATGTGATCCAGCCCCCTCCCGTTCCGAAAAAAGAGACCACCCCATGTACCAGCTCGAAGCCCTCCTGCGTGTCGCGTGCTTCCTGGCCCCCGCCGATCCCAGCGCCGTTCCCGCTCCCGCTCCCGCGCCGACGGTCCCGGAGATGGTGCGCATGTTCGCGCCGGAGATGCCCGAGCTCGCGCGCCTGCCGGACGCGCCCCAGATCCCGAACAACCCGGCCCTCAACTCCACCTGGTTCTTCGGCTTGGGTGCGACGTTCATGAACTCGAGCACCCAGGCGGAGCTCAAGAGCAGCACCGGCGTGGGCGGAGTCGTCGACTTCGAGGACGCCTTCGGCCTCGCGAAGAACGACTGGGCTCCCGAGGGCATGGCTCGCTGGCGCTTCAGCGAGCGCTGGCGCCTGGAGCTGGAGTACTTCTCGTTCAACCGCGAGAACACCAAGACGACGGCCCAGGACATCAACTGGGGCAACACGACGATTCCCGCCGGCTCCAGCGTCACCGCCAGGTTCGACGTCTCTGACGTTCGTCTCTCCTGCGGCTATTCGTTCTTCAAGACGCAGGACAAGGAACTCGGCGTCGCGCTCGGATTCCACGTGATGCACTTCGACGCTGAACTCAGCACCGGCGGCGGCTCGGCGGGCGACGCCAAGGTGCTCGCCCCGCTGCCCGTGGCGAGCTTCTTCGGGCAGTTCGCGCTGACCGACGAGTGGTCCGTCGGCGGCCGTCTCGACGTCCTGAGGATCGAGTACCAGCCCTTCTACGGGAACATCATGAGCGTCGGAGTCGACGCGCTCTGGCAGCCCTGGCGCCACTGGGGCTTCGGGCTGGGGTGGCGCACGCTGCAGGTCTCGGGCGGGCTCAGCAGCTCGGACTGGGATGGCAGCATCAACACCACCTACACGGGCCCGATCGCGTACATCACGAGCTCGTTCTGAGGCGCGGAGCGAGTTGGGCCCGAGCCGCCGACTCCTGCTGCTCGCACTGCTCCTGGCTCCCGCCTGCTCGCGCAAGGCCGCGGCGCCTTCTCACGGCCCGGAATTCGTCGGCCGCGCGAGCTGCGTGCCCTGCCACGAGCGCGAGACGAAGCGCTTCGAGGGCTCGCACCACGACCTGGCGATGCAGCCTGCGAACGAGCGCACGGTGCTGGGCGACTTCGCCGACGCGAGCTTCGAGCACTTCGGCGTGCGCTCGACGCTTCTTCCGCCGCGACGGCGAAGTTCTTCGTCCGCACGGACGGTCCGGACGGCGCGCTGGCCGACTTCGAGATCGCCTACACCTTCGGCGTCTACCCGCTGCAGCAGTACCTGATCCCCTTCCCGGACGGCCGCCTGCAGGCGCTCTCGATCGCCTGGGACGCGCGCCCGCAGGAGGCAGGGCGGCCAGCGCTGGTTCCACCTCTATCCGAACGAGGCCGATCCCGGCGGGCGACCTGCTGCACTGGACCGGCCCGGCGCAGAACTGGAACTTCATGTGCGCCGAGTGCCACTCGACCAACCTGCGCAAGAACTGGAACGCGAAGGAGCAGCGCTACGACACGAGCTGGTCGGAGATCGACGTCGTCGTGCGAGGCCTGCCACGGTCCGGGCTCGCGCGCACCTGGCGCTGGGCGCAGCGACCAAGTCGCGAAGCCGAGGACGACGCGCCGCGCGCGGCCTGCTCGATCGACCTGCGCAGCGAGCCGATCCAGCTGGATCCTCGATCCGGCGACCGGCATCGCCAAGCCCGAGCACGCCGCCCAAGTCGCGCACCGAGATCGAGATGTGCGCGCGCTGCCACGCGCGGCGCAGCCAGCTCGTTCGAGGACTACCTGCCGGGCAAGGCCGCTGCTCGAGACGCACAAGCCCGCGCTGCTCGACGAGCAGCTCTACTACGCCGACGGCCAGCAACAGGACGAGGTCTACGAGTACGGCTCGTTCCTGCAGAGCCGCATGTACGCGCGGGCGTCTCCTGCGGCAACTGCCACGATCCGCACTCGGGCAGGATCGAGGGCGGCGCCCGACGACGTCTGCAAGCGCTGCCACGCGCCCGAGCGCTTCGAGAAGCCCGAGCACCACCACCACGAGCGGGCAGCCAGGGCGCGAGCTGCGTCGAGTGCCACATGCCCACGCGCGACTACATGGTCGTCGACGCGCGCCGCGACCACTCGCTGCGCGTGCCGCGGCCCGACCTGACGCTGGCGCTCGGCACGCCCAACGCCTGCACGCCCTGCCACGCCGACAAGGACGCGCACTGGGCGCAGGCCGCCGTCGCGGCCTGGTATCCGGCGGGACGCTGGACGAAGCCGCACCCCGGGCGCGCGCTCGACGCCGGCCGGCGCGGGCTGCCGCAGGCCGAGCAGCAGCTCGTGCAGCTCGTCGACGACGCGACGCTCGCCCCGATCGTGCGCGCCAGCGCGATCGAGCTGCTCGCGCGCTGTCTGAGCACGAGCTCGCTGCCCGCGATCGAGCGCGCGCTCGAGGACCCGGACGCGCTGGTGCGCGCCGCGGCGCTCGACGCGCTCGCGGTCGTGCCGCCGCCCGAGCGCGTGCGCCTCGGCGTACGCGCTGCTCGGCGATCCGGTGCGCGGCGTGCGCATCGAGGCCGCCAGCGCGCTGGCCGGCGAGGCGCACTTCCTCAATGCCGAGCAGCGCAAGCCCTTCGACGCCGCGCTGGCCGAATACCGCGCCGCGCAGGCGACCAACGCAGACCGGCCCGAGTCCTACGCGAACCTGGGTTCGATCGCGGTGCGCCTGGGCGAACGCGCGGCCGCGCGGCGCGCCTACGAGGACGGCCTGCGCAGCGCGTCGTGGTTCGCCGGCCTGTGGGTCAACCTGGCGGACCTCGACCGCGAGGAAGGCGACGAGGCGCAGTGCGAGCGCACGCTGCGCCGCGGGCTCGCGGCCGCCGCCGACAAGGCCCCGCTGCACCAGGCCCTGGGCCTGTGCCTGGCGCGCACGCAGCGCCTGCCCGAAGCGCTGCCCGAACTGCAACGTGCCGCCGAGCTCGCGCCCGACGACACGCGCCGCGCCTACGTCTACGGCGTCGCGCTGAGCTCCTCGGGCAAGTCCTCCGAGGCGCGCGACGTGCTGGCCAAGGCGCTGGCGCAGCGGCCCGCCGATCGCGAGCTGCTCTTCGCGCTGGCCACGCTGGAGCGCGATCTCGGCCATCTGCCGCAGGCGCGCGCCTACGCGGAGCGCCTGGTCGAGGCCACGCACGGCGACCCGGGCGCGCGCGCGCTGCTGGAACAGCTGCAGCATTGAAGCGACACTATCGGCACCCCGAGTCCCCACGAAAGCCACCCATGAAGTACCTGCTCTGCCCCCTGCTGCTGCTCGCCGCGTTCGCTTCCTGCCGAGGCCCTGCGAGCCAGCACGTGCCGCTGCCGGCGCAAGACGTGCTCGTCACCAGCCCGGATCTCGCGCGCATCTACTGCGTGCGCGAGGAAGAGATCGGCTCGACCGGCCTGCGCACGGCCGCGATCGAGGTCCACGACGGCGACAAGATCATCGGCGAGCTCAACTCGGGCACGTTCCTGTGCTGGGAGCGCAAGGGCGGCCGCACGCTCGGGCGCGCCTTCTACCAGGCCGTCGATCCCTCGCTCGGCAACCTCGACGGCATCGGCGATCTCGACTGCCCGGCCGGTGGTGCCTACTACTACAACATCACCGTGCGCCGCTCGGACGGCAAGCCGGTCTTCGAGGCGCTCAAGCCCGAAGCGGGCCGCGCGCTGGTTGCCAAGCGCAAGTGGGCCGGCAAGGACTGAGGCGCTTCAGCGCGCCTGTTCCTCGACGTACGCGCGCCAGCCGCTCTCGATGTCCTTCTTCGACAGCTCGAGCTTGTCGCAGAACGCGCCGATCGAGATCTTGCCCTGCGCACCCTCGCGCAGGAACTTGCCGTAGGGCAGGCGCAGGCTCTTCTGGCGGCCGAAGACGAGATAGTGCACCAGCGTGTAGGCGGCGGCGTTCATGTCGCCGCGCTTGGCATCAGCGTTGAAGTCGTTGCCGCTGGCGTTGAACAGCTTGTCGAAGGGGATCTTGTCGTCGCGCGCGCGCTCGAAGTCGCGCTTGTCCGGGACGCCGATCTCGCTCCACTTGCCGAAGCGCACGGCGGGCGCCGCCTTGGCGAACAGCCCGGCGATGCCGCTGGCGGTCCATTGCGGCACCTGGGCGGTCGAGCCCGAGGCGCGGCGCAAGGCGTTGAAGAGCATCAGGCGCGTGAGCTCGTGGATCACGCCCGAGACGCTGGGATCGGGATCGGCCAGCACGTTGAGCGTGTTGATGCCCGGCGCGAACCAGATCGGATCCCCCACCAGCGGTCCCACGGGGAAGTCCTCCTTGCGGGCGTAGACGCAGATCTCGGGCGATTCGTCGAACAGGTACAGCTCGAGCGCCGCGCCCAGCGTCTCGTAGAAGCGCCGGTAGTTGCGTTCGAGACCCAGCGCGAGATCGAGGGCCAGCGGCAGGTCGAGGTCCGTCTTGAGCTGGAAGTGCGTGCACTCGATCTCCAGCGCCTCCTTCCACGAGCCCTGGCGCGCAGAGAGCTGCGCCGGCGTGCGCCGCAGCTTGCCGAACGGCACCTTGACCTCGTCCTTGATGCGCTGGACCTTGAGCGCCTTGCCGGCGAGTTCGCTGGTCGGGTCGGCGAGCAGCGTGCGCAGCCAGAACTGGCGCGCCTCGGCCTCGAGGCCCGCGGCCTCGCACTCCTGCGCGATCTCCAGGAAGGTGCGCGCGTCGGCTCCGCTGAGGTCGCGGTCGAGGACCTTCGCCAGGCTGCGCTCGAGCGAGCGCACCTCCTTCAGGTCGGCCGGGTCGATCACCGTGTCGCGGATCCCCTGCCGCAGCACGAGCTTCGTCGGCGTGTCGTAGACCACGCGGCCCTTCAGCACCTTGCCTGAATCGACGTACGTGACCTGATCGGCGGGCGTGCCGGCCGCGAGCAGCGGAAGAAGGAGTGCAAAGGCGATGGCGTTCATGGGGGGCGGCCATTTTGACGCCCGGCCACCGGGATGCAAGTTGGGCGATGCGCTAGGCTCGTGGGCATGCTCTCCCTCCTCCTCGCGGCGCTCGCCGCGCACGAACCGCAGGATTCGCGCTTCAGCACCACGCGCCAGAGCCCGATCGTGCTGCCGCTGCCCGACGAGCAGGACGCGTTCTTCTTCGTCGTCTTCGGCGACCGCACCACCGGTCCGGCCGAGGGCATCCAGGTCCTCGCGCAGGCCGTGGACGAGGTCAATCTGCTCGCGCCGGACTTCGTGATCAACGTGGGCGACATGGTGCAGGGCTACAACGACACGCCCGAGTGGCTGACGCAGATGCGCGAGTACAAGGCCACGATGGCGAAGCTCGCCTGCCCCTGGTTCCCGGTGGTCGGCAACCACGACCTCTACTGGCGCGGCAAGGGCGCGCGGCCGCGCAACGAGCACGAGGCGGAGTACGAGACGAACTTCGGCCCGCTGTGGTACGCCTTCCGCCACAAACGGAGCTGGTTCCTCGCGCTCGACTCCGACGAGGGCGATCCCGCCACGGGCAAGAAGGAGTTCAACGAGCCTGCCTGCCAGACGATGAGCCCAGAGCAGTTCGCCTGGCTGCAGGACACGCTGGCGAAGGCGAAGTCGGCCGACAACGTCTTCGTCTTCCTGCACCACCCGCGCTGGCTGAAGAACAACTACGGCGACGACTGGGAGCGCGTGCACCAGCTGCTGGCCGCGAACGGCAACGTGCGCGCGGTCTTCGCCGGCCACATCCACCACATGCGCTACGACGGCAAGCGCGACGGCATCGAGTACTTCGCCATGGCGACCGTGGGCGCCACCTACGACGAGGTCGCGCCGCGCGCCGGCTACCTGCACGAGTACCACGTCGTCACGGTGCGCAAGAACCAGCTCGCGGTGGCGAGTTTCCCGGTCGGCACGGCGCTCGACACGCGCGCCATCACGGGCAAGGTCAGCGACGAGACGCGCCTGCTGGCGCAGTCGCTCGCGCCGCGCTGGAGCGGCGCGCTCAGCTTCGCCGCCGACAAGTCCGTGGCCGGCGAGCTCGTGCTGGAGATCCGCAATCCGACCACGCGCGCGCTGGAGCTGACGGGCTCGGGCGAGAGCGAGGACGCGCGCTGGGCCTTCGCGCCGGAGCACCAGCACCTGAAGCTCGAGCCGGGCGAGACGAAGTCGCTGCAGCTGCACGTCCAGCGCGCCCCGGGCCAGCTCGACGACTGGCTGCGGCAGCCCGAGCTCGTGCTGAACGTCGACTACCTGGGCGAGGGCTGGCGCGTCCCGCTGCCCGAGAAGCGCTGGCCGCTGCCGCTGCAGCTGGCCTCGCTGCCGCTGCCGCCGCGCCCCGCGACCGAGTCCGTGCTGGCGCTCGACGGCAAGCACGACGCCCTGCTGGTCGAGAGCGCGAAGCTGGCGCTGCCCGACGGCCCGCTGACGCTCGAGGCCTGGTTCCGCGCGCGGAGCTTCGACAAGCGCACCGGCCTGGCGTGCAAGACCGAGTCCAGCGACTACGGCCTGTTCGTCAGCGAGGGCCACCCGACGTTCAGCCTGCACCTGGGCGGCAAGTACGCCACCGCCGAGAGGAAGGACGTCAGCATCACGGCCGGCGCCTGGCACCACCTCGCGGGAGTCTTCGACGGCAGCGAGCTGCGCCTGTACCTCGACGGCGCGCAGATCGACAGCACGAAGGCCTCCGGCAAGCGCGACACCAATGCGCTGCCGCTGGTGATCGGCGGCGACGTGACGAAGGAGGGCGGCAGCGCGAGCCTCTTCGACGGCGAACTCGACGAAGTGCGGCTCTCGAAGAGCGCGCGCTACTCCGGGAAGAGCTTCACGCCCGCGCGGCGCCTCGCGAGCGACGCCGACACGCTGCTCTGGCTGCCGATGGACGGCGCGCTCGGCCCCTGGATCCCGGACCACTCCGGCCACGGCGCGTGCGCCACGCGCGCGGGCGCGCCGCGCCTGGTGGAGCCGAAGTGAACGCCGCGCCCGAGGTGCGCCTGCCGCGCTGGAGCTCGCTCGTGCGGCTGCTCGTGCCGCTGGACCTCTTGTTCCTCGGCTGGGCCATCGCGTTGCGCGCGGGCCCGGCACGCATCCCGGCGCTGCTGCTGGTCGGCGCCGCCTTCCTCCTCTTCCTGGCCGTCCTGATCCAGGCCTTCGCCTGGGTGACGGTGATCGCCTTCTTCGCGCGCGAGCGCGCGCGCGAGGGCCTGTTCGCCGCGGCGCTGCTCGCGCTGCAGCTCGCCAGCCTGCTGCTCGTGCTCTGGCTCGCGACGCCCGCGCTCAGATCTCGAAGCGGTTGACCTCGCCCGGGCGCAGCCGGATCGGGATCGTCTTCACCGGCTGGCCGCCGCGCAGCAGCACCAGCGAGCGCGCCGCGGAACTGGCCGAGAGCACGCCCGAGCGGCCGTCGACCAGCGGGGCATCGGTGTAGGCGTTGGTGTGCTGCTCGTCGATGCGCAGCACGTCGAGCGCCGCGTCCTTGCCGTCGCGCAGCGCGATCGCGTCGAAGGGCGGCTCCTTCGAGAGCTGCACGACCTCGAAGGAGCAGCGCTGGAAGACCACCAGCTTGAGCGCCTGCGGGTCGCCGGCCTGCGCGATGCGGGAATTCCTCGGGCACGATGCCCTCGCCCGCGACCTGGATCTGCATGCCCTCGGCCGGCACGTCCTTGAACTCGAAGCGCCCGTCCGCGCCGCGACTTCGACTTCTGGCTGCGGTCGCGCAGCGAGACCAGCACCTCGCCGCCGAAGACGCGCGTGCGCGTGCCGAAGGCCTCGCGCACCAGCACCAGCCGCGCGCCGGCCACCGGCTGATCGTCGTCGCCCAGCACCACGCCTGCGACGCGCGGGAGCAGCGCCGGCGCGTGCCACTCGATGCGCACCGGCGCAGCGCCGGCGCGGAACTCCTCCTCCGGCACGTAGTAGCTGCAGGTCTGCTTGTCCTGCAGCGTCAGGCGGTACTTCTTCTCGTCCAGACCGCCGAGCTCGAAGCGCCCCTCGGCGTCCGTCGTGACGTAGTTGTAGAAGGCGCTCGCCGGCCCGACCGGCATGAACATGTCGTTGAAGTTGTCGCCGTCCTGCTCGGGCAGCGAGCTCTCGGATTCCAGCGCCATGGGCGGCACCGGCGCGCCGGCGGCGAGGAACTCGGCGTGCACCGGCATCATGGCCGATGCGGCCGACGAGCGTCGGGTTCGCGAGGCTGACGCGCAGCCCGGGCACGGGCTTGCCCTGCGTGTCGAGCACCTCGCCGCGGATCGCGAGCACCGGCCCGGGCAGCGCGACCTCGACCGACTCGGGCCAGCCGCATCTCGCTCCCGTGCGGCTCGCGCGGCCGCTCGAGCACGCCCATGCGCCAGCCGCTCTTGAGCGCGACGAGGCGCTCGGTCGAGACGGCGCGCGCGAAGTCGAGCGCGAAGCGGCCCTGCTCGTCCGTGGTCGTCGAGCCCAGGCCGAGGAACACGCGCGCGCCAGGCACGGGCGCTCCGTGGTCGTCGACGACGCGTCCGCGCAGCCCGCCCGCGAGCGGCTGCTTCGGCCGCGCGAGCACGAAGGCGATGCCCGCATCGGGCGCGAGCGGCGCGGCGCACTCGGCCTGCGCGAAGCCCTCGAGCACCGCGACGAGGCGCGCGCCCTCGATCGCGGGCAGCGCGGGCAGCGCGAAACGCCCTTGCGCGTCGCTGCTGGTCGCCCAGCCGCGGTCGAGCGACGCCTCGAGCGGCCGGTCGAAGCGCGCCTCGAAGCCTCGCCGGCAGGACGTAGCGCACGCGCGCCTGCGCCAGCGGATTGCCGTGCTCGTCCTGCACGCTGCCGGACGCGTCGGTGGCGCGTGCGACGATCAGCAGCGGCTCGAGCTGCGTGCCGGCGCGCCAGGCCGCGCTGCGCACGCTGGTCCAGGCCGGATCGGCGCACATGACCTGCAGGCTCTCGGCCGTGCTCGTGAACTCGAACCAGCCGCCGTTCCCGCTCTTGCCGGCCGGCTCGCCCTGCTCGCCCGTGCGCAACGCGATCCCCGAGAGCGGCGCTCCCCCGGCGTCGAGCACGCGGCCGCGCACCGTGTGCACGGCGGCAGCCGCCGCGTCTTTCCCGGCGGGCCTGCTCGTGCCCGGCAGCGCCGGCTCGCGTGCGCCGCCCGTGCCGCCTGCCGCGACCGCGCGGCTCCTCGACCAGCGGCGCGGCGGGCGAGGCCACCGGCGCCTGCGCCGCCGCCGCGCGCGCGTCTACCGGCGTCTCGTGGCTTCCCGAGAGCCGCGACAGGGCGACGATCGTTCCGGTGGCAGCGACGAGCACGACGGCGACGATCAGCTTGGCGTTCACGAGCATTCCTCCGAGGGTGAGCGTGGCGAGAGCCGCGGGCTTGCCAAGACAGGGCAAGAGCGCGCCGAGCCAGGCCTCGCGCCCGCCGCGTTCGCGGTCGAGCCGCTCGCGCAGCAGCGCCAGGCCGCGCGTGATGCGGTTCTGGATCGTCGCCGGCGTCGTGCCCGCTCGCTTCGCGATCGCGCGCGGCGGCAGGCCCTCGAAGAAGCGCATCAGGATCGCGCCGCGGTAGGGCTCGTCGAGCTCGAGCACGTGCGCGGCCAGCTCGCGGAAGACCAGCACGCGCTGCACGAGGTCCTCCGGGCCGGGATCACGCGCGCGGCCGGCGAGCTCTTCGCGCGCCGCGCGCCGGCCCTGCGCTCGGCCATGCTGGCGCACGAGGTTGCGCATCACGCTCGCGAGCCAGGGCCGGAAGCCGCGCGCCTCGCGCGGAGCGTGCTCGAGCGCCACGACACAGGCATCCTGCGCCAGCTCGTCGGCCGTCTGCGCGTCGCGCGCCAGCGTGCGCGCCATGGCCCGGATCCACTCCAGGTTCTCCTCCAGGATCGCCGCGGGAGGACGGGGCTCGGGGCTGGCGCTCATCGCAACGACCATGATGCCGCGCGCGGCGGATTCGAAGCAGGAACCCGGCCGGAGTTCAGCGCGGCAGCGTCGGATTCGCGGCCAGGAACTGCTCGCGCCAGTGGTAGCCCGCCAGCAGCTCGGGGTGCACCTCGCCCGTCAGCGCCAGTGCCGCGTAGAGCGCCTCCACGGAGGCCAGCCCCTCCTGCGGATCCTCGAAGACGATGCTCTTGCGCGGGTAGGCGGTGACGAGCGGCGGCAGGCGCCGCGGCAGGAGCTCGCCGTCCACCGTCTTGAGCAGCGCCGGCACGCGCCGCCAGGCGCAGTCGATCACGAAGAGCGGCAGGCCGCGGTCGCGCTCGGAGAGCAGCTCGCCCTGCGGCGAGAGGAACACCCGCCGGCCGGCGTCGAGGCGCCGCGTGCCGTCGTAACCGACGAACTGGATGCCGCTCGTGCCGCGCAGCGGCGTGAGCGAGCACTTCTTGGTCGCCTCGCGCGGATCGCGCAGGATCAGGACGTCGAGCGGCATGGGGACTCCGGAAATGCGAGCGGCGAGGCATCGAGCCCCGCCGCTTGGTTCTGTTCGCGCCGCGCTCAGTTGGCGTAGTGCGCGTAGGCCTTGTTGGCTTCGGCCATCTTGTGCACCTGTTCCTTCCACTGCACCGAGGCGCCCGTGCCCTGGAAGGCGTCGGCGAACTCCTCGGCCAGGCGCTTGGCCATCGGCTTGCCCTTCTTCTTGCGGGCGTTGTCGACCAGCCAGCGGATCGCGAGCGACTGCTGGCGGTTGCGGCGCACTTCGCGCGGCACCTGGTAGTTCGCGCCGCCGACGCGCTTGGAGCGCACTTCGACCATCGGCTTGGCGTTCTCGATCGCCTTGTTGAAGATCTCGGCCGCGTCGACCACGTCGGGCAGGCGCTTGTGGGCGATGTCGATCGCCTCGTAGAAGATCTGCTGCGCCAGCGCGCGCTTGCCGCTGTACATCAGCTTGTTGATGATCTTCGTCGCGAGCATCGAGTTGAAGCGCGGATCGGGCCGCAGCAGGACCTCGGTCGACTTGTAGTTGCGGGGCATGCTCGGGCTTCCTTGCTACTTCTTCGGACGCTTGGTGCCGTACTTGGAGCGGCCCATGGTGCGCGTCTCGACGCCGGCCGAGTCGAGCGTGCCGCGCATGATGTGGTAGCGCACGCCGGGCAGGTCGCGCACGCGGCCGCCGCGGATCAGCACGACCGAGTGCTCCTGCAGGTTGTGGCCTTCGCCGGGGATGTAGGCCGTGATCTCCTTGCCGTTGGAAAGCCGCACGCGCGCGACCTTGCGCAGCGCCGAGTTGGGCTTCTTCGGGGTCTGGGTCTTCACGATCAGGCAGACCCCGCGCTTCTGGGGGCACTTGTCGAGCACGGGGCTC
Organism: uncultured Planctomycetota bacterium; assembly: GCA_963829015.1. Lineage (GTDB taxonomy): Bacteria > Planctomycetota > UBA1135 > UBA1135 > JADJLZ01. Next base: position 541,168 of record CAWHGR010000007.1, on the reverse strand, counting down.
TTGGAGCGGTTCTGGACCTTGCGTCGGCCCTTGCGCACCAGCTGGTTGATCGTCGGCATGCTTCCTCGATTGGGGAAAGGGCGACCATTCTATGCCTGCGCCCCCTGGGGTCAAGGAGCGTCGCGGCCTGGTCGCCCGCGCGGGGGTTCCCGCGCCCCTATTTTTCCTCGTCCCCCGCCTCGAGCGTGGCCGTCCGTGCGCGGCCGGTGCTGGCTGCACCCCCGGCCGGAGCCGTGCCCTCCGAACCGGTCGCCGCCAGCGGCATGCGGTGCTCGTCGCCCAGCAGGCCGCCCGAGAGCAGCGCCTCCATGTCGTCGGGGCTGGGTCGCGGACTGGCGGAGCTGCCCAGCGTGCCCACCGCGCCGATGTCGCCGAAGTCGATGTTCTTCTTCACGCGCGTGCGGTAGTGGTCGTGGAAGCCCGTGCCGGTCGGGACCATGTGCCCGAGGATCACGTTCTCCTTGAGGCCGACGAGGTGGTCGCGACGGCCCGCGAGCGCCGCCTCGGTCAGCACCTTGGTGGTCTCCTGGAAGCTGGCCGCGGAGATGAACGACTCCGAGGAGAGCGAGGCCTTGGTGATGCCGAGCAGCAGCGTCTGTCCGCTGGCCGGCTTCTTGCGCTCCTTGCGCAGCTTGTCGTTCTCGCGGCGGAAGCGGAACTTGTCGATCACGGCACCCGGCAGGAACTCGGAGTTGCCCGGATCGGTGACCTGCACCTTGCGCATCATCTGCGAGAGGATGATCTCGATGTGCTTGTCGTCGATGGTCACCGACTGCGAGCGGTACACGCCCTGGATCTCGCGCAGCAGGTAGACCAGCACTTCCTCCTCGCCGCGGATGCGCAGGATGTCGTGCGGGTCGAGCGGGCCGTCGACGAGGGCTTCGCCCGCGCGCAGCTCGTCGCCCTTGTGCACGCGCAGGTGCTTGCCCTGCGGGACGGAGTGCTGCATCTCCTGCAGCACCTCGCCCTTCTGGCCCGTGGCGCGGACGATGATCGTGCGCTTGCCGCGCTTCTTCTCGCCCAGCTCGACGATGCCGTCGATCTCGGCCATGACGGCCGGGTCCTTCGGGCGGCGCGCCTCGAAGAGCTCGGTCACGCGCGGCAGACCGCCGGTGATGTCCTGCGTGCCGGCCGCTTCGCGCGAGCTCTTGGCCAGCAGTTCGCCCGGCCCGATCGTCTGGCCGTCCTCGACCTCGATGTAGGCGCGTTCGGGCAGCGGATAGAGCGCCAGCGCCTGGCCGGCCTTGTCCTCGAGCACGATCTGCGGGTGCAGGTCGCCCTTGTGCTCGATGACCTGCTTGCGGATGTGCCCGCGGCGGGCGTCGCGCTCGGTCTTGAGCGTCTTGCCCTCGGTCAGGTCCTCGAAGCGGATCTTGCCCGCGAACTCCGAGAGGATCGGCACGTTGTGCGGGTCCCAGCGGCAGAGCAGCGCCCCGGCCGCGACCTGCTGGCCGTCCTTGACCAGCATCTCGGCGCCGATCGGCACCGAGTAGCGGTCGATCTCGCGCTCGCGCGCGTCGAACAGCGCGGCCTCGCCGTTGCGGTTGAGCACGACGGCCTGGCCCGAGGCGTTGGTCACGACCTTGAGGTTGGTGAAGACGATGCGCCCGTCGCGCTTGACCTTGCGCTCCTTCTCCTCGACCGAACGGCTGGCCGTTCCGCCGATGTGGAAGGTACGCATCGTGAGCTGGGTGCCCGGCTCGCCGATCGACTGCGCGGCGATGATGCCCACCGCCAGTCCGCGCTCGACCAGCATGCCGCGCGCGAGGTCCATGCCGTAGCAGCGCGTGCAGACGCCGAGCGGTGCCTCGCAGGTGAGCGGCGAACGCACGCGGATCTTCTCGTAGCCCAGGGCCTCGATGCGCTGCGCGATGTCCTCGGTCATGAGGTCGTTCTCGCGCACGACCACCTCGTCGTTGATCACGTCGATGATCGTGTCGCGCGCGACGCGGCCGCGGATGCCCTTGGCCAGCGTGACCGCGACCTTGTCGCCCTTGTAGACGACCGACTTCGTCACGCCGTTGGGCGTGCCGCAGTCCTCCATCGTGATCACGACGTTCTGCGCCACGTCCGTCAGCTTGCGCGTCAGGTAGCCGGCGTCGGCCGTCTTGAGCGCCGTGTCGGCCAGGCCCTTGCGCGCGCCGTGGGTCGAGGAGAAGTACTCCAGCACCTTCAGGCCTTCGCGGAAGTTGGCGCGGATCGGCGTCTCGATGATCTTGCCCGAGGGCTTGGCCATCAGGCCGCGCATGCCGCCCAGCTGGCGCACCTGGTCGATCGAACCGCGCGCGCCCGAGCTGACCATGCAGTAGATCGGGTTGATGTAGCCGGACTTCTCGTCGAAGTCCTCCTTGAGCACGCCCATCAGGTCCTCGCCGACCTTTTCGCGCGCGTGCGTCCAGTAGTCGACGATCTTGAGGTAGCGCTCGCCGTCGGTGATGACGCCCTTCTCGTAGGCCTTGGTCACCGCGTCGACCTGCTTCTGCGTGTCGAGCAGGATGCGCGGCTTGGAGGGCGGGACGCGGATGTCGTCCTTGCCGATCGAGAGGCCGGCGCGCGTGGCCGCCTTGAAGCCCAGGTCCTTGAGGTCGTCGAGCAGCTTGAGCGTCGCGTCGCGCCCGAGCATGCGGTGGCAGTCCGAGATCAGGTCCTGGATGCCCTTCTTCGAGAGCTCGTAGTTGTAGAACGGCATGCCCGGGGGCAGCACGTCGTTGAACAGCGCGCGGCCGACGGAGGTGGTCAGGTAGACGCGCTTGTCGCCGTCCTGGAGCTTGCCGTCCTCGCCCACCGCGACCGGCGTCTCGCCGGGCTTCTGCTTGATCAGGCGTCCGGCCTCCATGCGCACCTGCACCGAGCGGTGCGTGCGCGTGCCGCTGTGGCCGTAGGCCAGGAACAGCTCCTGGATCGAGGCGAAGCGCTTGGGCTGGCGCGGCTTCTCGACCGGCTCCTTCGAGAGGTAGTACAGGCCGAGCACCATGTCCTGCGAGGGCGAGATGATCGGCGAGCCGTTGGCCGGCGAGAAGACGTTGTTCGTGGAGAGCATCAGCGTGCTCGCCTCGATCTGCGCTTCGTACGAGAGCGGCAGGTGCACGGCCATCTGGTCGCCGTCGAAGTCGGCGTTGAAGCCGCCGCAGACCAGCGGGTGCAGACGGATGGCATTGCCCTCGATCAGCACCGGCTCGAAGGCCTGGATGCCCATGCGGTGCAACGTGGGAGCACGATTCAGGAGCACCGGGTGGTCGCGGATCACCTCTTCGAGGATGTCCCAGACCTCCTCGTCGCGGCGTTCGATCATCTTCTTGGCCGACTTGATCGTGTCGGCCAGCGAGAGCTCCTTGAGGCGCCGGATGATGAAGGGCTGGAACAGCTCCAGCGCGACCTTCTTGGGCAGGCCGCACTGGTGCAGGCGCAGCTCGGGTCCGACGACGATCACGGAACGCGCCGAGTAGTCGACGCGCTTGCCCAGCAGGTTCTCGCGGAAGCGGCCCTGCTTGCCCTTGATCATGTCGGTCAGCGACTTGAGCGGGCGGTTCGAGGAACCCAGCACCGGGCGGCGGCAGCGGCCGTTGTCGAAGAGCGCGTCGACCGACTGCTGCAGCATGCGCTTCTCGTTGCGGATGATGACCTCGGGCGCGTTGAGGTCGAGCAGCTTCTTGAGACGGTTGTTGCGGTTGATCAGGCGCCGGTAGAGGTCGTTCAGGTCGCTCGTGGCGAAGTTGCCCGAGTCCAGCAGCACCAGCGGGCGCAGGTCGGGCGGGATGACCGGGATCACGTCCAGCACGACGTGCTCGGCGCTCTGCGAGGAGTCGCGCAGCATCTCGACCGTGCGCAGGCGCTTGATGATGTCCTTCATGCGCTGCTTCGAGCGTGTCGAGAGCAGCTCCTCGCGCAGTTCCCCGGAGAGCTTGCCGAGGTCCAGGCGGCGCAGCATCTTCTTGGTCGCCTCGGCGCCCATGTCGGCGTCGAACTCGCTGCCGTACTTGGCGCGCGACTGGCGGTACTCGTCCTCGGTCAGGAGCTGGTGCTCCTGCAGCGGCGTGTCGCCCGGGTCGACGACGACGTAGTCCTGGAAGTAGATGATGCGCTCGAGGTTCGAGACCTTGATCCCGAGCAGGTTGCCCAGGCGCGAGGGCATGGCCTTGAAGAACCAGATGTGCACCACCGGCGCGGCCAGGTTGATGTGGCCCATGCGCTTCCTGCGCACGCGGCTGTGCGTGATCATCACGCCGCACTTGTCGCACACGATGCCCTTGTGCTTGATGCCCTTGTACTTGCCGCAGAAGCACTCCCAGTCCTTCTCGGGACCGAAGATGCGCTCGCAGAACAGGCCGTCGCGCTCGGGCCGGTAGGTGCGGTAGTTGATCGTCTCGGGCTTCTTGACCTCGCCGTAGGACCAGGAGCGGATGTCCTCGGGCGAAGCCAGGTTGATCGTGACGCTGCCGTAGTCGTTGACGCGTGTGTAGATCGTGTCGGCCATCACACCACCGCCTGCTTCTTGTGGAGTTCGATGTTGAGGGCGAGGCCCTTGATCTCGTTGCACAGCACCTCGAAGGACACCGGCGTTCCGGGCTCGAGGATGTTCAGGCCCTTGACCATGGACTCGTAGATCTTGGTGCGGCCGTCGACGTCGTCGGACTTGACGGTCAACAGCTCCTGCAGGATCGCCGCGGCGCCGTAGGCCTCGAGCGCCCAGACTTCCATCTCGCCGAAGCGCTGGCCGCCGAAGCGCGCCTTGCCGCCGAGCGGCTGCTGCGTGATCAGGCTGTAGGGACCCGTGGCGCGCGCGTGCACCTTCTCGTCGACGAGGTGGTGCAGCTTGAGCACGTACATCACGCCGACCGTGACCTTCTGCTCGAAGGACTGGCCGGTGCGGCCGTCGAAGAGCGTGAACTTGCCGCTGGTCGGCAGGTTGGCCTCGGCCAGCAGCTTCTCGATCTCCGCCTCCGACGCCCCGTCGAAGGCCGGCGTGTGCGCGCGCAGGCCCAGGCGCGAGGCCGCGAGCCCGAGGTGCGTCTCGAGGATCTGGCCGACGTTCATGCGGCTCGGCACGCCGAGCGGGTTGAGCACGATGTCGACCGGGGTGCCGTCCTCGAGGTACGGCATGTCCTCGACCGGGCAGATCTTCGAGATCACGCCCTTGTTGCCGTGCCGGCCGGCCATCTTGTCGCCCACCGAGAGGTTGCGCTTGGTGGCCACGTAGACCTTGACCATCTCGAGCACGCCCGTCGGCAGCTCGTCGCCGCGCGAGAGGCGGTTGACGACCTTGTTCTTCTCGATCTCCTTGTTGTCGATGCGCGCCTGGAACTCGGCCACGGCCTGCTGCGCCTTGCGCGCCTTTTCCTTGGCCGGGCAGTTCTCGGCGGCCGAGAGGCACAGGAGCCGCACGCGGCGCAGCTCGTCGTAGGTGGCCGTGTCGTCGAGCGTGACCGGCTTGCCGGTCAGGTCGTCGGTCACGTCCTCGCCCAGCGCGGCCTTGACGTCGCGCAGCATGGCCACGCTGTACTCGCGCAGCGCGCGCAGGAACTCCTTCTCGGCGTCGCGGATGACGTTGAGCGCCTTGGAGCGCTCGGCGTCGGTCAGGTTGACGCGCCGGCTGAACTTCTGCGCGTCGATCACCACGCCGCGCGTGCCCGGAGGCATGGTCAGCGAGGCGTTCTTCACGTCCACGCCGGCCTTGCCGAAGATCGCGTGCAGCAGCTTCTCCTCGGGCGTGAGTTCGCTCTTCGACTTGGGCGCGACCTTGCCGACCAGGATGTCGCCGGCCTCGACGAAGTTGCCGATGCGCACGATGCCCGCGTCGTCCAGGTTGGAGAGCGCCTTCTCGCCGACGTTGGGGATGTCGCGCGTGAACTCCTCCTTGCCCAGCTTGGTCTCGCGGATCTCGACCTCGTACTCCTCGATGTGGATCGAGGTGAACGTGTCGTCGTGCACCAAACGCTCGCTGACCAGGATCGCGTCCTCGTAGTTGAAGCCGTCCCAGGGCAGGAAGGCCACCATCAGGTTCTTGCCCAGCGCCAGCTCGCCGTCCTCGGTCGAGGCGCCGTCGGCCAGCAGCTGGCCGGTCTTGACCAGGTCGCCTTCCTTGACCACCGGGCGGTGGTTCTGGGTCGTGCGCTCGTTGAGCTTCTGGAACTTGATCAGCGGGTACTCGGTCTCGTCGACCTTGATCATCTTCGAGTCGACGAAGCGCACCACGCCGTCCTTCTCGCGCGAAGACCGGGAAGTTGGAGTTGCGCGCCACGACGCCCTCCATGCCCGTGCCCACGACCGGCGGCTTCCGGGCGCAGGAGCGGCACGGCCTGGCGCTGCATGTTCGAGCCCATCAGCGCGCGGTTGGCGTCGTCGTGCTCGAGGAACGGGATCAGCGCGGCGGAGACGCCGATGATCTGGTTCGGAGCGACGTCGACGAAGTCCACGTCCGAGGGCGCGCACTCGATGTTGTCGCCGTCGCGGCGCGCCAGCACGCGCTCGCCCACCAGGTTGCCCTTCTCGTCGATCACCAGGTCGGCCGGCGCCATGATCTTGCCGGTCTCCTCGTCGGCGCGCAGGTAGACCACCTCGTCGGTGAGCTTGCCGTTCCTGATGCGCCGGTACGGAGCCGCGAGGAAGCCGTACTCGTCGACCTTGGCGAACAAGGCCAGCGAGCTGATCAGGCCGATGTTGGCGCCTTCCGGCGTCTCGATCGGGCACAGGCGGCCGTAGTGGCTGAGGTGCACGTCGCGCACGTCGAAGCCGGCGCGCTTGCGGTTCAGTCCTCCCGGTCCGAGGGCCGAGAGGCGCCGTTCGTGCGCCAGCTGCGAGAGCGGGTTGGCCTGGTCGACGACTTGCGAGAGCTCGCTGCGGCCGAAGAAGTACTCGACCGCGCTGGAGAAGGTCTTGGAGTTGATCAGCGTGCGCGGGCTGACCGTCTCGGGGTTCTCCAGGTTCATGCGCTCCTGCGCCGTGCGGCGCAGCTTGAGCAGGCCCTTGCGGAACTCGTCCGCGGCCAGCTCGGCGATCGTGCGCACGCGGCGATTGCCCAGGTTGTCGATGTCGTCAACCTCGCCCTTCCCGCCGCGCAGGTCGAGCAGGTACTTGATCGTGTTGACGATGTCGTGCGGCTCGAGCACCTGCACGTCGAGCGAGGTCTCCTGCGAGAACTTGCGGTTCAGGCGGAAGCGGCCCACGCGGCCGAGGCGGTAGCGCTGGGCGTCGAAGAACTTCTCGTGGAACAGCTCGCGCGCCTTCTCGCTCTGGACCGGGTTGCCCGGGCGCAGGCGGCTGTAGATCTTGAGCAGCGCCTCCTCGTGGCTCTTGGTCGGGTCCTCGTGCAGCGAGTTGATGATCAGCATGTCGAGCTGCTGCACGTCGGCCTCGATCAGCTCGACCTCGCCCAGGTCGCTGGCCGCGATCTCGAGCGCCGCCGTCTCGGGGATCGGCATGCCCGAGGGCACGAGCACCTCGCCCGTCTTGAGCGCCACCACGTCGCCCACCGCGATGCGGTCGGTGATCAGCTTGGCGAAGGCGCTCTGGGTCTGGTTGCGCGCCTTCTTGACCACCTGCGTGGGGTAGAACATGCGCAGGATGTCGCGGTCGGTGGAGAGCGACTCGGACAGCGCGCGCAAGAGCGTGATGGCCGAGAACTTGCCCGACTGGTCGATGCGCACCGAGAGCGTGTCCTTCTTGGTCACGTTCAGCTCGACCCACGAGCCGCGCTCGGGGATGATCCAGGCCGAGTGCAGCTTGCGGTTGTCGCCCGCGCTGGACTGCTCGTAGGAGAAGTCCACGCCCGGCGAGCGGTGCAGCTGGCTCACGATCACGCGCTCGGAGCCGTTGATGATGAACTCGCCGCCCCCGATCATGATCGGGATCTCGCCCAGGTAGACCTCTTCCTCGACCGGCTCGGGCTTGATCAGCCGCAGGCGCACCTTGAAGGGGTGGCCGTAGGTCAGGCGCAGCTTGCGGCACTCGTCGATCGAGTAGCGCGCGCGCCCGAGCTCGTAGCCGACGTACTCCAGGCACATCGTCTTGTCGTAGGAGTAGATCGGGAACACCTCGCGCAGGAGGGTCTCGAGCCCCTGGTCGCCGCGCTGCGCGGCCGCGGTCTCGACCGCCAGGAACTCCTTCCAGGCCTTGGTCTGCACCTCGACGAGGTTGGGCAGTTCGAGGATCGCGGGATAGCTACCGAACCTGCGGACGGTGAGGTTGGAGGTGTTCATGGTCGCCACTCAGCGCCAGCTGCCGGATCGCTGCGAAGAGGATCCCGGACTCGAAGCTGGCCTCTGTTGTGCAGTGCGGGAGTAACTGGGGACGCGAGGCGCTCCGACCGCAGCGCTGTGCGATCGGCGCGCCGGGTGCGGACTACGGGTGGGACGCCGATCCTGCCAGACCGGTCCCGAGGGCAATGGTACGGGCCTTGCGAACGAAGCTCGGCACGTGGAACGGGAGGGGGCGGGGATCCAACGAAACGTGCCGGCGGAGGGCCGGCCCTGGGAGCGGAGGCCTGCAGGATCCTCCCCCGGAGCGCTTTTTGCAAGCCCCGGGGTGAAAATCGTCGGGCCGGATCGGCCGGGAGGCCAAGCTCAGGCCAGCTTGACCTTGCCGCCCGCGTCTTCCAGCTGCTTCTTCATCGCGGCGGCTTCGTCCTTGGTGACGCCCGCCTTGACGGTCTTCGGAGCACCTTCGACCAGGGCCTTGGCCTCGGCCAGACCCAGTCCGGCGATCGCGCGAACTTCCTTGATCACCGCGATCTTCTTGGTGCTGTCGGCGACGGCCTCGAGGACGACGTCGAAGGCCGTCTTCTCCTCGGCGACGGCGGCGGCTCCGCCACCCGCGGGTGCGGCTGCGGCGACCGGCGCGGCCGCGCTGACGCCCCAGTGGCCTTCGAGGTACTTGACGATCTTGGAGGCCTCGAGGAGGGACAGGCCGTCCAGCTCCTTGACGAGGGACTGGAGCTTGGGGTCGAGCTCGACGGTAGTTTCGGACATGGCAGGTCTCAGGGGTTGGTGTTGAGGTGTTTCGGGTTGGATCGGAGGCCGCGCGCGAGCGCGACCCTGTACGGAATCAGGCGGCAGGCGGGGTCGCGGCAGCCTTCTCGAGCTGGTCGGCGCGCGCCTTCAGCAGGCGAGCCGTGCCGGCGGGGCCGGCGTTGATCACGGCCACCAGGCCGCGCTGCGGTCCGGAGAGGCAGCCCAGGATCTTCGACTGCAGCGTGGCCCGGTCGGGGACGCTCGCGAGCGCCTCGGCGTCCTTGGCTTCGAGCAGCTTGCCCTCGAGCAGGCCCAGGCGGATCTTGACCTTGCCGGCCTTCTTGACCTCGGCCGTGGTGAGCAGCTTGGCTGCGTGGATCGCCGCCTCGGCCTTGCCGAAGGCGATCCCGGTGTTGCCCAGGAAGGCGCTCGCGGGCATCGAGAGGCCGCGCTCCTTGAGCGCGATCTGGGCCAGCGAGTTGCGCACCATCGAGAACTTGACGCCCTTCTGGGCCAGCTGGCCGCGGAGCCCCTCGGACTCCTTGACCGTCAGTCCTCCGAAGCTGACGACGAGCATTCCCTCGGCGTCCTTGAAGTCGCGGCGCAGGTCCTCGAGGACCAGCCGGTTGACGAGATTAGGCATGGACGACCTCCCAAGCGCACCAGCACGCCCGGGCCCATGCTGCTGGAGACGCAGATCTTGCGGAAGAACTCGCCCTTGACTGCGGGCGGACGCATGTTCGAGACGTGCTCCAGGAAGGTCTGCACGTTGGCCTGCAGGTCGTCCACGCTGAACGAACGCTTGCCCAGCGCAGCCTGGACGTTGCCGCCGGCGTCGGTGCGGAACTCGACCTTGCCGGCCTTGAACTCCTTGACCGCCGCGGCGACGTCGGGCGTCACCGTGCCGGACTTGGGCGAGGGCATCTTGCCCTGCGGACCGAGCACTTTGCCGAGCTTGCCGACGTGCTTCATCATGTCCGGGCTGGTGATGACGATGTCGAAGTCGAGCCAGCCGCCCATGATCTTCTCGGCCAGTTCGGCTGCGCCGACCTCGTCGGCCCCGGCCTCGCGCGCGGCCTTGGCCTTGTCGCCGTCGGCGAAGACCACGACCTTGACCTTCTTGCCCAGGCCCTTGGGCAGCGACACTGCGCCGCGCACGAGCTGGTCGGATCTTCTTGGGGTCGATGCCCAGGTGGATCGCCACCTCGATCGACTCGTCGAACTTCGTCGGCGGCAGGCTCTTGATCAGGGCCAGGGCCTCCTTGAGGTCGTAGAGGCGCTCGCGGTCGACCTTCGCCGCGGCCTGCAGATAGCGCTTGCTGTGGTTCACCATGTCAGCCCTCGACCTTGATGCCCGACGAGCGCGCCGTGCCTTCGATGATCTTGACCGCGGCCGCCAGGTCGCGCGCGTTGAGGTCCTTCATCTTCGTCTTGGCGATCTCCTCGACCTGCTTCCTCGTGACCTTGCCGACGGTCGTCTTGCCGACCTCGCCCGCGCCCTTCTCGATCCCGGCCGCCTTGATCAGCAGCACCGAGGCCGGCGGCGACTTGAGCAGAAGCTCGAAGGTGCGGTCCTTGAAGATCGTGATCTCGACCGGGATGATCAGGCCCTTCGCCTCGCGCGTCTTCGTCGTTGAACTCCTTGACGAACGCGGCGATGTTCACGCCGTGCGCGCCCAGGGCAGGTCCGACCGGCGGTGCAGGGGTTGCCTGTCCGCCGGGGCACTGCAGCTTGACCTTTGCTGTGATTTCCTTGGCCATGGTGTGTTGTTCTTGCCGGGCTGCGCGGGCTCAGACGGACTCGACTTCCCAGTACTCCAGCTCGACGGGCGTGGGCCGGCCGAAGATCGTGATCACGACCTTGACGGTGCCCTTCTCGGGGTTGACTTCCTCGACCGCGCCGTCGAAGCCGTCGAAGGCGCCCGACTTGATCTTGACCATGTCGCCCTTGTGCATGCCGATCGTCACCTGCGGGCGCGACTCGGAGTCCGACATGCGCGCCAGGATCCCGGTCACTTCCGCCTCGGTCAGCGGGGTCGCCTCGCCGCGGCTGCCGAGGAAGTCGCGCAATCCGTCGACCTCGCGCAGCGTGGCGCGCGCCTTGAGCACGCGCGGGTCCTCGAGGTTCTCGAGGTCGGCCTGCACCATCAGGTAGCCCGGGTAGAGCTTGCGATTGACGACGCGCTTCTTGCCCTGCTTGAGGTCGGTCACGCGCTCGAAGGGCACGAGCACCTGCGGGATCAGGTCCGAGACGCCGGCGATCTTGAGCCGCGTCTGGGTGTTGCGTGCGATCGAGTCCTCGCGGCCGGACTGGCAGCGGACGAAGTACCACTTGAGTGCCATGGCGTTCCTCATTTCCCGAGCAGGACCCTCGTCGTCCACATCCCCAGCAGCGCGTCGCTGCCAGCCAGGAACGTCATCAGGAACAACACCACCGCGACCACCACCAGCGAGGAGTTCACCGCGTCCGGCATCGTCGGCCAGGTGACCTTGCGTCAACTCGACCTCCGTGTCGATCAAGAGGTCGGCCACCTTGGGCGTCTGCTGCCAGCGGTAGAGCACGTACCAGGCGGCCCCCAGCAGCGCACCCGAGATCAGCAGCGCGCCGTTCAGGTTCCAGCCCAGGATCGGGATCTTGGGCATCGAGGGCGCGAGCGGCTGGCCCAGCCCCGGCCACCAGGTCGGCAGGAGCATGAAGAACGAGCGGCATCCGTAGAGGATCAGCAGCGCCAGCGACCAGTAGGCCGCCATGCGTGCGAGTCGTCCTTGATCCTGCTTGTAGGCCATCGGTTTCCAGTCGCCTCCGTGAGGGCTCAGTGCCTGCGCGCCGCGCGCGTCAGAGCTTCTTCTCCTTGTGCGAGACGTGCTTGCGGCAGAAACGGCAGTACTTCATCTTCGCCAGCTTGTAGGTGGCCTTGAGCCGCTTGTGCGTCGTGTAGTTGCGGTTCGAGCACTCCGTGCACTCGAGGAAGATGTAGCGTTCCTTGACCTTCATGGGCGTCCTTTTCGAGCGTTGCGATCCGTGCAGCCGGCCGACGCGCCGACCGGGGCGCGACTCGCGTCACGCTCCGGCCGCGTGCCGGGCTAGGCCAGGATCTTGGTCACGACTCCGGCGCCGACGGTGCGGCCGCCTTCGCGGATCGCGAAGCGCAGCTGCTCGTCCATGGCGACGGGCGTCAAGAGCTCGACCTCCATCTTGATGTTGTCGCCCGGCATGCACATCTCGGCGCCGCCGAGCAGCTTGGCCGTGCCGGTCACGTCCGTCGTGCGGAAGTAGAACTGCGGGCGGTAGCCCGAGAAGAACGGCGTGTGACGGCCGCCTTCGTCCTTCGTGAGCACGTAGACCTCGGCCTCGAACTTCGTGTGCGGCGTGATCGAGCCGGGCTTGGACGACGACCTGCCGCGCTCGAGGTCGTTCTTCTCGATGCCGCGCAGCAGCAGGCCGACGTTGTCGCCGGCGGTCGCCTGAGTCGAGCGTCTTCTGGAACATCTCGACGCCGGTGCAGACCGACTTCATCGATCTCGGCGCGCAGGCCGACGATCTCGACCGGCTCGCCGACCTTGATGCGGCCGCGGTCGATGCGGCCGGTGCCGACCGTGCCGCGACCCTTGATCGAGAACACGTCCTCGATGCACATCAGGAAGGGCTTGTCGATCACGCGCTCGGGCTCGGGATGTAGGTGTCGAGCGCGTCGAGCAGCTCGTCGATGCACTTGTTCGCGGCGTCGTCGGCCGGACCCGCTTCCAGGGCCTTCTTGGCCTGGCCGCGGATGATCGGCGTCTTGTCGCCGGGGAACTCGTACTTGTTGAGCAGGTCGCGGATCTCCATCTCGACGAGCTCGAGCAGCTCCGGGTCGTCGACCAGGTCGACCTTGTTCAGGAAGACCACGATGTAGGGCACGTCCACCTGGCGGGCCAGCAGCACGTGCTCGCGCGTCTGCGGCATCGGGCCGTCGGCGGCCGACACGACCAGGATCGCGCCGTCCATCTGGGCGGCGCCGGTGATCATGTTCTTGACGAAGTCGGCGTGGCCCGGGCAGTCGACGTGCGCGTAGTGGCGCTTCGTCGTCTCGTACTCGGTGTGCGAGGCCGCGATGGTCACGGTCTTGTCCGCGGAACGGACCGTGCCGCCCTTGGTGATCTCGGCGTACGACTTGGCCTTGGTCTTGTACTTGGCGGCCGAGCGCGCGGCGAGCGCCGCGGTCAACGTGCTCTTGCCGTGGTCGATGTGGCCGATCGTGCCGACGTTGACGTGCGGCTTGGTCCGCTGAAAGACTTCCTTTGCCATGACGTCTCTTGGGTGCTGTAGGGGCGCGTGCCCGGTTGGTGGGATTGCTGTCGCGACGCGGCCTGGGCCGTGTCGTTGGTTCGAGTGGATTGGAAAGAGGAGATTGGAAGGGGCAGGTGGATGGAGCTGGTGATGGGGCTTGAACCCATGACCTCCTCCTTACCAAGGAGGTGCTCTACCACTGAGCTACACCAGCGCTGTGCCGGGGGCAGGATGGAGCGGGCGAAGGGAATCGAACCCTCGTGTGCAGCTTGGAAGGCTGCCGTTCTGCCATTGAACTACGCCCGCAGATCGGGGAGTCACCTGGCCACGGGTCGATGCCGTGTGGGACGAGACCGGGACATGGTCGCCGTCGAGATAGTGGTGGGGAGAGGGGGATTCGAACCCTCGAAGGCAGTGCCACCAGATTTACAGTCTGGCCCGATTGGCCGCTCCGGCATCTCCCCGCGGGTGCGAAGGGCGGACGCGCCGGCCCTCACGGGCACGCATCCGCCTGCTCGACATGCGATGTCCGGTCCGAACGCGGGCGCACCAGCGCATGACGCGCGGACGCACCGCTCCCTGAATCATCTGCCGTAGGTCTCGTTATGAGGGAACAGATCGCGCGCCGTGCGGCGCGCGCCCCACCCAGGGGGTGGAGCCAGCGGAGGGATTCGAACCCGCGACCGCCTGATTACAAATCAGGTGCTCTGCCAACTGAGCTACGCTGGCGTGGTTCCGCACGCAGCCCGGACGGCGAAGTGAGCGGGACATGGTACGGCTCCCGGCCCGCCGGTCAAGGGTCGGACGGAAAAAGCCCCACCCCCACAGCCTAGACCCGGGCGAGGCGCGCGCGCCAGGCCGACCAGCCCGATTCCACGTCGGCCAGCGAGTCCCCGCCGAACTTGGCCAGGAAGGCGGCCGTGAGCTCGAGCGCGACCAGCGCCTCCCCCACCACGCTGGCGGCCGGGACCGAGGTCACGTCGGAGCGCTGGTAGGTCGCCTGGACGGGCTGCAGCGTCTCGAACTCGACGGTCCGGGCGCCTTGGCGCAGCGTGGGGATGGGCTTCATCGCGGCGCGCACCACCAGCGGCTCGCCTGTCGAGAGGCCGCCCTCGAGCCCGCCGGCGCGGTTCGTCTCGCGCCGGTAGCGCCCGCCGCTCGGGCCGCTCCCGTCCGCGGCCCCGACGATCGCATCGTGCATGCGCGAGCCGGGCAGGCGCGCCGCCTCGAAGCCCACGCCGAACTCGACGCCCTTGATGGCCGGGATCGAGAACAGCGCCGCGCCGAGGCGCGCGGTCAGACGCTCGGTCGGGTTCTGGTAGCTGCCCAGGCCGGGCGGAAGGCCGTGTGCGCGCACCTCGAACACGCCGCCCAGGCTGTCCCCCGCCTCGCGCGCGGCCTCGACCGCCGCGTGCAGGCGCTCGTCGGCGGCCGGATCGAGCGTGTAGAAGGGGCTGCGATCGCGCAGCGCGCGGCGTTCGGCCGCGGGCCGGGCGAGCGCGGAATCGTCGCTGGGGACGCAGCCGAGCTCGCGCACGTAGGCGAAGACCTCGATCTCGAAGCGCTCGAGCACTTGCCGCGCGAGCGCTCCGAGCGCCACGCGCGCCGCCGTCTCGCGCGCGCTGGCGCGTTCGAGCACCGCGCGCGGATCGCGCTCGCCGTACTTCTGGCAGCCGGCGAGGTCGGCGTGGCCCGGACGCGCGTTGGTCGGCACTGGCAGGCGCTCGATGCTCGCATCGCGGTTCAGGATCGTGAAGGCCAGCGGCGATCCGAGCGTCTTCCCGGCGCGCAGCCCCGCGAGCAGTTCGATGCGGTCGCTCTCGATCTTCATCCGCCCGCCGCGGCCGTGGCCGCCCTGGCGCCGCGCGAGTTCGGCGTCCACGCGCGCGAGATCGATGGCGAGGCCCGCGGGCAGGCCCTCGAGCACGCCGACCAGCGCCGCGCCGTGCGACTCCCCCGCCGTGGTCCAGCGCAGCGTCGTCATGAGACGCGCGCGCGCGCGCGTTCGAGCGCTTCGGCGATGCGCGCCTCGAGCGTGGCGAGGTCGAAAGGCTTCGCCAGCGTGCCGACGACGCAGGGCAGGGCCGCGAGCTTCGCCTCCAGCTCGCGGTCGAGGTAGCCCGAGACGACCAGCGTCGGCGGCAGCTCGCCCGAGCGCGCCAGGCGCGCGAGCTCCTCGTCGCCGCGCTCCGCACCCAGCTCGAGGTCCGAGAGCAGCAGCTCGGGCGGGCGCTCAGCGATCGCGGCGCGCGCGGCGCCGAACGAGGTCGCCGTGCGCAGCGTGTGCCCGCGCCTGCCCAGGAAGAGCGCGTAGAGCTCGAGCAGCCGCGCGTCGTTGTCGACCAGGAAGAGATCGGCCATCGCGAGCGAGACTACGCTCCCGCGCGGCGCTCGCGCAACGCGTAGATCCCCCACGTCACGGCCCAGGCGCCGAGCACGTCGATCGTGTAGTGCAGGTGGGCCAGGAAGACCGCCGCCACGCACACGAGGTGCCCGGCCAGCGCCAGCGGACCGAGCCAGCGCCGCCCGCGCAGGTAGAGCCAGACGAGGAAGGTCGTCGCGGCGTGGCCGGAGAAGAAGAGGTCCTGCGTCAGGTACGCGCGCTGCGAACTCTCGACGAACACGTGGAAGGGCGAGACCAGCTCCAGCAGCGCCTGGCCGAAGCTCCGCGATCCGATCCCCGCGCCGGTGTGCGCCGGGTCGGGCGGGCCGAGCTCTGTCGCGACGATGCACAGGCCGCGCGCGAGCGAGACGAGGGAGCCGGTCCACATGTAGCGGATCCAGCGCTGCGGCTCGGTCCAGAGGAACGCGAGCGCGAGCGGCAGGTAGAGCACGAGCCAGAGCACCCAGTTGGCGCGGTCGACCCAGGCGACGTAGGGCACGAGCTCGAGGATCGGATCGGCGAGTGTCGGCCCGCGCGCGCCCTCGTGCAGCAGCGCCAGCGCGCACATCACGACGAAGCTCGCGTAGCGGCCGGCGAGCGCGAGCAGGATCGGGCCGAGGAGCTTGCGCCCCTCCGAGAGGCTCATCCGCGCGCCTTCCAGCCCGCGAGGTTGCGCTCGATCTGCCGTGCGTGCACCTCGAGGTGCTCGGCGTAGATGCGGAACCAGTCCGCGTCGGTGTAGACGCCGCTCTCGGTGTGCTGTCCGGTCTTGCCGAAGGCCGAGTCGGGCAGGCGGCGGATGCAAGGCACGGTGTTGGCGCGCACGGCCTCGATCGTGCGCAGCGCCAGCTCGGGATCGTGCGCATGGTAGTCGTAGACCCTGGCCCAGACGTTCTCGTCGTAGCCCACGATCAGCGGCTTGGGCTCGGCCAGCACCAGGCGGATGCGCGTGTGGCCGTAGGCCTCGCTGTCGGCGCAGTGCACGACGACTTCGTGTGCGCTCCACTTGCCCGCGGCCGGTCGCCACTGTCGCGCTTCGGCGGGGACCTTGTTCCAGGCCGCGCGCAGCAGCGCGGGACCGGCTTCGTAGCGCTCGAGGAAGGCGTCGCGTTCGGCGGAGGAGAGCGGCTTCATGGCGCCGCCATGCCAGCAGGTCGCGGGTAAGAAATCCAGGCGGGCTGGATTCTCAACCGTCGACGTGCGCCACGACGCGTTCGTCGCCCATCTGCAGCCTGGTCGAGAGGCGCTGCACGACCTTGGCGCCGAGCGCGCCGGCGATGCGGATGAAGCCCTTGGTGGCGACGCGCGTCGTGAAGTCGACCGGCGCCCACTTCTTGAACCGGCCCAGGCCGCGCGCCTTGTTGTAGAGCTGGTTCTGCTCGGTGACCATCCACTCCGAGTAGAGCATGTACATCAAGAGCAGCGGCTTGCGCATCCAGCGCTTGTGCACCGTCCTGCGCGCCAGCGGCATCAGCTTGGGGTAGCGCACGAGCACCGGGAACCACTTGTGCAGGTTCTCGATGGCCTGCTTGTCGGGCACCTCGATCGTCGCCTCGCGGTTGAACTGCGAGGGGAACTTGTCGAGCTCGGCCACGGCGATGCCCATGTTCTTCGTGATCTCGTTCAGCTCGAACTCGGGGTAGGGCTGCACGATCGAGCACAGCGGGTGGTCGACCTCGCACTGGATGTTGAGCTTGACCGTGTCGAAGTCGTCCTCGAGCGTGCCGCCCGGGCCGCCGAGCATGTTGAGCGAGCCCAGGCGGATGCCGTACTTGCGGATCCAGGCCGCGGCGTCGACCAGCTGCTGGCGCTCGGTGTTCTTCTTGTAGACCTGGTTGCGCATGTAGTCGTTGGCCGCCTCGAAGGCGATGCGCGCGTAGACGCAGCCGGCACTCTTCAACTGCGCGATGTGCTCCTCCTTCGTGAGGTTGGCCATCAGGATCACGTCGAAGGGCAGGCCGACTTCCCTGGGCCAGCGCTCGCAGAACTCCGCCAGCCAGTCGCTCTTGATGTTGAAGATGTCGTCGAGGAAGTGCACGAACTCGAGCGGGTACTGCGCGCGCAGCTGCTGCACCTCCTCGATCACGTGGCTGACGGAGCGCTTGCGCACGTACTCGCTGTTCTTCGCGCCGTAGATCTTGTTCTTCCAGGCGTGGTGGAAGCAGAAGGTGCACAGCATCGGGCAGCCGCGCTGCGTCACGACCACCTTGCGCGGGCTGTTCTTGTAGAGCGGCTGCGCGTCGTAGATCAACGAGCGGTCGGGCTGGCCCAGGCTGTCGAGATCGCGCACCAGCGCGCGCACCGGGTTCTTGTGGATCTCGCCCTGCTCGTCGGCCCAGGCGAGGTTCTTGATGCCGCGCCAGTCCTCTCCGCGCTGCAGCGTGTCGAGCAGCTCGACCAGCGCCTCCTCGCCCTCGCCGATGCACAGCGCGTCCACGCCCGGCTCGCGCGCGCTCTCGGGCACGAAGGTCACGTGCGGCCCGCCCATCAGCGAGAAGAACTTGAACTTCGACTTCAGGAAGCGGTTGACGTCGAAGATCGGCTTGTGATTGCCGGTCATCAGCGACCAGGTGATCACGTCGGGCTGGTACTCGCGGATCTTCGCCAGCCAGCGCACGTCGGGCAGGCACAGGGCGCGCATCTCGTGCCCGGCGGCCTTCACGGCGCGCGAGAGGTACATCGGACCGAGCATCTCCTGCGGCAGCGTGCGCGTGATGTGCAGGACCTTCATGCGCTAACCGTACACCTGTTTCGGCCGCACGAGGCCCGCCCGCTGCGCCCGCTACGCACAGGTGCGAAGCATAGGAACTGCGCGCCGTCCGCTCAGCGCCCTTCCCAGGCGCTGACCTCGTCGAAGGACACGCGCATGCGCATGTTTCCCAGCTGCACCGTCACCTCGCGCGCGGCGCGGTCGACCTTCTGCACCACCAGGCGCTGCTTGTAGCGCGGCACGTAGACGAAGCTGCCCTTCTTGAGCGCGGCCAGGAACTCGCCGCGGCGCGCGGAGAGCGCCGAGCCGGAGAGCTCGCCCTCGAGCTCCGTGAGCGCGTCGACCATCGCGCCGCGCTGCGTCGCGGGCAGCTGCTCGAGCAGCGCGCGCGCACGCTCGAGCACCTTCGTCGCATTGCGCACGCGCTCCTCGATCGACTGCTGCGCCTCGGCCTCGAGCAGCTCGCTCTTCTGCTCCAGCGCACGCTTCTGTTCGACGGCCTCCTCGCGCATGCGCTCGGCGTCCTCGAGGCGCGATTCGGCGGCGCCGCGCGCCTTCTCGGCCTCGCGTGCGCGCGTGGCGCATGTCGGCCATCAGCTTCGTGAGCTCCTCGTCGCGCCGCACGAGGCGCTCCTTGGCGCGCTCGACGATCGCGGCGGGCATGCCCAGGCGGCGCGCGATCACCAGCGCGCCAGACTCGCCCGGCATGCCGACGATCAGCTGGTAGCAGGGCGCCAGCGTGACGGCGTCGAACTCGACGCAGGCGTTCTCGGCGCGCGGGTGGCGGAAGGCGAACTCCTTCAGCTTGCCGATGTGCGTGCTGACCAGCGTGTGGCTGCGGCGCGTGAGCAGCACCTCGAGCAGCGCCTCGGAGAGCGCCGCGCCCTCGTCGGGATCCGTGCCGCTGCCGAGCTCGTCGAGCAGGACCAGCGTGGCTTCGGTGGCGCGCTCCAGGCCCTCGCGGATGCGCTTCAGGTGCGAGGAGAAGGTCGAGAGGCTCTGGCTGATCTCCTGCTCGTCGCCGATGTCGGCCACGATCCCGTCGTAGAGCGGGCAGGTCGAGCCCTGCTCGCAGGGGAAGGGCAGGCCCATGCGCGTGCACAGCGCGAAGAGGCCCGCGCTCTTCAAGGCCAGCGTCTTCCCGCCCGTGTTCGGGCCGGTGATGATCAGGACGTCGAACTCGCCGCCCAGGCGCAGGTCGATGGGCACGACCCCGGGGAGGCGGCCGATGCGCTGCTGCTCGAGCAGCAGCGGATGGCGCGCGTTGCGCAGCAGGAGTCCGTCCGCGGCGCCCTTCTCGCGCGGCAGCAGCGGCACGCGGCCGTGCGTCTCGAGCGCCCAGCGCGCGCCGACGAGTGCCAGCTCGAGTTCGGCCAGCGCAGCCGCGGCGCGCTCGATTTCGGGCTCGTGGCGCAGCACCTCGCGCGTCAGCTCGGAGAGGATGCGCTCGACCTCGCGGCGCTCGTCGGAGACGAGCTCCATGTGACGGTTGCCGAGGGCCACGACCTCGCGCGGCTCGACGAAGACCGTCTCGCCGGTCTGCGAGCGGTCGTGCACGATGCCGTGGATGCGGCCGGCCGACTTGGCCTTGATCGCCAGCACCGGACGGCCGCCGCGGCGCATCGGGTTGGGGTCGCTGAGCACCGTGCGCACGTCGGGCCGGGCCAGGATCGCGCGCAGGGTGCGCTCGAGCTCCGAGGCCACCTCGGCCTCCTGCTTGCGCAGCCGGAAGAGCATCGGCGAGGCGTGCTCGCGCACGCGGCCCTGCTCGTCGATCGTCGCGCGCAGGCGTTCGAGCAGCGCGTCGAATTCCGGCACGCGCTTGCCGAGCTCGGCCAGCGCGGGCGCGCCGTCGAGGACGCAGAGCCACTCCGCCAGGCGCTCGCAGGCCTCGAGCATGCCCGCCAGCTTGACCAGGTGCTCGTCCTCGAGCGGCCGGCCGGCCGTGCGCGCGTGCGCCAGCGCCGGCAAGGGATCGCACAGGCCGGCCAGGTTGGGCGTGCGGCGCGCGCGCTCGAGCTCGAGCATCTCGCGCGTGCGCTGCAGCGCGGCGCGCGCCTCCTCGTTGGGCCGCGGGGCGAGCGCGCGCACGGCGCGCAGCCCGAGCGAGGTCGCGGCGTGGCGCTCGAGCACGAGGCGCAGTGCCTCGAAGTCGAGCGGCCGCGCGGCGAAGCTCTCCGCGCTCGGACCTGGCTTCAGGGCTTGGGACGGCATGCGAACAGCGTGAGCTCGATCGGGGCCTTGAGCGGACGCGCGACCAGCGTGCGCGCGAGCTCGTGTTCCTGCCAGCCCAGCGCCAGGAGTCGCAGCGCGTACTGGCGCTCGAAGCGCCGGTCGGCGAGGTCCTTCAGGTCCGGCGGTGTCGTGAAGAGCACGACGTCGAAACCCTTGGCCCAGGCGGCCAGCTGTTCGTCGGTCCACTGCGGGTCGATGCCCTCGTAGCTGACATCGAGCTTGTGTGTGCACTCCGCGAGGAAGCGCTCCTCGCTGCCCCCGCGCAGCAGGAGGCCCAGCTGCAGCGCCGCGGGCGAGCAGCCGTTCGACATGCCCAGCCAGCCGACGCGCTCCTTGGGCCCGATCTCCTTCGCGATCGCGGCGAGCAGCGCGTCGTGCGCGCCGCGCTCGAGCCCGCTGGTCGGCAGTGCGCGCGATCCGGAGAGGTTGCGCCAGGAGGCGTAGATGCCGCGCTGGTACTCGCGCGTGGCGGGCTCCGCATTCAGGTAGCCCAGGCGCGCGGCGAAATCCTCGCGGCTGATCCCCGCGCAGCCGGCGCCGAGCAGCACGACGAAGGCCAGACGCACGGGCCAGTCGAGCAGCGCGAAGCCCACCGCGGCGAGGGCCCAGAGCGGCAGTGCCTGTGGGATGAGGAAGCGGTCGAGGTGGAAGGGGTGCGTCCAGGACGGCACGATCAGCGCCAGCGCGACGAGGAACAGCGCGCGCACCGGCGCCGAGCGCAGGCGCACGAGCGCGAGCAGTGCGAGCAGCAGCACGCAGCCGAGCACGAAGGGCCCGAGGTGCAACGAGAGCGCAGAATGCAGCCAGCGCACGGCCTGCGGAGTGGCCTGGCCCTCGCGATTGCCCTTCAGGAACGCGAGCAGCACCTCGAAATGCTCCGTCCCGCGCGCCAGCACGAACCACCACACGCAGGCGAGCAGCGGCACGAGCACGAGTGCCAGCGTGCGCCCGATGTACTTGGCCATGTCGCGGCGCGCCTCGAAGCCCTCGAAGTACCAGGCGACCGCGAGCCCGCCGCACAAGAGCAGGCCGTAGTTCCACTTGGTGAACAGCGCCAGCGTGATCCACTCCCCCGCCGCGAGTTCGCGCGTCGCGCTTCCGTCGCGCCGCACCCACGCGCGCAGCGCCCAGACCGCCATGCAGGCGAAGGGCACCTCGAGGAACAGCGTCCCCGCGTAGGCGAGCGCGAGCGGCGAGAGCGCGCCGAACGCGAAGAGCGCCCAGGGCAGGAAGCGCGCGCCCTTCAACTTCGGCTCGACGCGCGCGCCGAGCTCGCGGCCGAGCAGGAACAGTCCGAAGAGCGTCCAGCACCAGGCCAGCGTGCCCGCGACGCGGCAGGCGTGCTCGCTGATGCCCGTGACGGCCTGCACCGCCGCCAGCACCAGCGGCCAGACGAACGGATACTGCTGGCAGTCGAGCAGCGCCGTGTGCGCGCCGGCGAAGTCGCCGTGCTGCAGGAGCAGCAGGATGCGCGCCGCCGGCAGCTCCGCGTGCATCGACTCGTCCCAGCCCCAGGCCTGCACATCCGAGAGCGGCAGCGTCCACAGCAGTGCGAGCACGACGCAGATCCCGAACGCGATCAGCGCATCGAAGCGGTCGGGCTGCGGCGGCTGCGGTTCCTCCGGCGCGCTCGCGCGCCTCGTGCGGCTGCTCTTCGTGGACGCGGACATGCGGGTCCCGTACGTTAGCCGGGGTCATGAGCAAGGACCACGAGCAGGGCCGTTTCGAAACGCGAGCCATCCACGCCGGGCAGGAGCCCGATCCGCAGAACGGCGCGGTGATGACGCCCGTGTACTTCACCAGCACCTACAAGCAGGACGCGCCCGCGAAACCGCGCCAGGGCTACGAGTACTCGCGCACCAGCAACCCCACGCGCACGGCGCTCGAGCAGAATCTCGCCAGCCTCGAGAACGGCGCCTGGGGCCTGTGCTTCAGCTCGGGTCTCGCCGCGACCAACGCGCTCTGCGACCGGCTCGTGCCCGGCGACCACGTCGTCGCCGGCAACGACCTCTACGGCGGCACCTATCGCCTCTTCAGCAAGGTCTTCGAGCGCTACGGCATCCGCTTCACGTACATCGACACCGGCGACGCGCGCGCTCTCGAGCAGGCGATCGAGGAGAAGACGAAGTACGTCTACCTCGAGACGCCCACCAACCCGCTGCTGCGCATCACCGACATCGCGCAGGCCGCGAAGATCGCGCACGCGAAGGGCAAGCTGGTCGTCGTCGACAACACCTTCGCGACGCCCTTCCTGCAGCGGCCGCTGGAGCTCGGCGCGGATCTCGTGCTGCACTCGCTGACCAAGTACCTCGGCGGCCACTCCGACGTCGTCGGCGGCGCGCTGATCGGCAAGGATCCGGCGCTGCGAACGGAACTGGCCTTCTTCCAGAACGCCGTCGGCGGCACGCCCGGTCCGATGGACGTGTTCCTGGTCATGCGCGGGACGAAGACGCTCTCGATCCGCATGGAGCGCCACTGCCAGAACGCCGCCGCGCTGGCCAAGCACCTCGAGCAGCACGCCTTCGTCGCCAAGGTCATCTATCCCGGCCTCGCCTCGCACCCGCAGCACGTGCTGGCCAAGAAGCAGATGTCCGGCTTCGGCGGCATGCTCTCCTTCGAGTTGAAGGGCGGCGGCGTCGAGGCCGCGAACGAGTTCGCTTCCTCCACGAAGCTCTTCACGCTGGCCGAATCCCTCGGCGGCGTCGAATCCCTGTGCGAAGTACCCGCGAGCATGACGCACGCGAGCATCCCGGCCGAGATCCGCCGCGCGCAGGGCCTCGCCGACGGCCTGGTGCGCCTCTCCGTCGGCATCGAGCACGTCGACGACCTCGTCGACGACGTGAACCAGGCGCTCGCGAAGGCCGAGTCCAAGTCGCGCACGCCGGCGCGACGCTGACACGCAGCCAGTCCGGGTTTCGCGAACTGCTCTTTCCGATCCCGTCAGCCCTTCGGCACCAGTTCCACCGTCTGCTCGGTCCCGTGCTCGGGATCGACGCGCACTTCGAAGGGCGGTACGGGCTCGTAGCCCGAGATCTCCGGCAGCGTCACGATCCACGCGCCGGGCTTCTCGAAGGGCACGCGCACGTCCTCGCGACCTGAACTCCAGAAGCTCTGCTCCTCCCCGCTTTCTTTCGGCCGCAGCTGGATCTGCACGACGTCGGGCCAGTGCACCGCGTGCCCTGCGTGCGCGAGATGGAACAGCACGCTGCACTGATGCTGGACCTCGAGCACGAACTCGTTCACGCCCTCGCGCAGTTCGACCCGTTTGCTCAGCTCCTTGAAGTCGCCGCCGTGCGTGCGCAACTCGACCTCGCCCAGCGGGGCGCGCAGTTTCCAGCGGCGTGCGCCTGGGTCCCACTCGGCGCGACTGCCGCCAGCGCCCGTGACACCCTCGGGCCGGCGACAATTCCAGTAGACGAACTCCACGCTCGCATCCGCTGCGCTCGCCGCATCGACCACTCGCACCTGCGCGTCACAGGGCTTCGGCACCTCGATGCGCACGTCCTCGAGGCCCGTCGCGGGTACGCTCTGGGTGATGCTGTAGGAGAAGGGGCTCACACCGAGCTGGTAGAGCCCGGGTTGCATGCCCTCGCTGCGCCAGTGCCAGACGCCCGCTCGCTCGGGATCCGCGCGCATCTGTGCCGAGTGGATCCAATGGAATTTCTCGCGACCGCCGAGGGGCGGGTCGAGAAGCTCGACGAGCAGCATGGGGTTCTTCGTCCCCCACGCCTCGGGCACCAGCAGTTCCCCACCCAGCGCGACCGACACGTCGGTGGGCGCCTTCCCGAGCGTGAGCAGCGTGTGCGCACGCTCGCCCGCACGGATCTCGACCTCGTTCTGCCCGAGCACGATTGGATTCTTCCACCACGCCCCGATCTCGGCGCTGACCGGCTGACCTTGCCGTGCGCAGGCCTTCGAACGCGAGCTCTGCGCCTGTCCCCGACATCGACTTCGGCGACGACCAGCGCCGCGCGTCGTGCACGCGCAGCACGGTGCTCTTGTCGGTCCCTTCCGCGACGAGTTCGACATCGAGATCGCCGCCAGGGTCGAGCGTGACGAAGCGATCGCCGCCTTCGGCTGCATGTCGATCTTAACCGCGGCCCAGGCGTGTCCCGGGCTCGCCGACATGCAGCGTCAGGCTCGCGCTCGGCCGTCGGCGCGAGCGACGACCGGCGATGGCTTCGACTGCACGAGGATGCGCCTGGGCGTCAGGTCACCCGGATTCGCGACCTCAGCACGCGGCCAGTCCTCCGCGCGCACGATCGTCACAGCAGCGAGATCGAGCTTCGTGTCGCGGTCGCGCACGAAGATGCGCAGCGCGCGCAGCCAGCGCACGCGCAACGCCACGACGCCATCGGCGGGGAGTGCGTGGCGCAGCTCATGGTCCACGAGCTCCCCGTCCGGCACCGCGCTGCGACCGCCGAGCAGCGCATCCTGGCAGCCGAGTTCGACGCCGGGCGCGACGCGCGCCGTCCACGCGCCGCCGTGCACGGCGACTGTGTCCACCTTTCCGCCCTGCGCCTTCCAGGAGACCAGCCCGAACGCGCCGTCCTCGTTCGCGTGCTCGACGCCGTTCTCGTCGATCGCGACGATCGTGCCCTTCAGTTCGATGCTCTCCGCAGCGGGATCCACCTTCACGGACTCCGGCTTCGGCGAAGCGGACGGCTCTGCCTGGCGCGCGGCCGCCGGCTTGCTCTCCGGCGAGGGATCGAGCGCGTGCGGCGCATCCGTTCGCTTCGCGACATCGGCCACCGGCGGCGGCGCGAGCGACTCCGCGCTCGACCTGCCGCGCCTCAGCGTGAACCAGCCGAGCAGTGCTGCGAGGAGCAGTGCCAGCAGTATCAGGACCCTGCGCATGCGACCTTCCGGATCGCCCGCGATGCTACGCGGGCCTGGCCGGCGCCGCGCTCCGACAGAGTGCGGTGCGCCGTCCGGGCTCCCTGCGTCTCAGAAGGGCGAGTTCGAGTTCGGCGGCGGCGGGACGGGCCGGCGCACCGGAGCCTCGGGCTTCGCGGCGGCCTTCGCCTTCTCGGCCTTGGGCGGCGGCGGCGGCGGCTCGTCGCAGACGCGCTCGCGCATCACCCGGCCGACCTTGAACTTGACCACGCGCTTGGCGGGCACGCGCACCTTCTCCAGCGTGCGCGGATTCTGGGCCATGCGTGCCGCGCGCTCGCGGATCTCGAACACGCCGAACTCGCGGAACTCCAGGCGGTTGCCGGCGCTGAGCTCGCTGACGATCTCGTCCAGGAAGCGTTGGAGGATGTCCTTGACGATCACCTTGGTGTGACCAGTCTCCTCCGAGATCCGGTTCACGAGTTCCTTCTTCGTGATCGTCTGGGGTTCCTGAGGCATTTGCGGGCTCCGACGGGGGGTGGGGCGCGAAGTATCCGAGCGCGATATCTAGGCGTCAAGCAAGAACTTGTGACGCCCCACCCCTTGCGCAGAGCGCTATCCTGCGCTCGTGTTCGCGCTCGTAGTCGCGTCCCTCGCCGCGGCCCAGCCCCAGGCCTCCGGGCCTGTCGAGTTCGGTCGCCAGGCGCTCGTGCGAGCGTGTGCGGCGGCGGGTCTGCCTCCCGAGTCGGCCGCCGTCGAATTGCGCACGGTCGCCGGCGGCGCGCCGGAGAGCTTCGTGCTGCGCACCGACGGCAAGCACGCGACGATCGAGTCGCCCGACGCGAACGGCGCCCTGTACGGCGAACTCGAGCTCTCCGAGCGCATCGAGCTGCGCGGCGCGCAGGCCTTCGAGACCTCCGAGACGAAGAGCACGCCCTTCCTCTCCGTGCGCGCGCTCAATCCGTTCCTCACGCTGCCCTGGGACTCGGACAAGAACGAGCCGATCTACGAGCCCGCCGCGCTCAACGACCCCGCGCGCTGGTGGTTCCACGACGAGGACTACTGGACGACCTTGCTCGACCTGATGGCCGAGGGGCGTCTCAACCAGCTCGACATCCACGGCGCCTACGACATCGACACGACGCGCTTCCCGAACCTCTACGCCTACTTCATCGACGCGCCCTCGTTCCCGCAAGTCGGCGTGGCGAAGGAGATCAAGGCCAAGAACCTCGCGCAGCTCGCGCACGTGATCGAGCTGGCGCACGCGCGCGGCATCAAGGTCAGCCTGATGTCCTACGAGGCGCAGTTCTACACGCCGCACAACCCCAAGCCCCCCTACGAGTCGAGCGAGACGAACCTCTACCGCTACACGCGCGAGGTCGTCGAGGCGCTGATCCGCGCGCTGCCCGGCCTCGACACCATCGGCTTCCGCATCGGCGAGAGCGGGCACGGCGCGGAGTTCTTCAAGTGCTACACCGAGGCCGTGAAGGCGAGCGGGAGGGACATTCCGCTCTACACGCGCTCGTGGATCACCACGAAGGGCGTCGTCGTGCCGCTGGCGCAGGCCTCGAGCGACTTCACGGTCGAGATCAAGTTCAACGGCGAGCAGTGGGGCCCGCCCTACCCCATCGCGGGCGGGAGAGTCGCCGGCTGGCACTCGTATTCGTTCGAGGATTACCTCTCCGATTCGAACGTGACGAGCGCGGCGAAGATGTGGCCGGGCGATCTCGCGGAGAACAGCGAGCGCTGGCCGAGCGAGCCCTACAAGATCCTCTGGCAAGTGCGCGCGAACGGCACGCACCGCATTTTCCCCTTCTACGAGCCCGACTGGGTGCGGCGCACGATCCAGTCGATGCCTCTCGGCACGGCGCGCGGCTTCACCGTCGAGGCGCTCAACTCGTACTTCCCCGCCACGCCGAAGTACTACATCGCCGACCCCAAGGACGTGTGGTGCAAGTGGATCCACCAGCGTGACGCGCTCTGGCTGATCCAGTGGGGACGCCTCGGCTACGACCCGACCACGCCCGAGAGCATCTTCGAGCACGCGATCGAGAAGCACCTCGGCAAGGAGACGAAGGAGCTCGCCTCGGTCTGGAAGCAGGCGAGCCGCGTCGTGCCAACGAGCTTCACCGCATGGTCGATGGGCCCCGACCATCGCGACCACGCGCCCGAGCTCGAGTGGGGTGGCACGTACGACGATTTCGTCCAGGGCGAGCCCTTCGACAGCCACGTGTTCATGTCCACGAAGGAGGCGCTCGCTCTCGAGGCGACGGGCGGACACGACGGGCGGTTGCGGCCGACCGATGCGCACATCTCCTTCGAGTTCCCCTTCCAGCCCTACATCCCCGATCCCGGCCCCGCGCGCGAGATCATGATCGCGACGAGCATGCTCTCCGCCTTCGGCGAGTACTTCGAGGCTCGCGCGCGCGGCCCGACTGGCGCGGAGGACCTGGAAAAGTCCTGGGCATGGATGTCCAAGAACACTTTCTACAAGCCGTTCACCGACCGCCTTCGGATGGGCACCAACCGGTTCTCGTGGAAGGACGAGTTGGCGAAAGTTCAGGCGGAAGCCGCACGCCTCGCGAAGCTGAGGCCGGAGTGGTGGACGGGATCCAAATCGTCCGTCGGCCGCCTCGGCGGGCCTCCTCCCGAGCTGAGGGTAGCGCAACTGACCGACACCCAGATCACGGTCGAGGTCACGGGTGCCGATCACGCATGGCTGCTCTCGAAGGCCCTGCCCAGCTCGACATTCTTCCACTCGCAGTCGATGCGCAACGAGGGCGGGCGGTGCAGCCTCACGCTCCCGCGCACGCAAGCCGGAGATCTGTTGGCCGCCGAGGTGCCGTGGGCTGGCGGGCTGGCCCGAATCCCAGGTTGGTACCAGCGCCCCTACCTCGTCGTCCCCGCGAAGTCCGGCCCCACGCCGCTCTACTACTCGAGCTCGGAGGCGCTCAACTACCTCAAGCCTTCCTCGCTCGATCCCGCCAAGCACGGGATGCTGCTGCTCGCGACTCGCGCGTGGGACTTCCACCACGACTTCGACGTCTCGATGCAGCGCAAGATCCTCGACGGCGTGCGGCGCGGGCTGAAGCTGGTCGTGCTGCAGCAGGACTACACCAGCGGCCGCTATCCGCTCGACTGGCTCCCCCGGCGCCCGGTGATCGTGAACGGCAGCCCCAGCGAGAGCGGCGTCTTCGATCCGGCGGGCCAGCTCGGTCTGGAGAAGGTCGAGTGCGAGGGCGTGCTCTGGCAGCCGATCCGCGAGAACGGCGGCTGGGAGATCTTCGGCAACGGCGGTCTGGCGCGCTGCAAGCTGGGCGCGGGCGAGATCTGGCTCTGCCAGGCGCGCCTGATGCAGAACATGTTCGTTCCGGCTGCGGCGCGCAACCTGAAGAAGCTGCTCGAGCTCGGCGGACGCCTGAAACCGGTGGTCGTGATCGACGCGGGCAGCGAGGGCAACCGCTTCTCGACCAGCGTCTTCTGCGACTTCATGAACGCGCACGACATCCCCTTCCTGACGCTGGGCGAGGTGATCGTCGCCGAGCAGGGCCTGGACTCGTTCAAGCCCGTCCCCGGCGTCGCCTCGGCCGATCGCGTGCTCAAGGGCCGCGGCGCGAAGATGGTGCACGACTGGCTGGCCTCGAAGATGCGCGCGGCCTGCTCGCGTCCCGTGCCGACGACGCCGGCGGCCTTCGAGGCGGAGCGCGCGCGGCGCAAGCACGAGTTCATGCGCTGCCTGGGCCTCGATCCGCTGCCGCCGCACACGCCGCTCGAGGCGCGGATCGTCGGCACGCTCGAGCGCGATACGTACACGATCGAGAAGCTCGTCTACGAGAGCCGGCCGGACTTCCCCGTCACCGCGCTGCTCTACGTGCCGAAGGGCCACAAGGGCGAGAAGCTGCCCGTGATCGTCAACCCGACCGGGCACTGGGAGCACAAGAAGAGCGAGCCGACCGAACAGGCGCGCTGCATCGACGAGGTGCGCAACGGCTACCTGGCGCTGGAGGTCGACTCGCCCGGCCACAGCTTCGAGGTGGAAGCCAAGATCGAGCGCCGCGGCGCGGGCTCGCACTGGGATCCGCGCCTCGTCGCGGGCTCGACGACCGCCGACACGATCTACGTCTGGGACCTGATGCGCGCGCTCGACTACCTCGAGACGCGGCCCGAGGCCGACATGACGCGCGTCGGCATCACCGGCGTCTCCGGCGGCGGCCACGCGACGATGTTCGCCTTCGCGGCCGACGAGCGTTTCCGCTGCGCCGTGCCCGTGTGCTATCCCTCGAGCTTCCTCTTCGGCTGGAACAACGGCTGCGACTGCAACCACGTGCCGGGCTACGTGCAGGTCGGCGACCGCGCCGACGTGATCGGCATCCGTGCGCCGGCGCCGGTGTTCGTGATCGGCGCCAAGGACGACGCGGAGTTCCCGCGCGCTCGGCACGCGGCACACCGGCGAGCAGCTGCAGGCGCTGTGGAACCTGTTCGGCGCCGCCGACCAGGCCTGGTGCAAGCTCTACGACGGCGGCCACGACTACAGCCAGCCGATGCGCGAGGCGGCGCTCGGGTTCTTCGACCTCTACCTGCGGCAGAAGGGCAGCGGCGCACCGGTCCCCGAGCTGCCCATGCAGACCGAGCCGCCCGAGTCCCCCGAGCTCTTCTGCCTCGGCCCCGAGGAGCAGAAGCAGCGCACGATGCGCGACATCGCGCGCGCCAACGTCGCGCGCGCCGGGGACGCGAGCTGGGCCGAGGTCGTCGCGCTCAACGGCGGGATGCCGAAGCACGCGCCGCTCGATTTCAAGGTCCTGCCGCCGACGGCGGACGAGGACGGCGCGGCCGTGACCTTCGTCTCCGAGGGCGGTCTCACGATTCCCGGGCTGCTGTACCAGCCCCAGCGCCTGCGCGGCGCGCTGGTCCTCGTCAGCGAGCACGGCAAGCTCGCCGCCAAGGACGAGTTCCCCATCGACGCACTGCTCGCCGACGGGCTCGCCTGCCTGGTGATCGACGTGCGCGGCTTCGGCGAGCTGCCGGGTCTCGATCCCAAGCTGATGAGCTACCTCGGCATCGCCGACAGCTTCGCCATGGGCTGGGACGCCGCGCGCGCGGCCGAGGCGCTGCGGAGCTTCTACCAGCAGCCGCCCAAGACCGTGGTGATCGGCAAGGGCCCGTGCGCCTCGCTCGCCGCGCTCTACGCGGGACTCTTCGACCTCGGCGCCGCGGCGGTCATCGGGACCGACGCCATCGCGAGCTGGGACGAGCTCTTCGACGAGTCGGTCCCGGGCTACACCATGCAGCCGCGCGTGATGTACGGCGCGAGCCTCGAACACCTGCGCCAGCTGGCCGGCGTGCCGGTCGAGTGGCACCTGCGCGCGGAGACGGGTGTCGACGTCCTGGCGCTCATTCGCGCGCAGTTTCCGCGCTGAGGGTCCCTGTCAGTCGGCGCACTGCGAACGGTCTGCGAAGCGGACCACACACCCGCGACGATCGCTGCGTGGCAGTCGCGACCGTGGATCAGGCGAAGTCGGCTGTGTCGTCAACGAAGCGCTCCTTCGAGTACATGTCTCGCCAGCCACGGCCTCCGATGTACCAGCCTGCAAGCTCCCAGTGCCCCTCGGTTGTCAGGTCCACGACCTTTCCGGTGGAAGCTTCGAAACGCACCTTGAGCAAGCCGTTGTCGATGGCATCGAGAAGGTAGAAGAGCACCATGTCAACGCAGTCGGGAATGAGCACATCCGCCCTGATGCCGCCATCAGACGTGCCAGCTGCCCGCCATCGAGCGGCAGACGGTCCCTTGGCGTGCGGACAAAGTCTCAGGTCACAGCTCTGCACGGCGCGATCCCGCACCTCCTGCACCAAGACCTTCGCGAACTCGAGGACTTCGGGACTCGGCATCTCAGGCACTCCATGCGTTCTTTGGGGGTCCAACGGCTCGCGCATCGTGCGCAGCTTGTTCCAAATCGTCAATCGAGAGTCGCACCCCGCTCCGCGCACGTGACCTCACGTGGTTCGCTCGCAGACCAACGCCGACAGCGAGAAGGCGACGATTCCCGCTCCAGGGAGCGCGCGCTCAGCCAGGTCTCGAGCCGGGCAGGCGTGCCGAGATCGCCGGCGGCAACACGAGTGCACTCGCGACCTGTTCCGGCTCCGCGCCGCTCGCGCGTGCGAACTCCAGCAGCCGCGCACGGGAGTAGAAGCGCGCCTCGCTGAAGATCGGATGTCCCATCCGGCCCCGCAGCCTGCGCCGCAGCCCGAGCCACGAGCCGCTCGCGAGCGCGAGCACGACGACCGAATGGCGCGCGACTCGCCGCGCCTCGCGCAGCACCGCCACAGGATCCGGCACGAAGTCGAGCACGCTGACGATCAGCGTCGCGTCGAAGCTGCGATCGGCGAACGGCAGCCGCGCCGCGTCGCCGCGCACGACCGCGAAGCGCTCGCGCGCTTGCGCCAGCATCGCCGCAGAGGGATCCACGCCCGTCACCGCGAAGCCGCGGTTCGTCAGCGCACGGCCGAACCAGCCCGTGCCGCAGCCGATCTCGAGCAGCGAGGCGCGCGCGGGAAGCGTCGCCAGGCGTTCGACGATCAGTCCCGTCTCGAGCCGGTCGACGAGCCGACCGTAGGCCGTCGCGTACCAGCTCTCGTAGTTCAGGACGACGTCGCCGCGGTCGAAGGGCGCGCTCATCCGGCCTTGGGCGGGATCTCGAGCACGAAGGTCACCGGCCCGTCGTTCACGAGCTCGACCTGCATCATCGCTCCGAACTTCCCGGTCGCGACCTCGAGCCCGAGCGCGCGCAGCTGCGCGACAAAGCGCTCGTAGAGCGGCTCGGCCTCGGCCGGGGGTGCGGCGCGGTCGAAGGACGGCCGCCTCCCGCTCGAGCCGTCCGCCGCGAGCGTGAACTGGCTCACGACCAGCAGCGCGCGCCTGAGATCGAGCGCCGAGAGGTTCATCTTGCCCTGCTCGTCCTGGAAGAAGCGGAACTGCGCGGTCTTCTGCGCCAGCTCGTCGCACTCCTTCGCCGTGTCGCCCTTGAGCACGCCCAGCAGCACCAGCACGCCCGCGCCGATCTCCCCCACCGGCGCGCCGTCGACGCGCACCGCCGCGCGCGTGACGCGCTGCAGCACGGCCTTCACGGCGCGCTCGTCCCGGCCGCGGGCTCCTTGGCGCGCCGGTCGAGCAGCACGCGCGCGCGCAGGCGCTCGAAAAGCGCGCTGAACTCGGGCGAGGAGCGCGCCAGCGTCAGCACCTCGCCCCAGGCCTGCTCGGCGCGCGCCGGGTCCTTCTTCCAGTACTGCCAGAGCAGCGCCTGCTGCACGATCGGCAGCAGCGCCTGCGGCGCCGCCGCGTGCGCCTCGGCGGCCAGCGCCAGCGCCTCGTCCACGTGCCCGAGCGCCTGTTCGGAGCAGGCGCGCGCGCACAGGCTGCGCGACTCGCCTGGCATCTGGCTCTCGAGCTTGTCGATCCATTCGCGCGCGACCTTGGGCTCGCCGGCGATCACCGAAAGCACCGCCAGGTCGAGCTCCGCGCCGAGCACCAGGCGCGCGTCGATGCGCGGGTCGTTGCGCGCGCGCTCGACCCAGATCGAGAGCGCCTCGCTGGCCTGCTCGGGCTTGCCGCCGCGCGCGAGCGTCCAGGAATACAGCCAGAACGTGGGCAGGTGGCCCGGATCGAGCTCGACCGAGCGCTTGAGCTGCTCGTCCACCTCGCCCCACTCGTTGGCTCGCGCGGCCAGGAAGGCGCGCGCGTAGGGCACCCAGGGGCAGCGCGGGTCGAGGCCCTCGGCGCGCTCGAGCAGCGCACGCGCGGCCTCGGGGTCGGCCTCCAGGCGCGCGGCGGCGACGATCTCGACCACGCCGCCCGCCGCCGCTCGCGTGCGCCACAGCGCGCGCAGCTCCTCGATCGCAGCCGCCTGCTCCGCGCTGGGCGCGACGCTGCCGCCGGCGCCCGGCCAGACCGACTCGAGCCCGCGCGCGGCGATCTCGGCCTCCTGCTGCCAGAGCGCGAGGTAGACGCACTCGGCGTGCTGCACTCTCAGCTGGCTCAGCGCCGCGACGGCCTCCTCGGCGTGGCCGCTCGCGAGCTGCTTGCGCAGCTCGCCCAGCGCGCGCAGCCCTTCGGAGTCGAGCACGTCGTAGCGGCCCTGCTCGAGCGCCGGCTCGCGCACCGACGGCCCGCCGCAGGCGGCCGCGACGAGCAGGCCGAATGCGCCGAGCCAGCGCCTCACCGCGGGATCTTCCCCTCGAAGGAGAGCTCGGCCCCGTGCTGCTCCTCCTTCGTCACCTGGTCCACGAAGCGCACGTCGCCGCGCGCGCGCACGTGCACGTCGCAGGGCGTGACGCGCTCCAGGATCGTGATCTTCTGGAACGCGATCAGCTCCCAGTTGTCGAGGAAGGCGTGGATCTCGATCTGCGCGCCGGGGACGACGTGCGCCTCCTGCAGCAGGCCGTCCTTGGTCGTGTGCGTGGACGAGGCGTGGACCTCGTCGTCGACGCGCATCCCGGCGTGGTCGATGATCCCGCGCGGCCCCTCGACCACGATCTCGTCGGCGAACAGGATCGCCTTCTTCTGGAACGAGTCGGTCCAGGGCTTGTGCTCCGGCGCCGCGACGTCGGCGTTCGGCGGGGTGCTCTGCTTCTCGGGCTGCTGGCAGGCGCCGAGCAGGGCCAGCGCCAACGACACTCCGAATCGGTTCCAGGTGCTCATGCTCGTTCTTCCTATCTCAGTCCGCAGGCCGCCAGCGCGCGATCCCTCGTCGCTCGCGCCCGTATCCGCGCCTTCTCTGCCCCCGCCGCGAGGATCCGGTCCACGCGCGCGGGGTCGTTGACGAACTCCTCGCGCTTGACGCGCGCCGTGGCGAAGTGCGTCTCGATCGCTTCGACGAGGCGCACTTTCAGGTGCCCGTAGCCCGGCGCGCCGACGCCGCCCGCGCGCACCTTCTGCTTCCAGCCTTCGAGCTCGTCGGCCGGCAGGAACAGCTCGAGGAACTGCAGCAGCAGCACCCCCGCCGGATCCTTGGGCTCCTCCGGCGCGCGGCTGTCGGTCTTGATCTTGCCCACGGCGTTCTTGAGCGCCTTGCCCGACTCGAAAATCCACAGGTCGTTGCCGTAGCTCTTCGACATCTTCTCGCCGTCGAGGCCGGGGACCTTGGCCAGGCTCTCGCGGTCGGGGACCATCGGCTCGGGGCGCCGGAAGACCTCGCCGTAGGCGGCGTTGAACGAGCCGGCCATGTCCTGGGCCATCTCGAGGTGCTGGACCTGGTCCTTGCCGACCGGCACGTGGGTCGAGTCGTAGGCCAGGATGTCGGCCGCCATCAGCACCGGGTAGACGAACAGGCCCACGGAGGGCGTCGACGCCGTGCGCGATCTTGTCCTTGTAGGCGTGCGCGCGCTCGAGCAGGCCCATGCCGGTGGTGCAGATGAGCAGCCAGGTGAGCTCGGTGACCTCGGGCACGTCGCTCTGGCGGAAGAGCACGGAGCGCTCGGGGTCGAGGCCCAGGGCGAGGTAGGTCAGCGCCACGTCGCGCACGGCCTCGCGCAGCTTCTCGGGGTCGCGGCTGGAGATCAGCGCGTGGTAGTCGGCGATGAAGAAGAAGCGCTCGCCGGCCTCTTCTTGCAGGGCGATGTGCTGCCGGATCGCGCCGAAGTAGTTGCCCAGGTGCGGCCGGCCGCTGGGCGTGATGCCCGAGAGAAAGGTCTTGCCCGCCATGTTTGAATCGGACGGTAGCAAGCGCGCGGAAGGCCCTCAAGCCAGACGAGTTGCTTGCATCGGCATCCGTGGATTCCACAATCGCGGCGCCGATGGCTGCGGGAGGAATGCCGAGGGGGCTGTGCGTGCTGGCGCTCTGCGCGGCCTCCCTGGCCGGCGGCTGCGCCGGATTCCGCTCCGAGCGCCACATCGCGCCGCTCTTCAGCGAGCTCTCGACGGCCGGCGGCGGGGTCGAGCAGGAGGCGCTCGGCGGCGCGATCCGCGTCCGGCGCGACAAGCCCGACGGGCTGATCACGCAGTGGGCCGTGCGCCCGATCGTGATCCGCGACCAGAAGCCGGGCGAAGATTTCGTGATGCGCTACCTGACGCCCTTCGGCCGCGCCGAGCGCGCCGGCCCGGAGTTCGGCTGGTACCTGCTGCCGATCACGTACTACGGCCGCCACGAGCACCCGGACAAGCCCAGCGAGTTCACGCTGATCACGCTGCCGGGCATCTACTGGTCGCGCACGGAGGACGGCCGCATCCTGCGCGCCTGGTTCCCCTTCGGCGGCGTGTTCGAGCGCTTCCTCTCGTTCGACCGGCTCGAATTCGTGCTCTTCCCGCTCTGGGTTCGCAGCGAACGCGCGGGACGCAACACCACCCACCTGCTCTGGCCGTTCTTCTCGCGCACCACCGGCTCGGGCGGACCGAGCTGGCGCATCTGGCCGCTGATCGGCAACGACATCTACGAGGGCCGGCACGAGGCCTGGTTCTTCCTCTGGCCGATCTTCCAGTGGAAGAACGACCGGCTCTGGGCCGAGCCCGCGGAGCAGGAGCACCGCTGGCTCTTGTTTCCGCTCTACGGCGAGGCGCACCAGGGCAGCTACTCCTCGCACACGGTGCTCTGGCCGTTCTTCGGCTGGGCCAGCGACCCCGACACCGGGATGTGGTCGCTCGACATCCCCTGGCCGCTGTTCCGCTTCCACGACGACCCGCCCAACGACACGCAGCCGCTGGCGCATGTGGCCGCTGTACTCGACCTACCACGGCGACGGGCTCGACTCGACCTGGGTGCTCTGGCCGATCGTCAACCTGCGCCACGAGGAGTACGAGCACTCGACCAAGGACGCCTTCCACGTGCTCCCCTTCTGGCAGTCCTGGATCAGCCACGACGACGACGCGGGGATGAAATCCTGGTGCCGGCTCTGGCCGCTGTACCAGATCGACCAGCCCGAGGAGCAGCACACGCGTGTCGCCTTCCCGGCCCTGAACCCGCTCTGGCGCACGCCCGAGATCGAGGACATGTACGCCTGGATCTGGGAGCTCTACTCGCACGAGGGGGACAAGGACCTGCGCCGCGAGCGCTCCTGGCTGGGCCTCTACCGCCGGGAGAAGGACGCCGACGAGGACCGGCGCTCGCTGGCCTTCCTCTGGGCGCGGCGCGACTGGCACGACTCCGCCGACCGCCGCGTGAGCGACTATTCGCTGCTCCTGGGGCTCATCCGCTGGCGCACGCGCGAGGACGGGATGCTGCGCGGACTGCCCCCGGCCGTGCCCGGACCCGGCTGGCCACTGGAACGCAGCCAGCGCAAGAAGGCACCCTGAGCGAGCTCTCATGCGGTTCCTCAAGCCCTTCGTCGAGCTCTGCAACGGGATCGGATTCCAGGTCGAGCTCCTGTTCGGGACGCTGGCGCGCCTCTACGACCTGCCGCGGCGCGTGCGCACGGTGGCGGAGATCCTCTACCAGGGCGCGGTGCAGGGCCTGCACGTGGTGCTGCTGGTCGGCCTCTTCATCGGCATGATCGTGGCGCTGCAGACGGGCATCGAGCTGCAGCGCATCGGCCAGCAGGACCAGATCGGCACGATCGTCGCGATCTCGATGGCGCGCGAGATGGGCCCGTTCATCACCTGCACCATCCTGGCCGCGACGATGGGCAGCTCGATGGCGGCCGAGATCGGCACGATGGCCGTCTCCGACGAGCTCGCGGCGCTCGAGGTGCTCTCGATCGACCGGATCAAGCTGCTGGTGCTGCCGCGCCTGGTGGCGGTCGTGATCGCGGCGCCGCTCTTGACGATCCTGTGCGACTCGATCGGGATCTTCGGCGGCGGCTTCGTGGCGCAGTCGCAGCTGCACGTCAGCTCGCAGCTCTACTTCGACTCGGCCATCGAGGCGCTGCGCGATCCGGCGCACATCTTCCCGCTGCCCAAGGACCTCTACGCGGGGCTGTTCAAGTCGGGCGTCTTCGGCATCCTGATCGCGATCATCGGCTGCAGCTCCGGACTGCGCGCCGAGCGGCGGCGCGCTGGGCGTCGGCACGGCCACGCGCGCGGCCGTGCGCGACTCGATCATCGCGATCATCATCGCGAACTACTTCATCACCTGGATGCTGTACCAGTCATGAGCCCCGCGACAGCCGAGCGCGAGACGGTGATCCGCTTCCGCGACGTGCACAAGAGCTTCGGCCCGCAGCACGTCCTGAACGGGCTCTCCTTCGACGTGCGCCGCGGCGAGTGCCTGGCCGTGATGGGCCCCTCGGGCACGGGCAAGTCGGTCGTGCTGCGGCACGTGATCGGCCTCCTGCGCGCCGACTCGGGCGCGGTCGAGGTCGAGGGCCAGGAGGTCTCGCGTCTGCCGCGCGACGAGCTCTCCGGCTCTGCGCCGGCGCATGGGCTTCCTGTTCCAGGAGGGCGCGTTGATCAACTGGCTCAGCGTGGGCGACAACGTGGCCCTGCCGCTGCGCGAGAACACGCGCATGAGCGAGGGCGAGATCCGCGCCAAAGTGCAGGAAAAGCTGGCCCTGGTGCGCATCCCCGACGCCTGGGAGAAGATGCCCTCGCAGATCTCGGGCGGGATGAAGAAGCGCGTCGGCCTGGCGCGCGCGCTGATCACCGACCCCGAGATCGTGCTCTACGACGAGCCCAACGCCGGCCTGGACCCGGAGATCTCGGCCTCGATCAACGAGCTGATGCGCGACGTGCAGCACGAGCTGCACGTGACCGCGGTGGTGGTCGAGCACCGCGTGCGCTGCATCAAGACCGTGGCCGACCGCGTGCTGTTCCTCGAGCAGGGGCGCGCGCTGCTCGACCTGCCGCCGCGCGAGTTCTTCGCCAGCGAGCATCCGCGACTGCGTCAGTTCCTGGGAGTCGACCCCGATTGAGGTGAAGCCATGACCACGAGCCGTTCGTTCCTGCTGGGCCTGTTCTTCCTCGCCGCCCTGGGCGTGCTGGGCTACTACACGTTCTTCCTGACCGGCTTCTCGTTCTTCGGGAAGAAGCCCCAGCTGGTGGTGCACTTCTCGCGCGCCAACGGGCTGCGCGAGGGCGACGCGGTCTACGTCGCCGGCATGCGCTGGGGACGCGTCGACAAGCTGACCTACGACCCCACGGCGCCCGAGGCGCGGCGCGTGACCGTCGTGGCCACGCTCAACGAGCCGCTCGAGCTGCGCGAGGGCCACACGATCGCGATCGAGGACGCGACCATGCTGGGCGGCAAGAACCTGAGCATCGACCCCGGCCCGGCCGCCAACCCGCGCATCGCGGCGGGCACGCAGCTCCTGGGCACGGTCGCGCCCAACCCGATCAACGCGCTGGGCGACCTCGTGAAGGAGAGCAAGGCCAACGTGCAGGGCGCGCTGGAGGACATCGCGGCGCTGACGCGCGGCGTGCGCGAGGGCAAGGGCCCGCTCGGGCGCCTGTTCCGCGACGAGGGCATGGCCAACGACCTGACGCAGCTCGTGGGCGACTCGGCCAAGACCATCGCGAACCTCGAGCGCATCTCGACCGACCTGGTGGCCGGCAAGGGCAGCGCCGGGCGGCTGCTCAACGATCCGGGCCTGTACGACGAGCTGCGCGAGGCCACCCGGCACCTGACCACGCTGGCCGACAACGTCAACGCGGTCGCGCTGCAGGTGCAGAAGGGCGAGGGCCTCGCCGGCCGCCTGTTCTACGACGAGCAGTGGGCGCGGGAGTTCCAGGACACGATCCAGAACGTCAACCGCATCACGAAGAAGATCGAGAGCGGCGACGGGACGCTGGCGCGCCTGGTGAACGACGGCACGCTGGTCGCGGACGCGCAGAAGATCGTGAGCAACATCGCCGAGGGCAAGGGCAGCGTCGGCAAGGCGATCATGAAGGACGAGCTCTACGACAACATCAAGGAGACGACCGAGAACCTGGCCGTCGTGACCGGCACCGTGCGCAGCGGCCAGGGCAGCCTGGGGCGCCTGGTGATGGACGAGGAGCTCTACGTGCAGGTCAAGGCGGCGCTCGGCACCGTGCAGCGCGCGCTCGAGGAGTACCGCGAGGCGGCACCGATCACGACCTTCACCTCGATCTTCTTCAACGCGTTCTAGGCGGCAGCAGGCGCTCGACCCACTTCCCGATCGCATCGGCCTCGAGGTTGACCGGCGCACCGGCCGCGAGCGAGCCAAGCGTCGTCTGCGCCAGCGTGAGCGGGATCAGCGCCACGGAGAAGCGCCGGCCCTGCGGACGGACGACCGTCAGGCTGACGCCGTCCACGGTCACGCTGCCCTTCTCGACCAGCCAGCGCTCGAAGCCCGGGGGGCCCTCGAATTCACAGAGGCAGCCCCCGTCGCCGCTGTCGCTGCGGCCGACGAGCCGACCGACCCCGTCGACGTGGCCGCTGACGAGGTGGCCGTCGAGCCGCTCGCCGACGCGCAGGGAGCGCTCGAGGTTGAGCTCCAGCCCGGCGCGCAGGCCACGGAACCAGGTGCAGTCCAGCGTCTCGGCCGAGAGGTCGAAGGCCAGTTCCCCCCCGGGACCCGGCGCGGCCGCGACGCTCAGGCAGGCGCCGCTGACCGCGATGCTCTGGCCCGGGACGGCCTCGAAACCCGCGATCCGGGGCTCGAGGACGAGCCGCAGGCCGCTGCCGCGCGCCTCGACCGCGCGCACCCGCGCCTTGCCCTCGACCAGACCGGTGAACATGGGCCGGAGATTCTGGCTCCCGGGCGGGCTGCGGGCCAGCCGCTTCCTTGACGCCCCCCCGGCTCGGATCTACCCTGCTTGGCCCTCCAAGCCAGGGGCGTTCCCCCGCCGGGGGAGCGTCGTGTCGTTCTTTGCCATCCTGACCCTGTTCCCAGAAGCACTGGAGCCCTACGTCGGCTCCGGGATCCTGCGCGTCGCACGCGAGAAGGGCCTGCTGGAGATCCAGCTGGTGGACTTCCGCGACTTCACCCGCGACCGGCACCGGACCGTGGACGACCGCCCCTTCGGCGGCGGCCCCGGGATGCTGCTGAAGCCCGAACCGATCGCCGAGTGCATCGAGTGGCTGGAGCGCCGCCACGGCGCTTTCCACAAGATCGCCCTCTGCCCCTCGGGCAAGCCGTTCCGCCAGTCCCGCGCCGAGGAGCTGCGCCACCTGGAGCGCGTCCTGCTCCTGTGCGGCCGCTACGAGGGCTTCGACTCCCGCCTGCTCGCGCAGTTCGGGTTCGAGGAGCTCTCGATCGGCGACTTCGTGCTGGCCGGCGGCGAGCTGCCCGCGCTGTGCGTGGTCGAGAGCGTCGCGCGGCTCATGCCCGGCGTGCTGAACGACGAGCGTTCGGCGCTGGAGGAGTCCTTCGGAGCGAGCGGCGGCCTGGACCACCCCCACTTCACGCGGCCGCGCGTGTTTCGCGGGGACGAGGTGCCCGAGGTGCTGCTCTCCGGCGACCACGCGCGCATCCAGCGCTGGCGCGAGGCGCGCGCGCGCGAGCGCACGGCGCAGCGCCGGCCGGACCTGCTGGAACGGGATCGCACAGCCGAACACGACACTTGAGAACACTGCCCTGAGGAGCGGAGCGAACCTCCGCCTGCGACACATGCATATCATCGAGAAGATCGAAAAAGAGAACGGCAAGCGCCAGCTGCCCCCCGTCCACGTCGGGGACACCGTCGAAGTCCACTACCTGATCAAGGAAGGGGACAAGGAGCGCGTGCAGCTCTTCACCGGCACGATCATCGCCATGCGCGGCCGCGGCATCCGTGCCTCGATGACCGTGCGGCGCATCGTCCAGGGCGAGGGCGTCGAGCGCAGCTTCCCGCTGCACAGCCCGCGCGTGAAGGACGTCGTCATCACGCGCCGCGGCCAGGTGCGCCGCGCCAAGCTCTACTTCCTGCGCGAGCGCGTGGGCAAGCAGACGCGCTTGAAGGAGCTGCTGGGCGAGAAGGTGCGCAAGGAACGCGAGTTCGAGAAGGCCATGCGCGCCGCGGCCTCCGAGGAGGCCGCTCCCGAGCCCGAGAAGGCCCACAAGGCCGCCGCGACCGCCAAGGCCTGATCGAACCGGCCCCGTGCCCACTCCAACCGAACGCGGTCCCGGCCGACCCCTCGCGGGCGCCGCGCCGCGTTCGCGCGCTGATCCAGAGCCCCGCCCGGTACAAGCCAGAGCGCAACCATGAACGAGAACCTCGGCAAGAAGATCACCATCACGGTCGTGCTCGCGGTCGCGGCCATCCTGTGCCTCGTCGCTGCCCAAGAAGCCCTTCCGCCTGGGCCTCGACCTGCAGGGCGGCACGCGCATCGTCTGCAGCTTCGACCTCGACGAGGCGCTCAAGTCCGGCCGAGATCACGCGGCGGAGTACGCCGACCGGCCCTCGCTTCTCAGGTCGATGTGCGTGATCCTGCGCGGGCGCGTCGACCCCAAGGGCGTCTCGAGCTGGGAGTGCGCCCCGAGGGCACGGACCGCATCGTGATCGAGATCCCGGGTGTCGCCGAGCTCGCGAGCGCGACCGTCTCGGCCAGCCTCGCGGCCGCGATCGACGCAGCCGCCGACACGCTCGCGCTCGACGACGATCGGACGTGCAGGAGCTCAAGGCCTTCCCCGCGAGCGGGCGCCGAGATCCAGATCGGCAGGAGAAGATCCAGCTACGCCGCGCGCGCGCGGAACACGCTCACCGGCCTCGAAGCGCGGCGTAGACGGCACGACCAAGGCCGAGCACGCCGCCGGGGAGCGCGTCGAGCTGCTCACGACCGACGACATCGAGCAGCGCATCATCAACGTCGGCGACATGCAGTTCTTCCTCGGCGCGCAGTCGGCCGACATCACCAAGCTCGGCAGCGACCAGACCAAGGAGACAGCAGAAGGTTCAGGACTGGGTCAAGGCGCACCCCGGCCGCCCGATCGAGGAATTCAACCGCCTCGAGCCCGAGAAGGGCGGCCCGGTCAAGGGCCTCGTCCTGGTACCCGCACCGCATCGGCAAGGACGAGCCCGAGACGTCGATGGAGTCGCGCCTGGCGCCGCTGGTCGGCACCGGCAACCCGAATTGGACTTTCACCGGCGACGACCTCGAGGGCGTCGGCTTCAGTCAGGACGAGCTGCGGCTACCCGGCCGTGTCCGTTCGAGATGACCACCGGAAAGAAGGGCGCCTTCGGCGACTTCACCGAGGCAAACATCCACCGTGGCATGGGCATCGTGCTCAACGGCGAGATCGTCACGCTGGCGACGATCAACAGCAAGCTGCCCGGGCGGCGGCATCATCGAGGGCGGCGCGGGCGGCTTCACGAAGAAGGAGGTCCAGGACCTCGTCTCGACGCTGCGCTCGGGTTCGCTGCGCATCAAGCCGACGATCCGCAGCAAGACGCGCATCGGCGCCACGCTCGGCGAGGAGTACGTCTGGAAGGGCTTCATCTCCAGCGCTCGTGGCGCTGGGCCTGATCGTCGCCTTCATGATGTTCTTCTACCACAAGCTCGGCGCTGTTCTCGGTGGTCGGGCTGCTGCTCAACCTGCTCTACCTGCTGGGCGCGATGGCCTTCCTGCAAGCCACGCTGACGCTGCCGGGCGTGGCGGGCCTGATCCTGACGCTCGGCATGGCGGTCGACGGCAACATCCTGCTCTACGAGCGCCTGCGCGAGGAGCTCGGCGCGCGGCTTGAAGCCGATCCAGGCGGCCAAGGCCGCCTTCGAGCGCGCCGGCGTCACGATCATCGACGCCAACGTGACGACGCTGATCGCCGGCGTGATCCTGCTACTACTTCGGCACCGGCCCGATCCGTGGCTTCGCCACCACGCTCTACATCGGCATCCTGACCACGCTCTTCACGGTCATCGTCGTGACCGAGATGCTCGTCTTCTCAGACCTGAAGAAGGGCAAGGCCAACTTCAAGATGAAGCACGTGCTGGTCAACCCGGCTGGCCGTTCATGAAGTGGAGCACGCCCGCGATCGGCGCCTCGCTGCTCGTGATCGTCGCCGGCATGGGGCTCTTCATCTCGCATGCCCGACCACGAGAAGTACGGCACGGACTTCACTGGCGGCTTCACGATGACCGTGCGCACCGAGGAGCCGCAGTCGATCGAGGAGATC
Source organism: uncultured Planctomycetota bacterium (assembly GCA_963829015.1). Taxonomy (GTDB): domain Bacteria; phylum Planctomycetota; class UBA1135; order UBA1135; genus JADJLZ01. The sequence continues at coordinate 497,821 of CAWHGR010000007.1, read as the reverse complement.
CGCCGGCTCGTGGGCGGCGTGCCCGGCACGGTCGGGCGCTCGGCCACGGTCGTGCCGCTGCTCGAGAGCGGCGACAAGCAGACCGGCTACCGTGCCTTCCGCATCACCTACAAGCTCGAGCGAGGCCGCGCCGACGGCAACGGGCAACGCCTCCAAGCAGGAGACACAGGAATCCGCGGGCAGTCTGAAGCAGATCCAGCTGGCGCTCGTGAGCGTGCTGCAGAAGGGCCCGATCGAGCTCGAGCTCGAGCGAGAACGGCACCAAGGTCAAGGGTCGACTGCACTTCGAGGACGTGCACCCGACAGCCGGACATCGGCGCGACTGCGCTGGTCGGAGAGGGCATCCAGGCGCGCGAGCGCCACGCCCGCGAGCGGACAACCCGAACGTCTTCGACTTCACGGCCGGCTCGAGGGCACGCAGAAGCCGGCCGCGCTGATCGGCCTGATCGACACGCGACCATGCGCGCGGCCAAGGACTCGCAAGGGCATCCTCTTCCGCTTCTCGAGCGCCGATCCCCGAGTCGGACTTCATCGGCGCCGCAGGTCGGCAGCGAACTGCGCGACAAGGCCGTGATGGCCGTGCTGCTCTCGCTCGTGGGCACGATGTTCTACGTGCGCATCCGCTTCGCCGAGTACGCCTACGGCATCGCGGTCGTGATCTCGCTCGTGCACGACGTGCTGATCGCGCTCGGCGCGCTGGCGCTGGCCTGCAAGCTGCAGATCCTGCAGGCCGAGGTCGACCTCTCGATGATCGCGGCCTTCCTGACCATCATCGGCTACTCGCAGAACGACACGATCGTGATCTTCGACCGCGTGCGCGAGAACCGGCTGAAGTCGAACAAGCCGCTGAAGCAGATCCTCGACGACTCGATCAACGAGTGCTTCGGACGGACGATCCTCACGACCAGCACGGTCGTGCTGACGCTGCTCGTCCTGTTCCTCTTCAACGTCGGCTCGCGCAACGTGCTCGAGGGCTTCTCCTACTGCATGCTCGTGGGCGTGATCTCGGGTGCCTACTCGACGATCTACGTCGCCAGCCCGGTGCTCCTGTGGCTCGAGAACCGCGCCGCCAAGAAGAAGGGCGGCGGGGACACGGGCACGGCCACGAAGAGCAAGACCGCGGTCACGACGACGGGCTGACGTGAGGCTCTGGCTCGCAGCCGCGATCCTGCTGGCCCTGCTCGGGCTGGTCGTGGCGCTGCAGCGCCGCGCCGCCACGGAAGCGGCACCGCAAGAGCCCGCCCCGGCCCTCCCGCCGGGCTGGGGCTCGGTCGTGCTCGGTGCGCCGAGCGGTGCCGAGCCGCCGGTTGCGGAGGAGCCGACGCCAACACCCACGCCCGCGCCAACTCCCGCTCCGGCACCGACGCCCGAGCCGCCCGCCGCGCGCGAGTTCGAGCTCACGGTCTCGCCCGGCCAGTCGCTCTCGACGATCTGCAAGCAGCACTACGGCACGGCCAGTGTCGCGCTGGTCGAGGCGCTGGCGCGCTTCAACCAGCTCGAGAGCGCCAACGCCGTGCGCGCCGGCCAGAAGCTGCGCCTGCCGCCGCTCGAAACGCTGCAGAAACCCTAGAGAACGGGCTCGAACAGGATCCCCGGCCGCGCGTCGCGCCGCAGGCTGCCCAGCGCGCCCTCGGTCAGGCGCACGCGCAGCCGGCGCAGGTTGCGCGCCTCGTCCCAGTCGTCCTCGAGCGGCTGGCAGATGCGCCGCAGCCGCGATTCGAAGCGGCCCTCGCTCATGGGCAGCAGCACGTCCACCAGCGACGAGCGCTGGTCGATGCGCAGGCGCACCAGGCGCTCGAGTTCGGAGAGGCCCTCGCCGGTCTCGGCCGAGAGCTGCAGCGCGTCCTGCTTGCGCGCGCCGCGCAGGTACTGCAGCGCCAGGCGGTCGGGCACGCGGTCGATCTTGTTGAAGACCAGGATCGCGCCCGAGAGGTCCTGCTTGAGCTCCGCCAGCACCTCCTCGACGGCCTCCATCTGCACCGCCGCGTCCGGGTGCGAGCCGTCGATCACGTGCAGCAGCAGGTCCGCGTGCAGCGTCTCCTCCAGCGTGGCGTGGAACGAGGCCACCAGGTGGTGCGGCAGGCGCTGCAGGAAGCCGACCGTGTCCGAGAGCAGCACCGTGCGGCCGTCGGACATGCGCCACTGGCGCGTGCGCGTGTCGAGCGTCGCGAAGAGCATGTCGGCCACGAACTCCTTCGCGCCCGTGAGCCGGTTGAGCAGCGTCGACTTGCCCGCGTTGGTGTAGCCCACGAGGCCGATGGTGAACTGCTCGGCGCGCGTCTTGACCTCGCGCTGCTTGCGCGCCTCGATCTCCTCGAGCTCGCGCTTCAGGATCTTGATGCGCTCCTTCATCAGGCGCTTGTCGGTCTCGAGCTGCGTCTCGCCCGGGCCGCGCGTGCCGATCGCGCCCTCCATGCGCTCGAGGTGCGTCCACATGCGCCGCAGGCGCGGCGCGAGGTACTCCAGCTGCGCCAGCTCGACCTGCAGGCGCGCCTGCTGCGTCTGCGCGCGGCGCGCGAAGATGTCCAGGATCAGCTCGGAGCGGTCGAGCACGCGCGCGCCCCAGGCCTTCTCGAGGTTGCGCGCCTGGGCGGGCGAGAGGTCGTTGTCGACCAGCACGATGTCGGGGTGCAGGCGCTCGACCTCCTGGCGGATCTCCTCGACCTTGCCCTTGCCGAAGAGCGTCGCCGGCGAGGGCTTCGAGAGCTTCTGCAGGATGCCCTCCCCCACCACGTCGGCCTCGGCCGCCGCGAGCAGGCCGACCGCCTCGGAGAGGTCGGCGTGCGACTCGCTCGCGGGCACCATCGTCGTCGGCAGGCGCGCGCCGACGACCAGCGCGCGCTCGCGCGCCCGGCCCGTGAAGTGCCCGCTGCGGCTCATGGGACCAGGGCCTGGTCGCGCACCGGCGCGAGCGCGAGCTCGATCGTCGCCAGCGTCTCGCCCTCCGCGCGCGCACGCAGCAGCGTGTGCTGGCGCCATTCCTGGCGCAGCTCGCTGTGGTCCGAGCGCCAGTGGCAGCCGCGCGATTCCTCGCGCGCCAGCGCACCGATGGTCATCAGGCGCGCCACGGTCAGCATGTTGAGCAGCTCCCAGGCGTGCGGCTCGGAGGGACCGAGGTCCTCGACCGCGCGCGACCAGAAGGCGATCTTCGAGAGCGCGTCCTGCAGCCCGTTCTGCTCGCGCTCGACGCCCATCTGGCGCCACATCAGCGACTTGAGCGAGTAGATCAGGTCCTCCAGGTTGACGCGCACGCCGGGCGGCGGCTTGGGCATCTCGCGCGAGCGGCGCACGGCGTTCTGCGCGCGGTCGGAGCCGCCGGTCTCGAGCGCCGCGGCCGCGCCGGAGCGCAGACCCAGCACCAGGCCCTCGAGCAGCGAGTTCGAGCCCATGCGGTTCGCGCCGTGCAGACCCGAGCTGGCGCACTCGCCCACCGCCCACAGGCCGGGCACGTTGGTGCGCCCGTCGAGGTCCGCCTGCAAGCCGCCCACAAGGTAGTGCGCGCCCGGGCGCACCGGCACGGGGTCCTTCGCGATGTCGATGCCGAAGAAGCGGCAGGTGCGGCTGATGCCGGGGAAGAGCACGTGCGGGTCGCTCTCGAGCTGCGAGAGGTCGAGGTAGACGCTCGTGTCGTTCGTCTTGACCATCTGGGCGAAGACCGCGCGGCTGACGACATCGCGCGGCGCGAGCTCGGCCTGCGCGTGGTACTCGGGCATGAAGCGTCGGCCCAGGCGATCGCGCAGGATCCCGCCCGCCCCGCGCACGATCTCGCTGATCAGCGCGCGTGCGGCCCCCGCGATGTACAGGCAGGTCGGGTGGAACTGCATGAACTCGAGGTCGCGCACCAGCGCACCGGCGCGGAACCCGAGCGCGACACCGTCGCCGGTCGCGATCACGGGGTTGGTCGTCTCGCGGTAGATCTGGCCCGCGCCGCCGGTCGCCAGCAGCACCTGCCCGGCCGAGAAGGCCACCAGGTCGCCGCGTGCGGTGCGCGTCAGCAGGCCGCCCACGCGCCCGTCGGGCATCGAGAGCAGGTCGAGCACGAAGGTGTGCGGGAAGTTCGCCAGACCCGGGTGGTTGAGCACGGCGCCGGTCAGCGCGCGCTGGATCTCCTGGCCGGTCGCATCGCCTTGCGAGTGCACGATGCGCGCGTGGCTGTGGCCGCCTTCGCGCGAGAGGTCGATCTCCCCCGCGGGCGTGCGGTCGAACTCGGCCCCCATCGCCAGCAGGCGCTCGACGGCCGCCGGGCCGCCGCGCACGACGCACTCGACGGCCTCGCGCTCGGAGAGGCCGCAGCCGACGCGCAGCGTGTCCGCGATGTGCGCGTCGAAGCTGTCGGGGGCCGCCAAAACCGCGGCTAGGCCGCCCTGGGCGTAGACGGTGTTGGTCTCGCGCAGCTCGGCCTTGGCGATCAGCGCGACCGAGGCGCCGCGTCCGGCCGCTGCGAGCGCGGCTGCGCTGCCCGCGACCCCGCTGCCGACGACGACCACGTCGAAGCGGTAGACCGGCACCTGCCGGAACGAGAAGGGCACCAGGTAGCGGTCGAGGCCGAAGGGATAGGGGGTGCTCAAGCGGTCTGGAGGGCTTCCGCTCCCGCGGGCGGGAACGGGTACGTTCTTATTCGACAAGGACTTGGAACGCAAGTACCGACCTGGAGGGCCGGCCAGCGAGGTCCGCATCCATTCGGGTCTTGTTCGGGTCGATGGGCCCCGGTAGATTCGGGATCCGTTCGGTCCGGGTGGTGACCCGACTGACCCGCCCGACGAGGAGTCGAACCATGACCCAGATCCTGAGCCTCACCCGCCGCGACAAGCTCTCCTTCATCGTCTTCGCGCTCCTGATCGCGACCACCTTCCTGTTCTGATCCCCACTCGATGACTGCCCAAGTGCCCGTCCCGCCCCTCACGCGCCGCCAGCGCGAGATCCTGACCTTCTTCGAGACGTACCGCCGGCAGCACGGGATCAGCCCGACGCTGGAGGAGATCGCCCAATCGCTGGGCGTCAACAAGGTCACCGTGTTCGGGCACGTCGCCGAACTCGAGCGCAAGGGTGTGCTGGTGCGCTCCAAGCGCGGGATCAGCCGCGGCCTGCAGCCGGTCGAAGCCAGTCCCGTGCGCGGCGGCCGGGTCCAGGTGCTCGGCCGGATCGCCGCCGGCGTGCCGATCGAGGCCGTCGAGGCCCCCGAGGAACTCGACCTGCAGTCGCTCGTCCCGGCCGACCGCGAGGTCTACGCCCTGCGCGTCAAGGGCAACTCGATGATCGAGGACTCGATCCGCGACGGCGACCTCGTGCTGGTCGAGAACCGCAAGGAGGCGAACAACGGCGAGATCGTCGTGGCCGTGCTGCCGGAGGGCGACGCCACGCTCAAGCGCTTCTACCGCGAGAAGGACGGCAGCTTCCGGCTCCAGCCTGCGAACGCCGAGATGCAGCCGATCCGCACCCGCGAGGTCGAGATCCGTGGAGTCGTGCTGGCCGTGCTGCGGCAGTACTAGCTCAGCGCTCGGCTGCCTGGACGCCCTGCGGCGCGGGTTCGAGCGGCACGATGTTGCCCCGCTCGCGGAACTTCTGCGTGAACTCGAGCACATCGCGGGCATAGGTCAGGGCCCCCGAGGTGTCGCGCAGCAGCTGCTGCGCGCGCCAGGCCTCCCAGCCGCCCGCGTCCTTCTCCCAGCGCGCGAGCTTGGCGCGCCCGGCGTTGTAGCCGACGAGAACGCGCTCGAGGTTGGGCCCGTCCTGGCGGATGAGCCAGGCAAGGTGCGCTGCCCCCAGGCGCGTGTTGAGCGCCGCATCCCGGAGCAGGTCCTCCGGGCTCGGTCTGGGCAGGCCGAGGCGCCGGGCCGCATCGCCCGCGGCGGCCGGCAGAAGTTGGAAGAGCCCGCGAGCGTCCTTCGGGGAGAGCGCGTCTGTCTGCCCGCGGCTCTCGACGTACATCACCCCGGCCAGCAGGCACGGATCGACCCGACTCTCGGCGCCTGCCGAGCGCAGCACATCGGCGAAGCCCTCGACGCGCCGCACCCCGATCAGGCTCCAGACCTGGCGCGCGAACTTCGGTCCTTCCTCGATCCCGAGCCAGGCGAGGCCCAGCGTGCAGAGCGCCACGAGCAGGAAGAACTTCCCGCCCAGGATCTGTCGCAGCCCGCCGCCCGAGCGGCTTCCGCGCCGGCCGCGCGAGCGCCCTCGTCGCACGCGGCTCACGGCTCGCGGAACTGCTCGACCTCGGTCGCCAGGCGCGCCGTCCAGGCCTCGCGCGCCGGCCCGGCGGGCGGGAGCGGCGCAACCTCGATCGCCAGCATGCGCGCGAGTTCGCGCCGTGCGCGCTCGACCAGCCAGGGCTCCGGACGCGCGAGCAGTCCCAGGACGAAGGCGCGCCCCTCCTTCGTGCCGCGGCCGGCGAGCGCCTCGGCGGCGGGCGGATGGAGCTGCAGGCGCTCGAGCGCGGCGCGGAACCAGGAGAGCGTGTCGTCGTGGACGACACCGTCCCACCAGTTCCACCAATTCGCGGCCGGATCCTGCTGCGCGCGGAAATCGACGCAGGTGAGCAGCGCCAGCTCGGCGCCCGCGCGGCTGTCGCGCGGGTTGACGGTCAGTGCGCCGAGCAGGATCGGCACGGATTCGGGCGCGCACTGCTCGGCGAGCACCAGCGCGGCCTCGACCTTGCCCGCGGGCGACGCGCCGATCAGCGCGCGCCGCAGTTCGGGCCAGGCGCGCTCGCGCAGGCGCAGCAACCCCGCGCGCGCGGCATCCGAGAGCTGCGGCGACGACGGGTCTGCGAGCAGCGAGACGAGGAAGGGCGCGCTGGCCGGATCCTGGAGCTCGACCATGCCGTTCACCGCCGCGAGACGCAGCTCCGGATCGCCCTCGGAGAGCGCCAGCAGCAGCGCGTCGAGGACGTACTCCCCGCGCAGCTTGCCGACCGCGAGCAGGGCTGCCATGCGCACCGGCTTGACGCCCAGGCGCGCGCGCACCAGCAGCTCCGTGCGCGCCGACTCCGCGCGCAGGTCGCCCAGCGACTCGATCGCCGCCACCTGCACGTCGGTGAGCTTGTCGGAGAGCAGCGTGAGCAGCACGGGCACCGGGTCGGACTCGGGGAAGCGCGCCAGCACGCGCGCCGCGGCGGTGCGCACCGCCGGCCGCGGATCCGCGAGCATCTCGCGCGTGAACGCGGGGCCGGCGGCCTGCAGCACGGACGGCAGCGCGCTGGCGATCGAATCCGGCCGCGCCAGCACGGCGCGCACGAGCTCGCGGGCCGGCTCGACCGGGATAGGTGCGCCCTGCGGGGAGATGCTGCGCGCCGCGGTGATCGCCATCTGGATCAGGCTGGGAATCGCCACCGGCGGCGCGTCGCCGCCCAGCGCGTCCACGAACAAGCGGAAGTCCTGCGGATCGACGATGCCGGGCAGCGTGTAGAGGCGTTCGAGCTCGGCGAAGGCGCGCTGGCGCATGGGCGAATTGCGCACCGCCAGGGTCGCGAGGACGAGCGCCTTCAGCTTGCGCTCGCGTTCGATCGGCGTGTGTTCGGCCGACCACCAGGGCGCCTGCTCGGCCCACAGCTCGGCGGTGCCGAGGTGCCGGCCGGGGGTCGGGTAGAGCTCCCAGCGATTGGTCTCGGCCAGCGCACGGGCCGCGGCGAGGATGCGATCGAACCAGGGTTCTTGCGCGTCGGCTCCGATCACGAAGGTCTTCCCGCGCCCGACCACCGAGACGTCGAGCATGCGCTCGCCCGTGCCGCGTGTTCCGCGCGTGCCGGGCAGCCGCTCGGGACCGAAGACGCCCTCGGTGCTCAGCACGCGGGCCAGATCCTGCACCTGCGCGGCGGAGAGGAAGTAGGCATCCTCGCGCGGCGCGAGGTCCACCGGCCAGGCCTTGGCCGGCCCGAGCAGGCGCCACTTCGTGTTGCCGTCGGAGATGTTCAGCGCCAGCCGATCGAGCTCCGGTTCCTCGTACGGGATCCAGGCGCGCAGCGCGTGGAATCCCGGCCGCGCCGCGATCCACCACGCGACCCAGCGCGAGCCGTCGGTGCCGGCGTCCTGGCCGGTGAGCAGCTGCAGCCTGCGCAGGGCCGGCCCCTGCAGCGAGGAGAAATCGTTGTGGAAGACCTTGCCGCTGACGACGCCGACGAGCCGGTCGACGACGGACTGGTCGAGCCAGTTCGCGTCGCGCACCCTGACGCTGCGGAAGCCGATGCCCGCGAGCGCAGCGGCGCAGGCACCCGAGACGAAGGGGTCGTTGGACTCCATGGCGGAGAGCAGCGGCTCGATCTGCGTGTCGTCCAGGATCCCGCGCGAGCCGACGTCCTCGCGCTCGACCAGCGCGAGCAGCGCGTAGGCCTCGCAACGCAGGAGCCAGCGCTCGCGGAAGGCCAGCGCGACCAGCTTGAGATCGAGCGCATCGTCCTTGCGCCCGGCCAGTTCGCTGATCACCCGCAGGGCGACGTGCGGCGCCGGATCGCAGAGCTTCGCGAGCAGCACGTCCGTGGCCGCCGGATCGGGCAGGCCGCCCGCGAGCGAGACGGCCTCCAGGCGCGTCTCCGAGCGCTTGCTCTCGAGCGCAGGGGCGAGCACCTCGACGGTCGCCTGCGCGAGCAGCGGCCGCAGCTCGCGCGCGGCCTGCGTGCGCAGGCTGCCGTTCTGCGAATCGAGCATCTCGACCAGGAAACGCGGGCCGGCGTGGACCGGATCGGCCGCCACCAGGGCCGCGAGCAGCTGCCCGCCGCCGGCCGCAGGCAGCTTCTCGCGCAGGCGCTTCTGCACCAGCTCGATGTCCGCGGGCGTCGGCGAGCGCAGCAGCACGCGCGCGGCGACCAGGATCACCGGCGCGTCCATGGCGAAGAGTTCGGTGCGCGCCGCGGCCAGGCCGGGGTCCCCCATCGCGCTCAGGCTGTCCACCGAGGAGGCGATCAGGCGGTCCTCGATGCTCTTGAGCTTGCGCACCTCCTGGAAGACGAAGTTCGCGGCGGGCGAGGCCTGCCCCTGGCCGGCCTGCGGATTGTCGGGCACGGGCCGCTGTTCGCCCTTGCCCTGCGGCTGCGGCTCGGCCGGCTTGGTCTCGGGTTGCGTATCGGGCTTGCGCAGTCGCAGCCCGCCCTTGGCCTCGGACCTCGGCGCCGGCGACGTCGGCAGCCCGGGGCCTGTGTTCGTGCTCGAGCGGTGCGAGGTGTCGCGCTTGCAGTGCGCGCACCAGACGATCATGTTGCCGTCCTTGTCCAGCGGCGCACCCGAGGGGAACGTGTACGAGCGCTCGCCGCAGACGATGCAGTCCACGTGCGGCGCCTGGTTGCCCTTGGGCGGATCCTGCGGCGGCACGACCGCGGCCTGCAGCAGGGCGGACGTCGGACCTGCGAGCAGGCAGGCGAGCGCCAGAAGTGTGCGGATGGGCGTGATCATCAGGGGGGTCGAGAGCGGGTAGCGGCCCTACCTGCCGCGGCCCCGCAGGATACCGGAATCAGGCCCTGGCCGCCGCTGCCTGGGGCATCCGCTTGCCACGGGCCAGCAGCCAGACCCCGAACACCACGAGCGGTCCGCCGAGCCATGTGTTCCAGCCCGGGGCCTGCGGCGCGGCGCGGGCGCTCATTCGCGCGGGGGCTCGGACGGCAGCTCGGGCCCGCGCAGGTGGATCGGCTTCGCGCCGCGTCGCAGGCGCAGGTTGAGCAGCTCGACGCCCAGCGAGAAGGCCATCGCGAAGTAGATGTAGCCCTTGCGGATGTGCTGGCCCAGGCCCTCGGCGACCAGCATCACGCCGATCAGGATCAGGAAGGAGAGCGCCAGCATCTTGATCGTCGGATGCCGTTCGACGAACTCGCTCACCGCCCCCGCGAAGAGCATCATCGCGGCCACGGCCAGCACCACGGCCGTGATCATGACCCAGACCTGCTGCGCCATGCCCACCGCGGTGATGACCGAGTCGAGCGAGAAGACGATGTCGAGCAGCATGATCTGCACGATCACGCTGCCGAAGCTCGCGCCGGCCGGGCCCAGGTTCGGTCCGTGCTCCGGGCCCTCGAGGCGCTCGTGGATCTCGAAGGTGGCCTTGCCGATCAGGAACAGGCCGCCGCCGAGCAGGATCAGGTCCTTGCCCGAGACCGGGTGACCGAAGGGCTCGAACAGCGGGTCGACCAGGCGCATCACCCAGCTGAGCGAGAGCAGGAGGCCGATGCGCATCAGCATCGCCAGCGCCAGGCCCACCCGCCGGCCCTTGGCGCGCTGCTCGGGCGGCAGCTTGGCCGAGAGGATCGAGAGGAAGACGATGTTGTCGATCCCGAGCACGATCTCGAGCAGCGAGAGCGTGGCCAGGGCGATCAGGTTGTCGGCGCTGAGGATCTCGGACAAGGGCAGCTCCTGTTCGGGGTGGCGCACTCCTACCCCGGATCGGGACCCGCCTTCAAGCCGGCGCCGGCGGAGAAATTCCGCGGGCGCGCTTGCGCGGCCCCCGAAACCTGTGCATAATTCTGCACATCGACACCGAAACTATGCTCAAGAGCGCCAAGCCCAGCCCCGATCCGCGCCTGGCCTCGCGCGAGGAACGGCGCGCGCGCATCGCCGAACTGGTGCGGGCGCGCCACGTGCACAGCCAGTCGGAGCTGGCCGAGCTGCTGGCCAAGGCCGGCATCGCGGTCAACCAGGCCACGCTCTCGCGCGACCTGCGCGACATGGGCCTGCTCAAGGGCCCCGACGGCTACGAGCTGCCGACCAGCGTGCCGCCGGCCGCGGCGGACGCGAGCCTGGCGCTCTACATGGCGGTCCAGGGCTGGATGAGCTCGGCCGTCGCGGCCGGGAACCAGGTGGTGGTCAAGACGCCGGTCGGGGCCGCCGGCCCGCTGGCCGTCGCCCTCGACGGGGCCGGCTGGCCGGAGGTGCTCGGGACGATCGAAGGCGACGACACGATCCTGGTCATCGCGCGCAGCCCGGCCGGGGCGCGCAGCGTGGTGCGGCGGCTGAACGAGCTGCGCGAGGGCAAGAAGCGCCGATGAAGCGCGCGGCCGTGCTGGGCGCTTCGGGGTACACCGGGCGCGAGCTGCAGCGCTTGCTGGCGCGCCACCCCGCGCTCGCGCTGCACGTCTTCGCCAGTGCGCGCGAGGGCGCCCCGGCCGAGGCGCCCGAACTCGAGAGCGAGACCGTGGTCGAGCCGCTCGACTGGGCGCGCGTCGCGGAGTGCGATGGCGTGTTCCTGTGCACTCCGCACGGCACGTCGGCGCCGCTCGCGCAACGCTGCCTCGAGCTCGGCAAGCACGTGGTCGACCTCTCGGCCGACTTCCGCTTCCCCGAGGCGTCGAGCTACCGGGCCGCCTACGCGCACGAGCACCCGGCACCCGCGCTGCTGGCCGGGGCGGTCTACGGCCTGACCGAACTCGCGCGCGAGCGCCTGCACGGCGCCCGGCTCGTGGCCAACCCCGGCTGCTATCCGACCTCGATCCTGCTGGCGCTGAAGCCGCTGCTCGAAGCTGGCCTCGTCGAGCGCGGCGAGACCATCGTCTGCGACAGCAAGAGCGGCGTCTCGGGTGCCGGCAAGACGCCCAGCGCGCGCACGCTCTTCGGCAACAGTCACGAGAACTTCCTCGCCTACGCCCTCGGCAACCACCGCCACCAGCCCGAGATCCGGCTGCACGCGGGCTGCGAGCGCCTGGTCTTCGTGCCGCACCTCCTGCCGCTCTTCCGCGGGATCCTCTCGACGATCTACCTCGCACCGGCCGCGAGCGCGCAGGCCGAAACGCTGCGCGCCTGCCTGCGCGAGACCTACGCCGGCGAGCGCTTCGTGCGCGTCTTCGAGCGTGGCCTGCCCGAGCTGCGCGGCGTGCAGAACACCAATGAATGCCACATCGCGGTGGGCGAATGCGGGGACCGGATCGTGCTCGTCTCCGTGATCGACAACCTGCTCAAGGGCGCCTCCGGCCAGGCGCTGCAGAACATGAACCTCGCGCTGGGTCTCGAGGAGGCGGCTGGCCTCGCATGAAGCTGCTGGTCAAGATCGGCGGAGCGCAGCTCGAGCAGCACGCGGCGCGCGCGGAGCTCGTGGCTGCGCTCGTGCGCGCGCGTTCGGCCGGCCACGAGCTCGTGCTGCTGCACGGCGGCGGGAACCAGATCCGCGAGCTGGTGCGGCGCCTGGGCCTGCCCGAGAGCTACCACGACGGCCTGCGCGTGACGGATGCAGCGACGGCCGAGGTCGTGCTGCAGGTCCTGTGCGGCACGGTCAACAAGCAGCTCGTCGCGGCGCTCGTCGCGGCCGGCATCCCGGCCGCCGGGCTGTGCGGCGCGGACGGCGCCTCCTTCGGCGCCGAGCCGCTCGTCGCACGCGGCGTCGAGCTGGGCTACGTCGGACGCGTTGTCGACGTCGACCGGCGCCTGGTCGATGCGCTGCTCGGGGGCGGATTCGTGCCGGTGATCGCCACGACGGCGCCGCTGGCCGTCGGCGCGCGCGGAGCGGCCGAGCGCTTCTACAACATCAACGCGGACATGGCTGCCGGACCGCTGGGTGCCGCGCTGCAGTGCGACGCGGTCCTGTTCCTGACCGACGTGCCGGCCGTGCTCGACGCAGAGCGGCGGCGCATCCCCGCGCTCGGATCGGCGGAGTGCGCGCGCCTGCGCGGGGCCGGCGTGATCGCCGGCGGCATGATCCCCAAGGTCGAGGCGGCCCTCGAGGCGCTCGCGGCGCAACCCTCTGCGCTGGTCAAGATCGCCCCGTCCGCCGGCCCCGACTGCGTGCTGCAAGCGCTCTCGCCCGCGGTCGGAACCACCTTCCAGTCGGAGTTCGCCGCCCATGGATGAGCACGTGCTGACGACCTACCTGCGGGCCGACGAGGTCTTCGTGCGCGGCCAGGGCGCACGCCTCTGGGACGCCGACGGCCGGCAGTGGATCGACTTCCTGGGCGGCATCGCCGTCTCGGCCCTCGGACACAACCACGCGCGCCTCGTGGCGGAGCTGCGCGACCAGCTCGGGAAGCTGATCCACACCAGCAACCTCTTCCGCCATCCCTACACCGACGAGGTCGCCACGCGCGTCACGCGCCTCTCCGGGATGGAGGCGGCGTTCTTCACCAACAGCGGCACCGAGGCGGTCGAGGCCGCGCTCAAGATCGCACGCAAGCGCCAGCGCCAGCTCGGCCACCCCGGGCGCACGGGCTTCGTCGCGCTCGAGGGCAGCTTCCACGGCCGCACGCTGGGCGCGCTCTCGATCACCCACACGGCCAAGTACCGCGAGCCCTTCGAGCCGCTCGTGCCCGGTGTGAGCTTCGTCGCGCCCGACGACAGTGCGCTGCTCGAGCGCGTGCTGCGCGAGAAGCAGCCCGCGGCGCTGGTGATGGAGCCGATCCAGGGCGAGTCGGGCGTGCGCTGCCTCGAGGCGCAGTACCTGCGCGAGGCGCGAGCGCTGTGCAACGAGACGGGCACGCTGCTCGTCCACGACGAGGTGCAGTGCGGCAGCGGCCGCACGGGCACGTTCCTCTACAGCGAGCAGCTCGACGTCCATCCGGACATCGTCACGCTGGCCAAGCCGATCGCCGCCGGCCTGCCGATGGGCATGGCGCTCGTGAGCAAGGAGCTCGCAGGCACGCTGCAGCCCGGCGACCACGGGTCGACCTTCGCGGGCGGCCCGCTGGTCTGCCGCGGCGCGCTGTGCTTCCTCGACGAGATCGAGCAGCACGGCCTGCTCGAGAACGTGCGCGCGCGCGGCGCGCAGCTGCGCGCCGGTCTGGAGGAGTTCCAGCGCGAGTTCGGCGTCGTGAGCGAGCTGCGCGGTCTGGGCCTGATCCAGGGCCTGCGCCTCGAGCGCGGCGCCGAGGCGCTGCAGAAGAAGCTCTACCAGGACGGCCTGATCGTGAACCGCACCGGCGGCGACGTGCTGCGCCTCCTGCCCCCCTATGTCATCACGCGGGACGAGATCGCGCAGGGACTGGAGCTCCTGCGCGCCGGCCTGCGCAGCCTGTGAGCCGCGCGAGCGGCGCTCGACACTTCGCTCCAGAACCGACAGGAACCGATCCCCTCCCATGACCACTGCCACACTCGGAACGCTGCCCTTCAAGGACCTGCTCTCCATCTCGCAGCTCGGGCCCGGCGACGTCGAGACCATCTTCGACGCCACGCGCGCGATGAAGTCCGACCGCGCCGCCTTCGCGCAGATGCTGCGCGGCAAGCGCCTGGCGATGATCTTCGAGAAGGACTCGCTGCGCACGCGCTTCACCTTCGACATCGGCATGCAGGACCTCGGCGGCAGCGCCGTGTTCATGGACCACCGCGACGTGCGCCTGGGCTCGCGCGAGTCGGTCAAGGACATGGCGCGCAACCTCGAGCGCTGGGTGGACGGCATCGTCGCGCGCACGTTCAAGCACCGCGTGCTCGAGGAGCTGGCGGCGAACTGCGAGATCCCCGTGATCAACGGGCTCTCGGACTACCTGCACCCCTGCCAGGCGCTGGCCGACTTCTTCACGCTCAGCGAGCGCTGGGGTTCGGTCAAGGGCCGCAAGGTCGTCTACGTCGGCGACGGCAACAACACCTGCCACTCGCTGGTGCACGTCGCCGCGCTGCTCGGCACGCACATCACGGTCTGCACGCCCGAGGGCTACGAGCCGAACGCGCGCGTGGTCAGCGAGGCGATGCTGATGGCGCGCGAATCCGGCGCCGACATCCAGATCCTGAACGACGCCGAGCGCGGCGTGAAAGGCGCGGACGCCGTCTACACCGACGTCTGGGCCAGCATGGGCCAGGAAGACGAGATCGAGGAGCGCGCCGGCATCTTCCACGACTACCGCGTGGACGAGGAACTGATGGCGCTGGCCAAGCCCGACGCGGTCTTCATGCACTGCCTGCCCGCGCACCGCGGCCAGGAGGTCACCAGCGGCGTGATCGACGGACCGCAGGCGATCGTCTACGACATCGCCGAGAACCGGCTGCACGTCCAGAAGGCGGTCCTCGGACTGCTGCTCGGCAAGCGCTGATCCGCGCGCCCACTCCCCTGCACCCCCTCCAACGCCCCGAAGGTACCTGCCCCATGTCCGACAAAGTCGTCCTGGCCTACTCCGGCGGTCTCGACACCTCGATCATCATCCCCTGGCTGCGCGAGAACCTACGGCCTCGAGGTCCACGCCCTGTGCTGCGACGTCGGCCAGGGCGACGAGGAGCTCGCCGGTCTCGAGAAGAAGGCGCTCGCGACCGGTGCCGCCTCGTGCAAGGTCGTCGACCTGCGCGCGGAGTTCCTCGAGCAGTACGTCTGGCCCTGCCTGCGGGCGATGACGGTCTACGAAGGTCGCTACCTGCTCGGCACGAGCATGGCGCGGCCGATCCTGGCCAAGGCGCAGGTCGAGCATGCGCTCGCGATCGGCGCACCGTGCGTCGCGCACGGCTGCACCGGCAAGGGCAACGACCAGGTGCGCTTCGAGCTCACGTACATGGCGCTCGCGCCGGAGCTCAAGATCCTCGCGCCCTGGCGCGAGTGGAACATCAAGAGCCGCGAGGACGCGCTCGACTACGCCGCCAAGCGCAAGATCCCGGTCGTGCAGAGTCGCAGGAAGATCTACTCGCGCGACCGCAACCTCTGGCACATCAGCCACGAGGGCGGGGCGCTCGAGGACCCGGCCAACGCGCCGCCCGAAGACGTCTGGATGCTCTCCGTCTCGCCCGAGAAGGCGCCCGACAAGGCGCAGGTGGTCGAGATCGGCTACGAAGGTGGAGTGCCGGTCTCGGTCGACGGCAAGGCGCTCGGCTCGATCGAGCTCGTGACGCTGCTCAACAAGCTCGGCGGCAAGCACGGCGTCGGGCGCGTGGACATCACCGAGAACCGCCTCGTGGGCATGAAGTCGCGCGGCGTGTACGAGACGCCGGGCGGCACGATCATCCTCGAGGGCCTGCGCACGCTGCGCGCGCTCACGCTCGACCGCGACACGCAGCGCATGTGCGAGAAGCTGATGCCCGACTACGCCGATCTCGTCTACACCGGGCGCTGGTTCGCGCCGCTGCGCGAATCGATGGACGCACTCTTCCGCGAAGCCACGCGCAACGTGAGCGGCACGGTCGCGGTCAAGCTCTACAAGGGTTCGGCCACCGCGCTCTCCTCGAAGAGCCTGTTCTCGCTCTACCGCGAGGACCTGGCCACCTTCGGCGCCAGCGCCGCCTTCGACCACAAGGACAGCTACGGCTTCGTGCGCCTCTACGGCCTGCCGGGAATGGTGGCCGCCAGGGTCCGCCGCGAGGCGGCAGCCGCCGGCGCAGCCGCGAGCTCGAGCGGTTCCAGGGCGGGCGCGGCCAAGACGGCGAGCGCCAAGTCCGGCGGCAAGAAGTCAGGCAAGGTACTGGTGTGAGCAAGCTCTGGGGTGGGCGCTTCAGCGGCGGGCTCGACCCGCGCTTCGAGGTCTTCAACCGCAGCCTGCGGATCGACTCGCGCCTGTGGCGCGAGGACATCCGCGGCAGCCTGGCCTGGGCCAAGGCGCTGGCCGCGGGCAAGGTCATCGACGCCGGCGAGGAGCGCGCGATCCTGTCCGGCCTGGAGCGCGTCGCGGCGCGCTTCGAGCGCGAGCCCGAGCGGCTGCGCTCCTCGCAGTCCGAGGACATCCACAGCCTGGTCGAGAGCGAGCTCCAGCGCCGAAGTCGGAGAGCCGGCGCGCAGGCTGCACACTGGCCGCTCGCGCAACGACCAGGTCGCGACCGATCTGCGCCTGCTACCTCAAACTGCGAGCGCAGGAGCTGCAGCAGCGCATCGTCGCGCTGCAGCGCGCGCTGGTCGGACTCGCCGATCGTCATGCCGCGGACCCCGATGCCCGGCTACACGCACCTGCAACGCGCGCAACCGATCACCATCGGCCATCACCTGCTGGCCTACGCGGAGATGCTCGAGCGCGACCGCACGCGCTTCGTCGGATGCACGAGGTGCGCATGGACCGCTGCCCGCTCGGCAGCGGCGCGCTGGCCGGCACGGCCTTCCCGGTCGAACGCGAGGCACTGGCGCGCGACCTGGGCTTCGCCGGGCCCACGCGCAACAGCCTGGATTCGGTGGCCGCGCGCGACCACGCCTCCGAGCTGGCCTTCGCCTGCAGCACTGCGGTCGTGCACCTGTCGCGCCTCGCCGAGGACTGGATCTTCTTCGCCTCGCAGGAAGCGCGCCTGATCGAGCTCGCCGACGCGGTCGCCACGGGATCGAGCCTCATGCCGCAGAAGAAGAACCCCGACTCGCTCGAGCTCCTGCGCGGCAAGAGCGCGCGCGTGCTCGGCGCGCTGCAGGCCCTGCTGGTGCTGCAGAAGGGCCTGCCGCTGGCCTACGACAAGGACCTGCAGGAGGACAAGGAGCTGCTCTTCGACGCGCTCGACACCACCGATGCCTGCCTCGAGATCGCCGAGATCACGGTCCGGAACGTGCGCTTCGATACGCAGCGCTGCCGGGCCGAGGCCACGCGCGGCTACGCCAACGCCACCGAGCTCGCCGACTGGCTCGTGCGCCGCGGCCTCCCCTTCCGGGACGCGCACGAACGCGCCGGCGCCGTGGTGCGCGCGCGCGATCGAATCGCGCTGCTGAGCTCGAGGACCTGCCCGCGCCCTCCTGGCGCGCGTTGCTGCCCGAGCTGGCGGACGTGACGCACGAGCAGTGGCGCGCGGAATTGTCCGTCGAGGCCGTGCTCGAACGCAGGAACCAGATCGGAGGCACGGCGCCCGAACGCGTCCGTGCGGAGGTCCTCGAATGGAAGCGACGACTCGTGTGATGGAACGCATTCCCCTGAACCCCAGTCGCGTGAGCGATGCACGACCGGTCCTGCCCGCAGGGTTTCGCGCTGCGGCCCTGCACTGCGGCATCCGCGCGAAGAAGACCAAGCTCGACCTCGGTCTGATCGTCGCCGACCGGGCCTACCCCGCGGCGGCACTGTTCACCTCGAATCAGCTCTTGGGAGCGCACGTCGTCGTCGGCCGCGAGAGCCTGGCGAAGTCGCGCGGTGAGCTGCGCGCGCTGCTGGTCAACTCCGGCAACGCCAACTGTTCGACGGGCGAAGAGGGCATCGACGACAATCGCGTGGTCCAGCGCGCCCTGGCCGAACTGATTGGCTGCCCGCCCGAGCAGGTGCTCTTCATGAGCACCGGCGTGATCGGCGCGCGACTGCCGCGCGAACGCATCCTCGAGGCGCTGCCCAACCTGACCGCCGGGGTGACCGAACGCGGACTGGGCGACTTCGGCACCGCGATCATGACGACCGACCTCGTCCCGAAGATTCGTACGTTGGCCGTCGAGGACAAGGCCGGCCCGCCGTTCCGAGTCACGGGCGTCGCGAAGGGCTCCGGGATGATCCACCCGAACATGGCCACGATGCTGGCCTATGTCCTCACCGACGGACCGGCCGACGACCATCCCAAGGAAATGCTGCGCCGCATTTCGGATCGCAGCTTCCACCGCCTGACGGTCGATGGCGACACTTCGCCGAACGACACGTTCCTGCTCTGGAGCAGTCAGCACGCGGAAGCCGCCACACATCCCAAGTCCCGCGCAGGTTGGAGTGATTCCCACGACGATGTGCTTGAGCGTGCCGTGCTCGAGGTCAGCCAGGAACTATGCCGCTGCATCGCGGCCGATGGCGAGGGCGCGACACGCCTGGTTACCGTGCAGGTTCATGGCGCGCCGAACGAGCAGGCCGCAGCGCATGTGGCGCGCACCATCGCCACCAGCCCGTTGACCAAAACCGCAGTGCACGGGCGCGATCCCAACTGGGGCCGCATCCTCGCCGCAGCCGGTCGCTCGGGCGTGAGCTTCGACACGAACAAGGCGCGCGTATGGATCGGCGACGCCGACTTGTATTCCTCGGGCAGGCCGCATCCCGAGAACGAGCCGGCCGCGCACCTTCATTTGCTCAACAACCACGAGGTGATTCTGGGGATCGACCTCGCGGCGGGCCCCGCACAGGCAGACGCCTGGACTTGCGACTTCTCCGCAGACTACGTGCGGATCAACGCAGACTATCGGTCTTGAGACGCAGCGCGCAGTGCCACACCAACGTCGCTGAGCGTGGCTGAGCTCGATTGCCGCTCCGAGGTGCCCGCGAGCCCGGTACTAGAAACAAAAAGAGCACCCGCGTGCACAGCACGCGGGTGCTTCGTTCAAAACCCCGGCGACAACCTACTTTCTCGCATGGCAATATCATCGGCGGCTCCTGCTTGACGACCGTGTTCGGAATGGGAACGGGTATGGCCAGGAGCCCATGATCACCGGGAGTACGGACGGTGCGCCCGCAGGCGCACCGTGATTTAAAAAGGTGAATGGACAATGATCATAGAAGCCGTATTCGAACGGCCTTCTTCCTCAAAATGGCAGGCCATTCTGTGGAGAAAGGTGGTTAAGCCAATCGTCCGATTAGTACCGGTAAGCTAAAGATGTTGCCATCCTTACACCGCCGGCCTATCAACCTGGTAGTCTCCCAGGGGACTGATAGGGATGACTAGTTTTGGAGAAGGCTTCGCGCTTAGATGCATTCAGCACTTATCCGTTCCGATCGTAGCTACCCAGCGATGCCGTTAGCACGACAACTGGAACACCAGAGGACCGTCCTCCCCAATCCTCTCGTACTAGGGGAAAGGCTCCGCAATCATCCTACACCCACATCAGATAGGGACCGACCTGTCTCACGACGGTCTAAACCCAGCTCGCGTACCGCTTTAATTGGCGAACAGCCAAACCCTTGGGACCTCCTTCAGCCCCAGGATGCGATGAGCCGACATCGAGGTGCCAAACCGCGCCGTCGATATGAACTCTTGGGCGCGATCAGCCTGTTATCCCCGGAGTACCTTTTATCTGATGAGCGACGGCCCTTCCACTCGGAATCCGCCGGATCACTAGGACCTACTTTCGTACCTGCTCGAGCTATATCTCTTGCAGTCAGGCGCACTTATACCCTTACGCTCTACGTGCGATTGCCAACCGCACTGAGTGCACCATCGTGCTCCTCCGTTACTTTTTTGGAGGAGACCGCCCCAGCCAAACTGCCCACCTAACACTGTCCACAACCCGGATTCACGGCTGTGTTAGAGACCTATCATGACGAGAGTGGTATTTCACCGGTGACTCGACTGGACCCAAAAGCCCAGCTTCGACGTCTCCCACCTATCCTACGCACGACATAACAAGCCTCAATATCAGGCTACAGTAAAGGTTCACGGGGTCTTTCCGTCTTGATGCGGGATCGTGGCATCTTCACCACAGCTACAAGTTCGCCGAGCATGCCGTCGAGACAGAGCCCATGTCATTACGCCTTTCGTGCGGGTCGGAACTTACCCGACAAGGAATTTCGCTACCTTAGGACCGTCATAGTTACGGCCGCCATTCACTGGGGCTTCAATTCGGAGCTTCGCTTGCGCTAACCCCTCCTCTTAACCTTCCAGCATTGGGCAGGCGTCAGTCTGTATACGTCGTCGTTACGACTTTGCACAGACCTGTGTTTTTAATAAACAGTTCCATGGGCCATTTCTCTGCGGCCCCGCAAAGCTTCGATCGCAAGGATCTACACTTCACGGGGCACCCCTTTTCCCGAAGTTACGGGGTTAATTTGCCGAGTTCCTTGACTGCATTTCTCTCGAGCGCCTTAGGATATTCACCTCGCCCACCTGTGTCGGTTTTGGTACGGACACCAAATCACTACCTAGAGGATTTTCTCGTCGGTCAGTCCGGTGACTTCGCTCAGAAGAGCTCGCCATCACTCCTGGGCTTACGCATGCGGATTTACCTACATGCCACCCTCAAGCTTAGACGCACATCGGTCAGTGCGATCACCTTTCCTTCCGCGTCCCCCCATCGGTCATAACGCAATTTGGTGGTACAGGAATATTAACCTGTCATCCATCGACTACGCCTTTCGGCCTCGTCTTAGGGTCCGACTAACCCTGGGCGGATTTACCGTGCCCAGGAACCCTTGGGCTTGCGGCGAGCAGGATTCTCACCTGCTTTCTCGCTACTAATTCCGGCATAATCACTTCCAGAGCGTCCAGGTGTCGTTACCGTCACCCTTCACTCGCTTGGAACGCTCCCCTACCAATGTCAGAGTCCAACGGACCTTGACAGTCCGCAGCTTCGGTTGTGCGCTTGAGTCCCGTTCATTTTCGGCGCAGAACCTCTCGACCAGTGAGCTATTACGCACTCTTTAAATGATGGCTGCTTCTAAGCCAACATCCTGGCTGTCTTAGAGATTCCACTTCCTTCTCTTCACTGAGCACACATTTGGGACCTTAGCTGGCGTTCTGGGTTGTTTCCCTCTCGACCACGAACCTTATCGCTCGTAGACTGACTCCCGGGATACGGTTGATGGTATTCGGAGTTTGATTAGGTGTAGTACCTGGTTAAGGCCCTACATCCCATTCAGTGGCTCTACCCCCATCAACTATTACCAGAGGCTAGCCCGAAAGCTATTTCGGGGAGAACCAGCTATTTGCCAGTTTGATTAGCCTTTCACTCCTATCCACAAGTCATCGGAGCGGTTTTCAACCCACACCCGTTCGGCCCTCCACGGATTGTTACATCCGCTTCAGCCTGCTCATGGATAGATCGCTGGCTTTCGGGTCTACTCCATCTGACTTAAATCGCGCTATTCACACTCGGTTTCCCTTCGGCTTCGGGTCTTAAACCCTTAACCTTGCCAAATAGAGTAACTCGCCGGATCATTATGCAAAAGGCACGCCGTCAGCCATTATCCCGAAGGATCATAGGCCTCCGACAGGCTGTAAGTGTATGGTTTCAGGTTCTATTTCACTCCCCTAAACGGGGTTCTTTTCACCTTTCGCTCGCGCTACTATTGCACTATCGGTCGTCCAGGAGTACTTAGCCTTGGGGGGTGGTCCCCCCGGATTCACACCAGGTTTCTCGTGTCTGGTGCTACTTGGGATACTCACAGAAGGCATGTTGCTTGTCGACTAAGGGGCTTTCACCCGCTGTGGCTGGCCTTCCCATGCCATTCGTCTAAGCACATGCTTTGTAACTTCTTGGGCTCCTAGCAGAGAGCCCCATGAGTCCCACGACACCGATGCCGCAACGGCTGCAACCTTGCACGGCACCGGTTTAGGCTGATCCCCGTTCGCTCGCCGCTACTAGGGGAGTCGATTTCTCTTTCTTTTCCTGCAGGTACTGAGATGTTTCAGTTCCCTGCGTTCCCTCTACCCGCGAGTTGTGCGGGCAGTCTCGGGATATGAATCCCGAGCGGTTTCCCCATCTTGGAGATCTCCGGATCAAAGCCTGTTGGCGGCTCCCCGGAGCTTATCGCAGCTGACCACGTCCTTCATCGGCTCTGGACGCCAAGGCATCCACCATACACTCTTAGTAACTTAACCACTTGTTCGCTTGTGGCTTCCACGATCATGTCCATTCACCTTGTTCTCAAAGAACGCCCGACTCTCGTCGAGCTGTACTATTCAGATTGCTGGCATCGGGTAGGGTGGTGGTGGAGGCGACGGGATTCGAACCCACGACCGCCTGGTTGCAAACCAGGTGCTCTACCAACTGAGCTACGCCCCCGATGGAGGGTCTGTGGCCCTCGACTTCCACTGGCGGCAGGGTGCTGCGCTGCTCGAGAAACCGAGCGCTGACGGGTCTCTCGGGGCTGTGGTGGGCCTGAGTGGATTTGAACCACTGACCTCCCGCTTATCAGGCGGACGCTCTAACCAACTGAGCTACAGGCCCGATTTCCGGGGAGGCCGAGCGCGGCAGCTGCCTCATAGCTGTGCAGATGCTGGCAATCAGGTAGGGTGGCCCTCGTCTCCATGCGAACTCCTATGCTTGCCATCCGGCTTCCGCCGAAAGTCTAACTCATCCGTTAGAAAGGAGGTGATCCAGCCGCAGGTTCCCCTACGGCTACCTTGTTACGACTTAGTCCCAATCACGGAGCTTGCCTTAGGCACCGTCCTCCTTGCGGTTGGACATAGCGACTTCGGGCGCTCCCCGCTTTCGTGGCTTGACGGGCGGTGTGTACAAGGCTCAGGAACATATTCACCGCGGCGTGGCTGATCCGCGATTACTAGCGATTCCAGCTTCATGAAGGCGAATTGCAGCCTTCAATCCGAACTGGGGCCTGCTTTTTGGGATTTCCTCCACCTCGCGGTCTTGCATCCCTTTGTACAGACCATTGTAGCACGTGTGTCGCCCTGGGCATAAGGGCCATGATGACTTGACGTCGTCCCCACCTTCCTCCGTTTTAACAACGGCAGTCTCACTAGAGTTCCCGGCATGACCCGCTGGCAACTAATGACAAGGGTTTCGCTCGTTAAGGGACTTAACCCGACATCTCACGACACGAGCTGACGACAGCCATGCAACACCTGTGCAAGTTCCGACCCCGAAGGGCTGTTGCCCCACTTTCATGAGACTAATCCGTGCATGTCAAGCCCAGGTAAGGTTCTTCGCGTTGCTTCGAATTAAACCACATGCTCCACCGCTTGTGTGAGCCCCCGTCAATTTCTTTGAGTTTTAGCCTTGCGACCGTACTCCCCAGGCGGGGCACTTAACACATTTGCTTCGGCAGAGAGGACCATAGGTTACCCCCCTGCCTAGTGCCCATCGTTTACGGCTAGGACTACCGGGGTATCTAATCCCGTTTGCTCCCCTAGCTTTCGCACCTCAGTGTCAGATTCCGGCCAGTGAGCCGCTTTCGCCACTGGTGTTCCTCCTGATATCTACGCATTTCACCGCTCCACCAGGAGTTCCACTCACCCCTACCGGACCTCAAGCCCGCCAGTATCGAAGCCGTTCCCCGGTTGAGCCGGGGAATTTCACATCCGACTTAGCGGACCACCTACATGCGCTTTATGCCCAGTAATTCCGAACAACGCTTGCAACCTCTGTCTTACCGCGGCTGCTGGCACAGAGTTAGCCGCTGCTTCCTTTGGGCTTGGTCAGTACTGGCGCTGTTAACACCAGTTTGTTCCTAGAACCTGACAGCAGTTTACAACCCGAAGGCCTTCATCCTGCACGCGGTGTCGCTCCGTCAGGCTTTCGCCCATTGCGGAAAATTCGCGACTGCAGCCTCCCGTAGGAGTCTGGGCAGTGTCTCAGTCCCAGTGTGCCGGACCGTCCTCTCAGACCCGCTACCCGTCATCGCCTTGGTGGGCCATTACCTCACCAACTAGCTGATAGCCCGCAACCCCCTCCCCTAGCAGCAGCTTGCGCCACCGTTTGCCAGGCAGATGATGCCATCCACCAGGCTCATCCGGCATTAGCCACCGTTTCCAGTGGTTATTCCGGTCCAGGGGGCAGGTTGGTTACGTGTTACTCACCCTTTCGCCGCTTTACTCACCCGAAGGCTTTCACGCGCGACTTGCATGCCTAAATCCACACCGCTAACGTTCGTTCTGAGCCAGAATCAAACCCTTCAAAAGAAAGTTTTGTTCTGTCTTAATTGGAGTTAGACGCGCCGTGAAGCGCATCCAGCTCGCATGGTTTCAAGGGCCACCCTGTTTTCAAAGATCCATGCTCCCCCGACCCGTCTCGGGCAGAGGAAGCCGTGTTCGTGTTCCCCTCGCCAGCTTCGGGGCCGGCGTTCTTGGGGGAGGGGAATGATAGAGCTTGCCCCCTCACGGTCAATGGGCTGGACTAGGAATCGGCCACGCTCGCCGTAAGTGACTTCGCACACAAGACTTGTGGATTGCGCGGGAAGCGCCTGAGCCACCCCTGGACGGCCTTCCGACGGGGCCTTGCCAGCCCCAAGTCCCGCAGAACTCGGTTCGGATGCCTCGAGGACTGCGGTCAGGGCTGGAGCAGGATCTCCGTGCCCTTTGGGAGGATCTCGTAGAGCTCCTCGACATCCCTGTTCAGCATGCGCACGCAGCCCTCGCTCTCGTCCAGGCCGATGCTCTCGGGGTCGCGCGTGCCGTGAAACCCCAGGTGAGTCTTCTCTCCGTCTGCGCTCAGCCATGCGATCCAGCGTGTCCCCAGGGGATTCCTCGCGTCGCCCGCCGGCACAGGCTGTTGACCGGGTCGGAACCAGGTCGGGTGTTCGCTCTTTTCGCCGACCCTGTAGCGACCCGCAGGTGTCTCGCTGCCCGGCTTTCCAACACCGATGGGCCACGCACCGACGACATCGTCGTCGAGCAGGAAGAGCAGCCAGCGCGCGCTGAGATCCACGAGCACGTGCGGTTTGCCGATCGGCACGCGCAGTGTCTGACCGGGCTGGATCGTCTCACCTTGGAGCTGGTTGGCTCGGGCGATCAGCCCCGTGCACGTGACCAGTTCGGCCCGCTCCTGCAAGGCTCGCTTGCGTATCCCGATCAGGGAATCGCCCGGCGCGACCTTCAATTCGAGCGCGGGCCAAGTGCCCTTCCTGTTCCAGCGGTAGCCAAGCTGAGCACGCTTCAGTCCCTCGGCCCACTGCCCCATGCACTCCGCGCCTGGTTCCCAGGGCGAGCGCAGTTCCTCCTGCAGCAGGCGCGAGAAGGACTCGGCTGCCTCTTCCCAGCGCGAGGTCGCCAACGCGTCCCTGCCGCTGCGCTCGGTGCTCGACATTCCTGCCGCTCGCAAGAGCATCGACCCGGAGGCCGTGCCCCGCGAGGGCAGGGCGAATGCAGGCCCTTGGGGCCAGACGTCGAGCAACTTGCGTTCGTCCTCAGCCAGGTCGCGCGCGCCTTCCAGGTCGCGCACGAGCAAAGCAGCGTCCTGCGCGCGGCCGGTCAATTGCAGCGCGAGGGCCTTGGCGAGGTTTCGGCGCGCCGGACTCAGGCCCTCCTTCGCGGTGCCGAGCCAATCGACGAATCCGTCCGTCTGGTGCACCAGGCGGGCGGCAAACTCGGCCTCGGAGATGCTCGATCCTGCGGGCTGCGGTGCTGCGGGCACGTTGGGCGCGCTTGGCCTCGATGGCGCCGGCGCTGCGCCAGTAGCCTCAGGTTGCGCAGGATTCGGAGCGGCCGAGGGGTCCGCGGGTGCCACCATGGCGCCATCCGCACCCTCGGGCTCGGCAGCCTCGGGCGCAGTCGATGTGGGGGCCTCGCCAGCCTCGCCCGCGGCCGCGGCCGAGCCCGTGGATTCCTCGTGCAGGAGCACCCCGTTCGAGTGCTCCGCCCCCGAGTCCTTCGCCAAACTGGGCCCGAGCCCCTGGATCAAGAGCCAGATCAATCCCCCACCGATCAAGATCAGCAGTAGCGCGCGCATGTCGTTCCGTCCTGGCCCTCGAATCGTTCGCGCACGGACAGTCCCGCGTCCGCGCGGCGGAGCCGGCGCCGATGATAGCGGCGCAACTCACTCGATCGAGGGCAGCAGGCGAAAAACGCAAGCGCGAACAGAAGTCCCCGGGGGTCCCAGCGCGACCGTGCTCGTCGGATCCCGGAAACCAGCTGTTTCCAGGTGGGCCCAACCGGCTGCGATCAGAGATCGCAGACAGCGAACAGGGCCCATTGCGTGCTTGTTCGGCTCCGGGGGTGCTGACGGGTCACCTGACGTCCAGGATGACCCCGGGGCCGCCGAAGCTAGCTCCAGCCCGCGAAAGGCACAACACCCCTTCCGCGGGTTCAGGCGCGCCAGAACTTCGCGCGCACGACGTGGCCGCTCCCGAAGTCGAGTTCCTCGGTCGCGAGCACGCTCGCGATCACGGCCCCTCCCAGGGCGACCTCCTGGCGCCAGGGTCTCCTCGCCGATCCAGGCGCGGTTGCGCCTCGATCGCGGAGCGCGAGCAGCGCATCCTCGCCCGGATCGAGCCGCAACCGGATGCGGTCGGTGACCGCGAGGCCAGCCTTCTTGCGCAGGGCGTTGACGCGGCTGATCAGCTCGCGCAGCGAGCCCCTCGGCGACCAGATCGTCGTCGAGCTGCGTGTCGAGAAAGAGCACGAAGCGGCCGTCGGTCTCGACGTCGAACTCCGCCTTGGTCTCGACGCTCACCGACACGTCCTCGGGCCCCAGGCTCACGCTCTCGCCCCCGAGGTCGATCGTCACCGGTCGCCCGGCGCGCAGTGCCGCCACGCGCTCGGGCTCGAGCGCATCGATCGGCGGCCGCGGCGGCCTTCATGCGCGCGCCCAGGCGCTTGCCGAGCACCCGGAAGTTGGCCTTCGCGCGCAGCGTGCAGAGCTGGCCGTCGTCGCTCGACGAGGCTGCCGAACTCGCGGATGTTGAGCTCGCCCAGGATCTGCTCGCGCGCGAAGTCCGTGCGCAGGAGCTCCAGGCTGTGCTCGTGCGAGGAGCGGATGTGGATCGCGCGCAGGGGCTGGCGGATCTTCATCCCGGCGCGCTCGCGCAGCGCGCGGCCCATCTCCACGATGCGTCGTGACGACGCGCATGCTCTCCTCGAGCTCGCGATCGACGAGGCGCAGGTCGGGCTCGGGCAGCAACGCCGCGTGCACCGAGCCGCGCCCGGGCGACAGGCGCTCGAAGAGCATCTCCGACAGGAAGGGCGATCAGCGGCGCGCAGAGCAGCGCCACCGTCTCGAGGGCCGCGTGCAGGCGTGGCGAAGGCCGCCACCTTGTCGGAGCCCTTGCCGCTCTTGTGGAAGCGCCTGCGATTGCGGCGGATGTACCAGTTCGAAAGCTCGTCGACGACGAAGCCCTCGATCGCGTGGCAGGCGCCATCGAGGTCGTAGGCATCCATCGCGCTGCGCACGTCGACGATCAGCGTCTGCGTGCGCGAGATCAGCCAGCGGTCGATCTCGGGCCGCTCGGCCGGCGGCGGGGCCGCGTCGCGCTGCGGGTCGAATCCGTCGGGCAGGCGCGCGTAGTCCGCGAAGAACTTGTAGCTGTTGGTCAGCGTCCCGAAGCAGGCGCCGGCGCACTTCGAGCAGGCCTTCGGGGTCGAAGCGCTTGGGCAGCCAGGGCGAACCGCTGGAGAGCAAGTACCAGCGCACCGCATCGACGCCGTGCTCGCGAATCATCGCCCAGGGATCGACGACGTTGCCCAGGCGCTTGCTCATCTTGACCCCGTCCTTGTCCAGGACGAGGCCGTTGACCGCGCAGGCCTTGAACGCCGGACCGTCGGGCAGCCCCGCGTCGGGGAGCGAGCTGACGAAGCAGCCGATCGCGTGCAACGTGTAGAACCAGCCGCGCGTCTGGTCGAGGCCCTCGGCGATGAAGTCGGCCGGGAACTGGTCGGCCACCTTCGCGCGCCCCTCGCCGAAGGGCCAGTGGTACTGCGCGAAGGGCATGGCGCCCGAGTCGAACCAGCAGTCGAGCACCGCCTTCGTGCGCCTCATCGTGCGCTTGCCCTGGCACTTCGGGCAGTCGAACTGCACTTCGTCGATCAGCGGCTTGTGGTTGTCGAAGCCCTTCGGGCAGCGCGCCGGCGAGCTCCGCGAGTTCGGCGACGCTGCCGATCGCGTGCACGTGCGTCGCAGCTCTCGCAGACCCAGAAAGGCAGCGGCGTGCCCCAGTAGCGGTCGCGCGAGATGTTCCAGTCGACGTTGTTCTCGAGCCACTCGCCGAAGCGCTTCTCTCCGACCTCGGGCGGCACCCACTGGATGCGCTTGTTGAAGTCGATCATCCGCTGCTTGTAGCGCGGTCGTGCGGATGTACCAGGCCGGCGACGGGAAGTAGTAGAGCGGCGTGTCGCAGCGCCAGCAGTGCGGATAGCTGTGGCTCTCGTGCGCGTTCTTGAACAGCAGGTGGCGCTGCTTCAGGTCGGCGATCACCAGCGGTCGGCGTCCTTGAACCAGGTTTGCACGGGCACGACCTCGGACCTCGACGCCTCGGCGCGATGGATCGCGCACGACGAATCGACCGTCCTGCTCCAGGCCCGAGCAAGGTCGTGATGCGCTCGCGCGTCGCGACCTCCCAGTCATCGACGCCGTAGCAGGCCTGGTGCACGATGCCGGTGCCGTCCTCCGTCGTGACGAACTCGGCTGCATAGACCGTGGTGCGCTCGACCGTCAGGACCGGTCTGCCTCGACGAACGCTGTTCGGGATCAGCAGACTCTGCGTTGCTCGTAGAGCCGCTGTACTCGCGCCCGACCAGCGCGCTGCCGCTGCACGCGTATCGAGCACCTCGAAGCCCTTCGGAAGAACGGCATCGGCGCGCGCCTTGGCCGACCCAGACGATCTCGACGTGACTGCCGAGTCCTTGGCTTTGCTCGCGACGCCGCGCGCGCACGTACTCGACGCTCGGGATGGACGACGAGCGCGAAGTTCGAGGGCAAGGTCCAGGGCGTCGTGGTCCAGGCGAGGAAGCTCTCGGGCTCCGCCGTCGATCGGCGACTGATTCGGAAGCGCACCGTGACGCTCGGATCCATGCACGTCGCGGTACACACCCGGCTGTCCGAGCTCGTGCGAGGAAAGTCCCGTGCCGCAGCGACCGCAATAGGGCAGCACGCGCCGGCCGTGGTAGACGAGCCCGGCCTCGTGGAAGCGCTTGAGCAGGTACCAGACCGATTCGACGTACTCTTCCGAGTACGTGACGTAGGGATTCTGGTAGTCGAGCCAGTAGCCGATGCGCTCGGAGAGCTCTTCCCAGTCCTTCTTGTAGGTCCAGACCGACTCGCGGCACTGCGCGTTGAACTTGCCCACGCCGTACTGCTCGATCTGCGGCTTGCCGCTGATGCCGAGTTTCTTCTCGACTTCCAGCTCGACTGGCAGGCCGTGCGTGTCCCAGCCCGCCTTGCGCGTCACGCGCCGGCCGCGCATCGTCTGGTAGCGGCAGACGGTGTCCTTGACCGTGCGCGCCGCGACGTGGTGGATCCCGGGCTTGCCGTTGGCGGTGGGCGGGCCTTCCCAGAACACGAAGGGCTGGCCCTGCGCACGCGCCTGCTGGACGGCCTGGAAGGTCTGCTGCGCTCGCCAGCTCGCGAGCACCTCTTCCTCGGCCGCGGCGGGTGCGCTGGCGATCGTCTCGTGCAGTGCGGCGAAGAGCTTCGTCGGAGGGACGCCCATGCGCGCATTATGGCGGCGCGACGAGGCGCTCTACCACTGCTGCTCGCGGATCGCGGCCGCGATCCTGTCGGCCAGCTCGAGAGCGCGCGCGCCGTCCTCGCCGCTGACCTCGGGCTCGCGGCCCGTGGCGACGCAGTCGAGGAAGGAGTCGAGCTCGGCCTGCAGCGGCCGGTCCATCTGGCCCAGGTCGAGCTCCGAGATCTTGAGCACCTTTTCCTGCAGCCAGTCCTTGCGCGCGGCCAGCACGGCCGGGTCGGTCGTGCGCAGCGCCTCGCGCCCGGACTCCCATTCGGGCCCCTTCTGGATCACCAGGCCGTAGTTCTTGGTGAAATCGAGGCTGACGTAGTTCTCGCGCGAGAACATGCGGAAGCGCCGCATCGGGCTCATCGAGGCGCGGCTGGCGGTCACGTTGGCGCGCGCGCCGTTCTCGAAGACCAGGCGCACCGAGGCCACGTCCTCCTTCTCGGTCAGGATCGCGCCGCCGGCCGCGTCGAAGCTCTTCACGGGCGAGTCGACCAGGTCGAGCACCAGGTCGAGGTCGTGGATCATCAGGTCGTGCACGACGCCCACGTCCAGGCTGCGGAAGCTGAGCGGCGCCAGGCGGTGGCACTCGATGAAACGCGGAGCGAGCTTCATCTCGCGCACCTTGCGCAGGCCGGGCTGGAAGCGCTCGACGTGGCCGACGGAGATCAGCGCCTTCCCGCGCCGGGCGGCGTCGAGGATCGCGCGCGCGTCGGCGCTGCTGGCCGCAAGCGGCTTCTCCACCAGGCACGGGATGCCGCGTTCGAGCAGCGGGATGGCGACACGCGCGTGGTGCACGGTCGGCACGGCGATGCTGACGGCGTCGATGTCGGCCGGCAGCTGCGCCGGCGATTCGAACGCCGCGCAGCCCAGCTCGCGCGCGAGCTCCTGCGCCTTGGCCGGGTCGGTGTCGACCACGCACACGAGCTCGCTCTTCGGATTCTCCTTGTAGATGCGCGCGTGGAACTTGCCCAGGTGCCCCACGCCGATCACCGCCGTGCGCAGGCGGCCGTCCTGGCCCCGGCCGCGGCTCATTGCGGCGGCACTCCGGCGAGGATGCGTTCCTGGCCCTGGCGCAGGAACTGCTCGCGCAGGATCTCGCGGTAGCGGCCCTTGTTGCCGGCCTCGGTGTTCTCCAGCGACTTGACGAGGTGCGCGATCACGTCCGAGCCCTGCATCTCGCGCTGCAGCTCCTGCAGCGTGCGCTTGCGCGGGCTGCCCGAGCGCCAGATGCGGCGGAAGGCCGTGCGCAGGCGCTCGATCTCCTCGGGCGCGAAACCGCCGCGCTGCAGGCCGATCACGTTGATGCCGCGCACGCGGCTGGGGTGGCCCTCGAGGATCACGAAGGGCGCCACGTCCTGCACCATGCGCGTCATCCCGCCCACGTAGGCGAAGCAGCCGATCGTCACGAAGTGGTGCGCCGCCGCGCCGCCCGAGATGTTGGCCTGGCGCTCGACCTTGACGTGGCCGGCCAGCAGCACGTTGTTGCCCATGATGATCCGGTCGGCCAGCTCGCAGTCGTGCGCCACGTGGCAGCAGGCCATCAGGAGGCAGTCGTTGCCGATCTTCGTGCAGCCGCCGCCCTTGACCGTCCCGCGGTTGATCGTGACGAACTCGCGGATCGTGTTGCGCGAGCCGATCTCGAGCTGCGTGGGCTCGTTCTTGTAGGACAGGTCCTGCGGCGGGCCGCCCAGGTTGGCCTGGCCGACGATCAGGTTGTCCTGGCCGATGCGCGTGTGGCCGTCAAGCACCACCTGCGGGCCGATGCGCGTGCGGTCGCCGATCACGACCGCGCTGCCGACCACGGCATAGGGTCCGATCTCGACGTCGAGGCCGAGCTCGGCGCCCGGGGTGATGACCGCAGTGGGATGGATCTTCGTCGCCATACCGTGCTCCTAGGCTTCCACCAGGGTGAACATCAGGATCGCCTCGCAGACCAGCTTGCCGGCCACCGTGCCGGTGCCCTTGACCTGCGCCGTCTGCTCCTTCGAACGCAGCGTCTCGACCTCGATGCGCAGCTGGTCGCCCGGCACGACCGCGCCGCGCAGCTTGACCTTGTCGATCGACCAGAGCACCGCCAGGCGCCCGGAGTTCTCCAGCTTGCGCATCAAGAGCACGCCCGCGAGCTGCGCCATGGCCTCGAGCTGCAGCACGCCGGGCATCAGCGGCGCAGTCGGGAAATGCCCCTGGAAGAAGGGCTCGTTGATGGTCACGTTCTTGATCGCCACCGCGCGCTTGTAGCCCTCGATCTCCAGCACGCGGTCGAGCAGCAGGAACGGGTAGCGGTGCGGCAGCAGGCGCAGGATCTCGCGCACGTCCAGTCCCGACTCGCGGCGCAGGAGGCCGCCCGTCTCCTGGGCCTGCATCAGGTCGTGCAGCAGGCGCACCAGCTCCGCGTTGGTCGCGTGGCCCGAGCGCGTGGCGATGATGTGCGCCTGCAGGTCGGCGCCCAGCAGGAACAGGTCGCCCAGGAGGTCGAGCAGCTTGTGGCGCACGGGCTCGCCCGGCAGGCGCGCCAGCGAGGCCGGGTCGCCCAGCACGAGCGTGTTCTCGCGCGTCGCGCCCTTGCCGAAGCCGGCCTTCTGCAGCGCCTCGACCTCGGAGGCCAGGCAGAAGGTGCGCGCGGGCGCGATCTCGCGCCGGAAGCCCTCGTGCGTCAGATCGAACTGCATCGAGCCGCCCTCGACGCCGGGCTCCTCGAACGAGGCCACGTACTGCAGCGTCAGACCCGGCCGCTCGCTGGGCAGCGCGACCAGTGTCGCACCGCCGTTGCGCACGTAGACCGGCTGCTCGAGGCGCAGCTCGCGCGCAAACGCCTCCTGCTCGACCAGTCCGGCCTGCTCGACCAGGCGCACGTAGTCCTGCGCGGAGCCGTCGAGGCCCGGCAGCTCGGGGCCGTCGAGCTCGACGACCAGGTTGTCCACGTCCAGGCCGCGGCAGACCGCCAGCAGGTGCTCGACCGTCTCCACCTCGGCCGGTCCGCGCTGCAGGTGCGTGCGGCGATCCTTGGCCGAATGGAAGGCGATGTTGGCCGGGATCGAGGGCGCGTCGGGCAGGTCGGTGCGCACGAACTCCACGCCGGCTCCCGGCGCGGCCGGAAGCATGCGGCAGCGGATCGTGCGGCCCGAATGCAGGCCCACACCCGAGAATTCCACCGCTGCGCGCAGCGTGCGTTGCTTGCGGCTCATCGTGTCCGATCCTCCTGCAGGCGTTTCAGGTCCTGTTCCAGCGCGCGAACGCGCTCCACCAGCTTGGGCAGGCGCTGCACCTCGGCCAGGCTGCGCAGCGACTCGCGGTGCGGCCGGGCCGGGTAGCCGGTCCACTCCTCGCCGGGCGGCACGTCGCCGAAGACCCCGGCCTGCCCGCCGATGCGCGCGCCGGCGCCGATCGTGACGTGGCCCTGGACGCCCACCTGGCCGGCGAGGATCGCGCGCGCCTCGATGCGCGTCGAACCCGCGATGCCGGTCTGGGCGATCAGCAGCACGCCCTCGCCGACGACGACGTTGTGCCCGATCTGGACCAGGTTGTCGATCTTCGCTCCGCGGCCGATGCGCGTCGCCCCGAAGCGGCCGCGGTCGATGGTCACGTTGGCGCCGATCTCCACCTCGTCCTCGACGACCACGCTGCCGACCTGCGGGATCTTCTGCCAGCCCTCGCGCGTGGGCTCGAAGCCGAAGCCGTCGGCCCCGATCACCGTGCCGGCGTGGATCGTGCAGCGCGCACCGATCGTGCAGCCGGGGTAGATCACGACGCCCGGGTGAAGCACGCTACGCGCACCCACGCGCACGCCGCGCCCGAGGTGCACGCCGGACACGAGCTGCACGCCCTCGGCGAGCTCGCAATCGGCGGCGATCCGGCACAGCGGGCCGATGCTCGCTCCCGCATGGATGCGCGCGCGCGGGTCGACCGCGGCGGTCGGGTGCGCCCCCGGCTCGGGGACGGGCTCGGGCTCGACGAAGGCGGCCACGATGCGCGTGAAGGCCGCGCTCGGGTCCTGGCACACGAGCAGCGCCGGCCCAGGGTCCTTCCGTTGCGTGCCGCGCGGCACGAGCACGCCCGCGGCGCGCGTCGCCTCGAGCTCGGCGCGGTAGCGCGGCTGGGCGAAGTAGCTGATATGGCGCGGCCCGGCTTCGCGCAACGAGGCCGGTCCGTCGACCACCCGCGTGCCGTCGCCTTCCAGTTCGGCGCCGCACAGCCGGGCGAGATCCGCTAGTGTCCACTGGGTCATCGGCAGAGCGAACCCAACCGCTGGGTCCTTCCCGCCCCCGAATTCGGGGGCCTGGTCGCCCCGCAAGCAGCGGAGCGCAGGACGTGGTGTAGCGCAGCGCGGGCGGCGCTGTCAACCGGCCGGGATCAGAAGCCGAAAGCGGCGATGTTGAAGCCGAAGGTCTGGCGCTGGTCGCCCTCCCCGGTGCGCATCGGGAAGCCGAAGTACAGGTGCAGCGGCAGCGGATAGGCCATGCCGATCCCGAAACCGACCGAACTGCGCAGCTCGTTGAAATCGAGCGCGAACGAGTCCTGGTCGAGCACGCCCGCGTCGGCGAAGAGCAGGAAGCGGAAGACCTCGCGCTCCTTGTAGGAGCCGGGCTCGGTTTGCGTGTTGAGCGGAATGCGGTACTCGAGCGAGCCGTTGAGCATCGTCTGGCCGCCGTCGGGCTCGCCGCCGGTGTTCGGGCCGACGCCGTGGTAGCTGAAGCCGCGCAGCGACTTCAGGCCGCCCAGGAAGAAGCGCTCGGTGTAGGGCACGAACTCCGAGCCTGCCGTCGGATCGGAGAGCCCCAGTCCGAGCGAGAGGTGGAAGCCCGGGTGGGCCTGATCCTCCTCGTGGTGGCCCAGCAGGAAGTAGTAGTCGACGTCGAGCTGCGAGCGCCAGAAGTCCCAGTCGCCGCCCAGCGGTCCGCCGTACCAGCCGTTGCGCCAGTTGATGCCCACGCCCTCGTAGGGATTGAGCCGGTTGTCGACGCTCTGGTGGCGCAGGTCGAAGGTCACGCCGTTGAGCGTCGACCGGCCGGCCTCGGCCAGCAGCGTCGGCGGCACCTGCGGCTCGTCGGGCGGGTGGATGCCGTTCAGCGGCAGCTGGATGTTGGTGACGTTTAGCGCCTGCGTCGTCACGCCGGCGGTGAGCATCAGGTTGCGCCCGAACTCGCGTCCGATGCGCAGGTTCAGGGTGTCGCGGTACTCGGTGTAGAAGCTCCACTCCTGGCGCTTCTTCGAGCCGGAGACGTCCAGGCTGTAGCGGTTGATCTGCGTGCCGAAGAGATCCGGCTCGACGAAGCGGATCAGGCCCTGGGTGGTGATCGTGCCGGGCGAGAAGTCCAGCTGCAGCGTCTGGCCCGCACCGTGAAAAGCCTGCTTGTCGTAGAGCTCCGAGAAGGTCGAGCCGAAACTCGAGGGCAGGTTGCGCGCGTCGAAGTTGCGCATCTGCAGGTTGATGTGCGCGACCAGGCCGTTGTTGGAGTCCACGCCGCCGCTCAGGTTGAAGTCCACCACGCGCCCTTCCTGGACGCTGTAGACGAGGTCGAGCCACTTCGGGTCGGTCTGCTGCGTCACGAAGCGGTAGGTCGGCTCGCGGTGGTCGAGCTGGTTCATCTCGTCGCTGAAGTAGTTCGTGCCGAAGATGCGGTTCAGCGAACGGTTGATCTCGTCGGCGTCGGCCACCCCGCCGGGCTGCACGTCGACCTCGCGCCGCAGCACGCGGTCGCGCGTGTACTCGCTGCCCTGGAAGAGCACCTCGCGGATGTAGCGCTGGATGCCCTGCTGCAGCTTGTAGGTCACCTCGACCTTGTGACCCTTCAGGTCCTGGAGCACCTCGGGCTCGAGCACCTCGAAGCGCTGCAGCGGGTCGAGCGAGGGATGCCCCAGGTAGCCGTGCTGGCCGTAGAACTTGCGCAGTGCCGCGGCGTCGGCCTGCTGGCGCGCGCGCTGGTAGGGCATGCCCGGCGCGAGCTTGCACAGCGCGCGCAGCTCCTTTTCGTCGAACAGCAGCGGGGCGTCGGTCTCGGTCGCCTGCTCCAGGTCGCGCGCGCCCTGGGGCATGCTGCGCGTCACGCCGCGGATCTTGAGCTTCGAGACGATGTAGCGCTCGCCCTCGTCCACGCGGATGCGGATCTTCACGCCGCTGCGGTCGGGCGTGAACTCGAGCGGCTCGGCCTCGACCACCGCGTCCATCCAGCCCAGGTCGCGGTAGACGTTGCGCATCGCGATCATGTCGGCCTGCAGCGTCTCCTCGACGTACTTCGAGCCGCGCATGTTGAACATCCAGGGCCCCTCGAGGTCGGTCTTGGCCAGGTGCAGCAGGCCGTCCTTCCACCACAGGGCGCCGGTCTCGGGCAGCGAGCGGTTGCCCTCGACCACGAGCTCCTTGACATGCACCTGCGGGCCCTCGCGGATCTCGAAGATCACGTCCACCATCTCCCCGCCCGGGCCGGTGGAGCTGTGCTCCTGCACGTCGATCTCGACGAAGGGGTAGCCCTCCTGGTGGTAGCCCTCCAGCAGCCGCTGGCGCACGCGCTTGCTCTGGTAGCGGTAGAGTTCGCCTTTCTCCTCCAGGTGCGCCCAGCGGCGCAGCGTCTCGAGGTCGATGTCACGGTTCCCGGCGAAGCGCGGCTCGAGGTCGAAGAGCTCCTCGCTCACGATCAAGAGCAGCTCGACGCCGTCGGGCCGCGTGCGGCTCTGCACGCGCGCGCGCACCTTGAAGGCCTTCATCAGCGTCTCGATGCCGTTGTTCACGCGCAGCTCGTCGAAGGGCGCGCCGATCTCCTGGCCCAGCGCCTGCAGGATCTGTTCCTTCGTGTAGCGCTGCGCGCCCTGGACCTCGATCGCGCGCACGATCGGCAGCGCGGGACGCTGCGGCGCGGCCTGCGGCGGCGCGGGCGGCCCCTGGGTCGGCTGCTGCGCCGCGAGTGCCCCGGCGCACGGCGCGCCGAGGAGCACGAGCAGCGCGGCCAGGTGCGGGCGGGGCAAGTCCGGCCTCAGCTCTGGAAGGGCTCGTCCATCGTCGGGGCGCGGTTCTCGAAGCGCATCTGCGGGCCGAAGAAGCTGAGCTTGACCTCGCCGGTCGGACCGTTGCGCTGCTTGGCGACGATCAGCTCGGCCAGGCCCTTCAGCTCCTCGCGGTCGCGGAAGTAGTACTCGGGCCGGAAGAGCAGCAGCACCACGTCGGCGTCCTGCTCGATCGAGCCCGATTCGCGCAGGTCCGCGAGCTGCGGGCGCTTGTCGTCGCGCAGCTCCACCTGGCGCGAGAGCTGCGAGAGCGCGATGACCGGGATCTCCAGCTCGCGCGCCAGCTCCTTGAGCGAGCGCGAGATGTTGCTGATCTCCTGCTGCCGGCTCTCGGCGCGCGGGTGCGTCATCAGCTGCAGGTAGTCCACCACCAGCATGTCCAGGCCGTGCTTCTGCTTGACGCGCCGCGCGCGGCTGCGCAGGGCCATGACCGAGAGGCCGGGCGAGTCGTCGATGAAGATGCTGGCGCTGGAGAGCTCGCCCGCCGCGCGCGAGAGCTCGGCGTAGTCCTCGTTGGGGATCTTGCCCGTGCGCAGCCGGTGCGCGTCCACGCGCGCGCGCGTGCAGAGCATGCGCCGCACGATCGACTGCTGGCCCATCTCGAGGCTGAAGAACAAGACGCTCGGGCTGCGCTCGAGCCACTCGGGCGCGTGCAGCGCGGCGTGGTCGATGATGTTGAGCACCAGCGCCGTCTTGCCCATCGAGGGCCGCGCCGCGAGGATCACCAGGTCGCCCGCGTTGAAGCCGCAGAGCATGTCGTCGAGCTCGTAGAAGCCGCTCGGCAGGCCGGTCATGCCCGACTTGTGCGCCGCCGAGTCGATGCGCCGGAAGGTCTCGTCGATTGCCTTGCCGATGGGCGTCGCGCCGCCCGTGTCGCGCGCTCCGGCGATCTGGTAGATGCGGTGCTCGGAAGCGTCGAGCAGCTTCTGCACGCTCTCGCCGTCGGGGCGCGTCGAGTAGGCCTCGCTGATGATGTCGCCCGACTCGCTGATCAGGCGCCGCAGCGTGGCGGTGTCGGCCACGATGCCGGCGTGGTGCTTGACGTGCGCGGCCGAGGTGACGCAGTTCGAGAGCTCGACCAGGTAGGCGCGCCCGCCGACCTCCTGGAAGCGGCCGTTCGCGAGCAGCGCCTCGCCCACGCTGACGAAGTCGACCGGCTGGCTCTTCTCGGCCAGCGAGTGCAGCGCCTGCCAGACGAGATTGTGGCGCGGGTCGAAGAAGTCGCCCGGCCGCAGCGCCTCGGCCGCGTCGGGGATGCGGTGCGGCTCGAGCAGCAGCGCGCCGAGCAGCGCGCGCTCGGCATCGGCATTGTGCGGCGGCGTGCGCCCGCTCGGGTTCTCCTCGGACATGGTGCCTCTCTGGCTGGGCCGAGGATAGTGTCGCGCGCGCCGAGCGGGAAGCAGTTCCCGCCCGGCGCGCGCCTTGGTGGCTTCAAAGCTGCGTGCGGCTCAGGCGCTCGCGGCCGGCGCCTCGGCTTCGATCGTGATCGAAACCTCGGCCTCGTGCTCGGCGTGCACGTGGATCTTGACCTTGTGGGCACCCACGGTCTTGATCGGCGCGTCGAGCTTGACGGCCTTCTCCTCGATCGGCCAGCCCTGCGCGGAGAGCAGCTGCACGACCAGCGCCGCGTTGAGCGAGCCGTACAGGTGCCCGCTCTCGTCGGCCTTCATCTTCGTGGAGAGCACGACGGCGGAGAGCGCCTGCACCTTGGACAGGATCTCGGCCGTCTTCTGCGCCTCCTCGGCGTCGAGCTTCAGGCGCCGCTTGGCCATCGCCTTGGCGTTCTCCGCGGTGGCCTGCGTGGCCAGCTTGTGCGGCAGCAGGTAGTTGCGGGCGTAGCCGGGCGCGACGCGCACGACCTCGCCGCACTTGCCCAGGTTCTTGAGGTTCTCGCGCAGCAGGACTTCGACTTTGTTCGCCATGGTCGGTCTCCTCGTTTCAGCCCACGAAGGGCAGGAGCCCGATGTGACGGGCGTGCTTGACGGCCAGCTTGAGCTTCTTCTGGCACTGGGCGCAGTAGCCGCTGCGCTTGCGCGAGACGATCTGGGCGTGCGCGCTGAGGAACTTGCGCAGGTGCTCGAGGTCCTTGTAGTTCGGGACGACCTGCTGGCAGTTCTTGTCCTTGGAGACGATCGTGCCCTTGGGCCGGCGTTCGGTGAAGCTGCTCATCGCACATCCTCCAGGTCGTTCAGGTCGGGAACCTCGATCGTGTCCTCGAAGGGCGGACGCTCTTCCTCGCGCTTGGGCTCGGGTGCGTCGTCCTGGGGCGGAGCGGGGATGGTGAAGCCCTCGGCCAGTTCGGCCGCAGCCAGCTCGGCCTCGGTCTCGGGCACGGCCTCGCAGGACAGGATCAGGTGCCGCAGCACCTTCTCGGAGAGGTCCAGCTCGCGGCGCAGCGCGGGCAGCTCGTTCACGCCGATGTCGAAGTAGGAGAGGAAGAAGGTCGCGCGCTTGCGGCCCGCGATCGGGTAGGCGAGCTTGCGCTCCTCCCAGCGCCGCAGCGTGCGCAGCTTGGCGCCGTGCTTGCCGAGCGTTTCACTGACCAGGGCCTTGGCGGACTTCCAGTCCTCCCGCACCACCTGGTTGTCGAGCAGGAACATGCCTTCGTAGAGTCGGTTCAAAATCGGTCCCTTTCGTTTGTGTGATGCGGCCGGAGCGCACACGCGCTCACGGACCCTGGTTCCAGCGGCTGTGGAACCGCGTCATGACGTCCGAGAGCTCGCCCCCGCCGAGCCAGGCCTCGATCGCCTCGGCCGCTTGCGCGACCGAGATGGCGATCTCCTCCCGCTCCGCGTCGGCGAAAC
Source organism: uncultured Planctomycetota bacterium (assembly GCA_963829015.1). GTDB lineage: Bacteria > Planctomycetota > UBA1135 > UBA1135 > JADJLZ01. The sequence goes on along the minus strand of CAWHGR010000007.1, from coordinate 458,230 downwards.
GTTCGAGCACGTGACGCGCCGCGTCGGTCCCCGCGCGCCCGATCCCCACGCGCAGGCGCGGGAAACGGTCGGAGGCGAGGCTTTCCACGATCGATCTCATCCCGTTGTGCGTTCCCGGACCGCCGTGCGGCCGGATGCGCAGGCCGCGCAGCGGCAGGTCGAAGTCGTCGCAGACGACCAGGACCTCCTGCGGGTCCAGCGCGAGCCGTCCCACGAGACCGGAAACGACGGCGCCGGAGCGGTTCATGAAGGACAGGGGCTTCACGAGCAGCGCGCCGCTTGTGTGGCGTGCGAACTCGAAAGGCTCCGGACCTGCGTAGCCGTCCAGCTTCCGTGCGGGTTGAAAGAGCAGCTTCCCCTGCGCGGCCAGGCGCTCGAGCACGTCGAAGCCGACGTTGTGCCGCGTACCGGCGTACTCGGGCCCGGGGTTCCCCAGTCCGACGACCAGCTTCACGGTCTCGTTCTCCTGTACCTCGCGTGGAATGCCCCTCGGGCCGGGAGGAGGGCCTCCCGGCCGCAAGGGCCGAGCATTCTATCCCCCGTGCCGCGCGCCGCAAGCGGCCGCGCGGAACGGGCGGGTCGGGCGCGGATCAACCAGGCTTGCCACCCGCGGGCGGCTTGCCGCCAGCGGCCGGCGGGGCCTTGGCGCCCGGAGCGGGAGCCTTGGCACCCGGCGCGGCGGCCGGAGCCTTGGCGCCCGGAGCGGCGGGAGCGGCAGCGCCAGGAGCCCCGGCAGGGGTCGCGGCGGCACCGGCGACGGTCGCAGCAGCCTCGACCACGGGGGTCGCGACGACTTCGATCTTCTGCAGCACGACGTTGCAGACCATCTGGTTGGGGTTCGCCGCGAGCTTGACGCCCTTGGGCATCACCAGTTCGCGCGCGTGGATCGCATCGCCCGTGTCGAGCGCCCCGACGGGCACTTCGATCAGGTCGGGGATGTCGGCCGGCAGGCACAGGACGCGCACGCTCGTCATCAAGTGGTTGAGCATGCCGCCCTTGGGGTGGCCGGTGAACTCGAGCATCACGTCGGCGCTGGTCTCGACGTCGCGGCGCACGCGCTTGAAGTCGACGTGCACGATCAGCTCGCCCATCGCGTCCCATTGCAGGTCGCGCACGACGGCGCTCTCGACGGTTCCGCCGAAATCGAGGTCGTAGAGGTGCACGTGCCGGCGGCGCGTGGCGAGGAACAAATGCTCCTCGATCGAGAAGTCGCGGTGCTGGCCGGACGCGGAGTCCGCGTCCATGCTGGCCGGGACACGGCCTTGTTCGCGCAGCTTGCGCGCGGAACGGGTGCCGAGCTTGGCGCGCGGCTCCGCTTTCAGGGTTTCACTCTTGCTCATGATCAGACTCCTGGATGGTTCGAAGCCCGCGCCCGGCGGACGCGCCGGGTGGAACACGGGCTGCACAGGGATTCAGACGGGACATTCCTCGAAGAGGCTCGAGACGGATTCGTTGCGGTGGATGTTGGCGATCGCGCGCGCGATCAGCGGCGCGATCGAGACGATCTCCGCGCAGCGCGGCATGCGCGACTGGGGCGGGATCGAGTCGGTGATCAGCAGCTTGTCGATCGGCGCGGCGTCGATCTTCTCGACCGCGCCGCCGACCAGCACGCCGTGCGTCACGGCCAGCACGACCTTGCGCGCGCCGTGCGAGCGCAGGATGCGCGCGGCCTCGCTGATCGAGCCGCCGGTCGAGATCATGTCGTCGACGATGATCACGTTGCGGCCCTCGACCTCGCCGATGACGTGCTCGACCGCGATCTGCGAGCCCGAGATGCGGCGCTTGTCCACGATCGCCAGGTCGCAGTTGTCGAGCGCCTTGGCGTAGGCGCGCGCCATCTTGATCCCGCCCACGTCGGGGCTGACGATCATCGGGTTCTCGATCTGCAGCGCGCGCACGGCCGCGAGCAGCACCGGCTTGGCGTAGAGGTGGTCGACCGGGATGTCGAAGAAGCCCTGGATCTGCGCCGCGTGCATGTCGAGGGCCAGGATGCGGTCGGCGCCGCAGCGCGTGAGCGTGTTGGCCACGACCTTGGCGCTGATCGGCACGCGGCCCTCGTCCTTGCGGTCCTTGCGCGCGTAGCCGTAGTAGGGCAGCACGGCCGTCACGCGCCCGGCGGAAGCGCGCTTCAGGCAATCGAGCAGCAGCAGGAGCTCGACCAGGTTCTCGTTGACCGGCGGGCAGGTGGGCTGGATCACGAAGCAGTCCGTGCCGCGGATGTCCTCGTTGACCTTGATGTCGATCTCGCCGTCGGGGAAGCGCCCGAAGTGCGCCGAGGCGAGCGGGATCGCGAGGTGGCGCGAGATCGCACCGGCCAGATCGCGGTGCGCGTTGCCGGCGATGAGCGTGACCTTTTCGGTGAGTGCCGTCATGCTCGGATCCTCTTCTGGCGCCCCGGTCGGGCCTTGGATTGTGCCGGACGCGCGGCCTTGGCGCCCGCTTTCTTCCGCTCCAGGCGCCTGGCGGGCACTCCGACCCAGACCTCGCCCTGGCCGACACCCGCCTCGCGCGTGACGACGGCGCCCGCGCCGGTGGTGGCGCGCGCGCCGATCGTGTTCGGCGCGACGACCAGCGTGCCGCTGCCCAGGAAGGCACCGTCGCCGACCTTGCTCTTGTGCTTCAGCTTGCCGTCGTAGTTCGCGAAGATCGTGCCCGCGCCGACGTTGACGCGCTCGCCCAGCGTCACGTCGCCGAGGTAGGCGAGGTGCTTGGCCTTGGTGTGCTGGCCCACGTGCGCGTTCTTGCACTCGGTGAAGTTGCCGATCTCCGCGCCGTCCTCGAGCACGGTGCCCGCGCGCAGGTGCGTGAAGGGCCCGACCTCGCAGTGCGCGCCGATCTTCACGCCCGAGCGGATGACCGTGAAGGGCAGGATGCGCGTGCCGACACCGATCTCGACGCCGTGGTCGATGCTGGTCGTGGCCGGATCCTCGATCGCGACGCCGTTCATGAGGTGCGACTCGAGGATGCGCTGCTGCAGCGCCCAGCGCGCCTCCGAGAGGTGCACCAGGTTGTTGACGCCGATGATCTCGTCCAGCTCCTCGGTCTCGTGCGCGACCACGGGCAGGCCCTCGGCCGCGAGCATCGCGACGACGTCCGTCAGGTAGTACTCCTTCTGGGCGTTGTCGTTCGTGAGGCGCGGCAGCGCGTCGACCAGCGCCTTGCCGTCGAAGACGTAGACGCCGGTGTTGACCTCCTCGATCGCCTTCTGTGCGGGAGTGCAGTCCTTCTCCTCGACGATGCGCTCGACGCCCCCGTTCGGCCCGCGCAGAACGCGCCCGAAGCCGCGCGCGTTGTCGGGACAGGCAGTCAGGATCGCGGCGCCGCCGGGAGCCGCGCGCTCCTGCAGTTCGAGCAGGCTGGCGAGCGTTTCCCCGCCCAGCAGCGGCATGTCGCCGTAGAGCACCACCACGCGCCCGGGGTTCTTCCCGAGCTGCGGCAGGCAGACCTGCACGGCGTGGCCGGTGCCGAGCTGCTTCGACTGGTGCACGAGCGTGACGCCCTTCCAGTTCTGGCCGTGCGCCTCGAGCGCCTCGGCCACGAGCTCCTTCATGTGCCCGGTGACGAGCAGGATCTGCTGCGGCGCGAGGCTCTTGGCCGCGTCGAGCACCCACGAGACCATCGGCCGGCCGCACAGCGGTGCGAGCACCTTGGGCTTGTCGGACTTCATCCGCTTGCCCAGGCCTGCGGCCAGGATGACGACGGTGATCGGGGTGCTGCGCATAGCCATGGGGGGCCGGGCAAAAGGGGCAGAGATTGAAACGGAAGCGCGACGGATCGTCAACCGTCGCGCGACCGGAACCTCGGATGGCTCAGACCAGGCTCGTCTGCAGCGGCCGGGTGGGCCGGTGAGGTTGCCCCCACCGGCCTCCCGCAGATCCGGACTTGCGCGACTCACGCATCCGGCTCGTCGGATCGAAGGTTCGCTACGGGCGTCGAGGCGCAGGAGCGATGCGCGGGCGGGGAAGCGGGAATCGTTGCTCGATCAGCTGGTAGCGCTCCCAGAAGAGCTTGCCCTTCCAGCTGCGGCGGCCGAGCCACTTCTTCCACTCGCGTCGGACCTCATTGCGCAGACTCGCAAGTGCCTTCGCGTTCCCCGGCAAGCCGAAGTACGCGTACAGCCCCAGGAGCTTGCTGCCCAGACTTCGATGCTGCTCCACGATCGGCTCGTGGCGGTGCTCGCGCAGCCATTCACGGATGCGCGAGAGCACGCGGGTCCGGCCCTCCATCTTCGCCGGACGTGTTCGAGGAAACGGCGAGGCCTCCCAGGTTCCTGTGAGACCTCCGTGCACGCTCGCCCTGGCCTTCGACCCCGGTGGGACGTCGTGGCTTGCCTTGGCGCCACGCACATGCTGCCTCGCTTTCCTGAACTCGCTTGGCTCCCACGGGCTTCTGGTCTCTCGGGGCTCAATCCCACGGCTCTCGTGCTCGCTGTCTACGCTTCGAGGAGCAGGGTCGCCCCCGCCCCTCGCAAGACTCGCTTCCGGCTGGTGGCCAGCCTTTGCCGGACAGGATTGGCTACCTGTCAGGTCTCTTGCTTGGTTTCACGTCATTCCATGACGACGATCCTCCACGCACAGGCTTTGCCTGGCGCAATCAGGGCGCCCACAGAATCCGCAGCGCCTGCGAGACGTTGAACGTGTTCCCGGAGGGCGCCGCGCAGAAGTTCGGATCCAGGTCGCGGTAGTACACGTGATAGCTTCGAGCCTGCCCGGCCTGGATCGAATCACCCAATGCAACGGAGCGAACGCTAATAGCCGGCTCCCCAGTGCTCGGAGCCACAGCGATTCCGCCAATGGCCCGCTTCAGGTACAACCGTTTCAGGTTTCCGCCGACGCAGCGCAGCCCGTCGCCAAGGCGCACCGGTAGCACAAGGCTGCTGTCACCCTGGAAGAAGATGCTCAACTCGGACGCGAGTTCGCCGCTCGAAGTCAACACGACCGTGTCGGCCGAGAGCCGCGCCCCGCCGCTTCCGACGAGCTGCGCACCGCCCGTCGCGCTGGAATTCTCGCAGCCGTGCCCTGGAGCACCGTTGTTCGAGCAAGGGCATGCGAGGCTCGAACCGTCGCCGAAGCAGAACGAGGTTCCTGCTCCCGATCCCAGGCAGCCTGACCACGCCGCGATGTTGTTCGAATTCAGCCCGCCTGCAGTGGTGAAACTGCCGCCCGCGTAGAGCGCCACGCCGGAACCGTCGGAGAAGCTCGCAAGCGATTCCACCGCCGAAGTACCCGCGTCCATCCCGCTGCCGAGCGCCGACCATGTGACGCCGTCCCACTTGGCGATGCCGTTGGCGACGATACTGCCCGCCGTGACGAACCCGCCCCCCGCGTACAGAGCCGGACCGCTACCGTCGTCGAAGGCGACAAGCGCGCTGACACCCGGATCGCCTGCTCCGCCCCAAAGACCGCTGCCCAGTGCCGACCAGACGGAGCCACCCCACTTCGCAATGTTCTTGGCGGCTACACCAGCGGCTGAATCGAACCACCCTCCGGCGTAGAGCGCAGGGCCCGTGCCGTCGTCGAGAACGGTCATGGCGTGGATGTACCCAGTCACAGTCCCGCCGAACGCGGACCACTGGGTTCCGTCCCACTTGGCAGTTCCGTAGGCAAGGGTCGATCCCGCGTGGTCGAAAGAGCCTGCAACATAGAGTGCCGGTCCCGAACCGTCATCGAACACGGCCATCGCCGTGACGTACGGCATGGCATCGGTTGAGAACCAGACCGAGAGTCCACCCCCTACGTCCGACCAGTTCGTACCGTTCCACTGGGCGATACCGCTGAGGGGAATGCTCGGATCGCTACAGCCGAACCGCCCGCCAGCGAAGAGCATCGGCCCCGAACCGAAGTCGGCCACGGCCATGGCGGCGATATTCGCGAACCCATGGCCTGTGGATCCCTCGCCGCACTGGACGCCACTTCCCAGCGGTGACCAGTTGGCCCCATTCCACTTGGCGATGTTGTTGGCGGTCTGGCCCTCGACCGTGTCGAAGAACCCGGCCATGTACAGCGCCGGACCTGTTCCATCGTCGTAGACGGCCAAGGCGCGCACGAAGCCTCCATTCGTCAGGCCACCGCCGACAGCCGACCAAGTCGATCCGTCCCAGCTCGCGATCGCATTGGCCGCCACTCCGCCAGCAGTCGTGAAGCCACCACCGGCGATGAGTACCTTTTCGAGTCCGTTGTCGAACACGATCAGTTGCGTGACCGATCCGTCCGTCCCGTTGGCACCGAAGCCGCTCTCCCAGGACGGGCACTGTCCGCTCGCGCGGTTCGGGCACACGAGCAACGACAGAAGAACGGGAACCGCACACGCGAATCTTGCGAGACCTCTCATCGAATCTCTCCTCTTGGGAACGATCAGCCCACTTCTCTATGGCGCCCAGAGAATTCGCAGCGCCTGCGAGACGTTGAAGCCGCCACCGGGCGGGCTCGCGCAGAAGCTCGCGTTCGGGTCGCGGTAGTAGACCTGGTAGCGGCGAGCCTGACCGGCCTGGATCGCATCGCCAACCGCCGCGGAGCGTGCGCTCACCGACGGATCGCCGACTGCGGGCGCAGCGACGATTCCGCCCACGGCGCTCTTCACGTACATCCGCTTCAGCGCACCCCCGATACAGCGCAGGCCGTCGCCGAACGGTACGGCGTTCGCCAGTTCCGTGGTGCCCTGCAGGAAGATGCTCGGTGCACCTGGCAATTCACCGCTCGAGGACAGCAGGAGCGTGTCGAGCGCAAGTGATGCGCCACCAACGCCGGCAAGCAGAGCGCCGCCTGTCGCAACGGAGTTCTCGCAGCCGTGACCGACCGCTCCGCTGTTCGCGCAGGGGCAGGCGATACCGGTTCCGTCACCGAAGCAGAACGACGTTCCAGCGCCTGAACCGGAGCACCCCGACCACGCGGCGATGTCATTCGAGCCCACTCCGCCAGCCGTCGTGAAGTCGCCCCCGGCATAGAGCGCCATGCCCGAGCCATCGAAGTACCCTGTCATGGAGTACACGGAGGCAGAACTTCCACCGAGTCCGTTGCCGAGCGCTGACCACATGGAACCGTTCCACTTGGCGATGCTGTTGGCAGTCACGCCCACGTCTGCCGTCGTGAACTGGCCAGCGGCAATAAGCGCGGGACCCCCTCCATCGTCAAATCCAGCAAGGATGTCGATCGGACCGTCGGCACCATTGCCCAATTGTGCCCACGTCAGGCCGTTCGACTTGTGGATGGCCCCGCCGGCAGTTGAATAGAGTGCTGGGCCCGTCCCATCGTCGACGACGGCAATCCTCGGGTCGGCTGGCCCCCATGGTCCGAATGGTCCGACGACGTTACTCCACCCCAAGCCCGGATCCCACCGATCGACGAACCCAAGGCTCCCCAAACCAAAGAGCCTCCCGCCTCCCGCGAGAAGCGCTGGTCCAGTGCCGTCATCCAAGACACCCAAGGCGGAGACCCAACTCACCAACGTGCCTCCACACCCGAGCCCGGTGTCCGACCACGCTGCCCCATTCCATTTCGCGAGTATGCCCGCCCCCACGGAACCCATGTCGCAGAACGAGCCGCCAGCCCAGAGCGCCGGTCCCGTCCCATCGTCGTAGGAAGCTAGGGCCAGCACTTCGCCGGCACCGTTGATTCCGCTGCCGAGCGGCGACCAGGCCGATCCGTCCCACTTGGCGATCGAACTGGCGCTCACTCCCCCTGCCACTGTGAAGAAACCGCCGGCATAGAGAGCCAGACCCGTGCCATCGTCGTAGGCCGCGAGCGCCTTGACGTTTCCCGCGATGCCGCTGCCGAGTGCCGACCATGTCGAGCCGTTCCACTTGGCGATCGAACTGGCTGCGACACCACCGGCCAGCGCAAACGAGCCACCCGCATAAAGTGCGGGACCCGTCCCGTCGTCGAAGACGGTCATGGCGTAGACAGGACCGTTCAGGCCGTTGGCACCGAAACCGCTCTCCCACGACGGACACTGAGCACTCGCGGGACTCGAGCTGACGAGCAAGGACACGAGCACGCCAAACACACACGCGAAGCTTGCGAGACTTCTCATCGATTCTCTCCTCTTGGAAACGATCAACCCATTCCTCTACGGCGCCCACAGAACTCGGAGCGCCTGCGAGACGTTGAACCCGCCACCACTCGGGCTCGCGCAGAAGCTCGCGTTCGGATCGCGGTAGTAGACCTGGTAGCGGCGAGCCTGACCGGCCTGGATCACATCGCCGACCGCCGCGGAACGTGCGCTCACCGACGGATCGCCGGCTGCGGGCGCAGCCACGGTTCCTCCCACGGCACTCTTCACGTACATCCGCTTCAAGGCGCCACCGATGCAGCGCAAGCCGTCGCCGAACGGTACGGCGTTCGCCAGTTCCGTGGTGCCCTGCAGGAAGATGCTCGGTGCAGTTGGCAATTCACCGCTCGAGGACAGCAGGAGCGTGTCGAGCGCAAGTGATGCGCCACCAGCGCCGGCAAGCAGAGCGCCGCCTGTCGCAACGGAGTTCTCGCAGCCGTGACCGACCGCTCCGCTGTTCGCGCAGGGGCAGGCGATACCGGTTCCGTCACCGAAGCAGAACGACGTTCCAGCGCCCGATCCGGAGCATCCAGACCACGCGGCGATGTCATTCGAGCCCACTCCGCCAGCTGTCGTGAAGTCGCCGCCGGCATAAAGCGCCATGCCCGAGCCATCGAAGTAGCCGGCCATTGCATACACGGTTGGAGAACCACCACCAACTCCGCTGCCGAGCGCCGACCAAGTGGAACCGTTCCACTTGGCGACTCCGTTGACCGCCACGCTACCCGCCGTCGTGAAATCGCCGCCCGCATAGAGCGCGGGACCACTGCCGTCATCGAAAACGGACAGGGCCATTGCGCTTGCGGTGGCGCTGCCACCAAGACCAGTCCCGAGGCTGGACCCGCCCAGACGCACGACGCAGCCCGGGAAGTCTCCCGCGACATAAAGCACCGCACCACTCCCATCGTCGAAGCCGGTCAGCGCGAGAACGTGGCCCGGTGCGGAATAGCCCGTCAAACCAAGGCCATCCAAACGCCAGACTTCGGCGGGGGGGACTGGAGAACCGACATTGGTCCCGACATAGAGCCCCGGGCCAGTCCCGTCATCGAATGCGGTCAAGCCGCTAGTCCACTGGGGGCCGTATCCCCATGGGCACCAACTTGGTGAGAAGAGTGGCAGCCATGTGGAACCGTTCCACTTGGCGAACCCTTCGCAAGAGCTACCGTCCGCGTTGCAGAAGTGACCGTCAACGAATAGGGCCGAGCCCGTGCCGTCGTCGTAGGTGGTAAGCCCGAGCACATCGCCATCCATCCCAATGCCAAGCGCCACCCACGATGTACCGTCCCACTTGGCGACACCTCCCCACGCGCTGGTCTGGTCGAACCATCCTGCATAGAGCGCCGGCCCGCTGCCGTCGTCGTGGGGGGCGAGGGCTGTAACGTCGCCTGCCAATCCGCTGCCGAGCGCCGACCATGTCGAGCCGTTCCACTTGGCGATCGAACTGGCTGCGACACCACCGGCCAGCGTGAACGAGCCACCCGCATAAAGCGCGGGACCCGTCCCGTCGTCGAAGACGGTCATGGCGTAGACAGGACCGTTCAGGCCGTTGGCGCCGAAGCCGCTCTCCCAGGAGGGACACTGCGCGCTCGCGGGACTCGAGCACACGAACAACGACACGAGAACGGGAACCACACACGCGAAGCTTGCGAGACTCCTCATCGAACCCTCCTCGAGCTCTCCAGCTCGATGAAAGAAGAACAGCGAGCGAACCCGTGCGATCCTACCCCTCTGTGGCCGAGGCGGGATAGAGGGAATCCGGCCGCGGCAGCCGCCGAGACCGGAGTGGAGGATCTGCGGCCGCGGATGGGGTCGTGGCCCTCCTATTCGACCTACCCGCCCAGCCCCGGCCGCCAGTGCAGCGTCAGCGCGTTCTCGAACGCGCGCGCCGACTCGCGCAGCGCGTGCATCAGCGCCCCGTCGCCGCACCAGACCGCGGGCAGGATCAGGATGTTCTTGCGCTTCTTCGCCTGCAGCTCGGCCAGCACCACCGGCAGCGCGCGCTCGCCGCTCTGGCTGGCGAGCACCATGCGGTGGAAGCGGCTCGCCTTCGCGAGCGGGTCCTTCGCTTCGAGGTCCTTCCAGGCCTGCACCTCGGCCGGGTCCATGCCGTCCGGCAGCACGATCACGGTCGTGCCGCCGAACGCGCCGGGGCAGCGCGGGAGCTGCAGCTTGCCGTCGTAGTCGGCGGCGTGCGACGAGAGGTCGATCAGCTTCGAGTCGCCGCTCGCGAGCGCTGCCGGCAGCAGCGCGACGAGCTCGCCCTTCTCGAGGTGTTCGGCCGCGATCAGCCGTGCCCAGGAGCGCGCGCGCGGGCTGCGCACGACGATGTGCGCCTGCGGCGCCTCGGCCGGGAGCGCGCGCGCCTTCAGGCCCAGCGCCTTGCGCACGCGGTTCTCCTGCTCGAGCTCCGCGCGCCAGGCGTCGCTGCCGGCCTGCTCGAAGCGGCTCTGGAAGCCCACGCCGTTGTATTCGGCGACCTCGCCTGTCCACCAGGCTTCGTCGGCCGCGCTGCCGAAGATCGCCAGCGACTTCTTCGCCGGCGGCGTGTCGCCGCGCAGCTCGGGCAAGGGCAGCGAGAGGTCCTTGATGTCGGAGTACTGGCGCGGGCCGAAGCCGAGCGCCTGCACGGCGAGCGCATCGTCGAGCAGTGCCGTGACCGAGGTGACCGTCGCGCCCGTGCCTTCGCCCGCAAGCACGACGCGCTCGGGATCGACCGGATCGTGGCGCAGCAGGTAGGCCCAGATCTCGGCGATGCCGTCCGCGAGCAGGCCCACGTCGTCGCGGAAGGAATCGGCCCAGTACCAGCGCCCGCCTTCGACGAGATCCTCCTCCGTCTCGCGGTAGGGCGGCTCGACGATCGCGATCGCGGCGCTCTCGCCCAGGCGCTTCTTCCACAGGGCCATCGCGTCGGCCGCGAGCTCGCCGTCGTCGGCCAGCCAGACGAGCAGCGGCACGCGCGCCGACGAGCTCGCCTGCGGCGGGACGTAGAGCTGGTACTCGAGCTTGCGCTGCACGAAGACCGAGAAGCTGCCCTCGTCGATGTCCTGCGCGCGCTTCTCGGCCAGCACGACGTAGTCCGCCTGCGGCAGGCCGCCGAGTTCGACGGTCTCCGGGCTCGTGACGGGCACGATCGCGACCGTCGCGATGCGCGCCTTCTCGTTGCGCAGGCGCAGCTGGCGCGCGGTGCCGTCCCAGTACTCGCTGTGGAATCCGCCGTTGACGTGCAGGATCGTCGAACCCGGGTGCTTGGCCAGTGCGAGCGCGCAGGACTCGCCCATCGTGTTGTCCCAGAGCGACTGCGTGGAGGTCAGCCGCGGGTCGTCGGCCGCGGGCTTGGGCCCCATCATCGCCGCGTGGCCGCGGATCGCGTTGTCCACGCGGCGCCAGTAGGCCGGCGTGTTCGCCATGAGCTGCGCCGGCGCGAGCGCGCGCTCCTCGGCCGAGAGCGCCTCGAGCTTGCCCTCGGCCATGTCGAGCTTGCGCCGCAGCGGTGCCGGGAAGTTCGAGGCCACGACCGGCAGCTTGTCGGCCTTCGCGCGCTCGATCAGCGGCCGGTAGGCGGTGTCGTAGTTGCCCCAGGGCCGCGAGTGCGCGCGGAAGGTCTGCTCGTCCATCGTTCCGGCGAGGTAGGCGTCGAGCGCCGGCTGCACGTCGCGCTCGAACATCTCCATCGCCAGCACCACCTTCTGCGGCCGGCGCGCGAGCAGGCCCTCGTAGACGCCGAGCTCGACGCGGTGCGTCGTCTCGTCGATGTGCGTCTCGCCCAGGAACACGGCGTCCTGCTTCGCCAGGAGGTCGAGGAACTGCTCGAAGGAGAGGCGCGCGCCGGTCCGGCCGTCGCGCACCGAAACGCAGCGCGCGAGATCGGGCGCCGACCAGGCGTGCTCGGCAGCGACGGGCGGAGCCGCCTGGGACGCCGCCGCGGGTTGCGCAGGGCTGGAGGAGCAGGAATAGAGGAAGAGCGACAGGAACGCAGCGTGCGGGAGCTCTCGTCTCATGCTGGGCGACGAGGTTAGCGTCTCAGCGCCCCGAATGCCGGGCTGCTTTCGGAGTACGCTCGTCCGCACATTCCCCCACCCAAGCTGCAAGGAGCCCCATGGGCCTGATCAACTGGATCTTCGACATCTACCAGCACACGCAGATCGACGCGGCCAAGGACGAGGCCCGCGCCGCGCGCGCCGAGGTGGCCGCGGTACGCAACGCCGGCGGCTCGGTCGACGGCGCGCGTCTCGAGCGCGCGCTCGGCGAGCTCGCGCTCGCGACCAAGACCGTGCAGCGCCTGATGGTCGAGAAGGGCGTCTGCACGAGCGAGGAGTTCGCGCGCAGGCTGCGCGAGATCGACCTCGAGGACGGGGTCGCGGACGGGCGCGCGCCGTTGCGCTAGCGCCGCTCCCGCGAGCCCGGGTAGGATCGGAGGCATGTCGCAGGGCACTCCCTCTCCCGGGGACGAGCCGCTCGCCAGCGATGTGACCCGGATCCTGCAGCGCATGCGCGCCGGGGACGAGGGCGCCGCCGGGGAGCTGTTCCCGCGCGTCTACGGCGAGTTGCGCGAGCTGGCCGCGCGGGCGATGGGCGGCGAGCGCGCCGACCACACGCTGCAACCGACGGCGCTGGTCAACGAGGCCTGGCTGAAGCTGGCGCGCGGCAACGCGCTCGACTTCGAGAACCGGCGCCACTTCTTCTCGGCGGCGGCGCAGGCCATGCGCCGCATCCTGGTCGACCACGCGCGCTCGAAGAAGCGCGAGAAGCGCGGCGGCGGCGCGGCGGCGGTCGAGCTCGATCCCGACCTGCTCGCGCGCAGCGAGGATTTGGGCGGATTCCTGGCCGTGCACGAGGCGCTCGAGCGCCTGGAGGAGCGCGACGAGACCCTCGCGGAGCTCGTGCGCCTGCGTTTCTTCGGGGGACTCGGCGAGGCCGAGACCGCGGAGCTGCTCGGGATCCCGGAGCGCACGCTGCGGCGCGACTGGGCCCTGGCGCGGGCGTTCCTGGCGCGCGTGCTCGACGAGTCCCGATGAACAGGATCGACTGGAGCGAGCTCAAGCGCATCTTTACCGAGGCTTGCGAGCTCGCGCCCGAGGCGCGCAGCGCGCTGCTGGACAAGCGCTGCGCCGGGAAGCCGGAGTTGCGCGCGGAGCTGGATGTGTACCTGCGGCAGCACGAGCAGCTGCAGGCGCGGCCGGCGCCGCAACGACCTTCCGACGGCGTCTCGACCGAAGACACGCCTACCGACGTGCTCCTCGGACGGCTGAAGGAACACTCGCCGCCCGTGCAGCGCTACCAACTGCGCGGCGAGATCGCGCGCGGCGGGATGGGCGCGATCCTCAAGGTCTGGGACGAGAACCTGCGCCGCGACCTGGCCATGAAGGTCGTGCTCGGCAAGGCGCTGCCCGGCGCCGGGGACGGCACGCCCGGCGTGGATCCGCAGACGCTCGGTCGCTTCCTCGAGGAGGCGCAGGTCACCGGCCAGCTCGACCACCCCGGCATCGTGCCCGTGCACGAGCTCGGCCTCGACAACGAGGGACGCGTCTTCTTCACGATGAAGCTCGTCAAGGGCCGCGACCTGAAGGACGTCTTCAAGCTCGTCTTCGCCGGCCAGGAGGGCTGGAACGAGACGCGCGCGCTGGGCGTGATCCTGAAAGCCTGCGAGGCCATGGCCTACGCGCACGCCAAGGGTGTCATCCACCGCGACTTGAAGCCCGCCAACGTGATGGTCGGCAACTTCGGCGAGGTCTACGTGATGGACTGGGGCATCGCGCGCGTGCAGGGCCGCAAGGACTCGCACGACATCCGCATCGCGCCCGAGCTTCACCACCGAACTCTCCTCGATCCGGACCGAGCGCCGCGAGGAGCGCGACGACGTCGCCGACTCCCCGCTGCTGACGCGCGACGGCGACGTGCTCGGCACGCCGGCCTACATGGCGCCCGAGCAGGCGCGCGGCGAGATCGAGCAGCTCGGCCCGCGCTCGGACGTGTACTCGATGGGCGCCATGCTCTACCACCTGCTCGCGCGGCACGCGCCCTACCTCACGCCGGGAGCGCGCATCCACAATCGCACGCTGCTGGCGCTGGTGCTGCAGGGTCCGCCCGCGCCGCTCGCGAGCCTGCGCGACGACCTGCCGCAGGAGCTGGTCGCGATCTGCGAGAAGGCCATGGCGCGCGAAGCCTCGCAGCGCTACGCCGACACGCTCGCACTGGCCGAGGACCTGCGCGCCTTCCTGGAGCACCGCGTCGTCGGCGCCTACGAGACCGGTGCCTGGGCCGAGGCGCGCAAGTGGGTGCAGCGCAACCGGCCGCTGGCGGCTTCGCTCGCGACGGCGCTCTTGCTGCTCGTCGCGGGGCTGACGACGAGCCTCGTCTACAAGGCGCGCGCGGACGAACAACGCGACGTGGCCAACCGGCAGCGCACCGCCGCGCTGCAATCTGCCACGCTCGAGAAGCTCGCACGCGAGACCGCAGTGGCCAAGGAAGCCGAAGCCAAGCAGCAGGCCGCCATTGCCAAGGCGGTGGCCAAGTTCCAGACCGATATGCTCTGCGCGGCGGACCCGGAGAGACTACTGGGCGAGAAGGTGACGGTGCTGCAAGCGATCCAAGGAGCTGTCAGGGAAATCGACAATGGTTCGCTCAAGAGCCAGCCGCTGGTGGAGGCAGGTGTGCGCGAGACCATCGGTCGCACCCTGTACCAGCTCGCGTGCTACGACGATGCCGAGCCGAACCTGCGGAAGTCGCTCGAGATCCGCCGTGCGGCCCTTCCCGCCGAGCACCCGGAGATCGCCACGGTCTTGAGCGACCTCGCGGGATTGCTGCAGATCCAGAACAGGTTTGCGGAGGCCGAGCCCCTCAACCGCGAAGCTCTGGCGATCTGCCGCGCAGCCCTCCCCGCCGGCGACCGGGACATCGCCACGGCCCTGTGCGGCCTCGCGGAACTCCTGCGGATCCAGAACAGGCTTGCCGAGGCCGAGCCGCTCTACCGCGAAGCCCTGAAGATCGACCGCGCGGCCTTTGCGGGTGGGCATCGGGAGACTGCCACCGTGCTCAACAACTTGGGGCTGCTCCTGCAAGCCCAGAACAAACTTGCCGATGCCGAACCGCTTTTCCGCGAAGCGCTGAAAATCAACCGTGCGACCCTTCCCGACGGACACCCGGGCCTTGCCGCCGGCCTGAACAACCTCGCGTTGCTTCTGCAGGCCCAGAACAAGCTCGACGAGGCCGAGCCGCTGTTCCGCGAATCGCTCGAGAACTGCCGCGCGGTCCTCCCCGCCGGGCACCCCAAGATTGCCATGTGCCTGAACAACCTCGCGGGACTCCTGCAGGACCAGAGCAGGCTCGTCGAGGCCGAGCCGCTCTACCGCGAAGCGATTGCGATCCAACGCGCAGCCCTGCCTGCCGGGCACCCGGGCATTGCTACGTGCCTGAACGACCTTGCCATGCTCCTGCAGGCCCAGAACAGGCTCGCCGAAGCCGAACCGCTCTTTCGCGAAACGCTGGAGATCTACCGCGCGGCCCTTCCCGAGGGGCACCCGCACATTGCCGCCGGCCTGAGCAACCTCGCGTTGCTCTTGCGGGACCTGGATAAGCTTGCCGAGGCCGAGCCGCTCTTCCGCGAAGCGCTGGCGATGTACCGCGCGGCTCTTCCGCCCGGACACCCACGGATTGCCGACGGCCTGAACAACCTCGCGTTGCTCCTGCAGGCCCAGGACAAGCTCGCCGAGGCCGAGCCGCTCTTCCGCGAAGCGCTGGCGATGTACCGCGCCGCCCTACCCGCCGCGCACCCGTATATCGCCACCGGACTGGGCAACCTGGGAAGGCTCCTGCTGTCCCAGAACAAGCTCGCCGAGGCCGAGCCGCTCTTCCGCGAAGCGCTGGAGATCTGCCGCGCGGCCCTGCCCGCCGGGCACCCGCACATCGCAAGGGGCCTGAACAACCTCGCGATGCTCCTACGGGCCCAGGACAATCTCACCGAGGCCGAGCCGCTCCTCCGCGAAGCGCTTGCAATCTCGCGCGCGGCCCTTCCCACCGGGCACCCGAACCTGCTCGCTGCGATGCGCAGCCTTGCCGACCTCTACTCGAGCCAGGGGAAGCCCGACAAAGCCGCAGTTGTGATGAGAGAGGCGCTTGAGGCGAGCCGCGCCACGCTGCCCAAGGACAGCCCCGAACTCGCCGGGCAACTCGTCGCGGTCGGCACGACGCTGCTCACGCTGAAGGCGTGGGATGAGGCCGAGACCCTGATCCGCGAGGCGCTCACGATCCGTGAGGCGAGAGAACCCGATGACTGGCGGACCTTCAACACAAAATCGTTGCTCGGCGCGGCGCTGCTGGGCCAGGGGAGCCTCGCCAAGGCCGAGCTGCTGCTCTTGGACGGCTATCGGGGCATGAAGGAACGAGAGGCCAGCATCCCGCCGCAAGGCGTGACCCGCATTCCCGAGTCGCTCGAGCGGCTCGTTCAATTGTACGAGGCGAAAGGTAATGCGACCGAAGTTGCGGCGTGGCGCAACAGGTTGGAGGCCGCGCGTGCAGAGCAGGCCAAGCCGGCTGCGGACGGAGCCAAACGATGATCCCCGTGCAACCGGGAGCTTCCACGAGGCGTGCAAGAGGCCGGCTCTGGAGAGCCTGCTGATCTGCCTCGATGCCAGGGGGCAGGACGCCGACGCCGTCATCCCGCCATCGGACAGTCCCCAGCGCGTCTTCCGCGGCGGTGGCTTCGCCGGGTCCGCGCCGAGCACGCGCGCTTCGGCACGCACGCGGACTCCGCCGGAGACCCAGAACTTCCAGTTGGGATTGCGGCCTGCCCGCCGCATCGCTCCCTAGAACCCGCGCCGCAGCACGTCGCGCGCGATCACGATGCGCTGGATCTCGCTCGTGCCCTCGTAGATGCGCGTCACGCGTGCGTCGCGGTAGAGCTGCTCGACCTTGAAGTCGGCGGAGTAGCCCATCCCGCCGTGGATCTGCACCGCGCGGTCGACGATGCGGTCGAGCGCCTCGCTGCAGAAGAGCTTGGTCATGGCCGACTCGCGCGAAAACGACTCGTGCTCGTCGCACATCCAGGCCGTGCGGTAGACCAGGCTCTCCATGGCGAAGATCTCGGTCGCGGAGTCGGCCAGCATCCACTGGATGGCCTGGTTCTCGCCGATCGACTTGCCGAAGCTCTTGCGCTGCTTGGCATAGTCCACCGAGAGCGCGTGCGCCTCGCGCGCGCAGCCCAGGCAGTTGGCGCCCAGGGCCAGGCGCCCGCGGTCCAGCGTCGCCATCGCGATCTTGAAGCCCTCGCCGACCTCGCCCAGGCGGTGGTCGTCGCCGATGCGCACGCCGTCGAAGGAGAGCGCCACGGTGCTCGAGCCGCGCTGGCCCATCTTCTCCTCGCGCTTGCCGACCGCGAAGCCCTTGGCCTCGCGCGGCACGAGGAAGGCCGTCACGCCGCCGCGCGCGCCCTTGGCGCGGTCGGTGACGGCGTAGACCGTCGCCAGGTCGGACATGTCGCCGTTGGTGATCCAGACCTTCTCGCCGTCGAGCACCCACTCGTTGCCGTCGCGCACGGCGACGGTGCGCATCGCGGCGGGGTCCGAGCCGGCGTCGGCCTCGGTCAGCGCGTAGCAGCCGAGCAGCTTGCCGGCAGCCATCGCGGGCAGGAAGCGCCGCTTCTGCTCCTCGGTCCCGCCCACCAGCACGCTCATGGCGCCGATCGATGCGTGCGCGCCGTAGGTCACGGCCACGGCGAAATCGCCGCGCGTGATCTCCTCCATGATCACGCACAGCCCGGTCTCGCCCAGGCCCGAGCCGCCGTACTCGGCCGGGATCGCGACGCCCAGGAAGCCGAGCTCGGCCATCTCGTCGATCAGCTCGCGCGGCACGCGGTGCTCGGACTCGATCCGCGCGGCCAGCGGGCGCACGCGCTTCTCGGTGAAATCGCGCGCGAGGTCGCGCAGCAGGCCGAGTTCCTCGCTCAGTCGCAGGTCCATCTCCGAGGCTGTGTACCGCCTGCGCGGCTCGGGAACAACCCTCGAGCGCGCACCAGGATCGGGAACCCGGCGCGAGGATTGAGGCGAGCTTCAGAGTTCGAAGGCAGACTGCTCCGGCTTGGAGACCTCGAAGGTCGAGGAATCGAGCCTGGAGAACCGCACATGAAGCCCTTGCCCCTGATCCTGGTCGTGTTGCTCGCCGCCGGTACCGGACTCGCCGGAGGCTGGCTCGGCTCGCGCTGCGCGCAGTGCTCCCCGCCCGCGGGCGTCGGCGAAGCTCTGCAAGCGGACATCAAGCCGCAGTCTGGACTGCCGGCCAAGTCCACGACGCGCGAGGCCGAGCTCGCGGCGAAGGTCGAGAGCCTCGAGCGCGCGCTCGACGCGCTGCACCAGGACGTCACGGAGCTGCGCGCGGGCAGCTCGCGCACGGCCGCCCTCGCACCCGAGCCCGAGAAGGCACCCATCGACCAGGACTCCGTGGCCTTCGCCGCGGCGCACAAGACCGCGATCAAGGCCGTGATCGAGGAGGATCGCGCCGAGCAGGCACGCAAGGCCGAGGAAGAGCGCAAGCAGCGCGACATCCAGCAGACGCAGCAGCGCGCCGACCGCACGGCGCAGCGCGTCGGACTCAACCCGGCGCAGACGAAGCAGCTCGAGGGCTTCTACGAGCAGCAGCGCCTGCGCATGGAGGACCTGCGCGGCTCGATGCAGAACGTGGCCGGCGGCGATCCGCAGACGATGCGCCAGACCTTCCAGGAGTTCCGCGCCTGGAGCCAGACCGAGCTGACGACGCTGTTCGGCAACGAGCTCGCGGACAAGATCATGGAAGAGGGCGGCGGCTTCGGAATGGGCCGCGGCGGTGGCCCGGGCGGTTGGGCCGGCGCTCCCGGCGGCGGCGGCGCGCAAGGCGCGAACCCGACGGGCGGCGCGGGCGGCGGCGGTGGCCGTCGCGGCCGCGGCGGCGCGGCCCCGGCGGGCTCCGGCGGAGCCCCTCTCGGCGAGCAGACGCAGACGCCCGGCGGCGGCTGAGCCCGCCGCAGCGTTGGAATCCAGGTGCCCATCCGCGACACTGCCGCGGATGGGCACTCCTTTTCGCCGGGCGCTCTCGCGCACGACGGGCTGGCTCGCGGACCGGACGATCCCTCGTCCGCTGCGCGCCAGCGTGTACCGCGGCTACGCGCGCGCCACCGGCGCGGACCTCGGCGAACTGCGCCTGCCGCTCTCCGAGCACCCGAACCTCTCGGCCTTCTTCGTGCGGCGCCTGAAGGAGGGCGCACGGCCGATCGAACGCGATCAGGGCTGCATCGTCTCGCCCGTCGACGGCACCGTGCAGAGCCTCTGTCCGCTCGAGCGCGGCACGCTGCTGCAGGCCAAGGGCAAGCCCTATTCCCTGCGCGAGCTGCTCGGCGGAACGGAGGATCCCGCACTCGAGGGCGGGTTCAGCTGGACGATCTACCTCTCGCCGCGCGACTACCACCGCATCCACGCGCACGAGAACTGCCGGCTCACGGAGGCACGCTGGCTCGCCGGCTCGCTCTACTCGGTCGCACCGGCGGTGCTCGCACGGCGCATGGTGCTGCCGGTCAACGAGCGCGTCGCGCTGCGGCTCGAAACGGCGCGCGGGGCCTTCTGGCTGGTGCTCGTGGGCGCGACCAATGTCGGCCGCATGCGCGTCGTGGGCCTCGAGACCGGCCGCGGAGGCCTGCTCGAGCCGCCGCTCGCGTTCGAACGCGGCGCGGAGCTGGCGCGCTTCGAGATGGGCTCGACGATCGTGCTGCTCGCGCCGCGCGGGCTGTGCGCAGCGCTGCCAGGCCTGGCCGAGGGCCAGCAGCTGAAGCTCGGGCAGGCGATCGGGCGCTACCTCGCACCATGAGCCTCTCCCCCGCCGAGCTGCGCCTCCTGCGCCTCTTCACGGCCGCCGTGCTCGGCCGCTTCGACGAGCTCGCCGAGCTGCGCCGCAGCGCGCCCGAGGGCGAGCCCGACCGGCGCTGGCGCGAGGCGCTGCTGCAGCTGCACGTCTTTGCCGGCATCCCGCGCGCGGTCGAGGCCTATGCCGTGCTCGAGGCACAGGGCGGCCTCGGACCCGCACAGGGCGAGCAGGACGCTGCGTCACCCGACGAGCTCCGCGCGCGCGGAGCACAGCTCTTCCGCCGCATCTACGAGGACGACGCACCGGCGGTGCAGCGGATGCTCGAGCGCCAGCACCCGGATTTCGCGCTGTGGGTGATCGAGCACGCCTACGGGCGCGTGCTCACGCGACCGGGTCTCGAGCCGCGTCTGCGCGAGCTGCTCGCCGTCTGCGCGCTGGCGGCGCTCGGACAGGAACGTCAGCTCGCCAGCCACGTGCGCGGCACGCTGCGCTGCGGCGGGACGCGCGCGGAGCTCGAGCAGGCGCTCGCTGCGCTCGAGGGACTCGCGGAGCCCGTGCGCATCGAGCACGCGCAGCGCGTGATCGAGCGCTTCGGCGGGGGCTGAATCCGAGTCCGAGGACTCGCACCAGCTGCGGACGAACATTGGGAAGGGCCACGAGAGCCGAACTCCTCGTCGAGCGGCTGGACCTCGATCAGGCTGGCCTTCGCTCGGGACGGGTCGGGGCTGTCCTGGGAGCGCCCGGCGATGGTAGGGTAGACCCGTCAGCATGCGCCTGGATGTTCTACGCCCGTCGCCCTCGAGGCCGCGCAATCTCGACCTTGCGTGAAGGCCGGCTCGCTCATCGCATTGGCGCCCTGCGGGAGCGCCTCGGGCCCCAGTGGCAATGAACGGGCGCCACTAGGATGAGCGCTCTCCCGGAGCAGCGCATGAGCCGTGCCCTGATCAGCATCGTGCTCCCCGTCCAGGACGAAGGCGCCGCGATCTGCGACAGTCTGCGCAGGCTCGAGCAGGCACTCGCGGGAGAGGCGCACGAGATCCTGGTCTGCCACGGCGTAGACGCGCAGCGCACGCTCGCCGCCATCGCCGCCATGCCCGATCGCCCGCCGGGATTGCGCGTGCTGAGAGGCGGCGCGAGCTTTCGCGGGCAGTCCGTGCTGCCGGCGGGCCTCGCGGCAGCGCAGGGCGATGTCGTGCTGACCCTCGGCGCGCTGCTGGACGATCCGCTCGAGCGCATCCCGCGCATGGCCGAGCGCGTGCGCGCGGGAGCCGACGCGGTCGCGGGCACGCGCGCCGCGCACGAGGAGTGGGACTCGCGCGCGAGCCGCCTGGCGCTGCGCGCCTTCGGCGGATTGCGCCTCGACGATCCGCCGGGCGGCTTCTGCGCCTACAGCCGGCGCTTCGTCGAGCTTGCCAGCAGGCACGTTCCGGAGCGGGCCGGCGTTCCGCTGCACGATCAGGCCTGGTTCTGGCGCGCGCTCGCTCCGGGACTGGCGAGTATGCTGTCCTTCCTCGTCTGCCTGCTCGCAGCGGGCTGGCTCGCCGGACGGGGCGCGGACGCCGGCCTGGAGTCGATGCCCCTCGCGCTGCTCGGACTCGCCTGCGCGGGCGTGCTGGGCTTCACGCGCTGGGTCAGTGGCCGGACGACGCGCTGGGACGCGCTCCATCCTGTGTTGCTGCTGCTGCTGCCGTCGATCGGCAACCTTGGGCTGTGCCTTGGCGCGAGCGCCGCGCTGGCGCTGGCGAGTTGCGGGAAGGACGCCCTGCGGAGGCGCTTCCGCGCAGCCCCCGCGCGCGCAGCTCCCGGGCCGGCGGCAGAGCCGCTGGACGCAGGAACCGAGGCCGACACGTCGCGCTCGAACCCGCACGCAGGTACGCCTGCGACCTCGCCCGAAGTGCGCCGCTCAGGCGCCATGGGCTGGCTCGCGCTCGCCGGCGTGCTCGCCGTGTGGGTCACGATGAGCTGCTGGTGCTGGACATTCGTCGAGCGCTACGCGAGCCCGATCCCCCACCTCGACGACCTCGAGTTGGCAGTGTGGGTCGCGCCCGAGGCCCAGATCTCGTGGGAGTCCTATTGGGCGCAGGCGAACGAGCACCGCATCGTCATCCCGCGCCTGGTGTACCTCGCTCTGCTCGGCATCACGCGGGATTTCCGCTCGGCGATGTTCTTCCAGGTCGCCGTGCTCTCGCTGCTCGCGCTCGGCCTGATCTTCGCCGCGCGCCGTCTGCGCGGCACGACGACGCTCGCCGACGCGTTCTTCCCGTTGGCCCTCTTGCACTGGGGCAACTACAACCAGCTGATGCTCGGCATGCAGATCACGATCGTCGTGCCGATCGCGCTGGTGATGCTCTTCGTGTTGATCGCGTTGCGCAGGGCAGGGCCGCCCGCGGCGCTCGCAGCGGCGGGAATGATCGCCTGCCTGCTGCTCTTGCCGCTCAACGGCGGCTTCGGGCTGATGCAGCTCCCGCCGCTGCTCTTGTTCGCCCTGGCCTGCGGTTGGGTGCAGGTGCGCAAGCGCAGCGCCCCCGAGCGCTGGGCCGGCATCCTCCTGCTCCTAGGCTCGCTCGCGGCCGGCGCGCTGATCTACTACTACTTCATCGAATTCCGCTTCCCGCCGGGGTCGGAGCGCGTTTTCTCACCGTTCAGCATCGTCAAGACCGCGGTGCGGTTCCTGAGCCTCAACATCGGGCCAATCGGCTGGTTCCATCCGACGTTCGTGCCGCTACTGGCCCTGGTCCTTCCGCTTGCCACGATGCTCGTGCTCGTGCGCGCGTGGCGCGGGGCGGGAGCAGAGCGCTGGCGCATCGCGTCGCTCGGCGCGGGACTCGCATCCGCGGCCACGATCGCCGCTGCGATAGGCGTCGCGCGCAGTTCGGACGGCGGAATGGCTGGCCTCGCGGATCGCTACGTAATCTTGCCGGCGGCGTGGTACCTGTGCGCCTACCTCGCCCTGTGCCGCTTCGGTCCGCGCTGGATCGCGCACGTGCTGCAGCACGCGGTCGCGATTACGATCGCGCTGCTCTTGCCCCTCTACGTGCGTCTCGGGACGTACCACGGCGAGCTGCGAACACAGGAATCGAATTCACTGCAAGCCGACGTACTTCAGAAAATGGACCTCGCCGAAGTTGTCGAGCGCCACTGGAACGGCGTGTACACCAGCCCTGAAGGCTTCCGGGCGCGCCTGCTGCTCTTGCGCCGCGCCGGTTATCCGCCGTTCCGCGGCATCGGTGCCGACGGCGAGAAGCTCGCCGACGTGTCGTTCTTCCAGTGCTCGCCGGCTCCGCTGCGCGTCGTTGCGCCCGAGCCTACCAGGGCGCGCCGCCTGTTCGGCCTGGAGACGCTCACGCTGCGCGCGGACGCCGAGATCGTCCTGCCCGTGCCGCCGGGAGCGACGCTGGTCGAGAGCAGCTACGGGATGGTGCCCAACGGCTGGGACGCACCGGCCACGGCCAAAGTCAGCGACGGGCTGCGCTTCCGCGTCGAGCTGCGGCCGCCGGGCGGGACGCCGCGCGTGCTCTTCGAGCGCGAGCTGCATCCCCGGGAGAACCTCGACGATCGCGGCCTGCAGAGGCTGCACGTCGACGTGCCTGCAGATGCCGTCGGCGAGCTGGCGCTCGTGACGCGCAACATCTCCGGCAAGCACCAGCCGTACGATTGGGCCTTCTGGGGCCCCATCGCGCTGCGCTGAGGTGCGTTGCGCGCGCCTGCGGCGGCGCTCAGCGACGCCAGACGCCGACGATCGACTTGCCGACGCTGCGCAGGAGCAGCGGATCGAGCAGGCGCGAGCACGGCAGCAGCACCCGGTCCCAGGTGCGGATCTGCGCCAGGCTGGGCCGGCTCTGGTGCAGCAGCCAGCGGTTCGCGAGCGAGGCCAGCAGGCCCGCGCTGTCGAGGTAGAAGAGCCGCTCGCGCGTCAGCTCGCGCGGCTCGATCGCGCGCAGCGAGCGCTTGTCGTAGCGCCGGAAGTGCCCGATGGCGCGGTCGAACTCGGTGTACAGGCCCTGGTGCGCGGGCGCTAGCACGATCACGCGCCCGCCCGGGCGCAGGTGCTCCGCGGCCAGCTGCAGCTCGCCGCGGTCGTCCTCGATGTGCTCGAGCACGTCGAGGTAGACGATCGTGTCGAACTTGCGGGACGCGTCGATCGTCGCCAGCGTGCCGCACAGGTGCTCGCATCGTCCGGCGAGACCGGCCTGCGCGTGGGCGTTGCGCGCGCGCTCGAGCATGCGCGCATCGGGCTCCAGGCAGGTCCACGGACCGGGGCTCAGGTCGCGCAGCAGCGGCGTGTTCGCGCCGATGCCCGCTCCGACCTCGAGCACGTCGCCGCGGATCGCGGGCGCCAGCATGCTCTTCCAGTACGCCTTCCAGTGCAGCGCGTGCGCGAAGAGCTCGAGTTCGGAGCCCTGGTACTCGAACGGCGCGCCCTCAGCCATGGGCCGGGAAGGCGCGCGTGACGCTCGAGACGAAGAACTTGTAGTCGCGCACGGGCACGAAGCTCAGGTTGTTGCGGCTGGAGAGCACGAAAAAGGTGCACACGAACGCCGCCGCGCCCAGCTGCAGGCACAGCACCAGCGCGATCGCGGCCCACAGGCTGGCCCAGTCCGGGAGCTCGAGGAGACCGAGGAAGCGCAGCGCCAGGAAACCCGCCAGCGAGACGAGCGCGAGCGCGGAGCACAGCAGCGCCCCGATGAGCAGCCGCACACCGACCACGTCGCCGAAGACGGAGATGGCCGAGAGGCCGTGCGTCACCAGACTGACGAAGTTCATCGTCGAGCGTCCGGCCAGGCGCTGGCCGCGCGCGATCGGCACCATGGTGTACGGGATGCGCGCCTTGAAGACCGCCGCCGCGTAATGGTTCCAGGCCTCCGAGACGACGACGAAGGTCGCCAGGCTCGAATACGGCACGGCGCTGAAGTTCCCCACGCGCACCGCGACACCGGTGAGCAGGCGGTGCGCGACGCGATAGAGCTGATAGAAGACGCGGAAGACCAGGCCCTCGCTGCGCCGCGCGCGCTCGGCGAAGACCACCTTGCGGCCACCCTGCGCCAGGAGCTCCTCGTAGAGGCGCGGCACGTCCTCCGGCCGGTCCTCGCCGTCGCCGTCCATGACGACGACTGCGTCGCAGGGCCGCTCCTGCTGGATGAACGTCAGACCGATCGCGATCGCGCGCTGGTGGCCGAGGTTGCGCGAGAGCCGCAGTACCTCGACGCCGGTTAGGGCGCGAAAGGGACCGCAGAGCTGCTGCGCGCCGCTCGCGTCCGGCGAGCCGTCGTCGACGATCAGGATCGCGGCCGCCAGGCCGCGTTGCGCGCACACCTGATCGAGCTGCGCGAGCAGCAAGGCTGCGCTCTCCCAATCGCTGAAGAGCGGGATCGCGATCGTGAGGCGCTGTTCGCCGGCCGCGCTCATGTACTGGCGTGCGCCGCGCTGCGCGAGTTCGCCAGGGCGGCGCGGTCGAGCTTCGACAGGGCCTGCGAGCGGCTCGCGGGTTGCCGCGCTGCGGTCCGGGCGGGCGGTGTCGGGCCGCGCCGAGCGTGGGAGGACATCGGCGACATTGTAGGGCCACGGGGGCGCGGGCACCGCACCCAACTCGAGTCCCGCCGCGTGAACGAGCCATCCGCGGGGGCTCGACGGGCCGGATGCGCCGGAGGCGCGGCCTCGACGACCGAGTCGAGGCCTGCCGTCGGGTCCCGGGTCGGCGCGGCGCGAGTGCATGCCGGCGGGCAGGCGGTCGGACGGACACCGCGCGGCTCGCTCACGCCCCGCCGCCCGCGATGCACTCCAGGAAGGCCGGCCCGAGATCGGCGGCCTTCTTGTCGCCCACACCCTTGATCGTGCGGAATTCCTCGGGCGTGCGCGGCTTGCGCGCGGCGAGTTCCTCGAGCGTGCGGTCGTTGAAGATCACGTAGGGCGGGAGGCCGCGCTCGCGCGCGAGCGTTCGGCGCAGTTCGCGCAGGCGCCCGAAGAGCGCCTCGTCCACCGGCAGGATCTCGCCCGCTTCGGGGACGAGCGTGCGGCGCGGTTCGCGCAGGCCCTTCTTCGTGGCGCGCGGCGTGGGCAGCGCGTAGAGCGTCACCTCGCGCGCGCGGCGCAGCACCTCGGCCCCTGTCGGCGAGACCACCAGCGTCGGATACTTGTCGCCGGCGACGCGCAAGAGGTCCTGGCCCACGAGCTGGTCGATCCAGCCGCGCACCTCGGCGATCGAGTCGTTCTTCAACAGGCCATAGGTCGAGAGCTGGTCGTGGCCGGTGCGGCGCAGGTTCGCCGTCTGCGCGCCGCGCAGGACGTCGGAGACGTGCGCCGCGCCGTAGCGCTGGCCGCACTTCACGACCGCGGAGAGGATCTTCTGCGCCAGGATGGTCGACGTCGGGCACGGCCTCGATCTCCGCCAGGCACACGTCACAGGCATTGCAGTTCGCTCCGCCCTCCCACACCTGCCCGAAGTGCTCGACCAGCTGCTTGTGGCGGCAGATCATGCGCGTGGTGAAGTTGCGCATCTCGCCGAGGCGCCCGATCGCACCCTCGAGCGCCGCCGGATCGGGCGACTCGCCGCGCGCGCGCGCCTCCTCCTGCGAGCGCTCCATCAGGCTCTTCCAGCTGAAGAAGTCGCTGCCGGAGTGGAACAGCACGCACTCGGCCGGCAGGCCGTCGCGACCTGCGCGCCCGGTCTCCTGGCTGTACTGCTCGAGGCCCTTCGGGAGTGCTGCGTGCAGCACGAAACGCACGTCGGTGCGATCGATGCCCATGCCGAAGGCGACGGTGGCGACGACCACGTCGACCTCCTCGTTGCTGAACGCCTCCTGCGCGCGGCGGCGCACGTCGGGATCGAGGCCGGCGTGGTAGGCGACGCTCTTCACGCCCGAGCGGCGCAGCTCGGCGTCGAGGCGCTCGACCTCCTTGCGCGAGATCGCGTAGACGATGCCGGCCTCGTTCCGGTGCCGCGCGAGCACGCCGCGGATCTGCTCCGAGAGCTCGCGCCGCGGCTGCACGCGATAGCTGAGATTGGGCCGGTCGCAGGGCGCCACGAGCACGAGCGGGTCGACGAGGCCGAGCTCGCTCACGATGTCGCGCCGCACGCGCTCGTTGGCCGTCGCCGTGAAGGCCTGCAGCGGCACGCCTGGCGCACGCGCGCGCAACAGGCCGAGCTGGCGGTACTCCGGCCGGAAGTCGTGACCCCAGTGGCTGATGCAGTGCGCCTCGTCCACCGCGATCGCGGAGAGCCCGAGCGCCACGAGCCGTTCGAGGAAGCCCTCGAGCACGAGCCGCTCGGGTGCCGCGTAGAGCAGCTTCAACTCCCGCCGCTCGAGCGCCGCGTGCACTTCCCGGCGCTGCGCGGCGTCCTGCGCGCTGCTGAGCATCGCCGCCGGAACGCCGCTCTGGCGCAGCCCGTCGACCTGGTCCTTCATCAGCGCGATCAGCGGGCTCACGACCAGCGTCAGGCCCGGCCGCACGAGTGCCGGCCCCTGGAAGCACAAGCTCTTCCCGCCGCCCGTGGGCAGCACGAGCACGAGGTCGCGGCCCGCGAGGCTGGCCTGGATGGCCTGCTCCTGGAACGGGCGCAGCTCCGCGATGCCGAAGACGCGCGCGATGGCGGCGCGCAGTTCCAGGACTCCCGCGTGCATGGCGGGCAGATTCAAGCGACCGCCCGGGTGCATTGCTACCCTGCGCCCAAGATGAAGCTCCGCGCGCACACCTTCCTCCCCTCTCTCGCCCTGCTCCTCGGCGCCTGCGCGACCAGCCCCGGCGCTTCCTCTGCGGTTCCTACCCCCGATTCGGCGCCCGCGCCGGGCGCGCCGGCGGGCAAGACCGGCACCTTCGTCCCGAACGGCGCCGCCGCGCTCGCGATCTGGCCCGATCAGTACGCCGGCGCGCTGCTGGTGCTCGAGTGCCAGCCGCAGGGCACGCTCGTCGCGCAGGGCGACGTGATCGCGACGCTCGACACGCGCGCGATCGACGAGGAGCTGCACAGGGCCGAGCTCGAGGCACGCTCCGCGGCCGTGCGCCACCAGGGTCTGGTCGAGCGCAACCAGCTCGACGAGGCCGCGGCGCGCTCGCAGCTCGACCTCGCCAAATCCGCCCTGCAGCGCACGCAGCGCTCGCTCGCGGGCTGGAAGCAGTCCGAGCTCGCCTTCGCCAGGCGCAGCGACGAGCTGCAGCAGCGCGGCGAGCAGGCGCGCGTCGAGGACGAGACCGACGAGCTCGACCAGCTGGAGAAGATGTACAAGGCCGATGCGCTCGTCGACGCGACCGAGGACATCGTGCTCAAGCGCTCGCGACGCGGGCTGGAGCTGACCAAGGCCTCGAACCAGCTCGCGCGCGACCGGGCCGCCTACCGCGAACAGCTCGACCTCGCGCTGCAGACCGAGCAGAAGGAGGAGCAGGCGCGAACCCAGGAAGAGGCGCTGGCGCGGCTGGAGCAGCAGACGCTGCTCGACGCCCGCGCGCGCGCCGACGCCGCAGCGCGTTCGGCCGACGGCCTGCGCGAGCAGGACGAGCGCCTCGAGAAGCTGCGCCGCGACCGCGCGCTGCTCGTCCTGCGCGCACCGCGCGCGGGGCTGCTGCTGCACGGCTCGGCGAAGGACTACCGACCGGGCCGCACGCCCCCGCGCTACGAGCGCGGCAGCCAGCTCGCCTTCCGCCAGGAGCTCTTCCTCGTCGCCGACCCGGCGCCCTCGGCTCTGGCGCTCGACGTCGCCGAGTCGGAGCTGGCGAAGTTCGCGGAGGGGAAGAAGATCGTCGTCGCCGCCGGCTCGGAGCTGCACGGCAGCCTGCACGTCGATCCCTACCCGCGCGCCAACGCGCAGTGCGAGGCGCTGGTCACGCTCGACGCGCCCGTCCCCGGGGCGCTCTACGGCTCGCACGCCGCGGTGCGGCCGTGATCCAGGCGCTGGCATTGCTGCTGCTGCAGACCCCGACCCCGGCCTGGCCGCGGGCCGAACAGGTGCCGGTCAAGGTCGCCGTGGACGGCGCGCTGCAGTGGCTGGTCGAGAACCAGAACAAGGACGGCTCCTGGGGCACGCACGAATCGCCGCGGCCGGTCGAGGTGCTGGCCTCGATCCCCGGCTCGCAGGAGGCCTTCCGCGTCGCCACCACCGCGCTGTGCGCGATGGCGCTGCGCGATTCCGAGCAGAAGACGCCGCCGGTGCAGGCCGCGGTCGAGCGCGCGCTCGACTTCCTGCTCCAGGACTTCGACGTCAAGCGCCAGAGCGGGATGGAGCACTACAACGTCTGGAGCTTCGGCTACGCGCTGCAGTGCTTCGGCGAGGAGATCGCGCGCAACCCCGAGGCCGAGCGCGTGCCCAAGCTGCGCGCCGCCTCGGCCAAGATCGTCGAGCGCCTCTCGCAGTACCAGACGCTCGACGGCGGCTGGGGCTACCTGAGCCTGGACGAGGTGCCGACCTACCAGCCCTCGTTCACTTCGATGAGCTTCACCACCGCCACGATGCTCGTCGGCATGCAGCGCGCGCGCGACGTGCACGTGACGCTGCCGCCGAAGATGGTCGAGCGCGCCGTGGACCACATCCGCCGCTCGCGCCTCTCGGACAACGCCTTCCTCTACGGCGAGTACCTCAAGTTCCGGCCGCGCATGGACATCAACGAGACCATCGGCTCGGCCTGCCGCACGCCGGTGTGCCTGCTGGTGCTCGAGATGTTCGGCGAGAAGATCGCGAAGGAGACCTACGCGAAGAGCCTCGAGAACCTGCTCGTGATCGGTCGCGACTACCAGAAGTCGGGCGTGCGCCGGCCGATCCCGCACGAGAGCTGGTACCACATCTCGGGCTACTTCTACCTCTACGGCCACGCCTACGCGGCCTACGTGCTCGAGAAGCTCGACAAGCAGGAGCAGCAGAAGTACTGGCCGCTGCTCGTCGACGCGGTCGAGTACTGCCGCGAGCCCGACGGCTCGTTCTGGGACTACCCGCTCTACAGCTACCACAAGCCCTACGGCACGGCCTTCGCGCTGATCGCGCTCGCGCGCGCACAGCGCTTCGGGCTCAAGTAGCGCCGCGCGGGTTCGATGGTTTGCGCCTCGAGGCGCAGGCGGAGATCTAGCCGAATCCGACCGGCTTGCCGAGCCTGTGCTTCACGAAGCTCGAGAACGCAATCAAGATCGCCATCACGAGCAGCACGTCGCCCATGAAGGACAGATGGATGCCGATGACCTCGAGCGCCAGTGGAAGCAGAAAAGCCGGCGGCATGACGAAGCGCGTCACGGTTCGGATGAAGCGCCGCTCGGCGTTGCTCGGCCAGGCGCGAGCCCACAATCCGTGGACCATCGTGATCGAGAACACGATGCCCGCCAGTGAGGTCAGGAGTCCGGGCAAGGGGCCGGCCCACGTCGCAAGGTCCTGGCTGCCGTTCAGGAAGGGAGCGGCAAGCGGATGGGTCACCCATTCGGTCGTGATGCCGCGCCCGGTGTTGCCGATCGCCGCGAGTCCCTGCGCATGCCAGCCGATCGCGAGCCCCCCGATTGCCACCGAACCAGCCGCACACATCCCGACCGCAACCGGTCCGACCGAAATGAAGCCGAGGGCGAAGAGGCCCGCTGCGCACTTGCCGGCGGCGTAGACACCCACCGCGTAGTCGCCTACGGCGATCACTCCCCTGGCCCACTTGGGCTGCCGCGTTATCGGATCGCGGATCCCTCGGACCACGTGAATCCACGGCAGGCCGAAGAGCGTGACGGGCGAGCGATATTCGTACGGATGTCCGCGGGCTTCGGCGTCGAACCACGCGCCGAGGAACGCTACGACACCTGCGGTTGATTCGGCCAGGACATCCTCGCCTCGGAGGGCGCGCTCGAGATCGAGGCGGAAGTCCGCAATGCTTGCATAGCGGCGCGCCTGATCCTTCGACATGGCTTTCAGCACGACATCGCCCAGAGTTTCGGGCACGTCGGGCGCGAGCGTGCAGGGCGACGTTGGAGTTGACGTGACGATTTCGTGCACGAGCGCCTGCAGCGTCTTGCCCTCGAAGGGGCGCTTCAGCGTGAGCAGTTCGTAGAGCGTGACCGCCAGCGAATACACGTCGCTGCGGGCATCGACCCTGTTCGACAGCGCGTTCGCCTGTTCGGGCGACATGTAGTGCGGTGTGCCGATCGTCTCGCCCGTGAGCGAGAGCGAGACATCGCCCATGTCCTTCGCCAGGCCGAAATCCGCCACCAGCGGCTTGCCGGCAGAAGTCAGCAGCACGTTCGACGGCTTGAGGTCGCGATGGATCACTCCACGCTCATGGGCGAACTGCACGGCATCGAAGACGCCCGTCAAGAGGCGCACGCAGGCGGCGCTGTAGCTCGGAAGCTGCGCGAGCGACGCCATGCCGCACACACGAGCCAGGTCGGCAGGCGTCGGGCGCGCCGGAAGCGCGGCGAGTTGCTCGATCACGCGCGCAAGCGTGGGCCCCTGCACGAGCTCGAAGGCGATGAAGGCGTGCCCGTCCGCCTCGCCGACGGCATGGATCGGAACCACGTTCTCGTGGCGCAGCTTGGCCGCCGTGCGTGCCTCGCGCTGGAAGCGCCCCAGGTGCTTCGTGTCGAGAGTCAGATGGTGGCGCAGCACCTTCAGCGCCACTTGCCGCTTCAGGCTCTTTTCTTCGGCCTCGTACACGACGGCCATGCCGCCGCGGCCGAGTACGCGCCCGAGCACGAAGTCGCCGAGCTCGTAACCGGACTCGAGCGATCCCGCAGCGGCGTGCTCGCCGGCTTCGAGCATGCGAAAGCAGCGTTCCAGCTCCGTTCGGAACTGCGGCGCCTGAGCCAGGAGCTCGTCGCGCCGAGGGTCCAGGTCATGCGCCAGGCGATCGGCGTATTCCGCCACCAGGCGATCGACGAGTTCGAGAGAGTCGTTCTGTGCGGTCATGGGCGGAGCTCCTGGTGGATTGCGGACACGCCTGGAGCGTCGGGCAGCCTCTGATTCGACGCGCAACTTCCGAAAAATGCTAGGTCGGGTCGATGCCACCCCGCTCGAGCTCATGGGCCCACGCGTCGAGCGCCCTGCGGAAGAGCGCGTGAACCGCCTGCTCGCTGCATCCGAGTTGCGGGGCCGCCTCGCGCGCGCTGCGCTGCTCGAATTGGCGCAGCGCGATGACGCGCCGATGCTGAGGCGCAAGAGCCCGGAAGGCAGCACTCATGCGCGTGGCGAGCTCGTTGTGCGCGGCGCGCGTGCGAGGACCGGCTGCCGAGTCGGCCGGATCAAGGCCGCCGACCCGGCTCCAGGTGCTGCGCTCGAGGCGCAGCGACTCGCCCTGGCGCTTCTCGCTGCGCGACGCGCGCGCGATGTCGACGATCACATGGCGCGCAATCGCTACCAGCCATCCGAAGAAGGCGGAGTCGCCCGAGAATGTCGTGCCACCGATATCGCGCCAGGCGCGCAAGAACGTCTCCTGCACCACGTCCTCGACTTCGACGCGCAGGGCGAGCGCGCGCCCCAGGCGATACTCCGCGTACAGGCGCAGCCTGTCGGAGTGTCGAGCGAACAAGGCCTCGCGGGAACGGCGATCGCCTGAGCTGGCGCCATCCAGGGGTGAGTCCGCATCCACGCCACAACTCTCGCTCGCGCGAGCGCAGGTTGGCAAGCACGAGCGCTGCAGTACCTGAAGTAGCGCCACGGTTCATCCCGGGCTCAAGTGAGAGGCCGTCGCGTCGAGCGAGGCCCTTGCTGACCCGTCTAATGGCCCTCACCCGCCAGCGCGGATCGGCCCGAAGTGCTTGTGGTCCTCGGCGACCGGGCCGACGACGCTGAGCTGTTCGCACACGGCGTGCGCGGGCGTGCGCGAGCCGGTGCCAGTCGCACGGGGATCGAGTCGCTCGCTGTGCCTTCGCACGAATCGAGCGTCGCGACCCCTGCGCAGCGGGGCAAGCGGGCGCAGGTCGCTAGAATTCACGCATGATCGCGGCTCCCCCCGGCACATCGAGGACGGTGACCGTCATCGTCGGGCTGTGCGCCATGGGCGGGCCCGCCGCGCTGATCGCCTGGCGCCGTGGCCGGAACCCGGCCGGCTGGCTGCTGCTCGGGATCCTCGTCGCGTGCGTCGGGATCTCCGCGTTCCCGAAGGAGTCGCGGAGCTCACCTCTGCTCGTGTTCCCAGTCCTCGCGCTGACGCCGACGGTGCTCTTCCTGCTTCCGAAGGGCGCGCGTGCGCGCAAGCCGAAGGCGGAGGAGCCGCAGGACTGGTCCAGTGCAGCGCCGCTCGAGCTCGGCCGTGCGCCAGGCACGCCGCACTCCCCTGCGTCGGACCAGGAGCCAACCCCGCCGCCGTCGGCCTCTTCGCCAGCCGTACCTCCAAGCGCCCCAGCGCCGGGAGGACGTCCGGTCCGATAGCGGATTCGTCCCATTCGCGCGCCTTTCGGGCGCTCGAAAGTGGTAAACGTAGGCTCGCCACGGGAATCCCCGATCCCGACGGAACCGCTCGCCTCGCCAAGTCATCGCAGACTTCGGGCGCTTCTCGCTCGGGATCCCGGCTCGTGGGATCCAGCGCTCCTCGCCGCGCCGGATTCAGCCAGCCTCGCACCCCCCCGCACACGGATCCAGGAGTCCGTACTTCATGAAGCTCTTCCCTGCTCCATTCCGCACGCTCGCCACCGGTCTCGCCTCCGCACTCTTCCTCTCGACACTCGCCGCCGGCCGCGCTGCGGCGCAGGGCCTGTACACGGACCAGGCCGACTATCCGCCGGGCGAGATGGCGCTGCTCGTGGGCGTCGGATACACGGCGGGTGAGGTTGTGACGCTGCAGGTGCTGCACGCCGACGGCACGCCCGACACCGGAGCGGACCACCTGCCCTGGACCGTGACCGCCAACGCCAAGGGCTACGTGCTCGCCAGCTGGCACGTGTGCGAGGACGACTGCGTGGGAGCTCTGCTGCGCGCCACCGCCGACGGGGCGACCTCCGGCCTGCACACCGAGGTGCTGTTCACGGACGACCTGCCGCCCTGCACGAGCGGCACGGGGGTGGTCACCATGGTCGCGACCGGCGGCAGTTGCCTCGACGAGACGCCCCCCGCGGGCAATGGTCCGTACAACTTCGAGGTCGCCGAGGGCGGCAGCTACACGATGACGATCAGCGGCGTCACCGAGTGCAGCGGCGACACGATCACGGTCTTCGTCCAGAACAGCAGCACCGGCAACTTCTGCTTCAACGCCACGGGCAGCGGCGGCACGTACGTGGGCTCGTTCACGATGCCCAACCCGGCCTGCAACACCTCGCCGGTCAGCTACAAGTGCGGCGCCGACGCGCCCTGCAGCAACCAGGACACCTTCGATGCGCGCGGGCCGGGAGGCGCGTGCACCGTGCACCTGCGCGCCAGCACCTTCGACGCCAACTGCAACAAGACGGGTGACGACAGCGACTGCGCCGGCGCCTGCGTGTGCGACAGCATCCCGGTGCTCAACTACTGCATCGGCTGCGACAAGACCGACGTGCCGCCCTTCGGCACCTGCGCCGTCTGGTTCGACCTGGGCTGCAATCCGACCAGCTTGCCCGACTGCGACCCGAACATCACGGCCTCGGACAACTGCGGCCCGGTGCAGGTGCATTGCGGGATCCGCACCGCCGCGCCGATCGGCTGCCTGAACATCCGCGGCGTCACCCACCGGGCACACAACGACTGCGGAGAGGTCATCTGCGTGGCGGCCTATTTCTGGACCGAGGACAGCACGCCGCCCGCGATCACGCCCCCGCCGGACCTGAGCGTCGACTGCTCGGCCTCGACCAGCGCGAGCGACACCGGCTGGGCCACGGCGACCGACAGCTGCGACGACAAGCCGACGATCACGCACAGCGACGTGGATGCGCCGGGCGCCTGCACCGGCAGCCACGTCATCACGCGCACATGGATGGCCGCGGACGACTGCGGCAATTCCGCGAGCTGCGTGCAGACCATCACGGTCAGCGACAGCACCGGACCGCTGATCTCCTGCCCGCCGGACGTCGGCGTCGACTGCTCGGCCTCGACGGATCCCTGCAGCACGGGCTCGGCCGAAGCGAGCGACGCCTGCAGCGGCGTGGCGAGCATCGACTACAGCGACGTGGACGCGCCGGGAGCCTGTGCCGGCAGCCACGTCATCACGCGCACCTGGACGGCCACGGACGGCTGCGGCAACTCCTCGAACTGCGTGCAGACGATCAGCGTCAACGACACCTCGGCGCCGACGATCTGCTGCCCGGGCCCCGTCAGCGCGAACGGCAGTGGCCAGTGCTGCGTGCCGGTCTGCATCGGCATGGCGACCGCCAGCGACAATTGCAGCGGCGTGACCATCACCAACGACGCCCCGGCGCAGTTCTGCGTGGGCGACACGAGCGTGACCTGGACGGCGATGGACGGCTGCGGGAACGCCAGCACCTGCCGGCAGACCGTCACGGTCCTGGGCCAGATCTGCGCCACGAAGTTCTACGACTCCAATGCGAACGGCGTGCAGGACAGCGGCGAACTGGGCATCGAAGGCTGGCTGATCGAGATCAGCGGCACCCCCTGCCTGCAGGGATCGACGGACTCGAACGGCCAGGTCTGTTTCGACCTTCCCGCCGGCACGTACGACGTGAGCGAGGTCATGCCCTCGGAGGACAACTGGACGGCCACCACGCCGACCACGGTCAGCCTCACGATCGGCTCCGGCAACTGCGCGGCCAGCTGCAGCTTCGGCAACTACTGCTACGACGATCTCACGGGCGGGCTGACCCAGGGCTACTGGACCAGCAGTCAAGGCGCGCGCGTCCTGTCGCAGAACGATCCCGCCTGGCGCACGCTGCTCAACGATTTGAACCTGCGCACTTCCAACGGTTCGGATTTCGACGTCTCCACCTCGGCCTCGTTCAAGCAGGCCTACGGGACGTTCCGGAACTGGGCCCTGGGCGCGAGCGCCGCGAGCATGACGAACATGCTCTCCGTCCAGCTCGCCGCGGCGAGCCTGGCCTCGCACTACGGCAGCCTGAACTCCAACGCGCTGGTGGTCGTCCCGGGCGGAGTCCGCACGGCCGGCAACCTGTGCATGGTCTCCTTCCTCGGCGCAGCCCAGCCGGTCAGCTGCGGAGGTCCGCCGCTGCTCTCGCTGACCAGCGTGCCGGGTTCGACGACCTGCGGGTGCACGTCCAACAACGGCGTGGTCCGGATCGGGAACCTCTTCTCCAGGGCCGATTGCCTGCTGAGCGCGTACCCCAGCATGCCGGCCGGGACCCCGCAGCGGTTCTACGGCGAGAGCGTCAAGAACCTGCTCGACATGATCAACAACAACGGGAACAACGGCTACCCCTGCGGAGGGATCAGCCAGGTGATCAACTCTGGCGACGACGAGTGCGAAGCCACGTTCCGCTAGCGAGCGCAGGGCCGCCCGCGCACGAGGCGGCACGGCCCTGCGATGACCCGACGAGATGGCCAGGCGGACGAAGCACCTGCGGACCCTGCTGATCGGCGCGCTGGCGCTGGCGGCGATTCCGTTGCTCGCCCTTCTTTTCCGCGGGCACGCAACATCCGCCGTCTCCCCGAGTCCGTCCGCGGAGCACGAGCCCGAGGAGGCACGCGGGCCGGCGGGTCCTGCGACTTCGTCCGACGCGGCGCCGGCTCGGGTTCCCGCGCTCGCTCCCGCCGCGGCCTCCCCCGCTCCGGGTGCAGGGCGAGAAGTCGGTGTCGAAATCGTGCGGGCCGAGACGCGCGAGCCAGTGCCGGAAGCACAAGTCTGGTGGTGGCCGCGCTCGCCCGAGCTGGCGAGCACGGGCGACTTCGAGGAGTGGTTGCGTGCCGGCCGCATCGAGGAGCAGCTCCCCTGCGCGCGCGCGCTGCGTGCCGACGTGCTTGGGCACGTGCAGGTACCCGAGCACGAACAGGGCTTCGTGATCGTGGCCGCGGCCGGCGAGCTGTGGGGCTGCGCGAGCTTCGAGGGCCTGCGCGAGGGCCCGGCGCAGGTCGTGCTCGCGCGCGACATGGACCTGCACGTGCAGGTGCTCGATGCGCAGGGTGCCGGCGTGCCCGGCCTGTCCGTCGCGCTCTGCGAATGCCGGGCCTCCGCCCGGTTCGAACGCCTGCTCTCGCGCACGGCGGGACCTGATGGCCTCGCCGTGCTGCAGCACGCGGGCCAGTTCCTGCGCGCCCTGCACACCCATGCCGGCGAGTTCGTCGTCGGCGTGCAGGAGCTCTTCGACCCGCCCCTCGAGCTGCGCCTGCAGGCCGACACGCTGCCCGAGCAGCCGATCCGCTTCGTGCTCCGGCCCAGCGGCTCCTGCCGCGTGACGCTGGTCGACGGGAGCGGCGCGCTCGTGGGCGGCGCGCTCGAGGCGCAGCTGCGCTTCGCGGATGCGCCCGGATCCGCCGCGCAGGCGCGCTCGGGAGCGCCGGTCCAGCGGCGCAGCTCGCGCAGCGGAGGCGAGCTCTCGTTCGAGCACGTCGAGCTCGGTCGCGCGCTCGCGGTCGAGGTCCGGCGCGAAGGCTCCGAAGTGCGGCTCGAGGCGCGCGGGTCCGGCCCGCGGCAGCCGGGCGAGCAGGTCGAGTTGCGCGTGAACCTCGAGGCGGGCGTCGCGGTCCTGCGCGGGCGCGCGCTGGACGGGAGCGGCGTGCCGCTCGGCGGACGCGAGCTCTGCGCGCGCATCGAAGGGTCCGAGCCGCGCGTCGTCGCGGGCGCCGAGCAGCGCCTGTGGACCTCCGCCGACGGGCGCTTCGCGCTGCCGACGCAGCTGCAGGGCGAGCTCCCCGCCTCGCCGCAGCTGGTGCTCTGCGCGCTGGCGGGCGACGGGTCCGAGCGCTCGATCGGCAGCCTGCCGCTGCCCGCGGAGCTGCGCGCGGGATCGAACGAGCTCGGCGATTGCGTGCTGGTCGACCTGCCGCTGCTGGCCGCGGGGCGCGTCGTCGACGAGAGCGGCCAGGGGCTCGCGCAGGCGCTGGTGAGTGCGCTCGGCGAGGGCGAAGGGCTCGCAGCGGTGCGCACGGATGCCGCAGGCGCGTTCGAACTGCGTGCGCGGACCGCAGCGCGCGAGCTCGCCCTGCGCGCGGAACTGCAGGGCCTGGTCGGGGAGCCGCTGCGCGTGCGCGTGCCCGCGCGCGAGCTGCTCCTGGTCCTGCGACCCGGTGGATCGCTCGAAGGCAGCGTGCTGCTCGATCCTTCGCTGCAGCAGAGCCTGGTGCTGGTACAGGTCGCATCCGATCCGCCCGCCGCGCAGCTCGGGTCGACGCGCCTCCGCCAGGACGGACGCTTCGCGCTGAACGGCCTGGCGCCCGGAACGTATTCGCTGCGCGTGGTCTACGCGCCCAACGCCAGCGCGCTCGCCACGCTCGAGGGCCTGCAGGTGCGCGCCGGCTCGCCCACGCGCGATGCACGCCTCGATCCGCTCGACCTGCGTGCGCGCCAGCGGCTGCTGGAGCTCGAGCTGGTCGACGAGCGCGGCCAGCCGGTCCCCTCGGGCCGCGCCTACAGCCGTCCGAGCGGCGAGAGCGGGGCGCGCTGGTCGTTCGCCGAGTCCAGCGGGTCGAAGCTGCAGCTCCTCTGCGACGGTCGCGCGCTCGACGTGACGCTCGCGGCCGAGGGCTTCCTGTCCAGCGAGCTCGAGCAGCTGTCCGAGTCGCGGCGCATAACGCTGCAGCGCGCGGCGCAACTGCGCCTGGAGCTCGCGCCCGGCCTGGCGCTCCCCGATCCGCCGCTCCAGCTCGGAGTCGAGCTCGAGCCGCTCGAAGGCGGCCAGGCGGGCGGCTTCGTCGAATCGCGCCTCGCCTTCTTCGGCCCCGACGGCGTGCTGCACTGCTCGAGCCCGCGCGCCGGCGCGCTGCGGGCCCGGATCGTGGTTCAGCGGCGCGGTCCCGGCGCGGCGCAGCTGGTGCACGCCGTCGAGCTGCAGCCGCGGGTCCTGCAGGTCGCGGCGCACGCGGCGCTGCAGGTCTTCACGATCCAGGTCGACCCGGCGGCGCTGGCGGCGGCACTCGCGGCGGCGCGCAACGGCTACTGAGCAGCGCCTCGAACTCGCGCGGCACGGGCGCCTCGAACGTGATCGGGCCGCCGCGCGCAGGGTGCTCGACGGTCAAGCGCTGCGCGTGCAGGCCCATGCGCGGCCCGGCCTCGCCGTAGCGCGGGTCCCCCACGATCGGGTGGCCGAGCCAGGCGAGGTGCGCGCGGATCTGGTGCCGGCGGCCGGTCTCGAGCTCGACCTCGAGCAGCGTGCCGCCGCGCTCGTGGCGCAGCGTCGAGTAGCGCGTGCGCGCCGGCTTCGCGCGCGCGTGCGGCCCGACGTGCACGTTGTGCGCCGGGTCCTCCCAGAGCGGCTGCTCGATCCGGCCCTGCGGCGGATCGGGCCGGCCCTCGACCAGCGCGAGGTAGAGCTTGTGCGCCTCGTCCCAGGATTCCTGCAGCGCGTCGCGCGCCTCGGAGGTGAGCGCGAAGAGCAGCACGCCCGAGGCCTCGCGGTCGAGCCGGTGCACGGGCCAGACGCGCGCCGGCCGCCCCGGGCGGGAGAGCGCGGCGCGCAGCAGCGCCAGCGCATTGCGGCCGCGGCGCTGATCGAGCGGGACCGAGAGCAGCCCGGCCGGCTTGTCGATCGCGACGAGCTCGTCGTCGGCGTGCAGGATCGAGAGACCCGACAGATGCAGAGCCAGCGGCGCTGCGCGGCCTTGTTCGAGCAGCGCGACCTCGTCCCCCGCCTGCAGCTCGTGGTGCGGACGCAGGACGGGCACGCCGTTGACCTCGACGCAGCCCGCGTGCAGGCGCTGCTCGAGCGTCTTGCGCTTCCAGCCCGGCAGCGCCGCGCGCAGGAAGTCGAGCAGGCGTGCGGGAGCGGCGACCTCGAGGCGTTCGGCCATCGGCAACTCAGCGCCGCGCCGCGACGATCGTCAGCGAATCCAGGCGCAGGCACTCCCAGGCGCGCACGGCGAGCGTCGGCGGCCCCTCGAGGCGCGGGGCGGGCAGGTTCATGCCGTCGATGCGGCTGCCGTCGAGCTCCAGCTCGACGCGCCCGCGCGCGCGGTGCAGCTTGAGCGTCAGCCTGGGCTTGGAGCCCGCCTTCCAGCCGACGAACTCGCGCCCCGCGCCCTTGCGCAAGTCGGCCAGCACTTCAGCCGCGCTGCGCGTGCCGGCCAGCCAGCGCGCCTTGCCGCCCTCGGGCGCGCCCAGGAAGCCGACGTGGAAGCCCGCGGCCGAGACCAGCAGCACGCGCGGCGGCTGGTCGGCCGGCTGCTCGAGCCGGAGCGTGAGCTCGAACTCCTCCTTCTCCGTGCGCAAGGGCTCGAGCGCCAGCGCCGGGCCCGCACGCGCGAGCAGCTCCTCGTCGCTGCGCGCCGCCAGCGGCGGCGACCAGCCCGTGACGTTCAGGATCCAGGTGCCCTGCGTGAGCGCATTGCCATGCTGCTTCGCGAGGTCGAACACGAGGCGCGCGCGGCCCGGAGCGACCTCCTCGATCTCGTCGGGAGCCAACGCCTCGCGCAGCTCGTCGAGCGGGCCCGAGTGCAGGCGCTGCGCCTGCGCGTCGCGGATGCTGCGCAGCTCCTGCTTCTCGTCCTCGCGCCAGACCTCCTGCTTGAGCAGCTTCTCGGCCCAGGAGAGCGCCACGCGTGCGTCGCCGTTGCGCTCGACCATGTAGCGCAGCGTGTTGAGGTCCGTGTGCGCGCGCTCGCTGCGCGCGCGGTCGGCCAGGTCGAGCGTGCGGCCGTGCGCCGCGTCCACGCGCAGGCCGAGGTCCTTGACCAGCGGCTCGCCGTCGGGCAGTCCGCCGCCGCGGTCGAGCAGCGCGCTGACCGCGGCGATCGGCCGCCACGTCGCCCGGCTCGGCCTCGTGGAACAGGAACAGCGCGCGCAAGAGGCGCTCGGCTGGCTCGCGGATCGCCTCGGGCGCGAGGCCGGCGAGCTTGGCCAGCGATTCGCTCGCCAGCGCCTTCTCGCCGCTGCGCGGGTTGCGCAGGACCAGCGCGCGCGGCACGGCCCCGTCGGGCCGCAGCTTGAAGCCGTTCGCCAGCGGGTCGGGCGGGACTTCGAGCACGCCCAGCTCCGGCACGGTGCCGGTCGAGAGCTCCATGCGCTGCCCGGACGAGTTGACGAGCTTCTGCGCCGCCTTGCGCAGCAGCTCGGTCAAGAGGCGCGCCTCGCGCACGCGCCGGCCGGCGCGCGCCGCCGCCTCGCCGCGCAAGAGGCCCTCGGGCTGGCCGGCGAAGAGCTGCTCGACCTCCTCGTAGCGCCGCGCGCGCCAGAGCGGCTCGGCCTGCAGCTCGAGTTCCTCGAACAGCTGTTCGGAATCCAGATCGGCGTAGTGCGCTTCGAGCTTCTCGAGTTCGCGCCCCTTCTGCACGGCCTCCTCGGGGGCGCGGTGCACGAGACCCACCGGCATGCGCTCGGGCGAGAGGCCGCGGCGCGCGAGCTCCGCCGAGAAATCCGTTCTGCAGCGCCAGAGCCGCCTGCGAGTCGCGGCGCTCCTCGAGCGCTCGCGCCAGCAGCTGGTAGTGCTCGCCGATCCACTGCACGAGCTCCTGGTCGGTGCGCGTCCAGGACTCGTCGAGCGACTTGCGCCGCTCGTCGGCGCGCTTGCGCAGCGCCGCGCTGCGCCGCTCGCACAAGCCGCGCTCCAGCCCGCGTGCGTCGGCGCCGCTCTCGGCGAGCAGCTGCTCGGCCGTGCGCGAGACGCGCTCGCGCGCCGCCTTCCAGTCGCCGGCGTGCTCCAGCGCGTCGACCTCCAGCAGCAGCCTGTCGCCATAGCTGTCCAGCGCGGTCTGGAACTCGTCCACGGCCGCGCCGCGCCGGTCGATCACGCGCTGTTCCAGCTGCTTGCGCCAGGCGTCGAGCTCCGTGCTCTGCTTCTCGGGCAGCGAACGCGTGCCGATGCGCCGCGCGAGCTCGTTGCGCGGGTTCTGCTGCGCCAGCGCGAGCGCCTGCTCGAACTCGCGCCGGCCGAGCTGGCCTTCCGACTGCGCCTCGAGATCGTGCTTCAGGTTGCCCAGCTCGGCATCGAGGCGCTGCAGGAGCCGGTTGCGAATCGAATCGAGCCGCTCGCGCGCGCGCGGCGCGAGATCCTCGGTCCCGGCCAGGCGCTCCTGCTCGCCGAGTGCGGCGCCGATCCCGGCGGCCGGCCCCTCGCAGGCCTGGTCGAGGGCCGCGAAGGGATCGTTCGCCACCTGGTTCCCGTTGCCATTCGTCGCCGAAGCGATCGCGCGCCAGCCGAACCAGCCCAGCGTGCCCAGCGCGAGCAGGCCGCCCGCGACGGCGGCCCACAGGCGCGGACCCGTCAGCGGCCGCCGCTCGAGCGGGTCGAGGCCGCGGCCGGTGATCTGCGGCGCGCGGCGCTCGCGCAGTCGTTCGAGGTCGGCCAAGCAGCTCGGCCGGCGTGTGGTAGCGCACCTCGCGGTCGCGCGTCAGGCACTTGCGCAACACCAGCACGAGTCCGCTCGAGAGCTCGCTCGCCTGCTCGCGCGGATCCGGGACGCGCGCGTAGAGCACGTTGGAGAGGATCTCGGCCACGCTCTCGCCCTGGAACGGCGTGCGCCCCGTCACGGCGTGGTAGAGCGTCGCGCCGAAGGACCACAGGTCGCTCTGCACGTCGGCGCTGGCCGGATCGCGCGCCTGCTCGGGGCTGATGTAGTGCGGCGTGCCGAGCGTTCCGCCGCTCTTCGTCAGCACCGGGTCGTCCTCGGAATACGCGAGCCCGAGGTCCACGAGCAGCGCGCGCCCGCCGCGCTCGATCAGGATGTTGGCCGGCTTGATGTCGCGGTGCACGACGCCGCGCTCGTGCGCGTGGCGCAGCGCCTCGCACAGCGGGATGAAGATGCGCAGCGCCTCGCGCTCGGAGAGCGGCCGCTCGGCGATGCGCTCGGCCAGCGAGAGCCCGTCGACGAGCTCCATCGCGTACCACAGCTGGCCGCCGAGCTCGCCCATGTCGATGGCGGAGATGATGTTCGGGTGCGCGAGCTTGGCGGTCAGGCGCGCCTCGCGCTGCATGCGCCGCAGCGCGCTGGCGCTGCCGACCAGCTCCTGGTGCAGCACCTTGAGCGCCACCACGCGGTC
Source organism: uncultured Planctomycetota bacterium (assembly GCA_963829015.1). Classification (GTDB taxonomy): domain Bacteria; phylum Planctomycetota; class UBA1135; order UBA1135; genus JADJLZ01. The sequence continues at coordinate 415,411 of CAWHGR010000007.1, read as the reverse complement.
TACCGAGGCCTGGCGCGCGCGGTAGACGATGCCCGTCGCGCCGCGGCCGACGATGCCCTCGATCCGGTAGCCCGGGATCTGCGGCAGCTCGCGCGCCTTCTTCAGCGGCTCCGTGCCCATGCGCGCCACGCCGCGTCGGCGTCCTTCCACGAGAGCTTGACCGCCGCCTGGAAGGCCTTCTCGTAGCACTCCTCGCGCATGAAGGCGTTCGGCAGCACGCGATTGGGAGCGGGTGGCGCCGCCTTGCGCAGCTCGTCGTGGAAGGCGCGCAGCGCGCCCGGCCCGTGGCCCTCGATCCACTCGACGATGCCCATCGCCGCGGCGATGTCGGGCAGCGTGAGCTCGTTGAACTGCCGCGCCGCGAGCTCGTCGAAGGGCGGGATCGAATCGAGCCCGCCGCGCAGCGCGTCGCGCCAGCCGCCGTTGCGCATCGTCTTGCCGTCGAAGTTGGCCGGCGGCGCGGCCTTCTTGCCGACCTTCGTCTCGGGCAGCCCGCCCTTGCCGCCGCCCGTGCTCGGGCCGGCCATCGGCTTCTCGACCAGCTCGCCCTTGCAGAAGACCAGGTTGACGCCGTGCGTGCGGAACTCCATCAGGCTCGCGAGGCCCTCCTCGTACCAGGGCGGCAAGAGCCGCCCGTCGTAGCCGAGGCGGTTCGCCAGCAGGTGTCCCCAATGGTGGTAGCAGTGGCCCTCGATGTCGGCCTCCGAGCGCCCCCACTGGCGCGCCGAGGAGAGCGCCAGCGGATCCCAGTAGACGAAGCCGAAGGCCTTCTGCACTGCCTCGCCCCAGTTGGGCGGGATCGACTGCGTCAGCGAGGCGAAGTGCGCGACGCTGTCGAGGTACAGCTCGAGCTTGTGCCAGACGTAGATCTCGGCCAGCCGGCCGCCGAACATCTCGAGCCCGGCCGGCGCCTTGTACGTGCCGTCGAACCACTCGCGGCCCTTCTTCAGGCCTGCGACGATCTTCGAGAGCTCGTCCGCGGTGTAATCGCCCACGACGAGCGCGTCGTCGCCGAGCGACTTCTCGAGCGGGACCTTGAGCACCTCCTCGACCTTGGCCGCGTCCGTGCGCGCCAGCGCTTCGGCGCGCGGCAGCCACTGCTCGCCGAAGAGCTCGAGGCCCTTCTTGCGTTGCGCGACCTCGAACGGGATCCACTTGCCCTCGACCAGCACCTCGTTCTTCTCGAGGTGGCCCTTCTCCTCCGGCGTGACCCACTGCTCCTTCCAGCGCACGAAGCCCTTGGCCAGCATCTCGGCCTCGGCATCGGCTGCCGCGCGCGTGTCGCGCTCGGCCGGCGTGAGCCACTCGCCCTTGTACTCGACCTTGCCGAAGAAGGTGTTCGCGCCGGCGTGCTTGGGCTCGAGCTCGAGCACGTGCTTCATGGCCTTCTTGGCCTCCGGCCGCATCTTCTTCTGCTCCGCCCACTGCCCGAGCGCGAAGTAGTCCGCGGCGGTCTTGGCCGCCTTGAAGCGCTCGTCGAACTCCTGCGCGCCGGTCTTGCCCTTCTCGATCCGGTCCACCTGCGCCATCGGGAACTCGAAGTCGCCGAAGCTGGTCGTGATCTTGACCTTGGTCGAATCCTGGGACGTGACCGTGCCCTCGATGCGCCGGCCGTCCTTCATGATCAGCACGTCGGCCAGCGCGCTGCCCGCGAGCAGCACCAGGGCCAGTCCCAGCAGACCGCGATCGAGACGGAGGCTCATCCAGGGGGAGTCTAGCACCCCTGCAGGCACGGGAAACCGGGTCAGTCGCGGCGCGTGTGCTGCAGGATGCGGGTCAGCATCTCCCTGCGTTGCGCCCGCACAGCAGCCCGCACCGGGCCCGCGTCGATGCGGATCGCGGATCCCCATTGGCCGACATCGCCCGCAAGTTCGATCTCGAGCATGCTGCCGCTGCCCCCGGCGCTGCGAGCTCGCAACGAATCCACGAGCAGCACCGCCCCATCCGCATCCCCGAAGGTCCACGTCAGACGCCCATCCACGGCGTAGCCCTCGAGCGCGAGCGCGTGCTGGAACCGCTCGCTCGTATGCAGGGCTCCCGAAGGGAAGCTGGCCTCCACGATCAGCGGGGCCGATTCCGCGTGACTCCCGGCCGGAAGCAGCCACGCGCGCAGGGGAATGCTGCCGAGCATCCCGGCGAGCACGATCACCAGCACCTCGGCCGAGTAGCGCCGACACCCCGCCCAGCTGTCGCCCCAGCGACGTGTCCGGAGGAGCAGCTCGGGCGCGAGCAAGATCAGAAACACGCCCATCAGGCCGTACGGCTCCCGCGAATCCGGCCGCTGCGGCGACGCGTTCGCGGCCGTGACGGAGGTGCACTGACTCGCGGCCACGCGCAGCGGGAGTGTCTGCAATGGATCGATCGATTCGCGCGAGTTGGCCGCGACCAGTTCCGCCAGGTGGACGGCTCGCTCCGCCGGAGGTACCACGGCTGGCGCCCTGCGGTCCGGTTGCTCATCGAGTGCAGCCGTGCCCAGGCACAGAGCGCCGATCGAGAGCACGAGGATCGCCGCCAGCGCGCGCAGGCTGCGCCGCGGGAAGGATTCGCTGCGCAACTCCTGGAGCAACTCGATCGGGATCGTCTGCTGCAAGTAGCCCGCCACCGCGAGCGCCAGAACGAGGCTGCTCAAGACGATCCCGTACCAACCCCACGCGCTCGTGTAGGCGGTCATGATCCAGGCCGAGATCGCGACGAGCACCGGCATCAGGATGCTCCGCACCCAGCGTGACCGGCGCGCAGGTCCAGGCGTTGCGAGCAGCGCAGCGACCGTCCGTTCCTCCTCGACACGCTGGCGCAGCCAGGCCCGCGGTTCGGGACCGTACGCGGGATGGCGGCACGCGGCCCAGTCCGCCGCGAGCAGCACGAGTCCGGCGATGGGAAGGAACAACTCGGCTCCCAGGAGCTCATCCCAAGAGTTCGTCTTCAGGTACATCAGTGCGAGCAAGGTGCTGCCCGATGCAACGCAGAGATCAACCCAACGCAACGAGCTTCTGTCGAGAAGGAAGCCTGTCAGCGAGCGCCTTGCGGACCAGGCGAAGCGCAGGGCCTCGAACGCGGCCAACGCGAGGAGCAGGCGAGCGATCCACGCGTCGCCAGGCCGTGGATCGAGAGACAGCCGGGGACCCACGATCGCCACGAGATCGCGCACCCTGAAGATGCCGGCGATCGCGACACCGGCGGCAATCGCAGCCAATCCGTAACCCAGGACGGCGCCGCGTCTGTCCCTGCGAAACCTCCAGGCCGCGCTGCACAGCACGAGAAGCACGAGCGCGGCGTAGCCGAGTTCGAATTGTGCGCGGCGCAGGCCCTGGATGCCGAGGACTCTGAGCGCGATCTCCAGAATGAAGCCGACCGCCGGCACCGCGCACAGGCCGAACATCGAGGACGGATCCGCGACAGGAACGCGCGGACTCGCGGCCGCAGGCGTCGGCTCGTCGAGCCTCTCGATCCCCGTCTTCATCTCGGTCGCGTGCTGGTAGCGCCGCTCCGGCGCGCGCTCGAGCGCGCGCAGCACCACCTCGTCGAGTCGCACATCCACGTGCACGCGCTGCGAGCGGCGGCTCGAATCTCCCCAGCGGCAGCTCGCCCGTGAGCAGCTCGTAGAACACGACACCCAGCGAATAGATGTCGGCGCGATGATCGACGTTCGGCGAGCCCGTGAGCTGCTCGGGCGCCATGTACTGCGGCGTGCCCATCGACTGCTGCGTGCGCGTGATCGGCTCGCCCGCCTGCGCCTCCCCCACGATCTTCGCCAGACCGAAGTCCGCGATCTTGACGCGGCCCTTCTTGTCCACGAGCACGTTCTCGGGCTTGATGTCGCGGTGCACGATGCCCTCGGCGTGCGCGAACTCGAGCGCGTCGCAGACCTGGCGCACGATCGCCAGCGCGCGCGGCACGTCGAGCTCTTCGCTGCGCAGGAGCTGGCGCAGGTTGACGCCCTCGACGTACTCCATCAGCAGCCAGCAGCGGCCCTGCGTGCGGCCGGAGTCGTGGATGCCGACGACGTTGGGGTGCGAGAGGCGCGCGAGCGCGTGGGCCTCGCGCTCGAAGCGCGCGGCGAAGCCGGATTCGTCGCCGGGGCGCGGGACGAGGATCTTGAGCGCGACCCAGCGGCCGAGGGCGCGCTGGCGCGCCTTGTAGACGGCACCCATGCCGCCCTGGCCGAGCAGCTCGGTGATCTCGAGCTCGGGAAAGAGCGGCGCGATCTCGGCGACCTCGGGCGGCAGCGGAGGCGGAGCTTTCGGGCCCCCGTCGCTGTCGAGCGCGGGATCCGACTGCGCCAGGCCCTGCGCGAGCAGGCAGCGCGGACAGAGCGCGCCTTGCGCGGCGGTCGGCGCGAGCGGCGCGGAGCAGCGCGGGCAGTTCGTGGAGCTGGGGGGAAGCTCGCTCACGCGGGGCACTAACGGAAAGGCGGGGAAGCGTTACCGGGAAAAGGCCTCGAACAGCGCGCGCAGCTCCTCCTCGACGTCCTCGGGCCGCGCAACGGTCTGCGCGATCTCCTCGCGCAGGATCTCGCGGTAGCGCTTGCGCAGACGGTGCATGGTCACGCGCAGCGACTGCTCGTTCATCTTGAGGCCGCGCACGGCCGGCGTGTCGGGGATCTCCTTGCTCGAATCGCCGATGCGCTCGCGCAACGCGCGGAAGAGCGTGCCGCGCTGCTTCGCCTCGAATTCCGCCTCGAGGCGCGCCAGCGTGCGCTCGAGCAGCGCCGCGGCCCAGGCGCGTTCGAAGGCGCGCTCGGGCGTGTCGGCGTCGGCCGGCTCGAGGCGGAAGCGCTCCTCGGCCGCTGAGCCAGTCGATCGAGAGCGGACGCGCTCCGCCGCCGCGCTTGAGTGCGTTCGCGCGATCGCGTTCGTGCGAGAGGTGGTTGGAGAGCGAGGCCAGCAGGAAGGAGCGGAAGCGGCCGCGCGCGGGATCGGCTGCCGCGAGCGCCTCGCGCGCGAGCAGGTCGGCGAAGAAGCCCTGCACCTCGTCCTGCGCGTCCTGCTCGGAGGAGCCGCGCCGGCGCAGGTAGGCGTAGAGCGGGTACCAGTAGAGCTGGCACAACTCCCCTAGCGCGGCGCGCGCGGGCTCCGAGCGGCCCTGTGCCGCCGCGATCAGGCTCCAGCGCGTGGGCGCGAAGCCGGGCTGCTGCGGCGGGTGGGCTGGGCGGGCTGCACGCGCCCATCATACGGAACCAGGAATTCTTCTCCCCGATTCGCTGCGACGGTACTTCGGCTCTGAATGCGTGCCGGCGAATCGGGGAGAAGAATTCCTGGTTCCGTATCAGGCGAATCGGGGAGAAGAATTCCTGGTTCCGTATCACGGCGTGTCCGGCGCCGGCGCTTCCTCGGCCTTCGAGGCCAGGCCGTACTTCTCGAGCTTGCGCTGCAGCGCGAAGCGGCTGATGCCGAGCTCGCCCGCGGCCTTGCTCTTGTTGCCGTTCGCGCTGGAGAGCGCCGCCTCGATCGAGCGCTTCTCGAGATCGGCTACCGCGGCGCGGATGTCGCCCGTGGGCTCGCTGCCCGCCGAGCCGCCGCCCGCACGCAGGCTGCGGCGTTCGAGCACCGAGCGCGAGAGGTGCTCCAGGCGCACCTCGCCCTGCGCCAGCACGACCAGGCGGCGCATCTCGTTCTCGAGCTCGCGCACGTTGCCGGGCCAGTCGTGCGCCACGATCGCGGCCAGCACCTCGTGCAGCAGGATCGGGATCGGCCGGCCGGCCTCGCGCGCCGCGCGCGCGAGCAGATGCTCGGCCAGCAGCGGGATGTCCTCGCGCCGCTCGCGCAGCGGCGGCAGGCGGATCGAGAGCACGTTGAGGCGGTAGTAGAGGTCCTCGCGGAAGCTGCCCTCGCGCACCATGTCCTCGAGATCGCGGTGGGTGGCCGCGAGGAGGCGCACGTCGACCTGGATGCGCTGGTCGCTGCCGACCGGGCGGAACTCGCCCTCCTGCAGCACGCGCAGGAGCTTCTTCTGCATCTCGACCGACATGTCGCCGATCTCGTCGAGGAAGAGCGTGCCGCCGTCGGCCTGCTCGAGCAGGCCCTTCTTCTGCGTGTCGGCGCCCGTGAAGGCGCCCTTGCTGTAGCCGAAGAGCTCGCTCTCGAGCAGCGCGTCGGGCAGCGCGGCGCAGTTCTCGGTCACGAAGGGCAGCGTGGCGCGCGGGCCGTTGAAGTGGATCGCGCGCGCGATCAGCTCCTTGCCCGTGCCGCTCTCGCCCTGGATCAGGACCGGCAGCTCGGACTCGATCAGCCGGTCGAGCTGCTGGAAGACGCGCCGCATCGAGTCGGAGGCGCCCACGATCGCGGTGTAGTCGTAGCGCCCGCGCTCGACGGCCAGTTCCTGGCGCACCACGCCCAGCTCGGCGTCGCGGTCGCGCACCTTGCGCCCGAGCTGCTCGTTCAAGAGCTCGATCTGGCGCCGCGACTGCTCCAGGCGCAGCGTGCGCTCGCGCAGCTCCTCGACGCGCCGCGCGTTGCGGATCGCCAGCGCGGCCTGGTTGGCGAAGAGCTCCATCAGCTCCAGGTCGGTCTCGGTGAAGGCGTTCTGCTGCAGGCGGTTGTCGACGTACAGCACGCCCTCGACGCGCGTCTCGATCTGGATCGGCAGGCACATCACCGAGCGCAGGCGCAGGTCCTCGACGCTGGCCATGCCGTTGAAGCGCTCGTCGCGCGCGGCATCGACCGAGAGCAGCGGCTTGCCGCTCTCCAGGCACGAGCGCGCGATGCCCAGCGAGAGCCGCGAGCTCGGGATCGGGATGTCGGCGCCGTCGAAGCTGCGCGCCAGGCGCACGTCCAGCGCCTGCAGGTCGCCGGCCTTGCGTTCCGCGGTGCTCGAGGCGAGCAGCAGGAAGCCGCGCTCGCCCTTCACCAGCGCCAGGCCCGAGTCCACGATCAGCCGCAGGAGCGGCGAGAGCTCCGTCTCGCGCACCAGCTCGCGCGTCGTGCGCGCGAAGACCAGCAGGTTGTCGCGCTCGGCGCGCGCCTCGCCGGTCAGCGTGCGCATGCCGGCCGGCACTTCCTCCTCGACAGCGCCCGCGGGCTCGGGCTCGAGCTGCTCGAGCACGATGCGCACGCCGCCGACCTGCAGGCGGTCGCCGGCGGCGAGCCGGCGCCGGTCGACGCGCACGCCGTTCACCTGCGTGCCGTTGGCCGAACCGAGGTCGGTCAACCAGATGCCTTCGGGCCCGCGCTCGATGCGGCAGTGGTAGCGCGAGACCTGCGTGCTGTTCAGGCGGATGTCGTTGTCGAGCGCGCGGCCGATCGTGAGCAGCTCACGTTCGAACTTCAGCTCGGAGCGCGAGCCTTCCTCGTGGATGGAGAGCAACATGCCGGACTCGATTCGCTAGGCTTGAGGGGGCTGGGGGGGCACCCGCTGTGTGAAAGCGCACACAGGCGCCAGCTAGTATCCCCGCTTCCTGTAGAGTAACCGCACAGTTCTGGAGGAAGGAGCGCCGGCCGATCGACAAGCCCTGGTACAGCAACGGTTTACGATTCGAATGCCAGCGCTGCGGGAGGTGCTGCACGAACCGCGGGCCCTACTCCTTCGTGTTCCTGAGCGAGGCCGACCTCGCCCGCCTGGCCGCCGAGCGCGGCCTCGAGCAAGCCGAGTTCCTGGCGCGCCACTGCAGCGCGCACGAGGGCCGCATCACGCTGCGCAGCGACCTCGCACGCTGCGAGTTCCAAGGCGACGACGGCGGCTGCACGGTCTACGCCGCGCGCCCGGAGCAGTGCCGCAGCTGGCCGTTCTGGCGCGAGAACCTCGTGCGCGAGACCTGGGAGCGCGAGGTCGCGCCTCTCTGCCCCGGCGTCGGTCAGGGGCGAGTGCACGACGCAGCCGAGATCGAGGCGATCGCGCGCCACGACGAGGAGTGGTACTTCGGATAGTACGCCTGTCCACTGTTCACCCAACGCCGGCCGGCGTTGGGTGAACAAGTGGACAGGCACCGACTATCCGAAGCGCGCGCGCAGATGCCGCGGCAGCATCGGACAGGCGTCCGACTTCGTCCCGAACACGCGCTTGCGCAGCGCCGCGACGCACCGAGTAGGCGAGATCGCGCAGCGGCCGCGGGACGAAGCGCAGGAGCTCGGCCACGAGGCGCCACCAGCCTCCGAGCCGGCCGAGCACATGCAGCACCGCGGCCGAGCGCACCAGCGTGCGTCCGTCGCATGTGCGCACGACGATCGAATCCGGCAGGCGCGCCGCGCTCGCTGCTCGGGGATCGCGTTGCGCAGGGCCGCGCTGTCGAGCGGCGCGAAGCGGAAGCACTCGCCACGCACGTCCTCGGCCAGCACGAAGCGCACGAAGCCGTGGCACAGCGCGCAGGTGCCGTCGTAGAAGATCCACTCCAGTCCCTGCGCCGCGCGCGCGGGGAACCAGCCGGGCTGGAAGTTCGCCGCCAGCGCCAGCCACAGGAATTCGCGCGAGCCCTGTCCGCCGGGCTCGACGGCCGTCCAGATCGCGGCCGCGAGGAGTGCGAGCCAGGCCCAGAGGAACGCGCGCTCGGGGACGAAGAGCGCCAGCACTCCGGCAACGATTCCTGCTACCGGAAAGCGCAGGCCGAGTCCGAGGGCGAACAGCGCGGCGAAGCGCAGGCGCAGGATCGAGCTCGGCATGCTCCAGCCGCCGCCCGGATCGGCACGGCCGCGCGCGGAAAGGCTGCCGTAGGGCGCGCGCGGCAGCGCCACGTGCGTGGCGAGCAGGAGCAGCACGATCCAGTCGCTGCGCCAGGGTTCCGCTCCCGGCGTGCGCAGCCACCAGAGCACGATCAGCAGCGCCGCGGCAGCGCGCTCGCGCCAGCCGAGCGCCAGGATCAGCGCGGCGAGCATCCCGAGCGCACCGAGCGGATTCAGCGTTGCGAAGTGCGCGAACAGCCACGCTGCGAAGGCCGCTCGCCAGAGGCTCTCGGCGAGCCCGCTGCGGCGCTCGCTCAGCACCCGCGGTACCTCGGCTTGCGCTTCTCCGCGAAGGCCGCCAGTGCTTCGAGCCGGTCCTCGGTCGCGAGCACGCGCTCGTAGCAGCGCGCCTCGGTCTCGAGTCCGCGCGCGAGCGGCTCCTCGCATCCGCCGTCGATCGCGGCCTTCGCGGCGCGGATCGCGACCGGGCCGTTCTCGCTGATCGCGCGCGCGAGCTCGAGCGCCGTCTCGCGCAGCTTGCCGGCGGGCGCGATGCGGTTGACGAGGCCGATGCGCTCGGCTTCGGCGGCGTCGAGCTTGCGCGCGGTCAAGATCAGGTCCTTGGCGCGCGAGCGGCCGACGAGGCGCGGCAGGCGCTGCGTCCCGCCCGCGCCGGGGATGATCGCCAGCGAGGTCTCGGTCAGCCCGAGCTGCGCGTGCGCCGCGGCGACGCGCAGGTCGCAGGCGAGCAGGAGCTCCGTCCCGCCGCCGAAGGCGAAGCCGTTGACGACCGCGATCGTCGGCTGCGGCAGGCTCTCGACGTCGTCCATCGTGCGGCGGATGTTCTTGACGAACAGCGGCACGCGCTCGGCCGGCATGGTCCTGCGCTCCTTCAGGTCCGCGCCTGCGCAGAAGGCCTTGTCGCCCGAGCCCGTGAGCAGGATCGCGCGGATCGAGAGGTCCTCGCGCAGCTCCTCGCACAACGTGCGCAGGCGCCGCAGCGTGGGGAACGAGAGGCAGTTCATCACCTCCGGGCGCTCGATCGTGAGCCAGACGAGGTCGCCCTCGCGCTCGCAGCGCACGAGCTCGGGCTGGTCGGGGACGTCGGAGGGGAAATCGGCCAGGACCTTGTGCGCCATGGCCGGATGCTAGCCCGTGCCCGCGGCCAGTTCACGCGCGAGCGCTGCCACGCGCGCGGGATCGATGCCGCCGAGGCAGCGCCGCTCGTCCGCGCCCGTCCAGCGGCAGCGCTCGAGCTGGCAGGGTCCGCAATCGACGGCGATCGAGAGCCCGCGCTCGCGCGGACCGTGCTCGCTCGTATGACGGCGATCGCTGGACCCATAGAGCACCAGCGTCGGCGCGCCGGTCGCGCTGCAGACGTGGCGCGCGCCGCCGTCGGTCGTCAGCACCGCCGCCGCGCGCGCGGCGAGCGCGACGAGCTCCGAGAGGCCGACGACCTCAGCGCCCGGGTACTCCTCGCCGCGCGCGCAGACGAGCTTCACCGGCAGCTCGATGCGCTCGAGGATTGCCGCGAGGTGCGCAGGCACGAAGCCCTTCGACGAGCCCGGCCGCGAGCCGGCGTTGACCAGCAGGTAGGAGGCACGTGCAGCGTCTGCGCCCGTCCCGAGGCGCGGACGCCGCTCGCGCACCTCGATGCCCGCGTGCAGCGCGAGTTCGACGCAGACCGACGTGAAGGGCCGCGCAGCCGGACGCGCGCTCGTGATCGCTGCCGTCAGCAACGGCCCGCGCAGGCGCGAGGCGAGACCGACGCGCCGCTCGACCCCTGCGGCGAACGCGCACCACGCGCTGCGCCACGAGCCGTTCAAGAGCAGCGCGCGCGCATGGCCACGGTACAGTGCGACCCGCTCCTCCCCCAGCGCGACGCGCCGCAGGTTCGGGAAGCGGCCCTCGACCAGCGCGAAGAAGGCCGCCGGCGCGATCCAGGTGCCGCCGCCCTGGGCATCGAGTGCGCGCGCGACCGGCTCGCTCATCACGAAGTCGCCCAGACGCGAAGGCGCGCGCAGGACGAAGCCCGCGCTCACGGCACGTGCCCCAGCAGCTCCTCGGCCGCGGAGAGCACGCGCTCCGGCGGCAGCTCGCGCATGCAGGCGTGGTGGCCGAGCGGGCAGACGCGCTGCATGCAGGGCGAGCACTCCAGGTCCTCGCGCCGCACGATGCGCGCGTGCTCGAGCGAGCTCGCCGTCAAGTGCGGGTCGTTCGGTCCCATCACGCTCACGCACGGAACGTCGAAGGCGGCCGCGTACCAGCGCGGCCCCGAATCGCCGACGAGCAGGAGGCGCGCTTCGCGCACGAGCGCCTTGAGCCGCGCCAGGTCGCGCTCCTCGCGCGCCAGCGAGACGGCGCCGTGCCGCGTGCGCCGCGCGACCTCGTCGCAGAGCGCCTCCTCGCCCGGCCCGCCGGTGACGACCGCGCGCAGTCCGCGCTGCTCGAACAGTGCGTCGAGCGCCGCTGCGAAGTGCTCGGCCGGCCAGAGCTTGGCCGCGCCGTAGGCCGCACCCGGGCAGCACAGGACGTAGCCACGCCCGAGGTCGACGCCCAGGCGCTCGAGGCGCGCGCGCTCCTCGCGCACGAGTTCCTCGCGCACGACGAGGTGCGGATGCAGATCCGGCACGAGGATGCCGAACAGGCCCGCGACGTCGCGCTGGAGATGCGCGGTCGGGATCGAGATGCGCCGGCCGTCGCGCGTGGGCGGGATGAAGGAATGCTGCAAGAGCCAGCGCCGGCCCGAGAGCCCCGAGCCCGCGCGCGGCCGCACGCCAGCGCGGAATCCGCGCCAGGCGGCGCCGAAGGAATTCGAGAGCAGCAGCAGCGCGTCGGGAGCGAGCGAGCGGTAGAGCGCGACCTCCTCCTTGTCGGCGCGCACCAGGGCCAGGTGCGGCGCACAGGGGCCGTCCTCGAGCACGCGCGCGAGGTGCGCGCGCACGACGATCTTCACCTCGGCGTAGCGCTCGTCCTGCAGTACCGCCTCGAGCACCGGCGTCGCCATGACCAGGTCACCGACCCAGTTCGGGGCGCGGATCGCGAGCTTCAGAGGTCCTCCCAGGGCCGCGCCTCGCCGTGGCGCGGCCGATGCGCCGCCATGTGCTGCTCGCGGCGCAGGATCGCGCGCAGCCAGGCGCCTCGCGTTGCGATTCCGCGAGCGTCGAGGTAGCGCAGCAGGAACCGCAGGCGCTCGCGCACCGGGACGCTGCGCGGAGTCGAGTGCAGCAGCGCGGCGAGGTCCTTCTCGAACCAGCGCGCGCGCACCGAGCGCCCGTGGCGCGCGCGCCCGACGTCGAGCAGCACGAGTTCCTCGCCGCGCAGCACGAAGTGCTGCAGGTAGAGGTCGCGGTGGTACCAGCCCGCCTCGTGCAGGCGCAGCACCAGCGCCAGCAGCCGGTCGGCGAGTGCGCGCCGCTCGGCCGGCGTGGCGCGCGCGAGCCGCTCGCGCAGCGTGTCCTCGTGCTCGATTCGCTCCATCTCCACCTGCGAGCAGCGCGCGAGTCCGAGCGGCCCGCTGCGCTGGGCGCTCCAGGATAGCGCGCGCGGAACGGGAATGCCGTCGCGCGCGAGTCCGCGCAGGTTTTCGTACTCGATCGCGCCAGGACTGCGGCCCAGTCCCCAACGCTCGGTCGAGTGCTTGACCACGCGCGGCCCGAGTTCCAGCGTCTCGCGGCCGGGGACCGAGCGCAGGACTCGCGCCTCGCTCACTTCCACTCGCCCTTCTTGTGCTCCTTCCACCAGGCCTCCCAGTCCTTGCGCGCAATGCATTTCGCGCCCGACAGCCTGCCCAGCGTAAAGGTCACGCCCAGCGTCACGTTGATCTCCTCCTGGTCCTCCTCGATCGGCTTCTTGCCCTTCGACGCGCGCTGGGTGTTGAGCGCGCCCCAGCCCTCGAACAGCGCTTCGAAGGCCGCCTTGCGTTGTTCCGCCGTCGGACTCGGCAGGGCGGAGAACCCGTCGGCCGCGCCGCGCAGGAAGTTGCCGTCCTTGCGCCCCGCAGCCGAGACCAGCGCGGCGAAGCACTCCGGCGTCCCCTGCTTCCCGATGCTCTTGCAGATGTCCCAGACCTGCTCCGACGACTTGCCCGGGTCGATCGCCTTCAGCGCAGGGAGCAGGACAGCCGCGCCCTCCGGTGCGAGTTCGCCGAGCAAGCCCGCCGCCTCGAGCTGGATGCTCTTGCCGACCACCTTCCACCAGTCGGGCGGCCGCACCTCGGCCAAGACCGGACCGATCGTCTTCGCCGTCGCCGCTCGGTCTTTCGGCCCGAGCTTTGCGGCCTCGCCGTGCAGCCAGCGCTCGATCTCGAGCAGCTCCTTGTCGAGCGGCGCCTGCGCATCCGCCCAGCCCTTGCCCTGCTTGACCTTGGTCTGGAGCAGCGCCTGGATGCGCGCGAGCTTCTGGGCCACGTCGACGCGCGAGTCCTGTCGAGCTTCCTGCAGCGCGGGAAACGGCTCGGCGGGCCCGGCCAGCGCGGGCGCTACGCCCCAGGGCGCACAAGCCAGCGGAACGAGTGCGGCACTGCGCCACAAGGCACTGCTGTTCCACGTCTTCCGCACCATGCGGCCTGCGATTGTACGCCCCTCGCCTTCCGGCCCGAAGGGCTCTATTCTGGTGCGCCATTCTCGCGCCAAGCCGAGGTCACCGACCAGAGCCTCCGGCGCGGGCCGCAACCCGAACAGGACCTCCATGCCCAACGCCACGACCGCAGCCATTCCGCACGCGCCGACCAGCGAGTTCAACCCGTTCGAGTCCATGGCGCGCAACTTCAACGTCGCCGCCGAGAAGCTGGGCCTCGAGGAGGGGCTGCGCGAGGTGCTGCGGCGACCCGACCGCGAGGTCACCGTCGCGATCCCGGTGCTGATGGACGACGGCAAGCTGCAGGTCTTCACCGGCTACCGCGTGCAGCACAACTTCTCGCGCGGCCCGTGCAAGGGCGGCATCCGCTACGCGCCCGACGTCAACCTGGACGAGGTGCGCGCGCTCTCGGCCTGGATGACCTGGAAGTGCGCCGTGGTGGACGTGCCCTTCGGCGGCGGCAAGGGCGGCGTGATCTGCGACCCGCGCAAGCTCAGCAACGGCGAGCTCGAGCGCATCACGCGGCGCTACACGGCCGCGATCATGGACATCCTCGGCCCCGACCGCGACGTGCCCGCCCCGGACGTCAACACCAACGAGCAGACCATGGCCTGGGTCATGGACACCTACTCGATGCACGTGCGCCGCACGACCACGGCGATCGTGACCGGCAAGCCGATCGCGCTGGGCGGCTCGAAGGGCCGGCGCGAGGCCACCGGACGCGGCGTGATGCTCGCCTGCCGCGAAGCGCTGAAGAAGCTGGGCATGCGCCCGGAGAACACGCGCGTGGTGGTGCAGGGCTCGGGCAACGTGGGCGGCATCGGCGCCGAGCTGATGCACCGCGAGGGCTACAAGATCATCTCGATCAGCGACATGTACGGTGCGATCGCCAACGAGAAGGGCCTCGACATCCCGGCCGTGCATGGCGCACCTGAAGAAGATCGGGGCGCCTGCAGGGCTTCCCTGGCGCGCGCGAGCTCACGAGCGCCGAGGCGCTCGAGCTGCCCTGCGAAGTGCTGGTCCCGGCCGCGACCGAGAACCAGATCACCTCCAAGAACGCCGGCCGCATCCACGCCAAGCTGATCCTCGAGGGCGCCAACGGCCCGACCACCGACGCGGCCGACGTGATCCTCGAGAAGAAGGGCGTGATGGTCGTGCCCGACATCCTGGCCAACGCCGGCGGCGTGACGGTCTCCTACTTCGAGTGGGTGCAGGACCGCATGGGCTACTTCTGGACCGAGGAGCGCGTCAACACCTCGCTCGAGCAGATCATGGTCAAGTCCTTCGGCGACGTGTACGAGGTGATGCAGAAGTACAAGTGCTCGATGCGCATCGCGGCCTACATCCTGGCCATCGACCGCGTCGCCAGCGTCTACAAGCTGCGCGGAGTGTTCGCCTGATGGAAACCATCCTGGCTCCCGCGAACGTCGAGTACGACGACCTCGCGCCCTCCACCCGCTCGATCGAGGACGAGAACCCCTTCGCCTCGATGATGGCCAGCTTCGACGAGGCGGCCGACAAGGTCGGCCTCGACCCGGACCTCTACGCGCTCCTGCGCAAGCCCGACCGCGAGATCACCGTCAGCCTGCCGACGCAGCTCGACGACGGCACGCTCTCGATCTTCGAGGGCTACCGCGTGCAGCACAACGCCGGCCTGGGCCCCTACTTCGGCCCGCTGCGCGTGCACTCCGGCACGATGCTCGACGAGCTGCGCGCGCTGGCCGGCTGGATGACCTGGAAGTGCGCCCTGCTTGAACGTGCCCTTCGGCGGCTCGGCCGGCGGCATCCGCATGTCGGCCCAGCGCCACTCGCGCGGCGAGCTCGAACGCGCCGTGCGGCGCTACGTCTCGAGCCTGCTGGGCGACATCGGCTCCGAGCGCGACATCTTCGCCGGCGACCTGGCCACCGACGAGCAGGTCATGGCCTGGGTGATGGACACCGTCTCGATGCACTCGCGCACGACCGAGAACGCGGTCGTGTGCGGCAAGCCGCTCAAGCTGGGCGGCACGCACGGCCACTCCGACGCGATCGCGCAGGGCCTGCGCATCCTGCTCGGCCCGGCGCTCGAGCACTCCGGCCTGCCGCGCAGCGGCGCGCGCGTGATCATCCAGGGCGACGGCCGCCGCGGCGGCAACCTGGCGCAGCTGCTGGCGGCCGACGGCCACGTCGTGCTGGGCATCTCCGACCTGCACGGCGCGATCTTCAACGACAAGGGCCTCGACGTCGCGGCCGCCGTGCGCGCGCGCATCGACCACAACGACCTGCGCAAGTCCAAGGGCGCCTTCGAGGTGCTCACCAGCGAGGAGCTGCTCGAGCGCAAGTGCGACGTCTTCCTGCCCTGCGCCGCGGCCAACGTGGTGCACCTGCGCAACGCGCGCTCGATCTCCTGCAAGCTGATCGTCGAGGGCGCGCACGCCGCCGTCTCGCCGCGCTCGGATCGCATCCTGGCCGAACGCGGCATCGCGGTCGTGCCCGACATCCTCTCCACCGGCGGCGGCACGGTCGTGAACTACTTCGAGTGGGTCCAGAACCGCGCCGGGTACTCGTGGCTGCCGGACGTGGTGCAGCACCGCCTCGAGCGCTTCATGCTCGAGGCCTGGAACGAGGTGGCCGAGATCGCGCAACAAGCAGAACCTGCGCCTGCGCATGGCCGCGCAGATGGTCGCAGTGAAGCGCGTGGCGGCGGCGTCGCGCTTGCGCGGGGTGTACGCGTAGAATGTGCGCATGCCCGTCTCGCCCCGCCAGCTCTGCGCCACGCTCCTCGCGCACGCGCTGAGCCTTCCGGAAGCCTGGGAGGACCATCCCTGGGGCGAGAACGTCGCCAAGGTGGGCAAGAAGGTCTTCGTCTTCTTCGGCGTGCCCGATCCGCGCGACGAGCAGCTGATCGTGTGCGTCAAGCTGCCGCGCTCGGGCGTCGCGGCGCTCGATCTCGGCTTCACCGAGCCGGCGGGCTACGGCCTGGGCAAGAGCGGCTGGATCATGGCGCGCATCGGCAAGAGCGACGCGGTCGACGTGCAGGTTCTGAAGGGCTGGATCGAGGAGAGCTACCGCGCGATCGCGCCGAAGAAGCTCGCCGCGCAGCTCGACGCTGCGCCCGCGAAGCCTTCGAAGCCCGCCACGAAGCGCAAGCCCGCGCGCAAGGCTTGACGCGATGCCCCGCGCCGTCGCACTGCTGCGCGCGATCAACGTCGGCGGGCGCTTCGTCAAGATGGACAAGCTGCGTGCGCTCGCCACCGGCGCCGGCCTCGAGAACGTCTCGACCTACATCCAGAGCGGCAACCTGCTCTTCGACTGCTCCGCGGCCGAGGCTCCGCGCCTGGAGGCCTGGCTCGAGGCGCTCTGGCGCAAGGAGCTCAGCTGGGACGTCGCGACGCTCGTGCGCACGAAGAAGCAGATCGCCGAGCTCTTCGCCGAGGGCTCTGGTCTCGAGCACGGGCTGAAGGGCAAGGAGGTGCGCCACTACGTCAGCTTCCTGCGCAGCGAGCCCGACCGCGAGGCGCGCTCCGAGCTGCAGAGCTGGAGCTACGCCAAGGAGCGCCTGCTGCTGCGCGGCCGCGAGCTGCACTTCTGGTGCACGATCCCCTCGCACGAGGCGAAGTACACCAACGCGCGCGCCGAGCGGCTCTTGAAGTCTCCCGCGACGACGCGCGACTGGAAGACGGTCGTCGCGCTGCAGGAGCTCTTCAGCCCTTCCGCGCCAGCTTGAGGAACTCGAGCAGCTTCGGCGGCTGGCCGGTGCGCAGGATCCCGTTCTGGAAGATGCGGCCGGAGAACCAGATCGCGAAGGCGACCGTGACCGCGAGCAGTACGAACGTGCCGACGACCTCCCACAGCGGCGGGTCGCCGGCCATGCGATTCATCATCGTGAAGGGCGTGAAGATCGGCACCCACGAAAGCACGTGCGCGAGCGATGCCGTTGGGATCGCGCACGATGAAGAACATCGTGAAGAGCGGCACCATCAGCACCGTCATCGCCGGGCCCATGAAGTTCTGCGCGTCCTTGAGCGTGTTGCAGGTGCTGCCGACCGCCAGCAGCATGCTCGAGTAGAGCAGGTAGCCGAGCACGAAGTAGGCCACGAAGGGCACGCAGCAGGCCCGGGCTGATCAACAGGTTGAGCAGGATCACGGATGTTGCCGCCCTTGCCGCCGCCGCCCGAGTAGTACGAGAGCACGCCGAAGAGCGAGACCAACCAGGCCACCAGCATCGTGAGCCGACGAAGGCGACGCCCAGCAGCTTGCCGAGCATCAGCTCCCAGGGCGTGACCGAGCTGAGCAGCACCTCGACGATGCGGTTCGATTTCTCCTCGATCGTCGAGGAGAGCAGCATCTGCGCCACGGTCATGATCGCCACGAAGAGCATGTAGACGAAGCCCATCGGCGCGCACTGGCGCAATCTGCTCCGCCGTGCCCACCTTCTCCTCGCCCTCGGCCTTCTTGGGGTCCTTGCGATCGAACTCGACCTCGATCTTGTTGATGCGCTCGAACTCCTTCTTGTCGACGCCCGCGCGCGAGGAACTCGCGGTTGCGCAGCTCCTTCTGGAGCGCGCGCTCGACCAGGTCGGAGAGGCCGGTGTCGGCGAGGTTCGTGCACCAGAACTGCGTGTCCTATGCGCGATGCTGAGCTCGAGCGGCGGGAGCACGACCAGAGCGAAGAACTCCTCGGGCTTGCCGTCGACCTCGATCTTCTTGCTCGCTCCTTCAGCCAAGGCCGCAGGTTGTGGATCGTGTCCTCGGTCTTCGCGCCCTGCACGCCGGCGGGCAGCTCGACACGGCGGTAGGAGCGCTTCGGCGGCTCGGAGCTCGGCGAGTCCGGCGATCGAGCTTCTTCTTGCCCTCGTACTCCTCGTGCGCGGCCTTCAGCTTCTTGGCGTAGTCGGCCTCGACCGCGTCGTCGATCACCTTGACGAACTCGCCGCTCGGGTCGATGACGCAGAAGTTGCGCGTGGGCTTGGCGTACTTGTCGAGCAGGCGCGGCACCTGGAAGCCGGCCGCGAGCAGCACGGGGAAGAGCAGGATCCCGACCCAGAAACCGCTTGCGTCTTGACGTTCTCGGCGTACTCGCGCAGCGCCACCAGCAGGGAGTACTTCACGCGGCCACCTCCGCCGCTTCGCTGCGGCCGACGAGCTTGAGGAACACGTCGCGCAGGCTGGGCTCGTTCTTGTCGAAGGCCTGCAGCTCGATGCCCGGCCTTGAAGCAGGCGGTCAGGATCTCGTCCGGCCGCGCGTCGTCGAGCAGCGCGACCTCGTAGCGATTGGCATGCTCGGTCTTGTCCACGCGCGCGCACGCCCGGCATGCGCGCGAGCAGCTCGGGATTCGAGTGCGTCTCGAGCAGCACGCGCCGCGGCACCGTCCGCTTGGCCTCGGCGCATCGTGCCGTCGAAGATCTTCCGGCCCTTGGCGATCAGCACGATGCGGTCGCACAGGCGCTCGGCGTGCTCCATCACGTGCGTCGAGAAGACGATCGTCGAGCCGTGCTTCGCCAGGTCGCCGATGACCTGCTCGAGCACCTCCTGGTTGACCGGGTCGAGGCCCGAGAAGGGCTCGTCCAGGATCACGAACTCGGGCGTCGTGCACGATCGAGGCCAGCACCTGCACCTTCTGCTGCATGCCCTTCGAGAGCGCCTCGCACTTCGAGTTGACGTTCGCGCCGAGGCCGTAGCGCTCGAGCATGTCGACCGCCTTGCGCTTGGCGTCGGCGCGGCTCATGCCCTTCAGCTGGCCGAAGTAGGCGATCACGTCGCCGGCCTTCATCTTGCGGTACAGGCCCTTCTCCTCGGGCAGGTAGCCGATGCGCTCGCGCACGTCGAGCGCGCTCGGGCGGCCGAGCACCTCGACCGTGCCGGAGGTCGGCTCGTAGATCGAGAGCGCGATGCGGATCGTGGTCGACTTGCCGGCGCCGTTGGGGCCCGAGGAAGCCGTAGATCGATCCGCGCGGGACGACCAGCGAGAGGTCGTGGACCGCCTCGAAGTCGCCGTAGCGCTTGAAAATGTGCTCGAGCCTGAGGACCGGGTCGCTCATGGGAGCGAGAAGCCTAGCGTTCGGCCCTGGACGGCGAAACGTCGGCGGTGGAACATGCACGGAACCAACAGGAGCACGCCATGGACCGACGATCGTTCTGCACGAGTTCCCTCGCCACACTGGCCCTCGCGTCGTCGCTCTCCGCGGAGGCGCAGGAGAAGTCCGCCGCGCGCGGAAAGGTGATCACCAAGGGCCGGCTCAAGCAGTCGGTCAGCCGCTGGTGCTACGGCGGGATCGAGCTCGAGGCGCTGTGCAAGGCCGCCGCGGCGATGGGCTTCCACGCGATCGACCTGCTCGACGAGAAGGACTGGGGCGTGCCGGCGAAGTTCGGCCTCGTGTGCGCGCTCGGCAACGGTGCCGGCGGGATTCCGCAGGGCTTCAACCGGCTCGAGAACCACGACAAGCTCGTCGATGGAACGCTGCGCCTGCTGCCGATCGCCAAGGCCGCCGGCGTGCCGAGCGTGATCGTCTTCTCCGGCAACCGCGCGGGCCTCTCCGACGAGGAGGGCGTCAAGAACTGCATCACCGGCCTGAAGCGCGTCGCCGGCGCCGCGGAGAAGCACCGGCGTGCAGGTAGTGATCGAGTACCTGAACAGCAAGGTCGACCACGGCGACTACCAGTTCGACCACATGAAGTTCGGCGTCGACGTCGTCAAGGGCGTCGGCTCGCCGAAGCTCAAGATCCTCTACGACATCTACCACGCGCAGATCATGGAAGGCGACGTGATCCGCACCATCCGCGACAACCACGAGCTGATCGGCCACTTCCACACCGGCGGCGTGCCCGGCCGCAACGAGATCGACGGCACGCAGGAGCTCAACTACCGCGCGATCGCGCAGGCCATCGTCGACGTGAAGTACACGGGCTACATGGCGCACGAGTTCATGCCCACGCGCGAGCCGCTGACCTCGCTGGCCGAAGCGGGCGCCCTGTGCGACGTGTGAACACT
The DNA here is from genome assembly GCA_963829015.1 of uncultured Planctomycetota bacterium. Classification (GTDB taxonomy): domain Bacteria; phylum Planctomycetota; class UBA1135; order UBA1135; genus JADJLZ01. The sequence goes on along the minus strand of CAWHGR010000007.1, from coordinate 395,271 downwards.
TCAGCCCGCCTGAGTTTTTCGCGGTACTTCACCCGACGACGCCGCTCCTTGGCGATCGCGAAAAACTCAGGCGGGCTGAAGTGTTCGTTCAGCGGCCGAGGCGCTCGCTCGGGATCGGCTGCCGCGCAACGCCAGGTCCGGACCACTGGATCTCGAGCCCGGACTCGCCGCCGGCGTTGAACCACTCGAGCGCGAGCGCGTGCCAGCCGGCCCTCAAGCCGACCTCGCCGCGCTGCTCCTGCATCCCGTGCAGGCCGTCGTTGTCGACGAGCAGCTTCCCGTCGACGAACAGCCGGCTGCCGTCGTCGCTCTTCGTCGCGAAGGTCCAGAGGCCGTCGGCCGGCACCTCGAGGTTGCCGCGGAACGCGAAGGCTACCTTCTCGCCCGCGCCGGAGACGTCGAAGCCGCTCACGTTCTCGACGTTCGCGGGCGTCGCCTGCGCGAGATCGACAAGGTTCTCGCGCGCGCCCGCGTAGCGCGTGCGCACGAGCCCCGGGTCGGGACGGCGGATGAACTGGATCGCGGGCAGGAACTCGTCCTCGCGCCAGCAGCGGAAGTCGGCACGCGCCTCGAAGAGGCCGCTGCGCTCGCCCGAGAACGCGTGTGCGCGCAGCGTGCAAGTCCTGTCGAGCTGCAACCGGCCCGAGTAGAGCGCCGACGCGGGCGTGGGATCGCTGCCGTCGAGCGTGTAGTGGATCCGCGCCGACGAGTGGTCGCAGTCGAGGGTCAGGCCGAGCGTCCCCACGAAGGACCGTTCGTGGGTCAGGAGCGTCACCTCCGGCGGCGCGTCGTAGAGCTCGAGCCCCGAGAGCGCCGGCTCGGCGCGCGACTCGTCGATCACGACCCACACGCGCGAGATCATCCGTCCGGGGAAGCGCAGCACGCGCTGGTGGCCGATGGTCGTGCCCTGCGCGAGCTCCAGCCAGCGCTGGCCGAACTGGCCCAGGACGCGGAAGCGCGCGACACGCTGGCCCACGGCCACGTCCTCGCGCAGGACGATGTGGTCGACCTCCACGTCGCGCCCGAGGTCGAGCTGGTAGCCGTCGCCCGTGCGCTCGAGCTTGCGCCCGCGCGCGAGGTCCTCGCGCGAAGATCGCCTGCAGCGCCGAATCGAACTCCTTCAGGCGCGCGACGTCGTTCTCGTGGATGCGCCCGCGCCGATCCGGTGGCACGTTGAGCAGCAGGTTCGCGCCGCGACCCACCGAGGCGTACCAGATGTCGAGCAGCTGCTTCAGCGGCTTGACCTCGCCGTCCTGGCTCGCGTGGTAGAACCAGCCCGGCCGGATCGAGACGTCGCATTCGGCGGGGATCCACTGCGTGCCGTCGCGCAGGCCCTCGTTGAGCTCCTGCTCGCTCGGCGCACCGATGCCCGGCACCTTGCCCTCGGGCGAGATCATCCCCCAGCAGGTCAGGCCGGCGAAGCCGTTCTCGTTGCCGACCCAGCGCACGTCGGGCCCGACGTCGCTGAAGATCACCGCGTTGGGCTGCAGCCTGCGCACGACCTCGCGGAAGCGCGGCCAGTCGTACTCCTGCTTCTTGCCGTTCGGTCCTTCGCCGCAGGCGCCGTCCCACCAGACCTCGAAGATCGGGCCGTAGTTCGTGAGCAGCTCGGTGAGCTGGTCGACGTAGTGCTGGTTGTAGCGCGCCGAATCGCCGTAGCTCGGCTCGTGGCGATCCCAGGGAGAGAGATACACGCCAAACTTCAGGCCCAGCTCGCGACAGGCATCGGAGACCTCGCGCACCACGTCGCCCTTGCCGTTCTTCCACGGGCTCTGCGCCACGCTGTGCTCCGTGAACTTCGAGGGCCAGAGGCAGAAGCCGTCGTGGTGTTTCGCGGTGAGGATCAGCCCGCGGAAGCCCGAGTCCTTGAGCGCGCGAACCCACTGCCGCGCGTCGAAGTCGGTCGGATTGAAGACCGATTCGGGCTCCGTCCCGGTCCCCCACTCCGCGTCGGTGAACGTGTCGACGCCGAAGTGCGCGAACGCACAGCGCTCGAGCGCCTGCCACTCGAGCTGGCGCGGCGTGGGCAACGGCGGCAGTGGCTGCGGACCCACGGGTCCGCGAAGCGTGCACGCCGGCAGCAGGAAGCAGACCAGAAAGCCTAGCAACGAGTGCCTCATCGACGGCAGAATAGCGTGCGGCCTGGCTTCCCAAGGAGGGCTCACATGCGTTCTCTGCTCCCGCCTGCGATCGCGCTGGCGTTTGTGCTCGCTGTTCCCGGCTCCGCCCAGACCGTGCTCTTCTCCGACGGCTTCGAGAGCGGCCTCGCGAACTGGAGTACGACCGGCCTGTGGCATCTGGTCGACACCGCTGACTCCTGTGGCGCGCTGGTCGCGCCATTCCCGGAGGGCACGCACGGCGTCTACTACGGCATCGCCGGTGCGTGCAACTTCGACACGGGCGCCACGAACAGTGGAGAGCTGACGCTGCTCACGCCGATCACGCTGCCGGCCACGGGCTCCGTGGCCAGCTTGCGCTGCTGGACGCGGCACCAGACCGAGAACTGCTTCAACAGCGACTGGGACACGTTCGACATCGAGATCTCCCTGAACGGCGGCACGAGCTGGACGGTCCTCGCGCACCGCTGCGATCTGGACATTCCGACGCCGGAAGATTGGGAGCCGCGCAACGTCGACCTGACCCCCTACCTCGGGCAGTCGATCCTGGTCCGCTTCAAGTTCGACACGGTCGACTCCTTCTGGAACGACTTCCTGGGTGCCTGGGTGGACAGGGTCGAGATCCGGCTCGAGGCCGGTCATTCGTTTTGCGCCAACGGCTGTCCTTGCGCCAATCAGCCCAGCTTCTACTACGACCCCGTGATCAGCTACGGCGGCTGGACGGGTTGCATGAACTCCCAGGGCCAGCAGGCCGAACTCGTGGGCAGCGGCACGCCCAGCGTCTCGAGCGACTCGCTGGTGCTCACGGCAAGTTCGATGCGCACGCCGACGATGGTGACCTTCCTGCAGTCCACCGGTTTCACCTACGGCAATCTGAACGGCGACGGTCGACTCTGCCTGGCTGGAACTTCCAGACGACTGTCGACGCAGCCCGCACCCACGGGGACGGCCAGCATTCCCGGCCCCGGTTCCTCGCCGATCTCAATCCTCGGCTTGATCCCGGTGACCGGAGCGACGCGCTACTACCAAGCGATCTACCGCGATCCGGCGGTCTGGTGCACGAGCGTGAGGCTCAACTTCACCGACGGCTACGCGATCACCTGGACGCCTTGACGGGCGCGCGCAGATCCCAGGCGAAGCGCATCGCGACGAGCAGCAGCGTCAACGCCACGATCAGCTCGGCGTAGAAGGTGATGCCCGGCACATGCGCGACGCGCACGCCGATCCACGAGCCCACGAGCGCGCCCGCCGAAGCCGTGGTTGCGGTCGCCAGCTGCAACCCGTCGCGCTTGCGGTAGAGCCAGACCGACTGCCAGCCGTTGCAGGCCGACATCGCCGTGCTGCAGGCGCGCGCGCCGAGATAGCCGATCGACGGCAATGCGAAGAGCAGCGCGGGCACCGCGACCAATCCGCCGCCGATGCCCAGCAGCGGCGCGAGGAAGCCCGCGGCGAGGCCCGTCGTCGCGACCAGTGCGACGAGGCTCGCGTGCCACTCGAGCGGCATGCCGGCGCGCGCGCTGCGGTCCTGCGAGCTGAGCAGGATCTCCGCCGCGACGGCCACGAGCAGGACGCAGAAGACGATCTTGAGCGTGCGCACCTCGAGGCGCTGCGCGACGCGAAAGCCGAGCTGCGTGCCGATCCAGCTCGTGGCGACGAGCACGCCGACGACGTCCCAGCGCAGCGCGTTGCCGGGCTGCGCGAGTTCTACCAGCGTCCCGCCGGTCGTCATCACCGCCACGAGCACGAGCGAGTTCGCCACCGCCGCCTGCAGCGGGATCCCGTAGAGATAGTGGAAGACCGGCACGGCGAAGATCCCGCCGCCGATGCCGCACAGCGAGCCCCAGGCGCCGATCAGGAGGCCAAGCAGGAACAGGCCCGCGGCCTTCACCGCGCCCGGCCCCCGCGCGCGGCGCGCTCGAGCAGCGCGCTCGAGGAGCTGCGCTTCGCGTCGCCGCAGATCGCGATCTCGATGCCCGAGCTCGGCGTCGACCGCGCGCTCGGGGACGGTCTTCGCCGTGTAGTCCGTGCCCTTGGCATGCACGTCGGGTCGCAACAGGCGCAGCGTGCGCTCGAGCGTCGGCTCGCTGAAGCTCGTCACCGCGTCGACGCAGCGCAACGCGCCCAGGATCTCGGCGCGCTCGGCGAGCGGCAGCAGCGGACGACCGCTGCCCTTCAGCTTGCGCGCCGAAGCGTCGCTGTTGAGCGCGACGACGAGGATCTGCCCGTAGGCCGCGGCGGCCTCGAGGTAGCGCACGTGGCCCGCGTGCAATAGGTCGAAGCACCCGTTCGCGAGCACGATGCGGTCGACGATGCCCTTCTTGCGCAGGCGCGCGAGCACGCGCGCGAGCTCGGCGCGCGGCCAGAGGATCCTGCCCTTCTCGAGCGTCGCGCTCACCGGCTCTTCGTCCTCGCTCGCGGAGACCCGCCGAGCGCGCGCTCGAGCTCTGCGCGCGTGCAGGCCGCGGCGCCGTGCTCGAGCACGACGACGCCCGCGGCGGCGTTCGCGAGCAGCATCGCTTCGGCTGCACCCGAGCCGGATGCGAGCGCCAGGGCGAAGACCGCAGCCGACGTGTCGCCCGCGCCGCAGACGTCGGTCACCTCGTCGCTGCCCGAAGCCACGACGAACAGCCCCGCGGCAGAAATCCCCTCGCCGAAGAGCGCCATGCCGAGATTTCCGCGCGTGACGAGCAGCCAGCGCACGGCGCTGGACCCGAGCAGCTCGCGCGCCGCGCGCGCGAGCGCCGCGGGATCGTCGAGCCGCGCCGGATCGGCGCCCGTGAAGCGCGCGAGCTCGCCCACGTTGGGCGTCAGCGCGCTGATGCCGCGGAAGGACTCGAGCTCGCGGCGCGGGTCGAGCACGACCGTGCGGCCGGCGGCGGCCCACTCGCGCGCGAGCGCGCCGAGCTCCTCGCCCACGAGGCCGTACTCGTAGTCGCTCACCACCAGCGCGTCGAACTCGTCGCCACGCGCGCGCAATCGCCGCGCGATCTCGGCGCGCTTCCCGGCCGGTGCCGGCTGCGACGGCTCGCGGTCGATGCGCAGCACCTGCTGCGCGCTGCGGCGCGGCTCGGACGCCAACACGCGCGTCTTCGTCGGCGTGACCCAGCCGGACAGGCTCAGCACGCCCTCGTGGCCGATCTTTTCCTCGTCGAGCCGCGCCACGAGCTCGCGCCCGCTCGCGTCGCGTCCGGCGAGACCGAAGAGCTCGGTCTTCGCCCCCAGCACGCGCAGGTTGCGCGCGACGTTCGCCGCGCCGCCGAGACCGAGCGTCTCGCGCTCGTGGCGCAGCACCAGCACCGGCGCCTCGCGCGAGAGCTTGCGCGGGCTGGCGTAGAGGTAGCGGTCCGCGATCAGGTCGCCCGCGACCGCGACGCGCAGCTTGCCGAACTCGGGGACGCGGACGCGCGCGCTCATCCGCTCAGCATACCTCGGAGGCCGCCGCCGCGAGCGCCGCCTCGCGCAGCTCGCGCACGGGCGCCGCCGCGGCCGTCGCCCACTCGCTGCCGGAGACCTCGGCGAGGTACCAGTCCGAGCGCACGCCCATGAAGGCGTTGTAGCGGATCGAGTAGTGCAGCTCGCCCGCGCGCGCCGCCGCGGCCGAGAGCTCGCGGTCGAGCTCGCGCACGCGCGGCTTGAAGCGCTCCCAGCCGGCGCGATCGAGTGCGAGCAGCTCCTCGACGAGCGGTCGCCAGCGCGCGGAAGCCGGCGACGGTGCGAAGCGATCCATGCGCTCGTTCACGAACCAGGGCATGCACGCGCCGAGCTTCTCGAGGAACAAGTTCTCCTCCGCACCGAAGTCCATGCACGAACGGTCGGTGAAGTCGGAGAGGCCTTGTTCGCTGCCGGGCACGTACTGTCCCGCCTCGACCGCGAGCCGCCAGCCGTCGGTGCCGGGGAACGGATAGAAGAACGACGTGCGGAAGCGGCCGATGCGCGTCTTCGCCAGCAGATCGACCGTCTCCCAACGCTCCTCGTGCGTCTCGGTCGGCAATCCGACCATCACGAAGCCCGAGCTGTGCAGCTTGTGCCGCTCCGCGCTCGCGACCGTCTCGAAGATGTCGCTCTGCGTCATGTGACGCTTGAGCACGTCGCGCCGCACGCGCGGCGAGCCCGACTCGATGCCGAGTTTCAGGATGCGGCAGCCCGCGCGCGCGAGCGCTTCCGCGACGCGGTCGTCGAGCTGCTTCACGTGGCTGTTCACGACGAACGGCAGCCCGATGCCCGCCTTCTCGTACGCTTCGCAGAATGCCAGCGCGTGCGGCACGTTCTGCGTGAATAGATCGTCGTCGAGGATGAACGTGCCGATCTCCTTGTAGCGCCCGAGCACCCAGCGGATCTCCTCGAGCATCGACTCCGCGCTGCGGAAGCGGAAGAAGCCGATGCCCTTGACGTTGCGGCCGAGCTCCTCCTTGTAGCGGTCGACGATCTTGTGGTTGAGGCAATACGTGCAGCGGTACGGGCAACCGCGCGAGCTCATCAGCCCGAACCAGCCCTGCTTCTGGTCCGTGATGCGCTGCACGTCGAAGAGCTCGTAGTCGGGCATCGGCAGCGCGGCGAAGTCGGGGAACTCGCCCACGGGGTTGTGCACCCAGTGCTGCGCTCGTGTGCGTGCCGCGAGCAGCGGCTGCTCGGCCGCGCTCCCTCCTTCCACGAGATGAAGTTGCGCACGTCGCTCGGCCGTTCGCCGCGCTCGAGCCGCGCGACGAGATCGACCAGCGCGTCCTCGCACTCGCCGACGCCGACGTGATCCCACACGCCGTCGGCCATCACTTCCTCGGGCGTCATCGTCGGATGGATCCCGCCCACCGCGAGCGGCGGGAGCTCGAAGCCCTCCTCCGCCGCACGCGCGCGCAGCCACTCGGCGAGCTCGAGCCCCGCGCGGTACTGCTGCGTCAAGCACGAGAAGCCGACGCAGCCCCGGCTTGAACTCGCGGATCTCGCGCCAGCACGTCCTCGTTCGACGGCGTCGGCGGCAGGTTCTCGTTCAGGTTGACGAGCCGCGTCTCGTGCCCCGCGCGCTTCAGCACCGCGGAGAGCGAGGCGAGCCCGTGGTTGAACCCCATCTGCGTGTAGAGGTTCGGGTAGACGAAGAGGACGCGCATCGGACGCGAAGAGGATAGTGGATCGCGCTCAGCGGAGCACGACCTTCATCGACGACCCCGTGATCGCCTGGAAGCCGCCGGGATCGCCGTGCAGCTCGGGTGGAATCCCGCTCGAAGACCACCACAGCTGCTGCGCGCCGTGCGGAACGGTGATGCGCGCCTTGGCCTCGGTGCCGGGCTCGCGTGGCGCGAGCTGACCGACCTCGATCCAGGCGCCGTCCCAGCTCCATCCGATCCGCCACGGCTTGTCCTCCGGAGCCGTGGTCTCCGTGCGCAGCGTGAGCTCGAGCGAGTCCTCGGGCAGGAGATGGTACAGCCCGTCGGACTCCAATCGAAACGAGCGCACGTCGTCGACGACGCTCACGAAGAGAATCGTGCCCAGAGGTCGGTCGAAGGGGACGTACTGCTCTTCCCCGTCGAGCAGGTTCACGCGCGTGCCGTGCGGAGTTGCGCTCGGGACCGGGCTCGAGGAGAACTCGATCTCCAGCCGGCCATCCTCGAGCGCGACGCCGGCGATGGTCTTCCACAGTTCCGCGGGCTTGTCGGCGAACACCACGCCCTGGCCGTCGAGCTCGGCCACCTTCAGGCCGTGTCCTGCTGCGAGTGCGATCGGATTCTTGTGGCGCACGAGCGTGATCTCGCCCACGTCGAGGATCGGCGCGCCGCCGCGCTCGAAGCTCAGGAACTGGCGCGCATCGTATCCGGGTTGCTCCGCGCTCAGCGTCCAGCGCTCGGGGGGATCGAGCTGCATGGACTCGTCCACGGGAACGCGGCCAGGCGCTCGCAAAGAGAACCCTCCCTGCGCGTCCAGCTCGAGCTGCTGTGCTTCGAGCAGCCAGCCCGGACTCCCGAGGCCCTCGAACAAGAGGTACACCCGTCGCAGCGGTTTGCGGCTCTGCTCCTCGACGACACGTCCGCGGATCTCGAGCGCCGCGCGCATCTCGATCGACTGCGGACGCCCATCGTGCACGAAGCTGGTGCGACCGTAGGCGTGGGTCGACAGGTCGAGAGCACCGACGACGTGCGCTCGACCGACGAGGGCCTGCGCGAAGTGCGCGATGTCCTCGTTCTCCCCGAGCACGAGCCGTTCATCGAGCTCGGCCGTCGAGAAGCTCACCGCTTCCCCAGGGCACGTCGTCGGCGCTGGACGTCCCCGGCGGAGCGCGGCAGTAGAGCTCGACTTGAACACGATTGCGCGCGCCCGGAAGCCGCTCGACGCGCACATCGAGCCCGCTGCACGCCCGCTGGTCTCCGCAGGGCAGCTCCCAGGTGGCCCGCGCGCCCGGCCGGACCTCGAACTCGAGGTAGAAGCGCAACCGGTCCGCGCGCACCACCACGAAGGAGAGGCTGCGCGGAAGCGGCTCGAGGCGATCGACGGCGACGGCGATGCCGTAGGCCACGTCCGAGACCCAGCCCGCCGCGACCGCGTGTTCACGAGCTGCGCGCCAGTCCTCCAGCCTTGCGCAGGCATCCTCCTCGATCTGGACCTCGGCGAGACACGAGCGCAGCTGCTTGGCCTCGATCACGAAGAGCGCGTCCGGCTCGAGCAGCACCTCGGCCTCGCCCGACTCCACTCGCCGCGCGACGTGCCCGGGAGCGCGCAGCCGCGCGGGCAGACGCAGCGCGCGCGCGTCGCAGGCGCCTCCATCGAGAGCGACACGCTCCCACACGCCGTCGTGTTCGATCTCGGCGAACGCGAGCGGGATCCCGGCCGAGGAACGCACTCGCAGCCGCGTCGACTCTCCCGGCGCCGCCGGCGATTCGCTCGCACGAGCCGAATTGCCCTGCTCGGCGGCCACGCTCGAACGCTCCTGCGCCTCGACCGGGTCCGATCGATGCTCCACGACGCGCGTCGGTGCGTTCGTTCCGTACGTGAGCGCGAACCAAAGTCCCAACGCGACAGCGACGAGCGTCAGGCCAAGCAGGGCGAGCTTGCGTTGCACGAGCTCAGCGTAGCACCAGCGACTGGGCCCCCTGCGTGAGCACCAGCGTACTGCCCGGTCGCTTGCACAGCTCCGGCGGCGCCTCGCCCGCGGACCACCACAGCTCCGTCGCCATCTCGGGCAAGACCACTGCATCCGTGACCGCACCCTTCGCGCTCACACGCCGGAACCCGGCCCACGTCCCTCCACCCCGCCAGCCGAGCGTCCACGTGCCGCCATCCTTCGGCAGCTCCGCGCACTCGACCGACACGCGCCGCGCGCTGCGCGGGAGCATGTGGTACTTGCCCTCGGGGCCGAGACTCAGCGCGAGCGCCTCGCCGTCGAGCGTGATCAGCAGCTTCTCACCGAGCTTGCGGGTGAACGCCCGCGCTGTGGCCTCGCCCAGCACGAGATCACGGCAGCGCACGAGCGGTTCGGCCAGATCCGCCCCATCCGCGATGGCCAGTTCGATCTCGCGCTGGTCATCGGGCACGTAGAACGCGTGCGCGACGCCCCACTGCTCCTCGGGCCGGTCCGCGAAGCTCAGGCCCTCGGCCTCGACGGCGAGCTGCGGCTGGTTGCCGCCGTCGGCGATCACGATCGGGTTGCCGTTGCGCTCCAGCACCAGCGCTCCGACATCGATCTCGCGCCGGCCGTTGCGCTCGATCGCGACGCGTCGCGAGCGATGACCAGCCGCACACAGTTCGAGCACGAGCTTCTCGGGCGCCTCGACGGCGGCGCTGCGGGCTCGCGCCCAGTCCTGCGGCAGCCGGATCTCGAAGCGCCCATCCTCGCCGCCGAAGTCGATGTCTTCGGCGATCCACTCCCGAGCCTCGCTCGAATCCTCGGGGCCGACGCGGACCTGCGTCTGGAGGATCGGCTTGGAATCCAGCGCGTCCACGGCCATCCCGCGCAGCACGACCGGCGCCTGCAACACGAGCGTGCGCGCGGTGCCGTCGTGGACGAAATCGATGCTGCCGTAGTGCTCGTCGGCGTCCTGGCCGCAGAGCAGGAAACGCGCGCCGAGCGCGACTGCATCCAGGTGCGCATCCTTCGGCCGGCCGTGCAGCGGATCCGCGAAGGACGGCGCCTCGCCGCGCGCGATCTCCACGCTGCCCCAGGCATAGTCCTCGCGCTGGGGAGCGGAGGACGCGGGATCGAGGCGTTGCAGGCGCAGATGCGTCCAGCTCGAGTCCGGGCTCGTTCCCTCGATGCGCACGTCGAGCGGCGCGCAGTTGGCGAGATCCGCCGGCGGAACGCGCCACGTCGCACGCAGGCCGCTCGTCGCGTGCACGCGCAAGCGGACCTGGCTGCCGTCCGCGCGTGCGAAGGACAGGTCCGCGTCGCCAGGGAATTCGCTCGCGATCACGGAGGGCGAGAAAGCGAAGAGCAGGTGGTCGGCGTCGGGGAATTCCGCCAGCGCGCCCGAGCGCCGCGCCGCGTCGGCACGCGACCACTCCGCCCCGCCGATGACCCAGTCCGGGTCGCGCAGCGTGCGGACGTCCTGCGCCCAGCTGCGGATGTGCGGCGCTTCGAGAGTCAGCAGCGCATCGGGTTCGAGCACGACTTCGCGCATCTCGTGCCGGACTTCGAGCGGCAGATGGCCGGCCGCGCGCAGCAGGAAGCTGGAGAACCCGGGTTCCAGCTCGAGCGTGTCGCCCAGCACGCCCGCACGCTCCCACTCGCCTCCGGGCACACTGCCCTCGACCTCGATCAGCGGCAAACCGACCGACGACCGCACGTGCAACACGGTCACGGGCTCGTCGAGCGAGGCGCCACGAACCTGCTGCCGGTGGCGCGCGGTCGGAGGCCTGCGCGGAGGCGCGGGCGCATCGAGCTTTGCGACCACCGCGGGCGCAGGTTCAACCGCAGGCACGCCTGGCTCGACGGGCTTCGGCAGCGGCGCGTCGGGCGTGCGATGGAACCAGATCCAGATCCCGGCGACCCAGATCAAGGCGAGCAGCACGTACGCAATGCGCCTCATGCGCGGGCCATGGTACGCTCGAATCGTGAACCTGCGCATCGCGACCTGCACGCCGCTGCCCGAGGCGGACCACGACGAGGCGATCCTGCTCGCGGCGCTCGCCCGGCGCGGGATCGCAGGCGCGCATGGCGGCCTGGAACGATCCGCAGGAGGACTGGGACGCGCGCGTGCCGACGGTGATCCGCTCGACCTGGGACTACATCCACGAGCTGCCGCGCTTCCTCGCCTGGGCCGAGCGCGCCGAGCGCGCGGCGCCGCTCTGGAATCCGCTCGCGGTCGTGCGCGCGAACGTGCACAAGCGCTACCTGCTCGAGCTCGGCGCGCGCGGGGTCGCGACGGTCGAGACGGCGCTGGTCGAGCGGGCGCGCGCGTGTTCGCTGGCGGCGCTGGCGCGCGAGCGCGGCTGGCAGCGGCTGATGGTCAAGCCCGCGGTCGCGGCGAGCTCCTTCGGCGCGCGGCGCTTCGAGGCGCACGAGCACGCGCACGCGCAGCAGCACCTCGACGCGCTGCTCGCGCGCGGCGACGCGCTGGTGCAGCCGTACCTCGAATCGGTCGAGGGCCACGGCGAGCGCGCGCTGGTCTGGATCGACGGCGAGCTCACGCACGCGGTGCGCAAGTCGCCGCGCTTCGCGGACGGGCACGAAGACGTCTCGGAGGCGCTGCCGATCGAGAAGGACGAGCGCGCGCTGGCCGAGCAGGCGCTCGCGCACGCCCCGGCGAACCTGCTCTACGCGCGCGTCGACGTCGCGCGCGGCGTGGACGGGCGGCCGCGCGTGATGGAACTCGAGCTGGTCGAGCCCTCGCTCTTCCTGCGCCAGCATCCGCCCGCCTGCGAGCGGCTGGTGGCAGCGCTGGCACGACGCCTCGCCTGAATTGGCGCGGGGCGCTATCCTCTGCGCCATGCGCCCCCTCATCACCGCCCTCCTTCTCGTTCCTGCCCTTGGCTGCTCCAGCACGAGCGTGCAGTCTCCCAGCCTCGTCGGCGGCAAGCCGACAGAGACGACGGCCACGACCACGGTCAAGGCCGTCTTCCCGTACACGGTCGAGCGCCACACGCTCCCGAACGGGCTGAAGGTGCTGCTCGTGCCGATGCCCGCCGACGGCCTCGTGTCCTACTGGTCGGTGGTGCGCACCGGATCGCGCGACGAGGTCGAGCCGGGCGTGACGGGCTTCGCGCACTTCTTCGAGCACATGATGTTCCGCGGCACGGAGAAGAACCCGGGCCCGGTGTACGACAGCATCGTCAACGGCATGGGCGCCGACGCGAACGCGTTCACCAGCGACGACCTGACCTGCTACCACCTCTCGATCTCGAAGAGCGACCTGCCCAAGGTGATCGAGATCGAGGCCGACCGCTTCCAGAACCTCAAGTACGACCCGCAGCAGTTCAAGACCGAGTCGGGTGCGGTCTACGGCGAGTACCGCAAGGGCCGCTCGAGCCCCTTCGAGGTGCTCGAGGAAGCGACGCGCGCCGCGGCCTTCGACGCGCACACCTACAAGCACACCACGATCGGCTTCGAAGCGGACATCAAGGCGATGCCCGAGCGCTACGACTACTCGAGGACCTTCTTCCAGCGCTTCTACCGGCCCGAGAACGTGGTGCTGCTCGTCGTCGGCGACATCGACAGCAAGGCGACGCTGGCCGAGATCACGAAGCAGTACGGCGGCTGGAAGGGCGGCTACCAGGCGCCCAAGGTGCCGGTCGAGCCGCCGCAGACCGCGCAGCGCCGCATCGACGTGCCCTTCGACGGGCAGACGCTCCCGCTGCTGACGCTCAACTTCAAGGGCGCGGCCTTCACGCCCGGCGACCGCACGGCCGTGGCCGCACGCCTGGCGGGCGAGCTCGCCTTCGGCGAGACCTCGCCGCTGTACAAGAAGCTCGTGCTCGACGAGCAGCGCCTGGAGATGCTCGGCGCGGGCTTCGAACCCAACCGCGATCCGGGCCTGTGGAGCGTCTTCGCGCAGGTCAAGGAGCCGAAGGACGTCGCCGCGGTCGAGGACGAGCTGTGGAGCACGCTCAAGACGCTGCAGTCCGAGCCCGTCTCGGCCGCGCGCCTCGACGCGGTGCGCTCGAACATCCGCTACAGCTTCCTCTCGGACCTCTCGACACCCGACGACGTGTGCCAGTCGCTGGCGCGCTACGTCTGCTGGACCGGCGATACGAGCTGCGTGGACGAGTACTTCAGCACGCTGGCGCAGGTCACGCCCGAGGACATCCGCGCCGCCGCGTCGAAGTGGCTCGTGCCCACGAACTGCACGGTCGCGATCCTGCACACCAAGGGCCAGGAGATCCCGGGCGCCGTGCACGCGGCCTGGTCGGATCCGTCGCTGCCGGCCATGAACCTCGCGCAGGAGCGCGTCACGCAGCCGCCGGTCCTGCTGCCGGTGCCCGCCGAGCCGACGGTCTCGTTCAAGATCTGGGTGCAGTGCGGCAGCCAGGACGACCCGCCCGGCAAGGAAGGCCTGGCGAACCTCGTCGGCGACCTGGTCAGCGAAGGCGCGACGAAGACCAACGCCTACGACCAGATCCTGCAGCAGCTCTACCCGATGGCCGCGAGCTACGGCGTCTCGGTCGACCGCGAGATGACGGTCGTCTCCGGCCGCGTGCACAAGGACCACCTCGCGGCCTACTACCGCCTGCTGGTCGAGGCGATCTGCCAGCCGGCCTTCAAGCAGGAGGACTTCGAGCGCGTGCGCGACGCCATGGTCTCGGGCATCGAGAACCAGCTGCGCTTCGCCTCGGGCGAGGAGCTCGGCAAGGCCGCGCTGTACGAGCGCATCTTCGCCGGCACGCCCTACGCGCACATCGACTCGGGCACGCGTGCAGTCGCTCAAGGCGCTGACCGTCGACGACGTGCGCGCCTTCTGGTCCTCGCACTGGACGCGCGACAACGTCGTGATCGGCCTCTCGGGCTCGTTCCCGCCCGACATGCCCGAGCACCTGGCGCGCGACCTGGGCCAGCTCGGCGCCGGCAAGCCCGCGCCCACGCCGCTCTCGGTGCCCGGCCGCATCGAGGGCCACCAGGTCGTGCTGGTCGACAACCCCAGCGCGACCGGCAGCTCGATCTCGGTCGGCGCGCCGATCGACCTGCACCGCGGCTCGCGCGAGTTCTACGCGCTCTGGATCGCCAACTCCTGGCTGGGCGAGCACCGCAACAGCTCGAGCCACCTCTACAACGTGATCCGCGAGGAGCGCGGCATCAACTACGGCGACTACTCCTACGTCGAGGCCTATCCGAACGGCGGGCGGCGCTCGAAGCCGCCGACCGGCGTCGGCCGGCGCTCGCAGCTGTTCGAGCTCTGGGTGCGCACCGTGCCGACCGAGAAGACGCTCTTCTCGCTGCGCGCGGCGCTGCGCGAGACCGAGAAGCTGGTGGCGAACGGCCTGACGAAGGAGCAGTTCGAGTTCACCAAGCGCTTCCTCAAGGGCTACTCGCTGCACTTCGCCGAATCGCCGGCCGAGCGCCTGGGCTACGCCATCGACGACCGCTACTTCGGCTGCAAGAACCACCTCGCGACGCTGCGCAAGATGATGGACGAGATCACGCTCGAGGAGTGCAACGCCGCGATCCGCCAGTACATGAAGCTCGACGACGCGGTGATCGCGATCGTGACCAGCGACGCCAAGGGCATCGCGGCGGCGCTGGCCTCCGGCGAGCCGAGCCCGATCCAGTACGGCGCGGGCATCGAGAAGAGCCCGCACGTGCTGGCCGAGGACGCCGAGATCGCCAAGTACCCGCTCAAGATCAGCGCGGGCGCGATCCAGATCGTGCCCGTGGCCGAGATGTTCGAGGGCGCGAAACCCTAGCGCCCCGGCGTCGACTTGCCCCCGCCAGAAGCCCCGGCCTTGGTCCACTGGTCGAGCCAGCCGAGCACCGTCTCGTGCCAGAGGATCGAGTTCTGCGGCTTCAGCACCCAGTGGTTCTCGTCGGGGAAGTACAGGAAGCGTCGACGGGATGCCCTTGCGCTGCAGCGCGGTGAACGTGCGCATGCCCTGCGTGTCGACGACGCGGAAGTCCTTGCCGCCGTGGATGACGAGCATCGGCGTCTTCCAGTTCTTCACGAGGTCGACCGGGTTGTGCTTCGCGTAGCCCTCGGGGTTGCTCCCACGGCGTGCCGCCGTGCTCCCACTCGGGGAACCACAGCTCCTCGGTGTCGAAGTAGGCCATGCGCTCGTCGAGGTTGCCGTCGTGGCAGACGAGGCACTTGAAGCGGTCGGTCTGGCCCGTCGATCCAGTTGATCATGTAGCCGCCGTACGACGCGCCGAGCGCGGCCAGCGCGGTCGCCGTCGAGCCAGCGGGTACTTCGCGAGCGCCGCGTCGAGGCCCTTCATCAGGTCCTCGAGCGGCGTGCCGCCCCAGTCGCCGCTGATCGCGTCGGTGAAGGCCTGGCCGTAGCCGGTCGAGCCGTGGAAGTCGATCATCACCGCGGCGTAGCCGTGCGCCGGCGTAGACCTGCGGGTTCCAGCGGTAGTGGAAGTGGTTGCCGAAGCGAGCCCTGCGGGCCGCCGTGGATGAGGAACGCGACCGGGTACTTCTTCGCCGGCGTCGAAGTCGGCCGGCTTGCACGACGTAGCCGTAGACCGTGTCGCCGTTCGCGCCCTTGAAGCGTGAACTGCTCGAAGCTCGCCGCGCGCGTGTCTTCGCGATCGCGGCGCGTCGTTCGACGTGCGTGAGCTGCGTCGTCGCGCCGCCGCGGCCGCGACGCTGAAGAGCTCGAGCGGCGCGTCGAGCGTGTCGAGCCCGAACAGGACGCGCCCGCCGGCGATTGCCGCCGGGCCCGAGGTCGTGCCCTGCTCGACGAGCGTGCTGCGCCGTTGCCGGTCGCGACGTCGATCGCGAAGAGCGAGTGCTGCCCGAGGTTGTCGGCGGTGGCGAAGATCGTCTTGCCGTCCCTGGACCAGACGATCTCGCCCGGACGCGATCCCAGGCCTCGGTCAGAACGCGCTGGGCGAGCCCTTCTGCGGCCCGACGTCCATCAGCGCGATGCGCTGGCGATCGGACTCGTAGCCCGGGCGCACCATGCGCGAGCCAGGCGAGCCTCTTGCCGTCGGGCGAGAAGCTCGGGCTGGTGTCCTGGGCCTTGTTGTCGGCGGTCAGGTTCAGCGCGGGCGGCGAGCCGTCGGCGGGAGACCAGGACAAGTTCAGGTTGGTCGTCCAGGCCGCCTCGCGGCCGCGTGCACGCGCGCGGTGAAGACGACGTTCTTGCCGTCGGGCGAGATCGTCGATCTCCTCCGTGCCGCCGAACGGCTTGGGCGGCGAGTCGGCGTCCATGCCCGGCATCAGGTCGCGCGGCGCGGCGCTGCCGATCGTCCCAGACGAAGAGGTGGTTGCGCTTGCCGTCGTCCCAGCTGTCCCAGTGGCGGAAGAGCAGGTGTCGTAGATCTGCGCCTTGACCTTGCTCTTCGCGGAGAGCTCGTCGCTCGCAGCCGTCTCGACCAGTTCCTTGCCCGCCGGCGCGTCGGGCTTGACCGCGAAGCCGAGCATGAGGTGCTTGCCGTCGGGGAAGACCTTCAGGTTGTCGACGTCGAGCGGGAGGTTCGTGACCTGCGTCGCCTCGCCGCCGTCGAGCGACATGCGCCAGACCTGCGACGAGCCGCTGCGCGTCGAGAGGAACACGAACGAGCGGCCGTCGGGCAGCCAGCGCGGGCTCGAGTCGTTGGCCTCGTTCGTCGTCAGGCGCCGCAGCCCGTTGCCGTCGGCGCCGACCAGCCACAGGTCGAGCCGGCCGCGGTTCGCGTCGAGGTCGGTCGTGCGCTGTTCGAAGAGCAGCGAGCGGCCGTCGGGCGAGACCTCCCATCCGGAGAGCCGCTCCATCGCCAGCATGTCGTGGACGGAGAAGGGATGCGTGTCGGCGCTCTGCGCCAGGGCCAGGACGAGTAGGTGTATCAAGGTAGCCTCCGGTGGAGCGCAGAGGATAGAGGACGGCTCCCGCCGCGCACAGGCTGCCCGGAAGGAGTTTCCGGCTGCGAAGGACACGTACCTCTCAAGAGGCCGGCCCCGTGGGGTCGATCCCCGCGACGGATGCGCCCCCACTCCCTCACCCTCGCGCGCCGCGCATGAGCCTGCGCAGCAAGACGCTGGCCTTCGTGGTCCTGGCGATCGCGGCGCTCGTCGGCGCCACGCTCTGGGTCATCGACGGCGTGGTGATGCGCGAGCTGGCGCTGGCCGAGCACGAGGAGACCTCGGGCAAGGTCGCCGACGTGCGCACGGTCGTGCAGCGCTGCATGCAGGAGTACTGCGACTCCTTCTCCGACTGGACCGAGTGGGACGACCTGGCGCAGTTCCTGGTGGACGGCAACAAGGCCTTCCTCGATTCGAACGTCACGCTCTCCTCGCTGGCCGACCAGATCCACGCCGACGTGTTCATCGTCGAGCGCAACGACGGCACGGTCGTGCTCGCCACGCAGCTCAACGCCGAGCGCAAGGCGCTCGAGCCCTGCGCCAGCGACTTCCTGGCGCACCTCACGCCGCGCGGGCTGATGCGCCCGGGCGAACCCTGCACCGGCCTGCTGGCGCTGCGCGATCGCACCTACATCGTCAGCTCGCGCCCGATCCACAAGACCGACTGCAAGGACGGTCCGGTGACCGGCCGGCTGATCACGGCCGAGCGGCTCGACGCGGCCTGGATCCGGCGCCTGGAGGGCTTCACCTTCCTCGACCTGCGCTTCACGCCGACCAGCGAGACGCCCATCGAGGGCGAGGAGCTCGAGGCGCGCGAGGTGCTGGCGGGCGGCGCCCAGAGCTTCGTGGCCGAGTCGGGGCCGGACTGCATCTCGGGCTACGGCCTGCTCGACGACATCTACGCCAAGCCGGCGCTCGTGCTGCACGTCACGCGCAGCCGCGGCGTGCGCGTGCACGGCCGCGAGATCGTCAACTGGACCATGCTGACGCTGGTCTCCGGCGGCCTGGTCTTGTGCCTGCTCTCGCTCTGGGCCACGGGCCGCGGCGCGCTGCGGCCGCTGCAGCGCCTGCTCAGCGGCACGCACAAGCTGCAGCGCGGCGAGCGCACGCACGTGGTCGTGCGCAGCGGCGACGAGTTCCAGCAGCTGGCCCAGGCCTTCAACCACATGTCCGACGCGATCTTCGAGCGCGAGGAGGCGCTCAAGGGTGCCCACCAGGAGCTGGCGCGCCTGTTCGACGGCATGGCCGAGGCGATCGTGGCCTTCGGTCCCGACGGCTGCGTCACCGGCCACGCTTCGCGCAAGGCGCACGAGGTCTTCGGCCGCCCGGTGCTGGCGGGCGTGGCGCTGCGCGAGCTGCTCTATCCCGGCGCGGACGAGTTCGACATCGAGGCCGAGGCCTTCCAGGCCTGGCTGACCGTGGCCTTCACGCAGCCGCTGGCGGCCTGGGACGAGGTGCACGGGCTGGCCCCGCGCCAGGTCGTGCTGCGCCGCGGCGCGAGCGACGAGGTGCACCTCGCGCTGCAGTTCCGCACGGTCGTGCTCGAGGAGCGCATCCACCGCGTGATCCTGATCGCCAGCGACGAGACCGAGAAGCACCGCCTGCTGCGGCAGCACGCCGAGCGCGAGAGCGCCCACGAACGCCAGCTGCAGGCCATGCGCAAGCTGCTGGCCGGCGGCGCGCAGGTCTTCGTCAACTTCGTGCGCTCCAGCCACGAGCGCCTGGACGAGCTCGCCGCGCTGCTGCGCGAGCGCCCCGCCGAGCTCGACGCGGCGGACATCGAGCTGCTCTTCCGCCACGCGCACACGCTCAAGGGCGAGGCACGCGTGTACGACATCGAGCGGCTCGAGCAGGCCTGCGCGGCGCTGGAGGAGCAGCTGGCCGAGCTGCGTGCCGAGGTGCGCGCGGGCCGCAGCTCTGCGGGTCCGCGCCTGGAGCGCATGGGTACGCTGCTGACCGACGCGCGCGACGCCCTGGAGAAGGCCCAGCAGCTGTTCGTGCGCGCCTCGCCCATCGGCGAGGCGATCCTGGACCAGATGGCCGTGCGGCGCTCCGACGTGCATCTGCTCGACGAGCTGACGCTGAGGCTGGCGCAGTCCGGTGCCGGCCCGCTGATCTGGTCGGTGCGCGACCTCGTCGAGCGGCTGCACTCGCGGCCCTTCGGCGAGCTGTGCTCGGCCTTCATCGAGCGTGTGCCGCTGTGGGCCGAGAAGCTCGGCAAGCGCGCCGTGCTCGAGATCGAGGGCCGCGACGTCCCGATCCCGCCCGCGCTGGCGCAGCGCCTGCCGGCTGCGCTGACCCACCTCTTGCGCAACGCGATCTCGCACGGCATCGAAACGCCCGAGCAGCGCGAGCGGCAGCACAAGGAGCCCGTCGGCCGCGTGCGCCTGTGCGCCGTGCTCGAGGAGCTCGGCCCGCGCTTCACGGTCGAGGACGACGGCGCGGGTCTCGACCTGCAGGCGCTGGTGGCGCGAGCCAGGCCAGCTCGGCCATCCGGTCGTCGCGGGCGAGGAGTGGCGCCTGGTGTTCGTCGCCGGACTGTCCACCGCGAGCGTGTCCGACGAGTACTCCGGGCGCGGCGTGGGCATGGGCGCGGTGCAGTCCGAGCTGGCGCAGGCCGGCTACGACGTCGAACTCGAATCGCAGCCCGGCCTGCGCACGCGCATCACGCTGCGGCGCAAGTTCTGCGCGCTGGAGGCGCCGCGCCAGGCGCTGAAGGCCCCGGCGCGGGAGGGACAGGCATGACCTGCATCCTGTACGTGGACGACAGCCAGACGCAGCTCGAGAACGTGCGTCAGGTGCTGGGCCAGCAGGGCCACGAGGTGCGCACGGCGCTGACCGTGGACGAGGCCATCGAGCGCATGCAGGACGGCAAGGTCGAGCTGGGCCTGATCGACTACCACATGCCCGGTGCGAGCGGCGCCGAGGCGCTGCAGGCGATCCGCGCGCGCGCCCAACCGAGCCCGGGTGTGCGCTTCTACATCTACACCACGGACCAGAAGGCCCAGGCCGACTACCGCAAGCTCAGCTTCCACGGCGCGATCCTGCGCAAGGGCGACACGGACGCTCTGCTCGCGCAGCTCGAGCCCGTCGTGCGGCTGCTGGAGCTCTCGAAGATCGCTAGGCGCTGAGCCGCGCGCGCTTGCGCCAGACGAGATAGAGCGGCGTCCCGGCCAGCAGCACGACCAGGCTCCAGAGCGCCGCCCTGGCGCCGCAACCGGCGATGAAGAAGACGATTGCCGCGCAGGCGCACAGCGCGACGAGTCGCGCGCGTCGATCTCCGCGCGCCAGCCTGAATTGCGCCGCCGCGGCCAGAAGGTGCGCGACCAGCGAGGTCAGGATGGTCAGCTCGACCACGAAGCGGAACGTCTCGAGCAGGCCCTGCGAGAGGTTCGCCAGCAGCGCCGCGCTGGCCACCAGCGAACCGACGACGAGCGCCACCGCCGGTGTCGCGAAGCGGCCGTGCACGCGCGCCAGCGCGGGGAAGAAGAGCCCGTCGGCGGCGGCCGAGAGCGGGATGCGCCCGGCCATCAGGATCCAGCCGTTGAGCGTGCCGATGCCGGCCAGGATCGCGGCGCAGCGGATGGCCCACGCGCCGCCCTGGCCCAGGCCCTGCAGTGCCATCAGCGCCATCGGCTCCTCGGATTGCGCGAGCTGCGCGCGCGGCAGGATGCCCGTGATCACGACAGCCGTGCCGAGGAAGACCAGCGTGCCGAGCGCGTAGCCGTAGAGCGTGCCGCGCCGGATCGTGCGTCCCGGGTCGACGACTTCCTCGGCCGGCACGGCGGCCGACTCGATGCCCGAGTAGGCCCACACGACCAGCGCCGCCGCGGCCGGCAGCGAGCTCCAGCCCGCGGGCGCGAAGGGCGCGAAGTGCGCCGGCACGATGCTCGGCGCGCAGCAGAGCGTGATCGCGAGCAGCGGCAGCACGTTGAGGAACAGGATCGCGATCGAGATGCGCGCGCCCCACTTCACGCCCAGCACGTTGAGCAGCGTCAGCGCCCACAGCAGCGCCAGTGCCAGCCAGCAGTCGATGCCCGGCAGGCCCAGCGCGCCCGGCACGAGCTGCTTCAGGTAGCCGGTGACGCCCAGCGCGATCGCCGCATTGCCCACGGTGGCGCTGAACCAGTAGGCCCAGACCGCCAGGAAGCCGGCGTAGTCGCCGAAGGCCGCACGCGCGTAGACGTACGGCCCGCCGCTGCGCGGAAAGAGCGTGCCCATGCGCGCATAGACCAGCGCCACGAACCAGTAGCCGAGGCCGGTCAGCACCCAGGCCGCGATCGAGAGCGGCCCGGCGGCGGCCGCGAGGTTCGCCGGCAGCGTGTAGATCGACGTGCCGACCATGTTGCCGACGATCAGCGCCACGACGCCGAGCAGCGAGAGCCCCTTGCGCAGCTCGCTCACGCGCTCACCCGCGCGCGGAAGAGCGCCAGGCGGTAGCTCGAGGTCACCTCGAGCGCCGCGCGCTGCTCGAGCCGCGCGCGCTGGCTGTCGCGCGCGCCGCGGTAGGCCGTCGCGAGCAGATCGCCGAAGGCCTCGCGGTCGAGCTGGTTGACCCAGGCGAGGCGCCATTCGCGCTCGAGCACGAACGCGCCGCTCATCTCCGCCTCGAGGCCCGGCAGCCTGTCGATCTCGTAGGCGTCGCCGTGCAAGAGCGCGCGCAGCTCGCGCTGGTCGTCCTCGGCGGGCAGCACGAAGAGCACGGCGCCGCCCGGCACCAGCACGCGCGCGAACTCGGCCGCATTGCGGCGCGAGGTGATCGAGAGCACGAGCTCGAAGCTCTGCCCGGCGAAGGGCAGGCCCAAGTCGGCGTTGCAGACGACCCACTGCGCCGCCGGCCAGCGCCGCGCCGCGGCGTCGATCGCCGGGCGCGAGATGTCGATGCCCCAGGCCTCGCAGCCGCTCGCGGCCTGCAGCTCGCCCAGGAACGAGCCTTCGCCGCAGCCCACGTCGAGCAGGCGCGAGCGCGGGCCGAGTTCGAGCCGCCGCGCTTCCTCGAGCAGCGCCTCCGCGAGCGGCGCCGAGCGGCCGGATTTCATCCAGCGCCGGCGCGCGGCGACGACCTCGGTGCTGTCGCCGGGCTGGTTCGAGCGCCGGTCGAGGACCTGCAGCAGGTTCAGGTAGCCGCTCTTGGCGCGGTCGAAGCTGTGGCCGGCCAGGCAGGAGACGCTCGCACCCGCGGCCGTGAGCTCGCGCCCGCAGCCGCGCACGGTGCAGCGCAGGCGGACTCTGCTCTCGTCGCTCATGCGGGTGCGCTAGAGTGCGTGCCCGCGCGCGCGCCTGCAACCCCGGAGGATCCTGGCCAAGCAGGCTCGGGGCGTGGATCATCTCCCTCCGGCCATGAAGCAGCTCCACACCCTCGTCCTGTGCCTGTGTCTCGGCGCCTGCCAGTCCCTCGACAAGCGACCGGGAGCGAGCGGCCCGAGCGCGCCGCCTCCCGGCGACCGCAAGCGCCTCACGCTCGACGACCTCTACGACCCGCAGAAGCCGGTCGACTTCAACGGCCATCCGCTGCGCGGCTTCGTCTGGACGGACGACGAGCACTTCCTCGTCTTGCGCACGGACCCGAAGACCAAACGCGGCGAGTGGAAGCGGGTCGAGGCCGCAACCGGCACGGAGGAGACCTTCGGCGATCCGGCCGCGGCCAAGGCCGCCATCGTGGGCGCGACGGGCGTCAAGGAAGGCGAGGCCGCGCTGCTCGCGCAGCTCGACCCCGCGCGCATGACGGCCGACCGCGGCGCGCTGCTGTTCACCAGCCGCAAGGACCTCTACGTCTGGCTGGCCAAGCCGAACAAGGTCGTGCGCCTGACCAACACGCCCGATTCCGCCGAGGAGGAGCCCAGCTTCAGCCCCGACGGCAAGCGCGTCGCCTTCGTGCGCGACAACGACCTGTACGTCTGCGACATCGACCCGCCCGCCGAACGGCGCCTGACGCGCGACGGCAGCGCGACGATCCTGAACGGCAAGCTCGACTGGCTCTACCAGGAGGAGGTCTACGGCCGCGGGAACTTCCGCAGCTACTGGTGGAGCCCGGACTCCGACGAGCTGGCCTTCCTGCAGCTGGACGAGAAGGGCGTGCCGAACTGGACGCTGGTCGACGACGTGCCCGGCACGCCCGCGATCGAGAACGGGCCCTATCCGCGCGCCGGCGAGGAGAACCCCAAGGCGCGCCTGGGCATCGTCTCGGCCGCGCGTCCCGAGGTGCACTGGATCGACCTGATGAAGTACGCGCTCTCCGAGCCGCTGGTGGTCGACGTCAACTGGCTCGACAACGAGCGCGTGGGCTTCCAGATCCAGGATCGCGAGCAGAGCTGGCTCGAGCTGGCCAGCGCGAGCAGCAGCGAACCGACGCCCGTGACGCTCCTGCGCGAGGAATCCAAGACCTGGGTCAACCCAAACGGGCCGCCGCGGCGCCTCTCCGACGGCAGCTTCCTGTGGTTCAGCGAGCGCAGCGGCTGGAAGCACCTCTACCACTACTCGGCCGACTGGCAGCTCGTCGGCCCGGTGACGCAGGGCGAGTGGGAGGCGCGCACGTTGAACGGCGTCGACGAGCAGGCCGGCCTGGTCTACTTCAGCGGCACGCAGTCGAGCGCGATCGAGAGCCAGGTCTACCGCGTCAAGCTCGACGGCAGCGGCCTCGCGCGGCTGACGCAGAAGCCCGGCACGCACAGCGCGGTCTTCAGCCCGCACTGCCAGCGTTTCGCCGACACCTGGAGCGACCTGTGGACGCCGCCGCAGGTGCGCCTGCACGGCGCCGACGGCGGCGAGCTGCGCGTGATCGACGAGAACCAGGTCGCCGCGCTCGCCGAGTACGAGCTCGCGAGCCCCGAGCTGGTGAAGGTCAAGGCGCGCGACGGCTTCACGCATGGACGCGATCGTGCTCAAGCCGCTGGGCTTCGACGGCAAGCGCCGCTACCCGGTCTACCAGCACACCTACGCCGGGCCGCACGCCCCGCAGGTGCGCAACGCCTGGGGCGGCGGCGCGGGCATGTTCGGGCAGCTGCTCGCCGCGCGCGGCATCGTGGTCTGGGTCTGCGACAACCGCTCGGCCAGCGGACAGGGACAGCTCTCCGAGGCGGCCTGCTACCAGCGCTTCGGCGAGAGCGAGCTCTCCGACATCGAGGACGGCCTGGCCTGGCTCAGGTCGCAGCTGTGGGTCGACGCCGCGCACATCGGCATCGGCGGCTGGAGCTTCGGCGGCTTCATGACCAGCTACGCCCTGACGCACTCGAAGACCTTCTGCATGGGCATCGCCGGCGGCTCGGTCACCGACTGGCACAACTACGACTCGATCTACACCGAGCGCTACATGCGCCTGCCCAAGAACAACGAGAAGGGCTACGACGAGACCTCGGTGGTCAAGGCCGCCAAGGACCTGCACGGCGCGCTGCTGCTGATCCACGGCGCCATGGACGACAACGTGCACCCGGCCAACTCGCGCCAGCTCGCGCACGAGCTGCAGAAGGAGCAGAAGCCCTTCCAGGAGATGTTCTACGCCGGCCAGCGCCACGGCATCAGCGACCCGAAGCTCAACCGCCACTGGCACCAGACCGCGCTCGACTTCATCGAGCGCAACCTGCTCGGGAAGCGCGGGAGCTAGGCCGCGCATGGCCGATCCGCTCAGCTGGTGCCTGGGCCTCGCCGCGCTCGGCTGGGCCGGCGCCGGGGCGGCGGGCCTGTACGGCCTCGCGCGCGTGCCGCTCCTGCCGCCGCTGCCCGATCCGCCGCCGGTGCTGCCGCGCGCGAGCGTGATCGTCCCGGCGCGCGACGAGGCCGAGCGCATCGAGGGCACGCTGCGGCGTCTGCTCGCGCAGCGCGCGGTCGAGCTCGAGATCGTCGTCGTCGACGACCGCTCGCGCGACGCGACGGCCGAGATCGTCGAGCGCGTGGCGCGCGAGGACGCGCGCGTGAAGCTCGTGCGCATCACCGAACTCCCCGACGGCTGGCTGGGCAAGACCCATGCCTGCGAACGCGGCGCGCGCGCCTCGAGCGGCGAATGGCTGCTCTTCACCGACGGCGACATCTTCCTCGCCCCCGACGTGCTCGCGCGCGCGCTCGCGCACGCAGCGAACGAACAGGCCGACCACGTCGTGCTCGGCCCGGCCATCGACGGCCAGACCTTCTCGGCGCGCGCCGCCACGGCCGCCTTCGGCGCCACCATGCTGCCGCTGCTCGCCGCCGCCAACGGCGACAAGCAGCACGGCGGCATCGGCATCGGCGCCTTCAACCTCGTGCGCCGCTCCACCTGGGAGGCCATTGGCGGTCACGGGAAGCTGCGCCTCGAGGTGGTCGACGACATCGGTCTGGGCCAGCTGATCGCGCGGGCCGGCTTCCGCACGCGCGCCTGCTTCGCCGGCCACGACGTCGTCGCCGACTGGGCGCGCCGCCTGCGCGACGTCCCGCGCGCACTGGAGAAGAACATGTTCGCGCAGATGGACTACTCGGTCGCGAAGGCGCTCTTCTTCAGCGGCGCCGCGCTGCTCTTCTGGATCGCGCCCTTCGCTGGACTCTGTGCAGGAGTACTCTTCGGCAGCTGGACCGGCTGGGCCGCCTTCGCGGCGATGTTCTGCACCGTGCCCGCGAGCATCGTCGGCGCGCGAGTCACCGGCAGCGGCCTCCTGCCCGCACTCCTTTCGCCGCTCTTCTTCTTCGCGCTCCCCTGGGCGATGCTCAACTCGACCTTCGTCACGCTCGCGCGCGGCGGTGTGAAGTGGCGCGACACATTCCATCCGCTCGCGGAGTTGCGCGCGGCGAAGGTGCACTGAACTAGAATCGCAAAGTCAGAAGCTTCTCGCGCCGGATCTCGATCGGCACGCGGCGGATCTCGGTCTTCCCCGCGTAGAGCACCGCGCTCGCTGCCGCATCCGAAATCTCAAAGATCGGAAACTTCCCGTCGTGACGGCACGGCCTCTCGCTGGAGTTGGAGGCCGGGAGTTCGAGCAGGCATGGACGGTGTGCCCCTGGGCGTCGAGGAACTGCACGTCGTCGACCTAGGGATCCGCGATCTCCAGACGCGTGCGAACCTCGAGCGCGACGACGAGCTCGAGCTCCGTCGGAAGCGGAGTCGAGAGCATCGCGCGTCTCCTGGTGAATGCCACGACCACCGACGCCGATGCGGCTCCCCGTGCGCGGGCACACGTTCGTGAGCTCGAACTCCGCCCTCCGCATCGGAGCGCACGCTTCCCGAAGGACGGTCTCGCGGTGCTGCCAAGGTGCTCGTAGGTGCGACATCGCGAGCGACAGCTCCACTCCGTCGAGGGGCACCGGTGCCGGTCGAGCACCCGCCCTCAGCCGCGCGCAGGAAGTCCCCGGGTCCGACCCTGCACGACGCACGTCCTTCGAACCGCCGTTGATCGGATCGGTAAAGCGCATCTGTCCGTGCCGCGGGTCGTACGCCAAGCGAGAAGTCGGTAATTCGCGATGCGCGCAGTCCCACCGAGCATGAATTGGCCGTCAGCATCGGTCGTCACGCCGAGTCGGGTACGTCCCGCGGTGATGTCCTCGAGGTTGCACGCGTGCTCCCGTACGGTGTGCCGTCCGCGACCTGTACGTGTCGCCTTTCGGGATTCGGCCGTCGCCGAGCCGCACTCGGCCTCGATCGAGAGGGCGGCCGGTCCGAGGCGCAGCATGACCTCCGAGTGCGACTGCACCGACCTGCCTCCCCGAAGTTCTCAATCACATCGCTGGCTGGAAGTCCTTCTTCACCGCGGTCAGGGCCTCGCCTGGATGGTCGATACTCAGCCGGATCGTCGTAATGCCCCTGCTCGTCTGTATCTGCGCCGTCCTGTCCGAGCGAACATTCACGCCCCACGCCGAGTCCACCGCCGTCGAGCACCCGACCGGAATGCACGGGCTCGTCCTCCTCCCGCCTGCGCGAGCACGATCCGCGCGCCTCGGATCGCCGAACTGGGCTCCTCGACGCGTGGCGTCGGAGTCCTGTGCTTGCAGCCTCGAGCTGAGTGCCCCGGACGTGCCGGAACGCGCTCGAGCGGAACGTGCCGTCGTGCTCGCCGCGCCGCGCAGTTCGGAGTGCCGTTCACGCCTTCGCGCCGGTCCGAGGAAGCGCGTCGAGGCTGGAGAAGTCGACGCGTGAACTTGACACGCGCATCCTGGACCGCGTTGTCCGTCTGCATCGACGACCCGCCTGAGCAGTTCGCACACGGCGCGACGAGCAGCGTCCACTCCGCTTGCCTCGCGTGGCGGCATGCGCGCGACGATCATCGGCGCCGCGATCCGGTGCACTCGGACGTCCCACGTCCCCTGGCCGAGCTCGATGTCGAACACGCCGTCGCCGCCGGGTGCGAGCGAGCGCGCGCGAACGGGCATGTCGAGAATGGCCTCGCGGGCATCCAGGCTCTCCGTACTCCTTCAGGAAGTCAGCTCCAGCTGCCGCGGATTCTGGCGGAGCCGCTCGCGCGTATCGAGTGGGCATCGTGAAGACGCCGCGCTTCAGCGTGGAGGCAGTCACCCTCCCAGTGCGGCCGCTCGCGCTCCTCGCTGCTGTGCCACTCCAGCTCGACGCCGGCGACGGGTCGGCCTTCGACATCGATGATCCTGCCCCGCGAGCACGGGGTCCTTCAGTCCGACGCGGCTCGCCCTGGGCTCGAGACCCGGAAGCGCGACCGCCCCTGACGAGACGGTTGCCGCGTGGGCTGTGTGCTACCCGGCGTGCTCGGTCCGTCTCCACCGGAGCAATCCGCCGTCGCTTCGAGTTGCCGACTGGATCGCCCGCGTGATCAGGCGCGTGGGCCAAGCCCACCAGCAGTTGCAGCCAGCGACGCCGCGACGCCGAACTTGAGCAGCAGCGCGAGCATGCCTCCCGCCGCCACGCCTCGCGGTAGCCCCGAGTAAGACGCGCGATTCGCGTCGCGAGCGGCGCGATCGCCGCAAGCCACTTCTCGCGATCACCGAAGCGCCGATCGAGTCGTTCGCGCAGTCGCTCGAGGCCGCGCTTGAGTTGCGTGCGCACCGTCTCGCGCGAGATCGACTGCGCGTGCGCGATCTCGTCGGGAGACAGCGCGCGCCAGAAGCGCAGGAGCAGCACGGTGCGGTAGGGCTCCTCGAGCGCGAGCACCTCGCCGGCGAGTTCGCGCGCGAGTTCGGCTTCGGCGACGAGTTCGCTGGTCGCGGGCAGAGCTTCGGCTCGCGCATTGCGTTGTTCGCGAGCTTCGCGGCGCGAATTCGCCCTACCGAGCGTTCGCGCCGCATTCCTCGCGACGCTCGCGAGCCAGCCGCGCGGGTTCGAGCCGTCGCGCGGCGGGTTCTCGATCGCGGCGCGCCAGACTTCCTGTTCGACGTCGTCGGCCGACGCGGGGTCGCTGACGAGCTGGCGGGCGAGCGCGCGCACCCAGTCGGCGTGGGCGAGCAGGGATTCGATCGAGACGGCGGAGCCTTGGGGGAGCGATTGCATGGGGTCCTCGCCTCCCGAGTGCCACGCGGGGGACGAGAGGGTTCAGCGATCCCGAGTTTCCGCCGGCGCGCGCGGGCCGGCAAGCCGCTCAGCCGCGGAACACGAAGTACACCGCCCCCACCATGCACAGGCCGGCCCAGACGAAGTCGAGCTTGACCGGCTGGCCGAGGTAGAGCACCGCGAAGGGCACGAAGACGATCAGCGTGATCACCTCCTGCAGGATCTTGAGCTGCGGGACCGTGTACGCACTCGCGCCGATGCGGTTCGCGGGCACCTGCAGCAGGTACTCGAAGAGCGCGATGCCCCAGCTCACGAAGGCCGCGACGTACCAGGCCCGGCCGCGCAGGTTCTTCAGGTGCCCGTACCAGGCGAAGGTCATGAAAACGTTCGAGAGCACGAGCAGGACGGAGGTCTTGAGGAGGATCGGCATGGTTGGTTCCGCGCGCACGGGCGCGAGCGCTAGATTGTGCGCAACGCGGACCTGCCATGTCGAAGCTCTGGAAGCTGCTGATCGCCCTGCTCGTCGCCGCCGCCGCGGTCTGGTGGCTCGTTCGCGCACAGACGGGTGAAGGCAGACTGCCCGCGCCCGCGGGCGTCGAGGCGCCGGTCGCGAAGCCGGCGACGACCACGCCCGCGAGCACGCAATCCGCGCCGCTCGAAGCCGCGCGCGAGCCCGCGGCGGGCGAGCGCACGACGCCTGCCGCGGCGAGCGACCCCGCGCTCGCGCGCGTGCGACTGCGCCTCGTCGACGAAGCCACTCGCGAGCCCGTTCCGTTCCTCGTCGTCGCGCTGCACGACAAGACCGAGGTGCTCGAGCAGATCGAGAGCGACGCGCAGGGACTGCTGCGCAGCAAGGGCGAGTTCCCGCCGGGCGAGTACGTGCTCGACTTCTCGAGCGAGCGCCACACCGGCGACCTGATCCAGACGCGCGCCAAGGACGCCAAGGCCCTCTCGAGCGACCTGCCGCTGCTGCTCGCCGCGACGGACGAGAGCGCGCCCGTGCCCGAGTTCCCGCTGCCCGTCGGACCGACGTACACCTTCGTCGCCACCTGGCCCGGCGGGAAATCGCCGGCCTCGTTCGGCGCGCAGCTCGGCGGCGCCGACCCGCGCCTCTCCTTCGACCGGCTCTTCGCGCCGCTGCACGAGGGCCCGCCGGCCTGGGCGCGCTTCAGCCCGGTCGCGCGCTTCCTCGGCGGCGGCCCGCCCTTCCTGATGCGCGTGACGAGCGAGGACGCGCTCTGGTACGCGAGTGCGAACGTCGAGAGCGTCGCGGGCCGCGCGCGTGCACCGGTCTCGCTCGTCTTCGAGGCGCGCGCGCGGCTCGTCGGCCGCGTGCTCGATCCCGCGGGCACGCCGGTCGCGAACGAGTGGCTGCAGGCCTGTGCGCCGGACGCGAGCTTCGAGAGCACGACGCGCCGGCCGCTCTTGACCACGACCAGGGACGACGGCTCGTTCGACCTGCGCGCGATCGAGCCCGGCCGCTACACGCTCAAGCTCGAGGGCAAGGGCTTCCTGCCCTTCCGCGAGGAGGTCGAGGTGCCGGCGCTGACGCGCGTCGAGCACGACGTCCACCTCGCGCGGCCCGACCCGGCGCAGCTCGCCCCGATCCGCGGCCACCTCACGAGCCGCAGCGGGAACTACGCCGAGCGGCTGCTGGTGCTGCTGACGCCCGAGGCGCCGCCGCGCAACAGCCAGACCGCCTGGGTCGACTGGAGCGGCGAGGACGGCTCGAAGAGCGGCAGCTTCGAATTCAAGGACCTGCTGCCCGGCAACTACACGCTCGACCTGCGGCCGGGCGATCTCGCCGGCGTCGAGCCGCAGAAGCTCGTGGTGCAACCGGCCCAGAAGCAGCTCGAGTTCGTGGTGCAGGATTCCGGCGCGCGCGCCGACGTGCACGTGCGCATCCTGGCCGAGGAGGACGGCTCGCTGCTGCGCGCCTTCCGCCTGAGCGCGAGCGTGCAGGGGGGCACGGAACAGACGACGCTCGTGCTCAAGACCGGCGAGAACGAGGCCGTCCTGCGCGCCGCGCCGATCGGTGCGACGCTCGACCTGCGCGTCGCGATGCAGGGCCGGCAGATGCTCTGGACCAGCGTCGTCGTGGCCGAGAAGCCCGAGCCGCTCGTGCTCAAGCTGAAGCCCGGGTGGGGCGCCGAGCTCTCGGTGCTGGGCCCGATGCTCGAACCGCTCGCGGGCGCCAAGGTGTTCCTCGACGAGGAGCTCGCGGGCGTCGCCGATGCGCAGGGTGTCGTGCGCGCCGTGCGCGCCGATGTGCCGCAGAAGTGCCGCGTCGAGTACAAGGACTGGAAGCTGGCGCCCGGCGGCGAAGTCTCGCCCGAGACGGGCCAGTTCCGCGCCTGGCAGCCGTGGATCCAGGTGCGGATGGAGCCGGGGAAGTAGCTAGGGCCGCTCGAACACCCGATCGCCTGGCTTCGTGAAGCCGATCAGGCGCTCGGCCAGGTCCCTGCGAAACTCGTCGAGCTCGTGAACCTTCTCGGGCGTGAACTCCTCCTGCTCGGCTAGCTTCTTCATCGGGAACGAGTGCAGCAGCCAGGCCAGGGTGAGCGGCGAGAAGCCCCCATCCTTCTGGGGGGCGGCATCGACACCCGCCTTGAGATCCAGACCCAACTCGAGCAACTGCTTCAAGTCAGCCAGGTCGCGCAGTTCGGAGCGCGAGAGAAGCGTGACGAGCTTGTTGATCAGGATCTCCTCGGGAGGGTCGACCAAGAATGATGCCGTGCCGATGGTTCGACTCTTCGGGGCGTGAACGGGACGCACAGGATCGGCGACGAGGTCCAGGATGCAGCTCTCGCTCCCGCGCCTGACCCTCCAGCGCATGAAGGTCTGGCTCGTTTGCAGCACTTCGACGTCGAGGCCCGATGCAGTCAGGAGCTCGGTGCACTTGCGCGGCAGGTCTCCGAGCAGCGAGCAATCGCGCCAGAACAGGTCGAGGTCCTTCGTGACGCGATGCCTTGCGTGGAAGCCGACCATGGCGCCGCCGCCGGTCAGGGTCCAGTGCGGCTCCACGCATGCGAGCACCTCGAGGATGCGCGCTTGCAGCGAGGTCAGATTACCTGTGGACACCCGGACTGCCTCTCCACGCCTCGAAGATCCATATCCAGAACTCGCGCGTGTTGCCCAGGTAGCGCTCGAGCCGCGGCCAGAGCTCTTCGATCTCCCGGCGCGTCACGAAGGTGAAGACATCGTCGGGCTTCGCCTGCCGCATCAGCTTGCCCGTGTAGTACGCCCGCACGTCCGGATCCGGATCGCGAAGGCGCTCCTCGAACCGGTCGAGGGTCATCTCCTGATCCCACAAGAAATAGGGACGTCCCTGAGCATCGACGAGGTTTGATCTGGGCGTGGGATTGAGCACACGAGCAGGATAGACCCGGCCGGCCGCCGGGGTCCAGAGCAGATCGACGGGCTCTGGTCTTCAACAGTTCTGCTGCGCCCGCTCCAGGATGGATCGCGGGCCGGAGTCAAGTTCAGGCGGGCGGGAGCGGCGGCTCGCACTCCGCTCAATGGAACTGGACGATGCACCACACCCGGTCGAATCGCCGTGCCGCGAGATCCTGCTTGCGGATCCAGAAGTACATCCGGCCCATGTCAACGAACATCATGTCCGTGTTGTCGTCGCTATCAACCTGTAGGAGCAGGCACCATTCCAAGACGCTCGCGTTCAGTCGAGCGATCTCGTCGGGCGGCATCTTGCGTGGATCGTCGAACGGCGGCTCCCGGTGGAGCAGCTCCACCTGGATACGCATGGCTCCCTCCTGGACCTGGTCAGGCCACCCGAACATGCGGTGCCTGGAGGAGGGCACTCCCTGTGCAAGCTTGGTCCTCAGTTCCTCATATGAATCTCGCGCGACTCGATCAGCGAGCCCCAGGTCGCCGAGCAACTTCGAACTGGCGGCCGGCAGCGAGTCCTCCACTTGGATACGCACACCGCACTCCCTGTAGTGCTGGTAGTCCTCGACCCCAGCAGGCGTCTTGCGCTGATCGAGGCGCTCCTCGTGGCCATCTACGTGGATCACCGACCAGCCACCGGCATCATCTGAATCGGATCCGGTGCAATCCGCGGTCGAGTGGAAGAAGCTCAGCAAGCCGGTGGGCGGAAGCATTCCCGCCCTAGTGAGTGGCGCAAGCTCCGTCATGGCGAGTTGCGCCAGGAATCCCATCGGTTTGCCGTCACGAGTCGGCCACGCGACCGACGAGGGGAGGTCCGGCTCGCCGCCGAAGCGGGTATGTCCGACTGCTACGGTGCCAGGCTGCGTGATCATCCGGACCGAGCGATTGCGAAGCCTCGCAAGGAGTGGAAGGTGGGCGCCCCAACCTGACTCGGTGATGGCCGCTTCGAAGTCCTGCACGCAGATCCCCTTCTCAGCAGCTCTTCTTCGCCCGCTCCAGGATCCCGCTGGTCGACTTCCCCGCCACGAGCGGCGCGAGCACGACCTGTCCGCCGTGCGCCTCGACCCACTCGCGGCCGACGACGCCCTTCTCGGCCCAGTCCTCGCCCTTGACCAGCACGTTGGGCGTGACGCGCTCGACGATCGTCGTGGGCGTGTCCTCGCTGAACGAGCACACCGCGTCGACCATCTCGAGCGCGGCGAGCACCTCCATGCGATCGGCGAGCGGGTTCACCGGCCGCGTCGGGCCCTTCAGGCGCTTCACGCTCGCGTCGTCGTTGACGCCGACGATCAGCACGTCGCCGTAGCTCTTGCGCGAAGCGCAGGTAGCTCACGTGCCCGACGTGCAGCACGTCGAAGCAGCCGTTGGTGAACACGATGCGCTGTCTTCGTCCTTGCGCCAGGCGGCGAGCTGGCGGTCGAGCTCGTCGCGCCGTGCGCAGCACCTTGCCGTCGTGCGCGTGCTTCTCGCGCAGCGCGCGCGCACAGCTCGCTGCGCGTCGACCGCGTGCGTGCCCAGGCGCGCGACGACGATCGCGGCGGCCTGGTTGGCGAGGAAGACCGCCGTGCCGAGCTCGACGCCGGCGGCGAAGTACAAGCCGAGCTGCGCGATGACCGTGTCGCCCGCGCCGGTGACGTCGAAGACCGCGCGCGCGCGCGCCGGCACGTGGCCGCTCTCGCCCTTCTTGTCGGTGAAGTAGATGCCGTCGGCGCCGAGCGTGATCACGGCCGCGTCGAGTCCGGCGAGCTTCATCAGCTCGCTCGCGCCGCGCTGCACGTCCTCGAGGCGCGGCAGGCGCTGGCCGAGCGCCTGCTCGGCCTCCTTGCGGTTCGGCGTGACGAGCGTCGCGCCGCGGTAGCGCGCGTAGTCCTCGCCCTTGGGATCGACGAGCACCGGCACGCCGGCCGCGCGCGCGCTGTCGATCGCGCAGCGGATCACCTCGGGCGTGAGCAGGCCCTTGCCGTAGTCGGAGAGCACGACGGCCTGCGCGCGGCGCACGCGCTCGGGCAGGATCTTCAGCACGGCCGCGAGCGCCTCGCCGCGGATCGGGCGCGCGTCCTCGTTGTCGACGCGCAGCATCTGGTGGCTGCCGCTCATCATGCGCGTCTTCTGGATCGTCGGGCGCGAGGCGTCGAGCACGCAGCCCGAGGTCTCGATCTTCTGTTCCTCGAGCAGCGCGCGCAGCGCTGCGGCCCCAGCCGTCGTCGCCCGAGCACGCCGACGATGTCGACCTCCGCCTGCATCGCGACGAGGTTGGCGGCGACGTTGCCCGCGCCGCCCAGGCGCTCCTCGCTGCGGCGCGCGGTCAGGATCGGGATCGGCGCCTCGGGCGAGATGCGCGCGACGTCGCCGCGTGACGTAGCGGTCGAGGATCAGGTCGCCGACGATCAGGACGCGCGGATGGCCGAGGTTCGCGACCAGGCGCTCGAGGTCGTGCGGGTTCATGCGCGCTTCGCCTTCCAGCCCGCTTCCTGCGAGCTTGCACAGGAGCGCCATGCGCAAGAGCGGCAGCATCAGCTCGTGCTGGCCGAGGATCGAGATCCCGCGGCCGGGCGGCCGCTGCACGACGTTGGTCTCGGCGCGGTACTGGCGCAGCATGTCGAAGTTGGCGGTGGTGATGCCGTCGAGCCTGGCACCCAGGTTGATCGCGACGCTGACGGCCTTGAGGAAGACCTCGGGCAGGATCGACGGCGCAGCCGACGTTGATCCACACGCCGCCGTCCATGCCGTGCACGAAGCGGCACACGTGGCGGAAGTCGTGCATGGCCGCCTCGCCGATCGTCGCGCCGTCGCAGGCCGGGTGCATGTGCACGATGTCGGCGCCCAGGGCCGCGTGCGCCGTGACGCCGATCCCCAGGCGCACGGCCTCGGCGCTGACCGAGAGTCGCGCGTGCGGCGCCTGGCGCTCGAGCAGCATGCGCCCCAGGCCGCGCCCGAGCCCGGGCTCGTCGCCGGCCCTGGGCTGACAGCCGCGCTCGGCCGCCTCCGCCAGGCCCCGGCCGGTCTCGTCGGCGAAGCCGAAGTTGCCCGAGAGGCAGCTGCGCCGCGACGTCCTCCGAGGTGCGGCCGACCGTCGCGATCTCGAAGTCGTGGATCGCGCCGGCGCTGTTGAGCGCGACGTGGTCGACCACGCCGCGGCGCATCAGGTCGATCACCAGCGGCGCGAGGCCGACCTTGAGCACGTGCGCGCCGAGCGCCAGCGCCACGGGCCGGCTCTTCGTCTTGGCCGCGACGATGCGCCCGACGAGCTCCTTGAAGTGCTTGCCGGCGTAGATGTCGGGCAGCGAGTCGTAGAAGCGCCCGAACTCGGCGAAGGGCTCCGGCGTCTGGCAGAAGGCTGCGAGGTCGACCAGACTCGGCCGCGAGGCCAGCGGGTAGGTGCGCACCTTGCGCATCTGGGGGAACGGGTCGGGGCGAGGCTCGGGGGGCATGTGCCGGCGATCATACGGTCGCGTGCTCAGCGGGCGAAGCGCCCGCCCCAGGACTCGAGCTTGTGCGCCAGGGCCTGCGCCAGCACTTCGTGGCCGTGCACGTTCATGTGCAGGTCGCGCTTCCAGAACCACGGCCCGGCTTCTCCGCGGAAGCTCTCGCGCGCGTCGAGCGTGTCGCAGCCGCTCGCGCGCAGCCGGGAGAGGAACTCGTCCGCCATGCGATCGTTGCCGTGCAGGTCCTCCGCGCTCAGCCCGGCCGCCGCGCGCAGCTTCTCGTAGAGCTCCGCGTTCTCGCCCCAGGGCAGGTCGATCGCGCCGGGGATCAAGAGGCACAGGAAGCGGATCCCCTGCGCGTCGCAGCGCGCGCGCATGCGCGCGATCACGCCCGTGGCGGCGGCGAGGCTCGTTTCGACCGACTCGGGATGCTGGTGGAACCAGGCCAGCGAGTGGAAGAACTGCACCGTGGCCGCCGGGCTGATCGCGTTCAGCTGCGCGATCTCGGCCTGCTGTGCGGCGCTCGCCTCGGGCAGCGCGACGTGCTCGAACCAGCCGTGCGGGATCATCAGCTCCTGGAAGTCGTTGCCGGAGTAGACCGCGACCACGAACGCGTCGGGCGCGAGGTCGAGGAAGCGCTCGAGCACGCCGGCGTAGTTGTAGAAGGAAAACCCGCCGTTGCCGGCGTTGATCAGCTCCAGCGAGCGTCCGGGCCGGTCGCGCGCGAGCAGCGCCTGCGCCAGGTGCGGGAACGACTCGGCGTTGTCGCAGAACCCGTCGGTGTGCGAGTCGCCGGTGACGAGCACGCGCAGGTCGGGCTTCGTCGCCGCGAGCTCGCGGTCCTCGCGCAGCCCGAGCGAGTTCGTGACCCAGTGCCAGCAGCCCAGCGGGTGCTCGGCCCAGGCCACGGTCACGCTGCGCTTCGGGACGTGGTGGAAGTAGCACCAGGGATCGTAGGTCTCGGCCGAGCGGTCGCGCGGGAAGAGCTGGGCCGCGATCTCGGGCGTCAGGTACCAGGGCCGGTCCTCGGGGCTGCGCGGTTCGCGCGCGTGCTCGGCGACGAGCCCGTAGATGCGGCTGCGCTGCGCCTCGTACTCGGCCGCGCGCGAGGCCTCGCGCCGCAGCCACCAGGCCCAGGCGAGCCCGGCGGCCAGGAGACAGCCGAGGGCCACGGCCAGCACGCGTTTCAGCGCAACGCTCATCGCCAGCGGTCGTGCAGCCAGAAGTACTGCTCGGGGGCTGCGAGGATCAGCTTCTCGAGCTCGCGGTTGACCAGCGCCGCGACCTCCTCGGCGCTCAGGCCCTGCAGCTCCTCGGGGCGCACGACGCGCGGCACGACGAGCCGGTAGCGCCGCGGATCCGCAGTGCGGTAGCAGGCCGCGAAGACCAGCGGCGCGCGCAGCCGGCGCACGAGCACGCTGGCCGAACGGTCGCACTTCGCCTCGCGCCCGAAGAACGGCGCGAGCACGGGCTTCATGCGCGCGCGCTGGTCGAGCAGCATCGCCACCGTCCCGCCCGCGTGCACGATGGCCGGCACGAACTCCAGCGCGCCGCGGCGCGGGACGAGGCGCATGCCGCGCGATTCGCGCAGGCGCTGGGCATGCACCGAGAGCCAGCGGTTCTTGGGCGGCTTGGAGATCACGTACAGCGGACCGAAGCCGGCCCAGGTCAGCATCACAGCGCCGGTCTCCCAGTCGCCGATGTGGCCGCCGGCGACCACGCAGCCCTCCTTGCGCGCGAGCAGCTCGCGCGCTTCCGGGCACAGCTCGAGTTCGAGCTGCTCGGCGGCCTTGCTGCGGTCGAGCCGGCGCTCGAAGACCTCGAGGTCCAGCGTGACCTCGAAGAGATGCCGCCAGGCCTGCAGCACGCGCTTCTGCAACTCCGCGCGCGGCATGTCCTGCCCCAGCGCCTGGCGCAGGAACTCCTCGGCCGCGCGCGAGTGCGGGCGATCGAAGCGCCGCGCGATGCGCGCCAGACCGCCGACGAACGCGCTGCGCAGCCCGGGGGGCAGGCGCGCCACGCCGCCGACGAAGCCCAGCACCAGCTGGCACTCGATCCAGGCCAGCAGGCCGCCGCGCGGGCCGCGCACTTCCTGGGCCGGGACGGGCCAGTCGGTTCGCGCCTCAGCCGTGTCCATCGTTCACCTGCGGCAGGCTCTCGAGCAGCGCGCGTGCCTCTGCGGCGCCGCGCACGAGCGCGAGCTCGATCTCGAGCACGAGGAAAGGGAGACCGAGCGGGGCGAGCTTGACCGCGTCCTTCTGCGTCGTGAGCAGCGGGAGCTCGCCCGCGCGCAGCTCCCCGGGCGCGTAGTGGTGGTGATCGGGGAAGATCCGGTGGCGCACGATGCGCGCACCGAGGCCGCGCACGGTGTTCTCGAAGGCCTGCGGGTTGCCGATGCCGGAGACGAGCTCGACCTCCCGACCGGAGAGCTCCTCGAGCGCGTGCTCGACGCCGCGCGCGTCGCAGAGTCGCGCGGGCACGTGCGCCGCGTGCAGCAGCGGCTTGCCCGGCGCCGCGGCGGCGAGCTCCGATTCCAGCGCCGCGAGCCACTCGACCGGCACGTCGTTCGCGCGCGTGATCACCAGCGCATCGGCGCGCACGAGCGCCGAGAGCGGCTCGCGCAGCAATCCGCGCGGCAGCAGCGCGCGCACGCTCGACCCTCGAGCATCGCGCGGCAGGCCCCAGGGCCGCAGCGCGTCGATCAGCACCCAATCCTGCTCGCGCGCGAGGCGCCGGTGCTGGAAGCCGTCGTCGAGCACGATCACGTCCACGCCGCGCGCGACGAGCGCCTGGGCGCCGCGCACGCGATCGGCATCCTGCACCTGCGGCACGCTCGGGCAGGCCGCGGCGAAGACCAGCGCCTCCTCGTTCTGCCCGTCGGCGCCGGCCGCATAGCCGCGCGAGAGCAGGCCGGGCTTGCGCCCGAGCGCCTGGAGCTCGCGCACGATCCAGATGCAGAAGGGCGTCTTGCCCGTCCCGCCGACGGACAGGTTGCCGACCGAGAGCACGGGCACGCCGACCGCTCGTGCGCGGGCGAGGCCGCTGTCGTAGGCGCTGCCGCGCGCGGCGACGAGCGCGCGAAAGAGGAGCGCCGGTACGTGCAGCAGTTCGCAAGCTCCGCCGCGGCCGGCGAGACGCTCCTCGGCGCGAGTGGATTGGGACGCCACGGGGGATCGGGGGCACGCAGCCCCGCCACGGCGAGCTTACAGCGTGGCCGCGGGGTCTTCGTCGGGGATCAGCTCGATCAGGCCGCGTTCCATCTCGAGGAAGGCGATCTTGATCGGGTTCTGCTCGCGGGTCTCGACCAGGGGTGCTGCGCCGCGGATCAGCTCGCGGACGCGCTTCTGCAACAGGGCCGTCTTGTGGAACGAGCCGGAGACGGACTTCTGGAGGCGCTGGGGCAGGGAGAGTTCCATGGGCGTGTCAAAGTCCTCCGGGGAGGCGGTGGCGAAACAGCAATTGATACTCTTTTCGGGCCTCGCGATCAAGCCACCCCCAACCAAGTGCCATGCGAAACCTGCTCGCGCCCCTGCTCCTCCTCGCCCTCGCCAGCGGCTGCCACAGCACCGGAAGGAGCTCTGCCGACCCGCACTTCGACGGGCTCGCAGGCCCCCACCGCGCCATCCGGACCAGCGCGCCCGAAGCGCAGGCGCTCTTCGACCAGGGCTGGACCCTGTACTGCGGCTTCAACCACGAGGAGGCGATCCGCTCGTTCCAGGCCGCGCTGCGCCACGACCCCTCCTGCGCCATGGCCTGGTTCGGGATCGGGCTCTCCTACGGCCCGAACATCAACAACCCGACGATGGACGAGCAGACATCGGCACTCGCCTTCGCCGCGACACAGAACGCGCTGCTGCTCTCGCAGGGCTCCCAAGGCGTCGAGCGCGAGCTGTGCGAGGCGCTCGCCGAGCGCTACGCCTCGCCCCCGCCCGCCGACCGCAGCGCGCTCGACCGCGCCTGGTCCGACGCGCTGCGCCAGGTCTGGCAACGCCATCCGCACGACGCCGACGTGGGCGCGCTCTTCGCCGAGTCCATGCTCGACCTCTCGCCCTGGGACCAGTGGTCCCTCGACGGCAAGCCGCGGCCGCGCACGCCCGAGATCGTCGCGACGCTCGACGAAGTGCTCGCCTTCGCGCCCAAGCACGTGCTCGCCAACCACGCCTACATCCACACGCTCGAGGCCTCGCGCCATCCCGAGCGCGCGCTGCGCTCGGCCGACCTCTTGCGCACGCTGGTCCCGGGCGCCGGCCACCTGGTGCACATGCCCGCGCACATCGACATGCGTCTCGGCCACTACGAGGCCGCCGCGCGCGCCAACGAGCGCGGCATCGCGGCCGACCTCGCCTACGTGAAGCGCGCCGGCGCGGGCGGCTTCTACACGATCTACCGCGCGCACAACTACCAGTTCCTGGCCTGGGCCGAGATGTTCGAGGGCCGCAGCCACGCCGCGCTCTCCGCCGCGCGCGAGATGGTGCGCGAGATCCCGATCGAGCTCGTGCACGCCGCGCCGCAGTTCGCCGAGTCCTTCCTCGGCACGCCCTACCACGTGCTGGTGCGCTTCGGCCGCTGGAACGAGATCCTCTCCGAACCCGAGCCGGCACCCGAGCTCCTCGCCACGCGCGCCGACTGGCACTACGCGCGCGGCATCGCGCTCGCGGCCCTCGGCCGCGTCGACGAAGCCGCCTTCGAGCAGGTCGAGTTCGAGGGTGCGGCGGCCAAGGTCCCGGCCAACTACCTGCACGGCAACAACAGCGTCGCCGCCGTGCTCGCCGTCGCGCGCGAGATGCTCGCCGGCGAGCTCGACTACCGCCGCGGCCTGCCCGAGCGCGCGTTCGCGCACCTGCGCCGCGCGGTCGAGCTCGACGACGGCCTGCGCTACGACGAGCCCTGGGGCTGGCTGATGCCCGCGCGCCACCCGCTCGGCGCGCTGCTCACGGAGCAGAAGCGCTTCGCCGAGGCCGAGCAGGTCTACCGCGCCGACCTCGAGAAGCACCCCGAGAACGGCTGGGCGCTCTTCGGCCTCGAGGAATGCCTGCGCATGCAAGGCCAGCAGAAGGAGGCCGCGGCCGTCCGCCGCCGCTTCGACCGCGTCTGGTCGCGCGCCGACATCGAGCTGCGCGCCTCGTGCTTCTGCCGCACGGGACGCTGAACCATCGAGGGTGAAAAGAATCAGCCCGCCTGGCTTTTTTCACCCAGTCACGGCGCGAACGAGATGTGCAGCCCGTCGGAGAGGTTGAACATGCTCGGCGGCGCCGTCGGGTCGCGGTACCAGTACTGGAAGTTCCAGGCCGAGCCCGCCAGGATCGAGTGCGCGCTCCCGCTGAACGGGAACTGCGTCAGATCGACCGGGTAGCTCACCGTCCCCGTCGGCGACGAGAGGAGCGTGGGATACACGCGCTGGATCCCGCCCGCGACGCAGCCCCAGCCGTTGCCGAACGAAACCTGCTGCTGCGAGGAGCCGTACACGAACATCCCCGTGCGCGACGGCGGAAGGCCCGACACGTCGAGCACGAGGTTGTTGGCCGTCAAGCCCGGGCAGCCCTCGACAGTCAACTGCGCACCGTTCGGCGACGCTGAGTTCGGCTTGGCTGGATAGCAGTAGTTCGAGGTCGAGCCGCAGGCCGGCGCGGGGCTGTAGAACGCCACCGCCGAGTAGGCGCCAGCGGCGATTCCCGTGTAGCTTTCGCCAGATCGCGGAGAGGGCACGTCGCATTGACCGACGCTGTTGTCCCCCCAAGCGACGACCGAACCGTCACTGAGCCGCGCAACATTGAACTGCTCTCCGGTGGCAATCTGGACGTACGAGACCCCGGGTGGCGGGACCGAAATCCACCCCGGGCCAGCGCCCCAACCTTCGATCAGCCCATCGCTACGCAATCCAAGCGAGTGGGCAGGGTCCACGTAGGTGAGGCCGTTGCAATTGGTCTCGAAGTACGTGCCTCCGCCAGCGGCGATGTCCACGTACGTCACCCCGGGGGGAGCGGCGGCGCTGTGCACTCTCCAAACGTGGTATCGCCCCACCCGACGACCGAACCGTCGCTCCGTCGTGCGATGGCGTGAACACCGCTAGCGCAGACCTGATCGTACGACAGACCTGGTGGGAGAGCGTTCGGCCAGCAGAAGAAGTAGGGACAGTACGACCAGAACAGGAGAATCGTCCCGTCGCTCAGACAGGCGAATGCGCCGCCACTGCTGTCCCAGTACCCGAATCCGCACGTGTTGTAGTAGACGCTCGAGCCAGCGGCGAGCCCGACGAAGCGGACACCTGGCGGCAGAGTCGGCACGATGGTGCCGCTCACGAACGGGATCAGTGCGCCGTCACTGCGAATGGCGGCTTGCGTGACTCCGGGCCCGAGTTGCGTGTAGCTCATCCCCGGGGGCAGCGGAGGGACTGAGCCGGACGCGGGGTCCCAGCTGGTGGAGATCTGGCCATCCGTGCGCAGCCCGATGAATGCGTCCGGACCGGGGGGATCGACGTCGGAGACCCACGTGTCCATCGCACCTTGGACGAACGAGACGCCTGGCGGCAGAGCGGGCACATTGCACTGGTAGTAGCCGTTGTCGCCCCAGCAGACGACTACCCCGTCCGTGCGGAGTCCGACCGAGTGCTTCATGCCTGCTGCGAGTTGGACATAGCCGAGGCCAGGCGGAGGTGCGGGAACGTCGCACTCTCCGCTCTCGTTCGCGCCCCAGGTGAGAACGGCCCCGTCGCTGCGCAACACGAGCGCGTGGGCGGATCCCGCGATGATCTGGTCGTAGGTCATGCCGGACGGGAGTCCCGGCACGTTGCACTGGCCCTGATAGTTCGCGCCCCAGGCGACGACCGAGCCATCGCTCCGGCGCGCCAAGCTGAATTGATTGCCGGCCGCGATCGCGACGTAGGTCAGGCCGGCAGGTAGGGCCGGGACAATCAACGCACCGTATGCGCCGTTTCCCCAAGCCACCACGATGCCATCGCTGCGCAACGCCAGTCCGTGGGTCGAACCCGCAGCGACTGCGATGAAGCTGAGCCCAGGCGGAGCGGAAGGAGCGTTGCACTGTCCCCAGGAGTTAGCTCCCCAGGCGACCAGCGTGCCGACACTGCGGACGGCCAGCGAAAACGAGTCTCCCGCGGCGACCCCCGAGTAGGTCACGCCTGCGGGAAGGGCAGGCACGTTGCACTGTCCGGATGCATTCCCGCCCCATGCGATCACGGTGCCGTTGCTGACGCGGGCCAAGACGTGACCGCCATCGCTCCACCCGAAAGCACCAGCGGCAATCTGGGAGTAGGTGAATCCAACGGGAGCCAGAGGGACGGCACACTGCCCGTTGTTGTTGAAACCCCAGGCAGCGCACGTGCCATTGGCTCGGCGCGCGATCGTGACGACGCCGCCCGCGGTGACGGATGCGAACGGCTCCTCGTTCCAGTGCGAATCGAACCGGTCGATCCCCCAACCGACCACACCCGACTGGGGACCGGCAGCACTCGTGCGCGCGAGCAGGAAGGGTGCGAACGCGAGGACGAACGCGAACGAGAGCCTCGACATGTGCCTCATGGCCAGCCTCCTTGGCAACGCCGTCGACGCGTCCGAGTCTACACCGCCCGGCCCACGGCGGTCAGGGTGTCGCCGCCGGCCGATCAGGGGCGCGACTCGATCCGCTCCCGGACGAACTCGAGGACGCGCACGGCACCCTTGATCGCCTGCATGGCCTCCGGGCCGGGGATGTCACGCCAATCGTCCGGGTATCGGACCGTGGCGTAGTCCGAGAGGCTCGTCGCGATCGGATCGAGGTCCGCGAACTCCGGAGCCGTGTCGGCACACAGCGTGAGCAGCCGCCTCAGGTAGTGCGTCTTCTCGACGTGCACGTCAGCCTTCACCAGATACGCCTTGAGTGCCTTCTCGGCGCATTGCTGACAGTGGTAGCAGACGACATCCGTCAGTCGCGGCTCTTCCCGCAGGATCGTCTGCGCCGTGAGCAAGTCGCGCTCGGCTTTCTCGATCCAACGTCCGATCGCCTGCCGCGTCAGCTCATCCATGGCAGACGATGCCGTGCTCGTGAGCCTCGCGCGCGAGCGTGTTGGCGATGTGGCGCTGGGCCTCCATCTCCTCCGGTCGCAGGATGAAGAGGTCCATCGAGAAGTCCGGGCGCGGGAAGAGCCGGTGGATCTCCAGCGAGACCTCGCGCTTGGACATCGGCCCCGAGTAGAGCACGAGCAGGTCCAGGTCGCTGTCCGGACGCTCCGTGCCACGAGCGCGCGAGCCGAACAGGATGACCCGCTCGGGGTGGATGGCCTGAACGATGCGACGCACCACGCGATTCACCAAAGGATCCGCGACCATGTCGGACATCAGCCTAGCGCCGGATCGGCACTCGTGCCCGGCTGTTGCATTTGCCGCACGGACAGCGAACGCCTCGTACCTTTCCTGGACGGGGAGCCGGGGACGCCGAGAAACCTCAGGCGGGCTGGATTGTTCGCGGACTTCCGCTGATCATCTGGCCGTGAAAGTCAGCCTTCTCGCACTCGCGTTCCTGCTCCTGCTCCCGCTCTCCGCCGCCGCGCAAGACGCGCCCGACACCAGCGCGCCGGAGGAGCCGCCGCGCTATGGCGGCTTTCTCGCCGGGGTCGAGGGCCTCGCGCAGCCCGCATCCGTCGCGGTCTCGCACGACGGCGAGATCTGGGTCGCCGAGCCCTGGGGCCGCGCGCTCTCGGTCTACGACGCGAAGGGCACGTTGATCCAGCGCATGCGCGCCGAGATCCCGCCCAACATCAAGCTCAGCGACCCGCGCGGTCTGGCGATCAGCGCGGACGACACGGTCTACCTCTCCGACGGCCACCGCGTGGTCGGTTTCAGCTGGGACTCCGAGCGCCAGCGCCACACCGGACTCAAGACCGCCATCACCTACGCGCTGATCGAGCCGCTCGGTCTGTGCGTCGACGGCGAGCGCCTCTACGTCGCGGACGCGGGCCTGCAGCTCGTCGTGATCTTCGACCGGCGCAACTCGAAGGTGCTCGGCGCTCTCGGCGGCTTCGGCGGCGGCGAGGGCGAGTTCCGCCGGCCGGTCGACGTCGCGGTCGACGAGGAGGGCCGCATGTACGTCGCCGACCAGGGCAACCGCCGCGTGCAGCGCTTCGACAAGGAGGGCAAGTTCCTCGGCGCCTTCGGCGGTTGCGGCGCGCCGGCGAGCGTCGAGTACGCGGCCGGCCGGCTCTACGTGGTCGACCGCGACCACGACCGCGTGCGCGTCTTCGACCGCGAGGGCAAGCCGCTCTACGAGTGGGGCGCCGGCCGCCTGCGCGCACCCGACGGCCTCGCGTTCGCGCGCGACGGCAGCTTCGCCGTGGTCTGCGAAGGTCTCGAGGATCGCCTGCAGGTCTTCGGGCCCGAGGACGAGGCCAGCCGCAAGCTGCAGGCCCAGTCGGCGGACGCGGCGCCGGAGTCCTTCGGCGGCGGCATTGCGCTGCGCGGGAAGCTGTGCGCCGTGCTCGAGCCCGCCAGCCCCTGCGGCCTGGCCCTCGATGTCAGCGGCAGCGAACCGCTGCTGCTCGCGCGCTTCGGCGAGGCCGACGCCAAGCGGG
This sequence comes from uncultured Planctomycetota bacterium, assembly GCA_963829015.1. Classification (GTDB taxonomy): domain Bacteria; phylum Planctomycetota; class UBA1135; order UBA1135; genus JADJLZ01. Next base: position 350,443 of record CAWHGR010000007.1, on the reverse strand, counting down.
GTGCCCTCGTGCTGCCTGCCGGCATCGCGCTCGACGAGAAGGAGCGCGCCTGGATCTGCGATCCCGTGCAGAAGCTGCTGGTGATCGTCAAACTCGACCGCAAGCCCGACGCGCCGCTCGCGCCCGATGCTGGCCTGCCGCGCTTCTTCAAGTCGGTCAACTTCGATGCGTCCGACGGCGGCGAGCCGGTCGCGGTGGCGCTCGACGCCGTGGGGCACGCCTACGTGCTCGAGGCCCGCGGCGAGCTGCTGGTGCTCCAGGCCGACCTCGAGAAGGGCGCGCAGTCGCGCGCGCTGCCCGAGAAGTCGATCGTCTGCCCTTCGGCGATCGCCGTCAGCGCCGACGGGACGCGCATCCTCGTCGCCGACCCCGGCGCGCACGCGCTGCACGTGCTGCAGTCGCCCGACAAGACCTGGAAGACGATCGTCCTGAAGGCCGACGCGCTCGAGCCGCGCCCGAGCGGCGTCGCGATCGCGAAGGACGGCACGGTGTTCGTCACCGACGAGCAGCGCAACGAGCTGGTCAAGCTCTCGCCGACGCTGGAGCGCGTCGCGAGCTGGGGCGCGAAGGGCGCGGGCCAGCTGCAGTTCAAGAAGCCGCGCGCGCTGGCGATCGACGATCAGGGCCAGCTGTGGGTGCTCGACCTCGGCAACCAGCGCGTGCAGGTGCTGACGCAGGAGGGCGCGTTCGTGCGCAGCTTCGGCGCGCCCGCGCCGGTGCACGCCGCGGAAGCCAAGGCGCCGAAGTGAGGCCAAGAAAAAATACCAGCCCGCCTGGTTTTTTCCACCCTGTCAGGGCGCCGCACGGCGGTCCGACACGGAAGGCCGCGACGCAGCCGTAGATCCCTGCTCCGATCGCGGTATACGCTTCCCCCGCCCTCAGGGGCGGCTCATCTGCAGCGCCATGGAGACTGCTTCCCCAGGCCACGACGGCGCCGTCGCTACGGCGTGCAACGCTGACCCCAGGGGAGCAGGCCACCTCCACGTAGGTCACGCCCGGGAGGAGAGCAGGCACGTTCAGTTCGCCCGAGTAGTTCGCGCCCCAGGCCTGCACGTTCCCGTCGCTCTGGAGTCCGAGCGCGTGGCCGGGGTTCATCCAGACGAGTCCAAGGCAGTCGGTTTCGTAGTAGTCGCATCCCCTGGCAATGAACTGGATCCAACTCACACCCGCCGGCAGCCCCGGCAGGTATGCGGAGATCCCACAGGCGGCGGCGGAACCGTCGCTCAGCCTGCCTAGCGTGAACGCTCCCGCGGCAGCAATCTCCACGTAGTGCCGCCCCGGCGCTGGAGTTGGCAGATTGAGCTGTCCGAGACCGCTGTCGCCGAATGAAACCAGAACTCCGTCACTCCGCAGCGCGAACGAGCGCCCCAGTGTCCACTCCTGGCCCCAACCGCACGAATCGTAGTGGTCCCCACCCGATGCGGCGATGGCCACGTAGCGCAGACCCGGGGGCAGTGCTGGTACGTTGCATTCACCGTCTGCATTGTCGCCCCATGCCGCGATCCAACCATCACTGCGCAGAGCGAGCGCGTGCCGCCAACCCGCGGCAAGGTCCACGTACGATAGCCCCACCGGGGGCGCCGGCGGGGGGCTGAAGTTGCCCGAGACCTCGACCACGCCGTCGCTGCGGAGCGCGAGCATGAAAGATTCCGGCGCCCGACTCCCGAGTTGCGTCTCGTCGTCCGAGCTGAGCGCGAATTTCGTGTAGGAGACTCCCGGAGGCAGCCTGGGGACGTTGCACTGAAACTTCCGGTTGTCGCCCCAGCAGACGACCCTGCCGTCGCTGCGCAGGGCCGCGGAGTGCGCCAAGCCCGCCGCGATCTGGACATACGAGACTCCCGGAGGGAGCGAGGGGATATCGCACTGTTGCGAGGTGTTGTCGCCCCAGGCTACGAGCACACCATCGCTGCGAAGCGCAAGTACATGCGAAGCGCCGGCCCGGACCGTGGTGTACGTCACTCCGGCCGGAAGCGCCGGCACGCTGGTGCCGTTGATGCCCCAGCGGAGAATCGCGCCGTCCGATCTCAGCGCCACGCTGCTGGCGAAACCGGCACCAAGTTCCAAGTAGGTGAGCCCACTCGGAAGCGGAGGAACAGCGAGCGAGCCCCCAACGGGGTCTCCCCAACCGACGATGTTCCCGTTGCTCAGCAATCCGAGTGCGTGGTGCAAGCCGGCTGCGACTTTCACGAATGACTGTCCCGGTGGCGGGGCTGGAGGGTTGCACTGGCCGGACCCGTTGTAACCCCAGGCCGCAAGCGTGCCATTGCTCTTGGAGGCGATGCTGAAGACGTTGCCGGCAGAAGCGCTCGTGTACGTGACGCCCGCTGGGAGCGGCGGCACATTGCACTCGCCGTATTGATTGCCGCCCCAGGCCACGAGTGAACCATCGCTGCGCAGGCCAAGCGCATGGCTATCGTCGACATCCATGCTGCTCGTCCCGAAGGCGATGCTGATGTCGGCGTAGGTAACGCCCGTCGGTAGTGGTGGCGGAATGCACTGCCTCCAGTAACTCGCACCCCACCCGACCGCGGTGCCGTTCGCTCGCAGAGCGATGGTCGAGTTTGCCCCCGCGAAGACATGGCCGAACGTCTCGTTGTTCCAGTGCGAGTCGAACATGTGCGCGCCCCAGCCCACGATCCCATGCGAAGGACCTTGTGCTCCGGCCGGAGTTGCGAGTGCGACGAAGAACAGCGCGGCGAGGGTCGAGAGCCGCGCGCGAGGAATCTCTGTCATAAGGCACCTCCTACGCCGCCCATCGTAGCGCGCATCGCGCGCGCACGTCAGGGCGTCGCCGCGCGCGCGAGATCGCGGTAGTGCTCGAACAGCGCGGGGCGCGCCGCGAAGAGCTCGCGCGCGGCGAGCAGCAGCTCGAGCTCCTCGGCGGGATCGATCGAGCCGCCCGCGCCGGCGCCGGCTTGTCGCAAGCCGCCCAGGTCCCCCATCCCGCGCTGGCGCAGGTCCTCCTCCGCGATCTCGAAGCCGTCGTGCGTCTTCTCGAGCACCTCGAAGCGCGCCTTCGCGACCGCGTCGCCGAACAGCAGGCACCACGAGTCCTTCGGCCCGCGGCCGACGCGGCCGCGCAGCTGGTGCAACTGCGCCAGTCCCATCCGCTCGGCGCTCTCGACGACCAGCACGGTCGCCTCGGGAACGTCGACGCCGACTTCGATGACCGTCGTCGCAACGAGCAGCTTCACCTCGCCGCGCTGGAAGCGCTCGAGCCGCGCGGCGCGTTCGCTCGCAGGCATGCGTCCGTGCACGATCTCCAGGCCGTGGCGCGCGAGGTCGGTCCGCTTGAGTCGCTCGAACGCGGCTTCGGCGCTCGCGCGCCCGCTCTCGAGCGCCTCCTCGCCGTCCTCGCCCTCGCCGATGCGCGGCGTGACCCAGAAGACGCGCTCGCCGGCAGCGAGGTGCTCGTCGAGGAACTTCGCCACCTTCGGCCGCTCGGGTTCGCGCACCCAGCGCGTGGCGAGCTTCCCGCGGCCGGCCGGGCGCTCGCGCAGGATGCTCGTGTCGAGGTCGCCATAGAGCGAGAGCGCCAGCGTGCGCGGGATCGGCGTGGCGGTCATCAGGAGCACGTGCGCGCTCGAGCCCTTGTCGATCAGCGCCTGGCGCTGCGCGACGCCGAAGCGCTGCTGCTCGTCGATCACCGCGAGGTGCAGCGCGCGGTAGTGCACGTCGGTGGAGAAGAGCGAGTGCGTGCCGAAGACGACGTCCGCCATGCCGCTCTCGAGCTGTGCCAGCACCAGCCGGCGCTCGCCGGTCTTGAGCGAGCCGGTCAGCAGGGCGGCGTGCAGCCCCGCGCGCGCGAGCCAGCCCTTCAAGCCGTGGTAGTGCTGCTCGCAGAGGATCTCGGTCGGCGCGAGGAAGGCCGTCTGGCCGCCGGCGCGCGCGGCGATCAGCGCGGCGTACAGCCCGAGCGCCGTCTTGCCGCAGCCGACGTCGCCCTGCAGCAGGCGTCGCATCGGCCGGCCGCGCGCGAGGTCCTCGCGCAGCTCGCGCGCGACCGCGGCCTGGCCGGCGGTGAAGGCGAAGGGGAAGACCGCCAGCAGCTCGGCGTGCTGCGGCTCGTCGACGCTCGCGCGCGGGGCCGACTGCGCACGCGCCGCGCGCGAGCGCACGAGCGAGCCCGGCCTGCAGCTCGAGCAGGTTCTCCAGGCGCACGCGCCGGCGCGCGCGAGCGAACGCCTCGAGGCTCGCTGGCGCGTGCAGCTCGGCGACGCTCTCGGCCAGCTCGCCGACGCGCAGGTGCGCGCGTTCGGCCGGCGTGAGCGCGTCCTCGAGCAGGTGCCCGAGCTTCGGCAGCACGAGGCGCGCGAGCTTGCCCAGGAACTCGCGCCCGATGCCCTCGGACTGCGGATAGGAGAGCTGCAGTGCGCCCGCGGCCTCGAGCGGACGCTCGGCGCGGCCGACGCGCGGCGAGATCAGCGCCGGGGCCCGCCCCGAGCTGACGCGCCCGGCGAGCTCGAGCTCCTCGCCGACCGTGAAGCCCTTCGCCATCCAGGGCTGGTTGAAGTACAGCGCCAGGATCGTCCCGCTCGAGTCGCTGAGGCGCACGCGCACGGTCGAGCGGCCGCGGAAGCGCTGCAGCACGACGCGCTCGACCTTGCCGTGCACGCGCACCTCGGTGCCGGAACCGAGCAACGCCGTCGCGACGGGCACGAGCAGCGCCGACTCGCGCGCGGCGCTGGGCACGCACAGCAGCAGGTCACGCGGCGAGCGCAGCCCGAGCGAGGCGAGAGAGCGCGCGCGGGCCGGCCCGATCCCGGGCAGGTCGGTCAGGCCCGCCGGGGCGCGATCCTGCGCGAGTCGGGGACTTCGCAAGCTCTTCATCGAGACCTCAGGATCCCCGAGCGGGGCAGGCTCCTCAAGGAAAGGACGCGAGCCGTTGTCTGAAGTTGCCCTGCCGAACGCGTTTTTCTTGGGCAAGACTCCAACCTGCGCCTTTCCCGGACGTCTTTGCTGGTGACAGAATCGCGCTTCGACTCTAGTTGCGCGCACCCTCTTCCAGACCCGAGAGCCCGACCGCCCCATGCCCCTTCCCCGACGGCTGCTGCTCGTATTCCTCGCCCTGCTCGCACCGCTCGCCCCGGCCCCCGCGCTCCAGAAGCCGGCCGCCGAGCATCCGGCCACCGCCGCCCGCAAGGGTGAGGCGCTGCTCGAGCGCGTGGCCGTGATCGGCGCCAGCGTTTCGGCCGGCTACGGCCTGGGCGACGACGCGCAGAAGGTGCCCCTGAACCTGAAGCGGGTGATCGACGCGGGGTTGATCGCCAAGCACTCCGCCGTGCTCGACGCCAGCTCCGAGATGACGTTCCTGGACGCGCTCGGCAGCTCGCAGAGCGCCGCCAAGGCGCTCGAAAAGGACGACCCGACGCTGGTCGTCGCACTCGACTACCTCTTCTGGTTCGGCTACGGGGCGACCTGGGGCGGCGAGAAGGAGCGACTGGCGGCGCTGGAGCTGGGCCTGAAGTCGCTCGAGGGCCTCGGCTGCCCGATCCTGCTGGGCGACTTTCCGGACATGCGCTCGGCGCTCAAGGCCAAGAAGCAGATGCTGCGCCCGGAGGCCGTGCCGGATCCCGGGACGCTCACCAAGCTGAACGAGCGCCTCGCCGCCTGGGCCAAGGAGCACAAGAACGTGGTTCTGGTCCCGATCTCGAAGCTGATGGGCGCGCTGCTCGCGGGCGATGAGCTGCGTGTCGGGGGGAATCTGTGGCGCAAGGGCACGGTCTCCGCGCTGCTCCAGGAAGACGGCCTGCACCCGACCCTCGAGGGCACGACCGGGATGTGGCTCTTCGCCGCCGAGTGTCTGCTGGAAGCGCGCAAGGACCTGCCGCGCAGCGCGCTCGAGCCCAAAGCTGGCACGATCGTCGCGAAGCTGGCGCCCGAGCTGAAGCTCGGAGTCGTCTACGAGCCGATCCAGGACAAGCGCGGGAAGACGACCCCCGCGAAAAGCGTCCACTGAGCCCATGCTGCCCATCGCTTCCCTGCTCGCAGCCCTCGCCCTGGCCCTGCCCTCGCCCACCGTCCTGGACGCGTTCGAGCGCGCGGGGGATCGTCCACCCGCCCAGCCGCAGGACGAAGCCGCCAAACTCAAGGCGGACCTGATCACGAAGCTGCTCGCGCTCGCGACGTGGTGCAACGACAAGGAGCTCTTCCTGCAGCGCGACAACGTCTGGCGCTCGGTGCTCGGCCTGGACTCCGAGAACGCCGCCGCGCGCCAGGGCCTGCGCTACGCGCACGACGCCTCAGGCAAGTGGAAGGAGCCCGCAGCGCGCGAGGTCAAGGACCGCAACGCCGCGGCCATGCCCGAGTTCGGCACCAAGCGCAGCGAGATCGTCAGCGCCTGGCGCGACCAGAGCCTCGCGCTGCTGGACAAGGACAAGGCCGAACCGGCGAAGCGCAGCGCGTTCCTCGAAGAGGTTCTGCTGGTCGACCCGGACGATGCCGTGGTCCACGGCTTGCGCGGCGAGGCGCGCTCGGGAACAGCATGGGTGCTGCAGGAGACCGTCTCCGGCGAGGCGCGCCGGGCCGAGTTCAAGCAGAAGGCCCAGAAGGGCCGCGAGGGCCTGCCCGAAGCGGCCAAGGTCCCGCCCGGTCCCGACGATCTCGCGCTGCTCCCGGCCTGGAAGACCAGCTGCACTTCGGACGGCATGCACCTCCTGGCCCAGACGGCCGAGGCCGAGACCAAGGAGCTGCTGGCGCTGACGCACGCCGGCTGCGCGCTGGCCGAGAGCCTGTGCGGCAAGCCCATGTCGCCCGCCGACGGCTTCACGGTCTACGTGCTGGTCGATCCGGCCGAGCGCGAGAAGCTGCTTGGCGCAATCCAGGGCGCGACCGACGCCGACAAGAAGATCTGGAAGACGGCGGCGGGCTTCGGCATCCCGCGCTCGGCCTCGGTCGTGCTCTGGGACAAGGACGGCAAGCGTCGCGTGGACTGCTTCGCGCGCCACCTGGGCGCGAACCTGCTCTACAAGAACTTCAAGATCGAGGCCAAGCAGGGCTGGATCTTCGAGGGCCTGGGCTCCTACTTCGCCTGGCAGCTGATCGGCACGCGCCTGACCTGGTTCGTCGGCACGCAGCCGGGCGAGAGCGCTGCGCTGCGCGCGCGCCTCTGGGCGCCGAAGACCGACTGGTTCGCGGAAGCGGACAAGATCCTCAAGGGCTCGAACCCGCCCAAGCTCGCCGAGCTGCTGGGCAAGGAGCTCCCGGCGCTCAAGCTCGAGGAGATGGTCGTCGCGCAGGCCTTCGCGGCGTACCTGGCCGAGGGCCTGCCGAAGGAGTTCGCGCAGATCCTCGAGCGCGTCGGCGCGGGCGAGAGTGCCGCGACCGTGATCGAGTCGCTGACCGGCCGGCCGCTGGCGGAGACCGAGCAGCGCCTCGCGCGCTGGCTCGGCGAACGGCACTGAGATGACGGCCCTGTTCCTCGTCGCTCGCGCTGCTCGCCGGCGCCGTCCCCGGCAGCGCGGGAGACCGGGTCAACGTGCGCTGGCAGGGCAAGACCGGCACGAGTGCCGCGCTGCCCGCCGGATTCCCCGAGCCCGCGCACGCGGTGCTCACGGCCTGGGAGCCGTTCCTGAAACGCGCCGGCTTCCGCGCGGACGCCGACGCGGCGGGGCGCTGCCTGCTGCTCACCTCCGAGAAGAGCTCGCACGCCGACGAGCAGCTGCGCCAGCTGGGCAAGGTCGGCAGCTGGCTCGATGCGCACTTCCCCGCTCCGGCCGCCACGGGCCCGGACAAGCCGGCTGCCACGCCCGCCTGCGCCGCGCTGTTCGTGGTGCGCAACCCCGAGGAGTACGGCCAGCTGCTCGAGCAGCTGAAGCAGGTCGCGCCGGTGCTCGCGGGCTGGACCAGCGACGCGAAGAAGGACACCGGCTTCGTGCTGATCGAGCCGCTCTGCGCCGCGTTCCTCGAGAGCGCCCCGGGCCTGAAGGAGTGGAGCCCCGCCCACGAGCTCGTCGACCGCTGCGCGCAGCTCCTCTTCGTGCAGCGCTTCGGCGAGCAGCCCTACTGGCTGCAGCAGGGCGTCGCCTGGGCGGCCGAGTGGGGCTACGACAGCACCATCTACAGCTACCCCTACCGCCACGAGTTCGTGGCGGCCGCCGAGCACGGCGCCTGGCCGGGCGAGCTCAAGACCGCGATCGCCGCGCGCGGAGAGAAGCCGCTCGAGCTCGCGGAGTTCGCGCTGCTGCGCCGCGGGCACTGGGATTCCGAGCGCGCGCGCCTGTCCTTCGGCTGCGCGAGCTTCCTCGCGCTGCAGCCCGGGCCGAAGGTGGCGCAGGCGCTCGCGAGCCTGCAGGCCTACCGCGACGAGACGAACCGCAAGGACCAGGGCGACGGCACCTGGACCCGCGATCCCGCGTACGAGATCCCGGCCGAGAAGCAGCTCGAATTGCTCGAGCGCGAGCTCGGACCGAAGCTGATGGAGCGCGTCAGCGCGTTCCTCTCCAAGGGCAACGAGTCCTTCAGGGCCCTCGGCCGCCCCTGAGCGCGCCGCTCACTTGCGGCGCGTGAAGGCGATGTCGACCGAGTGCTCCTTCTGCAGCACGCCCTTCACGAACGAGCGCCAGTGCTCGGTCAGGTGATCCTGGTCCACGAACACGAGCGTCAGCTCGCCCATGTACATCTCGTCGGGCGCTTCCATGTCGCTGACCGTCGCCATGCCGAAGGGGATCTGGTTGCCCACGCGCGCCGCGGCGCGCATGCGCGGCTGGTTGCCCATGGCGCAGTAGTGCGTCACCGCCAGCGCATTGCCGTCGAGGCAGTAGAGGTTCGTCATCTCGTGCGGCGTGCCGGGGAACATGATCTCGCGCACCGCCGAGCCGGCCGCGGTGACCTTGAACTCGGTCAGCTGCGGCGCTCCGTCGGGGCCCTTCGACTCCCAGGTGCCTTCGAGGGCCTTGACGGAGTCGAGCAGCGGCTGGCGCTTCATCGGGTCGTGGGGATCGTCGGTGGTCGAGACACAGGCGCTGGCGGCGAGGGCCAGCGCGAGAACGGTCGCAATGCGGCTCATGGTTTCCTCCTTGGGTCGGACCACGCTAGGGCCGCGGTCGTTTGCGCGCAAGTGCCGGCGCTTGTGGGCCGCCGTCGGCGCATCTAGGATCGCCGCGCGCGATGGAACTCCGCTTCTTCGGCGCGACCGGGACGACGACCGGCTCGTGCCACATGCTGCGCTCCGAGGGCCGGAGCGTGCTGCTCGACTGCGGCCTCTTCCAGGGCCGGCGCGAGGAGACGCGCGAGCGCAACGAGCGCTTCGGCTTCGATCCGGCCGGGGTGGACGCGGTGGTCCAGTCGCACGCGCACATCGACCACTCGGGCAAGCTGCCGCTGCTCTGGCGCCAGGGCTTCCGCGGCGGCGTGCACGCGACCGGCGCGACGCGCGACCTGTGCGCGGCGCTGCTCGCCGACAGCGCGCACATCCAGCTCCAGGACGCGCAGTTCCTGAACCGCCAGCGCGCGCGCCCCGAGCGCGCACGCGAGCGTCTGCTGCCGGCGCGGGACGTGCAGCCGCTGTACACCGAGGAGGACGTGCGCGAGCTCATGCCGCGCTTCCGTTCGCAGGCCTACGGCGAATGGTTCGAGGCGCTGCCGGGCATGCGCTTCCGCTTCCGCGACGCGGGGCACATCCTCGGCTCGGCCTGGATCGAGGCCGAGATCAAGGAGGCCGGCGCCGTTGCGCCGGCTCGTGTTCACAGGCGACTACGGCCGCTACCACCAGCCGATCCTGCGCGACCCCGAGCCGCTCGCGGAGGCCGACGTGGTGATCAGCGAGTCGACCTACGGCAACCGCTGCCACCCGCCGCAGCAGGATCTGGCGGGCGAGCTGCGCGCCGCGGTCGAGCGGCTCGAGAAGCGCGGGCGCGGGCGGCTGCTCGTGCCGGCCTTCGCGGTAGGCCGCACGCAGAACATCCTCTACGAGTTCGCGCGCATGTGCCGCGAGGGCAGCTGCCCCAACGTGCGCTTCGTGGTCGACAGCCCGCTGGCGACCACGGCCACGCGCATCGTCTACGAGCACCCCGAGTGCTTCGACGCCGAGGCGCTGGCGCAGTACAAGCGGCTGCAGGAGGAGGACAGCTTCCGCTCGCGCCTCTCGTTCACGCAGTCGGTGGAAGAGAGCAAGGCGCTCAACTCCGACCGCCGGCCAACGGTGCTGATCTCGGCCTCGGGCATGATGGAGTCCGGGCGCATCCTGCACCATCTCGCCTGGAACGTCTCGAGCCCGGAGACCGAGATCCTGATCGTCGGCTATCAGGCCGAGCACACGCTCGGCCGGCGGCTGCTCGAGGGCGTCTCCGAGGTGCGCATCTTCGGCCTGATGCACACGGTGCGCGCGCGCATCACGCCCATGCTGGGCTTCTCGGCGCACGCCGACCGCGACGAGCTGCTGCGCGCACTCGTCCCGATCGCCGGGCGGGCGCAGGCGCTGTTCCTGGTGCACGGCGAGAACGACCAGCGCCTGCCGCTGGCCGCGGAGCTGCGGCGCTCGGGCTACCGGCGCGTCGAGACGCCCGAGGGGCCCGAACGCTTCGTCCTGCCGTGAACCAGTCTCCGCAGGGTCGGCACGAGACGCTCGTGCTCTGGATCGCGCTCCTCGCGCTGCTCGGCGGCACGGCGCTGGTGATCGGACTGTGGATCCACCAGACGCGCCCGGAGAACCTGCGCTGGCTCTGGCTGCAGATGGTCGGCATCGCCTCGTTCCCGGGGAAGTACGTGATCTTCTCCGGCCTGACCCCGGGGGCCCCCATGAGTCCGGCCGGCCTGGCGTGCTTGTGCGTGCCGGTCGACACGCTGATCGCCCTGGGCCTGGCGCTGTTCCTCGGGTCGCTGCAGCGCCTGCCCTGGCTCGGACCGACGCTGCGCAACGTCAACTTGCGCGCGCGGGAGGTGCTGGCCGACTACCCGCGCCTGCGCCGCATGGCCTTCGTGGGCGTGGCGCTGTTCGTCTTCCTGCCGCTGCCGGGGACCGGGGCGGTGGGCGGCATGTTCGCGGGCCAGCTGATCGGCCTCTCGCGGCCGATGACCGTGCTCGCGGTCGCGCTCGGGACCTCCGCGATCGCCGCGCTCTTCTGGGGTCTGGCCCTGACGCTCGGGACCGAGTCCCAGCGCATGCTCCAGAGCCCGCTGGTCGTGGCCGCGAGCGCGCTGGTGCTGCTGCTCTTCGTCTGGGCCGCGTGGCGCGTCGCGCAACGCAAGCTGCGCGAGCCCTGATCCGCGCGAAAAAAACCGCGCGCGCCCTTCCGGGCCTTTGCGCGCGAAGGGTACAAGGTTGCGCATCCAGGCAAGTTCCCGCGCGCCCCTCCCCGTTGATGCAGCCACGCAGCCATGACGTCGATCGAAGACGATCCCCTGCTCGGGCAGCGCGTCATGGCGGCCGACCTGCGCGACGCCTGGCCGGTGCTCGACGCTGAGGCGCGCGTCGAGGGCTTCCGCTACCTGACGACGGCCGAGGCGGAGGAGTTCTTCCTACGAGCTGGCGGCGCTCGACCGCGCGCAGCTCGTGCTCAACCTGCCGGCCATCGAACAGCGCTGGTGGCTGCGCGGCCTGGCGCCCGACGACGTCGCCGACGTGGTCCAGGAGACGCCGCTCGAGGAGCGCGGCAAGCTGCTCGCGCTGCTCGACGACGCGACGCGCAAGGAGATCGGCGCGCTGCTGGCCTACTCCGAGGACGAGGCCGGCGGCCTGATGAACCCGCGCTACGCGCGCCTGCGCCCGGACATGAGCGTCGACGAGGCGATCAGCTACCTGCGGCGCCAGACGCGCGAGCGCGTCGAGAGCATCTACTACGCCTACGTGCTCGACGAGCAGCAGAAGCTCGTGGGCGTCGTCTCCTTCCGCCAGCTGATGATGGCGCGCGGCGACGCGCGCGTGCGCGACGTGATGGTCACGGATCTCGTCACGGTGCACGACGAGATGGACCAGGAGGCGGTCGCGCGCGTCTTCGCGCAGCACAACCTGATGTGCGTGCCGGTGCTCGACGCCGAGGGCCGCATGAAGGGCATCGTGACCGCCGACGACATCGTCGACGTCGTGCGCGAGGAGGCGACCGAGGACATCCAGAAGATCGGCGGTACCGTCGCGCTGGACGCGCCCTACCTGCAGGTCGGCTTCCGCGACATGCTCAAGAAGCGCGCCGGCTGGCTGACGGCGCTGTTCGTGGGCGAGATGTTCACCGCAGAGCGCGATGGGCCGCTACGAGAACGAGATCGAGCAGGTCGCCGCAGCTCGCGCTGTTCGTGCCGCTTGATCCTCTCGGTGCGGCGGGAACTCCGGCTCGCAGGCCTCGACGCTGGTGATCCGCGCCATGGCGCTGGGCGAAGTGCGCCTGCGCGACTGGTGGCGCGTCTTCATGCGCGAACTCGCCTCGGGCCTCGCGCTCGGTGCGCTGCTGGCGATCGTGGGTTTCGTGCGCATCCTGATCTGGCAGTTCACCTTCCACAGCGCGAAGGACCCCTCGCAGGGCTACTACGGCCAGTACTACCTCATCATCGCGGCCGCGGTGACGATGAGCGTGATCGCCATCGCGACCTGGGGCACGCTGGCGGGCTCGCTGCTGCCCTTCCTGTTGAAGCGCGTGGGCTTCGACCCCGCGAGTGCCTCGGCCCCGCTCGTGGCGACGCTGGTCGACGTGACGGGTCTGGTCATCTACTTCACGACCGCGCACGCGATCCTGGTCGGCACGCTGCTCTGACGCGATGGCCACGCTGCCGACCCACGCCTTCGTCGGCTGTGCGCTGGTGCGGCTCTGGCCCGGCGAGACGAAGGGCTGGCCGCTGTACGCCACGGCGGCGGCGCTGGCGCTGCTTCCGGATGCCGACGTGATCGGGCTGCAACTGGGCGTCGAGTACGGCGATCCGCTCGGCCACCGCGGCCTGTCGCACTCGCTGGCCTTCGCGGCCTGCGCCGGGACCGTTGCGGCGTTCGCGTTGCGCCGGCGCCCGTGGGCCGTGCCGCTCGTGCTGGTCACGGCCACGCACGGGCTCCTGGACGCGCTGACCAACGGCGGGCTGGGCGTGGCCTTCTTCGCGCCCTTCTCGAACGAGCGCTACTTCCTGCCCTGGCGGCCGCTGTGGGTCTCGCCCATCGGCCTCTCGAACTTCTTCTGCGCGCAAGGCGCGGACGCGCTGATCACGGAGGCGCTCTGGGTCTGGCTGCCGCTGCTGCTCGTGCTCGCCGTCACCGCGGCCACTCGAGCGAGTCCGCGAAGTGCTTGAGCAGCGCCTCGGTCTCGGGGTCGGGCTTGCCCGACTCGGTCAACGTGTCCTGCACGACCAGCGAGGCGACCAGATCGCCCAGGCGCACCGCGAAGACCTCCTGCGTGCTCGTCTGGCCCGAGACCGTGATCTCGACGTGCTTGCCTTCGAGCACGCGGTTCGCGTTGCCGATCAGCACGCAGACCCGGGTCGTCGCCTTCGGCCCGAGCTTGTCGGCGATCGAGCGCGCGACCGACTCGACCAGCGCGTTCGCCGCGACGCGGTCGTTGTAGAACGAGAGCTGCAGCACGGTCGTGCGTCCCGAGAGCGTGACGAACTCGCTGCCCGACTCCTTGGACTCGTAGTACCAGGAGAAGTCCTGCGGGTAGCGGAAGCGCAGGCCCCGGCAGTCGAACAGGCGCGTCGGCCGCACGCGCAGCGTGACCTTCTGGCCCTCGAACTCCTTGGGCAGGACGACCGGCTCGCCGATGCGCAGCTCGCACTCCTTGCCGTTGCCCTGGAGCACGAAGGTCTGCTGCGGTTCGACGAGTCGGGTGCCCTGCTGCGTCGGCAGGCAGACGAGCGCGAGACAGGCGATCAGCGATGCTCTCATGACGGTTCCTCCGCCCTCGATCCTACCCGCTCGAGCGGCCCGAGCAGCCAGCCCGTGACCGACGCGGCGGCGAGGTAGATCGCTACCGTCGCGAGCATCAGCCACTTGTAGTTGTCCTCGCTGCGGTCGAGCACCCAGCCGCCGATGTGCGGGCCGATCACCCAGCCGAGCGAGTTCGCCAGCGAGGTGATCCCGTTCTGCAGCTCGCGCGCGCCTTCGGGTGTCGCGCGCATGGAGAGGTTCTTCAGCACCGGCGTGGCGCTGTTCATCAGCCCCGCGCGCAAGAGGAAGCCGCAGATCGCGAGCGGCAGCGAGGTCGTGAAGGCCAGCAGCACGAAGAACGGGATCGAGAGCACCTCGAAGACGACGATGCTCTTGACGTAGCCGGCGCGCGCGACCGCGAAGGGCGTCAGCAGGTAGCCGGCCGTCATCAGCAGCGCGGCCAGCGCCTGCAGCGTGGCGAACTCGCCCGGGGCGCGGCTGAAGCGGTCCTGGAAGTACAGGCCCAGGAACGGGATCGAGATCGAGGCGCCCAGGCCGATCAGGAGCTGCGGGAAGGCGAAGCGCAGCAGCAGCACGCGCTCGCGCTTCAGGAGCGGCAGGAGCGGCGACCGGCGCGCCGGCGCGGGCTCGTCCTCGTCGATGCGCGCGTAGGGAATCGCCGCGCACAGGGCCAGCATGCCGCCCGAGGCGACGACCCAGGCCAGCGCGCGCGTCTCGTCGCCGATCAGGTGCGTCAGCGCCGTCGCGCCGCGTCCGCCGAGATAGGCGCCGAGCACGGCCGCCGCCGTGTGCACCGCGTCGGCCAGGCCGAACACGCCGGCCTGCTGCCTCGCGCTGCTGTGGCGGAAGAGGAACGGCGCGATCGCGACGTAGTGCACCGACCAGGCCAGACCCGCGAGCAGGTTGCAGGCCATCACGAGACCCGGCCGCGGCATCCAGGGCAGCATGCAGTAGGCGATGCCCGCGACAAGCGCCGAGGCGGTCAGCACCGGCGGCGTGCGCCGGCGCGCGAGCACGAAGGCCGCGGGGATCGCCATCAGGAGCTTGCCCCAGGCGTCGCAGCTCTGCACCGCGCCGATCTGGCTCTTCGAGTAGCCCAGGCGGTCGAGGTACAGCGCGATCAGCGTCCAGGGCACCGACTGCGCCGCCCCCATCAGCGCGCTCCCGACCAGGAAGCGCCGCGTGGCCGTAGAGAGACCGTTCACAGCGTCAGCGCCAGAGATCGCGCAGCGCCTCGAGCGTCTCCGTGCGCGGCAGCAGCACGTCGCGCGGGTCGAGCGGGTGCTCCTCGGGATCGGAGGGCCAGCGCCAGAGGAAGCTCGCCGCCGGTCGCGAGGCGGGCGGCAGATCACGCAGCGCGCGCCCGAGGGACTCGAGCTGCAGGCGGATGCCGTGCGGATCGGCGGCGCCCGGTCCCGAACCCGGCGACCCGGGCGCGGCGATCGTCGGCTCGAAGCCGGTGCGCGCCAGGAACCAGGGCAGGTGCAGGGCATTCGCGGCCTCGGACAGCTGCTGCAGCGTGCCGCCGAGCTGTTGCGCGAGCTCGGCCGGCGTGAGCGCGGTGCCCGGCTCGAGGTGCACTTCGAGCCGGAAGCCGAGCGCGTCGAGGTCCTTGCTGAACAGCGCCTGCGCGAGACTCGCGGGCGCGGCGACGTACACCAGCGCGCCTTCGAAGCAGGCGCGCGTGCGCGCGATCAGCGCGGACCAGCCCGCGCGCCTGGCTTCGAGATCCTCCGGCCGGACGATCTGGCCCGCGACCCGGTAGGGCGTCACGGCCGGCAGATCGCAGCCGATCGAAAGCGCATCAGCGTGGGCGAGCTGGGCCAGCAGGCCGCTGTGCACCAGCGCGGCATCGCGCGTGGCGAAGAAGCGCTGCCACTGCTCCGGCCGCACGCGCGGCCAGGCGCCGTCCTCGACGCCGCTCGACGTCGCGAGCACGTCGACGTCGACGAAGGTCGCCATGCCGCGCGCGCGCGCCGCCACCAGCGCGGCCCAGACCTGCAGGTCGCCCTCGCGCGTGCCCAGGCGGCGCGGGCGCGGCGCAACGGGCCGCGCGACGATCGAGACGCGCACGGCGTAGGCATTCGCGCCGAGCTTCTGCGCGAGCGCCACGCTGCGCGCGCCCGGCTCGCTGGCCCAGCTCGCGCCGCCGATCGTCGGCTCGCCCTCGACGCCGCGCCAGGCGCCGCGTCCGTCCGCAGCGAGCACCGGGAAGCCGTGCCCGCGGCGCGTCGCGAGTCCGGCCGGCGCAGCCGCGGCGCGCGCGGCGAGCGCCTGCTCGAAGGCCTGCGTCAGCGCGGCGTCCGGCGCGAACGCGTGCGCGCCGGACCAGAGCGCGCGCAGCTCGGCGTCGCCGCGCGTCTCGCGCAGCAGCCGGAACAGCGCGGCGCGCAGCGGCAGCAGGAGGTGCGGCGAGACCTCTGCGTCCGCGCGCGCGTCGACCACGCGCTCGAGCGGCAGCGCCAGGCCGCGCGCGGCGATCCAGTTCAGCCAGGACTCGAGCGGCTCGCCCCACCAGCTGGCGGCGGCGTCCAGCGCCGCGCCGTCCTCGAGCCAGGGCAAAGCGCACTCGCCGAGCAGCGCGCGACCGGCGCCACGCGCGGCAGCCGCGGCGCCGGCAGCCGCCGAGGGCATCCCCGGCGCAAGGCAGACGTGCACGCAGCGCGCGAGCGGATCGAGCGTCGCGGCCTCGTCCGAGCCGGCCGCGCGCGTGTAGTCCTCGGGCCGTGCGAACAACTCGAGCTCGGTCTGCGGCGGCGGCGCGCCCGGCGCGGCCCAGGCCTGCAGCGACGCGCGCGCCTGCACGAGCGCCGGCAGGAGCTGCGCCAGCAGTTCGGGCTCGATCCCCGCCTGCGCGCGGCCAACCAGGCCGTCGGTACGCGCGGGCAGCGGCGCGAAGTCGGCCTGTGCGTCCGCGCGCTCGAGCCGCTCGGGGTCGATGCGCCCGTCCTGCGCGAGCGGACCGTGCAGCGCCTCGCGGCCTTCCTTCCAGGCGCGCAGCGACGGCTGCCACTGCGCGTCGAGCTCGTGCGCCACGAGCCGCGCGAGGTGCTCCTCGTCGTTGGCGTAGTAGAGCGTCAGCGGCAGGCCCGGCCGATCGGGGTCCTCGAAGCAGGCGACGAATGCGTCCTCGGGCGAGCGGAACTCGAGCCCGTCGATCGCGAACCAGGGCTGGCCCGAGTCGAGACCCAGGCGCACGCCCATGCGCTCCGCGAGCCGGTTCGCGAGCAGGTCGCCGTAGCTGGCGAGCACGATGCGCGGCAGGTCCTCCTCGCCGCTCGCGACATGCAGCATGTAGCCGTCGCGCTCGCGCGAACGCAGGCTCGCGGCGCGGCGCAGCGGTTCGCTCGCGAAACCGGGCCCGGCGCTGACCTCGACCGTGCCGGCGTGCAGCAGGTTGCGCATCAGCCCGGCGGCGCCGTCGGCCGGCCCGGGCGGCGCCTGAGGAGCGCAGGCGGCAGCGCACACGAGCGCCGGCAGCAGCGCGCGCCTCATGGCGGACCCGGACGCTGCGTGGCCGCGGCGCCGAGCTCGAGCACGCGCAGCTTGGCGTACTTCAGCTGGCCGTAGTGGAACGCCAGGCAGGCCTGCAGGAACCCGCGCCAGCCCTCGAGGAAGCCGAGCTTGAGGAAGTAGTAGCGCACGAAGCGCGCCAGCGGGCTGAAGACGAGGTTGCCGAGGTGTGCGCGCTTGCCGCGCTTGTGCAGGCCCTCGGCCATGATCGTCGTGTACTTGTCGATCGTGCGCAGGTGCTCGGCGAAGCTGCGGTAGGGATGGTGCAGCAGGTTGCCGCGCAGCGCGCCCGGCCGGCCCTCGAGCTCGACGCGGTCGTGCGGATCGTGGCCGCCCCAGCGCCCGCGGCGGCGGTCGAACAGGCGCAGCTGCCGGTCGGGATACCAGCCGCCGTGGCGCATCCAGCGGCCGAGGAAGCTCGAGAGGCGCGGGCAGCGCCAGCCGGCGTGGCCCGGGAAGCCCGCGTCGCGCAAGGCCAGGATCTCGGCGCGCAACTCGCTCGAGATGCGCTCGTCGGCGTCGACGCACAGCACCCAGTCGTGCTGCGCGGCGCGGACCGTGAACTCCTTCTGCGCCACGTGGCCCGGCCAGTCGCGCTCGATCACGCGCGCGCCCTTCGCAGCGGCGAGCTCGCGCGTCTTGTCCTTCGAGTGCGAGTCGACGACCACGATCTCGTCGCAGAAATCGAGCGAGGCGAGGCAGTCGCCGAGGCGGTCCTCCTCGTCCATGGCGATGATGCAGCCGGAGAGCTTGGGGCGTTCTGCGGTCATCGGCGGGCTTCTCCGCTCGTTGTAGCGGCCGCCGGAGGCGTACGCCAGCGCGCGAGCTCTCCGAGAAAGCGCTCCCACTGCTCGAGGATCAGGGCTGGAGCGTGGTGCAGCGCGACGCCCGCCCGGCCCGCGCGGCCGAGGCGCTCGAGCTCGGCCGGCGCGCCGAGCAGTTCGACGATCCCGCGCGCGAGCGCACCTGCGTCGCCCACCTCGTGCACCCTTCCGCCGCCGCAGCGCCGCACGGTCTCGGAGAGGCCCGCCACGGCGCTGACGAGCGCGGGCGCTCCCGCCGCGAGCGCCTCGAGCAGCGCGTGGCTCGTGCCCTCGTCGCGAACCGAGGGCTGCACGTACAGGTCCGCGGCGGCGAGCAGCACGGCCGTGTCCTCGCGGAACCCGAGCAGGCGCACGCGCTCGAGCGGCGCTGCGGCGCGCTCGAGCAGGTCGGCTTGCTCACCGCTGCCCGCGATCCAAAGGCACGCGTGCGGCCGGAGCGGCTCGACCTGCTTCCAGGCCTCGAGCAGCAGCTCGTGACCCTTCATCGGCGCGAGTCGCCCGATGGCGAGCACGAGTTCCTCGTCCGCGGCGAGGCCGAGCCGTGCGCGCGCGTCCGCGCGTGCGAGCGGCGCTGCCGGCTCGACGGCGTTCAGGATCAGCTCGACGCGCTCGCTGCCCAGGGCCGCGGCGATGGCCTCGCTGTTGGCCACGAAGCGGTCGACGCGGCGCTGGGCGAAGCCGTTGCCGACCGGGCGCGCGATCCCGCGCCGCTGCACGAGCCGCGCGGAGCAGGCGAGCTTGACCAGCGCGCCCGCGCGCACGTCGCGACCGAGCGTCGCGATCGCGACCTCCGGACGCTCGCGGCGCGCCCAGCGCGCGAGCTGCAGACCCGCGAGCAGGCCCCCGGCCCGGAGCACGGGCAGCCCGGCCGAGCGGCTGCGCTCGCACAAGGGCGAGCCCGCCGGGCAGGCGATGGTCACGTTCGCCCCGCGCGAGCGCAGGCCGAGTGCCGTGTCGAGGCACCACTTCTGGCCGCCGCCCCAGTCGGGGTTGCTGTCGATCAAGAGCAGGTTCATGTGGGCGCCGCGCATGATAGAGTCCCGCGCCGATGGCCGAGAGCCCCGAAGCAAGCGCGCGCGCGCCGCGCCGTCGCTGGCCTGTGATGCTCGTCTCCGTGCTGGCGAGCCTGCTGGTGCTCGAACTCGCCTACCGCGTCTACCTGCGCGCCTTCGCCAGCCAGGACGAGTACTCGAAGTACATGCCCTACGGCGAGGTCTCCGCGCACGATCGCATCTACCGCGGCCACCACTACCTCAACTACTCGCTGACCGAGGGCTACCAGAGCCGCGACGGCAAGAACCGCCACAACGCGCTGGGCTACCGCGGCAAGGAGATCGCGCTGGCCAAGCCGGCCGGCACCTACCGCATCCTGCTGCTCGGCGGCTCGACGGCCTACGACACCTCGATCGCCGACTGGCGCAAGACCTGGGCCGAGCAGCTCGAGCGCATCCTGTGCGACGAGCGCGGCCAGAGAGTCGAGGTGGTCAACTGCGGCTGCGGCGGCTGGACCTCCTGGGAGTCGCTGCTCGACCTCGAGCTGCGCGGCCTGGAGCTCGACCCCGACCTGGTGGTCGTGTACTTCGGCGTCAACGACGTGCACGCGCGCCTGGTCGAGCCCGCGAGCTACACGGGCGACAACAGCGGCTACGCGCAGCAGTGGCATCCCGACGAGGCGCTCTGGCAGCACTTCGTCCTGCTGCGCTGGATGTGCACGCGCCTGGGCTTCGCGCGCAAGAACACGATCGGCGAACTGGCCTTCCACGAGACCGTGCCCGAGAAGCGCGAGCTCGAGGTGCTGGCCGCCAACCCGCCGCGCTACCTCGAGCGCAACACCGAGCTGGTGCTCGACGTCTGCGCCGCGCGCAAGGTGGACGTGCTGCTCTCGACCTTCGCCTGGTGCACCACGAAGCGCGACTACGTCGCTCACGAGGGCTACAAGCGCGGCCTGGACGAGACCAACGCGGTGACGCGCGCGGTCGCTGCCCGTCGCGGCGCGCCGCTCTACGATTTCAAGGCGCAGATGCCTATCGACGAGTCGTTCTGGGCCGACGGGCGCCACAACAGCGAGGCCGGCGCGCGCAAGAAGGCCGAGCTCTTCGCCGCGGCGATCCTCGAGCGCTTCGGCCCGGCGCTGGTCCCCCATCCCGCCTCGGGCGGGCGCTGAGACGCGCATGCGCATCGCCCTCGTGCACATGCGCCAGGCCCAGGCCGGCGGCACCGAGCGCTACCTCAACCACCTCGCACGCCACCTCGCCGAGCGCGGCGACGAGGTCACGATCGTCTGCCGCAGCCGCGAGGAGGCGCCGCACGCCGCGGTGCGCTTCGAGCTCTTGCGCCCGCTCGCGATCGGCGCCGCCTGGCGCATGTCGAGCTTCGCCAAGGCGGTCGAGGAGCACGTGCGCGGTGCCTCCTACGAGCTCGTCTACGGTCTGGGCAAGGGCTGGGCGCAGGACGTCGTGCGCCTGGGCGGCGGACTGCACGCGACCTACCTCGAGCTGGCGCACGAAGCCACGCGCGCGGGCTGGAAGCGCTTCCTGCCCGGCTCAGAGCTGAAGCACAAGCTCGCGCTGGCGGCCGAGGCGCGCGCGCTGCGCTCGGGGCAGCTCGTGCGCATCGTGGTCAACGCGAAGATGGTCCAGCACGACGCGATGGCGCGCTACGACCTCTCCGAGGAGCGCTTTCGCCTGGTCTACAACGGCGTCGACCTCGAGCGCTTCCACCCGAAGAAGCGCGACGCCGAGGGCGCCGCGCTGCGCGCGGAGCACGGCATCGACCCGCGCGCGCCGGTGGTGCTGTTCCTCGGCTCGGGCTACGGCCGCAAGGGCCTCGACCGCGTGCTCGAGGCCTTCGCTGAACTGCGCCGCGGCCGCTCCGCCGCGCGCCTGCTGGTCGTCGGCTACGACTCGCAGCAATCGAGCTTCGAGCGCCGCGCCGCCGCGCTGGGCCAGGCCGAGGCGGTCAAGTTCCTGGGCGGCCGGCGCGACGCCGAGGTGTGCTTCGCCGCCTCCGACGTCTACGTGCTGCCCACGCGCTACGACCCCTTCGCCAACTCGACGCTCGAGGCGCTCGCCAGCGGCCTGCCGGTGATCACCACGCGCGGCAACGGCGCGCACGAGCTGATCGAGGAGCGCGTCAGCGGTTCGGTGCTGGAGAACGCCGAGGACGAGCTGGGCCTGGCGCTGGCGCTGGCCTGGTGGCTCGAGCCCGGGACGCTCGCGCGCGGCCGCGCGGCGGCGCGCGCACTGGCCGAGCAGCACTCGGCCGAGTCGAAGATGGCCCAGAGCGCCGCGATCCTGGACGAGGCGCTGGCGGAGAAGCGGCGGCGCTGATCATCGCCTCCGCCGAGGCGAGCGCGTATCCTCTCTGGCCGCATGAAGGCCAAGGGCTGGTCGAACCCCAAGACGAGCGAGACCGTCTTCCGTCTGCTCGACGACGAGCTCGACTGGAAGACGGCGCGCGTCGCCGACGTCGGCGCGGGCCGCGGCGCGCTCTCGTATCGACTGTCCGAGTTCCTGCGCAACGAAAAGCAGCTCGAGCCGCGCGAGCACGTCTTCCCCTGCGACCTGATCCCCTCCTCCTTCGAGGTCGAGACGCTGAGCTGCCGCCAGACCGGCGCCGACGGCCGCTTGCCTTTCGACGACGCGCACTTCGACGCCACGGTCTCGATCGAGGTGATCGAGCACGTCGAGGACCAGTTCGCCTTCCTGCGCGAGCTCGTGCGCGTCACGAAGCCCGGCGGGCTGATCGTCGTCACCACGCCCAACACGCTGCAGATGGGCTCGCGCTTGCGCAGCCTGGCGACCGGCTTCCCGACACTCTTCGATCCGCTGCCGCTGGCGGTGCACGACCCGCGGCGCTGCGGCGGGCACATCCATCCGATCGCGCCCTACTTCCTGGCCTACACCGCGCTGCGCGCCGGGATGGTCGAGCCGCATCTGGTGCACGACCGGCGCAAGAGCTCGGCCAGCGCGCTGGCGCTCTTGACGGCTCCGGTCTGGCTCGCCGGCGGCGCCTGGCAGCGCATGCGACTGGCGCGCAAGCAACCCGAGCTCCTGCGCGAGAACCGCGAGCTCCTGGCACAGACCTCGAGCTGGAACCTGCTCACCGGGCGCACGGCGATCCTCTGCGCGCGGCGTCCGGCCGTGGCACGGAATGAAGTCCACGCCTGAGCACCCGGCACTAGGCGCCGGCGAGCTCGAGCTCGAGCACGTGCGCTGCGACCTGTGCGGCGCCGACGAGACGCGCGAGCGCTACAAGAAGCCCGACACCGGGCGCTGGACCAGCGATTTCGAGTTCCCGGTCGTCGAGTGCCTGCACTGCGGCCTGGTGTACGTCAACCCGCGCCCGACCGAGCGCGGCATGGCGCCCTTCTACTCGGGCGGCTACCACGAGGGCCGCGACAGCGCGCAGCACGCGCGGCGCTACGCGCGGCAGCTCGAGTTCCTGCCGCCGCTCGGCTCGCAGCAGCTGCTCGACATCGGCTGCGCGCGCGGCGACTTCCTGGCCTTCGCGCTCGGGCGCGCTCCAGAGCTCGTGGCGCACGGCGTCGACGCCTACTCGCCGGGCGTCGGCGATCCGCGCATCCAGTTCGAGCCGCGCTCGCTGCTCGAATGCCGCTTCGCGGCCGGGTGCTTCGATCTCGTCACGGCCTGGGCGGTGTTCGAGCACCTGCACCGGCCCAGCGCCTACTTCGCCGAGGTGCGGCGCATCCTGAAGCCCGGCGGGCGCTTCGTGTTCCTGGTCACGAACGCCGAGAGCCTGTGGAGCCGGCGCGCGTTCGGCGAGGACGTGCCGCGGCACACGTTCCACTACTCCGCACCCGTGCTGCGGCGCTACGCCGAGAAACACGGCTTCGAAGTGCAGCGCATCGCCTACGACGACCGCATCTTCGACGGCCGCGGCCGGGGCATGTTCCGCATGCGGCTCCTGCGCGCCGCGGGGATCTCGTGGAAGGACTACTCCGCGCGGCGCTTCACGCCCCTGCAGCACGTGGCGCGCAACGCCGGCAAGCTGCTCGACGGCGTCGTCTTCGCGCTGCACTGGGAAGCCTGGCTGCAGCGCTCCGGGATCATCGTGGCCGAGTTCCGCGCACCGCAGGGCTGAAGCGCTGTTGCCCGCGGCGGCCCGCTCGCGCATCATGCGCCGTCCATGAGCGGCATCAAGCTCAACCTCGGCTGCGGCAACAAGCTGCTCCCGGGCTACGTCGGCGTCGACCTCTATCCCTGCGCGGGAGCGCGCGTGCGCTGCGACCTGACGCGCACGCTGCCCTTCGCCGACCGCAGCGTGGAGGGCGTGCAGCTCGACAACGTGATCGAGCACGTGCCCGACATCCCGCACCTCATGCGCGAACTGCAGCGCATCTGCAGGCCCGGCGCGCGCATCCGCATCCTCACGCCGCACTTCAGCGCGCAGGCCTCCTGGCGCGACCCGACGCACCTGCACCACCTGTCCTGGTTCTCGATCGAGCACTTCACGGAAGCCCGGCACTACACCGGCGGCGGATTCCGCCTCGTGGGGCGCGAGTTGTCCTTCGTCGGCGGACCCATGGGTCTCGTCGCGCGCCTGCTCTTCGCGCTCAGCCCGGATTCGTACGAGAAGCACTTCTGCTTCGTCTTCCGTGCGTCCACACTGACTTTCGAGATCGAAGTCGCGCAGTGATGCTCTTCTGGATCGCATGCCTCGTGTACCTCGGCTGCCTCAGCTGGGGCCCGGGACACCACCTCGAGTTCGCCGAGCGCGTGCTGCGCCGGCGCAAGGAGCTCCTGCCCGCGCGACGTGGCGACGCTGCTCGGCAGCGAGCGCAAGGCCTACCTCTACGGCAACCTCGCGGCCGACCTGATCAACTTCAAGAGCTACGGCGGGGCCTACAACCACTGCCACCGCTGGCAGATCATCGACGAGATGCGCGAGCACGCGCACACGCCGCGCGGCGAGGCCTTCGTGCTGGGTTACCTCTCGCATCTGGCGGCCGACACGATCGCGCACAACCACTACGTGCCCTACCACCTCGCGCGCTACGCGCGCACGAAGGGCCTCGGGCACCTGTACTGGGAGATGAGCGCCGACCGCTTCATCCCGCACGAGCGCTGGAACGCTCGTGACCGAGCTCAAGGCCGACAAGCGCCTCGACGAGCTGGACGAGGTCGTCAACCGCTGCGTGCCGAAGAAGGCGCTCTCGATGCGCACCAACAAGTTCCTCTTCAACCACGTGCTGCTGGTCTCCGAGCGCGAGCGCTGGCGCCACGGCATGGCGCGCCTGCACCCGCTGGCGAACGTGCAGCTCAAGAAGGGCTTCCTGGGCCTGTTCCAGGACGCGGCGGTCGAGCGCATCCGCCTGGCGCTGCACCCGCGCGGCCTGCGCGAGCTCGTGCGCGTCGACGCCAACGGCAAGGAGGCGCAGGCCTCCGCGATGCGCATGCGCCGCGGGCTGCTCGAGCGCTGGACCTCGCCCAAGGCGCGCTGGGAGGACGCCGAGCCGCGCGCGGCCGGCTTCCTGCTGGGGATGCAGTCCCCGCCGCCGGCGCGCGTCTAGTAGACGAAGTAGCGCACGACGTAGTCGTTCATGTCGCCGTCGCCGTTGTAGTCGACGCCGGCGATGCGTCTCGTCCGCCGAGGAAGGCGGCGCCGGTCGGATTCCCGATCTCGTCGAGCTCCACCGCCGGGCGGGCGAGGTTGTTGAGCACGCCCATCATGCTGCTCGTGCCCTGCGAGAGCGAGGTGCGGAAGAGGATCAGGTCCGTCTCGTCGAGGTCGCCGTTCCAGTCGCGGCTGTCGGCTGCCTCGTCGACGCGGTAGAAGGCGATGTCGCGCCCGATCATCTGCCCGGAATTGCTCGCGGCCACCGCGACCGCCACGCCGGGATAGGTGATCGTCACGCTGTCCGTGAAGTCGGCGAAGGTCGGCACGCTGTCGTTCATGTCGAGGTCCTCGCCCGCGACCGGCGGCACGTGCACGTTGATGTTGACGCCGGCGACGCTCTCCTGGAAGGCGACACACAGGCGCGTGCGGTCGCGCTTCTCGCGCATCCAGCTCGCCCCGGCGTAGTCGGGCGCGGTGCCGGGAGTGAAGTCCCAGGCGTGCGCGGAGTTCGTCGGCGTCAGCCAGCCGAGCAGGTTGTGGGTCTTGAATGTGTCGCCGTCGAGGTCGAGGTCGTCGGCGCTCTCGCTGACCTCCGTGACGAAGTGGTTGTCGAGCTCTGCCAGGCCGTGCGTGCCGCCTGGGCAGTCGAACAGCGCGTGCAGGTTGGCGGCCGAGTTGAGCGGCAGGATCGGCAGCGGAGAGGCGACGATCTGCGTCCAGCGCACGACCTCGTCGCCCGTGTCGAGATCCTGGTTCAGGTCGCAGGTGCCCTCGTCCGCCTCGGCGCAGATGCAGGCGATGAAGCCGTTCGCGATGGCGATGCGGTCGCGGCCGGCCAGGCCGGTGTTGCGCGGCGCCGCGGTCAGCGGGTTGGCGTCCCAGGCCGCGAACTCCAGGAAGTGCAGCACCTGGTCGTTCGTGTCGGTGTCCTCGAAGGTCAGGCACTGCGTGGCCTGCCAGGCGGGATCGAAGAGCGTCGGATCGTTGAAGTTGGTCGCGCCCTGCTCGGCCTCCGAGACCAGGAAACCCACATCCCAGTCGTGCGAGCCCGTGTTCTTGGCGCGGAACGGGCCGCTGCCCGAGCCGAGCGCAAGCTCGGTGTTGCGCAGCACGCTGGTCGCGTAGGTCCCGTCGAGCAGCGCCAGCACGTGCGTGTCCAGCGCGTCGGTATCGGCATCGAGGTCGCGACCGTTCTCGACCTCGTCCAGGCCGAGGAACAGGAGGCCCTCGTCAACCGCCAGGATCTCGACCGTGAGCTCGGCCGTCAGGTCCTGCGTGGCGACCATGTTGCTGACCAGCGGCAGGTTCGAGCTGATCACGCGCAGGTTGCTCTGCGCGGCGCCCACTGGGGTCGCGGCGGCGCTGTAGAACAGGTTCGTTCCGACCGCGACGAACTGCGGCAAGCTGTTCGAGTGCAGGTCGTCGACGTAGACCACCGCGTTGGCCGCCGCCGACCAGTGCAGCAGCACGACGTCGTTCGTGTCGAGGTCGTTGTTCCAGTCGTGCCCGTCGAGGCTCTCGTCCACGGCCAGGTAGAGCTCGTTGCCGATCCAGGCCATGTCGAGCGCGGCCACGTTCAGGATGTGCTGTGTGTGCGCGCCCATGTCGACCGCGACCGCGATGGCGTCGATCTTGTCGCCATCCCCGTTGAAATCGGTGCCGGTCGGGCCGGTGGTGCCCTCGCTGGCGAGGAAGGCCATGTTGTGCGCGGAGATCGCGAAGCGCGTCGTGCCGGCCACGGACACGGTCGTGTTGTGGAGCACGAAGGAGTCGCTGGTGCTGCTGCCCGAGCTGCAGCCTGAGAGCAGGGCGCCGAGGAGCGTGAGAACGATGACGGGTGTGCGGATCGTGTGCATGAGGTTCCTGCCTGCCTGGACTGGACCGCGGAGCCTAGCATTCGACTCCAGCGCGTCCAACCTCGATCGGCTCAGCGCGCCGCGGGCCGGTAGATCTCGAGCGTGGGCCCCATGCGCGCGGCGCGCGCGAGATAGAGGAAGAACGGTTCCCGGAACCCGGACAGGTGGCGACCGCCGAAGAAGCTGGCAGCGCCGTCATCTTCGGCGCGCGGGCTGAAGCGCGCGAGGCGCGTGCCCGTCTGGCTCAGGCCCTCGTGCAGGCTCGCGAGCCAGGGCGTGCTGGTGTCGATCGAGAGCAGCACCAGGTCGGGCCGGCGTGCCGCGAGCCAGCCGAGCGGATCGCTGACGATGCGCGCACGCGTCGGGTCGCTGGCCGGCGGCGGCTGGTGCAGCTCGTAGCGCGGCGCGCGTCCCGGCGGCGCCCAGCGGATCTCGTAGTAGAGCCAGCGCGAGACCCAGGGCTTGTCGCGCGACTCCTCGACCACTGCCTGCGAGTGGTAGAGCGGCAGGTCGACGTAGGGCAGCGCCTGGATGTCGGTCAGTTCGGGCTCGACGTGGCTCTCCACCCACTGCGCGGCGAGCTCGTTGGTGTCGGGCGCGCAGCGCACGCGCGCGAGCTGCGCGTCGAGCAGCGCCATCGGCACGAGCAGCGCGCAGGCCGTCGCGGCCGGCAGCCAGGCACGCGCCGCGCGACGCTGCCAGCCGGCGAACACGGCCGCGGCCGCGAGCGCGAGCCAGGGCAGCAGGTTGAGCACGAAACGCTCCCAGGTCTCGGCGTACATGCCGATCACGAAGGCGTAGGGCAGCGCGAAGGCCAGACCCACGAGCAGAGCCGGGCGTTCGGCGCACGCGCGGCGCAGCCGCAGCGCCAGGTAAAGCGTGCCGCACAATCCCAGCACGCACAGCAGCGGGTCGTAGGACCAGAGCGTCTCGACGATCGAGAGGAAGCCCGCTCCGTTGAACTTGTCCAGCTTGAGCGGCTGGCCGGAGAGGTTGAGCTGCCCGCCGCTGACCTGGAAGTAGTCGCGGCCGGCGAAGTAGAAGGGGTAGAAGGCGCGCACGCACAGCGCGACCGGCAGCAGGGCCAGCGCGGGCTTCCACCACGCGCGCGGCTCGCCCCGGCGCGCGAGGAAGTGCGCAACGGCGAGACAAGGCAGCGTGAACAGGCCGTACTGCAGCGCGCCCAGCGCAAGTCCGCAGGCCGCGCCCGCGAGCAGATAGCTCGCCGTCGATCCGCGCCGCAAGAGCCGCATGCAGGCCAGCACCGCCCAGAGGTTGGCCGTGGCCGCGATGCCGTGCGGACGCATCTCGCTGGTGTAGAAGCAGTAGAGCAGGCTCGTGCCGACCAGCGCCGCGGCGAGCAGCGCCCAGCCCTCGCCCACGAAGCGCCGCGCGAGCAGCCAGGTGGCCAGGAGCAGCAGCGTCGTCAGCACGGCGCTCGCGCGGCGGAACTCGAGCCAGCCTGCGCTGGCGCGCGCGAGCTGCGAGTGCAGCGAGTCGTCCGCGGGCAGCGCCTGGCGCAGGTCCGGCAGCAGCGCCACCAGCTGCGCCGCGAGGTGCGGGTAATACTGGTAGCTCTGGTCCTGCTCGTCGCCGGGCCTGGGGTAGCGGCAGATCTCGACCTGGCGCTCGATCACCAGGCCGTCGAGCGCCTGCTGGTGCGGCAGCAGGAAGTCGGCGCCGGTCCAGCGCACGCACAGCGAGTACGCGCACAAGAGTGCCAGCGCGACACGAGCCCAGGCGGACGGACGGGTGAGGCCCTGGGGAGCCTGGGCATCGAGGGAAGAGCGCACGAAGGGAAGCGCGAAGCGGGGTTGCAGTCTAGCGCACGGCACTGCTCTGATGGACGTGTGCGCCTCCTGATCGCCTCCGCCCCGCACCGCGACACCTTCGGCTACTCGATGCCGCCGCCCGGCCTGTTGCGACTGGGCGGCGCGCTCGTGCGCGCGGGCATCGAGGTCGAGCTCGATGACCTGGCCTACCGCCTCGCGGCGGGCGAACTGCCTGCGGACGACGGGCTGGCGGACGCGGCTGCCGCGCGCCTGCTCGCCGCGCACGCGCGCGCGCGCTGCGACGCGATCGGCCTCTCGGTCATGGGCGCGACGCTGCCGATCGCGCTGGCGATCCAGGAGCGCCTGCGCCGCGCCGATCCGCGGCTCGCGCTCTGGATCGGCGGGCCGGGCACGACCGGCGTCGAGCGCGCGCTGCTCGAGCGCTTCCCCTTCCTCGATCTGGTCGCGCGCGGCGAGGCGGAGGAGACCGTGGTCGAGCTGGCGCGCGCGGGCGGCCCGGCCGGGATCGCCGGCGTGCTCTGGCGCGAGGGCGACGGGACGATCCGCAGCGAGCCTGCGCGCGAGCCGCTGCGCGATCTCGCGCACCTGCCGCGCGCCGCCTGGAACCTCTTGCCGCCCATCGCCGCCTACAAGCGCATCACCGGCGCGCAGGACGGCCTGGTACCGATCGACTCGGGGCGCGGCTGCGTCTACGACTGCAGCTTCTGCACCATCGGGCGTTTCTGGAACCGCCGCTCGCGCGTGCTGCCGGCCGCGCGTCTGGCCGACGAGATCGCCGAGTTGCGCGAGCTGCCCGCGGCGCGCAACGCCTACCTGTGCCACGACATCTTCGGCGCCGACCGTGCGCACGCGCTCGAGCTGTGCGCGGAGCTCGAGCGCAGGCAGCTCGGCATCCCCTGGGAGGTGCGCGCGCGCGCCGACCACCTCGACCGCGAGCTGCTCGAGCGCATGGGCCGCGCCGGCTGCTACCGCGTGCTGCTGGGGATCGAGTCGGCCGACGCGGGCGTGCGCAAGCGCAACCAGAAGGGCATGCGCGAGACGATCGACCTCCTGCGCGTGGTGGACGACTGCGCCGCGGCAGGGATCGTGCCGATCCTCTCCTTGATCCTGGGCCTGCCGGGCGAGGACGAGCGCGCGCTGCGCCTCTCGCTCGACTGGTGCGCCGCGGCGGCGCTGCGCGCGGGCGTGCAGCTCTCGCTGCACCTCGTCAACCCGCAGCCCGGCTGCGCGCTGGGCGAGGAGTTCGGCGCGAGCGCGCGCGCGCTCGAGGGCATCCCGCCCGACATGGCGCTGGGCGCGGGCGAGACGCGCGCCGAGCGCGAGCTGATCGCGGCGCATCCCGACCTGTTCACGACCTGGACGCTGCTGCCGCAGGCCGAGGAGGAGCTGCGCGACCTCGCGCGCATCGCGGGCGAGCTGCCCGAGGTGCTGATGCGCTATCCCAAGACGGTCGCGCGGCTGAAGGAGCTGCGCGGCTGCGACACGCTCGATCTCTACCGCGAATGGAAGCGCAGCGGGCGCAGCTTCGAGGCGCTGGGCCTCGCGGGCGCGCGCGAGACGCTCGCGCTCGAGCAGGCGCAGGTGCGCGTCGCGGCGCGCGGCCGGCCCGCGACACGCGCGCGCGGTCCGCAGTTCGGCGGCGAGCTCTTGCGCTCGGAGGGCGGCAGCGTCCTGGCGGTCGTGCCGACCGCGCGCGGCGTGCAGGTCTCGCGCCTGGGCGCGCAGGCCGCCGCGATCCTGGCGGAGCTCGACGGCGCGCGCACCGCCGAGGAGCTCGAGCGCGCGCACCCGGGCATCGCGGCGGCGCTTTCGAGCTTCGCCGAGGCCGGGCTGCTCGTCTAGCGCCGCGCCTCTGCGAAGGCGCGCCGCAGGTCGAGCACGGCCTCGCACCAGGTGCTCGACAGCTGCCGGTCGAAGCGATCGAGCTCGGGATCGTCGCCGGGCCCGAGGTCGATGCGCCAGAACCGGCCCGGGTTCTCCGGCGTGTGCGTGTTGACGATCACGAACTCCTTGCCCTTGGGCGGATCCTCCTGGCCCTCGGGATCCGCGACCGCGAGGCCGGCCGCGATGCGCTCGTTGCAGTACGCATCGCGGCGCTGCTTGCGCTTGACCTTGATCGACACCAGCTGGTCGCTCCAGTGCCGCACCTGCGCCTGCAGTGCCTCGAGCTGTGCGCCGGCAGGATCCGCGCCCGAGGGGTTGATCAGCGGGTCGGTCCACCAGGCCTTGCCGACGGGCAGCGTCCACCCGCGCTGCGCTCCCAGCTCGCGCAGCTCCGCGGGCGGCTCCGGCGCGGGCGCGGGAGCGGGCGGGGTCCCGACGGCGCCCGTGCGGCCCTCCCTGGACTCCACCTGCACCTCGCTGCGCTCCTGCGGGTGTTCCGCGGTCGCGGCCGGCTGCTCGAGCGCGGGCGCGCGCGGCCGGCTGCGCGTGCGAATCAGCAGCAGCGCTCCCCCGCCGAGGAACAGCGCGAGGAGCAGCAGCGGGCCCGTGCGTCGGCGCGTCATGGGCCCAGTCTAGTCCCTGCGCGGGATTGACGCGCGCCCGGGAGTGCGCGGATGCTAGAGCGCATGATCCGAGCGCAGCGCTTTCCGGTCAGCCTCGTCTTCCCGCCCCAGGGCCACTTCACGCAGCCCTACCTGGCGCTGCCGTGCATCAAGGCCTTCCTGCAAGCGAACGGATTCGACGAGGTCGAGCTGGTCGACGCCAACGTCGAGGCCTACGACCGCTTCCTCTCGGCCGAGTACCTGCGCTACGCCAAGGGCCGCGCGGCGCAGCGGCTGCCGCTCGACGCGTTCTCGAAGCAGGGTGCACTGCCCTTCCACGAGCTCTCCGCCTTCCGCGCCGCGGCCGAGAGCGCTGCCAGCGCCGACGCGCTGATCGCGGGCATCGAGGACGCCAAGGACGTGCTGCGGAGCGAGCGCTTCTTCGACGCCGACCAGTACGTGCCGGCCGTGCGCACCGTCTACCACGCGCTGCGCCTGGTCTCCGCCGCGCACCACCCGGCCGTGCTGACGCCGCACAACTTCACCACCGGCTACTCGCTCGAGCGCTCGAGCGAGGTGCTGGCCGCGACGCTCGACGCCGGGCAGAACCCGTTCCTCGAGCACTTCCAGAAGGACCTGCTGCCGCGGCTCGTGGCGCGCAAGCCGCGCCTCGTGGGCATCTCGATCATCTACGGCAGCCAGCTGATCCCGGGACTGACGCTCGGCAGGCTGATCAAGCAGGCGCTGCCCGACTGCCACGTCACGGCGGGCGGCGGCTTCCTGGCCTACATCGGCGAGAAGCTCATGAACGCGCCGGGAGTGAGCGAGTGCCTCGACAGCCTCGTTTTCCACGAGGGCGAGGCGCCGCTGCTCGGCCTGTGCCAGGCGCTGCGCGACGGCACCCCGCTCGCGGCGGTCGGTTCGCTGACCTGGTACGACGCACAGAAGCGCGCGGTCGCGAACCCCGCCGGCCATCCGATCGCGCTCGACAAGGCGCCCGTGCCCGATTTCGACGGGCTGCCGTTCGAGAAGTACCTCGCGCCCGAGCTGGTGCTGCCCTTCGACATCAACCGCGGCTGCTACTACGGCGAGTGCACCTTCTGCACGCTGCCGACCGTGATCGGTCCGGGCTACAGGACGCGCCGCGCGCAGACGATCGTCGAGCAGGTGCTGGCGCTGAAGCAGCGCTACCGCTCGCGCAACTTCAACTTCATCACCGACTGCATGCCGCCGGGCATGATCAGGGACCTGCCCGAGGAGCTGATCGCGCGCCAGGCCGACATCCGCTGGTGGGCCGACGCGCGCGTCGAGCCCAAGGCCTACGACGAGCACGGCGCGCAGAAGCTCTACGAGTCGGGCTGCCGCAAGCTGCTCTTCGGCTTCGAGACCGCCACGCCGCGGCTCCTGAAGATGATGATGAAGGGCCAGAGCCTGAAGTCGACCGTCGACGTCGCCACGAACTGCGCCAAGGCCGGCATCAGCGTCACCTTCTACGCCATGGTCGGGTTCCCGAGCGAGACGCGCGCCGAAGCGCAGGCGACGGTCGACTTCCTGGTCGAGCACTCCGACGTCGTGCGCGAGGTCTCGCTGCAGACCTTCCACATCGACGAGGTGGCGCAGGTCTACAAGCGGCCCGCGGACTTCGGCGTGACGATCCTCGACGACCCGACGGCCGACATCGAGCTGTACCACGACTACGAGAGCGCCTCCGGAATGACGCAGGAGGAGGCGGCCGAGGTGTTCGAGACGATGATGACCGCGCTGCGCGCGCACTTCCCGATCTTCTCGGGCGACAACATCCTCTACTTCATGCAGAAGTCGCACTACTTCCTGCATCTGGCGCGCGGCACGAAGCCCGACCTGTTCGTCGCGCGCTGCGCCGAGCGCACGGCGCGGCGCGAGGCGCGCGGAGCGGAGCGCACGCTCGCGCCGAACGCGAAGCTCAGCTTCGTCGAGCTGTCCTTCGGCTACACCGAGGCGCTCGCGCGCCTGGCGCACCCGCTGGCGCGCATGGTGCGCCCCGACTTCCTCACCGGCCGCTTCGTGGCCGGCGCCGAGGCCGAGGCCGAACGGCGCCTCGGGAGCCTCGCGCACAAGCACACGGTGCTGGCCTACGACCCCGCCAGCGCCGAGTTCGTCGAGCTGCGCCCCGACGGCAAGCGCGTGCTCGAGCTGATCGGGCAGAAGGGCTCGCTCGGCGCGCTGCTCGAGGGCATCGACCCCGGCGACCTGCCCGCGATCGAGAACGTCAAGCGCTTCGCGGCCGAGCTGCACCGCATGGGCGTGCTGGTGCCGCGCGAGACAGCCAAGGCCTGACCCTTACTCGCGCACGGTCGCGAGCCCCGTGCGCAGGATGCGCTCGATCAGCTTCGGGTAGGAGACGCCGGCCTTCAGCGCCGACTGCGCGAAGTCCTCGTCCGCGGCGAGGTGCGGATTGGGGTTGGCCTCGATGAAGTAGATCTCGCCCGCCGGCGTCACGCGCAGGTCGATGCGCGCGTAGCCGTCGATCGTCAGCAGGCGGTAGATGCGCTTGCAGGTCTGGACGATGGCGCGCTCGAGCAGCGGGATCGAGCGCCTTCGGCGAACTGGTTCTTCAGCCCCCAGCGCTTGCGGTAGGCCTCGTCCCACTTGGCGCGGTAGGTCGCGATCTTCGGCTCGTCGGGCGGGACTTCCTCGAACACGAGTTCGCGGATCGGGAACACGCTCGAGGCGCTCGGTTGCCGAGCAGGCTCACGTAGAGCTCGCGCCCGGCGATGTACTCCTCGGCGATGCGTCGGAGTCGTGCGAGGCGTGGATGAACTGCACGCGCTCGCGTGAACTGCTCGTCGGTCTCCACGAACGAGGCCTGCGAGATGCCGTAGGAGGCCTCCTCCTTGAGCGGCTTGACGAGGATCGGGAACTTCAGGCGCGCCGGCCGCGAGGCGCGCTTGCCGCGCGCGATGACCGTGAACTCCGGCACGTGGATGCGGTGGTAGCCGAGGATCTTCTTGGAGATGGCCTTGTGCTTGCAGAGCGTGAGTCCGGTCGAGCCGCAGCCGGTGAAGGGCACGCCGTGCAGCTCGAGGAACGAGACGATGTTCTGGTCGAAGGCGCGGTTGTTCTTGAACTGGTCGGCCAGGTTGAAGATCACGTCGGGCTGGAAGCTGTCGAGCTTCTGGCGCAGCAGCTCGAGGTCGTCGAAGATCGAGAGGTGCTCGGGTCGTCGTGCCCGAGCGTCGCGAGTGCCGCCGAGGACGTGCTTCTCCGTGGTCCAGTCCTCCGTCTTCAGCTTGGCGCTCAGGTCCTGGTCGATGGTGGTCGGTGCGATGGCGTCGAAGAGGGCGAGGACCTTGAGCTTCTTGCGCACGGCTACCTCGTCCGCTTGAACTTGCCGGTGAACAGGTGGTTCATCACCAGCGTGGTGATGTAGACGGGCACCTGCAGATTCGTCGGTCCCGCGACGTACAGGTCGAGCTCGTCGCAGCGCTCGATCAGCTTCTTGAACAGCGCGTTGACGCGGTACTTGTTCTCGTTCGTCCACTGGCAGACCGCGCGCTCGAGTTCGCGCCGGTGACGGCGCAGGTAGGCAGCGGCCTTGACGCGCCCCGCGGCCGGCCCGTCGGCGTCGAAGAGCAGCCGCAGGTCGTTGTCGTAGAAGTCCGGGAACGAATGCTCGTACTCCTTGCGCTTGCGCGCGTAGTACGTCTTGAGCTTCTGGTTCAGGCAGTCGTGCTCCGACACGCGGTACTTGGGCGAGTGCCGCGGCGGCTTGCCCGCCAGCGAGCGCATCAGCTCGTCCACGTACTCGAGCTTCGCCAGCGCGCGCCAGCCCTTGTAGCGCGCGCGCCAGTCGAGTCCGGGTGTCAGCCAGACGGCGAAGGTCTCGGCGAAGTCCTCGTCGGGATGCGCCTGCGCGTACCAGTCGTCGAGGTGCACCACGAAGCTCCGGCTGTACGGACGCGGCCGGTAGAAGGATGGTGTCTCCTCGGCGGAGGACTTGCCGAAGGTGCGCTGCCACTTCGGCTTGCGCGTGAAGCGATAGGCGTAGGCGTAGGCGTGCGCCGCCTCGTGCCGGATCGAGCTGCATGAAGCTCTCGTTCGTCCCGCCCTCGACCTCCAGGATGATCTTCTTCTCGAGCTGCCGCAGCCGCTCGTGCGCCAGGAAGAACGGGATGAAGATCACCGGCAGCCCGACCGGCACGAACCACTCGTCGCCGATCTCGCAGGGCGGGTGGAAGGAGAGGCCCTTCAGCGGAGAGCTCGGCGTAGAGCTGCTGGACCAGCGCCGCGAGCGGCGTGTCCTCGATGCGCAATCCCAGCCCGGAGATCCGGCGCTCGAGCAGTTCCTCGTCGCGCAGGCCGGCCCAGTCCGCAGCGCCCATGGGCGGAGGCTACGGCGGTCGCTGCGGCGGAACAAGGCGACGCGCCCTGCAGGCTGCTTGCGCGGATGGCCCGGCGGTGTTCCACTGGATCGAGGAGCCCATCCATGTCCGCCGTCGAACCGCCGAAGAAGATCGAGACCCAGAAGCCCGCTCCCAAGACGCGCGAGGAGCGCACCAGCGAGCAGCCCAACGAGCAGCTCGACTTCGCCAAGCTCGATCTGCGCATCGAGAAGATCGAGGAACGCATCTCGCCCAGCGAGACGAACGTCTTCGACAAGTAGCTCGTCCGAGCCCATGCGCGCCTGGATCCTGCTCGCGGCACTCGCCCTGCCCGGTGCGCGCGAGCAGTGGAAGCTCGAGTCCCCGAAGCCCGCGCCCGACGGACGGCCGCTCGAGAACGAGCGGTGGAAGGAGCTCGCCTGCGCCGGCTGCCACGAGAACGTGGCGCGCGAGTGGGCGCGCACGACGCACGCCACGGCCTGGCTCGATCCGCGCTACCAGGAGGAGCTCAAGGACAAGCGCAAGCCCGAGGCCTGCCACAACTGCCACATCCCCGAGCCGCTCTCGGGCTTCGAGCCGGGCGGGAAGCCCGACCCGCGCGACGCCTCGCAGCCGTCCTGGACGCACATGGGCGTCGACTGCAACACCTGCCACCTCGGGAAGGAGCAGGAGATCCTCGGGCCGGTCGGCGCGGCGACGAAGGCGCACGCCTCGAAGCAGGGTCTGCTGTTCACGGCCGAGAGCCAGTCGCGAATGTGCATCGCCTGCCACGCGACCAACGTCGGCCCGGTCATCGGCATCGCCAAGGACTTCGTCGAGACGCGCCAGTGGGAAAAAGGCAAGAGCTGCGTCGGCTGCCACATGCAAGCGGTGCAGCGCGAGTTCGTGGCCAACCCCACGAGCCACGCGAAGCTGGGCGATCCGCCCTACCAAAAGCGCGCCGGCCGCAGCCACGAGCTGCAGACTCCGCGCGACCCGGCCTTCCTCGCGCGCGCCTTCGAGATCACGGCCCGGCTCGAGGGCCAGGGCACGCGCGTCACGGTCAAGAACGCCTGCGGCCACCGCGTGCCGGGCCTGATCGGGCGCGAGATCGAGCTCGAGTTCGAGCTCTTCGACGAGCGCGGCCAGAGCCTGGGGAAGGACGCGCTGGCCTTCGACCACACGCGCTACCTGGGCACCGACGAGGAGGCGACGATCGAGTTCGCGAAGCCCGGCGCGCAGCTGCGCCTGCGCGGGCTGCACCAGTCGCCCGGGTTCGAGAAGCGCATGAGCTTCCTCGAAACCGGGATCACGGTCGCCCGCTGAGCGCGCGCCGCTACGCTGGCGCGCATGTTGTTCCGCTACGAACGCCGTCCGCAGACGCTCGCCAACCACGGCAAGCTCGTCCCCGTCTACCACGTCCTGGCCTTCGGGATCCTGCTCGTCAACCTGGGCTACGGCGCGCTGCAGTGCTGGCGCGCACCGAGCTTCGCCACCGTCCTGCAGCTCTGGCTCGGGGTCGCGCTGCTGATCCTGTTCCTCGCCATGCGCGTCTTCGCGCTCTCGGTGCAGGACCGCGTGATCCGGCTGGAGGAACGCCTGCGCCTCGAGCGGCTGCTGCCCGCGGAGCTGCGCGCGCGCATCCCCGAGCTCAGCACGCCGCAGCTCGTGGCCCTGCGCTTCGCCAGCGACGGCGAGCTCGCCGAACTCGTGCGTACGGTCTTCGCCGAGCAGCTCGTCGATCGCCGCGCGATCAAGCAGCGCATTCGCGACTGGCGCCCCGACTACGAGCGCTGCTGAGCTACAGTGCGCGTCGTGATCCGCCTGCGCCCGCTGCTCCTCTGGCTGTGCCTGCTGCCGGGCCTGTGCCTGCCGGCCGCGGCGCAGTCGCGTGATCCGCTGCAGCGCGCCCAGACCTTCCTCAAGCGCCTGCAGGACGGGCGCAGCGAGATCGGCGGGGACGAGTTCCGCGAGCTGAAGCTGCTGGTCTCCGACCTGCGCCTGCTCTGGGCGGTCGACAGCTCGCGCTCGCGCGAGGTCGCCTGCGCGCTGCTCGACTTCATGGGCCTCACGATCGGCGATGCCGACCTGACGCTGCTCGAGGAGCAGCACGGCGCCGAGGCCGAGCTGCGCGAGCAGTGCGCCGAGGCGCTGCGCGCGCACCAGGACGCGGATTTCGAGCGCTTCCTGGCGCGCGAGCTGCTGCCCGCCGTGCGCACCCAGCCGCTCGGGCGCCGGCGCGCGGCGCTCTGGCTGGTCGCGCCGCGGCCCAACCCGGGCCTATTGCTCTCGCTGATGACCTGCGTGCGCGATCCGGACGCCGGGCTGCGCGACCTCGCGCTGCAGTCGCTCTGCGGCTACCAGGACCCGGGCGTGCACGGCCTGTTCCTCGGGCTGCTCGAGGAACCCGGCTCGGGCCGCGGCCTGCCGCGCGCGGCCGAGCTGGCCGAGCGGCACTTCGCGCGCCTGCCGCCGCAGTCGCTCGGCGCGCTGGGCGAGCGCCTGCGCGCGCTGGTCGAGCCCGGCTTGCGCTCGCAGGACTGGCGCAGCGTCTCGCGCGCCGTCGCGCTCTCGCACCCGCTCGCGCACGCCGCCATCGTGCCCGTGCTGATCGACGCGCTCGAGACCTGGAAGAAGCGCGCCGAGGCGGGCCTGCAGGCGCTGCGCATCGAGCACGAGATCGAACGGGCGCTCGAATTGCGCGCCGAGCGCAGCTACGGCTTCGATCCGGGGCGCTGGCGCGACTGGTGGGCCGCGGTGCAGCGCGGCGAGCTCGCGCCGCCGCGCAGCGACGCCGGCCAGGACGGCAAGACGCGCGCGGGCTTCTTCACGCTGCAGCCCTGGACCGACCGGGTGGTCTTCGTGCTCGACCGCTCGGGTTCGATGTCGGAGGGCTTCGGCCCCGTGGGCGCCGGCGGCGAACGCCGCTCGCGCTGGGATGCGGCGGTCGAGCAGCTGTGCGGCTTCGTCGCCGCGCTGCCCAAGGGCTCGCGCTTCGACGTGGTCGTGTTCCACGACTTCGCCGAGATCTGGCGCGACGACCTCGTGCGCGCGGACGAGGACGCGCTGCACGCCGTGCGGCTGTGGCTCGAGCAGAAG
The DNA here is from genome assembly GCA_963829015.1 of uncultured Planctomycetota bacterium. Lineage (GTDB taxonomy): Bacteria > Planctomycetota > UBA1135 > UBA1135 > JADJLZ01. The sequence goes on along the minus strand of CAWHGR010000007.1, from coordinate 312,152 downwards.
CCGCGCGGCGGGACGCAGCTGCGCGCGGGCGTCGAGCGCGTCTTCGGCCTGGGCCCCAACCGCACGGTGGACCTGACGCGTATCGACGCCGACACGGTGATCGTGCTCTGCGACGGGGCGACCAACGAGGGTCCGGGCTGGGTGCCGGGCTTCCTTTCGCGCGTCAACGCGCGCGCGCGCATCCTCTTCCACGCGGTGCAGATCGGGATCGAGGGCGACGGCACGCTCGAGCGCCTCGCCCAGGGCAGCGGGGGCGAGTTCGTGCACATAGACGGGTAGGCGCGCGGGCCCGGTTCGAGCTCACTGGACCTCGTGCCTGCGCAACCGCGTGCGCAGGTAACCGGCGCCGGCCGCCAGGACTGCCACGGCCGGCAGGCAGAGCCAATTGAATTCCGTCCACCAGCGGTGGCTCGAGCCCTCGATTTCCTCGTGAATGCGCGCGATCCACACGGGACCGAGGCTGAGCGTGCGCTGGCCCTCGGGCGCTCCAGGGCGCGGACCGAAGAGGCCGGTGAGGCAGATCGCACCGACCAGGCCCACGATGACGAAGACGAAGATGGTGGCGAGGTCCTCCCAGGCACGTCGGCTCATGCGATGCTCCCTCCGGAATCAGCCCCGGACGCGTCGTCCATACATGGGAACCAGGAGTTCCCAAGCCTGGCGACGCAAACATCCGAGCCAAGATCGTACTCGCGGGCGGGACGCTCCTGCACCTGCGGTGCTCCATGAGGCCCCCGAATGCGTACCCCCGTACGCCTCCGGACCCGCGCGGCGCGCCCTTCCTCCACCCCACCCTTCGTGGCTACACTCCGTCGCTAACCCCCGCCCGGCCCGCGCCAGCCATCCACGCCACGGCCGGGGCTCGAGCCGCCCCCCTCCCCCCATGCTGCAGAGCTACATCCCGATCCTGATCCTGGTCGCGGTCGCGCTGGGGTTCGTGGCCGTCAACCTGCTGATCAGCGAACTGGTCGGCCGCCGACGCGTCAACGTGGGCAAGCTAGAGGCCTACGAGTGCGGCATGGCGCCGATCGGCAGCGCGCGCCTGCGCCTCTCGATCCACTTCTACCTGGTCGCGGTGCTGTTCATCCTGTTCGACGTCGAATCGGTGTTCCTGGTGCTCTGGGCGGTCGGCGCGACGCACTTCAAGACGTCAGGCGTGGGCGTCTTCGTGCTGGCCGAGATCGCGGCCTTCGTCGCGATCCTGGGACTCGCCCTGGCCTACGTTTGGCGCAAGGGAGGTCTCGAATGGGATCGCTGATCGAAGTCGGAGAGCAGCCCGACCAGCAGGGCTACCTCTGGACGCGCCTCGACGAACTGGTCAATTGGGGCCGGAAAAACAGCCTCTGGCCGATGCCGCTGGGGCTGTCCTGCTGCGGCATCGAGATGATGGCCATGATCGGGCCGAAGTTCGACCTGGCGCGCTTCGGCGCCGAGGCCGCGCGCTTCAGCCCGCGCCAGGCCGACCTGATGATCGTGGCCGGCACGCTGACCTGGAAGATGGCCGAGGCCGCGCGCACGATCTACGACCAGATGCCCGACCCCAAGTGGGTCATCGCCATGGGCGTGTGCTCCTCTACCGGCGGCATGTACGACTCGTATTCGGTGGTGCAGGGCATCGACATGCTGCTGCCGGTCGACGTCTACGTGCCGGGCTGTCCGCCGCGCCCCGACGCGGTCATCGACGCGATCCTCAAGCTGCAGAAGAAGATCGAGCGTGAGCGGCCCTTCGCGCAGCTCTTCGCGGGCGACAACTTCGACGAAGGCAAGGGCTCGGAGCGCTTCCGCCGCGCCCCCAACCAGGGCGTCCCGACCACGCGCAGCCACGAACGGCTGCTGCCCGGGGGCAAGGTCCCGACGGAAGGCGCATGAGCACGACCGCCGAGCGCGTGCAGGCCGCCCTGGCGGGCCTCGATTTCCAGAGCGGCAGTTCGCGCGAGGGCACGCTGGTGCTCGAAGTCCAGGCCGCGGCGGCCTGGGAGACGATCCGGCGCCTGAAGGAGTCGGCCGGCTTCGACACCAACACCTTCGTCACCGCGGTCGACCGCTTCCCGGCCGAGCCGCGCTTCGAGGTCGTCTGGCAGTTCCTCAGCAGTGCGCAGGCCGACCGCGTGCGCGTGCGCGCGCGCATCGGCGGCGGCGACCCGCGCGTGCGCACGATCACCGATCTCTTCCCCGGCGCGGCCTACTCCGAGCGCGAGTGCTGGGACATGTTCGGCATCCGCTTCGACGGGCACGTGGGCCTGAAGCGCCTCCTGATGCCGCAGGCCTACGAGCACCATCCGCTGCGCAAGGACTTCCCGCACCAGGGCATCGAGCCCGACAAGCTCTACCGCGAGTGGGACCGCCTGCGCCGCGAACGGCCCGTCAACCGCGACCTGCCGCACGCGCCCGAGGTGAGCTGAAAAGCCATGGCCAGCACCACCAAGGTCTTCGAGTACAACCGCGGCTCGCTCGAGGGCGACGACCCGCTGCACGGCGAGCTGATGGAGCTCAACATGGGCCCGCAGCACCCCGCCACGCACGGCGTGCTGCGCCTGCGCGTGATGCTCGACGGCGAGACCATGCGCGAGGTCGAGCCCGACGTGGGCTACCTGCACCGCGGCAAGGAGAAGACCTGCGAGTCGCTCGGCTGGCGCAAGTTCTTCGTGCACACCGACCGGCTCGACTATGTGCAGCCGCTGATGAACAACGTCGGCTACGCGCTGGCGCTCGAGCGGCTGGCCGGCCTCGAGGTGCCCGAGCGCGGACAGATCATCCGCGTGCTGCTGATGGAGCTCTCGCGCATCGGCTCGCACCTGATCTACCTGGGCACGACGGGCATCGACCTGGGCGCGGTGACGATGTTCTTCTTCACCTTCAAGGAGCGCGAGACGCTCTACACGCTGCTCGACGCCTACACCGGCCACCGCATGAACAACACCTACGTCCGGATCGGCGGCGTGTACGCCGACGTCGAGGACGAGGTCGGGCGCGAGATCGGCAAGTGGCTGGAGCACTTCCTCGGCGCGGTGGACGAGTTCGAGTCGATGCTCTCGGGCAACCGCATCTGGTTCGACCGCAACCGCGACATCGGCGTGATCAGCAAGGAGCTGGCCCTGGCCTGGTCGCTCAACGGGCCCAACCTGCGCGGCTCGGGCTTCGACTTCGACCTGCGCAAGCAGACGCCCTACTCGGGCTACGAGCGCTACCAGTTCGACGTCGCGGTCGGCACGCGCGGCGACTGCTACGACCGCTATCTCGTGCGCGTCGAGGAGATGCGCCAGTCGGCGCGGATCTGCCGCCAGGCGCTCGAGCTGCTGGCGCAGACGAAGGGCGGCGAGTTCCTGGCCGACGACCGGCGCTTCGTGCTGCCGCCCAAGGGCAAGGTGCACTCCTCGATGGAGGAGCTGATCCACCAGTTCAAGATCGTGACCGACATGGCCCTGCCCGCGGGCGAGGCCTACCACGGGATCGAGTCCTCGAAGGGCGAGCTCGGCTTCTACGTGGTCTCCGACGGCACGAGCCACCCCGTGCGCTGCCACATCCGCGCGCCGGGGCTGATGAACGTGCAGGCCATTCCCGTGCTGATGAAGGACCGCCTGTACTCCGACACGGTCTCGATCATCGGCTCGCTGGATTTCGTGATGGGCGAGGTCGACCGCTGATGGCACTCCCTGAAAAACTGCTGCGCGAGTTCGAAGAGCTCGTCAAGAAGTACCCCGAGAAGCGCGCCGGCCTGATCCCCGCGCTGCACCGCTGCCAGGAGGAGCTCGGCGGCTGGATCTCGCCGCAGACCATGGAGGACCTCTCGGCCTTTTTCGGCCTCGAGCCGGTCGAGGTCTACGGCGTCGCCTCCTTCTACCCGATGTTCCGGCTCAAGCCGCTGGGCAAGCACGTGGTCTCGGTCTGCCACAACATCAGCTGCGAGCTGCGCGGCGCGACGCAGCTGATGGAGCACGTCTGCAAGGTCACCGGCGCGAAGCCCTACGGCACCTCGCCCGACGGCAAGTTCACCGTCTGGCCGGTCGAGTGCCAGGGCGCCTGCGCCAACGCGCCGATGCTCGACCTCGATGGTGTCTACCACGAGGACCTGACGCCCGAGAAGGCCGAGAAGATCCTGGGAGGCGTGCGTTGAAGAAGTTCGAGACCTGGCTGCTCGACCGCACCAGGGTCGCCGGCTCGCACACGCTGGCCGTCTACAAGCAGCTCGGCGGCTACAACGCGCTGACGCGCCTCTTGAAGGGCGAGAAGCCCATGACGCCGGCCGAGGTGATCAACGAGGTCAAGCTCTCGGAGCTGCGCGGCCGCGGCGGCGCGGGCTTCTCCTGCGGCATGAAGTGGAGCTTCATGCCCGACCCGGCCAAGGACCCGCGCCCGCGCTATCTCGCGATCAACGCCGACGAGAGCGAACCCGGCACGTGCAAGGACCGCGTGCTGATGGAGCAGGACCCGCACGGTCTCGTCGAAGGCGCGCTGATCGCCTGCTACGCGATCCGCGCGCAGGCGGCCTACATCTACGTGCGCGGCGAGTACCGCCTCTCCTACCAGCGCCTGCAGGCCGCGATCGACGAGGCGCGCGCGGCGGGACTGGTGGGCAAGAACATCCTGGGCACGGGCTTCTCCTGCGAGATCCACATGCACAAGGGCGCGGGCGCCTACATCTGCGGCGAGGAGACCGGCCTGATGGAGAGCCTCGAGGGCAAGCGCGGACATCCGCGCCCCAAGCCGCCCTTCCCGGCCGCCTTCGGCCTGTGGGGCCAGCCCACGACGGTCAACAACGTCGAGACGATCTTCAACGTGCCCTTCATCGTCGCGCGCGGCGGCGCCTGGCACGCCGCGATCGGCAGCAAGGGCTCGAAGGGCAACTTCCTGTGCGGCATCTCGGGCCACGTCGAGAAGCCCGGCGTCTACGAGCTGCCCTTCGGCGTCACGGCGCGCGAGATCGTCGAGGAGGTCGCCGGCGGCGTGTGGAAGGGCCGCAAGTGCAAGGCCTGGTTCCCGGGCGGCTCCTCGTGCGCGCTGGTCAAGGGCGAGGACCTCGACGTCGTGCTCGACCACGACTCGCTCAAGACCAAGGGCTCCTCGCTGGGCACGGCGGCGATGATCATCATCGACGACCAGACCTCGATCGCGCGCGTGATGGAGATCATCGCGCGCTTCTACGACCACGAGAGCTGCGGCCAGTGCAGCCAGTGCCGCGAGGGCACGCAGTGGCTCAGCCAGATCTTCCACCGCATCGCCACGGGGCACGGCCACGAGGACGACGTCGCCACGATCGAGTCGCTGGCCAAGGGCATGGCCCCGGGCAAGACGATCTGCGCGCTCTCGGATGCGGCCGCGATCCCCACGCTCAGCGCCGTGCGCCTGTTCAAGGACGAGCTGCTCGAGTGCGTGAAGCAGAAGCGCGACCCGATCCCCTACCCGCGCGTCGAGTACGCCGGAGCCCACTAGCGTGACCAAGATCACCGTCAACGGACGCGCTGTCGAAGCGGACCCCAAGCAGCCGCTGATCGCGGCCTGCCACGCGAACCAGGTCGAGGTGCCGCACTACTGCTACCACCCCGGCCTCTCGCCGGTCGGCAGCTGCCGCATCTGCCAGGTCGAGGTGCAGCAGGGCACGGGCCCCGCGCGCGTGGTCGTCGCCTGCCGCACGTATCCGGCCGAGGGCATGGTGGTGCAGACCGAGAGCGCCAAGGCGCACGACACGCGCCGCGAGTGCCTCGAGTTCCTGCTCAAGAACCACCCGCTCGACTGCCCGATCTGCGACAAGGCCGGCGAGTGCGACCTGCAGGACTACACCTACGCCGAGGGCCAGTCCGCCGGCCGCAGCCACGAGCCGCGCCGGCCGCTCGAGAAGCGCAAGTCGCTGGGCGACGTGATCGTGCTCGACGAGGAGCGCTGCATCCTGTGCAGCCGCTGCGTGCGCTTCTTCGAGGAGGTCACGCAGAAGCCGCAGCTGACCGTCTCCGACCTCGGCTCGCGCTCGACCATCGCGACCTTCGCCGACCGGCCGCTCACGGGCAACTACCAGGGCAACATCGCCGACCTGTGCCCCGTCGGCGCGCTGACGCTCTCGAAGTTCCGCTTCCAGGCGCGCGTCTGGAACCTGGTCAAGATGGTCTCGACCTGCGCCGAGTGCAGCCGCGGCTGCTCGACCACGGTCGAAGTGCTGCGCGGCGGCGAGGTCAAGCGCTTCCGCCCGCGCGAGAACATGGCCGTCAACAAGTGGTGGCTGTGCGACACCGGCCGCTTCGCCTTCGGGCACGTCAATGCCAAGGATCGCCTCGACGGGACGCACACGCGCGAGAGCCTGGCCAAGCTGCGCGAGCTGCTGGTCGAGGATCCCGCGGCGCTGCTCGTGGCCTCGCCCTTCTGCACGCAGGAGGAAGGCGCGCTGATCCTCGAGCTCGCGCGCGCGCGTGGCGTGCAGGCCTATTTCCTCTCGCCCGCACCGAACGGGTTGAAGGACGACCTCTTGCACACGGGCGACCCCTGCCCGAACCGCCGCGGACTGACCGAGCTCGGCTTCGCGCCGCTCGCGCCGGCGGAGATCGGCAGCCCGCGCACGCTGGTGCTCTTCGGCGAGCGCTCGGCGGAACTCGCCGGCGCGGCACTCGCGCAGGCGCAGCGCGTCGCGCTCTTCGACTGCCACGCGCTTCTACAGCCCAACGTCGCCGTCTGCATCGGCGTGCCGACGCACGTCGAGCGCAGCGGCACCTGGATCAACGTCGACGGAGAGCGCGGCGTGTTGGGTGCTGCCCGGCAGGCTCCTCCCGGCGTGCGCCCGCTCACCCGCCTCCTCCCCGAGCTCGCGGCCATGCTGCGCGCGCAACCCGCTCCGCGCTGATGGAACTCGACTGGAAATTCCTGCTCGTCGCGGCGGCCAAGGTGGTGGTGCTCTACCACATGGTCATCGTGATGGCGGCGCTGATGACGCTGGCCGAGCGCAAGGTCTCGGCCTGGATGCAGTACCGCATCGGCCCGAACCGCGTCGGACCCTGGGGCGTGCTGCAGCCGCTCGCCGACGGCGTGAAGTTCATCTTCAAGGAGGAGGTGCTGCCGGCCGGCGCGATGCCGCTGCTCTTCCGCCTGGCGCCCGCGATCGCGGCCATCCCGGCCATGATGACGCTGGCGGTGATCCCCTTCAGCGGCGAGATCAAGGAGCTGCGCGGCTTCCTCGGCGGCCGGCCTACCTACCTCTCGATCACCGACCTCGACATCGGCCTCCTGTACATGCTCTCGATCGGCGGGCTCGGCGTGTACGGGGTGATCCTCGGCGGCTGGGTCTCGAACTCGAAGTTCTCGCTCATGGGCGGTCTGCGCGCCTCGGCGCAGATGATCAGCTACGAGCTCTCGCTGATCCTCTCGATCCTCTCGGTCGTGGCGCTCGCGGGCTCGCTCTCGCTGCGCGACATCGTCGCGGCGCAGCACGAGCACCTGTGGTTCGCCGTGCGCCAGCCGCTGGCCTTCTTCCTGTTCGTGGTCGCGATCTTCGCCGAGACGAACCGCCACCCCTTCGACTTCGCCGAGTGCGAGTCGGAGCTCGTGGGCGGCTTCCACACCGAGTACAGCTCGATGAAGTTCGCGCTGTTCTTCCTGGGCGAGTACACGGCCATGATCGTGATGAGCTCGCTCGGCACGACGCTCTTCCTCGGCGGCAGCGCGATCCCCTTCCTGCCAGAGGCGCACTGGGTGCTGGGCCTGCTGGCCTTCCTGGCCAAGACCTCGCTGCTTCCTGTTCCTGTTCCTGTGGGTGCGCTGGTCGCTGCCGCGCTTCCGCTTCGACCAGCTCATGCGCCTGGGCTGGAAGGTGATGCTGCCGCTGGCGCTGCTCAACCTGCTCGCCACGGGCGCGATGGTGACCCTATGGTGATCGTCAAGCGCAAGGACCTCTCGTTCGCGGAGCGGCTCTACCTGCCGGAGATCGCGCGCGGGCTCTCGGTGACCTTCTCGAAGTTCTTCCACAAGCCGATCACGCGCCAGTACCCCGAGGAGCCGCTGCCGAAGAACGAGGTCACGCGCGGCCAGCCGCGCCTGGTGGTCAAGGACGACGGCAACATCGCCTGCGTCTCGTGCGGCATGTGCGAGGCGGCCTGCCCGGCCTACGCGATCACGATCGACGGCGGCGAGACCGCGCGCGGCATCGAGCGCGAGCCGCTGCGCTTCGACATCGACATGCTGCGCTGCATCCTGTGCGGCTTCTGCGAGGAGGCCTGCCCCAAGGAGGCGATCTACATGTCGGACGAGCTGGAGCTGGCCGACTACTCGCGCGAGGCGCTGGTCTACGACATGGAGAAGCTCAAGCGCCCCGCTTCCGCGCTGAAGAAGCGCATGGACTACGTCAAGCACATCAACGACCGGTGGCGAACCTAATCTTCTACCTGATGGCGGTGCTGGCCGTCGTGGCCGCGCTGGGCGTGGTCGTGGCGCGCAACCCCATGATGAGCGTCCTGGCGCTGCTGGGGAGCTTCTTCGCGCTGGCGACGATCTACCTCGTGGCCGGCTTCCAGACGCTGGCCGCGCTGCAGATCCTGGTCTACGCCGGGGCGATCCTGGTGCTGTTCCTGTTCGTGATCATGCTGCTCAACCTGGCCGACATGAAGCCGCTCGAGCGCATCGACCTCCTGCTCTTCCACGAGCGCAAGACCGTCTGGACGATGCTCGTGGCCGGTTCGCTGCTCGGCATCGGCGCCTTCGTGGCGCTGCAGACGATGCCGGTCGCCGCCGCGAGCGGGCCGGCGCTGCCCGAGCAGGGCATCGACGGGCTGCAGGGCCTGGCCGAGGCCATGTTCAGCCGCTACCTGCTGCCCTTCGAGGCCATCTCGGTGCTGCTGCTGGCGACGGCGGTGGCGGTGGTGGTGCTGGCCAAGCGCAAGCGCGGAGGTGCCCGGTGAGCGTGCCCCCCGGCCACCTGTTCGTGCTCGCGGCGCTGCTCTTCGCCATCGGCGCGGCGGGCTTCTTCCTGCGCCGCAACGTGATCGTGGTGCTGATGTGCATCGAGCTGATGCTCAACGCCGCGAACCTCTCGTTCCTGGCCGCCAGCCGCATGCACACGCTGGCCAACGGCGGCCAGCCGGACCTGCAGGGCCCGATCTTCGCGATCTTCGTGATCGTCGTCGCGGCGGTCGAGGCCGCGGTCGGCCTGGCGCTGGTGATCGCGCTGTACCGCAACAAGCAGACGGTCTCGCTCGACGAGGTCGCGGAGCTGAAGGACTAGCATGCCCCCCTCGCAAGCGGAACTCGCCTGGTTGTGGTGGATCCCGGCCCTGCCGCTGCTCGGCAGCTTGCTGTGCGGGATCCTGCACTTCCTGACGCTGCGCTCCCGGGGCGTGTGGGCGCGCAAGTCCGGCGGCCACGGCCACGGGGCGCACGAAGCAGAGCACGCGGAACACGGCCACCACCACGAGGTGCAGGCCGGCGTCGGCGCGCTGGCCTATCCGGTCGCGGTGCTGGCGATGCTGGTCTCGTTCGTGCTGGCGCTCGCGGCGGTGGTCAAGCTCGGAAGCCTGCGCGAGCTGGCGACCTCGATCGAGGGCCCGGCCCTGCACTGGATCGACACCGGGCACGTTTCCGATCGACGTCTCGATCGTGATCGACCGGCTCTCGGCCGTGATGGTGCTGATCGTCACGGGCGTGGGCCTCTTGATCCACGTCTACGCCGGCGGCTACATGAAGGGCGACGCGGGCTTCGCGAAGTTCTTCGCCTACCTGAACCTGTTCGTCTTCGCGATGCTGATGCTGGTGCTCAGCTCGAGCCTGCTCGGGCTGTTCGTGGGCTGGGAGGGCGTGGGCCTGTGCTCCTACCTCTTGATCGGCTTCTGGTACGAGAAGGGCTGGCCGGCGGAAGCGGGGCAGAAGGCCTTCGTGATGAACCGCATCGGGGATGCCTGCTTCCTCGTCGGTTCGTTCCTGCTGGTGCACCTGTTCGGCACGCTCGACCTCTCGGAGATCGCCGGCGGGGTGGCGCAGCTGCTCGAGAAGCACCCGGGTGCGCAGCTCGAGTTGCTGCTGGCCGGCGCGTGCCTCTTCGGCGGCGCCTGCGGCAAGAGCGCGCAGTTCCCGCTCTTCACCTGGCTGCCCGACGCGATGGCCGGCCCGACGCCGGTCAGTGCGCTGATCCACGCCGCGACGATGGTCACGGCCGGCGTGTACCTGCTCGTGCGCCTCAACCCGGTCTTCGCGGCCAATCCCGAGCCTGATGTTCGGGATCGCCTGCGTCGGGGCGCTGACGGCCTTCATCGCCGGCACGACCGCGCTGCTGCAGCGCGACATCAAGAAGGTGCTGGCCTACTCGACCGTCTCGCAGCTCGGCTACATGTTCCTGGCGCTGGGCTCGGGCGCGTTCTCCTCGGCGATCTTCCACCTCGCCACGCACGCCTTCTTCAAGGCGCTCCTGTTCCTCGGCGCCGGCTCCGTGATCCACGGCATGCACCACGAGCAGGACATGCACAAGATGGGCGGCCTGCGGCGCTACATGCCGCAGACCTTCCTGACCTTCGTGGTCGGCGCGGCGGCGCTCTCGGGCCTGCCGCTCTTCTCGGGCTTCTTCTCCAAGGACGAGATCCTGGGCCAGGTCTTCGCGCAGGGCAGCGGCTACTACGTGCTCTGGATGGTCGGGATCGTGACCGCGGCCATGACCGCCTTCTACACCTGGCGCATGGTCGCGCTGACCTTCTTCGGATCCGAGCGCTTCGAGGACCCGAACTTCCAGCCGCACGAGTCGCCGCCGACGATGACGCTGCCGCTGCTCGTTCTCGCGGCGCTGGCGATCCTGGGCGGCGCGCTCTCGTTCCCGCCCGTCTTCGGGCACGTCGTGCGCACCGAGTACCTGCGCGACTGGCTCGCGCCGGTGACGAACCCGGGCACGCAGATCCTCGAGGAGCGGCTCGGCGCGCACGAGCTGGAGCACGGGACCGAGTGGGCCCTGCTCGCGCTCGGCGCGCTGGTGGCGCTCTACTTCGCGCACACGGCCTTCCACCGCTTCAAGCAGGGCATCGCGACCGACCTCGCGACGCACCAGCGCTCGCCGCTGCGCGCGCGCTTCCTCTCGGAGGCCTGGTTCATCGACGCGGCCTACACGCGCTTCGTGGTCGAACCGGTGCGCGTGCTGGGCCTGCTGGTGGCCGCGCTGATCGACGGCACGCTGATCGACGGCTTCGTCAACGGCACGGCGCAGGCGGCGCTCTCGGGCGCCGCGCGCCTGCGGCGCATGACCAGCGGCAGCATCGCCACCTACGGTCTGTGGATGGGTGCGGTCACGGCACTGATCGCCATCCTGCTGGTCTGGAACCGCTGAGCCCCCCACGCGAGCCCTCCCCCCATGGATTCCCTGACGCTGCTCGTCTTCCTGCCGCTCCTCGGAGCGCTGGTCGTGGCGTTGACGCCGCGCGAGGCGGTCGCGCTGCAGCGCGGCCTCACGCTCGCGACGCTGCTCGCGGTGTGCGTCGTAGGCCTGGTGGCCTGCGTGAACTTCAACGGCTCGAGCGCCGAGTACCAGCAGGTCGTCGTCGATCCCCTGGTTCGCGCTGCCCGCCGGCGGCGGGTCGTCCGTGCAGGTGCACTTCAAGCTCGGCCTGGACGGGCTCTCGGTGCTGATGGTCGGGTTGACGGCGCTGCTCGGGCCGATCGTGATGCTCTCGACCTGGGGCCACATCACCACGCGCGTCAAGGAGTACACGATCTGGCTGCTGGTGATGCAGAGCGGGATGCTGGGCGTCTTCCTCGCGCTCGACATCGTGCTCTTCTACGTCTTCTGGGAGCTGACGCTGATCCCGCTGTACTTCATGGTGGGCATCTGGGGCGGCGAGCGGCGCCTGTACGCGACGATCAAGTTCTTCCTCTACACCATGGCCGGATCGCTGGTGATGCTGGTCGGCGTGATCCTGCTGATCTACCTGCTCAAGACGGCCGACGTGCAGGCGCTGACCGAGCGCGCGGGCGCGCTCGAGCTCGGCGCGCCAGACCTGGCTCTTCTGGGCCTTCGCGCTGGCCTTCCTGATCAAGGTGCCCTCGCTGCCCTTCCACACCTGGCTGCCCGACGCGCACACCGAGGCGCCCACCTCGGGCTCGGTGATCCTGGCCGGCGTGCTGCTCAAGATGGGCACCTACGGCCTGCTGCGCTTCTGCATCGCGATGTTCCCCGCGGCCGCGATCGGAGCAGCGCCGCTGATGATGGTGCTGGGCACGCTGGGCATCGTCTACGGCGCCTTCCTGGCCATGGCGCAGTACGACATCAAGCGCCTCGTGGCCTGCTCCTCGGTCAGCCACCTGGGCTACGTGCTGCTGGGCATGTTCGCCTTCACGCAGGCCGGCGTGCGCGGCAGCGTGCTGCAGATGGTCAACCACGGACTCTCGACGGGACTGCTCTTCCTGCTGATCGGGATGATCTACGAGCGCCGCCACACGCGCCTGCTCGACCAGTTCGGCGGCATCGCGCGCGTGATGCCGCTCTTCGCGCTGTTCTTCACGCTGGCCGTGCTCTCGAGCGTCGGCCTGCCGGGCCTGAACGGCTTCGTGGGCGAGTACCTGATCCTGCTCGGGAGCTTCGAGTCGCAGCCCTGGATCACCAGCCTGGCCGTGACGGGCGTGATCTTCGGCGCGGTCTACCTGCTGATGGCCACGCGCAAGCTGCTCTACGGACCGCTCGAGCGGCCGGAGAACAAGGCGCTCACGGACATCAACCTGCGCGAGGTCGGGTTGATGGTGCCGCTCGTCGTGCTGTGCTTCTGGATCGGCTTCGCGCCCAACACCTTCCTCTCGCGCACCGACGCTTCGGTCGACGCGCTGCTGGCGCGCGTGGCCAAGGCGCGCGTGGCGCTGGCCGCCGAACTGCCGCGGGAGACCGAACACCGATGAGCCCGCAACTGCTGCAGAATTTCCTCCGTGCCGACTCGCTCTGGGCACTCGCGCCGCTCCTGGTCCTGTGCCTGGGCGCGATGCTCGTGCTGCTGGCCGACATCCTGCCTGGCACCGGCGGGCTGCGCCGGCCGCTGTTCCTGGCCACGATCGCCGGCGCGCTGGCCTGCACGCTGCACGGCTTCGGCGCGCCCGAGGCGACCTACCTCGCGGGCAGTTTCCACCACAGCCATGCACTCTCGGCCTGGACGCTGCTCTTCCTGCTCTCGGGCCTGATCGCATTCGAGTTCGGGCAGCGCTACTACAAGGAGGAGGCCGCCTTCCTGGCCGAGCACGACGTGCTGATGCTGACCTCGATCGCCGGCATGGTGCTGATGGCCGGCGCGGCGGACCTGCTGACCTTCTTCGTCGGCCTGGAGACGCTCTCGGTGCCGCTCTACACGCTGGCCGGCTTCCGCCGCGCGCGCTCGGACTCGGTCGAGGCGGGCTTGAAGTACTTCTTGCTGGGCGCCTTCGCGGCGGCGATGTTCCTCTACGGCGCGGCGCTGGTGTACGCGGCGACAGGCACGATCTCGATCGAGGTCATGCGCGGCATGGGCAGCGCGCTGACCGAGCCGCTGGCACTGGCGGGCTTCGCGCTGATCGCGGGCAGCCTGTTCTTCAAGGTCAGCGTCTTCCCCTTCCACTTCTGGGTGCCCGACGTCTACCAGGGCGCGCCCACGCCGGTCACGGCCTTCATGGCCACCGGGACGAAGGCCGCCGGCTTCGCCTTCCTGCTCACGCTGATGGGCCAGAACGCGGTCAACGGCAAGCCCGTGCTGCCCGAGAGCGCGGCCTGGATCGTGGGCTGGATCGCGGTGCTGACGATGGCCGCCGGCAACCTCGGCGCGCTGCTGCAGACCGACTTGAAGCGCATGCTGGCCTACTCGGGCGTCGCGCACGCGGGCACGATGCTGCTGGCGATCGCCGCCGGCTGGCACGACACCGAACCGCACGGCGCGCAGGATGCGCTGCTCTACTACATGGCTGCCTACGTCTTCACCGCCGGCGGCGCCTTCGGCCTGCTGGCCTGGATGGAGAGCGAGGGCGGCGCGGTGACGGTCGAGTCGCTCAAGGGCCTCTCGACGCGCAAGCCCATGCTGGCCGCGGCCATGGCGGTCTTCATGCTCTCGCTGGGCGGCATCCCGCCGCTGGGCGGCTTCTGGGGCAAGTACCTCGTCTTCGCCTGCGCCGTGCGCGCGGACATGATCCCGCTGGCGGTGATCGGCGTGCTGATGAGCGTGATCGCGCTGGGCTACTACCTCAAGGTGATCGTGGCGATGTACATGCAGCCGCAGACCGAGACGCGCGCTGCCGGCTTGAGCCCGCGCTGGATGGCCGCGATCGCGACGGGCGTGTGCGCGCTGATCGTGGTCGCGATCGGCCTGATGCCGAACTGGGTGCTCGAGCGCCTGGGCTGAGCGCGCGGCGCGCTCTCAGTCGAACTCGATCGCCCAGCCGACGTGCTCGGGACGCACGCGCTGCGCGCGCACGAGCCGGCCGGTGCGCACGACCTGCTTGCCGTTCTCCTCGATCTCGACCGAGACGCGCAGATCGGCGCCGGTGAAGAACAGCACGCCGCTCGGGGAGACGTTGTCCATCTCGCCCTCGAGCGTGGCCGCGTCGATCACGAGCTTCACCTTGCCCGCCGTGCGGCGGCGCTTGTCCGTGCGGCGGTCGGCGGCTGTCGCGCTGCTCTGGGGGGCGTCCTGCGGTCTCATCGCGGTCTCCGTGAGGGTCTTGGGCCGGCGTAGGCGAGTCCTTCCACTCGTCGACGCGGGACCACGCAAGACTTGACCTGTGCATGCTTGCCCGATCGTGCCACGCAGCCCGAGCCCGGAAAGAATTCCCAGGCCGCAGAGGCTCAGAGTCCGCCGAAGGCCTTTTCCTTGAGCCAGGCCAGCTCGCGATCGAGTTCGGCCGGCGCCTCGGTGTCGAGTGCGCGCTCTCGCTCCTGCACGCGGCCCTTGGCATTCGCGTCGTAGAGGGTCTCGGACGCGACGTGGGCAGCCCGCAGCTTGCTCTTGTTCGCGCCGGCGTACTTCGCCTCGAAGGGGCTCGCATCGCCGGCCGGCGTAGGTCCCGCAGCCTCGGACTCGAGCGGCGCGGCAGCCTGCGCCGTCTCGGAGGCCGGCACTCCGGCCGCGAGGGCGGTAGACCCGGGTTCGGCCGGCATGCTGGAGCGGCCGAATCAGACGGCGAGGCCGCCCGCGAGAACGGGCATGCGGAGGAAGAGGGTGGGCTTCATGGAACTCGCGGTGTCGGGGGCGCCTGGGTGCAGCCGGACCGTCCAGTTCGGATTGACTGCGGGGTCGTTCGCGCCGCGACATCCGACCACACTGCGGCCCCCCCCCCCCCAATAGCCCCCTTGCGGGATCCGCAGCTCGTCCTGAGAATCCGGGGGCCGAGCCCGGCGCAGGCCGGAGGCGCTTCCCCTTCCCCCCCGCATGGCAGCAGCTCAGCCCTGCTTGCCGCTCGTTGTCTCGCAACCAGAGAGTCTTTCCATGACCTCAGGATCCCTCGGTCGTGTCCTCTCCCTTTCTCGCCTCACCTCGAACCTGCGCGCGTTCTTCGCGCGCGTCACGGCGATCGCAGCGCTAGGCATCGCGCTCGTAGGACTCGGCAGCGATCGCGCATGGGCGCAGGCGAACGACAATTGCGCCAGCGCGACGCTGATGCCTGCCTTCCCTGCGGGTGGCGGCGATTCCGTGATCGCCGGAAGCAATGTCGGGGCCACGACAGAATCGAGCCTTGCCTACTGCGCCACCAGCGGCGCCGATGTCTGGTACTCCTTCAACACGGGGACCATCGCCGGCGACTACGTCGTGAAGACTTGCGGCGGACCGACCCTGGACACCGTGGTCTCGGTGCACACGGGCTGCCCGGCCGGGACGGTCTCGAACGCGATCGCGTGCAATGACGACGCCTGCACTGGGAACCTGTCATCGCTCACCGTGAACCTGGCCGCCGCCACCACCTATCTTGTGCGCGTCGCAGGGTTCTCAAGCGCGACGGGATCCTTCGCCCTCACCGTCACGCAGCCTTCATCCACCCCGACCTACTGCGCAAGCGCATCGACGGCGACCTCGTTCGAGTACATCAGCCGCGTCCAGCTCGGCACGATCGACAACACGCCCACGGGCACTCCGCACAACAACTACACGAACTACCCCATCACGACGGACTTTGGGCTCGGCAACACCTATCCGATCACTATCACGATTCCCGGCTCGTACACCGCCGACCGCTGCACGGTCTTCGTGGACTGGGACCAGAATCTCGTCCTCAACGACCCGGGCGAGATTTTCCAGCTCAACGGAGGCGGCGGGCCCGTCGACGGATTGGGCGTCCCCACGACTTCGTCTGGCGTCCTGGCCTACTTCACCGGCACGATCACCGTTCCTGCCGGAGCCACGCCCGGCGCGACGCGCATCCGCGTCTCGATGGGAGATTCCAGCCTAGACTTCGTTCCGACGAGCCCGTGCGGCACGTTCACCTTCGGGGAGGTCGAGGACTACCTGGCCAACATCCTCCTCGCGAACGACGACTGCGCGAACGCGATCCCGATGCCGGCATTTCCTGCCGGCGGCGGCGATTCGGTGATCGCGGGCACCAACGTCGGAGCCACGATGGAATCGAATCCCGTGTACTGCACGACGACCGGCGCCGACGTCTGGTACTCGTTCGATACAGGGGCGGTCGCCGGCGATTACGTCGTCAAGACCTGCGGTGGCCCGAGCATGGACACGGTCATCTCGGTCCATACGGGGTGCCCGACGGGGGTTGTCGGGAACGACATCGCCTGCAACGACGACGGTTGCTTCCCGCTGTCCTTCCTGACGGTGACCCTGGCCGCGAACACGACCTACCTGGTCCGCGTCTCGGGCTTCAGCAGCGCGAGCGGGGCCTTCACGCTCACCGTGATCCAGCCGCCTTCCGGCCCGAACTATTGCCAGAGCGCGTCGACGTACACGGCCTACGAATCGATCAGCCGTGTCGAGCTTGGCACGATCGACAACACGCCGGCAGGAACCGCGAACAACAGCTACACGCACTACGCGCTCCTGACGGACTTGACGCTCTCCCACAGCTATCCGGTCACGGTCACGGTGCCGAACTCGTACCCCCTGGACGCATGCACGGTGTTCGTGGACTGGAATCAGAACCTCTTGCTCGACGACCCGGGCGAGGCATTCCCCCTCAACGGCGGTGGCGGGCCAGTCGACAGCACCGGGGTCCCCACGACGTTGAGCGGCGTCACGGGCTACTTCCACGGCACGATCATGGTGCCGGCCGGGGCGACGCTGGGCACAACGCGCGTGCGCGTCTCGATGGGCGACTCCAGCGTCGACTTCGACCCGAACAATTCGTGCGGCACTTTCAACTACGGGGAGGTCGAGGACTACCAGGCAAACCTGATCGCGCCTAGCTACTGCGCGAGCACTTCGACGGACACCGTCTACGAATACGTCAGCCGCGTAGAACTCGGCACGATCGACAACTCGCCGGCCGGCACGCCGCAAGACAACTACACGAACTACGCGCTCTCGACGGACGCGGCCCAGTGCAGCAGCTATCCCGTCACCGTCACGGTCCCGGGCTCTTGGCTGTCGGACCGCTGTACGGTCTTCGTGGACTGGAACCAGGACCTCGTGCTCGACGACTCCGGCGAAGTGCTCCAGCTCAACGGCGGGGCCGGCCCCGTCGACAGCCTTGGCGCTCCAACGACCGGGAACCAAGTCACCGGCTACTTCCACGGCACGATCCAGGTTCCGACGGGAGCAACCCTCGGCACGACGCGCATCCGCGTCGCGATGGGAGACTCGACGGCCGGCTTCAGTCCGACGACCCCCTGCGTAACGTTCCCGTACGGCGAGGTCGAGGACTACCAGGCGAACGTCGTCACCGGCATCGACAGCGACAACGATGGAACGCCCGACTGCACGGACGGCTGTCCGCTGGACCCGTTCAAGATCGCGGCCGGGACGTGCGGCTGCGGCACGCCCGATGTCGACACGGACGGCGACGGAACACTCGACTGCAACGACCAGTGCCCCAACGACCCGAACAAAGTCGTCCCAGGAATCTGCGGCTGCGGCGCGCTCGACACTGATAGCGATGGCGACGGCACGCCCAACTGCATCGACCAGTGCCCGAACGACCCGCACAAGATCCTCGCGGGCATCTGCGGCTGCGGCACGCCCGACACCGACACGGACGGCGACGGCACGCCCGACTGCCTCGACCAGTGCCCGAACGACCCGAACAAGGTCCAGCCGGGCATCTGCGGCTGCGGCACGCCCGACACCGACACGGACGGCGACGGCACGCCCGACTGCAAGGACCAGTGCCCGAACGATCCCAACAAGGTCGTGCCGGGAATCTGCGGCTGCGGCACGCCAGACACGGACACGGACGGCGACGGCACGCCCAACTGCAAGGACCAGTGCCCGAACGACCCCAACAAGGTCCTGCCCGGCAGCTGCGGCTGCGGCACGCCCGACGTCGACAGCGACGGCGATGGCACGCTCGATTGCAACGACCAGTGCCCGAGCGACCCCAACAAGGTCGTCCCGGGCATCTGCGGCTGCGGCACGTCGGACATCGATCACGATGGTGACGGGACACCCGACTGCAACGACCAGTGCCCCAACGACGCAGCCAAGGTCCTCCCCGGGCTCTGCGGCTGCGGCGTTCCCGACATGGACACGGACGGTGACGGTACCCCCAACTGCAACGACCAGTGCCCGAACGACCCCACCAAGGTCCTCCCGGGCCTGTGCGGCTGCGGAGTGCCCGACACCGACACGGACGGCGACGGCACGCCCGACTGCCTCGAGACGAACGATGCCTGCGCGGACGCCACGCCGCTGCCGGCTTTCCCGGTCGGCGGCGGGGATGTCGTGATCTCGGGCAACAACCTGGGCGCGACGACCGAGTCGAATCCGGTCTACTGCTCGTCCAGTGGTTCGGACGTCTGGTACTCGTTCGACACGGGCGCCATCGCGGGTGACTACGTGGTGCGGACCTGCGGTGGTCCGACCATGGACACGGTCCTCTCGGTGCACACCAGTTGCCCTGTCGGTGCGATCGGGAACGACATCGCATGCAATGACGATGCCTGCACCGGCTTCCTCTCCTCTCTGACCGTCTACCTCGACGCGAATACGACCTATCTTGTGCGCGTTGCGGGGTACTTGGGCGCGCAGGGAGTGTTCGACCTTGCCGTCACGCAGCCTTCCTCGACCCCGAGCTATTGCGCGAGCGCGGGGACCGACACGCTCTACGAGTACATCAGCCGCGTTCAATTCGGCACGATCGACAACACGCCCGCGGGCACTCCGCACGACCACTACACGAACTACCCGCTCTCCACCGACCTCGACGGCTGCGGCAGTTACCCGGTGACCATCACGGTCTCGGGCTCGTGGATGACGGACAAGTGCACGCTCTACGTCGACTGGAACCAGGATCTCGCGCTCGACGGCCCGGGCGAGGTGCTTCAGCTCAACGGCGGCGGCGGCCCGGTCGACAGTGGCGGATTCCCGACCACGTCGGACCAGGTCACGGGCTACTTCCACGGCACGGTCCAGGTGCCGAATGGCACGCCGCTGGGCTCGACGCGCTTGCGCGTGACGATGGGAGACAGCAGCTTCGACTACGTGCCGACGGATCCATGCGGCACGTTCACTTATGGAGAAGTCGAGGACTACGCGGCGGACGTCGTCGCGCCGGTCGACAGCGATCTCGACGGAATTCCGGACTGCGCCGACGGCTGCCCGAATGATCCCCACAAGATCCTCCCGGGCATCTGCGGCTGCGGCGTGGCCGACAGCGACAGCGACGGCGACGGAGTACCGGACTGCGACGACGGCTGCCCGAACGACCCGAACAAGATCCCGCCGGGCACCTGCGGCTGCGGCGTGACCGACACCGACAGCGACGGCGACGGAGTACCGGACTGCGACGACGGCTGCCCGAACGATCCGAACAAGATCGAGCCGGGCACCTGCGGCTGCGGCGTGGCCGACAACGACAGCGACGGCGACGGAGTACCGGACTGCGTCGACGGCTGCCCGAACGACCCGAACAAGATCGCGCCGGGCACCTGCGGCTGCGGCGTGGCCGACAGCGACACGGACGGCGACGGAACGGCCGACTGCCTCGACGGCTGCCCGAATGATCCGAACAAGATTCTCCCGGGCATCTGTGGCTGCGGCGTAACCGACACCGACAGCGACGGCGACGGAGTACCGGACTGCGCCGACGGCTGCCCGAACGACCCGAACAAGATCGCGCCGGGAGTCTGCGGTTGCGGTACGGCCGATACCGACAGCGACGGCGACGGCACCCCCAACTGCATCGACGGTTGCCCGAATGATCCCAACAAGATCGCGCCGGGAGTCTGCGGTTGCGGTACGGCCGACACCGACAGCGACGGCGACGGAACCCCCAACTGCAACGACGGTTGCCCGAACGATCCCAACAAGATCGCTCCGGGAGCCTGCGGCTGCGGCGCGCCCGACACCGACTCCGACGGCGACGGCTTGCTGGACTGCAACGACAACTGTCCGAGCGTCGCCAATCCGACACAGTCCGACTTCGACATGGACGGTGTGGGAGACGTCTGCGACAACTGCGCCACGGTTCCCAACCCGAACCAGGCCGACTGCGACCTGGACGGCGTCGGAGACACGTGTGCGATCCTGGTCGGTGCTCCGGACTGCAACAACAACGGCGTGCCCGACAGCTGCGACATCAGCAGCGGTTCGAGCACGGACGGCAATTCGAACGGCGTGCCCGACGAGTGCGAGATCAACGGCGGCACGCCCTACTGCTTCGGCGACGGCTCGGCCAACGGCGGACCGGATTGCCCCTGCTCCAACAATGTGCCGATCGGTGCGCACTCCGGCTGCGCCAACTCGCTCGGCGTCGGCGCGCGCATGTTCGGCGCGGGCCAGACCTCGGTCAGCAGCGACCAACTGGTGCTGACGATGACCGATCTGCCCCCCAACGTCTTCTGCGTTCTGGCACAGGGCAACGCGCCCAGGGCGGGCGGCTTCGGGACACTCCTGTACGACGGTCTACTGTGCATCAACACCAGCCTGAAGCGCCTGGGAATCCGCAACAGCGGCCCAAGCGGCATCATCATGGTGCCGAGCGGGACCGATCCGCTGATCTCGGTCATGGGGCTCGTCCCGGCGGCGGGCGGCACGCGCTACTACCAGGGTGTCTACCGCAACACGGGTGGTCCCTGCGGCTACGGCGCGAACGGCACCAACGGCGTAAGCGTCATCTGGATCCCCTGACATGGGTGGAGGTGGAGACGGCCGGAAGGCCGTCTCCCCGCCTGCAAACGCGGACACGACTGGCCCGCCTCAACGCGGCTCGGCGAGCAGCGCCGGGCCGGCGCCGTCGAAGTCGACGGGCCGCGCGATCCAGGGCTCCTCCGGCAGCGCGGCGGGCGCCGGGCGCGCGCCGTGCAGCGGCCGCGGGACCAGAGCACGCAGGCGCTGCATCGGCGCCGCGCGACCCGTGCCCATGCGCGCGGCCAGGTCGTTCTGCTCGTAGAGGTCGTGCTGCAGGTCGAACAGCAGGAAACGCGGCGGATCCTGGCCCTGGTCGACGATCCACTTGAGCGCGGTCTGCGCGTCGATCACGCCCCAGGCCTCGGCCTCGCTGCGCAGGTAGACCCAGCGCCGCTCGCTGCTCGCTCCGTTGCGCAGGAGCGGCAGCAGCGAGCGGCTGTGGCCGAGCAGGCCCTGCAGCGGATCGGGCGGCTGGGCCGCGATCCAGTCGAGCAGCGTCGCGGGCAGGTCGATCAGGCTGACGACGTCCGCGCAGCTCTGGCCCTTGCGCGCGAGCGCCTCGGCAGCCGGCAGCTTGACGATCCAGGGCACGTGTACGGCCTCCTCGAAGAGTGTCGCGCCGTGGCCCAGCTCGCCGCGCTCGAACAGCTCCTCGCCGTGCGCACCGACCAGCACCACCAGCGCCTTGTCGTACCAGCCGCGGCGCGCGAGCTCGTCCAGGAAGGCCCCCAGCGCGCGGTCGACGAAGGCCACCTCGCCCGCGTAGCGGCCGCGCAGGAAGAGCTTGTCGGCCACGCTCAGCTGCGCGTGGCGCGCGACGAGCTCGCCCTGCGATTCCTCGCCGCTCAGCGGGCCGCTGTACTGCGGCCCGAACTGCAGGTCCGCGTGCGCGGCGTAGGGGTAGTGCGGTTCGGACAGCCAGCCGAAGAGGAACAGGCCCTGGCCGGGATCGCGTGCGAGCTCGTCGGCCTGTGCGAGCAGCTGCGCCAGCGCCTCCGAGCTGTTCGTGCGCGAAGCGTCCCAGCGATCGAAGCCCTGCTGGCCGGCCACGCGCGCATCCGTGCTCACGCCCGCGCTGCGCCAGCCCAGATCGCGGACGCGCGAGACGAGCGTGCGCGCCGGCGCCTCTTCCCAGGGCCACTGGCCGCTGAGCTGCGTCTGCAGGCTGGCCAGCGCCGCGGGCGCGCTGGCGTAGGCGTGCTCGAAGCGCACTCCGTCCGCGGCCAGCGCGTCGATGCGCGGCGAGGGCAGCCGTCCGTTCGCACCGGTCGAATGGTTGCCGTAGCAGCCCAGCGCGTCGGCGCGCAGCGCCTCCACCTCGATCCAGACGACGAGGCGCGGCTTGCCCCCGCCGCAGCCGGAGGCGAGCGCGAGCAGCAGAAGCGACAGGCCTGTTCGAGACGGCGACACGCGCTCACTCCTTCTTGGGCTTCTTCTTGAGCAGGCCCTCGAGGCCCTTCTCGAGCGCGCCGCCGAGCGCCTTCTTGACGATGTCGTCGAGGAAACCCTGGCCGACCGCGAAGCGCGGCTTGCTCCAGGTGCCGCGGATCTCGATCGGCACGAGCGTCTTGCCGTCGACCAGGCCGCGCGCCTTGTCCAGTTCCGGGTTGACCTTCAGGCCCAGCAGCTCGAGCGGGATCTGCGTGCCGAGCTGCAGGCCGCCGTCGACCAGGCTGTAGCTGCCGTGGAAGGCGAACTCGCGCCCGCCGATCGGCAGCACGAGCTTCTCGTAGCGCACGACGCCGTGCTGGATCGGAACCGTGAAGGTCGGCAGGTGCACGGGTTTCGGCGCCACCTGCGAGCCGAACAGGCCCTGCAGCCCGGGCAGCAGCGAGTAGCTCACCTCGCCCAGGTCGAGCCGCAGCAGTCCGTCGAGCTGCGCGAGGTCGCCGTCGAGCGGCAGCGCGAGCGCGTCGACCTCGATCGAGGCAGCCGCGGCGCCCGCGGGCTTGGAGAACTCGCACACCAGCGGCACGAGGCGACCGACGATGCGCGTCGAGCTCAGCGGGCCGAGGCTGAAATGCGCCGTGAGCCCCTTGGGCTTCGAGACGCGCAGCATGCCCGCGCGCAACTCGCCGTCGAGGTGCGCGGGGCCCTGCGGCGAGACGAGCTCGAGCACGAACGCGCCCGCGTCGCGCGAGAGTCCGGCGCTCTCCAGCGCGACGTCCGCGCGCGCGCCCAGCGCCTCCACCAGCAGGCCGCCCTGGCCGGCGAGCCCGTCGACGACGCCCACCGGCATGCCGTGCGCCGTGCCGTGCAGCGCGACGCGGAATCGGCTCGGCCCGCCCTCCTCCGCGAGCAGCGGCAGCGCGTCGAGCGCCCGCAGCTCGAAGACCATGTCTCCCGGCGGATCGCCGCCGATGCGGCCGCTGAGCTTCAGCGTGGACCCGGGCTTCTGCGTCAGCTCCGCGTGCAGCGCGAGTTCGCGCAGTTCCAGCGGCGCAGCCGTGCCGTCGCTCCAGGCGAGGTCGGGCATGCCGGCCTCCAGGCGCGCGCTCGTGCCACCGAGCGCTGCGAGCCAGGTTTGCGTGTCCTGCGGCAAGGCGATGCGCTCGGAGTGCAGATGCAGCTCGAAGGGCTTCGTCGCGCCCTGCGCGCGGCGCAGGCCCGGCAGCGCCTGCGCGAGCCAGGCAGCGCTGGGATCCAGGCGCAACTGCAGGCCCTGCGGCTCCGCGAGCAGGAAGGCGCCCGATTCGAGCTTGCCCGCGAAGGTGACCTCGCCGTGCGGCGCGTGCAGCGTGCAGCCGAGCTCTCCCGAGCCGCCCTCGGCGCGTACGAGCTCGCCCGAGAGCTCGAGCGTCTCGCCGAGCAGGCCGGTAAGCGCATCCGGCCTGCCCAGCAGCGCGTCCACGACCTTGCAGGAGAGCCCTTCGACACGCACAGCCGCGCGTCCGGCCGACAGCGAGCGACCGCGAGCCTCGGCGTGCAATCGCGCATCGCCCGCGCCTTGCAACGCGCGCGTCGAAGGCCAGCGCGAGCTCGCCCTGCCCGTCGACCTCGGCCTGCAGCCGGGCTCCCCCGAGGCGCGGTTCGATGCCGGCCTGGCGTGTGAGCTCGTTCGAGAAGCCGCAGTCCGGCAGCGCCAGCTCGAGCTTCGTGCGCAGTCCGCCGAGCGGCTGCGCGGGATCCGCGGGCGGCTTCCAGGCGAATTCGCGCACGCACAGCTCGAGCGCTCCGGCCTGCGCGGCCAGCGCCAGCGTGGTCCCGGCCGGCAGGTACGGCTGCAGCTCGCGCTCAAGGTCCGAGCTCTCGAGCGTCAGCGTGATGCGGTCCGTCGCCGCAGCGGCCGTGCGCCAGCTGTCCTTGTCGCGCAGCAGGCCCAGGCGCGCGTCGAGCTTGAGCGAATGCGCCTGCAGGTCGAGCGTTCCCGAGCCCGCGCCCAGCTGCTCGGCGCGCACGCGCACGTCGATCTTCTCGCCCAGCAGCGCCGGCAGGCCTGCGTCGCCGCCCGCCCAGGGCACCAGGCTCTGCGTGTCGAGCAGCCCGAGCGCGAGGTCGAAGGAGAGCGGCGGGATTGAACCGTGCAGCAGTCCGGTCAGGCCGGGGACGTCGCCTTGCAGCACGACCTGCGGAGAGAGCGGCCGCAGCAGCTGCGTGTCGAGTCTCAGTGCGCAGCGTCCGCCCTGGCCCAGCGAGGCGCGCGTGAGCGAGGCCCCGAGCTCGAGCGTGCGCCCGTCGTCGAAGGACAGGGTGCAGCCCGGCAGGCCGAGCTCGAGATTCGCCGAGGCGCCCGCCAGGCGCTCGTCGAGGTCGGCCCCGCGCAGGGGGAAGCTCAGTTGGACGCCCTGGAGCGTGAAGGGCTGCGGGGCGATGTGCAGCTTGGCGTTCGCCGGCAGGCCGGGCGCGAGCTGGCGCTCGATCCACGCCGGCGGCGGCCCGAAACGCAGCTCGAGTCCACGCCCGCTCTCGCCGACGAAGTTGCCCTGCGCGATCGTGCCGTGCAGGCCGAAGTCGAGGTTGGCCGAGTGCACGATCGCCTCGAGCGTGCCGCCTGCGAGGCTGGCCTGCCCGAGCGCGAGGTGCAGGTCGAGCGCGCGCCCCAGGCCCTCGGTGAGGTACGCTCCGCGGCCGAGCAACGCGTCGAGTGTCGCCATCGAGAGGTCCTGGACCTCGATCCGCGCGTCGACCACCGGCAGCTCGCCCCGGCCGAGCGCACTCCAGGGATCGACGCAGCGCAGGTCGGCGTGCAGACTGCCGGCCTCACCCGCGATCAGGCGCGCATCCAGCGTGGCCGAGAGCGGCTTGCCCGGGCCCGCCTCGAGCCGGCAAGCGATCGCGCTCAGCGCCGGCTGCAGCTGGATGCCGCGCGTGAGCTCGTTCTGGAACCCGATCGGGCCCGGCAGCGTGAGCCGCGCATCCACTTCGGCGCGCGCGAGCAGCGCGTGCCAGCCCACGCGCGCGAGCTCGGCCGCGTCCGGCAGCGGCAGGGCGAGCTTGGCGCACTCGAGCTTCCAGGGCGCGCCCGAGGCGGACCAGGTCAAGCTCGACCCGAGCGGCAGAAGCGGCTCGAGCGCGCTGGCCAGGAAGTCCCGCGGCTCGCCGAGCTCGAGCGTGAAGCCGCGCTGCTCGGTGCAGCGCAGCAGACCGTCCTGCACGCGGCCCTCGAGCACGAGGTGCGTGTGCTCCGACTGCAGCGCGCAGGAGATCGTGCCCGAGCTCGGTCCGACGTCCGCCAGCTCGAAGGAGAGGTCAAAGCTCGGGCCCAGGACCTGCGCCAGCCGGCCGTGCTGCTGCGCCAGGCCGTCGAGCATCGCGCTCGAGAAGCCCTGCACCTTGCCGCGCGCACGCGCCTTGCCGAAGGCGAGGCCACCTTGCGTGCGCAGGCCGTCGACCTGCGCGTCGATCTCGAGCTTCCCGGCCGACACGCCGGCGAGCTCTGCGCGCGCCTCGAAGCGCGCCGGCTGCCCGGGGTGCAGCGCGAGGCGAGCGCGCAGTCCGCGCACCTCGAAGGCCTGGCCCGCCGCGCGCGTGCGCGCGTCCGACCAGGAGCACAGCGGGCTCGTGAGCTCGAGCTCGAATTCGGGCTCGGACCCGGCCGCGGCGGTCGTGGCGGAGGACTCCGGCGTGCCTGCCAGCGGCTTCCCGGCTGGCGCGCGCGCGGCGAGGGCACGCTCGAGGTTCGTGACGCCCTGCTCGTCGGCCACGAGCGTCGCGCCCAGCTCGGCGCGCAGCGTGCCGAGCGAGCGGCCGCCCCCGCGCGCGAGTTCCACGAGGCTCGGCAGCTCGAGCTCGAGCTGCGCGACCTCCTGGCCCTGCGGGTCGAAGAGGCGCACGCCCATCAGCCGCTGCATCCCGAACCAGGAGAGCTGCGCGCTGCCGACCTCGAGTCGGCCCTGGAAGCGCTCGGCGAACGCGCGCGAGGCGAAGCCCGGCACGAGCGGTGCCGCGATCCAGGGCAGGCAGCCGAAGAGGAGCAGCAGGACCAGCGCCGCGAGCAGCGCGATCCTGCGCCAGCCGCGCAGGAACCCGCGGCGCGTCTTGGCGTTCGGTGCAGGCTCGTTCACGAGAGCATCCTCCCCGACCCCGGCCGGGGATCAAGTGCCGGACGCGTAGACTCCAGGTTCCGGCGCCTCAGCCCGCGGTCTGGGCCGCGTCCAGGCGCTCTTCGAGCTGGCGTACGTAGCGCGAGAGCACGCGGCAGAGTTTTTCCGGTTCGCAGTGACCCTCGCGCAGCAGGAGCTCGATCACGTGCGGGCTCGACTCGGCCTGCGTCCGCACGGCGCGCTCGATGTCGGCCGCCGAGCACAGCCCGAGGCGCAGCGCGAGTTCGCCCAGGCGTTGACCGGGCGCGTTGGCCTGCTCCTGGAGCAGGTCCATCAGCTGTCCCATCGTCAGCGAGCCCTGCTGGCGCAGGATCTTGCCCAGCGGAATCCAGCTGTCGCGCACGCGCGCGCTGAGCGTGTCGGCCAGGGCGCGGCTGAGCAGGCCCTCGTCCACGAGCAGGCCGAGGAGGTGGTCGGCGGACTGCATGGCCCGTTGCATGGCAGACTGGTTTTCGTCTTTGTGCGCCGTGGAAGCAAGTACGACCTGGTGCGGGCTCAGTTCCAGCTTATGTCCGGTGGCAAGTCTTCCAGACCCTGCGCGTGGCGGCCCAGCGAGCGCAGCACCTTGCGCCAGAGGAGCTGCCCGTCCGGCTGGAAGGGCCAGTCGGGCTGCAGGGGTGCCGGGACCCAGGCGCCGCTCGCGAGCTCCGCCTCGAGCTGCCGCGCACCCCAGCCGGAGTAGCCCAGCAGCATGCGCACGTGCTGCTGCGCCTCGGCCGGGTCGCTCTCGATGTAGCGCGCGAGCGCGTCGAGTTCGCCGCCGAGCAGCAAGCCCGGCGCGAGCTCCACGCCGCCCGGGACATGCGCAGGGACACGCTGCAGGAATTGCAGCGTGTCGATCCCGACCGGGCCGCCCGAATGCACGGGAAAGCGCTGCTGCGAGAGGATCGGATGGTCCGCGAGCAGCACATTGAGCGTGATCGCGGCCGGCCGGTTGATCACCAGGCCGTAGGCGCCTTCGGCCGAATGCTGCACGACCAGCACGACCGTGTGCATGAAGTTCGGGTCCAGCATGTCGGGCGCGGCCACGATCAGACTTCCCGGCTCGACGATCAGGTCCATCGGCGGCTGAGACTAGCTCTGGAAACCGCGGCAATCCACGACCGGCTGCGGAGGGTACTTGGGGAACTGCGGCTCCGACTCGGAGCGCCGGCAGAGGAAGAAGCGCGAGCCCTTGGCGTTCTCGATCACCCGCACGTGGCGGCAGCGGTCGCACAGGCTGCGCGGCGGCTCGCGCCGGACCGGCGGCTCGGGCTTCACGGGACGCGCTCCAGCGCGAACACGCTCTCGACGTGCGGCGTGTGCGGGAAGAGGTCGATCGGCTGCACCTGCCGCATGCGGTAGCCGAACGGCGCCAGCGCGCGCGCATCGCGTGCCCCGGAGAGCGGGTTGCACGAGACGTAGACCAGGCGCCGCGGCGCCAGCGCGCCCAGCACCGGGAGCAGGCGCGGGTGCAGGCCGGCGCGCGGCGGGTCGACCACGCACACGTCCGGTCGTCCAACCTCGCGCCCCAGCGCCGCCAGCACGTCGCCCTCGACGAAGCGCACGTTCGCGATCGAATTGCGCGCCGCGTTGGCGCGCGCGTCGGCGACCGAGGAAGGTGCGAGCTCGAAGCCCAGCACCTCGCGCGCCCCGCCGGCCAGCACGAGCGCGATCGTGCCCGTGCCGCAGTAGAGGTCGTAGACGAGCTCGTCGCCGCGCAGGCCGGCCGCCTCGCGCACCAGGCCGAACAGGCGCTCGGCCTGCGCGCTGTTGGTCTGGAAGAAGGAGTTGGCCGAGATCGCGAAGGACAGTCCCAGCAGGCGCTCGACGATGAAGCCCGGGCCGTGCAGCACGCGCTCGCGCTCGCCCTGCGCCGTCTGCCCCGCGCGCGTGTTGACGTTCTGCACGAAGGTCGTGATCTCCGGGTGGCGCGCCAGGACCGCCTGCGCGTAGGGCTCGATCTCCTCCGGCGCGTCGCGCGAAGTCACCAGGTCGACCAGGATCTCGCCGCTCGCGCGCGAGCTGCGCAGCACGGCATGGCGCAAGAGACCGGTGTGCGTGCGCTGGTCCCAGGGCTCGAGCGCTCTCGCGCGCGCCTCGCTGCGCAGCGTGCCCAGGATGCGGTCCGCCGCGGAGGGCTGGATCGGACAGGAGCCGACGTCGATCACCTTGCTGTGCATCCCGGGCGCGTGCAGGCCGAGCGCGAACCCGGCCTCCGCCCCTGGCGGCTCCGCCTTGTCGATCCAGCGCCGGTTGGAGAAGGTGAACTCCATCTTGTTGCGGTAGCCGTAGAGCTCGTGCGCGCCCTCGACGGGAGCGATCTCGAGCTCGGCGCCGAAGCCCTGCGCGCGGAAGGCCTTTTCGACCAGCGCCCGCAGGCCCGCGAGCTGCGCCGCGTAGGAGAGCGACTGGAAGCTGCAGCCGCCGCAGCTGCCGAAGTGCGCGCAGCGCGGCTCGACCGCGTCCGGGCTCCGCGCGAGGCGCTCGGCCACGCGCGCCCCGAGCGTGTTGCGGCGGCGCCAGACGACCTCTGCGCGCACGCGT
This sequence comes from uncultured Planctomycetota bacterium, assembly GCA_963829015.1. Classification (GTDB taxonomy): domain Bacteria; phylum Planctomycetota; class UBA1135; order UBA1135; genus JADJLZ01. The sequence continues at coordinate 282,901 of CAWHGR010000007.1, read as the reverse complement.
TCGCCGGGGATCGCGCGCGGCAACTCGAGCGCGTACTCGCCCGAGCGGCCCAGGCCCTCGCCGCGCTCGTCGAAGCGCTCGAGCGTCACCTCGAGCAGGTCGCCGCGGCGCGGCTTGCGCTCCTGCGTCATGCGTCGACGCGCCGCACGCGCGAGCTCGGACGGACGTCCTCGGCCGCGAGCGGGTGCGCCTCGTAGCGCCCGTCATTCGGCGGCAGCGGCACGCCAGCGCGCGCGAGCGCCGTGTACAGCCCCAGGCAGGCGACGTTGGCCAGGTTCAGGCTGCGCACGCCGCTGCGGATCGGGACGTAGACGCGCCGCTGCGCGCGTGGCTCGACGAGCGCCGGCGCGAGCCCGCGCGACTCGCAGCCGAAGACGAGCACGTCGTCCGGCGCGAACCCGGTCTCGAAGAGCGAAAGCCCGCCGCGCGCGGTGAAGAGCCGCAGGCGCTCCTCCACGGGCCGGCTGCCGCTGCGCTCGAGATCGACCAGCAACGCTTCGAAGCTCGCGTGCACGTGCAAGTCGACCAGCGGCCAGTAGTCCAGCCCGGCGCGCTTCAGGTAGCGGTCCTCGAGGCTGAAGCCCAGCGGTTCGACGAGATGCAGGCGCACGCCCGTCGCCGCCGACAGGCGCGCGGCGCAACCGGTGTTGTGCGGGATCTCGGGCTGGACGAGGACCAGTTCCATTCGCTCCACTATACGGGACATGCCTGCACGCGAAGTGATGCTCGACACAGCGGCCTTCCTCGACTCGCCGCAATCCCAGGGCCTGGCCGGCGTGCGGCGCGAGGACCAGCGCACGATCGTCGAGCGCTTCCTCGACTGCGCCTACGAGGAGCTCGGTATCGCGCCCAAGCTGCTCGACGGCGAGGGCATGCACACGCTGATCGGGCACCTCCTGCCCGCACGATTCCAGCGCAAGGACCCGCTGGCCGCACAGGTCGCTCCAGGTGCTGCGCGCCTACCTCGCGTTCCTCGAGCAGCACGCGGTCGTGATCCAGGCCTTCGAGATCCGCCAGGCGCTCGAGACCACTGCGCCAAGAATTCGAGCGGGGCGTCGCCACCGGCGAATCCGGCCACCACCACGCGCCCAAACGCGAGAAACCCTTCGTGCACAAAGCGGACAAGACCGGACGGAACGATCCCTGTCCGTGCGGGAGCGGCAAGAAGTTCAAGCAGTGTTGCATGCGCCTGTGAGGCGCAATCGACTTTGCGGGCCCGTCGGATCCGATTGAATCCTGATTCGAGAGCGCCAGCAGTGAGTGGACATTTTCTCGCCCAAAGAGCACAATTCCATGCAGTCTGTGGCGCCTCCCCCCGCGCCCTGTCCGCACCGCAAACCAACAACGGAAATCGGTCCATCCCCATGGCCAAGAGTCAGAACATCGAGAGCGAGATTCGCTCTCTCGTCGATTCCTTCGTGAACGAGATCAGCACGCGCGTGCGCCAGGCCACGCTCGATTCGCTGCGCCAGGCGATCGAAGGCAGTGCCGGCGGCGCGCCGCGCCGTGGTCGGCCCGCCGCGCGTGCTGCCCGCTCCGCAGCTGCAGCCGCACCCGGAACTCCCGGCCGCCGCGGCCGCAAGCCCTCGGCCGCGAGCGTCCAGGCCGCCGCCGACCTGCAGGCCTTCGTCTCCTCGAACCCCGGTTTGCGCCTCGAGGAGATCGGCACGGCTCTCGGCCAGGACACCAAGGGCCTGAAGGGCCCCGCGGCGCGCCTCGTGCGCGACGGCATCCTGCGCACCGAGGGCGCTCGCCGTGGCACGCGCTACTTCCCGGGCTCCGGGAAGCCTGCGCGCGGCGCCAAGGGCAAGCGCGGCCGCAAGGCCGGTCGCAAGGGCCGCAAGGGCCGCCGCTGAGCTCCCGCACGGCTCTCGAAAAGTCCCGATTGCACTGGACACGCGGTTAGGCATCCGTTAGGGTACCTCCACAGAGGCGCCCGATGCCGCTCCGCGACGAGCCCCCTCTTCCCACCACCCGAGGACAAGGCAGGTGGGGTGGCACGGGTCCCTCTGCATTCCATTTTGTCAGGCCGCGGTCGCAGGGGCGTGACCGCGGCCTTCTTCCTTCTGGCTCGAGGCGCATCCTGCATCTCGATGTCGACGCCTTCCTGGCCTCGGTCGAGCAGGCGCTGCATCCCGAGCTCGCCGGCAAGCCCGTGGTCGTCGGCGGGCTGCCGAGCGAGCGCAACCTCGTCATGTCCTGCTCCTACGAGGCGCGCGCGCAGGGCGTGCGCCCGGGCATGCTGCTGGCCGAAGCCGCCAAGCGCTGTCCGCGCGCGATCTTCCGCCGTGGCGACTCGCAGGCCGCCGGCAAGCTGCGCGAGGGCGTCGCGCGCATCCTGCTGCGCTTCACGCCGCGCGTCGAGATCGCCTCGATCGACGACTTCTTCGCCGACCTCGGCGGCACGGAGGCGCTGCACGGCGACGCCTTCACGGTCGCCGAGAACGTGCGCGCGCTCGTGCGCAGCGAGCTGCGCCTGCCCGTGACGATCGGCATCGCCACCAACCGCACGCTGGCGCGCATCGCGGGCAAGCTCGCGAAACCCGGCGGCGTGGCCGAGATCCTGCCCGGCATGGAAGAGCGCTTCCTCTCACTCGTGCCCGTCGCGCACCTGCCCGGCGCGGGCCACAAGATCGGACGCGCGCTGCAGCGCTACGCGATCCGCACCTGCGGCGAGCTGGTACTCGTGCCGCGCGAGATCCTCTACACGAGCTTCGGCCGCATGGGCCTCGTGCTGCACGAGCGCGCGCGCGGCATCGACCCCGAGCCGGTCGAGAGCTCGATCACGGAGGACGAACACGGCGCGCTGCGTGCTGCGTCCGCCGGCCTCGATCCGCCGCGACAGCACCTTCGAGCCCGAGGAAGGCCGGCGCGAACTCGTCGAGGCGATGCTCGGCTACCTCGTCGAGCGCGCGGCGCAGCGCCTGCGCGGGTTCCAGCGCTGCACGAGCTCGCTCGCCGTGCGCGTCGCCTACGTCGACACGCGCGCGCCCTCGCTGCGGCGCGTCGAGCCGAGCGAACCCGCCGAGTTCGAGAAACGCGCGCGCCTCGAGCCGACCGACTCGACCGACGTGCTGCTGCGCCGCGCGCAGGCGCTCTTCCGCGAACTCCCCCGCCGCCGCGCGCTGGTGAAGCGCGTCGGGTTGACGCTCGAGGGATTCACGCCGCGCGGCGGCTGGCAGCTGCAACTCTTCGACGAGGGTGAAAAATCCAGCCCGCCTGAGTTTTTCACCCTCACGCCCGAACCCGAACCGCGCGAGAGCCGCGCCGACCGCCTGCACCGCCTCGAGCGCACCGTCGACGCGCTGCGCGAGAAGCACGGCTTCGGCGGCGTGCTGCGCGCGACGAGCTTGCTGCTCGCGGACCAGTACCCGCTCGGCAAGGACGGACTGCGCTTGCGCACGCCGTCCTTGAACCAGTGAGAATCGTGCGCAGAATCAGCGCCCCTACCCATGCCCTCCAGCGCGCTCGCCAGCATCTACATCACGCTCATGTGCCTCATCTGGGGCAGCACGTGGTTCGTGATCCGCGTCGGCCTCTCCGACCTGCCGCCCTTCCAGTCGGCCGCCGTGCGCTTCGCGATCGCGGCGGCGGTGATGACGGTCGTGGCGCACTTCGCACGCAAACGCGAGGGCGGGAGCGCGCCGCCCTTCTGGCTCTCGCTCGTGCTCGGCACGCTCAACTTCGCCGCGTCGTACGCCTTCGTCTACTGGAGCGAGACGCGTATCCCCTCGGCGCTCGCGTCGATCCTCTGGTCGGTCTATCCGCTGCTGATGGCGGCCTCGAGCCACCTCTTCCTCGCGCACGAGAAGCTCGTGCCGCGCCAGTGGCTCGGCTTCGTGCTCGGCTTCGCCGGCGTGGCGCTGCTCTTCGCCACCGACCTGCCCGCGATCAGCAAGGACGCGCTCGTCGGCGGCTGCGTGCTGCTCGGGAGCCCGCTCGTCGCGACCGTCGGCACGACGCTCGTCAAGAAGCACGGCGGCGGCACGAGTTCGCTGCTTGCTCAACCGCAACGGCATGTGGATCGGCACGCTCGCTGCTCGCGCTGCTCGCCTTCGGTTGCGAGCGCGACGCGCCCGCGCACTGGACGCCCAAGGCGATCGCGACCGTCGTCTACCTCGCGGTAGTCGGCACGGCCTTCACCTTCGGTCTCTACTTCTGGCTGCTGCGGCACACGAGCGCGTATCGCATGAGCCTGATCTCCTACGCCACGCCGCCGGTCGCGATCCTGCTCGGCGCCTTCGCGGGTCAACGAGCCGATCACCGGCTGGACGATCAGCGGCATGGCCGCGATCCTCGGCGGCGTGCTGCTGGTGATGGGCTGGAAGCGGGCCGGCGACAGGTCTCGAAACTGATCGCGGATTTCGAGCAACCGCCAGGACTCTGGCTGGTTCCGAGTGCGCATGTGGATCCTCCTCGCGCAGTTGCTTTCCTCGCAAGTTGCACAGGTTCCATCTGCGCCGTCGCTCCCGGCAGGAGCACGCGTGCTCTTCACCGTGGACGGGAGTGGGCACGACCACCTCGGCAAGGGACTGCTCGATCTCGGCGACGTGGACGGCGACCATATCCCCGACTTCCTCGTCGGCGCGAGCTGCGGCGTGCCCGGACTGACGCAAGGTCGCGGCTACGCACTCGTGTGCTCCGGAAAGGACGGGCACACGCTGCGCCGCTTCGACGCTCGGGACGACCCCGGAGGGGTGGCCCTTGCCGGCTCTCCCGTCGCCGTCGGCGACCTCGACGGGGACGGGGTCTCGGAGATCGCTCTCGCCGGAGAGCCGAGCATCGCAGCGCCGTTCGGCGGTTACGTCGAGATCCTCTCCCCGAAGTCCCTGGCGCCGCTCCACGTATTCGGCGGCTCCACGGACCTGAACTCGAAACTGGGATGGATCGACGGTGCGAGGGGTGTCGGTGATCTGGATGCCGATGGCGCGTTCGAGATTGCGGCCTGGGGCCCGACAGATCGGACATGGCTCTTCAGCAAGCCATGGGAAGCACCTCGCTTTGAGTTGCGCGGCACGCCCATCGGCTCGACTCCCGACCTCGACGGCGACGGTGTGCGGGACCTGCTCTGCATCAGCGAGCATGATCTCGATGCACAGAGAGCAAGAACGACGTGCTCCGGGATGCTGTATTCGGGCAAGGACGGTCATCTCCTGCGGTCGTGGCTCTGCCCGGAGAATCCCCGCGGTCACTTGTACTGGAAGACAGGTCTCTGCGACCTGGACCAGGATGGGATCCCGGACGTCCTGGTCGTCACCTACGTGAGCCTCACTTCGGGCGGACGGATTCCGGCGCAAGAGACGGCCTTCGATTGCACGATCGTCTCGGGCCGGAGCGGCAGGCCGATCCACGCTTGGCGAGAGGAGTTAGACGGTGTCGGTTACCTGACCGAGTTCACCACACTCCCGGACCTCGACGGCGACCACGTACCTGAGTTCGTGATCTCGCGCGCGAGCGAGTCGGCGAAGCCATGCAGCCGCGTACGTATCTTCTCAGGGAAGACGCGGACGTTGCTGTGCGAGCTCTCCTCCGCGAACTGGAGCTTCGGCTGTTGCATCCGCCCCATGAGCGATCTCGACGGTGATGGGCTGCCCGAACTGCTCATCTCCGAGCACGAGCACGGAGACTGCGCTGGTCGGGCATGGGTGATCTCGCTCGGAAAGCGGACGGGGAGTGTGCCCAAGTGACCACGCGAGCTACCAAGGATCGGTTTCACTCGAAGATGCCGATCTCGAGTCTCTCGGCGGCCTCGCGCAACTTGGCGTCGAGAGTCGCCAGCCGCAGCTTCTTCCTCTCCGCGAGTTCAAGGTAGCAGGCGTCGTAGACAGTCACTCCACAGCGCCGCGCGAGTTCCAGGATCCGACCGAATGCTAGAGGGAGGCCCTCGGTGTCCACATGGACGGAAAGCAGCGGCAGCCGTTGCGCGATCCGCTCGACCGCACGCGCGTCCAGTCGACCGCGTCTCTCGTTGACTGCCAGTGAGTTCGCCACTTCGATGGGCCAGATCGCAGGGACGTACGCGTGACGCTCCATCAACTCGCGTTGCGCGGCCGCGGTCCTGGCTGCCTGTTCCTCGTCCAGGCACCACGACAGCGCCACTGATGCGTCGAGTACGAAGGTCAGAAGCGCCTCCCCTCTTCGATCACCTCCCGCAGCGTGACCCCCTGGAGCGAGCGGCCCTTGCTCATGGCCACGATCTCCCTCAGGGCGCGGCCGGCCTCTTCGCGTTCGCTTCCCGCGTTGTAGGGCACCAGCCTCGCGACGGGTTCTCCATGGCGAGTGATCACGATCGTCTCGCCGTGCTCGGCCCGGTCGACGAGTTCGCTGAGGTGCGTCTTGGCCTCGAAGATCCCAATGCCTCGTGCAGGTGTGTTCATGGTCGCCTCAATAAGACTAGTCTAACTAGATTTATCGGCTGCGCCAGCCGCCAGATGCTGCCTTCCTGGCCAAATAGTTCGTGATCCGTTAGGGTTCGCGCATCGGGGTGGTGGCCCGCCCCCATGTACGTCCCCCTCCGCGTCCACGGCCACCACTCCTTCATGACCGGCGTCGATGCGCCGGCGAAGCTCGTCGCGCGCGCGCGCGAGCTCGGGCTGCCCGGCCTCGCGCTGACCGAAGTCGACACGCTCTCGAGCCTGGTCGAGTACCTGCAGGCGACCGGCGCGACGCAAGGCTCGACGCTCACCACGATCGAGGGCGTGCCGTTCCAATCGATCGTCGGCGCCGAGATCTCCGACCCGAGCGGCCTGCCCGGCCGCGTGATCGCTCTCGTCGAGAGCGCGCAGGGCTACCGCAACTTGTGCAAGCTCGTCAGCGCGCGGCAGCTCGGCGACGATCCCGGCCGCGCGGGCGCGAAGCTCGAGGGGCCCGAGCACTTCGACCTCGTCGGCAGCGTCGCGCGCCACCAGCAGGGCTTGATCCTGCTCGTGGATCATCCGCGGCTCCTGCTCGCGCTCGGCGGGCGCGTCGAGCGCGCGCAGCTCTTCGCCGCGATCTCGCCCGCCGCGCTGCGCGTGAAGAGCTCGCGCGCGAGCACGGCTCCCGATCTGCCGCGCAACGCAGCGCGCGCGACGCCGCAGCGCATCCGGCTCGACGAAGGCACCTTCGACCCGCGCGCGGAGGAACCGCCGCTCGAGCCGCCCAAGGTGCCGCCGCCCGCGCGCGCCGCGAGCGCCATCGACCTCCTCGAGGCCGCGCGCGCGGTCGAGGCCGGGATCCTGGCCGTGCCCGACGTCTACGCGGCGCACGCCTCGGGCGAGCGCGACCACAGGCTGCGCGTAGCGATCAAGCACAATGCGCTGCTCGAGGACCTGCCCGAGGATTGGCTGGCGCAGAAGCCGCTGCACCTCTGCGCGCCGGCCGAGATGCGCGCGCTCTACGCCGACTTCCCCGGCGCGCTCGAACGCACGCTGGAGGTCGCGGCGCGCTGCACATACGCGCCGCCGCTTGGACGGCATCGTCTTCCCCACCATCGCGCTCGAGCGCGGCGAAACGGCCTACTCGAAGCTCTGCAAGCTCGCCTTCGACGGCGCGCGACGGCGCTACCGGCCGCTCAAGCCCGAGGTGCTGCGGCGCCTGGACTACGAGCTCACGACGATCGAGCGTCTGGGTTTCGCGCCCTACTTCCTGCTCGTGATGCAGATCGCGGACTTCGCGAAGGAGCAAGCCATCCCTTGCATCGGCCGCGGCTCGGCGGCCGACAGCCTGGTGGCCTACTGCCTCGAGCTGACCGACGCCGATCCGCTGCGCTACCGGCTGATCTTCGAGCGCTTCCTCAATCCCGCGCGCAAGGACCGGCCCGACATCGACCTCGATTTCTGCTGGCGGCGGCGCGACGAGGTGCTCGAGCACGTGGGCGAGCTGTTCGGGAAGGAGCGCACGGCGATGATCGCGACGCTCAACCGCTGCGGGTTGCGCGCGGCCTTCCGCGAGTGCGCGCTGGTGCTCGGCATCCCTCCGGCCGAGGTCAACCGCTGGTCGAAGCGCTTGCCCTACTACTACTCGCTGCCGCGCAGCGACTTCGACGGCAGCGCGCAGAGCGAGCACGGCGAGGACGAGCCGGATCCGCGGCCCGCGGCCTCGTCCGGGAACCCGATCGAGCAGGTCCTGCGCGAGACGCCCGAGGCCGCGGGCTTCCCCTTCGAGGATCCGCGCTTCCAGGAGGCGCTCGCGCGCGCGGCGCAGCTCGTCGACGCACCGCGGCACCTCGGTCTGCATCCCGGCGGCGTCGTCGTCGCGCCCGAGTCGATCACCGACCACGTCTCCTGCCACCGCGCGGCGAAGGGCGTCATCGCGGCGCAGTTCGACAAGGACGCGGTCGAGGCGATCGGCCTGGTGAAGATGGACCTGCTCGGCAACCGCGCGCTGACGACGATCGACGACTGCCTGAAGCATCTCGCCGCGCGCGGCATCGCGGTCGACTTCGCGGCGCTGCCCGAGGACGAGCCCGAAACCGCGCGCACGCTGGGCGAAGGCCGCACGCTGGGCTGCTTCCAGATCGAGTCGCCGGGCATGCGCAACCTCCTGCAGCAGATCGGCGCGCGCACGATGGACGACGTGATCCAGGCCGTGGCGCTGATCCGGCCCGGCCCGGCCTCCTCGGGCATGAAGGACGCCTACGTGCGGCGCTTCCGCGAGCTCGAGCCGCCCACGCCGCCGCATCCGCGCCTGACCGAGCTGCTCTGGGACACCTTCGGCGTGATGCTCTACCAGGAGGACGTGATGCAGGCCGCGTCGCTGCGTCGCCGGCATGGACCTCGCCGAGGCCGACCTCCTGCGCCGCGCGCTGACCAAGCACCGCGCGCACGAGCTCGGTCCGCTGCACGAGCGCTTCCTCGACGGTGCGCGCGAGCAGGGCATCGCGCGCGCGGACGCCGAACGCGTCTGGGAACTGATCTCGAACTTCGCCTCCTTCGGCTTCTGCAAGGCGCACGCGGTCACCTACGGGCGCATCTCCTGGCGCGCGGCCTGGCTCAAGACGCACCACCCGGCCGTGTTCCTGGCGAGCTTCCTCGCCAGCGACACGGGCTACTACGACGCGCGCGTGTACGTCGAGGAGGCGCGGCGCCTGGGCGTTCCGATCCTGCCGCCCGACGTCAACCAGAGCAGCTCGAGCTTCGCGCCCGAGTGGCTCGGCGAGACGGCTGCGCTGCGCGTCGGCCTGGGGCAGGTGAAGGGGCTCTCGCAGAAGACGCTCGAGGCGCTGCTCGAAACGCGCGCGCAGCGCGGGGCCTTCGTCTCGCTGCCGGAGTTCCTCGAGCGCACGGGCGCGCAGTCGGACGAGGCCGAGGCGCTGATCCGCTGCGGCGCCTTCGCGCCGCTCGACCGCACGATCCCCGAGCTGCTCTGGCGCCTGGCGCTGCTCACGGCCCCCGCGCGCGCGCTGCCGCGCCTGCGGCCGGGCGAGAGCGACCCCGGGCTCGACCCGGCACTGCTCGCCGCCTGCCGCGGCACGCCGAGGAAGCGCACGCAGAACGCCGTCGATGCGGCGCGCGCGAAGAGCGCCGGCTGGAACGGCAAGGGACTCGCACTCGGCAAGCTCGAGCTCGGCGCGGGCGAGAGCACCTCGCTCTTCCCCGAGCCCGAGGCGCCCGCGCTGGCGCTGCCGCGCCTGCCGGATCCAGACCCGCTGGAGCGCGCGACGCGAGGAGTTCGCGCTGCTCGGCTTGACCGTGCGCGCGCACCCGCTGCAGCTCTTCCCCTGCGCCGCGGACGAGCGCCTGGCCGGCATGCGTCCGAAGAACCCGATCCCCTGCGGCGAACTCGCGCGCTACGAGGGCGCGCGCGTCTCGCTGCGCGGCTGGCCGGCCGCCACGCGCCACGTGCGCACGAGCGACGGACGCTCGATGCGCTTCCTGACGCTCGAGGACGAGAGCGGGATCGCCGAGGTGGTCGTCTTCCCCGACGTCTACGAGCGCGACGGCGCGCAGCTGGCCTCGTTCGGCGCGCTGCTCGTCACGGGCACGGTCGAGAACCAGATGGGTGCCTGCACGCTGCACGCCGAACGGATCTGGTAGGGCCCCGGACTTGCCCGACAGTCCTGCTCAAGCTAGATTCATCCAGCTGACGAAAGAGCAGGGACCATGATCCGACCCAAGACGACGACCCTGGGGGCCTTCGAGGCCAAGAACCGGCTCTCCGAATTGATCGAGCGCGTCAGCAAAGGCGAGAGCGTCGTGATCACACGTCACGGAACGCCGGTCGCGCGGCTCGTCCCCTACCACGAGAGAGTCGAGCGAGAGAGCGTCCGGGGTGCGATAGACGGACTGCGCAAGCTGCGCAAGGGGATGCGCCTGCGCGGGCTGAAGCTGCGCGACCTGATCGACGAGGGGCGCTCGTGAAGTTGGTGCTCGACGCTTCCGTAGCGCTGGCCTGGTGTTTCGAAGACGAGCGCTCGGAGTACAGCGAGAGCCTGCTCGACGCACTGCTCGAGACCAAAGTGGCGGCACCCGAACTCTGGACATTGGAAGTCACGAATGGGCTGCTCGTTGCCCTGCGCAAGAAGCGCATCGACGAGGAGCAGTTGACCGGCGCGCTGGAGTTCCTCGACGGCATGCCGATCGAACTCTCTCCCACCCCCAAGGAGCGCGGGATGGGCCGCATCCTCGAACTCGCGCTGGAGACGGGGCTCACGACCTACGACGCGACCTACCTGGAACTCGCGGAGCGACTCGACCTGCCGCTCGCGACGCTCGACAGCAGAATGCGCAAGGCGGCTACCCAGCTGGGGCGGCTGCACCAGGCGGGCTGATCGACGCGCACGCGCAAAGCGACAACGAAGCCAGGGCCAGCACGCCCGGCGAGAGCAGATGCGCCATCCTCAGGCCAGCGTGGTCTTGCGGTAGCGCATGCCGACGTTCTCGCGGCCCATCTCGCGCAGGCGCTCGATCTCCTTCTTCAGGCCCAGGTTGTGGGCCTTCGAGACGACGCTCTTGACCGAGCGGTTGAGCTTGAGCGCCAGTTCGAGGTTGGCCGTCTTGGGGTAGAGCTCGACCAGCATGCCGATCGCGTGGCGGTCCCAGCGCGGCATGCGCGTGGCCGACGAGCCCGTCAGGCGCCGCACGAAAGCCTTGTCCTTGGCCAGGCAGTAGCGCGCGCCCAGGCGCTTCACCGAGTCGATCGTGCGCCCGAAGATCAGCGCCAGGTCCTCGTCGGTGCGCGTGCCGTAGAGGCGCTTGAACTCGGCGATCTCCTCCTGCGTCCAGCGCCCGCTCTGCTGGAAGGCGCGCAGTTCGTCGATCTGCTGCGCGCACCTGCTCGTGCGGGCGCCCGAGCTTGCGCGCGATGATCTCGGTGGTCGTGCCGCCCAGGTAGCGCTTGAGCTCCTGGATCTCCTGCGCGCTCCAGGGGCCGTTGCTGCGGCGCGGCCTGGAAGACCTCCTCGGCCATCTTGCGCACGCTGGCGACGGGCCGGTTGAGCTCCTTGGCGATCACCTGGTCGTCGCGCAGGCCGTAGAGCTCGCGCAGGCGGGCGATCTCGGCTTGGCTCCAGCGTCCGCGCCGCGGTGTGGCAGGCCGTTCGGCTCCCCAGGTTCGTCGCACGGTAGTTCCCCCCTTTTCGCTCCGCGCCCAGCGTATCCACGTCTCTAGGAAACCGCTATTGCGGAATCGGGCTCGCGCGCGCCGGACGCGCTCATTCCCGTTTCTTGGACGGCGGTTCGCTCGGCCTCGGAGTCCTGCAGTGCCGCCTCCTGCAGGTTGTGATCGACCTGGCGCTCGTGCAGGCGCTCGCGCACCTGCTGCAGCACGCGCCGCACGCCTTCGCCGCTGCGCTCGGCCAGCGCCGCGCGCGCGATCTCGGCCGCCTCGCTGGCCGGGGTGCGGCGCACCGCGTACTTGATCTCGTTGAGCAGGTTCGGAGCGACGCTGACCGCGTCGAAGCCCATGCCCGAGCAGCATCAGCGCCGTGGCGTAGTCGCCGGCCATCTCGCCGCAGACCGAGCTCGGCTTGCCGGCCGCGCGGGCGCAGCGCGCGATGTGCGCGAGCGCCCAGAGCACCGCCGGGTGGCAGGGATCGTAGAGCCGCGCCACCCAGGCGTTGTCGCGGTCGGAGGCCAGCAGGTACTGCACCAGGTCGTTGGTCCCGACCGAGACGAAGTCGACCTCCTGGAGCAGGTGCTCGAGCACCAGCACGCTCGATGGCACCTCGAGCATCGCGCCGACCGGGATCTGCGGCGCGACCTCGTAGCCCTGGTCGTGCAGCTGGCGGCGCACGTCCTCGAAGATGCGGTGCACCTCGAGCACCTCCTCCACCGAGCTGACCATCGGCAGCAGGATGCGCAGCTGGCCGTGCGCGCTGGCGCGCAGGGCCGCGCGCAGCTGCACGCGCAGCAGATCGGGCCACTGCAGCGAGATGCGCAGGCCGCGCCAGCCCAGGGCCGGGTTGGACTCCTTGGGGATCTTGAAGTAGGGCAGCTGCTTGTCGTTGCCGATGTCGAGCGTGCGCAGCGCCAAGGGCCGGCCCTCCATGCGCCGCAGCACCTGGCGGTAGAGCCGGTACTGCTCGTCCTCGGAGGGGAACTGGTTGCGCTCCATGTAGAGGAACTCGGTGCGCAAGAGGCCGACCCCGTCGGTGTGCGTGATGTCGAAGGTGTCGAGGTCGCGCACGCTCTCGATGTTGGCCGCGACGGAGAGCTTCTGGCCGTCGGGCGTCTCGCTGGGCAGCGCGGCGTGCAGCGCGAGCGCCTTCTGGCGCGCCTTGCGCCGCGCCAGGCGCTGCAGGAACTGATCCACATCCTGCTGCTCGGGCCGCAACTGCAGCTCGCCGCGGTCGCCGTCGACGCACACGCGCATGCCCTGCTCGAGGCGCGCGATCAGGTTGGGCAGGCCGATGATGCAGGGGATGCCGAAGGAGCGCGCCAGCACGGCGCCGTGCGAGAAGCGCCCGCCGGTCTCGGTCACGATCGCCTGGATGCGGTCGCGTTCGAGGTAGGTCGCGACCTGCGGCGTGAGCTCGGCCGCGGCCAGCACGACCTGGCCGCTGCCGGAGGCGATCGTCTCGCGCTCGTGGCGCATGAGCAGGTCCAGCACCATGCGCCAGGGATCGCTGAAGTCGGAGGCGTAGGCGCGCACGTTGTCGCCCTCGAGATCGGAAAGCGTGCGCTGGAAACGCTCGATCAGCTGCTGCACGGCCGCCTCGGCGTTGACGCGCTGGTCGCGCAGGCTGGCCTCGATCTTGCGCAGCGTGCTGCGGTCGTTGAGCAGATGGCGGTGGACCGAGAAGATCTCGGCGTCCTTCTCGCCGCTCTGCGCCGCCACCAGGCGCTGGCGCCGGCGCAGCTCGTCGGTGGCCAGGTCGACGGCCTCCTGCAGGCGGGCGATCTCGCGCTCGAGCTCCTCCTCGGGCACCGTCCAGGTCGGCACCACGTTCGGGGTGGCGCGCACGATGTGCACCGGTCCGAGCGCCAGGCCCGGGGCGACCGCGGTTCCCTTGATCGTCCTGGGCTGGGCCATCGGCGCGTGCTCCGGCCTGTGCTCCGGAGAGCGGTCAATCTACTCGCGCCCGGGTCGGGGCGGAAGCCCGGGGCCGGAAGCGACGCCAAGGAGGTGTGCATTTCCTTCCAGGCTCAAGTCGCGCCGCCGCGCGGCCGATCCAGCCTGAAAGACCCGCGCCCGGGGCGGCACGTGCATGCCCCGCACCCCCATCGAGATCGAGAACCAACGAGGCAACATGTCGAACCAGGATTCCATGAAGGATGCGGAAGCGCCCGTGGAAATCGTCAGCGGAACACCGTCCGAGAAGAAGCCGCTCGATGCCTGGATGGGCTCGCTGCTGTTCTCGCTCGCCGGCCTGCTCGCAGGCGTGGGCGGCGCGCTGTGCGCCTACGGACCGCAGATCCTGCCCGCGCAGGCCGAGCTCTTCGCGCACGCAGCCTCGCGCGGCATCACCTCCGGAGCGCTGTGGTGCGTGGCCGCGGTGATGTTCTCGCTCAGCATCCTGGCGCGCGCGCTGGGCCGCAACCTGGAGATCCTGGCGCAGTCCGACGACAACAGCCTGCTGATCGAGCAGATCGTGATGGACCTCTCGCAGACGCGCACGAGCATGCAAGAGCTGCGCGTCGAGTTCGTCTACCTCAAGGAGCACATCTCGAACCTGGGCCGCGACCTGCCGGCGCAGATCGCGACCGCCAACGAGAGCACCACGCGCGATGCGATGTACCGCCTGGCCGCGAGCCTCGACCAGGTCGGCGCGCGGCTCGAGCAGCGCATCCGCACGCAGCACGGCACGCTCGAGGGCACGCTGCAGGAAGTGCAGCAGTCGCTGCAGGCGACCTGCGAGCAGGTCACGCAGCTGCAGCAGTCCTACAGCCAGGGCGGCGCGCCCGGAGCCTGGGAGATCCCGGCCGAGCCACCCAACCCGCCGATCAGCCTGGGCGTGCTCGACCACATGGCGGACTCGCGCGAAACCGCAGACGCCGCGCACTCGGACCTCGGCGCGCCGCTGCCCACGGGCCAGCCGAGCTACGAGGAGAAGCTGGTCCAGCTGGCCAGCCTGCTCGCCGACCCGCGCGTGCGCGCGGCTGCCGACGGCATGGCCCGCTCACGCGGGCTTTGATTCGCCTTCGGCCGGGGGCTTCTCGGTCTTGAAGAACGAGGCAAAGGGCTTGAAGGCCTTCTGCCCGCCCGTGTCGACCGAGTCCAGGCGCACGTACTCGTCGCGCTCCCCGCGTTCGCCGTCGCGGCCGCGTCCGCCGGGTCCTCCGCGTCCGCGGTCCGCGCCCTTGCTCGAACGCACGACCAGGCCATCGCGCCGCACCTGGGCCGCGCGCAGGTTGGGATTCACCGGCGGCTCCTCGCGCCGCCCGCGGCCGCGACCCTCGCCGCGTCCGCCGCGTCCGCCCGGCTCGCGCCGCTCTCCGCGCTGTGCGCCCTCGGGGCGCGGCGCGCGCGGCGGCCGCTCGGCGCGCTCGGGCGGCGGCAGGTGCTTGAACGAGAGCGCCAGGCGCTGGCCGCCGGCCTCGAGGATCTTCGCACGCACCGTCTCGCCGACCGAGATCAGCTCGCGCGCGTCGCGCACGTAGCGCTCGGAGGTCTCGCTGATGTGCACCATCGCATCCTGCGCCAGGCCCACGTCGACGAAGCAGCCGAAGGAGGAGACGCTGGTGACGATGCCCTCGAGCACGCGGTCCTTGGTGAGCCGCAGCGGATCGGTGTCCGGCTCGAGCAGGCGCACCGGATGCTGCAGCGAGCGCGGATCGCGGCCGGGGAAGCCGAGCTCGCGCATCAGGTCGCGCCAGGTGCCCTCGTCCACGCCGAAGTCGGCGCGGCGCAGGCCCTTGGTCCCGCCCGGACGGCCGAGCGCCTGCTCGACCGAGCTGCCGATGCTGTCGAGCATGCGCCGCACGAGCGGGTACTGCTCGGGGTGCAGGTTGGTCGCGTCCAGCGGCTCGCTGCCGCCGTGGATGCGCAGGAACGCGACCACGCTGGTCCACTGCGCCTCGGAGAGCAGCCCGTCCTGGCGCAGCTCCTCGCGGCTGGTGAACGGGCGCTCCTTGCGCCGCGCGACGATGCGCTTGGCCGCCTCGCGGTCCATGCCCGGCAGGTGCATCAGGAAGGAGAGCGGCGCGCGGTTGACGTCGCAGCCCACATGCGCCGTGGCCGACTCGATCGTCTCGGTCAGCACGCGCTTGGCGTTGGCCTTGCTCACCAGGCCCTGCTCGCTGCCCAGGCCCAGGTGGCGCGGGTCGATCTTGAGCACCTCGCACAGCGGATCCTGCAGCCGGCGCGCGAGGCTGATCGCCATGCGCGCGGGCACCGCGCGTTCGGGCAGTTCGCTGCGCGCGAGCTCCGAGTTGGCGTAGCTCGAGAGTCCGGCCTCGTTGACCACCAGCACGTTGGCGTCGCTGCCCGCGGCCTTCAGCGCGGCGCGCATCTTCAGCACCCCCGCGCGCGGCCCCTTGCCGTTGCCCAGCGCCAGCACGCGCACGTTGGTCGGCTCGATCAGCGCCTTGAGCTCCGCGCCCAGCGCCGCCGGTTCCTTGCCGGCCGTCTCGATGCGCGTCTCGGGGCCGGTGGGCTCGCCGTTCGCGTCCACGATCACGACCGTCCAGTCGCCCTTGGCGTTGACGTCGACACCGGCCACGGAAAGCTCCGGCAGGATCGGCGTGGCCAGGATCTGGCGCAGGTGCTGGCCCAGGAAGCGCAGCGCCTCGGAGTCCGCGCGTTCCTTCAGTTCCAGGCGCACGTCGGCCTCGAGCATCGGCACGAGCCGGTGCTGCAGCGCCTGCTGCGCGACGTCGTGCAGCACCTGTTCGTAGGCCGGGTGCGTGTGCCGGCCGAGCGCCGCGCGCACGCGCGGCAGCCCGTGCTCGGGGGCGAGCGTGAGCTGCGTCGTGACCGCGCGGTCCTTCTGCGCCTGGCGGATCGCGATCAGGCGGTGGCCCTGGATCTGGCGCAGCGGCTGGTTGATGCGCGCCACGCTGCGGTGCCGGCCCAGGCGCCCGTCGTCGACGATCGGGCGCACGGTCAGCTGGCCCTGCTTGCCCAGGATGCGGCGCAGCGTGCTGCGCAGGCGCGGATCGCGGCCGAGGCGATCGGAGAGGATGCGCAGCGCGCCGGCCAGCGCCTCCGACTCCGTGTGGATGCCCTTGTCCGGGCGCACGAACTCCTGGCACACGCGCGCGAGCTGCGCGTTCATCGCCGCGGTCGGGTCGATGTGCGGATGGTGCGCGAGCGCCGTCGGCTCGAGCGTGGGAGCCGCGGCGGGAGCCGCTTCCTCCTCCTCGGAATCGTCCGCGGTCGCGACGGATTCCGCCGCGGCCGGTTCGGGTTGCGGCGCGGCCGCCTCGGGCGCGGGCGCTTCGGCCGCGGCCGGTGCCTCGGCCTGCTTCTCCGGCTCGCTCTCGGGCTCCTCGTCGCCGGACTCGCGCTCCTCGAGCTCCTTCTCGCTCACGCCCAGCATCGCCGCGCGCTCGGCCTTGGGGATCGGCGCGACCAGCAGGTCCGCCAGCGCACCCAGGCCGCGGTCGAGCGCCAGCTGCACTTCCGGCTCGGGCCGGCGGTGCGGGATGAACAGGTCCTCGAGCTCGAAGCGGTCGGTCGTGCGCCGGATCGCCTCCAGCTTCGCGGGCGTCGCGCTGGGCTCCTTCTCGAGCAGCCGCAGGATCGTGCCGCGGCGGCGGTCGAGCTCCTCGAGCTCCTCGCGCGTGCGCTTCAGGCGGCGGATCACGCTCTCGCTGAGATCGCCCACCTCCTGGCGGCGGAAGCGGGCGATGAAGGGGGCGGACAGTCCGGCGTCGAGCATCGTCAGTGCGTTCTGGACGTGCTCGGGCTTGGCGGAGAGCTCCTTGGCAAGGGTCTCCAGGATCGGTGTGGCGGTCACGGCAGGTACCTGCGTGAGGAGGGGATGGGATCGCCCGGAACTGGGTGCAGCGCCGGGGATGGTGGGCGCGGGGACGAAGCCTCCGCGAAGGCGCGGAAGTATATCCGGAAGCGCAGGCAGATGCCGCGCCGCAGGCGCCGAAGCTCAGCGGACCAACTGCCAGGTCAGCCCATCACGCCCCTGGTAGGGCCTGCCGTCGGCGCGCTCGACCTTGTCCTGCTTCGGCAGATAGGCATCGAAGGCCGGCCGGTGCCCCAGCCCGGAGTACTTTCCGCCCGGGTTGTCGCAGCTCAGCATGTCGCCCTCCTGGTCGATCACGAACACACGCGCCCCGGTCTCGCCGGCGGCTACCGGCCAGGCGTAGCCGATCCAGCGGATCTCGGCCTGATCGGCCGACACGTCGCTGCCGTCCGCGGCCTTGGGCTCGACGTAGAGCCCCTCGGTCTTCGAGGGCAGCAGGACCACGAAGTGGTAGCCGTTGCGCGTCATGATCCCGTCGTGCACGTCGGGCCAGGGCAGGATCGGCACATCGAGCGCCGCGTGATCCCCGCGCAGCCTGGCTCGCGCCGCTCAGCTCGCCCAGCGTGCCGTACTCGCCGGCACCGTCGCGGTCGACGTCGACCGCGCCGGAGTTCTGCAGCTGCGCTTCGCCGCTGGCGAGGCTGCGCAGGCTCGCGATCGCCGCAGTCTCGTTCGCGTGCAGGCGCGCCGACAGCAGCTTCGGGATCGCGATCGCCGACACGACCGGCAGCATGGCCGCGAAGCCGGAGTCGATCGAGCCCGCGCCGTCCCTCGACGAGAGCGAGAGGCCCGCTTCGCCGACGCGCAGGACCGAGAGCGTCGCCGGCAGGTCGCCCGCGGGCGCGCTCAGGCTCGCGCCGATCACGCCCTCCGTGGCCAGCGCCCCCGCCAGCGCGGCCTGCTTGATGCCCGGCTCCTTGCCCGCCAAGCAGGCAGCGCTCGAGCAGCTGCTCGTCGGTTGCGACGAGCAGCGCGCCGTCCACGCGGCAGAGCGAGATCGACGAGACCGCCATGCCGAGCGTGGATAGGTCGTAGGTCAGCAGCGCGTGCCCGCCGAACTCGGAGGTCCGGCGCTTGAGCGCGGGCGGCAGCAGCGGCGCGAGTTTGCCGATCAGCTCGCCGACCTTGTCGTCGTCGTGCGTCTCGATCGCCAGGCACAGGCCCGCGGGTCCGCCGGAGAGGCCCAGCGCGTCGCCACGCGAGACCATCGCGAACGAGGGCCCGAAGTTCTCGATCACGTCCGCGGCGAGATCGATGCGCGTCTGCTTCCTGCCCTGCGCGAGCGTCTGCTGCAGCTCGGCCTGCTGCGCCTCGGGCAAGAGGCCCACGATCGTCTCGTAAAGCGCGCGCAGGTCGAATTCGTAGAGACCGGCCGCCGCGGCGTCCGCGGGGATCCAGCGCGCCAGCTCGCGCTTGGCCGGCGCTCCGGCCAGCACGCGCGAGAGCACGTCCTGATGCGCCGGAGCGCTCCAGGTGTGCACCTCGGCCATGCCCTTGGCGTCCAGACCCAGGCTCATCGCCGCGCCGTGCACGCCGTAGAGGCCGAGTTTCTCGATCACTGCCTGCGCCTCGGCCGGAGCCTGCCCCTTGACCAGCGACCAGGCCGGATCGGCGTTGAGGTAGAACTCGAGCACACCCGGGCGCTCGCTGTTCAGATCCGGGGCGGAGGCGACCACGGTGGCCGAGGCGAAGCTCGCGGACTCGCCCTCGGGCTGGAAGGCGTGCGCGAACTCCGGGTCGTTGCCGCAGAGCGCGGTGAAGACGTTGCCGAAGCGGCGGATCTCGAAGCAGGAATCGCCGCTCCAGCCCGCGAGGCCCCAGCCGGCCTCGGGGCGCGCGCAATCCGCCGCGCAGGCCTGCTGCAGGCGCGCGAGCAGCGGCTCGAGCAGCGGCTGCAGCTCGTCGGCGCCCGCACCGGCGTCGAAGGCCAGCGCCGCCGTGACCTTCCCCGCCGCGCCGGGCTTCGAGTCGGCCGGCGGCTCGAGGTGCGTGAGGCCCAGGACCAGCTCACCCTTCAGCTCGGGCAGCTTCTCCAGCAGCGCCTCGAGCTCCGGCAGCTCGGCGTGGATCTTCGCGCGCAGTTGGCCCAGCGGGCCGCCCGGTGCGCAGAGGGACAGCATCACGGCCGGGTTCTGCAGCAGCGCCCCCATCGTCGTGCGGCGCCGGACTTCGCCCAGTTCCTCGACGTGCGGGAGGCGCACGACCAGCGCGGCGTCGGGCGGCAGCCAGCGCAGGAGGCCGCGCGAGCCGAGCTTGGCCGTGTCGAGCGAGCCGTGGGCCGTGATCGCGTGCGGCAGCGGGCGCGCGACCGGCGCCTTCACCGGCGCGGACGGCTTGGGCTCCGGCGCGGCGGGCTGTCCGCGCGCGCGCGTAGCGCGTGCGAGCGCCTCCACGACTTCGGGCGACGGCGCGAGCGAGGCCTCGGCCATGCGCACCGGCTTGGACGAGGCCGGCTTGGAGGCCCGGGCCCGCGGCGCGGGCGTCGCGTTCCCTGCGGAGCACCCGACGAGCGCGAGGAACAGGGAGACGACGGCCGACGAGCGGATGGGGAGGCGCATGCGGGGCTTTTCGGCCTCCGCCCGCGCGCATCTTGACCTGCGGCCTCAGGCCGGCAGTTCGAAGGCCGAGACGCGCGATTCCTCGGCCAGGAGGCCCGCTCCCGAGGCCACCTGCCAGGCGACGCTTTCGTCGAGGCCGGGGATGGCCCAGTCGCCCAGCAGCCGGCCGGTGAGCGTGTCGCGCACCTCGAGCAGCGCGCCCTTCACGAGGTAGAGCTTGCCGCTCTCGGCCGAGATGCCCACCTCGGGCACCTCGTCCACGGGCTGGGTCGAGAGGATCTCCCACCACAGCGGCGCTTCGCCTGCGGTCGAATCGACCGGCAGCGCGAGCAGCGAGAGCGTGTCGCCGCGGCGCGCGTCCTCGCGGCGCGCGAGCTCGATCATGAACGGCGCGACGACCTCGCGCGGCAGCGCCGAGGCCAGGTCGCGCGTCAGCACCACCAGCCCCTCGCCGCTGGCGGCGATGCCGTGGATCAGCGCCGTGCGCGGCGCGAGCACCTCGCCCTGGAACTCGCCGTTGTGGGCGTCGATGCACAGGATGCCCTGGCGCTTGCTGCTCACGTGCGTGGCCACGATGAACACGCGCGCGCCGGCGCGCGCCACGTGGTGGTAGCGCTCGCCCGGCCGCGAATACTCCCAGGACTCGCCGAGCTTGTTGGTCTCGAAGGCCACGACGCGCTTGGGCGTGACGGTGATGGCCAGGTCGCCGCCCACCAGCGCCTCGTCGAAGGCGTCGATCTCGACGCCGCCCGCGAAGGCGCCGTTCTGGATCGACATGCGCACCAGCATGTGGCCCTTGGCTGTCGGGCCGAGCACCAGCGCCTGGCCGTCCTGCGCGAAGCCCGCGCCGAAGCCGCGCCCGTAGCCGACCTCGCAGGGCGAGGACCAGAGCATCTCGCCGCTCGAGCGCTCGAGCGCCGCGAGCTTGCCCGGGATCACGTCGTCGATCCACATGTCGCCCGCCGGCGGGTCGTAGTGGTGCACCAGCACCGGCCCGGAGGGACCGAGGGCGATGCCGTCGACGATGCCCGGGATCTCGCGGCTGAAGCGGCGCTTGGCGGTGCGGGTCATGAGCTCTCCGCGCGCATGGTACGGCCGGCGCCCGTGAAAGAAAGGACCGACCGGCAGTGCGCCGGTCGGTCCCGCTTCGTTCGCTCCGTGCTCCCCTCAGGGGAATCCGGAGTGATTCAGTCCTTGCCGCCCTTGAGCACTTCCTCGGCGATCGATGTTCGGCACGTCGCGGTACTCGAACAGCTCCATCGCGTACGAGCCGCGGCCCTGCGTGGCGCCGCGCAGCGAGGAGGAGTAGGCGAACATCTCGGCGATCGGCACCAGCGAGCGCACGACGCGCAGGTTGCCGATCGAGTCGACCTCGCTGACCTCGCCGCGGCGCGAGTTGAGGTCGCCCACGACCGCGCCCAGGAACTCCTCGGGCACGCGCACCTCGACCTTCATGATCGGCTCGAGCAGCGTGATGTTGTTCTCGGCCGCCTGGCGGAAGGCCAGCTGGCCGGCCAGGGTGAAGGCCATCTCGTTCGAGTCGACCTCGTGGTACTTGCCGTCGGTCAGCGTGGCGCGCACGTTGACGAAGGGGAAGCCGTGCTGGCCGCCGCCCTTGAAGCCGTCGCGCAGGCCGTTCTCGACCTTGGGGATGTACTCGCGCGGCACCGAGCCGCCCTTGATGCCGTCGATGAACTCGAGGTCGCCGTCCTTGGTCGCGACGGGCTCGAACTTGACCGTGATCACGGCGTACTGGCCGCGGCCGCCCGACTGGCGGATGAAGCGCGCCTCGGTCTCGATCGCACGGCGCAGGCGCTGCTTGTAGGCCACCTTGGGCTTGCCCGTGACGACCGCGCACTTGTGCTCGCTGAGGATGCGGTTGACGATCACCTCGAGGTGCAGCTCGCCCATGCCGCTGATGATCAGCTGGCCCGTCTGCTCGTTGGTCTGCGCGCGGAAGGTCGGGTCCTCGCGCATCATCTTGCCGATCACCTCGCCCAGCTTGTCGCGGTCGGCCGAGAGCTTGGGCTCGAGCGACATCGAGATGACCGTGTCGGGGAACTGGATCTTGTTCAGCGCGATCGGATGCTCCTCGTCGCAGAGCGTGTCGCCCGTGTAGGTGTTCTTGAGCCCGATCACGGCGCCGATGTCGCCGGCGCGGATCTCGTCGATCGCGTCGCGCTTGTTGGCGTGCATGCGCACCAGGCGGCCGATGCGCTCCATCTTGCCCGTGCGCGCGTTCATCACGCCCGTGCTCTTCGAGAGCACGCCCGAGTAGACGCGCACGAAGGTCAGGTCGCCGGTCGACTCGGCGATCGTCTTGAAGGCCATCAGGCACAGCGGGCTCGGTGTCGAGGCGCTTGCGCACCTGCTTGTTGTCCGTGCGCGGCTCGATGCCCTCGACCGCGCGGCAGGTCGAACGGGCGGGCAGGAAGTCGACCACCGCGTCGAGCATGAAGCGCACGCCCTTGTGCTTGAGCGCCGAGCCGCACACGACGGGCGTCATCTCCATCTTGATCGTGCCCGCGCGCAGCGCCTTGAGCAGCAGCTCCTCGGGCGGCTCCTGGTCCTCGACGAACATGTCGAGCCAGCTTGTCGTCGAACTCGGCCGCGATCTCGATCATCGCCTTGCGGTGCAGCTTGGCGTCCTCGAGCAGTTCGGCCGGGATCTCGCTCTCGATGTACGACTTGCCCTCGGCCTCCTCGGGGAACTCGTACATCTTCATGCGCACGAGGTCGATCACGCCGCGGAAGTCCTTCTCCTGGCCGACCGGGATCTGCACCGGCACCGGGCGCGCCTCGAGGCGCGTCTTGATCGACTCGACCGAGGCCCAGAAGTCGGCGCCCACGCGGTCCATCTTGTTGATGAAGCACAGGCGCGGCACGCCGTAGCGGTTGGCCTGGCGCCAGACCGTCTCGGACTGCGCCTCGACGCCGCTCACGGCGTCGAAGACCGCCACCGCGCCGTCGAGCACGCGCAGGCTGCGCTCGACCTCGGCCGTGAAGTCCACGTGGCCGGGCGTGTCGATGATGTTGATCGAGTGGTTGTTCCACTCCGCGGCCGTGGCGGCGGACTGGATCGTGATGCCGCGCTTGCGCTCCTCCTCGAGGAAGTCCATCGTCGCTTCCCCGTCGTGGACCTCGCCCGTCTCGTGGATCTTGCCCGTCAGGAACAGGATGCGCTCGGTGACCGTGGTCTTGCCGGCATCGATGTGGGCCATGATGCCGATGTTGCGGTGCATCTCGAGGCCGCGCTTCTGGTTCTTGAAGCTGCGGGGGGAGTCGGTCTTGGTGAGGCTGGCCATGGCGTTCATAGGGGCAGGGTCGGGGTCGGCGGGAAGGACTGGACCTCCGGCGCAACAATTTGAGGCCAAGCAGGTTAACGAGGATCCGTTGCTGGTCAATGGCGCAGCTTGCGAGGGGCCCGGATTTTCCTTCGGGGGGCCCCCGCAGGCCGGTTGCGGCCCAGGCGCTCGTGCGCCGCGACGAACTCGTGGCTGGTGAAGGCCGCCATCAGCGAGAGATCGCCGGCGAGCACGGTGGCGCCCAGGATCTCCGCGAACAGATCGGCCTTGCCCTCGCCCAGGCAGCCCATCAGGCGCAGGCACTCGGCCGCCGTCCCCTGCCCGCTGCCGCCCCCCACCGTTCCGACGAGCAGGGCGGGCAGGTGCACGCTGGCGTACAGGTCGCCGCGCATGTCGACGCTGAAATCCAGCTGACCCGTGGCGCACTCGCCGACATAGGCGAGATCCTGGCCGCAGGCGAGGAACACCGCCGCGAGACCGTTGGCCGCCTGCACGAGCCAGTTGTGCGTGCCGAGCTCGGCGAAGCCCACGCGATAGCTGTCGAGGATCGCGACGAGCTTCTCGGGCGTGCTGCGCGCGAGCTCGCGCAGCGCCGCGCGCGGGATCGTGACGTCGGCGACCACGCTGCGGCCGCGGCCCTCGATCTGCGCGCGCGCGTTGGCGCGCTTCTCGACGTCCTGACCGTGCACGAAGCGTTCGAGGGCCTTCGTGCGCTGCTCGAGGTCCGCGCTGACGAGCTCCGCCGCGCGCGCCGCCATGTTGATGCCGATCGCGTCGCCGGTCGTGAACGTTGAGCTGCAGCACGAGCCGGCGGCCGAGCACGCTGGCGCTCGCGCTGCGCAGCGCGCCGTGGCGCGTGGTCGTCGCGACGAGCTGCTGCCAGCGCGCGAGGCTCGCGCGGGCGGTCTCGGCGGCGCGTTCGGCGGCCGCGGCATCGCGGTAGACGAGGATCGGGTTCTGCGTCAGACCGCGGCGCAGGACACGCGCGCGCGCCCCGCCGCCGGCCGCGAGGAGCTTCATCCCGCGCGAGTACGAGGCCACGAGCGCCCCTTCGGTGGTCGCCATGGGCACGTACAGCTCGCGCACGTCGAGCGAGGTGTCGACGCGCAGCGGCCCCGCGAGTCCCAGCGGCACCTGCACGTACCCGACGAGGTTCTCGATCTTGCCGCGCGCCGAGGCCAGCGGCACGGGCGCGCCGGAGACGTGCACGGGGTCCGCGCCCGCGACGCGCGACCAGAGCGCGCGCCGCGCGGCGACCGGCGCGATCGAGTGGTCGTCGTCGGGGTCGCGCGGGATCGGCGGCAGGGAGTTCTTGCGGCGGCGGCTCATGCCTCGCCCTTCACGTGCCGGTCGAACCAGCTGAGCATCTCCCACACGACGTGCAGCACCGACTCGCGCGCACGGTACGCATGCCCCTCGTGCGGCAGCGCGACGAAGCGCACGCGGCCGCCGGTGCCCTTGAGCGCCTGGAACAGGCGCTCGGACTGGATCGGCAGCGTGCCGGGGTTCTGATCCTCGGCGCCGTGGATCAGCAGCAGCGGCGCCTTGATCCTGGCCGCATCCAGGAAGGGCGAGAGCTTGAGGTAGCTCTCCGGCGCCTCCCACAGCGTGCGCCGCTCGGCCTGGAAGCCGAAGGGCGTCAGCGTGCGGTTGTAGGCGCCGCTGCGCGCGATGCCGGCGCGGAAGAGTTCGCTGTGCGCGAGCAGCATCGCGGTCATGTACGCGCCGTAGCTGTGCCCGCCGACGCCCACGCGCTCGGGATCGGCGATGCCCTCGCCGGCGAGGTAGTCGATCGCCGCGCGCACGCTCGCCACCGACTGCTCGACGAAGCGGTCGTTCATCGTCTCGGGATGGCCGACGATCGGCAGCGCGGCGTCGTCGAGCACGGCGTAGCCGGCGAGCGCGAAGAGCAGCTGCGAGGGGCCGCTGATGCGCGTGAAGTGGTGCGGCGTGCCGCTCGTCTGGCTGGCCGTACCCTCGTCGGGATAGTCCTGCGGGTAGGCCCAGACGACGAGCGGCAGGCGCGTGCCGGGCTTCCAGCCGGGCGGCAGATAGAGCTGGCCCGAGAGCGCGACGCCGTCCGCGCGCGTGTAGCGCACGATGCGCTTCTCGATCTGGCGCAGGAGCGGCGTCGGATCGTCGAAGTCGGTCAGCTTGCGCGCCTCTCCCACGCCCATGCGGCGCAGGAAGAGATTGGGCGGCTCGCTGGCGCTCTCGCGGCGCGTGACGAAGCTGCCGCGCTCTGCGCCCTCGAGCAGCGCGACCAGGCCCTCGTAATCGCCCTCCGCGCAGCGCCAGAGTTCCTCGCGCTCGCCCGCGCCCAGGCGCTCGCGCGCGAGGAACGGCCGCTTGCCGTGCTCGTCCTGGCCCTCGCCCGCGCGGAAGATCCAGCCGTCCTCGACGCGCACGAGGCGCCGGCCGCTTTCGTTCATGCGCGTGACCAGCGCGCCGGGATCGCCGTAGCGGTCGCGCACGCCGCGGTCGTCGAGCAGCGCGAGCTCGGCACCGCTCGCCCGATCGTGCAGGCTCGTGCGCATCCAGCGCCGGTCGCGGTCGTACTGGCGCGCGATCAGGCGCTCGGGATCCGGCAGCCAGGAGAGCGCGGCGGCGCGCTGCGCGAGGCGCAGGAACTCCCGCGGCTCGCCCTGGAAGGGCGCGTCGATGCGCATCCAGCGATCGCGCGCCGGAGCCTCCTTGCGCGGATCGCCGCCGTCGAGCGCCTCGACCCACAAGAGCGTCGCGGGCTCGTGCGGGCTCCACTGCACGCCGCGCGGGCCGGTGCGCACGCCCTCGATCGGCACGTCGCGCAGCTCGGGGAACTGCACCACGGTGTGCACGAGCCGGCCCTCGAGGTCGAGCACCTCGGTCGCGCTCGGGAAGCCGTACACGGCCTGCGAGCGGCTGAACGGGCGCAGGACGCGCGTCACGAGCAGCAGCTCGCCGCCGGTCGCGACGTCGGTGCTGGAGTAGATGCGCGGACGCGCCGAAGCGCCGCGGCTCGCCGCCCGAGAGCGGGACGATCGCGAGCTCGCTCGTGGCGTAGTGCTCGAAGAGCAGGTCGTCGTGCGGGCTCTCGAGCAGGTCCTGGTAGGTGCGCAGCGGCGTCACTTCGCCGTGCGCTTCCTGCACCAGCGGCCCTTCGGCCGAGGCGGGTTCGTTCGGCGCCTCGCCGCGGACGCGCGGGATCAGCGTGAGCAGCAGGCCCGCGCCGCTCGGCAGCCACTCGAAGCCCTCGCCGAAGACCGCGTTGAGCCCGCTCGCGAGCTTGCGCAGCTGTGCAGCGCCGCCGCGCTCCCCCACCCACAGCTCGCTGCCCTCGCCGCCCACCAGCGCGAGCGCGAAAGCCTCTCCGCGGTGCGACCAGCGCACCGAGGCGATGCGTCTTCCGCCGGGCAGCTCGATCGTCCGCCGCGCCAGCGTCGTGCGCTCGACCAGCACGAGCGAGCTCCCGAAGCCGAGCTGGCGTTGTGCATTCGTGGCCGGGTCGATGCGCAGGCCCGCCAGGCGCACGAAGGGCTGCGCCACTTCCGCCAGCGAGGGCATCGGCGGGTGCACGACCTCGAGCCAGGCGCTCGCGTCCGGCGCCAGGAAGAGCCAGGGCGCGCCGGGCGCGTCGAGCAGCTCGACGAGCGCGCGCGGCGGCATCTGGTAACGCAGCGGTTCGGTGTGCATCGGGGTGTTCGCGCGCGTTCTACCATGCCGCGCTGACCCAAGTCTTTCCGCACGCGAACGGCAATCCGCGCGGCGGGACGGCATGCTGGGAGCAACCCCCCTGGATCAAGGAGATCCCCCGCACATGAGCACCAGCCGTCGAGAGTTCCTGCAGGTCAGCGCCGCCACCGCAGCCGCCGCGCTGCTCGCGAACAAGGCCAAGGCCGCCCCGAGCGCCAAGCTCAAGCTGCTGATCCTCGGCGGCACGGGCTTCATCGGGCCCGCGCTGGTCGAGCTGGCGCAGAAGAACGGCCACACGGTCACGATCTTCAACCGCGGCAAGACGCGCCCCGGGCTCTTCCCCGACGTCGAGAAGCTGCAGGGCAACCGCGATCCGAAGAAGGACGAGGGCCTCAAGGCGCTCGAAGGCCGCAAGTGGGACGTGGTCTTCGACGACTGCGGCTACTACCCGCGCCACGTCAAGGCCTCGGCCGAGCTGATGGCGCCCAACATCGGGCACTACGTCTACGTCTCGAGCATCAGCTGCTACGCCAACAAGGCCAACGCGATCGAGGGCGGCAACGAGGACGCCGAGCTCGCCACGCTGGCCGACCCGACGGTCGAGACGATGGGTGCCGACTTCAGCAACTACGGCGGCCTCAAGGTGCTGTGCGAGAAGGCGGCCGAGGCGGCCATGCCCGGCAAGACCACCGTCGTGCGCCCCGGCTACATCGTCGGGCCCGACGACCCGACCGGACGCTTCACCTACTGGCCCGTGCGCATCGACCAGGGCGGCGAGGTGCTCGTCCCGGGCGGCAAGGACGATCCGATCCAGGTCATCGACGTGCGCGACCTCGCGGCCTGGATGCTGCTGCTCGGCGAGAAGGGCACCAAGGGCATCTTCAACGCCTGCGGCCCGGAGAAGCGCATGTCCTGGGGCAGCGTGCTCGACGCCTGCCAGAAGGCCGCGGCCAAGCCCGCGACGCTGCACTGGGCGAACACGGCCGATCTCAAGCCCTTCACCGACGTCGAGTTCCCGATCTGGGCGGCGTACGAGGGCGAGTCGAAGGGCTTCCACACCTGGAGCAACGCGCGCGCGGTCAAGGCCGGGCT
Organism: uncultured Planctomycetota bacterium; assembly: GCA_963829015.1. Taxonomy (GTDB): domain Bacteria; phylum Planctomycetota; class UBA1135; order UBA1135; genus JADJLZ01. The sequence goes on along the minus strand of CAWHGR010000007.1, from coordinate 254,933 downwards.
CACGTTCCGTCCGATCGAGACCATCGCTAAGGACACGCTCGACTGGTGGAAGACCGTCGCGGCGGACGACAAGCGCAAGCACCTCGCCGGGCCCGCGGCCGACAAGGAAGCGGAGATGCTCAAGGCGCTGAAGAAGGCCTAGTCAGCGTCACTTCGTCTCGACCGGATAGCGGCTCTCGAGGATCTTGAGCTGGGCCTCGCGCTCCTTGGCGACGGCCGCCGCGAGGCCTGCGAGCTTCGGTTCCTTGCCCGCGGCCAGACTGTCCATGACGATGGCGCGCGAGAACTGGTTGCGGATGAAGCCCGCGGCATTCGCCTTCGTCACGCCCTTGGCCCCGACGATGACGGCGGTGACGGTCTTCTTGTCGGGGGACGTGGCAATGCCGTTGACGCTGAGCTCGGCCCAGAACGCGTCGTTGTCCTTGGCCTGTTTGCCGGCGAGGACCCAGTTCTCGATCATCAGCGCCTTCTTCGCGAAGGTGCGCGCCTCCTCGCCCTTCTTCGCGGCGTAGTCGCGCAGCTCCCTGTTCTTGGCCGCCGCCGCGACGACCGCGGCCGGCGGATTGCGGCTGATCAGCGCCTCGACCAGGGAGTCGTAGCTCTTGCCCTCGAGCATCTGCTTCAACTCCTTGTCGGTCATGGGGAACTCGGCGCCGAGGTGGCGCTTCGCCCAGGACGACAGGTCGTAGACCTCCGGCGCCACCGCGGAGAGCGCCGTGAGCGCGGCCACGCGCGCAGCCGGGTCCTTGGTATTCCAATCCGCGATGCAGCGATCGAGCGCATCGCCCGGATCGAGTTTCGCCGGCGCCGTCGCGGCTGCCGCCGGCGCCGCGCCGCCCGCGCCCGTCGACCAGGCCTTGAGATCGAAGGCCTCGGGCTCCTTGTCGAGCAGCCGCTCGAGCGTCTCGCGCACGCGCTTCTTGTCCTTGGTCGCGAGCGCGCCGACGGCGTCGGTCAGAAGCGACGCGGGGCTCGCCTCGAGCCCCAGCGCCTTCTCGATCGCCGCCTCGATGCCGTAGGGATTGCCGATGTGCACGACCTTCCCGTCCTTGTCGATCAGGATCGAGGTCGGCCAGCTCTGGATGCCGTAGGCGTTCACCACCTTCTTCGTGGGATCGGAGCCGACGCTCATCGTGTAGGCGTTCTTCGAGAGGAACGGCTGCAAGACGTCGTCGGCCTCGTACGAGATCGCGAGCACGCGCAGACCGCGGTCCTTGTAGCGCTCGTGCAGCTTCTGGACGAGCGGCATGGCGAGCACGCACGGATGGCACCACGTGCCCCAGAACTCGAGCAGGATCGTCTTGCCCTTGAGCGATTCGAGCGTGGGCGACTCGTCCTTGCCGACGTTGAGCCAGCTCTCGAGCGAGATCGGCGGCGCCGGCTGTCCCACGGCCGGACCCGACTGCGCGCGCGCGCTCTCAGCGGCTGCGAATCCGACGACGGCGAGCGCGAACGCAACGAGACGCATCGAAACGAAGTGCAGTGCAGCCATCGGTCGGTCCTCGGGGAGCTGGGTTTTCGACTGAGCCAGGAGGCGGTTGGGGTCGATGGGGCGCCGCGTGCTCCTGACCAACCCGAGGAAGGCCGCGATCGGGCGAATCGTCGCAGGAATCCGTAGGATCCGCGACTCAGATCAGCCAGGCCGCCTACTTCGGCGCGACTTCGCCCTCGCGCTCCGAGATGCGCACGTCGTGCTGGTAGACGCGCACGAACATGCGCTGGCCGTCCTCGCTCCAGGCCTGCCACTCGCCTTCGCGCCGGCTGCCGACGAACTCGCCTTCCTCGGCCGGCTTCCCGTTCGCGAACCAGACCTTCCAGTGCCCGCAGCGCACGCCGTCCTTCGCCGGCCCCTGCATGCGCCGCTGGCCGTTCTCGAACCAGAAGGTCATCGGCCGCTCCTCGGTCGGTCCCCCGTAGAAGACCTCGGAGCGCATCTGCCCGTTCGCGAACCAGCTGCGCCACACGCCGGCCGGCTTGCCGTGGTCCCAGCCGCGCTCCCACTCCTTCGAGCCGTCCTTGCGCAGCACGGTCTCGCGGCCGTGCTTCTTCGAGGCATCGTTGCCGACCGCGATCGTGCTCCACTCGTGCTGCACCTTGCCGGTCACCGGGTCGATCTGCTGGTGCGCCTCGGGCAGGCCGCCGTTGGGCAGCGGCGTGACGCGCTTGACGAGCGGCTGGCCGCTGTTGCGGCAGGCCGCGAGCGCGAGCAGGGCGAGGGGCAGGATTCGAGTGCGCATGGTCGGCCGCAGATCGTAGCGAGCGCACTCCCGCGGTGTCACAATGCCGCGCGGAGGGACGAGACATGCGTCGCTGGCTTCCGATCGCGCTGCTGCTCGCCGTCGCGGGCCTCGTCGGGTTCCTGCTGTTCAGGCACTCGACGCGCGTCGATCCCGTTGAGGCTGCGCGCGTGCAGCCCGAAGGCGGCCAGCACGCCGAGCTCGCTCCCGTCGAGCTCGCCGGGCAACCGGACTCGATCCCGCAGCGCGCCCCGCTCGTGCCGGCGCCCGTCGCTCCGTCCGGCGAGTCCGCCACCGACTCGAAGCCCGATCCCGCGCTGGGTCAGCTCACGGTGCGCGTCCTCGGCAAGTCATCGCATTCTCCACGGGCGAGGGTGCGCGTCATGTTGGCTCCGAAGGTCTTCGAAGGCAGCGGGTTCCACTTCGAGAACCTCGAAGGCAGCAAGGGCGATCTCGAGCACTGCCCCATCACGAGCACGGATGGTGTCGTGCGCTTCGATCTCCCGCCGGGGCGTGACCTGAGCCTCTCGGCACACGGCGAAGACGAGAAGTCAGGTGACGCCAGGGCCGAGATCCCGGCCCTGCGCTCAGGGGAGCAGCGCGAACTCGTGCTCGAGATCGCGGACGGCGTCGACGGACACGTCGTCGGCAAGGTCGTGTGCTGCGAGACCGGCGAGCCCGTCGCCGGAGCGCACGTGAGCCTGGAGAACACGGGGGCCCGCTACACATTCACCATGGGTGGCAAACCCATCCGCAATCGAGGCAAGCCTGCATCCGGCGGCCTGACGACGGGCAACGACGGCGTGTTCGAGTTCGCCTGCTCGCTCTGGGCGCACCCGCGGCTGTGTGTCGAGGCCGAGGGCTACGGACTGCGCTATGCAAACGTCGACGGGCTGCACGCGGATCTCGCCCACGCTCTGGTCGTGCACGTCTCGCGCGCGGCCACGCTGAACGCGCGAGTGCTCGATGCCGGCGGAGCGCCGATCGAGGAAGCCTGGGTCGAACTGACCACCAAGGGCTACCTGCTCTCGTACAGCGAGGCCGACGCCGAGAGCTACTTTCCAGGTGGATTCTTCAGCTCGCCGCCCGACGAGAGCTGGTCCGTCGCGACGGGAGCGGACGGCCGCGCGAGGATCGCGGGCATTCCGCCGCGAGTCGAGCTCGGCCTGCGGATCGAGGCCAGCGGCCGGACTGTGTTCCAGGATCCGGTGGGGCTCACGCTCGAACCCGGCGAGGTCAAGGAACTCGAGTGGCGCATCGGATCCGGGACCACCGTTCAGGGACTTGTGCTCGACCAGGACGGCAAGCCGGTCAGCGGCATCGCGATCTGGGCCTCGAACGCCGCCTCCGAACGGCGGCGCTTCTTCCTGCGCTACGAGCGCGAGCGAGTCGCGTCGAAGTCGCAGACGGACGGCGATGGGCGCTTCACGCTGCGGGATCTCCGGGCTGGCAGTTGGTGCATCGGCCCGGGCGCGGAGCCGGACTCGCAGATCGCCTCCGTCGCCGAACTCGTCGAGCTGGCGGGCGAGCCGACGCGCGAGCTCACCTTGCACGTCTTCCGCAGCCTGTACATCCGCGGCCGCGTGATCTCCCCCAGCGGGGAGCCCGTGCCAAACGCGTGGCTGAACGGGATGGCCGATTCGCTGGAGTACTTCGGGGACCAGCACGCCGGCCAGGACGGCACCTTCGCCTTCGGCCCGCTCGCGCCGGGAACGGTCACGCTGAGCGCCAGCTCCATGAACCAGTTCGCTTCTTCCGATCCCGTAAGTGCGAGCGCAGGCGACACGGGCGTCGTGCTGCAGCTCAAGCAGGGCGGGGCGATCCGCGGACGCGTGGTCGATGCCGTGACGGGCGCAGCCTGCGCCGCGGAGCTCGTCTTCATGCCCGAGCACGCCTCCGCTGGCGTGTTCGGGAACGGGATGATGACCCCGACGCAGGAGGACGGCGTCTTCTCGCGCGCGGGCTTCGAGCCCGGCCGCTGGAGCGTCACGGCGTCTTCGGCCGACGGCAGGTTCGCGCAGCACGCGCACATCGACGTCGCTCCGGGATCCGATTCCGGCGAGCTCGTGTTCGCGCTGAGCCCGGGCGGGAAGCTGCACTTCGGCTACAAGGGCGCGGAGCCACAGGTCATCGTGACGATCACCGCCCAGGGCGCGGCCGTGAACTTCGCGACGCGCATCGAACCGGGCAAGTTCACCGACTGCCTCGCCCCCGCGGGCGCGCTCGTGCTCGAGATCCGCAAGGCCTACGACGGCCCCGCGCGCACCAAGGCGGTCGAACTCAAGCCCGGCGTGACGCAGGAAATCGTGCTCACGGACGAGGACTGACCCACATGTCCGACATTCTCGTAGACAGGCGGTCGACTCATCCGACACTCGCGTAGGTGATCCGAGGGGACGAAAGGATGCGACGCTGGCTTCCCATCGTGTTGCTGCTCGCGCTCGCGGGGATCGTGGCGCTCGTGCTGCGCTGGCATTCGAGCCGCGCCGAGCCGCTCGCGCCCTGGGCTGGCGCGACGCAGCCGCACACGAGCTCACCCGCCGCCGCGGAGTCCGCGCTGCAATCCGACACGCCGACGCAGCGCGCGGCGATCGCGCCGCCCGAGGACTCCCCGCCCGCGCCCGGGCCGGAGCGGGCAGGTCTCGAGGTGCGCGTGATCGGGAAGTCCTCAGGGACTCCGCTGCAGGGCGTGACCGTGAGTCTCTACGAGGACGTCAGCGACGGATCGGGCGCGTCGATCCACAGCCTCGTCGGAGCCGGTGCCGGCCCGGGCCCGCGCACCCGCGCGGATGGAACCGTGTTGTTCGATGCACCTGTCGCGCACGGACTCTCGCTCTTCGTGCCCGGCGAGCCCCGCAAGTGGAGCATGGCCAGCGTCGACATCCCCGCCATGAGCGCCGGCGAGACGCGCAAGTTCGTGCTCGTGCTCGAGGACGGCTTCGACGGCCGCGTCGTCGGACGGGTCGTGTGTGCAGAGACGCGCGAGCCCGTGGCCGGGGCGTGCGTGCGGATCCAGTGCGGAGGGGAGCGGCGGGGCGAGGCTCGCTCGCCCGGACCCGGGAGCGTCACGACGGGCAACGACGGGCTGTTCGAGCTGCCCTTCCCTCTTTGGTCCGACCCGCGCCTGTGCGTCGAGGCCGAGGGCTACGGCCTGCGCTACGCGAGCCTCGACGCGCTGCACGCCGACCGCGCGCACGCGCTGGTCATCAACGTCTCGCGCGCGGCAAGCCTGAGCGTGCGCGTGCTCGACGCTGCCGGCGCACCGATCCGGGACGCGCGCATCGAGCTCTCGCTGAGGGGCAACCTGCTCGCGCGCCACGTCGCCGACGAACAGGGCTACTCCTCCAGTGGCTTCTCGTACTCCTTTCCGCCCGACGAGCTATGGAGCGTCGCGACGGGCGCCGACGGCCGCGCGAAGATCGAAGGGCTCGCGCCGCGGGTCGAGATCGCCGCGGCGGTCGTGAAGGACGGCAGGCAAATCCGACACGAGGCCGCCGGTCTGAAGTTCGAGCCCGGAGAGAACCGTGAGGTCGAGTGGCGCATCGGCTCCGGGACCACGGTTCGCGGGCTCGCGCTCGACCAGGACGGCGATCCGGTCGCGAGCCTAGAGATCTGGGCCGTGCTCGCGGGACCGGGCGGGAACCGCTACTTGACGGGCTACGAGCCGAACCGCCTGGGCGCCCGAGGGATCGCCGATGCCGAGGGCCGCTTCACGCTCGAGGACCTCGGTCCCGGCCGCTGGAAGGTCGGACCGGCTGCCGACAACGGGAGTTCCGTGGCACCGATTGCGGAGCTGATCGAGATCGCGGGCGAGCCGCGGATCGAGCTCACACTGCGCGTTTCCCGCGGGCTGTTCATTCGCGGGCGAGTGCTGGCGCCGAACGGCGAAGGCGCGCCCAACGTTTGGGTGAACGGCTTCGTCCCGCCGCGCGATGGGCCCGAGGACGTGAACACCGAATCCGACGGCAGCTTCACATTCGGTCCGGTCGGGCCCGGAAGGTTTACGCTCGCCGCGACTGCGGTCGGGCGCTTCGCTTCCTCCGATCCTGTGCAAGCGAGCGGTGGGGACAGCGGCATCGTGCTACGACTCAAGCAGGACGGCACGATCCGCGGCAGAGTGGTCGACGGCGTGACGGGCGCGGCGTGTGCTGCGCAGCTCGTCTTCGGTCCCGAGGAGCCGGGTTCGGGAACGTCCGCCGACTGCATGCAGACCACGACGCAACCGGACGGCTCGTTCACTCTGGCAGGCTTCAGAGTCGGCCGCTGGAGCGTCACGGCCTCGACGGCGGACGGCAGGTTCGCGCAGCACGCGCACATCGATGTCGGCGCAGGCACCGATTCCGGCGAGCTCGTGCTGGCGCTCAGCCCGGGGGGCAAGCTGCGCTTCGGCTACAAGGGCGCGCAACCCTGCGTCTACGTGACGGTGATGCGCCAGGGTGCGGCGGTGCTGATGCAGACGGGAGTCGAGCAGGGCAAGATCGGCGAGTACATGGCTCCCGCCGGCGCGCTCGTGCTCGAGATCCGCAAGAGCTGGAGCGGCCCCGCGCGCACGCAGGCGGTCGAGCTCAAGCCCGGCGAGACTCAGGAAATCACGCTCACGGACGAGGACTGACGCACCCACGCTCCCTGCGCACACGTCCCTACCGAAGGCGTACGACCTGCCCCGCGAGCACCTCGCTACACTGGCGCGCATGCGCCCCCTCCCCCTCGCCTCCGCCGTCTTCCTCTTCTCCGCCTGCTCCGCCCTCAAGCACGAGCCCGCGCTCACGATTCCCTACGAGAAGCACGTGCTGCCGAACGGCCTCGAGGTCGTGATCCACGAGGACCATTCCGATCCCGTCGTCGCGGTCTACGTGCAGTACCACGTCGGCAGCGCGCGCGAGGAGCCCGGGCGCTCGGGCTTCGCGCACCTGTTCGAGCACATGCTCTTCCAGGGCAGCGAGCACGTCGGCGACGACCAGCACTTCAAGCTGGTGCAGGAGGCGGGCGGCACGCTCAACGGTTCGACCACGCGCGACCGCACGAACTACTTCGAGGTGCTGCCGGCGAACCAGCTCGAGCTGGCGCTGTGGCTGGAGTCGGACCGCATGGGCTGGCTCTTGCCCGGCATGACGCAGGAGAAGCTCGACCTGCAGCGCGACGTGGTGAAGAACGAGCGCCGGCAGAACTACGAGAACCGGCCCTACGGCATGGGCGGCGCGTGGATCTCGGCGCAGCTGTATCCGGCCGAGCACCCGTACCACTGGCTGACGATCGGCTCGCAGGAGGACCTCACGGCCGCGAGCCTGGACGACGTCAAGAGCTTCTTCTCGCGCTGGTACGGGCCGAACAACGCCACGCTCGCGATCGGCGGCGACATCGATCCCAAGGCGGCGCTGGCGCTGGTCGAGAAGTACTTCGGCTCGATCCCGCGCGGGCCCGAGGTCGTCAAGCCCGCTGCGCAGCCGGTCAAGATCGCCGCGGATGAGCGCATCGCGGCCGAGGATCGGGTCAAGAACCCCGAGCTGACGCTGACCTGGACCGGTGTCGAGCGCAACCATGCCGACGACGCGGCGCTCGACATCCTGGCGCGCGTCCTGACTGCGAATGACACGAGCATCCTGAGGCGTGCGCTGACGATCGACGAGCAGTTGTGCGCGGACGTCAGCGCCCAGAACGACTCGGGCGAGCTGGCGGGCGAGTTCTCGATCACGCTGCGCGCCAACCCGGGCGTCACGCTCGACACGCTGGAGACGAAGACGCGCGGCATCCTCGCGCAGCTCGCCAGCAAGGGCTTCGATGGTCGGGCGCTGGAGCAGGTGCAGGGCCGCTACGAGTCCGACCTCCTGCGGCGCCAGGAGTCGGTCGGCCAGCGCACGAGCATGCTGGCCAACCTCAACTGCTTCGACAAGGACCCCGGCGCCTGGAAGCAGGACCTCGAGCGCCACCTGGCGGTCGAGCCCGCGGACGTGAAGCGCGTGCTGCAGCACTACGTCGTCGGCCAGCACTCGATCGCGCTCTCGATCGTGCCCAAGGGCAAGCTCGAGCTCGCCGCGCGCGGCTCCTCGCCCGCGCCCAAGATCGGCTCGACCGCGATCGCCGGGCGCGCGCCCGCGGCGGAGATGGTCGCGGTGCGCAACGCCGCGGCCGACAAGTTCGACCGCTCGCTGAAGCCCGCCGCCGGTCCCGCGCCGGCCTTCCGCGCGCCGGCCGTGTGGCACGACGTCTGGCCCAACGCGGTCAACGTCACCGCCTCGCCCTACCACGAGGTGCCGCTGGCGGTGCTGACACTGGCCGTGCCGGCCGGGCAGGTGTACGAGAGCGAGAAGGACGCGGGCATCGCCGCGCTGACCGCCGAGCTCTTGACGCAGGGCACGGCGAAGCGCACGGCGCTCGAATTCCGCGCCGAGCTCGAGCGCCTGGGCGCGAGCCTGAACGCCAGGGCCGGCGACGAGGAGCTGGTGCTCTCGCTCAACGTGCCCGACAAGCACCTCTCCGAGGCGGCCGAGCTGCTGGCCGAGGTGGTGCTCGAGCCGCGCTTCGCCAAGGAGGACTTCGAGCGCCTGCAGAAGGAGCGCCTGGTGGCGATCGACTCGCGCGCGGACCAGATCGGCACGATCGCGGGCAATGCCTGGCGCAAGCTGCTGCACGGCGACTCGGCGCTGGGTCTGCCCTCGGCCGGCACACACGAAAGCGTCGCGGCGCTCTCGCCCGCGGCGGTGCGCGAATTCTGGAGCTCGCACGCCGCGCCGGTCAGCGCGCGCATCACCTACGTGGGCGCGCTCAGTGCGACCGAGCTGCGCGGGGTGCTGACGCGTCTCGTGAACGGCTGGACCTCGGCGGTGCGCGTGGCGCAACCGGCCCCCGAACACCGTCCCGCGGTCGAGCACACGCGCATCTACCTGATCGACAAGCCCGGCGCCGCGCAGTCCGAGATCCGCGTCGGCCAGCTGTGCGACACGGCGCTCTCGCCGCGCTGGTACGCGCTGCAAGTGCTCAACCAGCCGCTGGGCGGCAACTTCTCGAGCCGCATCAACATGAACCTGCGCGAGGACAAGGGCTACACCTACGGCGCACGCAGCTCCTTCGACGGCGGCCGCAGCTGGGGCCAGTTCGTGGCCTCGGCCGGCGTGCAGACCGAGATGACCAAGAAGGACGGCACCGAAGTGCGCGTCTCGCGCGAGTCGGTGCACGAGTTCATGAAGGAGATCCAGGGCATCCTCGACGGCCCGACCGAGAAGGAGCTGGCCTTCACCAAGGACTCGCTGCAGCAGGGCGCGCTGCGCCAGTACGAGTCGATGATGGCGATCAACGGCTACCTCGAGAACATCAGCCGCTTCGGCTACCCGGACGACTATGCAGCCAAGCGCCTGGCAGCAGCTGGCCGGCGATGACGCTGCGCGTCGCTGCAAGGAGCTGGCGCAGAAGGTGCTCCAGCCCGAGCACATGCTGATCCTCGTCGTGGGCGACAAGTCGAAGGTCAAGAACACGCTCGGCGACCTCGGCTACGGCGATCCGATCGAGCTCGACATCGACGGCAACGTGCTGCCCGCGACGGGCGTTCAGGGCACGCGCTAGGCGCTCAGGCGCGCCGCAGCAGCAGGAACTGGAAGCGCCCGCGCCGCGCGCGCAGGCCGGGCAGGCCTTCCAGCTTTCGCAGGCACCAGCCGGCGGCGCGCGCGAGCGACTTCGAGCGCGGCGAGAAGTTGCGCGCGCGGAACTCGATCTCCGCGTGCGGCGGCACGGCCTGGCAGCCGTAGCGCGCCTCGAGCGCCAGCCCGCAGCCCTGCGCCAGCTCGAGCAGCGCGCGCGGCTCGAGCGCTCTCGAAGGGCCCGATGTTCGGGTCGGGCGCGAGCACGTACTCGACGCCGCGCGGGCCGCCGCGCCGGCTGCGCAGCCACTCGGTGAAGTCGTGGAAGGAGCGGCGGTTGACGAAACCGAGCAGCACGTGCCCGCCCGGCGCGACCCAGCGCGCCATCGCCGCCAGCAGCTGCGCGCGCTCGGCCGCGCGCGCAGTTCTCGAGGCGGAAGAGGCACGAGACGAGTGCGTAGGCCGCCGGCCTCGGGCTGCGGAGCTCGCGCCCCAGACGTGCAGCGCCGCGCGCGCGGGACCGTGCGCGCGGCGGCGAACTCGGCCACCTCGCGCGTGCGCTCGAGCACGTCGAAGCGGTAGCCGGGGCGCTCGCGCGCGAGCTGCTCGGTCACGATGCCGCTGCAGGGCAGCACGTCGAGCCAGCGCGCGCCCTGCGCGGCCGGCGGCACGAGCGCCGCCAGCGCCGCGTCGAGTGCGCTGCACTTCCCAGGCGCGCGGCTTGTTGTGGCGCAGCCCGTTCAAGACGCGCGCACGCTGGTAGAGCGCGAGCAGGTCGGGCGCCCAGTCCTCCGGCCGCGGCGAGGACGGGATCGGCCGGCCGGCGTAGTGGTTCCAGTGCGCGACCTGCGCCAGCGGCCGGCGCTTCGGCCCCGCGCGCGGCGCGAGCTTGGGCCAGCCCAGCGCGAGCACCGCGACCACCAGGCGATCCTCGGGCAGGCCGACGAGCTCGCGCACCTGCTCGCGATCGCCCGTCTGCGTGATCCAGAACGTGCCCAGGCCGAGCACCTGCGCCGCGAGGCTCATGTTCTGGATCGCGGCGCTGGCGGACTGGATGTTGGCCCAGGCCTCCTCGGAGAAGTCGCGCCCGTAGGCGACCACGATGTTGACCGGCGCGTTGCCCATCTGCGTCGAGAGCTGCGCCAGTCGCGCGTTGAGCGCCGGATCGTCGACCGCGACGAAGTCCCACATCTGGTAGTTGCACGAGGAGGGCGCCCAGATGCCCGCGTGCAGCACCTGCTCGACCAGCGCGCGCGGCACGGCGTCGGGCTTGAACTTGCGGATCGAGCGCCGGCCGTAGAGCGCCTGCCAGAAGTCGTGGGGCGGCGTCGGGCCAGGTGCGCGGCCCTCGTCGCCCGCGCTCGGGCTGTCGCCCAGAGGCGGCGAACCCTCGGGCGTCTCGGGGATGCCGCCCGGCTGGTGCGTGCGCTCGGCCGCGCTCGACGGGACCTCGCGAGGCTCGTCCGGATCGCTCATCGGTCCGGAACCATAGCGAATGCCGGCCGGCATTGCTGCGCGGCGCGCGCATGACGCGGAGGAGCCCGCACGTCCCCACGTTCCCCCATCCAGCTTTTCCCCGGGGCTGCGTGCGGGCTCCTGCCAACGTCCGATCGGTTGCACTACTCCTGCTTGACCGCGATCGAGCGGCCGCCGGTGCGCTCGGCCAGCGCCGCGAAGTCTCGCTGGCGCCGCTTGGGCGCGTCGACCAGCACCGAGTCGTAGGCCGCGCGCCGGAAGCGGTCGTGCTCGACGAGCAGCTCGATCATCAGGGTCATGTTCCAACGGTGGCCGCCGGTCGGGACGCCGTCCGTGAGCACGCACAGCGTGTCGACCTCGGGATCGAGCAGCGCCAGGCGCGCGGCATCGAAGAAGTTCCCGCGCCCGGTCTGGTGGCTGCGCTCGAAGTGCTCGAGCGCGCGCGCGACGTTGGCCTTGCTGGCCGGGACGAGCTGCTTCTCCCAGGGATCGGGCACGCCCGTGTACGGGATCACGTTGAAGCGCGTCTCGGGCGGCAGCGCCTGCAGCGCCTTGCGCAGCTCTTCGTCGACGATCTGCTTGCGCGTGCGCTCGCCGACCTTGGACTCCCAGAGCGAGCCCGAGAGGTCGATCAGGAAGGCCACGCGGTCGGAGAGCACGTTCAGGCCGGCAAAGCCCACGTGCGTGTCGCCGAGCGGCCCGCCCGCGGCGTGGCCCTCGCCGGTGTGCACGCGGCCCTCGAGCTTCTCGGCCCAGGCGCGCCAGGCCTCGGGCTCGAAGGAGAGGTCGAGGCCGGACTGCGCGCGCAGCCAGCCGAGGATCTCCCAGCGCAGCCGCGCGCGCACCTCGCGCTGCATCTGTTCGACCAGCGCCAGCGCCGCGGCGCGGCTCTGCAGGCGCTCGAGGTTCGCGATCGCCGCCGCGCGCACGCGCATCTCCGGGTCGGCGAGCATGCGCCGCGAGGTGTCGAGGCACTCCTGCTCGGTGGCGCGCGCGTAGACGCCGACCGCCCCGCAGCGCAGCGCCGCATCGCCGTCGGCGAGCGCGGCGCCGAGCAGCTTGTCGGCCGCGAAGTGGTCGAGCTTCTCGAGCGTGCACAGCGCGGCCGCACGCACGAATCCGTCGCCGCGGCCCGCGACCAGGCGCTCGCAGGCCTCGACCGCCTTCGTCTTGTCGCCGCCGAGCCGCCGGGCATCGTGCAGGCGCTCGAGCGACCAGAGCAGCGTGCGCGTGAGCTCCGTATCGCCGGGATCGAGCGCGCGCACGAGCGGCTCGCAGGCGATCTCGAGCGGCGCCCGGCCGAGCGCCTCGGCCACGCGCAGGCGCAGCCAGGGATCGCGCGCGCGCAGGCCCTTCTCGCCCGCGAGCTCGGCCAGCAGCTTCGGATCGCTGGCCCGCCCGAGCGCGAGCTGCGCTTCGTCGGCCACCTCGGGCTCCGGGTCGCCGAGCGCGCGCAGCACGAGCTCCCAGGCGGGCCGGTCGCCGATCTCGGCGAGGCGCACGACGGTCGCGCGGCGCTTGTCGGGGCGCTCGGAGCGCAGGTCCCTCTCGAGATCGTCGCGCGTCGCTGCCGGCGTGGGCTCGGGCTTCTTCCCCGGTCCGTCACCCGCCGCAGAGGCCGAGGGCGAGGAGGAGAGCACGGCGGCGACACCGACCGCGACGAGGACGTGCAAAGCCCGCGTCCAGGAGTGAGGCAGTCTGGCCAAGGTGTCGTTCCGTAGACTTCGCATCGGGTCCGTTCCGATCGTGCGGGCCGCGCCGCCGCCGGCTCTCCGCCAGGAAGACGCTCGGGACGCGCCAAGGTTGCGCCTCGAGACCAGGGATTCCTGCAGCCGCACGAACGAGTGCGGACCCCGCACCACGAGTGTGCGGGGTCCGCGTCTCTCTCCATCGGGACACAGGTCCGTCAGCCCCCCGGCTCCCGGACCTCGTGCTCAGAGTGCCGCCAGCAGGATTCCGCGGATCTGCACCCAGCTGACACTGCGGGGCAGGCTCGGCGGCCGGCGGAACTTCACCATCGTGTAGGGGATCATGAGTCCCGCAGCGGGGCGGGCGGAGATGGCCGGCAGGCGCAGGCGCGTGACGATGCGCAGCCCGCGGCCACCGTCGACGAGGCCGATGCTCTCGATCGAGGCGACGGCCCCGTTCGTGGGCTGCAGTCCGGCGCTGTAGAAGGCGACCCATTCGCGCGAGAAGTCGATCTCGGCCGGTGCGGGACGCCCGACCACGGCCTGGTACTCGCCGGCCGTGTGGAGCACGGCGCTGACCGGGGTCTTCGGCAGCACGCCGACGCGCGCCGCGAAGGGCAGGAACGCGAGGCGGGTGTCGCGGGTCGCGGCGAGCGGGGCCGCGGCCGCGGGGCTCGCGCTGGAGAAGAGGGCCGAGAGGAGCAGGGGAAGCAGAAGAGGGATGAGCTTGATCTTCATGGCAGGTCCTTTTCTTGGTTGGGGAGCAGCGCTCCATCCCGCTCAGGGGCGCCCCCGCGCGAGTCGCAGCCCTCTTTTCGTGCCTTTGCTAGGCTGCGTGTCCGCCTCCGATGCCGAGCCTCCTCCTCATCCTCTGCGCGACGTGCGCGCCGGACTTCACCGCGGACCAGCACCAGGCCGCGATGGACTACCTCCCGCCGCGGCAGAAGGCCCCGGCCTGCTACGCGGTCGGGGACCTCGCCGGCGCGGAGAAGCTCTTCCTCGACGCGGTGCCCGAGGAGAAGCGCACGGCGGCGCACTGCCTGATGCTGGGCGAGACTTTCAACATGCTCGACCCGGAGTTCGCCCTCGCGCAGCACGCCAAGGCCTTCGAACTCTTGCCCGAGGAGCCGCAGATCGCGCAGGCCTGGGTCACCGAGCTGCACCGCGCCGGACGCTGCGAGGAAGCCCAGCCGCTCTACGAGCGCGTCGCGGCCGGGCGCGGGGACTGGCTCGCGCCCATGCAGCGCGTCGATTGCCTGGTGCGCACCGGTCACGTGGCGGAGGCGCTCGAGGCCTGGCGCACGGCGCGCAACCTGCCCTCGCTGCCGAAGCTCTTCCGCGTGCTGCCCGAGCGCATCGCCACCGGGGAGACGCGCGAGCACCGGCGCATGCTGCTGCGCAAGGCCATCGCCGGCGGCGCCACCGAGGGCATCGAGGAGCTCGTCTTCCTCGACCTGATGCGCACCGGCGGGCCGCGGCGCTTCGAGGTGGAGCGCACCGAGCTCGACACGGACCGCCGGCTGATCGGCGCGCACCTCGATCCCGGCAGCCGGCGCGCGCGCGAGCTGTGGGCCGTGTGCGACTTCTGGGTCGCGCTCTGGGAGCGCGGCTTCCCGCCCGCTTCGGCCGGCGACCTCGCGAAGTTCTCCGAGCGCATGCACGATCTGGGCTGGCTCGATGCCGGCGGCGACGTGCCGGCCCAGCCGCTGGTCGCGCGCTGGGCCACGACCGCGCTGCTCGAGGCCGGCTGGCGCCAGCCCGCCGAACTGCTCGCGGACTGGGAGCGCGCGCTGACCGCGCGCCTGGAGGAAGGGGAGGCCGAGGCAGGCCGCGCGCTGCTCGAGATCCAGCGCGCCGCGGAGAAGCCGGAGCAGAGCGAGACCGAGCAGCTCTTGTGGGACAAGACGCACGATCTCGAGGCCGCGCTCGGGCTGCTCGAGCGGCGCGCGGAGCGGCTCGAGAGCAGCGACGCGCTGCTGCGCGGCGCGCTCGAGCGCTACCCCGGCAGCATGGCGCTGTGCACGCTGGCCAGCGACTGCGCGCGGCGCGAGGGCAAGGGCGAACGCGAGGCACTCGCGCGCCAGATCGCGGCCGGCTTCCAGCCGCCGGGCGATCTCGAGGGAGTGCAGGCCGCCTTCGAGCGCCTCGAGACGCTCTTCACGACCAGCGAGCGCCGCTGAGCGGCAGACTGCGCGCGCGTGAGCCAGCGATGAGCGCCAGCCGGTATGGCGGAGCCTTCGAGGCCCTGGAGCACCGCAACTACCGCCTGCTGTGGGTCGGCCAGCTGGTTTCGACCGCCGGGTCGATGATGCAGAACGCGGCCGTGCTCTGGCAGGTCGCGCTGCTCGTCGACGAGCGCAAGCGGCCGCTCGCGCTGGGCCTGGTCGGACTGTTCAAGTTCCTGGCGATCCTCGTCTGCGCGCTCTTCTCGGGCGTCGTCGCCGATGCCTTCGACCGGCGCAAGCTGATGCTCGTCACCACCAGCCTGCTGACCATGCTCGCGGCGCTGCTCGCGGCGCTGACATTCCTGGGCGTCCACGAGACCTGGCCGATCTACCTCCTGACGGCACTCAGCTCGGCGGTCGGGACCTTCGACGGCTCGGCGCGCCAGGCGCTGATCCCGGCCCTGGTGCCGCGCGTCGTGCTGCCCAGCGCGATCGCGCTCAACACGATCCTGTTCCAGGCCGCATCCTCGGCCGGGCCCGCGCTCTCGGGCCACGTGATGGCGCATTTCGGCCTGGGCTGGGTCTACGTCGCCAACGCGCTCTCGTTCCTGGCCGTGCTCGGCGCGCTGGGCGCGATGCGCGGCGTGCAGCCGGTGCCCGCCGGCGAGCGGGCGCGCGTCAGCCTGCAGGCAGCACGCGAGGGGCTGCGCTACGTCTTCCGCGCGCCGCTGATCCGCTCCTCGATGCTGCTCGACTTCCTGGCCACGTTCTTCTCCTCCGCCACGGCGCTGCTGCCGATCTTCGCCACCGACATCCTGCACGTGGGCGAGGAGGGCTACGGCTACCTGGTCGCGGCGCCGGCCATCGGCGCGCTGCTCACCAGCGCCGTGCTGGCACCGCTCGCGCCGCGCATCGTGCGCCGCGGGAAGGTGCTGCTCGCCTCGGTGCTGGTCTATGGCGCGGCCACGGCGCTGTTCGGCATCTCGCGCAGCTTCTGGCCGATGTACCTGTGCCTGGCGCTGACCGGCGCCGCCGACACGGTCAGCATCGTGCTGCGCAACATCATCCGCCAGGTGGCGACGCCGGATCACCTGCGCGGGCGCATGATCAGCGTCAACATGATCTTCTTCATGGGCGGCCCGCAGCTCGGCGAACTCGAGGCCGGCCTCGTGGCGCAGCGCTGCGGGGCAGTGTTCAGCGTCGTCAGCGGCGGCCTCTTGTGCCTCGTCTCGACCGTGCTCGTCGCCTGGCGCGAACCGCAGCTGCGCAGGTACCGCCGCGAAGACCCCCTGGACGAGGCCGGACCCGGACGCTCACGAGGAGCCTCCGGGTCCGGGACCGTCTAGGTCAGAACCTCAGGAGAGACTTCCGATTCTGTTGGGTCCCCGGGCCACGGTGGAAGAGCGGCCCCCCCGCCCAGTCCGCCGGGGTGTTCCCAGGCGACTTCAGGTACCGCTCGGCGCCCGGCAGGTTTCGCCGGTGCAGGCGAAAACGCATCCACCGGGTGCCGGCCCCCCAGAACCGCCCGACTCGGGATAGACTCCCTACACGGGGAACCTTTTACTGGAACTGCACCGTCCCATGCGGCCTCTGCTGGTGGACCGCATGTCGCCTGGGCCCCTCCGCCGTCTTCACCCCTTCGTGATCCTCCCTCGATGAGACCTTTCGCCTCCTGCTGGACCCTGATCGCAGCCCTGCCGATCCTCTGCGCGAGCGCTTTCGCCGCATCCACGACCCAGTCGCCCGGCGCAGCGAGCTTTGCACCGATCGCCGGCATGCAGCTGCTGCCCGCGCTCGAACGAGCGCGCGACGTCGGCCCCGCGCCGGCCGACCAGCGGCTGTCCATCGCGGTCAGCCTGCCCTACGCGCAACCCGAGGCCATGCAGGCCTTCGTGGACGCCGTCAGCAACCCGCGCTCGGCGCAGTACCGCCAGTTCATCACGCCCGCGGAAGTCGGCGCGCGCTTCGGCCTGCCCGAGTCCACCGTCCAATCGGTGGCGCAGTACCTCGCGCAGAACGGTTGCGAGATCACGCTGGTGGCGCAGAACCGGCTCGCGATCCTGGCGCAGTGCACGGTGGCGCAGGCCGAGCGCACCTTCCACACCACGCTGCGCAGCTACACGCTGCGGCCTCAGAACGAGTACGAACCGGCGAGCTTCATCGCCTGCTCGAGCGCGGTCGAACTGCCCGCGGAGCTGGCAGCGAACGTGATCGACGTCTGCGGCCTCGAGAGCTACACGCGTCCGCGTCCGATGGTCTCGCTGTTGACGCCTGCGCTCACGCGCGGCCTGTACGGCCTGACCGCCATGTTCACCGCCGGCAACACCGGTGCCGGCCGCACCGTGGGCATCTCCAACTTCGACGGGTTCCGCGCCAACAACTGGCTGCTCTACATCACGCAGTTCTCGCTGCCCACGCCGGCCGGCGGAGCGGGCACGAACCTGACCACCGTGCCCTGCAATGGCGGTGGAGTCGGCGCAGGTTCGGCCGGCGGCGAGGGCGATCTCGACATCCAGATGGCGCTGGGCATGGCCCCGCTGGCCTCGATCCGCATCTACGACAGCGACCTGAACTACAACCTGATCTCGGTCCTGACCACCGAGGTCAACGACAACCTGTGCGACACGATCTCGGAGAGCTACGGCTGGAACCTGATCAACTCCACCATGACCTCGGCCCACAACCAGCACCTCTCGGGCAATGCGGCCGGCATCACCTACATGGCCGCGAGCGGTGACGCGGGCACGACCATCGATCCCTGGTACTACCCCGTGATCGACCCCGAGGTCCTCGACGTCGGCGGCACGCAGGCCAACGTGAACTCGAGCACCGGCGCGCGCATCTCCGAGGTCGGCTGGAGCGGCAGCGGCGGCGGCTGGAGCGCGCACAACATCGGCTTCAACAACGCGCGCCCCAGCTGGCAGACCGGCACGGGCGTGCCGGCGGTCAACACGTTCAACAACCACCGCCTGGTCCCCGACGTCGGCTTCCACGGCGCCGGCCTGAGCACGGGCGCGTACCAGTTCTTCTGGAGCAACACGCTGCAGACCAGTTCGGTCGGGACGAGCTTCTCCTCGCCGATCCTCGCCGGCGCACTGGCCGTGACCGAGCAGGACATCATCGGGCTGGGCGGACTCACGCCCGACGCGCAAGGTCACCAGCGCTTCGGCCGCATCCAGGACCTGTTCTACGGCATGGACGGCGACCCCGCCGCCTGGTTCGACGTCATCAGCGGGAGCAACGGCAACCTGCCCTCGGGCCAGGGTGTCTCGAGCGCGGGCGTGGGCTGGGACACGGTGACCGGCTGGGGTCCGCTCAAGTTCGGCGACTTTGCGCCGATCGCGGCCTGCATGACCGGCGCGAACTGCGGCCTGGGCACGCCCTACTGCTTCGGAGACGGGTTCGACCCGCTGGTCACGACGCCTTGCCCGTGCCTGGCCTTCGGCGCCGTGGGCCACGGCTGCGCGAACACGGCCAATCCCCAGGGTGCGCAGCTGCTGGCCAACGGCCAGACGTTCCCCGACACCGTGGTGCTGACCTCGACGGGCGAACCCGCGACGGCCCAGGGACTCTTCCTGCAGGGCTCGCTCACCATCAACTCGGGCGTCCTCTTCGGCGACGGACTGCGCTGCATCTCGGGCTCGCTGAAGCGTCTCTACATCAAGGGCGCCGTCGGCGGCAGCGCGAGCGCGCCGGGCCCCAGCGACCCGTCGATCTCGACGCGCTCGGCGACCCTCGGCGATCCGCTGCCGCTCGGCACGACGCGCTACTACCAGCGCTGGTATCGCGACCCGCACGTGGGCTCCTGCACCGGCGCGGGCTACAACATCACGAGCGGCATGCGCATCGACTGGTGAGAGGACAGCGGGCGCGCGCGGGCCTACGATGGCGCGCCGCATGCCCGTCAGCTGCGCATCCGGGACCGCTGCGCACGCGCGCCTGCGCCCGCGCCCCTCGCGCGCCGGGCGCTGGCGTGCGCTCGTTCTCGTGCTGGTGCACGTGGCGATCGCGCTGCACATCTGGCACTGGACCTCGACCGGCCGCACGCTATCGCCGCTCGAGCCCTCCGAGTCGATGGCCTTCGCGCAGAGCGGGATCGTCAACGCGGGCCTGATCTTCTTCGCGCTCGCGATCCTTTCGACGCTGGTGCTGGGGCGCTGGTTCTGCGGCTGGGCCTGTCACCTGGTCGCGGTCCAGGACGGCGCACGCTGGCTGCTCGGCCGCTTCGGCATCCGGCCGAGAGCGCTGCGCCTGGGATTGCTCGCGAGCGTGCCCTGGCTGGCCTTCGTCTACATGTTCCTCTCGCCGCTCGTGCTGCGCCTGTTCGAGGGCGCGGGCCTCGCGCCGGCCGGCACGCAGCTCGTGACCGAGCAGTTCTGGAAGACCTTCCCGCCTTGGCCGGTCGCGCTGCTGACCGTGCTGGTCAGCGGCGGCGCGCTGGTCTGGGTCCTGGGCGCCAAGGGCTTCTGCACCTACGGCTGCCCCTACGGCGCGATCTTCGGCATCGCCGACCAGGCCGCGGCGCTGCGCATCCGCGTGACCGACGCCTGCGAGCACTGCGGCCACTGCACGACCGCCTGCAGCTCGAACGTCAACGTCAGCCAGGAAGTGCGCCAGTGGGGCATGGTGGTCGACCCGGGCTGCATGAAGTGCGGCGACTGCGTCAGCGTCTGCCCCAAGGACGCGCTCTACGTCGGCTGGGGCGCGCCGGCGCTGCTCGCGCGCCGCCACGGCGAGCCGCTGCGCGCGGCGCGGCGCGACTGGGGCCGCGAGGGCTTGCTGCTCTTGTTCATGTTCGGCGCCTACCTGCTGCTGCACGCCTACGACGGACGCTACGGCGCGTACCTGGTGCATTTCGACGCGACGCTCTGGGAACTGATCGCGCTGCTGTGCGCCGGCTCCTTCGCCGTCGCGCTGCTGCTGCGCGGCAAGGCGCAGCACACGAGCGAGACCTCGAAGGCCGAGGAGCTCGTGCTGGGCGCGAGCTTCCTGGTCGCGCTGTATGCCTTCCGCGGTCTGGGCCGGAGCACGCCGCTGCTCTTGACGCTCGCGCTCGCGGCCCTGCTGGCCTTCCTCGCGCTCGAATGCTGGCGCCTGCTGCGCAGCCGCGAGCTGGCCTGGAAGCGCTGGCGCCTGCGCAGCGCCGGCCGCCTGACGCTCGCGGGCGGCGTCTTCGTCGCCGTGGCGCTGCTCGCAGCGGCAGGCTCGGCCGCGGCGGCCTGGAAGCAGCAGCGCTCGAGCGCGGATTGGAGCACGCGGCGCGCAGCGGCCAGGGTCGCGTTCGCCCGGGGCACGCCGCAGGACCTGGAGCAGGCCCTGGAGCTCGATCCGCAGCTGCTCGAGGCGCACAAGCAGCTGGCGGCGCGGCTCTACGAGGCGGGCGAGATGCGCGGCTGCCTCGAGCACTGCGAACACTCGCTGCAGCTCGCCCCGCGGGACGCCGAGGCGCACGTGCTGGCGGCACTCGCGGCCGCGGGCCTGCACGAGCCCGCGCTGGCGCGCGCCCATCTCGAGCGCGCGCTGGCCATCCGGCCGGGCATGCAGGTCGCCCAGCAGCTGCTCGAGGCACTGGAAAAGCCCTAGCTGCTAGGATGGATCCATGTTCCTGCACGCCGCCCTGCTCCTCCTCGCGCTGCTGCCGCAGCAGACGGACGCGGCCGAACAGGAGTGGAACGCCGCCATGGCGCTCAAGCAGCAGAACAAGTTCAGCGAGGGCGCGGCCGCCTTCGAGGCCTTCGCCAAGGCACATGCCGACGCGCCGCGCGCCGCACAGGCGCTGCTCGAAGCGGGTGTGTGCTGGGTCGGCCTGGCGAAGACGCAGCAGGTGTTGCACCGCAACACGCCGACCTCGACGGCCACGTTCCAGGACGCGGGCAAGCTCTTCGCGCGCGTGCTGGCCGAGAAGCCGGCCGACCCGGTCGCTCCGCGCGCGCAGTACCTCGCCGGGCAGATCGCGCTGTACCTCGGCGATGCCGAGGGCGCGCTGAAGGTCTTCGACAAGGCCGTGGCGTCGCTCGAGCCGCAGGAGGAGTACGCCGGCAAGTGCCTCGAGCGCCGCGCCTACGCGCGCCGGCAGCTGCTCGACAACCAGGGCGCGCTGAAGGACCTGACCGAGTACCTGAAGAGCGCCCAGGGCGAGAGCGTGGAGCTGGCGCGCCACGCGCTGCGCCTGACGCAGACGCTCGACCGGCCCGCGCCGCCCTGGCAGGCCGACCACTGGGCGCTCTCGGATCCGCTCGCGCCTGATGCCTACAAGGGCGAGGTGGTGGTGCTGTGCTTCTTCGCCAGCTGGTGCGAGAAGTGCGCGCGCGAGCGCGAGTACGAGAAGGACCTCAAGAAGCGTTTCGAGACGCTGGGCGTGCGCTTCGTCGGAGTGGTGCAGCCCTGGCAGCAGCACGACGGCAAGACGCGCCACACGCTCGAGACCTTCACGGCCTTCGCGGCCACGTCCGGCTACGGCTTCCCGCTGCTGCTGGATGCGGGCAACGGCCCGGGCGCGACCGCGACGGCCTTCGGCTGCGAATCGCTGCCCGACATGGTCGTGATCGACCGCGCCGGACGCGTGCGCTGGCACGACCACCCGGCCAACCTGCTCGATTCGACGCTCGAGAAGCTGCTCTACGAGGAGAGCGAAAAGCCGCGCTGATGCTGCAGCGCGTGTGCGTCTTCTGCGGTTCTCAGCCGGGCCACTCGCCGGCGCACGCCGCGGCCGCGCGCGCGCTCGGGAGCCTGCTCGCCGCGCGCGGAATCGAACTGGTCTTCGGCGGGGGGCGCGTGGGCCTGATGGGCACGCTCGCCGACGAGGTGCTGGCGCGCGGCGGACGCGCGATCGGCGTGATCCCGCGCGCGCTGATGGAGCGCGAACTGGGGCACACGGGCGTCTCGGAGCTGCACGTCGTCGGCTCGATGCACGAGCGCAAGGCGCTGATGGCCGAGCTCTCCGACGCCTTCGTGGCGCTGCCGGGCGGCTTCGGCACGCTGGAGGAGATCTGCGAGGCGATCACCTGGGCGCAGCTCGGCCTGCACCCCAAGCCCTGCGCGCTGCTCGACGTCGAGGACTACTGGGCGCCGCTGGTCGAGCTCTTCGACCAGGCCGTCGCCGCGGGCTTCGTCGATGCGCGGAGCCGCACGCTCGTGCTGCACGAGCGCGACCCGGCGCGGCTGCTCGAGGCGCTCGAGCGCTGGAACGCATGAGCCGCTCCCCCATCGCGATCGGCGTCGACCTGGGCGGCACGAAGATCGAGGCGCTGGCGCTCGACCCCGACGGGCGCGAGCTCTGGCGCCGGCGCGTGCCCACGCCGGCGGGCGACTACGCTGGCACGCTGCGCGCGATCCGCGAGCTGGTCCTGTCCGCCGGCGTGCGGGAGTTCACGCTCGGGATCGGCACGCCCGGCAGCCTGGCGCACGACGGGCGGCTCAAGAACTCGAACTCGACCTGCTTGAACGGGATGCCGCTGCAGCGCGACCTCGAGCGCGAGCTCGGGCAGGCCGTGCGCATCGCCAACGACGCCGACTGTCTGGCGCTCTCGGAGGCGACCGACGGCGCGGGCGCGGGCCGCGCGTGCGTCTTCGCCGTGATCCTCGGCACCGGTGTCGGCGGCGGCATCGCGGCGCACGGACGCGTCCTGTGCGGGCCGAACGGCCTGACCGGCGAGTGGGGCCACAATCCGCTGCCCTGGCGCGACGCGCAGCAGGACCCCGAACTGCCCTGCTACTGCGGCCAGCGCGGCTGCATCGAGACGCTGCTCAGCGGTCCCGGGCTGGCACGCGACGACGGCGGTTCGCGGACGGCGGCCGAGATCGCAGCCGCGGGCGACGCGCGCGCCCTGGCGAGCCTCGAGCGCTACGAGTCGCGCCTCGCGCGCGCCCTCGCCGCGGTGATCAACCTGCTCGACCCGGACGTGATCGTGCTCGGCGGCGGGGTCTCGCGCATCGAGCGCCTCTACGCCAACGTGCCCGCGCTCTGGGGCGCGCACGTGTTCTGCGCCGGCGTGAGCGCGCCGGTGCGCACGCAGCTCTTCCCGAGCAGGCACGGCGATTCCTCCGGCGTGCGCGGCGCGGCCTGGCTCGGCCGCGGCTAGGATTCCGCGTCGTGGAGTCGCCGCAAGCCCGAAGCCCGCGCGCGCCCGGCCGTGGTTGGGTCGCGCTGGCCCTGGTTCTGCTGGTCGCGTTCGGGACCTGGACGCGCATCCGCACCACGCTCGCCGATCCGGGCTTTGCCTCCGCGCCGGCCGCGGGCCTGCTGCGCAGCGATCCCGCGCTGCTGGCGTACTTCACGCAGCGCATCGCGGAGAGCGGCGGAGTGCCGGCGGACTTCAGCGCCGAGCCGCGCATCGAGCACCCGCTCGAGCTCGACGTGCCGGCGCTCTTCCCGATCGGGCCGGAGTTCCTCGTCGCGGTACTGTGGAGGTTCCTCGGGCCTGAGACGCCGCTGCATCTGGCCTGCCTCTACGCGAGCTCGTTCGCGGCGAGCCTGCTCGTGCTGGGCGTGTACCTGCTGGCGCGCGAGCTCGGCGGCCGGCGCGCGCTGGGCCTCGCGGCCGCGCTGTTCGCCGCGCTGCTGCCGGCGAACTACCGCACGATCGGCTTCCTGTTCGTCGGCGAGGACTGGAGCATGCCGCTCTTCGTACTGCACTTGGGCCTGGCCGCGCGTGCGCGCAGGCGGCCGGGCAGCGCCAGTGCAGTGCTCTGCGCAGTGCCGCTCGTCGGCGCGCTCGCGACCTGGCACGCGGCGAGCTTCTTCCTGACGCTCGAGGCGCTGGCCATCTTGGCCTGGTTCTGGCTGCGCGGGCGCAACCCGTTCGCGCATGCGCCATCCTGGTGCGCGGTCGGGCTCGTCGCGCTCGGCGGTCTGGCCGTGCCCGTGCTGCGCCACACGGGCTTCGTGTTCTCGCTGCCGATGCAGATCGCGGGCGCGCTCGGCGTGGCGGCGCTCGCCGCGCGGCGCGGGTGGGCTCGCGCGGCAGCCGTCGTCGCTCTCGCGGGGTTCTTCGCCATGGGCAGCCTCGGCGGCTCGGGCGAGTACAGCCACGTCTTCGGGCTCGCTTGGCACAAGCTGGTGCAGTTCGGATCGTTGCCGGACGATCCCCTGGCGCTCCCGCCCGAGGTGCGACTGATGTGGCAGGGCCCGTTCGCGACACTCCCGCCGCTGCTAGGGCTTTCGCTGCTCGGGCTCGGCACGCTCGGCTTCGTGTTCGCGGGCATGAAGCTCATGCGCCGGACGCAGGACGAGCCGCTCGGCATCATCTGCCTGCTCGCGCTGGGCAGCCTGCCGCTCGCCTGGCTGGTCGAGCGCACGCTGGTGCTGCCGGCGCTGCTCGCCGCGCCGCTGTGCGTGGCCGCCTGCGTGCGCTGGCGCGCCTCGTGGATCGGCGGCGCACTGCTCGCGCAGGCGCTGCTCTTCGCGCACTACCTCTCGGGCTACGTGATCCCCTGGTACCAGCCGCCGCTGCGCCAGCAGGAGCTGGCCGCCGTGCTGCGCGCGCTGCCAGGATTCGTTCCCGAGGGCGAAGCGGTCGCGACGGACTTCGTCAACGGCACCGCGGTCCTGCTGCAGACGCGCCGGCCGATCCTCTTGCAGCCGAAGTGGGAGTCGAGGCAGAGCCGCGAGCGCATCGAGCGCTTCCTCGAGGCGTTCTTCCACGGCACGCTGCCATCGTTCTCGCGCATGTTGCGCGAGGACTTCCGCTGCCACTATCTGCTCGTCGACCGCGCCGTGCTCGGCCTGGAGTGCCGCTACGCGGCCGGGATCCCCGCCCGGACCGAGCCGCCGCCGGACTCCCCCGCTGCGCTTCTGTGCGTGGAGGATGCAGCGCGACTCGGCGCATTGCCGGGCTGCAAGCTGCTCTACCGCAGCCCGAAGGACATCTACCGGCTGTTCGAACTCGGGCCCGAGGCGCGCTGAGTCCGTCTCAGCCGCCCGACGTCGTGCCCGTCATCGCGTCCGAGCTCTGGCTCGCCGCGGTGGCGCCCGTGCCGGTCTGGTGGCCCGGATCGAGGAACGAGCGCGAGAGCTCCTTCGAGCCGAAGAGCTTCTTTGTCACGCGGTTGTAGACGTCGAAGGCTTTCGCTTCGACGCGCGCCGACGGGAAGCCGCCCAGCAACTCGCCCCGCTCGAGGCGCTTCTTCGCGCGCTTCTCCCACCAGCCCTTGCGCCCGCGCGCCAGGCCGTAGTTGAGCGTCGCGTAGTGGTGGTACATCTTGCGCGCGAGCTTGACGTCCTCGGGGATGCGGCCGGTCCAGGTCTCCTCGAGGTGGTACTGGCCGAGCTTGCCGAACTCCTCGAGGCGCGTGGGCGGCACGAAGCCCTGCTCGATCGACTGGTCCCACATCGCGGTGCCGGGGATCGGACGGAAGGGCCAGACGGTCGCGCGCGAGCGCGGGCAGGCGACGTGCACGCGGCGGCACTGGTCGATCGTCGCCAGCATCGATTCCTTGGGCTCGCCGGGGTAGCCGATGATGTAGGTCAGGCTGGAGCAGATGCCGCGCTTGTCGAGCTCCATCGCGCCGAGCACGTTGTCGTCGTCGTGGATCGGCTTGCCGATCAGCTTCATCATCTCGTTCGTGCCGGCCTCGGCGCCGATCTCGGCGATGTACATGCCCGAGGCGACCATCATGTCGAGCGTGTCGGCCTTGTAGTTGAGGATCGAGTGCGTCTCGATGAACGAGTTCCAGTGGAACTTGAGCTTGCGCTCGAGCACACCCTGCGCGAAGTCGCGCGTGCGCTTCTCGAGCACGCCGAAGTTGGCGTCGTGGAAGCGCACGATGTCGAAGTTCCAGCGCTCGCTTGAGCTCGGCGAGGTCGTCGAGCATGCGTTCGGCCGGCATGGCCTTCCAGCGCCGGTCGGTGACGAAGGGCGAGCAGCAGAAAGTGCACGGCTCGGGGCAGCCGTAGCTGGAAAAGTAGGTGATCCCGAAATAGGGCTTGCGGTCGCCGATCGCCTCGGGCGTCGGCATGCGCAGGACGTCGCGGTGGCTCTGCGCGCGCAGCTGGTGCACTCGGTAGGGCTCGATGTCGAGCATGTGCCAGGGGACGTTCGGGATCTTGTCCCAGCCGGCCATCGAGCGCTTCTCGGTCTTGACGAGCTGGCCCTCGCGCCAGAGCGCGAGGCCGGGGACCTGTTCGAGCGGCGTGCCCGCGTCGACGGCCTGCACCAGCTCGCGGAACGTGATCTCGCCCTGGCCGAGCACGACGGCGTCGTAGGGGCCCTGGGTCGAGCTTCAGGTCCGGCCGCACGCTGGCGAACCAGCCGCCGATGAAGATCGGCATGTGCGGGAAGCGCGCGCGCACCTTGCGCGAGCAGTCCAGGCCGTCGAAGATCATGTAGCCGAGGATGCCGGTGGTCGCGTAGAGCAGCGCGCCCTCGCAGGCCTCGAGCACGCGGCGGTGGGCTTCCTCGCGCTGCGTAGATGCTGCCGTCGACGATCACGATCTCGTAGCCGTCGGCCAGCGGCCAGGCGGAGATGGTCAGCATCTCCAGCGGCAGGAGGTCCTTGCTGGAGGGCAGCCCCAGGCTCTCGTCCACCTGCTGGGGCTGGTAGAGGACGATCTTCTTCTTGCGGACGATCATTCCAGGATGAACTCTAGCACGAACCTGACGTTCGGGGCAGATTCGCGCCGCGCGCCCACTCCGCGGCCTGCAGCAGCGCCGCGATCAGGTTTTCGGCCGAGGCTTTCCCCTGTCCGGCGATGTCGAAGGCCGTTCCGTGCACGGGGCTGACACGCAAGTACGGCAACCCCGCGATCACGGTCACGCCGCCGTCTCCCGAGAGCAGCTTGACCGGGATGAAGGCCTGGTCGTGGTAGAGCGCCAGTACGCCGTCGTACGTGCCGCGCGAAGCCTGCAGGAAGACCGTGTCGGGCGGATGGGGACCGCTGACCTCGATCCCGGCCGCGCGCGCCTCGCGCACCGCGGGCGCGAGCAGCTCGCCGTCCTCGCTGCCCAGCACGCCGCCCTCGCCCGCGTGCGGGTTGAGCCCGGCCAGCGCCAGGCGCGGGCGCGCGAAGCCGAAGCGCCGCAGGCTCTCGTCGAAGAGCTGCAGGTGTTCGACGACGCGCGCGGTCGTGATCGACTCGAGCGCGCGCCGCAGCGGCATGTGGCGCGTGAGCAGCAGCACGCGCAGCTTGCCCGCGATCGCCAGCATCTCGAAGCGCGTGACGCCGCACCAGCGGCCGAGCAGCTCGGTCTGGCCCTCGACTCTCTCGCCGGCGAGATGCAGGGCCTCCTTGCTGACGGGCGCCGTGACGAGCGCATCGACCGCGCGCGAGAGCGCGAGCTCGTGGCCGATGCGCAGCGCGGCGAGCGCCGCCTGCCCGCATTCGCGCTGCACGCGCCCCATCTCCCAGCGCTCGGGCGCCGCCGATTCGACCCACTCGAGCTCGCCCGCGCGCAGCGCGCGCGGGCCGACCAGCACCAGCCGCGCGGCCGCGCGCACGCGCGGATCGCGGGCGGCACGCAGCGCGATCTCGGGCCCGATGCCGGCCGGATCACCCAGCGTGAGCGCGATGCGCGGGAGCTCGGAGGTGGCAGCCATCGCGGGGAATCATGCGCGTTCCTCCGCGGCGGCGCCAGCGGCCGGCTCCTCGCGCAGCAGGCGCTCGTTGGTGCGGTAGAGGAAGGCCAGCAGCTGCGCGACGACCTCGTACAGCTCGGGCGAGATCTGCTCGCCGAGCTCGCAGGCGCCGAGCAGTTCGACCAGGTCGGGATCCTCGTGCACCGGGACGCCGTGCGCGCGGGCGAAGTCCAGGATCGTCTGCGCAACCTGGCCGCGGCCGTGCGCGACGACGCGCGGGGCGTCCTCGCGCGCGCGCTCGTAGCGCAGTGCGACGACGCGGCGCGGGGCTTCGCGGGGCGTTTCGGCCCTGGAGTTCATCCCGAAAGGTCCATCAGGTGGTGTTCGCGCAGGTAGCCGAGGTCCGCGGCGGCGAGATCCTCGCGCTCGGGCTCGTGCTGCACGATGGACAGGTTGAGTTCGCGGCCGCGGGCCGAGAGCTGGCGGCCGAGCGCCTCGAGTTCGCCGCGCAACAGGGCGACCGTCTCGGGACGCGTCGCGCCC
This sequence comes from uncultured Planctomycetota bacterium, assembly GCA_963829015.1. GTDB lineage: Bacteria > Planctomycetota > UBA1135 > UBA1135 > JADJLZ01. The sequence goes on along the minus strand of CAWHGR010000007.1, from coordinate 226,740 downwards.
AGGCGCAGGTGCAGCCGGTCGTGCTTGAGCAGGATCTCGGCGCGCAACGGGCCGAGGCGCGAGAACTCGACCCCCACGGTGACGCGCTCGCCCAGCTCTTCCGCGGCCGCTTGCTCGTCCTGCGCTCCCTCGCGCCGGGCCGGCACGAAGAGGTGCGCATTCGCGGCCTGTGCGCCCTCGGGGACGAGGAAGCCGATATGCAGCGGTTCGCCGAGGCGCGCGCGCGCGAGGTTTCGCAGCTGCTCCGCCTCCACCGCGCGCAGGGCTCGCCCCACGGCCTCGCGCCCGGAATCGGAGCCGGCCTGCTGCGCCTGCGCCGCCAGGCGCGCCTTGAAATCCTCCTGCAGCAGCTGCACGAGTGCGCGCCGACGCAGACCGCGCTCGCTGAAGTCCAGACGCTCGCCGAGCAGCAAGGCCACCCAGGGCAGCCAGCCGGCGTGCTCGAGCGCAGGCGCGTCGAGTCCGGCGAGATAGGCGCGCAGGATCGCGCGGCCCGAGTCGAGAGCGTGCGGTCCGAGCGTGCGCACCAGCTCGGCGCGCAACTGCAGCGCGGCGTCGAGGGCGCGCGCGACGTTCGCGCCACCGTCCAGTTCCTCCAGGCTCGCGGCCAGCGCCGCGCGCAGCGCCGCGAGCAGCGCGCCGGACTCCTTCGTGCCGCCCAGTCCCGCTTCGGACAGGATGCGCGTGGCGAGTGCGTCCAGGGCGAGCTCGCGGCTGCTGGCGATGCGCTCGTCGGTCGCCGCGGCCAGGATCGCGCCTTCCTGGAACAGACCGCCCTGGCGCACGAGCGTCGCGAGAGCGGGGCCTCCCTGCTCGGGCTGGAACACCGCCGGCAGGCCGGCCTGCGGCACGCCCGCCTCCTCGAGCAGCTGCAGCACGCTGCGCGGGTCGAGTTCCGAGCCGGCCAGACTTCGCAGGGCGCGCAGCAGGCCGTCGTCGGGCACGTCCGCACCGCCCGCAAGTTGCAGCACCAGCGCGCCGTCGACGTACTCGACGCGCGCGAGGAAGCGATCGCCCGGAGCGAGATCGACGTGGCTCTCGGCCTGCACGCGCTGGCCGGCCAGCCCGATGACGATCGTGCCGCCGCCCAGGAGATCGAGGACCTCGCCGGCGACGATGCGACCCTGGCGCAGGACGCTCGAGAGGTCGCTCTGGAGCGCCTGCGCCGGGCGTATCCCGCCCGCGAGAGGCAACGGAGACGTGGAGATGGGGTCCATGGGCGGGGATCCGGAACAGTTCTCGGAGCCCCGGGGACCGCCCTGAGCGGCGAGGGGCCGGATCCTCTGCCGATGGACCAGGACCCCGCCGCGCGCCTGCGCAACAGGGTCCCGTGGTGCGGAATCGAGCGCCGGCTGGCCGCTAGTAGTACGACTGACCGATCGTCAGGACGGCGCCGTTCGCCAAGGCATGGAACAAGTAGCCGCCCTGGACCCGCGAGTGCGCCGCGAGGGCCCAAGGAACCTGGTCGAGGGCGCCGATGCTGTCGAGTGCAGCCACGGGCAGCAAGAAGCTCCCGGTGCGCAGCGTGGGAATCGCTGCGAACTGTCCCGGGAAACCGCTGCGTGCGCTGGCTCCACGGAAGGCGGCGGGGACCGTGGTCCCGATCTGGATGCCAGTGAGCTGGAGCAGGCTGCGGTCGAGGGACAGCTGCAACTGCCCGTGGAAGCCCATGCGCACGTGGCCGCCAGGGCGGGATTCCAGCGTCACCTGGCCACTCCCGGCGTAGCCGACGATCGTGCTCAGGATCTCGTCGAATGCGCCCTCGAGGTAGAAGTCGGGGCGCCTGTCGCGCAGTTGGCGGACGAGGTCGAACTGTCCACCAGGGCCCATGATCGGCAGTGTGCCGATCGTCTCGTCGTCGCCACCGCCCGTAGCGCCACCCCCGGTAGTCCCGCCACCCGTGCCGCCGCCGCTGACCGAACCGCCGAATGCATGAGTTCCAGTCGAGAGGAGGAATCCCAGGACGAAGACGGATACGACGACCAGGAGAAGTGTCCACGACGCGCTCCTGCCAGAGCTCGCTGCCCGTCCTGATTGCAAGTGCCTCATGATCATGCCTCTTCTTCCAATCCACCGCCGGAGCCCGCTTCAGGCGACTCCGTGTGGTCCACAGTGCTGCTGAACAGTTCCGGGCAGGTCTGTACGAGTGCCTCGCCGAACCCGCGCTGCGCGTCGATGGACTCGCGCAGCCGGGGCGAGCGCCCGAAGAGTCCGGCGATCTCCCCGATCCGATCCCGATGACGATCCAGGAGCTCGCGGAAATACACCAGCGAGCGACTCTGGTTGCGCATCAGCGCATAGACCATACCGAGATTGAACCGCGCCACGAAGAAGCGCTCGTCCTCGTCGGCCAGGCCGCTCATCGTGACCCAGCGCCAGCAGGCGATCGCCTTGCGGTAGTCCTTCTCGGCCGAGTGCAGCCGGCCAAGCTGGATCGCGGCGTGTCCGCGATTCGTGTCGCTGATCGCGCTGTTGAAGATGGCGCGGTATTCCTCGGCCGCGCGGATGCGCTTGCCTTCGTGACCGTGCAGAAAGGCGAGATACAGGCGCGCCTCCTCGTGCGAGGAATCCGTCGCGATCGCCTCCTCGAGCAGGCGGCGGCCCTTCTCGAGCGGGCTCTCGATGCGCTCGAGGCGCCCGTTGAGCATGGCGCGTGCGCGCTGCCAATCGAGCCCGCCCGCCTGGCCCTTGCCGTTCATCAGGACGCCGTCCACGAAGCCGCGGCCGCGCGTCTGCCCTGCATCGAGCGGAACCGCGGTCTCGAACACGCGCTCGCGGTAGCCCGGGTCGATGGAGGCCAGGACGTAGGCCTTGCCCAGCTGGTAGAAGATCGTCGCCAGCCGGTGCACGAGGTCGATGTTCTCGGCGGCGCTGGCCGCGGCGGAGGACGGGCGCCCGGTGAGCATGGCGATGCGTGCGAAGAGGCGCGTGGGGTCGGCCATGTCGCGATTCATCTGCACCTGCAGGCGCGTGTCCTCGAAGAAGGCGCGACAGCAGCCGCAGGCTTCCATGTGGACCATGGCCCGGCCGGCGGCTCCCTGGTCCAGCTCGTTGTCGAGCAGGCAGGAGATGTCCAACTGGAAGTTGGAGCAGACTTCGTCGAGCCCTTCGCTCCAGATCTCAGGCTTCATGCTCATCGACCTCCCCTCTGTCCTCGGACTCGCCGCCCACGCGGGACGAGTCCGCATCCCCTCCCAGGCCCCTGGGCTCGCGCGCCGGGCGGCAATCGGGGGACAGTCCATCGAACACGCGACGCATCGAGCGGTGGATCTTCCGCCGTGCGCGGAAGATGACCATCTTCAGGTTCTCGAGCTTGATCCCGAGTTCCTCCGCGGCATCGCGGTAGCTGCGTTCCTCGACCTCGACCAGTTGCAGCGCCTTGCGCTCGCGTTCCGAGAGCATCGAGTAGAAGCGCAGGTAGAGGTGCAGGTACGTCAGGTAGACCCGCTCGCACTCCTTGCGGCTCTCGCGCTCGACCGCACTGTGCAGCGGGCTGGTCGCGGCCACTTCCGGCTCGCCGGAGAGATCCTCGATGGCGATCTCGGACCGGCCGCCGTGTCCCTGGGCGCGCAGGTGCTTGAGCACCGTGTTGCGCACGATCATCGCCGACCAGACTCGGAAGGCGTCGTCGCGCTCCGCGTTGAAGCGGTGCGGGTAGCGGTAGATGTTGAAGAACACCTCCTGCAACGCGTCGCGCGGATCGGCCTTGCTCGCGTAGCGGCGCAGGCGCGAGGCCACCTGCACCAGGAGGTGTTCGCTGTTGAGCTCGTACAAGAGTCCGAATGCACCGCGACCCGCACCGAGGCGGAAGGCCTCCATCAGGCGGGTCGAGACGGCGTCACGAACGGATTCGGGGGATCGGCTGCGGTCCTCGAGGATGCCGAGCAGGCCGGAGAGATCGGTCGCCCTCAGCTCCGCCCCAAGCTCGCGGAAGCGACCCTCGAGCTGTCCGAGCAGAGCTTCGCCGGACAGTGGCTGGTCGGCGTGATGGGAGTCCGTCACCTGCATGGGGGCCGAAATCCAGGGGAGGGGGGCAGCGGGGTGGCTCCGGACCGCGCGGATCCTGAGCCAACCTAGATCCTAGGGTGTATTTTCCGGTTGGTAACAAAGTTGGAACGGACTTCCTGGGATTCCCGCAAGTCCTTCCCGCAACCGGCCTCCGAAGCAGCCCCGGCATTGCTCCTTGCCCCAAGGGGCGAGGATGATCGGGGGGTGAGTCGAGAGCAGGAGATCGCTGAGCTGGCCCGGGAGGTGGGCTTCGACCTGTTCGGGATCGCGCCCCTGCGCCCCCCTAAGGACGCGCAGCGCTTCCGCGACTGGCTCCGGTCGGGCCGCAACGCGGGGCTCTCCTACCTAGAGAGCGACGCCGAGCGCATCCTCGATCCCGGCCGGCTCGTGCCGGGAGGCCGATCGATCCTGGTCGTCGGCATGGGTCACTCGCGGGCGCCGGTGGAACTGCCCGGCGGCGCCCGGGTGGCTCGCTACGCGGCAGGCCGCGACTACCACAACGTGGTCGTGAAGAAGTTGCGACGGCTGTTGCGCCGACTCAAGCAGCGCGGCTGGGTGCGCGAGGCGCGCACGCTCGTCGACGCCGGTCCGCTCCTCGAACGCTCGCACGCGGAGGAAGCGGGGCTCGGATTCGCGTCGAAGGCCGCCAACCTCCTCCATCCGACGTTCGGGCCGTGGTTCTTCCTGGGCGAGGTGATCATCGACCTCGAGCTCGAGCCTTCGCCCGCGGTCGAGTTCGGTTCGTGCGGGAGCTGCACGGCCTGCCTCGACGCGTGTCCGACTCAGGCAATCACGGCGCCGGGTGTCGTCGATGCGCGCCTGTGCCTGAGCTACCACACGATCGAGAACCCTGGCCGGGTGCCGCCCGAGGTCCGCGAACGGACGGGCAGCTGGGTGTTCGGCTGCGACATCTGCTCGGAGGTCTGTCCCTGGGGCCGCAAGGCTCCCGATCTCTCCGAGCGCTTCGGAACGCACCGCTTCCTCGAGGAAGGCCCGGTCGCATGGCTCGAGCGAACGGAAGGATTCGAGGAGCGCACAGAAGGCTCTCCGTTGCGGCGCCCTGGTCGCGCGGGGATCGCGCGCAACGCGGCGATCGCGCTCGCGGCCGCCCCGGACGAGCGCGGCCTGCTCGCCCTACGGAAGGCCCTTCGCGAGGATCCTTCAGCGGTAGTCCGCGAGGCGGCGGGCTGGAGTCTGGGTCGCGCGTTCGGCGCGGATGCACAGGCGCGATCGGCGCTCGACGGCGCGCGCCGCTCGGATCCGGATCCGGAGAACCGCGCCTGGCTCGCGCGCTGGCTGGAGCGTTGCCGCGAGTCGACGGGCGGCTGATCGGGCGTCGAGCCCGCTCGACATGCCTCTCGGCGCTCCAGAAGGCACTTGGACCCGAGGAACTTGCCTTCCCCGGCCTGCGTCCTAGGCAAGGCAGCAATTCGTTCCGTCGAGCCAGTTCGACGGGGTCCGGAGCATCGAAGGCCGAGGTCGATCCTGGGTGGCAGCCCAAGATCATCTCCGACAGGCACTTGTGCCCAGCCTCCCGGATCCCCGCGGTGCATGGCAGCGGGCTTGCTACCAGGAAGGTGCCGCCTCTGCGGCAGACTGCATGGAACGCTGGATGGAAAATCCCGACTACTACAACGATCGCAAGTACTGTGCGCAATGCCAGCGCTACGTCAGCTACCTGATGTCGCTCGACCACTCCTACTGCACGGAATGCGGCGAACGCGTGCGCCTGTTCTCGCAGAACGACTGGGCGAGCTTCCACGACACACTCGAGCGGCAGAAGCCCAAGGGCGGTCGCCCGCGCAAGCAGCGCGGGAAGGAATCGGCCTAGATCTCCGACTCAAGCGCTTGGAGAAGGTCCGCCCGCCCTCTGGCACGAGAGGTCGGGCGGATTCATTTCCCGGACAGGCGCCGGTAGCGCTCGCCGGCTTCGAGCTGCTTCGCGCGCTGCTGCGCACGGGCGAAGTACTGCTCCAGGTGCTTCCAGGCGGAAGCATCCCGCGCAGCGAGTCGCTCGAGCTCCAGCGCGAGCCGCTCGCCGGCCTCGAAATCCCCCAGCGAGCCGAGCAGATCGAGGCCGAAGCAGCGCACCTCGACCGAAGCCGGCGCGGCCGAGTACAGCCGCGCGAGGTCCTCGCGAGTGCGCATGCGGTCTCCGCTGCGCGCGCGCAGCGAGGCCCGGCGCTCGAGCAGGGGCAGGTCACGCGGCTGGTAGAGCAGCTCGCCCTCGACCTGGCGCAGCTCGCCGGCCAGGGCGCTCAACTCCTGGAAGCGCCGGTTGGCCGTGCGCGCCTCCTCGTCCCGGCCGAGTTCGGCAGCAGCACGTCCGCAGAGGAACCAGCCGCGCGCCGAGAACGGGTCGATTTCGCGCGCGCGCTGCGCGGCGGCCAGCGCGGCCTCGAGCTGCTCGTCGTCGAAGAGGATCTGCGCCTTCCACTCCCAGGCCTCCGCGTGGCGCGGATCGAGTTCGAGCACGCGCTCGAGCTCCGCGAGCGCCAGCCGGGCCTCGCCCAGGCGCAGCAGTGCGAGCGCATGGCCGCGCAGGGCCTCGACCTCGTCGGGATGCAGAGCCAGCACCAGCTCGTAGTGCGCGCGCGCCCTGCCGTAGTCGCCGAGCGAGTAGTAGCAGTGCCCGAGCACGCGCGTGTCCCCGATGCGCTGCGGCGCGAGGGCGAGGTAGCGTTCGAGGCACGCCGCGCCGTCCCCGTAGCGCTGCAGGCGGAAGTACAGCACGCCGAGCTGGTGCCAGGCAGGCGGGAAGTCCGGCGCGCTGCGCAGCACGGACTGCAGGCCGGCCAGCGCGCGCGGGAAGTCCTGCGCCTCGAGCGCGGCCTGCACCGCGGGCATCTCGGGCGGCAGGTCCTGCGCACGCAGCCGCGCCGGATCGAAGTCCTTCCAGCGCCCGGCCTGCGCGTGCGGCAGCGTGCGCGGGTCGAGCCGCAGCACCTCCGGAGGGGGAAGCTGCACGAGCGACGCGAGCAGCAGGGCCGCAATCACGGGGCGCGCTCCTCCAGCAGCACCACCCGATCGACTTCGTGCTGCTCGAACTCCTCGTCCCGGCCGTCGGGCCAGCGCACGTGCAGCTTCAGCACGGCGTCGACCGGGCCCAGCCCGAAGTGCAGCTCGGGCGGCACCGCGGCCTGGTAGCCGCCCGCCGTGCGCAGCTCGGAGGTCGCGCTGCCGCCCTTCCAGGAGAGAGTGACACGTGCGCCGAGCGCGAAGCGGTTGCCGCCGCGCGCGCGCAGGCGCACTCCCAGCCAATGGTGCGTCGCGTCGTGCAGCGCGCGGTTGCGCAGCACGCGCACGGGACCTTCGATGCGCAGCGCGACCAGGTCGAGATCGCCGTCGCCGTCGAGGTCGGCCTGCGCGCTGGCGCGCGAGACCGCCGGGCCGAGCGCGGAAAGCGGGCGCTGCGTGAAGTGCGCCCGACCGTCGTTCTCGAGCAGGTAGTCGGGCTGGGCATAGCTCGTATCCGTGCCGGGCAGGTCGGCCTGCGGATAGACGTGGCCGTCGAAAACCGCCAGATCGAGATCGCCGTCGAGGTCGAAGTCGGCGAAGCTCGCGCCCCAGCCGAGCAGCGGGATCGTCGGGCCGGCCAGGCCCGTGGCGCTCGAGCGTTCGCGGAAGCCCGGCCCCTTGGCGGTTGCGTAGAGCACGTCGTTCTCGCCCGAGAAGTTCGTCACGAAGAGATCGTCGCGTCCGTCGCCGTTCCAGTCCGCGCAGGCGATGCCCATGCTGGCCTGCTCCTTGCCGTTGGCGTCGTGACTGACGCCGCGCAGGAAGCCGACCTCGCGGAAAGTCCCGTCGCCGAGGTTCTCCCAGAGGTGGTTGGGTGTCGAGTCGTTGGTGACGTAGACGTCCGTGTCACCGTCGAGGTCGAAGTCGAGCGTCATCACGCCCAGACCGAAGGCCGCAGGAGCGGACTCGAGTTGCGCGGCGGCGCTCACGTCGCTGAAGCTGCCGTCGCCCTTGCCGCGGAAGAGCTGCGCGTGCAGCGGCTCGAGCCCCTGCGGCCCGCACAGCACCGGGTGGCCCTTCCAGCTGCACTGCCCGCCCGCGCGCGGGTCGAAGCGCAGGTAGTTGACCACGAACAGGTCGAGTTTCCCGTCGCGGTCGTAGTCGAGGAAGGCGGCACTCGAGCCCCAGCTGCCCGGTCCCAGTCCGGCGCCCTCGGTGACCTCGCGCAAGCCGTGCCCGGATTCGTTGTGGAACAGGCGCGTCGGTCCCCACTGGGTGATCGCCAGGTCGAGCCAGCCGTCGCCGTCATAGTCCCCCACCGCCCCGCCCATGCCCCAGTGTCCGCCGGCCATGGCCCAGCTCTCGCCCGCGGGCGCGAAGGTTCCGTCGCCACGCCCGAGGAACAGCCGCGGAGGAAAACCCGGCAGGCCCTGCGCCGCGCGCTCGAGCGTCGAACCGTCGACGATCACGACGTCGATCCTGCCGTCGCCGTCGAAGTCTGCCAGCAGCACGCCGCCGCCGTTGACCTCGACGATCGACGCCTTCGCCGGCGAGCCGCAGGTCGTGCGCACGCCGGGCAGCGCCTGCTCGCCGATTTCCTCGAACAGCGGAGGCGGAGGCGCGGGCTGCTGCGCGATCGGAGCGAAGATCATGCTGGGCGGCCAGCGCCTGCGCCGCTCACCAGGTGGTGGACCAGCCGTTCGTCACGTTCCAGCCGTTGCCTGGCGGGTTCGGACAGAAGGCGGGGTCCGGGTCGCGGAAGTAGGCCTGGTAGTAGCGCGTGCTGCCGGGGGCGATCGGGTCGCCCAGCAGCGCCGAGCGCGCGCTGACCGAGAGCTCGCCCGCCTGCGGCGCGCTGACCGAGCCGAGCGCGGCCGCGTGCAGGTACATGCGCTTCAGCGAACCCGAAACGCAGCGCAGTCCGTCGCCGAACACGATTCCGGCGCCGTTCGACGCATCGCCCTGCAGGAACATCGTGGGCGCGTTCGGGAGCTCGCCGGTGGCGTGCAGCTGCAGCGTGTCGGGCGTGCTCGTGCCCGAGGCGAAGAGATGCGCACCCGCCGCATTGGCGGAGTTGGCGCAGCCGTTGCCCGTGGCACCGCTGTTCGCGCACGGGCAGGCCGTCGCGAGCGAGCCGTCGCCGAAGCAGTAGGCCGAGCCCGGGGCGTCGAGCGGGATGCAGCGCGTGTCGGTCACGCGCACGTTGCCCGCCCAGTCGCGGAAGCGCAGCTCGTAGCACAGCTGCACGCCCATGCCGCCTGCGGTGTCGTCCATGCGGAAGCGGTAGATCTGGCCGCCGGAGTAGGTCGCGTGCGCGGCGTTCGCGCTGCCGCTCACCACCACCGTGCCGGCGAAGCCGCCGGCCGTGCTGCTGTAGTCGTAGGTGCCGGGCGAGACGAAGGTGAAGCTGTAGGTCGCGCCGGCCGCCAGGCTGCCCGAGTCGTACGTGTAGGGCGTGGTCGTGCTGGTGACCGACTGGTTGGCGCCCGAGGCGTTGGTCCAGGTCACCGTCGTGCCCGCGGCGACGCTCAGTGTGGCCGGCGCGAAGCTGCCGGCGTTGATCGCAACCGAGTCGCTCTGCGGCGCGGTCTCGATCACGTAGGCGCCGCTGGCGCTGACGTAGTTCACGCCATCGTCGAGCACCTGGTCGCGGATGCGCGCGTGCACGACCAGCGGGCCGGAGGCCGGGGCCGAGGCGGGGCTGGTGTGCGACAGCACCACCGGCGGCAGCGTGTCCGCGCTGCCGGTGTTGCGGTAGAAGCGGTTCTGGAACACGCCCGATTCGCCCTGCGCCGTGAGCAGGTCGTACTTGCCGTCGTTGTTCAGGTCGGCGAAGGTGCAGTCCAGCGTCGAGTCGGCGATCGACTGGATCTGCGTGCTCTGGTTGTTGAACACGAACCCGCCGTCGTTGCGGTAGAGGTACTCGTGCGTGCCCAGCGAGCCGACCAGCACGTCGTAGTCGCCGTCGTTGTCATAGTCGCAGAGCGCGATCTCGTTGTCGTCCACGGACGTGGGCAGCGCTGCCTGGTTGGTGAAGCTCAGCGTGCCGCCCGAGACGTTGTTGCGCACGGCGCCTTCCTGGAAGCCGACCAGCGAGACGAAGAACAGGTCGGGGTCGTCGTCGCCGTCGAGATCGCCAGCCTCGGCCTCGTAGTTGCCGCCGCTGCCGACCGCGATCAGCGTGGACACGTCGCTGAAGTGCCCCGTGCCGTCGTTGAGCATCAGGTACTGGCTGCCGTTGGTGTTCGTGAACTTGTTGGTGCCGAAGAAGTCGAGGTCGCCGTCGTTGTCGATGTCGACCCAGTCGACGTCCATCTGTCCGGCCTTGCTCGCCGCACCCAGCGCGGCCACGTTCTCGGTGAAATTGCCCTGCCCGTCGTTGAAGAAGAGGTGCGGCTTGGCGGCCGGCGTGCTGTTGTAGGCATCCCCGATGATCAGGTCGAGGTCGCCATCGTCGTCGATGTCGGCGAACTGCGCGGCGCCCGAGGAGTAGGCCGTCGTCAGGCCGTGCGTGGCGCTGGCCAGCGTGAAGTAGCCCGGGTTGGCGGCACCCTGGTTGAGGTACAGCGAGGGCGGGTCGGTGAAGAAGGCGTTGACGAAGAGCACGTCGACCCAGCCGTCGCCGTTGACGTCGCCGGTGGTGACGCCCTTGGCGTTGGAGAGGTGCACGCCCAGGCGCGCCACGCTCTCGTCGGCGAAGACCCAGGGCGTCCCCTGCTCGATGAGCTTGTTGATCAGCAGGATGTTCTGGCGCTTCGGCCCGGCACTCGCGAAGCCGTCGCCTTCGGCGAAGAACACGTCGAGGTCGCCGTCCTGGTCGACGTCGGCGCACTCGACGCCCTCGCACCAGTTCTGCGGCCCGGGGAAGACCGTGGCCTGCTGGAACTGTTGCGCGGAGGCGCGCGTGGCCAGGAACAGGCAGGGCAGGAAGGCGATCAGGATCGGGCGGCGGCGCATCGGTACAGGAAGGTCTGGGGGCCGCATGCGGCCCGGGCTCGGGTCCGGGTGAAGACCTCAAGTCTCCCCCATCCGGCGCCGGCTGGCTAGCCCCTCGCGGGATGCAGGTGCCCGGACGCAAGATGAACGCCCGATGAACACCTCGGCACTGCTCCTCGGCAGCGATGCGCGCGCGCACCTGGCGCGCGCACGCCTGATGCTGCTCTTCACGCCCGAGCTGTGCGGCTCCCGCGCTCCGCTCGAGGTGCTGTCCGCCGTGCTGCCCTTCGTGGACGTCGTGCAACTGCGCATCAAGCCCGCTGGCGCGCTGGGCCCGAGCCCGGCGCCGGCGCGGGCGAGCTGGGATTGGGGCCTGCGCATCCTCGACCTGGCGCGCACGCCGCGCACGCCGGCCTTCGTGCTCATGCTGGACGACCGCGCGGACGTCGCGCGAGCGCTGCAGGCCCGGGGACTGGCGGGCGTGCACCTGGGCCAGGACGACATGCCCTGCGCCGCCGCGCGCGAGTTCCTTGGCCCCGAGGCGCTGATCGGGCTTTCGACGCACGGCCTGCAGCAGGTCGGGGAGGCGCTCGAGCAGCCCGTGGACTACCTCGGATTCGGCCCGGTGCACGCGACGCCCACCAAGGGCTACCTTCGCGGCCTGGGCAGCGAGAGCTGCTGGCTGGCCGCCGAGGCCTCGCCGCTGCCGCTTTTCCCGATCGGCGGGATCGAGCGCTCGAACGTGCAGGAGCTCGCGCGCGTCGGGCGCGCGGCCGTGAGCTCCGCGATCCTCTCGGCCCCCGATCCCGCTCGCGCCGCGCGCGAACTGCGCGCGCTGCTCGAGACCGAGGACGGCTGAACGCTCAAGGCAAGAGCAGCAGCGCGTCGCCGTAGCTGAAGAAGCGGTACTCGCGCGCGAGTGCCTCGGCGTACAGGCGCAGGACGCGCTCGCGGCCGGCGATCGCGCTGACCAGCATCAGCAGCGTGCTGCGCGGCAGGTGGAAGTTCGTCAACAGCGCATCCGTCGCGCGCAGTCGGTCGCCGGGCTTGAGGAAGATGCTCGTCTCGCCGCTCTGCGCGCGCACCAGGCCGCCGCCGACGGCGCAGCTCTCGAGCACGCGCACGCTGGTCGTCCCGACCGCCACGACCCGCCCGCCGCGCTCGCGCGCGGCGCGCACCGCGCGCTCGGCCGCCTCGGGCAGCACGAAGCGCTCGGAGTGCATCACGTGTTCCTCGATGCGCTCGACGCTGACGGGCTGGAACGTGCCCAGGCCCACGTGCAGCGTCACGTGCGTGCGCTGGATTCCGCGCTGCTCGAGCGCCGCGAGCAGCCCGGGCGTGAAGTGCAGCCCGGCCGTCGGCGCCGCGACCGCGCCGCGCTCGCGCGCGAAGACGGTCTGGTAGCGCTCGCGGTCGCGCGCGGCGAGCTCGTCGTCCTCGGGGTCGCGCCGGATGTAGGGCGGCAGCGGCATGCGCCCGTGGCGCTCGAGCAGGTCCTCGACGCTGACGCCCGAGGGGCCGCGTTCGATCTCGACCTCCCACTCGGGCCCCTCCAGCCGCCGCAGGAGGCGCGCGGCGAGCGCCCCGTGCTCGAGTTCGACGCGCTCGCCCTCGCGCATGCGCTTGCCGGGCCGCACGAGCGCGCGCCAGCCCCCGGCGCAGGGCTCGAGCAGGAGCAGCTCGAGCTGGCCGCCGCTGGAGCGCTTGCCCAGCAGGCGCGCCGGCAGCACTCGCGTGTCGTTCAGCACCAGCAGGTCGCCGGGGTTCAGCAGTTCGGGCAGATCGCACACACGCCGGTGCTCGCTCTGGTCCGCGGCGATGCGGTGCACGAGGAGCCGCGCGGAGTCGCGCGGTTCGGCCGGCACCTGCGCGATGCGCTCCTCGGGCAGCTCGTAGTCGAAGTCGGAGAGCTTCATGCGCGTGCCGCCACCCTTCGCTCGCGCAGCCACAGTACGGCGAACGCAGGCGCGACCGTCCACCAGATCCAGCCGGGCTCGACCCAGCGCCCCTGCGCCTGCCAGCCCCCGAGCGGCCAATAGAAGAGCGCTGCACCGGCCGCCAGCCAGCTCCAGGCGAGGCTCGGCTGGCGTGCGAGGAAGGGCAGCATCCACAAGGTGTACCAGGGATGCAGCGTCGGACTGAGGACCAGGAAGGCGCCCAGCACCGCACCCGCGCCACTCCATGCGTCGCGCCGACTCCACACCGCCCAGCCCGCGAGGACGAGCCAGGCGCAAGCGACGATCACGCGCGCGAGGTGGCGCGTGTCCTCGAAGCGCTGCCCCGCTCCGAAGTGCTCGCGCACCCAGGGCTCGACCCAGCGGTAGACGAGGCTGGCCGACTCCCAGCGCTCGCCGTACTCGTGCAGACCCGCAGCGAACCCCTGCGTTCCACCCTCGAGCAGCAGGAAGGGCGCGAAGGAGAGCGCGAGCAGCGCGAGCGCGCTGGCGGCGAGGAGCAGGCGTCGGCCTGGCGCGAGGCCTCTCCCGATCCAGGGCAGGACGCACAGCGGCAGGAACTTGACCGCAGCACCGAGTCCGATCCAGACGGCGCCCACCCTGCGCGCCGAGTCCGCCGCGAGCAGCGCGAGCAGCAGGAACAGGATGCCAAGGCTGTCGAGATGGCCGGAGCCCGCGAACTCCAGGCACACGAGCGGACACCAACCCCAAAGCAGCGGAGCGGTTGGGGTGACGCGCCCGGACTTGCCCGAGTGCAGCAGGACGAGCAACACGCCGAGGTCGGCTGCGAGGAAGATCACGCGCAGGATCCAGACGCTTGCCGGGCCGGGCGTGGCGCCGGTCGAATGCACGAGCGCCGCTGTTGCGATTCCGCACGCTTGCGCGAGCGGAGGATACACAGCCGGAACATCCGCATGACTCACGCGCGCAGCGAGATCTGGGTAGCGCTCGCGCAGCGCCGCCAACTCGGGGGCCGCGGGCGCGAACGCGTACGGGCTCTTCCCGTCGAGGACCACCTCCCCTTCCCACGCGTAGCGCTGCACGTCGTCGGAGAATCCGGGACCGTGGATGAGCGCAGCCAGGCGCAGGAGCAGCGCAACGGCCCACAGCAAGCCCGGCCCGGGGCGGCTCGTCGCGAATGCACGCACGCAGCCCATCCAGCCCAGCCCGGAGAGCGTGAGCAGAACTGCCGCAACACGTGAATCGCTGGTGAAAAGCGCGCCCAGAAACGCTGCGACCAGCAGGACGAGACCCGTGTTCCGGGCGCTGGAGAAGGGTCGAGGCATCTGGGACGGATTCTGACAACCGCTAGCGGGCGACCGAACCTCGGTGCGCGAAAGTTCTCCAGGAGAAGGGTTCAACACAACGGCAGTTGCGTCGTATGAAGGGGCTGAAGCCGAGAGGCTTCACGGATCACGAGTCCGAGCCCGGGGGGGCCCCGGCTCCGATCCGAACCTTCCCCACGGAGGGTTTCTCTGGGGCCGCTGGCGATGGAAGACTGCCGGCGGCCCTGCCTTTTCTCAGTGCTCGTCGGCGAGGCTCTCGACCGACGAACCTGATTCCCCGGCCGCGGACGGCGGTTGCGTGTCCCAGGCGCTCTCGTGCGGCGGCAGCGCTGGGTCGATCCCCAGGTCCTCCAGCCGCGCCACGAGCGTGTCCGGGTCCCAGCCGAGGTAGGTTGCCGCGCGGGTCTTGTTGACCCGGCCAGTTCCCAGCAGCGTCGAGCGCAGGGCGGAGACAAGATCCGAGCGCAACGGATGACGCGACGGCAAGCGGCGCACCAGCTTGCGGCCGAACCGGGCAGCGAGCTGCTCGAGCGTCGCGCAGCTGAGTATGGCGCCCGGTGCGAAGAGCAGTGCGCGGCGCAGCGTGCCCTCGAGCTCGCCCAGGCTGCCCTCCCAGGGCTGCCGCCAGAGCAGCGCCAAGGCATCGTCCTCGAGCATGGGCACACGCAGCCCCTCCTCGCGCGCGATGCGTTCGAGCAGGCAGTTCGCGAGCGGCACGATCTCGGAGCGCCGCGCGCGCAGCGCGGGGACGTCGAAGCGGATCGGGTCGAGATGGCGTGCGAGTGGCCCGGACGCGCGGCTCTCCGCAACCGTCGTGGTCGCGATCAGCCGCGGTGCGCTGGCCGACTCGGACGAAGCGCGCCGCGCCTCGAGCCAGCGCAAGAGCCGCTCCTGCGCCGCGGGCTCCAGCCGCTCGAAGTCCTCGAGCAGCAGCGTGGAGCAACGCGCGCGAGCCAGCGTCGCACGCCAGGCCGAGTCCGAAGCGAGCGCGGCCGGGCCCAGTTCGAGGATCTCGGTCGAAGCGCGGGAGCTCTCGTGGTGCAGCCAGCGCGCGAGCGTGCTCTTGCCGCAGTCGACCGGTCCTGCGAAGAGCACGCTGCAATCACTCTCGGCCACGCGCAGGAGGCGCGCAGAGAAGGCGCGGAAGTCCGGCGATTCGACGTCGAACCAGACCTCGGCGCCCAGCCGCTCGCGCTGCAGCTCCCGGAAGGCTTCCAGGCGCAAGCGCAGCGCCGCCGTCGCGAGCAGCGCCTCGTGTTCCTCGAGTCCCGGCCAGGGCACGTCGCTGCGGCGCAGCGACTCGACGACCAGGATGCCGGCGACGTGTCCGCAGCAACGCAATGCGAGCGCGAGCCCGGACTGGGAGCTCGAACGCAGCGCCAGCCCGGGATCGGGCGCGCTGAAGTGCAGGTGGCCTCCCGCGAGCACGACGCGGCCGAGCAGCGCCTGTCCGGCGGGCCCGTCGGAGGCAGGCACGAGCGGCTCCCCGCCCTCGGCCGCGAGTTGCGGACGACCTCCGTGCACACGGAACCCCCACCAGCGCCGCTGTGCGGCGCGCAATCCGAGCTGCTCGACCAGCGTGCCGAAGAGCGCGGCGTCCTCGGGGCGCAGGCGCGGGCTCGTGCGGGCGCACTCCGGCTCCACGCTGCGCGGACGGCGCGCAGCGGCCGCGCGCGCCCAGGCGGCCAGGCATTCCTCGCGCGGCACGAGATGGTGCTCGAACTCCAGGTGCAGCCAGCCGACGAGGTTCCCGCCCGGCGCTGCGAGCGGCACGAGGGCCAGCGCGAGCGTCTGCTCGCGTCCCAGCGCCTCGGGCAGCGCCCGCTCGCCCAGCTGGTGCTCGACCAGCGTGCGTTGCTCGAGCACCAGGCGTTGCTGCAGCGAGTCCGGCTCCTGGGGCGCGAAGCGCTGACTCGCCAGCCAGCCGTCCAGCGCCGCCCGCAATCCGGGTGCGACGTCGACACGGGCGGCGGAGAGCTCCGCGCTCGAGCCGAGTTCGAAGAGCACGCAGACGCTGGCCCCGAGCTCCGCGCGCTCGCCACAGGGCGCCGCGCCGGCGGAGACACCCGTTCCATCGACGAAGCGCTGCGGCAGGAGCGGCAGCCACTCGGGGACCTGCGCGCGCAGCGCGTGCAGCGCACCGGGCAGCGGCGCGTCGGGCGCGCGCCGGCCGCCGAGCAGTGCGCGCGCGCCAGCCGCATCGCCGAGCAGGAGCTTGCTCCAGCCCAGGAGCTGGCACAGTCGCGCATCGGAAGCGACGCGGTCGCGCTGCTCGAGCAGCAGCGCGCGCGCCTCGCGCGCGGCCCCGCGGTCGAGCAGGCATTCGCACAGGCTCGTCAACCAGGGCACGAGCAGCGCGGCAGGCGGCGCCGTCTCCGCCAGGCTGGACGCGAGCCCGCGGCGGAACTCTGCTTCCGCGGCGCGCGGGCCGGAGCGCACGCGCAGCAGTCGCGCGCGCCACAGCTCCCACTCCGCGTGCCCGACGTCCAGGCGTTCCGCGGCTTCGAGCACGCGTGCGGCGACGGCGCAGGCGGGCTCGCCCGGCGCAGGCAGCGCGGGCAGCCAGGCGCATTCCGCACGCGCCTCGATCACCAGCGTCCAGCTGGCCTGCAGTTCGGTGCGCGGCGCGCCGAACCAGGCGAAGGAGTCGGGTCCCAGCGCCTGGGCCAGGTGCTGGCGCAGGAGCTCGACCAGCGCGGCGCGCAAGTCGCGCCGCGAGCCGCCCTCCAGCTCGCCGCGCGCACGCTCGAAGTCCACGCCCACGCGGCTGGCCGGCTCGCCGCGCGCATCGGCGGCGAGCAGCCGCAGGAACTGCACCGTGTCGCGCGCGCGCCGCGCCAGCAGCGGGTCGGCTCCAGGGAGCAGCAGTTCGAGCGCGTCGCCGATCTTCACCATGGCGCCTGCTCCGCCTGCTCGAGCAGGAATTGCGCACGCTCGCGCCAGGCTGCGCGCGTGGCATTTCGGGCCAGCTCCGCGAGGCCCGCGCGAGCCTGGCTGCCGTTCGCGGACCACTCGAACGCTGCGGCGTGCCAACGCGTGGCCTCCGAGGCATCGAGCGCGAGCGCCGCGCGCAGCAGGCGCGCGGCCGGCGCCCAATCCACTGGCGAGTGCGCCAGCGCGTGGCGCAGCAGGCCCGGCGGTTCGTAGCCGTCGATCTCGGCCAGGGCGCGCGCACGCTGCGCATCGCGCAGCCAGCGCACGGGATCGTCCTCGAGCCCGAGCGTGCGCAGCACGCGCGCGCGCCTCGGCCGCGGCGCCTGGCGCAGCAGTGCCGCCCGGCACAGGAGACGCGCGAACTCGCGCGCGTGCACGCGGCCGAGCTCCTGTTCCAGGATTTCGGGGGACCAGCAACGTGCAGGAGGTGCGCAGGGGGTGTCGTGGATCATGGCTGTGTTCCTTGGATGTCGTCGGCCGCCAGCAGGGCATCCAGTCCGCGGCGTGCGCGGCGCGCGATCTCGGTCGCGCTCTCGCCGCTCGCGCGCGCGAGCTCGTCGAGGGAGCGCGCGTGCAGCACGAGCTCGAAAAAGGAGCGCCGGTCGGCGAGCGGCAGCCGGTGGAAGCGCGCGCAGGCGCGCAGCATCGCGCGCGGATCGAGCCCGAGCGGCTTGGCCAGGCTCTCGAACGCACCCGGAGCGCGAGCCGCATCGTCGCCCTCCTCGAGCAGCTCCGCGATCGCCTCGTCGACGCGTGCGGCGAGCCACTCTTCGGTCTCCGGCTGGCCGCGGTAGCGCGGGGCGGCGCGCGAGGTCAACGCCAGCGCGCGCAGGTACACGCGGTCGGCGTCGAGGAACAGCGCCTGCTCCTCGAGCCGTCGGCCCGCGCGCGCGCGCAGACGCAGCGGATCGCCGCTGACGATGCGGCTCAGGATCTCCTTCGGGCTGCGGCCCTGGAGCAGGGCGCGCCCGCTGGGAGCGAGTTCGATTCGGGGAGGTCCCGGACAGGCCGGGGGGCTGGCCATGTTCTCCATCGAGCGGCTTCTCTTCCTGCGCGCACGCACCTGTGGAAGCGGGTGCTGCTCGCGCGTCCGAGTCTACTCGCGACGCGGGGATCCGAGCAGGCCCCCAGGGAGGCTCCGCGGCTGGTTCGCAACCGCGTTGCCGGGGTCCAATCCCTTGAGAGAACGCGGCTTGCAGCGCAATCGCGAACCCGTGCTGCCGCACGGTCCGGCGCGCGCGCGCCACTGGGAGGCGTCCAATTCCCCGCTTTCGCCCGGGCGACGCCCATGGGATCGGATGCGCGTGCTCGCTAGGATCCGCGCACTCTTGGAACTCCACCTCGAAGGCCGGACCGGACTTATCCTGGGTGTCGCCAACAAGCGCTCGATCGCCTGGGCCTGCGCGCAGGCCATGCAACGCGAGGGCATGCGCCTGTGCTTCACCTACATGGGCGAACGCATGGAGCGCGGCGTGCGCGAACTCGCCGCCGACGTGCCGAACTCGCTCGTGCTGCCCTGCGACGTGACGCAGCCCGAGACGATCGACAAGGTGGTCGAGGTGCTCAAGCAGCAGTTCGGCACGCTCGACTGCGTCGTGCACGGAGTCGCCTTCGCCAAGCGCGAGGAGCTGCAGGGCGACTTCTTCAACACCTCGCGCGAGGGCTACATGATCGCGCACGAAGTCTCGGCCTACTCGCTGACCGCGATCGTGCGCCGCGTGCTGCCGCTGATGGAGGGCCGGCCGGGCTCGATCATCACGCTCAGCTACATCGGCGGCGAGCGCGTCGTGCCCAACTACAACGTGATGGGCATCGCCAAGGCGGCGCTCGAGGCCAGCGTGCGCTACCTCGCGCACGACCTCGGCCCGCGCGGCATCCGCGTCAACGCCATCAGCGCCGGCCCGATCCGCACGCTCTCGGCCTCGGGCGTCGCGGGCTTCACCGACATCCTCGACCACATCGCGCAGAAGGCCCCGCTGCGGCGCAACGTGACTGCCGACGAGGTCGGCGACGCCTGCATGTTCCTGGCCAGCGAGCTCTCGCGCGGCATCACCGGCAGCGTGATCTACGTCGACGCCGGCTTCCACGTGATGGGCGTGTGAGCGCCGCGCGCGAGAGCTTCTTCGCGACCTGCGCGCCAGGTCTCGAGCCGCTGCTCATGGCCGAGGCGCGCGCGCAGAAGCTCCCCAAGCTCGAGCAGCAGACGGGCGGCGTGTACTTCGAGGGCACGCTGGCCGACGCGGCGCGCGCCAACCTGTGGTTGCGCACGGCCGTGCGCGTGCTGATGCGCCTCACGCGCTTCCAGGCCGCGGCCGCCGACGAGCTCTTCCGCGGCGCGTCGACAATCGACTGGTCGCGCTTCCTCGAGCCCGAGGGGAAGCTCGTCGTCGCCGCGCACAGCAACGAGTCGGTGCTCGACCACACGCTCTTCGTCGAGCAGCGCGTCAAGGACGCGATCTGCGACCAGTTCCGCGAGAAGACCGGCAAGCGGCCCAGCGTCGACAAGGATGCGCCCGACCTCGGCGTGCACGTGCACCTCTTCCGCGACCGCTGCTCGCTGCTCGTCGACACGAGCGGCGAGTCGCTGCACAAGCGCGGCTGGCGGCGCTACCAGGGCCGCGCGCCGCTGGCGGAGACGCTCGCGGCCGCGCTCGTGCTCGATTCGGGCTGGGACCAGCGCTCGCCGCTCGTCGATCCGATGTGCGGCTCGGGGACGATCCTGGTCGAGGCCGCGTGGCTCGCACTCGGCATCGCTCCGGGTTCGTTGCGCGAGCGCTTCGCCTTCGAACGCTGGAAGGAATGGGAGCCGGCGCTCTCAGCGCGCATGCGCGCCGACGCGAGGAAGAGCGAGCAGCGCACGAAGAAGCTGATCCTGCGCGGCATCGACCTGGACGCGGACACGCTCGAGGGTGCGCGCACGAACCTCGATGCCGCCGGCGTCGCGGACAAGATCGAACTCGAGCGCGGTCGCGCCGAGACGTACGAGTACAAGCGCGGCTGGAACGCCTGGCTCGCGAGCAACCCGCCCTACGGCGAGCGCATCGGCGACGAACGCGAACTCGAGGGGCTCTTCGCGCGCTATGGAGCGCGCCTCAAGGAGCGCTGCGGCGGCTGGCACGCGACGCTGCTCTCGGGCAATCCGAAGCTCACGCAGGCGCTTGGCCTGAAGGCGCAGCGCGTGCGCGCAGTGCAGAACGGCGCGATCGCCTGCGAGCTCTTGCACTGCGAGTTCTGAGCCGGAACCCGAACTGCACGCGCGGGCCGCTCACTTGTCCGGCCAGACGCCGCCATCGAGGAACAGGCGCTCCGTGCCTGCCCGGTGCACGATCGGCTCGTCGCTGCCGGCATAGCCGAGCGACCGCAGCTCCTCGGAATCGCCTGGGGCCGCGGCTCCCGCCAGGTCCACTCGCTCGGGGAGTGCGGCGCGCTTCCCGTTCATCTCCGAGCGCAGGCGCTCGAGGTCGAGGTCGAGCCTCTTCGCTTCGCTGCCCTCGAGATCGATAGGCTCGCCGGGCCCCGCGCCTTGCGGATTCAGAGCGAGGTCGAAGCGCACACCCTGCCAGCGGGCCTTGCCCCGGCAGCGCAGGACGCGCAGCTCTTCGCCCTGCAGGATCGTCAGATGGCGCTCGGGAACGGGACCGCCGTCGAACACCGCGAGTTCCGAGATGACCAGCCGCGGCTTGGATGCCTGCCTGCGCGCCAGCTCGAGCAGCGATTGGCCGGAGGTCGCCGCGGGTGGAGGCAGTCCGGCTGCGGCGCAGATCGTCGGCACGATGTCGACATGGCTCGCGTTCTCCGCGCTGACGCGCGCGGATTGGATCCCGGCGGGCCAGGAGACGATCAGCGGGACGTGGACGTCTTCGAGGTACAGCTGGCAGCGATGTTGCGTGCATCCGTGCTCACCGAACTCCTCGCCGTGATCCCCGGTCAGGACGATCAGCGTGTCGCGCCGGATCCCGAGCTCGTCGAGGTGTCGGAAGAGACGCGCGAGCTGCGCGTCGATGCCGCGGATCTCGCCGTCGTAGAGCGCCTTGGATCTCTCCAGCGACGACTGCGGGCCATCCGGCGCGGGAGCGGCGGCCGCGTTGCCCGCAGCGCCAGTGAACAGCGTGTCGTAGGGCGCGGGCGGTGCGTAGGGATCGTGCGCGTCCCACAGGTGCAGGAAGAGGAAGAAGGGTTTCGCCGGCGCAGCCTTGCGTGTGTCGTCCAGCCAGCCGAGCGCTCGATCGATCGTTTCGGGCGAGGATGGCCGCGTGCTGTCGAACAGCTCCGGGTACTTCTTGCGCAGTTCCTGGAACGCGTGCGCATCGCCCGCTTCTCGGATCTTCCGGTACAGGGGGCCGACGATCGGATCCGAGAAGAACGTCTGGCCCCATCGTTCCCAGACGTCGAATCCCGGGCCGAATCCGAAGTTGCGCTCGAGGTACGGCGTCGTGAAGAAGCCCGCCGTCGCGTAGCCCGCGTCGCGCAGCATCTCCGACACGAAGACCCCGCGGAACGGAACCGGGATCGGCCGGCCGCTCTCGTCGACGCGCTTCCATTCGCGGTCGTCGTCGACACCGTGCGTGCTCACGCGCAGGCCGGTGAGCATCGAGAGGTGCGAGGGCAGCGTCCACCCGGACGAGGAGATCGCGCGCTCGAAGCGCAGGCCTCCCGCCGCGAGCGCGTCGATCGCGGGCGAGGTCTGTCGCTTGCAGCCGTAGCACGAAAGGTGGTCGGCCCTGAGGCAGTCGACGCTGACGAGGATGATGTTCGGGCGCCGGGGTCGGGCCTCCACCTGCGAACAGCCGACCAGCGCATGCAGACCGCCCCACACGGCCAAGGCCGCGAAGAGGAGCGGGGCAGCGAGGGAGGGGGAGCGTCGCATGGCGTCGGGAGATCGCCTGGGTGCCGGGAAAGCGGGCGTCGAAGGTACGGCGCCATCACCAGCCTACTTGCAGATGGCAATTCTGGCTACCCGAGGACCCGTGCCCGGGGCGGGCCACGTCCAGCTCGCGAATCCAGTGCTGCTGCGGGAGCCCGAGGACGCGTCGCTCAGTGATGATGCCCGCCCGGCCCGTGCGGATGGCCGTGCGCCTTTTCCTCGCTGGTCGCATCGCGCAGCGATTCGACGGTCACCTCGAAGTCGAGCGTCTGTCCGGCGAGCGGGTGGTTGAAGTCCACCATCACGCGCTCGGTTTCGACGCTCAACACCCAGACCGGCAGCGACTGGCCGTCCTCGCCCTCGGCCTGCAGCGACATGCCGGGCTCGACGTCCATGCCCGGCGGGAACGCGTCGCGCGGGAAGGCGTGCACCGCATCCGGCGCGCGCGGGCCGTAGCCGCCCTCGGGCGGGACCTTGACGCGCAGCTTCTGGCCGGCGCTCGCACCCAGGAGGCCTGCTTCGAGGCCCGGAACGATGTTGTTCGCGCCGTGCAGGTACTCGAGCGGCTCGCTCGCGTCGCTCGAGTCGAGCACTTCGCCCGTCTCGCCGCGCAGCACGTAGTGGATGCGGACGACCTTGCCGGGACCAACGTTCGGGGACGTGACGGACATGCGCGGAGCTCCTCCTCGGGCTCTGGGGTCGGGGGAGGATAGCGACGTCTTCGCGCCCGCGCGACGGGTGTCTAGGCCGGCTGTCCCGAGAGGCGCGTGCGCCGCGCCAGCGGTCGCAACACCCACGAACGCAGCAGCGAGGCGCCGAGCAGCAGCACCAGCAGCACGGCACAGGCCGTGGCGATCCCCGAAGGCACCTCGTGCGCGTGCTCGCCCAGGCGCGCCGAAGGCGCGATGGCGAGCGCGAGGTAGAGCCAGTCGACCAGCGCGCCGAGCGCCAGGGCCGCGAGCGAGAGCCCGGCGAGCATCGTCAGCACCGCGCGCCGGCCGAGCTCGCGCGAGAGCACGAACAGCGATCCGAGGTTCGTCGCCGGACCGACGAGCAGGAAGACCAGCGCAGCGCCGGGGCTGAAGCCCTTGTGGATCAGGCTGGCCGCGATGGGCGTCGAGGCCGAGGCGCAGACGTAGACCGGGATCCCGATCACGAGCATCAGCAGCATTCCCAAGAGACCGCCGCGCCAGGCGGGGTCGAGCGCATCCGCGGGCAGGAGCACGCTGATCGCCGCGCTGAGCGCGAGGCCGAGCACGAGCGAGGGCGCGAGGTCGTCGAGCATCTCGACGAAGCCGTAGCTCAGCGCGGCGCGCGGCCAGCTGACCGCCGCGGGCGGCGTCGCCGCGTGCTCGGCCTCGTGGGCGCAGCAATCCGGCTGCGCCGCCGGCGCGGCAGGCGGCGGCGCACTCTCGCGGTCCCAGCCGCGCCGCACGAGGAGGTTGACCAGGCTGCCGCTGAAGAGCGCGGAGAGCACCGCCCCCACCGGCCGCGCGATCGTCAGCAGCGGGTCGAGCAGCGCCCACGAGACGCTGACCGAGTCGACGCCCGTCTCGGGTGTGGCGATCAGGAAGGCCGCGGTGGCACCCTTGCTTGCGCCGCCGCGCTGCATCTCGACCGCCAGCGGCACGACCGCGCAGGAGCACAGCGGCAGCGGCGCGCCGATCAGCGCCGCGCGGCCTACCGAGCCGAAATCGTCGCCGGAGAGCAGGCGCACCCAGCGCTCGCTGCGCAGGAAGCGCCGCAACAGGCCGGCCAGCAGGAAGCCGACCAGCAGGAAGGGCGCCATGTCGACCAGGATGCGCCAAAGCTCGCCGCCCACGCGCTCGAGGAACGCGACGAACTGTGCGCCGCGCTCGGCGGTGAAGGCCGTCGAGAGCACGCCCAGCACGACGGCCGCGAGCTTGAGCCGCGGGCGCTCGGTGCCGTGGAAGACCTCGGGCAGGAGGTCGCAGACGGCGACGTACAGGAACGTGCCGCAGGCGAAGCCGGTCAGGAGCCCGTCGATGTTCGGGTGGTGCTCGAAGACCTGGCTCCCGCCGAGCAGCGCCAGCGGCTCGATCGCCGCGAACAGGAACAGGAGCGCCAGCGCCGGGCCGGTGCGCATGTGCGCCAGGCGCATCACCGTGGCGAGCGAGAAGCTCTCGCTGGCCTTGTGCACGAGGTACGAGAGCAGGAACTGCGTCTGCGCGGCCTCGTTGTGCAGGATCGCCGTCAGCGCCACGCCGGCGGTCAGCGAGTGCAGGCTGAGGCCGAGGTAGGTCGCGAGCCACAGGCCGGTGTGCACGTTCTGCTCCGAGCGCTCGGCCAGCGCACGCAGCCAGACGCGCTCGAGGACGAAGAGCAAGAGCAGCCCGACCAGCGCCGCGACCCAGGGACCGAGTGTCGCCGCCGGGAGCGCGGCATGGCCCTCGCCCTGGCCCGCCAGCTCGACGCCCGACAGCTCGGGCAAGAGGTGCAGGAAGATCGTCCCGAGGAAGATCCCCGCCGCGACGGCCACGAACAGGTGCAGCCCGCGCTCCGACCAGCGCCGGAAGAGCGGCAGGAGCGCTCCGGCGAGGCTGACGGCCAGCAGGAGCAGAGCGATCGGGAGGGGCGCGGTGTCCAAGGAGGGTGGGCCTCTATACAGGGTCGCCGCCCGCCCACGCCAGCGCCAGCGCGGCGCCAACAACGCCCACCCGCACGACGTAGCGCAGGAGAAGCCGCGCCCGAACACCCCGAAGCTTGCCTGCGGGGGGGGCGCGGGTTAACTAGTGGCCCCCCATTCGCGCCCGGAGAGGCCGGCGCGTACCCCTCCCTCCGGCGCGCGCGCGTCGCGCCCGGTGCCCATCGCGGAGTCCCAGCTCATGATCGAGATTCGAAACCTGACCAAGCACTTCGGCCCGCTCAAGGCGGTCGACGGCATCAGCTTCCGCGTCGACCGCGGCGAGGTGCTCGGGCTTCCTCGGCCCCAACGGCGCGGGCAAGTCGACCACCATGAAGATGGTCGACGGGCTTCCTCACCCCGAGCTCGGGGACCGCGGTCATCTGCGGCCACGACATCCAGGACGGACCCGCTGGCGCGCCAAGCGCAAGCTCGGCTACCTGCCCGAGGGCGCGCCGGCCTATCCCGACATGACGCCGGCCGGCTTCCTCGAGTTCATCGCCGAGGTGCGCGGCCTGCCCGGCGCCGCGACCCGCGCGCAGCGCATCAAGGAGGTGGTCGACCTGGTGCACCTCGAGAAGCGTGCTGCACCAGCGCATCGAGACGCTGTCCAAGGGCTTCAAGCGCCGCGTCGGACTGGCGCAGGCGATCCTGCACGATCCCGAGGTGCTGATCCTCGACGAGCCGACCGACGGTCTCGATCCCAACCAGAAGCACGAGGTGCGCACGCTTGATCCAGCACATGGCCAAGAACAAGGCCATCGTGCTCTCGACGCACATCCTCGAGGAGGTCGAGGCCGTGTGCACGCGCGCGATCATCATCGCGCGCGGCAAGGTGCTCTTCGACGGCACGCCGGCGGAGCTCGCCGAGCGCGGGCCGCTCGACGACGTGTTCCGGCGCATCACCACCGGCGACGGGCCGGCAGAAAGCGCCGAGTCAGCCTGAAGCCCGAGGAGCAACGACGCCGTGCGCAGACACGACTGCATCATCTTCAAGCGCGAGCTGGGCGGCTACTTCGCGACGCCCGTCGCGCTACGTCGTTCATCGTCATCTTCCTGATCCTCTCGGGAGTCTTTACCTTCTATCTCGGCAGCTTCTACGAGAGCGAGCAGGCCGACCTGCAGCCCTTCTTCACCTTCCATCCCTGGCTGTACCTGTTCCTGATCCCGGCCATCTCGATGCGCCTGTGGGCCGAGGAGCGCAAGCAGGGCACGATCGAACTGCTGATGACGCTGCCGCTGACGCTCGGCGAGACTCGTGCTTCGGCAAGTTCCTGGCCGCCTGGGCCTTCACGGCATCGCCCTGCTGCTCACCTTCCCGATCTGGATCACGGTCAACTACCTCGGCAAGCCGGACAACGGCGTGATCGTCGCGAGCTACGTCGGCAGCTTCCTGATGGCCGGCGGCTTCCTGGCGATCGGCGCCGCAGTGTCGGCCGTTTCGAAGAACCAGGTGATCGCCTTCATCCTCGGCCTCGGCGGCTGCCTCGCTTTCATGCTGATCGGCTTCCCGCCGGTGCGCGCCTTCCTGAACGGCGTGCTCTCGCCCGCGGTGGCGTCGACGATCAGCGACTTCAGCTTCCTCTCGCACTGGGACGCGATCACGCGCGGCGTGATCGACGCGCGCGACTTCCTCTTCTTCGCCTCGCTGATCCTCGTGGCCTGTTCGCCAACGCGGTGATCGTCGACACCAAGAAGGCCGACTGAGGTGCAGCCCATGAAATCGAAGCAACTGTTCTCGGCCGTCGGCCTGCTGCTGGCGCTGCTGCTGTTCGTGGCCTTCAACACGCTCAGCCGCCCGCTCTTCCGCTCGGCGCGCCTGGACCTGACCCAGGAGCAGCTCTACACGCTCTCGCAGGGCAGCCGCAACATCCTGCGCGACCTGCCCGAGCCGGTCACGCTGCGCTTCTTCTTCTCCAAGAAGCTCGCCAAGGACCTGACGCCGCTCCTGGCTTTCGCGCAGCGCGTGCAGGAGCTGATCGAGGAGTACGTGGCGCACTCCGGCGGCAAGCTCAAGCTCGAGGTGCTCGACCCCGAGCCCTACTCGCAGGAAGAGGAGCAGGCAGTCGACGCCGGGCTGCAGGGCGTGCCGATGAACGCGGCCGGCGAGACGCTCTACTTCGGCCTGGTGGGCACGCAACACCACCGACGAGAAGGAGAGCCTGCCCTTCATCCGCCAGGAGCGCGAGTCGCTGCTCGAGTACGACCTGACGCGTCTGGTCTACAACCTCGCGCACCCCAAGAAGAAGGTCGTCGGCCTGCTCTCCAAGCTGCCCATGGAAGGCAACCCGATGGCGCGCTTCCAGAACCCCGATGCCGACGCCGGCGCCTGGTTCATGCTGGACCAGATCCGCGAGCGCTTCGAGGTGCGCACGATCCCCGATTCGATCGAGAAGGTCGAGGACGGCATCGACGTCCTGATGGTCGTGCACCCGCAAGGCCTCTCGCCGCGCACGCTCTACGCCATCGACCAGTACGTGCTCGCGGGCGGCAAGGCGGTCGTGTTCGTCGACCCCAACTGCATCGCGCAGGAGGTGCGCAACGACCCCAGCAATCCGCTGGCGGGCGTGATGGCCGACAAGAGCTCGGATCTCGGGCCGCTGCTCGGCGCCTGGGGCCTGGACTTCTCCAAGGAGGACGTCGCGGGCGACAAGGACAGCGGCCTGCGCGTGCGCCTGCCGCAGGGCGGCGACATCGTCTACACCGTCTGGCTGGGCCTCTCCAGCGACGAGGACACGCTCGACAAGAGCGAGCCGATCACCTCGCAGCTCAAGTACCTCAGGCTGGCGACCGCCGGCATCCTGACCAAGAAGGCCGACGCCGGAACGACGATCACGCCGCTGATCCAGACCACCAAGAACTCGATGAAGGTCGCCAAGAGCGCGATCCAGTTCGGCGACGATCCGAAGAAGCTCTACGAGAGCTTCGTCTCCGGCGGCGAGAAGCTGATGCTCGCCGCGCGCGTGCACGGGCCAGCCAAGAGCGCCTACCCCGAGGGTCAGCCCAAGGCCGAACCGGCCGCGGACGGCCAGCCGCCCAAGGACAGCGCGCCGGCGGACGGACTCAAGGAATCCAAGGGCCCGATCAACGTGATCGTGGTGGCCGACGCGGACATGCTGGCCGACCGCTGGTGGACGCGCACGCAGAACTTCTTCGGGCAGAAGATCGCCACGCCGAAAGCGAACAACAACGACTTCGTGCTCAACGCGCTGGAGAACCTCTCCGGCAACGACGACCTGATCAGCCTGCGTGGCCGCGGCAACTCGCAGCGGCCCTTCGACAAGGTCAACGAGATCCGGCGCGAGGCCGACAAGCGCTTCCTGGCCAAGGAGAACGAGCTCGAGCAGCAGCTCAAGGACCTCAAGACGCAGCTCGGAGCGCTGCAGAAGGGCGGCGGCGACGGCGGCCCGATCCTGACCGACGAGCAGCGCAAGAAGATCGAGGACTTCCGCGAGCAGCAAGTCGCGACGAGCCGGGAGCTGCGCCAGGTCAAGCACGAGCGCAACCAGGAGATCGAGTCGCTGGGCACGCGCCTCAAGCTGATGAACACCTTCCTCGTCCCGCTGCTGGTCGTGCTGGCCGCCTTCGGCGTGGCTGCGCTGCGACCCAAGCCCAAGGGAGGCTGATGCCATGAAACAGAAGACGCTCAC
Source organism: uncultured Planctomycetota bacterium (assembly GCA_963829015.1). Taxonomy (GTDB): domain Bacteria; phylum Planctomycetota; class UBA1135; order UBA1135; genus JADJLZ01. The sequence continues at coordinate 198,505 of CAWHGR010000007.1, read as the reverse complement.
CATCCTCTTCGCGGCCACGCTGGTCGTCGGCGGCTTCGCGGCCCTCAAGCTCTCGCACGACGACTCCGCGGTGGCCCCGCGCAACTCGCAGGGCGAGCTCCTGCCGGGGCTGCTGAAGACGGTCAACGAAGTCACCAGCATCACGCTGCAGCGCAAGGACGGCAGCGCCACACTCGCGCGCACGGAATCGGGCAGCTGGGGACTGGCGGAGAAGGACGGCTACCCGGTCGACTCCGACGCCGTGAAGCAGACGCTGATCGCGCTGGCGCAGATGTCCCCGCTCGAAGCGAAGACCGACGATCCCGCGCGCTACGCCAAGCTGGGTGTGCAGGATCCCGAGGCCGAGGGCTCGACCGCGACGCTCGTGACGCTCAAGGACAAGTCCGGCAAGGAGCTGGCCAAGCTGCTGGTCGGCAAGCCGAGCGAAGGCAAGGGCGGCATGCCCTCGGGCAACACCTACGTGCGCCGCGCCGGCGAGAAGCAGTCCTGGCTGGCCAAGGGCAGCCCTGAACTCAAGGAGAAGCCCACGGACTGGCTCAAGAAGCAGGTCGTCGAGATCAAGCGCGACCGCGTGCGCTCGGTCGAGGTACGCCACGCCGACGGCGAGGTCGTGCACGTCGAGCGCGCCACGGCCAAGGAGACGAACTTCGAGCTCTCCGGCATCCCCGAGGGCCAGGAGCTCTCCTATCCGAGCGTCGCCGGCTCGCTGGCTTCCGCGCTCGAGTACCTGAACCTCGAGGACGTGCTGCCGGCCGACAAGGTCGACTTCACGCAGGGCGCCGGGCCGACGAGCGAGTTCCGCACCTTCGACGGGTTGAAGATCACCGTGCACGTGAAGGAGGACGGCGAGAAGTGCTTCGCGCGCTTCGAGGCGGCCTACGAAGCTCCCACGCAGGTCGGTCCGACGCCGCCGCCGGCGCCCGAGGCCGGTGCGGACGGCAGCAAGCCGCCCGAACAGCCGGATGCGACGGCGAAGAAGCCCGAGGACGTGCAGAAGGAAGCGAGCGAGCTCCAGGCGCGGCTCTCGAAGTGGGTCTACCAGATCCCGGCCTACAACAAGGCCAACTTCACCAAGCACCTGAAGGACATGCTCAAGGCAAAGACGCCGCCGCCCGCGCCGCCCGCGGGCGAAGGCCCGCCGCCGGCCGAGGGCCAGAAGCCCGCGGACGAGAAGCCGGCGGACTCGAAGCCGGCGGACGAGAAACGCGCGGACGAGAAGCCGCACTGACCCAGCACGAGTCCGCGACGAAGAAGCGCAGCGCGCGCCGCGTCGCGACCGAGATGCCCACGCGCGGGCCGGCGACGATCCGGCCCGGCGCCTTGCCAGTCTCGATGCGCAGCGCGCCCCGGCGCAGGTCCGCCCCGTCCTGCGCGCGCGTGATCCCGAGCGCCTGGGTCAGGCGCCCGGGCCCGCGGCACAGATCGCGCGCGGCCTGCACGCCGCGCCGGCGGCGCATGTGCTCGAGCCCCTCGAGCGGCTCGAGTGCGCGCACGAGCACGGCCTCGGCGATGCCCTCGGGCGCGCTCGTCACGTTGAAGCACAGGTGCATCCCGTAGACGAGGTACACGTAGGCCCTGCCCGGCGGCCCGAACATCACGGCGTTGCGCGGCGTGCGCCCGCGAAAGGCGTGCGAGGCGGGATCGCCGCGCAGGTAGGCCTCGGTCTCGACGATGCGGCCGGCGACGCGCCCTGCGCGTGTCTCGTGCACGAGCACGCAGCCGATCAGCGCGCGCGCGAGCTCGACGGTCGGCAGCTCGAACAGCGCGCGCGGCACGGGCTCAGGCGCGCTCCTTCTTGAACACCAGCAGGTGGTTGAAGCCGCGCAGGAAGAAGTTGCCCTCGGCGGCGGCCTTGTGGAAGTTCGGCTGCTCGAGCTTGCGGTTTCCGCGCACGACGGCGACGTGGTCCACGGGCCGGAAGCGCTTGGCGAGCAGGCCGTAGAAGGTCGCGCCGATGCCCACGAAGCCGCGCTTCTTCTTGAAGCTGTCGCTGCAGTAGACCGCCAGATAGCGCCGGTCGCGCAGCACGCGCGCGGTCTCGGCGAAGACCGACTCCATGGCCTCGAAGTAGCCGCCGCCGAAGGCGTCGAGCTCGCCGATGCAGTCCTCCTCCTGCGAGTAGTCGAGGTGCGTCGAGTAGGGCGGGTCCATGAAGACGAAGTCCGCCTTGCCATCCTCGAGCGGGAGCTTGCGCGCGTCGGCGCGGAAGATGTCCGGGCGCTGCGGCTGCAGGTCGTAGCCCAGTGCGCGGCGCTCGAGGCTGCGCGCGACGTCGATCGTGGTGCCGCCGCCGCAGAAGGGATCGACCACCAGGTCGCCCGGGCGGGTGTAGCGCTCGAGCAGGTTCCAGATCACGTAGGCCGGCGTCGCCCCGGGATAGGCCGGCGTGCCCATCGGCACCTGCGAGTACTGCTGCGACGGGTAGTACCAGAGCGTGGTCGTCTGCAGCTTGAGCGCAGGCTTTCCGCGCGGCGGCGGCGGTGGCGTGCGGCCGGGCGCCACGAGTCGCTCAGCCGTCCCCGTCGGGCTGCAGCGTCATCGGCGCCGCGCCAGCGGAGCTCGGCTCGATGCCGATGCCCGGGACGGCCTGCCCGGGCGTGCTGCCGGACGACGTCGCGGCCGGCGTGACGCCGCGCACGTTGGCGCGCACCAGGCCGCGCGGCCTGTTGGCGTGCTCGGTCGGCGTGCGGCTGCCCGTTCGAACCTCGAGCGGGGCCGCATCGCGCGAGGGCTCCTGGGCCAGCGGTGCGGGTTTGGAGGTCTCGAGGTACTCGACCAGTGAAATCGCGATCCCCACCACGAGAACACCCACCACGAGCAGCTGGGTACCCGGGGAGAGCGGTCGGGGGACGGGATCGAAGGCCGAGCGGAGCACGTTCTTCATAGGAAACGCGAATACGGAAGCTACGCACATTATCCGGACCTTGTTGGCGATCCGCAAGGATCCCGCTTCCGGCCGACCAAAACCGTCCCGAACCGGTCAGCTGCGTGCGCGGCCGCGCGTGTGATTCCGCACGTATTCGAGCAGGACCTGGTGCTGGCGCAGGAAATCGTGGGTGCCGCCGGAGAGCGGCGCCTTGAAGAAGCAGGCCACCTGGGGCATCTCGCCCGCCTCGCCCCGGGCGTGGGCGAAGTCGGCCAGGCGGATCAGGTCGAGGACCAGCGGAGCCGCGAGCGCGGAATCGCTGCCGCTCCAGGTGAACTGCAGGCTCATGCGCGTGCCCAGGAAGCCTTCGAAGTGCACGAAGTCCCAGGCGGTCTTCCAGTCCTGCAGCGAGGGCACGTAGTCGATCGAGACGTGCGTGTGGACGGAATCGTCGCCGAGCAGCGAGCGCAGCGCCTCGTTCTTGTTGCGCACCTTGCTCTCGCGGTGTGCGCTGTCGGAGAGCACCTCGCCGTCGCGATTGCCGAGCATGTTGTAGCCCTGCCAGGCGAGCACGCGCAGGTTGCGCGCCGCGAACATCGGCGCGAGCGTCGTCTTGAGCAGCGTCTCGCCGGTCTTGCCGTCGTTGCCGCAGTGCGGCAACCCGAGCTTCAGCGCCTGCTCGCGCAGCGCGGGACGAACTCGATCCGCGGCTGGGCGTGAAGTTGACGTACGGGCAGCCGGCCAGGAAGGCCGCGTGCGCGTAGAGCATCGAGGCGGGCTGCGGCCTGTCGGCGGCGAGCGCCTGCTGGAAGGCGGCCAGCGTCTGCCACTCGGGCTGCTCCTGGCGCCAGGCCTCGGTGCTGGCGAGGTTGACCACGACCACGCGCTCGAGTCCCTCGCGCGTGCGGAATTCCTCGATGTCGGCGCGGATCGCCTGCACCTGCTCGCGGCTCGAGGCCCCGCCCAGGCGCGCGGCGCGCGGATCGAGGTCGGCCATCCCGACGTCCGGCGTGTCGAGCGGGCCGGGGCGCAGGCGCGCCTCGAAGGCGGCGGCCGGGCGCGCGCAGGCCTCGACGAGGTCGGTGCTCAGGATCCCGTTCTCGATCAGTTCGCGCGCCGATTGCGAGAGCGAGCGCGTGCAGACGTCGTGACCTCCGAGGACGAGGTCCTCGAAGGGCCGCAACCCGAGCGTGGTCAGCGGCGGGCGCTCGGTGACGAGGCCGACTGGCTCCAGCAGACCCTCGCGCAGGCCGTGCAGGCCGTAGACGAGGCAGGTGGAGATCGACCCGCGTGCCCCCACGAGCCAGACGCCCAGGCGTCCGCCGCGCTTCTCGTTCTGATCGTCCTTGGTCAACGCTTGCTCCGGGTGCGCTGGGTCCGCTCGATCCAGGCTTCGACGAGCCCGTCCTGATCGCGCGGCCACCAGCGAGCGGAGAGCGTGGGCCGGACCGCGCCCCCTGCGCCCCCCCCGGCGTTGCCGGGCGGGGCGGGGAGCTGGGCCGTGCCGCCCTCCGCCGAGCCGCCCATTGTGCCGTCCCCGGCGCCCGAGGGCACGCTCGAGCCGCCTCCCGACGAGGACGTACCCGCGATTCCGGCCGCCGTAGCGGCCGGCGAGGTCGCCGCCGGGCGACCGTAGGCCTCCCCGAGTTGGGCCAGGGCGGCGCTCGGACCGGAACTCGGGCCCGCGGGGGCGCCCGCGAACTCGGCCGCGACCCGCCCGAGCAAGGCGCGCGCCTCCGGGGCGCTCAGTTCGCCGCGCGCCTCGCGCTGCGCGGCAGCGCGCACTTCGCCCGCGAGCTCCGTCCGCTCAGCCGGGCTCGCACCGGGCTGGGCAACCGAGTCGGCACCCGATTCGAGCCCGCTCGCCAGCGCACTCCAGGCGTCCGTGAGCGGAGTCGCCGCGGATTCGGGCGCGCTGCGCTCGAGCAGCTCGCGCGCGCCGAGCGCGAGCAGGACCAATGCCGCGGTCGCGGCCCACGCCGGAGCGGAGGCGAGCCACAGGCGCGTGCGGTCGAAGCGCGCCAGCGCGCGGCGCGCGAGCAGCTCGCTCCAGACCGGCTGCATCGAGCGCGGCGCGTCGAGGGCCGTGTCGAACAGCTGCGGGGTCGCGAGCAGACGGTCGGCGCGGCGGGCGATCTCGCGCGGGTCGCGCCAGCGCTCGACCAGCCAGCTGGCCGCGGCGAAGAGGCCGGCCAGAGCGGACGGCGCGAGCGCCGCGCGGGCGGCCGCGGCACCCTCGAGGCGCGCGAGTCCGATCAGCACCCAGGCGCAGGACGCGCCGACGGCCAGCCCCTCGAACGCGCGCGAGGCGCGCTCGAGCGCGAGCAATCCCGCGAACGCACGCCGCAGGCGCAGCGTGGCCGCCGGCTCTTCAGGCTCAGTGGGCATCGATGCGCGGAACGTGTGCGCGCAGCTCCGCGGGGCAAGTCTCCAGCGCGTGGCGCGAGAAGACGAACAAGACCGGCTCGCCCGAGGCCGGGAGCAGCGGCGCGTTGCCGACCCAGATCGTCTGCGACTCGCACTCGGGCAGCGATCCGGTGAGCAGCGTGTTGCCGGCCTCGAAGAAACACAGGTTGACGAGATTGCCCTCCTCGTCGGCCACGAACAGCTCCTGCTTGGGATCCTGGCGGCTCGGCACGTTGCGCGAGCCAAGGTAGACCCAGGCGTGACGGCGCATGCTGCGCCCGCTCTGCAGGTTGCGGATCAGGTCGTCCAGGCGGAAGAAGTAGAGCTCCTCGCCCTCCTGCCAGGTCACGTAGAGCAGCAGGCCGTCGCCCGCGGGCGGCGTGACGCTGTAGGCCTGCGCTCCGGCCAGCAGCTGCTCGCGCGTGGGCGCCGGTTCGGTGGCCGTCCAGACGGCGTTCTTGCCCGGCTGCAAGCCCAGCGCGAGCAGTGCGACGTTGAGCCGGCTCGGCAGGGCCTCGGTCAGGAACAGGCTCTCGTGCGCGTTGCCTGCGCGCGTGCAGAGCACGTACTCGAGCGAGTCGGCGCGCACCAGCACGCGCGCCGGGATCGCGCACAACCCGAACTCGGGCTCGAGCCAGACCTCGTGCTGCGCCAGCGCCTGCTGCAGCGCCGCCACGGCCTGGTCCGGCTTGCGCCCGGCCGGCTGCTGCGGCGCAGCCGAAAGCAGGCACAGCGGCAGCAGCGCGAGGAGCGCCTGGAGCTTCATGACTTGGGCTTGACGAGCTCCTCGCGGCGCACGCCCAGGCGGTCGAGGTCGTGCTTGACCAGTTCGTAGACGGCCTCGGCGTAGCGCCGGATCTCCCACTGCGCGTCGGGCTCGAGGCGCTGCTCGAGGAAGTGCATCACGCCCTGCAGCGAGACCGTCCAGTAGGCCTGGCTGTAGAGGTTCTGCGGCAGGCACATGCGCGCGATCTCCTTGGCCACGCCGCGGCCGATGCGCTCCTCGTAGCGCCGGAAGGCCTCGCGGCACTCCTCGGCCATCAGCTCGCTCTCGCGCGCGTGGTCGAAGCTCGCGGGCAGGTCGAGCGAGGCCTGCTTGTTGCCGTGCGGCGGATTGCCGCGAAAGACGCTCGGGACGTGGAACTCGGGCGTCCACTGCACGTAGCGGCCGGAGATCTCGTTCCAGCTGCAGCCCTTGTCGGTGTCGAAGAGCACGTCGAACACCTCCAGCGAGACCTCGTTGCCGTCGACCGCGTACTCGCGCCAGCCGCTGCCGACCTGGTACTTGAAGGCCTGGCGGAAGACGAACAGCGGCGCCTTCCAGTGGAAGGTGTAGAAGGAGTGCCGGTAGGGCGAGGTGTGCCCGTGCTCCCAGAGGAAGCGGCACAGCTTCTGGTCCTTCTCGTCGTACTGCTGCTTCTTCTTGTCGTAGGAGATGCGCGCGCTGTTCGCGACCTTGAGCGCGTGGTCGACCTGCATGCGGTCGACCAGCGCCACGAAACCGATCCGGTCGCCGAGGGTCTCCACGGCTCCCTCGGGCAGCGCGATCTGGGAGAGCGTCATGCGCTTCAGTCTAGCTCGCGCCGGTCGCGCGCGATCTGCGCCGCGGGCAGGAACTCGATCAGGTCGCCGGCCACCAGGCCGCGCGTGCCCCGCACGCGTCGGGCGAAGTCGCCCGCGAGCCCGTGCACGTGCACGGCGCTGGCCGCGGCCTCGAAAGGGGTCCAACTCGTGCTCGGCTGTGTGCTGCATCGCGCCAGGTAGGCGACCAGGATCCCGGCCAGCACGTCGCCCGCGCCGGCAGTTGCCATCCCGGCATTGCCCGTGCGGTTGACATACACGCGCTGTCCCTCGGCGACTACCGACCGCGCTCCCTTGAGGCAGCAGATCGCCCCGCTGCGGCTGCTGATCTCGCTCGCCGCGGCGCGCCGCGCGCGGGCGTCGGCCCCGATCGGCCGCCCGAGCAGCCGCTCGGCCTCGCCGGGGTGCGGCGTGAGCACGACGGGCGCGCGGGCACGGCGCACGAGCTCGAGGCGCGTGCCGAGTTCGTTGAGCGCGTCCGCGTCGAGCACCAGCGGCACGCGCGAGTGCTCCAGCAGCGCCTGCAGCAGCGCGCGCGTGCGCGCCCCGCGGCCCAGGCCCGGACCGACGAGCAGCGCGTGATCTGCGTGCGCAGCGAGTTGCTTCACGAAGGCGCGCACGCCGCGCGCCTCGAGCCCGACCGCATCGAGCAGCACGGCCTCGGGAGCTGCGACCGGCAGCGCGACGAGCAGGTTCTCGGCCAGCGCGCTGACCGCGACCAGGCCCGCACCCGCGCGCTGCGCCGCGCGTGCAGCGAGGATCGCGGCCCCGGGCATCGTACGGCTGCCGCAGAAGAGCAGCACGCGACCGGCGAGGCCCTTGTGCGCATCCGCGGGGAGCTGGGGAGGTCGAGCAGGTCGGGTCTTGCGCACGGGCAGCTCCGCTTCAGACCAGCGTCTCGGTGTGTCCCACGTCCAGGCCGGCCCAGTTGCGCAGCCTGCGTTCTTCCCAATCCTCCAGGGCCGCGAGCTCCTCCGCCGTGACGAGCCTCAGGCGGCGCAACAAGCCGACGAGCGCGGCGTGCAGCGCCCGCGCGCCGCCGTCGTCGATCTTGAGCGCCAGCGCGCGCTGCTGCCCGCACACTCCGATGGCGTAGACAGCCTCGCCGCCGATCTTCGGGAACAGCCGGCCGCGCGTGACGCGTCCGATGTCGGTGCAGATGCGCTCGTGGTTGCCGGCGATCAGCTCGGGGTGGGCCGCGACGGCCGCGAGCATGCGTTCGCAGGCCTTGCGCCGCTCGGGCGCGAGGCCCGCAGGGGACGATACGCGCGCGAAGGCGCGCGCGAGCGCCATGAGCGGCATGCGGAAGGTCGGCGCGCTGCAGCCGTCGGTCGCCGAGCCGAGCTCCTCCGGGAGCACGCCGGTCATCTCGCTCACCGCGCGGCGCACGAGCGCCTGCGCCGCGAGCTCGGGCTCGAGATAGCGCTCGGGCGCGACGCCGAGCTGCAGCGCGAGGGCCAGGAAGCCGGCGTGCTTGCCCGAGCAGTTGTTGTGGATCGCGCCAGGCTTCTCGCCGCGGCGCGCGAGCTCGGCGCGCGCGGCCGGATCGCCCGGCGGCTGCGCGCCGCACTGCAGCTGGCGCGGCTCGAGGCCCGCGCGCGCGAGCATGCGCGCCACGCCTTCCGTGTGGATCGCCTCGGCATTGTGCGAGGCCAGCGCCAGCGCGATCTCGGGCGGCCCGAAGCCGAAGCGCTCGGCGGCACCCGTCTCGAGCAGCGGCAGCGCCTGCAGGCACTTGACCGAGCTGCGTGTGAAGACCGGCGCGGCGAACGTTCCCGCGCCCTCGAGCACCTTGCCGTCGGCGTCGGCCAGCACCCAGGCCCCGCGGTGCTGCGATTCGACCGCGCTGCCGCGCCACAGTCGCACCAGCACCGGGTTGTCCGGGTAGCCCTGGTCCTGCACGCGCGGGTTCATGCTCGGGGTCGCGATCGGCGGCATCCTACACGTGCCCGCGGGCGACCCGCCAAGGGGAAGCTAGGGGCGCGCGATCCAGCGCACGACGTCGCTGCTGGTGACGATGCCCAGCAGCTCGCCGTGCTCCATCACCAGCACGCGGTGGATCCCGTTCTCGACCAGCACGCGGCACAGCTCGGGCAGCGAGCAGTCCGGGCGAACGGAGATCACCTCCGGGTTCATCCAGTCCCCCACCGTAGGTCCCTCGGAGCTCTCGGGGCCGTAGTCCTCGATCGAGAGCAGGTCCTCCTCGGCCAGCTCGTCGTCGCTCTCGTCGTCTCCACCGCGCATCACCAGTGCCGGCGTCTGGGTACGGGCGGCGCTGCGGCCCAGGCGCTCGGCCTGGGTGACATCCGAGGCGGAGAGCACGCCCAGGACGCGGCCGCTCGTGTCCACGACAGGCGCGCCGCTGATCTTGTGGTCCTCGAAGAGCTCCAGGGCGCGCGGGATGGGCATGCTGGCCGTGAGCTTGAGCACCTGGCTGCGCATCAGGGAACGGGCGTGGATCTTGTCGAGCGGGTTCATGGGAAGCACCTCGTGGTTGGAGATGCATCCCAAGCCCTGGGCGCCATTCTCACCATGCGACAGGTTCGGGAGCGCTGCCCAGCGGAGTGCGTAGGGTACGCCGACTCACAACTCGATTCGCACGCTCGGGCGGGCTAGGCTCTGCGCCCGGACTTCCCGGCCAGTCAGCGAGTCGAACGGCAGAGCGAGCGTACGTGAAGGACCCCTCCGAAGGCGTGCCGATGGTGCCCGTGGACCTCGGCCGGATCGTGATCCGCGAGGGCGCGGACCAGCAGTACATCTTCCTCAAGGAGCGCGACGGCCAACGCGGCTTCCCGATCGTGATCGGCACGCCCGAGGCGCACGAGATCCGGCGCGTGGTGACCGGCCTGCAGACCGAACGGCCGCTGACGCACCAGCTCGCCTACGACGCGATCCGCGCGCTCGGGTCGGATCTGCGGCGCGTCGACATCGTGCAGCTGAAGAACAACACCTTCTACGCGCAGATCGTGCTGCAGAACAAGAAGGGCGACTTGAAGGCCGTCATCGACGCGCGGCCCAGCGACGCGGTCGCGCTCGCGCTGCGCGCGAAGTGCCCCCTGCGCGTGGCCGAGGAAGTGCTCGAGCACGTGCGCACCGATCAGAGCGGCCCGGATCCGCTGCCGGGGCCCGAGGCGCCGCCCGATCCCGCCTGAGCGGGCCTCACTCGCCTTCGGCGCCGTTGCGGCCGCCGCGGCCCGCGCCGTTGCCCTTGATCACGCGCTCGATGCGGTGCTCGATCCAGCCGCCGAAGTAGAGCAGCGCCAGGACCAGCATCGTGACCAGCAGCGCCTCGGCCTGCATGCCCGCGCCGCAGGCCGCCCCGATGCAGGCCACGACCCAGACGCAGGCGGCGGTGGTCAGGCCGCGCACCTCGCGCACTCGTTCCTCGGCGCCCGGCTGCAGGATCACGCCGGCGCCCAGGAAGCCAATGCCAGTGATGATGCCCTGGAACACGCGCGAGGCCGAACCGTCGTTCGAGCCGGCCATGCTGACGCCCAGGTAGGTCATCAGCGCCGCGCCCATGCCCACCAGGCCGAGCGTGCGGAATCCCACCGGCTTTCCGCGCAAGTCGCGGTTCAGACCGACCAGTCCGCCCATCAGGAGCGCCGGGAGCAGGCGCAGCAGCGCTTCCGTGAAGCGGGTGTCGAACTCCAGGACCGGATGTGCCATCTCGAACGGAAGTCTTCGACCGAATGCCCACGCTCCTGGACGGTCCTCGCCGATCGGCCTAGGCTCAGGGGCGTCGATTCCCAGAGGAGGCGTGGCAGAGCGGCCGATCGCGGCGGTTTTGAAAACCGCTGTGCCGCAAGGCACCAGGGGTTCGAATCCTCTCGCCTCCGCCATCCCAGCCCCGGGAGTACGCCTGCGCTCGCGCTGCGCGGGTTCAAGCGCCGGGCACGAGCGGCCGATGCCAGGGATCCCGGCCCCCCCTGGGAATCCGAGCATGCCGAAGACGCGCCTCCTGATCGCCTGCCAGCCGCGCACCGGCAGCAACTGGCTCTGCACCCTGCTGCAGTCGCATCCGCAGATCCTCTGCCACCACGAGGTCTTCCACCCCGAAGAGATCTACTACGCCGTCGGGCACCGGGACGGCCGGCTGGCGCACCTGGGCACGCCGCGCGAGCGCGACCGCGATCCGCAGGGGTTCCTGGAGCAGCTCTGGCGCGAGGACTTCGGCCGTGCGGTGGTCGGCATCAAGCTGCTGGACGGCCAGGCGCCCGAGCTGCTGGCGCGCCTGCTGGCCGACACGGGCGTGCGCAAGCTCCTGCTGCGCCGCCAGAGTCGCGTGCGTGCCTACGTCTCGCTCCTGCGCGCGCGCGAGACGGGCTTCTGGGCACGCACGTCGTACGACGGCGTGGCGGTGCACGTCGAGGCCGTCGAACTGCTCGAGTTCGCCCGGCGCTACGACGCCTACTACGCCGGTCTGCGCGCGGCGACCCGCTCCCAACCGGCACTGGAGGTCGTCTACGAGGAGCTGCAGCGAGACTCGCGCGTGCTCGCGCGCGTGCTGGAGTTCCTGGGCGTCGATTCCTCGCAGGTCCAGCTCAGCACCTCCATCGCGCGCCAGAGCAGCGATTCGCTCCGGGAGGCGATCGGCAATTTCGACGAGCTGGCGCAGGCGCTGCGCGGCAGCACGCTCGAGGCCGAGCTCGCCGCGGACGCCGCGCAGAGCGCCAGCCACTCCGCCGGCTGAGCGCGCTTGTGCGCTCCAGGCGCGCCGAGTACCATCCCGCGCCGCTGCCAGGAGAGGTGGCTGAGTGGCCGATAGCGCCGGCTTGCTAAGCCGGTGTACTGGTTTTTCCGGTACCGAGGGTTCGAATCCCTCCCTCTCCGCCAGTTCCGGAATCTGCGAGGGGACGTGCGCGAACGACTGAGGCGAGTGCTGCTGCCGATCATCCTGGCTGCCTGCGCGGGCTGCGCGGCGCAGCGCACGCTCACCGTCGAGAGCGATCCACCGGGCGCGACCCTGCGCATCGACGACCGCGTGGTCGGCCAAACGAGCTACAGCGAGGCCTTCAGCGACTACGGGACGCGGCGCATCACGCTCTACAAGGCCGGCTACCACAGCCGCTCGGACGTGGTGACCTTGCGCGCGCCCTGGTACGCGCACTTCCCGCTCGACGTATTCTCCGAGATCGTCTTCCCCTTCGGCTGGAAGGACCCGCACACCTACAAGCTCAAGCTCGAGCCCGTGAAGGGCGAGGTCACGCGGCCCGACCTGACCGCGGTGCTCGAGCGCGCGCAGGCGCTGCGTCTGGCCGGACCCGACGGGCCGAGCCAGCTGCCGCCGCGCACGAGCATCCGCCCAGCGCCACGGCCTCCTGACCAGCCGTGAGTCCGCAAGCACCCTCCCTGGCCGCGCTCGCCGGCCGGCGTGTCACGGTCATGGGCCTCGGCCTGTTCGGAGGCGGCGCCAGCGTCGCACGCTTCCTGGCCCGCCGCGGCGCGCAGGTGACGGTCACCGACCTGCGCAGCGAGAACGAGCTCGGGCCAAGCCTGCGCGGGCTTTCCGGGCTGCCACTGCGCTTCGTGCTCGGAGGCCACGACGAGTTCGATTTCACCGCGGCGGATCTGGTCGTGGCCAATCCAGCCGTGGCTCCGGGGAGCCGCTACCTGCAGCTCGCGCGCGAGGCCGGCGTGCCGATCTCTTCCGAGATCGAGTTGCTCCTCGAGCTCTGTCCGGCGCGTGTGGCGGCCGTGACCGGAACCCAGGGGAAGAGCTCGACCTGTTATTCGCTCTACCAATTCCTGCGCGAGGCCGGGCTGCCCGTGTACCTGGGCGGCAACATCGGCAAGTCGCTGCTCGAGGAGACCGAAGCGATGGGCGCGCAGGACATCGTGGTGCTCGAGCTGTCCTCCTACCAGCTCGAGGCGCTGCCGGCTCCAGGATCCGGCCACGCGCACGCCGCGCATGTGGAAGCCGTCGCGGTCACCAACATCCTGGCCGACCATCTCGAGCGCCACGGTACGATCGAGAACTACGCCGCCGCCAAGCAGCGCATCCTCGAGTTGATCGAGGCCCGCGGCGGCAGTGCCGTGCTCCCGGCCGAGTGTCCGCGCCTCTCGCGCTGGCAGCCCGGGAGCTGGAAGCGCGTCGACTTGTGGCCGACGCAGGCCTCGCCGCGCGGCCTGGCCTGCGCCGACGGCACGTTTCGGCTCGACGGCGAGCCGCTCGGTCGCGCGCAGGACCTGCTCCTGCCGGGTGCGTTCCAGCGCGAGAACACGCTCGCGGCGCTGGGGCTCGCGAGGCTGCTCGGCGCGCCGGCCCAGGCCTTGGCGGCGGCCGTCCCGAAGCTCCAGGCACTGCCCCACCGCATGCAAGACCTGGGCACGTTCCGCGGCCACCGCGTGATCGACAATGGCGTCTCGACCACGCCCGACTCGACAATCTCGGCCGTGCTCTCGATGCGCCCGGGGTTCACGCTGCTGCTCGGGGGCAAGCCCAAGCGCCTGCCGGTCGAGGAGCTGGCGGGCACGCTGCTCGGCCGGGCCCGGAGGGTGGGCGTCTTCGGAGCTGCGATCGAGACTTTTCCGGGCCCGCTGCGTGCGGCGGGCCTGGAGTGCTTCGAGGCGCCACGCCTGGAAGACCTGCTGGAGTGCGCCTTCGAGCGTATGGGACCGGGCGAGGAGTTGCTCTTCTCCCCCGCCTGTGCCAGCTTCGATGGCTACCTCAACTTCAGCGACCGCGCGCTGGCGTTCCAGGCGGCCCTGCCGCGCTGAAGCGTCCGGCGGGTGCTCCAGCTGCCGGCGAGCTCTCGACGATACCGAAAGCAGGGGTTATAGGTGGGCCCCAACGGCTCCAGTCGATCCGAACCGTCCATGATCTGCCAGAACTGCCAGAAGAACGCGGCGACCGTACTGGTCACGGAGATCTCGTCGGGAGCCGAAGCCGGCCCGGGCGAGGCCAAGGCGCCGGAAGTGCACGAGCAGCACCTGTGCGAGGTGTGCGCGCAGGCACTCGACCTGCCCTACGCCCCGATCACCAAGAAGTCCCCCGTCGACATCTGGAAGCTGCTGCAGCTTTCTGCCAACCAGGGGCGCAAGAAGGCCGGCCCGGCTTGCCCCTCGTGCGGCATGACGCTGGAGGAGTTCCGCAAGAAGGGGCGCCTGGGCTGCGCGCAGGACTACGAGATCTTCCGCAGCCACCTGGCCGAGGTGCTGGAGCGCGTCCATGGCGCCGTGCAGCACTCCGGCCGAATTCCCGGGTCGAGTGCTCCGGTCGCGGGCGGCGGGCGCCTCGAGCTCCTGCGCCAAGAGCTCGGGAACGCGATCCGGGCCGAGGCCTACGAGAATGCGGCGCGATTGCGCGACGAGATCCGAGCCCTCGAGGACGCCGGCGGAGCGTGATGGAGCGATCCGCAGCCTTCCCGCAGGGGCATTTTTTCGAGGGCGCGGGCGTCCAGGGGATCAACCCCGCCCCCCTTGAAGGTCGAAACACTGGAGTTAGCTACCATCACCTCTCCCGTGGAGTGCGCGCGCGCGTTCCAGGGGAGCCCTATCCACGTCTGAGCGAATTCTGAGGAACCCATGTTCGATCGCTTCACCGACCGCGCCAAGAAGGTGATGAACCTGGCCCGTCAGGAGGCCCAGCGCTTCAACCACGAGTACCTGGGCACCGAGCACATCCTGCTGGGGCTCGTCCAGGAGGGCAGCGGGGTGGCCGCCAACGTGCTCAAGAACATGAGCATCGACCTGAACAAGATCCGCGCCGAGGTCGAGAAGATCGTCAAGACCGGCCCCTCGATGGTGACCATGGGGCAGCTGCCCTTCACGCCGCGCGCCAAGAAGGTGCTCGAGCTCTCGATGGAGGAAGCCAGCAACCTCGGGCACAACTACATCGGCACGGAGCACCTGCTGCTGGGCCTGATCAAGGAGAACGAGGGCATCGCGGCGCAGGTGCTGATGAACCTGGGCGTGAAGCTCGAGGACGTGCGCGAGGAAGTGCTCGATTTCCTGGGCGCGGACCGCGAGGAGGAGGAGGAAGAAGAGGGCCAGCCGTCCTCCGAGCCCGCGCAGCAGCAGTCCAACACCAAGAGCAAGACGCCGGCGCTGGACTCCTTCGGTCGCGACCTGACCGAACTCGCGCGCGAGGGCAAGCTCGATGCGGTCATCGGGCGCGCAAACGAGATCGAGCGCGTGATCCAGATCCTCTCGCGCCGCACCAAGAACAACCCCGTGCTGCTGGGCGAGCCGGGCGTGGGCAAGACCGCCATCGTCGAGGGCCTGGCGCAGCAGATCATCGAGAACCGCGTGCCCGACATCCTGCGCAACAAGCGCATCGTCGTGCTCGACCTGGCGCTGATGGTCGCGGGCACCAAGTACCGCGGACAGTTCGAGGAGCGCATCAAGGCCGTCATGACCGAGGTGCGCCGCGTCAAGGACGTGGTGCTCTTCATCGACGAGCTGCACACGCTCGTGGGCGCGGGCGGTGCCGAGGGTGCCATCGACGCCAGCAACGTGCTCAAGCCGGCCCTCTCGCGCGGCGAGATCCAGTGCATCGGCGCCACGACGCTCGACGAGTATCGCAAGCACATCGAGAAGGACGGCGCGCTCGAGCGCCGCTTCCAGTCGGTCATGGTCGACCCGCCGACCCCGCCCGAGACGATCGAGATCCTGAAGGGCCTGCGCGACAAGTACGAGGCGCACCACCGCGTGCACTACACCGACGAGGCGCTCGTGCTCGCCGTGGAGCTCTCGACGCGCTACATCAACAACCGCTTCCTGCCGGACAAGGCGATCGACGTGATCGACGAGGCCGGCGCGCGCGTGCGCATCAAGTCGATGGTCGCCCCGCCCGACATGCGCGAGGTCTCGCTGGAGATCGAGCGCCTCGAGCGCGCCAAGGACGAGGCCGTCTCGGCCCAGGACTTCGAGAAGGCCGCGCAGCTGCGCGACAAGGCCTACCAGCTCAAGCGCAACAAGGAAGAGATGCAGAAGCGCTGGCGCACCGAGCAGGCCGACAAGGAGCAGGTCGGCGAGGTCAATGCCGACGTGATCGCGGAGACGGTCTCGAAGATGACCGGCATCCCGCTCACGCGCCTGGAGAAGGCCGAGACCGAGCGCCTGCTGCAGATGGAGGCCGAGCTAGGCTCCACGGTGATCAACCAGGACGAAGCCGTGAAGGCCATCGCGCGCGCCGTGCGCCGCTCGCGCTCGGGTCTCAAGGACCCGCGCCGGCCGATGGGTTCCTTCGTCTTCCTGGGCCCCTCGGGCGTCGGCAAGACCTACCTCTGCAAGCAGCTCGCGAAGTTCATGTTCGGCACCGAGGAAGCGGTGATCACCATGGACATGAGCGAGTACATGGAGAAGCACAACGCCTCGCGGCTGGTCGGCGCGCCTCCGGGCTACGTCGGCTACGAGGAAGGCGGCCAGCTGACCGAAAAGGTCCGCCGCCGGCCGTACTCGGTGGTGCTGCTCGACGAGATCGAGAAGGCGCACCCGGACGTCTTCAACATGCTGCTGCAGATCATGGAGGAAGGCCGGCTGACCGACTCCTTCGGGCGGCACGTCGACTTCCGCAACGTGATCCTGATCATGACCAGCAACCTCGGCTCGCAGCAGATGAAGCAGGGCGCGAAGCTGGGCTTCGACCGGCTCTCCGGCTCCGCACAGAAGATCTCGGCCGAGGAGAAGGGCAAGCGCATGCACGCCGACGTGATGGTCGAGGTGGAGCGCTACTTCCGGCCCGAGTTCCTGAACCGCGTCGACGAGCTGATCGTGTTCAACCCGCTCAACCACAAGGACCTGCAGCGCATCGTGCAGCTGCAGATGCGCGACGTGCGCAAGCGCATCGCCGAGAAGGGCATCCAGCTCGTGCTGGATCCCAATGCGATCGACTTCCTGATCTCCAAGGGCTTCAACGAGGACTACGGTGCGCGCCCGCTGCGCCGGGCGATCGAGCGCTACATCGAGGATCCGCTGGCCGAGGAGCTCCTGCGCACGGCCTTCTCCGTCAAGGACACGATCACGGTCGCGCTCGACGAGACGGGCCAGAACGTCGTCTTCAAGCACAGCCCGCTCGTGCCCGAAGAGGCCCAGGCCAGCGCCACGCCGGGCAGCTGAGTCCCTTGCCCGCGGCCGCCGGTACAGGCAGCTAGTCCTGCCAGACCTTCGTGACCTTGCCGTCTTCGAACAGCGCGTAGGTCGTGCTGTGCACGTCGGTCGTGCTGTCGGAATCGACGACGAAGATCAGCGAGCCGCTGCGGTGCTCGCGGCTGCGGTACTCCCACTTCCAGACCTCGGTCTGTCCGCCCGCACGGCTGCGCGTGGTGGGATCGCCGAGCAGCGCCAGCACGAACTCCTGGCTGCGGCCAGGCTGGATCTGCTCGAGCGTCTCGGGGCCTACGCGCCGGCCGCTGTGCTCGCTGTGCGAGCTGGTGTCGATGATGCAGCCGGGCAGGCAGGAACAGAGCAGCAGGACGCTGGGGAGCAGGAGCTTCATGATCGGGAGGCGCGCAAGGGGGGACGGCTGCGCGGCCGCACTCTACGCAGGCACGCATGCGGATGTTTCGAGGCCCGGGCCGCCGTGCCGGATTTCCATCTGCGGGCCGCAACTTCCGGGGCCCCGATCGGTCTTGCAGGTGTGGACTCCTGCGCGCGCACCCTGCGGATCTTCCCCGACTCCGGCCTCTGGCCCGAAGCGCTGCGCACGATCGACGCCCCGCCGGAGACGCTCTGGCTGCGGGGCAAGCCCGAGCTCCTGACGACCGCGCCGCGCGTGGCGCTGGTCGGATCGCGCTCCCCCACCCCCTATGGCGAGACGCAGGCGCGGCGGTTCGCGCGCGTGCTGGCCGAGTCCGGCGTCGTGGTCGTCTCGGGCTACGCGCGCGGCATCGACCAGTGCGCCCATCGTGCCGCGCTCGACGCGGGCGGGAGCACGATCGCGGTGCTGGGCAACGGCGTGGCCCGGCCCTGGCCGGAGTGCGACCTCCTGCCGCGCGTCCTCGAGCACGGGCTGTTCGTGTCCGAGCGCGAACCCGAGGAGCCCCCGCGACCGCACCATTTCCCGCTGCGCAACCGGCTGATCTCGGCGTTCTCGCAGGCGGTATTGGTGGTCGAGGCCGCGCACGCCTCGGGGTCGCTGATCACCGCGCGCTGGGCTGCCGACCAGGGCCGTGAGGTCTTTGCGCTGCCCGGACGGGTCGATCACCCGATGGCGCGCGGCTGCCATCGGCTGCTGCGCGAGGGGGCGCGCCTGGTCGAGGATCCCGAAGAGATCCTGGCCGAACTGGGCCTGCCCGGGGGGGCCGCGGTCGCGGTGACGCGGGCGGAGCGCGAGCCCGACACGCCCTTGCTGCTCGAGCTGCGCGGCGAAACCTTGACGGCCGACGAGCTCGCCCGGCGCATGCGCAAGCCGCTGACGGCCGTGATCGTCGAACTGGTCGAGGCCGAGATGGCCGGTCGCGTGGCGCGCACACCGGGCGGCCTGTTCCGCCTCCTGGAGCGCTCGGAATTCAGCTCGTAGAGGCGAGCGTGTGCTCCAGCAGCACGATCAGCAGGGCCAGGACGCCGCACCAGAGGCAGAACCAGCCGACCTTCTTCGGCAGCGTGCGCAGCAGGGCATTGTCCTCGAGATCCGAAAACGTCGAGCCGGCGAACACGATCGCCAGCGCGGCGAGCAGGAAGAGCGCGAGGTGGACGAGCGGATCGATCAAGGGCCGCTCGCGACCGGCGCTGCGAGCGCCTCAGGAGGTGCTTGGGCCGGCTCGAGCGCACGCTTCTCTCCGAAGGCGTAGACGTCCATCAGTGCCAGGACGTTGAGCATGCCTGCGAGGCAGGCGAGATCGAGACCAGCGTCGGCATAGGCCCGCTCCTGGGTGACCGGCGTGTGGCCGAAGAGCGCCTCGAGCCCGAGGCCTGGAATGCCGGCGAGGAACTGGCCGGCCCAATAGTAGAAGTGGCGTTCGCGGCTGAGGTTCGAGCCGGCCGCGAGCCAGGTCCCGAGCAGCAGCATCCCCACCAGCAGCAGGAAGAACCCGACCGCCCGCAGCTTGCGGCCCTGCAGCCAATGCCCGAGACCGGGCACCGCCCACGCGGCGAGTACGGATCGGGCGATCCGGCCGAAGCCCGGATCCGCAGCACCCTTGGGCGCGCGTGCATCGCTGTGCGCCTGGACCATCAGGCAGGCGTTGAGGATTCCGCTGCAGGCCGTCAGCCAGCAACCGAGCCACATTGCATCCGGCCATGGGCGCATGTGCCCGATGCCGTAGCCGAAGGTCTTCATGTGGTAGACCAGCGCGCCCAGGTTCCCGACCTCGGGCGTCAGCACGCCGGCGAACGAACTCTGGAGGTCGGGCTCAAGGTACTCGAACAGCATGCCGTCCGAGAGCCTCAGGCCGAGCCAGTAGAGCCCCTGCACGAGCACGAAGGCGCACAGGCCGAAGATGGGCATGCCCAGGTAGAGGTGCCCGGCTCCGGGGAGGATCCAGGTCAGCACCGCTGCGACGGTGGAATCGCCGCGCGGTTCGTTCTTCTGGGCGGCCGGCCAGGTCATGGTCGGTCGAGGTTGTACCAGCAGGCCGCCGCGGGCGCCAACCGGCCCCCCGCTGGAGCCCGACGGCATGACGTGCGATCATCGCGGAATGCCGCCGCCCCGACACGAGCACCGCCTGCGCGTGCGCTACGCAGAGACCGACCAGATGGGCGTCGTGCACCATGCGAACTACCTGCTCTACCTGGAAGAGAGCCGTACGGCGCTGATGGCGGCCCGTGGCTGCTCCTACGCCGAGTTCGAGCGCTCGGGTTGGGCGCTCCCGGTGCGCAAAGCCGAGTTGCGCTTCCGCTCGCCCGCGCGCTACGAGGACGGGCTGGTCGTCCGGACCTGGGTCCAGAAGTTGGGCCCGGCTTCGGTCACGTTCGCCTCCGAGGTCTGGCGCGAGACCGACCAGACGCTGATCGCGACCGGAGCCGTCGAACTTGCCTGCATCGAGATCCGGAGCGCCGCGCGGAAGCTCGCAGCGCTGCCCGAGGGCTTGCGCAAGTCGCTCGAGCGCGACCTGGGCTAGGACGCGCTGTCCCAGCCGCCCGGACCGGATTCCGAATCCGGCTCGTCGAGCGTGGACTTCTCGCCGGAACGCGCACTCAAGTCGCCCTCGGCCGCGGCCGCCGAGCTTCGCGAGGGCAGCGCTGGCGGCAGCCCTTCCAGCACGCGCTCGCGGCAGGCAGGGCAGACCTGGCCCGTGGTGAGCCGACTCAGGCGCGGGGGCGACTCGATCACGAGCCCGCAGGTGAAGCAGACTGCGTTGGTCAAGTTGCTCATGCTGGGGAGGATCGGCTCAGTACCGGGGTGCCTTGAGGTTCAGCCATCCGCCTTGCCCCATCCCGGGGCGGCCGGATGGGCGAACTGACCTCGGAGGGCGACAAAAGCTCCCGTGCACGTTAGGTTTTGGCCGACAACTGCTGGCGCTCAGCTCCTTGCAGACCTAGACTTGGGCCAATTAGCACCCTTTCAGTGCACAATACCAGATGCTCCAGCTGACCAAGCGCACCGAGTACGGCCTGATCGCCATGGTCCACATGGTGGACCGTGGGGTAGAGCCTGTCAGCGTGCGCGAGATCAGTGAGCGCTTTCCGATCCCCCGGCGGCTGCTGGCCGAGGTCTTGAAGGACCTCTGTCGGGCGGAGCTGGTCGAATCGCAGCGCGGCGCCGCGGGCGGCTACACGCTCGCGCGTCCGGCCGACGTCGTCACCGTGGGCGACATCGTCGAGGCCCTCGAGGGCCGGCCGGAGATCTCCAACTGCGAGACCTCCTCGCTGCATCGCAACGCCGAGTGCGAGATGCAGCCGACGTGCCAGATTCGCTCGCCGCTGCAGCGCATCCGCGAGGGCATCTGGTCGATGCTGCAGCGCACGACGCTGCGCTCGCTGCGCGACTCGGCTCCGCTCTTCCCGCTCGAACATCGTCCGGCGCTGACGTCGAGGACCCCGCTGCCATGAAGCTGCCGATCTACTTCGACTACCAGGCCACGACACCGCTCGACCCGCGCGTGCTCGAGGCCATGATGCCCTACCTGACCTCGGAATTCGGGAACGCCGCGAGCCGCAGCCATCCCTTCGGCTGGAAGGCCGAGGAGGCCGTCGAGAAGGCGCGCGCGGACATCGGCGCGCTGATCGGCGCCTCGGGCAAGGAGATCGTGTTCACCTCCGGCTCGACCGAGTCGATCAACCTCGCGCTCAAGGGCGTCGCCGAGATGTATGCCGACAAGGGCAAGCACATGATCACCAGCATGGCCGAGCACAAGGCCGTGCTCGACACCTGCAAGCACCTCGAGAAGCTGGGCCTGCGAGGTCACCTACCTCGATCCCACGCGCAGCGGCCGCATCACGACCGAGATGGTCGCGGCGGCGCTGCGGCCCGACACGATCCTGGTCGCGCTGATGTGGGCCAACAACGAGGTCGGCACGCTCAACCCGGTGCGCGAGATCGGCGCACTGTGCCACGAGAAGGGCGTGCTGTTCTTCACGGACGCGACGCAGGCGGTGGGCAAGGTGCCGGTGGACGTCGAGGCCGACCACGTCGACCTGCTGTGCCTCTCGGCGCACAAGATCTACGGCCCCAAGGGCGTCGGCTGCCTCTACGTGCGGCGCAAGAACCCGCGCGTGCGCCTGGTGGCGCAGATCGACGGCGGCGGCCACGAACGCGGCATGCGCTCCGGGCACGCTCAACGTTCCGGGCATCGTGGGCCTGGGCAAGGCCTGCGAGCTCGCACGCACGGAGCTCGAGCGGGACGCGGCGCACGCGCGCGAGCTGCGCGACTTCTTCGAGCAGCGCATCTTCGCCGAACTCGACCACGTGGCGCTCAACGGCGACCCCGAACACCGGCTGCCCGGCAACTCGAACCTCTCCTTCTCCTACGTCGAGGGCGAGTCGCTGATCATGGGCATCAAGGACCTGGCGGTCTCCTCCGGCTCGGCCTGCACCAGCGCCAGCCTGGAACCCAGCCACGTGCTGCGCTCGATGAAGGTCGGCGACGAACTGGCGCACAGCTCGATCCGCTTCGGCTTCGGGCGTTTCACCACGCGCGAGGAAGTCGAGTACGCGATCGGCGAGGTCGTGCGCGCCGTGCGGCGCCTGCGCGAGCTCTCGCCGCTCTACGAAATGGTCAAGGAAGGCATCGACATCTCCAAGATCCAGTGGCAGAGCGGCCACTAGGTCCGCGCGGCAGGAGGAATCCACATGGCATACAGCGACAAGGTCATCGACCACTACAACAACCCGCGCAACGTGGGCTCGTTCGACAAGGCCAAGACGAACGTCGGCACCGGCGTCGTAGGCGCGCCGGAATGCGGCGACGTGATGAAGCTCCAGATCCAGGTCGAGGGCGACCGCATCGTCGACGCCAAGTTCAAGACCTTCGGCTGCGGCTCGGCCATCGCCAGCTCCTCGCTGGCGACCGAGTGGATCAAGGGCCGCACGCTCGACGAGGCCATGGAGATCAAGAACACCCAGATCGTCGAGGAGCTCTCGCTCCCGCCGGTCAAGATCCACTGCAGCGTCCTCGCGGAGGACGCCATCAAGTCCGCGATCGCGGACTACAAGCAGAAGCAGGCCCAGGGGGGCGAAGCACGATGATCGAGATCACCGAACGCGCGGCCAAGGAGATCCGCCGCATCGTCGCCGACCAGAACCTCGGCTCGGCCACCGCGCTGCGCGTGGGCGTCAAGGGCGGCGGCTGTTCCGGCTTCAGCTACACGCTGGGCTTCGACGACCAGGTCGCCGAGGTGGACCAGGTGACCGAGCTCGACGGCATCCGCATCGTCTGCGACCCGAAGAGCTTCCTGTACCTCAACGGCACGCAGATCGACTTCGAGGACAACCTGATGGGCCGCGGCTTCAAGTTCGGCAACCCGAACGCGACGAAGAGCTGCGGCTGCGGCGAGTCGTTCTCCGTCTGACGCCGGATGCAGCGCTGTCCCCACTGCCAGGCAGAGCTCGAGAGCGCGCTCGGCTGCAGCGCCTGCGGCAGGCTCCTGGACCCGCCGGCCGAGCTCTCGCCCTTCGAGCTCTTCGGCGTGGAGCCCGGGTTCGCGCTCGACGCGCGTGCGCTGGAAAAGCGCCTGCGCTCGGCGATGCGCCTGGTCCACCCGGACGCCTACGCCAGCGCCCCTGCGGCGGTGCGCGAGCGCGCCGAGCGCAGCAGCGCGCGCCTCAATGGCGCCTACCTGACGCTCGCAGATCCTGCCGCACGCGCGGATTGGCTGGTCAGCCGGCTGGGCGGCCCCTCCGAGAGCCAGCAGCGGGCGCTGCCGCAGGCGTTCCTGCACGAAGTGCTCGAGTGGAACGAGCTGCTCGAAGAGGCTCGTGCGGGCGCGCAGCCGGCTTTGGAGGGACTCTCCGCGCTGAAATCGATGCTCCGGGCCCGCCACAGCGAGGCCTTGGAAACGGTGGCGCGCCTGCTGGCGCCGCTGCCCGAGCGCGGCTCGCCGCGGCTGGCCGAGGTGCGCTCGCAGCTCAACGCGCTGCGCTACTTCGAGCGTGCACTCTCCGAGATCGAGGCACTCCACCTGCGCGGACCCGCGCGGCTCCCCTGAAGTCATGGGCTACATCGAGCTGAACGTCCTCAACGCGCCGAACACGGTTCCCGACACGCTGGCGTTCGGCATCGACCTCGGCACCACGAATTCGCTGGCCGCGATCTTCAAGGACGGTCGGCCGGTCGTGCTGCACCCCGAGGGCCGGAGCGGCCTCGTGCCCTCGGTGATCCACTTCCCTGCCGACGGCATGCCGGTCGTCGGCCGCGAAGCGCGCGACCACGCCGTGGCCGACCCGCGCAACGTGATCTTCAGCATCAAGCGCTTCATGGGCCGCGGCCTCAAGGACGTGCAGGCCGAGCTGCGCTCGTTGCCCTACCGCGCCAGCGAGACCGAGCGCGGACTGATCCAGCTCGAGGTGCACGGACGCAAGTACACGCCCGAGGAGCTCTCGGCGCTGGTCCTGATGCGCGTACACGACCTCGCCTGCCAGGCGCTCGGCGGACAGGACGTACGCAAGTGCGTGATCACCGTGCCGGCCTACTTCGACGACACGCAGCGCGGCGCGACGCGCGATGCCGCGCGCCTCGCCGGTCTCGAGGTCCTGCGCATCGTCAACGAGCCGACCGCCGCGAGCCTCGCCTACGGCCTGGACCAGCGCGACAAGGGCAACGTGGTCGTCTTCGATCTCGGCGGCGGCACCTTCGACGTGACCGTGCTCTCGATCGAGGACGGCGTCTTCCGCGTGCTCGCGACCGCCGGCGACACGCACCTGGGCGGCGACGACTTCGACCAGCTGCTGGCCGGGCTCGCGCGGCGCGAGCTCGGACCCGTGCACGGCGGACGCGCTGCTCGAGGACCCGGGCTTCCAGCAGGCGCTGCGGCTCTCGGCCGAGCAGTGCAAGATCGCGCTCTCGAGCGATCCCGAGGCCGAACTGCACGTCGTCATCCCCTCCAAGCGCGTCGAGCTGGCGCCGGCGCGTCTCGCGCGAGGAGTTCGAGGCGCTCGGCGCCGGGCTCGTCGAGCGCACGATCGCAGCCTGCCGCCAGGCGCTCTCGGATGCCAAGCTCGCACCCGAGCGCATCGACGAGGTCGTGCTCGTCGGCGGATCAACGCGCATGCCCTGCGTGCGCCAGCGCGTCGAGGGCTTCTTCGGCCGCAAGCCGCACACCGAGCTCAACCCCGACGAGGTCGTGGCACTCGGCGCGGCCGTGCAGGCCAACATCCTCACCGGCGGGCGCCGCGACCTCTTGCTGATGGACGTGACGCCGCTCTCGCTGGGCGTCGAGACCATGGGCGGCGCCGTCTCGAAGGTCATCCAGCGCAACTCGACCGTGCCCTGCGAGGCGACCGAGGGCTTCACGACCTACGTCGACGGCCAGACCGGCCTGGACTTCCACATCGTGCAGGGCGAGCGCGAGCTCGCGCGCGACTGCCGCAGCCTCGGGCGCTTCCAGCTGAAGGGCATCCCGCCCATGCCCGCCGGCATGGCGCGCGTGGCGGTCAAGTTCCACATCGACGCCGACGGCGTGCTGACCGTCGGCGCCAGGGAACTCGGCACCGGTGTCAGCGCGCGGGTCGAGATCCAGCCCATGCACGGCCTGACCGACGCCGAGGTCGAGACGATGCTCGCGCAGGGCTTCGCGCACGCCAGGGAGGACTTCGAGCAGCGCCGCGTGGCCGACCTGAAGGTCGAGATCGGCACGATGGTGCGCGCGACCGAGAAGAACCTCAATGCCGGCCGGGCGGGCATGGACCGCGAGAGCGTGCAGGACCTCGAGCAGGCCATGCAGCGCGCGAAGCAGGCCTGCAGCGGCGCCGACGTCAAGCAACTGCAGCAGGCGCGCGACGAGTTCGAGCGCGCCACGCTGCCGCTGGCGGCGCTGCTGATGAACAACGTGGCCCAGAAGGCGCTGATGGGCAGGAAGCTCGGCGAGGTCTGAGAATGGCCGCGCCGAAGCTCTCCTGGACCGACGTGCGCGCGATCGCGATCGCGCTCGAGGAGGCGCACCCGGGTGCCGAGATCCTCAAGCTGCGCTTCACCGACCTGCACCGCATGGTGACGCAACTCCCGGGTTTCGCCGGAGATCCGAAGCAGAGCAACGAGAAGGTCCTGGAAGCGATCCAGATGACCTGGCTCGACGAGCGCGACTAGCCTCCGGCGCGCGGAAAAACCGCGAATCGCTGTCCTGCGCGCTGCGGGTACGCAGATCCGGGGTGTACGCCGCAGGGTCTGCGGCTCCGTGAATGCCCCCTCGATCCGGGAGTCCGCCCATGCAACCCCTCCGCATCCTCCTCGCCACCGCCGCCCTGGCCTGCTTCCTCTGCGTGCCCGCCCGGGCCCAGCTGACCGACGTCACGCAGACGCCCAACACGCTCGGGGTGGGCATCCAGAAGTCCTACGCGCAGGAGATCGGCGTCGGGCGCGGCGATGCGCAGACGCCCGATTCCTCGCTGTACCTGATCCGGCGCGACCCGTTCCGTTCGATCAACCGCGGGCGCCAGCTGTTCCAGCGCAAGTTCACGCAGGCCCAGGGCGTCGGTCCACGCAAGAACGACGGCATCGGAAACCTGGATCTCGACGGCTCGCTCGGCGCCGGCCTGTCGGACAGCTGCGCGGGCTGCCACAGCCGCCCCTTCGGCTCGGCCGGATTCGGCGGCAACGTCTTCACGCGCCCGGACAGCCGTGACGCGCCGCACCTCTTCGGCCTGGGCCTGAAGGAGATGCTGGGCGACGAGATCACGCACGACCTGCGCGCGATCCGCGCCGCGGCGATCGCCCAGGCGGCGCAGCTCGGGGCGGACGTGACACTGCCGCTCGCGAGCAAGAACATCCACTACGGCACGATCACGGCGCACTCGAACGGCACGCTCGACACCAGCGGCGTCGAGGGCGTGAACCCCGACCTGCGCGTGCGACCCTTCTTCGCCCAGGGCAAGACGATCTCGATGCGCGAGTTCCTGGTCGGTGCGCTCAAGGCCGAGATGGGACTCGAGGCCTTCGATCCCGACATGCTGCTCGCCTCGCAGGGCCAGGACGTGCTCACGCCCTCGGGCATGCTGCTCAGCGGCTCGATCGACGCGATCGACCCCCCGCCGGTTTCCAGCGCGACGCAGGACGGCGACGCCGACGGCGTCGCGAACGAGGTTCCCGCGAGCGTGGTCGACCACTTCGAGTTCTACCTGCTCAACTACTTCAAGCCCGGCCAGGGCGAGTCGACCCCGCAGGTGCAGCACGGCTTCAGCCTGATCCGCTCGGTCGGCTGCACGAACTGCCACGTGCAGGACCTGCGCATCGAGCACGATCGGCGCGTGGCCGACGTCCTGACCGCGTTCGATCCCGCGCACGCCAACGCCGTCTTCTCGCGCTTGTACGCGACCGCCACCCCGCGTTTCGATTCGATCGACGACGGCCTGGGCCTGCCGACGCTCAAGCTGCCCCAATTGCACCCCTTCGCCGTGCGCAAGTTCTTCAGCGACCTCAAGCG
Source organism: uncultured Planctomycetota bacterium (assembly GCA_963829015.1). Classification (GTDB taxonomy): domain Bacteria; phylum Planctomycetota; class UBA1135; order UBA1135; genus JADJLZ01. Next base: position 171,693 of record CAWHGR010000007.1, on the reverse strand, counting down.
CCACGACCTCGGCCCCAAGTTCCACGAGCGCAACTTCGACGGCACGGTCACGACGCAGTTCATGACCACGCCGCTCTGGGGCGTCGGCTCGACCGCGCCCTACGGCCACGACGGCCGCAGCCTGACGCTCGAGGACGTGATCCTGCGCCACGGCGGCGAGGCCCAGACCGAGCGCGACGCCTTCGCCGCACTCTCGAGCGCGGACCGGGCCGACGTGCTCGCGGCCCTCGGCGTCGCTGCTGCTCTTCTCTCCGCCAGACACGGCCTCGAACCTCGCGCCCGCCAATCCCGCGGATCCGCAGTATCCGCTGCACGGCCACGGGAGCATCGACCTGAGCGTCCTGTTCGTGACGCCCAGCATCAAGGAGTGATGCGGCGTGCGCGGCGCCCTCAGCCCTTCTTCTTGCCCTGCGAGGCTACCGCGTGCTGCGCGGCCGCGACTTCCTCGTCGCTGGCCAGGTAGCGACTGCGAATCGGCCGGAGCTCTGCGTCGAGCTCGTACACGAGCGGGATGCCGGTCGGGATGTTGAGCGCCACGATCTTGTCGTCAGGGATCCGGTCGAGGTGCTTCACGAGCGCGCGCAGCGAGTTCCCGTGCGCCGCAACGATCAACCGCTCCCCGGCCTTGATCCGCGGCGCGATCAACTGCTCCCAGCACGGCACCACGCGCGCGACCGTGTCCTTGAGCGACTCGGCGAGCGGCAACTCAGCCTGCGCCAGTGCCGCATACCTCCGGTCGCTGGCCGGATTCTCAGGGTCCCCCGGCGCGAAGGCCGGCGGCGGGATGTCGTAGCTCCGGCGCCAGATCAGCACCTGCTCCTCGCCGTGCTTGGCCGCGGTCTCGGCCTTGTTGAGGCCGGTCAGCGACCCGTAGTGCCGCTCGTTGAGCCGCCAGTCGCGCGTCTGCGGGATCCAGACGAGGTCCATCTCCTCCAGCACGATCCAAAGCGTCTGGATCGCGCGCTTCAGGACCGAGGTCAGGGCCGCGTCGAACGCGAAGCCCTCCTTCAGCAGCCTGCGCCCGGCCTCGCGCGCCTCGGCGACGCCCTTCTCCGAGAGCGGCACGTCGCGCCAGCCGGTGAAGCGGTTCTCGCGGTTCCACTGGCTCTCGCCGTGCCGGACGAAGACGATGCGGTACATGGGGGCTCCTCAGCCGAGCTTCCGGGCGATCGAGGCGTTGAGCGACTCCGAGGCGGCACGAGCCTTGCGCAGCCATGCCTCGCAGGCCGCCAGCCGTCCGGTACCTGCCGACTTGTCTGCGAGCGAGGCGGCGTTGATCTTGACGTTGAGGAAGGCGGCCTCGGCGGCCCCCAGGAGGCACCAGCCTCCGCTGGCGCAGTCGCTGGCGACGTTGGGGTTCAGGTCGGAAGCTCCCTGGGCCAGCACGTCCAGAGCCCGCTGGGCGAGTTCGAGTGTCTCCGCAGGCACCGCGATCGCGGTGTCCAGCCCGGCCTGGATGGCGACCGAGCGCGCGGCCTTCTCGCCGTCGGTGCCCTTGGGCAGCTTGTAGCCGGCCATGACGCGTTCGTAGGCGCGGGCGTCCTCGTCGACCAGCAGCGTGGCCCGGATCCAGATGCGCTCGAGCTCCTCGGCGCGGCCGGCCATCGCGGCTTCCACCGCCGCGAACTTCGGCCCCGTCGTGAAGCGGAACGCCATGCAACCGAGTGCCGCTCCCATGCCTGCAAGGTGCGCCGCAACGCTTCCCCCCCCGGGCGTCGGCGTCTTCTCGGAGAGGCGCCGAGAGAACTCGGTCAGGCTCAGGTCGCGCAGGCTGGGGGTCGTCATGAGGCGCCGGGGGGCCGGATTCTACGGAGCCCGGAGGCCCTTGGGCACCCGCATTTCTGCCCCCCAGGCTGGTCTGGCCAGAAGAGAATGGCCGTCTGCTAATCCATTGCAACAAAAAGCTTTATGTGATTGTCCACATTTCGGAAGTGAGCCCTCCGCCAGGAGTTTTCTAGCTTGGGACCCGCCAAGGCTTCCCCGGTCTCGGAATCCTTGCCCGCGCGCGCGCGAGCGGAGACCCCCGGTGCAAGCCAAGGAACCCCGTCCCGTGCAGTTCACGGCGACGCGGGCCCCTGGCAGGTAGCCGGGCGCCCCGCAGCGACGCGACTTCCCGGGCAGGAACAGCTTGAAAATCGCCTTCGTCACCCCCGAACTCCAATCCCTCGTGCGGCGCACGAGCCTAGCCGAGGTTTCGGAGTCGCTCGCGCGCACCCTGCGCCAGGAGGGGGGCGAGGTCCGGGTATTCCTCCCCTTCCACGCGGACATGCAGCTCGGCCCGCTCGCCGACCTGCGCCTCGTCGGGGAGGTCAAGGCCAAGGACGGGCCGGCGAAGACCGGGGTGATGGTCCACACGGCCCTGCTCGGGGACCTGCCGATCGTCCTGATCGACCACCCGCAGCTCTTCCGCTCGCGCCACCCCTACGGCGACGACGAGGGCCCTTATCCGGACAACTGGCGCCGCTACGCAGTGTTCTGCCGCGCCGTGCTCGAGAGCTTTCCGCTGCTCGGGTTCGCGCCCGAGATCATCCACTGCATGGACTGGGTGACGGGCCTGATCCCGCTCCTGCGCGAGCTCGAGTACGTCCCGCGCCAGCCCGACCACCCGGCCTCGCGCGCGGGCACCTTCTTCGCGATCCACAGCCTGGCGATGCAGGGCACGTTCGAGCGCGAGATCCTGCCCCAGATCGGCCTGCCTCACCAGGTCTTCCAGTTCGTGCGCGGGGTCGAGCTGCACGGCAAGGTCAACTTCCTCAAGGCCGGCGCGGAGTTCGCGACGATCGTGGGCGTTTCCTCCCCCAGCCAGGCGCTGCGCATCCAGGAGACCGACCGCGGCTACGGCCTGGAGGACACGTTCCGCAGGCGCGCCAAGGAGCTGCTGGGCATCACCCACGGCATCGACTACCGCGCCTGGGACCCGAGCAACGACCCGCTCCTGCCGCAGACCTTCTCGATCAAGGACAAGGAGCTCAACGGCAAGAAGAAGTGCAAGACCTCGCTGCAGCAGGCGCTGGGACTCGACAACGGGCCGCGCATCGCGCTGGCGGCGGTGATCGGCCGCTTCGACGCCGACAGCGGCTTCGACATCCTGGCCGAGGTCTTGACCTCGATCCTCGAGCGCAACGTCGAGGTCGTGCTGATGGGCTCGGGCAAGCACGAGATCATCGAGCGCGTCAAGACCATGGAGCAGACCTTCGCCGGCCGCTGCCGGCTGATCGAGGGCTACCAGGTCAACAGCGCGCACACGCTGCTGGGCGGTGCGGACTTCCTGATCCTGCCCTCGCACTACCACTCCTCGAACGCGCTGGTCGCGATCGGGATGCGCTACGGCGTCGTGCCGGTCGTGTACGGATCGAGCGGCCTGGACGACACGGTCATCGACGTGGAGAAGAACCCGCGCAAGGGCACGGGCATCTGCTTCCGCAACTACTCCGGCGACGGTCTGCTCGAGGGCATCGACCTCGCGCGCAAGCACTACAAGGAAGCCAACGACTGGCGCTCCCTCGTCGTGCGCTGTCTGAAGCAGGACTTCTCCTGGCAGACCACCGCGCAGACCTACCTCAAGGCCTACCGTCGCGTGACGCGGCGCGTGAAGAACCAGTCGGACGAGTGAGGGGCTGGTGGTGCTGCTCGTCGGCATCGATCTCGGCGGCACGGCGATCAAGGCCGGCGCGATCCGCTCGGACGGGACAATCGTCGAGCGGCGCCAAGTCCCCACGCAGCTCGAGCGCGGAGCGTCGGACGTGCTCGACCGCATGGCGCAGCTCGCACGCGAGCTCGGCCTGCAGGGCTGCGTCGGAATGGGCGTGCCCGGACTGATCGATCTCGCGGGCGGACGCGTGCTGCAGAGCCCGAATCTGGCCGTGATCCAGGGCCTGCCGCTGGTTGCGGAGCTCGCGCGGCGCCTGAAGCTCCCCGCCGCGAGCGTGCACCTCGAGAACGACGCCAATGCCGCTGCCATCGGCGAGCACTGGCTGGGCCGCGGCCGCAGCGAGCAGGATCTACTGCTGCTCACGCTCGGCACGGGCGTCGGCGGCGGGCTGATACTGAACGGCGAATTGCACGCGGGCCCGGGCGGGATGGCCGGCGAAATCGGCCACGTCGTGATCGAGCCCGGCGGCCCGTTGTGCGGCTGCGGTTCGCACGGCTGCCTCGAAACGTTGGCCTCTGCCAGCGCTGCCTCGCGCCGCGCCGCAGCGGCCGGCCTGACGCAGGACCTGGTTCGCCTCGCGGAGTTGGCGCGCGAGCGCAGCGGCCCCGAACGCGAGCTGCTCTTCGCGGTCGGCCGCGACCTCGGGCACGGGCTCGCAACCGCGATCTCGCTGCTCGACCTGCGCTGTTTCGTGATCGGCGGCGGGTTCGGTGCGGCGCTCGACACGCTCTTGCCCGGGATCCGCACCGGCATCGCCGAGCGCTGCTACGGCGAGCGCCTGGCGAGCGTGCGCATCGAGCAGGCCGAGCTCGGCGCGGACGCGGGCTGGATCGGGGCGGCACGGCTTGGGATGCTGCGTTCTCGTGCCTGAAGCCATGCAAGCTCCGCTGATCCACGCGCGCGACCTCCAGAAGCGCTACCGCAAGGGCGTCTTCTCGCGCAAGGGCTTCCCCGCGCTCGACGGCGTGAGCCTCGAGGTCGGCCGCGGGAGCGTCTTCGGCCTGCTCGGGCCGAACGGCGCCGGCAAGACCACGATGATCAAGATCTTCCTCGGCCTGGTGCACAAGACCGGCGGCGAGGCACAGGTGCTGGGCCAGAGCTGCGAGGAGCCCGCGGTGCGCCGGCGCATCGGCTACCTGCCCGAGGCGCACCGGCTGCCGGGCTACCTCACCGGACGGCAGATGCTGCGCCTGTTCGCGCAGATGAGCGGCTGCGAGACGAGCGAGATCGACGACCGCATCGAGACCCAGCTCGGGCGCGTCGGCATGCGCGAGGCCGCCGGGCGCAAGATCAGCGAGTACTCCAAGGGCATGCAGCAGCGCATCGGCCTGGCTCAGGCGCTGATCCACCAGCCCGAGCTGGTGTTCCTCGACGAGCCCACCGATGGCGTGGACCCCGTCGGGCGCATGGCGATCCGCGAGATCGTGCTCGAGCTCAAGCACCAGGGCGTGACGCTGTTCCTCAACTCGCACCTCCTGATGGAGGTCGAGATGATCTGCGACCGCGTCGTGATCCTCTCGCACGGCAAGATCCTGCGCGAGGGCACGATGGCGGAGCTCACGCCGCGCACGGGCTCGGTGCGCTTCGAGCTCAAGAGCACGCCGCCCGACCTCGGCACCTTGCTCGCGGGCATCGGCAGCGCGCTCGTGCCGCAGCCCGACGGCTTCGAGCTGGCGCTCAACGACGACGCCGAGCTCGACCGCTGCATCGACCGGCTGCGCACGGCCGGCATCTCGATCCGCGCCGTGCAGCCGCGCAAGCTCAGCCTGGAGGAGGCCTTCGTGGGCATGCTCAAGGGCCAGGGAGGGCCGCGATGAACAAGCCCATCGCGCGCGCCCTGTTCCTCGACGCCTACTACCAGGTGCTCGACAACAAGGTCTTCCGCCTGCTGGCGGTGCTCGTCTGCCTGCTGGTGCTGCCCACGTTCGTGTTCGGCGCGCGCGAGCAGGGGCTGGTGGTTCTGTTCGGGGTCAAGACCGTGTCCTGGGAGAGCCTGAACTGGCTCGTCGGCGGGAACCACAACCCCGACCTGATCGTGCAGCGTTTCCAGGACGTCGTGGTCGGGGGGCTGGCCGGCTCGATCGGCATCCTGTTCAGCATCGCGGCCACGGCCTTCTTCGTGCCGCGCATGCTCGAGAAGGGCGCGGCGGACGTGGTCTTCTCGCGCCCCATCGGCCGCGCCGTGCTGCTCTTCGCGCGCTACTGCGCCGGCGTGCTCTTCGTGGCCCTGCTGGCCAGCTCGCTGGTGCTCGGGATGCACATCGGGCTGCGCCTGGTCTCCGGCCGCAGCGACCCGGCCTTCCTCTGGACCATCCTGACGATCGTGTACATCTTCGCGCTGGTGCACGCCGTCTCGCTGCTGGTCGGGGTGCTGACCCGCAGCTCCGTCGCCGCCCTGCTGGCGACCATCCTCTTCTTCACGCTCAACGGCTGTGTGCACAACGTCTGGATCCTCTCCGAGTACGCACGCGAGCAGTCCAAGGCCCAAACGGAGGAGGACCCTGCGGGCACGCCCAGGCCGGACGACGTGCCGCCGCTGCTCTACCACTCCCTGGATGCGCTGCACTTCGCGTTGCCCAAGACCACCGACGCGGACTTGATCGTGCGCAAGCTGCGCGCGGCCATCCTCGAGAGCGATCCGATCCTGCGCGACAGCGTCACGGGCACGCGCCTGGCCGAATCGCCCGAGGGCCTGACACTCGTCGGCGCGCAGGGCGTGCGGGACATCGAACACGACCCCGCGCATTGGCTCTCGCCCAGCGGCGGCGATCCGCACTCGGAGATCACGTTCCGGCGCGAGTCGCGCATGCTGACCGGCCGGCAGCGATCCGCGCGCACGGCCGCGCGCACGTTGAGCTCCGAGCTCGAGAAGTCCGGCGTGACGCTCGTGCCCGCTCCCGGCCCCGATCCCGGCGCACGCCTGCGCCCCGAGTTCGTGTGCTGGAAGGAGACGAACAGCGAGGGCGAATGGAGCCGCGCTGCGGGCTACCTCACGCTCGGAGACTGGCTGCTCGTCGTCGAAGCCCGCCAGCGCCCGGCGAGCGGTTCCGGAGCGGGTGCAGGGGAACTCGCGCGCGACTTCGTGCGCCATGTCCGCCTGGACGAGAACGACCCGCGCGGGATGGACCCCGTGCACTGGTACGAGCGCCACCTGGACTGGACCGCGCCGCTGCGCCACAACATCTTCTTCTCGGTCGGCAGCTCCGTGCTCTTCGCGCTGCTGCTCTTCGCGCTGGCGGCCTGGAAGCTGAAGCGCATCGACTTCTGATGGATCCCGGACTGCTGCGCGGGTTGCGCGAGCTGCTCGGCGAGGCCGGCGTGCTCGAGCGCAGGAACCAGCGCGTGCCCTACGAGTGCGACGGCCTGGCCTTCGTGCGCGCGCTGCCCGAGCTGGTGGCACTGCCGCGCACGACGCGCGAGACGGCCGATTGCATGCGCCTGCTGGACGAGGCGCGCGTGCCGGTCGTGGCGCGCGGCGCCGGCACGGGTCTCTCGGGCGGCGCGACGCCGGTCGAGGGCGGCGTCCTGATCGGCACCTCGCGCATGCGCGACGTGCTCGAGATCGACGTCGCCGAACCGCTTCGCGCGCGTGCAAGCCGGTGTCGTCAACGTCGACCTCTCGCACGCGGTCGAGAAGCACGGCCTCTTCTACGCGCCCGATCCCTCGAGCCAGAAGGCCTGCACGCTGGGCGGCAACGTGGCCGAGAACTCGGGCGGCCCGCACTGCTTCCGGCACGGCACGACGACGCAGCACGTGCTCGGTCTGGTGATCGTCACGGCGCAGGGCGAGGTGCTCGACCTCTCGCAGCCGCGCGCCGATCCGGAGGGCCTCGACCTCGTCGGCCTGTTCATCGGCAGCGAGGGCATGTTCGGCATCGCGACCGAGCTCACGCTGCGGCTATCGCCCTCGCCGCCGGTGGTCGAGACCTGGCTGGCGATCTTCCGCGAGCTCGACGAAGCCTGCGACTGCGTCAGCGACCTGATCGCCGCGCGCGCCGAGCCCTCGGCGATCGAGATCCTCGACCAGCTGACGATCGAGGCCGTCGAGGCGAGCGTCCTGCGCGCCGGCTATCCCAAGGAGGCCGGCGCGGTGCTGCTGCTCGACCTCGAGGGCCGCGAGAGCGAGGTCGCGGCGCAGGCGCGCGATCATGGAGCCCCTCGTGCGCGCGCGCGGGGCCTTCGAGCTGCGCCGCGCGCGCGATCCCGGCGAGCGCATGCGCCTGTGGGCCGGCCGCAAGGGCGCCTACGGTGCGATGGGCCGCATCGCGCCCGATCTCTACGTCTGCGACGCGGTCGTGCCGCGCACGCAAGCTGCGCGAGCTCGTGCGGCAGACGACGCGAGATCTGCCACGCGCGCGGGCTCAAGGTCGCCAACGTCTTCCACGCCGGCGACGGCAACCTGCACCCGAACATCTCGCTACGACCGGCGCGACAAGGACGAGTTGCGGCGCGTGCTCGAGGCCGGCGACGAGATCCTGAAGGCCTGCCTCGCGGCCGGCGGCTCGCTCTCGGGCGAGCACGGCATCGGCCTCGAGAAGCTCGGCGCGATGGAGTGGCTCTTCACGCGCGACGATCTCGCGGCGATGTGCCGCGTGCGCGAGGCCTGGGACCCCCACTGCCGCATGAACCCGGGCAAGCTGATCCCGGTGCGCGCCTGCATGGAGACGCGCACGTGAGCGACACGCGCGTGCTGCTGGAGCGCGAGATCGGCGCGGCGCGCGTCAGCTCGCTCGGCACGCTGCCGCTCGCGGAGCCGCAGGACGAGGCGCAGGTCAGCGCGCTTCTGCGCCTTGCCGTGCGCGAGAAGCTGCGCGTGCTGCCGCTGGGCCTGGGTCCGGCCGACCGCAAGGCCGACTTCGCACTGGGCACGCGAGCGCTGACGGGCGTCGTCGAGTACGAGCCCGACGAGGGCGTGATCACGGCGCGCGCGGGCACGACGCTCGCGGAGCTGCGCCAGCGCACCGCGGCCGAGCGCCACTGGCTGACGCCCTTCGTCGCTCGCGAGCAGCACACGACGCTCGGCGGCGCGATCTCCGCCGGGCAATCGGGCCTCGACCGGCTGCGCTTCGGTCCGCTGCGCCATCACGTGCTCGGCATGCGCGTGGCGCTCGGCGACGGGACGATCGTGAAGAGCGGCGGACGGCTGGTGAAGAACGTCACGGGCTACGACATGCACCGGCTCGTACACGCGGCGCGCAGGGCAGCCTGTGCGTCGTGCTCGAGGCCTCGCTGCGGCTCTTCCCCGCGCCGCGCGCCTGCGCCTGGGTGTCGGGCGCGCCACTCGAAGTGGGCGAGATTCGGCCGCTGATCCAGGCCCTCGGCCGCATCCCGGGTGGCTGGGAACACGGACTCCTCCTCGGTGGCGCGGAAGAGGTCGTCGCCGAGGAACTCGCGCTCCTCGGAGCCCCTCGCGCTCTCACAGGCGCCGCGGCGCTCGCGGCTGCGCGCGCATTCGCGGACCGGCACACGCCCGAGGGCGCGCGCACGCGCCTCGAATGTCTTCCGGCGCAATTGCCCGCGCTGCTCGACCGACTCGCCGGCGGCAACGGCCGCTGTCTCGTGCTACCGGGCGTCGTGACGGCCGAGATCGAAGGGGCTCCCGAGAGCGCTTCGCCCCGCGCACTCGAGCAGCGCCTCAAGCGCGCGCTCGACCCCCACAACGTGCTGGCGGAGGCCTGGTGATGGACTCAAGCACGATCGTCGACTACGCCAAGAGCCTGGACTGCGTGCACTGCGGGCTGTGCCTCAACACCTGCCCGACGTACAAGCTCACCGGCCGCGAGCCCTCGAGCCCGCGCGGCCGCATCCACCTGATGCGCTCGCTGGCCGAGGGCCAGATCGAGGCCGACGCGGACTTCGTCGAGGAGATGGAGTTCTGCCTCCTGTGCCGGCACTGCGAGAGCGTCTGTCCCTCGGGCGTGAAGTTCGGCGCGATGATGGAGCACACGCGCGCCGGGCTCGCGCCGCTGCAGCACTTCTCCTGGCGCGAGCGCATCGCGCGCAGGATCGGCTTCGGCCTCCTGCTGCGCGATCGCGGCGCGCTGGCGCTCGTCGCCGGCCTGGCGCGCATCTTCGCCCGCTCGCGGCTGCCCTCGCAGAGCGAGCGCGTCCACCTGCCGACGCTCGCGCCGGCCGAGGGCGAGCGCGGCTCGACCGTGCTGATGCTCGAAGGCTGCGTGATGCCCGAGATCCTCGGCCAGGTGAACCGCGCCACCGCCGCCGTGCTCGCGCGCGCCGGCTGCGAGGTGCGCGTCGCGCCGCAGCTCTTCTGCTGCGGCTCGCTGCACGCGCACAACGGCGAGGCCGCGGGCGCGCGCGCGCTGGCCCGCGAGGCGATCGAGGCCTGGGAGGCGCTCGGTGACGAGCCGCTGACGCTCGTCTCGAACAGCGCCGGCTGCGGCGCGCACCTGAAGGAGCTGGCGCAGCTGTTCGAGCCCGATGACCCCTGGCACGCACGCGCCGCGGCGCTCGCCGCGCGCACGCTGGACCTCTCGCAATGGCTCATGCGCGAGCCGCAGCGCACGCGCCTTTCCGCGCGCATGCATGCCGTGCCCGAGCTCGGCCCGATCGCCTGGGACGATCCTTGCCACCTGTGCCACGGCCAGGGCGTGCGCAAGGAACCGCGCGCGCTGCTGGCGCTCCTGCCCGGCGTCGCGCGCGTCGAGCTCGACGGCGCGGAGGACTGCTGCGGCTCGGCCGGTTCGTGGTCGCTCGCGCATGCCGCCGACTCGCGCGCGCTGCTCGAGCGGCGCATCGCGGCACTGCGCGCGAGCGGCGCGCGCACGCTGGTGACCTCCAACCCGGGCTGCCACTTGCAGTGGGACGCGGGCGTGCGCGCGGCCGGCCTGCCGGTGCGCGTGCTGCACCTCGCCGAAGTGCTCGAGCTCGCTACTTCGCCGGCGGCGGGAAGAGCGCCAGCGCCTTGAGCGCCGACTCGCGGCTGCCCTTCTCGCCCCACTTCCAGAGCAGGTTGAGCACGCAGAACTGCCCTTGCGTGCTCAGGTTGACGCGCAGGGCGTCGCGGAAGCTGCCCTTCTCGAACAGCCGCTCGTGGACGAAGTCGGCATCGTAGGAGCCCCAGCGCAGCTTGCCCGCGTCGACGCGCACCTTGCCGCCCTTCTCGCCCAGCATCCCGACCTCCTGCGCGTCGTGCGAGTCGAGTTGGCGCTCGACGTCCTTGCTGCCCGTCGCCGGGTCGTACCAGGCGAAGTAGAGGCGCGCGGGCTCGCCGAGCGGCGCCGCGTCGGGCAGCTTCTTCCACTCGACCTTGGTGCCGGGCGCGAGCACCGGCTCGGGCTCGGCCGTGGCGCCGTCGCGCACGAGACGCACGAGGCGCACCTCGGAGTTCAGGTTGAAGAGGCTGTCCGGCACGGCCTGCGACAGCGCGACCTTCCAGCCCGGCGGCACGCCCTGGACCGCGAACGCGCCGCGGAACTGCTCAGACGCGTCGATCTCCCGGCCGCGCGACATCCAGATCCAGAGGAAGATCGCGGCGATCACCAGCAGGCCGCCGGCGATGCCCGCGACGCCCAGCGCGCTCTCGCGGCGCGTGCTGGCCGGCAGCTCAGCGCTCGGGGCCGACATGGAAGGGCGCGAGCAGGTCGATGACGGTCTGGTCCGGGATGGCCTGGTCGCTGCCGTCGGCGCGCGTGACCTGCAGGATCACCGGACGATCGGAATCCTCCGGCGTGACGTCGACGAGCATGCTGCCGCCGGTGCCGGTCGAGGGCTCGCCCGCGGAGCCGCCCGAGTCCGCGCGCTCCTGCACGAAGCGCAGCGCCTGCAGTTCGCGGCCCTGCACGCGGATCGTGCCGGCCTGCATCGAGTGCCGGCCACCCTTCCCGAGGAAGGAGAAGGACTGCTTCTCGTCGAACATCTTCTTGCGCGACTTGTCGTCGTCCGTGGGCATGCGCATCAGCATCACGATCAGCCCGTGCTGGTCGTGGAAGACGAACACATCCGGGCCCAGCTGCGAACCCCAGATCAGCGTCAGGTTCTCGGGACGCTTGTCGAAGGCGAGCACCTGCGCGACCTTGGGCCACTGCTGCTCGGGATCGGTCGCCTTCTTGAACATCGAAACCGCCAGGAACAGGCCGGTGGCGCCCAGCAGCAGCAGCACCAGGCAGCCGCCGCCCGCCCACCAGGCCCAGGTCGGGATGGACTTCTTCTGCGGCGCGGGCGCGCCTTCGTCGGTCCAGGGTGATTCGCTCATGGGGGGCCTCCTCGGCGCAGGCGAGCGCTCGAAACCTCGAGCAGGTTGTACTCGCGCTCCCAGATGCGCTGCAAACGCGCCCCGATTTTCGAACGCGGGTCGCCGCCGCCGAAGGTGCGCGCGACTTCGCCGAGCAGCGCCACCAGGCCCTCGAAGTCGTCCCAGCCGACGAACTCGGGCGCGATGCGGCCCTGCGGCCCGCAGTTGTGGTAGTTGCCCAGCGCCAGGCAGACGCCGGCCGCGCGCGTGCCGTAGTGGTTGTAGACCGTCGATTCGCAGCTGCCGCCGTCCATCAGCGCGCGCTGCCAGCGGAAGGAGGGGTTGCGCTGCTCGAGCGAACGCGCGGCCTCCTCCACCACCAGCGTCAGCTCGGGGTCGAAGATCGACTGCTTGTCGCCGGCGCGGATCACCGGCCCGCGCCCGACCTTGGCGGTCGCGCGGCGCGGCGAGCACTCCAGGCCGACGACGTGCGTGCGTTCCGGGAGCGCGCCGGCACGCATCAGCCCCAGGCAGCCGACGAAGCCGGTCTCCTCGGCGCGCGTGAAGATCCCCAGCAGCGGCCGCTCGAGGCGCGCGCGAGCGGCGAGGTCAAGCGTCGCGAGGATCGCGGCGGCGCCCATCAGGTCGTCGCACACGCGCGCGAACAGGCGCCCGCCGCGGATCACGCCCGAGGCGAGGTCGAAGACGCCGAAGCTGTCCGCGGGCAGCCGGCCGCGCACGCCGGCGAGCTGCACGCGCAGGCCCGCGTCCGCCGGCGAGCGCAGCACGCGCGCGATGCGCGCGGTCGCGCAGGCCGCGCCTCCGCCGGGGGCGAAGAAGCGCAGCGCGGCCCCGGGCAGGAAGCGCGCGGGCACGCCGCCGTGCAGGCGCGCCACGCGCCGGCCCTCGTAGTGGAAGGCCGGATGGTCGAGGTGTGCGCTGAAGGCCAGCAGCGGCTCGCCCGGCTTCGGCTTGTGCGTGCCCTTCCAGCGCACGAGCAGGTTGGCGTGCTCGTCCTCTGCGAGCTCGAAACCCGCGCGCGCGCGCACGAACTCGCGCACCACCTCGAGCGGGCCGTCCTCGCAATAGGGCGCGGTCGGCCGCTCGAGCAGCGCGCACGCGTGCTGCAGCACCAGCTCGCGCTCGTCCGCGGCGAGCACGCCGCTCGCGCGGCGCGGCAGCACGAAGCGCGAAGCCGGAGCGGGCGCGAGGCGCGCGCTCTCAGTCCTTCCACTCATAGAAGCCCTTGCCGCTCTTCTTGCCGAGCTCGCCGCGTCCGACCATCTCGCGCATCAGCGCCGGCGCGACGAAGCGCTCGCCGAACTCCTTCGCGAGGTAGTCGGCGATTGCCAGGCGCACGTCGAGACCGACGAGGTCGGTCAGGCGCAGCGGCCCCATCGGGTGGCCGTAGCCCAGCGTCAGCGCCTTGTCGATGTCCTCGGCCGAGGCGACGCCGCTCTCGAGCATGCGGATCGCCTCCAGGCCGAGCAGCACGCCCAGGCGCGAGGAGGCGAAGCCGGGCGAGTCCTTGACCACGATCGGCTCCTTGCCCATGCGCCGGCCGAGGCCGACGGCGGTCGCAATGGCCGATTCGGAGCTGCGCTCGGTCACGACGACCTCGACCAGCGCCATGATGTGCACGGGGTTGAAGAAGTGCATGCCCACGACGCGCTCGGCGTGCGGCGTGACGCTGGCGATGCGCGAGATCGGCAGCGAGGAGGTGTTGGTCGCGAGCAGCACGTCGGCGCCGAGCTTCGCGCCCAGCTCGGCGAAGAGCTTCTGCTTCAGCTCGAGCTTCTCGGGGACGGCTTCGACCACGCATTGCACGCCCAGGGCGGCCTCGTCGAGCTTCGTCGTGCCGCTGATGCGCGCCACGGCCGCGTCGCGCTCGCCGGCGTCGAGCTTGCCCTTCGCGACGCCCTTCTCGAGGTTGGCGCGGATGGCGGAGAGGCCCTTCTCGACCGCGCCCGCGGCGATGTCGTAGAGGCGCACCTCGACGCCGCTCTGCGCCAGCACCTGCGCGATGCCGTGTCCCATGGTTCCCGCGCCGAGCACGGCGGCCGTCCGGATCTGTGAAGCCTGGAGTGTGGGCATGGTTCGATTCCTCGTCGCGGGACTAGCTGCCGGGGATCAGCACGATCTTGCCCAGCACGGCGCGGCTCTCGAGCAGTTCGTGCGCCTCGCGCACCTTCGAGAGCGGCAGGATGCGGTCGATCACGGGCTTGTACACGCCGCTCGCGACGCGCGCGAAGATCGCCGGGAAGGCGCTCTTCGGGCCCATCGTCGAGCCCAGCAGCGACTGGTTCTTGATGAACAGGTGCGGCAACTGGACCTCGACCGTCGGCCCGCTCGTGCCGCCGCAGGTCACGAGCCGGCCGTTGCGCGCCAGCGCGCGCATCGATCCGGCCCAGGTCGCCGGACCGACGTGCTCGACCACGACGTCCGCGCCGCGGCCGCCCAAGAGCTTGCGCACGGCCTGCGGCCAGTCGGGCTGGTCGTGGCGCACCACCTCGTGCGCACCGAGCGAGCGCGCGAGCTCGACCTTCTTCTCGCTGCCCACGCTCGCGATCACGCGCGCGCCGATCTCGCGCGCGATCTGGGTCGCGGCCGAGCCGACGCCCGAAGCGCCGCCGAGCACCAGCACGGTCTCGCCCTGCTGCAGCTTCGCGCGCGTCACGAGCAGCCCCCAGGCCGTGACGAAGACGAGCGGGATCGCGGCGCTGCGCACGAGATCGCAACCCGCGGGCAGCGGCATCACGAAGCGCGCCTCGAGCGCGACGTACTCGCGCGCGAGGCCGTCGAAGTGCTCGCCGCGGATCTGGTAGTCGTCCGAGAGGTGGTCGTTGCCCGCGAGGTCGTGCGCGCTCTTGCCCGAGCTGAACCCCGGTTCGAGCAGCACCTTCTGGCCCACAGCGAGGCCGCGGACACCCGCGCCGAGCTCGACGATCTCGCCCGTGCCGTCGCAACCGGGGATCATCGGCAGCGGCAGCTTCACGCCCGGCATGCCGCGCCGCACCCACAGGTCGAGGTGGTTGACGCTGATGGCCGCGACCTTGACCAGCACCTCGCCCGCGGCGGGGCTGGGCCTGGGCAGATCGACGATCTTCAGTACCGACGGATCGCCGTGGACGGGGACGTGGACGGCTTGCATGGGGCTTCGAGGGCGGAGCGTTGTAACGGATGCGCCGCGCACGGTCCACGGCCGCCTGCGGCCCGGTGCACGGGCCACGCAGCTCGCATTCGGTGCCGAGAGCGCGGCTGGTTTTCCGGAATTCCGGCCCCCGGAGCGGGCCGTCCGGCGCCTGATTCATCCAGACTGGTGCTCAATGATCCTGCGTCTGCTGTGTCTGCTCGCTTGTCTCGCCGGGTGTTCTGCCCCGGACGGGCCGGTCGCCAAAGAGGAGCCCGAGCTGTGGGTCGGCATCGCCGTCCACCGCGCATGGTTGACCCCCGAGGGCGGACTCCTGCTCGCGCTCCAGGCGCAGAGCGCCGAGCAGTCCTGGCAGGCAGCGCAGCTCTCCATCTCGCCGGAGCAGATGGAGCGCGCCTTCGCAGCTCACGCGAGTTCGCTGCAGGCCGCGGCGGAACTCCAGCTGCCGGCGAGCGCGCTGCGCGGGGGTCCGGCGCTGCAGAAACTCGAGCAGGAGCCGGGCCTGATCGGGCTGTACATCGTCAGACCCGGTCCAGGCGACTACGCGCCCGAACCCATGGTCGAGACCGGCATGTCGGTGCATGCACCCAGGGACGCCTGGCACTTCGTGGCCGGTCAGCGCGTGGCCTTCGGTGTCTCGCGGCACTGGGATGAGCCGAGTGGTCCGGAGTACGCGCGCTTCGGAATCGCGCTCGAGTCGATTCCGACGCTCTCGCCCCTGCCGGGCAGGTAGCGCGCCCGATGCATCGCTCAGCGTCCGAGGAACTTCGGCGCGCGGCGCTCGACGAAGGCGGCCACGCCCTCGCGCGCATCGGCCGAGCCGAACAGGCGCGCCTGCAGCTCGCGCTCGAGCGCCAGCCCGGCCTCGAGCGGCAGCCCGGCGCCCGCCTGCACCGAGCGCTTGATCAGGCCCACGGCCAGCGCGGCCTTGCCCGGCGTGCAGTAGCCGCGCGCCTTCTCGAGCACCAGCGCCAGGAAGCTCGCGTCGTCGGGCGCCTCGCAGATCTCGTTGATCAGCCCGAGCGCCAGGGCCTCCTCGTAGTCGAACATGCGCCCGCCGGCCATCAGCTCGATCGCCTTGCTGGTTCCGACGATGCGCGCGAGGCGCTGCGTGCCGCCTGTCCCGGGCAAGACACCGAGTGTCACTTCGGGCAGGCCCGTGCGGCCCGAGCCCTTGCGCGCGATGCGCAGGTCGCAAGCCAGCGCGATCTCGAGCCCGCCGCCGACGCAATGGCCGCCCAGCGCGCCGATCACCAGCTTGGGCGTGTTCTCCAGGCGCAGCAGCGTCTCGTTGGCGTGCAGGCAGAAGGCGTACTTGAAGCTCGCCGTGACCTCGTGCAGCATCGCGATGTCGGCACCCGCGCAGAAGAACTTCTCGCCCTCGCCGGCGAGCACGATCACCTGCACCGCCTCGTCGAAGCGCGCGCGCACGATCGCCTCGTCGAGGTCGCGCATCATCGCGTGCGAGTAGCCGTTGGCCGGCGGGTTGGTGAGCGTGATCAGCGCCAGGCCGCTGCCGGTCGCGTAGGTGGCCTTGCCGTTCGGCAGCGTCTCTGCAGGACCGAGGAGGATCTTCGATTGGGGGGGCATCGGAGGGCTCGCGGGGTGCAGGATTTCTATCCGATGCCCGCGGGCCGGTCCACCGCCCTCCGGCGCTTGCGCGGGTGCTTCGGGCTGCTCGTTCTGGTCCTGGGAACGCTGAGCCTGCTCCCCGCCTGCGTGACGGAGAGCGCGCTGCGCTCGGTGCGCGGCGACGATTCGCTGCAGGAAATCCAGGCCGCATGGAGCACCCCCGATGGGCGCATCGAGGTGTTCCTCTCGGCGGCCCTTGGAGGCGACTACTTCTGCGACGACTACCGCGTGACGCTCGTGCGCAGCGAGTTGGAGACGGCCGCGCAATCCGCGCCCGAGGGCAGCGCCCGCCTCGTCCTGTCGCGCAGCCGCCTGAAACCCTGCACCCACGGGGCACACGAGACCCCCGAGCCTGACGCCTGCGTGATCCCGGCCGAGGCGCGCAACCTGTTCAGCGTGCCCGATCTGGCCGAGGGCGAGATCGCGCTGCGCAACGCCGCTCGTCACGAGCCGGGCGCGAAATCGCCGCTGGGAGCGCAGTTCGCCGTCTACTGGCGCGATCCCGGAGCCGCCGGCGCGCGCTCGGTGACAGTCGAATTCGAGCCCGATCGCTCCGAGCACAAGCTCGCGCGCTGGACGATCCCGATCATGCTACCCGTGGCCGTGACCGCCGACGTGGTGATCGTCTCCGTGTACGTGTGGGCCAGCGCCGGTGGCCCACGGCTCTGACTCCCGACTGTGCAGACTAGTCCCTGACGCGGTGAGCGCTACTCGATCGCGATCCTCAGTCCCTTGGGGAACGAGATCGTGCGCTGCCAGACGAGGTCGAGGCCCTTCTCCCCCGCCGGGACCTTGAGCATCCAGGTGTGGATGCCGCGCTCCTGCGCGGTCCTGCTTCCAGCGCACGAGGTCGGACTCGGTCTCCGAGCTCTTCGAGAGCTCGACCTCGATGCGCTCGTCGCGCGGCCGCGGCAGCGACTCGCGCACGATCACCACGACGCTGCCGTCGGCCGCCGCGCCCAGCGCGCCGTGGTTCTCGACGTGCACGCGCCAGCTCTTGACGTCGCTGGCGCGGTTGGAGAGGAAGCCCGGGCCCTTCGACTGGTCCTCGATCTGCTCGCGCTTGACCGTCACGCCCGGATCGGCGCCGAGGTGCAGCGTGAACTCCTGGCCGGGCTGCACGGTCTCGATCTCGCGCCGGGCCGAGGTAGTCGGCGCCGAAGAAGACCGCCGCCGTGCCGGGCAGCATCGCCCAGGGCGAGGTGTTCTTGGCCTTGCCGCGCAGCCAGACGGTCGTGTCGAGCGCGGGCACGCACTGGCGCTCGGCCTGGATCGCGAGCGTCGCGTTGCCGACGAGCAGCGTCGTCGGCTCGTTGCGCGACTGGATCGTCGCGGGCTTGGGCAGCTGGAAGCGCACCGAGAGTCCCTGGCTCTCGACCGCGGCGAAGGGCCGGACGGTCGGGTTGTTCGGGACGTTCGAGGCACCCTCGGCCTTGTCGGCGTACCTCGCGCGTCTTCGATCTCGGCCGGGGCGCGGACGGCGGCCGAGGCGCGGTGCGTCGTAGGCGTCACCGGGCATCCGCATCGAGAGCCACTGCGGCTGCGGCTCCGGTCCCTGCGCGCCGATCTGCGGCCGCGCGGTCGAGAGCGCCAGCGCGACCTCGTTCCAGTCCTCGCCCGTCTGCTGCCAGACCCTGGCGCGGTAGACGAGCTCGACCTTGTCGAGCGTCTTCTGCGCGCGCATGTCGTAGTTCGGCTGCCAGCCCGCGTTCGAGACGAGGTACTCGAGGTCCAGCGTGGCCGGGCCGCGCTCCAGGATCGCTGATGCGCACGTCGTAGACCTTGACCGCACCCTGTGACTGCGCCTCGCCGAGCGCCTTGGCGGCCTCGGCCGCGCGCGCCGCGAGCTCCTCCTGCTTCCAGGCGTTCTCGCGCTGCGCGCGCGAGACCTCGCTCGTCTTCTTCGAGAGGAACTCGAAATTCGCCGTCCAGGCCTGCGACGTTGGGCCGGCCCGAGGCGACCTCGCGCGCGTGCGCCGCCTCCTCGCTCGCGCGCATGTGCTCGAGGTGCATGGCCTGCTCCTTGAGCGCGTCGCCCTTCGTCCGTTGCGAGCTGCTGCTCGCGGCAGACCGCCTTGACGCGCCTCGCGCAGCGCCTGCAGGCGCTCGTTGCCGAGCGCCTGCTGCAGGCGCTCGCGCGTCTCGACGTTCGACCACGTCGCCGCCGTCGCAGCGCACGCGCACGTTGTTCGGGTCGAGGCAGGCGGGCAGGCCCTGATCACGAGGTACTCGCCCGCGGCCGGGGATCGCGGCCCGAGCGGCGCACGAGCGCCGTGTCGGAGTAGAGCGTGACCTCGCGGATCGTGGTCGGCAGCGGCTGGTCCTCGGACAAGAACGAGGGAGAGGAGAGTGCGAGCATGTGCGTCACTCGATGGTGATCAGGGCGCCCTTGGGGAAGCTGGATCGTGCGCTGCCAGAGGAGGTCGATGCCCTTCTCCCCCGTCGGAACGCGCAGCACCCAGGTGTGGATGCCGCGCTCCTCGCGGTCCTGCTTCCAGCGCACGAGGTCGGACTCGGGCTGCGAGCTCTTCGAGAGCTCGACCTCGATGCGCTCGTCGCGCGCGCGCGGCAGCACTTCGCGCACGATCACCTCGACGCTGCCGTCGGCCGCGGCGCCGAGCGTGCCGTGGTTCTCGATGTGCACGCGCCAGCCCTTCGTGTCGCTCGAGGTGCTCGAGAGGAAGCCCGGGCCCTTGCTCATGTCCTCGGTCTGCTCGCGCTTCACGGTGAGGCCCGGATCGGCGCCGAGGTGCAGCGTCAGCTCCTGCCCGGGCTGCACGATGCCGATCTGCGCCGTGCCGAGGTAGTCCGCGCCGAAGAAGACGGCCGCCGTGCCCGGCAGCATCGTCCAGGGCGAGCTGTTCCTGGCCTTGCCGCGCAGCCAGACCGTCGTGTCGAGCGCCGGCACGCACTGGCGCTCGGCCTGGATCGCGAGCGTCGCGTCGCCGACGAGCAGCGTCGTCGGCTCGCGGCGCGACTGGATCGTCGCGGGCTTCGGCAGCTGGAAGCGCACCGAGAGGCCCTCGCTCTCGACGGAGGCGAAGGGGCGCGGCTCGGGCTTGGCGTCTTCGAGCGCATCGGCTTCCTCGTCCTTGAGCTCCTTGGCCTTCCCGTAGCGGCGCTTGGGAACCGACTTGCGCTTCTCCTCCCCGGCGTAGCCCACGCTGCTCGCCGGCCTGGGCGCTTCGACCCCGACCCAGGCCGCGACCGGCTCGGGCCCCTGCGCGCCGATCTGCGGCCGCGCGCTGGAGAGCGCCAGCGCGACGTCGTTCCAGTCCTCGCCGGTGCGCTGCCAGACCTTGGCGCGGTAGGCGAGCTCGACCTTGTCGAGCGTCTTCTGCGCGCGCAGGTCGTAGGCCGGCTGCCAGCCCGTGTTGGAGACGAGGTACTCGAGATCGAGCGTCGCCTGGCCGCGCGTCTCGACCGAGACGCGCACGTCGTAGACCTTGACCGTGCCGCCGGACTGCGCCGCACCGAGCTCCTTCTGCGCCGCAACGACGCGCTCGACGAGCTCCTCGATCTTCCAGACGTTCTCGCGCTGCGCGCGCGAGACCTCGCCGGTCTTCTTCGCCAGGAAATCGAAGTTCGCGGTCCAGGCCTCGACGCTCGGGCGCGCATTCGCTGCGCTCGTCGGCGCGCGCGGCGGCCTCGGCCGAGCGCATGTGCTCGAGGTGCATGGCCTGCAGCTTGAGCACGTCGCTCTCGTCCTGCGCCAGCTGCTGCTCGCGCTGCAGCGCCTTGAGCTTCTCGCGCAGCGCCTGCAGCCGCTCGCTCGGCAGCGTCTGCTGCAGCCGCTCGCGCGCCTCGACGTTCACGACGTCGCCGCCCTCGCAGCGCACGCGCACGTTGTTCGGGTCGAGGCAGGCGGGCAGGCCCTGGACCACGTACTCGCCGCTGGCGGAGAGCGTGCCCGAGCGGCGCACCAGCGCGGTGTCGCTGTACAGCGTCACCTCGCGGATCGTGGTCGGGAGCGGTGTCGGGTCGGAGGCGAGGAAAGTGAGCAGCAGGGTCAGCATGGTCGTGGCCTCGGCCCCCAGCATGCGCAGGTCCCGGGCGCAGCTTCAACGCCGCGCTCCCGGGAACCCTTGGCCACAACGAACCGGGGCCGCGCGGCGCGAACGCCACGCGGCCCCGGGAAGTATCAGCGTCGGATCTCAGGGTCGCCAGAGGACCCGGACGGTGTCCGTCGAGTTGAAGCCCGCCGAGAGCGGGCAGCCACCGAGCACCGACGGGTCGCGGTAGTACACGAAGTAGTAGCGCACCAGGCCGGGGCTGAGCGGATCGCCCAGGGCCGCGGAACGGACGCTGATGCTCGGGTCGATGCCCGTGGGGGCCGTGATCGATCCGCCGGAAGCGATCTTCAGGTACATGCGCTTCAAGGAACCGCCGGCGCAGCGCAGGCCCTGGCCGAAGCCCGCGCCCGCGGCGATCAGCGTCGAGCCCTGCGCGACCATGCTCGGCGCGGTCGGCTTCTCGCCGAATGTCCAGAGCACGGCCGTGTCGGCCGAGAGCGTAGCATCGCCATAGCCGTTGATCGACGCACCGCCGGTGCCACTGCTGTTGTTGCAGCCCAGGCCCTCGCCGCTCGGGTTGTTGGAGCAGGGGCAGCCGCCCACGCCGTCGTAGAACGCGGAGCAGATCTTGGTGAAGTCGCTCGTGGCGTACACCGCGGCCTCGACGTCGCGCAGGTTGCCGACGCCCGTGTCGTCGGACCAGACGATGCCCATGCGGTTCCCCGAACCGCCGGCCGCCTGTTGCGAGCACATGCGCGGGAAGTCCTCGTGCGTGCCGGAAGCGGCCAGGTTCTGGTGCAGCTCGCCCACCATCACGTTGCCGCCGATGACGTCGACCGCAGACACGTAGATGTCGTAGTTGGTCGAGCTGCCGAGGTACGACTCCGAGTAGCTGTAGGCGAAGTGGTTGCCATCGGTGTCGGCCGCCGGATGGATCTGATTCTCGAACAGCGTGCCCGTGCCCAGCGAGTCCTCGCGGTCGCTCAGGTCGAGCGTGTCATTCGCGGTCACGCCCGACATGTACGCGCCGTAGATGTCGTGGTCGGTGAAGTAGTCGTACTCGTAGACCAGCAGCCAGTTCGTGCTGTTGTCGATCGGCGAGCAGGCGGGCCGCGTCGTGCTGCCACCGGTGACCAGCGCCGTCGAGCCGAGGTTGACCGTTCCGTCCCAGAAGACCTGCGCCCCGTAGATGTCGCCATCCGTCGCAGACACCATGCGCTGCCAGACGATGCTGTGCAGGCCGAAGCTCTGGCAGGACTTCGAGATGCGCGGGTTCCCGTCCAGCGTGCTGCCGCTGTTGTCGACGTAGAGCGCCGTTCCGAAGAGCGCGCCCGTCTGGTCGACCTGCTGCAGGATGATGTCGGTGTCCGATCCGGGGTTGAAGATGCGCTCCCAGACAACGGTGTAGTAGGCCGAGGTGCTGCCGAAGGGATCGCCACCCACGCTGGGGTTGACGTCCTCGCCCAGGGTCCCGACCGAGATCTCCGTGTCGGTACCCAGCACCGCCGTGCTCGCATCGAGGGTGCAGCCACGGATCGTCCTCAAGCCGCCGGCCGGATCACCGACGGAAGCGACGATGTAGAACTGGTTGGCGTTGTTGTTGTTGGCCACGTCGGGCGTCGCCCAGAAGGCGCCGCCGAAGTTGATGTAGCCGGCATAGAGGAAATTGCCCGCGGCATCGGAGAAGACGTAGATCACGTCGTCGTCCGTGGCGCTGTAGATCTCCTCGATCACGGTGCAGTAGCGCTGGTTCGTCTCGTCCCAGGCGACCGCGGGAGCGAAATCGTCATAGCCGGTGCCCCCCCAGTTGACGTTGTAGGTCGTGATCACGGGGTCGATCGTGATCGGGAAGGCCGCCTGGGCGAGGAAGTCCGCGGAAACGTGGATCCCGATCTCCTGTCCGTCGAGTTCCGTCTGCGCGGGCGCCTTCGCGCCGCGGGCATCGACGACCGTCGCTGCGCCGTAACGCACCGAACCGTCGGCGCTGCTGAAGAGGATCGCGCCGTCGCCGTGGCCGGCGCTCATGTCGCTCGTGCAGGCGAGGCGCACCACGAGCTCGCCGCTCGCGGGCAGCGTCTCGAAGACGAACTTCTGCTCGACCGAGTCGACGCCCAGCGCGTAGACCTCGGTCACGCCACCGCGGGCGTAGCTGACGGCTTCAGCGCTGCGTGTCGCAGCTGTGGCGTCGCTGAACTGGACCTGCTCGCTGCCGGCCGTGATGCCCTGGATGCGGAAGTTCAGCGGGTGATTCTGCGGGGCAGCCGAGCCGAAGAACGGAATGAAGGTCGCGCCCCCGGGCGTGAACTCGGCCTTGTAGTTGCGCCCGTGGACCATCGGGGAGCCATCGGCCTGCGTGGCGAAGTAGAGCTGGTCGCGCGGGATGCCGCGCGCCGCCTGCTGCGGCTCGGGCAGGCGCAGCTTGGGCGCGCGGGCGTGCTCTGTCCGGCCCTGGGTGTCGCGGGTCATCGGCGCCTGGACGGGCGCAGGCGCTGCTGGGAGCTTCAGCTGGCTCTGCGCCAGTCCTGCCCCTGCTTGCGGGACCGCGCGCTGCGCGGGAGTCGAGGGTGCGAGCAGCGAGAGTGCAATTACGCCGGATGTGGCGATTCCGAATCGAATCCTGAACTTCATATAGAGTCTCCTGAGGTGCCTGGGGAAGCCGACTCGCCGAGCACCGGGCGAGATTGAGATTCACACTCTGGCGCTCGTCGGTGGCGCGCACAGACTGCCACAGAGCAAACAACCGGAGATCAGGATTTCCCCGATTGTGTGCGTAGTAGAGTGCGACTCAGGGTCGCCAGACGACTTGCACTGTGTCCGTCGCGTTGAAGCCGGCCGAAGCCGGGCAGCCGGGCAGCACGAGCGGGTCGCGGTAGTAGACGAAGTAGTAGCGCACGCTGCCCGGGCTCAGCGGGTCGCCCAGCGCCGCCGAGCGCGTGTGCAAGTCCGGGTCGCCTGCCCCGGGCACGCTGATCGAGCCGCCGACGGCGAACCTCAGGTAGAGGCGCTTGAGCGTCCCGCCGGTGCAGCGCATCCCCTGTCCGAAGTTCACGCCCGCCGGGATCAGCACCGAGCCCTGCACGGCGATGCTGGGCGCCGTCGGCTTCTCGTCCATGGTCAGCAGCACGGCCGTGTCGGCGCTGAGCGAGGCCGAGTTGAGCTGCCAGATCGAGGCCGGCACCAGGCTGCTGTTGTAGCAGCCCGCGCCATCGAGCAGCGGCGTGTTGCCGCAGGGACAGGCCCGGACCCCGTCCAGGCCGGGGAAGCAGAACTTGGTCTCGGCGTCGAGGTCGTACAGCGCGGCCTCGATGTCGCCCAGGCCCGGTCCGCCGGTGTCGTACCAGACGGCGGCCGTGCGCCAGCCTGCCCCGCCGGCCCCCGCCGTCGCGCACAGGCGCGGGAAGTCCTCGTGCGTGTTCGAGAAGGCCAGGTTCTGGTGGAACTCGCCCAGCATCAGCAGGCCGTTGAGCACGTCCAGCGTGCTGACGTACACGTCGTAGTCGGTGGTGCTGCCGCCGTAGGACTCCGCGTAGGCCACTGCGAAGCGCGAACCGTCGGAATCCGCAGCCGGATGGCGCTGGTCCTCCAGGTACAGCCCGGTGCCGAAGTCGTAAAAGCTCTCGAACTCCGAGAGGTCGATCGAATCGACCACGTTGACGCCCGACATCAGGCTGGCGAAGACGTCGCGGTCCGAGCCGAAGTTCAGCTCGTAGACCAGCAGCCACTGGCCGCCGACGTCCAGGCACGAGGCCACGCCGGAGGCCGTCTCGTCGCCGGCGCTGTAGGCGACCGGCGTCGAACCGATGGTGACGCTGCCCTGGTAATCGAGCTCCGCGGCGTACACGTCGTGGTCGGTGGGGCCGAACTCGCGCTGCCAGACGACGTGGTGCAGGCCGCCGGCCCCGCAGGACCTCGAGATGCGCGGACGGCGGTCGAGCGTGTTGGCGCTGTTGTCGATCACGCCCGTTCCCATCCCGACGAGCGCGCCGGTCGGGTCGACGTAGCGGTAGTGGATGTCGTCGTCGCTGCCCGGGCTGTAGATGCGCTGCCAGACGACGGCGTAGTTCACCGTCCCGCTGGCGTAGGGATCACCCCCCACGCTGGGATTGATCTTCTCACCGCTCGCGTCGGCGGTGCTGATCAGCAGGTCCGGGCCGAGGGCCGACGTCGCGGCGTCGATCAGCCGGCCGTGGATCGTGCGCGACGCGCTGTTCGGCACGCCCACCTGCGCCACCACCAGGAAGTTGTCGTATTCGTTGTTGTTGGCGACGTCCGGCCTGGCCCAGTAGTCGCTCAGGGTCGCGTCGAGGTAGTCCGCCCAGACGGGATTGCCGGCCGCGTCCTGGAACGTGCAGAGCACGTCGTGGTCCGACGCGCTGAAGGCCTCCTCGAAGACGACGCAGTAGAGCTGGTTCGTCTCGTCCCACGCGATCGAGGGCAGCTGGTCGTCGTAGGAGGTGCCCTGCCAGGAGACCGGGAAGACCGAGAGCAGCGGGTCGATCGTCACGGGGAAGCGCGCCGCGGCGAGGAAGCGCGCGGGCACGCGCAGCACGATCGAATCGCCGTCGATTTCGGTGCGCAGCGCGGCGCTCGCGCCGCCGGCGTCGAGCACCGTGGCCGCGCCGTAGCGCAGCGTGCCCTCGGCGCACGAGAAGCTCAGCGCGCCGCCCTCGGCGCTGGCGCTCAGATCCGAGGTGACAGCCAGGCGCAGCACCAGCTCGCCCGCCGCAGGCAGCGACGGGAACGTGAAGCGCTGCTCGACCGAGTCGAGGCCCAGCTCGTACGACTCGACCACGCTGCCGCGCGCGTAGCGCACGGTCGAACCGTCGCGCGTGGCGCTCGCCGAGCCGTCGAAGCCGAGTTCCTCGCCGCCCGAGCGGATGCTCGCGATGCGCAGGCCCAGCGGATGGTTCTGCGCCGCCGCCGGGCCGAAGAACGGGATGTAGCTGGCACCCGCGCGGGTGAACTCGGCCTTGTACGTCCGTCCGCGGACCTGCGGGGATCCGTCGGGCTGTGCGGAGAGGTAGAGCCGGTCGCGCGGCGCGCGCGGCTTGGGCTGGGCCTCGCCGGAGCGCGCGCTCTTCGGCGGCCGCGGCGCCGGGAAGCTGCGGCTCGCCGGGGCGCGGCTCGCGTGGCGAGTGGCCTGTTCGCGCGGAGTGACGGACTGCGCCGCAGGCTTGAATTCAGGATCCTGGCGCGTGACCACCGGCGCGGTCGATTCCGCGGGCCTTTGCGCGTTCGCGAGTGTGCCGAGGGCCGCGAGGACGAGAGTTGCCGGTATCGCGAGCTTGCCGATCGTGCGGGAATCCATTGCGCTGACCCAGTCGACGACCCGGGCTGCCGGGAAGTGGAAGGCCATTGAAAACTACCCCATCCCGCAGCCCGGTGACCCGGAAGCGCTTTCGCACTCGGCGGGGTTCCGCACGCCCGGGCCGCTACGTGCAGGATGAGCAGGTAGGCTGCGTAGCGCGTAAGGCGACATCCTCGGACTCGCGCCGGGCGCTCGAACCCGGCACGACCATTTTGTTGACGTCAACAAAGTGGTCTGTACGGAGGCGCGAGGGAGTCCCCCCGAACTCCTTGTGGGGCCTCTGCGGCATCTGTAGTCCGGGAACGGGCCCGGCGCCCCTACCTCACTCCGTGGACTCCGGCGCATCCGAAGCGGGCGCGGGCAGCCTGTCAACAGGGACGCGCGAGCGATCCGGCGCGCGCCACGCTCAGAGCCTGTGAAGGAATCGGGATAGCGAGGCCGCCGCCCGGTTCGTGAGGTTTTTCGGGTTCATCGGGCGCCGACTGATTGGGCAGACATTCTGCCGGCCAGCCCATCATCCTGCGAGCCTTGGTAGGCCCCGCAGCGGGTTTGCTGCGGTCGCTTCCCTTGACCGCTGGTCATGTCGCGCACTCCATCCAGCGCATCAGGTTGAAGGTGATCGCTGACCAGAGGGCCAGGCAGAAGACCTTCCCGATCCCTCGGACAGGCAGGCTGTCCAGTCCGCGCCAAGTCTTGAGGTCGGCGTTCGTCCGCTCTGCTGTTGCCGCGCGGTCTTTGTAGATCTGCTGCGCGTGATCCGTTCCCATGCGCTGCCGCCACGCAGCTACGCCAGGTCCATCGTTCTTCTTGGCTTTCGTCGCGTCGATGTCCTTGCGTCGAGGGTCTTGGATCGGGGAGAAGACCGTCACTCCGCACGCCGCAGCTTTCTCGATCGACTCCAGCTTCGTGTAGCCGCCGTCCACGAGGTACTCCTTCGGCAGCTGTTCCGTGCGTCGCCCGATGTCCGCCAGCATCGGCTCCATCTGGCCCTGGTCGTTGCCCTTGTTCGTCACCTGCACACCCACGATCGCTCGGCCCTCGACGTCCGTCGCGAATTGAAGGTTGTAGGCCGGACGAAATCCGCCATCCGCCATCTTCATCACGCGGCTCTCGGGGTCCGTCGTCGATGCGCGGGTCGCATCCTTCTGCTCCTCGTCCAACTTGATTCGGCGCAGCTCGTCCACGTGCCGCAGAGCCTTCTTCACCCGGTTTCGGCGGTCTTCCGCCACACGTAACCGCGCGACCTTCATGCGCTTCGTCGCGCTGCCACCATCGCTGTTCAGCTCGACCTTGGCCTGACGTACCTGCTCGCGGGCCTCCCGCAGACACTCCTTGAGGCTGCCCTTGCGGCGAAACGATGCAGCGCCAGCGCTCGCCCGCACCTTCGTTCCATCTTGAGCGACCCGCCGCAGCCGCACGATGCCTTCGTGCATCAGCATCCCCAGGATCTGCGTCATCAGCTCGTCCAGGGCCTTCTCCCGCGACACGCGGAAGTCGCTCAGCGTGTGGTGGTTCACGCTCACGCCTCCACAGAGCCAGCGATAGGCATCGTGCATCTCGCACAGCCGCGCAAGCTCGCGCGCGCTGCCAACACCTTCGCTTGTCGCGTACAGCCAGAGCGCGACGAGAATCTTCGGATCAATTGCCGGCCTTCCAGCTGACCCTTCCCGCGAGGCCACGTCCGCGTAGAAGGCGTTCAGATCGAGCTCGTCCACCGCGTCCCAGAGCACGCGTGCGCGATGCTCTTCGGGGAGCAGGTCTTCCAAACAGCTCGGTCGAAACTCGACCTGCCGACGCTCGGCGCGCTGCACGCGAACGCGCCCCTCCAGACTGCTCGACGACGCCTTCTTCACCGAAGCCGACTCACCGAAAAGGTCGCGCTTGCTCATGCAACCAGAAAAACAACTCCGCGCCCCAAGTCCAGAGCGAACTCGGGCCGCGGAGCGATTTATTCACACGCTCTCAGCCCTCGTCCTCGAGATGGAACTTGTGCAGGAAGCGGTGCAGGATCGGCGCGATCAGCACCGTCACCATGCCCAGGAACGCGATGCCGCTGAAGAGCGCGTAGAAGGACGCGAAGAGCTTCGCGCCCGTGGTCGTCATCACCGCGACCGGACCCATGCCGGTCAGGATCATCGAGGCGTTGTGGAAGGCGTCGATCCATTCCAGGCCCGCGATCGAGTGGTAGCCGATCGTCCCCAGCGCGAGCGCGAAGGCCACGAGCACGAACCCGAGCGCGAAGTTGCGCGCCAGCCGGTGCGCGAACTCGCGTCGGCTGAGCAGCGGGCGATGGCGCGGTTCGTACATGCGGGGATCCGGTGGCGCGAATCAGACTCGTTCCCACTCGCGGCGGGAAACACCAGCCTGGCGGAGGAGAACGGCGAGCAGTCTCGGACCGATCTCACCGCGGTGCGGGTTCGGGATCGTCAATACGAGCTCTCCACGCTGCATGAACTGGTGCTTCCCGCCGGAGAAGGGACCCTGGAAGCCGAGCGCGCGCAAAGCTGCGATCAGCTCGCGGCGTTGGATCGGCCCGAAGCGCGGCATTTCAGCCGGCTCGCCGGACTCGGACCGAGATTCCACCCAGTCTGGGCACGGCGAGCCCGCGGGAGACTCGCACGAGGATCCACTCCTCGACGACCTCCGCCAACTGGTCGCGGCAGTGTTCCAGGCTACGCCCCAGAGCCACGACCCCCCTCAGCCCGCGTACCGTGGCGCAGAAGGACCCGTCCTCGAGCTGCTCGTAGCGCGCACGTTCGAGCGCCTTGCCGACGTACTTCGTGATCATCGCATCTCGCCTCTGCAGTCATCGTAGCACCGTCACGTGGCGGGCGCACGGCGTCCGAAGCCGCCAGCACGTATGATCCCCGCGCATGCCCGAGTTCGTGCGCGTCCTCTCCGCCGTCGACCCGCGCCTGGCGCCCTACGCCGCGCTGGGCGAGCGCGAGCTGCGCACGCTGCCCGAGGCGCGCGAGGCGCGGCTGTTCGTGGCCGAGGGGCGCCTCGTGCTCGAGCGCCTGCTCGCCTCGCGCCACCGCGTGCGCTCGCTATTCGTGCACGAGGACCGGCTGGCCGAGCTCGAGCCGCTGCTCGCGCGCCTCGAGGCCCACGTGCCGGTGCTCGTCGCGCGTCGCGAGCTGCACGAGCGCGTCAGCGGCGTCGCGTTCCACCAGGGCCTGCTGGCGCTGGGCGAGGCGGCGCCCGATCCGACGCTGGCCGAGCTGGCCGCGCGCTGTGCGCGCCTGGTCGTGCTCGAGTCGGTCAACAACCACGACAACATCGGCACCGTGCTGCGCAACCTGGCCGCGCTGTGCGGCAGCGCCGGCGGTCTCGTCTGCGATCCACGCTGCGCCGATCCCCTCTACCGCAAGTCGATCCGCGTCTCGATGGGCTGGGCGCTGCACGTGCCCACCGCGCGCGCGAGCTCCTGGCCCGGTGCGCTGGCCGAGCTGCAGCGCGCGGGCTACCGCGTGCTGGCCCTCACGCCACGCGCCGACGCGCGCGAGATCGGCGAGCTCGGGCGCGGCGAGGCGAAGCTCGCGCTGCTGCTCGGCGCCGAGGGCCCGGGACTCTCGGCCGAGGCCATGGCGGCCGCCGACGAGCGCGTGCGCATCGCGATCACGCCCGAAGTGGACTCGCTCAACCTCGCCAGCGCCTGCGCGATCGCGCTGCACGCGCTCGGCGCGCCGCGCTAGACTCGCGCGCCATGGACATCGACCCCGACGCGCTCGGCCTGCGCGAGCGCTACCGCCTGCTGATCGGCTGCGTCGTGCCGCGCCCGATCGCCTTCGTCTCGACGCTCTCGCCCGACGGCCGCGCGAACCTCGCGCCCTTCTCCTTCTTCAACGGCGTCGGCTCCGACCCGCTGACCGTGCTCTTCTGCCCGGCCAACAAGCCCGACGGCAGCGAGAAGGACACGCTGCGCAACTGCAAGCCGCCCTCCGAGGGCGGCACGGGCGAGTTCGTGGTCAACGCCGCGGTCGAGGGCTACGCGCGCGAGATCTCCGCCAGCGCCGAGGAGCTGCCCTACGGCGAGAGCGAGTTCGAGCTCACGGGCCTCGCCCGCGCGCCCAGCCTGCGCGTCCAGCCGCCGCGCGTCGCGCGCGCACCCTGGGCCTTCGAGTGCCAGACACTGCAAGTCGTGCGCACCAACCCCGGCCGACCCGCCGGTCGGCAACGTCGTCATCGGCCGCGTCCTGCACATCCACATCGACGACGCCCTCGTAGACTCGCGCCTGGTCGTGGATGCCGCACGCCTCGCCGCCGTGGGCCGCCTGGGCGGGATCTCCTACTGCTTCACGCGCCAGCGCTACGACATGCCCGCCGGCCGCGAAGCCCTCTCGCGACCCGCGCCGGCGCTGCCGAGGCCTTGATTTGCCCCCGACTGCCCCTCGCAAGGAGCGCGAGCCTTGATCTATGCTCGCTCCCGTGGGCCGCATCGCCGTCTTCCTGCTGATCTTCATCGTGGCCGCGCTCGCCGCGCGCGCCCTCTTCGAGGATGCGCGCACCCCGGACGAGACGATCCTGCCCGCGCCGCTGCCTCCGCCGCTGCTGCTGCCCGAGCCCGCGCCGCGGCCCGCCCAGCCGCCGCCGCAGCCGCAGCCCGCGAAGAAGATCACCATCATCGACGCCGATCCTGATCTCGACCAGAACGCCGAGCCCGCGGACTGCCAGGGCCAGCCCGAGCAGCCGCCCGAGCCCAAGCCCGCGGAACCGGCGCCGCATTGATCCTCCTCGCCGCACTCGCCTGCTCGCTCCCGCAGTCCAGCGACCTGGTGCGCATCGAACGCATGTCCGTCCTCGAGCAGCGCTCGGGCTGGCGGGCGATCGGCAAGGCGGGAACCTTCGAGGCCGACGACTGCGAGGTCTCCTTCGCCAGAATCGTCTCGTCGCCCAGCGGGGCCGCGGTGCTGGAGCACGTGCACGCCTCGCTCGCGGTCGCCAAGCCCCCCTCGGAATTCGAGCGTCTCGGCACCCGTGCCTGGAAGTGGGAGCACGGCTCGAACGTCGAACTGCACTTCCGCGAACTCACGGCGCTGCCCGGGCGTGACGTGCAACTCTTCGACGGCAACTCGCTCGCGGGCTGGCACCTGATCGGCGATGCATCCTTCTCCGCCGACGATCGCTCGATCCTCGCGCAGACGTCCACGGGCAAGTCCAACTCCTTCCTCGTCACGAACGAGAGCTACGGCGACTTCCTGCTGACCCTCGAGCTCAAGAACGAACAGCCCGGCAACTCCGGCATCCAGATCCGCAGCCGCGTCGTCGGCGAGGAACCGAAGTCGTCGTACGCGAGCGGCTACCAGATCGAGGTCGATCCCTCCGCGCGCGCCTGGTCGGGTGGACTCTACGAGGAGCGCGGCCGCGGCTGGCTGCAGAACCTCGAGCAGAACGAGGCCGGCCGCAAGGCCTTCCGTCCGGGCGAGTGGAACCGCTACCGCATCGAGTGCGTCGGTCCCTGGATCCGTGCCTGGGTCAACGACATCCCGACCGCCGATGCCCTCGACCCCGAATCCCTCGACGGGATCATCGGCCTGCAGGTGCACGCCGGTCAGGACACCAAAGTGCGCTTCCGCAACTTCCAGATGCATCTCTTCGGGAAGCACACCTGGAAGCCTCTCGACGCAAAGACATTCACGACGGAGGGGGCGAAGCTCGGCAACGACTTCGGCTTGCGCCTCACGCGCTCAGGAGCAACCCCACTGTCGGGCTGCCAGCTCCGCTTTCGTGGCGAGGCCAAGTGGCCTGGGCCGTCGAACGATTCCAGGCACGACCTGCTCCAGACGGACAACATGCGCTGGCTGATCGCCCTCGACGACCCGCCGCTCGCGAAGCGCGACTGGAAACAGCTGGTCATCCTCGCCTACGCCGACCGAGTCGCACTCTTCTGCGATCATGAACTCCTGCTCGACTCGCGGGCGTTCTGCGGGACAGATGGTCCGCTGGTATGGCTCGAGAATCCCGCGGGCGCGGGTGAGATGATGCCCTTCGAGCGCATCGAGTCGCTCGAGCCCGCTACTCGTTGATCGCCTCGAGCTCCTTCAGTGTCCAGGGTTGCGTGCGGCCCTTCGTCGCCTCGCGCACGCTCTTGATCGTCGCCGGCGCAACAGGCTCCGCCCCGTGGCCCCACTCCCTGCGGACATACGTCAGGATCGCGGCCACGTCCTCGTCCGAGTAGCTCACCGACGGCATCTCGCCGTCCCAGCTCTCGCCATCGAGCCGCACCTCGCCCCGCAATCCACTCAGCAGAATCCGCACCACGCGCCCCTCCTTCCCGAGCACCCACGGCGAGCCCCGCAACGGCGGCGCCTGTCCCGTCTGCCCCAACCCCGACGCGAAGTGGCACACCACGCACGTCGACTCATACAGCGCCCGACCTCTCTCGAACCTCACCAGCTCCTCCCCGCTCAACTCCCTCACCTTCACCTCATCCACGCCCGCCTTCCCCGGCCACGCAAACGCGCCCTCCAGCACCTCCGGCAGCTCCACAGGCTTCCGCGCCAGCCGGATCCACGTCGCCTTCCCCATCGCATCCTTCGGCCTGCCCTCCAGCACACCGCGCACGACCGCATCCTGCTGCCACTTCACCGCCGCCAACCCGCGCCCGCACATGCTCGCCAGTCTCTCCAACCTGTCCCCGCGCCCCTCCCTGGCCACACAGCGCGCGAGCAGCTGCACGAACTCCGCCCGCCCGGATCCCTGCGCACGCCACGCCTCAGACGCCGCGATTCCCGCCAGCGCCTCCAGTTCCCTGCCCCCCAATCCGCTCACCGCCGCGCTGCGGATCTCCTCCCACTGGCTGCCTTCGCGCATCAACTCCAGCATCAACTCCAGCGCCTGCGCCGTCTTCACGTTCCCCAGCGACAGCACCACCTGCCTCAACAACAGCGCACCCCCGGGCTGCACCTTCGTGATCCCCATCCACACCGGCAGCAGCGTCGGATCCTCGCCCGCGAGTCGCTCGCTCACCTGCACCCCGACGCACCTCACCCGCGCGTTTTCGTTCCCCAGCGCGCTCTGCGCGACGTCCTTCGTCAGCCCCCGCATTCCGGCCAGCGCCCACAGCGCGTGCACTCTCTGCAACCACACCTTCGAGAACGTCGCGTTCTCGCGCAGCAGCTTGTGCGCCTCCGCCGAGCTCTCGTGCTCCTCGACCAGCAGCCGCTGCGCCGTGTCGCGCGTCCAGCCGTTCTCGCTCGCCAGCGCATCCACCAGCTCCTTCACCTCGGCCAGGTCCAGCCGCGCCGCCTTCGCGCGCTCCGTCTTCGCGGACACCACGCGCCACACCCTGCCCATCCCGACCGGCTTGTCGAGCCCGCGCGCCAGCACCTGCTTCCTCAGGAAGCTCGTCACGAACAGCCTGTGCTGGATCAGACCCCTGTACATGTCGCACACGTACAGCCCGCCGTCCGGCCCGTCGCACAACCACACCGGCCGGAACCTCTCGTCGGTCGACGTCAGGAAGTCCAGCCCGTCGGGATTGCGCACCGGATCGCCCTTGACGCTGCCGCCGTCTGTCTCGCGCAGCCGATAGCGCAGCACCAGATTGCCCGTCGGCTCGCACACGAACGCGTCGCCCTTGTAGCTGTCCTCCACCCCGGGACCGCGGTGCACGCCGACCAGCGCGGTGCCGCGGTACACCAGCGGCGCACACGCCCCCGTCACGCTCGCCAGCTTGCCCTGCGCATCGAGCACGCCCTTCTGGTAGCCGCGGTTCACGCCCGCATTGACACGCGCCGGCCGCGGGCTCATGTCGTCCACGACCCTCAGGTTCACGCCCAGCGCGTTCCCCAGGCTCGTGTTGCGCGCCGCGTACGCGCCCGGGATCGCGTCCACGCGCAGCGGATCCGAGTTGTTGTCGGTGTAGATCCGCCCGAGGTCGTCCTTCGTCGCTCCCCACTGCCCGGCCGCGCTGCTGCGCTCGCGCTCCCACTTCGCGCCCGTCCAGGCGTACCGCCAGGGCACGTTCGCGCAGTAGAACGCGTTGTCGAGCGTCGGCAGCAGCGCGTTGATGGCCCACTCCGGGCTGGCGATCCCGCCCAGGCCCTGGTCGACCACCGTCACCGACTCCGCCACGCCGTCACCGTCCTCGTCCTTGGCGAAGAGCAATTTCGGCGGCGCGATCAGCAGCACCCCGCCGCGCGTCGGCGCGATCGCGCGCGGCAGCACGAGCTTGTCGAGGAACGTGACGCGCCGGTCCATCTTCCCGTCGCCGTCGTCGTCGAAGAGGTGCGCGATGCTGCCGATCGGCTCGCTCTCGCCCTTGCCGTCCACATCGGGCATGTAGGCGCGCATCTCGACCACCCACAGCGAGCCGTCCGCATCGAAGACGCACACCACGGGATCGTGGATCAGCGGCTCGGCGGCGACGAGCTCGACGCGCAGGTCGTCCGGCACGCGGAAGGTCCTGGCCTCCTCCTCCGGGTTCAGCGCCGGCGCGGCGGGCACGACCAGCTCCCTGGGCAGGTCGGGCTGCGGCTCGCCCTGGTGATCGCCGGCCTGGCCGCGCGCCAGGCCGCCGCACACGAGCACGAGCCCGAGGAACGAAGCGACGGCGCGCATCCCGAGCGGGCTCAGCTGCCGAGCTCGGCCGTGAACGTGCCCTCGCCCTCGAACTCGGTCGTGCGCTCGAATTCGTGCGACTCCCCGCCGTGCTCGATGGTGCGCTTGTCGGTCATCGTCAGCGTGAGCTTGCTCTCGAGCTTGCAGGAGTGGAAGTGGCCCGCCTCGGCGTCCCAGAGCAGCTCGCCCTCGGCGCTGTAGGACACCGTGAGATCCAGCGTGCCGCCGCCGGCCTTCTCGGGGTTCTCGCGCTGCCCCGCGCTCTCGAGCTCGGCCTCGAACACGACCACGCCGTACTTGTGGCCGTCCACCTCGCGCTGGCCCTTGTAGGTGCCCTTGACCTTGCCCTTGGCGTGCTCCTGCATCTGCTGGCTGAACTTGGTATCGTTGTCCGTCTCGCCCTCGGCCTTCAGCTTCAGCTCGCCGCCGGGCAGGTTGAGCACCGAGTGGAACTGCTTGGCGTCGATCTCCCAACTCTTGTCGGCCTCGACCGCGCCGTCGGGCAGCAAGCCGCGCAGGTCCATGTCCTCTTCGAGCTGCAGGAGCAGGTCGGCGTCGCCCTTGCCGTCCTCGAAGGCGGCCTTGTACTCGCCCTCGTCGCCGAGCGTGAAGACCACCGTCTTGCCTTCGAGCTCGCTGCTGCGCGTCGTGGTCGTCTCGGTCGGCCCGTGTTCCGGCGCGCCCTCGGGCAGCTCGAGGCGCTGCACGAACTTGCCCTCGAGCTTGTCGAAGGTGCGCTTGAGCGTCGTGGGCTTGCCCGCCTTGGGCGAACCGTACTCGTCGTGCTGCTCGACACGGGTCGACTGATCGATGTGCACCGTCAGCCCGCCCGTCGAGGCCTCGGCGTCCTTGCCGTCGATGCGCACGTGGATGGCCGTCGAATGCAGCGCCATCCTGGCGTCGAAGACCTTGGAGAGCCTGGTCTTCTCCGGGACGGCGAAGCGCAGCTCGCCTCCCGGCAGCGTGAAGGAGAAGAAGAGCAGTGTGGCAGCGACGGAGAGCGGGAGGGTGGGCTTCATGATGGGCACGGGCCCATCCTAACGCGGCCAGCCCCCGCCGGTCTCGTCCGCGCGTCCGATCCGCGCCGGGCTCAGCCGCCGATCTCGGCCGTGAACTCGGCGTCGCCCTCGAACTCGGCCGTCTGCTCGAGTTCGTGCTTGCCGTCCTCGGTGTCCATCGAGAGCTGGTCCTTCATGGTCATCTTGACCTTGCTCGAGAGCGTGCACTTGTGGAAGTGCCCCTCCTCGACGTCCCAGAGCAGCTCGCCCTCGACCGTGAACTCGAGGCTGATCGTCTTCAGGCCGCTGTGGCCGCCCTCGCCGGTCTTGTCGTCCTTGGCCTCGGTCTTGAGCTCGGCTTCGAGCGCGATCACGGCGTACTTGTGCCCGTCCACCTCGCGCTTGCCCTTGTACGTGCCCTTGCCCTTGCCCTTGGCGTTGTCCTCGAACTGCTGCTCGAGCGCGGAGTCGTCGTCCTTGTCGTCCTTGGTCTTGATCTTCAGGTCGCCGCCCGGCGAGCCGAGCACGCTGTTGAACACCTTGGCGTCGATCTCCCAGCTCTTGTCGGCGGCCACCTCGCCGCTGGGCAGGAAGCCGCGCAGGTCCATGTCCTCCTCGAGCCGCTTGAGCAGGTCCGCGTCGCCCTTGCCGTCCGCGAAGTCGGCCTTGTAGCCGTCGCCGTCGTCATTGAGCTTGAACACGACCGTCTTGCCCTCGAGCTCGCTCGAGCGCTCCTTCTCCTCGTTGCCGTCGCCGTGGCCGCCCATGTCCTCGGCGCCCTCGAGCTTCTGCTGCGTGGTGCCGCCGAGCTTGTCGTAGCTGCGCGTGACCTTGGTCGGCTTGCCGTCCTTCGGCGCGCCGTACTCGTCGCTGACCTCGACGTGCGTCTTCTCCTCGTAGGTGAGCTTGAACTCGGGCATGCCCTCGCCGACGTCGTTGCCGTCGACGGTCATGCTGAAGCTGGTCGAGTGCAGCAGGGTCTTGTCGTCGAAGACCTTGGCGAGCTTGGTCTTCTCCTTGACCGCGAAGCGGACCTGGTCGGCCGGCAGCGCGAAGGAGAAGAGGAACAGGGAGGCGGCGCAGGCGATCGAGAGGTTTGTCTTCATGGTTTGCAAGCGCGCCATGCTAGCGGCCTGGTGCGCGCGTGTCTGTGCGACTTGTGTCGGAGTTCGGGCAGGGACACGAGCCTCTTCGGCTCGGCCGCCAGCCCGACTGCAGCTCTGGAGCCCTGGAAGCGTCTTGAGGGGGGCTGAAGCCCGCCCACGGCGGTCGCGCCGGCCGCTATGCTCGCGCCCGATGAAGCTCCTCCTCCTGCTCGCGTTCCCCGCTTTCACCTTCGTCACACAGGGCCAGCAAGCGCCCGAGCCGCCGGTCCAGAAGCCGCCGGAGACGCGCGGCCTCGTGCGCACCAGCGAGCACGCCGCGCCGGGCTACACGCTGGTCGCGCCGCTCAGCTCGGGCGAGACCTCGCTCGTCGATCTCGCGGGCAACACGGTGCACAGCTGGAAGAGCGACAAGCCGCCGGGGCACTCGGTCTTCCTGCTCGAGAACGGCCATCTCATGCGCGCCGAGCGCATCGACAACCCGCTCTTCTTCGGCGGCGGACAGGGCGGGCGGCTGCGCGAGTTCGACTGGGACGGCGCGCTGGTCTGGGAGTACACGCTCTCGGACGAGAAGTACTGCGCGCACCACGACTTCGAGGTGCTGCCCAACGGGCACGTGCTCTTGATCGCCTGGGAGAGCCGCAGCGCCGAGGAGGCCCAGGCCGCCGGCCGCGATGCGCAAGGGCTCGAGGGCGGCTTCTGGCCCGACTGCGTGCTCGAGGTCGAACCCGTGCGCCCCGTGGGCGGCAAGGTCGTCTGGGAGTGGCACGCCTTCGAGCACCTGATCCAGGACCGCGATCCCAAGCTTGCGCACCACGGCGACGTGGCCGCGCACCCCGAGCGCATCGACGTCAACGCCGGCGGCGCCGAGCGCGCGCCGGGCTCGACGCCCGAGGAGCTCGCCAAGCTCAAGAAGCTCGGCTACGTCGGCGAGGAGCCGCCGCAGCGCAAGGGTCCGCGCGGCGGCGGCATGGGCGGGCCTCCGGGCATGGGTGCGGATTGGTTGCACACCAACGCGATCGACTACCGCGCCGACCTCGACCTCGTCGTGCTCTCGATCCACAACCTGAGCGAGGTCTGGGTGATCGACCACTCGACCACCACCGCCGAAGCCGCGAGTTCGAAGGGCGGCAAGCGCGGCAAGGGCGGCGACCTGCTGCTGCGCTGGGGCAACCCGCAGACGCACAAGGCCGGCAAGCCGGGCGAGCGCCAGCTCTCCGCGCAGCACGACGCGCAATGGATCGGCGCCGGGCTCGCTGGCGCCGGGCACATGCTGGTCTTCAACAACGGCGGCCGCGGCGAGTCGCGCCAGTCGATCGTCGACGAGGTCGCGCTGCCCGTGGACGAGGCCGCGCTGGCGAAGCCCATGGACGTGAAGGCGCTCGCCGCGCTCAAGCCCTGCTGGAGCTTCAGCTCGGAAGCGATCAGCGCCGGCCACATCTCGGGGGCGCAGCGTCTGGCGAACGGCAACACGCTGGTCACGAACGGCGAGACCGGCCGGCTGGTCGAGGTCGACGCGAAGGGCGAGGTCGTCTGGGAATGGCTCAGCCCGCTCAAGGGCGATCTGCGCATGGGCGGGCCTCCGGGCGGGCGCGGCGGACCGCGGCGCGGGCCTCCGGGCGGACCTGGTGGCGCTCCGGGGGGACCAGGCGGACCTCCAGGCGGACCCGGTGGACCTCCGGGTGGACCCGGCGGGCGCGGCATGGGCGACATGCAGCACGGGCTCTTCCGCTGCGAGCGCTACGCGCCGGACTTCCCTGGCCTCGCGCAGCTCAAGCCGAAGACCGAACAGCACTGAGGCGGCGCTTCACCTCCGGCCACTCGCCGTCGGTGATCGAGTACATCACCGTGTCGCGCACGTAGCCGTCCCACAGGACGTAGTGCTTGCGCAGCACGCCTTCCCTCTTCGCGCCCAGGCGCTTGATCGCGGCCTGCGAGCGCAGGTTGCGCAGGTCGGTCTTGAGCTGGACGCGCAGGCAACCGAGCGTTTCGAAGGCGTGCGTCAGCAGCAGCCGCTTGCACTCCGTGTTGACCGCGCTGCGCTGGAACGCGTGCGCGATCCAGGTCCAGCCGATCTCGAGGCCGCGGTGCGCCAGGCGCAGGTCGAGGTAGCGCGTCGAGCCGATCGCACGCCCGCCGCTGCGCTCGAGGATCGCGAACGCGAGCTGCTCGCCGCGATCCTGGGCGGCGAGCGCCTCGCCGATCATCCGCTCGACCTCGAGCTGCGTCTTCGGCCGCGCCATGGGCATGTAGCGCCAGAGCTCGTCCTGCTGCGCGGCTGCGAAGAGGTCCGGTGCGTGCAGCGCGGCCAGCGGCTCCAGGCGCACGTGCCGTCCCTCGAGTGTCGGAGGCTGCATGGGATCAGGTGTGCAGGATGATGTCGGGGATCTCGGCCGGGTTTCCGACGCGCATCGGCGGCCCCCAGAAGCCCACGCCGCGCGAGACGTAGATCTGCGTGCGCCCGGCGTGCGTGTGCAGCCCGTGCAGGTAGGGCTGCGCGAGCATTACCAGCGCTCCGAAGGGCCAGAGCTGGCCGCCGTGCGTGTGGCCGGATAGCTGCAGGCCGAGGTCGTGGCCCTCCGTCGCATGGATCTGCACCGGCTGGTGCGCCAGCAGGATCGACTCGCGCTCGGGATCGCGACCGGCGACGGCGCGCGCGAGATCCGGAGCGTGCGGGGCTTCGAATCCGCGCGCCGAGTGGTCGGGGATGCCGAAGAGGTCGAAGCTCGCGCCCGCGTCGCCGATCGAGACGCGCTCGTTCTGCAGCACGCGGATTCCGCGCGCGCGCAGGTACTCGAGCCACTCCTTGGCGCCCGAGTAGTACTCGTGGTTGCCGGTCACGAAGTAGACGCCGAAGCGCGCGCGCAGGCCGAAGAGCGGGTCGACCGCGCGCCGCAGGCCCTCGACCGAGCCGTCGACGAGGTCGCCCGTGATCACGATCAGGTCGGGCCTGGTGCGCAGCGTCTCGCCCACCACGCGCCGCACGTAGGCTTCGCCCAGGAGCGGCCCGACGTGCATGTCCGTCAGCTGCGCGATGCGCAAGCCGGAGAGCGCGCGCGGCAGGCGCTCGAGCTTGACGGGGATCTCGGGCCGCAAGAGCTCCTGCGCGGCCGAGCGGTCGCCGGCCCAGCTGACGGCGCCCGCGCCGGCCAGCCCCGCGCCCGTCGCCACGCGGCGCAGCAGCAGGCGCCGCGCCGGATCGAAACCGGACGTGCCCGACCGCCGGCCCAGCACCAGCCGCTCCGCGAGCAGCACCAGCCCGAGCGCGAGCAGCGCGTAGAACAGGTAGCCGAACCAGATCCAGATCGGCAGCGTCGCGCGCCCGCCCTCGTCGGCGGCGTAGCGGTGCGCGAGCGCGAAGGCCACGATGAAACCGGCCGCGAGCAGCGCCAGCAGCAGGCCCAGCCCGCGCCGCCAGGCGCGCGGGAACTCGAGCGCGCGCACGGCGCGCGCCCAGAAGGCGTAGTGCATCCCGACCAGGACGAGCAGCGCGACGAGGGCGAAGAGGAACATGGGTCCGGT
This sequence comes from uncultured Planctomycetota bacterium, assembly GCA_963829015.1. Classification (GTDB taxonomy): domain Bacteria; phylum Planctomycetota; class UBA1135; order UBA1135; genus JADJLZ01. Next base: position 131,561 of record CAWHGR010000007.1, on the reverse strand, counting down.
GACTCGGAGTGCATCCCTACCATGAGCGGGAAGCTTTTTCCTCCACGGCGAGGGCTTCTCCGGCCGAGAAGTGCGGGATCTGCAGGCCCCGGTCCGGGCCGCCGCACCCGCGCATGAAGAAGCTCCTGTTCGTCGACGTCGATCCCAAGCTGTCCGTCGGCATGGCCCAGCTCTGCGCGGAGAGCGGCGAGAAGTTCGAGCTGCGCCGCGCCGCGAGCGCGCGCGAGGCGCTGGCCTCGCTGGCCACGGCGCCCTGCGACGTGGTCGTCGCCGAGCTCGGCTTGCCGGGCACGAACGGCGGCGAGCTGCTGGCCGAGATGCGCCAGCACCACCCGCGCTGCGTGCGCATCCTGCTGGCCGAGTCGCGCCAGCGCGAGCTGGCCGCGCGCTACGCCGGCGAGGCGCACCAGACGCTGCCGCGCGGCGTCTCGAACAACGCGCTGCTCAACGCCCTGCTGCGCGCCGGCGCGCTGCACGACGTGCTCAATTCCGAGCGGCTGATGAACCTGGTCGGCAACTTGAAGTCGCTGCCCAGCATGCCGGGCCTGTACCTCTCGCTGATCTCGGCCATGAAGGACCCGAACAGCACGGTCGAGAGCCTGGGCGAGATCATCGCGCGCGACATCGGCATGACCGCGCGCGTGCTGCAGATCGTCAACTCGGCCGTCTTCGGCCTGCGCGAGAAGATCGCCAGCCCCGGCCAGGCCGCGACCTTCCTGGGCCTCGACACCCTGCGCTCGCTGGTGCTCTCGGTGGGCGTCTTCTCGCAGTTCGAGAAGGGCGAGATCGAGGAGTTCTCCGTGGAGAAGATCTGGGAGCACAGCCTCGAGGTCGCCGCCTTCACGCGCGCGATCCTGGTCGCCGAACGCTGCGACAAGAAGCTGCTCGAGGAGGGTGCGCTGGCGGGCATGATGCACGACTGCGGCAAGCTCGTGCTGGCCTCGAACCGCGCCAAGCGCCTGCAGGCGGCCATGCTGCTCTCCGCGCGCGACGGCCTGGACCGCACCGAGACCGAGCGCCGCATCTTCGGCGCCTCGCACGCCGGCCTGGGCGCCTACCTCCTGTGCGAGTGGGGCATGCCCTCGGGCGTGATCGAGGCCGTCTGCTTCCACCACACGCCCGGCCAGTGCCGCGAGCAGGACTTCAGCCTCTTGACCGCGGTGCACGCGGCCAACTGCCTCGCGCACGCCGACCTCGACGCGGCCAGCGGCGAGATCCCGGGCCTGGACCGCGAGTACCTCGAGCGGCTCGGTCTCGCGCGGCGCCTGCCGCAGTGGATCGAAGCCTGCCGCCAGGCGCGCGTCAGCGAGAGCGCGCAACAGCAGCTGTAGCCGCGCGCCGGTCGCTAGACTGGCGTGCATGCTGCGCTACGCGAGCCTCGCTTTCCTCGTCCTCCTCTCAGGCTGCCTGAGTTTCGGCGATCTCCACACGGAGAGGCTCTTCGACGGCAAGACGCTCGATGGATGGGTGACATCCGGCGGACACTACGACGGCAATGCGAACTGGACCGTCGAGGACGGCGCGATTACCGGCCGCCAGGGGCCGAATGGCGAGGGCGGGCTGATCTACACGGCGCACGAGTACTCCGACTTCTTGCTCGGCTGTGACGTGAAGATCGAAGAGCCAATGGACTCTGGCATCTTCCTCTGCATGGTTCCGGGCCTGCGCGGCTATCAGGTGACGATCGACACGCCGCAGGGCGGCGAACTCGGCGGTGTCTACTCCGACGGCTGGCTGCAGCACAACCCCGACGGATGGAAGCACTTCCGGGTGGGCGAGTGGAACACACTCCTCGTGGACAGCCACCGCGACGAGAAGAAACACACCCGCTGGATCATCCTGCTCGTCAACGGTGAGCGCACCATCTCCTACGAGGCGCCCGAGGACCCCACGGTCTTCGCGCGCGCGGGGCGCATCGGGTTGCAGGTGCACGGCGGCCAGGGCATGGCGGCAGGCACCAAGGTCCAGTTCCGCAACCTGGAGCTCCTTGGCGACGCTCTTGATGTGCAGCCGAACCTCGCCGGGGCGGCCGCGAGAGAGTAGCCGCGCGCCGGTCGCTAGACTGGCGTGCATGAGCCTTGTCCTCCTCTTTGCACTCGCCGCAGCCGTCCCGCCTCCCTCCACCCTCCGACCCGTCGAGACGACCGAGCTCTTCGACGGCAAGACGCTCAACGGCTGGATCAGCGTCGGCGGCCACTACGACGGCAATGCCAGCTGGACGATCGAGGACGGCGCGCTGACCGGGCGCCAGGGACCGAAGGGCGAGGGCGGACTGATCTACACCGCGCACGAGTACTCGGACTTCACCTTCGAGTGCGAGGTGAAGATCGAGGAGCCGATGGACTCGGGCATCTTCCTCGACATGGTCCCGGGCTTGCGCGGCTACCAGGTGACGATCGACACGCCCAAGGACGGCGAGCTCGGCGGCATCTACTCGGACGGCTGGCTGCAGCACAACCCCGAGGGCTGGAAGAACTTCAAGAAGGGCGAGTGGAATCGCATCTCCGTGTTCGCGCAGCACGAGGCGCAGCAGGGCACGGTCGTCCTGCGCACGAAGCTCAACGGCGAGTTGCTCTCCGCCTACATGGCGGCGGAGGACCCCAAGGTCTTCGCGCGCGCCGGCCACATCGGCCTGCAGGTGCACGGTGGTCAGGGCATGGCCGCGGGCACGAAGGTGCAGTACCGGCGCATCACGATCCAGGGCGAGGCATTGGACGCGAAGCCTCGATTCTCGGGGCCGGCAGCGGCGCTGGAGCTCTCGGACGCGGCCAGATTCCTCGGCTGGCGTCCGCTCTTCGACGGCAAGTCGCTCGAGGGCTGGGAGATGCACGGCGATCCGACGGGCGCGGTCGCGCAGAATGGGAACATCCTGATCACCGGCGGCGGCGGCGAGCTCGCGACGAAGGAGGACTTCAAGGACTTCGAGCTGCAGCTCGAGTTCCAGACCAGCGAGATGGCGAACTCCGGCGTGTTCCTGCGCGCGACGCGCGACGGCTCGAACCCGGCCTACTCGGGCTGCGAGATCCAGGTGCTCGACGACTTCAACTGGGAACGCGTGACGAACTCCAAGCTGCACGAGTGGCAGTTCACGGGCAGCCTCTACGGCGCGGTGCCGCCCAAGGCGAAGTCCTTGAAGCCGATCGGCGAGTGGAACACCTACCGCATCCGCTACCTGGGCACGCGCCTGCGCACGGAGCTCAACGGCGTCGAGCTGTACGACGTCGACACGCTCACCGTCGGCGGCGATCCGCCCTTCGAGAAGCGCGCCAAGACGGGCTTCATCGGCCTGCAGCGCCACGGCGGCGCGAGCGAGCAGGACAAGAGCTGGGTGCGCTACCGCAACCTGTTCGTGCGGCCGCTCTGAGCGGCGCTCACTCGCCGACTTTCTGCAGCTTGTCCCAGAGCGCGTTCGGCGCGTCGCGGCGCACCCACAGCGTCTGGCCTGCATGCAGGCACCTGGCGTAGCGCGCACGGAAGCGCGGCGGCGGATCCTTGAAGGAGAACTCGGGGTCCTCCCGCTCGAACAGCGCGTCGACGTAGCTCTTGTTGTGTCCCGAACTCAATCCGGGCTTGTTGACGGGCTGACGCGCGACCCAGGCATCACACTTGCCGAGCGAGTCGTAGGCGCCGCGGTGCGAGAAGTAGACGATCGCGCCGGCCGGGCCGAGCAAGACCTTCGCCTCGGGCTTCGAGCAGTCCTCGAGCGCGCGTCCGAAGGCCGCGAACGAGGGCTCGCTGCGCTCGGTCTTGCCGCTGACGAGGTGCACGAGGTCGCCGAGGTGCTGGTCGAGCGCGAGCGGCGCGAACGCTGCGAAGAGCACCGCCGCGACGACCGCGCGCCCGGGCAGTCGCAGCAGCGCCAGCGCGAGCGCCAGGCCGAGGAACAGCGCCGCGGGAGCCGTGAAGCGGTCGTAGCCCAGCCATGGGCCCCACGAGTCGCCGCCGTTGTGGATCGAGTAGACGACGAGCAGTGTCGCGGTCGCGAGCAGCGCCAGCACCGGGCGGAGCAGCGCACCCAAACGCTCGCGCCGCGCGCGGGAGGCGAGGCCAAGCCAGCACAAGGCCAGGCCGGGCAGCATCGTCCAGTCGATTCCGAATCCCTGCCGCAGCCGGTCGCCGAGCGGCCAGCCCGCAAGCTTCAGGTAGTAGGTGTTCGGCAGCCACTCGTCGTAGACCGCGTGCCGCACGAGGAACAGCGCGGCCGCGGGCAGGCCGAAGCTCAGCGCCGCCGCGACCAGCGCGCCCGGCCGCCAGCGGCGCTCGAGCGCCACGAGCAGCGCCGCGGGCGCGCAGGCGAGCACGCCGTCCATGCGCGTCCAGAGCGCGAGACCCGCACACAGGCCGAGAATTCGCGCTTCGCGCGCGCCGAACGGTTCGCGCAGGGCGACGCGCAGCGCGACGAGGCCGAAGAGCAGCACGAGTCCGACCTCGAATCCCTCCGCCATCCAGAAGGCAAGCGTGCCCAGCGAGAGCGAGAGCACGAACAGCGCCAGCGCGCGCCCGCGCCCGACCTCCACGCTCCCCTCGCGCTCGAGCAGCCGCCGCAGGATCGAGGCCGCGAGTGCCCCGATCCCGCCCACGAGCGCGAGCTGCAGCACGAGCACGTACAGGCCGAGCTGCTCCTCGCGGAAGAAGGGCAGGGCATGGACCAGCGCCAGGAGCAGCGTCCAGAGCGGGTTGCTGAAGCCCTCGACCGGCGCCGCGCCCGGATACCACACCGCTCCCGCCCCGTGCGCGAGGTTGCGCGCGTAGCAGGCCGAGATGTAGATGTCGTCGGAGACGCCCCAGCAGCGCTGGCCGTCGAGCCCGAAGACGTACTGCGCGGCGAAAAACACGAGCACGGCGACCTGGAACAGGGTCGCAGCCAGCCAGATGCGTCCCAGGCGCCGGTCGTGCACGGGGGGCGAGTATACGGAACACGGCATTCTTCTCCCCGCTTCAACCCGGGACCTCTCCCGAGGGCTCGGACGCGCGAATCGGGGAGAAGAATGCCGTGTTCCGTACAGACGTTCGCGCTTCCGCCCCGGGCATGCGAGAATGCGAGATTGCCTGCGGACCTGCGAACTCCTCCATGACCCAACCCGCGACCGAACCCCAGTCCCCCATCGTCCAGCCCGGCGGCTTCGGCGCGCTCAACCTCCTGCCCGAGCTGCTCGAAGTGCTCAGCGCACTCGGCTACGAGGAGCCCACGCCGATCCAGCGCGAGTCGATCCCGCCGCTGCTCGCGGGGCGCGACCTGCTCGGACAGGCCGCGACGGGCACGGGCAAGACGGCCGCCTTCGCGCTGCCCCTGCTGCAGCTCGCGGCGCGCGGCGAGGCCGCGGCCAACAGCCCGGTCGCGCTGGTGCTCGTGCCCACGCGCGAGCTCGCCATGCAGGTGGCCGAGGCCGTGCACCGCTACGGTCGCGCGCAGCGGGTCAGCGTGCTGCCGATCTACGGCGGCCAGTCGATCCGCCAGCAGCTGCGCGTGCTCGACCGCGGCGTGCACGTCGTGGTCGCCACGCCCGGCCGCGCCCTCGACCACCTGCAGCGCGAGACGCTCAAGCTCGAGCGCGTGAAGATGGTCGTGCTCGACGAGGCCGACGAAATGCTCGACATGGGCTTCGCCGAGGACCTCGAGGCGATCCTGCAGCGCCTGCCTGCGACGCGCCAGACCGCGCTCTTCTCGGCCACGATGGCGCCGCGCATCCAGGCCATCGCCAAGAAGCACCTGAAGGACCCGGTCACGATCTCGATCGCGCGCGAGCGCACGCAGGCCGGCGCAGTGCCGCGCGTGCGCCAGGTGGCCTACCTCGTGCAGCGCCAGTTCAAGGCCGAGGCGCTCGGCCGCGTGCTCGACATGGAGACGCCCACCTCGGCCATCGTCTTCTGCCGCACGCGCCTCGAGGTCGACGAGCTGACCGAGGCGATGAACGCGCACGGCTACCGCGCCGAGGCGCTGCACGGCGGCTTCGCCCAGGAGCAGCGCGACCGCGTGATGGGCCGCTTCCGCGCCAACAAGGCCGACCTCTTGATCGCGACCGACGTCGCCGCGCGCGGCCTCGACATCCAGCACGTCTCGCACGTGGTCAACTTCGACGTGCCGACCGAGCCCGACGGCTACATCCACCGCATCGGCCGCACCGGGCCGCGCCGGCCGCGAGGGCGTCGCGATCACCTTCGTCGAGCCGCGCGAGCAGCGCCTCTTGCGCAACATCCAGCAGGCCACGCAGCAGAAGATCCCGATCGAGAACATCCCCACCGTGGCCGACCTGCGCAACCGGCGCCTGGAGCTGACGCGCGCCTCGCTGCGCGAGACGCTGGTCGCCGGCGAGCTCGACGTCTACCGCCAGCTCGTGACCGAGCTCTCGACGGAGCACGACGCGATGGACGTCGCGGCCGCGGCGGTCAAGCTCGCGCACCTCGCCAGCCACGAGGAAGGCGACGCCAAGGGCGCGGAGCAGGACCTGCCGCTCACCTCCCCGCAGCCGCAGTCCGGACCCGCCGGCCGGCACGGCATCGACGAACGCTACGAACGCAAGTCGAAGAAGCGCGGCCCGCGCGCGCACGGCTTCGAGGTCGCGCGCCTGTTCATCGGCGCGGGACGGCTCGATTCCTTGCGCCCCGGCGACCTCGTGGGCGCGATCGCCAACGAGGCCGGCATCGACGGCGAGGCCATCGGCGCGATCAAGATCGCCGACCGCTTCGCCCTGGTCGAGGTGCCCGAGGAGTTCGCCGAGATCGTGATCCAGGCCCTGCGCAACACGCAGATCCGCGGCCGGCGCGTGACGGTGCGGCGCGACTTGATGTCGTAGGCGCGAGAGGCCCGAAACCCGGTAATACGGTGCCAGTCCCCTTCTTCCCGGGTTTCCGCTACGCGCCCGGCAACTGCTACGCGGCTGCAGAAACCCGGGAAGAAGGGGACTGGCACCGTATTACCGGGTTTCGGGCCTCAGGCGTAGTCCAGCAGCTTGTGCCCGGGGTTCTTCCGCGCCGCCGACTGCTTGTCCCAGACGCTCGTGAAGAGCACCACCGGGCGGCCGCGCGCGTCCTTCGTCATCGAGTGACGTCGTCGGCGCGTTGAACGTCGCCGGATCGCCCTCGAGCCAGGCGCTGCACTCGAAGGGCAGGTCGGAGATCGTCGTCTCGACCTTGTACTCGTCGCTCAAGCGGTACTGCAGCACCTCGAACTGCAGCATCCCGACCGCCGCGACCAGCGGGTCGTTCGTGGCGCCGTTCTCCGGCCAGAGGCGCTGCACCGTGCCCTCGGCGATCAGCTGCTCCATGCCCTTGTCGAAGGACTTGCGCTTCGTGAGCTCGCGCGGCGAGACGCGCGCGAAGACCTCGGGCTGGAACGAGCGGCAGCGGCTTGTGCTCGAAGCCGCCCTCGAGCGAGAGCGTGTCGCCGATGCGGAAGTTGTCGCGGCTGATCAGGCCCACGACGTCGCCCGGGATAGGCCTCGTCGAGCGTGCTGCGCTCCTGCGCCACCATCGTGTGCGGGCGCGCGAGGCGGATCTGCTTGTCGAGGCGGTGGTGGTGCACGACGAGATCGCGCCCGAAGCGGCCGGAGCAGATGCGCACGAAGGCGAGGCAGTCGCGGTGGCGCCGGTCCATGTTGGCCTGGATCTTGAACACGTAGGCGCTGAAGGGCTCGGCCGACCGGATCGAGCAGGCGCTCGCCTCCGCCGTCGAGGTCCACCGCGCGCGCGCCGGGCGGCGGCGCGAGCTCGATGAAGGCGTCGTAGAAGGGCTCGATGCCGAAGTTGGTCAGCGCCGAGCCGAAGAAGGCCGGCGTCACCTCGCCGCGCAGGAAGGCCTCGCGCGAGAACGCGTTGCCCGCCACCTCGAGCAGCTCGAGGTCGTGGCGCGCCCGCTCGAGCAGAGCCGGGCCGATGCGCTCGAGCAGCGCCGGATCGTCCAGGTGCAGCCGCTCGATGTCCGCCTTCTGCGCGCCGCCGCTGGAGGTCTTCTTGAAGAGCTGCACCTCGCTCGTGCGCCGGTCGATCACGCCGGCGAACTCGCGCCCCGAGCCGATCGGCCAGTTGAGCGCGCTGGCGTGGATGCCGAGCACCTGCTCGACCTCGGCCAGGAGCTCGAGCGGATCGCGGCCGGGCAGGTCGAGCTTGTTGATGAACGTGAGCACCGGGATCTTGCGCAGCCGGCAGACCTCGAACAGCTTGCGCGTCTGCGTCTCGACGCCCTTGCCCGCGTCGAGCACCATGATCGCCGAGTCGGCCGCGGTCAGCGTGCGGTAGGTGTCCTCGCTGAAGTCCTGGTGCCCGGGCGTGTCGAGCACGTTGATCACGTGGCCCTTGTAGGGAAACTGCATCGCCGACGAGGTGATCGAGATGCCGCGCTCCTGCTCCATGCCCATCCAGTCGGAGGTCGCGAGCTTGCCCTTCCGGTTCTTGACCATGCCCGCGGTGCGGATCAGGCCCGAGTAGAGCAGCAGCTTCTCCGTCAGCGTGGTCTTGCCCGCGTCGGGGTGCGAGATGATCGCGAAGGTGCGCCGGCGGGCGATTTCGCGCGCGAGTTCGGGATCGGGGGTGGGGCTCATCGGGTCGGGGCGTGGGCAGTGGAACCGCGCAGGATCGCGGATGCGACTCGGCCTGTCCAGCCCCGCCTCGCTAGACTCGCCCCGCCATGCACCAGGCCCCGCTGCGCTTCTGGGTCCACGCCGAGCGGCTCGCGATCGCGCGCCTGCCGAGCGATGCGGCCGTGCCCGAATGGCCGAGCGGCGGCTTCGTGACGATCACGCGCAGCGCCGACGAGCTCTCGATCGTCTGCGCACAGAGCTGCGTGCCGCGCGACGTGCGCCAGGAGCGCGACCGCGTCGGGTTCGGGATCATGGGCGTGATCCCGATGACCACCGTCGGCCTCTTGGCGAGCCTGTGCACGGCGTTGGCGGCGGCAAAGGTGCCGGTGTTCGTGATCTCGACCTTCGACACGGACTGGTTGCTCGTGCCGGCCGAGCGCTTCGAGGAGACGCGCGCGGCGCTCGAGGGCCTCGGGCATGCGGTCAGCGGGGTGATGCCGGAGGGCTGAATCGCGCCTTGCGCCAGATCTCTAGGCACGTGTTCACGTGCCGGATCGTCTCGGGATCCCCGCGCAAGTAGGCAGCGCATGGCTCTCGCGCGGTTCCCGACAGCCGCTCGAACTCGGCCACCGCTGCTGCGGGATCGAGCGGCAGGAGCGCGCGTGGTCGCAAGAGGTAACCTCGGGCGATCACAGTTGCCACCAACCCCAGATCGTGCCCATCGCTTTCGGGCGGGGCGTGCAGACGTGCGCTGATCTCGCCGCGATCGATCGTGAGCGAGAGTGCGACACGTTGCGAGCCCAGCACGAGGCAATGCTCCTCGCGCTTGACGACCGAGAGCTCGAACTCGCGCAACCAGCCGGCATCCTCTTGCGTCGGCCAGGCGAGTTCGCGCACGTCCACATTCGCGCCGGGGCCGATCGCATCTCGCCGCTCTTGGCGTCGGGTCCGTGAATACTCCTTCAAGTGCTCCCATTTCGCTCGAGTCGTGATCTGGGAGAACTCGTCTACGCGCAGGTGAGCCTCGTCGTCTCCGCGCAGGAAGGGGGCTGCATTTTCGCCCAGTGCACGCACAAGGCGTTCGCACTCGGCGTGCACGGCTCCGCGATCGACAGTTCCGGGCTCGCGATATCGAAACTCGACTCCCGGATTGAGGGCACGCACGACGTTGCCGAAGCCGAAGCTCCGGCGCAGGGAAAGCGACTCGACATCCCCAAGCACCTGTCCGCGCTCCCATCCGAAACCGATGCGTACGTACGCAGATTCGAGCCAGACACTGTCCTCCGTCCGTTTCACGACGGCCAACCCGAACTCCGCAAGCCAGGCGCGATCCGATTCGTCGGGCCAAGGGAAGAGGTCGGACATGGGACGACTAGCCTCGCACTCGGACGGGTCGTCCGCTGTCGACGCTTTCGCGCTCGGCCTCGAGCAGGCGCTCGACGCCGAGCGCGTCGTCGACGCTCGCGCGCAGGTCGCGCGCGCCGCTCGTGATCGCCTGCAGGAAGTGCTGCACCTGCAGTTCGTAGGCGCTCGTCGCGGCGATCGGCACCGGCTCGGCGCGTCCCTCGCCCACGAGCAGCAGCTGCGGCGTGCGGCCGAAGTCGAAGTCGGCGGTCGCGCGCTCGAAGATCACGATGTAGCGCATGCGGAACTGGAAGCCGGCGTCGTGGTTCCACGCTCCTTCGGCGACGACGTGCTCGGGGCCGTTCTTGTAGCGGTAGAGCGTCGTGACGTGGTCGAGCGAGCCGGTGCTCGAGACGTCCGTCGGGATCGCCGAAGAGCCAGCGCACGAAATCCGCGTCGTGGATGTGCAGGTCGATGAGCGCGCCGCCGGTGCGGGCGTAGTCGGCGTAGAAGCTCGACCACAACGGACGCGTGCCTAGGCGCTGGAAGACGGCGCTCTTCACCTTGCCGAGCGAGCCGTCGACAACGCGCTCCTTCAGCCAGTCCCAGCCGGGCCAGAAGCGCATGCAGTGCGCCGGCATGCACAGCGTGCGCGCGGCTCGCGCGGCGTCGGCGAGGCGTGCGACGTCGGCCGAGCGCAGTGCGACGGGCTTCTCGACCAGCACGTGCTTGCCCGCTCTCGAGCGCAGCGAGCGCGAGCTCGACGTGTGTATCGGTCGGCGTGCAGATGCTGACAGCGTGCACTTCGGGCCGCGCGAGCAGTTCGTGCGCGTCGGTGGTCGAGAAGAGCGTCTTGCGGATCGAAGAGCACCTCGCTCGCGCCGGTCGCGAGGTTGCCGGTCGCCTGCGGTCGGCCGTCGAGGCGCGCGCGCTCGCCATCGGCGACCGCGACGAGCTTGCAGCCGAGGCCCGCGCGCTCAGCCGTGTTCCAGGCCGCGAGGTGCGTGCGGCCCATGAAGCCCAGGCCGATCACGCCGACGCCGATCGGGCTCGCGCTCACGTCCGTTCGAGCAGCGCGCGCGCCTGCTTGATGTCCTCGATGCGCGTCGCGCCCGCTTCGCGCTCGATCACGAGGTCGACCGTCTGCGGCAGCGCGCGGATGTGGGCCAGGAATCCCTTCCAGTCCACTTCGCCCGTGCCGACGACGACCTCGGTGCCCCAGCGGCCCTTCTTGTGCGCGGCGCGCGCGTCCTTGACGTGCCCCTGCAGGACATCGTGGCTGAGGCGCTTCAGCGCCGCGACCGGCTCGCCCTTGCCGTAGAGGATCATGTTCGCGGGATCGAAGTTGACGCCGATATTGGGCTTGTCGATGCGCGCGAGCACCTCGACCAGCACGTCGGCCGACTCCTGTCCGGTCTCGAAGCCGAGCTCGAGTTTGTGCTCGTGGAAGACGTCCGCGAAGATGCGCAGGCGCTCGGTCATCTTCGTGCGCTCGGGATCGCTGCGGCTCTCGGGCAGGAAGCCGGCATGGAAGGTCACGAGCGGCAGCTCGAGTTCGTGCGCCAGCTTCGCCGCCGCGCGCGCCGTCTCGAGGTTCTCCTTCCAGTGCTTGTCCGGGCGCACGCCGCCGGTCGCCTTGATCGAGTCGAGCGAGGTGTAGTCCTCGCCGTGCATGGACATCATGCCCGAAAGCAGCGTGAGCTTCGCTTTCGCGCAGGCGCTGCGCAGTGCATCCGCCTTCCATTGGCCGGCGAGCAGCGGACCGAGCGCGATCTGCACGTTCTCGAGACCCGTCTCGCGCACCTGCTTGACCAGGTCCTCCGGGCTCTCGGGCTTGAGCGACCACGAACACACGCCGATCCTGTCGATCATGACTTCTGCTCCTCGAGCCACAGCTCGGCGAACACCAGCACGAGCGCGAGCGCCATCCACAGCGCCCACAGCGCGCCCGCGGCGGCGATCACGTAGACGAAGACGGCGCTCTCGCGCGCGAGCAGCCAGCTCGCCGAGGTCCGCGACCAGCGCCAGGCCGCCGACGAGCGCGCCGCCGCCGCGCAGCCAGCCCGGCCAGCGCGTGCACCAGGCCAGCCCCATCACCGCCAGCGTCAAGAGCGCCATCGAGCTCGCGTGCGCGTGCATCGAGGTCTTCACGATCTCGAGCGGCGTCGCGGGCAGCTCGCGCGCGAAGGCCAGCGGCTTGACGTCGTCCCAGTACTCGAGCGGCAGCTTCGCTCCCGGATCCTGCGACTTGCGCGCGTGGCAGCTGGTGCAGCGCGCAGCCAGGATCTCGGCCGGCGCGTGCGCGCCGAGATCGGCGTTGTCGAAGTCCTCGGCGACGCGTGCCGAGCCCAGCCAGGCGAGCAGCGCGCCGCGCTCCGCGGGCGCGATCCCGTCGGGGTGGCCGCGCTGCAGCGCCTCGCCGAGGCGCGAGGGCGCGTGGATGCCGTGATACGCCGCGACGAGATCGTCGAGCGAGAACCCCGCGACCTCGTCGCGCTTCTCGTGCGCCGTGCGCAGATGGTCGAGCGAGGCCCACAATCCGAGCGCCAGCGCGAGCACGACGCCGCTCAAGCCCGCGCGCAGCGCGAAGCGGCAGCGTGCGCAGTCGCAGGGGCGGGTTCATTCGGCCTTGAGGTCCGCCTCGCGGATCTCGACGCGCTCGCCGGCTCACGAGCGCCTCGTGCGCGCGGATCGCGACCGCCGCGGCGCGCAGGCCCTCGTCCGCGCCGGTCGCGATGGGCTTCTGCTCCACGATGCTCTTCACGAAGTCGGCCAGCGCGTAGTAGAGCGGAGGATTCGGCAGTCCCACGCCCTCCTTCAGCTTGCCCAGCTTCGCCAGCTTGGTCGCGTCGGCGATCAGCGTGATGCCCTGCTCCTCGTGGAACTGCTGGCGGTTGGCGTAGACCTCCCAGCCCTGCGTCGGCGCGTCGGCCTCCTTGAACATCCAGCCTGCGTTCTGCGCCAGCTTGATCGTGGCCATCGAGCCCTGGAAGACCTCGTGCTGGCCCTCGAAGGAGTTCGCCAGCGTCGCGGAGTACTGCAAGCGCCGGCCCTCGGGGAACTCGAGCTCGCAGGTGACCGTGTCGGGCACTGTTCGACCATCCTTGTGGAGCTGCAGGCTGCCGCTGGCGCGCACCGCGACCGGGTAGGCGTTCCAGAACCAGTGCGCGACGTCGAAGGAGTGCGTGCCGGCCTCGCCGAGCAGGCCCAGCGAAACCGCCGGGTCGAGCACCCAGTTGTGCGCCTTCTCCTCGTCGGGATTGCTGGCGCTCGCACGCCAGCTGGTCTTCTTGTGGAATTGCGCGCGCGCGCGGATCGCATCGCGCAGCGCGCCGGACTTCGCGAACGAGTGCGCCAGCTGGTAGACCGGGTTCGAGCGCGCGAGCAATCCCGACTGGAAGACGCTCTTCGCCCCGCGCGCCGCGAGCGCGATCGCGCGCGCGTCAGCCAGCGTCGAGGCGATCGGCGCCTCGCAGTAGACGTGCTTCCCGGCCGCCAGCGCGTCGAGCACGATCTCGCGGTGCAGGTGCGTCGGCGTGGCGACGATCCAGGCGCTCGCGTTCGGCGCGCCGGCGAGCAGCTCCTTGTGCGTCTTGAAGCTCGGCACCTCGCCCGTGCGGCGCTTGGCCGCCGCGATGCGCGACTCGAACACGTCGCACACGGCCGCGACCTTGAGCCCCTCGATCTTCGAGAGCTCGCCCAGGATCGCCCGGCCCTGCTTGCCGCAGCCGACCAGCGCGACCTCGAGCCCGCCGGCGCGTGGCGCGGCCTCGAGCGTGGGCAGGAACTCGGTCGCGAGCGCCAGCGCCGCGGTGCCGGCAGACAGGCGCAGGAATTCTCGGCGGTCAGGTTCGCTCATGTTCGTCCGTCTCGAAACCGTGCTCGGTGATCGCGGCGCAGCCGGGAACATACCCGAGCACGAGGGCCGCCGTCGACCAGGCTTCGGCGACGAGTCCACTCTGCGCGCGCACCCAGGCGAGGCCGCTGCGTTCGATCGGCGTCTTCGTCCGCGGATCGAAGACGTGCGCGCGCCCGCGCTGGCCCGAAACGCTCAGGCACTCGCCGGAAAGCTCGACCACGCGCGTGCTGCCGGCCAGAGCGACCTTCCAGCCGCTCCCGATCGCCGCGACGCTGCTCGTGCCGCCGTGAAGGAGCGCACGTTCGACACCGCGGGCGACGAAGTGAGCCCGCGCCAGATCGAGCGCATGGCCCTTCACCAGCGCGCCCAGATCGAGCGCCAGCGGCGCGTGGAAACGCACCGTGCGAGCCTGCGAGTCGAGCTCGATCGCGGCCGAGGCCGCTCGCTCCGACCTCCAGGCGATGTCGAAGGCTCCCTGCGACTCGCGCCAGACGCGCAGGGCCGTGTCGAAGAGCTCGAAATCCTCCGGCGCGAGCTCGAGCGCGCGCCGCGGCGCCTCGCGCTCGAGAAAGGCGAGATACGAGTCCGGGCGAAAGCGCGACCAGCGCGCCTCGCACTCGCGCACGAACTCCAACGCCTCTTCAGCGACGACCGAGAGCCCCGCGAACGGCAGGGCGATCTCGAACTCCGTCGCCATCCCGACAATACGGTGCCAGTCCAATTCTTCACGGGTTTCGCCCTGCTCGATCGGCGCGAGAGCGCGCGGCGGCAAACCCGTGAAGAATTGGACTGGCACGGTATTGGTGGGTTACTGCCTGCTCAGGAATTCGACCAGGTCGCGCAGGTCCTCGCGCGAGAGGTACTTGACGAGGTCGGTGGGCATCGGCGAGAGGCCGCTGCGCGTCGTCTCGACGTCCTCGCGGGCGACGACGTGCACCTTGTCGTCCTTGTCGCGCAGCTTGAGCTCCTTCTCGTTCTCTTCGAAGACGATGCCCTCGAGCGGAGCGCCCTGCTTGAGGATCACGACGGTGCCCTGGAAACCCGTGGCGATCTTGCGGTTGGGGTCGACGATGGACTCGACGAGCTCGAGGCGCGTCAGGCGCTTGCCGACACCGGTGAGGTTCGGCCCGACCTGGCCGCCCTCGGCGTTCTCGACGCCCTCCTGTGAGATGCGGTGGCAGCGCAGGCAGGAGACTTCGGTGCGCGTCTTGAAGATCGAGCGGCCGCGCTCGACGTCGCCGCCCAGCACTCCGTCGAGCCAGGGCGCGACGAGCGCGTCGGCCGCGCGCGGCGCGCGCAGCGCTTCGAGCTGGGCCTTGAGCGGCTCGCGCTTCTCGCAGGCCTCGACCAGTTCGAGCCCGACCTCGCCCGGCACGAGGCCGGCGGCGTAGCGCGTGAGCTCGCTCGCGAGCAGCTCGCCCGCGCGCGGGTTGGGGTGCGTCGCGAGCGCGGCGTAGGCGGCTCGGCGCTCGTCGCGGTTGCCGTGCGCGGCGGCGTCGAGGAAGGGCAGCGCCTCGTCGGGCGCGAGGCGCAGCAGGATCGGCAGCGCGGCGGCGCGCACTGGATCCTGCGCGTCGCCCAGCGCCTGCTTGAGCGTGGCGCGGAAGTCGGGCGGCGCGATCGAGTCGAGCGCGCGCAGCGCGGCGACGCGCAAGCTGTCCGGCTGCTTGACGTCGAGCGCCAGGTCGCGCACCAGGCCGGCCACGCCCAGGACCTTGTACTGGCCCGCCAGCTCGACCCACGCGCGCGCCACGGACTCGGGCACGAACTTGATCTGCTCCTGCGCCAGCGACTCGACGATCGCCGGCAGGTACGAGTCGTCGCGCTCGGGCAGCGGGCGCCACAGGCCCAGCAGCGGATCGCGCCCGTGCGGCTGATGCCACTTGCCCAGCAGGAGCAGTGCCTCGCGGCGCGCGTACTCGTCGGCGTCGGGCCGCAGCGCGAAGCGCGCCAGCGCGAGCGCGTTCTCGTGCGTGCCCAGGCGCCAGTTGGCGTGCGTGCTGCGGCGCACGATCTGCTGCGCCGGCAGCTTCTCGCGCGTCAGCAGGCCGGCGAGCGCGGGCAGCGCCTTCTGTATCGGCGCGTCGTAGATCGCGCGCGCGGCCTCGGCCACGAGCTGCGGCGAGCTGTCCTCGAGGAACTCGGCGATCTTGGGTTCGCGCTGCAGGCGTTCCGCGACCACGACCGGCAGGTAGGCCTGCGCGCGCGCGGCGTCGTCCTTCGGCTCGGGGAAGGACGTGCTCAGCGGGAAGGTGCAGGTCTGCGCGTAGGCCCAGGTCGCAGCGCTGCGCAGCGTCGGATCCTGCTCGCCCGCGCGGCGCGCCAGCGCCAGCAGCTCGCCCTGGGCGTAGACCGCCTCGAGCTCGCCCAGCGCGATCGCGGCGCGCAGCTGCACGCGCGCGCTCGGATCCTCGAGCAGCGCCAGCAGCTGCTTGCCGCCCGCGCGACCGACCATGCGCGCCGCCTGCGCGCGCACCTCCGGCTCCTTGTCCGCGAGGAAAGGCACGAGCGCCTTCGCGTCGAGCGTCTTGTCCCAGCGCGCCGCGACACCCATGCCCCACACGCCGTGCAGCCGTCCCTGCAGCGAAGGCGCGGCCTGCGCCGCGTGGCGCAGCGCCTCGAAGCCCTTCTTGCCGCGTTTGGCGAGCTCGAGCTCGGCGCGCAGGCGGATGCGCAGGTCCTTGTGCGCGAGGCGTGTCTCGAGCTGCGCTTCGCTGCGGCCGGCCATGCCCTGCTTGAGCTCGGCCTGGACCTCGAGCACCTCCTTCGACTTCGAGAGTTCGGGCACGAAGGCGCGGTAGATGCGGCCCTTGCCCGTCTGGCCCCAGCCCGAGACCCAGTCGCTGAAGTACATGGCCCCGTCCGGCCCGAAGTCGCAGTCGGTGACCAGCGTGCCCTTGATGAAGGGCTTCTTCTCGAGCAGCGCGAAGCCGGCGCCCTGCTCCTTCATCGAGATGTCCCAGATCAGGCTGTACGACGGCTCGCCGCGGAAGTCGCACATGAAGAAGTGGCCGTCGTACTCGGGCGGCATGCCGGTGCCCGGGTTGTAGGCGACACCCGAGGGCCCGTCGCCGATGTTCGCGACCGGCGGGTGCAGGTAGGCCGCCTGGCCGTCGAAGTGCGGCTTCCACAGGCCCTCCTCGTTGAAGAAGCCGCGCGGCGTCGGCTCGTTGACCCACTGCCAGCCGTTGCGCCAGCCCGAGTCCGAGCCGCGCTCGATCTGGATCCACTTGGCCTGGTCGCCGCCGTCGCCGTTGTTGTCGCCGGTGAAGAGGTTGCCGCTCGCGTCGAACGCGAGCTCCTGCGGGTTGCGCAGGCCGGTGTGGTAGACCTCCAGGTGCGAGCCGTCGAGCTCGCAGCGCAGCACCGCGCCGCAGTCGATGCTCTCGAGCACGCCATCGGGCGTCTTGACGTTGAAGCCGCGGTCGCCGCAGGAGAAGTAGAGGTAGCCATCGGGCCCGATCGCCAGGCCGTGCAGGTCGTGGCCCAGGAACTGCACGTGCACGCCGAAGCCGTAGGCCAGCGACTGGTGCACGTTGGCCTGGTCGTCGCCGTCCTCGTCGCGCAACAGCCACAGGTGCGGCATGTTGGTGAAGTAGACGTCGTTGCCCCACTTGAGCACGCCCGCGCCGATGCCGTCGGCCGGATCGCCGAAGCGGTCGTCGAAGACGGTGGCCTTGTCGGCCTTGCCGTCGCCGTCGATGTCGCGGATCAGGCGCACGCGCTCGCGCTCGGTCAGGATCGCGGCGTACTCCTCGGGGCTGAGGTGCTTCTTGAACATCGCGACCATGTCCTCGACCGTGCGCGAGGCGTTGTCGTCGTCGAGCCAGTCCATGTGCTCGCGGATGTCGGTCACGCCCTTGTGCAGGCGGAAGCTCTCGGCGACGTAGACCTCGCCCGTGTCGGCCGGATAGATCGCGACAGGGTTCGCGAGCATGGGTTCGGCCGCCCACTGCTCGACGCGGAAGCCGGGCGGGAGCTGGAATAGGGCCATCGCCTGGCGGCCCTCTTCGGAAGCCGGCGCGAGCTGCGGCTCGTAGGGCTTCTGCACGGCGGGCGTCGGCGCGACGGGCTTCTGCGCGGTGCACAGGCAGAGCAGGAGGGCGTGGATCATTTCACTTCCGCGGCGAGTTCGTCGCGCACCTTGAGGAGCAGCTTCTGAGTGGCGCGGATGCCGTCGGGCTCGGACAGGCGCTGGCCCTGGTACTCGACGCCGATCCAGGAGTGGTAGCCGGCGCCCGTGACGATCTTGAGCATGCGCTTGAAGTCGATCGTGCGCTCCTCGCCGTGCTCGTCGAAGTCGAAGCTGGCCGCGCTGATGGCGCAGGCCCAGGGCATCAGCTCCTCGACGCCCTTGTAGCGGTCGAACTCCTCGCCCTCGGCGTCCTTGAAGTTGGCGAAATCGGGCAGCGCGCCGACGCGCTTGTTGGCGGTCTGGTGCAGCACCTCGGCCAGCCAGGCGGGGTTGGTCGAGTAGCCCGACTTGTTCTCGACCAGCACGCGCAGGTCGAGCGGCTCGGCGTAGTTACCCAGCGAGTCCAGCGCCAGACAGGCGGCGTCGCGCTGCTTGCGCGCCGAGCCCTGGCCCTCGAGGTTGACGCGCAGCGAGTGGCAGCCGAGGTAGGCCGCAGTGTTGAGCCACATGCGGTGGCGCGCGACGGCCTTCTCGCGCACGTCGTCGTCGGGATGCGCCAGCGGGCCCTCGTCGTCGACCATGATCAGCCCGCAGCGCACGTCGTGGTCGTGCGCGCGCTTGCGCAGCTCGGTCAGGTAGGAGAGATCCTGCGCCTTGTCCTTGAAGAAGGTGTTGACGAACTCGACCGAGCCGATGTCGTAGTCCTTGCGCGCCACGACGGGGAAGTCGAGGTTGTCCAGGCGCTTTTCCTGCAGCGCGCGGTGCAGCGACCACTGCGAGAGCGAGAGCTCGAAGAGCGGCTTCTTCGGCGTCGCGGGCTGGGGCTCCTGGGCTCGAGCCATGCGCAGCAACGCCAGCGCGCCGGCGGAGGCGAGCAGCCCTCGGCGCGTCCAGCCTGCGTGCGCCATCGGCCGGGCCTCAGGCGACGCGCGCTTGCATCGTCTTGGGATCGAAGACGTAGGCCTTGCCGTCCCAGAGCGAGCGCACGCCCAGGTCGACGATCACCATCACCTGCGAGGCCAGCGAGACGGGCGAGCGCACCGGCTCGCGCGTGCGCATGCAGTGCAGCCAGTTGAGCCGCAGCTCCTGCTGGTCGTCGCCCATCGGCTCGCAGACGATCGTCTGCTCGTCGACCTTCTCGGCGAACGTGCGCTCGGGGCGCAGCACGACGTTGTCGGCGCCCAGGAACAGGTTGGCCTTGTGGCCGCGGATGATCGTCTCGAGGCCCAGCTCGTTGCAGGTCGAGCCGGCGACGACCATGGTGTGCTCCTTCTCGAACTGCACCGTCAGGAAGACCTGGTCCTGGTTGTCCATGTCCTTCTGCACGTAGTGCCCGCCGGTCCCGTGCACCTGCACCGGCCAGCCGACGTCGAGCGCCATCATCAGCGGCGTCATCTGGTGCACCAGCAGGTCGCCGATGATGCCGGCCGAGTACTTCCGGTAGCGCCGCCAGCGGTGGTAGACCTCGGTGTCGAACTTCGCCGGCCCCATGTGGCCGAGCCAGGCGTCCCAGTCGAGCATCTCGCCCGGCACGAGCTTGGGATCGATGTCGTAGAGCCACTCGCCCGCCTCGGAGTTGCGGCAGTACGAGGTCTGCGTCAGCGTCGGCTTGCCGATCGCGCCCGCGGCGATGAGCTTCTTCGCCTCGACGTACTTCGGGATCATCGTGTGCTGCGTGCCGACCTGGAAGACGAGCTCGGAGGCCTCGACCGACTTGCGCACCGCGAAGGCCTCCTCGATCGTGAACGTGAAGGGCTTCTCGCAGTAGACGTCCTTGCCGGCCGCGATCGCCGCCAGCGACATGGGCGCGTGCTGGTGCTCGGGCGAGGCGATCAGCACGCCGTGGATGTCCGGGCGCGCGAGCAGCTCGCGGTAGTCGCGGTAGCCGTCGACCTGCAGGCGCTGCACCTCGGCCGCGCGGCTCGTCCAGCCCTCGAGCTTGGGCTTGGCGACGTCCGAGATCGCGACCACCTGGACGTTCTCGCGCCCGCCGGGCGTGGTGTTGATCAGCGCGTCGCAGTGCCCGCCGCCCATGCCGCCGACGCCGATGATGCCGATGCGGATCGGCTCGCCGTTCTTGACCGGCACGCGCTTGCCGGCCTTCACGGGCGCAAGCGAGGCCGTGCCGCCGCCCAGCGACTGGCAACCCGCGCTGAGCGCGGCGGCCGCGCCCGCGAAGAGCGCGCTGGTGGCCAGGAACTGGCGCCGCGAGGCAGCGCTCTCGGTGTTCTGCGGATCGAGGGGGAGGTTGTCGCGCTTCTCGTTCATGGGGGGGGCTCCGAGGGGGGTCGCGCATTCTAGCGGCGGGGCCTCCGGATAGAATCGCATCCTGCGGAGAACTCGCATGCTCCTCGCCGCACTCGCGCTCACCCTGCTCGCAGCCCCGCCAGGAACGACCGTCCAGGTCGCGCTGATCGAGAGCCACACCAACATCTCGGTCTCGTGCCAGGCGGGCGCGGCGAATGCCTCGCTCGACGCCTCGCTGCCGATCCCCTACCGCGGGCAGACGCCGCTCGCGATTCGCTCCGTCACGCGCCCGGCCGGGAAGGTCGCGCAGCTCTCGATCGTCCAGCGCGACGGCAACCCGTCGCTGCACGTCACGTTCCAGGAGCTTGCAGCGGGAGAGACGCTCGAGCTCGACCTCGTGACGCAGCTGATGTCGACCACGCAGCTCCCTTCCGACGGCCGCGGCCTGAAGCTCTGCGCCGCGAGCGAGATCCCCGCGGAGATCCGGCCGTTCCTCGAGCCCGCAGCGGGCATCGAGAGCACGGACGAACGCATCCTGAAGATCGGGAAGGAGATCTCGCGCAAGGACCTCGCGCACGCGGCCGGCGACGTTCTCGGCTGGCTCGCGAAGAACATCCAGAACGGCAGCGGACCACAAGGCGCGCTGGCCGTGCTCGAGCGCAAGAGCGCGGCCTGCACCGGCTACGCGAACCTCGGCGCCGCGATCTTCATCGCCGCCGGCATTCCCGCGCGCATCCTGCCCAACATCCTGGTCGGCGCGGAACAGCAGGAGCACTACATCGTCGAGGTCTGGACGCGCGAGCTCGGTTGGTCGAAGGTCGAGACTTCCGGGGGGACCTTTCCTCTCGGGGACTCGCTGCACGTCGTGTTGCGCATCATGGGGCCCGAGGCGCCGCGCAGCTCGGGCGGCGTCCCGATCGTGCGCCCGCAGGGCAGCGGCGTCGAGGCCAGCTTCCGCATGGATGCCAAGTACTGCATGCAGGGCGCAACGCGCCTCGGAACCTTCGAACTCGACGAGCAGGACGAGAAACGCCTGCGCGAGTCGGCGCGCGCGGCCTTCGAGGAACTGGCTCGGCGTCCTGCGCAAGGTCCCGCGGCCTTGCTGATCGACGCGAAAAAGCTCGGCCGGAGCCTGGGCTCGCAGGCGCGCAAGCTGCTCGAGCGCATCGAGTGAAGTCGGGCTTGGGACACTTTCGTCCGGATGACAGAGGTTGCATGGAGCACGCTTCCGACGCGCTTCAGCTGTCGCTGGAGAATGACGACAGTTTTCCGGCCACGGGAATGGACTCCGGCGCGCATCCTGTCCAATCTCGTGGCCAGCGGATCGCGCAGCCAGCTGCCCCAGCGGCTGCGCCCTGGCAGACGTCACCGACAACTCGAGGAGATCGTTCGATGAAGACCCCGCTCCTGACTGGGATCCTGACTTCGCTCGCACTCTGCACCGGCGTGTTCCTGCCTGCCTGCGGCGGCGGGAGCAGCAGCTCGGGCAGCTTGAACGGCACGATGACGGTCTCGCTGACCGACGCGCCCTCCGACCAGATCGAGTCGTTCCGCGTGACGATCTCGAGCATCGACGTGCTGAAGTCGAACGGGACCACGCTGAGCGTGCTCTCCGGTCCGGTCGCGGTCGACCTGGCGGATCTCGAGGACACGGGGCTGGTGCTCAACTCGCTCTCGGCCACGATCGGCTCGTACACGCGCGCGACGGTCACGCTCGACCTCAGCTCGGCCGTGTGCCTGCTCGCCGGCCAGGCGACGCCCGCGACGCTGCAGGACGACCAGGGCCAGGCCATCGCGGGACCGCTGGTGGTGCCGGTGGGCTTCCCCTCCGTGTTCGCGCTGACCGGTTCGAGCCACAAGGAGATCGAGCTCGACCTCGACCTCGCGCAGTCGCTGCAGATCAACAGCGGTACCAACACGGTCCAGTTCACGCCGGCCTTCGTCGTGCGCACGAACGCGCTGGAGCAGAA
The DNA here is from genome assembly GCA_963829015.1 of uncultured Planctomycetota bacterium. Taxonomy (GTDB): domain Bacteria; phylum Planctomycetota; class UBA1135; order UBA1135; genus JADJLZ01. The sequence goes on along the minus strand of CAWHGR010000007.1, from coordinate 109,490 downwards.
GCCGCTCTTCCTCGCCGGCACGCTCGCCAGCGTGGACCTGATGGGCTCGACCTTCGTCCTCGACCTGCAGGACGACAGCAGCACGCTGATCGGGAGCGTGACCTGCAGCGGCGACGTGGCCACGGCCTACCAGTGCGACGGCGTGCCGGACACGGGCCTCACGGGCCTGACGGCGCTCTCGACCATGACTGTCGGCACCTGGGTGCAGGTGCTGGCCACGATCGATCCGGCTGCGGCCAGCCCGCTCGCGACCAGCGTCAACGCGGGCCTTGGGACCTGGAACGGCGGCAGCGACATCATCGAGGGCCACGTGATCAACCGCAGCGGCGGCGCCGGAGCGGACGCGACCTTCACCGTGATCGGGCGCAGCAGCAACGCCGCGCACGACGCCTTCCAGTACGACACCTCGTTCACCGTCTCGACGACCTTCGCCGGCACGCGCGTCGTGCGCCACGCCTCGGGCACGACCTACGACACGGACGAGATCAACATCGGCCAGCACGTGCGCATCTTCGGCACTCTGACCGGCGTGACCATGGACGCCAGCGCAGGCGTGCTGCGCGAGCAGCCCACCTGGATCTACGGCGCAGCGAGCGGCGCGCCCGCGGGCGGCCTGCTGACGCTCTCGCTGGCCTCGGTCGGCCTGCGCAACCAGAACCTCTTCAACTGGAGCGTCGACCCGGCGAACCTGCTCACCGACGTCGGCACGCTGGCCGACGGACTGGCGATCGCCGCCGCCACCAACGTGCTCGAGCGCGGCTACTTCGCGGGCGTGGGCGGCGGAGCGGCAGACTTCACGGCCGACACGGTCCTGAACGCCGATACGGCTCCCTCGCTGCTGCTGGTGCGCAACCGTCTGCCCGCCGGGACGGGATTCGAGGTCGCGCTGACCTGCGGCATGAGCCAGATCGACGTCGGAATCACGGGTGTCGCCGCAGCGGGCGAGATCGCGGTCGTCGGCCAGCCGTTCTTGGGCACATCCAACCTCCCCAGCGCGCCCACGCCCAACATCGTCCCGGCCGGGGCGCTGGGCTTGTACTCGATCCTCGACCGCTCGGTCTCGCCGCCCACCTTCACGGTCTACCTCAACTTCTCGTGCCTACTCGTTCGTGCTCGGCGGACTGGTCGGAGGGGGCGCGCAGGTCCGGCACCTCGCCGCGGTCGGGAGCTGGGACGGAGTGTCGAACACGCTCAGCGCAAGCTCGGCATCGGTGGTCGTCCAGTAGGCCGACCACCCCGCGAGGAAATTGAATCCGACCCGCACCTCCGCGGAGGCGGAGGCGAGGTTGCCGTGCAGTCACTGGACAAGTCCAGTCGCACCTTCCCCAGCCTGGGACACTCCCTTCCGGAGCATCCGAGCGCGCTCGTCCAGTGCGCAAGCCGACCGGTCAGAGACCCGAAGAGAAGAGACGATGAACCCGCTACACCTGTGCTCGAAGGTCTCCGGACTCACACTCCTGGCGCTGCTGCTCCCCGCCTGTGGTGGCGGTGGAGGTGGCGGCGGAGGCGGCGGAGGTGGGCCGGCGACGCTCTCGGTCTCGATCGCCGACGCAGCCTCGGACAAGCTGGACTCGTTCCGGCTCGTCGTCGCCAGCCTCGACCTGGTGGACTCCACCGGGGGGATGGTGAACGTGCTCACCGTTCCGAAGGAGGTCGACCTCGCCGACCTGCGCGACGTGGGCGAGCTGGTCAACACGGTCGCGGCCACGGGCGGGATCTATTCCTCGGCGATGATCACGCTCGACATGTCGAGTGCACGCTGCGTGCTGGTCGGCAAGACGACCGCGGCTGCGATCCAGGACGACCAGGGCGCGGCAATCGGCGCGACGCTGTCGCTACCCGTGCAGCTCGGCGGCCCGTTCACGCTCGACAACGGCGCCCACGCGTTGATCGAGCTCGACCTCGATCTCGAGCAGTCGCTGCAGATCAACACAGCCACCAACGTGGTCGCCTTCACGCCCTGCTTCCTGGTGCGCAAGGCCCCGGCCAGCCAGCGCCCCTTCGGCGCCTCCGGGACGCTCGCCAGCGTCGACACGGCCGCCTCGCGCTTCGTCGTCTCGCTCGAGGGCGTCGGCGCCGCGGCGATCGGCGACGTGACCTGCCAGACGAACAGCTCGACCGTGTACCAGATCGACGGCACGCCCACTGTCGGCGCAGCCGGCCTCGCCGCGCTGATGACCGCCAGCCTGACGCCGGGGACCTGGGTGCAGGCCTTCGGCAGCGTGGACACGGCCAGCGCGCGCATCGACGTGACCGAGGTGCTGGCGGGAGCCGGCACCTGGAACGGCGGCAGCGACCTGATCGTCGGCCAGGTCACGAACCGCTCGGCCGGCGCAGGCGGGAACCCCACGCTCACGATCATCGGCCGCAGCAGCAACGCGGCGCACACGACCTTCCAGTACGGCACCACCTTCACGGCCACGACGAACTTCGCCGGCACCTTCGTCACGCGCGCAGGCACGGGAACGGCGCTCAGCACGGACGACATCAACGTCGGCCAGCGCGTGCGCGTCTACGGCACGCTGGCGGGCACGGCGCTGACGGCCACGGCCGGTGTCGCGCACCTCGAGCCCACGCTGGTCTACGGCACGGCCTCGGGCGCCCCGGCGGCTTCGCAGCTGACGCTCAACGTCTCGAACGTCGGACTGCTCGGCCAGGCGAGCTACACCTGGGCTTCGAGCGGCACGACGCCGCCCACGATCACGGCCTGCGTGGCCGACGTGGGCACGCTGGCCGACAACCAGTCCATCGCGGGCGGCGTGCACGTCCTGATGCGCGGCTACTTCCCCTCCGTCAGCGACACGGGCGCCGACTTCGTGGCCGACTCGGTCTCAAACGCGGACACGGCGCCGGCGCTGCTGCTCGTGCGCGACCGGATCGGCTCGGGCTTCAGCACCACGCTGACCACGGTGGTTTCGATCGTCGACGGCAGCGTCTCGGTCCAGATCGCCATCGCGGGCGGCGCCGGGACGGGCGAGGTCGCGCTGATCGACCGTGGCCTCGTCGGCACGTCGAACCTGGCCAGCGTCCCCACGCCCAGCCTGATCGCCGGAGCCGCGACCGGCGTGTACACGATCCAGGAGACGGGCAGCGGCTGGACATCGACCTACACTTCGTTGGGTGCCTTCGGGGGCGCGCTGACCGAGATCCTCGCCCTGGGCGGCCAGATCCGGCACGTCGGGGCCTCCGGGGTCTTCGATTCCGTGGCGAATACGGTCGCGGCGACCTCCGCCAGCATCCTGATCCAGTCTCCCTGACGCTTCGGTGGGGCCGCGAGGGCGGCCGAGTTTTCGAAAGGGGAGTTGACTGATCGGTCTAGGCCCCTTATCCTCCCGCCCCCTCACGGAGGAATCGATGGCCAAGACCCCCGACACGCGCGAACGCCTGCTCCAGACTGCTGCCGACCTGATCTGGACCAGCAGCTACCACGCGACAGGCGTGGACAGCATCTGCGAGGCCGCCGGAGTCCACAAGGGCAGCTTCTACCACCACTTCGCGAGCAAGGAAGAACTCGCCATCGCGGCCCTCGACGACCAGTGGGCGCGCATGAAGCCGCGCATCGACGAGGTCTTCTCGCCGGCCACCCCGCCGCTCGAGCGGCTCGCGAACTACGCGCGCCTGACCGTCGAAATGCAGCGGGAAAAGCAGCGCCAGACAGGCTGCGTCTGCGGCTGCCCGCTGTACGCGCTGGGCTCGGAGATGGGCACGCTCGCGCCTGCCCTGCAGCACAAGATCCAGGCCCTGGTCGAGGTCAAGCTGCGCTACCTCGTCTCGGCCGTACGCGAGGCCCAGGCCGCCGGCGAGATCGTCGCGCCCGACCCGCAGGGCACGGCGCAGATGCTGATCGACCTGGCCGAGGGCATGCTCATGCGCGCGCGCATCATGAACGACCTCTCGGCCCTCGACCGTTTCGAGCGCACGCTGCTCTCCATCCTGGTCCCCGCCCACGCAGTCCCCTCCGCACAGTGAACTCTCGCCCAAAATAGACAGACCGGTCTGTTTCTGACACCCCATCAAGCCATGCGACACCTGCTCATCAGCTTCCTTTCCCCGCTCCTCCTGCTCGCCTCCGCTTCCTGCGGTGCGAGCGAAGCCTCCAGCCCCGCGAATTCGGGGGCTCCGCCGCCGCCCGCGGTCGGGGTGGAGACGGTCGAGTCGCGGCAACTCGCCGAGCAGATCGAGCTCACCGGCCGCATCGCCGCGGTCGAGAGCGTCGAGCTGCGCCCGCGCGTCTCCGGCTACCTCGAGGCGCCGCGCTTCGAGGCCGGCGCGATCGTCGAGAAGGGCCAGGTGCTGTTCCAGATCGACTCGCGCTGGCACAAGGCGACGCTCGAGCAGCGCGCGGCCGAGGTCGAGAACGCCGAGGTGCGCCTCGCGAACGCCGAGAGCGAGAACGGCCGTTCGGCGGCACTGCTCGAGACGCGCGCGATCAGCACCGAGGAGGCGCAATCGCGCGCGGCGAAGGTCGCCGAGGCGCGCGCGAGCCTGGCCGCGGCGCGCGCGGCGCGCGACTCCGCCGCGCTCGACCTCGAGTACACCACGATCCGCTCGCCGATCCGCGGACGCGTCGGCCGCGCGCTCGTGACCGAGGGCAACTTCGTCAGCGGCGTCCCCGCCGCCGGCACGCTGCTCGCGACGATCGCCTCGGTCGATCCGCTCTACGTCTATGCCGACATCGACGAGGCGAGCTACCTGCGCTTCGAGCGCCTGCGTGCGCCGCGCGAGGGTGGCGGCCAGGATGCGCTGGCGCTCGAGGTCGGCCTGACGGACCAGCAGGGCTTCCCGCTGCACGCGCGCCTGGAGTCGGTCGACAACCGCATCGACATGGGCACGGGCACGATGCTGCTGCGCGCGCTGATCGACAACCCCGACGGGATGCTGGTGCCCGGCATGTTCGCGCGCGTGCGCGTGCCGCTGGGGCCGAGCGAGCCGGCGCTGCTGGTCGACGAGCGCGCGGTCGGCACGGACCAGAACCAGAAGTACGTCCTGGCCCTGGGCGCGGGCGACGTCGCCGAATACCGCCGCGTGCTGCTCGGCGCGCGCCTGGGCGGCCAGCGGGTGATCCGCGAGGGGCTCAAGCCGGGCGAGCGCGTGATCGTCACGGGCATCCAGAAGGTGCGCGCGGGCATGCCCGTCAGCGCTGGCCCGGTCGTCGCCGAAGGACACTGAGATGCAGCTCTCGCAATTCTTCATCCGCCGCCCGATCTTCGCCGGCGTGCTCTCCTTCCTGATCCTGCTCCTCGGCGCGATCTCGCTCTTCCGCCTGCCGGTCAGCGAGTATCCCGAGGTCGTGCCGCCCTCGATCGTCGTGCGCGCCACCTATCCTGGCGCGAACGCGCGCACGATCGCCGAGACGGTCGCGTCGCCGCTCGAACAGTCGATCAACGGCGTCGAGAACGCGCTCTACATGTCCTCGCAGGCGGCCAGCGACGGCGTGATGACGCTGACCGTGACCTTCAAGCTCGGCACCGACGTCGACAAGGCGCAGGTGCAGGTGCAGAACCGCGTCTCGCAGGCGCTGCCGCAGCCTGCCCGAGGAGGTGCGCGCGCTGGGAGTCACGACGACCAAGCAGTCGCCCGACCTGACCATGGTCGTGCACCTCGTCTCGCCGCGACGGCCGCTACGACGAAATCTACCTGCGCAACTTCGCGCACGCTGCAGGTCAAGGACGAGCTGGCGCGCATCCCCGGCGTCGGCGACGTGGAGGTCTTCGCCGTCGGCGAGTTACGCCATGCGCGTCTGGCTCGACCCCGACAAGCTCGCCGCGCGCGGCCTGATCGCCGGCGACGTGGTGGCCGCGATCCGTGAGCAGAACATGCAGGTCGCCGCGGGCGCGATCGGCCAGCCGCCGGTCGCAGGCACGAGCGCCTTCGAGACGCAGCTCGACCACGCAGGGGCGCCTGGTCGACGAGGAGCGAGTTCGAGAAGATCATCGTCAAGATCGGTCCCGAGGGGCAGAAGCTGCACCTCTCGGACGTCGCGCGCGTCGAGCTCGGCGCCTCGGGCTACGCGATGCGCTCGCTGCTCGACAACCAGGTCGCGGTGGCGCTGCCGATCTTCCAGTCGCCGGGCGCGAACGCCCTGCAGCTCTCGAGCGACGTGCGCGCCAAGCTGGCCGAGCTCTCGAAGAGCTTCCCCGAAGGGCTCGAGTACAAGATCGTCTACGACCCGACGGTCTTCGTGCGCAAGTCCATCGAGGCGGTGATCGAGACGCTGCTCGAGGCGATCGCGCTGGTCGTGCTCGTGGTGATCGTCTTCCTGCAGACCTGGCGCGCCTCGCTGATCCCGCTGGCCGCCGTGCCGGTCTCGCTGATCGGCACCTTCGCCGTGATGCACGCCTTCGGCTTCAGCATCAACGCGCTCTCGCTCTTCGGGCTCGTGCTGGCGATCGGGATCGTCGTCGACGACGCGATCGTGGTCGTCGAGAACGTCGAGCGCAACATCGGCCTGGGCAAGACCCCGCTCGAGGCGACGCGCCAGGCGATGCGCGAGGTCACGGGCCCGATCGTGGCCACGGCGCTGGTGCTCTGCGCGGTGTTCATTCCGACGGCCTTCATCAGCGGCCTGACCGGCCACTTCTACAAGCAGTTCGCGATCACGATCGCGATCTCGACCGTGATCTCGGCCTTCAACTCGCTGACGCTCTCGCCGGCGCTCGCGGCGCTGCTCTTGCGCGGCCACGGAGAGCCGCGCGACGGCATCACGCGCGTGCTCGACCGGCTGCTGGGCTGGTTCTTCCGGCCCTTCAACCGGGCCTTCGAACGCTTCGGCGGCGGCTACTCGCGCAGCGTCGGCGGCGCGATCCGCCACAAGGGCTTCATGCTCGCGGGCTACCTGGGCCTGGTCTACCTGACCTTCTTCGCCTTCCAGCACGTGCCCACGGGCTTCGTGCCGACGCAGGACAAGCAGTACCTGGTCGCCTTCGCCCAGCTGCCCGACGCCGCCTCGCTCGACCGCACCGAGGCCGTGATCCGGCGCATGTCCGACATCGGGCTCAAGCACCCGGGCGTCGAGCACGCGGTCGCCTTCCCGGGCCTCTCGGTCAACGGGTTCACGGTCTCGGCCAACGCGGGCATGATCTTCTTCTGCCTCAAGCCCTTCGAGGAGCGTCGCGACAAGAGCCTCTCCGGTGACGCGATCGCAAACGACTTGAACCGCGAGTTCGCCGCGATCCAGGAAGCCTTCCCGGTGCTCGCCGTGCAGCCGCCGCCGGTGATGGGCCTGGGCACGCTGGGCGGCTTCAAGCTCTACGTCGAGGACCGCGCCGAGCTGGGCTACGACGCGCTCTACGGCGCGACCTGGGGCCTGGTCGGCAAGGCCTGGCAGTCGCCCGCGCTCTCGAACACCTTCTCGACCTTCACGGTCAACGTGCCGCAGCTCGCCACCGACGTCGACCGCGAGAAGGCGCGCTCGCAGCACGTGCCGATGGCGCAGGTCTTCGACACGCTGCAGATGAACCTCGGCTCGCTCTACGTCAACGACTTCAACCGCTTCGGGCGCACCTTCCAGGTCATCGTCCAGGCCGACTCGAAGTTCCGCGACGATCCCAGCGACGTCGGGCGCCTCCAGGTGCGCAACGACGAGGGGCGCATGCTGCCGCTCTCGACGCTCGTCGACGTGCACGAGGCCCACGGGCCCGACCGCGTGACGCACTACAACGGCTAGCTCGCGGCCGAGATCAACGGCGCACCTGGCCTCGGACACAGCTCGGGCGAGGCCGAGGAGGCGATGGCCGCGATCGCCAACGCCGGCCTGCCGCCGGGGATGCGCTTCGAGTGGACCGAGCTGACCTACCAGCGCATCCTGGCCGGCAACACGGCGGTCTACGTCTACCCGCTCTGCATCCTGCTCGTGTTCCTGGTGCTCGCGGCGCAGTACGAGAGCTTCCGCACGCCGCTGGCGATCATCCTGATCGTGCCGCTGTGCCTGCTCTTCGCGCTCACCGGCGTGTGGCTGACGCACGGCGACAACAACATCTTCACGCAGATCGGGCTGATCGTGCTGGTCGGCCTCGCCTGCAAGAACGCGATCCTGATCGTCGAGTTCGCGCGCGTGAAGCAGCAGGAGGGCCTCTCCGCCGCCGATGCGGCGGTCGCGGCCGCGCGCCTGCGCCTGCGTCCGATCCTGATGACCAGCATCGCCTTCATCGCCGGCGTGTTCCCGCTCGTCGTCAGCCGCGGCGCCGGATCGGAGATGCGCCATGCGATGGGTGTGGCGGTCTTCAGCGGCATGATCGGTGTGACCTTCCTGGGCCTGCTGCTGACGCCGGTCTTCTACGCCTTCCTGATGCGGCGCTGGAAGCCGCGGCATGCGGCCGAGCCCGAGACGCCGACGCAGGCCCACCCCATCGCGGGCACGCTGGCTTCGCTCGCGCTGCTGGCGCTGATCCTGCAGGGCTGCGCCGCGCACGGCCCGGCCTACCAGCGGCCCGAGCTCGAGATCCCGGCGGCCTACACGCAGCCGGCCGCGAGCGCCACGCCCGCGACGGAGCTGCCGAGAGAGAACTGGTGGACGCTCTTCGGCGAGCCCGAGCTCGACGCGCTCGAGCAGCGCGCCGCCGAGCACAACCAGGACCTCGCGGCCGGCGCCGCGCGCGTGCTGCAGGCGCGCGCGATCGCGCGCGGCGCGCGCGGGACGCTGCAGCCCACGCTCGACTTCGAGCCCAGCGTCACGCGCAGCCGCAACTCCGAGAACGCCGCCTTCAAGCTGCCGATCTCGCACCAGAGCTCGCTCAGCATCCCGTTGATGGCGAGCTGGGAACCCGACCTCTTCGGCGGCCTGCACAGCGGCGTCGAAGCCGCCGAGCGCGGCGCACAGGCCGAGCAGGCGCGCTTCGCCGCGCTGCGTCTCGCGCTGCAGGGCGAGGTCGCGAGCCTGTACTTCGCGCTGCGCTCCGCCGACGTGGACCTGGCCGCGCTGCGCCGCACGCGCGAGCTGCGCACGCAGGAGCTGGCGATCGCGCAATCGCGCCTCGACCAGGGCACGGGCACGCAGCTGGACCTCTCCCGCGCGCGAACCGAGTCCGCCAGCACGCAAGCCGAGCTCTCGGCCGCCGAACGCTCGCGCGGCGAACTCGCGCGCGCGCTGGCCGAGCTCGCGGGCACGAGCGCCGCCGAACTCTCCTTCGCCGAGCGCCCCACCCTGCCGCCCGAACCGCCGCAAGTGCCCGCGGGTCTGCCCGGCGGCCTGCTCGAGCGCCGTCCCGACATCGCCGCCGCCGAGCGCGCCCTCGCCGCGCGCAACGCGGAGATCGGCGTGGCCGAGGCTGCGCGCCTGCCTTCGTTCCGGCTCACCGGCGAGGTCGGCCACGAAAGCACGGACATCACCGACCTGCTCGATTTCCCCAGCCGCATCTGGAGCCTGGGCGCCTCGCTCAGCCTGCCGATCTTCAACGGCGGCCGACTCGACGCCGAAGTCGAGCGCAGCAAGGCCGCCTGGGAAGAGAGCGTCGCCAACTACCGCCAGCAAGTGCTCGTCGCCTTGCGCGAAGTCGACGACGCGCTCGCCGCGACGCGCCTGCTGGCCGAGCAGGGCGCGGCGCAGTCCGATGCACTCGAAGCCGCGCGCGCCAGCGCCAAGCTCGCGCACCAGCGCTTCGACGCGGGCTTCTCGGGCTACCTCGACGTGATCGACAGCGAGCGCACGGTGCTCTCGCTCGAGCGCGGCGTGGCGCAGACCTCGGGTCTGCGCTTCGCGGCCGCGGTGCAGCTGGTCAAGGCGCTTGGCGGCGGGTGGACGAGCGAGGAGCTGCCGGAGCTGGCCAAGCGCTAGGTCGCCCGCCCCAGCGCCGCCACGAGTCGCGGCACGTCCTTCGCCGGCGTCGAGCACAGCGCGACGCGCACGGCTCCCCCGCTCTTCTCCTTGAGCGGCACGACGAAGACGCCCTCGTCGCGCAACTTCGCCGCGGCCTTCTCCGGGTCGCTGGTGAAGACCGAGACGAAGAAGCCGCCTTCGTAGCGCGGATAGGAGATGCCGGCCTGCGCGGCCTCGCGGTTGAAGGCTGCGACGCGCTCGTCGAGCAGGCGGATCAGGCGCTCGCGCTCGCTGTCGGCACGCGCGCGCAGCTGCGGTTCGGCGAGCAGCTCCGCGATCGCCAGCAGGCCGCCGTGGTTGCAGTTCGACCAGGTGCCGCGGCAGGCGAAGGAGAGCGCGCTGGCGATGCGCGTGCGCTCGGCCGCGTCGGGCGTCGTCGCCAGCAGCGCGCCGACGCGCGCGCCGTACTGCGCGAAGGACTTCGAGGCCGACCAGGCGACGAGCACGGTGGCGGAGGCCGACATGCGCGGCACGTGGCGCGTCCAGCCCTGCGATGCCTTCGACCCGAAGCGCGCATAGGCGAGATCGATCAGCAGCGGCGACCGGCGCGCGTTCGCCGGCGCGCTGCACGATGCCGGCGAGCTCTTCCCACTCGCGCTCGTCGAGCGAATAGCCGGTCGGGTTGTGGCAGGGCGAGTTGAGGAACAGGAGCGCGCGGCCCTGGCGCTCGATCAGCCGCGTCAGCGCCTCCTCGAAGGCCGCAAGGTGGAAGCCGCCGCCGGGCGCGAACATCTCGAAGCTCTCGAGCTTGCGGCCGGTGTGCGTCGCGATCGTCTGGTACGGGCCCCAGAAGTAGCTCGTCGTGAGCAGCGCCTGCCCGGGCTCGAGGAAGTTCGTGATCGCGTGGTAGAGCGCGCCGGTGCCGCCGGGCGTCGCGGCCGCGACCGTCTGCGCGGCCAGAGCACTCGCGCCGTACACGTCGGCGATCACGGCCGCGAGGAAGCTCGCGTCGCCCGAGATCGGCGCGTAGGCCGCGGCCTTCTGGATCGGCACGCGTGCCAGCGCCTCGATCACGCAGGGGATCACGGCCAGCGAGCCGTCGTCCTCCATCAGCGCGCCCAGCGTGGCGTTGATCACGGACTCGCCCGCGGCCGCGCGGCGCTGCGCCTCGGCGTTGAGCGCGAAGATCGGGTCGTCGCCCGGACGGCCGGCGGCCGAGGGGATCAGGGTCGAGACGAAGGCGGGGTTCACGGTGCCGGGCAAGGCGGGTCTCCGGGACGACTCGAGTAGCGCCAGGCTTCAGGCGAAGGGGCCGGCCGCGCCCTCTTCGAGCGGCGACCAGCGCAGCGTGCGGCGCGAGAGCTCGACGTTGCGCACCGGGATCTGCAGCAGGTCGCGCTCCGGGGCGGGCTCGGGCAGCTCGGCCGGCGAAAGGCGCGGCTCATCGGAGGGCAGCTCCGCGGGCGGCTCCGCTGGCAGTTCCGCCGGCGCCAGCGTGCGCAGCTTGCGCTCGGCCAGCGAGCGCCAGCGGTACAGGCGCGAGTAGCCCAGGCCCGAGTGCAGGGCCAGCGCCCCGAGCTCGACCTCGAGCAGCTTCTCGAGCGAGTGCACGCCCTCGGCGTGCAGGCGCTCGCAGGCGATCTCGCTGAGCCCGTCGATCAGGTTCGGCTCGAGCGCGTGCTGGCGCGGAAAAGGCAGCACCACCAGTTCCGGCTCGAGTTCGGGTTCCTCCTGCACCTCGACGACCGGCGGCACCGGCTCGAAGAGGCCGGCGGCGGGGATTGCGTCCGCACCCAGCTCGCGCGTGTCCTGCTCGCGCCAGGCGCGCAGCACGTTCTCGACGATCTCCTGGTCGCGCGCGGGCAAGGCGAGCTCTGCGGCGGGCGCCGGCTCGGGCACGCTGGCGACCAGAGGCAGCGTCGCGGCCGGTTCCTCGCGCTCGAGCCAGGCCGTACCCGAGCGCTCGCCCAGGTGGCGCGCCTCGCGCAGGAAGCGCCGCGCGCTGGCCGCGCTCCCGCCCAGGACCTCCGACAGCTCCTCGGGCTCGAAGCGCGCGAGCTCGGCCAGGCTGTGGCAACCGATCTCGCGCAGCCGCCGCCAGGTCGTGGGACCGTCGGCGTGCAGGGTGCAAAGCAGGGCCAGGGCATCCATGACTACCTCGCTCTCGCGTCCGTTGCGGACGCGTGTTCGCGCAACTGTGTCGCCTGCGCTTCCTCGCCTGCGGCCAGCGCGAGCACCTCGGCGGCCAGGCTGCGGAAGTCCTCCACCGAGCGCGAGCGCGGGTCGATCACCTGCACCGGCGCGCCGAGCGCAGCGACCTCGCGCAGGCGCACGCTCTCGCGGATCGTGGTGTCGAAGAGTGCCGCGCCGAAGCGCGCCTGCAGCGCGACCAGGATCTCGCGCGCGATGCGCAGGCGCCGGTCGAACATCGTCGCCAGCACGCGCAGGCCGAAGACGTGCTCCTCGTTCGAGTGGCGCTCGATCAGGATGCGCTGCGCGGCGATCGCGCCCTGCAGCGCGAAGGCGCCGGTCTCGACCACCAGCACGGCGCAATCGCAGGCGCGCAGCGCGTTGGCGGTCAGCACGCCGTCGGCGCGCGGCGGACAGTCGAGGATCACGAAGTCGAAGTTGGCGCGCGCGGCCTCGAGCCGCTCGGCCAGCACGCCCTCGGGCTGGATCAGCCGCGCGGCGAGCTCCTCGAACTCCGCCAGCTCGAGCGCGGAGGGCACCAGCCACACGCCGCCGCTGGCCGCGACGGCCGCCTCGTCCAGGCTGCCCTCGCCGGCGAGCACGTCGAAGATCGTCGCATCGACGCCGGGCCGCGGCGCGCAGCCGAGCGCCATCGTCGCGTGCGCCTGCGGGTCGAGATCGACGAGCAGCGTGCTGTGCCCGAGCTCCGCGAGCGCCCCCGCGAGGTTGACCGCGACCGTGGTCTTCCCGCAGCCGCCCTTCTGGTTGACGAGGGCCAGGACGAACATGCGCGCAGGCTACGCTGCCGAGCGGTCGCGGGGCAAGGACGCGCAGGACGTATTGATGGCCGCGCGACCGGCTCGGCTCTGCTCGAGCAGTCCGCGCTACGGAACGAAGGTGACGCTGAGGCCGTTGGTCGTGTTGGACCCGCTGCCGCACGGCCCGCCGACGTTGCGGTACCAGAGCTGGAAGTTCCAGCTCTGACCCGGCTGGATCTGGCCGGGCACGGCGTGGTTCATCGAGCTCGCGACGAGGCCAGGACCATACGTCAGCACGCCGTTCGCGTCCGCCTGGTGCACCGGGAATCTGTACAGCCCGGATCCGGCAGCCGGCCCCACCACACGCAACCCGTCACCGAGGAAGAAGCTCGCGGTCCCCTGGCCCATGAAGGCGAGCGCGTTGACACTCGGAGGCAGCCAGCGCGCCTCGAGCACGAGATCGTCGGCGCCGGCGCTGTTCGACCCGCAGGCTGCAAGGACCGCGCCCTGGCCTGTCGAGTTGATACAGCCTCCATGGCCGTCGGCGTTCGAACAGGGACAACCGGTGCCGCCCGAGCCGTACTGCGCTGCTTCGGGAGCAAACTCGAAGAAGTAGGCCGAGCCCGAGTTGCACGAGGGAATAGTTGGGCAAGCACCGTCGCCCTGCGCCTCACCGGCGAGGATGGTGGTGCCATCGATCGCCGCCACATCACCCATCGCGTCCCCGTAGATCATGTCTGGCGCGATGCACTTCCCGGTCTCGATCCACGTGGATCCGACCTCGGTGAAAATGTAGTGCGCACCAGATGCTTGCGGCATGTCGTCGGAGTTGCTGCCGATGACGGCGTGGTCGCCGGATATTGCGACCGACTGCCCGAAGAAATCGTCGATCGCGAGGTCGGCAGGCGTCAGGATCTGCGTCTGCACCCAAGTGGTACCAGTGTATTGGTACACGAGGGTGACCCCTGCGTGTAAGAGGGCATAGTTGTTCGCTCCTGCGCCGACGAGAATTGAGTCAGCATTGGCTCCGACCGAGATCCCGTAGTATTGGAGTCCTGATGGATTGGGTGAGATCAGCTTTTGGGTCTGCGGCCATTGCGCACCCTGCCGCTCGTACACGTACACTGCTCCAACGTCATTGGTGTTTGCGTAGTCTGCGAGTACGGAGCCAACGACGGCTAGGTCGCCATGCAACGCGACGGAGTACCCGAACAGGTCGCTCATCGCGGCATCGTTCGCCACGACCTTCGCGGCTTGGCTCCAGGTACCTGCCGTGCACTCGAAGATGTATGCGGCCCCAGAGTGCAGGCCAGCGTGCGATTCGTAGTCCGCTCCAGCTATCACCCGGTTCCCCGACATCGCTACTGAGTATCCCAAAGCATAGTTGGTCCCGGCGTCGTTCGGAACAAGCTTGATGGTCTGAGACCAGGTGCCCGCGGAGAGGTCGAAGATGTAGACCGCTCCGACATTTTGCATGCCTTGGTAAGTCGCGCCGGGCGCGCCAATGGCGATGGTGGATCCTTCGATCGCTACAGAGTGTCCGAAGCCAGCGCTGTCCGTGGGGTCGCCAGCTTTCAATCTCTGCTGCTCGACCCACCCCGAGCTCGTCCTCGCGAACACATATGCCGCACCAGAAGTAGGGGCGAGATCGTCAGCCCCGTCCGCCCCGACGACCGCCCAGTCTCCTGAGATCGCAGTGGAGATCCCGAACTGGTCCGTCTGCTGGAGGCCCGAGCCGACAACCTCTTGGCGCATCACCTGACCAAGCGCCTGCTCGCCGGAAGCGAGCACTGCCAGGACCGCGGGTATCGCGAGTCGGTGGTTCATCTGTGGTCCCCCCTGTCGCGCAACGCTGGGCTTCCAGTGGGTGCGCTGCTCCATGCTACTCCCGGTTCCTTCCCCCCGCTGAGCGGGGCCCGAATCGGTCTCTCGATGCCGCGCTCAGTGCGCGACGGCCGCAGCACCCGCCAGCGGCTCGATCACCACCGCCGTGCCGTACGCCAGCACCTCGGTCACGCCCGAGCTGATCTCGTTGGCGTCGTAGCGTATCGCCAGCACCGCATTCGCCCCGGCCGTGATCGCGTGCGCCTTCATGTGCTCGAAGGCCTCGGCGCGCGCCTTCTCCGCCAGCTCGGTGTAGATCGAGATCTGGCCGCCGAAGAGCGTCTGGAAGCCCGCGCCGATGTTGCCGACGATCGAGCGGCTGCGCACGGTGATGCCGCGGATGACGCCCAGGTGGCGCACGACGCGGTAGCCCTCGAAGTGGTTGGCGGTCGTGACCCAGAGTTCGGCCGGCATGGCGGAGATGGCGTCGTCAGGTATCCACACCCTTCAGGTTCGATCAACTACCTCCCGAGGCGAAGGAATGCAAGCCCATAGGCCGCTCCAGTTGGCCGCCTCGGACAGACTTCCGGTCCGCGGTCAATTCAGGACCAGAAGCTCCTCGCGAACGAAGCGACAGCGCCGAAGACGAGGAAAGTGGTGATCGAGAACTGCCACTTGCGGAGTTCCTCAGCGCGTTTCTCGCCATCTCCAAGTCGGAAGACGGTCTTTGGAAAGACCCGCCGGTACAGGAGCCAGACGATGGCGAACACGACGAAGTAGAGGACCTGGAGTAGGACGGAAACAATGGTAAAGGCTGGCACTCCGGCTCCAGCGGCTTTCGACCGCAGAGGATTGGAATTCAGAAACTCCTTGGCGCGCTGCAAGGAGTCCCGTGTTGCTTGAGGGGTATCCGGTGGCAGTGGTCGATCCAGAATCCCGCTGCTTGCGAGGTCGCGGATCGCCCGATCGCGCTTCACTTCCCTAACGACCCCAACCGCCACAAGAACGGCGCAGAGCACGAACCAACCCACTGCGGCCCGTCGTATCCACGCTCTGTCCGTCAACCATTCGTGAAGCAGAGCAAGAATGGAGAACCACCGCGCGGTGTTGCGCACCTCGCGTCCAACATCCTCCACGACTCTCATCGGTACCTCTGATTCGCCGGGAACGGAGCAGGCCACGCAGGCTGAGGTCCATGCACTGCCCCCGACAACCAGGTTGAGGCCGCCTGACCTCGTACTCTTGAGAAAGGCGACCGAGGTGACCCTGCGGGTCGCTTCGTTTCGATCCGTGAGAACATCCTCCAGGGACGCGCCGGCTTCACTCCCATCCGAGTGGCGGATCGTCACGGAAACGGGCGCCTCCTCAAGTCCGTCAGCGGAGAGCTTTGCTCGACGTACGATCTCGTAGAATGCCCTTATCGAGGAGCTCGTGACCTCGATTGACTCAGGAAAGGCCTTCTCCGCCGAGGTTTTCATTCCGCGCGACTCGCAATGGTCCGGGAGCGACGAGTGCCACCCCTAGGCTGACCGGAGGAATACACTAAGGCGATCCTGAAGGTCCTGGACCTCGCTGCACAAGGACGAGAGCGTCTTCCACTGGCTCCTGATCTCGCGCATGGCAGCTTTCCGGCCCCTCCCAGGGCCAACGCTCTTCAGCGCCTCGAGGAAGGGCTCTGCGAACGTCTCCTTCGGATCGCAGTGCTGCCGGACTTCGCTCCACTTCACCTTGAACCGATTCTCGACCTCGACTCGATGAAGTGCCAGCATCCAGGTCTCGACCTCCTCGACTGCTAGGCAGCCCAGGAGCACGCTTGGGTGGGCCAGTTCTAGCGCCTTCACCTTGCCGACGTGTCCATCACGATCACAGTCCTTGTCGACGATCAGGATGAACACCTCGGTCATAGGGCGATTATCCTCGATGATCTTGGCGACAAGCCCGGGGTCGAGGGCATCTCCGCTGCCGCGGAGTCGGGGCTCGGGCAACACCATCACGCGCGCGCGCTTGCCAAGATCGGCAAACACCCCCTCGATCACGGGCTTCAGGATGTACTGGTCGAGGAGTTGATCCTCGGGAATGATCAGTACGTTCACAACGCGCGCTCCAGCCAACCTGTTGCGAGTAGATGGTCACGATCCGTGGAATTCTTGAGCTTCGAGAACCCAGGCAAGTCCCCCACACGACTGCAAATCGTCAGACCCGAATCAGGATGTCGATCGAATGCGACGACGTCACGGAGCGCCGCCTCGGACAGATGCGCAAGGAGAGTAGGCGAGTGCGTTGTGGCGATCACTTGGATCGCTCTCTTGGCGGTGATCTCCTCAAGCAGCTCCGCGAGTAGGTGAATCCGAGCTGGATTCAGGCCAACATCGGGTTCCTCGAAGACGACTAGCGACCCTGCCGGCGAGGTGAGAAGAGCTGTCAGGATTCCGAGAAACCGAAGTGTCCCGTCAGAGGCACTGCGTGAGCTGATTTGGCGTCCACCCGATTCTACGAGAAGGAAGAATACCTCACGCACCTGCGCGACCTCGGCAAACGTGATGCGCTCGAGGCGGGGTGCACACAGCTCCGACAGCCAGTCGACGAGGTCGCTCAAGGTACTTGAGTCCAACGACCTAAGCACCGCAGCCAGGTTCTCGCCCGAGACGCCGAGAGTCGGTGCCCCAAGCGGAGCTGACTGCCGCATCATCTTTGGCTGCAGGTCAAAGAAGATCACCTGCTTGAGCAAGTCACGCAGACCACGAGCCGTCGGGACGACATTGGGATGGATGTTCGGAACGGTCTCGATCTGATTGAGCAGGCATCGGGAAGAGTTGAGGACCTGAGGAATCCACTTTCCGCTCCCCGTGCGCTTCACCGCAATCCGGATCGCACCGCCGTCCTGCTTCCCTGCACGCTCGCCAAGCGAATCACTGCTCGTGTTGAAGTAGACCTCTTGCCCGAGCAGCCCCGACTCGTTCAGAACCGAGACATCCCTTCCTGTGCTGACCTGAATCACATGGTGGATGCTCGCACTCGACTCCTCTTTCCAGACAGTGCCTAGTTCGAACGACTGGCATCCAGCCCGCGCTGCCTCCGCTTCGCCACCTCGAATAGGCGGCCAGGTTTCCCGGCCGCCCTCCCACCGGCCGCGAAGCACGTCGTAAAGGGGTAGGTCGAGTGCTGCTCCTTGAAGGAATCGAAGCGCATCGAGGACGTTGCTCTTGCCCGAGGCATTCGGGCCAACGAGCAGCGTCAACTGACCACATCGGACGACATTCCGAGCTTCAGCGCCCGTTCCGAAGCTCTTCCAGTCGTCAAGACTAATGCTCCGCAGCATGGGTGACCAAGCTAGGGTCTTCGCTTCTCCGAGGCGAGCCCTTCCTGAGGCAGTACCAGGATCCCCTGGCTCTGCGCTAGCGCAAGGCCTTGCGCGCGCGCTCGTAGAAGGCGCTGGTGGTGCGCGCGACCTCGATCGAGGCCCAGTCGGCCACCTTGGCCATCGCGCGCGCGGCGCGGCTGTCGGGTTCGGTCAGGCTGACCGGCTTGCGCGCCTGCACGCTGCGCGAGACGGCCTCGTCCGCGGGCACCCAGCCGACGTACTCGGGATGGTGTCCCAGGA
Organism: uncultured Planctomycetota bacterium; assembly: GCA_963829015.1. Lineage (GTDB taxonomy): Bacteria > Planctomycetota > UBA1135 > UBA1135 > JADJLZ01. The sequence continues at coordinate 91,363 of CAWHGR010000007.1, read as the reverse complement.
ACTGGAACGAGGTCGCCTTGAAGCGCTCCCAGGCGCCCTGCGCGCGCGCCTCGTCCGGCGCGCGGTTGACCACCAGGCCGACGCGGATGTGGGAGTTGACCATGTGCGCGCGCTTGTAGAGCGCGTAGGCATCCGAGAGCGCCGTGACCTCGTGGTTGGTTACGAGGAGCAGCGTGCTCGTCGCGGCCAGGTGCGCGACGGTCGAGTACGAGAGCCCCGCGCCGTGGTCGACGATCACGAGATCGTACTCGTGCTCCAGCGGACGCAGCGCCTCGAAGAGCAACTCCAGCTCGCGCCGCGTCGGGTTCGCCAGCGCGTGGCGCCCGACGCCGCCGGAGATCAGGCTCACGCCCGCCGGTCCCTCGACGACCGCGTCGCGCGCGCTGACGCTGCCGTCGAGCACGTGGCCGAAATCGTGGCGCGGAGCGAGCCCGAGCAGCAGGTGCGCGTTGGCCAGGCCCGCGTCGAAGTCGATCAGCAGCACGCGCTCGCCGCGCTTGGCGCGCAGCACCGCCAGATTCGAGGCCAGGATGCTCTTGCCCGTGCCGCCCTTGCCGCTCGCCACGCACAGGACGCGTGCGCCGGGCCGCGGCTCCCCGGCCGGCTTCTCCGCGCCGTTCAGGAAGCGGGTCAGGGAGCGCAGCCGGGACAGGTCGAATCTCGAAGTGCTCATCATCGGTGCTCGAGCCAAGGGGGGCGGTACTCTGGCCCCCGGCCGGGAGCGCGTCAACGGCTTGACAAGCGTGCGGTAAAGCCTGCGGCGAGTCGGTAGCACGCTGGCGCAGCCGCTGTAGCTCGTTCCGGCCTGGCGAACTCGATCCGCGAAGGAGTCCGTCATGCTGCGTCTCGCATCCGCCATACCGCTGGCCCTGGCCCTCGCCGCCCTGCCCGCCGCTCCGCCGGCGACGCCCTGCCCCGACATCTACCCGCACGAGCCGGTCGTGCTCTACGAGGTCTCCGGCTCCACCATCGCCGGGCCCTCCGACCTCGAACTGCTCGTCTACGGCGACGGATGGGCGCGCGTCTCGTCCGCCACCGCCGGAACCAGCGGCCAGTGCCAGCAGGTCTTCGTCGGCAGGCTCGCCGCGCGCGCCCTGCTGGAGCGCCTCGCCGCAGAGCAGGCCTTCACGCTCTGCGACGGCGACCAGCCGATCACCGACATGCCGCTCGCGACGCTGACCGTGATGCGCCCGGCGACCGACACGCGCGCGCACAGCATGAGCTGGATCCTGGCCGACAGCTCGTTCCACGCGCTGGAGCAGGAGCTCGGCCGGTTCCTCGCGACCTGGTTCCCGGGCTTCTGAGCACCCGTCGAAGTCGGTGCAGGACCTCGCACCCGGCTGGAGCAATACGCATTCGAGCCGATGGACCTAGTTCGGAACCTGGAGCCGGAGAGGTGCTCCAACGTTTCTCCCAACCCTGGAGAAACCCATGGCACCGCGTTCACATTCGAACCTGACCGTACCGGCGGCCGCCCTGCTGCTGCTCACAATCGCCCCCTCCTGTGCGCGTAGCGCCGCGTCGCCTTCAGCGAGCGCCCCGCTCCTGCCCACGATCCCGCCCGGCGACTACCGCGTGCTCGGAGCCAACGACCTCGGGATGCACTGCATGGACCGCGAGTACTCAGTCTTCTGCATCCTCCCGCCCTTCAACGTGGTCAACGCCCAGGTGCTCTATCGGACTCCGGGTGCACACCCCCAGCTGCGCGACCCTTCCACCGTGCAGGTGAGCTACGAGGGCGTCGCGGATGCCGCTGGATCGATCAACAGCTACAGCATCGGGAAGACGGACTTCTGGGCGCACGCGCAGGCGCTCTTCGGCGCGAGCCTCCCGCCGGGAATGGGCCTGACCGGCTTGTACATGCCGGGCGATGCCACGCCGAGCGGCCCCCAGGGGCTGAGCTGGGTCGCGACCGACAACGTCTTCCGGGCGTTCGGCATCCCGATCACGCCCAAGGACGACAGCGGCGCCACGGCGCCGTTCCCGCTCCTGCGCATCCGCGCGACCGACTCCAGCGGGAACACGCTGGCGACCACCGACATGGTCGTGCCGATCGCCAGCGAAACGGACTGCCGCAACTGCCACTCTACGGGTCGCATGGCAGCCAGGGATCCGACCGTGGCCTGGTCCACCGATCCGAACATCGAGATCCAGGCCAAGTGGAACGTCCTCATCCTGCACGACCATGTTCGCGGCACGAACCTCGTAGGCCAGGCGCCTGTGCTGTGCGCGAGCTGCCACTACTCGCCGGCGCTCGATCTCGCGGGAACGGGCGATCCCCAGCTCGCTCCGAAGCTGTCGACCGTGATGCACTCGTACCACGGACATCTCACGAACTCGCTGGGCGCGCCGATCTTCAATTCCTCGGGCAACATGCTGCGGACCTGCTACCAGTGCCACCCCGGACGGATCACGCACTGCGAGCGCGGCGCCATGTTCACGGGCGGCATGCAATGCAACAGCTGCCACGGCAACATGCTCTCGGTCGGCGGAGACTTCCCGCTCGCACCGGGTGGCAGCATCGACGGATTGAACGACGGCCAGGCGCGTCGTCCCTGGAAGGACATGCCACGCTGCCAATCGTGCCACACAGGCGATGCGGCCTCGCACCTCGGTGGCAGCGGAATGGTGCCGGCAGCCGACGGGATCCGCCTGAAGCAGGCCTGGCTCACGGGCGACCCTTCCGCGTCCCCGATTCTCGCCACGAACACGCGCTTCGCCGAGAACCCGAACACGCTCTACCGCTTCAGCAAGGGGCACGGCGGTGTGGCCTGCGAAGGCTGCCACGGCAGCACGCACGCGGAGTGGCCGAACGCCACGGCCACGGCCAACGACAACGCGGCTGCGCTCCAGATCCAGGGGCACTCTGGCCCGATCGTCGAGTGCGCAGCCTGCCACGCCGAGTCCCTGGGCTCGAACCTGAACGGCCCGCACGGGATGCACGCGATCGGCGGGAGCTTCCTCGGCGGGCACGAGAACCTCTACGAGCAGAATCCGGCTGCCTGCAAGACCTGCCACGGACTGAGCCTGCAGGGAACCGTGCTCTCGCGCGCCGCGGACGACCGGACCTTCGCCCACGACGGGCACACCTACAACCTGACGAAGGGCCAGCAGATCGCCTGCAACACCTGCCACTCGATGCCCTGACGCGCAGAGCGCGCGCGTCGGCCGGGCCTCAGTGCATCTTCACTTCTTCGCCGATGCGGTGGATCTTCATCACGTTGGTCGGAGCTCTTCTGCCCGGCCGGCACGCCGGCCACGAAGACCAGCGCGTCGCCGTACTGGGCGAAGCCGCGCACGACGAGCATCTCCGAGGCCATGTAGAGCATGTCCTCGAGGCTGCGCTCGCGGCGGAAGAGCATCGGACGCACGTGCGCCAGCACGGTCATGTGGTTGACCGTCTGCGGGTTGGGCGAGAGCGCGTAGACGTCGGCCGCGGGCCGGTAGCGCGAGATCAGGCGCACGGAGTTGCCGGTCTCGGTGAAGGCCACGATGCGCGTGATGCCCAGGGCCTGCGCCGCCTGCACCGCAGCGAGCGCCACGGCGTTGGGGAAGTTCGACTCGGCCTGGCGGAAGGCCGGCGGCGGCATCGAGAGGTAGCGCTGGCTGCCCTCGACCGCGCGCGCGATGCGCGCCATCGTCTCGACCGATTCCACCGGGTGCTGCGCCGACCGCGGTCTCGGCCGAGAGCATCAGCGCGTCCGAGCCGTCGAGCACGGCGTTGGCGACGTCCGTGACCTCGGCGCGCGTCGGGCGCGAGGACTCGATCATGCTCTCGAGCATCTCGGTGGCGGTGATCGTGAACTTGCCGGCGCGCACCGCGGACTGGATCAGCGACTTCTGGATCAGCGGCAGCTGCTCGAGCTCGGCCTCCACGCCCAGGTCTCCGCGCGCGACCATGATCCCGTCGGACTGCGAGAGCAGCGCGTCGATGTTCTCCAGCGCCGCGAGACGCTCGATCTTCGAGATCATCAGCGCGCCGGGGATCAGCGCCCGCACGGTCGCGACCTCCTCGGGGCGCGAGACGAAGCTGATGCCGATCATGTCGATGCCCGCCTGCTGGGCGAGGGCCAGGTTCCTGCGGTCGGCCGCGGTCGGCAGCTCGTAGGCGATGGCGCTGTCGGGGAAGTGCACGCCCTGGCGGTCCTTGAGCTCGCCGTCGCGGCGTACCTGCGCCACGATCGAGTCGTGCTCCACGCGCTCGACCACGAGTTCGACCTTGCCGTCGGCGAGCAGCACGCGGTGGCCCGCCCGTGCGCCCTCGAGGAAGCCGCCGAAGTCGAGCCAGACCTCGCCGCCGGGCGCGCTGCCCGAACCCTGGCGCAGGCGCACCTGTGCGCCGGTGGCGAGCTCGAGCTGACCGCCGGCGAAGCGGCCCATGCGCATCTTCGGGCCCTGGATGTCGGCCAGGATCCCGATCGCGCGCATGCGCTCGTCGGCCGCGCGCCGGATCTTCTGCACCCGGCGCAGGAAGTCCTCCTCCGACCCGTGGCTGAAGTTGATCCGCGCCACGGACATGCCGGCGTCGATCAGCTCGCCGACGCGATCCTCGCTGGCCGGCCCGATCGTGGCGACGATCTTGGTGTGGGGCGTCGCAGCGGGCCCCGCGCGCGGAGGGGCGGAGCGGTACGGCTCCTCGGTCATGGTGGTCTGCAAGCTCTGACCGATAGCAGATCGCGCCGGCGAATGCGAGTCGGGGCTCGCGGGCCGGGAAAGAGGAACGCCAGCCGCGATCGTGCGCACAGCTGGCGTCCCATGGGGGGTCTGCACCGCTCCTGAGGTCGGCCTACCTACTGGTGGATCTCTCGGGCCAAGACCGTCGGTGCGGACCTGTCCTTCGGACGCGGCCCGGGCGGGCGGGGGTTCCCTCGTTCGACGGTTCCTAGTGCTTTTCGAGGACGTCGAACCCGGGTCCCACGATCCGGACGCGGACGTCCCAGCCCAGCGAACGGCTGCGGTCGCCGAACGCGCTCAGGAGGCCGCCCGCGAGGGGTGCGACACGCGGGGCGACGCGCCCGCGATTCGACTTCGAGGCCAGCTCGTTGATCCGCACGATCGGCCCGAGGTGGCGCTGATCCGTCAGGATGCGGCGCACGTAGGTGTCATCGTCGCCCGAGATGTCGTCCTCCCACGCCACGGCCCAGGTCCCGTCGGCGAGCCGCACGATGTCTGGGTTGTCCTGCTCGTTGACCGTGGGGCTGATCCACAGCATTGGGCCACTGGGCTTGCCCAGCCCGTCGTAGAAGCGTGCGACTACGTCGCGCGAGCCGTCGTCCGGTGCGCCAGAGGTCCAGGCGATGGCGAATCCGTCGTTGCCCGCCGAGGCCAGTGCGGGATCCCAGTCCTGCTTGCGCGGCGAACCCTCGAACCCGAGCTCGTCCCCCAGCGGGCTGCCGTCGACGCCCGTGATGCGGGCACGGAGTTTCCAGCCCTTGTCATTGGCGTCCCAGGCCACGGCGAGCCGACGCCCGCCGAGCGAGCACATGGAGAGGTCGTTCAGCGGCGCGGCGCTCTCGCTGCTCAGCCTGTGCTTCTCGCTGGCCGGTTGTCCCCTGGGATCGATGCGCAGGGTCCAGACCGCCGGCTCGCTGCCGACCCAGGCACACAGCCAGCCCTGCTCGGCCGGCAACGCCAGGATCGCGCAGTCGCGCGCGCCCGCCGGAGCGAGCACGAGCGTCTCACCGGACGACTTGCCCGCCGGATCCTGGACGGCGAGGCGCAGCGCTCCGGTGGATTCGCTCCAGAGAAACGCGCAGCTCCCGTCCGCGCGAACCGCGGGCGCGGCCGGGCCCGGGGCAGCCGCGGGATCCTGGCCCGGCAGAAGGAACTCGTCACCCTGGAACGAGCCAGGCGCAGCGATCCGCCGACCATAGAGCCGCGGCGCGGCGTCGCGCCTGTCCACCCAGGTCACGATGCCGTTCGAGCCGAGAGCATCGACCCGGTAGCCCGTCTGGTCCGCGCTGGCTCGGTCCGTATTGGCCCGGAATTCAGCGCCGAGCGCATTCTCACTGCCCGGCGTGACGAGCCGGGCATACACATCCGCATCCCCCTCGCGCGTGTCGGTCCAGGCGATGAGCAGCCGAGTTCCATCGGAGGCGACAAGCGGAGTGCCGGTGAGCTTGGCCTTGTCCGAGAGGAAGTCGAGTACCTGCGCCGGCCCCGGGTGCCCGGGATTCACGACGCGCAATTGGAAACGCGCGGCGGCGGACGCAGCCTGAGTTCGGCCGCCCCGGCCCCGGCCCGGGGTCTCGCCCGTGGCTGCGCCCTGGGTTTGGACGAGGACCGCGACACTCGAGCCGAGGACTGCGATGTCGAGCGCCTGTTCACCGGCCTGGCAGACCGCGATTGGATCGCCGTCGGGTCGGCCGTCGGGCTGCAGGCGGCGCAGCGAGCCTCCCTTGTCTCCCCCGAGCAGCATCCAGGCCCCGCCGTCGAGCGCCGCCACGCAATGCACCAGGGCTCCCTGACCGAGGTCGCTCGGCGCTGTCTTCAGCGCACCGAGTCTGACGGACCAGAGTCGGCCCTCGGCCTGCCAGATTGCGAGGGGTGCCTGCTTGCCGTCCCCACACAGCTGAACACCGGGATCCGCCTGCTGTGCGGCCGGGTTCAGGCGCTGTCCCTCGCCGCTGAACGTGCCGTCGTGCTTCACCTCGGCCCACATCAGCGCGCCACGGATCGTCCAGGCGACCGCGAACCCGCCACCTTGCAGCGGTGCGGCGACGGGAAGCTGCACACCGCGACCGCGCTCGGCCGCATCGTGCATCTGCTTGGGGACCTCGGTCAGCGCCTGGTCCGACGATTGCCAGCGACCCTCGACGTCGAAGGCGTGTGCGAAGAGCACCGGCAAATTGAGGAGGTCCGCGGTCCAGAGCGTGACGCCGGCGCCGTCCGGGTCCACGCACAACCCGGGCTGCAGCCTGCGACCCGAGTACGGCTGGTGGATGGGCCGCTCGGGTTCGCGGATGTGTCCCTCGGAGTCGAAGCGGCCGAGATACAGCCCGAGCATTCCTTCGCGCAGGTCGCGCCAGAGCAGCGCGAACCCGGCCTTCGAGCCCGCGGCGCAGACGAGCTGCTGCGACGAACCGCCGTGGTCGTCCTGGTGTGGCAGTGCATCGGACAGGCGCACATCCGCTGATTGGGGCGCCACTTGCCCGAACGTCCCGGGTTGAGGGCTCGTCCCGTCGAGGGACTGGGGCGGTAGGGCAAGGAGAGATGTTCCGAAGAGCAGCGCAGAGAAGGACTTGCACATCGCAGCAGAAGTGTCCAAAGGGGTCCGGGTTCGGACCAGGGTAGGGGGCAGGCGAAGGAGTTTCCCTGGAACCCACGGAATCCTGATCGGTTCCCCCCCCAAATCCTCGCACGCGTGGTAAGAATTCAGACGGCTTGGCCACCGTCTGTCTTCCACAACTCAGGATCTCTCAACCCGGCGGCCGCCCCCTCGACTCCATGTCCACCAACACGCCCTTCCGGAACCACGGGGTCGCCCCCGAGGCCACATCGGTCGTGCTCTACATAGTCGTCCTCGCGCTCGTCTTGCTCGTGGCGCTCCACTGAGCGCCTGTCGTCAGGTACTCAGCCGAATCGGGATCTCCTGGTAGGCGGGGAAGCGCTTCTCTGCCAGCTTCGAGAAGACCAACCGGCCCTCGACGCGGACCTCGAATGCGCCGCCCTTGGACTCGATCAGCTCGACTTCGGTTCCCGGGAATGCCTGTTTGAGTTCGGCGGTCAGACCGACCGCCTGGGGCAGGTAGTCTCACTGCACGCAGTAGTGGATGGAGGCTTGCATGATGGGGCGCCCATCATCGCCCCATCTCGGGCCGGGCACAACGCCGCGTATGGATCCTGTGAACCCTGACGGCCCCTGAGGGGGTGGCTCTATACTCGGCGCGATTCGAGATACCCCTTCGAGGCGTCCAGGGCCCCCATCCAGCGCCGAGTCGCACGCTCCACCATGAAGAAGCTCCTGTTCCTAGCCGCGCCGCTCTTGTTCCTCCCCGCACTCCAGGCCGTCCGGCCGCCGGTGGCGAAGCTGCGCTTCGCGCCCGCCGCGGGCACGAAGCTGACGCGCACCTTCGAGAACAAGACCGAGTTCTCGCTCGACAACATGACGCTCAAGGTCAACGGCCAGGAGAGCCCGAAGCCCGAGATGGAGATGACGATGACCCAGGACCAGAAGGTCGTCGTCAGCGACGAATTCGTGAAGGTCCGGGACGGCGCGCCCGCGCTCCTGCGGCGCAAGTTCGACGAGCTCGGCAGCCAGATGGCGGTCGAGGCCAAGATCGAGATGATGGGCCAGTCCCAGGACCAGAACCACTCCGGCAAGGGCGCGAGCGAACTGACCGGCAAGACCGTGGTCTTCACCTGGGACGAGGACTCCAAGTCGTTCAAGACGGCCTTCGATCCCGCCGAGGAGAAGGCCGAGTTGCTCAAGGGCCTGAGCGAGGACATGGACCTGCGCGTCCTGCTGCCCAAGGACGAAGTCAAGGCCGGCGACGAGTGGGACATCGACGTGGGGCAGCTGGTCCACGTGATCGCGCCCGGCGGCGAGCTCAAGATCAAGCCCGAGGAGAAGGCCGACGCGGCCGCGCCGGGCGGCATGGGCGACATGAGCGGCATGAGCGGCGTCTCCGAGTGGCTCGGCGACGCGATGACCGGCAAGGCCAAGGCCAAGTTCACAGGCATGCGCGAAGTGAGCGGCCATTCCTACGCCGTGATCTCGCTCGACGTGAAGATCAAGGGCTCCAAGGACCTGACCGAGATCGCCCAGGCCGCGATCGAGAAGGCGCCCCAGGAAGGCATGAAGATGAAGACCGAGAGCGTCGACGTCGAGTTCGAGATCGCCGGCCAGGGCGAGCTGCTCTGGGACGTCGAGGCGGGCGTCGCGCACTCGTTCGATTTCTCCGGGCCCTCGAGCGCGCACGTGGACACGGGCATGAGCATCGAGATCCAGGACCGCAAGATGGAAGTCGAATACGGCATGCAGCTCTCGGGCACGATGACGCTCAAGCTGACGCTCGAGTGAGGGACTGCGGGGCCGTGAGACGATGAGCCGAGCAGCGCGCAGCGCAGGCCTTCTCGCGCTCGCGGCCGGACTGCTCGGCGTGCTGGCCTGGGCCGGCGGCGGGCACGACGACGCGCGCGCGGCCCAGGAGCTGCTCGGCGCGCGCGACTTCGAGGGCGCGGCGCGGCTGCTGGCGGACCGGCTGCGGCGCGGTGGCAGCGAAGGGCAGCTGTGCGAGCTGTACGCGCGCGCACTGACCGGGCTCGCGCGGCTCGACGAGGCGGCGCACTGGTACGAGCAGGCGGCCCAGGGCTACGCGGCCGAGGGCCAGGACGGCAACGCGCGGCAATGCCTCGCCGGCGTGCGCCGCTCCGACGCGCTCGCCTCGCGGCGCGAGGCCTTCTTCGCCAAGCTCTCGGGCACGCTGGCCGAGTGCGCCGCCGACCTGCTCGAGCAGGGCCACAACCAGCGCGCGATCGACCTGCTCGAGCGCCTGCCGCCGATCTCGACCGGCAAGACCGCCGACAAGGTCGCGGAGCTGCTGGCCAAGGCGCGCGCGGCCTTCGAACGCCTGGACCTCGACAGCTCCGGCAGCGAGGCCGCGCAGAGCGCCCGGCCGCTGCTCGAGTTCGAGAGCAAGCACTACAAGCTGGCGGCCAACCTGGAGCAGGAGACCGCGCAGCGCGTGGCCGACCTGATGGACGACCTGCACGGCTTCTACGTGCAGGTCTACTTCGACGGCAACGAGAAGAAGGCGCGCGGGGCGAAGGCCACGATCCGCATCCACCCCGACCGCGCCGACATGCTCAAGAGCTGGGGCGGCGGCGATCCGCCCGAGGGCTGGTGGTCGCCGGGCGAGAACACCGTGCACTGCTACGACTCGCGCACGAACGGCTCGGGCTCGCTCGACTGGATGCTCGAGACGCTGTTCCACGAGGCCAGCCACCAGTTCATGTCGCTGCTCTCGCAGGGCGGTTTCGTGCCGGCCTGGATCAACGAGGGCACGGCCAGCTTCTTCGAGGGCACGGTGGCGATGGCCGACCACCGCGTGCTCTGGCCCGAGGCGGCGCGCATGCGCCTCGAGCCGCTGGTCGGCCAGCTGGCGAAGGGCAAGCTGACGGCCGCGCAGGTCGTGGCCTACGACTCGCCCGGCTCGTACCCGGCCGAGTACTACTCCTTCGGCTGGGGCCTGGTGTACTTCCTGCAGCAGTACGAGGACCCGCAGACGCTCGAGTTCGTCTACCGCCCGCTCTACGCGCGCTACCGCAGCGAGGTGATCAAGCGCGGCGGCGAGCCGATGAAGGTCTTCGAGGAGGTCTTCCTGGGCAAGAACTCGCCGCTGGGACACAAGAGCTTCGACGACTTCGAGCGCGACTGGTCGGGCTGGATCCGCGGGGAGGTCCAGACGCTCAACGGGACCGACTCGAAGGCGCGCCAGCTGCGTCTGGAGCGCATGCGCAGCGAACTGGCGGCGGCCGAGACGGCCGGCAAGGACGGCAAGAAGTCGCACGCCGGCGAGAAGGAGCTGCTCGCGCGCGCCCTTTCGCACGCCGAGTACGTCTGCACGCGCATCGACAAGGACAAGCCCGACGGCGAGCTGATCGTGCAGCAGGCCGAGATCCTCGAGCGCCTGGGCCGGCCTGCGGCCGCGGCACCGCTCTACCAGCGCGCGCTCGACCTGGCCGACGAGTCGCGCTTCGTGCTCGAGGAAGCGCGCTACGCCGAGCTCGAGAAGCGCCTCAAGCGCCTGGACGCCAAGAACGCCGCGCTGCGCACCGCGCGCGCGCGCACGCTCGAACTCGGGCGCACGGCTGCTTCGCTGCTGGCCGAATACGAGAAGTCCGAGCCGCCGCTGGTGCTGCGCAGCTACACCTTCGCCGCGCTGGCCGCGGGCGTGCTCAAGGACGAGCCGAAGCTCGCGCAGTCCGCGACGCGCCTGCGCGAGGAGGCGCGCGCCCAGGGCCGCCTGCTGGGCTCGATCCACGAGCTGCGCGCCGAGGCCGGGCGCTGGAAGACCGTCTTCAGCGGCGCGCCCGAGCGCTTCGAGCCGCAGGCCGCCGCCCCCGAACTCGTCAGCGCGCGCATGTACGGCTACTACCTCTCCGGCCTCGAGGCGCGCGGCGAGTACGAGCTGCGCACGAAGCTCGTGCGCGCGGGCAAGCTGGAGCTCGGCGCCGCCTGGGGCCTGGTTCTGGCCGGGCGCGAGGGCGCGGACTGGTACATGGCCGGCATCGACGACAACGGCCAGGGCGGACTGTGGTCGGTGCGCGTCACCTCGAAGGGCGCCACGACGCCGCGACGCCTGGCCTACCTGCGCCTGGAGAAGCCCGTCGAGCCCGACGAGGCACCGGAGATCGCTGCACACGTGTATGCCGACGGCCGGGTCGAGCTCAAGGTCGGCAGCCGACCCGCGGTGAGCGGCACGATCCCGCTCGACGGCGCGGTCCCGCGCGCCACCGGCATCTTCGTCAAGAACGGCGCCGCCGCGTTCCAGGACCTGCTGCTGGAACTCTACCCGTGAGCGACCCCGGCGATGCGCTGGCGCGCGGCGCCGAGCTGTTCGACGCGGGTGAGCACCTCGAGGCGCACGAGACCTGGGAGGCGGCCTGGCGCATCGAACCGCGCGGGACCAGCCGCTCGCGGCTGCTGCAGGGTCTGGCCCAATGCGCGGCTGCGGCGATCAAGCTCCAGCGCGGCGAGCTGCGCGGTGCCCGTTCGCTGGCGCAGAAGGGTGCGCGGCTCGTCGAAGAGGCTGCAGGGGAGAAGCCGCCGCACGCGCATGGCTGGGACCTGATCGAGTTCGTGCGCGGCATGCGCTCGCTGTCGAGTGAGCTTCCGCGATTGATCCGATCGCGCGAATAGTGCGCGGATTTCGCGCCGCGTGTCGCTAGCATGATGCGATCGACCCGCTCGACGCATGCGCATGAACCAACCGAAAGTCTCTCCGGTCCGCTCCCCCTCCCGCCGAAAAGTCCCCGAGGCCGATGCTCCGGGCAGCGAAAAAGCCCGCCTTTTCGCCACCTCGCCGGCCTCCGGCAAGCGCACCCGCATCGCGGTCGTGCGCGGCAACGGCGAGTGGCACATGGTGGCGCTGCAGCCCTTCGCCGAGGGCGAGAAGATCCTCACGATCGAGGGCGAGCTGGTCGCGCAACCCTCGCGGCACTCGATCCAGGTGGACGAGGGCCGGCACGTCGAGATCCCCGAGGACGAGCTGAAGGACCTCGAGCGCGTCTTCGACGCCTACCCCTGGCGCTTCCTCAACCACTCCTGCGACCCGAGCGCGCGCGTGGAAGGCCGCAAGGTCCTCGCCCTGCGCAGCCTGGTGCCCTGGGAGGAGATCACCTTCGACTACAACACCACCGAGGAGCGCATGGCGACCCCCTTCAAGTGCCGTTGCGGGCACTGCGGCGGACGCACGATCGGCGGCTTCGGACGTCTCGCGCGCGCCGATCAGGAGCGCCTCGCTCCCAACCTCGCACCGCACCTGCGTCGACGCCTCGATCGTCCGTCGGACTAGCAGGACTCGCAAGACTCGCCGCGTTTCGCACGACACGCGGGCGAAGGATGCGTATGCTCTGCATGCAGCAGCGCTGCTCGCATCGTCCGCATGCCAAACGCCCACACGAGGGAGCCCGTACCGCAAGCCGAGCTGCTGCTGCACGCCTTCTTCGAGCGCAGCGTGCGGGCGCACCCCGAGCGCGTCGCGCTCGAGATCCCGGGCAACGCGGAGCGCCCGCGCCGCAGCCTGACCTACGCCGAGCTGGAGCGGCGCGCCAACGACTGCGCCGAGCGGCTGCGCGCGAGCGTGACGGGCGAGTGCGTCGTGGCGCTGCTCCTGCCGCGCCATGCGCCCGAGCTCTACATCGCGCAACTCGGAGTGCTCAAGGCGGGAGCCGCCTACACCTGCCTGGATGCGTCCTTCCCCGACGCGCACGCGGCCTTCCTGCTCGAGGACTCGCGCGCGGTCGCGCTCGTGACGGATGCCGCCGGGGCGCGCCGCGCACGCGCCGCGAAGTTCCCCGTCGCGCGCATCCTGGAGCTCGACGAGCACGCGCCCGCCGTCTCCACCAACGGCCATGCGCGGTCCGGGCCGGCCTGGCTCGCGCCTTCCAGCCTGGCCTACGTGATCTACACCTCGGGCACCACGGGCAAACCCAAGGGCGTGCTGATCGAGCACGCGAGCATCGCCAACCTGGTCGCATCCGACCTCGAGTACTTCGGCCTCGGCCCGCAGGATCGCATGGCCCAGGGCTCGTCGCCGGCCTACGACTCCGCGGTCGAGGAGTCCTGGCTGGCCTTCGCCTGCGGCGCGACGCTGGTCGTGCTCGACGAGGAGATCGTGCGCCGCGGTCCGGACCTCGTGCCCTGGCTGCGCGAGGAGCGCATCAGCGTCTTCTGTCCCCCGCCGACGCAGCTGCGCGCGATGGGCTGCCGCGATCCGCAGCGCGAGCTGCCGGACCTGCGCCTGCTCTACGTCGGCGGCGAGGCCCTGCCGCGCGACGTCGCCGATCGCTGGGCGCGCGGACGCTGGCTCGAGAACGGCTACGGCCCGACCGAGTGCAGCGTGACCGTCGTGCGCACGCGCATCCGCGAGGGCGCGCCGATCACGATCGGCCATGCCGTGCGCGGCAATCGTGCCCTGGTGCTCGACGAGGAGCTGCGCGAAGTCGCCGACGGCGGCACGGGCGAGCTGTGCATCGCGGGCGCGAGCCTGGCGCGCGGCTACCTCAACCGGCCGGAGCTCACGGCCGAGAAGTTCCCTGTGCACCCGCAGTTCGGGCGCATCTACCGCACCGGCGACCTCGTGCGGCGCCTCGCCAACGGAGAGCTCGAGTGCCTGGGCCGCATCGACGCGCAGGTCAAGCTGCGCGGCCACCGCATCGAGCTCGGCGCGATCGAGTCGGTGCTCGCGGCGCAGCCGGGCGTGCGCGCGGCCGCCTGCACGCTGCAGCCGACGGCGCGCGGGCCGCTGCTCGCGGCCTTCGTCGTGCCCGCCGATGCCGCACGGCCGCCGCGCTTCGAGGAGCTCGAGCGCGCGCTGCGCGAAGCCTTCCCGGCCTACATGGTGCCGAGCCGCTTCGGCCTGCTCGCCGTGCTGCCCTCGAACGTCAGCGGCAAGCTGGATCGCAGCGCCTTGCCGCCGCTTGCGGCCCAGGATCAGGAGCGTGAGACGCCCGCGGAGAGCGCGCGCGATCCGCTCGAAGAGCGCATCGCGACCGTCTTCCGCACCGCGCTCGACCTCGAGCGCGTGCCCTCGATCGCGGCGGACTTCTTCCTCGACCTCGGCGGCGATTCGCTGGCGGCCGCGGTCGCGGTCTCGCTGCTGCGCGACGATCCGCTGACCGCTCCGCTGACGGTGCGCGACCTCTACAGCGGGCGCACGGTCGCGGCACTCGCGCGGCGCGCGAAGGCCGCCGCCGGCGAGTCCGAGCTGCGCGTGCGCGAGGCGAGCGACGCCTACGGCAGCACACGCACCGAGCTCGAGCCCGTCTCCGGCGCACAACTGCTGGCCACCAGCGCCCTGCAGGCGCTGGTTCTGGCCGGCGAGCTGCTCGCGGGCGCCGCGCTCGTCTGGGCGGCGGCCTTTGTGCTCTTGCCGCGCGCGGTCCTCGCGCTGGGCCTGCCGCTGTCGCTGCTCGTCGCGCCCTTCGCGGCGATCGTGCTGCGCCTCGTCCACGCGCCGCTGGCGGTGCTGCTGCTGGTGCTGACGAAGAAGCTCCTGATCGGCACGTACCGGCCGACACGCGTCCCGGTGCTCTCGGGCTACTACCTGCGCAACTGGATCGTGCAGCACGTCGCGCGCCTCGTGCCCTGGGACCTGCTCGCGGGCACCGAGTTCCAGAACGCGGCGCTGCGCGCGCTGGGTGCGCGCATCGGCCAGCGCGTGCACCTGCACCGCGGCGTCGAGCTGACGGGCGGCGGCTGGGACCTGCTGGAGATCGGCGACGACGTGATGGTCAGCCAGGACGCCTCGCTGCGCCTGGTGGACCTCGTCGACGGCTGCCTGGTCGTCGGGCCGATCGCGCTCGGCGCGCAGAGCACGGTCGACGTGCGCGCCGGGATGAGCGCGCACTCCGCGCTCGCCGAGGGCGCCTTCCTGGGCGCGCTCTCGAACCTGCCGCCGGGCGGCCGCGTGCCGGAAGGCGAGTGCTGGGACGGCGTGCCGGCGAAGCATGCGGGCCTCTCGCCAGAGCGGCCGGCGCACGGCTCGAAGCGCGAACTCTCGCCCGCGGCGCACGCGAGCGCGCTCGTGCTGGCGCGCTCTGCGACGCTGCTGCTCTTCGCCGTGCCGCTGCTGGCGAGCCTGGCCGGTCTGGCCTGGCTCTGCGGCATCGATGCGCGTGCGATCGGACAGGCGCTGCTCGACGGCTCCTGGTCCGGCTTCGGGCTCGTCCCGATCACGCTCGCGCTGGTGCTCTCGATCCCGTTCGGCCTGGTGCTCGAGGCGCTCTTCCTGCGCGCGCTCGGGCGCGTGCCGCCGGGCACGATCAGCCGGCTCGACCCGGCCTACGTGCGCGTCGCGCTCAAGTCCGAGGTGCTGCAGGCAGCCGGCGATTGGCTGGCGGGCACGCTGCTCTGGCCCTACTGGCTGCGCCTTGCGGGCATGCGCGTCGGCCGCAACTGCGAGATCAGCACGATCATCGACGTCGTGCCCGAGTGCCTGGAGATCGGCGACGAGTGCTTCCTCGCCGACGGCATCTATCTCGGCGGCCCGCGCCTGTATCGCGGCGTGGTCACGCTCTCGCACACGCATCTGGCGCACGGGCGACTTCGTCGGCAACCACGCCGTGATCCTCGACGGACAGGAGCTGCCCGAGGAGGTGCTCGTCGGCGTCTGCACCGTGCCCGAGCCCGACCGCATGCACGGCGGCGGCTCGTGGTTCGGCCACCCGCCCTTCGAGCTGCCGCGGCCGCGCCACAAGGGCTTCGCACGCTCGATGACGCACGAGCCGCGCCTCGCGCACCGCCTGATCCGACTCGTCTTCGAGCTCGCGCGCTTCGTGCTGCCCGTGCCCCCGCTCTGGCTCGCCTTCGCCGCCGTCTCCTGGGCTGCCGCGCGCGTGGACTCCGCGGCGCGGCCGCTCGATGCGATCGCTGCGATCGCGCTGGCGGCCTTCGCCGCGGCGGCGATCAGCGTGCTGGCCGTGCTGCTGCTCAAGTGGCTGCTGCTCGGCCGCGTCCGCCCCGGCGAGCACGCGCTCTGGTCCTCCTGGTGCAGCCGCTGGGACATCCACTACGAGATCTGGTCCAAGTGGGGCCGGCATGTGCTCGCGGGCTTCGAGGGCACGCTCTACCTGCCCTGGTACCTGCGCGCGATGGGCGCGCACATCGGCAAGCGCAGCGTGCTCGCCGGCGGCTTCGCGCATGTCGTCGACCCGGACATGCTCTACATCGAGGACGACGCCACCGTGCACGCGCTCTTCCAGGCGCACAGCTTCGAGGACCGCGTGCTCAAGATCGACCGCATCACGATCCGCTCGGGCGCCGACGTCGGCAGCGGTGCCGTGCTCTTCTACGGCGCCGAGGTCGGAGCCGGTGCCGTGGTCGCGCCGCACAGCGTGGTGATGAAGCACGAGCGGCTCCTGCCGGGCCGAGCCTACGCCGGCTGTCCGACCGTGCTGAGCCAGGGCCACACCCCCACTGCGCGCTTCCAGGTCGTCGAGCAGGCACGGCCCGCGACTGCGTGAACAACCCAGCCCGCCTGGGTTGTTCGCGAACAACTCAGCCCGCCTGAGTTTTTCGCTCTCCGCGCGCGGTGCCCGAACTCAGCGCACTTCGATCATGAGCTCCGCGCGCCAGGGTGCTGCGCAAGCGGCGGCGACGAGCAGCAAGGGTGCGAAGAGCTTCAACAGGGTCCTCCGGCCGCACGAACGGCATCGATCCCGCGCAGCTTGGCACTTCCCGGGCCGGCCTGCGACCAACTGCCCCATGATCCGGGCCCCCGCGCTCGCTATCCTCTCGCTCCCGATGAAGAAGCGCGAACCCGTCCTCGTCGCCAACGGCCAGGGCTTCTGGGGCGACTCGCTCCTCGGCCCGATCCGCCTCGTGCGCGAGGGGCCGCTCGACTACCTGACGCTCGACTACCTGGCCGAGGTGACGATGTCGATCATGCAGAAGCAGCGCGCGCGCAAGCCCGACGCAGGCTACGCGACCGACTTCGTCAAGATGATCGAGCGCGTGCTGCCGGAGCTCGTGAAGAAGGACATCCGCGTCGTGGCCAACGCGGGC
Source organism: uncultured Planctomycetota bacterium (assembly GCA_963829015.1). Lineage (GTDB taxonomy): Bacteria > Planctomycetota > UBA1135 > UBA1135 > JADJLZ01. The sequence goes on along the minus strand of CAWHGR010000007.1, from coordinate 74,133 downwards.
GGCGTGAACCCGCAGGCCTGCATGAAGGCCGTGCTGGCGGTGATCGAGAAGCAGGGCCTGAAGGGCGTCAAGGTCGGCATCGTCGAGGGCGACGACATCCTCGGGCAGCTCGACTCGCTGATGGCCGCGGGCGAGAAGCTCGCGAACATGGACACGGGCGCGCCACTCGCTCCGTGCGCGCGAGCGTCACGAGCGCGAACGTCTACATGAGCGCCTTCCCGATCGCCGAGGCGCTCGACCAGGGCGCGCAGATCGTGATCACCGGCCGCGGCACCGACCCGGGCCTCGTGCTCGGGCCGTTGATCCACGAATTCGGCTGGAAGAGGACCGACTACGACCTGCTCGCGGCCGGCACGGTCGCGGGCCACATCGTCGAGTGCGGCGCGCAGTGCACGGGCGGCAACTTCACCGACTGGCAGCGCGTCCCCGACATGGCGCGCATCGGCTATCCGATCGTCGAGGCGCAGCGCGACGGCACCTTCGTGATCACCAAGCACGCCGGCACCGGCGGCGTGATCGACCTCGCGACGGTCACGCACCAGCTCGCCTACGAGATGGGCGACCCGCAAGGCCTACCTCGGCCCCGACTGCAGCGCCGACTTCACCAGCTTCACGCTCGAGCAGGACGGCAAGGACCGCGTGCGCGTGCGCGGCGTGAAGGGCGCCGCGCCGACGCCGACGTACAAGGTCTCGATCAGCTACGAGGACGGCTGGAAGGCGGTCGGCCAGCTCACGATCAGCGGCCCCGACGCGCTCGCGAAGGCGAAGCTGTGCGCCGAGATCGTCTGGAAGCGGCTCGAGCTGGACGGCTGCAAGTACTCCGATTCCGAGCGCATGGTCGAGTTCGTCGGCGCCAACGTCTGCCACGCCGGGATCGAGTCCGCCGAGCGCCACGACCCGGCCGAGATCGTGCTGCGCCTGGGCGTGAAGGGCCGCGACAAGGAGAAGGTCGAGCGCTTCGGCTACGAGCTCGTCCCGCTCGTCACCAGCGGACCTCCGGGCGTCACGGGTTTCGCCGGCGGCCGGCCGCACGCGACCGAGATCATCGGCTTCTGGCCGGCGCTCGTCACCAAGCCGCGCATCGCGCACAAGGTCACCGTCGTGACCGCGGGAGGCTCGTGATGCCGCTCGTGCCCCTCTCGCGCATCGCGATGGCGCGCTCCGGCGACAAGGGCGAGGGCTCGAACGTCGGCGTGATGGCGCGCAGCGACGTCGCCTACCGCTTCCTCAAGCGCGAGCTGACCGGCGAGCGCGTGCGTCAGCACATGCGCGCGATCAACCACGGCCCGGTCAAGCGCTACGAGGCGGACAACATGCGCCTCCTGAACTTCATCCTGCAGGACAGCCTCGGCGGCGGCGGCTCGGCCTCGCTCAAGACCGACGCGCAGGGCAAGACGCACGGCGCTGGCCGTGCTGCGCATGGTGATCGACGTGCCGCAGGATGTGCTCGACGCGACGCCGGCGCCCTAGGATGAGCTCCCGATGACCATGAACCTCGTCCTCGAGCTCCACGAGAAAGCGCGCCGCCTCGAACGGCGCATCGTGCTGCCCGAATCGCAGGACGCGCGCGTGCGCCAGGCCGCGACGCTGCTCGTGCAGCAGAAGATCTGCAGGCCCGTGCTCGTCGACAGCGGCAAGATGGGCCCCGCTCCCGCCGGCGTCGAGAGCGTCAACCCCGCGCGCGATCCGCGCACGCCGAAATTCGCCGCCGAGTACTTCGAGCTGCGCAAGGCCAAGGGCATGACGCTCGACGAAGCCAAGAAGAAGGTCCTCGAGCCGCTCGTCTTCGGCGCCTTCCTCGTGCGCTCGGGCGATTGCTCGGGCGGCGTCAGCGGCAGTGAAGCCGCGACGGCGGACGTTCTGCGCGCAGGTCTGCAAGTCGTCGGTCTCGCGCGCGGCATCAAGACGCTCTCCTCGTGCTTCCTGATGATCCTGAAGGATCGCGTCTACACCTACGCCGACTGCGGCGTCGTGCCGAACCCGACCGCCGAGCAGCTCGTCGACATCGCGCTCGCCGCGGCCGAGAACCATCGCAAGCTCGTCGGCGAGTCGCCGCGCGTCGCGCTGCTCTCGTTCTCGACCAAGGGCTCGGCCGCGCACGCCGACGTCGAGAAGATGCAGAAGGCCGCCGCGATGCTCGCGAAGCGCGCGCCGAACCTCACCTGCGACGGCGAACTGCAACTCGACGCCGCGATCGTGCCGCAGGTCGCGGAGAAGAAGGCGCCCGGCTCGCCCGTCGCGGGCAAGGCCAACGTGCTGATCTTCCCCGACCTCGACGCCGGCAACATCGCGTACAAGCTCACCGAACGCCTCGCCGGCGCGACCGCACTCGGCCCGCTCGTGATGGGCCTCGAGAAGCCCTTCATGGACCTCTCGCGCGGCTGCAAGGCCGAGGACATCGTCGACGTGGCGGCGATCGCGGCGATACTGGGCGGGTAGATCTTGCGATCGGCGGTAGCCGCGGAGCTCCGCGTGCTGTGGAGTTCCCGCTCGTTCCCGGAGTCGCTATTCTGGCCTCGTGGTCAAGCCCCCCGCGCCGCTCGACGAGATACGCCCGCGCCTCGAGAAGGCATTCGGCGGACGCTTTCGTGGCGTCTATCTCTACGGGTCGCGCGCCCGCGGCGACCATCGACCGAATTCCGACCTCGACCTGCTCGTGCTGCTCGACGGGCCGATCTCGCTCGCACGTGACATCGGAACGGCCGTCGACGCGCTCTATCCACTGCAGTTGCAAGTCGACTACCCCATCCACACGCTTCCGGTGACCGCCGAGCACTTCGAGTCCGGCGAGAGACTCCTGTTCCGCAACGTCGCTCGCGAAGGGGTTGCTCTTTGAACGAGGCCGCTCGAGAGGAATGGGCGCGCGCCCGGCGCTGCCTGGAGTCGGCGGTTCTCCTGCTGGAGTCGGGTGATCCCGACAGCGCCGTCTCGCGCGCCTACTACTCGGCCTTCCACGGCGTCTCAGCCTTCTTCCTGCTCGAGGGGCGCGAGCACGGCAAGCATGAAGCAGTCGAGAGCGCCGTTCATCGCGATCTCGTCCGCCCCGGACGCGTGCCCGTGACCTTTGGCGCCTCGTACTCGCGTTTGCGTGAGCTGCGCATGGTCGGCGACTACGGCGGCGAGGACCACATCAAGCCCGAGGACGCGGAGGATGCTCTCGGCCGCGCCCGCTCGATGCTCGACGAGTTGCGCCGGCTCTCCGCAGGGGCGTTCTCCTAGCCTCAGCGAACAGGTCTGACTGTGCGGCGATCCTAGCGCACCGCGTTACGGCACGCCGGGTGGGGCAACCCCGTGGCGCTCGTACATCCAGAAGCCGAGCAGCGCCTCGTACTTGCCATCATCCGCGAACAGGAAGTGGTAGCGCACCATCCCGCGCTCGTGCTCGACGAGCTTGGTCGAACTGACCAGATCCCTGCCGTTCTCCGACCACACCTTGAAGCCCCACTGCATCGGCTTGAAGCTCTTGAGCGGGCCGAAGCGCTCGTCGATCGTCTTGATCCAGCCCTCGAACGTCGCTTCGCTGACATTCGACTTCATCAGCGGGTCGACGCGCTCGGCGTACACCGCGTGGCTGTCATGCGCCTGCAGCTGCTGCAAGATCGCATTGGAGACCTCCAGCGCGTGCTCGGAGCGACTCGACTTGTCGCTCAGCGGCTCCTCCACATAGTCGTCACCCAGCGGTCCCGAGCGATGGGTCGTTGCAATGGTGAACTTACCCCCGCAATTCGAGAGCAGAGCGACGATGAGGCAGAGCGCGATGGCGAGGCCGCGGGTCGTACGCATTCGTCAGGATCGTACCAGGGTCAGTCGCGTGGCCGCGATCGCGGTGATCCTGGGCGGCTAGCCCGGAACCTGCCGCGGCGAGCGGGGTTGCGCCGCGCATGCAACGGCCCCCCCTCACGCTCGTCGCGCTCGCGATCACGGCAGTATTCCTCCCCAGTCTTCGCGCGCAGGATCCGCCCGCCGCGCAGAAGCCCGCGAAGCGCACGGATCTGCCGGCCGACGACTCGATCTGGGGCTACGGCTGGATCGGCGGGGAGTATCCGGTCGGTGGTCCGTCGCCCGCTCCCGCGCCGATCGTTCCGCAAGACTGGCTCGTCGTCCCGCGCGCGAACGGCGACGGAGTCGCGGAGCTCCTCGCCAGGGTGATCGATCCGGCGGGGCATGCGCCAGCAGCCGGCGACACGAAGTGGGAAGCGCGCCACGGACAGCCACTCGCGGACGTGGCCTGCGCGTTCACGCGCGTCGAGTGCGCGAGCGACGAGGTGCGCATGGCGCGGCTCTCCGGCGCCGGGCTGCTCGTCGTCAACGGCACCGGGTTCGTCGGCGACGCCGAGCAACGCGGATTCCGCGGCGTGCCGATCCCGCTGAAGACGGGCCTGAACGAGCTCTACGTGTTCGACATCCGCGGCCCGTTCGAGCTCGAGCTCTGGTCACCGGTGTCGCGCATGGTGATCGGGACATGGGACGTGGGCTGGCCGCAGGACGCGGGGCTGGGCGCGGACATCACCTTCCCGGTCTTCAACGTCGCGCGCAGCCCCGTCGACGGACTGCATGTCCATTACGGGCACGCCCGCATCGTGGCCAGCTGGTGCACGCCGTCGCTGACGGACTGGCGCGATGGCGGGCGGATGCTCCCGCTGGGATTGCGGATCGGTGCCAGCTACTTCCTGGGCCTGGACGAATGTGATCCGCCGTCGCTAGACCAGCCCGCTGTGGCACCTATCTGCGTCTGGGCCGACGACGACGGGAATGCGGATCGACAACTCGTGCGCTGGTCGGGCCTCGCCGCCTCGCGTCCGAAGGTGCGCCCGCCGAATGCGCTCGCCAACACTCCGCTCCTGCGTCTGGATGCGAGCCCGCTGCTCGTCTACGGATCGCGAGGAACGCTCGCGCGCGCACGCTTCGATCAGGAGTCGATCTGGTATCGCGCCGGCCACGTGCCCGAGGCGATCTCCGACAAGGAACTCGCAGGCATTCCGCCAGAGACCCAGCCGGACGGGACCGACTGGCACATCCGGCAGGCTGACAACGCCAGTCGCTACGTCCTCTACGGGAACGCCGAGACGAACGAGGCCTGGTCGCGCTTCGTGGCCGACGACTCGCCGATCCAGGTGCACGAAGGCCACCTGGTGGTCAACGGGAAGCACTACGCCAGCGACGACATCTGCGGCTGGTTCCAGCTGAAGACGGCGAGGTACGAGGACGTGCTCGTCATCGCCGACACAGGTGTGCACGGAGCCCGGCTCGGCTACCTCGTGCAGCCGCTGCTCGGCGACGCAGCCAATCTCGAGTACGCCTTCTGGGATTCGCGCGGCGCGGACGGCGGGCCGAGGCGCTTCGAGTTCGCGGAGCGGAAGCACTGACGCGACGATCCGGGGCGAGTGCAGCACGACTGCGCACGTTGACCACCTCTCGCGGCCGCTTCGATTGCGCAGCATGGTCGGAGGACCCTGCCCGACCATGGACGACGTCGCCGTGAAGCTGCCCAGCGCGCGAGAGCGCCTCGCACCCGGCGCGCGCGTGGTCGTGACCGGCGCGGGCGGCTACTCCGGGCGCGTGCTGACGCGCGCGCTGCTCGCGGCGGGCGTCGAGGTGACGAATCTCACCGGCCACCCCGAGCGCGGGACGCCGTTCGGCGAGCGCGTGAAGAGCGCGCGCATGGACTTTTCGAAGCCCGACGAGCTCGAGCGCGCCATGCGCGGCGCGGGCGTGTTCTTCAACACCTACTGGGTGCGCTTCCCCTACCGCGGCCAGACGCATCCGCAGGCGGTCGCGAACTCGATCGCGCTCTTCGAGGCGGCGCGGCGGGCCGGCGTCGCGCGCATCGTGCACACGAGCATCGCCAACCCCTCGCTGGACTCGCCGCTCAGCTACTACCGCGGCAAGGCCGAGGTCGAGCGCGCGCTGCAGTCGCTGGGCGTCTCGCACGCCATCCTGCGGCCGACCGTGCTCTTCGGCGAGGAGGACGTGCTGGTCAACAACATCGCCTGGTTCGTGCGGCGCTTCCCGCTCTTCCTGGTGCCGGGCGACGGACGCTACCGCGTGCAACCGATGCACGTCGCTGACTTCGCCGGGCTGATGGCCGCGGCGGCGGAGTCGAACGAGCCGCTCATCGCCGACGGAGTCGGGCCCGAGGTGTACACCTTCGCGGAACTCGTGCAGCGCATCGCCGGCGGCCTGGACCGGCGCGTCGGCCTGGTGCACGCACCGCGCTTCGCCGTGCACGCGGCGACGAGCCTCTTCAGCCTGTTCCTGCGCGACGTGCTGCTGACGCGCGAGGAGATCGACGGGCTGATGGCCGACCTGCTGGTCTCGAAGGGCAAGCCCACGGGCAGCACGCGGTTCGGCGAATGGCTCGGAGGTCACTCGGACCTGGCGGGCGGCCGCTACGCCTCCGAGGTCGCGCGGCACTACCGCTGAGGCGCGAGCTTGAAAGGGCCGTAAGGACTGCACGCCCGTCTGGCGGCGGACTAGCTCGGCGGATAAATTCTGTGGCTCGCGTCGCGCTGCGCCCCACGCACGCAAGACCAAGCCATGAAGAAGACCAAGTCGCGCTCGAAGAAGTCCGCACCCAAGTCCCGCTCGGCCTCCGGTCCCGTCGCGCTGCTCGTCGCGACGCGCAAGGGCGCCTTCCTGCTGCGTTCGGATCGCCGGCGACGCAACTGGCGCATCAGCGACCCGATCTTCCTCGGGCACATCGTGCACCACGTCGTGCAGGATCCGCGCGAGGCGCAAACGCTGCTCGTGGCGGCGCGCACGGGCCACCTCGGACCGACGATCTTCCGCTCGCACGACTCGGGCAAGACCTGGAAGGAAGCGACGCGGCCGCCGGCGTTCCCGAAAGCGCCGGAGGGCAAGAAGGGGCAGGTCGTCGACCATACGTTCTGGCTCACGCCCGGGCACGCGAGCGAGAAGGGCACGTGGTACGCCGGAACTTCGCCCCAGGGATTGTTCCGCAGCGAGGACGGCGGCGCGACGTGGGAGAGCGTGACCGGTCTGAACGAGCATCCGGAGTACAGCCAGTGGATGGGTGCGGTCGAGAACGGCACGCCCAACGGGCCGAAGCTGCACTCGGTGCTGGTCGATCCGCGCGATGCGCAGCACCTGTACGTCGCGATGTCGAGCGGCGGCGTGTTCGAGTCGAAGGACGCGGGCAGGACCTGGAAGTCGCTCGTCGCCGGGCTCGAGGTGGTCGAGCAGTTCGACCCGAAGACGCTGCAGTTCCACGATCCGCACTGCATGCGCTTTGCCGGCGGCAATCCGGATCGGCTCTACCAGCAGAATCACTGCGGCATCTACCGTATCGACCGGCCCTCGGAGACCTGGACGCGCATCGGCAAGGCGATGCCCAAGGCTATCGGCGACGTCGGCTTCCCGATGACGGTGCATCCGCAAGACCCGAACACGCTCTGGGTCCTGCCGATGGACGGCGGCGGCGTCTGGCCGCGCACGAGCCCGGGCGGCAAGCCGGCGGTGTTCGTGTCGCAGAACGGCGGCAAGAGCTGGAAGCGCCAGGCCAAGGGCATGCCCAAGGCCAATGCCTGGTGGACGGTCAAGCGCCAGGCGATGTGCGCCGATTTCCACGAGCCGGTGGGTCTGTACTTCGGCACGACCAGCGGCGAGATCTGGGCCAGCCGCAAGGAGGGCTCGCGCTGGAAGTGCATCGCGCGCCACCTGCCCGAGATCTACGCGGTGGAGCCGGCGCACAGCAGCCGCTGATCCGGCCATGAAGGTGCGCATCCCGAGCCCGCTCGTCTCCTACACGGAGAAGCGCGAGGTCGAGGCCGAGGGCCGCACGCTGCTCGAGCTGCTCGCGGACCTCGACCGGCGCTATCCGGGCATCCGTTTCCGCGTGGTCGACGAGCAGGGCGCGCTGCGGCCGCACATGCGCCTGTTCGTCAACGGCGCGCAAGTGCGCGAGCTCGCGCGCCAGCTCTCCCCGGGCGACGAGGTGCAATTCATCCAGGCCCTGAGCGGCGGATAGTCGCGCTCGAAACCGGCCCGCGCTACGCTGTCCGGCGATGAGGCGCTCCCCCGCCAGCCTGACGGCACTGCTGCTCGCGCTCGCCGCCTGCGGCCGGGACGATGCGAAGCCCCTGACCGGCGTGCCCGCGCCCGGCGAGAGCGCCACCGACGCGCTGGCCAAGGAGCGCGCGCCCGAGACGCCGCCGGCGCTCTCGCCCGCCGAGTCCGAGCCCGGCAAGCCCTTCGACCTCGGCGATGGGCTGATCCTGCAGGTCGACCGCGCCGGCACGGGCAAGATCGCGCACGCCGGCTCGCGCGTGCAGCTGCAGTACGAGGCGAAGATCAAGGACACCGAGACCGTCGTCGCCAGCACCGAGGGCTGGGACAGCCCGCTCGTCGCGACACTCGGCGGCGGCGATCCGCCGCAGCTCCTGCGCGCGCTCGAGCGCGGGCTCACGGGCCTGCGCGCGGGCTGCTCGGCGAAACTCGAGGTCCCCGCCGCGCTGGGCTACGGCAAGAGCGGGCCACCGGGGGCCGAGGACAAGACGCTCGTATTCCAGATCGAACTCGTGGGGGTCGACGGATGAGGCTCGGCGCGCTGCTGGCGCTCTTCCTCGCCTGCACGAGCTGCAAGCACATCACGCTCGAGCGCGTGCCGCTGCGCGTCGATCGGCCCGAGAGCATCAGCTCCGGCGGCGTGCACTGGCACGACCTGTACCTCGGCGAGGGCCCGGGGGCGCAGCTCGGCGACGTGGTCGTCTTCGACTACACGATCTGGCTCGTCGACGGGACGCGCGTGGACTCGACGCTCGACCGCGGCGTGCCGCAGGAGTCCGTGCTCGGCCACGTGCCCATCGAGGGGCTCAATCAGGGCCTGGTCGGCATGCGGCCGGGCGGGCGACGGCGCTTGACGATCCCGCCCGAGTTGGCCTACGGATCGAGCGGCGTTCCCGACGTCGTTCCGCCGGACTCGACGCTCGACTGCGAGGTGCACCTCGTCGAAGTGCGCCCCGCCGCGCACTGAAGCCCCGAAATGCAGGAAGCCCGCCGCGCTCGCGCGCAACGGGCCTCCGGATTCGAGTCGCGAACGGAGCTCAGCCCTGGGGCTTCTTGGCCTGGTCGCAGCAGGAGCCCTTCGCGCCTTCGGCCTTCATGCCTTCGCAGCCCTTCATGCCTTCGCAGGAGCCCTTGGTGCACTCCGTCTTCGGCATGTTGGCGCCGTTGGGGTCGGTCACGGCCTGGTTGGAGTTCGACTTGCAGCCGAAGGAGAACGCGATCAGCGTCGCACAGAGGAGGAGGTTCTTCATTCGAGGGTCTTCTGCGGCCGCAGGCCGCGTGTGGGAATCGGATAGGTTCGAGGGGTGGGTCGCACCCGCTCCCGGGCCTGTCCGGCCCGCGCTCGGGGCCCCCAGCCTACGCGATGGTCCGCGGGCCAAGGGTTGGAACAACGTAACATGTCCCCGGCGCGGCATCCCACCCGAACTTCGACGGAGGGCGCTGGAGCATGCCGGAGGGCACCCGCTGCGTGCGGCTCGCGGGATTCGGGCCGAGCGGCTAGGCTGCGCGGTTCAACACACCCCATGAAGCTCCACGCACCCACACTCCTCCTCGCCGCGCTCGCAGCGCTCGCGGGCTGCCGTTCGCCCTCGACCTCGCTGCGCGGACTGGCCCAGGACCAGCGCGACGACGTGCTCACGCCGCTCCAGGGCACCGAGGACGCCGAGGCCCTGAAGAAGCGTTCGCTGGAACGCGCGGAACGCGTACGAGTCCTGCTCGGCGAGAAGGGCGTCGGCAGCGCCGCGGACCACTACTACGCGGCGCTCGTGCTGGTGCAGTGCCCGCGCGAAGCCGACCTCGAGCTGGCGCAGGTGCAGGCGCTCGAGGCCGCGAAGCTGGGCGAGCCGCACGGCTTCCGCGTCGCGGCCGAAGCGCAGGACAAGCTGCTCCTGCGGCGCGGAATGATGCAGCGCTACGGAACTCAGTTCGTCTGGGAGCCGGTGCTGCGCGCCTGGCGCTTGCACCCGATCGACCCGCGCACGAGCGATGCGGAGCGCCATGCGATGGGAGTGCCGCCGCTCGCGGAGCTCAAGCAGCAGGAAGCCGCGCTCAACCAGCGCACGAAGAGCGGATCCAAGAGTCCCTAGGCAGTGCGGGAAGCGCGTCACAGCCCCGCAGGGCAGGCGTATACTCGCGTCCAATGGACACCCACCAGGCCCTCAGCGCCGTGTTGTTCGCACTCCTCGTTCCCGCCGTCCTCGCCTGCAGCAGCGGACAGGCCCAGAACCCCGAGGCCCAGCCCATGAAGTCCACGCCCGGCAGCGTGCAGCTCTCCAAGTCCGGCTACGACCTGCGCCCGCTCGGCAAGGAGCGCATCGCCGAGGCGCTCAAGACGCTCACGCCGCTGCAGATCGACGTCACGCAGCACGCCGGCACTGAGCCGCGCAACTCGAGCCCGCTGCTCCAGAACCACGCAAAGGGCGTCTACGTCTCCGCCGTCAGCGGGCTGCCGCTCTTCCGCTCCGAGGACAAGTACGAATCGGGCACCGGCTGGCCCTCGTTCACGCGTCCTTTCGATTCCGCGCACGTGATCGAGCGCCGCGACGGGAGCCTGGGCACGGAGCGCGTCGAGGTGCTCGACGCGCGCTCGGGCGCGCACCTCGGCCATGTCTTCGACGACGGTCCCGAGCCGACGCACCTGCGCTACTGCATGAACGGCGCCGCGCTGCGCTTCATCCCCGACGGCACGCCGCTGCCCGCGGAGTCGCAGCCGGTGAAGCTCGAGAAGGCCTACTTCGCGGGCGGCTGCTTCTGGGGCGTCGAGGACGTCTTCGAGCAGATCCCGGGCGTGGTCGATGCGGTCTCCGGCTACATGGGCGGCAAGACCGAGAAGCCGACCTACAAGCAGGTCTGCAGCGACGCGACCGGCCACGCCGAGACCGTCGAGGTGACCTTCGCGCCGAGCCTCGTCGGCTACGGCGATCTGCTCAAGGTCTTCTTCGACAACCACGACGCCACGACGCCGAACCGCCAGGGGCCCGACTACGGCACGCAGTACCGCTCGGCCATCTTCGCCAGCACGCCCGAGCAGAAGAAGCTGGCCGAGGCCTACATCGCGAAGCTCGCGGCGAGCGACGAGTACAAGGACCGCCGGATCGTGACCTCGGTCGAGGGCCTGGTGCCCTTCTGGCCGGCCGAGGAGTACCACCAGGACTACCACCGCAAGCACGGCGGCTCCTGCAAGGTCAAGCGGTAGATACGGAACCAGGAATTCTTCTCCCCGATTCGCCCCGCGGTCCAGGAGCTCTGAACGCGTTCGGCGAATCGGAGATACGGAACCAGGAATTCTTCTCCCCGATTCGCCCCGCGGTCCAGGAGCTCTGAACGCGTTCGGCGAATCGGGGAGAAGAATTCCTGGTTCCGTATCAGAGCAGCGCGAGGACGCGCTCGACCTCGTCGGGGCTGCCCAGCACGACGCTCGTGCGCTGGTGCAGCGTCTCGGGCAGGATCTCGAGGATGCGCTGCTTGCCGGCCATGGCTTTGCCGCCTGCCTGCTCGACGATCATTGCCATCGGGTTGGCCTCGTACATCAGGCGCAGCTTGCCCTTGGGCGCCTTCTTCGTCGGCGGGTACAGGAAGACACCACCCTGCACCAGCAGCCGGTGCACGTCCGCGACCATCGCGCCCGCGTAGCGCGAGGAGTAGCCGTTCTCCTGCGCCCACTCGAGGTAGCGCTGGTAGCCAGGCTCGAAACCCGGACGGTTGCCCTCGTTGACCGAGTAGGTCTTGCCGCTCTTCGGGATCCGAAGTGTGTCGCCGACGCGCACGAAGGCGCCGATCAGCGGGTCGAGCACGAACATGCTCACGCCCGCGCCGGTCGTGAGCACGAGCACGGTCGAGGAACCGTAGAGCACGTAGCCGGCCGCGAGCTGGCGCGTGCCCTTCTGCAGCACGCTCTCCTCGACGCTGTCGGCCAGCGGGTCGTGGCGCAGGATGCTGAAAATCGTGCCCACGCCGCCGCAGATGTCGAGGTTCGACGATCCGTCCAGCGGGTCGAAGAGCACGACGTAGCGGCCGTCCTTGCCCAGCTGGCGCTGGATGATCAGCGGCTCCTCGTTCTCTTCGCTGGCGACGATGGCGACGCCCTCGCGGTTGCCCAGGCAGCGCATCAGCGTCTCGTTCGCGATCACGTCGAGCTTCTGCTGCTTCTCGCCCTGGACGTTCGTGCTGCCGATCCCGCCGAGCACGTCGTCGATGCGCGCGCGGCGGATCTTGGCCGAGATGACCTTGGCCGAGAGCGAGATCGCCGAGAGGATCCAGGAGAAGGTCCCGGTCGCGTCCGAGTGCCGCGCCTGCCCGGCGAGGATGTGGCTCTGGAACGTGGTCAGGTTCTCGCGCTGCGTCTGCGCGAACTGGTCGACGTCGAGTTCGTTGGCAGTCATCCGCGAGAGGATACACGCCGCGCCGAATACAGGAATCCGCAGACCACGAGGACCAGCGCGCAGGCGCACAGTTCGCCCGGCAGGCCGTCGACAAGCACCTTGCCCGCCTTCGGGATCTTGCCCAGCGAGACCAGCGCGGCCAGCAGGATGCCCGTCAGCGCCTCGCCCGCGACGAGGCCCGAAGCAGCCAGCACGCCCGGATCGCTCTCGCCGCCGGACTTGCGCCCGCGCTCGTAGAGGGCGCGCGCGCAGCCGCCGACGAACAGCGGCGCCATCGAGGCCAGCGGCAGGTAGACGCCGATCGCGAAGGCCAGGCCCGAGACGCCGCACAGGATCGCGCCGACGGCGAGACCCGCGCCGCCCAGCACCAGCTCCCAGGGCAGCTCGCGCGCAAGGGTTCCCTCGATGATCGTCTTCATCAGCGTCGCCTGTGGCGCGCCGAGCTCTGGGCCGCCGAACTCGTACGCGCTGGCGAGCAGGAACAGGGATCCGGCGACCGCCCAGCAGGCGAAGCAGGCGCCGATCAGCTGGCCGAGCTGCTGCCGCGCGGGCGTCGCGCCGACGAGGAAGCCGGTCTTCAGGTCCTGCGCGATGTCGCCGGCCTTCGAGGCCGCGATCGCCACGATCGTGCCGACCGTCAGCACCGCCGCCTTGGCCTCGGGTCCGGTCCAGCCGTTGGCGACGAAGATCGAGGTGATCCCGACCAGCGTCAGCAGCGCGATGCCCGACGTCGGCTGCGACGAGACGCCCACGATGCCGACGATACGCGCCGCGACAGTGACGAAGACCACGCCGAACACCCCCACCGCCAGGCCGCAGACCAGGCGCTGGCCCTGCGGCATGTGGCCAGCGAGCAGATTGGGCACGAAGGCCGCCGCGCCGACGACGAGCAGCACGCCCAGCACCGGGAACCAGCCCGGCAGGTCGCGGTCGGTGCGCGCGCCGCTCGCGGCGAGCTGCGCACCCTTCGCGCGCAGGCTGCCGAGCACGCCCGCGAAGGCGCCCCACATCGCGGGCATGTTCTTCAGCACCGTGAGGATGCCCGCCGCGGCCACCGATCCGGCGCCGATGTAGCGCACGTAGGCCTTGCGGATCTCCTCGGCGCTCATCGCGGAGACGAGCTGCACCTTCTCCGGAGCGAGCGGCTGCACCAGGCCGGACCCGAAGTGCGCGATCAGCGGCACCAGCACGAGTGCCGCGATGATCCCGCCCGCGACGCACACGCCCGACTGCCGGAAGCCGAGGATGAAGCCCACACCCAGCAGCGCGGGCGCGATCTCCAGCGCGACGCGCGCCTTGGGCAGGTAGGCCGGCAGCACGTCGGCGCCGATTTCGCTCGGCACGAGGAAGAAGGCCGCCAGCAGCAGCTTGATCAGCGCGCCGAGCAGCATGCCGCGAAAGATCCAGGCCGCACCTCCGCCCCCGCCCGCCGTCGCGCGCAGCACCTCGGCGCAGGCCGTGCCCTCGGGATAGGGCAACGTGTCGTGCTCGCGCACGATCAACAGGCGCCGCAACGGGATCATGGCCGCGATCCCGAGCACACCGCCGCAGAAGCACAGCGCGACGACCTGCAGGTAGGGTGGCGTCATGCCCCACAGGAACAGCGCGGGGACAGTGAAGATCATCCCCGTCGAGAGCGCGGTCGAGGCCGAGCCGATCGTCTGCGAGAGATTCGCCTCGAGCAGCGTCCCGCGCAGGCGCAGCGCGCGGAACACCGCGACGGTCATCACCGCCGCTGGGATCGAGGCCGAGACGGTCAGGCCGACCTTCAGCCCGAGGTAGGCGTTTGCCGCGCCGAAGACGACTCCCAGCAGCACGCCCGAGACGACGGCCTTGAGCGTGAACTCGGCCAGGTTGCTCTCGGGGGCGGGCGCGCGCGGCTCCATCGGCCGCCGACTATACGGAACCAGGCATTCTTCTCACCGATTCGCCCTGGCATTCCGGGAGCTCCGAACACCGAGGCGAATCGGTGAGAAGAATGCCTGGTTCCGTATCACCGAGGCGAATCGGTGAGAAGAATGCCTGGTTCCGTATCAGAGCGCCGGCGGTGCGCCCTTGTTCTCGTCCTGCACGCGCTCGTCCTTGACGCGCGCGGCCTCGAGCATCAGCGCGGTCGCGTTGAGCCGCAGGCGTTCCTGCGCGTGCATCAGCGGCCCGGACCAGAAGGTGAAGCGCTCCATCGGCTCCGAGGCCAGGCGCTGGAAGAGCAGGTGGATCTGGCGCTGCAGCGCCTCGAAGAGCTGCTCCTCCTTCACCAGCCCGTTCGTGAGCAGCAGCTCGCCCACGCGTCCGCGCGGGTTGGCGCGGTAGGTCTCCTCCACCGCGCGGCGGTCGACGACGCCCATGTCGACCAGGATGTCGCCCAGGCGCTCGCCCTTGCCGGCGCGGTTCGACTGCAGGTGCGCGACCTGCCCGGCGTCGAGCTCGAGCGTGAAGAGCTGGTTGGGCGTGCGGATCTCGAGCAGGCCGGTCTTCTGCTGCACGCCCAGGAAGGAGACCAGGTCGGGTCCGGCGAAGATTCCTTCCGATCCGCGCAGCACCATGATGTGGCGCGGGCTGGGCGCGCGCTCCTCCGAGCGCAGCGGGGCCGGCGTCTCGAGTTCGGGTCCGCCGCTCTGCAGCATGCGCAGTGCGACCGTGCGCTCCTGCGGTTCCATGCGGAATCCGGCGGCGGAGGTCGGGCTCTCGCCGCGCGCCATCTGCTGGAACAACCCGCCTGCGCGATCGAGCAGCGATCCGAGCGCCTCGACCTGCTTGGGGTTTGCGCGCACGCCGCCGAGCGCGAAGAAGCGCATCTGACGAGCGAGCTCCTGGCAGTGATCAGCCAGGGACTCGACCGTGGTGGCAACGGCCTTCTTGAAATTCTCGCGGGGGATCACGTGGGGAGTGGTCGCAGGTTCGCTCTATCGGACGCGACCCGGGGGCGAGGGTGAGCCTTCCGTGCCGCATTTCTGCACTTCGGCCGCGAGTTCGTCTCTGGACGAGGCGCTCGCGCGGGCAACCGGGAAGGAAATTCCGGCGGCTGCGCCTCAGGGCGCCTTCTCGAGCGTGCGCGGGCGCGGCAGGCCGTCGCGCAGGCGCTGCTCGAACTCGAGGCGCCGGAATCCGGGCACGTTGACCGAGATGCGGATCGGCACGTCGAGCCAGAACTCGGTCGGGCGCGGCAGCGTGTCGGGCTCGAGCGGCGTCTCGACGCGCACGCGCTCGAGATCCACCGCGCTGCCGTCGGGCAGCTTGAACAGGCCCTCGAGGCTGCCCTTCTCGAACAGCAGCACGCGGAAGCGCAGCTCCTCGTGCCCGCCGAAGGACACGGAGCCGAAGACCGTGCCGTGATCGGGCACGCGCAGCTGGATCGAGCGCGTCGTGCGGTAGAGTCCGCCGTCCTCGCGTTCGCGGCCGAGCGAGAAGCCGTGCGCGCCATGCTGGAGCTTGCGCCAGCCCTGGTCCGACGAATGGCTGAGCATGCCGCCGGCCATGCCGGCGGGCAGCACGCTCCCGTCCGCCGAGATCTCTGCACGCGGGTGCAGCCAGCCGGGCAGGCGCACGCTCCCGTCGCGCGAGCCGGGCAGGTACTCGGCCTTCTCGAACAGCTTTCCGCGCGCATCGAAGACCTCGACCCAGACCTCGCGCTCCTGCGGCGCGTCGAGCTCGAGCCCGACCTCCGAACGCGGGCTCTTGAGCTCGAATTCGGGCAGGTCCGGCGCCGTGCAGGCGTGCGCATCGCAAGCCACGCGGTAGCGTCCGGGCGGGAGGTCAGGGATCTCCAGCCCTTCCTTGGGGACGTGAAACTCGCCCGCTCGCTCGTCGCCCGCCGTCCAGCCCTTCTCGGCCGGGATGCCGACGCGATAGAGCTGGACCTGGCCTTCGCGCGGCTCGCCGGTCGCGCGCTCGCGCAACTTCAGGGCGAGCTTGGCCTTGGGCGGCGCGCGTTCGCCGAGGAAGCGGATCTTCCCTTCCTCGACCATCCACACGCCGCGCTTCGTGCCCACGCCGACGGGCAGCTTGTAGAGCAGGCTCGCGAACACGTGCGCCTCGGTCGGGAAGTCGGTCAGGAGTTGCGTCACCGTCAGCGCGACCACTGGCTTGCCCTCCGGGGTCTTCGTCGGACTCTCGATCACGGACTTGGTCAGCGGCGCGACCTCGAGAACCTTCTGGCCATCCTCCGAGACGCGCACGCGCACGTGCCTGCCGAGCACGGCGACGTCGGGCGTGTCGCTGCCGGCGAGCAGGTAGACGAGGATGCCCTCCGCGCCGACGTCCGCTCCGCGCAACACGACCGGGTTGACCGGCTGCTCGTAGGGACCGCCCTTCTCGATCGCGAGTTGCCGCGCGGCGAAGAGCGTGCGCAGCGTCTCGGGCAGCGCGAGCGGCTCGGGCGTCTCGAGGTACACCGGCGGGCGCTCCTCGAGCGCGACGCGCACGCGGTGCAGGACGCGCGGCGGATCCTCGTCGGAGACGAACGAGACGACCCACGAGGGCGCGGGCTTGCCGCCTTCCTCGGTCTCGCGCACGGCGAGGAAGCCGCCCAGGCCCTTGTCCTCGAGCGTGCCGAGCTTGGCGGCCAGGCAATCGGTCGCACGCGAGGACGCGCGGTCGTTCAGGAAGAGCTCCAGTCCGATGCGCTCCGAGCGCGCCACGTCGGCGGCCAGATCGGCGGGGACGGGCTGGGGTTGCTGGAGAAGCGCCAGCAGGAGCAGGGCGAGCATCACGGCGCGAGGATAGCGCCTGGGAGGCTCGAAATGGGCCACCCTGGGCCCGGAACAGCCGATATCATAGAATCCGGATGCCATGATTGGACTCAACACGCACCTCGCGGCTCCTCAAGGCCCTGGCCGACGAAACCCGCCTGCGCGTCCTCAACCTGCTCGCGCAGGAGGAGCTCTCGGGCACCGACCTCATGGAGATCCTGAACCTGGGCCAGAGCCGGGTCTCGACGCACCTCGCGCTGCTGAAGGAGGTCGGCCTCGTCGTCGACCGGCGCCAGGGACGGCGCACGCTCTACACGCATCGCCCCCGGACCGGCGGGCGTGTCTCGTGCGAGGGCGTGCTGGACGAGAACCGCAGCGCGCCCGAGTTCGAGGCCGACCTCGCCGGCCTCGAGGCCGTGCGCGATCGCCGGCGAGATCGACTCGCGCGCCTACTTCGACCGCGTCGCGGCCGCCTTCGGCGAGCAGGTCCTGCCCGGGCGCACCTGGGAAGGGCTCGCGCGCGGACTGCTGCAGCTCGCGCCGCGCGGCCGCTACGCCGACCTCGGCATCGGCGACGGGCTGCTCGACGCTGATGCTCGCCGAGGTCGCGAGCTCAGCGTCACGGCGGTCGACATCAACGCCAGAGATGCTCGAGCAGCTGCGCGTGCGCGCCGAAGGCGAAGGGCCTCGCGAACATCGAGACCGTCGAGGGCGAGATCGAGAACCTGCCGCTGCCCGACGCGAGCTACGACGTCGTCGTGATGAGCCAGGCGCTGCACCATGCGCAGGAGCCGCTGCGCGCGCTGCAGGAGGCGCGCCGCATCGCTGTCCCGGGCGGACGCCTGCTCGTGATCGATCTCCTGGCGCACACCGAGGAGTGGGTGCGCGAACAGCTTCGGCCACGTGCACCTGGGCTTCACCGAGGCCGGCGCTCGAGGCGCTGTTCGAGCAGGCCGGCTTCGAGCGCGTCGGCGTGCAGCGCGCGGCGCGCGATCCGCAGCCGCCCACTTCATGACGCTGGTCGCGAGCGGCCAACGACCGCACCGTTCGGCATGAGCGCGAAGGCCGGAAAGCCGGGAGTCGAGCGCCCGTCGCTGCGCGAAGCGCTCGAGCGGCGCGTGCTCGCTGCTCGACGGCGCGATGGGCACGCAGATCCACGCGGCCGAACCTCGAGCTCGAGCGCGACTACCTCGGCCACGAGAACTGCGTCGACGTGATCTCAGCTCACGCGCCCGGACGTGATCCGGCGGATCCACGACGGCCTACCTCGAGGTCGGCGCGACGTCGTCGAGACCAACACCTTCGGCGCGATGCCGCACGTGCTCGGCGAGTTCGGCATCGAGAGCGCGCTGCCGCGAGATCAACCGCGTCGCGGCGCAGGTCGCGCGCGCGGCCTGCGCGAAGCTCTCGACGCAGCGCGCGCCCGCGCTTCGCGCTGGGCTCGATGGGCCCGGGCACGAAGCTCGCGACGCTCGGGCACACGACCTACGACGCGCTCAAGGCCTCGTACCACGAGCAGGCGCGCGGCCTGATCGAAGGCGGCGTCGACGGCTTCCTGATCGAGACGTGCCAGGATCCGCTGCAGATCAAGGCCGCGCTCAACGCGCGTGCTCGAGGCGCGCGGCGAGGCCGAGCTCGACCTGCCGGTCATCGTCAGCGTCACGATGGAGGTGACGGGCACGATGCTGGTCGGCACCGAGATGGCGCGCCGCGATCGCGCTGCTCGATCCCTATCCGATCGACGTGCTCGGGCATCAACTGCGCCACCGGCCCGCGCGAGATGGGCGAGCACGTGCGCCTCCTCGGCCAGACCTGCCGCAAGCGCACGCTCGTGCTACCCGAACGCCGGCCTGCCGCAGCTCGTCGACGGCAAGCCGTTCTACCCGCTGACGCCCGAGGAGCTCGCCGACTGGCTGATGCGCTTCGTCGACGAGGACGGCGATGAACATCGTCGGCGGCTGCTGCGGCACGACGCCGGCGCACATCGGCCGCCGTGGCGCGCCGGCTCGGCACGCGCGCGCCGCAAGCGCGCAAGCCGGCGCACGTGCGCAGGTGACGAGCATCTACGCCGCCGTGCCGCTCGCGCCAGGACAACTCGATCCTGTTCGTCGGCGAGCGCTCGAACGCCAACGGCTCGCGCGCCTTCCGCGACAACCTGCTCAAGGGCGACGTCGACGCGCATGGTCGCGATGGGCCGCGAGCAGGTGCGCGAGGGCAGCCACGTGCTCGACGTGTGCACGGCCTACGTCGGCCGCGACGAGGTCGCCGACATGAGCGGGGTCATCACGCGCTACCGCACCGAGGTCGCCGTGCCCGTTGATGATCGACTCGACCGAGCCGCCGGTGCTTGCGCGCGGCGCTGGCGCTCATGCGGCGGACGCTGCATCGTCAACTCGATCAACCTCGAGGACGGCCTCGAGCGCTGCGAGAAGGTCCTGCCGCTGGTGAAGGAGTTCGGCGCGGCCGTGGTCGCGCTGACGATCGACGAGCAGGGCATGGCCAAGACGGCCGAGGACAAGCTGCGCATCGCAAAGCGCATCTACCGGATCTGCACCGAGGACTACGGCCTCGCGCCCGAGGACCTGCTCTTCGACGTGCTTGACCTTCACGATCTGCACCGGCAACGAGGACGACCGGCGCCTCGCGCTCGAGACGCTCGAGGGCATCAAGCGCCTGCGCGAGGAGCTCCCCGGCGTGGGCCTGATCCTCGGCGTCTCGAACGTCTCGTTCGGACTCAACCCCGCGGCGCGCCACGTGCTCAACTCGGTCTTCCTGCACCACGCCACCGAGGCCGGGCTGACGGCCGCGATCCTGCACGCAGCGCGCATCGAGCCCTTGCACCGCATCGACGCGCGCGTGCGCGAGGTGGCCGAGGACCTGATCTTCGACCGCCGGCGCGAGGGCTACGACCCGCTGCAGGAGTACCTCAAGCTCTTCGAGGGCGTCGACGTCAAGAAGAAGGCCGCGCGCGTCGTGCCCGAGGACGTGCTCGAGCGCCTGCGCTGGCGCATCGTCGAGGGCGAGCGGCCGGGTCTCGAGGACGACCTCCTGCTGGCGCTGGAGCGCAAGACGCCGCTCGCGATCGTCAACGAGGACCTGCTCGCGGGCATGGCGGTCGTGGGCGAGCTCTTCGGCCGCGGCGACATGCAGCTGCCCTTCGTGCTGCAGTCGGCCGAGACGATGAAGGCCGCCGTGGCCTTCCTCGAGCCGCACATGGAGCGCGCCAGCGGCGAATCGCGTGGCCGCATCGTGCTCGCCACCGTGCGCGGCGACGTGCACGACATCGGCAAGAACCTGGTCGACATCATCCTGACCAACAACGGCTACACGGTCTTCAACCTGGGCATCAAGCAGCCGATCCAGAAGATCCTCGAGATCGCGCACGAGCACCGCCCGCACGCGATCGGCATGAGCGGACTGCTCGTGAAGAGCACCGTGATCATGAAGGAGAACCTCGAGGAGATGAACCGCCGCGGCGTCACGACGCCGGTGATCCTCGGCGGCGCGGCGCTGACGCGCGCCTACGTCGAGGACGACTGCCGCCGCGCCTACAACGGCGCGCTTGTACTACGCGCAGGACGCCTTCGAGGGCCTGGACGTGATGGGCCGCGTCGTGGCGGGCGAGACGCGACCCGAGGTGCAGCCGATCACGCGCACGGCACCCGACGCGCTCGCGCGCGACCAGGAGAGCTCCGCGCGCGCGGCGCTCGCGGCGCAGAAGGCCGCCGCCCTCGTCGCCGCCGCCGGCGGGCGCCCCGTCCCGCGCGCGAGCAAGGCCTGGTCGAAGCTCGGCGAGCTGCCGCGCGACATCGAGTACCCCAAGGCGCCCTTCCTCGGCGCGCGCCTGGTCGAGTCGATCCCGCTGCAGAGCGTGCTGCCCTACATCAACGAGGTCACGCTCTTCCAGTTCCAGTGGGGCTACCGCCGCAAGGGCAAGGCCATCGCGCCCTACAAGAAGCTGATCCAGGAGAAGGTGCGCCCGATCTTCCACGAGCTCGCCAAGCAGTGCGCCAAGGAGCAGATCCTCGACTGCAAGGCGGCCTACGGCTACTGGAAGTGCATCCCCGAGGGCGACGACGCTGGTGCTGCTCGATCCCAAGGACGAGGGCAAGAGCGTCGCGCGCTTCACGTTCCCGCGCCAGCAGGCCAAGCAGGGCCGCTGCCTGACGGACTTCTTCCACGCGCGCGACGGCGAGCCGGACGTCGTCGCGTTGCAGGTCGTCACCGTCGGCCAGCGCGCGAGCGACGTCGCGCGCGAGTGGTTCGCGGCGAACCGCTACCAGGACTACCTGCACCTGCACGGCCTGTCGGTCGAGGCGGCCGAGGGCCTGTCCGAGTACATCCACAAGCAGATCCGCGCCGAGCTCGGGCATCGCGGGCGACGACGCGCGCGAGATGCAGGAGCTCTTCAAGCAGGGCTACCGCGGCTGCCGGTACAGCTTCGGCTATCCCGCCTGCCCCAGGCTCGAGGACCAGGCGATGCTGCTCGACCTGCTCGGCGCGCAGCGCCTCGGCATCACGCTCAGCGAGGAGTTCCAGCTCGAGCCCGAGCAGTCGACGTCGGCGATCGTGTGTCACCACCCGAGCGCGAAGTACTTCACGCTCTGAGCGCGCGCGGTCGGACAAGGGTCCACGGATGGCCGGGCGCCCGAACGAGCGGGCGGAGCGCGCTCGGTTCCGACGCGGCGAGTCGCGAGAGCGAGCGCGCCTCAACTCGCCCGCGGCGAGTCGCGAGGGCGAGCGCGCTTCGACTTGTCCGCGGCGACTTGCGAGAGCGAGCGCGCCTCGACTCGCACGCGGCGACCTGCGAGAGCGACCCAGTCAGGTCCTGCGTGGCCATTTGCGAGGCTGGATGCGCCTCATCTCCCTCGCGGCGACTCGCGGAGATCGATCAGCCCGTGCACTCTCCAGCCGACTCCAAGCAGCCAGGTCTTCGCGCGCGGCACCTCGGCGCGCGCCGCGCGGAAGAGGCTCGCAGCGCCGCGGCAAACGGAGCTTCCGAAGAGCGGAGCGCCGCCGGAAGCGCGAGGGCCCTGCGTCTTCCCCGCCTGCGTGGCCTTGCCGGAGGGCCACGCACGATCTGCGCCGAATCGAAGCAGGCCGCTCCGGCTCGAACCGCGAGCGCCCTCCCTGTCCGCACTCCCCGCATCCCAACCATCGAATTCAGGTCCGGACGAGAGCGGGTCCGGGCCCGAGAGCGCGATGCCGTGCTTGCGCAGGTTCTGCAGCACGTAGACGAGCGCGTTGCGCACCTCCCGAGGTTTGCGCAGCTCGTGTTCGTGAAAGCGATCCGCGAAGACGGTGCCGCTGCGCTTCCAGAGCCGGTTCAATGCGCGCGCGATGCGCACCAGCAGGCCGCGCATGCCGGCCGTCAATGACGATCGATCGTCAGCTTCCACGATCAGGTGCAGATGATTCGTCTGGATCGAATGATGCACAACTTGAAACGGCGCACCACCCGCCGCCTGCGCAACAGTGGCGCCGCTCGCGGCCGTGGCGCCTTTCGCGGCCGCAGCGCCATGGGCTGCCTCGCCGCTGTTCGCGGCCGCGGCGCCATGACCAGCAACGGAGCCACTCTCAGTGGCAGTCGCGCGATTCGCGGCCGCCAGCGCGCGACGGACACACTCCGCCTCCCGCTCGTGGCGCAGGCTGCGCAGCCCCGGGCACAGGCGCGACGTGATCAGCAGCGGGAAACGCTTCTTGTGCTCCGGCCGCGAGACGTGCGCCATTCCCGCGCGCTCGCCCTTGGGCTTTCGTCCCGCTCCTGCTCGCGCCCCGCCCCAGGAGCGGAAGACGAGTTCCGCCTGTCGCACCTTCCTGTTGCCCCTCCCCTTTCTCCGCCGCCTCCCATTCCCATTCCCCTTCCGACTCTCCTTCTCGTTCCGATACTGGTTCCCGCCTCCTTTCCGCCTGTCACCGGCTGCGCGGCTCGGCCGGTTCGTTCGAATGGACGCGCGCGCGTCGAGCGAATCCAACCGCGCCCCATCCGGTCTCGCACGAGATTCGAACAGGGACGATTCACGCGCACGATTGCTTTCGACTCTCGAGCTCACGAGCTGCTCCTCCGTCTCGATCCCAACCATCCGCCCGCTTCGATCCCACCCAGCTGTATGACGATCGGGATGGCTCGAGGTTGCTTGATTCTGCGGAGATTTCTCCGAGCGCCGATCTCCGAGTCTCGAGCGCGAGAACGCTTCACATCGATGCACATGCGGAGCGCATCGATCGCACGTGGAGAGCTCGTCGAACGCACTCATACGAGCGCGTCGAACGCGCGCATGGGCGCGCCTCGTCGGCACGCATGTGAGCACGTCATCGGCACGCTTGCGGGTGAATTCGAACTCGAGGCGGAGCACTCGCACTCCGCGATCACACGCAACGATCGGAGCGCGATGACATTCGCGCTGAGGGCCGACGCCCGCTACCCGGTGGTCGAGTCAGCGGTCGTGCAAGAGACTCACATCCCGGCGGTCGTTCGTGACACGCAGGTTGTCCGTGCCGTTGCCGTCGAGATCCCCGGCCCAGGCAGCAGAGGCCATCGGCGTGGCCGTCGGGAAGACGAGCAGATCGGAGCCGTCCTTGCCGGATCGGACGCGCAGCAGACCCGAGGTGGCGTCGTTGGAGAACAATGGCTCCATGTGGAAGTACTCGACCGCGAACTCATCCGCGACGCCATCGCCATCGAAGTCATGCGCCAGTCGGGGCGCGCTCGTCGTACCCGCAGGCCCCTCGACGACGCGCACATCACGAAGCATCTCCGGGTTGTCGAAGTAGTAGTCCCAGAGGTCGCCCGCGCTCCTCAGGATCTGAAGAGCGACGAGACCCGCGCAAGCCGCGAACAGGACGAGCAGGAGCTTGGCGAACCCGCACGAGCATGCGTGGAGCTCCGGGCGCGAGTCTAGCGCGCGCGCGATTCGCGCGGCAACTCAACGCCCGCAATGCCCCGCGAGCCACGCCTCGACCTCGTCCGGCTCGTAGCCGAACGGGCCGGTCTTGCCCTTGTAGGCGATCTTCCCCTGCTCGTCGATCACGTACAAACGCTCGGGCCAGCCCGCATACAGCTCGTCCGCCGCGTTCGTGACGTCGTCGACGTACATCGGCAGCGTGTAGCCGAACGTGTCGACGAAGCTCCTCGCGATCGCGACGCGGTCCGCGAGCGACTTGGGCTGCGGATAGCACACGCCCTCCTTCTCGTTGCTCGACATCTGCCACTCGTCGGTGGGGTGCGCCTCCTTGATGTAGATCGTGACGAAGCGCGCCTCCGGATGGGAGCGCCGCAGCTCCTCGATGCGCTCGACCGAGCGCCGGAATGGAGGTCAGGTGAAGCTGCCGAAGACGAGCACCAGCGGCCTCGCGCCCATCAGGCTCGCCAGCCGGATGTCCGGGCTGCCGTCGATCGAGATGAGCGCGACGTCGGGTGCCGCGTCGCCCACGACGAGGCGGCCCTCGCGACGCTGGTCGTAGAACATCAGGCCGATGATGTTGCGCGGGCCGATCATCCACGCGACGGCGCTGAGTCCGAGCAGGATCACGGCAACGAGGCCGATCACGATCTTCTTGCGCACGCCCGCAGCGTACACGGAGCTCGTGCGTCGCGCCGGCGCGATACCCGACCGCGCAGTCATAATCCGAATGCCCTCCCGCAGCCCTGTTCGCGCCGCTAGGCTGGCATCCTGGGCGATTGTCTCGCTCCACCGACCGCCGCACCGTGGGACGCACACCCAAACGACTCTCCGATTCGGGCCCCAGCGCCGCGCGCTCGCCGGGACACGCCATCGACATCCTGCCGATCCCCTATCTCGTCGCCGAGGGCGGGCTGATCCGCTACGCCAATCGAGCGGCGCACGAGCGGCTCGGCGTGCCTGCTGGCGAGACGCTCGAGGGCCGAGAGCTCGCCGCGCTCGCCAGCCTGCCCGCGGCGTCCTCGCGGCGCGGCTGGCATGCACTCGGCGAGCTCGCCTGGCGCCGCGCGGATGCGACCGAGTTCCGCGCCGACACCACCGCGCTGGACGAGGGCGCCGAGCGGCACGTGCTGCTCTACGCCTCCGCCGCGCGCGAGCGCAACGCGGCCGAACTCGTGCGCCTCGAAGACGACGTCGCGCGCCTGCAGACGCTGGGCGGGCTCGGTCGCTACGAGCTGCAGCTCTCGCCCACGCGCAAGAACTGGTTCTCCGAGGCCTTCTTCGAGATCGTCGGACGCGATCCCGCCGGCGACGGCCTCGCGCGCGAGGCGTACCTGCGCGAGATCGTGCACCCCGAGGATCGCGAGCTGGTCGCGGGTGCGCTCGCCGCGGCGATCAGCCTGCGCACGCGCTACGAGGTCGAGTACCGCATCGTGCGCCCGGACGGCGAGGTGCGCCACGTGCGCAGCTCGGGCGACCCGGTCTTCGACGCGGCCGGCGCGGTGAGCAGCCTGCGCGGCGCACTGGTCGACGTCACGAGCCTGGTCAAGTCCGCGACCGAGCTGCGCCACCAGGGCGCCTGGCTCTCGGCGATCCTCGACACGGCCGTCGAGGCGATCGTGCTGATCGACGCGCGCGGCACGATCAAGTCGGTCAACCCGGCGACGCAGCGCATCTTCGGCTACGCGCCCGAAGAGCTGCGCGGGCAGAACGTCAAGCTGCTGATGCCCGATCCCTACCAGTCCGAGCACGACGGCTACCTCGAGCGCTACGCGCGCACGGGCGAGCGCAAGATCATCGGCATCGGCCGCGAGGTGGTCGGCCTGCGCAAGGACGGCACGCGCTTCCCGATGGACCTCGCGGTGAGCGAGATGCAGCTCGGCGGCGAGCGCATGTTCAGCGGCTTCGTGCGCGACGCGACCGAGCGCAAGCGCCTCGAGGCGGAGTTCCTGCACGCGCAGAAGAACGAGGTCGTGGGCCGGCTCTCCGAGGGCATCGCGCACGACTTCAACAACATCCTGATGGGCATCCGCTCCTGCGCGCGCCTGGCGAGCGAGCACCTGCCCGAGCAGGATCCCGCACGTGGCCTGCTCTCCGAGATCGAGGGCACCACGCAGCGCGGCATGGCCATGACGCGCCGGCTGCTGGCCTTCGGGCGCCAGCAGGCTGCGCAGCTCGCGCCGACCTGCCTGGGTGCGGTGATCCAGGAGAACGCGCCCATGTGGCGCCGCCTGGTGGGCGAGGACATCGAGCTGCTGGTCGAGTGCGCCGAGGGCGGCGACGTGCTGCTCGGCGATCCAGGTTTGCTCGAGCAGGTGCTGATCAACCTGGTGGTCAACGCGCGCGACGCCCTGCCGCAGGGCGGGCGCATCTGGATCGGGACCGCGCGCGAGGGCGACACGATCGTGCTGCGCGTGCGCGACGAGGGCTGCGGCATGGACGCAGCGACGCGCGCGCGCATCTTCGAGCCCTTCTTCACCACCAAGCCGGCGGGCCAGGGCACGGGCCTGGGACTCTCGACGGTCATGCGCATCGTGCGCGAACTCTCGGGCGGCATCGAGGTCGAAAGCGAGCCCGGGCGCGGGACCACGTTCCGGATCCGCTTCCCCGCGACAGAGCACGCGCCGACGCCGGCGCGCAAGCTGCTGCAAGAGACGGCCACGACCCGCAGCGGCCGCGAGACGATCCTGCTGGTCGAGGACGAGGCGCTGATCCGCTTCGCGTTGCGCCAGTCGCTCGGGAAGCTCGGCTACCAGGTGCTCGCCGCCGCGGACGGGAAGCAGGCGCTCGAACTCGCCGCCGCGCACGCCGGCACGATCGACCTCGTGCTGACCGACGTCGTGATGCCCAACCTCGGCGGGCGCGAGCTGCTCGAGCGCCTGCGCGAGCGCCATCCGGAGTTGCGCGCGATCTTCATGTCGGCGCACTCGCGCGAGACGCTGCTGCGCCAGGAACGGCTGCCGGAGAGGGTCTCCTACATCGAGAAGCCCTTCGACCTGGGCGACCTGGCGCTGCTCGTGCGGCAGGTGCTGGCGTAGCGGCGGCCCAGGCCTGGACCGCGGGCGCAGGCGCGCCGAAGCTACACATCCCGAACCGCCTGAGCGGGATTGTCGGGCCCCCGGTTCCTACAATCGCCCCGCGGAGAAGGCATCGTCCCCTCTCCCTCGCCCCCCCACTCACCCGGAAATCTCCATGCTGAAATCGTTGCTGCTCGTTGCGTCCCTGCTGTTCGTCACCACCCAGGCTTCGGCGCAGAAGGCGACCCTCAAGGTCGGCGACGCAGCGCCCGCGATCCAGGTCAAGCAGTGGGTCAAGGGCGAGGCCGTCACGACCTTCGCCAAGGACCAGCTCTACGTGGTCGAGTTCTGGGCCACCTGGTGCCCGCCTTGCCGCGAGAGCATCCCGCACCTGACCGAGCTGCAGAAGAAGTACAAGGACGTGAAGTTCATCGGCGTCAGCGTCTTCGAGCACGAAGCCGACCAGAGCAAGGTCGCGCCCTTCGTCGAGAAGATGGCCGACAAGATGGACTACCGCGTCGCCATGGACGACGTGCCCGAGGGCAAGAAGAACAGCGAAGGCGCGATGGCCAAGAGCTGGATGATCGCCTCGGGCTCGAACGGCATCCCGACGGCCTTCATCGTCGACAAGACCGGGCACCTGGCCTGGATCGGCCACCCGACCCAAGAAAACCAGATGGAGGCTGCGCTCGAGAAGATCATCGCGGGCAAGTGGGACCTCGCCGCCTACCAGAAGCAGATGGCCGAGGAAGCCGCGCTGGATTCCGCCGCGCAGGACCTCAACCGCCAGCTCGGCGCGGCCATGAAGACCGACGACACCAAGGCCGCCCTGGCCGCGATGGACGCCGCCTTCGCCAAGACTCCCAAGCTCGAGTCGCGCTTCGGTCCGTTCAAGTTCAAGCTCATGCTCGACGGCGGAGACCTCGACGCGGGCTACGCCTACGGCGCGAAGCTCGCCGACGGCGTGTTCAAGGACGACGGCCAGCAGCTGAACAGCATCGCCTGGACGATCGTCGATCCCGAGACGAAGTACGAGAAGCGCGACCTCAAGCTGGCGCTGCGGACCGCCCTGCGCGGGAACGAGCTGCTCAAGGGCCAGGACGCAGGCGCGCTCGACACGCTGGCGCGCGTCTACTTCCTCTCCGGCGACAGCGCCAAGGCGATCGAGTACCAGACCAAGGCGCTCGAGCTGGTCAAGGACAACCCGGAGGCCGCCAAGGACTTCCAGGGCCGCCTCGACGAATACAAGAAGGGCAAGCCCGCGGGCACCTGAGCCGGGGACCACGCTCGACAGCGGCGGCCCGTGCGAAAGCGCGGGCCGCTCGCATTCCCGGGCCGCGTGAAGGAACACCCGCGCTGCGGGTCCGCGTGAAGGAACACCCGCGCTGCGGGTCCGCGTGAAGGAACACCCGAGCTGCGGGTAGCATCTCGCGCTCCCCCCATGGTCGAGGCATTCCGCTGCTCGCAGTGCTCCGCGCCGGTCACCGACGACCGCTGGACCAACTGCCCCTACTGCGGGACGGTGCTCGCCAAGCCCACGATCAACCCGCTGCGCGCCGCAGTGGCGCCCGAGCGCTTCGCGGCGGTCGAGCGCTCGCCGGGCTTCGCCGAGCTGATGCGCCGCGAGCCCAGCGGGGCGGGGACGCTGGCCGGGAAGGGAGTCCAGACCGTCTTCCTGCTGCTGTGGACGGTCGGCTGCGGGGTGGGAACGGTCCTGTTCCTGCCCGTCGGCGCGCTCGCGCTCATGCCGGCCGCGATGTGCATCGTCGGGATCGTGCTGGTGGTCCGGCAATCGGCCGACACGGCCCGGTTCGCCGGCTCGGAGCTCGAGCGCCGCGTCGCCGTCTGGAAGGACGAGCGCACCGAGGTGCGCGGCGGCGGCGAGAACAGCTCGGCCACGACCTACCACTTCGCGCTGCTGGAGGAGCGCAGCGGCAGGCGCAAGGAATACTCCTGCAGCGCGCAACTCGCTGGCGCGAACGCGCCGGGGGACATCGGCGTCGCCTACGTGCGCGCCGGCGTGCTGCTCGACTTCCAGCGCGTCGATGTCTGAGCCCGCCAGTGTCCTGTGTCTAGAGTTCCACGGCGAACCACACCGCGCACGAGACGCGGAACATCTGTGCCTGGCTCGCTCTTACCGCGTCCGCCCTTGTTCGTTCGTTTCCCTCGTTCGTCCGTCGGACGCGGTGAGAGCGTGCCTGGCACAGATGTTCCGCGTCACCAGTAGTCGTCGCACGGAACGTCTGTGCCCTTGACTCGAGCGCAACCGTGCCTCTGAATCCCCGGCTCAGAACACTAGGCGTGCACCTCGAAGCCGGCCTGCGCGAGGCGCCGTTCGACCTCGCCGCCGTGGTCGGCGCGGCGCGTCTCGACCAGGATCTCGACGTCGACGGATCCCAGCGGCACCTTCCAGCCCGAGCGGTAGTGCTGCACGTCGAGCACGTTGCACTGCGCTTCGCCGAGCAGCGCCAGCACGCTCGAGAGCTGGCCGGGCGCATCCGCGAGGCGCAGTCGGATCAGGTGGTAGCGCCCCGCCTGCGCCAGACCGTTCTCGATGATGCGCGCGACGAGGTTCAGGTCGACGTTGCCGCCCGAGACGAGCGCGACGACGTTCCTGGCGCCCTTGACCTTGCCCGCCGAGAGCGCCGCGATCGCGACCACGCCGGCGGGCTCGGCCACGATCTTCGACTTCTCGAGCGTCTGGAAGACGGCCTCGGCGATCTCGGACTCCTCGACGCGGACGCACTCGTCCACGAGGCGCAGGACGAGCGGCAGCGTGTGCTCGCCCGGCGCGCCGACGCGGATGCCGTCGGCCAGCGTGCGCGGCGATTCGACCGTCTCGCGCCTGCGCGAGCGGAAGGACTGCACCACCGGATCCGCGCCGCTGGCCTGCACGCCGACGAGGCGCACCTGCGGCGCGAGCGCCTTGAGCGCCAGCGCGATCCCGGCGATCAGGCCGCCGCCGCCGATGGGCACGACCAGCGTGTCGAGCTCCGGAACCTCCTCGAGGATCTCGAGCGCGATCGTGCCCTGGCCCTCGATCACGGCCGGGTCGTCGAAGGGGTGCACCAGCGTCGCGCCGCGCGCGCGCGCGAGCTCCAGCGCCGCGGCCTGCGACTGGTCGTAGCTCTCGCCTTGCAGCACGACCTCGGCGCCGTAGCCCTCGGTGCGCTGGATCTTGTTCAGCGGCGTGCCGGTCGGCATCACGATCGTCGCCCGCGCCTCGCAGATGCGCGCCGCGAGCGCGACGCCCTGCGCGTGGTTGCCGGCCGAGGCCGCCACGAGGCCGCGCGCGCGCTCGCCCGGCTCGAGGAGCAGGATCTTGTTCAGCGCGCCGCGCAGCTTGAACGAGCCGGTGCGCTGCAGGTTCTCGAGCTTGAGCCAGACGTCCGCGCCCGAGCTCTCGCTGAAGGTGTAGGAGTAGACCGTCGGCGTGCGCCGCGCGTGCGGGCGGATGCGCTCGGCCGCGGCGCGGATGCGCTCGAGCGCCGCGGGCAGCGCGATCTCGGCGTAGGTCGGGCTCATGAGCGGATGGGCGGGCCATTCTAGGCAGCCGGTGGCCCGTTCGCGCACGCGCCGGTACAACAAGCGCATGCTCCTCCGCGCACTGCTCGCCGTCGTGCTGCTGGCCGCGCCGTTCCAGGGCGGCTACACGACCGAGAAGTTCCCCGAGTTCGGCCTCAGCTTCCCGCGCGCGCGCACCTACGAGGCGATCCCGATCCAGCCCAACGAGGAGCAGGTCGTGCTCTACTACGCGGAGAAGGTGCCCGACGACGCGAAGAAGCGCCGGCGCGTGCGCCCCGATCTGTCCTTCCTCTGGCTCGAGCGCGGACCGCAGCGCGCGGCGAAGACCGGCACGGGCGAGCCGCCGCCGACCGAGGGCGGCGATGCGCCCCCGCCGCCCAAGCCCGATCCCAAGGCGAAGAAGCCGATCGACAGCATCGAGCGCTTCGTCGAGCAGCGCATGCCGGGCTGGAAGCTCGGCGCCGCCAAGCCCGGCAAGGATCGCGAGGGCTGCAAGGTGCTCGAGTTCCGCCCCGAACCGCCCAAGGCCGGCGGTCCGGCAACCTGGATCTGCGCCTACGAAAACGACCAGCGCACGATCGCGCTCGTGGGCCAGTGCGACGAGAAGGACCTCGCCGAGGAGGAGAAGATCTGGCGCTACACGGCCGAGCACCTCGACATCGGCGAGCCCGAGGGCCAGAACCGCGCCAAGGTCGAGCAGGTCTACGCGCGCAAGCCGCTCAAGGGCATCGAGCACCGCGTCGACGTGCGCCTGGGCATGGTGCGCGGCTGGAAGGTAGAGGACACCGAGAACTACATCGTGCTCTACGACACGCCCGACCAGCCGCTGGTGCGCAAGATCATCCGCGACCTCGAGCTCCTGCGCGTCGAGTACCAGAAGCTCTTCCCCTCCGAGAAGCCCGTCGAGAGCGTCTCCACCGTGCGCATCTGCAAGAGCCGCGACGAATACCTCTCCTACGGCGGCCCGCCGATGTCGGCCGGCTACTGGAACTGGGACGCCGAGGAACTCGTCTTCTACGACGCCGAGGTGCAGGACAAGTCGCACCACGTCAGCGACGCGAACACGTTCATCGTGCTCTACCACGAGGCCTTCCACCAGTACATCCACTACTCGACCGGCGAGCTGCCGCCGCACTCCTGGTTCAACGAGGGCCACGGCGACTACTTCTCCGGCGCGACGATCCGCGACGGGAAGATGCGCTCGATCGGCCCCAATCCCTGGCGCTTGAAGACGATCCAGGGCGCGGTCAAGGACGGCAAGCACGTGCCGCTGCGCGACCTGCTGAGCTACGAGCAGGCGCAGTACTACGCCAACCCCTACATCTGCTACGCCGAGGGCTGGTCGCTGATCTACTTCCT
Organism: uncultured Planctomycetota bacterium; assembly: GCA_963829015.1. Classification (GTDB taxonomy): domain Bacteria; phylum Planctomycetota; class UBA1135; order UBA1135; genus JADJLZ01. The sequence goes on along the minus strand of CAWHGR010000007.1, from coordinate 42,235 downwards.
GCGCAAGAGCGAGCTCGTCGCGAAGCGCCCCGAGTGGGCGCAGATCCTGCCCACCTACTTTGCCGAGCTGAAGTCGGGCTACGCCGCCGAGATCGCCAAGCTCGAGGCGGCCGGCAAGGCGAAGGACCAGGGACTGCGCGCCAAGGCCGGCCTCGAGGTGCGCAAGGCGGCGCTCGCAAAGGCGATCGAGGGCGTCGACATCGACGAACTCGAGAGGGCCTGGAAGGCGTACGTCGCGACGATCCCCGAGCCCAAGAAGGAATGATGCTGCTGGCGCTCCTTGCCTGCGCGCTGCTCGAGCGGCCCGTGCCCGACTCGATCGTGCCGAAGAACTGGCTCGTGATCGAGCCGGTGGACAAGTCGGGCAGGCGACCGCTGCGGCCCGATGCAGTGTTCGAGAAGCACCTGCTCGCGCGCGACGCGGCGCCGCCGAAGAAGGACGAGGTCTTGCGCGGCGAGAACGAGAAGGACTGCGCCTGGAAGGAAGCGACCGCGAAGGACGACGGCACGCTCGAGGGCAAGATCGGCTGGGCCTACACCGCGATCGTGTCCGAGCTCGGTGACGTGTGGATGGCGAAGCTCAGCGGAGCGTCGCAGCTCTACGTCAACGGAGCTGGTTTCGTCGGCGACGCCTACGGCTACGGCTTCGGCGGCGTGCCGATCGAGTTGCGCAAGGGCCGCAACGACGTCTACGTCGGCGGCGTGCGCGGATCGTTCCGGCTCGAGCTGTGGAAGCCGGAGAACAAGCTCTTCGTCGCCAGCTGGGACCGAACCCTCTCCGACGGGCTGCTCATCGTCAACGCGGGGCCCTCGCCGCGGGAATACTGCCTCTCGCTCGAGGAAGCTGGAACCCATCACCCTTGGGACAACCAATACCCCGCACCGAAGCACCCGGTGATGCATCGGATCGCTCCCCTCTCGGTCGAGAAGGTGCCCACGATGATCCTGGACTTCGTCGGACCAGACGAGAAGAAGAACGGCCACAAGCTCGAGTTACCTTCCGAGACCGGCCACGAGAACGTCACGCTCGAGGTCGTGGAGCAGAACACTGCGGGACCCTACCGAGCCACCTTCCTCTCTGCGGAAGACGACTCGGTTCAGGAGTACGGCGTGCGCCCTGCGGCTGAGAAGGAGACGGCCGTCGTTCTCTCGCTGCACGGCGCAGGCGTCGACTGCATGGGGCAGATCAACGCCTACTCGATCCAAGCCCGAGTTCACGATCATCGCTCCCACGAACCGACGACCCTACGGCTTCGACTGGCAGGACTGGGGCCGCACGAACGCGTACGAGGCGCTCGCGCCGAGTTACGGGCGTCGGATTCCGAACGCCCTCTATCTCACCGGCCATTCGATGGGCGGCCACGGCACATGGAGTCTCGCCGCGAACGACCCTGACGCCTTCGCCGCGATCGCGCCGAGTGCCGGTTGGGCGAGCTTCGACAGCTACGGCGGCCGGCCGAAGGGCGAGCTCGCGGAGCTCTGGCAGGCGGCGGACGGCAGCTCGCGCACGCTCGCGCTGCTCGACAACCTCGTGCAGCTCCCGACCTACGTGCTGCACGGCACCAAGGACGACAACGTGCCGCTCTCCGAGGCCGAGGCGATGGAGAAGGCGCTCACCGACGCCGGTCATCCGCCGCAGTTCCATCACCAGGAGGGTGCAGGGCACTGGTGGGACGGGGATCGCGCGCCTAGCGCGGACTGCGTCGACTGGCCGGAGATCTTCGAGCTGTTCCGCAAGTCGCCGCCGCGCGCTGCGAGCCCCGAGGCGCACTTCCTCACCGTCGATCCCGGCATCGACGCCGGCAACAGCTGGCTCACGGTGCTGCAGCTCGAACAGTACGGCAAGCCGGCGGAGGTCAAGAGCAGCTTGCGCGAGTCCGACCGCGCGCTCGTGATCGAGACGAAGAACGTCCGCAGCATGAGCGTGCGCTCGCTCCCTGGCGAGCCAAAGAAGCTCGTCGTCGACGGCACCGAGCTCGAAGCCTCACCCATCGACCTCGTGCATGGGCCCGGCCGCTGGCTGAGGCCGCCACTGATCGGAGGGAGCCTCGTCAGGGGGAGCTTCGTGAAGCTCCCTGAGTTCTCCGGTCCGTTCAAGCGCGCGTTCCGGCGCCACTTCGTGCTCGTCTACGGCACTCGAGGCACGCCCGAGGAGAACCTCGAGCTCTACGAGCGAGCGCGCTACGACTCCGAGGTCTGGTGGTACCGCGGCAACGGGCGCGGACGCCTCGTCTCCGACACCGAGTACGTGGCGCGCGGTGCGGACCGACAACAACGCGATCCTCTACGGCAACGCGGACACGAATCTGGTCTGGAAGGAGCGCGTCGGCGCAGCTGCGCCGATTCAAGTCCACCGCGGCAGCCTGAAGCTCGGCGAGCGCGAGTGGAAGGGCGACGACCTCTGTGCGCTCGTCGTCTACCCCTCCTCGCAGGAAGGCGAGCTCCTCGGCCTCGTCGGCTCGACCGGCGCGAAGGGCACGCGCCTCTCCTACACCACCGCCTACTTCGTCTCGGGCGTCGGCTACCCCGACTACACGCTCTTCGGGCCCTCCGTGCTCCAGAAGGGCGACGGCGGCGTGCTCGCGGCGGGCTGGTTCGACGCCGAGTGGAAGCTGGACGGCCACGGCTTCCTGCGCCTCGACGCGAAATAGCCGGGTCTTCCCGTCACAGACCCGCTCGCCGAGGATGGAGTCCGCCGTGAGCGAGCTCCGACCCGACGATCCCGAGGCCCTGCTGGCGCAGTCGAACTGGCTGCGGCGGCTCGCGCGCGGCCTGGTGCGCGACGAGAACGCGGCCGAGGACCTCGCGCAGGACACCTGGGTGGCTGCGCTGCGCCGCAAGCCCGCCGCCGGCGCCGCCGACCTGCGCGCCTGGATGAGCGTCGTCGCGCGCAACTTCGCGCGGCGCTCCAAGCGCGACGCGGGACTGCGCGCCGCGCACGAGCCGCGCGCCGCGCGCGAGGAACGCATCGAAGGCCCCGACGAGATCGCCGCGCGCGTCGAGCTGCAGCGCAAGCTCGCCGAGGCGCTGCTCGCGCTCGAGGAGCCCTTCCGCAGCGTGCTCGTGCTGCGCTACCTCGACGGTCTCTCGACGATCCAGGTCGCCGAGAAGCTCGGCGTCTCGCACGACGCCGCGCGCCAGCGCATCTCGCGCGGCCTCGCGAAACTGCGCGAGCGGCTCGATCACGAGCATCACGGCGGCCGCGCCGGTTGGATGAGCGCGCTGGTGCCGTTCGCGCACGCGCCGCAAGCGACGATCACGGGAGGACTGCTGCTGATGGGAACGAAGACGAAGATCGCCATTGCCGTGCTGGCGGCGACGTTTGGCCTGTGGCTCTGGATGGGACCACTCGCGCCCGCTGCGCTGGAGGCGGAGCGCACTGCGGGCGAAGCTCCCGCGCTCGCCGCGAGCCCGGAACCGCCGCCCAAGGACGCGACGCCGCTCGCTCCCGCGGCCACCGCGGGGCGGTCGGCCATTCCCATGCCTTCGACGGCGCCGACTGCGAGCGAGAGCTCGAACCTGCTGCGCGGCATCGTGCTCGATCCCGACGGCAAGGCGGTCGAAGGCGCGCGCGTCGAGGCTTCGCGGTCGCTGATCTTCGATTACCACGCGCCCGATTGGGACATCGCCAGCCGCATGGAACAGGCGGGCGCAACAACGAGCAATGCCGAGGGACTCTTCGAACTGAAGCTCGACCCTGCGCGTGCCTACCAGCTCTCGATCGAGAAGCCCGGCTTCGCTCCCGCGACGCTCGGACGCCGGCGCACGGGCGAGACCGTGACGGTCCACCTCGCGCCGGGAGGGGCGCTCGCCGGCCACGTCACGCAGGGCGAGGGACACCTGCCGGTCGTCGGAGCGCACGTGCGCTGCTTCCTGGTGATGAACGACAGTCCGGATGGCGCGCGCTTCGAGCGCACGACGACGACCGACGAGCGGGGCGCGTACCGCTTCGACGTCCTTCCGCCGAGAGCGCTGTACGTAGAGTCGCACGCCACGGGGCTCCCGAGTTCAGGCTGGATCCCGGTGCTTCCCAAGACCGGCTTGACGATCACGCAGGATCTCCAACTGCAGGCAAGGGCCTGGATCCGTGGCGTGGTGCGGGATGCCGCGACCCGGGCCCCCATCGCCGGCGCGGAGATCGCAACGGGTTTCCGCGACTGTAGCCTCGCCTCCTCGGACGCCAGCGGAGCATTCCAACTGGCCACGGACCCGTTTCTCTACGGCGCGATCTACGTCCGCGCGACAGGATACGGGTTGCGCGAGCAGCGCCTGCCCGGGGTAGGCGTCGATACGGGCGCGGACAACGTCGAGATCCTGCTGCAACCCTCGCGCAGCGTGCGCGGCCGCGTGCTCGATCTTCGCGGAGCGCCGGTCGCGCACGGGTACGTAGCAGCCCTGGCCCGCGAGTACGACCGCATGGACAGCGTCGCCGGATTCACCGATGCCGAGGGACGCTACGCCCTCGGGGAGCTGCGCTCCGACATGCAGCACACGCTGTTCGTCCGCGCGGAGGGATTCGGCACGCTCGTATACGAGTTCCCAGCGTCGGAGAAGGAGGAGCTGATCATCGAGTTGCCCGATGTCGTCCTGCGGCCGGCCGGCTCGATCACCGGAATCGTCGTGGACGAGAACGATCGCCCGCTGCCGGATCTCGCCATCGAATTCGATGGCGCGAACGCGGACCGCTCGCGCTGGGACGAGCGTCCCTCCGAGGACTTCTATACCACGCGGCAGCGCGAGGGTCGCACCGACGACGGAGGCCGCTTTGGGTTCGACGAACTCGCCGCGGGCGAGTACTCGGTCGTCTTGCGCCGCGACAGCCACCAGGTCACGGCCCAGGTGAAACTCACGCTGGCCGACGCAGAGAGAAAGTCGGGCGTCAAGATCCTGCAACCGAACGGAATCGCCTTGAGCGGCCTCGTGCACGACAGAGCGGGTCACCCCGTGCGCGCGGTCAACGTCAGCATCGAGCCGACAGCACCAGGACAGTCCGATTGCGACGTGCAGACCGGCGAGGACGGCCGCTTCAGCGCACGCGGCATCGTTCCCGGGATCTATCGCATCCAGCTTTGGCCCTACGACTCCGATTCCGCGCACCCCGAAGTGCTCTTCCATGTCCACACGCTCTTCGAGAACGTCCAGGCCGACGGCCACGAACTCGAGCTGCTCATCGAGGACGGCGTCTGGCTGCAGGGCCTCGTCGTCGAGGCCGATGGCACGCCGATCGCCGGTGCGAGTCTCCGAGCGAGCGAGGAAGCCTCGCAGTTCTATGCGAACGCCACGGCAGATGCAGCGGGGCACTTCCGGATGGCTGTCGAACACGACCAGGCCTTGACCGTGGTGGCCCAGGATCCGCCGCTCACGAGACTCGACGAGCAGGGCCGGCAGGTCCCCGACCAGACACGCCCCGGGCGTGAAGTCTGCCTGCACGGCGCCTTCGGCGGCGGCGCGGAGATCAGGATCGTGATGCCGGCGAAGTGAGCGGAACCTCGCCTCGGGTCGAGGGTTCACGCTCCGCGTGCTCCTCGCCCCCCTCGCACTGATCCTCGGCTCGCCCCAGGCTCCCCCGCTCGAATCCCGCGCGCAGGCGCTCTCGAACGACCAGAGGCACTTCGCCTACGCGGTCACGGATGGGACGGTGCGGATTGCGGAACTGCCCGCGGGAGTGGTGACGCTCATCGCGAGCGGCTTCTCGAACTCCGTCGAGGGCCTCGCGTTCAGCCCGGACGGCAGCAGGCTGGCGAGCGTCGCGCAGGATGGATCGATCCGCGTGATCTCGAGCGCCGACGGAAGCCTCGAGCTGTCGTGCTCGATCGCGCCGACGCTCCCCGTGCGCTGGATACCCGGCAGCGTGGAGTTCGTCGAGGACGGGAGGAGGCTGCTCGTCGCGGGCGGTCGCTTGCCTGCTCGCCTGCTCGACGCCGCGGGCGGCCAGCTCGTCCGCGAACTGCAACTCGATCCGCTCTCGGCCACGAGCGCCGTCTGCGTGAGCGGAGACCGCCATCGCCTCGCATTGGGGGACGGCGGCGGGCGCCTCGCGGTCTTCGATGCGAACTCGGGCGCGATCACGTTCGGGCCGCGCCAGGGATTGCGCGTGCAGGCCCTGGACCTCGACGGCGATGCGCGTCAGCTCGCGGTGGGCACGATCGACTGCAATGCGCTCGTGTACTCTCTGGCATCGCAGACCGAGCCCGTGCGGCTCTCGCATTGCACCGAGGACCTCGTCGAGCCCGGGGTCGGCGATGTCCGCTTCAGTCCGGATGGGACGCAGCTGCTCACAGCGACGTCGGGCGCGTGGATCGTGCGGATGTGGAGTCTCGCGACAAGGAAGGTCGAATGGACGCACGACTATGGCGTCGAGGGTGGAGTCGGTCTCACGACTGGCTTCGTGCGGGGTGCCGATCGAGTCGTCGCGTCCGTGCTAGGAACGCTACTCAATCGCGCGGACGGCCACGCGCAGGCATATCTCGGCTTCGGGGAGTTCCGCTCCGCGGGCTCCTATACATGGAGGATCCTCGAGGACGAGCTGCTGCTCTGCGATGCGAGGAAGGGACAGCTCGTCTGCCGGCTCCCGATCCGGGGGCCGCCTCCGCCACCGGCGGTCACCTCGCGCGCTCAGGCGCTCTCGAACGACGGAAAGCGGTTTGCCTATGCGGTGACGGACGGAACCGTGCACATCGCGAGGCTGCCGGAAGGCAAGCCGTGCATCGTCGCGAGGGGTCTAGCGGCAGATATAGATGGCCTCGCCTTCAGCCCCGACTCCTGCGAGCTCGCGACCGTCACGCACAACGGCAGAGTCCGAATCCTCTCCTGCGCGGACGGGAAGACGCTGCGCGAGTATTCCGGGGACCACAATGGTCTCTTCGAGGATTGGTGCCTGCGCAGCATCGAGTACGTCGATGACGGTACCCGGCTGCTGCTCGCGGGAGAGTCACCGAAGGCTCGGCTGATCGAGCGGGAAGACGGCGCGCGCGTGGGCGAGATCTCGCTGGGCGCGGGCAAGGACATCGACGACGAGCCCGCCCCGATCAGCGCCAGCGCGGTGAGCCCCGACCATATGCACTTCGCGCTCGGGGACAGAGCCGGTCGCTATGCGGTCTTCTCGGCGAGATCAGGGGCGCTCGAGTTCGGCCCGTGCGAGGGACCGAAATGGGTCCATTCGCTCGACTTCGATCCGGCCGGAGAGCGCCTCGCGATCGGGGCTGGCGATTGCGTGGCGCGCGTTGTCACCCTGCGAGCGAAGTCAGCGACGCGCGAGTTCTCCCACTGCGACCAAGACATGAGCGGCGACCTCGCCATCGGCTTCGTGCGCTTCGGCCCGGATGGCAAGTCGCTGCTCTCGACCTCGTTCGACTACTGGGAGGTGCGCCTCTGGGATCTCGACTGCGGACGCTTGGCGTGGACACACGACTTCACCTGGGGCAATCCAGCGCCAGCTGCCGCGGCCTTCACCCAGAACCGTGCGCTGGTGCTGGTCTCGCCGGAGGGTCGGTTGCTCGACGCGAAGAGCGGCGAGCTGGTTCGCAAGCTGTGCGACGCCGGCGATTACCGCTGGTATCAGTTCGCCGGCGCGTATGCGTGGACGAACTCCGCGAGCGACATCACGCTCGTCGATCCGGGAACGGGAAAGTCCATCTGCACGCTCCCCCTCGCCGCGAAGTAGACAAGGTCGAGCCGATCGCCGCAGGCGTTCCGAGGCAAGACGGGGATCGGGTGCAGGATGAGGGCAGCTGCTCCGAAACCTCGAGCGCGTTCCCGGGTTCCGCGATCTCGTGATCGCGACCCTCCCCCTGCTGCTGCTCCTCGCCCAGTCGCCGGGCGAGCCTCAGCTGGAGTCCCGCGCGCAGGCACTCTCGCCTGACGAGAAGCTCTTCGCCTATGCCGTCAGCGATGGGACGGTGCGCATAGCACAGTTGCCCGAGGGGAAGCCAATCGTCATTGCAGGCAGTCTGGCAACGGATCTCGAGGCGCTTGCCTTCAGTCCGGATGGGAAATCGCTTGCTGGAGTTACTCACGAAGGGCAGATCCAGATTCTCTCGTGCGCCACCGGCGCACTCCTGCACGAGTATCCGGCGGGAGCTCACATGCTGCCCGTCTGGAGCCGACCGACCATAGAGTTCGTCGACGAGGGAACCAGGATTCTCGTCACCGGAGCTCAGGCATGTGCACGACTCCTGGAGTTCGACGTTGGAGCTTGTGTGCACGAGTTCCTCGCTGCGTCAGACTTGCGATTCTCCTCCGAGTCGATCGTGCAGGCCGTCGCCATCAGCAACGATCGACGACATCTCGCTCTTGGTGACGCCGCGGGCTGGCTATCAGTCCGATCGACACATACCGGCGACATCGAGGCTGGTCCTTTCCGGTTTCCGACAGTCAACGCGCTCGCGTTCAATCCGGGCGCAACGCATCTCGCCGTCGGCTCTTCCGAGACAGTGAGCAGCTTGTGGATCCTCCCGCTCGACGGGGCATCAGCGCTCGAACTGATCTCCCAGGAAGATGAGTTCTACTCATTGTTCGGCCGACCTTCGATCGGAAGCGTGTGCTTCAGCCCCGATGGAAAGAACTTGCTGACCGCCGATCTCGGTAGCGGTGAGCTTCGCCTTTGGGACGTAGGCCACAGTTCCATCTTGTGGAGCAATGAGATGACGGATGTTCGCGGCAGGGCGGTGGCGACCAGTTGCTTCGTAGGCCAGCCTCCCGTGGTCGTGGTTGCGCACTCGGGAACGGTCTTGAACGCGGAGAGCGGGGTGCACGTGCGCACGCTCAGCACGCAGTTCGACCCCGGACCATACTGCGTCGGAGGCCACTACGCATGGGCGATCTCGCCCGGGAAGATCACGATCGTCGATCCAAGTACGGGCAAGCTCGTGTGCGAGATCCCGCTCAGTCTCGCTCCGCCGCCGCCAAAGAGCACGGCGCAAGCGCTCTCGCCCGACGAGAAGCTGTTCGCCTACGCGGTCGACGACGGCACCGTGCACATCGCGACACTGCCCGATGGCAATCCCTGGATCGAGCCGAAGTGGTTCCCCGAGAGCACAGGCGGCCTCGCATTCAGCCCGGACGGGAAGGAGCTCGCGGTCCTGTCGCACGACGGATGGATTCGGATCCTCGCGACTGCGAATGGCGCGCTGCTGGCAGAGTTCGCTGGCGCGACTTCGGATCTCCTCTTCCCTGTGCACTCGCCGACGATCGAGTTCGTCGATGGCGGCTCGAAGCTCCTCCTGCCCCGCGGCGACTCGGAGGCGAGACTGATCGAACGCGAGGATGGCCTGGTGATCCGAGTGCTCTCGCCCGAGCCGACGAGGAGGATCACGGCCAGTGCGGTGAGCGCAGATCGCAGGCACTTCGCGCTCGGCGGAAAAGGCGGACACTTCGCCGTGTACTCGGCGACGACGGGCTCGCTCGAATGCGGACCGATCCAGACTCCGCCGCCGGTGCAAGCCCTCGACTTCGATCCGGAGGCCACACGCCTTGCGGTTGGCTCCGGGGATTGCCATGTGCGCCTCTACCCGCTGCGCTCGGGACCGAGCGAGCCGAGGTTGCTCTCGCACTCGGACAAGGGCCCTTGGGGCGACCCGACCCTCGACGGCGATCAGACCGTCGGCTTCGTGAAGTTCAGCCCGGACGGCAAGCAACTCCTCAGCTCACGGCTTCCCTACTGGGAGACTTGTGTCTGGGATCTCGAACGCGCGAGGTTGCTTTGGAAGGACGACGACGGCGTCGGCACGAGGTCGCCGATGCTGGCGGAGTTCGTCTCGCTTCCCCGGCCGGCGGTGATCACGTGCAAGGGCAAGATCTTCGATGCCATCGACGGCGAGCAGCTGCCGGGCATCGGGGATGCGAAGTACTGGGACTTCCAGGTCCTCGCGGGCCCGTACGCGTGGAGGGATGGGCCGCTGGGCCTCGAGTTCATCGACGTGCGCACGCGGAAGCACGTCTGCACGCTCCCCCTCGCCGCGAAGTAGACGGGGTCGAGCCGATCGCCGCAGGCGTTCGGAGGCAAGACGGGGATCGGGTGCAGGATGAGGGCACCTGTTCCGAAACCTCGAGCGCGTTCCCGGGTTCCGCGATCTCGTGATCGCGACCCTCCCCCTGCTGCTGCTCCTCGCCCAGTCGCCGGGCGAGCCTCAGCTGGAGTCCCGCGCGCAGGCACTCTCGCCTGACGAGAAGCTCTTGGCCTTCGCGGTCAGCGACGGGAGCATCCATGTTGTGGAACTGCCGGCAGGGAAGGAGCGCTGGCGAGTCGCAGAGCATCCGCATTCGAGCGAGGCTGAAGCCTCGAATGGCTACGGCGATGCTGTTGCCTGGAGTCCGGACAGCAGTCAGATCGCGACGCTCACGGCGAATGGGAACTTGTCGGTGCTCCGTGCAACGGATGGCGAGCCGGTACATGGCGTCTCAGGAACGCATGTCCTGGCGCAGTTCTACCTCGGGCCGCCCTCGTCGTGGGACACCGTGCACTTCCTCGGCGGAGGAAAGCGGCTGCTCGTTGTTGGTCCATGCGCGGAGTTGATCGATGCCGGCAGCGGAGCCGTGATCCACGAATACCAATGGCAAGTCTCCACGTGTGCGGTGAGCAGGGACTCTCTTCACTTCGCGCTCGGCGACACCAATGGCGTGTTTGCCGTCTATTCCGGCGAGACAGGCGCACTGGAAGCCGGCCCGGTCTGGTTGCCCGGGACGATCAACGCGCTCGCATTCGATGCAGGCGCGGAGCGATTGGCCGTCGGAGCGGGAGACTGCAAGGTGCGCGTGTTCAAGTTGCCGATCGAGGCGTCGCCACTCGAGCTGTCGCACCAAGACCAGGCTTGGTTCTGGGGCGAGGGAGTGGGGAGCGTGGAGTTCGCACGCGATGGCAAGACTCTGCTTTCGAGCACCACGGGGAACTGGGAGGTTCGCTGCTGGGACCTCGAGCGTGCTGGATTGCGCTGGAGCTACGACTACGGCGGCGGGAACGAAGGCTCGATGCCCGCCGGATTCGCGAAGGACGCGTCCATCGCAATCCTCTCCGCGTATGGCTACGTGATCGATTCGAAGTCCGGGAAGCTGCTCAGAACACTGCAGGACAGGTTTGCTGGGAGTGACTTCCGGATCGCAGGCGACTTCGCGTGGTCGAGCGCAGCCGGGAAGATCACACTCGTCGATCCAAGTGCGGGCAAGCTCGTGTGCGAGATCCCGCTCAAGCCCGCGCCACCTCCCCCGCCGCTCAAGAGCACGAAGCAATCGCTCTCAAGTGACCAGAGACTGTTCGCCTTCGCAGTGAGCGACGGAACGGTGCACATCGTGACGCTACCCGAGGGCAAGCCCTCCATCGTCGTGAGCGGATTCCCAAGGGAGGCCGAGGGACTCGCATTCAGTCCGGACGGAACGCTGCTCGCGTGCTTGGCGGCCAACGGAGAGATCCGAATCATCGCGTGCGCCGATGGAAAGCTCGTATCCGAGTTCGCCGGTTCGCCCGTCTCCTATCCAAGCTGGGTCACCTCCCGGACCATCGAGTTCGTCGACGAAGGGACGAAGCTCTTCCTCGCCGGCGGAGTCTCGGGTGCCCGGCTCATCGAACGCGATGGCGGGCGGGTCGTGCATGAGTTCTCCCTCGGGCCGAGAGGCGGGACCAATGAGGGCACCCAGATCACTGCCAGCGCCGTCAGCCCAGACATGCATCATCTCGCCCTCGGCGACAGCGGCGGTCGCTTTGCTGTCTACTCCGCGAAGACGGGAGCGCTCGAGGTCGGACCCTTTCACGGACCCCCTTGGGTCCGCTCGCTCGAATTCGACAGGCGATCCGAGCGCCTTGCGGTCGGCTCGGACTCCTGCAGGGCCAGTGTGATTCCTCTATGGGCCGGGGGGGATTCGCTGGTCCTCTCGCACGAGGACCAGGACCTTGGGGGCGATCTTGCGATCGGAAGCGTCCACTTCTCGCCGGATGGCAGGACGCTGCTTGCGAGCTCGTTCACATGGTGGGAGGTGCGACTCTGGGACCTGGAGCACAGCACGGAGATATGGCGCCACGACTACGGGGGAGGGATCGAGCTCTCGATGGATGCGCGCTTTGCCAATGACCCGCGTCTTGTGATCGGATCGCCGGCTGGCACAGTGTTCGACGCAGGCACGGGCGAGCTACTGCACACGCTTGGTCAGAAGTTCGGAGGCGAGGTGTTCGCCGGTACCTATCGAATGGCCGGCGACTACGCCTGGGTCTGCAGATCCGGCGCAATCAAGATCATCGAGCCGCGCGAGGCGAGACTCGTGTGCGAGCTCCCGCTCGCCGCGAAGTGACCGCCCTCAGCGCGGAGCCTTCAGTTCAGTGTATTGCCGGAACAGCGAGTTCAGTGCCTCGCCGGATGCGTTGTTGAGACCGACGGAGGCGCGCCCGCCGCCGTAGGTCGAGCTCGCGCTGGCGTGCTTGGCCCACTGCGCTCCGCCGCCGATCAGCTCGACCGCGTCGATCTCGTTCCAGCCGGGCGTGCGGTTGGTGTCGAGCACGACGCGGATCACCTTGACCTCGTAGCTCGTCAGCGGCCACTCGAGCACGAGCGGCGCGCCGTTGCCGCTGGCGGTGCCGCTCCAGAGCGTGTCCCACTCGCCGCTCGGGTTCTTGGCCTTGATCTCGGACACCGCCCCGGGCGAGTTCACCTCGTAGATGCGCACGCCGCTGGCGCGCATCGGGTTGGCGTAGGTCAGCTCGAGCCATTGCACGCCCATGTCGCCGCTGGCGCTGGCCCAGGCATTGGGGTCGTCGCGCTTGGGATCGGCGTCGGGAGCGCCCGTGGCCTTCATCGCGTGCCAGCCGGGGATGTCCTTCTGCTGCTTCTGCGCGCCGTGCAAGGCCTCGATCACCTGCGCGTCGGTCTCGACGGCCAGCCACTCGCCGACGAAGTCCTGGAACTCATCCTCGACGTACTCGCCGATCTTGTAGGCGCCGGCGAGGCGCACGGGCTGCTGCTGCGTCGAGGAGGCGCGCAGGAGGTCGAGCGCCGCGGCGAGTTCGCTGCCGTCGAGCATGCGCACGAGCAGGATGCGCCACTCGTCGTCGGGCGCGTGCAGGAAGAGCCGGAAGAGCGATGCGTTGGCCTGCTCGCCCGCGAGCTTGCGGATCACGGCCAGCGCGCGCTCCTGCACGGGCTTGGACTTGAGCGTGAAGAGCACGTTCTCGAGTGCAGTCTGTCCGCGCGCGCCGCCCGCGATCTCGAGCGACTGCAGCGCGCGCAGCGCCAGCGCGTCGCCGCCGGGCGGCCGCACGGCGACGATCAGCGCGTCGACGACCTGCATGTCGCCCTGGAAGCGCCGCTTGCCGAGCATCGTCGCCAGCGAGCCGCGCAGCTCGTCGACGCGGCCGGTGTCGCGCACGAGCTCGCAAATCGGCGCGCGCAGCTCGACCGCGAAAGCGTCGACGGCCAGGCGGAAGTACTCCGAGCCCTGCGGGCTGTCGGCGAAGGAGAGCACGTACTGCTCGAGGTACCAGCTCGGGTCGCGCGGCCCGTCGCCGGCCGCGCTGCTGCTGAGCGACGGCGGCAGCGTCGCGTCGTGGCGCTCGGCGCCGAGGTCGAGCGGGTGCGAGTGCTCGAGCTCGTCGAGGCGGTGTCCCAGCAGCGCGACCGCGCGCTTCAGGTCGGCGATCTCCTCGAGCTGCGCGCTGCTCGCCCCGAGCGAGCTCTCGCTCTTCGGCGCGGCGGGCTTGTTCAGGGTCGTGGCCAGCAGCACGACCAGCAGGGCAGCGATCAACCCGAGCAGGATCCAGAGCGGCTTCATGGCGCCTCCGGTGCGCCACTCTATATCCTGCGCCGCGTGACAGGAGCACCCTCCCAGGATCTGGCGCTGGTGATGAGCGGCGGGGGTGCGCGCGCGGCCTACCAGGTCGGGTTCCTGCGCGCGCTCGCGCACCGTTTCCCGGATTTCGAGGTCCCGATCCTGACCGGCGTCAGCGCCGGCGCGATCAACGCCGCCGTGCTGGCCTCGCGCGAGGGCCGGTTCGTGGAGCGCATCGACGCGCTCGCCGAACTCTGGCACGGGCTGCATCCGCAGGAGGTCTACCGCGTCGGCGCATTCTCGCTGCTCTCGAACATGGCGCGCACCGGGTTGCGCCTGGTGTCGGGCGGGGCGCTCAAGACGCACCGGCTCTATTCGCTGGTCGACACCGAGCCGGTCAAGCGCCTGCTCGAGCGCCAACTCGGCGCGCGGGACGGCGAGATCCCGGGCATCGAGCGCAACCTCGCCTCGGGCGCGCTGCACGCGGTCGCGGTCACGGCCTCGAACTACGGCACGGGGCAGTCGATCACGTTCGTGCAGGGCCGCGGCATCCGCACCTGGGAGCGCGCGCACCGGCGCAGCGTCGAGTGCAAGCTGCGCGTCGAGCACGTGATGGCCTCGGCGGCGCTGCCGATGCTCTTCCCCGCGGTCGAGGTCGGCGGGCAGTGGTTCGGCGACGGCGGCATGCGCCTGACCGCCCCGCTCTCGCCCGCGGTCCACCTCGGCGCGCGGCGCATCATCGCCATCTCGACGCGCTACCACCGCACGCACGCCGAGGCCGACCAGCCCGCCACCGACGGCTACCCGCCGATCGCGCAGATCGCGGGCGTGCTCTTCAACGCGATCTTCCTCGACCAGTTCGACGCCGACGCGCTGACGCTGCAGCGCGTCAATCGCGTGCTCGAGAAGCTGCCTGCGGAGGCGCGCGAGGGTCTCGAGCACGTCGAGCTGCTGCTCTTGCGGCCTTCGTGCGACCTCGGGCGCCTGGCCAACGAGTACGAGGCCGAGCTGCCGCGCGGCTTCCGCTTCATGACGCGCGGCCTGGGCACGCGCGAGACGCGCTCCAACGACCTGCTCTCGCTGGTGATGTTCCAGCCCGACTACCTCGCGCGATTGATCGAACTCGGTGAAACCGATGCCCGGTCGCGCATGGGAGAGATCGAGTCCTTCCTGGCCGTGCCGGCCGTCCGCTAGGCTGTGCGCCCCCCCAAGCCGAGGTCCCCCATGCTCTTCGCCCCCCTCCTTCTCGCGGGCCTGCCGCAGGAATCCCACGCGCCGCTGCTCCCCCACGCCGAGCTGCAACAGAATCTCGCAGCCCTTGCCGCCGCGCATCCCGATCTCGTCAGCGTCGTCGCCGTCGGACGCTCGCGCGCCGGCCGGCCCATCGAAGGCCTGCGCGTCATGGCCGGCGAGCGCACCGGCGGCCGCCCGGGCATCCTGGTCGTCGCCGACGTCGACGGGCCGTACGTCTGGACCAGCACGCTGGCGCTGGAGGAGGCGCGTGCGCTGGCCGAGGGCTACGGCAAGGACGAGCGCGTCAAGAAGCTGCTCGACTCGACCACGCTCTACATCGTGCCGCGCGCCGATCCCGACGCGGCCGAGGCGCGCTTCGCCGCGCCGCTCTTCGAACAATGGGCCAGCGGTGCCGGCGTCGACAACGACCGCGACGGCCGCGCGGGCGAGGACCCGCCCTCCGACGTCGATGGCGACGGCTTCGTGACGCAGATCCGCGTGCCCAGCCCCGAGGGCGAGTGGATCGAGGACCCGACCGACCCGCGCGCGCTGGTCAAGGCCGACCCGAAGAAGGGCCAGCGCGGCAAGTGGAAGCTCTGGACCGAGGGCCGCGACCTCGACCGCGACGAGCGCGTGGCCGAGGACAGCGAACTCGACGCGGTCGTCAACCAGAACTTCCCGCAGGGTTGGCGCGAGCTCGACGCGCGCTCGGGCCGCTTCGCCACCGACGAACCGCCGGCGCACGCGCTGTGCGACTTCATCCTGCTGCACAAGGACATCGCGCTGGTCGTCACCTACGGCGCGCAGGACAACCTGGTCGAGAAGCCCAAGACCTCCGGCGACGGCACGCAGCGCACCAAGCGCCTGCCGCCCGAGAGCTCGCTCGACGCCGACGCCGACCTCTACGCCGAGATCGGCAAGCGCTACAAGAAGCTCACCGGCTCGAAGGCCAAGGGCGAGAACGACACGCACGGCTCGTTCCAGGCCTGGTGCGAGCTGCAGCGCGGCCTGTGGTGCTTGAACATCGCCGGCTGGACGATGCCGCTCGACGAGCCCGCGCCGAAGAAGGAAGGCGAGGCCGAGAAACCCAAGCCGGAAGGCGACCAGCCCGAGCCCAGCGACGACGCCAAGCGCCTGCGCTGGATCGACGCGCACAACGAGGCCGCGCGCTTCGTCGCCTGGAAGCCGTTCCAGCATCCCGAGCTCGGCGCGGTCGAGATCGGCGGCTTCGCGCCCTACGCCAGGATCGAGCCGCCCGAGTCCGAGCGCGTCGAGATGCAGAAGAAGCAGTTCGAGTTCCTGCTCACGCTGGGCGAACTCGTGCCGCGCGTCGTGATCAGCGAGTGCACGGCGAAGTCGCTCTCCGGCGGCCTGTGGGAGGTCAAGGCGGCGGTCGAGAACCACTCGCTGCTGCCGCTGCTCTCGGCCGCGGCGCGCCGCTGCGATGCCGTGCGACCCGCGCGCATCGACCTGCGCCTGCCGAAGGACGCGCAGCTGCTCGCCGGCAGCCAGGAGGCGCGCCTCGAGGACCTGCCCGGCATCGACGGACGGCACGAGTACCGCTGGCTCGTGCACGGCGCCGTGCCGAAATCGATCGGCGTCGAGGTCGAGACCGACCACGCCGGCCACGCCCAGGCGCTCCCGGAGGTGAAGTGATGTACGCGCTCTTCTTGCTCGCTCTCGCGCAGGCCCAGTCCCCGGTTCCCCCGGCGGCTCCCAACCAGAGCGGCTTCCCCGGCAACCCGACCGGCTTCCGGCCCAAGGTCGAGATCCCCTTCAACCGCTTCTACGACTACCCCGAGCTGCTCGGCTGGATGGACAAGCTCGAGGCGGCGTACCCGAAGCTGATGCACCACGAGCTGATCGGCCACAGCGTCGAGGGCCGCGAGATGCGCGTCTACACGCTCACCAACGCCGAGAAGGGCGCCGACCGCGAGCAAGCCGGCGATGTGGATCGACGGCAACGTGCACGGCAACGAGGTGCAGGGCGGCGAGGCCGTGCTCTACACGGCCTGGTACCTGCTCGAGAACTACGCACTGCTGCCCGACGCCGCGGCGCTCGTCGACGACTGCACCTTCTACCTGCTGCCCTCGCAGAACCCCGACGGGCGCGCGCACTGGTTCGAGGAAGCGAACACCGCGCACAGCTCGCGCACCGGCTACCAGCCGCACGACGACGACCGCGACGGCCGCTTCGACGAGGACCCGGCCGACGACCTCGACGGCGACGGTCAGATCACGCAGATGCGCAAGTACGTGCCCGGCCAGGGCAACTTCCGCCTCGACCCCGACGACCCGCGCCTGATGATCTTCGTGCCGCCCAACGACAAGGGCATCAAGCGGCGACTGGATCCTGCTCGGCGAGGAGGGCATCGACAACGACGGCGACGGCGAGATCAACGAGGACGAGAAGGGCGGCTACGACATGAACCGCGCCTGGCCCGCGATGTGGCAGCCCGACTACGTGCAGTACGGCGCCGGTCCCTACCCGCTCTACTGGCCCGAGACGCGCGCGATCGCCGCGCTTCCTCTTCGACCACCCCAACGTCGCGGCGCTGCAGTCCTTCCACAACAACGGCGGCATGATCCTGCGCGGCCCGGGCGCCGAGGCCTTCGGCGAGTACGACGCGCGAGGACCTGCAGGCCTTCGACGAGCTCGGCCGCGACGGCGAGAAGATGCTGCCCTTCTACCGCTACATGGTGATCTGGAAGGACCTCTACTCGGTCTTCGGCGGCTTCACCACCTGGGCCTACGAGGACCTCGGCATCATCTCCTTCACCAACGAGATGTGGAACACCGACCAGTACTTCCCCGACAAGACCGAGGCCAGGAAGAGGGCGGCCGCGCGGGCTTCGACAAGCAGCGCCACTTCTTCGACGACAACCTCCTGCTCGGCGCCGGCTACGTGAACTGGCACCCCTTCAAGCACCCCTTCTACGGCGACATCGAGATCGGCGGCTGGCGCAAGGACGTCGGCCGCGTGCCGCCCAGCTTCCTGGTCGAGGAGATGCTGCACCGCAACGCGCTCTTCTGCCTCAAGCACGCCAAGGCCATGCCCAAGGTCTCGATCGAGGAGGTCAAGGTCAGCGACATCGGCGACGGCGTGAAGGCGATCGACGCGGTCTTCCGCAACCAGCACGTGATCCCCACGCGCACCGGCCGCGCCGCGGCGATGAAGATCGGCGAGCCGGACGCGTTCACGATCGCGGGCAAGGACGTCGAGGTGCTCGCGGGCGGATTCCGCACGGACCGCTGGCGCCCGGAGCGGATCGAGCTCGCCGAGCGCGAGCCGGCGAGGCTCCTGCGCGAGCAGGGCATCGGCCCGCGCGCGGATCTGCGCGTGCGATGGCTCGTGCGCGGCAAGGGGACGAAGGTCACCTTGGCCTGGCAGGGCGAGAAGGCGCGGGATGTCAGCCTCGAGGTCGAGCTGAAGTAGGCGCGCGATGAAGCGCGGGACGAGAGCGGTTGGGCTCGCTGCCGTCCTGCTGCCGTCGTGCTTCTCTCCCGGGGTGAGCGGGCCTGGATTTCGCTGGGCGCCGCCGGAGATCCGCGGTGTCGAGTGGAGCGCCCGAGTGACGAAGCTCCACGGGACACTCACCGTTGCCGACGAGTTCCATGGCAATCGCGTCTACATCGTGCACCTGCCCGAAGCGCGGATCGTGGAGCACTACCTCCCGTTCGTGACCATCCTCGACGCGTGCGCGATCCCCGGAACGGACGACGCCTACGTGCTGCTGACGGACGGTCGAATCGTGCGCACGGGCGAGGACTTGGAGGGGCTGCCGCTCTTCCGCGACGGTCGAGGTTGCGACGAAGGCTCCTCGATTGCCCTTTCCCCCGACGGCTCGACGATCGTGCTCGCTGCGCGCAAGGAAAGCGTCAACGCGAACAGGAACCCGCCCTTTGTTCTGACGCTGATCGACGTCGCGAGCGGACGCGCCTCGGCGCTGCGCGACGGTCTCTGGTTCGGCAGGCCGTGCTGGGCTGCCGATGGGAAGTCGATCTTCCTCGTCGTGCCTTCGGGAGACATCGTGCAGTGCTCGCTCGTGCCCGGGGAACCCCTGCATCCAGTGGCGCACGGGGAAGATCCGTTCGTGTCCGAGGACGGAGACTGGCTCATCTTCCATCCGCGCGAGCCATACTACCGGGAACGGAACGGCACGGACTGGATCTGCAAGTCGACACTCCTGCGCTGGAAGGTCGGCACGGCGGATGCATCCGAGCCATGGACTGGGGTGCAGGGTCCACTCCCGGAGGCTCTCGCGGCGAGCAAGGAGGGTTGGATCATTCGGCAGACCGAGGCTGACGAGCGCCTCCCCCGCGAGCACTCGGGCTTGTTCATGCGCGGCCCCGTTTTGGCGCGGCGGCATTTCGCTCGTCGACCCGGAGTCCGGAGCGACCGAGCCGCTCTTCGTGGGCATGATCCCGACGTCGGTCCAGTGGCGCTGGGACTAGAGCCCAACCTTCCAGCCCACGAAGAACACGATGTCCGGCCCCGACGCGGCCATCAGGTCCTCCTCGAAACCCACGTGCAGCTGCGAACCCGGCCCGGTGTCCCAGGCCGCGCCGATGTCGAGGCCGAGCATCTCGCGGTCGAGCTCCTTGATCGTGAAGTCGCGCGTCACCGGGGGCGTGAGGATCAGGCCGGTCAAGAGCGAGAGCTTGTCGTTCCAGCGGTACTCCGAGTCCGAGCTGCACGTCGAAGCCGTCGTAGACGTCGACGCCGGCGCTCACGAACGAGCTCGGCCGCTTGGCATCGACCCAGTCGAGCGCGCCGGTCATCGTCCAGCGCTCCCAGCTCTTCTCCGCCAGGACGCCGACACCCCAGTCCCAGCCGCCGTTGCCGGTACCGCGCGCCTCCGAGCCGGTCGGCAGGTCGACGCCCGCGCGCAGCGCGACGGCCGGCGTGCTGCCCTGCTCGTCCACCAGGCGCTCGGTGAAGACGAGCGGCGTGTCGAGCAGGCTGAACTCGTAGGGATCGAGCGTGTAGATCGTCTGCCCGGCGGTGTCGACGCGCATCTCGTAGGTGTCGCGCGGGCGCTCTTCGCGGCCGCCGCCGGGCATGCCCCAGAAGCCGTGCCAGCTCTCGATCACGCTGTCGAGGAAGCCGTTGCTGGCGTAGAGCACGCTGAGGTCGAGCTCGAGGTCGGCGCGCTCGGAGAGGCCGTAGGTCGTGATCAGCGTGTTGTTCCAGGTCTCGGCGTCGAGCACGACTTCCTGCCCGCCGGGGCCGCTGCCGTTCTGGTAGATGTTGCTGTAGGTGCTCTCGATGCCCAGGCTCGTGCGGCCGGCGGCCTGCGTCGCGGCCCGGCGCGGGCGGAAGCCGAGCGTGCCGAGCTTGATCGGCTGCTGCACGCGCTCGGGAATCGGCCCGCGCACGCGCATCTGCGGCGCGTCGCTGTGCTCGGGGATCAGGGCGCAGCCGGCCGCGCAGAGGGCGAGCAGCAGGGCGCCCGCGGCGGCGCGCGGGAGGTGCATGAGCACGGCATTCCTACCGGGTCCGGGCTCGCCGCGCCACCGGCGGCAGCCCGGGACAGTGCGTAAACCCGTGGAAAAAAGGTCGGCGGCCCTGGCCGAACTACTACCGCGGTAGTAGACATGCTGCCGATCCGGAGGAAACAAGCCATGGCGGAATCCCACAAGCTCGGCGACCTGCAGCACGCGATCCTGCGCGTGCTCTGGCAGAAGAAGGAAGCGACCGTGGTCGACGTGCTCGAATCGCTCAGCGACGAGCGCGACCGCGCGCTGACCACGATCGCGACGATGCTGACGAAGATGGAGAAGCGCAAGCTCGTCGCGCACCGCAGCGAGGGCCGGCAGTTCGTCTACCGCGCGCTGGTCAGCGAATCGCAGGTGCGGCGCTCGATGATCTCGGAGCTCGCCGAGCGGCTCTTCGCCGGTGATCTGACCGCACTCGTCAGCCACCTGCTCGAGGAGCACGAGATCGACGCGGGCGAGGTCGATCGCCTGCGCGAGCTGATCGCCGAGCAGGGCAAGCGCGAGCAAGGCTCAGCGCATCGGGAGCAAGGCTCCAAGGAGAAGCGCCGTGCTCGCTGAACTCCTGCGCCATCCGCTCGTGCCCTGGCTCGCGACCTACCTCGCGCACTCCACGATCCTGTGCGGCGCCGCCTGGGGCTTCGAGCTCTGGTCGCGGCGCAACGCCTCGCGCGAGCGCACGCTCGGGCCCGCGCGCGAGCGGCTGTGGAAGCTGGCGCTGTTCCTGCCGCTCGGCTCGACGCTCGTGCAGTGCGGCGGCGAGCTCTCGTTCTGGCGCCTGCCGGCCGAGGTGCACGCGACGCCGCAGCTCTCCGCCCTGTCGGCGACGCTCCCCGCGCCCGTGCTCGAGGTCGTGCGCGGGCTGACGCAGCCCGCCCCCGCGCCCGTGCACTCGCTGCAGATCCCCTGGCCGCTGGTCGCGGGCGCGCTCTGGACCGCGGGCGTGCTCTGGGCCGCCTTCGTCTGGCTGCGCGAGTGGATGGCGCTGGGGCGCGCGGTGCGCGGACTCGTGCCCTGCTCGCACGGCGAGCTCACCGCCGAGTTCGAGGCGCTGCGCGCGGGCGATCCGGCGCTCGCCTCGGCGCGCCTGTACGTCGGCCGGCACGTGCTGGTGCCGCTGACGCTGGGCTGGTGGCGCATGCGCGTCGTCGTGCCCGAACGCGCCGCCGTCGGGCTCGACCCCGACGAGCGCCGCGCGATGCTGGCGCACGAGCTCGCGCACGCCCGCCGGCGCGATCCGCTGTGGATCTCCGCCGCGCGCGCGGTCGAGGGACTGTTCTGCTTCCAGCCGCTCAACCGCCTCGCGCGCCTGCGCCTGCAGGACGAGGCCGAGTTCCTGGCCGACCGCTGGGCCATCGAGCGCGGCGTCGGGGCGCTCTCGCTGGCGAGCTGCCTGACCGAGGTCGCCGGCTGGATCGTCTCGAACCGGCGCGCGCTGCCCGTGCCCTCGATGGCCGCGCGCGGCGCGCGGCTGACGCGGCGCGTGGAGCGGCTGCTCGAGGAGCGCCGCGCGCCGTTGCCGCTGCGCTCGGCGCCCTGGAGCGTGGCCTTCCTGGCGCTCGCGCTCTGCAGCGCCGCGGCCGCGGTGCCCGGGCCCGCCGCACGCACGCTGCGCGCCGCCGACGCGCCGCTCGCGGGCGTGAGCGGCTCCGATTCGCTGTTCGAAGTCGCCAGCCCTGCTCCCGCCCCCGCGGCAGAGACGACGAGCGCGGATCCGGCGGACCTCGCCGCGCAATTCGAGCAGCTCGCCGACGAGCTCGACGGGCTCGCCAGCGAAGCCGACGAGCGCGAACTCGACGCGCGCTGGCACGAGCGCTTCGCGCAGCTGCGTCTGCGGCTGCTGAACCTGCAGGCTTCCTACGCGCTCCTGATGGAGCTCGTGCGCACTCCCCCCGCCACCACCGAACCCGATTCCAACACCGACCCGTAGTTCCAAGGAGAACCCATGCAGACCTCGATCCTGACCCTGATGCTCGCGTTCGGACTGCCCGGCGCGAATTCCTGCAACGCCCAGCAGCAAGGCCTGCCGCGCGTCGGCCAGACGCCGCCGGTCGCGACCCAGGGCGAGGAACCGACTCCCGCCGTCACCGAGAGCGAGGACGCGGACGAACCCGCGGAGATGGACGTCGACGAGGCCGACGACGCGCCGGGCGCGGACGCGGAGATGTTCGAGATCGCCACGGCCGACGCCGAGGACAGCGGCTGCCCGGAAGCGCAAGCGAAGCCGGACTGCCAGGCGCACTGCGAGGGCTCGGGCTCGTGCAACAGCGGGTCGGACGCGATGCTCGGCCGGCTGATGCAGCTCGGCGGCGTCGGGCGTGCCGAGAGCCTCGCGCTCGACGGCAAGGTCCAGAGGCTGACCATCCAGCCGGGTTCGACCGTGATCATCGAGGCCAAGAATGGCAAGCAGGTCGTCGTGCGCAGCGAGGGCCTGGCCGGTGGCATGGCCTCGACGGAGACGCTCAGCGTTCCCACCCTGAGCGGGCTCTTCGCCAGCCAGGCCACGAAGCAGGGCCAGGACGATCGCGTGCGCGAGCTCGAGCAGCGCGTGCGCGAGCTCGAGGCCCAGCTGCGCGAGCGCGACGGGCAGGCACGGACGACGCCGCAGCCGTTCCAGCTCTGGGCGCCGCAGGGGCACACCGAGGCGCGCGAGAAGGCCGCGGAGGAACGCGCGCAGGTGCGCGAGATGCACGAGCGCATGAGCACGCAGGCGCGCGACTACGCCAAGCAGGCACGCCAGCAGGCGCAGGAGATGCGCAAGCAGGCCGAGCAGATGCAGAAGCAGGCGCTGGAGCAGTCCGAACTCTGGCGCGCGCACGCGTGGGACTCGCAGGGGAAGGACCCGATCAAGTGGAAGGCCATCAAGGTCCCGCGCGCCACCGCGGCGGCGCCGTCCGATCCGGACGTGTTCGTGCAGGTCCCGCCGCCCCAGCCTGAGCCTCCCGTGGCCGTCGCCCCCGAAGCCACGCCTGCCCCGGGCGGAATGGCCGCGCCCGAGCCGCCCCAGGCCTGGTGGAGCAGCACGCCCGGCCCGAATGCTCCGCGTGCGCGAGCCTTGCGCACGCCGAGGCCTGCCCGATCCGGCCAGAGCCCGACGCCGAGCACGCCCAGGAGATGCAGAAGATGCTGGGCGACATGCGCCGCCAGATGGACGAGATGCGCGAGCAGATGCAGGCGCTGCGCGAAGAGCTGCAGCGCGCCCCGCAGCGCGAGCTGCGCTGATCCCGGGCAACGAACGCGACGGGCGGGCTCGTGCCGGAGGGGGCACGGGCCCGCCTGCTTTCGCGAAGCACTCGCGCAGCGCGCGAAGCGCGAAAATCGACAACGGTTTTCGCGCTCTATTTTTCGTTTCGACGCAAGCGATTGACGCGCCAGGGACTGCTCGCGCACGCACGCGAAGGCGCCAGAACGGGCACAACGAGGCGGGATATCCCGGGTAGATTCCCGCGCCCATGATCCCGCTCAGCCCCCCCTCTTTCGTCCGCAGCGCCGCGAGCCTGGTCTTGCTCGCGCTGCCTGCCGCCGCGCAGATCGCGAACCCCGCCGACAAGCAGAAGCCTGCGCAGGATCCGACGCAGCTGCCCGAGGAGACGGTCGTCACCTCGCAGCAGGTCTCCGACTTGCGCGAGGAGGACCGCATCGGTCCCTACGGCCAGCCCGAGTGGACCGCGCACCGGCGCTTCCCGTTCACGCGCGTCTACGTCCGGCCTCCGGGCACGTTCTCCTTCGAGTACTGGGTGCGCCCCACGATCCCGCGCCACGGCGGCCCGGCGGACGTGCGCACGCAGTACGAGTTCGAGCTCGGCCTGCCCGGCCGCTGGCAGATGGACCTGTACCTCAACCAGAACAAGGAGGGCTCGACGGGCGAGATGAAGAACGAGAACGCCTTCGAGCTGCGCTACGCGCTGGCCGACTGGGGCAAGCTCTGGGGCAACCCGACGCTCTACGGCGAGTACAAGAGCCGCGACGCGGAGGTCGACGTGGCCGAGTGGAAGCTGCTCTTCGGCGACGAGCTCAGCTCCTCCTGGCACTGGGGCACGAACTTCTACCTCGAGCGCGAGCTCGGCGGCACGGGCGAGAACGACTACGGCTTCACGGCCGGCCTCTCGAAGACGCTCGACGACCGGCGGCTCTCGCTCGGGGCCGAGCTCAAGATCGAATACATCGATACCAGCGCCACGCGCGGTGATTACGAAAAGGTGTTCCTGCTCGGGCCGAGCCTGCAATACCGCCCGACGACGCACATCCACATGGACTTCGCGCCGCTCGTCGGCATGGGTCCGGATTCTCCGGCGATGCAGGCACTGTTCGTGGTCGGGTACGAGTTCTAGAGAGCCCGACTGGGGGGTCCCGCCCAGGCACTCTGGGGGCGGGACCAAGTGTGTGGGGCGGTCCTTTGGGGGGGCCGCCCCCTTTTCTTGTCCCCCATCCGGGCGCGAGGCTCAACACCGCGACACCGAACAACCCAGCCCGCCTGGGTTTTTCGCGATCGGCGACGCAGCCGCGTTGGGCAGGCCAATGCGAAAAACCCAGGCGGGCTGGATTGTTCGGTGTTCGGTGTTCACCTTCGCACGTCGAAGCGCTCGAGCGCTGCCGGTTGCACCTCGCGCGTTTCGAGCTCTCGCACGCGCGCGCTCGGCGGCCCGATGCGCAGCCAGTCGACCAGCTCCTCGACGATCGGCTCGGGCCCCTCGACCCAGACCTCCACGCGCCCGTCGGGCAGATTCTGCACCCAGCCCGCGAGGCCGAGTTCGCGCGCGCGCAGCTTGGTGTAGTGCCGGAAACCGACGCCCTGCACCTCCCCGGAGACGAACACGCGCCGCGCACAGGCATCCATGCGCGAGCGAGATTAGCGCGCGCGACGATTCGCGCGTAGCCTCTGGTGCATGCTGCAGCTCTGCCTCCTCTCCCTGCTCCTCGCCGGCGACCCCGCCCTCGGCCACTGGCGCGCGGCGCTCGGGCCGGCCGACTCCGAGGTGCCCTTCGACCTCGTGCTGGCGATGAAGAACGGCACGCTGGGCGCCGAGGTCCAGAACGGCGAAGAGCACATCGCGGTGCCCGAGGTCATCTGGCACGGCTCCGACCTCGTGCTCAGCTTCCCCCACTACGACTCGCGCATCACGGCCAGGATCGCGGACGACGGCAAGTCGCTCAGCGGAGAGTGGAAGAAGCGCAGCGGCAAGGAGCAGTGGACCACGCTCGAGTTCCGCGCGCAGGCGGGCGAGCTCCCGCGCTTTCCGAAGCCCGCGAATCCCGCGACCGTGACGCTCAGCACCGGGATCCTGATCCGCAGCGGCGCGGAGCGAGACGCGCGGCCGGCTCGTGCTCCGGCCGGGCGGCGCGGGACAGACGGCCGGCACCGTGCTGACCCCCACCGGCGACCTGCGCTACCTCGCGGGCAGCTTCGACGGCACGCAGCTGCAGCTCTCGGAGTTCGACGGCTTACTTCGCCTTCCGCTTCGAGGGCCAGAAGAGCGCCGAGGGCTTCGCCGGCACCTGTCGAATGGGCGGGAGCACCGGCACGTGGAAGACGGCCCAGCCGAGCGCCGCCGACCTGTCCGGCTTCGAGCCCGAGCCCGTCGCCGCGCGCTTCCCGCTCGCGCAGCTCGCCTTCTCCGACACCGACGGCATCGAGCGCGCACTGGCCGAGCCGCTCTTCGACGGACACCCGATGATCCTCTCGATCGGCGGCTCGTGGTGCCCGAACTGCCACGACGAGCTGCAGCTGCTGACCGAGCTCGACGCCGAGTTCGGCCCCAAGGGCCTCGCGATCACCGAGCTGTGCTTCGAGTACTCCGGCGACATCCAGCGCGACGCGCTGCAGGCGCGGCGCATGGCCACGCGCCACGGCGCGAGCTTCCGCGTGCTGCTCGGCGGCAGCGCGGGCAAGGGCGAGCCGGCCAAGGCCTTCCCCGTGCTGGGCGAGATCAAGGCCTTCCCCACCGCGCTCTTCATCAACCGCGACGGCACGATCGCCGCGCTGCACCAGGGCTTCGCAGGCCCGGCGACCGGCGAGGCCTACGCAGCCGAGCGCGCGAGCTTCGAGAAGCAGATCCAGGCGCTGCTCGCCTCGCCCGCACCGAGCTCCGACGAGACCTGGGCGGCGCTGCTCGCCAATCCCCTGCGCGACGAGCGCGACGGGCTCTTCCTGACGGTCAAGCGCAACGGCGAGCTCGGCAGCTACGAGGCCGAGGAGCTCACGCGCTTCGACGGCCCCACGCGCCAGGGCGTCGTCGAGCAGGGCGAGGTGCGCGTCAACGGCAGCGCTGGTCAGGCTGGGCAAGACGCTCTACCGCTGGGACGCGAGCACGGCCACCTTCTACGACCCGACCGACTTCGCGCACCGCATGGTCAACGCCGTGCGGCCGCACCTGCCCATGCTCGGCCAGCAGATGATCCAGGACGCCGACGAGCTCGCCACCAAGCTCGTCTCGGCCGACCCGCGCTGGCGCGCCGAGACGCGCTACCACCTCACCAAGGCGATCCAGTCGATGCAGGTCGAGCCGCGCTACGAGACCTGGCGCGGGATCGACGACGAGGATCCGTGGGCCGCCTGCGCCGCGGTGTGGGCCGCGGGCCAGCTCGGGCGCGTCGAACAGTGCGACGCCATCGCGAAATTGCTCGAGCATCCCTTCGCACCGCTGCGCCACGAGGCCGTGCGCGCGCTGGGCGCGCTGGGATACGAGAAGGGCAAGGAAGCGTTCGCGCGCATGGCCACGCACGACCTCGACGGTGCCGTGCGCGCGATCGCGGCGAACCCGCCCAAGCCCCGGCCGCCGCCGGGACCGCCGGGGGCGGAGGAGAAGCACTAGCTCGCCTGGCATCCGACTCGTCGATCACGGAAACGAAAACGCACGCGCGGCGTACTCGCCGCTCACGACTCTCGAGACCACTTCCGCTCCCCACCAGCCCCCCCCATGGTCAGACTCTCGACCCGAATCGTTTCGTCGTCCCTGGCGTTGGTCCTCGTTCTCGCGAGTCTTCCTGCGGCCGCTGCCCGCGCGTCCGGCGAAGGTCCGGCGGGCCACTGGAGCGGGGCAATCGACACGCCAGGCGAGACACTCGCCATCGAGGTCGAGCTCGCGTCCAAGGGCGGCGTCTGGTCGGGCACGATCAGCATCCCCGCGCAAGGGGCGCGCGACCTGCCGCTCGAGAAGCTGCTGGTGAAGGGCGACGAGGTCGACTTCGCCATCGCGGACATCCCGGGTGAGCCGAGCTTCAAGGGCAAGCTCGCGAGCGACGGGACGACGATCGCCGGAGATTTCACGCAGGGACCCGCGACGCTGCACTTCTCGATGGCACGCTCGGCCTCGGCCGAGAAGCAGGCGCTCGCGGCCCTCGACGGCTTCGACAAGTGGATCGACGAGGCGCGCGAGGCCTGGAAGGTCCCCGGCTGCTCGGTCGCGATCGTGCAGCACGGCAAGGTGATCTTCGCCAAGGGCTGCGGCCTGCGCGACGTCGACTCGAAGAAGCCGGCGACGGCGGACACGCTCTTCGCCATCGGCTCGTCGTCGAAGGCCTTCACGACGTTCGTGCTGGGCACCCTGGTCGACGAGGGCAAGCTCGAGTGGGACAAGCCGGTGCGCACCTGGCTGCCCGAGTTCCGCATGCACGATCCGTTCGCCAGCGAGCGCATGACGCCGCGCGACCTGGTGACGCACAAGAGCGGCCTGCCGCGCCACGACCTGCTCTGGTACAACTCGAAGCTCACGCGCGCCGAGATGGTCGCGCGCCTGCCCTACCTGCCCGAGAGCAAGGACTTCCGCGCCGAGTTCCAGTACAACAACCTGATGCTGATGACGGCCGGCTACCTGGCCGAGCGCATCACCGGCAAGACCTGGGAGCAGCTGGTCAAGGCGCGCGTCTTCGATCCGCTGGGGATGAAGCGCAGCAACTTCTCCGTCCTCGATTCGAAGAAGGACGCGGACTTCGCCGAGCCCTACGAGATGCTCGACGACAAGCTGAACCACATGAAGTTCCGCGACATCACGAACATCGGGCCGGCCGGCGCGATCAACTCGAGCGCGAACGAGATGGCGAACTGGGTCGCGCTGCAGCTCGGCGACGGCAGCTTCGGCGGCAAGCGCCTGATCCAGAAGCCGACGCTCGACGACATCCACACGCCGCGCATGAACCTTGGCACGGTCTCGCCCGAGACACCCGAGGTCGTGCCGGTCGGCTATGCGCTGGCCTGGTTCGTCGACGACTACCGCGGCCACCTGCGCGTGCACCACGGCGGCAACATCGACGGATTCTCGGCGCTCGTGGCGCTCCTGCCGCAGGACGACCTGGGCTTCGTCGTGTTGACGAACATGGACGGCGCGGCGCTGCCGACTCTGATCGTCCAGCACGCGAGCGATCGCCTGCTGAAGCTCGAACCGAAGGACTGGAGCAAGCAGGCCCTGACGCGCCGCGACGCGGCGAAGGCCACGGGCAAGGAAGCCGAGGCGAAGAAGAAGGGCGAGCGCAAGAGCGGCACGACTCCTTCGCATCCCCTGGGCGACTTCGCCGGCGAGTACGAGCACCCCGGCTACGGCGTGATCACCGTCGCGCTCACCGGCGACAAGCTGAAGCTCGAGTACAACGGCATCCCCGGACCGCTCGAGCACTGGCACTATGACGTCTTCAACGTGACGCGCGACGAGACCGACCACACCTTCGAGGACCAGAAGGTCATGTTCGTCACCGGGATGGACGGCGAGATCGAAGCCCTGCGCGTCGCGGTCGAGCCGACGATCGACGACCAGGTGTTCAGGCGCCGCAGCGACGTCGAGCTGCGCGATCCGAAGTACCTTGCGCGCTTCGAGGGCCAGTACACGCTCGAGTCCATGACCTGCACGCTGGTGCTGCAAGGCGACGTGCTCACGCTGAGCGTTCCCGGCCAGCCCACGTACACGCTCGTGCCCAGGCGTCACGACACGTTCGAACTGAAGGGGCTGAACGGCTACCGCGTGCGCTTCCAGAGCGACTCGGGGAAGGTCGGGAGCTGCGAGTTCATCCAGCCCAACGGCGTGTTCACGGCGACGCGCAACAAGTAGACGCTAGCCGCGCCGCTCGCCCGGCTTCCAGAGCACGTCGGCCTTGCCTTCGTCGTTCAGCACGCGCGCGAGCACGAAGAGCAGGTCGCTGAGGCGATTCAAGTACTTCAGCACCTCGGGATTGACGCGCCCCTTCTCTTCGTCGCGCGCGCCGAGCTCGCTCACCAGCCGTTCCGCCCTGCGGCAGACGTTGCGCGCGACGTGCATCCAGGCCGCGAGCTCGCGGCCGCCGGGCAGGATGAAGCTCTTCAGCGGCGCGAGCTTCGCGTTCTCGCGGTCGATCAGCTTCTCGATCTTCTCGGTGTAGACCGGCGTCAGGCGCAGGCGCTCGCCCGCTTCGCCCGGCACGCACAAATCGGCGCCGACGTCGAAGAGGTCGTTCTGGATCGCGCGCAGTTCGCCCGCGAGCGGCTCGGCGATTCCCTGCGCGATCACCAGGCCGAGCACGGAGGAGAGCTCGTCGACGGTGCCGTAGGCCTCGACGCGCAGGTGGTGCTTGGGCACGCGCTTGCCGTCGCCGAGCGAGGTCGTGCCGTCGTCGCCGGACTTGGTGTAGATGCGGTCGAGGCGGACCATGCGCGCGCATGATCCTCCGGCGCGCGCGGCACTGCAAGCGTGCGCGCGCCGATCGCAGGCCCGGAAAGAGACGCGGGCCCCGCGCTGGCGGGACCCGCGCCGGACGGCTTGCTTCGTCGTCAAGAAGCGCTGTCGACCACGGTGCCAGGCGAGCCGCCCTGGAAGAGATCGTCGGCGAACACCTCGCGGTAGGCGAACTGGAAGTACCAGCGTGAACCAGCCGAGCCCTGGGCGGCGCGCTCCGAAGCGTCCGACTCCCGGATATTCGAGTCCTCGCGTACCGAGAGCGGGCCGAAACCCTCGGGGACGAGCGCGCGCGAGTTGCGCGGCGTCCCGTGCATCACGAGCAGCGGTTCCTCGCTGGGCGAGAAGCGCACGGCCACGCCGACGGCGCTGCGCACGGAATGGTGGATCGCACTCGACCGCACCGGGCAGAAACGCGTCGGGACCGGGAGGTCCATGTCGCCCCGGATCACGTTGCGAACGGAGATCCGCAGGTCGAGATCGACCTCGGGCACATGGACGTGGATCGTGTTCTCGATGGCACACAGTACGTGGATCCCTGTTCCGTCGATCCACAGGCGTCCGTGGGAGCGCGAACGGTCCGCGAGCAGGCCGACGATCGGGACGGAGACGAAGTCCCCGCCGGCAACACTCACGTCGAGACTGCCGCCGACGACCTCCCCGCCAGTTTCCGCCAGGAACCAGCCGTCCGCATCGCAAGCGAATGAGCGCGAGTGCGGCGCGAAGGCAAGCGAGCCGAGATGAAGCAGCAGCGCGGGTGGAAGACCGGGGACTTGGGCGGGGACGAGCCCCACGAGACCGGACGATCCGCGGCAGTGGCCGCCATCGAGTTGGCCGCCGCTGACCGGGAGCTCGCCGGAGCGCAGCACGAGCTCGACAGCGCCCGTCAGGCTGCTGTCGGACTTGGGCCCGATCGCACAGGAGCCCAAACTGCTGTCGATCTCGCAGCGGGTCTGTGATTGCGGGCCGCCGATCTGCAACGTGCAGCGGTCGGTCACGGCGGATTGCGCGGCTGGCGAGAGCGCCGGAACCGAGACGAGGAACAACGTCCACGGAGCTTGCGACATGAGAGTCCTCCTTGGGAAAAGCGGGTGCTGCCGATGCTCGCGGGAGACCCGGCGAGAAGCGGATCGCACCCGGGTTGGTGCGCCCAGACTACTCAGCTGCGCAGCGAGTGTGTGCGCTCAGTGCGCTGACGATTGCGTCATTCCGCGTGCGCGACGCCGACGAATTACGGGCTCTCAACGCGCTTGAAGCGGCGCGTAGTCTTCGCCCGGGTTGACGAAGCGGTTCTGTTCGTAGCTGTGCTGGCGCAGGTAGAGCTCCTTGTAGCGGCCGCCGAGCTCGAGAAGTTCCGCGTGCGTCCCGCGCTCGGCGATGCGGCCCTTCTCGACCACCAGGATCTGGTCCGCGCTGCGGATCGTCGAGAGGCGGTGCGCGATGACGAAGGTCGTGCGGCTCTGGCGCAGCTTCTGCAGGCCCTCCTGGATCAGCGCCTCGCTCTCGCTGTCGAGCATCGAGGTCGCCTCGTCGAGCACCAGGATGCGCGGGTCGGCCAGCAGCGCGCGCGCGATCGCCACGCGCTGGCGCTGGCCGCCGGAGAGCTTGACGCCGCGCTCGCCCACGATCGTGTCGTAGCCCTTCTCGAAACGCGCCACGAACTCCTCGCAGTGCGCGGCGCGGCAGACGGCCTCGACCTCGGCGCGGCTCGCCTCGGGTCGCGAGAAGAGCACGTTCTCGGCGATCGTGCCGTCGAAGAGGAAGTTGTCCTGCAAGACGACGCCGAGGTGCGAGCGGTAGTCGCGCAGACGCAGGCTCGCGAGATCGCGACCATCGACCTGGATGCGCCCGCTGAGCGGCCGATAGAAGGCCAGCACCAGGCCCGCGAGCGTGCTCTTGCCGCCGCCGCTCGTGCCCACCAGCGCCGTGGTCGAACCGGCCGGCGCGCGAAAGCTGATGTTCTCGAGCACGAGCTTGCCGGGGTCGTAGGCGAAGGAGACGTCCTCGAAACGGATCTCGCCGCGCAGCTCCTGGCAGGGCGCGAGCGCGGGGTCCTCGGCGTCCTCGCGCGCGACCTGACGCAGCTCGCGCAGGCGGTCCATGCCGGCGAAGGCCTCGCTGATCTGCGTGCCGATCGAGGCGATGTTGACCACCGGGCCGACGACCACCGTGATGAACGAGAGGTACATGATCAGGCCGCCGAGCGTCATCTCGCCGCCGAGCACCGCGTGGCCGCCGAGCAGCGTCATCACCACTCCGACGACGCCGACGATCGCGGTCGAGATCGCCGTCGTCGCCGAGACTCCAGTCATCGAACGGCGGATGTTGTCGAACAGCTTGTCGACGCCATCGGTGAAGCTCTTCTGCTCGGACGGCTCGGCGGTGTACGCCTTGACCTCGCGGATTCCGCCGAGGGTCTGTCCCAGTCGCCCGGTGACTTCGCCCTGGATCTTGCCGCGCTCGCGAAAGAGCGGCCGCAGCTTGCGGAATGCGATCGAGATCACCACACCGAAGACCACCAGCACCAGCAGCACGACCAGCGTCAGCTTCCAGTTGAGGTAGAGCAGCACGCCGAACCCGAGAACCGCCGTCACGGAGCCGCCGACCAGCTGCACGATGCCCGTGCCAACGAGGTTGCGCAGGCCCTCGGCGTCATTCATCACCCGCGAGATCAGGACCCCCGACTGCGTCGAATTGAAATGGCTCACCGGCAGGTGCAGCAGGTGCTCGTGGATCGACTTGCGTACGTCGTTGATCGCCTTTTGCGCCGCGACGCCCAGAATCTGCGCAAGCGCGTAGCCCGTCACCGCCTGGACCAGCGTCGCAAGGCCGATCGCGAGCGCGAGCGGGCCCAGCAGCTCGACTCGGTGCTGGCCGATCACCTTGTCGATCAGCGTGCCGGAGCTTGCAGGCAACACCATGCCCGCCAAGCGCGACACGAGCATGAGAACGAGCCCGATCGAAAGGCGCTTCTTGTGCACCGCGACGAGCTCGCGCGCCTCGCGCCAGACGCTCTCGAGCTTGATCTTCTTCTGGGGCTTGTCTTCGGCCATGGTTTGGGGCGCCTACTCTACCGGAGTAGGATCCCGCCCGCATGCCCACGAAATCGCCCACACCCGAGAAGCAGCTCGCCGGATTCATCGCGAAGTTCACGCCCGAGGTCGCCGCGCGGATCCGCGCCGCGCGCAAGCGTATGCGCGCGCGGCTCCCGCGCGCGATCGAGTTCGTCTACGACAACTACAACTTCTTCGTCATCGGCTACGGGCCGAACGAGCGGCCGTCGGACGCGATTTTCTCGCTCGCCGCGCAAGCGAAGGGCGTGAGCCTGTGCTTCCTGCAGGGCAAGGGCCTGCCTGACCCGCAGAAGATCCTGCGCGGCAGCGGCAACCTCGTGCGCAACATCCGGCTCGAGTCCGCGGCGACCCTCGATCGGCCCGAGGTCCGCGCGTTGATGCAGGCGGCGCTCGAGCGCGCCAAGGTGCCGCTGGATCGGGAGGGCGCGCACCAGCTGATCATCCGCTCCGTCTCCGCGAAGCAGCGGCCGCGGCGAAACTCGGGCTAGCCGTCCTGCCCTTCGCGCTTGCGCGCACGCTCGGAGAGCAGCTTGTGCCGCGCGCGGGGCTCGGCGGAAGGCAGGCCGATGTCCTTTGGCGTGAGCGTGCTTCCCAGCGCGCGCAGCATCAGGTGCCAGGCGCGCGCGTCGCGGTCCTCGATCTGCGCGCGCGAGAACACGCGCTCGATCGAGCTCAGGATGTCGCGCCGGGCCGAGGCCGTGCGCGCGACCTTGTCGGCGAAGACGTGCTTCAGGTTGGCTTTCAGGTACTCGCGCGCCTCGGCGCGGATCGGGCGGAAGCCGCGCTCGCGCGGGCGGTGGCCCGTGTCGGAGTAGAGGTCCGAGAGCACGACCCCGACCGCCATCGCCAGGTTGAGCGAGGTGTGCACCTTGGCGGTGCGGATGTGCACCAGCTCGTGGCACAGCGCGGCGTCCTGCTTCTCGAGGCCCATGGCCTCGTTGCCGAAGACCAGCGCCACGCGCTCTTGCGCGTCGTTGGCGCGCTCGCTGAGCTGCGCCTGGTACTCGCGCCAGTCGACGCGCAGGCGGTCGTCGTGCGTGCGGCCGGTGAAGCCCACCGCCTGCGTGCAGCCCTCGAGCGCCGTCTTCAGGTCGGGCACGATCACGCACAGTTCCTCGATCTCCCGCACGCCGTGCGCCATCTGCTCGAAGTCGGGGTGCACCAGCAGCGAGCGCCGTTCGGGCGCGACGATGCGCAGCTCGCAGGGCCCGAAGTTCAGGCACGTGCGCGCCACCATGCCCACGTTGCGCGGTCCGCTGGGCCGCATCAGCACGACGCGCTTCACGTTTGGCCTTGCAACTGGGCCGGATCGGCGTTCCCGCCCGAGACGACCGCGGCGACGCGCAGGCCCCTGGCGGAAACGAGCAGCATGCCCGTGAAGACCGGGGCGCAGGCCGCCGCCCCCGCGGGCTCGACCGTCTCGCCGGCACGGACGAGGCGCCGCTGCGCCGCGAGGATGCGCTCGTCGGACAGCGCGAAGACGCCGTCGAGCGTGGCGCGCGCGATGTCGATGTTGATCTGGCCGCAGTAGAGCGGTGTCAGGCCCTGGACCTTGCTGGTGATGGGCTCGACCTTGACCGGCGCGCCGCGCTCGAGGCCGCGCGTCAACGTGGCCGCGCCCTCGGGCTCGGCGCCGTAGATCTGCACGCGCTCGCCCAGCTCGCGCCGCAGCGCCAGCGCGCTGCCCGCGACCAGTCCCCCGCCGCCGACCGGGATCACGACCGCCTCGACCTCGGGCCAGTCCTGCGCGATCTCGAGCCCGACCGTGCCGGCGCCCTCGAGCGTGCGCGCGGCGTCGTAGGGATGCACCAGGATCGCGCCCGACTGCACGCGGCGCTCGACCTCGCGCTCGGCCTCCTCGCGCGTGGGCAGCAGCACGACCTCGGCGCCGAAGTCGCGGCAGGCCTGCACCTTGTTCGCGTAGGCGTTGGCCGGCATGACGATCGTCGCGCGCACGCCGGCGCGCTGCGCGGCCCAGGCCAGCGCCTTGCCGTGGTTGCCGGAGCTGGCGCAGACGACGCCGGCCTTGCGTTGCGCGTCGTCGAGCTGCGCGATCTGGTTCCAGGCGCCGCGCGCCTTGAAGGCCCCCGTCTCCTGGCGGTTCTCGAGCTTGAGGCGCAGCTCGACGCGCGCGTCGCCGCTGTCGAAGGGCTGCAAGGGCGTGCGGCGCACGACGCCGCGCAGGCGCTCGGCCGCCTCGCTGATGTGGATCGAGTCGAAGCGCTTCCAGGCGCCCGGCTCGCGCGTGAGCTTCAGGAATCCTTCCATGTCCTAGCGCTTGCCCTTCTGCGGCTTGGCCGGCGCGACCAGCACGTCCGCCACGCAGCCCGTGCGCTTCTCCGTGTGCAGCGGCCGCGGCGTGATCGAGAGCGCCTCGCACTTGTACTCGACGCGCCCGGGCGGCATCGGCGCACGCACGAGCACGCGCCCGTTCGCGCCGCTCGTGCCCGAATCGCGGCCGTCGAGCAGCACCTGCACGCCCTCGAGCGGCTTGCGGCTGCGCGAATCGACGAAACGGTAGGCCTCGCTCCAGCCCGGTTTGAGCGCCAGCTCGCACACGCGCAGCTCGCCGTCCGCGCGCGGTTCGACGATCTCGAAGGCCGAAAGATCGCCCAGCGCCAGCACGTGCCCGGCCGCCTCGACGCGCCAGGCGAGCTTGCGCTCGAGCGGCAGGTGCTCCAGGAAGGCCTGGTCCGAGCGCGCGCCCATGCGCCGCGGCCCGCTGCGCGAGCCCGGGAACTCGAGCGTCAACTCGAAGCCCTCGATCGGTTCGCCGGTCTGCGCGTCCTTGGCGCGGAAGCACAGGCTCGCGTTCGGGATGCCGTCGCGGATCAGGATGCGCGCGTTCTCCGCGGGCGGCTGCAGCGTGAGCAGCGGCGGGTCCCAGGCGAAGAAGTCGTCCTTCTGCACCTGCAGGCGGAAGGACTGCTTGGGCAGGTCGGGGAAGCGGAAGCGCGCGACCTCGCGCCCGGCATCCTCGCTCCACTGCGCGCGCATCCGCCGCGCGTAGCGCTCGCCGCCGGCCTCGGCCGCGACGTCGTTCTCGAGCGTCAGCACCAGCGTGAAGGGCGGCGCGTAGCGTCCGCTCTCGCTCTCGACGCGCACGCCGATCTCGCCCGCGATGGCCAGCGGGGAGAGCACGATCGGCAGCTTCTGCTCCTGGCCGGCGAGCAAGGTCACGCCCTGCACCCAGGTCGCGTGGCGCAGCGAGACCGCGCGCAGCTGGCCCATGCAGGCCGGCAGCTGCTCGAAGCGGAAGTGCCCGTCCGTGCCGGTGCGCGCCGTGCGCTTCAGCGGCTGCTCTCTCGCGTCCTTGGCCTCGAGCACGACGTCGACGTCGGCCAGCGGCAGCCTGGCCTCGTCGCATACGCTGCCGTCGAGCACCGCGCGCTCCTCGAAGGCCACGAGCGTCACTCCGGGCGCGATGCCGCTGGTCGTGCTCGCATCGGCCTCGCCGGCCCACAGGCCGTCGTGCGTGCGCGCGGCGAGCTTCTCGATCGCGGGCCCGTTCCGGTCGATCGGCTGGAAGCGCACCCAGGGCGGCGCTCCGGCGTGCACGGGTTCCCACTCGGTCGCGTTCGCGTTGCGGCCACGCCCGCCGGCGCTGCGCAGGCGCAGCTCGACGTTCGCGGGCTCGATGCGCTCCTTGGGTGCGAACGCGAGCGAGTACGTCGGCCCCCAGGCGACCGCCAGCGCCAGTTCGCCCTTGCGCACGTCCTCGAGCTCGATCGTCGCCTCGGGCGGCGGGCGCCGGTGGCCCGGACGATCGACGTAGCGCACCAGGCAGCGCGCGATGAGGATCGGTGCGGCGCATTCGAAGCGACCCTTGTCGTCCGTGCGCGCCGAGACGCGCCCGTGCAGCCCGTCGCCCGCGCCGACGACCTCGAACTCGAGCTCGAATTCGGGCAGCGGCAGGCGCGTGTTCAGGTCGAGCAGCGTCCCGTGCAGCGCCACCGGCGGGCTCTGCGCCTCGACCTGCGGCTCGAGCGCCGCGTTGGAACCCTCGACCAGACTCGCCTCGCGCGCGCTGACCACGTCCCCGTCGAGCTCGAGCTCCTCGGACTCGGCCGCGCGCGACTCCTCGGGCGCCGGCGGCGCCAGCGGCTCGACGACCGGCGCAGGCGCGCCGGGCCGCAGCAGCAGGGCCGCGGCGATCGCAAGCGCGGCCAGGGGCAGGACGAGGATCCAGCGCACGTGCATCGGCGCAGCATGCTAACCGGCCGGCCCGCGCGAGCGCACTGCGCTAGACTCCTGCGATGGTCCGCGCGCTGCCCTTCACGGCCCCGAACCTCCTGGCGCCGATGGAGGGCGTCACGGAGCCGTGCTTCCGCGACCTCGTGCTGGCGCGCAATCCGCCCACGGCGCTGGGCGGCGCGTTCACCGAGTTCGCGCGCGTGGTCCAGGTGCCGCTGCCGCGTCGCGCGCTGCGCGAGCACCTCGGGCCGCGGCGCTGGCCGGCGCCGGTCGGCCTGCAGCTGATGGGCTCGGATCCCGGGCTGATGGCCGAGAGCGCGCGCCGCGCCGCGGAAGTCGGCGCGCCGCTGGTCGACCTCAACTTCGGCTGCCCGGCCAAGGGCGCGCTGCGCACCTGCGCCGGCTCCGCGCTGCTCAAGGACCCGCGCCAGGTCGAGGAGCTCGTGCGCGCCTGCGCCGAGGCCGTGACCGACCGGCCGGTGACGGCCAAGATCCGCGCCGGCTACGAGGACGATGCGTTGCTCGAGGAGCTCGCGCGCGCGGCCGAGGCGGGCGGCGCGTCGATGCTGACCGTGCACTGCCGCACGCGCGCGGAGGGCTACCAGGAAGTGGTCGACTGGAGCCGGCTCGCGCGCGCGGCGGCCAGCGTCTCGATCCCGGTCTGCGGCAACGGCGGCGTGCGCGTGCACGCCGACCTCGAGCGCCTGCGGCGCGAGACCGGCTGCCGCTACGCGATGGTCGGCCGCGCCGCGCTCGGCGATCCGTGGATCTTCAGCGGCACGCGTGTCGAGGCTGCGGACGCGGCGCGCTTCCTGCTCGAGTACGCCGAGGCGCTGGGCGCGTCGGGCACGTGCCGCGCGAGCGGCGCCGCGGGACGCGTGAAGCAGCTGTTGCAGTTCTGGACGGCCGGCGAGCTGCTCGGCGGACAGCGAGGTGAATGGCTGCGCGAGGCGGATCCCGAGCGACTCCTCGAGCGCTTGCGGACCGGACTCCCCTATCATGGGGAGGTACTCGCTCTCCCCGAATCCCTTCCCGAAAGGCTTCGTCCATGAAGTTCGCCCTCCTCGCCCTGCTCGTCCCGCTCGCACTCGCCGCCGCAGCCCAGACCCAGAAGCCCGGCCCGGCCCCTGCGCCCACGCGCACCGCCGTCGACCCCAACCTCTACAGCGGCAAGTCCGCCGACGGCAACCTGCAGGCCGCGCTGGCCGACGCGCTCTCGAAGGCGCAGGCCGGCGTCTCGAAGGGCGGCGCGGACCAGCAGTTCAACTGGGAGCTCGCCAAGGTCAGCGGCAAGCGCGGCGGCATCACGGGCTCGCAGGAGATCGTGGTCGACGTGCGCGTGGTCAAGTAGCGCGCGCCGGATCCGGTTTTTCCGCTGCGTTCCGAGGGGATCGCTACCCTCTAGAGCCGTCGCCGGCCTTCCCGCCGGGGAGTGGATCGTGAACCCTCGAGGAAGCTTCCTCCTCGTCCTCGTCGCAGCCTGCGCTTCGCCCGGGCAGGCCCCGTCGCAGGATGCGCGCAGCCTGCTCGACGACGGCCGCATCGCGCAGGGCGAGGCCGCGGCGCGCGCGCAGCTCGCGCGGGCGGTGAGCGCGCACGGCGAGCACTCGATCGAGGCGGCGGAGGCGCTCGCACTTCTCGGGGAGACGCTGCGGTTCGGCGACGAGGTCGGCGCTCCGGCGACGCTCGAGCTCTGCGAACGCGCCGTCGCGCTGGAGCGCGAGTTGCTCCCCCACGACGACCGGCGTCTCGCGGATGCGCTGGCGAGTCTGGCGATGTTGCGTTTCGCCCGCCAGGAGCCGAGCGAGGTGCGTCCGCCGCTCGAGGAGGCGCTGGCGATCCGCAGGCGGGTGCTGGGCGAGAACGCGCCCGAAGTCGCCATGGCGCTGATCGCCCTGGCCAATCTCGAGTACGACGAGCATCAGGAACTTCCTCCGGCGCTCGCGATCTTCGCGCAGGCCAAGGCGATCCAGGATCGCGCGCTCCCCCCCGACCACAAGGACGTCGGCTGGCGCCTCATGCGTCAGGCAGTCGTATTGCAGGGCGCAGCCGAGTTCGAGCGTTCGCGCGCGGACTACGAGCGCGCGCTCGAGATCTTCCGCAGTGTGCTGCGTCCCGGCCATCCGCGGACCGCGACCACGCTCTACAACCTCGGCCTGGTGCTCAAGCTGCAGGGCGAGTACGCCGCGGCGCGGGATCGCTGCTCCGAGGCGCTCGAAATGCGCATCGCGAACCACGGCCCGACGTACTACCTCGTGGCCTACAACCTGCTGGCGCTGGCCGAGATCCGCACCGCACTGGGCCAGACCCGGGAGGCCCGCCAGGATCTCGAGCGCGCCTTGGCGATCGCCGAGCAGGATTTCGGGACCGACAGCCCGGTCTGCCTGGTGTTCGCGATCCAACTCGCCTACCGGCTGATGGGAGACGACGAACGCGAGCGCGCTCGCGCACTGCTCGAGCGTTGCCAGCGAGTCTGCGCCGAGCATCCCGACGTGGGGGGGCAGGAGCTGCCGGTCGTCCTCGAGCAACTCGGGGCGCTGAGGCAGGCATCCGGGGATTCCGCGGCCGCACTGCCCATGCTGGCCGAGGCGCAAGCAGCCGGCGAGCGAGCGTTCGGCCCCGAGGACGTCCGCATGGCGGGCATTCTCCAACTGCACGCAGACCTCCTGTGCGACGCGGGCTCGGCCGGGAGTGCTTGCGAGCTCCACGAGCGCGCCGCGCGGATCGTGGAGCAGCAGATCGGGAGCCAGAGCCCGGAGCTGGCCGACGCTCTGGAGCGGCTGGCCGGTGTCCGCTGCAAGCTCGGCCAACTGCAACCCGCGCTCGAGGACGCACTGCGAGCCGAGGGCATCTCGCGCTCGCACCTGGCCGCGACTGCCAGTGGCTTCGAGGCAGGCGCGCTGCTCGACTACTCCTCGTCGCGCTCGGGCGCGCTCGATCTCTGCGTGGTGCTCGCCGCGGAGTCCGGGCGCAGCGACGATCGATCGCGGGCGCTGGACGCCGTGGTGCGTTCGCGCGGGATGCTGCTCGAGCTTGCGGTCGATCGCAGACACGCGATCCGCGCCAGTCGCGATCCGAGACTGCTCGCGCTGGCGCAGGAGCTGGAGCGTGCCTCCACCCGGCTAGCGAACCTGCTGGTCCAGGCGGCGAGCCGGCCCGGAGCGCAGGGAGGTACCGAACTCGAGGCCGCGCGCGCGAAGCGTGACGATCTCGAGCGGCGGCTGGCGCAGGCCAGTGCCGGCCTGCGCAGCGATCGCGGCCGCAGCTCGGCCGGTGCCGCAGAGGTGGAACGCGCTCTGCCGGGGCAGAGCGCCCTCGTCTCCTACTTCCGCAGCCGCGGTGAGCCGCCGACCTGGTTCGCCTTCGTCACGACTGGAGCCGACGTGCCGCCTGCGCTGTGCCGGCTAGGCGCGGCGGTGGAACTCGACCCGTTGATCGAGAGCGTGGTCGCCGCGGCCCGGCAGTCCGCTCCCGAGGCGGAGTTCAGAACGCTGGGCAACCGATTGCGCGAGCGTGTCTGGGATCCGCTGCAAGTGCGGATCGGATCTGCGCAGCGCGTCTTCCTCGTGCCGGATGGCACGCTGGCCTTCGTCGATTTCGGCTCCCTACCCGCCGCGGGACCGGCGACGGACCGGCGCTACCTGATCGAGACCGCGCAGGTGCTGCACCAGCTCACCTGCGAACGCGACCTGGTCGTCGATGCGGTGCCCGAGCCCGCGGGACAGGGGCTTCTTGCACTGGGCGGACCTGATTTCGACGCCGACTCGGCAGGGCCGGCTCGCAGCACCGAGAGCCATTCGCGCGGACCGCTCGCAGGCCTGCGCTTTCGTTCGCTGCCCGGTGCCGCGCCGGAGGCGGAAGCCATCGCGGCCCTCTGGCTGAAGGGGGAACGGCCCGGAAAGGGCGAACTCCTGGAGGGCCGCGAGGCGAGCGAGTCCGCGTTCAAGCTGCGCGCGCCAGGCCGCGAGTACCTGCACCTCGCCACCCACGCGTTCAGCCTGGCCTGCGAGCTGCCGGCGGGGCCGGTGGACTCCGGCCGTCGGGGCCGCCCGCTGCCCTCGCCCAGTCCCTCGCCGGCAGCGCCATTGCCAAGGTACGAGACCGAGCGTCCTCAGCTGCTCGCGGGCCTCGCGCTCGCGGGCGTGAACCAGCGCGGCGCGACGGGCGACGAGGACGACGACGGGGTGCTGACCTCCGAGGAGATCGCCTGCCTGGACCTCACAGGCACGCGCTGGGCGGTGCTCTCGGCCTGCGACACGGGCATGGGCGTCGCGCACTCGGCCGAGGGTGTGCTCGGGCTCCGGCGCGCGTTCCTCAGCGCGGGAGTGCACACCGTGATCAGCAGCCTCTGGCCGATCGACGACGCGCTTGCACACGACTGGATGGTCGCGCTGTACCACGCGCGGCTCGAGCGCGGTCTCGACACGGCCCAGGCGATGAGGGCCGTGGCGCTGGAGATGCTCCAGCGGCGCCGCCAGTCGGGAAAGAGCACCGAGCCCGCGAGTTGGGCCGGTTTCGTGGCCACCGGGGACTGGAGGTGAGACCCGGGCGCTGCGCAGCGATCCATCACCTGAAGGGAAGCTAGCTGATGCAGAAGCAAGTCAAGTTCGACAGGCACGGCCGCGTGGTCATCTTGGACAAGGCCCTGGCTCGGAGGATCACGGACTGGGCCTGGATCGGAAAGTCCATCCGGCTGTGGGTCCCCGCGCCCCCGAGGAAAGGGGCCATCACCCTGACAGGCCAGAAGGTGCCGGCTGTGCCGAAGCCGCCCCGCCCCCGCCGAACTCCATGTGCGGGTGCAGAGTCATCAAGTCGAGGGCCGGGCGCCCCGCCCACAAGAGGAAGAAGTGAGG
>CAWHGR010000006.1:0-19752 GCA_963829015.1 uncultured Planctomycetota bacterium | reverse complement strand
CCGCGCTGCGCGCCTCGAGCGGCGTCTTGTCCCTCGACAGGTCGGCCTGCGGATCGCTGCGCAGTTCGACCTTGGGATTGTCTGCCCTTTCAGTTCCGCGCGCCGAGTTGCCGCGCACCACGAACCACGCCAGCACGCCGATCGCGGCGAGCGCCGCGACGAGCGCGAGCGTCAGTGCGAGAGCGGAGCGGCCGACTTGTGTGCGAGACATGCGCGCCTCGCGCAAAGGATGCTCCCGCAGCGCTGCCAGATCAACGCTGCGGGCATCGTCACGCTCCGCGGCGATCCACCTCAGTCGGCGCCGGCGGCGAGCGAGCGGTGCGAATCGGGGAGAAGAATGCCGTGTTCCGTACTCACCACGCGTACGCCTCCGGCGCCGCGCCGCCCGGGCCGGGCCAGATCTGGTCGAGGCGCGCGGTGATCTCCTTGCTCATCGGGATCTCGAGCGCGCGCAGGGAGCGGTCGAGCTGCTCCTTCGTGCGCGGGCCGATGATCGGCGCGGTGACGGCGTCGTTCGCGAGCAGCCAGGCGAGCGCGACGTTGGCCGGCTCCTCGCCGAGCTCGCCGCAGAAGCGCTCGTACTGCTCGAGCTGGCTCTTGTGCTTCTCGATCTTCTTCTGCAGCGGCTCCTTGGCGCGCCGGCCGGTCGTCGGCCTGCTTCTTCGAGCACGCCGCCGAGCACGCCGCCCGCGAGCGGGCTCCAGGGGATCACGCCCAGGCCGTACTGCTTGCAGGCGGGCAGGACCTCGAGCTCGACCGTGCGCGCGGTGAGGTTGTAGAGGCTCTGCTCGCTGACCAGGCCGAGGAAGTGGCGCGCGTGCGCCGTCTCCTGCGCCTGCGCGATGTGCCAGCCGGCGAAGTTCGACGAGCCGACGTAGACGACCTTGCCCTGCTGCACGAGCAGCTCCATCGCCTGCCAGATCTCTTCCCAGGGCGCGTCGCGATAGACGTGGTGCATCTGGTAGAGATCGAGGTAGTC
The DNA here is from genome assembly GCA_963829015.1 of uncultured Planctomycetota bacterium. Lineage (GTDB taxonomy): Bacteria > Planctomycetota > UBA1135 > UBA1135 > JADJLZ01. The sequence goes on along the minus strand of CAWHGR010000006.1, from coordinate 18,773 downwards.
GGTCTGCAGGCGCTTCAGGCTGTCCTCGCAGGCGCGGCGGATGTGCAGCGCGGAGAGCTTCGACTCGTTCGGGCCGTCGCCCATCGCGCCGAAGACCTTCGTCGCGAGCACGACCTTCTCGCGCCGGCCGCCGCCCTGCGCGAACCAGCGGCCGACGATCTGCTCGGTGACGCCCTCGCCCTTCTTCCAGCCGTAGACGTCGGCCGTGTCGAAGAAGTTGATGCCCTGCTCGAGCGCGCGGTCCATGATCGCGAAGCTGTCGGCCTCGCTGGTCTCGGGCCCGAAGTTCATCGTGCCGAGGCACAGGCGGCTGACTTGCAGGCCGGTGCGGCCGAGATGCGTGTACTGCATGGGGACCTCGGCCCCAGGATACCCGCGCGGCGCGCTCAGCCCGCGCGCTTCTCCTCGAGCCGGCCGAGCAGTCGCAGCAGACCGTCGAGGATCGTCAGCGGATGCGGCGGACAGCCGGGAATGTAGAGGTCGACGGGCACGAGCGAGGCGGCGCCGTTCTTGACCTCCGGGTGGCCGACGAACGGCCCGCCGGCGATCGCGCAGGCGCCGACCGCGATGACGATCTTCGGCGCGGGCACGGCGTCGTAGGTCTTCTTCAGCGCCAGTTCCATGTTCTGCGTACACGGGCCCGGTGATGAGCAGGCCGTCGGCGTGGCGCGGCGAGGCGACGAACTGGATGCCGAAGCGGCCGAGGTCCCAGCCGATCGTGCCCAGCACGTTGGTGTCGGCCTCGCAGGCGTTGCAGCCGCCGGCGCTGACCTGGCGCAGGCGCAGCGAGCGGCCGAAGAGCTTGCGCAGCTTGTCGTCGAGCGCGGCGGCGAGGCGCACCTGCTCCGCGCCCGGCTGCCCGAGCACGAGATCCTCGCGCGGGCGCACCGCCATGCGGTGGTCGCCGGTCTGCGTGATGCGCCTTGGTCGGGCAGGCCTGCGACGCACTCGGCGCAGAAGATGCAGCGGCCGAGGTCGAGCGCGACGGGCTTGCCCGCCGGGCGCGTGATCGCCTCGGTCGGGCAGACGCGTCACGCAGGCGCTGCAGCCGCTCGACGCATTTGCGCGGCCTCGACGCGCAGCGCGCCGCCGTGGCGGTCGGGCAGCGCGGGCGCGGGCCCGTCGGGATAGGCCATCGTCTCGCAGCCGCGCTGCAGACGATGGTTGAGCGTGTCGATCACGAACATGGGCGTGCGCTCGCGTTCACAGGTCGAGGCCGCAGTAGGAGAGGTTGAAGCTCTTGTTGCAGAGCGGGAAGTCGGAGATCGCCTGCGTCGCGCAGCGCCAGCGCCAGCCCGGTCCAGTTGTGGAACGAGGGATCGACTGATCTTGTAGCGCCGGAAGCGGCCCGCGCGCGTCGGTCAGCGCGACGTGGCAGACCTCGCCGCGCCAGCCTTCGACCAGCGCCACGCGCGAGCGTCTCGGCGCGCGGCCGGCGCGAGCGGCTCGCGCAGCGGCGCCTCGGGCGGCGCCGCGAGCTGCTCGCGCAGAAACTCGCCCGAGCGCTGGATCTCGAGCCAGCGCACCCGCGCGCGCGCGAAGACGTCGCCGCCCGGCCAGACGGCGACCGGCACCTGCGCGAAGCGGTACCAGCCCGCGGGCTGATCGTAACGCACGTCGCGCACCAGGCCGCAGGCGCGCGCCGCCGGACCGACCAGGCCGATCTCGGCCGCCTGCTGCGCGAAGACCACGCCGGTGTTCTCGAAGCGCGTGCGCACCGAGGCCGCGTCCCAGAGCCAGGTGGCGGCGTGCTCGACCTCCTCCATCGCAGGCGCGAGGCGCTCGAGCAGCCGGCTCGCGCGCTCGGGCTCGAGATCGTGCGCGCAGCCGCCGGGCCGCACCAGCCCGCGCCCGAAGCGATTGCCGCACAGCAGCGCGGTCAGATTGAGGAAGTCGCCGCGAATCTTGCCGCAGGCGGCCGACGGTCGGCAGGAAGGCGACGTCGCCGGCCAGCGCGCCGAGATCGCCGGTGTGGTTGGCCAGGCGCTCCAGCTCCAGCGCGAGCGCGCGCAGCCACTGCGCGCGCAGCGGCGCCTCGGTGCCGGCGAGCGCCTCGAGCACCGTCGCGTAGGCCGTCGCGTGCGCGATGGTCGTGTCGCCGGCCACGGTCTCCATCTGGCTCAGCGTCGCGCGCTGCGGGCCGCCCGCAGCGCGTGCTCGACGCCGCGATGCTGGTAGCCGAGCGCGATCTCGAGGTGCAGCACCTCCTCGCCCGCGCACTGGAAGCGGAAGTGTCCCGGCTCGATGATGCCCGCGTGCACCGGGCCGACGGCGACCTCGTGCACCTCGCGGCCCTCGACGCGGAAGAAGTGGCGCGTGCGCGGGCGCAGTCGCCGTGCGCTCGCGCGCACGGGCTTGCAGCCACGGATGGCCCTCGGGGACGAGCGCCGTGCTGTTCCCAGACCTCGCGTTCGAAGAGATGCGCCTGCGCGTGCGTGGCCGTCAGCGACGGGATAGCTCCCGCGCACGGGCGTGCTGCGGCCGACGGCCAGCGTGTTGTCGGCGTCGAAGGCCAGCACGGCCACCAGGCGCACGCCTCGCTCCTCCGGCACGCCGAACCAGGCGCACAGGCGCGCGCCGCGGTCGAGCTCGGCGCCGGTCGCGCGCACGAGCTCGGCGGCCGGCCACTCGGGCACGTCGGCCCAGGGGACGCTCGTCCCGTTCGCCAGCAGCAGGAAGGGCGAGGAGGCGCTCATGGTCCGGGGTAGAGCTGCGCGACGGCGTCGGTCCAGGCCTCGATCAGCACTGCGGGCGTGAACAGGCCGAGCCAGAGCGAGATCCCGAGCAGCAGCGAGCGGCGGCCAGATCACGCCGGCCGTCTCGCTGGCGCCGTTGCGGCGCTGCGCGTGCGCCGTGCGCGGCCGTCCGTCGACGATCGCGAACACCAGGCGCGTCAGGCCGAAGAAGGCCAGCAGCAGGCAGACGAGAAACACGGCGATCGCCACGCCGTGCCCGCCCTCGAGGCCCGCGCGCAGGAGCCGCAGCTCGCTGAAGAACGGCCCGAACGGCGGCAGCGCCGTGACGGCGAACATGCCGGCGACGAAGATCGCCGCCGAACGCGGCGTCAAGAGCGACATGCCGCTGACGACGTCGGCCGTGCGCGCGCCCGCCGCGCGGCGGATGTTGCCGGCGCGCAGGAACAGCGCGCCCTTGGTGATGCTGTTGCTCCAGACGTGGAACAGCGCCGCCAAGGCGCCCGCGCCGCCCAGCGCCGCGCCGATGCTCAGAATGCCCATGTGCTCGACGCTCGAGTAGGCCAGCATGCGCTTGAAGTCGCGCGTGCCGAGCAGGAACAGCGCGGCCACGAACATCGAGAACAACCCGATCACCAGCAGCGTGCGGTCGGCGATCGCGCCCTCGCCCGCGGCAGCCACCACGGCGCGCACGCGCAGCACCGCCATGAAGGCCACGGTCGTCACGCCGCCGGCGAGCATCGCGCCCACGATGCCGGGCGCCTCGCCGTAGGCGTCGGGCTTCCAGGTGTGCATCGGCGCGAGGCCCATCTTCGTGCCGTAGCCGACGAGCAGCAGCACCCAGGCGATCAGCACCCACGGGCGCGAGAGGCCGGCGCCTTGCGCCGTGAGCGCGGCGAACGTCAGGTCACCCTCGCCGCCGCCGTGCAGCGAGGCGTAGCCCAGGCAGAACGAGCCCAGCAGCGAGAGCGCGATGCCCGTGCCGCCGACGAGCAGGTACTTCCAGGTCGCCTCGAACGCGCGCGCCGTGCCGTTGAAATGCAGCAGCGGCACGGCCGCGAGCGTGACGCCCTCGGTCGCGACCCACAGCAGGCCGAGATGTCGCGCCTGGTGCGCGGCGCTCAGCAGGCCGAGCACGGTCAGCAGCGCGACGACGAAGACGCGGTTGGGCCGCTCCGCGCGCAGTCGCAGATACGTCACGCCGTAGGCCGCGCAGGCCAGGAACAGGAGCGAGACCGTCGGCAGCATCGCGCGCGCCAGCGCGTCGAAGCCCAGCCAGCGGCCCTCGGCGATCTCCGGCGGATCGAACAGCAGCCAGAGCGAGAGCACAACGTGCACGATGCCGGTCGCGGGCAGCAGCCAGGGCCGCGTGCGCTCGCTGGGCCAGACGAAGGCCAGCAGCGCAGCCGCCATGGGCAGGACGATGAGCAGCAACTCCCTCATTCGCGCAGCACCGTCAGCTTGCGCGTGTCGAGCGAGTCGAACTCGCGCTGGATCCGGTCGACGATGATGCCGATGACGAACACGCCGACCGTCAGGTCGAGCAGGATGCCGGCCTCGACCAGCAGCGGCGTCGCGTGGATCAGCAGCAGGCCGAAAAGGTAGATCCCGTTCTCCAGGATCAGGTAGCCGCAGACCTGCGAGATGGCCTTCGAGCGCCCGATCAGCAGCACGAAGCCCGTCAGGATCGTGGCCAGGGCGCCGGGCACGAGCAGCGAGCCGCGCTGCTCGGGCAGCAGCGGCAGCTCGCGCGAGAGCGCCATGGCCGCGATCGTCCCGCCCGCGCCGAGCAGCAGCGAGGGCACGTAGCCGATGAAGGGCCGCATCTCGCGGTCGATGTTGGCCGCGCGCATGCCGTGGCGCAGCAGGCCCGGGATCACGACCCCTTTGCCGATCACGGTCAGGCAGGCGACCAGCGCCACGTGCCAGCGCACGTGCGTCTCCAGCAGCAGCGGCATCAGGCCCAGCACCATGCCCTGCACCGAGACCACGCGGATCAGCGTCGGCAGCCGACTGCTGCCGAGCGCGACGAGGTTCAAGCCCATCGCCAGGCCGATCAGGAGATTGAGCACGTGGGTCACGCCGCCCTCCGTGCCAGGCCACCAGCAGCGCGAACAAGCACAGGAGGAACGCCGTCGTCAGAAGCAGCGGCACGTGCCGGAACGCCAGGCGCGCGAGCAGCGACTCGACCAGGCCCACGCCGACCGTCACCGCCAGCACGCCCAGGATCAGCGCGGCCGCGGCTGCCAGCGGCGCCATCTCGCCGATCGGCAGCACCGCCTGCACCAGCAGCACCGTGAAGAGCAGCAGCTTCACCGAGGCGCCGTGCAGGATCGCGGCCAGCGGCGGGCCGCTGTGGTCGAGCACCATCACCTCGTGGATCATCGTCAGCTCGAGGTGCGTGTTCGGGTCGTCGAACGGCACGCGGCAGTTCTCCGCCAGCAGCACCGTGAACAGCCCCGCGGCCAGCAGCGCCGCGCCGGGCCCGCCCGCGGGCGCGAGCATCTCCGCGAGCGCCGTGCTGCCGGTCTGCACGCTGAGCGAGAGCACCGCCGTGATGATCGCCGCCTCGGAGAGCACCGCGTAGCTGACTTCGCGCGCCGCACCCATGCCCTCGAAGGCCGAGCCGGTCTCGAGCGCCGCCCAGGCCGTGGCGAAGCGCGCCAGCGCCAGCAGGTAGATCAGCACCAGCACGTCGCCGCGGAAACCGAGCGCGGATTCGTGCGGCCCGAGCGGCAAGAGCAGCGCCGCGCCGACCACCGCCACCCAGGCGACGGCCGGACCGACCACGAAGCCCGGCGAGGCGAGATTGCTCAGCACGACGCTCTTCTTCCACAGGCGCGCGAGGTCGTAGTAGAGCTGCAAGAGCGGCGGCCCGCGCCGCCCGGCCACCCAGGCCTTGGTGCGGTTGATCAGCCCCGGCAGCAGCGGCGCGACGAGCAGCCAGAGCGCCAGGCGCAGCACGAGTCCGAGCGCCACGCTCACGGCCGGCCTCCCGCGAGCACGAGCAGGGCCACGCCGGTCAATCCGACCACGAGGTACAGGATGTACGCCTGCAGACGGCCGTGCTGCAAGCGCCGCGCGGCGAGCGCCAGACGCAGCAGCGCGCCGCCGCTCGGTTCGACCAGGCGCTCGAGCACCGTCTCGGGCACGCGCGCGAACCAGTCCGCCGCGCCGGGGAACGGCCCGCGCGGACGGCGCAGCCGGCTCTCGGGCCGGAAGATCCAGGCGAACCAGCCGCCGCCGATGCCGGCGAACGAGCCGCTGGTGTACTGCATGCGCGCGGTCGGCTGCGCGTAGCCGCAGTCCCAGGTCGGAGCGCGGCGCAGGCCGTTCTCGCGCGCGCGTCGCCAGAGCAGCAGCGCGGCCAGAACCGCCAGCAGCGCCAGCACGAGTTGCGCGAGGCCCAGTGCGTGCAGCGGCGCGGGCGGCTCCGCGGACGCCCAGGCCGGATTCCACGACCCCACGGCGCGCGCGAGCGCGGGCCAGACGAGCAGCGGCACGAGGCCGATGGTGATGCAGATTCCGGCCAGCACCAGCATCGGCGCGCGCATCCAGGTGCCGCACTCGTGCGCCTCGCGCGCGGCCTGCGTGCGCGGCGCACCGAGGAAGACGATGCCGATCGCCTTGACGAAGCTCGCCAGCGCCAGCGCGCCCGCCAGCGCGAGCAGGATCGCGGCCGGCATCGCCAGCGTCGGCGCGCTGGCGCGGCTCGCGGTCGCCTCGAACAGGCCCAGGTACTCGAGCCACTCGCTGACGAAGCCGTTCAGCGGCGGCAGGCCCGCGACCGCGAGCGCGCCCAGCCCGAAGAGCGCCGCGGTCCAGGGCATGCGCGTCCACAGGCCGCCGAGGCGGCTCATCTCGCGCGTGCCTGTTGCGTGCAGCACCGAGCCCGCGCCGAGGAACAGCAGCGACTTGAACGAGCCGTGGTTCCAGACGTGCAGCAGCGCGCCCGCGAGCGCCAGCCGCCCCCAGGCCGCGTTGCCGTCCGAGACGGCGATCAGCGCGCCGCCCAGGCCGATCAGGATCACGCCGATGTGCTCGACCGAGCAGTACGCCAGCAGGCGCTTCAGGTCGTTCTGGCCCAGCGCGAAGGCGATGCCGAAGAGCGCGCTCGCGCTGCCCAGCCCGATCACCGCCCAGCCGGCGCCGGCGGGCAGCGGCAGCCAGCCGCTGAAGCGCACGATGCCGTAGACGCCGAGCTTGATCGCCACGCCGGAGAGCAGCGCCGAGACGTGGCTGGGCGCGTTGGCGTGCGCGGACGGCAACCAGAGGTGCAGCGGGAAGAACCCGGCCTTGAGCCCGAAGCCGACCAGCGCCAGCCAGAAGAGTGGCGCGCGGTCGACCTCGGCGAGCAGCGGCCCGAGCTCCCAGCTGCCCGCGCGCGCGGCGAGCGAGGCGAAGAACGCGAACAGGCACAGCGTCCCGAGGTGCGAGGCCGCCAGATAGAGCCAGCCCGCCGCGCGCACGTCGCGCCGCCGGTCGTCGAGCCGGATCAGGAAGTAGCCGCACAGGGCCTGCAGCTCCCAGGCGATCAGGAAGTGCAGGCCGTTGGACGAGAGCAGCACCAGCGCCATGCTCGCGAGCATGCCCGCCCACCAGGTGCGGCCGCGCGCCGCAGAGCGCGGATACTGGCGCTGCGACCAGTACTCGTGCGCGTACACGGCGCCGGCCGAGCCGACCACGCACAAGAGCACGAGGAACAGCGCCGAGAGCCCGTCGAGGCGCAGGTGCAGCGCCTCGCCGCCGAGCGCGAACTCGCTGCGCCATTCCCAGTCGGCGTCGCCCAGCAGCACGCCGAAGGCCGCTGCCAGCGCCGCGGCCGCGCCGCCCACGGTGAGCACGAGCCAGGCGCGCGCGTCCCGGCGCGCGAGCAGGATGGCGAAGAGCAGCGCCAGGCCGGCGCCCGAGAGCAGCGCGCCGGTGCTCATGATGCGGCCTGCGCTCCGGCGGCGGCGGCCACGTCGACGACGGCGAAGGCCTCGAACAGCTGCTCGTCGCTCGCCCCGCGCGCGAGCAACTCTCGCAGGCTGCCCGGACCGAGGATCCGGCCGAAGCGGCCGAGCAGGTCGAGGTGCGCGCGCGGCGAGGGCGCGATGAAGAAGAACAGGATCCGCACGGGCAGGCCGTCGGGGGCCTTCTCGACCTGCGCCAGTCCCTCGCGCAGGTAGAGCAGTGCGACCGTGCCCGATTCGCGCCCCAGCGCCACGCGCGCGGAGAGGTGCGGCAGCGCGAAGCCGCCGCCGACGGGCGCCCAGTTGATCCCGCCCTTGGCGCGCAGGCGCTGGCCCAGCAGCGCGCGGATCGGCGGCGTCGCGCCGGGCAGCGCGCTCACGATGCGCTCGAGCAGCGCCGGCACGTCCGCGGCGGCCACGTCGCGCCAGATCTTCCCCGCGCGCAGCAGCGGCTCGAGCCGGCAACCGGTCGCGAAGGCCGGCGTCTCGGGCGCGAGGAATCCGGCCTGCGCCGCCAGCCCGCGCTCGGCGGCCCACTGCGCGACCTGCGTGCGGTCGAAGATCAGCCGCCCGCGGTCGAGCGTGTGCGGCAGGCCCTCGTCGCGGATCCAGCCCTCGACGACGCGCTCGGAGACGCCGAAGGACTCCGCGAGCTGCACCAGGTTCAGGTACATGGCGCCGTCCTCACGATCCCGCTCCGAGCAGCACCACGCCGGAGAGCGCCGCGATGCCGAGCACGAGGTAGAGCACGTAGGCCTGCACGCGTCCGTGCTGCAGCGCGCGCGCGGAGAGCGCGATGCGCGTGATCGCGCGGCCCACGGGCTCGACGACGCGCTCGAGCACGGTCTCGGGCGTGTGCTCGGCGAAGCTCGCCGCGCGCGGGAACGTCTCCAGCGGCGCCTCGACGTGGCGCTCGGGCCGCAGGATCCAGGCGAACCACTCGGTCAGCGTTCCGGCGAACGAACCGGCCGTGTACTGCATGCGCGCACTCGGCGCCGCGTAGCCGCAGTCCCAGGTCAGTGCGCGCCGCAGGCCGCTGCGGCGCACGCGCCACCAGAACCAGGCCCCGGCCGCCAGCGCGAGCAGTGCCAGCGCCAGGTTGACCAGCCCCAGCGAACCGAGCGGCGCCTGCAGCTCGGCGCCGGCCCACTCGCTGCGCCAGGCGCCGATCGCGCGCGCCAGCGCGGGCCAGACGAGCAGCGGCGCGAGCCCGATCGCGGCGCAGCACAGGGCCAGCGCGAGCATCGCGCCGCGCATCGACGCTCCACACTCGTGCGCGCGCGCGGCCGCCTGCGAGCGCGGGGCGCCCAGGAACACGACGCCGCAGACCTTGACGAAGCAGGCCAGCGCGAGCGCTCCGGTCAGCCCGAGCAGGATCGCCGCCGCCAGCGCGCCCCAGGCCGAAGGCCCGCGCGTGTTGGCCGCGTCGAAGAGTCCGAGGTAGACGAGCCACTCGCTGACGAAGCCGTTGAGCGGCGGCAGCCCGCAGATCGCGACCGCGCCGAGCGCGAAGAGCGCGCTGGTCCAGGGCATCGCGCGCCAGAGACCGCCCAGTCGGCTCATCTCGCGCGTGCCGGTCGCGTGCAGCACCGACCCCGCGCCGAAGAAGAGCAGCGCCTTGAAGAGGCCGTGGTTCCAGACGTGCAGCAGGCCGCCCGCCAGCGCGAGCCTGCCCCAGCTCGCGTTGCCCTGCCCCACCGCCACCATGGCGAAGCCCAGGCCGATCAGGATGATCCCGATGTTTTCGACGCTGTGGTACGCGAGCAGGCGCTTCAGGTCGTGTTGTCCGAGCGCGAAGGCCACGCCCAGCACCGCGCTGGCCATGCCCAGCACGGCCACGACCCAACCGGCCGCGGCCGGGACCGGCATCCACGAGCTGAAACGCACCAGGCCGTAGATGCCGAGCTTGATCGTCACGCCCGAGAGGATCGCCGAGACGTGGCTGGGCGCGTTGGCGTGGCCGGAGGGCAGCCAGACGTGCAGCGGGAAGAGACCCGCCTTCAGTCCGAAGCCGACCAGCGCCAGCCAGAAGAGCGGCGCGAGGCTCGCGCGCTCGCGCATCGGTCCGAGCTCCCAGCTGCCGGTCTCGGCCGCGAGCGCGGCGAAGTAGGCGAACAGGAACAGCACCGCGACGTGTGAGGCGCCGAGGTACAGCCAGCCGGCGGCGCGCACATCCGGGCACTGACGCTCGAGCGTGATCAGGAAGTAGGCCGCGAGCGTGAAAAGCTCCCAGGCGATCAGGAAGTGCAGCCCGTTCTGCACCAGCAGCACCAGCACCAGGCAGCCGACCAGCAGGCTCCACCACCTGCGGCCCGCGCACGCCGAGCGCGGGTGCGCGCGCTCCGGCCAGTACTCGTGCGCGTAGAGCGCGCCCGCGCCGCCGATGAGGCTCACCAGCGCGAGGAACAGCGCCGAGAGTCCGTCGAGCGCCAGATGCAATGGCTCGCCGCCGATTCTCACGGCGCTGCGCCAATCGAACGGGGCACCGCCTGCGAGCACGATCGCAGCGGCCGCGAGCGCCGCCAGGCAGGCGACCAGCGTCGCGCCCAGCCACAGGCGCGGCGCGAAACGCCCCGCCAGCATCGCCAGCGACAGGCCGAGCGCCGCGACGAGCAGCAAGGATGCGGTGCTCATGGATGCGGCCAACGAACAGGATCGTCGGTCCGGCCGGGTCGCGGGGCAACTGTGCAGCGAGGTCTTCGCTCCCCGCCGCCGCAGTTGCCCGCGACTTCACGTGGGACGTTGCCCGCGTTCACTTCTTGGGCAGCGTGGTGGTCGGTGCGGGCTTCGACTGCGGCGCGGTCGGCTGCGGCTGCGTCGGCTTGGGCGCGGGTGTCGCGACCGGCTTCTGGGTGGTCGGAGCGGGATTGGGCTTGCTCGGAATCGGCGGCGTCGGGTTTGCCATGAGAGTGCTCTGCGGTTCGCCTCCTACCCGTCTGCGCTGCGTCTCGCGGTTGCGGGAGGACTACAAACAACGTATTTGGAGGTAGGAGGATGTAGTTTGACGTAACCGCAGGTACCCTAGGAAGCGCTCACCCCCCCTGTCAAGGCGCCCCTCTCGCGATGGAAGACCGACTGATGACCGCCAGGCAGCTGGCCACCTACCTGAGCCTCAACGAGCGCACGGTACTGAAGCTCGTGGGCGAAGGCGCGATCCCCGGCGTGAAGCTCGGCAGCCAGTGGCGCTTCCGCAAGGCGATGATCGACACCTGGCTCGACGACCAGATGCTCGGCGTCGCGCCGCGACCCGAGGAGCTGGGCAAGTTGCGCGGCGGCGCCCGTCAGCTGCTCGGCCTCTCCAGCTGCTTCCAGGTCGAGCACATCCTGCCCGAGCTCGCGGCCACGAAGAAACACGAAGTCGTCGAGGAGCTCGCCAGCCTGGCGCTGCGTCTGGAGCTCGTGCGCGACAAGAACTGGTTCGTCGGCGCGCTGCTCGAGCGCGAGAACGTCATGCCCAGCGCGCTGGGCCACGGCATCGCCTTCCTGCACACGCTGCGCCGCAACCCCGACCGCGTCGTGCGTCCGTTCATGGTGCTCGGGCGCTCGCGCGCGGGGATCGACTTCGACGCGCTGGACGGCAAGCTGACGCACCTCTTCTTCGTGCTCGGGCTGAAGTACGACGAGCTGCACATGCCCTGGCTGCAGAAGCTCTCGCACATCCTGGTCCAGCCGGGCAACGTCAGCGCGCTGCTCTCGGCCGGGAGTTCGGACGAGATCTACGGCCTGCTGATCGCCGCCGAGCTGCAGCTGGTGTTCACGTCGGACGCGGCGGGCAGCTGAGTCGCCGGCGCGCCTGCTATCCTGGAGCGCTTGTTCGTCAAGCAAGCACACTCGTACACGCAACAGGCGCGCCTGGCGATCACGCTCTCCTGGATCGCGGGCTACACCAACATCCTGACGCTGGTCACCTGCGGGCAGGCGACCTCGCACCTCTCCGGCTCGGTCTCGCAGCTCGGGCGCAACCTGGTCGAGCGCAACGTCGACGGGCTGGTCTACGTGTTCGCGCTGGTCGCGGCGTTCCTGCTGGGCGCCGGCCTCTCGGGCGTGCTGACAGAACTCGCCCGTCGCGCACACTGGCAGTCGCTCTATGTGCTGCCCATGGCGGTCGAGGCATTGCTGCTGGCCGGCTTCGCGCTGCTGGTCGACTGGAACGCGGCCCACGAACTCGATCCGCAGCACGCCAAGCTCTGGTTGACGCTGATTCCCTCCGCCGCGATGGGCCTGCAGAACGCGACCATCACGCGCATCAGCGGCGGCGTCGTGCGCACCACGCACGTCACGGGCGTGATGACCGACATCGGACTCGAGGGCGCGCTCTGGGGACTGCGCAAGCTGGGCGTGTCCTCGGGCCAGGGTGGCTCGCGCATCTCGACCAAGCGCCTGCTGCTGCTCGTCAGCATCGTCGCCAGCTTCGCGGTGGGCGCCGGCCTGGGCACGCTGGCCTTCGACCGCGTCCCGCAGTGGTCGATGGTCCCGGCCGTCGCCTTCCTGCTCTGGATCATTCTCCAGGACCTCTGGCATCCGATCGGTGACATCCACTCCAACCTCGACGCCGGCGGGACTTTGCACGAGATCCTGCCCCCGGGCATCGCGGTCTTCCACATCAAGTCCGGGCCGACGGGGCTGGGGCGGCGCACGCGCCTGCCGAACCTCGTCAGCTGGGCCGATCAGCTCGAGCGCGACGTCGAGGTGGTCGTGCTCGACATCAGCGGGACCCCCAGGCTCGACCTGAACTCGGGCTACGAGATCCGCGCCCTGCTGCAGCGGCTGCAGCACTCGGACCAGGCGCTGGTGCTCGCCGGCGTTCAGCCCGGGCAGCACGGCATCCTGCGTAGCGCAGGGGTCCTGGAAGCGCTCGACGCGGGCAACATCCTCGGCAATCTCGAGCTCGCGGGGGCGCGTGCGCTGCTGCTGCTCGAGGAACGCGACGAGCGCCGCGCGGCGTCCTAGCGCGCGTCCTCGGCCGCCGCCCGGCGCACCGCCTCGGCCACGGCCTCGTGCGGCGCGTGGCCGAGCGGATCGGGCAGGATCTCGCCGGCCTTGGCGCAGCCGGCGATCGCCAGCGCCGCCTGCAGCTTCATGCGCGTCGTGATCGTGCGCGCGCGCGCGTCGATCGCGCCGCGGAAGACGCCCGGGTAGGCCAGCAGGTTGTTGACGCTGCGGCCGTCGAGCGCCGCGGCGGCACCCGCGTTGAGCGCGTCGGCGGGTTCGATCTCGGGCGAGGGATTGGAGAGCGCCAGGATCACCTGGCCCTTGCGCACGCGCCCGGGCTCGAGCAGCCCGCTGATCCCGGTCGTCATGCAGAGCACGTCGGCGCGCGCGATGGCCTCGGCGAACTCGACGCACTCGACACCGCGCGACTCGGCCAGCGCGCGCGCTGCGGGCGAGCGGTCGCAGCCGAGCACGTGCGCGCCACCGGCCGCCATTACGAGTGTCGCGATGGCCAGGCCCGCGGCGCCCAAGCCCACTTGCGCGAAGGTCGAATCGGAGAGGTCGCGGTCGGCGCCGCGCAGCAGGTTGTGCACCGCCGCGAGCGTCACGATCGCCGTCCCGTGCTGGTCGTCGTGCATGACCGGGATCGGCAGGCGCTCGGCCAGGCGCTGCTCGATCTCGATGCAGTCGGGCGTCTGGATGTCCTCGAGGTGGATGGCCGCGAAACCCACCGCCAGGCGCTCGACCGTCGCGACCATGCGGTCGACGCCGTAGGCATCGAGCACGATCGGCACGGCGTTCAGGCCCACGAGCTGGCTGTAGAACATGGCCTTGGCCTCCATCACCGGCAGGCAGGCCAGCGGCCCGATGTTGCCCAGCCCAAGCACGCGCGAGCCGTTGGAGACGACCGCGACCGTGTTGCCGGCGTTGGTGTAGCGCCGCGCGAGCTCGGGCTCGCGCTGGATCTCGCGGCAGACCTTGGCCACACCGGGCGTGTAGACCTCGCGCAGCTGCGCGAAGGTCGTCACCTCGAAGCGGCCGCGGTGGACCATCTTGCCGCCCTCGTGCACGCGCAGCACCTCGTCCACGACGCTCTCGACGATGATGCCGGGCAGCAGGCGCACGGTCGTGAGCAGCGTCTCGAGGTCCTGTTCGGCCGGCACCGAGACGGTCACGTCGCGGTAGATGTTGCGCTGGCCGATGTGGTGCGTGGCCACCTCGAGCACGCCCATGCCGTTCGCGGCGAGGGCCGCGACGAGCTCGGTGAAGGCGTCCGGCGAGTTGACGTGGTGGAGTCGGAGCGTCTTGCTGGTCTGCATCGGAGGGCGAAGATTCTCGGCAATCGCCCGCCGGCCTGCTAGGGCAATCGCCAGGTGCGCTTGCCCAGGAAGAGCCAGTCGAGCGCGTCGGGAATCCTGCCGAACGAAAGTTCGAGCACGACACCCCTCGCGTCGCCGGGCAGCTCGAACACGTGCTGCTCCGCCACCGTCTCGCCCGGCGCGATCTCCGTCCTCGGCCGCAGCGCCAAGTCACTCCGCTCCTCGTACTCCTGCCCCGCGGCGTCGACGAGGCGCACTTGATACCCATTCAGCCGGAACGGCACGCGCCTGGCGTGGTTCGCGACCTGCAGCTCGACCGTGCAGCTCCCGCCGGCGCGCTCCGGCGAGCAGCACCGCGAAGCCGAAGTCGTCGTAGACCTGCTCCTCGCGCGGGAGCGCCTCGTGGTCGCGGCGCACGAGCAGGACGAGCGCTCCGACCCCCAGAGCGAAGAGCCCGAGCCCGAAGGCCACGACCACGAGGAGTTTCTTCACGCCGCACTGCCCTTCTCGGGCAGCGCGCCGAAGCGCCGCTCGCGCGCCGAGAAGCTGCGCAGCGCGCGGCGCAGATCGCGCGCGCCGAAGTCGGGCCAGAAGACGCGCGTGAAGACGAGCTCGGCCCAGGCGCACTCCCAGAGCAGGAAGTCCGAGAGGCGCTGCTCGCCGCCGGTGCGGATCAGCAGGTCTACCTCGTCCGCATCGCTCGCCAGGAGCCGCCCGAAGCCCGTGTTCGCCCCACCGCGCGCGTTCTCGACATGGAAGCGCCGCGCAGCCGAGAGGATCGACTCGCGCGCCGAGTAGTCGATCGCCAGCCGCAGCACGAGGCGCGTGCCGCCGCGCGTGGCCTCCTCCGCGGCCTCGACGGCCGCGAGCAGCGCGTCGGGCAGGCGGTCGCGCCGGCCGATCACCTCCAGTCGCACGCCGTGGGCGCGGAAGGTCGCACTCTCGCTCTCGAGATGCGCGCGCATCAGCTCGCACAGGGCAGCGACCTCGTCGGCCGGCCGCTTCCAGTTCGCGGCCGAGAAGGCGAAGAGCGTCAGCGTGCGCAGGCCCAGCGCGACCGCGGCGCGCAGCGTGCGCCGCACCGCGCGCGCGCCGGCGACGTGGCCGAAGGCGCGCGGCAGCCCGCGCCGCTCGGCCCAGCGGCCGTTGCCGTCCATGATGATCGCCACGTGCAGGCCCGCTCCGATTCTGCTTTGCGCCATGAAGTGTCTCTCCAAAAAAAAGGGCCCCGCCTCTCCGTCTCAGGGCCGCTTGACCGACTTGATCAGCGCCTCCATGTGCTCGAGATAGCGCTCGAGCGCGCGCCGGCCGGCCGCGCTGAGCGCGTACTCGGTGCGCGGCACGCGCCCTTCGAAGCCCTTGCGGCAGGTGAGGTAGCCGCTCTCCTCGAGCTTGCGCGCGTGCACCGAGAGGTTGCCGTCGGTCGCGTTGAGCATGTCCTTCAGCTCGCGGAACGAGAGCGAATCGTGCACGGCCAGCGTGCTGACGATCGCCAGGCGGATCGGCTCGTGGATCAGCTTGTCGAAGCTCTCGCCCGGGCCTGCGCCGCCGCGCAGCGCGCGCAGGGGCGAGCCCGAGTCCTTGCGCGCGGCAGCACGGCGCTCAGCCACGGCTGCTCCTCGCGATCCAGGTTCCGTAGACGATGTGCACGCCGCCGAACCCGAGCGCCATCCACAGGTCGCCGTGCTCGCCGGGCCAGATCAGCGCCAGCGCGCCCAGCGCCAGGAAGGCCGCGCCCATCCAGCGCACGCCGCGGATCGTGTGCGCGCTGGCGGCGAAGACCGCCGAGCCGTAGACGACCAGCCAGGTGCCGGGCAAGAGCTGCCACTCACCCGCGCGTGCGAGCACGAAGGTCAGGCACGCGCCCGTGAAGAACGAGGGCAGGAGCGTGAGGAAGAAGCGCGAGGCCGGCGCGGAGAGCAGCGAAGCGCGTTGCGCGCGCGCCTTGCGCAGCATGTCGGTGCCGCCCAGCGCGAAAGCCAGCGCCGCCGCGCCGAGCCAGAGCCCGAGCCAGCTCGCGCGGCTCGCGGCGCCGGTCGCGAGCGGCGCCGCCGCGAGCGCGACGACGCCCATCAGCACGCCGCCCCAGCCGGGCAGGGCCGTGAACGAGGCCGCGCGCTCCATCGTCTGGCGGATCAGGCGCAGATCCTCGCTGGCGCGCGTCGCCAGGGAGAGGTGCTGCGTGGGGCGCGGCTGTCGCGGGCGGTCCATCGGGTTCAAGCATGCCCCCGGATTCGCGAGCCGTCAAGTACTCTGTCGGCCAAAGCCTTTCGCCTCCGACGGCCGCCGGCGCCAGGCAACTCGATCCGGAACGCAGAGAACCCGGAACCGACATGAGCCGTGGATCTACTTCGAGTACCGGCTCAGGCGAGGATCAGCCGCTCCCGTCCAGGAGCCAGCCAAGGGCGACGACCCGGCCGACGACGGCGGCGGCGATTGATCCCGCGCGAGATAGACTCTCCCCATGAAGCTCAATCTCCTCGAGCTCAGCCTCGGCACCGCGCTCGCCCTCGCCTCCTTCGCGTCCGGCCCCGACGAGGTGCGCTATGCGCCGGAGAAGGGACTCAAGCTGACGCGCACCTGCGAGACGAGCGGCGAGTTCGAGCTCGGACCGGAGAGCGTCACCTACGACGGCGAGGAGCGCCTCGATCCGAAGAAGAAGTCCAGCGGCTCGCTCAGCATCAAGGAGAAGTTCGTCGTGTCCGACGAGCTCGTGGCCGTCGGCAGCGGCCGGCCGGAGAAGCTCGCGCGCACCTTCGACGAGCTGCACCAGCAGCAGACGATCTCTGAGACCCGGTTCGACGGCGAGGTCATCGAGCGGACCCAGAAGTCGACCTGCGACCTGGAGGGCAAGCGCGTGGTGTTCACCTGGAATGCCGACGGCAAGCGCTTCGACGTGCAGGCCGCGGCGGACCAGAAGCTCGACGCCACGCTCCTCGACGGAATGGTCGAGGACATGGACCTGCGCGCCTTCCTGCCGGGCAAGCCGGTCGCCAAGGGCGATTCCTGGGACGTCGAGCCGGCGGCCTTCCGCGCCGTGCTCTGGCCCGGCGGCCGGCTCCCCTTCCACGATGCAGACAAGCTCGAGCAGGACGCCGTTGAGCACGAGCTGAACGCGGCGCTCTACGCCTCGCTGAAGGGCGACGCCAAGGTGACCTACGCGGGCCAGCGCGAGGAGGACGGCGTGAAAGTGTTCGTGCTGCACGTCAAGGCCGACCTCTCGCGCACCGGCGAGTCCGTGGCATCGAGCGGGTACACGAGCGAGCACGGCGGCGCGCCGGGCGCCAAGACCAAGCTCGAGTTCACCACGCAGGCCGAGGGCGACCTGCTCTGGTCCGTCGAGCACGCGCACCTGATCTCGCTGACCCTCGAGGGCCAGGCCGCTGTCACGCAGGGCGTTTCGTACAAAGTGAGCGGGCAGTCGGTCGAGATGGTCCGGAAGTTCTCCGGGAAGATACGCTACTCGTGCGCGGTCAAGCGGGCCGACTAGCGCCCGTCCCCCGCTGCTCGGCGCGGTGGAAGACGGCCGCGGCCGGAGTACTCGAGATGCGTCGAGTCGGGCGGTCCGAGGTGGCTGAGGATCTTGCGCACGACGAAGCCGTGCGCCAGGAACGCGGCTGCATGTCCTCCTGCGTCTCTTGCTGGAGGAGACGCAGGAAGCACGCCCTCACGGAATGTCTGCAGACAGCCGCAGGATCTCGAACACCAGCTGCGCCCCCAGTGCAATCACGGCATCGGCGAGCGCCCTGTCACCCTCGATCGTCACGCGGACGAAATCGAACTGCGGATCCGCGTGCTGGCGCACGGCTTCGAGCAGCGGCAGCGCGAGGCCGGGCTCCCGCGCACAGAACGTCGCGGCGCCGGGAAAGCCCGGGCTGAAGGCCGCGAAGCCGAGGATCTGATCGCTGTCGTCGCGCAGCGTGACGAGCCGGAATCCAGCGCGCGCGCGAAAGCTGGCGACGCGATCGGCCGTGACGACCGGAAACAGCCGCGCGATCGTCGCGTCGTCGGCCGCGGTGTCCGCGACGAGGCGCTGGCTCACCTCCAGGCGCGGAACGATCGACCACGGCAGCGTGAGGGCGAACGACTCGAGGTCCAGGCGCAGACCGACGCGATCGTAGAGCCTGAGCGCGGACGTGTTGTCGCGCTTGACGTTGAGATACCAGCGCGTGCAGCCGGCGGTCTTCGCGGCATCGCGGGCATGCACGAGCAGCTGCTCGCCGATGCGGCGGCCGCGCATGGCCGGATCGACCGCCAGATGCACCACGTGCGCGAGCGGGCCGTACGGCCGCCACGTCACGTAACCGACCGCCGCGTCGCGATCCGCGCAGGCGACGGTCATGCGCGTCATCTCCGATTCCCGCCACGTCGCACGTTCGGGCACGGGATCCGGGACGCCGAGCTCGCCGTGCAGGCGCACGTAGGCGTCGTAATCGTCGGGGCGCGCGGCACGCAGCACGTGGCCATCCTACTGCGTGCTCTCGCGCTGCGGGTTACCCCCGAGTCCATCAAGGAGGAAGACGCTCGTCATCATCCAGGGTTGCTCGGCGCGCGGCGCGAAGGCGCGGCGCCCGTTCGGCAAGCCGCCCTGCCGGAGCACTTGCACAAGGCATCCGTGCGCCGGCAGACCTGCGCCGGGTACTCTGCCGCCCAGAGCCTTTGGCCTCCCCCGTCCGCCGGCGCCAGGCAACTCCATCCGGAAGGCAGAGAACCCGGAACCAACATGAACCGTGGATCTGCTTCGGGTACTGGCTCACTCGCTCATGCGCGGAGCGCAACGGGCCGCCGCCGAGCGTCCATCCGGTCGATCGATGGCGAGCGCTCCGGACCGCGAGTACGCTCTGCGGGCTCGCTCCCCACGGCCCCCGAGGTCC
>CAWHGR010000005.1:0-247933 GCA_963829015.1 uncultured Planctomycetota bacterium | reverse complement strand
AGATCGCACGCGAGATCGACGACGAGATCCGCCGCATCATGGAGGACGCCCACCAGAAGAGGCGAAGACGGTCCTCTCCGAGCACCTCGACGCGCTCCACCGCCTGTCGAAGATCCTGCTCGAAGGTCGAGACGATCGACCGCGACCCAGTTCCTTGCGCCTGCTGGCCGGCGAGGCCGAGGAGTCGGTGTTCCCGCCGACGTCGGAGACGCCGGCGGCCGAGCCCGCCGCCGAGAAGGCGCCGCCGAAGCCGCGGGGCCTCGGGCTGCCGCTGCCGGGAACGCCCGACGTGCCGCCGGCCGGCGCCTGACAGCTCGATCGCTGGCGCGATCGAGCCGCTGCCAGGAGCGCTCCGTGGCCGCCCTGCCGGACGCCGACACCATCGTCTCGCGCTACCTCCCGCGCGCCGGCTACCCGGAGGCGGCCGACTACCTGCGCTTCCACGCCCGCCGCTTCGCGCAGCTCGCCCGGCTTGTCGCCACGCTCCTCGCGGGGCGCGCCGAGCCGGCACTGCTCGACGTCGGCCCGTCCTTCCAGACGGCGCTCTTCCAGGATGCCCTCCCCGGCGTCCGCGTCGACACGCTCGGCTACGCCGACGAGCGCTTCCCGGAGCGGTCGGGCGAGCGCCACCTCCCGTTCGACCTGAACGACTGCGAGCACCCGGACCGCTGGCCGCCGCCGGCCGCCTACGACGTCGTCGTCTGCGCGGAGGTGATCGAGCACGTCGTCGCGGCGCCCGTCCACCTCTTGCGCTTCCTCGCGACCCAGGTCGCGCCGGACGGGCGCATCGTCCTGCAGACGCCGAACGCCGCGAGCCTCTACAAGCGGGTCAAGCTGGTCACGGGCCGGCACCCGTACGATGAGCTGCGCGAGAACTCGGCGAACGCCGGCCACGTGCGCGAGTCGACCCTGCCCGAGCTGCGCGCCTTCGTCGCCGCCGCCGGGCTGCGGGTGGTCGAGGCCCGCGTCGACAACGCCTTCGCGCACGCCGGGCGCCTGCGGCTGTACGTGCGGGCCGAGCGCGTGCTCCCGGCGTCCCTGCGCGACGGGATCACGCTCGTCCTCGCGCCCTGACGCGTCCGCCGCGGGCCTATCCTTCCGGCGTGTCCGCGCTCCGCGACCGCTACCCCGCCGCCTCGCTGATGGGCGTCGTCAACGTGACGCCGGACTCGTTCTCGGACGGCGGGCGCTTCCTCGCGCCGGACGCGGCGATCGCCGAGGGACTCCGGCACGCGGCGGAGGGCGCCGCGATCGTCGACGTCGGCGGCGAGTCGACACGGCCGCGGTCGCTCGGCGTGCCCGCCGCCGAGGAGGCCGCGCGGGTCCTGCCGGTCGTCGCCGGGATCCGTGCCGCGTCGGACGTGCCGATCTCGATCGACACCTCCAAGGCGGAGGTCGCGCGCGCAGCGCTCGCGGCCGGCGCGTCGTTCGTCAACGACGTCACGGCGCTGCAGGCCGATCCCGCGCTCGCCACGGTCGTCGCCGACGCGGGCGCGGACCTCTGCCTGATGCACATGCTCGGCGAGCCCTTCACGATGCAGGACGATCCGCGCTACGACGACGTCGTCGAGGAGGTCGCGGCCTTCCTCGCCGCCCGCGTCGAGCTCGCGGTCGCAGCCGGCGTCGCGCGCGAGCGGGTCTGCGTCGACCCCGGCATCGGCTTCGGCAAGACCGCCGCGCACAACGTCGCGCTGCTGCAGGCGATCCCGACGCTCGAGGCGCGTACGGGTGCGCCGGTGCTGATCGGCCTCTCGCGCAAGAGCTTCCTCGGCCGCCTGCTCGGCGACCTCGAGCGCGACCGTGCCGCGGCGACGCTCGCCGCCGACCTGTTCGCCGCCCGCAACGGCGCCTTCATGCTGCGCGTCCACGACGTCGGGCCGCACCGCGACGCGCTCGCCGTCGAGGCGGCCCTGCGCGAGGCCGTCCGTGCCTGACGCGCGCGACCTCGAGATCTCGATCGAGGGCCTGCGGGTCTTCGCCCGCCACGGCGCGCTGCCGGAGGAGCAGCGGCTCGGCCAGCGGTTCGTGATCGACGTCGCCGTGGCGCCGGCGAGCGACGCCGCCTGCGACAGCGACGACGTCGCCGACGCCGTCGACTACGGCGCGCTGACCGCACGGATCGTGGAGGTCGCGTCGGGCGGCCCGTACGCGCTGCTCGAGCGCCTGGCCGACGCCGTCGCCGTTGCGCTCCTCGACGACTTCCCACTGCGCGAGGTGTCGGTGCGCGTCGCCAAGCCCGGCGCCCCCGTCGCGGCGATCATCGACACCGCGGCCGTCACCGTGACGCGTCGGCGCGGATGACCACGGTCGTCGTCGGACTCGGCGCGAACGTCGGCGAGCCTGCCGAGGCGCTGCGCGGTGCGCTCGCCGGGCTGCGCGCGGCCGACGGCGTCGAGGTCGTCGGCGCGTCGCACCTGTACGTCTCGACCCCGGTGGGCGGGCCGCCGCAGCCCGACTTCCTGAACGCCGCGGTCGCGCTGCGTACCATGCTCGCGCCGCTCGAGCTGCTCGCGCTCCTGCACGCGCTCGAGGCCGCGGCTCGCCGGGTGCGCGTGCGGGGCCTGCGCAACGGGCCGCGCACGCTCGACCTCGACGTCCTGCTCTGGGGGCGCGCGGCGATCGACCTGCCGGGCCTCGTCGTGCCGCACCCCCGCCTCGTCGAGCGCCGCTTCGCGCTGGAGCCGCTGCTCGAGTTCGTCCCGACCGCCGCGCTGCCCGACGGCACGCCGCTCGTCGGCGTCTGTGCGGCGCTGCCCGACCAGGGCGTCGAGAGACTCGTGGAGCGGCTCGACGCTACGATGTCCTCCACGCACGGCGAACGCCGATCCCGCACCGCAGAGGGGTGACGCACGTGTCCCATCTCGAGGATCTCGAGGAATACGACGCAGAGCTCGAGCTCGCGCTCAAGCGGGAGTACAAGACGGTCTTCGGCCTCTTCCGCTACTGCGTGCTCACGCAGGAGGCCACGTACCTCTGCAACAAGCTCGACCTCAAGATCGAGCACCAGCCCTCGTACCCGCTCTTCCACCTGACGATGGAGGAACGTCTGGGTCTGGGACAAGAACCGGCCGAGCCGGATCATCCCGCGCGCCGACGTGCACACGACCCAGGACGTCACGATCGAGGAGCTGAAGCCGGACAGCGGGATCCCGACGACCCTGCCGCCCGACTTCAACCTGCCGCCCGAGACGGAGTAGCGGCGGGCATGCTGCTCGCCGTCGACGTCGGCAACACGCAGACGGTCCTCGGTCTCTTCGACGGCGAGCGCCTGAGCCGGGAGTGGCGCCTGACGACGCACTCCCGTCGTACGGCCGACGAGCTCGAGCTGGAGCTCGTCGCGCTCCTGCAACGCCACGAGCTCGGCACGCACGACGTGGACGCCGCCTGCCTCGCGTCGACGGTCCCCCCGCTCGTGCAGCCGTGGACGGACGCGCTGCAGCGCGTCTCGGGGGCCGAGCCGATCGTCGTCGGGCCCGGTGTCCGCACGGGCGTCCCGGTGCGGACCGACAACCCGCACGAGGTCGGCCCCGACCGCGTCGTGAACGCCGTCGCCGCGCATGCGGCCTACGGTGGGCCCTGCATCGTCGTCGACTTCGGCACCTCCACGAACTTCGACGTCGTCTCCGAGGCCGGCGAGTTCGTCGGCGGCGCGATCGCGCCCGGCGTCGAGGTCTCGATGGACGCGCTCCAGGCGCGCGCCGCACGCCTCGGCAAGATCGAGCTCCTGGCGCCGCCGGCCGCGATCGGCAAGACGTCCGTCGCGTCGATGCAGTCCGGCGCCGTCTACGGCTTCGCCGGCCAGGTGGACGGCATCGTGCGGCGGATCCAGTCCGAGCTCGGCGGGCCGTGCCCGGTCGTGGCGACGGGCGGCCTGGCGCCGCTGATCGCGCCGTACGCGGAGACCGTGACCACCCACGACCCCGTCCTGACGCTGACCGGCCTGCGGCTCGTCTGGGAGCCGGGAACGGGGCCGACCCGCAGGCGCGCCGAGGCGACGTTGAGCGCCCGCGTCGTCATCGGCGTCGACGGGCGCGCGCGCTGCGCGTGGTGCGGAGCCGATCCGCTCTACGTCGCCTACCACGACGACGAGTGGGGCCGGCCCGAGCATCGACGAGACGCGCCTCTTCGAGATGCTCTGCCTCGAGGGCGTTCCAGTCGGGCCTCGTCCTGGATCACCATCCTGCGCAAGCGCGAGGCCTTCCGGCGCGCCTTCGCCGGCTTCGACCCGGCGCGGTCGCGCGCTTCGGCGACGCGCGACGTCGAGCGGCTGCTCGGCGACGCCGGCATCGTGCGCCACCGCGGCAAGATCGAGGCGACGATCGCGAACGCACGCGCGCTCGAGGCGCTCCACGACCAGGGCGGCACGCTGGACGCGATCGCCCATGCCCACGCGCCGGCGACGCCGGACCGGCGGCCCGACGCGCTCGGACAACTGCCGGCCGGCAGACGCCCGAGTCGCAGGCGCTCGCTCGCAGGAGCTGCGCGCCCGCGGCTTCCGCTTCGTCGGGCCGACGACCGCCTACGCGTTCATGCAGGCCGCCGGGGTCGTCGACGACCACGCGGCGGGCTGCTTCCGCTCAGACGAGGCGGCGCTCGGTCGCCCAGCGGTGAGCTCGTGGCGGTTCGACAGCTGCAGCTTGCGCAGCACCGCCGAGACGTGCGTCTCGACCGTCTTCGACGGAGATCGACAGGCTCGCGCGGCGATCTCCTTGTAGGTGTAGCCGCGGGCGATGTAGCCGCAGCACCTCGCGCTCGCGCGGCGTGAGCTGGTCGAGCTCGGGGTCGACCGGGCGCCGCGGGCGTCGCCGCGAACGCGTCGAGCACGAAGCCGGCGAGGCGCGGCGAGAACACGGCGTCGCCGTCGGCGACCCGGCGCGATCGCGTCGACGAGCTCGTCGGCGCGAGATCGTCTTGGTCACGTAGCCGCGCGCGCCGGCGCGGATCACGCGCGATCACGTCCTCGGCGGCGTCGGACACCGACAGCGCGAGGAAGCGCGCGTCGGGCCGCGTCGGCGCGCACCCGCGGATGACCGCCCGGCCGCCGCCGTCGGGCAGGTGCACGTCGAGCAGCACGACGTCGGGCGCGCGTCGCGAGGATCGCCGTCGACGGCGTCGTCGACGTCGCCGGCCTCGCCGACGACGTCGACCGGCGTCGCCGAGCTCGGCGCGCACGCCGGCGCGGAACAGCTGCGTGGTCGTCGACGAGGACGACGCGCGCCGCGTCGCTCATCGCGGGTCTCGCGCGGCAGCGCGAGCTCGACCTCGGTGCCCTCGCCCGGGCGCTGCGCGACGTCGCGCGCGGCCGCCGTGGCGCTCCATGCGCCCGACGATCGACTCCGCGATGCCGCGGCGGTCGGCGGCGACGGCGTCCGGGTCGAAGCCCGCGCCCGCGGTCGCGCACGAAGACCTCGAGCGCGCGCGGCGCTCGACCTCGGCGTAGACCGACCACGCGCTCGACGCCCGAGTGACTTCGCCGCGTTGACGCATCGCCTCGCGCGCGGCCGCGACGAGCGCCTCGCCGGCGCGTCGTCGAGCGGCGCGTCGCCGACGACGCACGACGTCGACGGCGACGCCGTGCGCGTCCTCGACCTCCGCGGCCAGCGTCGCTCGAGCGCCGCGCGCGAGGCTCCGCGCCGTGCGCCGGGCGCGCCGCGCCGTAGAGCCACGTCGCGCAGCTCGCGCTCCTGGCGGCGGGCCAGCGCGGCGACCTCGCGCGGGTCGTCGGCGCCGCGCTGGATCAGCGCCAGCGTCTGCAGCACCGAGTCGTGCAGGTGCGCGGCGATCTCGGCGCGCTCCTGGGAGCGGATGCGCTCCTGACGCTCGGCGGCGAGCCTCGGACACGACCCGGTATCCCCACGGCGCGACGACGAGGCCCACCCCCGCAAGGATCACGACGACCGAGACGAGCGTCGTGCCGAGCGACTGGAGATCGAGGTTCAGGGTGATCAGTGCCGCGGTCGCCTACCGCCACGGTGTTCCGCTGCGCGACATGGAGTTCGTGCAATACCATCCTACCTGCATGCCCGGCACGGGGTTGCTGTTTACCGAAGCATGCCGTGGCGAGGGCGGTTTCCTCATCAACAAGGACGGCTATCGTTACCTGCAGGATTACGGCCTCGGTCCCGCCGAACCCACGCCGCGCAACAAGGCCATGGAACTGGGGCCGCGCGACCGCTTGAGCCAAGCCTACTGGCACGAGAAACAGAAAGGCCGCACCATTCCGGGACCTCACGGGCGACGTGGTGCACCTGGACCTGCGCCATCTTGGCGAAAAGAAATTGCGCGAGCGCCTCCCGCAGATCTACGAACTGGCCGTGGAGTTTCTCGGTGTCGATCCGGCGCAAGCCCCAGTGCCGGTCCTGCCTGCCGTGCACTACACCATGGGCGGCATCACGGCGGACGGCAAGACTGCAGCTCCCCTGCCCGGCCTGTATTCGGTAGGCGAATGCTCGAGCGTCGGCATTCACGGCGCCAACCGGCTGGGCTCCAATTCTCTGACCGAATTGCTGGTGTTCGGCAAGGTGGCAGGCCAGGAAGCCATCCGATTTTCCAAGTCTGTTTCCCATGGCGACGCAAGTGCCCTCACCGCCCAGGCGGAACAAGCCTGCAGCGCCGCCCTCGACATCCTCGATCGCAAGGGCAAGGGCGAGCGCATTGCCGTCCTGCGTCGCGAACTCGCCAAGAGCATGGAAGACGGATGCGGCATCTACCGCACGGCCGCCACCATCCAGTCGACCTGCGACAAGATCGCCGAACTCAAGCAGCGTTACCGGTCAGTGCAGCTCGATGACCATTCGCGCGGCTGGAACACCGAATGGCTGCTGGCCATTGAACTGGGATTTCTGCTCGACGTGGCCCAGGCCATGGCGCACTCGGCGTTGAATCGCAGGGAATCCCGCGGGTCGCATCAACGTCTGGATGGTTTCGAACAGCGCGACGACGTGAATTTCCTGCAGCACAGCCTCGCCACCTATGCGGGCGACGCCGCACCGAAGATCAGTTACGGACCGGTCAGAATCACCAGCTCGCAGCCCGGCACCCGCGCCTATGGCGCTGCCGGTGAGAAAGCCGAGGCCGAGCGCAAGGCAAAAGCCCAGGGCAACGCGAAGGAGGGAGCCCATGAGTGAGTCCGCCAGAACCATCGAGGTCCAGGTGCTCCGCTACCGTCCGGAACAGGAAGACATTCCGGTCTGGGAAAGTTTCCAGGTGCCCTTCACCGACGACATGTCCGTTCTGCAGGCACTCCAGTACATCAAGGATGAGCAGGACGGCAGCCTGAGCTTCCGCTGGTCCTGTCGCATGGCCATCTGCGGCAGTTGCGGCATGATGGTGAACGGCAAACCCGAACTGTCGTGCAAGACCTTCCTGCGCGATCTGCTGCCCGGCCCGGTTCGCATCGAGGCGCTGGCGCACTTCCCCATCGAGCGCGACCTGGTGGTGGACGTCGGGCCAGTTCGTGAAGAAGCTGGAGAGCATCAAGCCCTACATCATCCCCAAGGAAGCACGCAGCCTCGAACAGGGCGAATACCTCCAGACACCGGCGCAACTCGAACAGTTTGAGCAATACAGCTCCTGCATCAATTGCATGCTGTGCTACGCCGCCTGCCCGCAGTACGGACTGGACCCCAACTTCACCGGGCCCGGTGTGCTGGCCCTGCTGCATCGCTACAACGCCGACTCCCGCGACGGCGGTACCGCCGAACGCATGGAAATCGTCAATGCCACCGAAGGCGTGTGGAGCTGTACGGCCGTGGGTTACTGCTCCGAAGTCTGTCCCAAGCACGTCGATCCGGCTAATGCAGTGAACCAGAACAAGGTCAACAGCGCCAAGGATTATTTCCTGCGCTTCCTGTCGCCCCATGGGGGAAAAACATGAGCACCCGCACCGGCGCGCGGCGCCCCTATGTCAGACCCATGAATGGCTGGTGGAAGCGCGATCCGTTCTTCATGCGCTACATGGCGCGCGAACTCACCGCTTTCGCCGTGGCGGCCTACGCCATCGTGTTGGCCGTGGGCGTGGTTCGTCTGACCGAGGGCGAAGCGGCATGGAACGGCTGGCTGGCTGCCTTGAGGTCGCCTGGCTCCATAGCATTGCATGTGGTGCTGCTGATTTCCATGGTGATCCACGCCAAGAGCTGGTTTGAGATCATGCCCAAGACCATGCCGATGATCTTCATCGGCGGCAAACGGCTCGAGGCGGCGACCATCACGCGCGTCGGCTGGATCGCCGTGCTGGTCGCGTCCGTCATACTCTTCGCGCTCGCTTCGGGGTGGGAATCATGAAACGTTCCAACGCGCCCATTTTCTGGCTGTTGTTCGGCGGTGGCGGCATGCTGGCGGCTCTCACCGGCATCATGCTGGTGTTCATCACCGGCATTGCGGTTCCGCTGGGCTGGACCCTGCCGGCCGATCTTCTGAGCTATCCCAGAGTCCTGTCATTGGCTCAGCACTGGCTGGGAAAGGTGTTCCTGCTCGCCGTCATTGCGCTGTTTGCTTGGCATGCTGTGCATCGCATCCTGTGCAGCCTGCACGACATCGGCATTCACAAGGGCCTGATGGCAAAGAGCGTCTGTTACGGGGGGGCGTTGATCATCAGTCTGGTAACCGCCGCCGGCCTGCTCAAATTGGGTTTCTGATATCGCCTCATCGGGCGAGCACATTCGATTCTCCGAGGTCGAAGACTCGATTCTCGGTGCGTTCGTTACGCCGAGACCAAGCTGCTTCCACCCAACAAGTAGCGCGCCTTACTCGCTTGAATGTCCCAGCATCAGGCGCGGGTCGACCCAGGTATCAAACTGCTCAGGGCTGACCGTCTGGGTGGCCAGTGCCGCTTCACGCAAGCTCACACCGTGCAGATGGGCATATTTCGCCACCTTTGCCGCACGGTCGTAGCCGATGTGTGGCGTGAGGGCCGTGACCAGCATCAGGGAGTTATTCAGCAAATCCTTCATTCGCGATTCATTCGCGCGTAGTCCCGCCACGCAATGCCGCGTAAAACTATCCATCGCATCGGCCAGCAGACGGATGCTGTCCAGCACATTGAGCGCGATGAGCGGTTTATAGACGTTCAATTCGAACTGACCCTGGCTCGCTGCGAAGCTGATCGCTGCATCGTGTCCCATGACTTGCACGCACACCATGCACAATGCTTCGATCTGGGTCGGGTTCACCTTTCCAGGCATGATGGAACTGCCCGGTTCATTTTCAGGCAGCGTCAATTCGCCCAAGCCTGCCCGAGGACCGCTGCCCATCAATCGAATATCGTTGCCGATCTTCGTCAGCGCCACGGCCAGCATTTTCAGGCTGCCATGAAACGCAACCAGTGCCTCGTGACCCGCCAGGGCGGCGAACAGATTGCCGGCCTGGACCAGGGGTAAGTCAAGACGTTGTCCCAATAAGCGCACGGCTCGAACGGCAAACTCCCGGTGCGTGTTGAGCCCCGTTCCAACCGCCGTTGCACCCAGCGCCAAGGCGTGCACACCCGTCAGGGTCGCCATCACCGCCTCTTCACACAACTTGAGTTGCGCCGCATAACCGGAAAATTCCTGACCCAGGGTCACCGGAGTCGCGTCCTGAAGGTGGGTGCGCCCGATCTTCATCATTGATCCATATTGCCCGACCTTCGCCGCCAGCTCAGTCCGCAGAGCGCCTATGGATGGCACCAGCGAGTTCCTTGCCTGCTGAATCACCGCAATGTGCATGGCCGAGGGAAACACGTCGTTTGAAGACTGCCCGAGATTCACGTGGTCATTGGGATGAACAAGGTGAGCCGCATCCGCATCCAGGCTGAGCGCTCGTGATGCCAGATGGGCCACCACTTCATTCACGTTCATGTGCGACTGCGTGCCAGAACCCGTTTGCCATACCGAAAGCGGAAATTCCGCGTCGAATTCCCCCGCCGCCACCCGCTCCGCCGCCTCCCCGATGGCCCGCGCCCTCTTTTCATCCAGCAAGCCCAGGTCACCATTGACCTTCGCCGCGGCCCACTTTATCGAGGCGAGCGCATGGATGATTTCCAGCGGCATGCGCTGCTCGCCGATGGCGAAGAAACGCAGGCTGCGTGCGGTCTGTGCACCCCACAGGGCGGCCACCGGCACTTCGATGGGACCGAAACTGTCAGACTCCACTCGCGTGTTGATCATCTCAATCTTCTCCCATGGACAACTCACCATCAGATGTATTCTGCTCCCACACTACTACTACCAGGTTTTCGCGCATCAAGCACCACTGTGCTGTACCCACCAAGGAATCCCTGAGCGTTGGTTGTCGCCTCATAACGGGCGCCGTCGGTTGCACTTCTGCTCGCACGTCAGCAGTTTTCACTCCCGTATGAGTCCTGTCTTAGTATGAGGATGCAACGACGAGGGCGTTGAAGTGACGTACGTTCCTGAATTTCGAATAGTCGGAAGGATGCGTCCATTCGCCAACCGCCGGTCACTCATTTCGCTGCCTCGTTCGTGCGGCCGTAATGTGAAATCGGAAATTGCGCGCTCTACTCGTGCCGCAGCGCCTCGATCGGGATCCATGCGCGCGGCGCGGCGGGCCGGAAAATAGCCGAACACCACGCCAATGGCGGCCGAGAACAGCAATGACAGAAGATTGATAGACAGGTCGAACGCAGAAGGCACGCCCATGGCGATCGGACAAGCCGTACGAGGCGCGCGGTGGCGATGACGAATCCCGATCACGCCGCCCAGCGCCGACAGCACCACGGCCTCGATCAGGAACTGCAGCAGCACCTCGCCTTCCAGCGCGCCGACCGCCAGGCGCAGGCCGATCTCGCGCGTCCGCTCGGTCACGCTCACCAGCATGATGTTCATGATGCCGATGCCGCCCACCAGCAGGCTCACCGCCGCCACGGCGCCGAGCAGCGTGGTCAGCACGCCCATGGTGCTGGAGAGCGTCTCGGCCAGTTGCTGGGTGTCGAAGATGTTGAAATTGTCGTCGTCCGCCTTCGGCGAGCTTGCGCCGCTCGCGCAGCAGTTGGCGCAGGCTGGCCTTCAGCGGCGCGCTGTCCGCGCCATCCTGCATCGACACCGGCAGCATGTCGACCCGGCGGCTGCCGGTGACGCGGCGCTGCAGCGTGTGCAGCGGCACCACCACCGTGTCGTCCTGATCGCCCATGCCGCCCTGGCCCTTGGAGGCGAGGATGCCGATCACGTCGCAGGAGAACTGCTTCACGCGCAACTGCTCGCCCAGTCCGGTCTGACCCACGGTGCCGCCGTAGATTTCGCGCCGCACCGTCTCGCCGATGACGCACACGGCCGCGCCGGCGCGCTGCTCGTCGGCGTCGAAGATGCGCCCGCTGGCGAGCTTCCAGTTGCCGGTCTCGAACCACTCGTTGGTGCTGCCGGTGACGGTGGTCGCCCAGTTGCGGCCGTTGGCCACCACGGTGACGCTGGCGCGGCCTTGCGGCGCCACCGCGGCGACGCCGCCGATCTGCGACTGGATGGCTTCGGCATCGGCCTCGGTGAAATGCGGCACGCCCGCCGCCGCCGCCACCGCCGCCGCCCGGCCGCGCTGGCCGGGCATGCACCATCAGCAGGTTGGTGCCCAGGCTGGTGATCTGCGTCTGGATCGCCTGCGTGGCGCCGTTGCCCAGCGTGACCATGGTGATCACCGCGCTGACGCCGATGACGATGCCCAGGATGGTCAGGAACGAGCGCAGCAGGTTGCGCTGCACCGAGCGCAGCGCCAGCATGAAGACGCTGAACAGCATCAGGCGGTCTCCGCCGGCGCAGCTTCGGCCGGCAGCGCCGGCGTCGACCGGGGTGCGGGTTGGGCACGTCCCTGGCGATCCGGCCGTCGACGAAGTGCACCATGCGCCGCGCGTAGGCGGCCATGTCGGGCTCGTGCGTGACCATCAGCACGGTGATGCCGTGATCGCGGTTCAGCGCCAGCGAGCAGCTCCATGATCTCGTGGCTGCGCTGGGTGTCGAGATTGCCGGTGGGCTCGTCGGCCAGCAGCACGGCCGGCTCGGTGACGATGGCGCGGGCGATGGCCACGCGCTGCTGCTGGCCGCCCGAGAGCTCCGCCGGGGTGTGGTGTTCCCAGCCGGCCAGCCCCACCGATTGCAGCGCCTTGGTGGCCGCCGCGCGGCGCGCGCTGGCGCTGTCGCCGCGGTAGAGCAGCGGCAGTTCCACGTTCTCCTGCGCCGAGGTGCGCGCCAGCAGGTTGAAGCCCTGGAAGACGAAGCCGAGATAGCGGCGCCGCAACCGCGCCCGCTGGTCGCGTGAGAGGCTTCCACGTGGACGCCCTTGAACAGGTACTGGCCGGCGCTGGGCGTGTCGAGGCAGCCGAGAATGTTCATGGCCGTGGACTTGCCCGAGCCGCTGGGCCCCATCACGGCCACGAACTCGCCGCCGTCCACGTCCAGGTCAATGCCCTTCAAGGCCATCAGTTCGGCTTCGCCGCTGCCGTAGCGCTTGGTCACCCCGCGCATCGAACGCGCTCCGATTCGGTATCGTCCCCTGAGCGCCGCCGCGCTCCGATGCTGGATCCGCTCGCCGATCACGCGCGCCTCGGTGCGCTCCAGCTTTCGATCGACGAGTGGATCGAGCGCACGGCGAGCACCTCGCGCGCCCGGCGCCCGCCGTCGATCTCGGGCTGGACCGCCGAGCAGCAGATCGCGCACGTCGCGCTGGCGAACGAGCTCATCGTGCGCAACCTGAAGAGCTTCGCGCGCGGCAGCGGCGTGTTGATCGTGCGCGGCGGCGAGCCGATCCCGCAAGCGATCCCGATCCTCGTCTCGGGACGGATCCCGCGCGGCTTGGCGCAATCCCCGCGCATGGTGCGCCCGCCGGCCGAGTTCGACCGCGAGCTCCTCCTGCAGTGGATCGCGGACGATCGCCGCGAGATCGAAGCGCTCGAGCCGGAGACCATCCGCACGAGCGACCTGCGCGTCCCGCATCAGATGCTCGGCCCGCTCGACGCGCCGCAGTGGTTGCGCTTCGCGGTCGTGCACACGCGACATCACCTCGAGATCGCGCTGCGAAGTGTTGGGCGCGCATCGAGCCCGGCCTCGCCGCTACGCTTTGCGCTGCGCCTCAGGCAGCCGACTCGCAGCGGTAGCGCTTCCCGTCCTTGCGCACGCGCGCGAACGGCACGTGCTCGTCGTGGAAGAACATGCCGAGCCAGTTCTCCGCGCGCGGCCTCCTCGAGCCACTGCGAGCGCACTTCGAAGCTGCGCACGACGTCGAGGTCGTAGGCCATGATGTACGGCGGCTGCACGTGGTGCGTCGTCGGCACGACGTCGGACCAGAAGATCGCGCGCTCGGCTCCCTCCCCCAGCGTGATCACGCTCACGCCGTCGGAATGGCCGCCGAGGACGTGCGCGACGAGGCCGGGGAGCAGCTCCTTCGTGCCTTCGTAGCTCTCCAGCAGCCCGCGCTGCTCGATGCAGAGCACGTCCTCCGCGCGGTAGCTCGCCGCGCGCGCGTGGCCGGGCTTCTTGGCCATCGCGATCTCGATCTTCGGCGCGAAGTGGCGCGCGTTCGGGAAGAGCGGCGCGAGCTTGCCGTCCTGCGAGACGACTTGCGAGCCGATGTGATCCCAGTGGCAGTGGCTCTCGACGACGTGCGTCACCTGCTCGGGTTTCACGCCGACGCGCGCGAGCGTCTCCTCGAGCGTGTCGACGCTCTCGATGCGGTAGATCTTGCGCCACTTCTCCTCCCAGCGCGTGCCGATGCCGGGCTCGATCACGCACGACGTCCTTGCCGCGCCGCGCGAGGAAGGGGCGGCAGGCGAGGCGGATCGTGTTGTCCGCGTCGGGCGGCGTCCACTCGCGCCACATCGTCGCCGGCACGACGCCCCACATGCTGCCGCCGTCGAGGCGCAGCCAGCCGCTCGAAAGCGCGGTGAGCTCCCACTCGCCGGCGCGCTGCGTGCGCGGCTGCCAGCGCGGAGGCGCAGCGCCCGCACTCGCGGCCATCAGCCGTCCTTCGTCTCGCGCAGGATCTGGCGCGCGATGATCATGCGCTGCACCTCGCTCGTGCCTTCGCCGATCGTGCACAGCTTGGCGTCGCGCCACATGCGCTCGACCGGGTACTCGCGCGAGTAGCCGTAGCCGCCGTGGATCTGGATCGCGTCGTACGTCGACGCGCATCGCCGTCTCCGACGCGAAGAGCTTGGCCATCGCCGCCTCCTTGGCGTAGGGCAGGTCGGCGTCCTTCAGCCGCGCGGCGTGGTAGACGAGGTGGCGCGAGGCCTCGATCTCGAGCGCCATGTTGGCCAGCTTGAACTGCACTGCCTGCAGGTTGGTGAGCTTGCCGCCGAAGGCCTCGCGTTCCTGGGCGTACTGCCTGGCGACGTCGTAGGCGCCCTGCGCGATGCCCAGCGAGAGCGCGCCGATCGAGATGCGCCCGCCGTCGAGCGTCTTCATGAAGGTCTTGAAGCCCTCGCCCTCGGGCCCGAGCAGGTGGTCCCTGGGGATGCGCGCGTCCTGGAAGACGAGGCTGGCCCAGTCCGAGCCGCGCATGCCGAGCTTCTTCTCGCCCGGCTCGATCGTGAAGCCCGGCGTGGCGCGCGGCACGACGAAGGCGCTGATGCCCTTCGGTCCGAGCTTGGCATCGGTGACCGCGGTGCAGATGAACGTGCCGGCGAAGTTGGCGTTGGTGATGAAGCACTTCGCGCCGTTCAGCACGTAGCTGTCGCCGCTGAGCACCGCCGTCGTCTGCGTGCCGCCCGAATCCGAGCCGGCGTTGGGCTCGGTCAGGCCGTAGGCGCCCATGTACTCGCCCGCGATCAGCTTGGGCACGTACATGCGCCGCAGCTTCTCGCCGCCCCACTTGAAGATCGGGTAGGTGCCGAGCGAGACGTGCGCCGCGAGCGTCAGGCCCGTCGAGCCGCAGACGCGCGAGAGCTCCTCGACCGCCAGCACGTAGGCGAGGTGCCCGCCGTTCGAGCCGCCGAGCTCCTCGGGGAACGGGATGCCCGGCAGTCCGAGTTCGACGATCTTCTTCCAGTTGGCCTCGGGGAAGCGGTGCTCCTCGTCGATCTCGTGCGCGATCGGCGCGACCTCGGCGCGCGCGAAGTCGCGCACCATCTCGCGGATCATGACGCTGGTCCTGCGTCAGGTCGAAGGCGTGCTTGATCTCGGGCAGCGTGTACGTGCCGGCCATCTCGGTCTGCATCGGGTTCTTTCTCGGTTCCAGCACGGGCGCGGGGTTGGTCGGGACGTCGCTCTCAGTCGTATTCGATCTGCCAGCCGGCCGTGCGGCGCGCGCGCGGCTTCTCGGGCACCAGCGTCGCGGCGGGCTCGGGGCCCTCGGCCTCCTCGCGCTCCTCGCGGTAGAACTGCGAGGCCCGGCCGCTGCCGACCCACTCGATCAGCGCGCGGCGCGCGAACTTCCACTCGCGCCCGATCTTGCGCGCCGGCACGTCCTCCGAGTGCAGCACCTTGTTGAACGTCTTGAGCGAGACGCCCAGCAGCTCGGCCGCCTCCTCGATGTTCAGGATCTCGCGCGTGGGCTCGGGCCCGCGCTCGTGGCGCAGGTTGCTCGGCCGCGGCACCTCCAGCGCGCTCTCGTTCGCTCCGTGTGCGCACCCTGCGTGCCAGATCCGTTCGTCGTGCTCATCTCGATGCGCCTTCCTTGGCCCAGCGTGCGTTCATGGTGGTCTCGATGTACTTCGCGATCTCGTCCGTGTGCGTGCCCGGCCCGAAGAGCTTGGCGTAGCCCTCCTGCTCGAGCTTCTTCGCGTCCTCGTCGGGGATGATCCCGCCGCCGACCAGCAGCGCGTCCTTCAACCCGCGCTTCTCGAGCTCCGCCTTGATGCGCGGAAAGAGCGACATGTGCGCGCCCGAGAGGATCGAGAGCCCGACCACGTCGACGTCCTCCTGCACCGCCGTCTCGGCGATCATCTCCGGCGTCTGGTGCAGGCCGGTGTAGATCACCTCCATGCCGTGGTCGCGGAGGACGGACGCGACCGTCTTCGCGCCGCGGTCGTGCCCGTCGAGCCCGGGCTTGGCGATGAGGACGCGGATCTTGCGCTTGGTCATGCGGGTCTCGTGTTCACGAACGGGTGGAGTCCTTGTTCTCGGTCGACTCGTGGGTCGGCGCGCCGGAGCGCATCTCGGCGATCGTGCGCGGGAGCCAACCGCCCGAGTGCATGCGCTGCCTGCTGCGGAAGATGAAGACCACAGGGATGAGGAAGAGGAGGTACGCGGGCCAGTTGGCGTTCTCCGTCCCGAGTCGATCGCTGAGCCGGAAGCAGAGGCAGAGCCACGACCAAAGCAGCCAGTTCGCGAGGATCTGCTTCTTGGTGCGCTCGACGGTGTCATCGAGGAGGAAGCCCAGTGTGACGAGCGCGCTAGCAGCTGCGGCAGCGATTCCGGCCGAGACGAAGAACGCGGTCTGTCCGTTACCCCAAGCCCTCCAGAGCGCGCTCCCGAACATCGCGTTGCTGAGGAACCCGATCCCCATCATCACGAAGCCGAGCGCGCTCCACCCGATCCGGGCGAGGACGCCCGATCGCGGTGCTCGCGAGAGCCTTTGGCGCATCGCGCTCACAGGATCTTCGGCTCCTTGTACTCGCCGAACACTTCGCGCAGCACGCCCGCGATCTCGCTCGCGCTTCGTCGATCGGTCACTGTGGTGATCAACTGGTTCATGGGAGGACTCTCACGCCTGCACCACCGGCACCGGCCCGGCCTGCGTATTGCTCTTGAGCCGGCGAATCCAGATCACCGAGATGAAGAGGACAACCAGCGAGAGAACGTCCACCCAGCGGATTCCTGCGTCGCTCGCTTCGGTGCCGAGCACGCTGGAGGAAACCAACACGGTCCAGAAGATCCAGCTCGCAGCCAGCATCGAGGTCGTCCGCTCGATCCCGCCGCTGAGGGCCATCATGAGAGTGACCGCAGCGCCCGTGAGCATGCCCGACATGAGTTTGGCCTCCACGACGGACCATGCGCCGGTTCCGAGCGCCGCGAACAGGGCATGCGAAACTGGGCGCTCGGCGTCGATCACGAAGAGCAGGGCCGCAATCGAAAGTGCGCGCCAGGCGATCGGCCCGACGACCTCGGGCACGAAGACCTTCAGAGCTCGCCAGGTGGCCCGCGCCAGTCGGATCGGGAGCGCGCTCACAGGATCTTGGGTTCCTTGTACTCGCCGAACACTTCGCGCAGCACTCCAGCGATCTCGCCGAGAGTGCAGTCGGCGTGCGCGGCGGCGACGAAGCGCTCGAGCAGGTTGTCCTTGCCCTTGGCCGCGTCGCGCACGTCGTCGAGCGACTTCTTGGCCTTCTTCGCGTCACGCTTCTTGCGCAGCGCGGCGAGACGTGCGTGCTGGTCCGCCTCGACCTTCGGGTCGAGCTTCAGCACCTCGATCTTCGGGCCGCCCTCGCCCTCGGTGTAGCAGTTGACGCCGACGATGTTCTTCGTCTTCTGCTCGATCGCGCGCTGGTACAGCACGGCCGAGCGGTGGATCTCGCGCTGGATCCAGCCGGCTTCGGTGGCCGCGACCACGCCGCCGCGGCGTTCGATCTCGGCGAAGTACTTCTCGGCGTCCTGCTCGAGCTTGTTCGTCTGCGCCTCGACGAAGTAGCTGCCCGCGAGCGGGTCGATCACGTGCGCGACCTCGGTCTCCTCGGCGATGATCTGCTGCGTGCGCAGCGCGATCTTGACGGCTTTTTCCGTCGGCAGCGCGAGCGTCTCGTCCATCGAGTTCGTGTGCAGCGACTGCGTGCCGCCGAGCACGGCCGCGAGCGCCTCGAAGGCCGTGCGCACGATGTTGTTCTCGGGCTGCTGCGCGGTGAGCGAGACGCCGGCCGTCTGCGTGTGGAAGCGGCACATCCACGAGCGCGGGTCCTTGGCGCCGAAGTGCTCCTTCATCTTGCGCGCCCAGATCCGGCGCGCGGCGCGGAACTTGGCGATCTCCTCGAAGAAGTCGAGGTGGCTGTCGAAGAAGAAGGAGAGGCGCGGGCGCGAAGTCGTCGACGTCGAGGCCGGCCGCCTTGCCGCGGCGCACGTACTCCATGCCGTTCGCGAGCGTGAAGGCCAGCTCCTGCGCGGCGGTCGAGCCGGCCTCGCGGATGTGGTAGCCCGAGATCGAGATCGTGTTCCACTGCGGCACGTGCGTCGCGCAGTAGCCCATCACGTCGGTGATCATGCGCAGCGCGGGCTCGACCGGGACGAGCCAGGCGTGCTGGGCCTGGTACTCCTTCAGGATGTCGTTCTGGATCGTGCCGCGCAGCAGCTTCGGGATCGACGCCCTGGCGCTCGCCGCAGGCGATGTAGAAGGCGAGCATGATCGGCGCCGGCCCGTTGATGGTCATCGAGGTCGAGACCTCGTTCATCGGGATGCCGTCGAAGAGCGTCTGCATGTCCTGCGAGCGAGCTGATCGCGACGCCGACCTGGCCGACTTCGCCGAGCGAGCGCTCGTGGTCGGAGTCGTAGCCCATCAGCGTCGGGAAGTCGAAGGCGGTCGAGAGGCCGGTCTGCCCGTGCGCGAGCAGGAACTTGAAGCGCTCGTTGGTCTGGCGCGCGCTGCCGAAGCCGGCGAACTGGCGCATGGTCCACAGGCGGCCGCGGTACATCGAGGCGTGCACGCCGCGCGTGTAGGGATACTGGCCGGGATAGCCGAGGTCCTTCGCGTACTCGAGCGGCGCGTCGTCGGGGCCGTAGAGCGGCGCGAGCTTGGCGCCCGAGAGCGTGCGTGAAGTCCGACTCGCGCAGCTTCGAGGCCGCCAGCGCGCGCTCCCATTCCGCACGCGCGTCCACGCTGCGAACCACCGCCTTCGATGAGCTCATGCCGACTTCACTCCGTCTCGCTTGGCTGCGCCCAGGAT
Organism: uncultured Planctomycetota bacterium; assembly: GCA_963829015.1. Classification (GTDB taxonomy): domain Bacteria; phylum Planctomycetota; class UBA1135; order UBA1135; genus JADJLZ01. The sequence continues at coordinate 229,145 of CAWHGR010000005.1, read as the reverse complement.
CGAGGACACCAGCGTCTCGACCACATCGTACGGTGCCCGGCCGGATTCGAGGAGGGCACTGGCCTTCTGGTTCCAGCCGCGGCGCTCCCAGAGCTCCTCGGCCAGCTGCTCCTCGACCGCGCGGCGCACGTGCTGCAGGCGCTTCTCGCTGCGCGCGCGCGCGAGGCGCTCGCCCGCGAGCCAGGCGCGGTGCTTCTCGATCTGGCACAGGAGCTCGTCGATGTCCTTGCCCGTGCCCGCGCTGCAGGCCACGACGGGCGCCGCCCAGCCCTGCGGATCGCGCGCTCCGCCGGTGGCGCGGATGTGCACGGCCTCCTCGAGGTCCACCACCATGCGGTCGGCGCCCGGCAGGTCGGACTTGTTGACCACGAGCACGTCCGCGACCTCGAGGATGCCGGCCTTCATGGCCTGGATGCCGTCGCCGGCACCCGGACAGAGCACGACCAGCACCGTGTCGGCCGCGCCGACCACGTCGTACTCGGCCTGGCCCACGCCGACGGTCTCGAGCAGCACCTCGCCGTATCCCGCGGCCTCGATCGCGTCGCAGGCGTCGACCGCGGCGCGCGCGATGCCGCCGTGCGCGCCGCGCGAGGCCATCGAGCGGATGAAGACGCCGCTGTCGGTCGTGCGCTCCTCCATGCGGATGCGATCGCCGAGCAGCGCGCCGCCGCTGAAGGGGCTCGAAGGATCGACGGCCAGGATGCCGACGGTGCGCGCGAGCGCGCGCAGCTCCTTCGCGAGCTCGTTCACGAGCGTCGACTTGCCCGCGCCCGGCGGACCGGTGATGCCCGTGCGCCAGCTCTTCGAGGCGCGCGGCCCGAGCTCGCGCAGCGTCGCCGCGAAGCGCGCGTCGCCGTTCTCGGCCCAGGAGATCAGGCGCGCGAGTGCGGCCTTGTCGCCCTGGACGAGGCGCTGGCTCAGGCTGGCTTCGGACATGGCGGAACCACGCGCGCTCAGGTGCTGACGAGCCCGCGCGCGATCACGATGCGCTGCACGTCGCTGACGCCCTCGTAGATCTCGGTGATGCGCGCGTCGCGGAACAGGCGCTCGACGTGGAAGTGGTCGGTGTAGCCGGCGCCGCCGTGGATCTGCAGGCACTCGTCGGCGCAGAAGTTCGCCGTGCGCGAGGCGACCAGCTTGGCCTGCGCCGCGGCCTGGGTGCAGCTCTCCTTGCGGTCGCGCAGCCAGGCGGCCTTGAGCACCAGCATGCGCGAGGCCTCGAGCTGGCAGCTCATGTCGGCGAGCTTCCACTGGATCGCCTGGAAGTCGCCGATCGGCTTGCCGAACTGCTCGCGCTCGCGCGAGTACTTGACCGAGGCCTCGAGCGCGGCGCGGCCGATGCCGAGCGCCTGCGCCGCGATGCCGATGCGCCCGCCGTCGAGCGTGTCCATCGCCACCTTGAAGCCCTCGTTGAGCGGCCCGAGCAGCGCGTCCTTGGGCAGCCTGCGCGTTGTCGAGCAGCACCTCGGTCGTCGAAGAGGCGCGGATGCCGCACTTCTTCTCCGACTTGCCGATCGAGAGGCCGGGCGTCTCCTTGGGGACGATGAAGGCGCTGATGCCCTTGGCCTTCGAGACCGAGGGATCGGTGCGCGCGTAGACCACGAACAGGCCGGCGAAGGCGCCGTTGGTGACGAAGATCTTCGTGCCGTTGAGCACCCACTGCTCGCCGACGAGCTTCGCGCTGGTCGCGATCGCGGCCGCGTCGGAGCCGGCGTTGGGCTCGGTCAGGCAGTAGGCGCCGATGCGCTTGCCGCTGGCGAGCTCGGGCAGCCAGCGGCTGCTTCTGCGCCTCGCGTGCCGAAGCGCATGATCGGCGAGCCGAGCAGGGAGTTGTGCACCGAGAGCGTCACGCCGGTCGAGGCGCAGGCGCGGTTGATCTCCTCGAGCACGATCGCCAGCTCGACATTGCCCATGCCGGCGCCGCCGTAGCTCTCGGGGATCGTCAGGCCCCACAGGCCGAGCTCGCCCATCTTCTCGAAGACCTCGGGGTCGATGAAGCCCTGGCGGTCCATCTTCGTGGCGCGCGGCAGGAGCTCCTGCTCGGCGAAGCTCTGCGCCATGTCGCGCACGAGGACCTGCTGCTCGTTCAGTTGGAAGTCCATCAGGCGTACTCGTAGAAGCCCTTGCCGCTCTTCTTGCCCAGCCGTCCGGCGGCGACGTAGCGTCGCAGCAGCGGACAGGGCCGGTACTTGTCGTCGCCCAGGCCCGCGTGCAGCACCTCGAGGATGTCGAGGCACACGTCGAGGCCGATCAGGTCGGCCAGCGCCAGCGGGCCCATCGGGTGGTTCATGCCGAGCTTCATCACCGTGTCGATGCCCTCGCGCGTGCTCGACGCCTTCCATCAGGCAGAAGACGGCCTCGTTGATCATCGGCATCAGCACGCGGTTGCGAGACGAAGCCCGGGTAGTCGCTCGCCTCGACCGGCACCTTCTCGAGCGACTCGGCGCAGCTCATGACCTTGGCCGTCGTCTCGCCGAGGTCTCCTGGCCGCGGATCACCTCGACCAGCTTCATCAGCGGCACCGGATTCATGAAGTGCATCCCGATCACCTGGTCGGCGCGCTTGGTGCTCGCGGCGATGCGCGTGATCGAGATCGAGGAGGTGTTGCTGGAGAGGATCGTGTGCGCGGGCAGCTGCGCGTCGAGCTGGCGGAAGACGCTGGCCTTGACCTCGGGCTTCTCGACCACCGCCTCGACCACGAGCTGCGCGTCGCGGATCGCAGTCGAGCTCCTTCGAGGGCGCGATGCGCGCCACGATGGCCTTGGCCTCGGCCTCGGCCAGCGTGCCCTTCTTGACGAAGCGCGCCAGCGAACCCTCGATCGTCGCGAGGCCGCGCTTCAAGCCCAGCTCGTCCACGTCCACGAGCTGCACGCTCGCGCCGTAGGCGGCGAAGGTCTGCGCGATGCCGTTGCCCATCGTGCCCGCGCCGACGACGGCGACCTTGTCGAAGAGCGACTTCGACATGGTCAGAGGCGCTCCACCGCCACCGAGACCGCGTTGCCGCCGCCCAGGCACAGCGAGGCCATGCCCGTCTTCGCCTTGCGGCGCTCCATGGCGTAGAGCAGCGTGGTCAGGATGCGCGCGCCCGAGGCGCCGATCGGGTGGCCGATCGCCACCGCGCCGCCGTTGCACGTTGACCTTGGTCGGGTCGAGGTCGAGCACGCGCATCAGCGCGATCGCGGCGACCGAGAAGGCCTCGTTGATCTCGTGCAGCTCGAAGTCCGAGGGCTTCTTGCCCAGCTTGGCCGCGCAGGCGCGGATCGAGTGCTCGGGCGCCATCATGACCCACTCGGGCGCGCAGCCGCCGGTCGCGTAGGCCAGTGATGCGCGCCAGCGGCTTGGCGCCCAGCGCGCGCGCCTTGTCCGCGCTCATCACCACCAGCGCCGCGGCGCCGTCGTTGATCGAGGAGGCGTTGGCGGCCGTGACCGTGCCGCCCTCGGGCTGGAAGGCCGGCTTGAGCTTCCCGATCGAGTCGGCGGTGGTGTCGCCGCGCACGCTCTCGTCGGTGGTGAAGCGAGAGCGGCTCGCCCTTCTTCTGCGGGATCTTGACCGCGAACTTCTCGGCCTCGAAGCGGCCCGCGGCGGTCGCCTCGCCGGCCTTCTTGTGCGAGTTGGCGGCGAACTCGTCCTGCTGGCGGCGCGCTGATCTCGTACTTCTTGGCGACCAGCTCGCCGGTGTTGCCCATGTGGAAGTCGTTGTAGATGTCCCACAGGCCGTCGGCGACCATCGAGTCGACCAGCTGGCCGTGGCCCAGGCGCACGCCCGCGCGCGCCTCGGGCAGCAGGTAGGGCGAGTTGGTCATGCTCTCCATGCCGCCCGCGACGCGACCTCGATGTCGCCGGCGCGGATCGCCTGCGCGGCGAGCATGACCGACTTCAGGCCCGAGCCGCAGACCTTGTTGACCGTGAAGGCGCCGACCGTGTTCGGGATGCCGGCCTTGATCGCCGCCTGGCGCGCCGGGTTCTGGCCCAGGCCGGCCTGCAGCACGTTGCCCAGGATCACCTCGTCGACGGCGGTCGCAGGCACGTTCGCACGCTTCAACGCCTCCGCCACCGCCAGCGCGCCGAGGTCGGGGGCGCGGAAGCCGGCGAGCGAGCCCTGGAACTTCGCGATCGGGGTACGGCAGGCGCTGACGATGACGACTTCCTTCACGATGGATGCTCCTCTGCGCAGGAAACCCGACGGTCGACCGGAGCGCCAAGCGCCCGGTGGATAGAGCCGGCCACTCTAGCGTCCCGAGCGAGCCGAGCCCAGTCGCCAGGAAGCGCAAGCTCCCATCAAACGGCCCCCAAGGGCAGCCGGAAGGGAGTCCTGACGGCGCGTCCATGCGGCGATGTGGGCAGCGCGCGTGGGCTTCCGGCGCAGTCCAGACACTGGAACCCCATCCGGAATCGAGACGCATTCGAGCGCCGAACCCGCTGGCACGCGCGCCACTGCGTGGAACAGGCCTTGCCCAGGAGGCCTGCACCATCCCAAACGCCCACAGATCCAACCACCATGTTCAAGCTCACGTCCTTTGCCCTCCTCCTTCTCACCCTTCTCCCCTCCTGCGGAGGCGGCGGCAGCTCCAGCAGCTCCCCGTCGCTCGGACTCTCCAACCTCGACGTGCTCGTCACCGACGCGCCCGCCAACGAACTGCTCGCCTTCCAGGCGACGGTCATCGAACTGCACCTCGTGCTGCAGGGTGGTGGCGAGACTCCGAACCTGCTCGCGGGCCCGATCTCGCTCGAGCTGCTCAGCCTGCAGGGCACGTCGGCCTGGCTCGCCAGCCAGAACCTGCCCGCCGGCACCTACAGCGGCGTGCACCTCGTCTTCCAGCACGGCTCCTACGCCGCGCGCCGCAACGACGGCAGCTCGGTGGCCGTGATCTCGAGCAGCGACGACCTCTCGATCAGCTTCGGGCTGCCTTTCGGCCTCGACGACAGCAGCTACCGCCGCGTCCTGGTCGACATCGACCTGCTCAACGCGCTGACGGGCTCGCTCAGCGCCCCGCCGCTCCTGTTCTCGCCGATGGGCCTGCTCACGGACGACAGCGGCCACGTGGAGTCCTCCATCGACGAGGTCAAGGGCATTGTCCAGTCGGTCGACGCCGCCCAGAACTCGCTCGTGCTGAGCGCCTTCGTGGACGACGACGCGCAGGTCGCTCTGGGTGACGTGCAAGTCATCGTCGGGCCGACCACGCTGCTGGTCCAGGACGGCGGGACGCCCTTCGCGAGCAGCGCGGACTTCTTCGCCTCGCTCACGGCCGGTCTGACGTTCCTCGAGGTGCACGGCAACCTCTTGAATGGCGCCGTGCAGGCCACGCGCATCGAGGTCGACGACAACTCGGGCGGCGGCGGCAGCGCCAACCTCGTGCGGCTCAAGGGCCTGGTCAACTCGATCGGCCCGGGCTCCGAGTTCGGGGTCGCGATCAGCAGCGTGCCGCAGGGCTCCTCGATCGTCGCGGCCGCGTTCGGCGGCGTGCTCCCGGCGACGCTCGACGTGAGCTTCGACGACACGACGCACTTCTACCTGCACGAGCACCAGACGTCGACCTCGGCCTCGCTGGCGCTGGGCCAGAAGGTGGACGTCAAGTTTTCGACCTTCGCCAACGCGCCGTACCTCGCCGCGCGCGTCGAGATCGACGACGAGTCGGGCGAGAACGAGGGCACGGTCACCAACGCCAGCGGGCTGCCGGACAGCTTCGTGATGCACCTCGACGAGAGCTCGGCGGCGCTCTTCAGCGGGCAGGTCGCCTCGACTTCGACCAACGTCAACGTGACCCTCACGGGAGCGCCGATCACGCTCGAGACGCCCGGCAACCCCGCGCTGACGGCCAGCCAGATCCTCCAGGGGCTGCGCGTCGACGTGCACGGGCCGGTCAGCGGGACCCCGAGCGCGCCCTCGATCGCGGCCAGCGCGCTCAAGGTCCGCCCCGGCAAGCTCAAGGACGCCATCATCAACTCGGCCACGGGGGGAGGCAGCCCCAGCTTCACGACCTTCGGCGGCTCGATCGACGATCCGTTCGGCTCGAACGTCACGGAAGGCCCTCTGACGATCCAACTCGCCCCGGGCTGCGTCTTCCAGGGCGCGGCGACCTCGGAGGCGAGCTTCCTGGCCCTGGCCATGAACCCGCCTGGTGGCGCGGTGGTGCGCGTCCGGGTGCGCGGGATCGGATCCGGATCGCCGGACGAGATCCGGGCCTACCTTGTCGAGTCCGATCTCAACCACTGAGAACGCTTCCCAAGGAATCTGCAACCTAGAAGCCCCCGGAGCGCGGTCGCCGCCTCCGGGGGCTTGCATTGATTCACCCCAGGGGGTATCCCCTATTTGCGGGCGGTCACGCAGCTCGCGCGGGGACCAACCAGGGGTGGACGAGAAAGAACTGGTCGAAGGCTTGCGCCAAAGACGCGAGGAGGTCGTTTCCGTCTTCCTCGAGCGCTACCGGCCCCTCTTCTATCACTGCATCTCGCACTTCGAGCCGGACACGACTGCGCGCGACGACCTGTACCAGGACGTCGTCATGTACGTCCTCAACCGGATCGACCGGGACAGCTTCGACGCGTCCAAGGGCACGCTGGGGACTTGGCTCTACCGCGTCGCCTGGTGCCGCTGCGTGGACCTCAAGCGCAAGCAGGCCGCACGCAAGAACCCGCGCCTGACCCACGCCGGGGAGCAGGTCCCCGACCGGCCGGACGAGTCTGCCCAGCCCGGAGACCAGGTCGGCGACGCCGAGATCGGCGGCCTCGTGCGCCGGGGCATGGCCACGCTGGAGGATGAGGAGCGTGCCCTGCTTGAGCTGCGCTTCGTGGACGAGCACACGCTGCAGGAGATCTCGGCCCGGCTCTCGATTTCGCTCGAACAGACCAAGTACCGGCTGAAGCGGGCCTCGATCAGCCTGCGGCGGGTCCTGCTGAACGAACTGGCGCTGGAGGAAGCTTGAATGGGCTCCCAAGATCAGGAAAAGCCCGACTTCTCCGCCCCGAACGGACGCCGGTCCACGGATAGGAGGCCAACCATGAAGCCTCAGGACGACGGGCCGCGTGCCCGCAAGTTCCAGGACCCCGGCGCCGCCATCGAGGCTCTCGTGCGCTGGGACGAACTCAGCGAGGCCGAGCTGCGCGAGCTGCAAGCCGATCCCCACCTCGCCCCGCGTCTGGAGACGCTGCGCTCGGCCGAAGAGTGGCTGGTGAACGGCGGAGCTGCCACCTCTGATTGCCCCAGCTCCGAGGAGCTCTACGACTACGCCGGCGGGCCGGGCCACAACCCGCTCCCGGCCGAGGCCGTGCGCCGGATCGACGAGCACCTCTTCGGCTGCACCGCCTGCGAGGAACTGCTGCTGACGCTGGCCGACGCCCCGCCCTCGCCCCTGGTGCTCGAGCCGCCGACGACGACCATCTCCGCGCCGCGCCGCCGTGAGCCGCCCGCGCTGGCGCCGATCTTCGAACTCTCCGGCCGCACGAAGCGTCGGCGCCGCATCCAGCGCGTCGCGCTGGCCTGCGCCGCGTCGCTGGTCGTGGGCTTCTCGCTCTGGATGCTAATCGACGGCCGCGATGCGGGCCTGCAGCTGCCGAGCGCGCCGCTGCTGCGCGGCGAGAACGAGACCGCGCTGCAGTACCCGCGCGGGCCGCTGCTGGACGGCGCGAGCTGGCTGCCCGCCGCGGCACTGGCGCTGCGCTTCGAGCTGCAGCCGGTCGCAGACGCGCAGAGCTACCGCATCGAGATCCTGCGCCACGCGGGCGGGGCCTTCGACCCCGGCACCAAGGCCGGCGAGCTGCGTGGCGCGCTCGGCGAGCTCGTGCTCGCCGCGCGCCCCGAGCCGGGCGAGTACACCTGGCGCGCCTACGCCACCGTGCACGGCCTGGAACGCGAGCTCGGTTCGCGCGATTTCGAAGTGCGCGCCGACCCCGCGCTGCTGCAGCGCCTCGCCGCGCCCGCCGGCTCCAGCGAGCTCGCGCGCACGCACGAGCGCATCCGCATCCTGCACGAGGCAGGCGACTGGACCGACGCGCGCGCGCTCGCCCGCACGCTGCCGCCTTCGAGCGAGCGCGAACGCTACCTCGGACAGGTCCCCGGACGTTGAGGCTCTCCGTGTGCAGCGCGCGGATCGATACCTCTACCCGGTCGCGCTGCTCTGCGCGGCGCTGATCGGACTGGGCCTGCTGCGCCGCGGGCCCGACGTGCAGGCTGCGGCGCAAGCGCCGCTCCCGGCCGGCACCGCGGACCTGCAGGGCGAGATCGCCAGCCAGTACCGCGATCTCGCGGCCTTCCGCGCCGGCGACGATGCGCTGCTGCCCGTGCTGCGCGAGCGCGGCGAGCGTCTGTGCCGCCAATGGAAGCGCTGCGACGTGCTGGACGTGATCGAGTACTACGCCCAGCTCGACCGCGCCGCGCGCCTGCGCGGAGTCGAGGACGAGCAGGCCATGCTGGCGCTGCGCGAACGCGCGAGCGAGGCCCAGAAGACCGGGCTCGACGAGGAAGCCTGGCAAGTCGAGCGCGCCGAGATCCTCGACGGGCTCGAGCAGCTGGCGCGCTCGATCCCGCCCGACGGCGACCGCGTGCCCGCCGCCCACGCCGCGGCCCTGGCGGCGCACCTGAGGGTGGAGCATTTGCGGCGTGCGGAGTGGCCTTCGGAGTCCGACCGTGCAGACGAGCTCGCGGCACTCGACCAGGACCTCGCGCTGAGCCTGGAGGTGTTCGTGCGCGCAGGCATGCTGCGACCGCGCATCGAGCTCGACTGGATCCAGGGCATCCGCTCGCGCGCCGAAGAGCGCACTGAACAGGCGGAGACGAACTTCGCGCGCTGCCTGGACGAGGCGCGCTCGCTCGGAGAGCGCACCTGGCAGGAGCGCGCCCTGACGGAGTTGCACGGACTGGCGCAGGAGGCAGGGGACATGCCGCGCATGGGCGCGCTGATTGGCGAGCTGGCGGCGCTCGAGAATCCCGAGCTCTCGTGGGCCGTGGTGCGCCGTCAGGCGCAGCTCCTCGTCTGGAGCGACCAACCGGAGCACGCGGCCGACTTCCTGCGCGAACACGTGCCGCCGTCGGGAGGCGCCGAGGCAGACGAGCACGCACTGCTCGTGGGCCAGTGCCTCCTGCGTACCGGCGACACCGCAGGCGCACTTGCCGCCTACGCGGGAATCGGCCCGCGATCGGATCATGCGCGCGTCGCGCGAATCAACGAGGCATGCGCACTGCTGCGTCGCGGCTCGACTGCGGACGCACTGGCGCGCATCGAGTCCGTCAGCACTGGGCGCGCCGGCGAACCGGAGCTGCGCAGTGCGTGGCTGACCCTGCACGCCGAGATCCTGCTGGCGCTCGGTCGAGGGGCGCAGGCGATCCGCGATCTGCACGAAGCGCTCGACGCCGCGGCCGGAGCCGAAGCGCACCTGTTCGAGGAGCGTGGCACTGCGCAGACGACGAACGTGTTCGGCGAGGTGCTGGGTCTGCACGCAGTCGAGTTGCTCGCGCGCGCCGAGCTCGAGCAGGGCGATGCGCTCGGTGCCGCCTGCACGATCGAGAGCGCGCAGGCCAGCACGCTGCGGTTCGCCCGTGGCGGCGCGCAGCAGCGTGCGGAGCTCTCGCGCGGTGACCTCGCGGCCTGGGCCAGGCACTTCGAGCTCGGTCTGGCGACCTGGGTCGTGGGCGCGGACGAGACGCTGCTCGTTCTAGTCGCACCCGATGGCACTGCGCGCGGCCAGCGCATTCCGCACGGCCGGCGCGCGCTGCAGGAAGCCGTCCGGCGCTTGCGCGAAGCCGTGCTCTCTGGCGACGAGGCACGCCGCACGCGCCTGGGCAGCGAGCTCGGCGCGGTGCTGCTGCCCGCCGCGCAGCGCGACGAACTCGCGGCGCGCGCGGGCACGAGCCCGGCGCGCCTGTGCTTCTTGCTGCACGGACCGCTCGAGGCGCTGCCGGTCGAGGCACTCGAGGACGGCGCCTGGTTCACGGAGACGATCGTGCCCGTGGTGCTCCCCGGCCTGCCCGCGAGCGCGCCCGAGGCGAACTGGGATCCGTCGCTCGCGACGCGCTGGCAGCTGCTCGGAGACCCCTGCGGATCCGAAGGCGAAGCCCTGCTACCCGGTGCGCGCTCGGAGCTCGAGGAACTTGCGCGGCTGCGCCCAGGTGCGCCGGTCGCCAGCGGCCCGACCTTCGATCGGGAGCAACTGTCCGCGGCCTTGGCCTCGGGCGATTGCCTGCATATCGCGACGCACATCGGGCATGGTGGCGGATCCGAGTTCATGCGCACGGACCGCGCGCGCTTCGTGCTCTCGAACGGGGCCGAACTGTGCCTTGATGAGATTGCCAAGCTCAGGCCGCACGCAGACCTGGTCGTGTTGACCGGCTGCGAGACCGGCGGTGGCCGCTTCCACGACGCGCTCGGGCTGCAGGGCCTTGCGCGCACGTTCCTCGAGGGCGGCACGCGCAACCTCGTGGCGACGAGTTGGCCGGTGGAGGACCGCTGGGCGCACGCCTGCGCGATTGCATTGCACCGCGCGCTGGCCGCTGGATTCGCGCCCTCGCGTGCCTGCGCCGAGGCGCGCCGCAGCCTGCGAGCCCAGGGCGCGCCCTGTTCCGAATGGGCGGCCTTCCGCCTGATCGGCCAGGACTGAAAAAAGCTCCAGCGGGCGCCTTTTTCCCTGCGGCGTCTCGCCGTGCTTCCAAGACGGCACGAACTGCCCTCAAGGGCTCGGACATGTTTTCCGATACAGGCCCTGCCCAGGAATCCCCGCAACGGGGGACTGCGGCAGGAGAACAACATGATGCCGAGCCTGTTCGCTGCTCTCGTTCCGGTCACCGCACTGTTCCTCGCTCCGCCGCTGATGCCCGTGACGAATGTTGCCGCCACAGTGGGCGTGCGGGTCACACCGACGGCCGTGACCGCGGAGAACTTCTCGAACAACCCGCGCTGGATCGTTCTCACCAGCGGCCCCGTACACGTCACGACTGCCCTTCCGGCACAGTCGGCGATCGTCTGGTCGTGCACCCAGAGCTGCCTCTGGAACGTGCAGCTGCAGGTCGCAGACACCGACGGTGGCGCGCTGCACCTCAGCCAAGGCATCTCGCTCTATTCCGCGCTCGAGTGGAACGGCGATGCGCTGTGGTTCGGCCAGAGCCCGGTCTGCTGGCTCGAGACGAGCACCGACCTCCAGCCCTACTTCGACAGCACCGCGGCGCCGATCGTGGCCCCCTGCCACGTGCCCGTGGCCCGGCCCAGCGATATCCCGGACGGAGACCGGCCCCCGCCGATCGACAACAAGCCGCTGCCGCCCTTCTGAAACACGGCGCTCGCGGAGATCCGCGGGCCCGAGAGTGAGTGAGCGATCCGGCCGGCGGCGATGAGCCGCCGGCTGCGTTCTTGTCGGGGACACCGGGGCGCGTCACGCTCAGCGGCCTCGTGATCGAAGCACATTGGCCTGCGGCGAGGCTCCTCGGCCTCGCGCTCCTCTCCGGGAGGATCCTGCTCTCCTTCCTGCCGCCGGGGGAGCCGGGCGGGCACTCGCTGCGCAGGCTGCCGCTGACGATCGCGGCGAGCCTGCTGCTCGGGCTGGGGCTGATGAGCGCGTTCGACGAGCTCTTCGGCGAGGGCTGGATCGCCGCCACGGTTTTCTGCGTGGCGGGCCTGCTGCTGCGCTGGGCAACCGCGCCGGCCGGAATCGTCCCGCGCCACGAGCTCGCGCACGAGCGTGGGAGCTGGCTCTCGCGCGGGCTGCTGCTGGCGGCGCTGCTGTTCGGTTGCTTCCCGGAGCCGCGGCCCGCGGCCGTGCTGCTGGTGCTCTGTCTCGAGCACGGACTCGCGACGGCGCGCCGCGCACCGCTGGGACGGCGCGCCCTGGTCCTGCTGCTCGCGCTGTTCCTCTTCCGCGAGCAGTCGCTGCCCGACATCGGCACCGCGTATCTCGGCTGCGGGGCTGCGTTCGCGCTCGCCTGGCTGCGGCGCGCCGATCGCCGGTCCGCAGCACTCGCGATCGCCTGCCTGGCGCTCGGGCGCTGCTGGAGCACGTTCGACGGCGCACTGCTCGCCGCGAGCACGCTGCTCGCGCTCGTCCTGTGCACGGCGCCGGCTTCGCGTCCGTGGATCACGAAGGCCTGCCTGCTCGGCCTCGCCCTGTGCCTCGCGCCCGCAGTCGGCGGGATGCACTGGGCCGGTCCGCGGGAGTGGAGCCGCCCGCTCGCCGGCTACGCGCGCCTGGCGCTCGTGATTGCGACGCTGGCGAGTGTCTTCTGGATCGGCCGCTCGGCCGCGGCGCGGGCGCGACCCGAGCCCGCAGAATGGCGCGCGGCGCTCGCGGCCGGCGATCGCTTCCTGATGCTGCTGTTCGTCATCGTCCTGAGCGTTGCCTGGCTGCTCCCGAATGCCGCGGACGGGCTCGCGGCCGACGCCGGGATGCTGGCCGCGGCGCCGATCGCCTTCCTGCTCGCGGGCTGCGTCTCGATCCGGCCGGAGCGTGCCGCATGAAGCTCGACCTCGAGCGCACCTTCGAGCGCGAGGCGCAGGGCTGGAGCTACCGGCGCGCGCTCGAGGCGCTGCTGCTCGAGCTCGACGACGCGTCCGCGGAGCTCCTGGCGCTCGAGCTGCGCGAGGGCCGCGGCGCGTGGCTGACGCTGCTCGGCGCGCGCGGCGGGCGGGCGCTGTACGCGGGCGACGCCTGCTCCGGCACGATCAGCGCGCTGGCGCTGCAGGGCTTTCGCGTCGAGGTGCTCGACGCGGACGCCGAGCGCACGCGCTTCGCCGCGTTTCGCGCGCGCGAGCAGACGCCCGGGCAGGTCGAGATCGTCGCGCAGCCGAGCGGCCGCTACGCGCTGGTCGTGCTCGAGGACGGCCTGCCCGAGCCGCGCGCGGAGCTGGCACGCTTCGAGGCGCTGCTCGAGCCCGAGGGCGAGCTGGTGCTGGTCGGCGACAACCGCCTGGCCTACAAGCGCTCGCTCGGGCGCAAGGGCGCCTTCCGCGTGCCGCGGCCGCTGGAGTTCCTGCGCCGGGTGTTCGCGACGGGCGCGCGCGAGCAGACGCTGCGCGGCTACAAGCGCGCGCTGCGGATCGGCCGCGTGCGCGCCGTCGAGGGCTTCGCGCTCTACCCGCACCGGCTCGACTTCTCGCACGTGGTGGCGCTCGAACGCGAGCACCCCGCGCTGAGCATCGGCCCGATGGAGCAGAAGAACCGCCTCAAGCTGGCCGGCAAGGCGCTGGGCCTGTTCCCCGTGCTGACGCCCTCCTTCGCGCTCGTCGCGCGTCTGGGCCGGCCCGAGCAGATGCGCATCGAGCGCGTGCTGGGCATGCTGGCCGAGCGCCTCCGCGAGCGCGCCCCGCTGGTCGAGACGATCGTCGCCACGCGCGGCAACAGCGCGGTCGTGCACACGCATGCCGGCGCGGCCTGGACGCTGCACATCCCGCTGGCGGCGAAGAACCTGCGCAAGACCGAGCTGCACTTCCGCGTGCTGGGCGAGCTGCGCACGCGCTTCCCGGGCTTCCCCGCGCCCGAGCCGGTGTTCTGCGGCACGCTCGAGGGCCTGACCTTCTGCTGCGAACGACGCCTGCCGGGCTGGAGCGCGCCGCAGGCCTGCGGCGACCAGCCGCGCATCGCGCGCATGCTCGGTCAAGTCGCGGACAAGCTCGCCGGGCTCGTCGTGCGCCCCTCGCGGCCCTTCGACGAGGCGGATTTCGAAGCGCAGGTCGCCGCGCGCTTCCGCCTGGTGATCGAGCACGCCTCCGTGCCCGGGACGATCGAGCGCCTCGAGCGCATGCAGGCCGAGGCGCGCGCGAAGCTCGTCGGCCGGCCGCTGCCGCTCGTTTTCTACCACGCCGACGTACGCGCCAAGCACGTGCAGGTGGACGAGCAGGGCAACGTGCTGGGCATCCTCGACTGGGGCACGGCCGAGCCCGAGGGCCTGCCCTACTTCGACCTGCTGCAGCTGGTCGTGCACGAGATCAAGCAGGAGCACGGCATCAGCGCCGGCGAGGCCTGGCGGCGCCTGCTCGCGCGCGAGCTGCGCGACTACGAGCGCGAGTGCCTCGAGAGCTACTGCAAGGCGATCGGCCTCGAGCCGGACGTCGCGCGCGCGATCGAGGAGCTCTACCCCGTGCTCGTGGCCGCGATGGCCGAGCGCAACTGGGACTACTCGCGCCCGCGCTGGCTGCAGCGGCAGTTCGGGCTGGCATGATGGTGGCATGAGCCTGACCGTCGAGAAGTGGTGCCGGGAATTCGTCAGCACCCGGGACCTGGCGGCCAAGCTCGCACCGCCGGATTCGAGCTCGCTCCCCTTCGAGCGCGACCCGCCCGAGCTGCGCATCCCCGCGCCGGGTCGGCCTCGCGAGCTCGTCGTCGTCGAGCGCCGCGCCGGTGCGCCCGTGCTGCACACGTTCGTGCACCACGAGCTGCAGGCGGCCGAGCTCTTCGCCTGGGCGATCCTGGCCTTCCCGCGCACGCCGCAAGCTTTTCGCGACGGGACTGCTCGCGCTGTGCCGCGAGGAGCTTGCGCACCTGCAGCTCTACCTCGCGCACATGCGTTCGCTGGGCACCGAGTTCGGCGCACATCCGGTGCGCGACTGGTTCTGGCAACGCGTCCCGCGCTGCGCGACACCGGCCGCCTTCGTCGCGCTGCAGGGCCTGGGCCTCGAGGGCGCAAACCTCGACCACTGCCCGCGCTTCGCGGCGCAGTTCCGCGCCGCCGGCGACGAGGCGGGTGCGCGCATCCTCGAGCGCGTGCAGCAGGACGAGATCGGCCACGTCGCCTTCGCGGCGCACTGGTTCGAGCAGTTCACGGGCGCGCCGCTCGAGTACGCCAGCTGGCGCGCGGCGCTGCCTGCGCCGCTGACGCCTGCGCTGCTGCAGGGACGGCCGTTGGCGCTCGCGGCACGGCGCCGCGCGGGAATGGACGAGGCGTTCCTGGCAGAGCTCGCGGCCGAGCCGCCGATCGATCCGCGGAGGCACGCGTGAGCCGCGAGCCGCGCGCCTGGGTGCTCAACCTCGACGCCGAGCACGAGCTCGAGGCGCGCGGGCGCTACCAGCCGACGCAGCAGGTGCTCGCGATCGTCGCGCGCGAGCGCCGGCGCCTGATCGGGACGCTGATCGGACCGGAGGACATCGTGCTGGGTCTCGACGATCCCGAGCGAGCGCGCGGGCTCCCGGGGCTGGCCTGGAGTCCGACTCCGCGCGCGCTCGCGCAGCTCGCGGCCGCTGGAGCGCGGCCTGCGCTGGCTCCGAGCCTCGACGTGCTGCGCGCCGTCAACGCGCGGCCCTTCGCCGCGCAGGTGCGCGAGCCGCTGCAGCGCGCGAGCTTCGGGAAGCACGTCGCGTGCGAGCTCGAGAGCGTGCTCGCGCGACTCTCGTCGCCCGCGCGCAACGGCTGGCTCGTGCGCCGCACGTTCGGCGCGGCGGGTCGCGGCAGACGACGCATCGCCGCGGGCCGGCCCTCGGAACCCGAGCGCGCCTGGATCGAGGCCAGCCTGCGCCTCGGTCCGCTGGTGCTCGAGCCGTGGGTCGAGGTGACGCGCGAGTACACGCGCTCGGCCTTCGTCGATGCGCAGGGGCGCGTCTGCATCTCGGCGCCCTGCTTCCAGACGACTACGCCACAGGGCGCGTGGACGGGGACGGAGCTCGCGGCCGCGGGTGCGCTCGCGCGCGAGGACGACAGCGAACTCGAGGCCGCCGTCGCCGCCGCGGGCGAGACGCTCGCGCGCGCGGGCTATTTCGGGCCGTTCGGGATCGATGCATATCGCCACCGCGCGCTGGACGGGAGCGCACGAACCGTGCTCAACCCGCTGAGCGAGATCAACGCGCGCTTCACGATGGACTGGGCCACGGCAATGGGCGGAGAGGCTCGGGGTCTTCCGGGCCTGTCTCTGCGCTGACATGTGGGCGGGGAGCCGCCCCGAGATCACGACAGGGACAGGAACGCAGCGTCCTCGTTCGCATGGAACATCGCGATGTTGTCGAGGTTGCGTTCGATCACGGCCAGGACCTCGTCCGTGGAACGGTTTCCCAAGCGCAGCCAGATCACCTTGGGCGGGTGACCATGCAGGAAGCTCAGCTGGTGGAAATCGGCGTCCTTCGAGACGATCACGAAGCCTCCCGCCTTCGCGAACTGCCAGATCACTCCATCATCCGCTCGCGCGAGACCGACATCGCGCACGTGCCGCGATCCCGGGTAGCTCCTGTCCAATTCCCCCACCAGGCGCGGAGAGAGATTCTGGTCGAGCAGCAGCTTCACGCCGGGATGATCATCAGCCTGCGCTCACGGTCTGCAGCGAAGGAGAGGCATGCCCGGATGTCCTCCGCGGTCAGATCAGGGAAGTCGCGCAGGATCTCCGCCTCGCTCATCCCGGATGCGAGGTACTCGAGCACGTCGTAGACGGTGATACGCATTCCGCGAATGCAGGGCTTCCCGCCCCGCTTTCCCGGCTCGATCGTGATGATGTGCTCGTAGTCCATGACCTGATGCTAGTTCGTCCGAGCGGTACTGGCAACCGACGCGGCTGTGCTCGACTGCGAGCGAGCGTCCGGGCGGTCAGTCGAGCCCGGTGCGCTTGCGGATCCAGTTCGTCACGGCCTCGAGCGCCACCGGCGCGAACGTCTCCTCGATCTCCGCGTACTCGGTCGGCGAGCCCGTCTTGCAATTCTGGAAGAGGTGGTTGAGCCCCGGGAACTCGATCGTCGTGACGTCCTTGTTCCCGGAGTCCTTGAGCGCCTTCTCGATCTGCGGCAGGTTCTGTTTGGGCGGCACCTGCAGGTCCTTCTCGCCGTTCAGCGCCAGCACCGGGCAGGTGACCTTCTTCAGGTTCTCGCGCGGGTCCAGCGCGAGGAAGCGCTTGAACCAGGGGTTGAGGATCTCGGCCGCCTGCTCCGCGACCATCTGATCGGCTTTCTTGTTCAGCTCGGCCTCGGGCAGGTCCTTCGTCTCCGGCTCGAGCCTGAGCTCCTCGAGCACGGCCGCACGGATGGCCGCCTTCAGTTCGGCCTCGGTCTTGCCCGCGATTATCAGGGCGAAGATCTCCGACGAGGTCTTGGCCTGGCGTTCCGCATCGGCCGCGGGCGTGCCCGTCGCGATGCTGATCAGCTTCGACTGGATCGGCAGCAGCTCCGCGCCGCTGATCCCCGTGCCCGCGAGCAGCACGATGAACGCGACCTCCTTCGACTTCGCGGCGCAGATCGGGGCGATCAGGCCGCCTTCGCTGTGCCCGACGATGCCGATCTTCTTCGCGTCCACTTCCTTGCGCGTCTTCAGGAACTCGACCGCGGCCAGGGCGTCGTCGGCGAAGTCGTCCGAGGTCGCCGTGGCGAACTTGCCCGTCGACTTCGCCACGCCGCGGTCGTCGTAGCGCAGCACCGCGATGCCGTGGCGCGTCAGGTGGTCGGCGATCACCAGGAACGGCCGGTGCCCGAGCAGTGCCTCGTCGCGATCCTGCGGCCCCGAACCCGTGACCATCACGACGCAGGGGAACGGGCCGTTGCCCTTCGGCAGCGTGAGCGTGCCCGCGAAGGTCGCGCCCGCGCTCTTGTTCTCGAACGAGACCTCGAGCGCCTCGTAGGGGAACGGCGCCTTCGGCTCCTGCGGGCGCTTGAGCTCCTTGGCGGCCGACTCGCCCGCCGCCAGCCGCTTCATCGTGGTCTTGAACTCGGCGCCCTGCTTGAGCACGCCGGTCGCGCTCTTGCCGTCGTCGGAGACCTTCATCTCCCAGGCCGCGCCGGCAGACGCGATCCCGAACTTCAGCTCCTTGTCCGTGACCGAGACGCCGGAGAGCAGCAGGTCCTTCGCGCCCTGCAGCGGGATGCTGATCGTGCCGGAGTCCTTGCCGAGTTCGACCGAGAAGTCGAGCTTCATGCCCCCGGGGAGTTCGACGGTGCCGGTCCAGGTGACGCGCTCGTCGGCCGGCCGGGCGAGGAAGAGGAACAGGAACAGCAGCAGGCGGATCATGGTCGCGCCAGTCTACCCTCAGCGCGGCAGCGACAGCACGCGCGCGGCCTCGGCCTGCAGCTTTTCGGCCGCGTCGACGATGTGCTGCGAGTCCGAGCTGAGCAGTTCGGCCGGCAGCACCGCGAAGCGCTGCTCGCAGCGTGCGCGCAGGCCGGCCAGCACCTGCGTGCCCTCGATCACGCTGCGCGTCGTGCTGCCCTTCTCGCCGCGCGCCTGCGCGCCGCTGACGATCAGGTCCGGGTCGATCATCAGGAGCCGCTCGAAGCCCAGGTTGGCGTGGCCCTGCAGGTCCTTGACGGCATTCTCGAGCCCGGCCAGCTTCAGCATGGTGTCCGCGGTCGTGTTGGCACCCGAAGCCCAGCCGCCGGAGCCGTCGTTGGTGTAGACCAGTACGCGCACGCCGGCGAAGCGCGCACGCTGCTCGGCGAGTGCGGCGACGCGCGCGTCGAGTGCGGCGAGCGCGGTGCGCGCGCGCTCCTCGCGCTGCAGCGCCGTGCCGAGCTTCTCGATCGCCGCGCGCAGATCGGCGTAGCTGGTGCCCGAGCCAAGCGTCAGCACGCGCAAGCCGCTCTTCTGCAGCACGCGCGTCGTGTCGGCCGCCTGCCAGTCGTGGTTCACCACCAGCCCCGGGCGCAGCACCAGCAGCGGCTCGGCCAGGTAGCGCGCGAAGCGCGGCAACTTCTCCCATCCACCGTGGCCGAAATCCTGCGCGGACCATGAATCGACCTGCTCGGGCAGCGCCAGCACGTCCTCGGGTCCGGCGAGCAGCGTCAAGAGCTCCGCCGCGGCCGTGGTCGTCGGCACGATGCGCAGCCCCGACTTCTCCGCGGCCGGCTGCTCGCCGGGCTGCGCCTGGTCGCAGCCGGCGAGTGCGAGGACGAACGCCAGGAGCGCGACTCGGAAAGGCATTCCGGGCAGCCTACGAATTCCGGCCCAGAAATGCGCGCGCGCTTGAGCCCTGCTCCCGCGGGGCGCAAGATCGCCCGTGCAGCGCACTGCCCCGGGAGACCGATAGAAAGGAACTCGGAGTCCCATGACAACGATCCTGCTCGTCGCGCTCGTGCTCTTGGCCGTCGTGCTCGCGTACCACCGGCTGGCCTACTGGGCCTGGGTGCTGCCGCTCGAAGCGGCCCTCGTCTGGTGCCACGCGCACGAGTTCGAGCCGCGCGGGCTCTGGCTGCCGCTGGCGATCTCGGTCGCCGTGCTGGCGCTGGTCTTCGGCCTGCGCCCGCTGCGGCGCGTGCTGGTCAGCTCGTGGGTCATGCCGCTCTTGGCGCGCATCTTCCCGCGCATGAGCGAGACCGAGCGCGTGGCGCTCGACGCGGGCACGGTCTGGTGGGACGCGCAGCTCTTCAGCGGCGCGCCGCGCTGGCAGCAGCTGCTCGACTTCCAGCGCAAGCAGCTCTCGGACAAGGAGCGCGCCTTCCTCGACGGGCCGGTCGAGGAGCTCTGCCGCATGGTCGACGAGTGGGACGTGCAGCAGAAGCGGCGACCTGCCGCGCGAGGCCTGGGACTTGATGAAGCGCGAGCGCTTCTTCGGCCTGATCATCCCCGAGAGCTTCGGCGGCCGCGGCTTCTCGGCGCTGGCGAACTCGAGCGTGGTGGCGAAGCTCTCGAGCCACAGCGTCACGGCCAGCGTGACCGTGATGGTGCCGAACTCGCTCGGCCCGGCCGAGCTGCTCGGCCACTACGGCACCGACGAGCAGAAGCAGCGCTACCTCCCGCGCCTGGCGCGCGGCGAAGAGGTGCCCTGCTTCGCGCTGACCGAGCCCGGCGCGGGCAGCGACGCGGGCAGCATGCAGTCGAAGGGCGTCGTCTGCCGCGGGCGCTGGCAGGGCCAGGAGCTGCTGGGCATGCGCCTCTCCTGGAACAAGCGCTACATCACGCTCTCCTCGGTCGCGACGCTGCTCGGACTGGCCTTCAAGCTCTACGACCCGGACAAGCTGCTCGGCGGCGAGAGCGAGCTGGGCATCACCT
Organism: uncultured Planctomycetota bacterium; assembly: GCA_963829015.1. Lineage (GTDB taxonomy): Bacteria > Planctomycetota > UBA1135 > UBA1135 > JADJLZ01. The sequence goes on along the minus strand of CAWHGR010000005.1, from coordinate 209,277 downwards.
GCGCGCTGATCCCGACCGACACGCCCGGCGTCGAGACCGGCCCGCGCCACTGCCCGCTCTCGATCCCGTTCATGAACGGCTCGACGCGCGGCAACGACGTCTTCGTGCCGCTCGACTTCATCATCGGCGGGCCGAAGATGGCCGGCCAGGGCTGGCGCATGCTGATGGAATGCCTCTCGGCCGGGCCGCTCGATCTCGCTGCCGGCGAACTCCGTCGGCGGTTCGCAGCTCGCCGCGCGCGTGGTCGGCGCCTACGCCACGATCCGCGAGCAGTTCAACATGTCGCGTCGGCCGCTTCGAGGGCGTCGAGACGCCGCTGGCGCGCATCGGCGGCACGCTCTACTGGATGAACGCGGTGCGCACGCTGACCGCCGGCGCCGTGGACGCGGGCGAGAAGCCGGCCGTGATCTCGGCCATCGCCAAGTACTACACCACCGAGGCGCTGCGGCGCGTGATCAACGACGCCATGGACATCCAGGGCGGTGCGGGCATCTCCAAGGGCCCGCGCAACACGCTCGCGATCACCTACCAGGCGACGCCGATCGGCATCACCGTCGAGGGCGCGAACATCCTGACGCGCAGCATGATCATCTTCGGGCAGGGCGCGATCCGCTGCCATCCCTACGCGCGCCACGAGATGGAGGCCGCGCAGACGGGCGACCTCTCGCGCTTCGACAAGGCCTTCTTCGCGCACGTCGGCTTCATCACCTCCAATGCCGCGCGCGCGTTCGTGCTGGGCCTCTCGGGCGGCGCGCTGGCGAGCTCGCCGCTCGTCGGGCGAGGCGGGCGCCGTGCTGCGGCAGCTCTCGCGCTGCTCCGCGGCCTTCGCTCTCGTCTCGGACGCCTGCATGGGCACGCTGGGCGGCTCGCTCAAGCGCAAGGAGTGCATCACCGGGCGCCTGGCCGACGCATTGGCCTGGATGTACATCGCCTCGGCCGTGGTGAAGAAGTACGTCGAGGAACAGCAGCCCGCGCGCGACCGCGACTTCTTCCGCTGGTCCACCACCGAGTCGCTCTGGCAGGTGCAGACGGCGCTCGACGGCGTGCTGGCGAACCTGCCCAGCCGCGCGACCGCGCTGGTCCTGCGACCGCTGGTCTTCCCGCTCGGCCGGCGCGTGCGTCCGCCGAGCGACCGCCTGGTCGGCAAGGTCGCGCGCGCGCTGCTCGACGGCGGCGAGGCGCGCATCGCGCTGACGCGCGAGATGTACGTGCCCAAGGAGGGCAAGGTCGGCCTGCCGCTCTACGAGCGCGCGCTGGCGCAGACGCTGGCCGCCGAACCCGCGCGCAAGAAGCTGCGCGAGGCGCAGAAGGCGAAGAAGCTCCCGCGCGCTCCCGAGAGCGAGCTGCTCGAGCCCGCGCTCAAGGCGGGCATCCTCTCGGAGTCCGAGTGCAAGGCGCTGCGCGAGGCCGCGGCCACGCGCTGGGAAGCCGTGCAGGTGGACGAGTTCCCGATGGACGCGTTCCCCGGCGCGAACACGGGTAGGATGGAGCCCGAATGCTCCTCAAGCAGTACTACCTCGCCTGTCTCTCGCACGCTTCGTATCTGATCGCCGACGAGGCCACGAAGACCGCGGTGATCGTCGATCCGCAGCGCGACATCGAGCAGTACCTCGCCGACGCCGCGCAGCGCGGGCTCGCGATCCGGCACGTCTTCCTGACGCACTTCCACGCCGACTTCGTCGCGGGCCACCTCGAACTGGCGGCCAAGACCGGCGCCACGATCCGGCTCGGTGCGCGGGCGCGCGCGGACTTCGCCTTCACGCCCATGGCGGACGGCCAGCAGCTCGAGTTCGGCAGCGTGCGCATCGGCGTGCTCGAGACGCCCGGCCACACGCCCGAGGGCATCTCGCTCCTGGTCTACGACCTCTCGAAGGACCGCCAGCAGCCGCAGGCGGTGCTGACCGGCGACACGCTCTTCATCGGCGACGTCGGACGGCCCGACCTGATGGCCTCGATCGGCGTCACGGCCGCCGAGCTGGCCGGGATGATGTACGACTCGCTGCACGAGAAGCTCCTGAAGCTGCCCGACGCGACGCTGGTCTACCCCGCGCACGGCGCGGGCTCCTCGTGCGGCAAGAACCTCTCCAAGGACACCGTCTCGACCATCGGCGCGCAGCGCGCGGGCAACTACATGCTGCGGCCGATGAGCCGCGCCGCGTTCGTCGAGCAGCTGACGCAGGGCCAGCCGCCGGCGCCGCGCTACTTCGGCTACGACGCGCAGCTCAACAAGCAGCAGCGCGAGACGCTCGAGACGAGCCTGGAACGCACGCTGCGGCCGTTGAGCGTCGAGCAGCTGCTCGAGCACCAGCGCGCGGGCGGACTGGTGCTCGACACGCGCCACTCCGACGAGTTCGCGGCCAGTCACCTCGCCGGCAGCATCAGCATCGGCCTGTGGGGCAAGTACGCCAACTGGGCCGGCACGCTGCTCGACCCGCAGCAGGCGCTCGCGCTGATCACGGCCCCCGGTGCCGAGCACGAGTCCTGCATGCGACTCGGCCGCATCGGCTTCGACCGCATCGTCGGCTGCCTCGAGGGCGGCTTCGCGGCGCTCTCGAAGCGCAGGGAACTGCTGGCGCGCTTCGAGCGCATCGACGCGCCTGAGATGTTCGCGCGGCTGAAGTCCGGGCGCATCGCGCTGCTCGACGTGCGCGCGCCCGGCGAGCGTGAGGACGTGCGCATCGAGGGCACGCTCTCGATCCCGCTGCCCGAGCTCGAGGCGCGCATGGGCGAGTTGCCGCGCACGGGGCCGCTGGCCGTGCACTGCGCCGGCGGCTACCGCTCCACGATCGCCTGCAGCCTGCTCGAGCGCGCGGGCCGCCGGGAGCTCGTGGACGTGCGCGGCGGGATGGCCGGCTGGCAGCAGTCCGGGCTGCCCACGGCGCGCGGTACGGCCTCCTGCGGGGGCTGATTCCCAGTTCCAGGCGCCTCCGAGGGGTGCTGGCTCCCCGGGCTAAGGCCCGCGATTTGCCTCGGCCGAAGAGGGACTCATGCGTACGAACACGGCCCTTCGGTTCGCCTCTCTCCTCGCCGGCCTCTCCTCGCTGGCGGCCTGCTCCGCCCCGCGCTTCGACGTGATCCCGCGCGTCCAGGAGGCAAAGCTCGGCGGCACGATCGGCGCGACGACGACCGGGATGTCGGTCACGAGCAACGATGTCGCGAACGACCTGGGCTTGAACCAGACCGAGAGCGAATTCGGCGCGCGCGCCGACCTCGCCTTCGGCGCCGGCAAGTGGACCTTCGCCTGGTCTCCCGCCTCCTTCTCGGGCAACGGCACGCTCAACGTCGACGTCACGAACGGCGGGGTCACGATTCCCGCGGGCACGGCGGTCGCATCCGACGTGAAGATGAACGTCGGTTCGGCGATCTGGACCTTCGACTTCGTCCCCGGCGACACCGTGGAGCTCGGCCTCGGCCTGGGCGTGCACGCGCTCGACTTCAGCGGCACCGTGACGGACGGCACCGACACGGTCCACCTCAGCAAGACTCTCCCCGTGCCCGTGCTCGCCGGTCGCGCAGGCGTCGCCTTCGGACCCTTCGACGTCTCGGCGCTTGTCTCCGGGCTGCACGTCGCGACGGGCGGTGACTCGGCGACGTTCATGGACACCGACCTGATGGGTCGCTGGCGCTTCTTCGGGGGCGTGGACGGCCACCTCTCAGGCGCGCTCGTCGTCGGCTGGCACAAGACGGACGTCAAGATCGACTACACCGACTCCAGCGACCAGGTCAACGCGGACCTGAACGTCTCGGGAATCTACTACGGCCTCTCGTTCGGCTTCTGATCCCCGGATTTCCGGGAACGCTTCCGGCACTTGCGGATAGTCATGGGGTGAGGACCCCATGGAGCCCCGCGGTCGAGCTGCCGATCTCGAGTCGATCCTGGCCCAGTCGGGCTGGGTGCGCGCCTTCGCCGCGCGCCTGGTGCGCGACCCGGGCGAGGCCGACGACCTGGCGCAGGAGACGCTGCTCGCGGCGCGCGCGCGCGCGCCCGAGGAGCGCGAGGGCCTGCGGCCCTGGCTCGCGGGCGTGCTGCGCAACCTCGCGGCACGCGGGCGGCGCGATCGCGCGCGTGCTCGGGAACGCGAGCGCGTGGCCGCACGCGCGGAGGCACTGCCCGGGGCGGACGAGACCGTCGCGAACGACGAGCTGCGCGCGCTGGTCGGCGAAGCGCTGGTCGCGATCCCCGAGCCCTACCGCAGCACGCTGATCCTGCGCTTCTTCGCCGGCCTCGACGCGGTCGAGATCGCGCGCCGCGAGGCGCTCCCGCCCGCGACGGTGCGCTCGCGCACCAAGCGCGGCCTGGAGCTCGTGCGCGAGGAGCTCGACCGGCGCCACGGCAACCGCCAGGCCTGGTCGGCGCTCTTCGTGGGGCTGCTCGATTGGAAACACGTCGGCGCCGCAACGGGCGCGACGATCGCCGGAGGATGGATCGCGATGAATGCAGGCTGGAAGATCGCCGCCGCGGCTGCGGCCGTGGTGCTCACGCTCTCGATCGGCTGGTGGGCGGTCGAGGGCCGCACGCCGCCCTCCCCCGCTCCCGCAGCGCTCGCGCGTTCGCAGCCGGCGGTGCTCGAGTCGCTGGACGGGCAGGAGCCGGTGGCGCTCCCCGAACGCGGAAGCAACGACCGCGCGAGCGTCTCCGCTCCGGCCGTGAAGCCCGCGACGGATGCGGATTCGAAGGCGATGGTGCTCGAAGCGCGCGCCGTGGACACCGCGAAGCGCCCGATCGAGGGAGTCTCGATGGAGATCCCCGGCTTCGTGCAGCGCGCAACGAGCGGCGCGGACGGGATGCTGCACCTCTCCTTCCCCGGCAAGGAGGGCTTCGAGTCGAAGGCCTGGTTCAAGAAGAAGGGCTGGGCGACGCGCATCGTCGAGACGCTGGTCAAGGAGGGCGAGACCGTGCGCCTCGGCGACGTCGTGCTCGAGCAGGCCTGCGTGATCACCGGCCACCTCGAGGATTCGAACGGCAAGCGCCTGGGCGGGAACGCGCTGGTCGGTCCGGCCGAGGTGCCGGTCAAGGACCCCGAGCGCGTGCGCACGCTCGGCCCGGGCTACACCGTGGAGGGCCCGATCGCCACGACGGTGATCGCGAGCTGGGTCGACGGGACGTTCACGATCGACCAGGCTGCGCCCGGCGTGATGCGCGTCTGGGGCCTCGCGGAAGGCCATGCCTGGACCTCGAGCGAGCCGTTCGAACTGCACGCGGGCGAACGCCGCGACGGCGTGGTGCTCAAGCTCGAGGCGCTGGACACGCGCGACCGCATCGGCGGTGTGGTGCTCGACCCGGCGGGCAAGGCGGTCGAGAGCGCCAGCATCATGGCGGCCTTCGAGTGGACCGAGGGTGCGACCTCGCTCGACCAGGACACGCGCCCGGACGGCAGCTTCTCGTTCGTGGTGCAGGCGCGCGTGCCGCACGAGCTGCGCATCACCGACCGGCAGCACCGCTGGAGTCCGCTCGTGCTCTCCCCCGTCCAGCCCGGCACGATCGATCTCGTCGCGCGCTTCGAGGAGCCGCGCTGGATCGAGCTCTCTGTTCGCGAGCGCGGCGGCGCGAGCGTGACCAAGTACCAGGCAGAGCTGCGGCAGAAGGAGCGCCTGTGCACGGGCATCGACCTCGGGCCGCTGACCTGGTCCCTGATGAGCGAGGCACACGAGGGCGGAATCGCGCGCCTGCGGCTGCCGAACGTAGCCTTCGAGCTCTCGATCGACGCGCCCGGGCACGACCTCGCCCAACTCGGCCCCTTCGATCCGCACAGCGTGCCGGCGCGCCTGGAGGTCGAGCTGGAGAAGCTGCAGGGCGTGTGCGGCAGGGTGAAGCTCACCGGACCGGTCGAGGGCGCTGTCCAGGTGGAGCTGCTCAACGAGCACAGCAACTACTGGAAGAACGGCTACCGCGTCCTCTACGGCGCCTGGCCGGCAGCGAGCACGCTCGCAGGCGCCGACGGCAGCTTCTGTCTCGACCTGCGCAAGAGCGGCCGCTACTGGATCCGGGCCTACGTCGCGCAAGGGCGCAAGCACGTCGCGCTGGCCGAGCTCGGCCCGCTCGATCTCGATGCGACCCGCGGCGCGACGGACCTCGAGCTCGTGGGCGGAGTCGGCGGGACGATCGAAGGTCTGGTGCTCGTGCCCAAGGGCGAGAACTCCGCCGGCCGCATCGTTGCCTTCAACCACGCCGACGGCGAGCCCTTCACGCTGCGCACCGATGCCGAGGGCCGCTTCCGCGCCGAGCACCTCGCGCCCGGACACTGGCAGGTGCTCAGCGCGCCCGAGGAGCTGACCGGTCTCCGGACCAGCTGGAGCACCGTCGCCGAGCTCGAACCGCCGAGCGAGGACAAGCTCTGGACCTGCTCGGTGCGCGACGGGGAGACCACGCACGTCGAGCTCGACCTGCGCCAGGAGCACTCGGGCACGCTCGACGGGCAGATCGAGTTCAGCGGCGGCTCGTGCGTGGGCTGGACGGTCGCACTGCGCGAGACCGGCGCCCTGCGCTCGGATGGCGGCGCCACGTTCTCGAGCACGCTCGAGAGCGAGGGCCGCTTCCACTTCGAGTTCCCGCGCGGCGGGCGCTACGAGCTCGACTTCACCGCGCCCGGAGAACCAGGTCGCACGCTGACGCTGCAGCAGTTCCTGAAGCTCGACTCGGGCGCGAACAGCTGGGAGAAGCGCGTCGCGTTCACGAGCCTATCGGGGACGGGCCTGCCGCCCGAGTCGCCCGAGGGCGTCGTGTTCGAGTACCGCGGCAGCGGGGAGTTCGAGGCGCACTGCCGCATCGTGCCCGACGCGCAAGGCAAGTTCGCGCTGCCGCTGGTGCTCACGGGCAAGGGCGACATCGCGCGCTACCAGAACAAGAGCGGCGACATCGGCCCGACCTGGACCGGCATGGCGAGCTTCGAGGCCCTGGAAGGCCAGCCCGCGAGCGTGAAAGTGCCCTGAACGGCCGGAGTCCTTGAGCGCGACTGAAGCCCGGAGCGCGTTGCGGCTTCGCGCGCCTGGACAGCTGCTCTGCGCAGGAGCAGCATTCGGTCATGAAGTTCGATTCGTTCTCACGCATCGTTCTGGTCGCGGCCGTCGCCAGCGGGTTCGCACTCGCGGCGCAGGCCGGCAGCAAGCAGGCGCCCGCTCAGCCGCGCGGCCCGAACGCGACGACGCGTTCGCTCGACGGACAGCGCCCGCCGCCGCCGCCCAAGCCCGACCCGAAAGACAAGAAGCACAAGCGCAAGGGCTCGAAACCTCCGCAGCCGCCGAAGCCGCCCAAGCCTCCTCCGGGCGGTTGAGTTCGCGCCTGGGACCGCGCGGCTAGAAGCCCGCACCCACCGCGATCGTGAAGTACGGGTCGCTCTCGTCGAGGTTGAAGAAGTAGCCCGTCACGCGCATCTTGCCCACGGCCATGCCGAACATCAGGCCGCGGTCGACCTCGAGCTCCTGTTCGTAGACGTGCGTGCGCTGGGCGACCAGGCCGGCGGAAAACTTCGGCGTGAATGCCCACTGGAGCTCGGTCCAGCTGTAGAGGAAGTCCGACGTGTCGCTGGAGAGGCCGATCATGTACTCGAAGTCGGTGTAGAAGCTCAGCTTCTTCCAGTCGAGCGCCAGGTTGACCGCCGGGATCAGCCCCTGCGAGTCGCCGCCCGCGACGCCCACGCGCGGCGTGATCGTGCCCGAGAGGTCGCCCGCGATCGGAAACGACTTGCCCAGGAAGAGCGAGAGCGTGTCGCGGTCCTCGTAGGCCCAGTGCGCCTCGAGGTGCAGCGGCCCCTTGTCCGCGGTGACGACCGCGCTCAGGTAGCCGCTCTGGTACGGGGGCTCGATCCAGTAGGTGCTGAGCGAAGTGCTCCACGGCGAGGTCGCGGGCGGCTGCGCGGGCGGCTGCCCCTGCGGCTGGGCATTGGGATCCTGGCTGTTCGCAGCGAGGAGCAGGGTGAGGGGAGCGAGGAGCATGCGCTGTCCTTTCCGTCAACCGAGGATCAAGGTCGCGTGGCCTCGATGCGCCGCGGGTCGATGCGCCAGACGTTACCCGCGCGCAGGTTCGAGAGCCAGACCGAGCCGAGGCCGACGCGGATCGAATCGCCGCCCGGCCCGAAGAACTGCTGCACGACCTGGTTCGTCGCCGGGTCGATGCGCGTGATCGGGTACTGGAACGAGGTCGCCCAGACCGAGCCTTCGCCGACCGCGATCTCGCCGCCGCCGCCCGGGATGCCGGCCTGGATCGTGGCCACGACCTTGTTGGTCGCGAGGTCGACGCGCGAGATCGAACCGTCGCCTTGATTGAGCGTCCAGACGGCACCGAGGCCGACCGCGAGGAAGCGCGGCCCGGGCCCGACCGGGATGGTCTCGACCACGAGGTTCGTCTGCGGGTCGACGCGCGTGAGCAGGTTCTCTTTCGAGCTGCTGGCGAAGACGCTCTTCTCGCCGAACGCAACCGCACAGGACCCGGGCGCGATGCGGATCTCGGCCACGATCTTGTTGTTCGCGGGATCGATGCGCGCGAGCGTGCTGCGCGTGTCGGTCAGCACCCAGACGCTGCCCGCGCCGGTCGCGATCCCGCCCTCGGAGTCGGCGAAGGTCATCGGGAACGTCGCGCTCACCAGGCCGGTCTTGAGATCGATGCGCGAGAGCGTCGAGTCGCCGCAGTTGGGGACCCACAGGCTCCCGAAGCCCGCGGCCAGCCCGGATCCGGGCTCCTTCCCGACCGTGATCGTCGCCGCGACGGTGTTGGCCTTGGGATCGAGGCGCATGACGCTGTTCTGCGGCGCGTTCGAGACCCAGAGGTGCTCGTCGACCGCGAGCCAGTCCGGATTGCCGCCGACCTCGAAGACCGCGTCGGGCTTGAGCTTCTCGATCGGAATGCGCACGTCGGGAGAGCTCACGCCGGGCTTCTTCGGTGGCTGCGCATCCTGGACGGCGGCGCAGGAGAGCGAGAAGGCGACGAGGCCGAGTGAGATTCCGCACGCAGTCATCAGGCCGCTATACTCTACGAACTTGGACCACCTGACCAGCATCGGAATCGCGCTGGCCACCGCGGCGCTTGCACTCGCCTTCCAGGATCGCAAGGAAGACCCGCTCGCGGTCCAGTTCGAGACGAAGGTGCGGCCGATCCTCGTCAACCGCTGCGAGGAATGCCACGCGGAGGACGCCGACGGCGGGCTGCGCGTCGACAAGCGCGAGGCCTTCTTCAAGGGCGGGGAGTCGGGTCCCGCGATCGTGCCCGGCGATCCGGACGGCAGCCTGCTGATCCAGGCCGTGCGCCACACGCACGCCAAGATCAAGATGCCGAAGAAGCGCGCCAAGCTCCCGGATGCGGAGATCGCGGCGCTCGAGGAGTGGATCAAGAACGGCGCATATTGGCCGGAGGATGCGCCGACGCCTCCGCCCGCGGGCCGGGTCGTCACGCCGGAGCAGCGCGCGTTCTGGTCCTTCCAGCCGCTCGCGAAGCCCGCGCCGCCGAAGTGCAAGGACGAGAGCTGGCCGAAGGGCGACATCGACCGATTCGTGCTCGCGCACCTGGAGAGCGAGGGCCTCGCACCCGTCGCCGCCGCGCAGCGCCCGGATCTGATCCGCCGCGCGACGCTCGATCTGACCGGTCTCGGGCCGACGCCCGAGGAGGTCGCGGCCTTCGTCGCCGACACTTCGCCCGACGCCTTCGCCAAGGTGGTCGACCGACTGCTCGCCTCGCCGCGCTACGGCGAAGCCTGGGGCCGCTGGTGGCTCGACGTGGCGCGCTACGGCGAGGACGACCCGCGCAGCCTCGATCCGATGGGCCGCGGGCTCAATCCGTACCCGAACGCGTACCTCTACCGCGACTGGGTCGTGCAGGCGCTGAACGACGACCTGCCCTACGACCGCTTCGTGCGCGCGCAGCTCGCCGCGGACCAGATGGAAGAGCGCGAGCGCCCCGCGATGCTGCCGGCGCTGGGCTTCCTGGGCCTGGGGCCCTGGCTCTACGACAACGGGTCGGTCGAGGTGACGCGCGCCGACGAGCGCCACGATCGCGTCGACGCGGTATCGCGCGGCTTCCTCGGCCTGACGCTGGCCTGTGCGCGCTGCCACGACCACAAGTACGACCCGCTCTCGACCGAGGACTACTACTCGGTCGCGAGCGTGTTCAAGAACACCGTCTACAAGGAGTATCCGCAGGTCCCGCAGTCGCTGGTCGACGAGTACACGAAGGGTTTCGCGCGCCTCGAAGCGGAGCAGAAGCTGCTCGGCAAGGCCATGCGCAGCGCGAGCGAGCAGCTCTCGCAGTCGCTGGTCTTCGAGACCTCGCGCTACCTGCGCGCGGCCTGGCTCGTGACCGGCGAGCCGAAGAAGAAGAAGCCCGGCGTGATCGACGAGGAGAAGCTCGACCCGGAGCTCTTCGATCGCTGGCTCGCGTTCCTCGCCAAGCCGCCGAAGCACTACCACTACCTCGAGAAGTGGCAGGCGCTGGTGAAGGAGGGCGGCACGAAGGAGGAGGCGGGCAAGCTTGCGGACGAGTTCCAGGAGGTGCTCGTCGACGTGATGCTCGAACACGTCGCGCTCGAGGAGGAGAACGACATCATCCGCGCCAAGGCGCTGCCCACGACGAAGCCCAAGAAGCGCGCCAACCTGCCCGACGAGTTCGTGACCAACGACGACTTCTGCCCGGGCTGCGGCCTCGAGCTGAAGAGCCTCTCCGACGAGAAGTCGAGCCTCTACACCGACGTCTTCGAGCGCGACCTCGACACCGAGCTCGACATCGCGCAGGACCTGGACGGCTCGTTCAAGCCCGGCGTGCTCGCCTTCTCGGGCAACGATCTCATGCGCCAGCTGGGCGAGAAGCACCGCGCGCAGCTCGAGGGCTTGAAGGCCGAGGTCAAGCGCCTGCGCAAGGAGCTGCCGCCCAAGTTCCCCTACGTGCACGGCGTGGCCGATGTTCCCGCGGCGCAGCCGATCCAGGTGCACGTGCGCGGCAGCCCCTTCCGCCTCGGCGCGGTAGTGCCGGCGCGCTTCCCGGCCGTGCTCGACGGCGAGGAGCGCAAGCCCTTCACGCGCGGCAGCGGTCGGGCCGAGCTCAGCGAGGCGATCCTGCGGCACCCGATCACGATGCGCGTGATCGTCAATCGCGTCTGGAAGCGCCACTTCGGCACGGGCATCGTCGACACGCCCGACAACTTCGGCATCAAGGGCGACCCGCCGTCCAATCCCGAGCTGCTCGAGTACCTCGCCAGCAGCTTCGTCGAGAACGGGCTCTCGCTGAAGAAGCTGCACCGCGTGATCCTGCTCAGCGCGAGCTGGCAGCTCTCGAGTCAGGAGTCCGAGGCGAATCACGCGCGGGATCCGGCCGACCGGCTGTACTGGCGCGCCAACCCGCGCCGGCTCTCGGCCGAGGAGCTGCGCGACTGCGCGCTGCAGGCGAGCGGCGCGCTCGACCTGAAGCTGGGCGGGCCTTCCGAGAAGCTCTCGGCCTACGGCACGCGCCGCACGCTCTACGGACAGGTGAGCCGCTACCGGCTCGACGAGTACCTCGCGCTGTTCGATTTCCCCGCGCCCAACGCGACCAGCGAGAGCCGCTTCACGACGCAAGTGCCGCTGCAGCGCCTGTTCCTGATGAACAGCGACTTCATGCAGCAGCAGGCCGAGCTGCTCGCGAAGCGCGTCGCCGCTGAGACGGGCGACGAGGCCAGGCTGAAGAAGCTCTACCGGCTGATCTTCGCGCGCGAGGCGAGCGCGGACGAGGTCAAGGCCGGCCTCGCCTACCTCGCGGCCGAGCCGATGAAGGAGTACGAGGAGCGCAAGCTGGAGCGCGAGAAGAGCGAGGCCGAGGCTGCCGCCGATCCGATCAAGACGAAGCTCGTCGCTGCGGCCAAGGCCGAGGCCGCCAAGCAGGACGCCGAAACGGATGGCGAGATGCCCGCGCAGCCCGAACCGCCGGGCATGCTGGCCGGCCTCAAGCCCGACGACTCGAAGAAGAAGAAGCAGGATCCGCTGCCGACGACCATACTCGGGCGCTACGCCAAGGTGCTGCTCTCCTCGCACGAGTTCCTCTTCGTGCGCTGAACCGACCCCCATGTCGCTCCCCCATCAGCCCCTGACTCGCCGTGACGCGCTCGCGCGCATCGGCTCGGGCTTCGGCATGCTGGCCTTCGCCAGCCTCTTGAACGAGTCGCGCGCGCGTGCGGCGACGCGCACGGGCGACGACGCACAGCCGCGGCCCTTCGACCACCCGCCCAAGGCCACGGCGGTGATCTTCCTGATGATGAACGGCGGCCTGTCGCAGGTCGACAGCTTCGACCGCAAGCCGCTGCTCGACAAGTTCCACGGTCAGCCGCTCCCCGGCGGCGAGGTTGCGACCGAGCGCAAGACGGGCGCGCTGATGCGCTCGCCCTTCACGTTCAAGCAGTACGGCCAGTGCGGCCGCGAGGTCAGCGAGCTTTTCCCGCACCTCGGCGAGTGCGTGGACGACATGGCCTTCGTGCACTCGATGCACACCGACATCCCGAACCACGAGCCTTCGCTGTTGATGCTCAACACCGGGCACACACAGGCCGGTCGGCCCTCGATGGGCTCGTGGCTGACCTACGGACTCGGCTCGGCCAACAGGAACCTCCCCGGCTTCGTCGTGCTCTGCCCCGACATGCCCACGACCGTCGGTCCGGGACTGTGGAACAACGCCTTCCTGCCGGGCGTGCACCAGGGCACGTTCATCTCCGACCGCACCGAGCACCAGCTGCCGGGCGAGTTCATCGGCAAGGAGTTCGACCCGCAGAAGCTCGTGCGCTACCTGCGCAACGAGAAGTTCTCGCTGCCCGAGCAGCGCCGCGAGCTCGACCTCCTGCTCGAGCTCGAACGCCAGCGCCGCGAGCGCGAGAAGCTCGAGGACCCGCAGCTCGATGCGGCGATCGAGTCGATGGAGATCGCCTACCGCATGCAGACCGAGGCGCAGGACGTCTTCGACATCCGCAAGGAGACGAAGGCGACGCTCGAGCTCTACGGCCGCGGCAGCACCGCGCGCGGCTGCCTGATGGCGGTGCGCCTCGTCGAGCGCGGCGTGCGCATGGTGCAGGTCTACTACGCCAACCACGATCCCTGGGACCACCACGGCGACATCCTGATGCACCGCAACACCGCGCGCGATTCCGACCAGCCCTTCGCGGCCGTGATCAAGGACCTGAAGTCGCGCGGCCTGTTCGAGAAGACGCTCGTCGTGTGCGGCTCCGAGTTCGGACGCACGCCCGTCGTCGAGACCGGCGCCGGCGGCGGTTCCTCGCGCTGCGGCCGCGACCACAATCCCTTCGGCTTCACCATGTGGCTCGCCGGCGGCGGGATCAAGGGCGGCATCGCGCACGGCGCGACCGACGACTTCGGCTTCAAGGCGGTCGAGAAGCCCGTGCACGTGCACGACCTGCAGGCGACGATCCTCTACCTGCTCGGGATCGACCACACCAAGCTCACCTACCACTACTCGGGCCGCGACTTCCGGCTCACCGACGTCGCCGGCGTCGTGCAGCACGAGCTGATCGCCTGATCAGTTCGACGGCGTCGCGATCGCCGCGCCGAGTGCCGTCGCGAACGCGCCCAGCACGCCGACGAGGCCGAGCGTCACGCCGCGCGGGTCGTGCTCCTTCTCGCCGTTCGCATTCTCCGAGAAGAGCAGCGCGACGAGGCCCGCGAGGCCTGTCGTCACCGAGCACGCGCACAAGAGGAACGCGGCCGGCCCGGTCCAGTAGCGCTCGTGCCGGCCGAGCGCGAGCATCAGCGCGAGACCGAGCACCCAGAAGACTGGCGCTACGCGGCGCAGCCGCGCGCAGTTGCGCGAGACCCTCGGCGGCAGGCTCATCCGCCCGCCAGCAGGCGCCGCAGCACGTACTGCAGGATGCCGCCGTTGCGGTAGTACTGCACCTCGTTGGGCGTGTCGATGCGCAGCAGCACGTCGAACTTCTTGTCCTTGGTCGCTGACCGAGAGGCGCGTGCCCGTCTTCCAGCCGCCTTCGATCGCCTTGGCGATGCCGGAGATCGCGAAGACCTCGTCGCCCGTGAGGCCCAGGCCTCCGCGCTCTGGCCTTCGAGGAACTGCAGCGGCAAGACGCCCATGCCGACCAGGTTCGAGCGGTGGATGCGCTCGAAGCTCTCGGCGATCACCGCGCGCACGCCGAGCAGGTACGGCCCCTTCGCGGCCCAGTCGCGCGAGCTGCCCGTGCCGTACTCCTTGCCGGCCAGCACGATCGTCGGGACCTTCTCCGCCTTGTACTTCATCGCCGCGTCGTAGATCGACAGGCGCTCGCCCGAGGGCATGTGCAGCGTGTCGCCGCCCTCCGCGCCGCCGAGCAGCTTGTTCTTGATGCGCGTGTTCGCGAACGTGCCGCGCACCATCACCTCGTGGTTGCCGCGCCGCGCGCCGTAGGAGTTGAAGTCCTCGGGCTTGACGCCCAGCGACTGCAGGTACTTGCCGGCCGGGCTCGAGGCCTTGATCGAGCCCGCGGGCGAGATGTGGTCGGTGGTGATGCTGTCGCCGAACATGCACAGGACGCGCGCGCCGGAGAGGTCGCTGGCCTTCGCCGGGCTGCGCCGGCATGTCGACGAAGTAGGGCGGGTGCTTGACGTAGGTCGAAGCCGCGTCCCACTCGTAGGTGTCGCTCTGCTTCGACCTTGAGCGACTGCCAGCTCTCGTCGCCCGCGTAGACGTCGGCGTAGCTCTTCTGGAACATCGCCTGCGTCACGTGCTTGCCGATCAGCGCGTCGATCTCGGCCGCGGTCGGCCAGACGTCGGCGAGCATCACCGGCTTGCCGTCCTTGCCCGTGCCGAGCGGCTCCTGCGTCAGGTCCATGTCCACCGATCCCGCGAGCGCGTAGGCGACGACCAGCGGCGGCGAGGCGAGGTAGTTCGCGCGCACCTGCGCGTGCACGCGGCCCTCGAAGTTGCGGTTGCCCGAGAGCACGGCCGCCGCGACGATGCCCGACTCGTCGATCGCCGACGAGATCGCCTTCGGCAGCGGGCCGCTGTTGCCGATGCAGGTCGTGCAGCCGTAGCCCACGACGTGGAAGCCGAGCGCCTCGAGCGGCGCCACGAGCCCCGCGCTCGTCAGGTACTCCGTCACGACCTTCGAGCCCGGCGCGAGGCTGGTCTTGACCCAGGGCTTCGTCTTGAGCCCCTTCGCGACCGCCTTCTGCGCCAGCAATCCGGCCGCGAGCAGCACCGACGGATTCGACGTGTTCGTGCAGCTCGTGATCGCCGCGATCACGACCGAGCCGTGCTCGAGCGTGAAGTCGCCGCTCTCGGTGTGCACGCGCGCGTAGGGCTCGGCGACGGCGGTCGCCGTGCCACCGGACGACAGCGCGGCCGCGGCCGGCGCGCCCTTCGCCGCCGCCGGCTTCGGCACCAGCGTCGGCAGCTCCTTCTCGAAGCCCGCCTTGACGTCGCCGAGCTTCACGCGATCCTGCGGACGCTTCGGTCCGGCGAGGCTCGGCTCGATCGTCGCGAGATCGAGCGTCAGCACGTCCGTGTAGCTCGCCTCGGGCGTCTGCGCGTCGTGGAACAGCCCCTGCTCGCGCATGTACGCCTCGACCAGCGCGATGCGCTCCTTCGAGCGGCCCGACATGCGCAGGTACGCGATCGTCGCCGCATCGACCGGGAAGAGCCCGCAGGTCGCGCCGTACTCGGGCGCCATGTTCGCGATCGTCGCGCGGTCGGCCAGCGGCAGGTCCGACAGCCCCGCCCCCGTGAACTCGACGAACTTCCCGACCACGCCGTGCTTGCGCAGCATCTCCGTCACGCGCAGCACGAGGTCGGTCGCCGTCGCGCCCTTCGGCAGCTTGCCCACGAGGCGCACGCCCACGACCTGCGGGATCAGCATCGACACCGGCTGCCCGAGCATCGCCGCCTCCGCCTCGATGCCGCCGACGCCCCAGCCGAGCACGCCCAGGCCGTTGACCATCGTCGTGTGCGAGTCCGTGCCCACCACCGTGTCCGGGTAGGCCCACAGCTCTCCCCCGCCGAGCTCCGTGTGCATCACCACGCGCGCCAGGAACTCGAGGTTGACCTGGTGCACGATCCCGGTGTCCGGCGGCACGGCCTTGAAGCCCTCGAAGGCCGTCGCACCCCATCTCAGGAACGCATAGCGCTCGCGGTTGCGCTCGAACTCGATCTCCGCATTCTTCGCCAGCGCGTCCGACGTCCCGAAGAAGTCGACCTGCACCGAGTGGTCGATCACCAGCTCCACGGGCGTCAGCGGATTGATCTTCTTCGCGTTCCCGCCGCGCTTCTTCATCGCGTCGCGCATCGCCGCGAGGTCGACCACGCAGGGCACGCCCGTGAAGTCCTGCAGCAGCGTGCGCGCCGGCGTGAACTGGATCTCCTTCGTCGGCACCGCCTTCGGGTCCCAGTTCGCGAGCGCCTCGATGTCCGCCGTGCCGACCGCCACGCCGTCCTCCGTGCGCAGCAGGTTCTCGAGCAGGATCTTGTGGCTGAAGGGCAGCTTGGCGATCTGCGGGAAGCGCTTCGCGAGCACGGAGAGCCTCGCGATCGAGTACTGCGTGCCGCCGACGGAGAGTGTGCCGCGTGTCTGGAAGGAGTCTTTCATGGCGTGTTCGGATGGAGTCCGGGCCGAGCATGATAGGGCTCCATCCCCTGCGGGGGTAGGAGCCCGTCTCACTGCGTAGACGCGCGAGCGAAGCGCGTCCACTTGCCGCCCGGCATGTCGCGCAGGAAGGCTTTCTGCGCGGCGAACTCGGGATGCGCTTCGAGGAAGGGCCGAGCGGCGAAATCCTGGCCGCAAGGATGACCCATGCAGGCCCAGAACGAGAGCTGCTGCGCCAGCTTCGAGTCCGTCACCTTCGCCTGCACCGCTCCGCCGGGGAAGAAGGCCGGCCAGTCCCACTCCGGCGCGCCCTCCGCATCGAGATCGACGTGCCCGCAGAGCGTGCGCCCCGAGGGGGCATCCGCTCCCGTGCGCGCGTCGACGTGATCGGCCAGAAAGCGCTTGCCCGCCTCGACGTCGATCCGGCCCTTCCACTCGCGCATCAGTTCCTCCCAGCGCCTGCGCCGCGCATTGGGACAGTTGTTCGCGTCGTTCGCGTCGAAGCTCGTCTCCTCCGCCAGCAGCTTGGCGTCGCAGCCGAAGTTCGAACCCACGAAGCAGCCGTCGCGCGTGCGCTCGAGCGCCTGGTTCTTCAGGCCCAGCTCCAGGCGCGCGATCTCGCCCGACTTCGTGTCGCCGATCAGCCACGAGTTGGCGTAGGCACCGTTGTTCCCCTCGCGCATGATCGCGACCCACTCGTCGATCGTGCCCGCGTACTGCATCGCGCGCCGCGCGCGCGCGAACTCAGGCAGACCCTCCTTCTCGAAACCCTTGAACTGCGTGATCGTCGTCTCCGTCACCATCAGCCCCGCATCGTTGAGCGCGAAATCGTCGCCCGACTGGATGAACCCGGGGAAGCTGTCCATGAAGATCCGGTGCCCGTGCTCGGGCACGATGTCGAGCACCAGGTTCCAGCGCTCGCCGACGATGTACTCGATCCAGGCGTTGTGCCCCATCACGATCCCGCCGTCCTGCGTGTACGAGCCGGTCGCGATGAACGCGCTGCAGCTGCCCGGCGCCTTGTTGTCCTTGTCCTCGAGCAGCGGCAGGTAGTACCAGGCGATCTCGATCCAGCCGTTGAGCGCCACGATGTCATCGCCGTCGATCGACTTGCCGCGCGCCCGAGCGCCCTCGGCGATGCCCTCGATCTCCGCGCGCTCCTCCGCATCGAGCCTCGGCCAGAAGAGCTCGCGCCCCGTCCGGCGGAAGTACTCCCAGTCGTGCTGCGTGGCCTCGGGCGTGTAGGCGCGGAACATCGAGAGCGCCTCGTCGATCTCGGGCGCCGCGAGCCAGCCGTACTGGTAGCCGATCGTCGACGGCGGGCCCTCGAGGTGCAGCGCGATCCAGCCGGCTTCGTCGCTGCGCGTGGCGTGCGCGAGGCGCGGGTCGGTGGAGTGCGGGGAGTGGGACGCGCTCCGCGTTGGGCTCTGGCAGGCTGTCAGCACCGACGATCCGAGCAGCGCGAGCGTCAGGCATGTCCGCATGATGGCGCCCAGCATAGGCCCTGGCGCCGCGCGTGTCCGTCGCCAGGCCTTGCCGATCCGCCTGCGCCTCCCCGCCCCGCGACGGGTTCCGCTCAGACCCGGTTCATGAAGAAGGCGAACGCGGCCAGCGCTCCGATGACCACGAGTCCGCCGATCACTGCTGGCAGCCCTTCGACGTTCGCGAACAGACCCGTCGGCTTGGGCGCGGACGGATCCGGCTCGTCGAAATTCGGGATGCCCCCCAGCTCGAAAGTCGGGACCGGCGGCGCTGCGAGCGTGATCGGCGTGCCTTGCGCCAACGTGCGCAGCTCGCCCAGCGCCGACCAGGATCCCCACAGCGCCCACAGTCCGATTCCGTGGATCAGGATCGACGCCCAGTCCCGAGATACGAGGTAGAACAGCGTGTCGAGCGCGTAGAACGCGAGCGCCGCGAGCAGCGGCCAGCGCATTCCGCCCTGCATGGACTTCGCGACGAAGCAGAGCGCGGCGATGAGCAGGGCGTCGATCGCGCAGGCGACGATCAGGGAGTTCGAAACGCCTCCGGCGGCGACACGCCTCGCGAGCCCCGTCGAGAGACCATCGACGAACTGCGTCACCCCCAGGCCGAACCCGAGGCCCGCCTTGATCCCCAGGCGGTAGAGCAGCGTGTTGAACGCACTCATCCCTGCGGTCAAGTAGAGCCAGCCGATGCCCCGGCGCGCGATCTTCGTGAGCGGGCGCCGTCGCTGCTCGAGCTCTGTCGGGGGGGAGGGCGTCGTCTGTGTGTCCGGGGAAGCCATGGACAGTTCGCGCACAGCGAACTGCGGGCGTGTGTCGGTTCCCGCGTGGGAGTGGGTGCAGTCTTTCCCGGATTCCGGTCCGCTTGGCGACCCTACCTCGTCTCCGGCACGCCGCTGAACACCCAGCCGGCCCAGGCCGCGAGCGGCTGATCGCGGAAGCTCTGCTTGGCCTGCCAGAGCGCCTCGTCCGCCGGGAGACCGTCCTTCCACAGCTTCGTGTAGAAGCGCCGCATCAGCTTGCTCGTCTGCGAGTCGGGAACCTCCCAGAGCGACGCCACGACCATCCCCGCACCGGCCGCATGCAGCGCCGACTGCAGCGAAGCCAGATCCTGTCCCGCACGCCGAACCCCGAGGTTCGTGTCGCAGCCCGAGAGCACGGCGAGCTTGCAGGCCGAGAGGTTCAATCCCGCGAGTTCCTCCGCCGTCACGATTCCGACGACCTCTTCGAGCGCGCCCACATCGCGATTCGCGCCGGCGAGCGCCAGGCCGCACAGACTCCACGGCGCGAACCCGGTGATGGCGTTCAGCAGGCTGCCCTGGCTGTCGCTGCCCAGCGCGGGGATGTCCTCCGAGGCGAAGTAGCCGTGGGTCGAGATGTGCAGGTAGGTCGCGTTCGGCGCGGCCTCGAAGAGCGCGGCTTTCGTGGCCGCTTTGCCGGTCAGGACCGTGGCCTTCGCGCGCTGCGTCTCCTCGAAGGTCTGCTTGATCCCCGCGACCTCGTCGGCGCTGGCGACCAGCGCGTCGAAGTTCCCGAATACGTCGGTGCTGCCGCGCATGGGCCGGTCGGCGAGCGGGACGTTCTTGGCGGCGGCGCCGGGCGCGGAGTAGTCGATGTCGCCCAGTGCCAGCAGCGCCGGCTCGCGCCCCTCACGGTGTGCCATGTCGAGCAGGTCGCGAAAGGAGGAGAGCTCCGCGACCCGGACTCGATCGCCGACGAGCTGGTCCTTGCCGGCCTCGGGCGCATCCGCGGCCGGCAGCGCATCCCAGGGGATCGTGTGCAGCGCATCGTCGAGGCACAAGAAGATGCGCTTCTGCTCCACACCCGCGAGCAGCGGATCGAGCACGGCCTTGCGCAATGCGCATCCGAGCGCGCGTACGTCGTCCCTGTCCGTGGGAACGGCGCGCCCGCGTTGGCCACCAGTGACCGCGCGGCGCCAAGCCTGGATCTTCGCCTCGATCGGCGCGGCGGGACCGAGGTCCACCTGCCGCAGTTGCGCCTTGCCGTCGAGCACGAAGGCCATGAAGTGGTCCTCGTTCTGCTGCGGCGGCAGCGCCCACACGCGATCGATGCTCACGCCCAGCGCGCCGCGCTCGCCGAGCTTGACCGCGAGCCTGCTGACGCCGATCCAGGCGAAGCGGCTGCCCTGGGGAAGCTTCGCGATCAGCCGGTGTTCGGCTGCCTCGCTCTCGCTGCGGGCTTGCTGGAAGCTCTCGGGATCGGTGGCGAGTTCGTTGTGCCGCAGAAAGCCGACCGTCAGGGCTCCGACGCAACGCCGCGTGCGCAACGCCTCGTCCCAGAGTTGCCCGAGCTCCTTGCTGGTGCTGACAAAGCTCCTGATCTCGAGCGGTCCGGCCGCAGCACGCAGGTTCGCCATCCACTCGAACAGCGTGCGCCGATCCAGGAGCTCCGGACGCGCCGCACACAGCACAGCCGCCTGCTCGGCCTGGCGCATCAGGTTCGCGACCACGTCGCTGCGCTCGCGAGCCGACCAGGTGGAGAGCGGTTCCAGGCGATCCTGGGCGTCCGTGAACATTCTGAGCAGCTCGGTTTGCAGCGCGCTCGAATCCTCGAGGGCTGCAAGGGCTGTGATCAGTTTCGTCCGGTAGTAGTCGAAGCTCTCGCGATCGCCGGTCCCGGGAAGCCAGGGCACTTGTCCCAGACCTTCCTGCAGCAGGGCCGCCGCCTGCTTGGCATCGCGCTTCCCGAGCGCAATGGAGCCGAGCAAGGCCTTGGAGTATCCGATGAGGTACGAGTCGCCCGCCAGCTGAGCTATGTTCAGCGCCTCGTCAGCGAGTGGCTTGGCCTCATCCCATCCTGCGCGCGCGGCGACTGCCTCGGCGAGGTTTGCCGTCGCGACGATGTAGTTCGGATGGTCCGTCAGGTTCATGCTCTGGAGTGCGGCCCTGACCTCGCGCGCGAGGCGCTCCGCCTCCGAATACTGGCCCAGGAGGAAGGCACAGTTGCCGAGACCTATCTGGGAATTGAGCGTGGGAAGTTCCGTGGCGCCGAACTCCCGAATGGACTCAGCGAGCGCCTGCTTGAACAGCGGGTACGCACCGCGCACGTCTCCGGCCGACATGTGAATGGCGCCCAGTGAGCCAAGGACATAGCTCAGGTACTGCCTTTCGGCGCGCACGCCGGAGACCTGCAACTGGCCCCGAAGCTCCTCGAGGATCGCGAGGGCCGTCGATGCCCTTCCGGCCCTCGCGTGGGTCACGGCGATACTGAGCATGCACCACGATCGTCCGAACTGCACGGCTAGATATCCTGAGGCCTGTGCCGCCATCGGACTGGTGAGCACGTCCAGTGCGCCCTCGTATTCTCGCAGAGCCTGCTCGTCGTGGCCTTCGGCCGCGAAGACCTGAGCCTTGTAGAAATGACGATCCCCCAGTCCAAGCCCTCCCGAGTCAAGTACTTCGATTGCTTCATCGAACTTCCGCAGGCCCACGAGCACACTGGAGAGCCGCGTATGTATGGCACGCCGCTCTTGCACCTGCGCGTTGGCTTCCAACGCGACCGCCGCACGGAGGCAGGTCTGAGCCTCTTGCAGTAATCCTGCACCCGACAGGACCGTGCCGCAGGTCTGAAGAACGTGCATCCTCGCCTCGAACTCCATCTCAGGGAGTGCCTTCGCCCGCGCAAGCACCTCGTGAGCGAGATCCGTCGCCTGCCTTGTGAATCCACGCTCATTGAGAGCCTGGACCACTGTCGGCCCTCAGACTCAGCGCAAGATCCACGCGCGCCGGGAAGCGCTCCTCGATGAGCTTCGCTGCCGGATCGCACAGGCGGTCGTAGGTCCGATCGCTGAACGCCTCCAGGTAGTCCGCGCAGATCTGCCGCAACAGCTCCGGGCTCTCGAGCCGAGTGATGTTGTCGCGCAGCATCTGAAACGCGCGCTCGAGGTGCACCCCGGCATTCTTCCGATCCAGGAACTCCATGTACGTCACGCCCAACTCGCGCTCGGCATCCGCTGCCTCGTACAGCTCCGAGAGCGGACCCTCTCCGGGCGCGGCAAGCGCGGACTTCAGCTTTGCCCCCCACGCATCCGCGACCTCGGAGAACAGGCCGATGCACACCTTGTATTCGCGCTCCGACTCCGGCTTCTCCCGCTGGACGTTGCTCAGGCAGCCGGCGAATGCCTTCTTCGCTCGCAGCGCAAACGGATCGTCGGCAGGCCAGTTGTTCGAGACGTAAGGCAAGGCATCGCTATAGAGCTGCAACCCGACCGACCAATCCCCGATCTCGAAGGCCCGACTCGCCAGAGCCCAGCGCACCGTGAACGACTCGCGCTTCGAGGCGTCATCCTTCGCGGCCGCGTCGGCCGCATCGCACCGCGCGTCGGCTTCCTGCAGGAGCTTGAATCGATCGGCCACGCTGGGGTCGGCCTCCGTGGAGTCCTTCAGAGCGGGGATCTTCGCCAGCAGCGCCTTCGCCTTCTGGAGCGGTGTCTCCTCCGCCTTCGGCTGCTCCTGCTTGCCATCCGGCGCCTGCTTCGCCGGAGCCTGCGACACCGCCGACGCCAACGCACTCGAGGCGAGCACCGCGGCGCACACGATCGCCAGACCGCGTTCCATCACTTCCCCTCCGGCACGCCGCTGAACACCCAGCCCGCCCAGACCTCGAGCGGCTGCCCGCGGAAGCTCTTCTTCGCCTTCCACAGCGCCTCGTCCGGCTGGATGTCCTTCTCCTTCCAGAGGATCTCGTAGAAGCGGCTCATCAGGTCACTCGTCTCCAAGTCCGGCACCCGCCACAGCGACGCGATCACGTTGCGCGCGCCCGCCGCGTGCAGCGCCGACTTCAGCGAGGCGAGATCCTGGCCCGCTCGGCGCACGCCAATGTCGGTCTTGCAGCCCGAAAGCACCGCGAGTTGGCACGCGGACAAATCGAGCCCGGCGAGCTCCTCCGCAGTCACGATGCCCGTGACTTCCTCGAGCGCGCCGACGTCGCTGTTCGCGCCCGCGAGCGCGAGGCCGCACAGGCTCAGCGGCGCGAAGCCGGTGACCTCCTCCAGCATGGGGTTCTGGCCGGTACCGCGGAGCGCCGGGAGGTCCTCGGGCGCGAAGTAGCCGTGCGTCGAGATGTGCAGGTACGTAGCTTTCGGCGATTGTTCGAAGAGCGCCTTCTTCGTGGCCTTGTCGCCGGTGAGCTTCACCGCCTTCTTCTTCTGCGCATCCTCGAAGCTCTTTGCGATGCTGTCGACCTCCTGGGCACTCCAGGTCAGGGCCCGGTAGTACCCGAACTTCTCCGAACTGCTGCGCATCGGACGATCCGCGATCACGGCCTGCCTCGCCGCCTCGCCCGGAGCGGAGTAGTCGATGTCCCCGATCGCGAGCAGCGCGGGCTGCCGCGGGCCAAGCTTCGTCGCGACAATGAGATCGCGGAAAGAGGTCAGCTCCGCAATTCGGTAGTCGTCGCCAACGAGCCGGTTCTCTTCTGCGGGCGAGGCAGGACCACGCGCGCCAGCCGGAGCCGCCTTCGCCTCGGGCCCAGCATTCGTCCCGCCCGGAGAGCCTGGCTTCGGATCCGCCGCGCCGCCCTTCCCGTCGGAAGGAGTCCCTTGCTTGCCGGACGGATCGTTCTTCGCAACCGAGGGTTCGGCCTCCTTCGCCAGCGGTGCGGACGGCAGCGCGTCCCAGGGAATCGTGTTTAGCGCGTCGTCGAGGCACAGAAAGACACGCTTTTCGGTCGCCCCCTTCAGCACGGGATCCAGGACGGCGGCCCGCAGTGACTCGCCGAGCGCGCGAGGGTCCGACTCGCCCTTGGACACAGGCCGCCCACGATCCTGCGTGACCGCCTGACGCCAATCCCGGATCTTCTCCTCGATGGCCGAGGCGGGCCCGAGGTCGACCGGGCGAAGGTTCTCGCCGCCATCGAGGACGAACGCCAGGTACCTGTCCTCCTTCTGCAGCGGCGGCGCAGCGCGGATGCGGTGAATGCTCACGCCGAGTGCCGCCAGCTTGCGGAGGTACACCGAGAGGAACTTCGTCGTGATCCAGTCGAAGCGGCAATCGGCGGGCAGCTTTTCGAGCAACGCTCGCTCGGCGGCGTCG
Organism: uncultured Planctomycetota bacterium; assembly: GCA_963829015.1. Classification (GTDB taxonomy): domain Bacteria; phylum Planctomycetota; class UBA1135; order UBA1135; genus JADJLZ01. The sequence goes on along the minus strand of CAWHGR010000005.1, from coordinate 185,217 downwards.
CATTCGGTCGCTGCCTGGCCGAAGAGCCACGCGGTCTCTGGCCCCGGCGTCGCGTCCGACCGCAGACAAAGGGCGGCGAAGTGCTGACGTGCGCGGAGGTGCACGTCGCGTAATTCCTGGATCCCGGCTCCCTCCGCGCCAGCTGGGTCCAGCGAGAGTGGCCCGCTCGCGGCGCGCACGCTGGCGAACCACTCGAACAGGGCTTCCGTGCCGATTGCAGCGGGGCGAGCTGCCTGCAGTGCGGCCACCTGCTCCACTTGCCGCAGCATTCCCGCGGCGATCTCGCACCGCTCGCGCGTCGAAAACGCCCCGAGTTTCCTGATGCGCTCGTTTGCCTCCGAAGCGATCGCGCTCGTCTCTTCGTGAAGCGCCTTGGCGTCGTTCAAGGCAGCCAACGCTACCAGGAGTGCGCTCCTGTAGTAGGCCAGACTGGCGTGCCGCGTGGGCCATGGCGCGGCGGACTCCATGGCCTGGATGCCCTCGCGCAGCTGATTCACGCCTCGAGTCGGCTCCCCCTTTCCGGTGGCGATCACGCCGAGAACGGCCTGCGCGTTCCCGGTGACCATCGGATCCTTGAATGGCGCCGATCTCGCCCCGCTCAGGGCTTCCTCGGCGAACTTCTGGGCGTCGCCCCACTTTTCCAGGCCGGCCAGGGCCTCGGCGAGAGCGAGGGTCGGACCGATGGCTTGATCGGGTCGCCCGAGCCGCAGGCATGCCTCCCGCGCTGCCTGCGCCAACTCCTTGGCCTGCGCATGTCTCTGCAGGAAGAACGCACAGCCCCCGAGCGCGCCTCTGTACCACTGAAACCCGAGTTCATCGGGATTCATGCTCCTGCGCGCGAGCTCGTATGCCTCCTCGTGGAGCGGGTACGCAAGCTGCAGATCCCCAGCAACCAGGCGCGCATCTGCGAGAGCCGCGAGGGCGGCGGCCAGCTCCGAGTCGCCTCCGATCGGACTCGGCACCTTGCGTACGTCCGCGCAGAGTGCTTCGAGAGTGGCCAGCGCCAGGCTCGTCCTCCCTGCCATGAGGTTTGCGCTCCCGATCTCGCGCCGTGCGGCGTAGGCCTCGGAGATTCCGATGTCCCGCACACCCCAGTCGAGGCTGGACAGCGACCCGGCCTCTGCGGTTCGGAGCGCCTCCCGAAAGCTCTTCAAGGCGTCGTCCAGCCATCCGGCCTGCTCTTGCGCGCGACCCTTCCACAAACGCGAGAGGGGAACGTCCGACTCGGCGTCGTAGACCTGGATCGCGTCCGAGTAGCGACCGAGCTGGACGAGCGACGCCCCCAGCCCAGCTACCGCGTACCGCCGATCCGCGCTGGTCGCGGGCAGTCCCGCTCGCCTCGCCCGGTCGAGCGTCCGACGCAAGATCGGCTCGGACTCGGCAGGCAATCCGGTATTGAGCAGTGCGAACCCAATCGAATACAGAGCGTGAAGCCTGGGCTCCACATGGGCCTCATCCACTGCACGCAGCTCCTCCAGGAAGCCTCGGACTGCCACTAGGTCCCGTTGGCTGTCCTGCGGTCGGAAGTCGGCGAGGTCCACGCGCAGATCCAGGATGAGATCCAGCCTGTCCGGAAAACGCTTCTCCATGACATCGAGGACGCGTCGGGTCAGCGCCAGCCGTTCATCCCTGTCGAACTCCGGACCAACGACGACATCGCCGCAGATGCTGCGCAGCAGCTCCGCGTCGCCGAGCCGCTCCGCGTGATCGCAAAGCATCGTCGCCGCCCGGACGACCTCCCTGAGCCCTTCCTGGAACTGCCGTGCATCGGTCAGCGTGATCCCGAGCGCGTCGTGCGCATCCGCCGCGCCGGCGAGCTCCATCAGTGGCCCATCGCCGGGCGCTGCGAGCGCAGCGGCCAGCTTCGCGTCCCATGCAGCGGCCAGCTCGCGCTGCATCTGGATCACGGCCTTGTACTCTCGCTCTGCGAAGGGCTTGAAGCGCTGGCTGCCGGCGAGGCACTTGTACAGGGCTCCGCGCATCTTCAGCGTGTACCAGTGCTCAGGTCCCCACTCCCCGGCCGGGTCGCCGACGTATTTCACGATGTCCGTGTAGAGCGCTACGCCGACGGCCCAGTCCTCGAGATCGAACGCGCGGGCAGCGAGGCTGACACGCACCTGCAAGGTCTTGGCTCGCTCCTCTTTCGTCTCCGCCGCAGCATCCGCCTTGTCGCAGCGTCCATCCGCCTCGTCGAGGAGCTTCCGCCGCTCGACCTCGGTGCTGCCCGGATCCTCGGCGCCCGCCAGCTCGTCGATCTTCGCGAGCAAGTCCTGCGCGAGCTCGAGCGCTGACTTCTCGGGCTTGGCCTTGGGCGCCGGCTTCTGCCCGTTCGCCGCCCTCTTCCCCGGCGCCTGGGCAACCTTCTTATCAGCCGTGCTCGCGCTCGACGCCGGAGACTGCATCGCCGGCGACGCCAGCGCGCTCGAAGCGAGCACCACCGTGCACACGATCGCCAGACCGCGTTCCATCACTTCCCCTCCGGCACGCCGCTGAACACCCAGCCGGCCCACACGGCAGGCAACTCGTTGCGGAAGCTGCTCTTCGCCCTCCAGAGCGCCTCGTCCGGCGACAGGCCTTCCTTCCACAGGTAACTGTAGAACCGCCGCATGAGTTCGCTCGTCTTGTCGTCGGGCACGCGCCACAGCGAGGCGACGACATTCGCCGCGCCCGCGGCGTGCAGCGCCGACTTGAGCGACGCGAGATCCTGGCCCGCGCGGCGCACGCCGATATCCGTCTTGCAACCCGAGAGCACCGCGAGCTGGCACGCGGACAGATCCAGCCCGGCGAGTTCCTCGGCCGTCACGATCCCGGTGACCTCGTCGAGCGCCCCGACGTCGCTGTTCGCGCCGGCGAGCGCGAGGCCGCACAGGCTCAAGGGCGCGAAGCCCGTAACCGCCTCGAGCATCGGACTCTGGCCGGCTCCGCCAAGCGCCGGAATGTCCTCGGGTGCGAAGTAGCCATGCGTCGAGATGTGCAGGAACGTAGCTTTCGGCGATAGTTCGAAGAGCGCCTTCTTGGTGGCCCTCTCGCCCTTGAGCAGCACCGCATCCCTCTTCTGCGTGTCCTTGAAGCTCAGCGCGATTCCGTCTACCTCCTCGGCGCTGTACACGAGGGGGTCATAGGGACCGAAGATCTCCGAGCTCCCGCGCATCGGGCGATCAGCGCTCACGGACTGCTTCGCGCCCTCGCCCCGAGCGGAATACTCGATGCCGCCGATCGCGAGCAGCGTAGGCTGCCTCGGATTGCGCTTCGTCGCGACGATGAGGTCGCGGAAGGAGGGCAGCTCCGCGATGCGGTAGTCGTCGCCGACGAGCCGGTTCTCCTGTACCTGCGAGGCAGGACCGCGCGTGGCAGCCGGAGCCGCCCTCGCCTCCGGCGCACCGTTCGTCGTGCCCGGAGAGCCTGACTTCGGGTCCGCCGCGCCGCCCTTTCCGTCGGAGGGAGTCCCTTGCTTGCCGGACGAATCGCTCTTCGCAACCGGGGACTCTGCCGCCTTCGCCGGCGGCGCGGCGGGTAGCGCGTCCCAGGGAATCGTGTGCAACGCGTCGTCGAGGCACAGGAACACGCGCGTCTCCGTCGCGCCCTTCAGCACAGGATCGAGGACGGCAGCGCGGAGCGCTTCGCCGCGCGTGCGCAGCACATCCGGCTCGCCTTTGGAAACAGGCCGGCCGCGATCCTGCGTGACGGCCTGGCGCCAATCCCGGATCATCTCCTCGATCGGAGCTGCGGGGCCAAGCTGCACCAAGCGCAGCTTCTCGCCGCCGTCGAGCACGAAGGCCACGTACCTGTCCTCGCTCGTCAGCGGCGGCAGCGCGCGGATTCGGTGAATGCTCACGCCGATCGCAGACTGCCTGCGCAGCAGCACGGCAAGGAACTTCGTCGTGAGCCACTGGAACCGGTGCTCGGGGGGAAGCCGCTTCAGCAATGCGTGCTGGGCGGCGTCGCTGTCGCTCACGGCCTGTGCGAAGAGCTTCAGCCCCTCGGGGCTGCTCGAGGCGTACGACTGGAAAGAGAGAGCTGCGACGTGCCTGCGGGCACGGAGCGCTTCGTTCCACAGTTTTCCGATTTCGGTTCCCGTGTCGTAGTCGCGTCCCAGCTCGATGGGACCGCTTGCAGCGCGCAGGCTGGAGAGCCACTCGAAGAGCGATTCTTCCTCGAGTGCGGCAGGGTGAGCCTCGTGGAGGGCAGCGACCTGCTCCGCCTGCTGCAGCATGCCGGAGACGATCTCACCGCGCTCGCGTGCCGAGAACGTCGAGAGCGATTCGAACCGCTCCTGGGCCTCGAACGCCAACTCGCCGATCTCGTCATGCATCGCCTTGGAGTCGTCCAGGGCTCCGAGGGCGTAGAGCAGCTTGCCGCGATAGTAGGCGACCTCGATCCCCCTCGCGGAGTTGGGTGGAGCCGACTCCATGGCCTTGATGCCGTCGCGCAGCAGGCCCGCGGCGCGCTTGGGGTCCTTCTTGCCCAGTGCAACAGCGCCCAGAACTGCTTGAGCGACCCCCATGCTGAACGGGTCCTTCAGCTGAGCCGACTTGCCGAGACTCAGGCCCTCCTCTGCGAACTTCTCCGCCTCTGCCCAGCGCTCCGTCGCGGCCAACACTTCCGCAAGGTTCACGTCAGGGAGACACAAGAGGTCTTGTCGCTGGAGATGCTCGTACGCGGAACGCGCCTCCCGTGCCAGCCGTTCCGCTTCCTCGTAGTGCCCGACGATGAAAGCGCTCCATCCGAGATTGGTCCTGTAGGCTTGCAGAAACAGCTCACCTGCAGCCGGCGTGGACTGGCGAGCCAGTTCGAAGGCCTCCTTGCGACAGCGGTACCCCCCACGCAGGTCGCCCGCCGCTTCGCGCGCAGTGGCCAAGGTGTCGAGATCCGCAGCGAGTTCGCCTGTTCCTGCTCTCAGGTTCGGCGACCTGCGAACCTCCGCGCAGAGTTCCTCGAGGCTGGCGACCGCACTACTCGTGCTCCCCGCCAGGATCTGCAGGTAGCCGATCTGGCGGCGGGTCTCGTAGATGTACCCAAGGAAGTATTCTGGCGCCTGCCAGCCCTGAGGCGTGACGACGCCGGCCATGAGCGTGTCGAGCCGCTGCTTGAAATCCACCATCGCGCCCACCAGGTCGCCAGCAGCCTGCTTCGCGAGGCCACGCCCTCCACGTGCGAACACGATGTCCGGCTCGGAATCGAAGATCTCGATCGCCTCCTTGTACCTGCCAAGAGCGATGAGCACGTAACCGAGATTTTCTGAAGCAGCGGCATGAATCACATTCGTTCGTGGTAGGTCGAGTTGACGGGCCAGATCCAACCGCGCGCCGAAGGGCATGCTCTGCCTCCTCGGTAGACTAAGTAGCATCAAGACAGTACCTGCCTACGCGGAGCGCGTGAACGAGAGCTTCCGTGGGTCCTTCAGCCCCGCTGCCTCGCATACGATGCTCTGCGCTTCATGCAGTGAGTGCCGCTGATCGACACCCGCGGTGTCCTCCGCGAGGTCGGCGCGCAAGCTGAAGAGAATGTCGAGAGAATCCGGAAAGTCGGCGCGACGACACCATTGTCGCTGAACCATCGGAATCGTCTCGGCCATGTCCGCGCACTACTCAGATCGCCACAGACCTTCCAGAGGAGAGTGGGATCACCGAGTCGAGTCACGTTGTCGCACAGAGCTCGTGCGCCTTCTTGAGCTCACCGATACCCTCCTTGCTGTTCGAAGCATCGATCAGCGTGAGGCCGAGGCTCTCGTGAGCCTCGGCCGCGCTGTAGAGTTCCTAAAGTGGACCTTCCCCAGGACCCTCAGTGCGTGCCGAAGCTTGCATCCCAGAAGTCGACGAGTCCTTCTGAACGCATCGATCGCCGGTTTGTACTTGCGCTCCTTCAGTGGCTTGGAACGTTGGAGGAGCTCGCACTGGCGGCCCAGAGCCTCTTGGCCTCCAGTGTGAGCCGGCGCTTCGGGGCCCCGGCACTTGCTTCGCCTGTTCACGACGTCGTGTAGAGCCCGACGCAATGGGCCAGTCCTCCAGATGTAGGCGCGATTGGCGAGCTTCCATCGAACGTCGAACGCCTGCGATGCGGCATCGCTGTCCTTCGCGCCGCATCCGCCGCATCGCACAGCGCATCCGCTCCAGCGAGCAACTCGATGCGCTTCGCAATCGTCGCCGAGGGATCTTCAGCGCCTGCAAGCCCGTCGATCTCCACTTTCAGCGCCCACGCTTTCTCGAACGGCGTCGGCTCTGCTTTCCTTGCCGGCGCCTGCGCCGCCGGCTTCTGCGCGGTAGTCTTCGGCGACGCCGACGACGCCGACGATGCCACAGCAACTGTGGCGAGCATCACAGAGCACAGAGCAGCGAGCAGCTCAGGCATGACACCTACCTCACGAGCTCACGAGTATGCCCCTCTCTCCCCCGAGCCGCTACCGGAGGGGAGAAACTGCCTGTGATTCCTGGGGTCGAAGGCTTCCACACCCCTGCGTAGGGGCTCTCCCGCGCGGATCGATCCCGCGAACCGGGATCCGCGCGGGGAATATGCCTCTGCGCAGGCTCAGTCGCACGCCTTCGCGCGCGTGGTGCCCGGACGCTACGAGCCGACGGTGCAGCTCGAGCGTGCGCCTGGATCCGGAGCAGCGCGCCCGCGGACGCAATCCTGCTCGAGCGCCTGCAGGAGCTGAGGTCCGGAGCGCAGGAGCTGCGCCTGCCCTGACGCGGGACGGTGCGAGCCGCGCTCGTCAGCGATAGCGTGCCACGGTGGAGTCGGCTTCCTGGCAGATGTAGATCAGGCAGACGGCCACGAAGCCCAGGACCAGGAGGCCCACGATCAGCGCGGGCAAACCCGTGAACTGAGGGTTCAGGCCCGAGCGCGGTGCGCTCTCCTCCGGCTCCTCGACACTGGCCTCGGTCCGAGGCTGGATCACGATGCCCCTGGAAGGCGGACGCACGCTCGAGGGCAACGCGGGAGGCACGAGTGCTGCCGCAGAAGGAAGCGCGGGCTCGAGCGAACTGCGCAGCGGCGGCGCGAGCGGCACGCTCGCAGGGACGGTCTGCGGCACTGCAGGGACGCGCGCGGGCAGGAGCGCCGGCGTGCTCGGCAGCGGCGCCGGCACGGACGGCGCGGGCGTCGCCGCGAGCGCCGGCTCCGGCAGCGGCAGTCGCTGCAGCTGGCCGATCGCGCGGAAGGCCCTGAACCCGTACCAGAGCGTCAGCCCGTGGACGAACAGGCTCACGGTGATCCCGGAAGTCGTGAGCAGGGCCGTGTCGAGCGCGTAGATCACCAGTCCGGCGAGCACGACCCAGGCGCGACGCCGATCGCAGCTGCGCGCGACGAGCGTGAAGCCGCCGATCAGGAGCGCATCGAAGACGTACGAGGCGACGATGACCCACGGATTCGCCGCCGCACCTGCCTCGTGCGCATACTTCGTCGCGCCATAGTCGCTGAACTCCGTGAACAGCAGCCCGACGCAGAACACGTACTCGCTGCCGACGCGCACGAGGACCGTGTTGACGAGCGAGAAGCCCGCCACCGACCACCACCAGCTCGTGCCGGTGCGGATCTGCGATTCGAGCGTCTTGCGGCGAGCGGCGAGCTGTTCCGGCGCGAGACCGGCAGCCTCTGAGTCGGGGAGAGACATGGGGAGCCCTCGGGTTTGCAAGCCATGTCGGATTCCGGTGCCGGCCGACCGAAGCCAAGCCTGTCGCGGGTGGCGCGCCAGTTGGAAAGGGCTTCCCGGTCGCTCAGCTCGCCCGGTGTCGCAGCCCCGCGTCGCAGCTCGTCACAGCTGCCTGTCACAGCTCGTCACAGTTCGAACTTCGGTCCCGTGAGCCCCTGCGCAAGGCTGTAGTGGCGCGTCGGATCGGTTGGGCCGGTTCCGCGCTCGGCGAGCAGGCCCAGCTCCACCATCGACCTGAGGTCGCGCTGGAGCGTACGCCGATTCACGCCAGGGCAGAGCTCCTCGAACTCCAGGATCGTGAGGCGCCCCTCGTCGAGGACACGCCCCAGGGCGAGCACCTGCCTGTCGGAGAGGCCGTGCTTGCGTGCGAGAACATCGCGGCGGATGGCGCGCTCCCCGCGGGACTTCACCTCGTCCAGCTGGGTGGCCAGTCCCTCGGTGAAGAACTCGAGCCAGCCGGTCAGATCCATGCCGCGCTCGCGCACGCTCTGGATGGCCTTGTAGAAACCGGGTCGATCCCGGTCGTAGTACTCGCTGATCGTGAACAGCCGCTTGAAGTCGTAGCCCGCGCGGTAGAGGCAAAGAGTGGACAAGAGGCGCGAGGTCCGGCCATTGCCGTCGAGGAAGGGATGGATGTGGACGAGTTGGAACTGCGCCACGGCACTGGAGAGCACGGGGTGCACGCTGCCCGATGCGTTCAGCCACTCGACCAGCTCGCGCATGAGTTCCGGCACGTCGTGCGCCGGAGGCGGCGTGTACACCGTGGCACCCGTGGCCGAGTTCACGACGAGGTTCTGCACGCGGCGGTACTCGCCCGGCGCGGCCGAACCCCCGCGCACGCCCTCGACGAGGCGCTTGTGGATCTCGCGCACCAGCCCCTCCGTGATCGGCCCGCCGTGGCCCAGGTATCCGGAAACGAACTCGAACGCTCCCCGGTAGTTCAAGAGCTCCCGGACGTCGTCGGGGTCGGCCTCGGGGACCGCCTCCCCCGCGAGCAGGCGCGTGGACTGCGCGAGCGTGAGGCGGGTGCCCTCGATGTGCGTGGTGTGGTGGGCTTCCAGGACCAGCGCACGCGCGCCCATGTGCCGGATCCAGTCATCCGAGAGCTTCGCCGCCTCCAGGAAGCCGCGCGCCCGCTCGATTCGTGTGAGCGCCGCGGCGATGGCGTCGGTGATCGTGAAGCGCGGAGTGAGGCTCACAGTCGCGATTGTGTCCCGGATGAAGGCCGACGACAACCATTGCGAGCTGCTCGAGGAGTCCGTGAAGTGGAGGGCCTTCCGCAGGAGACCGGCCCGTCGACAGGAGACCTCAGCTGCGGGTCAGCAGCTTCGCCGCCGCCTTGTCGACCCACCACAAGAGCTCGCCCGCCGTCGGCTTGACGAGCTTCGCGGGCAGCTCGTCCGCCGGCCGCTCGCTCTCGAGCACGCCCTGCAGCGCCGCGGCCTTGTCCTCGCCGCCGACGAGGAACAATACGCAGCGCGCGTGGTTGAAGACCGGCGCGGTCAACGTCACACGCCAGGCATTGAGTTTCTCGACGTAGGGCGCGACGGCGAGACGCACCTCCTCCGCCAGCGCCGTCGTGCCCGGGAAGAGCGAGGCACAGTGTCCGTCGGGGCCCATGCCCAGGAGGCACAGGTCGAAGGTCGGCAGCTCGCCCGGCCGCAGCTTGAAGAAGCCCTGCAGGTCCTGCTCGTAGGCCTTGGCCGCGCGTTCGGGATCGCCGTCCTCGCTCTTGACGCGGTGCACGTTCTTCTCGGGGATCGCGATCTTCGAGAGCAGCGCCTCGCGCGCCATCCTGTAGTTCGAGTCGGCGTGGTCCGGCGGCACGCAGCGCTCGTCGCCGAAGAAGACCTGGGTGCGCGTCCAGTCGATCTCCGCGCCGACGAGCGATTCGTAGAGCTTCTTGGGCGTGCTGCCGCCGGCGAGCGCGAGCGTGAACCGGCGCCGTGCGCGCAGGGCCTTCTGCGCGCGCGCCACGACTTCCTCGCGCGCCGCGGCGAGCAGTGCGCCGAGGTCGTCGAAGACGCGCAGGCTGCGTTCGCCCTTGCTCACGGTCGTATCATTCCTCGATCACGCGCCAGGTGCGACCGTCGCGCGCGAGCAGCTCGTCGGCCTCGCTCGGGCCCCAGCTGCCGGCGGCGTAGTTGGGGAAGTTGCGCGGCGGGCAGCGCCTTCCAGACGTCGAGCATCGGCTTCACGATCGCCCAGCCCGCCTCGACCATGTCGGCGCGCTGGAACAGCGTCGCGTCGCCGATGCATGCAGTCGTAGAGCAGCGTCTCGTAGCCGGTCGCGCGGCGTCGAGCCGAAGTCGTCGGCGTAGCTGAAGTCCATGGCCACGTTGCCCACGCGCACGTTCGGGCCGGGCACCTTGGCGCCGAAGCGCAGCGAGATGCCCTCGTCGGGCTGGATGTGGATCACGAGCACGGTTGGCGCGAGAGGTGCTCGACCGGCGTGTTGCGGAAGAGCAGCGTCGGCGGGCGCTGGAACTGGATCGCGATCTCGGTCACGCGCCGCGCGAGGCGCTTGCCGGTGCGCAGGTAGAACGGCACGTCGGCCCAGCGCCAGTTGTCGACGGAGAGCTTGAGCGCGGCGAAGGTCTCGGTGTTCGAGTGCGGCGTCGACCTTCTGCTCGGCGCGGTAGGCCGGCGACCGTCTCGCCGTCCACCGTGCCCTCGCCGTACTGGCCGCGCACGGCCTGCGTGAGCACGTCCTCGGGGCGTCATGGGCTGGATCGCGCGCAGCACCTTGGCCTTCTCGTCGCGCACCGCGTCGGCGTCGAAGGAGATCGGCGGCTCCATCGCGACCAGCGAGAGCAGCTGGAAGATGTGGTTCGGCACCATGTCGCGCAGCGCGCCGGCCGTGTCGTAGTAGCCGCCGCGGCTCTCGACGCCGATCGTCTCGGCCACGGTGATCTGCACGTGGTCGATGTAGCGCCGGTTCCAGATCGGCTCGAAGATGCCGTTGGCGAAGCGGAAGACCAGGATGTTCTGGACGGTCTCCTTGCCGAGGTAGTGGTCGATGCGGTAGATCTGCTCCTCGCGCAGCGTGCGGCGCAGCTCCTGGTTGAGCGCGCGCGCCGATGTCGAGATCGCGTGCCGAAGGGCTTCTCGACGATCACGCGGCGCCAGCGGCCGTTCGGTCCGTCGCTTGGCGTCAGCCCGACGGCCTCGCTGCGCAGCGCGCCTCGCCGATGCGCGCGACGAACGAGAGCTCGGGCGAGGTGGCGAGGTAGAAGAGGCGGTTGCCGCCCGTGCCGTGCTTCTCGTCGACCTCCGCGAGCTTCTGCGCCGAGGCGCTCGTAGGTCGCCGGGTCGTCGAAGTCGCCGGTGACGTAGTAGGTGCGCGTCGAGCAGCCAGTCGCGTACCGCAGGATCGACCTTGCCCGTGGCGTAAGTGGCGAGTGTCCTCGGCCATGCTTGGCGCGGAAGCCCGCGTCGTCCATGCCCGCGCGCGCGACCGACGACGAAGGCCACGTCGTCCGAGAGCAGCCTCGACGCCGCCAGGTTGTAGAGCGCGGGGATCAGCTTGCGCTTGGTCAGGTCGCCCGGCCGCGCCGAAGATGACGATCGCGCACGGCCGACCGGCGCGGCGGCGGGATTGACCAGGCCGGACACGTCCTGAGCCGCGGTGTGGATCTTCTCCATGAGCTGGCGTGTGCTTCCTGTGAACAGTTCTTCGGGGCGGGCTTGGGTCATGTGCGGTGAATGCGCCTCACTTGCGCGCCGGCTCGACGTGGCCGCCGAACTGCTCGCGCATGGCCGAGAGCACTTCTCCGCGAAGGTGTGCTCCTGGCGCGAACGGAAGCGCGCGAAGAGCGCGGCGGTGAGCACGTCGGCCGGCACGGCCTCGTCGATCGCGGCCTGGACCGTCCAGCGCCCCTCGCCCGAGTCCTGCACGAAGCCGGTGTAGCGCTCGAGCTTCGGATCCTCGGTCAGCGCGATCGCGGTGAGGTCGAGCAGCCACGAGCCGACCACGCTGCCGCGGCGCCAGAGCTCGGCGATGTCGGCGAGCGGCAGGTCGTAGCGCTGGTCCTTGGGCAGCGCCTCGGAGCTGGCGGTCTTGCAGGATGTCGAAGCCCTCGGCGTAGGCCTGCATCAGGCCGTACTCGATGCCGTTGTGGATCATCTTGACGAAGTGGCCGGCGCCGACGGGCCCGCAGTGCAGGAAGCCCTCCTCGGCCGTGCCGCCGCTCTTGCGCCCGGGCGTGGGCTCGATCGTCGCCGCGGCCGGGCGCGAGCGTGCGCAGCACCGGGTCGAGGCGCTGCACGGCGCTCCTTCTCGCCGCCGACCATCAGGCAGTAGCCGCGCTCGAGGCCCCACACGCCGCCGCTGGTGCCGACGTCGACGTAGAGGATGCCGCGCTCCTTCAGCAGCTTCGCGCGCGCGCACGTCGTCCTTGAAGTAGCTGTTGCCGCCGTCGATGATGGTGTCGCCGGGCTCGCAGCAGCTTCGCCAGTTCGGCGACCGTGTTCTCGGTCGACCTCGCCCGAAGGCAGCATGACCCAGATGCTGCGCGGCCGCTTGAGGCTCTTGACCACGTCGGCGAGGCTCGCCGCGCCCTGCGCACCGACTTTCTTCGAGCTCGTCGACCTTGGAGGCGTCGCGGTTCCAGACCGTGACCGTGTGTCCGCCGCGCACGAGGCGCCGCGCCATGTTGCCGCCCATGCGGCCCAGACCGATCATTCCCAGTTCCATCGTCTCGATCCTTCCGTTCAGGAGCCCGCGGGCACGAATTGGGTGAGAGCTTGGGCGACCGCTTCGCGCAGGCGCGCCAGTCCGGCGCGCACGTCGCCGCTGATGTGCACGCGCAGCGCACGCCGGCCGCGCTCCGAGAGCACGCTGAAGTCGCCGCGCGCCTGCGCGGCCTTGACGATGCCGAAGGTGTACTTCGCGCCCGGGCACGGCGAGGTCGGCGGCGTCGTCGCAGGTGATCTGCAGGATCACGCCGCTGTTGGGCCCGCCCTTGTAGGCCTGTCCGGTCGAGTGCAGGAAGCGCGGCCCGAAGCCCAGGCAGGTCGCGACCTTGGCCTGGTCGCGCACGCTGCGGCGCAGCGCCTGCAGCTCGGTCGACGATGCCCGGGTTCATGTCGATGTAGGCCAGCATGGCGAAGTAGTCGCCGTGCGCGGAAGCGCGCGAAGTGCGCGCGCAGCACGTCGGCCGAGCTGCGCGTCCTTGGCCAGCTCCTTCGAGAGCGCCGCGGCGTTGCGCGTGTCGGCGAAGAAGCGCAGGCCGCCCGACTCGAAGAAGGGCGTCTCGGCCGGCAGCGAGCCGGACTTCTCGTAGGCGCTGGTGAGCTCCTTGGTGGCGATCTTGCTGGCCTCGACGTCGGGCTGGTCGAAGGGGTGGATGCCCAGCACCGAGCCGGCGACGGCGGTGGCGATCTCCCAGCGGAAGAACTCGGCGCCGAGTTCGTAGACGTCCGCGACGCTGATGCGCACGACCGGCTGTCCGGCGCGCTCGAGCGCCTCGATGGCCGCGTCCTGCAGCTTGTCCGGCGCCGCTCTCGAGGCGCACGTAGGCGAAGAGCCGGTCGTTGCCGTAGACCTCCGGCGCGGCCGAGCGCCTCGCGGTCGACGGGCACGATGCCCTTGCCGAGCTTGCCGGTCGACTCGGCGATCAGCTGCTCGAGCCAGGCGCCGAGCGCGGAGAGCGCGGGCGAGCAGACCAGCGTCAGCTTGTCGCGGCCGCTCTTGGCGGCGGCGCCGAGGATCACGCCCGAGCTGCACGCCGGGGTTCGGCGCTCGGCGCGACGCTCGGCCCGCAGGCGGCGGCCATGGCATCGACGCGCGCGAGGAAGCGCTCGAGATCCATGCCGAGCAGCGCCGCCGGCACCAGACCGAAGGGCGAGAGCGCGGAGAAGCGCCCGCCGATCGAGGGATCGCCGGAGAAGACGCGCCGGTAGCCCTTCTGCTTCGCGACGGCCTCGAGCTTCGAGCCCGGGTCGGTGATGGCGACGAACTGGCGCCCGGTCTTTTCGCCGCTGACGCGCTTGACGCGCTCCCAGAACCAGGCTTCGAAGATGTTCGGCTCGAGCGTGCTGCCCGACTTGCTCGCGACCAGCACGAGCGTCTTCGCCAGGTCGACGCGCCGCTCCGAGGCTGCGATCTGCTGCGGGTCGGTCGAGTCGACGACCTCGAGTTTCGGATAGCCTGCGCGCGCGCCGAAGGTGTGGCGCAGGACGTCGGGGCACAGGCTCGAGCCGCCCATGCCGAGCAGCAGCACGTGCGTGAAGCCCTCGCGCTTGACCTCGTCGGCGAAGCTCGTGAGGTCCTTCAGCGCGGCGCGCGCCGCGCGCGGTGCGTCGAGCCAGCCCAGCCAGCGCGACTCGTCGGAGGCGGTCCAGACCGAGGCGTCCTTGGCCCACAGGCGCGCGACCTTCTTCGAAGTCTTCCAGTCCTCGAGGTGGTTCGTGACCGAGGCGGAGAGCGCGTCGGAGAGCGTCCAGCTCGTCACGCCGCGCGGCCCGGCGGCCGGAGCCGCGGCCGGCGCGGCCGACTTCGAGGCCTCGATCGCCGCGAGCAGCTTGACGAACGCGTCCGAGAAGAGCTTCAGGCCCTCTTGCAGCAGCTGGTCGGTGACCTCCTCGAGCGGCACGACGCTGCGCTCGAGCTGCGCGATCTGCGCGCGCGCGGTCTCGAGGCCGCCCTCCAGGCTGGCGCGCGGCTTGCCGTGGTCGCGGAAGGCGTCGATCGTCTGCGGCGGCGCGGTGTTGACCGTGTCGGGCCCGATCAGCTCCTCGACGTAGAGCACGTCGCTGTAGGCCTTGTTCTTCGTGCCGGTCGAGGCCCACAGGACGCGCTGCGTGCGCGCGCCCTTCTGCTCGAGCGCCTTCCAGCGCGGCGTGCCGAAGATCTCCTTGTACCTGGCGTAGGCCAGCTTGGCGTTGGCGATCGCGATCTTGCCGGCCAGCGTGCTGTCGCCCTTCTCGGCCAGCAGCTTGTCGACCAGGCTGTCGATGCGCGAGACGAAGAAGCTCGCCACGCTGGCGACCTTCGACGGATCGCCGCCCTTGCGGGCGAAGGCCTCGACGCCCGCGACGTAGGCCTCGGCCACCTTGGCGTAGGTCGCGACCGAGAAGAGCAGCGTGATGTTGACGTTGATGCCCTCGGAGAGCAGCTGCTGCGCGGCCGGGATCCCGGCCGGCACGCCCGGCACCTTGATCATCAGGTTCGGGCGCGCGACGCGCGTCCACAGGCTGCGCGCCTCCTTCAGGATCGCGGCCTCGTCCTCGCCGGCGAACATGGTCACCTCGAGCGAGACGTAGCCGTCGCGGCCGCGCGTCTTCTCGTAGACCTTGCGCAGCACGTCGGCCGCGTCCTGGATGTCGCGCATCGCGACCGCCTCGTAGAGCTCGAAGGCGCTGGCCGCGGGGCGCTCCGCGCGCAGGCGCGCGAGCAGCGGCTTGTACTCCACACCCTCGGCGATCGACTTCTCGAAGATCGCCGGGTTGCTGGTCACGCCCAGGATCTCGCCCGCGTCGACGAGCTTCGCGAGCGCGCCGTCGTCGAGGATCTTGCGGCTGATGAAGTCGAGCCAGATGGACTGGCGGAAGACGGTGAGCTGCTGCAGCGGGTTCGACATGGCGGGGACCTCAGGTTGCGGCCAGCGCGAGCTGTTCCTTGGCGCGCGCGACGATGTTCTCGACGGTGAATCCGAAACGCTTCTGCAGCTCGCTGAAGGGCGCCGAGGCGCCGAAGCCCTGCATGCAGACCTGCGCGCCCTCGCTGCCGACCCAGCGCTCCCAGCCGAAGCCGGTCGCCTGCTCGACGCACACGCGCGCGCGCACCTCGGGCGGCAGCACCTGCGCGCGATAGGCCGCGGGCTGCTCGGCGAAGAGCTCCCAGCAGGGCATGCTCACGACGCGCGCGGCGATGCCCTCGGCCGCGAGCTTCTCCCAGGCGGAGAGGCACAGCGAGACCTCCGAGCCGGTGCCGATCAGGATCACCTGCGGGTTCTTCGAGTCGGCCAGCACGTAGGCGCCCTTGCGCGCGCCGGCCACCGCGCCGAACTTCGCGCGGTCGATCGTCGGCAGCGCCTGGCGCGTCAAGGCCAGCGCGCTGGGCTTGTGCTTCTGCTCCAGCGCGATGCGCCAGCACTCGGCCGTCTCGTTCGCGTCGCAGGGCCGCATCACGTACAGGCCGGGCGTGGCGCGCATCGTCGCCAGCTGCTCGATCGGCTGGTGCGTGGGCCCGTCCTCGCCCACGCCGATCGAATCGTGCGTGAAGACGTAGACCGCCGGGATGCGCATCAGCGCCGCGAGCCGCAGCGTCGGCTTCATGTAGTCGAGGAAGACGAGGAAGGTCGAGCCGAAGGCGCGCAGGCCGGAAAGCGCCATGCCGTTGACGATCGCACCCATCGCGTGCTCGCGGATGCCGAAGTGCATGTTGCGCCCGCCCGGGCTGCCGGGCAGCAGGTCGCCCGCGCCGTCGAATGTGAGGCGCGTCTTGGTGCTGGGCGCGAGGTCGGCCGAGCCGCCCACCATCCAGGGGATCTTCGCGGCCAGCGCATTGAGCACCTTGCCGCCCGCGTCGCGCGAAGCGACGCCCTTCGGATCCGCCGGATACAGCGGCAGCACCTGTTCCCAGCCCGCCGGCAGCTCGCCGCGCCAGAGCGTCTCGAGCTCGACCGCCAGCGTCGGGTGCGCCTTGCGGTAGGTCTCGAAGAGCGTGATCCACTCCGAGTGCGCCAGCGCGCCGCGCGTGCCGAGCTTGTCGGTGAAGCGCGTCATCACGCCCTCGGGCACGCGGAACTTCGCGTCCTCGGGCCAGCCGTAGGCGCGCTTGGCACCCTTGATCTCGTCCTCGCCCAGCGGCTCGCCGTGCGCGGAGTGCGTGTCCTGCTTCTTGGGCGCGCCGAAGCCGATGTGGCTCTGCACGATGATCAGCGTCGGCCGCTGCGCCTCGGTGCGCGCGCGCTCGAAGCACTGGCCGAGGTGCGCCGTGTCGTTGGCGTCGCCGACGCGCAGCACGTTCCAGCCCGCGGCCTGGAAGCGCGCGCCCACGTCCTCGCTGAAGGCGAGGTCCGTGTGGCCCTCGATCGTGATGCGGTTCGAGTCGTAGATCCAGCACAGGTTCGAGAGCCCGAGGTGGCCCGCGATCGAGGCGGCTTCGCTCGAGATGCCCTCCATCAGGTCGCCGTCGCCGCACAGCGCCCAGACGCGGTGGCGCACGACCTCGAAGCCGGGCTGGTTGTAGCGCGCCGCCAGCCAGCGCTGCGCGATCGCCATGCCGACCGAGTTGGCCACGCCTTGGCCCAGCGGCCCGGTGGTCGTCTCGACGCCGGTCGTGTGCCCGAACTCGGGGTGCCCGGGCGTCTTCGAGTCGAGCTGGCGGAAACGCTGCAGCTCCTCGAGCGGCACGGCCAGCTTGCCCGTCTTGCGCCCGTGCTTGTCGAGCTCCTTCACGCCCGCGAGGAAGAGCGTGCTGTAGAGCAGCATCGAGGCGTGCCCGCAGGAGAGCACGAAGCGGTCGCGGTCCGGCCAGTTGGGCTCCTCCGGGTCGTAGCGCAGCTGCTCCTGCCAGAGCGTGTAGATCACCGGCGCGAGCGCCATCGGCGTGCCCGGGTGGCCCGAGTTGGCCTTCTGGACGCCGTCCATCGAGAGCGTGCGAATGGTGTCGATCGCCAGGGTGTCGAGCGACGAGGTGGTTTGGTGCGCCATGTGCGTGCGGGAGCGGACCTGCCGGGGGAGGGACGTAGGGGACGGGCCCGAGACCCTACGCCCGGCGCCCATCGGCTGGAACGCCCGAGATTGTGACGATTCCCCGGGCGCGGGGCGAGCGGGGGCCCAGCGGCGGGAAAAGCTTTCCGCCTTCGAGGACGTCGCGGCCCCGCGCGCGTCCCGTCAGTGCTTCTCGGTCGGCGGATGGGCCCGATTGGCCTTGCGCTCCAGCTCGTCGCGCACGCCCTGCAGGACCAGCAATGCGTTCTTGTACTGGGCCGAGTCCGAACCGAAGGCGCGCGCGCACAGTTCGACGGCCTGCTCCGCGTACGGCCGGGCATCCTCGGCCCGGCCGAGGTAGACGTATCCGGCGGCGAGGTCGCGCACGCAGCGGGCGTACTCCTGCTGCCAGCGCGGCTCCGACTCCTCGTCTGTCGGGCGCAGTCGCTCGCAGATCCCGACGGCTTCGAGGTGCAGGCTCAGCGCCTCGACGTCGTGCTCGAGCCTGTTCTGGTTCACGGCCAGCTCGCGGGTGTAGTTGGCGAAGGTCAACTCGTCCGACTGGGTGCTGCGCGCCAGCGCCAGCGCCTCCCGGTTCCGCGGCAGTGCCTCGTCGTAGCGCTCGAGCTCCATCAGGCAGTGCCCGACCCTGTGCAGGCTCGCGCACAACTCGATCGAACCGCCGCCGTAGATGTGCCGCTGCATCGCCAGCGCGGCTTCGTAGTGCGGCAGCGCCTCCTGCTGCCGGTCGAGCTCCTCGAAGCCGGAGCCGAGGCGCAGTTCCGCCTCGGCTTTCTCGAGCGCGTCGCCCGGTTCGAGGCGCTCGAGCATCCCGAGCGACTCCTGCAGCAGCGCCAGCGCCTCGTCCGGGCGGCCCACGCTGCGGTACCCGCCAGCGAGGTTGCCCAGCGCGCTCGCGATCGCCCGTGGATCGGCGGGACGCAGGCGCCTGGACATGGCCAGGGCCTCCTCCGCGCTCTCGATGCCCGCAGCGAAATCGCGCAGAGCCATGCGCACGTCGGAGACGTGCAGCAAGGCGCGCACGACCTGCGGGTCATCGCCCGGAGCGAGCGCGCGCGCCACGTCGAGCGCCGACTGGAACGCGCCCAGCGCGTCGGGCCCCTGCCCCATCGCCATCTGGCAGTTCCCCAGGGTGCTGTAGGCCTCGAGCAGGTCCGTGCGCGGCCGGGACGAGAGCGCGAGCAGTGTCGTGAGGCTCGCTTGCGCGAGGCGCAATGCGTCCGCGGGCTGGCCGGCGTTGCCGAGCATGCGTGCGAGCGTGGTCTGCAGGTACGCCTCGCTGGTCGGATCCTCGCGCAACGCACCGCCGTCGAGTTCGCGGGCCAGGTCGACGAGCACGTCCTGCACGCGGCGCCCGGCCGCTCCCCCGCGCTCGGGGTTGCCGGAATCGAGCGCCTGCACGAGGACGTCGCGGATCTTCGTCGCGCGCCTTTCGCTCGCGCGCGAATCGAGCTCGCGGGCATTCGCCCTGCCGGCGTAGACGAGGCTCGTCAGCGTGCCCGCGAGCAGGATCAGCACCGCTGCCAGGAGCGCGGCCGCCAGTGCGCGATTGCGCGCGACCCACTTCCGCGCCTCGGCCCACGCGCCGGTCGCGTGCGCCTGCACTACGCGCCCCTCGAGATACGCCGTCAGCTCGGCCGAGAGCGCGGACATGTCCGGGTAGCGCTTGCGCCAGTCGCGCTCCATCGCGCGCTCGGTGATCGCGACGAGCTCCGCCGGCGCGTCGGGCGCGAGCGCGCGCAGCCGCTCGGGCGGCCCCGCGAGCAGATCGCGCAGCACCTCGCGCGAGGGCTTGTGGCCATCCGGCGCGTCGTACGGCGGCCGGGCCGCGAGCAGCTGGTAGAGCATCGCGCCGACCGCATAGACGTCGGAATGCCGGCCGACCTCCGCCTGCCTGCCCGCGGCCTGCTCGGGCGCCATATAGACCGGCGTGCCGAGCACCTCGCCGTCGCGCGTCGCGGTTGCCGGCGCGCCGGCCAGGCCCTCCGCCGTCGCCCCCGCGCGCTCGTCCTCGCCAAGGTCCGGCTCGCCCAGCACGCGCGCCAGTCCCCAGTCCATCACGTACACGTCGCCGAACTCCCCCACCATCACGTTCGCCGGCTTGAGGTCGCGGTGGATGACACCCTTCGAGTGCGCGAACGAGAGCGCCTCGCACACGCGCTGCAGCACGCCCAGGGCGCGTGCCTGCGTCCACTGCGCATCGCCCGCGGCCACGCGCTCGAAGACCACCTCGAGCGTGCGTCCCTGCACGCGCTTCATCGTGAAGTACGGCCGCCGGTTGCGGTCCACGCCCAGCTCGTGGACCGGCACGATGCCCGGATGGCCGAGCTGGCTCGTGATGCGCGCCTCGGTCAGGAAGCGCGCGATGCGCCGCGCCTCGTCGCGCACCGCACCCCCGCGGCGCAGCACCTTCATCGCCAGGTCGCGCCGCAGCGTGCGGTCGCGCACCGAGAGGATCGTGCCCATCCCGCCCTGCGCCAGCGGCGTGGACTCGATCTCGTAGTCGCCGAAGCGGTTGGGGGAATTGCCGAGCGCCTCGAGCGCGGGGCTCGGGGCGGGCGCGCTCTGCCGCATCAGGCCGCAGACCGCGTAGAGCTCGCGCAGCTCCTGCGCGATCTCCGCGCGCTCATCCGCCCAGCTCTCGAAGACCAGCGCCTCGCCCGACTCCAGGCGCGCGAAGTACTCGGCCAGCGCGGCCTCTGCCCGTTCGAAGTTCCGGTCGCGGTCGGTGCCGTAGGTCATGCGGGGGGGGCCAGCCCCCCGCTGAACAACCCGCGTGGGAGTTCCGCACGCGGATTCCGGCGGAAGGGCGCGCTCGGCGCCCCGGCCGCTTCACCTGCGCCGTCTCGAACAGCCCCGAGGGCAGGCTCACGTCCGCGCCGATCACGCCGCTGCGGTTGTTGGCCAGCTCCTCGGCGCAGCGCGTGACGAGCGCGGTCCAGCCGGTCTGGTGGGAGGCACCCAGGCCCTTGTCGTATCGCTGTGAAGCGTTCGGACTCAAGGATGTGTACGGACCAAAGCTTGGGGCGTCAACCGCATCTGCGGCACCACGACCTCGCTCTCGCCCTTCGCGATCGTCACGCCGGCGCCCGTCGCGGCGCAGGCCGAGCCGACGGTGATCTCGTCCTTCGGCGGCATCGCCAGGCTGACCGTGGTCACGAACGGCACGACTCCGATCCTGAGCACGACCGCCGGCACACTGCTCGGCGACCTGGCGGCCAACGGGCACATCTTCACGCAGGAGCTCCAGGCGAGCCCGGGCGCGAACGAGGCCTGGGTGACGGCGACGGTCGGGCAGTACGTGGCCAACGTGCACGTGCGCTTCGTGCGGGTCGATCAGCAGCTCAGCACGCTCGTCGTCGATCCCGAGACCACCGTCCTGGGCGCCCACGCCACGGTCACCGCGACGTTGCGCGACAACCCGGGCGCGCCGGTCACGGGGCTGGGGCCGGTGGTGATCGAAAGCACGCTGGGTTCGCTGCAGGGCAGTGCCCTCAACCTCGGCGGCGGCGTGTTCACGCAGGACTTCGTCGCCGGCCAGACGGGCACGGCGCAGATCACGGCCCACGTCGATGGACTGCTGCTCGGCGACACCGCCGCGCTCGACGTGCGCGAGCCGGCGCAGCTCGGGGCGGTGATCGGGTGGGAGGCGAACTACACGACGCACGTCTACTCCAGCATCCAGGAGGCCGTGAACAAGGCGCTCACGCACAACCTCGTGCACATCTTCGTGAACCCGGGCAACTACCGCGAGACCGTGAAGATCAAGAACCGGCACGACCTCGTGATCGAGGGCCTGGTCGGCTCGATTCCGGTCAGCGTGAAGGGCTTCCGGCTCGACGACTGCCAGAACGTGACGCTGATCGGCTTCGACATCGACGCCAAGGGCAACCACTCGCAGGGCATCAAGCTCTCGGGCGGCGAGCACGCGAACTCGGACATCAGCATCTTCGACTGCAACGTGAGCGGCAGCGGCTACACGACACACCACGAGGTGGAGGCCGACGACGACCACGATGGTGAGCACGAGTCCGAGCAGAACCGAGCCGGGATCAGCATTGATGCCGGCAACGGCGCGGTACTGATCGAGGACTGCAGCGTGACAGATTGCGCCGGCAACGGGTTCGAACTCGCGCAGGGCGGGCTGTACACGATTCGCTGGTCCACGATCAGCGGCAACGGCTGGAACGGGCTGTCGGTGGACAAGGGTGTGAGCACGCTGATCCGGAACTGCGCGATCAGCGACAACGGCCGCGCAGGCGACGTGAAGCGCGGCTACGGGATCCTGCGCCAGCGCGCGAGCGGGTCGGGGAATCCCTCGTGGATCACGCTGATCGACAACACATTCTCGGGGAACCGTGGGAAGGTCGTGATGAACCGCTCGACCGCGAACCTCGGCAACTACGACCAGGTACTCGACCTGACCGACTCGCAGACCTCGTATTGAGCGGCGGAGCGCCCGTAGGCTCCACGTACCCCCGGCAGGCCCGTGCTCAGGCGCGGGCCTGCCGCACGCTACGGTCGAGGAGTCGCAGCCGTGCCCTCGTTGAGGACTGAGATGTAGGCGCCGTATCCGAAGACACGACCACGCTTCCGGCCCGTCAGCTCGCGAACGATGCCTGCAGCCTCGAGGCTCTTCATCACGGCGGTGACGGTGGGCACGCTCAGGCGGGTGCGCTCCCTGGCAGTCTCGACCGTCTGGATCGGGTGCTGCTGGAGCGCGTAGTGGACGCGCAGCGCGGAGCCCGCGACCCGGCCGAGGCTTTGGATCCGCTCCCGGTCCTCCTTGAACAGCTTGGCGAGTCGCTGCGCCGTGCTGACGGCTCCTTCGGCTGTCTCCCTGACACCGCGCATGAAGAACGAGACCCAGGTCTCCCAGTCGCCATCGCTGCGTACGCGCTGGAGCAGCTCGTAGTAGCTCGCGCGGTTGGCCTTGAAGTACAGGCTCAGGTAGAGGAGCGGTTCCTGGAGCACTCCCTCGGCAACGAGCAGCAGCGTGATCAGCAGGCGCCCGAGTCGGCCGTTGCCGTCGAGGAACGGGTGGATCGTCTCGAACTGGACGTGAGCGAGCGCGGCCTTGAGCAGCGTGGACGTGCGCTCAGGCTCATCGTGCAGGAACTTCTCCAGGGCGCCCATGCACTCCTGGACCCTTTCGGGCGGCGGCGGGACGAAGACCGCCACACCGGGACGCGCACCGCCAATCCAGTTCTGCGTCGTGCGGAACTCGCCAGGGTGCGTCCGGCTGCCACGTCCTCGCGAGAGAAGCTCGCCGTGAACTTCGCGGAAGAGCCGGTTGGAGATCGGAAAACCGCCGCGCACGCGCTTCACGCCGTGCTCCAGCGCGCGCACGTAGTTCAGGACCTCGCCCACGTCGTCGAGGGGCACGCCCGGCGCTTCTTCGATCTCGAAGAGCAGCAGGTCGGAGAGCGATGACCGCGTGCCTTCTATCTGCGAGGAGAGTACGGCCTCCTTGCGCAGGAACGTGTAGAGGAAGAGGGCCTTGTCCGGCAGCAGGCTGGACACGCTGTCGAGGCGGCCGAGCGCGAGCAGTGCCTGGTCGATCTCCTCGCGCAACGCGGAGTCGATCACCAGGCTCGGCGTCGGCGGAAGCGGCTGCGGTACGAACGCCCGGACCGTCTCTCCCCCGAGCGGAGGGGTTGCCCGGACGGTGCCGGAAGGGCCCCGCTTCATGCCAGGAACCCGTTGTTCAAAGTTCCTTCGTCAGGGGCACGGCTATTCAAGGATATTGCCACATCCCTAATTTACACGCTGCGAGATGGAGGAGCCAGTCGAGTCCGAGGCGTCGATGACGCTGCCCAGCTCGCCCCCTGGGGAGACCAAGCAAACTCTTTATGTACATGGACTTACGGCTGGCCTGACCACGCATGCTCCCCCTCAGCGCCCCGGCCGCTTCACCTGCGCCGTCTCGAACAGCCCCGAGGGCAGGCTCACGTCCGCGCCGATCACGCCGCTGCGGTTGTTGGCCAGCTCCTCGGCGCAGCGCGTGACGAGCGCGGTCCAGCCGGTCTGGTGGCGAGGCGCCCAGGCCCTTGCCGGTCTCGCCGTGGAAGTACTCGTGGAACAGCACCAGGTCGCGCAGGTGCGGGTCCTCGGCGTAGCGCGCGTCGTCGCCGTGGCAGGGACGCTGCCCGTCCGCGCCGGGCAGGAAGAGGCTCAGCAGGCGCCGGCAGAGTTCGTCGCGCGACCTCGGAGAGCGTCAGCATCACTGCCGGACCCGGTCGGGCACTCGACGCTGGAAGCCGTCGCCGTAGAAGTGGTGGTAGCGCTCCAGCGCCTCGATCAGCAGGTAGTTGAGCGGGAACCAGACCGGCCCGCGCCAGTTGGAGTTGCCGCCGAAGAGCCGAGGTCGCGACTCGCCCGGCTCGTAGTCGACGCGGTAGGTCTGCTGCCGTCGACGCTCGAGCACGAACGGCTGTCTCGCCGTGGACGCGCGAGAGCGAGCGCATGCCGAAGGGCGAGAGGAACTCGTTCTCGTCGAGCACGTAGCGCAGCACGCGCGCCAGGCGCTCCCTCGAGGGGATCGCCAGCAGGCGGTGGTCGCCGCGCCGGCGAGCGCTCGAGGTAGCTGTGATGTGGCGCGCCAGGTCGGGGCGGTTGCTCGAGGAACCAGTCCATGCGCTTCTTGAAGCCCGGGCAGCGGTCGATCGACGTCCTGGTCGAGCACCTCGACGGCGAGCAGCGGGATCAGGCCCACCATCGAGCGCACCTTGCAGCGGCGCGCCGTGCGCCGCTCGACGTGCAGCTGGTCGTAGTAGAAGCCGTCCTCCTCGTCCCACAGGCCGGTGCCGCCGAGCGTGTTCATCGCGTCGGCGATCGCGACGAAGTGCTCGAAGAACTTGGAGGCGATGTCCTCGTAGGCCGGGTCGTCGCGGCGCGAGCTCGAGCGCGATCGCGAGCATCGTGTCGCAGTAGAACGCCATCCAGGCCGTGCCGTCGGCCTGCTCGCAGGTGCCCGCCGGTCGGGCAGCGGCTGCGAGCGGTCGAAGACGCCGATGTTGTCGAGGCCGAGGAAGCCGCCGGCGAACAGGTGGTTGCCGTCGGCGTCCTTGCGGTTGACCCACCAGGTGAAGTTGATCAGCAGCTTCTGGAAGCACGCGCTCGAGGAAGGCCGGATCGCGCTCGCCGCGCGCGCCGGTCATCTTGTAGACGCGCCAGCAGGCCCAGGCGTGCACGGGCGGGTTCACGTCGCGAGAAGGCCGAACTCGTAGGCCGGGATCTGGCCGTTCGGGTGCATGTACCACTCGCGCAGGAAGAGCACGAGCTGCTCCTTGGCGAAGTCCGGATCGACGCGCGCGATCGGCATCATGTGGAAGGCGAGGTCCCAGGCCGCGTACCACGGGATACTCCCACTTGTCCGGCATCGAGATCACGTCGCGGTTGTAGAGGTGCGGCCAGTCGCTGTTGCGGCCCTCGCATGCGCTCGGGCGGCGGCGGCGGCTGCGCCGGATCGCCGTCGCAGCCAGTCCTTGACGACGTAGTGGTAGAACTGCTTCGACCAGAGCAGGCCCGCGTAGGCCTGCTTGACGCACGTTGCGCTCGTGCGCGGCGAGCGCGATCGGCAGGCGCGCGGCGTAGAAGGCCTCGCACTCCGAGCGCCGCTGCGAGCAGAGCTTGTCGAAGGCCGGCCCGAAGGGTTGTGCGGGTGTCTCGGCCGCGCTCGAGAGGCGCAGGCGCAGCGTGTGCGTCTCGCCCGGCCCGAGCGTGATCACGCAGTGCGCGGCCGCCTTGGTGCCCGTGCGCCCCGGGTTGACCGCGGCCTCCTCGTCGTGGACCACGCGGCGGTGGAAGGCGTCCTTCACGAAGGGCGCAGCGTTCGGCGTGTCGAAGATACGCTGAGTATTGGTGTCGTTCTCGGTGAAGTAGAGCTCGGCGACTGCCCTCGCAGGCGAGCCGGTACTCGCCCAGGCCGGGCACCTTGGCCGCGATCTCGCTCGGGGAATGCGCGGAGAGCAGCGGCTTCTCGCCCACGCCCTCCTCGCGGTTCGCCCCAGGACCAGGTGTTGCGCAACCAGAGCGTGGGCAGCAGGTGCAGCGTCGCCGGCTCGGGGCCGCGGTTGGTGGCGTGCACGCGGATGAGGATGTCCTCGGGCGTGTCCTTGGCGTACTCGACGCGCAGCTCGAAGTACGCGGTTCTCGCTCGAAGCACGCCCGTGTCGGCCAGTTCGAACTCGGGCTCGCTGCGCGGACGCAGGCGGTTCTCCTCGACCAGCTCGCTCGTAGGGGAACGGCCGCTGCGGGTAGTGGTAGAGCGCCGAACACCAGGCGTAGCGTCGGCGTGGCCTCGAGGTAGTAGTACTCCTCCTTGACGTCCTCGCCGTGGTTGCCCTGCGGCCCGGAGAGGCCGAACAGGCGCTCCTTCAGGATACGCGTCGCGCGCCGTTCCAGAGCGCGAGCGCGAAGCAGAGTCGGCACTGCCGGTCGCACGAAGCCGAGCAGTCCGTCCTCGCCCCAGCGGTAGGCGCGGCTGCGCGCGTGCTCGTGCGGGAAGTAGTCCCAGGCGCTGCCGTCGCCGGAGTAGTCCTCGCGCACCGTGCCCCACTGGCGCTCGGAGAGGTACGGGCCCCAGCGCTTCCAGTTGTGCAGGCGCTGCTGGTCCTCTGCGAGACGTCGGGACTCGGGATCGCTGTGGGGTTCGCGCGCAGGCATGGGTCGGAAGAAAATGCCGTCCGGCGCGCTGCGAGCGCACCGGCGCGGTTCTACGCAGCAGGGAACCTGAAGCGCGGGTGCTCTGCAAGCCGAAAAGCCCACGAGCCCCCATGACGTCCCCCCAGGTCGACTCCGCGCCCGCCTCGCACGAGACGGAACTGCGCGCGCAGCTCTTGCAGCGCATCGGCGAGCAGCGCCTCGAGCTGCCAATGCTGCCGCAGACCGCCGCCGACGTGATGAACGTCTGCAACGACACCAGCTGCGACGCCGCGCGACTCGCGGGCCTGATCCAGCGCGACCAGGCACTCGCCGCGCACACGCTGCACGTGGCGAATTCGGCCGCCTACGCCCCGCGCGAGCCGATCGTCTCGCTGCAGCAGGCCGTCAGCCGCCTGGGCTTCAAGACCATGTGCGACATCGCCGTCGCGGTCGCGTTGCGCAGCAAGATCTTCGTGCTCAAGGGCCAGGAAGAACGCCTGCGCGCGATGTGGGTGCACTCCGCGATGAGCGGCGCCTGGGCCAAGGAGATCGCGCGCGTGCGCCGGCGCAACGTCGAGGGCGCGTTCCTCTCCGGCCTCCTGCACGACATCGGCTCGCCGGTGGTGCTGCAGGCGGCGCTCGAGCTCTGGCGCGGCCACGGCGTCCCGCCCGACGAGGGCATGCTCGACCGGCTGATCCTCGAGTTCCACGCCGAGGTCGGCGGGATCGTGCTCACGAGCTGGAAGCTGCCCGACTGGATGTGCGCCGCGGTGCGCTGCCACCACGACCCCGATGTCGCCGGCGAGCACGTCGAGTACGCGCGCACCGCGATGCTGGCTGACCTGCTCGCGCACGCCTCCGAGATGCCCGACGAGACCACCGACAACGTGCTGCGCACGCACCCCGTGCTCTCCGATCTCGACCTCTACGACGAGGAGGCCGAGGCGCTCTTCGCGCGCCGTGAGCTGGTGCTCAAGACCGCCGAGGCCTACCGCTGACGACTCCGCGCGCCGAGCGCGCAACCTGGATCGATCCCACCGCGCAGAGGCGCACCCCAACGCGCAGAGGCGCACCCCCAACACGCAGAGGCGCACCCCAACTCGCTCAAGCGCATCCAACTCGCTCAAGCGCACCCAACTCGCACAAGCGCACCCAACGCGCACAGGCGCACCCAACGCGCTCAAGCGCACCCAACGCGCACAGGCGCACCCCAACGCGCAAAGGCGCACCGAACGCATGTCCCCCACGTCTTCGAACTACGAACTGGTCGTGATCGGCGCCGGCCCGGCCGGCCACAAGGCCGCGATCGAGGCCGCGCAGGCCGGCCACAAGGTGCTGCTCGTCGACCGCGACCCCACACCCGGCGGCGAGTGCGTGCACCGCGGCACGATCCCCTCGAAGACGCTGCGCGAGAGCGCGCTCTATCTCGCCGGCCTGAAGCAGCGCGCGGCGGGCATCGCCACGGCCGAGCTGGGCGCGAACACCAAGGTCGAGAGCCTGATGAAGCGCCTCAAGCACGTGCAGCACGCGCACGAGCAGTTCATGCGCGGCCAGATCGAGCGCCCGGGCGTCGAGTTCGCCCGCGGTCGCGCGCGCTTCACGTCCGCGCACGAGCTCGAGCTCGCGCAGCCCGGGAACAAGAGGCAGCTCGTGAGCGCCGACTTCTTCGTGCTCGCCACCGGCTCGCGCCCGCGCCTGCCGGCCGAGATGCAGATCGACCACGAGCAGATCCTCGACAGCGACTCGATCCTCTCGCTGATCTACCTGCCGCAGTCGCTGACCGTGCTCGGCGCGGGCGTGATTGCCTCCGAGTTCGCCACGATCTTCCAGGCGCTCGGCGTGCGCGTGACGATGATCGACAAGAGCCCGCGTCCGCTCGGATTTCTCGACGTCGAACTCACGGACCGCTTCGTCAAGGCCTTCGAGAGCCTGGGCGGCACCTGGCTGCCCGGCAAGAAGCCCGTGAGCTGCCGCTGCGACGGCATCTCCGGCACCGTCACCGCGCTCGACGACGGCTCGAGCATCGTCTCCGAGAAGACGCTCGTCGCGCTCGGCCGCACGGCCAGCGTCGCGGGCCTCGGTCTCGAAGCCCTCGGCCTGGCGGTCAACGAGCGCGGCTACATCCCGGTCGACGCCAACCTGCGCACGAGGGTCGAGCACGTCTACGCCGCAGGCGACGTGATCGGCCCGCCCGCGCTGGCGGCCTCCGCCATGGAGCAGGGCCGCCGCGCCGCGCGCCACATGTTCGGCCTGGCCGTACGTTCGGGCTCCGAGACGATCCCCTCGGGCATCTACACCATCCCCGAGATGTCCTGCGTCGGCATCTCCGAGGAGGAGGCGCGCAAGCGCCACGGCTCCGCCCTCGTCGGCCGGGCCTACTTCTCCGAACTCGCGCGCGGCCAGATCTCCGGCGACGTCGAAGGCATGCTCAAGCTCGTGGCCGAGCCCGGCACCGGCAAGGTGCTCGGCGCCCAGATCCTCGGCGAAGGCTCGACCGAGCTGATCCACCTCGCGCAGATGGCCATGGTCGGCGGCATGACCGTCGACACCTTCGTCGACAACGTCTTCAACTTCCCCACGCTGGCCGAGGCCTACCGCGTCGCGGCGCTCGAGTGCATCAGCCAGCGCGCGACGCTGCGGCTCGCGAGCTGAGAGCAGCGGGACACCGGCAGGACAGCAACAAGACGGGAGCAAGGGTTGAAAACCAGCCCGCCTGAGTTTTCAACCCGCGCCCGCAGTCGCCTCGCTACACCCGCGCCGATCGCCAGCCAGTTCCGGTAGCGCTCCTCGATGCTCCTCCTGGATGGCCCCGACGACGCGCGAGGTGACCGCCGCGTACGCGGGGTCGAGTCGAAGCCGTTGCGAATGGCGGTTGCACAGCTTCCACACGGCAGTGCAGGAGACCTGCGTCCGCATCGAGATCTCGTGCAGAGTCAGCCCGCACAGGTCACGCAACAGACCCGCTTCGAGCGAGCGCCACGGCCGTGCGACTCGAGTTCGAACCGGGCGGGCGCGGTCCCCCTCCACGCCGCCGAGCCTCAAGAGCTGGCGCTCGACCTGCGCCGGGGCGGCCAACGTCAGCCCGATCGATCCCCCATCCGCGAGCCGCGCGCAGGAGCGCAGCCACTCGAGGACGTGATCGGGGGCAGCCTGGAGCAGCTCATTGCCGCGCTCCTCCCCGCCACGGTTGGCGCTCCCGCGCTCGAGCCTGCGCTCGATGACCCAGCGCTCGTCGGCTCCGAGGCCCGCCCCGAACAGGCGTTCGTAGTCGGCCGGTTCGAAGCGCGGCATGCGCGCGCAGCGCATGACCATCTGCTCGACGCTGGAGCGAGAGAGCCAGGGCGCGGATCGCCCTCCGCAGTACATCCGCGCACTGCCGAACTCGTACTCGGACGGACGTGGACACAGCTCGGCATCGACGGGATTGGCATCGACATAGCGAATCACGTTGAACCAGTACTCCTCGGTGTCGACGATCCGCGAGCGGAAACGCGATCGGAACAGCGAGCCGTCGCGTCCGCGAAGCCGGTTGAAGTGCTTCACGTACTGGTTCTCGATCCACATCATGGCCTCCGAGAGCTCGCCTCGCGGGCTTCGCAGAAGCAGATGGAAGTGGGTGGTCAGGATCGAGAAGGCGTGGACCTCGATCTGGCCCTCGTGCACCCTGCGAGCCAACAAGGCCAGGAACGACCGCACGTCGCGGCGGCCCTCGAAGGCGGGGCGATGGGCCAGACCCCGGTTGGTGACGTGATGCCACGCACCCGGATGGTCGCCGCGCGGCTTGGAGTCAGCTTCCATGACACCATGGAGACGCTTGGATCGGCCAAAGGTCGTCGCTCCGGCCCGGAGAAATTGCGCTGCGGGTTGAAAAACCAGGCGGGCTGAGTTTTCAACCCATCAGCAGGCGCGCGCGGCGGCGGCTGGAGGGCTGACGCAGGTCGTCACGCAGGCGGCGACCACCACCCCAGGCCGTAGACGATCGCCAGGATGACGGCGACGAGCGCCTCGCCTGCGATCAGACCCGACGCGACGGGAATGGCGTAGAACTCCGAGTTCTTCGGGTTGAGCTTCTCCCACACCCAGCCGACCAGCGCACCGATGAGGATCGTCGTGACCGCGTTGGCGGGAATCAGCATCCCGATGCCGACGCCGGTCGGAGAAGGCACGAAGTTGCGCCACTCCTTCTTCTGCTCGAGCACGGTGAAGAGAATCCCGAGCGCCGAACCGATCGCCAGCGCCCGAGATCGCGCTCGGGTGCAGGCTCGAGAAGCCATGGCCGAGGATCGTGGCGAAGCCGACCCAGCGCTGCGAGGTCGGGCTCGAGAGGCCGTGCTCGCCGCCGAGTCCGTAGGTCTGTCACGAGCGAGGGGTACATCCAGGCCAGCGCGAGGGCACCGACCGGCACGGCCATGAGCTGCATGTACGTCAGGAGACGCGGCGTCGAGCCGATCATGTGCCGGTCTTGTAGTCCTGCATCAGGCCCTCGGACTCGGCGGCGACCGAGCCGGTGATGCCGCTCGAGACCATGCCTGCGCGCAGGTCGCCGGGCGCGATCGCGCCGAACAGCGCCTGCATCACGTTGGTCATCGTGCTGATCGGGCCCCAGTTGGTCTCGCCGAGCACGCGCATCGCGACCAGCATGAGCGGGATGCTGAGCAGGATCGCGAGGATCGACATGCCAGACCGGCGTGCCGATGAATGACCTTCTGGATGATCACCAGCAGCGTGCCGAAGAGGAGCGAGCCTCAGAGTCACCCAGCTGCATCGGGAAGTCGCCCGATTTCACGGCCGAGCCGCGCAGCGTCTGGAAGGTGCGCACGAGCGTACTTCCACTTGAGGAACAGCGCCGTGAGCCCGCCGGCGACCAGCATGCCGGTAGCCGGCCACATGACCCAGAGCAGCACGTCCCCTTCTTCGCGCCCGCGTGGATGACGCCGGATGCATCAGGAGGACCGGCGCGCGATCACCCACGACGCCAGCATGCCGAGGAACATGCTGAAGCAGATGCGCACGCCGATGATCATCCCCGAGCCGATGTTCAGCAGCGAGAGCGAGAGCCCGACGCCGGTTGGCAGACCGGGATCAGGCCGGCTCCCATCGCCGATCACCTCGACCATCCAGGCGCGCGCCGTAGCGAACATGCACAGAGCCGGAGGCGGCCATCGCGGCAACCATGCCCGCGCGCCGACTTGCGCGCTTGCCCGCCCTCCGAGTCGAGCAGGATCAGCGTCTCGCCCGCCGCGATGCCGTCGGGGAAGGGCAGCTTCTCGTCCTCGATGTAGTGCTGGCGCAGCGGCACGGCGAGCAGCACGCCGAGCATGCCCGCGGTCGAGAGCCACAGGAAGATCTGCATGCTTCGTCGAGCACGAGCGTGAAGCCGCTGCCCGGGTCTGCGCGCAACATGTCGAAGGCCGCCAGCAGCCAGCACAGGAACGCGATCTGTCCCGCCGCCGTGCCCGCCGTCTGGACGAGGTTGTTCTCCCAGCGGTTGTAGGTCTTCGAGACGAGGCCCAGCGCGAGGAAGCCGAAGAAGGCCGAGACGACCGAGATGTTCGGCCCGAAGCCGAGCTTGAGCACGATGTACGGATAGCTCGCGCCGATCACGGCCGCGACGAGCAGCGCCGCGATCACCGCGCGCGGCGTGAACTCGCGCACGTGCGCCGGCTTCTGGGGAGGGATCTCGCTCGTACCCGATCCGGCGGCGTGGGGCTCTTCCATCGGCGAGGAAGATAGCAAGGCGCCCGCGCCCGGCCCCCACCGGCCCGGGGGCTTTTCCTCGCGGCCCTCGGACCCTATCATCGTCGGCCCTCTGGGGACGTAGCTCAGTTGGTAGAGCGACGCGTTCGCAATGCGTAGGTCGAGGGTTCGAGCCCCTTCGTCTCCACCAGATCACGAGGCCGCGCGGTTTTTCGCGCGGCCTCGGCGTTTCAACCCCGAACACCGCAGCCCGCCTGGATTTTTCGCGATTCGTCGACGCCGGCGGTCGGCGCGACCGGTGCCGCCAAGAAGCGCGAAAAACTCAGGCGGGCTGCGGTGTTCGCTCACCCGCGCCAGGGCCCGCGCCGTCGCCCGGCCGGCAGCATCCCCGCCGCGCGCTCGCGCTCGAACTGCTCGACCACGGCGAGCAGCTCCTGGCCGTAGTCGCGCACTTGCCAGTCGAGCAGGCCTTCGATGCGCGAGAGCTCCGCGCTCGTGCGCGGCTTGGCGCGC
Organism: uncultured Planctomycetota bacterium; assembly: GCA_963829015.1. Classification (GTDB taxonomy): domain Bacteria; phylum Planctomycetota; class UBA1135; order UBA1135; genus JADJLZ01. Next base: position 153,032 of record CAWHGR010000005.1, on the reverse strand, counting down.
GCGATGCGCGTCAGCACGTGGCGGTTGATCAGGTAGGCCGAGTCGATGCCCAGCACCTGGGCCAGCTCCTTGCGCCGGTTCTTGAGCCGCTCGTGCAGTTCGATGTCCTGGTCGCTGAAGTCGTCCGTGCCGTCGCGGTTGGGCAGCGTCGGCAGTTTGCGCAGCGGGCCGAGCTCGGTCCCGCGCCGCACGGCCTCGAGCACGTCGTCTCCCAGGCGCCGCCCCTGCTTGAACGAGACGCCCGGGATGCGCTGCAGCTCGCCGGTGCTGCGCGGCCGCATGCGCGCGACCTCGACCAGCGCCTCGTTGTTCATGATGCGGAAGGGCGGCTGGTCGCTCTCGCTGGCGAGCTTCTCGCGCAGCGTGAACAGCTCGCGCAGCACCTGCCGGCCCAGCGGATCGAGCGTGCGCGCGTTCTTGAGCTTGACGAACTCGTCCGGGTCGAAGCTCGCGTCGGGCGGCTCGAGCGCCTCCAGGCGCATGCACTCGCCCTCCACGAAGTGCGCGCGCGCGCGCGCGGCGAGCTCGGTGCGCTGCTCGCGCATCAGCGGCAAGAGGAAGCGCGTGTCCAGGCGCGCGTACTTGATCTGCTTCTCGGACAACGGCCGCTGGGCCCAGTCCGAGCGCTGCATCGACTTGTCGAGCTCGATGCCGTAGCGCTCGCGCAGCACGTTCGCCAGGCCCGGATTGGGCGAGCCCAGCGTCGCGGCGGCGACGCGCGTGTCGAACAGGTTCTTGAAGCGGAAGCCGTAGATGCGCTTCAGGATCAGGACGTCGTACTCGCCGTCGTGGAAGACCTTGAGCCGCGCGGGATCGGCGAGCACCTGCCCCAGCGGCGCGAGGTCGAAGCCAGCCAGCGGGTCGACGAGGTAGTCGCGGTCCTCGACCGTGACCTGCACCAGGCAGACCTTCTCGCGGTGGCTGTAGAAGGAGTCGGCCTCGGTGTCGACCGCGATCTCGCGCTGGCGCTCGAGGTCCTCGAGCAGGCGCGCGAAGGAGCGCGAATCCTGCACCAGCGTCGGAGGAGGGAGACCGTTCAGCATACTGAGCCCGGGAAGGGGTTCTGCGTGAGACTACCCGATGGCCAGCGGCCGGCAAAGACGCTCACAATGCAATGTCCTAAGTGTAAGAATCGACGTCCGCGCCAGGGGCTCGGCGCTCGCTCGGCACGCCGCTCTGTTCGGCACTCTGTTCGGGCCTGTTCGGGCGGCTCTGTGCGGGCCGGCACGGGCTGTGCTCGGCGCGCGGCTCTGCTCAGGACGGCACGTAGAGCGTGTACTCGTACTCGATCGCGAGCGGCTTGCCCGGCTCGACCGCGACCGACCAGAGCATGCGCGTGGTCGGGTTCACCCGGAAGAGCCCCTCGGCCAGCGCCTCGAGCTTCGCTGCGCCGGGGTTCTGCGTCACCTCGCCCTGGATGCGGCGCTGGATCTCGAGCTTCACGCTCTCGCGCTTGTAGCTCGTGATGCGCAGCTTGCCGTGCACGCTGACCTTGTCGTAGTGCGTGCTCCAGAAGGTCGCCGCGTTGCGCTCGCGCGCGACCTCGTTCTCCACCTGCTCGCCCTGGATGTCGAGCGCGCGCGTGATGCGCACCAGCGCCTGCGCGCCGACCGCGGCGTAGCGCAGCGTGTCCTGGCCGAGGATCTTGCCGCCCTTGACGGTCATCGCCGGAGCGGTCGTCCAGGGCAGGCCCGAGTCGTTCGAGAGGCGCAGCGAGTGCCAGATCTCCTCCTGCGGCGGCTCGCGGCCCTCGCGCTCGCGCTGGTAGCGGTCGATGACCGTGTCGGCGATCTTCCACTCGTAGACGTGCTCGCAGGGCACGCGCTTCGAGAAGAGCGGATAGAGTCCGCGCTCGCCGCGCGCCAGCGTCACGCCGCGCTGCTCGTAGAGGAAGAGGTCCTCGACGCCGCCCCGGCCGCGTCCGGGCTGACCGGCAGGCTGGCGCTCTCGCGCTCCGCGGAGAGGGAGTTCGACATCAGCGACTGCGACTGCACCTGCACGCTCTGTTGCGCGGATCCGCCCTGCCCCAGCGCGTCGAGGAACGCCTGCAGGTCCCCGCGCAGCGCGAGCGGATCGGCGACGTGCGCGAACTGCAGGTTCGGGTAGCCGGTGACGAACTGCAACGTCGCGCCCACGAGATCCTCGGACTCGTCGATCACCTCGGCCTTGGCCGAGAGCAGCGCCTTGCCCTCCTCGCTGATGTCGATCGAGTACGAAGGCACCCAGGTCAGGCCGCGCTCGAGGTAGTCGAGCTCGAAGGGCAGCGGCACCTTGCTGGCCGCAGCGAACTCGAGCGTCAGCGAACTGCCGGGCCGCCGGCGCTCGAACTCGCGGTTCAACGTTCCATCGCTGGACGAGAGGCGCACGACCTGGCGCGGATCGAAGGCGCTGGTGCCGCTGCCCGTGTCGAGGTAGAGCAGCGAGCGCACGGGCTGCGGCGCGTAGCCGTAGCGCGGCTGCTCGTCCTCCTCGGGCGCGCGCGGCTCGGGCAGCGCGAGCAGCGTGCCCACGAGCGTCTCCTTCTCGCCCAGGACGAGCGTGAGCTTGCGCCCGACATTCGCCAGCAGCAGCTCCTGCAGGTCCGTGGCCACGACGCGCTCGATGCGCTCGGTCTTGCGCGCGACGGCGGAGGTGAGCGCGGGCGCGGCAGCGGCGGCGCTGATCCAGAACGTGCCGTGCGTCGGAACCGGCAGCGTGTCGATGCGCACTTGCGTGGCGTCCGCCGGCGCAGTGCCGCTGCGCTGCACGAACGCCAGCCCGTTCTTGAACAGCGCGGCCGAGCGCACCTGCGTGGGAACGGCGGCGGGGACCTGCGCGGATTGCGGGCCGAGGAAGGGAGCGAGAAGCAGCAGCGCTACGGACATCAGCGAACCTCCGGGAATGAGAGCCTAGCGCCCGGACGCCGCAGGCCCGCGCGCCTTCCCGTCCAAGCCGGCATGTGTGGGGAGGCTGCGGCTCCAGGACCCTGGCCGATGCCGACCGCGGACGCGGTCGGCGGACATTCCCAGGCCCGAGCGTGCATGTTCTGCGGAGCGACCGTGCGAATGCCCCCTGCGCCCTCCGGGTGCAATCTCGGACCATGGTCCCACTCCAGGGCAGGCGAGCGCCCTCGCGCAGGTTCCGAGTGGGCGCTTCAGCCTTGATAGGGCTGGGAGAGGCGCAGTTCGGGTCAGCTGTGAACCGGTTGAACCATCCGCACTGTCAGCGGCGGCCCGGGCCTCGCCCGGTCCTCAGTGAGCCTCGCGCTCACGCGCCTCAGCCCCGATGACGAGCGCAAGGCCGTCGAACGCCTGCCGAGGCTCGCGCCCGCAGCAGGCGAAACATCGGCTGAGCAGGCGAGCGGAACCAACGGTAGTCACTCTCCGTCCCACTCTCCGCGGTCTCCTCGCGACGACTGTCAGCGACAGTCAGGCACTGGCAGTGGATGCGCCACTGGCGCCCCAGAGAACGCGGTTTGCAGCGCCCAGCAAGGCGCAGAGTGGCGAGGACGACGGGACTCGAACCCGCAACCAGTTGGGCTGGAGATCGACGTAACTCCCGACGACAGCGCCTCAAGCGCGTTGGACCCGTGTCTTCCTGGTGAGCGACTAGGCGCTCTACTCTCCGTTTCCGCTACCGAAGACGCGGACTTGGCGCTTGTGGTGAGCGCGTGGCGCAATCTGGCTGAGCCGCTCCGCGCAGCGGTGATGGCCCTCGTTCGCGCGGCGAAGGCTACGCCGTGAGTGGCAACTGGAGCCGATCCTCGAGCCACAGGGCAGGCGGACAAGATCGGTGCCGATTTGATCCCGGGTCGGCTCGCGGTCGCGAACCTGGCCGTCGATCAGAACGCACAGGGCAACCGCTTCGACCCTCGCAACAAACGCCCGGTCGGCCTTTCGGTCTGGTGGGTGAGGCGCGCGCTCCCGAGTACGTGAAGCTTGCTCCAACCGTCAGCTCTGGGTCGCACATACCAGCCGGGGCAACGACATGACGCACTGGGCGCGTGCGGAGCGGATGCCCGAGCCGCACGTCGGGCAGCGATGCCCACTGCACTCGTAGCAGTACACGGTTCGGCAGTCCTTGCAGCGACTGAGGATGTGACCCTTCGGGCAGTTCGCCATGTCTTCGGCTCCTGTGACGATGATGGACCACGCAGGCGTCCATCGGGGTGTGCGACGGCAGATGCTACGGGGAGCGCGCGATCTCCTTCACCTGGATCCGCGATCTACGAATACATTCGGGTATCCGAGCCGTGCTGCGCGCGCAAGCGAGCGGTCTGAAGTGAAGATCCGAGTCCGGTGCCAGTACTCGTAAGAGCTCGACGGCTGCCCCCCATCGGCTGCCAATTCCACCGACAGCCCATCGCTCGGCCCCAGCATGGGTTCCGCACGACCACTTCAGGAGCGCCGCACGTCACCGCAGGCCATGCTTCGGCGGGTCCTTGATCGTCGCGTTCCTGAACACCCCAAGGTGCCGCTCCCGCAGACAGCGCCGCGCGACGGTCGCCGGAATATCCAGAGCATCCGCCACGTCCAGCACGAACCCCTCCTCCGCCTTCGTCACGACCGCGTCGCTCACGACCACGTCGACGATCTCCGCCAGGAACTCGAACCGCTCCGGGCCCGTGTGCTTGCGGATCCACTCGAGGGCCTTGCCGGAACGCTTCGACGCATTCGACAAGGATTTCACCGAACTCAGCATCCGCTCCGGATCGCTGGTGTAGGGCAGCAAGCCCTCGACGAGCCGGTTCCAATCCTCCGCACGGATCGTCTCCTTGCCGCCCATGTGGCTGGCGAGCAGCCCGCAGCACAGGAGTGCCTCGCGGAAGTGGGCTCCGCTCGGGGTTCGGTCCTCGTAGTCCATGAGGCGCGCGAGCGGCTCCACGGCATCATCGGCGGCGGCGATGCGCCCGGGGTCCATGCCCTCGCGTGCCAGTTTGGCGAAGCGGTGCAGGGCGGCTGCCCGCAGCGGAACCAGCGGGTGCGTTTCGCCCTCCATGAAGTCGGAGAGTGCGGCCTTCTCTAGGGCGGCGGCGTGCGCGAGCAGTTCGGAGAGTTTGTAGTTCAGGTGCTCGGGCCCAAGACCACACTGAATCTTGAACATCACGGAGACGGCCGCGTCCAAGTCGTATCCGCAGGCCGCCATCCCGGCCCGGTCGGCCGAGAACTCCGCGTAGCGAGACCAGTCGCCAAGCCGCTTCGCGAGCAAGGGCGGCGGGGAGTTGTCGTACGCCTGCGCGATCCGGCCCTCCTGGACGTGGCCCCAGTAGTGGTGCCCGATCTCGTGGCCGAGCACGAAGAGCATCTCCTCGTCCGTCAGACGCTGCACGGCTCCCGCGGTCAGCATGATCCGGCAGCCGGCACCCGGGATCGCGTCGAGCACGGCACAGGCGTTGATGTCCGTCTGCGAGTCCACGAAGAGGTCGACCGGCTGGCCGAACTGGGTCCGATTCCGCGCCAGGTCGACGAGCGCGACGAGTCGCGGGGAAAGAGCCTTGGAGACGCGCATCGACTGCGCCCTCGAGTAGGCGTCGCGACGTTTCTGTTGGGCGTCCTTCGCCGTCCGGCGCAGGACCCGGCCGATCCCAAACCTCGCATACAGGGTCTCGATCAGGCGGCGCTCCAACCCGAAGCGGATGACGTCCAGCACGGTCTTCGCTTCGCTGCGGGCCCGAACGGGCTTCCGGTTCGCTGCCTGCTCTTGGTTCTTCTTCGAGTTCATCGTGCTTCGTACCTTGAGCGTCCGGAGGGGATAGGGCCGACCCGATCGCGGTTCGCGGGCATCCTCCGAATCTTCAGGGGGACCTGCCCGCACCGACCCGATGGCCCTTGCAGTGTATGCAGGTACGTCGTCGGCCTGGGTCCAAGGGGAGTGAGGACATGACTAGAGAAACACTCTCTTCAACCAGGCCAGCGGGGCCAGCATTTCCCTGATGGGGGTCCAGCCGAGCGGTCCGGATCCCAACTCGTACCACGTGATGGCGATGCCGAAGAGAATGATCCACTGCCACAGCTTCGTGCCCCCGACCTTGCGACTGAGCATGCCTCCGACCAGCGCGGCGAACACGACCGGCAGCAAATAGCAGCCCGTGACCGCGGCCCGCTGCCAGAGCAAGTCATAACGGTCTACGGCCCTGGCATCTATTCGGTTGATCTCGGCCACGAGCATCCCCCTGATCTCGGAGCACCATGCGAGCGCACAGCACACCAGGAACGCTGTCGAGAGAAGCCAGAACACGCCGGCAACCTCCCTGCCGGTAGTCGCGCCTGCTGGGTGCTTCGGGACGTCCGCTTCGTGCCGCCTTCGCCCCCGCTTCGACTCCTTGCCGCGAGCCGGAGCACCGGGCTCGGATTCACCGAAGTCGGGAGCGCGTGCGTCCTCGGTCTCCGCCTCGGGCGCATGCACACGCCCTTCCCAGTAGCTCAGCTTCTCCCGGGCCTCTTGCAACAGTTCCGGATCACCTTGGCCAGCGGCCGTTCCGCTCTCGCACTCGCGGATGAAGCTATTCCATGCGCGCGCCCGGTGACTTGCGATCGACGACGCCGTGTCCCCTGCCTGAACGCGATCGAAGCGCTCGCGAAGTGTGAGCTGATCGACCAGGCCCCCGCACGCATCGCATCTGTCGTTCTCCTCGCTCGCGAGGAGAGTGCCGCAGTGCGGGCAGTAGAAGGTGCCGTGTGCTGGCATGGCCATGTCGGGTGTAGGGCTGTTGGAGAGTGGATCAGCGCTGCAGTCTATGGTGTCCGCGCCACACGGAAGCCGCTCATGCTGTCGCCGTAGTCGGGATCGCGACTCGTCCGTTGGGAAGCGCGGCACTCGAAGGCATCGAAGAGCCAGGACCCTCCCCGCTGCACCCGAGCGCTGCCGATCGAAGGACCCACCGGATCGACCTGCGGCTCGGCGGAGTAGGCTCCGTAGAAGTCCGAGCACCATTCCGACACGTTTCCGAGTGTGTCGTGCAGTCCGAGCGCATTGCGGCGCTTGCTGCCGACGACATGCGTGCAGTCACTCGCGGAGAGATGGTTGCCGAACCACGCCACGTCACCAGCAGATCCATAGCGCGCCTCGGTCGTGCCTGCGCGGCAAGCGTACTCCCACTCCGCCTCTGTTGGCAGGCGCAGATCCCCCCCCGCACGCTCGAGGAAGCCTCCCGCACCACAGATCTCGGACCACGTCACACGCTCCACCGGGAATTGGCCACCCGTCTGGAAGTGGGACGGATTGCTTCCCATGGCCGTGTCCCATTCGCTCTGCGTCACTTCGTAGCGACCGAGGTAGAAGGCTCCTGTGATCGTTACCTGATGTGCCGGTTTCTCCGTGTCTTGCGCGTCGCTGTCATCCGGCGATGCGCCGCACATGTACTCGCCCGGCGGCACCAGTAGCATCTCGATCCCGGATGCCCTGTGGCGAACTCGCCACGGGAACTTCTCAACTTGGAGTTTGTCCCGCCATACATCCGAAACGACGCTCGGATCGGGGCTCCATTCCAGCACCTGTGCCCAGTGCGAGATCGGTACCAGCACCGAGGCCTTGGCTCGCAGCGGAGCAAGGACGACATCATCCTGGTAGCCCACATTCGAAAGAGACGTCAGTGCCGATGCAAGACCGGCCCCGTCCGATTCTTCGAGTGCTCGATCTGCCGACGACAGCAATCGCGCGACCTCATCACCCCGCTGGCGCTCGGAGACGGCTTGTTGGCAAGACCTCCCGCCGAGGATGGCGAGTGAGATCATTGCGAGAACGGCCGCGAGAAACGCGATGCCACCGAAGATGTGCCGAGACGAAGCCCTCTCGTCCTCGGAGGCGGGTGCCTCTGTGCCCGTGACTTTCGAGGTTGGTGGCGCGAGAGTCCGTTCTCTGATCTCCCTTGCCTCGCGGAGCTTCGCGGGATCAACCAGGCCCCCGCACGCATCGCATCTGTCGCGGCCCTCGTTGGCGAGGAGAGTGCCGCAGTGCGAGCAGTAGGAGGTGCCGTGTGCTGGCATGGCTTCGTCTTGCGTGAAGGGGATCGGAGGTCGATTGCACCCCGGGAGTATCAGCGGTCGCTCTTCGTACACACCCCAGAGACGAACTCGAACTTGTCCTGCCCGAACAACGCACGCTCGTAGGGCGCTTCGCCCGTCGATTGCCGAGAGCTCACGCTGATCGACTTGGCCATGGCCCCCAGCAACTTGCCGAAATCGACCGCTTCCAGCCCGTCACCCCCCGGAACCGCTTCGATCTGACAACTGTCGATGGCCGACAGTTCCTCGGCGGAGACGCTGATCGGAAGTGCCGCGTACAACTTGATTCCGCGGGCCATGTACTTCTGAGACAGCCTCGGGATGAGGGGCAGGCTTGCGTTGCCTGCCACGCCGCTCTCGATGGTCTCGTCCGAGAACATGGCCACGACCCTCCGCGTGGTCGAGAGCGGTCCGAACGGGAAGTCCGCCGCGATGTCCAGCATCATCAGCAGGTCCTCGTTCCCTTCGGGCTTCGTCTTGCGCAGGAGGTCGATCACCTGTTCGGGGTTCTGGGTGAAGAGAGCCGCGCCTTGCGCCGGCTTGTAGATGGCTGCGAGTGACTCGGCGGCTCCCCCCGCAAGAGTCTGCGGGAAGTACAGTGTCTTGCCCTTGCCACCTTCCGAGGCCGACATCGCGATGACCCCGAGTCGCAGGTTGAACGACCATCCCTGCAGGGGCTTGACGAGTTGCTCGAGGTGATCGACCAGGCCCTGGAAGCAGGGCAGCATGCTCGAACTCGAGTCGACGGCAAGGACCAGATCCACGTTCTGCGCGGGCATCACGAGCCTCCAGTTCGGCTGGCTTCACCGGTCCGCGCCAGCAGCCGTCCGAGTTCGGCACAAAGAGCCTCGGGGAAGACTCCCGAGGGTCGAACGGATTCTCCGGACTCGGAGCGCCATCCCCCTGAGAAAACTCGCAGCGTCACGGCGCCGGCCCCGAATGGCCGCGCCTCGAGCTTCACCTCGGCAGCGCTGCTCGCAGTGCCGCCCTTGGACCCCGGACCCGTCAACCAGTCGGCGGCGCTGGCTTCTGAAGCCTGACTGACGACGGAGACGCGGACGTCAGCGCGGCGACCGAGGCCAGGCGACTCGACGATGCGGCGTACGACCGCCGGCAGCCAACTGCGATCCCCGTTGTCGAGGATCCTGAGAGAGTGGCACGGAGGTGTGCGCGTCGTGCGGCATAGTTCGTCGCGCGCGCTTCGCCAGAACTGTTTCGCCTTGGCCCTCAACGCGTCGTCGCGATCGATTCCGGGGACATCACGCTCGTACTTCCGAAGGAACTCGGTCCATGCTTGCTTGCGGCTCGCACCGTCGAGCGAGGACGAACGAAGCTCGAGGTCGGAGAGGTCCGCCTCCATCTTGGCCACCCGCTGCCACTGTGCAGCGCGTCGGCGCTTGCGCTCGGCGTACTCCGCGTCGTCCATCCTCGCCGCGAAGCGAATCCACGCATCGGCATGCGAGGCCGCCGGCAGAGGGAGTTCCTCGCGCAGTTGCAGACGATGGTTCTCAAAAGGCCGACGATCCCCCCAGGTCCAAGGCACGGCTACGACTTCGGGCAGGGCGTCCTGGTGTTGGCGAGCCGCAACGAGAGCCTCCCGGTACGCAGCCGACTCGATCGTGTCCGACGCGATGTAGTCGAACCCGAACGTGTTCAGGGTCAGGAGCGGAACAGCCGTGTAGCCCTTCGGCTGCTCCCACCCACCATGGACATGGTCGTGGCCTCGGATGACGCGCTTGATCGGGAAGAAGCCGCTCACCGCACTAACGAACCCCTCGAGGTCGCGCCACCCGTACTCGCAGCCCTGCCGATTGCGGTTCACGAGCTTCCGGGGAGTATCCGTCGCCCGGGTCCAGACGAAGTCCTGCAGCATCTCGGGCCGCAAGAGGTCCCCGAACGTCCGCAACGACGGCCAACGGTCCGAGAGCGGCACGCCACCGTGCAAGGCCAGCAGTCCATCACCGAACAGCACGGCTCGCGGTAACTGCGCCACGACTTCGATGAAGAGATCGCCCGTCAGGGCTCGCAGCGTGGCGGGCAGGCTGTCGTCTCCCCCATCGTTCAGCCACGTCGAGAACTCGCCGGGCTGCGTGCGCGACTGGTAGTGACCGCTGTCGTCCCTGTACACGCCTTCGTCATGGTTCCCGGCGATCCAGATCACCTTCCCCGGCCGCTCGAGTGCGATCAGGAGGACCAGCGCGACACACTCGACGCCGTAGATCCCGCGGTCCACGATATCGCCGAGGAAGCAGATGTTCGCTTCGGGCTCGGCGCGCAGGACGTGCTCCAGCAGCGTACTCAGTGCGAAGAAGTCACCATGGACATCTCCGAGGAACCACCACGCGTCCTTGTCCCGTTGCTGGCGAATGGCAACGGGCTCTCCGAGGTGAGCGAACAGCGGCTCACGAGCAGCCAGTGCGGTACGAGTGCGTTCGAGGATCTCCTCGAGCCGCTCCCGCATCTGTTGCTTCTGCTGCCAGGCGCGCGTTTCCATGTTCGGGCGCCCTTACAGCACGACCTCGAGGAAGAGCTTCTTCCCCTTGATCGAGATCACGTCGCCGGACTTGAGGACCGCCCCGTCGGCCGGAACGGGGGCATCGTTCAGCCAGGTCGGGTTCTGGGCGCTCCCATGGTTCCGCAGCACCCAGCCGCGACGATCTAGCGCTCGCTCGAGGTGGAACTGCTTGGGCGAGGCGAAGCGCAGTTCCGGATCCTGCAGTTCCCTCAGGTTCGACGTGCCCAGGTCGATCGCGACCCGGAGCGCGAGGTTGCGGCCTGTTGCGCGAGAGCGCAGTTGGATGACCTGCGGCACGTCTGCAAATCCGCACGCAGGGCACGGATCCTTCTCCGAGGCTCGGCGCGTTCCGCAGGTCGGGCATTGGAAATCCATCAGGCTCCGCTCCGGATCCGCAACGTCAACGGCACCTTCTCGACGCCACGCGATGGATTGCCGACGGTGAGCCGCGTTCCATCGGCCACCGGCACGGGCTCCGTCAGGGCCTTGCCATCGACGAGTGTCGCGTTCGCGGCGTCCGGATGGTGTTTCACCATCCAGCGCCCTCCGTCGCGGTACAGCGTGAACTGGATCCTCGAGAGGAACTTCTCGGCGTCAGGACTCCAACTGCCTAGGTGCGCGCTTCCCACGCTCATGTCCGTGAGCACATCCAACTGGTGGCCCGCGCCGCCTTCGATGCGGATCCCACTGGATGCTGGCGCCCTCGTGACGGGAGGAGCCGCGCTGCGCAGGGCCGGCGTTGGTTCCTCGCAGGGAACGGCAGCAGGAGCAGGTGCGACAACGCGAGGGCGAGAGTCGGTCGCGCCCAGCGACGCTTCCAGGATCGCCTTCCTCATCTCGTCCACGCTCGGGCGCTTCGCGGGCTGGGGATCGAAGGCACGGTTGATCAGGTCCACTACCCGCCGCGTCGCCGCCGCATTCGACAACTCCTGCTGCAATGCCACGCGCTTCGTGGGCCCCTTGAGGATCGAGCCCTCGTGGTCTTCCCGGAACGGGCTCCCGTCACCGAGGAGTTCGGACAGGATGATCGCGCAGGTGAACGCGTCGGACGCAGGCGTCGGGACCTCCTGCCGAAGGTGTTCGGGCGAGAAGTAGCCCGGTGTGCCGGCGTAGGGCCGATCCCCGTGCCAGGCCGCCCGACCCGTCGAGAGGATCGACTGGTCCATGTCGATGATCTTCAGGCGGAAGCCTGTCTTGAGCGCGGGGACAGGGAACAGGAAGAGGTTCTCGGGCTTCAGATCGCAGTGCACGACCCCAACCCGGTGCAGGACGCCGACGCCGTACAACAACACCTTGGCGTACTGGAGCCTCTGCTCCCAGGAAAGGCCGGCCTTGAGCTCCAATGCCTTGCGCAGGTCCTTCCCACCCTCCACCCACTCGAAGACCATGCAGAGGCCTTCGCGCGGCGGCCGCTCCAGGACATCCAGGAACTCGTAGCAGATGTCGCGCGCGCTCTCGTCGCCCCGGACGCGTGTCCGGATGGCGTTCATCTGCTCGACGTATTTCTTGAACCAGGGGACGAGCGAGGTCGGGCTCGAGTACTGCTTGAAGAAGACCTTCGCGCCGTCGTCCTTGCGGATCGCGCGGTACGAGAGCGCGTACGCCCCTTCGTTCAGCAGTTCCTCGATCCGATAGCGGTCGGCGACCACGTCATCGCGCTTGAACTTGATGGGCATGGTCGTGGGACGGCCAACGGGGTCGCTACAGCTTCTCGACCTCGGCGCTCACGCTGACCGTCTTCGCCAGGGACTCCAGCGTCCGGCGGAAGGCTGATCGATCCGAGGTGATGCGCTGCAAGTCATCCGGAGCGGTGGCCAGGTTCTCGGTGTAGAACTCGACGATCGAGCCGTCGATCGCGGCCAGATCCTCGTAGCAGGCAGCCTTCGGCGCGAAGAGGACCAGCTTGATCTTCTTGCCCATCAGCAGTTGGCCGACGGACTCCCAATTGCCGCCGTTGCCCTCCTCCGCGGTGATCGTCGGGTGGTAGGTCGCGTCCGTGAACGCGATGACCATGCGGCGGGCACGGCGACGCCAGCGCTCCGGATCGGCTTCGTCCTGCGCTCCAGACTCGCCCATGGACCCGACCTTGAACAGCGCATCGAGCAGGGACTCGGGTTCATCACCGCCGCCCCTTGCCTGAAGGCTCGCCAGATGGGCCTCCAGTGGCGCAACCGAGTCGGTGACGATCACGAAGGGCGAGGACTGGAACCACGTCTCCCCATCCGCGGTGTGATCCCGGTACCCGCAGACCTTGATCCGCAGGTCCTTCACCGCCACGCCCTGGTTCTCGTCGGGCTCCCGGCAGAACTTCACGAAGGTGGCGATGTTCTTCTGCAGGCTGTCGATGCAGGGCTGCATGCTGCCGCTGACGTCGATCAGGAACACGACGTCGGCGACGCCCTTCACCTTCGGCTTGGGATTCTCGGCCATGGATCTCTCCTGGGTTGGACTCTGCCCGGGACGGTCGCCAGATTGGAACACCTCACGCATGGCCAGTCATGCAGCCCTGCGGCCCGCGCCCCGAGGCGCGGGCTGCAATGGCTGACTGGAATCCGAGCGAGAGCGTAGGCGATGCCGCGGGACACGGGGTGCTTGGCCGCGCGGGGAAGGTGCGGCCTTGTGGGGATGCTGATGCTAGCAGAGCGCGCGGTTCCTACCATCCGGGACGCCGATCTACGGATTCGTTCGGAGCGTTGGTCGGGTTGGGCGAAGAGACCGGCGCTCGGGATTGAAGATCTCGGCTCGGCGCGAGTAACGGGGCGGGTGCGCGGAGTGGCCAAGCACGGAGGGCGGGAGCGATACGAGTTCAGCCGCCCGCTTCCGTCGCGCTCGATCCCGCTCCGGGTTGCGGAGAGGCACGACGCGGCACGCGCGGTACGATCATCCTGACGGCACTTGCACGGTCGGCATCGGCCCCCGCCACGCCCACGAACCCGGTCGATCGTCCGCGCGCATCGGAGACGCGAGAGACGGCATCCCCCACCGAACCTCATGACGACTACTCCCAGTTTCTTCGGCCGCGAGAAGGAGATCGCTTGGCTCCGCTCGCAATTCGACTCCGCCGCGACCCGGTCCAGCGATGGCAAGTACTCCCCGCGGATGGCGGTGATTCTGGCCGAGACAGGCATCGGCAAGAGCAGGCTCGTGCAAGAACTCTACCTGCAGCTCTCGACCGACGAGCGCTGGGACCCTGCGGCATGCAACTACTGGCCCGATGCCTTCCGCGATATCGGCGCCCAGCTCCGGGTCAACCCTGACATGGAGGGGCACACGCCCTCGGGGCCTCCTCGGTTCATGTGGTTCGGCGTGCGATGGCAACCGCCTGACCAACGCAACGTGGACCTACGGCCGGCGCTTCCAGAACTGCGCGGCGAGATCAACAGGCACCTGTCCATCATCAACAACCATCGGGGGCTGATGAGCAGCGTTCTGGCTAACACCACACGGGCGGTCAGGAAGGAGGGGATCGGTGAGTTGAGCAGTCAGTTGGCCGACAACTTGGTGCCCTTCGGGGGCTGGGCGCTGAAGGTACTCGGGGGGGTCAAGCGAACGATCTCGGACCGGCTCGGCCCCGCCAAGTCGCATGACAGCGTCGCCGGCGACCAGGTCAAGGACCTCATCGATGACCTGCTGGAGTGCTTCGAGGCACTCCTTCACGGGGCGCACGCCATCCCTGCCGTCCTGTGGCTCGACGATGCACAGTGGATCGATCCGCAGACGCAGCAGTTCATCGCCCGTCTTTGGGCACAAGCGCAGCGTCGCGGCTGGCCGCTCCTGATCATCGTCACGCACTGGGAGCGCGAGTGGCGGGAGTTGGCAAGGAAGGCGGCCAGCGCAAAGATGTCAACCTTCGCAGCCTACGACGGGCTCGACGGCGTGGGCCTTCTAAGACTGCCCAATGCCAGTGACGTCGAGTTGCGCACCTGCTTGCGGGCCCGACTGCCGGGTCTATCCCGTGACCAGCAGGAGTTGCTGATGCAGAAAGCTGCCGGCAACTTCCTGACGATGGTAGAGAACATCGGTGAACTCCGGAACGAACCGGCCAACTTCGTCGACGGCACCCTGGAGGGGCGACTTTCGCTCGAGGGCGAAGACCATGTACGGGAGTGGGAATCGGAACGCAGCAAGCGCGTCGAGCAACGCTTCAAGGCGCTCGAGCCCAAGGTGCGAAACCTGCTCGGCTGGAGCAGCAGGCTGGGTGTCCGGTTTCTGCACGGCGTGGTGACGGAGTTCGCCGATCGCGTAGCCAAGCAGCCCGACTCGGCCATTTCACTGGACTGGTGCGTGGACCCGGGAGTGATCCTCGCAGCACCGAGCACGTTGACCCGTGAGTTCCGAGACAAGGCTTTTCACATCGTTGCCGCGAGGCACTTCAGCACCTACAGCAAGAAGTACGACTCCGCTCTGACCGAAGTGCTTCGAGAACATCTGATCGAGTGGGTCTCGGCGAGCTTCGACGACAAAGGAGAACTTCTTCAGCCGCCTGAGGGAAATGCTGATTCTGCACTGCCGGACAACAGCGCCGTCGCACTGCTCGCTATCGGCCAGCACTCCGAGTTACGTGACCTGCTGGATATGGCGCAGCATGCGTTCCCGCGGCCCGAACAACCGGACTGGAATGATCCAGTGACAGCCACTTGGCTGCGCGTGTTGCGCTTGGCGGTCTCGAACGATTCAGCAGAGAACCTCTGGGACCGCGTGCGATGCGTCGGCAAGGATCTGGAGTGGGTGCGCTGGACCGAAGTGCCGCTGGCAGTCCTCGGGGTGAGTGGGCGCATCCGGTTGGCTGAACGACTCGTCACAAGTGGTGCATTGAACACTGCCATGAATTTGTGGCGTACGGAACTTGTGCGAGACCGTGAGAGTGACGCCAGGAAGTCTACGCAAGACAGTCGCCGTGAACTTGTCGGCGACTTATCCACTCTTGGTGACCTGGCCCAGGCTAATGGCGACTTGCAGGCAGCACAGGCGTACCACGCAGAAGCGCTTCACATCTCCGAAACCCTGTGTCAGGACTCTTGGACGCCAGAGGCGCGGCGCGATGCTTCGGCTTGCCTCGTCAGCCTCGGCGACATCGCAAAACTGACCGGAGACCTGAAGACTGCGCAGGCCTGCTACGCAGAGGCGCTGGACATCACCCGCGCACTGTGCACGGACCTCGGTACGCCTGAGTCTAGGCGCGAGATATGCTTCAGCCTTCAAGGTCTCGGAGATCTCGCGATGGCGAACGGAGACCTGGAGACTGCTCGCACACACTATGCTGAGGCTCTAGAGATTGGCCGTGCGTACTGTCAGGACCTCGACACGCCAGAGGCTCGGCGTGATGTGTCGGTCAGCCTCGGCCACCTCGGCGACATTGCGCAGGAGAACGGAGACCTGAAGACTGCACAGGCGCACTACGAGGAGGCGCTTGAGATCCGCCGTGCAATGTCAGAAGCACGGGGCACGCCTGACTCCCGAGGCGATGTAGCCTACAGCCTCGGTCAACTTGCCGCTCTCGCGAAGGTGAACGGAGACCTCAAGACTGCGCAGAGGTATTACACTGAGGCTCTGCAGATTGCTCGCGCGCACTGTCAGGAGTTCGGCACACCAGAGACCCGGCGGGGTGTATCGGCATGCATCGACCATCTTGCCGCGATAGCGAAGGAGAAGGGAGACCTGAAGGCGGCGCTAGCCTACTACGCGGAGGCCCTGGAGATCGACCGCGCGCTCTGTCAGGACCTCGGTACGCCGGGGGCTCGGCGCGCTGTTTCGTTTGGCCTCCTCCGACTCGGCGGCATGACCAAGGAGAATGGAGATCTGAAGACCGCGCAGGCGCACTACACGGAAGCACTTGAGATTCGCCGCGCGCTTCGTCAGGACCTAGGTACGCCGCAGGCTCGAAGCGACGTCTCCGATATGCTCGATCAACTCGGCGATATTGCGAGAGAGAACGGAGCTCTGAACAACGCGCAGGCTCACTACGCGGACGCACTCGAGATTCGCCGGGCGCTCTGTCAGGACCTCGGCACGCCAGAGGCAAGGCGCGATGTGCTATTCAGCCTAGGCTGCCTTGGCGACATCGCTCAGGACATTGGAGACCTGAGAGCCGCACAGGCCCACGCCGTGGAGGCATTGGAGATCACCCGTTCGCTGTGCGAGGACTTGGGGACGCCAGAGGCTAGACGCGATGTGACTTGCAGCCTCAGCGCACTCGCCGACATCGCCATGGTGAACGGAGACCTGAAGTCCGCACAGGCGCACTATGCTGAGGCGCTGGAGATCCGCCGCGCGCTCCATCGAGAACTTGGCACACCACAGAGTAGGCGCGATGTGTCGATCAGTCTCGGCTGCCTGGGCGGCGTCGCAAGTGAGAACGGCGACCTGAGCACCGCGCGGGCGCACCACGCGGAGGCACTGGAGATTCGTCGCACGCTCAGTGAGGAACTTGGCACGCCAGATGCCCGGAGCGACGTTTCGAACACCCTCGACCAACTCGGCGACATCGGCAAGGAGAACGGGGACCTGAAAGCTGCGCAGGCACACTACGCGGAAGCACTCGACATCTGCCGCGCGCTCTATCAGGAACTCGGCACGCCGGGGAGCCGCCGCGATGTGTCGGTCAGCCTTGGCCGGCTTGGCGACATCGCGACGCAGAACGGCGACCTGAAGGCGGCGCAGGTGTGCTACGCGGAGGCACTGGAGATTCGTCGCACGCTGTGCGAGGAACTTGGCACGCCGGGGAGCCGCCGCGATGTGTCTGTCAGCCTTGGCCGGCTTGGCGACATCGCAACGCAGAACGGCGACCTGAAGGCGGCGCAGGTGTGCTACGCGGAGGCACTGGAGATTCGTCGCACGCTCAGTGAGGAACTTGGCACGCCAGATGCCCGGAGCGACGTTTCGAACACCCTCGACCAACTCGGCGACATCGGCAAGGAGAACGGGGACCTGAAAGCTGCGCAGGCACACTACGCGGAAGCACTCGACATCTGCCGCGCGCTCTATCAGGAACTCGGCACGCCGGGGAGCCGCCGCGATGTGTCGGTCAGCCTTGGCCGGCTTGGCGACATCGCGACGCAGAACGGCGACCTGAAGGCGGCGCAGGTGTGCTACGCGGAGGCACTGCAGATCGACCGCGCGCTGTGCGAGGAACTTGGCACGCCGGGGAGCCGCCGCGATGTGTCTGTCAGCCTTGGCCGGCTTGGCGACATCGCAACGCAGAACGGCGACCTGAAGGCGGCGCAGGTGTGCTACGCGGAAGCACTGCAGATCGACCGTGCTCTCAGCGAGAAATTGGGCACGCCGGGGAGCCGCCGCGATGTGTCGAACAGCCTTGACCGCATTGGCTACATCGCAATGCAGAACGAAGACCAGAAGAGGGCGCACTCGTACTACGCCCATGCATTGGAGATCCGCCGCGCCTTGAGCGAGGAACTCGGCACGCCGGAGAGCCGCCGCGATGTGGCGGTCAGCCTTGGCCACCTTGGCGACATCGCGAAGCAGAATGGAGACCTGAAGGCAGCGCAAGCGTGCTACGCCGAGGCACTGCAGATCGATCGCGCGCTGTGCGAGAAACTCGGCACGCCGGAGAGCCATCGCGATATGTCGGTCAGCCTTCTCAGCCTTGGCGACATCGCGCTGCAGGAAGGAGACCTGAGGGCGGCCGAGGTGCACTACGCGGAGTCGCTCCAGATTACTCGGGCGTTGCACGAAGAGATCGACACCTCGGTATCACTCAACCAGTACGTCTGGTCCGCCGTATGCGTGTCCCGCTGTTTGCTGAAAGCGGGTCTTCCGGCCGGTGTGTCGCCGATCCTAGTTCCCCTACAGCGACTCGTGCCGCAGTTGCTTCAGAACGATCGCGATAGAGAACCCTTCGACACGGCTGCTTCCTACTGGGAGGCTCTGGAGGCTGCAGCCAGGGCTCTTTGCCAGGACGATGAGGCCGAGAAGGCTCACGCCCTCGCGACGCCATTGCGCGCACGCGTCAAGGAACTCGACGGCTGATGGTGCATTTCTGTAATACTCGTGGATCAGTCGACCGCGCTCCTCATCTCACCGGACAACGTTTCGCAACAAGGCCACTGAATAGCCGCTCCCCCGATCCGGTAACCTAACAACCACTATGGACCCTCTCCTCGTCGTCCTCCTGGTCTTGCTCGGTCTCGCACTGCTCGTCGGCCTGTGGCTGATGGGCATCTACAACGGCCTCGTGCGTCTGCGGCAGGCGGTCAAGAACGCCTTCGCCAACATCGACGTGCAGTTGAAGCGGCGCCACGACCTGATCCCCAACCTGGTCAACACGGTCAAGGGCTACGCGAGCCACGAGAAGGACACGCTCGAGCGCGTCGTCAACGCGCGCGCCAAGGCGACCAGCGCGACGACGCCGACGGACAAGCTCAAGGCCGAGGGCGAGTTGACGCAGGCGCTCGGTCGCCTGCTGATGATCGCCGAGGCCTACCCCAGCCTGAAGGCCAACACGAACTTCCTGCAGTTGCAGGGCGAGTTGTCGCAGACCGAGGACAAGATCGCCTTCTCGCGGCAGGCGTACAACGACGCCGTGATGCGATACAACACGGACATCCGCGTGTTCCCGAATGTCCTGCTCGCGGGCATGTTCGGCTTCACCGAGGAGCCGCTGTTCGAGGCGCCCGCGGCCGAGCGCGAGGCACCGAAGGTCAGCTTCTGATTGGACAGAGGGCACGCGGATGGACGACCTCGCGTGGCTGCCAATCCTGGGCGGGGCGCTGGGCTTGGGCTGCATCCTCGGCGCGCTCCACGCGGGTCGTCGACGGCGCTTCATCGACGACACGCCCACTTCGAAGACGCAGGGCATCTTCATCGGTGACGTCGAGTTGAAAGGCACGGCGGAGTGCGAGAAGCCGCTGCGCAGCTACCTGGCTGACAGGGAGTGTGTCCAGTTCAAGTGGAGCATCGAGGAGCACTGGACGCGGGTCGTTACAGAAACCTACACGGACGTGGATGGCAAGACCCGCCGACGCAAGCGCACCATCACGGGTTCTGACTCTGTCGGCAGCGGAACCGAGCAGACGCCCTTCTACTTGAAGGACGACACGGGCCACGTGCTCGTACGTCCAGAGGGGGCCACCGTCGAGGGCGAGTCGGTGCTCTCAGTCACCTGCGGGACCGAGGACCCGCTCTACTACGGCAAGGGGCCTAGCCACGCGGTGGCCGACTCCGACTTCGTTCGCACCTTCAACGAGACGGCTGTGCCGCTGCACCAGCGCCTCTACGTGATGGGCCGCGCGCAGGAGCGCAAGGACGTCGTGGCCGCCGAGATCGCGCAGGACGAGCGCGCGACCATGTTCCTCATCTCCGTGCGCGAGGAGGAGGCAATCAGCGGTGGTCTCGCGTGGGCCTACTGGCTCTGGGTGCTGTTCGGCCTCGCCTTGGCGCTCGGCTCGTTCGCCGTGTACGAGAAGCAGATGCGCTTCACGCCCGACGAGGAGGTGACCGGCTACGGGACGCTCGTTCTCGGCTTCTTGGCGGCGCTCACCGTTGGCTGGATCTGGATGGTCTTCAATTCGATCATCTGGCTGCGCGAGCGCGTGCGACAGGGCTGGGCCAACATCGACGTGCAGCTCAAGCGACGCCACGACCTGCTGCCACGCCTTGCCGCTGTGGTTGAAGGCCTGAAGAGCCACGAGGCCCAGACGCAGGTGCTGCTGGCCGTCCTGCGTGCGCAGGCGACCGTCTCGCCGAAGGACGTGCGCGGGAAGGGAACCGGGCTCGTCGGCGTCTCGCCGCGCCTCCTCGCCCTGATGGAACGCTACCCACGCCTGACCGCACAGAAGAGCTTCCTCGAGTTGCAGCGGGAGCTTGTCCGAACCGAGCAGCGCATCGCGCTGGCAAGGACCTACTTCAACAACATCGCCACCTACTACAACGCACGCCTCGAGGTGGTTCCGGATTGCTGGGTCGCCGCCCTGGCGCGCCTGCGCCCCGAGGCGCTGCTGACGGCAACACACCTGGAGCGCGCACCGGTCGAAGTGAAGTTCACCAAGTGAGCGGCGGGGCGGCGACTCCGAAGGCCCGCGCCACGCGCAAGAGGCTCCACGAGTATTCGCCCCACAGGCTCACCAGCTCACCGCCGCGACCGATGCCTCACTCTTCTGCGGCCCCCTCCCACGCAGGTACCGGCTCAAGTCTGCCGCGACTCACCGGTCTGGAAACGCCGCACTGAGAGCCCGTTGAAACAGCAAGGCTCGCCTGCGCAGGCCCGTGCTCATGGCCCGTCGCTCGACATGTGTGAGACAGCTTTCAGGCCGCCAGCCGAGTCCGGGAACCTGCCTCATTTGGTGATCCTGGAAGCAGACGACGCACGCAGGCGAGTCAGTCAGTTTGTGCTGAAGCTCGTCGTGAAGCCGCCTGACCATCTCCGAGATGGACTGGCGGTGTAGTGCTTGGAACGCCTCGTGCTCAAGCGGACGGAGGATCCTCTCGTTCTTCGGGTTCCATGCCAGACTCGTGTCGACAAACACGGCGCCCGGGCATCCACGTGTTTTCAATTGCCCAACCGCCGTCTCGATGGCGGGGATCACGCCGTCGCTAGTCTTTGGTCGCTTCGCCTCGATGAAGAAATAGGCACCGTCAAGCAACACACGAACGTCGGGAGTCCCGAAGGCTACGGAGTTGTTGCCGGCCTTGACCATCACGGCTGCGACGAAGAGCTCCACCATAGTGTCTCGACCCCGCGTGATCTTCGAGGTGGCAACCGGGTCGACACTGTCCTTCTTGACAACGACCTCGAGTCGCTCGATGAAACCATCCGCCAGCGCGCCCTTCGCCCCCGCAGGGGCGTGATCGAGCGCGAATTCCAGCAGGTGATAGTCCCGAAGGGACTCGAGGCCGGTGTCTAGATCCGGCGAATCGTGGGTGATTGTCCTTGGCGAGCCATCCGTGTTCCTGAACACACGGCGCATTTGATCGAAGCGCGATGTCGGCTGAATCTGGAGCCCGAGTGACCCGAGCCTCGCCTCAACGAATGCCATTCGCTCGACGTGGGTGCGCTCCGAGAAGGGCATGGGGTTGCCAGCGTAGTGATCGAGATGGCCGCCGGCGTGGTCAGAATCAAGTCAGAGCAAGTACGAACTCGGCGACGACGCGGACGGCTTCTTCATCATCGCATGTGAGCACCAGCGGTTCGAACGCAGGGTTCTGGGGCCTGAGCGTGACTCGAACGTGGCGCCATGCACCGTCCTCGGCGAGGATCTTCTCACTCGTGTAGCGCTTGACCGTGAACTGCTCGCCGGTCTCTGGGTCCGATGCAGCGCGGAGCCCAACGAGCACCACGCGTCCCTCACGCGATCCCGTGACCGGGGATGCAAAGAGGCAGTGCGCGCCGTCGGGGATGAGCGGCTCCATCGACTTGCCGACGACCTGGGCGACGAACATCCCGGCCCGCAGCGGTCGGCGCAAGTCCACCTCGACCCAGTCCCACTGCCCCTCCTCGATGAACTGCGGATCGCCGAATCCACCGGCAGCGGCCTTGAGGGGGACGAGCGGCACGCAGGTCCGATAGCGATCGGCGTCAGCCGGCTTCACGATCCTCAGGCTCGGCCGGGCCTTGGATTGCGGTTCTGCTTCCGCGCGCTCAAACCACGTGCGATCCGCCCCCAGCGCAGACTTCAAGCTCGTGGCGCCGAGGTAGCCGGCGAGCTTGCGGAAGTGCCGCGTCATGGCGTCGTGGTCGTCCAACTCGACGGCCGAGATCTCGATGACCTCCCAGCCGTGGTTGCGCAGCCAGGAGCGGATCCGCTGGTCCTGCTCGCGCGTCTGCGGGTTCCCGTGCAGGTGACTGCTCAATCCGTCGAGGTAGATGCAGATGCCTTCGTCGGAACCTTGGTCCGGGGCCCGATAGATCACGTCGGGAGTTGTCGTGCCGATCGAGCGGTCGAGCCGGAGTTGCTCGCCACGGACGCCCTCCTCGAAGCCGGCCGCGAGGAGCAGGTGTCGCAGCCGTCGCTCTCTCTCGTTGACCGGGTGACTGCCATCGCGAGGCTCCGACGACGGTTGCTGTGTGGGAATCTCGTGGGCGAGCTTGATGCCTCGGCCCCACGAGTCCAGGCACTGGAGCGCGAGCTTGCGGTCGAGGTACTTGTGGTAGAAGCCGTTGCGGAAGGTCTGCAAGCAGTCAACGCAGGACGAGGCACAGGCCGATGGGCACTTTTCGACGACGTCCCGCGCCGCGGCCACGATCTCCTCGAAGCGCTCGCACAGCTGATCGAGCAGACCCGAACCGCCCGGCATCGGATCCCAGAGTAGGGCATCCACTTCGTCGCGGTCCACGTGACCGATGACGAGCACCTGCAAGTCCTCCATGTGCATGTCGAGGACCTGCGTGGCCGCAAAGCGGATCGCTTCCAGAACGCTGTAGGCAGTCGAGTGATCGGCGCACGCCGGCAGCGAGAGCGCGTCGGCGACGACATCGGCGTAGAAGCCGACGGGCTCGACTTTGCGCCCGCAGCGCTCGAGGTGGTTCTCGCCGAACTTGCGCCGTTGCTCGTCCGACGAGAGCGGCGACACGCTCTGGCCGCACACGGTGCACACCGGGTAGCCGAAACGATCGGGTCTCGTCAGCCGCTCGATCGCGCCGCTCGCGCCGACGTTGACGAGCCGCAGTCGAACACCGCGCCGATGATGCAACGCTTGCGGTCCCCAGGCGTAGGCCTTGCCGCCGTTGTGTTGGTCGCGCTCCAGTCCGTAGACCGCAACACCCATCTGGAAGCGCAGCTCCTCCTCGTCGGAGATGTGAGACTGGTGGACGAGATCCACGTCGCACACCGCGATCGTCTGGAGCACCGTCGACCCCAGGGCCGAGGGGGTCGCTCCGACGTTGGTCGGCTTCACGGCCTGGCGCTCGGTCGAGACCTCGAAGTTCGGCATCTCGATGCGTTGCTCGTCGATGTCCCGGTGGAAGCGCCGGGCGACGAAGCGGTTGCCGTTCGCGTAGATCAGGTTCCCGGGCACGTACTCGCGAAGGGCGACGCTCGGCGGACGGGGCAACGCGAACTCCATCGCGCCCGTGCGCCAAAACGGGATCTCGGCTGTCCCAAGGATCGAGCCCACTTCGAGGCCGTAGCCCGGCAGGAAGCCCTCGGCCGCGAGCACGCCGAACGTGTTGACGTCGTCGTAGCCTTCGGCCTCGCGGCGCTGGCGCCGCGCGGTTCCCTTGAAGCGCTTCACAAGTCCGTCGCACCGACGGAAGAGCGCGTCGTCCTCGGGCTCCAGGGTTCCGTGCTGCTCGCGCAGACGGTTCAGTCGGGTGATCTGGTCGAGCGCCCACCGCAGTCGGCCGGCGAGACGTCCGACGACCTCCTCCAGCCGCGCCACGATGCTCTCGACGTGCCGGCGCAGGATCTCGATCCGCACGACGGCCGCGTCCTCGACCGGCCAGCCCTGTGAGAAGGCGCGCTCGACGTAGGCCACGAGATCCTCGATGTTGCGAGCGACGAGGTCGCGTAGCGGCGAGAAGTCGAACGGCGTGATCCGGATCATGCCGGCCTCGAAGAGATAAGCCGACACCTGGTCGGGTAGGCACGCCTTCAGAGTGTCCTCGATCGCGCGGCGCTCGGCTTCCGACCGCGCCGGATCGCGCGCGTACTGGTGCAGCCGTGTGAAGGTCGAAGCGTGCACGTGCTTGGCGACCATCAACTCGTTGCGCAGGTTGAACGCGGGCGGATCGACGCGTCCCGCGAGCAGCTTCAGCGGATCGGCGAAGTACGCGCGGTCGTGCGAGACAGGGCGGCAGTATGTGAGGTCGACCGCCATGCGATGGCGCCGTCCAGCTCGCCCGGCTCGCTGCCAGTAGTTCGCCGGCAACGGCGGGACGTTGCGCATCAGGACCGCGTCGAGCTGGCCGATGTCCACGCCCAGCTCGAGCGTCGGCGTGCACACGAAAGTGTTGAGCGCGTCCGACTCGCCCTTGAACAGGTTCTCGAGCCGCTCGCGCTCGTCGTGCGGGACCATCGCCGTGTGCTCCTCCGGTCGGAGCATCGACGTAGCCCTGGTCGAGCAGCTGCAGGTCGTAGTTGTCCGGGTCCTCGCGGACGAACTCCAGCTCGCCGTCGCACCGCCACGCCGGGCACTTCTGGAGCGGCGTCCGTCGCGTCGTCCGCCGGCGACAGCTCTTGCAGCGCCAGACGCCGTGGTTCCCTTGCAGCCGCAGCCGATCAGCGTCGACCTGGAAGACGCCGCTCACGTTGGGAAGCGGGTTGCCCTTCGAGCCCTTGAGGCGCACTGGCTTCAGGAGCCCCTTCGTCGTGAGCAGCGCGAACAGCTCCTCGAGGAAGTGCTTCGACCTCGTCGGATGGCACGCCCCACTTCTTGGCGATCTGCCGGATCGTCGTCTCGCCGCGGTCGCTGAGCCACTGGGTGACGTGCTCGGCCTTCTCGTTCGGCTCCCGGCGCAGCTTCGTGCCGCATAGGCGCTACCGACCTGCGGGAGGTAGCCCTGCTGGACCTCGAGGTCGCCATCCATCCAGTACTTGGTGAAGATCTCCCGCTCCGGGTCGTGCAGAACCCGCTTGCGGCGCAGGTAGTCGAGGAGGCTTGCGACGCCGTCGCGCAGGTCCTCCGGCGGCATGCCCAGCTTGTGAGCCTCGGTCTGGATCCATGGCAACGACGCGTCGAGACCCTCGTACTCGACCTTCATCCGGCCCCAGGGCTCGAGACCGATGGCCTGGCGCGACGACAGCGTGACTTCGCGCAGCACCTGGATGCGCAGGAACTTCCGCCGCTCCTGCTCGTGCCGCCCGCCGCTGCCCTCGCGGCGGACGACCTGCCACACCTCCGGGACGAGCGCGCGCGATAGCGACTCGTCCTTGCTCGAGCACGTCGTCGAGGTCGCAAGCGCGAGGTCGCCGACCGACATGGCTCCGTCGCTTCAGTGCCTCCGCCATCAGCGCGCGCAGCCGGAAGCGCCGCGCGTGGTCCTTCATCCATCCGGCCTGGAACGCCGCGTCCTGCCGGTTGTCGCAGAACACGAGCAGTCGCGGACGCTCCGAGTGCTGCACCATGTCCTGCGCGAGCACGTGCACGTCGGCGACGTTGGTGGCGCGCACGGGACGCGCCGGCTCGCGGTAGTGTGTGCCCATGCGGCGCCCGTTCGCGCCGCACGACAGGCAGCTCGTCAGCAGCCCGGGGTTGTCCTTGTTCTGCCGCACCGCGTAGAGCACGACGCGGCTTCCGAGCTGACCGCAGTGCAGGCAACGGGCACCCGCCTCGCGGTGTCGCCGCGCCGCAGTGCCGGCAGAAGTACAGCGCCGCCGTCCGGTCGTGCTCGTCCAGGTCGTCGTCGTCGCTGCCTCCGACGATGCGATCGAGCGAGCACGACGCGACTGCCGCCGTGCGCCTCCTCGAGCGGCTCCCAGAACGAAGTATCGCCAGCGGCCTCGCCGCCGCCGGGCTGCTTGCCGGTGAACTCGAAGTCCTTCAGGAACGTGATGAAGTAGTGCTGGCCACACGTCGTGCAGGTCGTAACGGGGAAGTGAGCGTGCTGCTCTCCGCCCTGCGCGGCCGCGATCTCGTCCTCGGCGGCGAGCCACAGCTGCGGGCCGTCCTCGCCATCCGGGAAGCTCACGACCGCGCCGCTGATCCCGCGGATGAAGCCGTGCACGACCGGACGGAGGAGCGGACGCCCGTCCCTTCGGGCAGCAGCGCCGAGCGTGAGCCAAGCGAGGATCTCCGCCTCGCTGACGGCTCGTCCCACGCCCTTCGAGAGCGCCACTGCAAGCTCGTCCAGGCGTCGAGGCGCGACGAGCAGCTCGCTCAGCTGGAACACGAGTTCGTTCGTCGAGAGCGCGGCGTGAAGCTGCTCGGGCCAGTCGCCCGCTGGCAGCGTCGTCGCCGGCGAGATCCCGGTAGACCGAGCGCACGGCGTTGCCGTCGGGTTCCTTCTCCTCGACGGCACGCACGCAGGCGTTCAGCATCTCCGCCGAGTCCTTCTTCGGCGCGCCGGCGGAACGGTTGCGACCGCTGTTCCATACCTCCGGCTCGTACGCCTCGCCGACGGTCGTGACGCTGTCCTTGGGGACGCCGAAGAACCGCGACGCGAACTCGCGGGCCGCATTCGGGTGTCGCTTGTCAACGATCGTCGCCGACGTGGCGACGCAGACGGTGTCCTGGGCGTCCGCGTCCGCAGAAGGCTGCGCAGACGCCGGATCAGGCAAGCGGTCTCGGCGCCCTGCGCCCCGGTGAACGTGTGCGCCTCGTCGAACACCAGGAAGTCGAGGCGCGCGTCGGCGAATAGCTCGACGTCGCGTTGGCGGGTCAGCAGCAGCTCGAGCTGCTTGACGTTCGTGAGCAGGATGCGCGGCTGCTTCCCGCGCGTGCGCATCACCTCGCGCGAGCAGACCTCCTCCGGCGGGTAGACCGTCTCGCTGCGCTTCTCGCTGACGCACCTTCGCGAGCGGCGCCTCGTAGTCGGCGCGCGACGATCCCACCGGCAAGCCGGATGCCTGCGACCTCGTTCTCCAGCTCGGGCGTCTTGCCCACGTACATGCCGAACGGGATGCCGCGTCCCAGCGAGCAGCGAGCGCAGGCGTCCGAGCTGGTCCTCGGCGAGCGCGTTCATCGGGTAGACGATGACGGCGCTGATCCCAGCCGGCGCGTCCGCGTCGCGCAGCTCGAGGCACTTGCTGACGATCGGGTAGAGGAAGCACTCGGTCTTCCCCGAGCCAGTTCCCGTGGAGACGAGCGTCGTCCGCCCGGACCGGATCGCGCGGATCGCGTCTTCCTGGTGGCCGTACACGTGCGTGATCGCGGCCGGGATGCGCTGGCGCATGTGCGGATGGAAGACACCTTCGCGCACGAGGGCATCGACGCTGCGCCCTGGCGGAAGGGACGCGAGAGGCTGACGTACGGCCCCTTGAGGAGCGGCGACTGGCGCGTCTCGTCGAGCGAGAGCAGCGTGCGCATCTGCGCGAGCAGCCGCTCGTCCGCGAACGGATAGGCCGTGAGCTGGTAGCGCAGGAAGCTGCGCACGACCTTTTCGGTGAAGACGATCGGGTTCAGTGCCATGCGAGACTTCCCACGCGTGTGTTCCGCGAGTTCATGGGAGCACCACCTCTCTGGCCAGCTCGCGGAAGCGGCAAAGGCTGTTCGCCCAGCGCATTTGTTCCGGCGTCCGGCACTCGGGCTCCATGAGTCGCGTTGTTCCGACGAGGATGCAGATGCACTTGGCCCGGCTCGTTGCAACGTTCAGCCGGTTGGGGCTGTACAGAAACGACATTCCCCGCGGCGCGTCCTCGGCCGACGAACTGGTCATCGAGTAGATGACCACCGGGGCTTGCTGTCCCTGAAACTTGTCAACGGTTCCAACACGAATGCCCGGCAGGCGCTCAGTCAGCGCAGCGACCTGTGCGTTGTACGGCGCGACGATGAGGAGATCGCTCGCGCGGAGCGGACGATCAACTCCCTCCGAGTCTGTCCATGTCACTCCGTCTCGGACAAGCGCCGCAACGATCGCTGCCACGGAGTCCACCTCATCGGGAGCGACGCTCTGGTTCCCCGTGTGCTCGACGGGAACGTAGAAGAGTCCACTCCCTGCGAATGGCGTACTACCCTGAATCGCTTGTCGATCGAGACCGGGCCGCGCTTGGAGGCGTCCCTCGTAGAACACTTCCGAGGTGAACGTGCAGATGCGCGGGTGGAGCCGCCACGTCTCGTCGAGGAAGAGGCCTCGGTCATCCGGGATCGTCGCGTTACCGTCGAGCGCGTGTACCAGCGCCGCGACTTCGGCGCCTTCGGGGTGTGCTCCTCGTTGAGGCTGTTCGAGCTGTTGTGGGTCGCCCAGCAAGACGAGATTGCGAGCGGCACGCGAGGCCCCGATGACCTGTGCAAGCGACATCTGTCCAGCCTCGTCAACGAAGAGGTAGTCGAGGGCTTGGTCCATCTCGGGTCTGGCCCAAAGCCATGCGGTGCCGCCAACGACCAGACCTTGCTGGACCGCCGCGAGTGCGCGATCGTTCGCCGTCGTCTCCTCGATGCCCGGCGGAGCCCCCGTTCCAGTTTCGCTGACCTTGTGCACGAGGCGGAGCGACACGCCGTCCTCAGCGGCCGCGGCGAGGACTTCCTCCAAGAGGTGCCGGATCACCTTGTGGCTGACTGCGGTCACGCCGATTCGTGAGCCCGATCGCGCGAGCGCGACGATCATCCGAGCGCCGGCGTAGGTCTTCCCCGAGCCGGGAGGCCCTTGGATTGGGAGCATGCCGAGGTTTAGGTCCCGTGCAAGCCGCACGGCAGTTTCGACGACAGGCTCATCTTGCCTGCGCAGAGCACCGGCAGAGTCGTCACGAAGCCGAGGCCTGTATTCGAGGAGCAGGTCTCGCGTCGCGCGATAGGGTCCGGCTCCGTCGAGGCCGTGCTCCGCGATCGACGACGCGACATGAAGCAGAGAGGTGTCGATAGGGCGTGGGGACACCACTTCCTTGACGACCACGCCGGAGGGGTGAACGCCCGCCGCGTCTGCACGCTTCTTGATGTCGAGCCGTCGAGAAACCGCGTCTATGCGATCTACGGTTCCCAGCTCGTCGCCGCCGGCTTCGAACAGCTTGTCTCCAGCCACCAGTCCGACTTCCTGCATAGGGTATCGGTAGCGGTGGATGGGACACCGGGCGGTTCCGCCTGCCTCACGCTCGAACTCGATCCCGGCGATCGCCTTGCGCTCCTCGAGCAGCTCCTCTGTGTCGAGTTCATGCAGCCGGAAGAACTCCCACCACGCGCAGCGATCCTCACGGCGGAAGTATTCGAGCTGATAGGCGAGCAGCCACCTTCCCCGCTCAATCGGCCCCCAAGCCGCGCGATCCTCCGGCAGACCGACGACTAGTCGATCGAACACCGCTTGGACCTCCTCGGCGCGCTCGGCGATGGCGTCGCTCGCGTCGCCGTCCCTCTCCTCCGGTCGGACCAAGTCCGTTGAAGTGCAAACGGCCTCAGCACGCTCCGCTTCGAGCCAGTCGCGCAGCGCGACGGTCGACAGGCAGTCCTCCTTGTTGTAGGTCTCCACAGTCGAGCGGTCCGATTCCGTGATCTCAGCGGGTACCGACAACTCCAGGGCGCTCGCAACACGCCGCATTGCGGCCGCCGCGTCACGAAGATCCGCCAGACGCCGGAAGCCGTAGAAGCGCTCCAGTTCCTTGAGGGAGTAGCTCTCGACGCTTGCTCGTAGCCCCTGGCGGACGACCGCGAACAGGTCGATGAACCGCATGGCCCTCAAGAGTCGATCGACCTCCGCCTCTCGCGTGCCGTGCCGGCTCATCAAGCGCTTGATCGCGGCCGGTTCGTAGGGAGAGAAGTGGTAGATGTGCGCCCGCGGGAAGCGAGCCCATCGATCCATCACGAAGTCGATGAACTCCTCAAACGTGTGGCGCTCTGTTCCGCGGTCGAGTGCCCACCACGCGCGGTACTCGGTGTGCCCGCTCTCGCCGACGAAGGAGAGACCAAGGAGGTACTCCAGGCCGCCGCCAGCAACGAACGGGTCGGACTCGATGTCGAAGAATAAATCGCCCGGCGAAGGTTCTGGAAGCAGGCTCAGCCCGAGGCCCGGCAGGATGGGAAGGAGCGTGTGGATCGGGCGGCCCTCGTTGCGTCCACGTAGCTGGATCCGCGCCTGGTCATGCCCCTTGGCGAAGGCTTCGATGTGACCGCGCTGTGGACGCTCGCGAAGCGGCGTCTCTTGCTCGGCGAAATGAGTCAGCGTCGCGGCGCCCTGTCGCTTGATCTCGTCGATGTGCAGCGATCGAAGGCCGGCGACGAAGGAGAGATGGTCGTCAGATCGACGTCGTGAATCGCAACGACGTGACCACCGACAGGTCTCGCACATCGGAACCGGCTCGGGATAGATCGAAGTTGGTGCGCCCGACACCGCCTGCTCCAGGCGACGGCTCACCAGCCGGTAGTAGGCCTCGAACTCCGCGAAGCGGAAGGTGTCCATCGGGAAACCCTCACCGGGCTTCACGACGTGCATGCGTTCGGGCGAGCGTCCCTGGATGCGCCCCACGAGATCGGCGTAGAGGCAGAGCTGGAGGATCGTGCCGCCGCGCGTCTCAATGGCCAGCTTCGTGTCGAGCGGTTCGTAGGACCAGCCGCCAAGCTGACTCGGCTCAGACACCCGCAGGAGGACATCGGCCCGACCTCCCCAACGGCCGTCCCGCAGATCGGCCTGAACGATGACATCGACGCCCGACGCCATTGCGGCGCGAGTGCGCGCGACCGCGTGTTCTCCCTCGAGATCCCGCAGGTCGACGACGTTCCGACCCTGAACACGGAGACGTTGAACGTAGGCGGTCTCATGCGCGAGCCCGCGCTCTTGAAGGAGCGCCAGCGCAGGGTCGTGCCAGTCGGAAGGATCGAGTCGTCGCTCGGCGACGGCTCGATCGAGTTCGGTCAAGTGATGGCAAGCGAGGTGCTTGGCAAGATCCGTGGCCGAGAGACGGAGGACATCCTGGAAGAGGTGCATCAGGCACCCCCGTATCCAGGCATGCGGCAGCCAATCGCCAGGTGTTCACGGACGGACATCAATTCTCTCCAATCGAACCTCGAACCCGAGGTTTCGGATCGCGGCCGCCGTTCGGACAAGATTCAACTGACTGAAGAATGGGAGAGATCGTCGCCAGCCCTTCGCACCATCTTTGATGATCGCGAACACGACCTGAAACCTCTTGGGATCGGGGCGACCTTTCGGAATGTGCGAAGCGAACGCTGCACGCGCCTTGCCGAGCACTTGTCGAGCCTCCTCGCGGAATCCATCGTCCGAGATCAACGTCTCTGCCGATATTCTGCCCTGAGCAAAAAGATGACTCAGCGTGGACGACGCTTTCCAGCGCTTCACATGGACGAACTGGCGTTGTGCGGTGTACAGGTCGCAGAGTTCGATCGGATCACCGTCGATTCGCGCGCATTTCTTGTCGACGCTGACAATTGTGGTTCCGTTCGCGGCGTCCCTGTTGTAGCTGCCCTCATCTGCGCCCGCCTTCGCGGCCGGAAGACCGAGTCGTGCGATAGGTAGCTCTGCCACCTGATGAGCAATTCTCGTCGCGAAGTCCTTGTCGATTTCGAACCACTCGCCGCCAGAAAGCACGAATCGTCGCTGTCCTTGTGATTTCTCTGCGACGATCGTTCGGTAGACAGGCCAGCTCTTTGCAGGTTCTGTGGCGTTGGCCGAGTGCAGGAGAACACGTTGATGCTTGAGGCGATGGACGGTCAGCTGGCTCGGGTTCCGAATCTGATCGAGGAACGCGCCGAGATTCAAGTCGCCCTCAGGACTCGCTGCCTTCACGAAGCTGAATCCTTCGATGCTCTCCCAGCTCACGATTTCCGGAGGAGCCATGTGCATGCCGTCGAACTTGCGCGCGGTGATGTCTGCAAGCAGCTCTGCATCAAGGAGGTCGATCAACCCCGGGTCCATGACGGTTCGGACGTGGTCGACGAATTCAAACCCTCGCTTCTTGTACTCATCGCTTCGGTATGCGCGCAGAACCGCGCGACACTTCTTCCCGAGCGCATCGAACTCGAGTCGTGTACGCATGTGTAGTCCGTCGGCACCGGAAACCATGGACGCGAATTCTGAATCAGCGGGTTCACCGGCCATCGATCCGAGCAGATCACACTCCTTGTCAACCGCGAACTCGGTGAGTCGGGAGTTCTTGCTCACCTGCCTTCGAGTGTGAACAGTCAGTTCCTGCACGGTTTTCGTGTCGACGCTTTTTAGTCCGTTCTCGTCGACCGTGTTCAGCACAACACGAAGACCGAACGAGTGCTCGATCGCCTCGGGATTGAGAAGGCTGCGGCCATACCCGAAGGTCAGGGCAAAGTCCCGCTTGTCGACCGTGATGAACAGCACGGCGCTTGTGCTTGCGTTGAAGAGCTTCCCGAGATCACTTGCTGCGCCTGCCTGGAGAAATTCGAGCCACGTCGGCTGCGCCTTGCTCTGCGGTGCGAGGAACACGGCCCCTTGGAATGGCAGACCACTCCTCAGAGGATGACGCTTCGTGTTCTTGGTAGCGTCGAGCGCAGTCTCGTAGCTGGATTGTCCCTTCTTCAGGAGGAAAAAGGTCAGCGTTCGAGTGGGCGGTTGCACTGCGCTTGCGTTCGAGGTCTTGCGTGTGGCCATACAGTGCTGACTTCCTGTGGTCGAACTAGTCGTAGAGCGTCTTCGATGACTCCGGCCGCTGACTCGTAGGAATAGATCCTCGATCGTCGGTTCGAGCCATGAAGGCTGCGTCCACTGTGGCCTCCGTCAGCGCGCGAACAGATCTCCCAAGGAGGTTGCGGGCGTGGAGGTCGCACTCGCGCCACGACTCTCCGGGGGACTGGGCGAGCTGCCAGTCGTAGAAGCGCGGGCCGAGACGGCTGGCGACAGCTTGCGGTTCCTTCGCGCGATCGTCGTGGCCGAGACCGTAGTCGGCGAGGCGCAGGGTCTCGGGGAGGAGCCAGCCTTCGCCGTTGTTCTGGATGAGGAAGGCCTCGATGCCGCGGTCGAGGTCGCCGCCGCTGGCGGCGATGTTCTGCTCGAGGTCGTGGAAGGCGACGAGCGTGAGGACGGTGTGGCGCAGCTCGGGGTCCTTGTCCTTGTCTACTCGCCAGAACCCCTTCGGGTCCCCTTGGACCCGGCCGATCGGAAGGTCGCACCCGACGAGGATCTGCCGGAGGTCGTCGGCTCCCAAGCCAAAGGCCGACGTCGCAAGCGCGTCGAGAACGCACCGCACTCGTAGAACGTCTGCCGGAGTAGCAGACCACAGGGCTTTCCATCTCCGAGAGTCGTCGGTCTGTCCTCGTTGGAAGATCGGCGCGAACCGAGTTCCACAAAGCGTCCGGGTGCGAATCGCGGGCGCCAACGGCCGTAGAGCGGAGGCGTTCGGCCAGGGGCAGTCCCACAAAAAGAAGCTGTTGAGATTCGTTCCGATGAGCCGCTGCCGAAGTACCCAGTCAAACACCAACGACCCGGAGACTCCGGCGCAAGCGATGTGACCATCGATATCGCTCCCGAGTGTGAGAAGCCCGATTGAGTTCCCGCATGGACTGCGATCGATCAAGCCGACGACGAACGTCCGCTCGTTCGTAGCGTTGGAGAGTGCTCGGAAACCAAGGGCGAACGCGGGCTTGTCGGCCGGGAGAATCTCCTGTCCGAGTAGGAACTGGGGTTGAACTGGCTGAACCGCGTCCGGGTGTCGCGTCCAACTAGCGCGGTGGCCAGCCCCGCCTTCGTATCGGGCGGCGTTCGTCCAGAGGTCGTAGATCATCACTCCCTGCACAAGCGGCAGGGCAACGTGTTCGGTCGCTCGATCCTTGATCCACGCGTCCGCGTCGCGCGACAAGATGATCCCGGCGGGGATGTCGGCGCGGGGGATCGGGAGCGTGTCGTAGGGCGGCTGGGCGCAGCGGCGTTCGCCGGCAGGGAGCGGTCGCACGCCGAGTTCGGCCCACAGTTCGGCGATTGGGCGCCAGTCGCCCCTGAGCCAACGGCTGTACTCGTCGGGGCGGTAGCCCTGTTCCTCCCACTTCATGCGCGGGGGGAAGAGCTTCGAGTCACTCGTCATGTTGAAGTCGCCCTGCGCGTACTTGATGCCCCAGCCGTTGGGGCCCTCGTCGCCGAGGAGCACGGAGTTGGCGTAGATCTTCTCGAGGATCTCGAGGTCGCGCTTGGACTGAATCTCGAGGATCGCCTTCGAGCGCGGGCTGAACTGGTCGACCTGCGCGCGCGTGTAGGGCGTGGCGAGTGACTCGGCGCGCTCCCAGTCTTCGAGCTTGCGGCGCATGAAGGCGGTCTGGATCGCCTCGGTCGTGCCTCCCTTCTCGATGATGATTGGGTTGAACTTGAAGCGGCTGTCGATCTCAAAGATTCCGTCGCGGTTCTCGAAGCCGAAGAGCCACTCCCAGCGGCAGCGATCGAGGAACAGCACGCGCAGACCGCCGGTGCCGTGGTCGGAGTAGAGGCCCGACGGAACGATGAAGCCGAGGCGTCCGCCGGTTCGCAGGAGCGCGTGAGCCTGCTCGAGGAAGAGCTTGTAGGTGTAAGCCTTGCCCTCGCCTCGATGCTGAAACGGATGCCCGGCGTCGGTGAAGCCGCGACTCTTGCTTCTGATCACACGCCAGCGCTTGTGAAGCAGCTCGTTCTCGTTGCCGCGTTCGATCGAGAAGCGCTCGGCGTTGTCTTGTGCTCGATCGGGATCGCCGAACGGTCGAGCTGCGAGCTTCATCCAGTTCGAGTCGCACGCGAACCCGGCCGTGTAGTCGAGCCACTTGCTCTCGTGTTGCCGCCCGAGCGTCGTCGACGGATCGCCGGCAGGCGCAGTGTCTCCGAAGTACTCCGTCTGCTTGCCGAGCGCCTCCTGCTTGCCGTACGAGCGGTACAGCGGATCGATGTTGGAGAAGAACTCCTTGGAGTTGGGCTTGCAATGTCTCCCATGGTGGATTGCCGAGGACGGCGTCGAAGCCCGACGCCGGACTCGCGGAAGACGTCGGGGAACTCCAGCTCCCAGTGGAAGAAGCGCTTGCGCGCGGCGACGCGCGCGGCGACGTCGAGCGTCGGCTTGGGCGGCGACGCGAACGTGGTGGGCAGCGGCGCGTGCTCGAGCTCGTCCGTCGGCCAGAACCAGCACGCGCACCACAGGTCCATCGCCGCCTTGAGCGCGCGGTAGCCTTCCCCTCCGATGAAGCTCGTCGCGGTAGATCCGTGCTCGTTCCGCGCTGTCCTGCACGGGCAGCTCGTGCAGGCTTCGCCAGCGTCGCGCGCGCGTTCGCCAGCGCGTCCGCGGGTGAACCTCCCGGTGGCGTGAAGAGCCGCATCTGGCCGCGAACGGCGTCACCGAGATTGGGGCCCAGATGCCTTCACGAAGGCCTTGATCGCCTTCGTGCGCACCTCCTTTTCGAAGTGCACGCCGTTCGAGTGGTTCTTGTCGCCGCCCTCGCGGTTCTTCCAGGCCATCACCGGGTAGTGCTGGAACTGGTCGAACCACGCGCCGACGAGGCCGTTGCCGCACTTGATCTTGTGATCGAGGAACGAGAACGGCAGCGTACGGTCCATCGTCTCGATCCACAGCGCGAGGCGGCAAAGCTCGACCGCGAGCGGATCGAGATCGACGCCGTAGATGCAGCGCTCGACGACGTGGCGGCGCAGGATCGCCTTTAGGCGCGGTTCGAAGTGCGCGTCCTCGGGCCGGCACGGAGCCAGCTCGTCCGCCAGGCGCTCGTCCGGCACGACGTCGACCGCGGGCGGACCTTCGAGCAAGCGCACGACGGCGCGCTCGCCGTCGGATGTGATCCGTCCGTGATGGTGCAGCGATGCGTAGAGCGCGTCGGTCAGGAAGCGCAGCGCGGCGACCGGGAACGTGCCCGAACCGCACGCGGGGTCGCAGACCTTGAGCGCGAGGATCTCCTCGGGGCGCCTGGGCGTCCACGCCGCCCGCGGGGCCATCGCGATCGGGCTTGCCATCGGCGCCGATCGGCGTCTCGAAGGCGAGTGGGCGCAGCGTGCGCTGCACAGTCGGGACGGCGAGGCCGGGGCGCGTGTAGAAGGTGCCCGAGCCCTTGCGCGTTCCGCCCCAGCGCACGAGGTACCACTCGCCGGGCAGGACGACGCGGTGACGAGCTGGCGCGCCTTGCGGCCGATCGCGTGATCATGGGCGAGCTGCTTCTCGGGCGTGAGCTTGCCCTTCGGCTTGCGCACGAGCTTGCCCACCTACTACTGCGCGGCGCGCCCAGATCTCGGCGCGTGTGCGTGTGGTGTGGCGTTGGTCGTGGTGGCCGCCGAGGTCCGCGACGTCGGGAGACTCGGGCTCCTCACCGGAATCGTCGGTGTCGTCGCCTTCCGTGCCCTCAGACGCCTCGGGCTCGGCCTCGGCCTCGTCGGAGGCTTCGACCTCGGCGTCCTCATCCTTGCTCGTGTCCTTCATCTTCTCGAGCAGGTTGGCGAGAGCCTTGTCGTCCATCGCCTCGAGACGCGAGAGCGGTAGCGCAGGCTGATTGCCGACGGCCAGGAAGATGACTGGCGTCCCGCTTGGCGCGGTCTTCAGCTCGAAGTCGAGCAGGCCCTCGTACAGGATCCCGATGTACTCGCTGGAGAGGTCGGAGAAGTCGACCGGGGCCGGAACCCAGGTGTTGGCGCGGCCCTGGCGGATCTTCACGCGCGTGCGCGTGATGCGTTCAAGGATCGCGTGTACCTCCTGGTCGGAGAGCAGCTCGCGGTCGAAGCACGCGGTCTCGAAGACGGCAGCGTTCGCGTGAGGCCGTCGACCGCGTCGGCTTTGGCTTCTCCGAACAACTCGCCGCCGTAGGCCGGCACGGGGAGGTTCGGGTGATGCGAGCCTGTTGAAACAAGCCGGAACAGCGCCAGCACTCGCGGCCAGGCGTTCCAAGAACGCGCGAGACGGTTCCCGCCACGCGCAGCGATCTTCTCCAACTCCTCAAGCAGCCCGCCAAGGCCGTACGAGCCGTGGTAGAGCGCGTTGTCGCGCGGCAGGAGCTCCCGCGACTCGGCGAAGAGCACGACCACCATGCGCATCACGACACGGCACGCGGCGCGGTAGATCTCGGCGGGATCGACATCGGTGCAGCGCTCGTTCAGCGCTTCGCCGTGCGACTGGACGAGAAGCTCGACGGCTTCGCGCACGCGCTCGCCGAGCACGGCGGATAGCTCCGCCTGTCCCTTGCGGCTGTCGAGGATCGCGTGGAGGAGCGGCGCGGGCGCGTCCTTGTCGGCGTTGGTCCAGAGGACGGGCGAAAGGAGCGAGCGAAGCGCCGTGACCTGCGGCGACAGCTCGCCCTCGTCGAACCAGAGGTCGACGTCCCACTCGCACACGCGTCGAAGTCAAGGCCGGCGAAGATCAGTCGCCATTGCTGGCCGTTCGTCAGGAGCGCGAGTCGCTCGGTGCCGGCGCGCAGCCACTGCACGACCTGGCTCGCCGCCTTGCGTCCTCGACCGATGCCGATGCGCGGCTCGTTGTCGAAGAAGACCGGCAGCGTTCCGCCCTTGTGTGCCCGCCAGATCTGGCGCGGCTTGATCGCTTCGCCGGTGATCGATGTGCGACCCCACTCTGCGCCGATCTGCGAGCCACGCGCCCAGACTCCGTTGTCGCCCGAGAAGTTGCACACCTTCTGGAGCACGAAGGACAGGAACTCCGGCACGTCCGCGCTGCCATCGAGCACTGCGCTCGCAAGGCGACGCAGCTCGCGCTCGTAAAAGGACGGAAGCGGAGGCGGGACGTGCTCTGCGAGCCGACGCAGACGCGGCGGGTCGAGCAGGAGTCCACCGTGGCGCAGGCGGTCCCAGCCGAGCAGGTCGGAGGCAGTCATGCCGGAACTCCGGGCAAACGGACCTCGACGCCGACGGGGAACACCTGCGCGTCGCCGGACATCGTGTGGCGCTTGGGAAGCAGGTGCTCGAGGATGCGCTTGCGCTCTCGGTCGAGCTGGTCGCGCACCTCTTCGTAGTGGCGGCGGCGGCGGGTGATCTCGGACTGCTTGTCCACAATCAAGTCGTCGAGCTTGGCTACGTCCTCGAAGAGGAGCCCTTGTTGCCGCTCGCGCTTGAGCTTCTCGATCTCGCGCTCGAGCTTGGCGAGCGTGTTCTCGGCGATCAGCGCCGAGACCTCGCCGTGGCGACTCCGGTAGCGTTCGTCCTCCTGCTTGCGGGCCTGCTCGTGCGACTGCACGAGCGCATCACGCAGCCGTACGGTCAGTGTGCGGGCGTGTTCGCCGAGCGCCTTGCGCACCTCCGGCTCGGCGTCGTCGCAGATCGCCCGAGCGCGCTCGTGATCGGCGGCCGCGTGCGTCGTGCGCGCGCCGCGCAGGCGAATCGCGGGCTCATGCGCGAGCGGCGCGCGAAGCGAACCTCCCACGATCGGGAAGGCGATCGTCCGCACCCAATGGTGGAACGTTTCACGCAGGTCGTTGACCGCGAGTTCTTCGATGCTGAGCAGGACGAGCGCCTGCGCTCCGGCCGGGACTCCGCCGAGACGCACGGTCCAGCGCGAGACGGCATCCCCCGTTCCGGGGAAGCGCCGGCGCGTGAGCGAGCTGAGCGCTTTCTGCAGCATCGGATGCGAGAGGTGCATCAAGAGCACGTCGGGGCGCGGGCAGAAGACGGTTCGCTCGCCGATCTTCTTCTGGAAGGGATCAGCCGTGAACGCGAGGCGTGCGACGAGTCCGCGCGGTCCCTTCGGGCGACGTAGCGAGTCGTCGATTACATCGGCCCAGCCGGCGAGGTTCGGGTGGACGAGCTTGCAGGTCTTGATCTCGTCGGAGCAGTCGAGCTGCGGACGGCCGGCGCGGATCGCCATCGCGGACTCGAGCGTGTCGCGTAGCGACTGCGGGTCGAGATCGATCTCCGCCGAGAGCGCCTCGAGATCGCGTCCGGCAGACGTGCCGTCGGAGGTCGTCTCGACCGTAGCGTCGGCTTCGATCGTGGATCGGCCGCGTGCCTTCTCGACACGCGCGATCGAGGTCGGCCTTCACCGAGATGAGGCTCTCGCCGTCGACAAGGCGTCGGTGTGCGGCTTCGTCGAACAGCTCGTTGACGGAGCCGAGGTCCTCACGGATCTCGTCGGCCTTCCGTAGGACGTGATCGAGGAAGCGCAGGTCCTGGTCTTCGTCGCTGACGAAGTGGTGGATCGTGACGTCGCGCGCCTGGCCGTGGCGATCGATGCGACCGTTGCGCTGCTCGAGCTTCGACGGATTCCACGGGCAGTCGAAGTGGAGCAGGTAGCGCGCGGTGCTGTTGGAGATTCAGACCCTCAGCGGCCGCGTCGGTGGCGAGCAGGATGCGGACGGGCGTTGACGGGTCGTTGAAGGTCTGCTTGACGAGGTCGCGCTCGTTCTCGTCCATCCCGCCGAAGAGGGTCAGGATGCGGTCGTCCTCGCGGAAGCGAGCGCGCAGCCGGCGCGTGAGGTAGTCGAGCGTCGTCTTGTACTCGGTGAAGACGACGAGCCGCTCGTCGTCGCGCCAGCGCTTGTCGGCGCGCAGGAGTTCCTCGATCAGGCTGGCGAGGGCCTCGAAGCGCGCATCGCGCTTCGGATCCTGGTCGACGATGTTGTCGCGGGTAAGGTTGAAGCCGAGGTCGGCCAGGTTCTGGTCGATGCGCCGCGATCTCGGGGATGAGGTCGGCCGCCACGGCCTTGAGCCAGGCACCGACGACACCGGCGGCCGTGGCCTCGCGCGACTGCGACTCGCGGTCGTCTCCGGTGTCCTGGCGCGACGGTGCGCTCGCACGGCAGCGACGTTCGGCTCGGTGGCCGCCTTCGCTTCGGAGAGGCCCTCCTTGCGCGACGCCAAGACTCGGCGAACGAGGTCGGGCAGCTCAGCAAGCGCTTGCCGAGGATCTCGACCGCGAAGCTCCCCGCGCGACGGCGTCGACCCTCGCCCACGCTAACGAGCGCTCGGACTTTCTTGCGGAACGCATCGAACGCAGGCGCAGAGAGCCGCCTCAGGCGGTGACAGCTTGAGCAACCGCGAGCGCGGTGGCATCCGCGTGCAGAAACGCGGCGGGTTCGTGCGCGCGTTGATCTCGCGCTTCAGCCGACGCAGGACGACCTGCTGGACGCGCTCCTTCTCGGCTGGGCTTGAGTTCGTCGGTCTGGCTGAAGCGGACCGGATCGAGGATCTCGAGCAGTCCCGTGAAGCAGCGCGTGTGCCCGTTGTGCGGCGTAGCGCTGAGGAACAACCGATGCTCGAACTGCGGCGCGATCAACCGCAGCATCCGGCAAAGGTCGCTGTCCTCGCCGAACGCCGACGGCATCAGGTTGTGGCACTCGTCGACGATCAGCAGATCCCACGGCAGGTGCGGCGATCCTTCCGGCGTTCGACA
The DNA here is from genome assembly GCA_963829015.1 of uncultured Planctomycetota bacterium. Lineage (GTDB taxonomy): Bacteria > Planctomycetota > UBA1135 > UBA1135 > JADJLZ01. The sequence goes on along the minus strand of CAWHGR010000005.1, from coordinate 112,734 downwards.
TGCCGCGAGGAACTGCTCGCAGCACATCGTCCTGCCGCAGGTAGTGGTACGAGGCGATGATCCGGCTGAACGAGCGCCACGGGTTCGCGTCCATCCCGAGGCGCTTGCGCAGCGCGTGGGTCTCGCCGCGATCGACGAGGTCGAACGGCAGCGAGAACTTGTCCCACATCTCGTCGCGCCACTGGAGGCGCAGCGACGCTGGCGTGAGGATCAGGACGCGCTGGATACGGCGGCGGAGGAGCAGCTCGCTCAGGATCAGGCCGGCTTCGACCGTCTTGCCCAAGCCCACGTCGTCGGCGATCAGCAGGTTGACGCGCGGCATGCGCAGCGCCTTGAGCAGCGGAACGAGCTGGAAGTCCTCGACCTGCACCGCGCCGTGAAACGGGCTCGAGATCGGCAGGCGCGTCCACGGGGCCTTCCCATCTGGTTCGAGGAACGGCGATGCCGCAGTCCAACGAGCTGCACGAAGCAGCGCGTCGAAGTCCTGCGCCGGCATCGGCTCGGAGTTCGTCGCCTGCGGCAGAGCAGTCGGCTCGAGCAACGACTTGCGCGGCTCGAGTTCCCAGAGCAAGCGCTCCTCGAGCGGATGCTGGTCGTCCTTGTACTCGAGGTGGACGAGGTGAAGCCGACCACGATCGCCGTCGAAGGGCTCGACGGCGGAAACCACGCCGCGCCGATTGCGGACGGTCGCGAACATCCCCACTCGGGGGACTTGAGCGGCGGGGGGCTCGGCTGTCATATGGGGAGCCTCCGTGGCTGGAAGGATGCAAGTGGGCACTCTCCCCCACCAACGCGCGCCGGACGCGGGCGGGGGGGCGCTTGAGCCTGGTAGGTAAGGCGAACCATGGGAAGGCGAGGCACGGCCACCCGAGAGTGCCGTCGGAGCGGGGAGCCTGGAGATTCTCGCGACGACCGGCCAACTCGACAACCACTGGCTCGCGACGGCGCCAAGGCGCGCCCTGCCCCCGCTCCACGATCCGGCTCTAGCGCGGAGCGTGGGACGCCGCCAAGCGAAGTCCCCAGAGTTCGGCACCACCCCTGCCGCACCACGAGAGGGCCCAGTAGCGGGATCCCTAGACCGGCAACTCGGGCAGGAAGTACTGCGCGCCCTTCTTGTAGAGCCTGCACAGCTCCGCGAACTCGATCGGGTCGATCTTGCGCTCGCCCGACTCGATCCGGGAGATGAGCGGCTGGACGAGTCCGAGGCGCTTTGCGACGTCGACCTGGCTCAGGCCGGCCTCGGTCCGTGCCTCGCGCAAGCGCTTGAGGAGGGCCTGGTAGCGCCTGTCGTGCGGGGAAACCACTCGGACCTCACCTGGGAGGAGCCGGACGCTAGATGCGCTTCCCGCATATGCAAAAACGTTATAGTCCCAGGAATCACCCTTCCCGGCCGAGTTGTAGGGTGCCGACTTCCACCAAGGAGATGAGGATGGCGCTCTGGCTCATTCGCGGCGGCAAGTATGGGGAGTTCGAGGAGCACTTCCTCGAACGCGATCGGGTCTGCCTCACGTTCGGCGGCCTCACCGAGACCGACTTGTCCTCTGCCCACGACTACGCGGCGATGAAGGCGCTGGTGCAGCAGGCGTACCCGAACGAGCCGCCCCGCAGGCTGGGAAACTGGACTGGCCAGATCTGGGCCTTCGCGTCTGGCATCAAGGCCGGAGACTGGGTCGTCCTGCCGAGGAAGAAGCAGGCCACGATCGCGATCGGCGAAGTTGCTGGCCCGTACCGCTTCGAGCGCAGCCTGGATCCTCTCCTCAGGCACTGGCGCAAGGTGAACTGGCTCAGCCGGGAGATCCCCCGCACGGTTTTCGATCAGGACCTTCTCTACTCGTTCGGCGCCTTCATGACGATCTGCGAGATCAAGCGCAACGACGCTGCGGCGCGCATCCGGGCAATCGCGAAGGCGGGCTGGCGGCCCGCGAGCACGAGGGTGGCGATTCCCACGGACTCAAGTGAAGCCTCCCAGCGAGAGCCGGAGGAGGAAGACGAGATCCCCGACCTCGAGCAGTTGGCAAGCGACCAGATTGCCCAGCGCATCGAGCGCGAGTTCAAGGGCCACGGATTGGCCCGCTTGGTCGCCGCGATCCTCAACGCCCAGGGGTACACGACGCATGTAAGCCTCCCGGGCCCTGACAAGGGCGTGGACATCCTCGCCGCCCCGGATCCCCTGGGGTTCGGCAGCCCACGAATCTGCGTCCAGGTGAAGTCGGGGGACGATGCCGTCGACCGCCCGACGATGGACCAGCTCATCGGCGTGATGCAGAACGTCGGGGCGCAGCAAGGGTTGCTCGTCTCCTGGGGCGGATTCAAGAACTCGGTCGAGCGAGAGACGGCAAGCCAGTTTTTCCGAGTGCGGCTGTGGGGAAGGAACGAACTCGTCGACCAGATACTTGAGCACTACGAGCGGCTTCCCGCCGAGCTTCGAGCGGAGCTGCCCTTGAAGCGGATCTGGGTCGTCGCCGCTCAGGAGGAGTGATGGGTGGTGGGATAGATCGCGGCGGGTGGCCCACTCGCAGGATGCTGGCCAGGGGGAGGAACATCCCGCTAGCAGCCGCTGACTTGTGATCTGACGGCACGCGCTGATTCTCTCTTGCTCCGTCCCCGGGATGCGCTCAGGGATCCGCTCGAACCAGGACGCCGCGTCTGACCGACCGCGAGGAGCCGCATGAGTGGGAGGGGGGCCGCCGTCCACCGCGTTCAGCCGCGGGTGGTAACCCTGCGCCGAGTGGTAACCCGGTTACCGCGCTGACGCTGGAGAAAATGGGCGGTCCGCGTCACCCGCGGGGAGAGTGCGTAGGAAGTACCTACACCCCCCCCTGCCACTGTGGCACGGCGCGCGACGCCGTCCACGGGCGCGCCGTGCCTGCGCAGCGAGGTGGCCCTCGATGGTGGAAGCACTGCCTGAGCGCGCCAGGAAAAACGCGAGCGGCGCCCCTTCGGGGCGCCGCGGGAGGCGGCCCGCGGCAGCAGCAAGCGCGAGGGCCAAGGCCGCGATGGCCAGTGAACGCCTCCCGTTCCATGGCGCGGCCGCCCCCGCGGCGCAGATCCACGTGAAGCCGTCCTGATCCCGTACGACGCACCTGCGCCCGACTCACATGGGTCCGCAAGAACAGGCGGTCGGGTCACGAACCGCCACGGGAAGCCACGCGCCCCTGGCGTCCGATCCGCACCTTGCGGTTGTGGGACCGAAGACTAACGTTCGGTCCATCAATGATGGGCGAACCCCAAGAGTCGTCGGACCCGCTGGACGCCCACATCCAGGGCCTGAGGGATGAGTTCAAGTCGAACCGCCAACGCGTGAGGAACGAGCAGCTCCGGTCGACTCTGAGAATCGCGCTGGTCGACTGCGGCAACTTCGCTCGGCGTCTTGTACCTGAACGAGGTTCGCTCCACATCGAGTGCGAGCACTGGCCGAAGAACCAGAGGACTCGACAGGAGTGTCGCGGGTATGAACGCTCCTCGGATCCTCGTTGGCCGAAGTGGAATCTGGTGCTGTGCAAACGCTGGATCCTCTCGTGGATGAACATCGCCCACTTGCTCCGCGAACTCGAACTCGCGGGGTTCGTGCAGAGGCTGACGCCACCGCCTGATCCGATTCATGCCCCGATGCACGAGCTCTTCGTGCGACTCCTTCCACACGATCTAGGCAAGCCCGAGGTGCACTTGATCGCGAAGGACATAGCCCTTCATCGTGCCAGGGTCGCGAACGCAGCTCGCGAGCTTGAGCAAGTGCGCTACAGGCTGGGGTACTACTTCGACCAATGGCTGTGGCCGCTCGTCGAGGCGCAGCTCAAGTTGCAATGCGGCTCGGACAGTCGCCTTCCACAGCCGGCGACCGACAACGCGCCGGTGAGCGATCAAGGGGCCGCGTCGGAACACGCGGATCCGGATGGCAGTAAGAATCCCCTCTGGCCCCACAACCTGGATCCAGAGGGCCGAAACAGCCTCAGTCCAGATCCGTGGCTGTCTGCGACCGACATTGCGAGGGCAAGGGGCATCAAGTACGAGACGTTCAGGAAGCACCTAGAGCGCTGGCGGCGGAATGCAGACTCGGGCTGGCGGGAGGCGACAGATCGAAAGCCGAGAGAGCCGAAGTACCTCTACCAGATGAAGGCAGTCGATCACCTGATTCAGAAATCCATCGCGTCCGGCCAGCCGTCCAGCGAACGTCCAGCGAACAGAAACTCGACGGCGTAACCCCCGACCCTGCGGTGGTCGATGTGTTCGAGCCGTGTCCCTCGAGTGTCCGCTGACAACACGGGACGGGCACCGCCGCCGATTCTCCGGGCATGTTGCTCAAGAACACGCCCACCAAGATGATCAGGCGGATGCTCCAGGCCGCCGAGCGGTCTGTAGGTCCGGAGTCGCAATCCGCATCCGTGCTTCGTCGTGAGCTGATTCGACGCCGACAGACTGATCGGGGCCGAGATGGCCGCGGCAAGCGGACGGCGCCGGGCCGAAAGAAGACGGCCAAAGGGGAGCACCAATGAGCTCTCCGGAAAGCGCGGGACGCTCCCTGCAAGGAGCGCCCCGTGGTGTGTCGGCCCGAGAGAGTGGAGCGGACGGGCGGATCGTAGGCGACGTCGCGCAGGAGTTCCAGCCCGACGACAGCAGCGACGCAAAGAGGGTCGCCTTCAAGTTCGACTTGTCGCTGGTCTGCGAGCCGTTGCTTGTCGACGCCATCAGGGCGGGTGGGCTCTGCGACCTCTGCGAGCGCTCGTGGCGGAAGCTCGACCGGACCGCACGCGTGCCGCGCCCCGTACGGGTCGGTCGGCGCAAGCTATGGGTCGTCGCCGAGCTGCGCGCCTGGGTCGCGGCTGGCTGCCCGTCGCGCGAGCGCTGGGAGACCATGAGCCGTGGGACGCCATGAAGCGCTCCAGTAGCAACTCGATGAAGCCGAGGTCCGCGGTCTTCGAGAGCCAGACGAAGCCCTACACCGAAGCTGGCAACGCCGAGCGGTTCCTGCTCGCGTTCGGGCCCGACCACCTCTACTGCCCCGAGCGGCGGTGCTGGTACTACTGGGACGGGCGTCACCGCTGGGTGCCCGACTACGAACAGCGCGTCATGACGACGATGCTCGCCTGCGTCAGGAATATTCGACGAACACTCCCCCACCTGGATGCACGAGACCTTCAGGATGCCCTTCGTCACTTGGTGCGCAGCGAGACGGCCAAGAGCCTGAAGGGCGCGCTCGAGATCGCGGCGGCCCAGTGCTGCGTCCCGGCGAAGATGCTGGACGCGGACCTGATGCTGCTGAACGTACAGAACGGCACGCTGGACCTCTGCACGGGCGAGTTGCGCGAAGCGAAGCGGGAGGACCGGATCACCAGGGTCGCCCCGGTCAAGTTTGATGCGGACGCCTGCTCGCCGGATCTGGCCGACTACCTGGAGCACGTCACAGGCGGAGATCGTGCGTACCAGGCCTACTTAGGCCGCGCGTTGGGCTACTCGCTGACGGGCATGACCACCGAGGACGTGTGCTTTCTACTGCTCGGCTCGACGAGGACGGGGAAGACGACGTTTCTGGAACTGCTGCGCGCAATGCTCGGCGACTACTCCTGCGGCATTCCGTTCGAGGCCCTCCTGCAACGCGAGCGCGGCCGCGGCGGCCCGCGTCCGGAACTCGCGGGTTGCGACGGGAGGCGTGTGGTAACCGCCTCCGAAGTCGCTGAAGGCCGCACCTTCGACGCCGCAACGCTGAAGGCGCTCACCGGCGGGGACGAGATAGTGGTCCGCGGTATGTACGAACGGCCGTTCCCGATGAAGCCGAGCTTCAAGCTTTGGCTGGCGGCCAACGCCGCGCCCGAGCTGCCGAATGCCGACAGCGCCAGTCGGGAGCGCCTACGCGTCCTCCCCTTCACGCACTGCTTCGAGGAGCCTGACACCACGATGCGCGCGCGCCTTCAGTCAGCCAGCGCCCGCGCCGCCGCACTCGCCTTCGCGGTCCGGGGGTTGGCGGAGTTTCGGCAGTCTGGCCTCGGGAGCTGTGAGGCGGTCGAGACCGCAACCGCGACATACTGGGACGGTTCCGAGTCCGACTCCAAGGAGCGCGTGCTCTTGGACAGGTTCTTCGCTTCCCACACGTTGCCCGAACCCGAAGCGGTGACGAGTTCCAAGGAACTGCAGGTCGCCCTGGCCGCGCTGGCGCAGGTCGCCGAAATGCGCTGCCCAAGCCCACGGAGACTCGCGTCGGCACTTCGCGCTCTCGGCTTCGAGCCCCATCGGGACGCGAGGGTCCGCGGCTGGCGGGGACTTCGCTTGGTCCAGGCTCCGGACCTTGCTGGTGACGGAGTGACGCGATGACGCTTCATCCCATGAAACTGCCCCAAGCCGCGCATGGGGAGGAAAGTCTCGGGGACACCCGTCATATCGTCACCCCGTCAGGACTTCGAGGGAGCCTGTTGACAAAAACGCAATCCACGGCCACTCATGTAGCCGTGCGCCAGCCCAAGTCCACCCACCTCAGCGAACAGATCCGCCGCGCCGTCCGCGACAGCGGCATGTCCATGCTTGCAGTTGCCCGCGCCGTCGAGACCGACAAGGCCACCATGAGCCGATTTCTCTCCGGCGAGCGCGGACTGCGCCTGACCACCATCGACAGACTGGGTGCCCTGCTCGGGCTCCGCGTCGTGGGGCGAAAGCCACGGAAGGGCAAGAAGTCATGAGAGTATTCCGCACCGCCTACAAGGGACGCGACGGCAAGGAGCACAAGGCCCCGCGGTTCTACGTCGAGCTGCGCGGCCCCGACGGGCGCATGCGTCGGCTCGCCGCTTACCAGGACAGGTCCGCGAGCAAGGAGTTGGGGAACAAGCTCCGGCGCCTCGCCGAACTGAATGAGGTCAAGGAGCTGCCGTCGGGCGACCTGCTCGACTGGGTGCGCAACCTGGAGAGCAGGCTCAGGAAGAAGCTGCTGCGGCTCGGCTTCCTCGACCCGATGCGCGAGGCGGGCTCGACGGCCGTGAACGACCTTCTCGAGGACTTCACCGCCGCGCTGCGCGCGCGCGGATGCACCGAGAAGTGGGTGAAGCTCGTCAGCAACAGGGTGCGGGCCACGCTGCAGGGCAGCGGCATCCAGACGCTGTCAAGCCTCAACGCCGCTGCCGTTGAACGCCACCTCCATGAGATGCGAAGGGAGAAGGAGAGCAACCCCGAGCCGGAGAGCGGCGAGAAGGTGAAGCGGAAGCCCGGCCGCCCTGTCCGCACGAGCATCTCGACACGCGAGTCAAACCACCGACTGCAGGCATGCCGCGAGTTCGCACGCTGGGCGGTGGAACGTGGCCTTCTCGTCTCGGACCCCCTGGCCATCCTGAAGCCCCTCAACGCGCGCCTGGACCCGCGGCACATCCGCCGAGCCCTCCGCCCGGAGGAGCTGCGCCTACTCATCCAGAGGACACACGACGGCCCGACGATCCGGAGCGTGATTGGTCCGACGCGTGCAATGGCTTGGCGGCTGGGCTGTGAGGCCGGCCTGCGCATCGGCGAGATCGTTTCGTTAAGGGTTGGCGACCTCGACTTGGACGCGCCGAGCGGCCCGATCCTGACGATCCGGGCGAGCGTCTCGAAGAACCGCAGAGAAGCCCGCCTTCCGCTCCACGCCGCGCTTGCGCGCGACCTCGCGCCCTACACGCTCAGCAAGCTCCCCACGGCCTCCCTGCTCGGGCTGCCGACGTCGTTCCGTCACAGCGCCACGATTTGGCTCGAGAAGGACATCATCGCCGCCGGGCTCAAGTACACGGACGAATCCGGGCGCGTCGCCGACGTCCACTCGCTGCGGTCGGCGTTCATCACCCACCTCGTGCGCTCGGGCGCGAACGTCAAGGCTGTCCAGATTCTGGCGCGGCACGCCTCACCCATGGAGACGGTCGGGATCTACACGCGCCTCAGCGCCAGCGACGAGCGGGAGGCAATCGATTCGATGCCGAGCATGGCGCCCGGCGGCGATGCGCCGCAGCAGGCGAAGGCCACGGGCACGGACGGCCCGAATGACTCTCCGTCCCACTCTCCGCTTTCTCGTGCAGGACGGCCTCAGGGAGGTGCAGGCACTTACCCCGCAAGCCCCAACGGCGGCCCCGACAACGCGGTTTCAGGCGCCCAGCAAGGCGCAGAGTGGCGAGGACGACGGGACTCGAACCCGCAACCACCGGATCGACAGTCCGGTACTCTAACCAATTGAGCTACGTCCCCGCGTTGTGAGGGCGGGGAGTATAGCGACCCTCCGCCGCGGGGCAAGTACGCATCCCGCGGGCCTTCCCTAGCCCGTCCGCACGGCGGCCACGGGATCGGAGCGGTTCATGCGCACGATCGGCACGAGCGCGGCGACGAGCGCCAGCGCGACCGAACCCAGCGGCACCCAGACGAGCCAGATCCCGGCGGTTTCCTCGGGCAGATCCAGTCCCGACAAGCCCTCGAGCGCGCGCACGATCACCGGCGTGAGCGCGGCGCCGAGGCCCGTCCCGATCAACCCCCCGATCACGCCGACGACGATCGACTCGCACAGGACCATGCCAGCGATCTGGGTGCGGCCGGCGCCGAGGGCCTTGAGCACGCCGAGCTCTTTCGTGCGCTCGAGTGCGCTCAGCAGGAGGCCGTTGAGCACGCCGAGACCGGCGAGCAGCGCTGTCAACCCGAGGATCAGGTCGAAGAGGCGGAAGTCCTTCGTGAGATCCGCGAGGTGCACGGCCAGGAGATCGCGGCCCGTCTCGTAGCGCAGGATCTCGATCGCGGGGTACATCTCGCGCACGGCGGCCTTGACGACATCCGGATCGGCGCCGGGTACGAGCACGACGGCGCACTCGGTCAGGTTCTCGACGTCGAGACAGAACGCGCGCTTGCTGAACGTGTCGCCGACGACGCCATACAGGCGCTCGTCGGGGTGCGGGAAGTAGCCGTAGGCATCGCTGACGGCGAGCACCTCGAGCTCCTGCACCGCGCCGGCGGCGTTGGAGACGTGCACGCGGTCGCCGGTCTTGTAGCCGAGCTGGCGCGCGATCTGGCGCGAGAGGATCACGCCTTCGCCGCGAGAAAGACGCGCGGCGAGCGCGGGATCCTGCTTGCACGGGCCGTACTTCGCGAGCTCCTCGGCGCGCATGCCGAGCAGCAGGAAGGGCGCGTAGCTGCGCGCGCTGCCGGTCTCGATCGCGACCACACCCGGATACTTCAGCAGGTGCTCCCTGAGCACCGCGAGCGGCGTCGGCGGGACGCGGCCGAGGTAGACCTTGCCGAGCAGCGCCTCCTGGGCCCAGACGACGATCTCCCCGCGCAGGCTGGCGGTCATGCCCTTCAGACCGACGAAGGCCGAGGCGACCAGCGCGATCGCGGCCGCGCTGACCGCGATGCGCGAGCCGCTCTCGCGGATCGTGAAGGCGGCCATGCGGCCCGAAAAGGTCCAGGCGCGCGTCAGCGGGGCGGCGACGAGGCGCGAGAGAGCGCGCACGACGGAGGGCACGAGCAGCGGCAGCACCACGAGCAGCGCCAGCAGGCCCACCGCAGCGAGCACGGCGCCGATCAGCTCGCCCTGCGCCTCGCCGACGACGGGCACGACGACGAAGTACAGCGCAGGCAAGAGCACCGCGAGCAGCAGCGCGGCGAAGAGATGGAAGCCGCGCGCCACGCCGGCGTGCTCGTGCGGCGCCTCGCCGCGCAGCGCCGCGACGGGGCTCGCACGCCGCGCGCGCAGCAGCGGGTAGACCGAACCGAGCAGCGCCACGCCGAAACCGATGCCCGCCAGCCCCAGCACCGTCGGCCAGGGCACGACGAAGAGCTCGATCCGGTGACCCGAGCCGAGTGTCGTGATGCCCGCGAGCAGCAGCGCGCGCGCGATGCCCAAACCGCCGACCACGCCGAGCAGCGCGGCCGCGAGCGAGATCGTGCAGGCCTCGACCAGGAAGATGCGCGTGATCTGCCGGCGCGTCGTGCCCAGCGCGTGCAGCGTCGCGATCTCGCGCACGCGCTCGACCAGCGCGATCGAGAGCGTGTGGAAGATCACGTACAAGCCGAGCACCAGCGCCAGCAGGCCCGCCAGGCGCACGCCGTTGCGGAAGGCGCGCTCCTGCGCCGCCGCGCCGACGAGCACGCTCTTGTTGAGCTGGTAGGAGTAGCTGCGCGCCAGGCTGGCCTTGAGGCGCTCGACGTCGATGCGCGGGTCCTGGCGCACCCAGTAGACCGGCGTCAGGCTCGCGCCGCGGTAGAGCTCCTGGCCCCAGCGGAAATCGACCACCGCGACCAGGCCCTGCGAGCGCTTGCCGAGCCTCTCGCGCGCGAGCACGCCGACGACGCGGAAGCGCTCCTCGACCGGCACCTCGGCCGGCTCGTTCGGGTCGAGCTGCCGGATCTCACCCTCGACGCAGCCCGTGCGCGGCGCGCGCGGCGGGCGCGAGAGCAGCAGCGCGTCGCCGGGAGCCACGTGCAGCGCCTCGGCGAGCTCGCTCCCGACCAGCACCTCGCGCGCCTGCCCCAGCGGATCGAGCCCGCGTCCGTCGAGCACGCGATAGGCGTCGAGTTCGACCGCGCTGGCCGACTCGAGCGCGAACAATCGCGCGCGCACGCGCTCCTCGCCCGGCGGCTCGTTCTGCTTGACGCGCTCGCTGTCGCCGCCGACGCCCTCGAGGCTCGGGCTGGCGCGGCGCAGGCTGACCTCGTTCTGGAAGATGGCCGAGACGCCCGCGACGCCCTGCGTGTGCGCCAGATCCGCGCGCGGATCCTCGACATCCTTCGACGGCTGCACCTCGAGCGCCGGTTTCCAGTCGTTCAGCCCGGGCAGCGAGAGCCCGAGCACCGTGTCGTGGTCGAGCGTGAAGACCGCCACCGCGACCGCGATCCCCAGACCCACGCCGAGGATCGAGAAGATCGTGCGGCCCGGGCGTTTGCGCAGGCTCGTGCCGGCGATGGTGCGGACGAGACCCATCAGATGGCGAGCTTCGCCAGCGCCGCGTGCACGTCCTCGACCTTCAATCCGGGACCCTCGAGCACCGGCTCCCTGACGATCTCGCCGTCGACGAGGAACAGCACGCGATCCGCGAAGCACGCGTCGCGCGGGTTGTGCGTCACGAGCAGCACCGACCTCCCGTCCTCGTCGACCGCCCTGCGCAAGAGCTGCATCACCTCCAGGCCCGCCTTCTGCGAGAGATTGCCCGTCGGCTCGTCGGCCAGGATCAGCTTCTGCCCGCCGACCAGCGCGCGCGCGATCGAGGTGCGCTGCATCTCGCCGCCCGAGAGCTGGTGCGGCAGCGCCTCGGCGCGCTTCGCCAGTCCGAGGCGCGCGAGCAGCGCCTCGATGCGCCCGCGTTCGCGCTCGGGATGTCCGCCCGCGATCGCCAGCGGCAGCCCGACGTTCTCGAGCACCGAGAGGTTGGGCAGCAGGTTGAAGAACTGGAACACGTGGCCGATCGCCTGGCGCCGCCGCAGCGTGCGCTGCTCGACCGAGAGCTCCGAGAGATCCGCTCCGCCGAGCAGCACCTTGCCCGCCGACGGCTCGTCGAGGCCCGAGACGAGGTGCAGGAGCGTCGACTTGCCCGAGCCGCTCGGCCCCATCACGCACACGAACTCGCGCTCGCCCACCGCGAGGTCGACGCCGCGCAGGATGGCGATTTTCGCGCCGTCCTGCTCGTGGAAGCGGTACAGGCCGCGCGTCTCGATGAGTTGGGTCATGTCGTACCTGCCTGCTGAACGCCCACCCTGGTCAGTGCGAACAACTCAGCCCGCCTGAGTTTTTCGCGAACAACCCAGCACGCCTGAATGCCTGACGCTGCGCGAAAAACTCAGGCGGGCTGAAGTGTTCGCGCTCATCCCTGCGCCACCTTCGCGCGCTCCCAGGCCGCCATCAGCACCGAGAGCGACTGTTCCTTCATCGATCCCGGCAGGTCCTTCTCCATCGCCCGGAAGCGGCCCTCGAAGCGCACCAGCGCCGAGCGGCAGAGCGCCTCGGGATCGAGTTCCAGGTAGCTCGCGAAGAACGCGCTCGACAGCAGCACGTCGCCCATCTCCGCCTCGACCGCCGCGCGCTGCTCCGGCGTGCACTTCGCCTTGGGATCGAGCAAGAGGCCGCTCTCCTCCAGCGCGTACTCCAGCTCGCGCTGCTCCTCCTCCACCTTCGCCAGCGCGCCCTCGGCGCTGGCCCACTTGAATCCGGCGGAGACCGCCTTGCTCGAGATGCGCGCGGCGCGCTGCAGCGCCGGCAGCGCCAGCGGAACGCCCGCCAGCGCGCTCGCGTCCTCCTGCTTCCCCTTGCGCTCCTCCTGCTTGATCGCCTCCCAATTCGCCAGCACGGTCTCGGCGTCGTTCGCGATCACCTCGCCGAAGACGTGCGGGTGGCGCCGCACGAGCTTGTCGCTGACGCCGTGCGAGATCGTGCCCAGGTCGAAGCGCTGCTCCTCCTGCGCGATGCGCGCGACGAGCGCGATCACCATCAGCAGGTCGCCGCATTCCTCGGCCACGTCCGCGTCCGTCTTGCGCTCGACCGCCTCGAGCGCCTCGTAGGCCTCCTCGACCAGGTACTTCGCCATCGTGGCGACGGTCTGCTTCTTGTCCCAGGGACAGCCGTTCTCGCCACGCAGCCGATCGACGACGCCGATGAGGCGCGCGAAGGCGAGCACGCGCGGATCGTCGGCGGCGGCAGGGGTCTCGCTAGCGTGCAGGGTGCGGGGAGGTGCGCTCATGCGCACAGGATGCGCGATGGGCGGCGCGAGCGGAAGTCCGAGGCGTTCAACGACCGGTCGGAGCCGGCGCGCAGGCATCGAGGATGGCGTAGGCCGTGGTTTGGATCTCGAGCGGCGTGCCGCACAGCTGCAACGAACCGTTGCCGGCGAGATCGACGCGACAGCCCACCCCGCCCGAGGTGACTGCCTTCAGGATGCCATCGACCAGCTTCGAATCCGCGCCCGCGGGCAACTTCAGGAACGTGCGGAACGGCGTCGCGCAGAAGGCGCTCCACGCGCCGAGATCCTCGAAAGCTATCGTCGGCAGCTCGGGCGTCACGAACCCCTTCGCCTTGCGCGGCACGTCGACCACCCACTTCTCGGGCGCGGCCGGCGGCACGGGCGAGAGCGTGCAGCGCGCGCGTTCGAGCAGCAGACCGACGTATGGATACGCGAGCTGCGCCGCAATCGTTCGCGGCTCCGCAAACTTGCGTTCGCCCGCGGCGAGCGCCTTGCGCGCATCGTCGCTGATCTCGAGCGGACGCTTCGTCCAACGCACGAACTCCTCGAGCACGTCGATCGGCGTCGCCTCCTTCCCGTCGGGCGCCGGGATGGCGAAGCCGCCCTCGCCCAGCGGGAAGAGTCGCGCGCGGTCGGCCGCGGGCGGAGCCGGGAGAGCCGGTGCCTGCAGTCCGGCACCACCGCGGCTGAGCTCGCAGAGCGAGGATGCGAGCGTCGCGATGTCGTTGGCGAAGCCGGTCAGTATCAGACCATCCGAATTGCCCAAGGGGATGACCTGCTGCGTTTGCTGGTCGCTGAACATCTGGCGCAGACTGTTCGAGAGCGTCCGCACGTCGATTCCCGGCAGGTCGACGGTGGTCGTGATCAGGAAGTCCGGATGCGCGGCCCAGCGCGAGAGCTCGCTGGCCGGCACCATGGTCGCGTCCTTGCGCGGATTGCCCTTGCCGGCAACGTTCGTACTCGCAATGGCCAGCAGGACCGGTTCGCGCATGTGCGCGAACGTGAGCACGAGGTCGTTCGCGCGCGCGACGCTCTCGACGAAGGTGTGCACGTTCTCCGGCGGAACGTCGAGCGGCAGCGAGAGCTTGCAGCCGAGGGTGATGAGCTGATTGTGAGTATCCGCGTCCGTGAGGATGCGCCAACCCATGAGCTGGCAGTACTGGTCGAACAGCTCGATCAGCTTGAGCTCGTTGCGCTCGGGCTTCTCGAGGTGCAGGCCCTTCGGCGGCGTGACGAAGAGGTCGATACCCGATGCCGCACGCGGGATCGGCGGCAGCGCGACATGCACGCCGGCCGCCGCATCCGAGAGCGAGCGCAGCATTGTCGTGATGTCGGCCACATCGGACCCGAAGCCCGTGACGATCAGCCCGTCCGTGTTGCCGACGGGGATGATCTGCTGCGTCTGCTGGTCGCTGAACATCTGCCGCATGCTGTTCGAGAGCGTGCGCACATCGACTCCCGGGAGATCCACGCAGGTCGTGATGAGGAAGTCCGGGTGCGCAGTCCATTGCGGGAGCTCGGCTGCCGGTACGAATGGCGCGTCCGCACGCGGATTGCCTCTGCCCGCGACGTTCGTGCTCGTGACGCTTAGAAGCACGGGATCTTTGGCGTGGGCGAAGCCGAGCACGAAGTCGTTCGCCTTCAACACCGATTCGACGAAGGCGTGCACGTGGTCCGGCGCGACCTCCACCGGCGGGTTGAACCCGCACCTGAGCGTGCGCAGCTGGTTGCGCGTGTCGGGGCCTTCGATCAGTTGCCAGCCCATGAGTCCCGCGTACGCGTCCACCAGCGACTGGAGCGTGGGCTCGCCGTAGTCGGGCTTCTCGATCCTCAGCGGCCGCGGGGGCGGGACGAAGAGCTCCAGCAGCCGCGCTGCGGCGGGCGCGGGAGGCGCAGGCGCGTGAACTCCATTCGCAGCGTCCGCCAACGCTCGCAACAGCGTCGCCAGCCCGCCGACTTCGGATCCATAGCCCGTCACGAGCAGGCTCGTGCTCCCGACGGGGATGAGCTGCTGCGTCTGCTGGTCGCTGAACATCTGGCGCAGGCTGTTCGAGAGCGTGTGCACGTCGACCCCGGGCAGATCGAGGACGGTGCTGACGAGGAAGGCTGGATGCGCGGCCCAGCGCGGCAGCTCGGTGGCGGGCACGAAGACCGCATTCCGGCGCGGATTCTCGGGACCGGCCGTGTTCCTGCTCTGGATCTCGAGCACGACCGGTTCCCTGGCGTGCGCGAAGCGCAGCACGAACTCGTTCGCGCACAGGATTCCCTCGACGAACGCATGCACGTTCTCCGCGGGGATCTCGACGGGCAGCGTGATGCCGCAGTTCAGCACGCGCAGCTGGTTCTTCGTGTCCGGCCCCGTGAGCAGGTGCCAGCCCATCAACTGCGTGTACTGTTCGACGAGGTCCTTGAGCTTGAGCTCGCCCTGCTCGGGCCGCTCGAGGTGCAGACCCCTGGACGGAACGTGGAGAAGATCGATGCACGAGGCGCGCTCCGCGGGTGCAAGAGACGAGACCTCCGGCTGAGCGGGCCCCCTGGTGGCCTCGCCCAGTACCCGCACGAGACGCGCGACCTCCGCGCCCGTGCCCGAGAAGAGCACCGAGTTCGCATCGCCCGTCTTGATCACCTGTCCGCGTGCGGCGTCGCCGAAGATCGCCCGCAGATTGCGAACGAACACCTCGGCATCGCCGGTGGGCAGTGGAACCTGGGTCGTGATCATGTGCGCCGGGTGCGCTGCCCAGCGCGGCACCTCGGAGAGCGGCACCAGCACGCGGTGCTCAGGCGTATCACCCTGCGCCTTGTCCTCGGGATCGACCACCTGCAGCACGACGGGGACCGCCGTGTGCTCGAAGCGCAAGAGCAGCCCGTTCGCACGCACCAGCGACTCGACGAAGCCATGCACGCTCCCGAACGGGACTTCGAGCCGCTCCGCGAAGCCGCAGTGCCGCTGGGCGAGCTTCTCGCGCGCAGCCTCGGGCACGAGCAGCGTCCAGCCCATGCGCTGCGTGTAGCGCTCGAGCAGCTCGCCGAGCGGCATGTCCGGCTCCAGGTACAGGCTCCTGGCCGGATCGACGAACAGCTCGATGCCTGTCTGCGAGGCAGCTGCTGAATCGGGCGGTCCCTCGCGGGTACCGCAACTCCCCAAGGCGACGAGCAGGAACGCAAGAGCCGATCGAACGGGAATCATGAGCGCATCTCCCGGCGCCATTACACCGCGAGCGCGCTCGCGGTTACACCGAACGGCTCGATCTCAGCGCGGCTTCGTCTGCGTCAGGAGCAGCCGCAGCCCCAGCACCGCGCTGGTGATCGCGCGCGGGGTGCCGATCACGCTGAACACCTGCGGGTCGTCGAGCTGCGTGATCCAGAACGGGGCCTGGTCGTCGGGCGAATCGAGCTCGCCGATGCGCCGGACCTGCTCCGCGTCGAGCTTCGGCACGCGCACGAAGGCCTGGAAACGCGTGGCTGCGATGTGCGCGACGGCCGCGAGCTCGTCGAGCGTGATCGTCGGCACGCTGGCCGGATCGAGCGCGACCGACTTGTCCTGCGGGTGCTTCTCGATCGTCCACAGCACCGGGTGCTGCGCCGGGAGCGGAGCGAGCGCGCAGCCCGCGTCGGCGAGCAGGCCCGAGACGAACTCGTGCGCCCAGGCGGGCGGTACCGACTTGGGCGTATCCGCGGCACCCGGGCCCTTGCCGAGCGTCGCGCGCGTGTCCTCGCCCAGGAAGAGCAGCGGCCGCCCGGCCCAGCGCGCGTAGGCGTGCGCGATCTCGAGCTCGTTCGGTCGCGAGTCGTCCGCGTGCAGCAGCAGTGGCGCCTCCTGTTTCGGGAAGGCGGACAGGAGGCTCGCGGGCAGCACGGTCGCGGCCTTGCCCTCCGGAGTGTTCGGATCGGGCGGGAAGGTCGCCTTCTCGAGGCTTTGCGCCAGCCCCGGCCCGTCGTGCAGCGCAGCCACCACGAACTCCAGGATCGCCGCGCTGCCGGTCAGACGCAGCGCGCCCGATTCCGCGCACCTCAGGTCGGTGCGCGAGGCGCAGTTCGAGAGCAGCGCGCGCAGCCTGAGGCAGAGCTCCGCGCTGCCTTCGCTCGCGTGCGCGAGTTCGACCGAGAGCACGAAGGCCGGATGGCTCGACCAGGCCGGCAGAAGCTCGGGCGGGATGCGGATCGGCGCATCGAAGGCCTTGCGGCCGCGCTCGCTCTCGATGCGCTCGACCTGCAGCTGCGGATCGGCCGCCTGCGGGTCGAAGCGGAAGCACAGCCCGCACGCGCGCGCGAGGTGCTGGACGAAGGGGTGGACGCCGTCGCGCGCGATCTCGAGCGGCACGAAGAGGCCCGTCTCGGCCTTGGCCAGCGCCGCCTCGAGCCCGGGCTCGAGCACGAGCTTCCAGCCCATGAGATCCGTGTAGGACTGCAGCAGCGGCAGCACGAGCTGCGCGTGCTTGCCGGAGAGCTGCAGCGCGTGCTCGGGCGTGCGCAAGAGCGCCAGCGTGCGCGCGGCCTCGTCCTGGGCGGGCGCCTGGGCGAGGCCGAGCAGCGTGGCGAGCAGGAGCGTCAGCACGGAGGCAGAGACTAGCTCCTCGGCGAAGCCGACTGCAATGTCGGGCCGAACCTACTTCGGCGAGGCGCGCAATGTCGGGCTGGACCTACTTCGGCGGGCGCGCAATGTCGGGCCGGACCTACTTCGGCGGAGTGGGCTGCTCGGCCGGCTTTCCGGACTGGCTCGCCTTGAGGACCCGCGCGGACTGCTCGTCGGCGCGCGAGAACATGTCGACGATGTTCGTCGCCATCGAGGCGGGCGCGGTGATCAGGAGCGAGTTCGAGTTCCCCAGCGGAACGAGCTGCTGCGTGCGCCCGTCGCCGAGCACCGCGCGCATGCTGTTCGAGAGCGTACGCACGTCGACGTTGTCGAGCGTCAGCATCGTCTGCACCAGGAAGGCGGGATGGTCCTTCCAGGCGCCCAGCGACTCGAGCGCGACGTAGACCGGCTTGATCGGGCCGGAAGCATCGTTCAGGGCGCGCGGATGCGTCACGCCGAGCAGGCGCGGCGATTCGGAGCGCAGGTGGTAGAGCAGGAAGCCGTGGTACGAGAGCACGCTCTCGGTGAAGCCGTAGACCTGCGCGGCCGGGACCTCGACGTCCTGGTTCAGGCCGCAGCTCGACTCGAGCATGCGACGCGTCGGCTCGTCGGAGACGACCGTCATGCCGGTCGCGCGCGAGAACTCGCCCAGGAGGTCGGAGAGGCGCGGGATCTTCTCGGCGCTGACCTGCAGCGAGATGCCCTTCTGCGGCGCGGGGAAGTACTCGGAAGGCGCGTTGAGCTTCTGCGCGGCCGGCGCGGGCGCAGGGCCGAGGAGACAGCTCGAGAGCGCGGCCAGGAAGACGGTCAGGAAGGTGTTCATGGGAAGCCTCA
This sequence comes from uncultured Planctomycetota bacterium, assembly GCA_963829015.1. Taxonomy (GTDB): domain Bacteria; phylum Planctomycetota; class UBA1135; order UBA1135; genus JADJLZ01. The sequence continues at coordinate 94,671 of CAWHGR010000005.1, read as the reverse complement.
TGGAGTGAGATCCGGTGGACGGGCCTCTCTGGACGTGGGCGGGGCGGACTTCTTCCTGGGCGAACACTTCAGCCCGCCTGAGTTTTTCGCGCTGCTCCCTACCGCTTGGTCGCCGCATGCCCCCGCGGAGCGTGCGCGAAAAACTCAGGCGGGCTGAGGTGTTCGGTGTTCGCTTCACCCGTAGCGCGTCGGGTCCGCGATCTTCGCCTCGCTGAAGCCCTTCTTGCGCAGCAGGCAGGCGTCGCAGCGACCGCAGGCGAGCACATCCGTTCCGCGCACGAGCGGGTCGTAGCAGCTGTGCGTCAGGCCGAAGTCGATTCCGAGCTCGATCCCGCGGCGCACGATCGCGGCCTTGGAGAGTTCGAGCAGCGGCGCGTGCACGCGGAAACGCGCGCTCTCCTCCGTGCCGGCCGCGGTGGCCACGCGCGCGAGCTCCTCGAAGGCGCGCAGGAACTCCGGCCGGCAGTCGGGATAGCCGGAGTAGTCGAGCGCGTTGACGCCCACGAAGAGGTCGCGTGCGCCGAGCACCTCGGCCCAGCCCAGCGCCACGGCGAGAAAGACCGTGTTGCGCGCGGGCACGTACGTCGCGGGCACGCCGCGGCCGATCTCCGCCTCGCAGCGGTCCTTGGGCACCGCGATCGCGTCGGTCAGCGCCGAGCCGCCGAGAGCGGAGAGGTCCACGCGCACGACGCGCTGCTCGACCGCGCCGAGGGCGCTCGCCACGCGCGCCGCGGCGTCGAGTTCGACCTTGTGGCGCTGGCCGTAGTCGAAGGACAGTGCGTGGCACTCGAAGCCCTGCGCGCGCGCCTCGGCCAGCGCGACGGCCGAGTCCATGCCGCCGGAGACGAGGCACACGGCGAGCTTCGCGGGGGAGCTCATGGAGCTCGACGATACGGCGACTCGGTAATACGGTGCCAGTCCAATTCTTGTCGGGTTTCCGGAGCGCACCATGCAACTGCTGCGCGGCGAGAGGAAACCCGGGAAGAATTGGACTGGCACCGTATTACCGGGTCGCCGTGTTGCATGAGCCTCGCTAGTCTCCGCACATGGCCTTCCCTTCGATCGAGCACACGCTGGGCTTCGCGAGCACGCGAGCGGGCGTCGGCAAGACGGCGCTGGTCGTCGAGCTCGCCGCGTGGTTCGCGGCGCGCGGGCACTCCGTCGCGCTGCTCGATGCCGACCTGGGAGCGCCCGATGCGCTCGGCACGGCTGGGCGACGCGTCCAGCACGGCGAGCTCGCGTGCTTCTCGCTCGGCCGCGCGCTCGAACAGCGCGGTCTCGCGGGCGTCGGCGGCGAGCTGCTCGAACAGGAGCTCGCGCGCCTCTTCGAGACCGAGATCGACTTCGGCCGGCGCGAGCTGCTGCTGGTCGACCTCGCACCCGGCGCGCAGACGAACGAGGAGTGGCTCGAGGCGCTCGGCATCGACGGGCTGGTGCTGGTCGCGCGCGAGGGCGAGGAGTGGGCCTTCGAGAGCGCAGTGCCGATCCTCGGGCGGATCGAGACCTTCGCGCACGACGCTGCGGCCCCGCGCGGCCCGCGCGGAGCGACGCTGCTGGGCCGGATCCCCTTCGACCCTCGGCTGCGCGAGCTCGGCCAGCGCGGAACGCCGCTGGTGCTGGACGACGCGCACTCGCCCGCCGCGCACGCGATCGCGCAGGCCGGAGCGAACCTCTGGAGGCGCGTCCGGAGCAGGCTCTCCTGAGTCGCCGGGCCTGCCCTTGCCGGGAGCCGCAGGAGAACTAGAGTAGTCCGCCCCGTTTCCCGATCCGCACCCCTGCCGAGACTCCTGCCCGTGGCCAAGACGACGACCAAGGAAGACATCCTCGACGCCCTCCGCCAGATCGAGGACCCCGATCTGCACAAGGACATCGTCTCGCTGGGCTTCGTCACGCAGCACACGATCTGCGACGGCGCCGTCAAGGTGACGATCAACCTCACGACGCCCGCCTGCCCGGTGAAGGACGTGATGAAGCGCCACGCCGAGGAGCTGCTGCGCAAGCTGCCGGGCGTCACGCAGGTGCTGGTCGAGATGACCGCGGTCGTCGTCGGCAACCAGGCCCCGCGCAACTTCGGCAAGGACATCAAGCACATCCTGGCCGTCTCGAGCGGCAAGGGCGGCGTGGGCAAGAGCACCGTCTCGGTCAACCTCGCCTGCGCGCTGGCCGCGACGGGCGCGCGCGTCGGCCTGCTCGACTGCGACGTCTACGGCCCGGACATCCCGATGATGATGGGCCTCTCGGGCGCGCCCGACGGCCAGGCCGGCAAGCTGCAGCCCAAGGTGCGCCACGGCGTGAAGACCATGTCGATCGGCTACCTGCTGGACGAGGAGAAGCCGGTCATCTGGCGCGGGCCGATGGTGCACAAGCTGATCGAGCAGTTCCTGGCCGACGTCGAGTGGGGCCCGCTCGACTACCTGCTGGTCGACATGCCGCCCGGCACCGGCGACGCGCAGCTCTCGCTGGCGCAGATCGTGCCGCTCTCGGGCGCGGTGCTGGTGACGACGCCGCAAGCCGTCTCGACTTTCGACGTGGGCAAGGCGATCGCGATGTTCAAGCAGGTCAACGTCGACATCCTGGGCATCGTCGAGAACATGGCCGGCTTCGCGATCGAGGGCATGATCGCGGGCGCCAAGCCCGGCACCCAGGTGCGCCTGGCGACCGGCGGCATCGAGGCCGTGCTGACGACCGATTCGGAGGGCCGCTTCGCGACGGTGGTCGACGTCTTCGGCAAGGGCGGCGCCGAACGCCTCGCCAAGCGCCACGGCTTCCCGCTGCTCGGCAGCGTGCCGCTCAACCCGTCCGTGCGCGTCGGCGGCGATGCGGGCGACCCGGTGCTCGTCTCGAGCCCCGACTCGCTGATCGCGGCGCGCTTCCGCGAGATCGCCGGCAAGGTCGCGCAGCGCCTGGCGATCAAGGCGCATCAGAGCTTGCCGATCCTGCAGTAGCGGCCAGTCAGGCGCGCTTCATTCGCGCACCCGAGTGCAACGCCAGCAGCAGACAGGTCGCCGACGGATCGCCCCGCGGCCAACTCGTCATCGAGCGATCGGCGAGATCCACCAACGTGAGGGCGTCCGTGCGCGAGAGTCTCTTCGACAGGTCGTAGTCTGCACCGTGGCGCGCCTCCTGAAGGTCGACGAAAGCCGCCGCCATCCCGGCCACTCCAGGGTGTACGGCTCGTCCTGGAATGAGCTGCTGCAGGTGCACGGGCAGCCCTCCGAACCCCGCCTGAAAGCACCTGCACGCCTGCGCCATCTCCGCATGGCTGAAGGTGCGTGCAAGCGCGTGGCGGAATCGCCGTTGATCCGCTCCGCGACCCAGGAGCCACGTGCTCGTTTCCTCCACGAGCCAATGGAAGACCGCATAGTAGGCCGCACTGACGGCGCGTCGAAGGCTGGCCTGCCGCGGTTTGCCGGGCTCGCGCCGTGCAAGTGCAAGCGCCTGGTCGATCAACTGCCGGTGGTACGACGAGGCCCCGGGCACGAGGGTCACCGCTGTGTTTGCCTGTACTCCTGGCGGGTCAGGAAACGCACGTAGGGATAGCGCTCGTCCCGGGCCGTGCGGACCGCTTCGTGGATCGCCTCACGAATCGGGCCAAGGTTGTCCCAATCCAGCTGCGCCGGCTTCGTGTCATCGGAGAGGATCACGAACACCTTGAGCGCCTCGTCGCCGAGGCCGTCGAGGTAGGCCAGGTGCCGGATGTCGACGACCTTCGGGCCGGCCTCGGAGAATCGGCACTTCAGGCTCTTTGCGCTGAGCGCGCGCTTCAACTCCGCATCGTCTGCTCGTCCTACCACGGGTCGCCTCGAGGGTTGCCTCCATCCTACAAGACGCTCGAGTGCAGCGCAGGTTGCGCCGCCGACCCGGAGAAATCCTCAGCACGCGATCCGCCCGCCCTACCTCGCGTCGCCCACCGGCGTCTCGAGCTCGGCCAGCAGGCGTTCGATCGTCTTCTCCATCGCGTCGACGTCCGCGCCCGTCGCGCGGTAGCGGATCACGCCCTTCGAATCGAGCACGCAGATCGTCGGCCAGGCATCGACGCCCCAGGTCTTGGAGATCGGACCCGCAGGGCCCTTGGGCCCGTTCCAGAACGAGCGCCAGCCGATCTTCTGGTGTTCCATCACGAGCTTCAGGCGCTCGAGCTGCGTGTCGCTGTTCACGCCCACGATCTCGAAGGGCTGCTCGCCGTACTTCTCCAGCAGCGTGCGCTGGTGCGTGTACATCGCCCGGCACGGGCCCCACCAGTCGCCCCAGAAGACGAGCAGCACGACCTTGCCGCGCGCGTCGCTGAGCTTGAGCGGCTGGCCGTCGAGATCGTTGGCCTCGATCTCGGGCGCGACCGCGCCGACCGAAGTGTTGGGCAGCGGCGGTCCCTTCGAGCGCGTGGAGCAGGCCGACCCGGCCCAGACGAGCGGCAGGAGCAGCCCGAACAGCGCCAGCCCCCGCCAGATCGATCCGGGACGCATCGCGGGTACGCATCGGCCGCCGGGGCCCGGAAACTGAAACAAAGCAGTCGCGCCGGGGATCCAGGCCTATTCCAGCTCGGCCAGCAGCTCCTCGATCGTCTTGTCGATCGCGGCCTCGTTCGCTCCCAGCGACTGGTAGCGGATGACGCCCTTGGCATCGATCAGGTAGACCGTCGGCCAGCCGCGCACGTCCCACGCGTCGGCGATCGGGCCCGAGCGTCCGTCAGCGCCGTCCCAGAACGAGCGCCAGCTGAGGTGCTGCGCCTCGCGCACGGCAGCGAGCTGTCCGAGGTCCCGGTCGCTGTTGACGCCCACGATCGCGAAGGGCGCGTCCTCGTACTTCTCCACGAGCGACCGCTCGTGCGGGTACATGGCCCGGCAGGGAGGTCACCAGTTGCCCCAGAAGTCGAGCAGCACCACCTTGCCGCGGTAGTCGCTCAACTTGAACGCGACGCCGTCGAGGTCGCGGCCGGCGATCTCCGGCGCGCGCGCGCCCACCGAGGTGTCGGGGCGCGAAGAGCAGGCGCAGGCGAGCAGCAGGGCCAGCGGGGCCAGGAGCCGCGCAAGGGAAGGGGGCCGCATGCGGTGCTGTTCGACCGCCGCGGCCCCCGAACTGAAAAAGTCTCGCGCTACTTCACTTCGCGCTGCCAACCGGCTGCTTCAGCTCGGCCAGCAGCTCCTCGAGTGTCTTGTCGATCAGCTCTTCGTTTCCGCCGACCATCTTGCAGCGGATCGTGCCCTGGGCATCGAGGATGTAGAGCGTCGGCCAGCCGTGCACGTTCCAGGCGGTGGAGATCGGCCCGCCGGTCCCTTCAGGACCGTTCCAGAACGAGCGCCAGCTGATGTTCTCCTTCTCGCGCACGGGCTTGAGCTTCTCGAGGTCCGCGTCGCTGTTGATTCCGACGATGGCGAAGGGTTCGTTCTTGTACTTCTCCACGAGCGACCGCTCGTGCGGGAACATGGCCCGGCAAGGGCCTCACCAGTTGCCCCAGAAGTCGAGCAGCACCACCTTGCCGCGGTAGTCGCTGAGCTTGAACGCCACGCTGTCGAGGTCGGCGCCTTCGATCTCCGGCGCGGGCTTGCCCACGACGAGGTTGCGCGTCTCGTACAGCGCGGCGCCGGCCTGCTTGCCGAGCGTGGTCTCGCGCTTCGTGCCCACGTTGACCTTGACGTCGCTGAACTCGGCCACGACGCGGTCGTAGATCTTCTCGATCTGCTTCTGCGTCGCATCGACGTCGAGCGTCCCGAGCGCCGCGAACTTGTCGGCTCCCAGCCAGGTCTTCATGCCCTCGAGGTCCTCGGGCTTTGCGCTGCGGACGTAATCCGCCATCTGGATGTCGTTCTTGAGCCCCTCGGCCATTGCGTAGCAGGCCTGGCCGCGAACTCCGACGTGCGGCGACTTGGCCAGCAGCTTCTCGAGCAGTTCGCGGTTGCTCTGCGCCAGGAACTGGCACATGTCGCCCATCTCGGGGCGGTCCATGTGGAACTTCTCGAGCAGCGCGACAGCCGTCTTCGTCGACTCCGGGTCGCGGTCGTTGTACATCATCCACTGGAGGGACTTGAAGGCCGTGAGGTCGGTCTTGTCCTCGTCGAGCAGCTGCTGCGCGCGCGCGATGTAGACCTTGACGTCGGGCTCCTTGACCGTCTCCTGGATCTTCTGCAAATCCTCGGGGGTGGGATTCTTGTTGTCCCCCAGCGCCGCGTCGAAGGCCTTGTAGTAGGCGTCCAGCGCTTCCTGGTACTCCTTCGAAAGCGCGGCGAGCCGCTCGGCGCGCGGGTCGGGCTGCGCTGCGGGCTGCGCCGCCGGCTGCGCACCGGCACCAGCCGCGCGCATGGGCACCGCGGCCATCGCCTGCGTCTCCTTCTGCGGTTCGGCGGGCTTGGCCGCGACCGGCTTGGCGGGCGCGCGCTCGGGCGCGGGATCGGGTGCGCTGCAGGCGCAAGGCAGCGCCGCCAGCAGGACCAGGGACAGGGATAGGACTCGCATGAGGTGGATTCCGTTCGTCGGGGGTCTGCGGTTCGTTCTTGCTAGCGCTGCGTGCCGGCGGGCTTCTGCAGTTCGGCCAGCAATTTCTCGAGCGTGGCGTCGATCAGCTCCTCGTTCCCGCCGACCATCTTGCAGCGGATCGTGCCCTGGGCATCGAGGATGTAGAGCGTCGGCCAGCCGTGCACGTTCCAGGCGGTGGAGATCGGCCCGCCGGTCCCTTCAGGACCGTTCCAGAACGAGCGCCAGCTGATGTTCTCCTTCTCGCGCACCGGCTTGAGCTTGTCGAGGTCCGTGTCGCTGTTGATGCCGACGATCGCGAAGGGCTGGTTCTTGTACTTCTCCACGAGCGACCGCTCGTGCGGGAACATGGCCCGGCAAGGGCCTCACCAGTTGCCCCAGAAGTCGAGCAGCACCACCTTGCCGCGGTAGTCGCTGAGCTTGAACGCCACGCTGTCGAGGTCCACGCCTTCGATCTCGGGGGTCGTCTTGCCCAGCGCGAGGTCGCGTATCTCGTGCAGCGCCGCGCCGGCCTGCTTGCCGAGCGTGGACTCGCGCTTCGTGCCCGCGTCCACCTTGACGTCGCCGAACTCCTTCACGACGCGCTCGTAGCTCTGCTCCAGCTCCTTCTGCGTCTGCTCGACGTCGAGCGTCTGCAGCGCGGCCAGCTTCTCGGCGCCCAGCCATGATTTCGCGTCCTCGAGGTCCTTCGGCTCCGCCTTCTTGAGGTACTCGGCGGTCTCGATGTCCTGCTTCAAGCCCTCGGCCAGCGCATAGCAGGCCTGGCCGCGCACTTCGGCATGCGGCGAGTTCGCGACCAGCTTCGTCAGCAGCGGCTGCGCGAACTGGGAGAGGCGACTGCACAGTTCGCCCATCTCGACGCGCTCCATGTGGTGCTTCTCGAGCAGCGCGACGATGCCGGTCCGACCGCGGCCCGGGCCGATCGTCGCCGTCCCGTTGGCCTCGTCCACTTGCACTTCCTGCTCGTTGTCGAGCAGCCAGGCCAGCGCGTGGAAGGCCGTGATGTCGGTCGGGTCCTCGTCGACGAGCTGGTGTGCTCGCGCGGTGTAGTCCTTGGGATCCGGAGGCTTCAGCTCGCTGCGGATCTTCTGCAGCTCTTCCGCAGTCGGGTTCTGGTTCTCGCCCAGCGCCTTGCGGAAGGCCGTGTAGTAGTTCTGCTGCGCATCGCGATACTCGTTCTGGATCGCTTGCATGCGCTCCGCACGCGCGTCGCCCGCGGGCGCCTCGGGCTTCGCTGCCGGCGCCGCGGCAGGCGGGAGGATCGGCATCGCAGGCATCGCCAGCGTCTGCTCTGCCGGCTGGCCCGCGGGTTGCGCTGCCGGTTGCGTCTTCTCGTCGCTCGCGCGGCAGGCGAGCGCCGCTCCGGCCACGAGGATCAAGGGAACGAATCTGGGTTGCGTCATGGCGGGCAGCGTACTGCGCGGCCGAATCTGCCGCTACACGGCTCGCGGATTGACGCATCGCAGCCGCTCGTTACGCTCCCTCCATGCCCGAGTGTGCAATCGTGCTGGCCGAGGGCCACTACCAGAGCGGCGAGGCCAAGACGGCGCACGGGCTCGTGCGCGGTCCCGCGCGCTGGCGGATCACGGGCGTGATCGACTCCAGCTGCGCCGGCGCGGACGCGGGCGAGCTGCTCGACGGCCGCAAGCGCGGGATCCCGGTCTGCGCCTCGCTGGCCGACGCGCTGGCGCGCCTCCCCGAACGCCCGCAGTGGTGCGTGGTCGGCGTCGCGACGCACGGCGGGCGGCTGCCCGAGCCGCTGCGCGCCACGCTGCGCGAGGCGGCCGAGGCCGGACTGTCGATCGCCAACGGGCTGCACGAGCTCGTCTCCGACGACGCGCGCATCGCCGCCGCGGTCGCGCGCAGCGGCGCGCGCATCGTCGACATCCGCAGGCCGCGGCCGGTGCGCGAGCTCGCCTTCTGGACCGGCGCGGCACTGCAGCTCGAGCTGCCGCGCGTGGCCGTGCTGGGCACCGACTGCGCGCTCGGCAAGCGCACGACGGCGCAGCTGCTCGTCGCCGAGTGCCGCGCGCGCGGCTTGCGCGCCGAGATGATCTACACCGGCCAGACCGGCTGGCTGCAGGGCGCCAGGCACGGCTTCGTGCTCGACGCGACGCCCAACGATTTCGTCGCGGGCGAGCTCGAGCGCGCGCTGCTCGAGTGCGTGCGCGAGGAACAGCCGCAGGTCGTGTTTCTCGAGGGCCAGTCGGCGCTGCGCAATCCCTCGGGGCCCTGCGGCGCGGAGCTCCTGCTTTCGGCCGGCGCGCGCTGGGTCGTGCTGCAGCACGCGCCCGCGCGGCGCTGCTACGACGGCACGGAGGAGCTCGGCTGCCGGATCCCGCCGCTCTCCGACGAGATCGAGCTCCTGCGCCACTACCAGGCCGAGGTGCTGGGCGTGACGCTGAACACGGAGGGCCTCGCACCCGGGGCCGCGCGCGCGCTCGAGGCCGAGCTCGGCCTGCCGGTCGTGGAGCCGCTCAGCGAAGGCGTCGGCCGCATCGTGGACCGGCTGCCGAGATGAAGCTGGACTCGTACGAGACCTGGACCGAGCACGTGCCGCTGACGCGGCCGTACACGGTGGCCTACGAGAGGATCGAGGCGGTCGAGCTCGACTTCGTGCGCGTCCGCGCGGGCAGGCACACGGGTCTGGGCTGCGCCTCGCCGATCAAGGAGGTGACCGGCGAGAGCTTCGAGGCCTGTCGCGCCGCGCTGGCCGGGGCGGTCGAGCACATTCCCGACGACTGCCCCGCCGCGCGCGCGGCGCTCGACATGGCGCTGCACGACCTGCGCGCGCGCCAGGCGGGCAAGCCGCTCGTCGAGCAGCTCGGCCGCGTGCACACGGAACTCCCGACCTCGATCACGATCGGGATCAAGGACTCGGCCGAGGAGGTGCTGGCCGAGGCGGAAGAGTACCGCGGCCGCGGCTTCCGCATCCTCAAGGTCAAGATCGGCCTGGCCTTCGACGAGGACCTCGAGCGCCTGCGCAAGCTGCGCGAGCGCTTCGGCGCGCAGATGCGCCTGCGCATCGACGCCAACCAGGGCTACCGCTTCGCGGACCTGGCGCGGCTCTTCGCCGTCGCGGACGAGCTGGGCGTCGAGTTCGTCGAACAGCCGCTGCCGCCGGCGCAGACGGAAGAGCTCGACCGGCTGCCGCCCGGGCTGCGCGCGAAGATCGCGCTCGACGAGAGCCTGCTCTCGCCCGCCGATGCGCTGCGCCACGGCGCGGCGCGCCGTTGCGGCATCTTCAACATCAAGCTGATGAAGTGCGGCGGCGTCACGCCGGCGCTCGAGATCGGCCGCACCGCGCTGGAGTACGGCCTCGACCTGATGTGGGGCTGCTCCGACGAGAGCCGCATCTCGATCGCCGCCGCGCTGCACGCCGCCTTCGCCAGTCGCGCGACGAAGTACCTCGACCTCGACGGACACCTCGACCTCGCGCGCGACCCGGCGCGCGGCGGCTTCACGATCGAGGAGGGCGTCATGCGCCTGACGGATGCGCCCGGGCTGGGCGTCGAACTGGAGCCCCGGTGAAACGCCGCACCTTCCTCGCGGTCGCGGGCAGCAGCGTGGCCGCCTGCGCGCTGCCGCGCACGAAGCAGCTGCCGGCTTTCGACTGCGTGATCCGCGGCGGGCGCGTGTTCGACGGCACGGGCGGGCCCGAGCGGCTCGCCGACGTCGGCATCCTGGGCGACGCGATCGCCGCGCTCGGAAAGATCGATCCCGAGCAGGCGCGCAGCGTGATCGACGCGCGCGGGCTGTGCCTCGCTCCGGGCTTCATCGACATCCACACGCATTCCGACGGCGACATCTTCGACTACCCCGACGACGAGAGCCGCGTCTACCAGGGCGTCACGACCGAGGTCACGGGCAACTGCGGCGGATCGGCGGCGCCGGGCGAGCGCTGGAGCGACGTGAAGGCCTACTTCCGCGCGCTCGAGACGCACGGCGTCGCGACCAACCAGGTGCTGCTGCTCGGCCAGGGCACGCTGCGCCGCGCCGTCGCGGGGCTCGAGAACCGGCCGCTTTCGCCCGACGAGCTCGCGCGCGTCCTGCGCATGCTCGAAGAGGGCCTCGAGCAGGGCGCGGCCGGACTCTCGAGCGGACTCGAGTACACGCCCGGGCGCTACACGAGCACGGAGGAGCTGATCGCGCTCGCCAAGGTGGTCGGCCGGCGCGGCAAGCTCTACGCCTCGCACATCCGCAACGAGGAGGCCGGCCTGCTCGAGTCGATAGCCGAAGCGTTGCGCATCGGCCGCGAGAGCGGCGCGCGCGTCGAGATCAGCCACCTGAAGGCGGCCGGCAGGCCGAACTGGGCCAAGCAGGGCGCCGCGATCGAGGCCATCGAGCAGGCGCGCGCGGCGGGCCTCGACGTGCTGGCCGACGTCTATCCCTACACGGCGTATTCGACCGGCCTGACGATCTTCCTCTCGGACGAGACGCGCGTCGGCGGAACGGGCGCGATCCTCGCGCGCCTTGCCGACCGCGCGCAGCGCGACCGCATTCGCGCCGAGCTCGGCCCGCGCATCGCGAGCGACCCGGGCGGCTACGAGCTGATCGTGATCACTTCGACCGAATCGGCGGACAAGAGCGTGGTCGGGCAGGATCTGGCTTCGATCGCCAAGGCGCGCGGCGTCGAAGGCGCCGAAGCGCTGCTGCAGCTGCTCGAGGAGGGCCGCACCGGGGTCAGCTTCATCGGCCACGCGATGAGCGAGGAGAACGTCGTGCGCGTGCTCAAGCATCCGCTGGTGATGGTCGGCTCCGACGGCTACGCGATGGCTCCGCGCGGCAAGGCGCTCGAGAAGAAGCCGCACCCGCGCAGCTACGGCACGTTCGCGCGCGTGCTGCAGAAGTACGTGCGCGAAGAGCGCGTGCTCGACCTGCCGACCGCCGTGCACAAGATGAGCGGCATGCCGGCCGCGCAATTGCGCCTCTCCGACCGCGGGCGCATCGCACAGGGGCTGAAGGCGGATCTCGTCGCCTTCGACGCCGAGCACCTGAAGGACGAGTCGAGCTTCGAGGATCCGCAGCACCTCGCCAGCGGCTTCGTGCACGTGCTGGTCAACGGCGTGGCGGTGATCGCGGACGGCCGCACGACCGGCGCGCGCCCCGGACGCGCACTCAGCCAGGCCGCTGCCGGCGATTCGAGGCGCTGACCAGCAGCGCGCCGACGATCAGCGCCAGCATCGACCAGGAAGCGACCTGGAAGTGCGCGTGGTTCTTGACCTGCTCCTCCGCGGGCAGGTTCGCGACACCCGCGTGGATCACGGTCCGGTCCCGGACGTACAGCGGCGATTCGGGGATCCCGAGCACGAGCGAGCTGTCGGTGCCCGGGCCCTGGTCGACGCTGCTCCAGCGCGGCGCCAGCGCGATCGCGACCAGCAGCCAGCCCAGGATGCGCAGCGACCAGCGGATCTTGCGGCTCATGCGCGCCTCAGTCCTTGCGCACGGCGGCCAGCACGCAGCGCGTCGCGTAGCTCTTGTTGAGCGTGTAGAAGTGCAGCCCCGGCGCGCCGCGCTCGAGCAGGTTGCGGCACTGCTTGATCGCGTGCTCGATGCCGGTCGCCATCACCAGCGCCGGGTCGTCCTTGACGCGCGCGCAGGCGCGCGGCGAGCTCGGGCGGGATCGAGCGCGCCGCACAGCTTCGTGAAGCGCTCGACCTGCGCGACGTTGGTGATCGGCATGATGCCCGGGAGGACCGGCACGCGGATGCCCTCGGCGCGCAGGCGCGCGACGAAGTCGAAGTAGTGCTTGTTGTCGAAGAACAGCTGCGTGATCAGGAACGAGGCGCCCTTCTCGACCTTCATGCGCGCCCAGCGCAGGTCGTCGTCGCGCGAGCGCGACTCGACGTGGCCTTCGGGGTAGCACGCGCCGCCGATGTCGACGTGCCAGTGCGCGGCCAGGAAGGCGATCAGCTCGGTGGCGTGCGCGAAGCCGCCCTCGACCGGCTGGAACGGCCCGGCCTCGTTCGGCGGATCGCCGCGCAGCGCGAGGATGTTGTTGATCCCGCTGTCGACCAGTCGGTCGACGATGCCGCGCAGCTCCTCCTGCGTCGATGCCGACGCAGGTCAGGTGCGCCATCGTGCGGATGCCGCGCTCGCTCTGCAGGCGCATGACCATCTCGATCGTGCGCTCGCGCGTGCTGCCGCCGGCGCCGTAGGTGACCGAGACGAAGTCGGGCTTCCAGACCTCGTTCAGGTCCTCGACCGCGTGCATCAGGCCCTTGGCGCCCTCGTCGGTCTTGGGCGGGAAGAACTCGAAGCTGAACACCGGCCAGCCGCGGTTGATGACGTCGCGGATCCTCACGCGTCCTCCCGGATCTTCTCGAAGGCCGCGCGGTAGCGCGCCGGCAGCTCGAAGCTCTTCGAGCTGGCGAGGTTCACGCAGGCCGTGACCATGCGCGCGTCGACGCACTCGCGCCCGTCGACGTCGAAGAGGTAGCGCAGCCCGAGCGAGCTCTTGCCCAGCTGGTAGCAGGTCACGCGCACACGGGCGCGGTCGCCGAAGCGCAGCGGGCTCTTGAAGTCGACTTCCGAGTGCACGAGCGGGAAGCCGACGCGGTCCACGCTCAGGATCTTGTAGTAGCGCTCGTCGACGTGTCGCTCCCAGACCTCCTCGAAGACCTCGTGGATGTAGTCGTAGATGCGCGGGAAGTAGACGATCCCCGCCGGATCGACGTGGCCGAAGCGGACCTGGACGGTGGTCGTGAAGGCTGCCATCGAATCCGAGTGTACGGTGCCAGTCCTCTTTTTCACCTATCGGGCAGCCGCAGGCGTCGACGCGCCCGCTCACTCCTGCCGAAGGGCCCGCACGATCGCTGCGCGGTAGGCCTCGTCCTTCTCGCGGACCTCGATGCGGGCATTCGGCAGGTCGACGTTCACGAACAGCTCGGCGTACCCCTCGGGTGCTTGTGCTTCGTAGAAGAGCTTGATGCTCACACGTCCCGCCGAGAGCTGCCGCGGATGCCCCTCGAGCGCGATCCCGTTGAAGGGGATCGCGGCCCGGAACCGCCGCGGCCGGAGACCGGTCCCGTACTCTGCGTCGATCGCAGTCAGGAGCGCGTCGCTGCGTGCATCCAGCGACTCGAACCGGATGGTTCCCTTCTGGAAGAACCTGCCCGGAAGACCCTCGCCGATCGGCACAGCCTGCCAATCGCTCCCGATCACGATCCGCAGGCCGACCTCGAGACCGTGATGGGTTCCGAAAGCCGACAACGCGAGCTCCCCGTCGCCGTGTTCGGAGGGGCTTGTGGTCGTGAAGACGAAATCATGCCAACCCTCCGCCTCGGGGTCCGCAGTGATCTCCGGGGGCGGTTTCAACGGGCGGGAGTGGGCTTCGTTCGATCCGCCAGAACCGAAGAGCGCTCGCAGCCAACGAGAGAGAATCGGCGTCATGGGTATCCCCTAGCACCCGAACAGATCCGGCCAGCTCGCTCGCGCGAGCAGCACGACCTCGTCGGCGAGCACCTCGAAGCAGCGCACGGCCCTCTTCCGCGCTGGCCGCGGCCGGATCGCCGCAATAGGCCTCCTTGCGCGCCGGCCGCGAGGAAGCTCGTCACGCCGGCCTTGGACTTCCCGATCAGGTCGATGCGCACGGCTTGGGCAGCTCGGCGTGCTCGCGCACGGAATCGGGGTCCGCCGCGAGCACCAGGCTCGTCTCGTAGCTCCCCGCGTGGCAGTCGCCGCTCTGGAACTCCTGGCCGAGCTTCTCGGCGAACTTGCGCCGCGTGACGTCGGCGAAGACGGCGTGCACGCGGTCCTTGTGGCGCTCGGCGCGGTCGAGCAGCGCGTTGCGCAGCGTGCGCACGTTCTCGGGCTCGAGGTGCGCGTTGACGAGGACGAGCTGGCGGATGCCCTCGAACTCCAGCGCCGAGAGCAGGTCCTCGACCAGCGCGAAGAGCGTCCCGCTGCGGATCGAGAGCCGCCCGGGGAAGCCCTGCGTCCAGTTGGTGATCCCGTAGGCGATCGGCGGCAGCACCAGTGCCTGCACCCCGAGCGCCTCGAGCTTCTCGGCCGCGCGCCGCGCGTGCGCGACCGCGATCGTCACATCCGTGTCCACCGGCAGGTGCGGACCGTGCGGCTCCGTCGCGCCGCAGGGCAGGATCGCGATCGTGCGCGCCTGGAAGAACGCGCGCGCCTCGGGCGAGCTGAGCTTGGCGAGGTCGGTCATCGGCCGCGCCATCGTAGCGCCAACGTGTGCGCGATAGGATGCCCGGCCGACGATGGAGATCCGCCTCGGCCTGTGCACGCTGCGCCCCTGGCGCATGAGCGACGAGCAGGCGCTCGTGCGCCACGCCAACAACCGCAGGATCTGGCGCAACCTGCGCGACGCCTTCCCGCACCCCTACGGCGAGCTCGATGCGATCGACTGGCTCTCCAAGCACATCGGCATCGAGCCCGTGCGCTTCTTCGCCATCGAGCACCAGGCCGAACTGGCCGGCTCGATCGCCGTGATCCCGCTCGACGACGTCTACCGGCGCTCGGCCGAGATCGGCTACTTCGTGGCCGAGCCGTTCTGGGGCCGCGGCATCGCGACCGCAGGCCGTGCGCGGCATCACGGCCTACGCCTTCGACGCCTTCCCCGAGCTGGTGCGCATCCACGCCGCGGTCTTCGAGTGGAACCCCGCCTCGATGCGCGTGCTCGAGAAGGCCGGCTACGAGCGCGAGGCCGTGCTGCGCCAGAGCGTCTGGAAGGACGGCACGCTGCTGGACTCGGTGCAGTACGTCACGTTCCGGCGCTGAGCGGCGCCGAAGCGCTCACTCCTTCGCGAGCGCCTGGACCACGGCCTTGCGGTAGCCCTGGTCCTTCTCGCAGATCCGCAGCGCGTGGTTGGGCAGGTCGATCTTCGTGTACAGCTCCGCCTGCCGCGCGGGATCGCTCGACTCGAAGCTCAGCTTGAGCCGCACCTCGCCCTTCGCGAGATCCGCCGGATCGCCCTCGAGCGAGGTGCCGGCGAACTTCGTCTCGCTGCGCATGCCGTGCGGATGCACGCCGGTGGCGTACAGGTCGTCGAGCACCTCGAGCAGCGTGGTGCTCGGATCGCCGATCGTGCGGTACTCGACCGTGCCCGTGTGGAAGACGAACTTCGACTTGGGGTCCGGGGCTACCGACTCCCACTTCGGCCCGAGCACGACGATCAGGCCGACCTCGACGCCGTTGTGCGTGCCGCGCACCTGCAGGATGCGCGAGCCGTCGGCGACGATGTCCTGCTGCTTGATCGCGAAGACGAGGTCGATGCCCTGGCCCTTCTTGAGCTCGGAGGTGATCTCGCTGCTGGGGGCCTTGGGGTCAGCCTTCGCCATCTGCTCGTCCTTCTTGGAACAGGCGCCGGCCGTGAGGAGCAGCAGGGCGCCGAGCAGGGCCTGCGTTTGCTGAGTTCGACTCGTCATGGGTTCCTATATACCGTTCCCGGCTGCGGATGTCGGCAGTAGGGCGCGTCTGTGCAGGAGAATGAGGCCCGCCGGCCTGTCCCCCTATCGCGAACAACTCAGGCGGGCTGGAGTGTCCGCGAACAACTCAGGCGGGCTGGAGTGTTCATGCCTTGCGCGCCTCCAGCTCCTGCTTCAGATCCTTGCGCGCGACCTTGCCGCGGTCGTTCTTCGGCAGCGACGTCGCGCCACTCGAACCAGCGCGGGTACTTGTAGGGCGCGAGCTTCGACTTCACGTGCGCCTTGAGCTGCGCCGCGAGCTCGTCGCAGCCCTTCACGCCCGCGCGCACGACGACGAAGGCGAAGGGCTTGACGAGCTGCTCCTCGTCCTCCTGCCCCACCACGCACACCTCCGCCACCGCGGGATGGTCGAGCAGCACGTTCTCGATCTCGAGCGGCGAGACCCAGATGCCGCTGACCTTCAAGAGGTCGTCGTCGCGACCCTCGTAGAAGTAGTAGCCGTCCCTGTCGCGCCGGAAGATGTCGGCGGTCGTGCACCACTCGCCCTGGAAGGTCGCGCGCGACTTCGGCTTGTCGCCCCAGTAGCACAGCGCCGTCGATCCGCCGCGGATGCGCAGCTTCCCGGGCTCGCCGACGCCGACGGGCTTGCCCTCGGGCGACGACGATCTCGGCCTCGTAGCCGGGCACGATCTTGCCGAGCGAGCCGAGCTTCACGTCGCCCGGGTAGTTCGAGATGTAGATGTGGAACATCTCGGCCGAGCCGATGCCGTCGAGGATCTCGACGCCGGTGCGCGCCTTCCACTCCTCGTAGAGCTTCGCCGGCAGCGCCTCGCCCGCCGAGAGGCACACGCGCAGGCTCGAGAGATCGGCCGTCTCCATGCGCGGCGAGCGCAGCATGTTGTTGATCATCGTCGGCACGTGCGTCAGGAACGTCGGCTTGTGCCGCGCGATCTGGTCGAAGAGCTCGTCCGCCGTCGCGCGCCCGGGGAAGAGCACGACGCTCGCGCCGACGCGGAACGGGAACATCAGGTTCGTGCCCGTCGCGTAGCCGAAGAAGAGCTTGGGCACCGACAGGCACACGTCGCTCTCGCGGTAGCCCGCGACGCGCAGCGCGTACGTCTCCGTGTTGAACGCGAAGTCGGCGTGCGTGTGCACGCAGGCCTTCGGCGTGCCCGTCGAGCCCGAGGTGAAGAGCCACCCCGCGAGATCGTCGGGCCCGTTCGGCTCCATCTCCGCCATCGTCGAGCGCGGATCCTCGGCCGCGAGCGCGTCCTCGAAGGCCGTGAAGCCGCCCGCATCCGGCCCGACGACGAGCGCGTGCTTGCACAAGCGGCTCGCGCGGATCGCCGGCCCGATCTCGGGCAGCACGTCCGTGTGCGTGATCACGACGCGCGCCTTCGTGTACGCGAGGTAGCCCGCGAACGCGTCCTTGTGCAGCAGCGGGTTGACCATCGCGAACACGCCGCCCGCGCGCAGCGACGCCGAACCACGCGTCCGCGAACTCGAGGCACGTCCGGCAGCACGATCAGCACGCGCTCCTCGGGCCGCACGCCGAGCGCGCCGCAGCGCCGCCGCGAGCCGCGCCGCGCGATCGGAGATCTGCGCGTAGGTGCGCGTCGCGTCGCCGCAGCGGATCGCGACCTTGAACGTCCCGCCCCTCGCGCAGGTTGCGCTCGAGGTAGTAGTCGCAGAGGTTGAAGCGCTCCGGGAAGGGCTCGACGGCGGAGTAGAGGTCGGCGGCCTGGCTCATCGCCGGATAGCGTAGCGAGCGCGCCGTCGCGTGGAACGGCTACTTCTTGACGAGGTCGCGTTTCCAGATCACGTGCAAGATGTGCCCGTCGGCTCCAGAGTAGAGCGTCACGCATCCAGGACCTGCATGATCCACGCCGCCCGTGGAGCCGACGAGGTAGTCGCCGACACCATCGCCATCGGCATCCCCCATGCCGGCGACCGTGGCGCCGAAGCTGCAGTACTCACAGAGATTCTGCGGCGTCTCCAGCGTGCTCACGAATCACGGATCCCGTCCGGCCCGAGTACACCACGACTCGCCCATCGCCCCACCAACGATCGAAGCCGACGGCGAAATCCGGCACTCCATCGCGATCGACGTCCGAGAGGGATGCGACTGCCGCCCCGTCGCACTCGGACATGGCTAGCGTTGCGTCAAGTGTCTTCAGGAGCTTGCCCGGTACTGCTGGAGCGGATGACTGCCTTGCCGGCGCTCGGGTGCGCTGCGTGCCACTTGCTGCAAGGCGTCGACGTCAGTCCACATCTCGAACTGCCGGTCGCACGAACACGATGTCGTCGCGCTTGTCGCCGTCCATGTCGGGGACGAACGCCGCGGCGCAACTCATCTCCTCCTCGAGTCCTGCTTCGGGCGGCTCGCCATCATCCTGCAGCGTCGCGAGCGGCTCCTCGAGGCCCTGCCCGAGGAGGAATGCGCTCCAGCCTGCGCCGTCGGCAACGAGTGCCTCACTCTTGCCGTCGTGGTTGTAGTCGCCGCAGCACAGACATCTCTTGTGCGCGAACTCCGGTCCGTCGAAGAAGCCGATCCGCTTCGGCCGTCTTGCCCGAGAGCACCTTGAAGCCTGGCTCGCCTCGCCCGGCGCGAATCGCGTGATCACGTCGGGAGTTCCATCGCCATCCCAATCGCCGATCCCCGGTCGCTCCATTCGATTCCAGGGACCATCCCAGGACATCCCGAACTCCCGCCCCAGGGCGTGCAGATCTCGCCCAGATCGGGCGATCCTCGGTTGATGCTGGCCGTTCCCGAGGTCAAGCAGGTCCCAACGACCGTCGCCGTCGAGGTCACCGCGGAGTGCGAACGAGTTGCACCTGCCGCACCGCATCAGTCCCTCGTACGTCGAGAGCCTGAACGGTCGCGAGAACCTTCGCCGTCTTGCCCGAGATAACCCACGCGATGTCGCAGCCGTCGTCGATCGCGAAGTCAGCGCACCCATCGCCGTCGACGTCATTGAGCGGGCAAGGTGGGTAGCCCAGGCCATCGGGAGGATCGCGCTTCGCCTCCACCGCGACACTTGATTGGGCGGACACCCTCGGAGCGGAGGCGAGCACGAACAGCGCTCCCGGGACGAGTTGCCCGAGTCTCTCCACTACCCCAAGTCTCTGCACGCCGTGCTTCACGCGCGCACCCAACCCAGAGTGGTCCGCCAGGGTTCGGACGAACTCTTGGAATTCCACTCTTCGCTCCCCCGCCCCGTACGTCAGACGGACCTAGCGAATGCGCGTAGCTCCCCGCGCAGATGCTCGAGCAGCTTCCCGAGCTCCTCGGCCTCGATCGGCAGCCGGTGCTCGACGCACACGACATCCGGCACGGCCTTCAGCTTGCGCAACCACCTCGCCAGCGGCACATCGTGCTCCGGCGGCGACGAGCCCTTGCCCTTCAGCTGCAGCTCCTCGACCGCTCGCGGCCAGCGCTCGAGGTACTCGTCCACCTCGCGGCCCGAGTCGATCACGTGCCCCGTGTCGATCGCCGAACCGAACACATCCGGGCTCCCGATCTCCTCCAGCAGCCGCGCCAGCACCATCGGCGCCGTCAGCGCGGCGCAGCGCAAAGGGCTGAGCGGCTCGAGTAGCACGCGCACCTTGTTGTCGCGCGCGACCGGCGCGAGGAAGCGGAAGAACGCGCGCGCTTCCTCGAACGGATCGGCGCAGATCTCCTGCCCGTAGCCCGCGACCGCGATCACGCGCGGCACGCCGAGCTTCGCCGCGAGCTCGATCGTGCGCCGCAGATGCTCATAGGCCTCGCCGCGCACCTTCTTGTCGGGATGGATCGGGTGCACCTCGTGCAGGCGCCAGGCTTGCAGCGTCGCGATCGCGAGGCCCGCGTCGCGTGCGCGTGCGGCGCGGTCGTCGTCCTTGTGCGCGATCTCGAGCTCGAGCGAGTGCGCGCGCGCGAGCGCGAAGCGCTCCTCCGGCGTTGAGGCAGGCAGGTTGTGCTCGACGTAGGCGAGGTGTGGTGTCACGCGGACAGAGTATAGACGGCGAGGCGCTCAGTGCCCGCCGCACAGAGCCTTCTCCGCTGCGGCCCAGCGCTCGGAGTCGACATCTATCTCGTAGGAGTTGTCGCCTGGCGGGATCTGCATCGAGAAGTCGTCCACTACCTGCGGCTCGATTCCCTCGCGGAACGCCGTGCCCGAGCGATCAAGCGCAACGAGCTGCACCACGAAGCCGAGGTAGCACGGGCCCGGGACCTCGAAGTTGACGCGCCCGTCGCTCCCGACCACGGCCGGCGCCATCCGGTTGAGCACTTCCGACGAGCCGAAATCGCTCGTGATCACTCTGGGCAAGAGCTGGACCAGCCTGTCGGGCCTGCGCAGGGCCTCGGGGACCTGGAATTCGAACCCGATGCGCCAGGCAGGCTCGAGCCGCAGCTCACCCGATCGCTCGGGGCACTCACCGCTCCAGGCGCAGAAGCCAGGGCTCCAGATCGTGAAGTGCGCTTCCCTGCGGTTGCCTTCGATGCGTACGCGGCCGCCGCGCCATGCCGAGTCAGAACGGTGGCCGCCGTACTCGTCGAAGAGGCGCCCCTCCGGGATTGAACGCCCGTCGCGATCGACGATCTGCAGCACGATCGGTTCTTGCGGGCGTGTTGCCGGGAACGGCTCCTCCGTCTGGACGGCAAAGCGCGAGAGGTCGACCTCGCAGAGACGCGGGTCGAGGGTCCGCTCGGCAGGCCGCACGATCACGTCCTCCACGACTAGGATTGCCTCTTCGTCCGTGAAGTCGCTCTCGAGGCGCACGCGGCACTTCCCCGGCCGGACGTCCTCGAACTCGCACTCGAGCAGGCCCATGCCCTGTTCCCTCTGCAACTCGTGCCGCTGCTCCTCGACGCCGTCGTCGAGCACCCACCTCACATCGTGCGCCAGCCTGCGCGGCGTGCGCGCGCTGATGTGCACGGCGCCAGAGCGCACGAGCGTGAGCGTCAGGTCGGGGCTGCTGCCGCACTCGAAGCGGACCTCGGGCGACTCGCGCGGCAGCCGGTAGCCCACGCGGCCGAGGCGCAGTGTCAGCGAGCCGCCCGGGCAACTGCCGTAGATCGCGAACGCACCATCGGCGCCGGTGCGCGTCTGGCCGTAGGTCTCGAGTCCGGCGAGGCTCTCGCGCTTGACCTTTCCGTCGACGCTGCGCAGCTGCTCGATGCCCACGTCGACGTGCGCCAGCGGACGGCCGAGCTCGTCGAGCACGCGCCCGCGCACGATCGGCGTCGCCGGGACGAGCTGCAGCACGCCGAGGTAGCGAGTGGCGCCGGGACCGAGCGCGCGGAAGAGGATCGGCGCACTCTCGAGCTCCTGCCCGGGCTCGCGCAGGCGCAGCACGCCGCGCCAGGCACGCTCCGGCGCCGGCTCGTCTTGATCCTCGGGCTCGTTCGGGAAGAGGTCCGCTCGCCCGATCGCGAAAACGATCCGTCCCTGCGCGTCGCTGCGCACGTTGTCCTTGTGCTGGTCCTGCTCGAGGTCGTCCTTCGGCGCCTGCGCCCAGGAAACCCACTCGAACTCACGGTTCGCGAGCGGCGCGCCGCTCGCGTCGGCGGGACGCGCGAGAACGATCTGCAGGTACGCCGGGATCCGCAGCGTCGCCTGACCTGCAGCGGCGCCCGCCTCCGGGACGTGCACCGAGCCGCTGAACGTCTCCTCGCCGGGCAGCCAGACGTCGCACTCGAGCCAGCTATCGGGCTCGGCGCGCGCGAGCACAGCCCGGCCCTTGACGAGCGGGAGATAGGGATCAGTGAAGCGCGGAATGCGCAGCACCGAAACGCTTCCCGGGGCGCTTCGGATCGAGACGTGAACGCAGCCGCCGATCGGCGCGCGTGCGCCGTCGCTCGTCTCCAGCTCGAGCTCGAGGCGTTGCGCATCAGGGATCGTGAGCTCGATCGCCGCAGGCAGCGGCTCGCCGACCAGGAACCAGCGCACGGGCGCGTCGAAGCAGGCATCGGACAGCGATGCGGACCATGCCTGCTCCTCGGGGCAGTGTTCCTGCACGAGCCAGCCGAGGTTGGGGATGCGCGCCCCGCCGTCCGAGTCGCTGCGACCCAGCCAGAATCCGCCGCCATTTCCCCTGCGCAGCACGACCGTCACGCCCGCGACGCCACGACCGGCGCGATCGAGTGTCCGCACGACGCAGGGACGCGAAGAGTACAGGCTCAGCGTGGTCTCCGGGGAGTTCTCGAATGCGACCGAACACTCTCCGAAGAGCCCGTCCTTACGAGCCATGACCGCCAGCCATGCGCGCGGGATCGGCAAGTGCAGCTCGCCCATCGCGTCGCTCTCGATGCGCCTGCCACGCGCGCGCAGCTCGGCCTCCGCATCGGGATGCATCTCTTCGGTGCGCAACCCGCCGAGCGGCCAGTCCCACTCGTCGACGTCGAGCACGAAGACCTCGGCGCCGAGGATCGGCTGCTCAGTGATCCCATCGACGATGTGCACGAGGATCTCGCACGATTCCTCGGGCAGCGGCTCGAAGCGCAGCGCGGGAGCCGGCTCCGCGCGCGAGCCGGCGGCCTGGGCATGATCGTCGAGAGCGCCGGGCTCGTCTGCGCTTGGCGTCTGCGTGAGCTCGCCCCTCACCGCACCGGGCCCATTCACCTGCCCGGCGCTGCGCCAAGCCATGTACGCCAGCGCGGCGATCGACAGCGACAGCAGCAGGTGGAGCCTTCGGCGCATGGCGACACCTAGGAGTCTAGCGCACCCCGGTCACCTGTTTCAGCGCGGCAGGCCGGCGTCACGCGGACCGAATATCAGCGCGGGACCTCAGCGGCCGACACCCAGC
Organism: uncultured Planctomycetota bacterium; assembly: GCA_963829015.1. Taxonomy (GTDB): domain Bacteria; phylum Planctomycetota; class UBA1135; order UBA1135; genus JADJLZ01. The sequence continues at coordinate 72,027 of CAWHGR010000005.1, read as the reverse complement.
GCCCTGGCGAGAGCCGCCCACTCCTCGGCGCGGATTTTCAGCTCGAATCGCTGCTCGAGCGGCTCGTCCGTGACGTCGACGAAAAGGTCCTCCTCGGTCTCGAGCTCGACTTGCGCGCCGCGCAGCGCTCCCGACTTGTCGAGCACCATCCCGCGCAAGCCGATCCACATGCGGCATGGGAGCGGGCACTCGATCTGCACGTCGCCCTGCGGATCGAGTTCGGCCGAACCGGCGAGGTTCTGGAGGCAAACCTTGGGGAAGCCGCTGTCCATGAGCAGGCGGATCCCCGCGCGGCGCAGCTCCTCGGGCTCGTCGACGTGCAGTCGCACGCGCAGCGCCGGCTCCAGCACCATCTCGCGCTCGCGTTCGGGGCACGGGCCTTCCCAGTACATATGTCCCGGAGCCCACAGGCCGATCGTGCTGCTCTCCTGGCAAGCGCGCAGATCGACACGCCCGCCGCGGAACTCGGTCTGGTGCGAGCCGCAGTGGGTGAACGTGATCAGCAAGCCGGTTTCGATCCTGCCTCCCTGCTCATCGACGATGTGCAACGGGATCGGGGGCGGCTCCGGTGTGCGCACGAGCACCGCCGCGGATCCCGGGGGCACGTGGATCGGCACGCGCAGGAGCCGCGGGTCGAATGTGCATCTTCCGGATTGGATGATGACGTCGTCGAACTCAACGATCGGCGGCTGCGGCGTATCGCTGCGGACGAGACGGACCCGCACGCGCCCCGGCCGCAGCGACCGGAACTCTCTCGGGATTTCGCCGGGACCGTTATCGGCCGAGAGATGCTCGTGCTGTTCACCGTTCGCATCCTCGAGCTCCCACCGGTACCACTGGCTCAGGGCGGCATCTGCGAGAACGCTCGTGCACAGCGTGCCGGTTCGCGCGAGCACGACCTCCAGGTCAGGGCTCGCGCCGCAGTCGAACTCGGGCATGCTCGCCTCGCCCGGCAGGTCGTAGTCCGTGCGGTCGATCGTCAGACGCAGCCGGCCGCCCGGGCAGGTGCCGAAGATCGCGAAGCTGCCGTCCTCCTCCGACTCGACGTCGTCGACCCCGAGGAGATTGATGTGGTACTCCTTGCCATCGAGAGAGGTCAGCTGGACGAGGCCGATGCTCGACCGCGCGAGCGGCTTCCCGTCCGCATCGCGCACGTGACCGCGCACGAGCGGCTGTGCGACCGCGAGCTGCACGCGCCCGAGATTCCTGACACTCCCGGCCCCGAGGTCGCCGAAGTCGATCGGCCCGCTTTCGAGCTGGGTTGCTCCTTCGCGCAGGCGCAGGATGCCGCGCCAATGCTTCGGCTTGGGAGGGTCCTCGTCCGGGTCGATCTCCGGCGGCTGCAAGTCCCGCCGATCGACGACCAGCGCGCAACGGCCGAGCTCGTCCGTCCGCACGCAGTCGTGGCTGGTGTCCTGCTGCTCGATGTCGCCCTCTTCCTGCGAGTAGGAGATCCACTCGAGCTTGCGGCTCGCGAGCGCGACACCCCGCTCGTCGCAGGCGCAGAAGAGCAGCGCCTGGAGGTTCTTCGGAAGCCGCAGCTCGATCGCCGCGCCGGTCTCGGGCACGCGCAGGTTCTGGTGGATCGCGGTGTCGCCGTCGAGATCCACGTCGGCGTCGAGCCATGCTCCCGGCTCGGCGCACGGAACCAGCGCCTCGCCGGCGATCAACGGGACGGCGGTAGTCTCCCCGCGCTTCAGGCGTGCGGCGGCGCGGTGATCGCCTCCGTTGAGCAGGTAGAGACTGACCTCGCCGCTGACCGGCACGGGCGTGCCGTCACTGGCCAGCACCCGCAGGCGCAGCGCGCTGGCCGCGGGGAGCGTGAGGTCGATCCACAGCGGCGCCGCGGCGCCGGAGTCGAACCAGCGCAGAGGAGGTTCCTCGAACGGCGCATCGACCCCCACGAACCAGCTGGGGTTTGCGTAGAGCCGGTGCTCGATCAGCCACTCGACATTGGGCAGCAACAGCTCCCCCGCCGTTCCCGTGGTCGCGTTCCCGGAGCTGCCTCGCGAATTCCCCATCACGATCGGGATGCCCGCGAGCGCCTCGCCTGCCGTGGAGAGGACTCGCACGCGGGAGGTGTGCGTGATCATCAGGCTCAGGCTGGCATCGGGCGCGTCGCTGGCACTGAACCACGCGCCTCCGAAGAGCTCGCCCTTGCGCGCACACACGAACAACTCAGCGCGCGGCAGCCCCAGATACACTCGCCCGTTCGCGTCGCACTCCAGCCTGCGACCGCGCGCGCGCGCCTCAGTCTCAACGTCGAACACTTCGTAGCCGGGCTCGAGCGCGAAGATCTCCGCATCGAGCACGGGCGCTTCGTTTTCGCCCGTCACCAGCCGCACGACGAGCTCGGTGGGTTCCGGCTCGAGATCCTCGAAGCGCAGCGCGCCCTCGGTCGAGCCGGGCGTGCGCGCCGCGTGAGCCGACAGGCCGTCTGCTTCGAACTCCAGATCCCGCCTCGATTCAGTCTGAATCGGCTCGAGCTGCGACACCCGTTCGCAACCGATGCGCTCGACCGGTCGCTGGACGAACCAGAGCGCCGTGCCGAGCACGAGCAGCGCGCCGAGGAGGATGGTCCCGCGCATGACGCGCCCACTAGGGCGCGCCGCAGCCGCGGTCACTTCCCGGCGAGCGCCTTCTCCGCCGCCGCCCATTCCTCGGGCGTGGGCGCGATCGGGTGCGGCCCGTCGCCGGCCGGGACCTCCAGCGTGAGATAGGTCACGCTGCAGGGAGCGCTGCCCTCGCGGTAGCTCGTGCCGCTTGGATCGAGCACGAACGCGACCAGGCTCAGCCCGAGCGTGAACTCGCCCGGGATCTCGAAGGCGACGGATCCATCGGCGTCCACATCCGCGGGCGCGAGCGGCGTGGCGAGGTCCCACAGGCGCTGGTCGGAGCTCACCACGCGCGGCTCGACGCGGAAGTGCCAGTCCGCGCGGCGCAGCTCGGGCGGGATGCGCACCTGCAGCTTGAGCATCGGCGCCGGCTGCAGCCGCAGCTCGCCCGATTGCTCGGGACACTCGCCGATCCAGGCCAGCCGGCCCGGACTCCAGATGGTCAGCGAGGCGCGCTGCATGTTCGGCTCGATGCGCACGCGCCCTCCGTGCCACTCCTGCACCGAGCTGAAGTCGCCGAAGCGCTCGACCAGCCGCCCGTCGGAGAGCGGCCGGCCATCGAGGTCGCGGATCTCGAGCACGATCGGCTGCGCCGGGCAACTCCGGCGGAGGCGCATTCCCGGCCAGCGCGAAGCGCATGAGGTCGACGTCCAGGAGGCGCGGGTCGAGCGTGCGCTCGCCCGGCCGCAGCAGCACGTTCTCCACCTCCAGGATCGCTGCCGCCGTGCTGTCGTCGAGCTCGCGCAGGCTCACGCGGTAGGTCCCGGGCAGGAAACCCGCATGGTCGTGCACCAGCAGGCCGCCGCCCGCAGGCGGCTCGATCTCCTCCATGCGCAGGTCCGGGCTCCCGTCGTCGATGAGCCAGACCAGCCGGCGATCGAGACGCGCGGGGACGCGCACGCTGGTCTCGAGCTCCGCCGGCCGGAGCAGCACGAGCTGCAGGTCGGGCGAACTCCCGCACTCGAACAGCTCCTGCTCGCTGCCGCGCGGCGCGAGGTAGCCCTCGCGCGTGAGGTTGAGCTGCAGGCGACCGCCGAGGCACTTGCCGTAGAGCACGAAGCGGCCGTCGGCGCCGGTGCGCGCGCCCGACTTCGTCTCCACGCCGGCCAGGCTCTCGAGCTCGTGGTCGCCGTCCCACACGTGCAGCTGCTCGAGTCCGATGCGCACCTGCGCCAGCGGCTGGCCGCGGTCGTCGACGACGCGGCCGCGCACGAGCGGCATCGCGCTCGCGAGCGCGAGGGCACCGTGATCGTGGACGGCGTCCGCGCCGAGCGCGGCGAAGGGGAAGGTCGCGCTCTCGAGCTCGCGCGCGCCGTGCAGACGCAGGGCGCCGCTGTGCACGAACGCTCTGCGCGGGCCAGCCGGTTCTTCGGCCTGTTGCGGGTGCAAATCCAGGCGCGCGATCGCGAGCGCGAGCAGGCCCGTTTCGTCGCTCCGCACGCGGTCGATGTGCTGGTCGAGCTGGCGATCGTCGCCCTCCCTCTGTCCCCAGGAGACCCACTCGAACTCCTGGCGCGCGAGCGGTGTGCCCTGCTCGTCGGTCGGGTGCAGCAGCAGGACCTGCAGCTCCGCGGGCATGCGCAGCGTGAGCTCGCCCGCAGCCTCGCCGCGCGCGGGCACGCGCAGCGCAGCCTCGAAGCTCACGCTGCCGGCGAGGCCGACCTCGAGATCGAGCCAGCCGCCCGGTTCGCCGCGCGCGATGAGCGCCTCGCCGCGCGCGAGGGGCAGTTGCGGGTTCGTGCGCCGCGGCAGGCGCAGCACCGAGGTGCTCCCCGACGTGCTGCGCGGCGACACGCCCACGTGCCCGTCGATGGGGACGCGCGTCCCGTCGCTGGCGACGACGTGCAGGCGCACGCGCTGCGCGTCCCCGACGACGAGCTCGAATGCGGAGGGCGCCGGCTCGGCTCTGGCGAACCAGCGGATCGGCGCCGCGGCGCAGGCGTCGTTGGCCATCGCGAACCAGGTCTCGCTGTCGCCGGAGCCGTCGGCGATCCGCCAGCCGAGGTTCGGGACGCGCGCGGTTCCAGTCGCGTCGCTCGCGCCGCGCCAGAATGCGTTCCCGTTTTGGGTCGCGAGCACGAGCTGCTCGCCTGCGACGGGCCGGCCCGCAGCGTCGCGGATGCGCACGGAGCAGGGGCTGCTCGCGTACAGGTCGAGCTGCGCCTCGGGCGCGTTCTCGAAGCCGAGCGTGAGCGCGCCGAAGCGCTCGTCCTTGCGCGCCATCACGGCCAGCCACGCGGACGGGATCGGGAGCTGCAGGTTGCCCTGCGTGTCGCTCTCGATGCGCCGGCCGCGCGCGCGCAGCTCGGCCTCGACGTCGGGCCAGGGCGCGTCGGAGTCGTAGGCGAGTGAGGACCAGTCCCAGCGCTGCTCTTCGCAGACGAACACCTCGGCGCCGAGCACGGGCGCATGCGTCGCCGCGTCGCGCAGGTGCACGAGGATCCCGCTCGGGTCCTCGGGCAGCGGCTCGAAGAGCGCCCCGTCGGGATGCGAACGGCCGGGCGGCGATTGCGGCGCCTCGACCGCGGCGGGCTCGGACTCCAGGCCTGGCGCCGGGTGCGCGAGCGAGTCCGGCGCAACGGGCGGTGCGGGCGTGGATCCGTCTGGCGGCCGGGCTCGTACGAAAAGCCAGGCGAGCAGCGCGAGCGCGACGATGGCGAGCGTGCGGCGGGGCATGGATCTCTGCGCCAGGATAGTCTCTGCGCCGGATTGCGGCAGCCGGGAGCGAAAGCGACAATGCGCGCCGCGGCATCCCGCCGCAGTGGAGACCATCATGAAGTCCCTCGCCATCCTGCTCGCGCTCGTCGTGAGCTCCTGTACTTCCGTTCCCAGGGCCAGCGTGGAGGCCGACAAGAAGGCGAAGACCTTCGAGACGCTGCCGGACAAGTGCGGCCTTTACGTCTACCGCAACGAGTCGCTCGGCGGAGCGGTGAGCATGCAAGTCATGCTCGACGGCAAGTCGCTCGGTGCGACCGGGGCGCAGACCTACCTGTTCACCTGGCTCGAGCCGGGCGAGCACAAGCTGCTCTCGAAGGCCGAGCACGACTCGCAGCTGACGCTCGACGCCAGGGGCGGCGAGCTGCTCTTCGTCTGGCAGGAGGTGAAGTGGGGCTTCATGTCGGCCGGCTGCCAGCTGCACCTGATGGGACTGAACGGCGGCAAGGCCGGCGTGCTCGAGTGCGAGCTCGCGGAGTCGCCGCCCTGAGCCCGCGCTTCCTCTGCGCGCTGGCGCTGGCCTTCCTCGCCAGCGCCTGCACGCACGTCCCGCTGGCCAGCGCCGAGGACGACGCGCGCGCCAAGTCCTTCGAGACGCGCCCGGACCTGTGCGGCCTGTACGTGTACCGCGAGGGCGCGCGCGGGGGCTCGCTGGAACTCGAGCTCGTGCTCGACGGGCATCCCTTCGGTCGCACCGGCGGCGGCGACTATCTCTTCGGCTGGGTGACCCCGGGTTCGCACACGCTCGAGTCGCGCGGCGATCCCGACATGCAGCTGGCTTTCCGCGCCAGTGCCGGCAGTCTGCTCTTCGTGCGACAGGAGGGCGAGATGGGCTACTGGACCTTCGCCTCGAAGCTCACGCTCGTCGACGAGGCCGAAGGCCAGCGCGCCGTGCGCGCCTGCGCACTGGCCGATCCGGACGGCTGATCAGGGGATCAGGAGCGTCGAGCCGCTCGTGCGGCGCGCCTCGAGCTCGGCGTGCGCGTGCGCGGCATCGGCCAGCAGGAACGTCTGACCGATGCGGCACTTGAGGACGTCCTCGCTCGCCAGGCGCAGCACCTCCGCGGCCGCGCCCTGGTACTCGGCGTTCCCGGCCGTGTAGTGGAACAGGCTCGGGCGCGTGAGGAAGATCGAGTTGTTCGAGAGCAGCTGGATGTCGAAGGGCGGGATGACGCCCGAGGACTGGCCGTAGCTCGCCAGCGTCCCGCGCCGGCGCACGCACTCGATCGAGCGCAGGAAGGTGTCCTTGCCGACCGCGTCGTAGACCGCGGCGCAGCCCTCGCGCGCGGTGACGCGCTGCACGCGCTCGACGAAGTCCTCGCGCGTCGTGACGACGACCTCCTCGGCGCCGTCGGCGCGCGCCGCCTCGGCCTTCTCCTCGCTCGAGACCGTGCCGATCACGCGCAGGCCGAGGTGCTTCGCCCACTGCACGAGCAGCGAACCGACGCCGCCCGCGGCCGAGTGCACCAGCACCCAGTCGCCCGGCTCGGGCGTGACCACGCGCCGCACGAGGTACTCGGCCGTCAGGCCCTTGAAGAGCAGTGCGGCCGCGAGCTCGTCGCCGATCCCGGCGGGGATGCGCACGAGCCGGCCGGCGGGCAGGTTGCGCTCGCGCGCGTAGGCGCCCATCGGGCGCGTCGCGTAGGCGACGCGCGTGCCGACCTCGATCTGGTGCACCTGCGGCCCGAGCTCGGTCACGACGCCCGCGCCCTCGAGTCCCGGGACGTAGGGCCACTGCGGCGGCGAGTAGAGGCCCGTGCGGAAGTAGACGTCGATGAAGTTGAGCCCGATCGCGAGCTGGCGCACGCGCACTTCGCCGGCCGGGGGCGGAGGCAGCTCGCGCTGCTCGAGGCGCAGCTCTTCGGGACCTCCGGGACGATGGACGACGATCGTCGGGGTGCGCATGCGCGGAGTCTCCGCCTTCGCGCGCCGCCGTGCAACCCATAGGATGGGGAGCGCATGCTCCTGCATCTCCTTCTCGCACTCGCCACATCCGATCCGATCGTCTACACGCTGCGAGCGCCGGCGCCCGAGACGCACCAGGCGCAGATCGAGGCGCGCATCCCGTGCGCGGGTCGCGCGAGCCTCGAGCTGATGCTGCCGGCCTGGTCGCCGGGCTACTACGCGCTGGGCGATTACGCGCGCGACATCCAGCGCATCTCGGCGCACACGAATGCCGGCGTGGCGCTCGCCGTCGAGCATCGGAAGTCGAACCACTGGGTGGTGGCGACGCAGGGCGCGGTTGCTGTGGTGCTCGAGTACGAGCTCGATTGCCAGAGCCGTTTCGTCACCGGCAGCTGGGTGGGCACGGACTGCGCGGTGATCAACGGCCCCTCGACGTTCATCACGCCCGTGGAGCGCGACGGTTGCAGTTACGAGCTCGACCTCGAGCTGCCCGCGGCCTGGAAGGAGTCGATCAGCTCGCTCGACCCGGCGCCGGACGGCAAGCCGAACCACTACCGCGCGCCCGACTACGACGTCCTGATCGACTCGCCGGTCGTCGCCGGCACGCTCAGCCTGCACGAGTTCGAGGTCGGCGGCACGAAGCACGTGCTGGCAGACTTCGGCGCGCTCGGGGCCTGGGACGGCGCGGCCGTCGCCGCGACGCTCGCGCGCATCGTCGCCGAGCAGCGCGCCTTCCTGGGCGAGCTGCCCTTCAAGCGCTACGTCTTCCTCAACGCCATGCGCGGCGGCTGGGGCGGCCTCGAGCACTTGAATTCGACGCTGCTCTCCTCCTCACCCGCGCCGAGAGAGCCGCTGCCTTCGCTCGACTGGTGGAAGTACGTCAGCCACGAGTACTTCCATGCGATCAACGTCAAGCGCCTGCGCCCGCTCGAGCTCGGGCCCTTCGACTACGAGAGGCTCCCGAGCACGCCGAGCTTGTGGATCTCCGAAGGCCTGACCACCTACTACGGCGACCTGGCGGTCGTGCGCTCGGGTGTGGGCACGCTCGCGGAACATCTCGCCGGACTCTCGGGCAACATCCGCTCGGTGCAGACGACGCCCGGCCGGCTGGTGCAGACGCTGGCCGAGGCCTCGCTCACGGCGGGCAGGACCTCGAGCTCCGGCGTCGGCGGCGATCCGAAGACCACGATCAGCTACTACGAGAAGGGGCCGGTGGTCGGCTTCCTGCTCGACGCGCGCATCCGGCGGCTGACCCAGGAGAAGAAGAGCCTCGACAACGTGCTGCGACTCGCCTACGCGCGCTACAGCGGCGCGAAGGGCTTCACGCCGGCGCAGTTCCTGGCCTGCGCATCCGAGATCGCGGGCGCGGACCTGGCGGACTACTTCCACGAGCTGCTCGAGACCACGCACGAGCTCGACTACACCGAGGCGCTCGAATGGTTCGGCCTGCGCTTCGATGAGCCGGGTGCGCAGGATCCGCAGCGCGCCTGGTACCTCGTCGTGCGGGCGGACGCGAACGAGGCGCAACAGCGCCACCTCGCTCAGCTCGTCGCGCCCAGCCGCTGAGGCGGGGGCCGCGCAGCGCGAGCGTCGCTCAGGTCCCCTTCTTCACCGCCAGCAGCTGCTTGCGGAACTCGTCGGCCGTGGCGTAGCGCTCGCTCTTGTCGGCCATCAATCCGCCGGCGATCACGTCCTCGAGCTCGGGCGGCACGTCCACCTTGGGCGCGCGCGACTTCATCGCCGGCGGGCGCTTGTCGAGCTTGGACTGGAAGACCTCGATGAAGCTCTTGCCCTTCCAGGGGATCGTGCCCGTCGCGGCCTCGAAGAGCACCGTGGCGACGTTGTAGATGTCCGACTGCACGTTGGGCGACTCGCCGCCGAACTGCTCGATCGGCGCGTAGAAGGGCGTGCCGATCAGCGCCGTCTTGTCGCCCAGGTGCTTGGCCGTCCACAGGCCGGGCGTGATGCCGCCGTCGGCCAGCACGAGGCACAGCTTCTTGCCGTCCTCGATCTGGATCGTGTGCGGCTTGATGTCGCCGTGCACGAGACCCGCGGCGTGCACCGCGCTGAGCCCCTCGAGCAGCTGGCAGCCGATGTCGATCACGGTCGCGGGCGAGCTGACCGGGTGCGCGCGCAGCCACTCGCGCAGCGAGCTGCCGATCGGCATGTCCGTCACGTACAGGATCGAGCCGTCCTCGAGCACGTGCACGTCGAAGGACGCGAGCACGTGCTTGGATTCCACGCGCGTCCAGGCCGCGAGGCTGTCGGCGAACTCGCGCGCCTGCTGCGCGCTCTCGAACAGCGCCGCGGGGAAGACCTGCACCTCGCAGGCCGACTTGCGCTTCTTGTCCTCGACCTCGAAGGTGGTCGACATCCCGCCCTGGCGGTGCGCACGGCGGATGGTGTATTGCCCGAGCAGGTCCTTGCCGGGCGCGAGATCGAACAGGGTGAGCGACTTGGTCGTCATGGGGAACCCCACGATACCAGGAGCGCGCTCGGACTGTCGATTCCGGGCGGATTCCCGCTCAGTACGCCGCGTGGCTGCTGACGAACTCGCGCCACTTGCGCTTCGCGCGCAGCTCGCTCATCACCTCGGCGAACTCCTCGAGCTCGTCCTCGAGCGTGTAGAAGTGCGGCGAGACGCGAATGCCCGCATTCGGCCGATGATCGACCAGGATCCCGCGCGCCTCGAGCGCCTTGACCCAGGCCGGACCCTGCTCGTCCTCCGCGAGACCGACCGTGAGCGTGCCGCCGCGCTGCTTGGGATCGACCGGGCTGTTGATCGTGAAGCCGCGCGCGAGCATGTCCGCGCGCAGCTTCTCCGTGAGCTTCGTCGAGTGCGCGCGGATGTTCTGCACGCCGGCCTCGAGCACCATCTCGTATCCTGCCGTCGCCGCGAGCAGGCTCGGCACCGCGGGCGAGCCGTTCAGGAAACGCCGGATGCCCTTGGCATAGCGCTGCGGGCCCGTCTCGAACGCGAACGGTGCCGCGTGCGCGGCCCAGCCGGTGATGCGCGGCTCGAGCTTGTCCTGCAGATCGGGCCGCACGTACGAGGTAGCCCGCACCCGGCCCGCCGCAGAGCCACTTGACCGAGCCGCCGCAGATCATGTCCACGCCCAGCGCCTGCACGTCGACCGGCACGGTGCCGAGCGACTGGTACGTGTCGAGCAGCACCAGCGCGCCGACCGCGCGCGCCTTGTCGCACACCGCCTTGCGCGTCGACCAGGAAGTGGCTCTTGAAGCACACGTGCGACAGCGGAACGATCAGCGTCTCCTCGTCGATCGCCGCGAGCAGCCGCTCGTGGTCGACGCTCACGCCGTCCGTCTTCACGCACTCGATGCGCGCGCCGAAGCGCCGCTGCCCCTCCCAGACGTACATGTTCGTCGGGAACTCGAGGTCCGTGTAGACGACCTTGTTGCGCTTCTTCGAGAAGTCGAGCGCGCGAGGCGATCACCGACTGCACCGTCGAGACGTTCGGGTGCATCGCGATCGAGTCCGTCGGCGCGTTGGCGATCTTCGCCAGCACGTTGCCGACGTCGACCGGCGCGCTCCACCAGCCCTCGCCCCAGGCGCGCACGCCGCGCGTGGCCCACTGCTCCGCGAACTCGCGCAGCTTGTCCGGCACGCTCGCCGGCATCGCGCCGAGCGAGTGGTTGACGAGGTAGGTCGTGTCCTCGACGATCGGGAAGCTCGCGCGGAAGCGTTCGGGGTCGAAGGTCATGCTCCGACCACTCTAGCACCCAGTGCCAGGCGCGGTCCCGCCTTGCGGATTCGCGCCTTTCCGCCGACAGTCGGGCTCCGAGCGGTGTGGACTCCGACATGAACTCGCGCACACCCGACCCCGACAGGAACCGCCCGGCCACCACCGACGAGCTGCTCGCGCACGCGGACTGGGTGCGCATGCTCTCGCGCGCACTGCTCTCCGACCCCAACGAGGCCGACGACGTCGCGCAAGATGCCTGGGTCGCGGCCCTGAAGCGCCCGCCGACCGCCGGCGACGGCCTGCGCGCGTGGTGGGCGCGCGTCGTGCAGAGCTCGGCCTCGAACCGCCGTCGCAGCGAAGAGCGACGCAAGCGAGCGCGAGCACTCTCACGCGCCGCCGCGAAGATGATTCGGCGGGGATCGACACGGCGACCGACGTTCGACGCACAGCGGCGCCTCGTCGCGGCCATCGAAGCGCTCGACGAGCCGCTGCGGCGCGTGATCATCGGTCGCTACTTCCACGGCTTGAACTCGCGCCAGATCGCCGAGCGCGAGCGCGTGCCGGACAGCACCGTGCGCACGCGACTGCAGAAGGCGCTCGAGTGTCTGCGCCGCGAGCTCGACGAGCGCGCCGGCGGGGATCGCCAGGCCTGGGCGATGGTGCTCGCGCCTCTCGCAAGGCTCGACAGCAGCGCATTGCCCGCTGCTGCTACCGCAGTCGTGATCGCGACCTGGGTCAAGCTCGCTGCTGGCATCGCGCTCGTCGGTCTCGCGGGCTTTGCTGCCCATGCCGTGCTCCGTGCGCAGCATGCGCCCGAGGAGCTCGCCAACTCCCAGCCTGTGCTCGCCGAGGACTCTGCGCGGCTGCTCTCCGCACCGATGTCGGACTCGGAGCGCATGGAAGCCCATCCTCCTGCAAGCGCCGCGGATCCGATCAAGTCCGCGGCGAGCGAGGAGCCCGTCGCCCGCGTGGTTGCGCGCGTCCTCGACGCACACGGCGTCGCCATCGGCGGGGCGCGGATGAAACTGACGGACCGCTCAGCGATTCGCGAGTGCACCGATGAGGAAGCGCCGCAGGCGTTGAGCGACGCCGCGGGGATAGCCTCGGTCTCGATTCGCGATGCGGACCGCTCGCGCCGGCGCGGGAAGCGCGCGGGCCTCCCGCCCAACACATGGGATGGCGAGTTCGAGCTCTCGTGCCGCGGCTACGCTACGCGCAAGGTCGCTGTGACCCTCGTGCTCGGAGAGCCGAGCGCTCTGGGTGATGTCGTGCTTCAGGATGGCGCCGATCTTTCCGGGCGGTGCATCGCCAGCGATGGGACCCCGCTCGCGAAATCCAGGGTGCAGCTGATGTACCCCGATCTCTCGCTCGAGGAGCGGGCTCAGGCACAGCGCGGCAGCTTCAGTCGTTCGACCCAGCTGCGCAGCGCGGTGTGCGCGAGCGATGGATCGTTCTCGATGCCTGGCGTACCCGTGGGCTGCTTCCGGGTCTACGCGACAGCCGAGAAGCGCTCAGGGGCTTTTGCCGAGCCCTTCCTGCTCTCGACGGGAGAGCAGTTCGTCGTGCCGGACCTCGTGCTCGAGGACTGCGCCATTGCGATCCGCGGTACCGTGCTCACGGCAGACGGGAAGCCCTGCGCGGACGCGGAGCTCGAGTACACCTTCGGCGCGGAGGACGAGTTCGTCGGCACGCGCGCCGAGAAGGACGGGACGTTCACGCTCGTGGGCAGTTCGGCGATGCTCGTGGAGCTGTATGCGCGCGACTCGGGCGGCGACTCCGGCGAGGCCGTGCTGCGCGGCGTGCGTCCGGGCGAACTCGGACTCGTCCTCAAGCTGCCGCCCGCGCGCCGCTTCGACGTCCACGTCGACGATCCTTCAGGCGCGCCAGTCGAGCGCTACTCGCTCGGGGTGCATACCGAGGACGGCACGGGCTTCGAGGGGACGGTCACGGCGCCGGGCGGAACGTACTCGCAGATTGCGCGAGCGAGACCGTTCAAGGTACGCGTGGGGGCTGACGGCTTCTCAGCGCAGGAGCAAGGTCCCTTCACGCAGGAGAACGTGCCCACGACGATCGCATTCCATCTGCCCGACTCGTCCTCGGTGAGTGGCCGCGTCGTCGGCAATGGAGGCCCGGAGAACTGGTTGGTGGTCCACCTTGATGCCCCGTTCGGCGAGCCTCGTCTGCGCAATGACGGGATGCCGCAACTCGCCGAGCCTGGGACGAGGGCCAGCGTGCGGGACGATGGGAGCTTCGCAATCGGGGTCTCTGGCTCTGGGCGGTTCATGCTCTGGGGCGAAGGCCGCACGGGGAATGTCGTGTTCACGCAGCCTGTCGAACTCGCCGTCGGTCACCCGCTCGAGGGCCTCGTCATCGATGTCGCCGCATCCGGGTCCATCAAGGGACATGTGGAAACAACGCTCGAGACGCGCGGGCGCGCAGCACAGGTGCTGTACTCCTGCGGCCTCGACAATCCGCGCTGCGAACGCATCGCGCCCGATGGCAGCTACAGCATCGATGGACTGGCTCCGGGAAGCTGGTGGCTGCGCGTGATGCCGGACACCAGCAACTCTTCCCAACTGCTGCCCGCAGGCACGCAGATCGAGGACTCCCTGCTGAAGCGCGTCGAGGTCACGGCAAGCCAGACGAGCTCCTGCGACTTCGATGTACGTGGGCCCGAGTCGCGCTGCCTCGAAGGCCGGATGTTGCTCGATGGCCATGCCTGTCCGTCTTGGACGGCCACGCTCGCGCCGGAGGATCGCTGGTGGGATGCTTACCAGAGGGCGACTCTGCTCTCCGCGAAGAGCAGCTTTCGTCTGCAGGCCGCCACGTTCGGCACGCAGATCCTCTCGCTGCGCTCGCCAGGCACGGTCGACCGGGATGATTGCATCGAGGCACGCCTGACCGTCCCGAGCGATGGACTGCGCTGGGTGCTCGAGTGTGAACTCGGAGCTCTCGACGTCGAGGGCAATCCGGGCGCCGCGATCCAGGTGCATGCGGGTCTCCCCAACGGCGCACTCTGGACCATGCACGCGATCCTCGACGCAAGCGGACACGCGACGCTCGATGCGTTGCCCGCGGCGAAGGCGCGCGTGATCGTCGCGGGGAAGACGGACTCCCCCATCGAGGTCGAGATCCCGGCGCACGGGCGGACGCAGGTGCGTCTGCCCTGAGCCTCAGCTCCCCATCTGCCCCGCGAGCTCCTTCGGCAGCTCCACGCCCATCGCCGCGGCGCTCGGCAGCACGAGATGGCAGCTCGCCATCAGCGGCTTCAACTCCTCGACGTACATGCGCAGCGAGTCGGCGCACTTCTGCCGGCGCAGTCCGAGCGCGAACGCGCGCTCGTCGCCCTGCGTGCCGGGCCGGCCCATGGCCTGGATCGTGATCGAGAGCCAGCGCTGGAACATCTGCTGCGCGGCGTGGCGGTTGCCGGACTCGGCGCAGAAGCCCTTGAAGAGCTCCTCGCCCTGGCGCGTGCTGGTGCGGTCCATGGCCAGGATCGAGAGCGCGATCGCGGCGAACTCGCTCGAGCGGCTGTCGACGTAGCTCTCGGCCGCGACGCGCTCGGCGCGGTCGCACAGCGCCAGGCAGATCGCGAGCTCGAGGCGCGAGGCGGGATACGGGATGCGCTCCATCTTGTCGCGCACGGCCGTGACGAGGTCGTCGCCGCCGATCTCCGCGTAGCAGAACTCGATCTGCTGCATCACGCGCAGCGAGTGGACGATGTCCTGCGCCAGCAGGATCTGCGCGTCGATCTCGGGCACGAACTTGAGCCCGTGGCCGCGGATCTTCTCGATCATCATCTGGCGGTAGGCCTGGCGCTCGACGATGCGGCGCAGCAGGCCTTTCGATTCCTCGTCGAGTTCCGGGGCGGGCATCGGGGACCTCAGGCTTTCTCGGGCACCTTGCGTGCCGCGGGGTCGAGACCGGTGAGCTCGGGATCGGGGATCACGAGGCGCGCGACGGGCTTACCGCCGAGGATGTGCTGCTGGATGATCTCGCCCACGTCGGCGGGCGTGACGTGGCCGTACCAGACCTGCTCGGGATAGACCACGACGGTCACGCCGTGCGCGCACTGGTCGAGGCAGCCGGCCTTGTTGGGGCGCACGATGCGCTTCAGGCCGGCGTCGTGCAGCTGCTGCTTGAAGGCCTCGACGACTTCCTTCGAGCCGCGCGCCGCGCAGCAGCCGCGCGCGTCGGAGGGATCGCGCTCGTTGGTGCAGATGAAGACGTGGCGCTGGAACTTCGGCATGCGAGTTTCCCGATTCTACCACGCTCAGGACTGGAACAGCTCGCGCGCCAGCACGAGCTTCTGGATCTCGCTCGTGCCCTCGTAGATGCGCAGCGCGCGCGTTTCGCGGAACAGGCGCTCGACCACCGTGCCGCGCTTCACGCCCAGTCCGCCGAAGTGCTGAACCGCGCGGTCGCAGATCCAGGAGGCGCTCTCGGTCGCGAAGAGCTTCGCGCGCGCTACGGCGGCGGTCGCGTTGGCGCCGCGCGTCGACGAGCTCGGCGGCCTCGTCCGACAAGCAGCTGGCCCGCGCGCAGGCGCACGTCCATCTCGGCGATGTCGAAGCGCAGCGCCTGGAACGTCGCGAGCGGCCGGCCGAACTGCTTGCGCTGCGAGAGGTGCGCGCGCGACTCGTCCAGCGCGCGGCGCGCGAAGCCGTTCGCCGCGGCCGCGACGCCGGTGCGGAAGCGGCCGAGCGTCGCGAGCGCGATCGCGACGCCCTCGTGCTCGCGGCCGAGCAGCGCGCGCTCGGGCACCTCGACCGCGTCGAGCGCGACCTCGCCGATCGGATGCGGCGCGAGCACCTCGAAGGGCGCCACCGAGAGACCCTTCGCCTCGGCCGGCACGTAGAACATCGAGAGACCCTCCTCGCCCGGCTCGCCGCGCGTGCGCGCGAGCACCGTGTAGAAGTCCGCGATGCCGGCGTTGGTGATGAAGGTCTTCTTGCCGTCGAGCCGCCAGCCGTGCTTCGTGCGCGTCGCGCGCGTCGCGACGTCGGAGAGGTTCGAGCCTGCCTCGGGCTCGGTCAGCGCGAAGGCGGCGATCCTGGATCCACTCGCGACGGCGGGCAGGACCTCCGCGCGCAGCTCGCTCGTCCCGCCCAGCGCGATCGGGAACGAACCGAGGCCCTGCTCGACGAGCATCAGGTCGAGCAGGCCGTGGTGCCAGGCGAGCTCGTCGCGCAGCGCGCACAGGACGCGCGTGCTGATCGTCTCGGGCCCGCACAATCCGCCCGCGTGCGCGCCGCCGTCGCGCTCGGGCACCATGTAGGTCGTCAGGCCGGCCTTGCGCACGATGCGCAGCGCCTCGAGCGCCGCGTCGCGCTCGGAGAGCGCGTCGAGGCGCTTCTCCGCGCCCTTCGCCGCCATGCTCGCGCGCTCGCGCAGCTCGGCGAGCAGCGGATGCAGCGCCTTCACGCGCGCACCTTCGCGCCGGGCCAGTTCTGGACGAAGTTCGTCGGGCGCTTCGCGACGAAGGCCTCGTAGGCCTCGCGATAATCCGGATGCGCCATGCACTCGGCCTGGATCCAGGCCTCGGCCGAGAGCGCGGCCTCGAGCGACATCGAGGCCTCGGCGTTGAGCATGCGCTTCGTCGCCGCGAGACCCAGGCTCGGCCCGCTGGCGAGCTTCCTGCGCCCACTCGGCCGTCGCCGCCTCGAGCTCCGCGTCGGGCACGACCTTGTTGTACAGGCCGACCTCCTTCGCGCGCTGCGCGCGTGATGAAGTCGCCCAGCATCAGGAGCTCGGTCGCGTTCGAGAGCCCGACGATGCGCGGCAGGAGCCAGGCCGCGCCCATGTCCGCGCCGCACAGGCCGACCTTCGTGAACAGGAACGCGATCTTCGCGCTCTCCGCCCCGATGCGCAGGTCGGCCGCGGCCGCGATCACCGCGCCCGCGCCGCAGGTCGTGCCGTTGAGCGAGGCGAGGATCGGCTTCTCGAGCTTGCGCATGTTCTCGATCAGCTTGCAGGTCATGCGCGTGAAGGCGTGCACGTCGGCGACCGGCACGTCGAACAGCCGCCCGATGATGTCGAGCACGTCGCCGCCGGTGCAGAAGGCGCGGCCCGTGCCCGTGATCACCACGCAGCGCACGCTGTCGCGCTTGCCGAGCTCGGCGAAGGTCTGCGTCAGCTCGGCATAGCTGTCGAAGGTCAGCGCGTTCAAGCGCTCGGGCCGGTCGAGCCGGATCGTGCCGACGCCGTCGGCCTCGGAGTAGCGGAAGGTCTTGGGGTTCATCGGAGCTCCTCTCAGGGGATCGCCGCCGTCGCCTCGAGCTCGAGCAGCGCGCCCTCCTCGAGCAGGTCCGCGACCTCGACCAGCGTCATCGCGGGATAGTGCCGGCCGACGACGTCCTTCCAGATCACGCCGATCTTCTTCGCGTGCGCGACGTACATCTGCTTGTCGGTGACGTACACGGTCAGGCGCACGATGTGCTCGGGCTTGGCGCCCGCCGCCTGCAGCACCGCGGCCACGTTGCGCAGCGCCTGCTCGAACTGCGCGCCGAAGTCGCCGCGCCCGACGATCTGCTCCTGGCTGTCCCAGGCCACCTGCCCGGCGACGAAGACCAGCTTCGCGGCGCCGGAGAGCACGATGCCGTTGGCGTAGCCCTTGGGCTTCTTCCAGCCCTCGGGCTGCACGGTCTCGATCTTCATCAGGGAACCGCTCCGCTCTCGATCAGGTGCCGCTTGCCGCCGCCGCAGAGCTCGATCACGGAGCCGTTCTTGTCGCCGCCGAGCAGCTCGTGCGTGAGCTCCGCTACCTCGTCGACGCTCACCAGCGCGCCGCCCGGGTTCTGCGCGGCCAGGAAGGCGCGCGTCTTGGCCTCGCTGCGGTTGGTCTTCTGCATGATGCGCTGCACGGTCTCGTCGGTCATCGGCGAGTCGACGAAGTGCGGGCAGATCGTGTTGAGCGTGACGCCCGTGCCCGCGAGGTCGAGCGCCGCGCAGCGGCTGTAGCCGAGCAGCGCGTGCTTGCTGGCCGCGTAGGCCGCAGAGTAGGCGTAGCCCTGCAGCGCGGCCGAGGAGGCGATGTTGACCACGCGGCCGTAGCCGTGCGTGGTCATCGCCGGCACGAGCGCCTCGATCATGCGCCGCGCACCGTGGAAGTTCGTCTCCATGTGCTTCTCGTAGAGATCCTCGCCCTGCTCGCGCCCGTGGCGCAGGACGGGCGCCGTGATCGCGATGCCCGCGTTGTTGACCAGCCAGTCCACCGGTCCGATGCCGCGCGCGATGTCGCGCACGAGCTCGAGCGCCTCCTGGATCGTCTCGGGGTCGCTCACGTCGAGGTAGACCGGCCAGGCCTTCCCGCCGCCGGCGTTGATCGCGGAGGCGAGCGCGCTGGTCGCCTCCTGGCTGCGCGCGCCGAGGATCAGCGCCGCTCCGCTCTGCGCCAGACGCAGCGCGATCGCGGTTCCGATGCCGCGTCCCGCGCCGGTGACGAAGGCCACGTGGGAAGTGCTCATCCGCTAGAGTGTGCCAAACCCAGCGTGCAACCGGAACCGACCACGAAGCTCGACCATCCCGCGCAAGCAAAGCTCCCGCCGCACGCGCTGGCCGACGCGCGCGGAGGCCGAGCGCAGCCTGCTCTGCTCGCCCATCCGCTACGGCGCCTGCGTCGCGCGCGCGCGCAGCTGGGTGCCGGCGATGGTGCCCTGGCGATCGGTCGAGGACGGATTCGTCACGCCCGCGATCCTCGACTGGTACGGGCGCTTCGCCGACGGCCGGCCGGGCGTGCTGGTGGTCGAGGCCACCGGCATCCGCGACGTGCCGAGCGGTCCGCTGCTGCGCATCGGCGACGAGCGCTTCGTGCCAGGCCTGCGCGAGCTCGTCGCGCGTCGTGCGCGAGCGCAGCGGCGGCGACGACGCGGCTCTTCATCCAGATCATCGACTTCCTCGGCATCCGCCGCCGGCCGGAGAAGGAGAAGTACCTGCGGCGCTTCCTGGTGCTGCGCGACGAGCACCGCTCGCGCCTGAGGCTCGCCGGCCGGAGCGACGAGGACGTGCGCGCGGCGCTGTGCGCATTGCCGCAGGCCGAACTGCACGCCGTCCTCTCCCCGCGCGAGCTCGAGGAGCTCGAGTTCGGCGCGCGCGAGCGCGTCACCGACCTGCACCTGCCGCACATCCGCGAGCTGCCGCGCGTCCTGCCCGCACTCTTCGCCGAGGCGGCCGCGCCGCGCGCGCGAGGCCGGCTTCGACGGCGTCGAGCTGCACTACGCGCACGCCTACACGATGGCCTCGTTCCTCTCGCGCACCAACACGCGCGACGACGGCTACGGCGGCTCGCGCGAGGCGCGCGTCGCGGCTGCCGCTCGAGGTGCTCGCCGCCGTGCGCGCGCGCACGGGGACGACTTCACGCGTCGGCTGCCGGATCCTCGGCGACGAGGTGATCGAAGGCGGCAGCCGCGTCGAGGACGCCGCCTTCTACGCGACCGAGCTCGCGCGCGCCGGCATCGACTTCATCTCGGTCTCGAAGGGCGGACGCTTCGAGGACGCGCAAGCAGCCCAAGGTCGGCGAGGCGGCCTACCCCTACACCGGCCCGAGCGGCCTCGAGTGCATGCCCACGCGCACGATCGACGCGCGCGGGCCCTTCGGCCGCAACCTCGCGCTCTCGCGCGCGATCCGCGCCGCGGTGCGCGCGGCCGGCTCGCGACGCCGATCGGCGGCGCGGGCGGGATCAACTCCTTCGAGCTGGCCGAGCGCGCGCTGCGCGAGGGCGACTGCGACTTCGTCGCCGCCGCGCGCCAGTCGCTCGCCGATCCGGACTGGTGGCGGAAGATCGAGCTCGGGCGCGGCGCCGAGATCCGCCGCTGCATCTACTCCAACTACTGCGAGGCGCTCGACCAGCGCCACAAGCAGGTCACCTGCCAGCTCTGGGACCACGACTTCGAGCGGCCCGACCCCGGGCGCGACTCGATCGCGCGCTCCTCCGACGCAAGACGGCGGCTCGTGCCGCCGTCCTGGGACGCCCGTTGACACTGGGGCGGGCTACTTGCCCTTCGCGTCCTTCGCCTTGGCCTCCTCGCTGACGGCGACCTTGACCTTGAGCTTGCCCTGCATCTTGCTGTGCGATCTTCGTCACGATCGTCCTCGCGCTTCATCTCGCTGTCGCGCACGCTCTCGACCTTGCCTTCGAGCTCGAGCTTGACCGGACGCTTGCCCTCGAGCGCGAAGTAGAACTCGCCCTTGGCTTCGGCCGAGTAGGTGCTCGCGAAGAGCGCGGGCGCGCTCTCGGGCTCGAGCATCCGGCCGCGGCCGCCGCCGCCCATCTGCATGCTCGGGCAGGTCGCCGTGCGCGCCGATCTCGATCTCGATCTTGGCGCACTTCATGCCGTCGACGTCCTCGTCGAGCGACACCAGCTTGGCCTTGCCGGTCCATTCCGCGTCCGCCGGGATGCCGCCCATGCCGCCGCCGCGCCCCATTCCCCGGGCCGGCCGCCGCCGCCGCCACCTCCGCCACCCGCACCCTCGGGAGCGGGCGGGGGCGGGAAGAGCGCCTTGCGCAGGTCGAGGCCGAGCGCGTGCTTGATCTGCGCCGCTGTCGAGATCCCAGTGCGCGTCCTTCTCGACTTCCTTGTCGGGCAGCAGCGCGTCGAGCGCGAGCCCGAGCTTGTGGCCGACCAGCGCGCCCTCGTGGTCGGGCTTCTTGCCGTCGACGAACTCGACCTTCACGTCCTCGTCGTCGCCCGAGAGCTGCAGCGTCGCGCCCTCGAAGGGGCTCTCGAACGGAATGGTGTTCTCGTTCTCGCCGAAGGCCACGTTGGCCTCGCCGCCGACCTTCTCGTAGCTGCGCTTGACCTTGGTCGGCTTCTTGCCCTCGTGCGCCTGGACCTCGTCGACCTGCACGACGTGCCAGGTCGAGTCCGACTTCATGCTGCCGCCGCCGCCGCGCCCCTCGACCGGCTGGCCGTCGCGCTCGCGCGTCGTCTCGGTCTCGGTGGCGAGCTGGAACGAGCTGTCGACCTTGACCGAGCGCTCCTTGCGAGTAGTCGGTGCTGAGCGCGGTGCCGCCCGCGAGGGCGAGCAGGGTGAATGTGAATGCGGTCTTCATGATGGGTCTCCGTTCATCCGGCGAAGCGGGGGCGGCCGGGAGGCCGCGATTCTAGCGGCGCGCGAGCCCGGATGTCCGGGCTTCAGGAAAGCTCAAGGAAGCGGGCCGGCGCGCGTCTCAGGATCGAGGAATCGCGCGCACGATCTCGAGCAGCTTCCCGTGCTTGTCGAAGACGAACTCCAGCGCGCCCTCGGCCGCGCGCCCCGCCGTGTCGACGCGCGCGAACGTCACCAGCGCGAACTCGCCCGCGAGCTCGACGCTCACGAACTGCCAGTGCCCGAGTGCCGGATCGAGGTCGAGCAGCTCGTGGTTGACGCCCAGCACGCCCTCGGCGAACTCGCGCAGGTCGCGCGGCGCGAACTCCTCGCGTCCCGTGGCGTGCCTGACCTCGAGACCGCCGATCCAGGCCAGCGTCTGGTGCTGCAGCCCCTGCGCGTCGAGCTCCTCGATCAGCTCGAAGGCCAGCAGCCGGTGCGCGGGCTCGTAGGCCTGCGCCTGCGGATGCGGGCAGGTGTGGCACTTGCACTGCGTGACGCACGGATCGCAGTCCTCGGAGCAGTAGACCACCACGCAGGTCGAGCCGTGGAGCAGCGCGAAGCAGCCGAGGGCGAGAAGCACGTGACCCAACTTGCGCATGGCCGACCTCCACCGACGATCCGGAGGGGACAGGATCGAGGCTAGCCCAGCTCCCCGGGGCGGGCAAGGTGCTCAGTGTGCGGTGATCGCGAGCTCGATGTCGGTATCGCCGGGGGTGACCTCGAGTTCGGTGACCGGCAGCTCGTGCATCAGGTTCGCGCCCCAGAAGTCTGGTAGCGCCCGGGGGCGAGCAGGAACGCGAAACGCAGCCCATCCGCCGACGAAGCGATCTCGAGGCCCCGGCAGAGCTCCTCGTGCCGGGGAACGTTTGCCAGCCTGTGGTCGCAGGTCGCGGTCGGCTCGCCAGGTGCAGGGCAGACGTTGGGAACGAGCGAGGCTTCCAGCGGGTCGACACCCGCGACGGTCACGACGACCTTCCGGAACCTCGCGAAGTCGTAGCTCCTTCACTTCGTCCTCCGGCCAGGATGCGAGCGCGAAGCGCTGCGCCTGCGCTCCCCAGCCCGCGTGCATGGCCGGCGACAGGACCTGCAGCACGAAGCTCTGAGGAAGCTCTCCGATCAACTCGAAGCTCCCGTCGGGTTCGCTCCCCAGGCCGCCATTCTCGTTCTGCGCGTCCGCAACCCCGGCGACGACGCCGAGCCAGACGCGCGGCAGCGCGTTGCCGTCCGCGTCGAGGATGCGGCCGCGGTGGCGCGTCAAAGGCTCGAGCGCGATCGAGCCGAGGTCGAGAGTCTCACCCTGGGGCACCGTGCGTTCGCCGAGGTCCAGGATCCGGTAGCCTCGGGATTGGACGTCGATCTTTCCCTTCCCCGCCTGCACCGGCTGGTCCTTCACGTCGCCGTTCTCGTCGGTGCTCGCGCCGCCGCCCTCCACGTAGATGTACGCCCGGATCGGTTTGCCCGTGCGCGCGTCGCTGACGTGCGCACGCAGTCGCCCTCGACGGTCCTCGCCCGGCTGGCTCGGCGGGGGCGGCTTGCGCTCCTTCTCTGGGGCCGTGCCCCGCATGAAGTCTCTCGGATCGAGGGCGAGCTCGTGCACCTCGGGTCCGGGCTCGAAGGGTCCGATGCGCGCGAAATCGACGAGACCGCCCGAGGGCATCTGCTCGCCCGTGTAACCGAAGCCCGCGAAGCCCTTTGGTCCGGCATCCGGCCGCGGTCCGCGTGCGTAGATCCAGAACGGCGCCTGCTTGCGCACGGGCATCACGATCTCCAGCGGCACGCCGCGCCAGCGGTCGTACCAGCTGGAGCCAAGCCCGCAGCAGCCGTTTCTTGCAGCCGCATGACGCACCGGATCGGCCATGCAGACTTGCACTGTGACGAATCCGCCCTCTCCGTCGAGCGGTTTCGCGTCGGGGTCCTTCGGCACCAGCCGCACCCGAAGCGTCGGGAACGGAGTCAGCACGAGTTTGCGCTGCACGAGCGCGGGGAAGCCGCTCTCCGAGGTCTCAACCGCCGGCGCGTATCCCGGCGCGGTCACCTCGAGCTCCCCGATCGCGCGCGGATCGATCGCGAGTCGCCCACGCCACTTGCCGTCGGGATCGGCGTGCTCGCAGCCGATGCGTTCGCGCGCTCCATCGGCGGAGCGCGCGAGCACGCTGAGCTTCTCGCTGCCCCAGCTCGTCATGCGCGCCCAGGGAGTGAGGACACGCTCGCTGGCCCCGGCCGGTGCGGGGAGCACCGCCGGCCCTCCGCTCGCATCCACGAGCTCCAGTTCGAACAGCGTCTCGGGCAGCAAGCGCAGCTCGATCCCATCGACGCGCTCGCCGGGCTTGCCCTCGGGCAGCTTCAGATGCTGATTCGCACCCTCGCGCGTCCAAACGAGCAGGCGCCCGAGCCCGGGCTCCGCGCGCAGCTCGAAGCTCCCCCCGCCGTCGGTCAGCACTTCGCCCGGCGCGAGTTGGAACTGGGGGTCCGCGGGACCGTGCGCGGGCCCCCAGGCCTGGCTGAGCAGCGCGCCGGCGACGAGCCGACCGCCCGCGTCGAAGAGCCGCCCCGTGTAGGTCGTCGCGCGGTAAAGCCGAAGATCGCCGAGGTCGACGTCCTTGCCAGGGAGCGGTGTCCCCCTGCCCCCTGTGCTCATGTTGTCGCGGCTCGCCGAGAGGTAGACCTCGCCCCAACCCTCTGGCCGCATCGCACCGTCGACGATCCACACCGAACCCGGCCGGCTCGCAAGGCACCCGACGCGGAATCGACCGTCGGGACCGCTCAGGGAATCGGGCGGCCCCGGCTCGCGCTGACCTTGGATCCGAATCTCTGCGCCCTCGATCGGCCGCTCGAGATCGTCGATCACGCGCCCTACGAAGGCACCACCTGCGCCGACGAGGATCTCGAGCTCCTTCGTCGCGCCGTTGGTGAGCCACACCGCTCCCGTCTGCTCGGCGTGCGGAGGTCTGCGTTCGGTGCGCACGATGACGGTGTTCGCCTCGACCTCGCGCAGCTCCGCGCGGCCGTCCTTGTCCGTCCGTCCGCGACCGAGCTCCTTCACCCCGCCACGCTCGCGGTAGGCGACGAACTGCAGGTCGGGGATGGGCGCGCGCGTCTCCTCGTCGAGCACGTGGATGCGCAGCGTGCCGGTGCCCGTCGAACCCTCGGCGCCGCCCTGAGCTCCCCCGCCGCCCGCCTCGCCCTTCTCCGCGCTGCGCGCCTCGAGCGGCATCTTGTCCGCTCGACAGGTCGGCCTGCGGATCGCTGCGCAGTTCGATCTTGGGATTGTCTGCCCTTTCAGTTCCGCGCGCCGAGTTTCCGCGCACCACGAACCACGCCAGCACGCCGATCGCGGCCAGCAGCGCGACGAGCGCGAGCGTCAGTGCGAGAGCGGAGCGGCCGATTCGTGAGCGGGACATGCGCGCCTCGCGCAAAGGATGCTCCCGCGGCGCTGCCAGATCAACGCTGCGGGCATCGTCACGCTCCGCGGCGATCCACCTCAGTCGGCGCCGGCGGCGAGCGACGGACTTTCCGCTCGGCCCCGGCTGCGCCGGCATCGGCACGGCTCCGGCCGGCGGCACGGCTCGGGCCGGCGCAGCCGACAGCTTCTTGGTGGTGCCCACGGCCAATCCCCATCGACGCGGCGAAATCTATCGGGAACGTAACCAAATACACTAAACAAAGAGGTAATTCTGCCGCTTCAGGGTGGCCGGCCGGCGCTCGGGGCCGGGCTCAACGGCAAAGCGCCATCGCTTCAATACCCGATCGCGCAGCCGTCCTTGCGCGCGTCGGAGGCGCCGATCAGCACGCCGCGCCGCCAGTCGATGGCGATGGCCTGGCCGCCGCCCAGGGCCGTGGCGAACCGTCACCTGGTGGCCGCGCTGCCTGAGGCCGTCGATCTGGCCGCCGGCGGACGCCGCGCTCCACGACGGTGTTTCGCCCTCGAAAAACACCCGCGGCTCGTCGATCGCGGCCTGCAGGTCCATGCCGTAATCGACGAGATTGGTGACGACGTGGGCGTGGCCCATGGGCTGGTAGGCGCCACCCATGACGCCGAACGACAATTCGCAGCGGCCGTCGCGCATCGCGAGCGCCGGGATGATGGTGTTCATCGGCCGCTTGGCCGGGCCGATGGCGTTCGGATGGGAGGGATCGACCACGAAGCAGGAACCGCGGTTATGCAGCATGATCCCGGTCTTCTCGGTGGCGATGCCGCAGCCGAACTGGCTGTAGAGCGAATTGATGATCGACACCGCCATGCGGTCGCGGTCGACCACGGTCACGTAGACGGTATCTGCCCGCCGGGGGCGGTGCCGGCGGCAGCGGCACGCGCGTGCGGCGGTCGATCCGCGCGGCGAGGTCGCGGGCAAAGCCCTTGTCGATCAGCGCCTCGACTGCGACCCGCAGATGGCCGGGGTCGGCGACATGGGCATTGCGCACGCCATAGGCGAGCCGGGCCGCCTCGAGCGCGATATGCAGGCGTTCCGGCCCGTCCGGAGCGAGCGAAGCGAGGTCGAAGCATTCGAGAATGTTGAGCAGCACCAGCGCGATCAGGCCCTGGCCGTTCGGCGGCAGCTCGACCACATCGAGCCCGCGATAATTCGATGCGATCGGCGTCGCCGGTTCGCCGCGATGGCGCGCGAAATCCTCCCGCGTGAGCCATGAGCCGCGGGCCGCCAGCGTGTCGACGATGTCTTCGGCCAAGTCCTCGTAGAATGCACGGGGCCCGCGCGCCGCGATCGACTTCAAGGTCGCCGCCAGCGCCGGAAACCGCATGATGTCGCCCGGCAGCGGCGCGCGCCCGTCGACGAGGTAATGGCGCGCCGCGCCGGGGTCGGCGCGCAGGCGCTCGACCAGGCCGCCCCAGTCGCAGGCGACCCGCGGCGCCACCGGACATCCGCGCTCGGCATGGTGGATCGCCGGCGCCAGCGCGCGGTCGAGGCCGAACCTTCCGTGGGCCGTGAGCACCGCCTCCCAGGCATCGACGGCGCCCGGCACCGTGACCGAATGCACGGATTCGAAGCCGATCGCGGACATCCCCTGCGCGACCAGGACATCGGGCCTCGCCGCGGCGGCGGAGCGGCCCGAGCCGTTATAGCCCCACAGCGGCGCGCCGGGCTTCGCCACCAGGCAGAAGCAGTCGCCGCCGATGCCGGTCATGTGCGGTTCGAAGACGCCGAGCGCCGCCACCGCGGCGACCGCCGCATCGGCCGCGGTGCCGCCAGCCCGCAGCGCGGCGATCGCGATCTCGCTCGCCAGCGGATGGGAGGTCGCGGCCATGCCCTCGCAGGCCATCACCGGAGAGCGCCCGGGGCTGTGAAAATCGCGAAACATAGGGCTCGATTTCGTCGCGCGCGGCGCGCTCAGGCGGAGTGCAGGTCAGGGGTGATCGGACTCGGAGTAGGATTCGTCTCGCCGGGCGGCGCGACCGCCGACAGCGAAGCCGCCCATCACGTCGACGAAGCTGACGACGAGCAGCAGGAGGAAGGTGGATGTCGCCACCTGCTTCACCAGGAGGAATTCGCTCACCATGGCGGCGAACAGCATCATCGACAACAGATGGTCCATGAAGCCGCGGCGGCTCATCCGCCCCGCCTTCAGCATCTCGAGGATCAACAGGAGGATCGATCCCGCGACCATCGCGTCGCCGGCGGTTATCGCGCAATCGGCGCCGGAGGGAAGCTGGAAACGCAACACCTCCATGGACCAGGCGAACCCGGGCAGCATGAATTCGACGATGTTGTAGATCGCGAAGGGGAAGATCAGCAGGGGGACGCCAAGGAGGAACATCGGCCGACCTCGGGATCTATGACGGTCCGGACGGTACCGTGCCGCCCCCTGCTCTCGCCTGAGGAGCCGACCGAGGCCCGGCTCAGGCCTCGGACTTCACCTTGAACACCTGGCGGCCGCGATACATGCCGGTTTTCATGTCGATGTGATGGGGCCGGCGCAACTCGCCGGAATCCTTGTCTTCCACATAGGTCGGCGGCTTCAACGCGTCGGCGGAACGCCGCATGCCGCGTCTCGACGGCGACGTCTTCTTTTTCGGCACGGCCATGATGGTCTCCTCGCATTCCTGGATACGGCGGCGAACGCCAAAATCGGGTTGTAGACGGAAGCCGGGCTTATAATGGATGCGCGGCCGGATTGCTAGGGGCTGACTTCAGGGAGGCGACTTTAAGGGCTGGTCCGCTCCCACCGCGTCGCCCACGCGGGCAAAGCCGTCCGCGCGCAGGCGTGCGGCGAGGTCGCGCTTGATGCTGCCGACCAGCGACGGCCCGTGGAAGGCCAGCGCCGAATAGAGCTGCACCAGCGAGGCGCCGGCGCGAATCTTGGCATAGGCGTCGGCACCGCTCGCGATCCCGCCGCAGCCGATGATGGGGAGCTTGCCGCGGGTCGCCCGGTACATGGCGGCCAGGCAGGCGGTGGAGGGGCCGAGCAGCGGCCTGCCGGAGAGACCGCCCGGCGCCGAGCGGTGCGGGCTCTTCAGGCTCGGCGGGCGCGCCACCGTGGTGTTGCCGATGATGAGGCCGTCGACGCCGCTCGCCAGCGCCACCTCCGCGATGTCGCGTATTTCGCCGTCATCGAGATCGGGGCCGACCTTCACCAGTAGCGGCGGCTGGCGCGGTGCGGTACTCGCACGCCGGGCATTTTGGACGCGCGCGAGCAGCTCCTCGATCTGGGCGCGCGCCTGCAGCGCCCGCAGCCCCGGCGTGTTCGGCGAGGAGATGTTGATGACGAGATAGTCCGCCAATCCCGATACCGCTTCGATGCAGGCGATGTAATCGGCAGCGCCGTCGAAGGTGTCGCGGTTCTTGCCGAGATTGGCGCCGACGATGCCGCCCGCGCCCTTGTTGCTTGCGGCGCGGCGCTTCGCCAGTCGTCCGGCAAACGGCGCGATGCCGCAGCTGTTGAAGCCGAACCGGTTGATCACGGCCTCGTCCTCGGCAAGGCGGAACAGCCGCTGGCCGGAATTGCCGGGCTGCGGCCGCGGCGTCACCGTGCCCGCTTCGACGAAGCCGAAGCCGAGCGCCAGCATGGCGTCGCAGACCTCCGCATGCTTATCGAACCCGGCGGCAAGGCCGACCGGATTGGGGAAGTCGAGGCCCCACACGGAGGTTGCGAGGATGGGATCGTCGGGCTCGCGAGTTCGTCCGAGGCCGAGATTGCGGCCGAGCTTGAGCGCCTGCACGGTCAGGCCATGGGCGCGCTCCGGGTCGAGGACCGCGAGCACCGGGCTCGCCAGCTTGAACAGCAGGTCGCCCATCACGCGGGTCCCACGATCGGCGACACGACCGCCTCGATGCCGGCGGCGATGGCGAACAGGCGGCGATCCCCGCCATGCTCGCCGATCAGCATCAGCCCGACCGGCGCTTCGCCGGGGCGGTGGCAGGGCAGCGAAATGGCGCAGCGGTCGAGCATGTTGGCGACGGTGGGGTTGCGCAGCACCTGCAGGTTGACCTTGCGGTAGGCCTCCTCGGCGTCGAGATCGGCGAGGGGCGGCGCGATGAGGGGAACCGTCGGCATCACCAGCGCATCGTAATGGCTGGTGATCGCCGCGACCCGGCGGATCAGGTCGATGCGGCCGCGGCTCAATTCGATGTATTCCGCCGCACTCATGTCCTTGCCGCGCATGATGCGCATGAGCACGCGGGGATCATAGAGCGCGCCCTTGGCTTCGATCAGCATGCGGTGCCACGCGTAGGCTTCCGACGCGGCGAAGCCGCCGCGCCCATTGAGCGTCGCGATCTCCGTGAGCTCGTGCAGTGCAATGTCGGTGATCCCGGCGCCTGCCTTGCTCAGCGCGGAGAGCGCAAGCGCGTAGCTGCGCGACACCGTTTGGTCGAGGCCGTCGAGCACCACCGCCTGCGGCGCCGCGAGCCGCAATCCTCGCAGCGGAAACGGCTCGAGGTCTGCGGGCTCCTCGCCCGCCATGATCGCGTCGAGGGCGGCGCAGCAGGCGACGGTCGGCGCCAACGGCCCCACCGAATCGAGCGAGAACGACAGCGGCAGCACGCCGGCGAGCGGAATCCGCTTCGCGGTCGGCTTGTAGCCGACGACGCCGCACAGCGCCGCCGGGATGCGGCAGGAGCCGCCGGTGTCGGTGCCGAGCGCGCCCACCGCCATGCCGTCGCTCACCGACACCGCGGCGCCCGACGACGAGCCGCCGGGAAGCCGGCCGGTGGCGCGGTCGTACGGATTGCGCGGCGTGTCGTAATGCGGATTGATGCCGAGGCCGGTGAACGCGAACTCCGTCATGTTGGTGCGGCCGATCGGGATCAGGCCGGCGGCGCGCAGGCGCGCGACCGCCGGCGCATCGGCCGCCGCGGGCGGCGCATCGCGCAGCGCCACCGAGCCGGACATGGTGACGTCGCCGGCGACATCGAACAGGTCCTTGACGGAGACGGGAATGCCGGCAAAGCGCGACGGCGCGGCGCCGTGCCGACGCAGGCTATCGATGTGATCGGCCGCGGCGCGCGCGGTCTCGGCATGCACCTTGAGAAAGACGCGACGGCCTTCGCCGGCGGGGCCGGCGATCCGGGCGAGGCATTCCTCGACCAGGGACCGGCTCGACCCTCCGGCTTCCATTTCGCGCACCGACTGCGCCAGCGTCCGCATTTTGAGAGGTCCCATCCGATCGGGATGCAGACATGCCCCACGCGGGCCCGGCGATCAATAGGTGGGCTTGCGATCGCGCGCGTGTGTGTGGATTAACATCTCACCGTCGGTGCAGCGTATCCGAAGCTCGAGTCATATCCATATCATCCATAAGCCTCGTCCTGAGGAGGCGCGCAGCGTTGTCTCGAAGGACGGCCACAAGCGAGATCGTGCCGGCGGCCATCCTTCGAGACGCGCCTGCGGCGCCCTCAGGATGAGGTCCCTGTTTTGAATTCCATCCGTCCCCATGCCATTGGTTTCATGGAATCGATCCACAAAGTTGGCCCGCAACCCCGGACATGCCCGTGCCCCGCCGAACCCTTTCCCTCACCTTGTCGAGCGGCGCGACATCGCGCCGGGCCGACGTCGCCATCGACGACGCGATCATCGCCGGCTGGACCGGCCGCGATCCCGCCGCGGTGGAAAAGCACGTGCGGGAATTGGAAGCCTTGGGCGTGAAGCGCCCGGCCTCGACGCCGATCTTCTACCGCGTCGGCGCGGCGCGGCTCACCACCGACGCCGAGATCGAGGCGGTCGGCGCGACCTCCGGCGGCGAAGTCGAGTTCGTCCTGCTGCAGCATGACGGACGCATGTGGGTCGGCACCGGGTCCGACCACACCGACCGCGAGGTCGAGACCTATGGCGTCACCGTGTCCAAGCAGATGTGCGACAAGCCGCTGGCGCCCGCGTTCTGGGCGTTCGACGAGGTCGCGCCCCATTGGGACCGCCTCCTGCTGCGCTCCCACGTGGTCGAGAACGGCGAGCGCAAGCTCTACCAGGAGGGCGGCGTCACCGCGATGCTGGCGCCGCTCGACCTGATCGGCCGCTGCGTCGGGAGCAGCGCCCGGTTGCCCGAGAACACGATCATGTTTTGCGGCACGCTCGCCGCGCGCGGCGGGGTGCGGCCGACGCCGCGGTTCGAATACGAGATCGAAGACCCCGTGCTCGGCCGGCGCATCGCGCATGCCTATGCGGTGCGTATCCTGCCCATCATGGGGTGAGGTTTTGTGGCGAGGCGCCCGACGCTTGCTGGCGGTGCGACGACATCTCAGAGCGCAACGAGATCGGTGCGGATTTCGGCCTTGCTGGTCAGCGTGCGGTGGACGGGACACTGCTTTGCGATCTCGATCAATCTGTTGCGTTGTGCGTCGTCCAATGCGCCGATCAGCTCGATGCTGCACCAGATGCGATCGATCTTCGACTTTTGGTCTTCACAGTTGATGCAATCATCGGCGTAGACCCGTTCGTGTCGCAGCCGCACCACGACCTGGTCGAGCGCCCATTTTTTCCGTGTCGCGTACATGTTGATCGTCATCGAGGTGCAACTGCCCAGCGCCATCAACAAGAGCTCATAGGGGCCTGGGCCGGCATCGCCTCCGCCGACCGCGGCCGGCTCGTCGGCACGCAAGGCGTGGCGCCCGTCGAGAAGAACCTGCTCGAAGGGACCCGTACCGGTCGAAGCCACGATCACCGATCCGGGAACGATCGATGCTTGAAGCGTCTGTGGGTCTCGCCTCGCAGAGGTGCGGTTCATGATGGTTCTCCGTAGATGCCGCGCCGATGCGTATGCCTGTTTCCGAAGGCACCGGTATGACAGACGTTACAAGGACAAGAAGTCTAAAAAGGCGCGAGACTAGGTTCCGATTTATGTGGGAGTAGTTTTCGGTTGGATTGCACCCAAAATGTCTTTGGCTCTTTCGAGCGCCGTCTCGGCTGTTGTTTTGAACTCATCCCTAATGGCCAATTCCGCTATCGTACCTTTCACAAATGAAGGATTCAGTTTCCTTATTGCGGCAAGTGCCTGAGTCACTTGATCGGGATAGTCTCTTAGCGCTGCGACCACGGAAGCTTCATGGTTTTCGCATGCTGCCGCGATGTCGAAAATATCGCGCGGCTTTATAAGGGCTCTACGATAGAAGACCTTTTTAGTGATGATCTCGGGAATGGTTTCTAGCCGAATCGCCTCACCTTCCACAGTCATTGGTATTGATGGCGAGGACGTCAGAGCGCTTGCCACAATGAAATCGATTTCTCCGTCACCGAACGCAAATCTTTGAGAGATGGTGCCGTCACCCATGTAAACATTGGGCTGAATTTCAAATTCAAAATCATTCTTCTGAGGATCGAGCAAAGGAAGTAGTTGGGGGTCTGATAGAAAAATGTCTATGTCACGGCTTTCGCGGTGACCGATCTGTATCATCATCGCGGTACCGCCGCCGAATGTCCAATCGTCGCCAATGTTAGCTTGTCGGATAAGTGAGCACGCCTGCTTGAACAGCCGCTGCCACCCACCCGAGGAGGTTGCGGTGCTCACGCGGCGGGAGCGTAGAGATTCGCCCGAATACGCTGCGAAATCCATCTTGGCAGCTTCAAGTTGGACATCGGTAATGTTGAAGTGGTCGGCAAATGCCGCTTGCAGCTCCGGCTTAACCTCGCCGAAAAACGATGACATATGACCTGGCTTGGCTTTCGCTGCGGCGGGGTCAACAAGGCAGTGAGCAAGTTCCTCCGCGTCCAGCTTTACGCTGTACGGCGCATTCACGGTCGCCAGAACTAGCACACCCAGCGCAGGGAAATCCATCTGCCGTCACCTTTCCACCCGTACATTGGGCCTATGGAGCGCTCAGTCAACGCGGATACTCCAAAAAATGTCCCACCAAGACAATCGCTTTATCACCAATATGGCGGCCACGACAACCACCCGTTGTGTTGAATGGCGGAGGCGATGTCCCGAGACGCCCAGTGATACACAAGACATGCGAACGTTGGTAAAAGCCGAGAATCAAAAGGAATTACCGCCATCATGCCGATGAACAAACCGCATCTCGAATTCCACCCCGTCGACATGAACGAAGGCTGGCACACGCCCGCCGGCTATCCCGCCGGGATCAAGCAGAAGATTCTCCGCGAGCGACCTCGACGAGACCAAAAAGATGGGGAGCCGCTCGCGGCTCTTGAAATTCGAGCCCGGCGTCTACACCACCGTTCCCTTCGTCCATGACCATTGGGAGGAGGTCTATCTGATGTCCGGCGACCTCATCGTCGGCAATGATGCGCAGGGCAGGGGCGGCGAGCCGTTCATGGCGCCGACCTATGCGTGCCGCCCGCCCGGCGTCCACCACGGGCCCTTCAAGTCGGAACAGGGATGCCTGCTGTTCGAAATGCACTACTACGACGAGAGCAAGCGCTGCTACCGGAAAGTTTTTGCCTGGTTGGCGGGAATCTGCGGGCGCAGCAAGGGCATCGCGGTAGGGCACGGGCGAGCGCGACGATCAGCAGATGATGCATGGTGGCGATTGAGTTGGGGACGTGGCGCTGCGGCCTGATCGGCGGCGCCGCGGGGTCGGTAACCGGCGGGAAGGGCAGGTTTCGCGAGCACAGCGGCGGCACGTGGTGCTGAGGGGGGAATCTTCTCCCGTTGGGAGATCAGGAAGCCGTAAGCCGCGATGCACA
Source organism: uncultured Planctomycetota bacterium (assembly GCA_963829015.1). Classification (GTDB taxonomy): domain Bacteria; phylum Planctomycetota; class UBA1135; order UBA1135; genus JADJLZ01. The sequence goes on along the minus strand of CAWHGR010000005.1, from coordinate 38,905 downwards.
GTGTGGCGTGATGATGAAAGCCGCGCCAGCCGCGGCCCTCGTAGTGGTCGAGCCCGATCTCCTGTTTGAGCTCCTGATAATCGCGCTCGATGCGCCAGCGCATTTTGGTGATATCGACGATGTCACGAAATTTGGTTTTCGCGGGAAGGTTTGAGAGCCAGTATTTGGTGGGGGCGGCTTCGCCCGGCGGCCATTCGATCAACAGCGTCTCTTCCGGGCGGCCAGCAGCGCCCAGTTCACGCGCGCCCTTGCTCGGCGCGGTGCGCACGCGCACGCGGGCAAAGCGTGACGTGAGCTTCTCGGCCGAACCCTCGCGCCAGGTGATGGTGCGCCAGGCATGTTTCGGCAAGCGGAGCGCCAGTGTCTTCACGCTCACGCGCTCTCGCGGCTCGGCAACGGCGCACACTTTGACGGTCGGCACAATGGCGCCCGCATAGGTGAGGCCGAGCGCGGCAATGCCGGAGCGCAGCCCCGCATTGGTGCCGTAGCTCGCATCCATCAGCACGACGCCGGGCGCGACGCCCGCCTTGAGTGCCGCGGTGATCTGCATGAGCGCGATCTGCGGCTTGGTCATGAAGCGCACCGTCTTCGGGACATGCGCTTTGCGGCGCCGCGCGGCATCAGTGGCCCAGGCCTTCGGCAGATACAGTTGATGGGCGATCGGGAGACTGGCGTGATGATTGGCGATCGACAGCGTCACCGCCGCCTGGCAGTTGGCCTGCTTGCCGAGCTGTCCGCAATACTGATGGTGCACGCCCACCGAATGGTTGCCTTGCTTGGGATAGGATGTGTCGTCGATGATCCACGCCTTGATCGGCTCGCCGTCCTCGATCACCGGCACCACCAACTGGCGTACTTTCATCAATACCCGCGCGTCCGACCAATCGGCTTCGCCGACAAAATGCAACAGCCGCTGATGCTGCACCGATACCTCGGCCGGCGCCGTCAGCGCCGCCATCGGTTCGACACTGCGCCGTCCTTCGCTCGCCAACAGGCCCGCGCAATAGTCGTGCAGCGGCGCCACCCGACCAACATGACCGATCACGTTCGCCAGTTCGCCGACATAAGCCGCAAAACTCTCGACCCCATCAATGATAGCCGCAAAATCCATCCCCGCTCCTCCCGCTCGAGATGAGCTTTCGCAACTATCTGATTCTCAATCACAATCACCCGCGACCTTGTGACTCAGTGTCCTGACTCAGTAAGACTATCACCTGGAACACCAGCTTGCCGCGCAGGTGGCGCGCCTCGCTGACGCGGTGGGCGGCGACGGCATCGGACAGGCGATAAAGCGTGATCTCGGGCGCGCGCACGGCGCCCGACTGCACCAATTCGACGATGCGCTCGAGATGCGCGCGGTCGCGTCCGACCGCCGGACGCAGCGAGCGCACGTCGCTGCGCGGCGATGGCGGCGCCTTCGGGCCCGACCCGATGAAGGCCGCGCGGCCGCCCGGCCTGAGCACCGCAAACGATTTTTCCGCCACGGCGCCGCCGACGGTATCGAAGACGGCGTCGCAACCGGAAACGACCTTGGTGAAGTCCGTGGTGTTGTAGTCGATGATCTCGTCGGCGCCGATCGAGCGGAGATAGTCGTGATTTTCCGCCCGCGCGGTGGTGATGACGCGGGCGCCGATATGCTTGGCGAGCTGGACGGCGAAGCTCGCGACACCGCCGGCGCCGCCCTGGATCAGGATGGTCTCGCCGGACTTCAGCTGCAGCGTATCCTCGACGGAGACCAGCGCGGTGAGGCCCGCCAGCGCCAGGCCGGCGGCCTCGGCGTGCGACAGGCTCTCCGGCTTTTTCGCGATGATCGCGGCCTTGATCGCGATCTTCTCCGCATAGGCCCCCTCCTGGCCGACATCGCAGACGCCGAACACGGCATCGCCGACCGCGAAGTCGTGGACACCCGTCGCCGACGGCGCTGACCACGCCGGAAAAGTCGCGCCCGAGGACGTAGGGGAAATGCGATGCCTGGTAGGAGCTGCCCGAGCGCACCTTCCAGTCGGCGCCGTTGACGCTGGCAGCGAAGATGTCGACCACGACCTCGCCCGGCTTGGCGACGGGATCCGGCACGTCGCCATAGGTCAGGACTTCAGGCCCGCCATGCTTGTCGATGTAGACGGCTTTCATCGTATGTTTCCTGCCGAAGTTGGAGCCGGGTGGGTGAAACGCGAATGCACATTCCGCGAACGCACATTCGGGTCACGCTTTGGCCTATAGTCCGGCCCGCGGCAAGGAAGAAATCATGAGGAACATGTCGGCGACCCGGCGCGGGCGGCAGGCCGGACGGCACTTGCGCGACCCATGGGGAATCTGGCCTTGTTCGATTTCCCGCAGGGTCATAACACGCGGGTGATCGGCGACCGACAGGCGGCGAAAGAGGCAAGGCATTCATGAGCCACCATCACGACCATGATGGGCATGACCACGCCCACGGCCAGCATCATGATCATGACCACGATCATGGGCACGATCACGATCATGGCCACGAACGTCACGGCCACGATCAGGTCACGGCCATTCGCACATGGGGCACGTTCATGCGCCCGCCAGCTTCGGCGAGGCCTTCGCGATCGGCATCGTCCTCAACGTCACCTATGTGATCATCGAGGCCGCCTACGGCTTCATCAGCAACTCGGTCGCGCTGCTGGCGGACGCCGGGCACAATCTCGGCGACGTGCTCGGGCTGCTGGTCGCCTGGATCGCCGACGCGTGCTGGTGAAGCGGGCGCCGTCCGCGCGTTTCACCTACGGGCTGCGCGGCTCCTCGATCCTGGCCGCGCTGTTCAACGCGGTTTTCCTGCTGCTGACCGTCGGGCGCGATTTCGTGGGAGGCGATCCAGCGCTTGAGCGATCCCGAGCCGGTGGCCGGCGCGACGGTGATGGTCGGTCGCCGCCATCGGCATCCTCGTCAACGGCGTCACCGCCTGGCTGTTCGCCTCCGGCCGCAAGGGCGACCTCAATGTGCGCGGCGCGTTTTTGCACATGGCCGCCGACGCGCTGGTCTCGGTCGGGGTGGTGGTCGCGGGCCTGGTGATCCTGCTCACCGGATGGCTCTGGCTCGACCCGCTCGTCAGCCTCGCCATCAACGCGGTGATCGTCTGGGGCACCTGGGGCCTGCTGCGGGACTTCGCTGGGAATGTCGATGGCCGCCGTCCCGCCCCAGATCGATCCCGCCGAGGTGCGCGGCCTTCTCGAAAGGTCGCCCGGACGTCGCCAGCCTGCACGACCTGCACATCTGGCCGATGAGCACCACGGAAATCGCGCTTGACCTGCCATCTGGTGATGCCGCGTGGGCACCCCGGGGACGCCTTCATCCATGGACTGGCGGAGGAGCTCGCCGCTGCGGTTCAAGATCAACCACGCCACCATGCAGATCGAGGTCGATCAGCATCTCGCCTGCGCGCTCGCCCCCGACGACGTGGTTTAGACCGGGTGCTCGGCAGGCTCAGGAACGTACGGATTTGGCCGGGGTCTTGCCCGCCCGCCGTCCCGACGCCTCCGCCTCCGGCGGCCCCAGCGTCTCGCTCACGAGCGCTCCGAGCGCGACGAAATCCGCCTTGCGCGGCGAGGTGCGCCGCCACGCGAGGCCGACGGTGCGGCCGGGTTCGGGCGCCGCGAAGCGCACCAGCTTGACGCGATAGTCACGCACCTCGACCTCGACCGCGACCTTCGGCACCAGCGTGATGCCGTAACCATTCGCGACCATCTGCATCACCGTCGCCAGGCTCGATGCGCCGAGACCCATGGCCTGGTGGGGACGCGCGCCGGCGCAATAGGCCAGCGCCTGGTCGCGCAGGCAGTGTCCCTCCTCCAGCAGGATGAGCCGCGACTGATCGATCTCCTGCGGCGTCACCCGGGCGGGATAGGGCTTTCCCTCGCCGGCGGGGACGGCGAGCAGGAAGGTGTCGTCGAACAGGGCAAGCGTCTCGATGTCGGGCTCTTCGACCGGCAGCGCGAGCATGACCGCATCGAGCGCGCCGCGGATGAGCTCTTCGAGGAGGGGCTTGGTCTGGGTTTCCCGCACCTCGATGCGCAACTCGGGAAAACGGCGTTGCAGAACCGGCAGGATTTGCGGCAGCACATAGGGACCGAGCGAGGGAATGATGCCGAGCTGCAGGCGGCCGGACAGCACGCGGCCGTGATGGCGGGCGAATTCCTCGAGGTCGCGGGTCGCGACCAGCACCCGGCCGGCGCGCCGCGCGAGCTCGCCGCCGATCTCGGTGAGCGCCACCTGGCCCGGCCGCCGCTCCACCAGGGTGACGCCGAGCGCCTTTTCGAGATCGCGGATCTGCATCGACAGCGCCGGCTGGCTGATCGAGCAAGCATCGGCCGCCCGCCCGAAATGGCGGTGCTCCGCCAGCGCTTCGAGATAGCGCAGCTGCCGTAACGAGACCACGTGATAAGATAATCTGATCGGAGGACCAAGACAATCCAGTTTAGGGCTATTTACTTGACGCCACCACCCCCTACATGTTGTGGAGTGATGAGTGTCGCATAAGGTGCCGGAGCCACCTGTACGGCTTGCTGTGCCAGCCGGAAAAACAGCTTGCCTCGTGACGCGGACTTGCGGCGGTTGAATCGGAAAACAAATTCGTTGAGGTAGTCGTCTAGGTGATCATGGCTGACGGCTCCTTGGTGGGTACCCATCAACCACCGCTTGAAAAGGGAGATGACACGGTGGGCGCGAGGCAGCAGGTGTTCGCCTTTCGGCTGGTCCCGCTGCACCTTTCGATCATGATCATAGCCGGCCAAATCAAGATAGGCTGGCAACCCATCCGTCCGCACGGTGCTGCCCGGCTCAATGGATTGAGCAATAAAGTCATGCAAGGTTGCTCGCGTTAGATTGGGAATGCGATGAAGGCGTATGCGCCCGATGCCATCCCGATCTTCTTCAACGGCTACGGCTATCAAGGCTTTATCCTCGGTTAACCGGCCAACAGCGCCTTCTTCCGGTGCTCCCCAATAGGCCTCATCAACTTCGACGGCACCCCGCAAACGCTCACGACCGGGACGAACCATGGCTCGACGCAACTTGTGCAACAACGTCCACGCCGTCTTATAGCTTCCGATTCCAAGTTCCCGCTGCAACCCCAAAGCACTGATCCCATTCTTCTGGCTTGTGAGATGCCACATTGCTCGGAACCAGAGCGTCAAAGGGAGGTGGCTGTCCTGAAAAACAGTGCCCGCAAGGATATAAATCTGCCGTCGACAAGACGTACACAGCAGGCGGTTACGGCTTCCTTTCCAAACGCCCCTGCCTCCGCAGGCCGAACACTCGATTCCCTGCGGCCACCGAAGCCCGAACAAATACTGCCTGCACGCTTCGTCATCGGCGAAACGTTGTTCCAATTCCATCAGTGTTCGCGGATAATCCTCTTTCACGCCCTCACGCTATATGTAGGGGGTGGTGGCGTCAAGTATTTCCGCGGCCGCTGCTATCGCGCCGCCGATCCGCTGCTGGGCACCGACTATGGCGGCGGAAACGTGTGGACCCTGGTTGGAAACGAACTGGTACGGCAAAAACTGTTCGACGCGGTGGTCCTCGTCACGGCCGCGGTGTCGGGATCCTATATCGGCCAATGGGCGCCGGGAGGCCGCTTGCACGCGCATCTCATGGATGCCGTCGGCTCCATCGGCCCCGGGCTCGCATTCACCCATGTGTTCATTGCGCAAGGCGAGGCGGACCTCATGGCCGGCACGCCGGCGGAGGAATATTTCGCGCGCTTTGCCAGGGTGATCGCAGCGCTGCGGGGGAGCGGAATCCGCGCGCCCATATTCGTGGCGATCGAGTCCGGTTACTGCGACGGCGCGGCGACACCCCCAAAGCCGGACAATCCGATCGTCCGGTCCCAGAAGCGGCTGATCGCCGAGGGAGAAGGGTTGTACTCCGGGCCCGACATGGATGCGGAGCTCAATTCGGCGTCCGACCGCTATGACGGCTGCCACATGTCGGGAACCGGGGCGCGAAAGCTGAGCCGGCTATGGACGAAGGCGATCGCCGTCCCAGCGCCGGGCCAGCCACATCAAAAATAACGTCAGAATTGAACGATCATGCCCGGTTCCGCGGATTGCCGGGACCGGGGCTACCACGGCCCGCCGCGCTTGTAATCGTTGGTCCAGCCGGTGAGCTTGCCGTTGCGGAATTGGAGCCACAGCCGGCGGTCATAGGTGAACAGGCTGGGCACGAGGGTCGAACGCTCGGCATAATAGACTTCGTTGCCGGCGCCTCCCGACACATGGACGATCGGCACGCCCAACGCCGTCGCGACCACGTCGGGCGGCATGCCGAATTCAAGCGGAATGGCATTGGTGCGTACGTCGTTCCATGGGCAGTTCGAGAACCACGCCACGCAGCCCCAAACCACCGCCTGCCGCCACGGTCGCATCCCGCGCATGGCCACACCCCCATCCCGTTGCCGCCCGGGGCGGATGGTGCGCGAGCAAGCCCGCGCAGTCAATCCGTCATGTGGCGGTCCGCATCGAAGAGGCGGGCACCGTGGCGCGGCGGCCCTACCGCACCACGCTGGCGGTGGTCTCGGGCGAAGGCTTGCCCGGGTAGACGACGACCTTGGTGCCGACATTGACGCGGCTGTAGAGATCCTCGATGTCGTTGTTGGTCAGGCGGATGCAGCCCGACGACACGAAGGTTCCGATCGTCGAGGGCTGGTTGGTGCCGTGGATGCGGTACAGCGTGTTGCCGAGATAGAGCGCGCGCGCCCCCAGCGGATTGCTTTCGCCGCCGGCCATGAAGCGCGGCAGATAGGGCTGGCGTTCGATCATCTCCTTGGGCGGATGCCAATCCGGCCATTCCGACATCCTGCTGATGCGCTCGCGGCCGGTCCAGGTGAAGCCCTCGCGGCCGACGCCGATGCCGTAGCGCACCGCCTTGCCGCCGCCGAGCACCAGGTACAGGTAGGTGTTGGGCGTATCGATGATGAGCGTGCCGGCCGGTTCCTTGGTCGCGAACTCGACCATCTGGCGGCGGAACTGCGGCGGCAATTCCTTGGGCTTGCCGACCTCCGGCTGGTAGTCCGGAGGCAGCCCGGCATAGCCGCCGGGCTGGGCGGACGGCGGTGCCGGAAACGCGTTGGGACCCACATCGCCTGGAGGCCGCGCCTGTTCCGGCGGCGCGTAGCCGTAGTCCCGGCGCCCGGGAGCGGCGCAAAGGTGTTGTCCTGGTACTGCGGGTCCGCGCCGGGAGCCGGCAAGGCGTCCCGTTGAATGACCGAAGGCGGCCGTGGCGGGCCGTATTGCGGGCCGTCATAGGCCGGGCCGTTATACTGATAGCCCCGCGGCCTTCCGTAAGGCCCTGGCGCCGGCAGCGCGCCGACATCGTCGTCATCGTCGACGACTTGGCGGCCGCGATAGCCGGGCGGCGGAGCGTATCCCGGGGGCGGAGCGTATCCAGGGGGCGGGGCATAGCCCGGCGCCGGCACATATCCCGGTGGCGGATAGACCGGCTGACCATAGCCCGGAGGCGGCGGTGGGTAGTACTGGGCGCTGGCAGCGCTCATCATCCCCGCTACCGCAAACAGGCTCGCCGCGATCACGCGTACATTCATAATCCACATCCCCCCGAGGATGACCCCGATAAGTGTTGTAAACCAGATAGGGCAGGAACAAGGCGAAAAAACAGTAAAGATCGGTGAAAAAATAAGGTATTCGCCCCCGGATTCCCGCTCGACTTGGGCGATTGGCTTGGCTCCCGGCGCGCAACCTCGGTCAATCGCACCCATAGACATTCGGACTGCGCGACCGCTACGCGGCAGGACCCGGTCGCTGCTCGTCGGCGTCAGGCGCGCCGTCAGGACGGTCGCCCTGGGCGCCGCTTGTGGGCCGGCCCGGCGGCCCCGGCCGCCCGACCCTGATACCCGGGGTTTTGGTAACAATAGCCGCCGACGCCGGAGATCGTGAGCATGCAAAGCTCCTTGGTGGCGTAGTAGCAGCTCGTCGATGCCGACTTGGTGACGACCCTGGCGCACCAGGGATAGGAATAGGGCGATTGCGCCGGCGCTGCACCAATTCCGCCGGCCAGAGTGGCAATGGCGACGGCGAATGGGAGGATCGTCAAGCGCATCGTGCTCTCCTGCCTGACCCGCCACCACGCCGCCTGACCTTATCCCAACTGCGCTCGCCCCTAAACCGCGGGTTGCGGTCTGATCGCATGCCCCCACCGCGTTCCCGTTGCCGGGCAGCAAACGGCGGGGGCAGCCGCGGAGCCGCCCGCGTCACTCGAACCTGACGGGCTTGTCCAGGTAGAACTGGCGCATCGCTGGGCGGTAGCGGTCCATGGTTTCCTTGTTGAGGTCGAGCGGCGGCTTGGCGTCGGCAGGCAGCACCGCGAAGTATTTCATCTCGTCCGTCGCCTTTTCGAACTCGGCACGGGCGGCCTTGACCAGCTCGGGGCGCGTCAGGAGATCGAGGATGGTTCCGGCCAGCACCTTGGATCCCGCGATCATGCCCTTGTGGGCGATGGTGCTGGTCGGCGTTACTGCCGCCGGCCAATTGTGCGCGCCGATCCCCGGCACGGCGGCGGGAAACCTCATCAGCGCGCTGGGCACCACCCAGGTCACGTCGCCATTGTCGTTTGATGACGCCGATTGCGGTTGTTGGCCGAGTGCCGTCGGCTTGGTGTTGAGCCCGATCGGCCTCGCCCCCATGGCGGTCTGGAACTTGCGGGCGAAGGCCTGCTCCTCCTCGCTCCAACGCGGCATGCCGACCGTCTCGATGTTGGCGTGGATAGCCTCGGCCACGGGCCGCAGGCCGAGCTGCGGCCAGGCTGCCGCGTCGATCTTGTATTCCCAGGTGGTGCCGGTCATCAGCGCGGCGCCCTCGGCGATCCTGACGAGCTTGTCGAAGGTCTCCTTGGCCGCCGGCATGTTGGCATCGCGCACGAACCACCAGATCTCTCCGTAGTCGGCGATGATGTTGGGCTGGATGCCGCCCGCGGTGATGGCGCGGTGGGCGCGGTAGGTCGGGCGCAGGTGCTCGCGCAGCTTGTCGAAGCCGATGTCCATCAACTCCACCGCGTCGACCGCGTCCTTGCCGTTCCAGGGGTCGACGGCGCCATGGGCAGCCTTGCCGTGAAAGGTGAACTTGGAGCTGATCGCGGCATAATTCATCAGCCCATAGCCCGCCCCGAAGGTGTCGCCGATATGCAGGAGGATGGCGACATCGGCATCCTTGTACAGCCCGGCGCGGACCAGGAACGGCCGGCTCACGATCTGCTCCTCGGCGGGACCGAACGAGATCGCGACGCTGCCGGGAATGTTGAAGCGCTGCATCGCCTGCTTGACCGCATAGGCGGCGCCGATCGCCACGCCCGCATGGGTGTTGTGGCCTTCCATGTGGCCGGGCGCGCCCGACACGAGCGGCTTGTGATCGATGTTCAACGGCGCCTGCGAGCCGCCGGGCAGCGCATCGATTTCCGTGACGATCACGACCTGCGGCTTGCCGGTGCCCCAATGGGCCCAGACGTTGGTGTTCATGCCGGCGGTGCCGGTCTCCACGGTGAAGCCGATCAATTCGAGCACCCCTTTGACGAATTTCGAGCTCTCGATCTCCTGCATGCCGAGCTCGCCGAAATAATAGACGGTGTCGCCGATGGTGGCGATCTGGTCGGCATTGCGGTCGATCGCCTCGTAGGCGAGCGCCTTGCGCGCGTCGGTCTGGGCGGCAGCCGGGCCGGCGAGCACGCCGAGACCGAGCAGAACGGCGGCGGATTGCAGAACAAGCGTGCCCCGGTTCATCGTGGTTCTCCCAACAGGATTGATTGCAGACAGCGATAGGGTGCCACGCATTAAGGCATGATCCCGACCGGCCGGGTAGCCGTGATAAAGCCGAGCGCGCGCTCGCGCCGTTCGCCCATCCGAACGCCGCATCGACTTCGGAGGCGGAACATGCTTTGGCAGGCAAGGGATCGGGCGGAATCGACCAGATGATACGCATCAACGGCAAACGGCTGCTGGCGGATTTGCGCGAGCTTGCGAGCATCGGCGGCTTCAAGACCGGAGTCGACCGCATCGCGCTGTCGGCACAGGACATCGAGGCGCGACGGTGGCTGGTCGGCAGGCTCCAGACGGCCGGCTTGCAGGCGTCGATGGACCGCGTCGGCAATGTGCTCGGACGCGACCCCGATGCGAACGAAAGCGATCCTGATCGGCTCGCACACCGACACGGTGCCCAAGGGCGGCTGGCTCGACGGCGCGCTCGGCGTCGGCTACGCGCTCGAGATCGCCCGCGCCGCCATCGAGGCGAACGAGCCGCACGCGACCGGCGTCGACGTCATCTCGTTCGAGGACGAGGAGGGCACCTATCTGCCGTTCCTCGGCAGCCGCAGCTTTTGCGACGATCTCGACGACGCCGAGATCGCCGGCCGCCAAGTCGAAGGACGGTGCCTCGCTCGCCGCGGCGCTGGCGACGATCGCGGCCGAGCCTGCGCCGCATCGCTTCGACGCCGGCGCGCTATGTCGGCTACCTCGAAGGCCCATATCGAGCAGGGGCCGCGGATGGAAGCGGGCGGCAACCGCATCGGCGTGGTGACCGGGCTGGTCGGGATCAGGCGCTTTCGCATCGTGCAGCCACGGCTGCGCCAATCACGCCGGCACCACCCCGATGGCCATGCGCAAGGACGCCGGCGCCGCCCTGATCGCGCTCGCGGCCGGGCGTCGACCGAGGACATGCGCCGCCTCGCCGGACCCGACACCGTGTGGAACATCGGCAACATGATTTTCCGGCCCGGCGCCGCGAACGTGGTGCCGGGCGAAGGCGAGATGCTGCTCGAATTCCGCGACATCGACGCCGCGGTGCTGGACCGAGCCGCGGAGCGCGTCCTGGCGCGCGTCGCCGCGGCCAATCGCGGCCCGGTCAGGATCGAGGCTCGAGGCGACGGCGCGCATCGCGCCCACCGCGATGAGCGCCGAACCTCGGCGCGGCCATCGCCGCGGCGGCGGCGGCGCGCGGCGAGAAGCCGGTGTCGCTGCCGAGCGGCGCCGGCCACGACGCCATGGTGGTGGCGCGCTACATGCCGGCCGCCATGATGTTCGTCCCCTGCATCGGCGGCATCAGCCACGACATCACCGAGAACACGTCGCGATGACGACATCGTGTTCGGCTGCGAGGTGCTCGCGGACGCGGTGTCGCGGCTGCGCGGTGAGATTTAGCGATGTCATTCCGGGGCGCGCATCTTCGCGCGAACCCGGAACCCAGGCTTCTGCAATGCGCCGCGAGACCGTCTGGATTCCGGGTTCGCCGCTTGCGCGGCGCCCCGGAATGACCGCGTCGAGATGACTCGACGCGGCGAGCGCTTTACACCAGCTTGACGTTCTTCAGCGGCAGGCTGCGCACCGGCTTGCCGGTGGCGGCGTGGATCGCGTTGAGAACGGCGGGCGTGACCACGCAGATGGTCGGCTCGCCGATGCCGCCCCAGAAGTCGTAGGTCGGCACGATGATGGTCTCGACCTTCGGCATCTCGGCCAGCCGCATGATCTGGTAGGTGTCGAAATTGAGCGACGCCATGCGGCCGTCCTTGACGGACATCTCGCCGTAGAGCGCCGCCGTGAGCCCGAAGACGACCGAGCCTTCGCACTGGGCGGCGATCTGGTCGGGATTGACCGGCATGGCCGCAATTCACCGCCAGCACCATGCGATGCACCTTGAGCTTGCCGGTCGTCGCTCACCGAGACCTCGGCGACCGCCGCCGAATAGGTGCCGTAGCCGTTGAACTGCGCGATGCCGCGATGGACGCCGGCCGGCAGCGGCTTGCCCCAGTCGGCCTTCTCGGCGACCGCATTGAGGCATCGCGAGATGCTTCGGGATAGTTGCCCATCAGCGAGCGGCGGAACTCGAGCGGGTCCTTGCCGGCCGCCCGCGCCACCTCGTCCATGAAGCATTCCATGTAGACGGCGTTCTGGTTGGTGTTGACGCCGCGCCACGGACCGACCGGCACGTGGGTGTTGCGCATCACATACTCGATGAGCATGTTCGGCGCCGCGTAGCCGAGCTGGGCATCGCCGGGCTGCCACGTCATAGCCCTGCAGCTGGCGCATGTCCTTGCCGCCGGAGATCGCCGCCGGATTCGAGAAAGGCGTTGATCGACTGGCCGGAGATGCGCACGTGCAGGCCGACCAGATTGCCCTGCTCGTCGAGGCCGGCCGACATCTTGGCACTGCGAGATCGGCCGGTAGAAGTCGTGCGCCATGTCCTCCTCGCGGCGACCAGATCAGCTTGACCGGCGTATCCGGGAAGTTCTTGGCGATGGCGACCGCCTGATGGACATAGTCCTGCGGGCCGCCGCGCCGGCCGAAGCCGCCGCCGGGGTCCGAGCCGGTAGACCTCGCATTTGTCGAGCGGCAGGCCGGAGGCTTCCGACAGCGCCGCGAGCGAGGCCTCGGCGTTCTGCGACGGCACCCAGGCCTCGGCCTTGTCGGCCGAAATCTTGGCCGTGCAGTTCATCGGCTCCATGGTGGCGTGGGCGAGGAACGGCGTCGAATAGATCGCCTCGACCTTCTTGGCGGCGCCTTCGATCGCCTTGACGGCATCGCCGTTCTCGCGGTTGCCGTTGTTGGTGGCGGCGTCGAAGCCGTCGCGCAGATGCGCCGCGATGGTCGGCGCTCGACGCGGCCGCGTTCGGGCCTCTCGTCCCACACGATCGGCAGCGCCTCGAGCGCGGACTTCGCCCGCCACCAGGTGTCGGCGACCACCGCGACGCCGTTGTCCTTCACCTTGACGACGCCGCTTGACGCCGGGACGGCCGGCGATCTTGGCCTCGTCATAGCTCTTGAGCTTGCCGCCGAACACCGGGCAGTCCTTGATCGCGGCGCACAGCATGCCCGGCAGCTTGACGTCGATCGCATAGACCTTGCTGCCGTTGAGCTTGTCGGCGGTGTCGAGCCGCTTCATCGGCTTGCCGGCGATCTTCCAGTTGCGCGGATCCTTGAGCGTGATGCTCTTGGGGTCGGGCGGCGTCAGCTTGGCGGCGGCCGCCGCGACCTTGCCGTAGCTCGTCGGTGCGCTTGCGTCGCCGCATGGGTGATGATGCCGTCGGAGACGGTGAGCTCGCCGACCGGCACCTTCCACTGATCGGCCGCCGCCTGCAGCAGCATCATGCGCGCGGCGGCGCCGCCGCGGCGGACATAATCCTGCGAGGTGCGGATGCCGCGGCTGCCGCCGGTGCCCATTTCGCCCCACACCCGCTTGCGGGCGAGGTTCTGGCCGGGCGTGATGGAGTTCGGTCGTCACCTTCTTCCAGTCGCATTCGAGCTCTTCGGCGACGAGCTGGGCGAGGCCGGTGCGGGTGCCCTGGCCCATCTCGGTGCGCGCGATGCGGATCATGCAGGTGTCGTCGGGCTTGATGACGACCCAGGCATTGACCTCGACGCCGTCGGCGGTCTCGGCGCGCGCCGACGCGGCGCCGGACGGCAGGTGGAAGCCGAGCGCCAGGCCGCCGCCCGCGGCGGCCGTCGAGCCGACCACGAAGGTGCGGCGAGAAAGCTTGTGCGGTCTTTGCTGATGAATTGTTCTTTGTCATGGCGGACCTCCTCGAGCCTCAGACTTTGTGACCGGTGACTGTCGGCGGACTTGCCGCCTCGGCCATGCCGGCCGCCATATGCACCGCCGTGCGGATGCGCTGATAGGTGCCGCAGCGACAGATATTGGTCATCGCGTCGTCGATGTCCTTGTCGGTCGGCTTCGGGGTCTTCTTGAGCAGCGCCGCCGCCGCCATGATCTGGCCGGACTGGCAGTAGCCGCATTGCGGCACGTCGATCGCCGCCCAGGCCTTCTGCACCGGATGCGAGCTGGTCGCCGACAGGCCCTCGATGGTGACGATCTTGTCGCTCGCCTTGACGTCGCCGACCCGGATCGAGCAGGAGCGCGTCACCTCGCCGTTGATGTGCACCGAACAGGCGCCGCACTGGGCGACGCCGCAGCCGTATTTGGTGCCGGTGAGGCCGACCTGCTCGCGGATCACCCACAAGAGCGGCGTGTCGGGCTCGACCTGCACGTCACGTACCCGTCCATTGATGTTGAGCTTGGCCATGAGCGTCCTCGCAAGGCAAGTTGTGCAGCGAATTAGCTTCGCTTGAATGCGGATTGCCGGCGCGGAGACGGCGGAGAAAGCGACCGTCCCCGGCCGCGCCAACATAGCGCAGGACGGGGTGGGCTGCCTATAGCGGATTGGCGCAGCCTCGGGCTCGAGGCGACAAAACTCGCCGGTCGCCCTGGGCCTGCCCGGGGCAGCCCAGCGAATGTTGGCAAATTTTGCCATTTTTGATAGTTTCCGGCGGTGCCTGAGGAGACACCGGACATGCCGACACGGAACATCAGCCTCACCGCGGATCAAGACGCTTTCATCGAAGACGTGATCAAGTCGGGCGAGTATCAGAATGCCAGTGAGGCTGTTCGCGATGCGCTCCGCGTCCTGCGGCAGCGCCGGCAGGAAGACACATTGAAATTGAAGGCATTGCGCTTGCAAATCAAAGCCGGGCGCGAGGCCATCGATCGTGGTGATTTCACGGAAGTAGATGAGGCGGACCTGGACGTCTTCTTCGAAGAGCTGATTTCGCCGGCCGGCAAATCTTCGCGCTGACAAATGGCGCGTTTTCGCGTATCCGCGCTGGCACGTTCAGATATCCGAAAAATCCTGGCAACGAGCACGCGACAATGGGGGACTCGAGGCAGGCGCCGTTATGCCGCACTCCTTACCGCGGCAATGCACGCGGTCGCGGCCGACCCTCAAGGTCGGATGACTCGAAGCCGCAGCGAGGTGATGCCAGGGCTTCGCAGCTTTCACACGAGGCACGTGCGGGCCAAGACATCTGAGCAAAAGGTGAGCAGCCCCGTTCATCTGATCTACTACCAGGCGCTGCAGCCAAATCTAATCGAAATCCTCCGTGTCCTTCATGAGCGTATGGACCCCGTCCGACACCTGGGTCCATAGTCTCAAGCCACACTCCTGGATGGCGTCGGTGCGCCCAACCGAACCCACCGCGCGTCCCCTCGGTCAATAAGATCAACCTTTTGATCCAGCGTTGTTTTTCCAGCAATCCGTTATCCCATCGCCCCGGCAGGCCAGCCGGGAGGCATGTTCGGCCATCTTGCCTCTGTGCCGCCGACTTTTTCGTCGAAGACTTCGCCGACTCGCCGGTTGAAATCCGTGCCGCGCACGGACAAATAACCATAGTCGATTGTGCTATTTAGCCGACAATCGGCAGGTGCTATGATTGACAGGTCCGATTAGCCGATCCCCGTCCACCGCCGCTCGCCGGCGGTCCAACGTTGCGGGGGAGACAGACAGGCCATGAAGCTGCGTCGACTTTACGTCGTATCCTGGTTCGTCCTGACGCGACGGATCTTCGGTCCGATGAACAGCCGCGACACCCAGCGGCGCCTGCGCATCATGCTCCGGCAGACCTGGCTCATCACGCTGGGGGTGCTGCTGCTGTTCGGCAGCCTGATCGGCGCCGCGCTGTATGTGGAGTCGCAGCCGACCACCCTGCGCATCGCGGTCGGGCCGGCCGACGGCGAGGATGCGCGTCTGGTCCAGGCCATCGCCCAGCAATTGGCGCGTGACCGGGCGACCATACGGCTGAAACCGATCCTCAAGAACAGCGCCACCGAGAGTGCTGCCGCGCTCGATGGCGACCAGGCCGAGCTCGCCGTCATCCGCCGCGACCGCGCCTATCCCAAGCAAGGCCTGGCGGTCGCCGTGCTGCGCGAGAACGTCGTGGTGATGATCGTACCGGCGCCGGGCTCGCTGGCGGCGGTCGGCGCGTCTGCAAAGCGTTCCAAGACCGCGACGACGAAGACGACCGGGAAAAAGATCGAGAAAGTGGAGCAGATCGCCGGGCGCACCGTCGGGGTCATCGGCCGCGGCGGCGCCAATACCGATCTCCTCAATCTCGTTCTCAAGCAATACGAGGTTCCCGCCGACAAGGTGAAAATCGTCTCCCTCGATCCTGACGACGTGAAGACCGCGCTGCGCAACAATCCGGTCGATGTGGTGTTCGGCGCCGGGCCGGTAACGAACCCCGTTTTCGCCGATGCCATCGCCGCGGCCAGCAAGGGCAACGAGCAGCCGAAATTCCTGGAGATCGGCGGCGCCGCGGCGATCGCCAAGCGGCTGCCGGTCTACGAAGCCACCGAAATCAAGAAAGGCGTGTTCGGCGGGCACTCGCCGCTGCCCGAAGAGGATATCGATACGATCGGCTTCTCCCATTACATCGTGGCGCGGAAGTCTCTCTCCGATGCGCTGGCCGGCGACGTCACCAAGCTGTTGTTCGGCGTCCGCCAGAGCCTCGCCTCCGACTATCCGGCCATCGCGCAGATGACGAAGCCGGACACCGACAAGGATGCGGCGGTGCTCGCGCATCCCGGCGCGGCCGCCTTCATCGACGACGAGCAGAAGACCTTCTTCGACAAATACAGCGATTTCATCTATCTCGGCATCATGGTGTTTTCCGGCTTCGGCTCCGGTGCAGCCTGGCTCGCGAGCTATTCGCGGGCGGACGACCGCATCCGCAAGCTCAGGGCTCTGGAAACTCTGCTCGACATTGCCGGGACCTCTCGCTACGCGGAGACCCACGAGCAGCTCGACAAGCTGCGCTGCGACGTCGACGACCTGGTCCGGCGCACCATGCATCAGGTCGAGCGCAACGACCTCGACAAATCCGCCATGGTTGCCTTTTCGATCGCGCTCAATCAGGCGCAGAGCGCGATCTCCGAGCGCCGGGCCATATTGACCGCCCAGGGCGTGGTGCCTGTCACTGCAGCCCCTGTGACGGAAGTGGTGCCGTTGCACATCGCCGCCGCGGAATGATGCGAAGGTGACGAATTCCGCCACTTTTCGCGTTGCACAACGGCCGCGAAACACTATATTCCGCGCAAATTAGCGGCTCTGTCAGAGAAGGCGTCACTTCGGGGTTCGTGCGTGTGCTCGAACCCCGACCCGGAACCATTTGTGATGAGAACCGATCGTCCCGAAGCATGAGCCGGCAGGCCGGCATGTTCCGGCCGGCCACGGATTCTCTTCCCATATCAACGAGCATTCCCGCATGAACCTGCGCAACGTCGCGATCATCGCCCATGTCGACCACGGCAAGACCACCCTGGTCGACCGGCTGCTGCAGCAATCGGGCTCGTTCCGGGAAAACCAGCGGGTCGCCGAGCGCGCCATGGACTCCAACGACCTCGAACGCGAGCGCGGCATCACGATCCTCGCCAAGGCGACCTCGATCGTGTGGAAGGGCACCCGGATCAACATCGTCGACACGCCCGGCCATGCCGATTTCGGCGGCGAGGTCGAGCGCATCCTCAACATGGTGGACGGCGCCATCGTGCTCGTCGATGCCGCCGAGGGTCCGCTGCCCCAGACCAAGTTCGTGGTCTCGAAGGCGCTCAAGGTCGGGCTTCGGCCGATCGTCGCCATCAACAAGGTGGACCGCTCCGACGCCCGCCCGGAGGTGGTCGCAGGCGAGGTGTTCGACCTGTTCGCCGCGCTCGACGCCAGCGAAGAGCAGCTCGATTTCCCGGTGCTCTACGGCTCCGCCAAGGAAGGCTGGATGGCGGCGAGCATCGACGGCCCCAAGAAGTCGATGGCGCCGCTGTTCGATCTCGTTCTCGCCCATGTGGCGCCGCCCCATGTGGAGTACGGACCGTTCCGCATGCTCGGAACCATTCTCGAGGCCAATCCCTATCTGGGCCGCATCGTCACCGGGCGAATCACCGCCGGCTCGGTCCGGCCCAACCAGCAGGTGAAGGTGCTCGATCGCAACGGCAAGATCGTCGAGCAGGGCCGGGTCTCCAAGGTGCTCGCGTTCCGCGGGCTGGAACGCGTGCCGGTCGAGGAAGGCAATGCCGGCGACATCGTCTCGATCGCCGGCCTGCCGCAGGCCACCGTCGCCCATACCATCTGCGCCCCCGAGGTGTCGGAGCCGCTGCCGGCGCAACCGATCGATCCGCCGACCCTGTCGATGATGTTCCGCGTCAACAATTCCCCGCTGGCCGGGACGGAGGGCGACAAGGTGACCGGGCGGATGATCCGCGACCGGCTGCTGCGCGAGGCGGAAGGCAACGTGGCTTTGCGCGTCACCGAATCCGACGAGAAGGACGCCATGGAAGTGGCCGGGCGCGGCGAGTTGCAGCTCGGCATCCTGATCGAGACCATGCGCCGCGAGGGCTACGAGCTCAGCGTGTCGCGCCCGCGCGTGCTGATCGAGTTCGACCGCACCACCGGCGAGATGATGGAACCCATCGAGGAGGTCGTCATCGATCTCGATGAAGAGCATTCCGGCGTGGTGGTGCAGAAACTGTCCGAACGCAAGGCCGAGCTGGTGGAGATGCGCCCGTCCGGCGGCGGGCGGCTGCGGCTCGTCTTCCATGCGCCGACGCGCGGCCTGCTCGGCTATCAGGGCGAGCTTCTGACCGACACCCGCGGCACCGCCATCATGAACCGGCTGTTCCACGGCTACGCCCCCTACAAGGGCGCGATCCAGGGCCGCCGCAACGGCGTGCTGATTTCGACCGACGCCGGGGAGGCGGTCGCTTATGCGCTGTGGAACCTGGAGGACCGCGGCCCGATGATGGTCGAACCGGGCTGGAAGGTCTACCGCGGCATGATCGTCGGCGAGCACACGCGCGGCAACGACCTCGAGATCAACGTGCTCAAGGGCAAGAAGCTCACCAATATCCGCACCACCGCCAAGGATGAGGCGGTGCGCCTCACCCCGCCGATCCGGATGACTTTGGAGAAGGCGCTCGCCTATATCGAGGACGACGAGTTGGTCGAGGTGACCCCGAAATCGATTCGCCTGCGCAAGAAGCTGCTCGATCCCCATGAGCGCAAGCGCGACGAACGCCGCAAGGAATCGGAAGAGGTCTGACGCTTTTTCCCGTCGATCGCCCCTGCAATCGAGCGGAAACGGTGCCTCGGCCGTTCCGGCGCTGGGTTGGCCACCCGAAAAAATCTCACGCATTCTCCACAGATTTCACTGCTGGGCGTGCCAATACGACGCAGCTTTCAGAAAAGTGTTGCGAAACCGCCACGTTCGGCCAAGCGATTTGGCCGCGCCCGGCTAGGCAGTTGATTTTGCCGGCGCAGCCGCGATAATCCGATCATTAAGGGATCGTTAATGTCGGGGAAAAGGGGAGCGGCCGTGCCGGCGCTAATCCGCACATGAATACGAGCCTCATCGAAATCCGCCGCGCCAAGGCGCCGGACGCCGTCGCTTTGGCCGCCACCCATGACGATGCGTGGCGCACCGCCTATCAGGGGATCATCCCGGGACCGGAGCTCGACAAGCTGATCAACCGGCGCGGCGCGCAGTGGTGGGAAGGCGCCATTCGCAAGGGCAGCCGCATCTCGATCCTGGCGTTCGGTGACACCCTTGCAGGCTATGCGAATTACGGGCGCAACCGTGCGCGCAGCCTGACCTATGACGGCGAAATCTACGAGCTTTACCTGCGGCCGGAATTTCAAGGCCTCGGCTTCGGGCGCCGGCTGTTCACCGCGGCACGGCGTGACCTCGCCCAGAGCGGGATTCGCAGCCTCGTGGTATGGGCCCTGTCGGACAATGAGTCCGCGGTCGAGTTCTATCGCGCGCTCGGCGGCCGCCCGGTCGCCCGTTCCTGCGAGAAATTCGGCGAAAAGACCCTCGATAAGGTGGCCTACGCCTGGCAGGCGTGAGCCGCGACTGTCCAGAAAAGCGAGCAAGGCGGGCCGAGACGTCGCCACCCCTGGCTCCCCGAAAGGGGACAGAGAGAGCGCGCGCCTCCTGCGGCACAGATCATTTCTGACACGGTAGCGTGAGCTGATCGGCTGTTCTGGTGGACTGCCTGTCTGTTACCATATCTTGGTGACCCGAACGCCCCGCTACTGGAAGGGTAGGTGTCGGAAACGCTCATCGCGCGTCGGGGCGGACGGCAAAAAAACGCGTCGGCGCTCGCGCAAATCAGTCCAGCGACCACCAGAGGAGGAGGCCCTTATGTTGCGACGCAGCGTTTTTTCTGCCGGAGCGATGTTGGCTGCGCTGGCCGCGTTCCGTCCGGCTGCAGCTGCCGATGCCGGCGCCGCTCCGAAACTGACGGCCGATGACTATGTCGAAATCCAACAGCTCTACGCCAACTATGCTCACGCCCTCGACAAGGGCGAAGGCGAGCGTTTCGCTTCGACCTTCGTCATCGATGGTGAGTTCACCGGAGGAAGAGGACCGGGCCGAGGCGGCGAAGTTCGAAACCCGGCCAAAGGCAAAGACGCGCTATTGAAAATGGGCAGCCGCGGCGGCTTGCGTCACTTTACCGCCAACCTTGTTGTCACGCCGACACCGGAGGGTGCGAAAGGTTCGGTCTACCTGCTTCTCTTCAACGCGCGAAACATCCCGGCGACGATTGTGGAAACCGCGATTTACGACGACACGCTGGTAAAGACTCCGCAGGGCTGGAGGTTCAAGAAGCGCGTGGTCTGGCGCGATGATGACGATATTTCGCCGTTCAAGCCAGAGCCGCTTCCGGGGGCGCCGGAAAACAAATAAGCGAGGGGAGATATCGAGATGAAATTTCCAGCCGCCGTCTTCCAATTCGCCGTCACATGGTTCCTTCTTCAGGGCGGGCTCGCCTGCGCTCAAGGTTTTAGCGGTCCGAAGGTCGCCGATGCCAAGCCGGGCGACCTGCGTGTCATCGCAACCGCGGCGATCCGCGAGCCGCTCGACGCGGTGCTTGCGCAGGCACAGCAAGTGGTCGGCCACCCATTGGTGGTCGAGTACGGCTCGGCCCGCGGAAACCTGAGAGACGAGATTCTTGCGGGGCAGGATTTCGAGGTCGCGCTTCTGCTCCCCGACGTCAACGAGGAGCTGCTGCGGCAGGGAAAAATTCTGCCGGAGAGTCATGAAATCGCGCGCGTGAATGTGGCCATCGGGCTGCGAGGAGACGCGCCCAATGTCGATGTCGGCACACCCGCGGCTCTGAAGACCGCAATGCTGAACGCCAAGTCCGTCAGGTACGCACCGACGGGCGCAGCCATCTTGACGGTCAAAAAGGTCCTTTCCACGCTGGGAATTGCGGATTTGGTCAAAGACTCGAGCAGGGAGAGGACCAAAGTGGAACTCGCGCCCGGTGAGTACGAGCTCAACTTGTACCCGCTCAGTGAGATCATTCCCAACAAGGCGCTGAAAAACCTTGGACCGGTGATGGCGGAACTGCAGGTGCCGGTGATCATCTCCGCTGTGATCGGCAAGCACGCCAATGACGAAAAAGCGGCACGTGCGATGATCAGGTTCCTTCAGGGTCCCGCGATCGACCAAGCTCTGGAGGCGGACGGCATGATGAAGGGCAAGCCGGCGGGGTGAGTTCGCGCGTGCCGCTACGTCCCGTTGTTCGGGAAGTCACCCTTTAATGGCTTGGGAGCGCCTTTGCTCCCTCACAACGCCGGCGCCGGCAGGCCTGAAAGGCTGCAGGCGGCCCTGACCGTATTGGCGAGCAGGCAGGCGATGGTCATCGGGCCGACGCCGCCGGGCACCGGCGTGATCGCTGCGGCGACCTCGCGCGCTTCCTCGAAGGCGACATCGCCGACGACGCGGTGCCTGCCTTCGCGCATCACCCGGTTGGTGCCGACATCGATCACCGTCGCGCCCGGCTTGATCCAGTCGCCCCGGACGAGCTCGGGACGGCCGATCGCCGCAAATACGAGATCGGCCCGCCGCGACGCCGCGGGCAGGTCCCTGGTCTTGGAATGCGCCACCGTGACCGTCGCGCTCTGCGCGATGAGAAGCTGGGCGAGCGGCTTGCCGACGATGGTCGAGCGGCCGATCACCAGCGCATCGAGGCCGGCGAGGGACGCATGCACGGTCTTGGCCAGCACGATGCAGGCCTGCGGCGTGCACGGCGCGAGCGCCGGAAGCCCGATCGCGATGCGGCCGACATTGAGAGGGTGAAATCCGTCGACGTCCTTGCCGGGATCGATCGCCGCAATCACCGCGTGAGGATCGATCTGGGGCGGCAGCGGAAGCTGGACCAGAATGCCATGGACGTCGCGATCCTCGTTGAGCCTCGCGAGCAGCGCCAGCAACGCGGCCTGGCTCGTCGATGCCGCGAGCCGATGGTCGATCGACCTCATGCCGGTTTCGGCGGACATCTTCTTCTTGGCACCGATATAGACCTCGCTCGCGGGATCGTCGCCCACCAGCACCACGGCGAGGCCGGGAACGACGCCGTGGCCCTCGGCGAGGCCTCGGACCGCCGTCATCACGCGGGCGCGCAACGCGGTCGCAACGGCTTTGCCGTCGATCAGGGCTGCGGTCACGACGCGGCCTCCATGACGCGGGTGAGCGCGACGGCGAGCGCACCGGGATCGCCGCCGATGTGAAGGCGCTTGATGCGTGAGGTCGCCCCGCCGATCAGGCGGACCGCACTGGGGGCGACGCCGGCCGAACGGGCGATGAGGCGCGTCAGCGCATCGTTCGCCTCGCCCTCGGTCGCGGCGGCACGGACCCGCGCCTTGAGCACGCAACGCCCGTCGGCACGGGTTTCCACGCCCTCGATCAAATCGCGGCCGCCGCGCGGCGTGAGACGCACGGTGACGACCAGGCCATCGGCGCACGCCGCCCACGGCCTGTCGTGGATAACCGTCACTAAATGAAGGCCCGCGCGAGATTCGGGATGATGACCCACTGGATGAAATAGATGATCAGGATGACGACGATGAACGAAATGTCGATGCCGCCGAAATTCGGCAGCCGGTTGCGGATCGGCCGCAGCACCGGCTCGGTGACGCGGTAGAGAAACTCGCCGATCATCGCCACCGCCGGATTGCGGGTGTTGACCACGTTGAACACGATCAGCCAGCTCAGGATCGCGGCGGCGAACAGCACGAAAATGTAGATATCGAGAAGAAAGTTGATGAACCGCAGCAGTTCGAGCATCGCTCGCAATCCGTGTTGGTGTGTGGGCTACATCTACCGGTCCCCGGCGCGTACGGCAAGGGAATCCGACGCCACCTTGCCGGGCGACGGGCAGTCCACTACCTCTGCCATTCGGCGCGGAGAGCGACGCGATGCTTGCGGCGGTATTCAAGGCCCTCGACCAGATGTTCACGGCGCCGTTCCGCACGGTGCTGCTCAAGTCGGTCGGGCTCGCCGTCGCCCTTCTCGTGGTGCTGGTCATTGTTCTGTTCCGGCTGCTCGAATGGCTGTCCGGCACCGGCATCACCTGGCTCGAGACGGCGCTCGGGTCATGGGCGCACGGAACGCTCGCGGTCGCCGGCTGGATCGTCGCGGTCGCGCTCGGCGTCGGGCTCCTGGCCGGCGCGGTGCTGCTGATGCCGGCGGTCACCGCGGTGGTGGCGAGCCTGTTCGCCGACGAGATCGCCGAGATCGTGGAGCGCTCGCATTATCCGGCCGACCCGCCGGGTCGCGCGTTGCCGCTCCTCCGCTCCACCGTCGAAGGCGCCAAGATCGCGCTGCTGGCGGTCGCGATCTATCTCGTCGCTGCGCCGTTCCTGTTGTTCGCGGGCATCGGCGTGGTGCTGTTCTTTCTCGCCACCGCCTGGGTCCAGGGGCGGCAGTATTTCGAGCTCGCCGCCATGCGATTCCATTCGGTGGCCGAAGCCAAGGCGCTGCGGCGGATCCACCAGACGACCGTCTTCATCGGCGGCCTGTTCATCGCCGGCTTCGTGTCGATACCGATCCTCAACCTCGCGACGCCGCTGTTCGGCACCGCGCTCATGGTGCATATCCACAAGCGCATTACGGGTCGCAAACGCGAGCTGGTCGAGGGCCCTATGCGCGCGCCATGAACGTGGTCTTTTCCGGCCAGCGGCACAGATCGTTGATCGGGCATTTCTCGCACAGCGGGCGCTGCGCCTTGCAGATGTAGCGGCCGTGCAGGATCAGCCAGTGATGGGCGTGGCAGGCGGTACGCCGGCGGCACCAGCTGCTTCCAGCTTGAGCTCGACCTCGAGCGGCGTCTTGCCCGGCGCCATTCCGGTGCGGTTGCCGACGCGGAAGACGTGGGTGTCGACCGCGAAGGTCTCCTCGCCGAACGCGACGTTGAGAACGACGTTGGCGGTCTTGCGGCCGACGCCGGGCAGCGTCTCCAGCACCGCGCGCTCGCGCGGCACCACGCCGCCGTGCTCGGCGATGAGCTTGTGCGACAGCGCGATGACGTTCTTCGCCTTGGTGTTGAACAGGCCGATGGTCTTGATGGCGTCGCGCAGCTTCGCCTCGCCGAGCGCCACCATCTTTTCCGGCGTATCGACCTGCGCGAACAACGCGCGCGTCGCCTTGTTGACCCCGGCATCGGTCGCCTGCGCCGACAGCACGACCGCCACCAGCAGCGTGTAGGGGTTGACGTGCTCGAGTTCGCCGCGTGGCTCCGGATTGGCCTCGCGCAGGCGCGCGAACGCCTCCTCGATCTCGGCTTTGGTCCAGGGCTTTTGCTTGGGAGCCTTGGTCTTGGGAGCCTTGGTCTTGGAAGCTTGGCTGAGAGCCTTGGGCTTTCGCGAGCCCTCGGCGGGCTTGCGCGCCAGGGCCGTCTTCGAGCTTGACCTTCGCGGTCTTGTGATTGGTGTTTCGGCCCATATCGTTCCTATAATCAATCCTCATGACCCCAGGCAATGCCGGCCACGAAAGCGACCAACACGAACCGGCGCTGTTTGCGGCGCGGCTGACGCCGCACCGCTCGCTCAGCCGGGCCGGTTTCGTGCTGGTCATGGCGGTGCTGGGCGCGGTCAGCTTCGCCGCCGGGAATCGGTGTTCCTGCTGATCGGGGCGTGGCCGGTGTTCGGCTTCTTCGGGCTCGACGTGCTGCTGGTGTACTGGGCGTTTCGCGCCAATTATCGCGCCGCCGCCGCCTATGAGGAGGTGGTGGTGATGCCGTCGGAGCTGCGCGTCCGCAAGGTCAGCCATCGCGGCCAGGTGTCGGAATGGACGCTCAACCCGCTATGGGCCCGGCTCGAATACGAGAGCGACGAGGAATTCGGCCTCCAGCGCCTGTACCTGGTGTCGCGGGGACGCAAGCTTCCGATCGCGAGCTTCCTCCCGCCCCAGGAGAAGGAAAGCTTTGCGGCTGCCCTCGCGGCGGCGATCGGGGAGGCCAAGCGCGGCCCGACCCGGACGGTATTCGAGTGATCCCTGGCGGCGGCGCGCCTTGCGGGAATCGGGTGGCGGGAAGGGAGGGCCGGGGCTAGATCGGGGCCATGAACATGTCCTTCGCCCCCACGACGTCACCCGCTCCTGCCCGTGACGTTGCCAACCGGCGCCGTCGACGACTACGCGTCGTCCGCCGCGCCGTCGCCTACATCTCCGAGCAGTGGCGCGCCCAGCCCGAGATCGAGGCGATCGCCCATGCCGCCGGCGTCACGCCGCGACGAACTGCATCACCTGTTCCGCCGCTGGGCCGGCCTCACCCCCAAGGCATTCGTCCAGGCGCTCACGCTCGACCATGCCCGCACGCCTGCTGCGCGAACTCCGCGAGCGTGCTCGATGCCGCCTACGAGGTCGGCCTGTCGGGACCGGGGCGGCTGCACGACCTCTTCGTCACCCATGAGGCGATGTCGCCGGGCCAATGGAAGGCCGGCGGCGAAGGCCTCACCCTCGCCTACGGCTTCCATCCCTCCCCGTTCGGCACCGCCCTCGTGATCGCGACGGAGCGCGGCCTTGCCGGCCTCGCCTTCGCCGACGCCGGCGAGGAAGTCCAAGGCGCTCGACGACATGCGCGGCCGCTGGCCGCGGGCGCAATTCCGCGAGGACACGGCCGCGCACGGCGGCGCTGGCGCGCCGCATCTTCGATCCCGAAGCTGTGGCAGCGCGACCGGCCGCTGCGGGTCGTCATGATCGGCACCGATTTCGAGGTGCGGGTGTGGGAGACGCTGCTGAAAGTGCCGATGGGCCGCGCCACCACCTATTCCGACATCGCCGCCCATGTCCGCGCGCCCAAGGCGGCGCGCGCCGTCGGCGCCGCCGTCGGCAAGAACCCGATCTCCTTCGTGGTGCCGTGCCATCGCGTCATCGGCAAGGGCGGCGACCTCACCGGCTATCACTGGGGCCTGACCCGCAAGCGCGCCATGCTGGGCTGGGAAGCCGGACAGGCGGGGGTGGCGTCAGGCCGGATGCGCCACGTTTATCGGAACGGTGCATGGGAGCTTTAGTCAACGCGGCGAGCGCAAAACCAAAATAAGCGGCTCGCAACGCAGCATCAATCCTATTCAGGTCGCAAACGCGATCACGCCGCCAGATCGACTCCTGCTCCGCCACCGTCGCGTCGGCGTTGAGGCGGTAGATCATCGGCACGCCGGTGGCGAGTTCGCGCGCGACGATCTCCTTCGGCCCCAGCCGATCGAGCACCATCACGAGGGCGCGCAGCGAATTGCCGTGCGCCGTCACCAGCACGCGCTGGCCGCGCAGCACCCGGGGCAGGATCTCCTGGATGTAATAGGGCAGCACCCGCGCCGCGGTGTCGCGCAGGCTTTCGCCGCCGGGCGGCGCCACGTCATAGGAGCGCCGCCAGACATGCACCTGCTCGTCGCTCCAGCGCTTTCGCGCATCGTCCTTGTTGAGGCCGGAGAGATCACCGTAGTCGCGCTCGTTGAGGGCGACATCCTTGATGACCGGAATGGCCGACAGGCCCATCTCCTCCAGCATCAGGGTCATGGTGTCCTGGGCCCGCTTGAGCGCCGAGGTGAAGCCGATGTCGAACGCCAAGCCCTGCGCCTTGAGCTTGCGGCCGGCGGCGCGCGCCTCGGCGACCCCGACCTCGGTGAGGGCGACGTCCTTCCAGCCAGTGAACAGGTTCTTCAGATTCCACTCGCTCTGGCCGTGACGCGCGAGCACCAGCAGACGATCCATCATGCTTCCTCACATATCCGACAGGCCGAGCACGTCGGCCATGGAGTAGAGTCCCGGCTTGCGGCTCTTCGCCCACAGCGCCGCCTTGACCGCGCCGCGGGCGAAGATCATGCGGTCTTCCGCCTTGTGGACGAGTTCGATGCGCTCGTGCGGTCCGGCGAAGATGACGCTGTGCTCGCCGACCACGGTGCCGCCGCGCAGGCTCGCGAACCCGATGTCGCCGGACTTCCGTGCGCCGGGATGGCCGTCGCGTACGCGCACCGAGCGCTTGTCGAGATCGATGTCGCGGCCCGCCGCCGCGGCGCGGCCGAGCAGGAGCGCGGTGCCGGACGGCGCGTCGGTCTTCTTGCCGTGGTGCATTTCGAGGATTTCGATGTCGAAATCCGCGTCCAGCGTCCGCGCGACGCGCTTGACCAGCGCCGCCAGCAGATTGACGCCGAGGCTCATATTGCCGGACTTGACGATCCGCGCGCTGCTGCTCGCGGCGGCGATGACGGTCTCATGCTCCGGAGAGAGGCCGGTCGTGCCGATGACGTGAACGAGGCCGCGGCGCGCCGCGTGGGCGGCGAGCACCACGGTCGCGGCGGGAACGGTGAAGTCGAGGATGCCGTCGGCCTCGGCGAGCAGCGGCTCGATCTCCCGGGTCACCAGGATGCCGTTCGCTCCGAGACCGGCCAATCTCGCCGGCATCGCGCCCGATCACGGCGGCGCCGGCCGCTTCTACGGCGCCGACGAGGACGGCCCCTTCGGTTTCGGAAATCGCCTCGATCAGGGTGCGGCCCATTCGCCCCCCGGCACCGGCCACGATCAGCCGCAGGTCGGACATGCATTCCTCCCGGTCAGACGCGGATATAGCGGGATGCGGCAGGATTGCAAAGCGAACGCCGGGCCCCGGCGGCGTCGACGTGCCGCTCCCGCGCCCTATGGCTGCGCGCCGTCATAGCCTTCGACGACCACGAGATCGGCCTGGGCGCAGTGTTCCCTGAGCTTTCTCACTCGCCCGTATTCGGGCGAGCGGTAGCAGCCGAGCGCGGTCTCGTAGTCCTTGAACTCGATGGTCACGAGGCGGGAACGGGTCTTGCCCTCCATCGTCTCGCTGCGGCCGGCGCGGACGACATAGCGGCCGCCGAACTTGCGCAACACGTCCTGGATCGCCGCCGCATAGGCCTTGTAGCCCTCGGGGTCGGACACGTCGACCAGCGCCAACCAGTATCCCTTCGCCATGATCCGCCCCCTTCCTGCGTCACGCGAACTGGTGCGCGGCATCGACGAGGTGGCCGAGCACGGTCCGCAGCCGGTTCGCATTGGCCTCGTCGCGCAGATTGTCCATGCTGTCGAATGCGGTGGCGGCTTCGCGGACCGCGATCTGGTCCGGCAGCACCAACGCGCCGCAGCCGAGCTCGAGCACGTGGCGCAGCGCGATCAGCGAGCGATAGCCGCCATAGGTCCCGTTGGATGCGGCGCCGAGCGCAAACACGCGGCGCTTGTAGGCGGCGAGCGGGGGCTCCGGCGGCTCGCGCACCCGCGAGATCCAGTCCAGCGTGTTCTTGAGCAGCGGCGTGATCGAGGCGTTGTATTCCGGGCTCGCGATGAACACGCCGTGATGGATGCCGAACAGCCGCTTGAGCTTGACGGCGTTTTGCGGCGGGCCCGATGCCGCTTCGCTGTCGCCGTCATAGAGCGGCAGCGGAAAGTCGACGAGCGAGATGCGGGTCGGGTCGGCATTGAGCAGCGCCAGCTCCTTGGCCGCCAGCGCAGCCAGCCTCGCATTGAAGGAAGCGGTGCGGATCGAGCCCGCAAAGACGAGGATTTTCGGACGGCGCATCAGCCTCTGCGATAGACCCAGACCCGGGCCGGCGGCAGGTTGAGCCAGATGCGCTCGGAGCATTGGGCGGTGGCGCCATCGAGCGAACGCGGGATCGGCGGCACCACCGCATAGGTGAACTGCACGAAGGGCGCGCCGGGGTGCATCAGTGCGAAGGCGTCATTGACGAGACGCAGGCGGAACTTGAGCGGCTTGGTGAACAAAGGCAGGCCGGACACCACCGCGGCCGCCGGCTGCCGCAGCAGATTGCCGAGCAGCCGCTTGATGGCGTAGGCGTCGCCCTGCACCACCGTGGCCTCGGGATAGCGCACCCGCAGCAGTCGACAGAAGGTCGGATTGAACTCGACCAGCACCAGGCGGGCGGGGTCGACGCCCTGCTCGACCAGCGCCGCCGTCACCGCGCCGGTTCCGGGCCCGAGCTCGATGACATGGCCGTCCAGGCCGGGATCGACGAATTTCGCCATGGCGCGGGCGAGCGGCTTGCCCGAAGGCATCACGGCGCCGGTGGCGAGCGGCTTCTCCATCCAGGAGCGGAGAAAGTGCACCTCGTCGTCGAGACGCAGGCTCTTTTTGGCAATACTCAACGTGGTCTGAAAAGACATGTGTGGATTTAAGATCGCCGCCACTCACTTGTCACATATTTGTCACGAGTATAGGGCGGCACCGTCATGGTCAAGAGCGCAAGCCGCTCCTCCCTCAAGCCGACCCGGCACGGGTCCCGAAGAATTCCTTGACGCGGCCAAAGAAGCCCGCGGACTCCGGATTGGTGTCATTGGAGGACAGTTTTTGAAACTCGGCCAGCAATTCCCGCTGCCGCTTGGTCAGGTTTTGTGGCGTCTCGACCACGACCTGAACATACATGTCGCCGACCTGCTTGGAGCGCAGCACCGGCATGCCCTTGGCCTGCAGGCGGAAACGCCGGCCCGACTGGGTGCCCTCCGGAATCTTCACGCGGGTCTTGCCGCCGTCGATGGTGGGCACCTCGAACTCGCCGCCGAGCGCCGCCGTGGTCATCGAAATCGGCGCACGGCAATGCAGATCGGCACCGTCGCGCTGGAAGAAGGCATGCGCGGAGATCGACAGGAAAATGTAGAGATCGCCGGCCGGACCGCCGCGCAGCCCCGCCTCGCCCTCGCCGGCGAGGCGGATGCGGGTGCCATCCTCGACGCCGGACGGAATATTGACCGAGAGCGCGCGCTCGCGGGTCGCCCGGCCGAGGCCGCCGCAGGCGGTGCAGGGGCTGTCGATCACCTGGCCGCGGCCATGGCAGGACGGGCAGGTGCGCTCCAGGGTGAAGAAGCCCTGGGCGTGGCGGATCTTGCCCTGGCCGCCGCAGGTCGCGCAGACCTTCGGCTTGGTGCCGGACTTGGCGCCGCTGCCGGTGCAGGATTCGCAGGTGACCGAGGTCGGAATCCTGATCTGGGCGCTCTTGCCGCCATAGGCCTCCTCGAGGGTGAGCTCCATGTTGTAGCGCAGATCGGCGCCGCGCTCGCGGCCCGAGCCGCGGCCGCCGCCGGCCGCCGGCACCGCCCATGCCGAAGAAATCGTCGAAGATATCGGCGAAGGTGGTGGCGAAATCGGCGCCGAAGCCATGCCCGCCGCCGCCTTGCTCGAAGGCGGCGTGACCGAAGCGGTCATAGGCGGCGCGCTTGTCGCCGTCCTTGAGGACCTCATAGGCCTCGTTGATTTCCTTGAAGCGATGCTCGCACTCGCTGTCGCCCGGATTCTTGTCCGGATGCAACTTCATGGCGAGCTTGCGATAGGCGCTCTTGAGATCGGAATCGGTCGCTACGCGCTCGACGCCCAGCACCTCGTAGTAATAGCGCTTGGCCATGGCAGGTCACCCCAACCTGACGAAACAACACGGTCGGCCGTGTGGAAAACGGGGCCGGGAGAGCGTGAGAAACGGAGCAAGTGAGGGATCGTTGACGGCATCGCTCAAGCGCAATTCATTGTTGGCGACCTCGCTGCTCGGCAAACCGGCCCTCGCTCGGGGAGCAAGGGCACGGTCCGGCTCAAGCGGACTTCTTGTTCTTCTTGTCGTCGTCGACCTCGGTGAACTCCGCGTCGACCACGTCGTCCTTCTTGGCGCCGGCTCCGGCCGGCATGGCCGGCTCCGCCGCCGCCTTCGGCCTGCTTGTACATCGCTTCGCCGAGCTTCATGGAGGCCTGCGCGAGCGCGTTCATCTTGGCCCTGATGGCGTCGGTGTCGTCGCCCTTGAGCGCTTCCTTGAGATCGGCGAGCGCCGTCTCGATGGAGCGCCGCTCGACCTCGCCGACCTTGGCGCCGTGCTCGGCCAGCGCCTTCTCGGTCGAATGCACCAGCGCCTCGGCGTGGTTCTTGGCTTCCACCGCGGCCTTGCGCTGCTTGTCCTCCTCGGCATGGGCCTCGGCGTCCTTGACCATCTTCTGGATCTCGGACTCCGACAACCCGCCCGAAGCCTGGATGCGGATCTGCTGCTCCTTGCCGGTCGCCTTGTCCTTGGCCTGGACGTTGACGATGCCGTTGGCGTCGATGTCGAACGAGACCTCGATCTGCGGCACGCCGCGCGGCGCCGGCGGAATGCCGACGAGATCGAACTGGCCGAGGATCTTGTTGTCGGCCGCCATCTCGCGCTCGCCCTGGAACACCCGGATGGTCACCGCGTTCTGATTGTCCTCCGCGGTCGAGAACACCTGGCTCTTCTTGGTCGGGATCGTGGTGTTGCGATCGATGATGCGGGTGAACACGCCGCCCAGCGTCTCGATGCCGAGCGACAGCGGCGTCACGTCGAGCAGCAGCACGTCCTTGACGTCGCCCTGCAGCACGCCGGCCTGGATCGCGGCGCCGACCGCGACGACCTCGTCCGGATTGACGCCCTTGTGGGGCTCCTTGCCGAAGAACTGCTTCACCACCTCCTGCACCTTCGGCATGCGGGTCATGCCGCCGACCAGGACCACCTCGTTGATCTCGCCGGCGCGTGAGGCCGGCGTCCTTGAGGGCGAGCCGGCACGGCTCGACGGTCTTCTGGATGAGATCGTCGACCAGCGCCTCGAACTTGGAGCGGGTGAGCTTGAGCGTGAGATGCTTCGGGCCGGTCTGGTCCGCCGTGATGTAGGGCAGGTTGATCTCGGTCTGGGTCGTCGACGACAGCTCGATCTTGGCGGCCTCGGCGGCTTCCTTGAGCCGCTGCAGCGCGAGCTTGTCGCGGCGCAGGTCGATGCCCTGCTCCTTCTGGAACTCGTCGGCGAGATAGTTGACGAGACGCATGTCGAAGTCTTCGCCGCCCAGGAAGGTGTCGCCATTGGTCGACTTCACCTCGAACACGCCGTCGCCGATCTCCAGGATCGACACGTCGAAGGTGCCGCCGCCGAGGTCATAGACCGCGATCATGCCGGTCTTCTGCTTGTCGAGCCCATAGGCGAGCGCGGCCGCGGTCGGCTCGTTGATGATGCGCAGCACTTCGAGGCCGGCGATCTTGCCGGCATCCTTGGTGGCCTGGCGCTGGGCGTCGTTGAAATAGGCCGGAACCGTGATGACGGCCTGGGTGACCTTCTGGCCGAGATTGGCCTCGGCGGTCTCCTTCATCTTCTGCAGCACGAAGGCGGAGATCTGGGAGGGCGAATAGGTCTTGCCGTCGGCCTCGACCCAGGCGTCGCCGTTGCTGGCGCGCACGATCTTGTAGGGGACGAGCTTCTTGTCCTTCTCCACCATCGGGTCGTCGTAGCGACGGCCCATCAGCCGCTTGACGGCGAAGAAGGTGCGCTCCGGATTGGTGACCGCCTGGCGCTTGGCCGGCTGGCCGACGAGGCGCTCGCCGTCGTCGGTGAATGCCACGATCGAAGGCGTCGTGTTGCGGCCTTCCGAATTCTCGATGACCTTGGGAGTTTTGCCTTCCATCACGGCGACGCAAGAATTGGTCGTGCCGAGGTCGATGCCAATGACCTTGCCCATTGTATAAATCCTCTCTTGTCAGCAGGTCGGCCGGGCCCATGCGGCACCCGGAAGAAGCGCGAGGCAGGCCTCGCGCCTACCTTGGACCGCCCCTGGTCCGACCCCTCATTCCTTGCCCGCCGGCCCGGCGGGGTTCACAGCGTCATATAGGAGACCGCCACGCAGCCGCAAGGCGGGAATGGTGGAAATCGTAAGCACTAACAAGCCCGAAACCATTGCGGCAACGGGCGCACCCGGGGCGTCACTGAGCTTGACGCGGTAGACGACGAAGGGCCGATCGCGGGTCTCCGCGACCGGTTCGAGCCAATCGGGCACCTCGCCGGCTGCCAGCCGCCCCCACAGGCTCGCGGCCCGCTCCGCCTCACCGATGCCGCCGAGCGTGTGGCGGTCGCACACCGCCAGATAATCCGGCTTGGTCCTGGCCACCACCTCCCGCGCCGCCGCCGGCGGCAGGGCGAAAATCTGATGGGCCGCGATGATCGGGCCGACCAGGCGATGATAGGGCGCCGACATCACCGAATGTGGCGTCAGCGCCAGCACGAACGGCCCGTAATCGATGTCGGTTGCGACCAGCCCGGGCGGAAGAGCCGCCAGATGGGCGTAGCTCTCGACTGAGCAGGCAGCCGTCCGCGACCCGCGAATTCTCCGCCTCGACGGGCATGGCGCGGTCATCGCCTGCACCGCCGCCAGCGCGACCGCCGAGGTAACGGTCGGCGTCAGCAACAGCGCCACAGAGCGCGGACCGCCATCGTGCCCAGCCGCAGCGAGGCGAACAGGCGCACCGCCCCCGCGGCCACCATCGGGATCGCCAGCCAGATGGCGTAGCTGTAGGCCCGACCATGGTCGATCATCACGGCGCACGCGACCAGCAGCGCGACGGCGGCCACCAGGAAGCCGAAATCGCGGCGCATCGCCGGATCGCGCGCCATGAGCACCGTGCACAGCACCGCGACCGCCGGAAACGCCGCGACCGCCGCCCCCATCGGCGGCGACGTCCAGGCGACCGCCCACAGCGACTGCATTTCCGAGACATGATTGAACCAAATCGCGATCGCACCGTCGGGTCCATCATGGCGAACGGACCCGGAGAGGCATTGCGGCTCGATGGCAACGAAACACGGCGGCGGCCGCCGCGCCCGATGCCAGCGACGCCGGCGGCACGGACCTGCCAGGGTATGCCGCAAGGAACGTGGCCGTGACCGCGAGCCCGAGGGTCGCCACGATCACGGCGGCGGCGGAATTGACCGCGATCGCATCGCAGGCGGTGCGGCCCCAATGCGCCGGGCCGACGCTGACCACGAACGCCACCGCAACGCTCGCGGCCGCCCACAGCGCCATAACGCGCCGAGCGGACGCGCCGCCGTCAGGCATCGCAAACGAAACGCAGCGCCATGCGCGGCGCCGGCGAGCACGACATAGGGCAGCGCCCTCGAAGCCGATCGCCATCGCGGCGCCGGTCAGGACGCCGGCGGCGGCCGCGGCCCAGCCCGTGCGGTCGGTCCACGCCACCGCCGCCACGAGCAGCACCGACAAGCGCGATCTGGACGTTGTGATGGTCGATCCGGCCGGGAATGAAGTGCTGGAAGGCCGGCAGCCCGACCGCGGTCAGCAGCAGGGCAAGCGGTGACCGCGTCGCGTCCGGCGACGCGCCACGCAATCGCCGGTCGCGCCGGCCATGGTGGGCATCAGCCACAGCATCGGCCAGATCGTGCGCACAGCCGTTCCGCGAAGGCGGGTTCGGTGAACTGGTCGAACACCAGCAACAGGCCGGCGAGCCGGCATCGATCAGGCGCGACCAGTGGGTGTCGTAGCCGTCGGGCGGGCCAAGCCGCATTTCATGCAGATCGAACCAGCCACGCCCGGCCAGAACTCGCGCACTCTGCACGAGGCGCATGGCATCGTCCATGTCGGAGAGGGTCTGTGCGGTTTCGGCCCAGTGGTCCGCCAGGAGCTGCGCCACGATCACGAGCCAAGCGAGCCCCAGCAGAGGAGCAATGTGAATGGCGATGTTCGGCACCGCCGAGCGTCGGGGCAACGGATCACCTGCAAGGGACGGGAACGGATGGACCGAGCCTTAGCGGTTGCTGCTTGCGTTTTCATTAATTCGGCACAAACCTTGCTACCCTGGCTCGTTCCGCTTGGGTGGCGGCGGCGGCCGGAATCGGGCATCGCGGCGGCGGCGCCAAAATGCGACGCGGCGCCGGAACGGTGCTATAGTTCGACCCAGGCGATGCCCCCGATGAGGAGCCCCATGGTCTTGAAATCTTTTGCATTTATCGCGTTTCTGGCGGCGCGTCCCGGCGGTCTTGGCGAGCGCTCCGTCCGATGCCGCAGAGCCTTTGTTTCCGACCGGATCGCTGGTCGGCTTCGTGCCCCCTCCGGGCTTCGTGACCAGCAAGCGCTTTCCGGGCTTCGAGAATTCCGACAATGGCGGCTCGATCCTGTTGTTCAACCTGCCGCCGCAGGCCTATGCCGATATCGAGAAATCGATGACCGCGGAGGCCTTCAAGGCGCAGGGGATCACCGAGGAAAAGCGCGAAAACCTGACGCTTCCCAGCGGCAAGGGCGTGCTGGTCATCGGATCCGAGCAGGAGAACGGCCAGAAATTCCGCAAATGGATGTTCCTGGGATCGGTGCCGGCAGCCATCGCCATAGCCGCGGTCCGCATCCCGGATAGCGCGCTGAAGGAGTATCCGGACAGCGTCATCAAGACATCGCTCCTCACCATGACCGCGCGGCGCGTCGGTGCCGATCGAGGAGCAGCTCAGCCTGGTGCCGTTCCGATTGAGCGACATGTCGGGGCTGCGGGCGGTGCGGGTGCTGAGCGGAGCGGGCATTTTCCTCACGGACGGCCCCAAGGATACGCCGGAGGTCGCCGAGCAGCCGGTGTTCGTGGTGTCGATCGGCCAGGGCGGACCGGAGCATCCAGGCGCGCGAGGCGGCGGCCACCGGCAACGCGGGCTACGGGACCGGCAGCGCGACCGGCGCCCCGCCGGTCACCGGGTCGTTCGCGCCGCATGGCGGGGCGTTCGGCTTCTTCCAGGCGGCCGGGACGAACTACAGCGTCGGGGACGAACCGGCGATCGCCGCGCGCCTCGACGCGCTGGGCCGGGCGCTGCACCTGCACCTGATCGGCATCTCGGGCTACCGCTCACCGGCGCATTCGGTCGAGGTCGGCGGCTTCGCGAACGACCCGCACACGCGCGGGCAGGCCTCGGACACCCCGGGGGTCGAGGGCGTCCCCGAGGGGACGCTCGAGCAGTTCGGGCTCGAGCGGCCGTTCCCGAGCCTCGCCGAGGCCGATCACATCCAGCTCGTCGGCAGCCCCCTCTAGCTGATGGAATCACGCATCTCGCTCGTCGCTGGCGCCGGGCCCGGCGGCAGGAGACGATGCGCGCACCCGTGCGCGAGGACCCCGACCTTCCCGACGAGCTGCGCGGCTCGGCGCTCACGCGCCGGGCGCTGCCGATCGCGGTCGCGCTCGGTGCGCTCGTGCTGGTCGCCGTGCTCGCGCCCGGCGTCGGCCTGGACGCCGGCCGGCACTGGCTGGCCGACCCCCGCCGACGCCAGGCGGTGATGCCGCTGCACCGCCACCATCCTCGCCGAGGACCTCGATGCCGCCGACGTCCCGGCCGGCGTTGGCCTGCGCACGTCGTGGCGCTCAGTGCCGAAGCCGAGCGCGGCCGAGTGGGCAGTGGCGTGGCTGACCAGCGCGCCGCCGGGCCGGACCTCGGCGGCGGCGCTCACCGGGGGCACTGCGCCAGCTCGGCGGCATGCTGCTCGGTCGCGTTCTTCGTCCTCAAGAGCGGCGTGAACTTCGTCGCCGTGGTCGTGTTCGGCGTGCTGCTCGCGATCGGCGTGCTCGGCCCCGCGCAGCCCTGGTGGCTGACCGTCCTGCCCGCACTGCTCGCTGCGATCGTGATCGTGGCCGTCGTGCTCGCGCCGCGGGTCGGCCCGGGTCCCGTTCCGCCGGACGACGCGCCCGGACTGACCCGCGCCGCCGGGGTCGTGCGGCGGGCGCTCGTCGAGGGCGGGCGCGAGGCGCTGCTCGTCGCCCGGCGCCCGGCGCCCGCACTGCTCGCCGGGGCGTTCGGCTACTGGTTCTTCGACAACGCCGTGCTGTGGGCCACGTTCCACGCGTTCGGCGACGCGCCGCCGGTCACGGTGGTCCTGATGGGCTACCTGATCGGCCAGCTCGGCGGCCTGATCCCGTGCCGGGCGGCATCGGCGGCGTCGACGGGGGCCTGGTGGCTGCTTCGTGCTCTACGGCGCGCCGGCGGAGCGACGGCCCTGATCGCGGTCCTCGCCTACCGCGTGATCCTCTTCTGGCTGCCGCTGGGCCTGGGCGTCGTCGGCGCCGCGGCGCTGCGCGCGCCTCCGGCGCCCCGGTGGCTTCACGCTCGAGCTGCGCTGAGCGGAGCCGCCGGCGGCCTCCTGATGTGTGAGACTGTGTCGTCCCGACCGGAAGGATGACCTCGCATGATCGGTGCACTGCTGCTCGGCCTGCTTGCGGGCTCCATCGGACGCCTGCTCGTTCCGGACATGTGGAGTGGCCTCAGCGGCCCGAGTCCTGGCTCTTGCTCTGCCGGGCCTCGCGGGAGCGCTGCTCGGCTATCTGATCTTCACCGTCTGGATCGGCATCGGCGACACCGACGTCTTCGACCTCGGCGGCATCATCGGCGCGATCATCGGCGTGATGATCCTGCTGCCGTTCGTGGGCCTCGTCGCGCGCGCGACCGGCCACAGGAAGACCTGAGCAACGCGCGTCCGCGCTCGCGCCCTCAGGGGTGCGCGGGCGCGGGCACCGCGGCTCCCGGCGGTCCGCGGTCCCTGCGCCGCTCACGCGCGCCGTCCCCGCAGCCCGCTCGACACGTCCCCCTGGAGCCCCGAAGCCAGACGAACCCCTCGACGAACTGGTGCAGGGCGAACAGCAGCGGGAGCGCGGCGATCAGCAGGTCGCGCGGCTCGCGGACCAGGCGCAGCGTGGCGACGCCGACGACCCCGACGACGGCGGCTGCCGTGAAGTCGGCCTCAGGCGAGAAGCACATCGGCGCCCATGCCCCTCACGCGGAGGTCAGGCACGGGCGGTGAGGCCGACCACGACGTGGACAGGCAGCTCGTCCGGTATCTCGCCGGCCGCGACGAGCGCGCGAACCGGGTCGAGGGTGGCGGCGCGCTCCGCCTCGGGCATCGCCGCCATCCAGCTCATCGAGGAGAGGAAGATCGACCACCCGCTCGGGCTGGGGGGCTGGAGAGGTGATCACGCGGACCTCGCGCGGCGGGGTGAAGCCGCCGGCGGCGCCGCACCGTCTCCCTGCCAGGCGAGGCCCGTCGAAGTGCGGGTGCTGGGGTCGCAGGCGCTGCACCAGCGTCCCCAGGTCATGGGCCCACGAGCAGCCCGACCAATCGGGGCCAGTCGAGACGAGCGCCACGCCGCCCGCCGGGCCGGAGCACGCGGCGGATCTCAGCCAGGGCCGTGCGGCTGATCGAACCAGTGGAAGGCGTCGGCGACGGTGACGGCGGCCACCGAGCCGTCGGCGAGCGGGATCGCCTCGGCGACCCCGTCGCGGACGCGGGCGGCGCCGACGCTCTCGACCAGCACGTCGCGGAACGGCCCGAGCGGCTCGACCGCGACGACGTCGAAGCCCGCGCGAGGAGCGTGCGGGAGAGCTTCCCGGTCCCGGCGGCCAGATCGAGCAGCGGCGCGCCCGGCGCGAGACCGAGCTCGGCGGCGAGCGCCCCGCCGCGGCGGGCGGGTAGTCCCGGCGCCCGCGCTCGTACGCGCCGGCGACCGAGGAGAACTGCGCGGCGAGCGGATGCAGCGTCACGCAGCCCAGAGTACGTGGTGGGACCGGCGGCCCGCGACCCGCGGCGGGTTTCCCGCGTCCGGCGGTAGGAGGCCGCCCGGGCGCCGTGTCCGGCGCTACCGTCCGCCGATGCCGAAGCTCCCACGTCGTCGCGCGCCCGGCCTGCTCGCGGCGTGCCTGCTCGTCGCGGCGCTCGGCGCCGGCCTGTCCGCGGCGCCCGCCGGCGCGGCGTCCGG
Organism: uncultured Planctomycetota bacterium; assembly: GCA_963829015.1. Taxonomy (GTDB): domain Bacteria; phylum Planctomycetota; class UBA1135; order UBA1135; genus JADJLZ01. The sequence goes on along the minus strand of CAWHGR010000005.1, from coordinate 270 downwards.
CAGCGGCCTGCAGGCCACGATCGTCGCGCGGCAGTGCCCGACCTACGAGGCGATCACCGCGAACCTCGCGCGCAACAACATCCAGGAGAGCCTCAAGGATCTGGGCGCCGACACCGCGTACACGTCGGGCCAGCCGATCGACCCCGACCTGGAGTCGACGAACCAGCCGCTCTGCCACCCGCTGCCCGACTGGACCTTCACGCTCGGCACGGGCATCCGCTCACGCGCGGTGACCGGCCCGTGGGGCGCGCTGTCGATCGTCACCAATCC
>CAWHGR010000004.1:0-181962 GCA_963829015.1 uncultured Planctomycetota bacterium | reverse complement strand
TTGCGACCAGAGAAAAAACCTGACCGGGAACCGACAGATGGCCAAGAAGAAACGGAAGCCGCCCAAGCGATCCCCAAACCGTGCCATTCGTTCGAGACCCGAGTCGTATTCCCCGCCCGAACTCCCTGACCGGAGGGCTATCGAGGGGGTCATGAAGGGGTTTCTGGGCGAGATGTTGGGGGGACCGGCTGCTGAGACGCCGCTAGACAAGGCCCAGGAACTCATGTATCAGGCGTTCGGAACGCCCGACCCCGAGGAGCGGGTCAAGCTGGCAAAGCAAGCGATCGACCTCTCCCCTGACTGCGCCGACGCCTATGTCTTGCTCGCCGAACACACCAAGAGCCGCAAAGAAGCCCTGGATCTTTTCGAGAAAGGGGTCGCCGCTGGAGAAAGGGCACTCGGACCCAAGGCGTTTCAGGAAGATGTCGGACATTTCTGGAGTCTTCTCGAAACCCGTCCCTATATGCGTGCCCGTGAAGGACTGGCAAGCAAGCTCTGGACCATGGGGAGACGGGACGAGGCAATCAAACACCTCCAGGACATGCTGCGGCTCAACCCCGGTGACAACCAGGGAGTCCGATATACGCTGGCCGGGTGGTTACTCGCCGAAGGGCGGGACGAGGAACTGGCCCGCCTTCTGAAGGAATACGATGAGGGTTCGGCGAACTGGGCTTATACCAAGGCCCTGCTCGCTTTTCGCCAGAACGGGGACACGCCCGAGACCCGGAAGCTCCTCAAAGTGGCCCAGAAGGCGAACAAGCACGTTCCGGCCTACTTACTTGGCCAGGAGCCTTTGCCGCAGGAACGACCCAGCTATTACAGCCCTGGCGATCAGAACGAGGCGGTTTTCTACGTGGGCACCGCCCTGAGCGGTTGGAAGGAGACCCGGGGAGCGACCGCCTGGCTTAAGGAGGTGGAACAAGGGACAAGAACGAAACGAACTGAGCAACCCAAGGCTCAGGGACCGACTCCTCTGGTCAAGAAGCGACTGCAACGCCTCCCGCAAGTCTTCGATGTCTGGCAGGCCGATTTCCGCCCACTCCCGTCTTGGATCGAGGAAAAGGGCGAGCGATATCAACCCTGGATCGTGATGGTGACGAGCCGCACCGATGACCTGATCCTGACGCAAGAGATGACCGGAGAACCGCCCTCCTCGGCCCTGATCTGGGACACCCTGGCTGTCGCCATGGAGCGACCAGCCACGGGAGACCCGCATCGACCCGTCGAGTTACAGGTACCGCAGAACGAGCGCTGGGATGAGTTGAGGCCCCATCTCGAAGAAATTGGGATCACTTGCGTGCCGACAGACGAACTCGATCAGTTGGATTTCGTCTTCGAGAGTCTCTCCAAGCATTTGACCAAAGATGAGCGTCCCGGACTTCTGGAGATGCCGGGGCTCAAGCCCGAGCAAGTGGCCGGTCTCTACGGAGCGGCGGCTGGGTTCTACCAGAGAGCCCCCTGGCGGAAGTTGGGTTACGAAACGGCGATCAAAGTCGAGTGCGACAAGTTCGAGAGTAGCCCGTGGTACGCCGTGGTCATGGGGCAGTCGGGGCTGACGTTTGGAGTCTCGCTTTACGAGAACCTGAACATCCTGAGGAAGATGTGGTCAGGTCGAATCACGGAGGAGGAGAACGCCAGAGAGACGGTGGCCCTGACGCTCCTCTTCGGGGACGAGACGGAGATTTCAGTCCTCGATTTGGAGGCGGTTCGGAAACACGGCTGGGACGTGGCGGGACCGGAGGCGTACCCGTTGATCTTTCGCAAGGAGCGGGGAATGAGCTCCCTAGGCGGGGGCTTCGTTGTTCAGGACTCAAGTCCCGTTCCGAGCGAAGCTCGGCTGAAGGCCTCCCACCCGAGGTGGGCTGAAGCTCCTCCAGGTCAACGTGATTGCGTTTCAGCCCTCGCTCAACTCAATATGCGCGCGCTCGGAGGAAGTCCGTGACCGGCCCCGGCCACGAGGGCGCCGGCAGCGCGGAACGCGGCGAACCGGCCGTGCCGGCGATCGACCGCGCACAGGCCTACCTCGAAGCCAACCGACCCGAGCTCGCGCGGCGGGAGGTGCTCTCCGCGCTGCAGCTCGCGCCGAACGACGCGCAGCTGCACGCGCTGCTGGGGCAAGTGCACCGCGCAACGGAGGACTGGAGCGAGGCCGAGAAGTGCTATCACCACGCGCTGGCGCTCGAGCCCGAGAACCCGGACTTCCTGGTTGCGCTGGGCATCGTGCTGATGGAGCAGGGCCGCCATCCGCAGGCGGAGGAGGCCGTGCTGCAGGCTCTGCGTCTCGCGCCGCAGTGGGCCGCGGCGTACCGGGTCTACGCGCTGCTGATGTACCGCACCGGGCATCTCGAGAAGTCGCGCAAGCTGCTCGACCGCAGCCTCGCGCTCGATCCCGAGGATCGCCACGCGCACCAGCTGCTGGCGCTGCTGCACTCCGAGGAGCAGCGCCACGAGGTAGCCGGTGTACATGCTCACGAAGGGCTGGCAGCCAGCCCCGACTCGGCGCTCTCACACACGGCGATCGGCGTCGCCCTGCTGCGCAGTGGGCACCCGTTCCGCGCGCGGCGGGCCCTGCGCGAGGCGCTGCGCCTCGATCCAGGCGATCCGGAACGCGAGCAGCTCTTCCTCGAGGCCGACGGCTCTTGCCGGGTCGTCTACCTCCCGATGTACTACTGGTCGCTGCTCGTGGAGCGGATTCCCGGGCGAGCCTTTGGAGTCTGGGGCCTGTTCGTGGCCTTCGTCCTGGTCGCGAGGCAGGTGCATCCCCCGAACGGGCTGGTCGGAGCGGTGGTCTTGTCCTACCTCGCCTTGTGCGTCTACACCTGGATCGCGCACCCGCTGCTCAAGCTGTGGTTGCGCATGCGGCCCCCGCGATGATCGACCCTGCCCTGCTCGAGACCCTTTCGAAGACGCTCCAGGCGGACCCGCGCAACGGGCCGCTCTGGATGCACTACGGCGACCTGCTCGTGCAGGCCGGCCGCGTGCCCGACGCGCTGGCTGCGCTGCGGAGCGCTGCGGAGCTGCCCGCGACGCGCGACGCGGCGACGCGCAAGCTGCTGCCGCTGCTGCGCGAATACGGCCATGCGGCGGAGGCGCTGATCCGAGCCGAGGCGGCGCTCGCGCGCGGCGAGGATCCGGCTCTGCGCGAAGAGCTCGCGCGCATCGAGGCTGCGCGCGGCCGTCCCGCCGAAGCGGCGCAGCCGGCCGGGGATCCGCGCGAGGCGCTCGCGGGCGTGCAGCCCGAGACGGCCGATCCCGATGCGTGGGCGGCGCAATTCGAGTGGGGCGATCTGCGCATCGGCTTCGGCGACGTCGCCGGCCTCGAGGACGTCAAGCGCCAGATCCGGCTGCGCATCATCGCGCCCTTCCAGAAGCCCGGGATCTACGACGCTTTTCGGCGCGAGGGCGGCGGCGGGATCCTGCTCTTCGGGCCGCCGGGCTGCGGCAAGACCTTCATCGCGCGCGCGACGGCGGGCGAGCTCGGTGCGCGCTTCGTCTCGGTCTCGATCCACGACGTGCTCGACAAGTACTGGGGCGAGACGGAGAAGCTCGTCCACGGCCTGTTCGAGCGCGCACGGCGCAATCGGCCGACGGTGCTCTTCTTCGACGAGTTCGACGCGCTCGGCTCGGCGCGGCGCAGCGACACCTCGAGCTTCCTGCGCACGGTCGTGGACCAGATCCTGCAGGAGATGGACGGCATCGGCGGGCGCAACCGCGACGTGCTGCTGATGGCCGCGACCAACGCGCCTTGGAGCGTCGATTCCGCCTTCCGCAGGCCCGGCCGCTTCGATCGCGTGCTGTTCGTGCCGCCTCCGGACGAGGCCGCGCGGCGCGGGATCCTCGAGCGCCACCTGCGCCAGGTTCCCGGCGGCGCCCGGCTCGACCTCGACGGCCTCGCGCGTCGCACCGATCTCTTCTCGGGCGCCGACCTGCGCGCATTGTGCGAGCGCGCGGGCGAGGATGCACTCGAGCGCTCGCTGGCCGACGGCAAGGTGCACGAGATCGCGCCGGCGGATGCCGAGCGCGCGCTGGCGCAGTCCCGCAGCACGCTGCTCGAGTGGCTCGCGACGGCCCGAAACTACGCGCGCTATTCGAACGACGGCGGCCAGTACGACGAACTCGCGACCTTCCTGCAGCGCGTCAGGCGCTGGTGAGGGGTCTGATTCGCGCCGCCGGTTCCCTGCGCGCCGCGAGGTGCGCGTACACCACCGGCACGACGATCAGCGTGAACACGGTCGAGGCCAGCATGCCGAAGATCAGGCTCCAGGCGAGGCCCGAGAAGATCGGGTCGAGCGTGATCGGCCAGGCGCCCAGCATCGCCGCGCCCGCCGTGAGCGCGATCGGCCGCGCGCGCTTCAGGCCGCTGTCGATCGCCGCCTCGCGCGGCGTGGCGCCCTCGGCCTCGCGCGCGCGCACGAAGTCGATCAGGATGATCGCGTTGCGCACGACGATGCCGGAGAGCGCGATGATCCCGATCATGCCCGTGGCGGTGAACCAGACCGGGTCGGCGAAGCCGCCGATCTGCTTGTTGGCGAAGAGGTTCAGGAGCCAGAAGCCCGGCAGCACGCCGACCATTCCGAGCGGGATCGAGAGCATCACCAGCACCGGCAGGCCGAACGATCCCGTCTGCAGCACCAGCAGCACGTAGATCGCGACCAGCGCCGCGCCGAAGGCCAGGCCCAGGTCGCGGAAGACGTCGAGCGTGATCTTCCACTCGCCCTCGCCGCTCCAGGCCGCGCGCACGCCGTGCGGCAGCGGGTGCTGCTTCAGGTCCGACTGTTGTCCGAGCACCACCTCGGCCGGCGGCCGGCCGGCGATCTCGCCCACGACGAAGAGCGTGCGCTCGAGGTCCTTGTGGTAGATCGGCTGGTCCTCCAGCGCATGCGAGCTGCTGCCGAGCTCGGAGAGCGCGATCGTGTCGCCCGAGGCCGCGCGCACGCGCATGCGGCCGAGATCCGACTCGCGCGCGCGCTCGGCGCGCGAGCGCGTGAGGCGCAGGACCAGCGGGAAGCGCTCGGCCGGCTCGTGCAGCGTCGCCACGGCGGCTCCGGCGAGCCCGATCTCGAGCGTGTGCACGGCCGCCTCGGTGCTGACGCCGCTCTGCGCCGCCTTGGCGCGATCGAGATCGAAGTCCAGGCGCGCGTGCGGCTCCTCGGCCATCACGTCCACGTCCACGACGCCCTTCTCGGTCTCGAGCCGGCGCGCCATCTCGCTCCCGGCCTCGACGAGCTGCGACTGCGTCAGCTCGAGCGGGCCGGTGAGCTCCGCGACCAGCGTCGAGAGCACCGGCGGGCCGGGCGGGATCTCGACCAGCTTGATCTCGGCCTTGTGGCGCGCGGCGATCGCTTCGAGTTCCGCGCGCAGGCGCAGGAGGATCGCGTGGCTCTGCTCGCTGCGCTGGTGCTTGGGTACGAGCCCCACGCGCAGGTCCGCCAGCTCGCCCGAGTGGCGGAAGCCGTAGCGCCGCACCAGGCCGTTGAAGTCGATCGGACCGGCGAGGCCGACGTAGGCCGTGACGTGCACGACCTCGGGATGGCGCGCGAGCGCCGTGGCGAGCTCGCTGGCGGCGCGGTCGGTGTCCTCGAGCGCCGTGCCCTCGGGCAGGTCGAGCAGCAGCTCGAACTCGCTCTTGTTGTCGTAGGGCAGCATCTTGAGCGGCACCGCGCCGGTCACGACCAGCACGCCCGCGAGCGCGCACAGGCCGGCGAGCAGCGCGATCCCGCCGCCGCGCCACTTGCGCGAGTCCAGCAGGCGCTCGATCAACCGGCGGTAGACGCGCGCGAACCAGCCCTCCTCGGGAGCGTGTTCGCCCGCGTGCGCCTTGAGCAGCCGGTAGCTCATCCAGGGCGTGAGCGTGAACGCGACCAGCAGGCTCATCGCCATCGCCACGGGCACGTTGAGTGCCATCGGGCGCATGTAGGGCCCCATCATGCCCGTGATGAAGAACAGCGGCACGAAGCTGAGCACCACCGCCAGCGTGGCCACGATCACCGGCGGGCGCACCTCCTGCACGGCCAGCAGCACCGACTGCAGCAGCGTGCCCTTGCGCTTCACGAGGTGACGGTGGATGTTCTCGACGTCCACGATCGGATCGTCGCAGACGAGTCCGAGCACGAGCACCAGCGCGAAGAGCGTGACGCGGTTGATCGTGTAGCCCAGCGCCAGGTTGACGACCAGCGTCAGCGCGAAGGTCACGGGCACCGCCGCGGCCACGATCAGGCCCTCGCGCCAGCCCAGCGCCAGCGCGATCAGCGCGATCACGGTCAGCACCGCCAGCGCCAGGTGGAAGAGCAGCTCGTCGACCTTGTCGTCGGCGGTCTGGCCCGAGTCGCGCGTGACCAGCAGCTCGACGCCGGCGGGCAGGATCTGCGGCGCGAGCTGCGCGGCGCGTTCGCGCAGCGCGCGCGCGACCCCCACCGCATTCGTGCCCTTCTTCTTCGAGAAGGCCAGCGTCACGGCCGGCTCGGCTGCGCCGCTCGGCCCGATGTTCACGTGCACGTAGGTCTCGGGCTCGGCCGGCCCGTCGACGACGCGCGCCACGTCGCGCAAGAGCACCGGCCGCTGCTCGAAGACCCCCACCACGAGCGCATCGAGCTCGCGGCTCGAGCGCAGGTTCGGGCCGGCGCGCACGCGCAGCGTCTTGCCGTCGAGGTCGAGCGTCCCGATGTCGGCCGCCTGGTCCGCCGCACGCAGCGCCCCTTCGAGGTCCAGCGCCGTCAGACCGCGCGCGGCGAGCGCCTCGACGTCGATCTCGACGCGCACCTCGCGCCGCAGGCCGCCCAGGATGGCGCTCTTCGAGACGTCGGCCACGCCCTCGAGGCGCGCCAGCAGCTCCTCGCCCGCGCGGCGCAGCACGTATTCGTCGACGCTGTTCGAGTGCAGCGTCAGCGCCAGGATCGGCACGTCGTCGATCTCGACCGGACGCACCACCCAGCCCGTCACGCCCGGCGGGGCGCTGTCGCGCTGCGAGTCGATCTTGCTCGAGAGCCGCACCAGCGCCTGCTCGCGATCCTGGCCCACGAAGAAGCGCACCGTGACCACCGCGCCGCCGCGCCGCGAGACCGAGTAGACGTGCTCGACGCCGTCGATCTGCCACAGGTAGCGCTCGAGCGGCGTGGCCACGAGGCGCTCGACCTCCTCCGCGGACGCGCCGGGGAAACCCACCACGACGTCGGCCGAGGGCACGACGATCTGCGGTTCCTCCTCGCGCGGCGTGAAGATCAGCGCCACCGCGCCGGCCGCGGCTGCCACGACCAGCAAGAGCGGCGAGAGCGGCCCGAGCACCGAGGCGCGCACCAGGCGCCCGAGCAGGCCTTCCTCGGGATGCTCGAGCCGTCCCATCAGCCGTCCCAGCCGATCAGCTCGCCGCCGGCGAGGCCTGCGAGGACCTCCACGCGCCCGTCGGGCTGCGCGCCGCCGACGCTGACGTAGCGCCGGCCCCAGCCGTCGTTGCCGCGCACGCGCAGTGTCACGAGCTGTCCGACACGCGCGAGCGCGCTCGCGGGCACCAGCACGACCTCGCGCTCGGGGCGCGCGAGGCGCACGCGCGCGTACATGCCGGGCAGGCAGCCCTGCGGCGCGTCGAGCGAGAGGCGCAGCTCGAGCGAGCGCGAGCGCTCGTCCACGCGCGGCGCGAGCTCCTCGATCGTGCCCGCGAGCGTGGCGCCGGCGGCGGGCACCTCGACCTCGAGCCGCTCACCCGGCTTCAACGCGCCGGCCAGGTCCTCGCGCGCGACCGCCAGGACGCGCAGCTGCGAAGGATCGAGCAGCACGAGCAGCGCGCGGCCCGGCGTGGCGATCTCGCCCGGCTCGACGGTGCGCTCGCTGAGCACGCCCGCGAAGGGCGCCACGATCCGCGTGCGTCCGAGCGCGATCTCGGCCGCTTCCAGCCCGGCCGCGGCCTGCGCCAGCTGGGCAGCCGCGGCGCGCACGCCGCTCTCGGCCTGCGCCAGGCCGGCGCGCGCGGCGGAGTGGCGCGCGCGCGCCTGTTCGAGCGCCTCGGTCGTCGCGCTGCCGCTCTGCTGCAGGCTCTCGGTGCGCTCGCGATGCGCGCGCGCCTCCTCGAGCAGGGCCTTGGCGAGATCGACCGCATCGCCGGAAGTCTGCAGTCCCGCCTCGGCGGCCCTGCGCGCCTGCAGCGCCTGTTCGCGCGCCGCTGCGAGCGCCGCCGTGTCGAGTTCGACCAGCAGCTCGCCCTCCTCGACGCGCTCGCCGGCCTTGTGCGTCACGCGCAACACGCGACCCTGCACCTCGGCCGCGAGCACGCTCGTGCGGCGCGAGCGCAGGCTCGCGGGCAGGAGCTCGAAGTCCGCGACGCGCGTGCGCTCCGCGGTGGCGGTGTGCGCGGGGGCGGGGGCTTCGGCAACCTTGGTCGTCGCGCGTGCCGCCGGCTGCGCCGCGCCGGTGCGCAGCGCACGTCCGCCGAACCAGCCCGCCAGCAGGCCGGCGGCGATGCCGAGGAAGAACCACGTTCGATGCGGACGGAATTGCATGCGTTCTAGGGACTCCAGCGCCCGAGGGCGGTGACGAGCACGGCTTGCGAACCGATCAGGCCCAGACGCGCCTGCGCGCGCGTGGCGCGGGCGCTCGCGCGGTCGGACTCGGCCTCGAGGAAGCGCGAGACCGTCGCGCTGCCCTCGCTCAACTGCGCCTCGACCAGCGTGAACGTCTCGTCGGCGGCGCGCAGGCGCGCTTCGGCGAGCGCGAGCCGGCTGTGCGCGTGCTCGAGCTGCCACCAGGCGTTCTCGACCTCCTGCAGCACGCTCTCCTCCTGCGCGCGGCGCCGCTCCTGCAGCTCGCGCAGCGCGGCGCCGGCGCTCTCGCGCCGCGCGCGCCGTGCGCCGCCGTCGGTGAGGTCCCAGTGCAGGCCCAGCGTCAGGCTCGCGTTCGGCTCGTCGAGCGCCGGGTCGATGTCGAGCGCGACGGCGTAGACGCGACCTTCGAGATCGAGCGTCGGCCGGCTCGAGCGGTTCTCGGCCTCGAGCTGCTTCTCGGAGCCGGCGATCGCGCGCTCGAGCGCGCGCAGGTCCGCCCGCGCGCCGAGCGCCTCGGCCTGCGCGGCCTCGAGCGTCTCGGGCGGCGCGTCGAACGTGGCGTCCTCGCTCGCGCCCGTCGAACTCTCGGCGCCCGGACCGCACAAGCGCCGCAGGCTGGCGGCCGCGAGGTGCGCAGCCAGGCGCGCCGCTCCCGCACGCTCCTCGGCCTCGGCCAGGCGCACCTCGAGCGAGAGCTGGTCGGCGCGCAGGGCCGAGCCCGCCTCGACACGCCGCGTGGTCGACTCGACGCTGCTGCGCAACGCGGCCACGCTGCCGAGGTCGGCCTGCTGGAGTTCGCGCGCGATGCCAAGCTCGATCCAGGCCGCGAGCACCGAGCGCGCGAGCGCGTCGTAGACCGCGTCGACCTCCGCTTCGCGTGCCTCGACCATGGCGCCGGCCGCCTCGCGACCGAGCTGGTCGCGCCCGCCGTTCCAGAGATTCCAGCGCAGCGCCAGGCCCGCCTCGGTGCTCTGGAAGCTGCCGGGATGGTTGAAATCGGTGTTGGGCTGCAGCGAGTGCGAGTCGATCGCCTTCATCAGGTACATCGAAGGGCTGTCCGCGGCCGTCAGCGCGGCGTCGATCGAGAAGCGCGGTCGCAGCGCCGCGTCCGCCTGGCCCAGCTCGGCGCGCGCCTGCTCGACGCGCGCGCGCGCCTGCCCGAGCGTGCTGTTGTTCTCGCGCGCAAGCTGCAGCAGGCGCCCGGCCTCGCCCGCGGGGTAGCTGTGCTCGTGCACAGCCGGCGCGGCAGCGGCCACCGGCGGCGCGGGGGCCGGCGCCGCCGGGTGCGCCGGTTCGCCGGTCGACTGGCAGCCGGCAAGCAACGCGAGAGCGGCGAGGCGCGTCGGGAACGAGAGGGGGGCTTGGGTCAACGGCATCGCTCGCGGGGCCCCATCCGAGTCCAGGCGGGCCGAAGGTGGGATACGAAGCATGCCGCAGTGCGCTCCGGACTCGTGCGCAGAGGACCCCAGTCGGGCGTGACGTACGTTCGAGGCACCATGACCGTCGAACGACTGCTGCGCCTGATCGCCGGGACCTTCGTGCTGCTCAGCCTGGCGCTCGGATATGCCGTGAGCCCCTACTGGTACCTCTTCACGGCCTTCGTCGGCCTGAACCTCCTGCAGTCGGGCTTCACCAACTGGTGCCCGATGATGACCTTCCTGAAGAAGTTCGGCGTGCGGACGGCCTAGCCGAAGAACGCCGCGCGGATCGCGTCACCGGCGCGCCGCTCACCCTCCGCCGCCTTGGGCTCGAGCAGGATCGCTAGCAGCACCGCGCGCAGCATGGCCTTCGTGTTCTCCGCCTTGTGGAAGGACGCGACGTCGAAGGGCTTGGTCTGCCAGACCGCGTTCGCGGCCTTCGAGGCCTCGCCCAGCCAACGCTCGAAGTCCGCCTGCACGAAGTCCGTGCGCGAAACGAGCGCCGCCAGGACCGCCGCGAGACGCTCGTTCTCGCCGAATGCGTTCGTGCCCGCGAGGCCGGCGTCGAGAGCGCCGAGCATCGCGCGTTGTTCGTCCGCCGCGAGCGCAGGCGCGCGCGCAAGCTGCGCCAGCAGGTCGGCGTTGTGCGCGATCGGATGCGCCCAGCCCTTGCCCTCGACCCAGCCGCGCCGGTCGCGCTCCTCGCGCAGCACGCGGCAGGAAGCCTGCACGAGCTCCTTGCGCTCGGCTTCGGTCAGGAACGGCTTCTTCGCATCGCGCGCGGCGATCTGCGCGAGATGCAGCGCCGAGAACGAGCGCAGGAAGACGCCGTCGGACTCGGCCTCGCCGAGACCCTTGTGGAGGTTCGAAAGGTGCAGGCGCAAGAGCGCGCGCACGTCCTCGTCGGCCAGGATGCCCGGGCGCCGGACCCAGCGCGCGCAGATCTCGAAGCCCAGCTCGTCGCGCAGCTCGGGATCGGTGTCGCCCGCCGTGCGCGCGAGCTCGAGCGCCAGCGCCGGCACGTCTGCGTCCGCGGGCGGCGCGTAGTTCGCGGCGGCGATCGCGCGCCAGAAGGGCTTGTCGTGGGACGCGAGGAGCGGCGCGAGCGCGAGGCACACCAAGAGGAGGCGCATGCTCACCAGTTCACGATCGCGCCGCTGGACACGTTCCAGTCGTTGCCCGCCGGCGCGGCGCAGAAGCTCGGGTCAGGGTCGGAGTAGTAGATCTGATAGTAGCGCTGCGTTCCCGGCGCGATCGGGTCGCCCAGCGCCGCCGAGCGCGCGCTGATCGACGGATCGCCGGCCCCGGGCGCACTCGCCGTGCCGCCCGCGGCGCTCCTGACGTAGAGCCGCTTGAGCGCGCCCGCGACGCAGCGCACGCCGTCACCGAAGAGGATCCCGTTCGGGTTCTGCTGATCTCCCTGCAGGAACACGCAGGTCGCGCCGGCCGGCATCTCGCTCGCGTTCAACACGACCGCGTCGGGGATCGAGGTGCCCGTGACCACGAGCAGCGCCCCGCTCGTGAAGAGGTCGGAGTTGAGGCAGCCGCGGCCGACGGCGCCGGTGTTGCCGCAGGGACAAGGCGTGGCGAGCGATCCGTCTCCGGCGCAGAAGGCGCTGTAGAGGATGTTCTGGACCTCGAATGCGCCCATGTCGACGATCGGCGCTGTTCCTGCGCCGGTGTCCGCGACGGCCGGGTCGTCGACCAGGCGCGGCTGGCCGTAGAGATCGGTGGTCGTGCCCGCGGGCAGCAGGGCGTTGCTCCCGGCGTCCGCGCAGGGCGAGAGCTGGAACAGGCGCAGGTCGCCCCCGACCAGGTTCACGAAGAGCGGGTCGGCCGCGATGTTGCCCGTGCCGACGAGGATCCCCTGCACGCAGCTCCAGGTGCAGTTTCCTCCGCTGACGTTGTTGACGAGCCCCGTCGCGCCGCCCGGGCCGTTGTTGAAGTAGAAGATGTTGTTCGCGAGCGCGATCGCGGGCGAGGCGAGGATGCCGCCCGCGGCGTTCACGTTGGAGTGATTGCCCACGACGGTGCACTGGCGGATCACCGGGCTCGAGCTGCTGACGTACAGCGCTCCGCCGCCGCCCGAGCCGGTCGAGGTGTTGTTCCAGAACATGCAGTTCGTCAGCGTCGGATTGGAGCCGCCGAAGATCTCCACCGCGCCCGCGCGCGCCGCCGTGTTGCCGGTGAAGACGCAGCGGCGCCAGACCGTGTTGGCGCTGGTGGCCGTGTCGAAGGCGCCGCCGTAGTTGCCGCCCACGTTCGCGTCGAAGCGGCAATCGAGGAACGTCGGGCTGGAGGCGTTCACGTAGCCCGCGCCGCCGCCGAAGCTGCAGCGGTTCTCGCGGAAGGTGCAGTAGCGCACCGTCGGGCTCGCTCCGGAGACGCACAGGATGCCGCCGCCGCGGTCCTGGTTCGTCGAGACCCCGTTGGCGTTGCCTCCGCGCACCGTGAAGCCGTCGAGCACCGCGGTCGAGTTCGTGCCCGTGGCGTCGAGCACGTGGTAGCTGTTGTCGGTGTAGATGCCCGAGCCGTCGTTGCCGTTCAGGTCGGCGGTCAGGATCGTCGCGTTCGCGAACCAGTCGCGTTCGCCCAGCGTGCTCTCCGTGCCCGTGAAGCCGCCGTAGATCTCGACGCCGTTGTGCAAGACGAAGTAGATCGAGCGCGTGGCGCCGGCAGTGGGCTCGTAGGTTCCCTGCGTGACCCAGATCTGGTCCCCCGATAGCGCGGCTGCGAGCGCCGCCTGAACGCCGCCCGAGCCCTGGTAGGCGTCGGCCCAGCTCGTGCCGTTGTTCGCGCCGCTGGCGAGCGCGGCGTTGACGTAGATCGTGCCGGCGCCGGCGCTGCCGGCGAGGAGACCGAGGAAGAGGGAGGTCCCGACGAGCGTGTTGCGGATCATGAGACCCGCGAGGATAGCACGCTCAGCCGGGAGCGGAGAGGCGCCGCAGCATCTCGACGAGGCGCGCGCCGAGCGCTTCCGCACTCGCCTGCTGCTTCGGATCCTTGAGCCGGCCCGCCTCGTCGAAGGCCTCGTGCGCCTTCATCAGCCCGAGCTGCTCGGGCAGCACGAGCACGTGGATGTTGAGCAGCATGTTGCGCAGCACCGGCAGCGCGCGCATCCCGCCCAGCGCGCCCGGCGAGGCGCTCATCAGCACGCAGAGCTTGCCCTTGAAGCACGCGAGCGGCGCTTCGCCCGGCTCGGCACGCGAGGCCCAGTCGAGCGCGTTCTTCAGCGCGCCGCTGGGCATGCTGTTGTACTCGGGCGAGGAGATCAGGAAGCCCTGGTGCGACTTCATCAGCTCCTTGAGCTTCTTCGCGTTCGCCGGCAGGCCCTCGGCCGCCTCGATGTCGCCGTCGTAGACCGGCAGCGGCAGCTCCTTCAGGTCGATCAGCGTGACCTCGCCGCCGGCGGCGCGCGCGCCCTCCACGGCGATGCGCACGAGCTTCTTGTTCAGCGAATCGCGCCGCAGCGAGCCGGCGAAGGCGAGGATCCTGGGTAGGTTGCTCATGCACGCTACGATAGCAGCCATGATCGCCGCCCTGCTGCTCGCCGGAGCTTTCGAGCTCGTCGACGTCCCGTGCGGCAAGGGCTCGCACGAGCCGCAGCTCTCGGTCGCGAACGACGGCCGCGTCGCGCTCGCCTGGGGCAACGAGGAGTCGATCCACTGCTGTGTCGGCGCGCCGGGCAAGAACGAGGAGTTCCAGCGCGACCAGCTGGTCGCGAAGGGCCTGCAGTTTTCGGTGGGCATGCGCCGCGGCCCGCGCGTCGCGCTGCTCGAGGGCGAGCGTGTGGTGGTCAGCGCGATCGGCGGCGCCAAGGGCGGCGGCAAGGACGGCGATCTCTTCGCCTGGCGTTCGCTGCCGGACGCCAAGGGCTGGAGCGCGGCCGTGCGCATCAACTCCGTGGAGGGCACGGCGCGCGAAGGTCTGCACGCGATGGCGCGTGGGCCGAAGGGCGAGCTCTACTGCACCTGGATCGACCTGCGCGAAAAGAAGCCCGCGCTGTTTGGCGCGCTCTCGACCGACGGCGGCACGACCTGGACGCTCGAGCAGCGCATCTCGCGCGACCCGGAACTCTGCCCCTGCTGCGCGCCCTCGGCCTGCTACGACCTGAAGGGCGGCTTGCACCTGATGTGGCGCGGGCTGCGCGAGGGCGCGCGCGACATGCTGCTCGCGCACTCGAGCGACGGCGGCAAGAGCTTCGGCGAGGCGACGAAGATCGGCAGCGGGACCTGGAAGATCGACGCCTGCCCAATGGACGGCGGCGCGATCGCGGCGCTGACCGACGGCGCCGTACTGGCCGTCTACAGGCGCGAGAAGGAGCTCTACAGCTCGCGCGGCGAGAAGGCCGAATCGCGCCTCGGCAAGGGCGAGCAGGCCTGGGTTTGCGGCACGGAGATCGGCATCTGGGTCGTGTGGCTCGAGAAGCGCGGAGGAAAACTGCTCACGCACCCCTTCGGCGGCCGGGAGGACGTCGAACTCGACTCCCAGGCCAACGACCCGGTCGTGGCGTCCTCGCCCGACGGAATGACGGCCTACGCGGCCTGGGAGCGCTCGAGTGGCGGCCTGATTCGCCTGGCGCGCCTGCGCAACGAGCACTGATCAGGCCCAGAGCTCTGCGTCGCCGTCCTGCTCGCGCACGTCGTAGCGCCTGGCGTCGCGGCAGACGACGTCGACGGCCCTGCCCGTGCGCGGGTCGAACTTGTAGTTGTGCAGCGGGCACATCACGTACCTGCCTTCGAGCAGCGGACCGTCGTGGATGCGCCCGCCCTCGTGCGGGCAGAGCGCGTCGAGCGCGTAGAGCTCGCCGTCGACGCGGCACAGCACGACCTGCTTGCCGCCGGCGAGGGGGTCGCCGATGTCGATCTTCTTCGAGTGGCCCTCGGGCAGCTTGCCCGTGCCCTTGATGACGATCGAACGCCCGCGGAAGAGTGCCCCGAACCAACCTGCCATCCCCGGATGCTAGCATCCCGCCCCGCGCATGAAACCCGTGCTGCTGCTCGACGTCGTCGGCCTCACGCCGCGCCATGATCGGCGCGCGCACTCCGAACCTCGTGGCGCTCGGCAAGCGCGGCGCCTCGGCGCCGATGAGCACGGTGCTGCCGGCGCTCACCTGCAGCGCGCAGGCGACGATGCTCACGGGAACGATGCCCGCGCAGCACGGCGCGGTCGGCAACGGGTGGTTCGCGCGCGAGTACGGCGAGGTCGCGCTGTGGCGCCAGTCGAACGCGCTGGTCGAGGGCGAGAAGCTCTACGAGACGGCGAGGAAGCGCTGGAGCGGCTTCCGCTGCGCCAAGATCTTCTGGTGGTGGAACCTGGGCGCCGCGGTCGACTGGTCGATCACGCCGCGGCCCTTCTATCCGGCGGACGGGCGCAAGATCCCGGCCGTCTACGCGGCACCCGCGAGCTACGGCGAGGCACTCGAGGACGCGCTCGGCCCGTTTCCGTTCTTCGACTTCTGGGGCCCGAAGTCGGGCCTGCCCTCGAGCCGCTGGATCGCCGACGCGGCCGCTGCGCACGCTGCGCGAAGAGAAGCCGGCGCTGACGCTCGCCTACCTGCCACACCTCGACTACGACCTCCAGCGCTTCGGCCCGCGCGATGAGCGCTCGCAGCGCGCCGTCACGGAGATCGACGTCGATCGTGGGCGAGCTCGTGCGCGCGGCGGACGAGGCCGGCGCGGCGATGGTGGTCGTCAGCGAGTACGGACTGGTCGACGTCTCGCGTCCGGTGCACGTCAACCGCGCGTTGCGCGAGGCCGGCCTGCTCGCCGCGCGCGCCGACGCCGGCGGGTGAGGTGCTCGACGTGTTCGGGAGCCGCGCGTTCGCAGTCGCGGATCACCAGGTCGCGCACGTCTACGCGCGCGATGCATCGGCTCTGGCGGAGGCGCGGCTGCTGCTTGCGAAGCTCCCCGGCGTCGCGCGCGTGCTCGACCGCGAGGGACAGCGCGAGTTCGGGCTCGATCACGCGCGCTCGGGCGACCTCGTGGCGCTCAGCGAGCGCGACGCGTGGTTCACCTACTACTATTGGAGCGACACGGCAGCCGAGCCCGACTTCGCGCGCACGGTCGACATCCATCGCAAGCCGGGCTACGACCCTTGCGAGCTGTTCCTCGACCCGGAGATCGCGCTGCCCAAGCTGCACGTTGCGCGGCGCCTCGCGCAGAAGAAGCTCGGCATGCGCTACCTGATGGACGTGATCCCGGTCGATGCGACGCTGGTGCGCGGAAGCCACGGGCTCCTGCCGGCGTCGCCCGAGGAAGGACCGGTGTTCCTCGCCTCGGAAGACTGGAGCGCCTGCGGCGGCAAGCCCGAGGCGGGTGTCGTCGCGATGACGTCGGTGAAGGAGCGCGTGCTCGCGCTGCTCGGTCGTGGCTAGACCGAAGCTCCCGCGCGAGGTGCTCGCCCTCGGCTGGGTGAGCTTCTTCGCCGACGTCGCGAGCGAGATGATCGTGGCGCTGCTGCCAGCCTTCCTCGCGACGCTCGCTGGAGGCGGCGCGCTCGCGCTGGGCGTGATCGAAGGCTTCGCCGACGCGATCGCGAGCCTGCTGAAGCTCGTTTCGGGCGCCTGGGCCGACCGCATCGGCCGCTATCGGCCCTTCGTGGTCGCAGGCTACGCGCTGGCGATGATCGCCAAGCCCTTCATGGCGCTCGCGACCGCGGCCTGGCACGTCGCGCTCGTGCGCAGCGTCGATCGCACGGGCAAGGGCCTGCGCACCAGCCCGCGCGATGCGCTGCTCGCCGCCGCCGTGACACCCGAGCGGCGCGGAGCGGCCTTCGCCTTCGACCGTGCGATGGACCACGCCGGTGCCGTCGTCGGGCCGCTGCTGGCGGTCGGCCTCTTGTACTTCGTCACGAAGGACCTGCGCACGATCTTCTGGCTCTCGGCGATCCCGGGCGCGCTGGTGATGCTGTGCCTGTTCGCGTTCGTGCGCGAGCGGCCGGTCGAGAAGCGCAGCGCGCAGCCATTGCCCTGGAAGGCCGGTCTCCCGCCCGCGCCACTCGTGCGGGTGCTGGCACCGCTGGCGCTCTTCACGCTCGGCAACTCGAGCGACCTCTTCCTGCTGCTGCTCGCGGGCGAGAAGCAGACCTCGATCTACGCGCTGCCGATCCTGTGGATGGCGCTGCACGTCGTGAAGAGCGCGACCTCGTTCCTCGGCGGGCGCATGGTGGACCGCTTCGGCGCGCGGCCGGTGATCGTCGCCGGCTGGATCTGGTACGCGCTGATCTACGGCGGGCTCGCGCTGGCGAGTTCGCAGGCCGCGATCGTCGCACTCGTGCTCGTCTACGGCCTCTACCACGGCCTGACCGAGGGCGCGGAAAAGGCGCTCGTGGCCGAGATCGCGCCGGCGGAGCAGCGCGGCACCTGGTTCGGCTGGTTCCACCTGACCGTCGGGCTGCTCGCCTTTCCGGCGAGTCTCGCGTTCGGCTGGATCTGGCAGAACTGGAGCAGCGCGGCGGCTTTCGGCTCGGGTGCCTCGCTCGCGCTCGCGGCGGCGCTGCTGCTCCTCGCGCTGCGCCCGGCTAGACTCTTCGCCCCTTGAAGTACCACTACGTCGTCTTCGGCGCCGGCCGGCAGGGCACCGCGGCGATCCACGATCTGATCGTCTTCTGCGAGGCCGGCAGCGTGCTCGTCGTCGAGCCCGACGAGCAGCGCCGCGCCGCCGCGCAGGCGCGCATCCAGAAGCTGCTCCCGCGCCAGGCCTCGAAGCTGGAGTGGATCGCGGGTGCGACCGCCGCCGACCTGAAGGGCGCGCACGTCGTGCTCTCCTGCGCGCCGTACTCGGCCAACCTCGAGCTCACGCGTCTGGCGCTCGAGGCTGGCGTGGCCTTCACCGACCTCGGCGGCAACCCCAGGACCGTCGCCGCACAGGAGAAGCTCGCCGGCAAGAAGCGCGTGCCGGTCGTGCCCGACTGCGGCATCTCGCCCGGCATCTCGAACATCTTCGCCATGCACTGCGCGCGCGCGCACGGCTGCACGCGCATCGAGGTGCGCTGCGGCGGCCTGCCGCTCGGCGAGCCCGAGCGCACGGCGAACCCGCTCGGCTACAAGCTCGTCTTCAGCGCCTCCGGGCTTGATCAGCGAGTACTCGGGCTCCGTGCCCGTGATCCGCGAGGGCAAGGTGCGCAAGATCGAGGCGCTCTCGCTGACCGAGGAGTTCGACGCGCAGCACGAGGCCTCCCCCACCTCGAACAACTCGCCGCAGGTCGTGCGCCAGCTCGCCGACGCGGGCGTCGCGCACTACGACTACATGACGCTGCGCTACAAGGGCCACTGGCAGCTCGCGCGCGGCTGGAAGTCGCTCGGCTTCCTGAAGGGCGACGCTGCGCGTGACGCAGCAGCTCGCCGAGCAGCTCGACCGCGACCGCGCGCTGCGCTACGACCCGCGCAAGGACCGCGACAAGCTGATCCTGCGCGTGCGCGGCTGGCGCGCCGAGCACGGCATGCAGCGCGGCTTCGAGTACCGCCTCGACGTTGCCGCGGACAAGAAGACGAAATTCACGGCGATGGAGCTCACGACCTGCTGGGGCATCACGATCGTCGCGCACCACATCGCCAGCGGCCGCGGACGCCCGAAGGGCTTCGCCACGCCGGAGCGGTTCGTCGACTCGGGCTGGGTGATCAGCCAGGTCGAACGCAGGCTCGCGGCGCTCGAGATGTAGCGCGTCAGCGCAGCCGCTGGCCCCCGCCGTCGTCCAGGCGCGCGCGGCGGATCTTCCAGCCGCCCGGTGCGAGGACGAGCTCTGCGTGGACCTTGGCCGTCCAGCGCGAGGTCCATTCCTCGCCCTTCGACTGCTCGAACTGCGCCACGAGGTCGAACTCGGCCGTGCGCGGCTCGCTCTCGTGCACCTGGACGTGGAACTCCTGCTCGGGGATCCGGACGCGGTACGGGAACTTCTTCGTCAGCGCGTCCTTCTGCTGCAGGAACATCTGCGCGAGCCCCGCGCGCGCGAGCTCCCTGTCCGCGCCCCAGCTGTCCTCGAGGAAGTCCTGCGCGAGCCCGGACATGATCGGATTCATGCGCGTGTCGTTGAAGCCGTCGGCCATGTCCTCGACCACCCAGCGGATCTTGGTCTCGTCGCTGGCGAACGCGTGCACGATCGCGCGCACGCCGAACCAGAGCAGGATCAGCGCGACGAGGCCGAAGAGCAGGCGCTTCATGGGTCGATTGCGCCCTCAGTGACTACCGAACGTGTCCGGCAACCACGTCGTCATCCACGGCCAGTACGTGATCACCAGCACGCCCACCAGCAGCACGAGCAGCATCGGCAGCGCGGCGCGGATCACGACCGGCATGGGCTTGTTCAACCGGTAGCACGCCAGGAACAGGTTCATCCCCACCGGCGGCGTCAGGTACCCGAGCTCGAGGTTGGCCAGGAACACGATCCCGAGGTGCACCGGATGGATCCCGAAGTGCTCGCCCATCGGCGCGATCAGCGGCACGACGACGATGACTGCCGAGAAGATGTCCATCAGGCAGCCGACGATCAGCAGGAACACGTTCAGGAGCAGCAGGAAGGCCCAGGGCGAGCTGACCGAGGTCGTGACCCACTCGCTCAGCTGGTCGGGGATCTGGTCCAGCACCATCCACTTGGTGAAGCCGAGCGCGACGCCCAGGATCATCAGCACGCCGCCGATCACGATGCCGCACTCGACCAGCACGCGCAGCGTGCCCTTGAGCGGCGAGAGGTCGCGGTAGATCACGACCTCGACCACGAAGGCGTAGAGCGCCGTGATCGCGGCGGCCTCGACCGGCGTCGCGCGGCTGCTGAAGAGCGCCGCGAGCGCGACGACGGGCAGCGCGAGCTCCCACTTCGCCGCCCAGACCGCGCGCCAGGCCGCGCGCGCGACGAAGGGCGTGCGCGTCGCCGCGTCGCGCGGGCCGCAGCGCATCCCCCACCAGGCGGTCAGCGCCACGAGCAGCGTGCCGGGCAGGATGCCGCCCAGGAACATGTCCGGGATCGAGACCTTGGCGACGATCGCGTAGAGGATCAGCGGCAGGCAGGGCGGCAGCAGCAGGCCGAGCGAGCCCGAGCCGGTGATCAACCCCAGCGCCGCGCGCTCGCTGTAGCCGGCCGAGAGCAGGATCGGCATGAGCAGCGCGCCCAGCGCCAGGATCGTGACGCCCGAGGCGCCGGTGAACGAGGTGAAGAAGGCGCACACGAGCGCCGTCACGATCGCCGGGCCGCCGCGCACGGAGCCGAAGAACGACTGGAAGACCGCGATCAGGCGCTTCGACGCTCCGCCCTCGGCCAGGAAGTAGCCCGCCAGCGTGAAGAGCGGGATCGAGGGCAGCGTGGGGTTCGTGACCAGGCTGTAGTGGTCGACCGGGATCGAGGCGATCGTCTCGCCGCCGCCCCAGAACAGGATCAGCGCCGCGCCGCCCAGCGTGACGAAGATCGGCGCGCCGAAGAGCGTCGCGGCGCCGAGCACGACCAGCGCGGGCGTGACCAGCTTCTCGGGCGCGAGCGGCGGATGCATGGCGCCGAACACGATCACCAGCGCGACCCCCGCGCAGGCGAGCTTGCGCTGCCAGCTCCCGCTGCCGTGCAGCACCGAGCGCACGGCGACCAGCGCGAAGCCGAGCGGCAGCACCGCCTGCACCCACCAGAGCTTGATGCCCCAGGCGAGCTCCTGGCCGCTGCCCATCTCGGCCGCGACCCACTCGCGCCCGGCCTCGGCCAGGAACAGCGCCACCGCAGCCGCGACGCCGTGGCTGAAGACGTGCAGCGCGGTCTTGAGCCAGCCCTTGAGGAAGGCGTCGGCGGTCGAGAGCGCCAGCATGCGCCCCTCGCGCGCGGCCACGGCGCCGCCGAGCATGCCGACCAGCAGCACGAGGTGGCGCGTGATCGGCGTCGAGCCCGAGACGCCCTGCGTCCCGCGCAGCACGACGTCCGAGATCGGCAGCAGCACGATGCCCGCCAGCGCCAGCGCGAGCGCGATGTCCTCGGCGCGGCCGAGGAACGTCAGCGCCGGTGCCCAGCGCGGACGCGGTGCGCCCTCCGCCGTGGGCTGCGCGGCGGCTTCGGCGCTCATTTCGGCTCGACCGGCTTGCTGTCCGGCTTGTCGACCGGCGCAGCACCCGGGGTGGGCACGGGCATCCCGGGTGTCTTGGGCCCCTTGCGATGCTCCTCGAGCGTCTGCATCACGAGGTCGTAGAGCTCGGCGTCGACCACGCCGCCGCGCAGGCGCGGATAGACCGGCGCGAGGAAGTCGCGCCAGGCCTGCAGCTCGCTGGCCGTCGGCGTGACGAGCTTCAACCCGTTGGCCTGCATGGCGGCGATCGACTCCTTGCCCTCGATGCGGTTGCGCGTCACGACCTGCGCGCCCGTCTCGCGCGCGGCCTCGAGGACTGCCTTGCGCAGGTCGGGCGGGAACGCATCGAAGACCTCCTTCAGCACCACGCAGCCGCCGACCAGCGGCGCCCAGTCGAGGTCGAGCATGTAGGGCGCGGGCTTGTAGAACTGGCTGATCTGCGCGTAGAACGGGATCATCGGCACGCAGTCGATCATCCCGGTCTGCAGCGCGGGCAGGATGTCGGTCGGCTCGAGCGGCTGGGGATTGAGCCCCAGGCTCTTCATCAGGTCGACCTGCTGCACGTCGCCCGGCAGCGTGAACATCTTGACCTTCTTGAGATCGTCGGGGAGCCGGATCGGCTGCTTCGAGAAGTAGCGCACGAAGCCGATGTCGCCCATGAACAGCAGCACGAAGCCCTTGGCCTCGAAGCGCTGCTTGATCTCCGGCGCGAGCTTGTCGCGCACCAGCGCGACCTCGTCGAGGTCGCGGTAGACCAGCGGCAGGTTCTGCAGCGCCTTGATCGAGGGATCGATCTGGCCCAGGCCCGCGGCCGTCAGCAGGCCGGCCTGCAGCTGCTTGATGCGCATCTTGCTGACGACCTCGGCCTCGCCGCCCATGCTGCCGTCGGTGAGCAGCCGCAGGTTGATTCCGCCGTTGGGAGCGCTGCGCAGGCGCTCGCTCATCGCCTGCAGGATCTTGTGCAGCGAGGAGCCTTTCGGCGCGAGCGTCGCGAGGCGAACCAGCTTGGGATCGTCGGCCGAGGCGCTCAATCCGAGCGCGCAGAGCGCGAGAGCGGCAGCGAACAGTCGCAGGGTGCAATTTCTCATGACGGTTTCCCTCCGGCTACTCCAGGAACAGCTCGTCCTCGCGCGAGACGAGCCAGCGCGCGCGCGCCTGCATCACCAGGTTCTCCAGGCGCGCATCCGGGAGCGAGTCCGCGTCGATGGCCAGGGCTCTTCCGAGCAGCTCGTCGAACTCCGCGCGCTTCTGAAACTGGATGCAGACGCTCTCGGCCAGCGCCACGTACGGCCCGGCGCGCCGGCCGTCCGAGAGCTCGAGCGCGCGCGCGAAGTGCGCGCGCGAGCGCTCCTCCCAGCCGCGCTGGCCGCTCGGCCGGCTGGACTCGTAGGAGACGAGCAGCGTGTGCAGCGCGCCGTCCTGGAAGCGTTCGTCGAGCGCCAGCGCGCGGTCGAGCAGCGCCTCGACGATCGGCTGGTCGGCCAGCAGCCTGGGCGAGTCCTTGGCCTGCGTCAGCGCCCCGCCCCAGGCCGCGGCCAGCCAGTAGGTGCGTTCGACGTCCGCCTTGCCGAGCTCCTGCGTCTCCCGCAGCGGGTCGGCGCGCAGACGCGCCTCGAATCCCGGGTGCGCGAGCTCCAGCGCGCGCAGGCCGTAGCCGCGGGCGCGCAGGTAGAGCCGCTGGGCGCGCAGGCGCAGCGCCTCCGAGGCCGCCAGGTCGACCGTCTCGAGGCGCTCGGCCTTCTGCTGCACGAAGGCCCAGCTGTACTGCGTGAACCCGCGCGCGGCGGCGAGCAGCAGCGGGCCGTGCTGCGGCCGCGACTCGAGCAGGCTCTCGATCAGCTTGAGGCTGAAGGGCACGGCCTCGGCGACGAACTCCGGGTCGTCATCGGAGGCGAAGGTCTTGCCGCTCGCCGAGAGGGCGTCGCCGAGCTTGTCGATGGCATAGTTCTCGATCGAACAGCCGGCGAGCGGCGCAAGGCAGAAGAGCAGGGACAGTGCGCGGGCGAGGTGGGGCATGGCCGATCCTCAAGGCGCCAGAGAGCCTGCGCGACGGCCAGCGAAAACTCCAGCCTGTGGCGTATTCCGCAGCGGACCGCCCCGGGTATCCTGGTGGCATGGTTCGCTGTGCCATCGAGTCCCAACCTGGCACCGAGACCGGGACGAGCACCCGGACGATGCCGCAGTACAAGGTGATCCTGCTCAACGACCCGGTGACGCACCTTCGAGTTCGTCACTGGGCTCCTGATCCGCATCTTCCACAAGCCCTCGACCGAGGCGCGCCTGCTGACGCTCGAGGTGCACGAGCGCGGCTCGGCCCTGATCACCGTCACCAACCTCGAGCGGGCCGAGCTGTACGTGGAGCAGATCCGCTCGCTGGCCCGGCCGCGCGGCTACCCGCTGGCCGCCACGATCGAGCCGGCGTGAAGGCCATCGTCCTCGGTGCCGGTGTCTGCGGCCTCTCGTGCGCCGAGCGCCTGCTCGCGCACGACTTCGAAGTCGAGATCTGGGCGCGCGAGCACCAGCTCGCCACCACCTCCACCGTCGCCGGCGCGATCTGGTACCCGTTCCACGCCAACCCGATCGAGCGCGTGCGCGGCTGGGCCTTCGAGTCCTTGGCGCGCTACCAGGAGATCGCGGCCGATCCGGCGAGCGGCGTCGTGTTCCGCACGGGCTGCGAGGTCTTTCGTCCCGGCGTCGAGCCGCAGGAATGGATCCGCGAGCTGCCCGGCGTGCGCGAGCTCGAGGCGCGCGAGCTGCCCGCCGGCTCCGCGCGCGGCTTCGAGTTCCAGGCACCGGTGGTCGAGACACCGCTCTACATGGCCTGGCTCGAGCAGCGCGTGCGAAAGCTCGGAGCCGTGCTGCACACGCGCAGCGTGCTCACCTTCGAGGAGGCCTTCGCGGACGCGACCATCGTCGTCGACGCGACGGGCCTCGGCGCGCGCGAGCTCGCGCACGACGACGACCTGCACGCCGTCGCCGGACAGATCGTGCGCGTCGAGCAGAACGGCTGCGAGCGCTTCTGGTTCGACTTCAGCGGGCCGCAGCCGACCTACGTGATCCCGCGCGCGCACGACGTCGTGCTCGGCGGCTCGCTCGAGGCCGAGGACGCGGGCGAGCCCGAGCGCCTCGCCGCACTCGCGGGCATCCGTGCGCGCTGCCGCGTGCTCGAGCCGCGCCTCGCGGGTGCGCGCGAGCTCGGCACGGCGCGCGGCTCGCGCCCCGTGCGCTCGAGCGTGCGCCTCGAGGCCGAGACGCCGCGGCCCGACCGGCTGCTGCTGCACGACTACGGCCACGGCGGCGCGGGCATCACGCTCGCCTGGGGCTGCGCCGAGGAAGTCGCCTGGGGCGCGCGCAACTGGAGGAACGAACGATGAAAGAGCTCTGGATCGCCGCCGCGCTCGCGCTCGCCGCGGGCTGCTCCACGACGCCGCACTACGCCTGGAAGGGCCGCATCGACGTCTACGGCTCGATGCACGAAGTGATGATGGAGGGCAAGACGCAGGGCCGCGTCGAGCTCGCTCCGCTGCAGGGCGACAGCCAGCTCGTCGGCATCGGCGCGCTCGAGGGCCTCGCGGGCGAGGTCGTGCTGCTCGACGGCGTCGCCTGGTGCACGCGCGCGGGCAAGCTCGGCACGCTCGAGACGCACGCCGGCGCGGAAAAGGGCGTGCGCGCGACGATGCTCGCGACCGCGCGCGTGCCCGCCTGGTTCACGCTGCCCGTGCCCGCCGGTCTGGCGGCCTCGGGCATCCAGGATTTCGTCGAGCGCGCTGCGCGCGAGCACGGCCTCGGCGGCACGTCGACGCTGCCCTTCCTGATCGAGGGCACGTTCACCGACGTGCACGCGCACGTGCTCAACGGCCGCTGCCCGATGGCCGGCCCCGGCGCGCCCGAGACCGAGCCCGTGCGGCGCGTCCTGCCGAGCGCGATGGGCCGCCTGGTCGGCTTCTACACCACGCTCCCGCCCGGGCCAGCTGACGCACGCCGGCGAGAAGACGCACGTGCACCTCCTGGTCAAGGAAGGCGAGCCGCTCGCCTGCCACATCGACCAGCTGCAGATCTCCGCCGGCGCGGTGCTCAAGCTGCCGCTGGCGCAGTGACGCGATCGCGAACACCTCAGCCCGCCTGAATTTTTCGCGGTCCAAGGACAAGCGCGAAAAACTCAGGCGGGCTGAGGTGTTCGGTGTTCAGGCGCTCTCACGCTTGCCGAGCGATCCGCGCAGCGCGCGCGCGAGCAGCTTGCCGAGCGGCAGGCTCAGGCTCTCCTCGGGCGCCTTGTGCAGGAGCTCCGCGAAGTGGCGCGCGTTCTCGACCTCCTCGGTCGTGATCCGCCCGCCGCTCTTGTGCATCAGCGAGAGCGAGAGGCGCTGCGCCGACGGGTTGAGCTGCGCGATGCGCACGGCGACCGTCTGGCCCGGCGCGAGCAGCGAACGCAGCGGCGCGCCGCCCGCTGAGGCCGCATTCGCTGAGGTGCAAGAGCCCCTCGACGCCGCGCTCGATCTCGACGAAGGCGCCGTAGTCCATCAGGCTCGCGACGCGACCCTCGACGATCTGGTCCACGTAGCAGCGGCGCTCGATCGTGCTCCAGGGGCTCTCGATCAGCTGCTTGCGGCCGAGCGCGATGCGCTTGCCGCCGGCCTTGACGCTCAAGACGACGCATTCCATCGTCTCGCCCGGCTGGATCAGCTCGAGCGGGTCCTCGACGCGCGCGTGGTCGAGGTCGGAGACGTGCACCAGGCCCTCGAGGCCGTGCCCGAAGGCCACGAAGACGCCGTAGCTCTCGACGCGCACGACGTGGCCGTTCACGCGCTGGCCGACGCGCAGGCCGGCGATCTCGCGCTGGTGCAGGCTGTCCTTCTCGCGCTGCAGCACGAGCTTGCGCGAGACGACCGCGCGCTGGCGCTCGGCGTCGACCTCGAGCACCTCGACGGTCAGGTTCTTGCCCACCAGCGGCTCGGGCTTCTCGTCGCGCGCCAGTCCCGAGTGCGACTTGGGCATGAACGCGTGCAGCGGGCCGATCTTGATCTCGAAGCCGCCCGGCGCGAGGCGCACGACGCGCGCCTGCACGAGGCTGCCCTCCTCCATCTCCTCCCAGGTCTCGAGCGTCTCCTCCTCCTTGAGCGAGAGCGCCCACAGGCCTTCCTCCTGTCCGTGCAGCGTGAACTCGTAGCTGTCGCCGGTCAGCGGCGGCCGGCGGAAGTGCCTGCGCGCGATGACGCCCTGCATGCGCGGGCCGAGTTCGACGAACACGTCGTGACCGAAACTCCCGACGATCGTCCCGCGCCAGATGCGCAGCGTGTGGGAACCATGGTGCTTGTCCGAGGGAGCGGGACCACGACGCGTATCCATGGCGGCCTCCTGTAGTTCCTGGCCGAGCGGGCGCCAGGACTTCGGGTTCGAGGATGCAACAGGATCGGCCCCGTTGCCACTCCCCCTTTATGGAATCCCGGTCCGTCCGCGTCTAGCCCTTGGCCGTCAATCGGTAGGCGTTGGCCGAGGCCACGTACTCGCGCCGGGCGATCTGGTCCTCGCGCTCCCCGCGCAGGGTCGCCGCCACGTCGCCGATCGCCTCGTCGAGGTAGTACGAGTGCTCGACCAGGCCGCCGACGATCTCCGAGCAGTCGACGTTGACGACACCGGCCGGCGCGTCCATCGGGTGCTTGGGCCCGCGCTGGCCGAGCCGGTCGGGGTTGCCCTTGGTGCGGTCCGAGATCGCCAGCGCCTCGTCGCCCGAGTTGTAGTAGACGCTGATGCGCCGCCCGATCTCCGGCAGCCGCCCGAGCTTCGACTCCTGCTCCAGCGCGTCGTTGTCGACGTCGGCCGAGGCCAGCACGATCTCCGAGAAGATGCGCGGCAGCCGCCCGGGCAGGTTCTTGCGCAGGTGCCAGAGCGTGTTCTCGAGCACGAAGTTGCCCATGCTGTGGCACAAGCAGGTGGATCGAGCCGCCGCAGTAGTCCGCGCGCGCCAGGCCGGTCAGGAACTCGTTCAGCTTCTGGAATCCGCGCGAGAACGCCAGGCCCGAGCTGGCCGCGTCGTCGCGATCGCTCCGGTACGCGATCCAGGGCGTCGAGCTGCCGTCCGAGGGCCAGCTGAAGAGCACCACGTCGGTCGGCGTCTTGCGCTCGTCGAGCTTCTTCTGCAGCGACATCGCGCTCGCGACCGCCTCGAAGAACGTGACGTTGAAGCCGTGGATGTAGACCAGCGCGTTGCGCTTCGCGCTCATCGACTGCTGCAGCTCGTCGAACAGCCGCCGCGAGCCGAGCACGGGCGGGTCGCGATCGAGCTTCTCGCCGTAGACCTCGAGCTCGCCGCGCCCGCCCGCGAGCTGTTTGGCGAGCACGTCCGCGAGGCTCGTCCCCGCGCGCGGCAGCTGCGCGCTGCCCGTGTCGAGGCGCAGCTCGCCGAAGCGCAGCTCGAGCGGGTGCGCCGGGTTGAAGTGCGTGCCGAAGCCCGTGATCGGTCTGCCCAGCGGGTCGCGATTGGTGGCGAAGCGGATGCGCGTCTTCATGGGCGCATTCTGACCACAGCCCCGCCCTCCCCGCTAGAATCGGCGACCGGCGTGCATCCCGCACGCTCAAGGGAGAGGAATCGCTCGCATGAAACCGGGTCACTTTCGCGCACATCTACTGCTCGCCTGCATGCTCTTGGCCGCGGTCTGTAGCGGCTGCGGGACCGAGCGCCGCTACCTCGATGGCCGCTTGGCGGAGGGGATCGGCTAGGCTGGAGCGCCTACCGGACGGTCCCGCCATGAAGCGTGCCCTGCTGCTCGCCCTTTCGCTCGCCGCTGCGCTCGCGCTGCTCTGGCTCTGCACGCGGCGACCGACTCTTGCGCAAGCTGCGCTCACTCCACCGGAGGTCGCAGTGAGCCAGGTTCCGGTTGCCGCGGCGAGCGCGAGCGCGGAAAGCGAACCGGCGGCCGCCGTCCAGAAGCGCGTGGAGCAGGCGTCCGAACTCGAGGACGGGTCCGCGGCGCTGCCCGGCCCGAAAGCCGAGGTTCGCGGACGAGTCGTGCGTGTGGGCACGCAGGAACCGGTCCACAGCGGCGAAGTCCAGATCCTGTTCGTGCTCCCCGGCGAGGAACAGGGCCTGCAGGATTCGCACGGAAGCGACCTCGGTCGCGTGAGCCTCGTGGCGCTGCTCGACGAGCAGGGCCGCTTCCGCTTCGAGTTCCCCATCGGGACGAGCCTGCACCAGCTGACGGTCACGCCGCTCATGCCCGCCGATCTCGAGTTCACGCGCGGCAGCAGCGACGGCGCGAGCCTGTTCGCCGTGCGCCGACAGTCGCTCAGCCAACACGTCAGCGAAGCGGGCGTCGACCTGCTGGTCGAGGTCGAGGGCGCACTGGAGCTCTCCGGACTCGTGCGCGATGCCGAGACGCTGATCGCGCTCGAGGGCGTGCGCCTGCGCATCCCCGAGGCCAACGGAATGGTCCCCGACGCCTGGTCCGGACCCAGGGGCCGGTTCACGCTGGTCGGGATCCCGCCCCAGAAGGGCGATCGCCCCTGGACGCTGCGCGCCGACCGCATGGACTACCTTGCGCATCTCGTCCCCTTGGGAGCCGCACAACTCGCGTCCGGGGCGCAGCCGCTGATCGTCGAGCTCTCGCGCGGTCTCACGATCGCAGGCAGCGTCGTCGACCTGCAGGGCGTGCCCGTGCGTGGCGCCGCGCTGCGCTTCAGGGCCGTGGGCTTCGACCAGGGGCTCGACTTCAGCGCCGGCGTGCTCGCGACGCGCACCGACGAGCGCGGCGAGTTCCGCTACGCGCCCGTGCCGCCCTGCAGCGCGCTCTCCGTCGAGTTGCAGGCGCAGCGCTGCGACGGCCGCGACCTGCTCCCGCTGCAGCGCGACCTCGGTCCGCTGCGCGCCGACCGCACCGACCTGCAGCTCGAGGTGCAGAGCTCGGGGATCATCGAGGTGCACGCGCAACTCGCTGACGGGACGCCGCTCGGTCCCCGCGAGTTCCAGGTGCTCTGCACGAATGTCCCCGATGTTCAGGTAGCCGGCAGCAGCGACGCGGGCATCCAGCTGCGCGTCCCGCTCGGCGTCGAGCTGGCGCTCGAGGCCTACACCCGCGCGCGCGACGAGCCGCGGCCGGCGGGCTTCCTGCGCGCCC
The DNA here is from genome assembly GCA_963829015.1 of uncultured Planctomycetota bacterium. Taxonomy (GTDB): domain Bacteria; phylum Planctomycetota; class UBA1135; order UBA1135; genus JADJLZ01. Next base: position 152,866 of record CAWHGR010000004.1, on the reverse strand, counting down.
GGCAGAGCGTGCGCCTCGAGCCGCGCGAGCCCTCGCCGCGCGTCGTGCTCTTCGTGCTCGCCGAGCGCAGCAGCTTCAGCGCGCCGCCGCCGCGCGAGGGCGTGCGCGAGCTCTCGCTGCCCGACGAGAGCTACCTGCGCGCGACCGTCGACGTGCAGCTCCTCGACGCAGCCAGCGGACTCCCGCTCGGGCCCGGTCCGCGCGTCTCGGTCTCGGGCGCCGGCGCGAGCGTGATGACCAGCAGCCTGCAAGACGGCTGGCTGCGCATCCGCGGCCGGCCGGGCAGCCACGATTTCGAAGTCGAGGTCGACGGCGGCACGCACGAGTTGCTGCACGTCAGTGATCCCGGCCTCGGGCTACGGGACGGCGGAGTGGCGACTGAAGGTGGGGCCGTGAAGCGCGTGCTGCTCGTCGTATTGCTGCTCGCCGCGGCGCTCGCCGCTCTGCTGTTCTTCCTCGCGCGGCACACGAAGCCGGTGATCGCTGCCGCGCCCGCGATCGAAGTGCCCACGCTGCCCGAGTCCGGCCCGAGCGCGGTCAAGCTCACCTATGTCGAGCTCGCGGCCTCGCCGCATCGCAACGAGCAGCCGGGCGCGACGCAGGTCTTCGGATGGCTCGTTCGCGCGGATGACGGGAAGCCCGTGACCGGCGGGGTCGTCAGCCTGCAATTCGAGGACTTCGCAACGGCCCCTGGCAGCGCGGCCGAGGAGCACGCGCAGGCACTCGCGAAGCGACAGCATCCAAGGGAGAGCAACCGCACAGGCTGATCAAGTTCGAGGTCCAGGCGGATGGCTACGAGCCGAGCGTGCGGCAGATCGCCTGAAAACCTGGGCCAAGCCTGCATCCCGGCCTTCAAGGTCGTGCTCGAACCGGTTTCCCGCTGAGGCGCGGCTTGCACGACGCGCGCGCGCGCGCCATCATCTCGCGCACCGCATGCAGCCGCTGCTCCCCGTCCTGATCGGCCTCCTGGCCGTCGTCGCGCTGGTCGCGCTCGCCGCGCCGCGCACGCGCATCCCCGCGCCGGCGCTGCTGGCGTTCGGCGGCGTGCTGCTCGGGTTCGTGCCGGGGCTGCCGCTGCTCAAGCTCGATCCGGAGCTGATCCTGCTCGGCTTCCTGCCGCCGCTGCTCTACTCCGACTCGTTCCGCGCCTCGTGGACGGATTTCCGGCGCTGGCTGCGGCCGATCCTGATGCTCGCGGTCGGCCTCGTCGCGGCGACGACGCTGGCCGTGGGCTTCGTGCTGCACGCGCTGCTGCCCGACGTGCCCATGCCGGCCTGCTTCCTCCTGGGCGCGATCGTCTCCCCCACCGACACGGTCGCGGTGCAGGCGGTGATCGAGCGGCTGCGCATCCCGCGGCGCATGACGGCGATCCTCGGCGGCGAGAGTCTGGTCAACGACGCGACCGGCCTCTTCGGCGTGCAGCTCGGCATCGCGGCGCTCGCGGGCGGCACGTTCGGAGCGCGGAGCTTCGCGCTCGACTTCCTCTGGATCGGCGGCGGCGGCGTGCTCGCGGGCGTGATCGTCGGCGGGCTCGGGGTGTTCGCCAACGCTCGCGCGCGCCAGACCGAGCTGCTCTTCGTGCTCTCGCTGCTCGCGCCCTATCTCGCCTTCCTCACCGCGCACGCCGCGCACGCCTCGGGCGTGGTGGCCGTCGTCGTCGCGGGCTTCATCGTCTCCTGGCGCATCCAGGACATCCCGCCCGGCTCGCGCGTCGCGCTCTACACGACCTGGGAGCTCCTCACCAGCGTGCTCAACGCCTTCTGCTTCGTGCTGATTGGCGTCGAGACGCCGGGCATCCTGCGCGAATCGCACGCCGCCTGCGGCACGCAAGGCCTGCTCCTCGCCGGCGGCGCGGTGGCGCTGACCGTGATCGTCGTGCGCATCCTCTGGACCTTCCCCGGCGCCTACCTGCCGCTCTTCTTCCTGCCCCGGCTGCGCGCGCGCGAGGGCGGCTATCCCAACTGGCGCGGCGTGACGGTCGTCTCCTGGTGCGGCATCCGCGGCGTGATCTCGCTCGCGGCGGCGCTGAGCGTGCCGGTGATGCTCGGCAGCGAGCCCTTCCCCGGCCGCGAGGCGATCGTCTCGTGCACCCTGGCCGTGATCCTGATCACGCTCTTCGTGCAGGCGCCGACGCTGCACCTCCTGATCGGCTGGCTGGGCCTCTCCGACGAGGACACGACCGCGCTCGAGGTGCGCAAGGCGCGCGAGGCAGTGCTCAAGGCCGGCATCGCCAAGCTGGACGAGTTCTGCTCCGAGACGAGCTGCCCCTTGTCGGTGCACCACTGGCGCACGCAGATGATGGACGAGCTGCTCTCGATGAAGGCCTCGGACAAGGAGGAGCGCGAAAAGGCGCGCGGGAGGCACGAGGTCTCGCGCGAGGTGCACCGGGCGGTGGCGGCCGCGCACGCGGCGGAGCTGCTGCGCTTGCGCGACAAGGGCGAGCTGAACGACGTGACCTACATGGACCTCCTGCTGGAGCTCGACCGGGAGAACCCGGAGTACTTGCAGGCGGGTGCGGGAAGAGCCTGACTGCTCAGGGCAACAGCTCCTCGACCGCCTTCTTCTTGTCCTTGTCCTTCGCCACCACTCCCAGCAGCGCCTTCTTCAGCTCCTCGAGCTTGTAGAACCGCACTCGATTGATGCGCGTGCGTTTGTCCTCCGCGTCGAGCGCGTTGATCGCCTCGCCGATCGCCTTCGGGCCGACGCGGTCGTGCAGCGCGACCCAGGTCGCCATCATCGCCTTGTCCGAATCGATCCCCGGCTTCGTCGTCTTCGCTTCCGCGCGCTCCTTCTCGAGGCTGCGCCAGTTCGCGTCGCGCAGGTCCTTCAGCCACTTCGGCGCAGGATTCTTCTGCGCTAGGTGCTCGACGATCGTCACGCCGCAGTAGTGCGCCCAGGTGTGGTGGTCGACCTCCTTCCCGGGCAGGTCCCACATCGCGATCACGTGGCCGAGCTCGTGGCACAGGCCGTAGAAGAACATGTGCCCGTCCGTATCGGGCGAGCTGAGCTTCTTCGCGTCGATCACGGGGAAGTCGATCTCGGAGTGGTACGGGAACTCCGGACCGAAGTGCGGCGGGGCAGTGATCTTGTCGACGAGGCGCAGGCGCACGCGCAGCTTCTTGCCGGGCAGCTTGCTGAGCTCCGCGAAGCCGAAGACCTCGTCGTAGGCGCCGAGGATGTCCTCGAAGACCTCGGCGAAGTCCTTCAGGTACGCCTCGTCGAGTCCGCCCACGCCGTGCAGGAGGAAACGCGGCCGCGCGAGCGCCGTGTCGAGCTTCGCCGCGCCGGCCGGCGCGTCCTTGGCGAGGCGCGCGCGGATCTTCTGGAAGTCCTCGACGCGCGCGAGGTCGAGCGCCGCCTCGGAGCACTCCTGCAGCGCCTGCGTGAGCTCGGGCGAGCTCTTCTCCTTGAGCAGGCTCTCGAGCGCCTTCAGCGCGGCCGGCGGGAGCTTCTTCGCCAGCTCCTCCTCCCCCTCCTTCCCCGGGTCGCGGGCGTGCTTCTCGTTGAGCTCGTGCACGGCGTCGACGTAGACCCGCGCCTGCTTCACATCGGGAGCCGCACCGGCGAGCGCGATCGCGCAGAGGAGAGCCTGGAAGAACATGGCTGCGTGTGAAATCGTACACGGCACGCAGGCCAACAGAATTGGCTCTGGTTCGTAACCGCGCGCCCTCGGCTTTGTATCGAGGCCCCGAACCCGGACGAACGCATGCAACTCCTGCTCACCCTCGCACTGCTCTTCCCCGCCCAGGAACCCGCCGCACCCGCGACGCCCGCCGCCTTCACGATCGGCCAGCCCGCGCCCGACCTGCAGATCGACCGCTGGCTGGTCGAGCCAAAGCCGAAGACGTCCTCGAGTTCGAGCAGCGGCACCGGGAAGCGCGGCGAGCCGCTCGTCAGCGGTTCCACGCAGCGCTGGTCGAACTACCACGAGGCGAAGATCGTCTTCCACGCGCCGCTGGCCGGGACGCTGCCGCTGCTGGCCGAGCTCGCCGACGCGGGCTCCGACCGCGCGCTCTCGCTGGTGGGCTGGACGATCGCGGACGACGAGACGAAGGCGCGCGAGGTGTTGAAGCGCGTCGGCGAGGGCGCCTGGCTGGGCGTGCCGAAGAGCGGCAGCCCGCTCGGCCCGCTCACGCCGGAGCTGCTGGTGATCGGCCCGAACGGCGAGCTCGTCTGGGCCGGCACGGGGAAGGACGAGAAGGGCTTCGTCGCGGCGGTCGACGAGGCGCTCGCGCGGCCGCGCGCGAAGGCGCTCGGCGCACCGCTCGCGCCCGAGCTCGCGCCGGCGCTGACCGAGTACTGGAAGGGGGCCTGGGCCAAGGCGCGCGGCGCCGCCGACACGCTCGCGAAGAAGGGCGGCTCCGACGCGCTGGTCACCGATGCCAAGCGCATCGTCGCGGCGGTCGACGAGCTCGAGCGCGACCTGGGGGTGGCCGCGCAGGACGCGGTCGGGAAGATGCAGCTGCACGAGCTGGTCGAGATCGAGTGGCTGCTCGGCATCGGGATCCCCGGCCCGACGCAGAAGCGCGTCAGCGAGATGGTCAAGGACATCGCGGGCAAGAGCCTGCAGGGCGGCTCGGCCGACGACGCGCGCAAGTGGCTGGAGATCGCGGCGCGCCGGCCGCTCTTCTTCCCCGCGCGCGACGAGTCCGCGGGCGAGCGCTACGCCAAGGAGCTCGAGCAGTTCGTCAAGCGCTCCTCGAACCTGACCGGCCCGCAGCAGCGCGCGCTCGCGCTGCTCGAGCGCTGGAAGCAGCGCAAGGGCCACTGAACAGCTCGCGCGAGCGTTGACAGCGCCCGCGCCCGCCGCTCGACTCTGCGGGAGTGCAGCCTCCCGGCACCCCTCCGACGGCGCCCACCCGCGCCGTGCCGCCGCAGGCCGGCCTGGCGCTCGGCCTCCTGACGCTGGCCTACACGCTCAACTTCCTCGACCGGCAGATCCTCGGGATCCTGCTCGTGCCGATCCAGCAGGAGTTCGGCGCGTCGGACACGGCGATGGGGCTGCTCGCGGGTCTCTACTTCGCGCTGCTCTTCACGCTGGCCGGGATCCCGATCGCGCAGCTGGCCGACCGCGGCGTGCGGCGCAACGTGCTCGCGCTCGGGCTTGCCGTCTGGAGCGGCATGACGCTCGTTTGCGGGCAGGCGCACAGCTTCGCGCAGCTCGCGCTCGGGCGCGTGGGCGTCGGCATCGGCGAGGCGACCTGCCTGCCGGCCGCGCACTCGATGATCTCGGATCTCTACCCGCGCGAGCGGCGCACCGGCGCGCTGGCGGTGTTCAGCTCGGGCATCCACCTCGGCACGCTGATCGCCTTCGTGCTCGGCGGCTGGTTCGCGGCGCGCTACGGCTGGCGCACGGCCTTCCTCGCGGCCGGCCTGCCGGGGATCGTGCTCGCGCTCGTGCTGCGACTCGCGCTGCGCGAGCCGGCGCGCGTGGACGCGCCGCTCGCGACGCCCCGTCTCTCGCTCAGCGACGGGCTCGCCGAGCTGCTGCGCGATCGGCGCTTCCTGCTGCTCAGCGGCGCGGCGACCTGCACGTCGGTCGTCGGCTACGGCTACACGCACTGGAGCGGGGCGTTCCTGACGCGCGTCTACTCGATGCCGAACGAGGAGATCGGGCTCTGGCTGGGCCTGATCGGCGGCATCGGCGGCGCGATCGGAACGCTGGGCTTCGGCGCGCTGGCGCAGAAGCTCTCGCGCCGCGATCCGCGCTGGCAGCTGGGTGTCCCGGCGCTCGCGCTCGGGCTCTCGAGCGTGTTCTACGCAGGGTACGTGCTCTGGCCGGGCCAGTCCGGCGCGCTCGCGAGCCGCTTCGTGGCGCAGATCCTCGCCGCGAGCTGGTTCGGCCCGGTCTTCGCGACCACGCAGGACATCGTGCGCCCCGAACGCCGCGCGCTCGCCGCCTCGCTGCTGCTCGCGCTCGTGACGCTGATCGGGCTCGGCCTCGGGCCGACGCTGGTGGGCCTCTGCAACGACCTCCTGAGGCCGGCGCTGGGCCAGCGTTCGATCGTCGCCTCGCTGCTGGCGCTGCTCGCGTTCGAGCTGCTGGCCGTGGTGTTCCTGGCGCTGGCCGCGCGGCGCACGCCGCATACCATGAGCCGCGCATGAACGCAGGCCCCGTGGCATCCCTCGAGCCGCGCTCGCGCCGCCGGCGCGTGCTGCTCCTGCTGGCGCTGATCCTGGTGCCGCAGTTCGTGCTCTTCGGGCCGTCGCTGGTCGGCGCGCGCATCCTGCTGCCGCTCGACATCCTCGAGCAGCCGCGGACCTACATGCCCTTCGATCCAGAGGCGCAGCCCAAGCGGCCGATCGACCCCGCGCTCGCGGATCTGGTGTACGAACTCGAACCCGAACGTCGCTACGCGGTCGAGGCCATTCGCGCAGGCCGCATCCCGCTCTGGAACCCGCTCGGCTACTGCGGCACGCCCTTCCTCGCTTCCAGCCAGCCGTCGATCTTCTACCCGCTGCGCGTGATCGACTACCTCTTCCCGGGCCCGGTCGCGATCGCCTGGGGGCAGCTCGCAAAGGCGCTGCTGGCCGGGATCGGCGCGTACCTCTTCTCGCGGCGCGTGCTGCGCGTCTCGTTCTGGCCAGCCGCAGTGGGTGCGGCGATCTGGCCCAACGTCGGGTTCCTGGTGCTGTGGGCCGGCTTCATGATGAGCCAGGTCGGCGCACAGCTGCCCTGGATGCTGCTCGCGGTCGACGAGACGATCCGCAGGCCAAGGAGCCGCTGGCCGCTGGCGCTGGCGCTCGCCACCGCGGTGCTGCTCGTGAGCGGACACTCGGCGACCGCGGCGCACGTGCTGCTGGCGGCCGGGCTCTTCGCGCTCTTCCGCGTCTTCGACTTGCACGGGCGCGCGGGCGCATTCGGGCGTCGCGGGCTGGCGGCGCTGGGCGCGCTCGTGCTCGGCTGGAGCCTTGGCATCCTGCTCAGCGGTCCGCAGACGCTGCCAACGCTCGACTACATGCAGGAGAGCTGGCGCATCCAGCAGCGCCAGGCCGGCCACCTCGAGACGCGGCCGGTCGGGATCGCCGGGCTGCCGGCGGTGGTCATGCCCTACATCGACGGTTCCTCGCAGCGCGACACGGTCCTGATCGTGCACGAGAACCGTCAGGAGAGCACGCCCGCAGCCTTTGCCGGGATGTTGGCCCTGCTGGTGCTCGCGCCGCTGGGTTTCGCGCTGCAACGGCTGCGGCGCATGCAGTTCTTCTGGCTCGCGCTGTGGTTCCTGGGCCTCTGCGCGGTGATCGGCGTGCCGCTCGTGCAGCGCCTCTTCGAGCTGCCGCTGCTGAACACACTGCGCAACAACCGCTTCACGCTGGTGAGCGCCTGGTCGACAGTCGCCATGGCGGTCACCGGCCTCGAGCTGCTCGTCCGCGGCGGATTCGTCTGGCGACGCTGGTTCGTGCTGCCCATCGCGCTGCTCGCGCTCGTGCTCGGCCTGTGCCTTTGGCGTGCATGGTCGCCGCCCGGGATGCTGCAGCACATCGGCGCCCTCTTGCGCACGGGAACGGGCCGGGGCTCACCGCCGGCCGACACGCTCCAGGGCTTCACCGACGCGATGCACTGGCTGCTGCGCGTCTCGCTCGCCTACGCCGCACTGGCCGCCGGCTGCCTGTTCGTGTGGTTCAAGCTGCGCGGGGCCTGGGCGCGCACGAGGCAGGCCGCGCTCGTCCTCGGCCTGTGCGCGCTGGCCGAGGTGACACTGGCGGGCTACGGGGCGAACGTGCAGAGCCCGCCCGAGTTGTACTACCCGCGCGTACCGGTGCTCGAGAAACTGGCCGAGCTGCCTGCAGGCCGGATCTGCGGCTGGTTCTGTCTGCCCGCCGCGCTGAACCAGACCCGGGGTCTGTGCGACGTGCGCGGCTACGATGCCGCCGACCCGGCGCGGATGGTCGAGCTCTTGCGCCTCTTCCGCAACGCCGATGCGCCGCAGCCCACGCAGTACGCCGTGCTGCAATGGTGGTTCCCCAGAGTCCCCCACGGACTGAACGACCTGCTCGGGCTGCGCTACCTGCTGCTCGTCGGCCCGCCCTCGCCGACCGCGCTCTTCTGCGACGGCGGCTTCCGCATCCACGAGCTCAGGAGTGCGCTGCCGCGCCCCTTCTTCGCGCGGTGCGGCGAGATCGTGAACGACAAGCAGCAGCGCCTGGCCCTGCTCGCCAGCCCGGCCTTCGATCCGCGCGCGGTCGTGTACCTCGAGTCCAGCGAGCCGCTGCCGCTCGACCCGCTGCCCGCGGACGGCAGCGCACGCATCACGCTCGACGAGCCCGAGCGCATCGTGATCGAGCTCGACGTGCGCGCCTCGGGCTGGCTGGTGCTCTCCGATCGCTGGACCGACGGCTGGCAGGCGCGCGTGGACGGCGTCGAGCGGCCGGTCCTGTGCGCGGACCACGCCTTCCGCGCCGTGCACGTCGCGCCGGGGATGAAGGAGCTCGAGTTCCGCTACGCGCCGCGCAGCTGGCGCCAGGGCTGGATCGCGGCCGGGCTCGGTGCGCTGCTCGCGCTGGGCTGGTGGCTCTTCGCGCAACGCGGCGGGCGGCCCTAGGCCGCCGAGCGCCCGCCGCGCGCGACGAGCAGGCGCATGGCCTCGAGATTGACCCACTCGCGCTCGTGGAAGGACTGGCCCCAGGCGAGCGGCGTCACGCCCGGGTACTCGTGCAGCGTCTCGTCCTCGACGAAGCGCAGGCGCTTGCGCAGCGAGGCGCGCGCGTTCGGGTCGGCGCCCTGGTCGAGCAAGAGGCGCGCGAAGCCGTCGTCGCGGCGCTGGTTCGAGCGGTAGCTCTGCGAGACGATGCAGCCGAAGAGCGCCGTGTGCCCGCCGAAGCCGCTCGAGTCGAGCGCCGCCCGCGCGTCGGCCTCGGCCCCGCGCTCGAACATCCAGCGCGCGATCTCGATCTCGTCCATGTCGACGCACAAGTGCAGCAGCGTCGCGCCGGCCAGCGGCGTGCCGTGCAGCGCGAGCGACTCGTCGGCCGAGCAGCCGAGCTCCGGCGGGTAGATCTCCTGGTGCGCGAAGGTGCGGCGGAAGAGACCCGGCTCGCGCGCGAGGTGCGCCTCGAGCAGGTCGATGCGCCCGCGGTGCACGGCCAGCGCCGGCGTGTCGGGCAGCGCGATCCCCTGCGCCTCGACGATGTCCAGGCAGCGGTGCTTGCCCGCCGGTCCGCGCGAGTAGGTCTGCAAGAGCAGCGCGACGGGCGCGAGGCGGTCGCCCAGCGCGTCGGTCAGGCTCGCGCCCAGCTCGAGCTGCAGCGCGAGGCCGTCGGCGTTGAGCGTCTCGCACGGCCCCATCACCGAGCCGGCGATCGGCCGCGCGCCGAGCTCGTACAGGCGCCGCGCGGTCTCGATGCGCCCTTGCAGGCAGGCGCGCTCGAACGCGTGCTGCAGGTCCTTGGCCCCGAGCTGGTGCAGCAGCAGCACCAGCCGGTCGCGCCCGAGGTTCGCGGCGTAGGACATCGGCGGACCCCAGCTGCTGCGCACGCCGCGCGCGTCCTCGAAGAGCAGCTCCGGCTCTTCGGTGACGATCTCGCGCAGCGCCTCGATGTCGTCGTTCCAGATCGCGTCGGTCATCCGGCAGGCGAGCACCAGCCGCTCCCAGCTCTGGATGCCGTAGCTCTGCGCGAGCGCCTGCTGCGCATCGGCGAGCGCGGGCATGACCTGCGTGCGCTGCACCTCCTGCGCCTCGCGCTCGAGCTGCGCGAGGTCGGGACGGACGGGAAACCTGCGCGCGCTCGGGCCGGGCGGCATGTCGCGCAGTCTTGCGGCTGGGAGAGGCCCGGGTCAAGCCAGGCTGCCCGCTCGGTGCGGATTTCCTGCCCTTTGCGGCCACTCCCCGGCGCGGAAGACGCAATGGATACTGGGACTGGGGCGCACGCAAGCGTCCCCTCCCAGGTCTTCCCACATGAACTCCCGATCCTGCTCGTTGTGTTCCTGGACTCTCGGCGCGCTGCTGGCCGGCTGTGGCGGCGGCGGAGGTGGAAACAGCGCTCCCGTGGCGAGCTTCACGCTCACGGTCTCGAGTGGCGATGCGCCCCTGCGCGTCGACGTGGACGCGAGCGCCTCGACCGACGCGGACGGAGCCATCGTTTCCTACGACTGGGCCTTCGGCGACGGTGGGACGGCCACGGGCATCACCGCCGTGCATGTCTACCAGAATGCCTCGAACTGGCCGCTCGAGCTCACGCTGACCGACGACCAGGGCGCGCGAGCCACCAGGCGGGTGTACGTCAACGTCACGCCCGCTCCCGTGAGCTACGTCGGCCTCTACGCCTCGAGCCTGATCGGGACGCAGGACGTGCTGTTCGTGATCGACAGACAGGGCAGCGTGCTGAGCGGCACGCTGAGCGACGGCGCAGGTCGCACGGGCCTGCTCGCGGGCACGATCGCACCCTCGGGTCAGGTTGCCTTCCAGGTGACGTGGACGACGCCGGGCTGCGCGGGCGGGCTCGATGTACAGGGACAGCTCACGTCCGACGGCATCACGTTCACGTTCGGCGGCTCGGACTGCATGGGCACACATGCCGGCGGCCAGGGCGAGGTCCTGAGCGAGGGCGGAGAGGTGCTCGCCTTCGGCGAGCCTCACCCCGGCGCGCTAACGGCGGAAGGCGATTCGCTGTTCTGGTCCAGCGCGAGCGCCGCGCCACTGAAGCGCCTCGACCTCGCCAGCGGCACGATCGACGGACTTGCTCCGAGCATCGGGACACTGCGCGGCCTGACCCACGACGGCACCGACCTGCTCTGGACCGAGGCCATCACATCGGGCATCGGCGCCTGCGGGTCCGCGACGGAGAGCCTGGGCCTGCGGCGCTCGACCGATGGAGTTCACTTCGAGACGCTCGACGTGGCACAGAATTGCTCGCCGGAGGTGACGAGCGACATCGTCGTGGCGGGAGCCGACGTCTTCTGGGCCCAGAGGAGCAGCACCAGCCCGGACGCGTACACGATCCGCCGCACCCCTCTCGATGCCAGCCCGCCGGAGTCGTTCGTCGTCACCGAATGGCGCATCGGGGCGCTCGCGGCCGACGCGCAGTACCTCTACTGGTGCGAGGAGGGAATCGGCCCCCTGGATCCCTCGCGGGTACGGCGCATGCCGCTCGCCGGCGGCACGATCGAGGAGTTGCTCGCCACGACGACGATGGTCCCGGCAGCGCTCGCCCTGAGTGCCGACCTGGTGCTGGCAGCCGAGCGCAACTACGCCGGCACGAACGGTGACCTCGTGAGCATTCCCAAGGCCGGCGGCGCACAGACCGTGCTCGCGACCTTCGGGAGCACCCCGCGCCGCGTGATCTGCGACGGCACGACCGTCGGCTGGAGCACCGACACCCAGGTCGGGCGCCTCGAACTCCCGGGAGGCGCTGCGGTGCCCCTGGCACAGACGCTCGCTCCCGCGCTCGACCTCGTCTTCGACGGCAACCAGCTCGCGTGGATCGAGAACCCGGGCGGATGCTGCAGCGGGAACTTGCGCGCCGTGCCCCTGGCGGGAGGAAGCGTGCTGGAACTCGCGGCCCCCGCATCTCCGCAGCGACTCTCGCGCGCTCCCGACGGGACGCTGAAGTGGACCGAGTCCAGCCCGTATCCGTCCGCGGACTCCGCCTTGCGCTTCCGCTCCCCGGCCGGGTCCGTGGGCACGCTCCTGGAGAGCTTCGGGCCGAGCGCGGCGCTCGCCGTGGATGCGAGCGACGTCTACTGCGCGCAGGGCTGGTGGATCAAGCGCGTGCCACGCGCTGGCGGCACTCCCGAGCGCTTCGCGCAGGCGGGCTTCACCATCGGCGCTCTGGCACTCGACGCCGACTTCGTCTACTGGGAACAGACTGACGGATCGATCGCTCGCAAGCCGAAGGCCGGGGGAATCGTCGAGGGGATCTCGTCGGGCAACGGAATCGAGCCGGCGCTCGTCGTCGCGCAGGGCAAGGTGCTGTGGGTCGATAGCCCGGACAGGATTCGAGTCGCCCCCCTCGGCGGAGGCCCGGCCTCCGACTTCGCCTCGGGGCTGGCCTACCCCACGGCTCTCGTCACGGACGGTGAGTTCGCCTACTTCAACGCCCAGGATGCGGGTCTGTTGATGCGCAAGCCCATCGGCGGCGGCGAGCTAGAAATCGTCACGTCATTCGGTGGCGGCTCGCTCACGACGCTGGCGGTCGACGCGACGCATCTCTACGCCATCGATCAGATCGAGGTCGAGCGCACGCTCAAGGGCGGCGGCGGGGAGCAGACCATCGCGCGCGTCTGGAACGACGTCTTCGAGCGCGGCTCGGTCGCAAGCGCCGGAGGCTACGTGTACTGGAGCGAGACGCTGCTCGGAACCGTCCTGCGCCGCTACGTCGGGCCGTAGGCGCGCGCCATACTCGCCGTCCTTGCTTCTTCGAGCCCGGGGCGTGAAATGGGTCCCATCATGAACCCCCTCGTCACACTCGTAGCCCTGGCCCTCGCCGCCTCCCTGCTCGGCTCCGCATCCCAGGAGCAGAAGCCCGCGCCGGCCGCCTCCAATCCCGCCGTCGTGCCTGTCGCGCGCACCGACGAGGGGATCCTCGAGCGCCAGGCAGAGGTGTTGCGCCGCGCGAAGACGACAGCCAAGGCGCCGGTGATCTTCGTCGGCGACTCGATCACGCAGGGCTGGGAGGACGGCGGCGCGCAGGTCTGGCAGAAGCAGTTCGCCTCGCTCGGCGCGCTGAACCTCGGCGTCAGCGGCGATCGCACCGAGCACGTGCTCTGGCGCCTGCAGCAGGCGCCCATCACGCATCTCGAGCCCAAGGTCGTCGTGCTGCTGATCGGCACCAACAACCTGGGCCACGGCACCAGCAATGCCGAGCAGACGCTGGCCGGCGTGCTCGAGGTGATCAAGCAGCTGCACGCGCAGGCGCCCAAGGCCGTGCTGCTCGTGCACGAGATCTTCCCGCGCGGCGAGCGCTTCTGCCCGATCCGCGGCGACATCGCCCAGATCAACCAGGTGCTGCGCGGCCAGGCCGGCCCGCAGACGCGCGTGCTGGGCTTCAGCGACAAGTGGGTGCGCGCCGACGGCACGATCAGCAAGGACATCATGCCCGACTTCCTGCACCTGACGACTACCGGCTACGAGCAGTGGGCCGCGGCGATCGCGCCCGAGATCCAGGCAGGGCTCAAGTGAGCGTCGCCGGCCTGCTGCTGCTCTTCGCGCTGGCGCAGGATCCGGCCACGCAGGGCAGCGGCGAGTTCACGATCGGACCGGAGTACTCGGTCGATCCGGACCTGACGGACAAGGGCAACCCCAAGGGCCGACAGTTCGAGTTCGCGCTGCCGCTCGCAGAGAGCCGGATCTTCAAGGGCGACGACAAGACGCTCGAGCCCGACAAGAAGCCGGTCAACAAGCTGCGCACGATCACGGTCTACGTGCCGGCCGCGTACAAGGACGGGGACAAGGCGCCCTACCTCGTGATCCACGACGGCCCCGGGCAGCTCGCTCTCGTGCGCAACGCGCTCGACAACCTGACGATCGCGAAGGACGAGCAGCGTCGCCTGCCGGCCTTCGTCGCGATCGCCGTGCAGAACGGCGGCGACGACGGCAAGAACAGCGAGCGCGGCCTCGAGTACGACACCATGTCCGACCGCCTCGCGCGCTTCATCCACGACGAGGTCGTGCCGGCCGTGCTCGCGCGTCCCGAGATCAAGGCCGCGCTATCCCCACCTCGCCTTCACCGACGACCCCTGGGGCCACGCCGTCATGGGCTGCAGCTCCGGCGGCGCCGCCGCGCTCACGATGGGCTGGTTCCGGCCCGACCTCTTCCGCCGCATCATCGCCTACTCCGGCACCTTCGTGGACCAGCAGGACGACGACGCGCCGGAGGAGGCGTCAGTTCCCGCTCGGCGCGTGGGAGTACCACTCCGGCATGAAGCTGATCGAGACGAGCGCGAAGAAGCCGCTGCGCATCTTCACGCACGTCTCCGAGCACGACATCCGCGAGAACGACGCGGAGGAGACGCACCACAACTGGGTCATGGCCGGCAAGCGCACGTCAGCCGCGCTCGACGGCCAAGGGCTACGAGCACCGCTTCGTCTACAGCCTCGGCACCGGGCACTGCGAGGGCCGGGTCTTCCAGCAAACGCTGGCCGACACGCTGGTGTGGATCTGGCGCGGCTACCGCGCGGACTGAGCGCGGCTACTTGGCCGCCTTCGCGGCCTCCTGCTTGAGCAGCTCGTTGATCTTCGCGAGCACCGCCAGCGTGCGCTCCTTCGGCTGGCCCTCGACATCGCCGTCGACGACCGTGTTGCCCTGCCGGTCCACGACGTAGAGCCAGGGCGTCGGGCGGTTGGGGAATAGCTTCGAGAGCACGAAGGTGTGGTTGTTGCGCTCCGTCGGCACCGCCAGCCACTTCATCTGCTTGTCCTTCAGGTGCTTCTGGAACTCGGCCGGCGACTTGTCGGCCGAGAGCAGCACGACCTCGAGCGACTTGTCGCCGCTCGCGCGCAACTGCTCGTACCACTTCGTCACGTCGGGCGTGCACTGCTCGCAGTACGGGCACCACGCCCCGGCGTGGTAGAGCGCGAGGTACTTGGGCCCGCCCTCGTCGGGCAGGTCGGCGGGCTTGCCGGTGTCGGCACGGATCGCGTTGGCGCGCACCTCGTCGAAGAGCCGCGAGGGCGGCTTGACCAGCGCCGCCAGCGCGCTCTCGAAGAAATCGGTCTCTCCGGGCGCGAGCGTGTAGGTCTGCGCCTTGCGCTCGAAGTACACGTGCAGCCCGTCCGCCTCGACCGACCAGAGCGGATACGCCTTGCCGGCCTCGAAGGAGGTCTTGTCCCCGAACTTCACGGCCTGCCTGGGCTTGACGAAGTAGGGCCAGAGCTCCTTCTTCGACAGCAGCTCCTTGGCCGTGAGCTTCTGCTGCTCCGGCGTGAACTTCGCGCGATACGCATCCGCGTCGGCGAGCAGCTTCGTCTGCGCCACGGGCAGCAGGAACTCGTTCGTGCCCTTGCGCAGGATCACGCCCTCGGCGTCGAAGCCGCCGACCTCGAGCTTGTCCTGCGGCGAGACCTTCAGGCCCGACTGGAACTCGACGGCCTTGGCGACCGACGTCTGCGGCGGCAGCCACTGCGGGTTGTCGCGCAGCGTGCGTTCGTCGATGCCCGTGGGCGAGAAGCCGGCTGGAACGCTCAACGTGAACAGGAACGGAAGGAGTGCGAGCATGCGTGCGGCCATCCTAGCAGCCGCGGTTCGAGACTTGTCGGTCTTGCGCCCGGACCGTAGGTTGACGAGGTGCACCGCCGCGCGATCGTCCTTTGCACGGCCCTGGCCCTCGCCGCCTGCGGCAAGTCGCAGGAAGCGGGTGCGCCCGACGCGCGCCCGAACGTGCTGCTCATCACGCTCGATACGGTCCGCGCAGACCGTGTCGGTTGCTATGGCTATCCCCGCGCGCGCACGCCGAACCTCGACGCGCTGGCCACCCGGGGCGTGCGCTTCGAACGCGCCTACGCCGCCGTGCCCTACACGCTGCCGGCGCACGCCTCGATCCTGACCGGGCTCTACCCGCCCGCCCACGGGCTGCACGTGAACTTCCAGGGCAGCCTGCCGCTGGAAGCCAAGCCGGTGGCCGAGGCCTTCCAGGCCGCCGGCTACCGCAGCGCCGCCTTCGTCGCGTGCGGAGTGCTCGACCGGCGCTTCGGTCTGGCGCGGGGATTCGAGCTCTACGACGACTTGCACGATCGTCCGCTGAGCGCGGCGAGCCAGGTCGAACGGCCGGGGAACGAGGTCACACAGGCTGCGCTGAAGTGGCTCGGCCAATCCTCGCCGAAACCGTTCTTCGCCTGGGTGCACTACTACGACGCGCACGATCCCTACGAGCCGCCCGAGGGCTTCCGGGACTTCAAGGATCCCTACGACGGGGAGATCGCCTTCGTCGACGCGCAGGTGGGCCAGCTCGTGTCGACGCTCGAGCGCCTGGGGAAGCTCGGGAACACCTGGATCGTGGCCGTCGCCGACCACGGGGAGGCTTTCGGCGAACACGGCGAATTCGGCCACGGCCTGCTCGTCTACGACCCGACCATGCGCGTGCCGCTGATCTTCGCCGGCCCCGCACCGATCGCCAGCGGTGTGACCGTCCGCGGGCCCGTGAGCCAGGTCGATATCGCGCCGACGCTGCTGACGCTCCTCGGCGGCGCGTCGCAGGACGGGTTCGAAGGGCGCAGCCTGCTGTCCGAGCTGCACGGCGAGGAGACTCCGGGCCGATCGGCGCTGCTCGAGAGCGAGCATTCCTTGCGCGCTTACGACTGGGCGCCGCTGTACGGGATCGTGTCCGGGGACTGGAAGTTCATCCAGGCTCCCAGGCAGGAGCTCTACGACCTGCCCCGGGATCCCGGCGAGGAGCACGATCTCGCGCCCGAGAAGCAGGACCTGCGGACCACCCTCGTCGCGGAACTTTCCCGCCTGCGCGCCCGCTCCGTGCGCCGGATCGCCGCGCCCGTGCACATGGGCGCGGACACGCGCAACATGATTTCCAAGCTCGGCTACACGGAGGGGATCGACGTCCCCGAGTCGGCCGCCCACGGAGTCCGGAAGGACCCCAAGCTCATGGTCCACGTCGACGTGGGCGCCGTCCGCTGTCGTGCCCTGCTGCGCGTCAACAGGTTCGCCGAGACGCTCGCGCTCGTGACCGGGCTGCTCGAGGAAAGCCCCGAATCCGACGACCTGTGGGTCGTGCGCGGCGCGGCCGAACTGGGCCTGAATCGGCCCGGGGACGCGATCCACTCGTACGAGCAGAGCCTGCGGCGCGCGCCCGATCACACCGAGCGCCTGCGGCTCCTGGGCGATGCGCTCGCTGCGGCCGGCCGTACAGAGGACGCCTCGTCCAAGTACCTGCGCGCCCTGGAGCTCGACCCGCAGGACGGGCAGACCCACGGCCGCCTCGGCAATCTCTACGCCAAGCAGGGCAAGATCCCGGAAGCCGTGCGCGAGTTTCAGCGCTCCGTCGAGCTCGAACCGACCTCGCCCAATGCGCACACGAACCTGGCCAACGCGCAGTTCGCGCAGGGCCGCTTCGACGATGGCCTGGCGAGCCTCGCGACCGCCTTGAAGTTCGATCCGACCTGCCTGCCGGCCTGGCAAGCGCTGTACACCGTGCGCAGGAGCCGCGGGCAGCGCGCCGAAGCGATCGCGGCGTTGCGCTCGGCCCTGGATGCCCTGCCGCGCGAGTTCGCCCTGCGAGCGCGACTCGCCTGGGAGCTCGCGACGCTTCCGAGCGGCGGCGAGAGCGAGGCGCGCGAGGCCGTGATCCTCGCCCAGGACTGCCTCGAGGGACGCGCGCAGGATCCGGCGGCACTCGACACTCTCGCGGTCGCTCTCGCGCGCCACGGCGATTTCGCCCAGGCGATCGAGACCTGCAACACGGCCCTCGAGGCCGCACGTGCGCAGCAGAACACCCGGCTCGTGCAGCAGCTGGAGAAGCAGCTGGAGTTGTTCCAGGCCGGCCGGCCGTTCGTCGAGTAGCGGAGCCCGTACGCTGTCGATCAGCGCAGCGCGTAGAGGTGCACCGCCCAAGGCTCGAACGCGTCCCGGAACTCGACGGCCTTGGCGACCGACGTCTGCGGCGGCAGCCACTGCGGGTTGTCGCGCAGCGTGCGTTCGTCGAGACCTGCGAGCGAGACGAGGAGCGGAAGGACGAGGACTGCGAGCATCTGGCCTCCTTGGGTTCGCGAGCTGGCCTGCGGGGATTCTAGCAGCGCCCGGATGCGGAAGATCCTCCGGCCTGCACGACTCGCGCGGCGGGATCGCCGTCTCGGTTCAAGTCCTGGACGCCTCGGGGCCGATGGGCGCATCAGGACGCGCCGACCTTCCTCCGCGAGCACGAGAGCTCCGGAAACGGCGCGCACTCATTCGACGGAGAGCGCTCGCGTGATCGAACCGTACAAGAACAAGGCGACGATCGGCGTACTGATCGGCATGGTGATCTCGGGCGGCGCGATGGAGATGCGCCGTCACGCCGAATCGGAGACCCATGGACTGATCTACGGCCTCATCGGCTGCGGGTTCTGCATCTGGGGCGGGGTGAACTACGCCCGCGCGAAGGGCCACTCGAGCTGGTGGGGCGTTTTCGGCCTGTTCGGCCTGCTCGGGATGATTCCCATCGCCGCCCTGCGCGATCGGTGCGCGGACGGCCAGCCCCTGCGCAAGGTCGACGCGTCGAATCGCGCGCGCACGCTGAGTGCCAGGGACGAGGCCTTCCTGTTTCCATCCGACATCAGGAGTCTGCCGCCCGCCGTACCGGTCGGCGCGGCTCCCGTGCAAGCGCTCCAGCCGGCACCCGTTCCGGTCACGCATCGCGTCACCTTCGGCAGCGCCTTTGCTGTCGACGGGTTCGACTTCGTGCGCGAAGGGACGATCACGATCGAGGGTCCGAAGACCGTCTACGAGGGCAACCGCAAGCGCTCGATTCTCCTGCGCACGGGGCTCTTCCTGCTCATCACGATCGCACCCATCGCCGTGCTCCCATTCGGGGTCATGCTCGTGCCGGCGTTCTACTTCGTGAACTACCTCTGGACGAAGCGCTGCTCGCTGATGCTCGCGAGCCGCGGCATCACCGGCCTGCAGCGCAAGGGGCGCAAGATCCAGTTCAGCGCACCCGATCCGCAGACGGGCAGGCTGTGCACGGCGGACATCTCGCTGGTCAGCGAGCAGAATGCGGCGGCCCTGGAGAGGGACCTCTCGCGCTCGATCGCGTTCCCGCTGGACGCGTCGCGCTCCACGCGCGCGGCCTGAGCGGATCGCGCCGCCTCAGCGCTTCGGCGCGCCGGTCGAATCGACCTCGACCGCGCCGGAGAATCCCGCCGCCGCGAGCTGCTTCTGGATCTCCTCGCGATCGCCGACCAGCACGACGAGGCAGTCCTTCCACTCGTACAGGCCGGACTTCGCCAGCGCGTTGGTGCCCGCGAGATCGACCGCATCGAGCGCCGCGAGGTCCTTGCCGATCGAATCGAGCGGCCGGCCGCTGCGCACGAGCTGCGCCAGGCCGCGCGCGAGCGCGCCGGTCGTCTCGAACGAGCCGATCGCGCGCTGGCGGCCCGATTCGACGGCCTTCTGCAGCTCCCCGGCATCGACGCCGTCCTTGGCCATGCGCTCGAACTCGAGCTTGAACTCGGTCAGCGAGTCGCCCGTGTGCTGCGTCACGACCGCCGCGCCGGCGCTGAACGTGAACTGCGTGCCTTCCTGGGCGATGCCGCTGCGCGCGCCGTAGGTGTAGCCCTTGGCCTCGCGCAGGTTGGCGTTGAGACGGCTCGTGAACGTGCCGCCGAAGACCGTATCGACCGCGGCGCGCGCGGCGCGCGGCGTGCCTTCGAGCGCCTCGACCGGACGCAGGATCGAGATCACCGTCTGCGGCGCCTTGTCGCGATGGACGTAGACGATCCGGCCGGGCGCCGGCGCGACGAGCGGCTGCGGTTCGGCGAGCGCCGCCTCGCCGCTCGTCTTCCACGAACCGAAGTGCTGCTCGAGCGCCGCCTTCAACCGCGCGAGGTCGAGATCGCCGGCGAAGACGAAGGTCGCGCGCTTCGCGCACAGCAGGCTCGCGAGGTCCTGCTTGACGCGCGCGCTCGTCAAGGCGGCGACGCTCGCGCTGGTGCCCTCGAGCGGGCGGCCGCGCGGGTCGCCGGCGCCGAACAGCAGCGCGCGGCCGACGTTGCGTGCGACGCCGTTGGGATCCTGGTCGCGCTTGCGCACGTCGTTCGAGAGCTGCTCCTTCTCGCGCGCGAAGTCGGCCTCGCCCAGGTTCGGCGCGAGCACGAGGTCGGCGAAGAGGTCGAGCATGGGCTCGAGGCGCGAGGCCAGGCCGTTGCAGTCGTAGCCGAGGTCCGAGCGTCCCGCGCCCACGCTGAGCCCGGCGCCGAGCGACTCGGCGGCCTCGGCGAAGGCCGAATTGTCCTTTCCGCCCGCGCCCGAATCGGCCCAGCGCGCGGCGAGCAGCGCGGAACCGGCGCGCTCGAGCGGGATGCCGCTCTCGCCGCCCTGCACGATCAGCGAACCGGCGAACAGGCCCGTGCCCGGGCGCGGGAAGACGTGCACCGGGATGCCGTTCGAGAGCGTGAAGCTCTGCGGCGTCGCGGCCTGGAAGGGCTTGCGGGCGGAATCCGCCGGGCGCGTCTCGAGCGCCGCGGGGTTGGCCGCTACCTGCGGCACGATGCGCAGGTCGACGCGGCCGGGCCCGATCACGGAGCGCGCGATCTCGCGCACGGCCTCGCGCGTCGCCTTCTGGTAGCGCTCGAGGTCGAGCTGGAAGCCGTCGGAGACGCCCAGGTAGTGGCGGTAGGTCTGCACCGCCTGGGCGCGCGCGAGCAGGCTCTCGAGCCGGCGCAGGAAGCCCGCTTCCCGGCGCGTCTTGGCACGCTCGAGCTCGGCGGCGTTCGGGCCATTGGTGCAGAACTCCTCGAGCACGGCGAGGATCTCGCTCTTGACGCGGTCGAGATCGGCGCCCGGCGAGGCGAGCGCCCCGATCTGGAAGGTCGAGCCGAGCTCGCTCGAGTCCTGGCTGGCTGAGACGCTCTGCGCAAGGCGCGTCTCGAGCACGAGGCGCTTCTCCAGGCGCGAGGACGGCCCGTCGGCGAGGATCGAGGCGGCGAGGTCGAGCTCGGCGTCGCCCTTCGCGAACTGCGCCGGCGAGTGCCAGCACAGGTAGAGCTTCGCGAACTTGACGTTGTCACCCTCGAGCACGCGCTTCTCGCTCGTGAGCAGGACCGGCTGCGCGGCCGCATGCTGCGGCAGCGGCTTCGTGGCCAGCGCGCCGAAGAGCTTCTCGACCAGCGCTTTCGTCGCCACGGGCTCGAAGTCGCCGGCCACGACCAGCGTCGCGTTGGCGGGCACGTAGAACTCGTCGAAGAACTTCTTCACGTCGTCGAGCGTCGCGGACTCGAGGTCCTCGTGGCTGCCGATCACCGAGTGGTGGTAGGGATGGCCCTCCGGGAAGAGCGCCGGCGGGAGCAGCAGTTCGACCTTGCCGTAAGGCTGGTTCTCCGTGTTCTGGCGGCGCTCGTTGCGCACGATGTCGCGCTGGCGGTCGAGCTTCTCCTGCGTCATGCAGGCGCCCAGCGCCTCGAGCCGGTCGGCATCGAGCCAGAGCAGCGTCGGCAGCAGCGTGGACGGGCCGGTGCTGTAGTAGTTCGTGCGGTCGTTGCCGGTGCTGGCGTTGTTGTTGCCGCCGCCGCCCTCCATGATCACGTCGAACTGGTTGCCCGGCACGCGCGCGGTGCCCATGAACATCAGGTGCTCGAACAGGTGCGCGAATCCGCTGCGGCCCGGCGCCTCGTCCTTCGAACCCACCGCGAACCAGGTGTCGATCACCACCTTGGGCAGCGAGTGGTCCTCGAGCAGCACGACGGTCATGCCGTTCGCGAGCTGGAAGGTCTCGAGCGGCATCGAGATCGGCTTGCGCTCGGTGTGCGGCGCCTCGTCGCTCTTCTTCAGGTCGGCGGAGAGATGGCTGCAGGCAGCTGCGAGGAGCAGACCGAGGGCGATGAGGGGGTTGCGCATGGGGCCGCACATTCTGGGAAGAGTGCTAGATCTCCGCCAGCGGCTGCGTCGCGTCGCCGAACTTCGGCAGCGCGACGTTCATCTTGTCCATCATCGACAGGTAGAGCCGGCACATCTGGCGGTTGGGCTTGCTCGCTGGTAGTCGAGCACGCGGCCGCCCTTGATCTGGCCGCCGCCGCCGCCGAGCAGCACGACGGGCAGCTGCGTCGGCGTCGTGGTTGCCGGTCAGCATGCTCGAGCAGAACAGCAGCATCGAGTTGTCGAGCAGCGTGCGCGTCGCCTTCCTGGATCGCGTCGAGCTTGCGCGGCGATGTAGGCGACCTGCTCGAGGAAGAACTGGTTCACCTTCAGCCAGTCGGCCGTGTCGGAGTGCGAGAGCAGGTGGTGGATCATGTAGTCGACGCCCAGGTGCGGGAAGCGCAGCGAGCGAGTGGTCGTTGTTCAGCTTGAGCGTGGTGATGCGCGTGGTGTCGGTCTGGAAGCCGAGCACGAGGATGTCGCACATCAGCCGCATGTGCTCGGCGATGTCCTGCGGGATGCCGTCGGCCGGGCGCGGCATGTTCGGCTTGTCGAGCGTCGGCCGCCAGCCTTGCAGTTCGCCCTGCTTGCCGGCGTTGCTCGATGCGCTGCTCGACGTCGCGGACCGAGTCGAGATACTCGTCGAGCTTGCGCTGGTCGGCTCGTGCTGATGCTGCCGGCGCAAGTCGCTGGCGTCGGCCAGCACGGCGTCGAGCACGCTCTTGTCGCCGCGGCTCGACCTCGTCCTTGAAGAGCCGGTCGAAGGCCAGCGCCGGATAGAGCTCGAGCGGCGTCGGCGTCGTCGGCGAGCTCCACGAGATGTGCGAGCTGTAGAGCATCGAGTAATTCTTGTGGACCGACGGGTTCGACTTCTCGCAGCCGAGCACGAGGCTCGGCACCTTGGTCGAGCGGCCGTAGCGCTGCGCGAGCAACTGGTCGATGCTCGTGCCGGAGCGGATCTCGCCGCCGGAGGCGAGCGGCGCGCCGGAGAGCAGGTTGCCGGTCTGCGAGCTGTGGATGTTGCCCTTGTGCGCCTCGGCGTTGAACAGGCCGCGGATGAAGAGCATCTTCTCGCGGAAGTCGGTGAGCGGCGCGAGCACCTGGCCCAGCTCCATCTGCCGTGCCCTCGCCCTTGGCCCACCATTCCTTGCTGTGGAAGCCATTGCCGGAGAAGAGCACCGCCAGCCGCACGGGCGCTTCGCTCGGCGGCGCGCGCGCCGCGGCTCGATCGCCCCAGACGTTGAGCGACTCCAGCCACGGCAGCGCCATGCGTGACGCCGACGCCGCGCAGGAACGTGCGGCGGGACGAATCGTGATGCGTGCTCATGCGGTCATCTGGCCGTGCTCATCTGGTCGTCGCTCGGCACTCGCCGGCCGCGGACCTCGCGGAACTGTGGGCTGCGCACGATCGGCTCGACCGCGCAGCCGACGCGGTAGCCGTGCGCCGGCCAGCTCGGCGAGCATCTTCGTCGAGCAGCGGTTCGTCGGAGAGCTGCACGCCGCGGCCCAGGGCATAGCCGAGCAGCTTGCGGCAGAACTGGCGGCACGAAGGCCGTCGCGGCGCTGCGTCAGCAGGTAGTGCCGCAGGCCGTCGAGGCCGTCGAACTCCGTGCCGTCGAGCGCAGTCGCGTGCGTGTCGATCGGCCGGCCGCCGAGATCGCGCTCGCGCCGGCGGCCGATCGCGTCGAAGCCTTCGAGCGAGAAGCCGATGGAGTCGATGCGCTCGTGGCAGCGCGCGCAGCGCGGATCGGCGCGTGTGCTTCTCGATGAGCTGCCGCACGGTCAGCGATTCGGCGGCTTCGTCCTCGGGCAGCTGGGGCACGTCCTTCGGCGGCCGCGGCAGCTGTCGCCGAGCAGCACTTCGCGACCCAGTTGCCGCGCAGGATCGGGCTCGTGCGCGAGGCGCCCGACTGGCTTCGCGAGCGTCGCCGCGAGACCGAGGATGCCGCCGCGCCCGTACTGCCTGCACGCCGTCGACGCGGCGCCACTCGCTGCCGGTGACGCCGGGGATGCCGTAGTGCTTGGCCAGCGGCTCGTTCAGGAACGTGTAGTCGGCGTCGAGCGAGCTCCGGCAGCGAGCGGTCGTGCTGGAAGAGGTCGGTGAAGAAGCGGATCGCCTCCTCGTACATCGCGCCGCGCAGCTCGCGGAAGGTCGGGAAGTGGCGCTCGCTCTTTTCGTCGAGCTCGTCGAAGTCGTGCATGTGCAGCCACGGGCAGCCGAACTCGGTGGCCAGCCGGCGCACGCGCGGGTCGGCGAGCATGCGCCGCGCCTGCGCGCGCGAGCACGTCGGGGTCGTGCAGCTTGCCGCTCGCTGCGGCGGCGCGCAGCTCGTCGTCGGGGGCCGACGACCAGAGGAAGATAGCTCAGTCGCGTGGCGAGCTCGTAGCCCGACACGGGCACCGCATCGCGGCCGGGTCCCGGCTGTTCGCTGCGGTAGAGGAACGCCGGCGCGACCAGCACGCGCGCGAGCAGCAGCCGGATCGCGGCCTCGTGCGGCAGCTCCTCGGCGCGCAGCTGGCGGTAGAGCGCGCGCAGTTCGTCGCCTTCGCTCGCCGCGAGCGGACGGCGGTACGCGCGCGCGGCGAACTCGAGCACGCGCCTCGAGCTGCCGCGGCTCCGCGGCGAGCAAGCTCGGTGCGAAACGCCGCGGCGCGTTCGCGGATCGGCTTGCGCATCGGCTCGAAGACCTTGGGGTCGGCGTCCTGCGTGGCGTACTGCCAGAGCTGCTCGAAGACGTCGACGAGCGTGAGCGCATCCTGGCTGACGAAGTGCAGCTCGTTCCACAGCCGGTCGAGCCGCGCCTTCTCTGCGTCGTCGAGCATCAGCCGCGCGAGGTGCTCGTCCTCGCGGTAGAAGAGGGTCAGCGTCACCACCTCGTCGACCGGCACGATCTTGGTGTAGCACAGTGCCGCGGGGAACAGCTGGCGGAACTCGTCGAAGGCGCTCTCGAAGCGGCGTCGCGCTGCGCTGTCCTCGTTCACCACGATCGGCGCCGCGGCCAGCGTTTCGAGCTGCGGGGCCGCGCCCGAGACCGAGAGCTGCACCGAGCCGTCGCCCGCATCGAGCGCGCCGGTCACCACGAGCTCGCGGCCGGCCGCGAGTTCCGCGGGCAGGCGCACGGCGACGACCTCGGGGGCGTGCACGCGCAGAGCGTCGTCCGCGCCGAAGCGCGCCGGATCGAGACCGTAGCCGGCGTCTCCCGCGCTCGCCGCGCTGGCGCAGCCCCGGCAGAGCGGTCCGTCGAACGAGAGCATCTGGCGCACGACGCGCGCGTCCGCGTCGTTCGCCGCGACGGAGCAGCCGGCGACGAGATCCTCGAGAGCCGCTGCGAGCCTCCCGCGCTCGTTCGCGCCGGAGGCGAGCAGCCACTTCCCGAGCAGCGATGCAGCCGGGATCGCGGCCTCGCTCGCGACGTCCGCTTCGCTGCCGAAGTGCCAGATTCCCGGCACGCCGCGCGAGTCGGGGTGCGGATTGCCCGCGAGCACATCGGGCGTGATGTCGGCCGCGAGGTCCCAGACGGGCGCGTCCCCGTCGAGACCGGTCAGCGTCAGGTCGACCGCCGTGAGATCGCAGGTGTGGTCGCCGTCGCGCGCGCCGACGAGCAGCGCGAGGACGTCGCCGGGCCGCACGGCGAGCTCCTCGGAGAGCGTGGGCGTGAAGACCTCGCTCGTCACCGCGATGCCGCTGCCGAGCGCGAGCCGCAGCCCGCCACGCCGCAGCTCGACCGCCCAGGCGATCCCGTTGCCGCAGTCGGTGTGCGCGTGCTGGATGCGCGCCGCGACACGCACCCGCGCGGCGAGCGGGCTCTGCCAGGCGACGACCACGCGCTGCGCCGGCAGCGGATGCACCACGACGCCGTGCGCGGCCAGCGTGCCCGGGATGCGCAGTTCCTGGTCCGACGAGTTGGCGTACAGGCACGGCAGTTCGCCGCTGCTCCAGCCGCGCACCGCGGCGTTCCCGCTGATGTCGTGCTGCGAGTCCTTGAAGTACTGCGCCACCGGCGGCGGGCTCTCGCCGCGCAGGCCGAGCCAGTCGCGCCACGCGCCGAGCAGTCCCGCATCGAGTCCGCGATCGACGGCGCCCGGCTCCCCGGCGGCCGCGAGACAGGCGGAAACGCTCGCACGGATCCGTTCGCGGCGCGTCGTGAGCGCCTGCGCCAACCCGCGCACGTCGCGCAGCGGCAGATCGGGCCGCCCGGGAGCGACGAGGCGCGCGTTGCGCCAGACGACGTCGTCGTGCTCGCTGCCGTCGCCCGCGTCTCCGGCGGCGAGGTAGAGCGTCACGTCCCTGCCGTCGTCCGCCGGGAAGCCGCAGCGCAGTTCGCGGCTCGCCGCGAACGGCTGCAGCGGCTCGAGCCAGGACTTCGGCCCGCCGACCTTGCCGATGTGGCCGACCGTGCGGAACTGCCACAACTGCTGCTGCCAGGCCGCGATCGCCGCGGCGAGCGCTGCGGCGTCGCCGGGAGCGGCACGGCGCCAGCGCTGCCGGACGTCGTCGAGCAGCAGCGAGTGTTCGCCGGCCGTCAGCATCCTCCACAAGAGGCCCAGGTACTTCGGGCTCAGCTCGCGCGCACGCGCCGCGGCAGCGAGCGCCTCGGGACCAGGCGACGTGCCGCGCAGGGCGAGCGTCGCTTCGAGGTACTTCTCGAGCGGCAGGCGGCCGCCCTCGTTGGTGGCGAAGACGATGCCCTGCACGTTGACCATGTCCGCGCCGTTGCTGTCGCTGTAGCGGCGGTAGAAGGCGCGGATCTCGGCCAGCAGTTCGTCGGTCTGGTCGCGGCGTGTCGCGGCCTCCGTGAAGCGCAGCCCGTCCGGCAAGAGCAGCGCGTGCTCCGCGACCGCCTTGCCCGCGTCGAGGTACTTGCCGAGCAGCACCGGCGACATCACCAGCGCATTGCCGACGTTGGTGAAGCCCTCCCCCGCCGCGCCGTCGACCGGGAACTCGCGCGCGGGATCGAGCGAGGCGACGCCGGTCAGGTCGCGCAGCGCCCAGGTGTACTCGGCGTTCGAGAGCCGGCGCAGCACGACCGGCCCCGGATCGCCCGCGTGCGCCGCGGCGAGCTCGACGAGCACGGCCTCGGCGAAGCCGCGCAGCTCCTCGCGCTCCGCCACGGCGGGTTGCGTCGCCTTCGCCGGCGGCATCTCGCCGCTGCCGAGCTTCTCGACGACGTCGATCCAGGTCTTCGGCTGCTTCTGAACGGACGCGAGCGAATCGAACTGCTCGAGGTCGAGATCGCCCTTCCGCTTCTCGCTCGAGTGGCACTCGAGGCAGTACTGCGCGAGCAGCGGCTGGATGCGCTGCGTGTACACCGCCGCTTCCGTGCCGGACGGCACCTGCGCGCTCGCCGACAGTGCAATGAACGCGAGCGCACTCGCGAATCGACAGATGCGGATGGAGGTGATCCTCGAGCGCAAGGTGCGACGGACATCCGGGCGGATGACGCTGCGGGCAGCCTACCACTCGTGCCGCTTCTTGTGGCAGGCAGGGTCCTGCGGGGGTCACGCGCGCTGGGCCAGGTCAGGTTGCCCGAGCACGAACGTCCCGAAGCGCTGGCCTGCTTCGGGCTCATGCCAGCGCATGGCCACCAGGTCTCGCGGCGCAACGACATCAGAGACTCTTGGCCCGGCTGCATGCCGGCAATCGGATCCACCTCAGCGCAACGCCGACAGCGCCTTCTCCACGCGCGGGAGCGCCGCCGCGATCTCGGCCGGACTGACCGCGCCGACCGACAAGCGGAACCAGCCCTCGTCGCTCTGCACGCCGAAGGCGCGGAAGGGAACGATCGCGAAGCCCGCGGCCTCGAGCAAGTACTTGCGGATCTCCTCCGAGCTCGTGAGCGCCGCGCCGGACGGCGTCTTGCGCCCGAAGGCGTGGAAGCGCGCCGTGAGGTAGATCCCCCCCATCGGCGGCAGGCAGTCGACCTCGAGGCCCTTCGCCTTCATTGCGCCGAGTCCGTCCGCGAGCGCGCGCAATCGCGTCTCGACTGCCGGCTGGAACTGCGCGTGGTACTCGCGCATCCCGTCCGTGTCGGCGAGCAGCTGCGCGGTCGCGACTTGTTCCGCGCGCGGCGCCCAGGCGCCGACGTGGCCGAGCACGGCGCTCATGCGCTCGATCACGTCGACCGGCCCGACGCCCCAGCCGACGCGCACGCCGGTCGCCGCGAAGGCCTTGCTGATGCCGTCGACGAAGATCGTGTAGCGCGCCATCTCCGGCTCGAGCGCCGGCGGCGTAACGTGCTCGACGCCGCGCGCGCAGAGCATCCAGTAGATGTGGTCGTACATCAGGTAGAGCGGGCGCGCCCCGCGCCGCTCGCGCTTCCGGTTCTCCTCGAGCACGAGTGCGCAGATCGCGCGCAGGCGCTCGGCCGGGATCGCCGTCCCGGTCGGATTGAGCGGCGAGTTCAGGCTCAGGAGCCGCGCGTCGCCGAGCACGGGCGCGAGCTCGTCCTCCGTCGGCAGGAACATGTGCTCGCGCGTGCACGCGACCGGCACGGCGCTCGCGTCACAGAGGTGCACGTAGTGGTTGTTGTTCCAGCTCGGCACCGGATAGACGACCTTGTCGCCGCGGTCGAGCACGCTGCGGTAGATGACGTAGAGCAGCGGCCGCGCGCCGCCGGCAATGAGCACGCTCTCGACCGGGTACGCGAGGCCGAGCTCGCGCGCGTAGAACTCCGCCACCGCCTTGCGCAGGACCGGCAGGCCGTCCGAGGGCGGATAGTTCGTCTCGCCCCTCTCGAGCGCCTCGACGATCGCCGTCCTGAGTCGCGCGGGGATCGGGAACTGCTTCGGATCGAAGTCGCCCACGGTGAGGTTGCAGATCTCGCGTCCGCCGGCGACGAGCGCGCGGATGTCGGCCGCGATCTTCAGGATCTCGGAGCCGATCAGCGCGCCGGCCATCGTGCCCACGCGCAGCCTGGGATCGACGCCGCGCTCGCGCGCCAGGGAGCTGAGGTCCATGGTGTCTCGCTTCATCGTGGCGCGGACTATGCCAGCCGGGGCGGCGATCGCCAAGGAGCGGGCTCGGGCCAGCGCGCGCAGAACGCGATCTGCGCCTGCCTGTCCGCGATGCGGGTCTTCTTGGGGTCGACGAGGTACTCGTACGGGTACCCGGAAGAGAGGCGCAGCACCTCGACCATTTCGCCCGCGACGGTGAAGAACACCCGCCAGGCACCGCAGGACATCAGGAACTCGCTCCCCTGCCGGCGGATGCGCCGCGTGCGATGCGGGCTCGGATCGAGCGCGAGACGACGCGCGGCCTTCTCGAGGATCTCCAGGCCCCACTCTTCCTCGAGAAAGGCAGCTTGCGCCTCGGCGAGCTCCGAAAGGGCGACCCTGAACCGCGGAGGCTCGTCCTGCGCGCGCCCGATCTCATCGACCCATCCTGCCTTGCTCTGCGGAAACGAGTCGATCGCGGGGACATACGGCTTGATGTCGAGGATCGGCGTCCCGTCGATCAGATCGACCTCGCCCACGACGAGCCGCCGCTTCTCGACGCGGATGAGCTGCACCGGCGTGAGGCCGATCGGATTCGGACGATGCGGCGAGCGCGTGGCGAAGACACCCCTCTTCTGCTTCGGCCCCCGGGGCGGGAGCACCTGCGGCTTCCAGTTGCGGTGGCGGTGGAACCACCACACCAGCCAGACGCGTTCGAAGCCCTCGAGATCGAGCAGCGCCTGCTCGAACTGCTTGCCCGGGTTGAGCTCCACGACATTGCGCTCGTCCACGTTGCCGATGGGTTGGTGAGGAAGCGAGAACTTGCTGCGCTTGCCGCTGCGCAGGAAGCCGATCGGTTCGGCGCGGAGCACGGGTTCGTACTCGGCGTCGGTCCAGTTCGCAGGGGGCTTGGAGGTACCCCGGTTCTTCACTTCCCGAGCTCGTACAGGTACTCGACGAACGACATCACCGCGCCGTCGAAGCCCTGCACGGCCGGGTTCGCCGATTCGATCACGTAGTACTCGTCCGGCGCGTGCGCACCGCTGCCGTGGCCGAGGCCGAAGTGGCCGGCGGCGAGTTCGAGCGGCTTGCCGGTGAAGACGTAGCCGGGATAGGAACCGGCGTTGCGCGGCCAGAGCAGCGGATCGATCCCGGCCCGCTTCAGCACCGCGATCTGCGCCTGGATCAGCGCGGCGCTCGCCGGCGTGCTGGTCGGGTCGTAGCCGCCGGTGACGTTGACCTCGATGTCGCCGAAGCCGCGCTTCGCCAGATGCGCCCTGAGCGCCGCGACCGCGTCCGCGGCGTGCATGTCGGGCACGAGGCGCAGGTCGATCTTCGCCACCGCGCGGTGCGGGAGGATCGTCTTGCCGCCCGGGCCCGGTGTAGCCGCCGACGAGGCCCTCGATGTTGACCGTCGGCTGCGACTCGAGCCGCTCGTTCGCCTGCGGCCAGGGCAGGTCGTCGATCCAGTGCTGCACGCCGAGCTGCTTCTTCGGCTTTCGCTTCGTCGCGCCGCCGCGAGGCCTCGGCGATCATCGCCTTCTCCGCGCGCATCGAGCGGGCGCGGCTGCGGGTAGTCGTCGATCGTGATCCGTGTTGCCGTCGGCCGAGACGAGCGTCGTCGAGCGCCTTCACCAGATGCCAGGCCGGGCTGTCGACCATCGCCTTCAGCGAGGAATGAACGTCCTTCGCCGGACCGCGGCCCCACTTCTCGCCGCTCGAGACGAGCTCGAGCTCGACGACACCCTTCGCGCCGAGGCTGACCGTGACGAGCCCGTCGGGGTCCTGCGACGCCGACGGCATGAACACGCCGCTGCACTTGCGCAGCGCCGCTTCCACCTCGGGACGCTGCACGAGCTCGGCTGATGTGCGGCGAGCCGATCTCCTCCTCGCCCTCGGCGACCAGCACCAGGTTCACGGGCAGCTTCTTGCCCGCGCCGCGGATCGCGTGCAGCGCCGCCAGGAACGCCGCCTCCGGCCCCTTCTGGTTCACCGCGCCGCGGCCGACGATCACCTTGCCGAGTCCGGGCTTGTCGACCAGGCGTGCTTCGAGCGGCGGCGAGGTCCACTCGGCCGGATCGAACTGCTTCACGTCGTACATGAAGTAGAGCCCGACCGTCTTCGCCGCGCCCGCATCGAGCGTCGCGAAGACACCCGGCTTGCCCTGCGTCTCGAGGATCGTCGCCTTCTGGAACCCGGCGTCGAGCGCGAGCTGCGCCATGTGCTGCGCGCCCTCGGGAAAGCCGCGATTCTCGGCCGCGATCGAGGGCAGCGCGATCCAGTCCTGCAGACGCTTGAGCGCCTCGTCGTGGCGCTTCGTCACCTCGCGCTGGATCGCGGAGAGATCGGAGGCGTAGGCCGCGCTCGCGCAGCCGAGGAGGGCGCAGGAGGCGAGGGCGAGAGCGAGCGTGGAACGAGTCGGATGGCTGGGGATCACGGAAGGCTCCGCGGGTTCGTGAGTCGGGAGGAGAGTGCGCGGGATGGTACTCGAAAGGAAGACGTACCGGCGCGGACCCTCGGCTCCGTACGAGCGAACGGAACCACACTCAACTCTCCGACCACAGCGTGCTGATCGGCACGGCCTGCAGTCGATCTCCGAGCGCAAAGCTGCGCGGTCCCGTATGCAGTACGACTCCCGCCAGGAATCGCTCGCCGAGCCGGTCGCGCAGCCACGCCATGTGACGCGCCATGCTCGCTTCCGGAGCCCTCGTGGCTCTCACTTCGAACGCGACGATCCGTCCCGTGCCCATCTCGGCCAAGATGTCGATCTCCTGGCGCCCTTGCTCCGTCCGCAGGTGATAGAGGCGCGGCCTCGATTCCGTCACGACGGACTCTGCGCGCAGGTGCGCGGCGACGAAGGTGTCGAGGACTCGACCGAGCAGATCGCCCTCGGCCATGACGACGGCGACGTCGATTCCCAGCGCGCCCACCAGGAGCCCGGGGTCGATCAAGTAGCGCTTCGGCATCATCGTGAGGCGCTTCAGGCGGTTCTCCCACCTTGTTGGTTTGCGCGAGCTTTGGGGCGCGCAGGGCCACCGTTCGTCGGCGGCGCGGCGATTCCTCGGCTGCGCATCCGGCCCCACGGCTCCCGGAACGCATCCCTCCCCCACCCGCGCCCCGGAAGGCACGAGCTGTTGACGCAGACCAGGACTGCGAGCGACGCTCGGCGCGCTGGTCTGTCTCGCGGTAATGACGAACGTGGCCCTGCTCAACCTCGCCTACGGCGTGCCGGTCAAGCTGTACTCGCTGATGATGGTCGTCTCGTCCGCGGTGATCGTGCTCTACGACACGCCGCGGCTGTGGGCGCTCTTCGTGCGCGGCCGCGCGGTGCCCGCGCCTGCGTCATCGACGCTTCCGCTGCATCGGATTCCCACCGTCCCGCGCTGGTCGATCAAGCTGGCGCTCGTCGGGAGCGTCCTCGTCTCGTCGGTCGTCGCGATGTGGCCCACGACGCGCAGGCCGGATCCGGCTCTGTCCGAGTTCCGCCTGCTGCGCAGCGAATTCCGCTGGATCAGCGATCGGTAGTCGGACCTAGCCTTTGGATCTAGGGCGCGAGCTTGAACATGCCCGTGTGGTCGGGCGCGAGGCGCACGCGCTTCTCGGCGCTTGTTGAGAGTGCGCGTTCGTGCGTCCGGTCTGCAACCCGCAACGCTCTCGGGGCCAGGGTCCCATGCTTCCGGGCCCCACGGCCGATGCAGACTCGATCCTCCCAAGAATCCCGGGATCCCATCCGCTGGCCCGCTTCCCTGAGTAGCATTCGCGGCCGCGTGGCCAGCGATCAGACTCGCAGGAAGCTCCTGCACACCCCGGCTCTGGACTGGTACCGGCGGTACCCCGTGGCTGTGTTCCTGAGCGCGTTGGCGCTGGGGCTGGTCAGTGCACCGTTCGAGGAGCGGCTCCCGTTCGGAGACATCCTGGAGAGCGTGCGCTTGAGCGTGGTGCTGCTGTTTGGCCTGCTCGCCGTGAGCGACCGACGCCGCACGCGCGCGTGGGGCCTCGTCCTGGCCGCGCCGGTGCTGCTCGCGATCTGGCTGCACGACCTGCGGCCCGACGCCATTCCTGTCTGGTCCTACCTCGTCCCGGGGCTGCTGTTCCTCGGGTACCTCTTCCTGCACCTCTTGTCATTCATCGTGCGCGCGCGACGAATCGACTCCGAGGTGCTCTGCGCCGGAGTCGCAGGCTACCTGGTACTGGGATTGCTCTGGAGCCTGGCCTACCTGCTCGTGGCCTCCCTGATTCCCGACGCATTTTCCTTCACGGTCGGTCCCGCTGCGGGCCACGTGATGAAGGGCTTCAACGCCACCTACTTCAGCTTCATCACGCTCGCCACCGTCGGCTACGGCGATATCGTTCCTCTCGCCAACCCGGCGCGCGTGTTGGCGATGCTCGAGGGCGTCGGCGGCACGCTCTACATGGCCGTTCTGATCTCGCGCCTCGTGTCGTTGTACGCCTCTCCCAGGTCGAACGCTGCCGCGAGCGAGCGGAAACGGCACTGAGTTCGACCCGCGCGGGCGTGACATCTTTCGTCGGCGCGCGATGATCCCAGAAACCAGAGGTCTGCAATGTCCGCAGCTGGACTTCGGCGTGCCTGCCGGGGAGGTGCGCCAGAGCGCCGCGCATTCGTCGACGGGTATGACGAGCGAGGAGGGGGGACGTCCTCGAGGACACGTGAAGTCGAACCCGCTTGCATTTTGCAGGAGGGTCCGCGGAAAGGTCCTGTCATCATGAGTCGGCACGCGCTCGCTCGCCCCGAGCGAGCGCTTCTCCCTCCCGGTCTTCCAACCGAGGCTCCCCATGCCCGCTTCCGTACCCGCCAAGTTCTGGTTCCTTCCACTCCTCGCCGGCGTCCTCTACGTCTGCCTCGGCCTCTGGGTGCTGCGCACTCCGGTCGAAAGCTACGTCGCGCTGGTCCTGCTCTTCTCGCTCATGTTCATCGTGAGTGGCGTGGTCGAGATCTCTGGCGCCGTGATGGAGCGCGCCACGAGAGCGCACTGGGGAGCCGCGCTCGCCGGAGGCATCCTCGATCTGCTCATCGGCGTCGTGCTGTTCAACAATCCGTCCATCTCGTTGGCCGTGCTTCCGTTCGTCGTCGGATTCGGGCTGCTCATCCGCTCGTCCTTCACGATGGCCGGAGCGTTCGCGCTGAAGTCGATCGGAGGGAAGAGCTGGGGAACCCTGATGGTGCTCGGACTGCTCGGCGTGATCGCGGGCTTCGTCCTGCTGCGCAATCCGCTGTTCGTGGGCCTCACGATCGCGGTCTGGACCGGCGTCGCCTTCATCTGCGTGGGCTGCGCGCGTGTCATGGCAGCGCTCGCGCTGCGGAATGGCGAACAGGCGATGGCCTAGGACTGGCGTCGCAACTCTCCCGTCGACGGACACGTCCTACTCCAGCGCGAAGGACCGTTGGTGATTCATGACCCTCGTCGCCATCTTCGTTGCTCTGATCCTTCTCCTCAGCCTGGTTTCCGGGCGGCTGGAGCGGAGCATCGTGACGGCGCCGATCGTGTTCACGGGCGCCGGGATGGTGGCGTTCTCATGTCTGCCCGGAATCCGTGACCGGCAGGCCAATCCGGAGCAGCTGCTGCAGATCGCCGAAGTCGGCCTCGTGCTGCTGCTCTTCACCGATGCGAGCCGCACGGATCTCCGGGTTCTGAAGAACATTCGGAACCTGCCGGTCCGCCTCCTGACCACGGGGATGTTGCTGACCATCGTGCTCGGCGCCCTGGCTGCGCTGGCGATCTTTCCGAACCTATCGCCGATGGAGGCGGGCATCCTCGCCTCCATCCTCGCTCCGACGGATGCGGGGTTGGGGCAGATCATCGTGAACAGCTCGCGCGTGCCGACGAGGATTCGCCAGGCGCTCAACGTGGAGGCGGGTCTCAACGACGGCTTGTCCGTGCCGTTCCTGCTGTTCTTCATCGCTCTTGGCAGTCACGGCGCCCAAGGCGAGCACGCCCGCCTCTCGGAATTCATCGTCGCGCAACTCGGCTGCGGAACGCTGGTCGGTCTCGGCCTCGGCGGCATCGGCGGATGTCTCCTGGGAGTGGCTCAGCGTCGGAAGTGGATGGCGCATTCGTGGGCGCAACTCGGCGTGGTGGCCATCCCTGTGCTGTGCCTGCTCGCGTGCGATGCCCTGGGTGCCAGCATGTTCATCGCGGCGTTCGTCGCCGGCCTGGCAGTGCAGCTGGGATTCAAGGACGCGGGCAAGCATAGCGTCGAGTTCACCGAGCAATGGGGACAGGTGTTCAACTTGTCCGTGTTCCTGCTCTTCGGCTTGCTGGTCGCGCGCGAGTGGCGGCAGTTCAATGCCATGCACGCGGTCTATGCGCTCCTGAGCCTCACGGTCGTGCGCATGTTCCCGGTGGCCATTGCCCTGATCGGCACGCGACTCAGCCGGGCCACGGTGTTGTTCATGGGTTGGTTCGGCCCGCGCGGACTTGCCTCGATCGTGCTCGGGCTGGTCTATCTGGAGCAGCATGCGCATCAATCGGGCGAATCCACCATCCGGCTCGCAGTGATGGCGACGGTGCTGCTCAGCATCTTCGCGCACGGACTGAGCGCCTTGCCCGGAATCGAGCTCTACGCTCGGAGCATCAGCAGGCTTCCGCTGGCCGCTGTGGAGCGTGAAGATTGATGGAGCGGACAAGGGGCATCGCGACTGTCCGCCGAGTGGCCTTGATCGTACAGCCGCGCCTCACTTCTACGGCGCGAGCTTGAATACGCCCGCGTGGTCGGGCACGAGGCGCTTCTCGTTCTCCTTCCACCAGGCTTCGAGCTCGGAGCCCGCGGGCTCGTGCAGCTCTTGCGGGATCGGCAAGTGCGCGCGCAAGTGCTCCCACGCGTCCTTGCGCGCCTGCGCCGCCTCGCGGTGCGCGATCACGTCCACGATCGGCGGCGCGCCGCGCAGGTCGCCGAGCTCGAGCAGCGCCTCGCCGAACTCGACGCGCTGGAAGTCGTCGTCGGCCTTGGCCGCGGCGGCGAAGCGTACGTCATCTCGTCGGCGGCGCGGAGATTCCCCGGCTGCGCATCCGGCCCCACGGCTCCCGGAACGCATCCCTCCCCCACCCGCGCCCCGGAAGGCACGAGTTGTTGACGCAGACCAGGACTGCGAGCTACCAGGCGAGCTCGGGCTCGGGCGGAGCCC
Organism: uncultured Planctomycetota bacterium; assembly: GCA_963829015.1. Taxonomy (GTDB): domain Bacteria; phylum Planctomycetota; class UBA1135; order UBA1135; genus JADJLZ01. Next base: position 117,293 of record CAWHGR010000004.1, on the reverse strand, counting down.
GGGCCGGCGCGAGCACTGGAGGCTCGGTCGGAAGGCCCAGGTGAGCGAGGATCTTGCGCACCACCAAGCCGTCCGTCAGGAACGCGATCAGCTTGCGCCTTCCGCCGCAATGCGGGCACACGAGCACGTCGATCTCGAATACCCGCTTCATCAGCTCGGCCCAGCCCGTGCGCGTCGGGCGGCGGGGCTTGGCGGCGAGGGTGAGCGTCGTCCGTGCGGTCAGAGGTGCAGGCTCGACCTGTGAACCCGTCGAGCAGCTCTGCGATTCCGGAGGGCAGGGATTCGAACTCCGACTCGGGCTCTTCGGTTCCGCACACGGCGAGCTCTTCGCCCTCGGCCGCGGCACGACGAGATCGCGCCACTCGGCGGCGGGCGCCAGGATGCCGTGGTACGTCAGGAGGGCGGATAGATACGCGATCACAAGCCCGACTGGTCCCGTCAGTTCGCCGTCTCGGACTCGGCCGACTGTTCGGAGCATACGAGCCGCATTCACCTCTCGATAGCAAACCAGTCGGAGAAGCAGGGCACTGCTCCATTGACTCGGCCACCCACCATGAAATGCACCGAGACTGGATCCGATGCTGACGTTGGCCACTGGTCCATCGCAACTACGCCAAAAATGTCAGACCACTCGATAGGTCCCGTCAAATGAGTTCCACCCCTGATTGATCCGTGCAGGCGCCGCTCGTGAGCATTAATGGTCAAGCATAGTTCTTGACTGGCGTGCCTGTCCATATTGTAGGATATGACGTACTCTACGCCCTCCGCACAGTCACGTGCCCTGATCTCAACAGTACAACGATCTGAGTAGCGATTGGTATTGGAACCTAGATGGTAGGCGCCGCTGGACGAAAGGTGTGGCACTAGGATTGCCGCAAGCCCTTCGCCCGCACCCGAACTTGCTGTTCCGCTCGGGCGACCTGGGTCGGGATGGCTCAGCCCGACCTGTGAATGCGGAGGACACGTCGCAGCGCATCCGCAGGTCCAGGCTAACATTGTTATTCCAAGCAACGTTCTCACAGCAACCTCCCTGGCCCTCCTAATCAGGCGGCATGTGGATAGATCCGGGGCGTAGGACATCCAAGCGCATGACCTCGGCTGCGAGGCTACCACCGCCCGGCCCATTCCGGCCAGCCCGCCTCTCCGACCTTGTTGGTTTGCGCGAGCTTTGGGGCGCGCAAGGCCACCGTTCGTCGGCGGCGCGGCGATTCCTCGGCTGCGCATCCGGCCCCACAGATCCCGGAGCGCATCCCTCCCCCACCCGCGCCCCGGAAGGCACGAGCTGATGACGCAGACCAGGACTGCGAGCTACCAGGCGAGCTCGGGCTCGGGCGGAGCCCGGGCCGGCGCGAGCACTGGAGGCTCGGTCGAAAGGCCCAGGTGAGCGAGGATCTTGCGCACCACCAAGCCGTCCGTGAGGAACGCGATCAGCTTGCGCCTTCCGCCGCAATGCGGGCACACGAGCACGTCGAGCGTCCCTGCCTCGGCCTCCTTCAGGATCCCGATGATCTGCTCGTCACTGAACTTGCTCTTTCGCATGTCACGCTCCGGGGGTGTTCTACCCGGAGTGTGATCATCGCGTTGGACCGGTTCTCGGGGGCTGGGTCATTGGCCTCGGCGGAATTGTCGGACCATGCGCCATTCGCCCAGACACGACTCGGGCACTACCTGACAGGCACCGGGATTTCGACTCCACACATGACCACTTTGCCTGGGGGGGTTCCAAAGAGGTCCATACACACACGAATGCTCAAGGGTCGAGCGTCCAGAACGTTAGGATAGTTCACGATGACCAGCGCGTGCGAGATGTCCAGTGCCTTCGGAGTGCTTGCCTGGCCTCCACTGTTGCGCGAGTTCGCTGGGCCAACGTCGGATAGCCATTTGCCATCAATTGTCGCTGACACCTCTTTCGCGCCAAGCTGCTTCAGAACAAGATGAAGTGCAATCCCGCCAGTACCGTCCGTCGGTCGGATGTCAACACTTAAAGACTGACCATCTCGTTTGTACTCCACCCCGACATCAGTCCCAATTCGGATTCGGCCATTGCAGTCAAGCCAGTTGATTCTGTTTACTTCTGGAACGCACCTTACTTCAACCCGGGAGTCCCGAGTTACTTGACTGACCGCACTGGCGCCTTCTCCGTTCGCCGGCACTTGCGTACCGTGCGTGTGAACGCACATCACACTAGCGATCGCAGCGCACAATCCGAGAATTCTCATAGCCATAGTCCACCTCGCTAGTCTTGCGAACGGCTGTCCAATACCGGGCGTAGGACATCCAAGCGCATGACCTCGGCTGCGAGGCTACCACCGCCCGGCCCATTCCGGCCAGCCCTCCCCTCCGACTTGGGTGGTTTGCGCGAGCTTTGGGGCGCGCAGGGCCACCGTTCGTCGGCGGCGCGGAGATTCCCCGGCTGCGCATCCGGCCCCACGGCTCCCGGAGCGCATCCCTCCCCCACCCGCGCCCCGAAAGGCACGAGCTGATGACGCAGACCAGGACTGCGAGCTACCAGGCGAGCTCGGGCTCGGGCGGAGCCCGGGCCGGCGCGAGCACTGGAGGCTCGGTCGAAAGGCCCAGGTGAGCGAGGATCTTGCGCACCACCAAGCCGTCCGTGAGGAACGCGATCAGCTTGCGCCTTCCGCCGCAATGCGGGCACACGAGCACGTCGATCTCGAATACCCGCTTCATCAGCTCGGCCCAGCCCGTGCGTGTCGGGCGGCGGGGCTTGGCGGCGAGGGCGAGCGTCGTCCCACCGGTCAGAGGTGCAGGCTCGACCTGTGAACCCGCCGAGCAGCTCTGCGAATCCGGAGGGCGGGAATTCGAACCCCGACTCGGGCTCTCTGGTTCCGCACACGGCGAGCTCTTCGCCCTCGGCCGCGGCACGACGAGATCGCGCCACTCGGCGGCGGGCGCCAGGATGCCGTGGTACGTCAGGAGGTGCGCGCGAGGGCGCGGCACCAGAGCCGCGAGGCGCGCGATGAAGTCCAGCGGCTCGAAGGCGATCGCGGAGGTTCCATCGCGCCAGTGCCTCCGCAGCGCGTAGATCACGCGGCCGTCGGGCGCGAGCGAGAGGCGCTCGGTCTTGATCGGAGGGCGGGTGATGTACTTGCACAGGCGCTCCAGCCCCTCGCGATCAGAGGCCTCGATCCGCACCTTGGCGTGGAGCGAGAACTGTTCGATGTCGCAGCACAATGAGCCAGGAATGAAAAGCGGGCGATTGACATCGGCATCACGCCGCCGGCCCAACCGTTCCGGGCGCGCCCCGCTCTTCGCACCCAGCGCCACGCGAGTGGCCGTGACGCGCGTCGCGTAGATGCCCTGCGTGTGCCAGAACCCCCTTCGAACTCGCCTGAGGATGAGCCTGTCCTCGCAGGCTGGCTCCGGCGCGCGAACCTCGCGCTGGGGCCGTGCTCGGGGGCTTCGTCGCTACTGCGCCCAGACTACCGCCAGGCCCGAGCTGACGTTCCAGCTGTTGCCCTGCGGGCTGGGGCAGAAGCCCAGCACGGGATCGCGGTAGTAGGCCTGGTAGTAGCGCGTCGCGCCGGCGGCGGGCGTGTCGCCGAGCGCGGCGGAGCGAACGGAGATGGAGGCGTCGCCCGCCTGGGGGAAAGCGACCGAGCCGCTGCTCGCGCCGTGCACATAGAGGCGCTTGAGCACCCCGCCCGTGCAGCGCAGGCCATCGCCGAAGTTGGCCGGGGCGAGCGAGGCGCTGCCTTGCAGCAGCACGCTGACCGCCGTCGGGAGCTCGCCCGAGGACGTGAGCACGAGCGTGTCTCCCGAGAGCGAGGCATTGCCGGACGCCGAGACTTGCGCGCCTCCACTCGCCGCCGAGTTGTCGCAACCCCGGTTGGCGGCTCCGGAATTCCCGCAGGGGCAGCTGGCCCCGCTGCCGTCGCCGAAGCAGAAGGCGATCGGCGACGTGCCGCGATCGTGCACGAAGACGTCGAGGAATCCGTTCGTGTCCCCGGCGACGAGGTTCGACGCTGCACTGAAGAATGCTACGAAACGACCGTCCTGGCTGATCGTGGGCCACAGGCTGTCGGAGTTCGCCTGCCCGCCGCCAGGATCGACGCTGACGCGCTCGCACCCTCCGTTGAGACGGTTGTGCACGAAGACGTCCTGGGCAGCGTTCGTGTCCCCGGAAACCAAGTTCGCAGCGTAGCTCCAGAAGGCGACGAGATTCCCGTCCGCCGAGATCGAGGGCCTGAAGCTGGAGTTGCCTGCCTCCATGCCGTTCGAATCGACACTGACGCGCTCCGTCGCCCCGGTCTGACGATCATGCACGAAGACGTCCGGGGCCGAATTCAGGTCATTGGCGACGAGATTCGTGCCCAGACTCTGGAATGCAACGAATCGACCGTCTGCCGACAGGCAGGGGTTCTCGCTCCAGGAGTCTCCTTGCACCCCTGCTGAATCGACGCTCACGCGTTCCGTCACGCCAGTCAGCCGGTCGTGGACGAAGACGTCCCAGTATCCATTCGTATCCCCTGCGACAAGGTTCGTGGCATCGCCGGCGAATGTCACCAAGCGGCCGTCGCCGGACAGCCGGGGGGTGTAGCTGTGGCCATTCCCTTGCGTCCCGTTCGAGGACAGGCTCGCTCTCTCGATCGTTCCATTCAGGAGGTCGCGCACGAAGATGTCCCACTTGTTGTTCGAGTCGCCGGCCACGAGATTGCTGGCCACGGAATCGAACGCCACGAAGCGGCCGTCGGCCGAGAGCTCCGGGTTGAAGCTCTCGGAGTTCGCCTGCGCTCCGCTCGCGTCCACGTTCACGCGCTGGGTCGTATGGTTCTGGCGGTCGTGCACGAAGATGTCCGGGAAGCCGTTCGTGTCCCCGGCGACGAGGTCGGAAGCATGACTCCCGAAGGCCACGAATCGCCCGTCAGCCGAGAGGGAGACGATTGCCGGGAAGGAGTGGCCGCTGTCGGCGTTCCCCTGCACGCCGCCGCTGCTCACGCTCACACGTTCTGTGGTCCCGTTCCACGAGTCGTGGACGAAGACGTCGTTGAACCCGTTCGTATCGCCCGCAACCAGATTGGATGCGGCGCTCGTGAAGGCGACGAAGCGACCGTCGGCGGAGGCGGTCTGGTAGAAGCTATCGGCATCGGCCTGCGTTCCGCCTGGGCCGGTGCTCACGCGCTGCGTGGCCTGGGCGCGCGCGCTGCCGTCCAGCAGCGAGGCAGCGAGAACGGCCCAGACCCAGCGCGCGGCCGAGGCCGCGAGTTCCGGTGCAAGCGGGCTTAAACGTGCGCGAGCTGGATGCATGGATTGGGGAGTCATGGCGTGGTTGGTGGCCGGAGGTCGAGAGAAGCAGGGAGCGACTGCTCCGGGCTGGTAGGCGTCGTTCGCGACCCGGCGCCGGGCGGATTCCGGAGGAAATGTCGGGGGACTGGACATCCAATTTCACGGGCGCGGCCGGAGCCTGGCAGCGTCGGCGCCGCTCGTGTCCGCCCCTCGAAGCCGTGCTGATCTCCCCGCACTGCGGCGGCCCGCGCATGCTGATCGCCTTCCTCACGGACGGCCTGGGCGTGCGCAAGATCCTCGGTCACCTGGGCCTTCCTACCGAGCCTCCAGCGCTCGCCCCGGCCCGCGCACCTCCTGAGCCAGAGCTCGCCTGGTAGCTCGCGCTGCTCGTCGCTCTGGTCCTGAGCCTGCCCCTGCAGGGGTGCGGGTGGGGGAGGATTATGTTCCGGCACGGGGAAGACGGCGGAAAGCGCTCCGCGGGCGCTCGTGAGCCGACGCCGCATGGCCTGCTGGCGATCGAGAACCAGGCCAGAGACCACAGCCCGCGGCCGGGCCTGCACGGGAGGCCCCGACGGTGCTAGGCTCGGGCCGAGGTCATGCGCTTGGATCTCTTACGCCCTCTACTACCGCGACCCGATCGTGCTCGGCGGCTGCCCGGTGACGAGCACCTACAACATCACGCAGACGCAGCGCATCACATGGGGAACCTGAGTTGTCGGCCCCCCGGGGCGTAAGACATCGAAGCGCATGACCTCGGCTGCGAGGCGACCACCGCCCGGCCCATTCCGGCCAGCCCTCCTCTCCGACCTTGTTGGTTTGCGCGAGCTTTGGGGCGCGCAGGGCCACCGTTCGTCGGCGGCGCGGCGATTCCTCGGCTGCGCGGCGATTCCTCGACTCCGCATCCGGCCCCACAGCTCCCGGAGCGCATCCCTCCCCCACCCGCGCCCCGGAAGGCACGAGCTGATGACGCAGACCAGGACTGCGAGCTACCAGGCGAGCTTGGGCTCGGGCGGAGCCCGGGCCGGCGCGAGCACTGGAGGCTCGGTCGAAAGGCCCAGGTGAGCGAGGATCTTGCGCACCACCAAGCCGTCCGTCAGGAACGCGATCAGCTTGCGCCTTCCGCCGCAATGCGGGCACACGAGCACGTCGATCTCGAATACCCGCTTCATCAGCTCGGCCCAGCTCGTGCGCGTCGGGCGGCGGGGCTTGGCGGCGAGGGCGAGCGTCGTCCCCGCGGTCAGAGGTGCAGGCTCGACCTGTGAACCCGTCGAGCAGCTCTGCGAATCCGGAGGGCGGGGATTCGAACTCCGACTCGGGCTCTCTGGTTCCGCACACGCCGAGCTCTTCACCCTCGGCCTCGGCACGACGAGATCGCGCCACTCGGCGGCGGGCGCGAGGATGCCGTGGTACGTCAAGAGGTGCGCGCGAGGGCGCGGCACCAGAGCCGCGAGGCGCGCGATGAAGTCCAGCGGCTCGGTGTCGCGAGAAGCTGGGACTGGAAGCGGCATGCGTTCCCACCGACACTTGCGTGGGTGGGTACTGTGCGAACGGCAAGTGCGTCGACAGCACTGCGCCCCTGTGCCCGTAGCTCCGTGGGTTGCTCCTACCCAGCCCAGGGCGACGGCCCCTGCTTCAGGACGGTGACGGGTTGGGCGCTGACCGTCGGCCAGAGCTCAACCCGGTACCGCACCGAGTCGCCACCAGGCTGCGCGTTCGGCGTCGCCTTTCCGTAGAGGACGCGCACCCGAAGTCGTCCGGGTTGGACCTCCACCCGCCGCGCGTCAGGGAAGTAGTCGGTACAGCCTGCGACGACAATCCGGCCGGTGGCGCAGAGCAGATCCGCCTCCACGACGTGCGCCCAGGGGCCGACGTCCAGGACCGGCTCCGCCTCGGCGACTTCCAGCTCCACCGCGACTGTGTCGTTCCGCGCGGTGCCGACGCCGACGACGCCAGGCGCGATGACAATCCGGGTCCGCTGCGTGGCGTTCTGCGTCCAGGCGTCAGCAAGGCTGCCCAGACTGCCGTCGTCATCCTGCAAGTAGAACTGGAAGTAGTCGGCGAAGAGCTGGAGCTTCAAAGTCACCCCGCAGTCCTTAGAGGACGCGAAACGCGGTGAGCACGATGTCGAACGGCTCCGGGTCGGGGCGTAGGACAGCCATGCGCATGACCTTGGGCTGAGCCTACCACCGTCGGAGCCTCTCGTGGCGGCCCGGGCCCGGCGCGGGCGGCGCTGGCGGGTTCTGACGGACCGATCGGCCTTGGGGCAGGGGTCCACGAGCGCTCACGGAGGTCTTTCGGCTGTCTCCCCCCCCGGCCGGAACGCAGCTCTCCCCTACCCGCACCCCTGAAGGCACGGACTCGGAGGCGCGAGCGAGTGTCGCGAGCTACCAGGCGAGCTCGGGCTCGGGCGGAGCTCGGGCCGGCGCGAGCGCTGGAGGCTCGGTCGGGAGGCCCAGGTGCGCGAGGATCTTGCGCACGACCAACCCGTCGGTGAGCAGCGCGATCAGCTTGCGCGGGCCTCCGCAGTGAGGGCAGATCAGCACGTCGAGCTCGAACACACGCTTCATCAGCTCGGCCCAGCTCGTGCGCGTCGGGCGGCGGGGCTTGGGGGCGAGGGCGAGCGTTGTCCCTGGTGTCTCAGGCGCAGGCTCGACCTCGGAACCCGGCGAGCAGCTCTGCGACTCCGGGCGGCAGGTCTCCGACCCAGGACTCGGGCTCTTCGGTTCCGCACACGGCGAGCTCTTCACCCTCGGCCTCGGCACGACGAGATCGCGCCACTCGGCGGCGGGCGCGAGGATGCGGTGGTATGTCAGGAGGTGCGCGCGAGGGCGCGGCACCAGAGCCGCGAGGCGCGCGATGAAGTCCAGCGGCTCGAAGGCGATCGCGGAGGTTCCATCGCGCCAGTGCCTCCGCAGCGCGTAGATCACGCGGCCGTCGGGCGCGAGCGAGAGGCGCTCGGTCTTGATCGGAGGGCGGGTGATGTACCTGCAGCTTCGCTCCAGTCGGGGCGCGGTGGATTCGTGCGCCTACGCACGAGGCCGCACGCGGGGGGAGCATGAGCTTCCGCTGCAAGGTCCCAGCGAGGATGATCTCGCATCCCCCATGCGAACCACGACCTCGTGTCTGCGTGCTCTCGTGCTGGTCCTGGCGTCGATCGCGAGCGGCTCCGCAGTGCTCGCGCAGTCGTCCGTGCCCGATCTCACGCACGGCGGCACGAAGGACGCCACGCACGACTGGAACCTCGGGCCCACCGGCGCGCGCGGCTGGATCTGCGGCAAGAACCTCGAGACGAGCGACGCGCGCCAGATCCTCGTCACGCAAGTCGAGCAGGGCTCGCCCGCCGACGGTGTGCTGCAGGTCGGCGACGTGATCCTGGGCGTCGGCGCGAAGTCTTTCGCGGGCGACGCGCGCAAGCTCTTCGGCGCGGCGATCACCGAGGCCGAGAAGACGGAGACCCACGGCCTGCTGCAGCTGCAGCTCTGGCGCAAGGGCGCGAACCAGAGGGCGACCGTGCACCAGTGCGTCGAGCACTACCACCGCGAGCGGAACCACCAGGGGTTCGACAATGAGCTGATCGAGGGGCGGCCGAGCGTGGGTCTCGGCGACGTTCGATCGCTCGATCGCCTCGGTGGCATGCTCCGGTACTACCACCGAGCCGCCTGATTCCATTTTGACGACCGCCGCGACGTGAACACCGCGCAAGAACTCCGTCGGTGTCGGCCGTGGAGCGGTAGCCAGGGCACGCGACATGCCCTGAGAACGCGCCGTTTCGAGCTCGGCTGGAGTTTCGAACCACACGGGCAGAGGAGACGCGCGTCACACCGGCGACGCGCCGGCAGGTCGGGCAGCAAGGGATCAGCGCGGTCGCTGCAGCGTGAATGTGCGCGTCTCGTCCGCCTTCAGCCCGAAGCTCTCGTCGAAGAAGAAGCTCGAGGGCGCGCTCGCGTCCTGCGCGCTGGCGCGCCTCCAGGCCTGGAGATGCTGCTGCCCCGCAGTCACGCCCATCGTGCACCGAGACCCGAGTGTCTCGTCGGGCTCGAGCGGAAACTCCTTCGGCGCGCTCTCGCCCTCGGTCCAGCGCAGCATCGTCAGCCCGTCGAAGAGGTCCGTCGGCCCGTCGAGGACGATCGTTGCGAATTCGATCACGCGCATCCGGATCTCGACCGTGACCGACTCCTTTCCCGTGAGCTCCACCTCCCTCGTGCCCGCGTAGTCGCCGAGGATCGCCTGCAGCGAGTATCGGGTCGGCGCCAGCACGGGAAATTCGAAGGTTCCGTCGGCACGCACGTCGCAGCGCACGTGGTCGGGGAGCCGCGCGCTGAAGACAGATCCGCCCGGATCGGGAATCGACTCCCTGCGGGTCGCGTCGACGAACGCGCCCGTCCAACTCCCTGGATCTTCCGTGCCGGGTGCGGACAAGAGTCGGCCGCTGAGCCGGGCCGACGGGTCCAGCCGCAACTCGATCGCTGCCGAGGGCGCTGCCTCGGTCGTCTCGAATTCGCCGCGGCCGACCGCGCCGCTCGTCGCGATCACCCACAGACGCCACCGTCCGACCGGAAGTCTCGGCACGTCGACCGCGCCCAGGCGGATGCGGAACGACTCCGGGGGAGGGGGCGAAACCTCGGCAGATGGCGAGGCCAGCGTGAGCGCCGCTGCGGAGATGTCGAGTGCGGCGCCTATGCGCGCATCGAGCACGTCAGCGTGCAGCGTTCCCTTCACGGCCTTGTCGCGCTCGGCGACGAGACGCACTTCGGAACCGCCCGTGCGCACCAGGAGGGGTGCGAAGCGCAGTTCGCGGAACGAGCTCCACGACTGCGAGGATGCGAAGGTCGCGCGCAGCTCGTACTCTCCGGTTCGCAAACTGCTGAACTCGAAATGTCCGTCGTCGAGCGTCACCTCCGGGGAGGCCCGCGCGAACGCAGCGCCGGGCGGCGCATTCGGATCCGTCGCGCTGGCCTGGACGCGGACGCCGGCCAGCGGCCGGCCTGCGGCGTCGAGCACGGTCCCGCGGATGGCTCCGCAACGGAAGAGCACGAGGTCGACGACCACATCGCCCGAGAACTTCGGGAGCGGCCCCGGATCGGATGCCCAGCCCGCGCCGCGGGCGTGGACTCCGAAATCCTCCGTGTCCGAGAAATCGAAGTTCTCGAGCGAGTACTTGCCGGTGGCTGGATCGGCGAGCGTGCACCTGCCGCCACAGCTCACCGTGATCTCGGGCAGCCGCGAGCCGTCCTCGCTGCGCACGGAGCCGGTGACGCGCGCGAGCGGCACTGCGAGCGGCACGTTGGGCTCGAGCACGAGAGTTCGCACGACGGGAACCCCGCCATCCAATGGCTGGTCGTCCTGGCCGCCCGACTCGAAATTCGGTGCCGTGGCAGCGAGCCTGTAGGCGGAACGTCCAGGCCCCCCGGTGCCGAACGGAAGTCCGTGCAGGCGCGCCCGGCCGTCTGCGCCGGTCTTCGCGCGGAAGCGCGAAGAGAGGGCTCCGTCGTCTCCGCGGCCGGAGAGGTCGAGCGGGTGCCACGCGCGGAACAGCGACGCGAACGGTTGGAAGGATGGTCTGGCGCTGACCATCGCTCCTTCGATCGGCTTGCCGGCGTTGTCGCGCACCTCGACCAGGAATTCGCCTCCGCGTTCGAGCCGCAGCTCGAAGTGCCGCTCCTCCGCCGTGCGATCGCCGGAGGCGAGCGAGCACACGCCGATGCCATCCGGTCCGATGGCCGCGACCGTGGTGCCCTGGCTGCGCAACACGATGCGCTCGCGCACCGCGCACAGGCCGTGCGCGTCGGTCGCACCCAGGCTGCGCATGCGCTCCGACACGCCGTTTCGCCCGCCCTCGAAGAGGTACAAGGGCACGCCCGCGACCGGGAGCTCGAGCTCATCGAGCACGAGAAACTCCGCCTGCGTGCCGCGCCGCATGCAGACGTCGCCCGCCGAAAAGCGCGCCTGCGGCGCGGCCGAGGAGGGCACCATGTAGAGCGGCAGCTCCAGCGACTCGGTGGCGAAGCCCTCGCGCCGCGCGACGAGGTCGTACACCGAGATCGGCACGGGCTCGGTGGCGAACGATCCGTCCGGCCCCGAGCGGAAGCGCAGTACCAGCATCGAGCTCCTGGTCCGCGGATCGAACAACGCATCCGTGAGTTCGAGATCCACGCCCTCGAGCGGGATCTCGCGATCCCCATCGAGGACACGGCCGACGATCCCGACCGTCCGCGGAGCCTTGCGCGCGGCTGCATGCGTGAGCTCCTCCCGTGCCGCCCGCTCTTCGGGCGTCGCGGATGGTTCCACCACCGGCCGCTCGGCATCGAGAGGAAGAGCCACGGGCGCAGAGGGAGCCGGCGGCGCAGGCGCGCGTATCCCCTCGGTGCCGGGCCGGAGCACGAGCTCCCGCACGAGCACGGCGAGCACGAGGAGCAGCGCCGCGGCGCACACGATCCGCACAGCCCATCGTGCCGCGGGTCTCGGGGGAAGCGAGGTCATCTCTCGCGGCCGGGAGGACCGCGTGAGCAGTCTATTCCAGGTCGACGCGCGGTGCGAGAACCCAGGCGTGCTGGGAGATGCGGAGTCCAGGCGCATGACCTCGGCGCCATGCGAGCACGGCCTTGCCCTTCCAGCGCAGAGCTTTCGGCCTGCGACTCTGCTCCGGAGCACGGCTCTCTCGTACACGCACCCCGGAACGCATCCACTGCCGAAAGCGGCGTCGCACTCGCTTGCGCACTGGCACTCTCGGGCTGCGGGACCTTCCGCTGGCACCCGCTCGCCGAGCTCGACCGCGCGCAGGTGATCGGCGCGCAGCCGGCGCTGCCTGCGAGCAAGAGCTTTCGCTGCGAGGTCCGAGCGAGGATGATCTCGCATCCCCCATGCGAAACGCGATCTGGTTGCTGCGTGCTCTGGTGCTGGTCTTGGCGTCGATCGCGAGCGGCTCCGCGGTTTTCGCGCAGTCATCCGTGCCCGATCTCACGAAAGGCGGCACGAAGGACACCACGCACGACTGGAACCTCGGCCCCACCGGCGCGCGTGGGTGGATCTACGGCAAGAACCTCGAGACGACCGACGCGCGCCAGATCCTCGTCACAGAGGTCGAGAAGGGATCGCCTGCCGACGGAGTCCTCCAAGTCGGCGACGTGATCCTCGGCGTCGGCACCAAGCCCTTCACCGGCGACGCGCGCAAGCTCTTCGGCACGGCGATCACCGAGGCCGAGAAGACGGAGAACCACGGGCTCCTGCAGCTGCAGCTGTGGCGCAAGGGTGCGAACCAGAAGGCGACCGTGCACCTCGAAGTGCTCGGCAGCTACAGCGACAGCTCACCCGAGAACTGCCCCAAGACCAGGCGCATCGTCGAAGCGGCCTGCAAGCACCTCGCACAGCACGGGCTCGGCGATTCGCTCGTGGCCGAGATCAACGCGCTCGGCCTGCTCGCGACGGGCAAGAGCGAGTACCAGGACGAGGTCAGGGCGCTCGCGCACCAGCTCGGCGCGCCGACGCTGAAGCTCGAGCTGACGAGCGGCATGCACGCCTGGGACTGGGGCTACACCGGCATCTACCTCGGCGAGTACTACCTCGCGACCGGCGACAAGTACGTCCTCCCGGCGATCCGCGAGTACGCGCTCGCAATGGCGTCGGGCCAGAGCGGCGTCGGCACGTGGGGACACGGGATGCAGCTCCCCGGCGCGCAGAGTCTCGGCGGCTACGGCGCGATCAACCAGTCCGGCATGGGCTGCTGGCTTGCGCTCGTTCTGGCGCAGAAGTGCGGCGTGAAGGACGCAGTCGTGCTGCAAGCGATCGAGCGCTCGACGCGCTTCTTCTCCTTCTACATCGGCAAGGGCAGCATCCCCTACGGCGACCACGCGCCCTTTTACTTCCTGCACGACAACAACGGCAAGAACGCGATGGCGGCGGTCGCGTTCGACCTGCTCGGCGAGGAAGAGGGCGCGCGCTTCTTCTCGCGCATGTCGACCGCGGCCTACGGCGAGCGCGAGCTCGGCCACACGGGCAACTTCTTCAGCTACCTCTGGGGCCCGCTCGGCGTCGCGCGCGCGGGGAAGGAGGCCCTCGCGGCGCACCTCGCGGAGCAGCGCTGGTTCTACGACCTCGCGCGGCGCTGGGACGGCGGCTTCACGTACCAGGGCGGAGCGGGCGAGGGCGATTCGTACGAGGGCTGGGACACGACCGGATCGTTCCTGCTGACGTATGCGCTGCCGCTGAAGAAGCTGTTCGTGACGGGCAAGGACTCGCATCCCGCACTCGCGCTGACCGGCGCAGAGTTGCATTCGGTGATCGAGGACGGCCGCGGCTTCGACGCCTGGCACCTCGAGGACTGCTACTTCCCGCGCAAGGTCCCGGAGCTGCTCGCCTCGCTCTCCAGCTGGTCGCCGACGGTGCGCTACCGCGCCGCGAACGCGCTGGCGCTGAAGCAGGCCGAGGTCCTGCCGCAGCTCGTGGAGCTGCTCGGCAGCGAGTCGCTCTTCGCGCGCTACGGCGCGTGCCAGGCGCTCGAACGCATCGGCGAGCGCGCGGCTCCCGCGGTCGACGCGTTGATCGCGCAGCTCGCCGAGAAGGACGAGTGGCTGCAGATCCGCGCCGCCTTCGCGCTCGCCGACATCGGCAAGCCGGCGCGCAAGGCGGTGCCCGCGCTGCTGAAGCTGGCGCTCGCCGGCGATCCGAAGGACCCGCGCCAGACGACGCGGCGCTACCTCGGCATCGCGCTCTTCCTCGGCGGCTACATCGACACCGGCCCGCGGCGCGGGCTGCTCGCCGATTCGATCGAGGACGTCGATCCGGCGCTGCTCGTCTCGATCATCAAGGAGCTGCTCGCGAGCGACGACGGGCTCGTGCGCGCGCAGGTCGCGTCGGTCTACGACAAGCTCTCGCCTGCGGAGCTCGAACAGCTCTGGCCCGCGATCACCGCCGCGGTGAGCCAGGGCGCGCCGAGCGGCGAGATGTACGCCGACGAGATCCGCGTCGCGGGACTGAAGCTGCTCGCGAAGCACCAGCGGCCGGAGGGCATGCAGGCCTGCGTCGACTACGCGCGCCACCAGAATCCCTGGGGCAGCGAGTCGCGCATGGGCGAGATCATGCAGGCACTCCGCTCCTACGGCGCCGCCGCGAAACCGCTCGTGCCGCAGCTGAAGGAGCTCGCGCAGTACTGCCGCGACGAGCAGGACTTCCCCGACGACTGCAAGGCGCAGAAGGTCGCCGCCGTCGAAGCGGCGATCGCGGCGCTCGGCGCGCCCGCGAAGAAGCTCAAGGTCTTCGTCCTCGCCGGCCAGTCGAACATGGAAGGCCCGGCGATCCTCGACCTCGATCCGGCCTGGGATCCGAAGGACTACAACGGCGGCAAGGGCAGCCTGGCGCAGTACCTGCGCGACCCGTCGAAGAAGAAGGAGTACGCGCACCTCCTCGACGCCAAGGGCAAGTGGCGCGTGCGCGACGACGTCTTCGTGCGCTACCAGCTCGAGGACGGACCGCTGAAGACAGGACCGCTCGCGCCCGGCTTCACGCCCTACGACGAGCACCACTTCGGGCCCGAGCTCGAGTTCGGCCACGTGATCGGCGACGCATTCGAGGAGCAGGTGCTGCTGGTCAAGACCGCCTGGGGCGGCAAGAGCCTGTTCGTCGACTTCCGTCCGCCCTCCTCGGGCGGGCAGGTCGGCCCGTACTACACGAAGATGATCGCGGAGGTGCGCGAGGCGCTGGCACAGCTCGCGCCGGACAACGGCGAGCTCGCCGGCTTCGTCTGGTACCAGGGCTGGAACGACGGCTGCGATCCCGAGCACGCCGTGCCCGAGTACGAGCAGAACCTGGTCAACCTGATCCACGACGTGCGCGCGGAATTCAAGCTGCCGAAGCTGCCGGTCGTGATCGGCGAGATCACCGGCCCATGGGTCAAGGCCGAGGGCGAGTGGGATCTGCTGCGCAAGGCGCAGGCCGCGGCCGCCGCGCGCCCCGAGTTCGCGGGCAACGTGCTGTTCGTCCCCACGCACGATTTCGTGCGCAAGCCCGAGGACTCGCCCAACCCCGAGCACGCCCACCACGAGTTCGGCAACGGCGAGACGTACTACCTCGTCGGGCACGCGCTCGGGGAAGCCATGAAGAAGCTCTGCGGCAAACACGAATGAAGTCCATCCTCGCGATCGCTCTCCTGTTCTCGGCCTGCGCGTCGGCTCCCTCCGACGAGTTCGACCTCGTCATCCGCCACGGCACGATCGTCGACGGCTCGGGCGCGAAGCCCTACGTCGGCGACGTCGCTGTGCGCGGCGACCGGATCGTCGCGATCGGCAACGTCTCCGGGCGCGGACGCACGGAGATCGACGCGACCGGGCGCGCGGTCGCTCCGGGCTTCATCAACATGCTCTCCTGGGCGATCGACTCGCTGCTCGTCGATCCGCGCGGGCTCGCGGACGCGCGCCAGGGCGTCACGCTCGAGGTCTTCGGCGAGGGCGAGTCGATGGGCCCGCTCAACGACACGATGAAGAAGCAGATGCTCGAGCAGCAGGGCGACCTCAAGTTCGACATCCGCTGGACGACGCCTGGGCGAGTACCTCGGCTGCCTCGAGCAGCGCGGCGTCGCGTTGAACGTCGCTTCCTTCGTCGGCGCGACCACCATGCGCGAGCACGAGCTCGATTACGACGACCGGCCGCCGACGAGCGCGGAGCTCGCGCGCATGCAGGCGCTCGTGCGGCAGGCGATGGAAGAGGGCGCGCTCGGCGTCGGCTCGTCGCTGATCTACGCGCCCGCCTTCTACGCCAAGACCGACGAGCTGGTCGCGCTGTGCGAGGCCGCCGCGCCCTACGGCGGCATGTACATCAGTCACATGCGCAGCGAAGGCAATCGCCTGCTCGAGGCGGTCGACGAGCTGATCGACATCGCGCGGCGCGCGAAGCTGCGCGCCGAGATCTACCACCTCAAGGCGGCGGGCGCGCCGAACTGGCCGAAGATGGAGCAGCTGATCACGCGCGTCGAGGCCGCGCGCAAGCAGGGTCTCGCGATCACGGCCGACATGTACACCTACACCGCCGGTGCGACCGGGCTCGACGCCGCGATGCCGCCCTGGGTGCAGGAGGGCGGACTCGACGCCTGGGTCGAGCGCCTGAAGCAGCCGGAGATCCGCGCGCGCGTGGCCGCGGAGATGCGCGCGCCGACCGACAAGTGGGAGAACCTGCTGCTCGGCGCGGGATCGCCGGAGCACGTGCTGCTGGTCGACTTCAAGACCGAGGCCTTGAAGCCGCTGACCGGCAAGACGCTGGCCGAGGTCGCGCAGCTGCGCGGCAAGTCGGCCGAGGAGACCGCGATGGACCTCGTGGTCGAGGACCACACGCGCATCGGCACGATCTACTTCCTGATGTCCGAGGACAACGTGAGACGCCAGCTGCGATTGCCCTGGGTCAGCTTCGGCTCGGACGCCGGCGCCCCGGCGCCCGAGGGCGTGTTCCTGAAGTCGAATCCGCATCCGCGTGCCTACGGCAACTTCGCGCGCGTGCTCGGGCACTACGTGCGCGACGAGCAGCTCGTGCCGCTCGAGGAGGCGGTGCGCCGGCTCAGCGCGCTGCCGGCGCAGAACCTGCGCATCCAGGATCGTGGAAGGCTTGCACCGGGCTTCTTCGCCGACCTCGTCGTGTTCGACCCGGCGACGATCGCCGATCACGCGACGTTCGAGAAGCCGCACCAGCTCTCGACCGGCGTCGAGCAGGTCTTCGTCAACGGCATCGCGGTGCTGCGCGACAGCCAGCCGACGGGCGCCACTCCCGGCCGCGTGGTGCGCGGGCCGGGCTGGAAGCACTGAACGCTCGAACAGCACGATCACGGCCTGCTGCGTGGGCAGGCCGCGTCGCATCGCGGGCACGAGCTCCTGCATGCGCAAGACGCCGGCCACGGTCGCTGCGTCGCTGAACTTCGCCTGCGCTCGTCAGCCCCAGTGGCGCGCGTCCGGGAACGTCCAGAGCAGGAGGGCCGCGATCAGCACCACCGCCGCCGCGCAGGTCAGGGTGCGCGCGCGCGAGCTCACCAGGCTCTCCCGGATCCTGCGCGGCTCGGCGAGCACGCGCGCCGTTCCGAGGAGGAACAGGAACATGAACGGCAGGCGGAAGCGCGAGACGAGGAAGAGCGGGATCGCGGTCAGCGAGAGGAACACGATGCAGCCGAAGGCCAGCGACCTCCAGCGCCGGTCGGGTTCGCAGACGATCCCGATCAGCCCGCCCGCCAGCAGGCAGCCGTGCACGAGCACCAGCAGGACGAGCAGCCAGGTCCCTGCGGGCTTGCCGTAGTGGCCGCTTCCCAGGCGCCATTGCACGAACGATGTGGAGCCCCAGAGGCGCTTGAAGTTGTCGCGTGTCGCCGAGGCCACGGAGGCGAGGCTCTTGCCCGGCGCGGACGTCTCCCCGCTCGATGCGCCCCCTCGGTCGTTGGATGCCCGCTGCGCATTCGCCATGGCGGCCGGGTAGGGCGCTTCGAGCTTTCCTGTCTTCAGGCTCAGTGCTCCCCAGAAGAGGAAGTTCGGAACGACGAACAGCAGCGAGGACAGCACGACCGTGCGAATCCGCTTCCGGCCCGGCAGCAGCAGCTGCGTGGTCGCGAGCGCGGCGAACATCACCACGGCGAACTCCTTCGCCAGCAGCGCGAGTCCGAGCAGCAGGCAGCCGACCCACGGGCTCGCGCGGGATTCCGGCGCGCGCGGGAAGAGCGCCAGGCAGGCGAGGACCAGCAGGCTGCTGAAGAGCGTCTCGGCGAACAGGAAGTGCGACCAGACGACGAGTTCGGGACAGAAGGCGCCGATCAGCGCCGCGATCCAGGCCGTGCGCCTGTCGAACAGCCGCTCCGCCAGTGCGAACAGCAGCACGACGAACAGGCTGCCGAGCACGACCGAGAAGAGGCGCCCCGCGCAGGCCTCGTCCGAGAACAGGCGCGCGAGCTTCAGCACGAACGGCCACAGCGGCGGGCGGAACTGCGGCAGGAGGAACGGGAAGCTGGACTGCTTCCAGTAGTAGGCCTCGTCCGCTGTGAGCACCAGGTCGCGGAACCAGGGGAACAGCACCAGGCGCGGCAGCAGCGCGAGCACGAACACCGCCAGGTACGAGAGGCGCGCGGCAGGCTGCGATCGCGGTGAGGCTGCGCCCGTCTCGCTGGTCATGCAGCGAATGGTACCTGCCGCGGACCGGGCAGCGACACGTTCGATGCGACCTCGCACGCAGCTCGCTTGCGGGCCATCGGTGGCCCTGGTAACGTCCACGAGACCACGGATTCGATTGCCAGCGTGATGCCTCTCATGGACCGCCGTTGGGTGCGGCGAGCCTGCTTCGCGTTGGCGGCAGCGGCCCTTGCCTTCCACATCCTCCTCGTGGCCTCGGCCGCCGTCGTCCAGGGCCCCTGCTGTGCCGACGATGCCGGGTTCGCCAGCGTTGCCAAGAACCTCGCGACGGGCGGCGGCTACGCGACGAACATCCAGGTGACTGCGCTGGAATACCGCGCGCGCCCATTCGATCCCAACATCACAACGGGCCCGACCGTCATCCTGCCCGCGGCCGGCCTCATTGCGCTCTTCGGCAATCGTCCCTGGGTGCCCGGCGCCACGGTCATCCTGCTCTGGTCGATGCCCCTCCTCGCTTGCGGATATCTCGCCCGGCGGCGTCTGGCGACCGTTCCGACGACGGTGGCCGCCGCGGTCTGCATCGGGCTCGTCTACGCGACGTTCTCCCAGCACTTCGAGCAGTGGTACGCGCTGCTCGGCGAGCTGCCGGCGGCCGGCCTGCTCGTGCTCGCGATCGCGATCTGGGCCACGGGCCGCAGAAGCACTTCCTCGGCGGCCGCCGTCGGGTGCCTGCTCGGCCTGGCCTGTCTCGCGAAACTGCTCGCCGCGCTCTGGGTCGGGGCGTTCGTGCTCGTCGCGGTCGCATTCGAATGGCGCGACCGGAGCGGGGCTGCCAGGGATCGCCTGAAGCCACTGCTCGCGAGTGCCGCGGGATTCGTGCTTCCCATCCTCGGCTTCGAGGCTGCGAAGGTCCTGTCCCTGGGAGTGAGCGGGTACCTCTCCGCCTCGCGCGAGCTGATCTCGACCATCGGCCGCCTGGGCATCGCCCGCGGTCCGGGGAGCGGCCTCCTGCAGCGTGCCGCCGAGCGCCTGCATTTCTTCTCCGAGCAGTTCGGCGTTTCCCTGATCGCCCTGATGTTCCTGGGCGCCGTGGCCACGTGGCTCGTTCTGCGGCGTGAACGGCGTGTGGCCGGGTTCCTGGCGGCGGCTCTGTTCGCCGGCCTGACGATCCATGTCGCGTGGTGGCTCTTCGTCTCCATCGGCTGGGCGCGCTACTTCGTCATCGCGCTCGTTCCTGCGATCGTGCTGCTCGCTCTGCCGATCGCGACGGCCAGGACGGGCCGTGCGCTCCTCGCCTGGGCCGGCCTGCTGCTGCTCTTCTCCGTCCCCGCCTGGCGAACGATCGGCTTGCCGCTGCAGTTGACGCGCGGCGGTTGGTTCACGCCGTCTGCGGCGAACCTCAACGCTCGAGCGGTGACGCGCTTCCTCGAGGAGCAGGCGCGAAGCAAGACGGTCTTCACGCCGTGGTGGGCCATGGTCAGCACGCTCGAATACGAATCCCGGGAGAAGATCGCCTTCCAGCCCATACCCTCGGAGGGCCGCTGGAAACCGCAGCCAGGCGACTTCGTCGTCCTCGACGCGCGCTACACGGGCCGACCGGACGCCGCCGCCCTGAGCGCGCGCTGCGGAAAGCCGGCGCTGGAACTCGCGCCCTATACCGTCTTTCGCTGCCCGTGAGCGATCCAGATGACCCACCAGCCCAAGACGCCCCAACCCTCCTTCCGCGAGCTCGGGCTGCCGCAAGCCACGCTGGCGACGCTCGAGCAGCTCGGCTACCACGCCATGACGCCGATCCAGGCCGCGAGCCTGCCGCTCGCGCTCGCCGGCCACGATCTGCTCGCGCAGGCCAAGACGGGCAGCGGCAAGACCGCGGCCTTCGGACTGCCGCTGCTGGCCAAGATCGACGCGAAGAGCTTCGCCGTGCAGGCGCTCGTGCTCTGCCCGACGCGCGAGCTGGCCGAGCAGGTGCGCGGGGAACTGCGCCGGCTCGCGCGCGCCGAGGAGAACATCAAGATCCTGCAGCTCTGCGGCGGCAGCACGATCCGGCCGCAGCTCGCCAGCCTCGAGCACGGCGCGCAGATCGTGGTCGGCACGCCCGGCCGCCTGCTCGACCACCTGCAGCGCGGAACCCTGAAGCTCGACGGCCTGCAGACGCTGGTGCTCGACGAGGCCGACCGCATGCTCGACATGGGCTTCCTCGAGGACATCAAGCAGGTCGCGCGGCGCTGTCCGAAGCGAGCGCCAGACGCTGCTCTTCTCGGCCACCTTTCCCGAGGCGATCGTCGAGCTCGCGCAGCAGTTCCTGCGCGAGCCGCGCGAGGTCAAGCTGCTCGAGCAGCACGCGCCGGGCAAGATCCGCCAGCGCTTCTACGAGGTGCAGGAGGAGCAGCGCCTGCCGGCCGTGGCGCGCCTGCTCGAGCACTTCCGGCCCGTGCGCACGCTGGCCTTCTGCAACACCAAGCAGCAGTGCCGCGAGCTCGTCGCGCTGCTGCAGGAGCGGCGCTTCGTCGCGCTGGCCCTGCACGGCGAGCTCGAGCAGGTCGAGCGCGACCAGGTGCTGGTGCAGTTCGCCAACAAGAGCTGCTCGGTGCTCGTCGCGACCGACGTCGCCGCGCGCGGCCTCGACATCGCCGAGCTCGAGGCGGTGGTCAACGTCGAGATCACGCCCGATCCCGACGTGCACATCCACCGCATCGGACGCACCGGGCGCGTCGACGAGCAGGGCTGGGCCTTCTCGCTCGCCAGCCGGCGCGAGCGCGCGCGCGTCGAGCGCATCGAGGAGCTGCAGGGCCTGCCGGCCGAGTGGCACGAATTGTCCGAGCTCGTGCCGGCGAAGGGCGAGCCGCTGCTGCCGCCGATGGTCACGCTGCAGATCGCGGGCGGCCGCAAGGAGAAGATCCGGCCCGGCGACGTGCTCGGCGCGCTCACGGGCGAGGCCGGATTCCGCGCGCAGCAGGTGGGCAAGATCAGCGTCAACGAGTTCTCGACCTACGTGGCGGTCGAGCGCGGGATCGGCAAGCGCGCGCTGCAGCGGCTCTCGGCCGGCAAACTCAAGGGCCGCAAGGTCAAGGCGCGGCTCTTGCCGGCCTAGGCACCGGCAGGGGCCGGCGCGCGCGTCTCACTCCATCGGGACCTTGGTCGCGCGCAGCACGTGCGAGCGGCCGGTCGAGCGGCTGAGCGAATCCACGGCGGCCTCGGCCTCGGCCTTGTCCGGGTAGGCGAAGGTCTTGACCTTCGCGCCGGTCGAGCTGAAGACGTCCCAGACGATCTTCATGCGCACCGGCACCACGACGCGCTTGGCGCGCGGCGCCGCCGGCTTCTTGGCGGCCTTCTTGGCGGCCTTCTCGGCTGCGGCGGCCTTGGCCTCCTCGGCTGCGTGCGCGATGCGATCCCGGTTGGACATTCGAGTCATGCGCGGCTCATTCTATCGGGACGCGAGCACGGGCGGCTGCTAACTTCCCGGAAATGCGGACTTGCGTGACCCCGGTCTCGGCCCTGCTCGCGCTGTGCGCCGCGTGTTCGAGCGCGCCTGTCGAACTCGACGCCGCGTCGCGCGTGCGCGCCGAAGCGCTGGCCGTGCGACTGCGCTGCACGGCCTGCCACTCGGCCGAGGCGGGCGTGCTCGCGCGCTTGCAGCCCGAAGCGGCTCCGGACCTGGCCGAGGTCGGCGCGCGTACGACACCCGCGGCACTGCGCGAATGGCTGCTCGATCCGCACGCGACGAAACCGGGCTCGGCGATGCCCGACCTGCTCGCGCGCCTCGAGCCGCGCGAACGGACGGAGACCGTCGATGCGCTGGTGCAGTTCCTGGCCTCGCTCGGCGGGCCGCTCGAGCGCCAGCCGGTGACGGTCGACCTGGGCGAGATCGAGCGCGGCCGCCAGCTGTTCCACTCGGTCGGCTGCGTGGCCTGCCACAGGCCGCAGGAGAGCGCCGAGGACCTCGCCTGGCCGCTCTGGACGTCCGGCTACGAGAGCGCGCTGGCTCCCGATCCCGCCTCCGATCTCGCGCGGCTCGCGCGTGCGACCAGCATCGACGCGCTGGCGCGCTTCCTCGTCGATCCGCTGGCCGCGCGGCCCTCCGGCCGCATGCCCGCGCTGCGGCTCACGCCCGCCGAGGCGCACGCGCTGGCGACCTACCTGCTGCGCGGCCAGGCGCAGGCTCGCGCGGCCGGCGCGGATCCCGGCTGGAGCTGCGAGCTCTACGAAGGCGAGTTCAGCAGCGCCGCGCAGGACTTCGAGGACCGCCTGCCGCTCTCCACGACGACGATCAGCGACCTCGCGCAGCTTCCGCCGCACCCCGAGGACCATTTCGCTCTGGCGCTGCGCGGCTTCCTGAACGTCGAGCAGTCGGGGCTGTACGAGTTCTCCACGCGCTCCGACGACGGCTCGCTCGTCTACGTCGACGGCAAGCTCGTCGTCTCCAACGACGGCGTGCACCCGCCCAGCGAGGCCAGCGGCGCGCTGACGCTCGAGCGCGGCCTGCACGGAGTGCTCGTGAAGTACTTCGAGAACGAGGGCGGCGAGGAGCTGGCGATCCGCTGGCAGCCGCCCGGCCGCGCGAGGGAGGTCATCCCCGCGCGCCTGCTCACGCACTCGAGCGTCGCCTTCGCGCCGCAGGCCGAGCGCTTCGAGCCGGACGCGCGCCTCCTCGAGCGCGGGCGCCGGGCCTTCGCCGAGCTCGGCTGCGCGGCCTGCCACACGCTCGAGGGCCTGCCCTCGACCGCGCCGCGCGCGCGGCCCTTCGCCGAGCTCGCCGCGCGCGTCGAGCGCGGCTGCCTGGCCGACCCGCCGGGCGGTGCCGCGCCGCGCTTCGATCTCGAGCCGCCGCAGCGCGCGAGCCTGCGCTCGCTGGCCGGCGACCTCGCGGCGCTCGCGGCTCCGCGCACGAGCGCCGCAGAGCTCGAGGCGACGCTCGCGCGACTCGATTGCCGCGCCTGCCACGCGCGCAACGGCAGCGGCGGCCCGAACGAGGAGCTGCGCGCCTACTTCAAGGCCGCGGTCGAGGTCGACCTGGGCAACGAAGGGCGCCTGCCGCCGCACCTGGACGCGGTCGGATCGAAGCTCTACGCCGCCTGGATGCAGAAGGTGCTCGCCGAAGGTGCGCTCGAGCGTCCCTACGTCGCGACGCGCATGCCGCAGTACGGTGCGCGCAACGTTGCCGGGCTCGGCGCACTCTTCGAGCGCGTCGACGGCTCGCCGCGGGACCTCGTCGCGCCGGCCTTCTCGTCGGAGATGGCGGAGGCGGGGCGCAAGCTCGCGGGCGCAGGCGGCCTGCTCTGCATCCAGTGCCACGTCTTCGATGGCGTGCGCTCGCTCGGCATCCCGGCCGTCGACCTCGCGCACGTGCGCGAGCGCATCAAGCCGGCCTGGTTCGAGCGGCTGCTGCTCGATCCCAAGTCGCTGGGCATGAACACGCGCATGCCGATCTTCTGGGACGCGCAGGGCATCAGCGCGGCGCGCACGATCCTCGACGGCGATCCGCAGCAGCAGGCCGAGGCGCTCTGGAGCTACGTCTCGCTCGGCCGCTCGATGCCGCTGCCCGACGGACTGGTCGTGCCCGACAGCGAGTACGAGCTGACGCCGACCAGCGGACCGATCCTGTGCGGCGTGTTCCTCAAGAACGCCAGCCCGCGCACGCTGATGGTCGGCAATCCGGAGCTGGTGCACTACGCCTTCGACCTGGAGAACTCGCGCCTGGTGTGCGCCTGGCGCGGGCGCTTCTTCAACGCGCGCGGGACCTGGGACGGACGCGCGGGCGGGCTCGAGTGGCCGCAGTCGGACGAGCTCTGCGAGTTCGATCGCACACCGGCGCTGGCTTTCCTCGCCTCGCGCGACGCACCCTGGCCGACCGCGATCGGGCGCGAGGCCGGTTTCCACCGCCTGGGCACGCGCTACGACGCGCAGCGCCACCCGACCTTCCGCTACCGCGTGCGCGAGGTCGAGGTCGCCGAGAGCTGCGTGCCGCTCGTGCGCCCCGGCGCGCCCGGCTTGCGGCGCGTGTTCGACCTGCGCGCGCCCGGGCCGGTGGACGAGCTGTACCTGCACGCGGATCCCAGGCAGGACGCGCAGCACGTCGCGTTCACGCGCGCGGCGGACGGCCACTATGCCGCGCACGTCGAATTGGAGGTGTCCTGGTGATCGCGCTCGCCTTCCTGGCTGCCGGACTCGCGCAGGAGTCGCGCTACTACCGCATCGAGCCGGTCGTGCCGCCCGCGGACATCGTGCTCGAGGTCAGCGGCATCACGCCGCTCGCAGACGGCCGGCCGATGGTCTGCACGCGGCGCGGCGAGGTCTACGTCATCGACCACGCCTACGGCGAGCCGGGCACGCAGCCGGTCTTCACGCTCTACGCGCAGGGCCTGCAGGAGCCGCTCGGCCTGCTGCCCCACGACGGCTGGATCTACGTCGCGCAGCGCGCCGAGCTCTCGCGCATGCGCGACAGCGACGGCGACGGCCGCATGGACGAGCTCGAGACCGTGTGCGACGCCTGGCGCATCAGCGGCAACTACCACGAGTACCTCTTCGGGCCCGTGCTCGACCGCGAGGGCAACTTCTGGGTCACGAGCAACCGCCCGTTCGGCGACGAGCCCTTCGGCAGCGTGAAGTGGCGCGGCTTCGCGCACCGCATCAGCCCGAGCGGAGAATTCCAGCCGGTCTGCGCGGGCCTGCGCTCGCCCTGCGGCGTAGCCACGAGCCCCGACGGCGAGATCTTCTACAGCGACAACCAGGGCGAATGGTGCGGCACGAGCAAGCTCTCGCTGCTCGAGCCGGGCATGTTCTACGGCCATCCCTGGGGCGTCGACTCGTGCAAGGACCCGCTCTGGAAGTTCGCCGACCCGGGCCACCCGCGCAACGAGGTGCTGATGCCCGAGGTCTCGAAGGAGATCCCGACCTTCCGCCTGCCTGCGGTCTGGTTTCCCTACGACAAGATGGGCCGCTCGCCCTCGGGCTTCGTCTGGGACGAGAGCGGCGGACAATTCGGCCCCTTCGCGCACCAGATCTTCATCGGCGACCAGTACCAGTCCTCGGTGATCCGCGTCGCGCTCGAGAAGATCGACGGTCGCTGGCAGGGCGCGTGCTTCCCCTTCCGCATCGGCCTCGCAAGCGGCGTCGTGCGCGTCGCCTGGGGCAAGGACCACTCGCTCTTCTGCGGCGAGACCAACCGCGGCTGGGGCAGCCTGGGGCCGAAGAGCGCCGGCCTCGAGCGTCTCGTCTGGACCGGCGAAGTGCCGTTCGAGATCCTCGCCATGCACGCGACCGCGCAGGGATTCGATCTGGAGTTCACCGAGCCCGTCGACGCGACGAGCGCCGCGGATCCGGCGTCATACGCCTTCGAGAGCTACACCTACCTGCTGCACGACACCTACGGCAGCGACGAGGTCGAGAAGAAGAAGCTCAGCGTGAGCTCGGTGAAGGTCGCGGCGGACGGCAAGAGCGTGCAACTCGCGCTCGACGGCCGGCGCGCGGGCTACGTGCACGAACTGCACGCCAAGCTGCGCTCCGCGAAGGGCGAGCCGCTGCTGCACGACGCGGCGTACTACACGCTCAACGCGATTCCGCGCTGAAGTACCCGACCCAGAAGTGGTTTGCGATCGCGATCGGCCAGAGCAGGAACACGAGCAGGGTGATGTTGATGCCGAGCGCGCACGCGATGGCGGCCTCCCTGGCTCCACGCAGCGCCACCTCGAACGTCTCGCCTCTCGGGCCTTGCCCCACGCACCATGA
Organism: uncultured Planctomycetota bacterium; assembly: GCA_963829015.1. Lineage (GTDB taxonomy): Bacteria > Planctomycetota > UBA1135 > UBA1135 > JADJLZ01. The sequence continues at coordinate 91,239 of CAWHGR010000004.1, read as the reverse complement.
GTAGAGACTGGTCGTGAAGCCGAAGAGCGCCGCTGCCAGGTACAGATTGAACAGCGCTCCGAACGCGAGCCAGATGATGTGCGTCCGGATCCAGGGCCGCGCGACGGCCCCGATGATCAGCCCGATGAACGGCGACACGATCAGAGGGCCCCAGCACAGGCGCAGCTCTTGCGGCCGGAAGAGCGCGAGCACGATCAACGCCCAACCGATCCCGGACAGCGCGCAGAGAAGCCAGTAGCGACTCCTAATCGTCGTCGTCATCGTCGAGATCCGCAGCCTTGAGACCTAGCGGTCCGAGCCCCTTGCCGTGCGCGCCGGCATACTCGACTGGATAGGGTTCCTCGCCGCGCACCGAGTACCAGATCACGCGGTTGAACGCGTCGTCGTCGATGCGGTCGGGCCGCGAGAGATCCTGCGCGGCGGCAGCGCCGACCTTCTTCGGATTGCGCTCATCGAGCGCGATGCGATTCGGGAGCGCCGTGAAGGGCGCGAGGTCCGGCTGGTCGGTGAAGCACTCGACCATCGGCAGCGCAGCCGCGTCCTGCTGCGAGAGCGGCGGCAGGCCCAGGATAAGCTCCATCGTGCGCAGCACCGAGCTCTGGTTGTAGAAGCGGTGCAGCACGGCGCCGCGCTTCGCCCAGGGGCTCGCAACGAGGCAGGTCGAACGGTGTCCGTCGACGTGGTCCCAGCCGTTCTGCGGATCGTCCTCGTTGACGAAGACGGCGGTCGTGCCCCAGAAGCGGCTCTTCGAGAGCGCCTCGATCAGGCGCCCGACCGCGAGGTCGTTGTCCGCGACGTGCGCGCGCGGCGTGGGCGAGTTCTCGTCCAGGCCCGAGGTGTGGTCCTGCGGCAGGTAGACGATCACGAAGCTCGGGAACTCGCCGCTCTGCTCCATGCCGCGGAACTCGTCCAGGAAGCGGTCGATGCGCAGCTGGTCCGAGATCTTCATGTTCCAGCCGGGGTAGTCGGGCGCCGAGTAGCGCAGCGAGCGTGTCGGGCGAGATGTCGCGCGAACTCCTGAACCTGCCCTCGCGCACGGCCTGCTGCACGTCGAACCAGGTGCCCTTGGGCTCGTCGATGCGCGCGAAGTCCATCTCGCCGTAGTTGCGGAACGAGAGGCCGTGCAGCAGCACCGCGTCCCAGAGGAAGCCGTTCGCCGCGTAGGTCAACGCGTCGGTGCCGAGGTCGTAGCTGCGCGTCCAGCCGCCGAACTGCTTCTCGAGGTAGTCGACGACGAGGCCCTGCATGGCCCATTGGTGGCCGTCGGCCGAGACGACGCCGTTGCAGTAGTAGTTGTCGAGCAGCACGAAGCTCTCGGCCAGCGCGTGCTGGTTGGGCGTCACCTCGCGCCCGAAGACGCACAGGCTCGGGTCGCCGTTGGCCTGCGCGAGGTCGCCGAAGACCTGGTCGTAGGTGCGGTTCTCCTTGAGCACGTAGACGACGTGCTCGATCGCCGAGGGCATGCCGGTTCCGGCCCGCGCCGCCGCGCTGCGCAGCGCCTGCGGGACGCGCGCATCGCGCAGCGCGCGCTCGGTCCACTGCGCCAGCGTCGCCGGATCGAAGCCGGGGATGCACGAGACCGAGCCGCGCTCGTTCGGCGAATGCCAGCCCTTCTGTCCCTCCTTCGTCGCGCGCGAGCCCTCGCCCTTCACGTTGGCGACGAAGAGCCGTTCGCCGCAGAGCGCGATCGCTCCCGGGAACGCGCCGGTCGGGATGAAGCCCGCCACCCTGCCCGAGCCCGCTAGCCGCACGACGGCCACGGCGTTGTTGCCCCCGTTCGCGACGTAGAGCGTGCTCTCGTCCGGCGCAAGCGCGAGCGCATTGGCAATGCTGCCGAAGGGCAAGCTCGGATCGGGCTTGACGCAGATCTCCCGCAGGATGCGCCGCTCGCGCGTGTCGATCACGAAGACCGCGTCCGAGTTCGCCGCGGCGACGTACAGGCGCGCGCCGTCGCGCGCGAGCTCGAGGTCAGAGGGGTGCAGGCCGCAGGCGATCTCGGCCACGCTCGCGCGCGCCTCGAGGTCGACCACGCTGATCGTGCCGCTCGCGCCGATCCCGCGCTCGTCGATCACCAGCGGCGTGCCCGAACTCGTCGAGGTCCTGTCCCCCGCCGTCGCGCGCCGCCCGCCGAAGTTCGAGACGTAGGCGCAGCGGCCGTCGGGCGCGAGCACGACGTCGTAGGGCGCGATGCCGACCGGGATCGTCGCCGTGAGCTTGCCCGCGCGCAGGTCGACGAGCGCGAGCGCATTGCCGCGCGAGAGGCACACGAACGCCGTCGACTCGTCCGCGGAGAGCGCGAGGCCGCAGGGGTATGGATCGCCTCCGACCTCGGCCTGCGGGAGCACGAGCGTGCGCGAAGCCCTCAGGCTGCCATCCGCCGCGACCGCGAGCTCGACCAGCTGATCCTCGGTGCCCGTGAAGTACAGCTTGTCGCCCGCGCGCGTGATCGCGATGCCGTGCATCGAGGCGCCGAGCTTCTCCGGCGTGTAGCGGCTCGCGATCGTGTCGTTCCGCGCGTCGATCGTGAGCACGCTGGTCTTCTCCTTGACGAACACGAAGCGCCCGTCGGGCGCGAGCACGAGATCGAGCGGGCGTCCGTCGAATGCAAGCGTCTTCCCGGCCGGCTCGACCACCTGGCGCGTCGGCAGCACGTGCCCGCCCTCGGCGCGCGGACCGACGGGCGCGTCGCTCTCCGGCAGCTCGGGCGCGGCGCAGGCGAGCGGGAGCGCGAGCGCGAGGATCAGCAGGCTGCGGGTCATGGGCAGGCCTGGGAGACCCTAACACCGGAGCTGCGGCGCGAGCCATCCTGTATCCTCCACAGCATGGTGCCGGTGTCCCGCCGCGGCCTCTGCGTTGCCCTCGCCCTGCTCGTGTGCGCGGCCTGCGCTCGACCCTCGCCCGCGCATCCGCCGGTCGAGAGGCGACTCGCGCTGCTCGTCGCCGCTCCCTGGCCGGGCGAGACGGCGATGCACGACGACTTGAACGCCATGCGCGAGGCGCTGCGCCTGCGCGGCTACCGGGCCAACGAGATCCAGGCTCTCGAGGGCACGCTCACGCGCTCGCGCCTCGTCGCGCTGCTCGATTCGGCGAGCCGCCAGATCGCATCCTGGAAGTCGGGCAGCGTGTTCCTCTACTACACCGGTCACGGCTCGCCGACCTCGCAGGATGCGGCGACGGCCGAGGCCGCGCTGCAGTTCCAGGACGGACTGCCCGAGGAGACGAAGCGCGAGGACTGGATCGCCTGGACGGACGTCTTCGCGGCCCTGAAGCTGCCCGCGGGCGTCGAGCTCGTGCTGCTGCCCGATTCGTGACACACGAACCTGCTCGCCGGCCGTGTGCCGGCAAACGCTGTGGCCATCGTGATGGACGATGCGGGACGGGACCGGCTGACGTGCCGCGCGCAGAACTCCGGCTTCCGCATCGGCGACAAGCTGGTCGTGCGCGGCGTCGTCTCGTACCACGCCGCGCGCACGCTCGCGGAAGCGACGAGCGTCGCGGACTGGGCGGCGAGCATGAACGAGGGCCTCGCGCGGGATCGCGGAACTCCGCTGCAGCTCATCGGCCGAGCGAGCATTCCGTTGCCCGGAGAGAGCCTGCGGCGCTGAGATCCTTCAGCGCGGCTGCGCAGCCGCGAGTGCCTGCAGCTCCGCATCGGACGGGTGCTCCCCCGCCGGCTTCTCGAGCTTCAACACGTCGCCTGCGTGCGTCACGGCCCCGGGCGTCGTGTCGTCGACGAAGCCGCCGTTGGCGAGATAGAAGCGGCCGTCCAGCACGCCGGCGCTGCGGTCGAGGCGCTGCTCCTTGCCGTGGCCGTCGTGCGTGAAGCGCGCCTGGTCGAGCGCGATCCAGCGGCCCGCGTGCGTGCGCACCCAGCCGTTGCCGAAGCCGCACACGCGCCGCTCGTCGCCGTTCGATCCGCCGAAGTTCTCGTTGAACGAGTACAGCCCGTGCAGGAAGCGTCCGTCGCGTGGCGCGCGGAAGCTCGCGATCAGCCCCCACTGCTTCTGCTCCGCGAACCAGAACCAGGCCGTGTAGGTGCTCGTGCCCGCCAGCGCGCCCTCGCCGGGCTCGGCGTGGAGCAGGAAGCGAAAGCGCTCGCCGAGCTTCCAGGGCTGCACGAGATGGCTGTGTCCGCCCGTGCCCTCGTTGCCGAAGTCGCTGGCGACGACGCCCTCGCCCTTCGCCAGCAGCTTGACGCGATCCTCCTCCGCGACCTTCTTGCGCTCGACGGCCTCGGTCCCGGCATCCCAGACCGAGAAGATGATCCGGCGCTCGTTCGGGCCGTTGACCTGCATGCCGAAGTAGCCGCGCTCGAAGCCGGTGGCCTCGTAGTAGGTGTACACGGGGTCCGTGCGCGGCTCGAGCTCGATGGTGAACCACTCGATCTCGTCGCGCGACCTCCTGCGGCACCGGATATCCGAGGTGCACCGAGGCCGCGTTGCGCCGCTCGACGGTCGAGAAGTGCGCGCCCGCAGCCGCGGGACCCGAGAGCACGAGCGCGGAGAGGTCGGGCAGCGCGCCCGAGCCCTCGAGCGCGATGCGGTAGTAGCCTTCCTTCGCGATCGGCACGCTGGCCTTGCCGGCCGCGAGCTCGCGCGTCTCGACGACGCTCGGATCCGCCTGCGAACTCACGCGCAGATGCAGGCTCGCGTGCCCCTCTGCGGCACCGACGAACTCGAGCGCGAGCTCGCCCGGCGCCGCGAGGCGCCCGAACCACTCGAGCTTCGTCGAGGACTTCCAGTGCGTGAGCCTGCCGTCCGCCTCGCGCGTCGGCCCCTCGTCCGGATCGGGCCGGAAGTAGGCCGTGAAGGCCGGGACGCTGAGCGGCAGCGCGAGCAGCAGGGTGAGCGGAATGCGGATCACGACGGCGGACAACCTTAGCAACTCTCAGTGCTCCGGCGTCTCGATCAGGAATCCCTGGTGGGCGTTGAACGGATTGCGCCGCCACCAGCCGACGATCGAGGACCACTCACCGAGCCGGGTCTCGCCGGCGCGCGCGAAGCGCGGCCGGACCGACCAGCGATAGACGGTGCCGGGCTCCAGGTCGATCTCGATCCGATGCTCGCAGCTCTCGAGCCGCGCACGCTCGTAGACGACGATGCCCGGCTGTCCCGCCTTCCAGACGCGCAGGTCGTAGCGCACTTCCTCGACGGCGCTGTACCAGGGATCCTCTCTGCGCGCAGCTTCGAGGTCGAACGTGCTCCAGCGCAGGTCGGGGCGGAGCGTATTCACCTCGGTCGGTTCGTGGACTGCGGGAATGCCCAGGAACGTCCTGACCGAAGGCTCGAGCGGCGCGAGACCCGGGTACATCGACGAGCAGGAGCAAGCGAGCCAGCCCAAGGCGAGCGCGCGGGCGAGCGCGTGATCAACGCGCGGCATGCGGCGCCTCCACGGGATCCGGCCCGCTGCTCGTCTCCGGCCCGAGGTGCAGCAGGAAGAGCTCGTCCACCATGCGCTCTGCGGTTTCCTCGGCAGCTCCAGCGAGCGCCGCGCGGACATCGCGGGCATCGCCGACCGACCAGCGCACGAAGTTCGCTCCGCCGCCTGTCCAGTGCAGCGGCAACTCGTGCAGCACTGCGCCATCGGCCGCGCGCAGGAGCCGGCAGGTCACATAGAGCTCGAAGGCGAGTGCCGGATTCACGTCCTGCTCCTGCGCCACGAGGCCGACCGCATCGATGCGCAGGATCAGCACGCTGTCGCAGCCGGCAGCGCGAGCGGCCTCGAGGCGTGCGGGCGCGGATTGGTGCTCCCAGCGCACATCCAACGCGCGCAACTCGCGCCGCGCATCGCTCGCGGCCCGGCGAAGGAGCACTTCCAAGAGCATCTGTTCGGGAGGGCAGGCCTGGAAGGCGGCCTCGATGCGCGTACGCGCGGCCGCCGCGGCGGCCTCTCCCTCCGCGCCGGTCGCGCCGTACACCGCGCCCACGAGCATGCCGAGCGGAGAGAGAAAGATGCCCATGGCAGCTCCGAGCGGCGAGCCGGAATCCACTCCCGCGCCGATCGTGGCCAGGGCCCCTTGCCCGGCCCCGATCCCGACGGCGGCGCTTCCACTGGGAGGAGACTCGATGGTCGGCGGAGTCAACGTGTCCTCGAACACCACGCCGATCCGTCCCAACTGGGCGCGCACGCGCTCGCTCGGCGGATCGGGCAGGTAGCGCATGCTGCTGTAAGGTGAGAGCGTGCAACTCGCCAGGCCGGCGCAGACGAGCAGCACGAGGACACGAGCCAGTCCTGCGCGCCGCCTGGGGAGCATGTCCCACACTCTGCATCCGACCGCGGCCCCGCTCAACGGCCTGGAGCCCGAAGCCGGCAGATTGGTCGGGGCGAGAGGATTTGAACCTCCGACCTCTTGCACCCCAAGCAAGCGCGCTAGCCAGGCTGCGCCACGCCCCGACACGGTGAATTGGGACGGAGGTTATACGGCGGCCCGCGCGGGAGGTCAAACCGGGAGCGGCTTGAGCCCGCGGCGGCGCGCGCGGACAATCGGCCGCATGGCTCGCCCGCTGCGCAAACTCGCCGAGATGCGCACCGTCGTCGTGCGCCGCAGGCACCGCACGTGGATGCTCTCGATGTCGCTCGCCAGCCTGGGCTGGGGCGCCTGGTGGATCGAGGTCTTCCTCGCGCGCTTCGCGCCGGAGCACGCGCCTTCCTTGCGCGCGACGGCGCTCGTCGGCGGCGCGTTCGCGCTGCCGGGCCTGCTGGTCGCGATCTGGACCATCCGCGCCAAGGCGGCCTGGATCCTGATCACGCTCGTGCCGCTGCTGGCGAACCTCTCGCTGATCGCGCTGCCGATCGTGATCAAGACGCTGCGCGTGATCCGCGAGAGCTAGCTAGCCCGCGAGGCGCGGCGAGGCGAGCAGCATCCACGTGCCGGTGATCGCGGTCAGCACGGTCAGCGTGAGCACGACGAAAGCGAGCTTGCGGTGCAGCCGGCGCGTCGGCGGGTGGAAGATCGTGCGCAGTCCGCTCGCCGCCGGCAGCAGGTACGAGGCCGTGGCGATCTTCGCCATCCACATGTGCACGGGCGTGATCCAGCCCGCGGCGGCGAGGTCGTAGAGCTTGCCCACGCCGAAAGCGTGGTAGATCGTGACGCCCAGGCAAGCCAGCGCACCGGCCACGCAGGCGAGGTGCACGCGGCGCTTGGCGCGCAGCCCGCTCGAGACGGCGCCTGCGAGACAGCCCAGCGTCAGCACCAGGAAGAGGACGAATCCGAGCGGGTGGCTCACCCGAACTCTTCCATCAGCGAGTCCATCTCGGCCGTCGGCGCGCGGTTCATCAGGTCGGTCACGGCCTCGCGCGGGTCCTTGCCGTCGAAGAGCACGGCGTGCACCTGCTCGGCGATCGGCATCTGCGTCTCGCCCAGGTCGGCCTCGGGCCCGAAGAGCGCCTTGGCGGTCCAGACGCCCTCGGCCACCATGCGCATGCCGCTGAGGATGTGCTCGAGCTTCTCGCCGCGCCCGATCGCCTCGCCCACCGCGCGGTTGCGCGAGTGGCGCGAGAAGCAGGTCGTGACGAGGTCGCCCATGCCCGCCAGGCCGAAGAAGGTCTTCGAGCTCGCGCCGCGCGAGCGGCCGAAGCGCGCGATCTCGACCATGCCGCGCGTCAGCAGCGCCGCCTTGGCGTTGTCGCCCAGGTCGAGCCCGTCGCAGATGCCGGCCGCGATCGCGATCACGTTCTTGAGCGCGCCGGCGAGCTCCGCTCCGTAGGGATCGTCGTGCGTGTAGACGCGGAAGCTGGCCGAGCTGAGCGCCGCCTGCACGCGCTGCGCCAGCGCGCGGTCGAGGCTGGCCGCGAGCACCGCCGCGGGCTTGAGCGCGACGACCTCCTCGGCGTGGCTCGGTCCGGTGAGCACGCACATCGGCCGCTCGCCCAGCACCTCGATCAGGATCTGGCTGGGCGTCTTGAAGGTCTCGATCTCCAGGCCCTTCGTGGCGCTGACGATCGGCACGCTGCCCGAGATCGCATCCTCGAAGCGCTGCGCGACCGCGCGCAGGTACTGCGTCGGCACCACGCTGATCACCAGGTCCGCGCCGACCGCCGCGCGGTGCGGGTCGGCCGTGATCGTGATCCCGCTGGGCAGGTGCTGGCCGGGCAGGAAGCGCGTGTTCTCGCGCTTCTGCTGCATCTCGGCCGCGTGCTCGGGAAAGGCGCTCCAGAGCGTGCAGGGAATCCCGTTGCGCGCCAGGAACAGCGCCAGCGTCGTGCCCCAGCTCCCGTCGCCGATGACCAGGGCGTGCTTCAGCGCGCGCTCAGCCATGTTGTCGCGCCGTGGGCGATCCCTTGGGCTTCTCGGCGTGCTTCTCGCCGGCGCGCGGTTCGGTTCCGTTCCACATGCGCCGGATGTTCGAGCGGTGGCGCACCAGGATCAGGCAGCAGAGCAGGAAGGCCCCGACGAGCAGCGGCTTCGGCCCGCCGTCGATCCAGACCGCCAGCGGGAACGTGACGCCCATCAGGATCGAGGCCAGGCCCGACCAGCCGGTCAGCCCGCGCGTGATCACCCAGGCGATCCCGCCCCAGAGGAACACCACCGGCGCGATCGCGACGATCGCCCCGCAGCCCGTCGCCACACCCTTGCCGCCGCCGAAGCGCAGGTAGACCGAGTAGCAGTGCCCGAGCACCGAGGCCGTGCCCACGAGCACCTGCGCCAGCAGCCGGTGGTCCGGCCGGCTGATCAGCCAGATGCAGGCCAGCACCGGCCCGAAGCCCTTGAGGAAGTCGAGCGCGAACACCACGTAGCCCCAGCCGCGGCCGCAGGCGCGCATCGCGTTCGTCGCGCCGATGTTCCCGCTCCCGAACGTGCGCAGGTCGATGCCCTTGATCCACTTCGCGATCACCAGGCCGAAGGGCACCGAGCCCAGCAGATACCCGAGCACGACCAGCCCCCAGATCGAGAGGGGCAGGTCGAACACGCTCGCGTCGGTCAGCTGGAAGAAGCTCATCGGGGGTCCGGAGCGCCCTGCCCGGCTAGGGTAACCTCCGCAGGCCAGGGCCAGCGAGTGTGCGCTTTTCGCACCTGCCCGCCGCCGAATTCGCATCTCTGCGCAGCCCGCCGGGGAGGGTTGCAAATCCGGGCTCGTCCCCTACCATGGCGACCCACTTCGCGGCCGGACCACGCGTACCAAGCAGCCCCGAGGACCCCCTCCATGACCTACGTGATCGCCGAGCCCTGCAAGGGCACCAAGGACACCGCCTGCGTCGAAGTCTGCCCGGTGGACTGCATCCACCCGACCAAGAACGAAGCGGACTTCGCCACGTCCGAGATGCTCTACATCAACCCCGATGAGTGCATCGACTGCGGCGCCTGCGTGCCGGAGTGCCCGGTGGACGCGATCTTCGACGAGGCCGAGCTGCCCGAGAAGTGGGTCGCGTACACGAAGATCAACGCGGAGTGGTACGCGAAGAACCGCTGAGGCGGAGCCGCGTCAGAAATCGAAGTCGCGCTGTTGTTCGAGGAGCCCGGGGGTGGGCTCCCACTCGATCGGGGCGAGACGCTTGTTGGCCGCGCTGTCCCAGACGGAGAGGCGCGCCCGCGCGGTGAGCGGCATGCGCAGCTCGAAACCAGGGCTGCCGGCCTTGACCAGTACGTTGGAGCCCGGCGGGTGAAGCATCAGCAGGCCGTCGGCTTGCGAGACGAGCGCGATCCCGTTGACCCAGCAGTCCCCGAGCGGCTGGCCGCCCGCGCGCACGACGCCGGTGAGCTTCATCTCGGGGAGGCTGCTGAACCCTTGCTCCTCGATCTTCGGGAGTTCGATCGTGACACGCACGGCGGGGTTCGCAGCGGGTCGCGCGGGCTCGAATTCACACGCGCTCGAGCCGTGGTCCCAGAGCAGAGGGTCGGCTTTCGGAATGCCAAGCCCGCGCAGGTAAATGAGGATCTCAGTCGAGGCGGAGGCGAGTCCCGTGAGGTGCGCCACTCCCTGCGCGTCCGTGGCCACGCTGACGACAGGCCCCGGCCCGTCCGCAGCGCCCTTCGGCGCGCCCACCACGACACCGCGGATCGGCGCGCGTGTCGCCGCGTCGACGAGTTCGACGTCGTAGGCTGGACCGCCGGGGTCGATGCGCAGGACGAGATCGGCGGGCGGATCCTTCGGCAGCGCGAACTGCCAGCGAGCCTCGCCGCCGTGATCGAACTCGAGCCACTGGACTCCGTGCTGAATGTCGATCGGGATGCGGCCGTCGGCCTCGACCTCGCGCCACGCGTGAGGGTCGCTGTACACGGCGTGCGCGCGCCAGCTCGTGAGGTCGCTCTCGCCCGCGACCGCCAGATGCGCGAAGCGCGGCTCGTCCGGCGGGATAATGAGCTCGAGCGACTTCGACTGCCCGTCGGCCAGTTCGAACTCCTGGACGGAATCCGCGAATCCCCCTTGTTCGTCCTTGGAGTAGGAGAGCCAGACCTGGCAGCTCCCCGGGGCAACTCCCTCGAAGAGCGTGTCCCCGTTCGCGTCGGTGCGCAACGTCCGGCTGCCTGACGACTTCGAGTAGAAGAGCACCTGGTGATTCACCACAGGCGCTCCATTCGAGTCGCGCACGTGCACGCGGATCGACGCACCCTCGGAGAGATCGATTACGAGCGGGCTCGCGAGCGGCAGCTCCATCCCGGAGGCGCGCGACAAGCCATTCACCGTGTAGTGCAGCACGTAGAAGCCCGGGGGCTGGTGGAATCGGAAGTGGCCCTGCTCGTCCGTCGTCGAGGCCTCGAGCAGCCCGTCGTCGTCCTGGGCCCAATCCTCGCGCGAGTCTGCCGTGATCGAGATCGGGACACCGGGCACGCCATGGCCGGCGCGCACAAGCGAGCCTTCGCTGACAGGAACCTCACCGCGTGAGAGCTCGATCTCCACATCCTTCCCAATTCTCCCGGGCTGCGCCTCGACCGTGCCGTAGGCGTAGCCCGGTGACCCGACGGAGAGCACGCAGTGCTCGCGCTCGTCGGGCGAGGGATCGTGGAAGAGGGCCTGCTCACGCAAGAGCCGCAGCACGCCTTTCGGCGCGAAGAAACGGCCGGAGAAGCTCGGCTGGCCATAGGCTTTGGAGCGCGCGATGACGAAGAGGTCCTCGATCGGCTCGTGCGTCGCGTGATCGCGAACGCGGAGCACGGGCGTTCTGCGCACGACGACCAGGATCGGCTGGTCGAGCTCCGCGGCCAGCCATGAGTACGGGTAGACGTACGATTGGTGGTCGTCCGGGTGCTTCCCGGACTGGCAGATCGACCAGCGCGGATCGAGGTCCTCGACCTGGATCTGGTGCGCGGCGACTTCCAACGCGAAGTTGCCTTCGGCGTCTGTCTCGACGGCCCACGATCCGACTCGGGGCGGATCCTCGACGGGCAGTGGTTCGGTCTCCTCGACCTTGTAGCCCTCGAAGCGCAGGCGGATCCGCTCGCGCACACGCTCGCCCTGCTCGTCGATGATGCTGCCGTGCACGGCGCGCACGGGGTACATGCGCACGAGCAGCGACTCGAGGGGCACCGATTCGAAGGCCCCCTTCCCGTCGCGGATGACGAAGCTGCGCGTGGCCCGCTTCATCGGGGCGAAGCGCGGCCCATAGCCCTCGCGCTCGCAGACGAAGAAGCCTTGCGGGTCGGACTCGACGAGATCGAATCCGCCGTCGGCGGCGCTGCGCACGCTCGCAATCGGCTTCGCCCCCGCATCCGGCGGGACGCACACGCGCATCGGCTCCTGGCCCGCGCGCTGCGCGCCGCTCGGCGGCTCCGCGAGGTAGGGCCAACCCAGCGACGCATCCCAGGTACCGTTCCAGTTGAGATCGAGCACGTCCGAGTAACGTCGCTTCAGCTCCGCGAGTTTCGCGCTCTGGGCGGGGTAGAGCTGAATGCTGGCACCTTCGAGCGGCGCGCCGCTCTCGCCGTCGACCACGCGCCCGCGGAAGTGGAACACGGGTTGCGCTGTGCTCACCTCGGCCGCCTTCCGCGCGACTTCTGCAGCGGCCGGCGTCGAGAGTTCCTCCTGCGGGGAGTCCAACTTGGCCGCTGCGACCTTCGGTTCGACCTTGCCGGCGACCTCGGGCGTCGGAGCAGGCCACTTCCACCACGCGAGCAGCATCAGCGCGAGCGCAGCTGCCGCGAGCAACACCTTCTTCATCACGAGCACTCCTCCGGCGCCGGCTGCGAGCACGGCCCCCTTCACGGCACTCATCCCTCGGGCTGGTTCGAGCGCGAACAGGGCTCCGAGCGCGAGCCCGCTCGGCAGTTGCTTGCGCAGCAGTTCGAGCGCGCGGTGCAGTCGCACGCGCACGGCGCCCGGGCTCTCGCCGAGCACGTGCGCGATGTCGGCCGGCGCGAGGCCGTGGCGCACGCGCAGGAGCAGGGTGCGGCGGTAGGGCTCGGGCAGCCGGTCGATCGCGGCGGCGATCTCGGCGGAGAGTTCGCGCGAGAGCGCCTCGTCGAGTGGCGTCTTCTCGAGCCGCTGTTCGAGCAGCTCGGGGTCGGGCGAGCGCGCGGCGAGCCGCGCCAGCTCGTGCGCGTGGTTCTCGAGGATGCCCGCGAGCCAGGGCTCGAGCCGGCGCGACTCATCGAAGCCCTTGGCGCGCTCGATCGCCGTCAGGAACGTCGCCTGCACGAGGTCCTCGGCCGCGCCGACCTCGCCGACGAGGTGGATCGCGACGCGCAGCAGCTCGGGCGAGGCGCGATCGAAGACCTCGGCCAGCAACCTCGGGTTGCCGCTCGAGCGCCAGCGCGCGAAGGTCAGTGAGAGGGATCCGTCCATGCTCGGCGCCAGGACTTGTCGCGGCTCCAGGCGGCGTTACTGGAATTCGATACGGAACACGGCATTCTTCTCCCCGATTCGCGCGCGGTACGGCCGCCCGGCACTGTCGAGGCGAATCGGGGAGAAGAATGCCGTGTTCCGTACGGCTACTTCTTCGGCGTCGCGGCCTGCGCCGCCGCGTAGGCGGCCTTCAGCTGCGCCTGCGCGTCCTTCTGCTCGGGCGTGTCGACCGCCAGGAGGCAGCTCGGGACCGAGCGCAAGAGCAGCTGCGCCTTCCCGAGCTCGCTCTCCTTCTTGGTGGTCTTCGCCACCTGCGCCGCGCGCTGCTTGAGCTGCTCGAACCTCGCCGCGTCCGCGATCGGCGGCTTGCGCAGGCTCGCGGAATCCGCGGGCAGCCGTGACGCACGCTCGCGCGCCTCCTGCACGCGGCTCGTGAGGCTCGGGTGGTCGCTCTGGATCTCCGGCGTCTTGTCGTAGCCCTTGTCGATCAGCTGCTGGAAGAAGTCGCCGAAGTGCTGCGGGTCCCAGCCGGCGCGCACGTAGAACTCGAAGCCGTACTGGTCGGCTTGCGCCTCGTCGTCGCGCGTGAAGCCCAGGCCGAGGAAGTTGCCCGCGACCATGCCCAGCGCGAGGCCGTAGGTCGCGTACTCGGTGCCGTGCTCCTTGCCGCCGGCCGCGTAGCCGGCCGCGCCCAGCACCGCCGCGCCGCCCAGCGTCCACATCTGGCGGTCCATGCCCTTCTGCACGTGGCGGCAGTAGACGTGCGCGAACTCGTGGCTCACGACGGCCGCGAGCTCGTCCTCGCTGCGGCAGGTCTGCATCAGCTGCGCGTAGACGTACATGTGCGAGCCGCCGGTGGTGAAGGCGTTGAGCTGCTCGGAGTTCACGAGGTGGAACTCGTCGGTCGAGAACATCCAGGAGTTGTCCTCCTTGAAGTGCGTCTTCGGGCCGACGTGCTGCTTGTCGGCTTCCTGGGCTGCCGCGGCGACGCGCGCGCCGAGCTGCTGCAGGTAGCCGGAGAGCTCGGCGTCCTTCATCACGGCCGGCTCGAGCTGCGCGTGCGTCGAGTCGGCCTGCGAGCGCACCTGCTTGTCGGTGGCGCAGCCGGAGGCGAGGAACGGGACCAGCGAGGCGAGCAGGAAGAGGCGCGAAACGGCGTGGGTTCTCATGGCGATTTCCGGACGGGGACTCCGCTGGCGCACAGGGTAGCAGGAATGAAGGGGCGGAACTTGCGCGGACGAAGCTCCCCGCTAGCCTCGCTGCCCCATGTCCGCGGAATCACGCACTCCGGGCCGTTCCTGGCTCGCCCTCGGCGCGCTGAGCGTCGTGACCGTGATCTGGGGCATCACGTTCAGCTGGATGAAGGAGGCGCAGGACGCCGCGCGCGGAACACTCGGACCGGGCCACGCGACCGAGACGATCGCGCTCTACATGGGCCTGCGCTTCGGCCTGGCGGCGCTGGTGATGGCGCTCGTTCCGCGCGCGCGCGCGCAGGCCGACGGTGCCGCCTGGCGCGGCGGCTTCGTGCTGGGCGCGCTGCTCTACGCCGGCTTCCTGGTGCAGATGCTCGGCCTGGAAGAGATCACGCCCGCGGTCTCGGCCTTCCTGACCAGCCTGTACGTGCTCTTCACCGCCGCGATCACCGCCTGGAACGTGCGCGCGCGGCCCGGCTTCGCGCTGCTCGCAGGCGCGCTGCTGGCGACGCTGGGCGCGGGCCTGATCCGCGGCCGGCCGCAGCTCGACCTGCGCACGGGCGAGCTGCTGACGGTCGTGAGCGCCGTGATCTTCGCCGTGCACATCCTCGCCACCGACAAGGTCACGCGCGCGAGCGACGCGCTGGCGGCGACGCTGACGACCTTCGTCTGGGTCACGCTCTTCTCGGCGCTGACGCTCGGCGCCGTGCAGCTCGGCGGCGCGGGCTCGGATGCGCAGCACCTGCGGGAGCTGATGAGCTCGCGCGCCTGGCTCGAGCCGCTGGTGCTGGGCGCGATCTTCGCCACGGTGATCGCGCTCTCGCTGATGAACCTCTTCCAGAAGCGCATCGACCCGCTGCGCGCGGCGATCGTCTACGCCGTCGAGCCGATCTGGGCCATGGTCTTCGGCGTCTGGCGCGGCCACGACGTGCTCACGAGCTGGCTGTGGGTCGGCGGCGGATTGCTGCTCGCGGGCAACCTCGTCGCGGAGCTCGGCCCGCGGCGCAAGGCGCAAGCCTGATCAGAAGAGCCGCGGCGGGAGCGCCTTGCGCAACTTGTGGAAGCGCGCGTGGTGGAAGTGCATCGCCGGGCCGATCAGCATGTAGGAGAAGCCGGGGACCGGAACGAGCCAGTTGTCCTGCGTGCGCGCGAGGAAGCTCAGGCCGATCGACAGCAGCGCGGCCGCGAGCAGGATCACGTGCGAGCCGAGATCGCGTCGCGTCTCGAGCCGCTCGAACGAATCGAGGCTCAGCTCGTCAGCAGCCGCGAGCGCCTCGCGGTCGAGCTGCAGCAGGATCGCGCTCAAGAGGCCGAAGCCCAGGCCGTAGATCAGGAACAGGTCCTGCAGCTCGCCCACGGTCTCGAGGTGCACGTCAGGCGGCACCCACTTCGCCGTCATGAAGCTCAGCGCGCAGCTCAGGACGATGCGCTGCGGATAGACCCAGAGCAGCACGCCCAGCACGAGCGCGAGGCTCAGCCCTGTCGTGC
This sequence comes from uncultured Planctomycetota bacterium, assembly GCA_963829015.1. Classification (GTDB taxonomy): domain Bacteria; phylum Planctomycetota; class UBA1135; order UBA1135; genus JADJLZ01. Next base: position 75,839 of record CAWHGR010000004.1, on the reverse strand, counting down.
GCGCCGTCTCGAGCCCGAAGCGCCGGCTCCAGCGATTGTGGCTGCTCCAGAAGATCATCATGATCAGGAAGCAGACCGCCATCGTCGGCGCCCTGTGCAACGCATCCACCAACTCGGCCGTCGACTTCGGGATTCCGCTGCTCGAGATCACCATCAGCGTCACCGCGAAGGCGAAGGCCGCGTCGACGAAGGTCTCGAGACGCGAGACCGACTCCCCGCGCATGCGGAAACCGTCCACGACGGGAAGCTCGGAGAGCACGCGCGGCAAGCGCACGCGATGGTAGCGTCCACCGTCCGCGTGGCAAACTGCCCAGCGTGAGCGAAGTCCTGCACCTCCACCCCGCCGACGCCCGCCGCGTGCCCTGGAAGAACGGCCGCGGTTTCACCGACGAGCTCGCGCTCTGGCCGCCGGGCTCGAGCTTCGAGCGCGGCGACTTCGACTGGCGCATCTCCAAGGCCGCGGTCGAGGAGAACGGCCCCTTCTCCCCCTTCCCCGGCTTCGAGCGCGTGCTGGTCGTGACCGAGGGTGCCGGCCTCGTGCTCGATCACGGCGCGCTCGCACCGCGCGCCAAGCTCGAGCGCCTCGTCCCCTACCGCTTCTCCGGCGACTGGCCCACGCAGGCCGAGCTCGTCGCCGGCCGCGTCGCGGACTTCAACGTGCTCTGCCGCCGCGCTGTCGTGCGCGCGGAGGTCGAGGTGTGGAGTGCGGGGACACGACGAGAGCTAGCGGCCGCACGGGAAGAACACGTCCTGCTGCACCTCTTCGCGAGCGGCGAGAGCTTCTGGCTCCAGCCGGGGAGTGCCAGCGTGTGGCCCGGCTCGTCCGACTGCCTCGCCGTTCGGATCCAGAGCGCCTGATGTTCAGTGCGGATCCCCCGTCAGCACCCAGCCCGCCCAGTCGTGCGTGGCATACCGCGGCCGGCCCTGCTCGTCCTTCGCCGCGCGGATGGCCATCTTCGCTTCCCACAGCGCGCGATCCTTGGGCTTCTTCTGCACCCAGAACCGGCGGTAGAAGTCGAGCATCAGCTCCTTCGTGGCCTCGTCCGGAACGCGCCAAAGGCTCGTGATCACGCTGCGCGCGCCGGCGAGTTGGAGCGCTTTCTGCAGGCTCGCCAGGCCCTGGCCCGCGCGCTGCACTCCGACGTGAGTCTGGCAGGCGCTCAGCACCGCAAGCTCGCAGCCGGAGAGATCCCAACTGGCGATCTCCTCGGCCGTGACGACACCGCTGACCTTCCCCAGCTGGTCCGGCGGGAGGTTTGCGCCGGCCAGCGCCAGACCGCACAGCAGCATGGGCGAGAGTCCGCGCACCAGTTCCGACTGCCCGCCCGTGTTCGCGTCGCCGCTCGAGGGCACCGACTCCGGCGCGTACCAGGCGTGCGTCGCGACGTGCAGGAAGCGCGTCGAGCTCGCGCGCTGCTCGAGCTCCGGCCGCGAGGCGGCGCGCTTCTCGAGCACCACGGCCTGCCGCCCGAAGACCTCGGTGTAGAGCTCGCCCAGGCTGCGCACCTCCTCCGAGGAGTGGCTCAGCGGCCCGAAACCGAGCTCCATGCCGGAACCGCGCAGCTCGGGCGGGCGTGGCCCTGCCGCGATCTGCGGCTCGTCGGGTCGCGTGGCCGAAGCCTCGAGTGGAGCTGTGGGATCCTGCGGCCGCGAATTGAAGCTCGCGCCACCGAGCGCCAGCAAGTCACCGCTCGCGGGCGGCTCGCGCACGGGCCAGACGAGTTCCCGCGCGCTGGCGCGCAGCTGCATCGCATAGCGCTCGCCGAGCAGCCCGTTCTCGAACGGCAGCGCATCGAGCGGCACGGCATGCAGCCAGTCGTCGAGCACGAACACGAGCGTGCGCGCGTCGCCCAGGGCCGCGCGCAGCGGATCGAAGACGAGCGCGCGCAGTCGCTCGCCACTCGCGCGCGCGCCTTGTTCCGCATCGGCCTGCTGCGCGAGGGGCCGGCCACGCTCGAGCGGCACGGAAAGCTGCGCGCGCCAGTCCTCGATTGCCTGGCGCACGGGCTCCACGGGGCCGAGATCGATCGAGGCGAGCTGGCCGCCGCCGCGCAGCACGAAGGCGTTCATGTGCGCGCCGGCTCCTTCGAGGTGGTAGCGCCAGAAGCAGACGAGCGCGCGATCCTTGCCCAGCGCGGCGGCGAGATCGGCCAGCGCGGGCCGTTTCAGGAACGCGCCGGCCTCGGGTCGCGCGGCGATCAGCTCGACCCAGGCGGATTGCGCCGCATCGCGCTCGCGCGTGAGCTCCTGCAGTTCGTTCTCGGGCGCCGAACGGCGCAATCCCTGCGCCAGCTGTTCGGAGGCCTGCGTCAGCCGCGCGCGCCGCGCGCGCAGGTTCTCGTCGCGCGCGGAGACGGAGAGCAGCGCGCTCGAGACCAGGTCCGCACAGCGCAGCGTCTCGACGCACTCGAAGCCGACGGCGGCGGCCTGCGCCTGCGCCGGCCCGGGCTGCGCGGCGCAGCTCAGCACGCAGTCCAGCAGGGGCAGGTCGCGCTCGACACGCGCGCCGACCTCGCGCGGGGCGGCCGAGAGAGCGGCCGTGTCCCACGAGCGGCGCAGCGCTTCGACCAACGCGTGCAGGAGCTCCTGGGCGCGCTCGCTGCGCTTGGCGCGCAGGCAATCGTAGATCAACGCCTGCCGCGCCGACTGCACGTCCGGCGAGTCGTCCGGAAGGATCCGCGCAAGCCCGGAGAGCGCCTGTTCGCGCAGCGCCAGCGCGCCGTCGTGGTCGCCCTGCAGCTCGATCACCTGCGCCAGGTTTAGACGCAGGTCCTGCACCTGCTGACTGTCCGCGCCCAGCATGCGCGTGCGCGCCGCGAGAGCCTGCTCGAGCAGCTCCCTGGCGCGCGCATGCTCGCCGAGCTCGGACAGAGCCACGGAGAGGTTCATGCGCACCGACTGCAATCCTGGATCGTCCGGGGTGAGCGTGGCCTCGCGCCCCTTGAGCACCAGCTCCAGGTGCTCGCGCGCGCTCGCGAACTCTTTCATGTGCACCTCGGTGACGGCCAGGTTCTCCGTGCCGGTGAGCACGAGGCTGTGCCCGGCGGGCAGCACGCGGCGGTAGACCTCCAGCGCCTGCAGCTGCAGCAGCCGCGCGCCCCCGAAGTCGCCGAGCTCGGTCAGTGCGTTGGCCAGGTTCACGCGCGCGGCCTGCACCTCGAGATCGTCCTCGGGCAGCCGACGCAGCTTGACCTCGAGCACCTTCTCGAACAGGGTGCGCGCGGAGGCGAGCTCCCCGGCCTCCATCAGCGACGCCGCCAGGTTCTGGCGCGCCATCTGCACGTCGGGGCTATCCTCCGGGAACAGGCCCAGGAACACCTCGAGCACCTGGCGCCCGAGCTGTAGCGCGGCTTGCGTTTCCCCGAGCTGCGCCAGGACCGCGGCCAGGTTTCCGCGCACGCGGGCGAGCGCGAGCGGATCGGGGGGCGACCGGAGCGCCATCTGCGCCTCGACCTTCTCGAGCAGCGAACGCGCACGACCCAGCTCGCCCTGCGCGGCCAGCGAGTTCGCGAAGCTCATGCGCGCGTTGAGCAGGTCCGGGTGTCCCTCGGGCAGCGTGCGCTCGCGAACGTCCAGCACCTGCTCCTCGAGCGCGCGGGCGCGCTCGTCCTGCCCCTGGCGCTTGAGCGTCACCGCCAGGTCCGCACGGGCGCGCTGCACGAAGGGCGAGTCCTCGGGCTGGCCGCGCAGCGCGCTGGCCAGCGCCTGCTCCTGCAGCACGCGTGCGGGTTCCAGCTCGCCCAGCTCGCACAGCGTGCTCGCGACTTCGATGCGCGCGAGCTGCACCTCGGGCCCATCGTCAGCATGCGCGCGCAGCGTGATCTCGAGGATCCTTTCGAGCTCGGCGCGGGCCGCCGCCCGATCACCCAGATCGCGCAGCGCGTAGGCCAGGTCCCAGCGCACCTGCAGTGCCTCGGCGCTCTCCTCGGGGAGCGTTTGCGCCTGCGCTTCGAGCACCTGCTCGAACAGCGCGCGCGCGCCGGGCAGATCGTCACTGTCGCGCAGCGTGTAGGCCAGATTGAGGCGCGCAAGGCGCAGGCCGGGCTGCCCGGGCGCGCCCTCGCAGGCGGCGAGAGCCTCGCGCATCAGGGTGCAGGCGCGTTCGCGCTTCCCGGCCTTCGACAGAGCCACCGCCAGGTCCTGGCGCGCGGCCTGCAAGTCCGCATCCACTGGCGCCGCGCTGCGCTCGCGGACCTTCAGCACGTGCTCGAGCAGTTCGACGGACCCCGCGCCATCGCCGAGCTGGCCGCGCGCCATGCCCACGCAGCGCTCCGCGTCGAGGCGTTCGACGTTATCCTCCGGCTGGAGCCGCGCGCGCACGCCACGACAGTGCTCGCAGGCATCCAGAGCGAGCCTCGGATCCTCGAGTCCCCAGGCCAGCTTGCCGAACTCCATGGCCAAGGCGGCGCATTCCCAGCTCTCGTCCGCCCCCGCAATCGAGAACAGGCCGTCGAGCTCCGTGCGCAACCCCGCGAGCACGCTTGCGCGCAGCGCAGCGCTCGCGCCCTTCTCGCGCGCGGACGCGAGTGCCGACTTGCCCTTGACCAGCGCCGCACGCAGCTCCGTGCTCTCGCGCGAGCAGCGCACGTTCAATTCGAAGCGCCCGGGAGCCGCACCAACGCGCAGGCTCGCGCGCACCACCGCGGTCGGCCCGGGCCGGAGCTCCAGAAAGATGCAGGGACTGCGCCCGAGCGCTCCCCCGTCGTCCTCGAACAGCACCTTGCCCGCCGTGTCTTCCAGCCGCAGCGTGACCCCGTGCTCGCACCAGACCCAGATCCGCGTCAGGGAGTCCACGCTGATCCCGAAGTGCTGCGCGGTCGGAGCGGCGGATTCACCCTCTGCCGGCGCGGCGAACTCGAGCGTGCGCACGTCGCCACACTGCAGACGCTCCTGCGGCGCGGCCTGCGGAGCGGAAGCAGGGACCTGGAGCAGAAGGCCGAGCGCGAGCGGGAAAAGCATGCGGACCGGCAGGCTGGGAGATTGCCGGCCGGATCATCCTAGCGTGCGGCCGAGAATGCGGCGGAAGATGGAGCGGCTGAAGGGATTTGAACCCTCGACATCCACCCTGGCAATCACGGCCTGCCTGGCTCGAAGAAGTGCTTGTCCGCGGGCAGGATACGGCCAATCGATGCGCGCGCAAGTCGTCGCCTTCCGGGGCGATCCGTGTCGAGTTGTCGCGGTAGTTCCGACCACGTTTGCCAGAATCGGCAACTCCAGCCTAGACTCGTTCCAACGAGACCAACCCATGGGAAAGACCCGCCAGTACACGGCCTTCATCGAACGCGAAGGCGACGCTTTCGTCGCGCTCTGCCCCGAGCTCGAGATCGCGAGTCAGGGCCCCACGGTCGAGGAGGCGCGCACGAACCTCGTCGAAGCGATCGAGCTCTTCTTCGAGACCGCCTCGCCCGAGGAGATTCGCACACGCGCCCACGGCGAGGTGTTCGTCACCAGCGTCGAGGTCAAGGTTGCCTAAGCTGCGGCGCCTCAGCGGACGCGAGGTCTGCAAGATCCTCGAGGCGCACGGGTTCGGGGAGGTCAGACAGCGGGGCAGCCACGTAGTCATGCAGCGCAAGCTGCCGGGTACCACGATCACGGTACCCGTGCCCGATCACCGCGAAATCAAGACGGGCACGCTGCTCAGCATCATCCGGCAATCGCAGGTTCCGCGCGCAGCATTCGAAGTCTCTTGATCGCCGGTAGTCCGGGCTGAAACGCGAGACGTTGTCGGGCGGTGCGGATCTCGCCAAACCCTGGCGCCATCCAGGGTTGGGTTGGAGCGGCTGAAGGGATTTGAACCCTCGACATCCACCTTGGCAAGGTGGCGCTCTACCACTGAGCTACAGCCGCAAGTGGTGCAGGAAACCTGCACCGGGGGCGTGGCAGGATATCTTCCTCTCCTGCAAAGGCAAGCCCCGGCGCCTACGCACCCTTGGCGGCCAGCTCGAGCTGCCCAAAGACGTGGGCCGACGCGTCCCGCACGGCCTTCGCGAGCTCGTCGCCGAGCGCCAGGCGGGCCGCCAGGCGCGTCGCGAAGCGGCAGCCGGAGCCGCGCACCTTCCCGCCCTGGATGCGCGGGTGCTGCATCCAGAAATCGCTCTTGCCGGGCTCGAGCAGGAGGTCGCGCGCGGGGTCCTCGTCTCCGTGGCCGCCCTTGACGATCACGGCCGCTGCACCCTTCTCGAGCAGCGAGCGTCCGGCCGCGACACGCGCGGCGGGGTCGCGCACGAGGCGGGCCAGCTGCACGCCGGAGAGCTCGGCCAGCTCGTCCAGGTTGGGCGTGAGGATCACGTCGGCCGGGACGAGCGTGCGCAGGTAGTCGCGCGCGACGTCGGGGCTGAGGAAGCGGCCGCCGCTCGAAGCGCTGAGCACCGGGTCGACGACGGCCCAGACCTTGCCGGGCGCGCGGGCGCGAGCCTCGCGCACGAGGAAGCTGGCGGCCTGCAGGTCCTCGCGACCGGGCAGCAGGCCGAACTTGATCGCGCAGACCGGCAGCTCGATGCGTGCCTCGGGGATCCAGCTGCCTGCGCCGCGCGCGCCGAGGGCCTGCACGCCGCTCGCGTCCTGTTCGGTCCAGGCGGTCACGACGAAGCGGGCGGAGATATTGAGGCCCTCGAGGGCCTGGCGGTCGGCGTCCACCCCAGCTCCGCTGGGATCGTGGCCGGCGACGACGAGCAGGCGCGGTGCGGTAATGAGCATAGGCAGAATCCTATCGCGGCCAGCCCCCCTCCCGGGCCTCCCGGGGATGACGATGTCGAAGGCAGGAAAGGAGTGCGGACCAGGACGCGATTTCCCCTTCTGCTCCCGCTGCAGGCACGGTTTTTCGCATTCGCTCCGCGGGTGCGCGGGGCCGCGCGAGCGGCGCCCCTGGCGGGATTCGACCCACGGGGGTAGCTTCCATCCGGCTCGCCCTGGCGCAACGGGCGCGGGCCGCCGCAGCTCAACGACTGCGGATCCCAAGGAGAGAGACATGGCGGAGGCCGACCAGGATCGGGGCTCGCACCCCGATCGTTGAGTCCCGGCTGGTCGTTCCGCGCACGAAGGAGAGATCCATGATTCCCATCCAGCGCATCGGTTGGACGGCGGTTTCGTCCACATTCCTCGCCGCCCTCGCGGCGGCACAAGTCAACGAGCGCGTCAGCATCAGCAGCTCCGGCGCGCAGGGCATGGGCCTGAGCGGTTACACCTTCAAGGGCCAGGCCCTCTCGAGCGACGGCCGTTACGCCGTGTTCGCGAGCTCAGCCCCGAATCTCGTCACGGCCGACACGAACGCGGCCCTCGACGTGTTCTTGCGCGACCGCGTGGCCGGAACGACGACGCGCATCAGCGTCGACTCGAACGGCGCGCAAGGCAACGGTGGCAGCGGCGAGAACGGGGTCTCGATCTCGGCCGACGGGCGCTTCGTCACGTTCGCCAGCATGGCGAACAACCTCGTGACTGGCGACAGCAATGGTTTCCTGGACATCTTCGTCCACGACAACCAGACCGGAGTGACGTCGCGTGTCAGCGTGGACTCTGCCGGCAGTCAGGCCAACGGCTCGAGCTACGAGCCCTCGCTGTCGGCCGACGGGCACTACGTGGCCTTCGCCAGCGACGCGACCAACCTGGTGCTGCCCGACACCAACGGCGCCGTCGACGTGTTCGTGCACGACCTGCAGACCGGCGTCACGACGCGCATCAGCAACAGCTACACGGGTGGCCAGTCGGACGCCTGCGTCCCAGCCGGCTGCGGCAGCTGGGTCCCGGTGCTCTCGGCCGACGGGCGCTACGTCGCCTACGACAGTTACGCCGTCAACATCGTGCCCGGGGACACGAACTCGAACCTGGACATCTTCGTCTACGACACGCAGGCGGGCCTGACGACGCGCGCCAGCCTGGGCGCGGGCGGAGCCGAACCCAACGACTGGGTCGCAGTGCCTGCGATCTCCGGCGACGGCCTCTGGATCGCGTTCAACGGCATGGCCTCGAACCTGGTGCCGAACGACACGAACGCGGCCTCGGACATCTTCCTCTACGACATGCAGAATGCGACGCTCGCGCGCATCAGCCTCGATTCCGGCGGGGCGCAGGCCGACGGCGGCTCGTGGTGGCCGTGCACCTCGGCCGACGGACGCTACGTCTCGTTCAGCAGCGACGCCACCAACCTCGTGCCGCCCGACGTGAACGCGTTCACGGACGTGTTCGTGCGCGACACCGTGCTGAACACGACCACGCGCATGAGCCTGGGCTACTCGGGTTCGCCGACGAACTTCCAGAGCGACTACGCGGCGATCTCGCCCGATGGGCTGCACGTGGCCTTCGCCAGCCGCGCCAGCAACCTCGTCAGCAACGACACCAACAACGTCTGGGACAGCTTCGTCCGGGATCTCGATCAGCCGGGCGAGAGCTACTGCTTCGGCGATGGCTCGGGCGGCGCCTGCCCCTGCGCCAACTTCGGCCTCGCCGGCCACGGCTGCGACAACTCGGCCGCGACGGGCGGCGCGCAGCTCGCGAGCGCCGGAGCGCCCTACCTGGCGCTGGACACGCTGGTGCTGACCTCCTCGGGTGAACTGCCGAGCGCGCCAAGCCTCTTCCTGCAGGGCGACGCCGAGATCGCGGCGACGAACTTCGGCGACGGCCTGCGCTGCGTCGGCGGCTCGCTGAAGCGCATGTACGTGAGGAGCGCTTCGGGGGGCGCGGTGAGCGTGCCGCAGCCGGGCGACCTGTCGATCTCGGCGCGCTCGGCGGCGCTGGGCGACCCGCTCTCGGCCGGCATGACCCGCCGCTACCAGGCGTACTACCGCGATCCGCAGCCCTCGTTCTGTCCCGGCCCGACCGGCGACGGCTGGAACGTGAGCAGCGGGATCTCGCTCGTCTGGCTGCCCTGACGGACCGCAGCACTCGGAAACCGGCGCGGGAGGGGGCACTATCCTGGGCATGGCCCCCCTCCCGTTCGCCGTGTTGCTCGCCTGCGCGCTGGCCTCCAACGGCGACGTCAAGCGCAAGCCCGATGCGGTCGTGCTGCAGAACGGCACCAAGCTCGCGGGCATCGTGGTCTACCGCGACGAGGCCGAGCTGGTGCTGCGCGTGGGCACGCGCGACACGACCTATGCGATGAAGGACGTAGCCAAGGTCGACGCGCGCGCCTCGAACCTGTCCGACATGATCGAGAGCTGGCTCAAGGGCAAACCGGGCGACGAGGAGGCGATCCACGACGCGGCCAACAACTGCCAGCGCCTCGAGCTCGCCGACGAGGAGACGCTGCTGCGCTGGCGCCTGGTATTGGCCTTCCCCGACAACGAGCAGTACCACAAGGACCTCGGCCACGAGCTGCGCGAGGGCGTCTGGGGCCTGAAGGAAAACGAGCGCTGGATCGCGCTCAAGGAGTGGCTCGCGCCGCGCGAGCTGAAGAACTCCTGGAAGCTCGCCAGCACGCACTTCGAGCTCAAGACCGACGGGCAGATGGCCCCAGCCATCGACGTCGTGCTCGACCTCGAGTGCCTGTACCTGGCCTTCTTCCAGAAGTTCGGGCGCGAGCTGCACTCCTACGAGGTGGTCGAGCGCATCAAGGTCGAGCTGCAGACCGGCAAGCGCAACTTTTCGGCGCCCACCAAGGCGGCCGTCTCCTGGTTCGACCCGCGCGCCAACGTGATCTATCTCGACGGCCAGAAGGGCGTCGACCGGGCGCGCATGCTGATGGACGGCACGCGCGCGCTCCTGTGCAACAGCGGCTCGCGCCAGCGCGTGATCGACGGCGTGATCCCGGCCTGGATCGAGGCCGGGCTCTCGACCTGGGTCGGCTGGAACCTGCACGGCGAGCTCGGCCGCGCCGCCTGGGACCCCGTGCCGTTCAGCGCGATGTTCAAGAAGGTCGTCGAGACCGACGCGCGCGAGCCGATCAAGCTGACGAAGCTCCTGAACACGGCACCGCTGGCCTTCGACGACAGCGGACTCGGACAGGAACACTACGCGCAGGCCTTCACCTTCGTCGACTTCCTGCTCGGCTCGGCCGGCGAGAAGTACCGCCTGCGCTTCCTCGAGTTCCTGCGCAACACCTACCGCGGCAAGGGCTCGCCGCCGCAGTTCTACGAGGCCATGGGCCTCAAGGGACCGGAGATCGAGGCCGAGTGGCTCGCCTGGGTGAAGGCCAGCGCGCCGAAGTAGGAACCAGGCATTCTTCTCTCCGATTCGCTCCCAGGCGCTTCAGCTCCCGTCCGCCCGCGGCGAATCGGGGAGAAGAATGCCTGGTTCCGTATCCCGCGGCGAATCGGGGAGAAGAATGCCTGGTTCCGTATCAGAAGCCCTTGTCCGTCAGGAACTGCACCGCCGCCAGGATCTCCGCGCGGCCGTGGCGCGAGTTGATCTCCAGCACGCGCTCGGCGTTCGCCGGCAAGAAGTCCTTCACCAGCTTGAAGTCCACCTCGCCCGCGCCGGGCGGCATCTCCGAGTGGCCTTCGGCGGCGTCCTGCAGGTGCACGCCCAGCATCCGGTTCGCGTACGAGTCGAGCCACTTGCCCTGCGCCTCGAGCCCGAGCTTCTCGCGCAGGTGGATGTGGCCCGTGTCGTGCCAGTAGCCCAGCCCGTGCTTGGCGAGATCCGCCAGCACCAGCCCGACCGACTCGAAGTTGAACAGCTCCACCAGGCTCGAGCCGCCCTCGATCGCGATGCGCGTCTCGGGGAACTCGGTCAGGAGCCCGAACAGCGAGCGGCAGATGTGCTCCAGCTGGCGGTGGCTCTTCTTGTGCACGCGATGCACGAACTCGCGCGCGCTCGTGCGCAGCGCCTCGTCGGCCGGATCCTTGTGCAGCTTCGCCTGCAGCTTCTCGGCCTCCTCGCGCAGCGGTTTGTCCTCGAGCTCGCAGCCGCGCACGATCACGACCTGGCAGCCGTAGCGCTGCGCCAGCTTGGCGTGGCGCCGCAGCGAGTTGAGCGCGCACTCGCGATTGTTCTCCGACAGGCTGCCGAGCTTCGAGCCCGACATCGTCTCCGAGCGCGGATCGAGACAGCCGGCGATCACCGAGGTCACCGTGATGCCCGTCTCGCGGCGCGACTCCTCGAAGCCGTTGAGCTTCACCGGCGCGTCGAGGATGCCCAGCTCGATGCGCCGGAAGCCCATCGCGACCGAGGCGAAGGCCTGGTCCTCGATGGTGCGCAGACGCGCGCCGTAGCAGCTCGTCGAGAGCGAGTAGTGGTTGGGAATGCCGGGTTGGGTCAACACGTCACGCGGAGCTCGGCGCCGGAGGAGTCGGGGGCTGAACTACCTCTATCGAATGGTTCGTAGTCCGATCGTTACATCGGGCCCACCAGGGAAATCCGCCTGCCTCGGGACGCACGGGCGAACCCGCGCGTTCCCTGCCCGTCCGTCGCGCCCTCGCGAGGCGCTGCGTACGCAGGCCGGATCAGCCCCTGCCAGGGCCTGAAGCCGCCTGGATCCTACAAAATCGCAAACCCTGCTTGCAAGCTCCGCGGAATCCTAGACGCGCACCTCGCCGCGGGCTCCCAGGAGGCTCTTGTGGCGTGCCAGAACAGGCTCGACTTCCTCGGAGAGGAACTCGAGCACCTGCTCGGGCGCCCGCCCCACGTAGCGCGAGGCGTCGAGCAGGCTCTCGAGCCGCCCCGCGAGGCGCCCCAGGACCGGGTCCCTGGCGAGCAGCTCCCGGAACGGGTTCGGCTGGCCGTCCTTGATCGCGCGCGCCGCCTCGTGGCTCTTCGTGCGGATCGACTCGTGCACGTCCTGGCGGTCGGCGCCGGCCTTGACGGCCTCCATCAGCAGCTGCTCGGAGGCCAGGAAGGGCAGCTCCTCGTCCAGGTTGCGCCGGATCACGTGCGGGTTGACCACCAGCCCCGCGGACACGTTGAGGCACAGGTTGAGCACCGCGTCGGTCGCGAGGAACATCTCGGCGATCACGATGCGCCGGTTGGCCGAGTCGTCGAGCGTGCGCTCGAGCCACTGGTTGGCCGCCGTGTGCGCCGTGTTGCCCAGCGCCTCGATCACGAACCGCGAGAGCGAGCAGATGCGCTCGGAGCGCATCGGGTTGCGCTTCCAGGGCATCGCCGAGGAGCCGATCTGCTGCTTCTCGAAGGGCTCCTCGAGCTCCTTCTTGTGCGCCAGGAGGCGCAGGTCGGTGGCGAACTTGTGCGCCGACTGCGCGATCGACGAGAGCACCTGACAGATGCGGAAATCGACCTGGCGCGGATAGGTCTGGCCGGTGACGCCGAAGGCGCGCTGGAAGCCCATGCGCTGCGTCACGCGCCGGTCGAGCTCGCGCACCTTGCCATGGTCGCCGTCGAAGAGCTCGAGGAACGAGGCCTGCGTGCCGGTCGTGCCCTTGACGCCGCGGAACTTCAGGCCCTGCTCGACGAACTCGAGGTCCTCGAGGTCGCCCAGGAAGTCCTGGATCCAGAGCGTGGTGCGCTTGCCGACGGTGGTCGCCTGCGCGGCCTGGAAGTGCGTGAAGCCCAGCGTGGGCAGCGAACGGTGCTCCTTCGCGAAGCGCGCCAGCACGTCGAGCAGGCTGACGAGCTGCGCGCGCAGCAAACGCAGCCCCTCGCGCATCGCGATCAGGTCGGCGTTGTCGGTGACGTAGCACGAGGTCGCGCCGAGGTGGATGATCGGCCGCGCCTTGGGACACTTCTCGCCCCAGGCGTGTATGTGCGCCATCACGTCGTGGCGCAGCTCGCGCTCGTAGCGCGCGGCCGCCTCGAGGTCGAGGTCGTCCTGCGTGGCCTTCATCTGCGCCACCTGCTCGTCCGAGATCGGCAGGCCGAGCTCCTTCTCGCACTCGGCCAGCGCGATCCAGAGCTTGCGCCAGGTCGTGAAGCGGCGCTTGTCGGAGAAGTTGAAGCGCATCGCCTCGCTGGCGTAGCGCGACGAGAGCGGACTCTGGTAGTTGTCGATCTCCATGCGTCCCGGAGATTGTACGGAACGCGCCCCCGCGACCGGCACAGGGGAGGCCCACACCAGCACGCGCCTGCCACAAGTTGACAGGATCTGCCAGCCGATCTATCCTTCGAGCATGCGTGACAAGAAGGAGCTCACCAGCATGAACGTGTCCCTGCCGGCATCGCAGAAGGACTATGTCAGGCTGAAGGCTGCGGCCTCGGGGTGCAGCACGCCGAGCGAGTACGTCCGCCGCCTGATCCACGCCGACCAGAAGGCGCACCAGGCGGAGGAACTCGAGTTGAAGGTGCTCGAGGGCCTCGATTCCCCAGTTCGCGAGATGGGCTCGAAGGAGTGGTCGAAGCTCCGCCAAACGCTGCGCTCCCGACTCGCCAAGCGACGCAAGGCCCAGTAGTTTCGTCCGCATGGGCGGACGCGTTACTTGGCGCTCGATCGCCGTGCGCGATCTCGGCGAAGCCTACGCATACATCGGCGAGGACGCGCCGGAGGCGGCCGAGCGGCTCCTGAACTCGGTCGAGAGAGCCATCGAGTTGCTGCTCGAGAATCCGAGTGCTGGCAGACTCAGCGAGTTCCCGTCGACTCGGGCTCGTGGGATCCGCTCCTGGTCACCGCGCGGATTCCCGAACTACCTGATCTTCTACAAGGCGGATGGGGATGGCCTGGAGATCATCCGCTTCCTTCACGGCGCACGTGATCTGCCCCAGTTCCTGGAAGGGGATGGATGAGCGTCGAGCCGCACTGTTCGCGCCCCCACTCAGTTCCACGACACCCACGGGAACCATTCCGCGCCCCAGTTGGCGAGTGCGCCGCAGGCGATGCAGAGCGGGATTCCGAACACCACGATGCGCTGCAGCCGCCGCGTGTCGTAGTCCACGCCTCCCGCGCGCGCCACCGCGCGCGTCGCGAGCCAGGCGCCGACGATGTCCGAGAGCAGATCGAGGGCCGAGGAGTTGCGCGAGGGCACGAAGTGCTGGTGGATCTCGTCGGAGAGTCCGTACAGCCCCGCCGCGATCACGATCCAGGCCGTCTCTCGCGCGCGCAGCCTCGGCCAGCCCTGCTGGCGCGGCGCGAAGAGGCACAGGAGGATCGCCAGCACGCCGTACTCGAAGCAGTGGTAGCCGTTCGAGGCGATGCCCCACCCGGCGCCCTCCGGTCCGCTGCCGCCGAACTGCTGCATCGAGAGGATGAACGTCAGCGCCATCCAGCACGCGGCCGGGATCCAGCGCGTGGCGGGCGAGAGCGTGAGCAGCGCGCGCCCGACCGCGCGCAGCGCACGCACCGCCGTCGGCAGCGGCTCAGCCGGCGTGGTCATGGCGCTGCCGCGCGATGAACACGAGGCCCTGGCCGTCCTCGCTGCGCTCGACCTTGAGATCGGCCAGCATCGACTTCAGCAGGAAGAAGCCGCGCCCGCGCTCGTCGTCGAGGCCGGGCAGGTCGGGATCCTCGATCAGCGCCTGCACGCGCTGCGGATCGCCGCCGCCCTGGTCGGAGACGCGCATCTCCCAGCCGCCGGGCTCGACACGCAGGTGGAACTGCACGCGCACGTTGGGCGGCGCGTCGCTCTCCTCCATCGCCGAGTGGCCGCCGCCGTGGTCGACGGCGTTGGAGAGCAGCTCGCTGGCCACGAACTCGAGCGCATCGACCTCGTTCGCGGCGACACCCTCGTGCTGCACGAACTGGCGCATCACCGCGCGCGCCAGGCGCTCGGCGCTGTGCGCCGCAGGCAGGTCCAGCCGCAGCTCGTGCGGATTCTCGCGGCTCTCGCGGATGTTCATGCGAGCGGCTCGAGGTCCAGTGCCAGGTCCAGCGCGGGTGCGGAGTGCGTCAGCGCCCCGACCGAGATGCGGTCGACGCCGCTCTTCGAGAACGCGGCCACGCTCTCCAGGTCGATCCCGCCCGAGGCCTCCAGCTCGACGTCGCGTCCGAGCGTGCGCGCCTGCTCGCGCAGCAGCGGGCACAGGCGCGCCAGCTCCGCCGGCTTCAGGTTGTCGAGCAGCACCACGTCCGCGCCGCCCGCGACGCCCGCGCGCGCCTCGGCCTCGTCGCGCGCCTCGCAGGTGATGCGCACGCGCGGCCCGAGCGCCTTGCGGATCCCGCGCAGCACGTCCGCGATCGGCCGGCCGGCCAGCTCGATGTGGTTCTCCTTGATCATCACCTCGTCGTACAGACCGAAGCGGTGGTTCTCGCCGCCGCCGCAGCGCACGGCGTACTTCTCCAGCGCGCGCAGGTTGGGCGTCGTCTTGCGCGTGTCGAGCACGCGCGCGGTGCCGCCCGCGGCCGCGCGTTCGACGAAGCGCGACGTGAGCGTGGCGATGCCCGACATGCGCTGCACGAAGTTGAGCGCGGTGCGCTCGGCCGTCAGCAGCGCGCGCGCCGAGCCCTCGATGCGCGCGAGCTCCTGGCCCGACCCGATGCGCGCGCCGTCCTCCGCCAGCAGCTCGACCTTGGCGCGCGGATCGACGAGCTCGAACGTGCGCGCGAAGACCGCGAGGCCCGCCAGCACGCCCGCCGACTTCGAGACGAGCTTCGCGCGCGCGCGGGCCTTCTCGGGCACGGCGTGGAAGGACGAAAGATCGCCGCCGCCGCGGTCCTCCTCCAGCGCCGGCTTGACGAAGCGATCGACGAGCTCGCGCGCGAGCGGGGCTGGAAGGCCGCGCCGCGGAGCGGGCAGACCTTCGTTGCGCGGCGCGAGGCCGGCCGCGCGTGGTTCACCGGCGGGAGCGGACAAGGAAAGGGCGAGTGTACGCTAGGTCTCCGAGCCTCTCCAGGAGCGCGCGTCAGAACGCCTGATCGAGCACCGCCAGGGTGACCGGCGTGCCCAATTGCTGGGCCCCGCCCGCGCCGCTGAAGAGCGGCTGCAGGAAGTACATTCGCGACTGCGTCGTTCCGCCGAGGTCGCCGAACGGCCGACTCACGCTGAGGTCCCCGGCCGCGTTCGTCGTGCCCAGGAAGAGCGTGCGATAGTGCGGCGGCGCGATCAGGAAGTTGGCCAGACGCAGCGGATCCCACTGCACCGCAGTCTCGAGGCCGACGAGCAGGAAGACCTGTTCGCCCGGCGCGCCGTGGAACGAGAGGTTCAAGGACTGCAGCTCGCGCAGAGGATTCGCTGCAACCGTCAGCGTGCGTTCGGTGCCCGGCAGGAAGTCAAAGGTCGCGCCGAGGTGGGCGGGGCCGCTCAGACCCGTCGTCTCGTAGTCTCCGTCCTGACCGCCGACGAGGGAGCAGTTCAGTACGCGCATCACGGAGACGGGATAGAGGATGGCGCCTGCGCCGCCGTTTCCAGGCACGGGACCGAACTGGAAGACACCATACCCTCCCGGTCCACCCTGGATTGTGGAGTTGGAGCTGAAGATCGTGCAGTCGATCGCTTGGAGCCCGGTACCGCCATCCCCGCTGACCCCCCACAGGGACCCTGCTCCTTCTCCACCCCAGATCGTGGAATCGATGATCGTCATTGTGGAGGACTGGCAGGTCGCGCCGCGACCACCGATGGCAGGGATCGGGAGACGGATGGACTCCCAGAAACTGATGCCGCCGTAGACACTGCAGGCGACCATCGACACATCGGCTGAGTTGTCGATCCGCACTCCATCGGACCCGTCGGGGTACGTCTCATCCACGCCGGCTGCCCCATAGAAGGAGCATCCCTGGCAACGCACCCTGCCCTGGTTGTTGCTCGAGTAGAACCCGAAGTGGTCACTCGCGCTGCCGGCCGTGGCGCCACTGGCTCGGAACCGGATGAGGGAAACAGTCTGGCCGGATGTGAGATCGCTGACTGTCACGGTCCCCTGCACAATCACCAGCGGGTTCGCGTCACCGACGATGGCCAGCGACTTGGCTTGGACGAGGAAGCCCGAGTACGTGCCCCCTTTCACCAGCACCAGATCGCCGTCGTTCGCGGCGTTGACCGCGTCCTGGATCTGCGTGTAGGGACCGATCGGAGAAACGACGCGCACATCGGCCGAGGCGAGGGGCGCGAGGAGGAAGAGGACGAGAGCGGCGCGCATGGGAAGACTCCTTTGGAAAGCTGTTCAGAACGCCTGATCGAGCACCGCCAGGGTCACCGGCGTGCCCAGTTGCTGGGCCCCGCCCGCGCCGCTGAAGAGCGGCTGCAGGAAGTACGTCCGCGACTGCGTCGTTCCGCCGAGGTCGGGGAACACGCGACTCACGCTGAGGTCCCCGGCCGCGTTCGTCGTGCCCAGGAAGAGCGTGCGGTAGTGCGGCGGCGCGATCAGGAAGTTGGCCAGACGCAGCGGATCCCACTGCACCGCAGTCTCGAGGCCGACGAGCAGGAAGACCTGTTCGCCCGGCGCGCCGTGGAACGAGAGGTTCAACGACTGCAGCTCGCGCAGAGGATTCGCTGCGACCGTCAGCGTGCGCGACGTCCCAGCCAGGAAGTCGTAGGTGCTGCCGTTGTAGCTAGGTCCGCTCTGACCTGTCGTCTCGTAGTCACCGTCCTGCCCGCCAACCAGGGAACAGCTCAGTACATGCATCAGTGAGCCCGAGGCCATGTCTGCACCTGCGCCACCTTTCCCCGGCGTCGGACCGTACTGGATGTCACCCCACCCTCCTGGTCCACCCTGGATCGTGGAGTTGGAGCTGAAGATCGTGCACCCGTTCGCCTGGAGCCCCGTACCTCCATCGCCGCTGATCCCCCACAGCGATTCGGCTCCCACTCCACCCCCGATCGTGCAATCGAAGATCGTCAGTGTGGAGGACTGGCAAGTCGCGCCGCGACCACCGACGGCGGAGACAGGAAGACCGGCGGACTCGTAGAAGCTGGTGCCGCCATAAGCATTGCAGGCGACCAGCGACGCATCGGAGGAACCCTCGATCCAAACTGCGTCGTATCCGTCGTAGTGCGGCGAGACCCAGCTTGACCCGTAGAAGGAGCAGCTCTCGCAACGCACGCTGCCCAGGTTGTTGCTGGAGTGGAGCCCGACGTGGGGGGCACTCACGCCGCCAGTCGTGGCGCCAACAGCCTTGAGCCTGACGAGGGCAACATTCTGGCCGGGTGTGAGATCGCTCACGGTCACGGTCCCCTGCACGGTCACCAGCGGGTTCGCGTCGCCGACGACGGTCAGCGACTTGGCTTGAACGACGAAGCCCGAGTACGTGCCCGCCTTCACCAGCAGCAGGTCGCCGTCGTTCGCGGCGTTGACGGCGTCCTGGATCTGCGTGTAGGGCCCGACCGGTGACACGACGCGCACATCGGCGAGAGCGGTGGGCGCGAACAGCAGCAGGAACAGGAGAGAGCGCATCACAAACCTCCGGGTTAAGGGTGAACCGCCACATCTTCCCCAGCCCCTGCTGTTGCCGCCAGCCCCCGAGCGGATAATGCCGGCGATGATCACGTCCCCCCTCCTCGCGCTGCTGCTCGTCGCTGCAGCCGAGATCAAAGTCGAGACATCCACCTTCAACTCGCTTGAGTCCGCCGCGCACAGCCTCGCCAAGGGCGGGCGGGCCGAGGAGTTCCGCGAGGTCGTGGCGCTGATGGGCGCGCTGGGCTACGCGAAGGACGGCGCGGCGAAGCTGACCACGGCCTGCGAGAAGGAGCTCGCGGCGGCGAAGACGAAGGCCAAGGAGCTGCCCGACGTCGTCGCCAAACTCGAGCAGGCCGGGAACGAACTCGCCGCGCTGCTGCCGGCGCTGAAGGGCGAGGAAGCGGAGCGCGTCGCGCGCACGGTGCTGCGCCTCGACGACACGCACGAGGAGGCGCACCGCGCGCTGGGCCAGCAGTCGACGCCCGACGGCTGGCTGCGGCCCGAGGAGCAGGCCCTGTTGCCGCGGCGCACGCGCATCCTCGACGTGTTGCAGCGCGCGCACTCCTACGAGGCCGAGATCACGACCGAGACGAGCACGCACGATCTCCTGGTCGCGATGCACGGCGGGCCGGGCAGCGTCGCGCGCTGGGGCGGGATCGCAATCCACACGCCCTGGAGCCCCGAGCGCAGCGCGCGCGTGCTGGCCGAGGTGCTGCGCGCCTGCGCCGTCTCGGCCTTCCTGGTCGACGGCGAGCAGGGCTTGCCGGCGGAGAGCTGGTTCGCGCGGCCGCGCTCGGTCTGGGTGCTGACGGACTCGAAGAAGGAGTACGACCAGGGGCTCGCGAAGGCGCTCGAGAACCAGTGGATCGACCAGCAGACCTTCGACCAGTCGAAGAGCCTGGTCGGTTTCCTCGACCGGCGCGGCAACGGCGTGAGCTACGCGCCCAGCGAGGCGGAGAACGAGGCCGCGATCCTGTGCTGGCTCTCGCCGATCCAGGACGGGCCGATGTCGGCGCTCAAGGCCGGGCACCTCTCGTTCGTCTGCCAGGCGTATCTGGGCACGCCGCTGCCGGGCTTCAGCTGGAGGACCGACCCGCACGACTGGGGCCAGACCTACATCAAGCCCACGGCCGACGAGCAGAAGGAGCGCGACAAGCGCCTGGAGGTCGCCAAGGCCGGACTGCCGGGCGCGCGCTCGTGGATGAGCTGGATGGTGCGGCGCCACGAGGACCCGCCCTTCGCGCGCTGCGTGGTCGACTTCTTCGGCAAGCTCTCGGGCGAGGAGCTGCTCAAGTGCACTTCGATGGTCGAGTACTGGCAGGAGCGCGGCGAGCTGCGGCCGCTGATCAGCCAGCTGATGGAGACGATCACCGCCAAGGCCTATCCGACCTACCTGCGCGCGCTGGGCGAGAACGAGCAGAGCCTGGAGTCGAACTGGCGCGGCTGGGTCGTGCGCGAGGAGCCGAGCCTGTGCGCCAAGCTCGGCAAGCAGAGCGCCGCGGCCGGCGCCGGGGCCGGCGGGCCGGGCGAGGAGCTGCGCACGGCGCTCAACGCGCTGCGCGCGAAGGTGCTGCCGGCAGCGCTCAAGATCGCGCCGGTCGAACTCGACACGACGCTCGCCGCAGGCTGCCGCGCGCACGCCGACTACCTCGGGCTCAACCCCACGCAGGCGCTGCACTGGCCCGAGGTGCACAGCGAGTACCCGGACAAGCCGGGCTTCGGCTCCGCGGGCGCCTGGGCCGGCGCGCACGCGCTCGTCGGCGACGCCAAGCTCGGCGCGCGCCCGACGCTCGAGCAGTGGATGGCGACGTTCTACCACCGCGTGCCGCTGCTCGATCCGGGCCTCCTGCGCGTGGGCTGCGGCGCGAACAAGGACTTCCTGGTCTTCGACGTGTACTCGCTGCGCCGGCCGGCGGACGCGAGCTGGGCCGTCGTCTGGCCGCACGAGGAGATGCAGAAGGTGCCGCTCACTGCGGCCGAGGAGCTGCCCAGCCCGGTGCCGCAGGCGCAGCCGGGCACGCTCGGCTATCCGATCACGCTGCAGGTCGGCCTGCCCGAGCCCGGGGACCCGCCGCTCGCGGTCGAGCTCAAGCTGCTCGAGGGCGATAAATCGGTCGAGTGCTGGTTCAGCTCGCCCGAGAAGCCGCTCAACCCCCGGCTCGTGCCTCCCCGCTGCTTCGCACTGTTCCCCAGGCAGCCGCTGAAGGCCGGGACGCGCTATCAGGTCAGCGCCGAATGGACCGGCACTCAGAGGAAGAAGAGCTGGTTCTTCCGCACCTGACGGGGTGCGCGGCATACTCTGCGGCCCGCCGCTCGCCCCCCATCCCCTCCATGACGCACCTCTCCACGTTCGCGCTCCTCCTGTTCCTCGCGCTGCCCTTCCAGGATCCCGCCGAGGCGCCGGCGCCGGTCCCGAAGACCGAGATCCCGCAGGCGATCTGGACGCAGATGGACAACGTCGCGCACCAGCTCGCCAAGTCCGGGCGCGAGAAGGAATACAAGCACTTCATGGAGGCGCTGGGCGAACTCGGCATGCCCGAGGCGCAGCTCGCGAAGCTCAAGACCGCCTGCATCGGCGACATGCAGAAGGTCACCAAGGTGCTCGAGTCGGTGCCGGATGCCACCAAGCGCATCAAGGCGGCGACGCGCCAGATCGCGGTGCTGATGGACAAGGCGCCCGACGAGGAGAAGCTGCGCCTCTCGCGCATCCTGCTGCGCCTCGACGACAGCCTCGAGGAGGCGCACAAGATCCTGGGGCACGAGCTCGTGGGCAAGGTCTGGATGTCGGCCGAGGAGAAGGAGACCCGCGTGCACCGCGGCGAGATCCTCGAGGCGATGGACAAGGCCGGCCGGCTCGACGTCGATCTCGAGAGCGGCGCCAGCGACGACGAGGACCTGACCAAGTGGAACGGCCAGCCCGGCTGCGCCGTGAAGTACGGCACCTGGGTCTTCCAGTCCTGCCTCTCCGAGGAGAAGACCAAGCGCATCGTGGTCGAGGTCCTGCGCGCCGAGGCGCTCTCCGCCTACCTGCGCGGCAAGGACCTCAAGCTGCCGCCCAAGCCCGGCGCCGGCATCGCCCAGACCTTCTACCTGCTCGACTCGCGCCCGAAGTACGAGAGCGCCGTGGAGACGCTCTTCGACCAGAAGGTGATCGGCGAGGAGGAGTACAAGAAGTTCAAGAGCCGCGACTTCGGCGGCTTCGGCGCCAAGGGCAACAAGTACTACGAGTACGGCCACGCCGAGGGCGAGTTCGAGACCTCGTTCTTCTGCTCGCTCAACCCGATGCAGCGCGACCTGCACTCGGTCGCGCTGCTGGCCGGCCACCTCAACTGGGTCTCGCTGGCCATGCTCGGCACCCCGATCCCGAGCTTTGCCTGGGACAAGAAGTCCGCCGAGCCGCCCAAGGGCGAGACCTACGTCGACAACCCGGCCGAGCGTAAGCTGCGCGAGGAGAAGTACCAGCTCGCGCGCGCCGGCGTGCGCGGCTGCCGCTCGTGGGTCGCGTTCCTGGCCGAGCGCAACGAGGACCCCAAGTGGGAGAACTGCTTCCTCGACGAGCTGGGCAAGATCCGCGGCGAGGACCTGCTCAAGGCCACGGCGGTGGTCGAGTACATCCACGAGCTCAACCTGCTGCCCGACCTGCTCAAGAGCCTGCTCAAGGCCAAGCGCTCGGACAAGACCTACGGCGTGATGGGCAAGGGCCTGGGCATGACCGTGAGCGAGTTCGAGGCGCGCTGGCGCGCCTGGATCATCCCGAAGAACGGCGGCATCGCGCAGGAGGTCGACAAGGTCACCAACACGGGCTTCGCCCCGGACGAGATCACCGCGCTCAAGTACCTGAACCAGATCCGCAAGAAGGCCTTCGAGGGCCGGCTGCGCGACGTGCCCGAGCTGAAGCTCGAGCGCGAGCTGTGCGACGGCGTGCAGAAGCATGCGGCCTACCTCTCGCTCAACCCCGACCAGGCCAAGGCCTGGCCCGACGCGCACGAGGAGTACCGCGACAAGGAGGGCTACACGCCCGAGGGTCACTGGGGCGGCACGCACGCCGACATCGGCCCGGCCGGCGACAAGCCCGAGGACGCGATCGACGGCTGGATGGGCACGTTCTACCACCGCATCCCGATGCTCGTGCCCGAGCTGCGGCGCATCGGCTGGGGCCAGGCCGCGCAGTTCGCCGCGATCGACATCCAGTCCTTCGTCGTGCCCTCCGAGACCGAGTGGACGGTCGTCTGGCCCGCCGATGGCATGAAGGACGTGGCCATCGACTTCGCGCGCGGCGGCCGCGAGCTGCCCAACCCGGTGATCGAGGATCCCGACCAGAAGTTCGGCTACCCGGTCACGCTGCAGATCGGCAACACCAAGCCGGATGCGCCCTCGCCGCAGATCAACATGAAGCTGCTCGACGGCAAGAACGAGGTGGCCTGCTGGTTCTCGACGCCGGACCGGCCGACGAACCCCGACATGGCGCTCAAGAACGCCTGGTGCCTGATCCCCAAGGGCAAGCTCAAGCCCGGCACGAACTACACGGTCACGGCCGAGTGGTACCTGACCGGCAACAAGATCAGCTGGACGTTCAAGACGGGCAGCTGACCGGAACGCGACCTACGCCATGCCGCTCGCTCGCGGTCTCCTGGTCCTGCTGCTGGCGCTGGCGCCGCAGTCGGTCGAGGTGCCGCCCGCGGTCTGGCCGCAGTTCGACACGCTGGCGCACCAGCTGGCCAAGGCCGGGCGCGAGCGCGAGTCGAAGCAGCTCTTCGACGCGCTGGCCGGCCTGGGGATGCCCAAGGCCACGCTGGGCAAGCTGCAGACGGCCTGCCAGGCCGAGCTGAAGAAGGCCGGGAAGCCGGCCGAGTCGCTGCCCGAGTTCTCGAAGCGCCTCAAGGCCGCGGTGCGCCAGATCGCGCCGCTGCTCGCCAAGGCCTCCGAGGAGGAGAAGCAGCGCATGGCGAAGATCCTGCTCGCGCTCGACGACAGCCTGGACGAGGCGCACGCGGCGCTGGGCGAGCTGCACGAGGGCCAGGACTGGACCACGAGCGACAAGCAGGCGACGCGCACGCGCCGCGGCGAGGTGCTCGAGGCGATCGACAAGGCCGCGCAGCTCGAGCCCGCGGTCGAGAGCGGCCCGAGCGAGGACGCGCTGCTGGTCGAACTCAACGGCAAGCCGGGTTCGTTCGCGCGCTACGGCGGCTGGACGCTGCAGTCCTGCCTGACCGAGGTGCGCACGAAGCGCGTGCTGATGGAGGCGCTGCGCGCCGAGGCGCTGTCGAGCTGGCTGCGCGGCAAGAGCCTGGCCGTGCCCGCCAAGCCCTCCAAGGCCCAGGGCAAGACCTTCTACCTGCTCGACCAGCAGGCGAAGTACGCCAAGGCGGTCGAGCACGCGAAGGTCGCCGGCGACATCAAGCCCGAGTACGCCGAGGCCATGCTGCAGTTCAGCGGCTTCGAGGACGACCACGATCGCGCCTACCAGTGCAGCCCCTTCGAGTCGGAGCTCGAGGCCTCGCTCTACTGCGACATCACCTCGGCGCGCACCATCCCGCGCACGGTGGGCGTCATGGCCGGGCACATCAACTGGGTCTGCATGGCGCTGCTCGGCGACGGGATGCCGAACTTCGGCTGGAAGGACAAGGAGTCCGGCCGGCTGGGGTCGGAGACGCACGTCGACAACCCGGCCGAGCGCGCGCGGCGCGACGAACGCATGCAGCTCGCCAAGGCCGGCATCCTGGGCTGCCGCTCGTGGATGGCCTACCTGGCCTCGCGCAACGAGGACCCCAAGTGGGAGAACTCGTTCGTCGACGAGCTCGGCAAGGTGACGGGCGAGGACCTGCTCAAGACGACCAGCGTGGTCGAGTTCCTGCAGGAGCTCGGCCTGCTGCGCGCCGTGCTCGACAAGCTCTACGGCGGCAAGGCGACCGAGTCGACCTACGAGGCCATGACGCGCGCTCTGGGCGTGCCCGTGACCGAGTTCGAGGCGCGCTGGCGCGCCTGGATCGCGCCAGGCCAGACCGGCCTCGCGCAGGCGCTGGACAAGAGCTCGAACAAGGGCTTCCCGCCCGACGCGCTGGCCGCGCTCGCGCGCCTGAACGAGACGCGCAAGCTGGCTTTCAAGGGCCGCGTCAACGGCGGGGCGGAGCTCAAGCTCGAGCGCGAGATCTGCGACGCGGCGCAGAAGCACGCCGAGTACCTGGTGCAGAATCCCGAGCAGGCCGAGAAGTGGCCCGATGCGCACGAGGAGTACCGCGACAAGCCGGGCTACACGCCCGAGGGCCACTGGTCGGGCAACCACTCGAACGTGGTCAGCCACATCAGCGACGCCAAGGCGGCGGTCGACGGCTGGATCGGCACCTTCTACCACCGCCTGCCGATGCTCACGCCCGAGCTCTTGCGCGTCGGCTGGGGCCAGGCGGGCGAGATGGCGGTGCTCGACGTCACCTCGTTCGTCACGGCGCCCGAGAGCGAGTGGCTGCTGCCGTATCCCTTCGACGGGATGAGCGAAGTGCCGGTGCACTTCCAGGGCCACGAGCTGCCCAACCCCGTGCCCGAGTGCCCGGAGCAGGACTTCGGCTACCCGATCACGCTGCAGCTCGGGCTCACCAGCCGCGAGCAGCCCACGCCCGAGCTCACGCTGCGGCTCCTGGAGGGCCAGACCGAGGTCGCGTGCTGGTTCTCGAGCCCGAGCAAGCCGACCAACCCCGACAACGTCCCGCGCAACGCCTGGTGCCTGATCCCCAAGGCGCCGCTCAAGCCGGGCACGAGCTACACGGTGCGGGCCTTGTGGGACGGCGGCGCCCAGAAGCTCGACTGGAGCTTCAAGACCGCCAGCAAGTAGCCGCGCCGTTCAGCGGCCGGGCGCCTGGAGCGCCGCGCGCACGCGCTCGACCGTCGCCGGGCCGATGCCGCGGATGCGCTCGAGTTCGTCGGGGCTGGTGATCGGGCCTTGGGCGTGGCGCGAACGGGCGATCGAGAGCGCGCGCGTCTCGCCGATGCCCGGCAGCGCGCGCAGCTCGCGTGGC
Source organism: uncultured Planctomycetota bacterium (assembly GCA_963829015.1). Lineage (GTDB taxonomy): Bacteria > Planctomycetota > UBA1135 > UBA1135 > JADJLZ01. The sequence goes on along the minus strand of CAWHGR010000004.1, from coordinate 50,688 downwards.
GATGCGCTCGTGAGGCGCGGCGCAGCCTCGTCCAGGAAGCCGGCGGGCACGCGCGCGCGGAGTGCGGCGTCCCGCGGAGCGTGCGGCAGGAGCTCGAGCAGCGTCGTGGCGAACAGGAAGCCGACCAGGGCGCAGAGCCAGGCCGGAGCAGAAGTGCGGGTGTCCATCGGCGGTCCTCCACAGGAGGAGACGCTCGGACGGCGCCCGGGTTGCGCGTCCTAGGCGCTCTTCGGCGTGTAACCCACCGTGCGCAGCAGCTGCCGCCCCAGGCCGCGTGCGTGGCCGGCCGCGAACTCCTGTTGCAGCGTCACCGCGATGCGCTGCAGCGCCTGGGCCGCGGGCGAGTCGGGATCGGCGGCGACCACCGGCTCGCGCGTCGAGACGCTGCGCACGACGGCGCGGTCCTCGGGCACCCAGCCCACGCTGCGCGGTTCGCGCGCGAGGAACTTGCGCGAGACCGCGCGGAAGCGCTCGGCCACCGCCTCGGCCTCGGCCTGGTCGGCCGCGCGGTTGACCAGGAACAGCGGCACGCAGTCGGGACGGCGCTGGGTGAAGACCTTGAGGAAGGCATAGGCGTCGGTCAGCGCGGTCACGTCGGGCGTCGTGACCAGCAGCACCAGGTCGCTCGCGGCCGCGAAGGCGACGGTCTGCGTCGAGATGCCGGCCGCGGAGTCGATCAGCACGTGGTGGTAGTCGGTCTCGAGGCTCTCGATGCCGCAGGCGATCAGGTGCATCTCGTAGTTCGACAGGCCGGCCATGCGCGAGACGCCGGATCCCGCGGCGAGCAGGTCGAGCTGCGGGCGCGCGTGCACGAGCACCTCGCGCACGGAGAGCCGTCCCTCGACAACGTCCACGAAGGAGTGCTCGGGCGACAGGTTCTGCAGGATGTGCGCGTTGCCGACACCCATGTCGGCGTCGACGATCAGCGTACGCCCGGCGCGCGCGAGCAGCGCCGAGAGCGAGGCGGTCACGACCGACTTGCCCGTCCCGCCCTTGCCGCTGGCGACGCACAGCGAGGCGGCGCGCACCGCGGTCAGCTCGTCGACGTCGCGGCGGAACGCCGGCGTCAAGGCCCGCAGCGGGGCGTCGCGGCGCTGGAAGGAAAGCAGCTTGCGTGCCTGATCCCAGTTCATGCAGACGGTGCGAAAGAGCGGCGGGAGCGCCGCGCGCTGTCTACCCTGCACGAGTGCGCGCGCCCTGTGCAAGGGCCCGGCCGGCGAGCGCCGCGCGGCCGCTGCCCGCTCAGTCCGCGTGGAAGGCCGCGATCTCGGCCTCGGAGAGCACCGGCTCGCGCGGATCGAAACCGGCCTGGGATCCGGATTCCGAAGGAGCTTCCATTCCGATCCCGAGGCGCTCGAGGTGCAGCGCCAGCACGGCGTCGAGGAAGCCGCGCCCTTCGCTCTCGTTCCCGAGCTCGATCGCCTCGTCCAGTCCCGCCAGGCGCCCCTCGAGGCCCGCGTCGCCGCGCGCCAGGCTGCACAGCGGCCCGCGCGCGTCGCTCCAGCGCACGCCCGCGCTGCCGATCTCGGCGCGCGCGGCGAGCGCCGGCGCGCTGAGCCGCTCCCACAGACGCTCGGCCAGCGTGCGCGCCTGCGCCTCGAGCTGCGCCAGGAACTCCTCGCGCGTGGGCGCGGGCGACGCGGCGGCCGCGCCGCAGAGCGGGGCGAGCGCGATGCGCGCGCCCGAGCGCGTGCGGATCTGCGCCAGCGAGTAGAGCTGCATCTCGCGCCCGAGCAGCGGCTCGAGCAGCGTGCCGAGTTCGCGCGCGCCTTCGCCCGCGAGCAGCACGAGCAGCGGGCCGGCGCGGCACTCGAAGCGCGCCCGCAGCTCGGCCGCGTGCTCGCGCGCCAGCGCCGCGAGTTCGAGCGCGCGCAGCACGCTCTTCTCGCCCGGGCCGGGCAGCTCCTCGATCAGCACCAGCCGGCCGCCCGCGGCACGGGCCACCAGCGTGGCCGCGTGCAGCCGGACCGAGCCGCGCACGATCTCGAGCTCGCGGTCGAGCAGCACGAGCCCGGGCAGGTGCAGCTCGAGTGCGGCGACGAGTCCGGGCTCCGAACCGGGAGCGAGTGCACTGCTGTGGGCGGCCATGCTGGCCATGATCCTAGCAGCGTTTCAGCGCGGCGAGCCGGCTCGAGTGCTTCGAACGCAGCACGTGGGCCAGCGCCAGCGCCAGCGCGTCGGTCGCGTCCAGCGGCTTGGGCGCCTCCGCGAGGCCCAGCGTCTCGGCCACCATCGCCGCCACCTGGGTCTTGTCGGCCGCGCCATGGCCGACGAGCGCCTTCTTGGCGACGGCCGGCGCGAACTGCACGACCTGGCTGCCGAAGCGCGCGGCCGCGGCCAGGATGATCCCGCGCCCCTCGCCGATGCGCAGCGCCGACTGCAGGTTGCGCGAGACGAAGGCCTGTTCGACCACCACCACGTCGGGCCGGACCTCCTGCAGCAGCTCCTCGAACTCGGACAGGATCGCCGCCAGACGCGCGGGCACGTCGAGGCGCGCGCCGGGCTTCAGGACGCCCGCACCGAAGAGTCGCGCGCCGCGCGCGTTGGCCACCACGGCGCCGTAGCCGACGACGCGCGTGCCGGGGTCGATGCCCAGCACGATCGGCCAGGGGCAGGCGTGCCGCGGGCGCGGGAGCAGGGCGGCGGGCAGACGTTCCTCGTGCGTGCGCAGGTGCAACTCCTGGAGCTCGAACGCTCCCCACCCTACGCTGGCGCGAGCTCTGGATCCACGCGATGCCGCCTTCCCTTCCGCGCACCACAGCCGTCCTGGTCGCCGCCGGCCGCTCCGAGCGGCTGCGGGCCGCGGACGGCTCGGGCGAACCTGCGCGCAAGCCCTTCGTGCTGCTGGAGGGCAGGACCGTGCTCGAGCACGTCTGCGAGGCCTTCGCGCAACTCGAGTGCGTGAGCGAGATCGTGATCGTGGGCCATGCGCAGGACCTCGCGCGCCTGAAGCGCATGACGCTCGCGAAGGTCAGCCAGATCGTCGCCGGCGGCGAGCAGCGCTCGGACTCCGTCGCCGCAGGCGTGGCGGCCGCGAGCCTCGAGAGCGAGCTGGTCGCGATCCACGACGTGGCACGCCCGCTGATCCTCCCGGCGACGATCGAGCGCGCCATCAGCGTGGCCGGAGAGCACGGCAGCGCGCTGGTCGCCGTGCCGATGAACGACACGGTCAAGACCTCCTCGGACGGGCAGCACTCCGAGAGCACGCTCGACCGCAGCGTGCTGTGGTGCGCGCAGACCCCGCAGGTCTTCCGCCGCGCGACGCTGCTGCCGCTGCTCGAGCGCGCGCGCCGCGACGACTTCCGCCCCACCGACGACTGCGCGATCTGGGAGAAGTACGTCGGGCCGGTGCCGCTCGTGCGCGGCGAGGCGAGCAACCTCAAGCTGACCTCGATCGAGGACGTCGAACTCGCCACGGCGATCCTGCGCACGCGCGGACGCGAGAAGGCGCAAGGCTCGTGAACCTGCGCGTGGGCCTGGGCTTCGACGTGCACCGCCTGGTCGCGGGCCGGCCCTGCAAGCTGGGCGGGATCGTGCTCCCCCACCCGAGCGGTCCGCTGGGCCACTCCGACGGCGACGCCGTGCTGCACGCGATCGCCGATGCGCTGCTCGGCGCCGCGGGACTCGACGACCTGGGCACGCTCTTCAGCGACCAGGACCCGCAGTGGAAGGACGCCGACAGCGCCAAGATCCTGGCCGAGTGCCTGCGCCGCGTGCGCCGCTCGGGCTGGGAGATCGGCAACCTCGACCTCGTGATCGCGACCGAGGGCCCGCGCATCGCGCCGCAGCGCAAGGCCATGCGCGAGAGCATCGCCAGCATCTGCGGCATCGACGCGGGCCAGGTCAACCTCAAGGGCAAGAGCCTCGAGGGCCTGGGCGCACTGGCGGGCGGCGCGGGCGTGGCGGTGCAGGCGGTGTGCCTGCTGCAGCAGCCATAGGCACTCGCTATCGCGCTCATGCCCACTGTGGATGAGCGCATCGCCTGCGGACGCGGCTATGCTGCTCCCATGACGCCCAAGAACGGAGCCACCACGATGAAGTCCGCCACCAGTCTGCACGCCACCAAGAATCCCCTGCCGCTGGCCGCACGCGAGCAGCTCGTCGCCCTGCTCGACTCGCGCCTCTCTTCGGCGATCGACCTGCAGCTGCAGGCCAAGCACGCGCACTGGAACGTCAAGGGCCCGAACTTCATCGCGCTGCACGAGCTCTTCGACAAGGTCGCCACGACCGCGACCGAGACCGTGGACGAGCTCGCGGAGCGCCTCGTGCAGCTCGGCGGACTGGCGCACGGCACGCTGCAGACGGTCGCGCGCGAGACGAAGCTGCGCCCCTATCCCGTCGCGATCAGCAACGGCGCGGAGCACGTCGAAGCGCTGGCCCACGCGCTCTCGGCCTTCGGCACGCAGGTGCGCGAGGGCATCGAGCTCGCCGACGAGTACGGCGATCCGGCCACGGCGGACCTGCTCACGGCGATGGCCGAGGCGGTCGAGAAGCAGCTCTGGTTCGTCGAGGCGCACCAGCAGGCGAAGAGCTGATCCGGCCGATCAGGGCTTCGCGACGGTGAAGTCGCCGGCGCGCTTGCCGGGCACGAGCTTCCAGCCCGGGCTGAGTTCGATCGTCCAGCCCGGGCCCTTGAGCTCGCTCTCCGACGCGGGCGCGCTCACGCGCACGTCCGAGAGCCCGGAGGCGGCGAGCACGGCGCCGTCCGCGCTCAGGATGCCCCACTCGTCGATGAACTTGGCACCGACGTAGACCGTGCCCTCGCCCGCGAGCGGCACGACCGCGTTGGGGTCGAAAGTGAACTTCTGCTGCACGAGCGGCAGCTGCAGCACCGGCCCCGTGACGAGGTCGTGCCGATAGCGCGCTTCCGTGGCCTTGCGCTCATCGTCGCGCTTCGTCTCGGCGGCGATCAGCGCCGCGCCGTCGTACGCCATGCTGCGCTGCAGCACGTCCTGCAGCGTGGGCTGGCCGGGATCGATCTTGCCGCGCGCGGCGAGCAGGCTCGAGAGGCTCGAGTCGGGCTTCAGTCCGGTGCGCCACTCCGGTCCGTCCATGTCGAGCAGCAGCCCGTAGGCCGGCCCGGTCTCGTAGGCGAAGGCGTAGGCGAGCGCCGGCTTGAGCGCGGCGAGCTTCAGGCGGCCGGCCATGTAGTAGCGCGCCTCGTGGTTGTCGAGTCCGGCCGCAGCGACGCCGGTGTACTCCGCCAGGCCCTCGTGGACCTCCATGCGATCCTCCTCGAGCGCGGCGCCCGGGAAGAGCCAGCGCCGGTAGGCACGGAAGGCCAGCGCATCCCACAGCGCGCGCTTGCGCTCGCTGCCCCAGGCCGGCAGCGCCTTGGCGAGCGCGCGGTACTCCATCAGCAGCCAGATGCGGCCGTCCTTCGTCGCGAGGTGCTCGTTCGCCACGCGCGCCGCCGGCAGCCCGAGCGACTCCTGGATGCGGTGCCAGGACTCGTGCAGGACCAGGCTCGTGCGCTGGAAGCTCGTCTCCGGCAGCGGCCAGAGCACGACCGTCCAGTGCACCCCGGCCCAGTCGAGCGCCGTGTTCGCGCCGGCGAAATCCTTCGGGACGCTGCCCGCGAACACGCCCGCCTGCTCGTGCAGCTGGCCTTCCTTGTCGGCCTGGTTGGCGACGACCTCCCCGCTGGCGGGATCGAAGTAGAGCGTCGGGCCGTAGAGCGGCTGGCCCCAGAGCTTGCCGGCGTCGTCCTCGGAGGCCCAGCGCGCCTCCTGGAAGGAACGCTGCGCGAGCGCGGGATCGATGCCTGCGGGGAGGCAGGCTGCGAGCAGGGTCAGGGCGAGGCTCATGGAGGAATTCGGGGGACAGCGGCTACGCTACCCGGGACGGGCAGTTGGCGCCCGCTTCTCCGATGATCACACCGCTCCTCGCTTCCGCGCTGCTGCACTGCGGCGCCTGCAGCTTCAACTCGGGCGAGGCCTTCATCCACACGCTGCCGGGCGAGTCGATGCCCGCAGGGCAAGTGGGCCTTCTCGCTGCGCGCCGACCTGCAGGATTTCGACGCGTTTTCCGACAGCCAGCTGCTCGCCTACGCCAACCAGGGCGTCTTCACGCACAGCATCGACAGCAGCCTCGTCTTGCGCGCCGGCGCCGCCTACGCGCCGAGCGACGAGTGGACGATCGGTGCGGACCTGCCCTACGTCGAGAACCGCAACCTGCACGAGGGCGTCGACAACGGCGGCGTGCCGGACGTCGAGTCGAACGGCGACCAGCAGGGCATCGGCGATGCCTCGGTCTTCGCGCAGTGGAAGTTCCACGAGGAGCTCGAGTCGCGCAGCTATGCCTCGCTGTACTTCGGCGCGAAGCTGCCCACGGGCAAGACCGACCTGCACTCGCCCGCGGGCGAGCGGCTCGAGCCCGACCACCAGCCCGGTTCGGGTTCGACGGACGCCTTCACCGGGGTCGCGCTGTCGAAGAGCTTCGGGAACACGACGCTCGCCGCGAGTGTGCTCTACACGCTCGCGGGCGACGGATCGCAGGACTCCAACCTCGGCGACGTGCTGCGCGTCAGCGCGGGCTGGGGCTGGTCGGCCGAGGCGCGCGCGAGCGGGCCGATGTGGCGCTGGATGATCGAGCTCAACGGCCAGTGGCACGACAAGATGCAGATGGCCGGCGTGACCGACCCGAACTCCGGCGGCATGCAACTCTTCGTCGCACCGGGCCTGCGCGTCACCTGGAGCTCGCACATCTCGTGGTTCGCGTCGATCGGCCTGCCGCTCGTGCAGAACCTCGACGGGGTTCAGTCCGAAACGAGCTTTCGCGCCTCGACCGGGATCGGGTTCTCGCTCTAGAGGCGCTGCGCTCGCAGGGATTTCAGCCCTGTGCTAGGGTTGACCGGCATGGACATTCGCCTGACACGTGAGCTCGAGGCCTTCATCCGCAAGCGGGTGAGGAGCGGAATGTACAAGGACCGCGGCGAGGTCGTGCGCGAAGCCCTGCGCACGCTGGTGGAGCAGGAGCGTTTGCGGGCAAGCCACGTCGCGGACATGAAACAGAAGATCAGGGCCGGGCTTCGTCAGGCACGGCAGGGTCGCTTCGTCGATGGCCAGAAGGTCTTCCGCAGGTGGGAGACGCGCCTGCTGCAGATGAACAAGCGCAAGCGCGCATGAGCGGGTACGTCCTCACCCCGCTCGCGGAAGAGGACTTCGACGAGATCCTGTCTTTCGTGGCTGCTGACGATCCACAGGCGGCGCTGCGCCTGCTGTACGGGCTCGAGTCGGCGTTTCAGTTGCTCGCGGACTATCCGCGCGCTGGTCACCGCCGTCCCGACCTCAGCCGAGACAAGCGGCTGCGCTTCTGGCCGGTCTCCTCCTACCTGATCATCTACCTGCACGGAGCTTCCCCGCTGCGAGTCGTGCGAATCCTGAGGGGCGATCGCGATGTCTACGCTCTGCTGCGCGGTCTGCGGACACCTTGACCCATGGCCCTGCACTTCGAGGAACAGGTCGAGGTGCGCCGCACGCCGGCACAGTGCTTCGCCTTCGTCGACGACTTCGCCAACACGCCGCGCTGGAACGAGCTGTGCGTCGCCCTGGTGCGCGAGGGCGACGGCGTCGTGTACACCTACAAGCAGGGCCGGAAACAGGCCGTGATGAACGGTTTCGTCGCCGAGCGCGATCCGCCGCGGCGCCTGCTGCTCGAGTTCAGCGACCGGATGTTCCGGATCGAGATCGGCTTCCGCTTCGACGCCATCCCGGGCGGGACGCGCATCGAGCACAGCCTGGACGTGGAGGCGCGCGCGCTCCTGACGAGGATCATGTTCCCGCTGTTGCGGCGCGTGATGAGGAAGCAGACCGCCAAGCAGGCGCAGGCGCTGGCTGCGGCGCTCGAGGCCTGAGGCTCCTCAGCCCTCGTCGGCCAGGGCCTGCCAGCCGCCGCCCAGCGCCTTGTAGAGCGCCACCGTCTTCTGCGCCAGCAGCGTGCGACTGCGCGCCAGCTCCGCGTCCGCAGTGAGCCGCACGCGCTGCGCGTCGATGACCTCGAAGAAGTCCACCAGCCCGCGCGACTGCAGCTCGTTGGCGTAGGAGAGCGCGCGTTCGCTGGCCGCGAGCGCCTCGACCAGCTTGGCCTGGCGTTCGCGCTCGCGCGCGATCTCGGTCAGCGCGCCCTCGACCTCGACATAGGCCTCGAGCACGGTCTTCTGCCAGCCGACCAGCGCCTGCTTGGCGCGTTCGTCGGCCGCGTCGGCCAGCGCGTGCAAGGTCCCGCGGTCGAAGATCGGCAGCACGATCGAGGGCCCGATGGCCCAGTAGCGGCTGGCCCCGTCGAGCGCGCTCTGAAGCTCGCTCGACTGCTGGCCGACCGAGGCGTGCAGGCTGATGCGCGGGTAGAGATCCGCGCGAGCCGAGTCCGCCAGCTGCAGCGAGCGCTCGAGCGCGTGCTCGGCCGAGCGGATGTCGGGCCGGCGCCGCAGGAGCTCCGCCGGCGTGCCCGCCGCGGGCGCGAGCGGCGCCTCGGGCAACGGACGCGGGGTCTCCAGCCCCTCGGGGATCGAGTCCGGCGTGCGCCCGAGCAGGAGCGCGATGCGCTGCAGGCTGCCGCGTCGCGCCGCCTCGAGCGTGGGCACGAAGGACTCGGTGCTGGCGAGCTGCGTCTCGGCGCGCGCCTCGTCGAGGCCCGTCGCGAGTCCCGCCTGCTGGCGCGAGCGCGTCAGCGAAAGCGTGTCGCGCTGCAGCTCGGAGTTGGCGCGCAGGACGCCGAGCTGTGTTTCGGTGCCGCGCAGCTCGATGTAGTTGAGCGCGAGCTCGCTCAGCAGCGCCAGGCGCGCGCCCTCGAGCTCGGACTGCGCCACGGCGAGTCCCGCGCGCGCGGCCGCGACCTGCGCCGCGTTGCGGCCCCAGAAGTCGAGCTCCCAGCCGGCGTCGAAGCCCGCTTGCCACAGGTCGCCCTCGCGCGCGAAGGCACCCTGCGGCGTGTTGCGGCTGGCCGAAGCGCGCGCGTAGGCGGCGCTGAAGTCGACCTGCGGCTCGAGCAGGCCGCCCGCGGCGCGGTACAGGGCGCGCGCCTCGCGCAGGCGCGAGCGCGCGAGCTCGACGTCGAGGTTCGACTTCGCGGCCTCCTGCACCAGCGCGTCGAGCACGGGATCGTGGAACCCGCTCCACCATGCGACCTCGGGCTCGAGCGCGCTCGTGCCGGGCTCGCTCCAGGCCGCGGGCGCCTGCGTCCTGGGCTCCGGGTGCGGCGCCGCCGCGCGACACGCGGTCGCGAACACGAGCAGCAGGGCCGCGCGAGATCGTCTCACTTGGCCGACTCCACGAACACGTCCATCTGCTGGCCGACGTAGACCGGCAGGACCGCGGGATCGAACGAGAAGAGCACCTGCAGCACGCGCGTGTCGACGCGCTCGGTCGACTCGCCGGTAAGCGAGCGCTTGGGGATCACGTAGGGATCGACGCGCACGAACTCGAGCGGCACCGAGAGCTCGCGGTTGCCGCGCACGAAGGCCAGCGCCTTGCTGCCGGGCTTGAAGCGCCAGGCGTCGTTCTCGTCGATGTCCACGCGCACGTGCAGGCGCTCGATGTCGCCCAGCAGCATCAGCGGTGTCGCGCCCGGACCGGCCTGGGCGTACTCGCCGGGGCGCACGTTGACCGCCAGCACCGTGCCCTCGATGCTGGCGCGCACGACCATGCGCTCGACCTCGGTGCGCTGGGCCGCGACGCGCGCCTCGGCCGAGCGCAGCGCGGCGCGCGCGAGTTCGAGCTCCGGCTTCCAGGCGCCGGCCTGCGTGCGCGCGAGGTCCGCGCGCGCCTGCTCGACCTGCGCCTTGGCGGTCTGCACCGCGTAGCGCCGGCGGTCGAGCTCCTGGATCGAGATCGCGCGCTTGTCCTGCACACCGTCGGCCAGTGCGAGCTGCTGCACGCCGTCCGCGAGCACGCTCTCGGCCGTGGCGACGCGCGCGGCGGCCGGCGGCAGGTCCTCGGGCCGCGGCAGGGCCTCGAGCCGCGCGAGCTCCGCCTGGGCGCTGTCCACGGCGCTCTGGCGCACGGCGAGCTCGGCCGCCTTGTCGCGGTCGTCGAGGTGGAACAGCGCGTCGCCCTTCTTGACGCGCGCGCCGACCTGCACGTCGACCGCGGACACGAGCCCGGAGACGGCCGTGCCGATGGCGATGTTCTGCGAGCGCGCCTCGACGATGCCCGCGCCGGCGATCTTGGCCTCGAAGGGCGCCGTGGCCGGGTCGGCGGCGGGTTTGGCCGGCGGCAGCGGTCGCGCGGCCTGCGCCACGCGCCAGGTGGCGAAGGCGAAGCCGCTGACCGCGAGGATCGGAAGTCCGTACTTGAGGATCACGCCCATCTGAAGTTCCTGTCGTTCAGAGCCCGGCTGGCGAGCTCACGATCTTCTGGATGCGGCCGTCGTCCATGCGGGCGATGCGGTCGGCGAATTCGAAGATGCGCGCATCGTGCGTCACGACGACCAGCGCGCGGTCGGCGGCCAGCGCGACGCTGCGCATGACCTCCATGACCTTGTGGCCCGTCTCGTGGTCGAGCGAGCTGGTCGGCTCGTCGCACACGATCAGGCGCGGCTCGTGCACCAGCGCGCGCGCGATGGCGACGCGCTGCTGCTGGCCGCCGGAGAGCTGCGCCGGCAGCGAGCGGCTGCGCTCGGCGAGACCCACCTTCTCCAGCGTCGCCTGCGCGCGCTCGAGGGCGCGCTTGCGCGGCTCGCCCAGGATCAAGAGCGGCACGGCCACGTTCTCCTGGGCCGTCAGCGCCGGCAGCAGGTTGAAGGCCTGGAACACGAAGCCCACGTTGCGGCCGCGGAAGCGCGTGCGCGCGTTCTGCTTCTCGGCCTTGAGGTCCTCGCCGAAGACGAGCACTCGCCCTCGTCGTGGTCGAGAATTCCGGCGATGACCGAGATCAACGTCGTCTTGCCGCAGCCCGAGGGTCCGACGAGCATCAGCAGCTCGCCGGGTGCCACCTCGAGGTCGATGCCGCGCAGCGCGGGCACGCGATCGGGTCCGATGCCGTAGGTCTTGGTGACCCCGCGGCAGCTGACGGCGCATGCTGTGGCGATGCTCATGGCTCAGCTCTTGAACACGATCGCGGGTTCGAGCCGGATCACCGTGCGGATGCTGAGCAGCGCCGAGGCGATGCAGATCAGCAGCACCGCGCCGGCCGAGATCGCCAGCACCTGCCAGGGCATGCGGAAAGCGAGCTCGGAGTTGCGCGTCAGGTAGCCGAAGAGCGTCGCGGCGCCGACGCCCATGCCGTAGCCGATGGCGCCCACGAGGCTCGACTGCAGCAGGATCATGCGCAAGAGCACGCCGTTGGTCGTGCCCATGGCCTTGAGCGCGCCGAACTGCTTCAGGTTGTCCAGCGTGAAGTTGAAGAAGGTCTTCCCGGCGATCGCGGTGCCGACGAAGAAGCCCAGCAGCACCGCCGTGCCGAAGTTGATCGGGATGCCGGTGTACTTCAGGAAGTAGTTCATCGTCATCCAGATGAAGTCGTCGCGCGTCACGGCCTGCAGACCCGTGCGCTCCTTGATGCGTGCGCAGACCGTGGGCGCGTCCGTGCCCGGCTGCAGCCCGACCAGGACGAACGAGAGCAGCTTGCGCTCGCGCGGCGCGAAGGCCATGGCGCGCGAGTAGGTCGTGTAGACCACCGGCTGCGACTGGAAGGTGCGCGGCACGCGGCAGATGCCGACCACCATGGCGCGGTTGTCGTTGATCTCGAGCGTGTCGCCGACGCGCAGCGGGCTCGGCCGCGCGTTGGGGTCGCTGGGCGGCTTCGCGAGGCGCCCGGTCGCGCCGACGATGTCGACGATCACGCTGTCGGTGCGGCGCAGGTCCTCCAGCCGTCCCTCGAGCATCTCGGGCGGCCCGCCGATCAGCGTCGCGTCGTCGAGCCCGGTGACGTTGCAGGTCTGGAAGTTGCCGTTCGAGAGCCGCGCCTTGAGCAGTCCCTTGTAGAGCGGCACGGCCCACTGCACGCCCTCGATCGCCGCGCACGCGGTAGAGCTGCGTGTCCTGCAGCGGCTTGATGTCGTCGATGAACTGCACCTTGGGGTCCATCACCCACATGTCCGGCTGCGAGAGGTCGGTGATCGAGCCGAAGGTGCGCGTCATGATCCCGACGAAGATCGACATCTGCTGCGTGATCAGCAGCGACGCGAACGTGATGCCGAAGACGATGCCGATGTACTTGGCGCGGTCGCCCATCAGCATCTTGAGCGCGACGAGGTTCACCGCATCTGCCGTTCCGGGCGCAGCCCTTCGAGCGAGAAGTGCGTGATGTGCTCGGCCAGCGCGCGGATCGCCTGCGGGTCGCGCGGCTCGTCGGGCGAGAGGCGCTCGATCAGCGCGCGCGCGTGGTGGTAGAAGGCGCACTGCGCCACGATGCTGCGTGCCGAGAGGCGCACCGCACGCTCGTCGGCCTCCGGCCCGGCCAGTTCGCGCACGATGCCGCGCAGGTAGTCGAAGCTCGGGCGGATGAACTCGTCCACGACCATGCCGATGGCCGGGCTGGGATCGACCATCTCGCGCGAGAGCACGCGGCCGTGCTGCGCAAAGCCGTCGTCCGAAAGCACGCGCAGGAGGAACGCATGCACGAAGGCGAACAGACGCTCCTCGGGCGAAGGCTGCACGGACAGCCCGAGCGTCGGCGGGTAGCGCTCGAGAGCGCGCCGGCCGAGCTCGCGCAGGAGCTCGACGTAGATCTCCTGTTTGCCGCCGAAGTGGTAGTGGATCGCGGCCACGTTGGCGCTCGCGCGCTGGCAGATCTGGCGGATGGTCGCCGCACGGAAGCCTTCGGCGGCGAAGACTTCGGCCGCGGCATCGAGCAGGCGCTTGCGGGTGTCCAAGGACGCGGGAGAAGGAGGTACGGGCGACATATATGTAATCAAGCGTTTCAAGCGACTGTATCAATCGCTCGATTCAGGGTCAATCCCTGCGTGCGACTCAGTCGGCCGCGAGTGTACGACTCGCGGACTTCACGCGGGCCAGGCGCAGGAGATAAAGCACCTGGATGACGATCGAGGCCAGCCCAGCAAGCGGCAGGCAGGGCACCCAGGCACACACCCCCGCGATGGCATGCCACCAGGCGAGGTTCTCGCCGCAGTCACCCTGCCCCAGCAGCCCTCGCGCGGCGAACCAGCGCCGGTAGGAGCGCGCGAGCGCGGGCTGGATCACGAAGTTGAGCAGCGTGCCCACGCACGGCAGGAGCAGCAGGAACGCCAGCGCGGGCTGCACCTCGCGCTGTTCGGCCGGGATCGGGAGGATCGCGTTGTAGACGCACCAGCAGACCAGCAGCTGCAGCAGGTACGAGACGATCAGGGCGCCGAAGAAGAGCAGCAGGGCGACGCGCAGCAGCTCGCCGCCGTGGGCCAAGGGAGGCTCGAGCACGAACATGTTCCGCCGGCCTACGGCGGAACCTGGCTCTCATTCGCTCAGCCGGCCAGCACGAGCGTGCGCAGGTTGCTGACCTTGACCAGATAGAGGATCAGCAGGACCAGCCAGACCGGGCCGCAGAAGATGCAGCAGACCGCGCACCACAAGCCCAGGTTCGCGCCGCAGTCCCCCACGCTCGTGTCGTTCTTCGACTGGAAGTAGCTCTGCATCCCGCCCGAGATGCGCGCGAAGAGGATGAAGTTCCAGACCAGGTTGAAGAGCGGGATCAGCAGCAGGAAGGCCTGCCAGGATTCGGTCTTGCGGTGCTGAACCGGGAGCGCCTCGTTGGCCCGGTACAGCAGCCAGCAGACGAACACGTTGATCGCCAGCGTGATGGCGAGCACGATTCCGATGAACAGCAGGGCCAGCGCGGCGCCTTCGGCGTCTCCGTTGTGCATGAGGTCCTCTCTCCTGGGTCCGAGGTCTGGGCGAGAGTATCCAGTCTGCCGGGCCGCCGGTCCAGGCTCCGTCGAACGGTTGCCGTTCAGGCCGCGTGCAGCCGCGCGTACGTCCCGTTGCGCGCCAGGAGCTCCTCGTGCGTGCCGATCTCGACCAGGCGCCCCTCCTCCATCACGGCGATGCGGTGCGCGTTGCGGATGGTCGAGAGCCGGTGCGCGATCACGATCACGGTGCGGTCCTTCATCAGCCGCTCGAGCGCGTCCTGCACGATCGCCTCGGACTCGCTGTCGAGCGCGCTGGTGGCCTCGTCGAGCAGCAAGCAGCGGCGCGCTCTTCAGGAACGCGCGCGCGATCGTGATGCGCTGGCGCTGGCCGCCGGAGAGGCGCGAGCCGGCGTCGGCGACGTTCGTGCGGTAGCCCTCCGGCAGCCCGAGGATGAAGTCGTGGATCCCGGCTGCGCGCGCGGCCGCCTCGACCTCGGCCTCGGTCGCGTCGGGCTTGCCGTAGCGGATGTTCTCCTCGATCGTGGCGTGGAACAGGAAGGGCGTCTGCCCGACCATCGCGTACATGCGGTTCCAGGAGTCGAGCGTCAGGTCGCGCAGGTCGCGGCCGTCCACGCTGACGCGGCCCGCGATCGGGATCGATGAAGCGCGCCACGAGATCGACGAGCGTGCTCTTGCCCGAACCCGAGGGACCGACCAGCGCGAGCGTCTCGCCCGGTCGCACGGCCAGCGTGAACTGCTCCACCGCGTTGCCGTCGCCGCCGGGGTAGCTGAAGCGCACGTTCTCGAAGGCGAGGCCGCTGCCCAGCGCGCGCACTTCCTTCGCTCCGGGCCGCTCGACGATGTCGGCGCGCTCGTCGAGCAGCGACTGGATGCGCTCGGAGGCGCCCACGGACTCCTGCGCGAAGGTCACCGCCTTGCTGACGTCCTTGACGCTGCCGTAGATGCCGGAGACCAGGCCCAGGAAGGCACCGAGCGCGGCAATGTCGGGGAACTGCGCCTCGGCGAGCATGCCGATCACCACGATGATCAGCCCCATGCCGGCGAACGAGAGGAAGAGCGTCGAGGCCTGGCTGAGCGCCAGCGCGCGCACCATCTTCATCGTCGCGCGCACGTAGCCTTCGTTGATCCTGGCGTACTCGGCGAGCTCGCGCTCCTCGGCGCGGAAGGCCTTGACCGTGCGGATGCCCGAGAACATCTGCGTCAGCGCCTGAACCGAGGTGCCGAGCTGCGTCACGGACTTCGTGCTGCCCTTGCGCACGCGGCGCGAGAGCAGCGTGACCGGGAGCGCGATGAAGATCATGCCCGCGGCCACGATCAGCGTCGGCCAGGGCGCGATCAAGGCCGCGAAGACCACGCTCGAGAGCGCCTGCAAGGGCTCCTGCACCAGGTCCTTGAGCGCGAGGTTGAGGACGTTGAGCGTGATCGTGACGTCGTTCGAGATGCGCGAGAGCAGGTCGCCGAAGTGCCGGCGGCCGTGGTAGCCCATCGAGAGCCCCATCAGGTGCGTCGCGATGCGCTGGCGCAGGTCCACCACCATGCGCAGCGCCAGCCAGCGCGAGAGCGTCAGGAAGGCGTACTGGGCCAGGCCCGCGACGACCGCGATCCCGAGCACCACCAGCGCCACGCGCAACAGGGCCGCGAACTTGTCTCCGCCGTGCGCCGTGACGTCTCCGACGAGCCAGGCGCGCGCCTTCCCGGCCAGGCCGCTGCTCCCGAACGTCTGGAGCGACGGCGCTTCGCGGGGAAACATGATCGCCGTCACCACCGGGATCAGCAGCCAGAGCGACTTCTGCGCCATGGCCGAGACCCAGCCCAGCACGAACGTCAGGAGGAAGCTCGGCAGGTGCGGCCGCGCGTGCGGCTTCAGCAGCTTCCAGGTGGTGCGGACGTCGGCGGCCAAGCCCGGAGATCATTTCCCCGGGCCCGACGCCTGTCAAAGGAACGCGCCCGTTCGTCTACCAGTGCACGCGCTGAGCGCTGCTGACGTTCCAGCCGTTGCCGGGCGGGTTGGGGCAGAAGCTGGTACTGGGATCGCGGTAGTAGACCTGGTAGCTGCGTGTCGAGCCCGGCGCGATCAGGTCGCCGTGCAGGGCCGACTGGGCCGAGATCGAGATCCCGCCCGCGGGCGGGAAGCTCACCACGCCGGCGACCGCGGCGTGCACGTAGAGGCGCTTGAGGTTGCCGCCCACGCAGCGCAAACCGTCGCCGAAAATCAGCGGCGTGACGAGGTCCACGCTGCCCTGCAGCAGGATGCTGGAAGCGGCCGGCAACTGGCCCGAGCTCGTCAGGAGCAGCGTGTCGGGCGTCGTCGTCCCGCTCGCCGCGAGCTGCGCGCCCGCGGGGTTCTGCGAGTTGGCGCAGCCATGGCCCGCGGCACCCGAGTTGTTGCACGGGCAGGCGGCCGGTCCGGTCCCGTCGCCGAAGCAGAAGGGGAAGCCCACGCCGGTCTCGCACTCGTCGGGGATGCCGTTGAAGTTGGTGTCCTGGCTCGTGCCGAGCGTGATGTCGCAGGAGTCGGGCACGCCGTTCAGGTTGCAGTCCGGCGCGCCGGAGGCGATCTCGCAGGCATCGCCGATCTGGTCGCCATTGCAGTCCTGTTGCAGCGGGTTGGCGATCGCCGGGCAGTTGTCGCAGGCGTCGCCGATCTGGTCGAGGTCGCTGTCGGTCTGCGAGGCGTTCGCGATCGTCGGGCAGTTGTCGACGCAGTTGGCCACACCGTCGCCGTCCGAGTCGCTGTCGAGTGCGCCGCAGCCGCACTGGCCGGGCGCGATCTTGAGCGGGTCGCTCGGGCAGAGGTCGACGCAGTCGGCCGCTCCGTCTCCGTCTGAGTCCGTGTCGGGCGTTCCGCAACCGCAAATGCCGGGCGTGATCTTGTTCGGGTCGTTCGGACACAGCTCCACGCAGTCGATGACGCCATCGCCATCCGTGTCCACTTCGGGTACGCCGCAGCCGCAGACGCCCGGCGCGATCTTCAGCGGATCGATCGGGCAACCGTCGACGCAATCCGCGACACCGTCGCCGTCGGAGTCCGTGTCCGCGACTCCGCAGCCGCACTGGCCGGGTGCGGTCTTGAGCGGGTCGTTGGGGCAACCGTCGCTGCAGTTCGGCGTGCCGTCGCCGTCCGAGTCCGTGTCCGCCACGCCGCAGCCGCAGATGCCGGGCGCCGTCTTGAGCGGATCGTTCGGGCAACCGTCGTTGCAGTTGGCGACGCCGTCGCCATCGGAGTCCGTGTCGGGCACTCCGCAACCGCACTGTCCGGGAGCGATCTTGTTCGGGTCGTTCGGGCAGCCGTCGAGCGGGCAGGTGTTGCCCGGGTATCCCGGATTGCCGGCACCGTCGCCGTCCGTGTCGGTGCACGTGTCACAAGCATCGCCGAAGGCGTCGCCGTCGGCGTTGGCCTGGTTCGCGTTCGGCACGCTCGGGCAGTTGTCGCTGATGTCCGGGACGCCGTCCCCGTCTCCGTCCGGCTGCGGCGGGCCGGGCACGTCGGCCGTGACCGTGACGCTGCCGACGCTCTTGAAGGTCGTGAGCGTCAGCGTTCCGCTCGACGGCGGCACGTTGGCGTCGAAGCGGTAGTTGTACATCGTGCCCCAGCGCAGCGCGTTCGCACTCTGGTTCTGCGCGAAGGTCGAGGTCGCCCAGTCGACGCTCGCGGCGCCGTTCGTCGCGGGCCAGTCCGCGCCGTCGAGGTTCAAGTTCCCCGGGCCGTCGCCGTCGTGGTAGGCGATGTCGTGGAAGCCGATGTTGGTGATGTTGACGCCGCTGCCCTTGGGCACGCTCAAGGCCTGGATCGAGAGATCCGAGTTGAGGTTGAAGAGCGCGTACTCGTAGTGCCACTGGCCGCCGCCGAGGTCGGTGACCTTCCAGGCCAGCACCACGCGCCCGTCGCCCGTGATGTCGATGTTCGCGACCTGCACGGCCGGGTCGACGGCCTGCCAGGCGCGGATGGCCGGGTTCTCGCGCACGGTCGACGAGCCGGCCAGCAGCGCGAACGTCCAGGCGTTGCCGCTGCCGGTGACGCTCGACCTCGCGGTAGGAGGCGTTGTTGTAGGCATTGCCGGCGGCGGCGTCGTCCTGCGTGACGTACTGCGCCTCGCCGAAGTAGTGCACGTCGGTCGAGGAGGGCTCGAGATCGGAGACCTTGACCTGGCAGCGGCGCGCGACCGTGCCCGAGTAGCTCGGGTTCGCCGGCGGGTAGGTGAAGACGCCCGTCGCGGCATCGACCTGCCAGCGCGGGCCGGCGCTGGCCTGGCCGCCGTTGCGCGAGGCCGTGTACGGATCCGAGCAGTGCACGCCCAGGTGCGTGCCGTCGGTCGCCTGGCAGCCGGTGCAGCAGAGGTTGTCCGAGAGCGCGTAGAAGCCGTGCTTCAACCAGCTCATGCCGATCTGCTCGATGCGCCCCGAACCGTTGACGACCTTGTACTTGTAGAGGTTGTTGTCGATCACCGGGTGCTGGTTCGTCCCGGCGATCCAGTTGCACCAGACCGTGCCGACGTTGCACGAGTACGTGCCGAAGGCGACCGCGTCGTAGTTCACGCCGCCCACCGCCGCGCCGGTGTAGTTGGCGATGTCCTGCAGGTCGCCGACGATGATGTCCGGGCCGGTGTTCGTGCCGCAGGGGACCGCAGCGGTGACGGTGAACGTGCCGCTGTAGGTCGTCGCGGCGGAGAAGTCGCCGAACTGCAGCAGGTAGCTCGTTCCTGAAACCGCGCTGAAGCCGATCGTCGACTGCACCCCGCAGGAATCGTCATTGCACGCGAGCTGCGTGCCGGCGGCAGGACAGGACGGGCCGGGATAGGCGGCGAGGACGGTGTCCGCTCCCGTGCCGCCGCAGAGCGAGACGTCGAAGTCCCCCGTCGCGGTCGCCGTCCAGAGGAACCACACGTCAGCGTGCGCGGTCGGGCACGTGCCGGTCTGCTGCGAACTGTCCGTCGCGCCGACGGTGCTCACGCTGAACGTGCCCGTGCCCGAGATGGGCGTCGCGCTGGCGCAGTCGTTCGCTCCCTGCGCGAAGGCAGGGGCCGCCGCGAGGCTCAGCAGGATCGGGCAGAGAACGAAGCGGGACCGGCTGCGGAGAGTCGCGTGCTGCATATCCTGGGGTTCCAAGTAGCGCGCGTGTTCCCGCCGGAGCCGCCGGACCGGAACACGCGCATGGGGGGGGCGCCTATCCCGAGCCTATTCCAAGTTCGCAGGGCGGCAAGCCGGGCGCTGGAAAAAAGGCTCCCTTGGGCCGCCCAGGGACGCCCTCGCGCCTACCAGACCACGCGCAGCGCGTTGCTCACGTTCCAGCCGTTGCCGGGCGGGTTGGGGCAGAAGCTCGTGCTTCCGTCGCGCGAGTAGACCTGGTAGCTGCGCGTCGAGCCCGCTGCGATCGGATCGCCGCGCAGCGCCGACTGCGCCGAGACCGGGAGCGCGCCCGTCGGCGGATACACGACCACGCCGCCGCTGCCGGCGTCGAGGTAGAGCCGCAGCAGCTGTCCTCCGATGCAGCGCAATCCGTCGCCGAAGACGAGCGGCGTGCCGAGGTCCTGGCTGCCCTGCAGCAGGATGCCGAAGGCGCCCGGCACCTGGCCCGCGCTCGTGAGCGAGAGCGTGTCGGGGATCGTCGTGCCGGCGACGGTCAGCAGCGCGCCGGCGGGGTTCTGCGAGTTCGCGCAGCCGTGGCCCGGCGCGCCCGAGTTGTTGCACGGGCAGGGCACGGGGCCGGTGCCGTCGCCGAAGCAGAACGAACCGGGCTGCGGCGTGCCGGGCACCTCGGCCGGCACCGTGACGGTCCCGACGGTCTTGAACGTCGTCAGCGTGAGCGTGCCGCTCGCGGGCGGCACGTCGGCGTCGAAGCGGAAGTTGTACATCGAGGCCCAGCGCAGCGCGTTCGCGTTCTGGTTCAACGTGAAGAGCGTGGTCGCCCAGTCGACGCTGGCGCTGCCGTTGGTCGCCGGCCAGTCGCTGCCGGAGAAGTTGACGTTCCCCTGGCCGTCGCCGTCGTGGTAGTCGATGTCGTGGAAGCCGATGTTCGAGAGCGCCGCACCGCTGCCCTTGGGCACGCTGAAGGCCTGGATCGCGACCTCCGAGTTGAGGTTGAAGAGCGCGTACTCGTAGTGCCACGTTCCGCCGCCGAGATCGGTCACCTTCCAGGCCAGCACCAGGCGCCCGTCGCCCGGGATGTCGATGTTCGCGACCTGCACGGTCGGGTCGACAGCCTGCCAGGCCACGATGGCCGGGCTCTCGCGCACGGTCGGGGCGATCAGCGAGAAGTCCCAGGCGTTGCCGCTGCCCGTGACGCCGACTTCGCGGTAGGACGCGTTGTTGTAGGCGTTGCCGGCGGCCGCGTCGTCCGGGTGACGTACTGCGCCTCGCCGAAGTAGCGCACGCTGGTCGAGGAGGGCTCGAGATCGGAGACCTTCACCTGGCAGCGCCGTCCGACCGCGCCGGAATAGGCCGGGTTGGCCGGCGGGTAGGTGAACACGCCGGTCGAGGGGTTGACCTGCCAGTGCGGCCCGAGTCCGGACTGGCCGCCGTTGCGCGCGGCGCTGTAGGGATCGGAGCAGCGCACGCCCAGGTGCGTGCCGTCGGTCGCCTGGCAGCCGGTGCAGCAGAGGTTGTCCGAGAGCGCGTAGAAGCCGTGCTTCAACCAGCTCATGCCGATCTGCTCGATGCGGCCCGCGCCGTTCACGACCTTGTACTTGTAGAGGTTGTTGTCGATCACCGGGTGCAGGTTGTTGCCCGCGATCCAGTTGCACCACACGGTGCCGATGTTGCACGAGTACGTGCCGAAGGCGACCGCGTCGTAGTTGACGCCGCCCACGGCCCCTCCCGGGTAGTTCTGGATGTCCTGCAGGTCGCCCACGATGATGTCCGGACCGGTGTTGGTGCCGCAGGGCGCGGGCGGATTGATGCTGAACGTGCAGGTGTACGTGGCGCCTGCGTTCCACTCGCCCATCTGGATCAGGTAGGTCGAGCCGGCGCTGGAGTCGAACGAGACCAGCGACTGGTAGCCGCAGGTGTCGTCGTTGCAGGCGATCTGCGAGCCGGCGCTCGGGCAGGACGGGCCGGGGTAGACCGCCAGCACCGTGTCCGCGGCCGTGCTGCCGCAGAACGAGACCTCGACGGGCTGCGTCGTGGTCGCCGTCCAGAGGAACCAGACGTCGTTGTTCGCCGTCGGGCACGCGCCCGTCTGCTGCGGGCTGTTGGTCGCGCCGACCGTGCTGACGTTGAACGCGCCGGTGCCGGAGATCGGCGTCGCGCTGGCGCAGTCGTCCGCGCCCTGCGCGAAGGCCGGTGCGCTCGCGAAGGCCAGGAGCATCGGGCAGAGGACGGCGAAGGAACGGCTGCGGAGTGAATCGAGGCGCATCGGTTGGGGCTCCAAGGTGCACGCGCACGCACGCCGGTTCCGCCGGCGATCGCGCGCAAGAGGGGGTCTCCCCACGAGCCTATGGCAAGCGCGCCGCCCGGCCCATCCCGCGCGTCGAAAAAAACGCCGGGGCCGCAAGAGTCCGACTCCCGCGGCCCCGGATGGAACGAACATGTGCGTAGGCGCCGCTCAGTGCGGCCAGGAGAAGCCCTTGATGTCGGCCTGGGCCACGGCGTCCTTGGTGTACTGCTCGAAGGCCCAGCGCAGGTAGTCGTCGCGCAGGAGCTGCATGTGGCGCGGCTCCGCGAGGTTCAGCGGCCGCGAGGGCGGCGTGCGGCGGTTGACGCGCGTGATGTACCAGCCCAGCGGACCCTTGAAGGGACCGGCGACGGTGTTCTCGGCCTGGTCGAAGAACATCGTGTCGGTGATGCAGCCGCCGTTGACCCAGGCGAGGTAGGCCGTCTCACCCACGTAGGCGATCAGGTCGTTGCGGTAGCGCGGCCCGAAGCGGCCCTTCTTCTTGTAGCCGATGTCGGACTGCTTCTGCTGCTTGCCGTCGTGCTGCTCGGGCGGCGGCGGGTCCCAGTACTCGCTGTGGTCGTCGAGCAGCTGCGACCAGAAGCGGTAGGGCTCGGGAACGCTCTTCTCGGGCTTCCACTCCTTGCCCTGCGCCTTGGCCTCGGCCGCCTTGGCGCGCTGCTCGTTGTAGTCCTTCTGGTTCTGGTCGATCTGCGCTTTCAGATCCTGCGCGGTCTTCTTGGCCCAGCCCCAGCCGTCCTTCTTCCAGCGGAAGTGGCTGATGTCCATGGCCGAAACCAGCAGCACCTCGCAGTCGATCATGCCCAGACCCATCACGCGGTTGGCGCGCTCGAAGAACTCCTTCAGCACGGGCGAGAGCGAACCGTCCGGGGCGGGCTCGAGCTTGGGTGCGATCATCTTCCGGTAGCCCTCGCGCATCGAGTAGTACTCGACGAAGGCCTCGACCGAGGGGAAGAAGTAGGTCTTCGTCGCCATCTGCTCCAGCGTGACCAGGTTGTCGTCGAAGCCCACGGTCAGCTCGCCCAGGGCCTTCTTGGCCTCCGCGTCGCTGAGCAGGGCGCCGTCCTTGGCCAGCCGGTCGCGCACGGCGAGCGAGGCGCAGAACCACTGCTTGGTCTCGGCGATCTCCGTCTCCGTGACCGTGTCCTGGACCTTGTCCCAGAGCTCGTCGATCGTGAGCGCGACCTCGGGCTTGCCGTCGCCGTTTGCGTCGGCCCAGAAGGCCAGCTTGGGGTCGATGCCGTCCGGCTGCGTCTTGAACGTCATCAGGTCGAACATCGCGTTGCGCACCATCTCGCGCAGGAAGGTCAAGAGCAGCGCGTCCTCGCGCGGCATCACGCCGTTGTTGCGCTCGGCGGCGGCCTTGCGCGACTTGTAGCTCTCCTCGGCGTCGGGGATCATCAGGTCGCCGCCGGACTTGTCCGAGCGGATGGCCTCGATCGTCGTCGGCGGCCATTCGGCCGGGTTGACCGGCAGGAAGACGCGGTCGAAGTACATCGTCTGGCGCAGCTGCTCGCGGTACCAGTCGACCGAGCGGTAGGCGCGGCAGATCTCGGCGCCGATGTCGAGCACCGGGAAGCTCTTCTTGAAGTCGTCGACGTTGTACTGGTACTCGGCCTCGAACTCGTCGTCGCCGATGCGGTACTTCTCGTGCAGCAGCGAGGAGTTGCGCGCGACCGCCGCCTTGAGCGCCTGGGCACGCGCCGCGGGATTCTCGAAGGGCTTCTCGGCCTCCTTCGCCGCGACTTCCGCCTCGGCCTTCTCCTCGCTCTGGCGGCTGATCTCGTCCTCGATGATCACGCCGATCTTGGAGAGGTCCAGCACCGGCCGGCAGGGGCCGTAGATCAGCGCCAGCTTGATCTCGTCGTCGGTCACGCGCCGGCCGTTGACGTACAGCGGCTCGCCGAACATCGAGGTCTTGCTGTCGGCCGCGGAACCAGGCGTCGGGCCGACACCCTGGAAGGCCGGTGCGGCGTCTGCGGTCGGGGCGAGCCAGGCCGTGAGCGCAAGAGCTATGGCGATGGATTGGATCTGCATGGCGTTGGAATCGTGGCGAGGAGGCAGGCGGGGGGGCAGACAAGACTACTGCGGGAGACGCCCGCGGGAGACCTGGAGTTCCCTGCCCTCGGGCCGACCGCAGCCGCGGCGGCGCCGGCCGTTTTCGGGGGGACCAGCCTACGTAGACCCTGCAAGGTGCGCGAAAAGTTTTTTCCCGTGCCCCATGGAGCCCCCCCTCCCCTGCGCGGAGCGCGAAGTCCTTTCCTGGTAGTGTAGGGAGGCTGCCCGCGCTAGGACCGGCAGCGCCGCGCCCGATGTCCTACAACCCCCGCACCGTCGCCCTCGTGGCCGAGCTGCTGCACCCGCCCATGCCGCCCGATCCGGCGCTGGTGCAGCGCGTCCACAACCGCATGTACGAGGCCGGCCAGCCGGCCTACTCGAGCTTCTCGGTCACGCCCGCGGGCGCCGTGCTCTCGAACCCGGTGGCCCAGCCCGGCGCGAGCTCGTACGCCGCCTTCCTGCCCGACCGCTTCCAGTTCCGCGAGGAGCTGACCAGCCTGACGCCCGACGACTTCGCGCGCCAGGTGCGCGTGGTGAGCGAGATGGTGCTCGAGGCGCGCGGCATCAGGGTCTTCACCGGCCAGCAGGTCACCGTGCGCACGCTGGTCAACCCGCGCCACTTCAAGGACAGCCGCCTGTTCCTCAAGCAGGGCATGTTCGGCTTCGGGAACGAGACCGAGAGCTTCGGGCGCGAGCCGCAACTCTTCGGCATCCGCCTGGCCTTCCCGGCCGAGGAGGGCCAGCCGAGCGCCTTCGCGCTGCGCATCGAGTCCTACAGCAGCGATCCGCGCTCGCTCTACATCGAGAACCAGGCCGTCTTCGGACCCGTGCTGGTCGAGCAGGGCCTCTCCTCGGCCGAGACCAACGTGCTCGAGGCCTACGCCTTCGTCTTGCGCAACACGCTGCGCTTCGTGAGTTGCTTCGACACGCCCATGGAACAGGAAGAGCCGCGACACGGGGGTCCGGGGGGAGCGTGAAGGCGCTGCCGCTGCTGCTGCTCGCCCTCGCGCTGGCCGCCTGCGGGAACCGCAAGGACGAAGCGCAACCAGTCTGGCCCGCCGGCACGGTGCTCGCTCTGGACGACCGGCCGATCAGCGCGGCCGAAGTCGAGGAAGCCGCGGGCTGCATCGCGCAACTCGAGCCGCGCGACTCGGTGGACCAGCTGCGGCGCCTTGCGCTGACCAACATCGTGCTGCCGCGCTGTGCCGCGCAGGCCATCGATCCGCCGGCGCGCCAGCTGGCCGCCAAGCGCGCCGACGAGCTACGGCGCGCACTCGCAGCGCACGCGGACGTGCAGGATACTCGTCCCGAGGAACGCAAGGGCGCGATGCTCGATCTCGGCCTCGAACTCTGGAGTGCGCTGATGGAGCTCGAGCCCGGGCAGTGGACGAGCGTGGTCGAAACCCCGGGCTGCTTCCAGATCGCGCAGCTGAAGGAGAAGGGCGCGGCCGCGCTGCCCGGCCTGGTCCAGCTGACGGCCGAGGTCTACACCTTCCCCTACGTGCCGGCCGAGGACGCGCACGACCGGATCGAGGCCCAGCTGGACCGTTCGCGCCTCGTCTACGTCGACGAATCCTGGCGCGCGCTCGTGCCGATCGCCTGGCAACACAAGCTTCGAGGAGGAGCCCCGTGATGATCCCCGCCTTCTTCCTGCTGCTGGCCGCGCCCGTGCTGGCCCTGGCCCAGGACCCGCCCAAGGACGCGCCCAAGCCGGCGCCGGCCAAGATCGAGTACCTGAGCGCCTGGCCCAAGCCGGCCGACAAGGACCAGCTGCTCGTGGACATCGAGCGCTTGTGCAAGGCGCGCACGGAGGACATGGGCAAGCTGGCCCACGACGCACTCGCCGCCGACGGCGCCAGCGCCGTGCCCTTCCTGCTCGACCGCTACGGGCGCGAGAAGGACGAGGCCGCGCACCAGCGCCTGCACGACCTGCTGGTCGAATCGATCAAGGCCGACCAGACGCGCCTCTTGGCGAAGAGCTTCGAGTCGAAGAACCTGCACGAGCGCGTGATGGCGCTCTGGCGCGCGGGCGTCTTCCCCGACAAGGAGATCAAGGCCGCGGCCGAGGCCGCGTTCCTGCGCATGGACAAGCAGGGCGACAAGGCCGATCCCGACGAGCGCTACGCCGCGGCGCTGTGCGCCTGCTCGGCGGGCAGCATCAAGGGCCTGCACACCCTGATCGCGCAGGCGATGAAGCGCTGGGACAACAAGGGTCCGGAGATGCGCATCGCGCTCGAAGGCGTGCGCGGCCCGGAGGCCACCAAGGAGGTCGGCGAGCACCTCGACGAGCCCGACCGCAAGGTCAAGGTCGCGGCGCTGCACCTGCTCGGCGGCTGCGGCGACAAGACGATCGTCTCGAAGATCAAGCCGCTGCTCGACGAGACCGACAACTCGATCCGCGTCGCGGCGATCAACGCGCTGCGCGGAATCGTCGACGGCGAGCTGCCGATCGAGGGCCTCTCGGCCTTCGAGGCGATCGAGATGGCCAAGAAGTGGAAGGGGAAGATCTGAGGTGGGACGAACGCAGCGAATCCTGGCCGCGAGTGCGCTCCTGGCGCTCTTTTTCGTCGGCGCCCTGCCGGCCGAGCCGCAGAAGAAGCGGCCCAATGAACCCAGCGAGTGCCCCTACTGCCACGGCGACCCGGCGCTGATGAAGGCCGCCGGCATCGTCTCGCACGGGCCCTTCCCCTTCGGCAAGAGCGACACGACCAAGGTCGACGCCTTCCTGGTCACGAGCGAGATCCGCTGGATCGAGACCGACTTCTTCCGCTTCGGCTTCGGGCTGCGCGAGTACAAGATCAAGCCCGAGGAGAAGAAGAAGTACGTCGCCGAGCTGACGCGCCTGAAGAAGGTGCTGCCCGAGGTCAAGCCCGACACGGGCGTGCTCGACCCCTGGCTGCGGATCCACCTCTTCGCGCAGCGCGGGCACGAGATCCTCGACAAGTTCCTGGTGCTGATCAACGGCAAGGAGGCCAAGTTCGCCGATGGCAGCGGCAAGTGGGCGGGCACCTACGCCGGCGAGGGCCCCTACCTGGGGATGAAGGACAAGTACGAGTGGCTGGTGACGAGCACGGAGGCCGCGCACACCGCCTTCCTGACCGAGCACTTCGGCCTGCAGCTCAAGGTCGGCCACCGCGAGCACAACATCGGGCGCGGCGTGCTGGGCTACTACTGCAACTCGATGGAGGGCCAGCTGCGCGACGACGGCGCGCTGTTCGGCAACCTGGCCTTCAACCTGACGCACAACTTCCTCGACGGGCTGCAGCACTACAACTACGACACGCCCGTGTGGTTCCACGAGGGCTTCGCGCACTGGATGGAGCGCGAGATCAACCCCAAGTACAACACCTTCGACTCCGGCGAGGGCGGCATCGCGGACATGACGCGCAAGGAGAACTGGAAGCCGGACGTGCTCAAGCTGATCGCCGACAACAACGCTCCGCACGTGGCGGAGATGATGGGCCTGAAGAGCTACGCCGAGTTCAAGCTGCCGCACCACTTCACGACCTGGTCGATGATCGACTACCTGATCAAGACGCAGCCCGAGAACTTCGGGAAGTTCGTCTGGGCGCTGAAGGCCTGCGTCGACGCCAAGGGCATCCCCACCGGCGCGAACCTGCCCGACTTCTTCCGCGTGAAGTTCAAGGAGCACTTCGGGTTCAACTACCCGGAGTTCGAGGAGGCCTGGCGCGCCTGGGCCAAGGTCGCCTACCAGCCGGGCATCCCCAAGGGCGGCGATCCCAACGGGCCGATCAATCCGCTGGGTGGCGGGGCCATTCCGCCGGGCGGCTGAGGCCCCGCGCCAGCGCCTTTCCGGTAGACTCTTCCGGGCGGACTCGGGAGCTGGCCGCGTCCCTGCCGATGGAAGGATCCCGGCCCCGGAAACGGGGTAGGATCAGGTCGGCGAACTGCACGTTAACGTCAGCTTCGCGCCCGCACTCCCTCCGATGAGCCAGCCCCGGAAACGCATCGTCCTGTTCCTGCCGCACCGCGCGGATCCGGAGCAGGGCGTGCGCGTCAGCGCCGACCTGACGCCGCTGGAGCTGCTGCAGATCGCCGCGCTGCCGGACAAGAACGGCTACGAGTGCGTGCTGATCGACGCGATGATCGAGCCCGACTACCTGGCCGAAGGTGCTCGAGGCCTGCGACGGCGCGCTGCTCTTCGCGAGCTCGTGCATCCTCGGCTTCCAGGTCGCGCACGGCGCGCGCGTCGCGAGGGCGGTGCGCGCGAAGTTCCCCAAGCTGCCGATCATCTGGGGCGGCTGGTTCCCGAGCGTGCAGCCCGAGCTCTACTTCCAGGAAGGCATCGCCGACGCGGTCGGCCTCGGCCAGGGCGAGCTCACCTTCTGGGAAGTGCGTGCAGGCGCTCGAGAGCGGCACCGATCTGGCGGACGTGCCGGGCCTGTGCGTCTCTGCGCGACGGCAAGCCGGTCTACACCGCGCACCGGCCGTCGTCGGCTTCGACGTGCTGCCCGACGTGCCCTGGCACCTGCT
Source organism: uncultured Planctomycetota bacterium (assembly GCA_963829015.1). Lineage (GTDB taxonomy): Bacteria > Planctomycetota > UBA1135 > UBA1135 > JADJLZ01. Next base: position 22,943 of record CAWHGR010000004.1, on the reverse strand, counting down.
CGACTTCGAGAAGTACGTCGCGCTGCAGAACGACAAGTCGCACGGCTGGAAGGTGCGCCACAAGTACGCCGACCCCTGGGACATGCCGGCCGGCACGCCGTTGCGCGGCTTCAGCTACTTCTCGAGCTTCGGCTGCCCCGAGCCGTGCACCTTCTGCTGCTCGCCGCTCGGTCACGGGCCGGCGCTGGAAGGCGATCCCCGGCGTAGCAGCTGGCCGAGCGCGTGCTCGAGTGCCACGAGCGCTTCAAGATCAACGTCGTGCGCTTCCAGGACGCGAACTTCGGCGTGCAGGAGAAGCGCACCAAGCGAGTTCTGCGAGGCGCTGGTGGCCGCGGGCTCGCCCTTCTGGTGGAACGGCACGTTCGAGATCGAGACCATCGCGCGCTACAAGGAAGAGACGCTCGACCTGCTGGCGAAGTCGCGCTTCCACATGGCCGCCTCTGGGCGCCGAGGCCGGCAGCCAGGAGCAGCAGAAGAAGATCAAGAAGAACATCCAGCTCGAGCGCGACCTCGTGAAGGCGCTCGAGCGCCTGCGCTCGCGCGGCATGCAGGCCGGCTGTCCTGGATCATCGGCTACCCGGGCGAGTCGCTCGAGTCGATGCGCGCGACGCTGCGCATGGCGGCCGAGGTCAAGCACCGCTTCCCCAACTCGCCCTCGGACATCTTCCCCTTCCGGCCGATCCCCGGCACCGAGGACTTCGACTCGGCCGTCAAGCTCGGCTACCAGCCGCCGCGCACGCTCGAGCAGTGGGGCTCGAGCCTCGAGTACAAGTTCGCCTACGACGACATCGGCCTGCCCTGGGAGATCATCCAGACCTGGAAGCGCTACGGCGTCGCCTCGACCTTCTACGACAGCCTGGCGCAGGAGGGCGCGGGTCCGGTGCGCTCGCTGATGCACGCGCATCTCGGGCTGGCGGCTGAAGAACAACAACTTCACCTTCCCGCTCGAGCAGAAGCTGTTCCACGTCTACGTGCGCCTCTCCGGCCACCGCACGCAGGGCAACCCTGCGCGCCACGACACCACCTCGGGCGTGACGCCGCACGCGCCCTCGGCCTGAGGATGCCAGCACGAACGTGAGCGCGAAGAAGAAGATCGTCCTCTTCCTGCCGCATCGGGCCGACCCGACGCGCGGCGAGATGTTCAGCGCCGACCTCCTGCCGCTCGAGCTGCTGCAGATCGCCAGCGGCCCGGTCGCCGACGGCCACGAGGTCGTGCTGATCGACGCGATGATCGAGCCCGACTACCTCGCGAAGGTGCTCGAGGCCTGCGAGGGCGCCTTGTGCTTCGCGAGCTCGTGCATCCTCGGCTACCAGGTCTACGACGGCTACGTGGTCGCGAAGGCCGTGCGCGAGAAGTTCCCCAAGCTCCCGATCATCTGGGGCGGCTGGTTCCCGAGCGTCATCCCGCAGATGTACCTCGAGGCCGGCATCGCCGACGCCGTCGGCATCGGCCAGGGCGAGCTGACCTTCCACGAGGTCGTGCAGGCGCTCGAGAGCGGCACCGATCTCGATGCAGGTGCCCGGCCTCGCGCTCTGGCGCGACGGCCACATCGTCTACACCGCGCACCGCGCCGTCGTCGGCTTCGAACAGTTCAAGCCGGTGCCTTGGCACCTGCTCGAGTACGAACGCTACGCCGAGATCCAGGTCAAGCCGACCAAGATGAAGGTGCGCCACCGCTTCCCGCTGCCCGGGCACTGGACGCCCGAGCATCCGCCGCGCGCCTTCAGCCACTTCTCGAGCTTCGGCTGCCCCGAGCCCTGCACCTTCTGCTGCTCGCCGCTCGTCACGGGCCGGCGCTGGAAGGCGATCCCCGGGAAGCAGCTCGCGGAGGAGATCGCCGAGCTGCAGCAGCGCTTCAAGTTCGACGTGCTGCGCTTCCAGGACGCCAACTGGGGCGTGCACGAGAAGCGCACGCAGGGAATTCTGCGAGACGCTCGTCGATCTTGAAGGTGCCGATCCACTGGAACGGCACGATCGAGATCGAAACGATCATGCGGTACAAGGAGGAGACGCTCGATCTGCTCGAGGAATCGAAGTGCCACCTGCTCTGGCTCGGCGCCGAGGCCGGGACGAAGGAGATGCAGGAGCGCATCAAGAAGAACATCGAGATCGAGCAACATCCCGCTCGCGATCGGCAAGCTCGCCGAGCGCAACATCGTGCCGGGCACGTTCTGGATCATCGGCTACCCGGGCGAGACGCGCGACTCGATGATCGCGACGCTGAAGCAGGCCGCCGCGGTCAAGCACGCCTACCCCATCGCGGGCTCGGAGGTCTATCCCTTCCGCCCGATCCCCGGCACCGAGGACTTCGACGCGGCCGTCAAGCTCGGCTACGTGCCGCCCAAGGACTTCCACGAGTGGGGCAAGTGCTTCGAGTACAAGTACAACGCGCACAACACGCCGCTGCCCGAGGACGTGCGCGAGACCTGGCGCCTGTACAACAACACCGCCGCGATCTACGACAAGCACGTGACCGAAGGGCCGCAGTGGATGCGCGACCTGCTCTCCAAGGCCGCCGGCTGGCGCCTGAAGCGCGGCAAGTACCGCTTCCCGATCGAGCAGAAGCTCTTCGACGTCTACGTGCGCGCCACGGGCCAGATGCAGCCGGGCGCGAAGGACTACACGCCGGCCGTGGACGCCTAGCGCCTACTTGGCCGCGGGCAGCGTGTCGAGGAACGCGCGGCCGATGCGCTGGGCCAGGATGCGGTTGCCGGCCTTCCCGAAGTGGCAGCCGTCGTAGTAGATGTCCTCGTGCACGTCGGCGAAGACCTGCGTGGCATCGAAGAAGTTGACGTTGTGGTCGCGCAGCCACTTGCCCGCCAGGCGCAGCAGCGGGTAGCCGCGCTGCACGCCCTCCTTCCAGGCCGGGTCGATCGTGGAACCGGCGATCTCCTTCTCGGTCAGCGTCTTCGAGCCCGCGTCGTGGAGCGTCGGCTGCAGGACGTGGATGTAGTGGATCGAGCGCGCGCGGCAGATGTCCTGCAGCGTGAGCGAGGACTGCAGCCAGCAGCGAACGGACGCTCCCGCGGCTTCCAGGGCGCTGCCCTTGAACTCCGGGCCGGAGACGACGTCGCTCGAGAGCGCGGTCAGGTAGCGCGTGGAAGCCTCCTGTGCCGCGCCGACCTCGGACTTCAGCGCGCGCGCCCGGCGCAGGACGAGCGTGCCCAGGACGGCGCTCTGGTCCAAGTGCCAGGAGAGCGCCCGGTCGCAGGCCGTATCGACCTGCTGCTGCGCCGCACGCAGGTCGAGCAGCATGTCCAGCCCCTTGCGGTCCGACGCGCCGGCGCGGGCGAAGTAGACCCAGTGCACGATGGAGGGGAAGAGCGGATGGACGCCCACAGTCGCGTTCTTGTTGCCCAGCGCCACCTCGTTGAAGCCGTCGAGCTCGATCACGCCGTCGGGCACGAGCCCCATCGAGATCAGGAAGATCAGGCGGTTGATCTGCTGCGGCTGCTTGCCGCCGCCGCGGGCGAAGGGCATGACGTGCAGCTGCTTGCCCTGGAAGCGCGGATCCGCCATGAGCACCTCGCGCAGCGGATCGATCCCCAGCTCCTCGACGCTGAAGATCTCCGCAACGGAACCGCCGAGGATCAGCAGGTTGTAGACGGGCTGGCCCTTCGCCAGGCGCCGGTAGTTCAGCTCCTCGTCGATCTGGGTGTCGCGCTTGCCCGTTTCCCAGGCGAAGAACGGGTGCAGGTGCCGCGCGCGCGCGGGATCGTCCTTCACCGCCTGGGACCAATCCATGGTCGCGCGCGCGTCGAAGGCCTGGTTCTCGCTGCGCAGGCGCAGCAGCATCTCGCGGGCCTCCGTCGCGGACCAGGGGTGGCCGCGGGCCCAGAGCACGATCCGGCCGACGCCCTCGACGGCCGACAGCCCGACGAGGAGCACCAGAGCCTGCAGCGCGAGGATCCGCCGCCAGCGCCTGGGCGTCCGTGCCGGGGGTCGTGGGTCGTGCGGCTCACTCGACATTGCATCCATCCTAGTCGGCGCTCCGCTTGCGCGCGCCAACTGCCCGGGCGGGGAGTTCCAGAATCGCCCGAGCGCCGGCCGATGAAAGCCCCTCCCCCCTGGAGCCCGCTCGCATGCCCTTCACGCTCAATGGCGTCGGAACACGTTACGTAGGCAAGCAGAACCTGCTCGTCCGCTCCGGTTCGTGCGGCTACTGCGGACGCGCGACCCGGACCGAGTCCTTCGACACGCGCGAGTGGTTCGTCGTCCTCTTCGTGCCGCTCGTCCCGCTCGCGCGCTACCACATCCTCGACCAGTGCCCGTCCTGCACGCGCCACACGCGCCTCCTGGCCTCGGTCTGGAAGGACTGCCAGAGCGAGGCGCGCCTCTCGGCCGAGAGCCTCCTGCGTCAGCATCCCGGGGACCCGCGCACGGCCATCGACGCGCATCGCAAGCTGTGCGCCTACCAACTCGATCAGGATGCGGCCCAGCTCGAGAGCGCGCTGGCCGGGCAGTTCGGCGGCAGCGCCGAGGTGCTCGTCTACCTGGGCCAGCTGGCCGAGGCCGCGGGCCGGAACGCCGACTCCCTGCACCAGTACGAGCGGGCACACCGCGCCGATCCGGCGAATCCCGCAGCGCGCGAGGGCCTGGCGCTGCACGCCGTGCAGGACGGCCGGCCCGAGCGCGCGCTCGAGCTGCTCGCACCGGTGCTCGAGGCCGGGACCATGCAGGCTGCGGGCGCGGGCTGCGCGCTGGCGAGCGCGCTGGTCGCGGGCGCGCGCTTCGAAGAAGCGCAGCGCGTCCTGCGCGCGCTGCTCGAGCGCTTTCCCGCGCTGGGCAACGTCAAGAGCTTCGCCCGCGACCTCGCACGCTGCGAAAAGGCGCTCGGACAGGCGCGCACGCGCTTGCCCGTGACGCGGCGCGCGAACCTGACCTGGATCGCGGGGGCGACGGTCGTCGCGCTGGCCATCACCGGCGTGATCGTGGCCGATGTCTCCGCGGCCAAGCACATCAAGCTCTGGGTCGTCGCCTCGGCGCCCGGGCGCGTGCAGGTCGAGATCCCCGGCGCACGGCCGCTCAGCTTCCGCCAGCCGGGCGTGCAGGAGCTCGAGCTGCCTGCGGGCGAGTACCACGCGCGGGTGAGCGGCGCGCTGCAGCGCGAGGTCGCCTTCAAGCTCGAGCTCAGCGCCTGGCCGCGCTTCCTCGACGACAAGGTGAACGTGCTCGACGCCACGGGCAACTCGCTGCTCTCGCTGGAGCACACGGTCTACAGCGCGCGTCCGGACCAGCGCGGCGGCGGGCACAGCCTGCTCTACGGCGTGGACTTCCGCCGGCTCGACGATGTCGACTACGCCTTCGAGGAGTTCCCCGCGACGCTCATGGTCGACGCCGGCCGGGCGCGCGTGCAGAAGACGCGCGTCGCCTTCGTGGACGCGCCGCTGGAGAACGTGGTCTACGCCCTGATCGGCGAGAAGGACGCGTACACCGCGCTCGGGCTGGCCAGCTGGGGACTGGACCACCAGACCCAGACGGACGAGCTGCTCGATGCCTATGTCGCTGCCGTGCACGCCGCGCACGGGGAGAAGCAGGCCGCCGTGCTGCTCGCGCCGCGGCTCGAGCAGCGACCCGTGAATCTGGCCCTGCACCGGGCCTGGATCGAGCTCGCCACCGACCGTGAGAAGGCGCGCGGGCGCTACCGCGCGCTCGGCGAGCGCGAACCGGGCGAGCCCGCCTGGCCCTACCTGCTGGCCTGCACGTCCACGCGCCTCTCCGAGCGCCGCGAGCTGCTCGAACACGCGCTGCTGGGCGAGGCGCCGGCCGAGATGTGGTTCGCGCTGGCCGAGACGCAGGCCGCCGCCGGCGAGTGGGAGCCCGCGCTCGCAAGCCTGCAGCACGCCGCGCCGGAAACCGCCGCTGGGCAGCGCGACAACCTGCACCTGCGCTTCGACGCTCTCGGGGCGCTGGGCCGCGCGGACGAGCTCGAGCACGAGCTCGCCTCCGTTTTCGCGGAGTCGCCCTGCGATGCCTGGCTGGCCTCGCGCCAGTTCGAACGCCTGCCCGCCGGCACCGCGGACGCGAAGCTCGTGCAGCTCCTGGGCGAATGGCAGCAGCGCGCGCTCAAGAGCTGCGGCATCGACGACCGCACGGCCGTCGTCTGCGTCCACGCCTGGTGTGCGCTCGCGCAGGGCGACGTCGCGACGCTGGCGCGTCTCGACGGCGCCACGAAGGACCACTCGCTGCGCTGGCTGCTCGCCACGGGGCTCGCGGACCAGGGCCGGCTGAACGAAGCGCGCCCGTTCCTCGAGGGCAAGCTGCGCTGCGAGCTCGAACCCTACGATGCGCTGGCACTGGCGCTCGTCTGCCGCGCGGGCGGAGACGAGGCCCAGGGCGCGGCCTGGGAGCAGCGCGCTCTGCCGCAGCTCACGTCCGGCGTGGACGGCGAAGTCGCGCGCCTGCTCTCGGGCACACGCGTCGGCGTCGCGGACGAGGCGCTGGACCTCGCGCTGCGGCCCTGGCGCAAGTCGGTCGTGCTGGCGCTGCTCTCGCTCGCCGACGCGCACGCGCGCGGGCGCCTGCTCGAGCTGGCCGCGCGGCTGCAGGCGCGCCCGATCTTCCCGCGGCGCGTGATCGAGGAGCTGGCGGCGAAGGCCTTGCCGCGCTGAGCATTCGGCTCTGCTTCCGGGACGGCCGCTCGGATTGTCGAGTCCGGCCGCGTCGCTACGCTCGTTGGCCATGAAGGTCGCAGCGCTTCGACGTACAGGCCCTCCCGCTGCTGCTGCTGGGCTGCCGCAGTACCCCGCCCGCGTGCGGCCCCGAGCCCAGCGAGCGACAACCCCGAGGTCACGCGCCTGTGCGCGGAGTGACCAGGCCGACCGCGAGCCGCTGCCAGGCCGGGCGATCGACTGGACGGCCGTCGGTCCGCGCGACGCGGCACGGCTGGCGCGCATCAAGGAGCTCTACCGCGCGGGCAGCCTGCACAGCGGGCCGACTTCCAGCACGCCGCGCTGGTGCTGCAGCACGGCAGCGAGCCCGAGGACTTCCTGCTCGCGCACGAGCTGTGCGTGGTCGCGGTTGCCAAGGGCGAGCTGGATGCGCTCTGGCTCTGCGCCGGAGCGAGGACCGCTTCCTGATGAACATCGGCCGGCCGCAGCGCTTCGCCACGCAGTACCGCACGGACAAGCCCGGCGAACCGATGCACCTCTATCAGGTAGGTCAGAACGTGACCGACGAGCTGCGCGCCGCGTTCCATGCGCCAGCGCTGCAGCAGGCTCGCGAGCGCGAGGAGCTGATGAACTCGCTCTACAGGCCGAAGAACTGAGCCTCAGCGCACGTCGAGCGACTTGCCGTTGTCCTTCGGGCCGAGCGCGAACAGGAAGGGCACGGCACGTTTCGCCCAGGCCTCGGGCTTCTCGTAGCTGCCGGCCTCGTCCGCCCAGCACTGGCGCAGCATGTCGGTGTCGATCACGCCCGGGCTGAGCGCGACACAGCACATGCCGCGCGGCAGCTCCTGCGCCAGCGCCTGCGAGAGGCCCTCGAGCGCGAACTTCGAGGCGCAATAGGGCGCAACCTTCGCGTCGGTCGAGCGGCCCCAGCCGGAGGAGAGGTTGACGATCACGCCGCTGCCGCGCGCGACCATCGCCGGCACGAAGTGGCGGATCACGTTCGCCACGCCTTTCACGTTGGTGTCGATCACGGCGTCGAACTGCCGCGCCGGCACGTTCCAGAGCTCGAGCTGGTCGTTCATCAGGCCCGCGTTGTTGACGAGCAGGTCGGGCGCACCGTGCGCGGCCAGCACGCGCTGTGCCCAGCGTGCGACTGTGGCGTCGTCGCGGACGTCGACGCACTCGAAGTCGTGCGGCGGGCCGAGCTCCGTGCGCGAGCGCGCGCAGCCGATCACCGTCTGGCCCGCGCGGGCGAGCTCGAGCGCCAGCGCACGGCCGAGGCCGCGCGAGACGCCCGTGACGAGCACGCGGCTCACGGCTTGGGCGGCACGGGCTTGTCGAACTGCAGGTTGCGCGAGTACGCGGTCACGTCGTAGGGCGCCGGCTCGCCGCCCAGGTACTTGTGGAAGAAGTCCAGGTGCGCGTCGAAGTAGAACGCCATCTCGTGCCAGGCCGGCCAGTGGCCCGCGTTGGGCAGCACGACCAGGCGCGCCGGCACGTTCATCTTCCGCAGTGCGGTGTAGTACGCGAGGCTCAGCGTGTAGGGCACGCGGTAGTCGAGCTCGCCCGTGATCACCAGCGCCGGCGTCTTGAAGTTCTTGACGAAGTTCGCGGGCGACCACTTCTCGTAGTCGTCGCTGGTCCAGGGCGTGCCGCGGAAGTCGTGCTCGGGGAACCACAGCTCCTCGGTCGCGCCGTACTCCGCGCGCAGGTCGTAGACGCCCATCATCGAGGCGTTGCACTTGAACCGGTCGGTGTGGCCCTGCATCCACATCGTCATGTAGCCGCCGTAGGACCAGCCCATCACGCCCACGCGCTGCTTGTCGACGAACGGCAGCGCTTCGAGCTGGTCGGTGACCTTCATCAGGTCGCGGTAGACGCGCCCGCCCCAGTCGCCCGCGATGCCGTCGGTCAGCGCCTGGCCGTAGCCGGTCGAGCCGGTCGGATTGCAGAAGGCGACCACGTAGCCCTTGGCGGGATAGACCTGCCAGTCGCCGCGGAAGGAGTCGGCCCACTGCGACTGCGGACCGCCGTGCACGTTGAGGATCAGCGGGTACTTCTTCGCCGGGTCGAAGCCGTGCGGCGTGACCAGGAAGCAGTGCACCTTCTGCGCCGTCGCCCTCGAACCAGTACTCCTGCGCCGGGCGGAAGTCGACTTCGGCCTCGATGGCCGCGTTGAACTTCGTCAGGCGCTGCTTGCCGGTGCCCGAGGCCGCGACACCCTGCGCCGGCGCGAACCTGGCCGTGAAGATCTCCGCCGGCTCGCCGATCGAGCGCCGCGCGTAGATCGCGCCCTGTCCGTCGGGCGTCAGCTCCCACCCGCCGAGGAAGGAGTGCACCAGCTGCTCGGTCGGCTTGCCGCCCTTGGCGGAGATGCGGTAGAGCGGCGTGCGGCCGTGGACCTCGGCCTCGAAGACGAGTTCCTGCGAGTCCTTCGTCCAGCGGAAGTCGTCGATCCAGTTGTCGAAGACCTTCGCGTCCGTGAGGTAGCGTCACCGCAGCGCTCTGGCGGTCGAGCAGCGCCAGGCGCTTCAGGTCCGACTCGTAGGCCGGCGTCGCCTGGCTGATGAAGGCGATCGACTTGCCGTCCGGCGAGTAGAGCGGCGCGCCGTCCCAGCCCTTGTTCTTCGCAGTCAGGTTGCGCGCGCTGGTCTCCTTGATCGCGCCGTCGACCGGAGACGGTCCACAGGTCGGCGTTGGTCGAGCAGGCCTCGTCCTGGTCGTGGTTCGAGACGTAGCACAGCTCCTTGCCGTCCGGGCGAGAACGCGTAGCCGCGCCCGCCGCCGAGCATGAAGATCGGGCTCTCGAAGTTGCCCGGCGTCAGGTCCTTGACGACCTTCCCGCTCGCCGCGTCGACGAGCAGGATGTGCGTGCGCCGGCCGTCGGCCCAGCTGGTCCAGTGGCGGTAGTAGAGGTCGTCGGCGACGTGCACCTTGAGCTTGCCTTTCTCCAGGCCGTCGCTGATGCGCTTCTGCGCCGCCTCGTCGATGCCGCACTCGGGGAAGAGATCGGCGGTGCAGGCGATCCACTTGCCGTCGGGCGACCAGACCGGCCCGCCCAGGCCGCCGGCGAAGCTGGTCAGCTTCGAGGGCTCGCCGCCGTCGACCGGGATCGTCCAGACCTGCGACTCGCCGCCGCGCGTCGAGACGAAGCGCGATCGCCTTGCCGTCGGGCGTGAACTGCGGTTCCGTGTCGTTGTTGCGGCCCGCGGTCATCTGGCGCTGCTCGGATGCCGTCCGACTTCATCATCCAGACCTCGGACCAGGTCTTGCCCGCCTCGAAGTCGTAGTGCTTCACCGCGAAGGTGACGTGCGCGCCGTCCGGCGAGAGCGCGGGTGCCCCGAGCGCCGCACACTTGTAGAAGTCGGCGATCTCCATCGCGCGCTTGCCGGCCGGATCGGCGGGCGGCGTGCCGCCGGAGAGCAGGTACGTGGGTGCGCCCGCGGCCCCGCCGCCCGGCTGCGCGGGCAGGAAGAAGGCGTCGGAGCCGCGCTTCTCGGAAGCGGTATCCTGCTGCGGCGCGGCGCAGGAGCACAGGGCCAGGAGGGCGAGCGAAAGCGTGCGTGCGGTGGGCTTCATTGCGAGCAGCGTAGCGGCCTGCGGCCTCCTCCGGTAGGGGCGCGGCCCGCGCTACACTGCGCCGACATGCCGGTTCTCCGCTCCCCGCGCGTGCGCCTCGCGCTCTGGCTCTTCGGGCCGCCCGTGCTGATCGGGACGCTGCTGCGCATCGCGCTGTGCGCGGCCTACCGGCCGGACGACTCGTCTGTCGTGGCGCTGCTGCTGTGCCTGTGCGCGGGCATCTTGCTCGACCTCTTGACGGCCTGCGCGGCCTGCGCGCCGCTCTTCGCCGGACTCGCGCTGCTGCCGGCCGCGCTGCTGCGCCGCGCCTGGCTGCGCAATGCCTTCCTGTGCTGCTATTGCTGCGCGCTGGTCTTCCACGCCTTCACGCAGTGGTTCTTCTTCGACGAGTTCGAGGCGCGCTTCAACCACGTCGCGCTCGACTACCTGATCTACCCGACCGAGGTCTTCACCAACATCGGCGAGAGCTACAACGTGCCGCTCTACCTCGGGTTCTCGGCCGCGGGCGGCGCGCTGACGGCTTTCCTCGCCGCGCGTGCGCTGCGCGGGATCGAGATCGAGAAGCTGCGCTTCGGCGCGCGGCTGCGCGCGCTGGGCGCGATCGCGCTGCTGGCGCTCGGCGGCGGCGGGCTGCTCTGGGCGCTGCCCGCGCAGTGGCGCGAGGACCGCGTGGAGAACGAGATCGCGCGCAACGGCACGCTGGGCCTGCTGCGCGCCTTCGCGACCGCCACGCTCGACTGGCACCAGTACTATCCCGCGCTGGAGTCGGCCGAGGCGCGCGCGCGCGCGCAGCAGGTGCTCGCGCGCGGCCGCCTCTCTCCCGCCGAGGCGCCGCACGGGAGCGCGCGTGCCGTCGCAGGTCGTGGTCGTGCTCGAGGAGAGCTTCGGCAGCGATTTCGTCGGCGTGCTCGGGCATGCGGAGAAGCAGCTCACGCCCTGCTTCGATCGCTGGTCGACGGAGGGCCTGCTGCTGACGCAGCTCGTGGCCAACGGCAACCGCACCGTGCGCGGCATCGAGGGCATCCTGGCCTCCTTCGTGCCGCTGCCCGGCGACGCGATCCTCAAGCGCCCGAAGTCCGAGGACATCCCCACGCTGGCGCGCGTCTTCGCCGCGCACGGCTACTCGACCGGCTTCTTCTACGGCGGCTACGCGATCTTCGACTCGATGAAGGGCTTCCTCGCGAAGAACGGCTGGAGCGAGTTCGTCGAGCAGCCCGACTATCCCGACGAGGCCTTCCGCACCGCCTGGGGTGTCGCCGACCGCTACATCTTCGAGGCGCTGGTCGAGCGCCAGAAGCAGGCGCGCGCGAGCGGCGAGAAGCTCTTCGCCACGCTGCTCTCGGTCAGCAACCACAAGCCCTACCTCATTCCGCCCGAGAGCCCGGTCAACCAGCGTGCGCTCAAGGGCCGCTCGCTCGGCGTGGCCTACGCCGACGAGTGCCTGGGCGCGTATCTCGACGCGCTGCGGGCCGAGGGCCTGCTCGACGACACGCTCGTGCTGCTCGTCGGCGACCACGGCGCGCGCGTCTACGGCTCGGAGAAGATCCCCGCGCCGAGCTACCGCGTCCCGGCGCTGTTCCTCGTGCCCGATGCGCGCTGGAAGGGCGCGCAGATCGACCGCCTGTGCTCGCAGATCGACCTCGCGCCGACGCTGCTGGCCCTGGCGGGCATCGGGCAAGAGACGCCCTTCCTCGGCTCGAGCGTGCTCGGCCAGCCGAGCCTGGGCGGCCGCGCCTTCCTGCAGCACAACCGCGACGTGGGCATCCTGACCGACACGACGCTGGTGGTGCTCGGGCTGCAGAAGCGCATCGAGTACTACACGCGCAGCGGCCGCGAGAGCGACGCCTTCACGCTGCTCCCCGAGTCGCAGGTCACGCCCGCGCAGCGCGAGCTGGCCGACGACGCGACGGCCGTGTTCCAGTCGGCCTACGAGCGCTACGAGGCGCGCGAGTACCGCTATCCCTAGGCGCGCCGGCGGAATTCCCGGACAGGCCCTTGCCCGGGCGCGTATTGTTGTATATACATGATCTGCGCATGGCCCCTTCCGGACTGCAGACCGTCGCCAGCCAGTGCATCGCCGTGCGCGTGCGCCTGCTCAATCGGGTCGTGACGCGCATCTACGACGAGGCGCTGCGGCCGCTGGGGCTCAAGGTCAGCCAGATGAACGTGCTCGTGGCCGCCGGGATGCTGGGGGTCGCGCGTCCTGGCGACGTCTGCGAGCGCCTGTGCCTCGAGGCCTCGACTCTCAGCCGCAACCTCGAGCGCCTGCGCGCGCAGGGCTGGATCGAGAGCCTGCCCGGCGCGGACGCGCGCGAGCAGCCTTTCCGCCTGACCCAGAGCGGCAAGCGCCTGCTCGAGCGCGCGCGCCCGAAATGGGACGCGGCCCAGGCCCGGGTCGAGCGACTGCTCGGGCGCGCCGCGCTCGAGCGCATCGGCGAGGCCGCACAGCTCGCAGCCCGGGGACGGCTGCCGGACTGATCCGCGAACGGAAAGAGGAGCGGCCCCTCGCGGCCGGAACACTTGTATATGCAACAACTAGCCAGTGGAGCGGGAACGGGAGCGCGCGTGCTGGACGCGCAATGGCTGCGCGGCCTGGCGCGCGAGTGCGGCGCGGACGACTGCGGCCTGGTCGAGGCCGAGCGGCCGGCCCTGGGCGAGGAATGCGCGCAGGTGCAGCGCTTCCTGCCCGGCGCGCGCACGCTGCTGGCGCTGGTCTGCCGCACGAACCGCGAACCGATCCGCAACCCGGCGCGTTCGGCTTCGAACGTCGAGTTCCACGCCGTCACCGACGAGCTGAACCGGGTCGCCAGGCGCATCGTGCGCGAACTGGAGGCGCTGGGAGTGCGCGCCGCCAACCCGGCCGCCGGCTTCCCGATGGAGATGGACGCCTATCCGGGCCGCATCTGGTGCATCGCGCACAAGCCCGTCGCGCTCGAGGCCGGCCTGGGCCGCATGGGCATCCACCGCAACCTGATCCATCCGCGCTTCGGCAGCTTCGTGCTGCTCGACACGGTCGTGATCGAGGCGGCCGCGAGCGCCTACGACCGGCCCGTCGAGTTCAACCCGTGCTTCGAGTGCAAGCTGTGCGTCGCGGCCTGCCCGGTCGGGGCGATCGGCGCCGACGGCCACTTCGACTTCGCCGCCTGCGCGACGCACAACTACCGCGAGTTCATGGGCGGCTTCCGCGGCTGGGTCGAGGAGCTCGCGGACAGCGCGGACGCGCATGACTACGCCCGGCGCGTGAGCGATTCCGAGACGTCCTCGCTCTGGCAGAGCCTCTCCTTCGGACCCAACTACAAGGCCGCCTACTGCATCGCCGTCTGTCCGGCCGGCGAGGACGTGATCGGTCCCTACCAGGCCGACAAGCGCGAACACCTCGAGCGCGTCGTGCGCCCACTGCAGCACAAGGAGGAGCCGGTCTACGTGGTCGCCGGAAGCGACGCCGAGGAGCACGTGCAGAGACGCTTCCCCCGGAAGCGCGTGCGGCGCGTGCGCCAGCCGCTGCGGCCGACGACGATCCACGGCTTCGTCGCGGGGCTGAAGCTCGTGTTCCAGCGCGGCCAGTCGCAGGGTCTCGACGCGACCTACCACTTCCGCTTCGAGGGCGAGGCGCGGCTCGAGGCGACCGTGCGCATCGCCGACCAGCGCATCGAGGTCCGGGACGGCCTGCACGGCGAGGCGGATCTCACACTCGAGGCCGACGCGGCGACCTGGCTCGCCTGCCTGCGCGGCGAGCGCAGCTTCGTCGGGGCGGTTCTGCTGCGCAGGCTGCGCGTGCGCGGTCCGCTGCGCCTGCTGCGCGCCTTCCAGCGCTGCTTCCCCGGCTAGCCGCGCCAGCCGCAGCGCTCGAGGTCGACGCGGCCGCTGGCCGAGACCACGACCCGTTCGCGCTTCAGGCGCCGCAGCTGCTCCGCGCGCGCGGCGCCTGCGACGCGCACACGCCCGCCCGCACCGAGCACGCGCCACCAGGGGATCTTCGAGCGCGGACCCAATCCGCGCAGCGAGCGCCCGACGAGACGCGCGCGGCCGGTCAGCCCGGCCTCGCGCGCCACCTGGCCATAGGTCGCCACGCAGCCGCGCGGGATCGAGTCCACCGTCGCCAGGATGCGCTCGCGCGCGTCTAGCGCCCTGCGGCCCGCCACGCGACCTTGCCCCCCACGATCGTCAGCACCACGTGCGCACCCGCGAGCTGCTCGTCCGGCAGCGCGAGGATGTCGCCCTCGATCACGGTCACGTCGGCGTACTTGCCCGGCGCGAGCGAGCCCTTGACGTCTTCCTCGAAGGCCGCGTAGGCGGCCCAGAGCGTGTAGCTCTTCAACGCCTCGATCCGGCTCATGCGCTGCTCGGCATGGAAGCTCTCGCCGTTCGGCATGCGGCGCGTGACGCTGGCGCGGAAGCAGGCCAGCGGATCGACGTCCTCGACCGGCGCGTCCGTGCCGTTCGCGATGACCGCGCCCGCCTCCAGCAGGCTGCGCCAGGCGTAGGCGCCGGTCTTCGCGCGCTCCTCGCCGATGCGCTGCGGCACCCAGGGTCCGTCCGAGACGCAGTGCACGCCCTGCATCGAGGCGACCACGCCCAGGGTCCTGAAGCGCGGGATGTCGGCCGGGTCGAGGTGCTGCGCGTGCTCGATGCGCCAGCGCAGGTCGAGCGCGGCCGCGTGCGGACCGAGCACGCGCTCGCACACGTCGAGCACCTCGCGATTGCCGCGATCGCCGATTGCGTGCACACAGAGCTGGAAGCCCTCCGCGCGCGCGAGCTCGGCCGAGTGCTGCAGCGCTTCGGGACTGGTGCTCGGCAGGCCGGAGGTCGAGGGCAGGTCGCTGTAGGGCGCCAGCATCCACGCGCCGCGCGTGCCGAGCGCGCCGTCCATGTAGCGCTTGATCGCGCGCACCGTGAGAAAGCCGTTGCCCGCGCCGATCGTGCGCACCGCGGCGAGCTGGCCGCGCAGCTTCTCGTCCGGCTCGCCCAGCATCACCCACAGGCGCAGCGGCAGCTCGCCCCGCTCGGCCAGCTCGCGCAGCAGCGCCACCTGCTCGAGCGTCGAGCCGGCATCCTGCAGGCTGGTGATGCCCTTCGAGAGGCACTCGGCCGCGGCGAGCTTCACCAGCTGCACCGGATCGTGCCCCCGGGCGCCGCCGACCAGCGACTGGGCCTCCTCGTTGAGCAGCCCGGTCGGCGCGCCCGAGGCGTCGCGCAGGATCTTGCCGCCCGGAGGATCGCTGCTCAGCGCGGCCACGCCTGCGAGTTCGAGCGCCTTGCCGTTGGCGATCGAAGCGTGTCCGCTGGCATGCCGCAGCACCACCGGGTTGTCGGGGGCGGCACGGTCGAGCGCGTCCTTCACCGGCCAGCCGTCGAGCGCATCGGCGGGGACGTGGTCCCACTTCTCCTGGTGCCAGCCGCGGCCCTCGATCCACTCGCCCTTCGCCCGCCGGCGCGCCTCGCGCGCCACGCGCTCGACGATCTCCTCCCAGCTGTGCGCGTCGCGCAGGTCGAGCTCGAGCTTCATCCCGCCGATGCCCCACAGGTGCGCGTGGCTGTCGATCAGGCCCGGCACGGCCAGCGCGCCGTGCAGGTCGAGCACCTGCGTGTGCGCGTCGACCAGCCGGGCGAGCTCGGCCTCGCTGCCCGCGGCCAGCACGCGGCCGTCGCGGATCGCCAGCGCGCGCGCCTCGGGCCGGGCCGGGTCGAGCGTCACCACGCGCGCGTTCGTGAGCAGCAGGTCGGCACGCGCGGCGGGCTGCGGCGCAGGCCGGCTCGCGCAGGAGGAGCAGAGCGAAAGCAGTGCGATGAAGAGCGGCCGGCGCATGCGCTCATCATGCCTCAGCGCCCGACTCCGATCACGACGCGGCGCGCGGGACTACTTCGGCTTGTTCCGCAGGAGCGCGAGGAGGGGCTCCAGGCGCGCATCGAGCGTCTTCAGGTCCTTGGGACCGACCCAGGTCTGGCGGATCACGCCCTCGGGGTCGATCAGGAACCAGGAGGGAAGCACCTGCACCTTGTAGGCCTGCGCGATCGGCCCGTTGCTCTGGCCTTCCCAGACCGTGCGCCAGGAGACGGACTGCGCCTTGACGAACTCTCGGAGGCGCGCGGCATCCTGGTCCGAGCTGGCACCCAGCACCACGAACGGATCCTCGGCGTGCCGCGCGAGCAGTTCGCGCAGCGTCTGGACCAGCGCGGGGCTGCGCGCATCCGCGGCGCTCCAGAAGACGAGCAGCACGAACTTGCCGCGCAGCGCGGCCAGGCCGAGCTCCGCCCCGTCGATGTCCTTGCCCGTGAACCCCGCGGCCGAGAGGCTGATCAGCTTCGACAGCTCCAGGCTGGCGATCTCCTCCTTGCGTGTCCGGCCGGCCTCGGTGTCGGCGTAGTCGCGCAGCAGCCGCTCGCTGAGCTCGGCCACCTGCTGCCCGCCCTCGCCGCGCACGCTCAGCGTGGCGTACATCGCCAGCATGCGCGCCAGTGCCTCTGCGGCGAACTCGCGGTTCTGGGTCTTCTTGACGAAGTCGCTGAGCAGCTCGTCCACGCCCTTGAGCTCGAGCCAGTAGCGCTGCACACCGATCGCCTGCGGGATCTCCTTGGCCCAGCTCTCCGAGGCGTGCTCGTCGATCAGCTTGTGGAACAGCGCGGTCTTCTTCTGCGTCACCTCGGCCTTGTCGGAATACATCTTGTCCGCGTGCGCCGCGAGCCAGACCAGCGCGTGGCCCTGCCCGTCCTTCACCTGCGCCTCGAACTGCGCCCAGTACTCCTTGACCGGGTGCTTGGCGATCAGCTCCGCGCGCTGCTCCGGGAAGGAGGCGAGGCGCTTCAGCTGGTCGGACCATTCGTTCTCGCTGCGCGTGTAGCGCTCGCACAGGAGCTGGTACTGGATCTCGCCCTCGCCCTCGCGCTCGGCGTCCTGGGCGTCGGCGGGTTTCGGCGCGGCAGCGGGCTGGGCGGGTGCGCCACCGGCCTGCGGCGGCGCGTGGAGGAGGGCGGCGAGGAGCACTGCGTTCAGCATGGTGCCCAGAAAACTACCACGCCGGACGCACAGGCGCCCGGCGTGGCTCGAACGTGGCGGGAGGGCTACTTGCCCTTGGCTTCGGCGACGAGCTTGTCGATTTCCTTGTCGATCGTCTCGTTCCCCGGGCTGCCCAGCCAGGTCTGGCGGATGACGCCCTTGGCGTCGATCAGGTACAGCGTCGGGAAGCCCTCGACGCCCCACTTGGTGCAGATCGGGCCGCTCGTGCTGCCGTCGATCGCCGAGCGCCAGGTGATGCCGTTCTTCTTGGCCTCTTCACGGTACAGCTTGGGATCCGGATCGGTGTTGACGCCGATCAGGACGAAGGCCTCGTTCTTGAGTCGTTCCACGAGCGACCGCTCGTGCGGGAACATGGCCCGGCAAGGGCCTCACCAGAAGCCCCAGAAGTCGAGCAGCACCACCTTGCCCTTGTAGTCGCTGAGCTTGAACTCGGCGCCTTCGATGTCCTTGGCCCCGAAGTCCGGCACGGGCTTGCCGACCACGAGGTTCTGCTCGCGGAAGGCCTTGGCGTTCATGCGGCTGACGACCTTCGAGTCGGGGAAGTTCTTGACCAGCTCGTCCTTGTACTCGGCGGCGCGCTTCTGCTCCGCCGGGCCGGCCGAGGTCCCGCTCAGGATCGTCGTGAGCGCGTCCAGCGACGCAGCCTGCACCTCGGGGTTCTTCGAGGCCGACTTCAGCTGCGAGAGGAGCTTGTCCATCTCCTGCATGCCGAAGGCCTTCTTCTCGCGCAGCACGTTGCCGACGATCTGCTCGGCCCACTCGGCGCTGGCGTACTTCTCGATCAGCTTGCCGTACAGCTCGAGCTTCTTGGCCGTGATCTCGCTCTTGCCGTCGTACTTGCGCTGCGCGTTCTGCGCCATCCAGAGCAGCGAGCGGCCGTGGCCCTTGTCGGCCAGCGCCTCGAACTTGCCCCACATGCCGATCTCCCAGCGCGGCGTCTTGGGATCGGCCTTCTTCTTCTCCTGGTAGTCCGTGGCGGCCTGCTCGGCCTCCTTCATCAACTTGTCGAACTCCGCGTCGAGCGGGTCCACCTGGACCTGCTTGTCCTGCGCGCGGATCACGGGGCTGGGGGGCGGCGCGGCCGCAGCAGGAGGCGCGGCAAGCGTCAGCACGAGCAAGGCTTCGAGGATCATGCCCCCATCCTACCGAGGTCGGGGCCCGCGCGCGCAGGGGCTAGCTCCTCCGGCCTCTCACCCCCACACAGGCCTTACTGCGGGCGCCCGGCATACAATCCAGCCCGATGCCTCCCCTCGACCTGCACGGCCGCGCGCTCTCCGAATCTGCGCCTCTCGGTCACCGACCGCTGCAACCTGCGCTGCGCCTACTGCATGCCCGAGCTGGACTACACCTGGCTCGCCAAGTCGCTGATCCTGAGCTTCGAGGAGATCGCGCGGCTGGTCGAGGCCTTCACGCTGCTCGGGTGTCGACAAGCTGCGCCTGACCGGCGGTGAACCGCTGCTGCGCAAGGACCTGCCCGCGCTGGTCGCGCTGCTCTCCGCCCAGCCGGCCATCCGCGACCTCGCGCTGACCACCAACGGGCTGCTGCTCGGCGAACTCGCCCGTCCACTCCAGCGCGCGGGCCTGCACCGGCTCACGGTCAGCCTCGACACGCTCGACCCGGCGCGCTTCCGCGCCCTGACCCGCCGCGAGGGCCTGGAGCAGGTCCTGGCGGGCATCGCGGCCGCGGCCGAGGCGGGCTTCCGCAAGCTCAAGCTCGACAGCGTGATCCTGCGCGGCACGAACGACGACGAGCTGGTGCCGCTGCTCGAGTTCGCCCGCGCGCACGAGGCCGAAGTGCGCTTCATCGAGTACATGGACGTCGGGGGCGCCACGAACTGGTCGATGGGCTCGGTCCTGACGCGCGCCGAGATGCTCGAGCGCATCCGCGCCGCCTACGGGCCGATCACGCCGCTGGTCGAGCACTCCAGCGCCCCCGCCGAACGCTTCCTGCTCTCGGACGGGACCGTCTTCGGCATCATCGCCTCGACCACGCAGCCCTTCTGCTCCTCCTGCGACCGCAGCCGCCTGACCGCCGACGGCATGTGGTTCACCTGCCTCTACGCGCGCACGGGGTTCGACCTGCGCGCCCCGCTGCGTGCGGGCGCGAGCGCCCAGGACCTCGCGGCGCTGATCTCCGGGCGCTGGGCGCAGCGCTCGGATCGCGGAGCGGAGGAGCGCCTCGCCTTGCACCAGCGCGAACCCCTGGCGGCCAGCACCGAGCTGCGCCACGACCCGCATCTGGAGATGCACACGCGCGGCGGCTGAGAATCCGGCCGGAGTCCGGGAAGAACCCTGCTCCCCGGCGCGTACGACCTCCCGGCCCGTCCCGATCCCCCATGAACGCGCGCCTCGCGGCCCTCGCCGCACTCCTCCTCGCACCGCTCGCGCCCGCGCAGAACCCCAGTCCGCTGCGGGTCCACGGCAGCGTGATCCTGCCCCCCGGCTTTCCGGCTGGAGCCTCCGTCGGGATCGTCGCGCGGCGCGGGAACCCCTGCGCGCCACTGGCCGGCGCGGCGCTCGCCTGGACGGAGGCCGACGCGAACGGCGACTTCGTCCTGGAGCTGGAGCTCGCGGATCCGGGCTTCTTCCTCGCGCTCGACGCGCGCTGGCTCGAGCTGCGGCCGCTGTGGATCGACGCGCGCACCGACGAGGCTTCGATCGAGGTCGTGCTCGCGCCCGCCCTGCGCGCGATCCTGCGCGGCAGGTTCGTGCGCGCCGCCGGTGCGCACGTCCCGACCCGCTCGCTCGCGGGGTCGTGGGTCTGGATCGAGGGCACCGAACTGCATGCCGCGGAGATCGACGCCGACGGCGAGTTCGAGCTGTGCTGCGCGGCAGGCGAAGAGCACAGGACCCTCTGCGCGCGGCCGCGCGAGTTCGCTCCGCTGCTCGTGGACGTGCCGGCGCTGCGCGACGGCGGCTCGACCGAGTTCGTGTTGCCGCTCGTCGAGCCGGCGGGCTTGAGCGGACGGATCCTCGACAGCACGGGCAACGGCCTCGCGGGCGTGACGCTCTCGCTCTGGCTGGGCCGCGAAGGCCGGCAGGCGCTCGCGCTCGATCCCTGGGGCGACGTGCAGTCGGTCACGAGCGACGCCGGCGGGCGTTTCGAGGCGCAGGGGCTGCCGTCCGGCGACCTGCGCCTGTTTGTCGAGGACCCGCGCTGGCGCTCGGCCGGAGCGCAGGTGATCGGCCTGGAGCCCGGCGAGGAGCGCACGGACCTCGAACTCGTGGCGCTGCGCGCAGCCTCGCTGCGCGGCCTGGTCCTGGACGAGTCCGGCGAGCCCGTCGCAGACGCGCACGTCGTGGCCGGAATGCGCGAGGGCTGGGGCGGGACGATGGTCGCGACGAGCGATGCGCTGGGCCGCTACGCATTCGACGCGGCACTGCCCGGCGAGTACGTGATCGGCGCCTGCGCCGAAGGCCGATCCGCGCGCCCGCAATTCGTGTCGCTCGCCGAAGGCGGCCGCCAGCAGGCGCAGATGCTCCTCGGCCGAGCCAGCGAGCTCGTGATCCACGTCTCGGACCGCGAGGGACCCGCGCTCGTGCGCGTGACCGACGCGCTCGGCTTCCTGCGCGCCGAACAGCGCGTCTGGCAGGGCGAACTGGAACTGACTCTGCCGCCGGGGCTCTACCGCGTCGAGGTCCTGGCGCACGAGGGCATGCGCGGCACGCAGCGGATCGTGCTCACGGGCCGTGAGAGCGATCCCGTCGCGCTCTGGATGTGAGGCCCCGGGCCGCCCCAGCGGTGGGACGGCAGCCGCGGGTGTTGTGAAACCCGGAGAGCTCTACAGCGGCTGCCGTCCGCACCGCGGCGAAGCTAGCCCTGCGAGTTCCGTGTAACTCATTACACTCTCGTCGATAGCGGGATCGACGCATGCGCTCGCGACTCGTGCTGCTCACGCTCTGCGCCCTGCTGGGGCTCGCGCTGCTCGCCTACCTCGCGGGTCGGGCTGCCTTGAGCGGGACGATCGGCGGACCGCAGGTGCAGGCGAACGCGCAGGCTCCGCGCGAGGACGTGCCGCTCGAGGCCGAGGCCGCGAGCGCGGGCGGATCGACGGATCGACCGCCGCGCGCGGCTGCCGAAGGCACGCCGGCCGCGCCCGACGCCGCCGAAGCCGCGCCCGCGCCCGACGCGCGCATCGACGGCCTGGTCGTGCGCCCCGACGGCAAGCCCGCGGCGATCGCGCGCGTGAAGTACACCCAGTGGCGGCCCGACCGCGGCCCCGAGGATCAGCCCGAGGACTCGACCGTGACCGACGAGCAGGGGCTGTTCACGATCAACCCCGCGCCGGTCGGACACCTGCAGCTCGTCGCGCTGCACGACGAGTTCGCCGACAGCGCGGTCAGCGAGTTCGACCTCGCCGCGGGCGAGCAGAAGCGCGACCTGCGCCTCGAGCTGCGCGAGTTCGCGCGCATCAGGGGCCTCGTGCTCGACGCGCACAACGTCGCGCGCGCGAGGATCTCGGTCAGCTGCGAGGACCTCGAGTCGCGCAAGGCGCTCTTCAGCGAGAGCGACGCAGCCGGGCGCTTCGATTTCGCGAAGGTCGCCCCCGGGATCAAGATCGTCAGCCTGAAGCTTCCCGCGCAGGAACTCGAGGAGATCCGCGCCGACGCGCCCTTCCTCGCGAACAGGCTCGCGCGCGCCGACCAGGAGCAGCGCGTCGAAGTCGCAGCGGGCCAGACGGTCGAGTTGCAGCTGGGCGGGATCCCGGCCGGTGGCGTGCGAGTCTTCGGCAAGGTCAGCTCGGCCGGGACGGGGCTGCCGCACACATGGGTCTGGGTCGAGAACTTCCGCGCCGAATGGTTCGTGAACCCGCGCACGCGCACCGACGAGCGCGGCGAGTACGAGCTCTGGGTGCCCACGCAGGGCACGCACGATTTCCACATCGTCGGCGCGGGCGGCGGACTGCACCTGGCGCGCAGCGAGTCGATCACGGCGGAGCACGAGCAGCGCATCGACTTCGACGTGCCCGGCGGAGGCATCAGCGGCCGTGTCGTGGATGCAGAGGGCCGGCCGGTGCCCGATGTCGTGCTCGACCTCGACCTGCAGGGCCAGTCCTACACGCCGCAGCCGGACTCCTACACTCCGTATGTGCCGTTCTGCACTTCCGACGCGGAGGGCCGCTTCGCCTTCGTGCACCTGCCCCCCGGACGCTACGACTTGCGCGCCAAGCCGGCCTCGAGGCCTGATGCCGAAGCCGTCCTCGCGCGCACGACCCTGCGCGATCTCGAACTCGCGGCCGGAGCGACGATCGCGGGCCTGGAGGTCGTCCTCACGCAGGGTTGCACGATTCGCGGCGTCGTGCACGGGGTCCCCGAAGGCGTCGGGCGCTCGCTGCGCGTCGAGGCCTTCGACGAGACCGGGCACGTGGTCCAGGGTGCACGTCTCGACACGGATGCGACCTTCGTGCTGCGCGGGCTCGCGGAGGGACGCTACGGACTGCGCGCCAGCGGCCTGAACCTCGCCTCGCCGGTCAACGAACTGCTGCGCGTCCGCGCCGGGCACGACGAGGAGGTCGAGCTCGCTGTCGATGTGGGCATCACGCCGTTCGTCGCAGCGAAGTGGGCCGGCGAGCGACCGCCCCGGAGGCTCTGGTTCGCGCTGCGCGACAGCCGGAGGAACAGGATCTGGGAGACAGAGTTCGACGATCCTCCCGAGGAGATGCCGCTCCTGATCGTGGCGCCCGGGACCTACGAGTTCGAGTTCAGCGGACCGGACGGCTGGCAGGGGCAGGAGAC
>CAWHGR010000003.1:0-1444853 GCA_963829015.1 uncultured Planctomycetota bacterium | reverse complement strand
CCGGCGCCAGGCAACTCCCTCCGGAAGGCAGAGAACCCGGAACCAACATGAACCGTGGATCTGCTTCGGGTACTGGCTCACTCGCTCATGCGCGGAGCGCAACGGGCCGCCGCCGAGCGTCCATCCGGTCGATCGATGGCGAGCGTTCCGGACCGCGAGTACGCTCTGCGGGCTCGCTCCCCACGGCCCCCGAGGTCCCTCCCCCGATGAAGATCCGTCTCGTAGCGCTCCTCTTGCTGGCCGGGCTCGCCGGAGCCTGTCGTTCCGGCGCCCAGAGTTCGCCCGTTCCGGCGCCCGAGAAACCCGCCGCCGTGCCCGAGCCGCACGTTGCGCCTGCGCCTGCGCCTGCGCCCGCGCCCGCGTCGCGCAGCGAACGCATCGAAGCCGTGGACACCGAGTACCACGATGCGATCCGCGAGTACTCGGCGGCGATCCAGGCCGCGATCGGCGACAAGCAGGAGCCCACGCGCGAGGACTTCGGCAAGGCCTTTGCCTCGGTCAAGGAGCCCGACCTCGCCGGCTACACGAAGCGCGCCCAGGCGCTGCTCGACGAGGACCCGACCGATCTCGCGGCCCTGCGCACGATCCGCTGGATGCTCGAGAACGGGCGCCAGCCGGAGAACACCGCGAAGATGTTCGAGCTGCTCGAGAAGCACCACATGGCGCGCCCCGAGATGGGCGAGATGTGCCCGCTGCTCGCGCAGCAGGGCCGCGCAATGCTGGAGAAGCTCGTCTCGGGTTCCCCGCACGCCGCAGTGCGCGGCAAGGCGCTCATGGCGCAGGCCGAGAGCCTGAAGAACGACGCCGAGATGGTCGAGATGCTCCAGGCGGCGAAGCCCGAGGAGGTCGACGCCCTCAAGAAGTCGCTGGGCGAGGAGCGCTACCAGGCGCTGCAGCACTTCGACGCGGCGCAGAACCAGAAGCAGATCGAGGAGATCTACGAGCGCACGGTGAAGGAGTTCTCCGACCTCGTGGTCGACCCCGGCACGAAGCGCGCGTCGACGCTCGGCAAGCAGGCCGCTGCGGCGCTCTTCGCGATGCGCAACCTGTCCGTCGGCAGCACGATGCCGGAGATCGAGGGCGTCGACATGGACGAGGTCGCGTTCAAGCTCAGCGACTACCGCGGCAAGGTGGTGCTGCTCGACTTCTGGGGCAACTGGTGAGGCCCTTGCCGGGCCATGTTCCCGCACGAGCGGTCGCTCGTGGAAAAGTACAAGAACGAAGCCTTCGTCATCATCGGCATCAACAGCGACACGGACCTCGAGAAGATGAAGGGCGTGCGCGCCAAGGAGAACATCAGCTGGCGCTCCTTCTGGAACGGGCCTGAGGGGACGGCTGGGCCGATCGCCAGCGCCTGGAACGTGCGCGGCTGGCCGACGCTCTACATCCTCGACGCCCAGGGCGTGATCCGCTGCAAGATGGTCGGCGGGGACGAGGAGCTGATCGACCAGACGCTCGAGAAGCTGATCGCCGAGGCCAAGCAGCCCGCGAAGTGAGCGGACGCGGCGGCGTCAGCGCATGCTGAAGAGCACGGCGAGGCCGATCCCGACAAGTGCCAAGACGACGGAAAGTGCGATCAACGCGCGGCGGCGTCGATTACGCCGGTAGTTGCTCCAGCCGTCGGCGTCGATGAAGTGGCGGTCGTTCGCAGTCAGACGCACAGCGCCGCCGCGAATCAGACCTTGAAGGCGTTTCCGTTCGATCGCCCGGCCGGATGACAACGGAATCGCTGTTTCCGCAGTGAACGCCCGAGCGTCAGCCAGCTGTCGATGGACGCGCTCCTCGGCTCGCCGCATCGCGAGCACGACGATCAGCGGAATGAAACTCGGAATGAAGGCGGCAACGCTCATCACCTGGTTCCTCGAAGGCGTTTGTCTGGCGGTCTTCTGGGGCAGGAGCCTACCAACCAGGCCGCTCGTCGAATCGGCTGGCGACGAATACTCGGCCTTCCTGGCGGCGAAGGTGCTGGTGCTGGACGACCTCGCGGCGGTGCCCTCGATGGCGCGCTACGACGGCCAGAACGACTACCCCACCAACGAGTGGGTCCTCTTCGGACACCACTTCGCCGCGATCTCCGGCGCCGGCCCGCTGATCGGCCCTGTGCTCGCGGCGCAGTTCGGCTTCCTGCCCGGCCTCTCGCCGGGGCAGCCCTGACGACGCCCGAGCGCACCGTGCGGCCCGACTGGGCACTCGCTCGCGCGGTGCTGCGGGCGGCGATCGGCGGCGATGCCTGACCGCACTACCGGGCAGTGACCTCGACCGGCCCGGCGTCGCCAAGCGTCACACGCTGCGGCGGGCCCTCCACGCCAGCGCGTTCGACGATCACGTCAACCACGGTGCCCGGCGCGTACTGCAGTTCGTTCGGCTCGTCCTCCGCGTCGACGGTCTCTTCGTCGTGCGGGTTGCGGTCGAGCCTGAGCAGCCACGGATCGCGCACGGCGTCGGTGGCGATGCGAACCAGGGTGCGGACCCGTTGCCGGCGGCCGGCACGACGCGCAACACTGCGCAACGCGCCAGCCGGACTTGCACGTCGGCGGCCGGTTGCGGCAACCGCACCGGCACGAAACCTTCGGAGGTGATCACGAGATCGACCGGGACGTCTCTCGGCACGAACCAGGACCGCAGGGTTTGTCTGACGTCCGTGGCGCTGAGCTCGGCGGGCGGGGCGGAGCCGTCGGCGGGGACCGCAAAGACGTTCGGCCACTCGACCGGCGCCCCGTCGGCATCGCGAATGTCGACATGGAACGCGCGCGCCGTGGCCCGCAGGTCGAACGACGTGCCGTCTGTCGGCCAGGTGTTGTCGCTGGCGACGAGCTCGAGGACGGGCACCTCATGCACCACGCGCCCGTCCACCAGGATCCGCAGCGCGTAGCGGCCCGGCGCGAGGTCGCGCCACTCGAAGCCGTCCTCGGTGCGAAGGTGGCTGACATCCTCCTGGCCGTCTCCAAGGATCAGTTGCGCGCGGCAGAGCGACTGCGGCACCGTTGGCCAGCGCAGGTGCAGGGTCAACCTCGCCGCGGGTTCGAGGTCGACGATCTTGTGTTCGCCGAGCCGGATCGGTACCCAGCGCGAGACGCAGCCGGGATGGCTGCACTTGAGCTCCAGCGGCAGGTTGGTGCGTGGACCGTGGAAGGCGATCACGTCGCCACGGTGGTGGGTGAGAGAGATTCTCGAGAGAACATCACCATCCTGCTCCTCATACAGGAAGGCCTTCGCCCCCGCCGTCACGTCCTTCCCGGCCCGGTGCACGGACACCGTCGCCAGCAGCATCTGGTCGGCGGGCACCGGCACGACGACGTCGCCCAGGTCGTTGTCTCCGGGGCGCAGCGTGCTCGGGAGAGCAATCGTGCAGGACGCGAAGTACGATTCGCGCTCGGCGTGCAGCGTCGCGCCCTCGAGCGCATCGACCCCCGCCGGCAAGGCGCCGAAGAAGCCGAACTCGCCGATGCGGTCACCGAGCGAACCGTCGCGAGTCTCCGTGCCGCCGGTGTGCAAGGACTGCAAGGACGCAGTCGTCAGCGTTAGATTCGCCCGCGGCACCGGCACGCCATCGGCGCGCACCAGCCGTCCTTTCACCGTGAACTCGCGCAGCGGTAATTGGATGCGCGTCCGCACCACCTGATCGATCGCGGTCGGACCGGCCAAGGACTTCTGCACCTCTTCGCCGAACAAAGACACGCGCACGGTCCAGTGCCGGCCAAGCGGCAGTTGGCGGAACCAAAGGCCGCCATCGTTCCCATCCGCATCGAGCGACGCGCCGGTCCCGGTCTCCTCGAGGTCCACGTACCCCCAGATCCTCTCGCCATCGGGGTCGACGACCTCGACCACGATCGCGCCCCCGACGGGCACGGAGATCCGGATCGGCTTGCCGTCGAGCAGCTCGTCGGCGGTCACCGCACGCTCGAGCTTGCTGCCGACCGTGTAGCGCAGCCGCATGCTCCAGGCGACGACGTCGGGGCCGGGCATCGCCAGCGACTGCTGCGCATGCGGCAGCACCGTCATGCCGGCTGCGTCCGTGAGCGGCAGGGTGAACGGCAGACTCTCGCTGTCACCTCGCTTGCCTTCGCGGCGCGAATCGGCCTCGACCTTGGCCTCGACTTCGAATCCCTGGCGCGGGCGGCCGTCGGCGTCGACCACCTGCACGCGCAGGAAGACGTCGCGCCGCAGCACGAGCCGCAGTTCGCGCTCGTCGTCGGCAACGCGGGCCTCGGCATAGGCCTCCCCCAGTCGCGCGCAGAGCACGGTACCGGGTTGGGCTGCGACTTCGACGACGCCGCGAGGGTCGGTGACGGCAACCTGTCCTGTTGCCTGCAGCTCGGCTTCGGCGTCGACGCGTGCGTCGTCGTCTTCGGGGGCCGCGCGCCCAGCGCGAGTCCCGTCAGCAGTGGCTCCCGCGAAACGAACTCCGAGGAAGCGCACCGTCGCAGCCGCGGCCGGGGAGCCATCGCCGAGGGTCACGAGCACGCGCAACTTGGGCGCGAGGTTGTCGGCCGATTCACCGGCATACTCGGTCCGATCGCGCGCCGCGGGTGCGCCGAGGGTCTCCCGCGCGGACTCGGCCCGCGACGGCGAACTCCCGCCTTGGCCCGGCGCCGGGACCAGCGTCCTGCTGCCGCCCCCGCGCCACGCAAACACGAGCAGGCCCACGACGACCAGGGTCAGGATCAGCAGTGCGGAACGCACAGCGACAACAGTACCGCAGGGCGTCCGGAAGCGGCAACGGATCGAGCTGGGTGTCGATCACGACCAGCAACCGAGGAATAAGGAGGCAGTCCAGTTCTTCAACGATTGCTGGCACCGTATTCCGGTGGGCCCCCTGGGCGACGCCCCGCCAGAGAGCATCGTGCGGGAGTCGGCTCGACCGTCGAGCGGGCCTCCAGCCCTTCTCTTCTGCGCGGTTCCAACCGCTATGCTCCGCGCCATGAACACGCTCCTCAAGTCTCTGCTCGCCGCCACCGTCTGCCTCCCCCTTGTCGGCCTGACCGGCCAATCGCAGGGTGATCCCCGTCCTGCTGCCCCGGCCGCTGCACAGAAGGCCGTGCTCGTCACCGGTGCCAGCACCGGCATCGGCCGCAAGATCACCGAGCGCCTCGCAGGCAACGGCTACTTCGTCTACGCCGGCGCGCGCAAGGAGGCCGACCTCAAGGCGCTCAACGAGATCAAGAACGTGCAGGCGCTGCGCCTCGATGTCACCAAGCAGGAGGAGATCGACGCGGCCGTCGCGACGATCCGCCAGGGCGGGCGCGGGCTCTACGGCCTGGTCAACAACGCGGGCGTGGTCACGTTGGGCAGCCTCGCCGACATGAAGCCCGATGAGTTCGACCTGGTCATGCAGGTCAATGCCTACGGGCCCTACCGCGTGTCGCGGGCGATGCTGCCGCTCATCACCGAGTCCCGCGGGCGCATCACGATCATCGGCTCGATCTCCGGCATCCTCGCGAGCCCCGCCCTGCCCGCCTACTCGATGAGCAAGCACGCGATGGAGGCCTTCGCCGATTCCGTCGCGGCGCAGCTGAAGGACTCGGGCGTGACGGTGAACATCGTCGAGCCCGGCAACTACAACTCCGACATCGGCAAGAACGCGCTGGCGCGCTCCGGCGCCGATCCCAAGGGCTTGCCGCCCGGCGCTGCGCGTCTGGTCGATCGCTCCAACTACAAGGAGCCCGACGAGGTCGCCGCTGCCGTCGAGCAGGCGCTGTTCGCGCCGAACCCCAAGCACCGCTACATGGTGGTGCCGAGCCAGCAGGAGGCGGAGATGACCATTCGCCAGCAGATTCGCCAGCTGGTGCAGCTCAATGCCGACCAGCCCTACGCCTACAGTCGCGACGCGCTGGTGAAGCTGCTGGATGAGGCGTTGGCGGACGGCAAGTAGCTGGCAGCCTCGACACCGGCTGGCGCCATCAGGAGCCCTTGGCGGCCCGGTGCGCGAAACGTTGCGGCCGTGTCAGGGCTGTGTGCGAACGGCCCGGCGATGCTCGGCGCTGCTAGGCTTGCGACCTCGACGATGAATACCAGCCGCCGTTCGTTCCTCAAGTCCGCTGCAGCCCTCGGTGCCGCGCTCGCGTGGGCCGGACCGGCGGGATGTTCTCTCGTCCGCTCGCGTGAGCGGCGCGATCTCTTTCCGGAAGGCGTCGCCTCGGGCGATCCCGATGCGCACAGCGTCATCCTGTGGACGAGGCGTCCGTATGCCGAGGGCACGCGCCAGCTCCTGACCGTCGAGGTCGCCGAGGACGAGGCCTTCCTCCGCGTCATCGCGCACGCCGAGGCTCCGGTCTCGAGCGCCGCGGACTGGACCGCGCGCGTCCTGATCGCCGGACTCGAGCCGGCGCGGGTCTACTGGTACCGGTTCACCGACGCCGACGGGAACGGCAGCCGGATCGGCCGCACGATCACGGCGCCGTTGCCGGACGATCCGCGCACGGTGAACTTCGCCTTCGTCAGCTGCCAGGACGTGAACGAGGGCAAGCTCAACGCGTACCGCCGGATGATCCACGAGGACGAGCGCGCGCCCGCGGCCGAACAGCTCGGCTTCGTCCTGCACCTCGGCGACTTCATCTACGAGGTGGTCGAGTATCCCGACGAGGTGAAGACGCGCTACGACCGGACGATCTACGAGGTCGCGCGCATCCCGGACGGCCACAAGGTCGCCAATTTCCACATCCCGCTGACCGTCGAGGGCTATCGGGCCATCTACAAGGGCTACCTCGCCGATCCCGACCTGCAGGACGCTCGCGCGCGCTGGCCCTTCGTCGCGATCTGGGACAACCATGAATTCTCGTGGATGGGCTGGCAGAGCATCGTGAAGGCGGGGTCCTTCGAGCAGCCCGGCCAGACCGTCAAGGTCGCTGCGAACCAGGCCTGGTTCGAGTACATCCCCGCGCGCGTCACTCCGCCGAGCCGCATGCTCGAGCGCTTCAATCCGCCCGCGCTGGAGAACGTCCCGGTCACCGAATTCGATGGCAATGGACTGGGTCTCGAACCGAACAACCTGCTCGCGATCCGGAGCCTCAAGGGCTACCGCGCGCTGCGCTACGGCCGAAACCTCGATCTCTTCGTCACCGACCAGCACAGCTACCGGAGCGCGGATCCCTTCAGCGATCCTGCGCTCGACGAGCTCGGCGGCGCGGAATTCATGGGGATGTTCCCCGAGCCCGCGATGCAGGCCCTCGACGGCGGGCGCGCCTTCGACGGCGGCCATCCCCCGCAGGAGATCCGCTTCGACGAGGCGCACGTCCAGAACCCGCGACGCAGCGCGCCGCCGCAGACGCTTCTCGGCGCGGAACAGAAGGCCTGGTTCAAGGACAAGCTCAAGAGCTCGACCGCGGCGTGGAAGATCTGGGGCAACTCGCTGGGCGCGCTCGACAAGCGCGCCGATCCGCAGAACCTGCCCGCGGGTCTCACCAAGCAGTCTTGGCCCGCGAACACGTACGCATCCCTGGGCGGCGGCGACTACGGCACGGCGTACGCGGAGCGCGCGGAGATCTACCAGCTCGTGCGCGACTCGAAGATCACGGGCTTCGCCATCGTCTCGGGCGACCGCCACAGCTTCTGGGCGGGATACGCGACCGCGGATCTTCCGCCCGGCGCGTTCGAGCCGGTGGGCTTGAGTTTCGTCGGCGGGTCCCTCACCAGCCCCGGGCCGATGGAGGGCTCCGAGCACAACATCCCGAAGGACGCTCCGCTGCGGCCGCTGTTCCTGGCCGACAAGCAGGCGGGCGCGAAGCCGGACTGGACCTTCAACCTGCTGCTGAAGCACGGCGTGCGCGCCTGCCTCGAATACGCGCGCAGCTTCGACCTGCCGCGCGCACGCGCTCTCTCCAATCCGGATCTGGCTCCGCACCTCGAGTTCGTCGACCTCGGAGGGCACGGTTACGCGAAGGTCCGCCTGTCGGAGAAGGAGATGCGCACCGAGTTCGTCTGCATCCCGCGCCCCATCGCCCGCAGCGAACGAGCGGACGGCGGACCGATCCGGTATCGAGTCGTCTTCACGGCTCCCATGTGGGAGAGCGGAGAGCGCCCGCGGCTCGAGACTGCGGTTCTCGAAGGCGATGTCGGGCTGTCGATCTGAGGGCGGGTGATGTCCGAGCGCAGGAGCTCAACCCAGCCGAAGTGTGAGATCTCGATTGGACCGATATCGGGGGGAACGACACACACCGGAGCTTCAAGCTCTATCTGGCAGCTACGACCGCATGTTTCTTAATCGGCCCAAGTCCTGCCTGAGGGCATCGCGTTGATTGGAGAGGCCAACGCATGTTCCAACGAGGAACGCCACAATCCAGAAAAGGAAGATACGGTGATAGATCACGGACCAGAAGTGTCCCCGTGTGGGATGCGTCAGGAGGGAGCCGAGTGGATCAATCATGGGTTCCCAGGCTGGTGATCCGAAGATCAACACCAAGCAGAGCAACCCTAGACCTGTCTGTCGCGAACTGCCTTTCGGCAGCTCTTGGTACCACACGAACGCATGCCAGCCGATACAGGACCAGCCTGGAATCAGCAACCACCACTGAGGACTATCAAGGAAGCTCGCTGTGATGAGCAGCGCGAGCCCCACCAACCCAATCCGCCGAACAACACGATCCATCATGCGAGAAAGGCTCCTTGCTGGCTCCTTCGGTACTGGCGCACGACCTAGCGTGCACGGCGTATGCTACTCGATTGGATTGGCCATGAGGGAGAGCTCGGCGCCAGCCTGGGGAGATCTCACGCAAGCGGCGGAATCTCTCAGCACTCTCCAACTCGTCCGCCTGCTTGCGAGCTCGTCGCATTCTCCACCTCTCTTCGCGCGTTGGCTTCCCTGAGATTGATGGCACCCATCATGCAGGTCAACGGCCCGAGGAAAAGGAACCCAAGACCGCAAAGAACATCGACTACAGACCACGTAGAGCGTGCGAGGTGGATCGGGGCGATCGGATTGAAAAGTACCGACACGCACCCGCACACACATCCGCCGATCCAATCCGCGCGAGTACGGGCTCGCCCTCGCTCGGTTCTCATCGACCCGACTGCATAGGCAAGGCTGACGATACAGACGACCCACCGAAGGAACTGGAAGAACGCATACGGCAGCCGTAGCTCGAATACAGGCAGGAAGCACAGGGTGGAGGCAACGATCGCACCTAGTCCGAGTGCCAGCATCCACTGCCCACTGTTCCGCTGATCCCATCCCTGCGCGATGCGGGCATCATTCCGGGACTTGATGCGCGCACGAGCCAACTCCCCGCTTCGCCCCAACGCTGTGTGGGAGTCGGGAGGTTCACGCGGGTCGAGCGCACTGGTCATCGTCCAGCTCGCTCCCCAGGCTCCTTGGCCTCCTCTCGCTTCGGATCGTTCCACATGGCTAGCGCAGCCGCACGGACGCTTGCTTCAGCGTATCTTCCAACCGTGAGCATTCCTAGGGGTCATCGCACTTCGGTTTGGACCTGTTCGAGAAACCTGGCGATCGCGTCCCGCATGTCGCGTTCGCTTGCGAGTGCGCGGTCCTCGTCGTACACCTCGATACTTGCTCCCTCGTCAATCTTGGAGATCAACAACCGGGCAGCCTGACTCACCGCGTCTGCGGCATTGGCGGTGCGGACGGCGTACTCCCGCATGTCGCTCCGGCGCTTCTCCTTCGCAGAGGGCGGAATCTCGGGCCTGGTCCACATCGCGCTCCATATGGAGACGCGCTTGCCCGTAGCTTTTTCGTACTCTGCTACTGCCTCAGTCGCACCGGTGTAGGACCCATAGAGTGCGCAAGCGCCGTAGATCAGCACGACGAGGATGATGGCGCCCCAACTGCGGAGGAATGCGGTGAGCTTGCTCATGGCTTCGGACTTCCTTCGTTCATCTTCACCGATCGGTCAGGCTACGGCGAATCGCTCTTGGTCCGCCGGGGTCTTGTCCGCCTCGGCGCTTCGCGGAGCCTGGTGGCGAGGTGACTGAAGAGTCGCTCGGCCACATGAAAGACGACCTCGGCCTCCTCGTCGGAGTAGCTACGCCTCGAATGCGCTACAGGGTTTCGCCAAGCGTCCTTCGCGTCCGACAGTCGGAGTGCCGCCTCGGCGAGGAATTCCAGTTCCCGGTTCCTATGCGCCGATCGCGGGCGCGATCGAAGAGCGTCCTGCTTTGCTCGGACTGCTTTAAGGGCCTCCGCAATCACCGGCCCCATCTCCTTGTGCGTGACGGCTGCTGGAAGACCGACCGACTTAGCGACCACTCGCAGCGCGATCTCCAGCGCGCGAGCGAGGTGTGAAACGCAGGCAGTTGGGCGCTCAAGAGCGAGGCACCTCGACGCTTCCACGATCTCCGGAGCCGCGCTTGGAAAGCGTTTGGCAACGACTGGCCCAAACGGAGCGCGAGCGGAGAAGTACTTGGCACGTTCGGGGCGCACCTCGACGTACAGGCGTGTTCGCAGTTCCTCCTCGATGACTTCAAGCGTGTGTCCGCAGTGGACGAGAAGTTGGTCAGCGTCCGTGTCAGGCTTGCTTCTAAGCCGGGCGGCAAAGAGCCTTGTTGCCTCTAGCGCTCGGGTCAGGCCAATCTCTCTACATACGTCAACGAGCCTGTCCGCAGTGCCGAGGAGTAGAGCGAGATGCTTGGTGTCTACAGGCTCGACGGCTCCCCCGGGATCCGTACCGGGTGTGAGGACCTTGCAGTGCACGGCCCAGCGGCATGCATAGAATCGAAAGAGGTCCGTAGCGAGCAGCAGCCTTCCTAGGGGGAGAGTCCTCACCGAACCTCACAGGCTGGCATCCGGCGAGTTGCGCAGGCCCAGAATACTAGGGGGTGTTCCAGCCAGCCAGGGTTGCGAGGACAGACAGACTCGCGCCATGTAGCTGGTCATGGACCGATGATGAACTCCAGCGCGGAGGATAGGAAGTCCAAGCACATGACCTAGGCGCCAAGGTAGCACCGCCCAGCCCCTTCAGCCCCTCCTGGCCACGCTCGAGCGCTCCCACGCCTGCCTTTCTGCCCGCACGGCCAGTTCGAGTCTTCGCGGCCCTCAGCTTGGTTCTCCTACTGCGCGACTCCCCTCCCGAACGCATCTCTCCCCCGCCCGCGCCCCTCTGGGCACCGGCTGAGGACGCGGACCCCTGCCGCGAGCTACCAGGCGAACTCCGGTTCCGGCGGCGCCCGCGCCGGAGCGAGCGCTGGGGGCTCGGTCGGGAGGCCGAGATGCGTGAGGATCCGGCGCAAGACCAGGCCGTCCGTCAGAAACGCGATCAGCTTGCGCGGACCACCGCAGTGCGGGCAGACGAGCACGCCGATCTCGAACACCCGCTTCATCAACTCGGCCCAGCTCGTGCGCGTGGGGTGCCGAGCTCCGTGCGCGAGGGCGAGCGGTGTGCCTGCTGAGTCAGCCGCCGGCTCGGCTCCCGAACCCCGCGAGGAGGGTCTTTCGCCTCCGCTATCCACGGGCGCTACGCTTCTCCCCCGCTCATGAACGCCCTCCCGGTCCTCGTCGTCGCGCTGTGCTGCATCGCGATCGCGTACCGCTACTACTCGGCGCTTCCTCGCCGCGAAGGTCCTCGCGCTCGACGACGCGCGCGCCACGCCCGCGCACACGACAGTACGACGGCCAGAACTACCACCCGACGAACAAGTGGGTGCTCTTCGGCCACCACTTCGCGGCCATCACGGGCGCCGGGCCGCTGATCGGCCCGGTGCTCGCGGCGCAGTTCGGCTTCCTGCCCGGGCTCTCTGTGGATCGTCGATCGGCGTGGTGCCTCGGCGGCGCGGTGCACGACTTCGTGATCCTCGTCGGCATCGATGCGCCGCGGCGGGCAAGTCGCTGGCCGAGATCGCGCGCGACGAGATCGGCCCGGTCGCGGGCATCGTCGCGGCGCATCGCGATCCTCTTCATCGTCGTCATCGCGCTCGCCGGCCTCGGCCTCGTCGTCGTCAACGCGCTGGCGGAGACGCCCGTGGGGCACGTTCACCATCGGCGTGACGATCCCGCTCGCGCTCTTCATGGGCCTCTACATGTACCGCTTCCGCAAGGGCAAGATCGGCGAGGCGAGCGTCGATCGGCGTCGCCGGCCTGCTCGCGGCGCGTCGTCGCCGGCAGGCTGGATCGCGGAGTCGGCGCTGGGCGCAGCACTTCACGCTCTCGCGCGACGGCCTCGATCGTCTGCGATGGCGCGCCTACGGCTTCGTCGCCAGCGTGCTGCCGGTGTGGATGCTGCTCTGCCCGCGCGACTACCTCTCCTCCTACCTGAAGATCGGCACGATCGCGTTCCTGATCGCTGGGCGTGATCGATCGTGAACCCCGACGCTGCAGATGCCGGCGCTTCACGCCGTTCGTCGACGGCGGCGGGCCGATCGTGCCGGGCCCGGTCTTCCCGTTCGTCTTCATCACCATCGCCTGCGGCGCGATCTCGGGCTTCCACGCGCTCATCAGCTCGGGCACGACGCCGAAGATGATCGACAAGGAGACGCGACAGCCGCGCGATCGGCTACGGCGCGATGCTGATGGAGGGCCTCGTCGGCGTCGTCGCGCTGATCGCCGCCTGCGCGCTGCTTCCCGGGCGACTACTTCGCGATCAACACGCAGCGACGCCGAGCAGCAGTTCGCGCACGCTCGGGCATGCACCGATCGGATCAACCTGCCCGAGCTGCTCGAGCGCGCAGGTCGGCGAGAACGCTGCGCGGGCCGCACCGGCGGCGCGGTCTCGCTGGCGGTCGGCATGGCGCAGATCTTCGCGGGCATCCCGGGCTTGCGAGCGCCTGATGACGTACTGGTACCACTTCGCGATCATGTTCGAGGCGCTGTTCATCCTGACCACGATCGACACCGGCACGCGCGTCGGCGCGCTTCCTGGTGCAGGAGTTCGTCGGCCGCGTCTGCAAGCCGAGTTCGCGCGACACCGACTGGCTGCCGGGCGCGCTCGATCTCGACGCGCGCTCGTCGTGCTCGCGCTGGGGCTACTTCATCTGGACCGGCAGCGATCGCGACGATCTGGCCGATGTTCGGCATCGCGAACCAGCTGCTCGCCTGCGTCGCGCTGTGCGTCGGCGACCACGATCCTCGTTCAACACCGGCAAGGGCGCGCTACGCCTGGACCACGATCCTGCCGCTCTGCTTCATCTCGGTCACGACGCTCACTGCGGGCTGGATGTCGATCACCGGGAACTTCCTGCCGCTGACGCGCGATCCCGCGCGGGCCACGCAGGGCTGGGTGGACACGCTGCTGACCGCGGTGCTGATGCTGGCGGTGGTCGTGGTGCTGATCTCGTCGGTACGCAGTTGGCTGGGCGGGCGGCGCGCTAGACTGGCGGCATGAACGCCCTGCGCCTCCTCGCCCTGGCCCTGCTCGCACTCCTCCCGCAAGCCCAGCAGCCGCCGCCCAAGCCTTTGACCTTCCTCGCCGGCGAGCTCACGCCCGCGCAGTGCGCCGAGCTGGCGCAGTTCGCCCCGGCGCTGACGGTCTTCCCCAACCTGACGCGCGAGCAGGCGCAGACTCGCGCAGCCGAGGCCGACGGCGTCGACGCGCGCCTCTTGACGCCCGAGTTCATGGCCGCCGCCAAGCAGCTCGTCTGGGTGCAGGCGATGAGCGCGGGCGTCGACCGCTACGTCGGCCTGAAGGGCATCGCCGACAACGACAAGCTCGTGCTGACGAACCTCAAGGGCGTGCACGGGCCGGCCATCGCCGACCACGTCTTCGGCATGCTGCTCGAGCTGACGCGGGACCTGCGCTTCTACGCCGAATCCCAGGCGCAGGGACGCTGGGCGCGCGAAGGTTCGGGCGCGCACGCGATCGCGCTGCAGGACCGCACGCTGCTGGTCGTGGGCCTGGGCGGCATCGGCAGCGAGGTCGCGCAGCGCGCGCACGGCTTCGGCATGAAAGTCGTCGCCACGCGCCGCAACGCGACCATCCCCGCGCCGGAGTGGATCGCGCACGTCGGCCCGCCCGAGGAGCTGCTCACGCTGCTGCCGCAGGCCGACGTGGTCGTCTTGTGCGTGCCGCTGACGAAGGAGACCGAGCGCATGATCGACGCCAAGGCGCTCGCCGCGACCAAGAGGGGCGCCCTGCTGGTCAACATCGCGCGCGGCAAGGTCGTCGACACCCCGGCGCTCGTCGCGGCGCTGCAATCCAAGCAGCTCGGCGGCGCGTGCCTCGACGTGACCGATCCCGAGCCGCTGCCCAAGGAGAGCCCGCTCTGGGCGATGAAGAACGTGGTGATCACGCCGCACGTCGCCAGCGACGCCGAGCTGACCGAGGAGCGCGCCTGGGCGCTCCTGAAGGAGAACTTCAAGCGCTTCGCGGCCGGCGAGAAGCTGGCCAACGTCGTCGACAAGAAGGCCGGCTACTAGAGGTACGAGAGCCAGGCGCTCTGGTTGCGGCGCTTGAGCTCGCTCCACTTCAGGCACGGCCAGTAGAGCGCCGCCACGACCAGGATCCAGACGCCGTAGACCACCGGCAATCCGTAGCGCTCGCCCGCGACGCGCGCCAGCAGGTGGATCAGCGGGATGTGCAGCAGGTAGTAGAAGAGCGGCACACGGCCGAACACGACGAAGGGCTTCAGGATCCCGCGCGCCGTGTCGGGCAGCAGCGAGAGCAGCACCAGCGCGGGCCCGAGCGTCATCAGCAGGTAGTCGAGCGAGGGCGGGTACTTCTCGCAGTTCACGAACGAGAAGAGCGTGAAGAGCGCGCTCCTCTGCGAACTCCAGGGCGCAGGATCGCCGTAGTGGTTCACGAGGCGCAGCAGCACGAAGAGCACGCAGGCGCCGAGTCCCAGCCAGCGGATGCGTTGGCGATTCCCGGCCGCATACGCACCGAAGCCGTAGCCCGCGGCCATCACGCCGATCCAGGGCACGAGCGGGTACATGACGAAGATGCCCCAGCCGGGCGCATACTCGACCCAGCCCTGCACGTGCAGCACCGTCCACCAGCCGCCGCCGTGCGCGCCGTCGAAGGCGTTGTGCGCGCCGATCATGACCAGGCCGAAGAGCAGCACGGCCGCGCGCGGGAGGAAGACCAGACCGGCCAGCACGACCATCGACCAGCCGATGGCCCAGATGACGAGCGCGTTCAGCGCGTGCGGGTCGAGCCCGAAGCCCCAGGCGAAGCGCAGGACGGTCAGCTCGAGCAGCACCAGCCACAGTCCGCGCGTGAGCAGGAAGATGGACAGCTCCTTCGTCGTCTTGCCGCGCTGGCCGGCCAGGCAGGCTCCCGTGCCGGCCAGGAACACGAACACCGGCGCGCAGAAGTGCGTGACGAGGCGCGTCAGGAAGTAGGCCGGCGTCGTCAGGCGCAGGTCCGTGGGCTCGAACTGCGCGTAGCTGAAGAAGTCGCGCGCGTGGTCGAGCGCCATCACGACCATCACCAGGCCGCGCAGGACGTCGATCGAGTCCTGGCGCGGACGCGCGGGCGCTGTCTCGTTCACCTCCCGCCCGCCTTGGCCTCGACGAACGCCGTCCAGCTCTTCTCGATCGCGCGCTCGTCGAGCTTCAGCTCGTCCTTGAAGGCGGTCGAGGAACTGTGGCCCTTGCAGGCCTCGCGCAGGTAGTCGTAGAAGCGCTCGCGCAGCTGGCCGCCCTCGCCGTACAGGCCCCAGCAGACGAGCGTGTAGGACTGCGAGTACTTGAGCGAGGTCTTCGTGCTGCCGGCGAAGTCGTCCGCGCCGAAGTTGAGCACGCGCGCGAGGTCGTAGGCGCCCTGCGCCTGGGCGTGCTCGCGGAAGCGGCCCAGGTCGAAATGTCCCTCGGCGGGCAGCTCGCGCCCGGCCGGCCCGCCCGTGGCCGCGCGGATGTACTCGGCCAGCCCCTCGTTGAGCCAGCCGGGCACGTCGCCGCGCGCCGTGCGCGTGCCCTGGATGCAGGCGTCGAGCAGCTGGTGCGTGGCCTCGTGCAGCACCGCGCCGCGATCGAAGCCGCCCGAAGCGTTGACCAGCAGCACGTGGCCCGCGCGGTCGTAGTAGGAGCGCGCGTTGCCGACCGACTCGGGGAAGGACTTCTGGTCGGCGTGCACCTGCGCCGGCAGCGGATCGACGAGCTCGCGGAACTGCAGCGGGCGGCCGAGCAGCTGGTAGAAGGCCTCGTAGGCGCACTCCATCTCGAGCAGCGCGATCACGGCGTCGTGCAGCGGCAGGTTGCTGCGCACGTGGTAGTGCTCGCTCGAGAGCTCCCAGGCGTCCTTCCAGTCCTTGCGCAGCTCGAGCAGCTTCTCGTAGGGCCAGCGCCGCGCGCCGTCGGCGACGATCCAGGTCTCGCGCTGCTTCTCGTGGCCCAGGAACTCGTGCGCCGCGGCGTCCTTGGGCGAATACGAGAGCACGTACCAGGCGAAGAGCTGCGCCTCGTCCTCGAACTTCTGCTCGCGGCAGCGGCGCGCGAGCGCCAGCGTCCCGGCCAGATCGCTCTCGGGGAGCTCGCGCCAGCGCTTGTGGATCGCGCGCAGGTCCGCGAAGCGCGAGTCGAAGCGCACGACCTTCTTGCGCGGCAGCGTGCGCTCATTCGAGCCCACGCGCAGCACGAGCTCGTCCTGGTCCTCGAAGACCACGCGGCCCGAGAGCTTCACGCCGCCCTCGAGCTCGACCACGTCGGGCGGACGGAGCTCGCCGCCGGCGGCGAGCGGGGCGAGCGCGAGCAGGACGGCGAGCATGGCTCCGGATGGCGCGTCAGTGCTCGACCGGCACGCTGCAGCCGCCCTTGGCCTTGCAGCTGTTCTTGCCGGCGCAGCCGTTGTCGCCCGAAGAGCAGCCGCCGAGCGCCTTGCACTCGTTCTTGCCCGAGCAGGAGTGCTTCGCGACGGTCGCGCAGCCGCCCTTGCCCTTGCAGCTGTTCTTGCCCGGCCCGGCGCTGTCGGCGGACTTGCAGCCGCCCTGACCCTTGCACTCGTTGAGCGTCTTGCAGGCGTGCTTGGGCAGGCCCATCGCCGCGGGATCGGTGTTCAGCTGCGAGGCCGCGGCGGGCTTCTCGGACTGCTCCACGCTGCAACTCGAGCCGAAGGCGCCGGCGAGCATGCCGGCGACGGCGATCGAGATCAGCGCCTCGTTCGAAGCGGACTTCTTGTGCATCGTTTCCTCCTGGGTGCGCCGATCCTAGCGCAGCAGGGCCAGCATGTGCTCGAGATAGCGCGGCGCCTCGGGCGAGTTCGGGGCCGGCGCCCAGCTCGCGACGTCCGCGGGCGGCGGCGGCGCGTAGGGCCCGGCCTTGACCTCGAACCAGACCGTGCCCGGCTCGAGCGCCACGAGGCTGTGCCAGGTGCCGGGCGGGAGTTCCAGCACGAGCAGCGGGCCGCCGGGCGTGAAGATCGCCTTCTCGAGCAGCGCGCCGCGGTCGTCGAAGACCAGCACGGCGCCCTTGCCGCGGATCACGCTCAGTGTCTCCAGTTTCGGCGGGTCGAGGTGGCGGTGCGGCTGCACGTAGGTGCCCGGCTCGGTCGCGTTGAGCAGGCGGTGGATCGGATCCTGCATCGTGTGCAGGTTCTCGTTCATGCGCAGGCGCGGGTTGGCGCGCGCGGACGCGGAGAGGCGCTCGAGGCGCGCGAGGTCGACACGGTTCATGCGGGGCTTCCTGCGGCTGCGGAGCTGGAGACCTGGCCAGCGCGCCCGGGGATCTCGACGTGCGCGAGATCGCGGCGCGGCAGCGTCTTGGGGTCGAGCGCGCGCGCGACCGATTCGAGCGTGACGATCTGCACGCCGCTCGCGAGCACGCGCGCGAGCAGCTTCTCGAACAGCGCCGCGAAGGGGCCGCCCTCGACCTCGGCGTGCACCGCGAGCACCGCGGGATCGGCGCCCTCGAGGTCGCCGAGAATCGCGTCCACGATCGCGCGCTCGTCGGAGACGCCCGCGGCGAGCAGTTCCTCGATGCAGCGGCCGGTGGTCGGGATCTGCGGCGTGGCGAGTTCGCGCCCGCCCGCGCGCAGGCGGCAGATCGGCCCGCCGCGCAGGTCGCTGGCGTAGACGAGGCCCAGTTCGTCCTGCAGCGCGAGGCTCTGCGCCGTCACGGCCCAGGCCGGAGCCGCGATGCCCACCGGCCGGTGGCCGAGGATCGCCTCGAAGGCCTCGAAGGAGCGCTCGAAGTGCTCCGAGATCTCCGCCGGCTCCATCTTCCAGACGTGGTCCTGCCAGCGGCGGTGATCCCAGGCATGCACGCCGATCTCGTGGCCGGCCGCCTCGGTCGCGCGCACGATCTCCGGGAACTTCGTCGCGATCGGGCGCGCCGGCAGCAGGGTCCCCGAGAGCACCGTGCGCATGCCGTACATCGAAGGCGCGCTCGTGCGCAGCATCTTCTTCATGAAGCCCGGCCGGAGCAGGTTGAAGATCGCCTTGCCCGCGTTGTCGGGGCCGAAGGAGAGGAAGAAGGTCGCGGGCACCTTGGCGCGGCCGCAGAGCTCCACCAGGCGCGGCACGCCATCGCGCATGCCGTCGTGCGTGTCGACGTCGACCTTGAGACAGAGGCGCTTCATCGTTCGGTGTGCAGGCGGTAGACGGCGAGATCGCGGCCCGGAACGGGCACCGTGTGCTCGTAGTCGTAGAGGGTCGCGAGTTCGGCCGGGAGCCGGTCGCGGCGCTTTTCGAGCACGACGAGGTGTCGCGGACGGCGCACAGGATCGCCGGCCGTGCGCAGTTCGCGCAAGAGCCGGCCGGAATAGAACGGCACGACGGCCAGCGTGGTCTCGTCGAGGTCGTAGCCGACGAGCTCCTCCCCCGCCGGGATCGAGGCCGCGAGCTCCAGAACCCCAGGGCGCATGTTCTTCTGCGGGTCGATGATCGGCCGCACGAGCAGCTGCGCGACGAAGGTGAAGGCCAGCGCCGCGGCGAGCAGTGCCGGAACGCGCGGGCGCCAGGCCAGCAGCGCGAAGCACAGCGCCGCGATCGCGAAGGGCGGTGCGTAGCGCCCGAGGTCCGAGCGCAGCACGTACCAGACGACTGCCGCGGCGGCGACCGCGTAGACGACTGCGAGCGCGGCGAGCGTCGCGCGCGAGCGCGCGCGCACGAGGAACGCGCCCACGACCGCGGCCGCGGCGGGCAGCAGCGGCACGAGGTACAGCTCGCGCTTGCCCGAGGGGATCGAGAGCAGCAGCACGCCGACGAGCACGAGCAGCGCGAGGAAGCGCGCGCGCGGCAGTCCGCGCGAGACGAGCAGCGCCGGCAGCACGAGGATCCAGGGCGCGACCATCAGCGGGAAGGCGCCCAGGTAGTAGAACGGCCCGCGTTCGTGGCCGAAGCCCGTGCCCTGGCTGCCGAGGCCGCGCCCGAGCGTGTTGTCGACCAGGCACACGCGCACCTTGTCCCAGCCGTGATGCGCGCCTAGAGCCACGACCCACGGCGTGCCGATCACGAGCGTGCCGAGCACGCACCAGGGGATCGCGCGCCAGACACGCCAGTCGCGCAACAGTGCGCTCGCGACCAGCGGCGGCCCGAGCGCCAGAATCGGCCCGATCGGCCCCTTGGTCAGGAAGGCCAGGCCGCAGCACAGGCCGGCCAGCGGCAGCGTGCGCTTCTCGAGCAGGCACAGGTGCGCCGCGCCGACGAAGCACATCAGCAGCGCGTCGTTGACCGCCTTGTGGCCGACGTCCGCGAAGCCGACCATCGTCGCGAGCACGACCGCCGCGCAGAGGGCCGCGCTGCGGCCCGCGAGACGGAACGCCAGCGCGGCCGCGACCAGCACGGCGCCGATGCTCGCGAGCAGCGCCGGCAAGCGCGCGACGCCCTCGCTCACGCCGAAGAGCCGGTAGCAGAACGCCATCACCCAGGGATGCAGCGGCGGCTTCTCGAGGAAGGGCGCGCCGCCGAGTGTCGGCATCGAATTCCAGCCCGAGAGCAGCATCTCGCGCCCGATCTCGGCCTCGCGCGGCTCGTCGGGTGTCCAGAGCGAGTGCTGGAAGATCCCGGCGAGGCCGAGCACGAGCGCGATCCCGAAGGCCGTGCGGTACGGATGCCGCAGCAGGCTGCGCGGGATCGCGGCCAGCGTCATCGACGCACGGTCCAGCCTTCGCTCGTGTCGGGCAGCGTGGACGTCTCGGTGTACGAGGCGATCGTGCGCCGCACCGCGTCGTCGAAGCCGATCCTCGGCGCCCAGCCGAGCTTCTCGCCCGCGCGCTTGATCGAGGGCACGCGGCGCACGACGTCCTGGTACTGGCCGCCGTAGTACTTGTCGGCCGACTGCTCGACGATCTTGGCGTTCTTGGCGAGCTTCTCGTAGCCCTTGAACTCGCCGAGCAGGCGCACCATCGTCTCGGCGAGCTCCTTGATCGAGCGGTCGTTCTTGGGGTTGCCGATGTTGAAGATGCCGCGCGTCGGCGCAGCCCTTGTCGTTCTTGAGGATGCGCATCAAGCGCGTCGATGCCGTCGTCGATGTGCGTGAAGCAGCGCCGCTGCGCGCCGCCGTCGACGAGCGTGATCGGCTCCTCGCGCAGCAGGTGCCCGAGGAACTGCGTCACGACGCGCGAGCTGCCTTCCTTGGCCGAGTGGATCGAGTCGAGGTTCGGCCCGATCCAGTTGAAGGGCCGGAAGAGCGTGAACTGCAGGTTGCGGTCGCGGCCCATGGCCATGATCACGCGGTCGAGCAGCTGCTTGGCGCAGGCGTAGATCCAGCGGCTCTTGGTCACCGGGCCGTAGACCAGCGGGCTCGATTCCTCGTCGAACTCCTCGTCCGGGCACATGCCGTAGACCTCGGAGGTCGAGGGGAAGATCACGCGCGTCTTGTACTTGGCGCACTGGCGCACGACGCGCAGGTTCTGCTCGAAGTCGAGCTCGAAGACCTCCAGCGGGTGGCTGACGTAGCTGGCCGGCGTCGCGATCGCGACCAGCGGCAGGCACACGTCGCACTTGCGCACGTGGTAGTCGATCCACTCGTGGTTGATCGTCGATGTCGCCCTCGAGGAAGCGGAAGCGCTTGTGGCCCTCCCACTTGCCGATGCGGTCCGACGTCGAGGTCCATGCCGTGCACGGTCCAGTCGGTCTTCTCGAGGATCTCGGCCGTCAGGTGGCTGCCGATGAAACCGTTCACGCCCAGGATCAGGATGTCCATCTTCGTCTTCCTCAGCTTGCCGGTCCGAGCCGGACTCCGTTGGCCAGCAGCTTCGGGGAACTGCAGCGCGTCCCCGACCCTGCCGTCGATCTCGACCTCGGAGAGGCGCAGCGCTCGCCGGTCCCCGCAGGTCACGTACACTCC
Organism: uncultured Planctomycetota bacterium; assembly: GCA_963829015.1. Lineage (GTDB taxonomy): Bacteria > Planctomycetota > UBA1135 > UBA1135 > JADJLZ01. Next base: position 1,423,750 of record CAWHGR010000003.1, on the reverse strand, counting down.
GTCGGCGCGGCGCTCGACGCGGCCGTGTTCGCTGTTCGCGCTCGCGCGCCGCGCGCCTGCGCGTCGTGCTCGCTCCACCACAGCAGCAGCGCGCTTGCCCGCCGGCGAAGCGTGAAGGCGCCCGGATAGGGCTTCGTCACCGCGCGCACGAGGTTGCGCACGTCCTCGGCCGACTGGCGCCAGTGGATCGCGCCGTCCTCGGGCCGGCGCCGGCCGAAGAGCGTGGCCTTGCTCTCGAGCTGCTCGACGCGCGGCGCGGTGCCCTCGACGACGGCGACGGCGCTGCGCGCGAGCACGAGCTCGGCCGCGCGGCGAGGACCTTGCGCGAAGACGTCGGTGGGCCTGTCGTTCGGCGCCGATCGGGAAGGGCTCCTGGTCGACGATGTCGCCGGCGTCGGCCTTCTTCACCATGTGGTGCAGCGTCACGCCGCCCTCGCGCTCGCCGTGCAGGAGCTGCCAGTTGACCGGCGCGCGCCCGCGGTAGCGCGGCAGCAGGCTGCCGTGCAGGTTGACCGCACCCTTCTGCGCCAGCGCGAGCACGGACTCCTTGAGCAGGTCGCGGTAGTAGAAGCTGAAGATCGCGCGCGGCTTGAGCGCGCGCGATGCGCGCAGTCTCGCCGGCCGAGTGCGGATCGGCGCCGACGTAGCACGGGCAGGCGCAGCTCCTCGCAGGTCTTGCGCACCGAGCCGAACCAGGTGTTCTCGTGCGGGTCGTCCTCGTGCGTGTAGACGACGATCGATCTCGACGCCCAGGCGCTTCAGCGTGCGCAGCCCCATGCAGCCGACGTCGTGGTAGGCGAAGACGACTGCGCTCACTGCTTCACCCCGGCGTCGACGCGCGAGGCGGCCTTCGGCTTGCGCGCCGGCACGATGGTCTCGTCGTCCACGTCGCGCAGCACGTAGGTCGGCCGCTCGCGCACCGTCATGAAGATGCGCCCGATGTACTCGCCCAGGATGCCGAAGGCGACGAACTGCGCGCCGACGAACACGAACAGGATCGCGAAGAGCGTGAACACGCCCTGTGCGGCCCATCCCGCGCCGAAGACGAAGCGCACGACCAGCAGCGTCAGGCCGAAGAGGATGCCGATGGTCGCGATCGCGAGGCCCGCCGTGAACAGGATGCGCAGCGGCGCCATCGAGAAGCCCGTCACGAGGTCGAGGTGCAGGCGGAAGAGCTTGATCACCGAGTACTTCGACTCGCCCGCGTGGCGCGCCTCGTGCTTGACCTCGATCTCGACCGGGTTGTGCGCGTACAGGCTACCCGAGCGCCGGGATGAACGTGCCCATCTCGCCGCGCGCGGCGATCGATCTTGACGATCTCGCGCGAGTAGCCGCGCAGCATGCAGCCGAAGTCGTGCAGCTTGATGCCCGACATGCGCCGCGTCATGTAGTTGACGAGCTTGCGAGGCGCTGCTTGCGGAACCAGCGTGTCCTGGCGCCCGACGCGGATCGTGCCGACGAGGTCGTGCCCCTTCTCGAACTCCGCGACCAGGCGCGGGATCTCCTCGGGCGGGTTCTGCAGGTCGGCGTCGATCGTGACCACGAACTCGCCGCGCGCGGCCGCGAAGCCGGCGATCACCGCCGCGTGCTGGCCGAAGTTGCGCGCGAAGGAGACGCACCACGACCTCGGGGTTCGCCGCGCGCGCGTCGAGCAGCATCTCCAGCGTGCCGTCGCGCGAGCCGTCGTCGACGCAGCACGAGCTCGAAGCTCTTGCCGAGCTCGCGCAGCACGGGCAGCAGTGCGCGAGAAGAGCGTCTGCGACGTTGTCCTCCTCGTTGAAGACGGGGACGACGACCGAGAGGAAGACGGGCTCGGGCTCAGGCGACACGGATGGCCTTGTGCGCGCGCACGACGTCCTTGATCGCGGCGACGACGCGCTGCACGTCCTCGCGCGTGAGCAGCGGATAGAGCGGCAGCGAGAGGATCGCGCTCGCCGGCCGCCTCGGTCACGGGCAGGTCGCCCGGCGCGTGCGCGTACTTCTCGCGGTAGTAGGCGTGCAGGTGCACGGGCGTGAAGTGCAGCCCGCCGCCGATGCCGCGCTGCGGCGAGTTCGCCGATGAAGGCGTCGCGGTCGATCGCCAGGGCGTCGAGGTCGAGCTGCACGATGTACAGGTGCCAGGCGTGCACGTGCTCATAGGCCGGTCGCGCGAGCGGGCGCACCTCGGGCACGCCGGCGAGCAGCCGGTCGTAGCTCGGCCGCCAGCGCCGTGCGCTGCGCGTTGAAGCGCTCGAGCTTCTTCAGCTGCTCGAAGCCGAGCGCCGCCTGCAGGTCGAGCATGTTGTACTTCCAGCCCGGCTCGACGACCTCGTAGCGCGGCGAGGCGTTCTTGCCGTAGCGCGCCCAGGAATCCTTGCCGACGCCGTGCCAGCGCAGGCGCTTCATGCGCTCGGCGAGCGTCTCGTCGCGCGTCGTGACCATGCCGCCCTCGCCGGTGGTGATGTTCTTGATCGGGTGGAAGCTGAAGATCGCCGTGTGCTGCTCGCTGCCCGTCTCGCGGCCCTTGTACTGCGTGCCCGCGGCGTGCGCGGCGTCCTCGATGATCACGGCCTTCGAGCCCGCGAGCGCCTTCACGAGCTCGTCGAGGTCCGCCGGCGCGCCCGCGTAGTGCACCGGCACGACGGCCTTGCGTGCGCGGCGTGAGCTTGCGCTTCACGTCGGCCGGGTCGATCAGCAGCGTGCCGGGCAGCACCTCGGCGAAGACCGACTTCGCGCCGAGCGTCTCGGTCATGTTGAGCGTCGAGGGCCAGGTCATCGAGGTCGTGATGACCTCGTCGCCCGGACCGATGTCGAGCGCCGGCCAGGGCGACGTGCAGGCCGGCGGTGGCCGAGTTGAGCGCGACCGCGTGCGGCACCTTCAGGCGCTCGCGCCACATCTCCTCGAAGCGCAGCACCTTGGGTCCGGTGGTGATCCAGCCGCTCTTCAGCGACTCGACCACGGAGGCGATCTCCTCCTCCTCGAGCGTGGGGCGGCAGAACGGCAGGAACTGGGGGTCGCTCATGAGCTTGAATCCGTCGTTCGAAGCGCGAATTCTAGCGCTTGCGCGGCGGCGAAGCCAACGCCGCCGCTCAGTCCGGCACGCTGATGCAGGCCACGCTGCATTTCGCGAGCTCGATCAGCGTGCGCGAGACCGAACCCCTCCAGGCGCGCTCGAGCTTGCGGCGGTGGTGGTTGCCCACGACCAGCAGGCCCGCGCCCGCTTCGGCGGCCATCTCCACCAGCTGATCCGCGGGCCGGCCGAGGCCGCCGCGCAGGACGAGCGCGTGCCCGCCGATCTTCCCGCGCAACTCGGCCGCGAGCGGTTCCTCGAGACGCGCGTCGACGCTGCCGATCGGCAGCGGCCCGCGCAGGCCGCGCTTCTCGCGCTCCGCGTGGATGCCGTACGAGTGCAGCACGACGAGCTCGACCGGCGCGACGCGCACGAGGCCGGCCGCCCAGGCCAGCGCCGCATCGCCGGTCGGCGACGGCTCGTAGGCGACAGCCACCTTCAGCTTGCCCTGGCCCGCGAGCCACTGTTCGACAGGCTGCGCCGCGCGCACGACGAACAGCGGCGCGCGCAGGGCCATCGCCACGCGATCCGTCGTCGATCCCAGCTTCCACGAGCTGCCCGCGCGCCGGCCCAGCGCGCCGAGCACGACCAGCGAGGCCTGCGACTCCTGCGCGAGGCGCACGATCTCGCTGTCGATGGCGCCGACGCCCAGGGCGCAGCGCGAGCCCACGCCCTGCTCGACCAGCGCGCGCGACTCGATCGCCAGCTGCTCCTCGAGCTTGGCGCGCAGCTCGCCCTGCGCCTCGCCCAGCGCGTGCGCGAGCACCAGCTCTTCGCGCGTGGCACGCGCCCAGAGCGAGGCCACGCGCACGGCCTCGGCCGCGGCGGGCGTGAAGTCGGTTCCGCACAGGATGGTCATGACTTCGGCTCCTCGTCCTTGACGTATCGCGCGCGCACGAGCGAGGCGATCACCGCGGCCAGCAGGATCCCGCCCACGACCGCCAGCGCGACGGTCACGGGCAGCTTGTGCTGCTCGGGCAGCACCATCTTCACGCCCACGAAGATCAGGATCAGCGCCAGGCCGTACTTCAGGTAGTAGAGGTACTTCAGCATCCCGGCCACGGCGAAGAACAGCGAGCGCAGCCCCATGATCGCCATGACGTTCGAGGTGTAGAGCACGAAGGTGTCCTGCGAGATGCCCAGGGCCGCCGGCACCGAGTCCACCGCGAAGAGGATGTCGGTCGTCTCGACCACCAGCAGCGTCAGGAACAGCGGCGTGGCGAAGCGCCGGCCGTCGCGCACGACGAAGAAGTGCTTGCCCTCGTAGCTCTCCGTCACGGGCAGGAAGCGCCGCGCCAGGCGCAGCACCAGGTTCTTCTCGGGCTCGATGTCGTCGTCGCCCCCGCCGAGGAAGAGCTTCGCGCCGGTGACGATCAGGATCGCCGCCAGGAGGTACACGACCCAGTGGAAGCGCTCGATCAGCACCACGCCGCCGACCAGGAACAGCGCGCGGAAGACCAGCGCGCCGAGCACGCCCCAGAAGAGCACGCGGTGGCGGCTCTGCGGCGGCACCGCGAAGTAGGTGAAGATCACCAGGAAGACGAAGATGTTGTCGACCGAGAGCGCGTACTCGGTGATGTAGCAGGTCAGGTACTGCGGCCAGAGCGGGTCGGCCGCGGGCGCGTGCAGGTCGATCTGCCACCAGATCAGCAGGTTGAAGCCCAGGCCCAGCAGCACCCAGACCGCGGTCCAGCCCAGCGCCTCCTTGACCGTGACCTCGTGCTCCTTGCGGTGGAAGACACCCAGGTCGAGCGCCATCACGGAGAGGATCACGGCCGCGAAGACCGCCCACATGCCCCAGTGCTCGCTCAGCGTCTGCGGCACGCGCGCCTCAGCCGTAGATCAGGAGCCGGATGCCCGGCGGCAGGCGCTTCGTCAGCCCCGCCAGCACGTGGCCGCGCAGCAGGTGGTAGATCGCGCTGCGCTGCGTCGCGCCGATCATGATCGCGCTGACCTCGAGCCCCTCGGCCGCGCGCAGGATGCCTTCGACCGCGTTCCAGGACACGGTCCAGATCGGGATCAGCGTCAGGCCCTCGGCCTCGGCGGCGCGCGCCGCGCCGCGCAGCGACTCGATGCTCTCGGCCGTGGGCTTGCGCAGCCCGCCGCCGACGAACAGGCCGGCGTATTCCTCGACGTAGAGCGCGTAGATCGTCTTGCCGCCGTGGCCCTTCTCGCGCGCGATGGCCTCGGCCACCAGGCCGGGGTTGGCCGAGCGCAGCGCGATCAGCGTGCGCGAGGGATACAGGCGCGAGATCGACTCGGCCTGCGCCAGGCTGAGGATCTCGGCCTTGGCCTCGTGCTCGAGCACCTCCTCGCTCTCCTGGATGCGGATCGGCGCGTTGCGCGCGATCCAGGGCATGCGCGAGAGCAGGTCGCTGAACCACTTGCGCCGCGTGCCGACCGCCAGCACCAGGCCCACGCTCACCAGCGCCGAGCCGAACAAGGTCGCCTGCGGCTTCTGGTACAGGTTGACGCCCCAGGCGATCGTGACCATCACCGAGGTCAGGATCCCGATCCAGAAGCGCGGCCCGCGCATGCCGTCGCGCCAGCGGATCACGTCCAGGCCCGTCGAGCTCAGCACGAAGGCGCCCAGCAGGCCGAAGGCGTACAGGCTGCCGAGGAACTCGAGGTTCGCGCCCGAAAGCCAGATCACCAGCACCGGGATCAGCGTCGCGACCAGGATCGCGATCTGCGGCGTGCCGAAGAAGCGGTTGCGCTGCGCGATCGCCGAGGGCATGAAGCCGCGGTCGGTCAGCGCCAGGAAGACGTGGTAGCAGCCGATGATGGCCGTGTTCGCCGCCAGCAGCAGCAGCGACGAAGCCGTGATCACCACCGAGAGCTTGACCAGCGGCCCGCCGAAGGCACCGCCCAGCTCGCTCATCAGCTCCTCGTTGTGGTCGAGCTTGACCTCGTGCGGCAGCAGCCCGATGCAGAACAGCGTCAGGAGCGGCGAGGTCACCAGCATCGTGTAGACCACGTAGCGCATGCCGCGCCCGGCGGTGAGCTTGATCGGCAGCTTCATCGCCGGGCTGAGCTGGCTGATCGACTCCAGGCCCGAGAAGGCCAGCCAGGCGCCGGAGAACCCGATCAGGAAGGTCTGCGGCGTCACGTGCGAGGCAAGCGCGAGGTTGTCGCGCAGCAGCGCCCAGTGCTCGGGCCCGCCGCGCAGCAGCACGGCCACGATGATCAGCATCCCGGAGGCCAGGCCGCCCAGCGCCATCACCAGCGCCAGCGCGGCGCTTTCGCGGATGCCGATCGTGTTGACCGCCGCCAGGAGCAGCAGCGTCGCAACCGAGAGCGCCACGATGTGGTTGCCCAGGCCGGGCAGCACGCTGGCGAGGTAGTGGATGCCCGAGACCGACGAGATCGCCGAGGTCAGGAAGTAGTCGACGCAGATCAGCAGGCCGCCGAAGCAGCCCACGATGGGCGAGAAGGCCTGGTTGGCGACCGTCACCACCCCGCCGCCGTCGGGGTTGCGCCAGCAGATCTCGATGTACTTCCAGGCCAGCAGCAGGAACCCGATGAAGGCCGCGAAGACGAACAGCGGCGCCAGGTTCCCGACGCCCGGCGTCTTGTAGAGGATCCCGGGGACGTAGTAGATCGACGTCCCGATGTCGCAGAAGACGACCGCCCAGACGAGCAGCGGTGTCAGCTGCCGGAGATGGTGCTCGCTCGCCCCGCCGGGCGAGCCGCTGCCGACTGCGGGCGCGTCCATGGTCAGAGGCGGGCTGCGGGCGCGACCAGCGTGTCGAGGGGGGTGAACACGGCGATCCCGGGGAAGATACCCGAGCCCATCAGGATACGCTCTGGCGCCCGGGGGTGGTATGCGCGCGCCGGGGGCGCCGGAAAGGCCGTCGGGACGCCCTTTTGCGCGCGTCGGAAGTGCAGCGGCGCGCCCACGGGGGAATCGAGATCCGCGGGCCGATCTGCGAGACTGCGCAGGCCTCATGGTGCTCCAGTTCCTCGGCGTCTCGCGCAGCTTCGGCGCGCAGCGTGCGCTCGACCGCGTCACGATCCACGTGCGCCGCGGGGACTGCTACGCCTTCATCGGCCACAACGGCGCGGGCAAGACCAGCGCCATGCGCATCGCGCTCGGGCTCGACCGGCGCTTCGACGGCCGCGTACTGATCGACGGCTTCGACGCGGCGCAGCACCCGCGCGAGGCGCGCGCGCGCATGGGCGGATTGATCGAGGTGCCCGGCTTCCACGGCACGCTCGACGCCGGGCGCAACCTCGTGCTGCTCGGGCAGCTGCAAGGACTCTCGCGCCTCGAGGCGCGGCGCGAGGCGGGCCGGCTGATCGAGCTGGTGGGCCTCTCGTACGCGGGAGCGAAACCCGTGGCCGCCTACTCGCAGGGCATGCGCCAGCGCCTGGGCATCGCGCAGGCGCTGCTCGGCCGGCCGATGTGCGTGCTGCTCGACGAGCCGACCAACGGCCTCGATCCGCAGGGCATCGCCGAGATGCAGGTGCTCTTCAAGCGCCTGACGCACGACGAGGGCCTGACCGTGATGCTCTCGAGCCACCACCTGGCGCAGATCTCCGGCCTGGTGAACCGCGTGGGCGTCTTGCACCAGGGCCGCCTGCTCGTGGAGGCGGAGACGAAGGAGCTGCTCGGCGGCGCGGAGGGCCGCTACAAGCTCGTGCTCGAAGGCGGCGAGGCCGCGCGCACGATCGAGCTCGGCGCGCGCGCGCCCAGCGCGGTCTTGCGCGAGCTCGTCCAGGGCGGAGCGGCCGTGCGCAGCTTCGCGCCCGACCCGCCCACGCTGGAGCAGATCTACCTGCAGTACGCCGAGCGCGCCAACGACCGGCCGATCCCGGCCGGCAGCGAAACGGCGCAGGTGTCCGCGCAACCGAACGCCCGGCTCGCGCCGCCGGCGCCGATAGCGCGCGTCGTGCGCTACGAACTCGAGCGCGCCTGGTCGGGCGGCAAGCTGCTGATCCTGCTGGGCCTGCCCGCGGCGCTCGCGTTCGCGAGCGTGTGGCGCCTGCACGCGAACGCGCAGTCGCTGGCCGAGGAGGTGCAGCAGGGCAAGCTCTTCAGCACCACCGAGGTCACGGCCTTCCAGTCCTGCGGCAGCGCGCTGCAGGCCGGCCTGCCGCTGTGCGCGGCGATCGCGGTCGGGCTCGCCACGCAGGCGATCGCCGGCGAGCTCGCGCGCGGCACGCTGCGCAACCTGCTCCTGCGCCCGCTGACGCGTGTGCAGGCTGCGCTGGGCAAGCTCGCGGCGCAGCTCGCGCTGGCCGCGCTTGCCTACGTGCTGCTGGCGGGCACGGCGCTGGCGGCCTCGGCCTGGTTCTTCGACTTCCGCGGCGTGGCCGAGATCCTGCCCGACGGCCAGCGCTTCGACCTGGTCGCGGCCAAGGAGCTCGTGCCGGAGCTGCGCCACGCGCTGCTCAGCCCGCTGCTGCCGCTGCTGGGCTACAGCGCGCTGGGTCTGTTCGCCGGGGCGCTGGCGCGCGGCGCGGCCGGCGCGCTGGCGCTGGGCCTGGGCTTGTTCGCCTTGCTCGACCTGGTGCGCGTCCTGGCGCGCGGCTTCGGCCTCGAAGGCTGGCTGCCCTCGGCCTACTTGCCCTCGCCGCTGGGCGACACTTCGTTCCTCGCGTTCTATGGTGATGTCGCCCAGGGTGTCAGCAACGCGCACTTCGCCTACGCTTCGACCGCAGTGGTCGCGCCGGCGCTGTGGGCCGTGCTGGCCCTGACCCTCTCCGTGCTGCTGCTCTCGCGCCGCTCCGTGCCTTGAAGATCGACCGCCTGAGACTCCTGGTCCTGATCGCGCCGCCGTGCCTCGGCCTGGGCGCGTGCAGCTCGCTGTTCGGCGGCGACGAATTGCCGCGGCAGGCGCCCGCGCTGGCCGGCATGGAGGAGCCGCTCGCGCTGCAAACCGAGCCGCAGGACGAGCCGGCGCGCGAGCAGCTGCCCCCTGGCGCGTTCAGCGGCGTCTACGTCGCGGACGCGCGCGCCTCGCTCGACGCGCTGCTCGAGCCGCCCGAGGGAGTGCGCGTCGAGCGCGTGGTCGAGAACTCGCCCGGCGACGAGGCAGGCCTGGAGGAGGGCGACCTGCTGCTCAGCGCCGGCGCAACCGCGCTGCACTGGCCTTCGGAGTGGCGCGCACTCGAGCTCTCCTCGCCAGTCGGCAGCGTGCTCGAGCTCGTCTACGACCGCGCCGGCTCCGAGCGCAAGGCGCGGCTGACGCTGGTCGCGCGCGTGCACCCCGCCGAGCGCGCGGCCGCGATCCGGCTGCGCGAGGAGACGCGCGTCGGCCTCGTCCTGCGCAGCCCGACCGAGGTCGAGGCGCGCTCTCTGGGTCTCGCGCCCGGCGCGGGCGCGGTGGTGGTCGGGCTGGCGACCGAGAGTCCCTGGCGCAAGGCCGGCGTGCGCTTCGAGGACGTGCTGCTCGCGGTCGACGGCACGCCGGTGGCGCATCCGCAGATCGTGCTCGACCTCGTGCGCAGCGCGGAGCCGGACGCGCAGCTGAAGCTCTCGCTCGCGCGCGGAACGGAGCGGCTCGAGCTCACGGCCCCGCTCTCCCGGCGTGCACACGAGACCTCGGAGGTCTCGATACCGATCCTGTTCAGCTACGAGCACGTGCGCGGCACGACCGAGACCTCGCTCCTGCTCGGGCTGATCCGCTACCGCTCCACCGCGGCGGCCTGGGACTGGCGCCTCTTGTGGTTCATCTCCTTCGGCGGCGGAGACGCGGACAAGCTCGAACAGGTGCATTCCTGATGCTGCTCGCGCTCGCGCTCGTGACCCAGGCTCCGCGCAGTTTCGGCGAAGTCGTCACGCTGCAGCTCGCGAAGAGCTGGAGCGCGCAGGACGTGTGGGTCGCGGACCTCGACGGCGACGGCGAGCTCGACGTGGTCGTCTCGGCCGCGGATCCGAAGAAGTCGGCGCTGCGCAGCCTGAGCGTCTTCCGCGCGCGCGCAACGGCGCCGCGCCTCGCGAGCACGCCCGATCCGGTGCTCGAGCTGACGCCCGACGTCGTCGCCTGGGCCGCGGGCGACGTCGATCCCGCGCGCGGCGAGGAACTGGTGCTCTTCAGCGCGCGCGGCGCCTTCGCCTGGCGCCCCGCGGAGAAGCCCGAGCAGCGCTTCGCGCGCTTGTGCGAGCTCGATTTCCTCTGGCAACTGCCCGACGCAGACGAGTGCTGGGCCTATCCGGCGGCGCTGCGCGACCTCGACGGCGACAAGCGCCTCGATCTCGTGCTGCCCGAGCCGGATGGCTACGCGGTCGCGCTGCGTGCGCACGCGCCAGCGCAGGGCTTCGGCAAGGTCGACCACCTGCGCCTCCCCGACGACGCCTTCTCGACCGAGTCGCTGCTGCACGGCAAGCCGCGGGAGGCCAACTCCTCGCCCGAGGGCCGGCGCATCGAGCTCAAGTTCGGCGACGAGGCCGACGTGCGCGGGCCGCGCGCGCTGCTCTCGGTCAGCGAGAAGACGCCCGCGCCGCAATTGCTCGATTTCGACGCCGACGGGAGGCTCGACCTGCTCGCGCAGGGCGCGACGAAGCTCTACGTCTGGACGCAGAAGCAGGACGGCGAGCTTCGACGCCGCGCCGCGCTACGCGTTCCCGCTGCCCGTGCCGGTCGATCGCGAGCGCGAGCTCGACGCCTCGTTCAGCGCGCACGCGCTCGACACGGCCGCCGACGGGCGCGCGGACGTGGCCATCTTCGCCGGCGACAAGCGCAGCTCCGACGTGCGCACGCAGCTCTTGCTCTTCGTGCAGGGCGCGGGGCGCGGCGACGCGGCGCAGACCGCCGAGGCGCCGCTCTTCGGGCCGAAGAACCTGCCGCAGCAGCTGCTCGTCTTCGGCGGCTTCGTCGCCGGAGCGGACTTCGAGGACCTCGACGGCGACAAGCGGCCCGACCTCTTCGTGCGCACGGTGCGGCCGGACCTGATCGACCAGCTGCGCAGCGCCTCGACCGAGACGATCGACGCCGACATCTACGTCTACCGCAACGAGAACGGCTTGCTGGCCAGGCATCCCGACGTCTCCTCGCGCATCACGATCCCGATCAAGGACTTCGACCTGACGCTCACGTTCATCGGCGACGTCAACGGCGACGGACTCGCGGACCTGCTCATGCGCGACCGGCCCGAGCGACTGCGTGTCCTGCCGCTGCAGCGCACCAAGGCCGGGCTGGCGCTCTCCGAGACGCCGCTGTTCGAGATGTCGCTCGACCCGCGGCGCGAAGATCCGCATCGTGCGCCGCGCCGACCGGCGCGCGGCCGACGTGTTCGCGCTCACGGGCGACCAGGTGCAGTGCGTGAGGTTCCGGTGAGCTTGCTCGCATTGCTCGTCCTGCAGTCGCCCGCGCCGCAGCACCTCCAGCTGGCGCAGACGCTCGAGCCGCCCTTCACGCTCGCCGCGCACCGCTGGCTCGACGTCGACGGCGACCAGCGCACGGAGCTCGTCGTCGTTCGGCCGCGCGGGCGAGGTGCGCACCTACACGCGCGCCGCCGGCGCGATGCTCTTCGACGCGCAGCCCGTGGGCACGCTGCAGCTCGCCGATCCGCGCCACACGCTGCTCGACACGGCGCGATCTCGAGGGCGCCGCGGGCGCGCTGCAGCTCGTCTGCTGCCTCCCCCGCCGGCGTGCAGGCCTTCGCGCTCGACGAGCAGGGCGCCTTCGCGGCGCAGGCCGAGCCGCTGATCGCGCGCGCGCGCTTCACGCTGCGCGTCGGCCAGCCGACGCTCGCCGACCTCGCGCAGGACGTCAACAACGACGGCCGGTCCGACCTCGTGCTGCCCGGGCCGCAGAGCTTGCGAGCTGTGGCTCAACGACGGCATCGGTCCCGCGACCGGCAGGCGCGCCCGCGCGCTGGCCCACCTTCCGCAAGGCCGCCACCGTCGCCGTCGATCTCAAGAGCTCGAACGCGCGCGCGAACGAGGCGCTCTCCGACGTGCTCTCGAGCTCGTTCACGATTCCCGCGCTCTCGACGCGCGACGTCAACGGCGACAAGCGCCCCGACCTGCTCGTCGTCGACGGCGATCGGCGCGGCTACCACCTGCAGCGCGAGGACGGCTCCTTCCCCGCGCAAGCCGACGTCTCGGTCGACCTCTCGATCTTCCGCGACAGCACCGAGAAGGCCGACGTGCGCCCGGGCCACACGCTGGTCGTCGATTCCGCCGCCACCTTCCAGTCGCGCGACCTCGACGGCGACGGCATCCCCGACTACGTCATCGCCCACCGCCGCAAGGTCTGGATCTTCCACGGCAGCAGCGCCGGCCCGCAGTTCCAGACGCCCTCGACGATCCTCAAGGCCGCCGACGACATCACCGCGCTGCAGCTCGCGCGCCTCGACGACGATGCCTTCCCCGACCTGCTCCTGATCAAGGTCCAGGTCCCCACCATCGCGACCCTCGTGCGCGGCGTCTTCGGCGAGTGGGACGTCGACGTTTCCGCCGCGGGCTACCTCAACAAGAGCGGCAAGGGCTTCGAGACCTCGCCCAGCCTGAAGAGCGACATCGTCCTGCGCCTGCCCTCGATCCTGAGCCTGCTTGAAGGATCCGCAGAAGGTCCTGCAACGCTTCGAGGGCGTGCGCGACCGCTTCCGCCAGTCGGCCTGGGGCGACTTCGACGGCTCGAAGACGCGCGACGTCGCGCTCGTCTCGAGCGACGCGAGCGCGCTCGAAGTCTGGCTCGTGCACGACGCCGCCAGCGCGGGCTCGAACACCATCGACGGCGAGGAGATGCTGCGCAAGCTGCTCTTCGAGGACCCGGACAAGGTCTGGGACATCGACCGCGTCGTGCTCTGGCTCGGCGATCTCGCCGAGCGCAGGACGGCGCTGCTCACCGGCGGCCGCCCGCCCGACGGCAGGATCGAGCTGCGCGACAAGGCCACGGCGCAGACTCTCCGCGCTCGAGTGCGCCGACGTCGACGGCGACGGACGCGAGGAGTTGCTGCTGCGCTACGAGCTCGTCGGCTCGCCGCCGCGCACGGTGTTCGACGTGCTGCGCTGGAAGTAGACGGCATCAGCGCACGGGCTCGACCCGCTTCCCGTGCACGAACTCGACAGCCTCGTCCATGCTCCCGTCCTCCCGGTAGCGCTTCCAGAGACCCTCTTCCAGGCCGTTGACGTACTCGCCGCACGAGTACACCCGGCCATTTTCCCAGAAGCACGACCACTGCCCCGTGCGCTGTCCGTGCGCGAAGGTGCCGCTCTCGTGCGGAGTGCCGGTCGTCCGCCAAGAGGTCCACGCACCCTCGCGCTTCCCGCCAGCGTACTCGCCTTCCGACTTCAGCAGCCCGTTCGGGAACCACGAGCGCCAATGGCCACCTGCGACTCCGCCGTCGAACACGCCGTACGAGCAGCGCGAACCGTCGGGCCACCAGAAGGTCCACTCCCCCGTGCGCGCGCCGTGCAGGTAGCTGCCCGCCGCCGAACGCGTGCCGTCGCCGTACCATTCGGACCACTCGCCTTCTTCGCGGCCGTCGACGAACGCCCCGCTGCGCTTCTTCGCGCCATCGGGGTGGAGGTACGTGCGCACGCCGGTCTCGTCGACCAGCTCGGGCACGACACGCGGCGGCGCTGCGCCCGAGCAGCCGGCCGCGAATAGCAGCAGGAGTGCCAGCGTCCTGTACATCAATCGGTCTCCAGCTCCACGCGCTCGACGCAGCCGAGTTCGTCGAAGTCGATCGCGAGCCACTCGTTGTCGGCGCCGAAGATCGAGCGCTCGGTCCCGAGCAGGTAGGTCCAATCGCCGGCGTGGTAATACGGGTCCTTGTCGGGCGCGCCGATGAGCCAGAGCACCTCGCTCATCGACATGCCGACCTTCAACCGCTTCTCGAGCAGGTCGTCGACCATCTCCTGCCGCGCGGGGTGCGCGGCCAAGTGACTCGCGAGGCCGCCATTCAGCCACTCCGCACGATCGAAGGGCCGTGGCACGACGCCCCGCATCCAACTGCACATGTGGACCACGACCGCAAGCACCAGGAGCAGGAGCCCGATGAGCGCGACAAGGACCCAGACCTTGGGCCGCCACCTGCGCTTCGCCGCGGCTTCGGTGGCGCCCGGCAGGACGTCACTGCTGAAGGCGGGCTCGGTCATCGGCTCAGAACGGGCGATGCTACTCCGCGACCTGAGGCTCGCAAGGGGAGAAGTGCTGCCGGCCCGGTCGCGACCGGCAACGTCACCCGGCCGGCGACGCGGCCAGGTAGTTGCCGAGGCCGACCACCAGCGTCGAGAGGATCAGCAGCACGATGCCCGCGCGGACGATTCGCTGCGTGCGCGCGCTCGTGCCGCGCCATTCGCGGAACAGCAGGCCCCACAGGTTGCTGAAGACGATGATGAAAGCCATGTGGATGGTCCAGCTCGAGAAGTCGTAGCGGCCCATCCGGGTCGTGCCCATGCCGTAGAACATGAACTGCAGGTACCAGATGACGCCGGCCAGCGCCGAGAAGAGGTAGTTGGCGCCGAGCGAGGCGACCCGGCCGTCCAGGTAGTCGCGCGCGGTCCGATTGCGCAGGTTCAGGATCACGCACCAGATGAAGTTGGTGGTGAAGCCGCCGGCCAGGATCAGCGCGAAGACCGGAGTGTTCTGCCACAGCGCGGGCGTGCCGTGCTGCACGGCGAGCTCCGCGATCGGCTTGCCGGCGGCGACGGCGAAGGCCATGCAGGCGCTCATCACGCCCGCGAACAGCGCGACCCACACACCCTTCGTCAGGTTGAACTCGGCGATCACCGAGCGCTTCTGCTCGGCGGTCAGCTCGCGCTCCTTGGCGACGCCCGCCGCGCCGCAGACGGCGATGCCGGCCAGGCACAGCGCGACACCGGCGAGCGTCAGCCAGCCCGAGGGCGAGCTGACCAGCGCGCGGATCGCACCCGTGAACAGCGGCGGCAGGATGGTTCCGAAGGCCGCGCAGCAGCCGAGTGCGAGCGCGTAGCCCAGCGACATGCCGAGATAGCGCATCGAGAGGCCGAAGCTCAGCCCGCCGATGCCCCACAGGACGCCGAAGGTGTAGCTCCAGATCAGGCTCTGCGCCGGGGCCGCGCGCAGCACGCCGGCCATGTCCGGGCAGGTGAGCCAGACCAGCACCCAGGGCGCGACGATCCAGCTGAACACGCCGCCCACCAGCCAGTAGCTCTCCCAGGCCCAGCCGCGCACGCGCTTGAACGGCAGGTAGAAGCTGCCGGCCGCGAGCCCGCCGAGTGCGTGCAGCAGGACGCCGAGGAAGGGATCGGGTTGCATGTTCTCGCGCTCAGCCCGCAGCGCGCGCGCGCAGCGCCATCAGCGGATCTCCGTGAACGGCAGCTCGAGGAGCCGCGCGACATGGCCGAGCTCCGCCAGCACGTGACCGACGCCCAGCGCGCAGTGGTGCGTCGGGCCGGCATGGCACCAGCGGTTCGACGAAGCTCGTCATCCCGCCGCTGAACTGGATGCGGCTGTTGGTGTTGCCGATCTGCAGCGTCGGGCCCGCGACGCTCTCGCCCTGCGCGGCGACGAAGCTGCAGCAGCCCGTCGGCCGTCTGCGTCAGCGCGAGCAGCGTCACCGGACCGAGCTTGACGCGCGCCTCCACGCTGACGCCGAAGCCGCGCTTGCCGTGGTACAGCCCGAGCCCGCGCAGGATCGGCCGCCCCTCGGCGATCGCCAGGTGGAACGGCCCGTCGTGGCCCATCAGCAGGAAGTCCTGGTCGAAGTCCATCGCGTAGAACTCGGTGAAGCTGCCGCCCGCGCCGAGCAGGTCGACGATCTTCATCGCGACTGGCAGTTCTTGAGGTCGCCCTCGCCGCTGCAGGGCACGCCGCGCGCCGTCAGGAGCGAGCAGCCGAGGATCAGGCCGGCGGCCAGGCGCTCGTACTCGTTGCCGGCGAGTCCGCGGTAGTAGTAGGCCAGACCGTCCAGGTCGAAGTCCGCGACCAGCCGGTCGAGCGCCACCGCGACGCGGCAGGCCCACTGCAGCTGATCCGGCGTCGGGAGCGCGAGCGAGGCGGATCCGAGGGGCTGTCCTTCGCGAGCTCGAAGACGGCCCTGGTCTCGCGCAGCTTGGCGGAAACGGCGCGCTCGCCGGCCTTCGGCAGGCGCGCCGCGAGGTCGCACATCTCGAGCACCTCGACGTGCACGCCGAGCTGCGCGTGGTGCTGCGTGAAGTCGGAGTAGAGATCGAGCATGCCCGGATAGGTGTGGCCGAGGAAGCCGAGGCGGGTCCGACGCAAGCGGCTGACCAGCGCAGCGGCGCGGACCCACTCGGCGATCTCGCGCCAGGCCCGCCGCGCAGCGGGGTGCTCGCTCGGCGCCTCGCCGAACCTGCCGCCGTCGACACCGAGCACGCCGGTGACGACCTGGAAGTCGATGCGCGAGCGTGCGAAGGCGCAGGCGATCTCGGGCACGCAGCAGGCGCAGCAGTTGGCGAGCCACTCGCCGGTGTCGGTGCGCGCATAGTCGAGCGCGCTCGAGGGCTGCAGGTTGAGGACCAGGACCGGCGCGCCGGCCTGCTGCACGGCGGCCAGCACCTGGCTGCTGGTGGCGTACGTCGCGACGTAGCAGACCAGCAGCTCGACCTGCTCGCGCGCGAAGAGCTCGCCCGCGGCGGCCGCCGCCGGCGCGGAATCGACCAGGCCCGCGTCGACCACGCCGGCGAACTCGGAGAGGCGCGACTTCACCAGCTTGCGGTAGCCGTCCAGGCGCGATTTCAGCCCCTTGAACTGCGGCCAGTACGCGTCGAGTCCGATCGCGAACAGGCCGACTTTGCCTCGCCGAGCGTTCGTCGTCATGGGCCTCACGATCAGGGCAGCGCCGAGCGGACGCGCGTCTCGAGCCGGACCGGTCCGAGGAGTCCCGCTTCGACCGGCGCGTCGTCCTTCTGCCACAGCCGCCAGGAGGTGAACGTGATCCGGCCTGCGGGATCGGGTTTCCCGTCTGCCAGCCAGGCCGGCCAGGCCTTGAGCGTGCCGTCGGGATTGCGCTGGCTGTCCTCGGGCAGCTGCTCGTCGCCGATCATCCGGTTCACCCACAGGTTCACGACCCGGATCGAGAGCGTGTTCTCGCCCGCCCTGGCACACTCCGTCACGTCGACGCGGAAGGGCGCCTTCCACAGCGTTCCCGCGTCGCGACCGTTGACGTTCACCTCGGCGATCACCGCGACGCGGCCGAGATCGAGCTCGAGCCGGCGTCCGGGAGCGATGTCCGCGGGATCGAGGTGGAACGTCGTGCGATAGGTCGCGGCCCCCGAGTAGTAGCGGATCCCCGGGTCAGCGTGCGCGCTCCACGAGCGGAGCTCGGCGAAGGTGGCGTGCTCGGGGGCGCCGAGACCGGGCGCGAAGGCCACGTCCCAGGGTCCGTCGATCGCCAGCGCCGGCGGGACCGACTTCAGGTCCAGCTCGGATTGCCGGCCGCTCGCCCAGCGCACCCCGTAGCGGCCCGGGAGCGAGGCCTCCAGGCGGACCGGGCCGTCGAGCGTCGCACGCAGTGCGGCCTGCCGTTGCGCAGGGCTCGCGAAGCGGATGTGCTCGCCGTCGTTCGCGCTGCGGGAAAGCTCCACGCCGTCCAGGGTGCAGTCGAGCACCAGGGTCTTGACGATGTTCGGCGCCGGATCGTCCCCTTCGGCCAGGCGCGTCACCGGGAACTCCTCGACGCCCTCGTCCGCCAGGCGCTGCACCCGGGCGCTCACGTCGCGCGTGCGCGCGGGATCGCCGGGCACACCGTACGTCGCGCGCTTCACGAGCACGACGTGGCGCGTGGCCGAGAGCTCGATCGTCTGCGGATCGGTGCCGCTCACGACGCGCGGCCGGCCGTCGACGGTGTACTCGACGGTCAGCGTCTTCACGGTGCCGTACGCGGGGTCGCCTTCGCGGGCGAGGAAGGCGACCTGGAACTCGCGCGTGCCGAGATCGACGAGTCGCTGGACCTGCGCCGTCGTGTCACGCGTGCGCGCCGCGTCGCCGGGCACGCCGTAGGTCGACTTCTGCACGACGATCCGCACGCGCGGCGGCGGCGGCGGGAGCAGCGCTGCGCCGTCGCGCGTGAATCCGACCACGTGATCCTGCGCGGGGCGCCCCGCAGGGAAGACGACGAACAGCGATCCCGAGGGCTCGAGCCGCAGCGGCAGGCGCGTCCGGCCGTCGAGGTCCTCGTACTCGACGCACGGCTCGCGTTCGCCGGTCTCGGGCTGCCACAGCTCCGGCGCGCGTCCGGCGACGCGAAACGTGCACTGCGCCGCGACGGCATCGCGCTCGCCGTTGGCGACGAAATAGACCTCGCAGCCGTCGAGCGTGCGGTGGATGAAGCGCAGCCGCTCGGCCCCGCCCGCGCCCTGCGCCTCGAAGTCGAGCGGCACGCCCAGCGACTCGAGCACCTGTTGCGGCGACCTGCCGCACACGATGCGGCCCTTGCCCAGCGCGTGCTCGGTGACGCGCTTGCCGTCGCAATCGCCCCACAGCTCGCGCGCGAGCGCCGCGACCTCGCCGTCGCAGCCCGGGTAGTCGCTCAGGCTGGGCGACTTCTGCGGCCGATCCCCGACGACCGTCGCGCCGGCCTCGACCAGTTCCTTCACGCGCCGCAGCAGCTTCGGCGTCATCGTTTCCACGGGCGGCAGCACGAGCAGCCGGTAGCGCATCTGCCCGGACAGGACGAGGCGGCCGTTCTCGACGCTGCTGCGCGTCAGCAGCGCGTCGCGGCGGGCAGGCGTCGAAGTCGTAGCCGCCGCGCCGCGGCGGGATGCCGGGCGCCATCGCGCCCGGCGGGCACGAAGTGGCGCGGCGCGCCTTCGGGCGCGAGGTAGCAGATGTCGGCGACGAAGCGGCCCTGCTGCAGCAGGTACTGGCAGCGCGCCAGGTACTCGTGCCAGGGCTTCGACTGCTCCCACCAGGTCTGCGTGCGCTCGTAGTGCAGGCCCCACGGCCCCATCGACATGCCGGGCGGCCGGTCGCGCCACGGCTGCAGCGCGTAGCGGTGGAAGACGAAGCGGTTGATGCCCTCGCAGAAGGCCCAGTCGCCGAGCGCCTTGATCGATGCCGGGATGATCGAGCCAGCGCTCGCTGTCGGTCGGCGGTGAACGCCTCGGCGCCCAGGATCGGCTTGCCGTACACGTGCGCCGCCGAAGCCATCACCGTGCAGGTGTCGGCCGCGCCGAACCGGCTGCGCGACCAGAACTCGCACATCGGCTCGTCGGCCTGGCCGGCGTAGGCCATGTCGTCGGCCGGCTCGCCGTAGGCCTCGATCGAGAGCCGCAGGCCGTGGCGGTGCGCGAGTTCGCGCATGTGCCCGGCATAGTTCTCGACGAGCAGATCGGAGATCGTCTGCCGCAGGTCCCAGAGGAAGCGCTCGGAGACCTCCGGCGAGTCGACGACGCGGCCGGTGAACACCGGCAGGAACGGCAGCAGGTCGTAGCCGCGCAGCCGCTGGAACTCCTGACGCATCGCCGCGGTCCAGTTCTGCGAGCCCACTTCCCAACTGTCGATGTGCGTCGCGACCAGCGTCTTGCCCGGCCAGCGGGCCGACGTCGGCGATGAGCTTGGCCATCAGGCCGGCGAAGTGCGCGTCGATGCCCGCCGTGCGACAGCTTGTCGCACTCCAGGCCGCGGCCGCTCGCCGGCGCCGGCGCGTTGACGGCGCCGGTCGAGGTGTGGCCGAAGCGCAGCAGCAGCCACTTGCCCGGCGGCACGTCCCAGGCGAGGCGTGCCGTCGGCGCTGCAGCCGGCTCGTCAGGTCGACGACGCGCGCACGCGCGATCACCGCGGACGCGGGTGTCGCAGGCCAGTCGGCGCGCGACTCGCCCTCGCCCATGCCGAACGCGGCCTTGCTCTCGATGCCGTCGATGCGCAGCGCCTTGCCGCCCGCGGCCTCGGCCTCCGGCAGCGGGACGGCGAGCAGCGCGATGTCGCGGTAGAAGCCGGCGATCGCCGCGGGCTGCGGCAGTGCTCCGTCGAACCGGCCTGGCCCTTCGAGCGGCGTCTCCGACCAGACCACCTTCTGCATCGACTGCTCGGGCGTGATCCACGGGCCGCCGCTGCCGCACCAGCCCGCGTCGTCGTTCATGTTCACCTGCAGGCCGAGCCGGCTGGCTTCCGCGCAGACGTGCTTGAACAGTCTCGCGCCACGCGGGCGTGGCGAAGCCGGCTGGCGCCCTCGGGCGCGCCCTGGTCGACCTCCATGATCAGCACGCCACCGATGCCGACGCGCTGCAGCGCTTCGAGGTCGGCCGTGATGCCTTCCTTGGTGATGTTGCCGTTCAGCCAGAACCAGTAGGTCCACGGCCGCGCGGATGCGGGCGGCTGCTGGAAGCCGCGCGCGAGCGCCGCGACGTCGCCGCTGCCCGACGCGCGGCAGCCGGAGACGGCGCTTGCGAGCGCGCACGCGACGAGCAGCGCATGGCTGAGCCTGCGCAGCGCGGCAGGTTCACGCCCTTCCACGCGCGGAAGACCGGATCCGAGGACTCGACCGCAGGCCTCGCCGAGGACGGTGATGAACGCCATAGGGGTACTCCACCGCGCGCCATCGTAGCGTCACGTCCGCGCGGCGCCGCGTCGTAATCCCCCGGATCGGACATGGAAGAGCAGACGCGCGCAACGCGGATCGCGCGCCTGTCGGGCGAGCGGCAGGAAGTGTGTCCTCCTCGCCGCGCAGCCTCAGCCTTGCACGATCGTCTTGAATCCGCCCGACGCCATGCGCTTCAAGTCGAAGGGCATGACCATGGGCGCCTTCTGCCGCTGCATCTCCTGCATCACCTTCTTGTTCACCGCGTTCCTGTGCGCCCGGCTCTTGTAGACGACGAACGAGTACCAGACCGTCTCGCCTGGCTTGAGCTTCGCCATCTTCTTGAAGCCGGCACCACAGCCGGGAATGACCTTGAGGTCGTCGGCGACGCACTCGAAGTACTGCAGCGCGCCGTGCTTCATCCAGAGCTTCTTGCCCCAGGTCGCCATCTTCTTGTACGCGGCGATCTTGCTCTTCGGGGTGGGGATCACGTATCCGTCGACGTAGGTCATGGCTTGGCCTCCAGAGTGCTGCGACGTCGCTGGCGGACCGACCACACGCGGTGCTGCCAGCTCACGCGCGGTCCGCAGTGTAACGCACGTCGACGGCTTGGGCCGCACGCCGGCCTCGCCGGAAAGACCAAGAGGACCTCGGCCACGGACCACCGCCCTCTCCGTTGTGTGCCAGCGGGGGCGAGCATCAAGGTCGCGTCACATGCAGTGCGAGTGGTGGGCCCTCCAGGACTCGAACCTGGGACCAAGCCATTATGAGTGGCCTGCTCTAACCAACTGAGCTAAGGGCCCGCGCCGCACATCCTACGCGTGCCCTCGCATCTGTCACCATCGGTGAGCAGCCTAAGTCTCGCTGAGACGCTTGCGCGAACCGCGCGTCATGAACTTCGCCCCAGTCATCGCGGTCGCTCCAAGGAGCAGGAGCAAAGTGGAGACTCCAAGGGGTTCGAAGTTGGTGAGTCGTCCGAGTTCGCTCCAATCGCCCTGTCCCGCGTGGCCGGACTCGACGACGCGCAGCCTGTAGAGGTCGAAGCCGAGCCCGAACTCTCGGACGCGCTTGATTCCGAAGTAGTCCTCACTGCCCCAATAGGGAATCAGCGCTAGTACGAGCAGGGACGCTCCGACTACGACGAGCACACGTCTCACGATCTCAGCCTACTACGGACGACAACCGGGCGCCAATGGCCCGCGGACATGGGCCAGCAGTTCATATGCCCGAGGTCCAGGAGCGGGGCGAGTTGTTGATCCGGCGCGATGTCCTCTCGCGGAAGCACCGTCTCTCGGAGCGCCAACGGATCGTGGCCGGACACATCTTGCAGCACCCGAGCATGGCGCTGCAGGATGCGCAGGAGCTGCTTGCCGACACCCCCGGCGCTGGCTCCAGCGTGAGCTCAAGATGCTGGTCGACAAGGGCTAGCTTGCGACCGAGGGGGCGACGAACCGCGTCGTCTACAGGCTCGTATCCGCCGCCTCGTGAACTTGCGCCAAACTTGCGCCAAGACTTGCGCCAACTCGCGCCGGCCGCGCCATTCGGGGGCCTCCCGTCAGTTACCATCCCGCGCGTGCGCGTCGCGTCGCTGCTGCCCTCCGCCACCGAGATCGTCTGCGCTCTGGGCGCGCAGTCCGAGCTCGTGGGCGTCTCGCACGAGTGCGACTTCCCGGCCGGCGTCCGGAAGCTCCCGGTGCTCACGCGCACGCGCAAGACGCTGCCGCGCTCGAGCGGCGCGATCCACCGTGCCGTGCTCGAGATCCTGCGCGACGCGCTGACGGTCTACGAGCTCGACGTCGAGAAGCTGCGCGAGACGAAGCCGGAGCTGATCGTCACGCAGGACCTGTGCGATGTGTGCGCCGTCTCGCTCGATGAGGTGCGCAAGGCGCTCTCCGAGCTCGCGCGCGCCGACGTCGAGATCGTCAGCCTCAGGCCGACGCGCCTCGCCGACGTGTGGGAGGACGTGCGCCGCGTCGGGCGCGCGCTCGGGCGGGCCGAGCGCGGTCTCACGCTGGCCATGGAGCTCGAGCTGCGCGCCGCCGCGATCGGCGCGCGCTCCTCGCGCCTGAGCCTGCGGCCTTCGGTGCTGACGATCGAGTGGCTCGATCCTGTGATGATCGGCGGGACCTGGATGCCCGAGCTCGTGTCGCTCGCGGGCGGCGCGCCGCTCGTGACCAGGCCCGGCGACCACGCGCCGACGCTCTCGCACGACGAGCTCGCGCGCCTCGATCCGCACGTGGTGCTGATCAAGCCCTGCGGCTTCGATCTGGCGCGCACGGCGGGAGAGCTCGCGCAGCTGCCCACGCTCTTGCCCTGGTCGAGCTGGCGGGCGGTCGAGGCGGGCCGGGTCTTCGTCGCCGACGGCAACGCGTTCTTCAACCGTTCGGGGCCGCGCCTGGTCGAGTCGCTCGAGATCCTGGCCGCCTGCGTGCATCCGGACGAGTTCGGCGAGTTCGCACGGGCGCACGCCGCCAGCGTGCGGCGCGTCGCAGCAGATCTCGTACTCGCGCCCGCGTTCTGAGCGGCGCGGCGGCTGCTACACTGCGCAGATGCTCCCCCGCCCGCTGCACTTCGTCCCCTTCCTCGTCCTCGCCGCCTGCGCCAGCGCCCAGAATCCGCCGCCCGCGGGAGGCGCAGCTCCCGCGCAGCCGGCGCCGGGTCCGCGCACGATCCGCTTCGGCGACTCGGTGCGCGACGAGCAGTTGACGCCGATGTTCCCGGGCACGACCTACGACCCGAAGGTGCCGGTGCCCGATTCGCTGCTGCGCCAGCCGCTGGGCACGTTCACCGCGCACCACGCCGAGATCCTCGCTGCGCTGCGAGCCATGGCCGAGAAGAGCCCGCGCATGAGGATCTTCACCTTCGGGCGCACGCACGAGGGGCGCGAGCTCGTGGGCGTGATCATCGCCTCGACCGAGAACCTCGCGCGCCTCGACGCGATCAAGGCCGACCTCGGCAAGCTCGCCGATCCGCGCGGCGTGGCGCAGTCGGAGCTCGAGCGCATCGTCGCCAACGGTCCGGCGGTTGCATGGCTCGGGTTCAGCATCCACGGCGACGAGATGTCGGGCGCCGACGCCTCGCTCGCGGTCGCCTACCAGTTCGCCGCGGGCACGAGCGCCGACGTCACCGACGTGTTGAAGGACGTGGTGGTCGTGATCGACCCCGCGCTCAACCCCGATGGCCGCGAGCGCATCCTCTCGCAGCTCGAGCAGAGCGCCGGCTACGTGCCGAATCTCGACAGCGACGCGATGCAGCGCGGGCGCTGGCCCTACGGCCGCGGCAACCACTACCTGTTCGACATGAACCGCGACTGGATGTGGGGCACGCAGCCCGAGACGCGCGCGCGCTGGGCCGCGATCCAGGGCTTCCACCCGCAGCTCTTGACCGACGCGCACGAGATGGGCGGCCTCGACACCTACCTCTTCTATCCGGCGACGGATCCGTTCACGCCCTTCTTCCCCGAACACACGAAGACCTGGTGGCGCGTGTTCGCAGCCGAGCAGGGTGCCGCCTTCGACCACTACGGCTGGAGCTACTACACGCGCGAGTGGGCCGACTCGTGGTATCCGGGCTACACGGATTCGTGGGGCACGTTCCAGGGCGCGGTCGGGATCCTGTACGAGCAGGCGCGTTTCGCCGGCCAGGCGCTGCGGCGCGCGTCGGGCGAGATCGCGACCTACCGCGAGGCGGTGCAGCACCAGGCGGTCTCGAGCGTGACCAACGCGACGACGCTGGCGAGGCACCGCAAGGACGTGCTGGCCGGCTACCTCGCGCAGAAGCAGCAGAACTGCGCCGCCGAGACGCCCGGCAACGAGCGCATGTTCGTGCTCGCGCCCGGCCGGCACCCCGCGCGCGAGACGCGCCTCGTCGAGATGCTCGCCGCGCAGGGCATCGAGGTCACGCGCGCCGACGAGGCCTTCAGCGGCGCGCACGCCGAGAGCACGCTCGCCGCGAAGGAGGACGCGCACGCCTTCCCCGCCGGCTCGCTGATCGTGCCCGCGCGCCAGCCGCTGGCGACGCTGGTCAAGGCGCTGCTGGCCTTCGACCCGCGCTACGACCAGAAGTCGCTCGACTCCGAGCGCAAGGAGCTCGAGCGCAAGCAGAGCTCGAAGGCCTACGACGTGACCGCCTGGTCGCCGGCGCACGCCTTCGACCTCGACGGCTTCTGGTGCGACGCCAAGGAAGTCAAGGGCACGAAGGTCAAGACGCTCGAGGCGCCGAAGTCGGGCCTCGTCGCGCTGCCCAAGGCCGACCAACCGGTCTACGGCTGGGTCGTCGACGGCCAGGACGATCGCGCGCTGTCCTTCGCCGTGCAGGCCATGGAGCTCGAGCTGCAGGTCGAGATCAGCGAGGAGCCCTTCGCCATCTGGACCAGCGCCACCACCGACGTCAAGGCCGAGCCGATCCGCCGCTGCACGCGCGGCAGCCTGCTCGTGCGCCGCCACGAGAACACGGCCGACGCCGCCGTGCGCGTCGAGCGCGCCGCGAAGGCCGCGGGCGTGCTGGCCTACGCCGCCGGCACGGCACGCAGCGCCGACGACGGGCCCGATCTCGGCGGCCAGAAGTTCCACCTGCTAGCGCGTCCGCGCGTGGCGCTGCTCTCGAACAACCCGGTCTCGACCGACAACTTCGGCCACGCCTGGCACATGCTCGACAACGAGCTCGGCATCCCCTGCTCCCTCGTCGACGCGCAGGAGCTCGGCGGCTACGACCTGCGCAAGTACAACGTGCTGGTTCTGCCCGAGGGCGGCGGCGACCTGCGCACGATCCTCAAGAACAACGCCGACTCGCTCAAGACCTGGGTCGAAGCGGGCGGCACGCTGATCGCGTCCGGCGGCTCGGCCTCGGCGCTGCTGGGCAAGGAGCTGGGCTTCTCGTCCGTGCGCACGCGCTCCGACGCGCTGGCCGACCTCCCGAAGTACGCCGAGTCGGTCAAGCGCGAACGCGAGGCGGGCAAGACGCCGGTCGACGCCGCGACGCTGTGGGGCGAGAAGAAGGAGACGCCCGCGCCCGAGAAGAAGGACGACGCGGCGGACAAGAAGGACGACAAGGCCGACAAGAAGGACGAGAAGGGCCCGCCCAAGAAGGACGCCGACGAGCTCGCGCGCTGGGACCGCTGGGCGCGCACCTTCTCCCCGCGCGGCGTGATCCTGCGCGGCGAGGTCAACCAGGACGAGTGGCTCACCTACGGCTGCGGCGCCGAATTGCCCGTCTTCTACGAGGGCGGCAACGCGCTGCTCTCCGAACTTCCCGTGCACACGCCCGTGCGACTCGCCGCGCCCGACCGCCTGCGCCTCTCCGGTCTGCTCTGGCCCGAGGCGCGCGAGCGCATCGCCGACTCGGCCTACTGCACCGTCGAGCGCAAGGGCGCGGGCCAGGTGATCCTGTTCGCCTGCCCGCCCGACTTCCGCAACTGGTTCCGCGGCACGATGCGCCTGTTCGGGAACGCGGTCGTCTACGGCCCGGGCGTCGGCGCGAATCAGCCGACGAAGTGGTGAGAGCGCGTTCGGGCTTACCGGATCTCGTCGGCCGTTGAGCGCGCGAGCGTTCGGCGGCCCGCCGCTCCCAATTTTCCCGCCCGATTCGGATGGCGCCGCTAGGATCAGGCGTGCTTGGCAGCACGACCCCGGTGACCCGGGGAAGAACGGGATTGGAGGGCTCTTGTCGCAACAGGAGCAAGGAGAGGTCGAATGAGAACGCGACGAATGGGCTCAGTGGCCGTGGCAGGCGTGCTCCTCTGCGCAGGGGCTCGAGCACAGATGACGACCCGTGTGAGCCTTGACTCGGCCGGCGCGCAAGGCAACGGCAGCGCCATGGGCTGCTCGATCTCCGCCGACGGGCGCTACGTCGCGTTCGACAGTGCCGCCACCAACCTCGTCGCGGGCGACGGGAACGGGCACTGGGACGTCTTCGTGCGCGACCGCCTGAGCGGCACGACCGAGCGCGTGAGCGTCGACTCGTCGGGCCTGGAGGGCGACGGCAACAGCGCACTGACCACTGCCTCCGACAGTCGCTGCGTTTCTGCCGACGGGCGCTTCGTGGCGTTCTACAGCCTGGCCACGAACCTCGTCGTGGGCGACACCAACGGCACCGGGGACGTGTTCGTGCGCGACCGCCAGCTCGGCACGACCGAATGCGTGAGCGTGAGCTCGGCGGGCGTGCAAGGCAATGCGGACAGCACGGGCTGCACGATCACACCCGACGGACGCTTCGTGGCGTACTGTAGCCTGGCTTCGAATCTCGTCACGGGCGACACCAACGGGTACGAGGACGTTTTCGTGCGCGACCGCCAGCTCGGCACGACCGAGCGCGTGAGCATCAGCACGGCCGGCCTGCAGGCCGACTACTTCAGCGCCGTGCCTTCGATCTCCCCCGACGGGCGCTTCGTGGCGTTCGACAGCTACGCCTCGAACCTGGCCGTGCCCGACACGAACGGACAGCCCGACGTCTTCGTGCGCGACCGCCAGCTCGGCACGACCGAGATGGTGAACCTGAGCACGGCGGGCCTGCAGGCCAACAACGCGACCTACGGCCCCGCGATCTCCGCAGACGGACGATTCGTGTCCTTCGTGAGCTACGCCACCAACCTCATCGCGGGCGACACGAACACGTATCCCGACGTATTCGTGCGTGATCGCCAGGGCAGTACGACCGAGCGCGTGAGCATCGACTCGACTGGCCAGCAGACATACGGCCTCTGCGATCTCGCCTCGATCTCCCTGGACGGGCGCTTCGTCATCTTCTACAGCTACGCGACGAGCCTCGTCCCCGGCGACACCAACGGTGTCCCGGACGTGTTCGTGCACGACCGGCTGGTCGGGATCACCGAGCGCATCAGCGTCGGCGCCGCCGGCCAGCAGGCCAATGCCGGCAGCGGCGACTCCTCGGTCTCCGCCGACGGCCGCTACGTGGCGTTCGTGACCGGTGCTTCGGACCTCGTCAGCGGCGACACCAACGGCACCGCGGACGTGTTCGTGCGGGACCGCACCGCAGCGGGGTTCACAAGCATGTGCGAACCCGGGAACTCCGGCGTGATCGCCTGTCCGTGCGGGAACCCGGCTGGTGGAGCCGGTCGCGGCTGCGACAATTCGGCGGCGACGGGAGGGGCGACGCTTTCCGCGTCGGGCATTGCCTACCTGAGCCTGGACAGCCTCGTCCTCACGACGGTCGGCGAGAATCCGACGGCGACGAGCATCCTCGGCCAGGGCGACTCCCTGCTCTCGCCCGGCGTGCCGTTCGGACATGGAGTGCGCTGCGCCGGCGGCTCACTGAAGCGGATGTTCGCGAAGACCGCCGTCTCCGGCAGCATCTCGGTCCCCGACTTCGTGGCGGGCGACCTCTCGATCTCCGCGCGTTCGGCGCAACTCGGCAGTCTGATCCAGCCCGGACAGACGCGCTACTACTACGTGTACTATCGCGATCCGTTCTTGCTCGGCGGTTGCCCTGCGACGAGCGCATTCAACTCGACGCAGACCGCTTCGATCTCGTGGTGGCCGTGAGGCGCGCGCTCAAGGTCCCCAGGTAATCATGTAGCTGTTCGACTTCTGCCGCACCGAAGTCGGGCAGAAACTCGGGCACGTGTCGCGGTAGGCGACGAAGTACCAGCGCGTCGAGCCCACGACCAGCGGATCGCCCGCGGAGATGGCCGCCTGATGCAACCCGGTGGTGCCGGGGATCGGGAAGTGGTACGTGCCGGCCGCGGCGATCTGCGCGTTGAGCAGGAAGAACGGCCCGCCGCAGCAGAGCACGCCGTCACCCCAGGCGATGCCGTTCGGAATGGGCGTCGAGCCCTCGAAGAGCACGCTGATGATGTTGGTGTTCGAACCGCTGCAGCTCGCGGTCGCCGTCCCGATGCCAGTGCAGTTGAGCTGCACCGAATCCGCGCTGAGCGAGTTGATCCCGGTCGCCGTGAGCATCGCGCCGCCCGTGTTGAGCGAGTTGTTGCAGCCGCGGCCCAGGCCCGAGGGCGTGTTGCCGCACGGACAGACGATCACGCCGCTCTGGCCGGGCTCGCAGACGACGATGCCCGGAATGGTGGTGGGCGGAGTCTGGAGGGGTGCGAACGAGAATAGGAATAGAGAGACAGTCGAAATCATGAAACAGTCCTTCGGAACGCGTCGAAGCGCTCCGCTCCTGAGGGTTGGCGGGATCCTAGCGCACTCTCCATCGAACGGGTGATTCCGTTCGGCTTGTTCGCGCAGTCGCGGGCGATTCCTCCGGCGACGGAACTCCGGGCTATGGAGTTCCGTGGAGAGCTACTTCTTGCGCCGCTTGCCGCTCTTCTTCGCGTCCTGCGCCTCGTCGCCCGGGCTCGCCTCGCGCACGAAGTGGTCGGACCGGCCGAATCGGTCGGATTCGAGGATCCGACCGGCCCGTGTCAGGCTCGCGGCACGGTCTGACTAGAACGGACAGCTGTTCACGGCTGTCGGAGGAGGTCCGGCCGTTTCGCACTGCGGGCCGCACGTCGTGTCCAAACTCAACTGCGTCGCCACCTCCGTGCCGGTCGGTTTGACGATCGTACCAAGCGTGACCCCGAGCACTTCGATGGCGTAGACCTTCGAGACCTTCTTGAACTTGAACGGTCCCGAGTAGCACGGACCGGAGGCTCCCGCGCCCTGGTTCACGCTGCCCGTGATCGTCTCGCTCGTGGAGGACGTGTACTCGCCGGACACGCTCGCTTCGAGCTTCAGGCCGACCTTCACGCTGACCTTTGCGAGTACGGCGTTGACTGTCTGGCTGTATTGGGCATCCAAGGCAGCCTTGAGCCCCGCGGACACGGAGACGGACGACCCCGCGGCGAGCGAGTAGGAGCAACTCATTCCGTAGCTCCCGCAGTTGATCGTTGCGCTGCAGATCGTGTCGCACTGGTAGCTCTCACTCACCTCGGGTTCCGGCGGGGGAGGCGGCGGAGGATTGTCCTGACCGGCTGCGGCCCAGAGTCCGTAACCGCGCTTCTTCGCCGTGAAGAAGGAGAACGACTGGATGGGAACGGAGACGGTGCCGTCCTGTGCATTGGGAGTGACTACATTGGGGAGCTCACTGAACTGGTGAATCCCGTAGTCGTACTTGTAGAGCCGGTACTCATACCTCCCGGGAGGGTATGCCGCCGGATCCTCGAGCGTGATTCCCGGGGCCGTCCACGGCTTGAACCGAAAGATGGCAGGCGCAGCCAGAGTGGCCGAGATCGGCGCTCCCGCGGCGTTCCGCATGCACACGTGCCACTGCCCGAGGGTCAGATCCCAACCGGTCATCCCGTTCGTGACCTCGGCAAACGTCGGGCGAGGCGAAATGTCGAGTGAGTAGTCCTCGCCAAGCGAATTGGGCGGGACGTCGATCTGGAACCAGAAGGGCATGTCGCCCATGGCTCCGACAATCGTCCCTGTGAAGGTGAACGTGCCGCCTGCGGTGTGGTTGATCAGGCCGGTCGAGTACATGTCCAACGGCATGACGAAGATGGAGACCCAGTTGACGGGCGAGGACCCGACTCGGATCTCCTGGGTTCCAGGCGTGTACCCGCTCGGATAAGTCCACAAGCGCAGAACGCGCGCGACCGGGATCTGTGGAAAGGTCGCGTGGCCGGTGCTGTCCGTAGTCGCGTTCATGTGCTGACCGACGAGCGACACCGTTGCATTCGTGACGGGATTGCCGTTGAGGGCGTTGAAGACGCCAACGACCAGTGGCTTGTCGAGCAGCTGGACGGGCGGAGTGGTGGAGGTCTGGCAGGAGGCGGGGGCTGCGAGTGTGACGCACGCGAGAACGAGCAGCGCAACGGCCCCGGCCAGGCGGGCAGCGAGGAAGGATGTGGTCATGTCTTGTTTCCTCGTTCGGAATGCCGATCGGGCGATCCGCGAATGACCGCGAGCCTAGTCGCACGCCGATCGACTGTCCTGCCGCCGCTCGGCGTACCCGCCGCTCGATCGATGTCGTACTGCAGCGGATGGCGAGCTACGCCATCCGTCCACGCTCGTACGGGAGAACTACGCCTTCTTGCGCTTCTTGCCGCTCTTCTTCGCGTCCTGCGCCTCGTCGCCCGAAGCCGCCTCGCGCACGAAGTGGTCCGCGATCACGCGCGCCACGCAGGCCGTCAACTTCTTGCCCGTCGGCACGTGCAGGAACTCGTTCGGCCCGTGCGCGTTCGAGTGCGGGCCCGAGCACGCCGGTGATCAGGAACTGCGCCTTGGGGAACTTCTTCCCGAGCATGCCCATGAACGGAATCGAGCCGCCCTCGCCCATGTAGCAGGCGTCCTTGCCGAACGAGGCTTTCGAAGCCGATCGAGACCGACTTCTCCAGCCAGGGCGCGAGCGCCGGCGCGTTCCAGCCGGCAGCGCGCCTTCTCGGCCTCGAAGCGCACCTTCGCGCCGTAGGGCGGGTCCTTCTCGAGCAGCTTCTTGAGCTTCTTGGTCGCCAGATCGGCGTCGCCGCGTCGGAGGCAGGCGCACCGAGAGCTTGAGCGCCGTCTTCGGGCGCAGCACGTTGCCGGCGCTGCTCATGTCGGGGCATGCCCGTCGACGCCGGTGACCGAGAGCGTCGGCCGCCAGGTGCGGTTGAGCATCAGCTCGGCCGGGTCGCTTCGTCATCGGCTGCATGCCCTCGACCCAGGGGAATTTCGAGTACACGGCCTTGCCCAGCACCTTGGCCGTCGCCTTGGCCTGCCTGGCGCGCTCCTTGGGGATCTTCACGTGCAGCTTGTCGAGCAGGATCTTGCCCGTCTCCGGGTCCTCGACGCGCGAGAGCAGGTTGCGCGCGATGCGGAAGCTCGACGCCACGATGCCGGAGGCGTCGCCGGAGTGCACGCCCTCCTTGAGCACTTCGACCACCAGGTTGCCGCGCGACCAGGCCGCGCAGCGAGGTCGTGCTCCACAGCGATCGTAGTTGCCGCAGCCCGAGTCGAGGCACACGACCAGGCTCACGTCGCCGATGCGCTTCGCGAGGTGGTCGATGTAGGCCGGCAGGTCGGGGCTGCCCGATCTCCTCGCACGGCCTCGATCATCACGACGCAGCGCGCGTGCGGGATCTTGGCCCGTTGCAGCGCCTCGATCGCCGTGAGCGAGGCGAAGGCCGCGTAGCCGTCGTCCGCGCCGCCGCGGCCGTAGAGCTTGTCGCCCTTCATGCACCGGCTCCCACGGGCCCGTGCCCGCGCATCCAGCCGGTCAACTCGGGCTGCTTGTCGAGGTGGCCGTAGAGCAGCACGGTGTCCTTGCCGCTGCCGGGGATCTCCATGAAGATCAGCGGCGTGCGCTCGGGCAGGCGCACGACCTCGACCGTGAGACCGGTGATCTCGCGCGCCTTGCACCAGCCCTCGATCAGCGCGACGGCGCGATCCATGTGCCCGTGCGCGACCCACTCGGCGTCGAAGTAGGGCGACTTGTTGGGGATGCGGATGTACTCGGTCAGCGCGGGCAGGATCGAGGCATCCCAGGTGTGGTCGACGAATTCTTGGAGGCTCTTGTGGTCCATGGCGTGCGCAGGCGTGTGCGGGTCCGGCGGATGGCCGGACAGCATACCCTGGACGCGCTCAGACGGAAGACGAGCTGCGCACTCCGGCGCAGCTCTTCTCGAAGGCGCCCAGCGCGCTCTCGAGCGCCTGCTTGCCCGCGCCGTCCTTGACGCAGCGTTCGAGTTCGCCCGCGCGCTTGCTGAGCTCGGGGAAGCCGTAGCTGCCGCAGCTGCCCTTGAGCTGGTGCGCCAGGCGCCCGAGCTCCTCCAGCCTGCCGCCGGCGAGCAGCTTGCGCAGCGCGCCGACGTCGTCGCCGAGCTCGCGCACGAAGAGCTCGACCAGCTGTGCGAAGCTCTCGTCGCGCGCCTCGACACGCTCGGCCGGCTTGGCCTGCGGCAGTGCCGCCGGTGTTGGCGCCGCTGGCGCCGCGGGCGCGCGGCCCAGCGCCAGACAGCGGTCGAGCGCCGCGAAGAACTGGTCGAAGTCGATCGGCTTGGCGCAGAACTCGTCGCAGCCGGCGTCGATGCAGCGCTGGCGGTCGGAGGTCATGGCGTTGGCCGTGAGGGCCATGATCGGCGTGCGCACACCCTGCTGGCGCAGGCGCTGCACGGCCGTGTAGCCGTCGAGCACCGGCATCTGCATGTCCATCAGCACCAGGTCGAAAGGCCGCCCGGCCGCGCGCGCCTTGCGCGACCTCCTCGAGCGCCTCGGCGCCGTTCTCGACCGCGGTCATCTCCAGGCCCGCGCGCTTCAAGAGGTGCGCGATCAGGCGCTGGTTGTCGGGCCCGTCCTCGGCCAGCAGCACGCGCGCCGACTTGTGCGCGGCGCGCGCGGTGTAGCGCGTTTCCGAGAGGCGCACGCTCAGGCCCTCGAGGCCGTCGCTGCCGCGCCAGTTGCTGCCCGGCGAGAGGCCGGCGTCGATCTCGAAGCTGAAGCTCGCACCCGCGCCCGGTCCGCCCTCGGCCTGGATCTTGCCGCCCAGGCGCTCGACCAGGTGCGCGCTGATCGAGAGGCCCAGACCGGTGCCGCCGAAGCGCTTCTGGATCGTCTCGTCGGCCTGCGTGAAGGGCATGAACAGGCGGCCGATGGCCTGCGGATCGAGCCCGATGCCGGTGTCCTCGACGCGGAACCACAGCCGCGCGCGTCCGCCGCGCGCCTCGCGGCAGCCGAGCGACACGCGCACGAAACCGTGCTCGGTGAACTTGATCGCATTGCCGACGAGGTTGAGCAGCACCTGCTTGAGGCGCGTCGCGTCGGTGACGATGCCGTCGGGCACGGGACGCGGCACGTCGATGCGGAACTCCAGCCCTTTGCGCGCCGCGCGCGTGGCCATCACGGCGCGCACCTCGGACAGCACCGCGAACAGGCTGCAGGGCGCGGGGTTGATCTCCAGGCGGCCGGCCTCGATCTTCGAGATGTCGAGCACGTCGTCGATCAGGTGCATCAGGTGGTCGGCGTTGCGCCGGATCATGCCAATCGACTCGAGGCGCTCCTCCTCGTTCACGGCGGGCTCGAGCAGCTGCTCGGCGAAGCCCAGGATCGAGGTCATCGGCGTGCGGATCTCGTGGCTCATGCTGGCCAGGAAGGCGCTCTTCAGGCGATTGGCCTCCTCGGAACTCGTGCGCGCCGCCTCGGCGCCCGCGCGCGCGGCCTCGCTGCGTGCCAGCGACTCCTCGAGCTGCGCGCGCTGCTCCGCCCAGGCGCTCTCGTCGGGCCGCGCCCCGTCTGCCAGCGCGCGCTCGGCGCGCACCAGCCGGCGCGCGCCCACGACCAGCAGGGCCATCAGCAGCGCGCACCAGGCGAAGAGCACCACGCGCCAGCGCGAGGCGGCCACCACCGCGTTCGTCATGCCCTCCTCGAACATGCGCGAGATGCGCAGGCTCTGGTCGCGCACGGCCAGCAGCTGGTCGTCGCGCACCTGGCGGCTGGTGCTCAGGCTGTCCACGACGGTGGCGTAGGACTCGAGCTCGGCGCGCAGGGCCGCGCGGTCGGGCGCACAGCTGGTGTCCACGTAGGTGAGCAGGTCCGCGACGATGCGGCCCAGCGCGGCAAAGGACTGCATGCGCCCCGGTTCGCTGCGCGAAAGCACCCACTCGGTGTTGTGCAGCTGGCGCAGGTCCTCGCGGATCAGCTCGCGTCCGGCCAGGCCCTCGGGCCAGGAGAGCAGCGCCAGCAGCGCCAGCACCAGCGCCGCCAGCCCGGCGAGCAGCAGGTGCAGACGATAGCGCGGCAGGCGTTCCTTCGCGGCGGACATCGGTTCAGCCCGCTTCGCGGATCGGCGCGCCGGGCGGGCGCTCGCCGCGGATCGTGTTGCGCCCTGCGTCCTTGGCCTCGTAGACCGCAGAGTCGGCGGCCTTGAGCAGCGACTGCGGGCCCTTCATGCCCGGCTGGCGCTGGGCGACACCCAGGCTGACCGTGATGCGGCCCTCGAACTCGCCCGCGCGCACCGTGGTCTCCTCGACGGCCGAGCGCAGGCGCTCGGCGCACTGCCAGGCGCCCTCGAGGTCGCTGTTGACGTTGATCACCAGGAATTCCTCGCCGCCCAGGCGGCAGACCACGTCGCCGCGCCGCGTGCGCGCGCGCAGCGCGTCGCTGACCGCCTTGAGCACCAGGTCGCCCACGTCGTGGCCGTAGTCGTCGTTGACGCGCTTGAAGTGGTCGATGTCGATCAGCACGACGGAGAGCGGGCGCTGCAGGCGCTCGGCAGCGACCCATTCCTGCTCCAGGCGGCTGATCGCGTAGCGCCGGTTGGGCAGCTCGGTCAGGAAGTCGGTCAGCGCGGCCGTGCGCAGCTTGCGCGTCATCAGGCCCATGTCGCCGACCTGCTTGAGGCGCTCGATCTTGTCGGCCTCGACCTGCTGCTGCAGCTCGATCAGGCGCCGGCCGGCCTGCACGCGTGCCAGCAGGATGCGCGGGTTGAAGGGTTTGGTGACGTAGTCGTCGGCGCCTGAGTTGAAGGCGTCGAGCACGCGCTCCTCCTCCTCGCGCGCGGTGAGCATCAGGATGAACGTGTGCCGGCCGCTCTCCATGCGCCGCAGCGTGCGGCACAGCTCCAGGCCGCTCATGCTGGGCATCGACCAGTCGGTGACCACGATCTGGGGCGACTCCTGCAGCGCCAGCGAGAGCCCCTCCTCGCCGTCCTCGGCCTCGATCACCTGGTAGCCGGCGTTCGTCAGGAGGTGCGCCAGCAGGCGCCGCAGCTTGGTGTCGTCGTCGACGACCAGCACCTTGATCGACGTGGCGGAGGCGGCGTGCTGCGTCTCGGTTGCGCCCGGAGGAGCGCTGGGGCGCTGGATCGGCGTGTCCTGCGGCTGAATGTGGCTCAGCTGGCGCACGCCCTCCCAGTGCTTCTGCGCCGATTCGAGCGCGCTGCGCAGCTGCACCTCGTTGAGCGAGAGGTTCGCGGCCAGCCCGACCAGCGCCTCCCAGAGCTCGTCGCGCGTGGAGTGCCGCAGGCGCGAACCGGCGATCCACTCGGCCGCCAGCGTGCCGGCCTCGACCAGCAGCGCCAGCTTGCGCGCGGCGTCGTCCTCCTCGGGGTCGGGGCTCTTGGCGCGGTCGAGGGCCAGCGCGGCCGAAGCGAAGCGCACCGGCAGGCCGCACTCGCCCATCAGCGCCGCGGAAACCTCCCAGCGGTGCATCTCGAAGGCCTTGCGCTCGGCCTCGAGCTGCGCCTCGACGCCCGACTGCGAGTGCGCGGCGCGGATCTGGCTGAAGACCTGAGGGTGCGCGCAGGCCAGCGCGAGCTCGCCGCAGTGCGCCAGCAGGCCGCCCACGTAGGCCTCGCCCGGGTCGCCCTCCTCGGAGAGCTCGGCCAGCCGGCGCGCCGCGTGCGAGCAGGCCAGCGACCAGGACCAGAAGGCCTCGTAGTCGAAGTGCTCGCACTGCCCCTCGGGATTCGAGGAGAGCAGCGTGAAGCGCAGGGCGGTGGAACGCAGCTCGCGCGCGCCGAGCACGACCGCCGCGCCGAAGACGCTCGTGGCGTTGAGGCCGTGCGCCGCGCAGCGCGCGTTGGCGGCCTTGAGCACGCGCAGCACCGAGGCCGGGTCGCACTCCAGGCTGCGGATCAGCGCCTCGAGGCTGGCATCCTCGCGCTGCGTCGCGCGCAGCACGGCCATGCCGATGCCCGGGGGCGAGGGCAGTCCCCCCGAGAGCTTGAATTCCTCGAATCCTTCGTGGAGCACGGAGAGCGGGCTTCTTTCAGGCGGAACGGGCCACGGGCACGGACTCGCCCGCGCTGCAGACCTGGTTGCGACCGTTGTTCTTGGCGACGTAGACCGCCTCGTCCGCGGCCTTGAAGAGCGCGTCGTACTTGGCCACGCCCGGCGTGCGCTCGGCGACACCCAGCGAGACCGTCACGTTGCGCTGGAAGCCGGCGCACTGGATCACGTTGCGCTCGATCGCCAGGCGGATGCGCTCGGCGCACACGCGCGCCTGCGCCGCCGTCGCGTTGGGGCAGACCACGAGGAATTCCTCGCCGCCCAGGCGCGCGACCTCCTCGCCCTGGCGCGTCGCGGAGCGCAGCACGTTGGCCGTCTCCTTGAGCACCACGTCGCCGACGTCGTGGCCGTGCACGTCGTTGACCTTCTTGAAGTGGTCGATGTCGATCATGATCACCGACAGCGGACGGTTCGTGCGGCTGGACGCGTCCCACTCCTGCTCGAGGCGCTTCATGATGTAGCGCCGGTTGGGCAGGTCGGTCAGCGCATCGGTGAGCGAGGCCGTGCGCAGCTTGCGCGTCAACGACCCGAGCTCCGCGACCTGCTGCATCATGGTCTGGCGGTCGGCTTCGACCTTGGCCTTGAGCTCGATCACGCGCTGGCCGCCCTTGAGGCGCGCCATCAGGATGCGCGCGTTGAAGGGCTTGGCGACGTAGTCGTCGACGCCCGCGTCGAAGGCCTCCACCGCCCGGTCCTCGTCGTCGCGGCCCGTGAGCAGCAGGAAGTACATGTCCTGGCCGCTCTCGATGCGCCGCAGCGCGCGGCACAGGTCGAGCCCGTCGAGCTCGGGCATCATCCAGTCGGCCAGCACCACTTGCGGGTTGGTCTCGAGCGCGATCTGCAGCGCCTCGCGGCCGTCGCGCGCGGTGGCGACCTGGTGCCCGGCCTTGCGCAGCGTGCGCTCGAGCAGCTTGAGCGACATCGGGTCGTCGTCCACGGCCAGGATGCGCAGCCCGCCGGGCAACTGCGGCGGCGCGGCCGGCAGCTCCGCGCCGGGAACGCTGGCCGGCGTCGGCGCCGGCGCCGCGAGGCCGGCCTGCACGCTGCCGACGCGCTGCGAGAGCTGCTCGTAGCGCAGCGGCGAGCGCTTGGGCAGCTTGAGGATGCCGTTCCACTCCTGCCACTCGCGCGAGATCGACTCGCACAGCTCGGCGAAGGCCTGCGCCGAGAGGCCCAGGTACTCGCGCACGCTCTCGAGGCGCGCCGCGTGGCGGTTCCAGACGTCGGTCTCGGAGTTCTCGTCGGCGAAGAGCAGCTCGGCCACGCCCTGCGCGGCCCAGAGCACGCCGGCCATCTCGTTGGCGCGCTTGTCCTCTTCCGAACCCAGCTGCCCGAAGGTTTCGTAGGCCAGCAGCGCTTCGGCCTGCGCCTGCGGGATGCCCCAGTCCTCGAGCATGTACGTGCCGACCTCGCAGTGGTCGATCTCGAAGGCTTCGCGCTCGTAGCGCCCGATGGCCGCCACGCTCACGCCCGGGTGCGCGCTGAGCAGCGCGGCGTACTCCTTGGCGTACACGCTGGCCAGCGCCAGCGTGCCGATCTCGCACAAGAGGCCGAGCACGTAGGCCTCGGAGGGCGAGCCGATGCCGCGTCGGCGGCTGATGGCCTGGGCCGCGACGCCGCGCGCCAGCGACATCGACCAGTAGCGCTCGTACTCGAACTTCTCGCAGCCGCCGCTGCGGTTGGCCGAGATCAGCGAGAGGCCCAGCGCGACGTTGCGCACCGAGCGCACGCCCAGGCGCATCGTGGCCTCCGAGACCGTCGTGATCGCCTGGCCCGCGCCCGACTGCGCCGAGTTGGCGATCTTCAGCAGGCGCCCGGTCAGCGCCGAGTCGGCCATGATCGCGTTGGCGATGTCGTCGGCCGAGAAGTCCTCGCCGCGCGTGATCTCCAGCACACGCATGCCCACGCCCGGAGGCGAAGGCAGGCGATTGGTCAGT
Organism: uncultured Planctomycetota bacterium; assembly: GCA_963829015.1. Classification (GTDB taxonomy): domain Bacteria; phylum Planctomycetota; class UBA1135; order UBA1135; genus JADJLZ01. The sequence goes on along the minus strand of CAWHGR010000003.1, from coordinate 1,385,687 downwards.
TTCAGCTCTTCGAAGGTCTGGCGGATCATGGGCAGCCGGTTTCGTGGTCGGGGAGGGTGCGTCAGGGTGTGTGCGAGTTCAGGAGCGCAAGTCGCGCAGCGCGCTCTCGACGCGCGCGAGGCTCTCGGCCGAGCGCCGGTAGAGGCCGCTGCAGACCTGCGCGTCGCGGCTGCGCGCCTGGCATTCGAGCTCCTTGCAGATCGCGGACAGGCCCAGCGCGCCGATGTTGGCGCTGGCCGACTTGAGCGTGTGCGCAGCGCGTTCGAGCAGCTTCCAGTCGCCGCTGGCGAGCGACTGCTCGATTTCCGACATGCGCTGCGGCGCGTCGCTGAGATAGAGGTCGATCAGCTCGACCAGCAGGCCGGGATCCTCCGCTCCGCCGAGCTCGCGCAGTCCCTCGATCACGTTGCGGTCGATCAGTTCCTGCGTCGCTTCCGGTGTGGATCCTGGATGTTCAGGGGCGGACATGGGCGGCTCCGGTGTGGATGGGGATTCCTGGCTTCGGCCGCACGAGTGCGAGCCCAGCAGGAGTCAATCGGGGCCCTCATCGGAGGCCGCGGAGCGCGAACTTGCGCCTACGGGGGAAACCCGGCCAAGTCCGGCCGCGAAGATGTTTCCGGGCTGCTCACCAGTGGATGGCGACGGCGTTCGTGACGTTGAACCCCGCGCCCTCGGGCGGCGGGCAGAAGCCCGGCGCCGGATCGCGATAGGCGGCCTGGTAGTAGCGCGTGCTGCCCGGCGCGATCGTGTCGCCCAGCTGCGCCGAGCGGTCGCGGATCGACGGCTCGCTCGCGAGCGGCGCCTCGACGATCCCGTTCAGCGCGTTGCGCAGGTAGAGCCGCTTGAGTCCGCCCGTGATGCAGCGCACGCCGTCGCCGAAGAGCGCGCCGCCGGCGACGTTGCCCGTGCCCTGCAAGAGCAGCGTCATGGCGCTGGCCGGCTCGCCCGAGGCGTGGAACGCGACGTCGTCCAGTGCGACGGTACCCTCGGCCACGAGTCCCGCGCCGTAGGCGTCGCTCGAGTTGGGACAGCCGCGGCCCGGAAAACCCGTCGCCTGGCAGGGGCAGTCGGTCGCCAGCGCGCCCGTGCCGTAGCAGTACGTCGCGAAGCCGCCGCGCACGCCGGCGAGCGTCCAGGACGAGAGCGCGCCGCCGTCCTGCGGCCGCCAGTCGCGGATTTCGAGCGTCCAAATGCCGCTCGGGCCGCTGATCGCGGAGAGCGGCATGTCCTGCGCGCCGACCGTCCACGCCCCCGGACCCGAGTTGAAGAGCTGGTCGTAGGTGCCGCCCGTGAGATTCGTCGCGCCCTGCGCCAGGCTCGCGCCGCCGCACTCGACCAGCAGGTAGTCGCCGCTGACGAGGTTGCCGGAGTCTCCGCTGTTCACGCCGTCGAAGCCCGGGCGCACGATCAGGTTCCAGCTCGTCCCCTGCGGGCCGTGCAGCAAGACGTGCAGGTCGCCGCGCGAGTCGTGCTGCAGTCCGGTGAGCAGCACGCTCGAGACGCTCGCCACCGGGTGCGCAAGCGTGATCGAACTCGTCAGGCTGGTGCCAGCGTACGAGGCGTTCCACACGCCGGGCGTAGAGGCGGGATCGGGGATCGTCCCGCCGGGGCCGCTGGCGCTGAAGCCCAGCACGACACAGAGGAAGAGGGAGTGCACGGGGAATTGTCCCCCGCCACTCCCTCCTCGGCCAGCCGGGGAAGAAAGTTCTCGACCCGCGGCCGCTCAGCCCTTGGTCTTGCCCTCGATCTCGTCCGCCAGGCCCTGGCAGTCGTAGACCTTGCGCAGCGACTCGAGGATCGCGCGCGTATCCACCGAGACGGCGCGTGCGGTCTCCTCCTCGTAGGCGATGTCGAGGATCAGACTCTGGATGTTGCCGTCGAAGATCAGGCCCACGACCTCGCCCGCCTTGTTGATCGTCGGCGAGCCGGAGTTGCCGCCGATGATGTCGCAGGTCGAGACGAAGTTGAAGGGCGTGTTGGGGTTGACCAGGTCGCGCGCGCCGGCCCAGCGCTTGGGCAGGTCGAAGGGGAACTCGTTGTGGCGCTCCTCGCTGCGCTGGAACAGGCCCGCGAAGTTCGTGAAGGGCGGGATCTGCTGGCCGTTCTGCGTGTAGCCCTTGATCGTGCCGTACGACAGGCGCAGCGTGAACGTCGCGTCGGGGTAGAGCGAGTTGCCGTAGATCGCGAACTGGGCCTGCGCGATCTTCGAGTAGGCAGCGCGGTTCCTGTTGAAGACTTCGTCCAGCCAACGCTTGTCCATTGCGCGATTCTCGGCGTCGAACTCCTTCGCGAGCAGGATCAGCGGGTCGGTCGAGGCGTCGATGGCGGCCTGCTTGCCTTCGTACAGGCGCTTGCGCTCGGCCACGTCCGCGAGCTTCGTGCCGTGGATCAGCTGCTCGGCACGCAGGCGCGGCGGCAGTCCGTCGAGCGCCTTGACCACGGCCGGGTCACCCGCGCCGAGGAGCTCGGCCATCAGCGCCAGCCCGCTAGCCAGGCGGTCGATCTCGAGATCCGGGTAGACCGGCGCCGGGGAGAAGAGCTTCTGCATCAGCGTCTCACGTCTCGAACTCGTGTACTCGGGCAGGCGCTGCGAGTTCTCCTTCGGGTCCTCGGCCGCAATGCGCAGGAGATCGCGCGCGCTGCCGTAGAGATCGCCAAACGGCCCCCAGCCGACCCCAGGCGCAAAATAGCGGACGTACATTGCCTCCGCTGCCTGGATGGCGCCCGCCACTTGGTCCCAGGCGTCGCCCCACTGCTTCCGGTATTCAGGATTGGCAGCGATGGCATCCTGCAGCACCTTCTCGGCTTCGGACTTCCTGGCGAACAGGCGCGCGTCCTGCAGACTCTCGAGCATGCCTGTGGCCAACTTGCGAGAGTTCTGCACGGTGTAGAACTCGGGCTCGCTGATGCGTGCGTTCTCCGGGCTGCGCCCACGAAAGGTCGCCAACTGCACCTCGCGCTGACACACGCTGCGTAGCCACATCGGGTAGGCGAGGTCGCGCATGTAGCGCAGGTGCTCGACCGTGCGCAGTCGGCCGGTGCTCCCGGGATGGCCGGCGACGAACACGAGTTCGTTGTCGGTCGTCCCGTTCCTGCTCCACTTCAGGAAGTGCTCTGGGCGGAACGGCTTGCCGTTCTCGTAGATGCGGAAGAAGCACAGGTCGAGTCCGAAGCGCGGGTATTCGAAGTTGTCCGGGTCGCCGCCGAAGAGGGCGATGGCCTTCTCGGGCGACATGACGAGGCGCACGTCCTGGAAGGACCGGTAGCAGTGCAGCGCGTAGCGGCCGCCCTGGTAGAGCGCCACGACTTCGCACTTCAATCCGGTCCGCGCCTGAGCCTCGGCCTCGATCGCGCTCTGCGCCTCGCGCCGCGCCTTGCCGGCCGCGGCCAGATCCATCTCGGGCTTGACGGCCGCGTTGACGCGCTCGGTCACGTCCTCGATCGTCCAGAGGATGTTGACCTCGAGGTCCGGGCAGGGCACCTCCTCGGCCTGCGTCTTGGCGTAGAAGCCGAGCTCGATCAGGTTCTTGTCGGGCGTGCTCAGCTTCTCGAGCGAGTCACAACCGATGTGGAAATTCGTCATCACCAGGCCGTTGGCCGAGACCAGGGAACCCGAGCCCTGGTCGCCGATGCGCACGCAGGACTTCTGGATGTGCTCGAGCCAGGCGTCGTCGATCGTGAAGCCGTACTTCTTCTGGATCGCGGCCTTGGGGACGGCGTCGAAGGGCCACATGCCCTCATCGGCGCGGGCGTAAGCGCCAAGAACGGCGAGGATGGCAAGTACGAGAGTGCAGCGAGTCGTGCTCATGCGGCCTCCGGGGCGATCGCATTGGCTCTGAGTGGCGGGGCGGGAAGGAACCGCCGGGAATGGCGGTCCCGCAGTCTACCCAAGCCTCAGCCCTTGGTCTTGCCCTCGATCTCGTCCGCCAGGCCCTGGCAGTCGTAGACCTTGCGCAGCGCCTCGATGATCGCGCGCGTATCGACCGAGACGGCGCGTGCGGTCTCCTCCTCGTAGGCGATGTCGAGGATCAGGCTCTGGATGTTGCCGTCGAAGATCAGGCCGACGACCTCGCCCGCCTTGTTGATCGTCGGGCGAGCCGGAGTTGCCGCCGATGATGTCGCAGGTCGAGACGAAGTTGAACGGCGTGTTCGGGTTGACCATGTCGCGCGCGCCGGCCCAGCGCTTGCGGCAGGTCGAAGGGGAACTCGTTGTTGCGCTCCTCGCTGCGCTCGAACAGGCCCGCGAAGTTCGTGAACGGCGGGATCGTGCTTGCCGTTCTGCGTGTAGCCCTTGACCGTGCCGTACGACAGGCGCAGCGTGAACGTCGCGTCGGGGTAGAGCGTGTTCGCCGTTGATCGCGAACTGCGCCTGGGCGATCTTCGACGTAGCCCTCCTTCTCCGTGCTCGTCGACCTCGTCCTCGAAGCGCTTGCGCAGCGAGCGGGTCTCGGCGTCGAACGCCTTCGCCAGCAGGATCAGCGGATCGGTCGAGGCGTCGATCGCGGCCTGCTCGCCCTCGTACAGGCGCTTGCGCTCGGCGACGTCGGCGAGCTTCGTGCCGTGGACCAGCTGCTCCGCGCGCAGGCGCGGCGGCAGGCCGCCGAGCGCCTTGACGACCGCGGGATCGCCGGCGCCGAGCAGCTCGGTCATCAGCTGCAGTCCGCTCGCCAGGCGATCGATCTCGAGGTCCGGGTAGACCGGCGCCGGGGAGAAGAGCTGCTGCGTGAGCGTCTCGCGCCGCGCGCTGGTGTACTCGCGCAGGCGCTGCGAGTTCTCCTTCTGGTCCTCGGCGGCGATGCGCACGAGGCCGCGCGCGATGCCGTACAGCCCGCCCAGGCTGCCGTTGCCGACGCCCGGCGCGCTCTGGCGCTCGAAGAAGCTCGCGTAGGTGTTCTCGGCGGAGGCGATCTCGTCCCAGGCGTCGCCCCACTTCTTCTGGTGCTCGGGGTTGGCCGCGACGGCGTCGCGCAGCTTCTTCTCGGCCTCGAGCTTCTTCGCGAACATGCGCTCGTCCTGCAGGCCCTCGAGGATGCCGGTGCGCGCCTTGCGCGAGTTCTGCACGCCGAAGAACTCGCCTTCGGCGATGCGCGCGTTCTCGGGGTTGCGGCCGCGGAAGGTCGCCAGCTGCACCTCGCGGCGCCACATGTTGCGCATCTGCAGCGGGTAGGCGCACGTCGCGCAGGAACTTCAGGTGCTCGGTGGTGAACAGGCGCTCCGTGCGGCCGGGATGGCCGGAGACGAAGACCAGCTCGTTGTCGGTCGTGCCGTTCTTGCTCCACTTCAGGTAGTGCTCCGCGTGGAACGGCTTGCCGTTCTCGTAGACGCGGAAGAAGCACATGTCGAGGTCGAAGCGCGGGTACTCGAAGTTGTCCGGGTCGCCGCCGAAGAAGGCGATGCCCTTCTCGGGCGCCAAGACCAGGCGCACGTCCGTGGAACGCTTGTAGCAGTAGCAGTGAGTAGCGCCCGCCCTGGTAGAGCGTGACGACCTCGCTCTTCAGGCCGGTCTTCTGCTTGGCCTCGGTCTCGATCGCGCTCTGCGCCTCGCGCCGCGCCTTGCCGGCCGCGGCCAGATCCATCTCGGGCTTGACGGCGGCGTTGACGCGCTCGGTGACGTCCTCGATCGTCCAGAGGATGTTGACCTCGAGGTCCGGGCAGGGCACCTCCTCGGCCTGCGTCTTGGCGTAGAAGCCGTTCTCGATCAGGTTCTTGTCGGGCGTGCTCATCTTCTCGAGCATGCCGCTGCCGACGTGGTGATTGGTCATCACCAGGCCGTTCGGCGGAGACGAGCGAACCCGAGCCGCCGGCGCCGATGCGCACCGAGGACTTCTGGATGTGCTCGAGCCAGGCGTCGCTGATCGCGAAGCCGTACTTCTTCTGGATCAGCGCCTTGGGCGCGAGGTCGAAGGGCCACATGCCTTCGTCGGCGCGCAGGAATCCGCCGAGGGCCGCGAGGACGGGAAGGACGAGGAGGCAGCGCATCTTGGACATGGGATCTCCGGGGGGTTCGGGTCGGCCGCAGAGTGTAGCGGCGGGCACGCGCAGCGCGCGCGTGCTCACCGAACCCGAACTTGGTATGAGGGAGGTGGCTGTGAAGTGCGCATCGATCCTCGCCCTGCTCCTCGCCGCGAGCGCGTGCCGCGCGAATGACCCCGCTCCGCCGGCCACTTCCGCGGAGTTCGAGGTGCTGCTGGCCGGCTACCAGTCGGGCGAGCACCGCGCCGGCGCGACGCTGATCACGGAGCAGGAGCAGTGGCAGGTCTTCTGGCGCCGGCACTCGAGCTGGCGCATCCCGCCCGCGCCCGAGCCCGCGGTCGACTTCCGGGTGCACAGCGTGATCGTGCTCTGCGCCGGCGACGAGCCGACGGGCGGCTGGACGCTCGAGGCGCGCTCGGTCAAGCACGCGGCGGGCGAGCTGCGCGTGCAGGCCGAGCTGCGCGCGCCCGCCGCCGACGCGCTGCTGCCGCAGGTCGTCACGCAGCCCTACCAGATCCTGCTCGTCCCGCGCACGAGCGGGACCGTCGTGCTGCAACTCGCTCAGCGCGCAGGCAGCCGGTAGCCCGGCCCGCCGGACGCCATGAGCCCCGCGAAGGCGCTCACGGGGAAGTTCCGTCCGCTCAGCGTCTGGTGCGCGCCGATCGTCAGCACGATCGGATCGTTCATCGACGGATACATCCCGCCGTAGAGGTCGCCCGGACCGAAGATGCTCTGGTCGCCGTCATCGTCGGATCCGCAGACGAGGTAGTAGTCGCCCGCGGGCGGGTCGCTGATGGCGTAGTCGAGTCCGGTGCTCGGGTTGACGGTCGCCCCCGCGACCGGAGCGAACGTGACGCTGTCGAGCAGCACGACGAACAAGTCGATGTTGGGCGGAGGGGTCGTGTCGACGATCATCGAGACGTCGATCACCTGGGTGCCGCCGTTCGAATCGACGGTCACCGTGCCGCTGTAGCTGCCGTCGGCGAGTCCCGTGCGGTCGATGCTGACCGTGATCGAGGCGGTATCGCTCGCGCTCGAGGTCGAGGCGACGGCCAGCGCGCCGAGCCAGGGCATGTCCGGCGTGACCGTGGTGACGTCGAGCGCGCCGCTGCCGAAGTTGGCGACCTGAGCAGAGAGCGTGCTCGTGTGCGCGCCGAACGAGAGCGCCAGCGGGGTCACGCCCAGCACGGGCGTGCCCGTGCCGACGCCGTTCTGCGCCGCGAAGACCGCCTCGTAGGCGTCGACGAGCCCGTAGCCGTAGTCGTTGTCGCGCCCGGGTGCCCCGAGGTCGACCGCCGTGTCCTTCAGCAGCGTCTCGATCTGCGCCGGCGTGAGCGCCGGATTGACCGTCAGCATCAGCGCGGCGACGCCGGCGGCGTGCGGGCAGGCCATCGAGGTGCCCTGGTAGAAGCCGTAGATCGGCGTGAAGGGCGCGGCCGGACCGTCCATCAGGGTCGAGAGGATGCCGTCGGCATAGCCGTCGTTGTTGAGGTCCACCGACGCGTCGCCGCCCGGCGCGCTGAGGTCGATGGTCGAGCCGAAGTTCGAGTAGGGCGCGCGCAGCGCGTTGAGGTCGACCGCCGCGACCGAGATCACGCCGCTGTAGGCGGCCGGGTAGCTGGGCGTCGAGCTGTTCTCGTTGCCCGCCGAGGCGAAGAGCACGACGCCGGCATTGCGCGCCTGCGTCACGGCGTTCTGCACCGTGCTCGACGAGCCCGGACCGCCCAGGCTCATGTTGATCACGTTGGCGCGCAGCGGCGGCAGCGTGCCCGAGCTGTTGGCGATGCGCGCCGCGTACTTGATCGCGTTGGCGATGTCGAAGGCGGTGCCGCCCAGCTTGCCGAGCACGCGCAGGCTCATCAGGCTCGTCGTCCAGGCGATGCCCGCGACGCCCGTGGCATTGTTCGAGACCGCGCCGATCGTGCCCGAGACGTGCGTGCCGTGGAAGGAGTTCGGGTGCAGGCCGTCGCCGTCGCCCACGTCGGTCGGATCGGCGTCGATGCCGTCGCCGTCGCCCGCGCTGGCCACGCTGCTGATGAAGTCGTAGCCCGCGATCTGGTTCGCGACGAGATCGGGGTGGTTCGTCTCGCCGGTGTCGAGCACGGCCACGATCACCGAGGCGGAACCGGTCGAGAGCGCCCAGGCCTCGGGCATGCGCATCAGCGGCATGTCCCATTGCAGGCTGTAGTAGGTGTCGTTGGGCGTGAGCACCGGATTGCCCTGCGCGTGCCAGATCACGTTCGGCTCGGCGTACTCGACGCGCCCGTCCTCGGCCAGCGCGCGCGCGCGCTGCAGCGTCGCGCGGCGCGCGGCGCGCTCGTCGAGACCCGCCGGCAGGTCGAACTGCGTCAGTCGCGGACCGTCGGGGATGCGCAGCTTCTCGCGCAGGCCGTGCGCGCCGAGGAGCTCCGCCGCCGGGTTGTCCGCGTGCGCCGCGACGATCAGCTCGCCGGGCACGCATTCGATGCGCGGCTCCTCGTAGCCGGCGAAGAGCGCGCTGGCCGCCGCGACATCGACGGCCGCCGCCGAGCGCAGGCCGCGCGCTGCGACCGCCGCCGCGCGCGTGAACTCGAGCCGCAGCGTCCCCTGCCCGCGCAGCACGACGTCGAACGCGCCCTGCACGTCGAAGTCGAGCGCCGCGAGGCCCGCCTGCGCCGGCGCGAAGGGCCCGAAGCGCAGCTCGACCGGGTCGAAGCTGCCGAGGGCCAGCTCGCCCGGCCCGCGCGCGAGCGCGTGCACGTGCAGCGGTTCGCGCGCGACGAAATCGAGCGCGTGCTGCGCGTCCGCGTCGTCGACGCGGAACGAAAGGCGCGTGCCGGGCTGCACGACGCCCTGGACCGACGCCGAATCCAGCGTGCCCGTGCCGGCCCACAGCGGCGCGGTCGAGCCCGCGGACTGGAAGTCGATCGTGCCCGCGAGCGAGGCCGGACCGGAGGCGCCACCGCCGCCGCCGCAGGCACCGAGGGAGAAGGCGAGGAGGAGAGCGGAGCTGCGCTGGAGGTTCATGAGGTTCATGGCCTGCGAATTCTGCTCCGCGCGCGCGGCGGGGGCAATCGTGGGCTCAACTGCGCGGCGCATACCCGAAGCGCTCGCGGAAGCGCACTTCGACACGCTCCTCGACCGCCTCGAGCCCCTGCGGCACGTCGACGAAGTCGTCCAGGTTGGCCATCAGCGCCGGATCGAGTCCGCAGGGCCGGAAGCGTGCGAAATCGGACAGGTCCGCGTGCACGTTGAGCGCGAAACCGTGCCAGGTGACCCAGCGGCGCACCGCGACGCCGATCGAGCACAGCTTCTTGCCCGCGACCCACACGCCGGTCTTGCCATCGACGCGCCCGCCGGTGACGCCGAAGTCATCGAGCGCGCGGATCACGACCTCCTCGAGCTCGCGCAAATAGGCGTGCAGGTCGCGCCGGCTCTCGGGCAGGAGCAGGATCGGGTAGCCGACCAGCTGGCCCGGCCCGTGCCAGGTCGCCTCCCCGCCGCGCTCGGTCTCGACCACCTTCAGGCCGCTGCCCGAGGCATCGCCGGCCGGCGAGCCGCGCCCGAGCGTGACGACGGGCTCATGTTCGGTGAAGAGCAGCGTGTCGGGCACGAGCGCATCCGCTCGCGCGAAAACGAACGCCTCCTGCAGCGCATGCGCGTCTTCGTAGCGCGTGCGGCCGAGCCTGCGGACGTCGAAGAGCGGCGCGGCGGCCACGGGAGCGACCTACTTCTTCTGGAAGATGTGCACCGCCATGCCGTGCACGGACTCCGCGGCTTCCATGATCGCCTCGGGCAAGGTCGGGTGCGCGTGGATCGTGCGCGCGATGTCCTCGGCGGTCGCGCCCATCTCGATCGCGAGCGTCGCCTCGGCGATGAGCTCGGTCACCTCGGGGCCGACCATGTGCACGCCCAGGATCGCGTCGGTCTTCGCGTCGGCGATGATCTTGACGAAGCCCTCGGACTCCATCAGCGAGAGCGCGCGGCCGTTGGCGGCGAAGGGGAACGTGCCGATCTTGATCGTCAGGTTCTGCTCCTTGCACTGCTCCTCGGTCAGGCCGACCGAGGCCATCTCGGGCGCGGTGAAGATCACGGCCGGCACGCAGCGCGCGTCGTACTCCTCCTTCTGTCCCGCGATCACCGCGGCGGCGACGAGGCCCTCCTTCGAGCCCTTGTGCGCCAGCATCGGCTGGCCGGCGATGTCGCCGACCGCGTAGATGTTGGCGACCTTGGTGCGCATCTGCTTGTCGACCGCGAGGAAGCCCTTCGCGTCGAGCGCGAGGCCGAGCTTCTCGAGACCGAGTCCGGCGCTGAAGGGCTTGCGGCCGACGGTCGAGAGGATCTGGTCGCACACGATCGTCTTCTCGCCGGCCTTGGTCTTGATCTTGACCGTGCTCTTGCCCTTCTCGTGCGTGAAGCCCGTGGCGAAGGTCTCGGTCAGGAGCTCGATGCCCTGCTTCTTCATCGAGCGCTCGATGATCTTGACGCAGTCGCGCTCCTGGCCCGGCAGCGCGCCGGCAGTCGCTTCGAGCACGGTCACCTTCGAACCCAGGCGCCGGTACATCATCCCGAGCTCGAGGCCGATGTAGCCGCCGCCGATCACGACCAGGTGCTCGGGGATCTTCTTCGGCACGCAGCGCGCCGGTCGAGGACCAGACCTTGTCCTCGTCGAAGGCGAAGCCGGGGATCTCGATCGGCACCGAGCCGGTCGCGATCACGATGTCGTCGAACGTGAGCGACTTCGTCGTGCCGTCCTTCGACTTGACCGAGATCGTCTTGCGATCGGCGAAGCTGGCCGAGCCCATGAGCACCTCGACCTTGTGGCTCTTGAGCAGGATGCCGACGCCGCCGGTGAGCTTCGACGACGACGCCCTGCTTCCACTCCACGAGCCGCGCGAGGTCGAGCTTCACGTCCTTGACGCTGATGCCCATCGCGCCCGCCTCGGCGATCTTGTGCAGCAGCGAACCGGCCGCGATCATCGCCTTCGACGGGATGCAGCCCACGTTGAGGCAGCAGCCGCCGAGGAACTCCTTCTCGACCACCGTCACCTGCTGGCCGAGCTGGGCGAGACGGATGGCGCAGACGTAGCCGGCCGGACCGGCACCGATGACGACGACCTTGCGGGGAGTGCTCATGCGCTGGATCTCTGCGGGGCGCGGGATCTCTGCGGGGGAAAAAGGCGCGGCATTCTAGCCCGCGCGGGTCGCGACTGCGCCAGCCCGTCGCCAAGCCCGCGCGAGCCCGGTATTCTTTCGGCCCCCGATGGCCGCCGAAGCCCCCGCGCTCACCCACTGCCCCAACTGCGGGGCGCAGCTCAAGCGTGCGGACCTCTCGCTCTGCGCCTACTGCGCCATGCCGCTCGCGATGGGCGGCCGGGCCTCGGTCGCCGACGACGAGACCACGCAGCGCCTGAAGCGCATGCGCGAGCACCCGAACTTCCCCGCCGCGCTGGCCTGCGTGCCGCCGGATCCGGAGGTCGAGCGCGCGGTCGCGAAGAGCCGCAACCGCGGCCTCGTGATCGCGATCGTCGGCGCGCTGTGGTGGCTCGTCGGGATCGCGATCCAGCTCCTCGGCGCGGGCATCGACCTGCGCAGCCCCTGGCTCTGGGTCGGCGACGCGCTGTGCCTCCTCGGCGTCCTGCTGATCGTCAACGCGACGCGCGCGCGGCTCCTGACCAGCGCCAAGCCGCTGCTGGTGCGCCCCGCGATCGTGGCCGAGCGCCGCAGCGAGACCCACGCCGAAGGCCGCTGGGGCGCTCGCACGACCTACTTCTTCACGTTGCGCTTCGACGACGGCAGCGAGGGCGAGTTCAAGTGGCCCGGCCAGGGCCTGTCGAACGAGCCGCTGACCAACGGACAGACCGGCATCGCCTACACGCGCGGCGAGAGTCTGATCGCGTTCCGCAAGCTGGCGTGAGCCGCTACGATCTCGTGCGGAGGTGCCGCATGGCCCGCTCGCGCTCGCTCGCTCCACTCGCTGCCTTGCTGCTCCCGCTCGCCGTGCCATTGGGCGTCAGCTCGTGTGGCCGTCCTGTCGCGGCGACCCCTGACCCGATCATCGTCAGCGTCGATCCGTCGATCGGCTCGCCCGGCCCGCAATTCCGCCCACGGCTCGGCGAGCACGTCGGCCATCATCCGCGCCTCCTGCCGCTGCGGGTGGCGAGTTCGCGGACGCCCGGCGGCGGCTTGCTCGTGGACGTAGTGTTCGAGGGAGGATTCTCGAGCCTCGGCGCGCACCTCGCGCTCGAGCACGGCACGGCAGGCGCGATTCGCTGTGCTGCGGTAGTGAGCGTGACGACCGACGTGGATCCGCCGGGGAGCACGACCCACACGTGCCGCGGACGCGTCTGGCTCAGCCGCGGGGACTGGGAGTCGATCACGCCCGAGACCCCGCTCTACGTGAAGTTCGAATTCGCCGACGCTGTCGCCGAAGGGCAGGGAACGCTCGACGGCTACGTCAAACTGCCGGATTGAGGAGTCGGAACGGGAACGCGCCGTCGCCCGGTGTCGCGTCGCCGAGCCCCTCGGCGATCGCGAGGAACTGGTTGCACTGCTTGCGCAGGTGCAGCGGTACCTCGGCGCAGAGCTCGCCCTCGATCCGTCCCGGGCGAAATTGCAGAAGAGCCTGCAGAGGAAGGGGGGGCGTGGCGCACGCACCCATCGCGGTCGGGCACTCCTGCCTCGTGCGCATCGTCGACCGCTCCAAGCCGGACCTCTTCGCCGGGCATGTCGTGCTCGACCTCGAGTCCGGCGCGCAGGTCACCTTCCGTCGGGGGCGGTTCGGCCTGTAGCGCGCGCGTCGGATCGAACGGACTCGCGCGAGCGCTCCTCGGTCGACACCAGACGGCCATCCCGGTCGAAGCAGTAACTCGCGCCGTTCTTCAGGAGGTATCGGGAGGCCTTGCATTCGATCTCGTGGCCCTTCCAGCAAGTCACGCCGGATGGAAGTTTCAGGTACCAGGCATCCGGCGGGACCCGGTGCCCCCATGCGAGCTTCCCCGACGGAGCCCCATCCAGAAAGCGGACTTCTGCGCCGTCGACCACGAGAAGCACGTCCGTGCCCGTGACCGACAATGACCAATTCGATCCGCTCGAATCGCTGTACCGGAATTCTCCTCCGCCGGAGTCGAGGGTCCCGCACTCATACTCGTCTGCGTGCTTCGGACCGGCGCAGGCCAGGCATGGCCAGGCGGAGAGTGCCAGCAGCAACAGGAATTGAGGTCGGGGCATGCCTGAAGGCTCCTGAATGCAGTGGCGCCAACAGGCCCTCGAGACGGCCACCCCAAGCATGAATTCCTGAACGCCGACTCAGAGCGGGAACGCGCCGTCGCCCGGCGTCGCTTCGCCCAGTCGCTCGGCGATCGCGAGGAACTGGTTGTACTGCTTGCGCAGGTGCAGCGGCACGTCGGCGTAGACGTCCTCGACCAGCGTCTTGAGCGGCATCTTCGGCGCGGCTTCCTGCTTGTGGATCTCGGCGTCGATCTCGGCGTAGAGCTCGCTCTCGATCTTCACGCGCTCGCCCTTGCGCGATGATCTTCGCGCGCGAGCAGCTGCTTCTCGAAGCGGTCGATCGGATCGCGCGCTTCCCAGTACGCGACCTCCTTCGCGTCGCGGTACTTGGTCGGGTCGTCCGAGCTCGAATGGCCGAGCATGCGGTAGGTCTCGAGCACGACCAGCGTCGGCCCGCCGCCCTTGCGCGCGCGCTCGACGGCCTTCTGCACCGCCGCGTGCACCGCGAGCACGTCGTTGCCGTCGACGTCGTCGCCCGGCATGCCGTAGGCCGCGGCCTTGTCGGCGTAGCTCGCGCAGGCCGTCTGCTTCGAGCTCGCGACCGAGATCGCCCAGCCGTTGTCGACGCACACGAAGACGCAGGGCACGTGCCAGACCGCGGCGAAGTTCATCCCGCTGTGGAAACCGTTCGAGCTCGTCGCGCCGTCGCCGAAGTGGATCGAGTGCACCTCGTCCTTCTTCCGCGAGCTTCGCGGCGAAGGCCGCGCCGACGCCGTGCGGGATCTGCGTGCCGATCACGCTCGACCAGCTCGGGTAGTGCGTGCCCTTGTGCTGGAAGTGGTTGCACATCTGGCGACCCTTGGCCGTGTCGTTCGAGTTGCAGTACATCTGCGCGATGTAGTCGGCGAGCGGCATCCCGCGCACCAGCGCCGCGCCGCCTTCGCGCAGTCCCGACCACAGCCAGTCCTGCTTCCGGAGTGCGCAAGCCGACCCGACCAGCGAAGCCTCGAGCCCGCGCGCCGTTCCGACGAAGCCGATGCGGCCCGCGCGCTGCAGCTTGAGCATGCGCTCGTCGAGGCAGCGGATGCGCAGCATGTGCACGAAGAGCTCGCGCTGGCGCGCCGGCGGGAGCGTGCCGCCGGTGGACTTCTCCGCGGGAGCTTTCTTGGGCTGGGCTTTCATGCAGCAGCGTTCTTGGTGCCCGGGGGCGGCGCTTCGACCGCGCGCAGGTTCGAGTGGTTCACGAGCCAGTAGAGCGCCACGACGGGCAGGCTTCCGATCAGGACACCGAGGAACCAGACGGTCGGGCCCACGAACATCGGCTCGCGCCCCTTTTCGCGCAGCCGATCGCCGTCGCGCTGCACGCCGAGGGCGAAGAGCAGGTTGATGAACAGCAGCGCTCCCCCGCCGACGATCGCGAAGAGGATCGTGAAGAAGGCGAGGAACTGTTGCATGTCCTGCATCGTTGAATCCTCAGAGCGCCAGGAGCCCCGGGTTCTCGAGGATCTTCTTCATAAGCACCAGGAAGCGCGCGCCATCGGCGCCGTCCGCGAGCCGGTGGTCGACCGAGCAGGAGAAGTTCATGTACTGGCGCACCTCGATGCGGTCGCCCATCGTCGTCTCGACCACACCGGGCTTTTTCATGATGCGGTGCACGCCCAGGATCGCGACGTCGGGGTAGTTGATGATCGGCGTCGCCAGCGTGCCGCCGATGTTGCCGGCGTTGGTGATCGAGAAGGTCGAGCCCTTCAATTCCTCGGGCTTGACCCTGCCGGCGCGCGTGCGCTCGGCGAGCTCGGCGAGCTCCGCGGCGAGCTGCAGGATGCTCTTCGCCTGCACTTCCTTCACGACCGGCACGATCAGGCCGTTGTCGGTGTCCATCGCGATGCCCAGGTTCACGTAGGCGTAGCGCACGATCTCCTGGCTCGCCTCGTCGAGGTGCGCGTTGAGCATCGGGTGCTGCGCCAGCGCCATCGCGGTCGCCTTCATGATGAAGGGCATGAACGTGACCTTGACGCCCGAGGCGGCGCCCATCGACTTGGCCTGGTCCTTGAGCGCGATCAGCTGCGTCACGTCGACTTCCTCGACGACCGTGAAGTGCGGCGCGGTGAACTTCGAGCGCACCATCGCCTCGGCGATCTTGCGCCGCACGCCGCGGAAGGGCACGCGTGTCTCGCGCTCGCCCGGGGCCAACGCGACCGGCGCGTACTGCGGACGCGCGGGAGCAGCGGCGGGTGCCGCAGCGGGGCTGCGCGACGAGCCGGAGCTCGCGAAGGCCTCGACGTCCGCGCGGCGCACGACGCCGTTGCGGCCGCTGCCGGAGACCCTGTGCAGGTCGATGCCGAGCTCTCGCGCGACGCGCCGTGCGCTCGGGGCCGCGAGCACCTTCTCGTCGGAGCCGCGCGCAGGAGCGGCGGGAGCGGCGGCCGCAGCCATCGCCATCGCCGGAGCGCGTGCGGGTGCGGGAGCCGCGGCTGCGGTCTTCGCAGTACCCGCGGTCGCGAGCGTGAACAACACGGTGCCGACGGGCACGGTCTGTCCGTCCTTGACGTGCAGCTTGGTGATGGTGCCGCTCGCGGGCGCGGGCACTTCGACCGTCGCCTTGTCGGTCATCACCTCGACGACCGACTGGTGTTCCTTGACGACGTCGCCGGCCTTGACGAGCCACTTGACGATCTCGCCCTCGGCGATGCCCTCGCCGATGTCGGGCAGCTTGAACTCGATCGTCGCGCCGCCCGCGACGGGAGCGGGAGTCGGCGCAGCCTTCGCGGGTGCAGGCGCAGGTGCGGCCTTCGCGGGCGCGGGAGCGCTCGCAGGCTTCGCCGCCGCAGGCGCGGCCGCCGTGTCGAGCACGAAGAGCACGCTGCCGACGGGGACGGTGGCGCCTTCCTTGACCTTGAGGGCCGTGATCTTGCCCGCGGCGGGAGACGGCACCTCGACCGTGGCCTTGTCGGTCATCACCTCGACCACCGACTGGTGCTCCTTGACCGTGTCGCCGACCTTGACGAGCCACTTGACGATCTCGCCCTCGGCGATGCCTTCGCCGATGTCGGGCAGCTTGAACTCGAGTGCCATGGTGTCCTCCTAGCTTTCCTACTCCAGCTCGAACAAGAGAATGTCCCTGCGCATGCACTGCCCGGGCGCGGCGCACAGGCGCGCGATGCGCCCGGCGCGCGGGGCGCGGATCGTGGCCGTGCCGGCTTCGTGCGCGATCTCGAGCACGGGCTGATCGGCGCGTACCTGCTCGCCGAGCTTGACCAGCACGCGCAGCACCTCGCCGTTGTCGATGTCCTCGCCCAGTTCCGGCAACCTGACCTCCAGCACCATGCGTTCCCCTACCAGCTCGCGACGCGTTCGATCGCGTCGAGCACGCGCCGCTCGTCGGGCATGTAGTGGTGCTCGAGCGTGTTCGGGAAGGGCGTGTCGAAGCCCGTCACGCGCACGATCGGCGCCTCCATGTACTCGATGCAGTTCTCGGCGATCAGCGCGCTGATCTCGCCGCCGTAGCCGCAGAAGCGCGGCGCCTCGTGCACGACCACGACGCGGCCGGTTTGCTTCGCGGCCTCGAGCACGCCCTCCTCGTCGAGCGGCAAGAGCGTGCGCAAGTCGACGACCAGGCACTCGACGCCCTTCTCGGCCGCCTTGTCGGCCGCCTTCTGGCACACGGGCACCATCGCGCCGTAGCAGAAGACGGTCACGTTGCGGCCTTCGCGCACCGTGCGCAGCGTCGAGAGGTCGACGGTGTACTTGCCCTCGGGCACTTCGCCCTTCACCGAGCGGTAGAGCGCCTTCGGTTCGAGGAACAGCACCGGATCGGGATCGTTGATCGAGGCGAGCAGCAGGCCCTTCGCGTCGTAGGGCGTCGAGGGGATCACGACTTTCAGTCCCGGCGTGTGGCAGAAGTACGCCTCGCCCGACTGCGAGTGGTACAGGCCGCCGCGGATGCCGCCGCCGTAGGGCGTGCGGATCACCATCGGGCAGGTGTACTGGCCGCCCGAGCGATAGCGGAACTTGGCCGCCTCGCTGACGATCTGGTCGAAGGCCGGGAAGATGAAGTCCTGGAACTGGATCTCGGCCACGGGCTTCAGGCCGTTGAGCGCCATGCCGATCGCCGCGCCGACGATGCCGTCCTCGGAGAGCGGCGTGTCGAAGCAACGCTCCTCGCCGAACTCCTTCGTCAGGCCTTCGGTCGCGAGGAACACGCCGCCCTTGGGGCCGACGTCCTCGCCGAAGACCAGCACGTCCTTGTCGGCGCGCATCGCGGTGCGCAATCCGTCGTTCACGGCCTGGAGCAGGGTCAGGTTTGCCATTCGAGTGTGTCCTGTCGTGTCAGAGCGGGAACTTGCCGCCGCCGGCTTCGGCCTCGCCGTGGCGCGCGGCGACGTCGAAGGCCTGCTGGCCCTGGCGGCGCAGGTGCGCGGGTACGCTGGCGTAGACGTCGCTGAAGATCGTCTCGAGCGCGGGCTTCGCCGTCGCGGCCGCTTCCTTGGCCGCGGTGTCGATCTCGGCCATGGCCTCGGAGTAGTACTGCTCGCGCGTCTTCTCGGTCCAGAGCTTCTGCTTGCCGAGGAACCTCTCGAAGCGCAACAGCGGGTCCTTCTTCTCCCACTCCGCGACCATCTCCTTCGGCACGTAGCGCGTCGGATCGTCGGAGGTCGAGTGGCCGCCCATGCGGAAGGTCTTGGCCTCGATCAGCGTCGGGCCCTTGCCCTTGCGCGCGTACTCGGCGGCCTCGAGCACCGCTTCGCGCACCGCGAGCAGGTCGTTGCCGTCGACCAGGATGCCCGGCATGCCGTAGGCCTTGGCCTTGATCGCGAAGCTCTCGCTGGCGGTCTGCTTCTCGACCGGGCAGGAGATCGCGTACTGGTTGTTCTGGCACAGGAACACGACCGGCGACTTCCAGACCGCCGCGAAGTTGAGGCCCGAGTGGAAGCCCAGCGAGCTCGTGCCGCCGTCGCCGAAGCTCGCCAGCGCGATCGTCTTCTCGCCGCGCAGCTTCATCGCGTGCGCCGCGCCGACGGCCTGGACGATGTGCGTGCCGATCGGCGAGCTGATCGAGACGAACTTGATCGGCTCGGTGAAGGAGAAGTGCACCGGCATCTGGCGGCCCTTGGCACCGTCGGATGCATCGCCGAACATGTTGTGCATCATCGCCAGCGGCGTGACGCCGTGGTACAGCGCCATGCCGAAGTCGCGGTAGCTGGGGAAGATCCAGTCCGTCTTCGCCAGCGCACTGGCCGCCCCCACCTGGGTCGCCTCGACGCCCTTGTTGGGGATCGAGAAACCGATGCGGCCGGAGCGCTGCAGCTTGAGGCAGGTGTCGTCGAAGGCGCGCACGCGCAGCATCGTGCGGTAGCAGTGCAGCAGCTCGGCGTCGGAGAGGCCGAGGTCGCGGTTCTTCACGCGGCCATCGGGCTCGATCACGGTGCGGAGTTCGGCGGCGGTCATCTCGTGCGCTCCGGGGCGGGGGGAAAGGCCGGGGAGGATAGCACGCGCGGGGGGTCCCGAACGAGGCGCGGATTCCCGCTCCGAGTGGAGGAAGCCCGCACAGCTCGTCGCGTCCAGCCTCAGCTCGCGCCCTGCTTGCGCCGCTCGCGCACCAGGCGCGCGGCGTAGAACTCGCCCGCCTTGTAGGACGAGCGCACCAGCGGGCCCGAGGCGACGTACAGGAAGCCCAGCTCGAGGCCCAGCCGCTGGTAGGCGTCGAAGCGCTCGGGCGCAACGTACTCCTTCACGGGCGCGTGCTTGGGGCTCGGACGCAGGTACTGCCCGAGCGTGAGGAACTCGACGCCCGCCTGGCGCAGGCGCTCGAGCGACTCGACGACCTCCGCGTGCGATTCGCCGAGGCCGAGCATCAGCGACGACTTGGTGAACACCTTCGGGTCGAGCCGCTTCGCGCCCTTCAGCGTCTCCAGCGAGCGTTCGAAGGAGCAGCGCGGGTCGCGGATCTTGCGCTGCAGGCGGCTGACGACCTCGACGTTGTGCCCCAGCACGTCCGGCCGCCCGGCCATCAGCGTCTCGAGATCGCGGCCCTGGTAGTCGGGGATCAGCGTCTCGACCACCGTGCGCGGCGAGCGCTCGCGCACCTCGCGGATGCACTCCGCGTAGTGCGCCGAGCCGCCGTCGGAGAGGTCGTCGCGGTCGACGCTGGTGATCACGACGTAGGCGAGGTTCATCGTCGCCACCGCGTGGCCGACGTTGGCCGGCTCGTCGGGATCGGGCGGTGCCGCTTGCAGCACGGTCTTGACCGCGCAGAAGCGGCAGCGGCGCGTGCACTCGTCGCCCAGCACCATCAAGGTCATCGTCGCGTGCTCGCCCTTCCAGCACTCTCCGATGTTCGGGCAGCGCGCCTCCTCGCAGACCGTGTGCAGCTTGAGCCCGCGCGCGAGCTCCTTGAGCTTGGCGTAGCCCTCGCCGCCCGGCAGCGGGACCTTGAGCCAGGCAGGCTTGCGCAGCGGAGTCGTCGAAGGCGTCTCGGGCGTCATGGCGGGCGAGCGAGGGCCGGGCAGTCTAGCACGCGAAGAATTCCATTCCGCAGCCTAGGGCTCGAGTGCCATGGCGGGACGCAGCCCGAGTACATTGCCATGGGCCTCAGGCGCGTCGCCAGTGCGGTTCGCGGAGCGCGCCTTCGAAGCGGCGTTGGCGAAGCTGCCTCCGCGGTTGACGCGGGCCCGAACTCCTATCCAAGGAGCGACGGGGTCGACTTGCTTGCCCGCCGAGTAGTCGGCGTAGCCGTCACGGCACCACTCCCACACGTTTCCGTGGACGTCGTGTAGCCCGTACGCGTTCGCTCGGTACGAACCAACCTCGGCGTGGGCCGTGTTCCCGTCGTCGATGTCTTTCTCCCCCCCAGCAAAGCCTTCGCCTCCGTGCTCGAGGGCGTAGGCATCCGATATGTTCGCCACTTCACCAAGACCCTCGAGCCCGTCTCCGCTCCAGTACACGCTACTCGTTCCGCCACGACAACCGTTCTCCCACTGTGCCTCCGTCGGCAACTCGGATCCCATTCGACTCAGCACGTCCATGCAGTTCGTCCAAGTGATTTGCTCCACAGGGTGTAGCGCGCTGGGGCCCTTGCCTGCTTTGTTCCAATTCCTGCTGTAGGTCCACTTCCGGTACTGGCTCGGGTTCTTCCCGGTGAATCGCTCCCACTGCCCTTGGGTCATCTCGTACTTCGAAAGGAAGTAGGGCGAGAGCTTCACTTCGTGCGCCGGCGACTCGTCGCCACTCGCCTTCGGGTCGTAGTTCCTGCCGTGCGGATCTGTCGCTTGTGCGCCCATCCAGAACGTACACCCCGGGATCAGTACGTACACCAGGCCCATGGACTCCTTCAGCACGAGCTTCCTGTCGGCGCCGCGCTCGGCAGGATCCCCCGTCAGCAAGTGTGCGAACTCCAACAGGTGCGAATCCGGGTCCTCGCCGATCGGCAGGAGCCCGATCCGCGGCGTCATCACCAGCCCGCCGTACTTCGGTGACCTGGCGATCGCCGCGATCGCCTCGTCCCAGCGCCGCTTCGCCTCCGCACCGCTCACCGAGCGTTCCGCAACCGTCCGCGCGAACTCTGCCCGCTTCACGATTCCCCAGCCGCTACTCTCCGAGGTACCCGAGGAGAATAGGCCGCCCGAGTCTTCGTCTGTGAACGCTTTCAAGTCCGACACGAGCATTCCGAGCTGCACGTGCCACCAGCGGTCGCCCGCGTCCTCGAACTCGAACGTCCGCCGCCCACTCACGCTACGCTCGAGCTCGGTCACGTGTGCGGCGACCTCCAACGCCTCCCGCGAGCGCTGTGAGCGCTCGTCACCCCGCCAGGACGCGATCGCATCCTTCAGCTTCACCAGGTAGCCTTCGAACTCGGCTTTCCTCGCGTCTTCGGCCTCTCCGAGCGCCTGCGTCTCCTCCGCGACTGCCTGCTCGAACCTCCCCAGCCGGAGGTTCGCCCACGCCAGCGTATCCCGGATCCCCGCACGCTCCTCGTCCGAAGCTGCCGCCACCGCGCGCCGTGCGAGCAAGAGGCCGCGCACCTCGCTCCCGTACAGGATCCTTGCCGGGTCCATGTCCACCAGCGGCCAGGCCAGCCCGTTCAGACGCATTCGCATCGGCCGGCAGCGTCTCCTTCGCCAGCGCGGCCTCGACCTCCGCCTCGCTCGGCCATGGTTCCTCAGAGAGCATCCGCCGCAGCCAATGGCTCTGTGCGCGCTCCTTCTCCCACTCCGCGAAGCTCGGGCTCGCCTTGCGATCCGCCTCGATCTCCTCGGCCGTGAGCGGCTTCGCGCGCTGGCGGATCTCCACGAGCTTCGCCTCGTGGTCGGCAAGGCTCGGATGGGCTGCAGTTCCTTGCGCAGGATCCGCGGCCCGGCCCTCGATCAGGACGCGCGCATCCGCCAGCCACGCTTCGAACTTCGGCACGTTCTCCGGATCGGCCGGCCAAAGCGCGTCCGCGCGGTCCTCCAACTCCTTCAGCTCCTGGATCGCCGAGAGCGAGAGCACATCGTTCGTCTTCTGCGTCGCGATCAGCTCCTTCTCTTCCGCGCGCGCCTTGAACACGAGACTCGTCGTCAGTCCCGCGACGAGCAGCAGCACCGCCGTCGCCAGCGAAGCCGCCAGCGCGCGGTTGCGCTGCACCCACTTGCGCGTCTCGGCCCAGGTCCCCGTCTCGTACGCGCCCACCACCCGGTGCTCGAGGAACGCGCGCAGGTCCTCGGCCAGCTCGAGCGTGTCCGCGTAGCGCTGCTCGGCCTCGCGCGCCATCGCCTTCTCGCAGATCGCGACCAGCTCCTGCGGCAGGTCGGAGCGCACGCTCGTGAGCGAGGCGGGCGGACCCTGGAGCACCATGGCCAGCAGCGGTGCGGTTGCCGATCCGCGCGCCCGTCCCGAGGTACGGCGCGTGCCGCGCGAGCAGGTGGTAGAGCATCGCGCCCATCGAGTACACGTCCGAGCGCGGCCCGAGCTTCTCGACCTCCCCGCGCGCCTGCTCGGGCGCCATGTAGGCCGGCGTGCCCATCACGTCGCCGTCCATCGTCAGGATCGGCGAGTCGGCCCGCGTCTCGCGCTCGTCGCGGCGTCCGGACTGGATCGAGACGAGAGTTCGTCGAGAGCTCGGGCGCGATGCGGATGTCGTGCGCATCCTTGCTGCCGAGCACGCGCGCGAGGCCCCAGTCCATCACGTACACCTCGCCGAAGTTGCCGACCATGACGTTGGCCGGCTTCAGGTCGCGGTGGATGACGCCCTTCTTGTGCGCGTAGGCCATCGCCTCGCAGACCTTGAGGATCACGCCCAGCGCGCGCGTCTCGTTCCAGCCCTCCTGCGCGGCGTGGACGAGCTTGAAGATCTCCTTCAGGTCGCGCCCCTTGACGAGCTTCATCGTGAAGTAGACGCGGCCGTCGCTGTCGAGGCCCGAGCTCGTGCACGGGCACGATGCCGGGGTGATCGAGCTGGCCCGTGACCTGCGCTTCCTCGAGGAAGCGCCCGAGCGTCCGCGGATCGACGGCGGGCGTGCCGCTCTGCAGTGCCTGGCAGCCGCCTTGCCCAGCACCACCTTCATCGCCAGATGCCGGCGCAGGTCCTCGTCCCAGACCTTCAGGATCGCGCCCATCCCGCCGCGCGCGATCTCGCCCTCGAGCTTGTAGCGCTGCTGCTCCGGCGAGACTTCTGCCTTCAGCCGGCGCAAGACCTCCTCGGAGGGCG
Source organism: uncultured Planctomycetota bacterium (assembly GCA_963829015.1). Classification (GTDB taxonomy): domain Bacteria; phylum Planctomycetota; class UBA1135; order UBA1135; genus JADJLZ01. The sequence continues at coordinate 1,362,820 of CAWHGR010000003.1, read as the reverse complement.
CGTCGACTCGCGTCCACATTGTGCTCCGCGTCGGGAGCATGAGGGGTGGGGCGCGGTGCATCAGGGTCGTCCCGCGCCTGCTGCGGCTCGCGCGCCCCGAGCTCGTCGTGCCTGACGCAGGTAGGTCTCGACCTCCGCGCGCAGACTCGAATTCTCCGCGCAGCGCCGGTCGAGCAGCGCCTTGCGCTCCTCCGCGGAGAGCTCGCTGGCCTCGGCGAAGAGCTGCTTGATCTCGGTCCAACTGGGGGTGTTCATCGCGGCGTCATCCGGCGGTTCCAGCCGGGTGCTTCAAGGCAGCTTGTCGAGTTCGGCTCTGCAGGCAGCGGCGTCGTCGACTTGGCCGCTGGCCTCGAGGTACTGCAGCAGGCGCTCCAGCGCGGCCCGCTTCTTCGGCTTGCGCATCACCTGCGGCTGGATGCGCCGCGCCGCGCTGCGCAAGAGCGTTTCGCCTTCGCTACTGCGCCCTTCGCCCACGAGCGCGGCCCCGAGCAGGCTGCGTGCCGTTTCGAGGGCCCAATGACCCGGCTTGACCAGAGGCTCGAGGAGCTGGAGCGCATCGCGCAGGCAGGTCTCGGCTTCGCTCCAGCGCTGCTGGGCGATGAGCGTCTCGCCCAGCCCCACGAGCGCCTGCCCGCGCATGGCCGGAGGGTCCTCGCCGGGCACGGGGTAGAGCGCCATTCGCTCGCGCGTGGCCGCCTCCGATTCGTCGAGCAGCTTCAGCTCGCGCAGGATCTCGGCGTTCACGAGCAGGCCGCGGTCGAGCGCTTCGCGCGAAGCCGGGAGCTGCGCACGGTACAGATCTACTTCTTCGACACTGTACGGCAGCGCTTCCTCGAACCTCGACAGGCTCAGCAGCGCGCCGGCGAGATTGCTCACGCAGCTCGCGAGGTCCGGATCCTCGTCCGAAGGGCTGGCCCGACGAATCTCGAGCGCTTCGTGCAGCTGCGGCAGCGCCTCCTCCGCCTTGCCCTGGAAGATTCTCGCGGTGGCGAGGCCGCTCAGGGACCGCACGAGCTGGGAGCTCCCTGGCGGGCTGTGCACACGCGCGACCTCGAGCGCCTTGCGATAGGAGAGCTCGGAATCCGCCGTCTTGCCCTGCCGCAGCTGCGCATTGCCCAGTGAGTTCAGCAGCGGTCCGAGTTCGGGGTGCTGCTCGCCCAGCCGGAGACGCAGCTGTGGTTCAGCCGCGCGCAGGAGCTCTTCCGCTTCGGCGAAGCGGCCCTGGCTCGCCACGATCGACGCGAGGGTCGCGGCCCTCCTGGGTCGCCCGAGCGAATCCTCGGGCAGGGACTCCATCGCGGAACGCAGCAACTGCTCGGCCTCCTCAGGGCGCTCGACGGCAAGGATGGCGGCCAGGCCGGAGACCGCCTGGAACTCCAGCTCAGGGTCTCGCGGCTCGCGTGTCTCGAGGCCGGCGAGGACCTTGCGCAGGAGCTCCTCTGCCTCGGTGGGCGCGCCCGTGTGGCGCAGGAGGTCGGAAAGGTAGATCCGTCCGCTCACGACCTCGAACTGGCCTTCGGGCTGGCCCAGCGCTTCGCGCTGTTCGAGTGCTTGCCGTTGGAACTCGAGTGCCCCGGGCCAGTCCTGCAGAGCGTGCAGGTATTGAGCCTGAAGTTCGAGGTTGGCCAGGGTCGTGTCAGCCCGCGGATGCGCGGCGAGCTGTGGCTGCGCTCGCTCCAGGCTCGCCTTGGCGCGCTGATGGTCCCCGATCCCGAGCCAGGCGTGCGCGAGTACCAGATAGGCTGCGCCGCCCACCTCGGGTTCGCCCGCGAGGCGTGGTGCCAGCTCGTTCTCGAACTGCTCGAGCATCTCGCTCACCTTCCAGTCCGCGTGACGCGCCGAGTGAGGGTCCGCGCTCCCGAGCATGTCGAACAGCAACTGGACGAAGAACTCCGAGCGCGCGAGCTCGTGCAGCGCTTCGCCCTCCTTCGCAACCGCAATCTCGCGTTGCGCCCGCTCGCTCTCGGCGTGCCGCAAGGCCTCTGCGCGTTGCTCGACCGCTTCCGCACCGCGTTGCTCGGCCAATTCGCGTTGCTGATCGGCTTCGCGGGTCTTCTGCTCGGCCAGCACGCGGCGTTCCTCGGCCACGTAGAAGCCGCGCCAGGCGATCGCGCTGCCGACTACCAGCGCCAGACCGACCGCTGCCGCAGCGGCTACGCTGATGCGATTGCGGCGCACGAACTTGCGCAGCTTGTAGATGGCGCTCGGCGGCCCGGCGCTGAGCGGCTCGTGGCGCAGATAGTGCGTCACGTCGTCGGCGAAGTCCTGCGCCGTCGGATAGCGCTGCGCGCGGTCCTTCTCGAGCGCGCGCATGACCAGCCAGTCGAGGTCGGTGGCCAGCGCGGCCTGCAGGCGCTCGGGAGTCGTCCCGCGCTGCAGGGCCACGTCCGCGCGCCGCTCGCCGAGCGTGGCCAGCCGCAGCGAGGGACGTTCGGGCTCGACCTCGCGAATGGTGCGCAAGACCTGCTCGAGCCCGTGCACGAACAGCGCACGCATCTCGAAGGGCTTCGTCCCGGTCAGGAGCTCGTAGAGCAGCACGCCCAGCGCGTACACGTCCGCGCGCGTGTCGATGTCCGTCGCGCCGGGAGCAGCCTGCTCCGGCGCCATGTAGTCGGGCGTGCCGATCAGCTGGTCGAGTCCCGTCGCAAGCGTCTTCTCCGTCATCTGCAGCTCGGTCGCCTTGGCCACGCCGAAGTCGATCACCTTGGGCTGCGGCTTGCCGTCCTGCTCGCTCACCAGCACGTTGCTCGGCTTCAGGTCGCGGTGGATCACGCCCTTGTAGTGCGCGTGCTGCACCGCGAGGCACACCTCGCGGAAGAGCGCGAGCCGTTCGGCCGTCGAGCTCCCGTGCTCGTCGCAGTAGCGCGTGATCGGCAGGCCGCGCACGAGTTCCATCACGAAGTACGGACGTCCTTCCTCGGTCGCGCCGCCGTCGAGGATGTGGGCGATGCCCGGGTGCTCCATCAGCGCCAGCGCCTGGCGCTCGACGTCGAAGCGCGCGAGCACCGCCTTCGAGTCCATGCCGGGCTTGAGCAGCTTGAGCGCGACCAGGCGCTTCAGGGGCTCCTCCTGCTCCGCCATCCAGACCGTACCGAAGCCGCCCTCGCCGATGCGCTCGACCAGGCGGTAGCGGCCGATGCGCGCACCGGGCACCTCACCGCTGGGAGTTGCTCCAGTATGCGCGCGACGGCTCGCGAGTTCCTGGTGGTAACGCAGGTACTCGTCCAGGTTCGCGCGCAGGCCCGGCTTGCCCGCGCAGCGCTGGTCCAGCAGCGCACTGCGTTCCTCGGGCCCGAGTTCGCAAGCCTCTGCAAAGATGCGCTTGAGCTCGCTCCAGTCGATCCTGTTCATCGGGACTCGTCGAGCACGCGCGCCAGGAACGCCCGCGCCAGGGCCCAGTCGCGCCGCAGCGTGCGCTCCGGGATCCCCAGCAGCTCCGCGGTCTCGGCCTCGCCGAGTCCCGCGAAGAAACGCAGGCGCACGAGCTCCGCGAGGGTCTCGTCGCGCTCTTCCAGGCGCTCGAGCGCCTCGTGCACGGCCAGGAATCCGCCCAAATCCTCGCTGCGCGCGAGCAGGTCGGGATCGAGCTCGACCGCCGCCGCGCCGCCGCCGCGCTTCTCGCGCTTCTTCGAGCGCGCGTGGTCGACCAGGATGCGGCGCATGGCCTGCGCCGCGGCCGAGAAGAAGTGGCGCCGGTTCTCGAAGTCGAGCGCGTTGCCGCGCGCCAGCTTCAGCCAGGCCTCGTTGACCAGCGCCGTCGGTTGCAGCGTGTGGTCGGCGCGCTCGCCGCCCATCGCCCGCGCGGCGAGCTCGCGCAGCTCGCCGTAGACGCGCGGGAACAGCTCCCCGGCGGCGCCCTCGTCCCCGGCGCGCATGCGCTGCAGGATCCGGGTCACATCGCTGGCGAGCGGCTCGTCCCCGGGAGAGGGAGTGCCCTGCGACATGCCCTCATCCTAACCGCGCGCCCCTGATCCCGGGAGTTCCGGGGGTCCCCTGCTCACCACAGCCCGGGAATGAGCCGCTTCGTGCGCGACATGTAGCTCTCGTACTCCCTTCCGAACCGCTCGCGCAGCATGCGCTCCTCCGCGCCGACGCGCAGCAGGAAGAGCAGTCCGAAGGCCACGAGGTACGCCGGGCCCGCGATCCAGTTCGGGAGCACCAGCGCCTGCCCGATCGAATGCAGGAGCAGCGCCAGGTACATCGGGTGCCGCACGCGCGCGTAGATGCCGTGCACGACGAGCGTGTGGTTCTCGCGCAGCTCGAGCGTGATCGACCAGTTCGTGCCGAGATCCGCGTGCGAGCGGTGCAGCAGCCACAGGCCCAGCACCAGCAGCGCGCAGCCGACAGCGAACGGCACGGGCAGCAGTGCGTAGTCCGCGACGGCGAGCAGCGGACTCGCGAGCCAGAGCAGCGGGACGCAGAAACCGATCCAGGCCAGGATCAGCAGCGCGGATTCGAGTCGGCCCTTGAAGCTCTTCGCGGTCTTGACCGCGCGGCTGCGATGTCCGTGCGGCGCGCGGATCGCGATCATCGCAACAGTGGCTGCGAGGACGACGGTCTTGGCGATCCAGACGTGCACGGCAAGCCGTCTCAGGAAGGTTGCGAGCGATCGTGCTCCGGGTTCTCGCCGATCGCACGCAGGACGCTCTGAAGCCCGGCGCCGGGCTGCTCGAGAAGGCGGGTGTACTCGGCCACCTCGGCCTCGCTCGCCGTGCGCCCGCGCAGGCGCAGGAACTGCTCCCGCACCCACGTCTTCGCCTCGGCGGGGTCCTTCTCCCGGTAGCTGGTGCCAGCACCCAGGAACACGTTGAAGAAGGTACCGAGCACCGGAATGCGCCGCGCCATCACCGGCATGATAGCGGCGCGGCGGCCCGGACCGGCCTCAGTTGTTGATGTAGGGCTCGATCGCCTTGCGCAGCGTCGGGTTGCGCAGCTTGTTGATCGCGCGCATCTGGATCTGGCGCACGCGCTCCAGGCTCACGCCCAGCTCGCCCGCGACCTCGGCCAGCGTGTGCTCGCGCTCCCGGTCTACGCCGAAGCGCATCTCGATCACGTAGCGTTCGCGACTGCTCAAGCGGTCGAGCGCCTGGTGGATGCCGTCGACCAGCGAGATGTCCTCGGGCACGAGGCTCTCGGGGCCAGGCTCGTCCGAGCGCAACAGTTCGCGCAGGCCCATCGAGTCGTCGCTGCTCGAGAGCGGCGCGTCGAGCGAGCGCGTCGAACGGATCGACTCGAGCGCGGAGCGCACGAGATTCTCGCCCAGCCCGGTGATCTTCGCGATCTGCTCCGCGCTGGCGTCTGGGTCGCCTAGCTTCTCGATGGCCTGGTTCACGTGACGCATGGCCTTCTGCAGGTAGACGGGCACGCGCACGGTGTTCGAGAAGTTGTACAGGTAGGCGCGGAAGGCCTGGTTGAGCCAGTGCACGGCGTAGGTGCGGAAGAGCAGCCCGCGCTTCCAGTCGAAGCCGTCCACGGCGCGGTAGAGCGCCGCGGAACCCTCCTGGATCAGGTCGTTGCGACCGGCGGTGGTGTGCGCGTAGCGCTCGACGTTGATCAGCACCAGATACAGGTTGCGCTCCACGAGCTCGGTGCGCAGCGTGTGCCACTCGGTCCAGCGTCGGCAGACCTTGGGGAAGGCCGCGCAGTCGATCTTCGAGCGCCCCGGCAGGCTGGCCGGCAAGCTGCCCGTGCCGCCGTTCAGGTCCTCGAAATCCAGCTTCGCCGCTTCGAGCGCGAGCTCCAGCCGCAGGCGCGCGAAGAGGATGCGCCGCGCGAGGCGCGCCTCGTCCTCGCGGCCGATCAGGATGAAGCGGTCGATGTCGGCCCGCAGCTGGCTGTCGATCGTGGGCCGGTCGACTTCTTCCGACGCCGCCGCGCGCCAGCTCTGCGGGTCGCTGATCTCCAGGTCGCGGCGCTGGCGATCGAGCGTCCGGGCGAAGCTCTTCGCCTGCGACTCGAAGGTCTCGGGATTGCTCGCCAGCTCGTCGAGGACGACGTCCAGTTCAGCGTGGCTGATGATCTTGCCGTGCATGGTGCCTCCTTGTTGCTTGCGGCCGGACTTGCTGCATCCAACCGAGCTCGGGCTCGTGTTCAGTCCCCAGGGCTCGGGCTTGCCTGCCAGCAAAGCCCGGGCCATTTCCCAGTACGGACCTGGCCGGTGGATGGGGACACGCGAGGGCGAACTTTTCTCACGGCCTGCCAGGTTCCGTGCTTCGCCGAGTCCTTGGATGCCCTCGCACCCCAAAGGTTCCCGGTCTCTACGTACGTCGGCCCTGCCCCTAGGTGCAGGGGCTCCTCAGGTGGCCACGGGCGAACCGCCGTAGCTCTTCTGGGTCTCGGTCGGGATGTACTCCCTGAGGTGCTCCAATGCACCCAGCTCCTTCACCATGTGCCGGGCGATCACGAGGCGCTGGATCTGGTTGGTGCCCTCGTAGATCTGGAGGATCTTGGCGTCCCGGAAGCACTTGGCGATCGGGTAGTCCTCCATGAAGCCGTAGCCCCCGAAGACCTGTACGGCGTCCGTTGCGACCTCCATGGCGACGTCCGTGGCGAAGCACTTGGCCATCGCGGCCATCTTCGAATTGTCGGCGCTGCCTTTTTCGGCTGCCACTGCGGCAGCATAGACCAGCCAGCGCGCGGCCTCGGTCTTCATCGCCATGTCGGCCAGCATCTTGGCCACCAGCTGGTGGTTGCTGATCGGGACGCCGAACTGCTGGCGGCGGTTGGCATAGACGTTCGCCAGATCGAGCGCGCCCTGCGCCGCGCCGACGGCCTGCGCCGCGACCCCCGGCCGCGCGAGGTCCAGTGTCATCATCGCGTGCTTGAAGCCCATCCCCGGGCGACCGCCGATCAGGTTCGCCTTGGGCACGCGCACGTGGTCGAAGTGCGTCTCGACGACGGGCACCGTGCGGATCCCCATCTTGTTCTCGATCTTCTGCACGCTGAAGCCGGGCGTGCCCTTCTCGACCACGATCGCGCTGATGCGGCGCGACTTGGAGCTCGGGTCGGTGACGCAGAAGACGCTGTAGATGTCGGCCACGCCGCCGTTGGTGGTCCACTTCTTCTCGCCGCAGATGACGTAGTGGTCCCCGTCCTCGACTGCGCTGACCGACAGGCCCTGCGCGTCGGAACCGGCGAATTTCTCGGACAGGCAGAAGGCGACGAACTTCTCGCCGCGCGCGATGGCCGGGAGCCAGCGCTGCTTCTGCTCTTCGGTCCCGCCCACGATGATCGGGAACGAGCCCAGCGCGTTGACCGCGAAGGCGACGCCGAAACCGGAGTCCGCGCGCGCGAGTTCCTCCGTGACGCGCGCCAACGCCAGGATCCCGGCGCCCAGGCCGCCGAACTCGGGCGCGATGAAGGTGCGGAAGAGTCCGGCCGCGGCGCAGGCGCGCGCCGCATCCCAGTTGTATTCCTGCAGCTTGTCGAACTTGGCGGCGTTGGGGCGGACGTGCTTCTCGGCGATCGCGCGCGCCTTGTCGGCGAGCTCTTCGCACAGCGGGCTGAAGGTGATGTCGTTGCGCATGGTGGTCGGCGGGCGATCCGGACGGGGGGATCGGAAGCCCGCAGTATAGCGGCGCAGGGGGGGGCCCTGCGCACTCAGACCCGCTCGGCGAACACCAGCTGGCGTGGCGAGGCCTCGCTCAGGGGCGAGCCGTCGAAGTCGCCACAGGCCGCACTTTGGCGTAGGCCCGCGGCGTCGAGCCAGCGCAGGATCTCGGCCGGCTCGTAGAGCCGCACCTCCTCGCGCCAGCGCAGACGCCCGGACTCGTTCTGCAGCTCGACCTCTTTCACCACCAGCCGGCCGCCCGCGGCCAGCGAGCGCGTCTCGACCAGCAGCGCGCCGTCGCGCTCGGTGCGCGAGAAGGGCACGAGTCGCGCGCGCACGAAGGCCGGGTTCATCAGGTCCAGCACCAGCAGCCCGCGCGGAGCGAGCACGCGCGCGATCTCGAGCAGCACGCACTTGTCGCCTTCCTCGCCGAAGTAGCCGAAGGAGGAGAACAGGTTGACCAGCGAGTCGAAGCTCGCGTCCGCGAAGGGCAGCGCGCGCGCATCACCGCGCAGCAGCCGGCCGCGCAGCAGCGCCCAGCCCGCAGTGCCGCGCGCGTGCGCCAGCAGCTCGGGCGAGAGGTCGATGCCGACCGCGTCCAGGCCCGACTCGCACAGCGCGAGCGTGTGCCGCCCGAACCCGCAGCACAGGTCGAGCACGCGTCCGCGCAGGCCGCGTTCGACGAGGAAGGCCGCCTCGCGTCGCGCCGCGCTCAGGTCGCGCTGCGGGTACAGACGCAGATAGCCCTCGCGAAAGGCCTCGACGTACCAGGGATCGGCGTGCGCCAAGCGCCGCTAGCCGCCCTTCTTGCGGCTTCCCGGCGGTTGCGCCGTCTCGATCTTCGGCGCGAGCCGGATCAGGACGTCCTTCGCCCCGTTGCGCGCATGCGCGCTGCCGGTCACGAGCCCTGCGCGTGTGCTCGTCAGGCCGTCGGGGTCGAAGCAGGCCTCGAGCTCGAGCTCTGCGGGCAGGGCGCGCGCGGGATCGCCACTGCGGTCGGCATCGCACAGGCCGAAGTAGCGCAGCAGCTCGCCCTCGCCCAGGCTCCAGTCCGGATCGCCGATCGCGTAGGTGCGCGAGAGCAGCGGCTGCGCGTCCGGACGGCCGGCCTCGCCCGGGCGCCAGGCGCTGACGGTCACAGAGCCGCGGCCCGCGCTCGAGAGTGCACCCGAGAGCACGATCTGTCCCGCGATCGTGGCCGGCGCGCTCGGCGCGGCGGGCGCGGGCGGCTGGTCGTGCCCGCAGCCGCAGCCGGCGAGCAGCGCCAGGGCCAGGCTTCGAATGCGCGTCGATTGGGTCATGATGGGCGCGTGCCGTGCGGACTGCGGCATTGTATAGCCTTGGCACTCCGGCCCGGACCAGCGCCGACAGAAGCATGACCGACGAACCGACCCTGATCGACCGGCGCGCGAAGCAGGCGCGCGAGGCGCGCGAGCTCGCGCCCTGGGCCAGCCTCAGCGCCCGCAGCCAGGGCCGGGCCCACCCCGAGCCCGACGACGAGCTGCGCACGGCCTTCGAGCGCGATCGCGACCGCATCGTCCACAGCACGGCCTTCCGCCGCCTGATGTACAAGACGCAGGTATTCCTCAACCGCGAGGGCGACGTCTACCGCACGCGCCTCTCGCACTCGCTCGAGGTGGCGCAGGTCGCACGCAGCATCGCCAGCGCGCTGCGCCTGAACGAGGCGCTGGCCGAGGCCCTGGCCCTGGCGCACGACATCGGCCACCCGCCCTTCGGCCACCGCGGCGAGGTCGCGCTGGACGAGCTCATGGCCGCGCACGACGGCTTCCGGCACAACGCGCAGGTGCTGCGCGTGGTGGACGTGCTCGAGCGCCGCAGCCCGGACTACCCGGGACTCAACCTGACGCGCGAACTGCGCGAGTCGCTGCTCAAGCACGAGACCGGCGAGCACTGGCCGGCGGAATTCGGCGCGCGTCCGCGCCATCCCTGCCTCGAGGCGCAGGTCGTGGATCTCGCCGACTCCACCGCCTACGACATGCACGACATCGAGGACGGCCTGTACGCGCGCATGTTCAGCGAAGAGGAGCTCGAGCGCGGCTCCGCGCTCTGGCGCGCCTCGCGCGCGGCGATCGAGCGGCGCCATCCGGACTTCCTCGAATCGACCGACGACACGCGCCTGCGCGTGAAGCGCGTGGCCAACCAGCTGATCAAGGCCTGCATCAACGACCTGATCCGCGCCTCGGCCGCGCGCATCGCCGCCGCGGGCGTCGCCGACGCGGGCGCGGTGCGCGCGCACCCGCGCATGCTGATCGGCCACGGGCCCGAGCTCGCGCCGCAGGTGCAGGAACTGCAGGCCTTCCTGCAGCGCACGTTCTACAAGCATCCCTACCTGATGGAGCTGTCGGTCTACGCGCGCGCGCTGCTGCGCGGATTGTTCGAGGCCTACGTCAAGGCGCCTGGCGAGATGTCGCCTTGGTACCGCGGCTGGGTGCGCGAGGTGGGACTCGAGCGCGCGGTCTGCGACTACCTCGCAGGCATGACCGACCGCTTCGCCGAGCAGGAGCACGCGCGCCTGTGCGGCGCGCGCCTCGACCCGCCGCAGCGCAGCTTCAACTCGTACTGAGGAAGCGCCGCTGCCAGCCGCGCGCGGCGAGCCAGGACGTCACGAGTGCGATCGCGAGCAGCACCAGCAGCTCGAGCCAGATCCCGGACAGTCCCTTGCCGTACCAGAGGATGCCCTGGTAGCCGTCCATGGCCCAGGCGTTGAGCGTGAAGTGCCCGAGCTTGCGGTACCACTCGGGCGTCGCGATCAGCGGGAACCAGCTGCCGCCCAGCGCACTCATCACCAGGATCACCAGCGTCGAGAAGCCCTCGAGCTGCTTGCGGCTGCGCGCGTAGACCGCCAGCACCAGCCCCAGGCCCGTGGCGGCGATGACGACGGCCAGCGAGTGCACCGCGATCGCCAGCGGGTCGCGGAAGACCGGGATCGAGAAGACCAGCCCGCCGTAGAGGAACAGCACCAGGATCTGCGCGTAGCCCAGCGTGGCGGTGAAGAGGAACTTGCCCAGCAGGATCGTCGCTCCGCCCTCGGGCGCCAGGCGCAGGCGCTGCAGGGTCCCCTGGTCGTGCTCCTCGAGCAGCGTGCCGCCCGCGGCCACCAGGCCGAAGAGCAGCATCATCACTGCGATGCCCGAGATCGCGTGCGACTGCATCGCGGCCTTCTGCGAGGCGTCCTCGCCGCCGGCCACGTCCTCGACGCGCATGCCGACGACGCGCGGGACGAAGCTCGCGAAGTCGAAGTCCCCGGAGTCCTTCCCGGTCGCCGGCTCCGGCGACTCGTGCTCGTGCGCCCAGCTCGCGAAGGCATCCCAGGTCGAGTCGAACATCGAGCGCAGGCCCGGGAACTGCTCGATCGAGTAGCCCAGCTCGCTCATGCCGTGCAAGGCGACGGAGCGCGCGAGCTCTTCGTCGCCCGAGCCGAGCAGCGCCGGCAGCAGCGCGCCGGCCAGGATCTGCTGCTCGATGGTCGCGCCCGGATCGCGGTAGAGCACCAGCTGCAGCTGCTGCGCCGTGCCCAGCGTGGCGCCCCAGCCGGCCGGGATCACCAGCGCCGCAGGCGCCTTGCCGTCGGCGATGCGCCGGCGCGTGTCCTGTGCGGCCTCGACGCGCAGCGTGGCGTTCCGGGTGAGCTCGGCCACGAAGCCTTTCGAGCGCGCGCTCAGGTCGAGGTCCTCGACCAGCAGGTGCACGCGACCCATGCCGCCGCCGCCGAAGCCGCCCATCGCCGCGGCGAAGATCGTGGCCAGGAAGACCGGCAGGGCCAGCGAGAGCAGCAGCCCGGTGCGGTCGCGCAGGAAGAGGCGCCAGTCCTTCTGGCATTGGATCCAGGCCGTGGCGAACTTCATGGCCTCACTCCTCGTCCCGCAGGGCCCGGCCGGTGAGCGCCAGGAAGACAGCCTCGAGGTTCGGCAGCTCTTCCTCGACGCGGAAGGCGACGCCCGCGCCGGCAAGACGCGCGCGCGACTCCCCGTCGAGCTCGACGCGCGCGTAGGCCCTGGCCGGCGCGCCCTGGCTGCGCTGCAGCTCGGGCAACGTGCCCTGGGCCACCGAGCGGCCGGCGTCGAGGATCACGATCCGGTCGCAGAGGCGCTCGACCTCGCCCAGCTGGTGCGTGCTGTAGACCAGCGTCAGCCCCTCGGCGTGCAGGCGTTCGACCATCTCGAAGACGTGGTTGCGCGACTGCGGGTCGACGCCCACGGTGGGCTCGTCCATGAAGACGAGCTCGGGCTCGTGCAGCAGCGCCGCAACCAGGTTCAGGCGCCGCTTCATGCCGCCGGAGTAGGTGCGCACGAGGTCCTGCGCGCGCTCGCGCAGGCCCGCGAGCTCGAGCGCCCAGTCGACGCGCCGATCGAGTTGCGCCCCGGAGAGGCCGTGCATGCGCCCATAGAAGGCGAGGTTCTCGCGCGCGCGCAGCGCGTCGTAGAGCGCCAGCTCCTGCGGCACGACGCCGATGCGCGCGCGCAGGGCCGCGGCCTCTCTCTGGGGGTCGAGCCCCAGCACGCGCACGCTGCCGGCGCTCGGCGCGCAGAGCGTGGAGAGGATGCGGATCGTGGTCGTCTTGCCCGCGCCGTTGGGCCCGAGCAGGCCCAGCGCCTGGCCGCGCTGCAGCTCGAGATCCAGTCCGTCCACGGCCGTGCGCGCGCCGAAGCGCCGCACCAGACCGCGAACCTCGATCGCCGGACCGACACGGGAGCCGTCTTGGGGATGCATGGCTTGCCTATACTGTGGAGCCGCTTGCGGGGATCCTTCGCGAAAAGCAGCATCCGCACCGCCGACGCCCACCGATGCCCGCCCTGCCGCACGAGTTCCGCGATCCCGCGCTGCTGGAGCTGGCGCTGACGCACTCCTCGACCGGCTCGAGCGCCGACAACGAGCGCCTGGAGTTCCTGGGCGACGCGGCGCTCGACCTGGTGGTGGCCGAGGAGCTCTTCCGCGCGCACCCCGACCTGGCCGAGGGCGACCTGACCGAGCTCAAGTCGCACGTCGTCTCGCGCCCGGCGCTGGCACGCGCCGCGCGCGCGCTGGAGCTCGAGCCGGCGGCGCGCATCGGCCTGGGCCTGCGCCGGCGCGCGCTGCCGGCCTCGGTGCTGGCCAACCTGTACGAGGCGCTGCTGGGGGCCGTCTATCTCGACGGTGGACTCGAGGCCGCGCGCGCCTTCACGCTCGCAACGCTCGAGGAGCCGCTCGCTCGCGCGCGTTCGCGGCGCGGCAGCGCCAATCCCAAGCAGGAGCTGCAGCAGCGCGCCCAGCAGTTCTCCAAGGAGCTGCCGCACTACCCGCTGCTCGAAAGCCGCGGCGAGGCGCACGCGCGCGCATTCCTGATCTGCGCCGAGCTGCACGGCGAGCGCTTTCCCTCGGCCTGGGGCCGCACGCGCAAGGAGGCCGAGAGCTGGGCGGCGCACGAGGCGCTGCTGGTGCTGCGCGAGAGGGAGCGCGCGTGAGCATGAGCCTGGCCGAGCCCGAGCCGGCCTTCCGTGCCGGCGAACTCGACGGCGCGCCCGAGCTGGTGCGCCTGGTCGAGGCCTTCCACGCCAGGCGCGCCTTCGCGGTCGGGAACCTGTGGGGTTCCGCGCAGGCCTTCGTGCTGGCCTTCCTCGCGCGCCACGCGGCCGGACCCTGGCTGGTGATCGCCTCGACCGACGCCGAGGCGGCCGCCTTCCGCGACGACCTGGAGTTCTTCGGCCTGGAGGTGGCGCACTTCCCGGCGCGCGAGTCGCTCGGCGGCCGCGCCGCGGGCGCCGACCCCGACCAGGTGCGCGCGCGCCTCGAACTCGTGCAGCGCCAACTCGGGCCGCCCGAGCGCCGGCCGCGCGCGATCGTGAGCTCCGTGCTGGCCCTGCTGCAGCCCGTGCCCGCGGCCGCGGACCTCGAGCGCGAGTTCCTCGTGCTCGCGCGCGGCCAGCGCGTCGACACGGGCGAGCTCCTGGCGCGCTTCGTGCAAGCGGGCTTCACGCGCGCGCCGCTGGCGGAGAAGCCGGGCGAGGTCAGCCTGCGCGGCGAGATCCTCGACCTGTACCCCTTCGCGGCCGAACTGCCCCTGCGCATCGAGCTGCTGGGCGACGAGATCGAGTCGCTGCGCACCTTCGATCCGCTCGACCAGCGCAGCGTCGAGAGCCTGGCCGAGGCGCGCGTGTGCCTGGCGGCCGATTCGGGCGGCATCGAGGACGGCAACGGCGTGCTGCTGCCCGCGCTGCTCGCGCGCTCCTGCGTCTGGGTGCGCGTCGAGCCGCTGCGCATCGAGGAGCGCGAAGCCAGCCTGCGCATCCAGTCGGCCTCGCACGCACGCGCGCTGCTGCAGCTGGCCGGGCAGCGCGAGGGCTGCCGCACGCTCGACCTGCAGAGCCTGCCCGCGCGCGTCTGCGACCTCGACACGCGCTCGGTGCAGGCGCTGGGCGTGGGCATGCGCGAGGCGCCTGCGGCGCTGGTCGAGGCCACCAGGGACGGCTCGCGCGCGCTGGTCCTGTGCCAGAACGAGGCCGAGGCGCACCGCTTCGGCGGCCTGCTGGCCGAGTTGCCGCTCGAGCAGCGCGCGCGCATCGAGACACGCATCGGCACGCTGGCACGCGGCTTCCGCATCCCCTGCCTGCGGGCGCTGCTGGTGAACCACCGCGAGCTGGCGGGCATCCTCGGCCGGCGCGCCGCGACCAAGGTGCATGCGCACCACAAGGTGCGCGCGATCCAGTCCTTCTTCGAGCTCAAGCCCGGCGACCACGTGGTGCACGCCGTGCACGGCGTGGCGCGCTTCACCGGGCTCGAGCGCCTGCAGCGCGGCGGCGGCGAGGAGGAGCACCTCAAGCTGGTCTTCGCCGAGGACGTCGCGCTGTTCGTGCCGGCCTCGCGCATCGACCTCGTGCAGCGCTTCGTCGGCAGCGGCTCGCACGCTCCGCCGCTGGACAAGATCGGCGGCCAGGCCTTCCGCCGGCGCAAGGAGAAGGTCGAGCGCGCGCTGTTCGACCTCGCCACCGAGCTGCTCGAAGTGCAGGCGCGCCGGGCCCTCGGCAAGCGCGCGCCCTGGAAGGAGGACGACGAGCTGGTGCGCGACATGATCGGCGCCTTCCCCTACGCCGACACCGTCGACCAGGTCACGGTCGACCGCGAGATCCGCGCCGATCTCGCCAGCGAGCGCCCGATGGACCGGCTCTTGTGCGGCGACGTCGGCTTCGGCAAGACCGAGCTGGCGGTGCGCGCGGCCTTCCGCGTGATCAACGGCGGCGGGCAGGTGGCGGTGCTCGTGCCCACGACCGTGCTGGCGCAGCAGCACTACGAGACCTTCCGCGAGCGCATGGCGGACTTCCCGGTCGAGGTGGCCGAGCTCTCGCGCTACGTCAGCGGCGAGGAAGAGCGCTCGGTGATCGAACGCCTCTCCCGCGGCGAGATCGACGTGGTGATCGGCACGCATCGCATCCTTTCCTCCGACGTGCACTTCGCGCGCCTGGGCCTGGTGATCGTCGACGAGGAGCAGCGCTTCGGCGTGACGCACAAGGAGCACTTCAAGAAGCTGCGCGCGAGCGTCGACGTGCTCACCCTGACCGCCACGCCGATCCCGCGCACGCTGCACATGTCGCTCGCGGGAGTGCGCGACATCTCGGCCCTGACGGTCGCGCCCGAGGGCCGGCAGGAGATCGAGACGGTGCTGGGCTACGTCGAGGACGAGGACGAGCTGCGCGCGGCGCTGCTGTTCGAGAAGAACCGCGGCGGGCAGGTCTTCTTCCTGCACAACCGCGTCGAGTCGATCGCGCAGCGCGCGCTGCAGCTCAATCGGCTCGTGCCCGAGTGCTCCTTCGCGATCGGCCACGGCCAGATGGGCGCGCGCGAGCTGAAGCGCGTGATGGACGTCTTCACGCGCGGCGAGGTGGACGTGCTGGTGGCCACGACGATCATCGAGAGCGGCATCGACATCCCGGCCGCGGGCACGATCATGATCGACCAGGCCGACCACTTCGGCCTCTCGGAGCTGCACCAGCTGCGCGGGCGCGTGGGCCGCGGCCAGAACAAGGCGCGCTGCCACCTCCTGGTCGAGAAGTGGAAGTCGCTCTCGCAGGAGGCGCGCGAGCGGCTCAAGGCGCTCGAGGAGCTGAACCAGCTGGGCGCGGGCTTCCAGATCTCGATGAAGGACCTGGAGATCCGCGGCGCGGGCAACATCCTCGGCCCGCAGCAGTCGGGCCACATCGGCGCGGTGGGCTACGACATGTACTGCCGGCTCTTGAAGCAGTGCGTCGACAACCTGCAGGCCGGCCTCTCCATCGAGCTGTCGACCGGGCGGCACGCCGAGGAGGGCGGCGTGGACCTCGAGCTGGGCGTGCGCGCCTTCCTGCCGCAGGAGTGGCTGCCCGACCCGCGCGCGCGCATCGAGCTGCTGCGCCAGCTCTCGGCCATCGACGGGCTGGCGGACGAGGCGCGCGCGCTGGAGATGCTGCACGACCGCTTCGGGCGCGTGCCCGCGGAGGCGCGCGACCTGGTGCGCCTGTTCCGCCTCAAGGCGCAGCTGGAGCGGCTCTCGATCACGCGCCTCGCATTCCGCGGGGATGCCTACGTGCTCGAGTACGGCGACCGCATCGCGCTCGAGCAGGGCCTGGACCTCGCGCGCGCCGAGCTGCGCCCGGTGCGCGCCGGCCTGGCGCACCTCGTGGTGCCCGAGCGCGAACGCCGGCCGGAGCGCGCGCTGGCCTGGTTCGAAGGGCTCTTGCTGCGCGAGCGTCCGCCGGCGAAGATCGACGCCGCGCAGCCATGATCTCGTTCCTCCTCGCCAGCCTGCTGGCCCTCCAGGATCCCGCTCCGCCCCAGGGCGAGTGGAAGGACGTCGACGGCATCGTCTACGTGATCAACGAGGACATCGTCACGCTGCGCGGCCTGCAGCGGCAGATGGCGAAGTTCCTGCGCGAGAACCCGACCGTGGACCCCAAGCGTGCGCGCGACCAGCTCAGCGGGGAAATCGTGCTCGGCGCGGTCGGATCGCAGGCCGGCGAGTCGATGGGCATCGACGTCAACCTGATCCAGCGCAGCGTGCACGACTACGAGCGGCGCATGATCGACGCGCGCGGCGGCACGGACCAGTACAATGCCTACCTGGCGCAGATCGGCCAGACGGCCGCGGAGATGCGCAGCGAGATCGAGAAGTACGTGCTGCGCGAGATGTGGGAGGCCTCGCGCACCGGCCGCGGACCGAACCAGCAGCAGAAGATCATCGCCGACCGCTACGTCCGCCCGGGCACCCTGCGCCTGGCCTACGGGCAGATCGCGCGCAATCCGAGCCGGGTCTCGCGCATCGGCGGCAGCTCCTCCCAGGTCGTGCTGCAGATCCTCGAGCTCGATCCGGCCAAGGTCGGCGGGTCGGCGCTGCTCGAGTCCAATGCCGCGGCGATCCGCGCGCGCATCGCGTCGCGCGCCTCGGACTTCGACACCGAGTCCGGCTTCGCGCTCTCGGGCAGCCGCTCGGCGCCGAGCGAGCCGCTGGACGAGGCGCGCCTGGCGGAAACCGATCCCGACCTCGCGCGGCTCGTGGCGCGGGCCAAGGCGGACGAGGTCCTGCCGGTCATCCCGCCGCACGGCAACTTCAAGAGCTGGCGCATCGTGCGCCTGGTGAGCCGCAGCCCGGCCGTGGTGCCCGACTTCAAGTCCGCCAGCGTGCAGAAGACGATCCGCGACCTGCTGCAGGACCTGCTCGACAAGCGGCGCCTGGACCTCGCGCGCGCGCAGCAGTACGAGAGCTCGTACATCTGGCCGTCGGCGCCCGACGGCCACTGAGCAGCAGCTCGGGCCGCGGCTACTTGGCCTTGGCCAGGCGGTTGACCGCGCGCGAGACGCGCGCCTTGTAGCGCGCGGCGGTGTTCTTGTGGATCACGCGGTGCTTGGCCGCGTTGTCGATGGCCTTCATCGCGGCCGGGAGCTTCGCCACTCCCGCGGCGGAATCGGCGGCGGCGAGCACGCCCTTGATGGCGGACTTCATCGTGGTGCTCTTCGCCTTGTTGAGCGCGCGCGCCTTGAGGTTCTGCTGGTGTCGCTTGAGTGCTTGCTTGGTGTGGGCCATCGCTACTTCAGTCGTTCCATCTTGGCGGCCACATCGCGGTAGCCGACGTCGGTTTCGAAGATCCTCGAATAGTAGCCGCGGGCATCGGACGCATTGCCCTCGGCCTCGGCGATCGCGCCGAGATTGTACAGCACTTCCTTGGCGCGCTCGTCGGGCGTCGTGACGCCCTCGAGCACGCGCAGGTATTCCTTGCGCGCCAGGTCGGTGTAGCCCTTGCCCTGGAAGCACTGCGCCAGCAGCACGCGCGCCTCGCGCGAGGCGCGCGGGTCGGCGACGCCCTTCTGCAGCTCGGCCATGGCCGCGTCCCACTCGCTGAGGCGCATCAGGCGCTTGCCCAGCTGCAGCCGCAGCGCGGGGTCGGCCGGGTGCAGCGCCACGCGCCGGCGGTGGTCCTCGACCTCGAAGCGCAGCAGTTCGAGCTCGAGCTCGCCGGCGCGCGCCTCGTCGCCGCGCTTGCCGGCCTCGGCGATCTTCTTCTTCATCACCCGCGCGCGCAGGTCGCCCGCCTTGCAGGCCAGCTCGAAGGAGTCCTTGCGGTACGAAAGCGCGCGTTCGGTCCAGTCCAGCGCCGACTCGTAGTCCTTGAGCTTCTCGTGCAGCTCCGCGAGCTGCGTCATCAGCTCGGGGCTCTTGTCGTCGGCGTAGCGCTGCTCGAGGCGCGCGACCTGCTCGCGCAGGTCCTCGTCCGAGCGGTGCATGTGCTGCGTGCGCTCGAGCTCCTGGGCCTCGCTCTTGTTGCGGATCTGGTCGCGGCTGTGCGTCACGCCCGGGGCGTTCGAGCGCGTGAGCGCGCGCTCGGCCGAGAGGTCCTTGCGCGCCTTGATCGCCTGCTGGTCGCGCGGGTCGATCGCCAGCGCCTTCTCGTAGTACTCCAGCGCGCGCTCGGCCTCGCCCAGGCGCTGGCTCATCGCGCCGGCGCGCTTGAAGCCTTCGGGGCTCTTGGGCGCGACCTCGGTCACGAACTCGTAGACCGCGCGCGCCGACTTGGTGTGGCCGAGTTCCTCGAGCACCTGGCCGAGCAGCAGGTTGGCGTCCTCGTCGACGGGGTTCGTGGCCAGGTAGCCCTCGAGCGCCTTGACGCAGGCTTCGCGCTGGCCCGTCTTGCGCAGCGTCTTGGCCAGCGCCAGCGGCGCCGCGCCGGAGAGCGAGCGCAGGAAGCTCGCGCCGCCCTTCAGGTCCCAGCGCTTCTTCAGCGACTGCCGCAGTCCCGCGCGGGCTTCGCCCTGGTCGGGATCGATCTCCAGGATCTGCTGGTAGAGCTGGACCGCGAAGTCGTAGTTGCGGCGGCGCGCGGCCTCCTCGGCCTTCTGGATCTGCTTGGTGAAGTCCAATTGCGGGGCGAAAAGGATACGTGGATGCCGACGGAGCGTCAACGCAGGCTATCTTCACGCGCCGAACGATGAGCCAACCCCTCGAATTCAGCCTGACCCTCTACCCCGACCCCTTGCTGCGCCTGCAGGCGCTGCCGGTCGCGGCCTTCGACGAGGAGCTGCGCGCGATCGTGGCCGCGATGTTCGAGCGCATGGAGCAGAGCAAGGGCGTCGGATTGGCCGCGCCGCAGGTCGGCTTGAAGAGCCGCATCCTGGTGCTCAATCCGACCGGCGAGCGCAAGGACGAGCTGGCGCTGATCAACCCGGAAATCGTCGCGCGCAGCGGCCCCGAGACGCTCTTCGACGAGGGCTGCCTCTCGTTCCCCGGCATCTACGCCGAGATCCGCCGTCCCGAGCGCTGCAAGGTGCGCGCCTTCGACGTCGAGGGGCGCGCGATCGAGGCCGAGTACTCGGGCTTCCAGAGCCGCATCATCCAGCACGAGTACGACCACCTCGAGGGCGTGCTGCTCGTCGATCGCATGTCGCCGGCCGACAAGCTGCGCAACCGCGCCGCGCTGGAGGAGCTGGTCGCGCGCTTCAAGCGCGTCGCAGCCGAGAAGACGCGTTGATCGTCACGCCGACACTCGCCGACCTGCCCGCACCCCGGCCGAGCGGGTCGGTGGTCAGCATCGGCGTCTTCGACGGCGTGCACCTGGGCCACCGCGCGATCCTGGGCGCGAACGTCGCGCGCGCGCGAGAGCTCGGGGCGCGGCCGACGGTCGTGACCTTTCGCGACCA
The DNA here is from genome assembly GCA_963829015.1 of uncultured Planctomycetota bacterium. GTDB lineage: Bacteria > Planctomycetota > UBA1135 > UBA1135 > JADJLZ01. The sequence goes on along the minus strand of CAWHGR010000003.1, from coordinate 1,343,115 downwards.
CCCCAAGCAGCTGCTGCTCGGGCGCGCGCCGCGCACGCTGACGAGCCTCGAGCACCGCCTGGAGCTCTTCCGTCGCGCGGGCATCGAGCACACGCTGGTGCTGGGCTTCGACGAGCGCCTGCGCGCCATGCCCGCGGCGCAGTTCGCGGCCGAGGTGCTCGTGCGCGGCCTGGGCGCGCGGCGTTTCGTGCTGGGCTTCGACAGCAAGTTCGGCAACTCGCGCTCCGGCACGCCCGAGGAGCTGCGGCGACTGGGCTACGAGGTCGAGGTGGTCGAGCAGGTGCTCGTGCGCGGCCGCGCCGTCTCGAGCACCGCGATCCGCGAGGCCGTCGAACTGGGCGATCTGGGGGCCGCGCGCGAGATGCTGGGCCGGCCCTTCGCCGTCTACGGCGAGGTCGTGCGCGGCGACGGTCTGGGCCGGCGCCTGGGCTTCCCGACCGCCAACCTCGACCCGCACCACGAGCTCCTGCCGCCGCACGGCGTGTACGCCTGCTGGGCACGACGAGCGCAGCGGCAGACCGAACTGGCGCAGCCCGCGGTGGTCAACATCGGGGTGCGCCCGACGCTCGAACGCGGCGCGGACGCGGGCCTGCGCGTCGAGGCGCATCTGCTCGATTTCGAGGGCGACCTGTACGGGGAGATCGTGGAGCTCGAGTTCGTGCTGGCCTTGCGCGCCGAACGGCGCTTCCAGGGCCTGGACGAGCTGTGCGCGCAGATCGAGCGCGACATCGCCGCGGCCCGGGGCATCCTGCTGCGTTGACGCTGCGGGGCGGGCCCGACATAATCTCGCCCCACGAATTCGGGCAGGTAGCTCAGCTGGTAGAGCACGTGACTGAAAATCACGGGGTCACCGGTTCAATCCCGGTCCTGCCCACCACTCCAGTGCTCCACGGATCCGATGCCGAGCGCGAACCCCAAGGTGATCCGCCGCAGCGACCCAGCGCGGGTCGAGATCGAGTGGGACGACGGCCAGAAGAGCTCGTTCCCCACCGCCTTCCTGCGCCGTCAGTGTCCCTGCGCGCAGTGCGTCAACGAGCTGACGGGCGAGCGCATGCTCGATCCGCAGAGCGTGCCCGCCGGGCTGACGCACGCGGATCTCGCGCTGGTCGGGAACTACGCGCTGACGATGCGCTTCTCCGACGGCCACCACACCGGGATCTTCTCCTTCGCCTACCTGCGGCGGCTCGAGCCGCCCGCGAGCTGAAGATGGTCCAGGCCGGCGCGCTGCGGGTCGCACCCGGAGTCTCGCATCCCGCGCGCGGAGATCGAGATCGAATTCACGCGCTCGGGCGGGCCCGGAGGCCAGCGGGTCAACAAGGCCGAGACCTGCGCCATCGTGCGCTTCCGGCCCGGCAGTTCGAGCGCGCTCACGGAGCGGCAGCGCGAGCTCGTGGCCGAGCGCCTCGCCGCGCGCCTGACGCTCGCCGGCGAACTCGTCCTGCGCTGCACCGAACATGCCAGCCGCGAGCGCAACGAGGAAGCCGGGCTCGCGCGCCTGGCGCGCCTGCTGGGCGAGGCCCTGCGGCCCAAGACGCCGCGCCGGCCGACGCGCCCCACGCGCGGTTCGCGCGAGCGGCGCCTGGAAGGCAAGCGCCGCGAACAGGAGAAGAAGCGCGTACGGAGACACACTGAGGAATGAAGCCCGAACCGCAACCGCAGCCCGGGGCCGACCCCTTGAAGGAGCTGGCGCGAGCCTGCGGCCCGCGCCAGCGCATCGACCGGCTGCACGCACGCACGGTCCTGCTCGCGATCGGCGAACGCGCGCTGGGCGAGAATGCCGCGGGGGCGGCGGAGCTCGCCGCGCGCGTGCTCCAGATCACCGCCCCTCGCGCAGAGGACTGGCAGGCCGCGGTGCGTGACGAGATCCTCATGGCCTCGACCGAGCACGTCCGGTCGGTAGACCCGCGCTTCCTGTCCCGGCCCGACTACGACCTGCACTACACCGTCGAGGCACGTTCAGAGCTCGAGGCGCGCCTGCGGGCGGCCGAGCTGCTGGGGATCGAGGTTTCGGCGGCGGTGCTCGACCGCATAGCGGCGGCGGACCGGCTCCTGGCCCCGCTGCTGGGCCCCGGGGGAGCCCGCGACGACGCGCGGCCCTGAACAGCTGACCCGCGCGCGGCGCTCTGGATGCAAGTTCCTGAGAACGGCAGCGCGGACGCTGCTCCTCTGGCGACGACCGCGGAGGTCCATTACCCAGCCCTGGGCGGCCTGGAATACGACGCCGCAATTCAGACGAGGAGCAGGGTCGGGGTCCAGAGTTCCAGGTCGCAATTGCACAAGGCAATGGTCAACGAGGGCTTACGCGCCCCAATCATGCGCGTGGGTCCGGACGCGGCAGCGCCTCGGGGGTCTTCGGACCCGGAAAGACCGAAGGATTTGCCACTGGCGCCTTGAAACCCCCGGATGTGCCCGGCAGAGTGCCCGCCACACACGGGCCCCATCCCCGACGAAACGACTCGTTTTCTCTCACTCACCGCAAACTCAGACTCACTGGAGTGCATTCCGCATGAACAAGCTCGTCTACAGTGCCATCGCCCTGACCGCAGTCAGCGCCTCGGCCTTCGCCACCGACAACGGGTGGGTGAGCCTGGACCAGGAGATCAACAACCTGAACGCCAGCCTCTCCGCCCAGAACGCCACCGGCCCCAAGGTGGGCGGGTACCTACGGACTCGATGGTCGACTTCGAGCGACGTCCTGGTCGACAATCCGGAAGTCACGGGCGAGACCCACAAGCTGCAGGGCTTCTCCCTCGATAACGTCCGCGTCGAGATCACGGGCGACGCCGGCTCGGACTACTCCTACAAGGTGTCGTTCGACCTCGCCAGCGGAGCCGCCTCGCTCAAGGACGCCTACGCCAAGTTCAAGATCGGCGACCAGGTCACCGGCAAGTTCGGCAACTTCAAGGCCAACTTCCTGCGCTCCTCGACCGTCGGGGACAACAAGACCGTGCTGCTCGATCGCACGTGGCTGGGCTCCGGCCACGAGTGGAACGACCGTGACCTCGGCCTCGAGATCGGTTTCACGTACGACACGATCACCGTCACCGTCTCCGGCCAGAACGGCACGGACAACGCGGGCAAGGAAAACGAGCTCTGCGCCAAGGCCGCCATCAACCTGATGGGCGGGGGCGTGGGCAAGGTCGAAGGCGCGTACGGCGCCGGCGACTCGACTGCGCTCACCGCAGGCGTCGCCTACCTCGACGACTCGAACCTCCCGAACGCGACCTCGATCGCAGGCGAACTCGAACTGACCTCGGGCCCCTTCTCGCTGGCCGGCGAAATCGTCAGCCTCGACAAGGACAACTTCGTCGACATCGACCCCTACCAGAACGGCACGGGACTGTCGACCACCGACAGCACGCCCTGGGACATCACGGGCAGCTACCTCTTCAGCGACATGTGGGAAGGCGTCGTCCGCTACGAGGACTTCGACGACCTCGACAACAGCAACCAGGTGTCCGTCGGCGTCAACTACTTCGTCTCCGGCCACGACATCAAGTGGACGGCCGAGTACAAGTCCTTCGCCACCGACAACGTCCTGGGCGACGTCTCCATCTTCGCCCTCGGACTTTCGGTCTCGCTGTGATCCACGGTTGAGCCGCGGCTGAGGATCGCGCGCGTCGCGGTCCGCGCCGAGCGAACGAGAGGCCACGCGCGCGTCGCGTGGCCTCTTCCTTTGTAGACTCGTTCCCGATGCACGACGCGCCCGAACGCCCCGCCAACCGACTCGCGCGCGAGACGAGCCCCTACCTGCTGCAGCACGCGCACAACCCGGTGGACTGGTATCCCCTGGGGCCCGGAAGCGCTGCAGCGCGCGCGCAGCGAGCAGAAGCCCATCTTCCTCTCGGTCGGCTACTCGGCCTGCCACTGGTGCCACGTGATGGAGCGCGAGTCCTTCGAGAGCGCGGAGATCGCGCGCCTGATGAACGAGCACTTCGTCAACATCAAGGTCGACCGCGAGGAGCGCCCCGACCTCGACGAGATCTACATGAAGGCCGTGCAGAGCCTGAGCGGCCAGGGCGGCTGGCCGATGAGCGTGTTCCTGACGCCCGAGCTCGAGCCGTTCTACGGCGGGACGTACTTCCCGCCGCACAGCGCCTGGGGCCGGCCCGGCTTCGCCGAGGTGCTGCTCGGGCTCTCGCGCGCGTGGAAGGAGGACCGCGGCCGGGTCGTCGAGCAGGGCCGCCGCCTGCGCGAGCGCATCGCCGAGGAGGGCCGGATCGACGCCCGCGGGGAGCTCGACGCGGGCATCCTCGAGCGCTCGCTCGCCGCGCTGCAGCAGTCCTTCGATCCGCTCTGGGGCGGCTTCGGGGAGGCGCCGAAGTTCCCGCATGCGCTCGATCTGCGCCTGTGCCTGCGGCACGCCACGCGCACCGGTCAGGCCGCGCGCGCGCGAACTGGCGCTGCTGACGCTCGACCGCATGGCGCGCGGCGGGATCTGCGACCAGCTCGGCGGCGGCTTCCACCGCTACAGCACCGACCGCGAGTGGCTGGTCCCGCACTTCGAGAAGATGCTCTACGACAACGCGCTGCTGGTTCCGGCCTACCTGGAGGCCTTCCAGCTCACGCGCGAGGAGCGTTTCGCCGCCGTGGCGCGCGACGCTTGCGACTGGATGCTGCGCGAGATGACGACGCCGGAGGGCGGCTTCGCGAGTTCGCAGGACGCCGACAGCGAGGGCGAGGAAGGGCGCTTCTTCAGCTGGACGCCCGAGCAGCTGCAGGCCGTGCTCGGCGCGCGGCTCGGCGAGCAGGCCGCGGCCTGGTTCGGCGTGCGCGAGGACGGGAACTTCGAGGGCGGGGCGAGCGTGCTCTCGCGGCCCGATCCGCCCGAGCGGATCGCGGCGCGGCTCGGCGTGGAACCCGGCACGCTTGTGGCGTCGATGTCGGCGGCGCGCACGCGGCTGTTCGAGGCGCGCAGTGCCCGCGTGGCGCCGGGGACCGACGACAAGGTGCTCGCGGCCTGGAACGGACTGGCGCTCTCGGCCCTGGCGCAGGCCGCGCAGGTGCTCGGCCAGCCGCGCTATGCCGAGGCAGCGCGCCGCGCGGCCGAGTTCGTCTGGAACTCGATGCGCGACGCAGACGGCCGCCTGCTCGCGACCTCGCGCGCTGGACGGGCACACCTGTCCGCGGGGCTCGACGACCACGTGTTCCTGATCCAGGGCCTGCTCGACCTGTACGAGACGGACTTCGATCCCGCCTGGCTCGAGCGCGCCGGCCTGCTGGAGCAGGAGGTCGAGGCGCGCTTCGCCGATCGCGAGCACGACGGCTTCTTCACCACGGCCGCCGGACAAGACGACCTGATCGCGCGGCTCAAGAGTCCGCAGGACGGGGCGCTGCCCTCGGGCAACGCGGTGCACGCGCTGAACCTCCTGCGCCTGGCCGAGCTGACGGGCGCCGCCGAGCTGGCGCACAAGGCGCAGCGCACGATCCTGGCGCAGGCCGAGCTGCTCAACCGCTACCCGGCGGCCTTCAGCCAGATGCTGATCGCCGTCGACTTCCTCCAGCGCGGGCCGCTGGAAGTAGTCCTCGTCGGACAGCCGGGCGAGTCCTCGTTCGAAGCCCTGCTGCGCGAGCTGCGCGCGCACTTCCTGCCCAGTCGCGTCGCCGCCGCGACTCACGCGCGGAGCAGGCCGGAGCAGATCCCGCTGCTGCGCGATCGTCCGCCTCCGCCGCGCGGGGCGCTCGCCTACGTCTGCCGCAACTACGCCTGCGCTGCGCCCGTCGCGGATCCGCAGGCGCTGCGGGGCGAACTCGAGAAGGTGTCCGCAGCCTGAGCGGGCAGCTATCCTGCGGCATTCGAAGGATCCCAACATGACGCAGCCGAGGGTACTGGTGACGGGCGGCAGCCGAGGCATCGGCCGGGCGATCGCATTGCGCTTTGCGCGCGAGGGCGCGCACGTGGCCGTCGCCGCACGCGGCTCTGCCGAACTCGACGCGGTCGTGGCCGAAATCGAGGCCGCCGGCGGGAAGGGCCGCGCGCAGCAGGCCAACGTGGCCGATCACGGCTCGGTGGAGGCGGCGGTCTACCGCGCGGTCGAGTTCCTGGGCGGCGCGATCGACGTGCTGGTCAACAATGCGGGCGTGTGGGAGATCAAGCCCTTCGAGAAGCTCGACCTGGCCAGCTTCAAGCGCCAGCTCGAGGTCAACCTCTTCGGCGCGTTCTACGTCACCTCGGAGGCACTCGACGCGCTGCTGGAGAGCGGGCGCGCGCACGTCTTCAACATCGCCTCGGTCGCTGCGCGACAGGCCTTCCCGGGCAACGTGGCCTACTGCGCGAGCAAGTACGGCCTGCGCGGCTTCGGCGATGCACTGCGCCTCGACCTCGCGGCGCACAAGATCCGCGTTTCGACCGTGTACCCCGGGCCGACGGACACGACCATCTTCGACAAGGCCCCGGGCACCTGGAATCGTGCGGCGATGAACCGGCCGGAGGACGTCGCGGAAGTGATCTGGCGCGCCTGGAAGTCGCCCGCGACGGAGGACGTCAGCGACCTCGAGGTCCCGCCGCGCGCCTGACCGCGCTCAGCGGATGTTGCGCACCAGGCCCAGGAACTCGTTGCGCGTGCGGAAGTCCGTGCGGAAGCAGCCCAGCAGGCAGGACGTCATCGTGGCGGAGTTCTGCTTCTGCACCCCGCGCATCATCATGCACAAGTGCGAGGCGTCGGCCATCACGCCCACGCCCTTGGGCGCCAGGATCTCGTTGAGCGCCTTGGCGATCTGGACCGTCATGCGCTCCTGCACCTGCAGGCGCTTGGCGAAGACGTCGACGATGCGCGGGATCTTCGACAGCCCGATGATCTTCTTGTCGGGGATGTAGGCCACGTGCACCCGGCCGAAGAACGGCAGCAGGTGGTGCTCGCAGAGGCTGTAGAACTCGATGTCCTTGACGAGCACCATCTCGGAGCAGTCCTCCTCGAAGACGCCGTTGCCGACCGCCTCCTCGGGCGTCTGGCGCATTCCGGAGGTCAGCTCCGCCAGCGAGCGCTCGACGCGCTCGGGCGTGCGCGCGAGACCGCCGCGACTCGGGTCCTCGCCCAGGTTCTGCAACAGCTGACGGATGAGGTCGGAAGTGCTCACGCGCCCTGCCCGTGGTAGTCGACGAAGTTCTCGCGGCTCTCGTACACGCGCACGCGCTGCAGCCGGCACGATTCGAACTGCGCCAGGCGCTGCTCGACCCGTCCCCAGAAAGCCACTGCGACGTTCTCCGCGGTCGGGATGATCCCGCGCAGGAAGGGCACGTCGCGGTTGAGGTGCTTGTGGTCGACCTGGCTGATGAGCTCCTCGCGCAGGATCAGCATCAAGTGATTCAGGTCCATGACCATCCCCGAACCGCCGACGGCGCCACGCACGGTGACTTCGACGGCGTAGTTGTGTCCGTGGTCGGTGCTGCAGACCCCGTACAGGCGCCGGTTCTCCTCGTCGGAGAGCCGCGGATCATGGAGCCGGTGCGCTGCAGAGAAAGCTTCGCGGCGCGTGATCTCGACGAAGGGTTGGGTCATACGGGCACTGCCCCCTGGGGAGGCTTGCACAGTCCGACCATGGTAGCGTCCGACGCGCGCGGACGAATGCGGGCTCGCGGCCTGCGGCTGGATGCCCAAAGGGCCAGGCGATTTTTTCCTGCCTGGTCGCAAGTTTCGCCCCTGGCCGAGGTAGCGGCGGTCTCTCCAGTCATGGAATTCATGGTCGGATTCTGTGCACGCCCCGGCTACTGATCCCGCCAAGGAGGGTCAAGTCATGAAGCGCAGTTCCTACGACAGACGTGGTGCCGAGCATCTCCTCCCCCTGATCCGTTCGATCGCCAGCGAGATCTCCGAGCGCAGCGACGCGATCGAGGTCCTGGAGGAACGACTGCTCGCGCTCCGCAGCAGCTGGAAGGACGGGAAGCCGAGCGACGACTACCTCAACGTGCAGTCCGAGATCTCGAACCAGCGCCGCGAAACGCGGCTCTCCCGGCTCGAACTCGCTCGACTGGGTTGCACGCTCGACGAAGACCGCCCGCTGCGGGTCCTGATCCCGGGCGTGGACGGCAACTTCGACTCGGGCTATGCCTGGGACGGAACGCTCGACTCGCTTGTTCCGGCCGCTGCCGCGGCGACTTGAGCCGCGGGCCGACGATACCGTAAACACGAGGCCCCCGAGCCAAAGCTCGGGGGCCTTCTTTTCGCGAGTGTGCGCTGCGCGCCAGGATCAGCCCGCGCGGTGAGGCGGCTGCTGCGGCGGCGGAGGTTGCGGCTTCTCGGGATCCCCTGCGCCCGGCTTCGGACGCGATTGCGGAGCAGGCTTGGACTCGTTCTTCTCCCCCTTCTCCCCCTTGTCCGCCTTGCCGTCCGCGCGTTGCGCGCCGGCCTTCTCGATCGGTGGGGACTGGGTTCCTGCGGGAGTCGCAACCGGAGTAACGGCGCGCTTGCCGCTCGAGCCCTGCTCGGCCGAGGTCGTGCCGGACGCGGAGTTCGCCTGCTGTGAGCTGCTCGCGATCTGGCGTGCACGATGGACGAACGAGTCCCTGAAGGCCTGGAATTCCTGACGATCGACCGAGCCGTTCTGCGCGGCCTTCTCCAGCCGATCGAGGGACTGCACGAGCTTCTGGTACAGGCTCGCCTCGTTGACAGAAGCCGGGTCCGTCCTGGCCGACGCGGCCTGGAGCTTGTCGGCGATCAGCCCGCGCAGCTTCGCGAAATCGGCCGGCGCGACCTGGCCGCCGTTGACGCGCTTCTCGAGCTCGTCGGCGGCCTGGTTCATCCCCGCTTCGTCCGACGCAGTGCCGGCGACGGCTGTCGGTGCCGGGGCGGCGCGCTCGCTCTCTCGCGCGCGGTGGATCATCGATGCGCGCAGCTGGGTGTACTCCTCCCGCGAGAAGCTCCCCTGCCGGGCTGCGGCCTCCAGGCGGTCGAGCGCCTGCATCAACTCGCGCTGCACGGAGGCCTGCGCGTCCGCGCCCGCTGGTGCAGCCGCGCCAGCGCTCCTGGCGGCCGCACGCGCGCGCGCGATCAGCTGGTCGCGCACGCCCTGGAAATCCTCGCGTGTCGCACCGCCGGCGGCCGCGCGCTGCTCGAGGTGATCGAGGGCGTCGGACAATCCCTGCTCGATGGAGTGCGGGTCGGAATTGCCCGCCGCAGGGGCGGAGGTCGGCGACACGCCAGCCGTCGCGCCCTGCGCATTGCGGAAGCGGCGCACGAGCGACTCGCGGAAGGCGAGGTACTCCTCGCGCGAGAAGCTGCCGGATGCGGCGGCGGCCTGCAGCCGCTCGAGCGTCTGGATCATCTGGGTGTGCAAGGGACTCTGCAGCTCCGGCTCGACCGCTCCCGGCGTGCTCGTGCCAGCTGCGGCTGCCCGGGCGCGGGCGATCAGCTGGGTGCGCACGCGCTCGAAGTCCTCGCGCGTCGCATTGCCCGCCACGGCGCGCTGCTCGAGCCGGTCGAGCGCCTCGGCCAATGCCTGCCCGATGGCGCGCACTTCCTCGCCCGGATCCGTGCTGGGAGTCGTCGCCGGCGCAGTGCCGTTGGCCGTGTTGCGCGCGCGCTTGACGATCGTCGCGCGCAGGTCCTGGTACTCCTCGCGCGAGAACGATCCGGCGGCCGCGGCAGCCCGCAACCTCTCGATGGTCTGCAGCAGCTTCCCCTGCAGGTCGGAGTGCTCGCCGGCGAGGGGATCCTGCCCCTTGGCGAGCTGGTCTTGTGCGCGCGCATCCGCGACGAGCAGGTCCCGCACGCGGTCGAAGTCGCTCCCGCTGGCCTGGCCCGCAGAGGCCTTGGCCTGCAACTGGTCGAGGGCCTCGGAAAGCACGCCTCCGTCGGCGGAAGCAGGCCGCGGGCCGCGCTCGGCCGTCTTCGCCTTGCGGGCGGCCAGGATGCGTGTCGCCTCGGCTTCGAGATCGGCCGCCGGCTTCACGTTGGCCGCCAGGAGGCGCTGGCGATAGAAGAGCAGGAACTCGTCCTTCGACCAGTAGCCATCGCGATCGAAGTCCACGCCGCGCGTGTCGCTGCGGGTGAGCTGGAGCTTGAGCGCGGCCAGCTCCTCGGGGCTCAGCTTGCCGTCCTTGTTGGTGTCGGCCACGCTGAAGGTCTCCTGCGCCTGGGCCAGGGTGGCCAGGCGGTCTTGTCCCGCCGCGGTCGACGGCAACAGCAGTATGGCCAGGAGTCCAAGGTTCGAGATTGCGTTCATGGTCATTCCCTCCGGATCGCGCTTCGCGGCGCGCGGCGCCCGGGTGCGAAGGTCGTGCCACAGCCTGCACCGCCCCCTTGAACTTCTCAAGTTACGCTCCCTCAGGGAATTGGGTTGATCCCGGGTCCGGGGCCCTCCGCCCCGCCGAAGTCCACCCGAAGGGACAGACAGGCGCGGCAGAGGCAGCCTCGGTGCGCTAGTTTCATCCCCCCATGAGCACCCTGGTCCTGGGAATCGAGTCCTCCTGCGACGAGACCGCCGCCGCCGTCGTGCGCGACGGCCGCGAGATCCTCTCGTCGGTAGTCCACAGCCAAGCGAGCATCCACGCGAGCTATGGCGGCGTCGTGCCCGAGATCGCCGGCCGTTCGCACCTGGCGCAGATCCTGCCGGTGATCGACGCGGCGCTGGAGCAGTCCGGCACGAACCTGGACCAGCTCGGCGGCATCGCGGTCACGACGCGGCCGGGCCTGATCGGCTCGCTGCTCGTCGGATTGTCGGCCGCCAAGGCGCTCGCCTGGCCGCGCGGGATCCCGCTCGTGGGAGTCCACCACATCGAGGCGCACGTCTACGCGGCGACCATGGAGCGCGCCGAGCTCGCATATCCGGCGCTGGCACTGGTCGTTTCGGGCGGTCACACGGCTCTCTACCGCGCCCGCTCGCCGCTCGCGCTCGAGCTGCTCGGCACGACCCGCGACGACGCCGCCGGCGAGGCCTTCGACAAGGTCGCGTTCCTGCTCGGCCTGGGCTATCCGGGCGGCCCGGCCGTCTCGAAGCTCGCCGAGAGCGGCAATCCGCGCGCGCTGAAGCTGCCCGCCTACCGCAGCCGCGAAGCGGCGCCCTCGTTCTCGTTCAGCGGCCTGAAGACGGCCGTGCTCTACCACGTCCGGGGCCAGAACGCGCGCGAACCGCAGCCGCTCCCCGAGGCGATCCCCGACCGGGCCGACGTGGCTGCCTCGTTCGAGCAGGCAGTGGTCGACGCACTGGTCGGACGAGTGCCTGCGCACGGCCCGGCGCGAGGGATTGCAGCGCATCCTGGTGGCCGGGGGCGTGGCCTGCAACCGCCGGCTGCGCCAGGAGCTGACGCGCCGCGCGGCCGCCGAGGGCCTGGAAGCGATCTTCCCCTCGCCGGCCTACTGCACGGACAACGCGGCCATGATCGCCGGGCTGGGCTTACCAGATCCTCTGCGCCGGCAGGCGCGACGAGCTGGCGCTGGACGCCTCGCCGCGCTGAAGGACAGGCGCGAGGAAAACTGCTAGAGTCTCCGCCCGATTTGGGTGAGAACGGACTGCGCGAGATCCTCGAAGCGCTCCGCGACGGCCGCCTGGACGTCGAGGGCGCGTTGCAGCATTTGAGCGCCTTCCCGGTGCGCCATCTCGGGCACACGCAGCTCGACACGCAGCGCGAGCTGCGTTGCGGCGGACCGGAGGTCGTCTACGGCGCCGGCAAGTCGCCCGAACAGATCCTCGAGATCGGCGTGGCCCTGCTCGAGCACCACGACCGGCTGCTGGTGACGCGCATCAGCCCCGAGGCGGCCGAATTCGTCCGGCGCCGCATCCCGCGCGCCGTGCACGACCCGCTCTCGCGCACGCTCTTCGTCGAGCCGCAAGGCGGCATCGAAGAGGAAGGCCTGGTGCTGGTCGTCTGCGCGGGGACCTCGGACCTGCCGGTGGCCGAGGAGGCCGCCATCAGCGCGCGCCTGATGGGCGCGCGCGTCGAGCGCATCCACGACGTCGGCGTGGCCGGCATCCATCGCCTGCTGGCCTACACCAAGCGCCTGCGCGAGGCGCGCGCCCTGGTGGTCGTGGCCGGCATGGAAGGCGCGCTGCCGAGCGTCGTCGGCGGCCTGGTCGCGGCACCGGTGATCGCCGTGCCGACCTCCGTCGGCTACGGTGCGTCCTTCGGCGGCCTCGCGGCACTGCTGGCGATGCTGAACTCCTGCGCCGCGGGCATCGCGGTCGTGAACATCGACAACGGATTCGGCGCCGGCGTGCATGGCCGCGCGCATCAACGCCGGGGCCCGGTCCCCCATCCCGGAAGGAAGCGCATGAAGAAGGCCTGGATCGCCCTGGAGAACGGACTCGTGCTGCAGGGCAACGCCGTCGGTGCCGAGGGCGAGTCGGGCGGCGACCTCGTGTTCAACACCGCGATGAGCGGCTACCACGAGATCCTCACCGATCCCTCCTACGCCGGACAGGTCGTGATCATGACCTACCCGCTGATCGGCAACTACGGCGTCGCCGACGAGGACTCCGAGAGCGCGCGCGGCTGGGCCGAGGCCTTCGTGATGCGCGAGATGTCGGCCGTCGCCAGCAATCACCGCGCGAACGCCACGCTGGTCGACTGGCTCAAGCGCAACAAGATCGTGGCGATCGACGGGATCGACACGCGCAAGCTCACGCGCACGGTGCGCACCGGCGGCTCGCAGCGCTGCGTCGTCTCGACGATCGACGGCGACGCCAAGTCGCTGCGTCATGAAGGCGCGCGCGATGCCTTCGACCGACGAGCGCGACCTGACCACGGGCGTGAGCTGCAAGGAACCCTACTCCTGGACGCAAGGCCTACGAGGAGTCGTACCCCGAGCTCATGCCCGTCGTGAGCGCGAAGCCGCGCCTGCGCTGCGTGGCCTACGACTTCGGCGCCAAGCGCAACATCCTGCGCAGCCTGGTGCACTGCGGCTTCGACGTGACGGTCGTGCCCACGCACACGAAAGCCAGCGACGTGCTCGGCATGGACGCCGAGTGCGTCTTCCTCTCGAACGGCCCGGGCGATCCGGCCGCGGTCAAGCCCGCGATCGATGCCGTCTCCGAGCTGGTCTCGAAGAAGCCGATCTTCGGCATCTGCCTCGGGCACCAGATCCTCTCGATCGTCTTCGGCGCGAAGACCAAGAAGATGCCCTTCGGCCACCACGGCGCGAACCATCCGGTGCGCGACCTCGCGACGGGCAAGGTCGAGATCACCAGCCAGAACCACTCCTACGCGGTCGAGATCGAGACGCTGCCCAAGGAGGTCGAGTTGTCGCACGTCAACCTGAACGACCACACGGTCGAAGGCATGCGCCACAAGAAGCTGCCGGTGTTCAGCGTGCAGTACCACCCCGAGGCCGCGCCCGGGCCGCTGGACAGCGCGCACCTCTTCATGCGCTTCCGCGAGCTGGTCGCGGCGCGGCGCTAGAGCATCGACATCGGGTCCACGTCGATCGCGACGCGCACCTTGGCGTGGCCGGGATCGAACCCGCGCAAGGCCGCGCGCGCCTGCTCGACGCCTCCGCTGCCGCGGCGTGCCTTGACCAGCACGTGCTTGCGCTGGCGGCCGCGCAGGAGCGCGATCGGCGCCTCGGCCGGACCGAGCACCTGACCGGCCGTGCCGACCGCCGTGCGCAGCAGCGCGGCGCAGGCGCGCGCGGCGTCGTCGAGCTTGCCCGGGTCCTCGGCCTCGAGCACGACGCGCAGCAGGCGCCCGTGCGGCGGGTAGCCGAGCTCGCCGCGCAGGCGCGCCTCGCTCGGCGAAGCCCTCGTAGTCGTGCTTCGCCGCCGCGACGATCGCCGGATGGCCGGGCGTCGAGCTCTGCACCACGATGCGTCCGTCGAGCAGGCCGCGGCCGGCGCGGCCGGCGACCTGCGCCAGGAGCTGGAAGGTGCGCTCGCTGGCGCGGAAGTCGGGCAGGTGCAGCGCCAGGTCGGCATTGACCACGCCCACCACGGTCACGCGCGGGAAATCGAGGCCCTTGGCGATCATCTGCGTGCCGACGAGCACGTCGATCTCGCCGCGGCCGAAGCGCTCGAGCGCCTCTTCGTAGTCCTCGCGGCGCACCATCGTGTCGGAGTCCATGCGCAGCACGCGCGCCGCGGGGAAGAGCTTCTTGACCAGCACTTCGACGCGCTCGCTGCCCGCGCCGAGGTGGCGCGGGTTGGGCGCCGTGCAGGCCGGACAGGCGCGCGGCACGGGCAGCTCCTCGCAGCAGGAGTGGCACACCACGCGTCCGATGCGGCGGTGGAAGGTCAGGTTGGAGTCGCACTGCGCGCAGCGCACGGTCTCGCCGCAGGCGGCACACCACAGGACGGGCGAGAAGCCGCGCCGGTTCTGGAACAGGATCGCCTGCTCGCCGCGCTCGAGCGCGCCGGCGACCAGCTCGCGCAGGCGGCGCGAGAAGAGTGGCGGGCCGAGCGCGTCGCCCTTCTCGCCGCGCAGGTCGACGATCTCGATCGGCGGCATGCGCAGGCCCTGCACGCGCTCGCTCAGCACGATGCGCCGCAGCGCGCCCTCCTGGGCCGCCTGCCAGCTCTCCAGCGAAGGCGTCGCCGAGCCCAGCACGCACAGCGCCCCGGCCTGGGCCGCGCGGCGCAGCGCCACGGCACGCGCGTGGTAGCGCGGCGTCGACTCCTGCTTGAACGAGGGCTCGTGCTCTTCGTCCAGCACGATCACGCCCAGCTCCGGCACCGGCGCGAAGACGGCCGAGCGCGCGCCGACGACCACGCGCGAGCGGCGGTGCTTGACCGAGAGCCACATCGCGCGCCGCTGCGCGTCGGTCATGCGGCTGTGCAGCACGGCCACCTCGCCGAAGCGCGAGCGGAACCAGCCCACGGTCTGCGGCGTGAGCGCGATCTCGGGCACCATCACGATCGCGCCCTGGCCGCGCGCCAGGGCCGACTCGATCAGGCGCAGGTAGACCTCGGTCTTGCCGCTGCCGGTGACGCCCTGCAGCAGGAACGCGCCGCCCTGGCCCGCCGCGAGCGCCGCCTCGAGCTCGCGCACCGCGGCCAGCTGCTCGCGCGTGAGCGCCTCGGGACGCAGGCGCGCCACGCTGCTCGTCGCCAGCGGGTCGTTGCGCGAGGCCACGCGCTCGATCCAGGCGAAGCCGCCGCGCGCCAGGCTCTTCGCCACGCTCTCGGTCACGTTCAGGCGCCGGCACAGCTCGCGCAGCTCGATCCCGCCGGAGAGCTCGCGCAGCGTGCGCAGCATGCGGAACTGCTTGGGCTGCGAGGTTTCCAGCGCCGCCGCGCGCGTCTCGTCGAGCTCCTCGCGCAGGCGGATCATCAGCACCTGCCGCGCGCCGGCTTCGCGCTTGAGCGCGGTCGGCAGCACGGCCGAGAGCGCCTCGCCCCAGGAGCAGGCGTACTCCTCCGCGATCCAGCGCGTGAGCTCGAGCATCGCACCGTCGAGCAGCGGCTCGTCGTCGAGCACCTTGTGCAGCGCTTTCAGTTGCCGTGCACCCGCGGGCGGGGCGCTGCGGCTGCCGACCACGACGCCCACTTCGCGCCGGTGGCCGAAGGGCACGGCCACGCGCACGCCGGGCTCGACGCGCGCGCGCAGCGCGAGCGGCACGGCGTAGGTGAACAGGCAGTCGAGCGGCCGCTGGATCGCGACCTCGGCGAAGAAGTCGCTGCAGGACTCGGGCGCGGCGCTGTGCTGCGCTTCCGGCTCCTCGAAGAGCAGTCCGGTGAGCTCGGGCTTCCTCGACACGAGTGCGCCTCCGCTCAGGGGCAGCGGCAGGGCGTGCCGTGGCAGCGCGGGCAGCCTTGCTCGTACTTCCTGCGTGCCGCGGCCTCGACGTCGACGCCCGCGATCGAGGCCAGGCTCACCAGCCAGGCGAAGACGTCGGCGAACTCGCCCTCGAGCTCCTCGCGCTGGTCGCGGCGCAGGGCGCGCGTCAGCTCGCCGACCTCCTCGCTGAACCACATGTGCGTGCCGGCCAGGCCGCGCTTGGAATCGCGCTCGAAGTAGATGTCCTCGATCCGCTTCTGGAATTCGCCGATGCGCATGCTCAAGCCTCGCGGGAGATCGCCACGGTGGAGATGTCGTTGGGGAACGGCACGCCGCCGGCGTGCGCCTCGAGCGCCTGCTGCAGCGTCTCGAGCATCGCGGGCGTGGGCCTGCTGGAGCACTGCAGCACGAGGCGGAAGAAGCCCTTCTCGCCCAGCTCCTCGCCCGCCGCGTTGACGACCTGCACGGCGCCGGTGGTGGCGAGCACCAGCCGGTCGCCCTTCTCGATCGGCACCTTCTGCGGCTTGAGCGCGCGCTCGAAGACCGGGCCCTTGTCGAAGCCCAGCGCGATGCCCTCGGGGTGCACGACGCGGATCTTCTTGTCCTCGGCCGTGTAGCGCACCAGCGCCAGCTTGTGGCCCGCGCAGGCCACGGTCGCGACGCCCTCGCGCGGGTCGACCAGCACGAAGAGCGCGCTGACGAACATCCCGCGCCGCAGGTCGCGCGAGAGCTCGCGATTGACGCGCGCGAAGGCCTGTGCCACGTCGTCGGAGTGCGCCAGCTCGGCGCGCAGGTACGAGCGCGCCACCGCGCCGATCATCGCGCCCGGCACGCCGCGGCCCGAGACGTCGCAGACCAGCAGGCCCACGCGCCCGTCCTCGTACTCGACGAAGTCGTGGAAGTCGCCGCCCGGGGAGGGCGAGCCGACGTGCAGCGCCGCGATCCGGTAGCCCGCGCGCTGCGGGATCGACTGCGGCAGCAGCGCCTCGCGCACGTCGCCGGCCAGCGCCATCTCGCGCTCGCGCTGCGACTGCTCCAGCGCCGCGCCCTGGGCCGTTTCGAGCTCGACCGCCATGCGGTCGATCGAGCGCGCCAGGAGCTGGATCTCGCCGCCGGCGCGCACGCGCGTGCGGTGGCGCAGGTTGCCGCGCGCGATCTGCGCGATGTCCTCGACGATCAGCGCCAGCGGGTGCGAGACCGTGCCGCCGATGAACCAGGCCACGAAGGCGCCGACCAGGATCACGGCCAGCGTCACGCCCAGGATCAGCGGCAAGAGACCCTCGCCCGCGCGCTCGCGCAGCGCGTCGGGCACGAACAGCTGGTGGCCGTCCTTGAATCCGTCGGCGTAGCCGTCGTCGAAGTCGGGGTTGTTCTCGTAGCGCTTGGGGTCCTTCGTGCTGTGGCGTTCGGTCGCGGTGGAACGGTAGAGCCAGCCCTTCTGGTTCTCCTTGACCAGCACGACATCGATGCGCTCGATGCTGTCGCCCTCGAAGCGCGCGACCTTGCTGTCCTTGAGCGGCTGGAAGATCGACTCGCGCGGGGCCTCGCCGTGCAGCTTGACCGCCTCGACGAACGAGCGCTCCTGCTCGTCCTGCGCCGCCTTGATCACGCGGTCGTAGAGGAAGGCGCCCGCGGCGAGCATCACCACGGCCAGCACGGCGCTCATGGTCATCGAGAAGCGCGCGCCCAGGCGCGTGCCGGAGAACTTGTGCTCGGAACCCTTCCTGGTGCCCATGCGTTCAGCTCCCGGCGAACCAGCCTGCGTCGGGGAAGAGCAGTCGCAGCGGCAGCATCACCGCGATCAGCCCCCACAAGCCCGCCATCACGTCGTCGAGCAGGATCCCGTGTCCCCCGCCGATGCGCTCCATCTGCCGCGCGGGCGGCGGCTTGAGGATGTCGAAGAAGCGGAAGACGAAGAAGGCCACGCCCAGCGCGAACGGGCTCGGCCCGCGCGTCCAGGCGATGGTGATCAGGTAGCCGATCACCTCGTCCATGACGAAGATGCCCGGGTCCTTCTTGCCGGCGTACTGCTCGGCCCAGGTCCCGAGCGGCGCGGTGATCGCATACAGCAGCACGCAGACCGCGAGCGCCCAGACCGCGAACATCGTCCCGGTGCGCGCCAGCGCCCAGGCGATGGCCACGCCGCCGAGCGTGCCGAAGGTCCCGGGCGCGACAGGCGCGCAGCCCAGGAAGCCGCAGGAGACGAGTGCCAGCTTGAGCCGGTTCATCGCGAGCTCTCGAGGATGAAGCGCCGCGTCTTGACGATGTACGAGATGCACGAGCCGACCGAGGTGAGCAGCGTGGCCCAGACCGCGAAGTGCGCCACCTGCGACCAGAACTCGAAGCTCGCGCCCTCGAAGCCGAAGGCGAACATGCCCACGGTCACGCCCACCGCGATGCACTGGGCGAACATCTTGAGCTTGCCGAACCAGTCGGCCGGCAGCTGGCCGCCCTGGCTCTCGACGTAGCCGCGCAGCGCGGTCATCAGGAACTCGCGCGCCAGCACGACCACCACGATCCAGGCCGGGAACCACTCGCGCGACCAGGGCATCACGGCCAGGAAGACCATCGCGCCCAGCACCAGCACCTTGTCCACGAATGGATCGGCGATGCGCCCGAAGGCCGTGACGTGGTTGCCGCGGCGCGCGAGCCAGCCGTCGAGCACGTCCGAGAGCGAGGTCAGCAGGAAGAGCCAGAAGGCCCACACGATCAGCGTCCGGTCGGCGCTCACCTGCGCGGCCGTCTGCGTGCCGTGCCAGCCGAAGATCCCGAACAGCCCCATGGCGCCCAGGAAGCGCAGCGCGGTGATGCGATTCGGCCAGTGCTGGAAGACGCCCATGGGTGGCGGCGAGCCGGCTCTCAGCGCCTCCGGACCTCGCGGCAGACGAGGTTCGATTCGGCGTCGAGCGACTCCACCTCGGCGCGGATGATATCCCCCGGCTGGGCAGCGGAACCACGCACGAGCGCGACGAGGTCCACCTCGGGCGCGTCCATCGCGGCCCGGCCGACGGCGCTGCGCGTGTTGGGGTGGCTCTCGTCCACGAGGACCTCGAGCTGCTTGCCGACCCAGGCCTGCTGCTCGGCGGCGAGCACCTCGTCGCGCGCGGCCAGCACCGCCGCGAGCCGCCGCTGCGCCACGTCGGCGGGCACGCGCGAGGCGAGGCCGTAGGCCGGCGTGCCCTGCTCGGGCGACCAGGTGAAGGCGCCCAGGCGGGCGATGCGGAACTCGCGCACGAACGCGACCGCCTCGGCCGCGTCGGCGTCGGTCTCGCCCGGGAAGCCCAAGAGCAGCGTCGTGCGCAGCGTGATGCCCGGCACTTCCTCGCGCAGGCGGGTCAGCGTGCGGCGCACCTGCTCGCCTTCGCCGGCGCGGCGCATCGCGCGCAGCATCGGCGTGGCGATGTGCTGCACGGGGATGTCGAGGTACGAGAGCACGTTCGCGTGCTCGCGCATCAGCTCCGTCAGGCGCCAGGGGAAGCGGTTGGGGTAGGCGTACATGACGCGGATGCGCGGCCGCTCTTCGATCCGCGCCAGCGCCTCGACCAGATCGGGCAGCTCGCGGCCGTCTTCGCGGCCCCAGGCGGTCGAATCCTCGGCCACCAGCACCAGCTCGCGCACGCCGGCCGCCACGAGCTCGCGCGCCTCGTCCAGCACGGCCTCCAGGCTCTTCGAGCGGTGCTTGCCGCGGATCGAGGGGATGGCGCAGAAGCTGCAGGTGTGGTCGCAGCCGTGCGAGATGCGCAGGTAGGCATACGAGCTGGGCGTCGAGAGCAGCCGCGCGCCGTCGCGCTCGGGTTCGCGCTCGAGCGGCCCGGCGAGGTAGCGCGGCACGCCCGGCTGGCCCTCGCTGAGCGCCTTGACCGAGCGCGCCAGCGCGCGGTAGTCCGAGATCTCCGCGAACAGGTCGACCTCGGGGAACTGCTCGGCGAGGCCCTGCTTGTAGCGCTGCACCAGGCAGCCGGCGACCACCACGCGCTCGATCTGGCCCTGCTTCTTGCGCGCCAGGAGATCGCGGATCGCGGCCTCCGACTCCTCGCGCGCCGGCCCGATGAACGAGCAGGTGTTCAGGACCACGGTCGAGGCGTCGGCCGGGTCGCCCGCGATCACCAGGCCCTCCTCGGCCATGCGGCCCAGGATCAGCTCGGAGTCGATCAGGTTGCGCGCGCAGCCCAGGTGGACCAGCGACACGTTCTGGGCGGAGTTCTTCGGGCGCTTGCGCACGGGAGGTGTGGGGCTCTGTTCCCGCAAAAACCGAGGGACCACCGGCCTGTGCCCGTGGTCCCCTCTGGTCTCGCGAAGTCGGACGGGGCTAGATGGCGCCGGCCTTCTCCAGCCACTGGTCGCGGGTCAGGAGTATATCCCGGCTCTGTCCGCCGAGGTACGGCCCGATCAGACCCAGGTCCTGCAGCTCGTCGAGGACCTTGCAGGCCGCGTCGAAGTCCATTCCGTACTGGCGCTGGAGCATCGAGACGGCCACGCGGCCGCGCTCGACGAAGAGGCAGCCGGCTTCGGCCAGCAGTTTCGCGCGCTGCGGGTCCACCGAGTGCGGCTTGTGGGCCCTGTCCGCAGGCGCTGCCTGCGGCTGCAGGACGACCTCGGGCTCCTCGCCGAGCTGCTCGATCTCGATTTCGTCCTCGGGCTCCGTCTCGGGCTCGGGCTCGGTCTCGGGCTCGACCTGCACGTCAGCGACAGGCTCCTCGATGACCGCCGGTGCGCTGGCCACCTCGGGGGTGCTTTCGGGGAAGAGCTCCACGCCGGGCTGCTCGTCGCCCGTGAAGTCGAAGATCGTCGTCTGCGCGATGGCCTTCGCCTCGGCGACGGGCTCCTCGATCTCGCTCGCCGGGACGAGCTCCTCGGCGATCTCGAGGTACTCCTCTTCCAACTCCTCTTCCAACTCCTCTTCGTCCTCCTCGGCCGCGAACTCCTCGGTCTCGACCATCTCGGCCTGCTCGAGCTCCTGGGGCGCAACTGCGGAGGCTTCGGGTTCTTCCTCGACTTCGGCGACGGCCGGCTGCTCCAGTTCTGCCGGAGCCGATTCGGTGATGGCGATCATCTCCTCCTGCGCCTTGCGCAGCGACTCGACCAGCGAGAGCGGCGTGCCGTAGGCATCCACCGGCTCGTCGTCCTCGCCCAGGCCGGTCTGCTCCCACGACGGGCGCGCGGGCGGCTCGTCCGGACGCGTCTCCGCGGCGGGCACGAAGTCCTCGCTGCGTTCCGTCAGCTCCTCGTCCGCGGGTGCGAGCGG
Organism: uncultured Planctomycetota bacterium; assembly: GCA_963829015.1. Taxonomy (GTDB): domain Bacteria; phylum Planctomycetota; class UBA1135; order UBA1135; genus JADJLZ01. The sequence goes on along the minus strand of CAWHGR010000003.1, from coordinate 1,322,227 downwards.
CTGGGCACCCGCGGGGACAGGACGCAGCGGGCGCACGGCAGGCTCGGCAAGGGGAGCGGCGGCGGACGCAGCGGGAGCCAGATCCGTGCCAGGCTGGAAGGGCTGGGCGCGCTCCACGGCAGGCTCGGCGTGCTGCTGGGGCGCAATTCGAGTCGAGGGTGAGTACGCAGGGGCCGCATTCGAGGTTGCGATCGGGCGGGCGCCGGCAGGCACCTGGCCCTTGAGGCGGACGTCTTCGGGATAGGGTGAGGGTGGAGGGCTCGCGAGCGCGACGTAGTTGGACTTGCGCGCCAGGACTTGGACGTGCGGCGGTTCCTCCGGGATCAGTCCCGCAGCCTCTGCCGCGGTCACTCCCGGATCTGCGACCTCTGCGCGGTCGGTGATCGAGGAGCGGATCTGCTCCTCGTAGAGCGCACCCGGCTCGCGCAGCCAGGCGAACCAGGACGCGGCCAGCGCGACGCACAGGCCGAGCAGTCCTCCGAGCGTGGCGTGCGTGAGCAGCGCGACCTTGCCGCCGGTCAGCAGGCCGAACCTCCCGCCGCCGGTGTCGCTGAAGGCGCCGAAGAGGATCGAGAGCCCGATGGTGATGCCCACCAGGCCGAGCGCGTGGCGCAGGGCGCCGGCTTCGCTGGCGGTCACGAACGAGCGCGCGCCGAGGAAGCCGATGCCCGCGGCGAAGACCAGCCAGGGGAAGGCCCCGAAGCTGCCCGCCAGCTGCGAGGCGATCGCGGCGGTGCCGCTCAGCTGCTCGAGCGGCAGATCGCTGGCGATCGCCTTCACCATCAGGACGGAGACGAACGCTCCGGCGACGAACAGAGTCAGTCCGCCGCCGTCGCGCTTCCATTCGAAGGGTCGCTTATTCATCGCCATCCTCGGAATCCTTCGGGGCGTGGATCTCCTTGACCCCGTGCATCTTTTCCCAGTCCTCGAGCGTGAGCAGCAACTCGCGCGACTTGCTGCCCTTGTGCGGTCCGACGATCCCGTGCTCGGTCATGATGTCGATCAGGCGCGAGGCGCGCGTGTAGCCGATGCCCAGCGCGCGCTGCAAGAGGCTCGCCGAGCCGCGCTTGGTCTTGAGGATCACGCGCACCGCGTCGTCGAAGAGCTCGTCCTCGTCGGGCATCGAGCCCGAGGTTTCGCCCGGCTGGCGCGAACCGCTGGCGACCTGGATCAGCTCCTGGCTGAAGTTCGGCGCCGAGTCCTTGCAGACGAAGTCGACCAGCGTGGTGAGCTCCGAGTCCTCGACCAGCGCGCCCTGGACGCGCTTGATCTTCATCCCGCCCGGCGGCATGAAGAGCATGTCGCCGTTGCCGAGCAGCTTCTCCGCGCCCATCTCGTCCAGGATCACGCGGCTGTCGATGCGGCTGGCGACCTGGAACGCGATGCGCGTGGGCAGGTTGCCCTTGATCACGCCGGTGATCACGTCGGTCGAGGGCCGCTGCGTGGCGACGATCACGTGGATGCCGACCGCGCGCGACTTCTGCGCCAGGCGCGTGATGGCCAGCTCGGCCTCCTTCTTGGCCGTCATCATCAGGTCGGCCATCTCGTCGACGACGATGACGATGTAGGGCACGTGGCGCGGCGTGCGCGCCTCGTCGAAGTTCGTCGCCCAGGCGCTTCTTGAGCTCTTCCTCGCCGAGCGCGTTGTAGCCCTTGATGTTCTTGACGCCGGCGTCCTTGAAGAGCTCGTAGCGGCCCTCCATCTTCTCGATCGACCCAGAGCAGCACCTGCGTCGCGGTGCGCGCGTCGGTCACGACCGGGCACATCAGGTGCGGCACGGTCGCGAAGGTCTGCAGCTCGACCATCTTGGGGTCGACCAGGATCATCTTGACGTCGTGCGGCGAGCGCGTGAGCAGCAGGCTCGCCAGGATCGAGTTGATGCAGACCGACTTGCCCGAGCCGGTGGTGCCGGCGATCAGCAGGTGCGGCATGCGCGCCAGGTCCTCGACCACCGGCGTGCCCTCGGCGTCCATGCCGAGGAACAGCGGCAGCGCCATCTGCTTCGGATCGTAGGCGCGCGCGACGACGAGCTCGCTGATGCGCACGGTGCGGCGCTTCTTGTTCGGGACCTCGATGCCGATCGTCTCGCGGCCGGGGATCGGGGCGATGATGCGCACGCTCTGGGCGCGCAGCACGCCGGCGATCTCGGGCGAGAGCGGCGTGACCTTGTTCATGCGCGTGCCCTGCGCCACCGTCAGCTCGAAGAGCGTCACCGCCGGCCCGACCTGCGCGCCGACGACGTTGGCGTCGATGCGGAAGCTCTTGAGCGTCTGTTCCAGCTTGGCGGCGCAGTCGTTGACGAAGTTCTCGTCGTGCGCGCCGACGCTCTCGGGCCGGATCAAGAGCTCGACCGGCGGCAGCTTCCACGGCCCGGGCGGAGGTGTCGGCGGGTCGAAGACGGGCTCCTTGGCGATCTTGGTGTTGACCGCCTTGACCGCCACCGGCACGACGGGGTCGGGCTCCTCGGGCAGCTCCTCGAACTCCTCGTCGGCGACTTCCTGCTCGTAGTCGTCCTCGAGTTCGTCCTCGTCGAACTCGCCGCGCTTGGCCTTGGTCGGATCGTCGCGGTCGGAGAGGCCGTCGTACTCGTTCTCGTTCTCGTTCTCTTCCTCGTCCTCCTCTTCCTCGGCAATCTCCTCGGCTTCCTCGGCGACAGCCACGCGCTCCGTGCGCCGGATCGCCTGGCGCGGCTCCTCGAGCGCGACCCCGCCACCGGCTCCTTGCACGGCCGGCTGCAGCTCCGCGCCGCGGATGAAGTTCCAGGCGGCCTGGAAGACGGTCCCGAGATGGCCGCTGACGGCGGCGAACAGGCCTTGCCCGCGCTCTTCCTTGCGCTTGGCCAGCCAGCCGCGGAAGCCCTGCAGCGCCGCGTAGAACCCGAGCTCTGTCGCCAGCAGGAACGAGGTCAGCGTCAGCAGCAGCAGCAGGATGAAGAAACCCGGGCCGCCGAACTTCGCGATGAAGAAGGGCGTCGAGGCCGAGGCCAGGTAGCCACCGCAGCCGTAGGGCAGGTGCGCTCCGAAGGCCGAGTCGCCCTCCGGGTCGAAGACGAAGTGCAGCAGATAGGCGGTCGAGACGACGAACGTCGCGCCGCCGAAGACGCGCAGCGAGACGAGCGGGACCCGCCGTCCGGCGACCATCACGCAGCCCCAGGTCAGGAGCAGCAGGCCGAGGAAGAACGAGGAGAGCCCGAAGCCCGAGTGCAGCAGGCGCGCCAGGTAGAACCCGAGCTGGCCGCCCCAGTTCCAGCCGCGTGAGCCGGGGTCGCCGTAGGGCGCGTAGAAGCTCAGCAGGGAGACGAACAAGAACAGCGCGAAGCCCACGAGCGCGATGCCCTTGATCTCGCGCAGGCGTTCCGCCGTCCCCTCGTCGACCTCGCGGCCGAAGAAGAAGCTCTTGATCCTCGACGTCAGGCCGCCGTGCGGTTGCCCGGCGGGCTCGTCAGATGCGCGTCGCTTGCGTCCCATCGAATGTGGTCGGTTGCACCGGCGACCCGCGCCGGCGTTCGCGGCCGCGCGACTGTCCCCTCGCGGCCCAGCGAGCGGGGATACCAATTCGCGAGGGCGATTCCAAGGCGCCTCCCGTGCCAATCGTGCTCCGCCCGGGCGTGGAAACGCGCCTGGAGCCGGCCCGGAAAGGACTTCCTAGCTCCGGACCAGGCGTTCGCAGCGCCCGCACGAGATCCCGGGCGACGCGCGTCTTGGGTCCGGCGAACTCCACATGGCGGCCATCCCGGCCGAGGAGCTGCACGCGCGTGCTGTGGGAGCGCAACACCGAGGCGTCGTTGAGCACGATGACGTCGAGACCCTTGCGCACGAGCTTGGCCCGCGCGCGGCGCTCGCCCGCTCCGGTCTCGAGCGCGAAGCCGCACACGATGCGCCGGCCCTTGCGCGCCGCCAGCGTGGCGAGGATGTCCGGATTGCGCACGAGAGCCAGCGTCGCACGGCGGGCGCCGCCATCCTTCGCGCGCCACTTGCCGGAGAGGGCCCGCGCGGGCCGCCAATCGGCCACCGCGGCCGCCATGACGAGCAGATCCGCGCGCCGGAACGCCTTGCGGCAGGCCGCGAGCATCTCCCGCGCGCTCTCGACGTCGATCCTTTCCACCCCGACCGGCGTCGGCAGCTCCACGGGCCCGGCCACGAGCGTCACGGCGTGCCCGGCGCGTGCGGCGGCATCCGCCAGGGCAAAGCCCATGCGCCCCGAGGACTCGTTGGAAAGAAAGCGCACCGGGTCGACGTGCTCGCGCGTCGGACCGGCCGTCACCAGCACCCGCAAAGGCGGATTTCGGGGCTTGGAGCGCGCCATCGGGGGGCCGAGTGTAGCCGCCTTCGCCCGCTCCCGCCCCCGCCGGACCCTGTCTCATGGACCGCTTCCTCGCCGCCCTCGCCGCCCTGGCCTTCGGTCTCTTCTCCCCCGCCCGCGCCGAGGCCCCGCGCGCCCCGGCCGCTCACGCACCGTTCGACAGCACGCTCGCCAGGCTCCAGGACCGCGTGCAGCAGAGCGCCACGCCGCGCGAGGAGCTCGAGAGCCTCTCGCTGCTGGCCGCGCTCTCGATGGTGCACATCCTCGAGAGCGAAGGCCGCTACCAGCCCTTCCCGCCCGGTCCGGGCGGCGGCGAGAGCCTGCCGAACGAACGCTGGCTCTACGCCGGGGAGCGCGTCGCGAGAGTCGAGGTCGAGGAATTCCCCGAGTACTTCGCGCTCGAGCAGTGCCAGCGCGAGCTCGGACTGGTGGTCGGCGCCGACGACGAGGAGCTCGACCGGCGGCTCTCGGGCTGGCGCGTGCCGCGCGCGCTGATTCGCGGCGCCGAGCGGCTCGCCGAGCGCGCGCGCAAGGCGGGTTGAGCGGAGCTCAACGCGCGAGGCGCTGCGCCACGCGCTCGACGATGCGCTGCGGGTCCGCCAGGCGGCCCTTGCCCTCGTCGCCGCAGGCCATGTGGCCCGCCTCGGGCTCGAGGATCTCCCAGCCGTCCTCGCGCAGCGTGACGAGATTGCGCTGCACCGGGCGCGACTCGAGCATGTTCGGGTTCATCGCCGGACAGAGGATGCGCGGGCGCCTTCGGCGTCGAGCGCCAGCGCGACGGTGCCCAGCAGGTCGTCCGCGAGACCGTGCGCGAGGCGCGCGACGAGGCCCGCGCTGGCGGGCGCCACGAGCAGGAGCTCGCCCCACTTGGCGAGCTCGATGTGGTCCATCGCGCCGCGGCGCGTGCTCGCCGAACTCGTCCACCTGCGCGGGCTCGCCGCAGACGGCCTCGAAGAGCTGCGGGCTGACGAGCTTGGCCGCGCTGCGGCGTCAGCACCGCGCGCACCTGGTGGCCGGCCTGCGTGAGCTTGCTGGCGAGATCGCAGGCCTTGTAGAGCGCGACCGAAGCACCGCAACCGAGGAGGATCCTGGCCATGTTCAGCGTCCTTTCGCCATGCGGCTTGTCGAGCCCGATCAGGCCGCGCACCTCGGCCACCGCGCGCTCGAGTTCGTCGTTCACGACGACGTGATCGTACTTCACGCGCTCGCGGTACTCGTCCTCGGCCTTGTGCAGCCGCCGCTCGAGCACCTCGGGCGTCTCGGTGTTGCGCTTGATCAGCCGGCGGCGCAGCTCCTCGAAGTCCGGCGGCGCGATGAAGATGTACTGGCCCGGCTCGCCCAGCGCCTTGAGCTGCAGCGCGCCCTGCACGTCGATCTCGAGCAGGTAGAGCTTGCCCGTCGCGATGCGCCTGCTCCAGCGGCTGGCGCAGCGTGCCGTAGAGGTTGCCGTAGACCTCGGCGTGCTCGATGAACTCGCCGCGCGCGATGCGCTGGCGGAATTCGTCCACGGAGAGGAAGTGGTAGTCGCGCCCGTCGACCTCGCCCGGACGCATCTTGCGCGTGGTGGCCGAGACCGAGAAGCACACGCGCGGGTCCTGCAGCAGGCGCTTGCAGATCGTGCTCTTGCCCGAGCCCGAAGGCCCGGAGATCACGACCATGCGTCCGCGCTCGCCCACGCTCTACTCCACGTTCTGCACCTGCTCGCGCAGGCGCTCGATGCGCGTCTTGACCTCGACCACGGAGTGCGCGACCGTCGGCGTCGTTGCACTTCGAGCCGATCGTGTTGGCCTCGCGCAGCAGCTCCTGCACCAGGAAGTCGAGCTGGCGCCCGATCGCGCCGCCCTTCGTCGAGCAGCTCCGACCACTGGCCGAGGTGGCTCGAGAGGCGCGCGAGCTCCTCGCCCACGTCCATGCGGTCGGCCAGCAGCGCCAGCTCGCGCGGCAGCTCGGCCGGGCCGAGCTTCGACTGGCCGCCGAGCAGCTCCTGCACGCGCTGGCGCAGCTTCTTGTGGTGCTCGCGCACGACCTTGGGCATGCGCTTCCCGATGCGCGCGGCCTCCTTCGCGACGGCCGCGGCGTTGGCGCGCAGGTCGGCCTCCAGCGACGCGCCCTCGCGCTCGCGCATGCGCACGAGCTCCGCGAGCGCCTCGTCGCACGGCCGAGCGCAGCAGGCGCGCCTCGCGCTCGCGCAGGCCGCGAGTCGGCCTGCGTGCCGACCACGCCCGGCAGCGCGAGGATCGTCTCCAGGCGCGGCGTGTCCGTCGAGCCCGAGCTCGTCCGCCAGGGCCTGGAGCTCGGTCAGGTAGTAGCTGCGCCAGCTCGCGGTCGATGCGCACGGCGGGCGAGGCGCCGGCCTCGACCGAGACCGAAGAGCGTGACCGCGCCGCGCTCGAGCGCCTTGCGCACGGCGGCCTCGATGTCGCTCTCGAAGGCCGAGAGGTCGGGCGGCAGCTTGACCTTGAGCTGCAGGTAGCGGTGGTTGACCGAGCGCACCTCGACGCGCACCTGCACATCGGCCTCGAAGCTCGTCGCGGCGCCGAACCCGGTCATCGAGCGCAGCGTGGCCATGCGGCTCAGGCCGGCTTCGGGGCGGCTCCCGGGCTTGATCGCCTTGCCGCCCGCCTTGCACAGCGGGCACTCCTCGGGCTTCCAGGTGTTGACCGTCAGCGCGCACAGCGTCGTCAGCTCGAGCCCGTCCTTCGCGAAGGGATTGCCGCCCGAGCGGTTGACGATGCCGCCGACCGCCGCCGTGGCGACGTCGAAGCTCTTCAGGACCTCGATCACCTCGCGCGCCGAGCCGCCGGTCGTGATCACGTCCTCGACCACCAGCACGCGCTCGCCCGGCTCGACGCGGAAGCCGCGGCGCAGGCTCATCTTGCCGTCCGTGCGCTCGCTGAACTGGCAGCGCGAGCCCAGCGCGCGCGCCACCTCGTGGGCCCAGATCACCGCGCCGAGCGCGGGCCCGATCACGAGGTCGTAGGGCTTGGGATCGCGCGCACGCAGCTTCACCGCCAGCGCCTGCGCGAGCTGCTCCGCGCGCCGGGGATCCTCGAGGATCAGCGCGCACTGGAAGTAGCGCTCGCTGTGCAGCCCCGAGGAGAGTTCGAAGTGCCCCTCGAGCAGCGCGCCCGAGGAGCGGAAGAGCTCCAGTACCTGCTTCTCGTCCAGCATGGCCGAGGCGCTACTTGGGCTTCTCGCCGCCACCTTCGGCGGGCGGCGGAGTCGGAGTGCTGTTCTCCGCAGGCGGGGTCGTGCCCAGGCTGGAGCCCGCGGGCAGCGCGCTCTCCTTGACGACCGAGTGGTTGATCCCGGCGCGGTTGGCCATGTGGATGCCCAGCGCACAGAGCGAGGAAGATCGCGCAGGTCCAGCCGGTGAACTGGTTGATGCCCTTCGTGCCCACGCCGAAGGTCTGCTGGCCTTCGGTGCCGAGCGCGCCGGTCAGGCCGCCGCCCTTGCCTTCCTGGAGCAGGATCACGACGACCAGCACGATGGCCGAGAGGACGAAGAGGATGTAGAGGAGGGTGCTGAGTAGGTCCAACATGGCGGTAGGAGACTCTAACGGGACTCGAGGATGCCGAGAAAACTTTCGGCCTGGATCGATGCGCCCCCGACGAGGCAGCCGTCGACATCGCCCGCGGCGAGGATCTCGCGCGCGTTGTCGGGCTTGACGCTGCCCCCGTACTGGATGCGCAGGCGCTCGGCCAGGCTGTCCTGGTACAGGCCGGCGAAGACCCCGCGCAGGTAGGCGTGGGCGGCGCTGGCCTGCTGGGGCGTGGCGTTGACGCCCGTGCCGATGGCCCAAACGGGCTCGTAGGCGACCGTCAGGCGCCCGAGGTCGCGCGACGCAACGCCCTTCAGGCCCGCGGTGAGCTGCCGGCCGATGACCTTCTCGGTCTGCTTCTGGTTGCGCTCCTCGAGCGTCTCGCCGACGCACAGGATCACCTCCAGGCCCGCCGCCAGCGCACACAGCAGCTTGGCATTGGCCAGGCCGTCGCTCTCGCCGTAGCGCTGCCGGCGCTCGGAGTGGCCGACGATCACGCTGCGCGCGCCGACGTCGACCAGCATCGCGGCGCTGACCTCGCCCGTGAACGCACCGCTCGCCGCGTCGCAGCAGTTCTGCGCCCCGACCTTGATGCGCGAGCCGTCGAGCGCGCGCACGACCGGCTCGAGGTAGACGAAGGGCGGGAAGACGGAGAGGTCGAGGTCCTCGCGCGCGCCGGCGCGCTCGCGCAGCCGGGCGACGAGCTCCAGCGCGCTCTTGCGCTCGAGGTTCATCTTCCAGTTGCCCGCGATGGTGCGCTTCCTCATGAAGCCAGGGCCTTGCTGAGCTCGAAGTGCACGAGCCGCCGGCCGTCGAGCGCCGCGATCGCCGCCGTGTCGCGCGCGATCTCGCCGAAGACCTCGGGCGTGATCGCCTGTTCGCCGTCGGAGTGCACCTCGCTGAGCTCGGTGTGCACCTCGAGCATCAGCCCGTCCGCCCCGGCGCCGATGCCGGCCCGCGCGAGCGCACGCACGAGGTCGGCGCGGCCGGCCGCGTGGCTCGGGTCGGCGATCACCGGCAGGTGCGTCGCCTGCTTCAGGTAGGCGATCGCGCCCACGTCGAGCAGCGTGCGCGTGACGCGATCGAAGCTGCGCACGCCGCGCTCGCACAGCACGACCTGCGTGTTGCCCTGGCACAGCACGAACTCGGCGGCCATCACGAACTCGCGCACCGTCGCGCCGAAGCTGCGCTTCAGCAGCACGGGCTTGCGCGTGCGGCCGACCTCGGTCAAGAGCGGGCCGTTGGTCATGCTGCGCGCGCCGATCTGGTACATGTCGGCGACCTCGCCGACCTTCTCCACGTCGCGCGGGTCGAGCACCTCGGTCACGATCCCCAGGCCGGTCTCGGCGCGCACGCGCGCCAGCAGCTCGAGGCCTTCCTCGCCCAGGCCCTGGAAGGAGTAGGGCGAGGTGCGCGGCTTGTAGGCACCGCCGCGCAGGAGCGTCGCGCCGCGTGCGCGCACCGCGCGGGCGATCTCCAAGAGGCGCGGCCAGGTCTCGACCGCGCAGGGGCCGGCGACGAGCGAGAGCTCCTTGCCGCCGAAACGCGCCCCGTGGACGCGCACCGGGGTGTCGGCCTGGCCGGGCGCGCGCTCGTGCAGCTCGCGGGCGTTCTCCGACTCGAGGATGGCGGCGACCCCGATCAGGTCGCTGAAGAGCGAGCGGTGGTCCGGCCGGCCCTGGCCCTCCAGGCGCAGGAACTCCCGGCGCTCGTCGAGGAAGCTCGTGCGGTAGCCCAGCTCGGACGCCAGGGCGAGGATGGCATCGAGTTGGGGGGCGGGCAGGGCCCGGCGCAGGCGCAGGAGCATGGGTGGGGGCTCGGCAGACTCTTCAGGAGAGGGAGGAAACCCGACAATATGAGGTCCGACCAGGATACCGTCAAACCCGCAACTCCATGAGCTCCCCGCTTCTCGACGCGCTGCTGTGCCTGCAGAGCCTGCAGGACCTGCCCCGCACCGGCTGGATCCAGCGCGGTGTCGCCCGGCCGGAGAGCATCGCCGGCCACATCCTCGGCACCTGCGAGCTCGTCCTGGCGCTCGGGCCGAGGGTCGAGCCGCCGCTCGCGACCGAGCGCGCGCTGGCCCTGGCCGTGGTGCACGACGCGCCCGAGGCGCTGCTCGGCGACCTGCCCCGGACGGCCAGCGAGCTGCTGCCCGAGGGCGCCAAGCGCACGGCCGAGCAGCGTGCCGCGCTGCGCGTGCTCGGGCCGCTCTCGAAGCTCGCGCTCGAGCGCTGGGACGAGCACGCCGCCGGGCAGTCGCGCGAGGCGCGCTTCGTGCGCGTCTGCGACCGGCTGCAGCTCGGGCTGCGCCTCGTCGGCTACCGGCGCGCGGGCAGCGCCGGCCTGGAGGAGTTCGAGGCCACGCTGCGCGAGCTCGACTGCGGCGAGTTCGCTCCCGCGCGCGAGCTGCAGGCGGAACTCCTCGCGGAGCTCGCGCGACTGTAGCCTCTGGGCCTCATGCGCGCCTGGCCCTTTCTCAAGCTGGCGATCCCGCTCGGGACGCTCGCAGCGCTGGCCCTCGGCTTCGGGATCCAGCGCCTGGTGGCCAAGCCCGACCCGCCGATCAACATCCGGCGGCCGCCGCCGACCACGTTCCAGCCGCTCAAGCCGCCCGTGCACGGCCACAAGCTGGTCGGCAAGGTCACGAGTCCGAGCGGGGAGGTGCTCGAGCGCGCGCTGGTGTGGGTGCGCAGCGGCGACGAGCCGAGCTTCACCTACACCGACGGGCTGGGCGGGTTCGCGTTCGACAGCCTGGGCGCGGGCCCCTGGCCGGCCAAAGTCCTCGCGCTGGGCTTCGAGCCGCTCGACCTGGTGCTGAACGAGTCCACGAACCTGCAGGTCGTCGCGCTCGAGAAGGCCTACGGCCCGCCGCCGCGGCTCGCGCCGATCGAGCACGCTCCGCTGGCCGGGCGGCTCGCGCTGCCCGCGGGCTTCGACGCCAGCGCGTTCGAGGTCGTGCTGCTGCCCGACGCGCCGACGCAGATCGACTCGGCCGTCCCGCGCCGCGTGGAGTGCGACGCGCAGGGCGCGTTCAAGATCGACGACCTGATCGTGGCGCGCTACGACGTGCGCGTGCTGCCCGCCTGGGCGCGCGGCGGGAGCTGGCCCGACCTGCTGGTCGGCGTCGGCGAGGGCGAGCAGCACGAGTTCACGCACAAGCAGGGCGCGGGCGAGCTCTCCTTGAAGCTCGCGCTGGGGACGATCGCGGGGACGCTGGTCGAGCCGGACCGCACGCCGGTCGAGGGCGCGCTGGTCGAATTGGAGCTGGCCGGCGAGCCCGGGCGCGTCTGGCTGCCGCAGTCGACCGACGCTGCGGGCAAGTTCGCGCTGCGCGCGCTGCCCAAGGCGCACTACCTGCTGACGCTGCGCGCGGCCGGGAACAGCGTGCGCCAGGAGATCGAGCTCGGCGCGAGCGAGGACCGCCAGCTCGGCGCGCTGGTCGTGCCCCTCGCAGGCGGCCACTGAGCCCCGGACCCTGCTCGCGCGCGCGATCGGGTACCCTACCCGGTCGCCGATGGCCCACTTGATCCAGCTCGACGCCGCTGCCACGACGCCGCTCGATCCGCGCGTGCGCGAGGCCATGCTGCCCTGGCTCTCCGAGAGCTCGGCCAACCCCTCGACGCGCTCGGGGCCGGGCGCGCGGGCGCGCGCGGCGCTCGACGATGCGCGCGCGCGCGTGGCTCGCGCCTGCGGTGCGAGCGCCGAGGGTGTCGTCTTCACCAGCGGCGCGACCGAAGCCAACAACTTGGCCGTGCTGGGAGCTGCGCGCGCACGCGCCCGGCACGGCCGGCACCTCGTGATCGGCGCTGCCGAGCACGCCTGCGTGCGCGAGAGTGCGCTGGCGTTGGCACGCGAGGGCTTCGAGGTGAGCTGGCTCCCGCTCGCTGCGGACGGATCGTGCGACCTCGGGCGCGCGCAGGCGCTGCTGCGCGCGGACACCGTGCTGGTGGCGCAGCTGCTGGTGCACAACGAGTCGGGCGCGATCCACCCCGTGCGCGAGCTGGCCCGCCTGGCGCGCGCGCGCGCGCCGCACGCGCACGTGCACACGGACGCCGTGCAGGCCCTCGGCAAGCTCGAGCTCTCGCTGCCGGCGCTCGGCGTCGACAGCCTGGCGCTCTCTGCGCACAAGGCGCACGGTCCGCAGGGAGCGGGCGCGCTGGTGCTCGCCGGCGCTCCCCCGCTCGTGCCGCTCAGCTTCGGCGGCGGCCAGGAGCGCGGCCTGCGGCCGGGCACCGAGAACGTCGCCGCGCTGGTCGGCTTCGGCCTCGCCGCACAGCTGGCCGAGAGCGAGCGCGCGCGTTTCGGCGCCGCGGCCGAGCGTTGGCGCGCGCAGTTCCTGGCCGGACTCAGTGGCTGGCGCGTGCTCGAACCGGCGGCGCGCGTGCCTTCGATCCTGGGCCTGGTGGCGCCCGAGCCCGCGTCGGAGATCCGCCGCAACCACCTCGAGGCGCGCGGCATCGTCACCGGCGCCGGCTCAGCCTGCCAGGCGACGAAGAGCGGCCTCTCGCCCTCGCTCGCGGCGCTGGGCCTGTCCCCCGACGAGATCCGGCGCTTCCTGCGCGTCTCGCTCTCGCGCACGAGCGTGGACAGCGATCCCGCGGCTGTGCTCGCGGCACTGCAGGCCGTCGACCAGGAACTCTCGAAGCTCGCGAGGTCCGCCCGATGAGCACGAGCGGGATCACGCTCGGCGCGCCCGAGCGCGTGGTGGTGCGCTACGGCGAGCTGGCGCTCAAGGGCGGCAACCGCCCCGAGTTCGAGCGCGCGCTGGTGCGCAACCTGAAGGACGCGCTCAAGCCGATCACGCCGGTGACGGTCGAGCGCCAGCGCGGGCGAATGCTGGTCACGCCCGAGGGCCGCGCCGAGGAGGTCGCCGCGCGCGCCGCACGCGTCTTCGGCGTCAAGTCGGTCTCGCCGGCCTGGCGCTCGCGCCCCGAGCCCGAGGCCATCGCGCAGCTCGCGCGCGCCGTGTTCCTCGACGCGCTGGCGCAGCTCGCGCCCGGACGCGAGCGCACGATGCGCGTGCGCAGCAAGCGCGCCGACAAGCGCTTCCCGATGACCTCGGTCGAGTTCGACCGCTACCTCGGCGAGCGCGTGCTGGCGGGCATCGACGACGTGCGCGTGCAGCTCGACGATGCCGCGATCGAGCTGGGCGTCGAGATCCGGCCCGAAGGCGTCAACGTCTTCGCGCGCCGCATCCAGGGACCGGGCGGCCTGCCGGTCGGAACGCAGGGGCGCGGCTTGTGTCTGCTCTCGGGCGGCATCGACTCGCCCGTCGCGGCCTGGATGTCGATGAAGCGCGGGCTGGCGGTCGGCTTCGTCGGCTTCCATTCCTGGCCCTACATCGGCGAGGCGTCGAAGCAGAAGGTGATCGCCCTGGCGACCGCGCTGACCGGCTGGCAGTCGCACGCGCGCCTGTACGTGGTGCCCTTCGCGCCGGTGCAGCTGGCGATCCGCGAGCGCGCGCCCGAGGCCTACCGCACGATCCTCTACCGGCGCATGATGCAGCGCATCGCCTCGCGCATTGCCGAGCGCGACGGCTTCGATGTCCTGATCACGGGCGAGAGCCTGGGCCAGGTCGCGAGCCAGACGCTGGACAACCTGCGCTGCATCGAATTGGCCGCCTCGCGCGCCGTGCTGCGCCCGCTGATCGCGCTCGACAAGGACGAGATCATCGCCCTCGCGCGCCGCATCGGGACCTTCGAGCTCTCCAACGTGCAGGAGCCCGACTGCTGCACGGTCTTCATGCCCGCCCACCCGGTGATCCGCGGCGAACTCGCCCTGTGCGAGCGCGCCGAGGCCGCGCTCGAGGTCGAGGCGCTGGTCGCGACGGCCGTGGCCGAGGTGGAGATCCTGCGCATCCAGCGCTAGCTTGACGCCTCGATGAACCGCAGCATCGCGCTCTTCGTGGCCCTGGCCATGCTGCTCGCGCACGTGCTGGCGATCTACTCGGACGCCGACGGGAACCTGGGCTTCCCCTACGAGCAGATGTACGTGGCCTTCCGCCTGGGCCGCAACCTGGTGCAGTACGGCTACGTGCAGTGGGGCCCCGACGGCGGCGGCATCGAGAGCTGCACCTCGCTGCTCTGGATCGGCGTCGCGGCCGTGGGCGACAAGTTCACGAACTGGGTCAACTACTGCTGCCAGTCGCTGGCGATCGTCTCGGGCCTGCTGACGGTGATCGCGCTCTCGCGCTTCCGGCCCAAGCGCAGCGCGGGCCTGATCGCGCCGCTCCTGTTCGTGTCCAGCGGGACGGTGGCCGCGGCCTGCGGCAGCGGGATGGAGGACGCACTGCTGACCTTCTGCCTGCTGGCGGCATTCTGGGCGCTCGAGCGCGGCTGGCCAATGCGCCTGGGCGTAGCGCTGGTCACGCTGGTGCTCGCGCGCGCGGACGGGATGCTCTTCGCGCTGCTGCTGCTGCTGCTCTCCTGCGCGCCCGGCTCGGCACTGCGCGGCTGGAAGCTGTGGTTGCCCTTCGGAGTCGCCTGGTGCGCGTTCCTGATCGAGACGCTGGCCTGGAAGAACGCCTCCGGTTCGGCCTGGCATCCCACGCTGCGCGCGCTGGTCGAGCCGGACCCGGGCCAGGCCAGCGAGGGCTGGCGCGCGCTGCTCGACTTCGTGCGCATCGCACCCAGCCCGCTGCTGCTCGTCTTCACGCTCGTCTGCATCGCGCGCGGGAAGCTGAGCGCGCTGGGCTGGCGCGCACTGGTCATGGCCGCGGCCGTGACCGGACTGGTGGTGCTGGGCGGGCGCTCGCCGCTGCCCTTCGGCCAGGCTTTCCTGCCCGCGCTGCCGTTCCTGTTCCTGGCCCTGCAGGAGACGCTGATCGAGATGCTCGATGCGCGCATGCTCCTGCGCCGCGCGGGGCTCGCGGGCCTGTTCGGAGTGCTGCTGCTCTCCGGGCTGGCGAGCAAGGAGCCGGGCGACCTCGGACCGCTGCACGTCGGCAGCTCGCTGCGCGCCTGGATGCGCACCGACGCCAGCGCGCGCGCGGGCTACGCCGAGCCGCTGGCGCGCGCGGGGCTGATGGAGGAGATCCGCAACACGAACCACCTGCGCGCCGCGGGCATCTTCCTGCGCGACCACATCGACTCGGCAGCAACCGTGCTCTCGCCCTGGCCCGCTTCGATCGGCTACCTCTCGCGCATGGAGGTGCGCGACCTGCTCGGGCGCACGAACCAGGCCCCGGGCCAGGCCGCGCGCGGCGCCTGGACCCGCCGCGGCCGGGGCGATGCGCTGGCCGCGCTGGCCGAGCAGCCCGACTACGTCATCCCGCGCGTGGACGGATCCGGACGTGCGCCGAGCCGCGCGGAGCTGGCAGCCGAGTGGACCAGCGAACTCGACATCCGCGGCAGCGAGGCCGGCCGCAGCCAGGCGCTCGAGCAGGCCTTCGAGGACTACGAGCTGATGACGGTGCCCGTGCAGGGCTACGTGCGCGGGCCGATCCAGCCGCGCATGGAGCCCTTCTTCCTGCTCTGCAACAAGCGCCTGCACAACCGGCCGGAGCTGCAGCTCGACGTGCGCGAGGGTGAGCTCGTGCTGCACGTGCACGGCGGGCGCGCCGAGCAGCTGGCCGACCTCTCGGTGCGCACCTGGACCCGCAGCGGCAAGCCGGCCTGGGTGCGGCCAACCGGCGAGACCTCCGAGCACGCCGTGGTCGCGCGCTCGGGCCTCTTGCTGGGCGACCCCGGCGAGCGCCACGTCGAACTGCTGCGCTGGCGCATCCCCGAGGAGGTGGCGCGCATCGAGGTGCGCCTGCTCAACCCCGAGGCGCAGGGCGAGAGCGGCTTCGCGCTGGTCGGCGACGCGCTCGAGTGGCAGCGCTGAGAGGCCTGCGCTCGGCTGCGATGCTGCGCGCCGCAGCCGATCTCAGGGGATCCCGAAGCGCTTCAGCTTGCGGTACATCGTGCTCTTGCCGAGCTTGAGCAGCTTGGCCGCCGCAAGCTTGTCCCCGTCGACGACCGAGAGCGCACGCAGCAGCGCCTTCTTCTCGTACAGGTCCAGGCTGACCGGATCCTCGTCGGTGATATCCCAGGGCCGCAGCTCGCGGTAGCTGGGCACGTTCAGCACGCCGCGCGGCTCGGTGGCGCGCAGGCCCGTGCCGGCCGTGTGCGTGCCCTCGACGCGCTCGTTGTCTGGACGCCGCATGGGCACCAGGTCGCAGGGCGGGAGCTCATCGGCGAGCTGCTGCAGCTCGTGCGGCAGGTCCTCGATGCGCAGCATGCCGTCGCGACCGCGCCGGGCGGCCGAGGCGCAGGCACGCTCGAGGAAGTCCTCGAGCTCGCGCACGTTGAGCGGCCAGCGGTACTCGTGCAGCACGCGCAGCGCCTCGGGGGCGATCTCGCGGATGCCGCGGTCGGCGCCGAAACGGTCGAGCATGTGGCCCAGCAGCTCCTGCAGGTCCTCCTTGCGCGCCGCGAGCGGCGGCAGCGTGAAGACCGTCGCAGCCAGACGCTCGGCCAGCTCGGTCAGGAAGGCGCCCGACTGGGTCAGCGGCGTGAGCTCGCGCGCGGTAGAGGCCACGATGCGCACCTCCAGGCGCTCGGGCCGCGTCGAGCCGCAGCGCACGGCCGAGCCGGTCTGCAGGAACTGCAGCAGGCGTTTCTGCAGCGCCAGCGGCAGCTCGGCGACCTCCTCCAGGTAGAGCATCCCGTCCTGGGCGAGGTGCAACAGGCCCGGCCGGTCGTGCAGCTGGCCCTGGGCGCCGTTGCGCGCGCTGCCGAAGATCTCGACTTCCAGGCTCTCGGGCGACACGCCCACGCAGCGCAGGTGCAGGAAGGCGCCGGTCGTGACGCCGCTGTAGTGCAGCGTGCGCGCGACGCGCTCCTTGCCGGTCCCGGGTTCGCCCAGGATCAGCACGGGCTCGCGGCAGGGCATGGCGCGCAGCAGCGCCTCGCGCAGCTCGCGCATCGCGGCACTCGAGCCGCGCAGTTCGCTCGGGCGGTAGACGCTGCGCGCGGCCTCGAGCAGCGGCCCGAGCTCGACGCGCGGGACGCCCGGTTCGTGCGTGCGCAACGCCTCGGCCGCGATGCGCCGCCGCAGCGTGTCCTGGAACAGCACGACCTTGCGCGGCAGCTCGCTCGTGCCCTGCTGCGCGACGAGCGGCACGACCGTGGCGGTCAGCGCGCGCGGGCTGCGGCCCTTGCGCGCGGGCAGGTCGAAGCGGAAGCCCTCGCGCGTCTCGATCTGCGCGTCGCGCACGAAGGCCTCCAGGCCGCAGCCCGGGACGAGGCTCCCGAGATGGCGTCCCTCGGGCCGCGAGCCGAGCAGCTCGCAGGCGCCGCGGTCGGCGTGCAGCACCGTGCCCTGGGCGTCGACGACCAGCATGCCGTCGGGCCGGCCCTGGGCCAGCTCGCGCAGCGCGCCGAGCTGCTCGGCGGTCTCGTGCCGGCCGGCATCGGGCTCGCTGCGCGGGCGCTCGGACGGCGCGCGGCGCGCCTCCCCGTGCAGGCTGCGCAGCGCGTCGGTCAGCTCCTGGACGCGCGCGCTCATGCGCAGCGCGTGCACGAGCTCGTGCTCGAGCGTCGGCAACTCGACCCCGACCACCAGGGCGTTCGCACCCGCCTCGAAGACGCGCACGCAGTTCTCGGGCAGGCCGTTCTCCTGGTGGTAGACCAGAATCGGCACGAGGTTCAGCTCGGGCACCGCGCGCAGGCGCCGGCAGGTCTCGATCACGTCGATGCCGCGCTTGAGGCGGCTCGAGACCAGGATCGCGCGAAAATGCTGCTCGCGGGCGAAGACCAGCGCGCGCGCACCCACGTCGGCCAGCACGACCTCGTAGTTCTGGCTGGCGAGGCGGCTCTTCAGCACCAGCGCGTCGCCGGAATCGTCCTCGAGCACCAGAATGGGATTCAAACTGGCCTCGCCTGGTGCGCCGAACGGGGGGGGCGTTCGCATTGGTTTCGCTCCGGCCGACTCGCGAGTGCGATCCTGCGGCGAATCGACTCGTGTGCCATGCGAGAGCAAAGTAACGCCTGTGCAGAGAGACCTGCAAGGTGTGGCATCGGCTTCTGCGCACTGCGCGGCCCGCGAGCCGTCCGGCGGGCATTGCGATTTCCAATGGGCCGAAGGGCGGATTGGGTGGGCGATGAGGGACTCGAACCCCCGACTTCCTCCTTGTAAGGGAGGCACTCTAGCCACTGAGTCAATCGCCCGGGTTCCAGAAGGCACACTCCACGGTATCCTGCGCGGCCCGATCCCTCCACCCGCGCCGCAGCTGGCTGCGCGGGAGGCCCTACCCCCAGCGAACCCCCTCCCTCCTCCCCATGCGCATCGCCGTCGTCGGCACGGGCTACGTCGGTCTGGTCGCAGGCACCTGCTTCGCCGAGAGCGGCAACAGCGTCGTCTGCATCGACATCGACCGCGAGAAGATCGAGAAGCTCCAGCAGGGCGTCATCCCGATCTACGAGCCGGGCCTCGAAGGAGCTGCTCGAGCGCAACGTGCACGACGGGCGGCTCACGTTCACGACCGACTACGCCGAGGGCATCCCGCGCGCCGAGGTGGTCTTCATCGCGGTCGGCACGCCGCCCGGCGAGAGCGGCAGCGCGGACCTGAAGTACGTGCTCGAGGCCGCGCGCTCGATCGGCAAGCACCTGACCGGCTACGCGGTCGTGGTCGACAAGTCGACGGTGCCGGTCGGGACCGCGCAGCAAGGTCAAGGAGGCGCTGCGCGCCAGCACCAAGCACGAGTTCGACGTGGTCTCGAACCCCGAGTTCCTCAAGGAAGGCGCGGCGATCGACGACTTCCTCAAGCCCGACCGCGTCGTGATCGGCACGCGAGACGCAGCGCGCGCGCGAGGTGATGGAGGAGCTCTACGGGCCGTTCGTGCGCACGGGCAACCCGATCCTGCACATGGACATCGCCTCGGCCGAGCTGACCAAGTACGCCGCCAACGCGATGCTCGCCACGCGCATCTCGTTCATGAACGAGATCGCCAACATCTGCAAGCGCGTGGGCGCCAACATCGAGCAGGTGCGCCGCGGCATCGGCTCGGACGCGCGCATCGGCTCGCGCTTCCTCTTCGCCGGCGTGGGCTACGGCGGCTCGTGCTTCCCCAAGGACGTGCAGGCGATCCTGCGCACCGCGGCCGAGCACGGCTACCGCTTCCGCATCATCGAGGCCGTCGAGAGCGTCAACGAGCTGCAGAAGCAGCTGCTGGTCGAGATGGTGCAGAAGCGCTTCGGGAAGGACCTCAAGGGCCGGCACTTCGCCATCTGGGGCCTGGCCTTCAAGCCCAACACGGACGACATGCGCGAGGCCCCGGCCGTGGTCGTGATCGAGGCGCTGCTCGAGGCCGGCGCAACCATCGCCGCGCACGACCCGGAGGCCATGCAGGAGTGCAAGAAGCGCTACCTGGGCGAGCGCATCCGCTACACGGACGTACCCATGCAGGCGCTCGAGGGCGCCGACGCGCTGGTGCTGGTGACCGAGTGGAACGAGTTCCGGCGCCCCGACTTCGACGCGGTCAAGAGCCTGCTCAAGCAGCCGATCGTCTTCGACGGCCGCAACATCTACTCGCGCACGACGCTCGAGCGCCTGGGCTTCGAGTACTTCGGCGTCGGCGTCTAGCGTATGTGCGCGTAGGTGGTCCGAAACCCGGTAGTACGGAGCCAGTCCAATTCTTCCCGGGTTTCCTGCTCTGGCGCGGCAGCTGCTTCGCGCGCGGAGGAAACCCGGGAAGAATTGGACTGGCTCCGTATTACCGGGTTTCGGCGCGCTTGCAGCGTGACGCTCAGGCCGCCGGCTTCCCGGCTTCCTTCTTCAGCTTGTCGACTTCCTTCTGCAGGTCGTCGAGGCCGTCCTGGGCGCGCATCCGCTGCAGCTGGTTCGAGAGCTTCTTGCGCTCGGCCGCGGCGCGGCCCTCCTCGAGGCCCTGGCGCGCCTTCTCGAGCGCCTCGCGCAGGTCGCGCTCCCTGCGCTGGGTGACCGTCTCCTCCTGGAACTTGCGCCGGCTGTTCGAGAGCTCCATCCCGCGCTGCGAGAAGTCCAGGCGCGCCTTGCCGCGCGAGAGCACCAGCTCCTTGGTCTTCTTGGCGAAGTCCTCGTCCTTGTACATCGACTCGAGCTCGTCGTACTCCTGCTGGGTCTCGCGCAGGCCTTCCTTTTGCTGGTCCGTGTTCAGCTCGCGCTCCTTGGCCTCGAGCGCCTTGTGCGTCTGCAGGTAGTCGGCCAGCTCCTCCTCGGCGTGGCGCACGCCGCGTTCGGCATCGGCGAGCGAGTTCTTCTGCGAGCGCTCGTCCGCCTGCAGCTCGAGTTCGGTGATCTGCAACTGCAGCTTGGCGTAGTTGAGCTCGCGCTCCTTTTTCTGCAGCGCTTCGGCCTTGGAGTCGTCCTTGGGAGCCGCATCGCCGGCGGGTGCGGGCGTCGGCGCGGCGTGGCCGCCCTTTCCAGTGGAAGCGCAGGAGCACAGGACGAGGAGCAGTGCGGTCGGGAGGTACGTGCGGGGGTTCACGGAATGAGTCTCCAGTTTGGAATCGGGATCAGAGGGGGGACTTGCCGGTCACGCCGGCCTGCAATGCGAGGATCGAGAAGGCCGTGCCCGCGATCTGCATGCAGCTCATGTTGGGAAAGTCGATGCTCGAGCCGTCCTTCCACTGCACCTTGACCACGTGCGCACGCAGTTTCTGGTGCCAGGCCTCGCGTTCGGCCTCGGGCAGCTCGTTGATCACCTGCCCGCAGTAGCAGTGGCCGAAGAAGTAGAAGTAGGCCGCGACGAAGTAGTAGGCCTCGTGCGGGATCGGACGCATGCGACCGACGTCGAGGAACTTGTGCTCCTCGAAGAAATCGCCCAGCGCCTTGCGAATGCGCTCGTCGGTGATCGACTTGTCGCCTGCGCGGCGCAGCGCGAGGTTCGCCGCCTGCATGCGGCCGAGCGAACCCTTGACGTCGTTGATCGATTCGCCGCCGACCCAGGGGGTCGGCGAATGGTCGTACTGGTAGGCGCCTGTCGGCAGCTTGCACTCGTCGAGGTACTTCATGGCGCGCTCGACGACCTTGGGATCGACCTTCCAGCCGAGCTTCTGCGCGCCGAGGATCGCCACGAGGCCGGCCGAGGTCGTGAAGGAGGTCGACCAGGTCGGGCGCTTCGACACGGCCGGGCCCTCGTAGTAGCCCCAGCCGCCCTTGGGCTCCTGGTTGTGCTCGAGCAGCGCGTAGAACTCCAGCCCGCGCGCCTCGATCTGCGCCTTGGCCTCGCCTTTCGCGAAGCGCGGGTCGCGCGCGGCGACGACCATCGCCTGCAGCCCGTAGACCGCCGGCCAGGTGCAGTCGACGTCCCAGTTGTTGCCGCGCTTGGGCATGCGCGTCCCGAGCAGCCAGCCGAGCGACTTGTCCAGCGCGGCGCGGCGCTCGGGCGTCTCGTCGAGCGCGGACAAGGCGCAGAAGGCGAGCCCGTTGGCGGCCAGCTGGAAGTCGTAGTAGGTCTCGACCGAGAAGCCGTCGAACTGCACCGAGTCGTTCGCGCCCGTGCCCCACGAGCCGTCCGGGTGCTGATTGGACGTGAGCCAATGCGCCGAGCGCTGGATCGAGCTGCGCGCCTCGTCCGCGCCGAGCCCCTCGGGCGCGGGCTGCTCGGCCGCGGGCACCTGCGGCGCGGATTTCGCCGCTGCTTCAGGACTCTGCAACAGGAGGGGGAGTACCACTGCAAGTGCGCTGACCATCGGAATCTCCTCGGGAGCGGTGAGGCGTGCGTCCCGTTGTACCGTCCGCGACCGCACGCTGCCTCTGCGAGGCGGAATTCGACTGTTTTCTTCCGGTCAGTCCACTCGAGCCCATCCATGTTGAACCTCCTCGCCACACTGGCCCTCAGCTCCTCCCCCGCCGCCGAGATCGCCTGGCTGCCATCGCTCGAGAAGGCCCGCGAACGCGCCCTGTCCGAGAAGAAGGTCGTGTTCCTGGCCGTCAACATGGACGGCGAGCGCGCCAACGAGCGCATGCTGGAGAAGGTCTACACGGACAAGACCGTGCTCGAGCTCTCGACGCACACGCTGAACGTGATCGCTTCCGCGAGCGAGCACGCCAGCGGCGAGAAGCCCTGCCCGCGCTTCCCGGGGATCACCTGCATGGACCACCGGCGCGCCGACAGCGCCGCGCGCAAGGAGCTGCTCAAGGCCGACCTGCAGGGCTTCGTCGTGGCCCCGCAGCACCTCTTCCTCGGCCCCGACGGCAAGGTGATCCTCTCCGTGCCCTACGAGGTCAGCGCCGCCGAGCTCGAGTGGTGCTTCGCCACCGCGCTGCAGAAGGCCGAGCCCGAACTCAAGCTCGCGCTGCCGCCGCAGGCGCGCATGCCTCGGCGTGTCGTCATGGGCGGCGTCTACGATCCGGCCAACGGCGATGCCGGGGCCGCGCCGCCGACGCACAAGGAGGTCGAGGACCTGATCAAGGAGCTGCGCAAGGGCCGCATGGACAAGGACGGCGTCACGATGATGTTGCGCCTCTTGCTCACCGACGACCCGCTGGCGATCGAGTTCATCGGCCAGGAGCTCAAGGGCTCGGACACGCTGGGCGGCGGCGGGCGCGGTGGCGGCGGTGGTGGTGCGGGCGGCGGTGGCGGCGGACGCGGCGGCGCAGGTGGCGGGGGCAACGCGGGCCTCGCCGGCCGTGGCGGCGGCAGCGGCAAGCACCAGCGCATCCTGCACGCGATCGGCGAGCTCTCGCCGCAGGCCTACTGGCCGCTGGTGGCCGACTTCCTCGACAACAACGAGGTCGAATTGCGCTCCGAGGCGGCCGTGGCGCTCGAGCAGCTCGGCACGAGCGACGCGCTGCGCGACCTCTCGAACCAGCTGGGCAAGGAGCAGGATCCGCTGGTGCAGGGCCGGCTGCTGCGCGCGATCGGCAGCTCGGCACCGGCCGACGCGAAGGTGCACGCGCTGCTCTTGAAGCGCGAGAAGGCCGAGAAGAAGCCCGAGCTGCGCGCGGCCGCCATCGCCGCGCTGGGCTGGCTCGACGCGGACCCGGCCGTGGACGCCGAGCTCGAGAGCCTGCTCGCGAAGGGCGGCACGCCCGA
This sequence comes from uncultured Planctomycetota bacterium, assembly GCA_963829015.1. Lineage (GTDB taxonomy): Bacteria > Planctomycetota > UBA1135 > UBA1135 > JADJLZ01. The sequence continues at coordinate 1,299,379 of CAWHGR010000003.1, read as the reverse complement.
GCAGGGCTGCGCCCTGGGCGCGATGGCGGTCTCGCGCTCGGAACGCTGGAAGCCGTTGCTCGAGAAGACGCTCGCCGCGGCGCAGGACGAGGGCCAGAAGAAGCTGCTGCAGACCGGGCTCGACGCGCTGAAGGGCGGCAGCCTCAAGCCCATCGGCGAGCTCTTCGCGCGCGCGACGAAGGACGAGATCGAGCGCTTGCGGCTCTTCGGCGGTGCGCCGAAGCGGCCCTGAGCGACGACAGGGCGGCCCGTCCAACACGAGGAGGACGAACCGCCCGATGATGTCGTGGCGGCCAGCCCGTAGCGGTCCGCTGTCCCCCGTCGCCAGTCGGCGACAACCGAAGACAGCGCGATCGAGCCAGTCGTCGCACGCATCAGTACCCGATCGTCGGCGCGAAGAAAAGAGCCTGCTCGACGCGCGCGCGCTTTTTCATCCGCCCTGCTTCCCTCCGTCCCCGTTCTTGGATCCGCGTCCCTTGCGCGCGCCCTTGTCCTCGCCGTCCGAGTGCTTGCGTTCGACGGCGCGCTGCAGCTCCTCGATGGCGCGCATGTTCTGCAGCGCGCTGCGCACGCGCTCGCCGGTGCGCGTCTCCTCGGCCGCGGGACCGGCGAGCGCCTCCTTGCAGCGCTCGAGCGTGCCCGCCGCACCCTCGAGGTCGTCGCTCTCGACCAGCAGCGAGGCGATGCGGTCGAAGGCGCGGATGCGGTCGAGCGGATCCTCGCCCGAGTCCGCCACGCGCTGCCAGGCGCGGCGCGCATCGGCCGGGTGGTGCAGGTCGTGCTGCACGCTGCCGACCCAGAGCGAGGCCTCGTCGCGCTGGCCGGAACTCGCGCCCGGATCGCCCAGGGCCGCCTCGTAGCTCGCCAGCGCCTTGTCGAGCGCCTTGGCCTTGCGCTGCAGGTGGCCGAGTTCGAGCAGCGCGCGCACGCGGAAGGGTGTTTCGCCCTTCTGCTCGCGCGCGACCTGGAACTCGGCCGCCGCGCCCTCGAGGTCGCCGGCCCCGCGCAGCAGCTCGCCGGCGCGGAACGCGGACTCGGCGCAAGCCGCCCCCTCGCCCGGGAAGTACTGTCGCACCGCGCGACAAGCTGCGACCGCGCGCGCCCGGGCGGCGTCGCGTTCGGCGCCCTCGAGCCCGCGCAGGGCATTGCGCAGCTCGGTCGCGAGCTTGAGCTGCGCCTCGACCTTCTCGCACTTCACGACGGGATCCTGGGCCGCGGGCGCAGCGCGCGGAACAGGCAGGCGCGCGGGCGCGAACCCGGCCAGCAGGAGGAGCAACGGAGCGGCCGGCGACAGCGCCGAACGCAGGGACAGGCACTCGATCATGGTCATTCTCCCTGGGCGCAGAGCGCGCCCGGTTCAGGTTCTGCCGGCACGCGGGCAAGAGCGCCCCCGCCGGTGCACGTCGCGGCCAGGCGCGCGGGCGCGAACTCGTCGCCGCAGCGCACGACGCAGCGCACGCGTGCCGTGAGCCGCCGGTAGAGCCGCTGCCGCGCGCGGAAGAGCCGTTCCTTGCGGCGCACGACCGAGAGCGGCTGCGCCTCGAGCTCGTCGGCGCGCTCGCGGCACAGGTCCGCGCCGTAGCTGCGCGCGAGCATGCGCCGCTCCTGCGGATCGACTTCCGCCAGCGCCAGGTCGACCTCCGACATCAGCTGCGCGCGTTCGACGAGCTGGCCCTCGAGGTAGGAGAGCTCCTCCTCGGCCAGCTGCCCGGGCTCGGTCTCGCGCCCCTCGTGCCGCGCGAGCAGCTCGTCGGCGCCCTCGACGCGCTGCTGCCGGCGCTCGCGTCGCAGGTGGTCGCGCAGCACGCTCGAACCGATGCGCAGGATCCAGCCGCGCAGGTTGCGCTCGTCCTGCACGCGCGTGCGGAAGCGCGCCGCCCGGATGAGCGCCTCCTGCGCCACGTCGTCGGCCTGGTTGCGGTCGCGGCAGCGGCGTGCCAGGTAGGCACGCAACGCCTGCGCGTGCTCTTCGAGGCCGTCCCAGGAGATTCCGACGTCGTCGTTGTGCAAGGCTTGCTCCCTCCGTCCGTGCAGCGGTCGGGCTGCCCGGGCAGATGAGGAGACGGTCGAACTCGCTTGCGGACACGCGCGCGAGGTTGCCCACAGGCCGGCCTGCGCGACCTGCGGAGAGCCCGAGCGGGGAGCTGCTGCGGCGCGGCCCGGTCGGCGTGCGCGCGCGCTCCCCGATTTCGCCCCGGGAGCCGGCCGCCGCGCCGCGTTCAGCGGCGCACGATCATCGCGCGCGCGAGCTCGTCGGCCTTGGCCGGCGAGACCAGCTCGGCCACCAGCTCGAGCGCGAACTCCAGGGCTGTGCCGGCGCCCTGGCTGGTCAGCACGCTGCCCGCGCGCAGCACACGCGGCTCGGACTGGACGTGCGCGCCGCTGAGCTCGCCGCGCACGCTGGGATGCGCCGTGACCTCGAGACCGTGCAGGATCCCGGCCTTGTGCAGCACCAGCGGTGCGGCGCAGATGGCCGCCGTCGGCCGGCCACGCGCGTGCAGGTTGCGCGCGAGCGCGATCACGCGCTCGTCGGCCAGCAGGTTGCGCGTGCCGGGCTGTCCGCCGGGCAGGACCAGCACGCCGAAGGCCGGGAGGTCGAGCTCGCCGAGCGCGGCGTCCGGGACGATCGGGATGCCGTGCGCGCCGCGCACCGTGCCGGGCACCAGACTCGCGACCGTCACGTCGAGTCCGGCGCGGCGCAGGACGTCGACGATGGTCACGGCCTCGATCTCCTCGAAGCCCTCGGCCAGCGGCACGAGGATGCGCTCGCCTGAAGCCATGCGCTTGCGAGTGTACCCGCTACACTCCTTGCGATGACGGACGGACACGAGGGACGGGGCGAGCCGGTGCTGGTGAGCGCCTGCCTGATCGGGTGCTACTGCCGCCACGACGGCCGCACGAACCAGGACCGCGTGCTCGAGCGCGAGCTCGAGCGCGAGGGCCTGCGCGCCGTGCCCTTCTGCCCCGAAGAGCACGGCGGCATGGGCACGCCGCGGCCGGCGGCATGGATCAGCGCGACGGGCGCCGCGGCGGTGCTCGAGGGCCGGGCGCAGGTGCGCACCGAGGCCGGCGCCGACGTGACGCAGGCCTTCCTCGCGGGTGCGCGCGGCGCTCTCGATGCCTGCCGCGCGCAAGGCATCCGCCGCGCGTACCTGAAGGAGCGCTCGCCCTCCTGCGGCACGCGCCAGACGCACGTGGACGGGAAGCTCGTCGAGGGTCCGGGCGTGACCAGCGAACTGCTCGCACGCGCGGGCATCGAGGTGCACGGCGTCGAGGGCCGGCGCGACTAGGCATGCGCATCCTGCCCCCCACCCGCGGGCACCTGAAGCTCGCCTTCTACTTCCTTGTGCTGGCGCTCGCCGGCGCGTGGGCGGCCGCAGGCTGGATGGAGAACGTGCGCGGCGCCGACGGGCGCGTGGGCTTCGAGGACGCGCGGCACATCGCGCTGACGCTGGTCGTCGCCTGTGCGGCGCTGGGCTTCCTGGGCGTGCTCGTGCGGCGCATGAGCGTGGCCGCGGCGCGCGCACGCGAACAGGCGCTGTGGGCCGAGAAGGTGCAGGCCGAGTCGCAGAAGTACCGCGCGCTCTTCGAGGGCTCGGCCGACATGCTGCTGATCGTCGACCCGCGCACGCTGGCGATCCGCGAGGGCAACGCGCCGGCGCGCGAGCAGCTCGGCCCGGTCGCGGGCATCGAGGCGCTGCTCGCGGAGGCCCAGCGCGCGACGTTCGCCGAGGCCCTGCGCCGCGCCGCGGGGCCGGAGGGGCAGGCGCAGACGCTCTCCGACCTCGGCTTGCGCGCTGCCGGCGCGCGCACGCTGGTCGCCGACGCGCGCTGCGCCCCGATCTCGATCGCCGGCGAGCCGCTGGTGCTGGTCTCGCTGCACGACCGCACGCGTCAGCGCGCGCTGGAGCGCGAACTGGCCCTGCGCGAGCGGCTCAGCTCGATCGGCCTGTTCACGGCCGGCCTGGCGCACGAGATCAACAACCCGCTCGAGGGCATCGGCAACTACCTCGGGCTGCTCGAGCAGCCGGAGCTGCCCGCGGAGAACCGCCAGCGCTACCTGGGGCTCGTGCAGCACGGCTTCGCGCGCATCCGCGACCTGGTGCGCGACCTGCTGCGCTTCGCGCGGCCCGAGAACGCGAGCGCGCGCATCGACCTGGCGCAGGTCGTGGCCAGCGCCGGCCAGCTCGTGGCGCTCTCCGCCGCGCTCAAGGACGTGACGCTCGAGACGCAGGGGCTGGAGCGGCCGCTCGAGCTGCTGGGCGACGCCGGGCGGCTCGAGCAGGTGCTGGTCAACCTGCTGCTCAACGCCGGCAAGGCGCAGCAGGGCCGCGGCCGCATCGTGCTGCGCGCGCGCGCGCTGCCCGGCGAGAACGCGCTCGAGCTCGCAGTCGAGGACCAGGGGCCGGGCATCCCGCCCGAGAACCTCGCGCGCATCTTCGACCCCTTCTTCGGCTCGGGCGAGGGCACGCGGCCTGGGCCTGGCCGTCTCCTACGGCATCGTGCGCGCCCACGGCGGTACGATCGCGGCCGAGAACCGGCCCGGCGGCGGCGCGCGCTTCGTGCTGCGCCTGCCGCGCAACCTGCCGGAGCCGAGCGCATGAAGCCCCCCCACGTGCTGGTCGTAGACGACGAGGAGTTCGTGCGCGACTCGCTCGAGGAGATCCTGCGCGCGAAGGGCCTGGCCACCAGCGGCGCTGCGGGCGCGCAGGAGGCCGTGCGCTTCCTCGAGAAGCGCGACTGCGACGCGATCCTGACCGACCTGCGCATGCCGCAGGGCGACGGGCTCTCGCTGCTGCACGAGGCGCGCCGGCGCGGCGTCGCGATCCCGATCGTGATGATCACCGGCGTGGGGACGGTGGGCGAGGCCGTGCAGGCGATGAAGGCCGGGGCCTACGACTTCCTGCAGAAGCCGGTGCAGCCCGACGAGCTCGTGCGCGTGGTCGCGCGCGCGATCGAGCACCACGGCCTGCAGCGCGAGCTGCAGCAGCTGCGCGGCACCGTCGCCAGCCTGCGCCGCACCGAGGCGCTGGTCGGCAGCTCGCCCGCCATGGCCGCGCTGCGCGAGCAGATCGCGCGCCTCGCCGCCACGGACAGCACGGTGCTGATCACGGGCGAGACCGGCACGGGCAAGGAGCTCTGCGCGCGCGAGATCCACGACCGCAGCGCGCGCGCGCGCCGCATGCTGGTGCGCATCGACTGCGCGGGCTTCTCGGGCAGCGCCGAGGAGCTGGGTGCGCGCCTGTCCGAGGCGCGCGGCGGCACGCTGCTGCTCGACGACGTCGGCGCGCTGCGCCCCGAGGCGCAGGCCCCGCTGGCGCGCCTGCTCGAACGCGGCGAGTACGAGGAGCCCGGCGGCGCGCTGCGCACGGCCGACCTGCGCCTGCTCGCGACCAGCAGCGAGGATCTCGCCGCGCGCGTGCGCGCCGGCAAGCTCAAGGCCGAGCTGTTCCACCGCCTGGACGTCGTGCCGTTGCGCCTGCCGGCGCTGCGCGAACACCTCGAGGACATCCCCGAGATCGCCGCGCAGCACCTGCTGCACGCGCGCCTGGGCGGCAAGTCGCGCGCGCTCGCGCCCGAGGCCAACGAGGTGCTGGCCTCGCACGAGTGGCCCGGCAACGTGCGCGAGCTGCGCAACGTGCTCGAGCGCGCGCTGATCGTGGCCGGCGAGGGCCCGCTCTCGGGCGAGCTCTTCCGCTCGATCCTCGAACCCGTGCTGGCCCAGCCGCCCGCGCGCGCGCCCGACAGCGCGCTGGCGCGCCTGACCGAGTTCAACCTGCGCCGCAACGTCGACCTGCGCGAGCGCGACGTCGTGCTCGGCGCGCTGCAGCGCGCCGCGGGCGTCAAGAAGGAGGCCTGCGACCTGCTCGGCATCGACCCGCGCAACCTCGGGTACTACCTGCGCAAGCACAAGATCAAGGAGGAGGAGTGGTCGTGAAGCAGAAGCTGGCCAGGTTCAAGGCCGAGATCCTGCTGGGCCACAAGGGTGCGGCGGTGATCGTGCCCTTCGACCCCGAGGAAGTCTGGGCCATCCCCGCGCGCCGTGTCTCCGATCTTCCCGGCGGCAAGGAAGGCCACCTCGTGCGCGGCACGATCGCCGGCACGAAGTTCGAAGGCTGGATCGGCAAGCGCTGGGGCCGGCGCTTCGTGCTCACGCCCGAGGATTTGCTCGCGCGCGCGAAGGTCAGGGTCGGGGATACGGTGGAGGTTGTTCTCGCGCCGCGCTCGTCTCCCGCCTGGTTCGGCAATGTTCGTGAAGGCCTTGCCCTGGTACCGCGGCGCGCGCTGCGGGACGCTCGATCGGCGGATCGACGGAGCGAAACGCATCGACGTAGACGAGACCTTCGAGTTGCCAGACTCGCGGGAGCTCGTCTTCGCAGACATACCCCTCGAGACAGTGGGCGAACCCTCCCTTCACCCAAAGGATCAAGCCCATTCCGTGCGATACCTTGCGCACCTCGGCCTGGACGTCGTCGATCTGGAAGGATGGCTTCCCAGGGAGTTCGCGAGAGCCTGGGGTGATCGCGAAGTCGAGGTAGAAGCCCGCCGTGGTGAGCGACTTGCGTCGCACGAGGATGTTCGCCGTCTGCCGCCGCAGGGCGGCAAGCACCTCGCCCTCGCCCGCGAGCATGAAGTCGAGGACCTCGCGTTCTTCCGGTCGCAGCGGGAACGGCTCGACGCGCGGCTCCTCGACGAACACCCCGTGCGAGTACAGATGCGCGTCGAGCTGGTTCGTCGATTGGGCCTGCCGAAGCCAGAGATCCCAGTACGCCTCGAGTTCCGCATCGCTCAGGTTCTTGAGGTCGAGGTCTTCCTCGCTCAGGAACTCGTCCTTCATTCCTGCCATCCTCCGGCAACTTCGAATGGCAGGCAACCCTCGGCCTCCACGACCATCCGACGATGGGAGTCGCGCAGCACGGAGAGCTCGCCAGCGCGCTGCAACACCTTCCAGCGCTCCTGCCAGGCCGACGCAGCATCGAGGTAGGCTGCAAGTCGTCGTTCGTTTGCATGCATCAGCTCGCGACGTTCCGCGTCGAGGGCCTGCTCGAGCGCATCCAGGCGCTGCGAAGCACGTCCGAGCAGCGGCCGTTGGCCCTGAAGCTCGCGCGCGAGCCGGGGATGCTGCGCTGCGAGCGCGAGCAAGTCGCGCGCGCTGCGAGAGCACAACAATTGGTCTTGTGGATCCCGGAGCAGCCGCGCCAGTTCGCCGATCACTGCATAGTCCTTCTCACGATTGGTCTTCTTCACCTCGACCAGCGTGCGCACGTCGACCACGGGCGGACTGCGCCCCTCCTGCTCGCGCCACAGCCGCGCAAGTGCAGCCGTTCCCACACGCGGCGGCCGCGTGAAGAAGTCCGCACGGATCCGCAGGCCATTCCCGATGAACTCGAAATGGGAACTCCACCCGTTGCGCAGCCAGCGCAAGTCCAGAGGTGCGCCGAACCGGTAGTAGGCCATGTGACCCTCGAGGGCCCCCAGCACGTGATCGAGCGTCTCCTGGTCCTCGCGCAGGATCCAGTCGCCGTCCTTGCTCATGATGGCGAGGCGATGGAGGACGACAGCCTGGCCGCTCGTCACGATCGCACGCAATCGCCCGGCGTTGAACTCCTCCGTCAGCTTGAGATAGATGTTCATCGACCTACCCCGTCCCCTTCGGCCGCGCCACGATCACGATGTGGAAGCCGAGCAGCGAGAGGAGCGGCAGCGCGCACAGCACGCGGTCGATGCGGATGAAGGCCCTCGTGATCCAGGCGTTGCCGGGCACGTATTTCAGCACGCCGAGGTGGTCGGGGAAGCCCGCGAAGACGTAGGCCAGCACGCCGTACTTCTTGACCTTCACCACCTCGAAGCCGGCCTGCTCGCACAGCCCGACGATGCCCTTCCTGGTGAAGCCCTCGTCGCCCTCGTCGAAGTGCGGGCTCTTCCTGTACATCACCGAGCGCGCCAGGCGGATGAGCGGGTTGTCGTTGCAGGGCTCGCTCATCACCAGCACGCCCTGCGCGCCGAGCGCCTCGCGGCAGTTGACCAGGAACTTCACGTGGTTGCGCACGTGGTGCAGCGAGCCCTTGCAGAAGACGACGTCGAAGGAGCCGCGCAGGAAGGGCAAGCGCTCCGCATCGGCGGTCACGAGGCGCGCGCCGGGGATGTACTTCTCCGAGACCTTGAGCATCTCGAAGCTGATGTCGAGTCCGACCGCTCCCGGGTGCTGCTGGTCGAGCTCGGCCAGGAAGAATCCGGTCCCGCAACCGAGGTCCAGCACCCTGCGCGCGCCGGCCGGCACGTGCGCGATCATCTCGGCGTGCCAGTCCTGCTGGAACAGGCGCGAGAACTCCAGGCTGTAGCGGTAGGCGTAGCGCGGGGCGAGCTCGCGATGCAGATCGATCTGGGCCTGGGCGTTCGAGACGGACATGCGCGCGGCTGTGCGAAAGTCTACCCTGTCGCGCACCTACTCCATGAGCACACCTGTGCCCCCCATCCTGCGCGCGTTGGCCTTCTGTGGCGTCCTCGGCTGCGCGTACGGCGCCGGTGCGTGGTTCGACGTCCTGCCCGGCGGCTGGAAGCTGCGCTCCGTGTTCGAGGATCCCGCCGCGCGATCGACGCGCGCGGAGAGCCTGCACATCCTCGAGCGCCTGCGCGGCTTCGCCGCGGAAGAACCGGGGGCCGCGCGCGGCGCGGTGCTGCTGCTCGGATCGTCCACGATCGAGCGCTGGCCCACCGCGGAGTCCTTCCCGGGCAAGCGAGTGCTCGACCACGGGCTCTCGGGCGTGACGCTCGAGCGCGAGGAACGCCTCTTCGACGCCTGCCTGCCGGGCGCGACGCCCGCGGGCGTCGTGATCTATGCCGGCAGCATCGACCTGCGCTTCCCGGTCGAGCCCTTCGAGCAGGCGCTCGCGCGCCTGCCGCGCCTGGTGCAGCACCTGCGCGTGCGCTACGGCCACGCGCTGCCGGTCACGCTGCTCGGCATCCTGCCCGCGCGGCACATGGACGAGGCCGCGCACAAGGCGCTCGCCGACGCCAACGAGTCGCTGCGCGTGCTGGCGCGCGAGAACGCGCTCTCCTTCGTGCCCACGGCGCGTGCGCCGCTGGCCGGCGCCGACGGCACGCTGCCTGAGAGCCTCTCCGACGACGAGCTGCACCTCAACGCGGAGGGCTACCGCGTGCTTTCGCGCTGGCTGACGAGCGAGGGCGGCGAGGCCGGCCGCGCGCTCGCGCCCTGAGCCGCCGCGTGTTCAAGAGCGTCGCCAGCAACTGGGCCCTCAACCTGCTGCAGATGGCGGCGATGCTCTGGCTGTCGCCCTTCATCATCGCGCAGCTCGGGCCCGGTCCGAACGGCCTTTGGGTCGCGATCGCTTCCTACACCGGCGTACTGAGCCTGCTGATCCTCGGCGTGCCGATGGCCTCCGTGCGTGCGATCGCACAGGCCGTCGCGCTCGAAGGACGAAGCCGCCGAGCGCCGCGCGATCTCGACCTGCCTGGGCATCTGCCTGCTGCTCGGACTGGGCGCGCTGCTGTGCGCCGGGCTGCTCTACCTCGGCTTCGACGCGCGCGTACTCGGCGGCAAGGCGGGTGCGAACCTCTCACCCGAGACGCTCGCCGGTGCGCGCCTGGCCTTCGCGATCGTCGGCCTGCAGGTCGCCTGCGGCTTCGCGATGCGGCTGCCCTACGGGATCCTCGAGGCCCATGGCGAATTCGGCCTGCGCAACCTGGTGATGGGCGGCGAGCTCCTGCTGCGCCTCACCCTGACCGTCCTGCTGCTGCGCTGGCGGCCCGAGCTGCCGATGCTGGCCTTCGTGCTCGTCGCGAGCATGCTGTTCGAGTTCGCAGGCACGCTCTTCGTGATCCGCAGACGCCATCCGGGCCTCTCCTTCTCGCTCGGGTCCTTCGAGCGCTCCGCCGTGCGGCCGATCCTCTCCTTCTCCGTCTTCGTGCTGCTGCTCAACGTCGGCTCGCTGCTCGCCTTCCGCCTCGACGGCATGGTGATCACGGCCTTCCTGCCGCCCGAGTCCGCGACCGACTTCGACGTGGGCAACAAATTCTTCGACCCGCTGATGCAGTTCCTGATCGGCATCGGCGCGGTGCTGATGCCCGCCGCGACGCGCCTCAAGACGACCGGGGACACGAGCGAGCTGCGTGGCCTCTTCCTCAAGTGGTCCAAGTTCTCACTGGCCATCGTCCTGCTCGTCGGCATCTACCTGCTCGTCCTCGGACCGGCCTTCCTTGGCTGGTGGATCAGCGACGAGTACAGCGCGCGCTCGGGCGGCATCCTGCGCGTCCTCGCGGCCTCCTTCCTCTTCTACCTGCCCGTCCGCGGCGTCGCCCTGCCGGTTCTGCTCGGTCTGGGCAAGCCGCGCGCGCCGACGATTGCACTGCTCGTGATGGGCCTCCTCAACCTCGCCCTGAGCCTCGCGCTCGTCCGCCCCTACGGCATCCTCGGCGTCGCCATCGGCACCGCGATCCCCAACGTGCTCTTCGCGCTCTACGTGCTGCACCTCGCCTGCCGCGAGCTCTCCATTCCGCTGACCGAGTTCACCGCACGCGTCGTCTTCCGCCCCCTCCTCGCCGCCCTGCTGCTCTTCGGTCTGCTGCTCTTCTTCGACCACCACCACCCGGTCCACGGATTCTGGCCGCTCTTCCTCTGCGGCCTCGCTCTCGTCACGCTCGCGCTCCTCCTCTGGCAATACTGGGCCCGACGCGACGCCTCCTGAGCCGCATGGACGCACTCCTTCTCCTCGGCGCACTGCTGCTCGCCTTCCTCGCCGCCGAGCTCAGCGCGCGCGTCCTGCTCGCCCGCTTCGGCCGCTACTGCGTCTGGCAGCCGTACTCGCGCACCGTCATGCCGCTCGATCCCGCCGTCTTCCCCAACTGCGACCCCCTCGTGCACTTCGAGGCGAACTCGCTCGGCGAACGCGGCGCCCCCCTGCCCCCCGACCTCTCGCAGACCTTCCGCGTCCTCGTCGGCGGCGGCTCCGCGGCCGAGTGCTTCTTCCTCGACCAGCCCTCCTCCTGGCCCGAGGCCCTCGGCCGCGCCCTCTCCACCCCCGCCAACCTCGCCTGCCTCCAGCGCTCCTCCATCCACGTCGGAAACGTGGCCCGCTCGCTCACCGATTGCCGCGCCCTCCACCAGCTCTTCTCGCGCATCCTCCCCCGCTACCCGCGCTCCGACGTCATCGTCCTCATGACGGGCGCCTCCGACTTCGTCCGCTGGCTCGAAGATCACACGCCCCCCACCATCCCGACGCCCCCGATCCCTCCCTCCACCCTCTTCGCCCTGCACCCCGAAGGCCCCTTCGGCTGGACGCCCTCCACGCTCGCCCTGCGCCGCATCGCTGCCACCCTCAAGCACTCCCTCTTCCGCCCCATCGAACGCCGCCCGCTCGCCGGCGCCCGCCTCGCCGCCAACCGCGCCTCGCGCGCCAACGCCACGCGCATCCTCACCACCATCGCCGACCCCGCTCCGATGCTCGCGAACTACGAGCGCCACCTCCGCGCCCTCGTCCCCCTCCTCCAGCAGCACTCCCCCCGCGTCCTCCTCGTCTCCCAGCCGCGGCTCCAGCGCTCCTTCACCCCCTCCGAGGAACGCCGCCTCTGGATGTTCGGCGACGGCCGTCCCTACTCCGAGCCCGTCACCTCCTACTACGACCGCGCCCTCATCTACCCCATCCTCCACCAGCTCGACCTCATCAACTCCCGCGTCGCCGCCGACCTCCACGCCACCTCGCTCGAGCTCACGCCCCACATCCCCGCCGACTTCGAGCACTACTACGACGAGATGCACACCACTCCCAAAGGCTGCGCCCTCGTCGGCCAACTCGTCGCCGACGCGATCCTGCACGAGCGAGTGCCGCCCTCGATCTCTGCACGTTCCTGACACGGCTGTCATCGCTCGCGCGAGTCCCTACGCCGTCGGGCTGATATCCGCATTCGTCCTCGGGCTTCACCATGGTGTTCCACAGCCATGAAGCACCTCATCCTCCCCCTCACCTTCCTGCTCCTCTCCGCTCCCTCCTTCGCACAGCAAGGTCCCGCGTACATCCAGCCGATGTCCCCGTTCGGCGGCGCTCTCCGTCCCTCGCAGTTCTGGATCGACCCCACCGGCCAGAACGACTCCGACTGCGACGCCCAGGCCTGGGAGGACTTCACCCTCGCCCAGACCACCACCATGACCACCGTCCGCTGGTGGGGCGACCCCGCACCCTCGCTCGGCTTCGAGATCTCCTTCTACAACCAGGATCCGAACACCACCGCGGTCCAGCCAGATCTCGCCGGCCCCTTCGCCACGGAGCTCCATCCCACCGTCACCCAAACCGCCGTCGGCTCCCTCTTCCGATTCGAAGCCCAGCTCATCACCCCCCAGACCTTCCAGGCCAACACGCGCTACTTCATCTCCATCACGGGCCAAACCCCCGTCTTCTGCGCCTACTGGAACTGGGCCCAATCTCCCGCCGGCACCTACGGCACCTTCTGGTGGCAGCGCGGCCTGCACATGTACTTCAACCTCGCCGACAACCGCGCCGTCGCGCTCGCCTCCGCCGCCGGCTGGCCCACGGGCGACGCCTTCTGCTTCGGCGACGGCAGCTCCATCCCCTGCCCCTGCAACAACCCCTCCTCCTCACCCGGCCGGGGTTGCAACAACAGCTCCGCCACCGGCGGCGCCATCCTCCTCGCCTCCGGCAACCCTTCCCTCTCCTCCGACACCCTCCTCCTCACCACCACCGACGAGAAGCCCACCGCCGCCTCCCTCCTCCTTCAAGGCACCGCCCAACTTCCCTCCGGCGCCATCTTCGGCCAAGGCATCCGCTGCGTCGCCGGCACCCTCCACCGCCTCTACCTCAAGATCGCTGTCGCCGGCTCAATCACCGCCCCCTCCCTCACCGACCCCACCGTCTCCGCCCGCTCCGCCGCCCTCGGCGACACCATCCCCTCCGGCGCCCACCGCTACTACGGCGTCTACTACCGCGACCCCACCATGCTCGGCACCTGCACCCCCGCCAACGGCTTCAACATCACCCAGCAGCTCGACATCCTCTGGACGCCCTGACACGCATAGGCCCGTCCACTCCCAGCTGACGGATTTCACACAGCGCCTCGCGCGAGGCCCAACTGGACTTGATCCAACTCGGCCTCCCCCGCCCTCCCTGAACTCCGCGCGGTCGATTTCGCGCGGCTTCGCCGCGCGGAATCGGCCGTGCGGAGTCGCGGGGCGCCTTCGGCGCCCCGCCTCAGCGCCTTTCGCGCTCAGCGCCCTTCGCGCTCTCCGCCCCCTTCGCGCACATCCCCATCACCACATGCCCCACGACCCCCAACCCCACCACATTCACCAGCTGCACCACGTGCAACCCCGCTCCCGTCGCCAACGCCAACTCCCTCCCCACTCCCACCACCCCAAACCCCACCACCCATCCCGCCTCCAACGTCCCGAAGCTCGCGAACGCGCTCAGCGGCAGCATCGTCATCGCCATCGCCATCCCGCTCCCGAACACCGCCTCCCACCACCCCACTCCCGCCCCGATCCCCAACCCCCTCGCCAACACCGCGCAACACGCAAACACACCCACCCACGCCACGCCCGACAATCCAATCGCCTTCCACAACCTCCGTCCGCGCGCCGCTTCCTCCAGCCCCACGCCCAACCTCTCCACCCTCTCGATCGCCCTCGCCCCGACTCCCCACCTCTCCAACCTCATCCTCCTCGACGCCCACACTCCCACTCTCACCAGCCATTCGCCCCGCCAGCTCAGTGCAAACAGCGCGAGTGCCAGAACAACTGCCCCCGCTCCGACCGGCACCATCCACCCCTTCCCACCCACCACCAAACACGCCACCCCCATCGCTCCCGCCAACGTCGCCAGATCCAACACCCTCGCCACCACCAGCACCGCCATCCCCGTCTCCGCTCTCACCCCCAACACTCTTCCCGCATACATCACATACGACAGCTCCCCGACCTTCGCCGGCAGCACCAACGACGCCATCCCGTGCGCCAGCACCACACCCACCTGCCCCACGAACCTCTCCCCGCTCCCGAGCAACACCTGGAACCGCACCGCGCGCAACAGGTAGACGGCGACATGCAACGCGAGCGCAGCCAGGTAGGTCCCGAGCGTCAACCGCCCCAGCGCATCCCGCACATCCCCCACGCCCACGCCGCCCCAGCGCGCCAACGCGAACACCAGCACGCCCGCCACCGCGAGCGACACCACCACCCTCACGAGCACCCTTTTCACCGCGCGGCTTTCACCACGCTCACTCGAACTTCACGTGCGTGCCGCCGGAGTCCTCCGCCAGCCAATCCAAGATCTGAAACTGCCCCGCGACCTGGATCGTGTTGATCACGATTCCCCGGTGCTCGTTCCAGGCCTTCACGTGTTCGCGGATCACCACCGGGTCCGACTCCTTGCCCTGGTTCGGCTCGCCGTCCGACATGATGAAGATCGTGTCCACGTCCTTGTCCTCGAACGCCAACTGCACCGCGTCGTACAAGTTCGTCCCGCCGCCCGCGCCGATCTTCTCGATGTACCCCTTCGCCTCGTCCCTGTTCTTCTGATTCGCCGCGGCCAAGCTCCCGTCGATCCACTTCTCGACCCCGCTCGAGAAGATGATGATGTTGAAGAACGCCGTCGCGTCCAGCCCCGCGACGCACTTCTGCAGCTCGGCCTTCGCCACCTCCATGCGCGACTGCCCTGCCATGCCCTGGTACTCGTTCAGCAGCCCCTCGTTCATCGATCCCGACACGTCGATGATGAAGATCACCCGGTGGCTGATGATCTTGATCCCGAAGAACTCCTGCTTGACGTGCGTCTCCTGCTTCAGGCGCCAGTCCTCCTCGCCCGTGCGCACCTGCGCCAGCTGGTCTTCCGTCAGGAACACGAACTTGTCCTTCGCGTTCTCCCACCACTTGCCCCAGCCTTCGGCGTTGCTCTGGAACGGCTGGCCCGTCAGCCTCCACAGCGCATTGGCGAACTCGTTCTGGACCCTTCCGTCCTCCTTGGCCATGCGCGCGATGATCGCCGTCACCGCGTCCTTCGAGCGCATGTGCTCCAGCGCCTCGAGCGCCGCCATCCTCGTCGACCAGTTCGCGTCGTCCAGCGCAGCGATCAGCGCCGGCAGGTAGCTCGCATCGCGCGTCCCGCCCAGCGCCTGGATTGCCAGGTTCCTCAGCTCCGGGTCCGCGCCCTTGCTCAGCCCCACCAGCTCGTCCACCCAGGCCTTGTCGCCCACCCGCAGCGCGGTCATCGCCTCGAGCGCGGCGCGCATGCTGTCGCGGTCCTTGCCCTTGCCCACCAGCTTCTGCAGCGCGGGCACGGCCTCCTTGTACTTCCTCTCGCCCAGCGCCTTCGCCGCCGCGACGACGACGTCGTTCTCCTTGTCCTGCAGCAGCTTGATCAGCGCCTTGTCCACGCGCTCGTCCGTCATCCCCCTGCAGGCCCAGATCGTGAACAGCTTCTCGCCCGCCTTGCCCTTGCCGAGCTGGTTGATCAGCTCCTTGTTGACGCCCTCGTCGTGCAGCCCGACCAGGATCTCCGCCAGCCCGCGGCGCAGCTCCAGCGGCGTCTCGCTCGACGTGGCCTTCTTGAGGAACTCGTCGGCCGCCTTCGCGCCCAGCGCGCGCGCGACGATCTTGGCCGCCTCCACGCGCACCTTCGGATTCTCGGGCAGGCCCTTGGGGTCGATGCCCTGCGCGTACACGTCGTGCGCGATGTCCGCCGCGCGCTTGTCGCCCTTCGAGTCCAGGTAGTTCAGCGCCGAAATCCTGATCTTGTAGAAGGGGTCCTTGACGCCCTCGATCAGCTCCTCGGCCGTCAGCTCCGGCGCGATCTGCTCGAAAGCCAGCGCGCGCATGTTGTTCAGGATCGCGCCCTTCTTCCCGCTCTCCTCCTTCTCCTTCTCCTTGCCCTTCGGGTCCTTGGGATCCTTCTTCTTCGGATCGGGCTTCTTGGGGTCCTTCTTGCCCTTGGGCTCTTCCTTCTCCTTGGCCGGCTTCCAGAGCTCCTTGTACCAGGCGTGGTCCGCCTTGGTGGACAGCTTGATGTGCCGGTCCAGCGCGCGCTCGCGGATCGCGTCGTCGGCGTGCGACTCGACGATCATCACCAGGAAGTCCTTGCCCTTCGCCGGGCACTCGCCCAGCGCGTCCACCGCCGCCGTGCGCAGCTCGACGTCGTCCGCCTGCGTGCCGACGTCCATCAGCTTCTGCAGCGCGGGCTGTTCGGCCTCCGGCACGCCGTCGAAGCGCGGCAGCCGGCGCAGGATCTCGCGCTTCATGTAGATCGTGCTCATCACCGGATAGGCCTCGAGCAGCCCGTCCAGCGCGCCGCGCGTCTTCAGGTCCGCCAGCTGGTCGAGCAGCTTGGGGTCGGCGCGGTCGCTCTCGCTCTTGATCTTGGCGATCAGCTCGGTCTCGCCCAGCGCCTTGGGCGGATCCTGGCGCGGCGCGGACGAGAGCATCGGGGCCAACAGAGCCGCCAGCGCGGCCAGGCTCCCGAGGACGGTGGGGATGCGGAAACGGGAAACCTTGGCAGAGAGCATGGTCAGATCTGAATTGATGTGCCCGAGGCTGTCAACTTCGAGGGGGCCTGCGCCGATAGCGCACGTCCCGGAAGAGGTTTCCGGAAGAGGCGTCGCGGCCCCTGAAGCTGCGTACGAATTCGCACGTGATCGAGATCGGAACAGCCCAACTGCCCTGCGAGAAGGCGCGCGCGCTGCTGCGCAAGCTGCGCGACCTGAACCTTACCAGCGGTCCCGTCGCGGTCACCCGCCGCGCCTGCGTCGAGCTCGCCGGCTGCCTCTCGCTCGACGCGCCCGTCGAGAAGGGCGTGCGCTACCGCGTGCAGCAGAGCGACGGCACCACCGGCCTGCTCGAGCTCGCCTGGAACGAGGGCGCGCTCAGCGTCGCCGCGGGTGATCTCTCGCCCCTGCTCCCGCTCGACCGCCTGCCGCCGATGCGGCGCCTCGAAGTCCCGATCACACGCGACCGCCAGGGCCGCGCCTGCGCACCGAAGCTCGGCGCGCGCGTCGATCCCGAGAGCAGCGACACGCGCCAGCTGGAACACTTCCTGCGGCGCGTGGTGAAGACGATGTTTCGCTGAGGAACCGCTTCGCTCCCTGCACGAACGTCGGCACACTTCGACCGGCACCATTGCCGGTGCACCATACCGAGCGAGTGATGCCGCCCTCCGTCGAAGTCGTCACGGGTGATCTCCTCGATCAGCAGGTCGAGGTCATCGTCAATGCCTGGAATCGAAACGTGATCCCGTGGTGGCTGCTCGTCCCGCAGGGTGTCTCGGGTGCGATCAAGAAGCGTGGTGGGCTCGAACCCTTCCGAGAGCTGGCCCGTCACGGCCCGATCCCGCTCGGCGGCGCGGTAGTCACGGGTGCAGGCCGGCTCCCCTTCCGGGCGATCATCCACGTCGCGGGCATCAGCATTCTCTGGCGATCCTCCGAGAGATCCATCCGTACTGCCGTCGCGAACGCATTGCGGATCGCGAAGGAACAGGGCTTCCGTTCCGTGGCGCTGCCGTTGATCGGGGCGGGAACCGGAGGTGGCAGCGCGGATGCCGTTCTGGCGCTGACCCAGGGGGAAGTGGCGAACTCCGATTACAGCGGCAGAGTCGTCATCGTCCGCTACGCGCGCAGACCGAGCTGAGTGGATCGATCGCGCTGCATCCCTTCCCCGATGAGCATCTCATCGTGCCGGCAAGGAACTGCGCGTGACGCGCGGCTCGAAAGCAGCGACACGCGCCAGCTGGAGCACTTCCTGCGGCGCGTGGTGAAGACGATGTTTCGCTGAGGCGGACTCACTCGCTACGCGAGCGGCCTCGTTCCTCGATGCGCTTCTTCAGGCGCCGGAAGACCTCTTCACCGTCGAGCAACTCGCCGCGCTCGGACTGCTGCCAGCCCTCCTCGATCTTCTCGCGCACCCCACGAACCCAATCCGATCGGCGCTGCTCCTCGTCGGACTCGCGTTGCATGGTGCCCGCCCTCGACACTACTTCTTGACGATCATCCCGCACGCCCAGCGCGTGCCGGCATTGCCCGTCGGGTCCGTCTTGTAGTCGTCCGGGCTCATGTGGACCATCAGGCACGTCCCGCCGGTCTTGAAGAGCGAGTTCACGACACCCTCCTCGAGCGTGACGAGCTTCGCGATCACTTCCACGTGCGCGGTGCCGTCGGGCTTGACCTCGAAGTTCGGCAGGTCGCCCGCGTGCGGGCCGTCCGGGTTCTCGAGGCCGTGCTTCCTGCCGTACGGGTTGAAGTGCGGGCCCGCGGAATCGAAGGGCTTCGTCTCGCCGGCGTGGCACTGGCCGTTGTTGTGGATGTGCAGCGCGTGCGTTCCGGGCGGAGCGCCGTGCACGTCGAGGACGATCTTCACGCCCGAGCCGGTCTCGGTCAGCGTGGCGCTGCCGACGACCCGGTTGGAGTTGTCGATCAATTCGGCCTTGGCGGTCTTGGCGCCCAGACCGAGCGCGGAGCAGGACGAGAGGGCGAGCAGCGAAAGGACGGCGAACGTACGCATGGGAACCTCCTGGGTTGCCACGAGCGTAGTGCGGCGCGCTCCGCGCGCAAGCTCAGAGGCGCGAGCGCTTCTCGACCAGGTCGGCCAGCGTGCCCACCGCGAGCACCTGCAGGAAGGCGATGAACAAGACGACCGACTTGTCCGACAGGTTCGCCGGCGCGGTCACGAAGCAGTCGAAGTAGAGCGAACCCGCCAGGCCCAGCCCGATCAGGAGCGCCAGCGGGACGAAGACCTTGAGCGGGTTGAAGTACATCACGGTGCGCAGGATCAGCGCCGTGAAGCCGATCGTGTCGCGCACGGGCTTGATCTTCGACAGGCCCGCGCGCTTGGCATAGTCGATCGGCACGTAGTCGACGCGGTGGTCGTTCGTCAACGCGGCGAGCGTGATCGTGGTGGTGAACGAGAAGCCGCTGGGCAGGATCGGCCGGTACATCAGCACCAGCTCGCGGCGGATCGCGCGCAGGCCCGAGTTCAGGTCCGGGATCGGCGTGCCGGCCAGGAAGGACGCGAGTCCGCGCAGGAAGGCCTTGGCCGGCCGGCGCACGAGCGGGATGTGGACCTCCACTCCGGTGCGCGAGCCGACGGCCATGTCGGCGCCATCGTCGATGCGCGCGAGCAGCTCCTGGATCTTGTTCTCGGGGTAGGTCCCGTCGCCGTCGGTGATCACGACCACGTCGTGGCGTGCGCGCGCGAAGCCGGTCTTGAGCGCCGCGCCGTAGCCGCGGTTGACGAGGTGCTTCTCGAGGCGCAGCTTCGGGAAGCGCGACTTGAGCCGCTCGAGCACCTGTGCCGTGCCGTCGGTCGAGCCGTCGTCGACGACCAGGATCTCGACCGGCACCGTCAGCCTGAGCGCGTCGAGGCGCTCGACCACGCCCTCGATGGCATCGCGCTCGTTGTAGGCCGGGACGACGATCGTCACGCCGCCTGCGGTCAGGCTGTGCTGGTTGTCGTGCTCGATGGCGGGCTCCGTGGAGTTCCGCGGAGGATAGCGGAGCGCGAGGCCCGCGTCATGCGTGCGCCGCGACGGAGGGCCGCAGCGCGCGCAGCGCCTTGCGCGCCATGCCGGTCAGCGCCAGCGCGGAGGTCTCGGCGAACGGGACCCAGCGCCAATCCGCTCCGCGCGGAGACGCTGCGATCTCCCCGCGCCGGAGCGCGAGCCGGATGCGGTGGTGCGTGATCGTGTGACGCAACCTGCCGAGCTCCGCGCCGGCGCGGAAGCCGGGGGGCAGCCGGGCGGGGAACAGGCGCTGCGAGCCCAGCTCGCGCGTCGGCAGCTCCCACAGGCGAGCCATGCGGCCCTCCCCCGGGCGCCGCCGCAGCAGGATCCGGCCGCGGCGCTCGACGAAGAGCGCCTCGAGCTCGACCTCCACGCCCGCCTTGCGCGGCTTGGGCGCGGGGAACTCGGCGGCGCGGCCGAGCGCGCGCGCCGCGCACAGGTCCACCCAGGGGCAGGCGTCGCAGCGCGGCTCGCGCGGCAGGCAGACCAGCGCGCCGAGCTCCATCAGCGCCTCGTTCCATTCCCCCGCACCTCCCGCGCGCGGCACGAGCTCGGCGGCGATCTCCCAGGTGGGCTGTTTCAGGTCCGGCGATCCGGCGGCTCCCGGCAGCGCGAAGAGGCGCGCGAAGACGCGTTCGACGTTGCCGTCGACCAGCGGCTCGGCTGCGTCGAAGGCCAGGCTCGCGACGGCGCCGGCAGTGTAGGGGCCGATGCCGGGCAGCAGCAGCAGTTCGGCGCGCGTGCGCGGGAACTCGCCGCCGTGCTGCTCGACGAGCGCGCGCGCGGCGCCGAGCAGCATGCGCGCGCGGCGGTAGTAGCCCAGGCCGCTCCAGTGCGCCAGCACCTCCTCCTCGGGCGCCGCGGCCAGCGCGCCGAGGTCCGGAAAGCGCGCCAGGAAGCGCTGGTAGTACGGGATCACGGTCGCGACGCGCGTCTGCTGCAGCATCGCCTCGCTGATCCAGACGCGGTAGGCGTCGCGGCGCTCGCGCCAGGGCAGCGCGCGCGCTTCGGCCCGGAACCAGCGCACGAGTCGCGGCCGCAGTCGGGGATCGGCGCGCGTCCGCATGCGCCGGCATCCTATCGAAGTGCGCGCGCGCGTTCCGTACCTTGGGCCGCATGCGCACCCTGCTCTTCGGAGCTCTCGCAGGCCTGCTGCTCTCGCTCCTGCGCGCCCCGCTGGGGCTGGACCTGCTGGAGATCCCCGCGGTCGAGGGCCACACCGCGCTGGGCATGCGCGCGCTGGCGCTGCTGCTGATCGCGGGTTGCCTGCTCTCGAGCGTCCACAGCGCCGTGACTACGCGCATGCTCTTCGGCGCGCTGCTCGGCTACGCCGGCCACGGACTGTTGCTGGGCACGAATCATGCTCCGGGCTCGCGCCTGGCGCTGTTGCTGACCGCGCTCGCCGGGCTGGCGCTGCTGTGCTGGCTCGCGCGCGGCCTGCCCGCGGCGCAGCAGCCGGCCGCGAGCGAGCCCGAGCCGGGCGCGGGCTTCGGCGAGATGCTGGGCTTCCTCATCGCCGGCGCGGGGCTGGCGATCGGCCTCGAGCTCGTCGCGCGCCACCTGCGGCTGCACGGCGGGCAGCTCGCGGCGGACGACTCGGTCTTCGGCAGCGTGCTGCTGGCGCTGTTCCTGGTCGGCGCGGCCGCCTTCGGCTGGATCGCGCGCCTGCCGCGCTGGCGGCGCTACGCTCCGGGCGTGCTGCTCTCCGCGGCTGGCGCGGCGCTCTTCGTCAGCCTGCACTCGCTCACGGCGCTGACCGGATCCAGCGGCCTGCGCGCCTACGTGCACTCCTTCGGCCTCGACCTCGCGCAGCACGGCACGCCGGCCTACGACGCGCTGCTGGCCGCATCCTTCTTCGTCGCGCCAGCGTTCGCTATCGGAGCCGCGCTGCGCGCGCTCGAGGGCCGCAAGCGCATCTTCGCGCTGCTGCTGGGCGCCTCCGCGGGCCTGTGCTTCGTCCCGGAGCTGTTCGAGACGGCGGCCGACACGGCCTCGAGCGAGAAACACACCTTCGCCGCGCAGTACCTCGCGATCGCCTCGATCCTGGCCGTGCTGGGCGCGGCCTGTGCGCTGCTGTGCCTGCCCGGCAAGCCGTCTCTGAGCCGTTGGCTGGCGATCTCGCTCGCGCTCGTCTGCGGCGTTCCCGCGGCGACGATCGACGTCTCGCAGCAGAGCGTGCTGGCGCCCTGGCGCCGGCAGGCGTCGCTGCCCTACATCTACTTCGACACGCCCGAGGGCCTGCTTACGGTCGAGGGTCCGCTGCAGCCGCCGGGCAGCTCGCCGCTGCTGAACAAGAGGGTCACGCTCGAGCGGCGCGTGCTCGTGCCGGGCCCGGAGGGCACGCGCGGCGATCTCGCGCGCACCGACCTCGCGCTCGGGCAGCTCTCCAAGGAGGCGTCGGAGCGCAAGGACAAGCGCGCGCTGATCGTCGGACAGCTCACGCCGCTCCTCGCGCGCCGACTGGCCGACTCCGGCTTCGCCGAGATCGACCGCAGTGCCGCCTGGTGGGCCGCGATGCAGCGCGTCGAGCACGAGCTCTTCGACACGCTGGCGCCGCCCGCGGGCGAGCGTCTCGAGCCTGCGGCCGCGCGCAAACGCATCGACGCGGGCCGCTATGACCTGGTGCTGGTGCCGCAGACGGGCGGCGACGTCGCGCGCCTCGCGAGTCTGTCCGTGCCGGAAAAGACGCTGCTCGTCGTCTGGATCGACGCCGGCTGCCTCGCGGCCGCGAGCGAACTCGGCCAGCAGGTGCTCGTTTGCGCGCTGGGCCTGGACCAGCCCAGCGTCGCCATCGTCGTGCACGGACGCGGCAGCGCCGAAGGCGAGGCCTACCCGCCGCAGTTCCTGCGCAGCGGCGCCCCGGCGGGCGCGCCCACGCCGCTCGCCTGGATCTCGCAGCGCGAGGACCTGCGCGTCGACTCCGCGCGCGCGCGGCTTTTCGGGCGCTTCGCCGCCGCCGCGCAGGGCACGCCCGACGAAGCGCTCGCGCGCGGCCTCTCCGCCGTGTACGCCGCGCAGACGAGCTCCTCGCCCTTCGACTCCGAGGCCGAGCGCTTCGAGCTGCCGGCCGAGGCGCTTACGCTGTTGCGCGAGGCCGCGCTGGCGCGCAAGCCCAACGGCTTCGTCGCGCAGCTCTGGGAGTGGACCGCGCTGGTCCTGGCCGAGAAGCGCTGGATCCCGCAGCTCTACGAGAACGTCGAGCCGCTGGCGCAGAAGTGGGCGCCCTGGCCGGCGCTCGAGCGCATGCTCGCGCGCGCCGACGGCGAGTCGCTCGAGTTCCAGAGCGCCTGGAAGCGCCTCGACGCGCTGCGCGGGACCGAACAGGCGCGCGACCCGAACTACTGGCTCGAGCTCGGCAACGTCGAGGAGCAGCTCGAGCACGGCGCACCGGCGATCGACTGCTGGCGCAAGGCCTGCGAGATCGGGCCGGGCCACCCGGCGGCGACGCGCAAGCTCGCGATGGCGCTCGTGCGCGCGGGCGACCCCGAGGGCAAGCCGCTCGTCGAGCGCATCCTCAAGGCCAACCCGCGCGACATCGAGCTCAAGGCCTTCGCCGGCGACGGGCCGTACCCGCCGCCGAAGAAGGGCTACGAGCCGCTCGGCCCGCACTGATCAGATACGGAACACGGCATTCTTCTCCCGGATTCGACCCGAGAGTTGCGTGTCGCCGTCGCGTGTGCGAATCGGGGAGAAGAATGCCGTGTTCCGTATCGGATTCGACCCGAGAGTTGCGTGTCGCCGTCGCGTGTGCGAATCGGGGAGAAGAATGCCGTGTTCCGTATCGTGATGCACACCGAGCGCGCGTCGGAGGGACTTCCGAGCAGGGCGGCCGCGGCGAGGATCGACGCGAGGAACACGCACGGATTCTAGCGGTAGGCGCGCAGGCCGGGCCAGAGCTCGGCGAGCGGGCGACGCGCTCCCCGGCAGATCCAGATCGGCGCGCCGTTCTCGTAGGGCATGCAGTAGTCACTCTGCGTAGTGTCGGCCAGGGTGACGCTGCGGAAGTCCTCGTGCCGGTCGTCGCGGCGGCCGCCGACGAGGATCATGACCTCCCCGGTGTAGCCCTGCGCTCCCCAGAGCCAGTAGTTGTTGTGACCCGACGTCGCGCGCGGGAGCCCCAGGGCGGGCCCGAAGAAGTCGATCGCCCCCGCCTCGCCGTAGTTGCTGCAGTAGATGCCGCACTGCGCGCGCTCCTGCTCGGGCAGCGAGCGGTAAACGCGCGCCACGCGCTGCGCGAGTTCTTCCCAGCCGAACATGTCGGCGAAGATCTGCGGCAGGGGGCCTTCGGCGCTGTGTTCCTGCGCGCGCGGCCGGAACCCGATCGCCCGCTGGTAGCGGATCAGCGAGTCCACCGGCAGCAGCGGCAGCGCGAGCGGCACTGGTGGCAGGCCGCCCAGCACGATCCAGGCGATTGCGGTCGGCCGGAGCCAGGCCCGTCGCCCGCGCGAGCTGAGGCTCTCGAACGCGATTCCTCCGGCAGCCAGCAGCGGAGGATAGGCCACCGTCAGGTAGTTGGGACGGCTCGATCCGCCGACGATGAGCAGCGCCGCGACCGACAGGAACACGATGCCGAGAATGCGCCACGAACGTGACGCGAGCAGCCACACGAGTCCCGCGACCCAGAACGGGGCGTTCGACGGCCCCATCGTGAGCAGCTGCTGTCCCCAGAACTGCGCGAACGAAGTGCGCACCATCTTGTCTGCCGTGGCGTGGCGCATGAACTCGAGTGTCGGCCAGCCGTGGTGCACCTGCCAGACGACGTGCGGGGCGACCAGCGCAAGAGCCAGCGCGGCGGCGAGCCACGGCCAGGGACGGAGCAGCTGTTGCCGCCAGTGCGTGACCAGCAACCCGAGTGCGAGTGCGCCGCAGAACCAGAGCATGCTGGACTTGTTCAGCAGTCCCAGTCCCACCACGCTCCCGAGTGCAAGCCAGTTCGCCAGGCGCGCGTCCTCGAGCGCCCGAACGAGCAGCAAGGCCGCGAGGGCCCAGAGGAACGTGTCGACCGAGTTCATGCTGAAGTAGTGGTCGACTGCGAGATAGACCGGTGCGAGCAGCGCGCACGCGCAGGCGACGACTTGCGCGAAGCGTCCCCCGCCGAGCCTGTGCACCAGCAGTCCCGTCAGCACGATCGTGCCCGCGCCGAGCAGCGCCGGCAGTACGCGCAGCGCCACGAGCGAGTCGCCGAGAAGCGCCCGCTGCAGTTTCAACAATGCGATCGAGAGCGGAGGATGATCCACATAGCCCCAGGCCAGGTGATCGCTGCAGGCAAGGTAGTAGAGCTCGTCCCGAAACCAGCCATAGTGCGCGATCGCGAGCGCCTGCAGCGCGAGTTGCAGGGCGGCGATCGCCAGCGGGAGCACCAGGGCGGTGCGCAGTTCGATTCGCGCGGGTGACATGCCTCCCGGAGGGACTCCGGAGGCCTCTCATCCTAGGCTTCCGGCGGCTGGGGACCCGCCCCCCGAAGTCCGAGCTAGACTTCCATGGCCGGGCCTGCATCTGCGGCAACCGTAACCGGGAATCCGAACCATGAAGCCTTCCCTCACCAAGCTCCTCGTCGCCGGCGTCGCGCTCGGCGCGAGCGCGACGCTGGCCTGGGCCAGCATCCAGCGCCTCGACCTCGCGGCGATGCTGAAGCTCTCCGACAACGCGGTGCTCGGCACCATCACGCAGCGCGAGACGATTCGCATCGACCATCCCGTAGACGGGCCGGAGCTGTACTACACCTCGCTCACGATCGAGGGCCGCTCGCTCAAGGACGACCAGAACGTGACCGTCGTGGTCTGGTTCGGCGGCGGTTTCGTCGATCCGCAGCACGGCGTGCACAACTCCGAGGCGCCCAGCGACGACGACCAGAAGATCGGCAACAAGGTCGTCGCGTTCTACCGCTGGGAGGAGAACATGGGCGGCGAGCACGCCGGCAACGCGCTGGTCGCCTGGCACGGCGGCCTGTACCGCACCTTCGCCGCACGCAGCGGCAAGACCATCGTCCAGGGCCGCGGCGACGGCTACGCGATCCCGACCAACGTCGAGGTGGGCGAGCTCGGCACCCAGGTCAAGGCGCTCGCGCAGCGCAAGTGAGCGGGAGGAGCGGCACGATGAAGATCAGGAACTGGCTCGCCTCCTCGCTCGCCCTGGCCGGCGCCGTGTGGGTGCTCGCGCCCACGCGCGGCCAGGCCTACGTGGTCGTCGGCTCGGGTCTGGCGCCCGACCAGCGCGACGTGCGCGTCTACAACAACTTCACCGACGCGACGGCCAACGACAACGTCACGCCGGATGCGAACTTCCCCGGCGCGCTCGGGGCGCCGATGGCGATCTGGAAGGCCTGCGTGGAGTGGGGCAGCACGCTGCATGGCGACGGCAACGGCGATCCGGCGCAGCCCGCGGGCCTGGGATCCGGCGGCGCGAACTTCGACGCGGCCTGGGCCGGCCTCTCCGACGGCGTGGGCACGACCAACGGCAACATCTTCTCCGAGCTGGCCGGCTCGAGCGGCGGCGTCTACGCCTTCACCGAGACGCCGACCGAGGACGGCTGGCGCATCCGCTTCTACAGCACCTGGGTCTGGGCCGACGGTCCCGCGATCGGCATCGGCGTCGGCACGGTCGACATCCAAGGCGTCGCCGCGCACGAGTACGGACACGCGTTGTGCCTCGGGCACAGCCTCGTGCCGGGCTCGACGATGGCCGCCACGATCAGCGGCAACGGCGTGCCGATGCGCAGCATCGAGGCGGACGACATCTCCGGTGTGCAGGCCATCTACGGCCTGGCTGCTGTCGGGAAGCCGCTGATCACCGGCGTCGCGATCAGCGGCTCGACGATCACGATCACGGGCCAGAACTTCGATCCGACGGGCAACGAGGTCTGGTTCACGGCCCCCGGCCTCACGCCCGAGCTGGCCGCCAACCCGCTGATCGTGGTCGGTGCGCAGGCCTCGACCGGCGGCGGCACGCAGATCTCGGTCGGGACGCCTTCGACGGCCGGCGACGGCGACATCCTGGTCAAGATCCCGGGCACGGGCTTCGCGACGCTCAGCAACGCCTGGCCCGCGGACGTCAACCCGGGCCCGGCCTGCAACACGCCCAACAACACCTGCGTGATGAACCCGAACTCGTTCAGCCCCCTGGGCGCGACGATGGGCTACGCGGGCTCGACCTCGATCGCGCAGAACAACCTGACGCTCCTGTGCTTCGACATCCCGCCGCTCAAGGGCACGCTCTTCTACTACGGGCGCACGGCCAACGGCGCCTTCCCCTTCGGCAACGGCACGCGCTGCGTCGACTCGCCGCTCTTCCGGCTCAAGCCGGCGACCACCTCGGACAGCCTGGGCGTCGCGACACGCGTGATCGACCTCAACACCCTGCCCCCGGGCGGCAGCATGCTGCCGGGCAGCGAGATGCACGCCTCGGCCTACTTCCGCGACCCGGCCGCGGGCGGCGCGCAGTTCAACACGGCCGACGTGCTGAGCTGGGTCTGGTGCCCCTGAGCGGCGGTGGGTGCGCGGCGGATCCTGCGGCCCCCACTTGCCGGCGCACCCACCTCCCGGATTGACTGTCGGCCCGCGCGAGCTGCGCGGAAGCGCATGACCGAGTCCGACGACCCTCTCTGGCGCCGCAAGGCCGCGTTCGGTCTTTCCTGCGTGCTGCTCGTCGTGCTGGGCGTCTGGCTGCGCAGCCTGTACGGGGAGTTCGTCTACGACGACCGGCTGCTGATCCAGCGCAACCCGGCGCTGAGCGAGCTCTCGAACTGGCCCAGTGTCGTCGGGCGCGGGATGTGGTCCTTCCTCGACGCGCACGACGCGCGCCACCTGGGCTACTGGCGCCCGCTCGCGGGCAGCGTGCTGCTCTTCACGAACGTCCTCGGCCACAACTCGCCGCTCGTCTTCCACTGGATCGAGCTCTTGCTGCACCTCGCCGCGACCGCGGCCGCCTTCGCGCTGGCGCTGGAGCTCGCCGGCTCGCTGCCGGTCGCGCTGCTGACGGCACTGCTCTTCGGCCTGCACCCGGCGCACGTGGAGAGCGTGGCCTGGATCAGCGCGCTCAACGATCCGCTCTTCGCGGTCTTCGCGCTCTTCGCGCTGCGCAGCTGGATCCGCTGGCGCAAGGCGGGATCGCAGGGCCAGTGCTGGTCCGCGGGCGTGCTGCTGCTGCTCGCGCTGCTGGCCAAGGAGCTCGCGATCGCGATCGTGCCGCTCGCGCTCGCCTACGACCTCGCGACGGCGCGCAAGGCCGGGCCTGTGCGCGCCTGGATCCCCTTCGCGCTCGCGGGCTTCGTCTGGTACGCCGCGCGCGTGGCGGTGTTCGGCGAGCTCGACGCGGGCTTTGGCCGCACGACGACCTTCTTCGGCGTCGGCCCGGGGCGCCTGGCGCAGCTGCGCATCGAGCTCGTCGGCGGCTACACCTGGCTCGGCCTCTGGCCGGTGGACCTCAGGCTCTTCCATCCCTTCAAGCCCTCGCTCTCGGGCTCCGACCCGCAGTACCTGCGCGCGCTCCTCTGCAGTGCGGGTCTGATCGGCGCGATCTACCTCTCCTGGAAGCGCGAGGCGCGCACGCTCGCCTTCGCGCTCCTGTTCCTGCCGGTCTCGATCCTGCCGGCGCTCGTGCGCGTCGAGTCGCTGGGCATCTCGCCCTTGGCCGAGCGCTACCTCTACCTGGGAGTGTTCGGGTTCGTCTTCGCGCTCGTCTGGTGCGCCTGGCGCTGGCTGCCGCGCTCGCTCGCGCTGCTCCTGTGCCTCTCCGTCGGAGCGCTCTACTCGCTGAAGAGCGTCGCGCGCACCGCCTTCTGGCACGACGAGCTGACGCTCTTCCGCACG
Source organism: uncultured Planctomycetota bacterium (assembly GCA_963829015.1). Classification (GTDB taxonomy): domain Bacteria; phylum Planctomycetota; class UBA1135; order UBA1135; genus JADJLZ01. Next base: position 1,271,064 of record CAWHGR010000003.1, on the reverse strand, counting down.
CTGCACGAGCAGACGCCCGAAGTGCCCGAAGCGCACTGGGGTCTGGGCCGGCTGCTGCTCGAGCGCTACCGCGAGAAAGGCGAGTTCGCGGACCTGGCCGAGGCGACGAAGGTCTTCAACGCCGGTCTCGACCTGATCCACCGCGCGCAGGGCTCGAAGACCCGGCCCGGCGACCAGTCGCTCTTCGCCACCGTCAACGACCACATCCAGACCAACATGGGCGTCGCCTGGTGCGAGCTCTACCGGGGCGAGCTCGAAGGCGATCTGCAGAATGGCGCCCTGGACGCCTTCGAGCAGATCGTCCAGCGCTACCCCGACAGCGACCAGGCGCTGGTCGGCCTGGCCAGCGCGCAACTGCAACGCGCCGACCTCGCGGGCGCCGAGAAATCGCTGCGCCTGGCGCTCTCGAAGAACCAGCGCAATGCCGAGGCGCACCACAACCTCGGGCTGGTGCTGCTCAGCCGCGAGGACCTCGACGGCGCGTGCAGCGAGCTCGCGCGTTCGCTCGAGCTGCGCCCGGAGCACCTCGAAGACCTCGTCTGGCTCGCGCGCATCACGCTGCAGCAGGGCAAGGAACAGGAGGCGCGCGACTGGATCGCGCGCGCGCGCGCCGCGCACCCCGACTCGACGGCGCCGCTGGTGCTCGAGGCGACCGTCGCCGCGCAGCACAAGCAGTTCGAGCAGGCGCTGAAGCTCGTGGACCAGGCGCTCGACCGGAACCGCGACGACGGCGAGGGTCTATTGCTGAAGGGCAAGCTGCACCTCCAGCTCGGGCAGGAGAACTCGGCCAGGCAGGCCCTCGCGCGCGCCTGCGAGCTCCTGCCGACGAGCTTCGAGGCCAACTACAACATGGGCGCCCTGGTCGACAAGAGCTCGCCCGACGAGGCGCTGCCCTACCTCGTGCGCGCCTACGAGCTGCGCACACCCGGCCCGATCGCCGACGCGCTGCGCGCCAAGCTGCTGGCGGTCTTCTTCCGCGCCGCGCACACGCCTTGCGATCTCGCCCGTGCCGACCTCGCGCGCGGCGACGTCGAGGGTGCGAGCCAATGGGCCGCGAAGGCGCGCGCGGCAGAACCTGAAAGCGGCGAGGTGCACCTGCTCTCGGGCGAGCTCGCGCAACGCCGCGGCGCGCTCGACGAGGCGGAGCGCGAGCTGCTCGAGGCCTGCCGCCTGCTGCCCGAGAGCCTCGATGCGCACCTCAGGCTCGCGCGCCTCTACGTCGCCGTGAACCGCAAGGCGGAGGCGCGGCAGACGCTCGAGAAGCTGCTCGGGATCGTGCAGCGCCAGGGCACGGGCGCGATCGAAGACGAGCTCATGCGCCGCGAGGCGCGCGATCTGCTCGAGACGCTGGGGAGGTAGCGCGGGCCGCTCGCTCACTTCCCCTGCGCAGGAGGCGGCGCACCCTCCTGGTCGTAGCGCGCGGCGATCTCCGCCATGCGCGCCATGTCCGCTGCCGTGGCCGTCACGAGCCAGGTGTTGCTATCGGGGTCGCACTCCACTCGCACCACCGCTTCCATCGGCGGGCAGCCGAACTCCACGCGCGCGTTGTTCCCGGCGATGCGCGCGTCCTGATTCACGAAATGGAACGTCCTCGTCTGGAGCCCGGTCGCGGATGCTTGCGCGCGCTCCGCGTTCCGATGTGCGGGGTCGCCGTGGCAAGCAAACGTGAGCAGCGTGGTGAGGAGGAAGAATCGAAAGGTGGTCGTCTTCATGGCGGTTCTCTCCGGTTTTCTGCCAGGGTTCGGCGCTTCGGACGAGCCGTGTTCCTGCATATTCCGGGGCTCTGGAGAGTTGTCGAGCCCCGAACCCAGTCGTGGTCGGCGCCCCAGTCGGGTAGTACGATTCGGCCTCGCGAATCCAGGTCCCGCCGGGCGCGCTCGCCCGGCACTCGAAACGAGGAGCAGCTGATGAGGATCGACACGGGAGATACCGGCTTCATGCTGCTCTGCAGCAGCCTCGTGATGCTCATGACGCCGGGCCTGGCGTTCTTCTACGGCGGCTTGGTCGGCCGCAAGAACGTGCTCGCGATCATGATCCAGAGCTTCGTCTCCATGGGCTGGACGACGGTGCTGTGGTGGGCCTTCGGCTTCTCGATGTGCTTCTCCGGCGACCTGAAGCAGCGGTACCGACTTCGGCGGCATGCTCGGCAACTTCGACTGGGCCTTCCTGCGCGGCATCACCCTCGACATGCCCTCGCCGCTCAACCCGGGCATCCCGATGCTCGTCTTCTGCGGCTACCAGATGATGTTCGCGATCATCACGCCGGCGCTGATCACCGGAGCATTCGCCAACCGCGTCACCTTCAAGGCCTACATGCTCTTCCTCACAGGCTGGCTGGTGCTGGTCTACTTCCCCTTCGTGCACATGGTCTGGGGCGGCGGACTGCTGGCGAGCTGGGGCGTGCTCGACTTCGCGGGCGGCATCGTCGTGCACAACATCGCCGGCATCGCGGCGCTGGCCTCGGTGCTCTTCGTCGGCAAGCGCGCCGTCGCCGATCGCGGACCGCACAGCATCCCGCTCGTGGCGCTCGGCACCGGACTGCTGTGGTTCGGCTGGTACGGGTTCAACGCCGGGAGCGAGTTTCGCGTCGACTCCGTCACCGCGGTGGCATTCCTGAATACCGACATCGCGGCCTCGTTCGCCGGCGTCGCATGGCTGGCGATCGACTGGGTGACCACGCGCAAGCCCAAGTTCCTCGGCCTGCTCACGGGAGCCGTCGCGGGGCTGGCGACGATCACGCCGGCCGCGGGTTACGTCTCACCCGCGACCGCCTGCCTGATCGGCGTCGTCGCGGGCCTGGTGTGCTTCTACGCCGTCGCGCTCAAGAACAAGCTCGGCTGGGACGACGCGCTCGACGTCTGGGGCGTCCACGGTGTCGGCGGATTCCTCGGCATCGTGCTGTGCGGCGTGTTCGCCACGACGGTGTTCAATCCGGCGGGCGTCGATGGACTGCTGCGCGGCAACACGCACTTCTTCCTGGTGGAGTGCGCCGCGGTCGCGATCTCGTCGGTGTGGGCCTTCGGCGCGACGCTGGGCATGCTCTGGGTCATCGATCGGGTTACCCCGGTGCGTGTCGAGGGCGCGACGGAACACGTGGGGCTCGACGAGGGCCTGCACGGCGAACAGGCGTATCTCGGCGACGGGATCTGAGGCAGCTCGCTCAGTTCTCCTCGTCGAAGTCGAATTCGTGCCCGGGCAGCGCGGGCGGCATCGCCAGGCGTTTCATCGTCTCGCCCATCTCGGTCTGCAGCAGCATCGACTTCACCGCGACGGCCGCGAGCTCCTCGAGGCGCTTCTGCAGCGCCGCGACCCGCTCGGGATTCTGCGCGGCGAGGTTCGTCTTCTCCGCTGCATCGTGTGCGAGGTCGAACAACTCGATCGTCGAGGGCAGCGGCGTGCGCCAGACGAGCTTCCAGTCGCCCTGCCGCACGGCCGCGCGGAACGGCTCGATCCCGTACACGATCTCCGTGCGCGGCGAGGGCTTGCCGGCGCTGATCGTCTGCCACACGTCCATCCCATCCAGCGGCTTGCACTTTTGCGTCGACGCGCCCGCGAGCTTCGCCAGCGTCGGGAACATGTCGACGCCGTGGATCATGCCGTCGACCGTCGCGCCGGCCTGGATGTGCCCGGGCCAGCAGGCGAGCGACACCACGCGCGTCCCGCCCTCGTAGAGCGTGCCCTTGCCCTCGCGGTACGGCCCGTTGTCGCAGGGCACGACCATCTTCGACTTGTCGCCCTCGCCCGAGAACATCGCGTTGCGCGTGCCGCCGTTGTCGCTGTGGAAGACGATCAGCGTGTTCTCGCGCAACTTCTTCCTGTCCAGCGCGTCGAGCACGCGCCCGATCTCTCCGTCCATCGCGTCGATGCTCGCGGCGTAGGCGCGCCGGCTCGGCTCGGCGATGCTCTTGTACTTGTCGAGGTACTCCTGCGGCGCCTGGTAGGGCGTGTGCGGCGAGTTGAACGTCAGGTAGAGGTAGAACGGCTTCGACGCGTCGTGCGCCTCGATGTACTTGACGGCCTCGTTGCCGATCAGCGTCGTCGAGTAGCCCTCTTCCTTGAGCGGCTCGTTGTTCTTGTACCAGTCGAGCACGCCGTGCTGCTCGTGCGTGAAGTAGTCGATCTCGCCGATCAGCGGCCCGTACTGGAAGTCGAAGCCGCGCTGCCGCGGCCAGTACTTGCGATCCGCGTGCCCGAGATGCCACTTGCCGATGATCGCCGTCTCGTAGCCCGCTTCCTTCAGCGCCTGCGGCAGCGTCACCTCGTCCGTCGGCAACCCGTAGAGCCCGGCCGAGGGAATCACGAGCGTCTGCAGCCCGTAGCGGAACGGATAGCGCCCCGTCATCAAACACGCGCGCGTCGGCGTGCAGAAGGGCTGCACGTAGAACTGCGAGAACTGCGTCCCGCTCGCCGCGAGCTTGTCGATGTTCGGCGTGCGGATGTCCGAGCCGTGGAAGCCCACGTCCTTCCATCCGAGATCGTCGGCGAGGATGTAGAGGAAGTTCGGCTTGGCAGCGGCGGGAGCGGGCTCGCGTTCGGCCCGACGAGCGGGTCGGAAGCGCCGGGGAGCAGAACGCACGCGAGCGCGCCGCCGAGAGCGAGAAAGGCAACGAGCCCGATGGACTTCATTCGATCGGCTCCTCGGGAGGCGCGCGAGTCTAGGTGCGCGGATCAAGGGCGTCGAGCCCCCTGCAGACGCTCACCCGCCCTCTGCGGGAGCCGGCGAGTCGGCCTTGTCGTAGCGCGCCGCGATCTCCTCGACGCGCAGCATGTCCGCCGCCGTGGCCGTCACGATCCAGTCGTTGCTTTGTCCGTCGCACTCGATGCGCACCACCGAATCCATCGGCGGGCAGCCGAACTCCACGCGGGCGCGGTTCGCGGCGATGCGCGCGTCCTCGTATTCGAAGTGGATCACCTTCTTCTGCATTCCGCTCGCCGTCTGTTCGACGCGCGCGGAGTTTTGACGGGGCTGGTCGGTCTGGCAGGCGGTGCTGGCAAGCGTTGCGAGCAGGAGCAGTCGAATGGCGTTGGTCTGCATGGCGATTTCCTCGATGGCTGTTCGGTCCGGCCCTACGCACGAGGCCCATGCACGCGTATTCCAGGGTCCAGCAACGAATCCGCAGCTCAGTGCGCCCCGCAGAGCGTGATCGCGTCCGTCTTGAACACCGGCCCTTCGACGCAGCACTTCGCATTGGGCCACGCGCCCATCGGCCCCTCGGGCACCGTCGGCACCGGGCAGCCGTTGCAGATGCCGACGCCGCAGCCCATCAGCGTCTCCAGCGAGAGCCAGCACTCGAGCGCGTGCCGGCGTGCGTGCGCCTCGACGGCTTCGAGCATCTTCTCGGGACCACAGGCGAGCAGGCGCACCTTCTTCGGGAGCTTGCCCGCGTTCTGCAGCTCCTCGAGCAGCGCCAGCACGTGCCCCTTCTTGCCCGCCGAGCCGTCCATCGTGCAGGTGTGCACCGGCACGCCGAGCTTCTGGAAGTCCGCCAGCTCGTAGAGCAGGTCCGCCCTGGCCGCGCCGTAGAGGTAGGCGATCTCGCTCGGTTTGCAGGCACGCTTCCCGTCCATCCCCGCCAGCGCCTGCTCGATGCCCATGAAGAACGGGCGCCGAGCCGATCCCGCCCGCGAGCATGACCCACGGCGCGCCGCCGCCGTCGAGCGTCGGCCAGCCGTTGCCCAGCGGCCCGACGACGCGCAGCTTCGTGCCCGGCGCGCTCTCCGCCAGCGCGCGCGTGCCCTGGCCCATGACCTTGATCATGAACTCGAGCTCGCCGCCGACTTGGCGGTAGACCGAGAACGGCCGCGGGATCGCGGGCGAGAGCCGGTCCTCGCGCCGCAGCATGAAGAAGCGCGCAGCGCGCAGCGCCGGCAGCCTCGTCGCGGTCGCAATGCGCAGGATCACGCCGTCGCAGCCCGAAGGCCGCACGGAGACGACTCGGCCCTCGAGCGAGCGCGCGTCGGCGGGAGGTGCGGGCATGGGGCGGGTAGGATAGCGGCCGAATGCCTCAGGTGAAGACCTTCGCGGACATCCTCAGCGGCGCGCAGCCCGTCGCGCGCGTCTGGGAGGACGAAGCGCACCTCGCTTTCCTCGCCGCGCAGCCCGTGCACGCCGGCCACACGATCCTGACGACCAAGCGCATCGCACCCTACGTCTTCGAGCTGACCGCCGAGGAGCAGCGCGCGCTTTGGGAGGCTGCGGGCAAGGTCGCGGCGCTGCTGAAGCGCAACCTGCCCTGCGAGCGCGTGTGCGTCGCGGTCGTCGGCTGGGAAGTGCGCCACGTGCACGTGCACCTCGTGCCGACCGACAAGCCGGGCGAGTTCCCGCCGCTCGGCGGCGCGCCGTCGAGCGCGGACGAGCTCGAGTGGCTCGCGCAGCGGCTCCGGACCGGCCGCGATCCGGTCTGCTGAGCGCGCGAGCTGCCCTGAGAAACGGAACGCGGGACCGCCTCCCGTCGGGCGGCCCCGCGTGAACAGTCTCCGTTGTTCCTTGGCTCAGGCGACGGTGTCGACCGGGGGCGCGGTGATCGCCGCGGCGATGTCGGCGCCGCTGGTGCTGGTCGCGGTCGAATCCGACGGGCTCGTTCCCTGGGAATTGAAGATGTCCTGGATCTGCTGGCCGAGCTGGTGCAGCGCGAAATGCACCGCGCGCCGGGTCGTGGCCGTCTCGCCGGCGTTCCCGATGCGCGTCATCAGCGCCTGGAACTTCGCCGCGGCGTCCTTGAGCGCCACGGTCTGGTCGGCCGTGAGGTTGCCGGTGGTGATCGCGTTCTGCAGGCGCGCGTCGACCCGGTTGGCGAGGTTCGCGACGCGCTGCGCGTCGTCCTGGTCACCGTCGTTGTCCGGAACGGTGCTGGCTTCGGTGGCCTCGGCCGCCGGCGCGGACCTGCGGGAGCCGTGCTGGTGGTGAGTCGCGTGCGGCTTGGAGACGCTGCCGTCGGCCGACGCGTCCTCCTGGGACGCGGCGAGCCGGGCAGCCTGCTGGGGACTGCCGGAGATGCTGCTGAGGTTGGAGATGTTCATGCCTCGGGTATCGTCGCGCCACGCAGGAACTTTAGGGTTGGCTGACGGCTTGCTCTGGGCGTGCGAACGCCACGAAGAAGCATCCGTGCGCTCGCGCACTCCCTTCGCTCCTCGGGTATCTTCTTCCGCCCTCCCGTGACCCTGCTGCACCTCGACCGACTCCAGAAGCACTTCGGCCCGCAGCAGGTGCTGCGCGGCGCGAGCCTGCGCATCGACCCCGGCGAGAAGGTCGGTCTCGTCGGCCGCAACGGCGGCGGCAAGACCACGCTCCTGCGCATGATCGAGGGCCTCGAACAGCCCGACTGGGGCTCCGTGACCTTGCGCAAGGGCGCGCGCCTGGGCTACGTGCCGCAGCGGCCCGAGTTCGCGCCCGGGGTCAGCGTGCGCAGCTTCGTCGAGTCCGGCCTGGAGGAGCTGCGTGCCATGCGCCGCGAGCTCGAGCTCGTGCACGAGCGCGTCTCGACGGCCCAGGGCGTCGAGCTCGAGCGGCTGCTGGCCGAGCAGGAGCGCCTGCACCAGCAGCTCGAGGCCGTCGCGGACTGGGATGCCGAGCGCAACGTCGAGGTCGTGCTCTCGGGCATCGGCCTGGGCCCGCAGTTCTGGGAGCGCGAGGCCGCCACGCTCTCGGGCGGCGAGAAGAGCCGCGTCGCCCTCGCGCGCGTGCTCGTCGCCGGCACCGACCTGCTGCTGCTCGACGAACCGACGAACCACCTCGACCTCGTCGGCATCGAGTGGATCGAGGAGTGGATCGAGCACCTGAAGAGCGCCGTGCTGGTCGTCAGCCACGACCGGCGCCTGCTCGAGAACGCGGTCGATTCCATCTACGAGCTCGAGCACGGCGAGCTCGAGCGCTACCCGGGCAACTTCACGGCCTACATCGCGCAGAAGGACGAGCGCTTCACCTCGGCCCTGCGCGCCTGGGAGGAGCAGCAGGACTTCCTGCGCAAGGAAGAGGCCTTCATCAGGAAGCACATGGGCTCGCAGCGCACGGCCGAGGCCAAGGGCCGCGAGAAGAAGCTCGCGAACCTCGTGCGCCTGCCCTGCCCGCACCACGACGTGCGCAAGCCCGTGATCCGCGCGCAGAAATCCGAGCGCTCGGGCGAGCGCGTGCTCGAGGCGCGCAACCTCTCCGGCGGCTACCCGGGCAAGATCCTCTTCGAGGACGTCGAGCTGCGCGTCGGCCGCGGCGAGCGCATCGGCATCGTGGGCAAGAACGGCGCCGGCAAGACGACGCTCCTGCGCATCCTCGCCGGCCGCCTCGCGCCGCTCGCCGGCGAAGTCGATCTCGGGCACAAGGCCTTCTGCGGCTACTACGACCAGGACACTTCCGACCTGCGCGAAGACGGCACCCCCTACCGCGAGCTGCGCCGCCACCATTCCGACTGGACCGACCAGCAGATCCGCGACCTGCTCGCGCGCTTCCTCTTCCGCGGCGACGAGGTCGACGCCTCGATCGCCTCGCTCTCCGGCGGCGAGCGCGCGCGCCTCGCGCTCTCGATCCTGCTCTCGCAGCGACCCGAACTGGCTCGCCATGGACGAGCCCACCAACCACCTCGACCTCGCCGCGCGCACCGCGCTCGAGGAGATGCTCTCCGCCTACGACGGCACCCTCATCTTCGTCTCCCACGACCGCGCCTTCCTCGACGCGCTCTGCACCCAGATCATCGAGGTCCAGGACGGCGAGGTGCGGCGCTTCACCGGCAACTACTCCGACTACCACGCGCGCAAGCTCGCCGAACGCGACCGCGAGCGCGAACGCGTGCAGGCCGTGAAGCCCGCGCCCAAGCCCGTGGTCCAGGAGAAGCCCGTCAAGTCCACGCCCGGCAAGATCCGCAACCCCTACCTGTTCGAGAAGCTCGAGAAGCGCATCATGACGCTCGAGGCCGAGCTCAAGACGCTCCACGACGCGAGCATCACCGAAGAGGTCTACCGCAACGCCGCCAAGCTGCGCGACACCCAGACGCGCATCGCCGAAGTCGAACACGAACTCGCCCAATCCAACGAGGAGTGGGAGAAGTGGGTCAGCTAATACGGAGCCAGTCCACTTCCTCCACTTTCCCCCTCAGGCATCCGCGATCATTCCGCCACGAAATCCGTGGCAACGCCTCAGCGCCCGCGCAGCCAGTTCGCCGACTCGCGCCGGATACTCCGAATCCTCCTCGAGCGCGCGCTGGTGCCGCGCGAATCGCTTGCTCGCGCCCGAGACCGACGTACCCGTCCGGTCCCCGGCCTCGGCAAGCGTTGCCCCACACAGCTCGCGAAGCAACGCAACCTCCGCAACCTTCCACCCGTCCGACCTACGTCCGACTCCCGCGAGAGTCCATTCCCCACTCCTCGCGCGCGCTTCCGCGACGATCGCCGCGATGTCCGCGCCATCGCACACGGGCAGGCCAACCTCGGTGCCATCGGCGAGCTTCGCCTTGCGGCGCATCCAGTCGAGCAGCCGCTGCGGCGCCGCTCCGATGAGGTCGTCGAGCGGGTCGAGCCCGGCGGTGTGCAACTCGATCCTGCGCTCGACCAGGCGCCGCAGGCCTTCAGGCAGCGCCTCCCCGAACGCTCTCGGGTAGTCCGACGGCGAGTATTCGCTGGTACGCGCTTGGCGCATCACCACGGACTCGACCCAGCCGCGCTCCAGCCAGATCGGGCCGCGCGCCTGCGCATAGTGGAATGCGCTCGAGTGCGAGTACGCCCCGGGCGTCTCCGCCATACCGGCGGCAACCGCGTTGGCGTCGATGTATCGGAGTAGGCCGAGGCGGTATTCCTCCGAGTCCACGCACTTCGACCGGAAGCGCGCCCGGTACAGCGGTCCGTCGCGATGCCGCGAGCGGTTGAACCAGCGGGAGTAGCTGTTCTGCACGAGTTGAAGTGCTTCGGAGAGCTTCTGCTCCGGACTCCTCACGAGCAGGTGGAAGTGTGTCGTCAGGATGCAGTAGGCGTGCACCTCGATCCTCCCCGCTCGTACCGAGCACGCAAGTCGGGCGAGGAAGGTGCGGATGTCGAGTTCGTTCTCGAAGAGCGTGCGCTTCGCGATCCCTCGGTTCATCACGTGGTGCCAGGAACCGGGCGAATCGAAGCGGACATGTCGCGGCACGGGAAGCTCCTCCGAGAGGAAGGACGTGCGCGCCTCGCGCTTTCAGCCGTTGGCGGACCTTTCCACACGCGCCCGCGGGAGCGGGGCGCGTCGTGATGCGCCGAATTCGGGCGGGAGGAGCTGCGGCGCGATTGCTTCGGACAGGCCGGTCGAGGCGCTATGAGGGAGCCGAGGCCGAGGAACCGGCGAATGGTCACCGGTGTTGGTGGAACAATTGGACTGGCTCCGTATTATCGGAACGCGTTTTCGATCTCGGCGAGGGATGCGCCGAGGATGTTGCGCGCGAACATGTCCAGGGCTTTGTGCTCGCCGACGAGGTGCACGGTGGAGTGGGTGTGGGTCCATGACTTGCCGGGCTCGAGCGCGAGTGCGGGCGAGGAGGATTCGAGCTCGTAGAACTGGCCGAGCTGCTTCTCGCCCGGCTTCGGAGGGCCGTCGTTGTAGGAGTTGACGACGTCGCCGCCGTAGGGATCGTCCTGGAGTTTCCAGAGCGAGTTGACGTAGCCGGAGGCCTTGGGATCGAAGCTGAAACGCACGATGGTCAGGACGCCGTTCTGCGCGTCCCAGCTGCCTAGGAAGGGTTTGGCGCGCGAGGGCGCGATGCCGATCTTGCTGCGGCAGTTGGCGTCGGCGCGGAAGAAGGCAATGTCGTCCTGCACGACCAGGCGGTCGGAGGGGACCTTGCCGAAGTAGATGTCGTTGACGGGCTGGCCGGGGACGCCCTTCTCGAAGGGGATGACGATGGTGGTCGAGGGCGTCGCGTTGAGCATGCCGATGATCCAGAGCGAGAGCAGGCCGGTGCCGCGGGTCCAGGCCTCGGGGCCGCGGTTGGTGAGCGTGTTGCGCGACTCGAAGGCGACCGCGCGCAGGTTGCCGGGCAGGGGCGCGCCGAGGACGGTGGCGGGATCGACGAGCGCGATCTCGCGCGTCGCGCCGACGTCGAAGGTGGTGCCGGACCAGTTGGAGAGGCGGAACTGCTGCGAGAAGAGCGCACGCTCGGGGGACTTCTGCACGAGCGCGAAGGGCAGCGAGTCGATCGCGGGCGGCGTCTGCCAGTGCTCGAGGTCAAAGGCGGAGTTCTTGGAGAAGAAGACGGAGAACTGGCCGCCCTCCGGGCCGATCCAGAAGCGGTCCTCGCCGCCGAAGACGTTGATGTGCGGGCGGATCTCGCCTGAGGCGACGAGCTCGTGGTTGATCCAGCCGAAGCTCGCGCCCGAGTCGCCCTCGGCCGAGCTGGTCACGACTCGGCCCTGCCAGGCGGGGACGAGCGCGACCTTCGCGGAGCCGCTGGGATCGGAGAGCACGATGGTCTCGACGTGCTCGCGCAGGAAGGCGAGGTCGGCGGCGAAGGTCGCGGGGCGGGTGCGTGATTGTGCGCAGGAGCTGGTGGCCATCGCGAGGAAGAGGCAGGTGAGGAGGTGCACGCGCATGGTGGGGTCCGGCCGGAACTCGTGTCCGGGCCGGCGATCAGGCTAGGCGCGCGCGCTCGCGCTTGCCAACGCCTTCGCGCGCTCCCTACGCTCTCGCCTCACCCATGCGACTCTTCGCCGACAGGATCGCTCGTGCGCTGGCCGCGGCTAGCGGCGTGCCCGAGAGCGAGATCCGCATCGAGCTGCCGCGCGATCCGGCCCACGGCGACCTGGCCTTCCCCTGCTTTCCGCTGGCCAAGGCGCAGAAGCGCCCGCCGCCCGCCGTCGCGGCCGAGCTGGCCGGGAAGCTCGCGATCGAGGGCGTGAGCGCGCAGGCGCTGGGTCCCTACCTGAACTTCCGCGTCGACCGGGCCGTGCTCGCGCGCCTGGTGCTCGGCGAGATCGAGGCGCATGGCGAGCGCTACGGCTCGGCGGTGATCGGCGCGGGCAAGACGGTCGTGATCGACTTCTCGAGCCCGAACATCGCCAAGCCGATGCACGTCGGGCACATCCGCTCGACGATCCTGGGCGCCACGCTGCGGCGCCTGTTCGCCTTCCTCGGCTACCGCGTGGTCGGCATCAACCACATCGGCGACTGGGGCGCGCAGTTCGGCGGCCTCGTGGTCGCGATCCGGCGCTGGCGCAAGGAGGTGGACCTCGAGCGCGACCCGGTGCAGGGCCTGCTCGAGCTCTACCAGCGCTCGAAAAAGGCCGCCGAAGAGGACCCGCAGTTCGAGAGCGAGGCCAAGGCCGCCTACCAGGAGCTCGAGAGCGGCAAGGACGGCGAAGTGCGCGCGCTCTGGCGCTGGGTCACCGAGGTTTCGCTGCGCGGCTTCGAGAAGACCTACGAGCGCCTCGCGATCGAGCACGACCTGGTGCGCGGCGAGAGCTTCTACGAGCCCTTCCTCGAGCCCACGATCCGCCGCGTCGAGCAGGCCGGCGTGGCCGAGATCTCGCAGGGCGCGCTGGTCGTGACGCTCGGTTCGGTCGACAAGTCGCTGGCCGAGACGCCCTGCCTGCTGCGCCAGTCGAACGGCACGACGCTCTACGCCACGCGCGACCTCGCGGGCCTCTTCCATCGCTGGGAGGAGTTCCACTTCGAGCGCTGCCTGTACGTCGTCGGCGGCGAGCAGAAGCTGCACTTCCGCCAGCTGAAGGGGGTGCTCAAGCGCATGCAGCTCGACTGGGAGCCGCGCGTCGAGCACATCGACTTCGGCCTCCTGCTCGGGCCCGGGCGCGTCAAGCTCGCCAGCCGCAAGGGCGAGGTGCTGGTGCTCGACGACCTCGTGGACGAGGTGGTCGAGGAGGCCCGGCGCATCCTGGCCGAAAAGCAGGCGGCGCTGGGGCCCGAGGAGCGCGTGCCCGAAGAGCGCCTCTCCGAGGTCGCCGAGGCGGTCGGCATCGGCGCCCTGTGCTTCAACGACCAGAAGCGCGAGCGCATCAAGGACGTGCTCTTCGACAAGGCCGAGATCCTCTCCTTCGAAGGCGACACTGGCCCGTACGTCCAGTACACCCATGCGCGCTTCACGCGCATCCTGCGCAAGGTTGCAACGGCCGGTCAGGGTGGCGGCACGCCCGACTGGACGCTGCTCTCGGAGGCCGGGCCGATCCTGATCCAGTTCGCCCGCTTCCCCGACGTGGTGCGCTCCGCGGCCGAGCGTTGCGAGCCCTCCGAGCTCGCCCAGTACCTGCTGGCCCTATGCCGGGAGCTCAACAATTGGTATCGGGAGCAGCGCGTGCTCGACCAGGACGAGGCCCTGACGGCCTCGAGACTGGCTTTGGTACGCGCTTCCAAGGTGGTCATCAGCAATGGTTTGCGTCTATTGGGCCTGCGTGCCCCCGAGCAGATGTGAGGCGGCGCTCAAGCGCCCTTGGCATGCGTCCGATACCCGCCGATGGCGTCTGCTCGCGCCGCTTCCAGGGGAAATGCGCTCCCCGTGCGGTCGGGTCGAAGGTCGCGGTCCCCGGAGGAGCGAGTGATCGAGAGCTACATCCGCGACGTCCCGGATTTCCCCAAGAAGGGCATCCTGTTCAAGGACATCACGCCGCTGCTGCAGAGCCCGGAGGGACTGCACCTCGCGGTCACCGGCCTCGCGCAGTTCGTCGATCCGCAGAGCTTCGACGTCGTGGTCGGGATCGAGTCGCGCGGCTTCATCTTCGGAACCGCCGTCGCGCACCACCTGAAGAAGGGCTTCGTCCCGATCCGCAAGCCGGGCAAGCTGCCCTGGAAGACCGCCAGCGAGAGCTACCAGCTCGAGTACGGCAGCGACCGCATCGAGATCCACGTCGATGCGCTGCGCCCCAGCCAGGGCGCGCTGGTGATCGACGACCTGCTCGCGACCGGCGGAACCATGGAGGCAGCGCTCAAGCTGGTGCGCCGCATCGGCGCCCGGCCGGTCGGCTGCGCCTTCGTGATCGAACTCGGCTTCCTCGGGGGGCGCAAGCGCCTCGACGCGCCCGTCCACTCCCTGATCCAATACTGAACCCCCTCGCCCCAGGCAGCACAGCACGATGAGCCCCAAGAAGCCCACGGAGCAACGCCGGAAGTCCCCCACCGCCGGCAAGCCGAAGAAGAAGGCCGCCGACCGCAGCGAGCCCGGCGCCCCGCTTCCCAGCCAGCGCCCCGCGCCGGTCAAGCTGAAAAAGATCCACGCGCCCGATCTCGAGGAGCTGCCGACCGAGGACATCTGGGGCCTCTACCGCACCTCGCGCAAGACGCGCAACGAGCTCGAGCTCGAGCGCCTGCGCAACGTGCTGATGGAGCGCCACTACCCGCTGGTGCGCTACATCGCCGAGCGCCTGCTGCAGACGCTGCCCAAGTCGATCGAGCTCGACGACCTCGTCTCGGCCGGCCTGTTCGGCCTGATGGACGCGATCCGCGGCTTCGACCCCGACCGCAACATCAAGTTCAAGACCTACTGCACGACGCGCATCCGCGGCTCGATCCTCGACCAGCTGCGCTCGCAGGACTGGGTCCCGCGCCTCGTGCGCCTAAAGGCCAGCCGCATCGACAAGGCCCTGCAGCGCCTGACCGGCGAGTACGGCCGCGAGCCCACGCATGCCGAGCTCGCCGCCGAGCTCGACATGGAGCACGGCGAGCTGACCGAGGAGATGCTCGGCGCGCACGCCAAGGCGATGTTCTCGCTCTCGGAGAAGTGGGAGGACCGCGACGACGACTCTTCGATCGAGAAGGTCGACGTGCTCGAGGACAAGAAGGCCACCGACCCGATCGGCGAGCTGCACCGGCGCGACATGCTGCTCTTCCTGACGCGTTCGTTGACGCACAAGGAGCGCTTCATCATCGAGCAGTACTACCAGGTCGGCCACACGATGCGCGAGATCGGCGAGATGCTCGGTCTGACCGAGAGCCGCGTGTGCCAGATCCACTCGAACGTGATGAGCCGCTTGAAGGGCCTGCTCGGACAGAAGTCGGGCACGCTGCTGATGTGAAACGCACGCGGGGCGCCGAGTGGCGCCCCGCGCTGTCTTCACGCTCTCGCGAGCGCCGCGCGACCTACGGGTTCCAGGTCACGTCGATCGCCTGGCTCACGTTGAAGCCGAGCGTCGTGGCGCAGCCGCCGAGGACGTTGGGGTCGCGGTAGTAGAGCTGGTAGTAGCGGTGCGTGCCGGGGGCGATCGTGTCGCCCACGTTCGCGGAGCGCACGGAGACCTGCAGGTCGCCGAGCTCCGGGGCGGTGATCGCACCGCCGACAGCCGTCTTCAGGTACATGCGCTTCAGCGTGCCCGCGGCGCAGCGCACGCCCTGGCCGAACTGGAAGCCGACGGCATCCGCCGCGTCACCCTGCAGCAGGATGGACGTCGCCGTGGGCATCTCGCCCGTGGTCGAGAAGACCACCGTGTCCTGCGTCAGCGAGGCGTTGCCACCTGCGTTCAGGATCGCGCCGCCGGTGCTGAACGAGTTCTCGCAGCCCGAGCCCGGGAACGGATTCGGATTGTTGCACGGGCAGGGCATGACGCCCCCGACGCCCGGGGTGCAGAAGGAGGCCATCGGCCCGCCCGGCGAACCGGTCGGCGTGTCGGCGGTGGCCGAGAGCGCGGTGACCGTCTTGAACGTCGTCAGTCCGAGCTGGGAAGGCATCGGCGGCTGGTCCGCGTCGAAGCGGAACGTGTACATCGTGCCCCAGCGCAGCGCGTTGGCGTTCTGGTTCTGCGTGAAGGGGGTCGTGGACCAGGTGAGCACGCCCGCGCTGATCGAGCTCGACCAGTCGGTGCCGTCGAAGTTCACGTTCCCCGGACCGTCGCCGTCGTGATAGTCGACGTCGTGGAAGCCGATGTTCGTGATGTTGGCCACGCCCACCGGGACGCTGAACCCGCCGATGGAGTCGTCGGAGTTCATGTTGAACAGCGCGTACTCGTAGTGCCACAGGCCGCCGCCAAGGTCCGTGGCCCGGCTGCCGAGCACCACGCGGCCGTCGCCGGCGATGTCGATGTCCTGGACCTGCACGTTCGGATCCGCGGCCAGCCAGGCCCGGATGGCCGGCTTTTCGCGCTGCGTGCTGCCCGAGAGCGTGAAGTTCCAGGCCGTGCCCGAGCCGCTGACGTTGACGCCGCGGTACGAGCAGTTGTTGTTCTTGTTGCCGGCCGTCGCGTCGTCCTGCGTGACGTACTGGGCCTCGCCGTAGTACAGGATCGAAGCGCTCGACGGCTCGAGATCGGAGGTCGCGACGCGGCAGCGGCGCGCGACCGTGCCCGAGAAGCTCGGGTTGGCGGGCGGGTAGGTGAACACCCCCGTTGCGGCGTTGACCTGCCAGCGCGGGCCGGCGCCCGACTGTCCGCCGTTGCGGTCGGCCGTGTAGGGATCCGAGCAGTGCACGCCCAGGTGCGTTCCCGTGGTGCTCAGGCAGCCGCTGCAGCACAGGGTGTTCGAGAGCGCGAAGAACCCGTGCTTGAGCCAGCTCATGCCGATCTGCTCGAAGTGGCCTGCGCCGTTGACGACCTTGTACTTGTAGAGGTTGTTGTCGATCACCGGGTGCAGATTCGTGCTGGCGAACCAGTTCACCCACACCGTGCCGATGTTGCACGAGTACGTTCCGAACGCCACTGCGTCGTAGCTCACTCCGCCGATGGTCTGGCCGGCGTAGTTGGCGATGTCCTGCAGGTCGCCGACGATGATGTCGGGGCCTGTGGAGAGGTTGCAGTTGGTCTGCGCCCGCGCCGTGAGGCCGAGCGCGAACACGCCGGCCAACGTGGTGCAGCTCGCCAGCACCGCCTTGATGATCTTCGTCATTTCAGTCGTCCCTCGGGTTCGGCTCACGCCATCGCGACGTGCGTACAGGTTGCAGTCCGCTCGAAATCGCCCGATGCTGCCAGCGCCGGTGCGGGCCAACGATCCTACGCGAGGATTGCCGAAAGGGTCAACGGGCGGGGCTTGCGGGCGCCCCGCGCTACGCGCCCCATACGAAGCCTCAGCGCGGCGGAGAGAAGCTGGGCGAAACCGAACAACGCAGGGCGCCCGCGCGCCGCTGGCTCTCGGCGCAGCCCACGCGCACGAGCTCGACGCCGCTTCCGAGCGTGCGCGCGAGGATGCCGGCGCAGGCGTCGTCGAGCGGCCCGTAGAGCCCCCCATAGGTGGGCAGGAGATAGCGCCCCCGTTCGTGGATGCCGTTCAGCGGGGTGATGCCCAGCGTGTCCTCCGGCCAGCCGGGCAGGGGCACGATGCGCATCCCCAGCGACTCGAGGCCGTGCACCAAGGTGTAGCGCTCGCGTTCCCTGCGCAGGAACGAGCGCAGGTAGGCCGCCGAGTGCGCGTCGAGGCCCGGCTGCTCGCCTGCCCCGCTCAGCCCGCTGAGGCAGTCGATCGCGGCCAGGAAGCGCAGCAGGTTTCCCGCGCCGCTGTCGGCCGGACCGGAGCGGAAGGCACGCGCGAGCGTCTCCGAGAACTGCCCCGGCCCGCTCGAGCCCTGCTCCAGCACCGGGGTCAGGATCGCGAACGCTTCCGAGAGGTGCTTCTGCGAGAGCTGCGCGCGGATGCGCTCGAGATCCGCGGCGGAGAGGTCGCCGTGTGCGCGCAGCGCGTCGAGCCCGCAGTTCACGATCAGCTGCGCGGCGGAAGCCTGGTCGTTGACGAAGGCCACCAGCTCGCCGCCAACGGCGCGCACGCTGAGCTCCACGTCGATGTGGAACGAGACCGCCGGCAGCACGATGCAGCGGTCGACGCCGAACTCGGCGCGGAAGGCGGCCAGGACCTGCTCGCGCGTGAGCCCCAGGCTCGTGTTGCGGTGCAGCTCCGCCTCGCCC
The DNA here is from genome assembly GCA_963829015.1 of uncultured Planctomycetota bacterium. GTDB lineage: Bacteria > Planctomycetota > UBA1135 > UBA1135 > JADJLZ01. The sequence continues at coordinate 1,253,286 of CAWHGR010000003.1, read as the reverse complement.
ATCAGCAGCAGCCGCTCGCCGTTCTTCGGGTTGGTGCAGCAGTAGAGGTTCCCGCCCTGGAAGAGGAGCGGGGAACACACGACGCGCTGGCCGACCAGCGTCAGCCCTTCGGTGACGAACGTCTCGCCCGGCACGAAGTGCGCGCCCAGCTCGCCGCGCGTGGCATAGCGCGGTACGAGCACCAGCGCGCTGCTCGCGTCGCGGCCGGTCTTGGCGTTGTCCTGCGCCCACTGCGCGAGCGGCCCGGGTTCGAGCAGGAGATCGAAACGCTGCTTCTCCTGCCAGTGCCAGCGACCTGCGCTGCGCAGGAAGGCCGGGAGCTTCTCGGCCTGCAGACTGGCGACGATCGGGACCCCGGGCAGGCTCTCGACCAGCTGGCGCACGAGATCGACCGAGCCGCCGTCCCCGGGCCGGTCCCAGTCGTCGCCGCGCGTGAGCTGCACGCGCAGGCCCTCGAGCGCGCACTCGCCGCTCTCGCTCGCGAGGCGGAACCCGGGTGCGCTGGGGCGGAAGGCGAAGTTCGCCCGCGAGGGGTCCGCGCCCGTGCCGATCCACTCGAGGAGCGCGGGCGCATCCTGGTCTGGCGGGCTGAAGTACGCGAGCCAATCGACCGGCACCCCGCAGGCCGCGAGCGTCGCGAGATCGGTCGGCTTCGAGCGATCGCGCAGGTCGCGGATGACCGCGGCGGTCGTCGCGAGCAGACCGTCGCGCGCCAGACGCTGGCGCACGAACTCCCTGGGCACGAGCGCGGCGTCGACGCTGGTCGAGTCCTGTGCGCCGTGCGCACGGAAGCCGGGCCGCTCGGGCGGGCCCTCGACGAAGCTGCTCGCCGGCACGCTGTGCACGTGCTGCACGACCGGCGGCGCGCTGCCCTCGGGCAAGTCGGGGGAGGGCTCGGCGGGCTTGCCGTCGGCGATGATCACGCGGAAGCGCTCGAAGTAGCTCGCGCGCAGCACGCGGTCGGCCACGCGCCGCAGGAAGGGCTCGGGCAGGCACAGGTCAGCGACCGTCCCGGCGCCGCACGGCTCGGCGCGCAGGTTCGCGAGCACCTCGTCTTCGGCGCGCAGCTCGGCGGCGGCCGGCGGAGCGGCGGCCTTGGGCGGCGGGGCCGGCTCGCGAGAGCAGGCGCAGAGGAGGACGAGTGCAGGGCAGAAGCGCACGCTGCTCGAGTTTGCCGCCCTGCGCAGTCCGCTGCACGCGGATTGCGGGCGCGCCGTCCGGGGCAGTAGCCTCCGCGCGTGCAGATCCGCGTCGTGCGCCACGAGCTCGTCGATTCGACCAGCGAGCGCGCCTTCGCAGAGCTCGCGGCCGGTCGCGCACGCCACGGCGACCTGCACGTCGCGCGCGGGCAGACGGCCGGGCGCGGGCGGCGCGGCCGCAGCTGGCACAGCGCGCCGGACGAGGGCCTGTACGCGAGCCTCGTGCTGCTGCCGCCTGCGCCGATCTCGGCGGTGGCGCTGACGCTGGCCGGCGGCCTCTCGCTGCTCGACTGCGCGCGCGCCCTGTTCCGCGTCGATCCCGGCCTGCAGCTCGAGTGGCCCAACGATCTCGTCGTGGGCAGGGCCAAGCTCGCGGGCGTGCTGGTCGAGACGCGCGGCCTGGACCCGCAGCGGCCGCACTACGTCGTGGGCCTGGGCCTCAACGTGCGCCAGCGTTCGTTCCCCGCAGAGCTCGCGGCCGAGCGTGCGGTCGCGAGCTGCGCCTCGTGCGGGCTCGACGTCACGCTCGCGCGCGCGCTCGAGGCGCTGTGCACCGTGCTCCCGGGCCGCTTCGAAGCGGCCCAGCGTGCCGATCCGGTCCTGGCGCGCGACTGGCTCGCGGCGACAGGCCTCGCCGGCTGCGCCGTGCGCCTCGAAGCGGGCGGAGCGTGGCACTCGGGGACGCTCGCGAGGATCGACCTCGAGGCGCTCGAGCTCGAGTCGCCGAACGGCGGCGCGCGCTTCCCGCTCGAGCTCGTGCAGGCGCTCGCGCGCGCCTGAGGCGTATACTCGCGCGCGGAGGATCTCATGCCCCGCCCCGATGGCCGCACGCCGGCCGACCTGCGACCGATCACGTTCCAGCGCAACTTCACGCGCAATGCGCCGGGCTCCGTGCTGGCGAGCTTCGGCAACACGCGCGTCTTGTGCACTGCGATGGCGCAGGACAGCGTCCCGCCCTTCCTGCAGGGCAAGGGCAAGGGCTGGCTCACGGCCGAGTACTCGATGCTGCCCTCGTCGACCGAGACGCGCAAACAGCGCGACCGCGCGGGCTCGACCGACGGCCGCTCGGTCGAGATCCAGCGCCTGATCGGGCGCGCGCTGCGCGGCGTGGTGGACCTGAACCAGCTCACCGAGCGCACGATCTGGGTCGATTGCGACGTGATCCAGGCCGACGGCGGCACGCGCACCTGCGCCATCAGCGGCGCCTGGGTCGCGATCCACGACCTGCTGACCTGGATGGACGGCCGGCGCATCCTGCGCGGCTGGCCGCTGCGCTCGCAGCTCGCGGGCGTGTCGGTCGGCGTCGTCAAGGGCGAGGTGCTTTGCGACCTCTCGTACGCCGAGGACAGCCAGGCCGAGACCGACATGAACCTGGTGATGACCGGCGAGGGCAAGTTCATCGAGGTCCAGGGTTCGGCCGAGAAGACGGCCTTCGACCGCGGCGAGCTCGACCAGATGCTCGAACTGGGCAGCGCCGCGATCGCGCGCATCTTCGAGCTGCAGCGCAGCGCGCTGGGCAAGACCTGAGACGCGGGTTGCTGCCAAGCCGCGCCGCCGTCGCTATGCTCCCTGGGCGGCAGCGCCGCCTTCCCATGCACATCGGCCTCCTGCTCGCTCGCCAGCCGATCCTGGACCGGACCCTGCGTCTGCGCGGCTACGAACTCCTGGCGCGCGACTCGAGCGGCGTCTTCCCGCTCGAGCAGCCCGGCCACGTGACCACCTGCCAGGTGCTGGTCGAAGCGCTGGGCGAGTTCGGCCTGGAGAAGGTCGTCGGCGCGCTGCCGGCCTACATCAACGTCACCAAGGAGTTCCTCACGGGCGAGATCCCGCTGCCGCTGCCGCCCGACCGCGTCGTGCTCGAGCTGCTCGAGTCGATCGAGCCCAGCGAGGCCGTGCTGCAGGGCGTGAAGCGCCTGAAGGGCGAGGGCTTCACGCTCGCGCTCGACGACTACACCGGCCCGCGCCCGGGCTACGACCAGCTGCTGCGCCTGGTCGACATCGTCAAGGTCGACTGCCTGGGCATGGACAACGAGACGCTCGCGCGCCTCGTCAGCAGCCTGCGACCGAGCGGCGTGCGCCTCCTGGCCGAGAAGGTCGAGTCGCCCGAGATGTTCCGCGTCTGCGAGAAGCTCGGCTTCGAGTTCTTCCAGGGCTTCTTCTTCGCGCGCCCGGACCTCCTGCGCGGACGGCTGCAGTCGGTGGACCGCTCGAGCCTCCTGCTGCTGCTCTCCAAGATCCAGGATCCCGAGACGACACCCGAGGAGCTCGAGGTGGTCATCGCCCAGGACCCGGTGCTGAGCCTCAAGCTCGTGCGCTTCCTCAACTCGGCCCAGGTCGGCCTCAAGCGCCGCATCGACTCCTTGCGCGAAGTCGTGGTCTACCTCGGCTCGGACGCCGTGCGCAACATCGCCTGCGTGATGCTGCTGGCGCGCGTGGACAACAAGCCGCGCGAGCTGATGATCACCGCCATGCTGCGTGCGCGCATGTGCGAGGAGCTCGCGCGCGGCCGCACGGAAGCCAACACGCACCGCGCCTTCACGGTCGGCCTGTTCTCGATGCTCGACGCGCTGGTGGACCAGGACCTGAAGGACGTCGTCGGCCCGCTGCCGTTGCACCAGGACATCCACGAGGCGCTGATCCACCGCTCGGGCCAGCTGGGCCTGCAGCTCGAGAACGTGCTGGCCTACGAGCGCGGCGAGTTCGAGCGCCTGCCGCGCAGCGACCCCTCGCCCGGCGCCGTGCGCGAGGCATACCTCAGCTCGCTGGGCTGGGTGATGAAGATGGAAGCCGAGCTCGCGGCGATCGCCTGAGCGCCGGGGCAGGAGCACGTCGTTGAAGCTGCTGCTGGCCAGCAACAACCCGAAGAAGCTGGCCGAGCTGCAGCGCATCCTGGCCGGCCTGGAGATCACCTTCGTCCTGCCCCGGGACGCGGGCGGGATCCCGGATGTGGTCGAGGACGAGGCCAGCTTCGCCGGCAATGCGGCCAAGAAGGCCGTCGCCGCGGCGCGCGCCAAGGGCCTCTGGGCGCTGGCCGACGACTCGGGCCTGCTCGTCGATGCACTCGACGGCGCCCCGGGCGTGCTCTCGGCGCGCTTCGCGGGGCTGCACGGCGACGACGCGGCCAACAACGCGCTGCTGCTCGAGAAGCTGAAGGGCGTCCCGCCCGAGCGGCGCGGCGCGCGCTTCGTCTGCGCGCTGGCGCTGGCGCGGCCGGACGGCTCGATCGCGCTGCAGGTGCAGGGCACGGCGCGCGGCAGGATCCTGGAAGCGCCGCGCGGCACGCACGACTTCGGCTACGACCCGCTGTTCCTCTTCACCGAACCGGGCTTCGCCGCCAGCGAGAAGGGCTTCGCCGAGATCGATCCCGAGCGCAAGGCCGAGGTCAGCCACCGCGGGCGCGCGCTGCGGGAGTTCGCGCGGAGACTGCCGGGCGTCCTGCGCGAGGACTGACGCCCGGCTTTCGGTTACCATCCGCGGCTCGACATCCCCCGTCGAGACCGCCTTGGACACCCAGCACATCCGCAACTTCTGCATCATCGCGCACATCGACCACGGCAAGTCGACGCTCGCGGACCGCCTGATGGAGCTCACTGGCGCCGTCCAGAAGCGCGAGATGCGCGCCCAGCTGCTCGACTCGATGGACCTCGAGCGCGAGCGCGGGATCACGATCAAGGCCTCGGCCGTCACGATCCAGCACAAGTTCGAGGGCCAGGTCTTCGAGCTCAACCTGATCGACACGCCGGGCCACGTCGACTTCAACTACGAGGTGCAGAAGTCGCTGCAGGCCTGCGAGGGCGCGCTCTTGCTCGTCGACGCCAGCCAGGGTGTCGAGGCGCAGACGGTGGCCAACGCCTACCTCGCAATCGACGCCAACCTGACCGTGCTGCCGGTGGTCAACAAGATCGACCTGCCGCACGCGCGCGCCGACGAGGTCTGCGAGGAGATCGAGAACTCGATCGGCATCGACGCCGCCGACGCGGCGCGCGTTTCCGCCAAGAGCGGCGCCGGCGTGATGGACCTGCTCGACCGCATCGTGCGCCAGATCCCGCCGCCCGCCGGCAAGCCCGACGCGCCGCTGCGCGCGCTGATCTTCGACGCCGTCTACAACGAGTTCCGCGGCATCATCGTCTACCTGCGCGTGATCGACGGCACGATCCGCGAGGGCCAGCAGATCGAGATGCTGGGCAACAACAAGGTCTACGAGGCGATCGACATCGGCCGCTTCCACCCCGAGATGCGCCGCTGCGGCGAGCTCGGGCCGGGCGAGGTGGGCTACTTCATCTCGAACATCAAGACCCTCGGCGACGTGCGCATCGGCGACACGATGAGCATCTTCAAGGGACCCAAGGTGGAGATGCTGCCGGGCTACCGGCCGCCGATCCACATGGTCTACGCCGACTTCTTCCCGACCAACTCGGGCGACTTCGAGGGCCTGCGCGAAGGACTCGAGACGCTGGGCCTCTCCGATTCGAGCTTCTCCTTCGAGGCCATCACCTCCGACGCGCTCGGCTTCGGCTTCCGCTGCGGCTTTCTCGGCCTCTTGCACATGGAGATCGTGCAGGAACGCCTCGAGCGCGAGCACGACCTCGACATGATCCAGACGGCGCCGACCGTCACCTACCGCATCCGCACCAAGGACGGCCAGGAGACCGAGATCCACTCGCCCGGCCAGCTGCCGAACCCGGACTCCTTCGACGAGCTGCTCGAGCCCTACGCGCGCGTCAACATCCTCACGCCGACCGAGTTCATCGGCAACGTGATGCAGATCGCCTCCGACCACCGCGGCACCTACGTGCGCCAGGAGCACCTCTCGCCCACGCGCGTGCAGCTCGTCTACGACGTGCCGCTGGCCGAGCTGATCTACGACTTCTTCGACAAGCTGAAGAGCTCCACGCGCGGCTACGGCACCTTGAACTACGACATCAGCGGCTACCGCCCGAGCGATCTGGTCAAGCTGCGCATCCTGGTCAACACCAAGGAAGTCGACGCGCTCACGACGATCGTGCACAAGGACCACGCCGAGCGCCGCGGCCGCTCCGCGATCAAGAAGATGCGCAAGGAGATCCCGCGCCACCAGTTCGAGATCGCGCTGCAGGCCGCGATCGGCAGCCGGATCATCGCGCGCGAGACGATCACGGCCTTCCGCAAGGACGTCACCGCCAAGTGCTACGGCGGCGACGTGACGCGCAAGCGCAAGCTGCTCGAGAAGCAGAAGGAAGGCAAGCGCCGCATGCGCCAGATCGGCAACGTCGACATCCCGCAGAAGGCCTTCCTGGCGGTGCTCGGGGACGACGAGGACGACACGAAGTAGCAGCGAACCCGCCGCTGGTAGGATGAGCCTACGCGCCTGAATCCATCATGGGCGCGGATCGCACCATGCCGCTTACCCTCGACGAGCTGGGACGCTGGCTGCTCGCAAAGGAGGACGAGCACCTCGAGTTCAAGGAAGCGAAGAACCGCTTCGGATTCGATGAACTGCTCGAGTACTGCGCAGCCATCGCGAACGAGGGCGGAGGGCATATCTTGCTCGGGGTCAGCGACAAGCGACCGCGGCGCGTGGTTGGAAGCCGCGCCTTCACGGATCTCGAAGCCACGCGTGGCGGACTCACCAAGGCGCTCGCGCTCAAGATCGAGTCCGAACGCATCCTGCACCCGGACGGACCAGTCACGGTCTTCACCGTGCCGCCTCGTCCTGCCGGGGTACCGATCCAGGTGAAAGGCCGCTACCTGATGCGTGCCGGGGACGGCTTGGTGCCGATGACACAGGACCAACTGCGGAAGATCCTGGACGAGGTGGGGCGCGACTTTTCAGCCGAGGTTTGTCCGGCCGCCTCGCTCAAGGACCTGGATCCGGGTGCGATCACCCGATTTCGTTCGCTGTGGCGCCGGCGATCGGAGAACCCGTCGCTGGAGCGACTGGACGCCGCGCGCCTCCTTCGCGATGCGGAACTCATGGTCGGAGATCGGCCGACTCATGCCGCGCTCATCCTGCTGGGAACCGAGAGCGCTCTCGGCCGATTCGTCCCGCAGGCGGAAGTGATCTTCGAATACCGCAGCTCCGATGCGACCATCGCTTTCCAGCAACGGCATGAGTTCCGCATGGGCTTCCTGCTCTTCATGGATGAGCTGTGGCAGCAGATCAACTTGCGCAACGACATCACGACCTTCCAGGACGGGTTGTTCATGCACCAGGTGCGTGCGTGGAACGAGGCCGTCGTCCGGGAGGCGGTGCTGAACGCGGTTGCGCACCGCGAGTATCGCGACCAGGGTTCGGTCTGGATTCGTCAATCCCCAACGCGGCTCGAGGTCGTCAGCCCCGGCGGCTTTCCGCCGGGTGTCACGGCGGAGAACATCGTGTTCAGGCAAGCCCACCGCAATCGCCGCATTGCCGAAACGCTGAATCGTTGCGGACTCGTCGACCGATCCGGGCAGGGCGCGGACCGGATGTTCGAGACATCGATTCGCGAGGGCAAGGGAAAGCCCGAGTTCGCAGGCACCGATGCCTTTCAGGTTCGCCTCATGCTGCGCGGTGAGATCCTGGATCCCTCCTTCCTGCGCTTCCTGGAGCAGGTCGGCCAACAGCGACTCGACACGTGGGGCACCGGCGCTTTCCTGGTCGTGGATCTTGTGCATCGGGAAGAGCGGGTGCCGGAAGAGTTGCGCGACTCCGCGGAACACCTCGTCAAGCAAGGCGTGATCGAGCGTGTGGGCGGCCGCGGTCGTGGCGCCCGTTTCGTTCTCTCCCGACAGTTCTACGCCTTCCTCGGTCGCCCCGGCGAGCACACCCGACGCGTTGGTCTCGATCGATCGACGAACAAGGAGTTGCTCGTGCGCCACGTTTCGAATCGAGGCGAGCAGGGTGCGCGGCTGGTGGAGTTGCGACAGGTGCTCCCTGCGCTGACTGCGGCCCAGGTGCAATCGCTCCTCAAGGAGCTCAAGGCGGAGCAACGCGTGCACTGCGTCGGCAAGACGCGCGCAGCTGTGTGGTTCGTTGGCCCGGGAGCCGCTCCGACGTAATGTCGATGCAATCCGGCGCAGGTGGATCCGAACTTTCTCGCTGTAAGAGCCTGTCACAACGATAGTACCGGCGGCTCATGCGGCGACGATTCCACCCGCTCCGATGCAATCCCGGACGCAATCGGACCACGGGCAAGTGGCGAAGCTGACAGTTGGGCCCCATCCATGCAATGCGTGCCAACCCGGCCGGAGTGGCACGCCAGTTAGACTCGATCAGCCCGACCACGGGCAGGAGGACGGCTGCCCTTGACTCCCCATGCCCTGCGCCTGCGCTGCCGGTCGCCGGCCTGGCGCTGCTGCTCGCGCTCGCCGCGTGCGTCCGGAGCGCCCAGCACCCTCGTGCACCCGTCGTGAATCCGGCCATGCCTGAGAAGCGCTTCCACATCCCGAAGGATCAGATCCGGCCGATCGTGAAGATGTGCGGCGGCTGCAGCGCGTCGGACCGGATCCTCGTCGACGGCGCACCGGTCGGATACATGTACCGCGAAGCACCGGAAAGCCCAGAGGACAGCGGCTGGTGCTTCATGGCGGGCGACGAGTCCGAGGATTACTGCTCGGATTCGGCGCGCTGGGGCAGGTACGACGTCAACACGATCGCCAACTTCGACATCCACGTCGTGCCGTTCCTCGATCAGCCCCCGGGTTCGGCGTACGTGCGCAATCCGCAAGGCAAGCTCGAGCGTTCTGGCGAGAGCTCCGTGCCGGAGAGGGACGTGTTCACGATCCCCGACGCCGAAGGCGATGCCGACTTGAACGAATGCTGGAGTGCACACTTCGCCGAGCGCTTCCGCCGGCGCATCGAGAAGGAGATGATGATGATCGTCCGGCCCGGTCTCACCTTCTGGATGGACGGGTACGACACGCACGAAGAGACTTCCGCGAGCGTGCGTGCCAAGCTGGAAGCTGAGCTGCCGCCGGGTGCCCGTGACCTCGTGCGCGAGCAGGACGCCGAATCCTGGCGCACGTACTTCCGCATCGAGTCGAGCGTCAAGGACGGAAGGCGCCCGGCGCTCATGGCCCAGATCTGGTCGCGTGGACACCTGCTGCACGTCACGGCCGACTTCGACGACGAGGCCGACCTCGCGACGGCGACGGCCGTGATCCGCAGCATCCGCGGGCGCACGAACTAGCGGCTCAGACCCCGAACTGCCGCAGGTGGTGGTCGATGTGCTTCCACTGCAGCATGTCCCACTCCACGACCGTGAGCTTGCCGAAGAAGGGGTGCGGCTCCTTCGTCAGCCCCGACGGGCCGCCGCGGCCGAAGCGCCGCACCAGTTCGAGCAGGCCCTCGTGCTCCTTCTTGAACTCGCGACCCTCCGCGATCTTGAATTCGGGCGCGGTCGGCATGTCGTGGTCCCAGTTCCCGGGCTTGAGCAGCTTGCGCTTGGCCATGCCTCCGAAGAGGACTCCGATCAGGCCGCGCTTGAGCGTCACGTCGCCCATGGCCACGCGCAGCGGCACCTGGCAGTGGGCCAGCATCTGCGCCACGTCCATCTTGCCCCACTGGCGCCGCGAGTCGGGCCGCACCGAGGACAGGCGCGCGATGATCACCTCCAGTTCGTGCCGGTTGTAGAGCGACTGGATGGCCATCGGGCCCACACTCCAGACCGGCGGCGCGTCCGCGTCAAGTACGGCGTGCGATCGGCGCGGGATCGGTCGCCGGCGTTGCGCTGCACCTGCTCGAGGCTACGCTGTTGCGCCCCGTGAGCGCCCAGGCCGAGAAACAAGCCCACCACCGCCGTCCCTGGCGCGACAACATCGAAGCCGTGACGATGGCCATCGTCATGGCGGTGATGCTGAAGTACTTCATCGTCGAGGCCTACAAGATCCCGACCGGGTCGATGCAGCCGACGCTGATGGGCAACGACGACACGGGCATCTTCGACCGCATCCTGGTCGACAAGCTCTCGTACCACCTGCGCGATCCCGAGCGCTTCGAGATCGTGGTCTTCAAGTACCCGCTCGACCGCTCGAAGAACTTCATCAAGCGCCTGTGCGGCATGCCCGGCGAGCAGTTCCGCATCCACGACGGCGACCTGTGGACGCGCAAGGACGCCTCGCAGGAGTGGCAGGTCGTGCGCCGGCCCAAGCCGGTCCAGGAGGCGCAGTGGAAGGCGCTCGACCGGCGCCAGGCGCGCTACGCCAACTGGAAGCCCGACGCCGGCGCGCGCGGCTGGAAGCTCGAGGGCCGCGCGCACATCGAGGCCACGGGCGGCGGCTCGGTGATGCTGCCCAACGACGGCGGGAGCGTGGTCGACCGCTACACGGACGGCTACCCCGGGCGGATGGGCGAGCTGATCGAGCAGCGCATGCAGCGCGTACGGCAGCTCATGCTCGGCGGCGGAAACGCCGTCGGCGACCTGCGCCTCAGCGGCAGCGTCGAGGCGCGGGCGGACTGCAAGTTCGTGCGCGTGCAGTTCAAGGAGGGCGAGTCGCGCTACACGCTCGAGATGCCCGGTCCGGCGGCAGCGCCCGACGCGCGCGCGCGCATCTCGGTCACGGACAGCTCGGGCCAGACGCAGAGCGTCTCCGCCGCCAGCGCCGGCGCACCTCGTGGCCGGGCGCAGCACGAGCTTCTCGGCGCAGAACATGGACGACCTGCTCGAGCTCGAGTTCGGCGCGCTGCACCTGGAGCTCGAGATCCCCGGCCAGAGCGACCAGCGCTCCTCCTTCGGCCTTGCGGTCGAAGGTTCGGCCGTCTTCGACGGGCTCGAGACCTGGCGCGACATCTACTACACCTCCGACCGCGGCCAGACGGAGTTCGACATTCCGCCCGGCCACTACGTGATGCTGGGCGACAACACGCAGGATTCCGCCGACGGCCGCGAGTGGTCGCTGATGCAGTTCCGCTGGCCGGGCTCGGGTGGGCAGTGGGTGCGCGGCAACAGCCGCGAGGACTACAGCGGCAACGACCCGAGCGGCAATCCCCGGCGGGTGGCGGGCGAGGCCGGCGGGCCGCGCCTGTTCTTCCGTGACGAGTGGGGCGAGCTGCACACCTTCCTGCAGAAGGACGCCGAGCGCGGCGAGACGGTCCAGGCGCCCTTCGTGCCGCGCGATCTGATCGTCGGGCGGGCGCTGCTGGTCTTCTGGCCGAACAACCCGTTCAACGGCCTGGACGTGTGGCGGCTGAAGTGGGCGCGCTGATGCGCCGCGCGCCTCGCTCGGGCCGTTCTCAACACTGCGCGCAAGGGTTCTCGCGAATTTGCGTCAGTGCCTTCGAGGAGGCTCCCGGACACGGGAACGGACTCGCGATCCACGAAGAGCGCGCAAAGTTCCGAAACGGGCGGCACAAGTTGGTGGTAGGCAAAGGAGTTACGAGCGGGGCGTCTGCGCTCAGGTCAAGCAGGCATCCGATTCCCGCGACCGGCTGTCGTGCAGAATCCGGCATCCGCGCCGCCGCGGAATCCACGCTTCCCACATTTCCCCACAGCTTGTCCACAAACCCGAACGCCTCCCTGACGCGCTCTGCTCGGCCCGCTGCGCTCCCTATGCTGAGCCCATGAGCAGCGCCACGATCGCACCGGGCCAGACGCTGCTCGAGGTCGACGGCCTCGAGAAGAGCTTCCGCGGCCGCAAGGTCGTGAAGGGCGTCGGCTTCCGCGTCGCCGCGGGCGAGATCGTCGGCCTGCTCGGGCCCAACGGCGCCGGCAAGACGACCAGCTTCCGCATGACGGTCGGCTTGATCAAGCCCGACAAGGGCCTGGTGCTGCTGGGCGGCAAGGAGTGCTCGCGCCTGGCGATGTACCAGCGCGCGCGCCTGGGCATGGGCTACCTGCCGCAGGAACCGAGCGTCTTCCGGCGCCTGTCCGTGCGCGACAACCTGCTGGCGGTGCTCGAGACGATGCCGCTCGCGCGCAAGGAGCGCCACGCGGAAGCCGCGCGCCTGATGGAGGAGCTCGAGCTCTCGCACCTCGCCTCGAGCATGGCCGACACGCTCTCGGGCGGCGAGCGCCGGCGGCTGGAAATCTCGCGCGCGCTGGCGACGCGGCCCTCGATCCTGCTGCTCGACGAGCCCTTCGCGGGCGTCGACCCGATCAACGTCCAGGAGATCCAGATGCTGCTGGAGCAGATGCGCGCGAAGAACCTGGGCATCCTGATCACCGACCACAACGTGCGCGAGACGCTCAAGTCCACCGACCGCACCTACATCATCGCCGAGGGGCAGATCCTGCGCGAAGGCACGGCGCAGGAGCTGGTCAACGACGAGCAGGTCAAGGCCGTCTACCTGGGCCACACCTTCGACCAGCCGATCGCGCTGGGCGTGACGCCGGCCGAGGAGCGCGCGATCTTCCGCAGCGAGAGCGCGGAGAAGACGCGTCCGCTCTCGCGCGAGGAGCAGGACGAGCTGCAGCGCGGGAAGAACGAGTGACGCGCCCCGTGCCCGGCCTGCTCGTCCTGCTGCTGACGCTCGGCGGAGGCACGCTGCAGGCTCAGGAGCCGCAGACCGAGGAGCTCTTCGACGGCCGGACGCTGGACGGCTGGAGCGGCGAGCAGGGCTTCTGGTCGGTGCAGGACGGCGCGCTCACCGGCGAGAGCACGCCCGAGCACCTGGCCGCGCGCACGACCTACCTCGTCTGGACCAGGTCCAAGGTGCGCGACTTCGAGCTGACGCTGGAGTTCAAGCTGGTCGGCGGCAACTCGGGCGTGCAGTTCCGCAGCCGCGGGGACGGCCCCTTCGACGTGGTCGGCTACCAGGCCGACCTGGAGGACGGCCCGAACTGGTCGGGCTGCCTGTACGAGCAGGACGGCCGCGGCGTGGTCGCGACGCGCGGCCAGCGGGTCGAGTTCGACGCGCAGGGGCAGCGCACGCTGACGAGCTTCGGCGATCCGGCCGAGATCCTCGCGCACGTGCACCCGGGCGAGTGGAACAGCTACCGCATCCGCGCCGTGGGCCCGCGCATCGACCTCTCGATCAACGGCGTCGCGACCGCGCTCGTGATCGACCGCGACCCGGCGCACGCCTCCGGCGAAGGCTGCCTGGCGCTGCAACTGCACCAGGGCATGCCGATGAAGGCGCAGTTCCGCAACCTGCACCTCGTGCGCCTGCCCGCGGACGCGCCGCCGCCCGCGGATCTGCCCGCGACGCCCGCGGCGCAGGGCCCGCAGTGGATCTGGGCTGCGTTGCCCGCGCAGGAACACGAGGAAGCCTGGCTCGGGACGCGCTTCGAGCTGGCCTCGCCCGCCAGGCACGTGCGCATCTCGGGCTGCGCGGACAACGCCTTCGTGGCCGAGCTCGACGGCGAGCTCGTTCTCGCGGGCGACGACTGGACGCGACCGGTCAAGGTGGAGCTCGCGCATCCGCTCGCTCCGGGCGCCCACGAGTTCGTGGTGCACGCGACCAACGCGGAAGGCCCCGCCGGCGCCTGGTTCGAGATCGTGTGCGAGCTCGAGGACGGCAACGTGCTGCGCCTGCAGAGCGACGCGAGCTGGCGCGCGGGCCGCACGCAGGCGCGGGAGAGCTGGCAGCCGGCCGCCGTGGTCGGGCCGCAGGGCATCTCGCCCTGGGGCAATCTGCCCGAGCCCGTCGCGCCCTCCGCCAGCGCTTCGCTGGCCGCGGAGGAGATCCACGTCCCGCCCGGGTTCGTGGTCGAGCGGCTGTACTCGGTCCCCAAGGCGATCCAGGGCTCGTGGATCGCGCTGGCCTTCGATCCGCAAGGCCGCGTCTACTCGAGCGACCAGTACGGCGCGCTCTACCGCGCGAGCTTCAACGCCGAGCACTCGGCCGTGGAGCATGTCGAGCGCGTGCCGATCGCGCTGGGCGAGGCGCACGGCCTCGTGTGGGCCTTCGGCGCGCTCTACGCGGTGGTCACGCACGGCAACACCTACCCGAGCGGCCTCTATCGCGCGCGCGACACGAACGGCGACGACGAACTCGACCAGGTCGAGCTGCTCTCGAAGTTCGAGGAGCTCGGCGGCGAGCACGGGCCGCACTCGATCGCGCTCGGGCCGGACCAGCGCTCGCTCTACGTGCTCGCGGGCAACCACACTTCGCTGCCCAGCCCGCTGGTCGCCTCGCGCGTGCCGAAGCTCTGGGGCGAGGACCAGCTGCTCCCGCGCTGCGAGGATCCGGGCGGCCACGCAGTCGGCGTGCCCGCACCCGGCGGCTGGCTCGCGCGCACGGATCCCGAGGGGCAGGGCTGGGAGCTCGTGGCGGCCGGCATGCGCAACTCGTTCGATTTCGATTTCGACGAGGAGGGCGAGCCCTTCACCTACGACTCGGACATGGAGTGGGACATCGGCCTCTCCTGGTACCGGCCGACGCGCATCCTGCATCTGGCGAGCGGCGCCGATTTCGGCTGGCGGCGCGGCTCGGGGAAATTCCCGGCCTGGGTCCCCGACAGCCTGCCCGCCGCGGTCGACGTCGGACTGGGCTCGCCCACCGGGGTCGCTTTCGGCTACCGCTCGAACTTCCCCACGCCCTGGCGCGAGCGGCTCTTCGTCGGCGACTGGGCCTACGGACGGATCCTCGCGGTCGAGCTCGATCCGCAGGGCTCGAGCTGGACGGGCAGCTGGCAGGTCTTCGCCAGCGGGCGGCCGCTGCCGGTGACCGACCTGCTGTTCGGGCCGGACGGCGCGCTGTACTTCGCGGTCGGCGGACGGCGCACGAGCTCGGGCCTCTACCGCGTGCGCTGGACCGGCGCGCCATCGCACGAGCGCCCGGCTTCCGCTGCGGGCCGCGAGCAGCGCAACGAGCGCCGCGCGCTCGAGCGCTTCCACGCCGGCCAGAAGCCGCGGCCGAGGGACCTGCTCCCCGCGCTCGAGTCGCACGATCCGTTCCTGCGCGGCGCCGCGCGCGCGGCGCTCGAACAGCTCGCCCCGGCGCAATGGTCCGGCCTGCTCGACGAGCCACGCGAGCCGCGCGCTGCGGTCGAGCTGCTGCTGGCGCTGGTGCGCGCCGACCCGCAGGGTTCCTCCGTGCGCGTCTTCGAGGCGCTCGACGCGCTCCCGATCGAGCGCTGGAACGCCGAGGACCGCCGCGACCTGCTGCGCGTCTGGCAGGTCGCGCTGGCGCGCTGCGGCCAGCCCGCACCCGAGATCGCCGCACGCACCCGTGCGCGCCTCGCGCCGTTCCTCTCCGCGAGCGACTTCGAGAGCCAGCGCGTGCTGCTCGACGTGCTGGTGTTCCTGGAGGAGCCCGGGGCCGTGGCCTTCGCCGTCGACGCCGCCGCGCAGGAGAGCGATCGCGCGCGTTCGATGGGCTACGCCTGGCCGCTGCGTGCCGCGCGTGCCGGCTGGACGCCTGCGCTGCGCGCACGCTTCTTCCAGTGGCTCAATCGCTCGCAGACGCTGTGGGCCGGAGGCGCGAGCTTCCTGGGCTACTTCCGCCACCTGCGCGAGGAGGTCCTCGCGGGCATGGACGAGCCGGCGCGCCGCGCGCTGGGTGCGCTGGCCGAGGAGCCCGCTCCACCGAAGGTCGAGGGCGAGCCGCCGGCCATCGTCCAGCGCTGGAACGAGAGCGCGATCACGCCGCTGCTGCCCGAATTGCGCCACGGCCGCTCCTTCGAGAACGGCAAGCGCGCCTTCGCCCGCGCACGCTGCGCCGAGTGTCATCGCATCGCGAACGAGGGCGGCAACCGCGGGCCCGACCTCACGGGCGCCGGGGCGCGCTTCTCCGAGCGCGACCTGCTCGAGGCCGTGCTGCGGCCCTCGGCCTCGATCACCGACCAGTACGCGCAGACGCAGGTGCTGACGCGCGACGACCGCCTCTACGTCGGGCGCGTCGAGGGCGAGACCGCCAGCACGCTCGTGCTGCACCTCAGCACGCCGGTGGACGAGAGCGTGACGCTCGACAAGGAAGAGATTGCCGAGCGCGCGCCGAGCAGGCTCTCGCCGATGCCCGAGGGCCTGCTCGACGTGCTCGACGAGGCCGCACTGCTCGACCTCCTGGCCTACGTGCTGGCCGGCGCGGATCCGCGCTCCACGGCCTTCCACTAGCTGCGGTCGAGTTCCGGAATGCCTGGACAAGAGCCATGACGGCTATTTTTTCTAGGATTACGCATTACGGCCCAAGTCCGCTCGCCTTCCCAGCCGATGCATCCCGCGCGGACGGCGGCACCGTCCCAGGCAAGGCAGGCAGGAAATGAAGATTGCGCACAGAACCGGACTCCGGCGTTCTCGCCGTTCGGGCTTGACGCTGGTCGAGATCGCCATCGGCTGCGTGGTGCTGGTGACCGGCGTGCTGAGCTTCGCGCAGGCGATGATCTCGCTCGAGAAGGCGCAGCAACACACGCGCGACGTCGGTCGTGCGACGCAGGCTGCGCGCCAGATCCTCGAGTCGATCCAGGCGCAGGCCTTCGCCGAGGCCTTCCGCTACTACAACGGGACTCCGGATGATGATCCGGGCGGCCCGGGCACCGCGCCCGGCAAGAACTTCGACGTGCCCGGATTGTCGCCGCGGGCCAACGACCCCGACGGCCACGTGGGTGAGGTCATCTTCCCCACGCCAGCCGGCCAGCCGGGCGTGCTGCGCGAGAACACCGTCGACGAGAAGCTGGGCATGCCGCGCGACCTCAACGGCGACGGACTGATCAACAACCTGGCCGACTACTCTACGACCTACATCATCCTGCCCGTGCGCGTGCGCGTGCAGTGGACGAACGCGGCCGGTTCCGGTGCGGTCGAATTGCGCACGCTGCTGGGGAACTACTGATGAAGGCACACGCGAACATGCGCCGCGCGGGCGGCTTCACGCTCCTGGAGCTGGTGGTCGCCACGGCGCTGCTGAGCCTGGTGCTCGGGGCCATGGGGCTGGTGCAGATGCGCACACGCGACGCCTCGCGCGTCGGGATGGCGCGCGAGCAGGTGGAATCGCTCTGCCGCCGCACGCTGGATCGCATCGCCGAGGAGCTGCAAGGCGTGGGCCACAGCCTGCTCTTCCCGGATCCCTCGACCAATCTGGGCACGGGCACGATCACCTACCAGCACCCCACGGGCGTCTCGAACACGGGTGTGGTCAGCTGGGACACGCCGTCCAGGCTGGCTCTGCAGCTCGATCCGGAGGAGATCGACAACGGCATCGACGACGACGGCGACGGCCTGATCGACGAACGGCGCCTGGTGCTGACGAGGAACGTCGGCAGCCCGAACGCGGTCACGACCGTCCTGTGCAGCGGCATTCCCGAGCTGGCCGAGGGCGAGTCGGCCAACATGATCGACGACAACGGCAACGGGATCGTCGACGAAGCCGGCTTCAACGTGCGCAAGGTCGGCGACCTCTTGACCGTGCGCCTGACCGTGCAGAGCCCGTCGGGCGACGGCCATGTGATCTCCTGCGCGCTCGAGACGTCGATCGTGCTGAGGAACTGAGGAGCGAGCAAAGAGGAGTACTTGCGATGAATGCCATTCGATTCCACGGACAGGGCAACTCCGAGCGCGGCAGCGCGCTGGCGATGATCATCTTGAGCGTGGCGGGGCTGGCCGCGCTCTCCGCGGCGATGATGACGGTCAGCCTGGGCAGCTCGCGCGAACAGGGCGCGTCGAGCCGCGAGGACACGGCCCAGTACATCTGCCAGGCGGGCATGTCGCAGGCCATGTACCAGCTCGAGCGCGGGCTGACGCCGAGCGTCGGCACGCGCGAGCATCCGCTGCTCTGGGGCGGCGGCCGCTTCTGGGTCAACGCCGGCGCGCCCGGCACGGACCTGACGCGCCTGACGGCCACCGGCATCGACAACGGCGTGGGCAAGAGCCAGGAGCTCGTCGTGCACGCAGTGCACGACAACATGTGGACCTACGCGCTGTTCGGGAAGGACACGATCGGCCTGGACTCGAGCGTCAAGGTCGACAGCTACAACTCCCAGGGCGGGACGGTCACCTACGCCTCGCAGGTGGTCGGCTCGGGGAACAGCGCCCACGCGCACAGCGCGGGGAACATCGGCTCGAACGGCAACATCTCGGCCGGCTCCGCCTCGAACGTCTGGGGCAATGCCTCGCCCGGGCCGGGCCACACGGTCACGCTGCACGAGGCGACCGTCTCCGGCTCCACCACACCGGCCAGCGCGATGGTGACCTACCCGCCGATCAACGTGCCGACCTACACGAACTTCGGCCCGTTGACGGTCAATTCCAACACGACCATTCCCTCGGGCGACCGGACCTACACGAACCTGCGCGTGCGCAGCAACAAGACGCTGACCATCACCGGCCCGGCGAACATCGTGATCTCGAACCTGACTATGGACTCCAACACCTACGTCAAGATCGACGACGCGGCCGGCCCGGTCACGCTGACGATCATCGACAACTTCAAGCTCGACTCGAACTCGAACCTCTACCCGCTGAGCTACAACCCGGCCAACCTGCGCATCAACATGCTCAGCGACAACGTGGCCGACCCCGAGGTGATCGTGCAGCTCGACACGGTCACGATCAGCTCGAACTCGACGATCTACGGCTGCGTCTACGCGCCGGAGGCCAAGATCACACTCGACAGCAACTTCTCGCTCTACGGGTCGCTGATGGCGCGCAGCCTCGACCTGGACAGCAACTGCAACTTCCACTTCGACGAATTCCTGCTGACCGCCATGTCCAGCGGGAACACGCGCTACGAAGTGGTGTCCTGGCGCGAGATCCCGTTCCAGGACTGAGATTCCAATGCTCGGATCGACTCTCTCGCCCTCCGAGCTGGTCCTCGCCACGAGGACAGCCAAGCAAGCCAGCAAGCAACCAGCATCCTGCCAGTCCGCGCTCGAGAGGGAGTGCGCGGGGCAGCAGGAAGAACTCACGACACGCCATGCATACCGCTCACATCCACAAGGCCAATCCGTCCGAACGCGGAAGCGGACTGGCCATGATCATCCTGAGCGTGGCCGGACTGGCCGCGCTCTCCGCCGCCATGGTCACCGTCAGCCTGAGTGCTAACCGCGAGCAGAGCGCGGAGCTCAACGAGAACCGCGCGGACTACATCTGCCACGCCGGCCTCTCGCAGGCCATGTACCAGCTCCAGCGCGGGCAGGCGGGGACGATCGGCACCGAGCACCAGCCCTCGAGCTGGGGCGGCGGGAGGTTCTGGGTCAACGCCAGCGCGGGCGGGACGGACATCACCGTCCTCGACGGAACGGGGAGCGACAACGGCACCACGGTCAGCCAGCAGCTCGTGGTGCGCGCCGTGCACGACAACATGTGGACGCACGCGCTGTTCGGCAAGGACAAGGTCGCGCTCGACTCGAGCGTGCTGGTCGACAGCTACAACTCCGCGCTCGGGACCTACGCATCGCAGGTCAGCGGCGGTCACGCCCTGGTGCACGGCCCGGTCGGCTCGAACGGCAATATCACTGCCGGTTCGGGCACGAAGGTCTGGGGCAACGCCACGCCGGGCCCGGGCCACACGGTCTCGCTGCACGAGGCAACGGTCTCCGGGTCCACCACGCCAGCCACTTCGCAGGTCACGTTTCCGCCGATCGCACTGCCGACGTACACCTCATTCGGGGCGCTCACGGTCAGCGCCAACAAGACCATTCCCTCCGGCGACCGGACCTACACGAACATCAAGGTCAACGAATCCAAGACGCTGACGTTCACGGGCCCCGCCAACATCGTCATTTCGAACCTGACGATGGTCTCCAATTCGTTCATCAAGATCGACGACACACTCGGCCCGGTCACGCTGACGATCATCGACAACGTCAGTCTCGACTCGAACTCGAACATCAGCACGCTCAGCAAGGACCCGGCCAACCTGCGCATCAACATGCTCAGCGACAACGTCGCCGACCCCGAGGTCGTCGTGGCGCTGGACACCATCTCGATCAGCTCGAACTCGACCATCTACGGCGTGATCTACGCGCCCGAGGCGCGCATCCGCATCGACAGCGCCTTCACGCTCTACGGCGCCATCATGGCGCGCGACTTGAGCTTCGACAGCAACTGCAAGTTCCACTTCGACGAGCACCTGCTGAGCGCGATGTCCAGCGGCGCCGTCACCTACGAGCTGCTCGCCTGGCGCGAGCTGCCCCGACACCACTGAACCATGAGCCCCATCCACGCGCAGCGCAACCCTCTCCAGTTCCTCCCCGCCCTCGCGCTGGTTCTCGCCGCAGGCCTGGACCTCGCTCCGCGCGCAGGCGCGCAGGAACCCGCACCTGGCACGCAGCAGCCCGCGCCCGACGCACAGGCGATCGACGACGCCGCACCGCCGAAGCTCCCGCCCTGGAGCTGGGACTGCACGCCCGCGCACCTGCGCATCGCCGCGGCGCTGCGCGAGGCGCGCCACGCCAGCCCGGGTTCGGAGGCGGGGCTGCTGCAGCGCATCGTCGAGTCCGGTCGCGACGCCGTCGCGGCCCAGGTGGACATCCTGCTGCGCGGCCGCGTCCCGGAGACGAGCCCCAAGGACGCCCCGCAGGTGCTCAGCGACGTGCAGCGCGAGCTCTTGCTCAGCGCGCTGGCCAAGATGCCGCAGAAGGCGGTGCGCAAGGAACTCGACGAGCGCCTGGCGAAGTCGCCCGACGACGCGCGCGCGCGCCTGGGCGCGATGCTCGCCCTGGGCACGATCGGCGAGGCCACGGACCTCGCGCAGCTCATCGCACTCGCACCGCGCAAGCCCGACAGTCCCGAGCTGGCGCTGACGCGCTCCGGGCGCGAAACGCTGCGCGACACGCTGGCGACGCTGCTGCGCCGCGTCCCGCAGGCCTGGTCCGCTCTCTCCGCGGAGCTGCGCCGGACCGACCTCAGCGCCTCGAAGGTGCTGCTCGACGGGCTGGCTTCCGAGCGCGATCCGCGCGCGCTGGCGCTGCTGCTCGAGGCCGCGCGCACGAACCCGAAGCTGGCCTGGAAGGCAGCCAGCCTGATGCCGGCCTGCGGCTCCTCGCTCAACGCGCAGACGGACCGCGAGTGCCTGGAGTGGCTCCGCGGCGAGCTCGCGACGGCGGAGCCCGACTACGCGCGCACGCTGCTGATGGCCGTCGGCACGCTCGACGACGGCGAGTTCTGCCCGGAACTGATCGACAGGCTCGAGGACGAGAACAGCGGCATCCGCGAAGAGGCGCTCAGCGCGCTGCGGCACATCTCCGGCCTGGGCTTCCCGGGCGTCGCCGCCGCCTGGCGCGCGTGGTACGCCACGGAGGCGCGCTGGCACGCCGAGCAGCGTCCCAAGCTCCAGGCCCAGCTCTCCTCGGCCGAGACGACCAAGGTCGTCTCCGCGCTGCGCGAGTACTCCGAGCACCGCACGCGGCGCGGCGAGCTCGCGAGCGAGGTCGCGAAGCTCCTGGAGCACCCCAAGGCCGACGTGCGCAGCCTCGCGATCAGCGTGCTCGAGCACCTCGGCTCGCCGGTCGCCTGCGCCGCGCTGGTGGGCATGCTGGGCGACAGCGACAGCAAGGTCGGCGAGGCCGCCTGGCACGCGCTGAGCACGATCAGCGGCGTCGCACTTTCCCGCGATCCGGAACAGCTGCACGCGCTCTTCGGCAGCTCCTGAGCCGCGCTCGTCCTGCGCAGCGCGCGCTACGACCTGCGGCCCGTCTTGCCGCGGGCACTCCTGCCCGATACCCTCCCGGCCCGCGTTCGCGCGCCGGCATGCCGAGCCGCACGCGGGATCCCGCATGAAGATCGTCGCCTGCATCAAGCGCGTCCCCACCACGGAGGCGCAGGTCAAGGTCGCTGCCGACCAGAAGGGCCTGGACACCGCCGGCCTGTCCTGGATGACCTCGTTCTACGACGAGATCGCCGTCGAGGAGGCCATCCGCACCAAGGAGAAGCACGGCGGCGACGTGACGGTGCTCACGCTCGGCCCCTCGGAGGCCTCGAAGGACGTGCGCGAGTTCATGGCGCGCGGGGCGGACGCCGGGCGCGATCCTGAAGGACGAACAGTGGCACGCGCGTGATGCGCGGTCGACGGCCAGGATCCTCTGCGCGCGCATCCAGAAGAGCGGCGCCGAGATCGCCTTCTTCGGCAAGCTCGCCACCGACCGCGACAACGGCGGCGTCGGCCCGATGATCGCGACCTGGCTCGGCTGGGCCTGCGTCAGCGACGTGATCGCGCTCGAGATCGCCGGCACGCAGGGCACCGCCAGGCGCGAGACCGAGCAGGGCATCGAGACGGTCAGCTTCTCGCTGCCGGCGGTGATCACCTGCCAGAAGGGCCTCAACGAGCCGCGACGCGCGAACTTGAAGGGCATCATGGCGGTCAAGACGAAGCCCATCCCCGAGGAGGGCTTCGACGACGTCCCGAACCAGCAACAGGTCGTGAAGGTCGAGCCTCCGCCCGCGCGCAAGCCCGGTCGCATCGTCGGCGAGGGCGCCGCCGCGGTGCCGGCACTGATCCAGGCACTGCGTTCCGAAGCCGGAGTCATCTGATGCCGAACATCGTCGTCTTCGTCGAGCAGTTGTCCGGCAAGCCCTCGCGCGCCTCGCTCGAGATGCATCGGGGCCGCGCGCGCCTGCGGCGGGACGGTCTGCGCCGTGCTCGCTGGTGCCGCAGCCGACGCGGCCGCCGCCGAGCTGGGCCGCTTCGGCGCCGCCAAGGCCGTGGTCCTGCAGGGCGGCGAGTCGAGCTCCGACGCGCTGGCCGCGGACCTCGCTGCGATCGCCAAGGAACAGGGCGCGAAGGCCTTCTTCTGCGCCGCGAGCAGCACCGGCCGCGATCTCGCGCCGCGTGTCGCCGCGCTGCTCGACTCGACGCTCTTCAGCGACTGCACCGCGCTCGCAGCGCAGGGCGAGAGCTTCACGCGCCGTGCGCCCCTGGCTGGCCGGCAAGGCGATCGCCACCCTCGGATCGAGCGCGCCGGTCTTCTGCGCCACGACGCGTCCGAACGTCTTCGCGGCCGCGGAAGGCAGCGGCAAGGCCGAGGTCGTGACGCGCGCGGCCAGCAGCGGCGGCAAGGCCAAGGTCACGGGCATCGCCGCCAAGCCGAGCGGCAAGCTCGACGTCAAGGAGGCGCCGGTCGTCGTCTCGGGCGGCCGCGGCATGAAGGGCCCGGAGAACTTCGGGCTGATCGAGGAGCTCGCCGCCGCCTTCGGCAACGCCGCGACCGGCGCCTCGCGCGCGGTGGTCGACGCCGGCTGGCGTCCGCACGCCGAGCAGGTCGGCCAGACCGGCAAGACCGTCGCGCCGCAGCTCTACGTCGCCGTCGGCATCTCGGGCGCGATCCAGCACCTGGCGGGCATGCGCACCTCCAAGGTGATCGTGGCGATCAACAAGGACCCCGAGGCGCCGATCTTCAAGATCGCCGACTACGGCATCGTGGGCGACGCCTTCGAGATCCTGCCCGCGCTGGCCAAGGCCGTGCGCGAGCTCAAGGCGCAGAAGTGAAGCCGCGCTCGCCGAAGCTCGGCGAGCCGGAGCTGCGCGCCGGGCTGGCGCGAGTGCCGCTCTGGTCGGAGAGCGCGGGCAAGCTGCGGCGCGAGTTCGTCTTCGCCGACTTCTCCGGGGCTTTCGCCTTCATGACACGCGTCGCGCTGCTGGCGGAGCGGGCCGATCACCACCCGGACTGGTCGAACTCCTGGAACAAGGTCGTGATCGAGCTCACGAGCCACGACGCCGGCGGCCTGACGCAGCGCGACCTCGACCTCGCGCTGGCGATCGAGCGCGTGTTCACAGCCCCGCGAGGTTCGGCTCGCGCGTGAAGCCCTGCTCCTGCGCCCACAAGTCGAGCGCGAGCGAGACGAGATCGTCGACCTCCGGGAGCACGCCCGTCGCTGCGCCGAGCTCGAGCGACTTGAAGTAGCGCCGGCAGGTCTCGCAGGCTTCCACGCGCGCGGCCGGGTACTCCGCGGCGCTGAAGACCGGCAGCCGCGCGGGCTGCGCCTCGTCGCAGACCGGACAACGGATGCGCGGGATGCCCCACTCGAGGCCGCACAGGGAGCACAGCAGCGAACGCGCGGCACCCTCGCCGCTCGCGCCGGCGCGACGCAGCGCGAGCAGGCCCGCGCCGCCGCAGAACGGACACTGTCCCGCCACGCGCGGGCGATCGGGGGCGATCTCGAGCTCGCGCAGCAGCTCCACGTAGGGTCTCAGCAGCGAGCGCGCGACGAAGCCGTCGGCCCCGCCGGCCTCGCCGTTCCAGTACGCCAGCAGCTCCTCCAGCGACGCCTCGCCGATGCAGTCCGCCACGGGGCGCAGCGGCTCGAGCAGGCGCGCGCCATCGCGGGCGAGGCTGCCGCTCCAGGCCGCGAGGCCGCGCAGCTCCTCGCGCGCCCGGGCCTGCGCTTCGCACAGCTGCGCGACGAACTCCAGCGGCTCGCGCGCGGAAGCACTGCTGCGCGCGAGCTCGAGGGCGCGCTGCGCGCGCGAGCGGCTAGCGCTTCTTGGCATCGTCACCGGTCACCTCGCGGTACCAGCGCGGGTGGTGCAGGCGCGCCCAGGCGCGCGTGACCGTGCCGCGCGTCATCGAGCGGAACGTGCCCGGCTCGGCCGCCGTGCCGAAGTAGACGTGCAGCACGATCGAGCAGGCGAAGTAGATGAAGCCGAGTTCGTGCACCAGGATCGAGGCCTGGCGCAGGCCAGCGGAGAAGTTCTCGGGCCACCAGAGCACGACGCCGCTCGCGCCCATCACCAGCGCCGCGACGAGCGCCGACCAGAAGAAGATCTTCTGCCCGCCGTTGTACTTGCCGATCTCCTCGTTGCCCTCGCTGTGCGCCATGTACTTGAACATGCGCGGGCCGATCCAGGGCTTGTCGACCTCCTCGATGCGCATGTCGCGCTTCCACTGGCCGAACATCAGCCAGGTCGAGACGACGAAGGCGATGCCCGACCAGGGATGCAGCCAGCGGCAGGTCTCGAGCCCGCCGAAGAAGCTCGCCATCCAGGCGCAGACTGGCGTCCAGATCGGCATGCCGCTGCCGAGACAGACGAGGAAGAAGCCCGCCATGGCCCAGTGCACGAGGCGCGAAGAGCGCCGGTGGCGCACGATCTCGTCGCCGACGGCCACGTCCTCGCGCTCGCGGCCGATCACGACGCCCGGGTCGACGTGGGTGGTCTGGTCGGTGCTGCTCATGACGCCTTCCTCTCTGCTTCGGGCGCGGCTTCCTTGCGACCGAAGCGGGTGAAGTGAACGAAGGCCCCGATGACGGTCGCGGCGATCGCGACCATGCCCAGAGGCCGGAGCACGTTCTTCCACAGCCGCACGCCGTGCGGCACGTGCGGATCGCGCGGCAGGCCGTACCACTCGGGGTGGTCGCCGTAGGTCAGCACGGTGATCACACCCGTGCCGCCCACACCCGGCGGGTCGTAGATCGCGGCCTCCTTCGCGCCGTTCGAGCGCAGGCGCTCGACGCGCTCGCCGGCCAGCGCGAGCATGTCGTCCTTCTCGCCGAAGTGCAGGCAGCCGGTCGGGCAGGCCTTGACGCACGCGGGCTCGAGCCCGACGCCGACGCGGTCGACGCACAGTGTGCACTTGCCCATCTTGCCCGACTGCGGGTGCAGGTGCGGCACGTCGAAGGGGCAGCCGGTCTCGCAGTAGCCGCAGCCGATGCAGGCCTCGGGGTTGACGTCGACGATGCCGTTGGCGTACTGCACGATCGCGCCCGGCGCCGGACAGGCCTCGAGGCAGCCGGGCTCCTCGCAGTGCAGGCAGCCGTCCTTGCGCATCAGCCAGGCGAGGCCCGTCTCGGTCTCCTGCTCGTTGAAGCGGATCAGGTTCCAGAACTGCGCGTGCAGCGAGGGCATCGTCTGGTACGAACCGAACTGCTGCGTCGGGAACGTGGGCAGGTCGTTCCACTCCTGGCAGGCGACCTCGCAGGCCTTGCAGCCGATGCAGGTCGAGGTGTCGATGTACTTCGCGACGCGCGGCTGGCTGCGCACGCTGGTCTTGCTCTCGCGCAGCGCGCCGGAGGAACGCCGGATGGCGAGGTTGTCGGCGCTCATGACGCCACCCCCAGCTTCTCGACCTTGACGAGGAAGGTCTTGTACTCGGGCGTGAACGTGTTCGGGTCGAGCACCGCGGCGGTGAGGAAATTCGCCAGCGGCCCGACACGCACGCCGGCGTAGCCCCAGTGGATCGGGAAGCCGATCTGCCAGACGGTCTTGCCGTCGATCTGCAGCGGCTTCATGCGTTTCGTGACCAGCGCCTTGCCGCGGATCGAGCCGCGCGCGCTGCTGACCTTGATCAGCTCCTCGTTGGCGATGCCCTTCTCGCGCGCGAGCTCCTCGGGCAGCTCGAAGAAGAAGTCCGGCTGCATCATGTCCAGACGCGTGTTGTGCTGCGTCCAGTAGTGGAAGTGCTCGGTCAGGCGGTAGGTCGTGCAGACGACCGGGAACTCCTCGCGCTTCCCGAAGACGTCCTTGTCGGAGTGGAACAGCTTGGCCGTCGGGCTCGAGCCGATCTTCGGATGGAGCAGGTTGTCGACCGGCGCCTCGTAGGCCTCGTAGTGCTCGGGGAAGGGCCCGTCGGCGAGGCTGGCGGCGAACAGGCGTCCGACACCCTCGGGGTTCATGATGAACGCGCCGAATTCGCCCGGCTTGGAGTCCGGCTTGATGTCCGGCACGTCGCCGACCCACTTCTCGCCACTCCAGCGGATGCCCGAGCGCGTCGCGTCCCAGGGTTTTCCGTCCTTGTCGGCCGAGGCGCGGTTGTACATCACGCGCCGGTTCGCGGGCCACGAGAAGCCCCAGTTGTGGAACATGCCCAGCGCGGTCGGGTCGGCATTCGAGCGCCGCTGCGTGTTGTTGCCGGCCTCGGTGAACGAGCCCGAGTAGAGCCAGTTGCCGCACGAGGTCGAGCCGTCCGCCGCGAGCTGCGCGAAGCCGTCGACCTGCTGCCCGGCCGACTTCAGCACCTTCGTGGCGTCCTTGGGATCGGGCAGGTCGACGAGCGCCTTGCCGTTGATCTCCTTCAGCACCTCGGTGAGATCGGGCGCGACCGGATTCGTGTAGCTCCAGGAGAGCGAACTGATCGCCTCGGGCAGCTTGCCGCCCTCCTTCTGGTACAGCGCGCGCACGGCGAGCACGAGGCGCGCCAGGATTTCCTGGTCGGCCTTGGCCGAGCCGGGCGGGTCGATCGCCTTCCACTTCCACTGCACCCAGCGCGCGGAGTTCGTGAGCGTGCCGTCCTTCTCGGCGAAGAGCGCCGCGGGCAGCAGGAAGACCTCGGTCTGGATCGCGGACGCGGCCGCACCGCCGTACTCGCGCGGCGCGCGCCAGAACTGCGCCGTCTCGGTCTCGACGTTCTCGACCACCACGAGCCACTTCAGCTTCGAGAGCGCGGCGATCATCTTGCCCGTGTTGGGACCGGTGCCGACCGGGTTCATGCCGAAGGCGATCAGGCCCTCGGGCCCGGGTTCCTCGCCGCCCGCGCGCTTGGACGTGCCGCGCAGCATGTCGTCGAACATGTAGGCCCAGGAGTAGTTGCCGTCGAGCTTGGGCAGCCAGGCGTAGCCGAAGTCGTTGTCCTTCGTCGCCGCTGCGCCGTAGGCCGACTTGAGCAGCGAGACCATGAACTTCGGCGTGTTCTGCCAGTAGTTCATCGAAGGCCAGGGCTGCTTGTTGAGTGTCGCGGGCGTCGTCGCGGCCAGGAAATCCGCCAGAGTCTGTTGCGCGGCGAGCGGCGTCTTCAGGTAGCCGGGCAAGATCTCCGTGTTCCCGCCCATGTCGGTTGCGCCCTGGATGTTCGAGTGCCCGCGCAGCGCGTTGACGCCGCCGCCCGGACGGCCGACGTTGCCGAGCAGGAGCTGCAGCATCGCCGCGCAGCGGATGATCTGCACGCCGGTCGTGTGCTCGGTCCAGCCCAGCGCGTACATGACCGTGCCGACGCGCTCGGGCGTTGCGGTGGACGTGACCAGGTCGGCGACCTTCTTGAAAGTCTCGACCGGCACGCCGCAGACGCGCGAGACCAGCTCGGGCGTGTAGCGCTCGACGTGCTGGCGCAGCAGCTGGAAGACGCAGCGCGGATCCTGCAGCGTCGGGTCGAGCTTGTAGCTCTTGGTCGCGTCGTCGGGCTCGTAGGCCCAGTTGGACTTGTCGTACTCCTTCTTCTCCTCGGAGAAGCCCGTGAACAGGCCGTCCGTGAAGCCGTACTTCGCGCCCACGACGTAGGCCGCGTTGGTGTGCAGCTTGACGTAGTCCTCGTGGTAGCGCTTGTTCTCGATCGCGTAGCGGATCATGCCCAGCAGGTAGGCGATGTCCGTACCGGCGCGGATCGGCGAGTACAGATCCGCCACCGCTGCGGTGCGCGTGAAGCGCGGATCGACCGCGACGATGCGCGCGTTGCGCGTCTTGCGCGCCTCGAGCGCCCACTTGAAGCCGCAGGGGTGGTTCTCGGCGGGATTGCCGCCCATGCACAGGATCACATCCGCGTTCTTGATGTCGACCCAGCCGTTGGTCATCGCTCCGCGGCCAAAGGTGGCGGCCAGACTGGCCACCGTGGGAGCGTGTCAGACACGCGCTTGCGTGTCGCGGTACACGACGCCCCATGAGGCGCCTGCCTTCCACTGCAGGAAGTTGAACTCGTTCGAGTCCGTGCAGCCGCCGATCATCCCGAAGCCCGGGTTGCGGTTGACGACTTGGCCCGCGGCGTTCTTCTCCACGAAGCAGCGCTCGCGCGTGTCCTTCAGGTGGCGCGCGATGCGGCTGATCGCGTCGTCCCAGCCGATCTCCTCCCAGCGCTCGGAGCCGGGCTTGCGCACCATCGGCCGCGTCAGGCGCTGCTTGTGCTCGATGTCCTCCTTGAGCGTGATGCCCTTGGGACAGAGCGTGCCGCGGTTGATCGGGTGGTCGGGATCCCCCTCGACGTGCACGATCGAGGGCGTGGCGTTCTTGGCGCCGTCGCCGAAGGTGTGCACGATCAGGCCGCAGGAGACCGAGCAGTACGGACACGTGCTGCGCGTCTCGGTCGTGCGCGCGATCTTGAGCTGGCGCACCTCCGCGCGCGCGACGCTGACGTCGAAGCCCAGGGCGATCGTGGTGCCGACCGCCGAACCCTTCAGGAAATCGCGTCGAGAGACGTGCATCGAATCCTCCGCCGGCCGCGGGCCGGTGCGGGACGAACGTGCGCCGAAAAACGAGAGAGCCTGTGCGCCGAGATTGCACACCCGCGGACCCGGGACGTCAATGCTCCCGAAGCCGAAGCTTCAGGGACCCGCAATGCGGCGGCCGTGCGTGTAGACGTTGAAGCGCCGCTCGCGCAGGAAGCCGACCAGCGTGATGCCGGCCGCCTCGGCCAGCTCGACCGCCAGGCTCGAGGGCGCCGAAACGGAGGCCATGATCGGAATCCCGGCGAAGCAGGCCTTCTGCACGATCTCGAAGCCCGCCCGGCCCGAGACCATCAGCACGACCTCGGAGAGCGGCAGCCTGCTCGCCAACCAGTGGAAGCCGACGAGCTTGTCGACCGCGTTGTGGCGGCCGATGTCTTCGCGGACCTCGAGCAGCCGGCCCTGCGCGTCGAAGGCCGCGGCCGCGTGCAGGCCGCCGGTGTGCGCAAAGACCGACTGACGCTCGCGCAATCGCGCCGGCAGCGCGTGCAGGAACTCGGCGTCGACGCGCAGCTGCGACTCGATCGGCCGCGTGCCCTCGGGCAACACGCGCCCGATCACCGTGCGACCGCAGACGCCGCAGGCCGAGCCCATCACGGTCGCGCGCTGCAATCCTTCCGCGTGCGCGAGCGCTGCGGGAGCGAGCAGCGCGACGAGAGCGTTGGCGCGCAGCTCGGGCTCGATGCGCGGATCGCTCGGGCGCTCGAGCGCGAGCAGATCCTCGCGCTGCTTCAGCACGCCCTCGGCGAAGAGCAGGCCAGCCGCAAGCTCCTCGTCGTGGCCCGGCGTGCGCATCGTGGTCACGAATCGCGCGGCAGCAGTCCCTCCCGCGCCTCGCACGCGGATCTCCAGCGGCTCCTCGACGGCCAGAGCGTCCTCACGCTCGACCTCCTTGCCGTCTTCGCGCGCGCGCAGGCGCACTCGCTCGACCGGATCCACGCGCGGATCGTAGCATGGCGGGCATGATGCGAATCCTGCTCGTC
This sequence comes from uncultured Planctomycetota bacterium, assembly GCA_963829015.1. Lineage (GTDB taxonomy): Bacteria > Planctomycetota > UBA1135 > UBA1135 > JADJLZ01. The sequence goes on along the minus strand of CAWHGR010000003.1, from coordinate 1,223,192 downwards.
TCCGCCCTGCTCCTCGCCCCCGCTCTCCTGTGCGCCAGCGCGCTGCAGGAGAAGCACCCGACCGGCTACACGGACACGCCGCTCCTGCCCGGCACCAAGTGGCACGTGCACGATCCCGACCGACCGCCGCCGGCGGCGATCACGCCCGGCACGAATGGCAGCGCGCCCAGCGACGCGCTCGTGCTCTTCGACGGCAAGAGCCTCGCGGGCTGGAAGAAGCAGGGCTCGGCCGACGCCGCGGGCTGGAAAGTTGCCGACGGCTTCGCCGAGGTCAACGGTACGGGCTCGATCGAATCCAAGGAGAGCTTCGGCGACTGCCAGCTGCACCTCGAGTGGGCGACACCGGCCAAGGTCGAGTCCGAGTCGCAGGGCCGCGGCAACAGCGGCGTCTTCATGATGGGCCGCTACGAGATCCAGGTGCTCGACTCCTACGAGAACCGGACCTACGCCGACGGACAGGCCTCCGCGCTCTACGGGCAGTACCCGCCGCTGGCCAACGCCTGCCGCAAGCCGGGCGAGTGGCAGAGCTACGACATCGTCTTCCGCGCCCCGCGCTTCGAGAACGGCAAGCTCGTGAAGCCCGCGCGCGCGACCGTGTTCCAGAACGGCGTCCTGACCCAGGACGCACAGGAGTTCCTCGGCGCGACGCAGCACCGCGCCGTCGCCGAGTACGCCCCGCACGAGCCCGCGCTGCCCATCGGCCTGCAGGACCACGGCAATCCGGTGCGCTACCGCAACATCTGGGTCCGCAAGCTCTGACGCAATCTTCATCCTGGTTCGCACATCGGAGCATGGACGCCGACGCTCAGACCCGTTACCTTCACTCACGATGACGCGCCAAGTCCTTTGCCCTGTTTCGAAGCAGCACTGCCTGTGTGCCCACAAGCGCACGTGGCAGTCCATCGTGACCTAGGCGGACGCGGCAACAGCCGAACAAGATCCCGCCTGGGTCACGAAGACCCGGGCGGGTTTTTTTTCGGTCCTCACAGCACTCTCCCCTAATTGGCCTCGACCCCGAACCGTAGCCGAGCACCATGATCCCGAACACCAGCACGAGCTCCAGCCGCCTGTGGATCCCGCCTGCACTGCGCGCGCGCATCGAAGCCGCCGCCCAGCGCAGCCATCCCAAGCAGAGCTGCGGCATCCTCGTGGGCGAGGCGACGAGCGATCTCGTGACCGTGCTGCGCGTGGTCGACGCCGAGAACCTCGCGCTGCGGCGCGACTCCAGGTTCTGCGAGCTCGACCCGCTGGCGCTCTTCCGCGCCGAGCGCAAGGCGCAGGACCTGGGCCTCTCGGTGGTCGGGATCTGGATCGCGCGCGCGTCCGACGAAGCGCGCCCGACGCGCGTCGACCTGGCGCTGGCCTGGGAGGGCTGGTCGTACCTGCTGGTGGCCGCCGGAGCCGAGGAAGTGCGCGAGATCCGCTCGTGGCGCCTCGTCGGCGGGGATTTCGAGGAAGAGGCGCTGGTGGCGGCGGGCTGAGAGTGGGCGCCGCACCTGCATGCGGCTCCCGCTAGAATCCCGCCCCATGACGCCCGATCTCGAGCTCGACGCACTCGAGGCACGCGTGCTCGGCGTGCTGATCGAGAAGGAACTGACTACTCCCGAGGCCTACCCGCTGACGCTCAACGCGCTGGTCGCCGGCTGCAACCAGAAGAACAACCGCGACCCGGTGCTCGAGCTCTTCGACGGCGACGTCTACGCCGTGGTGCAGAAGCTGGTCAAGAAGACGATCCTCGGCTCGGTGCATCCGATCGGCGCGCGCGTGGAGAAGTTCCGCCACAACGCCGCCGCGCTGTACGAGCTGCCTCCGCCGCAGCTGGCGGTCATGTGCGAGCTGCTCTTGCGCGGGCCGCAGCAGCCGGGCGAGCTGCGCGCGCGCGTCGCGCGCATGCAGCCGATGGACTCGCAGCAGGCGCTGGGTGACGCGCTCGCGCCGCTGCTCGCCAACGGCCGCGTGCGGCGCCTCGACCCGCTGCCGGGCTCGCGCGCCGAGCGCTACGTGCAGACGATCGCGCCGGCCGCGCACCAAGTCGAGGCGCGTGCCGCCCCGCTGCCCGCCGCGGCGCTCGCGCCGCCCGCTCCCGCGCGCGCGATCGACAGCGGGGCGCGCGAGGTGCAGGCGCTGCTCGAGAAGCGCGTCGCGGAGCTCGAGGAGCAGCAGGCACGCCTGCGCCGGCAGCTCGACCATCTCGCCTGGAGCCTGGGCAAGAAGCTCGAAGGCTAGCGCTCGAGGAAGTTCACTGCGCCGGTCTCGAGGTCGTACTCCGCCCCCACCACGGCCACGCGGCCGATGCGCACGAGCTCCTCGAGCATGCGGCTGCCATGGCGCAGGTGGTCCACCGAGGCGCGCACGTTGGCGCGCATCGCCTCGCGCGGATCGGGCGGCTGCGCGCCGGGACGCAGGAGCGGCACGATGTGCGGTGCGATGCGGTCGGTCAGGTCGCGGATGTTGCGCGACTCGTGGCCCAGGCCCGTCTCGAGCGCGTGCAGCGTGGCGCCGATCGCGCCGCAGCCGGTGTGGCCCATCACGACCACGAGGCGCGAGCCGAACTGCGAGGCGGCGAACTCGATCGAGCCGACGATCGAGGGCGCGACGATGTTGCCCGCCACGCGCACGACGAACAGGTCGCCGAAGCCCTGGTCGAAGAGGATCTCGACCGGCGTGCGCGAGTCCGAGCAGCCGAGCACGATCGCGAAGGGCCGCTGGCTCTTCTCCGCGTGCTGTGCGTTGAAACTGCGATCGGCGGAGGTCGCCTGGCCCTCGCGGAAACGCCGGTTGCCCTCGGAGAGGCGCTGCAGCGCCTGCTCCGGCGCGGGCGAGTCCGGGTCCAGCGTGTGCGGCATCGGCGCACAAGGTAGCAGGCCCGCGGCGGCGGCGTGTACCCTCTCCCGCGATGATCCAGAGCGTGCTCTACAGCCTCGCAACGGTGCCGCTCTTCGCCTCGCGGCCGTTCCTGGCGGCCTTCCTGACCGCGCTGCTCGCGCGCTGGGGCACGCACATCCCCTGGATCGGCGACAAGGAGGTGATCGTCGCGCTCGCGCACTGCCCGGAGTGGTTCCGCAGCGGCTGGTGCCTGCTCGTCTTGTGCGGGCTGGCGACCGGCGAGCTGCTCTCCGCCAAGCACGCCGAGGTGCGCGCGCTGATGCAGGAGCTCGATGCCTGGCTGAAGTCGGCCGTCGCGCTGCTGGTGGCGCTGGCGCTGATCGACAGGCAGGACGCGCAGACGATCGAGCAGATCAAGCACCAGGGACTGGGCCTGCACAGCGCCTGGAGCTTCTGCGTCGCGGCCTGCGTCTGGTGCGTCGCCAAGCTGCGCCAGGGCGCGCTCGCGATCGTGCACGAGATCGACGACCACGACGACATCGGGCTGCAGACGGCGCTCAGCTGGGCCGAGAACAGCTGGGTCGTGCTGGGCGTGTTCTTCTTCGTGATCGCGCCGCTGCTGGCGCTGTGTCTCTCGCTGCTCGCGGCGGCCGGCCTGTGGCTGGCGCAGCGCTGGGCACGCAAGGAGGAGGAGCGCAAGCGCATCCCCTGCGCGAACTGCTCGACGCCGATCTACCCGCACGCATTGCGCTGCCCGAACTGCGGCCAGGCGCTCGCGAGCCCGCGCGCGGTGGGCGTCTTCGGGCAGCCCAAGCCGCAGCCGGCCGAGGACCTGCTGCACCACCGCTTCCTGCTGATCGCGCGCAAGCGCTGCCCGGTCTGCGCCACGCGCCTCGTCAAGCGCGCGGTGCAGCAGGCTTGTCCGGCCTGCAAGAGCGTGACCTTCGCCAGCCTGCGCGAGTTCGAGGCCTACCGCAGCGAGATCGACGGGCGCCTGTGGCCGACGCTGCTCGTGTGCCTGTGTTTCAGCGCGCTCCCGGTCGTGGGCGTGATCCCGGGCGTGATCTACTACCGGCTCAACCTGGTGACCGGCTTCCGCGGCTACATCCCGCCGGTCTCGGGCTGCTTCGCGCGCATCTGGGTGCGTTTCGTGCATTGGGCGCTGATCCTGCTGCAGCCGATCCCGCTCTTCGGCGCGCTGATGCTGCCGCTGATGTGCTGGAGCACCTACGCGGTCTACCGCCGCGCGCTGAACGTGAGCGTGCGCAAGGAGCTGCCCGCGGCCGCGAGCGCCTGAGCCTCAGAGGGCGTCGGCGCGCTCGAGCACCTCGAGCAGCTCGGCCGCGACCGAGATCGCGATCGCATTGGGCTCCTTGGAGTGCTTGGAGAGCCCGATCGGGCAGCGCACGCTCGCGATCTGCGCCTGCGCGAGGCCGCGCTGCTCGAGGCGCGCGCGGAAGCGCGCCCACTTGCGTTCCGAACCGATCAGCCCGAGGTAGGAAAAGCCGCGCGGGATCGCGCGCGCGACGATCTCGAGGTCGAGCGCGTGGCTGTGCGTCATCACCAGCACCAGCGTCTCGCGCGGCATGGCGTCGACCTCGACCTCGGGCTGGTCGACGCACAGGAGCTGCCAGTCGCGCTCGCGCGGCAGCGCCGGCACGATCTCGTCCTCCGCCCGCGCGTCGATCAGCAGCAGGTCGGCGTTCAGGTAGGCGGAGAGGCCCGCGATCGCCTGCGCCACGTGGCCCGCGCCGAAGATCACGATGCGCCGGCGCGTCCAGGGGAAGGTCTCGAAGAACAGCGTCACCTTGCCGCCGCAGCACTGGCCCGTCTTCTCGGCCAGCGGGTAGGCGACCGACTCGGAGAGCGCCTTGCCCGCGCGCAGCAGCTCGCCCGCGTGCGCGAGTGCCTGCAGCTCGAGGTTGCCGCCGCCGATCGTGCCGTGCGCGAGTTCCGGCGCGCCGCTCGCGGCCAGCGCGACGAGCATGCGCGCACCGGCCTCGCGCGGCCCGCTGCCGGCGAGATCGGTCACGACGACCATCGCGCAGGGACGGCGCGCGGCGCGCAGCTCGGAGAGCTTCTCGATCCAGTCCTGTGCGTGGGCCATCGCGACGCGCCAGGATAGGATGTGCGGATGCGCATCGCGAGCATCGGCGGCGGACCGGCCGGCCTGTACTTCGCGATCCTGATGAAGCGCGGCTTCCCCGACGCCGAGATCACCGTCTACGAGCGCAACAAGGCCGACGACACCTTCGGTTGGGGCGTGGTCTTCTGCGACGAGACGCTGGGCAACTTCGAGAGCGCCGACCCCGAGAGCTACGCCGCGATCCGCAGGAACTTCGCCTACTGGGGCGACATCGAGACCTACCAGGGCGGCACCTGCGTGCGCTCGACCGGCCACGGCTTCTGCGGCCTCTCGCGCAAGAAGCTGCTCGAGATCTTCCAGGAGCGCTGCCGCGCGCTGGGCGTGAAGCTCGAGTTCCAGCACGAGATCCAGGACGAGAGCGAGCTCGCCGGGCACGACCTGATCCTCGCCGTCGACGGCATCAACAGCGTGGTGCGCAAGAAGCTACGAGGCGCACTTCAAGCCCAGCTTCGACTGGCGCAAGGCGCGCTTCTGCTGGCTCGGCACGACGATGCCGCTGCTCGGCCTTCACCTTCGTCTTCCAGGAGACGCAGCACGGGCCTGTTCCAGGTGCACGCCTATCCCTTCGAGAAGGACCTCTCGACCTTCATCGTCGAGTGCGACGAGGACACCTGGAAGCGTGCCGGCCTCGACCATGCGAGCGAGGAAGAGACGGTCACGTTCTGCGAGCAGCTCTTCGCCGGGCAGCCTCGACGGGCCACCGCCTGCTCGCGAACCGCTCGCTCTGGCGCACCTTCCCGACGATCCGCTGCGAGCGCTGGCAGCACGGGAACGTCGTGCTGATGGGCGACGCCGCGCACACGGCGCACTTCTCGATCGGCTCGGGCACCAAGCTCGCGATGGAGGACGCGATCGCGCTCGTCGAGGCCTTCCGGGCGCGCGGCACGCGCGACGTGCCGGCGGTGCTCGCGGCCTACGAGGAGCGCGCGCCGCGACGAGGTGCTCGCGCATCCAGCACGCGGCGCAGACCAGCCTCGAGTGGTTCGAGAACTGCGTCGCGCTACATCGGCCAGCATCCGCTGCAGTTCACCTTCAACCTGATGACGCGCTCGCAAGCGCATCACCTGCGACAACCTCGGCAAGCGCGATCCGGAGCTGGTGCGCCGCGTGAGCGAGTGGTTCGCGCGAGGACGCGGGCATCGCCGAGCGCGCCCGACGGGTCGGTCGCCGCCGCCGATGTTCGCGCCGCTCAAGCTGCGCGGCATGCAGCTCGAGAATCGCGTCGTGGTCTCGCCCGATGTGCCAGTACTCGGCCAGTGACGGCGCTGCCGAACGACTGGCACCTCGTGCACCTCGGCAGCCGCGCGGTCGGCGGCGCGGGGCTGGTGATCGCCGAGATGACCGAACGTCTCGCGCCGAGGGGCGCATCACGCCGGGCTGCACCGGGATGTACGCCGACGGCGCACGTCGCGGCCTGGAAGCGCATCGTCGACTTCGTGCACGGGCACACGCGCGCGAAGATCGGCATCCAGCTCGGGCACGCCGGGCGCAAGGCTTCCTGCAACCTGCCCTGGGAGGGCGACGACCCGCTGCGCGATGGCCGGGCCTGGCAGACGATCGGTCCCTCGGCGCTGCCCTTCGCGCCCGGCTGGCACGTGCCGCGCGAGATGGAGCGCGCCGACATGGACGACGTGCGCGCGGCCATCGGCGAGCGCCGTGCGCATGGCCGAACGCGCGGGCTTCGACGTGGTCGAGCTGCACATGGCGCACGGCTACCTGCTCTCGAGCTTCCTCTCGCCGCAAGTCGAACCAGCGCACGGACGAGTACGGCGGCACGCTGGAGAACCGCATGCGCTTCCCGCTCGAGGTCTTCGCCGCGGTGCGCGCGGCCTGGCCGCGAGGAGAAGCCGATGTGCGTGCGCATCTCCGCCACCGACTGGCTCGACGACGCGGCGGCCTGACGGTCGACGAGTCGGTCGTCGTTCGCGCGCGAGCTGCAAGCGACACGGCTGCGACCTCGTCGACGTCTCCTCGGCCGGCAACACGCCCGAGTCGAAGCCGCGTCTACGGCCGCATGTACCAGGTGCCCTTCGCCGAGCAGATCCGCGACGAGGCGCAGATCCCGGTCATGGCGGTCGGCGCGCATCCAGGGCGCCGACCACGTCAACACGATCCTCGCCGCGGGCCGCGCCGACCTGTGCGCGCTCGCGCGGCCGCACCTCGCCGATCCCTACCTCACGCTGCACGCGGCCGTGCACTACGGCCACGCGGCCTTCCCCTGGCCGAAGCCCTATCTCGCCGTGCGTCCGCGGCGCTCGTGATCGAGCAGCCAGCGCTTGCGCGCCACTCCCCCGCCGTAGCCGCTGAGCTCGCCGTCGCCGCGGATCACGCGGTGGCAGGGGATCACGATCGCCAGGCGGTTGCGGCCGTTGGCCGTGCCCACCGCGCGCTGCGCGCCCGCGCGGCCGATGCGCTCGGCGATCTGCGCGTAGGAGCGCGTTTCCCCGAACGGTATGCGGCCGAGCTCGTCCCAGACGCGCTGCTCGAACGGCGTGCCCACCGGCGCGAGCTCGAGCTCGAAGCTCGTACGACGACCCGCGAAGTACTGCGCCAGCTGCTGCTCGGCCGCCGCGAGCCGCGCGTTGCGGCCGGGCACGAGCACGGCGTCCAGCGTTTCGCGCAGCTCTGCGATCTCGCGCTCGAGGCGCTCTTCCACCGCGAACTCGACCAGGCGCAGTCCCTCCTCGTCCGCGGCGAGCAGCAGCGTGCCGAGCGGCGACTCGACCCAGCGCGTGCTGAGCAGGCGCAGTCCGGCGGCGCGCGCCGGCGCCGCGCCGAAGTGCCGCTCGATCGCCGCGCGGAAGCCGCTCGCGGATTCGAAGCCGCTGGCCAGCTGGCCCTCGATCACGCGCGCACCGCCGCGCACCTGCGCCAGGCCCGCTCCGAGACGCTGGGCGCGCTGCCAGGACTGGAAGCTCTGCCCGAAGTGGCGCTGGAACTGTCGGCGTGCCGTCGAAGGCTCGATGCCGAGGTTCGCGAGCTGCTTCTCGCCGATGCGCCGGCCTGCGGAGCGCTCGACCAGCGCGCGCAGGCGCTGCACCAGCGCGGGCGCGTCCTCGAGCGGCCGGCAGCGCTTGCAGGCGCGATAGCCGGCACGCAGCGCCTCGTCGGCGCGCGAGTAGAACTCGACGTTCTCGCGCCGCGGCCGGCGCGCGGGGCAGGTCGGCCGGCAGAAGATGCGCGTGCTGCGCACGGCGACCAGGAACGAGCCGTCGAAGTCCGGGTCGCGCTCGAGAAAGGCGCGCCACATGCGTGCGGCCGGAGTGCTGCTGCTCATGCGCTCCGATTGTCCACGCGAAGAGGCGCGGCGGGGCCGATTTTCGGGCGTCGAAGCCCGTTCGGCCCTCAGATCGTCCCGCGCTCCTCGCGCTGGAAGCCGAGCAGCGCGAAGAAGATCCCCATCGGGAAGCTGACGACGATGTGGAACATGCTCAGGCCGCCCAGCAGCACGTACTGCGAGCCGAGGAAGACGAACATGCCCAGGATGCTGGTGAAGACCCGGTGCGCGTCGAACCGGTTGCAGCCGTACCCGAGCCCCGTCCCGGCCAGCAGCGAGAGCAGCGCCGAGAGGAAGGTCCCGCCCGGGCAGACGAGGTCGGCCAGCAGGAAAGTTCCTCCCATGCACGCGGCTTCCCTCCAGGCGCGATTTCGGTCCGCGACCTGCAGCTCGAGACCGCGCAATTGTTTCTCGCGGAACTCGCGTGTCATCTGCTCGCGACGCTCGCGCGGGATGTTCTGGAACCAGGTTTCCGCTTCGCGCGGATCGCGCAGGGAAGCGAGTGCCTGGGCCGCGCGTCTTTCGGACGGGAGCTTCATGGATGGATGGGAGGAGGGGGCGCCCCGGTAGCCGGAACGCCGGCGCGAACTCCATTCCGTTCCTGTAACGCGGCGCTAGCATGGCGCGGGGAAGAGGGGGCGCATTCCACCCATGCGTCCGATCTCCAATCCGCCCAATCCCTGGCTCTCGACGCACGTCGAGTACCTCGACGAGCCGCCGACCTCTGAACTGCGCGTCTACGAGGAGCTCGCACGATCCGCGCTCTCGGAGAACGACAGCCCCGACGTCGGTTTCCGCTGGAGCGTCAACCCCTACCGCGGCTGCCAGCACGCCTGCGCCTACTGCTACGCGCGGCCGTCGCACCAGTACCTGGGCTTCGGCGCGGGCACGGATTTCGAGAGCCGCATCGTGGTCAAGACCAACGTGCACGAGCGCCTCGCGCTCGAGCTCGCGCGGCCCGCGTGGAAGCGCGAGCTGGTCGCCTTCTCGGGCAACACTGATTGCTACCAGCCGCTCGAGGCGAGCTACGCGCTCACGCGCCGCTGCCTGGAGGTCTGCCTGGCTCGGCGCACGCCGGTGGGCGTGATCACCAAGGGCACGCTCGTGCGCCGCGACATCGACGTGCTGGCCGAGCTCGCGCGCGGACCGGGTGCGAGCGTGCACGTCTCGATCCCCTTCCTCGAGGAGCGTGTGGGCCGCGCGCTCGAGCCGGGGGCGCCTTCCCCGCGGCGGCGCCTCGAGACGCTGGAGCTGCTCTCGCGCGCCGGCATCGAGACCGGCGTCGCGCTCTCGCCGATCGTCCCCGGCCTGAACGAGAGCGACATCGCGGGCATCCTCGAAGCCGCGCGCGCTTCGGGCGCCACGAGCGCCTTCATGACTCTCTTGCGCCTGCCGGCCGAGGTGCTGCCGGTCTTCCGCGAGCGGCTCGCGCGGGCCTTCCCCGAGCGCGTGCGCAGGGTCGAGAATGGCCTGCGCGAGATGAAGCTCGGCGCCTGGAACCGCTCGAGCTTCGGCCTGCGCATGCGCGGCAGCGGCCCGCGCTGGGAAGCGCTCGAGCGGCTGTTCGAGATCCAGTGCCGGCGGCTGGGGCTGAATCGCGGGGCGCCGGAGCGGCCCATGGAAAGCCAGGGGCAGCTCTTCTTGGACTGAGGCGTGCCTCAGCGGCTCGCGGAGCGCAGGCGCTCGAGGACCAGCTCGAGATTGCTCCGCGCGGCGGCGTGCTGCGGGTCGATCTCGAGCGCGCGCTCGAGCTGCACGCGTGCAGGTGCGAGCTCGCCCGCGTCGAGCATCAGGCGCCCGAGGTTGTTGCACAGGTCCGCGTCGCGCGCCCCACCGTCCACCGCACGCTGGAAGAGCACGCGCCCTTCCGCCGTCCGTCCGCCCGCGCAGAGCAGCACGCCCAGCGTGTAGAGCGCGTCCGAGCGGCCGGGGCGCAGGTCCAGCGCGCGGCGCAGGCTGCGCTCGGCGCGCGCGAAGTCGCCGGCCTCGGCCAGGATGTTGCCCAGCACCACCGCCGCGTCGGCGGCGACGTCGGCCGAGCGATCCATCGTGTGGCCGGCCAGGATCGGCGTGTCCACGATGGCCTGCAGCAGCGCGGCGGCCTCGTCCACGCGCCCGCTCGCGGCCTGCACGCGCGCCAGCTGGTAGGTCGTCTGGAACTCGCCGCCGTTGCGCTGGCGCTCGGCCAGCAGCAGCTGTTCGGCACGCGGCAGGTCGCCCGTGAGCTCCGCGGCGTGGGCACGGGCGCGCTCGAGCGTGCCGGTGCTGACGAGGCCGAACTGCGCACGGCGCTCCAGGTGCAGCGCAGCCCGCGCGCCGTCGCGCGCCTCGAGCGCCGCCAGGCCGCGCGACTCCTCCCAGCGGATCCAGCCGCTGTGGACGAGCAGCAGCGCGCCAGGCAATGCGAGGCCGTAGACGACCGGCTTGCTCGACGCCCTGCGCGCGGAGCGCAAGCTGCGCAGCGCGTGCACGAAGCCGAAGGCGGCGATCCCTCCGAGCGCGAGGCTCATCAGGAACGGGACCGTCTCGTACAGGCCGCGCGTGATCACGATCGTGGCGCCGCAGGCCACGAGCAGCAGCAGCTCCTCGCCCAGCGAGTAGTCCCACGCGAGGCGCGTGCGCCGCAGCGACCCGAACGAGCGCAGGCCCGGCGGCTTGCGGAAGGCGAAGCCCACCGCTCCGTTGGGGCAGGCCGCGACGCAGTCGAGGTCCTTGAGGCAGCCGGGGTTCACGACCATGCCGTGGCGCTCGAGCTCCTCGTGCACGCGCACGCCCGAGGTGCAGGCGGCGGTGCAGTGACCGCAGCTCTGGCACTCGCCCACGCGCGCGATGCGCCCGGGCGCGAAGCGGTCGATCACGTTGAACAGCGCGCCGTAGGGACAGCCGTAGGTGCAGAAGGCGCGCGAACCGAGCACGTAGACGATTGCGAAGCCGCACACGGCGAAGGTCGCCAGCGCAACGCCCGGGCTGGGCAGGTTGCGCCAGAAGTCGTTCGTCAGGAACGAGGCCCAGCCCGACTCGGCGCCGGAGAGGTGCAGCACCGGCAGCGGCTCCCCGCGCGCGATGCGCAGGATCTGCGGCAGCACGAACATGTCGAAGAGCGCGAAGAAGGGCACGATCAGGAGCACGCGCGAGCGCACCGGCTTGGGCGTGATGCCGGCCTTCTTCAAGAGCCAGCCGCACAGGTCCTGCAGCGCCAGGATGTGGCAGGCCCAGGAGCAGAAGAAGCGCCCGAAGACCAGCGTGCCGACGAAGGCCACGGCCATGAACAGGAAGCCGGCGGTCACGATCCCGAGTTCGAGCGTGTACATCAGCTCGTTCAGCTCGAGCGGCGCGAGCGTGCGGCCCGCGCTGCGCCAGTGCGCGATGTGCAGCCCGAAGAGCAGGTACACGCTCGCGAGCAGGAGCGCGCGGCGGCGCGAATAGTTTCGCGGACGTGGTGTGGGAGCGGCGGTCGTCTGGCTCACGGCGCAGATCAACTCTACGCCCTCGTCGCAGGCCCGACAGGGCTCCTGGAATTGGTGCGTAGCGTGCGCACCGAAGCAGTGCGTAGCTCCGCGCGCTCAGGTCCAGCGGTGGTAGGCCGGATGGCCGGGCTGCACCGCGACGAACACGCCGCGGCAGGTCGAGGTGACCTTGCCGCCCGAGAGGATCTCGGCCTCGATCACTGCGCGGTCGGCGCTCGACTCGACCACGCGCGCCTCGATGCGCAGCGGCGCCGTCGAGGGCGTGGTGCGCTTGAGCTTGACGTGGAACTCGCTCGTCACGGTGCTCGGCGGCTCCTGCGCGCCGGCCTGCTGCATCAGGTGCCAGGCGGCGGTCCAGTTGGAATGGCAATCGAAGAGCGCGCCGATGATCCCGCCGTTGACCACGCCGGGGAAGGCCTCGTGCTGCGGCTGCGGCGTCCAGTCCGCCACCACCTTGTCGCCTTCCGCGCGCGACTTGATGCGCAGGCCCTGCTCGTTCGCGGGTCCGCAGCCGAAGCAGCGCGTCTTCGGCGCGTAGCGGTCCTGGAGGCTCTCGGTCATGTGCGCGGGGGAGTTGGTGGGCGACACAGGATTTGAACCTGCAACCTCCACGCTGTGAACATGGCACTCTGCCAATTGAGTTAGTCGCCCACCCGAGGGGCGAAGAATCTAGCGGAGGGGGCCGCCGGCGACAAGGACTTACGGAACCAGGAGTTCTTCTCCCCGATTCGTGCTAGTGGCGCGCGCCATCGACTCGGCTTCGGCGAATCGGGGAGAAGAACTCCTGGTTCCGTATCAGATGTCCTTGCCGATCGAGCCCTTGAGCATCTCGCCGAGCTTGTTCTCCGCGCGGCGCATCATCATCCGCACGGCATCCTCCGAGCGGCCGTCCATCTTCTCGCCCGCCTCGCGCAGCGAAAGACCCTCGAAGAAGACCAGCGTGATCGCCTCGCGGTGCTCCTTGGACAGCTCACCCAGCGCGCGGCGCAGGTGCCCGAAGGCCTCCTCGCGCTGCACCTGCACCGTGACCGAGAGGTCGGTGCTGGGCGGGTCCATGCCCGGCAGCGGATCGGCTCCCGGGGGTGTGGTGCCGCTGAGCGTGCGCTCGCGCGTCTGGTCGCGCTTGTTGGCCGAGTAGAACTCGGCCTTGTCGCGGATCTTGTTCTGCAGGATCTGCATCAGCCAGCGCACGAGCGAGTCCGGCCCGCGGTACTCGTAGTTGGCGAAGTCGCGCGTGGCCTCGCGGAAAGTCGTCTGCGCCAGGTCATCGGGCTCCTCCTTGAGGCGCAGGCGCGCACCGATGCGGCGGCGCGCGACGTCGAGCAGCAGCGGATGGTGGCGCGCGAAGAGCTCGTTCAACGCGTCCGGATCGCCGCCCTTGGCGCGGATCACGAGATCGCGGATCTCCTCGTTCTTGGTGCTGCCCGACTCGGTCATTTTTTTCCAGTGCTGCTGGGGCTCCGCAGAGCCTATCGGACGACGCGGCCGCCGTGCATGACCCATTCGACGCTCTCCAGGCGCCGGACGTCCTCCAAGGGGTCCCCGGAGACGGCAATCAGGTCCGCCAGCTTGCCGGGGGCGATCTCGCCGCGGTCGTCCACCCCGAGCAGCTCGGCCGCGCGCAGGGTCGCCGCGCGCAAGGCATCGGCGGGTGCCATCCCGAGCTTGACAAGGCAGGCGAACTCGTGCGCGTTCTCTCCGTGGGGATAGACGCCGGCGTCGGTGCCATAGGCGATCTTCACCCCGCGCGCGATGGCCTTCTTCATGCTCGCGTCCTTCTGCCCGAAGATCGTCTCGGCCTTGTGGCGCACGAGCTCGGGCAGCTTGGCCATGTCGATGCGCTCCTGCAGGTAGTAGGTCGGCACGAGGAAGGTGCCGCGCGCGAGCATCTCGTCGATCACGGTGTCGTCGAGCACGCTGCCGTGCTCGATCGAGGCGACACCGGCCTTGACCGCGGCCAGGATCCCGTCGCGTCCGTGCGCGTGGGCCGCAGACCTTGACGCCGTGGCGCGTGGCTTCGTCCACGATCGCCTTCAGCTCGGCGTCGGAGAGCTGCTGCGCGCCGACCGAGGGCTCGAAGGAGAGCACGCCCGCGGTGGCGACGCACTTGATCACCTTGGCGCCGTACTTGAGCTGCGCGCGCACGGCCTTGACGCACTCGTCCGGCCCGTCGGCGATGCCGTGCTCGGGATCGCGCTCGAGGATGCCGGGTGCGAATCCGGTCGATATCGGCGTGCCCGCCGGTGATCCCGATCGCGTGGCCGGCGGGGAAGATCCACGGGCCGTCGATCTCGCCGCGTCTCGACGGACTTCATCAGCGCCACGTCGACCAAGTCGCTCGAGCCCACGTCGCGCACGGTCGTGAAGCCCGCGAGCAGCGTGACGCGCGCGTTGTGTGCGCCGTGCAGCGCCGCGTCGGCGGCGGTGTCGTGCACCGGCCGGTTGACCCAGTCGCCCTCGATCGCGTCGGTGAGGTGCGTGTGCATGTCCATCAGGCCCGGCACGAGCGTCTTCTCGCCCAGGTCGATCACCGCGGCCCCCGCGGGCACGGGGTCGCCGATCTTGCCGACGGACTCGATCGTGCGGCCTGAGACCACGATCTGCGGGCGCGCGACGAGCTTGCCGGCGCGCACGTCGAGCATCTGCGCGGCGCGGATCACGGTCTTGACGGGTGCAACAGGAGCGGGCGCGGGCGCCTGCGCGGCGCAGGCGCAGAGCAGGACGGAGAGGAGGAGCGGCATCGCGGCATGGTACGCCGCTGCACGCTTCAGGGCCTGCCGACCTTGCCCAGGAACTCGGCCTCCAACATGACTTTCACGCCCAGCTCCTCGGCCTTCTTGGCCTTGCTGCCGGGCTTGCCGCCGACGACGAGGTAATCCGTCCTCGCGCTGACCGAGGAGCCGACCTTGCCGCCCTGTTCCTCGACGGCCTGCTTGGCCTCGTTGCGGCCCATCTGCTCGAGCGTGCCCGTGAAGACGACCGTCTTGCCGCTGAAGAAGCCGCTGCCGGCGGGTGCGCGGCGGTAGTCGATCTCGACGCCGTTCGCGAAGAGCTGGGCGAGCAGCGCCAGTCCGCCGGGCTCGCGAAACCAGCCGAAGAGTCGCGCCGCGACTTCGGGGCCGACGCCGTCGATGTGCTGCAGCTCGTCGAGCGAGGCGGCCTGCAGGTCCTCGAGCGAGGCGAAGTGCTTCCCGAGCAGCGCGGCGGTCGCCGGGCCGATCTCGGGAATCGCGAGCGCCACGAGGAAGCGCGCGAAGGGGATCTTGCGCCGCTCGGCGATCTGCTCGAGCAGGTTCGCGGTCGACTTCTCGCCCCAGCGCTCGAGCTCGATGAGCTTCTCCTTGACCTTCTCGAGCGCGAGCAGGTCGGCGGGCGAGCGGATCAGCCCGGCCTCGTAGAGCTGCGCGACCTGCTTCTCGCCGATGCCGTCGATCTCGAATGCGCCGCCGCCGGCGAGCACCAGCGTGCGCCCGACGAGCTGCGGCGGGCAGGCGAGATTGGGGCAGCGCCAGTACTTGCCTTCCTGCACGCTCGCGGTCGCGCAGACCGGGCAGCTCTTCGGCATCTCGAAGCTCTCGCGCCAATGCCAGGCGATGCCCGGGCGGATCGCGGCCTGCGCGTCGTGCAGCTCCTCGGGCACCGACTTCTCCCAGTCCGCGGGCGCGGAGCCCTCGGCCGCCTTCGCGACGGCCGTGATCTGCGGGATCACGTCGCCCGCGCGGCGCAGGAAGACGCGGTCGCCGACGTGCACGCCCAGCGCCGCGACGTAGTCGGCGTTGTGCAAGGTCGCGTGGCGCACGGTCACGCCGCCGACCTCGACCGGATCGACGTGTGCGCGCGGCGTCAGTCGCCCGCCGTTGCCGACCATCGTCTCGATCGCGCGCAGCATGCTCGAGGCCTCGAGCGGCGCGAACTTGTGCGCGTACTGCCAGCGCGTGGCGCGCGAGGTCGAGCCCAGACGCGCGCGCAGGTCGAGGCGGTCGAGCTTGGCGACGATGCCGTCGATCTCGAAGGGCAGCTCGAGGCGCCGGTGCTCGATCTCGTCGTGGTAGGCGATCGCCGCCGCGAGACCTCGCACGCGGCGCGACTGGCCGGCATCGGCGAAGCCCCAGCCGCGCAGCGCCGCGAGTACCTCGGTCTGTGTCGCGAGGTCGAGGCCCTCGAGCTGCGGCGCGGACCAGGGATAGAACTCGAGCGGGTAGCGCGCCACTTCGGAGGGATCGTTGCGCCGCAGCGCGCCCGAGACCGTGTTGCGCGGGTTGGCGAAGGGCGCCTCGCCCTCCTGCGCGCGCCGGCGGTTGAGCGCGGCGAAGCGCTCGCGCCGGATCAGCACCTCGCCACGCACTTCCACGCGCCTGGGAATCGCGTGGCCCGCGGTCGCGAGCGCGAGCGGCAGGTTGCGGATCGTGCGCAGGTTGGCCGTGATCTCCTCGCCCTGCACGCCGTCGCCGCGCATCGCCCCGCGCACGAGCCGGCCTTCCTCGTAGACCAGCGCCGCGCTGACGCCGTCGTACTTCGGCTCGACGGCCCAGTCGAGTTCGTCGCCGCTCGAGCGGCCCAGGAAGCGCACGATGCGCGCCTCGAAGTCGAGCACCTCCTCGTTGGTGAAGAGGCTGTCGATCGAGAGCATCGGCACCTCGTGCTGCACCGTGGGAAAGCCCTGCCCCTCGGGCAGCGGCCCGCCGACGCGCTGGGTCGGGCTGTCGGGCGTCACGAGCGCGGGATGCTCGAGCTCGAGGCGCTTCAGCTCGGAGAAGAGCGCGTCGTACTCCGCGTCCGAGAGCTCGGGTCGCGACTCGACGTAGTACAGCCGGTCTTGGCGCCGGATCCCGGCGCGGAGCTCTGCGATGCGCTTCTCGACGCCTTTCGGCACGCTCATTGGCGCACTCTAGCGCGCTCAGAAGGCGAAGTCGTCGTCCTCGGGACCCTTGGCCTCGCCACCGGCCTCGTGCTTCTGCTTCCAGCCGTCGACCGGCGCCAGCGTCGGTGGCGTGTCGAGATCGGTCGGCGGCTCGTAGGCCTCGTAGCCGAGGTACGGCACACGCATGCGCACCTGCCGCCGCCCCGTCTGGGGATCCTCGCGTTCCTCGGGTTCGACGCGCACGCGAGCGCGCATGTTCACGAGATCGGTGGGCTCGATCTCGACCACGCCCTTGACGTCCAGGCCCAGCGCCGCGAGCACTTTCTTCACGCGGTAGATGCCGCGCTCGCTCCAGGTGAGCGAGTCCCAGGCCGCCGTGCGCCCGGCCCACTCGCCGTCGATCACCTCCAGGCGGTAGCTCCAGCGCACGCTGCCGTCGCGCGCGCGGCCATCGCGCACCTCGGCGACGCGGCAGTTGTGCAGGCCCTCGGGTACGTTGATGTAGGACTCGACGTCGTCGACGGATGTGAAATCGAAGCGCATGGGTTTGTCTCGCGGGTTCAGGACTGTGGCCTCCATCCCCTAGACGCTCGGATCCGCCCCAGGTTGCGCGTCCGGCGCGAGAATCATCGCTCGAGCTTGCTATTCGAACGGGACGAGCTGCGCCGTCTCCGCGCGCGTGCCCGGCCCCGTCGCCTGCGCGAACACGCGCTCCATGTTGCCGCCGCAGATCGCCAGCACCTCGTCCTCGCCGAAGCCGCGCTCGAAGAGCTTCTCGACCAGGTTGCCGTAGCAGCTCGCGTCCTCGAGCCCCTGCGGCGTGCGCAGGATGCCGTCGAAATCCGAGCCGAGACCGACGTGCTCGATGCCCGCGACCTCGACCACGTGCTCGATGTGTTCGACCACGACCTCGAGCGGCAGCGGCTCGGCCTTCTCCTGCAGGTACTCGCCCTGGCGCAGGAAGAGCTCGGTCGCGTTGCGGCCCGCGAGCGCCTTGAAGCCCTCCGACTCGCGCCAGCGCGCGTCCTCGGCCTGGCCCTGTGCCGAGAGGAACGGCACGCAGAACACGATCCCGACCACACCGCCGTTGTGCTGCAGCGCGCGCAGCTGCTCGTCGGTCAGGTTGCGCGGGTGGCCGTGCAGCGCCTTGCAGCCGGAATGGCTCGCGATGACCGGCTTGGAGGTCGTCTCGAGCGCGTCGAAGAACGACTGCTCGCCCGCGTGCGAGAGGTCGACGAGCATCCCGAGCTCGTTCATCGTGCGCACCACCGAGCGGCCGAACTCGCTCAGGCCCGGCGGAACCTCCGGCCCGGCACCCGGCTGGCACGAGCGGATCCAGGAGAGGTGGTTGTTCCAGACCAGCGTCAGCACGCGCACGCCGCGCTCGAAGAACCAGACCAGCTCGCCGAGGTCCTGCTCGATCGAGTGCCCGCCCTCGATGCCGGGGATGCCGGCCAGCTTCCCCGCCGCGCGCGCCCCGCGCAGCAGGCGGCCATTGCCCGCGAAGGCCACTTCCTCGGGGTGCGCGCGCAGGAGCTGGTGGAACTCGCGCAGCAGCCTGCGCGTGCGCAGCTTCGCCCCGCCGAACTCGGGCGCGATGTACTTGGGATCGACCCAGTTGACGAAGACCATCGAGCCCAGGCCGCCCTCGCGGCCGCGCACGAGGTCGAGGTGGCCGCTGGTGCGCGTCCCGATGTCGTGCTCGAGGTCGAGTTGGCGCTGCAGCGAGTCCACGTGCGCGTCGAAGACCGGCCGGCGCACGAGCAGCGCGCGGACGCGGGGCGAGAGCAGGGAGGCGGCGGGCATCGGCGCAGGAGAGGATAGGGACTGAATTCCAACTTCCTTTGGAACTCGGGCGCATTTGCGGGGTTGCGCGCGGGGTAGCATGGAGAGCATGGCCCCGGCAGAGCGGCTCGAGCGGGTTCCGAAATCAGCCCTCGGGCGGGTCGGGGTGGTCCACGGCCGTCCGCCGCTGCTCGCGCGCCTCAATGCCTGGCGCAAGCGCACGCCGCTCTCGCCCTACTGGCTCGACTCGCGCAACCTGCGCCAGTCGGTCGAGCGCCTGGCGCGCAGCGCGCGCGGCGTGATGCTCGACGTGGGCTGCTCCGAGCGCCCGTACGGGTCGGTCTTCGCGCCGCACGTCGAGCGCTACGTCGGTCTCGACTATCCGCCGGCGCTGCTCGACAAGCAGCCCGACCTGTGGGAGATCCTCGACCGCGCCCAGGGCTACGTGGACGTGTTCGGCGACGGCCGGCGACTGCCCTTCGCCGACGAGAGCTTCGACACGGTGCTCGCGACCGAGGTGCTCGAGCACGTGCTGTCGCCCGGCGCGGTGGTGCAGGAGATGGCGCGCGTGCTGAAGCCCGAGGGACGGCTCCTGGTCACCGTTCCGTTCCTGCAGCCCTTGCACGAGATGCCCTGGGACTACTACCGCTACACGCCCTTCGCGCTGCGCAACCTGGTCGAGGAGTCCGGCCTGGTCGTCGAGACCCTCGAGGCACGCGGGAATTCGTCCCTGGCCATGGGCGCGCTCGGATCGCAGTTCCTGCTGCGCTCGTTTGCGGCGCGGACGCGCCAGGCCGACGGCAGCGTGATCCCCTCGCTGTGGAAGAGCGTGTTTGTCTTCCCGCTGGCGGCCTGCCTCCAATCTGCCTTCTACCTGCTGTCCAAGTTCACCCGGGACGACGCCGTCGCGCTGGGGTACTGCCTGGTGGCGCGGAAGCCGCTCGAGCTCGTTGAGGTCGAGCTCATCCCGCAGGCCCCGGGCGCGGCTCGGGGCAGCCGATCCGCGCCGCGCGAGCCCGTTCGCGGCCCGGACACCACTCTGTCAGCCTGACAGGAGAGTGGGGTCCACCCCTTCCCTGCTGCCACGCTGACAGGCCAAACGCCCTCCCATGCCCCTGAGATGGAGGCCGAGGTGCGGGGGGACGCCCGGCATGCGCTTTGCTTTTCGCGGCGGCCCGCTCCCGGAGCCGCATGGCCATTTCCCGAAGAGTTCTCGTAGCCGACGACGACCGCGACCTGCGCGCGGGCGTCTGCGACCTCTTGAGCGACTGGCACCTCGAGATCATCCAGGCCGAGAGTGGCAGTGCGGCGCTCGAGATCCTGCGCGGGGAGCGCCCGCGCCTGGCCCTGCTCGACATGCACATGCCCGGCTACACGGGCCTGGAACTCGTCTCGCTCGTGCGCCTGGAGACTCTGGGCGTCCCCTGCATCGTGCTCTCGGGCGACGCAACGGACGCACTGCGCTCGATGGCCCTGCACGAGGGCGCACTGGCCGTCTTCCGCAAGCCGCCCGAACCCGCCCTGCTGCGCGCGGAGGTCTCGCGCGCGCTGGGCCTCTACGGCGAGCACCCGCGCCACTGATCCAGTGTTCCCGCGCTCACGCGCGGGAACGCGTTCCCCATCGCCAATCCTGACCTGACGCAACCACCACACCCCGAAGAGTCCGATCCCCATGAGCACCAAGACCCAAGCCAAGCCCACCACGAGCAACAAGAAGTCCGGCAGCATCCGCCCGCTGGGCGACCGCGTGCTGATCAAGCGCGCCGAAGCGGAAGCCAAGACCGCCGGCGGGATCCTGCTGCCCGAGAGCGCCAAGGACAAGCCCAAGGAGGGCCAGGTCATCGCGATCGGCGAGGGCCGCACGCTCGACAACGGCCAGCGCTCGACTTTCTCGGTCAAGCCCGGCGACACCGTGCTCTTCACCTCCTACGCCGGCACCGAGGTCAAGCACGTCGGCGAGGACTACCTGATCATGCGCGAGGAAGACATCCTCGGCATCGTCGGCTGAGCCGCGGCCCACACTCCCGACACACCCCCGACGACCAAGGAAGCGAGTCAACATGGCCAAGCAAATCTGTTACGACGCGGCCGCGCGCGAGAAGATCCGTGACGGCGTGCGCAAGCTGGCGCGAGCGGTGAAGGTCACCCTCGGCCCGCGCGGGCGCAACGTGATCATCGAGAAGTCCTTCGGCTCCCCGACGGTCACCAAGGACGGCGTGACGGTCTCCAAGGAGATCGATCTCGAGGACGCCTACGAGAACATGGGCGCGCAGCTCGTGAAGCAGGTCGCGCAGCGCACCAACGACCAGGCCGGCGACGGCACCACCTCGGCCACCGTGCTGGCCGAGGCGATCTTCGAGGAAGGCCTCAAGAACGTCACCGCGGGCGCGAATCCGATCGCCCTCAAGCGCGGCCTCGACAAGGCCGTCGACGCGGCGGTCGGCGCAGCTGAAGAAGCTCTCGACCACCGTCAAGGGCCACCAGGAGATCGCGCAGGTCGGCACCGTCGCCTCCAACGGCGACGGCGAGATCGGCGAGATGATCGCCAAGGCCATGGACAAGGTCGGCAAGGACGGCGTGATCACGGTCGAGGAAGGCAAGTCGATCACGACCGAGGTCGAGTGGGTCGAGGGCATGCAGTTCGACAAGGGCTGGCTCTCGCCGCACTTCATCACCAACCCCACGACGATGGAGACTGTCTACGAGGACGTCTACGTGCTCGTGAACGAGAAGAAGATCAGCACCGTCAAGGAGCTGATCCCGCTGCTCGAGCAGGTCGCCCAGTCGGGCAAGCCGCTCTTGATCATCGCCGAGGATCTCGAGGGCGAGGCCCTCGCGACGCTGGTCGTGAACAAGCTGCGCGGCATCTTCCCCTGCGTGGCCGTCAAGGCGCCGGGCTTCGGCGACCGCCGCAAGGCCATGCTCGAGGACATCGCCACGCTGGTCGGGGCCAACCCGATCATGGAAGCGACCGGCTCCTCGCTCGAGCACGTGACCATGAAGGACCTCGGCCGGGCCAAGAAGCTGATCGTGGCCAAGGAAGCCTGCACCATCATCGAGGGTGCCGGCTCCAAGGACGCGATCCGCGGCCGCATCGCGCAGATCAAGGCCGAGATCGAGACGACCAAGAGCGACTACGACAAGGAGAAGCTCCAGGAACGCCTGGCCAAGCTCTCCGGCGGCGTGGCCAAGGTCAACGTCGGCGCGGCGACCGAAGCCGAGATGAAGGAGAAGAAGATGCGCGTCGAGGACGCGCTGCACGCCACGCGCGCAGCCGTCGAAGAAGGCATCGTCCCCGGCGGCGGCTCGGCGCTGCTCTCCTGCATCGAGGTCGTCGAGTCGCTCAAGCTCGAGGGCGACGAACGCGTGGGCGCGCAGATCGTGCGTCGCGCGCTCGAGGCCCCGATGCGCCAGATCGCGAGCAATGCCGGACTCGACGGCGCGGTCGTGGTCCAGAACGTGCGCTCGAGCAAGAGCAAGAACTGGGGCTTCAACGCCGAGACCGAAGTCTACGAGGACATGGTCAAGGCCGGCGTCATCGACCCGACCAAGGTCGTGCGCACGGCGCTGCAGAACGCGGCCTCGGTCGCGAGCCTGCTCCTGACCACCGACGCGCTCGTCTCCGACCTGCCCGCCAAGGAGAAGGAAGGCGCGCACGCGGGTCACGGCCACTGAGAGCCGTAGCCCCAAGGTGCAGGAATGCGGGCCGTCCGGGCTGACCGGGCGGCCCGCTCGCTTGGGGGCGGAACTGCCGAAGCGCAGCGGGAAAGGTCTTCTGGCCCGGGCGCGCGCGAATTCGCCAGCGCGCGTCATTCCTGCACGCCCCACGCGTCGATCAAGCAGGACGGATCTCCCCAGGTCCCGCCTGCATGTCCAGTCCCACCCCTCCCGCATCCGCCGCCGGTATCGAGCTCAGGCGCCCCGCGCGCTCGCTGCGCGCGCGCATGCTGCTGTCGCTGTGCGGCTACGGCGCGCTCCTGTGCGTCATCGGGAGCCTGATCCTGTACGAGTTCCTCGAAGCGCGCCTCACGGACCGGCTGCGGCTGCGCGCGGGCACGCTGGCCACCTCGATCGGCGTCGTCGCGGACGTCGATCCGTCGCACAAGAGCCTGCGCGAGTTCGTGGCCGCGCTGAGCGGCAAGGAGGAGATCCGCGACCTCGCGGTGTTCGACGCGGAGCAGCTGGTGATCGCCTCGACGCGCCCGACCTGGCTGGGCGCGAGCCTGAGCGAGATGCACCACTGGCAGGACAGCCAGCAGTTCTGCGAGCTGCTCGCCCCGGATGCGGATCAGCCGGTGCTGCGCACGGGCGGGAGCACGCTCTGCCTGACGCAGCCGCTCGGGCACGGGCAGCCGGGCCTCGTGGTCGTGCAGCTCGACATGCAAGGCGTGCGCGCGGCCAGCCTGCACGGCGTGCTGCTGCTGGTGCTCACGATGTGCGTGGCCACCGGCCTGTTCCTGGGTGCACTGTACTTCGACTTCCGCAAGCTCGTCACGCGGCGCCTGCACGGCATCGAGGACGTGCTGCGCGGCTGGCGCGAGGGCCGGCGCGACTTGCGCGCGGAACCGGGGACCTCGGACGAGATCGGACGGCTGGCCGATGGCCTGAACGAGACACTGGCCGCGATCCAGAGCACGCGCCTGCAGCTCGAGCGCAGCGAGTCGGACCTGCGGCGCATGATCGACAGCTCGATCGACTGCCTGATCTCGATGGACATCGAGGGCCGCGTGGTGAGCTGGAACCCGCAGGCCGAGCGCACGTTCGGCTGGAAGCGCGAGGAGATCCTGGGCCAGCGCCTCTCCGAGCACATCGTCCCGCCGCACCTGCGCGGCGCGCACGAGGAGGCGCTGCAGCGTTTCGCGCGCACGGGCCAGGGCTCGATCCTGGGCAAACGCATCGAGCTCACGGCCATCGACCGCTCGGGCACGGAGTTCCCGATCGAATTGACCGTGCATCCCGTCGAGGCCGACGGGCGCTGGAGCTTTCACGCCTTCCTGCGCGACATCCGCGAGCGCGTCGAGGCCGAGAAGGCGCGCCAGGAGAGCGAGCTGCGCTTCGAGCTCGCCCTGGACGGCTCGAACGACGGCTTCTGGGACTGGAAGAAGGTCAGCTCCGACGAGCAGTGGTGGTCGTCGCGCTTCTACGAGCTGCTCGGCTACCAGCCCGAGGAGATCCGCTCCAGCTGGTGCGCGCTGAAGGATCTGGCGCACGAGGACGATCGCGAACGACTCGTGGCGAGCATGGAGGAGCACCTCGCGGGCCTGACGCTGCTGGACCTGGAACTGCGCCTGCGCTGCAAGGACGGCGGCCAACGCTGGTTCCGCTACCGCGGCCAGGCAGTCACCGACGAGCGCGGCCGGCTGTCGCGCATGGCGGGCTCGCTCAGCGACGTGGACGAGCGGCGCCGCACGCAGGAGGTGCTGCGCACGCACGCGCTGCAGCTGCAGGAGGCCAAGTCGGCCGTCGAGCGCACCGCCACGGACCTCGTGCGCTCGATGAAGGAGCTGGAGGAGTCGCGCCAGCGCGCCGAGTCCGCCACGCGCAGCAAGAGCGAGTTCCTGGCCAACATGAGCCACGAGATCCGCACGCCCATGACGGCCATCCTCGGCTTCGCCGACCTGCTGCTCGACGGCGCCACGCCGCCCGAGGAGCGCCGCACGCACCTCCAGACCATCCGCCGCAACGGCGAGCACCTGCTGGCCCTGATCAACGACATCCTCGACCTCTCCAAGATCGAGGCCGGCAGCGTCGAGCTCGAGCGCATCGAGTTCGCGCCGGCGGACGTGCTCGAGGACGTGCGCGCGCTGATGAAGGCCAAGCTGCAGGAGAAGGGCCTGGCGCTGGGCATCGACTTCGAGACGCCGATCCCGCGCAGCATCCGCTCCGATCCGGTGCGCCTGCGCCAGATCCTGGTCAACCTGGTGGGCAACGCGATCAAGTTCACCGAGCTGGGCGGGATCCGCGTCGTGGCCGGCTTCCTGCCCGCGGGCGAGAGGCGCGAGGCGCGCTTCGACGTGCGCGTCTGCGACACCGGCATCGGCATGACCGAGGAGCAGATCGCGCGGCTGTTCCAGCCCTTCGTGCAGGCCGACACCTCGACCACGCGGCGCTTCGGCGGCACGGGCCTGGGCCTGACGATCGCGCGGCGCCTGGCGCAGATGCTGGGCGGCGACATCCGCGTCGAGAGCCAGCCGGGCCGCGGCTCGACCTTCACGGTCGAGATCGCGCTGCGCGAGGAGGGCACGCCGAAGCTCTACGACCCGCGCGCGGAGCGCCGGGCGGCGCAGGCCACCGACGGTGCCGCGGGCAAGGACGCGCAGCACGCCAACCTGCAGGGCATGCGCATCCTGCTGGCCGAGGACGGCCGCGACAACCAGCGCCTGATCTCGATCGTGCTCGGGCGCGTCGGCGCCGACGTGGTGCTGGCCGAGAACGGGCGCATCGCCTGCGACAAGGCGCTCGACGCCTGGCGCGCGGGCCGGCCCTTCGACGTGATCCTGATGGACATGCAGATGCCCGAGCTCGACGGCTGGAGCGCGACGGCCCTGCTGCGCAGCGTGCACTACGACGGCCCGATCGTCGCGCTCACCGCCAACGCGATGGAAGGCGACCGCGAGAAGTGCCTGGCCGCCGGCTGCGACGACTTCGCCAGCAAGCCGATCGAGAAGGCCCGGCTGCTGTCCTCGATCGAGCGCTGGCGCGGGCGCAAGTCCAGCGTGGGCGCGAAATCCTGAGCCGCGCGGCTCAGGAGAGCAGCAGCTCGAGGTCGTCGCGCGTGAGCGTGCCCATGCCGCCCGTGTCCTCGCGCAGGATCGCCTCGGCCAGGCCGCGCTTCTGCTCCTGCAGCTCGAGCACGCGCTCCTCGATCGTGCCGCGCGCGACGATGCGGTAGGCCATCACGCGCCGCGTCTGGCCGATGCGGTGCGCGCGGTCGATGGCCTGCGACTCGACGGCCGGGTTCCACCAGGGGTCGAGCAGGAAGACGTAGTCGGCCGCCGTCAGGTTGAGCCCGAAGCCGCCGGCCTTGAGGCTGATCAGGAAGAACGGGCAGTCGGGATCCTCCTGGAAGTGCCGCACGCAGGCTTCGCGGTCCTCGGTCGCGCCGTCGAGGTACTCGTAGGCGAGGCCGCGCGCCTCGAGGTTCGAGCGCACGATCGCCAGCAGCGAGGTGAACTGCGAGAAGACCAGCGCCTTGTGCCCGCCTTCGCGCGCGTCCTCGAGCATGCCCAGCAGCGCCTCGAGCTTGGCCGAGCTGTCGCCCACGCGCGCGGGGTCGAGCAGTCCGGGGTGGCAGGCCGCCTGGCGCAGGCGCAAGAGCGCGGTCAGCACGTGCACGCCGATGCCCGCGCCGGGCTGCATGCCCGAGAGCATGCGCCGGAAGTGCTCGCGCAGGTCGTCGTACTCCTCGCGCTGGCGGCCCTCGAGCGAGCACAAGAGCGTCTGTTCGGTCTTCTCGGGCAGGTCGCTCAGCACCTGCTCCTTCGTGCGCCGCAGGAAGAACGGCCGCAGCGCGCGCGCGAGCCGCTCGAAGGACTGCGCGTCGCCGGCGAGCTGCGCCGAGCGCGTGTCCACCTCGCGCAGCGCGCCCAGGCGCCCGAGCATGCCGGGATTGAGGAACTCGAAGATCGACCACAGGTCGCCGAGGTGGTTCTCGACCGGCGTGCCCGAGAGCGCCAGGCGCCGCTCGGCCTGCAACAGGCGCGCAGCCTTGGCCGACTGGCTGGCCGGGTTCTTGATCGCCTGCGCCTCGTCGAGCACGACCGTGTCGAAGGGGATCTTGGCCAGGCGTTCGGCGTCTTGCCGCAGCGTCCCGTAGGTCGTGACCACCAGGTCGTGTTGCGCGAGCTTCTTCCACTTCGAGTGGCGCTCGCTGCCGGTGTACTCCAGCACACTGAAGCCGGGCGTGAAGCGCGCCGCCTCCTGCACCCAGTGGAAGCACAGCGAGCGCGGCGCCACGACCAGGCAGGGCCGCGTGCCGCCGTGCTCGGCCTTGCGCCGCAGGAGGTGCGCCAGCACCTGCACGGTCTTGCCCAGGCCCATGTCGTCCGCCAGGCAGCCGCCGAAGCCGAGCTCGCCCAGGAAGGCGAGCCAGCCCAGCGCCTCGCGCTGGTAGCTGCGCAGCTCGCCGCGGAAACCCTCGGGCTGCTCGAGCGGCCGCACGCCCGAGAAGGCCGCGATGCGCGCGCGCAGGCTCTCGAAGCCCGCGTCGAGGTCGACGTTCTCGCGCCCCGCGAGCAGCGCGTCGAGCACCCAGCCCTGGCTCTTCTCGAAGCGCAGCGCGTCGTCCTGCTCCTCGCCCAGCGCCTCGAACAGGCGCCAGTCCTCGAGCCAGCGCTCGGGCAGGATTCCGATCGAGCCGTCGCCGAGCTTGACCGTGCGGCGCTTCTCGCGCGCGGCCTCGAGCAACGCCGGGAAGCTGGCCGTCTCGCCCTCGAAGTCCAGGCCGCCCTGGAGGTCGAACCAGTCCAGGCCGGTGCGCACGGAGTAGCGCAGCGTGCCCGAGCGCCGCCAGCGCAGGCCCTCGGCGTCGACCGCCCAGCCCGCGTCGAGCAGCGCGCGCACGAGGTCGACCAGGCGGTCGGCGGCCACCAGCGCGTCGCGCTGCGCATCGGGCTCGCAGGCCTCGACCCCGGGTGCGCCGAGCAGCTGCACCAGGCGCTCGGACTCGGCTGCGAGGTCGCGCCGGATGAGCGTCGCCAGCGCGCCCTCGGCAGCCGGCTGCTTCAGCACCTGCAGCTCGTCGCTGGCGCGCACGCGCACGCCGGAGTAGTCGAAGCTCACGCGCGCCTCGAGCGCCGCGCTGCCACCCGTGCGCCGGCCGATCCACAAGTGCGGACGCGGCGGCGCTTCCTCGGCCCAGCGCACGCCCGCGGCCACGACCGCCGGCGTGCCGGACTGCTCCAGCAGCGCGCGCAGGAGCTCGGACTCCTCGTCGAGGCGTGCGCAGCAGCGGCCCCTCGCGGCGGATCGACTCGAGCCACGGGCCGGCGCCGTGGGCGCGGAAGCGGCACAGCGCCTCCTCGAGGAAGAACCAGCTCGCGCCCAGGAACAGCCAGGGCTCGCTGAGCGGCACGCGCCGTTCCGCGCGCACCAGCACCGCGTCGAGCAGGCACTGGTCGAGCTCCTCGTCGCGTGCGAGCTCGAAGCGCAGGTCCCAGGGCTGGTCGGCATCCCAGGCCAGCGCGCCGGCCGAGCGCCGCTCGCCGACCTCGAGGAACAATCGCCCGCTCTGGCACAAGAGCGGCAGCAGCAGCTCGGCCTGCGCCTCGTCGAGGTACGCGGCCGGCGTGCGCGCGTTGCGCGAGGAGCTGCCGGCGGGCAGCTCGACCAGCGACGCGCCCAGCAGGCCGAGCACCTTGACGTCCAGCGGATCGCGCGCGGCGGCCTCGCGCCAGCCGGCGAGATCGAGCGCCTTGCGCGTGCCGAAGCGGCCGTTGCGCAGGCGCTTCTCGTTGTACAGGCGCAGCACCACACGCGCCTCGTTGAGCGTCTTGTCGACACCCACGACGAAGACGATGCGCGAGGAACCCGGCGGCACGCCCTTCCACGGATCGCGCAGCTTGCGCGTGCGCGGCGGGCGCAAGAGGCGCAGGCGGAAGCGCCAGTCGGCGGCCTCGGTCGCGCTCTCCTCGGCGGCCTTTGCGGGCTCGTCCTCCTCGGCCTCGGCCTGGGCCACGATCACGGCCCACAGGTGCGGGCAGCTGCCGCCCTCGCGGAAACGCGCGCAGGTGCAGGCCGCGTCGGTGCGCACCTGGTCGTCCGACCAGCGCACGCCCACGTCGTACACCTGGCCGTCCTCGACCTCGGCCAGCAGGAAGCCGTGCGCGTGCTCGCTGATCGAGACGCGCCCGTCGCGCACGAGCTGCGCGCCCTCGGCCCGCAGGACCGGCGAGAATTCGTGTTCGAGCTGCCGTGCGAGCTGCTGGGCCATGAGCCGGAGGAGGATAGGGGCCGGAGCCCCACGCGGCCAGGGAGAGCGCTGCTAGACTTCTGCCGCGCGCAATTTGGATGGCTCCCGCCCGCTGCACGATCGCCGTCGACTGGTCGGGCGCCGTCCGCGGCGCCGAGCGCCGCATCTGGCTGGCCGAGGTCGCGCGCGGCCGGCTGCTGCGCCTGGAATGCGGGCGTTCCCGTGCCGAGCTCGTGCGCCACCTCCAGGACTGCGCCCTGCGCGAGCCCGCGCTGGCGGTCGGCCTCGATTTCGCCTTCGGCTTCCCGGCCTGGTTCGCGCGCGAGCAGGGCGCGCGCAGCGGTTCCGATGCCTGGCGCAGCGCCGCCGAGCACGGCGAAGAGTGGCTGGCGCGCTCGCCCGCGCCGTTCTTCGGCCGCAAGGGCTCGCGCCGGCCGCCGCTCGATCCCGAGCGCCCGCTCTGGCGCCGCACCGAGCTCGAGCACCTGCCGCTCTCGGGCATCCGGCCCAAGTCGGTCTTCCAGATCGGCGGCGCGGGTGCCGTCGGGACCGGTTCGCTGCGCGGCATGCCGCTGCTGCTCGAACTCGAGCGCGCGGGCTTCTCGATCTGGCCCTTCGCACGCGCGCAGCCGCCCTTCGCGACCGAGATCTACCCGCGCTGGTTCACCGGACCGCTGACGAAGTCCTCGCGCAGCTCGCGCGCGCTGCAGCTCGCCAATCACCCGCTGCCGGCCGAGCGCAGCCTGTGCGAGCTCGCCGAAGCGAGCGAGGACGCCTTCGACGCCGCGCTCTCGGCCCTCGCGCTCGCGGGAGCTCCGGCTCCGGAGGATCCGCGCGAGCTGGACGCGCTCTTCGGGCTCGAAGGACGCATCTGGAGACCGCCGGTCGACCCCGTACAATCCGGCCGATGAAGAGCGAGATCCCCGATCAGGTGCTGGAGTGGATCGAGCGCATCCTCGACAAGCTCGAGGAGCACCCGAGCTACGGCCCGGCGGTCAAGACCTCGCACGCGCGCGGCGACCAGTGGATCCTGAACTACCACTCGCACGGCGAGGGCCAGCCCTTCTGCATCTCGCTCTGCTGGCGCGCGGAAAGGCTCGCCATCTTCGGCCTGCCGGCGCCGCTCGAGGAGCTGGCGCACATCCGCGCCTTCGGCCAGACCGCCGAGCAGTGCCTGCCGATGTCGATGGCCTTCGCCGAGGCGCTGCTCGAACGCTATCCCGGCGCGAAGGAGCCGCTGATCTTCTTCCAGGGCGAGCCGCGGCCCGGCTAGAGCTCGGACGGCGGGACCTCGGGCGAACGATTTATCAGCGCCTCGTCGAATCTCTCGACGAACTCGGCGGCCACCCGCTTGACGAGGTGCTGCGGGAGCAGGATTTCGTGGACCTCCGTCGAGTCCTGCCGCTTCCAGACGACGCGATCGCGACCGTCCCGCGCTTCCAGCAGCAAGAGGTCGTAGTCCTCGAGTGCATCCATGAAGACGTCGAGCTCGCAGAGCCACCATGCGCGGAGCAGGGACTCCGGCTCACCGTCGACGAAGACCGCGCGCCGGAGGTCGGCAAGAACCCGCTCAGCTCCGCGATCGAGGAACTCGGGAATGCGCCGGTCGACCTCGTCCCGAGCGAGGTCCTCGAGCAAGTTGCGGCAGCCCTTCAGGACAGTCCCACCGTATTCATGACCGAGCCGAGCTCCTCCGATCCACAGGTGCAGGCTGCCGAAGATCCAGTCGGGTTCGACGTTGGAGTCGACGACAGCCTCGATGCAGAACTGCTCCCTTGCACCGGCTCGAATGGCCGTGCCTAACGGGCTAGTTCGACTCTCCGGCTCCACGAGCCACGTTGGCCTCTCCGCGGGCGCGCCAGTCCAGCCCCAATCGTTCAGCACCTCGATGACGACGGAGCGCGCATAGACCTCGTCAGAGCGCGGCTCGCTCATCACGCAGTACCCGAATCCAGCCTGCTCGAGTTCCCCCTCCACGCCTTCCAATTCGGTGGATCGGGAGAGTATCACCATTCCCTGGACCCCGCCGAAGTTGCGCAAGAGCAGTGGCGCCCGAATCCGGCGGCCCGAACCGAGCGTCCGTTCGAAGGGCGCCTCGATCTCCAACCCGAGGTCGGCGGCCGCGCTCCTCCAATGTGCCACGAGTTGAGGAGCACCAGTCCCGCTGTCCATCTCAGAGCTCGGGGTGCTTCTCGTGGTCGTGCGTCGAGCGCTGCCACGCTTCGGCCAAGGCGAGCGCGCGCGCGTCGTCGTAGAGATTCGCGGTGAACGCGATGGCGCGCGGCGTGCCGTCCTTCCTCCAGCCGCGCGGCACGCACACCGCCGGCTGCCCCGTCAGGTTGCAGAGCACCAGCAGCTCGCCGTTGCCCGGCGGGTGCACGAGCACGTCGACCTGCTGCAGCGCGGCGTCGAACTCGAGCATCGCCCTGCGCCGCACGCGGCTCGCGCGCAGGTACTCGACCGCCGGGATCAGCTGCGCGCAGCGGAACTCGTTCGGCCAGCTGTCCTCGCGCTGGCGCGCGAGCAGATCGTCCTCGCCGCTGCGCGTGAGTCCATCGAAGGCCGTGGCCGCCTCGGCCATCAGGATCGGCATCAGGGAATCGATCGGCAGCTTGGGCAGCTCGAAGGGCACGAGCTCGACGCCCAGCGCGCGCAACTCGTCGAGGAAGGCGTCGCGCTCCTTCTCGTTCGACCAGCCGTCCTTCATCCAGCCGACCTTCCAGCCCTTGACGTCCACCGGCCCGAGGTCCTTGAACGGCACGCTGGTCGTGCTCTCGTCGCGCGCGTCGAAGCCCTGGATGGCCTGGAAGACGAGCGCCGCATCCGAGGCACGCCGCGCCATGGGCCCGAGCTTGTCCATCGTCCACGAGAGCGCCATCGCGCCGCGCCGGCTCACCCGGCCGAACGTCGGCCGCAGGCTCGAGCAGCCGCAACGCGAGGAGGGCGAGAGGATCGAGCCGCAGGTCTCCGAGCCGATCGCGAACGCGACGCAGCCCGACGCGACCGCGGCCGCGGGACCGGCCGACGAGCCGCTCGAGCCCTGGTCGAGCTTCCAGGGATTGCGCGTCATCCCGCCGAACCACTCGTCGTCCATCGCCAGCTCGCCGAGCGAGAGCTTCGCGACGAGCACCGCGCCCGCCGCATCGAGCTTCTCGACCACCGCCGCGTCCTCGTCGATCACCTGCTGCTCGTAGGGCTTCGCGCCCCAGGTCGTGCGGATGCCCTTCGTCGCGAGCAGGTCCTTCGCGCCCCATGGAATGCCGTGCAAGACGCCGCGGTACTTGCCCTGCTTCAGTTCCTCGTCGAGCTGCTTCGCCTGCGCGCGCGCGCGATCCGCGCAGAGCGTGATCACGCAGTGCAGCTTCGGGATCGAGGCGCTGAGAGGCGCGCGAGCGACATCTCCGTCAAGCTCGGCGCAGCTCACCTGCCTGGAGCGGATCAGCGCCGCGAGCGTGGGGATGTCGGCGTAGGCGAGGTCCTCGAGCTTCGGCGGGCGCTCGGCCTTCGGGACCGAGCGCAGTGCCGGCGTGATCTTGCACTCGCGCACGTGCATGCCCGGCAAGAGCGGGTTGAACGCGAACGCCAGCGGGTCCGAGTTCGCGAGCGGCACCGCGCGCAGCGCCTCGTAGCCGGCGCGCTGCTCGTCGATCTTGCGCGGCATCAGCTTCAGCTCGGAAGCGCTGAACTCGATCCCGAGCACGCGCGCGGCGGCCTGGATGTCCTCGATCGTCGTGGTCGGGGGCTTCGGCGTCTCCTGTGCGGGAGTCGTCGCTGGAACCGACGCGTTCGGACCCGGTGGAGTCGGAGTCTGCAACAGGACGAGGGCAATCGAGAGCGACAGCATTCCGCGAGTGTACGCAGCGGCGCTCATCGCGGCGAAATCGGACAATACGGAGCCAGTCCAATTGTTTCACCAATCACCCGAACGGCTTCGGCCATCCGGACGGTTGCGGGCGATTGGTGAAACAATTGGACTGGCTCCGTATTGTCCGATTTCAGCGATCGGGCTGGCTCTTCACCCACGTCTTCCAGGCGTCGTCGAAGCTGAACGTCGTCCAGCCGGCGATCTCCTGCAGCAGCTTGCGCTGCAGGCCGGGCAGGTCGGTGCCCGTCGGCAGCTTCTTCTCGTCGAGCTGGCCCTTGATGCCGCCGAGCAGCTTGGCGCACTCGGCCGGATGCGCATCGATCAGGAAGCGCGCGCGCGACCAGACCGCGACATGGTCCTCCTGCGAGAGATCGCCGAACTCCTTCAATTCGGTCAACTCGGCCAGTGAGCGCGGCTTGCTCGTGGCGACGAGCCGCTTGGCCGCGAGCGCGAAGTCCTTGGGGCCCTTGGTCTCGCGCAGGGAGCCCTCCTCGCCCTCGTGCGTCGTCGACTCGGGCTCGGCCTCCTTCTCCATCGCCAGCGCGAGGCCCTCGTCGATCCAGATCGGCGGGTCGTAGGAGAAGTGCTTGTAGGCGCAGAACATCACGTGGCTGAGGTTGTGCACCACGTGCGGCCAGAGCCACTTGTCCTTCTTCAGGTCCGGGTCCTCGGCCGGCACCGAGAGCAGGAGCTTGTGCGGATCCTTGAAGTGCCAGCGCAGCGTCTCGGTCACCTGCGCGCCCGAGAACTCCTTGGTGAAGAGGTAGTGCGTCGCGCGCGTCGAGTGCACGACGACGTCGAACTTCTCCTTCTCGCCCAGGTACTTGCCGTTGCCCATGAAGGGCTTGTCCATCTGGCGCGAGTCGGGGAAGTCGGCGTCGGTGACCTGCAGCAGCTTCTCGAAGCGCGCGTAGAACTCCTCGCCCTTCATCGCCAGGAGGTGCAGGCGCAGCCAGGGATCGAGGCGCTTGGGCTCCTTGGGGATGTCGGGCAGCAGCACGCGCAGCCGGTCGAGCTCGGCCAGCACGCGCTTCTTGTCGTCGAGCTCGACCGTCATGAAGCCCAGAGCGGAAGCCCAGCGCAGATGCGCGGTCTCGGCGAAGAGCCATTGGCCGGCGGGCAAGTTGCTCACGATCGCCTCGCTGCCGTGCGGACCGATCGCGATCGGCCCGTGCGAGACGAGGCCGGCCTTGGCCATCAGCACCGGGATCGTTCTTGCACCAGGGGCAGGTGTCGAGCTTCTTCGGCGCCGGCTGCTGCGGCGCGAGCGCGACGAGCACGAGCAGGAAGCGCGCGGCGATCATGTCGGCGCCAGTCTAGCGCGCCCTACTCGCGCTGGCCGATCAGCAGGCAATAGCCGTCCGGGTCGTGCACGCGCAGTTCGCCGGCCGGCATGTAGGGCGGGTAGCTGATCGGGAACACGACCCCGCGCGGCTCGGACTCGACCGGAGCGGAGCGGTCCTGCGCCTCGCGCAGGCCGCACTCGATCAGATGCTCGCGCAGCGTGATGACGTCGTCGGAGTAGAGGTAGAAGAGTACGCCCTGCAGATCCGCATCGACCAGCGGCTCGGCCAGCGCGAACATGATGTGCGCCTGGCCGTTGCGCATCGAGCCCCAGAAGGTGCGCCCCTCGTCGTCCATGGTGTCGCCGCGCACGAGGCCGAGCTGCTCGTAGAACGCGAGCGAGCGCTCGACGTCGGCCACGTGCACGAAGGGCGCGAGGCCGTCGACGGCGGCGTGGTCGGGAGGGACGCGGCTCGGCTTCGGATTCACATCGATTACCGCGGGCACGCCCGGCGGAGCGTGCTCACTTCTTCTCGCCGATGCGGAACTGGCTCTCGAAGTGGTACGTGCCCGCGCGCACGTCGAAGCTCGCGTGGCCGGCGATCTCGGCGCCCGGCAGGCCCGGCTTGTAGTCGAGCGGCAGCACGTTCGGCGCGACCTCGAGCACGCTCTGGCCGCCCTCGTGCACGGCCTCGACGCTCAGCGCGGGGATCACGACCGTGGCGCTGGTGTTGGGCGGGATCGTGACGTCGAGCACGAACTTGTCGCCCTCGATCTTCCACTCGCTGCTGATCGTGCCGCGAATCGAGTGGTAGCTGCCGCCGGCGGAGGGGATCTGCAGGCCCGCGCGCGGGTTGACGAAGAAGTGCCCGAAGCCGGGCTGGTCGGGATCGAGCTCGATGCCCGCGATGCAGGTCATCAGGTACTCGCCCACGGAGCCGAAGGCGTAGTGGTTGAACGAGTTCATGCCCGGGTCCTGGAAGCCGCGGCCTGGATAGAAACCGTCCCAGCGTTCCCAGAGCGAGGTCGCACCCTGGTCGATCTGCCAGCCCCAGCTGGGGAAATCCTTCGAGCGCACCAGGCGGCTGGCGACCTCGTCGTAGCCGCGCTGCGCGAGCTCGAGCAGCAGGTGCTGCGTCGTCTGCATGCCGGTGGTCAGGTGCCAGGCGCGCTTCTCGGTGATCGAGACCGAGAGCTTGGCCTGCACCAGCGGCACGAGCTTCGCCGGCAGCATGTCGAAGGCCAGCGCCAGCGCGTAGCCGGCCTGCGTGTCGCCCTTGAGCGTCCCGTCGGGCTGCAGGTAGGCCTTCTGGAAGGCCGTGCGCACCTTGTCGGAGAGCTTGAGGTAGCGGTCCGCCTGCTCGGGCATGTTTGCCACGGCCGCCATCCGGCCGGTGAGCTCGGCCGAGTGCGCGTAGAAGGCGGTCGCAAAGAGCTCCTTGTCCACCTCGCAGCCCTGCTTGTCCCAGCCTGGCACGTTGATCTGCGCGCCGTTGAGCCAGTCGCCGTAATCGTTCCCGCGCTCCTTGGTCCACAGGCCGTCGGGGTTCTGCGCGTCGATGTAGTCCAGCCAGCGCATCGCGGCGGGCAGCGACTGCGCCAGCACGCGCGTGTCGCCGTACACCTGCCAGAGCTGGTAGGGCAGGGTCACGCCGGCATCGGCCCAGGCGGGCGCGCCCACGAAGTCGGACTCCGGGTCGAAGGGATTGGGCGAGAAGTCGGAGAAGCGGTGTGTGGACGAGGACGCCCCGTCCCAGACGGACGACATCCACTGCGTCATGAACGCGGCCAGGTCGCTGTGGTACAGCGCCGTCGGCGCGAAGGCCTGGATGTCGCCCATCCAGCCCAGGCGCTCGTCGCGCTGCGGGCAGTCGGTGGGCAGGCTCTGGATGTTCGCGCGCAGCGTCGTGCCGATGTTCTCCCAGAGCTTCGTCAGCACCGGCTGCTGCGCGTGGAACTTGCCCGCGGTCTCCGCGGAGTTCGAGACGACCTGCGCCGTCAGTGTGGGCGGCGCGAGCCTGTCCGCGGGCTTGGCACCGGGGAAGCTGGCCTCGACGTAGCGGAAGCCGTGCGAGGTGAAGCGCGGCTCGTAGCTCTCCTCGCCGCCGCCCTTGAAGGTGTAGCGGTCGGTCTGCTGCGCGCTGCGCAGGTTGTCGGTGTAGAGCGAGCCGTCGGCGTTCTTCACTTCGCCGTGGCGCAGGACGAGTTCGCTGCCGGCCGGCGCGCTGGCGCGCAGCTTGCACCAGCCCGAGATGTTGCGGCCGAAGTCGTACAGCCAGCGGTTCGGTCCGAGCGGCTTCACGTCCACGCTCGGCAGCTCGGCCACGACGCGCACGGGCGTGCTGCGCTGCGCGCCCAGAGTCGCGCTGACCACCAGCGGCTCGACCGGCGTCCAGGCCTTGTCGTCGAAGCCCGGCCGGTCCCAGCCCGGCAGTTCGCGGCGCGCGTCCCAGCTCTGGCCGTCGAGCAGGTCCGCCGAGACGAGCGGGCCCGCGAGCGTGCTCTTCCACTCCCCGTCGCTGACGATGCGCTCGTGCTGGCCATTGGTGTACTGCACGTCGAGCTGCGCCATCAGCGCCGGCGTGCGGCCGTACAGTCCGCGCCTTGGCCCGCCGACGAAGACCTGCGCCAGGCCCACGCGGCCGGCGAACCAGCCGTCGGCGAGTTGCACGCCGATCGCATTCTTGCCTTGCGTCAGCAGGCTCGTCACGTCGTAGGTGTCGTAGGTGACGCGCTTGCGGTAGTCGGTCCAGCCCGGCGCGAGCACGTCCTGCGTGACGCGCTGGCCGTTGAGGTGCACGTCGAGCAGGCCGAGGGCGCTGCAGCTGAGCGTGGCGCGCGCGACCGGGGCCTTCAGCTCGAACTCGTGCCGCAGCAGCGGCTGCGGCAGCGCATCGTCGCCCTGGCGGCCGGTGGACTCGGTCACGCCGTCGTTGAGCGCGCGCAGCGACCAGTCGTTGTCGTCGCGCGAATCGCTGGCCCAGACCTCCTTGCCCGAAGAGACGAGCTGGTCGCCGTCGTAGAACTCGATCTCCGCGAAGGCCGCGCCGTAGCCGCGCTGCTGTGCGTCCTTGGCGAGCTTCTCGAGTCCCAACAGCGCATAGCGCATCTTGACGCGCGACTGGGTGTGAAACACCAGCGGCCCCTGCTCGGGCAGGTTGATGTCGAACCCGCCCTCGTCGATCACCTTGAACGAGGTCGACATGCTGTCGAACCCGCCCTTGTCGGCGCCCCAGACGTTGATGCGCACGGGAAAGAGCGCCCAGGGCTTGCCCGAGCCGTCCTCCGCGGCCGCCGGGTAGAGCTTGACCGTATCCCAGACCATGCCCGCGCCCAGGTCGATCTTGACCCATTTGTAGGTCTCCGCCTTGTCCGCGAACTGGCTGCACCACCCGC
The DNA here is from genome assembly GCA_963829015.1 of uncultured Planctomycetota bacterium. Classification (GTDB taxonomy): domain Bacteria; phylum Planctomycetota; class UBA1135; order UBA1135; genus JADJLZ01. Next base: position 1,186,375 of record CAWHGR010000003.1, on the reverse strand, counting down.
GGTTGCCGCTCTTGAATTCCGCCGCCGGCGCCGCGTCGCCGATCCACTTCGCCTGCCAGTCGGTCGGCAGCAGCGCGCCCATGCTCCAGTGCGCGACCTGGCTCCAGGGCGAGGCCTCGCCGGCGGCGTCGAAGCTGCGCACCTTCCACCAGTAGTGCGTCCAGGCCACGAGGTCCGAGCCGGCGTAGGCGATCTGGCAGGTGTCGTGCGATGCGACCTTGCCGCTGTCCCAGACGACCGCCTTGCCGGCCTCGAGCGCGGCCGCATCCTTGGCGACCAGGATCTGCCAGGCCGACTGCTGCGCCCCGCGGCGCGGGTCGTCGAGTTCGAAAGAGAAGCGCGGCACGCGCACGTCGAGGCCGAGCGGCTCGACGAGGTACTCGACGCGCAGATTGCGCGGGGCTTCGAGGGACGAGCCGCCTGCGGCCTTGGGCTTCGTGCTCTGCGGCGCCTGTGCGGCTGCTGGACGAGCGGGCTCCGGCTGCGCCGCCTCCGGCTGCACGGCAGCGGGCTCGGGCGCCGGTGCCGGTGCTGGCGCCGCGACGGGTCCGGCTGCGGGGGCCGACAGCGCGCTGGGCTGCGAGGTCGGCTGCGCTCCGGACGCCGGAACGGAAGCCGACGGATTCTGGCACGCGGAGAGTACGAACGCGGCGACGAGGACGGACGGATGGATCATGGGTCGGACAAGACTACCCGATCGGGGGCCAAGGGGGGCTCACGGGCGGGGGGCGACCGGAACGCGCCGGGCGCGGGCTAGAATCGCTTTCCCCGCGTGGACGATCTGCATACGGCCTGGGTCGAGATCGCGCGAGCGGTCGACCGGAAAAAGTGCCAGGAGCTGGCGCTCGTGCTGCAGGCCGTGGGCCTGCCGCACGCCACGGCCTATCACATGGACTTCTGGGTCGTGCTGGTGCCCCAGGCTGCGGCCGAACAGGCGCGCGAGCAGCTCGCGCGCTACGAGCGCGAGAACCAGGGCTGGCCGCCGCGCGAGGCGCGCGTCTTCGCCAACTCCGACGGCGTCTTCCTGGGCATGTCGTACGCGGCCTTGCTGGTGGTCGGCTTCCTGGCCGCGCAGCGCCAGCTCTTCGGCCTGGACTGGGGCGCGCTGGGCTGCTCGCGCGCCGCGCGCGTCGTCGCGGGCGAACCCTGGCTGTGCGTCACGGCCTTGACGCTGCACGCCGACCTGGTGCACCTGGCCGGCAACCTCGTCTTCGGCCTGCTCTTCGGCACGCTGCTGGCGTGGTCGGTCGGATCGGGCCTCGCGGCGCTGTGCTTCGTGCTCACTGGCGCGCTGGGCAACCTCGTCAACGCCTGGCTGCAGCCCGTGACGCACATCTCGATCGGCGCCTCGACGGCGGTCTTCGGCGTGCTCGGCGCGCAGGCGGCCTACGAGTACATGCGCCGCGGCGACGGACGCCCGGCCTGGCGCAGGCGCATCCCGCTGATCGCGGGCGCCGTGCTGCTCGGCCTGCTCGGACTGGGCGGCGCCTGGCACGACCCGAGCAACGTCAGCGAGGAGGCGCGCAAGCTGCAGGAGGTGCTCGAGAAGACCGACGTGATTGCGCACTTCACGGGCTTCGCCGCGGGCCTCGCCTGCGGCGCCGCGCTGGGCTGGAAGCGCCGCATGCGCAGCCTCCCGGCCGGCATCGAGCTCGCGCTCGGCGGAGCGGCGCTGGGGATCGTGGTCCTGTGCTGGGCACTCGCGCTGCGGCGCGCCTGATCGGTCTCTTACGCCGCGAATTGCGGGCGCGCGCTTCCGCGGCGGCGGCCCGCAGCGGATGATCCGGCCGCGCATGAAGCTGGTCGAGCTCAAGAAGGGCGAACTCGCGCTGACGCTGCTCTCGGCGGCCTACTTCTTCTGCCTGCTCTCGGGCTACTTCATCCTGCGCCCGCTGCGCGACCAGGTCAGCGCGGGCCGCAGCCCGACCGAGATCGCCTGGCTCTTCACGGGCACGCTGGCGCGATGCTGCTCGCGATGCCGGTCTACGGCTGGCTCGTCTCGCGCTGGCCGCGGCGGCGCTTCATCCCCTGGGTGTACCGCTTCTTCGCGCTGAACCTGCTCGCGTTCTTCGTGCTCTGGAAGCTGTTCCCTGAGCCCAAGCCCGGCCCGATCTCGACCGCGTTCTTCGTCTGGGTCAGCGTCTTCAACATGTTCGTGGTCTCGGTCTTCTGGAGCTTCATGGCCGACGTGTTCAAGCTCGAGCAGTCCAAGCGGCTGTTCGGCATGATCGCAGTGGGCGGGAGCCTGGGCGCGATCGTCGGCGGCCTGCTGACGAAGCAGCTGGTCGTGTCGCTGGGCACGGCCAACATGCTGCTGATCTCGATCGCGTTCCTGGAGATCGCGACGCAGTGCATGTCCTGGATCGCGCGCCTGCGCGGTTTCGGCAACGAGGACCCGAGCCAGCTTGTCACGCCCGCCGGCGCGGCGCTCGAGGCGGCCGAGCAGGGCGACGTGTGGAACGGCCTGCGCCTCCTGCTGCGCTCGCCCTACCTGATGCTGATCGCGCTGCACTTCCTGCTGATGAGCGCGCTCGGCACCGTGTTCTACCTCGAGCAGTCGCAGATGGTGGGCGCGGCCTTCAAGGACGCCGGCGAGAAGACCGCCTTCCTGGCCGGCATCGACGTGTGGACCAACTCCGCCACGCTGGCGGCGCAGCTCTTCCTGACGGGCGCCGTGGTGAAGCGCTTCGGCATCGGCTTCGCCCTGCTGATCCAGCCCCTCGCGTGCGTCGTCGCGCTCGGCGCGCTGGGCATCTGGAACGTGCTCGGGGTGCTGGTCGTGTGCCAGGCGACGCTGCGCACGCTGCAGAACTCCGCCTCGCGCCCGGCGCGCGAGATGCTCTTCACCGTCGTCGGCCGCGAGGTGAAGTACAAGGCCAAGAGCGTCGTCGATACGGTCGTCGTGCGCACGGGCGACCAGCTCGGCATCTGGGGCTCGGCCGGGGTCAAGGCCCTGGCGCTCTCGGCCAGCGCGCTGGCCTGGATCGCCGTGCCCGTCGCCGCGACCTGGTGCGTGGTCGCGCTGCTGCTCGGCCGCGCGCAGAAGCGACTCGCGCGCGAGGAATAGTCAGCGCACGCCGCTCCAGAGCACGATGTCGGCGCGCTTGCCGACGTGCGCCGCGAACCAGTTCGCCAGCGGGCCCTCCTTGGGCAGCTCGCGCAGGTCCAGCGCGCCGCCCGCGCGCACGCTGGTCAGCGCGGCGAAATCCGGATCGTCGCGCGCGGCGTCCTGCGAGAGGACCAGCACCACCAGCGCGCCCTCGCCCAGCGCCGCGTGCGCCTCGACCGCGTCGAGCGGCGCGTCGAGCGGCACGCAGGCGACCAGCAGCGCCTCGTGCGCGAGCTCCTCGCGCGCGGCGGCGGCGTTCAGGCACAGCGCGCGGCCGCGGCGGAACTCCGCCGGCTTGGAGAACTCCTGCTCGGCCTGGCCGATGCGCTGCAGGTTGCGCAGTCCGGCCGCGACCAGCGCCGGGCCGAAGTCCTTGACCCACTCCTCGCGCCGCTCGTCGACGCGGCCCTCGAGCTCCTCGAGCACCTTGCGCACCGCGAAGCGCCAGTTCTCCTCTACCTGTCCGTAGCGGTGCTTGCCGTCGGAACCGACCTGGCGGAAGGGCCCGAGCAGCTCGGCGGTGCGCTGGGCCGACTGCGCGTCGATGCGCTCGACGAACTCGGACAGCCCGATTGCCTCCTCGCGCGTCGCGCGGTAGTCGAGGCCCGCCGCGCGCAGCTTCTGCACATGCTTTTCGTCCGCGTTCCAGGCACGCGCCAGATCGAGCACGCCTCTCGGCAGCAGCGTGCCGGACTCGCCCTGGCCGCTCGCCAGAAAGGCGTCGAGCGCGCGACCCTCTTCCCAGCCCGCGCACACGCCGATGCACAGCGGCTGCTTGCGCGCGAGCAGCGTCTCGAAGCAGCGCGTCACGACCAGCGTCGCGGCACCGGCCTGCGCCGGCGCGACGAGCACGACCGACTTGGGCGTGCGCAGGCGCTCGGCCAGGAACTCGCCGTGGTCCCAGTCGCCCGCGTGATCGAGGATCCACTTCTGCGCCTCGGGCATGAAGCCAGCCGGCTTGGGCGGCACGACTTGCGCGCTCGCGCGGCCGCACACGAGGGAGATCAGGCACAGGTACGGGAGAATCGAATGGATCGGGGTCATTGCACGCCTCGTCGAGCGCCAACAGTAGAACGCGCCGAGGCTCCGGGTACGAAGACCGAACCGCGTGCGCGAGGAAAAGGGGGCTCCCGGCGCAGCCCCGATCCAGTACGATCCCGCGCCCCCACCCCCCCACTGCCGCGAGAGGATCCATGGCGAACCAGGCTGCAATCGCACCCGACCCCGAGTTCGACGGCCCCACCCTGCTGGGCCACCCGCGCGGGCTGTTCGTGCTCTTCTTCGCGGAGATGTGGGAGCGCTTCTGCTACTACGGGATGCGGGCGCTGCTGGTGCTCTACGTGGCGGCGCAATTCGGAAGCAAGCAGGAGCAGGCCTCGATCCGCTACGGCGCGTTCACGGCGCTCGTCTACGCGCTCGGGATCTTCGGCGGCTCGATCGCCGACCGCGTGCTCGGCTACCGGCGCTCGATCGTCGTAGGAGGCCTGGTGATGGCCGCCGGACTGTTCCTGCTGATGATCCCGAACGAGGACATGTTCATCCTCGGGCTGGCGACGATCGTCGTCGGCAACGGGCTCTTCAAGCCGAACATCTCGACGATCGTCGGCAAGCTCTACAAGCCCGGCGATGCTCGGCGCGACGGTGGCTTCACGATCTTCTACATGGGCATCAACATCGGCGCCCTGCTCGCGCCGATCGCCTGCGAGTGGATCTCGCGCGCGATGGGCCCCGCAGGTCATCCCGATTATCGCTACGGCTTCATGCTGGCGGGCATCGGAGTGCTGCTCGGCGTGGTGTGCTTCGGCCTCGGCGGGAGCCAGTTGCAGGGCCAAGGCAAGGCTCCGGCGGGCCGAGAGGGAATGCTCCCCATCCTGCAGGTCCTGGGCGGGATCGCCGTCGTCATCCCGCTCACGTACTACCTGCTCGGCAAGGGCGGTTGGGTCGGCTACATCATCATCGGACTGAGCGTGCTGATGACCGGCTACCTCGTCTCGATCGCCCTCAAGAGCGCCAAGGAGTTGAAGCAGCAGATGATGGTGCTCTTGCTCCTGCTCGCCTGCAGCACGATCTTCTGGATGTGCTTCGAGCAGGCGGGAAACTCGCTCAACTTCTTCGCCGATCAGCACATCAACCCGCTGACCCTCGGCAAGTGGAGCATGCCTGGCCCGTGGTTCCAATCGGTGAACTCGCTCTTCATCGTCCTGCTCGGCCCGATCTTCGCCGCGCTCTGGGTGATCCTCGACAAGCGCGGGCTGAACCCATCCATCCCCGCGAAGTTCGGCGTCGCGCTCGTGCTCGTCGCGCTGGGTCTGGCCTTCCTGATGTCAGGTTTCTCCAGCGCCGACGCGGCGGGCAAGATCAGCTGGCTCTGGCTGACGGGCCTGTACTTCATCCACACGAACGGCGAGCTGTGCCTCTCGCCTGTGGGGCTCTCGGCGATGACCAAGCTCGCGCCGGCGAAGATCGGCGGCATGGTGATGGGTGCATGGTTCCTCTCGATCGCCCTGGGCAATTTCCTCGCGGGCCTCGTCGGCTCCGACGCGGGCAGACTGCGGGATGCAGCCACCGATCCCATTGCGAAGCTGCACACCTACTCGGCCGCGTTCCTGCCGGTCGTCTACACCGCGCTCGCGGTCGGCATCGTGATGTTCCTGCTCTCGCGCTGGATCAACAAGTGGATGCACGGAGTCAAGTGAGATGGTCGACCTGCACGTCAAGCTCTATCCCGCGCACGTCACGGAACGCCAGGCCAAGGCCGAGGCGGTGCTCGCCGCCACGGGCTTCGACGCGCTGGTGATCCAGTCGGGCGTGCCCTTCACCTACTACGCCGACGACCAGGACGCGCCCTTCAAGTCCGACGCCGCACTTCGCGCACTGGGTGCCGCTCGAGGGCCCGCAGCACCTGCTCTGCATCCGCGCCGGGCAAGAAGCCGCTGCTCGTGCGCGTCAAGCCCGAGGACTACTGGTACGAGCAGGCGCCGATCGGCACGCCGTTCTGGCTCGCGGAGTTCGACTTCAAGGAAGTGCCCGACGAGGCCGCGGCCTGGAAGGAGGTCGGGCTGCAGGCCAGACGCGGCCTACCTCGGCGACTCGCCCGCGGCGGCGCAGAAGCACGGCATCGCGGCGGCCTGCTGCAATCCCGCGGCGCTGGTCGCGCGCCTGGACTGGGACCGCGCCGTGAAGAGCCCCTACGAGGTCGCTTGCATGGACGAGGCCTCGAAGCTCGGCGGACGCGGGCACCTCGCCGCGCGCGGAGCCTTCCTCGACGGCCAGTCCGAGCTCGAGATCCACCAGAAGTTCCTCGCCGGCGTGGGCTGCATGGAGAACGACCTGCCCTACCCGACGATCGTGGCGCTCGACGCGCACGGCGCGACGCTGCACTACACGGGCAAGCGCACGACGCGCAACGGGCGCGTGCTCTTGATCGACTGCGGCGCGAAGTTCCTGGGCTACGCCAGCGACATCACGCGCACCTGGGCCGGGCGCGGCATCGAGCGCGCTTTCGGCGAGATCCAGAAGGGGCTCGAGCTGGTGCAGCTCGACCTGTGCAAGATGGTCAAGCCGGGCCTCCCCTATCTCGCGATCCACGAGGCCGCGCACCTGAAGATCGCGGACCTGCTGCAGCACGCGGGCGTGATCAAGCTCGGCGGCGCGGAGGCGGTCGAGGCCGGGCCTCACGCTGCCGTTCTTCCCGCACGGCGTGGGGCACTTCCTGGGCCTGCAGGTGCACGACGTCGGCGGCCGGCAGAAGGCGCCCGAGGGCGGCACCGTTCCGCCGCCGCCGCAGTATCCCTACCTGCGCACGACGCGCACGATCGAGGAGAACCAGGTCTTCACGATCGAGCCGGGCGTGTACTTCATCGAGATGCTGCTGCGCCCGCACCGCGAAGGGCCGAAGAAGGAGCTCTTCAACTGGGACCTGATCCCGCACCTCTTCCAGCACGGCGGAGTGCGCATCGAGGACAACGTGCTGGTGACCAAGGAAGGCCACCGCAACCTCACGCGCCCGCACATCTAGGATCGACACCCGCATGCTGCAGCGCGAGAAGTTCAACACCGGCACGCCCTGGGAACCGATCGTCGGCTACTCGCGCGCGGTGCGCACGGGGCCCTTCGTCTGCGTCTCGGGCACGACCGCCACCGGCACGGACGGCAAGATCGTCGCGGGCGACGCCTACGCGCAGGCCAAGCAGGCGCTGGCGAACATCGACCACGCGCTCGGCCTCGCCGGGTGCCGAGCTCACGGACGTCGTGCGCACGCGCATGTACATCGTGGACGCGGCCGACTGGGAGAAGGTCGGCCGCGCGCACGGCGAGGTCTTCGGCGAGATCCTGCCCGCGACGAGCATGGTCGTGGTCAAGGCGCTCGTCGACCCGAAGATGCTGGTCGAGATCGAGGCCGACGCGATCATCGCGACGAAGAGCTGAGCCGCACGCGGCCCAGCCCTTCGAGAACGACACGCGCGCCGGTGCTCAGCCCTTGCACATGGCCTGCATGGCCTGCTGCATCTCGGCGGGCGTCGGATCCTTCACGTGCGTGGCGATCGACCACTTGTGGCCGTCGGGATCGACCACCACGGCGAAGCGATCGCCCCAGAACATGTCCGCCGGCGGCATCGACCGGCTTCGCGCCCGCGTCGACCGCGCGCTTGAACGACTTGTCCGTGTCCGTGACATACAGCGCCAGCGTGACCGAGGATCCGCCCAGGGTCGCGGGCGAGGTGGCGCCCCACTGCGGATTCTCTGGCGAGAGCATCATGCGCGAGTTGCCGATCTTGATCTCGCCGTGCATGAACTTGCCGTCGGGCCCGTCGAACACGCCGCCGGCTTCCGCGCCGAAGGCCTTCTTGTAGAACTCGATCGCCTTGCGGCCGTCCTTGACGACGATGTGCGGGGTGAGCGTGCCGTAGCCGTCGGGGATGGGTTTGACAGTTGCCATGGAAGCGGTTTCCTTTCGGAGGGGTTTGGGGTTCAGGCGCGAGCGGCCTGGTTGCCGGCTCGCCCGTAGCGTTGGGTCGCGTACCCGACGATCGCGCCGAGCAGCGCGCCGGGCAGCATGATCTCCCAGTAGTAGTGGTGGCCCTTGCCGTCGCCGCAGCGCCGCGACGACGTACGCGAGCGCGAGACCGATCAGCAGGCCGAACAGGATCCCGAGCGGCAGCGAGCGCAGCTTGCGCGCGATCAGGCCGACCAGCACGCCGGTGATCACGCCCTTGATCGTCGAGCCGATCACGATCGTCGACGATCTGCGGCTTGACCTCCGGCGCCGAGAGCAGCGCCGAGAGACCGTCGAAGACGCCGAGGATGCCGCCGAGCAGGAGTCCGAGTACGAGCTTGTTCATGTTCCAGTAGGGAGGGCGGGGTGAAGGGGTCTCATTCTGCCGCACACGCGCGCGGCCGACAGCTCTTCCCGCGCCCGTCCGGGATCCTTTACTTCCTCGTGGCGAAAAGCACGGCCAGGCGCAGCACGAGGTAGCCGCCGACCAGCGCCAGCGCCACGCGGTGGCGGTACGCCAGGCGCGCCATGCGCCGCGGGAGGTTCTCGGGCAGCGCCGTGACCGGATCGTCGGCCAGGAACGCGCGCACGTCCGACGCCAAGGCCTCGGCCGAGGCGTAGCGCTCCTCGCGCGACTCGGCCATGGCCTTGCCCGCGATCGCCGCGAGCGCGCGCGGCGTGCTGTCCCCGCCGCCCGCGCACAGCTCGCGCAGGATCGCACCCAGCGCGTGGATGTCGGCGCGCGCATCGAGATCGCTCTCGCCGCGCGCCTGCTCCGGCGCCATGAACCCGGGCGTCCCGACCACCGTCCCCGCGCGCTCGGCCGCCTCCATCAGCTTCGCCACGCCGAAATCGAGCACCAGCACCTCGCCGAAGCCGCCGACACGCACGTTCTCGGGCTTCAGATCGCGGTGCAACACGCCTCTCGCGTGCGCATAGCCCGTCGCCTCGCACACGCGCAGGAACACGTCGAGCTTCGCGCGCAGCGGCAGCGGCGAGCGCGCGATCTCGTCCAATCGCGCGCCCTGCACGTGCTTCATCACGTAGAAGGGACGCCCGTCGGGCAAGACGCCGACGTCGTGCACCGGCACGATGCCCGGGTGCTCGAGCCCGGCCGCGATGCGCGCCTCGCGCCGCAGCCGCTCGCCCGCATCCTTCGTCGAGAGGCTCGCCGCGAGCACCTTGAGCGCCACCTCGCGCTCGAGCTCGCGATCGCGCGCGAGGTATACGACGCCCATCCCGCCGCGGCCGATCTCGCGCACGAGCTCGTAGCGCGCGCCCGCCTCCGGCGTCGCCGCGAGCGCCGCGCGCAGGTGCTCGAGCGCCCCGTCGGAGATCCCGCTCACTCGCCGGCCTCGCCGAAGAGCGAGCGCGCGTCCGCGCGCCACTCGTCCTCGTTGCCCGCCGCGCGCTCGAGCTCGAGCAGCACGAGCTCGCGCAACGCCCCGCGCGCCCAGTGCAGCTGGTTCGTGACCGTCGTCTCCGGGATCGAGAGCTCGCGCGCCAGCTCCGCATAGCTCGGCCGCGGCCCGCGCGTCGGATCGTGCAGGTCGTAGCGCTCGAGCAGCGCGAACGCGCTCGCCTTGCCCTCCGCCGCGCACTGCGCACGCAACGCCTCGACCCCGAGCTCGAGCACATGCCGCCGCCACTCGCGCTGGAACACCGACTCGCGCTCCTCCTCCGATGCCGCATCCGAGAGCTCGCCCGCCGCATCGATCTCGACCGCCCGCGCACCCTCGCCGCGCACCAGCCGCCCCTCGCGCTCGCGCTGCTTGCGCCCGTAGCAGCTCCAGACATCCGCGCAGAAAGCTCTGGAAGCGCCCGCGCGCCGGCTCGTAGCGCGCGAAGAGCTCGTCCGCGAAAGCCTGCGTGAAGAACTCCTGCGCCAGCTCCTTCGCATCCTCGTTCGACATCCGCCAGCGCATGCGCGCGTAGGCGTAGCACGGCTTCCAGTAGGCGCGGATCAGCGCCTCGTGCCCTGCCGTGCGCTCCTTCGGATCGCTGCTCCGCGCCGCCGCGATCGCGGAGTGGCGCGTGACCGGGAACGCGCGGCCAGAGCCGCCAAGGCGCGTGTCAGGATCGCGGGGAAGAGGCATGCAACGGGCGCAGCGAGTCGCCCGTCCAGGATACAGCCTCGTTCGTCCGAGTGGTCCTGACCCCGCGCGGGAGCAGCAGCCGCGTGAAGAGCAGCGCCACGACGCCGCCGGCGAGGATCAACAGCATGTACACGACGCGCGTCCCCATCCCCACTCCCCCGCGCGCCAGCCAACGCCACCCGACGAACAACTGGAACGCGCCGAAGAGCATCACCAGCGCGAAGAGCAGCGGGTGGTTGCCGTTCGTGAACATGCGCATCTCATGGAGCGTGGGCCCGAAGGCGATACCCGACCACGTCTGGTCGCCGGCGAACCGCTCCCGGAACACCGCCTCGGGTCCGCGCAGGAAGATGAGCGCGCCGTAGACCGCCTTCGCGCTCCGCGCCGCGGCCGAGTGCAACTCGCAGTCGAGTTCGAATACCGACTGCCTGTCGGCCACGCGCTCGATGCGAATGTGCTCGGTGAACGCATCCTGCCAGGCCGAAGCGTCCGCGTAGACGTGCGACCGCACGAGTGCTGCACTAGTCAGGATCTTCTCCACATCCGTCGTCCGCCCTGCCTCCTGGAACGGAACGAGCTCGCTGTGATTCGCGAACGAGTAGAGCCCCTGCTTGCCTCGAAAGAGTGACGCTCCGAAACCTGCGCGGCCGAAGTCGAGGCCTCTGGGATCCACCAGCCCGTCCATTCCAACGATCAGATCACCTCCGGGCACTAGAACCCGTTCGAGTCTCGCACCGCGGACATCAATCCACACACGCCAGAGCGTTCCCTCCGAGCGGTCGAGAAGCACGATCGTGTCGCCGTATGCGCGCAGTCCGGTCTGAGGCGAGAAGCGCCCCTCGGGGCGATCGAGCCAGGCGTGAACTGGCTGCAGATCGAGACCACCCGCCTCGCGGACGGGCGTCGCGAAGACTTCGACTCTTCCGCTCTGCGGATCGAGCTCGACGCGCCTCTTCCACCCGATGCTCTTGTCGTCGCGGGACCAGGAGTAGCCTCCATCCGTGCTCGCGGATTCGGGCCAGTTGTCAGGCATCCGCAGCGCGATCTCCTCCTCCAACGAACGCCAACCGGGCGCCCCCGCGCGATGCACGAAATCGAACTCGGTGGGATTCGCGTTGACCGTCGTGCCGGGCAGGTGGAAGAAGTCGCCGAACTCGCGGACGATTTCGGTCTCGGTCACGCGTGCGATCCGGCCATCCCGCACCTCGACCTTGCGCCAGACCTGCCCGGTCTCCTGCGCCGCGAAGAACTCGTTCGTGCGCGGATCGCGCAGAACCACGGGAGCCTCTTCCCGCAAGGCCTGCAGCGCCTTGGCCTCGACGGTTCCGCGCGCGAAGTGCACGAAGGGCAGTACGAGCACGACCATCGCTACGGCCAGACCCACGAGATGCCTGTCGCGCAATCCCAGGTCGCGGTCCCGCCCTGCGAGGAACATGCTGCGAGCGAGCCAGAGCACGAGCGCTGCCGTCAGGACATTCGAGACCGCACCCCACAGCGAGGCCACCGAGGGGTCGCGGCTGTCGAACAACCCGAGCAGCGGCATGAACAGGATGAACGAGCTGAAGATCCCGCAGATCGCCAGGCTCCAGCGCGCCTCCCACCCGCGTCGCAGCTGCGTGCTCAGCACACCGATCGCGTAGGCGACGATGGCCGGCACGCAGTAGAGGATTGTCTGCGGCACGCGCACCCAGCGAATCAGGCTCGCATCCGGATCACTCGCACTCTTCACCAGCGCCCAGACCGTCACCGGCAGCACGATCACGCACGCGACTGCCGCGCATCCGACGATCACCTTCGACGCGAAGTACCCGCGCGCCCCCCGGCCGCGGTGCACGAGCTGGCTGAAGCGCCGCTCGTCGCCGTCGCGGCCGAACTGCAGCTGCGCCAGCGCGAAGGCGTAGACCAGCGGCCAGACGAGGAACACGAGGAAGCCCTCGCCGAGCGGCAACACGAGCTGCTTCCACACGTCGCCCATCCCGAACCACATCTGCGTCGCGAGCGAGAGCGCGACGAAGAGCCAGACGAGTTGCTGCCGCGCTTCCTTCCAGATCAGGCTCTTCATCTGCGTCGCTCCTAGCCGGGCGCCAGTGCTGCGGCGGGCTTGCGGGGTTGGGATGCGCTCTTCGAAACCTGCATCACGACGCGCGGCCGCGGCGCGAGCAGCACGAGGAACAGCAGCGCAGAGACGCCGAACAGCGTGACGAGCGTGCTCCACAGGATGCGCTCGTTGCGCTCCCCGCCGCGGCGCGCGACGCGCAGCCAGGTCCACGCGCCGAGCAAGAGGCCGAGCACGATGTGGAGGAGCTGCATCCCCTGCGTGTCGGCGGGCAGTGCCATGAGCCACGGCAGAAAGCCCTGCGTCAGCGATTCGCTCATGCCGAAGAGCAGCCGCTGTGCGCTCAGGATCGGCGCGCCGCCGAGGTTCACGACGCTCAGCAGTACGGCGACGAGCTGCTCCGAACCGGTGCGCGGCCCGAACCGCCCAGACCAGACGATCTCGCTCGCAGGTCCGACGAATCCGCCCTCGTCGGTCTTGCGCAGACGGACGCTCATCGACGCGAGGCTCGCCTCGCCCCACTCGCTGCGGACGTAGCGCCTCCAGAACGGACGTGTCGCGGGCGATCCTTCGGGCGCGAAGCCGCCTGCTGTCCACTGGTAGCGGCCTTTCGCTCCGACCAGCACGTACTCGCCCGCGTACTCCGCGGTCCAACCCTCCGGGCTCCAGACCGGACGCGCCTCGATGCCGACGAACCTGTCGCCGTCCGGCAGAGAGATCTCGGCGAGGCACGTGCTCGAGTCGGCGCTATCGATCGTCCAGAGGGTGCGATCGCCCGCGTCGGCAAGGAGCGCTGGTTGGTTCCCGTCCGTGATCGGCACGGTCTCGCGGCTCAGCGGCTTGCTGTCGGGCCTGCGCAGGACGACCTCGCGCGGGAAACCGTGCGGTCGCAGCTGTGCGCCCGTGGGCAGGTCGAGGAACCGGCGCACGACGCCGGCTTCGCGGTCGAAGTAGCACTGGGCCCTGGCTTCCGATCCTGCCCTTGCCGCCCGCGGGACGGGCAACCAGAACCAGCGCTGTGTGTTCGAGAGCTTGCGCGGATCCATCGTCAGCGGGCCAAGGCGCCAGCGACGTGGGATCTCGATCGGCGGCGCCGGGTTGTAGACGAGCGAGGGGTCCGGCTCGGTGATGACCATGCCGTCGGGCAGTTGAACCTGGCGCGTCTCGGTACTCGGCGCGCGCGTCCGGGCTTCGTAGACGCTGCGCTCCATCAGGCTGTACTGGCCTTCGTAGCTGCGCACGACGAGCGGACATGAATTGAAGAGCTTCTGCTGACCCGTGCGCACGACATCGCTGAGGATCGCGCTCAGCGGGAAGACGAAGAGCAGCACTGCAAACACCAGCGAGGATGACTGCGCCGGGAAGGGCAACACCGCGTCGCGATCGTGGCCGCGCCGAAAGATCGTCCAGGAGAGTGCGAGCAACGCGGCGCCGAGGACCACCTGCCCGAGTACGTAGGACGGAATCGCAAGGACCGAGAACTGGAAGACGGGTAGCGGTAGCCAGAGAGAATAGAGGAAGCACCCGAAGCCAGCGACGAGCGCGAGGATCAGCGCAATGAGCCGATTCGACGCGATCAGGGCGATGAACAGGCCGCATGCGTACGCCGGCAGCGCGACGAATCCCGCGAGCGCGTGTTCCATCCCGCGCCCGGGCCTCACGAGGCTTCCGAGCGACCCGAAGAGCTGCCAGGCGCAGCCGGTGAGCGGCGGCAGGATCGCGAGCGCGAGCGCGAGCGACATCCCGACGATCACCTTGGCGCGCAGCAGCGCGGCTCGTCCGCCTTCGCGGTGCGCGAGGTAACCCTGCGTGCCACGCAGGCTCTCGGCGCCGAGTTGCCCGAAGCCGAGCGCGAAGCCGACGACGAGCGCCGTGGCGAGCACGAGGAACGAGGCTTGCTGCCTCGGCACGATCCAGGTCGTGATGTCATCCGCGAGGCACCAGAGGACGCTCAAGACGAAGAGGACCGCGCCTGCGGGCGGCCCCCACTCCCGCAGCTCCTTCCACACCAGCCCTCTCACGAGATCCCCCCGGCCGTGAACGGCCCCGCGATCTCGCCCGAGGTCACGTCGATGAAGAGCTCCTCGAGCGTCGGCACGATCGGCTGCGAGAGCGCCGGGAAGCGCTTCACGAGCTCGCGCGTGTGCTCTGCTGTCTGGTCTGCGAGGACCAGCTCGACACCCTCGCGCTTCCACTTGACCGTCACCAGGCCGGGAATGCCGGTGAGGTCGATCGGCTGCACGTACGCGCCCTCGGCGAAGCGCTTCGTGACGCGCTGCTTCAGCTCGACCAGCGGCGCCTCGAGCACGATCCTCCCGCCGTGCAGTATCCCGACGCGGTCGGCCATGCGCTCGACATCCGGGAGGATGTGCGAGCTGAAGAGCACGCTCCTCCCCTCGCGGCCGAGCAGGTCGACCATCGCCTCGAGGAACTCGCGCCGCATCACCGCGTCGAGGCCCATCGCGGGGTCGTCGAGCACGAGCACCTTCGGATCGCCGGCCATGGCGAACACGAGCGCGAGCTGCGCCGCCATGCCCTTCGAGAGGCTCTTGATCTTCTTGTCGAGCGGGATCGAGAGCCGTGCGAGCGTGTCGATGGCGTGCTTGCGATCGAAGTTCGGGCGCGTGCCGGCCTCGAAGGCGATGGCTTCCTTGACGGTCATCCAGCCGATCATCGGCGCGCCTTCGGTGACGAGACCCACGTTCAAGCGCGCGTCATCGGTGAGCTCGTCCGAACGCTCGCCGAGCAGGCGCACCTCGCCGCTCATCGGCCGCAGGAAGCCCATCAGGATCGAAAGCGCCGTGGTCTTGCCCGCGCCATTGCGACCGAGCAGCGCGTAGATCTCGCCCTGCTTGACGCTCAAGGAGAGCCCCTTCAGCACCTCCTGGCTCCCGAAGCGGCGCCGCACGTTGTCGAAGACGATCGGATCGCTCATGACTTCTTCTCCGTGGCGAGGTCGGCCTTCAGGCGGCGCTCGAGCGCCGCGCGCAGGTGGTCTCCGTCGAAGCCGAGGTGGTGCGCCTCGGTGATCGCGTGCTGGATCAGCTCGTCGAGCCTCTTCTTGCGCTGCGAGAGCTCGAGCGCGCTCGTCTCGCCGGTCACGAAGCAGCCCGAACCCTGGCGGCGCAGGATCACACCCTGGGCTTCGAGCAGGTCGTAGGCGCGCGCGACCGTGTTGGGGTTGATCGCGAGGTCCTTGGCGAGCTCGCGCACGCTCGGGATGCGGTCGGAGGCCTCGAGCTCGCCGCGCGCGACCGCAGCCTTCACCTGGAAGGCGATCTGCTCGAAGAGCGGCTCGGCGGCGAGGGGGTCGATGCGCAGCAGCATGGGCGTAGGGCCCGAGTGTACTAGATGAACTAGTACAGTCAAGACGGCAATTCGGATTCTGGCTCCGTTCGCTGTGCGCGCCCGGCCGCAAATGCATGTCGCGCAGGAACTTCGGCTCCGTCCCCGGGCCTGATCTCGCGCGCTACGCAAGTCCTTGGGCAGCAAGGATCCTGGTCTCCGGCGCGCACAGCGAACGCTACCAGTATCCTTTGCGCCCCATGTCTCACCCGTACGACGCCCTCCTGGCCATCGAGCGCGGCGACCTCGGGCGCCTGAAGGAGCTCCTGACCGAGGAGCCCGCACTGGCTTCCGCCCGCGACGAGCAGGGCGTATCGATCGTCCTGCGGGCGGCCTATCGCCAGCAGCCCGACAGCGTCGCAGCGCTGCTCGCCTACCAGCCCGAGCTGGACCTCTTCAGCGCCGCGGCCGTGGGCGACGCCACGCGCGTGGCGCAGATCCTCGAGCTCGACTACGGCGCCGCGCAGGCCTTTCAGGGCGACGGTTTCAATGCGCTGCAGCTCGCCTGCTACTTCGCACAGCCTGCTTGCGCGCGCCTGCTCGTCGAGCGCGGCGCGAACGTCGAGGCCGTCTCGAAGAACGGCATGGAGCTGCGCGCCCTGCACGCCGCGGCCGCCAGCCGGAACCTCGAATGCGTCGAGCTCCTCCTCGAACACGGCGCCGACCCCAACAGCCAGCAGCACGGCGGCTGGGCGCCGCTGCACGCCGCGGTCAACAACAAGGACGCGCGCATGGTCAGCGCCCTGCTCGCCCGCGGCGCCGACCCCAAGCGCACCAACGAGTTCGGCAAGAGCCCGCTCGAGCTCGCGCGCGAGAACAACGACGCGGCGATCCTGCGCCTCTTCCAGGGATGAGCCAGGGCAGCCTCCTGCACCGCTTCCAGATCGGGTTCGAGGACGCCGCGCGCAAGCGGCGCGACGAGCTCGACCTGCGCATCGCGCGCCATTCCTCGGAGGTCGGCGAGTACCTCGTCGCGCGCGTCCTGGCCTGGTGCCTGCAGCACGAGACCGGCATCGAGCTCACGCCCGGCCTGTGCCAGGGCGACGAGCCGGCGGTGTGCGTCAAAGGCTACGACGGCGTCATCCAGACCTGGATCGAGATCGGCATCCCGGAATCCAAGAAGTTGCACCGCGCCTCCAAGGCCGCCAAGCGCGTGCTGGTCTTCCCCCACCGCGGGCCGAAGGGCCTGCCGCTCGAGGAACCGGTACACAAGGGGAACGAGATCGAGGTCGTCGACCTCGGGGCGGAGTTCCTGCACCAGCTCGCGGGCACGCTCGACCGCAACAACAAGTGGAAGATCTCGCTCGCGGGAGACGAGCTCACCGTTCACGACGGAAAGCGCGCCCGCACGAGCACGATCGAGCGCACGAGGCCGTTCTCGGCACGGCGCTGACCCGTTGTTTCGCCCGCGGCTATTCGCCATGCTCCGGCGATGCTCCGCCGCACCTTGATCCTCGTCGCGTTCCTCGCCTCCTCGTCCCTCCTCCCGCTCGTCGCCCTCAGCGCGCGCACGAATTCCGCCGCCGACATCCAGACGCTGCTCTCCGCCGCCGCGAAGGACCCGGCCCAGATCCCGGCGCTCGTCACGCAGGGCAGCGCGGAGCTCACGCGCCTCGCCGCGAGCGATCCGAAGAAGGCCGCCGAGCTCGGCGACGCGCTCGAGCCCTTCTGCAAGCGCCTCTTCTTCAGCACCGAGGCGATCCCCGGCGCGGACGCGTTCGGCGTCACGACGCACGTCGTCGAGAAGGGCGAGCTGCCCTCGGTCGTCGCCAAGCACTACCACACCAGCGCCGGCATGCTCGCCTACCTCAACGAGGGCTTCGACGACAAGAAGATGCGCGTCGGCCAGAAGCTGCGCGTGCTCGACCTCTCCGACAAGAGCCTGCACGTCGAAGTGAAGAAGGGCATGTACCGCATGCTGCTCTGGCGCACGCTCCCCGGCGGGAGCGTGCCGATCCTGCTCGCCTGCATGCCCGTCGGCCTCGGCGCCGCCGCATCGCCGACGCCCGAGGGCTCGACCACGATCCTGAAGCGCGTGCGCGACCCGCAGTGGACCGACCCTGACTCGAAGCAGGTGATCCCCGCCGGCGATCCGAAGAATGTCCTCGGCGGCTACTGGATCGCGCTCGACGCGAACACGCTCGGCACGGCCGGCATCGGCTTCCACGGCTTCACGGGCGAGCCGTCGAAGAACTGGATCGAGCAGGGCGCCTCGCACGGCTGCGTGCGCATGCTGCAGCCGGACATCGACCGCGTGTTCCACGTCGCGCTCGAGGGCACGGCGGTGGCGATCACGAAGTAGGACGATGAGGATCCGAGCCCGCTGATGGAGAAGCTGCTCCTCGTGTGTCTCGGCGGCGCGCTCGGATCGGGCGCGCGCTACCTGATCGGACTCGGGAGCGTGACGAGGTTCGGCACGAGCTTCCCGTGGGGCACGCTCGCAGTGAACCTGCTCGGTTCCTTCGCGATCGCGCTGGTGATCCACGCGTCGGATGTGAAGCCCGACTTCTCGCTCAACTGGAGACTGTTCCTCACCACCGGAATCATGGGCGGCTTCACGACCTACTCCGCCTTCAACCAGGAGACGCTCTCCTACTTCGAGACTGGCGAGTTCGCGAAGGCGTTCGGGTATGCGGCGGTGACGCTGCTCGCGTGTTTGGCGGCGGGGTACGCGGGCCTCAACGCGAGCCGCGCGATGTTCGGGTAGCTTGCACGACGATTGCCGTGGCAGAGCTCATTGAGCGCTTGATCGGACAGGAAGCCGTAGGCCTTCGTGAAGACATGGGGTACGTGATGATCCAGTTCGCCTCTGGGGATCACGTAACGACCTACAACGAGTGCACCGTCCGCGACCATCGGGAAGGCCAAGCGTTGGGCAAGCTCCTCTCGGTCGATGTCAACGCGGAACGGATCGTGTTCGCGTTCGAGAGCGGCTGCACCGCGACCGTCGATATCCGGGACGATGCGTGGGTCGGGCCCGAGGCCTTGAGCTGGTACGAGGGTGGCCAGATCTACGTCTGGAGGGACTGAGCATCGGCCGTCAGGCCGGGCTGAGCTTCGCGCCGCGCTCGGCGAGCAGCGCCCGCAGCACCGAGCGATGGCAGTGCGACTCGTCCTCGCAGTAGCAGCCGACGGAGAAGTTCGCCTGGTGCGAGAGCGCGGCGAGCAGTTCGATCGTGCGTGCGTTCTCGGGCGTCGCCATCTCGGCGCGGTACTTCTTGACGAACCTCGTCCACTCCGCCGGCGTTGCGCGCGGCTTGCCCGAGCTTCATCGTCTCGACGCTCGGCGCGAGGTTCGGGAACCACACGTCGTACCAGTTCTGCGACGCGAACTGCTCCTTCGGCACGCCGCGCGGCGGGCGGCGCACGGTGCCGATGCGCGTGCCTTCGCCGGGGGCGCGCGCAGAACCGAGTCGGACGATTCGGACGGCCATGTTGAATGGGCCGTGATTGTACGACGTGGGGCGATCATCCGGCCCGTGCTAGCACCGAGGCTTCGTATGCTGGGAGGGCCCTTCGTCCTAGTGGTCTATCTCGATGAAGTTCGTCTACAGCGTCTGGTTCCGAAATCCACACACGACTCCTGACGACCAGGACTACGAGTGGGTCGCGTGCTTCGTGATCAAGGCAGCCGACTCGCAAGCCGCACTGGCCTGGGGCGATCGTCTTGCACAACGGTACGCGCGGCGGGTCGGTGACGACTTCCTCCGCTCTGATGTCGAGGATAGCGCCCTTGCCGTAGAAAACGTGGACACGCTCCCGATGGTCGAAGATGGCGAAGACGCCACTGACGCGATCATCGGATGGTGACGACGACCCCGTGGGACTCACAGGATCGTCGATCGGACTTCAAGTGAATGGCTTTAGGGAGAACACGAGAAGCGTGGACTGCCCGTGTGCCGGCGCGCTCGCAAGCTTACGACTGTAGAGCCGCCGCCGGTCGGCGAGGCCTGCTAGGATCGAGGCTTCGCCATGCGCCTCGAAGACGTCAGACAGCGCCTCCGTTCTGCAGGCGCGGGAGCGCGGCACGAGACGCTCGCGCTTCGGGCGTGGGTACGCGGGTTGCCGCTCGATGCGTTCGCGAAGAAGGGCAACACGGCCTTTCCGAAGTCGTTGATTGCCGAGCTGCCCGCGATCCAGGCTGAGCTCGCGAAGCTCGCGCGCGTGCGCTCCGAGCACGCCGGGCGAGGACGACTCCGCGCGCTTCGTGCTCGAGCTGCGCGACGGCCAGACGATCGAAAGCGTGCTGCTCCCGAACGACGGCGTGTGCGTTTCCTCGCAGGCGGGCTGCGCCGTCGGCTGCACCTTCTGCATGACGGGCACGCTCGGCCTTCTGCGCCAGCTCGGCAGCGCGGAGATCGTCGCGCAGGTCTCGCTCGCGCGCTCGCGGCGCACGATCCGGCGTGTCGTATTCATGGGCATGGGCGAGCCCGCGCACAACCTCGAGAACGTGATGGAAGCGATCGAGCTCTTCGGCACCGAGGGCGCGCTCGGGCACAAGAACCTCGTCTTCTCGACCGTCGGCGACCGGCGTGTGTTCGAGCGGCTGCCGCAGGGGCCGGTGAAGCCGGCGCTGGCGCTCTCGCTGCACACGACGAAGGCTGCGTTGCGCGCGGAGCTCCTGCCGCGCGCGCCGCGCTTCGATCCGGCGGAGCTCGTCGAGCTCGCGCAAGCCTACTCGCGCGCGACGACGTACCCGATCCAGTACCAGTGGACGCTGCTCGAGGGCATCAACGACGGCGACGACGAGCTCGACCGGCCTCGCGCAACTCCTGCGCGGCCAGTACGCGGTCGTGAACTTCATCCTCTACAACAAGGTCGACGGCCTGCCGCACACGCGCACCTCGCCGGAACGCGCGAAAGAGATCATCCGCGGCATGATGCAGCGCGGCGTGCTCGCGAAGCTGCGCGTTTCGGCCGGGCAGGACGTGGATGGCGGCTGCGGACAGCTGCGAGCGCGCGAATTGGCGCGAATCCCGCAAGCCTCCTGACAGGACGTTGTCAGGAGGGGGTCGGCAGGATGGCTCTCGCCGTCGGGCAAGGTGCTCGCGGCAGAAAGCTGATCATGCAGACCCAAGCCAACAAGCAGTCCGACTCCTCCATGCAGACCCAGTCGATCGTCCCCTGCGTCACGACCACGAAGATGCGCGAGACGCGCGCCTTCTGGATCGACAAGCTCGGCTTCGAGCTCTCCTACGATCACGAGCACTACCTCGGCGTGCGCGGCGGGCCGAAGGGCGCGCCCGAGATCGGCTTCATGCTGCCCGACAAGGAAGCGCCGGCGGGCTTCTCCGGCGCTGGCCTGACGCTGTGCCTCAAGGTCGACTGCGCCGACACCGAGTGCGCGCGCCTGTGGGATGCCGGCGTCGCGATCCTCATCCCGCCGACGGACTATCCCTGGGGCATGCGCGCCTTCACCGTCAAGGATCCCAACGGCATCCTGGTCACGATCACGCACCCGATCCCGGCCGCGGTGGAGTTCGAGGCCTGCGCGCGGTAGGAAGGTAGCGATGCGCCGCGCGGATCGACTGTTCCAGATCGTCCAGCTCCTGCGCCGCGGTCGCGCCACGACCGCGGCGCAGATCGCCGGCGAACTCGAGGTCTCCGAGCGCACGATCTACCGCGACGTGCAGGACCTCGTCTCGTCCGGCGTGCCGATCCAGGGCGAAGCCGGCGTCGGCTACGCGCTGCCCGTGCACTTCGACCTCCCGCCGCTGATGTTCGACGCGCAGGAGATCGCGGCGCTCGTGCTCGGCGCGCGCATGGTCGAGAGCTGGTCGGACCGCGCGCTCGCGGCCTCGGCAAAGAGCGCCTTGCGCAAGGTCGAGCACGTCCTGCCCGAGCGCCTCGCGGCGAAGATCGAGAAGAACCGGCTCTACGCGCCCGAACCGCAGCTGCGCGCCGAAGAAGGCGAACGCATGGCGCTCGTGCGGCAAGCGCTCGAAGAGTCGCTCGTCTTGCACCTCACCTACACCGACGAGGCCGGCGCCGCGAGCGAGCGCGACGTGCGACCGCTCGGTCTCTTCTTCTGGGGCCGCACGTGGACGCTCGCGGCCTGGTGCGAGCTTCGCAAGGGCTTCCGGAGCTTCCGACTCGATCGAATGCAAGACATCGGGCTCACCGGCAGGACCTTTACAGCGATGCCGGGCCAGACGCTCGAGGACTTCTTCGCGCTCGTGCGCTCCGAACGCGAGCAGCGGCCGGCGACGACACGCGCCGAGCGCCACAAGAAGCGCGTCGCGCCGCCGGATGATCCCGCGGCGCGCGAAGCATGGAAGGCCTTTCAGGAGCTCGGCTCGGTCGGGCCCGCGTGCGCGAAGGACTTCCTCGCGCTCGGCTTCCGCAAAGTCTCGGACCTGAAGGGCCAGGACCCGAACGCTCTCTACGCGCGCCTGTGCGAACTCACGAAGACGCGGCAGGACCCTTGCGTCGAGGACGTGCTGCGCTGCGCGGTCGCGCAGGCGGAGGACCCGCGCTTGCCGGAGAAGTGGAAGCAATGGTGGGCCTGGACGTCCCACCGAGGGACTCCCGCCGGCCAACTGCCGCCAGAACTGAGAGCGCGGCGACGCTGATTGTGTGACCGGTCTCCTGCGGGACGACTAGACTCGACCCGAGGACCGCACATGACCCCGATGCTCGCCTGCCTGTTGTTGTTCTTCGTACCCGCGCCCGCTCAATGGCATGAGCGCGTCTTTCAGCCCTGTGAGTACTCGTCGATCACGGGCGACTACACGCTGCGGGTGGAACCCTCCAAGCGCGAAGGCTCTGGTTCGATGCACTGCCGTCTGCGGCACGGGAAGGACGAGCTTTGGTCGGCCGACTTCCCCTGGACCTTCGAGACCGCAGGCGTTTCGAGCGACGGGACCGCAGTCGGATACCGCAACGACAAGGAGCTGCGCATCGCGGTGATCGATCCGAAGGGGGCCCTGCTCAAGGAGCATGTGATCGAGCACACCTCTTGGATCGTGGACGGCCCCGCATTGCCGATGGCGAGCGGCGATGTGCTCGTGCACTCCGCGGCTGGTGTGGCGCTCATTCGAGTTCATCCGGCCGATCAGAGCCGCCCCTCACCGTGGAAGTCGATCCGGCTTGCCGACGGCGCGCTCGCGGACGATGTACTGCCGGCTTATCCGATCGCGCTGGCCGAGGAACAGTCGCTCTACGAGCGCGGGGCGAAGGTGATCGGCGATACCGGTTTGACGCTGTGTCACTGGTGGATGCTCGACTTCCGGCGCGATGACGTCGCCTGGGCCAAGGACGGCTGTGTGTTCTCGTTGAACGACCTGCACGGGCTGACCGTCTGGCGCCTCCCTTTGCTGGACGACTACACCGATCGCACGACCAAGGAGGCATCGGAGCGCCTCAGCAACTCGATGGACTGGAAGGATGTGATCCTCGCAACGGGTCCGGGCAACCACTTCGCGGTGTGGCAGGTGAAGGCCAGGCAGCGGGTCGAGTTCGACGTGCAGAAGGACGGGGAGAGCGGCTGGCGTGTAGTCGAGATCGGCCGCAGCACGTATCCGCCTGCTCAACCCGCGCCCGCGGCCGTCGAGGGCATCGAGCTGAAGCTCCTTGGGCGCGTTCCGCTGGTCACCAAGGCCGACAAGTCGCTCGACCCGATCCACGACGTGTGCGAGCTCGGGTTCACGTCCTCAGGTGAGATCGAGATCTTCCGGCAGAGCCGATCCGGAGCCCCGAGTTATGCACGCCTCACGCCGGCAGGCGCGCTCGTCTTCGAGCGCGACCTGGCAGCGCTGTTGCCGGCGAACGATGTGTGGCCAGGGTTCTACAAGCTCAGCGGCGACCGTTGGCTGGTCGAGCTCCGAGGGGAGCACTCGACATGGTTCGAACTGAACGTCAAGACCGGCGAGAAGCAGGACCGCCATCTCCCGGACACTGGATTGGGCGTCTCAATCGCGCCGCAGCTCGACGGCAGCTATCTGGCCGTCCTGCCCGAGAATGACGGCGGGGCATGCGTTACCGAGCTCGTCTACGTGAAGGCCGACGGTGAGTTCGGCTGGCGCGAGCGCGTCTGCGGCCTCGGTCCGGACGACACCGACTTCCAGAAGGCGGTCAGCTTCGCCCAGGGGGTGGCGTCCGTCGGCGGCGGTCGCTTCGTGATCATGGACATGAACGACCTCGTGACCATCGACCTGGAGAAGCGGGTGCTCAGCTCGAAGAAGATCGAGGACCTGATCGGCCACGAGCCGATCTACGCAAACGACTTGCGCTCGGACGGCAAGGGTGGCGTGTCGTTCGAAGAGGGCGACCGGATCTGGCGCGTGGACGCGCAGGGATCCCTGGCGGGCTCGTTGGCTCCGCGATTGAGCGACGGCAGCGAGGGCAAGCGGCTCGAGAGCATGGTCCGCTTCGCCCCCGACGGCCGGGCGTGGACCAGCGATGGCACGCGGATCTACCGCCTCGACGATCGGGGAGTGGCGGACCTCGTCCTCGGCCCCGCACCCAAGGCCGACAAGCTCCAGGAGCCCGAGGAGGAGCTGATCGACTCGTTCGGACGCATCCTGGTCCTCGACTCCGGTTCCGGATCGGTGCACGTATTCGATTCGGAGGGCAAGCGCCTCTTCGTGTGCACCCCCGAGAGCGCGGAGCGCTGCGGAACACCCGAGTGGCACAGCATGCATGTCAGTCGCGACGGAACGATCCACCTCGCGGTCAAGGACGGCGTCGCGAGTTTTGACGCGCACGGTCAGCGGCTGCGGCCGCAGGCCACCGAAGTCTCAGGATCTGCAGACAACCGCCGCAGCCGGAGCGCCGACGACACCTGGGAGGAGTTGGACCGCCTCGACCCGGCGCTCCATTCCCTGCTCGCCATCGATCGGAGGCCGGACGGCAACTGGCTCGAGCATGCTGTGTGCAGGGCCCTCGCACCTGACGGCACGCGCATCCTGCTCGAAATGTCCGGAGAGGAGGCCGCTGGACCCCAGTTGCTCTTCTACTCGAGCAAGAACGAACCCCTCGGCGCGGTTTCCATCGGACTGAACAAGAGCTGGTGCCGGATGTCCGTCACCTCGCGGTGGGTCATGGCGGGCGGCTACGGGCCGAGTTGGGCGCTCGTGCGCATGTTGGATCGAAAGGTCTTCCGCTTCGAGGCGGGTGGGCAGGATCGTGGCGAGCAGATCGCCGGCCAGACCACAGATGGGCGCGTGCTGCTGGTTCTCGACCTGAAGACGTTGGAACTACTGCGCTACGAGCTGCCCTGAATTGGGCGGCGGGCGCGCTTCTTTGTCGCGGGCGCGGGTTCGGCTGCGGCCGGCGCGCGCTCGGCCCCCGCAGCGCGCCAGCCCTTGGGCGGCTTCTCGCCGCGCATCTCGAACACGAAGCGCGAGACCATCGACTCGACGCGCGTGCCGTACTTCGAGCGCGACTTGGTCCACGTGACCGTCAAGAGCCGCTGCGCGCGCGTGATCGCGACGTACATCAGGCGCCGCTCCTCCTCCACCGTGTCCTCGTTGACCGAGCGCATGTGCGGCAGGATCCCCTCCTCCGCGCCGGCGATGTAGACGCGCGGGAACTCGAGACCTTTCGCGGCGTGCACGGTCATCAAGACGACCGCGTCCTTGCCCTTCGTCTCACCGTCCTCGCGTTCGTCCTCGGCGGAGAGCGTGAGCGACTCGAGAAAGCTCGTGAGTCCGGCCTTGCTGTTGCGCCGCACGTGGTTCTCGGCCATGTCGAGCACCTGCGTGACCGCGTTCCAGCGATCCTCGCGCATCTTCGCGTCGGGATAGGCGCGCTCGACCTCGGACTTGTAGTCGATCGCATCGAGCAGCTCGCGCATCCAGTGCACGAGCGTGCGGCCGGGGTCCTTCGCGCCAAAGCGCGCGAGCTTGTCGCGCAGCACGTGCACCGACTGCACCGCCGCTTCGTTCATGCCCTCGATCTCGGCCGCGCGCTCGAAGGCCTGCACGATCGAGATGCCCTGCGCGGTGGCGAACTCGAGCGCCTTCTCGAGCGTGCCCTTGCCGACGCCGCGCGGCGGACAGTTGACGACGCGCAGGAACGACGGCTCGTCGTGCGCGTTCGCCGCCAGGCGCAAGTACGCGAGCACGTCGCGCACCTCCTTGCGGTCGAAGAACGACATGCCGCCGACGAGCACGTACGGCACCCCGCGCGCGCGGAACTGCTGCTCGAAGACGCGCGGCTGCGTGTTGGAGCGGAAGAGCACGGCGCAGTCGTTGTGGTTGAAGTGCCGCGCGCGCACGCCCTCCTGGATGTCGAGCGCGATCCAGTCGGCCTCGCCGGTCTCGTCCTCGCCGCGCAGGTAGCGGATCGGGTCGCCGCGGCCGAGCGCCGAGACGAGAGTCTTGCCGTGGCGCTTGGGGTTGTTCGTGATCAGGCGGTTCGCGGCCTCGAGGATCGGCTGCGTCGAGCGGTAGTTGGTCTCGAGGCGCACGACCTTGGCCTTGGGGAAGTGCTTCTCGAAGCTGAGGATCTTCTGCACGTCCGCGCCGCGCCAGCCGTAGATCGACTGGTCGTCGTCGCCCACGACGCACAGGTTCTGGTGCTTGCCCGCGATCGCGTACACGATCTCGTACTGCGGGCCGTTGGTGTCCTGGTACTCGTCGACCATCACGTAGCGGAAGCGCTGCTCGAGTTCGCGGCGCAGCGCGGCATCCTGCTTCAGCACGCGGCAGGTGACGAGCAGCAGATCGTCGAAGTCGAGCGTGCGCGCGCGCGCGAGCTGCTCCTCGTACTTCTGCCAGCCGCGTGCGACGAGCTCGTCCTTCTCGTCGCCGGGCCGCGCGAGCAGGACCTCCGGCGTCTCGAGCCGGTTCTTGGCGAGCGAGATGCGCGCCTGGAGTGCCCCCGGTTGCATCACGGTGTTGCCCACACGCAGCTCGCGCAGCGCCGCGCGCGCCGCCGCGAGCTGGTCCGACGCGTCGCAGATCGTGAAGTTCGGCGCGAGCCCCGCCGCGCGCGCGTGGCTGCGCAGGAATCGCGCGCAGAACGCGTGGAACGTCCCGATCGTGAGCTGTTCCGCGCGCGCCGCGCCGACGAGCTTGCCGATGCGCTCGCGCATCTCGCCCGCGGCCTTGCGCGTGAAGGTCATCGCCAGCACATTCTCGGGCGCGACCTTGTGCGCCAGGAGCCAGCCCGTGCGCACCGTGATCACGCGCGTCTTGCCCGAGCCGGCGCCGGCCAGCACGAGCACGGGGCCGTCGATCGTGCGCACGGCCTCGCGTTGCGCCTCGTTGAGTCCTTCGAGCAGCTTCTCCATCGGCGGGCGCGAGACCCTAGTCGCCGCGCACGCCGCGCGCCAGCCCTCCTCAGCGCTTCTCGAGCTTCTGCAGCTCGTTGCGCGCGAGCAGCCAGGAGCTGTCCATGCTGGCCGGGCTCTCGACGGCCTTGCGCAGGTAGGCGCGCCCCGCGACGAGGTCGCCCTTCAGCTCCTGCCAGACCCCGACGAAGAAGTTGAGCCGCGCCATGTCCGAGCCCGGAGTCCCGCGCCGGTCGACGGCCCCGAGCAGCTCCTCGAGGCTGACCTGGCCGGCGAAGAAGCCGCCGATGTTGACGTCGAGCGCGCTGTCCCTCGAGAAGCGCGGCAGCGCGAGATAGTGGCGCAGTTCGCGCAACGCCTGCTCCTCCTCGCCCATGCGCGAGCGCGCTAGGAACAGGTAGAGCTGCCCCTCGATCGCACTCTCGCCCTTGCGGCGCGCGAGCACGCCGAATTGCACGGCCGCCTCGCGCCAGTTGCCCAGGCACCACTGCAGCTCGCCGGCGAGCTGGCGGTAGCGTGGGTCGTCGGGATTCTGCCGCACGAGGAGTTCAGCGTCTCCCAGCGCTTCCTCGTAGCGCTCGAACACGCGCAGCACGTTCGCGCGCAGGAGGCGCGAGGATGCGTCGTTGGCGCGTTGGTAGAGCAGTTCGTTGAGATCGACCAGCGCGAGGCGCGGGTCCCCCCTGCGTAGGAGGAGTTGCGCGTGCACGCTCAGCAGATCCGGGCTCGTCGCGTCGCGTGCCAATCCGGCCTCGACGATGCTCATGGCCTCTTCCTCGTGGCCCAGGCGCAGGGCACGCTGGGCCTGCTCGCCCGCGAGCTCGAGGCGTATGTCCGGGCTCGAAGCCGCGCGCCAGGGAATCAGCGCGCACAGGAGGCCGAGCAGGATCGCCGGAATCGCAGCCCGTGCGAATCGCCGTCCGTCGAGGCGTGCACTGCCTTGCGGATCGCGGTCGAGTGCGCGACCCACGATCAGGCCCGTCGCAAGACCTCCGAGGTGCGCCATGTTGTCGATCTCGTCGACGACGATCCCGATGAAGATGTTCACGAGCAGCAACAGGACCAGATTCCTCACCACGGGCCGGAAGAAGAGTTCCGGTATCGAGTGTCGGTGCGCGATGAAGAAGGCGAGCAGTGCGCCCGCCAGACCGAAGAGCGCCCCCGAGGCGCCGGCCGAGATCGCACTCGGATGCCAGAGCACGCTGCAGGCAGAGCCGCCGACTGCGCACATCAGGTAGAGCAGCAGGAAGGCAGCGCTGCCGTAGAAGCTCTCGACGATTCGCAGCGCGAAGAGACTCGTCATGTTGATGACGAAGTGCGCGAATCCGATATGCACGAAGGCACAGGTCACGAGGCGCCACCAGTCGCCCTGTGCGACATAGGGCCCGTGACTGCCGCCGAAGCGTAGGATCTCTCCCCGGCTGGGGAAGCCCATGGCCCGGGCGACCTCGGCCAGACTGCGGGTCAACTCCGAGGCACTGATCTGGTCCCACGAAATGTCGGTCGCGACCATCGCCACATAGACGCCGGTGTTGAGCACGAGCAGCAGCGGCACCGCCCAGGTCCTGCGCGGCGAGCGCACCACGAAGGCGCGCGCCGGTCCGATCGGAGTGGCCTCCTCGGGCGAAGCCGGCGCGGGGGTGTCGGGCAGCATCGAAGACGCAGAGGATAGCGCTCGTGGACGCCGAGGCGAGCGCGCGCCAGACTCTGCACCCCATGTCGGCAACCGAGCTCCTGCGCTGTATCGAAATCGAGCCCCGCAAGAAGGCCCAGTGGTCCGTGATCTGGCTGCACGGCCTGGGCGCGAACGGGCACGACTTCGAGAGCATCCCGCCTTACCTGCAGCTCGACCCGCGCCACGACGTGCGCATCGTGCTGCCCCATGCGCCGGCCATCCCGGTCACGATCAACGGCGGGATGGTCATGCCGGCCTGGTACGACATCCGCGACGGGGACCTGCGCACGCGGCACGACGAGGCCGGGATCCAGCGCTCGGCCGAGCACGTGCGTGCGCTGCTGGCGCGCGAGCTCGTGCGCGGGGTGCCGACGAACCACGTCTTCCTGGCCGGCTTCTCGCAGGGCGGGGCGATCGCGGTCCACACGGCGCTGCGCCACGGCCAGCCGCTGGCCGGGATCATCGCGCTCTCGACCTACCTCGTGTGCGCCGAGAAGCTGCCCGCCGAGCTGCAGTCCGCGAATCGAGGCATTCCGGTCTTCGCTGCGCACGGAACGCAGGACCCGATGGTGAACGCGCGTCGCGGAGTGGAGATGAAGGAGACGCTGGAGAAGCTCGGTTGCCGCGTCGAGTGGCACACCTACCCGATGGAGCACAGCGTCTGCCTGGAGGAGCTGGTGCACATCGGGGCGTGGATGAATCGGGTGATGGGCGCGTGAGCGCGGGTGAACACTTCAGCCCGCCTGAGTTTTTCGCGCTGCCATGAACGCCAACGGGCACCCTCGGCCTTCAGGGCAGCGCGAAAAACTCAGGCGGGCTGAAGTGTTCACCCGCGGCGCCTCGCCTCTGGCCGGTCGCACAGCTCGGTCATCGCATCGCCTGGTCGTTGCACCGTTCGGTCGTTGCACCGATCACTCATTCCGCCGCCCACCCTTCCTCTGCGGCGGCGCGTTCCACGGATCCTCGGGCCAGGAGTGCTTGGGGTAGCGCGCGCGCAGGTCCTTGCGCACCTCGAAGTAGGCCTTGCTCCAGAAGCTCCTGAGGTCGTCGGTCACCTGTTGCGGCCTGTAGTTCGGCGCGAGCAGGTGCAGCAGCACGCGCACGCGCCCGCCGGCGACGCGCGGCGTGTCGGAGAGGCCGAAGACCTCCTGGATGCGCACCGCGAGCACCGGCGGCTTGCCGGGCTCGTAGTCGAGGCGGATCTGGCTGCCGCTCGGCACGCCCATGCGCTCGGGCGCCTCCGTGTCGACGAGCTGCGCGAGCTTCCAACCGAGCTTGCCGCGCAGGAACTCGAGCAGGTTCACCTTGCGCAGCTCCTCGAACGAGCGCCTGCCGCTGCAGATCTCGGGCAGCCAGCTCGCGAGCTGCGCCTCGTCGAGCGGCGGCAGTCCGGCCTCGGGCAGCCACTGCGCCAGCGAACGCACGCGTGCGAGGTACGCCGCGACCTCCGCGCGCTCCAGCCCCAGCGCGCGCGGCACGTCGCGCACCGCGGCCAGCGCGAGTTCGCGCGCAGCGTCGTCCTCCGACACGTTCGACTGCACCTCGTCGAGCACGAGGTCGAGGTAGCGCGTGCGCTTCCAGCCGACAACCTTCTCGCTCTGCACGTCGAAGGCGGTCTCGACCGCGCTGCGCAGGAGTTCCTGCGGCAGCCACTCGCGCTCGATGCGCGAGGCCTGGCGTACGAGCGCCTCGGCGCGCTCGCCCGCGCGTCCCGCGTCGATTTCCACGGCCACGTAGAGCTCGCCCTCGTGCACGGCGCTCTCGTCCGCGAGTCGCACGCCGCGGCCGCCGACGAGCACCCCGCGCTGCGGCTCGCCCGCGCGGCGGCGCACGACGCGATCGGGGTAGGCCGCGAGCAGCGCGCGCCGGAAGGCGAGCTCGTCGCCCGGCCCTTCGGCGCGTGTGCCCGTCTGGCGTTCGGCATCGCGCAGCAGCGCGTCGCGCGCGCGCAGAACGAAGCTCGCCGCGCCGCGATTGAGCTCGCCCACGAGGCTCGAGCCCGTTCCGCGACGCTCGAAGTCCTCGAGCGCCAGGATCCGGTCCCAGGTGTCGGAGTCCGAGCGGTGGCGCGAGGCCCGCGGCGACCCCGGCCGGCGCAGGAAGGGATCGCGCTCGCCGATCAGCGCGCCCGCGAGCGCGCACTCCTCGAGCACCCCGCGCTGCGCTCCTTCGAGCAGGAGACGCCCGATGCGCGGATGCACCGGCAGTCGAGCCAGCGCGCGGCCGGTCGCCGAGAGCCCGCCGCGCTCGAGCGCGCCCAGCTCGCGCAGCAGTTCGAGCGCGCGTTCGAGCGCCGCGCGCGGCGGCGCCTCGAACCAGGGAAAGGCGAAGGGATCCTGCTCGCCGAAGGAGAGGAGCTGCAGCACGGGCCCGGTGAGGTCGACGCGCCGGATCTCGGGCTCCTCCTCGGCGCGCAGCGAGCGCTGCACGCGCTCGGTCCAGAGGCGCAGGCAAGTCCCCGGCTGCGTGCGGCCCGCGCGGCCCGCGCGCTGCTCGGCCGAGGCGCGCGAGATGCGCTCCAGCTCTAGCCGGTCGAGGCCGACGCCCGGGTCGTAGCGCAGGACGCGCGCCATCCCGGAGTCGACGACGGCAGTGACGCCCGCGATCGTGACCGAGGTCTCCGCGACATTGGTCGCGAGCACGATCTTGCGCTGGCTCGACGGCCGCAGCACTTCGTCCTGTTGTTCGGCCGGCAGGTCGCCATACAGCTCGAGCACGCGCGCGCCCGATCGCGATGCGCGCCCTTCGAGCTCCTCGCGCGCGCGGCGGATCTCCCCCACGCCGGGGAAGAAGCACAAGACGTCGCCGCTCGTCGTGCCGAGCGTGCGCAGTGCCGCGCCGGCAACCTGCGCCGGAAGCGGACGATCGTCGTCCTCGAGCAGGTACTCGATCCCGACCGGGAAGAGCCGGCCCTCGCTCTCGACGATCGGCGCGCCGCCGAGCCACTCCGCGACCGGGGCCGTCGCGATCGTGGCCGACATCACCACGAGCTTGAGGTCCGGCCGCGCGTCCTGCTGCACGCGCCGCACCAGCGCCAGCGCGAGGTCGGTGTGCAGGCTGCGCTCGTGGAATTCGTCGAAGACGACTGCGCCGAAGTCCGCCAGGAACGGGTCGTCCTGCAGCATCCTCACCAGCAGCCCCTCGGTCACGACCAGGATGCGCGTGCCGCGCGAGGCCTTGCGCTCGAAGCGCACGTGGTAGCCGACCTCGCCGCCGAGCTCAGTCCCGCGCTCGAAGGCGATGCGCCGCGCCGCCGCGCGCGCCGCGATGCGCCGCGGCTCGAGCATCACGACCGCCTTGCCGCCAGCCAGACCCGCGTCGAGGATCGCCGGCGGCACACGCGTCGTCTTGCCGGCGCCCGTCGGGGCGCGCAGCACCACGGCGGAATTCCCGCGCAGCGCCTCGCAGAGCTGCGGCAGCACCTCGTCGATCGGGAGTCGCTCGCGCGGCATGGCAGCGCGAATTTGTACCCTGCGGAGGCAGCGCGCGCTTGACTCGAGCCGCTCGCGTTCGCTTTCCTCTCGTCGTGGACAGCGACCTCAACGCAACGGTGCTCGCGCGCGAGGACGTCAGCGAGACCGTCTTCCTGCTGCGCGTGAGAGCCGACGAGGCCACGCCGCCGCGCTTCGAGCCCGGCCAGTTCGTGCAGGCCGGCGTCCCGATCGACACGCCGGCCAAGGACGGCTCGGGCGTGATGCGGCTGCGCCTGCAGAAGCGCTCCTACTCGCTCGCCTCCGCGCCCGGCGATGCAGCGGGCTACGAACTGTGCCTGGCGCTGGTCGGCGGCGGCCGCCTGACGCCGGCGCTGCACAAGCTGCAGGCCGGCGCACGGATCTTCCTCGACACGCGCCCGCTCGGCCGCTTCACGCTCGAGGGCATCCCGCCGACGCGCGAACTCGTGCTCGTCGCGACCGGCACCGGCGTCGCGCCCTACGTCTCGATGCGCCGCGCCTACGCGGGCAAGAGCCGCTGGAAGCGCATGACGATCGTGCACGGGGTGCGCAACGTGGCCGACCTGTGCTACCGCAAGGAGCTGGAGGCCGCCGCCAAGAGCGACCCCGATTTCGTCTACCTGCCGCTCGTCTCGCGCGAAAAGGACCCCGCGCGCTGGAGCGGGCTCGCCGGCCGAGTGCAGCAGGTGCTCGAACCCAAGCG
Source organism: uncultured Planctomycetota bacterium (assembly GCA_963829015.1). Classification (GTDB taxonomy): domain Bacteria; phylum Planctomycetota; class UBA1135; order UBA1135; genus JADJLZ01. The sequence continues at coordinate 1,153,707 of CAWHGR010000003.1, read as the reverse complement.
CCTCAAGGAGCTGGCGGGCATCGAACTCTCGCCGAAGAGCTGCCACGTGCTGCTGTGCGGCAATCCGGCCATGATCGACGAGACGCGCACGCTGCTCGAGACGCGCAAGTTCGCGGTCGACACGCCCGACGAGCTCGGCGGTCTGCGCTTCGAGCGCTACTGGTAGCTCAGCTCGCCGCCGGCGCCCGCCCGAGGATCCCGAGCTCGGCTCCGTGCGGCTTCAGCGCCTCGATCACGAAGGCGATGTGGTCCTCGAGCTTCACACCGAGCAGCTCGCAGCCGGCGTTGATCTCCGCGCGCTCGACCTTGGCGGCGAAGCCCTTGTCCTTGAGCTTCTTCACGACGCTCTTCACCTCGAGCGTCGCGATCCCGCCCTCGCGCACATGGCAGCAGGCACCCACGAAGCCCGTCAGTTCGTCACACGCCAGCAGCGCCTTGTCGAGCGTCGTCTCGTACGGCACCGCCCACTTCGTGTAGTGCGCGCTGATCGCGTGCGCGATGCGCTCCTCGCCGCGTTCGCGCAACCACGCGACGATCTTCTTCGGATGTTCCTCGGGCCAGGCCTCGTAGTCGGCGTCGTGCAGCATGCCCGCGATGCCGAAGCTCTCGACGTCCGCGGCCCCGCTCCCGTACTTCGCCGCCGCCGCGCGCAGCACCAGCTCGACCGCGCGCGCGTGCTTGCGCAGCGCGTCCGTCTTGGTCCATTCGCACAGCTGCTTCCAGGCCTCGTCGCGGGTGAGCGTCATGCGCCCGATCCTACCCGCCGGGCTTGCCCTTGCGCTTCTTGACCGCCTCGCGCAGCAGGTACTCGATGTGCCCGTTCAGGCTGCGCAGGTCGTGGTTGGCCCAGGAGCGCAGCTCTTCCATCAGCTCCGGCGGCAGCCGCAGCAGGAAGGGCTTGCGCTCCTTGTCGGCCGGGGGGCCGCGGCCGCTCGTCGGTTGATCGGCCATGGCGGCCTCTCAGTTGTAGAGCCCGCCGGTGTTGAGCACGGGCGTGGCGCTGGTCTGTCCGCAGAGCACGACCAGCAGGTTGCCGACCAGCGTCGCGCGGCGCTCGTCGTCGAGCTCGACGATCTTGTCCTTGCTGAGGCGCGAGAGCGCCATCTCGACCATGCCCACCGCACCGTCGACGATGCGCGTGCGCGCCGCGATGATCGCGCCGGCCTGCTGACGCTGGAGCATCGCGTGGGCGATCTCGGGCGCGTAGGCGAGGTGCGAGAGGCGTGCCTCGAGCACCTGGATGCCGGCCAGCGAGAGCCGCTGCTGCAATTCGTGCCCGAGCTCGGTCGCGACCGCATCGGCGCTGCCGCGCAGCGTCGTGGCGACCTCGCTGGACATGCCGTCGTCGTAGGGGTGGCGGCTCGCGACCAGGCGCACGGCGGCCTCGGCCTGTACCTCGACGAAGTGGTCGAACTCCACCACGTCGAAGAGCGCCTGCGCGCTGTCGTGCACCTGCCAGACCACGACCGCGGCGATCTCGATCGGGTTGCCGGCGAGATCGTTCACCTTGAGCGTCTTGCCGTTCAGGTTGTGCGCGCGCAGCGAGACCTTCTTCTTCGAGGTGAAGGGATTGGTCCAGTAGAAGCCGGCCTGGCGCACGGTGCCGCGGTAGCTGCCGAAGAGCACCAGCACGCGGCCGAGGTTGGGCTCGACGATGAAGAAGCCCGGCAGGAACAGGCCCCAGGCGAGGAAGCCGGCGACTGCGGGCAGGATCTGCGCCGGATCGTGCTCCTGCGCGCCGCGGATCAGGAGGGTCAACGCGCCGGCAAAGAGCAGCAGCTCGAGCACGAGCATTCCGGCACCGGGCAGAGCTTTGACTTCGAGTTCTTTGGAAGGATTGCGGGTTTGCATGGGAGTTCCTCGGTCGGGGTCCGTGTCTTGGGGAGCTATCGACATGATATCACTACGGAATCAAGTTGACCGAACTTTCAAGGAACTGGGTCCCGTTGCGCATATCAATCCTTACCTCTTGTGTGGCAATGCTTTGTGACGCCGTCTCACCCCTGGCTACAATCGCGCGCCTTGGATCGGCCGTCCCAAAGCCCGCCGGCGACGCTCCCGCGCAGCGCGGACGGCTTCTCGATCGAACGCGAGCTCGGCCGCGGCGGGATGGGGGTCGTCTACCTCGCGCGCGAGATCTCCTCGGGCCGCGAGCTCGCGCTGAAGGTCCTGCCGGCCGACCTGTGCGCCTCGGAGGAGGCCTTCGGGCGCTTCCAGCGCGAGGCCGTTCTGGCCGCCTCGATCTCCGACTCGCGCTGCGTGTTCGTCTACGGCGCACACCAGTTCGAGGGCTCGCCCGCGATCGCGATGGAGCTCGTGCGCGGGCAGACGCTCGAACAGGTGATCCGCAAGGGCGAGCCTGTCCCCGTGCGCCAGGCGGTGCAGTGGACGATCGAGCTGCTCGAAGGCCTCGACGCCGCGCACCACGCGGGCGTCCTGCACCGCGACGTCAAGCCCTCGAACTGCTTCGTGACCGAGGACGGCCACGTCAAGATCGGCGACTTCGGCCTCTCGCGCTCGCTCGACACCGACGTGCAGCTGACGCAGTCCGGCGCCTTCCTCGGCTCGCCGCTCTACGCCGCGCCGGAGCAGATCAAGGGCCGCAAGGTCGACGAGCGCAGCGACATGTACTCGGCCGCGGCGACGCTCTATGCGCTGCTGACGCTCAGGGCGCCCTACAGCGGCACGAACCTGGGCGAGGTGCTCGCGCGCATCCTCTCCGAGCCGCCGCCGCGGCCGCGCACGCTGCGCCCGGAGATTCCGCGCGGGCTCGAGAAGGTGCTCTTGCGCGCGCTGCAGCGCGACCCCGAGGACCGCTACGAGGACCTCGCCGCCTTTCGCGAGGAGTTGCACTCCTACGCGGTGGAGGCACAGGCCGCCACGCTGCCGCGGCGCTTCGCCGCGCACATCGCCGACACGTTCGTCGTCGGGGTCGCGAGCTCGCTGCTGATCTCGCTGCTCGGGATCTTCTGGTCGATCACGCTCAAGCTGGATCCGAGCAGCAACCAGCTGGGCGTGGGGGCGCTGGCCTACCTGAGCGTGTTCGAGAGCTTCCTCTACTTCGCGCTCTTCGAGGGCCTGTGCGGCGCCACGCCCGGCAAGTGGCTCCTAGGACTGCGCATGGTGGATGCGCGGCGGCTCGAGCGCTCGCTGCCACGCGCCGCGTTGCGCGCATTCCTGTTCACGCTCCCGCTGCTCGCCGTCGGCAGCGGACTCGCGATCGGTCCCGGCGACTCCAGCCCGGGCGTCGGCTTCCACATCGGCTCGTATGCGGGGTTCATCCCCTGGGCGGTACGCCTGGTCTACTTCCTCGCCACGGCGCGCCCTTCGAACGGCATGCGCGCACTGCACGAGATCGTGAGCGGCACGCGCGTCGTGCAGCGAGCGCTGCCTTTCCCGCTGCCGCGGCGCGGCAAGATCCGCGTCGAACACGACTTGCGCCCGGCCGAGGGCGTGCCGGCGACGATCGGGAGCTATCGCGTGCGCGGCCTGGTGGCGCAGACCGCTTTCGGACGCATGCTCGAAGCCGAGGACCCCGTGCTCTCGCGCCGCGTGTGGCTGTGCGCGGGCGAGCAGGCTCGCCTGGCTCTCGATCCCGCACGCCGCCAGACGGCGCGGCGCGGGCGCCTGCACTGGCTCGGTTCCGCGGAACAGGACGGGCTGCGCTACGCAGTCTTCGAGGCGCCGGGCGGCGCCTCGCTCGCCGCCTGGGTGCTCGGGCACAAGCAAGTCGACTGGCCGACGTCGCAACAGCTGCTCGCCGGGCTGGCCGACGAACTCGAGAGCTCCGAGCGCGAGTCGCCCGCGCAGCGATACGCGCTCGAGCAGGTCTGGGTCGATCGCTGGGGCAACGTGCGCCTGCTCGACGCGCCGCTCGATCCGCTGGCCGCGCCGGCGCTCACGGCCGCGCAGCTGCTCGGACAGGCCGCACGCTCCCTGATCCCGGCGGGCGGCGTGCTACCGCGCTCGCTTCCGGGTGCCGCCGAACCGGTCTTCGAGCGTCTGCTGGGGCGCGGCGAGCCCTATGCGAGCGCGGCAGAGACGCGCGCGGCACTCGCCAGTGTGGCCGCGAGCAGCGCCGAGGTCGGGCGCAAGCAGCGCGCCATCCAGATCCTGCTCGCGGGCGGTGCGCTGACGCTGCTCGCGCTGATCCTGGTCGGGAGCCTGATGGTGCTCGGCGTGTTGAACGACGAGATGCAACGCGGGCAGGTCTACCTCAAGGACCTCGCCGCCGGCCGCAGCACCGTCACGCAGGAGCCGCTCGACGCGCAGGACGTGCGCGCGCGCCAGATCGCACTGCGGCAGATCCTGATGCTGCCGGGCGGGAAGCAGTTCCAGGCCGAGCTCGGCGATCCCGAACGCGCCCTGCTCGCCGAAGCGCAGAGGGCCGTGCCCGTACTCGACACGGGCGAGATGAAGAGCGCGCAGCAACGGCTGGATGAGAAGCACGCGCGCCCGGAAGGCAATCTCGACGTCGCGTTGCGCGACGCGCAGTCGCGCGAGGTGCGCATGCTGGGCAAATTCCTCGGCGCCTGGCTGCTGCTCGCACTGCTCGGTGGCCTGATCCTGCGCGGCGGGCTGACGCTGCGCATGTTCGGGATGATCCTGCGCGACGGACGCGGGCGGCGCGCAGGGGTCCTGCGATGCGGTCTGCGCTCGCTGTGTGCCTGGAGCCCGCTGCTCGCCGCGAGCGTGCCGAGATTCGTGCCCGGGCTCTCGTTCACGTTGGCCTGGTCGGCCCTGATCGGAGCGTTCGTGCTGCTCGGGATCGGTGCGGCCTACGCGATCTGGCGCCCGGCGCGCGGGCTGCCGGATCTCGTCGCGGGGACGTGGATCGCGCCGCGCTGAAGGCGAATCAGACCGGCGTCAGCCAGTGGTGCTTGTCCTCGAACTCGCCGCGCACGGTGGCGAAGAAGCGCTTCTGGAGCTTCTCGGTCACCGGACCGCGGCCGCCCGAGCCGACCTTGCGCTTGTCGACGCTCTTCACGGGCATCACCTCGGCCGCCGTGCCGCACAGGAAGACCTCGTCCGCGGTGTAGAGCTGCTCGCGCGCGATCAGCTGCTCGGCGACCGGGATGCCGAGCTCGGCCGCGAGCTGCATCACGCAGCGCCGCGTGTAGCCGCCGAGGATCGAGCCGCCCAGCGGCGGCGTCAGCAGGCGGCCGTCGTGGTAGAGGAAGATGTTCTGCCCGCTGCCCTCGCAGACGTAGCCGTTGACGTCCAGCGCGATGCCGTCCTGGTAGCCGTGCTCCTTGGCCTCGGCCACGATCAGCAGGCTGTTGGCGTAGTTGCCCGCGCACTTGGCCATCGCAGCGTGCGTGTCGGGCGCCATGCGGCGCCAGCTCGAGACGCCCACGTCGATGCCCTTCGTCAGCCCGTCGGCCGCGAAATGGCCGTCCCAGGGAAAGGTCGCGATGGCCATCTCCACCGGGTTGTCGCCCGGGTGCACGCCGAGCGCGCCGTAGCCGCGGTAGACCAGCGGACGGATGTAGCAGGACTCGTGCTTGTTCTGGCGCACGGTCTCGCGGATTGCGTCCGAGATCTGCTTCTCGTTCCAGCGCAGAGGCAGGTGCATGATGCTGCAGCTCTGGAACAGGCGCGCGACGTGCTCCTTCAGGCCCATCACGGCGGTGCCTTGCACGGTCTTGTAGGCGCGAATGCCCTCGAACACGGCCGAGCCGTAGTGCAGCGCGTGCGTCAGCACGTGCACGGTGGCCTTTTCCCAGGGGACGAGCTCGCCGTTGAACCAGACGTACTTGGAGGCCTCGAGCTTCATCGCGCCATGGTAGGGTCGCAGGCGCGCACGGGCTAGAGTCTCCGGGGATGGGCGGGCTTCCCCACGTCGTGATTGTTGGCGGCGGCTTCGGCGGCCTGCAAGCCGCCCTCGCGCTGAAGCGCGCACCGCTGCGCGTGACGCTGGTCGATCAGCACAATCACCACCTCTTCCAGCCGCTCCTGTACCAGGTCGCGACCGCGGGCCTCGCGACTACCGACATTGCCGTACCTCTGCGCGGCGTGCTGCGCGACCAGCCGAACGCGACCGTATTGCTCGCGCGCGCGCAGCGCGTGGACGTCGCGCGGCGCACGCTCGTGCTCGAGGACGGCGAGCTCGCGTACGAGCACTTGATCCTCGCCGTCGGCGTGCAGAACCACTGGTACGGCAAGGATGCCTGGGCGCAGTTCGCGCTGGGCCTGAAGGACTGCGAGGACGCGCTGGCGGTGCGCGCGCGCATCCTGCTCGCCTTCGAGGCCGCCGAGCGCGAGCAGAGCGAGGCGGCGCGCGCGCGCCAGCTGACCTTCGTGGTGATCGGCGGCGGTCCGACCGGCGTCGAGCTCGCCGGCGCACTGGCCGAGATCGCGCGCGTGACGCTGGCGCGCGACTTCCGGCGCTTCGAGCCCGCGAGCGCGCGCATCGTGCTGCTCGAGGGCGGGCCGCGCCTGCTGGGCGCGTTCCCCGAGCGGCTCTCGCGCGCGGCGCTGCACACGCTCGTGCGCATGGGCGTCGAAGTGCGCCTGTCTGCGCGCGTCGAGGAGATCGACGCGCGCGGAGTGCAGGTCGCCGGCGAGCGCATCGATTCCGCGACCGTGCTCTGGGCCGCGGGCGTGGCGGGCACGCCGCTGGTGCGCACCCTGGGCTGCGAACTCGACCGCGCCGGCCGCGTGCTCGTCGAGCCCGCGCTCACGCTGCCCGGCCACCCGGAGATCCAGGTCATCGGCGACGCGGCCGCGGTGCGCTGGGGCGACGGGCTCGTGCCCGGGATGGCGCCGGGCGCGATGCAGATGGGCCGCCACGCAGCGCGCAACGTGCTGCGTGACCTGCGCGGCGAGCCGCCGCTGGCCTTCCGCTACAGGGACAAGGGCCTGCTGGCGACGATCGGCCGCTCGGCCGCCGTCGCCAGACTCGGGAAGTTCGAGTTCTCGGGCCTCTTGGCCTGGCTCTTGTGGGCCTTCGTGCACATCTTCTACCTGATCTCGTACCGCAACCGCGCGCTGGTGATGTTCGAGTGGATCTGGCTCTACTTCACGCGCCAGCGCGGAGCACGGGTCATCCTCGAGCGCTCGCGTTCGAAGTGAGCTTGCGGTCGGCCGAGAACGCCCCGCCGCCGCCGACGAGCAGCACCAGCGCCATCGCGATCACCAGCAGGTGGTACTCGAAGCCTTCGCCCTGCTGCGCGCCGCTCCAGTTCATGAAGAAGCCGTTGGGCGCATGCACGGTCGCGATCGCGCCGACCATGATCGCGATCACGCCCAGGGCGACCGGACGGGTCAGGAGCCCGAGCAGCAGGAACACCGGCCCGAGCGCTTCGATCAGGATCACGAGCGCCGCGATCGGAGAGGGCAGTCCGATCTTGCCGGTCAGGAAGCCCATCGTCCCGGACCAGCCGTAGCCTCCGAACCAGCCGAGCAGCTTCTGCGCGCCGTGCGGGAAGAGCACCAGTGCCAGGCCCAGGCGCAGGATCGGCCCGCTGGCGCCGGAGGAAGTGGCGAGCAGGCGCGCCGTCCAAGAAGGTTGACTGGTCAAGGAAATGGCGGAAGACGTGGAGTTCATGACGGAGAGTCCTTTCAGGGTTGATGGTTGCGAACCTTGTTCGCGAGCTGGATGAACGTGCGCAGCTCCTCGGGCTTGAAGCAGCCAAAGGCCTGTTCCTCGAGACCGTCGACCTCGTCGTCGTAGCGCGCGAGGAGCTGCTTGCCGCGCGCCGTGATGCTGCACCAGACCTGCCGGCGGTCCTCGCCCGAGCGCTCACGCTGCACGAGCTTCTTCTCGATCAGGCGGTCGACGAGGCGCGTGACGCCGGGCGTGCGCTCGATCATGCGCTCGCCGATGTCGAGCGTCGGCAGGCCGGAAGGACCCGCCCCGCGCAGGATGCGCAGCACGTTGTACTGCTGCAGCGTCAGGCCCTCTTCCTGCGCGAAGCGCGTCGAGAACGGCGTGCGCACGGCCTCGGCGGCGAGCATCAGCGCGAGGAAGGCCTCCTGGCTCGCCGAGCGCAGCGGCCGCTGCTGGCGGATGGCCTCCTGGACGGTTCCTTTGCGGGTCATGCACCCAGTATCGGGAGGAATGGTTGACTAGTCAAGTATTCTTCCGGAAATCGGCCCGCCTTGGCCTGGATCAGAGCTGTCCCTGGTCGAGCAGGTACTGCAGCAGCGTCCCGAGGGCCTCGGGCGGGTTGGCTGGAGCGCTCGCGCCGGTCTGGTCCATGCTCGACAGCCCATGGCAGGCGGCACAGGTGCGCACCTCGCCGGGCTGGAACGTGATCCAGTAGCGTTCGCGTACGACCCCGGTGCCGGCGCCGTCGGTGAGCTGCCAGGAGAGCGCACGCTTGGCCGGCACGAGTGCCGCCATCGATCCGTCGCTGCCCAGTTGCACGCTGCCGGGCGGCCCGGCGGGATCGGGCGGATTGGCGCCGAAGCCGTCGTGCACCGGCTGGGCAATCACACGCCGCCCCGGAATGGGCGCGCTGCCCCCCATCGTCAGGCCGCGCAGCTGGTCGGCCTGGAAGATCTGCAGGTGCGAGATGTCGTAGAGCGTGCCAGCATCACCGAGCGTCTCCGTCGCCGTGCCGCTGATGCGCAGGTTGTACGGCTGCTGCCGGTCGTTGCTGTCGCGGCGCGTGACGTTGCGGCTGATGATCAGCGCCAGATCGTTCGCCCGCAAGTAGCTCTGCAGCTGCGACAGCGCGACACCCTTCTGGTCGAGCACGCTTTGCTCGGGCAGGTCGAGCGTGCTTCCCGGCTGCGGCGGGACCGCGCGCGCGGCGACTTCGCAGGGCCAGAGTTCCCAGAGCGGGCCGTCGTAGGTCACGAGCACGTTGGGGTCGTAGTACTGCACGCGCTTGCGCAAGCCGCCCGTGAGCGAAGCTCCGGCGCGCCAGTACTGCCCGCGCTGGACGAGCGGCGCGAGCAGGAACCGGTAGCGCGGGACGGGGTGGGCTTGCGTGCCCAGGTTGCCGGCCTGCTGCGTGGTATCCGCGTGCGAGACGATCCATTGTCCGTCGCCGAGCGGCAGCGGGTTGCGGTACATCCCGCTGTGGTTCGGGCTGGGGCTGGGGTCGAAGTCGGCCGTGTCGGGATGCGTGATCCAGTCCACGGTCATCTGGGCTGCGCTCAGGCCCGGCGCGCCGTGGATGCGCACGATCTGTCCGGCGCCGTGCGTGAAGAACTCCGGGGCATTCGTGCCGAAGTAGCTGCCCGGCTCGAGCGGGTCCTCGCGCAGCTGCATCACGTTGAGACTCTGGTTGCGGTTGGCCGTCGCAGGCCCGAAGGCCAGTTGCGAGACGATGCTCGGGTCGTCGGTGCGCGTGTAGGGCACGTACTCGTGCAATTCGTGCCGGCCGATGTGGTTGAGCGTCTCCTCGGCCGTGCCGTCCTGGTTCATCGTCCAGGGGAAGAAGTGGTTGGTCTCCGAGCCGACGAGGTAGGGCTGCCAGCCGTCGAGCTCGCCTGCATAGCCGGGCATCTGTGCGTTGACGAAGTCGATCCACTCCGGGCGCGGCTCCGGGAAGCACTCGTCGTTGTTGCCCGTGCTGGTCGCGTCCGCGGCCTCGCTCGTGTAGTTGAAGGTGCCGAACTGGTCGCAGCCGCAGGCGTTGTCGTCGTCGGCCTGCTGGTCGCGCACGAGGTGGTCCCAGCGCGTGAAGAGCACGCGCCCGAAACTGTCCACCGACGGCGAGAAAGCACCCGAGGGAGTGTGGTCGAGCAGCTCCAGCGCCCCGCTGACGGCATCGAGCTTCCAGATGCCGCTGAGCGAGGGCGCCTCCTCGTACTCGTCGAGCTGCGGGAAGAGCTGCGCTTCGCCGTTGCGCGGCCGATCCGAGGTGAACAGGATCTGCCCGTCGCTGGCATAGATCGGGCTCACGTTGTCGTAGCTGTGCGGCTGGTGCGCGATGTGCGTGATCTGCGGCGTGTCCTGCGCGCCCAGGCCCGTGATCTCGTAGATCTGCCAGCGGCTCGTCTCGGCCTGGAACTGGGCGGGCGAGCCGATCACCATGCTGAAGAGTGCCTTCGTGCCGCTCCAGTGCACGCACGGCTCGCGCACCGCGATCGCATTGGCTCCCTGCAGGCCGGTCTCCCCGTAGCCCGCCGCCTGCGTCAGGTTCCTGAGCGTGCCGTCCCCGTAGCGGATCCACAGATCGCCCCCGCGCGGACAGGCACCGACGTTCGGCAAGTGGTTGCCGAAGCTCGAGGCGATCGTGGTGAAGTCCGTCGGTTGCGGAACCTGCGTGCAGAAGAGGATCGGGTTGGCCGTCGTCAGCGCGGCGCCCGACCCGGAGCCGCCGCCGCAACCTGCGACGCAAATGAAGATGATCGCGAGGGAGCTCGCGCTCTGAATCTGCCTGGACATCCCTGCCTCCCGACTGCCGCTCCGGATTCGACGGACCGCTTGCGGATTCTTGAGGGTCCGCGCCAGGCCGGCCGCATTCTCGCCCTCGTGCACGCTCGCGCAAGGCGTGCAGCGCTCGAATCAGGGATCGATGCGAAAGCGTAATCCGGCGCTGAGTGCGCTCCCGTCGGTCGCACCAGGGTCGAGGTACCAGTACTGCGCGAACGCGAATTCCCCCGCCGAGAATCCGCTGTTGCCTGCGGAGAGGATCGCGCTGAAGTCGACGCTCAGCGCACCGGAGCAGTCCTGGACACCGGGCGTTCCTCCGCTGTCGAGCAGGGCCGAGCGGTGCACCGGTCCGGCGAGGAGGGCCGCACCGCCGGCGAACGGAATGTGTGCCGGTCGATGGCTCCAGAGCAGGACACCGGGACTGTGACTGGCGACTCCCGAGGCCTGGACCGGAAAGGGTGTGCCCGCGCTGAGGCTCGCCGTGCCGGTGGCGCCGATCGCGAAGGCGCAACCGCGCGAGTTGGGCGAGGGTGCGCCGTAGCCGCAGGGCGAGGGCGCGTAGCGCATGACGCTCACCCGGCGCGCCTGGCTCCCGTCGACGAACACGACGTAGGGCACATCGGAAGGATCGATCGCCAGCGAGAGGTAGTCGGCGACGTCGCTCGTGAAGCCGGCGGGCCCGACCAGTTCCCAGCTCGTGCCTGCGTAGCGCCGAACAGCGGCGCGCAAGCCGTCGTCGAAGAGTTCGTACGCGATGTAGGGCAGGTCCTGGCTGTCGAAGCACAGCGAGAGCCACTGGCGCCAACCCTCGCTCTCGACCGCCGGCCGATCGGTGCCGCTGGCCGAGCCCCCGAGCTGCAGCCAGTTCGTGCCGTCGAAGCGCATCACCACCAGCTTGTCGTGGTAGCGGTAGTACGCCGCGTAGAGCCGATCCTGGTGGTCGATCGCCAGCACCAGGTTCGCGACTCCTTGCGGACTGAAGCCGGGCGCTCCGACCGCCATCCAGGTCGAGCTGGCCACGTCCCAACGCAACACGGTCGCCTTGGGCGCTCCGAGCGCGTCGAGCTGGCCGCGGTCCGCGAAGGCCGCGTACAGCACGCCCTGCGAATCGAAGGCCAGTGTGTTGTAGCTCGACGCGTTGCCGGAGATCCCCCGCGGACCGACCAACTCCCAGCTGCCGCTCGCCGCGTCGAAGTGCGCGACGCTTGGCCCCTCGCGCGGAGTTGCGCCGCGGTCGGAGTAGCACGTGTAGGGCACGCCCGTCGCGTCGAGCGCGAGCGAGGTGTAGTGCGCCTCGGCCAGACTGGCAGCGTTCGGACCGACGCTGCTCCAGGTGGACCCGCCCTCGCTGAGGAGCCGAACGGACAGCGCGCCTGATACCTGGTAGTCGCGGCTCGCGAGGTAGAGGTTGCCGGTCGTGTCGAAGCGCGGGAGGTCGTACCAGGCGATCCCCAGGCTGGCCTGACCAGGCGTGCCGAGCGAGACCCAGCTCGCACCCTCGAAGCGCTGGACGATCGCGTGTCCGGAGTAGGCCGTCTGGTCCTGGTAGGCGATGCAGGGCCGGCCGCGCGGATCGAACGTGATCTGGCAGCAGACAGCCTGGCCCGCGCTCAGGCCCGGCGTGCCTACAGTCTCCCAGTTGCCCGGCGTCTGTGCCGGGAGTGGCGCGCCAGGTGCGAGGATCAGTCCGGCTCCGAGCCAAGCGGAGCGCAATCGAAGATGCATGTCGTGGTGCGTCCCTGGTTCCCGCGCGGAGGCGCGGCGCGGCGGTCGACCTCGGGGATTGTAGGACGGGGCGCCGCGCGCGCTACGATGTGTAGCTCATGAACACACCCATCCGCGAGGCCCCGCACGGGCAGAACCTGGTGATCGAGACGCTCTCGGGACGCGTGATCATCGGCCGCTTCGACAGCGCGGGGCCTTTCGAGGTCCTGATGCACGATTGCGATGTGTACATGCCGCAGCCCGGCTCGGATCCAGAGGCGTACATCCGCGAGACCGCCACCTACGGAGTCGACGTGAAGCAGCGCGACTTCTCGTTCCCGGTCGCCGAGGTCGTGCGCTGGCGGCACCTCGGAGCGATCGAGAAGCTCGTGTAGGATCCGGCCATGGATGCGCCCCTGTTCTCCAGCGCGCTCTCGCGCGAGAGCGAAGCCAAGGTCGCGATCGAGGGCGCCGCGCGCGAGCTCTTGCACGGCCTGCACGGCTACAAGCCCGACCTGCTGACGGCCTTCGTCTCGCACCACCACGGCCCGGCGATCGAGCACCTGGGCCAGGAGCTCTCGCACCGCACGGGCGCGCGGCACGTGATCGGCTGCACGGGCGAGAGCATCGTCGGGCCGACCGTCGAGGTCGAAGGCGGTCCCGCGCTGGCGCTCTGGGCCGGCGTGCTGCCGCAGACCGAGGTGCGCCCGTTCACGGTCGAGGTCGCGCAGACCGAGCAGGGCGCGCTGGCCTTCTCGCGCCTGCCGCAGATCGAGGACAAGGCGCGCGCCAGCGTGCTGCTCTTCGGCGATCCCTTCGCCTTCCCGGCCAGCCAGTACCTCGAGCTGCTCAACGCCGAGTTCCCCGGCGTCGAGTGCATCGGCGGCATGGCCAGCGGCGGCTCGGGCCCGGGACAGAACCTGCTCTTCGACCAGCGCGGCCTGGTGGACGGCGCCGCGGTCGGTGTGGCGATCGAGGGCGCGGTCGAGGTGCGCTCGATCGTCAGCCAGGGCTGCCGGCCGATCGGCAAGCCCTGGGTCGTGACCGGCTGCAAGGAGCACTTCCTGCTCAAGCTCGGCGCGAAGAAGGCGGTCGAGGCGCTGATGGAGACGATGAGCGCGCTTTCCGAGGCCGAGCGCGAGCTTTTCTCGCGCCAGCCCTTCCTGGGCCTGGCGATCGACGCGCGCAAGAGCAGCTTCACGCGCGGCGACTTCCTCGTGCGCGGACTGATGGGCCTCGACCCGCAGCAGGGTGCCATCGCGGTCGGCGACGGCTCGATCCGCGCGGGGATGACGGTGCAGTTCCTGGTGCGCGACGCGCAGACCGCGGGCGAGGACCTCGTGCACCTGATGCGCGAGCGCAGCGTGGGCGGCGCGCGCAAGACGGAGAGCCAGGGTGCGCTGCTGTTCTCCTGCAACGGACGCGGGATGCGCATGTTCGGCAGCGCGAACCACGACATCGGCTGCGTGCAGTCGGCTTTCGTCGAGCCGGTCCCGGCGGCCGGGTTCTTCGCCGCGGGCGAGATCGGGCCGGTCGGCGGCCGGAACTTCGTCCACGGCTTCACCGCCAGCGTGGCCTTGTTCCGCGCGCGGGCTTGAGCGTGCGGGTTCGGCCCGCGCGGGGCAGAATATTCCCCGGGTCGGGGCGAACTCGCCGCCCTCGCACCCCCCAGGCCGGAGAAGCCCCATGAAGCCCGTCGTCAAGGTCCTGCTCGTGCTCGCCGCCCTCGCCTTCGTCCTGCTCGGCAGCGCGGCCGTCTTCGTCGCCTGCGCTGTCACCCACCTGCGTGTCAACGGCGGGTCGGTGCACTCGGGCATCGAGGCGAACCGCCTCGAGACGCACGAGATCGCATTCGACGCGAGCCAGCCGCTGCGCGCGCAGGTCGACTGCGGCTCGATCCGCGTCAGCGCCAGCAGCGGCACTACGGCCCAGGTCGTCGCGCGCCTGCGGGCCTTCGGCAGCGACAAGGAGGACGCCGAGAAGCGCCTCGCGACCATGACGCTGGACCTCGGGCAGAACTCGGTCGCCGCACACGAGCAGCAGGATCACAGCCTGAAGTTCTTCGAGTTCGGCGGCGGCGAGCAGGTCGATCTGGAGCTCTCCCTGCCCGTCGGCGCGCGCCTCGAGATCCACAGCGGTTCGGGCGACGTGAGCATCCGCGGCGCCTTGGGCGACACGCGCGCGGGCTCGGACTACGGCGACGTGGCGGTCAGCGGGATCCGCGGCGCGCTGCACCTCGAGAGCAGCTCGGGCGACATCCGCGCGGAGGAGATCCAGGGCGGGAACGTCAGCATCGAGACCAGCTACGGCGATATCGCCCTGCGCGCCCTCAAGGCCAGCCGGCTCGACGCGCACACCAGCTCGGGCGCGATCGCGGCCAGCGAGATCGAGGCGCAGAACGCGCGCCTGTCGAGCGACTACGGCGACATCCAGGTGCGCGACCTGCAGGGCGACCTCGAGTCGCAGGCAGGCAGCGGGGAGGTGTCGATCGTCGAGGCCAAGGGCGCCTGCCGCGCGCACTCCGACTATGGCGATGTCGCCGCCGCGGGCGTCTTCCGGGGTCTCTCGCTCAGCAGCGGCTCGGGCGCGGTTCGCGGCCAGGCGGCCTCCGGCAGCACGCTCGGCGAGGGCTGGGAGATCCGCTCGGACTACGGCGACGTACAGCTCGAGCTGCCCCCCGGTCTCTCGTTCGAGCTCGACGCGAGCACCGACTACGGCGAGGTGCAGGCCGACCTGCCAGGCGTGCTCGGCGGCGCGAAAGGCGACGAGGCGCACAAGTTGCGCGGCGCGGTCGGGAGCGGCGGTCCCAGGCTGCGGCTGCACTCGGGCTCGGGCGACGTCGGGATCCGCACGCGCTGATCCGGCGCGCGGATGCGGTAGCATCTGCGCGGCATGCAATACGCAGCTCTGGTCCTCGGCGCGCTGGCCCTGCTGCTCGCCCTCGTGGCGCTCGCGCGGGCTGGCGGCAAGAGCGAGCCCGCGGCTCCGGGCGGACGCTCGGAGCGCCTGGAATCGCTCGAGGCCGAGCTCGTCACACAGCGCCGCCTGCTCGCCGCGCTCGCGGGCGGGACGAAGCTCACGCCGCAGATGGTGCTCGAGGGCCGCCTGTGGCGTGACATCGACGCGGCGGACGCGGCGCAGCTCTTCGCGCGCGGCGGATTGACCGTGATCGACGTGCGCACGCCGCAGGAGACCGCGCTGGGCGTCATCCCGGGCGCGCTGCGCATCCCGGTCGACGAGCTGCCGCAGCGCGCGGGAGAGCTGCCCAAGGACGCGCGGCCGAAGCTGGTCTACTGCGCCGGTGGCGGGCGCTCGGCGGCCGCCTGCGAGTACCTCTCCGAGCAGGGCTTCGTCGAGCTCTACAACCTCGAGAGCGGGTTCATGGGCTGGAACGGCCCGCGCGAGAAGCCCAGCTGAGCTCCCTGCCCATGTCCAAGTCGCTGCTGATCCCCGCGCTGCTGCTGCTCGTCGCCCTGGGCCTGTGGGTGTTCTTCGGTCGCTCCGCGCCCCCGCCGGCGACTGCGCAGTCGCTCGCGCAAGAGGCCGAGACGCTGCACCGCGAGAAGCAGTACGCGAAGGCGATCGAGCTCTACCAGCAGTCCCTCGCGCTGCATTCGGAAGCGGGCGTCCGCGGCAACCTCGCGCGCGCCCTGGCCGCGGCCGAGCGCTTCCCCGAGGCCGCTGCGCAGTACCAGCAGCTGCTCCAGGCCGACCCGTCGAACGGCGCGCTCTGGCACGACTACGGCCTGGTGCTCGAGGTCGGCATGAAGGACCTGCAGGGCGCGCAAGAGGCACTCTTCAACGCGACCAAGTACCCGCCCAAGCCGCCCGAGGCGAACTACGACCTCGGGCGCGTGCTGCTGCAGCTCGGACGGTACGAGGAAGCGGGCGCCTGCTTCGACGCGGCGATCAACTTCGCCTCGCCCAAGGCCACCTGGCTCCCGGACGCGCAGGAGAAGCAGGTGCAGGCCTACCTGCTGGCGAAGAAGGAACCGCCTCCGCGCAAGTAGCCGCGGCGTTCACCAGCTCAGCGCGAGGCCGTTGGTGATGTTCCAGCCGTTGCCGATCGGCGTCGGGCAGAAGGCCGCGTTCGAGTCGCGGTAGTAGGTCGCGTAGTAGCGCGTCGCACCGGGACCGAAGGCGTCGCCGAGCTGCGCCGAGCGCTGCGAGATCGGCAGATCGGCGCCGACGGGGTACTGCGAGGCACCCGCGACGCTGGGCTTGATCGCCAGGCGCTTGAGCGAGCCGCTGACGCAGCGCACGCCGTCGCCGAACACGATCCCGGCGGCGTTGCTGGCATCGCCCTGGAGGTAGATTGCGCTCGCCGTCGGCAGCATGCCGGAGGCGGAGAGCACAACGCTGTCGGGGTTCACGGAGCCGCTGCTGGTGATCCACGCGCCGACCGAGCCGCCCTGGCTGTTCGCGCAACCGCGCCCGGCAACGCCGCTGTTGCCGCACGGGCAGGCGGTCGCGAGCGAGCCGTCGCCGAAGCAGTAGGGCTGACCGGCACCGCAGACGTGGCTGGCCGGATCGGCCGGATCGCTGCCGCCGTCGAGTTCGTCGCGGTCGAGGCAGCCGTCGAGGTCGCGGTCGATGCCGATGCGCGTCTGCGTGCCGCGCGGCACGATCGTCCAGGTCAGCTCGCTCCCGGCGGCGGCGGCCGCCTGCAGCGCGGCGATCGTCGGGCGCTCCTGCGCGCGGTCGGACTGCAGCAGGCCGCCGCCGAGGTAGGCGTAGCCGCGCGCCAGGCCGGCCTGCCGGCCCTTGACGACCAGACCCACCTTGCCCGTGTCCGCGAGGCTCTTCATCGTCGCGAGCAGTGCCGCCTGCTCGGCCGGGATCGCGCTGCCGTCCTGCACCGTCGTCTGCAGGCCGACGGAGGCCGCCGAGTCCTTGCTCTTGCCGCCCGGGGGTTCGAGCAGCGTCGTGGGCAGGCCCTGCGGCAGGTCCGAGCCCGAGAAGGCGAGCAGGAAGGCCGTCAGGTTGGCGACCATCTGGTCGCTGCTGACCGTGAAGACCGGCTCGGCGACGAAGCGCTCGAGCGAATCCACCGTGCCGTCGTGCAGCACGCCGAAGCCCGAGGTGTTCACCAGCTGCGTCAGGTTGAAGCCCGTCTTGCGATACTCGTTGCGCAGCTGCGGGATCTTGATCGTCACGTTGCGTCGAGCCGTCGGCCGAGACCAGCATGCGGTGGTGCTCGCCGTTCGGGCCGACCGGGAACGGCTGCAGCGTGAGGCCCTGCAGCTGGTAGTCGGTGCCGCTGCCGGTCGGCAGCGTGTGGCAGGTGACGCAGCGGATCGCCCCGCCGTCGAGGAAGGTGGTGCGGTAGGTCGAGAGGCCCTGGACCGCGTTCCCGTTCGGCAGCGGCTGTCCCGCGGGCGCGAAGCGGCCGGTGGTGAAGTGGCCGGGCAGCGGCAGGTTCGTCGGCAGCGTGTTGTCGAAGTTGCGGTAGGGGTTGGGCGGGAAGGTGATCGTCGCCAGGAAGTTCTCGAACTCCTGCATCTCCGCCGGCGTGAGCTGCGTGTCGTCGCCCTGCAGGCCCATGAAGGCGCCGTTGAACTCCTCGAGCCCGGCGCGGTCGCCGCGCCAGTGCAGCGGCTCCTGGCCGATGATGTCCTGCAGCGTCTGCGTCGTCATCGGGCCCTTCATCGGGTGCCAGTCCTCGAAGCCCGTGTTGAGGCCCGGGAAGTTCGCCGCCGAGGTTCTGGCCGGTGGTCGGCTTCATCGGTCCCCGCCGGGTTGCCGAGGTCCCAGGCCAGGCGGTCCAGCTTGCCGTCGACGTGGCACGAGGCGCAGGCGATCTGGCCCAGGCCCGAGTTCTTGTGCGTGTCGTAGAGGTGCTTGCGCCCGACGCGGATCGCGGAGGGCGAGGGATCGAAGAAGGGCACGCGCACGGTCTCGACCTCGGCGACGCTGTCGACGACCGAGATCGCGCCCTCGAACTTGTCGAGCACGTAGAGCCGGCTGCGCGCCTCGTCGAGCACGATGCCGGTCGGGCCCTCGCCGACCGCGATCGTGTCGGTGATGCCCGCGCGCGCGCCGTTCGCGTCGACGACGACCAGGTAGTTCGAGCCCATGCCCGTGACGTAGCCGCGCGTGCCGGCCGAGTTCCAGACGATGCCGCGCGGGTCGCCGAGCGACTTGTCGCGCTCGGACTGCGGGACCGTGGCGCCGCTGTACGTCGAGGTGCGGGTTGAGATCGACGTTGCCCAGCGTGCTCGCTGCCGCTGGAGTCGACGCGCGCCAGCTTGACGCGCACGAAGCGCCCGCTGACCATCGGGCTCGAAGCGCACCTCGTTGGTGGCCTCGGTGCCGATCACGCGTCACCTGCCCGTTCGCCGGATTGACCGCGATGCCCATGCAGATGTTCATCAGGCCGTGCGCGTAGCTGACGCCCAGGCTGAGCGTGTCGATCACCGCGACGTCGTCGTCGGCGAGGTCCCAGCCGACCGGCCGGCCGGAGGCGGCCGCGTTCGCGCCGCTGACCATGTCCGTCCAGTCGTGCGCGTTGTCGTCCATCCACTGGCCGGCGGCGTTCTTCTTGACGATCAGGCCGACCTTGGGCGGCGCCGGCAGCCCGGCCGAGATCGGCGGGTTGAAGCTCGCGCCGCTGTTCGGCGGCGGGTTGACGCCGCCGTAGGGACCGCTCGCGTCGTTGACGACGTTGGGCGGGAAGCCGATGTTCGTCACCGCGCCGCCGCCGAGCACGGTCGAGTGGTTGCCCGACTCGAAGATCGCGGCATAGACCTTGGTGCCGTCGAGGCTGCGCGCCAGCGCGCGCGGCTGGTCGCCGAGGATCGCGATCTCGCGCCGGGCGCGCGCCCGAGGTTCGCGGGATCGAAGACCAGCACGCTTGTTCGCGCCGCCGCAGCTGACGAAGGCGCGCTCGGGCGAGCCCGCGAAGACCACGTCGGCCGGCTCGTCGTCGGTGCTGAGCGTGGCCACGACGTTGCCGCGTCGAGAGATCGACGACGCTGACCGTGTCCGAGATCTGGTTCACGACCCAGGCGCTCGGTGTTGCTGCGCGCGCGCACGCTGACCGGATCGAGCCCGACGGGATCTCGGAAAGCAGCACCAGGCTCGCGCCCGTGACGTCGTAGACCAGCAGGCGGGCGTCGGCGGTGTTGACCGCGAGCAGCTTCGAGCCGTCCGGCGTCAGGTCGAGCGGGTGGACGTGCGCGCTCTCCCAGTTGACGAACGAACTCTGGGCGGCTGCGGCGGGTGCGACGAGGGCGCAGAAGAGCAGGGACAGAGCGGTTCTCACGGCTTGGGGGCCTCCTGGGGCCCCAAGCGTACCGCAAGGCCGCGAAAGGCGGGACGTGGATCAGCTCACTTGAGCTGCTTCAGCGCCGCCTGGATCGGCGTCCAGTCGCGTTCCTCGCCGGTCTTCTCCTGCACGCCCACGAAGGCCACCTTGCCCTGCTTGTCGACGATCACCGTCGCGCGCTGGCTGATGAACGGGACCTTGGGGTGCTGCATGCCATACGACTTGCTCACGTCGAGCGTCGGGTCGGCGAGCAGGTCGTGCTTGATGTTGAAAGCCTTCTTCCAGGCCTTGTGCGACCAGATCGAGTCGCGGGAGAGGCCGACGACGACGGTGTCGGCGCCCTCGAGCACCGGCTGGGCGCTGATCTTGCAGTTCTCCTTCTCGCAGGTCGGAGACCAGTCGAGCGGGTACCAGAGCAGCACAACGTTCTTGCCCTTGTGGGCCGAGAGCTTCCACTCCTTGTCGTCCTGGGTCTTGAGCGTGAAATCGGGGGCGTTCGTTCCGACGGTGATGGTCATGATCGTCTCCTTGGTTGAGCGGCAGGGCCGAGCATTCTAGCGGCCGCGGTGCACGCTCATCTACACTCGGCGCCATGACCCTGGCCGATGTCCCCGCCGCGCAGCGTGCCGACTTGCTCTTTGCCGTCGAGGCCGCCCGCGTCGCCGGCGAGCGCGTGCTCGGCCTGCGCGCGACCGGGCGCTGGAAGGACGAGCCGATCCTGGCCGACGTAGGCGACCAGGCCGCGGACGGTTTCCTGCAGGGCTTGGTGCGCGGCAGATATCCGCAGGACGGGATCCTGAGTGAGGAGACGGCCGATTCGCGCGCGCGACTCGCGCAGCAGCGCGTCTGGATCATCGACCCGCTCGACGGCACGCGCGAGTACAGCCAGGGCCGAGACGACTGGGCCGTGCACGTGGCGCTGGCGATCGACGGCCGGCCCGCACTCGGAGCGGTCGCGCTGCCGGCGCAGCAGCGCGTCCTCTGGGGCGTGTGCCAGGACGGCGCGCGCCTCGCGGGGATCGAGGGCGCGGGCCAGCTCTTCGACGGATCGAGCCACGCTCCCAGCCCGCCGCGCATCGCGGTCAGTCGCAGCCACACGCCCTCGTGGATGCCCGCGCTGGCGCAGGAACTCGGCGCGGAGCTCGTGCCCTGCGGGTCGGTCGGCGCCAAGGTCGCGCTGCTGCTGCTCGGGCAGGCGGACCTCTACGCCCACCGCAAGGGCCTGAAGGAGTGGGACACCTGCGCGCCGGAGGTGCTGGCGCGCGCCCTGGGCTGGTTCGTGGGCCGTCTCGACGGCACGCCGGTGCCCTACAACCAGGAGAACCCCCACCACGACGAGTTCCTGGTCTGCCGCCCCGAGGCCCGGAAAAAGCTGCTGGGAGCGCTTCAGACCGCAGGTGCCGTGCGCCGATAGCGCGGATCCCCGCTTGCCCCCCCGCGTCCCCACGGACCAGAATCCGGCACTCCCATGCCCCCCGCACTAGCAGCCGCATTCGCCGGCATCCTCATCGCGCTCGTCATCCTGAACGCCTGCCTGCTCTACCAGGTGCTGCTCGTCCGTCGCTCGACCGGCGGAGGAGCCGACCTGATGGACGGCCTCGACACACTGCGCAAGGAGAGCGCGAACATCGAGTCGCGCCTGCGCGAGGAGCTCGGCCGCAACCGCACGGAGTCCGCCACCGCCGCCAAGGAGCAGCGCGAAGAGCTCGCCGCGCAGATGAAGCGTTCCGCGGACACGGTGGAAGCTGGCCTGACCGCCGTGCGCAGCTCGACCGAGACCAGCCTGACCGCGTTGCGCAGTTCGACCGAGGCGAGCCTCGCGGCAGGACGCGACTCGACCGAGGCCGCCCTCACGGCGATGCGCAACTCGACCGACGAGCGTTTCGCCGACCTCTTGCGCCGGAACGGTGCCGCCTTCGAGATTCTCGGCACGCAGGCCACCGAGGCCGCGCGCCTGCACCGCGAGGAGCTCGGCAAGCAGATCGCCGCGCTCACCACGACCAACACGCGCAGCCTCGACTCCCTGCGCACGACCGTCGAGTCGAAGCTGGGCCAGATCCAGGTCGAGAACGCCGCCAAGCTCGACGAGATGCGCAAGACCGTCGACGAGAAGCTGCAGGGCACGCTCGAACGGCGCCTGGGCGAGAGCTTCAAGCTCGTCAGCGAGCGCCTCGAACTCGTGCACAAGGGCCTGGGCGAGATGCAGACGCTGGCCAGCGGCGTCGGCGACCTGAAGCGCGTGCTGACCAACGTCAAGACGCGCGGCACGTGGGGAGAAGTGCAGCTCGGCAGCCTGCTCGAGCAGGTGCTCACGCCCGAGCAGTACGCCGCCAACGTCGCCACCAAGCACGGCAGCGCCGAGCGCGTCGAGTTCGCGATCAAGCTCCCGGGCCGCGACACGAACGACAAGCAGGTCTGGCTGCCGATCGACGCCAAGTTCCCCAAGGAAGACTACGAGCGTCTGGTGGAAGCCTCCGAGCGGCCGATCCGCTGGCGGTCGAGGAAGCCGCCGAGGCGCTCGAGCAGCGCGTGCGCCTCGAAGCGCGCGCGATCCACGACAAGTACCTCGATCCGCCGCACACGACCGATTTCGGGATCCTGTTCCTGCCGACCGAGGGCCTGTACGCCGAGGTGCTGCGCCGGCCGGGGCTGGCCGAGGCGCTGCAGCGCGAGAACCGCGTCATGCTCGCCGGGCCGACGACGCTGGGCGCGCTGCTCAACTCGCCTGCAGATGGGCTTCCGCACGCTGGCGATCGAGAAGCGCTCGAGCGAGGTCTGGCAGGTGCTGGGCGCCGTCAAGACCGAGTTCGGCAAGTTCGGCGAGGTCATGGACAAGGTCCAGAAGAAGCTGCAGGAGGCGACCAACGTGATCGACACGGCCAAGTCGCGCTCGAACGTGATCCGCCGCAAGCTGCGCGACGTCGAGGAGCTGCCCAGCGCAGCGGCGATCGCGCTGCTCGGCGCGCCGGACGAGTTCGCCGAGGAGCCGGAGCCTACCGAGCCCGGCGCGGGCGCTTGACGCGTTCTCAGTGCGGGAGCTCGACGCGAGCCCCCTCTGGACCGAGTTGGAGAGGTTGACTCGACGTCTGACCTTCGGGCGTCAGCACGCTCAGTTCGTAGCGTCCAGTTGCGAGCTTGCACTCGGCCTCTGAACCCCCGTGAAGCGTGCCTTCGAACACGACGAACCCGAACGAATCGCGCAGCTGAATGCCCCACACCTCCTCGACGGCTCCAGCCGCTGCCAGGCGACAAGAGATGCCGCGTGTGGCATGCAACTCGATCGGAACGTCGACGGGTGCAGTGTATTCGCAGCGCAGTGGTACGCTGACCCACTCGCGGTCGCAAAGGTGAACGAGCCCGCCCGAGGCGTGCAGCGCGTACTGGAACCTGCCCATGCCATCGGTGCGCTCGTGATCGTACATCCCCGACGGCTTGCCGTTCGGATCAAGATGGTCGATGCGCACTTCCAGATCGGGGATGGGTGCTCCCTTTTCGTCGAGGACTACGCCGCGGCGCCCATCATTGCGTTCCGTCTGGAGGGTGAATTCCCCCAAGTCCACAAGCGTGTTGGCGATCACGTCGAACCCGACCGTGAGAGACTCGAACCCGTTCTCGGGGTTGTTTGCCAGGAAGAGGATCATTCGCTTCGCGGGCAACTTCTCGACGGAGAAGTAGCCGTCGGCATCCGCCACTCGCAGCTCGGTGAACCTCGGGCCACCGGGTCGACAAAGCCCGAACTGCAGCCTCGAGACGAGCCTGCTGGTCCTCGCATCACGGAAGCGGACTCGAATCGAGCCTAGTTCGGGTTTCGACGCAGCATCCACACGAAAGATGAGTTCCTTGGGCGCCACGGTGACTTCTTGGCTCGCCCAGACTTCGGAGCAGCAGACCAACGTTGCGAAGTACGGAGGCTCCACATGAGGTTCGAGCAGCCCGATGAAGCCTTCGCCTGGCACATCCGCTTGCGTGTCCGTCGACTCGCGTCTGGGCCGAAAGCGCGCGAGGCCTGACTCTCCGGCGAGCCCCGCCAACCCGTCCGGCAGCGAGGTGATCGGCCGCCTCGTGCAGATGACCGCGCCGGAACCGAGCGCGAGTGGGCCCCTGTAAGACTTCCAGAAGTCGTACCCCTGCAGGTCGAGAACGCGCACTGGAATCTCGTTCACGCGCCGCAGTCTCAGATCCGCGCGCACGGACGACTCCTCGGGCAGGAGGTCGACGAACAGCGAGGCCGGGATGTATCCGGGGCAGTCGATCGCCGTCAGCCTGAATCGACCCGCTTGCCGCACGTGGAAGACGAACGTGCCGTCGCGATCGGATAGCGCCTTCAGCGGGGACTCGCCTGGTTCCTCGAGGGCCAACGAGATCGATGGCGCCGCCACGTCGCTTTCGTCGATCGTGCTCCCGAAGACGATCCTGGCCGATGCCTTTGAGCTCGAGACATGCGGCAACTCCTGCCTCGCTTCGCGCTCGAGCGTGTCCTCGAGTCGAGCGGCATGCTTCGCGGGTACGGAACCCTCGACCGCGTTCGACGCCCCCTCTCCTGCTGCAGGCGCGGGTTGTCGCGCGAGCAGCAGGTACACCGCGAGTCCGCCCAGAGCGAATCCCAACAGGCCTGCGAGGAGAAGGCCACGCCGTGAGTTCACGTCCTCATTGGAGATCCTCGCCCTCGAACAGGCAAGGCGCCTTGACCGCGGGCGCCTGCTCGGGTCAACTCTCTGCCCCCCTGGGCGGCCGAACGCCCTCCTCCACCGGACACCAGCAGCAGGACCCCTCCATGGCTCGTGGCGACAACCGCAAGTCCCTCAAGATGCGTCAGAAGAAGAGCCAGGCGAAGTACAAGGCGCGCCTGAAGCGCAAGCGCCTGGCTCCCGCCGCGGCCAAGTCGGCCGGCTGAGCGGCTCCCGCTAGCCGCGCGCGAGCGTCTGCAGCTCGCGCAGCGCCTCGCGCAGGGAGCGCGCGAGTTCGGGCTGCACGCGCGGCTCGAGTTCGGCGACGAGGCGCGTGCTCATCTCCAGCGTGCGCTCGCGCCCGCCGTGGAAGCGCTGCCAGACGAGCTCGGGATCGGCCGCCGCGCGCAGGTCCGCCGCCAGCGTCGCGAGGTTGTGCAGCTTGTCGGCGGCCTTGATCGAGAGCGCCGGCGCGGACATCGAGGCGATCTTCTCGATCCCGCCCTGCTTGCGCTCGTGCCAGGTCTGCGTCTTGTCCTCGGTCAGCTCGGCCACGATCTGGCGCACGTCGGGTCCGAACTCGCGCTCGACGCGCTCGAGCGACCAGCCCTCGCAGTCCTCGACCACGTCGTGCAGCAGGCCGGCCTGGATCACGACCTCGTCCAGGCCCGCGCGCGCGAGGATCAGCGCCACGTGGAACGAGTGCGTCACGTAGGGCACGGGCTCGAGGCCCTTGCGCAGCTGGCCTTCGTGCGCCGAGATGGCGGCGCGCAGCGCGCGCTCGACTGCGGGCGAGAACATCAGATCTGCACGTGCAGCGGCTTCATCAGCGCGAGTCCGAAGAGCATCGAGACGACGAGGAAGAAGAGCAGCACGCCGGTAGGCCCGTCCGGCAGCCAGTCGAACTCGCGTTCGGGGTAGCGGAACGAGAGCCGCTCGAAGGCCGAGCTCGGGGGGAGCGTGGACTCGGCCGGGTAGAGCAAAGCCGAGACGAAGCCGCGCCCGCGCTCGGGCTGCATCTGCGGCGCGGACCTGCCGGCGCAGAAGGTCTTCGTCTGCACCTCGCCGCCGAGCGCGAGCTCGATCGTGTAGCAGCCGGGCGCGCGCGCGACGAACTCCTGGAAGGCCTTGCCGGTCTCGGGAATACGCACGAGCGGCGAAATGGCCTCGAGTCCGGCGGGGTAGCGCACCTCGAGCTCGCGGATGCGCCCCGACTCGTCGCGCTGGAGCTCGATCGCGAGCGTCGTGCCTTGTCCGGCGAGCAGCGCCTCGCCCGGCGCGTGCACCGCTGCGGCCTCGAAGCCGAAGCGCGTGACGAGCTGCGCCGCGACGATCGTGAACGGCAGCGCCAGCGGGACGAGCGGCACCAGATTGAGCGCGAAGTACTGGCCGTTGCGCCAGAGCACCTTGCCGATCGCGCGCCCGACGATCCTGAGGTCGTCCTGGTAGAGGCGGATCTCGATCATGTGCGCCTTGACCAGGTCCTTGGCGGCCTTGATGCGCCTCTGGAACGAGAGGTGCTTGAAGGCGATCAGCGCCAGCACGCCGAAGAGGCCCGAAAGCAGGATCAGCACCGTCAGCCAGCCGAGGCTCGCCACCGGCTTGCAGAGCAGGTCGAAGAGCGCGTTGGCGAGGCCGTTGAGCGCGTTCATCCGCACGCGCGAACTCAGCTGATGTAGCCGAGTCCCTTGAGCTTGGCGGTGATGTCCGCGTCCGACTTGGCGTCGTCGAACTTGGAGATCTCCTTCTCGAGCACGTGCACGACGAACTCCTCGTGCGAGGCGTAGCCCGCGGCCTTCGCGACCAGCTTGATGCGCTCGAGCAGCTGAGGGTCGAGCTTGATCTTGTTTCCGCCGCCGAACATCGCTTGGTTTCCTTGGTACTAGTGGAGCACCGGGTGGCCGCGCATGCCCGCGCCCGGCTCGATTCCGAATTGCTTGAGAAGCTCGACCGTCATGTCCTCGAGCCCGTGCCGGCCTTCCAGGACCTTGCCGTTCGTGAGCAGCGTGCCCTCGACGAGCTCCGGCGCCATCAGGTGGTTGCCGTTGAACGTGCCGCCGAGGTTGTCTTCGAAGACCCGGTCCGGGATGCTCCCGAGGGTCGATGCATCCGAGTTCCCGTAGCCCGCATTGTATCCGACGATGAGGTCGGGGGCCTCGCCGAGGCGCGCTCCGTGGTAGATCTCGCGCGCGAGATCGACGCGCAGGATCGGGACCGCGCCGGCCTTCTCGGTGTCGCGCAGCGCCGCGAGCTTGTGCTTCAGCTCGGCCAGCAGCGCCTCGGCTTCGGCGCCTTCGTGCACGCTGCCGGGAGCGTCTCCGCCCTTGCCCTCGCGACCCAGGAGGTTCAGGTAGAGCGCGTTGAAGCCCACGCCGTAGGCGCGCGTCTTCGACCAGTCGGCGTGCGCGAGATCGCGCGCCTCGCCGGGCTTCAGCACCAGGTAGCCTTCCTGCAGCAGCCAGGTGTTGAGGTTGACCTTGCGCTGCCAGCTCTCGAAGCCGTGGTCGCTCATCACGATCAGCAGCGCCTCCTGCGGGATGCGCTCGCGGATGCGGCCCACGACCGGGTCCATGCGCAGGTAGATGTCCTCGAGCGCCTCGCGCCAGGTGCTGCCCGGCCGGTGCGTCCACTCCTCGTCGGGGCCTGCGGCGAAGCGCTCGTCGTGGAACGGGTGCTGCGCGTCGTCGTGGCGCCACATCATGTGGCAGCACAGGTCGACGCCCGAGAAGTAGAAGAACAGGAAGCCGCCCTGTGCGTTCGCGTTCCAGCGCGCGAGCGCGAAGTCGAGCATGCGCGCGCCCTCGTCGTGCACGAGGTTCGACTGCTGCATGAACTCCGCGTCGGTCAGCGCCTGGTCCTTGAGCGCGTTGACGTCCTCGGGCATGCCCTGCGTGTAGTAGCGGCCGATGCGCCTGGCGACCGTCGCGCTGGCGTCCTTGGGCGCGGAGACGGGCGTGACCGGGGCCAGCGGGTCGATGTTGACCGGCGAGGCGTAAAGCTCGAAGGGCTCGAGCGCGCGCAGGTAGAAGCGCACGCTGCCGGCGACGCTGGAGGCGCCCTTGAGCAGCGGGAAGGAGACCGGCACGAACTCGCTCCACTGGCCGGGCTTCAGCACCAGCGGCTGCTCGCCGACTTGCAGCACTGCGGCGCCCGCCTGCGGGTCGATCGAAACCTCGATCGGGAGCGTGACACGCTCCTCGTTCTTGAGGAACGGATTCGGCGGCCCGGGCAGGCGCAGCGTCAGGCGGTTGCCGAAGCGCTGCACGAACTCGATCTTGCCGCTGCCCGCGACGGAGTTGGCGTCCGGGACGGTCGTGAACAGGTGATACTTGCCGTAGGCCGAGTCGATCGCGGGCGTCATCATCCCGGAGAAGGACCAGCCCTTGGAGGGCGTGACCGGGAAGTTCGCCGGCACGCGCCAGACGTCGGCGCACACGCCGTGCTCGGCCAGGATCTCCCAGAAGGCCTTGCCCGAACGGTTCGACTCGACGTCGCCGCCCAGTGGCAGCTGGTAGGCCCCCAGGCCGATGCTCGCCGGATTCTGCGGCCTGGTGACCGACGTCGCGACCTCGCGCGTCACGGGATCGCGGTGGATGAAGTCGAAGATCCCGTGGCCGCCCGGATCGAGGCCGGTGATGAAGTTCGACCAGGCGACCGGGCTCTGCGGCGGGGTCGAAGTCTGCAGACGATTCAGCCCGCCTTCCTTCACCAGCGCGGCAAAGTTCTTCATCCGATCGGGATGGTCCGCGATCACCTGCGCCAGCAGATCGGGATCGAGCCCGTCGATGCCGAGCACGACGACCCGCGGCGAGCGCTTCGCCTCGGTGCTGTGCCAGGGCACGCCCGGGATCGCGAATGCGAACAGGATCCCGAGCGCGGGCCAGACCGTCCAGCGCGGGAGCCTCATGCGCGCACCGCCGCGCTCTCGAAGAGCGCGTGTCCCTGCATGTAGGCCGGGACCGGCACGCCGAAGAGGTCGAGCACGGTCGGCGCCATGTCGATCAGCGCCGGCGCCTCGCTCGCGATGCGGCGGTTGCACCAGAAGACGCCCGGCACGAGGCGCGGGTCGACGCAGTGGTCGCCGGACCACGAGCGCGTGTTGTCGATGATCACGTCCTTCGTCACGGAGCCGGTCGCGCACTCCCAGGAGTGGCGGTAGCCCTTGTGGTACCCGATCAGGAGCTCGGGCGCCGCATCCGCGTAGGGTCCGGAGTGGATCGCGCGCGTCAGGAAGGCCTCCTTGATCACGGGCGCACCGTCCTGCGGGTCGCGCAGCGCCTCGAGCTTCGCCTTGAGCTCCTTGCACAGCGCCTCGAGCTCGGGCCCGGACGCCACGATGCCCTGCTTCTCGCGCCCGACGCGGTTGATGAAGAGACCAGTCAAGCCCAGCGTGAAGGCCTTCGTCTTCGACCAGTCGACCTTCTCGAACCAGTCGCCCGAGGTCTCGGCGCCGTCCTTCAGCACCAGGTAGCCCTCGTTGCGCAGCCAGGTGTTCAGGTTGACGCCGCGCCGGAAGTTCGTGAAGCCGTGGTCGCTGATCACCATCAGCACCGTGTCCGGATCGTCGCCGAGCTTCGCGCGCACCTCGCCGACGAGCTCGTCCATGCGCTTGTACGTCTCGGGGATCACGCGCGTCCAGCGCTCGAGCTCCTTGCCCGCGTTGGCCGGGTGCGACCTGTCGAGCGTGCGCCAGAACATGTGGCTGATGCGGTCGCTGGTGTCGAAGACCACCGTCGCGAAGCCGCGCTGCGTGTGCTCGAGCACGTCCCAGAGCTGCTGCTTGCGCTCCTCGAAGTACAGCCAGGCCTGGTCGAGGAAGGCCTGCTCGTCGATCACGCGCTCGTTGAGCGCCCAGGTGTCCTCGGCGAGGCCCAGCGTGCCGAAGGGCCCGAGCAGCTTCGCCAGGTAGATCGAGTACACGAACGGCTGGCTGATCGGCATCGCCGGCGCCTCCGGATCGATCTGCACCGGCGTCGCGTAGAGCTCGAAGCAGTCCTTGTCCCAGGTCTGCACGTAGAAGCGCACGATGCCCGAGATGCCGGCGAAATCGGCCTTCAGCCAGGGCGTGTACTCCTTGAGGCCGATCTCGACCGTCTCGCGGCCGAGCGTCAGCTTGACCTTGCCCTTCGCCTCGCGGAATTCGACCTTCGAATCGGGCAGCTCGACCGTGAACGGGCAGCGCAACGGCTGTCCGTCGCTGCCCGGCGGCCCGATCAGGTTCGACTCGATCTTCCCGTTGCGCAGCACGACGACGAACTGCTGGCCGCCGATCTTCTTGTCCTTGGAGCGCTCGCGCGTCGAGTAGAACGCGAACGAGCCCTGCGTACCCTGGATGTCGGGCACGCACATGCCCGAGAGCAGCGTGCCGTTCTTGAACGGCTGCGGCGGGAACGTGATCGGCACGCGGATGATCGAGGACCAGATGCGGCTCTCGCCCAGCAGCTTCCAGAACGGCTGGCTCTTCTGCAGCAGCCGGTAGAACACGCGCCTTCCGATCGGGATCTGCGCCAGGCCCAGGTTGAGCGTGCGCGGCAGCGTGCCGACTTCGCTCGAGCTGAGCACGGGCGCGTAGCTGCACGGATCGCGCGTGAGGAAATCGTAGATGTTGTGCCGCGACGCGTCGACGCCGGTCGTGAACGTCGACCAGGCGACGGGCGAGATCGACGGACAGGCGGTCGCGAGCTCGTGGAAGCAGCCGTCCTGCGCGAGCTTCGTGAAGTTCGGCAAGAGGCCCTGCTGCATGTACTCGCGCGCCAGCCCCGGATCGAAGCCGTCGAGCCCGATCACGACCACGCGTCTTGCCTTCGCGGGCCGCAGGCGCACGGGCGTCACCAGCCGCCAGGCGGCCTTGATCGGCCAGGTGAGCACGATCCCGATCGCCATCAGGAAAGTCCCGACGAGCGCCAACCCGGTGCCGGCGAACGCGATGCCCGCGCCCGGCCCGATGTAGGCGTGCGCCGGTGGCGCGAAGAGCGCGAGCGCGACCACGCCGAGAGCGACGAGGCGCAGGGTCGTTCGGCGCTGGGTCATCGATGGGTCTGGGGCGAGCCAGCGCCGCGGGAAAGGACTTCCCGAACGGGCCTTGGCTCTATCGTCCGGGCTGAGGCCGGGCTGAAGCCGCGAGTATAGCCGCGGGGAGCGCGACACTCATGGCGGAGAGAGCTGCTTGAGTTGGGCCTCGTCGAGGTCCAGCTGCAGCTCGGTAGCCCAGGGGACGATTTCGACGTACTGGCACCGCGCACTGTTGACCGGCCCGAAAAGGCGCAGCCCCTTCGCGGTGTCGGTGCGGTCGAAGTACCAGAGCAACTGGTAGCGCCCCGACTGGGGCAGCGAGATCTTCGCCCCGCTCCCTGGCCACACCCGCGCAGAAGGAATGAGCGGGCCGTCGGCGTCCGCGGGAACATCCAGCCGGGGGAAGGACTGTCCGATCGGGCACTCCCGGAACTCGACACTCGGCATGGGCATCGTGCCCTCGGGCGCGAACCAGAGGGCGACATACAGCTTGAAGCTGTCGTCGAGGCGCGGAAGGGACGGGACAGCGAGCGCAAGCGTGACCGGACCGGGCTGGTAGAGAAGCAGTGGATTGCATTCCGCACTCGAACAGCGCTGGCCCGCGAGGACCTGGATCTCGGGCGTGCGCGCGAGCACCCCGGCTCCATCGGTCCCGCGCACCTCGAGGCTGTAGCGGCCTGGAGGTAGCGACCGGATCGCGAATGATCCGTCGAGCTCGCAGCTGACCGAGCCGGGGGCACTCTTCAGCACTGCGCCGCTGTTGGTTCGAAACGGCCAGAACGAGTCCGCGCACAACTGCTTGTCCTCGTTCATGAGCCTCAGGCTGAGATCCGGCAGCGGGTCGTCATTGCGTGTCGCGAGGACGCCGAACAAGGAACCGAAGCGCTCGAGCCTCAGTTCGAGCCCGTCCAGGCCTCGAGCCACAGGCACGCGCACCGTGTTCCAGCACTCCGCGTGTGCGGCGTGCACGACGAGTTGCTCCGCCTTCCAGTCTGCAAGCGCCTCGAAGGAGCCGTCCGCTTCCGTCGAGCAGCGCCGGTACTCAGGGCTGTCGCCGCTCACGTCGGTGACGATCACGCTGGCACCGGCGAGTGCCAGGCCGAAGTTGTCGAGGACGCGTCCGCGCACGAGCAGCGGATTCGTCCCGGTCCCCTGCGAGTCCTGTCCGAGAAGCTGGCCACGGCGTCGGTCATCCGCTTGACTCTCGAGCAGCACCTCCGGGGCCTTCGACTGCGGCAGGTCCTGCAGGTTGCCGGCAGACGAGAGAGCACCCTCGCGCGCAATCGAGGCTCGCGCGCAGAATCTCAGCGCGACGAGCAGCGCGCAAACGAGGCAGGCGACGAAGAGCGGAGCACGCGAGCGGGCCAGGGAGATGACTCCGCGAGCGAGGATAGCACGCAGGGTGTCGCTGACAAACGGAGCCCTCAGCGCACCAGTCCGCGTCCGCGCAGATACCCGAAGATGCGCTCGGCCGAGGCCTCGACCGGCTCCTCGCCGGTCTTCAGCACGACCTCGGGCTTCTGCGGCGGCTCGTAGGGATCGCTGACGCCCGTCATTTGCGCCACCTTGCCCGCGCGCGCCTTCTTGTAGAGGCCCTTCACGTCGCGCTGCTCGACCAGCGCCAGCGGCGCGTCGACGAAGACCTCGACGAAGGGCGCCTGCGCCTTGGCGCGGCACTCGTCGCGCACCTCGCGGTAGGGCGAGATCGCGGCCGTGATCGCGACGACGCCGTTGCGCGCGAGCAGGTTGGCGACGAACCCGATGCGGCGGATGTTGGTGTCGCGGTCCTCCTTGGAGAAGCCCAGGCCGCGCGAGAGGTTGTCGCGCACCTCGTCGCCGTCGAGGATCTCGACCTTGTGGCCGAGTTCCTTCAGGCGCTGGCCGACGTGCTCGGCCAGCGTGCTCTTGCCCGCGCCCGAGAGGCCCGTGAACCAGAGGATGAAGCCGCGCTCGCCCATCTCAGCGCAGCTTGCCCTCGAGGAAGGGCACCTCGAAGCACTTCTCGTGCATGATCGGCCCGTGGCCGAAGTAGCCCGACTCGCCGAAGAGCTCGCCGTGGTCGGCCGTGACGATCACGTGCGTGTTCTTGGGCACGAGGTCCCACAGTTCGGTGAAGACGCCGTCGAGGTAGCGCAGCGCGTCGACCTGGCGCGCCTTGAGCTGGTCGAGCTTCGTCTGGTCGAAGAACTGCGGCGCGTCCACGGCCTTGATCAGGTTGCCCTGCGCGTCCATCGGCGCTGTCGAGCGCCTTGAAGACGCCGTTGACGCCGCTGATGCGCGGCCACATCGAGGCGTCCTCGTCGGGCCTGGCGTAGGGGTAGTGCGTCTCCCCCACGTTGAGCATGTAGAAGCTCGGGCGCGCATCGTCGAACTTCAGCGTGGGCAGCATCGAGCGCATGTCGTTGTGCTTGTCCATCAGCTGGAAGCTGTCGAAGTCGCGGTTGATGCCGGTCTTGGGGTTGAGCACGGGCAGCGAGACGCGCGCGTGCGTCGTGTAGCCGAGCGTGTTGCGCAGCAGGCCCGGCAGCCAGAGCGCCGGCACCATCTTGCCGAACTCGATGCCCTTGGCGCCGAGGCGCTGGTTGTAGTTGAAGAAGTCCTCCTTGTAGTAGTCGGAGGCGTAGACGTTGGGCGGGCTGGTGTGCGGCAGGAGACCGGTCAGCAGGTTGTAGTGCGAGGGCGCGGTCCAGGAGGCGTAGCTCCAGCGCTTCTCGAGCGGCCCGAGCTTGAGGATCGACTTCGGTTGCGCCTCGACGAACGTGTCGAAGCGGCACGAGTCGAGGATCACGATCAGGAAGTTGTTCTCGGCCAGCGGATCGGGGCGCTGCGGGCCGGCATGGGGCCGCGGCCCGGGGGCGGGAGCGGCTTTGGGCTTGAGGAAGTCGAACAGTCCCATGCAGGTACTCGGGGGGCCGGGGGAGTGAGCCTCCGAGGATACTCCGCGACCCTGAGGGAGGCGGCCACGAGGTCTCCGGTTCCAGGTTCTTGCATTTCTGCAAGCTCATGGCTGGTTAGGATTTGAGCCATCCATCAGACTGGACGAACCCGATGCGGCCCCGGACCCTCCTGCTGCTCCTGCCCCTCCTCGCCCCCGCCTGCGGGCCGGCGGATCCCCGGGCTCTGACCGACGCGGGAGCGAGCGCCCTCGCGTCCGGCGACTCGCCCAAGGCGCGCGACTGCTTCGAGCAGGCGCTCGCCGAGCTCAAGCCCGGCGATCCCGACTACCTGCGCGCCAGCCTGGGCCTCTTCCAGGCGCTGGTGCGCGGCGAGCCCGTGCAGGCGCGCGACCAGTTCCTGGTCTTCGCCAAGGCGCAGGCTGCCAGCGTGAACGAGGGCCAGTACGGGGCCATGGTCAGCGAGTTCCTGCGCCGCGACCGCACGACCGAGGCGATCGACGTGATGGACGCCGGCGTCAAGGCCTTCCCCAACTCGGAGGTCATGCTCGCGATCCGCAAACGCGTCGAAGAACAAGCACGCACAGCCAAGGACCCGGCGGCGCTGCAGAAGATGAAGGGTCTTGGCTACATCGGTGGAGACAAGTAGGCACATGCGCACTCTCGTTCCCGTCCTCGTTCTCACGCTCCTCACGCTCGGCGGCTGCAAGAGCACCACGGCCTCGAGCGCCGGCCGCGACGTCGTCACGCCCATGAACGCCTCGGCGCGCCTGTCCGCCGAGGAGCGCGCGACCGGCGAGGTGCTGGCCGTGCTGCGCTCGCAGTGCGCGGCCTGGAATCGCGGCGAGGTCGACGCGTTCATGGACGCCGGCTACTGGCACGCGCCCGAGCTGACCTTCTACTCGCAGGGCAGCATCACGCGCGGCTACGACGCGGTGCTCGAGCGCTACACGCGGCGCTACAAGTCCGAGGGCGCCGAGATGGGCCACCTGGAGTACTCCGCGGTCGAGGTCGAGCCGCTGGGCGAGAGCGTGGCGCTCGCGCGCGGGCGCTGGAACCTGACCTTCGGCTCCAAGCCGGCGCTGGGCGGCCTGTTCACGCTGCTCTTGAAGCGCCTGCCGCAGGGCTGGCGCATCGTGCACGACCACACCAGCGTCGACGCGGCGCCCTGAGCGGGCGCCTCAGGGCGCGTCGGCCATGTAGCCGGTCGTGTTGTCGTTCTTGCCCAGCACGTGCGACTCGAGCTCGCGCACGACGTAGTCGTAGGCGTCGTCGACCGAGTCCGTGCGGTAGAACAGGTTGAGATCCTCCGGGCTGATCGTGCCGTACTCGACCATCGGGTCGAAGTGCACGACCTTCTCCCAGTACTCCGTGCCGAAGAGCACGATCGGCAGGTGCTTCTTGATCTTCAGCGTCTGCACCAGCGTCACGACCTCCATGAACTCGTCGAAGGTCCCGAAGCCGCCGGGCATGACCACCATCGCCTTGGCGAGGTAGCTGAACCAGAACTTGCGCATGAAGAAGTAGTGGAACTCGAAGGCCAGCCTGCGCGTGATGTAGGGGTTCTCCGACTGCTCGAAGGGCAGCGAGATGTTGAGGCCGATGTTCTCGCCCTTGGCCTCCGAGGCGCCGCGGTTGGCGGCCTCCATGATGCCCGGCCCGCCGCCGGAGCAGACCACGAAGCGCCGCTCGGACTCGGTCAGGTTCTTCGACCACTCGGTCAGGCGGAAGGCCAGCTGGCGCGTGTCCTCGTAGTAGCGCGAGGTCTTGAGGTGCATCTGGGCGCGCGCCAGGTCGCCCTTGCCGGCGCGCGCGGCCGCGACCTCCGCCTCGGCCGTCTCGCGCGAGACGAAACGCGCCGAGCCGAAGAACACGATCGTGTCGCGCACGCGCAGCTCGCGGAAGCGCGTCTGCGGCTCGACGTACTCGGCCAGGATGCGCAGCGGCCGCGCGTCGGAGCTGGCGATGAAGGACTCGTTCTTGTACGCCTTGACGGGGCGAAAGCGGCTCTCGGTCATGGGGTTCCTGGTTCGCGGACCGCGGACCCTATCTCCGGGGACTGCGCGGGTCCACAATCCATGGCCTGCGTTCCAAGCCATGAGTGCGCCCGCGAGCAGCGAGTCGAAGGTCCAGGTGCCCGTCTCGGGCATGAGTTGCCAGGCCTGCGCCGCCAAGGTCGAGAAGACCCTGCGCGCCCTGCCTGGCGTGGGACATGCGGAGGTCAACTTCGGCTCGCGCACGGCGACGCTTGAGTTCGATCCGGCGCGTGTCGGGACAGCGGTCCTGCAGGCGCACCTGCGGCCGCTGGGCTACGACGTGCCCGACGGCGAGCTCGGCGGCCGCGGCATCCAGGCCGATCTCGAGTACGCCGAGGCGGCCGAGCAGCGCGAGGCCCGGCGGCTCGCGCTCGAGCTGGTGGTCGCACTGGTCTTCAGCGCGGCCGCCCTGCTCGCGCCCATGCAGCCCGCCTGGCTCGGCCCACTGCTCTGCGCCCCGGTGCAGCTCTTCGCGGCCTTGCGCATCCACCGCATGGGCCTGCGCGCCCTGCTGCAACGCGCGCCCGACATGAACACGCTCGTCTCGCTCGGGACGAGCGCCGCCTGGCTCAGCGCGCTCGCTGGCGCCTTCGTCGCCGGCGCGCACGAGCACGGCGGGCTGCACGCCAGCGACGCCTCGATCGTGCTGGGCTTCGTGCTGCTCGGCCGCTGGCTCGAGGCGCGCCTGAGGCGCCGCGCGGGCGACGCGCTGCGCACGCTGCTCGACCTCGCGCCGCCCAGGGTGCGCGTCCTGCGCCGCGGCGTCGAGCAGCAGGTCGCGCTCGAGGAACTGCGCGCGGGCAGCCTGGTGCTGGTACGGCCGGGCGAGCGCGTGCCGGTGGACGGGACGATCCTCGAAGGCAGCGCGAACTTCGACGAGTCGCACTGGACGGGCGAGAGCTTCCCCGTCGAGCACGGCCCGGGCGACACGCTGCGCGCCGGCAGCCTCGCGCTCGACGGCGCCCTGACGCTGACCGCCACGGCCGTCGGCAGCGCTTCCTCGCTCGGGCGCATCGCCGAGGCCGTGCGCCGCGCGCAAGGCTCGCGCGCCGATATCCAGCGCCTCGCGGACCGCGTCAGTGCCGTCTTCGTGCCGGTCGTGCTCGGTCTCGCGCTCGCGACGCTCGCCGGCTGGCTCGTCACCGGCAGCGGCTGGAGCGCCGCCGCAGGTCACGCCGTCGCCGTGCTCGTGATCGCTTGTCCCTGCGCGCTCGGTCTGGCGACGCCGATGGCGATCGTGGCCGCCACGGGCCGCGCCGCGAAGGAAGGCGTGCTGGTGCGCGACGCGCAGGTCTTCGAGCGGCTCGCCCGCGTCGAAAGGGTTGTCTTCGACAAGACCGGGACGCTCACGGCCGGCCGGCCGGTACTCGTGAGCATCGCTCGCCCCGGCAGCGAACCCGCGGAGGACGAGCTGCTGGCCCTGTGCGCGGCGGTCGAGAGCTGGAGCGAGCAGCCGCTGGCGCGCGCGCTGGTCGCCGAGGCCGAGCGCCGCGGCCTCTCCTTCGCGCGAGCGCAGGAGTTCCGCGCTCAGCCGGGGGCGGGCGTCGAGGGACGCGTGGCGGGACGCTCGCTGTGGATCGGCAGCCCGCGCGCGGCGCTCGCACGCGGGCTGGAGGCAGCGCCCCTCGAGCCGCTCGCCGCGCCCCTGCGCGCAGAGGGCCTGAGCCTCGTCGTGGTGCTGCTCGACGGCCGGCTCGCCGGCCTGCTCGGCTTCCACGACGCCGCACGGCCGAGCGCAGCACCGGCGCTGGCCGAGTTGCAGAGGCAGGGGCTGGCGCTCGAGATTCTCTCCGGCGACCACGGCGCGGCCGTCGCGCGCACGGCGCGCGCGCTCGGCGTCGGAGAGGCGCACGGCGAGCTCTCGCCCGAGCAGAAGGCGCAGGCCCTTGCAGGCCGGCCCGGCCTGCTCTTCGTCGGCGACGGCATCAACGACGCGGCGGCGCTCGGGGCTGCGTGGACCGGAATGGCGTTGGGCCGCGGCGCAGAGATCGCGATCCAGGCTTCCGACGCGGCGCTGCTGCGCGAGGACCTGCGGCTCGTACCGCGCGCGCTGGCCCTCTCGCGCAGGACGTTGGCCGTGATCCGCCAGAACCTCGTCTGGGCCTTCGCCTACAACCTGGCCGCGCTGCCGCTCGCGACGGGCGTGCTCGAGCGCTGGATCCCGCTGCAGGTGCACGCGCAATGGGCCGGAGCGGCGATGGCCTGCTCGAGCATCGCGGTCGTGCTCAACAGCCTGCGCCTGCGCGTCGTGCGACTCGGCGCCTAAGGCACCCTGGGCCCGATCGCGTCGACGGTCCCGGGCTCCTCGTAGCGGTACGCGAAGGGCAACGCATCCGGAACGCCGGGCGGGACGCAGAGCCTCCACGGCTGCTGAGGCGCACGGCAGCGAGTCTTCGGCAGGATCAGGCGGCGCGGAAGGACCGCAGCAAGGCGCCGCAGGTCACGGGTCAGTTCCCAGGCGGCGATCGAAATGGCTTGGAGCTGCATGGCACGTCTTCTCGAGGGGGAAGCATCCGTGCTCCACGCGCTGGCAGGGGAGAATTCTTGTCGGCGAGGCCAGGACGGGGATCACTACCCATGAAGAAAGCGGCGCAGCCCGACCGAACAGGAATTCAGGTCTCGGGAGTGGCACAGCCGCCGGTCGGGGCGGCTCGATTGGACGAATCGTCCAGGATCTGGTCAGCTGAGTGCCCTTGGAGGGCCGAGGCGGGGTGTTGGGCCCCGGCACGACGCTTGTGCGGCTGCCCCCCATGGCCAAGCTAATGGACGCGATATCCCTTGGGGCTTCTGACACGCCCGCTCCGCGCGAAAGCACCGTGGAGCTGCTTCGGCGCTGGTACCAGGGCGACCGCGCCGCGCTCGAGGAACTGCTCACTCGGCACCTCGACGCACTGCACGCGTACGTGAGATCGAAGCTCGATCGCGAGTTCCGGGGCCTGCGCCGGGAGGAGGACTCGATGGACCTGGTCCAGGGCACGTTCCTGCGCATGCTGGACTACCTGCCGCCCACCATTCCGGACAACGGCGCACAGTTCCTGCGGCTCATGTGCAAGATCGTGCTGAACCGACTGCGCAACGACGTCAGCTCGCCGGCAACTGCACGCCGCAACACGACGCGCGCCTCGTTCGGGGACTCCGTCGTCGACCTGCGCGCGGGAAGCCGCGCGTCGCCGCCACCGGACCTTGCCGCGGCGTCTGCCGAGCGGCAAGCCGAGGTACGCGCCTACGCACGCATCGCGCTGGAGTTCCTCAAGGACGAGCAGGACCGTGAACTCGTCCGTCTGAGAGAGATCGAGGAATACAGCTGGGACGAGATCGGGCAGGAACTCGGGCTGAGCCCGGATGCCGCGCGCATGCGTTACCCGCGCTTGATGGCCAAGGTGGCCAACCACATCCGCGTGCTCAGAGAGGGCCGGGTCGACGACCTGCTGGACGAGACCGGCGACTAGCTACTCGGCTTCGGGCTTCCGGGCGCGCTTCTCGGTCGCCTTCTTGAACAGTTCGTCGAAGCGCGCCTCCTTGGTGCGCTCGTAGTCGAGGGCGCTCTCGAGTTTGCGTTTTCCTTCGACCGAGCGCTCGCGCACACGGTCCTGCGCGGACTCCCACGCGTCCTTCGCAGGCTCGCCGGCTCCCTCCTTCGCCGGCAGTTGCCGCTTCAGCACCTGCCCGGTCCGCACGTCGACCGTCAGTCGCGCCGTGCAGCACGGACAGGTCACCTCGACTTCCTTGGACGACATGCAGTCCTCTCGGGCGGGAACAATGGACCGGACGGGGCGGGACGACTACGATTGTACTTCTTCTGTCGAGGACTTCCCCCTGACAGGAGAGAGTGTGTATCCCAACTCGCGCGCCCCGCTATCCCGGGCGCTGGGAGAATCCGATGCTCGACGCCGCAACTCGCAACGCCCAAGTGGCCGTCCTCGAACGAGAATCTCGTGTCAGGAAGTCCCAACGGGCCGAACGGATCCTGGGACTCGTGCTCTGGATCGGGTTCGCGATGACCGTGCTGTTCTTCGCACGCGTCTGATTCCGGCCCTCAGCGGGGTGCCGCAGGCCGCTTGGCGGCCTTCCAGGCCAGCATCCGTGCGCGATAGCGCTCGTACAGTCCTGTCTGGCGGTTGGCGAGCGGCTGCTGGACGCCGTCGATGAATACGTAGTCGACCGTACTGGTCGCTTCGAGCACGTCGCCCGAGGTCACGATCACGTCGGCGACCTTGCCCGGCGCCAGGCTGCCGAAGTCCTTCTCGATGCCCAGGATGCGCGCCGGGTAGTACGTGATCGCGCGCAGCGCCTCCTCGTGCGGCAGTCCGAAGGCGCAGGCCATCGCGGCGTGGAACGGCAGGTTGCGCGTGTTTTCGTCGTTGGCGGCGGTGATCGCCAGCGGCACGCCCGCGCGCGCGAGGACGGCCGGGTTGGCGTAGCAGGCGTCGTAGGGATCCTCGCGCGAGCCGGGCAGCGCGAGCACGGGGCCGACGGCCACGGGGACCTTCTCGCGCGCGATCGCGTCGGCCACCTTCCAGCCCTCGGCCGCACCGTAGAGCACGGCCTTGAGCTTCAGGTCCTTCGCGAAGCGCAGCGCGCGCAGGATGGTCGCTGCGTTCGAGGCGTGCAGCGCGACGGACTTCTGGCCGCGTGCGAAGGGCACCAGCGCCTCCAGGCGCGGGTCGAACTCGGGCATGGCGGCCTTGCCGTCGCGCGCGAGGTCGCGCAGGCGGCCGTACTCGCGCGCCTCCTCGAAGGAACGCCGCAGCGGCTCGAGCTCCTCGGGGTCCTTGGCCTCCTTGCCGGCCTTGTCCTCGTTGGCGACGTGCGGGAAGCGCACGTGCAGCATGTCGCGGTCGAGCGTGAGCATCTCCTCCCAGGTGTCCCCGGAAAGGCGCATCAGCGCCGACTGGCCGAGCAGCGGCCCGCCGCCCTGCGGTGCGGTCTGCGCGCGCGTGATGCCATTCGTGCGCGTCACGCCGATGTGCGCCGAGTCCGCGTTGACCGAGGCCGCGGTGCGCACGTCGGGCTGGTTGCCGCCGGCTTCGCTCTGGTCGTCGGTTGCGGGCACCGAGCCGATCTCGAGCAGGCCGACGTTGGTATCGAGCGCGATCAGGCCCGGGTAGACGTGCCGGCCAGCCGCGTCGATCGTGCGCGCACCGGCAGGGATCGGGAGCTCGGCACCCAGCGCCAGGATGTGCCCGCCGGTGATCAGCAGCGTGCCCTTCGGGATCTCCGGGCCCGTGATCGGGTGCAACACGGCGTTGGTGATCGCCAGCAGGTCGCCCGAGAGCGCCAAGTCGGGGGCGGGACCCTCGACGAGCGGCTGGACCTCTGGCGGGCGGGCGTCGAGCTCGAAGGCGTCGCGGCGTTCGAACTCGATCTCGCCGTCGACCATGGTCCACTGCACGCGCGCCAGCGACGAGAGCGGATCGCCGTTGAGCAGCACCAGGTCGGCGTCCTTGCCGGCCTCGATCGAGCCGATGCGCTCGTCGAGGCCGAGCTGCTTCGCCGGGTTGAGCGTCGCCAGCGCCAGCGCGCGCACGGGGTCCATTCCGGCATAGCGCACCGACTTGGCGGCCTCTTCGTACAGGTGGCGCATCATCTCGGCCGAGTCGGAATTGACCGACGAGCAGATGCCGGCCTCGTCCATCAGCGCCGCGTTCTGCGGGATCGCGTCGTAGGCCTCGATCTTGTAGGCCCACCAGTCGCTGAAGGTCGAGCCGCCGACGTCGGCCTCGGCCATCTCCTGCGCGACCTTGTAGCCCTCGAGCACGTGCTGCAGCGTCGCGATCTTGAAGCCGAAGCGCTGCGACTCGCGCAGCAGCATCACGATCTCGTCGGCACGGTAGCAGTGCGAATGCACCAGGATCTCGCGCTTGAGCACGCCCGAGAGCGCGTCGAGGCGCAGGTCGCGCCGCGGCGGCGCGGGATCCTCGCCGCGCTGCTTGCGCTCGGCGTACGTCTTCCACTCGGCCATGTACTCGCGCGCGCGCGCGAACGCGCGTTCGAAGACCGCTTCGACGCCCATGCGCGAGGAGGGGAAGCGCTGGCCGCGGCTGCCGCCGTTGGAGCGTTTGGGGTTCTCGCCCAGCGCGAACTTGATGCCGCGCGGACCGGCGTTGAAGCGCAGCTCGTCGGCCGTGCGCCCCCACTTGAGCTTGATCACCTCGTCCTGGCCGCCGATGGTGTTGGCCGAGCCGTGCAAGAGGCGCGCGGTCGTCACGCCGCCCGAGAGGGCGCGCCAGATCGAGACGTCCTCGGCATCGACGACGTCGGCGATGCGCACCTCGGCGCTGATCGAGACCGTGCCCTCGTTGACGTCGCCCTCGATGGCGATGTGCGAGTGGCAGTCGACCACGCCGGGCGCGAGATGCATCCCTCCGCCGTCGATCTCGAGCGTGCCCGCGGGCGCGTCGACCTTGCCCAGCGCCGCGATCTTGCCGTCCTTGACCAGCACGTCGCCGTGCGTGGCGGGCGCGACCGCGCTGTGGATCACGACGTTGCGGATCACGCACGAGCCGCCGGTGTGCAGCTTGGGCTTGCGGTCCGCGTCGAGCTCGCTCGGGTGATCGTCCGCGCCGCGCACGGCTCCGCCGAGCAGGGCCAGCGCGAGCACCAGGATCGAGAAGCGCGTGGACATCAGCGCACCCCTTCCTGCTTGGGCTTGCGCGTGGCGCTGAACTTCACCGTGTCCTCGTTCTCCGAGCCCTTCCAGCGCGTGACGCCCTTGAGCGTGTCCCCCTCGACCGTCCCGTCGAGCGACACGCTGAGCTCGAAGCGGCCCAGCGAGAGCCGCCCTTCGAGGTGCAGCTTCTTGCCCGCCACCTTGCCCGCGAGCTCGATCACCTGTTCGGCCTCGGCGCCCGGGAGGCGCACGTGCAGCGACGCCGTGAGCGCGCCGTCGGGCTTCATCGTCAGCTGGCCGAGGCCAGGCGGCGTCTCGGGGCGCTCGAAGGTGAAGGTCCAGTC
Organism: uncultured Planctomycetota bacterium; assembly: GCA_963829015.1. Lineage (GTDB taxonomy): Bacteria > Planctomycetota > UBA1135 > UBA1135 > JADJLZ01. The sequence continues at coordinate 1,111,840 of CAWHGR010000003.1, read as the reverse complement.
GCCGCTGGCGTCGAGGCCGTCGGCGGGCTTGCCCTGCAGCTCCTTCGAGTCGCGTTCGAACTCGTGCACGAAGCCCTCGACGAACAGCCAGCCGATCTTCGCCTCCTTGTCCTGCAGCGGGTCGGCGGTCCAGAGCGCGAGGTTCGCGCCGGCGCCGGGCTGCAGCGAACCGAGGCGCTCGCCGGTGCCGAGCAGCGCGGAAGCGCCGCTGCTGAGTCCCGCACGCGCCTTGTCGGCGGGCAGGCCCTTCTCGACCAGCGTGCGCACGTGCTCGAGGAGCTCCTTGGGCGCGCCCTTGCCAGTCCCGAACGCGAACGGCACGCCGGCCTCGGCGAGCTTCTTCGCGCCGTCGCGATCTGCCTCCCAGAGGCGGCGGCGCTCCTCGCGCACGCGCAGCGGCAGCGTGTAGCTCCAGTTGGCCTCCTCGGCCTTCTTCTCCTCGGCCTTCTTCTCCTCGGCCTTCTTCTCTTCGGGCTTCTTCTCTTCGGGCTTGGCTTCGCCGGGCTTGTCCTTCTCCTTCTCCTTGTCCTTGGCGTGCGGATCCTCGGGTTCGTCGCCCCATTCGAGCGTCAGCAGCACCGGGATCTTGCGCTGCGCGAGCAGCGCCGCGCGCTTCCAGGCCTCGCGTCCGCCGGCGATGGCGATGTCGAGCGAGAACTCGTCCGCGAGGCGCAGCCAGCGCTCGATGTCGGCCGCCGTCTCCGCCGCGCAGACCACGCGGCGCTTGCGGTCGAGCATGGGCAGCAGCGCGTCGAGGTCCGGGTCGAAGGGCGGACGCGGGCCGGCCTTGCCCTGCTCGGCACGCGTTCCGAGCTCGGCCGCCCAGCGCGCGTCGAAGAAGACCTGGCGCAGCTGCGCGAAGGCGCCCATCAGCGTGCCGGGATAGCCCGGGCCGCTGCAGTCGAAGCTCGCGTGGTCGAACACGACCGGGCGCACGATCGCGTCGCGGCTGGCCAGCGTGCGCGTGCAGACCAGCGCGCTGGAACCCGAGAGCAGCTCGCCGTGCGGCGCGCTCAGGAGGTGCGAGAAGCCGCTCGAGCGCCAGCGCTTGCGCGCCTCCTCGTCGAGGGCGAAGGTCCGCGCCACGCGGTACGCCGGCGCGACGCCCTTGCGGTTGGCTTCGCGCATGTCGACGTAGAGATCCGAGCCGGCCTTGGCTGGCAGGTCCTTCTCCGCCTCGATCTGCAGCGGCGGGCAGCCCGCGAAACTGTAGGCGTCGACGAAGGCGGGCAGCGCGAGCATCCCGTGTCCGTCGAGCACGCGCATGCCCTCCGGGATCTGCGCAGCGGCCTCGAGCACCTGCTCCACGCGGCCGTCGCGCAGGAAGAGCGTCTTGCGCGGCGCGTCGTCGCGCGCCTCGAGGCGCACGTCCTTGACGGCCCAGGGCTGCGGGTCCTGCGCGGCGAAGGCGGGAGCGGCGAGTGCCGCGAGGGCGAGCGCGCAGCACGCGCGCGAACGGACGATCGGAAGCATCGGGGGGTCCTCGGGGAGGCGCCTATTCTGCGCATCCGCGCCGTTCAGGGAAGCCGTCGCCGCGTTCGAGGCAGGTTCGGTCCGCCCAGCACGCTCTCGAGCGCGCCCAGTAGCCGGGCCTTGTCCTTGGGCAGCGACCCGGCCAGCGCCAGGTAGTTGCTGGCGTGGTTCGAGCGGAAGATCGAACCCTCGAGCTCGAGGCCGGCGAGGAAGCCCTGCAGCTCGCGCGCCAGCTCGAGCGGCGAGAGCTCGTCGACCTCCCCGCGCTCGGCCTGCTCGTGGAGCGGCGTGCCCTCGACGGGCGTCATCACCAGCGTGCTCACGAAGCGCGGCTGGATGGCGTTGACCACGCGCGCCGACTCGCGCGCGTGCTCCTGCGAGAGCGCGCGGCCGCCGGCACCGAGCAGGATCATCGTCGAGAGCTTGACGCCGGCCTCGCTGGCCTTGCCCGCGACGCGGATCATCTCGGCCGAGTCGACACCCTTCTCCAGGCGCGCCAGCACGCGTGTCGTGCCCGCTCTCGATGCCCAGGTAGTAGAGCGTGAGGCCGGCCTCGGCCAGCGCGCGCATCTCGTCCACGCTGCGCACGGCCAGCGCCTGCGGCGAGGCGTAGCAGCTGACGCGCTGGAGTTCGGGGAAGGCCGCGCGCAGGCGTTCGAGCAGCGAGAGCAGGAACGAGCTCTTCGCGATCAGCGCGTCGCCGTCGGCCAGGAACACCTTGCGCACGTGCTCGCCGGCCTGCGCCGCGGCCCAGGCGATCTCGCGCTCGAGCTCCTCGAGCGGCCGCACGCGGAAGCGCTTCTCGCGGTACATCGCGCAGAAGGTGCAGCGGTTGTAGCTGCAGCCGATCGTGGCCTGCAGGATCAGGCTCTCCGCCTCCGACGGCGGCCGGTAGAGCTGGCCTTCGTAGTGGATCACGGCGCGCTCCCTAGCCCGCCTTGCGCCGGCGCGTGCTCTTCTTCTTCGCCGGACCCGCCTCGCGCTTCTCGGCCAGCATGCGCGCGGCATCCTCGACCTTCAGGTCCTCGGGCTTCATGTCCTTGGGTAGCGTCACGTGCGTCTCGCCGTCCGAGACGTACATCCCGTACTTCCCGTCGCGCACCGACATGCCGAGCTTCGTCGCCGGATCGACCCCGAGCTCGCGCAACGGCGGCGGCGCGCCGCGGCTGCCGCGCGAGCGCTTGGGCTGCGCGTAGATCGCGCGCGCCTCCTCCAGCGTGGTCGTGAAGAGCTGCTCCTCGAGCTTCAGGTTGCGGTAGTCGGGCTTCTCCGCGCCGGGGATCTGCTTGATCAGGTACGGACCGAAGCGGCCGAGCGCCGCGCGGATCACGTGGCCGTCGATGTCGGGGCCGATCTCGCGCGGCAGCGAGAGCAGCTGCAGCGCCTGCGCGAGCGTCAGCGTCTTGGGCGACATCGTCTTCAGCAGCGATGCGCGCTTGATCTTCGGCTTCTCGGGGACCGGATCGCCCTTCTTGCGCCGCGTCTTGGGCTTCTCCTCTTCCTTGGGCGTGTCGCCGAGCTGCACGTAGGGCCCGAAGCGGCCGGTGCGCAGGTAGACCGGCTGGCCGTCGGCGGCCTGGCCGAGCGGCTCCTCGGCCTGGCTCGAGGCGTGGAACAGCTCGAGCGCCTTGGCGACCGTGATCTCGTCGGGCGCGATGCCCTCGGGCAGGTTCGCGCGCTGGCCGTTCCAGTCGAGGTAGGGTCCGTAGCGGCCGACGCGCAGGACGAGCGGCTTGCCCTCGTGCACGGCGATCGGGATCGTGCAGGTCTCCTTGGGGTCGATCGACTGCGCGTGCATCGTCACGAGCGCGTGCAGGCCGGGCTGGTCGCCCTTGTAGAAGCGGTCGAGGAAGGTGCGGCGCTTGAGCTTGCCCTCGGCGATCTGGTCGAGCTCCTCCTCCATCTCGGCCGTGAAGGAGTAGTCGATCAGGCGCGGCTCGAGCGCGTGCAGCAGGCTGACGACGCGCGAAGGCCAGCGGTGTCGGCACCAGCGCGGCGCCGCGCTTGTTGCGTAGCCGACGTGTCGATGATCGCTGCGATGATCGAGGCGTAGGTGCTCGGCCGGCCGATGCCGAGCTCCTCGAGCTTCTGCACCAGGCCGGCCTCGGTGTAGCGCGCGGGCGGCTTGGTCGCGTGGCCCGGCGGGCTCGGCCTTGTCCACGCGCGCCTTGTCGCCCTGCGCGAGCGGCGGCAGCACGGCCTCCTCTCTCGTCGCTCTTGTCCTCGGCTCTCGTCGCGGCCTTCGACGTAGGCGCGCAGGAAGCCGTCGAAGAGCACCGTGCGGCCGCGCGCAACGAGCTCGGCCTTGCCGCCCTTCGCCAGCGCGCACTCGAAGCTCGCCGCGACGCTCTTCATGCGCGCGTCGACCATCTGGCTGGCGACGGTGCGCTTCCAGATCAGGTCGTACAGGCGCGCCTCGTCGTCGCCGACCTCGGCACGCACCTCGTCGGGGTGGCGGAAGCTCTCGCCGGCCGGGCGGATCGCCTCGTGCGCCTCCTGGGCGTTGCGCGACTTGCCCTGCCAGGTGCGCGTCGAGCCGGGCAGGTACTGCTTGCCGAAGCTCTCCTCGACCAGCGTGCGCGCGGCGCGGATCGCCTGCTCCGAGAGCGCGATGCTGTCCGTGCGCATGTAGGTGATGAAGCCGTTCTGGTACAGGCTCTGCGCCGCGCTCATCGCGCGCTTGGCGGACATGCCGAGCTTGCGCCCGGCCTCCTGCTGCAGCGTCGAGGTCGTGAACGGCGGCTTGGGGCTGCTCGAGTACTCCTTCTCCTCGACCTTGGTGACCAGCGCCGGCTGGCCCTGCAGTCCGCCCGCGAGCCTGGTGGCCTGCGCCTCGTCGAGCACGACCACCTTGCGGCCCGGCCGAGCTTGCCGTCCGCGCCGAAGTCGCGGCCCTGGGCGAGCGTCTTTCCGTCGAGGGCCAGCACGCTGGCCGGGAACTTCGCTGCCCTTGTGCTCGAGCGTGACGTTGGCGTCCCACCAGGCGGCGACCACGAAGGCCATGCGCTCGCGCTCGCGATCGACGAGCAGGCGCGTGGCCACGCTCTGCACGCGGCCCGCCGAGAGCTTGGGCGCGATCTTGCGCCACAGGATCGGGCTGATCTCGTAGCCGTAGAGCCGGTCGAGGATGCGGCGCGCCTCCTGCGCATCCACGAGCTTCTCGTCGATGTCGCGGCAGTTCTCGATCGCCGCCGCGATCGCGCTCTTGGTGATCTCGTGGAACACCATGCGCTTGACCGGCACCTTGGGCTGCAGCAGCTGCAAGCAGGTGCCAGGAGATCGCCTCGCCCTCGCGGTCCTCGTCCGTCGCCAGGTACAGCTCGCTCGCGTCCTTGAGCTTCTTCTTGAGCTCCGCGATCTTGGGCCTCTTCTCCTTCGAGACGACGTAGAGCGGCTCGTAGTCCTTGTCCGTGTCGACGCCCAGGCGCGCCCAGGGCTTCGCCCTTCTCGCTCTCGGGGATGTCCGCGGCCCGGGCGGGCAGGTCGCGCACGTGGCCGATCGAGGCCTCGACGACGTAGTTCTTGCCCAGGAACTTGGCGATGGTCTTGGCCTTCGCGGGCGATTCGACGATCACGAGCGGTTTGCGCATCTCGCCCCAACGGAACGCGAAGTGACTCACTCCTGTCAAGCCTGGAGTTCCGCGGGGCCCCCTGAACCCGCCTCCCGCGGGCACTCTGCTACCCTCGCTGGCGCTTGAGCGATTCGGTCCCGATCCTCCACCGCGACGAGTACCTGCTCGTCGTGGACAAGCCCGCCGGAGTACTCAGTGTTCCCGATCGTTCATCCGACGAGCGCTCCGTGCCCGAGCTGCTCGGACGTGCGGGCATCGAAGCCATCCCCGTGCACCGCCTCGACCGCGACGTCACGGGCGCCTTGATCCTGGCCTTCGACGAGGCAACGCGCGCGGCGCTCGAGGCGCTCTTCCGCGAGCGCGCGGTGAAGAAGACCTACTGGGCGCTCGCGCAGGGAACCGTCCGTCCCGCCGCAGGGCGCGTGGCAGTTCCCGATCCTCGAGGACGGCCCGCTCGCGCGCGTCTCGGCGCTGGGCCTGAAATCGCAGACGCGCTACCGCACGCTCGAGGCGCTGCCGGGCGCGAGCGTGCTCGAGATCGACCTCGTCACGGGGCGCAAGAACCAGATCCGGCTGCACGCAGCCCACGCGGGCTTCCCGCTCGCCGGCGAGCGCAAGTACGCGCGCGGGAAGGAGGCCACGCTGCGATTCAAGAGCCGCAGGGTCGCATTGCACGCCTGGCGCCTGGAATTCGCGCATCCGCGCACGGGAGCGGTGCTGCGCCTCGAGGCTCCGCTGCCGCCCGACCTGCTCGAGCTACTCGACCGGGCGCGCAAGGGCTAGAATGTTCGCCCCCAACGGAGACCGAGCCCCATGCCGACCATCGAAGATGTCTACAAGGAACTGCGCGAGGTCTACGACCCGGAGATCCCGGTCAACATCGTGGACCTCGGCCTGGTCTACGACGTGAAGCTCGCCGACGGCGGTGTGTGCAACGTGACGATGACGCTCACCTCGCAGTCCTGCCCCGAGGCGCGCACGATCCCCGAGGTGATGAAGCGCCGCGTCAACGCGCTCCCGGGCATCAGCGGCGTGCAGATCGAGATCGTCTGGGAGCCGGCCTGGGGGCCGCACAAGATCTCGCCCGAGGGGCGAGTGGCGCTGGGGATCGACGAGGCGCCCGAGGCCTGAGCCGCTACTGCACGACCTTGATCGTCCCGGTATCCGGCGGCGGCGCGTTGGGGTTCTTCTTCAGGTCCTGCTTCCAACTCGCCATGCGCGCCTGGGCCTGCGCCTTCTCGGCCTCGGGGATCAGGCCCTTGCGCTGGTAGAAGATCGACTGGCTCGTGTAGGCGAACGGATCGTCCGGATCGCTGGCGATCACGCGCTGCGATCGTCGCCAGCGCCGCGTCCTGGTCGCCCGACTTGCTCTGCGCCGTCGCCAGCGCGTGCAGCGCGTCGAGCCAGTTCGGGCCGTTCGGCGAGCGCCTTCTGGAACTCGGCGATCGCCTCGGCGAACTGGTTCTTGCCGAAGCAGGCGAGCCCCGCCTTGTAGTTGTCGATGGCAGGGCTCATGCGCGTCACATCACCGGCTCGATGCCGAGTTCCGCGAACTTCTTCTCGGCGAAGTTCTTGCGGAACATGTCGCGCAGCTTGTTCGCGGCCTCGTCGTAGGCCGCCTTGTCGGTCCAGGTGTTGCGCGGGTTGAGGATCTTCGCGTCGCACGCCCGGGCAGCTCTTGGGCATCTTCAGGTTGAAGATCGGGTGCACCTCGCACTCGACCTTGTCGAGCTGGCCGCTCAGCGCGGCGTTGAGCAGCGCGCGCGTGTCCTTGATCGAGATGCGCTTGCCGACGCCGTAGCGCCCGCCGCTCCAGCCCGTGTTGAGCAGGATGCAGCGCGCGTGGTGCTTCTCCATCTTCGCGCGCAGGAGCTTGGCGTAGACCGAGGGCTTGTGCGCCATGAAGGGCGCGCCGAAGCAGGCGCTGAAGGCGGCCTGCGGCTCGGTCACGCCCACTTCGGTGCCGGCGAGCTTCGCGGTGAAGCCCGAGACGAAGTGGTACATCACGTCCTTGCCCTCGAGCACCGCGATCGGCGGCAGCACGCCGAAGGCGTCGGCGGTGAGCAGCACGATCGTCTCGGGGTGCGGGCCCGTGCGCCTTCGGCATCACGTTGGGGTTGGCCGAGAGCGGATAGGAGAAGCGCGTGTTCTCGGTGATCGACTTGTCGGTGAGGTCGAGCTGCTGCGGGTCGAGCTCGTCCATCTTCTTGCCCTTCGAGCGGCGGGACGTTCTCGATGATCGTGCCGGGCTTCGAGAGCGCGGCCGCGATCACGGGCTCGGCTTCCTTGTTGAGGTCGATCAGCTTGGCGTAGCAGCCGTCCTCGAGGTTGCACAGACCGCTGTCGCTCCAGATCGTCTCGTCGTCGCCGATCAGGCGCCGGTCCGGGTCGGCCGAGAGCGTCGTCTTGCCGGTGCCCGAGAGGCCGAAGAGGATCGCGGCGTCGCCGCGCGGGCCGACGTTGGCCGAGCAGTGCATCGAGAGCCGGCCGTCGAGCGGCAGGAGGAAGTTGCCGACGGTGAAGATCGTCTTCTTGACCACGCCGCAGTAGTCGGCGCGGCCGGCGACGAGGCAGATCCTGTTCTTGACGTCGATCACGATCGCGGCCTCGGCGCGGCAGCCGTCGCGCTCGGGCACGCAGGTGAACGACGGCGCGTTGAGCATCGTCCAGCGCCGCTCCTCGACGTCCTTCACGCCCGGCAGGTCCTTGGGGAACATGTTGTGCGCGAACATCGCGTGCGCGGCGTACTCGCCGACGAAGCGGTACGGGATCGCGAACTCGGGATCGGCGCCGACGAAGACGTCCTTGACGTACAGCGTCGCCTTCTTCGCGTTCAGGTGCTCGACGACGCGCTTCAGCAGGCCCTGGTACTTGGCCGGGTCGTACTGCTGCATGTCGGCCTTCCACCAGAACTTGTCGACCACCTCGGGCCAGGCGACCGAGTAGGTGTCCTTGACGCGCCGGCCGGTGCAGTCGGGGTCGGTGTAGTAGACCAGCGGTCCCTTGACGCCGAGCTTGGTGGCGTAGCACTTCTGCTCGTTCGCTCGGACCGTCCTTGCGCACCCGGCCGCGATCGTTGCGCGATCGCCTCGTGGAACAGCTCCTCCTTCGAGAGGCCGTACTTGTAGCTGACGTTCTTCAGGCCGAGGAGGCGCTCGAGGTCCTTCGCGTGGTCGATGGTCAGGGTCATGGTGGTTCCGATCGTGGACTGCGGGAATCCTGCAGTCTAGCGGCCACTCCGCGGAGCGGCAAGGCGCGCGCGGTACCAGGCAACCGTGCGCTTCAGGCCCTCGCGCCAGCCCACACGCGGCTCGTAGCCAAGGAGCGTACGCGCCTTCTCCACCGAGGCCAGGCTGTCGCGCACGTCGCCCGCGCGCGCCGGCGCGTGGCGCACCTCGAGCTTCACGCCGAGCTCCTCCGAGAGCGCGTCGTAGAGCTCGCGCAACGTGATGCGCGTACCGCTGCCTACGTTGATCACCGTACCCGGCTCGTCGAGATCGCGCGCCATCGCCGCGAGGTTCGCGTCGACGACGTTCGAGACGTAGGTGAAGTCGCGCGACTGCAGACCGTCGCCGTAGATCACGGGCTGCTCGCGCCGCAAGAGCGCGCGCACGAAGAGCGCGATCACGCCGGTGTAGGGACTGTCGTCGGCCTGGCGCGGACCGAAGACGTTGAAGTAGCGCAGGCTGACCGTGCGCATGCCGTAGGCGCTGGCGTAGACGCGCAAGAGCTGCTCGGCGGCGAGCTTGCCCGCGGCGTAGGGCGAGAGCGGCTGCGGCAGCATCGTCTCGACCTTGGGCAGCGTCTCGCTGTTGCCGTAGGCGGCCGAGCTCGCGGCGAAGACGACGCGCTGCACGCCCGCCGCGCGCGCCGCCTCGAGCAGTTGCAGCGTGCCGAGGGCGTTGGTCTGCGTAGCTCGCGAGCGGGTCCTCGATGCTGCGCGGCACGGAGACTTGTGCCGCTTCGTGGAAGATCCCGGCCACGCCGGCGACGGCCTTGCGGCAGGCGCCGGGCTCGCACAGGCTGCCTCGAACCAGTTCGACCTCCAGACCCGCCAGGTTCTCCAGGCGCCCCGAGGAGAGGTCGTCGAGGACGCGCACCTCGTCCCCCCGGGCGCGCAGGGCCTCGCAGATGTGGGAGCCGATGAACCCGGCTCCGCCGGTGACGAGGTAGGTGGCCATCCCCCTCATGCTGCCCTGGGGGGGCCTGAAAAAGCCACCAGCCCCCCGGACGGACCGGAGGGCTGATGGTTTCGAGAAGAGTGTGTCCCCAGCGCAGCCGCGTGGCTGCGGGCCTTTCAGCCGTGGGTTGCAGGAAACCGGTCGCGGATCTTCGAAAAATCCCGGACCGGGACCGGGGAGGCGCTCAGCCGCCCCCGAGCAGGCCCGAGCGCTGGGTCTTGCTGATCTCCTGCTTGTCGGTCCAGACGATCTCGTTGGTCTCGACGTTCACGCAGTTCAGGATCAGCAGGTAGTAGGTGTTCTCGACCTTCACGCCGCCCGACTCGATCGAGCGGCCCTTCTCCTTCTCGATCGAGCGCAGCGAGCCGTAGATCACGACCTCGGCGCCGAGCTGCTTGCCGAACTGCTTGACCTGGGCGGGATCGACCTTGCCCGCCTCGGTCTGGAACTTGACCTGGTCGGAGACCTCCTGCTGGGCGTGCGGGTCGCCGACGAAGCGGAACTTGCCGCTGCCGAAGAGATCCGTGCGGATCAGGTCGGTGATGGCGCCGGTGTCGATGTGCTCGCTGGTCTCGTTCTTCACGCCGCCCATGTAGAGCCGGATGCGCTGGTCCTGGCCCTTGCTGGGATCGGCCATGTAGGCGAGCTGCGGCGCCTCGAGCAGCGACTTGACCATCTTGCCCGTGGTCATCTGAAGGTCGGTCGCGCCCCAGTTGACGTTGATCAACTCGGGGTCCTTGGGGTCGCCGTAGCGCATCGAGTTGCAGCCGGGCGCGAGGGCGAAGGTGAGCAGCGATAGCGTGATGAGGTAGCGGTTCATGATTCGAGTCGTCCGTGGTTGAGGTTCGGCAGTGTACGCCAGCGCCTTCAGCCGCCCCCCTTGCGGGCGACGAGACGCCAGGATTCGGTTTCCGCGGGCAGGGTCGCAGTGCGGACCTCGCGCCCCTCGTGGGGGCCGAGGTCGAGCAAGACCCATGCCGTCCGTCCGTCGGGCAGCAGCGCGCCGTTGCGCGCGTAGGACTGCACGAGGAACTCGAAGCGCAGCTTGGAGCCGGAGCGGTTGCGCAGCACGAAGGCCGCCTCGACGCCGGCGGGCACGTGCACGAGGCGCGCATCGGCGATCTCGAGCTGCGCCTCGAGCGCGGTGTCGCCGTGCAGCTCGGTGGGCGCGGCACCGGAGTGGCCGGTGCTCTCGGAGTGTCCGGCGGAGCGGCAGCCGGCGAACAACGCCGCGGCGAGCACGAGTGCGATTCTCATGGGTTCCCCTTCTCTACGGCCTTGCCGCCGATCACGTGAGCGTACAGGCGCTCGTCGAGCGTGCGCGCGAAGACGAACAGCGTCTCGCCCGCCTGGAGCTCGTAGCTGCCGAGCTTCGCTTCTGCCGAGCCGGCCGACAAGTCGAGCTCGTGGATCCCGGGCTCGACGAACGCGCGCGCGGCCTGCCAGGTGTTCGGGAGCGTCTGCCAGGCGCGCAGGTCGGCCTGCTCGGTCGCGACGGTGAAGAGCGTGCCCACCAGCCAGCCCAGGTCGCCGTGCTGGTTGCCCAGCTCGCGCGTGAGCTCGCGCTTCAGGAAGGCGCGCACGGTGGACTTGGCCACCAGCCAGGCCAGGCGGTCGTCGAGGTTCTCCTTGGCGACGCGCGCGACGTCCTCGACCACGACGCTCTCGAGCGCGCCGCCGCCATCCACGTGCAGCGCCACGCCCGGCAAGGGTTGCGGACGCGTCACGTACGCGGGCACCGACCACTGCAGGATCCCCGTGCCGGTCGGAACCGGGATGGTGATGGCTTCCTTGTAGGGGCCGAGCCCGACGCCGGCGACGACCACGATGGACGCCTTGCCCGCGTGCGACTCCGGCTGGACGTTGTAGCGCTGCTGCCAGAGCTCGAGGTCGTTGCGGTTGTCGAGCACCTGCGCGAGGCGCGCGAGCGCGGGCGCAAACAGATCGGGCCCGACACCCGTGGCCTCCATGCGCTTGTAATCGATGTAGGCCTCGTCGGGCTTGCCCTCGATCTCGTACTGGATCGCCGAGAGGTAGTGCGCGAGGCCGCAGGCCCGGTAGTCCTTGCTGTAGAGCTGCTCCTCGGTCTTCAGCAGCGCGTCGGCCTGGCGCAGCTCGACGCGCGCGTCCTCCATCTGCCCCTGCGCCAGGTACGCGAAGGCCAGCGCGGCGTGCAGCATCACGCGCTCGTAGCCTTCGCCCTCGTAGGCCGAAAGCGTCTCGCTGATCGTCCAGGTGAGCAGCGTCTCGCCCGCGCTCTCGGCCGAGATCAGCGCCTTGCGCTCGCGCTCCTCGACCACCTTGGCCGCGTTGCCGAGGAGCTCGGTCGAGCGCTTCCAGTCGCCCGCGGAGAGCGCGACCATGCCCGACTCCGACCACTGCAGGAAGGGCGTGCCCGTCGTGTCCGGGTCGGAGTATTCCTTCAGCGCGAGGTCGAAGTGTCCTCTGGAAAAGTCACTGAAGGCTGCCTCCGTGCGCGCGGGATAACCCTGGCAGCTCCCGAGCAGGAGCAGCAGACAGGGCAGGATGCGGCGCAGGGCCGGCTCGGCGGGGATGGGCATGCAGCGGACCAGGGGGGGCATGCGAGCGATACCGGATGGGCCGCGCACACGCCAGAGCCAGTATGCAAAACGGGGACCGCAGCCCGGATCCCGCTGCGCCGGTACACTTCGCGGCCCTCGCGCCATGAAGAGCGTCTATCTCCAGAAGGGCGGCCAGGACCGTCCGAAGACGAGCCCCGTCACGCCCATGATGGAGCAGTTCTGGGCGGCCAAGAAGGAGCAGCCCGACGCGCTGCTCTTCTTCCGCATGGGCGATTTCTACGAGCTCTTCCACGAGGACGCCAAGACCGCCTCGCGCGAACTCGGCATCACGCTCACCTCGCGCTCCAAGGGCGAGGACGCGATCCCGATGGCGGGCGTGCCGGTGCGCTCGATGGAGAGCTACCTGATGCGCCTCGTCAAGAAGGGCTTCAAGGTCGCGATCTGCGAGCAGCTCGAGGACCCGCGCCACGTGCAGGGCATGGTCGAGCGCGGCGTCGTGCGCGTCGTCACGGCCGGCACGCTGACCGAGGAGGACGCGCTCGAGGCGCGCGAGAACAACTACCTGCTGGCGCTGCACGTCATGGGCTCGCAGGCCGGCCTGGCCTGGGTCGACCTCTCGACCGGGCGCATGCGCACGAGCGAGGTCGAGCTCGCGCGCGTGGCCGAGGAGCTGGCGCGCATCGCGCCGGCCGAGCTCCTGTGCTCGAACCTCTTGACCGACAGCCAGCCGGCGCTCGCAGCCGAGCTGCGCGACCTGCTCGGCCCGCGCATCAGCACGCGCGATCCCTGGAGCTTCGACCGCGAGGGCGCGCAGCGCGCGCTGCAGAAGCACTTCAAGGTCGCGACGCTCGAGGGTTTCGGCATCGGCGAGGACTCGGCCTGCGTGCCCGCCGCCGGCGCGCTGCTCGAGTACGTCGAGGCGACGCAGCGCAGCGCTTGCGAGCACATCCTGCGCATCGAGCGCGCCGATGCCGCGCAGCACCTCGTGCTCGACCGCGCCACGCGCTCGTGCCTGGAGCTCTTCCGCACGCAGCGCGAGGGCCGGCGCGAAGGCACCCTGATCGAGGTGCTCGACGCCACGCTGACGCCGATGGGCGCGCGCATGCTGAACGAATGGGTCGCGCAGCCGCTGCGCGAGGTCGCGCCGATCCTGGAGCGCCAGCGCGCGCGTGGCCGAGCTCGCCGGCGCGCCCTTCCTGCGCGAGGAGGTGCGCGAGCTGCTCGCGAGCGTGCTCGACGTCGAGCGCCTGGTCGCGAAGGTCTCGACGGGCCGCGCCCACGCGCGCGACCTCGTCGGCCTGGTGCGCTCGCTCGAGCAGGTCGAGCCGCTGCGCGCCAAGCTCGCCGAGGTCCAGAGCGCGCGCCTGTTCGCCGCTGCGCGAGGAGCTCGACCCGCTGCGCGACGTGGTCGAGCGCGTGCTGGCGACGCTCGTCGACGATCCGCCGCTGACGCTGCGCGAGGGCGGCCTCGTCCGCCCCGGTTTCTCGCCCGAGCTCGACGAGCTGCGCGACATCGCCACGCGACGGCAAGGACTGGATGGCGCGCTTCCAGGCCGAGGAGATCGGCCGCACGGGCATCTCCTCGCTCAAGGTCGGCTTCAACTCGGTCTTCGGCTACTTCATCGAGATCCCGCACGGCCAGGTCGCGCGCGCGCCCGAGAACTACGTGCGCAAGCAGACGGTCAAGAACGCCGAGCGCTACATCACGCCCGAGCTCAAGGACTACGAGTCGCAAGGTGCTCAAGTCCGAGGAGCGCGCGCGCGACCTCGAGTACGACCTCTTCGCAGAGCTGCGCGACGGATCTGGCGCGCGAGATCCCGCGCATCCTGCGCACCGCGGCCGCGCTGGCGCAGATCGACGTGCTGGCCGGCCTGGCGCAGCGCGCCGTCGAGCACCGCTACGTCGCGCCCGAGATCGACGAGGGCGAGCTGATCAGGATCGTCGACGGCCGGCATCCGGTCGTCGAGCGCAACCCGCGCGCCGAGGCCTTCGTGCCGAACGACAGCCGGCTCAACCGCACGGATCGGCTGGTGACGATCCTCACCGGCCCGAACATGGCCGGCAAGTCGACCTACATCCGCCAGACGGCGCTGATCGTGCTGATGGCGCAGATCGGCTCGTTCGTGCCCGCCAGCGAAGCCAAGATCGGCGTCGTCGACCGCATCTTCACGCGCATCGGCTCGGCCGACGACATCGGCCGCAACGCCTCGACCTTCATGGTCGAGATGATCGAGATCGCCAACATCCTCAACAACGCGACCGCGCGCTCGCTGGTCGTGCTGGACGAGGTCGGCCGCGGCACGAGCACGTTCGACGGGCTGGCGCTGGCGTGGGCGATCGTCGAGCACCTGCACGAGCGCGATCCGCGCGCGCACGCTCTTCGCGACGCACTACCACCAGCTCACCGAGCTCGGCACGCGCTTGAAGGGCGTCTGCAACATGAACGTCGCCGTGCGCGAGTGGCACGACGAGATCGTCTTCCTGCACAAGATCGTCGAGGGCGGCACCGACCGCTCCTACGGCATCCACGTCGCGCGCCTGGCCGGCGTGCCGCGCGAGCTCATCGAGCGCGCGCAAGCAGATCCTGCTCGACCTCGAGGAGGACCACGAGGGCCTCGCGCCGCGCATCGCCAACCAGGGCAAGCCCGTGGACCTGCTCGTGCCGCAGCAGCTGGGGCTGTTCGAGAGCCCGCAATCGCGCCTCGAGAAGGAGCTGGCGAAGATCGACATCGACCGCACGACGCCGCTCGAGGCGCTGCTGCTCCTGCGCAAGCTGAAGCAGATGCGCGGCTGAGTCAGGCCGTCAAGATCTCCACGCCCTCCGGCGAGAGATACAGCGAGTGCTCGTACTGCGCGACCATCACGCCGTCTTCCTCGACCAGCGGCGGGTAGCGCACGAGCGATCCCTGCCGCGCCAGCTTCTGCAGCGTGTCCTCGACCGCCGTCCGATCGAGCTCGCCGAAGTACCTGCGCGCGATCGGCAAGCCGCGCCAGCTCTCGATCGCCTTCAAGACCTCGCGATCCAGGCCCTTCGCGCGCATCGGCGGGCGCACCATCATGAACACTTCGGCCTTGCCCGCCTCGCGGATCATGCCCTTGCCGTTGCAGGCGAAGGGCTCGATCGCGAAGACGGTGTCCTTGCGCAGCACGCCGCCGCCGCGCTCGGCGTAGTTGGGGATCTGCGGCGGCGTGTGCACCTTCCAGCGCCCGAGGCCGTGGCCGGTCAGGTTGCGCACGGGCTGGTAGCCGGCCTTGAGGATCGTGCGCTCGATCGCGCCGCCGATCTCGCCCACGGGCACGCCGTCGCCCACGGTCGCGATCGCGGCGGCGAGCGCGGAGCGCGCGGCCTCGACGAGCGGCGTCCAGCGCTTGTCGCTGGAGAGATCGACCGACGCGGCCGTGTCCGCGACGTAGCCGTCGACGTGCACGCCGATGTCGACCTTGACGCAATCGCCCTCGGCGTACTGCTGCTCGTCCTCGGGGCTTGAGCAGTAGTGGGCCGCGATCGAGTTGCGGCTGGACTGGGCCGGGAAGCCCGGGGCCGCGCCGCGCTCGCGGATCATGGTTTCCACCGTCTCGAGCACGTGACGGATGCTCACGCCCGGCCGGATGTTGAGCTTGGCCCATTCCCGGCACTCGGAGGCGATCCGGCCGGCCTTGCGGTAGCAGTCGAGTGCGTGTGCGTCCACCCAAGGAGCATAGAAGAGGCCGATCCTGACGACAAAGGAGATGCGCCAGATGAAGCTCCCGACCCCTCTCCCGACGTTCGCGCTGATCGCGTGCCTTGCCGCCGCGGGCTGCACGAGCGAGTCGCAGTCGCAGCGGCCGGGCCCGGAGAACGCGATCGTGACGCGCGCGCTCCCCACGCGCGGCTGGGAGGTGCGCGACGACGGGCGCCTCGCGGGTTCGGTGCTGCTCTACGCGGAGCCCGCGCGCGCGAGCATGGGCTACTACAGCGTGCGCAACGCGCAGGGTCAGGTGCTCGGGATGGTCGACTTCGACGGCCGCGCCTGGCGCTACCGACTGCACGAAGAAGAGCTCGAGTGGCTCGGCACCGGCACGGTGCTCGAAGGTGTGCGGCGCATCCTCGGGACGAGCGCTCTCGCCGAGCTCGAGCCGGTCGAGCTCGACTCGCTCGGCGGCGCGCACTGAGCGCAGGCAAGTCCTTCCGCCAGGCGGACCTGCGGGACCTTCACCTGGACAGGCTTGCCGGACACCCCAGGGCAGCGCCCGTCAGGGCCTTCCCGATGCGGACTTCGCCGGGCTTCTTTTTTCCGGCCAAGGTCTGCCCCCACCGGCCCAGGTTCTGCGGAGAACCTGAACCCCGCGCGACGAGGAAAGACTCAATCCCGCACCCGGAACGCTCGAAGAGTCCGCAGTCAGCGCTCCACGGCGTCCCCCCCAACAGTCCTCCCCGACACACGAGCTGCCCCATGATCAAGTTGGAAGCAGGTGAGACCATCGGTACCTACCGCGTGGTCGAGTTCCTGGCCCGCGGCGGATTCGCCCTGGTCTACCTGGCCGAGGACCCCGAAGGCCGCAAGGTCGCGCTGAAGATCGGCGACGTCGCCGGCGGCGGGCGCTACGTGACGCGCTTCCTCGAGATCACCAGCCAGCGCCGGCCCGAAGGCATCTCGCCCGACGAGACGCCGGCCGAGGCGATCTTCTTCCGCCAGGACGGCGTGCGCATCGACTTCCTCGACGTGCACGAGATCGACGACCTCTTGCGCTCGGAAGTCGAGCTCCTGAAGCCGCTCAAGAACCCCAACATCGTGCAGCTGCGCGAGTGCTTCCAGCACGAGGGCCGTCCGGTGCTGGCCTACGAATACGTGCGCGGCAAGACGCTGCGCGAGAAGATCCGCGCGCTCGAGGGCATCCGCCTCAACTGGTTCCTGACGATCGTGCGCACGCTGCAGAAGCTGCAGCGCTCGGGCACGCTCGCCTACCACGGCGACTTGAAGCCCGAGAACATCCTGATCAAGCCCTCGGGCTCGGTCGTGATGATCGACCCCGCGATGCGCCAGGACGAGCGCGGCGTGATCACCACCACGCCGCACTACAACCCGCTGCTCTTGCGCGACAGCAAGGCGGACGTGATGGCGCATCGGCGTGATGCTCTACGAGATCCTCACGGGTGTCCTGCCCTTCGACGAGGTGCCCTGGCAGTACGCCGGCCGCGAGCAGGGCGGGGAGGTCGAGCGCATGAGCTTGTCCTACTTCCTCTCCTATCCCCCGCCGCGCGACCTCAACCCCAACACGCCCGAGCCGCTGGCGAAGATCGTCTACCGCGCCCTGACCGTGCCCGAGTACGGCCTGTCCGAGCTGGAGCGCGACCTGGTCGACTTCCTGCGCAAGGAATAGCAGCTGCTGGACTCCCCGCGCGGGAGCCACGCGGTCGCGGGTGATCACCGCGGCCGCGGTTTTTTTCCGGGGATCACAGGCGCAGCTCGCGCTGCGTGCGGCCGAGTTCGAGCCGCAGCTCGAGCTCGAGGCTCTCGCCCGTGTCGAGGCGCACGAAGAGCCGCACGTCCATCGGCGGCAGGCCCTCGAGGTGCAGGCCGCCGTTCTCCAGCCGGCCCTGGTAGCGCCGCGCGGGCTCGCCGAGGAACGAGAACCAGCCGCCGCTGGGCTGGCCTTCGAGGTCGTAGCTGCCGGCCCCCGCGGCGCTGCCGTCGGCACGCGTGAAGCGCGCCTCGAGCTCGCAGCCGGGCAAGACGTGCAGCACGAGCTCGTGCTCCGAGGCGCCGACGAACGAGAAGCTGCGCGCGGCGTGCTGCCAGGTCCCGCCGCCGGCCACGACCGTGTAGCGCCCGTCGAGCGGCGGCGCGGCGAGCTCGAAACGGCCCTCGGTCCCGCTCGTCGCGCGCGCGGCGATCGACTCCTGCCGCGCCTCGGGGGAACTGGGGTCGAGCAGGAGGCGCATTTCGACGCCCGGCTCGCCCTGACCATCGGGTCCGAGCACGCGGCCGCGGACCGGGCCGCCCGGCTGCAAGCCGCGCTGGGCATCCTGCGCGTGGTCGGAGCGGATCAATCCCAGCGTGAGCAGCGCCGGGACGCCGAAAAAGACCAGCACGATCAGCGCGAGCCGCAGCCTCTGGTTCATCGCTCTTCGCCCGTCCGGCCCGCGGGCCGCACGTTCAGCTCTTCTTCGCGCGCTTGCCCGCGTCCAGGCGCCGGCGCGCGAGGCGCAGCGCGGCGTCGTGCGTCGTGACGCCGTCCTTGCGCGCGATCTCGAACACCTGGCGCAGGTTGATGGCGATGTTCTCGATCATCTTCAGCGCGGCGGCCTCCTTGTAGCCGCCCGGGAAGAGCTCGACGGCGACGTTGATGATCCCGCCGGCGTTGATCACGAAGTCGGGGGCGTAGAGGATCCCGCGCTGCTGGAGCGCCTTGGCGTGGCGCAGCTCGAGCAGCTGGTTGTTGGCCGCGCCGCCGATGGCCTTGCACTTGAGCTTGGGGATCGTCTGGTCGTTCAGGCCCGCGCCGCGCGCGCAGGGCGCGTAGATGTCGCAGGCCACCTCGAGGTGCTTCGCATCGGAGACCGTCTCGTAGCCGTGCTTCTTCTTGAGCTCCTCGACCTTGGTCTCGTTGATGTCGCAGATCGTGAGGCGCGCTCCCTGCTCCTTGAGCAGCTCCGCCAGCCGCCCGCCGACCGCGCCCACGCCCTGGATCAGGACGTGCTTGCCCTTCAGCTCGGGCGACTTCCAGACCTCCTCCGCGACCGCGTGCAGGCCGACCAGCACGCCGTGCGCCGTGTACGGGCTGGGGTTGCCGCTGCTGCCGATCTCGCGCGAGAGCCCGGTGACCCACTTGGTCTGCGTGCGCACGACCTCGAGGTCGGCGATGCCGATGTTCATGTCCTCGGCGGTGATGTACTTGCCGTCGAGCAGCTCCACGAAGCGTCCCATGGCCTTCAAGAGATCGGGCTTCTTGAGCGTCTTGGGGTCGCCGATGATGACCGACTTCCCGCCGCCCAGTCGGGTCTCGGCGCAGGCCGACTTGTAGGTCATGCCTTCCGCGAGGCGCAGCACGTCGAAGAGCGCCTCGTCCTCGGAGCTGTAGGGCAGCATGCGCATGCCGCCCAGCGCGGGCCCGAGCGTGGTGTCGTGCACGGCGATCAGCGCGTGCAGGCCCGAACCGCGGTCGCGGCAACGCAGGACCTTCTCGTACCCGTCGACTTGGATCTCGGTGGTTTCCATCAGGTGGGCTGGGTGCTGCCGGGAAAAGGGGGCGCATTCTACGGACACGCGCGCTGGCCGTCGAGTTGCCCGAGCCGCCTGTTGGCAGGACGAGCGCGACCGGCTCTGATGAGCG
Source organism: uncultured Planctomycetota bacterium (assembly GCA_963829015.1). GTDB lineage: Bacteria > Planctomycetota > UBA1135 > UBA1135 > JADJLZ01. The sequence continues at coordinate 1,092,756 of CAWHGR010000003.1, read as the reverse complement.
AACGATGATCCGGCTGCAGGGGCACGGTTCCGAGAGCGCGCAAGCGCTGGTCTTCTGCACGCTCTGGACAAGCGGACCGGACCCGGCCCAGGACGGTCTCGTGCGCCTGTGCGCCGCGCGCGCGGGCCAAGGCGAGGAGCTCGACCTCCTCTGCGCGCCGTTCGCGGGCGCGCCCGGCAGCTGGGGTTGCGAAGAGCGCCTGCGGCGCGAATTCGGACTCGAACCCGAGGAGCTCGCCGGAGCCGCCGATCCCGCGCGCGCCTGGGCCGAGCTCGCACGCTTCGCACAGGGCGCGACGCTGCTCGTCGCCGATCTCGAGGGCTTCGAGTCCTGGCGTACGCACTTCGGCTGTGACGCGCGCCTCTCCGACGCGCTCGGCCTGTGCGAGCTCACGGCGCTGTTCGTGCCCGGCCGCTGGTCGGCGCGGCGCGAGGAGCTCGTGCCGCTCTTGCTCTCGGGCGAGCCGCTCGCGCGTCCGCGCGCCTTCGGGCCCGCGGAGCTGGCGCGTGCCTTCGAGGAGCTGCTCGGACGCGTGCGCGCACAGCCGGCCGAGACGCGCCGCCTCGCGCGCGAGGGCTACCTGCGCGCGATCGCGGGCCTGCGCGAGGGCGACGCGCTGCTGGCGCGGCGGCTCGAGCTCGCGCTGGAGCAGGTCGGCGGGCCGCAGGCTGCGGGCGGGCCGCTCGAGGACCTGCTCGACACGCTCGAGCCGCGCTGCGCCAAGGAAGGCGAGCGCTGGGCCGAGCTCGCGCCGCTGCCACCCGTGCGGTCGGGACCGCTGCCGTTCCCCGACGAGGACTTCGAGCGACTCGACCGCGTCTTCCAGCGCCACCTGCCCGAACGCTTCGCGCGCGAGAACCCGGACGTGCCCTCGAGCTACCGCGCCGGCCAGCACCAGGTGGCACGCGAGGTCGCGCGCACGCTGGCCGAGGAGGAGCTGCTGCTCGTGCACGCGCCGACCGGCACGGGCAAGACGCTCTCCTACCTCGTGCCGCTCTTGCTCTGGGCGCGGCGCCACGAGCTGCGCACGGGCATCGCGACGTTCACGCGCGCGCTGCAGGAGCAGGCCTACGACCGCGAACTGCCGCGCGCGCTCGCGGCGCTGGCCGAGGAGGGCATCCCCGGCGGGCTGCGCGTGAGCCTGCTCAAGGGCCGCGAGAACTACGTCTGCTGGCGCGCGCTGCGCCAGGCGCTGCCCGCGGACGAAGAGGACGGCCCGGCCTGGCTCGCCTGGACGCAGCTCGCGCTGTTCGCGCTCGGCGATCTCGAGGGCGACCTCGACCGGTTGCCGCTGCGTCCGCCGCTGCCCTGTGCGTCGAGCGCACCGCTCTTCCAGGCCGCGAGCGAGCTGCGGCGCGCCGCGCGCGCACAGACGGCCTGCTGCACGCAGCGCGACGACAAGCGCACCTGTGCCGCGAACCAGGCGCGCCTGCGCGCCGAGCGCAGCCACGTGGTGATCCTCAACCAGGCCTTCGCGCTGGCCGTGCCCGAGTTCTGCCGCCACGTGGTCTTCGACGAGTGCGAGCACCTGCACGACCAGGCGCACAACGCCTGCTCGAAGCTGCTCTCGCTGCGCACGGCGCGCAGCGTGTTGGCGCGGCTCTCGCAGCCCGGGAAGCCCGGCTCGCGCGCCGTGCTCGACCGGCTCGCACGGCTCCTGCCCGAGACGACGGCCGGCGAGCGAGCGCTGGCGCAGTGTCGCCGGACGCTTCAGCGAGCCGCGGGCGCGCTGGAGCTGCTCGCGACGTCCGCACAGGAGTTCCTCGACTCGCGCGCGCTCGAGGAGATGACGCTCGCGGACTACGTCGGACGACCCGAGGCGCAGACGCTCGTCGCCGTGCGCCTGGAATTCGGCGCGCAGCTGCGCGCCCTGGAGGGCGACGTCGCCGAGCTCTCCGCGCACACCCTCCCGCAGCCGCGCCGCCAGCTCGACCTGGCGCAGGTCGAACTCGCGGCGCTCGCCGGCGCGCTCGAGGCCTGGATGCCGTTCGACGAGGAGCGCCCGAGCTTCCGGCCCAGCACCTACTACGACGTCGAGCGCGATGCGCGCGGCGATCTGGTGCTGGCCTCGCGCGTGCTCTTGCCGAACGAGTTCCTCGGCCGCAGCTACTACCCGAACCTCTCCAACGCGGTCTTCGTCTCGGCCACGACCTGGATCGCCGGCAGCTTCGAGGCCGCGCGCGGCTACCTCGGTCTCGACCGCGCGGCCGAGCCCGCCCCGGACGAGGAGCGCAGCGGCATGCGCGTGCGTACCTTCCAGGCGCCCGATCCCTTCGACTACGCCCGCGTGCTGGTGGCCGTGCCCAGCGACGCGCCCAGCGCCGCGCAGGACTCGAAGTCGGCCTTCCTCGACTACGTGCGGCGCTTCGTGGCGCACCTCGGCGAGCGCACGCGCGGACGAATGCTGGTGCTCTTCACCAACGCCGCGGACGCGCGCCGCGTGGGCGAGGAGCTCTCCGGCTTCTTCCGCGCGCGGCGCATCCCGCTCTGGTTCCAGAACCAGGAGGGCACGGTGAAAGAGGAGCTCTCCGATCTCTTCCGCGCGCGCGTCGACTCGGTGCTGCTGGGCGTCGACACCTTCTGGTACGGCGCCGACTTCCCGGGCGAGACACTCGAGTACCTGGTGATCGTCAAGCTGCCCTATGGCGTGCCCGACCGCTATCACGAGGCGCAGTGCGCCGCGCTCGGAGCTGGCGAGCAGCGCAAGCGCATCTACATGCCGCGCGCGCTGGCGAAGTTCCGCCAGGGCTTCGGCCGGCTGATGCGCCGCGAGTCGGACCGCGGTGTCGTGTTCGTGCTCGACGCGCGCCTCTTGCAGCCGCGCGCGCGGCCGTTCCTGCGCGAGCTGCCGATCGAGAATCCGCTCGAGACGCTGCGCGACCCCTCAGCCGGCCTGCATCGCGCGCGCTTCGTGCGCGGCGACACCGAGCGCTGCCTGCGCGAGGCCTTCGAGCACATGGGCCTCGATGCCGAACTGCGCCGGCGCGGCCTCTCCTGGTCCTTCTCCGAGGAGCAGGCCGGCGAGGAGATCGCGTGAGCGCGCCCGGCTGGACCGAGATCCGCGTGCTCGTGCCCAACGGCTGGGAGGAGCTCGTCGCGGAGACGCTGAACCTCGGGCCGTGCTCCTCCGTCGCCTTCGGCCGGCCGACGCTCGCGAGCGAGCCCGCGCCCGAGGGCCTCGAGTACGTGCGCACCTTCGTCGCGAGCGCTTCCGACACGCCCGCGCTGCGCACACAGGTGCGCGCGCGCCTCGACGCGCTCGCCTTGCGCGCCGAGGTCCCCGAGCTCGCCGGCCTCGCGCTCGAGTTCCACGTGCTGCCGCCCGAGGACTACGCGCGCTCGTGGATGAAGGTCTGGAAGCCCTTCCGCGTCGGCCGCCTCGCGGTCGTCGCGCCGTGGAGGGAAAGCGTGCTGCGACCGACCGACTTGCGTCTGGAGCTCGAGCCTGGCGGCGCGTTCGGATCGGGCCGCCACGCGACGACGCGCATGTGCCTGCGCGTCCTGCAGGAGCGCTTGCGACCGGGAACTCGCCTCGTCGACGCCGGCTCGGGCTCGGGCATCCTCGCCGTCGCGGCGGCGCTGCTCGGCGCGCGCGAGGCGATCGGCTTCGACATCGACCCCAACGCGCAGCCCTGGGCCGATCAGCTCGCGCGCAAGAACGCCGCCGAGGGCCGCGCGCGCTTCCTCACGGCGGGCTTCGAGTGCCTGCCCGGTCTCGGCCGCTTCGACGCGCTGGTCGCGAACATCTACTCCGACATCGTGATCGAGCACGCCGCGACGCTGCGCGAGGCGCTCGCGCCCGGCGGCTGGTTCGCTTTCAGCGGCTGCGCAGCGCAGCACGCCGAGGCGACGCGCACGGCGATCCAGGCCTCGGGCCTGAAGCTCGGAGAGGAGCGCGTGCGCGGACGGTGGCACACCTTCGCGGGCGTTCGCTAGGCTCGCGCGCGTGCGGATCCTGTTCCTCTCGCAGCGCGTGCCCTTCCCGCCCAACCGCGGGGACAAGATCACGACCTCGAAGCTGATCGAGCGCATGCGCCGCGAGCACAGCGTGCGCTGCGTCGCCTTCGCGCACGGCGCCGCCGACGAGGAAGCCGCGCGCGAGCTCGAGCGCATGGGCGTCCCGATCCGCACGGTCCCCTACCACGACAGGCGCGCGAAGCTCGGCGCGCTGCCGCTGCTCCTCACGGGCAAGCCGCTGACGCTGGGCGTCTACGGCTCGGCCCACCTGCAGCGCCTCGTCGACGAGGAGATCGCACAGGCCGACCTCGCCTACGCCTTCTCCTCCTCGATGGGCGCCTTCCTCGAGCGCCACGCCGGGAAGCCGCGCGTGATGCACTTCGGCGAGCTCGACTCGGACAAGTGGCGCCAGTACGCCGAGCGCCAGTCTCCGCCGATGAGCTGGGTCTACGCGCGCGAGCAGCGCACGCTGCTCGAGTTCGAGCGCCGCATCGCGCGCACCTTCTCGGAGAACGTCGTCTGCACGCCGCTCGAGCAGCGCGTCTTCCAGGAGCAGATCCCCGGCGCCTCGTGCGTCGTCTTGCGCAACGGCGTCGACCTCGAGCGCTTCCACCCGCGCACCAACGCGCCGCAACAGGGCGAGCTCGTCTTCACGGGCGTGATGGACTACCTGCCCAACGCCGAGGGCTGCAGCTGGTTCGTGCGCGAGATCCTGCCGCTCGTTCGCGCCAGGCGGCCCGAGGCGCGCTTCACGATCGTCGGTTCCTCGCCCACGCGCGCCGTCCAGGAGCTCGGCCAGGTCGCCGGCGTGCGCGTCACCGGCTTCGTGCCCGACACGCGCGAGCAGCTGCGCCGCGCCACGCTCGCGGTGGCACCGCTGCGCATCGCGCGCGGGATCCAGAACAAGGTGCTCGAGGCGCTCGCGATGGGCCTGCCGGTCGTCGGCACGACGCCGGCCACGCAGGGCGTCGAGGGCGAGCCTGGGCGCGACTTCCTGGTGGCCGACGACGCGCCTTCGTTCGCCGCGCGCGTGGTGGAGCTGCTCGAGCGGCCAGACGAAGCGCGTGCGCTCGGGCAGCGCGGGCGCGCCTTCGTCGAGCGGCAGTACGACTGGGAGAAGGTGCTCGCGCCGCTCGATGCGCTGCTCGTCCGCTGCGCCGCGGCGCGCACGAAATCCGTCTGAGCGACGCCACCTCGGGCCGGCGCGAGCGTCCAGAGGATGTGGAGAGCGCTCGCGTACCGTCCTGGATCCCGGCGCTCGCGCTAAGTCTCTTGCTGTTAGGAGCTTCCGTTTCGCTCACCGAGCTGCTTCCGCCCGCGGAGACGGACCCGCTCCTCTTGCGCTGGCTGCGGATCCTCGCCGCGCATCCGGGTCGCAGCGCGCTCGCTCTCGGGGTGCTCGCCTGGTCGCTATGCGCCGGGCGGAAATCCGTCCTATCTCGTTGATTGGCCGAGTCTTGGTGTATCATGGGCGCTCGGCTCCCCCGTCCACCCGCGGATACCCAACACTCGTGGCAGCACCTTCGCCCCGGCAACTGGAAGCACCCCTTCCGGTTCTCCCGGACAGCCCGTTGATCCTCGGCCCCAAGAAGGCCGACCGGCTCGGTGTGATCCTCGGCGTCGACCTCGGTTCGGCCGAGGTCGTGCTCTCCGTCAGCCGCGAGACGCGCATGCCGCGCGCCTCCGTGCTCGTCACCACCGCGGCGCGGCACATCATCCGCGTCTCGAAGCTGGGCGACAAGATCGACGCGCTGCTGGTCTACGGCTCGAACATCGATGCCACCTTGCACCCCGACTTCCGGGAAATCACCGGGAACTTGAGGGACCTGCGCAACAAGTGGTTCGCCAAGGCCAAGCTCTGGCTGGTCAGCGACGACCCGCACATCGACCGTCCCGAGGTGCGCCATTCGCTCTCCATCTACGACCGAGTCGTCGTGCGCCTCGAGGCCGGCACGCAGAAGGCCTACAGCGCGCTCACCGGCCGCAAGCCAGCCGAGTACGCGACCCTGATGGGCCAGCTCAGCGCGATCGACCGCCTCGTGATCCAGGCGCGCTTCTACAAGGGCGAGGTGGACACCTGCACCGACGCCGAGATCAAGGCCTGGGTCAAGAAGCTCGGCGAGCTCAAGCCGCGCGAGGTCTTCCTGCTCAACCCCGAGTCGAAGCCGGTCAACAAGAAGTTGAAGCCCGCGCCCAAGGCGCGCGTGACCGAGATCGCCAAGGAGCTGGCCGACAAGACCGGCATCCAGGCGACCATCCTGCCCTTCGACTCGATCCTGGGCTGATCCGCCGGGCTGGGCCCCGCATGCCGCTCGTACGATTCGCCGGCGTCTCGAAGCGCTTCGGCGACGTCGTGGCGCTCGCCAACGCGAGCTTCGAAGTTCGCGAGGGCGAAGTCTTCGGCCTGCTCGGCCAGAACGGCGCCGGCAAGACGACCGCGCTGCGCATCCTCTGCGGCTTGATCACGCCCGACACGGGCACGCTCGAGGTCGGCGGCCACGACGTGCGCGCCGATCCGCTCGGCGCGCGCAAGCTGCTCGCCTTCGTGCCCGATGGCGCGCCGCTGTACGCCAACCTCAGCCCGCTGCAGCACCTCGCGCTCGTCGGCAGGCTGCACGGTCTCGACGAGCCGCGCATCGCGAGCGAGAGCGAGCGGCTGCTGGATGCGCTCGAGCTCGGTCCGCGCCGCGACGATCCCGTCGGCGGATTCTCGCGCGGCATGCGCCAGAAGACGGCGCTCGCCTGCGCGATCCTCCCGCGGCCCAAGGTGCTGATCCTCGACGAGCCGCTCAACGGCCTCGACGCGCCGACGACCGCGATGTTCAAGGAGGTCCTGCGCGCCTGGGGCCAGAAGGGCGGCGCGGTGATCTACACCTCGCACATGATGGACGTCGTCGAGCGGGTGTGCGACCGGATGGCCGTGCTCGCGCAGGGCAAGGTCGTCGCGCAGGGAGACCTCGACGCGTTGCGCGCGCAGGCGGGCCGCGACGGCACGCTCGAACAGGTCTTCGCCGCGCTCACGAAGAGCTCGGACCCCAGGGAACAGGCGGCGCGGCTGCTCGGCTGAGGCCGCGGAGATTCGCAAGGGAGTGGCTGATGTCCTCGACGAAGAAGCTCGTGATCGGATGCGTAGCGCTCGTGGCTGCGCTGTTCGCGTATCGCGGCTTCAACGAGACGCCAACGACAGTCTCGCGCACGCCGACGAGCTCCGCTTCGGATGCGCACACGGCAGCGCCTCGCGAGCTGGAAGCCTTCGAGCCCGCGCTCGAATCCGACACGAAGTCCGTTGAGCGCATTCCGGGCGGCGTGCCCGCGACCGACACCGCTGACACGGCAAGCGAGCCCGCCGAGACGTGCTTCCGGGGCCGGCTGCTCGATCCCGCCGGCGCGCCGCTGCCGGGTCCATTGGGTCCCATCGTCGACTTGACCGATGCCGAAGGCCGCCGGACTCGCAGCGGCGCGCGAAACATGGGCGCCTTCGAGTTCCTCTCGCTCGCGTATGGCAGATACTGGGTCGAGGCACGCGCGGACGGATGCCTCAGCACGACCGACGTGATCGAGCTCGACGCCCAGCACGCGCAACTCCGGAAGGACTACACGCTCGCACCCGCGCCGATCCTGAAGATCCGCGTGGTCACGCCGGAGGGTGCGAACCTGTTCGACGAGGACCTGGAGATCGAGGGTCGCCCGGCGCTCGTCGCCGTCGCGACGCGCGAGCGGCCCGGACCGTGGTTCGACGACGTGGCCGGAAGCCTGGGCTACCCGTTCGGGATCGGGCGCTTCCTGCAGTCTGGGCCGCGCGTCGAGGCGCTTCCGGAGGGCTACCTGGGGATCCTGATGCTCGATCAGCCTCTCCCCGCCTTCGTCAGCCTGGCCAACTTCCAGCACGTGCTGCAGACGCAGGTCGTCAAGCCGGGCGACGAGGTCGTGACCTTCGTCCTCTCGCGCGACGAACTGGCCGCGAGCATGGCGACGATCCGGATGGAGGTCGTCGACGCCGCCACGCTCGCGCCGCTGAGCGGTGCCGACGCCATGCTCTGGGGCGGCGCATTCATGGATCGCGGCCAGGAATCCGATTCCAACGGCAGGATCGTCTTCGCCTCCCGCGAGCCGGGCGCGTTCTACCTGCATGTGGGCGCCGAGGGACACGAAGAGTACCGGGCCCACATCCGCGCGGATTCCGGCCTGACGGACCTCGGTCGCATCGCGCTCGAGAAGGCGCTCGAGGTCGAGATCAAGGTCGTCGACTCCTCGGGTGCTCCGCGCAACCTGAATTTCGAACTCGGGACCTACGACCCTCTGACCGGGACGATGAGCCTGCAGGAACGCCTGAGCTACGCGTGCACCGGCGCGGGCAACCTGAAGGTCTTCGGACTCGGCCGCCACGTCTACGTGCTGCGCACGCCCAACCACGACGGCGCGTCCGAGAAGGTGCGCGACGACTCCAAGTGGGTCTCGGGCAACGTGCTGCTCGACCTGCGCTCCAGTTCGGCGCCCTCGAGCTTCGTGATCACGCTCACGCGCGCGACGCGCGTGATGCTGCTCGCGCAGGGCGAGCCGGCGGAAGGACTGGGCTTCCGTGTGACCGACGAGCAGGGGCTCGAACTGGTGTCCGGTCGCTTCTACGGCAATGGCCCGCGTCCGCTGACGCTGCCGCAGGGTGGCTACAGGGTCGCGCAGCTCGATTCGAGCGGCAAGGTGCTCGCGGAGCAGTCTGTGGCGGTCGGTGCGCTGCCGCTGACGGTCGCCCTCTCGCGCTGATCAGCGCGCTCTCCCCTTGGCGAGGATTCTGAGAGAATCCATCGTCCGGAGACGCCCGCGTGGCGTTCCTGGAAGCACATGGGCGCCGAACCGATCCCCCACGAGCTCCTGCTGCGACACGCAGGCTTCCTGCGCCGCCTCGCACGCGACCTCGTCGGCGATCCCTCCGCGGCGGAGGACGCCGTGCAGGAGGTCTGGCTGCGCGCGCTCGAGAAGCCGCCGCGCCACGGCGCGAACGTGCGCGGATGGTTGCGCGTCGTGCTGACGAACCTCGTGCGCTCGAAGGCGCGCGGGGAATCGCGGCGCGCAGCGCGCGAGCGCGATCGCGCGGTCGACCCTGCGGGTGAACTGCTCTCCACGAACCCGAACGACGAGGCGACGCTGCGCTTTGTCACCGAGGCCGTGCTCGCACTCGAGGAGCCGCTGCGCTCGACGGTATTGCAGCACTATTTCCAGGGCCTCACCGCCGCGGAGATCGCGACGCGCGACCACCTGCCCGTCTCGACGGTGAAGAGCCGCCTACAGCGCGCACTCGAAATCCTGCGCACGCGCATGCAGCGCACGAACGGCGACGGATGGCAATCCGCGCTGCTCGCACTCACCGTTCCCTCGAAGATCGGCAAGGGAGTGATCCTGATGTCCCTGAAGACGAAGCTCGCCGTCGGTTGCGCTGCGATCCTCGTTGCGGTCGTTGCCTACCGAGGATTCGAAGGGCGGCCGTCCGTCCCTGCCGCACCGCTCGCAAGTGAGAGCTCGACTGCGTTGGCACACGCCCCGGAGACCCCGCCGCCCGAGAAGCCGCCGCTCGAGGTCGAGGGAGGGACCTCGAGCACGACCGCCCGCTCGAACGAATCCGCAGCCTCCACGACGACTAGAGTCTTGCAGCTCTTCTACGGCAACCTCCTCGATCCCGATGGCAAGCCGGTCCACGGCGTGCAGATGGCATCGGTGGTGATCACCGATGCAACCGGCCGACGCCGCACCTGTGATGCGAAGAACGACGGAGCGTTCGCGTTCAATTCGCTGCCCGCCGGGCGCTACTGGGCCTTTGCGTGGGCCGAGGGCTTTCGTCAGGTCGAGGAGACGATCGATCTCACGTCCGATCGCGGGCAAGTGCAGCACGACTTCACGCTGCAGCCGGCGGGCGTCCTGAAGATCCGAGCGACGACGCCGGATGGGCGAGCGCTCTCGGAGGTGCTCAAGGAGGAGCCGTATTCGAAGGCGCGCTACGCGCTGCACCCCATCGCGACGCAGGCGGCGCCGGGAGCGTGGTTCTCGGATACGTCCGGCCTGCTCGGGACGTCGTTTGGCATCGGCCGATTCCAGGACAGCGGTCCGCAGGTGGCGGCGCTCGGTCCGGGCTACCTCGGCCTGCTCGCTCCCGACGTGGAGCTGCCCGCCTTCGTCAGTCTGTTGAACGGAGCTCGGGTCCTGCAGACCAAGGGCGTCGCACGCGGAGACGAGGAAGTCTCCTTCGTCGTAGCGCCCGAGGACGTGCTCGCGACGGCGGTGACGATCCGCTTGCAGGTGATCGATGCCGAATCGCACGCGCCGCTTTCGGGGGCGTTCGTGATGGTCTCTGCCGTCAGCCGCGGACTGACGGCGCAATCCGATGCGCAGGGGATCGTGCGCCTCGAAGGCGCCGAGCCAGCCGAGTACGCGCTCCGGATCAGTGCCGCCGATCACGCAAACCACAGGCGGCGCTTCCTCGCGCAAGCAGGCGCGACGACCGACCTCGGGCAGATCGCACTCGACAAGGCCGTCGCGCTCGAACTCTCGGTCGTCGACGACGAGGGACGGCCGAAGAACGGGAACTTCAGCCTCGGCGTGCTCGATCCGTCCACGCGCACGCTCGAGATGGAAACGGGCCGCGCCTACGGCGCCAGCGCGGAGGGCGTGCTCATGATCCCCGGTCTCGCAAGGCAACTCTACGTCCTGCGCACGTCGCTCAACGACGGCTGGAGCGAGACCGGCGAGGTCGCCGGGAAGCTCGCCTCGGGCAACGTCGTCCTCGACCTGCGCTCCGGCGTCGCGCCGGGGAAACAGGTGATCCACCTCGTGCCCGCGACGCCGATCTCGCTCTCCGTTCCGAAGGGACCGCAGAAGGGCCTGGGTTTCCGTGTGATCGACGACCAGGGGATCTCGGCTGCGGAAGCCCGCTTCTACAGCGAAGCGCCGTACCCGCTCGCGCTCCCGCCGGGCGCGTACCGTGTCTTGCTGCTCGATGCCGACAAGCGGGTGCTCTCGGAGTTGTCCATCACGCTCGACACCAAGCCGCGGTCGGTCGAACTCTCGCGCTGACCCTCCACCGAGCACGCGCCCCGGTTTCTGCCAGAATCACGCATCCCCGGGCGCACCGGCCGGGGATCGACCACGCGTGAGCCCGCCCGACCGCAGCAACGCCATCCCGCACGAACTCCTGCTCGGCCAGGCGGGTTTCCTGCGCAGACTCGCACGCGATCTCGTCGGTGATCCGCACGCCGCCGAGGACGCGGTGCAGGAGGTGATGCTCACGGCCCTCGAGCGGCCGCCGCGGCACGACGCCAACATCCACGGCTGGCTCGCGGCCGTGCTCAAGAACCTCGTCTCGAAGCGTTCGCGCGCGAACGTGCGGCGTTCGTACCACGAGCAGGAGGCCGCACGCATTTCGGCACGCGAGAGCGCCACAATCCCCGCGGAAAGCGAATCGACGGTGCGCTTCGTCACCGAGGCCGTGCTCGCGCTCGAGGAGCCGTACCGCTCGACGGTGCTGATGCGCTACTTCGAAGAGCTCACGCCGAGTGCGATCGCGCAGCGGCAGTCGGTCTCGGTCGCGACGGTGAAGAGCCGCCTGCAGCGCGCGCTCGAAATCCTGCGCACGCGCATGCAGCGCACGAACGGCGACGGCTGGCAAGCCTCGCTGCTCGCACTCACTGTTCCCTCGAAGATCGGCAAGGGAGTGATCCTGATGTCCTTGAAGACGAAGCTCGCGCTGGTCGGGGCGACTCTGATCGCCGGCTGGTTCCTGTACCGGGCCTGGACGGACAGCCCGCCCACTTCACCGCCGCTCGCGAGCTCCGGTCTCGACGCCGCGGCGCTCCAGTCCCCGGACTCGCCTCCCACCCCGGCGCCGGACTCCGTGGCGAAGTCCGTGGAGCGCTCCGCCGCGAAGCCCGTCGCGGATCCACGCCAGACCGCGAGCAGCGCGGAGCCGTCCGACACGTTGATCTACGGATCCATCCTCGATCCCTCCGGCGCTCCCTGGCGCGGCCTCCTCTACGAATGGGTGATGATCGACGACGCCAGCGGCCAGAGTCGCTCGTTCGACGCGCAGCTCGACGGGACCTACGCCTTTCACGGTCTGCCTTTCGGATCGTGCTGGGTGCGCGTCGACGGGGACGATCTGCTGGGCGTCGAGAAGCGGATCGAGCTCGGTCGAGATCAGCCGCACATGAAGTGCGACTTCACGCTGGCACCCGCGCCCCGGCTCAAGATCAAGATCACGACGCCGGAGGGCGAGAACTTCTACGACGCGCTGAAGCGCGCCCGCGAGAAGGACGACGCGTTCGAGAGCCTGGACTTTCCCTTCCCCGTCGCCACGCTCGGCCCGGTGGAGGAGCTCTTCAAGGAAGGTGGTCCGCGGGCGAATGGCATGAATGGCGTCGGCTGGTTCTGGAGTTGGAGCCCCAAGGTGAAGTCGCTGCCGAAGGAGTACGCGGGCGTCCTCAGCATCCTCAAGCACGGCCTTCCCGTTCGCGTCAGCCTGGTCGGCAACCAGCGTGTGCTCCAGGCGACGACGGCAGAGGTCGGCGAAGAGGAAGTCCATTTCGTGCTCTCGCTGGAGCAGTACCTCGCCGGCGCGGCGACGGTCTCGCTGCAGATCGTCGACGCAGCCACGCTCACGCCGATCCGTGGCGCACGCGTAGACCTCGAGGGCGCGGCGCGCGCGCTCCACGGCTGGACCTCCGATGCGAACGGGATGGTGCTGATCCGCAACCATGCGCCGGGCGAGTTCCAGCTGCGCGTGTCGGCACCTGGACACGAGGATCTGACCAAGGTCTTTTCGGCGACGCCAGGTGCGACCACCGAACTCGGGCAGATCGTGCTGGGCGAGGAGATCCGCTTCGAGGCGCGCGTGCTGGACGCGACGGGGACGACCTGCACTGCCAGTTTCAAGCTCGGCGTTCTCGACCCGTCGACGCACGAGATCACGATGGAGTGGCGCAGCTCCGAGGAACTAGGCGACCCGATGCAGGAGACGACGACCTGGAAGCAGCGTAGCTACGGATCCGACAACGACGGGATGCTGAGGATCCGGCACCTCGGGCGCCGGGTCTACGTGCTGCGCCCCCTCGACGGAATGCGGCAGTTCAGCCAGGCCGACGCGAGCGCGCGCTGGACCTGCGGAAACGTCCTGATCGACCTGCGTTCCGGCGTCGCGCCGAAGGAGATGGAGATCCACCTCGAGCGCGGCTCCTTGCTCATGCTCGGCGTGAAGGGCGAGGAGCCAGCGGGCCTGCGCTATCGCGTCCTCGCCGCGGACGGGCTCGAGCGCCTCGCGGACACGTTCCGCCACTCCGCACCGTTGTCCTTGGTGCTGCCGCAAGGCTCGTACCGCGTTCAGCTGCTCGATTCGGGAGGCCGACAGCTCTCGGAGCAGTCGGTGACGCTCGGTACGACGCCGTTGACGCTCGAGCTCTCCCGCTGATCAGCGCTTCGTGCCGTCCGGGTGGATGATCGGCACGGGCTTCATCTCGTCGTCGACGGCGACCATCGTCACGTCGGCCTCGGTGACGTGCACGAACCTCCCGCCGCCGAATCTGCGCTGCGCCCAGACGCTCACGTGCACCGTGATCGAGGTCGTGCCGATGCGCTTCTTCTCAGTGAAGAAGCTCACCAGGTCCCCGACGAACACCGGCGCCTTGAACTCGACCTTGTCCATCGAGACCGTGACGATCCGCGACGGATGGAACTTGTGCGCCTCGATCGCGGCCGCCAAGTCGATCTGCGAGAGGATCACGCCGCCGAAGATCGTGCCGAGCGCGTTGGTGTCGCGCGGCATCATCACCTGCCGGATCGAGGGCAGCTGGGTCGCGGGGTACTCGGTCGTGTCGGGCTTCGATGTCATGTGCGGTTCTCGAGGCTCTCGCTGGCCCAGCTGCGCACGCGCGCCTGCAGCTCCTGGGTGCGGTTGACGAAGTAGTGGTCCGTTCCGGCGATCTCGTCCGTCGCGAGCTGCGGCGGCAGGTCGGGGAAGAGCTCCCGGAGTTCGCGCAGCGTACCGTAGTCGTCGTTCTGGGCCATCAGGATCAATCCCGGCTGGCGCACTTCGCGCACGAAGGAGCAGTCGAAGGCGCGCACGGGGAGCGCGACGAAGAGCACGCGCTTCACGCGCGGATCCCTGCGCACGTAGGAGCCCGCGGTGCGCGAGCCGAAGGAGAAGCCGCCCAGCCACAGCTCGAGGCCGGGGAACTGCTGTTCCATCCAGTCGAGCGCCGCTTGCACGTCGAGCTCCTCGCCGCCCTGGCCGTCGTGCTTGCCGGCGGACTTGCCGACGCCGCGGAAGTTGAAGCGCAGGACGGCGAGGCCGGCTTCCTCGAGGCCGCGCGCGGAGCGGAAGACGGCCGTCGTGTTCATCGTCCCGCCGTAGAGCGGGTGCGGATGGCAGAAGACGGCCGCGGCGCGCGGCGCGGCGTCTTGCGGCTGCACGAGCTTCGCCTCGAGCGGGCCGACGGGACCGGGGATCAGCAGGCTCATGCGGGGGCGGGGAAGTGTAGTGATCCCGCGCAGGGCCCGCTCTAGGCTGCTCGGCGCGATGTTCGGACGCATCCGTGCCCTGCTGCGCGCGGGCTTCCAGTCCCAGTGGGGCTCGGGAGCCTGGCCGGTCGCGCCGCTGGTGATGCACGGCTCGCTGTCGTTCGTCTTGTGCGCGCTGTTCGCGGACGTGCTGCCGCGGTACGGGTATTCGATCTTCGCGCTGGCGCTCTCGGGCGGGTTGCTGCTGCTCGTGCTGCTTGGGCGAGTTCGGGTCCTGCTGCAGGCCGACGAGGCGGGCGAGTGGATCGAGGCGCAACCGGTGAGACCGATCGAGCTGCGCATCTCGCGCGCACTGCTCGTCTTCTCGCTGCTCGGCGTGCTGGCGCTGGCTTCGCTCCTGCCGGCGGCGTTCTTCCTCCCGCACGCGAGCCTCGGTGAGCGCGCGCTGCTCGTCGTCGCCGGGCTGGAGCAGGCCGTTTTCCTCTCCGCGGGCCTGATCGCGCTGCAGTCGCTGCTCGGCGCGAGAGCCGAGGGCGTGCTCGTGGCGCTGCAGACGCTGCTCGTGGGCGGAATCGTGCTCGGGGTCGTGATGGGGCCGCGGCTCGCCAGGGGCTTCACGGGCGAGGAGAGCTGGACGAGTACGTTCCCGCCGGCCTGGTTCGCGAGCCAGGGGCTCGCAGCCGGGGCTGCGATGCTGCTCGCCGTGCTGGCGCTCGTGCTCGTTCCCGCTCCCGGTAGACCGAGCGGCTCACGCGGTCGCACGCCGCTCGGGATCCTGCTCGCGCCGCTGCGCGCGCTCGTTGCGCGCGCGTGGGTTCGCCGCGAGGAGCGCGCGAGCTTCGAGCTCGTCTGGGAAGCGCTGCCGAAGGAGCGCGAGTTCGTGCTGCGCTCGTACCCGATGCTCGGCATCCCGCTGGCGTTCCTGGTTGCGGGTGCGGGGGATTCGGAGGGCTGGAAGCGCGAGGGATTGCTGGCGCTCTTGTGCTTCACGCCCGCGGTCTATTTGCCGGTTCTGCTGGTGCACGTGCCGGCGTCGCGCAGCGCGGACGCGCGCTGGATCCTGGATTCGGCGCCGGTCGCTGCGAGTGTGCTCGCCGGTGGCGCGCGCAAGGCGCTGGCGATGCGCTTCGTGCTGCCGCTCTACGTGCTGCTGTTTGCACTGGCGTGGAGCCAGACGAGTCTGGATTTCGCGCTGAGAATGGCGCCGGCGGGGTTCCTGGTCTCGTTGCTGGTGCTGAAGCCGCTGTATGCGCAACTGGTGCACGAGCCGCCGCTGTCGGTGCTGCCGGAGCGGATCGAGGCGAAGATGGACTGGGGCGGATCGCTGATGGGCCTCGCGCTGCTGTTGACGGTCGCAGCGGTGCTTGCGCAGCAGTTCGTGACGAGCGTGACGATCGCGGTTGGGGTGTGCGCGGTGCTCGTGGCGGTGCTCGCGCTGCAGGAGCGCGGGAGGGAGTAGTGGCTTGGACGCGGACAATCTGTGCCAGGCACGCCCTCACCGCGTCCGACGAACGAGCGAAGGAGATGAACGGACAAGGGCGGACGCGGTAAGAGCGAGCCAGGCACAGATTTTCCGCGTCTCGTGCGTGGCGTAGGTGGCGTGTAGGTTTTGGCTCGAGAGACTAGCGCCGCGCGTCGAGGAACTCGGTCATGTCGGGAGGTAGCGGGCTGCGGACGTCGATCCACTCGCCGGTGACGGGCGTGCGGAAGCCGACGCGGTGGTTGTGCAGCGCATGGCGTTCCATGCCGAGCGCCTGCAGGTCGGCGCGCGTGAGCTGCTCGTCGAGCGCGCGCTCGAAGAGGCCCTCGTCCGCGCCGTAGAGCTTGTCGCCGACGAGCGGATAGCCGATCGCCGCCATGTGCACGCGGATCTGGTGCTGGCGGCCGGTGAAGGGCACGCAGGAGACGAGCGCGCAGTCCGCGAAGCGCTCGAGCACGCGCCAGTCGGTGCGCGACTGCTGGCCGTCGGAGAGGATCGTCATCTTGAGCTCGATCTTCGAGACGCGCGCCTCGCCGATCGGCATGTCGATCGTGCCGCCCTCGCGATCGGGCGCGCCCCAGACGATCGCGTGGTACTCCTTCTCGACCTCGCGCCGCTCGAACTGGCCCATCACGTCGGCGTGCGCGATCGGGTTCTTGCCGACCAGCACGACGCCGCTCGTCTCGCGGTCGAGGCGGTGGCACAGGCGCGGCGCGCCGCCGCGCTCGAGCTCGAAGCCCTGGCCGTAGCGCTTGTGCACGCGCTGGATCAGCGTGTCGCTGAGGTAGCGGCCCGAGGGATGCACGACGACCATGGCCGGCTTGTCGACCGCCAGGATCGCCTCGTCCTCGTACAGGATCGCAAGCTCGTCCGTGCTCTCTTTCAGCATCGGCAGGCGCAGCTCCTCGGGGATCAGCACCACGACGCGCGAGCCGTGGCGCAGCTTGCGACCGGGCCGCTTCTCGAGCACGGCTTCGCCCGAGCCCTCGGGCTTGTCGGGCGTCGAGGGATCGACGAGCACGAAGCCGTCGCGGATCAGGCCCTGGAGCGAGGAGCGCGAGCGCCAGTCGAGGTGGTGCGCCAGGAAGGCATCGAGGCGGATGTCGACCTCCTCGCGCTTCATGCGCAGGCTGCTGCAATCGACGCGCAGCTCCACCTGGTTGGGTGCCTGCGAGAGGTCGCGCTCTTTGCCGAAGAGGCCCATACGGAA
Organism: uncultured Planctomycetota bacterium; assembly: GCA_963829015.1. GTDB lineage: Bacteria > Planctomycetota > UBA1135 > UBA1135 > JADJLZ01. Next base: position 1,075,612 of record CAWHGR010000003.1, on the reverse strand, counting down.
CACGGCATTCTTCTCCCCGATTCGGAAGTCCAAGGGTGCGTTGGGCCAGCCGCCCGATCGAATCGGGGAGAAGAATGCCGTGTTCCGTATGCTACCCCACCTACGCAAGGACCCGGGTCTCCCCGGGTCCCTCGTTGCTCGAATCGGGGTCCGACTAGCGCGATCCGCCGCCGTAGCCGCCACCGCCGTAGCCGCCGCCACCGCCGCCGCCGTAGCCACCACCACCGCCGCCACCGTAGCCGCCGCCGCCACCGAACCGCCGCCGCCACCGCCCGAGCCGCCGCCGGGTCCGCGGCCGCCGCGGGCGAAGCGCGACTTCATCGTGCGCTTCATGCGGCGCTTGGCGCGCGGGTCGTTCTTGCGGGTCGCCTTCTGGATCACGCGCAGGCGCTCGCGACGCTCACGACGGCGCTTGTCGGAGCGCTTCTCGTGGAAGGCGTGGGCCTTGGCCAGGCGGAAGATCCCGCCGTAGTTGCACTGGCGCTTGAAGCGGCGCAGAGCAGCTTCGAGGGACTCGTTCGAACGAACCTGGACCTTGATCACTCGGGGACAATCCTTGGCTGACGGTTGGGCATCCGGGGCGCATCGTCGGCAGGGAGCTGCCGTGCGAAACCGGGCCGAAGAGGATACCTTCGCTTTCGGGCGGGAGGAAGGCTCGGCTGGATTCGGCCCTGCCGGCCTGCGAGCATCGGTGCATGAACCGGGAACGGACGCCGGGGAAGGAGGGTGACCCGGGCTCGGGCCTGGAGGTCGTCCAGGGGACGATCGAGCGCGTCACCTACGCCGACCCGACGAGCCTGTACACGGTCCTAAAGATCGATCCTGAAAAAGGTTACGTGATCCCCGCCGGGCACGGTCCCTTCCGCCCCGAGCGCGTCACGGCGGTCGGCCGCGTCGACGCCCCGAGCGAGGGGGTGCGCGTGCGCCTCGAGGGCCGCTGGACCGAGCACAGGAGCCACGGCCTGCAGTTCGAGTTCGAGCAGCTCGAGGTGCTGCAGCCGCGCGATCGCTACGGCCTCGTGCGCTACCTCTCCTCGAGCCGCTTCCCCGGCATCGGCGAGAAGACGGCCGAGCGCATCGTCGAAAAGCTCGGCGACAACGCGCTCGAGGTGATCCTGGCCGACCCGAAGAAGTTGATCGGCGTGCGCGGGCTCAAGCTCGAGACGCGCGAGGCGCTCGTGGCCGCGCTCTTCGCCGAGGCGGGCACGCACCGCGCCAACGTCTTCCTGCGCGAGATGGGCCTCGGCCCGCAACAGAGCGCGGCGGTGATCCGCAAGCTCGGCCTCGACTGCGAGGCGAAGATCCGCGCCGATCCCTACGTGCTCGCCAGCGGCATCCCGGGCATCGGCTTCGCGATCGCCGATCGCGCGCGCGCGGCGCTCGAGATCGCGGCCGACGATCCGCGGCGGGCGCGCGCGGGCGTGCTGCACGCGCTCAGGCTCGCATCGGAGGAGGGTCACACGCTGCTCGGCCGCGAGCGCCTGCTCGAGAACGCGCAGTCGCTCTTCGGCGAGACGATCCCGCTCGCGACGCTCGAGAGCGCGATCGGCGCGCTCGTCGAGCAGCGCGATCTCGTCGAGGAGGACGGCAAGCTCTGGCTGCCGCACCTCTACCACTGCGAGAGCGAGCTCGCGCGCAACCTGGCGCGCCTGCTGGCGCTCGCCCCCGTGCAGCCGCTGGCCGACGCGCGCGCGCTCGCGGCGGCCGAGCAGCGCTCGAGCATCGAGCTGCACCCGCTGCAGCGCGAAGCCGTGCTCGGCCTGCTCTCCGCGCCCGTCGCCCTGCTCACCGGCGGCCCGGGCGTCGGCAAGACGACCATCGTGCGCTTCGTCGTCTCGCTCGCAGAAGCCGCCGGCTGCCGTGTGCTGCTCGCCTCGCCCACCGGCCGCGCGGCCAAGCGCCTCTCCGAGGCGACCGGCGGCGACGCGCAGACGATCCACCGCCTGCTGGGCTACGACCCCGTCGACCAGGGCTTCCTGCACGACGCGCAGAACCCGCTCGAGGGCGATCTCGTGATCGTGGACGAGATCTCGATGCTCGACGTCGTGCTCGCACACCATCTCTTGAAGGCCGTCGCCGTCCCGACGCGCATCCTCTTCGTCGGCGACCCGAACCAATTGCCCTCGGTCGGCCCCGGCAACGTGCTGCACGACATGCTGAACTCGAAGGTCGTGCCCACGTACCGCCTGACGCACATCTACCGCCAGTCTCAAGGCAGCCTGATCGTCTCCAACGCGCACCGCATCCTCGACGGCGAGGAGCCCGAGCTGCCCGAACCCGGCGACCGCAAGTCCGACTTCTACTTCTTCCCGGCCGACGATCCGGTCAAGTGCGCCGAGCGCGTCGTCGAGGTCGTGACGCAACGCATCCCGCAGAACTTCGGCCTCGAACTGGATCGAAGGACGTGCAGGTGCTCGCGCCGATGTACAAGGGCGAGTGCGGCGTCGACGCCTTGAACGAGCGCCTGCGCGAGGAGCGCGCCAAGACCCTGAAGACCGTGCGCGAGCTGCGCCAGGGCACGCGCATCTGGCGCGTCGGCGACCGCGTGATCCACACGCGCAACGACTACGAGAAGGAGGTCTTCAACGGCGACATGGGCGAGATCGTGCGCGTCACCGACGAGAACGGCCTCGTCGTGCGCTTCCCCGAGCGCGAGGTGCCGTACACCGGCGCCGAAGTCGGCGACCTGCAGCCCGCCTTCGCGATCACCGTGCACCGCTCCCAAGGCGGCGAGTTCCCCGCCGTCGTGTTCCCGCTCGTGACGCAGCACTACGTGATGCTGCAGCGCCACCTGCTCTACACCGCGGTCACGCGCGCGAAGCAGCTCGTCGTGCTCGTCGGCTCGCGCCGCGCGCTCGGCATGGCGATCGAGAACGCCGAACAGGGTCAGCGCGAGAGCGCGCTGGCGGAGCGACTGGCGAAGCTCGCACCGGACAGGAGCTGAGCATGCCCTTCGACCTCGACTTCCTCGACGTGTACTGCCGCGAGCTCGGCTCCCGCTGCAATCGCAGCTCGCCCGACGAGCTCGCGATAGACCTTGGACATGGCGTGGAACTCTGCTTTGTCAATGCCGCAGACGAGAAGGACTGCCTCATGCACCTCGGCACGAGCTGGCACAAGCATGGCCCACCGTTCCTATTCGGAGGCGGAGGCTACAGCGTCGAGTTCGACGAGCTCGGACTTCTTGGTGCGCTAGAGTCTGGAGAGCTCCTCATCTTCGAGCACTGGTCGGGTTCGCAGCTCATCGAGCGATCATTGATTCACAGGGATCACAACGATGCGTTCGGCCACGCGGAGCCGACCGACGAGTTCCGCGTGTATCGCGCCAACCTCGACTCGGAAGTGAACCGAGGCTAGGGAGCGCCCTCTTCCTTCTGCTTCGCCCACCACTCGAGACGCTTCTTGATCTCCTTCTCGAAACCGAACGTTCCGGGCTCGTAGAAGACCCGGCCGCGCAGCTCCTCGGGCAGGTACTCCTGCGCGATGTAGTGCGACTTCGAGTCGTGCGCGTACTTGTACCCGGCGCCGTACCCGAGCGACTTCAGCAAGCCCGTCGGCGCGTTGCGCACGTCGAGCGGCACGCCCGCGCCCGGCGTCTGCTTCGCGGCCTCGAACGCGGCGCCGAGCGCCATCACCACGCTGTTCGACTTCGGCGCGGTCGCGAGGTAGATGATCATCTCGGTCAGCGGCAGCAAGCCCTCGGGCAGGCCGAGCATGTGGTACGCGTCGCGCGCCGCGACGGCGATCTTGAGCGCCTCGGGATCCGCGAGGCCGATGTCCTCCGCCGACATCGCGATCGCGCGGCGGAAGAGCACCATCGGGTCCTCGCCGCCTTCGATCAGGCGCGCGGCCCAGTACAAGGCCGCCTGCGGATCGCTCCCGCGCAGCGACTTGTGAAAGGCGCTGAGCTGATTGAAGTGCAGCTCGCCCGTCTTGTCGGCCTGCGCGAAGCGCAGCGCGAGCGCCTCGCGCGCGGACTCGAGCGTGATCCTCCCGCCCTTTCCGACGTCGAGCGCCGCCGCCTCGAGCGCCACCAGCGCGCGTCGCGCGTCGCCGTCGGCCTGCAGCGCGAGGAACGCGAGCACTCCGTCGTCGAGCTCGACCTCGAGCGCACCGAGCCCGCGCTCCTTGTCCTCCAGCGCGCGCTTCAAGAGCAGCTCGATCTCCTCGACGCGCAACGCGCGCAGCACGAACACGCGCGCCCGCGAGAGCAAGGCGCCGTTGACCTCGAAGCTCGGGTTCTCGGTCGTCGCGCCGATCAGCGTGACCGTGCCCTCCTCGACTGCCGGCAGCAGGCTGTCCTGCTGCGACTTGTTCAGGCGGTGGATCTCGTCCACGAACAGGATCGTCCCGCGTCCCGCGCTCTGCTGGCGCTCGCGCGCCTCGGCGAAGATCTCGCGCAGACGCGGCACGCCCTCGCTCACGGCGCTGAACGGCACGAACTCGCGCGCGCCGAAGGTCGCGACGATGCGCGCGAGCGTCGTCTTGCCCGAACCCGGCGGTCCCCAGAGCACGATCGAGCCGAGCGTGCCCTGCTCGATCGCGCGGCGCAGCGGCTTGCCGGATCCGAGCAGCTCCTCCTGGCCCGCGAACTCCTCGAGCGAGCGCGGCCGCATGCGCGCGGCGAGCGGCTGCGCCGCGGGGGGTCCGCTGAAGAGCGCCGGTTCGCTGGCGGGCTTCCTAGCCATGGGCCCGCGAGAATTCGTAGAGCAGCACCGAGGCCGCGACGGTGACGTTGAGCGACTCGACGTTCGACGTGATCGGGATCGTCAGCCTCTCGAAGTTCTTCGCCGCGGCCGGCAGCGCGCCAGTCTCGGCGCCGAGCCAGAGCGCGATCGGCCCGGTCCAGTCGAACTCGCGCGGGTCCTTGCCCTTGCGCGTCGCGGCGCAGGCGTGGCGGCAGCCGAGCCCCGTGAGCAGCGCGACGAGCTCTGCAGGCTCCCACCCGTGCGCGACCGGCAATCGCAGCAGGCTGCCCATCGAGCCGCGCAGCGCCTTGTCGGAGTACGGCGCCGTGCTGCCCTTCGTCAGCGCCAGCGCCGTCGCGCCGAAGGCCTCGGCCGAGCGCGCCAGCGCGCCGAGATTCCCGGGATCGGAGATGCCGTGCGCTACGAGCACCAGCGAGCGCGGACCGAGCTTCAGCGTGTCGAGACGCCGGTTCTCGGGCATCTTGCACAGCGCCACGACGCCGGGCGAGTTCTTCAGCGCGCTGAGCTCGCGGAAGAGCTTCGGTTCGACCATGAAGACGGTCTGGCCCAGTCGTTCGAACTTGGGTCCGAGCTCGCGGCGTTCCGTGCTCAGGTACACCGGCCCGACCGCGCGGCGCGCGCCGAGCGCGTCTTCGATCAGGCGCTCGCCCTCGAGCAGGATCGACTCCTCGTTCTTCCCGGCCAGGACGCTGCCCATCGTCTTGAAGACCGGATTCGCGCGCGAGCGGATCGGCTCCTCGTGGATCATCGCGGCGTGTTATAGCATGCACCCCGCGCATGCTTGCTCTCGTCGCACTCCTCGCACTCTCCGCACCGCAGCAACCCGCGCGCAGTCCCGAGGTCGACTGGGCCGAGCTGATGCGCCGCTTCCAGGCCGACGCCGCCGCGCTGCAGAAAGCGGGCGCGGCGCTCGACCTCGGCGCACTGAAGGTCGAGAAGCTCGAGCCCGGGGAGCTCGGGCGCGAGATCGGCAAGCGCGAGACGACCTGCTTCGGCGACGGCTGGTACGAGATGCTGTGGGTGCTCGGGCAGGCCTTCGGACTGCAGGTAGACGCGACCCCCGACGTCTTCCAGTACAAGTTCCAGTACATGACGGCCGGCTCGATGCCTGCCTGGTACATCCCCGCGCGCAAGTCGATCGTGATCGACACGGATCAGTACACGCTGGACGGGCGCTTCGACCACGCGCTGCTGCACGAGCTGGGGCTGGCGAGCCTCGACCAGCAGCCCGGGAGGTCTGGCGGCGCTGCAGCGCGGCACGACGACGGACCAGTTGCTTTGCGACCGCGCCTGGATCGGCGGACGGGCAGAGCTGCTCACGCGGCGCGCCGTCGGCGCGGGACCGCGCGGCGCGCTCACGCCCAGCGAGGAGCGCACGGGCGTCTTCGCCTTCGTGGGCCTGGCCGGGGATGCCGAGGTTGCGCGCCAGGAGGCGCTGCCGGAGGCCGAACGCGCGCGACCCGCGAGCGGCTCGGCACTGCTGCACGGCGCGCAGCGCGCAGCACCCTGCGCCGTCGCACTCGACGGGCTCGAGCCCGCCGGCACGCGGCTCCTGCGCGAGGACGAACTGGGCGAACTCGGTCTGCGCTTCGTGCTCTCGATGGCCGGCGCGCACCCGGTGCAGGCGATCGAGGCCGGGATCGGCCTGCGCGCGGACAAGCTGCGCCTGTGGAAGGCCGGCGAGCGCGAGCGCGCCTTCGCCTGGCGGCTCGTGTTCGCCAACGAGAGCGACGCGCTCGAGCTCGAGACGCTGCTGGGCAAGCTCGCGAAGGGCACGCGCACGCGGCACGCGCAGGTGCTCGACTGGTGCTTCGCCAACCGGCCCGAGCTCGAGGCGCAGATCGCGCAGCAGCTCTCCCTGCTGCCGCTGCCGCCCGCGCTGGGCGAGAGCGAGGCGCGCGCCGCCGCCGAGTACCAGGCCGCGCGCATGGCCTTGCAGCCGCACGCACAGGGCGAGCGCTGGCTGCTGCCCGAGCTCGACCTCGCCTGGAAGCTGCCGGCGGCCTGGATGCCGACGTACTTCCAGGCCGATGTGATCGTGTACCTCGGCCCGCCCGACGAGGGCTTCCGCGACAACCTGACCTTCCGCCAGTACGCGCTGCCACCCGACGCGACGCCCGAGAAGGTGCTCGAGGGCGTGCGCAAGACCTTCGCGAACGCGCGCCGGCGCGAAGCTCGTGCGCGCGGAGCTCGACACGGTGCCCGCCGGGCGCGGCGTGCGGCTCGAGTACATGCAGACGGCCGGGACCAAGGTGCTGCACCAGCTCGAGCTGCACCTCGTCGTCCCCGGGCAGAAGCAGACGATCATCGCCACCGTGCTCGAGAAGCACTGGAAATCGACCGGCCCCGCGCTCGAGGCGCTGCTCTCGGCGACCGAGCGCATCGCGCCCGCCGCGCCGGAGCCGAAGAAGTGAGCGCAGCGCTCGAGCGCGGGCTCGTCTTGCGCACCGACGCCAAGGTCTGCCACGTCGAGGTCGGCGAGCGCGTCGTGCAGGCGGCGCCGCGCGGCATCCTCTACGGCGAGGACGGCGAGAAGCGCGCGCAGAAGAACCCGGTCGCGGTCGGCGACATCGTCGACGTCGATCTCTCGAGCAACCCCGCCAGCCTCGAGAGCGTGCACCCGCGCCGCAACTGGCTCTCGCGCACCGCCTCCTCGCACGATCCGCGCGAGCAGGTGCTCGCGGCCAACGTCGACCAGCTGCTGGTCGTGACCTCGCTCGGCAAGCCCGGCTTCTCGAGCAACCGCACCGACCGCATCCTCGCCGCCTGCGAGTGGGGCCGCATCCCGGCGCGCATCCTGCTCAACAAGATCGACCTCGCCGAGGAGGACGAGATCGAATCGCTGGTCGAGACCTACGCGCTCGCCAAGGTGCCGATCCTCCCGACCTGCGCCCTCGACGGCCGCGGCATCGAGGAAGTGCGCGAGCTGATCCGCGGCAAGACGACCGTCTTCTACGGCGCCTCCGGTGCCGGGAAATCGAGCCTGCTCAACGCGCTGCAGCCCGGCCTGAAGCTCAAGGTCGGCAAGATCAGCAAGTTCTGGGACGCGGGGAGGCACACGACCTCGTTCTCGTCGATGATCACGCTCGAACCCGGCACGCGCGTGATCGACACGCCGGGCATCCGCACGTTCCGCCTGTACGGGATCACGGCGCAGACGCTGCGCGGACTGTTCCCCGAGTTCGCAGCGTTCCAGTCGAAGTGCGGCTACATGAGCTGCACGCACGACCACGAGCCCGTGTGCGCGGTCTTCGACGCCGTCGAGGCGGGCGAGATCGCCGCCAGCCGCTACGCGAGCTACGTCGAGATGCTCGACGAGATGCGCGACGCCGAACGCCGACGAGGGCGTCGAGGACGCCGAGCCCGAGCCGGAGTGAGGCGCGCGGGAGCTCAGCTCCACCAGTGCCGCACGAGCCCGAGCTTCCAGATCCACGAGCCGGCGACCAGCACGCCGCCGCCGATCAGCCAGGGCCGGAGCACGAGCCGTCCGGCCTCGACGTACAGGTCGCGTCCCGGCGCAGTGCTGCACCAGCGCCCAGAACGGCGCGAACGACGAGGCCCGAGCGCGCACGGCGAGTCCGAGCGGCTGGTTGTGCAGCGCCTCGAGCAGCCGCCCGTGCGCCGCCAGACACATCGAGGTCGTCACGCCGCAGCCCGGGCAGGGCATACCCCACCACTCGATCGTCATGCACTGCGGCAGCCCCAGGTGCGTGTGCGTGCCGTAGCCGCGCGGATCGGGCGTCACGAAGAGGCCGAGCAGCAGCAGGATCACGAAGCCCGCGAACGCGCCCGCGAGCAGCACCCAGTGCTCGAGCGAACGTCCACGCGCGAGGGCCTTCTCCTGCTGCACGCCCCCATTCTGGAGGGCAACGGCCCGCGCCGTCCAATCGCCGCTCAGTTGAAGTCGTAGATGTACGAGAGCCGCAGCTTGTTCAGGATCGCGTAGGGCAGCTTGTTCAGCAGCTTGAGGTCCGGATCGCCGCGGTCGTTGAAGCCGCGCACGACCGGGTTGCGCATGATGAAGAAGCGCCGCGAGGAGCGGTCGTCGGCCTCGTAGGCCCCGGGCTTGACCTCGCCCCCGAACTCGACGTTCAGCGCGCCGGTGAAGAACACGCGCACGCGGTGCAGGACCTGGTTCTTCGCGAGCTCGCGCAGGTGCTGGTCGCCGCCGCGAGTCGAGGAACTCGTGGCCGAGCAGGATCTCGTCCACGTTGACCTGCAGCAGCGGCGTCGTGATGCGCTCGCAGCTGTTCAGGTCGATCAGCGTCGCGTCGCGGACCTTGATGAAGTAGCGCCGGTACTCGTCGAGGATCGTCGAGAGCCGCGTGTACTTGTTCTCGACGTTGCCCTTGATCAGGAAGCTGTCCGTCAAGAGGAGATCGGAGACGATGGTCAGCATCGGCGGCTAGCTTCGGTCGTTGGGCTCTCGGTTCGTGGGGCTCGTCATCCTGCGCAAGGCGCCGGCGAGGTAGAACGAACCCAGCACCAGCACCCAGCCGTCGTCACCTGTCAAGTCGAGAGCCCTGGCGAGGGCCCGTCCCGGGTCCGCGGCTGTTTCGGCCACGATTCCCTGAGTTCGAGCGGCCTGCGCCAGAGTCTCAGCATCCCGCAGCGGCCCGGAGGCCACTGTGGTGCACACCACCCTATCGACATGGCCCTCCAGTGCCTTGAGGATCGCGCGCGGCATCCTTGTCGCGGCCGAGCGCGAGGATGACCACCGGGGGGAAGAGAATTCCCGCTCGCGAGACAGCTCGGCGAGCAGCAGCGCGACGCTGGAGGCGACGTGCGCGGCGTCGAGGACCACTCGGGTGCGTCCGACCCGCCGCGCTCGGCCCGGCCGGGCAGGCGTGCGGACTCGATCGTAGACGGATCGAGCAGGCTCGCGGACACCGCTTCCCCATCCGGTCCGCGCACGCCGCGCCGGCCGAGTTCGTCGAGCACGAGCCGCGCGAGTGCCGTGTTGCGCTCGAGCGCGCTCGCTCCCGGCTCGGGCAGCTCCGGGCGCAGGATGCGCACGTCCAGCGCCGCCGCCGCGCGCTCGATCACGGTCGCGGGATCGTCCTCGGGCGGCGCCTCGCCCGCGCGCACGCCGGTGACCAGCGTGCAGCCCTGCTCGAGGATCCCGGCCTTCTCGCGCGCGATGTCGCGCCGCGTCGGGCCGAGCACGTTCGTGTGCTCGAGATCGATGTTCGTGATCACGCACACCTCGCCCGTGCACGACGTTGGTCGAGTCGAGCCGGCCGCCGAGGCCGCACCTCGACCACCGCCCACTCGACGCGCGCCTCGGCGAAGACGAGGAAGGCCGTCGCCGTCATCACGTCGAACCACGTGCTCTCGGCCGCCGGGCGAGCCCGGCAGCCGCCGCGCGCGCGCCGCGAGCACCGCTTCGAGCGCGGCCGCGAACGTCGTCGTCCGCCAGCTCCTCCCCGCGCACGCGGATGCGCTCGTTCACGCGCTCGACGTGCGGCGAGGTGTACAGACCCGTCGCGATCCCCGCGCGGCGCAGCCCCGCCTCGACCAGCGCCGCCGTCGTGCCCTTGCCCTTCGTCCCGGTGACGTGCACCGCCCGGAAGCTCCGCTGCGGCTCGCCCAACCGCGCCAGGAGCCCCGCGATCGGCTCCAGGCTCGTGCGCATGGCCGCGTCGCGGTCGCGCCGCTCCCAATTGACGAGCGCGTCGAGGCGGGCGAGGGCCTGTGCGAGGCGGGAGGAGGTCATCGAGGGATCTTCCGCTCGGCGTTCAGCCGGCGGAGAGCTGCTCCGATAATCGGTACAGGCTATACGAGGGAAGAGATTTCCTCCCCGCCTTCGATGAGCGACCTCCTGCACCGGATCAAGATCTTCGTCTTCCAGCACTCCGCCCGGGAGCCGCAGTACCTCTTGCTGCGCGGCGCCCAGCGCATGGAGAGCTTCTGGGGGCCGCTGCAGGGCAACATCGGCTTCGGCGAGAAGCTCGAGACCGCGATCCACCGCGAGGTGATCGACGAGACCGGCGTCCTGAAGCCGCTCGACCTGATCGACCTCGAGATGCCCATGCACGTCTGCCTCGGCGACGAGGACATCATCGAGTGGACCTACGGCTTCAAGACGCTGCCGCCCATCCGGCCGCTGCGGCTCGATCCGCGCTGGGCCGAGTTCAAGTGGGTCGAGTTCTCGACGGCGTACCCGCTGCTCGAGCTGGACGTCGACCGCGCCGCGTTCATGCGGCTGCACACGAGGCTGCGGGCGGCCTGAGCCGCGGGATTCGTCGCGCGCGCTAGAATCGGCCGCATGGCCGACGAACGCCCCGACGCACTCGACAACGCCTATTTCGCGGGTCGGCACGCGAGCGAAGCGGATGCGGCGGCATGGAAGGCGCGGTTCGAAGCCGACCCGCAGGACATGATCGCGCGCGCGTCGTGGATCGGCTGGCGTATGAATCGGGATCTGCACGTGTTCCTGAACAGCCCCGAGTTCGGCTCGCACATGATGTGGCTGGTGCAGAACCAGCCCGGGTCGACTCTGACTTCGCTCGTGGCCCCGTTCGGAGGCGGAAATCGGCGCGGATATCAAGGCGGTCGAGCTGACGCGCGCGTGGACTGCGGCGCTGGAGCAGCACTCCGAAGACGTTCGCGTGCTCAAGAATGCCGCCAGCTATTTCGGCCTGGAGGATCGAGACAAGGCCCACGAACTGCTGCTGGCCATCCGCGCTCGCAGCAAGGACGATCCGGGCGCGGAGTGGGCTCTGGCCAGTCATTGGCTGCTGCGCGCGAAGCGATTCCAGTCGAGATTCGATGCCGGCCCCTACGAGTTCGAGAAGGAGTTCGATGCCGCGCTCGGGAAGCGAGCCCTAGAGCACGCCGAGCGCGCAATCGAGCTGAACGGGCCCGATTCCTTCAGCGAATGGTACGAGGTCACACGCATCGAGGCCGCGGCCGCTGCGGGGGCATGGGACCGTGCAGCGGAGGTGGCTAGAGCAGCCCTGGCAAGAATCACGAATGGAAGCCCGGGGAGCGTCACGGGAAACCTCGCCTTCCACGCGAACCGGATCCTCGGTCACGCGGCCCTGCGTCGCGAGGATCTCGCGGCCGCGAGGCAGCACCTGCTGCTCTCCTGCTCGGGCGGCACGTCTCCGCAGTTGAGCTCGTTCGGTCCGGACTGGAGCCTCGCTCGCGAAATGCTGGAACGCGGCGAGCGCGCTGTGGTGCTCGAGTTTCTGGCCAAGTGCCGGACGATCTGGTCCAGGCACCATGATGCTCTCGACTATTGGGAGCTCCAGGTTCAGCGCGGCGAGCACTGCTCGTTCTTGCCCATGCCGACTCGCATTCTCCGGACCGGTGGGGTCCGGCAAGGCACGAGCGAACCGGATGATCGCGACCCGGCGACTGTCGCCTACGTCCGCGGATTCGACGCAAGCGATTCAGAAGCCACGCACTGGGAGGAACGCGTCGGGGAGCATCCTGATGACCTGATTGCGCGTGCGTCCTTCCTGGGCTGGAGCCTGATACGTGCACGCTTCGACGCGAATCTGCGCGGCAGGGTCCGGGCTCACCTCGAATGGCTCGCGAGAGAGCTTCCCGAGCATCCGTTCACGCCGCACGCCTGCGGTGCCTTCTGCCACTCATGGATACTCCATGACCAGGCGCTGGTCGAGAGCTTGACGCACATCTGGCGGGAGCACCTCGATCATCCCGACGTGCGTGCTGACGTAGTCGGCAATGCAGCGCAGTTCTTCTTCTTCCTCGATTCGGATCTCTCCCTCGAGCTGTACGCGCGCGCCGAGGGTCTCGATCCGTCGAACCCCGAGTGGCCCGCGTCAGCGGCTTACGCGCACATGATCCGCGCCAGGAAAGGACGGTCCATTCCCTCCGCGAGCACGACAAGGCTCGAGGATCTCCACGATCCCGCCATCTGCCAGATCGCGCTCGAAGCCGCGGAACGCGCCTCGGCACTTGGCGCCGATCTTGCCTACCGCGACGACCGGCTCCTGACGCATATGACGGTGGCAGCCGGCGCAGGGCGTTGGGAGCGCGCGGCAGAAATCGCCCGCGAGGCATTGCTCTGCATACCGACGGCCAGAATCCTCGAGGCGCGCAAGGAACGCTGCCTTCACCATGCGCACCTAATGCTCGGACACGCCGCGCTCCGACGAGGCGATCGAGAGGAGGCGCAGTCTTGCCTGAAGAAGTCGGTCGCCTGCCTCTCACCCTCGGCCCCGCACTTCAACCTCCCGAACCCCAGCCTCGCACTGGAGCTGCTTGCGCTTGGCGATCGCCAGGTGATGCTCGAGTTCCTCGAGTCGATGCGCCCGTTCAGCCCGGATAATCAGGCACAAATCGACCTTTGGGAACGTGAGGTACGTGCTGGGCGGACGCCCGACTTCGGCATCAGCGTGATCGCGTCGTAGCTCGGCAAGTGTCGTGGCCGACCTCAGGCTGGCAGGAACCCGAGCACCGGGTAGCTCGCGCCGAGCACCTTCTCCTGCTCGGCCTTGAACCACTTCTCGATCACGGTGCCGTACACCGAGCGGAAGTCGGTCGTCATCTTCAAGTCGCCGTCGTCGAGGTCGGTCAATGACGGGTGCTTCCCGTACAGCCCGCCCTTCACCTTCGACCCGAACACCAGCATCGGCGCGGCCACTCCGTGATCGGTCCCGCGCGAGCCGTTCTCCTTCACGCGCCGGCCGAACTCCGAGAAGCACACCACCACCACCTCGCCGCCCGCGGACGTGCCCGCGATGTCGTTCAGGAACGCGCCCAGCCCCGCATCGAGCCGCTTCATGCACGCATCGTGCGCCGGGCGCTGGTTGTTGTGCGTGTCGAAGCCGCCGAGCTCGACCGAGATCACGCGCGTGCCGACGCGCGCGTCGATCAAGGCCGCCGCGACCTTGAGCATCTCGCCGAACTCGTCGGTCGGGTACTTGACGCGCGGCTCGTAGTCGGCCGCGGCCCTGCGGATGCGCAACGACGACTCGTTCGCGTCGTTCAAGACGCCGCGCAGGTGCTCGAGCACGCGCTTCTGGCCCTTCGACTCGCCGCCCGCCTCGTCCTTGGCGCCGGATTCGCGGTAGAGCGCGCGATCGTCGTCCTCGGGCGCGACCCACTTGTACGAGTAGGGCGTCTGGAACACGACCGCCGGGTGCGTGCGCGAGAAGACGGAGTAGGGCGCGGCGCCGCCGATGTGCACGATCAGTTCGGGCGAGCCGCCGACCGGGAAGGCCGCGTCGCACAGGCGCCCGATCCAGCCGTCGCCGGACATGCGGCCCTTCAGGTTCGCGGTCTGCCAGATCTCCATCGACTGGAAGTGCGAACGGTTGGGCGTCGGATAGCTGCAGCCCTCGACGATGCCCATCTGGCCCTTCTCGTAGAGCGCGCGCAGCTGCTTCAGCTCGGGGTGCAGCCCGCGGTAGTCGTCGAGCTTCAGCACCTCCTTCTCGGAGATGCGGATCGCGCTGCGCACCTTGTTGTAGCCGTCGTCGGCCCAGGGCACGACCATCGAGAGCGCGTCGTTGCCGCCCGAGAGCTGCAGGAGCACGAGCGTGCGCGGCTCGCCCGCGGCGGGCGCGCCGGTGCCCTGCGTGAAGACGCGGATGCGCGCCTCGGCGCGATTCGCGAGTGCGAGCGCTCCGAGGCAGCCGAGTCCTCCCACGAGCAGCTGGCGGCGGTCGATCGAGTTCGATGCGTGCGTGTTCTTCATGGCTTCGTCTCCTTCAACCGAGCTGCGCTTCGGGGAGCGAGAGGATCAGGTGCGCGAGCCGGCGCAGGACCAGCTCGGCGTCGAAGCCGGCCTCGAACAGGTGGCCGTCGCGCGAGCCGAGCACCACGCGCTCGCCCGCGAGGAAGCTCTCCAGCCGCGCGCGCGTGTCGGGCGGCGCCGGCACGGCCAGCAGGTCCTCGAGCATGCAGCCGACGATCTCGGCGTCGGTCTTGGCGCCGAGGTGCTGCAGGCGCGCGCTGAAGTTGAGGTTGGGAGCCCAGCCGGCGTCCTGCACCTTGCGCAGCGCCTGGTAGGCGATGCTGCCCGCACCCTTCAGGCCGGCCTGCTTGTCGAGCGGCTTGCGCGTCTTCTGCATCGCGGGCTCGTCGCTCGCTCCGGCCTCCTCCATGTCCGGGTCGTCGGCGCGGATGACGTCGTCGATCTGCACCACGCCGAGCAAGAGGCCCGCGAGGTTGCCGCGCTGCATCAGCGTGGCGGTCGTGATCCAGGCCTCGCCCTCGTCCCAGCCCTTGACGTTCGGCGGCGCGAAGACGCGCTGGCCGAGCAGCGCCGAGCCCGCGGCGATCACCAGCGGCGGCGTCTTGAGCCCGAGGCGGCGCGACATGCCGACCATGAACTCGACCGGGCCCTGCACGCGCGCGCCGAGGATCTCGTCGCGGTAGAAGGCCGGATCGAGGAAGAGCTTCTCGAGGAACGGCTTGAGCTCGAAGTTCTGCGTGCGCAGGAACGCGGCGTACTCGTCGAGACGCTCCTTGGTCGGCTCGGCGCCCTCGAAGTAGGCGAGGATGCGCCGCGCGACGTAGCGCGGGCAGGCGTCCTGCGCCAGCACGATGCGCACGACGTCGTCGCCGTCGAACTTGCCGGTCTGGCCGAAGATCGTCTTGTCGCCCTCGTCGTGCGCGCCCTTGTTGTAGGAGTAGAGCCCGTGGCCGTCGGTGGCGCGGCCGGTCAGGGCGCGCGCGACCTCCTTGATGTCCTGCTCGGTGTAGTTGCCGATGCCCAGCGAGAAGAGCTCGAGCAGCTCGCGCGCGAGGTTCTCGTTGGGGTTGCCCTTCTTGTTGACCTGGTTGTCGAGGTAGGTCAGCAGCGCGGGATCCTTGAGCATGCCCGCGAGCAGCCGACCGTAGTTGCCCAGCGCCTCGTCGCGGATGAGCTGGTCCTGCTGCAGGATCATGCACGAGCGCTCGACGCGATCGGACGAGCTGGTGAACACGCCGTGCCAGAAGAGCGTCATGCGCTCGTGCAGCGGATCCTCGCCCGAGAGCATGCGCTCCATCGACCAGGCGGTGTACTCGAGCAGCTGGCGGCGACTCTTCTCGCGCACATCGTTCTGCACCTTGCGCCGCGCATCGGGGTCGAGCTCGCGCATCTCGCGCCGCGAGGGCTCCTCGGGGCGCTGGATCAGGACCGGGTCCACGTCGGCGCGCTGCTCGACGAGCGCCTGCACCAGCGCCGTCTGTCCCTGCGCCACCGCCTGCTCGATCTCGCCGCGACGCGCGCCGAAGGCCGCGCGATTCAAGAGGTGCTCGGCGTGGCGCGCATCCCAGACGACCGCGGCTTGCGGAGAGGGCGGAACGGAGAAGCAGAGGAGGAAGAGCAGGTACTTCATGGAAAGGAAGCGCCGCCCCTTGGCCTGGGCGGGCTGAACGCCGTACGCCCATCGTCCCCCATCTCCCCGAGGCTGTCCACAGAGCACGCGGCTGCTTAGCATCTGCGGCTCGAACGCCACTGCCAGCCGCGCGCACGGACCGCTCCAAACCTGAAGAGAAGCTGTATGAAACGCACCACACTCTGCTCCCTCGCGCTCGTCCTCGGACTGGCGGCCGCGGCCTGTGAATCGAGCGGCAGCGCGAGCTCGCTCCCCTCCGGCAACTCGATCGGCATGCCGATGGAAGCGCGCCCGATCCTGCACTTCGCGGTGGTCGATGCGACGCCCGAGAAGTTCTTCCACCAGACGCTGCTCGTCGAAGGCACGGTCAAGGCCGTCTGCCAGAACAAGGGCTGCTGGATGCAGATCGAGGAGAACGGCCGCGTCGCCTGGGTGCGCTGGGAGACCGGCTGCGGCGGCAAGTACGCCTTCCCCAAGGACGCGGCCGGCAAGCGCATCCTGGTGCAGGGCTCGTTCTACCCGAAGACGATCAGCGCCGAGGACGCCGAGCACCTGAAGCAGGAAGCCGGCGGCAAGCTCGACGTCGCGACCGAGACCTACGAGTTCAACGCCTCGGCGGTGCGCATCCTCGACTGAGCGCGACCGATTGAGCTCCTCACCCCCCGTTCCTGGCGCTCCCCGCTCGCACGCACCGCGCGACCTGCGCGAGTTCCTCGAGCGGCTGCGGGGCGAGGGCGAGCTCGTCGAGATCGGCGTCGAGGTCGATGCCGATCTCGAGCTGGCGGAGATCCACCGGCGCGTGATCGCCGCCGGCGGCAAGGCGCTCCTGTTCAGCAACGTGCGCGGCAGCGCGTTCCCGCTGGTGACGAACCTCTTCGGCACGAAGCGGCGCGTCGAGCTCGCGTTCGGGCCGCGGCCCGAGCAGCTGATCCGCCAGGCGGCGGCGCTGCCGCGCGAGCTCCTGCCGCCCAGCCTCTCGAAGCTCTGGGCGCAGCGCTCGCTCTTCGGCGCGCTGGCGAAGGTCGGGATGAAGCGCAGCGGGCACGGGCCGGTGCTCGAAACGCTGCAGGATCCGCCGCGGCTCTCGTCGCTGCCCGCGACGAAGTCCTGGGCGCGCGACGGCGGGCGCTTCCTGACGCTGCCGCTCGTGCTCACGGAGCATCCTGGCGGCCACGGTTCGAACCTCGGGATGTACCGCGGGCAGCTCTTCGACGAGAGCGCGCTGGGCGTGCACATGCAGATCGGCAAGGGCGGCGGCTTCCACCTCGCGGCGGCCGAGGCGGAGCAGCGCGCGCTGCCGGTCAACGTGTTCCTCGGCGGACCGCCGGCGCTGATCCTCTCGGCGATCGCGCCGCTGCCGGAGAACGTGCCCGAGCTCTTGCTCGCGAGCCTCGTGCTCGGGGACAAGCTGCGGCTCGTCGAGTCGCCGCTCTCGCCCTTGCCGATCGTGGCCGAGGCGGAGTTCGCGCTGCTGGGCGAGATCGCGCCGGGCGCGCGCCGGCCCGAGGGTCCGTTCGGCGACCACTACGGCTACTACTCGGAGACGCACGACTACCCGTGGATGAAGGTGAAGGCGCTCTGCCACCGCCGCGGCGCGATCTTCCCCGCGACCGTCGTCGGCAAGCCGCGCCAGGAGGACTTCTTCCTCGGCGACTACCTGCAGCAACTGCTGTCGCCCCTCTTCCCGGTCGTGATGCCGGCGGTCAAGGACCTCTGGAGCTACGGCGAGACCGGCTACCACTCGCTCTCGGCCGCGGTCGTCGCCGAGCGCTACAAGCGCGAGGCGATGGCCAGCGCCTTCCGCATCCTGGGCGAGGGCCAGCTCTCGCTGACGAAGTTCCTGCTGCTCACCGACGCGGCCGTGGACCTGCGCGACTTCAAGGCCACGCTCACGGCCGTGCTCGAGCGTTGCGAGCCGCGCACGGACCTCTTCGTCTTCGCCAACCTCGCGATGGACTCGCTCGATTATGCCGGCCCGCGCATCAACGAAGGCGGCAAGGGCGTGCTGCTCGGCGTCGGTGCGAAGCGCCGCGAGCTGCCGCGCGAGTTCCACGGCTCGCCGCGCGCGCCCGTGCGCAAGGTGCAGGTCTTCTCGCCCGGCTGCCTGGTCGTCGAGGGCCCGCCGCACGCCGAGGATCCCGCCGCCGCCGCGCGCATCGCCGCCGACCCGGCCTTCGCCGACTGGCCGCTCGTGGTGCTCGGCGACGACGCCGCCAGGCACGCGCGCAGCACGATGAACTTCCTCTGGACGACCTTCACGCGCTTCGACCCGGCCGCCGACCTCTACGCCTCGAAGATCGAGCTCGTGGCGAACCACCCGAGCTTCCACGCGCCGATCCTGATCGACGCGCGACGCAAGCCTAGCTACCCCGAGGAGCTCTTCTGCGATCCGGCGACCGCCGCCAAGGTCAGCTCGCGCTGGCGCGAGTACTTCCCCTCCGGCGGCATCGAGATGGGCGACTCCGACCGCGGCCACCTCGACTGAACAACTCAGCCCGCCTGAGTTTTTCGGGGTGAAGAATCCAGCCCGCCTGGATTCTTCACTCGTTGCGGAAGCCGTAGAACTCGGGGTGCTGCAGCTCGGGCGCGGCGTCGCGGCGCACCTGCAGCGTGCGGATCGCCCACAGGTCGCGGAAGATGCGGTAGTTGAGCGCCGTCTTGTCGAGGTAGTCGACGCCCGCGCTGCCGCCCGTGCCCACGCGCCGGCCGATGATGCGCTCGACCATGCGCGCGTGGCGCTGGCGGAAGATCACGAACTGCTGCTCGAGTTCGACCAGCGCGTCGAGCACCTCGCGCGGCCAGGCCAAGAGCGGCAGCTCGCGGTAGGTCTCGATGAACAGCATCGCCGCGCGGATGCGGCGCCGGCGCGCGCCGCCGTCGGCCTCGCTGGGCGTCAGGAACGTGCGCACCGCCGCCTTCTCGCCCTCGTAGCGCCGCTGGATCAGGCTCGCGTCCTCGGGCGAGCGCGCGATCCCGGACGCGCGCCTGGCCGTCGAATCCACCTCGAGCGCGTGCGCGTCGAGGAAGCGCTCGAGGAAGCGCCCCAGGCGCGCCTCGGCGTCCAGGTCGCCCGGTCCGCAGCCGTCGATGGGCGTGCGCCAGAGCCAGGCGTCGATCGCGTCGCGCAGCGTGCGCTTCTCCGCCAGCTGCGCCTCGACGCGCTTGAAGGCCGGCGAGGGCCGTCCGTCGTGCGCGCGCAGCGCCTCGAGGTAGCCGCCCTCGACACCCAGAGCGATGCGCTCCTTCTCCTCCAGGCCGAGCAGGATCTCGATCTGGCGCAGCTGCGCGCTCTGGAATCCGCTGGCCGGGATGAGCTTGTCGCGGAAGGCCAGGAACTCGCGCGTGGTGAGCGTCTCCATCACCTCCCAGGTCGGGTTGGCGTTGCGCAGGATGGTCATCGCGCGCTTCAGGCTGCGCACGGCGCCGGAGAGCTGCTGCTCGGCCACGTAGGGCGCGTAGAACAGCTCGCGCGCGGTGCGCAGCTCGCGCAGCACGAGCTTGAACGAGAGCTCGAAGAGCTGGTGCACCGTGATGAAGAGCACCTCCTCGTTCGCCAGCTGCGCCTCGTCTTCCGCGAGCCCCTTCTGCAGCGCGAGCAGCTCTTCGACGCGGATGTAGTCCCAGTAGCTCGCGGCCTTCGCGGCCGGATGGGTCTTCGACTTCGTCATCGGGTCCCTTCGGGCGCACGAGGATAAGCGCCGCGCGCCTGCACGGCGAATCCGATCCAGGCCACGATCCAGATCGTCCCGCCGAAGGGCGTGATCATGCCGAGCCAGCGCGGCGCGCCGAGCGCCATCGCGTACAGCGATCCGCTGAAGAGCAGGATCCCGAGCGCGAAGCACCAGGCCGGCCAGGCCTTGCAGGAGCGCTCGCTGCGGAAGAGGCCGTAGACCAGGATCCCGAGCGCGTGCAGCGCGTGGTAGCGCGCCGCCTTCTCCCACCACTCGGCGCCGCGTTCGGCGACGAAGTGCGGCGCGAGCGAGTGCGCCCCGAGCGCGCCGGCCAGCACGGCCAGCGCCATCAGACCCGCCCCGATCGAGAGCCAGCTCGCGCCTCTGCGTTGTTCCATGACTCAGGCGTCCTTGCTTGTCGGCGGCCGCGGTTCCAGCTCCGCCAGCGCGCCCTGGATCGCGCCGGAGAAGTCGTCGTTGTGCGTCAGCGCCAGCAGCTGCGCGCGCTCGAAGTCCAGGGCGAACTCGCGCTGGCGCTGCGCGCGCTCGCGCACCAGAGCCTCGATGCGCTTGCACAGGAGGCGCGTCGGTTGGCCGTGCAGCCCGAGCGTCTCCCATTCGTCCTCCGACAAGAGCCGCTCGACCAGGCCGGCGACCGGCCCAGGCAGCGTGTGGATCAGGTCGTGCACGCGGTCGTTCTCGTGCTCGCGCGCAGCGAGCTGCACGACGAAGACGCCCGCCGCGCAGAGCGCGAAGCCGCCCGACCAGAGACCCAGCGTGATCGGGAAATCGACGCCCGCGGGCGGCAGACCGAGTTCCCAGGGCGTGAACGAACCCAGCGCGACGCTCTGGATCGGCGCGAGGAAGTCGAAGGGCAGCCAGGAGAGCACGGGGATCGGGATCGAGAGCAGCTGCCAGTGGTTGCGGCTGCCCTGGTACGTGATCCACAGGCGGAAGAGGAACAGCGCGACCATCAGCCACAGCGCACCCGAGCTGATCCAGCGCGAGCCCTCCCGCGGCCGGCGCAGCGCCAGCACGAGCAGCGCCGCGAACTCCGCCAGCATCCAGGGACCGCCGGGCGCAAACACGCCGCCCGTCGC
This sequence comes from uncultured Planctomycetota bacterium, assembly GCA_963829015.1. Classification (GTDB taxonomy): domain Bacteria; phylum Planctomycetota; class UBA1135; order UBA1135; genus JADJLZ01. Next base: position 1,054,829 of record CAWHGR010000003.1, on the reverse strand, counting down.
GAAGGCCAGGCCGAGGAACGCGGCCAGAGCGGCGAAGGCGCCCGAGAAGTCGCGCGGCAGGCCCTGCGTCCCGCGCGCGCGCACGATGGTCGAGACGAGCGCGACCACGGCTCCGAGCGCGAACGCCGCGTAGCCCGTCCCGGAGAAGCCGCGGTTCGCGTCCACCTGCACGCCGAGCAGGAGGCCGCCGCAGGCGACCATCAGCGCGCCCAGCGCGATCAGCCACTGCGCGGCGCGCTCGGCCTGCACGGGGCGCTGCGCGGGGATCGAAGTCGCGGCATCCATCAGCCGTCCCCGCAGTCGCCGACCAGCTTGGGGTAGAGCACCGCGCACTCCTCCTCCAGGCCCAGCAGCATGTCGGCCTCCGAGGAGAGGCCCAGCGCCGCGCGCGGGTGGCGCGCCTGCAGCGCCTCGCCGAACGCGCTGCGGTGCGAGCTCTCGCCCGCGACCTCGACCAGCAGCGTGCGCGCGCGCTCGTAGGGCGCGGCGTTGTAGCCCAGGACGGGCGCGCGCCAGGCCAGGCGCAGCGCGCGGCCGTAGAGAAGCAGCGCGGAGAGCGAGGGTTCGACCAGCAGCGCGTCGGTGGCGCTGCGCGCGCTCCAGGCGCGCAGCCAGCCCTCGAGCAGCGCGCCCAGGCGCTCGGCGTGCTCGGTGTGACCGCGCAGGCCGGGCTTCCATTCGGTCGCGCGCGCGAGCTGGAAGACGAGCACCAGCGCGGCGAAGGCGTCCTCGCGCGTGCCGGCGCGCAGCGCGGCGACGCAGCGCTCGAAGCGTTGGCCCTCGGCGGTCTCGATCCAGTCCATCGTCGCGGGGCAGTCCTTGAGCGCGAAGAGGCTGCCGCGCACGGCCTTCCACTCGGGCAGCTCTTCCTTCGAGACCCAGCGGTCGAGCTCCGCGACGCGCAATGCCGCGCCGCGCGCGAGCAGCTGCATCGGCTGATCGATGCTCGGCACCGCCGACGGCTTGTCCTCGGGCCGCACGAGGGGCGCCGGCTTCGCGCCGCGCACGAGCAGCGCGAAGACGAAGACCGCGCACGCGAGCACGATCACCGCGCGCGTCGCCAGCGGGCTCTTCTGTGCCGGGGACATCGGCGCGATTGTCGCGCGCGCGGGGGCGCGTTGCCAACCTTCGCGGTGATCGGGTCGGCAAGGCGATGTCCGGCCTGCGCGAAAAACTCAGGCGGGCTGAGTTGTTCGCGGATCATGGAAAACCTGGCGGGTTGGATTGTCCATCTTCTCCCGTCAACGACGCGGCCGGAGGAGTGGTCCCCCGGCCGTGTCTGCGATTCCCCCAGGTGGAGTCGGGTTGAAAAACCAGGCGGGCTGGCATTTCAACCCGTCGCTCGGCGGCTTTCAGGCCGCTCTCGCGCCGGTCGCTCGCCTCTACTTCGCTACTTCGGCGTGCTCTCGAGCCGGCGGCGCAGGAGCTCGCGGATCTTCTCTTCCATGTCGCGGTTCTGGCGCGCGAGGTCCTCGACGATCTGCTGCTGGCGTTCGTGCGAGAGGCGCTCGGCCTGCGCGCACTGGAACTGCCAGGTGCGGTAGGCGTCGATCGCCTGGCACAGCTCGTCGCAGTTGGGCAGGTTCTGGAGCACGAGCTGCTTGGAGCGCTCCGCCAGCATCACGAACTCGTGGAAGTCCGCGTCCTGCGAGATCTGCGCCTCGAGCTTGTGCGCCTCGGCCAGGAGCTCGTCGAGCGAGCGGCCGCGGGCATTGACGCTGCGGCGCAGGAACTCGGCGAACTGCCCGACGATCACCGCGCGGCGGTAGCCCGCGTCGGCGCCCTCGAAGCTCGTCTGCTGGTTGCCGCGCACCTCCTGCGCGATCTCCGTCGCCTCCTCGTTGGCCGGCCCGTTGACGATGCGCGGCGCCTTGTAGCGCAGACGCACGGTCGCGAGCGGCTTCTCGCCGGTCACGGCGAGGTTGCGCTCGATCTCGTACAGCGCGGTGACCTGGTGGCCCGAGCCGACCTCGCCCGCGTCGACCTTGTCGTTCCTGAAGTCCGCGTCCGCGATGGCGCGGTTCTCGTAGCCGAGCAGGCGGTAGCGCGTGACCTGCGCCGGGTCGAAGTCGACCTGGATCTTCACGTCGCGCGCGATCGTCTCGACCGAGCCCATGAAGTTGTCCATCATCACGCGCTTGGCTTCGCGCATGTCGTCGACGTAGCTGCACATGCCGTCGCCCTTGTCGGCGAGCTGCTCGAGCAGCGTGTCGTTGTGGTTGTTCATGCCCACGCCGATCGTGTTCAGGTAGACACCCTTCTCGCGGATCGGCTTCAAGCCCTCCGAGAGCTGGACCGGATCCGTCACGCCCTGGTTGGCGACGCCGTCCGAGAGGAACACGACGCGATTCGTCGCGTGCGCGTCGAGGCCGGCCAGCGCCGTCTCGTAGCCGAGCTTCAGCCCCGCCTCCGAATTCGTCCAGCCGTCCGGCGCGAGCTGCTGGATCGCGACCTCGATCAGCCCGCGGTTCGCCACCGAAGTCAACGGCAGGATCTGCCGCGCTTCCGTGCTGAAGGCCACGATCCCGACCATGTCGGCCGAGTTGAGCTGCGTGAGCAGCAGCCGCAGCGTGTCCTTCACCGTCTCCATCCGGTTCTGCTCGCGCATCGAGCCCGAGCAGTCGATCACGCAGGTCAGATGCAGCGGCTTGCGCTCCTCCTTGGGCAGCTCCTTGCCGCGCACGACCACGCGCAGCATCCAGGTGCTGTTGGCCGGCTGCGCAAAGCGGCTCGGCGCCAGATCCGTGTGGATCGCGAACGTCCCCTTCGTCGGCGCAGCCACGTCCGCCTTGAAGTAGTTGACGAACTCCTCGGTGCGGATCTGCGCCTTCTCGGGCAGCTTGCCCTCGACGAGGTAGCGCCGCGCGAGCGCATAGCTCGCCGTGTCCACGTCGGCCGAGAAGGTCGAGAGCGGATCGAGCGCCGTGATCTCGAAGGGATTGTCGCCCCAGTAGCGGAAGAACATGTCGCGCGGCCGCTCGTTCGGCAGCCGGCGACAGCCGTCGAACACGCGCCGGCACTCCTGCTCGAGCAACGCCGCACGCTGTTCGGGCGTGAGCTTGAAGTAGAGCTCACGCAGGCTGACCTCGTCGTCCATGTCCTCGTCCGGGGGGCCGCCGGAGCCGCGGAACTGGAAGTTCTGTCCGGGCTCGAGCCCGCCCTTCAGGCGCGCCATCCGCTCGGCCTCGGCGCTGTCCGCGCGATCGAGCAGCCGACGCAAGCGAACCTGCGCTTCATCGGCAGTCGAGAGAGAAGTCTGCCCACCGCTCGGCATGGACCCTGCACTGCCTCCCGCTCCGACGGAGAAGAGGTCGAATCCTGTCTGGGCAACTGGCTGCCGGCTCTTCTCCTGCTCTGCGACCTTCTTCGTGAACTCCTCCGCCTTCGCCTTCCCTTCGGTCCGCGCCTTCGCATCGTCCAGGCCGGATTTCCTGGTTCTGTACGCTAGGCCGAGTTCTTCGCCCGACTTTTCAGCCGGCGACCCGGTCGCCGCCCCCGCCGGTCGTGACGAAGCGTCAGTTGCAGGAGTACCCGAGGCGACCGTGTCGCCGGCTCCCTTGTAGGTGCCCTTCCCGGCCTTGTCGCTGAGCTCGCCGCCTGCACGACCAGCCGGCTTGCCGGCGGACAGGATTCCAGGAGCGGCCTTGCGAGGAAGAGCGGGAGCTCCAGCCCCGATCGACGTGCTTTGCTGCTGATCACTTGGGTCAAGCGACTCCCGCTGAGTGATGACCGGAGGCAGACCCGCGGCGTCCTTGGACAGGCCGGCATCGTCATTCAGCGTGAGCATGTCCATCGCCGGCTTTTCGGCCGGCACCGGAGCCTGTGGCTGAAAGACGCCCAGGCTGCCACCCTTCGCTTCCGCACCGAACGGCGTCGTCGGGAACGAGTTCGTAGTTACAGAGTCTCCCCCGCCTGAACCGCCCGCGCCCGCCCACAGGTTGGTTTGCTGACCAGGCACGACCGTCCCATCGGGGCGCAGCACCTTCAGATCGTAGAAGTCGCCCCTGTCCTTGTTCTTCTCCTCGAGCTGCGCGAGGAGCTGCGGAGGGACTCCGCCGTTGATGGTGACACTGCCATTCGGCTCCGCCTTGCGCGCCTCTTCCTTCTCGAGCAGCGCGAGCTGGCTGCTCGACATGTTCTTGGTGTTGCACTCGTACAGCCGGTGCATCCAGATCGCGCCGCCGCCGACCACGAGGACACTCGCGGCCATGCGCATCCAGCCGTTCGAGTACCAGGAAACGCGCGGCGGCTCGGGGTTGACGGCCGACATCAGGGCCTTTTCCGCCTCCTTCGACATCGTCTCCCCGCCGCCGAGCGATTCGCGCACGAGTCCGATCGTGTCCTCGATCTTCTCGAGCTCCTGGCGCAGCTCGGGCGACGCCGCCAGCGCGCGCTCGACCTCGATCCTCTGCGCCGCGTCGACTTCGCCGAGCGCGTAGGCACAGAGCAGTTCGTGCATCTTCTGTTCCATCGTCATGACACTTCTCCCTGGGCCAGGCCCAACCCCGTCTCGATCCTCACCGTCCCGTTGCGCGAGGCGCGCTTGCGTCCTTCGAGCAGCGGCTCGAGGCCTTCGCCGAGCGCCTTCAATCCGACGCTGATCAGCCAACCGACCGTGCCGACGTTCTTGCCGGTGATCTCGGCGATCTCCCTGTAGCTGCGCTCGCCCATCAATCGCAGCGCGACCACCTCGCGCTGGTCGAGGGGCAGCTTCGAGAGCTCCTGCTCCACCAGCGCGCGCGTGTCGCGCTCCTCGATCGTGGCGAGCCCGCCGTCGGCGGCTTCGCTCTCCGCGACCTCGTGCTCGCGGCGCTTGCGTCTCGTGTCGCTGCGGATCGTGTCCATACAGGCGTTCCTCGTGACCTTGTGCAGCCATGAGAGCAGCTGCACTCGTTCCCGCTCTGGATCGCCGAGCACCTCCAGCGGGAGATCCGGCGGCGATTCGGCGAGCTTGAGGAAGACGTCCTGGACCACGTCCTCGTAGGGACTGCCTGCGCCGAGGATGGCTCGCGCGTGCCGGAGCAGCGCCGATTGGTGGCGCTGCACGAGCAGGCTGAAGGCCGTCTGGTCGCCGGATTTCCAGCGCCGGAGCAGTTGTCCGTCCGAGTCCGAGCTCATGAACCGTCTTCGCGGGGAGGAACGCCGGGGGTTCCGGGGTTCTTGGAAGAATGGAAGGGAAGTTCCTTCCGAGGGTCCTTCTAGCGAGGGCCGCGGCCGCAAGCTACGGTCGGACGCCCATGGAAACGCGGGGCGAGGTCGAGCGGCACTACGCGGAGCTCCTGGCACCGGTCTACGTCTGGATGACGGGCGGGGCGGCGGCCGCCGAGGTGCGCGCGAGGGCCTGGGTCGAGCAGCGCGGGCTCGCGCGGCTCGCTCCGGGGCTCGCGATCGACCTGGGATGCGGGCCTGGTTTTCACGCGATTGCGTTGGCGGACGCGGGCTTCGAGACGCTGGCGATCGACAGCTCGTGCGAGCTGCTCGCGGATCTCCATGACGCGCGCGTGCGATCCTTCGTCGGGGATCTGCTCGGCTTCGAGCGGCACCTGCAGGGCACGCGCGCGCGGCTCATCCTGTGTCTGGGCGACACGCTGCCACACCTCGAGTCGGAGCAACAGGTCGACGCGCTGCTCGACGCCTGCAAGCGCTCGCTCGCGCCCGGCGGCGTTCTCGCGCTCACGTTTCGCGACTACTCGCAGGAGCGGAGGCCCAGCGAGTGCCTGATCCGGGTGCGCGAGGACTCCGAGCGCTCGCTCACCTGCGCGCTCGAGTTCGAGCCCGATCGCGTGCGCGTGACCGACATTCTGCACGAATGGCGCGATGGCCGCTGGATCGAGAGCCGCAGCACCTACTCGAAGCTGCGCCTCGCGCCGGACGCGCTGCGCGCCAAGCTGCGCGCGCGCGGTTTCGCGCTCGAGACCGACGAGTTCGCGGGCGGGCTCGCGACGCTGATCGCGCTCAGGCCATGAACCCCATGTCCGGGTTCGCGAACCTGCTCAGGTGCGGGAAGACCGTGGCCATGTCGCCCGGCTGAACGCCGAGCCACTTCGCCAGCGTGGCCGAGTACTCGTCGACGCTGGTGGTCGGCAGGATGCGCCCGCCCTCGATGTCGTCCGGCCCGTCGAGCGCGAGGCTGGGGTAGACGCCGTAGATGTCCTGGCCCACGACGCTGCCGCCCATGACGAGTTGCACGCCGCCCCAGGCGTGGTCCGAGCCGTCGCCGTTGGAGGTCAGCGTGCGCGCGAAATCGGAAGCGCTGAAGGTCGTGACCATGCCCTCGGTGCCGAGCTCGACCATCGCGGCCTGGAACGCGGCCAGGCACTGGCTCAGCTCGGCGTACAGGCCCGGCTGGTCCGTGTTCTGGTTGTCGTGCGAGTCGAAGCCGCCGGTGCCGCAGAAGAATACCTGCCGGTGCATGCCCAGCTGGTCGCGGATCGCGATCGTGCGCGCGATCATCGCGAGCTGCGCGCCGAGGTAGGTGTCCGGGAAGACCGTCGCGAGCGGCAGCGCGGCGTCGAGCGCCGTCTTGAGCTGCGTGTTCATGTCGATCGAACGCTTCTGCGTGTCGGCGAAGGCCTTCTCGAGCAGGTTCGGCGTCTGGCGGTTCAGGAGCTGCTGGAAGGCGACGTAGCGCCGCTGGCCCTGCTGGCTGCCGAAACCCTTCAGGCCCTGCGGGCCGCCGGTGCCCATGCTGAAGGGCGCGATCGTCGGTCCGACCTGGAAGGTGTTGGCGCCGAGCAGCGTGATGTTCATCGAGAGCGTGCTCGCCCCGTTGAGCGTGTGCAGCAGCTCGGCCGTGCGCCCGGCCCAGCCGTAGCCCTGGTTCGAATCCGGCAGCGAGGTCATCCACTGGAACTGCTGGTCGTAGTGCGAGAAGAGCTGCGGCGGCCGCTGCACCGAGTCGTTCTGGAACTGCGCCTTCGTCATCGGGTAGAGCAGCGAGCCGACGTTGGTCACGAAGGCGAGCTTCCCGGCGCCGAAGAGCGTCTGCAGCTCGGGGCAGGAGGGATGCAGCCCGTACTGCGAGCCGTCGCTGGTGTTGGGCGTGATCGCCAGCAGCTGGTTCTGCGGCACCGCCAGGTTCGTGCGCGCGGCGGCGTAGGGGTTGTAGTGCGCGCTGTCGCGCGGGATCAGCAGATTGAACGAGTCGCACCCGCCGAAGAGGAACAGGCACACGAGCGCCTTGTAGTCGCTCGGGGCCCCCTGCGCCGCGGCGGAAGAGACCAGTCCGAGGTTCCAGAGCGCGTGCAGGCCGGCGATCCCGGCTGCGCTGCAGGCGCCGTGCTTCAAGAGCTGGCGGCGTGTGAGGATCGACGGATCGCGCTTGGGTTCGTTGTGCATCTTCTCCTCCGGCCTCACTTCTGGATGCTGAATTCGGGGCTGCTGACGATCAGGTAGAGCGCCTCGAGCACGCGCTGGCGCGGATTCGTCGGATCGGTGTCCGTGACCATCGAAACGACGATGTCCTTCATCTCCTGCGACATCTCGCCGGACATCAGCAGCAGGTTCAGGTGCTCGACCAGCGCCAGCGGATCGTTCGCCAGCGCGATCTCCGTGTTGATGCGCATCAGCGCCGTGTCCTCGTGCGTCGGCGTGTAGCCCGCATAGCCGTGGAAGACGCAGTCGTAGAAGCGGTTGGTGCCGGTGGTGATGCGCTGCTCGGTCGTGATCTGGAACTCGGGCGCCACCAGGCCGGCGTCGTGCACCTCGCCCGGCGGCGTGTACTCGGGCGTGAAGAAGTTGAACACCGATCCGGCGCGCAGCGGCGCCTCGCCGAAGTGGTCGTCGGGATACCAGTAGTGGTAGAGGTTGCCCGGGAAGTAGGCGTAGAACGCGCGCCACAGCGCGGTCACGCGCAGCAGCGGCTCGCGCAGCTTCCCGAACGTGTCGGGGTGGTCGACGTTGCCCGTCACGGCCTCGGGATCGGTCAGGATCGCCTTCACGACCGCCAGCAGGTTGCCGCGCGTGCCCGTGCCGTCGTCGGCGAAGACCGCCGCGACGCGCGCGGTGTACTGCGGCGTGGGATTGCTGGTCACGAGGCGCTGGATCAGCTGCCTGCCGATGAACGGCCCGAGGTTCGGATTCTGGAAGATCAGGTCGAGCGCGAAGCTCAGGTCCTGCTGCGCCGTCTGGCCGCCGGGACAGACGACGCCGTCGAGCAGCGACTTGGGCGCCTGCTCGTGGTAGTTCTCCCAGGGCTCCATGGGCAAGTCGTTCGGCGCCGCCCAGTCCCAGCTGTTCGCGTTCGCGTAGGTCCAGCCCGTGAAGACCCGCGCGAAGCCCTCGACCACCGACTGGTCGTAGGTCGGGATCGGCTGCAGGAAGGCGTCGAGCTGCACGCTGCCGTCGGGGTCGAGCTTCTCGAGGCCGATCGAGAACAGCTGCAGCACTTCGCGTGCGTAGTTCTCGTCGGGACGGATGTTGTTCGCCGGATCGGCCTTGCGGTTGCCGAGCATGCTCAGGTAGCGGCCCATGATCGGGCTCTTGGTCACGTCCTCGAGCAGCGTGCGGTAGTTGCCCAGGCTGTCTTGCGCGAGCAGGTCGTAGTAGCCCGCCATGCCCAGCGGATCGTTGCCCAGGGAAGCGGCGACATCCGAGACGACGAAAATCTCGCTCAGCGCGAAGGCCATGCGCTGGCGCAGCTGGTCGGGCTTCGTGAGCACGTTCTTCCACCACTGCTCCAGGCGCTGCTCCTGACCGAAGCTCGTGCCGTGCGCGGCGAGTGCGGCGAGCGCCGGGCGCTCGAGCGAGACCGGGCGCAGCCGCTGCTCCTCGAACCAGGCCGCGTAGCCGATCACCGAGAGGCGCTGGATCTCGCTGGTCGTCGGACCGAAGGTCGAGCGCGTCAGGAAGCGCGCCGCTTGCGCCTGGCTGGCCGGCGGATCGGGCCCGGGAACCAGCGAATCACTCGAACCACCCGAACAACCCTGGACGAACGAAGACCAGAGCGGCGCTCGCCCACGAGCACACGACCCCGGTCGCCGAGCGGAACTCGCGACCCATTCTGCACTCCTCCGAGAAACCCGGCGCTGCTGCCGGCTGCCAGTGAAATGGATCGGACCGCACCGGCCCGATTCTTGAGCCTTGCAAGCCTCATTCCAGCGCACGCTGATGCGCATTCCGCGCAGCGCGTGAATGCGAGTGTGCGCTGGCCGCGCGCTTTCGCTGAGCACCTGCGCACGCACTCATTCGAATGAACGCGGCGACATCGATTCGCGATCCCCGCGACTCCTTCTTTTCCGTCATGCAGAGATCGCGGATACTGCCGCGCCGCATGACACCCAGCTTCGACCCCGACGCAGCCGCCGTGGAAGGCGCGGGCGTCTTCGGACTTCCCGACGAGCCCGAGAGCGCCCGCGTGCACATCCTGCCCGTGCCCTTCGACGCGACGACCTCGTACCGCAAGGGCACCGCGGACGGACCCGAAGCGATCCTCGCCGCGAGCCGCCAGGTCGAGCTCTACGATCCCTCGTTCGGACGGCCGTGGAAGCACGGACTGCACTGGATCGAGGCCGACGCGCGCGTCTACACCTGGAACGAGGACGCCGGCGAGGCCGCGGACCCGATCATCGCCGCCGGCGGCGAGATCGCGGGCAACGCAAAGCTCGAGAAGAAGCTCGCGCGCGTCAACGCGATCGGCGCCGAGCTCAACAGCTACGTCGAGAGCGAGGTCGCGCGCCTGCTCGACGCGGAGCGCTTCCCCGTGCTCGTCGGCGGCGACCACTCCGTGCCCTTCGGCGCGATCGCGGCCTGCGCGAGGAAGCACGGCAAGATCGGCCTCCTGCACTTCGACGCGCACGCGGACCTGCGCGAGGCCTACGAGGGCTTCACCTGGTCGCACGCCTCGATCATGTTCAACGTCGTGAAGCTCATCCCGGGCGTCACGAAGCTCGTGCAGGTCGGCATCCGCGACTTCGGCGAACGCGAGCACGAGCTGATCCGCAACTCGAAGGGCCGCATCCACACGCTCTTCGACGCCGACTGGCAGCGCGCCAAGCAGGAGGGCGGCAACCTGCGCGAGCTCGCGCGCAAGACGCTCTCCGAGCTGCCGCAGAAGCTCTACCTCTCCTTCGACATCGACGGGCTCGAGCCCGCGCTCTGCCCCAACACGGGCACGCCGGTTCCCGGCGGCCTCAGCTGGAGCGAGGCGCTGCTCTGGCTCGAGGAGCTCGCGCAGTGCGGCAAGCAGGTCGTCGGCCTCGACTTGAACGAGGTCAACCCGGGCGAGCCCGACTTCCGGGGAGGCGACGAGGAGGACTCCTGGGACGCGATCGTCGGCGCGCGCCTGCTCTACCGGCTGATCGGGGCCGCGCTGCCCTCGCGCTGAGCGCGGACTGCTCGAAATCCTCGCCGCAAGGGGCCGTAACGGCGGCCCGTTTGCCCGAGGACCCATCATGCACGACGCCCCGCCCCCCGCCGAATCACGCGAACCCGAGTCCACGCCCCCTCCGATCGCCGTGCCGGCGGCCCCGAGCGAGCCTCCGCTGCTGATCCTCGCCTCGCTGCCCGAGCGCGAACCGCCCGCCCAGCCGCCTCCCGCTCCGCCCGCCGCGCCGATCCCGATGGAAGTACCCAAGAGCTCGGCCGAGCTGATCGCGCCGACGATCGTGGCAACCGCGCCGCCGCCCCCGCCGCCCCCTCTCGCGCCGCCCGTTCAGCCCGTCGCGGCCGCAGCACCCGCGGCGGCCTTGCCCGCAGTCGAGAAAGGCCGCTGGTGGGCCGTCTTCTCGCACCTGATGCTCTTCGCCGTCATCCCGACCATCTTCCTCGGCGGCGTGGTGACCTTCTTCCTCTGGCAGATCCTCGGCAAGGACGACTCGTTCATCGAGGACCAGACGCGCGAGGCGCTCAACTTCCAGATCAACGTCGCGGTGCTGAGCCTGCTCCTGGCGGCCTCGTTCATCGGCCTGCCGCTGGTGATCCTGCTCTGGGTCATCGCCGGCATCGTGAGCCTGATCGCGGCGCTGCACGCCTCGCGCGGCGAGCGCTACCGCTACCCGGCGATCCTGCGCGTCGTGAGCCACTGAGCGGCGGGGTAGAATCCAGCCCATGCTGGATCCCGACCGGCCGCGCATCGGCATCAACGGGCTGCTCGAGACGCAGCGCGAACCCAAGCTCTCGCTCGCCACGCGCTACGCCAACGCGATCTTGAAGGCGGGCGGCGTGCCTTTCGCGCTCGTGCCGGTCGGCGGCCCGCACGACATCGAGCGCATGCTCGAGCACGTCGACGGCCTCCTGCTCTCGGGCGGCGACGACTTCGACACGGCGCGCCTCGGGCACGGGCCGACGCACCGCGAGGCCGTGCCGGTGCCCGCGCAGAAACAGGACTGGGACTTCGCGCTCGCGCAGCAGGCGCTCGAGCGCGGGCTGCCGGTGCTCGGCATCTGCTACGGCATGCAGCTGCTCGGCCTCGCCGAGGGCGGGCGCATGCTGCAGCACCTGCCCGAGGATCGGCCGGGTTGCCAGGAGCACCGCAACAAGGTCGTGCACACGGTCGTGCTCGAGCCGGGCTCGCGCCTCGCGACGCTCGTCGGCGAGCGCGCGCTCGAGGTCGTCTCGAGCCACCACCAGGCGCTCGCGAGCGTCGGTCCGCGCTGGAAGATCAGCGCGCGCGATGCCGAGGGCCTGATCGAGGGCATCGAGCGCGAGGCGCACCCGTTCGCCTTCGGCGTGCAGTGGCATCCCGAGCTCGCGCCCGAGGGCACGGCGAACGACAAGCTCTTCCGCGGCCTCGTCCACGCGGCTTCGCTCGCGGCGCAGAAGCGCCTCTACGGCGCGCCCGGCTAGGTAACCGTGCAGCGCATCGCGATCCAGGTCACGACCGAGCCGCGTTACGAGGTGCTCGTCGGCCGCGGGCTGCTGGCCGAGACCGCCGCAGCGCAGCGCGCACTACTCCGCGCGCGCGCTGCTCTCCGACACGAACGTCGCGCCGCTCTACGCCGGCGCGCTGGGCTTGCCCGAGGAGACGCGCGCGCACCTCGTGCCCGCGGGCGAGAGCTCGAAGACGCTGGCCGAGCTCGAGCGCACGCTCGAGTTCCTGGCGCGCACGGGCCTCGACCGCGGCTCGTGCCTCCTGCTGCTCGGCGGCGGCGTCGTGGGCGACCTCGGCGGCCTCGCGGCGGCGCTCTACATGCGCGGGATCGAGTTCGTGCAGCTGCCGACGACGCTGCTGGCGCAGGTCGACTCGTCGGTGGGCGGCAAGACGGCCGTCAACCTCGCGGCGGGCAAGAACCTGGCCGGCGTGTTCCGCCAGCCGGCGCTGGTGCTGGCCGACACGGCGGCACTCGCGACGCTCGACGCGGAGGAGTTCCGCTCGGGCCTGGGCGAGGTGCTCAAGACGGCGCTGGTCGGCGGCGGCGTGCTGCTGGCGCGGATCGAGAGCGCCCGCCGCGAGCTCGTCGCGCGCGATCCCGACCTGCTGGCCGAGATCGTGGCCGAGTGCGTGCGCATCAAGGCCGCGATCGTCGCGCGCGACCCGACCGAGCAGGGCGAGCGCGCGCAGCTCAACCTCGGCCACACCTTCGCCCACGCGATCGAGCGCGTCGCGGGCTACGGCGCGGTGCCGCACGGCATCGCGGTCGGGACGGGCATCGTGCTGGCGCTGCGCCTCGCCGAGCGGCTCGAGCTCGCGCGCGATCCCGCGCTGCGCGGCCGCATCGAAGCTGCTGCTCGGCGCGCTCGGCATGCCGATCTCGCTGGTCGCGCTGCGCACGCGCTACCACACGCAGCTCCCCGCGGCCGAGCTCGTGCGCGCGATGAGTCTCGACAAGAAGGGCCGCGCGGGCCGGCCGCGCTTCGTCGTCCCGCGCGCGCCGGGCGAGCTGACGCTCGGCCTCGAGCTCGACGAGAGCGTGCTGCAGGACGTGCTGGCGGCGGGCTGAGCGATGAGCGGCGAACACGGCGAGGCCTTCCCGCGCGCGGAGACGAGCGAGCTCGTGGGCGAAGCGCTGGGCGCGGAGCGGCGCCGCGCCTGGCTGCAGGACGGATTGATCGCGCTCGGGCTCGCGCTGTGCGCGCTGGGGCTGCCGCTCGAGCGCCTGCTCGGGCCGGCCGGCGCGCTTGGACGAGCGCAGCGCCTTCCTCGCCTCGGCCGTGTGCTTCGGCCTGGGTTGGCTGGTGCTCGCGCGCGCGGCGCGGCGCAACGGTTGGGACAGCGGCCCGGCCTTGCGCGCGAGCCTGATCGCGGCCTGCGCGCCGGTCGTGCTCTTCGCGGCGACGACGCCGGGCCTCGCGGCCGCAGGCTGGCTCGGCGCCTGCCTCGTTCTCGCGGCGCTGACGTCGGAGGGCGCCGCCCCGTCGCTGCGCGCGGCTGCGTGGCTCGTCGCCTCGATCCTGCACCCGTGGAACGCCTGGCTCTGGCCTGCGCTGCTCCTGCGCGAGCGACGCGGACGCCTCTGGTGCCTAGCAGCCGGGGTCGTCGCCGCTGCCGCGTTCCTGGTGCGCTTCCCCCACCGGCCGGGCGAGCTCCTCGCGGGCCTCGACGGCGGTCCTGGCCCATGTGCGGCGTGGTGGACGCTCTGGATCGCGGGCCTGGGCGGCGGTGCTGTCGGTCTGCTCGCGCTGCGGCGCGCCCCTCCCCTCTGGCTGATCGCATTCGCACTCGTTCCGCTCGTGCCGCTCTCGCTCGGCGGGACCATCGGCTACGACCTGCCCTGGCTCTGGCTGGCGCCGCTCGGCTGGCTGGGGGTGCTGGAGCTCGAGAAGCGCGGGCGGAAGGCGGGCTGGCTGCTCGCCGGCTCGCTGACCTGTTCCGCGGCGGCGCTGGTCTGGGTGCGCGCGACCGACCCCGAGCGCGCCTGGCGCGAAGACGCCGAGCAGCGCCTCGAGCCCAGCGACCTCGTCCTGACGCACTCCGCCGCGCACCTCTACCTGCTGGGCACGCGCCACGGGCTCGCGGTCGGCCTGCTGCCGGCGCAGTGGGTCGAGGGCCCCGCCACGCGGACGCTCGAGCAGACGGTCGCCGACGCGCGCGCTCGCCACGGGCGGGTCGTCCTCGACGAGGCGTCACTTTGGCGCGCCGGCGAACCGCTGTGCGATGCGGCCACCTTCGCCTGGGCGACGCGCGCGGCGGATCTGCGGCTTCCGTCGCGCTGATCCGTCGACAGGCGCGGCGTTTTTTGCTTCAATCCGGCACTTTGTACGCCGCCTGCGCGCGCCCCGGGACGGCCCCGGCCGCGCTCCCCCCTCAGCCAACGGAAATCGCCGCCTCATGCCGCGCCGCGACGATCTCAAGAGCATCCTGATCATCGGGCAGCGGGCCGATCGTCATCGGCCAGGCCTGCGAGTTCGACTACTCCGGAACGCAGGCGTGCAAGGCGCTGCGCGAGGAGGGCTACCGCGTGATCCTGGTCAACTCGAACCCGGCCACGATCATGACCGACCCGGAGACCGCCGACGCGGTCTACATCGAGCCGATCACGGTCGAGGCGGTGACGAAGATCCTCGAGAAGGAGCGCCCCGACGCGCTGCTGCCGACGCTCGGCGGGCAGACCGGCCTCAACACCGCGCTGGCGCTCTTCGACAAGCGGCGTGCTCGACCGCCTGGGGATCGAGATGATCGGCGCCAAGGCCGAGGTGATCCGCAAGGCCGAGGACCGCAACCTCTTCCGCGCCGCGATGACCAGCTGCGGCCTGGAGAGCGCGCGCTCGGGTGTGGCGCACAACATGGACGACGCGCAGCGCGTGCTGGCCGAGATCGGCCTGCCGTGCGTGATCCGCCCGGGCTTCACGCTGGGCGGCACCGGCGGCGGCATCGCCTACAACGTCGACGAGTTCGAGGAGATCGTCGCGCGCGGCCTGGCCGCCTCGATGAACTCCGAGGTGCTGATCGAGGAGTGCCTCTCGGGCTGGAAGGAGTTCGAGATGGAGGTGATGCGCGACAAGAACGACAACGTCGTCATCATCTGCTCGATCGAGAACTTCGACCCGATGGGCGTGCACACGGGCGACTCGATCACCGTCGCGCCGGCGCAGACGCTGACCGACCGCGAGTACCAGAACCTGCGCAACGCCTCGATCCGCATCATGCGCGAGATCGGCATCGAATGCGGCGGCTCGAACGTGCAGTTCGCGATCGATCCCAAGACCGGGCGCGTGATCGTGATCGAGATGAACCCGCGCGTCTCGCGCTCCTCGGCGCTGGCCTCCAAGGCCACCGGCTTCCCGATCGCGAAGTTCGCCGCCAAGCTGGCCGTCGGCTACACGCTCGACGAGCTGCAGAACGACATCACGCGCGAGACGCCGGCCTGCTTCGAGCCGTCGATCGACTACTGCGTGGTCAAGATCCCGCGCTTCGCCTTCGAGAAGTTCCGCGGCGCCGACCGCACGCTCACGACGCAGATGAAGAGCGTCGGCGAGACGATGGCGATCGGGCGCACGTTCAAGGAGGCGCTGCAGAAGGCGCTGCGCGGACTCGAGACCGGGCGCCCGGGCATCGGCCTCGACCCGCGCGACCCGGCCGAGAAACTGCTGGCCGACGAGCCCGGCGCGCTGACGCGCGCTGCTGCGCGTCCCCAACGAGCTGCGCCTGCGTCGCGCTGCGCTGCGCCTACCGCGCCGGCTGGAGCACCGAGCGACATCTACGAGGCGACCGGCATCGACCCCTGGTTCCTCGAGAACATCCGCGAGCTCGTCCGAGTTCGAGGCCGAGCTCGGGCGGCGCGCTGATCACGACGCGAGCTGCTGCGCGAGGCCAAGCAGCATGGGCTACTCCGACAAGCAGATCGCGCTGGCGATCGGCTCGACCGAGCAGGACGTCGCGCGCGCTGCGCGAGGAGTGCGGCCTCGAGCCGACGTACAAGATCGTCGACACCTGCGCCGGCCGAGTTCGAGGCCGACACGCCCTACTACTACTCGACCTGGGAGGACGAGGACGAGCTGCAGCTCACGCCCACGAAGAAGATCATGATCCTGGGCGGCGGCCCGAACCGCATCGGCCAGGGCATCGAGTTCGACTACTGCTGCGTGCACGCCGCCTTCGCGGTCCAGGAGATCGGGCGCGAGGCGATCATGGTCAACTCGAACCCCGAGACGGTCTCGACCGACTACGACACCTCGGACCTGCTCTTCTTCGAGCCGCTGACGCACGAGGACGTGATGAACATCGTGCGCAAGGTGACAGCCCGAGGGCATCATCGTGCAGTTCGGCGGCCAGACGCCGCTCAACCTGGCCGCGCGGCCTGCACCGCGAGCAAGGCGCCGCTGATCGGCACCTCGGTCGAGTCGATCGACCGCGCCGAGGACCGCGAGCTCTTCATCGGCCGTGCTGCAAGCAAGCTCGAGCTGAACCAGCCCGAGAACGGCATGGCGCGCAACGTCGGGCCAGGCCTTCGAGATCGCGCGCCGCATCGGCTACCCGGTGCTCGTGCGCCCGAGCTACGTGCTCGGCGGCCGCGCGATGGAGATCGTCTACGACGACGCGGCGCTCGACCACTACATGCAGCACGCCGTGCAGGCGACGCCCGACCGGCCGATCCTGGTCGACAAGTTCCTCGAGGACGCGATCGAGATCGACGTCGACGCATCAGCGACGGCCGATCGACGGTCATCGGCGGCGTGATGGAGCACATCGAGGAGGCCGGCATCCACTCGGGCGACTCGACCTGCGTCCTGCCGCCGCACACGCTGCGCCTCGAGCCTGGTCGAGCGAGATCAAGCGCGCCACCAAGGCGCTGGCGAAGGAGCTCGACGTGCGCGGCCTGATGAACGTGCAGTTCGCGGTCAAGGACGACAAGGTCTACGTGCTCGAGGTCAACCCGCGCGCCTCGCGCACCGTGCCGTTCGTCTCGCAAGGCCATCGGCGTGCCGCTGGCGAAGCTCGCCACCAAGGTCATGTGCGGCATGACGCTCGAGGAGCTGGGCTTCACCGAGGAAGTCACGCCGCCCTACTTCTCCGTCAAGGAGCCCGTCTTCCCCTTCAACAAGTTCCCCGGCGTCGACATCACGCTCGGGCCCGAGATGCGCTCGACCGGCGAGGTGATGGGCATCGACGAGGACCTCGGCCTCGCCTTCGTCAAGGCCTACCAGGCCGCGGGGCTCAAGCTGCCCAAGTCGGGCAAGGTCTTCCTCTCGGTCAAGAACTCCGACAAGCGCGCGATCGTGTCCGAAGCGCGCACCTTGGTGCAGCTCGGCTACGAGCTGCTCGCGACCGACGGCACCTACCGCGTGCTCAAGTCGAACGGCATCGCCGTCGCGCGCGTCAACAAGGTCTACGAGGGCCGCCCGCACATCGTGGACATGATCAAGAACCGCGAGATCGCGCTGATCCTCAACACGCCGCTGGGCAAGCAGCAGCGCGTCGACGACTCGATGATCCGCGCCGCGGCGGTAACCGCCGGCCTGCCCTGCATCACGACGCGCGCCGGCATCAGCGCGGTCGTGAGCGCCCTGACGGCGATGCACCGCGCGGACTACACCGTGAAGTCGATCCAGGAGCACCACAAGACGCTCCCGAAGCGCCACGCGCCCACGAGCCTGCCGAAGAAGGCGCGCGTCTGAACGGCCTCGTCCGCGATTTCGTGTAACGTCGCGGGCCTCCGTGCAGAGGAGGCCCCGATGCGCGACGCGAAACTCGACCGGCTCTTCCAGCGCTTCCGCGAGAAGGGCGATGTGCGCGCGCTGACGCGCGTCTTCGACCTGACCTCGCGCGAGCTGCTCGAGCTGGCCGCGCACGTCTCGCGCGATCCGGCGCAGGCCGAGGACCTGCTGCAGACGACCTTCCTGGTCGCGATCGAACGCGCGCAAAGCTACGACGGCTCGCGCAGCCTCATGCCCTGGCTGGTCGGGATCCTGACGCGCGAGGCGCGCCTGTGGAACCGCCGCGCGGCGCGCCGCATCGAGCCCGATCTCGTCGAGCCACGCGCGACCGACGAGCCCTCGGCCGAGCTGGAGCAGCGCGAGTTCTCGAGCGCGCTGCTCGAGGCGATCGAGAAGCTGCCCGAACTCTACCGCGAGGTGCTCGTGCGCCACCTGCGCGACGAGCGCACGCCGGGCCAGATCGCGCGCGAGTTCGACCGCTCGCCCGGCACGGTGCGCGTGCAGCTGCACCGCGGGCTCGAGCTGTTGCGCAAGGCTCTGCCCGCGGGTCTCGTCGCGGGCAGCCTGCTCGCCGTCGCGCCGCGCGGGCTGGCCGCGGTGCGCGCGGAGGTCGTGCGCAGCGCGACGCTCGCAGCAACACCACTGGCGACGACGAGCATCTCGCTCGCGGTCGCCACCGGAGGGCTGGTCATGAAGCAGGTCCTGGTCTTCGCCTCCGTCGTCCTGCTCGCCGCGCTCGGCTGGCTCGCCTGGCCGCGCTCCTCCCCGCTCGAGAGGGAGACAAGCGTCGCAGCGCAGTCCTCCGGTGCTGATGTTCGCCCGACAGCCCCCGCCATCGCGAAGACGGACGAGGTTCCCACGCGAGCTGCCGTCGAATCGCCGGTACCGCCAGCGGCAGTCGCGACCACCGGCTCGCTGCTCGTCAAGGTCACCTGGCGCGACGATGGCGCCGTCGCGGCCGATGTCGGCGTGGAGATCGACGTCGAGTCGGCCCCCTACGAGACGAAACAGGTGATCGAGCTGCGCACAGGGCCGGACGGCTGCGTGCGCGTGCCGCAGATCGACGCAGGCTCCTGCTACATCGAGCTCGACCGCGACAGCGATTCGAAGTCGAGTGCGCGCGTGATGATCGAGCCCGGCAAGCCGACCGAGGTCGAGCTGAGCCTGGCTTCCGGAGTCGAGGTGGCGGGAGTCGTCGTGGACAAGAGCGGCAGCCCCGTGCCCGGTCCGGAGCTCTGGCTCTCTTCGCTGCACCGTGGATTAGAGGGCCACGTCGTAGGTCGATGTGACGCCGAGGGCAGGTTCCGCCTTCGCGGCATGCGCCGCGGCGGCTTTTTCGGTGCGCGGGCCCCCGGCTTCGCGCCATCGGACCTGCTCTACATTTCCGATCCGAGCGTGGGTTCGGGCAATGCACTGAACGTCACGCTGGAACTGCTCGAAGAAGGCGGCAGCGTCAGCGGGATCGTGCTCGCCCCGGACGGAGCTCCCGTCGCGCACGCGCGCGTGGCCATGGGTTCGTTCCTCGCCGGAAGGCAGGAGGACCTCGCGCAGCTCCAGTTGAACAGGCGCAAGCACGCCGACGGTTCGACGCTCATCACGCCGTACCCGACCTGGGTGAGCACGGATCCGGACGGACGATTCGCGATCGAGGGCATCGAGTGCGGCGACATTCCGCTCGTCGCGAGCAGCAACGGGTGTGCGCCTTGGTATGGCCTCGTCCACATCGACGCGCACGCACAGACACGCGTCGAGGTGCGGCTAGAGATCGGCGCGAGCGTGTCGGGCACGGTGAGCAATTCGGACGGAACTCCCGCGGCCGGCATCGGCGTCAGCGCGCTGGGACCGTCGGTGCGACTCTCGAGCAGCGCCCAGTCGAATGCGCTGGGCATGTACCGAATCGCAAACCTGGCTGCAGGGGAGTATCGCGTCTTCGCGCGCGCCACGAACCCCACTGCCGCGGGAAGAGCGAACACGGTCCTCAACCTGGGCCCGAACTCGGAGATGCACTGGGACTGCACCCTCCCCGGTGCGTTGCGCATCGCCGGTCGAGCGCTCGACGAGCACGGGGTCGAGCTCTCGGGCTGGACCGTGATCGCGCGCGGAACAGGTGGGTACGCGCGCCAGCTGTACGATTCGACCGACCCCCATGGTCGCTTCACGATCGAGGGCTGCGAGGACGCGCCGTACACGCTCGAATTGCGGCCGGCGCAAGCTCCCGAACACGGCAGTCCGAGCGCGTGGCTGGTGGATGTCCGCCCCGGCCCGGCCGAGGTCGTCCTGCGTATCGATCCGGCCACGGCCCCCTCGGCACGCCTGCGCGGACGATTCGTCGACGCGCAGCGCGCGCCCGTAGCGGACCTGTGGCTCGCGCTCCATTCCAATACCCTGAATCGTTCCCTGCCGAGGCCCACCGTCGAGAAGGATGGGCGCTTCGAGTTCGGCCCTGTCTCGCCGGACAGCTACCGGCTCTACGTCGAGTTCAAGAAGTTCCCCTCGCGCACGCTCGGGCCGTACGAGCTGGTGCGCGATCAGACGCTGGACCTCGGCGAGATCGTGCTCGAGACGCCAGGCAGGATGCACGGCAAGCTGCACGCACCAGCGGGCATCACGCTCAGCGACGCACGCCTCCAAGTCCTCGGTCTGAGCGATGGCAACCGGGGCGAGGTGCTCGCGACGCGCGAGGACGGAAGCTTCGAGTCCGGTCCGCTGCAGCCGGGCGCGTACGCGCTGCTCCTGCGCGCGCGCGGCTGCGCGGCGCTGCGCGTTCCGTTCGAGGCCATCGCGGGCAAGGACGTCCCGCTCGACCTGTCGCTCGCGGCCGGGAACGAGGTCACGCTGCGCTTCGTGCTCCCGGAAGGTCAGCCGGTTTCGCGCTGGGTGAGCTGCAAGCTCAGCACGGCTGCGGGCGAGGAGTTGGTCGACGAGTACCTCGACAATCCGCAGCGCACGAATCCGTTCGTCTTCACACTCTCGCTCGCGGCGGGCAACTACGTCGTCGAGGCGCAGGCGGAGGACGAGCTCTCGGCACGCGCGCAGTTCGATGCATCGGCGGGCACGGCGGTCGGGCTGCGCCTCGCGCATTGAGCGCGCCCTCGAGGGTCCCAAGGTAGGATCAAGGCGTGCAAGCGACCTTGAACCGACTCCTTTGCCAGGTCGCGCCACTGCTGCTCCTCGCTCCCGGCTGCGCCACCACGTTCGCGACGCCCCCGATCGTTCGCAGCTCTCCCTCGGGCGAGGTGCGCGCCTTCAGCGACGCGGACGCCGCGCGGCTCGCGGACGAACTCGAGCGGCTCGGGCCGGAGGTGCGCGCCCTGCTCGGCTCCACGCGCGCGGCGCCGCGCGTCTTCCTCGAGCGCGACGCGATCCCCGGCCCCGTGGACGCCTTGACCACGAGCAACAAGATCGTGCTCGGCGCCGAATCGCGCGAGCAGGAGCTCGTGGTGCTCGCGCACGAACTCGCGCACTGGTACCTCGACGGCGCCTGGGATGCGCTGCCCGGGAGCATCGAAGAGGGCGTCGCCGATCTCGTCGCGGGAGAGCTCCTGCCCGAGTGGAATGCGGCGCTGCGCGGCGATCACGCGCGAGCCCTGGCGAACGCCGCTGAATCCAGCGCCCCCGAGCGCACGCTGCGCTTCAGCTCCGCGGACTGCATCGCGGCGGGGAACGAGACCGAGCTGCGCCTGGCGCGCGCCCGAGGCTACGCCGTGGCGCGCCGCATCGGGCTCGCGCGGCTGCGCGAACTCTGCGCGGCCGCCCGGGCGGAAGGCCGCGAGACCCTCGCGCCGGCGCTGCTCATGGACGAGGCACGGCTCGCCGGGCGCGATCTCGAAGCCTGGAGGCACGCGCTCGATCCACGACTGCGAGTGACCTTCCGTGATGCAGACGGAAGCGTGCTCGCGACGAGCGAGAAGACCTTCCCCGCGCACGGCCCGGTGCCGGCCGGCAGCGTCAGCGAGGAGATCGAGGTCTTCGACTGAGCGGGCCTACTTGCCCTCTTCGCGCTGCCGCGAGGTGATCTCCACCTCGTAGGTCCAGTTCCCCTCCTCGGGGATCTCGTGCTCGCGCACCTTGTTCTTGCCGCCCAGCTCGATCACCAGGTCCGTCACTCGGATGCGCCGGCTGTCGGCCTCGAGCTTGTAGAGGAAGTTGGCGATCTTCGAGCGCTGGAACACCTTGTCGCGCGAGTTGGGCTTGATGCGGATCTTCTTGTCGACGATGCCCTTCGTCACGTTGACCGTGCTCGGGTCGGTGCCGTGGTCGCCGAGCTCCACCCCGTCTTGCACGATCGCGCGCTCGATGTAGTTGTTCAGGCCCTCGGTCTCGGTGAAGCCCTCGGCGCGCTTGGCCTTCGCCAGCTGCGAGTGCTTGCGGCCCAGCGTGTCGAGTTCGCGCACGAGCTTGGCCACGGCGCTGTCGTCGTAGCTGCCGCTGGCGCTCTTGCGCACGCCGCTCTTCTCGAGGTCCGTGCGCAGCTCGCGCAGGCTGCTGGACTGCATGTAGCCGAGCACGCCCAGCGCGAGCGAGCCCACCACCGAGAAGAGGATGATCCAGCGCGCGAGGTTGAAGTTCTTGAACATCGGTTGGGGTGCTCCCTCACTTGCCTGGCGTTGGCGCCGGGGCCGGCGCTTCCGCCGCGGCCAGCTGGCCGATCGCGGACTGCGACACGTCGACCTGGACCGTCAGCGACTGGACCGAGATGCCCTTGCCGGTCTCGAGCGCCTTGGTGGGCCGCTCCTCGACCGCCATGCACCACTTGTGGTTCTGCTTGAGCGCGGTGCGGAACGCCTCGTAATTGGCGACCGCGTCGGCCTGGTTCTCGGCGAAGAAGGTGATGTCCATCGTCACGTCGACCGAGTCCGGCCGGCCGCCGACTTTGCCCGAGTGGTAGGTCGAGCGCAGGCGCCGCAGCGAAGGCCGGCCCATCGCCTCGCCGCCCTTCTCGAGCACGTCGAGCACCAGCGAGGATGCCGCCAGCGCCGACTGCGGGTAGGCGATCTCGGCGTCCTGTCCGAGCTCCTTCTCGAGGCTGTTGATCTCGATGTTCATGAGGCGCTTGACCTCCACCAGCTGCGCGTACAGGTCGCGGTCGCCGTCCTTGTCGATCGAGTCGAGGTACTTGATCGTCTTCGGGGCCTGGTCGGGGTACTCGATGTAGCCCTTCTGGCCTTCCTTGGGCTTGCCCTTGAGCCAGTTGACGGCACTGTCGCGCCAGTAGCGCAGCGCGGCGTTCGAGTTGTCGAGGTCCTTGTAGAGGAAGATGTTCCAGACGCCGAGCAGCGTCACGAGCAGCAGGCACAGCACGGCCACGGGCAGCTCGACGCGCTCGAAGGCGCCGCTGTAGCGCAGCTCCTCGCGCCGCAGCGAGGGCTCGAGCACGCCGCCGCCCAGCTGGCGCAGCGCGACCCCGTAGGCCACGACCAGCTGGCCGCGCACGTCCAGCGGGCGCGCCGCTGTCGCCTTCGAAGCACTCGAGCAGCTTGACCGGCACGTCGAGGATCGTGCTGCCGACGAGCTCGGGCACGTCCCAGCCGCAGACGTGGATCGTCTGGAGCGGGTGCGCCGTGCGCGCGGCCGAGACCGTGCGGCCGAGCTCGCGGCGGATGCGCTTCTGCGCCTGTTCGATGCGCCGCTGACGTTCGGCCGCGTCCACCGGCGCCTCGACGACCGTCGCGGCAGCGGGCTTCTCGGGCGACTCGCCCTCCGCCGGCTCGCCCTCGGCCGCGGCGGGCGCGGACAGCTCGGAGGTCAGCGCGCCGATGTGGATCGCGCGCATCTCGCGCACCTTGCCGCCGTCCATCACGACGACCGAGGTGCTGTACTCGCCGATGTGCACCAGCACCTGGGCCGTGTCCACCGGGCACAGGCCGCCTTGCAGCGCGGCGTTGACCATGGCGCTGGTCTCGAGCTCGATCTCGAGCGGCTCGACGCCGGCCTTCTCGCACAGCGCGAGCGGGCGGCGCAGGTCGCTCTTCTGCACCGCGGTGATCAGGAACTCGCTCGAGTCGTGCGCCTCCTCGACCATGTGGAAGTCGACGACCACGTCGTCGATGCTCCAGTGCGGCAGCAGGCTCTCGACCTCGAACTTGAGCACCTCCTCGACCTTGGCCTTCTCGGAGAAGGGCAGCTTGAGCGTGCGGAAGGCGCCCAGGCCCGCGTCGATCGCGATCGCGACGTTGTCGTGCGGGACGTTGGCCTCCTTGGCCGCCTGGCGCAGCGTCGCCGCCGCCTCCTGCAGGTCGGCCGCTTCGTCACCGCTGGCGCGCGGCAGCTCGCCGAGCACGTGCGCGACGATCTTGTGCTTCTTCGGGCTGCCGTCGAGGACGACGAGCTCGAAGCGCCGGGGTCCGACTCGGATGCCGCAGGATCGGGCCATGAGGGTTCAGTGGGTGGTCGTGGGCAGGCCCAGTGCCAGCTGCTCGAAGCGTTCGCGCTGGTCCTCGGGCAGGACGCGGTCCTTGATCAGGCCGCGATAGTAGCGGCCGCTCTCCTCGAGTTCCGATCCATACTTGGTCATCGTATCCGCCATGCGCCGGGCCTGGATCGCGTCGATGTCCTTGGCATAGGCCGCCAGGACCGTCTCGAGGTGCTTCGCGCGCTCGGACGAGAGCGGGAAGGCCTGCAGCAGCATGCGGCGGTAGTCGTCGAAGGGGCCGAGCTTGGCCGGCGGCTGCAGGCGCGCGGCGCTGCCCCAGATCCCGGCCGCGGCGCCGGCGCCGAAGCTCACCAGCGCGAGCAGCACGACCCACAGGCGCAGGTTGTTCACGGCTTCCTGGGCTGCTGGGCGTGGGGCGCCTTCTCGGCGCGGTTCAGGCGGTCGAGCTCCTCGAGCGCCTTGTCGAGCGAGGGGCTGCCCGGATCGGCGACGATGCGGTCGGTGTGCGGCAGACCGATCTGGCGCACGCCGATCGCGAGCACGAGCAGCACCACGGCCGCGGCCGCGGTGCAGGCCAGCACGAAGCGCAGCAGGCGTCCGCCCTCCTGCTCGAGCGGCGCGCCGGCGCCCGCCGTGACGAGCTCGCCCGTATCGCCCTGGAAGGCGCGGCGCGCGACGCGCGCGGCGAAACCCTGGGGCACGGCGGCCTTCACGGGCGCGGCGAACCAGCGCTTGAGGTTCTTCAGGTCCTGGGCCGAGCCGCGGCAGGGCTGGCAATCGAGCAGGTGCTGGCGCAGCGGCCCGGCCTGGGCCTCGCTGAGCTCGCCGTCGCAGTAGCTCGGGATCATCGATCGTGCGTTCTGGCATTCCATGTCTTGGCCCTCCTGATCAGCTCTCGCTGCCGAACTCGGGGTGTCGCTGCAGCAGTCGTTCCTTGAAGCGTGCGCGCGCGCGGAAGAGGCGCGACTCGACCGTGCCGATCGAGATGCCGAGCAGGTCGGCGATGTCCTGGTAGGCCATGTCCTCGTACTCGCGCAGCACCAGCACGGTGCGGAAGATCTCGGGCAGCTCCTCGAGCACCTCCTGCGTGATGCGTGCGAGCTCCTCGCGCTCGAGCGTCGCCGAGGGGCTCTGGATGGAGGCGCTCGCGGGCAGCGGCACGGCCTCGAGATCCTCGACCGCCTGCACCGGAGAGCGTCCGCGGCGCTTCAGGCTGTCGAGGATCGTGTTGACCGCGATCCGGTACAGCCAGGTGTAGAAGGAGGACTGGCGCTGGAAGGAGGACGAGGCGGCGAAAGACCTTGAGGAAGGTCTCCTGCGCCAGGTCCTCGATCTCGACCGGGTTGCGCGTGTAGTGACGGATCAGGTTGAAGACGCGCTGCTCGTAGCGCTCGACGAGCAGCTGGAACGACGCGGGATTGCCTCCCAGCGCCTCTTCCACGAGGCAGGTGTCGTCGGGCGCTTCCTGTTCCATGAGCCGCGGTCGCATGCCGGCAGCAGGGACGCCCCGGCGGGCCCGCTATTCCCGGCCCTCCGGCGTCTGCAGTCTCTGATCGACGTCCCCCAGGCGGTGCCCCATCTTGTCGCGCTTCGTGCGCAAATACTTGAGGTTCACCGAGTTGGGGGTGGTCGACAGGGGCTGCTGGTCGAGCACTTCCAGGCCGTAGCCGTGCAGGCCGGCGATCTTCTTGGGGTTGTTGGTGAGCAGCGTCATCCGGCGCACCCCCAGGTAGTGCAGGATCTGCGCCCCCAGGCCGTACTCGCGCAGGTCGGCCGGGAAGCCGAGCTTCTCGTTGGCCTCGACCGTGTCGAGGCCCGTGTCCTGGAGCCGGTAGGCCTTGAGCTTGTTCTCGAGGCCGATCCCGCGCCCTTCCTGGCGCATGTAGACCAGCACCGCAGTGCTCCTTCTTGCCCAGGATCTCGAGCGCCGTCGTCGAGCTGCAGGCCGCAGTCGCAGCGCAGCGAGTGGAAGACGTCGCCGGTCAGGCACTCGGAGTGCACGCGCACGAAGGCCGGCGCCTCGAGCGCCGGCCGCGGCCCGTCGAGGCCTGGCGCGCGGCATGCCGAGGCTCAGGCGCGACGTGCTCCTTGCCGTCGATCTTCGAGCGGAACATGTGCGCCAGGAACGTCCCGAAGCGCGTCGGCAGCGGGACGTCGAGCTGCGAGCGGCTCGATCAGGCGCTCGTTCGGTCCGGCGCCAGGCGATCAGGCTCTCGATCGTGCAGATCTTGAGCCCGTGGCGCCGGGCGAAGTCCTCCAGATCGGGCATGCGCGCCATCGTGCCGTCGTCGCGCATGATCTCGCAGATCACGCCCGCCGCCGCGCGATCCGCGCGAGGCGCGCGAGGTCGACGATGCCCTCGGTCTGGCCGCCGCGCACCAGCACGCCGCCCTCGCGCGCGCGCAGCGGGAAGACGTGGCCGGGCCGGGCCAGGTCGCGCGGCTTGGCGTCCGGCCGCGCAGGCGACCTGGATCGTGTGGGCGCGGTCGCGGGCGCTGATGCCGGTCGTGACGCCCTGGGCGGCCTCGATCGAGACCGTGAAGCCGGTGCCCATCTTGTTCGTGTTGCGAGGCCGTCTGCGGCGCGAGCTCGAGCTGCTCGCAGATCTCCGGCGCGAGCGGCATGCAGACCAGGCCGCGGCCCTCGCGCGCCATGAAGTTGATCGCCTCGGGCGTGACCTTCTCGGCCAGCATGGCCAGGTCGCCCTCGTTCTCGCGGCCGGGATCGTCGACCAGGATGATCATCCGGCCGGCCTGGAGTTCGGCCAGGACCTCGGGAATGGTGGCGATCGTCATGGGCGCTCCGGGGCCTGTGGCGAAGCCGGCCGGACGTTTCATGGTAAGAAGGCAGCCCCATCCCGGCCACTCTCATGCCTGCGACCCGCTTCCGTAACGCGCTCGCCCTCGCCGCGCTCGTCTGTGCCGGCGCCTGCAAGGGCCTCGAAGGACTCGAAGGTCTCGCCAAGCCGCAGGATCCGGGACAGCGCCAGGCCGTGCCCACGTCGCCGGTCGAACCCGCGCCGCAGGATCCGCTGAGTTCGATCCTGCGCTACGAAGCTGCGCGCAGCGACGGCCAGGGCTTCCTGCAGTTCCAGCTCGCGCGCGGCGAGGAGCCGGTGCGCGTGCGCACGGCGCTGGCGCTCGGCCGGCTGCCCTTTCCCGAGCAGGGCGCGAGCGTCTCCAACGCGCTCGCCGGCGCGCTCGACGATCCCAGCGAGCACGTGCGCGCGGCCGCGGCCTTCGCGCTCGGCCTGCGCGGCGATCCCGCGACTGCGGACGCGATCGCGCGACAGCTCGCGAGCGACGATCCGGACACCGAGGTGCGCGTGCGCCTCGTGGAGGCCGCCAGCCGCATCGACGAGCCGCGCATGTGGCGCGCGGTGATCGACGCGCTCTCGGATCCGCGCGTCGCGGTGCGCATCGAGGCCGTGCTCGGGCCCGCGCGCTGGAAGAGCGAGGCCAAGGATGCCGCCGCGGCCGACGCCGCGCTGCTCGCGCTCGCCGGTCCGCACGCGGACGGAGGCCAGGACCAGGAGGTGCGCTGGCGCGTGCTCTACACGCTGGCGCGCCGCAAGTGCGCGGCAGCGCGCGCGTTCTTCAAGCAGGCGCTCGCCGACCACGACCCGCGCGCGCGGATCTTCGCGCTGCAGGGCCTGGGCAACCTGCCCGCGGCGCCCGAGGGCCTGCGCGCGGAGCTCTGCGGCGCGCTCGGCGACCACGACTGGCGCGTGGTCTGCGAGGCGCTCGTCGCGCTGGGCAAGCAGCCCGACCCCGCGGCGCTCGAGAGCATGGCCACGCTGGCGAGCCACCCCTCCGCGCACGTGCGGCGCTCGCTCTACGAGGCGCTGGGCAACTTCAAGGACGCACAGCAGGGCGCGCTGGCGCTGCTCGAGAAGGCGCGCGTCGATCCCTCGCCCAACGTGCGCGCGGCGGCCATCGCCTCGGGCGCGAAGCTCGTCGGCGCGGCGGCCGCACCGGACCTCGAGCTGCGGCGCATCGACAAGGACGCGTGCATCCGCGTCGGCGCGGCGACGGCCTACGCCGCGCTGCCCGACGAGCTGGCCGTGCCGCCGCTGCTCGCGCTCAGCGCGGACCCCGACCTGCGCGTCGCGGGCGTCGCGATCGAGAGCCTGGGCAAGCACCTGACCGGCCCCGCGCGCGCGCGCCTGTGCGAGCTCGTCGAGCACGGCGACAACGGTCTGGCCCTCGGCGCCGTCGAGGCGCTGCGCAACCAGCCGCTCGCCTCCGACCTGCCGGCCATGGAAGCCTGCTGGAAGCGCGCCAGCGGCGACATCGCGAGCGAACTCAAGGCCGGCCTGCTGAAGAACGCCAAGGAGATCCCCGGCGAGCGCGCACAGAAGTTCGCCGCGCAGCGCGAGGCGCCGCACCGCCGCACGCAGGTCGGCGCGCTCGAGATCCCCGGCCCGAACCCGCGCGTCGAGATCGCCACCTCGCGCGGCGCGATGGTCTTCGAGCTCTTCCCGGAGGAAGCGCCGCTGCACGTGCACAACTTCCTCGAGCTCGCGCGGCGCGGCTACTACACCGAACCTGCCCTTCCACCGCGTCGTGCCCGACTTCGTGATCCAGGGCGGCGACTACCGCGGCGACGGCAACGGCGGCAGGACCTGGGACGGCGAGCTCCTCCCGGCCGAGTTCACCGCGCGCAAGTACGTGCGCGGCTCGCTGGGCATGCCGCGCAACGAAGACCCCGACAGCGGCGGCAGCCAGATCTTCGTCACGCAGCGCGAGACGCCGCAGCTCGACGGCCGCTACACGCTCTTCGGGCAGCTCGTGCAGGGCCAGGAGGTGCTCGACGCGGATCGAGGTCGGCGACCGGATCCTGGGCGTGCGCATCCTGCCTGTCGCGCCGGGTCGCTGAAGGCGCGCGGACCGCCAGGAATCCGCAATTCGGTTCAGCCGGCGCAGGCCCGGCATCCGACAACGCTCGTAGAGGCGTACCCGCCCACGCGCAGCGCACGCCCTCCCCAACGAAAATGCATCGCTTCTGGGTCTTGTTCTCCCTCGGGATCATGGCGGGCGGCGCGGCCATCACGCTGCACGACATGCACGCGCGCGTCGAACGTCTCGAGGAGACGCCCGCGGTCGACCCGGGGCAGGTGGCGCAGCTGCGCCTGACGCTGATGCGCACGCAGCAGACGGTCCAGCAGACGCTCGACGCGATCGTGGAGCTGCGCCGCGACGGCGAGCGCACGGCCGAGATGCGCACGCGCCTCGCCACGCTCGAGCAGGACCTGCACGGTGCCGCCAGCGAGCTCGACTTGCAGCGCTGCAAGCTCGAGGAGTGGCAGGTCAGCCAGCCGCGCGAGCTGGAATCGCTGGTCAACACGCACGTCGACGAGCTGCGTACCGGCCTCGACCGGCGCTGCAGCGAGCTCTCCGAAGTCGCCCAGCGCGCCCTGCGCGACGCCGAGGGCGCGCGCAGCGAGGTCGAGCAGGGCCTGGCGCGCGACGAGGAGCGCATGTGGCGCGAGCTGGTGGCCCCGGTCGTGCAGCTGGCGGGCGAGGAAACGGTCGGCAGCGGCGTGCTGCTCGCGTCCGAACAGCTCGAGGGCACGCAGGGCTGGCGCACCTACGTCGTGACCGCCTGGCACGTCGTGCGCGACATCGAGAAGGACCCCGAGCACCCGACCACGCCCGTGCCGGTCTCGATCTACCTGCCCGACAAGCAGATCCAGCTCGAGACGGCCCACGTCGTGCGCTGGGATCCGGCCCTCGACGCCGCGCTGCTCGAGCTCGACAGCCGCACCAAGGTCGAGTGCGGCGCACAGCTCGCCACGCGCGAGCGCCTGCACGGCGCGCGCATCTTCGACCAGATCTACGCCGTCGGCTGCCCGCTGGGCAACGACCCGATCCCGACCTTCGGCGAGATCGCCGACACCGACCACATCGTCGACGGCACGCGCTACTGGATGATCAGCGCGCCGACCTACATCGGCAACTCGGGCGGCGGGATCTTCGACGCCAAGACGCACGAGCTGATGGGCATCTTCTCGAAGATCTACACGCACGGCACGCTGCGGCCAACGGTCGTGCCGCACATGGGCCTCGTCACCTCGATCGAGACGATGTACGACTGGCTCGAGGCCGTGCACTACACCGGCCTCGTCGCGCCGCCGGCGGCCGCCGCGCAGACGCTCCCGGCTTCTGCCCAGAAGTGATTCTGGCTGCCTTCACTGTGCATCCCGCGGATGGAAGATCCTCCACTGCAGGAGTTCGCTGACCTCGAGCATCCTCGGGGCCAGGCCGGCGACCATGGCCGCGGACTCGTGCTGGCGCGCGTTGGTGATCGGGCGCACGTAGTTGCGCCAGGCGATGTAGACCCACAGGTGCCACTCGAGCTTCTCGCGCTGCTTCGAGACGGCCCAGTTCCTTCGCACCAGCCGACTCAGGCCGTCGCGCAGCATCGCGAAGGTGTGGTTCACGACGAAGAGCGGGTTCCAGTACGAGCGCGGTTCCTTCGAGTGCGTCGTCTCGTGCACCAGCCGATCGCCGAAGGCCTGCTCGAGCAGCGCGCGGTACGTGTGCTTCTGGTCCGTGTTGACGGTCACGATGCCCGTGGTCGGGCAGATGCCCTGCAGCACCTCGAAGCACTCGGCGACCTTGGCGCGTGACTCGCTGCGGCGCTTGCCTTCGACGAGTTCGAGCTGCTCGAGCTTCCTCTGGTTCGCCGGCGAGAGCGGTTTTCTCGCGGGAAGCGTGCCGACCGAGGCGTGCAGGATGCAGTGACTCGGCTTGTGGACGAGCAGCGGCACGGTCAGCGGTTTCAGGCGCCGGTTGTGCTCGTAGGTCTCGAGCTCGTCGAGCAGGAAGCGGCCTTGCCAGGGGCGCGACTGGCCGCGCTCGTGCAGCACCCGCTCGTGGAAGGCCTGGCAGTGCTTGCCGAAGCGCTCGAGGCGGCGCGCGATCGCGCCGCGATCGCACTTCAAGTCGCGTGCACCCTGCCGCTGCGTGACCTTCGAGATCAGGAGCAGGAAGACACCGCGATCGAGCGCGGGCTTTCGCAAACGGTAGTCGCCGCGAAACGTCTGCGTCGAGAACGTGCGCTTGCAGCGCTTGCATTGGAAGCGCTGCACCGCTCGCCCGTCGCAGGCGCGCGTGAAGGTGCCTCGGCGCTGGTACTGGAACGAGGGCCCGGAGCGGCACTCCGGAGACTCACATGGGCAGAAGCCCGGCTGGAATTCCATCGATCGATCCTCCTGGGCGAGGCCGGGATGGCCCGCCCAGGGGAAGACGCGGCGAGGGCCGGGAGGTTGCGGGGGCTGCGCGGATTTCCTGCACAGTCAGGGCAGCCAGAATCCCTCAGTGGCGGAAGTGCCGCACGCCGCTGAAGACCATCGCCGCGCCGCGCGCGTCGCAGGCGGCGATCACCTCGGGGTCCTTGACCGAGCCGCCGGGCTGCAGGATCGCCGTCACGCCCGCGTCGAGCGCCAGTTCGACGCCGTCGGGGAAGGGGAAGAAGGCGTCCGAGCCGAGCACGGCGCCGCGCGCTTCGGCACCGGCCTTGTGCAGCGGCCAGGCGCACCGAGTCGACGCGGCTCATCTGGCCGGCGCCGACGCCCAGGACGCGCGTGCCCTTGGCCAGCACGATGGCGTTCGACTTGACGTGCTTGGCGATCTTGTTGGCGAAGTCCAGGCCCACCAGCTCGGCCGGCGTCGGCGCGCGCTTCGTGACCGGCTTGCAGTCGGCCGCGTCGACGGCCGCGAGGTCGCGGTCCTGCAGCAGGAAGCCGCCGACGAGCTTCTTGAGCTCGAAGTCGCGCGCCTCGCGCGCCGCGCTGCCGAACTCGCCCACCTCGAGCAGGCGCACGTTCTTGCCCCACTTGGGCTTCTCGGTCAGCAGCTTCAGCGCCGGCGCGTCGAATGAGGGCGCGACGATCGCTTCGACGAAGCGGTTGCCCGCCACGAGGTACTCCGCGCTGGCGAGATCCAGCGGGCGCGTGAAGGCCAGCACGCTGCCGAAGGCCGAGAGCGGGTCGCCGGCCCAGGCCTGCTCGAGCGCGGCCGCGCTGCTGTCGGCCGCCGCGGCGCCGCAGGGGTTGTTGTGCTTGATCACGCACACGAAGGGCGTGTCGAATTCCTTGGCCAGCGCCAGCGCCGCGTCGAGGTCGACCAGGTTGTTGTACGAGAGCTGCTTGCCGTTGAGCACCTTCGCCGCTGCGATGCACGGCTCTGCCGTTCCGCTCTGGCGGTAGAGCGCCGCCGTCTGGTGCGGGTTCTCGCCGTAGCGCAGCTCCTCGACCTTCACGCCGGCGAGCGAGAAGCTCGGCGGGTAGGCGCTCTGCGTCTTGCCGTCGCGCTGCTCGGCCTCGAACATCCAGCGCGCGATCGCCGCGTCGTAGCGCGCGGTCAGGCCGAAGGCCTTGGCCGCCAGCTCGCGCTTCAGGTCCTCCGAGAGCGCGCCGCCGTTGCTGCTGCAGTCTCGTCGAGCACGCGGCCGTAGTCGGCCGGGTCGGTGACGATGCCCACGTAGCGGTGGTTCTTGGCCGCCGAGCGCACCATCGTCGGGCCGCCGATGTCGATCTGCTCGATCGCCTCCTCGCGCGTGATGCCGCTCTTCGCGACGGTGGCCTCGAAGGGGTAGAGGTTGACCACCACCAGGTCGATCGGGCGCGATCTGGTGCGCCGCCATCGCGCTCTTGTGGCGCTCGTCGTCGCGCAGGGCCAGGATCCCGCCGTGGACCTTGGGGTGCAGCGTCTTGACGCGCCCGTCCATCATCTCGGGGAAGCCGGTGTAGTCCGCGACCTCGCGCACCGGCAGGCCGGCCTTGCGCAGCGCGGCGTAGGTGCCGCCGGTCGAGAGCACCTCGATCGAGAGCTGCGCCAGCACGCGCACGAACTCCTCGATGCCGGTCTTGTCGGAGACGCTGACGAGGGCGCGCTGGATGCGTTGCGACATGCTGGTTGACCCGGGGAATGCGCAGTCTAGCGCGCCGGTGCGCGACGACCAATACGCGCTCAGCTCTCGGCGGTCAGGTGCTGCAGCGTCTCCACGAAGCGCTTGGGGTCCACTGCGCCCGAGCTGCCCTCGAGGAAGCGCCCCTGCGAATCGGCGAAGAGCACGAAGGGCAGCATCTCGGCTTCCTGCAGGTTGCCCGCCAGCGCGAGCACCTCGGGTTCGCACTCGTCCGCATTGGCCGCGAGCGCGACGAAGTGCCGCCGGAGGAGCGGCGCGACGTCCGGGCGCGGGACGATGCCCTGCACCAGCGAGCGGCACTGGCTGCAGAGCTCGCGCCCGAGCTCGATGAAGATCTTGCGCTGGCTGGCGCGCGCTTCGGCGAGCGCGTCCTCCCACTTCGTGTGCCAGGAGAGCGTGCTGCGGTCGTCGAAATGAGGGTGCGGCATCGGGGAAGTCATGGCTCGCGCAGCCGTCCGGCGGGTGGAAGTGTTTTCCGGCCCGGGGAAGCGGGCCGCGCGCCACTGTTGGACCACGGAGCGCCGCTCAAGGCAACGGGCTGGATGGGGCGAAAAGCACGCTGCAGCCCCTCAGCCCGACCCAGCCGTGCGAGTTACCACCTCCCTGTTGGCCGCGAGCGCCCTGGCGCTCGTCTGCCTGCCAGCCTGCTTCCTCTTCGGGGGCGGCAAGCGGACCAACATCCTGCTGGTGGTGGTGGAGAGCATGCGCTACGACTCGCTCAGCCACGCCAGCGGCGCCGCACGCACCCCGAACATGCAGAAGCTGCTCGCCGACGGGGTGGCCTTCCGCAGCTGCTTCAGCCATTCGCCCGCCTCGCAGCCCGCGCTGGCCTCGCTGCTGAGCTCGCGCCTGCCGCACGAGCACGGGCTGATGAGCAACGGCGACGAGCTCTCCGACGGCATCGCGCTGCTCCCGGAATGGCTCACGAAGCGCGGCTACCGGACCTTCGCGGCACTCGGACTCGCGAACTGCGCGCCGGCGCACCCCGGGCGCGGGCTGGACCGCGGCTTCTCGAAGCTGGTCACGTTCCCGCACGAGCTCGCCAGCGCCGACGAGGTGCTCGACAGCTTCAGCGCCTTCCTCGACAGCAAGCCCGCGGACAAGCCCTGGTTCGGCATGCTGCAGCTGACCGAGACGCGCCAGCCCTTCGACGCCAGCGAGGACGACCGCGTCGAGGCGCAGCTCATCCGCGACGGCGAGGACCCGGAGACGCTCTCGATCGGCGACGACTGCTACTGGGAGCGCTCGACGCTGCTGCCGCCGGGCCGCACGCGCTTCACGATCCGCTCCGACGTCCCGATGCGCGTGCTGCGCTTCGGCGCCAAGGCCGGCAAGCGCGCTCTGAATACGGTCTTCGAGTCCGGCACGCCGATCGAGGCCGGCAAGAGCTTCGTCATCTCGGTCGAGAATCCCGACGGCGACCCGGTGGATTGCACGCTCGAGGGCTGGTTCCACGACGCGCCCACGCTGGCCGAGAGCCGCAGGCGCTACCGGCGCGAGGTCGAGGAGATCGACCGCGCCCTGGGGCGGCTGACGGACGAGCTGCGCACCAAGGGCCTGTACGACAACACGCTGATCGTGCTCACTGCCGACCACGGCCTGGCGCTGGGCGAGCACGGCCACCTGGGCCGCGGAAACTCGCTCTACGACGAGTTCCTGCACGTGCCGCTGCTGGTCAAGCCCGTCAA
Source organism: uncultured Planctomycetota bacterium (assembly GCA_963829015.1). Taxonomy (GTDB): domain Bacteria; phylum Planctomycetota; class UBA1135; order UBA1135; genus JADJLZ01. The sequence continues at coordinate 1,020,302 of CAWHGR010000003.1, read as the reverse complement.
GGACGACGAACGCATCGAGCTGCTGACGCACTCGCTCACCGACGTCACGCGCCTGATCGACGTCGCTCCGACCGTGCTCGAGCTCGCGGACCTGAGCCCGATGCCCGGAGCCGACGGCATCTCGCTGCTCGAGCACCGCCGACGCGAGCTCGTCGCCGAGTCGCATGCTGCGCTGCCGGTGGGCACGTTCTTCGCCATCCGCGACGAGCGCTTCAAGCTGGTGCTCGGCACCGCGGCCAACCGCTTCGTGATGCACGACCTGCGCAGCGACACGCTCGAGCTCGAGGACGTCTTCCCGCTGCAGGGCCAGAACAAGCCGGACTGGCAGCGTCAGCTGGGCGCGCTGGTGGGCAGCGCGGCGCCCCTGGAGACGCACCCGCCCGACGTGCGCTTCGGGGCCCTGGGCTACTAGCGCATCCCGCCGCGTGCGCGCAGGTAGGCCTCGATGAAGGGGTCGATCTCGCCGTCGAGCACGGCACTGGTATCGCCGGTCTCGACGTCCGTGCGGTGGTCCTTGACCTTCTGGTAGGGATTCAGCACGTAGGAGCGGATCTGGCTGCCGAAGGCCACCTCGCCCTTCTCGCCGTAGAGCTTGGAGAGCTCCGCATCGCGCTCGGCCTCCTTCATCTGGATCAGCTTCGCCTGCAGCAGCTTGAAGGCCAGCTCCTTGTTCTTGAGCTGGCTGCGCTGGGTCGAGCTGCGGATCACGATTCCGCTCGGGATGTGCTTCAGGCGCACCGCGGTCTCGACCTTGTTGACGTTCTGGCCGCCCGCGCCGCCCGAGCGCATGGTTTCGATCTCGACGTCGGAGTCCTTGATCTCGACCTTGATCGTGTCGTCGAGCAGCGGCGTCACGTCGACCGAGGCGAAGGCCGTGTGCCGGCGCGCCTGGCTGTCGAAGGGGCTGATACGCACCAGCCGGTGCACGCCGATCTCGGCCTTGAGGTAGCCGAAGGCGTAGTCACCCTCGATTTCGAGCGTGGCCGAGCGAATGCCGCCCTCGGTCTCGTCCTGGCGGTCGACCTCGCTGACCTTGAAGCCCTTGCGCTCGGCCCAGCGGATGTAGAGCCGCATCAGCATGCCGGCCCAGTCGCAGGCGTCGACACCGCCCGCACCCGCCGCGAACTGGATGTACGCGCCGCAGTGGTCCTGCGGCCCGCCAAGCATGACGCGGAAGTCGAGCTCGTGGATGCCCTGCTCGAGGCGCGGCAGCAGCGCCTCCATCTCGGGCAGTACCTGCGCCTCGCCGTCGCTGGCGGCCAGCTCGAGCAGGATGCCGAACTCCTCGAAGCCCGAGGCGAGCGCCTTCATCGGCTCGACGATCGAGCGCGCGGTCTTGGCCTCGGCCACAACGGCCTGCGCGCGGGCGGGGTTGCTCCAGAAATCCGCCTCGCCCTGGAGCTCCTCGATCTCCTTCAGTCGCTTCTCGTGGGAAGCGAAGTCAAAGACTCTCCTTCAGCTGCTGGAAGTGGGCCTCGAGCTTCTGAACGCGCGCGGAGTGGTCTTTCGCTGTGGCCATGGGGCGGCGAATTGTAGGGATTCCCCCGTGCCGAAACAGAGCGGACCTTCCGGATCCCGCGGGCCCGCAGCTGCGGGCGACGCGCGGGGGAAGGTCCGCGGAGGATGCCGGCCGGGATGTTGCCGCCCGAAGGTGCGAAGCAGCCGGCGCAGAGGGCCCGAGGGCCGTGCGGCGCGGGATCACAAGGACTCCGCGCCACCATCCCCGTCTGCCGCCTCATCGACCGCGGACGGCTTGAACAGGAGCTAGTTCTTCCCGGGCCGCGGAAACGCAGCAGGCACGAGGCTCTTCAACTCGGGATCGTCGCGCTCGAGCAGCCCGGTCGAGCGCACGAGCTTCGTGATCGTGGCGCGGTCCTTGGGGACGAGGCGGCTGACGACCTCGCAACCTGTCTCGGTGACCACGACCACGTCCTCGATGCGAATGCCGATCCCGCTGGACTGCTCGTACACGCCCGGCTCGACCGTGAACGCGACGCCCGGCACGAGCGGCTTGGCGCCGTCACCGACGTCGTGCACCTCCATCCCGATGTAGTGGCAGCAGCCGTGCGCGAGCAGCGGCAGGAAGCCGCGCTCGCCCAGCACCTTGCGGCAGGCCGCGTCCACCTCGCGCATCGAAGAGCCCGGCTTCACGGCGGCGATGCCCGCCTCCTGCGCCGCCAGCACCGCGTCGTAGAGCTCCGTCATGCGCGGCGTCCACTCGCCGTCCGTGGGCCAGGAGCGCGTGATGTCGCAGTCGTAGTGGTCGTACTCCGGCGCGTAGTCGATCAGCAGCATCTCGCGCTCGCGCAGAACGCGCGAGGAGGCCGAGTAGTGCAGCGCCAGCGCGTTCGGGCCCGAGCCGACGATGGCGTGGTAGGCCGGCCCGCGCGCGCCCTCGTTGCGCTGCACGAAGCTCATCAGCGCATCCAGCTGCCACTCGCCGATGCCCGGCTTCGTCGAGCGCATCGCCTCGATCAGCGCCATGGCGCCCGAGACGCCCGCGCGCCGCAGCGCGCCGATCTCCTCGGGCGTCTTGACCCTGCGCAGCTCGGACAAGAGCGGCGCGCAATCCCTGACGACCAGGCCGAACTTCTCCGTCAGGTTCCTGCGCAGCGCCTCCTCGCGGCTCGCGCGCCCGTCGAAGACGTCGCGCGTCTGCGCCGCATCGGCCGGGCTCGCGCGATCGGCGCAGCCCGCGAGCTCGATACAGGGCTCCATGCTGACCCAGACCGTGCTGCCCTTCGGCGCGAGCTCGGCGAGCGACTTCTCGAGCTCGCTCGACACGCGCACCTCGTCGATGCCGGTCAGCGCGGGCACCCACGCGTCCGCGGCGTCCCACAGCTCGCCTTCCCAGCTCTCCTTCATCTTCGAGGCCTTGGGCAGGAAGAGGATCGAGCGCGCGCTCTTCAAGTCGATCAAGAGCGCCGCGTTGGGGCTCTCGACGCCGGTCAGGTACCAGAAGGTCTTGTCCTGCTCGAAGCGCGTGTAGGCGCGCGTGTCCGGCAACCCGCGCACGAGCACGACGCCTTCCTTCTCGCCGATCGCCGCGACCAGCGCCGCGCGCCGGCCGGCGTGGAAGGCCTTGCCCAGGCCGCACACCTGGCCTTCGGGGATCGCGGACTTCTCCTGGGCGGGAGCGAGTGCGACGGATGCGAACGCGAGCAGCGAGAACAGGAGCTTCATGCGCCCGAAGATAGCAGCGGGCGAACAACTCAGCCCGCCTGAGTTTTTCGCTCACTCTCGAACATGCCGCGAACGAGAGGCTTGCCGCCGCGCACGTGCCACAGGCCGCGCGCCATCACGTCGCGCACGGCGCCTTCGCCGTCGAGCACGACGAGGTCCGCGTCGGCGCCAATCGCGATGCGGCCCTTCGATTGCAGTCGCAGGAGGCGCGCGGGGTTGCTGGTGAAGACCGGCAGCACGTCCTCGAGCGCGCGGCCGCGCTGCAGGAGCTTCTGCAGCGTCCGCGCGAGCATCGCCGGGTCGCCGACGTCCATCGCGACGATGCGCTTGTCCGGGTCGAGGACCGGCAGGCAGCCGCCGCCGTCGGTGCTCGCGGTCAGGCGCTCGCGCGGCAGGCCGGACTCGAGGAAGCGCTCGATCGCGTCCTCCGCGCTCCAGGCGTCCTCGCCCTTTTCGATCGGGTAGGCGGTCACGTCGACCGTGCAGCCGGACTGCGCCAGCGCGAGCGCCTCGTCGAAGAGCCGGCGCTTGCGGTTCACGTGCGTGGGATGGAAGGTGCGCGGCGGGATCTCGCTCGTCTCGAGCGCGCGCCGCACGAGCTCGAGGCCGCGCTCGCCGTCGCCGACGTGCAGGTGCAGCACGCCCGCCTTGCCCGTCATCAGTCCCGCGACGTGCGCGTCGGCCGCGAGGCGCAGGAGCTCGTCGAGCGTCGGCTGGCTCGAGCGGTGGTCGCTGATCGCCACCTCGCCGATGCCGATGCAGCGCTCGAGGTGCACGATGTCGCCGCGCACGCTGCCGGTCAGCGTCGTCGGCGGCACGTGGTAGCCGCCCGTGTGGCACCAGGCCGAGAGGCCCTCCTCGCACAGCCCGCGCGTGCGCGCGAGCAGCTCGCCGGTCGTGCGCGTCGTGTCGTCGGTGCCGAGCACGCCGATCACGCTCGTGACGCCGCCGCGCGTGAAGCGCGAGAGGCCGACCGGCGGGACCTTGCTCGCGAGGCCCATCTCGCCGCCGCCGCCGGTGACGTGCGCGTGGCAGTCGATCAGGCCCGGCACGAGGCGCGCGCCCTCGAGGTCGATCGTCTCACAGGCGAGCTCCGTGGGCAGCGCCGGCGGTTGCGTGCCCATCCAGACGATGCGCTCGCCGGCGACGAGCAGCGCGCGCACGCCCAGAGGCTCGGGCGCGTAGACGTCGGCATTCTCGAGCAGGGTGAGTTGGGTCATTTCGGCTGGGGCGAGAGCCTAGCGCACTCCCGTTCCGCGAGATCGTGCCATTCCTCCTCGTCGAGCTCGGCCGCGAGCGCGCGCAGCGTCTCCCAGACCTCCAGTTCGTCCGGCGCGAGCTTGGCGATGCGGATCGCGAAGGGGAAGGCCTGCTTCAGCTCGTTCGCGTCGATGTGCTCGTTGCAGACCCGGCGCTGGATTTCCTCGAGGTACGCGCGCTGCTGCTCGTCGAAGCCCAGGTTCTCGTAGGCGCGTCCAGCAGGCATCGGCGGCCTCTTCCTTGCGGTCGAGGCGATCGAGCACGCAACACAGGTTCCACCAGGCCTGGCCGTCGCGCGGATCGAAGGCCAGCGCCAGACGCAGCAGCCGCTCCGCCTCCGGCTCGTCGCCGCGCTGCAGCGCATCGAAGCCGGCGCGGTCGTACTCGACCGAGGCGCCGCCGCGGTTCCAGCTCGTGCGCCAGCGCGTCGCGCCGGCCGCGAGCGCAGCGAGCAGCAGCAGCGCGAGCGGCGCGAAGGCTGCGCGGAGGCTCCCGCGCTCGCCGAGGAACAGGCCTGCGAATGCGCCCAGCAGCACTCCAGCGCCGTGGCCCCAGGTCGAGACCGGCCCGGTGATGAGGCACAGCACGAAGGCCGCGACCATGAGCAGGCTCAAGGCCCAGGGCACCGAGACGCGCAGCGCCGGAGCGCGGCAGCCGCCGACGACGAGCAGCGCCCACAGCCCGAAGACGATGCCCGAGAGCCCGCTGCCGCCGTGGTCGAAGGCCTGCTCGGCGAAAGCGATCCCGAGCGCGAGCACGGCGCACACTCCGAGCATGCGCGCGGTGCCCAGGCGCCGCTCGACCTCGCGTCCGAAGTACCACAGGCCGGCCAGGCAGAGCAGCAGCTGCACGACGTACGGGTGCACGAGCTGCGCCGCGAAGAGGCGCCAGGGGCTGCCCCAGAAGGCGCGCTGGTCGACGACGAACGCGTCCGAGCCGATGCGCGTCCAGCCGACGATCGAGAGCGCCAGCGCGAGGAGGCCGACGACCAGGGTCGCGCGCGCAGGCGCGGGCGCGCGCGCCGCCGCAGGGGACGATCCTGCGGTCTCGTTCGTAGCGTCTTCCCCCATGCGCTTCCTTCTGGCCGGTGTATCCTTCGTTCCGATGCGTCTCGCGCTGTTCGACCTCGATGATACGCTCTTCGACGGCGACACCGACATCGCCTGGAGCGACATGCTGGCCGAGGAAGGCGCGCAGGATGCCTCGCGCACGCGCGCCTACCACGAGCAGTACCGCGCCGGCACGCTCGACATCGACGAGTTCTTCGCCTTCCAGCTCGAGCCGCTCGCGCGCCATCCGCTGCCTGTGCTGCTCGCCTGGCGCGAGCGCTTCCTGAGCGAGCGCATCCTGCCGCGCATCTCGGAGGCCGCACGCCTGCTCGTGCGCGAGCACCAGGCCTTCGGGCACGAGCTGCTGCTGATCACGGCCACGAACTCGTTCCTCACGCGTCCGATCGCCGATGCGCTGGCGATCCCGCATCTCGTCGCGAGCGAGCCCGAGCGCGTCGGCGGACGCTTCACCGGCCGGCTCGACGGCCCGGCCTGCTTTCGCGAAGGCAAGCGCACGAAGCTCGATCAGTGGCTCGCGCTGCGCGGTCTGCGCCTCGAGGAACTCGAGGCGAGCTTCTTCTACTCCGATTCGCACAACGACCTGCCGCTCCTGCTCTCGGTGACGCATCCCGTCGTGGTCGATCCGGATCCGGCCCTGCGCGCGCACGCCAAGCGACTCGGCTGGCCGGTGCTCGAGCTGCACCCGCGGCGTGCGCGTTCGCAGGCCGCGGGCGCCGAGCTCCGTGACTCGTCGACCGGCGGCCGGGAGCGACTTTGATCGCCGCTTGATCACGCCATTCGCAGCGCCCAACGCGAGCCGTGGAGCCTCTGAGTGTCGAGCTCGTCGAAGGCGGGCAGCTGCTAGCCCTCTACAACCCGGCCTCTCACTAGGACTGCGCTAGGAAGTTCTGTCCGGCCTCGACTCTCGGCGGCGCCCGTGGTCCTCGGGGATCACGGGCGCCGCACTTCCTTAGAGCACGAGCTGCATGTTGTCGCTGTGCTCGCGGAAGCCGAAGCGCGAGTAGAGCTTGCGCCCGTCCTCGGTCGTGTGCAGGCGCAATCGTCCGAGCTCCAGCCGGCGCGACTCGGCCAGCATGGCCTCCATCAGCGCCGATCCGACGCCGCGCCGGCGCCAGGCCGGGCGCGTGTAGACGTTGACCACGTAGCCCTCCTCGCCGCGCGGGCTCGCGGGCGAGGGCAGGCGCGAGAAGAGGTGCATCGCCAGCGCGCCGATGGGCTCGCCCGCACTCGTGCGCGCCAGCCACACGAGCAGCGTGCGCCCCTCGACGCCACGCAGGTAGGCCGCGCGCGTGCGCTCGCCCAGCGCGGCCAGCTCGAAAGGCGGCTCGGGCCGCGACATCTCCTCGAACAGCGCGCAGCGCAGGCTCACGAAAGGATCCACGTCGGCCGGGCCGCCGCGCAAGACGACGAACTCGCGCTCAGGAACCATGCGGCGCCTCTTCGCGCACGACTTCGGCCGCGGCGAGATAGCGCGCACCGCGCAGCCAGCAGCGCGCGAGCGCCAGCACGACCGTCGTCGCCGCCAGCACGGCCACCGTGCCGAGGCCGGCCTGCGCCAGGCCGATCCGGCCCTCGAGGCCGCGCGCGAACCAGCTCGCGAGTGCGACCAGCGCGAGCTCGATCACGAAGAGCGCGGCCAGCGGCGCGAGCGTCCGGATCGGCGAGCGGATGAGCATCCCGGCGGCAGCGCACCAGCCCGCCAGCGCGCTGCGGCCGGACTGCCAGGCGATGCGCAGGCGCGCGTAGTCCGCGCAGCACAGCAGCAGCGCGACGCCGAGGGCGTAGAGCGCGGCTTGCGTGACGCGCACCGCGACGGCGCTCCACTCGGAGGTCAGCGCCTCGAGCCGGTCGCCGCTGGCCGGCGGCAGGCGCAGGATCCAGTCGAGCACGACCTTCCTCCAGGGCCAGTCGAAGAGCAGCCACGACCAGAGCGCGAGCAGCGCCAGCGTCACGAGCCAGACGCGCACGAAGCGCCAGAAGTAGCCGCGTGCTCCGGACGCGGCGCGCGCGACCACCGGCCCCTGCTGACCGTCGAACGCGAGCTGCGCCCAGCCGCCGGCGAAGAAGACGCCCAGCAGCATGGCGAACAGCGCCGCGCAGCCCATCCACAGCGCCGCGTCGTTGCCGAGCTCGTCCAGGCCGGCGCGATGGTCGAAGCGGAAGACGGTCGAGAGGTTCCCGAAGAGCTCGCCGGGCGCGTAGTGTCCCGCGAGCGCGCCGCGCAGCCACTCGTGCCAGAGCAGTGCCGGCGGCAGCGCCAGCGCGAGCTCGAGCGCCGCGGCGATCGTCCACCAGCGCCAGCACAGTCCCGCGCGTGCCAGTCCACGGAAGGCGCGCATCTCAGCCTCCGATCCCGCCGAACCAGTGCAGCAGCGCGGCGGCCTGCGCCAGCACGCGCTCGGACCAGCGCAGCGGCGTGCGCGTGTCGCGCTGCTCGTACCAGCGGTTGTTGGAGAGGTCCAGGTCGAGCCAGTAGCGCTGCGCCGGGTCGAGCACGACGCTGACGAGCTTCTTCGCGCTCGGCTCGCGGCCCGCGAGCGGCTTCCACCAGGCCTGCTGCAGCTGCGCCATGCGCGTCCAGAGCAGCGTCTCCTTCTCGCCGCCCTCCCAGGTGAGCTCGACCTGGATCGGCAGGCAGAATGTTCCGCGCCGGCGCACGATCACGTCCGCGATCCAGCCCGCCTCCCCGGCCGGCTTCTCGTCCGCGCTCTTGCGGCTCCAGACGTTGTCGGCGCCGGGGAACCAGCCCTCGTCGGGCTGCGTGCGCCGCTGCGCGACCTCGACGCTCCAGTCGATCGTCGCCTCGGAGCGGAAGGCGTCGTCGAAGAACCACTTCAGGTCGACGCCCGCGCCTTCCTGGAAAGCGGCGAAGAAGTCGTCGGGGTAGGGATGGCGATAGCGCCAGCGCTCGGAGTACAGGCGCATCGCACGCTGGAACTTCTCCTCGCCGACCAGGCCGCAGAGCGTGCGCAGCATGGTCGCCGTGCGGCGGTAGCTGTTCGTGCGGTAGCTGCGGCTGTCGGCGTAGAGCCAGCCCGCGCGGTCCACCGGATCGCTGTCGGGATCGGAGAGGTAGCCGTTGCGGTCGCCGGCGCGCGGGTCGTCGCGCAGCCGTGCGAAGGTGAGCAGCGGCTGATCGCGCCAGAAGTCCAGCAGGCCGCTCGCGCGCAGCGGCTGCCAGGTCGCGCCGAGCAGCGTCGGTCCCGTGCGCAGCGCGAACCAGTCCGCCGCACCGCCGCCCGCGAGCTCGAGCTGGCGCGCCGCGTCGATCGGCTGCGGCCCGTAGTCGCTGGTCACGGCGTTCAGGCCGTAGCGCCGCGACATGGCCTCGCTCTGGCCGAAGGTGTTGAAGCCCTCGTCGAGCCAGCCGGCCTCGAACTCGTTGTTGCCCACCAGGCCGTACCAGAACTGGTGGCCGCACTCGTGCACGGTCACGCTCTCGGGCGTGCGCATGGTCGGGAACGTGAGCACGCGCGAGCCGGCCGTGAAGAGCGTCGGGTACTCCATGCCGCCCGCGGCGCCGCCGCCCCAGGCCGGATCGACGACCGTCAGCTGCTCGTAGGGATACGTGCCCCACCACAGGCCGTAGAAGAAGAGCGAGGTGCAGGCCGCGTCGAAGTGGCGCCAGCCCTGCTCGGCGTGCTCGGGGTGCAGCAGCACGGTCACGTGCACGTCGCGCCCGGCGACTTCCGCGGAGCCGCGGCCGAGCGCCAGCGCGGTGCTCGCGACCTCGCTCTCGTAGCGCTGCTCCCACTCCGCCCAATGGAAGACGCCCTCGTACTTCTCGTAGCGCGGGTCGGCCGTCCAGGCGAAGTCGTGCACCAGCGGCCCGCGCCCGTCCGCCACGCGCAGCTCGCGATCGGCCAGCGAGGGCGCGAGGTAGCGCGCGCGCACGCGCGGGCCGTCGAGCTGCTCGGACATCCCGACGCCGCTCGCGCCGATGTGGCCGGCGTAGCGCGCCGGCAGGTCGATCGTCACGTCGTAGGTGCCGAAGTCGGCGAAGAACTCGGTGTTGGCGTGGAACTGGTGGCAGTTCCAGCCGTTGCCCGTCTCGTACACGCCGAGCTTGGGGAACCACTGCGCCATGAAGAGGAAGTCGTCCTTCTGGCCGGTGCGCCGCCGCACGCGCGGGATGCGCGCCTCCCAGGAGAGGTCGACCATCACCGTCTGGCCCTTCTGCAGCGGCTCGCCGAGCTTGACCCTGAACACGCTGCGGTCCTGCGCGTTCGCGTCGTCGGGCGCCATCCACTCGAGCTTGCCGAGCGAGTCGCCGGAGTTGACGCGCAGCGCGGTGATCTGCTGCCAGCCCCACTCGTCGGCCAGCTTGGTGCCGCGCAGCTCGCCCTTCGACTCGACGAGGTGCGTCGAGCGGTTGTTGGCGAAGGCGTTCCAGTAGAGGTGGAACCACAGGTCGAAGACGTCGTCCTTCGACTCGTTGGTCCAGCTCAGGTGCTCCTCGCCGTGCAGCTGCTTCAGGTCGGGGTCGACGCGCACCTCGATCACGTACTCGGGCCGGAAGGCCGCCTCGCCCTGGCCCTGGGCCCGGGCGGCGTTCCCGCCGCCGAGGCCCGCGAGCACGAGGCCCGCGATCCCAGCCATCCGCCCTGGAGTGTTCACCGGGACGAGGATCGCCGCCGCGCGCGACCCCGGCAAGCGCCCGCCGGGGTCTCCGGGCAACTTTTCCTCCCCCTCTCTCGGGCTCCGCCGGCACTGCCCTTTCGGGCGGATTTCGCGCTCATGCCCCGGCGCGGGGTGCCGATAACAACGGTTGGAAACTTCTCCTCATGTGAGGAGGCCACTCATGGAAATCCCGAACCAACCCATCCAGGGACCGCGTCCGAACCGCCGCTCGCAGAACGAGCAGCCGATCGACATCACGCGCCTGAACCGGGAGGCGATCCAGCGCAGCACGGAAGAGTTCCAGCACGCCGCAGTATTCCGCGGACAGCATCCAGCTGTCCCAGGAAGGACAAGCGCTGGCCGCTAGTGCGGCCCAGGACCAGTCCAGGGCCGACGAAGCTCGCGCTGCAGAAGCCGCCCACCAGGCGAAGGTGCAGGATCTGCGCCAGAAGTACGTGGAAGGCAAGCTCAACACGCCCGAGCGCGTGGACAAGGCTGCCCACAAGATCCTGACGAACGACTGATCGCAGTCGGTCGCGACCCGGACAATCGAACAACAACGAGGCCGACTCCCGGCAAGGGGTCGGTCTTGTCGTTTCCGGGGGGAGCTACAGCAGCGCCGCGATCTGCGCCGCCGCGAACTGGGCGAAGCGCCGCGGGCTCATCAGGTAGATCTCGCTGCCCTCGGTCGCGGACGAGCCGCGCGGCTCTTCTGGATCCACTGCTCCAGGCCGCGCCGCACGCGCTCGTCGGAGGCGTCCAGCTGCGCGCTGGCGCTCCAGATCGAGAGGCCCGTCTCGCTGGCCACGAGGTCGAGGTCCACGCACAGGCGCAGCGGCGCGTAGCCGCGCGAATCGCTGACCGTGCCCGTGAACAGGCCGTCCAGGCGGAAGCGCTTCGCGAGCGCCAGCACGGTCGCGGGCTTGATGCTGCCGCGCCGGAAGGGCTCGCTCTTCGGCGACCTCCTCGAGGTCGGCCTGCGCGAGCGGCACGATCTCGAGGCCCGAGCCCGTCGCGAGCTCGGTGGCGAAGGCCGCCTGCAGCTCGCGCGCGCTCTCGGCGTCGAGACCCTCGCCCTGGAAGGGCAGCAGGCCCACGCGCCGCAGGCCGTAGGTCTGGAAGTCGCTCGTCACGCTGGCGTGCGCCAGGTTGCCGACGTCGGCGCGCGTGCTGGCGCAGGCCGAGAGGCCCGCGGCGAGCACGAGCAGGAGCAGCGTGCGCCTCACGGCTTCTTCGACTCCGCGCCGCTTTTGGCCGGGGCTCGTCGCGCTCGGGCGCGGCCTTGGACTTGTCGCTGCCCTTCTCCTCCAGGCGCTGCCACTCGATCTTGGACTCGAGCAGGATCTTCTCGGCCTCCAGGCGCCGGATCTGCGCCGTCACCAGCCGGCCGGCGAGGTCGAAGTTCTCCTCCTGCAGGCGCGCGCGCTCGGCTTCGAGCGCGTCGTGCTTCTTCTGCAGCTCGTCCTTCTCCTTGAGCGAGGCGGCGAGCTCGGTGCGGCTCTTCTCCAGCGTGGCCTCGAGGTTCTTGATCTCCAGCGCCAGCGCCTCCTTCTCGTCGATGGCCTTCTGGTAGAGCTCGAGCATGAACGTGCGGCTGCCCTCCTGCGGCAGGCGCTCGGCCGCCGGACCGTTGCGCTGGGTGCTCGCCTGGCCGTCGGACTGCACGACCGAGCCGTCGCGGGCGTAGAGTACCTGCGCTCCGCCCGCGTCGGGGACCGGGCCCGAGGGCAGGTCGGTGCGCGTGCGGTTGCTGATCCCGCAGGCGCCGAGCAGCCAGGGCCAGGGCCGCGTTGCGAAGCGTGTGGATGGACTTGCTCATGACTTGACTCCGACCTTGCCCGTCGCGGGCTGTTCCTCGAAGACCAGCTCGACGAGCGTCGTCTCGCCGCAGCTGCAGGTGAACTCGATCGCGCGCGGGCGCCCCTCGTGCTCGACGAAGCGCACGTTCTTGCGGCCGCAGGCCTGCGCGCCGGCCGCGCGCACGAGGCTCTTCGGCTCGCTGCCCGCGAGCAGCACGCGCTCGCGCTTGATGATCGCCGGCGGCAGTTTGGCTTCTTCCTTCATGCGGTCACGTCCAGCTGTTCGCCCAGGCCGTCGCCGCGCGGCGTGCGCGGCTCGAAGTGCCCGGCGTGCCCGTGCGCGGGCCGCGCGTCGAGCGGGAAAGGCTGTTCTTCTGCGCCGCGCTCGCGCTGTTCGCGCCGGCGCCGCTCGGGAGCGCGCGCAGAGCCGCGCGGTCCGGCGACCACGGGCTCGGGCTGCAGGCGCTGCACGGAGGCGTCCACGGGCTCAGGCGTCCTCCTTGCCGGTCAGGGCCGAGAGCTGGCGGTTGAGCTTGTAGAGCGCGCGGCTGTGGATCTGGCTGACGCGCGACTCGGTCACGCCCAGCACCTCGCCGATGTCCTTGAGCAGCAGCTCCTCGGCGTAGTAGAGCGTGATGACCGTCTTCTCCTGTTCGGGCAGCTCCTCGATCGCCTCGACCAGGAGCTGCTTCAGCTCGGAGAACTCCGCGCTGCCCACGGGGTCCTCGCTCTTGGGGTCGCCCAGCAGCGCCGAGAGGCGCGACTCGTCGCCCTCGGACTCGAGCGAGATCTCGCCCGCGCTGCGCGCGGCGGCCAGGGCGTCGTCGATCTCCTCCACCGGCAGGCTGAGCGCCTCGGCGATCTCCTCGGGCAGCGGTGCGAGGCCGCGCTCCTGCTCGGTCGTCTGCACGAAGCGCTCGACCTCGCGCACCAGCTCGCGCTTGCCGCGCGAGAGCACGTCCTGCTTGCGCAGCTCGTCCAGGATCGCGCCGCGGATCTTGTGGTAGGCGTAGGTCGAGAACTTGAGGCCGCGCGCGGCGTCCCAGGAGTCCGCCGCGGCGATCAGGCCCAGCATGCCGATGCCCTGCATGTCGTCGCGCTCGACGCCGGAGGGCGTCAGCATGCGCCCGACGATGTGCTTGAGCAGGGGGATGTGCTCGAGCACGAGGCGATCGCGCTCCGACTCTGTCGCCGGAGGGCGAGATCGTCTCCCATTCGGGTCTGGCGCCTCGGGGGTTCATGGGTGTGCGTGTCGTGGGGCTCGGCCGCTAGCGCGACCTCTCTCAGCCGCCCTTGCCTCCCGGGTTGCGCGCTGCGGATCGGCGCTCGTGGGGCTGCGCATCCGCGCGCATGGCCGCGACGAGCCAGAGCGTGGCGCGCACGACCATCCACAGGCAGAGGAACAGCAGTCCGCCGCGCAGCGCGGCGACCCACACGGGGACGTGGAACAGCAGGGAAAGGAGCGCGAAGGCCGCGCCTGCCGCGACCGCCACGCATTGGCCGAAACCAAGCCAGGCGGCTTCGAGGGTGGGACCTTCGGATCGGCTATCGGCCATGTTTTCCACCTGCTTGAGCGCCGCGCCCGGCCAGAGGCCCAGGACAGAGACGCTCGACGCGCGCGGCCAGCTGCCTCAGGCACGAAAGCGGCAGCTCGAGGTCCGCGGAGCCGCCCGCCAGCGCGAAGGGCTGCTGGCGCTCGACGCTGCGCGAGACGGCCAGCGAGCGCGGCAGCCAGCCGGCGAGCTTGGGCGAGCGCGCCAGGAAGCGCTCGCACACGCCGCGCAGGCGCGTGGCGCTCGACTCGGCCTCCTCCACGCTCGCGGCCTGGTTGACGATCAATTCGGGCGTCGGCACCTCGTGCTCGCCCGCCTCGCCGTGCGCGTGCAGCGCCTTGACCAGGCCGTAGGCGTCGGTCAGGGCCGTCGGCTCGGGCGTCGTCACCAGCAGCACGTGGTCGGCCGCGGTGGCGAAGGAGAGCACGTCGGGACCGATGCCCGCCGCACCGTCGGCGATCACCAGGTCGTAGGCGCGCGCGAGCTGCGCGAGACCGTCGAGCAGCCGCTCGCGCTCGCCCTGCGGCAGCACGGCCAGCTCGCGCGCCCCCGAGCCGGCGGGCAGGACGTCCGCGCCGTGACCGCTGCGCACGAGGCACTCCTCCAGGCTCGCGCGACGCGCGAAGAAGGGCTCGAGGCTGCGCGTGCCGGGCAGGCGCAAGAGCACGTTGAGGTTCGAGAGCGAGAGATCGAGGTCGGCCAGCAGCACGCGCTTGCCGCGCCGCGCGAGTTCGAGCGCGAGGTTCGCGGCCACGAGCGTCTTGCCCACGCCGCCCTTGCCGCCGGTCACGAACAGGAAGGGCGCGCGCGCGGTCCCGTGGCGCGCCGGCCGCTCGAGCGGGAGTACGGCTCCGCTGCTCATCCGATCCTCCCGCGCAGCCACAGGTCGGCGATCGAGTCGCCGCCGGCACGGTGGAAGTGCAGGTCCACGTCGGGCCCGTCGCTGACGAAGGCCACGGGCAGCTGCCGCTCGAGCGCGAACTCGAGCGCCAGCGCCTTGTCCTGCGTCTCGTCGAGCTTGGTCACGCTGCAGGCGACGGGCGCGAGCGCTTCGAGCGGCTTCCAGGCGGCCTCGAGCGCGGCGCGGCTGGAGGGCGCCGCCAGCACCAGGTGCACGTCGAGCTGCACCGGCGCCGGCTCGAAGACCTTGCGCAGCTGCGCCAGCAGCTCGGCGTCGTGACGCGGATGGCCGGTCGTGTCGAGCAGCACCATGTCGACCGAACCGGCGGCCAGCGCCGCGGGGTTCATGCGCACGCCGCGCTTGAGCACGGTCAGCGGGACTCCGAGCGAGGCGGCCCAGGCGCGCAGCTGTTCGACGGCGCCGACGCGCGCGCTGTCGAGTGTCGCCAGCTCGACCTTGCGGCCGGACTCGCGCAGGCGCTTGGCGAGCTTGACGATGCTGGTGGTCTTGCCCACGCCGGTCGCGCCGGCGAAGGCCAGCACGCGCGTCTTGCCCTCCAGGCGCCCCATGCGCGCGGCCGGGAACAGGCGGCCGATCTCGTCCGCGGCCGCGTCGAGCAGGTGGCCTTCGGTGGCACCGCGCGCGCGCAGCGCCTCGAGGATGCGGCCGATCAGCGCCTGCGAGACGCCCTGGCGCTCGAGCCGCTGCTCGAGCTCGCGCAGGGCCGGGTTCTCCCGCGCGCGCGCCTTCTGCGCACGGAAGATCGTGCTCTCGACCTCGGCGGCAGCCTGCTCGCGCTGCGCCACGGCCAGCGCGATCTCGCCGCCGGGCAGGATCTCCTGGCTGACGACGATCGCGTCCTCGCCGAGCATGCGGCGCGCGCGCAAGAGGGCTTCCTTCAGGCTGGAACCACGGACGCGATGGATCTGCATCTCATTCCTCCATTCGGACAACCGCCTGCGTCACCACGGAGCGCGCAGGCACGACTTCGTTGTAGGAAAGCACCGAAACCTTGGGCAGCGAGGCGCGCGCGAGCTCGTTCAGGAAGCGGCGCACGTTCGAGCGCACGAGCAGCACGACGTTCTTCCCGCCTTGCGTCGCCTGCGCCACGACCGTGCCGGTCTGCTCCATCAGCTGCTGCAGGAAGGCCGGGCTCACGGCCGCGGCGTCGGGGTCCTTGCCGGGCCCCACCGCAGCCGCCAGGCGGCTCTCGATCTCGGGGTCGAACGTGACCGCGTGCACGACGCCGTCGGCGTCGGCGTGCATCTCGCACAGCATGCGGCCCAGGCGCGCGCGCACGAGTTCGGCCAGCGCGTCGTGGTCCTTCTGCTTGCCGGCGTTGTCGGCCAGCACCTCCAGGATCGCCGGCAGGTTGCGCACCGAGACGCCCTCGCGCAGCAGCGACTTGAGCACGCGCTGCACGTCGCCGTAGCCCATCTTGGCCGGGATCAGCTCCTCGACCACGGCCGGCGCGGTCTTCTTGACCGACTCGATCATCTCCTTGACGTCGTCGCGCGAGAGGATCTCGCCGATCGAGTTGCGCACGGTCTCGGAGAGGTGCGTGACCAGCACGCTGACCGGGTCGATCACCGTGTAGCCGAGCATCTCGGCCTCGTTGCGCAGCGTCTCGCCGATCCACCAGGCCGGCAGGCCGAAGGCCGGGTCGGCGGTCTTCTTGCCCTTGACCTTGCCCGTCACCGTGCCGCCGTCCATGGCCAGGAACTGGCCCGGCTCGACCTCGCCGCGCGCGACTTCCTGGCCGCCCACCAGCACGCGGTAGGTGTTGGGGCCGAGACGGATGTTGTCCTTGATGCGCACCGGCGGCAGCACGACGCCCTCGTTGAGCGCGAAGCGTTTGCGCAGCTGCCCGATGTGGTCGAGGATCCCGCCGCCGCCCTGCTCCTGCACCAGCGGGATCAGGCGGTAGCCGATCTCGAGCGAGAGCCGGTCGACCTGCAGCAGCTCGTCGGACTTCGGCTCCTCGCGCTTCTCGCCCGCGGCCCCCGAGGACTGCTCGGCCAGCGCGCGCTGCTGCTCGCCCTGCGCCAGGCGCTGCGTCTCGGCGCCCTGCGCGCTGCGCCACATCACGACCAGGATCGTGGCCAGCACGAAGAACGGGATGCGCGGCATGCCGGGCAGGATCCCGATCACGAACAGCATGCCGGCCGCGATGATCGTCGCGCGCGGGCGGCTGGAGACCTGCGCCAGGAGGTCCGTGCCGAGCGACTGCTCGCTGGTGTTCTTCGTGACCAGCACGGCCGCCGCGGTGGAGATGAACAGCGCCGGGATCTGGCTCACCAGGCCGTCGCCGATCGTGAGCTTGGAGTAGCGCTCGCCCGCCTCGGCCAGCGCCATGCCGTTCCAGGTCGCGATCGCGATGCCGCAGACGATGTTGAGCACGGTGATGATCAGGGCCGCGATGGCGTCGCCGCGCACGAACTTCGAGGCGCCGTCCATCGCGCCGTAGAACTCGGCCTCGGAGGCGATCGCGGCGCGGCGCGCGCGCGCCTCGGTGGCGTCGATCAGGCCGCTGTTCAGGTCGGCGTCGATGGCCATCTGCTTGCCGGGCATGGCGTCCAGCACGAAGCGCGCGGCGACCTCGCTGATGCGCCCCGAGCCCTTGGTGATCACCACGAACTGGATGATGATCAGGATCAGGAACACCACCAGGCCGACGGCCAGGTTGTCGCCGCCGACGTACTCGCCGAAGGCGTGGATCACGTTGCCGGCCTTGCCGTGCGTCAGGATCAGGCGCGTGCTGGCGACGTTGAGCCCCAGGCGGAAGAGCGTGGTGAAGAGCAGGATCGTGGGGAAGGTCGAGAGCTCGCGCGCCGAGCGCGCGTTCATCACCACCAGCAGCAGCACCAGCGAGATGGTGATGTTCGAGGCCAGCAGCACGTCCAGCACGAAGGGGTTGATCGGCGTGATCAGCGTGACCATCAGCCCGAGCACGCCCAGGCCGACGATCCAGTCGGCGTAGCGCCGCAGGAAGGCCCCGGCGGCCTGCGTCTGCGCGGCGAATCTGGGGGCTTCGGCCATGGCTCAGCTCAGAGCGCGGGCGCGCTCTCCTCCTGCATGCGGTAGACGTGGGCCAGCACGGTCGCCACGGCCTGGAAGAGCTGCTCTGGGACCTCCTCGCCGATCTCGACCTGCGCGTGCAGCGCGCGCGCCAGCGGCACGTCCTCGATGCAGGGCACGTCGTTCTCGCGCGCGACCGCCTTGATGCGCTGGGCCACGTGGTCGGCGCCCTTGGCGACCACGTACGGCGCCGCGTGCCGGCGCCGGCCGCGCAGCTGCTCGCTCTCGTCGCGCTCGTAGCGCAGCGCCACCGCGAAGTGCGTCGGGTTGGTGACGACCACCGTCGCCTTGGGCACGTCGGCCATCATGCGGCTCTGGGCCATCTCGCGCTGCAGCTGGCGGATCTTGGACTTGATGTGCGGATCGCCCTCGGTGCTCTTGGCCTCGTCGCGCAGCTCCTTCTTGCTCATGCGCATGTCGCGCTCGTACTGGAAGCGCTGCCAGAAGAGATCGGCCAGCGCGAGCGCCAGGATCGCGGCCAGCGCCGCGGAGGTGCAGCGCAGCGTGACCGCGCCCATCGCGGCCATGATCGGGCCGAGCTCCGAGCCGGTCAGCGCCGCGAGGTGCCCCACCTGGCCCCAGGCGACCAGCGCGACCGTGATCGTGATGGCCAGGATCTTGACCAGCGCCATCAGCGTGCGCATCCCGCCGCGCTTGCCGAACACGCGCCCGAAGCCCTTGAAGGGATCGAGCCGCGCGGGGTCCCAGGCCAGCGCCTTGGGCGTGATCAGGAAGCCGACCTGGCCGTAGCAGGCCAGCAGGCCGACGGCGAAGAGCGGCACGATCAGCGCCAGCGCGGCGAAGCCCATGTGCGCCGCGCTGCTGCGTGATCCAGCCCGCCGCGCCGGCCTCCGTGAGCTCCTCGCGGCCCTTGGCCGAGAGGCTGTCCAGCGAATCGACCACCAGCGTGCCCGCGCCCTGCGCGAACCACGAGCCGGCCACGAGCAGCACGATCAGGCCCACGAGCAGGATCAGCGCCGAGGCGACCTCGTGCGAGAGCGAGACCTGCCCCTGCTCGCGCGACTCCTCGCGCCTGCGTGGGGTGGCGTCCTCGGTCTTCTCCTGCTTGTCGGGTTCCTCGGCCATGGCTCAGGCCCCCAGCACGTCGAGCGCCCCGTCGAGCCCGCGCGCGAACTGGTCGTACAGGCCTTCCAGCGCGGGCGCGAGGAAGGGCGCGAAGACGAGCAGCGCCAGCAATCCGACGATGATGCGCGCCGAGAAGCCGACGTCCATGACGTTGAGCTGCGGCACCATGCGCGCCAGCAGGCTCACCAGCAGCGAGGCCATGAAGAGCAGCACCAGCACCGGCGCCGCGAAGGCGATCCCGGCGCCAAAGGTCTGTGCGAAGAGCGACTGCGCGCCCCAGGCCACGCTGCCGCCCAGCGCCAGCACGCCGACCGGCGCGCGCACGAAGGAGTGCTCGAGCGCCTTGAGCAGCACGTGGTGGCCGTTGACGGCCAGGAAGCCCAGGAAGAAGAAGGCCTCGTAGACCTGCGTGATGACCGGCGTGTTGACGCCCGTGGTGGGGTCGACCAGCGAGGCCATGTTGAAGCCCATCTCCTGGCCGATCATCTCGCCCGCCAGGCGCAGCGAGACCAGCACGCACTGCAGCACGAAGGCCAGGAACAGGCCCACCAGCAGCTCGCGCAGAACCAGGCAGGCGTACTCGACCGGCTCGGGCGAGTGCGCGAGCGGCGCTCCGCCGGCCGAATAGAGCAGGAACGCGACCGCCATGATCAGCCCCACGCGGTAGGCCGCGAAGCCCGTGCCCGAGCCGAGCAGCGGGGTGGCGATCACCAGCGCGCTGGTGCGCGCCAGGTACAGGCTGAAGGCTTCGAGCGTGCCGGGGGGGAAGAGTTCCATGCGCGCCTCACGAGAGCCCGAAGGTCGCCAGGCGTTCGAAGACGCGGCGCGTGTAGTCGACCAGGAGGTGCAGCGCCGGCGCGAGCAGCAGCAGCACGACCAGCATCACGCTGAACATCTTCGGCACGAGCGAGAGCGTCTGCTCCTGCACCGAGGTCAGCGCCTGGAACAGGCTCACCGCCACGCCCACCACCAGGCCCACGAGCAGCACCGGCCCGGCCAGCACGATCACGGTCATGAGCAGGTCGCGCGCCAGGTCGGTGATCGTCAGGTCGAGCGAGGAGTCGGCCAGGAACATCGCGTGCGCCTCAGGTGGTGACGAAGGAGCTGACCAGCGACTCGCACACCAGGTGCCAGCCGTCGACGAGCACGAAGACGAGGATCTTGAAGGGCGTCGAGATCATCACCGGCGGCAACATGAACATGCCCATCGAGAGCAGCACGCTCGAGACCACCAGGTCGATCACCAGGAACGGCAGGAAGAGCAGGAAGCCCATCTGGAAGGCGGTCTTGAGCTCGCTCAGCACGAAGGCCGGCACGATCACGCGCAGCGGCAGCTGCACCTCTCCCCCGGCGGACTCCGGCTCGATCTTGGCCATCTCGCTGAACATCACGAGCTCGCTCTTGCGCGTGTTCGCCACCAGGAACACGGCCAGCTCGTCCCAGGCCTTCGCGCCCGCGTCCTCGATCCCGATCTCGCCCGCCTTGTAGGGCAGGTAGGCCTTGTCCCAGATGCGGTTGGCGACCGGACCCATCACGAAGGTCGTGAGGAACAGCGACAGGCCGATCAGCACCGGGTTGGGCGGCAGTTCGTTGACCGACAGCGCGCGGCGCACGAACGAGAGCACGATCACGATGCGCGTGAAGCTCGTGATCGTCACCAGCACCGCCGGCAGGAGCGTCAGGACGGTCAGCAGGATCGCGATCTCGACCGCGGTCGAGGCGCGCCCGGAAGCCAGCTCCTGCGCGGTGCCTTCCAGCCCTCCGGGCGCCGGCGGGCCGCTGGTCCCGCTCGCCTGCAACGCGGAGGCCGCGCCGGCACACAGGGCCAGCGCAAGCGCGGTGCGCACGACGCGCGCGCAACTCAAGCGCGCACCTCGCGCCCGTTCCAGCGCTCGCGCGCCTTGGAGAGCGCCTGCAGGAAGGCGTGCTTGTCCGCCTTGCTCGGCTCGGCCGGCTGCTTGGCCGCGACGTGCACCGGGTCGATCTCGGCCACCAGCGAGACCTCCTTCTCCCCCAGTCCGAGCGCGAAGGTGCGGTCGTAGCAGCGCACGACCGCCAGACGCTGCTTGCCGCCCAGCGGCAGGAGATCGACGATCTGCAGCGAACGCGATGCGGCACGCGCGCGCACCGCGCCGCCGACGAGCTTCTTGAAGCCCCAGGCCAGCGCCAGGATCGAGAGCAGCAGGATGCCGCAGACGGTGAGGTAGCGCGTCAGGTCCGGTCCGCTCGCGGAAAGCGGCAGGACTTTTTCCTGCTCGAGCGCGAGCAACGCGATGGGCACGAGGATGGGGAACATGCGCCAGCGAGGAAGCAAGCGCCGTGCCGCATGCCGGATCGCGCGTCCGCGCGCCGCATGCGTGTCGTGCGGAAGGAATGGCTGTCGCGATCCTCGACAGGTGTCGAGGAATTGCTCAACACCTGCGCGGAGCAGCCGGACAGGGCATAATCAGCGGTTCACGACCATGCCCACGCGCGCCCTGCCCCTCCTGCTCGCGCTCGCCGCCTGCGCGCGCGGCGTTCCCGTTCCCGTCGCGGCGAACTCCTTGGACGCGACGTCCCGCGAGGTGCGCACCGCGCAGGTGCGCGAGGAAGCCTGGGAGCGCACGCTGCGCATCAGCGGCGAGCTGGTCGCCTTCGAGCAGGCGACGCTCTCCACCAAGGTGGCCGGGCGCCTCGACGAACTCGCCGTCGACCTCGGCTCGCGCGTCGCGAAGGGCGATCTGCTCGCGCGCATCGACGCGCACGACTACGAGCTGCGGCTGACACAGGCCGAGGCGGCGCTGGCGGCCGCGCGCGCGCGCCTGGGCCTCTCGCTCTCCGACGGCGACGGCAAGGACGACATCGATCCCGAGCACGTGGCGATCGTGCTCGGGGCGCGCACCGCGCTGGACGAGGCGCTGCGCGAGGAGAAGCGCGTGGCCGAGATGGTGCACTCGGGCGTCGGCACGCAGGCTGCCTCCGACAGCGCGCACTCGGCCGTGCTGCTCGCGCAGGCCAAGCTGCAGGACGCGCTGGAGGAGGTGCAGAACCGCCGCGCGCAGGTGCTGCAGCGCCGCGCCGACCTCGCGCTGGCGCGCTCGCAGCTGGCGGACACGCAGGTGCTGGCGCCCTTCGAGGGCGCAGTGGTCGCGCGCCTGGCGGGCACCGGCGACTACCTCCCGGCCGGAGCGCCGATCGCGCGCCTCGTGCGCTACGACCCGTTGCGCCTGCGCCTGGACGTGCCCGAGTATGCGGCGGCGGGCATCCGCGGCGGGCAGCCGCTGCGCGCGGAGCTGGAGGACGGCACGAAGGTCACGGGCCAGGTCGCGCGTGTCAGCCCGGAGCTCTCCGCGAAGAACCGCACGCTGCTCGTCGAGGGCGAGCTCGCCAACAAGGACGGCGCGCTGCGGCCGGGCGCCTTCGCGCGCGTCGAGGTCGTGCTCGACTCCGCCGCGCGCACGCTGGTGGTGCCGCCCGAGGCGCTGCTGCGCTTCGCGGGCCTGGACAAGCTCTTCGAGGTGGTCGACGGCAAGGCGCTCGAGCGCCGCGTGCGCGTCGGGCGCGCCGACGGGCAGCGCATCGAGATCCTCGAGGGCATCACGGCCGGGGCCGAGCTCGTGCTCCAGCCCGGGAACCTGCAGGGCGGCGCGAGCGTGCGCGTGACCCGCTAGCGAGGTGCCCGTGCGACGGCTCGTCGAGACCTTCATCCGCCGGCCGGTCTTCGCCTCGATGCTGATCGCGACGCTGGTCGTGGTCGGGATCGCGAGCTTCCTGCACCTGCGCGTGGACCGCTTCCCCTCGGTCGACGTGCCGACCGTCTCGGTGCGCACGCTGCTCCCGGGCGCCTCGATCGAGGAAGTCGAGACGCTCGTCAGCCAGCGCATCGAGGAGGCGGTCAACACGGTCGAGGGCATCGACCAGCTGCGCTCGATCTCGGGCCAGGGATCGTCCTTCGTGATGATCACCTTCGACCTCGAGCGCGACATCGAGGCCGCCGCGCAGGACGTGCGCGAGCGCGTGGCAGGCGTGCTGCGCGATCTGCCGCCCGAGGTCGAGCCGCCGATCATCGGCAAGTTCGACAACGACCAGACCCCGGTGCTGACCTTCGCGCTCTCCGGCCGACCGGCCGCTGCGCGAGCTGACCGAGATCGCCGACAAGATCGTGCGCCCGCAGCTCGAGCGCTCGACCGGCGTCGGCGAAGTGCGCATCGTCGGCGGGCGCGAACCGCGCGATCAACGTCTGGGTCGACGCGGAGCGCCTGCAGGCCTACGGGCTCTCGATCACGCGCGGTGCGCACGGCGCTCGCGCGTCAGAACGCCGACGTCCCGGGCGGCAACGTGACCGACGCCGAGCACGAGCGCGTGCTGCGCACCATGGGCCGCGTCGACGACCCGCGCGAGTTCGACGATGTCGTGATCGCGACGCTCGACGGCCAGCCCGTGCGCGTGCGCGACATCGGCCGCGTCGAGGATGGCACCAAGGAGCAGCGCTCGACCGCGCGCCTCGACGGCGTGCCCGTGCGTGACGCTCGAGGTGCGGCGCCAGTCGGGCGCCAACACGATCGAGGTCATCGACGGCGTCAAGGCGAAGCTCGACCGGCTGCGCGCCGAGCTGCCCGCCGGCCGTGCGCGTCGAGGTGATCCGCGACCAGTCGCGCTACATCCACGCCGCGCTGCACGAGATCGAGACTGCACCTCGTGCTGGGCAGCATCCTGGCCAGCCTGGTGGTGCTGTTCTTCATGCGCTCCTGGCGCTCGACGCTGATCGCGGCGGTCGCCATCCCCTGCTCGGTCATCGCCACCTTCGGCGTGATGGGGGCGCTGGGCTTCACGCTCAACAGCGTGACCATGCTGGCGCTGGTGCTGATGGTCGGCATCGTGATCGACGACGCGATCGTGGTGCTCGAGAACATCTTCCGCTTCGTGCGAGGAGAAGGGCCTCGAGCCCTTCGAGGCGGCGCGCGAGGCCACGGCCGAGATCGGCGCTGGCGGTGCTGGCCACGACGCTCTCGCTGGTCGTGATCTTCGTGCCGGTCTCGTTCATGTCGAGCATCTCGGGCCGCTTCCTCTACCAGTTCGGCATCACGGCCGCGGCGGCGGTGCTGGTCAGCCTGCTGGTCTCGTTCACGCTCACGCCGATGATGAGCGCGCGGCTGCTGCGCGTGCGGCCGCGGCAGCCGGGCGCGGCGCCGGCCTCGCGCGCGCGGCTTCTACGGCCTCGTCGAGCGCGGCTACATGGCGCATCCTGCGCTTCGCGATGCGCTGGCGCGTGCGTCGTGGCACTGCTGGCGCTGGCGACGATCGCGAGCTCCTGGCCGCTCTACGGCCGCGTCAAGCAGGAGTACATGCCGACCGACGTCGACGAGGCCGAGTTCGAGGTCAACGTCAACGGCCCCGAGGGCGCCAGCGTCGCTCGCGATGGACGCGGTCATGAAGCAGGTGGAGGAGCGTCGCGCGCAGCACGCCCGGCGTGCGCCTGGTGCTGGCCACCACCGGCGGCAGCTTCCTCGGCCAGGTCGCCTCGGGCACGCTCTACGTGCGCATCGCGCCGCACGAGGAGCGCGTGCTTCTCGCATCTCGCGCTGCCTGCGCGAACTGCTGCACGGCACGCCGGGCAAGGCCTTCGAGGGCAACTACTCGCCAGCGCGACGTGATGGTCGCGCTGCGCCAGCGCCTCTCGGCCTTCAAGGACCTGCGCTGCTCCGTGCGCAACGCGCCCTCGTTCAACATCGGCGGCGGCAACTTCGAGATCGACTTCTCGATCCTCGGCCCGGAGCTCGCGCCGCTGGCGCGCTACGGCGAGGAGCTGCGCGAGCGCGCGCCAAGCTCCTGGGCGGCATCGTCGACGCGGACACGACGCTGAGGCTCGACACGCCCGAGCTGCGCGCGCGTGATCGACCGCGAGCGCGCGGCCGACCTCGGCGTCGACGTGCAGGACATCGCCACTGCCCTGCGCCTGATGGTCGGCGGCGAGGAGCGCGTCTCGCGCTTCCGCGACCGGCAGATGGACGAGGACTACGACGTGCAGCTGCGCCTCGAGCGAGCGCGACCGCGTCGACCTCCGGCAGCATCCCCGAGCTCTACGTCGCCCGCGCGCGACGGCCGGCCTCGTGCGCCTCGACAACGTCGTGCACCTCGAGCCCGCGCACCAGCGCCGCGCGCATCGACCGCCTCGACCGCCAGCGCCAGGTCTCCCTGCGCGCCTCCGTCGGCGCCCGGCTACGCGCTGGCCGACCGCCTCGAGGCGCTGCGCGGCGCGGTGCGCGAGATGAACCTGCCCGCGACCTACTCGACACGCGTCTCCGGACGCGGCCGCGAGCTCGAGCGCACCTTCAGCGAGTTCCTCTGGGCCTTCCTGCTCTCGGTCGTGCTCATGTACATGATCCTCGCCAGCCAGTTCGAGAGCCTCGTGCACCCGCTCACGATCCTGCTCTCGCTGCCGCTGTCGGTGCCGTTCGCGCTCTGGTCGCTGGACGTCAGCGGCAACACGCTCAACCTGTACTCGGCGCTGGGCATCCTGGTGCTCTTCGGCGTGGTGAAGAAGAACGCCATCCTGCAGATCGACCACACGAACCAGCTGCGCGCGCAGGGCCTCGAGCGCCTCGAGGCGATCCTGCGCGCCAACCGCGACCGGCTGCGGCCGATCCTGATGACGACGCTTGACGCTGGTCGCGGGCATGCTGCCGCTGGCGCTCGGGACCGGGCCGGGCGCGGAGGAGCGCCGCGCGGTCGCGGTGGTCGTGATCGGCGGGCAGACGCTGTCGCTGCTCCTGACGCTGATCGTGACGCCGGTCGCGTACAGCTGGTTCGACGACTTGGGGCGGCTGTTCCGGCGCAGGCCGGCCGAGCTTCAGCCGCGCACGTCGCAGGAATCGCCGCTGACTCCGGACTGACGCGCACGCGCCAGGCTCTCGCGCGCCAGGCGCGTCTGGCCGAGCAGCTCCGCCACGCTCTCGCGCTCGCGGCGCACGGCGTCCTGCACCAGCGCGTTCAATCCCGCGATCCGTCGCAGCTGCACCCGCACGCGCTCGCGCTCCTCCGCGGGCGCCTTGGCCACGCGCTGCACCTCGCGCTCGAGTCCCGCGGCGCAGCGCGCGCACTCGCCCAGCAGGGCCTGGAAGCCCGCGCTCGCCGGGTCGACCGTGCCGACCTGGGCGTACAGCCGCCGCAACTCTCCCTCGTAGTGCTCGAGCCCGTCCTGGACCTGGGTCATGGCCGCGCTCAGCTGCCGCTGGTCTGCAGTTCGATGTGGCGCCAGCCCTCGAGCAGCGTCGCCAGCGCCTTGCGCGCGTGCGCCAGCGGCTGGATGTCGCCGCGCAACAGCGCCTGGGCGAACTGGAACTGCGCGAACTCGTAGATGCGCTCGAGCGCATCGGCGATCTCGGGCGCGGGCTCGCGCTCGAGCGCGATGCGCAGCTCGACCACGATCTCGTCGGCCTTGCCGACCCACTGCGCGAACTGGCGCCGCTCCTGCTTCGGATCGCAGGCCGCGGCGCGGTCGATGGCGCGCAGCGCGCCTTCGTAGAGCAGGCGCACGATCTTGATCGGCGGGGCGTTCTCGATCGAGGACTGCTGGTAGGTCTTGGCGGCGGAACGGTTGTTCATGATCAGCCTCCTGTGGTCCCGAAACTGGAGAGTGCGGCGCTCAGCGAGGCGCCCTGCGCCTGCAGGCCGCCCATCAGCTTCTCGAGGTTGGCGAAGCGCGTCACGAGGTTGGCCTGGAACGCGTCGACCTGCACCTGCTTGGCGTCGATGTCCTTGAGCAGCTTGGAGATGCTGGCGTTGTAGCTCTCCGTGCGCGTGTCGAAGACGCCCTTGAAGACCTTGCCGCCCGGCCCCGTGAAGGTGTCGAACATGCGCTGGATCGTGCGGTCGAGCGTGGCCGCGAGACCCGAGTCGGTCGTGGTGTCCTTGTAGTACGCCGGCGTGTTGGGCAGGGCGCCGCCGTTGTCGAAGCCGTCGGAGTCGACGAACAGGTCGGCGACCTTGGAGAGGTCCGCGGCCATCTTGTCGCTCAGCACCGTGTCGTCGACCTGCAGCTTGCCGTCGCTCTGCGTCTTGATCCCGATCAGCGAGAGGGTCGAGAAGCCGGCCGTGTCGCTCTGCACCACGCTGAGCGGGACGTTGAACAGCGCGCCGCGCGTCTGCGACATGACCTGGCCCAGGATCGCGTCGCCGAACAGCAGTCCGCCGGCGCCCTGGTCCTTGCTGTACGTGTTCTGCGTGTTGACGTAGTCGACGAGCTTGTTGTAGGCCGTCACGAAGTCGTTGATCTTGGTCTTGATCGCGCCGGTGTCGGCCGTCACGGAGACGCTCAGCTCCAGGCTCGGATCCGCGCTCTGGGCCGTGATGCTCAGGCCGGCGACCACGTCGTTGAACTCGTTGGTGTCGCGCGTCACGGTCAGGCCGTCGATCACGGCCTCGGCGTTCAGGCCGACCGTGATGTTGTTGGCGCTCTGCGCCACGCCGCTGCCGTTGGGGCCGGTCGCGTCGATCGTCAGGCCGGCGACGGTGTTGACGATCGCGCTGATGCGGTTGTCCTGGCCGCTGGCCTTGGAGGTCAGCACCAGCTGGTAGCTCGGATTGGCGTCGGTGCCCGAGTTGACCACCGAGGCGCTGACCGCGTCGCCGGCGGTGGAGTTGATCCCCGCGGCGATGTCCTCCAGGCTGGAGTTGGCCGCCGTGAGCACGACGTCGTAGTTCGTGCCGTTGACCGAGAAGGCCACGTGCTGGCCGTTGGCGCTGGCGAGGTCGGTCGTCTTGTCCGCCACTCCGTCGAAGCTCCAGCGGTCGATGGTCGCGAGCTGGTTGACGGTCACGGTGTGCGTGCCCTCGTTCGCGCTGCCGCCGGCGCTGGCGGCCAGGTGGCCGGCGACGCTGACGGAGGTGAAGTAGGAGGCGAAGCTGTCCTTCGACTCCAGCGTCTTGGCCTTGGACTGCAGGTCCTGGACCAGCCCGCGCAGCGTTCCGATGGCCGATAGCTTCGACTGGAACGTCTGCTGCTGGGACTGCATCTGCTGGATCGGCTGGCTCTCCAGCGAGACGAGCTGCTGGATGAGCTTGTTCGTGTCCATGCCGGACGCGAGCCCCGTGAAGCTGATGCCGTTGGTGTTGAGTGCCATGTGCTCTTCGCGCGCCTCTCACCGCAGTTATCGGAGGCCTGGTGCGGTCGGGTTAGCGCCAAGCTGGAGCGCGTCCCCGGCGCGCTCCGGCCGGAACTTCCTTCCGGAACCAGGCATTCTTCTCCCCGATTCGCCCCGGAGGCGCAGGCGGCCCTGACGTGCTGCTGCGAATCGGGGAGAGGAATGCCTGGTTCCGTAACGAAAGGGGCTCCGCCGGGCGGAGCCCCTTCGCGAGTAGCGGGGCCCGCGAGCCGGGGCTGGCCCGGCTCGCGGGGCGGTGCATCACTGCAGCAGCTTGAGGGCCAGCTGCGGCTGCACGTTCGCCTGAGCCAGGACCGACGTCGCGGCCTGCTGCAGGATCGAGTTGCGGGTCAGGTCGGCCGTTTCCCAGGCCACGTCGACGTCGCGGATGCGGCTCTCGGCGGTGGAGAGGTTCTCGGACGCGCTCTGGATCGAGGCATACGCGCTCTGCAGGCGGTTCTGGGACGCACCCAGGTCGCCGCGGGCCGTATTGACGGTGTTGATGGCCGTGTCGACCAGGTCCAGCGCCAGATTGGCCCCGGTGGCGGTCGTCACGTCCACGGCATCCACGCCCAGCGTGCCCGACGTCGTGTCCTGGAGGGTCACGTCGATCGTCTCGTTGGCGTTGATGCCGACCTGGATCGACGCCGTCGTGGACGAGCCGTCGAGCAGGTTGACGCCGTTGAAGGTGGCGGAGCCGGCGATGCGGTCGAGCTCGGCGACCAGCGCGTTCGTTTCCGTGCTGATCGTGGCCCGGTCGGTCGTCGACAGCGTCCCGTTCGCGGACTGGATGGCCAGTTCGCGCATGCGCGTCAGGATGTTGCTCGCCTCGCCCAGAGCGCCTTCGGCGGTCTGCACGAGCGAGATGCCGTCCTGGGCGTTGCGGCCCGCCGCCCGGAAGGAGCGGATCTGCGAACGCATGCGTTCGCTGATGCCCAGGCCTGCGGCGTCGTCCGCAGCCGTGGCGATGCGCAGGCCCGACGAGAGCCTGGCATAGTTGCCTTGCAGACGAGCGGTAACCGAGCTGAGGTTACGCTGCGCCGTCAAGGACGCGATGTTGGTATTGACACGAAGTCCCATTGGTAATGTTCCTTGGAAAAGGATTCAGTTGGTAACGCACACGTCGCGGACATCGAGGAGTCGGTTTTCTCTCGAGGGAGGACGGCGGTCCGCAGCCTTGCGCGCGTGATGGCACGTCGACGCGCGAGGATGAGTGTGCACGGACCGCAATCCCCCCACCGGCTCCCGGATGGATGGACCCGGCGCCGGGAGCGCGAGGCAGGTCGCGCTGTTCCGGCACCGGCCGCTTTCCGCGGCGATCGACCTGGGCACGCAGGGATCGCCGCGGACGCGGAGAATCCCGCGGAGGGCACGTCGCTGAGGTTCCGTGCGCGCCCGTCCGCGGGTTGATCGGCGAGTTGTGAAGAGAGCGAGGTTCGCTGCTTTACCCGGCCTGCGCGTGTCCCGGATCGCTGTCGATTCGCGGTTCGAATCGGGAGGACCGTCTTGCGACGGCCCTCCCCCTCAGCGATCGGCACTAGAGTGCCGAGTTCTCCGTTTACTGGAGCAGCTTCAAGGCGATCTGCGGCTGGACGTTGGCCTGCTGAAGGACCGAGACTGCCGCCTGTTGCATGATGGAATTTCGGGTGAGGTCCGCGGTCTCCATGGCCACATCCACGTCGCGGATGCGGCTTTCGGCTGCGGACAGGTTCTCGCGCACGTTGGCGATGCTGGCGATCGCGCTCTGCAGGCGGTTCTGGGCTGCGCCCAGGTTGCCGCGGCTGGTGTTCACCGTGTCGATGGCGGTGTCGATCATGTCCAGCGCCAGGTTCGAGGCGGTGACCGTGGAGACGTCCACGGCGTTCACGCCCAGCGTGTTCGTCGTGGTGTCCTCGAGCGTGACGTCGATGGTCTCGTTGGCGTTGATGCCGACCTGGATGCTGGTCGTCGCCGCCGTGCCGTCGAGCAGGTTGATCCCGTTGAACTGCGTCGAGCCGGCGATGCGGTCGAGTTCGGAGATCAGCTGCGAGACTTCGGACCCGATCGTGACGCGGTCCGTGGGGCTGAGCGTGCCGTTCGCGGACTGGATGGCCAGTTCGCGCATGCGCGTCAGGATGTTGCTCGCCTCGTTCATCGCGCCTTCGGCGGTCTGAACGAGGGAGATGCCGTCCTGGGCGTTGCGCCCGGCCGCGGCGAAGGATCGGATCTGCGACCGCATTCGTTCCGAGATCGCCAGGCCGGCAGCGTCGTCAGCCGCCGTGGCGATTCTCAGACCCGAAGACAGTCGGGCGTAGTTGCCTTGCAGGCGTCCGGTGACGCCGGCCAGGTTTCTCTGCGCCGTGAGAGACGCAATGTTGGTATTGACTCGAAGTCCCATGAGGGGTTCCTGTGTTCCCGGTCTCTAGTTGGATGGCTGAGGTGGTCTTGGCCCCGGTAAAGCCCAGACCGCAGGTGTTCTCGGAGGAGCCCGGGATCGCATGAGCCGGCCGCTGCGTTTTCCTCCGGCCGCGCGGGCGCCGGGACGGAAAGGGCTTCCCTGCGCGTTTCTTGCTTCCCTCCCTGCGGGCCCTCCGTTGGAATGCAGTACGGAATGGCCTGTCTCCTGCTGGTCGACGACGACGAGGGCGCGCGCGCGGCGATCGCGGCGCTGTGCCGGGCGCTCGGGCACGAGACCTGGGAGGCCCCAGCCGCTGCGGCCGGACTGGCGGCGGCGCGCGAGCACCTGCCCGAAGTCGTGCTGCTCGACCTCTACATGCCGGGCCGCGACGGCCTGGCTGCGCTGCCGGATTTCCTCGCGCTGCCTTCGGCACCCTGCGTCGTGATGCTCACCGGCCAGGCGGACGTGCCCACGGCCGTGGCCGCGATGCGCGGCGGCGCGAGCGACTTCCTCGAGAAGCCCATCCGTCTCGAGACGCTCGAGCAGGCGCTCGAGCGCGTGCTGGGCAATCGCGCCGTGCTGCTCGAGCGCGACCGGCTGCGCGGCGAACTCGCGCGCTTGCGTGCCGGCCCGATCCTGGGCGAGTCGCGCGCGCTGCGCCTGGTGCTCGAGGCCGTCGAGCGCGTGGCCGCGGCGCCGCGCACGACCGTGCTGATCACGGGCGAGTCGGGCGTGGGCAAGGAACTCGTGGCGCGCGCCGTGCACGAGCACTCCGCGCGCGCCGAGAAGCCATTCGTCGCGCTCAACTGCGCCGCGCTGGCCGAGGGCATGCTCGAGGCCGAGCTCTTCGGCTACGAGGGCGGTGCCTTCACCGGCGCGCTGCCCAAGGGCCGCGAGGGTTTGTTCGCGGCGGCCGAGGGCGGCTCGCTGTTCCTGGACGAGATCGGCGAGCTGCCCGTCGAGCTGCAGGCCAAGTTGCTGCGCGTGCTGCAGGAACGCTGCTACCGCCGCGTGGGCGCGCAGACCGACCGGCGCATGGACGTGCGCATCCTGGCCTCGACCAATCGCGACCTCTCGGCCATGGTCGCGCAGGGCCATTTCCGCGAGGACCTCTTCTACCGCCTCAACGTGATGTCGATCCGCGTGCCGGCGCTGCGCGAGCGCCCGGAGGACATCCCGGTCCTGGCCGCGCACTTCCTGACGCAGTTCCGCGCCGAGTTCGCGCGCGGCCCGGTGGTGCTGGCCGAGGAGACGCGCCGCAAGCTGCTCTCCTGGAGCTGGCCGGGCAACGTGCGCGAGCTGCGCAACGCGCTCGAGCGCGCCGTGCTGCTCTCCGAGGGCGACGTGATCCTGCCCGAGCACCTCTTTCCCGACGCCGGCGTCCCCGTCCGGCGCGCCCTGCCCTCCTCGAGCGAGCGCAGCCTGCGCGGGATGGAGCGCGCCCTGATCGAGCAGGTGCTGGCCGAGACCAGCGGCAACCGCAGCGAGGCCGCGCGCGTGCTGGGGGTCAACCGCGCCACGCTCTACAACAAGCTCAAGGCCTACGGCATCGAGGCCTAGCACCCCGAACGAGCGTCCAAGTCGGGACGGGCGGCACCCGCGCGGGGAAAAAAGTGCCGGAAAGCACGACCCGGGTATCAAGCACTTCGGGGGTGCATGACGACAAGCGGCTGGAAGCGCTTTCCCTCGAGGGAAGTGCCTGCACGATTCCATGCCGCGCACCCAGCCCAATCCCCAGCCGCAGCGCCAGCGCGCCGCCGACGAGCTCGTCCCGGCGGTCGCACGCGAGCTCGGCAGCGCCCTCGCCTCGCTGCGCGCGGCGCTCGAGGGCATCGCGCGCGAGTTCGACGAGGGCGATCCGCGCCAGGAACGGGTGCGTCTGGCGGTCGTGCAGACGATTCCGATCGCGCGCCAGGTCGAGGCCCTGGCCGACTGCACGGACTGCTCGCCGCTGCAGGAGATGACCTGCTCGCTGGAGGAGATCGCCAGCTCGGTGCGCCAGGCGCTCGCGGCCTGCGGCGTCCCGCAGCTGCTGCTGGCGCTCGAGGATCACGACGCGCACTTCGACGTGGACGGCCCGCTGCTCGTGCGCGCCCTGGCGCTGCTGGGTGAGGAGCTCGCGGGGCTGGGCGACGGCTGCGTGCTGCTGCGCGCGCGCCTGCAGCGCGGCGCGCCGACCTTCAGCCTGCTCTGGCCCGCGCGCGGCGCGGAACACGAGCTGCTCGCGCTGCAGCGCCGCCTCTTGAAGCACGAGGCACGGCGGCTGGGCGCGCGCTACGAGGAAACGCTCGCGCCCGGCGAGTGCGCGCGCGTCGAGCTGCGCTTCCCCGCCGCACGCCGCGAGGAGGAACACGCGTGAGCACGCGTCTGCGCATCCTGGTCGTCGAGGGCCAGCACACCGCCGGCCAGGCGATCGCGGGCCTCCTGCGCCGCCGCGGCCACGAAGTGCGCCTCGTCGCCAGCGCGGAGGACGCGCTCGCCTGCGCGCCCTCGGACGTGCTCGTCAGCGATCTGGACCTGCCGGGCGCTTCGGGACTCGAGCTGCTGCAGGAACTGCGCCGCCGGGGATCGGGCGCGCGCACGGTCTTCGTCGGCGCGCGGCCGAGCTTCGAGGAGAGCCGCCGGGCGCTGGAGCTGGGCGCGAGCGAGCTCCTGGCGAAGCCCTTCCGCCTGGCCGAGCTGGTGCGCGCCGTGGAAGCCGAGGCGGGCGCGGCCGGAACCGCGCCGGCGGGCGTGCGCACTTCCGGCGGCGGCTTCGACCAGAGCTATCCCTCCGCCCCGGCCTCGGTCGAGCTGGCCACGCGCGAGCTGCTGGCCTACGCCCTGCTGTGCGGCATCTCCCCCGCGGCGCGCGCGCGCATCGGCAGCGCGACGAGCGAGCTGGTCGACAACGCCTTCCGCCACGGCTACGGCCGCGGCCACGGGCGCATCCGCGTCGAGGCCCGGCTCGAGGGCGGCGACTTCAGCGTGCGCGTGGGCGACGAGGGCATCGGCTTCGACGCGCTGGTGCTCGAGGCCAGCGGCCTCGACGACACGCTGCGCCACGGACTGGCGCGCGCGCGCGCGCTGAGCGAGGAGCTGCAGATCGAGAGCCGGCCCGGCAGCGGGACGCGCGTGCTGCTCGTCTTTCGCGCCAGCCGCGTGGCCTTCGAGGACGAGAGCGGCATCGACCTCTCGGAGCTCGACTTCCTCGGGCCCGATCTCTCGCGCCGCATCCTGCAGGCCCTGCGCGAGGGCCAGCAGTCCGAGCCTTTCCACCTCTCCCCTGCCTTGGCGGTGGTGGTCGGGCGACTGCTCGCCGGACCCGATCCCCGCACCAGCATCGAAACGGCCTTGTGGAGCTGACGCATGGCGCTCGAAGACTTCGACACGCACGACAGCGCTGAGAGAGAGGTCGCCAAGCCGGCCGCGGTGCCCGTGCCCAAGCAGCCCACCGCGTACATCCCGGCCTCGGCCAGGAAGCCGGCCAACCCCGAGGACGAGGACCTGTTCGACTTCCCCGTCGTCGAGATGAAGTACGAGGCCGACGCGAGCAAGCGGCCCGAGGCGCCGGCCGCCGCGGCCGCCGCGGCTACCGCGGCTACCGCGGCTGCCGCGCCCGCGACCGCCAAGCCCGCAGCACCTGCCGCGCCCGCGGCCGCAGCAGCGCCCGCGGCCAAGCCTGCCCAGGCAGCCAAGCCTTCCGCCGCCGCGAAGGAGCCGGCGAAGGAGCCCGGCAAGGCCGCCGCCGCGACAGCCCGGCCGCAGGAGAAGAAGGACGTCGCGCAGGCGGCGCAGCTCGTCGAGGACATCGAGCAGGTCCTCGGCGCCGACGGCAAAGCGCCCAAGCGCGCGCGGCGCCTGCAGGGCCCCTCCCCGCTCGCGCTGGCCGGCGCCGCGGCGCTCGTGCTGACGAACGTGCTGGGCCTGTTCTTCCTCTGGCGCACGACGCAGTCCTACCAGAACGGCGTGCAGGCGATGCACGAGAAGCTCGTCGAGACTCTGCGCCACCAGACCGAGCTGCAGAGCCAGGAGACTCCGCCCGCGGGCAAGACTCCCGCCGGCGGCGCGGCCACGCGCACGCCTGCCTCGCTCGAGGCCTTCGAACTCGTGACGCTGCAGATGGCGCGCGAGGAGATCCAGGCCGGCGAGTACGCGGAGGCGCGCCGGCGCCTCTCGCGCCTGCTCGCGGTCGCGGATCGCATCGAGGCCGAGGCGCGCGAGGACATCGAGGCGCAGGCCTCGTTCCTGATCGCGAGCACCTACCGCAAGCAGGCCGAGGCGGCCGGGGAGAAGTCGCCGTGATGCGCGCCGCGCTGCTGCTCTCCTTCCTGCTCGTCGCGCCGCAGCCGGCGGAGATCGACGTGCAGCTCAAGACCGTCGACGGCGAGGTCGTCTGCTCGGTCCACACGCGCGGGGCGCGCCCGGGCGACGTGCTGGCGGAGATCGCACGCAAGTCCGAGCGCGAGCTCGTGGGCCTGGACGGCGTCGCGTCCGCGGAGGCCATTCCCGTCTGGCTCGACGAGCGCCCGCTGCAGTACGTCGTGCAGACGGTCGCGGCCTGCGCCGGCTGGCGCGCGCACGTCAACATCGCGCGCATCGAGCTCGATCCCGACCTCGGCCACGGCGATCCGCGCGAGGCCTTCGAGGACCAGTGCTTCGCGGCCAACCTGCGCGCGATCCGCGCGCATCCGGACCACGCGCTCGCGGCGGAGGGCGAGATGGTGCTGGGCGAGATCCGCGAGCGGCGCGGCGACCTGCGCGCGGCCGAGAGCCACTACAGCTCCGTGGCCAAGCGCTTCGAGAAATCCGCGCTGGCCGCCGACGCGCTGCTGCACGCGGGCCTGATCCAGGAGCGCCTGGGCGACTGGAGCGCGGCCAAGGAGCAGTTCAGCGCACTGGCCAGCCTGCCGCAGACCCACCCCTACGAGTCGCGCGCACGCCTGGAGATCGCGCATTGCATGTCGGAACTGGGCGACGGGCGCCAGGCGAGCTTCGTGCTCGACACGCTCGAGAAGCTCTTCCCGACCACGCTCACCAGCGAGCGCCAGTCGCGGCTCTACGTCCGCGCACGCGCGCTGCTGGCCGCCCGGAACTCGGCCGAGGCGTCGCAGCACGCGGCCGAGGAGGCCAAGAACCCGGCCGAAGCGTCCAGGTACGAGGCCGAGGCCGCGCGCCACGCCGCCGACGCGGCCAAGGCGCTCTCCTCCGCCGACGAGCTCGGCCACAACAGCGAGTGGGACGCGGATGCGATGGAGCTGCGCGCCGAGGTGCTGACGCACTTCGAGCGCCATTCCGAGTCCGCGCGCGCCTGGCTGGCCTACTCGCAGAAGACCAAGGGCCAGGACCGGCTGCGTGCCTGGGTCAACGCAGCGCAGCAGTCGCTCGAGGCGGACGACGTCCTGGGCGTCCTGTGCGTGCTGCATCTGGCGCAGGGCACGCGCGCCGAGAGCGTGATCGAAGCGATCGCCGAGGAGGCGCGCAAGCAGATCGGCCTCGCCGGGAGCGAGGAGTCCCTGCTGGGCGGCGACCTCCTGGCCCAGGCGCGCGCGCTGGTCGAGCAGCAGAAGGGCGCGCGCGCGCTGGCGCTGCTCGCTCCGCTGTACCAGCGCCGCGAGGAGCGACCGTCGGGCGCGCGGCTCGAGCTGGTGACGCTCTACGCGCGAGCGCTGGCGGCCGAGAAGGGCGTCGACGAGGCCGTGGCCGAGCTGCGCCGCAACCTCGACACCTTCGCCGATTCCGCCGCACGCAAGGAACTCTGCAGCACCGCCGGCGAGCTGTACGAAGCCGCCGAGCGCTTCGACGACGCCATCCGCGCCTACGGGGGACAACTCTGATGTTGAAGTTCCAGACCGCCCTGATGGCTGTCCTCGGCACGGCGCTGCTGCTGCCCGGACTGCAGTCCCAGGACGCGACGCGCGGCCTCGAGCGCTCGCTGTCCGAGACCACGCGCGCGCTGGAGGTGCTGGCCGGGATCCAGCGCGGCATCGAGGCGCGCCACCCGGCCGCGATCCAGCTCGCCAAGCAGGCCACCGAGCCGCACAGCGGCGAGGCGCGCGTGCGCGACAACCGGCTGGTGACCTTGCGCGACGAGGTCAACCGCCTGCAGGCCATGAGCGACCGCATGCAGGGCGCGAGCACGCAGGCACGCGAGGTCGAGAGCACGCTCAACGCGCTGCCATCGGGCAATCCCGAGTCGATGCCGCACGTGATCGTCTCGACCGGCCTCTCGCAGGCCGCGCGCGAGGAGCTGATCGGCATCGCCCTGCCTGCGTCGCGCAACGCGCGCCCCGTCGCCACGCGGCCCGAGACGAGCTCCGCTCCGGGCGCGCCCGTGGACGCCGGCGAACAGGCTGCCGATCCGCTGCGCCAGGCGCAGGTGCTCTACCGCGCGGGGCGCTACGAGGAATGCGCGGCGCAGCTCAAGCGCCACGAGAACGAGCCCGAGGCCGCCTGGTGGCGCGGGCGCGCGCTCGAGCGGCTCGAGCGCAAGGCCGAGGCGCTCGAGTGCTACCAGCTCGCCGCGGACAAGGCCCCCAAGGACTCCACGCTGCAGAAGCGCGCGGCGCAGGACCTCGAGTTCCTGCAGTGGAAGGTCGACTTCCTGAAGAAGCTCGCCCCCGCTCCCGCAGCGCCCAAGGGCGCGGCGCGGAAGGAGGGTGCGTGAGCGCAGTGCAGGTGCAGGGAGCGGCCGCGGCCGAGACTCCGGAGCTCGCCAGCGCGATGCACGCGCTCTCGAGCATCTCCGAGAACCTGCTCTCGTCCTATGCCGCGCTGGCCGCGCGCGCCGAGCGCATCGAGCGCGAGCTGGCCGCGACCAACGAGGAGCTCGAGGCCGTGCTGCGTGCGCTGCCGACCGGTGTGGTCGTGCACGATGCGGCGGGCCGCATCCAGCGCGCCAACCCGGCCGCCTGCGCGATCCTGGGCGCGAGCGAGGCCGAGCTGGTCGCCGCTGGCAGCCACGCGCTGCTCTCCGGACGCGAGAGCGCCTGCCAGACGCGCGAGATCGCGCAGCAGGACGGCGCGCTGCGCCTGGTCGAGCAGCGCTGCTCCTCCATCCGCGCCCCGCAGGGCGGCAGCGCCGGCACGGTCGAGATCCTCGACGACCGCACCGAACTCGCGCGCCTGACCGAACGCCTGCACTCGCTGGACAAGATGGCCGGCCTGGGCACGCTTGCCGCGGGCATCGCGCACGAGATCCGCAACCCGCTCAACGCCGTGCGCGGCTTCGCCGAGCTGCTGCGCCGCGAGACGCACGTCGACGCGCAGCGCGCGCGCTGGTCGGCGCTGATCTGCGAGGGCGTCGACGAGGCCGACGCGATCATCGCCAGCATGCTCAGCTTCGGTGCGCCGGAGCGGCTGCGGCGCGAGCGCCTCGAGCCGGGCGAGCTGATCGCCAGCGCGGTCGCGCTCGCGCGCCGCTCGCTGCCCCCCGAGGGCGACCCGGCGCGCTGGACGATCAGCAGCGAGACCGATGGCCCGGCCTTCGTCGGCGACCGCATCAAGCTGCGCCAGGCGCTGCGCAACCTCGTGGCCAACGCGCTCGAGGCCCAGCCGCAGGGCGGCAGCGTGCACATCGCCTGCCGCCGCCAGGGTGGCGAGGTGCTGTTCGACGTCTACGACGCCGGCCCGGGCATCGCGCCCGAGCTGCGGCGCAGGGTCACCGATCCCTTCTTCACCACGCGCGCCGGCGGCACCGGCCTCGGCCTCGCTCTCGTGCACACGATCGCCGAACTCCACGGCGGCCGGTTCGAAGTCTCACCCACACCTGCGCCTCGCCGGTACGGCGGCGGCGCGCACCTGGTACTGGCTCTCCCCTATTCCACCAACGAATCGAAGTGAATCGAACGATGTCCATTCAACGCATCATGGTCGTGGACGACGACACCCTCAGCCGCGAGTTCCTCGTGGAAGCCATCCAACAGCTCGGCTACCAGCCGATCGCGGCCAAGAGCGGCAACGACGCGCTCGAGCAGGCCAAGAAGGAGCTGCCCGACCTGGTCCTGACCGACCTGCGCATGCCGGGCGTCGACGGCCTGGACCTGGTCAAGTTGCTCAAGCAGAGCTACCCCGACCTGCCGGCGGTGATGATCACCGCACAGGGCACGATCGAGGCGGCCGTGCAGGCCATGCGCGGCGGGGCGGAGGACTTCCTGCTCAAGCCCTGCACGCCGGACGCGATCGAGGCGGTGATCGACCGCATCGAGCGCACGACACGCCTCCTGAGGCGAGAACCAGTACCTGCGCAGCGAGATCTCGGCCGGCACGCCGCCCAGCATCGTGGCCAAGAGCCAGCCGATGCTCGAGACGCTGCGCAACGCCTCGCGTGTCGCACGCTCCAAGGGCACGGTGCTGATCACCGGCGAGAGCGGCACGGGCAAGGAGAAGATCGCCCAGTACATCCACCAGAACAGCCCGCGCGCCAGCGGCCCGTTCATCCGCGTCAACTGCGCGGCGCTCTCCGAGCAGCTGCTCGAGAGCGAGCTCTTCGGCCACGAGCGCGGCGCCTTCACCGGCGCGCACAAGATGCGCGAGGGGCGCTTCGAGCTGGCCGACGGCGGCACGCTGCTGCTCGACGAGATCGGCGAGATCACGCCCGCGCTGCAAGCCAAGCTGCTGCGCGTGCTCGAGGAAGAGGAATTCGAGCGCGTCGGCGGAACGACCACGCTCAAGATCGACGTGCGCGTCATGGCCACGACCAACCGCGACCTGCAGGCCGAGATGAAGGCCGGGCGCTTCCGCGAGGACCTCTACTACCGCCTGCACGTGCTGCCGGTGCACATCCGCCCGCTGCGCGAGCGCTCCGAGGACATCGTGCCGCTGACGCAGCACTTCGCCGAGTACTACGCCAAGCAGGCGGGTCTCGACCTGCCGACCTTCACCCCGCATGCGCTCGAGTGCCTGCGCACCTGGAACTGGCCGGGCAACGTGCGCGAGCTCGAGAACGTCGTGCAGCGCGCGGTAGTGATGCTGCGCCAGTCCACGATCGACATGGCCGACCTGTGCTTCGGCCCGACGAACTCGGCCGGCACGCCGGACGCCGGCGCCGGGGGCCAGGCCACGAGCGCGGCCTTCAGCGCCGCGGCCGGCGTTCCGACCAACGACCTCGGCCCGGCGCTGGCCAACCGCACGATCGAGGAGATCGAGCGCGTGGCGATCCTGGCGACCCTGGTCTCGACCAAGAACAACAAGACCGAGGCCGCGCGGCGCCTGGGCGTCACGGCGCGCACGCTCTCCAACAAGATGAAGCTCTGGCGTTCGACCGGGCTCGTGGCCTGAGGACGAGGTCTGCCATGGACATCGGCGGCGATCGCGCGAAACTCCTGGTCAAGCTCATGTCGGCCACGGCCCTGCGTGACCGCTGGATCTCGACCAACATCGCCAGTCAGGAAGTGGCCGGCTACAAGCGCCGCGACGTGCGCTTCGAGGAGCTGCTGCACGAGAAGCTCGCGCACCAGGATCCCGACCTGCTGGCCCTGAAGCCCGAGGTCACGGTCGACAACAGCACCGGGTCGGGACCCGACGGCAACAACGTGAGTCTGGAGACGGAAACCACCCGGGCACGCGAGAACCGGCTGATGTTCGAGCTCTACGCCTCGATCTTCCAGAGCCGGATGGACCTGATCGGCACCGCGATCAAGGGCTAGCAGCGACACAGGAGCACCCCACCATGAGCGGAATCAACGACCTCTTCTCCGGCATGCGCGTCTCGTCCTCGGCGCTCTCGGCCGAACGCACGCGCATCGACGTGATCTCGAAGAACATCGCCAACGCCGAGGTGACCAGCATGCCCGACGGCAGCGGGCCCTACCGGCGCCAGGTGGTGAACTTCTCGCCGATCCTCGAGCGCGCGCTCGACGGCAGCACCTCGGTGGCCGGGATGAAGGTCGGCTCGATCACGCCCGACAACACGACGCCCTTCCCGGTGCTGCACGATCCCTCGCACCGCGACCACGACGCGCAGGGCAACGTGCAGATGCCCAACGTCAACGTCGTCTCGGAGATGGCCGACCTGATCCTGGCCATGCGCTCGTACGAGGCCAACCTCAACTCGCAGGACAACTTCGTGAAGATGGCCGAGCGCGCGTTGCGCCTGGCCCAGTGAGTCGCTGAAGCACGAGGACTCCATCCATGGTCGACCGCATCGGACAAGGCTCGCTGGCCAAGAGCGCGATCGAGGCGGCGCTGCGGCGCCAGGCCGAGGCCGCCAAGCGCCTCGAGCAGCGCGCGAGCGAGCTCGGCGGCACGCAGCCGCAGCCGGCCGCGGGGCAGGGCTTCTCCAGCAGCCTGGCCCAGGGCATCCGCGAGGTCGACACGCAGGTCAAGCTCGGCGACGAGCTCGCGCAGCAGGTGATCGAGGGCAAGGTCAGCGACTTCGCCGAGGTCGCCGCGCAGCTCAAGCAGAGCGACCTGGCCTTCAAGTTTGCGCTCGAGGTCCGCAACAAGTTCGTCGACGCCTACCGCGAAGTCATGCGGATGAACGTCTGATCGCCAAGGACATAGACGATGAGAGACTTCCTCCAGGGACTGCTCGAGCAGCTCAAGACCACCGGCCCGGCCACCAAGGCCGTGCTGGCGATGGGCCTCTTGCTCGTGGCCGGCGTGATCGGCTTCGCCAGCTACACCGCCGGCACGCCGCACTTCCGGCTCTTGTACTCGAGCCTCGATCCGCAGCAGGCCGCGGCCGTGCAGGCCGCGCTGGCCGGCGGCAACATCCGCTTCGAGGCCAGCCAGCCGCCCGGCCCCTTCACCATCCACGTCGACGACTCGCAGTACTACCAGGCCCAGAACCTGGTCGCGCTGGCCGGCGGCCTGTCGGTCTCCCCCGAGGGCATCCAGGCCAACCAGAGCGGCGCCAAGGACGTATTCCTCTCGCAGAGCGAGCGTGCGCAGAACGCGCTCAAGCGCGAGTGGCAGGAGATGGAGAAGCAGCTCGAGTCGCTCGAGTTCGTCTCACGCGCGCGCGTCAGCACCTCGATCCCCGAATCCAGCGTGCTGCGCAAGGCCGCGCCCATGACCGTCGCCGTCACGCTGCAGGTCAACGCCGGAATGCAGCTCTCGCGCGCGCAGGCCGCGACCGTGGCCAAGCTGGTGCGCTTCCGCTTCGGCGTCCCCTCCGAGAACGTGATGATCTCCGACCAGAGCGGCCGCGACGTCTGGGACGGCACGCAGCAGGACGAGCTGAGCGCCGCGGCGAACAGCGTCTTCGACAACAAGACGCGTTTCGACTCCGAGATCGCCGCGCGCA
The DNA here is from genome assembly GCA_963829015.1 of uncultured Planctomycetota bacterium. GTDB lineage: Bacteria > Planctomycetota > UBA1135 > UBA1135 > JADJLZ01. Next base: position 979,026 of record CAWHGR010000003.1, on the reverse strand, counting down.
CGAACAAGGCGCTCGAGCAGGCCTTCGGGCCGGGCCTGGCCTACGTGGTGGTCGATTCGACCTGGAAGAACGAGCGCACGGAGAGCGTCAGGAAGACGCTCGACCCCAAGGGCGTCGTCACCTCGAAGGAGGAGAAGACGACCAGCACGCCGCAGGACACGCCCGAGGCGAGCGGCAGCGCAAACCCGAGCGCGCCCGTGGTGAAGAACGACCCGGCGAAGACCAGCGAAACCCGCCAGGTGAATGCGGTGGGCGAGACGACGAGCCACAGCATCGACGAGGCGCCCGCGCTGACGCACCTCTCGGTCAGCCTGTTCCTCGACGACAGCCTCAAGGCGCAGCAGACGCAGCTCGAGGCTGTCGTCAAGAACGCCGTCGGTCTGAACGACGAGCGCAAGGACACGATCGCCACGGTCGTCACGCCGCTGGCCTCGGTGGCGCGCGACGACAAGGGTGCGATCGCCAAGCCCCCGGCGCCGGAGAAGATCGAGGCGCCCTCGCGCACGATGGAGATGCTCTTGCAGCACGGCGTCGAGATCGCCGCCGCGGCGGTCTTCCTGTTCGTGCTGCTGCGGGCGCTCAAGAGCCGGCCGCGCGCGCTGGCCTACGACGAGCCCCAGGCCGCCGCCCACGACCCGATCGCTGCGCTCGCGGCGGCCGAGGAGATCGAGGACCCGCGCGTGCGCGAGATGGTCGCGCGACGCCAGATCGACGAGCTCATCCGCAACGACCCCGAGCGCGTCTCGACGATCCTCTCGCGCTGGGCCGCGGACGAGGAGAAGGCCGCCCGTACCTGAGCGGACGACCATGGCCACCCCCGCCAAGAAAGAAGCCCCGCTCAGCGGCTCGCACAAGGTCGCGGCCTTCCTGCTCACGCTGGAGAAGCCGCTGGCCGCGACGCTGCTGAAGCAGATGGACGCCAAGGCCATGGCCGAGGTCGCCGCCGCGATGACGGTGCTCGACCCGCGCCTCTCCAAGAACGAGGCCATCGACTCGCTCTACCGCGAGCTCTCGCGCCGGCTCAACGTGGGCGTCGGCCCGCGCGCGCAGGACGACGCCGAGCTGACGGTGATCCTCGAGACGGCGCTCGGGCGCGACCGCGCCCGGGCCGTGATCGCGCAGATCCACGAGCGCCGGCGCGTCGAGCACCCCTTCGCGATCCTCGAGGAGGAGCCGCTGCCGGTGCTGTGCGCGACGATGGTCGAGGAGTCGAATGCCTCCGTGGCGCTGGTGCTGGCGCACCTGAAGCCCGACCAGTCGGCCGAGGTGCTCGCCGCGCTGGGCGCCGAGCGCGCGCTGGACGTGGTGCTGCGCATCGCCGCGATCGCCCCGCCCCCCACCGAGGTGCTGATCCAGGTGGCGAACGAGATCCGCGAGCGCATGGTCGAGTTCTCCAAGCGCCCGCGGCCCTTCGCCAAGGAGACCGCGCTCAAGTCGGTGGCGCAGATGCTGAACATGTCCGGCGAGACGGTCGAGAAGGCCGTCATGGAAGGCCTGGGCACGGCCAACGACGAGCTGCTGGCGAAGGTCAAGGAGGCCATGTTCACCTGGGACGACCTGGCCAAGGTCGACAAGCGCGGGATGCAGAAGATCCTGGGCTCGGTCGAGACGCGCACGCTGGCGATCACGCTCAAGGGCTGTTCGCCCGAGGTCGAGGCGAACATCCTCTCCAACCTCTCGGCGCGCGTGCGCGCGATGGTCGCGGACGAGCGCGAGCTGGCCGGCCCGATGCCCATGGCCGCGGTGCAGGAGTCGCGCAACGAGATCATGAAGAGCGTGCGCGGGCTGATGGAGGCGGGCGAGTTCAAGCCGGCCAAGGCGGGAGAAGAACTTGTCAGCTGAAGAACGAGCCCTGGACCTGCCGCTCGAGCGCGCGCCCAGCCTGGTGCGGCTCTTCGCCGGCAGCGAGGTCGAGCTGCGCCAGGGCTGGGAGAGCTCCGCGCTGGAGGAGGCCTTCGAACGCGGCCGGCGCGCGGGCGAGGAACAGTTGCGCGCCGCGCTGGGCGCCACCTTCGACGCCGCGCTGGGCGAGATCGAGACGCTGCGCGAGAGCGCCGTCGCGCGCCTGGCCCAGGATGCCGCCAACCTCGCGGTCGAGATCGCGCGCGAGCTCGTGCGCTGCGAGACCAAGGCCCAGCGCCACGACATCGAGCGCATCGTGCGCGAGACGCTGGCCGCATCCGGCGTGGGCCGCGGCGCGTGCGTGGTGCACCTGCACCCGCGCGACGCGCAGCGCATGGAGCGCGTGCACTTCCGCGCCCGCACGCAGATCGAGTCCGACCCGGCCGTGGCCGAGGGCGACGTGCACGTGACCACGCCGCAGGGCCTCTTGGTGCGCGACCTCGAGCACGCGCTCGACACGATCGGCGAGCGCATCCGCCAGGAGCTGCAGGCGTGAGGACGCGTGCGCCCTTCGACCCCGCGCGGCCGCTGCTCGACGCCGAGCGGCTGCGCCCCGCGATCCACAGCGCCGCCGCGCCGCTGTTCCGCGGCCGCGTCGAGAACGTCTCCGGCGTGCTGGTCGAGGCGGCCGGCATCCCGGCCGCGATGGGCGAGCTGTGCCGCATCCAGCGCGGGCGCTCGGCCGACATCGAGGCCGAGGTGGTCGGCTTCCGCGGCTCGAGCACGCTGCTCATGCCGCACGGCGACGTGGCCGGCATCGCACCCATGCAGGAGGTCGTCGCGCTCGGCCGCCCGTTCACCGTGCAGGTCGGCAACGAGCTGCTCGGCCGGCTGCTCGACGGCCTGGGGCGCCCGCTCGACCATGGCCCGGCGCTGCAGTCGCGCGAGCGCCGACCGGCGCGCACCGAGGCCCCCGATCCGCTGCGCCGGCCCGCGATCGACGAGCCGCTGCAGACCGGCGTGCGCGTGATCGACGGGCTGAACACGATCGGCCGCGGACAGCGCCTGGGCATCTTCGCCGGCTCGGGCGTGGGCAAGTCCACGCTGCTGGGCCAGATCACGCGCGGCACCGACGCCGACGTGGTCGTCGTGGCGCTGGTCGGCGAGCGCGGGCGCGAAGTCGGCGGCTTCGTGCGCGACGTGCTCGGCGAACAGGGCTTGAAGAAGTCCGTGCTGGTCGTCGCCACCTCCGACCGCGCGCCGATCGAGCGCTACATGGCGCCCTTCGTGGCGGTCACGATCGCCGAGCACTTCCGCGACCAGGGCCTCTCGGTGCTGCTGGTGATGGACTCGGTCACGCGCTTCGCGCTCGCGGCGCGCGAGATCGGCCTGGCTGCGGGCGAACCGCCGACGGTGCGCGGCTACCCGCCGAGCTTCTTCGCCACGGTGCCCAAGCTGGTCGAGCGCATGGGCCGCACCGAGCGCGGCAGCATCACCGGGCTCCTGACCGTGCTGGTCGACGGCGACGATCCCAACGAGCCCGTGGCCGACACGCTGCGCGGGCTGCTCGACGGCCACATCGTGCTCTCGCGCGAGATCGCGCAGAGCGGCGTGTTCCCGGCGGTCAACGTGCTGCACAGCCTCTCGCGTCTCATGCCGGCGCTGGTGGACGAGCGCCATGCGCGCTCCGCGGGCTTCGTGCGCGCCTGCCTCGCGGCCTGGCGCGACGGCAAGGACCTGGTCGAGATCGGCGCCTACAAGCCCGGCTCGAACCCGCGCCTGGACGTGGCGCTCACGCGTCTCGAGGCGATCCAGGCCTTCCTGCGCCAGGGCGTGCGCGAGACGACGCCGCTGGCCGAGACGCTCGAGCTCCTGGCCCTGATCGGCAAGGACGCGGAGGCGCTCGCATGAAGCGCTTCGCCTTCCGCCTGCAGCGCCTGGCGCGCGTGCGCGCGATCGAGGAGCAGATCGCGCGCGAGAACTGGGCCCTGGCCGAGCGCGCCGCGCGCACGGCCGAGGAGCGCGCCGAGCGCGCCCTGTCCGACGTGCACGAAGCGCGCGCCGCACTGCGCGCAGAGCTCGACTCGGGCCGGATCGTTGCGGCCGAGCTCATGCAGCGCCAGTCGCTGGCGGATGCGCTCGTCGCGCGACGCGTGCTCCTGCTGCAGCGCGCCCGCGCGGCGCGCGCGCAGGCCGAGGTCGAGCGCGCGCTCTGGCTGGCGCAGAAGCGCAAGCTCGACGGGCTCGGGCGCCTGGAACAGCGTGATCTCGAGGCCTGGCGCCTGGCCGAGAACGCGCAGGCGGCTGCCGAGATCGACGAAGTGGCCGCGGGCCGGGCCGCGCGCAAGGCGCGAGCGGAATCGGTCGAAAACCTGAATGAGTCGAGGAGCATCGAATGAAGCCTGCAGTCAAGTACGCACTCATGGGCGGTGGTGGCCTGGTCCTCTTGTTCGGGTCCTTCGTGACCTTCGTGGCGCTCTCCGGCCAGCCGCTGCACAAGATCGCTGTGCTCAACCTGTTCGTGAAGGCGCCCGAGGATCCGGGCGAGGCCGCTCCCAAGCCCCCCGAGGGCGAGCACCCCGGCGCGCAGCCCGTGGCCGCGACGCAGGGCGAGAAGCCCACGACCAAGGAGGACGTCAAGGCCGTCGAGCAGACCATCGGCGTGCTGGGCGCGTTCTCGCTGCCCTCGCCCTTCAGCACCGACCAGCTGACCGAACTGCAGCAGCAGCTCAGCCGCGGGACGAAGGATCTCAAGGCGCGCCTGGCCAAGGTCGAGCAGCGCGAGCGCGAGCTCGACGACCGCGAGCGTGACATCGAGCAGCGCCAGCTGGAGCTGAGCGAGATGCAGAAGAAGCTGGTCGAGACGGAGAGCGGGCAGCGCATGGAGGCGGAGGAGAACAAGCGCGACAGCAGCGCCCGCGAGGCGCGCGAGTCCGCCAGCTGGAAGGCACTCTCGAAGTTCTTCGAGGAGGGCGAGCCGGCCGAGCTGGCCAAGAAGCTGCTCTCCTTCGACCGCAAGGAGGCGGCCAAGATCCTGCATGCGCTCGACGACGAGCGCGCCAGCGCGATCGTCAATGCCTTGCCGGCGGACAAGTACCACGACTACCTCGACGCCTACCGCGCCGAGTCCTCCAGGGACGAGGCCAAGAAGAAGCCCTGAGCCGCTTCCCGCCCGCAGGAATGCCCATCCCGGCCCGTCGGCGGATGCGCGCGGCGTCAAGGGTCCCGCCGATCCTGCCGACAAGGGACTGAGCCCCTCCCCATGCCCTCCAACGTCAGCCCCGAGGAAGTAGACGCCCTGGTCGGCGCGCCCGACGGCGAGCGCGGCGCGGGCATCGAGCCGCGCGACTTCCGCCAGCCGCGCCGGCTCTCGCCCGAGCAGCTCGTGCGCCACAAGCGCACGGCGCAACGCGCGCAACTGGAGCTCGGACGCCTGGCCAACGCGACCTTCCGCGCGCCGACCACGGCCGAGATCGTGGGCGTGACCGAGGCCAGCATGCCCGAGATCGTGCGCTCGCTCAACGAGCCCTTCGCGGCGCTGCTGTTCGAATGCGCCGGCCAGCCCTGCTGGACGATCTGGGACATCTCCGTGGCCCTCTCGGCGGTCGAACGCATGCTCGGCTCGACCGAGCGGCGCGAAACCAAGCCGCGGCCGCTCAGTGCAGTGGAGCGCTCGCTGATGCAGACGCTGCTCTTCAAGGTCACCTCGCTCGTCGCGGCCACCTACGCCATCGAGCTCAAGAACCCGCGCTACGTGCAGGATTTCGTCAGCCTCTACGCCACCCAGGACGGCCAGGAGCAGGGCGATCCGCAGCGCCTGTGCGTGCAAGTCGGTCTGCAGGGCGAGTTCGCCTCGGGCACGATCCGCATCTACCTCGGCGGCGCGAAACTGCTCGAGCCCGCAGGCGTCGCGGCGGCCAAGGACAAGCTGCGCACCACACTGCCCGCGCACATCTCCGATCTCGAGGTGCAGCTGACGGCCGAGCTCGCCAGCGTCGAGCTGCCGCTCAAGGACGTGCTGGCGATCGAGCCGGGCGACGTGATCCCGCTCGACGCGGACGTGGGCGGCACGCTCGCGCTGTACGTCGAGGACGAGGCTTGCGGCAGCGCGCGCTGGGGCGAGCGCTCGGGTCGCATCGCGCTGCGCATCACCGAATTCAGGAAGCGCGGCGGCGCTCAACCGGGAGGAACGACGACGAAGCCATGAGCGAAGAGCCGGCAAAGAACATCGAGAAGGCGATCGACCAGGCCACCGCGGCCGTCGCCGTCCAGGCAGGCAAGCTCGCGAAGATCGAGGGCAGCCAGCCGGCCGGCGATGCCATGGGCATGGAAGGCCTGATGGGCGTGCCCGTCAAGGTCAGCGTCGAGGTCGGCCGCGCGAAGATGACGCTCTCGGAGCTGATCAAGCTCTCCCCCGGTTCCGTGGTCGAGCTCGACCGCGACGCCCACCAGCCGGTCGACATCCTGGTCGGCGGCAAGCTCGTCGCGCGCGGCGAGGTAGTCACGATCGGCGAGAAGTACGGCGTGCGGGTCACCAGCGTCCAGGGCGCGTAGGGCGGTGCACGGGCGCGTTCCCAGCCAAAGGTTGGGCCCGCGCCTCTCCCAGAATGGGCGCGGGCCCCTGGCTAGCCTGCCGCACTTGCCGGACTCTGCCACGTCCACCCCGCTTCGCGCCGGGGGTCGGAGTGAGCTCCGATACGGCAGGCATTCGTCTGCAGGCTAGGACGCAGGCGGTTCCGGGCGGGTTCCGCGCTTCCCCGATACGCGGGGATGGGAGTTCGCCTCCTGGGAACGGGTCCGTAGTCTGTCGCGCATGGCCGGGTGCCGATCCGCGACTCTGCTGTTCCTGGCCTGCGCGCTGTCGTGCCACGACGTCGGAGCCCCGCTGCCTGCACGTCCGCCGAACGTGATCCTGATCGTGGCCGACGACCTCGGCTACGGCGATCTGGGCTGCTTCGGTCAGACGAAGATCCGCACGCCGACGCTCGACGCCCTGGCGAAGCAAGGAATGCGCTTCACGCAGGCCTACTCGGGCGGTCCGGTGTGTGCACCCTCGCGCTGCTGTCTCCTGACCGGCATGCACACCGGACACTCCGCGATCCGCGACAACAAGGAGCTGCAGCCCGAGGGCCAGCAGCCGCTGCCGGCGGGCACGCGGACGCTGCCCGAGCTGCTGCACGCGCGCGGCTACGCCAGCGCGGCGATCGGCAAGTGGGGCCTCGGGCCTCCGGGATCCGAAGGCGACCCGCTGTGCCACGGCTTCGACCACTTCTTCGGCTACTACTGCCAACGCGCCGCGCAGAACAGCTACCCGACCTGGATCTACCGCGACCACGAGCGCGTCCCGCTGGCGGGCAACGACGGACGCAAGACGGCCAGCGTGACGTACACGCCCGACCTGCTGCGCGAGGAAGCGCTGGGGTTCCTGCGCACGAACGCCAAGCGGCCCTTCCTGCTCTACTTCGCGACGACCGTGCCGCACGTGGCGCTGCAGGTGCCCGAGGAGTCGCTGCGCGAGTACGCCGGCGCATTCCCTGAAACCCCGTACGACGGAAGGCTGGGCTATCTCCCCCACCCCACGCCGCGCGCGGCCTACGCGGCGATGATCACGCGTCTCGACCGGGACGTGGGGTCGATCCTGGCGGAGGTCGAGCGGCTGGGCCTCTCGGAGAACACGCTGGTCGTCTTCCTGAGCGACAACGGACCGACCCCGGTCGGCGGCGTGGACGCGAAGTTCTTCGACAGCACCGCCGGTCTGCGCGGGCTGAAAGGCCAGCTCTACGAGGGCGGCATCCGCGTGCCGCTGATCGTGCGCTGGCCCGGACACGTCCAGGCGGGCAGCGTGTCGAGCACGCCCTGCGCCAACTGGGACCTGATGCCCACGATCGCCCGCGCCTGCGGCGCGAGCCCGCCGGAAGGCCTCGATGGGCGGGATCTCGGGCCGCTCTTCGCGGGCGGCGCGACACCCGAGCGCGACTTCTTCTACTGGGAGTACGCCGACGGCGGCGGCTGGCAGGCAGTGCGCATGGGCGACTGGAAGGCCCTGCGCCGCAACACGCAGAAGAACATCCCGGGCTCGATCGAGGTCTACGACCTCGCCGGAGATCCCGGCGAGACGCGCGATGTCGCCGCTTCGCACCCCGACTTCGTCGAGCGCGCGCGGCGCGCCTTCGCGACGCGCAGCGAGTCGCCGATCCCGGAGTGGAGCATCACGCCCGCGCGCTGAGGCGGGCCCGCTATCCTGTCGCGCCGATGCTGCTCCTCGCTGCGCTCTGCTTCCAGCTGCCCGTGCTCGCCGACTCCGCCGCGCCGCGTTTCCGCGGCGACTGGCTGGTCGAGACGCCGAGGATCGCCTGCACGGCCTACCGCAGCCCCGACGGGCGCGAGATCGTGCTCACGAACGGCCTCGTGCGCCGCGTCTTCACGCTCGTGCCGATTCCGGGCGACAGCTCGCGCATGGGCATCGGCACGACGGCGCTCGAGGAGCTTGCCTCGGGCGAGTCCTTTGTGCGCGCGGTCGAGCCCGAGGCGCTGCTGCACATCAACGGCAAGCCGATCAAGGTCGGTGGCCTCGTCGGGCAGAAGGACCGCGCCTTCCTGCGGCCCGAAGACATCGCCTTGCTGACGGCCGATCCCGAAGCGCTCTTGCTGGCCGGGATCGAGACCGGTCCGATCCCCGAGCCCATGGGCTGGAAGCGCGTGCGTCACGCGCAGGACGCCGCCTGGCCGCCGCGCGGACTGCGCCTGACGCTTCGCTTCGAAGGACCGCAGGCCCTGCAGGTCGAGGTGCAGCACGACGTCTACGAAGGCTTGCCGCTCTTCGCCAAGACCGTCGTGGTCTCGAACGGCTCGCGCAACACGCTCCGCACGCTCGACTCGCTCGAGAGCGAGCGCCTGGCGGTCGTCGAGCCGCAATCCTCGGTCGAGATGCCCGATGGCTGGCTCGCGTCGAACCTCGTCGCCGAGAGCGAGATGGGCATGTTCGGGCAGAATCGCTTCAGCGGCGCGGGCTGCGTGCGCTGGGAGCTCGAGCCCGAGTTCGAGACGCAGGTCAACTACGCGCTGAAGACGCCCTGCCGGCTCGTCTGCGGCCCGCCGGTCGGCCCGGGCGTAACGCTCGGCACGCTGCGCTCCCCCACCACCTTCGAGCTCGTCTGCGACTCGCACGACCGCGAGCGCCGCGGCCTCGAGAAGCGCCGCATGTACCGCACCATCGCGCCCTGGTGCACCGAGAACCCGATCCTGATGCACGTGCGCGACGCGAAGCCCGAGGCGGTCAGGCTTGCGATCGACCAGTGCGGCGAAGTCGGCTTCGAGATGCTGATCCTCTCCTTCGGCAGCGGCGTCGACATGGAGAGCGAGGATCCGGCCTACCTGAAGCAGATGAAGGAGCTCGCCGACTACGCGCACTCCAAGAAAGTCGAGCTCGGCGGCTACTCGCTGCTCGCCAGCCGCTCGATCTCCCCCGCCGACGACGTGATCGACCCCAAGACCGGCAAGCCCGGCGACGCGATCTTCGGCAGCTCGCCCTGCCTCGGCAGCAAGTGGGGCCAGGACTACTTCCGCAAGCTGGGCAACTTCCTCGCCGCGACCGGCTTCGACGTGCTCGAGCACGACGGCTCCTATCCCGGCGACGTCTGCGCCTCGACCACGCATCCGGGCCACGCGGGCCTCGCCGACTCGCAGTGGACGCAGTGGCGGACGATCTGCGACTTCTACGCTGTGCTGCCGCGCGCGCGGCATCTACCTCAACGTGCCCGACTGGTACTTCCTCGCCGGCTCGACCAAGACGGCGATGGGCTACCGCGAGACCAACTGGTCGCTGCCGCGCGACCAGCAGGTGATGCACGGACGCCAGAACATCTTCGACGGCACCTGGGAGAAGACGCCGAGCATGGGCTGGATGTTCGTGCCGCTGACCGAGTACCAGGGCGGCGGCGCGGCGGCGACGATCGAGCCCTTGAAGGAGCACCTCGACGCCTACGAGGCGCATCTCGCCAACAACTTCGGCGCCGGCGTGCAGGCCTGCTATCGCGGGCCGCGCCTCTACGACACCGACGAGACGAAGGCGCTGGTCGCGAAGTGGGTCGCCTTCTACAAGCACCACCGCGCATCCTCGACGCCGACATCATCCACCTGCGCCGCGCCGACGGCCGCGACTGGGACGGCTGGCTGCACGTGGATCCTGCGGCGACGAGCGCGCCCTCGCGATGCTCTACAACCCGCTCGCGACGCCGATCCGGCGCACGCTCGCGATCCCGCTGCACTACGCGGGCCTGAAGGAGCACGCGAGCGTCGCACAAGACGACGGCGCCGCGCGCGCGATCACGCTCGGTGCGGACCAGCAGGCCGAGATCGAAGTCGAGATCCCCGCCCGCGGCCGGACCTGGCTCGTGTTCCGCGTGCCGTGAGCGCCGGCTAGAGCTTGCCCTTCAGCCCCGCGTAGTCCTTCGGCAGCCACGTCGCGCGGAAGAGCGCGTTCGGCGGCGCACGTCCGCCGGTCTTCGAGGGCTCGATGTCGCCGCCCAGCGGACTCCAGAAGTCCCACACGATCTTGCCCGCCGAATTCACCTCGAAGGCGCGGCCCTTGACGCCCTCGCACACGAGCGTGTCGCCGTTCGGCAGCCGTTGAGCGCCGGAGATGAAGGGCGAGAAGAACTTCTCGGGCTCCGAGTAGCTCCAGAGCGGCTTCTCGGGGCCGAAGGCCCAGCCCTCCTCGCGCTTGAAGCCCGTCTTGGGATCGAAGGGCAGCACGAGCTCGTCGACGCTCGAGTACTCGTTCTCCGGCCGCTCCGAGCCGTTGTTGAAGACCAGCGCGTGCAGCTCGCCCGGCTTCGTGCCCGGAAGCCACTGGACGTTGTGCTGGTAGAAGAGCTTGCGGTCGGCCGCCTCGCCCATCCCGTAGTTGCGCGGGCTGCCGTAGCGGTAGAGCAGCGCGCCGCCGTGGTTCCACTTGCCGCCCTTCTCGGTCGCCGCCTCCGCGGTCTTGGTCGAGTGGTCGATCACGAAGATCTCGCACAAGTGCGGCGAGCTGAGCACGATCAGATCCTGCTCGGGCAGGTAGTCGACCGCGTTCGTGTGCATCCAGTCGGCCTCGATCTTCGGGCCCTTCGGTGCCGCGACGGCATCGGCCGGCTTCGCATCGGCAGCCTTCGCATCGGCAGCCTTCGCATCGGCAGCCTTCGCGTCGGCGGGCTTCGCGTCGGCGGGCTTCGCGTCGGCGGGCTTCGCGTCGGCCGGCTTCGCGTCGGCCGGCTTCGCGTCGGCCGGCTTCGCGTCGGCCGGCTTCGCGTCGGCGGGCTTGGCGTCGGCGCCCTTCTTGCCCTTCTTCGGCTTGTCCTCGTCGTCGCCGCCCGCGTAACCGAGGCGCTTCATCTCCTGCTCGAGCTTCTCCTTCTTCGCGCGCTCCTCCTCCGACTCCGTCTTCGGCAGGTAGCGGCAATCGACGTTGATGTCGATGCTCCCGATGTGCTCCTCGATCTTGCCGTAGCCCGGCTTCTTGGCGTCCTGGTCCTGCACGAGGTGGTCCCAGCTGCGCCACATCCACACGACCGCGCCGCCCACCGGGCGCGAGGGCTGCACTTCGAGGATCACGTCGGACCAGAGACCTTCCTCGCTGACGAGGTCGGCCATGCGCCCGTGCGCGATCGCCTCCTCCTTCGAGTGGTACTCCCAGGCGATCATCAGCACGTTGCCGTTCGGCAGCGGCTTGACGTCGTGGTGCTGCGTGAGCTGCTCGTTGTCGAGATCGAAGTTCCAGACCAGCGTGCCGTCCCAGTCGAGCTCCTGGATGCGCCCGCCGATGCCGCCGCCGTGAAAGCGCGGGTTGGGATCGACCTGGCCCGCGCGCAAGAGGTGGCCGTTCGGCAGGAAGTAGGTCGCGGCGCCCGGCGTGTTGCTCGTCTTCCAGGTGTGCGCGATCTTGCCCTCGAGGTCGACGAGGTGGATCGACTTCGAGTTGAGCGGCGCGAGCAGCACGTAGCCGTCGAGCGCGCCCGCTTCCTTGGTGCGCACGCCGCGAACTTCGTCGGGCTTGGGGAATCCCTTCGGCAGCGGGCCGGCCGGTTTGTCGTCGCCGGCCTTGGCGTCAGCGGGCTTGGTGTCAGCGGGCTTCGCGTCCGCCGCGGGCTTGGCGGCGGGACCCTGGGAGAGGGCGAGGGCGGAGGACAGGAACAGCGCGGGGGTTAGCAGCATGAGACCCATTCTCACCACCGTGGGTGATTCGTCCAGTGGTCTCCGGCCCACGGCGGCCGTGCAGACCGGAATCGCCAACTCCAAAATGAGTCGCAAATTGGAGTTGGCAACTCCATTTTGCGACCTCCCCTCGCCGTCGTCAGCGCGCCCGGACCTTCAGCGTCTCGCCGACCGACGTCGAGCATCTGCGCGCAGCTCGTCGTAGTCCGGGTGCTTCATGCGCACCCAGGCGTTCGCCATGTAGCCGGCCTCGACGCCCTGCGTCGGCGTGCCCGGCGGGCGGCAGGTGCGCGTCGATGATCGTGCGCGCCGAAGCGCTGCTGCAGACCTCGTCGACGCCCTCGTAGCCGGCGATCACGCCCGTCGCGGTCGGGCCGCAGCGCGATCATGCCGGCGGCGTAGCGGCGCGACGGGCTTGCGACTCGGTGCGCCCGTGCACGATCGCCATGGCCCACTCGCGGTAGAGGTCGAAGTCGTTCGCGGCGCCGTAGAGATCCCACGACGCGCACGCCCGGCGGGCGGCAGCCGATCTCGCGAGAACTTCAGGCCCTTGGGGCCGAAGAACCACTCCATGTGCGTCGCCGAGGTGCCGATGCCGAGCGCCGTGATCACCTTCTGGCCCATCGCGCTGCACCTCGCGCGTAGCTCGGGCGCGTCGATGCGGTTGGTCGCGACGAACTGCGGCGAGATCCAGCGCGTGCGCATCGCCTCGAGCACGTTGGGGTAGTAGTGGCGAGGCGAAGTCGTGCACGACGCGGCCGTCGATGCGAGAGCGTGTCGTAGAAGCCCTCGTGGCCCTCGATGAACTCCTCGACGGCGACGGCGCGGCCGCGCTCGAGGCCCGAGGCCGCGATCGCGCGCTCGAGCTCCTCGGCGTTCGTCGGCCCTGTGCGTGCCGGAGGCGCCGGCGCCGTCGCGCGGCTTGAGGATCAGCGGGAAGCCGACGCGCGCGGCGAAGTCGCGCGCCTCCTTCGGCGTCGCCGCGTGCCGATCGACTGCGCGCAGGGGACGCCGCGCCTCGCGCAGCACCTCCTTCATCGCCGGCTTGTCGCGGCACAGGAAGGCCGTGCGCACGCTCGTGCCGGGGATGCCGCACGCCTCGCGCACCTTGCGCGACGGCCAGGATGTGCGCCTCGACGGTCGCCTCGAGCCGGTCGACCCACTCGCGCGCCTGGCATGCGCGCACCGCGGCGAGCAGCGCGCCCTCGTCGCACGACGCGAGCGCACCTGCTCGTAGTGCGTCAGCCAGCTCTTGAGCTCGTCGTCGAGCGCCGCGAGCGGCGCTCGCCGATGCCGGTGACGCGCGCGCCGACCGCGTGCAGGGCGCGCACGAACTCGCGCTGGTTCGTGGGGAACGCCGGCTCGACGAAGAGGACGTTCATCGCCCCGCGCTCACTTGCGCTGGTTCTTGGTGCGCTTCGCGACCGTCTCGACCGCGTGCTCGCGCGCGCTGCGCATCAGCGTCTTGGTCTGCGGGACGATGGTCGCAGTCTTCGGCGCGACGAGCGTCGGCAACGCGGCGGGTGCCTGGCCCGGTCGCTCGGGCGACGCGAGGCGCCGGTAGAGCTCGACGTACTCCTCGCCCTGGTGGTCCCAGGAGAAGTCGCGCGCCATGCCGTTCTGCTGCAGCACCTGCCAGCCCGTGTGGTCCTTCCAGCAGCCGAGCGCGAAGCGGATCGTGGCCAGCAGCGCGTCGGGCGTGAAGTCGCCGAAGAGGAAGCCCGTGCCCGTGCGCGTCTTCGGATCCCACTGCTCGACCGTGTCGGCGAGGCCGCCGGTGCGGCGCACGATCGGCACCGTGCCGTACTTGAGCGAGTACATCTGGTTCAGGCCGCAAGGCTCGTAGCGCGAGGGCATCAGGAACAGGTCCGTGCCGGCTTCGATGTGGTGCGCCAGGTCCTCCTTGTAGCCGCGGTCGTAGGCGACCTTGCCCGGGAAGGTCTCCTGCAGCCAGCGGAAGTAGTTCTCGTACTTCTCCTCGCCGCTGCCGAGCACGAACAGGCGCATGTTTTCGCGGTGCAGCAGCACGGTCAGGATCTCGGCCAGGAGATCGAAGCCCTTCTGGTGCGTCAGGCGCGAGACGATCCCGAAGGCCGGCGCGGCGAGGTCCGGCTGCATGCCGAAGCGCTTCATGAGCGCCTCCTTGCAGCGCTGCTTGCCGGACATGTCCTTGGGCGAGTACGAGTGCGGGATGAGCACGTCGTCGCGCGGGTTCCAGTCCTCGTAGTCGACGCCGTTGACGATGCCGGTGATCGACTCGCTGCGCTGGCGCAGGAGCGGCGCGAGGCCCATGCCCAGCTCGTCGCCCTGGATCTCCTGCGCGTAGGTACGCGAGACGGTCGTGATCGCGTTGGCGTAGAGCAGGCCGGTCTTGAGGAAGTTGACGCGATTCTCGGCGAGGTCCTCCTGCCAGAGCAGGTGGCGCTCGTTCTCCAGGCCCAGGGCCGGGATCACGTCGGCGCCGAAGGTGCCCTGGTAGCCGACGTTGTGGATCGTCAGCACCGTGCGCGTGTTCTCGAACAGCCGGTCCCAGCCGTAGAGCGAGCGCAAGTAGAGCGGGACGAGGCCCGTGTGCCAGTCGTTGCAGTGGATGATGTCGGGCGCCCACTGCGTCTGCTGGCAGAGCGCGAAGGCGGCGCGCGCGAGCAGTGCGAAGCGCAGGTGCTCGTCCCAGTCCTGCGTGTAGATGCCCTCTCGCTCGTAGAGTTCGGGGCAGCGCACGAGCCAGATCTTGGCCGAGGAGCGCGGCAGCTGCAGCGTCGAGGCCGAGAACCAGTAGGTGCGGTTGTTGAGCCGCACCGGCACGTCCTGCGCCTCGGTGACCGGATAGAACTCGTAGCCGCCGTTCTTGATGCGCGAGTACATCGGCATCACGATGCGCACGTCGTGCCCGCGCTTCCCGAGGAAACGCCCGAGTGCCGCGACGACGTCGGCCAGGCCTCCGGTCTTGGCGAAGGGCGTGCACTCCGAGGAGACGAGACACAGCTTGAGAGGGCGCATGGCGGGTGGGATTATACGGAACACGGCATTCTTCTCCCCGATTCGTCCGCACGCAGCGGTCTGCGCGAAGGCCGGGGGCGACGAATCGGGGAGAAGAATGCCGTGTTCCGTATCACGGGCGCTTCGTGCGCGGCTTCGCAGGCTTCTTCGGCGCGCCCAGACCCGCGCGTTCGTGCAGGTTGTGCTTGATCTCCTCGCTCAGGCGGTCCCAGCGCAGGTCGAGTAGCGCGCCCTCGAGCGCGTAGAGCAGGTTGGCCGAGGGCTCGTGGCCCGCCTCGGCGACCAGTTTGAACGCCGCGACCGAACCGATGCGCTCGAGATCCGCACGTGTGCGGATGCCGGCGTCCGCGAGCCAGCGCTGCGAAACGGGCCCGAGGATCTCGAGCGCCTCGACCGCGCGCGCGTGGCGCTTCTTCGCGCGCTGCTTCTCCTGCTTCTCTGCGGCGGCGCCGGCCGCGGCGGCGAGCGCCTTCTTGCCCCAGTGCGCGAGCTTCTCGCGCGATTCGAGCACGTCCAGCGGCAGCTCGTAGTAGCCGTCCATCTGCTTGCCCGGCAGCGGCGCGAACGGACCCATGCCCGCGGCGAGGTAGTCGAGGCGCGAGAGCGCGTCGACCTTGAGGTACAGCGCGTCGTTGTCGATCACGGCGAAGATCTGCTCGTCGCGGTAGACGCCGTAGCCGCCGAACATCTTGCGCGCGACGACGGGGCCGAGCACCTGCAGCTGGCGCAGCGCGTACTCGACGAACTCCGAGTCCATGGCGGCGCCATGCTAGCGCAGTTCACGGCTCGTCCCAGGGCCTTTCGAGCGTGGCGCCCGCGCGCCCACGGCGCTATCCTGCTCGGTCCATGGCGGCCCCCTCCCACGTGGTCTTCGTCGTGCCGTTCCTGCTGGAATCGAGCCTGCGATTCGCCAGCGCGGCCGGCCGGCTGCCCAACGTGCGCCTGGCGATCCTCTCCCAGGATCCGCCCGAGCGCCTGCCGGCCGAGATGCGTCCGCTGGTCAGCGCCTTCCGCCAGATTCCCGACGCGCTGGTCAGCGCGAACGTCGTCGAGGGCCTGCGCGCGATCGGGCGCGAATGGGGCGGGCGCGTGGACCGCGTGCTGGGCATCCTCGAGCAGCTGCAGGTGCCGCTGGCCGAGGCGCGCGAACAGCTCGGCATCCGCGGCATGGACGCCGGCGAGGCGCGCCACTTCCGCGACAAGTCGCTGATGAAGAGCCGGCTCGCGGAGCACGGCCTGCCCTGCGCGCGGCACGTGCTGGCCGAGAGCGCCGCACAGGCGCGCGAGTTCGCCGCGCGCGTCGGCTACCCGCTGGTCGTGAAGCCGCCGGCCGGCGCGGGTTCGCGCAACACCTTCCGCGTCGCGGGCACGGGCGAGCTCGAGGACTGGCTGCGCTCCGACGCGCCGCGCTCCGGTGCGCCCGCGATGATCGAGGAGTTCATCACCGGCGAGGAGTACTCCTTCGACACGATCACGCTGCACGGCAAGCACCTGCTGCACTCGATCTCGCGCTATCGGCCGGGTCCGCTGGAGGTGCTCGAACAGCCCTGGATCCAGTGGACCGTGCAGCTTCCGCGGCGCATCGACGGCCCGGAGTTCGACGCGATCAAGGAGGCCGGCCCGCGCGCGATCGAGGTGCTCGGGATCCACACCGGCCTGACGCACATGGAGTGGTTTCGCCGACCGGACGGCTCGATAGCGATCTCCGAGGTCGCCGCGCGCCCGCCCGGCGCGCAGTTCACCTCGCTGCTCTCCTGGGCGCACGACCACGACTTCTACTCGGCCTGGGCGCGGCTGCTGGTCTTCGAGCAGTTCGACGTGCCCGAGCGCAAGTTCTCGGCCGGTGCCGCCTACCTGCGCGGCCAGGGCCAGGGCCGCGTGGTCGCCGTGCGCGGACTCGAACAAGTGCAGCGCGAGCTCGGCCCGCTGATCGTCGAGACGAAGCTCCCGCGCATCGGCCAGGTCCCGACCGGCGCCTACGACGGCGAAGGCTTCCTCATCCTGCGCCACCCCGAGACCGAAGTCGTCGAGCGCGGCCTGAAGCAGATCGTCTCCAGCGTGCGCGTCGAGCTGGGGTGAAACACCGAGCCCGCCTGAGTCTTCAACCCACCATGAACGTCCTCTTCCTCTCGCCTGGTTTTCCCGAGGAGATGAAGTACTTCACCCACGGCTTCGCGCACGTGGGCGCGCGCGTGTTCGGCGTCGGCGACACGCCGCGCTCGGGCCTCGACCCGTACGTCAAGCACAGGCTCGCGGACTACCTGCAGATCGCGAACTGGCAGGACGAGCAGGAGGTCGTGCGCGCGGTGCACGCCTGGGTGCGCGGCAAGACGATCGACCGCGTGGTCTGCCTGTGGGAGCCGGTGATGATCCTGGCCGCGAAGCTGCGCGAATCGCTGGGCGTCGCGGGCCTGACCGTCGAGCAGTCGATCCCCTTCCGCGACAAGGCCTCGATGAAGGCCGTGCTGGCCGAGGCCGGCCTGCGCACGCCGCACAACTTCCGCTGCACGAGCGCGGCCGAGGCCTGGGCCGCGGCCGAGCGCGTCGGCTACCCGCTGATCATCAAGCCCATCGCCGGCGCGGGCTCGGCCGACACGTACCGCTGCGACGACAAGCCCGCGCTCGAGCGCGCCCTGGCGGCGACGCGCCACGTGCCCGAGCTGAGCGTCGAGGAGTACATCGACGGCGAGGAGCTGACCTACGACACGGTCTGCGCCGGCGGCCGGATCCTGTTCGAGAACGTCTCCTGGTACAGGCCCAAGCCGCTCACCTGCCGCCTCAACCCCTGGATCAGCCCGGTCTCCATCGCGCTGCGCGACCTCGAGACGCCCGAGGTGCGCGTCGGCCGCGAACTCGGCCGCAAGGTGATCGCGGCGCTCGGCTTCCGCGACGGCATGACGCACATGGAGTGGTTCCGCACGCCGAAGGGCGAGGCGGTCTTCGGCGAGATCGGCGGGCGCGCGCCGGGCGGGCGCATCGTGCACGCGATGAACTATTCCTGCGACGCGGACCTCTTCGCCGGCACGGCCGAGGCGATCTGCCAGGGGAAGATCAGCCAGAACCTGGCCAAACGCTACAACTGCGCGATCGTCTTCAAGCGCGCCGTGGGCAACGGCGGCAAGGTGACGCGCTACGAGGGCCTCGAGGGCCTGCTGCGGCGCTACGGCGAGCACATCCCGGTCGTGGACCTCACGCCCATCGGCGAGGCGCCGCGCGATCCGCGGCAGGTCGTCGTGGGAGACGGCTGGATCGTCGCGCGCCATCCCGACCTCGCGCAGACGATCGAGATGTCCGAGCGCATCGGCACGGACCTGCGCGTGGTGGCGGCCTGAGTCGCGTGGGAGAGCGAGCGCAGAGTCCGTTCGCCGCCCAGGGCCGCGAGCCACGGCGCGTCCTGCTGCTCGGGCCGCAACGCCTGCAGCCGACGCTCGACCAGGCCGTGCAATCGCTCGGCATCCGCGGCCGCATCGCCGCCGTGACCGCGGGCTGGGAGGAGCGCGAAGGCGAGGACCAGGAGCTCAGCGCGCACCTCGGCGGGCGCAGCTTCAACCTCAAGATCTGGGAACGCGGCGAGGACGTCTACGCGCGCGACCGCGAGCTGCACCTCGCCGTGCGCGAGCGCAACGAGAAGCTGCGCGTGGCGCAGGAGCTCTACCAGCTGCGCCTCGGCCATCTCGTCGCCGCGGCGCGCGAGATCCTGCGCAAGGGCCTGCCGCTGGGCTTCCAGAAGATCTACGCCGCCGAGCTCGATTCCGCGATCGAGAGCGTGCGCGCCCTCGACCGCGAGCACCTCGCGCGCATCCGCGAGCTGAACGAGGAGTTCTACGCGCGCTGGAAACCCTGGCAGCGCGACTTGATCGCACGCCACCGCGCCGAGCTTGCGCGCATGCTCGGAGAAGCGGAGCTGCTGTGCATCGCCGGCGGCCACGTGCTGATCCTGCTGCGCCGCCTGCGCCTCTTCGGCGTGCTCGAGCTGCTCGAGCGCCAGCCGATCATCGCCTGGTCGGCCGGCGCGATGGTCGTCTCCGAGCGCGTGGTGCTCTTCCACGACGACCCGCCGCAGGGTGCCGGCAGCGCGGAGGTCGCGGAGCTCGGTCTGGGCGCCTGCACGGGCATCGTGCCGTTGCCGCACGCCGACAAGCGCCTCGAGCTCGGCGACCGCGAGCGCGTCGCGCTCTTCGTGCGGCGCTTCGGGCCCGATCTGTGCGCGGCGCTCGTGCCCAGGACGCGCCTGGACTGGGACGGGACGCGCTGGAGCGCGCAGCGCGGCACGCAGAGGCTCGACGCCAGCGGACAGCTCGTGGAGGCCGGCGCGTGAGCTCCTTCGTCGCGGAACTCGAGCAGCACGCGCACGACGCTCCCGCGGCGCTCGATCGCTGGCTCGCATCCCAGGCCATTCCGCACGTCGACGGCCGCAGCGTCACGTTCGTCTTCCACGGCCCGACGGACTCGGTCAAGCTGCGCCACTGGATCTTCGGCCTGCCCACTTCGCAGGCCTTCACGCGCATCCCCGGCACGCACCTCTGGCACCTCTCGCTCGAGCTGCCCGAGAACTCGCGCATGGAGTACAAGCTCGAGCTCGCGCGCGGCCCCATGCAGCAGCTCGTGCACGACCCGCTCAACCCGGCGCAGGCGCACGATCCCTTCGGCGGCAACTCCGTCGTCTACGGCGCGGGCTACGAGGTCCCGAGCTGGACGCTGCCCGACCCCGAGACGCGCGAGGGCGCGCTCGAGGAGCACGAGATCGCGAGCGACGTCTTCGGCGAGAAGCGCCCCTTCAAGCTCTACTTCCCCGCGCGCTACCGCAGCATGCGGCGCTACCCGCTGCTCGTCGTGCACGACGGCGACGACTACGTGCGCTTCTCGAACCTGAAGACCGTCCTCGACAACCTGATCCACCGCCTCGAGATGCCCTCGATGGTCGTCGCGCTGATCCAGTCGCCCGACCGCATGCGCGAGTACGCGGACGATCCGCGCCACGCCGAGTTCCTCGTGCGCGAGCTCGTCCCCGAACTCGAGCGACGCTACCCGCTGCTCGCCCAGCCCTCCGCGCGCGGCCTGATGGGCGCCTCCTTCGGCGCCGTCGCGAGCCTCGCCGCCGCCTGGCGCTACCCGAGCTTCTTCGGCAACCTGATGCTGCAGTCGGGCTCCTTCGTCTTCACCGACGTCGGCACCCACGACCGCGGCCCGGTCTTCGACCAGGTCGTGCGCTTCGTGAACGAGTTCCGCGACAACCCCGGCCGTCCGAGCGAGCGCGTCTACATGAGCTGCGGCCAGTACGAGTCGCTGATCTACTACAACCGTTCGCTCTATCCGCTGCTGCAGCAGTCAGGCATGCAAGTGCGCTTCAGCGAGAGCCGCGACGGCCACAACTGGGAGAACTGGCGCGACCGCCTGCGCGAAGGGCTCTCCTACTTGTTCCCCGGCCCGCTCTGGTACGTCTACGAGTGACGGTCGAGAAACGAGCCCGCCCGGGCTTTCGACCCGGGCGGACCCTGTGTCTCGCGGCGCGTCTCACTTCTTGCGCGTGTAGACGATCTCCATCGTCTTGACCTTCTTGCCGCCGCGATCCTCGAACATCGACATCGTGTGCTGGTTCGGATTGTCGAGCGTGATGACTTCCTCGCCCACCGAGGCCTTGCCCGTGACCGGATCGGTGTTCGTCGAGGCCATCGTCCAGGTCTTGCCGTCCTTCGAGTCCGGACCGACCGAGGTCGAGATCGCGGTGCTCATCGAGTCGATCCAGGTCCCGACGTACTTGCCCGCCGCGACGTCGAAGCCCCACAGGCCCGAGCCTTCGAACTTCATGCCGCCCATGTCGCCTTCGAACTTGTGCTGCAGGTAGCGGCCGTCGTAGATCCACGAGTTGACCATCGTGCCGCTCGACTCCATCGCGGGTGCCGCGGGATCCATGTACATCGAGACCTTGGCGCTCCACGTGCCCACGAAGGGCTCGAGCGCCTTGTGCTTCGCGCCCGGCGTGCCGGCGCGCTGCATCGCGGCCATCATGTCCTGCGGGTTAGGCTCCGCAGGCTTCTGGCCGCCCCCGGGCTTCTGCAGCGAGAAGGCGACGAGAGCGAGGGCCAGAACGGGAATGGTGAGGACGAGCAACTTCATGATTCTTGTCTCCTGGGCGGTGTCGAATTGCTGCGCGGAACGGTCGCGCGCCGGGGGCGTGGGCAAAGAGGCTACCGATCGAGCGACGCACGCCGCAAGCCGCAGCGCCGCCCCACTCCCTCTCCCGCGGCCCCGCCCGTTTCTTGGACGAATTCCCCATCATTTCTCCCGCTCGGGGATCCTGAGCAGCCCGGACGATGAACCAAGACCTGCCCTGGCTCGAGGAGGAACTGACGGCCCACTCGCAATGGGTTCGCCGTCTCGCGCGCAGCCTCGTTCATGACGAGACTGCGGCCGAGGACCTCGTACAGGACACCTGGGTCGCCGCACTTTCCCGGCCGCCCGCCGACCGTCGCGCGCTGCGCGGCTGGCTGGGTCGCGTCGTCCGTACGCTCGCATGGAAACGGCAGCGCCGTGTCTCGACAGTTCCGATCGCCGGCGACGAGGGGGAAGTTCCCGAGGGAGCGCCGGAATCGGAGCTGGTCGAGCGCCTCGAGCTGCATCACTTGCTCGCGGAGGAGCTGCGTGCGATCCGCGAGCCGCTGCGCACGACGCTGCTGCAGCGCTACTTCGAGGGCCTGAGTGCAGCGCAGATCGCCGAGCGCACGGGCGTGCCCGCGCCGACGGTGCGCTGGCGGCTGCAGCAAGGCCTCGCCGAACTCCGCGCGCGCCTCGATGCGCGCTTCGGCGGCGAACGAGAGACATGGATGAGCGCGCTCGCGTTCGCTTTTCCATCCAAGGGGACCGTGCTCGCGGGGAGCGGGGTCGCGATCGGGGAGGGAGTTCTGATGTCCATGCTGGTCAAGATTTCGCTCGGAGTCGCGGCGCTCGTCGCCGCGGTGCTGCTCGTGCTGCCAATGGTGGTGAAGAAGGACGTGCCGAGCCACGTGCCCGCGCTCGCAGACAACTCCGTACACCCGCTCGAGGCAGCTTCCGACGCGCCGCTCAAGCCGAATGAGTCGCTCGTCACGGAGTCCGCGGGCCCCGAACGAGCCACGGTTGCCGAGGAAGCCAGGCTTGCGGCTGCGACAGAGGGGCAAACGCGAGTCGTCGCTCGCATCCTCGACGAAAAGCTGCGCCCGATCGCGAACGCCTGGTTGTGTCCGGTCGACTACACGCCGCAGTCATCCCGGATCCGACGCGAGAGTGCAGTCCGAAGTGTTGCAGGCGGGGCTGTCGCGCTCGAGTGGACCGGTGCGTTCTTCGAATACCCCGTGAGATTCGGGGTCGGAGCGGACGGCTTCGCGATGCAGTTCCCGACCGGGATCGTGAAGAGCGGCGAGACACTGCAACTCGGAGATCTCGTCCTGCGTCCGGGTGGCTCGGTGAGCGGGCATGTCGTCGATGCCAAGCAGCACGGGATCGCGGGTGCTGAAGTGGCGGTCGACGACTGGGTGCAGGCGGCAGACGCGGGGATTCCGCTCGCGGCCGTGTGGGTCCACTCTCCGGGACAAGAGGGCGGCGTTCCGTCGGCACGCAGTTCGGACGACGGCAGCTTTCTCGTCGAGAACGTCTCGCTTGGCATGACACGCGTATGGGCACGAGTCGGCGAGAGGCCCTGGAGCATCAGCCCGCCGATCGAGATCGCTGCCGGCAGCGAGGTGCAAGATCTCGTCCTCGTGGTCGACTCCGGAATCAGGGACGACGCCGAGCTGCGTGACGTCGACGGAGTGGTTCTGGCTCCCGATGGTTCTCCCATCGACGGAGCGCAATTGCAGGTGAATCAGTCCGGAGAGGGTGGTGCCCAGTTCTCGTCCGAGAACGCCGGCAGCGGCGGCCGCTTCCGCCTCCATCCTCACGCCCGAGACGTGACGTTCGAAGTGACCGCCAGCGACCCAGCGGGGCGCTACGTGCAGGCCTCGATCAGGGACATCAAGCCGGGCTCCGACGAGCTGGTCATCCGGCTGAAGCAGCCGAAGACCTTCGTGCTAGCCGTCCGCGATGCGCACGGGCCGCTGGAGAACTTCCGCGTCACATGGAGCGCCTACGAGCTCTATCCCAGACCGCTCTTCGCCGACGAGGCGGAAACGCATGCCAACGGCCGTGCCGTCGTGCGTGTCCTGGCATCCCCGTGCTACTTCCGGGTGGCAGCGCCCGGCCACCAGACAGGCAAGCTCGGGCCGATCGGCAGCCAACGACTGCCGGCCGAGCTCTCGATCGACTTGATCTCGATCCCTGGAATCCATGGGCGCGTGCTTGCGGGCGGGAAGTCCGTCGCAGGAGCGAAGCTCTCGCTCTACGCCTCTCCGGAGCCGAACAACGAGGTCAGGCTGAACGGCTTCACGACACGCGTGAACTACAGCGCAGAGGCAAGCGCAACGAGCGATGCCGAGGGCCGCTTCATGCTCGATCTTCAGCGTGACGGGACGTACTCGATCTTCGCCGACGCGGAGAGCTATGCGCGCTGCGAGCACGGTCCGCTTCCGCTCCAGGCGCTGACTGGCTTGCAGGACCTGGAGCTGAAGCTCGACACCGGCGGCGCACTCGAAGGCCACGTGCTGATGCCTCCCGGCCGAAGCCCGGCTGGCGTGATCGTCGGTATCAATCGCGGCGACGCGCGGCCATTCACGCGTACCGTGGGGCCGGACGGCGGATTTCGCTTCGAGCACCTCACCCCCGGTGCCTGGGAAATCCAGCGCGAGGACCAGGAGTTCACGGCCACGCCGATGTACTCGGGAAGCATCGGCGAAGGGATTGTCGGCAGCCCGCTTCGGCATGACTTCGACATTGCGGTGGGCCAGACGACGCACAAGGACCTCGATCTGCGCGACGCGGGTCCGTGTGTGGTCGAGATCCAGCTGACGAACAACTCGCGGATTGCGCGCGGGTGGTCGATCGTCCCTCACACCCGGAGCAAGATCGTCCGTGTCGCACTCGGCCCACCTGCGATGTGCGATGCCAGCGGTCACGCGCGCCTCGAAAGTCCCGACCCGGGAGACTGCACGCTGGTCGTGTCGCCGCCGCCGGAAACCGGAGCCATGTTCCCCTTCGAGTTCGACGTCACGCTGAGGCGCGGCACGAACAGCTGGTCACAGGACATCAAGACGGGTGCGGTCGAGGGCACGATCGGGAGCTGGCAGCCCGGCGAAAACCCCGAGTGGCGGATCCGGACCGAGAACGAGAACATTGGGCATCGGCTCAAGCCGGACGCGGCGGGTCACTACAGCCTGTCGCTCGTCCCCACGGGCAAGCTCACGATCCTGCGCGCGGGGGAAACCGTGCAGACCTTCGAACTCGCGGCGGGAGAGACGAAGGCCCTGCAGTTGCCGTAGTCGCGTCGGGCGGATCCGGCGCGGTCTGTCGGCGCCGTGTAAGCGTGCGCGAAAAACTCAGGCGGGCTGGAGTGTTCGCACTCCCCGGCTTGCGCGGAACGCGAGACCTGCGGTGCAATGGCGCGCGCTTCTCGCGATCCGTCCCGGAGGCCCGCCGTGAACACCGCTCTCAAGCTGATCCTCGCATTGGCCGTGCTGGCCCTGCTCGCAGGCGCCGCGGCCTTTCTCTGGCTGCACCCCTCGTCGTCGCAGAGTGCGCTCGAGCGCGACCTGCCCGCCGCACAGCCGCTCGAGGCGCCGCGCAACGCGCCGGTCGAGTCGTCGGAGTCGCTCGCGGCGGAGACTCCGTCGTCCGAGCGCAGCTCGATGCCCAAGGAAACCAAGGCCGCACCCGCGACGGGCAAGCCGGCCGCCGCAGCGGAGACCGAGGTCACGGTCGTCGCGCACATCGTCGACGAGAACCTGCGACCGATCGCGAATGCCTGGCTGCGTCCGACCGACGACTACCCGCACGCTTCGCAGTCCGATCCCAAGCCCGAGGCGCGCACGGGCAGCGACGGCATCGCCACGCTGCACTGGAAGGCGCAGCCCTTCAACTACCCGCTGCGCTTCGTCGCCGGCGCGGACGGGTACGCGCTGGTCTTTCCGCGGGGGACGCTGAAGGCCGGCGAGACGCTGCACCTCGGCGATCTCACGCTGCGCCGCGGCGGCTCGGTGCGCGGGCGCGTGGTCGACAGCGAGCAGCACCCGGTCGGCGGCGCGCAGGTCGTCGTCTCGGAGGAGCACACGGTCTGGGGCTCGAACGACCTCGAGCAGCTGCGCAGCCGCGGGCCGGAGATGTGGACGGGCGCGCCCGAGTCGAAGAGCGCGCAGGACGGCAGCTTCCTCGTCGAGGGCGTGGCGGCGGGCATGACGCGCGCGTGGGCGAAGACCGAATCGATGCGCTGGGCGGTCAGCGCGCCGCTCGAGGTCACGGCCGGCAACGAGCTGCGCGACGTCGTGCTGGTGCTCGATCCCGAGGACAAGGCCGACGCGGAGCTGCGCGACATCGAGGGCATCGTCGTCGGTCCGAACGACAAGCCGGTCCCGAAGGCGCGCATGCAGGTGCGGCAGTCGAGCGCGGGCAGCTCCTGGAGCAACGGCACGAACGCCGAAGCCGACGGCCGCTTCCGCGTGCACCCGCGCGAGCGCGGCGTGCACATTGCGCTCGAATTCTCCGATGCGGAGGAGCGCTACACGGCGGTCAAGCTCGATGACGTGAAGCCGGGCACGAAGGACCTCGTGGTCCGACTCGAGGAGGCGCGCACGGTCCTGCTCTCGGCGCGCGACGAGCACGGCCCGGTCGAGAAGTTCCGCGTGCACTGGGGTCTCAACGACTGGGACACGCGCGCCTACGTCGACAAGGACGAGGCCCATGCGGACGGGCGCGCGACGCTGAAGGTGCCGACGAAGGCCTCGTTCTACTACCAGGTCATCGCGCCGGGCCACAAGCCCGAGAAGCTCGGCCCGCTCGACGGAACGAAGCTCCCGGCCGAGCTCGCGGTCAAGCTGGTCACGATCCCGGGCATTCGCGGGCGCGTCATGGCCGGCGAGAAGCCGGTCTCCGGCGCAAAGGTCGCGCTCTTCGAGAAGCCGAAGGACACCGAGATCGAGATGAACGGCTTCACGACGCTGGTCCAGACCGAGGCGGAGACCACGGCCACGAGCGACTCGGAGGGTCTCTTCGCACTCGACCTCAACCGCGACGGCAACTTCACGCTCTTCACCGACGCCGACGGCTATGCGCGCGCGCAGTACGGACCGGCGCTGCTCGAGGCTTCGAAGGGCCTGCAGGATCTCGTGATCCAGCTCGATGTCGGCGGCACGCTGGAAGGCAAGGTCCTCATGCCTCCCGGCCGCAGCCCCGCGGGCGTGATCGTCGCCATCAACCGCGGCGACGCGCGGCCGTTCACGCAGACGGTCGGTCCCGACGGGACGTTCCGCTTCGAGCGCCTCAGCGCCGGCGCCTGGGAGCTGCAGCGCGCAGAGGAGATGTTCCACGGCCCGACGAGCACCTCGATGAGCTCGGGCGACAACATCAAGGAGCGCGACATCCGCCACGACCTCACGATCGCCGTCGGCCAGACGACGCACATGGACCTCGACCTGCGCAACGCAAACCCGTGCGTGCTCGAGCTCGACCTCAAGAACAACGGCCAGCCCGCGCGCGCCTGGTCGGTCGTCGTCTGGCCCAAGGGCCGGCACACCTTCAGCGGCGATCCGCCCAGCGCAGCGACCGACTCGAACGGGCACGCACGCATCGAGGTCGAGGACCCGGGCGAGTGCTCCCTGACGGCACGGCCGCCGGCGGAGTCGGGCAGCGAGTTCGACTTCCACACCGAGGTGACGCTGCAGCGCGGGCCCAACAACTGGGGCCAGGACGTGCTCTCGGGGCGCGTCGAAGGCTCGATCGCCGGCTGGCAGCCGGACTCCGCCGTGAGGTGGCGCTTGATGCCGCAGAACGTCTACTCCCAGCTGCCCACCCTGCATCCCGACGCCTCGGGGCACTTCTCCGTGGCTTTCATGGCGGCGGGGTCGATCCAGGTCCAGCGTACGAACAGCGCTGGCGAGGACCGCTCCTGGGAGACCGTGCAGAGTTTCGCGCTCGCCGGCGGCGAGACGAAGACGCTGCAACTGCCCTGACGAGCAGCGGACCATTGCAACTGCACGCCCCGAGGGGCGATCCTCTGCGGTCATGTCCGAGCAACAACTCTCGCCGTACGACGACGGCGAACTCTACGACGCGCTCTTCGAGAGCCACCAGGAAGACCTCTCGTTCTGGACGGCCTTCGTGCGCGAGGGCAACGGACCCTTCCTGGACGTCGCCTGCGGCACCGGACGCGTGCTGATCCCGCTGCTCGAGGCCGGCTTCGACGGCGACGGCGTCGACTCGTCCGAGACGATGCTCGCGCGCTGCGCCGTCAAGGCCAGCGATGCCGGCAAGGAACCGATCCTGCTGCAGGCCGACATGCGCGAGTTCCGCATGCCGCGGCGCTATGCGCGCGCCTACTGCGCCTTCAACGCCTTCGCGCACCTGCTCGACACGGAAGCACAGCTCGCCGCGCTTGGCTGCGTGCGCGACGCGCTGCTCGAGGGTGGCGCATTCGCCCTCGACCTGGGCTTCGCGCGGCCCGAGGTCTGGAGCGCCAAGCCCGAGGAGCGCGTGCTCGAGGGCGAGTTCACGCACCCGTCGAGGTCGACGCGCCTGAGCCTATTCGACCGGCGCACGATGGACCCGCTGGCACAGACGCAGCACTCGCAGATCGAGATCGAGGAACGCGACCTGCACGGCGAACTGATGCGCACGCATGTCGCACACACCGTCCTGCGCTGGACGCACAAGACCGAACTCGAGCTCCTCTTCCGCGCGGCGGGATTCAAGCGCTGGGAGATCCACGCCGGTTTCGAGCGCGAGCCGCTCACGCCTGCCGCGCAGCAGATGATCGCGACGGCCTGGCGCTGATCGCCGTACTACGGAGCAATCCGACAATACGGTGCCAGTCCAATTCTTCCCGGGTTTCCCTGACGCGTCTGGCAACCGTCGCGTGCGGCGGGAAACCCGGGAAGAATTGGACTGGCACCGTATTGTCGGATTGCTCCGAACGATCAGCGCTTCGGCAGGATCGGCAGATACGCGCGCCACGCGCCGACCTCGTCCTTGTACTGGAACGCCAGCGCCCTCGCGATCTGCGCGAGGTGGTCGAGGTCGTGCACGACCCAGGTCGCGATGAGCTCGCGCGTGGTCACCGTGCCGAGCGTCGGGTGGCGGCCGACGAGGCCGAGCATGCTCTCGTCGAGCTTCAGCGCCCCGAGGTCGGAGAGGCTCCGCGCGCGCAGTGCTTCGAACTCGTCAAGCAGCGTCGCCATGCTCTTGCCCCGGCTCTCGCGCTGCTGCGCGAAGCGGTCGAAGGGCGGGAAGGGCTCGCTCACGCCCTTCTCGCGGATCCAGCGCGCGCGCGTGATCCAGTCGGTCTTCTCGCCGTGGATCAGGTGCCCGACGACGTCGTAGGGCGAGAACGTGTCCGGCCCGCAGTTCGCCATCGTCCAGCCCTCGCCCAGGCCGCCGAGCAGCGCTCGCAACGTGGCCGGTGTGCGGGCGAGGATCTCGACCGAGCGCGCGAGGTCGTGCTGCATGCGTCGGTGAGTCTACGGCGCGACGCGGTGCGAGCAGGTCCCCTGGGTCGGCGGGATTCCGCGCAGATCGTGAAAAAGTTGCCTGGCACCGTACAATCCGCCGCTGCACCCTCCCGCCGCGAAGCCCCGCGCACACCCTCCACTCTCCCTCCCGACGAGCCTCCCGTGCCCACCCTCACCCGCAAGATCGGTCTTTCCCTCGGCGCTGACACCTGCTGGCCCATCTGCTTCGAGGAGATCCTCGGCGACCTCGCGCCGGTCGTGAAGGTCGGCCGCGACGACGTGCGCTTCGAGGTCGAGCGCGTGCGCATCACACCCTTCGCGCTCGACACGAAGGTCGACTACGACCTCGTGATCGACCGGCTGACGTACTGGTACGCGCCGGCGCGCGAGTGGCTCAAGAAGTCGATCCTGATGGACGGCGCGTACACCTGGAACAACCCCTGGTCGATCGAGTCGAACCAGAAGCACACTGCGTACGCCGCGATGCTGGCGCTCGGGCTGCCGATCCCCGAGACCTGGATCATCCCGCCCAAGAGCTACGAGACCAAGGCGGACCTGCAGGTCACGCTCAATCGCTACGCCGACATGTTCGACCTCGGCGAGATAGGGAAGCAGGTCGGCTACCCGAGCTTCATGAAGCCCTACGACGGCGGCGGCTGGGTCGGCGTGTCGAAGCTCGACGACGAGGCGGCGCTGCGCGATGCCTACGAGAAGAGCGGCAAGAGCCTGATGCACGTGCAGAAGGGTGTCTTGCCCTTCGACCGCTTCGTGCGCTGCGTCGGACTCGGCCCGCAGACGATCCTGATGAACTACGACCCGAGCGCGCCGCTGCACCAGCGCTACCGCGCGGACAAGGAGTTTGTCACGGCCGAGCAGCGCCAGCACATCGAGGACATCACGCTGACGATCAACGCCTTCTTCGGCTGGGACTTCAACAGCTGCGAGGCGCTGCTCAAGGACGGCACCTGGTGGCCGATCGACTTCGCCAACCCCTGCCCCGACAGCCAGGTGACCTCGCTGCACTACCACTTCCCCTGGCTGGTCAAGGCCAAGCTGCGCTGGGCGCTCTTCACCGCCGCGACGAAGCGCAAGATGCGCATGAACCTCGACTGGGCGCCCTTCTACGAGGTGCGCGCGCGCAACCTGAGCCCCGAGAAGCGCATCGAGGAGTACGGTCGCCTGGCGCGCGCGCACTTCGACACCGAGCGCTTCGAGGAATTCTGCGCGAGCCAGCTCGCGAACCTCGACGAGGTCGCCTGGGAGTACTTCGGCAGCGAGCGCGCGAAGAACGCCATCCGCAAGAAGGTCGAGCAGCTCTTCCCCAAGCACGAGGTCGAGAGCTTCACGGAGCACTTCTTCCAGGCCATCCAGGGCTGGCGCGCGGACGACAAGGCCGCACGCGACGCCGCGCGCGGGCCGAAGCTGACGCAGCACGTGCTCTCCAGTGTCCCGGCCGCGCCGGCGGCCGCCGCGGGCGCCGTGGGCACCGTGCCGGGAGCGGCGAAGCCGAGGAGCTCCTCGAAGAGGCGCTGAGGAATTCGCGATGAGCAAGGAGACGAGCCGCTGGCGCTCCGAGCGCCTGGAGAACCGCGAGGTGCAGCTCACGCGCTGGGGCGACGTCGGCCGGCCGGTGCTGCTCTTCCCCACCGCGGCGGGCGACGCCGAGGAGTGCGAGCGCTTCCACATGATCCGCGTGCTGGCCGGCCTGCTCGAACAGCAGAAGATCAAGATCTACTCCGTCGACTCGATCGCAGGCCAGGAGTGGATCCAGGGCGAGAAGGGCCCGGGCCACGCGGCCTGGATCCAGAACGGCTTCGACGCCTTCATCGCCAACGAGGTCGTGCCCGCGATCCGCGCCGACTGCCGCTCGAACGACATCGAGATCGTCGCCGCCGGCGCCTCGATCGGCGCCTACAACGCGCTGGCCGCGATCTGCCGCCACCCCGACCTGTTCTCGAAGGCGATCTGCATGAGCGGCACCTACGACTTGTGGAAGAAGTTCGGCAAGGGCCAGCCGACGCAGGACTACTACCACTGCTCGCCGCTCGATTTCGTGCCGCACATCGGCGAGAGCGCGCACCTCTCGAAGCTGCGCTCGCGTTTCGTGCTGCTGGCGCACGGCAAGGGCAAGTGGGAAGCGCCGCAGGAGTCCTGGGACGTGGCCAACGTGCTCGGCGCGCAAGGGCATCCCCAACCGCGTCGACGAGTGGGGCGAGGAGTGGAACCACGACTGGCCGACGTGGCGCAACATGCTCCCGAAGTACGTCGAGGAGCTGGTCGGGTAGCGCGAACACTTCAGCCCGCCTGGTTTTTTCGCGGAGCCGCTCGGGCCAGGTCGGCGCGGCGCAGGGTGAAAAAACCAGGCGGGCTGGTTTTTCAACCCTCAGGCGTGACGATCCTGGCGGACAGGATTGTTTAGAGGCCGTCGAGCTGCGAGGTCTCGCCGGCCTTGACGGCGACGGTCCTCGCGCTGCCCGCCACACCCACGCGTTCGATCCGGCACTCGCCCGCAGGCGCGCAATCGAAGACAAACCGACCTGCGGCGTCAGCCCGTGATTCGACAGTCACGCTGAACGAACCCGACTGCAGGCTCAGTGTGATCCGCTCCGTGGGTGCGAACGGCACGCCGAGTGTTCCCTCGAGCCGTCCGGCGGAAAGCGAACACTTCAGCTCGTGCGTGCCGCGCGCGAAGGACTGGCGACTCGTCTCCATGCGCATCGGGCCGAGAGCGCCGCCCGACTCGATTCTCAGGGCGCCCTCGAGCGGCTCGATGAACTCGAACTCCAGGGTTTCCTTCCCGAGCGACTCACGGAAGTCGAGCTCGTCGAGATTCCTTGTCGGCGTGCTGGCCGACTTGATCGGGACGGATCCGGGCAAGTCTTGCCAGAGCTCGACGACCCAATTCTCCCGGGGCGGCCTGGGCAATTCGAGAACGACGCGCAGACGCGTGGTCTCGAGCAGATGCAGGTCGCATCGAGTCACCTGGCCGAACCGTATCTCGCACGGCCAGTGCTGTGGATCGGCCGCACCAGGCTGCGAGCCCGTTTCGTGCTCTCTTCCAAGGTGATGTGCGGCGACGACCAGCTCGTAGGTTCCCTCCGACAGGCCCGGGATCCGGAAGCTCCCACCAGCGTCGGTGTCCGTGAAGCTGATCAGCCTTCCCTCCCGCCTCGCGCTCACGATGAGTCCGGCTCCGGGGGCACCGTCCATTCGAATCACGTTGCCTTCGACCGAACCGCAGGGCCTGATCTCGAGAACGAGGCCTGCGACGATTCCTCCTGGATGCACCGTGACGGGCTCGGAGATCGGGGAGAGGTCCGCGAACGCGAAGCGCTCGGCCTGGAGTCGCACCGTTCCGCTGCCCTCAACGGAGAGTTCGAACAACCCGTCCTCGCCACTACTCGCGACGGGCGGCGAGGTCCAGCCCAGCGGCGTAGGCTTCGGGACGCTCTCGAACCTCGAGTCGACGAGGCGGACGCTCGCGCGAATGGGCTTGCCTCCCGAGCGCACGACACCGCGGATGACACACGCGCGTTCGAGCACAGCATCGATGACTTCAGCCATCTTCGCGGGATCGAGAGGCCCCAATGTCGACGTACACCAGCCGGGCGCCGTGATCCGCAGGTAGAACGGCACAACATCCGAGGAGATGCGCAGCTCGCCCTGCGGATGCACCCCTGCATTCCCGCTGTCCTGCCAGATCCATTCCCCGGTGCCGCGCTCCCAGCGGAAGCCCTCGATCGGCGCGCCCGATGCGTCATGAACGCGCAGCAGGAACGCGCGCGATCCGTCGAGCTGAAGCAGGATGCCGTGCGTCCCGGAGCGCACTTCGTTCACGCGCACGCCGCCCCAGACGCCGTCAGGGTCGTAGGCGGTGAACTGGAACGCGCAATCCGACCGGCAGTCGATCCGGAATCGTCCATGTTCATCGCAAGTCGTCCTCGGGTCCAGCCGCAGGTCCTGTCCCCCGGTCTGCTCCGCCTCCAGATGGGCCTTCGGAACCGCGCGGCCTTGCGGATC
Source organism: uncultured Planctomycetota bacterium (assembly GCA_963829015.1). GTDB lineage: Bacteria > Planctomycetota > UBA1135 > UBA1135 > JADJLZ01. The sequence continues at coordinate 946,405 of CAWHGR010000003.1, read as the reverse complement.
GACGACAGTCCCGCTGATCGAGTCGTTGCCGTTCAATTCAGGCAGAACGAGCTCGAGGTCGACACGCGGATCGCCCGAGTTGAGGTCGACCTCCAGTCTGGCGCTGCGCAGATCGTCGGCACTTGCCACGAGGGTGAAAGGAGCCGCCGGCGCGCTCTCGAAGACGAAGGACCCGTCGCGATCGCTTCGAGCCTCGTCGCGGACGGCTGGCGCCTTCGCGGTCTTCTTCGAGGAGAGTCTCAGAAGCACTCCGGCGCAGGGCTTTCCGAGCACATCGCGCACCACTCCAGCGACGCGCGTGCCTGGCCCGAGCTTGATGTCTCCTAGCTCGAGCTCCCCCGTGAACTTGCCGCCGGTGCGCAGGTACCCACGGCAGTAGCCCGGCCTGCGCGCCTCGACGGCAACGAGCACTCCGTCGTCCGGCTCGGGGAGCCTGGTCGTGATCGTGAAGCAACCGTCGGAGGCACTGCGGGTACGGGTGAGGAACTCGGCTGCTCTCGGATCGCCGGGGAGCAGTCGCTTCGTCCAGGTCACCTCCGTCAGCGCCACGACGGCGTCGGCAACTGGACGTCCTTCGAGGTCGACGCAGCGACCGGTCACGAGGACTCTCAGCGGATCGGGAATGGCCTCCTTGACGACCGAAGTACGCGGTTCGGCGGCTCGTGCACCGCTTGCTTGTGTCTCGCTGACCACCCCGCGCGGTGATGAGGCAAGAGTCGCGCCCGCAGACGGACCAGGAGCGGGTTGCGCATGCCCTGGAACCCCGCCTCTCTCCAGCAAAGGGCTCACGAACATTACTCCAAGAACCAGGACCGCCAGACCTGCCGAGACCTTCGCCAGCGTCGACACGACCACACTCCCTCCGAGCACAGCCCCCTTGGATCCTGCGGCGAGCGTGAGCGCGCTCATCCACGTCTCGCGCTGCCCGCCGTACCTTCGATCGAGCCGAATGCGCAGCTCCTCCAGACCCTGCTGCAACCGTGAGCGCACGGTCGGGAGCGGGACTCCGCTGCGCCTTGCGATCTCCGCGGCGCTGCGGCTGTGCACGTAGCGCTCGACGAGCGTCGCACGCAGCGGTTCGCGCAGCTCACGCAGCTCCTTCGCGAGCTGCTCGTACAGCTCGAGCCGCTCGATCGACTGCGGGCTCGTCGTGCTCGCCTGTTCCCATTCGTCCGCGCTCAAGGACCGCGCGCGCTCGCGGGCTCGATGCTGGTTCCACGCCAGCCTCCGCGCGATTCCCGCGAGCCAGGCACGCATCGACGCCTGCTCGCGCGGCGCGCCGCGCAGAGCGACGAGCAGGGTGTCCTGGGCGAGGTCCTCGGCGCTGGCTTCGTCCCGGACGAGTCCGCGAGCGAGCTCGCGCACCCAGGCTGCGTGCGCGAGCAGCTCCTGCTCCATCCAGGGCGTGTCCATCGGCATGACAGCCCACGAGTCTCGCGGGCCGCCGTCCATGATGAGCGGATCCTGGAAAAAGCGTTAGTCGTGCGAGCGAGACCGGGCGCAGGGACCTTCAGAGGTCATCGACACGAAGATTCTGTCCGGGCTTGACGGTTACGGGGCGCTCGCTGGATTGGCTGCCCCCGCGCGTCAGCACGCACGCCCCGGCGGGCGCGAAGGGAAACCGGAACGCGCCTTGATCGTCGGCGTAGGTGATGCAGGTGATGAAGCGCTGGGCGGAGTCCGTCCACTGCAGCACGATCGGCTCGCCGCTCGAGCACGGCGGCTCCAAGCGTCCTTCGATGTGGCCACTCTGCTCATCGAAGACGAGCTCGATCGGTGTGTCGAGCGGCTCGACGTGCCGCTGTTCGAGTGTGATCTCCCATCCTGAAAAACTCGCACTCGCGTGGATGCTCGAGGTGACGTTGCGCGGCAGCTCGAGCCGATAGCTGCCGAGCGCCGAGCCCTCGCTCGAATGGACCGGTGTACTCATCAAGGACTCGGGATCGGTCTCCGAATCCGCCTCGACGCTCCAGGCCACCGACGGATCGAGCCCGAGCGCGAGGCGCACGTCCACGATTCCGGCTAGCGGCAGGCGCAGGTCGAAGTGCGTCGTCTTGCCCTCCGCGACTTCGCAGTCCCACAGCTCGAGGCGGCGCAGCTCTTCCGCGCCGCCGCAGATGCACGTGTTCAGATTGCCACCGCGGATGTCCATCTCGAGCCGCCGCACGCGGTAGCGCCCGGGACCGAGATCGTCGATGCGGAAGGCGCCGTCCTTCTCCGACTTCGCGCCGCGCGGCCGGCCTTCGCCTGCCGATGCACCGACGAAGGCGCCCGCGACGGGCTGCCCGTGCGAGTCGAGCACCAGGCCTTCGATGGCCCCCGGCGCGCCGAGCTCGAGCTTCACCTCGGCGCTTTGCCCCGCGCACCCGAGCGCGAACGGACCGGCGCTCGCAGGGGCGTGCCCGGGCAGCTCGGCGAGCAGGCAAATGCCGTCCTGGATGGGTGCCAGGAGCGCGAAGCGACCCTCACGATCGCTGACGGCCGGCTTGATCTCGAAGAGCGGCCACACGCGCGAGCGAAAGCCGTCGATCGCCGGCACTTCGAGATCGTCGCGCTGCCTATAGACCAGCACGCTCGCGCCAGAGACGGGCTGGCCATGCGCGAGCACGACTCCGCTCAGGTTCGGGCCATGCTCGAAGCGCACGTCGATCTTGCCGGTGATGTGTGCGGGATCGAGCGGCCCAAGCGTAATCGGCATCCAGGCGGGCGACTCGGCGAGCAGGGTGAACGGTTCGAGAGGCAGAGGGAGATCTGCTTCTCCGCCTGGGTGAGGCCCGAGATCCGAGCGGGCGAGCTCGACGCTCGAATCCCAACGATCCGTGGCCTTGAGTGAGAGGAGCCGGATCTGGAAGCCCTCCAGGCGGGATCCATCCGGACGCGCCGCGCGCACGTGCAGCAGGCCGGGAGCCCGGAGCCGCAAGACGAGGTTGTTGGTCCCCGGCGCGACGTCGGTCGCGAGCGCCGCGTAGGCGTCGCTCTGCGCATCCGCTGCCCGGATCGCGTAGCGGTAGGCCTGCTCGGCACGAAAGGCGAAGCGGCCGTGCTCGTCCGCGCGTCTCGCTCCACTGCCACCTAGCCCACCCAGCGCGGGATCGGCATCCTTCGGTCGAGCGTAGACGAGCCTCAGCCGCGCACGCGGACACGGCGCACCGCTCGGATCGATCACGACTCCGCGGATCCAGCCCGCGTCGCTCGCGCCCGGCACGCTGAGCGCGAGGTCGCTGCGTGATTGGCCCGGCGCGAGCACGAGCGCCAATCCTTCGCCCTCGCGACCGTCTTCCGCGCGTGCCGCGAGCCAGATCGTTCCCTCGGGTGCATCGGTGATCTCGAAGTGGCCGTCCGCCTGCGTCGCCGCCTTCGGAAGCTCGCTCCGATCGTCGAGGTAGAACGTGCCTCCTCCGGGATAGCGCCGGATTGCGTACACGGAGGCATTCGCACAAGCGAGTCCGTCGGCATCGTGAACGGACCCTGCGAGGGCCGCCGGACGGTAGAGCACCACGTCGTTGTCGGTGAGCTCTTCGTCGTGCAGCAGGTACTGCACGGTCATTTCGTCTGCGTAGCCAGCGTGCCGGAACCGCACGCGCACTCCGACATCCCCCTGGAGTCGCTTGGGGTCGGCGCGCAAGACGGTCTCGAAGTGTCCAGCGCTCCCGCTCGAGCTCGTCTGCGCGGGATCAAGCGTCTCCCAGCGCGGCTCGCTCCAGCCGGCGTCGAAGTGCCCGATCGCCACCACAGAGACCTCCACGCCCTCGATCGGACGGTGCATCACGTCGATGCAGCGGCCGCGCGCGAGGACCTGATCGACCGCGAGGTCGTCAGCTCTCCGAGCGGAATCCGTGCCGGAAGCTGCCGCGATCGACAGGCGGCTCGTCACAACCGGATCACCGGGGTTCGGGGCCCCGCTCGGCTTGTCTCCCCCGGGCTGCTCGCGCGTCGACCCCGCGTCGACCTTGACCACTCCGGGCGGCGGGCTCTCGATCTGCTCGAGCAGGGGCCGCGCAAGCCACACCCCGAGCACCAGTGCCGCGATGCCCCCCGAGATCTTCGCGAGCGTCGACATGAACACTCCCTCCCCGAGCAGCGCAGTTCCTCCCTCGATCATGGCCCCCTGCGGACGTGCGACGAGCACGAGCGCGCTCATCCACGTCTCGCGTGCGCCGCCGCAGTTGCGATCCAGGCGCTCGCGCAACTCCTCGAGACCCTCCTTCAACCGGTACCTCACGGTCGGGAGGGGAGTGTTCGACTGCTCGGCGATTTGCGCTGCGCTGCAACCGTGGACGTAGCGCTGGATCAGCGTCGCGCGCAGGGGCTCGCGCAGCTCCCGCAACTCCTTCGCGAGCAGCTCGTGCAGCTCCAGGCGCTCGAGCGAATCCGCGCTGCTCGTACCCGGGTGCTCGAATATCTCTTCGCCCAGCGTCTGATCACGCGGATGATCGCGGTGCCGCTTCCATGCGAGTCGCCGGGCGATGCCCGCCAGCCAGGCGCGCATCGACGCACGCTCCCGCGGCGCACCGCGCAGCGCGGCGACGAGAGTGTCCTGGGCGAGGTCCTCCGCGCTCGCGTCGTCCGCGACGAGGCCGCGCGCGAGTTCGCGCACCCAGGCGGCGTGCGCGAGCAGTTCCTGCTCCATCCAGGGTGTATCCATCGGCATGCGGCCCCGGTAGTTCCGCGGGGCGAGCTCCATGATGGAGGAATCCCTAGAAAAGCGTCAGGCCGGCGGGGCAGGGTACCGCGAACAACTCAGGCGGGCTGGGTTGTTCTGTTCAACATGCTCCCTAAGTACGTCGAGGAACTGGTCGGGTAGCGCGAACACTTCAGCCCGCCTGGTTTCTTCGCGGAGCAGCTCGGGCCAGGTCGGCGCGGCGCAGGGTGAAAAAACCAGGCGGGCTGGCTTTTGCCACCCTCAGGCGAACTTGTAGCGCGAGGGCACGATCGTGATGCCCGAGGGCGTCACCGTGAAGAGCCTCTCGTCGTGGCCGCGGTCGAAGCCGATCTGCATGCCGGGCGGGATCTCGGTCCACTTGTCGACGATCGTGCGCCGCAGCCGCGCGCCGGGGCGCACGGTCACGCCGTGGAAGAGCAGCGAATCCTCGACGTCGGCGCCCTCCTGCACCAGCACGCGGTTGGAGAGGATCGAGCGGCTGATGCGCGCGCCGGAGACGATCACGCCGGGGCACAGCAGCGAGTCGAGCGTCTTGGCGTCGAAGACGCACTTGGCCGGCGGGTCGTTGTGCCAGAGCGTGTAGATCGGCCAGTCGAAGTCGTAGAGGTTGAACTGCGGCGTGACGTTGCACAGGTCCATGTTCGCCTCGTAGAGCGAATCGATCGTGCCGACGTCGCGCCAGTAGGGGTTCACGTCGCCGGCCTTGTGGCGGAAGTTGTGCGCGTAGACCGGCACCTCGTTGACCATCGCGGGGATGATGTTCTTGCCGAAGTCGTGGCCCTCGGTCTTGTCGGCGTTCTCGAGCAGGCGCCGCTTGAGCTCCTCGGTCTCGAAGATGTAGATGCCCATCGAGCCCAGGCACCAGCCGGGATCGCCCGGGATCTCCTTCGCGCCCGACTTCGGCTTCTCGGCGAAACCCGTCACGCGCCCGCGCGCGTCGTGCTCGATGATGCCGAAGCGCGGGGCCTCGGAGGCGGGGATGCGCACGGCGCCGACGGTGCACTTGCGCGCGCTTGATCAGGTGATCGCGCAGCATCCAGGCGTAGTCCATCTTGTAGATGTGGTCGCCCGAGAGGATCAGCACGTGCTTGGGCGACTCGTCGTCGATCAGGTCGAGGTTCTGGTAGATCGCGTCGGCGGTGCCGCGGTACCACTTCTCCTCGGTGGAGAGGTGGTGCGGCGGCAGCACGCCGATGAACTGCTCGAGCCGGCGCGGGAGGAAGTTCCAGCCGAAGCGGATGTGCTCCTCGAGCGAGCGCGCCTGGTACTGCGTCAGCAGCATGATGCGCCGCAGCCCGGAGTGGATGCAGTTCGAGAGCGTGAAGTCGATGATGCGGTAGGCGCCGCCGAAGGGCACCGCCGGCTTGGCGCGGTGCGCGGTCAGCGGCATCAGTCGCTCGCCCTGGCCGCCGGCGAGGATCAGAACGAGCGTGTCCTTCAGTTCCTGGGTCAGTGCCATCGCGGGGGGGCCTGATGGTATCCGGGGGAGTGCTGGGAAGCGGTTCGGAGAAGCGCCAAGAACACGGGCTCAGGCGACGCGGCCCGCGGGTCGGGCGAGGAAGAAGCCGTCCTGACCCTGGCCCTGGTAGCGCGGCATGATCAAGAGCGCGCCCATCGGGCTGCGGATCTCGCGCCGGCCGCTCGGGCCTCCGAGCGCGAGCAGCTGGCCCTGCACGACGCGCTCGAAGCTCCTGAAGCCCGGCAGCATCGTGAAGTGCTCCTGCGGCTCGATCGCGTAGCGCAGGCAGATCTCGACCGCGCCGGGGATCCCCGAGGTGCTGCGCGCGATGCGCTCGCGCTGGCGCGCGAGCTCGAGGCGCGGCTCGTCCTCGACGAGGCCGGCGGCGGCGAGCATCAGCCACAACGCGGACTCGTGGTGCTCGATGGTCGTCTCGGCCTCGTTCTGACCGCCCTCGAGCACGATGCTGGTGAAGTCGCGCGCCTCGCCGAGCTCGAGCACCGTGCCCTCGAGGTTCTTCAACAGGCCGTGCAGCACGGGCACGCCCAGCTCGTGCGCGAGCTCCAGGCTGCGCGCGTCGCCGTTCTGCACGATGAAGGGCGGGCTGTCGCCCGAGGTCGAGTGCAGGTCCATGTGCACGACCTCGGCGTGCGGCGCGGCGAGTTCGCGCTCGATCGCCGCCAGCAGCTCGCGCTGCTCCCGCTGCTCGGCCGTGTCGGCCGCGGGATCGCCCGCGGCGAGCTCGAGCAGCTTGCGCCGCGACCAGAGGCGGTTCATGTCGCCGTCCAGGTAGCGCTGGCCCGCGAGCAGCGCGCCGCGGTTGCCGATCAGGCCGACGATGCGGCCATGCATCTCGGGTCTGAGCTCGTCGAGCGCCTCGAAGACACGCCGCAGCGCGTGCACGCCGGCCGGCTCGTTGCCGTGGATCGCCGCGGTGACGATCAGCAGCGGGCCGCCCTGCGCCGGGCCGGCGCTCCCGACGAGGCGCGGCGTGGCCGCGTCGAAGGCCCGCTCGGCGCGCGTCATTTCTCGCTCAGCCAGCTCTCGAGCAGCGCCGCGGAGAGCTCCATGAAGTCGTGCTCGGTGACGATGCCCACGAGGCGCCCCTGCGTATTGACCACCGGCAGGCAGCCGATCTCGTGCTTGCGCATGGTCTGGATCGCCTCGAGCGTGCTGGCCTCGGGCCGGATCGTGATCGGATCGGGCTGCATCAGCTCGCGCACGGGGATGCCGCGGCCGCCGTCGCCGCGCGAGATCATGCGCGTGACCGCGCGCCAGGAGAGCAGGCCGAGCAGATGGCCGTCCTTGTCCTCGACCGGCACGTAGCGCAGGTGCTCCCAGTCCATCAGGCTGGCCGCGAGGTCGATCAGGTCCTCGGGGTGCACGGTGAAGACGTCGGAGGTCATCACCTGCTCGACGGTGCGGAAGCTGCCCGGATCGCCGTGCACGGGCTCGAAGCTCGCGAGCGGCCAGCGCGCGACGGGCTCGCCCTGCTCCTGGTTGCGCTTCATCGCCGCGGTGATCGAGCGGAAGCGCTCCGACTTCTTGCCCTGCTCGCCGATGGCCGAGTAGGAGTCGAGCACCCACTGCGAACCGGTTTGCCCGCGCTCGATGCGCTCGCGCAGGACGCCGAGGTGCTTGTCGACGTCGGCCGTGTCGACTTTCGCCGCGCGCAGGCCCTGCTCGGCCAGCGGCAGGAGCTGCTCGAGCAGCAGCTTCTCGGTCGCGATGGTCTTGCCCTTCAGCCAGCGCAGCTTGGAGTGCAGGCCCTGGCGCGCGGCGGTGACGAGGTTCTGCTTGGCGTCGTCGAAGCCCATCGAGCGGCGCACGTCGCCGTACTCGGCCGGCAAGGCACTCATCAGCCCGAAGAAGAAGGCCGCGTTGGCGATCTCGTCGGCCACCGTCGGGCCGGCGGGCATGATGCGGTTCTCGATGCGCAGGTGCGCCTTGCCGTCCTGCACGCCGTAGCAGGGCCGGTTCCAGCGGTAGACCGTGCCGTTGTGCAGGCGCAGCGCCTTGAGCAGCGGGATCCCGCCGCGCTCGAGCACCTCGAGCGGCGATTCCTCGGGCGTGACCGCGATCAGCGAGCGGAAGCGCGCCACGTCCTCGCGGAAGATCTCCAGGATCGATTTCTCCAGCCAGCGCTCGCCGAAGTTGACGCGCGAGCGGCTGCCGCGCTGCGCGATGACCTCCGAACGCGTGTCCACGGACTGCTGGAACAGCGCCACGCGTGTCTCGTGCCACAGGCGGTGGCCCATCAGGACGGGCGAGTTGACCGCGCAGGCGAGCTGCGGCGCCGTGACGAGCTGCGCGATGTTGTAGTCGCGCGCGTAGGTCTCCGGATCGCACTGCCAGTGCACCTGGAAGCTCGTGTTGCAGGCCTCCAGCATCACGTTGTCGTGCGAGAGGTAGAACTCGTCGATGCCCTTGATCGCCGCGTCGAAATGGCCGTTGCGCATCGCGACCATCGAGCGGTTGAGCTGGTAGTAGCGCGGGATGGGCGTCATCCACTCGAGACCCAGGTGCACCTTCTCCAGCGTGGGCAGGATGCCGCACATCAGGATCTGCGCCTGCTCGGCCGCCGCCGCCGCGCGCGCCTTCGTCAGCAGCTGCTCGAGCTCGCGCTGCATGCGCGCCAGGCAATCGCCGCCCAGGTCCTGCGGCGAGAGGTTCGTCTCCAGGTTGAACTGCGCCAGCTCGGTCGTGAACGGCAGGCCCTCCAGGCGCTTCAGCACCGCCAGCACGCAGGCCTTGGGCCGCAGGTTCGCGTCGACCAGGAAGAGCTCCTGCTCGGCGCCTACGCGGCGCACGCCCGACTCGAACAGTCCCTGCTCGAGCATGCGCTCGAGCGCGTGCACGTCCTCGAGCAGTGCGCGGACGTAGCCGCGCATCTCGTGGTGGTCGAGCTGATCCGTGATCTGGTTTTCGCCCATGAGATCCCGGCCCAGCGCGACAGCGCCCGGGGGGGAGCACCGGATTGTACCGTCCTGCGCCGCAGAGCGTAGCCGCCGGCCGCGCCCTCGACCCGGATCCGCGGCTCGCGCGCGCTAGACTGCCCGCTCGATGAAGATCCCGCGCGCCGCACTCGCTCTTTCACTGTTCCCGCTCTCCCTGCTCTCCTTCCCTGCGAGCGGGCAGAAGGCTCTCGCCGCGAGTACAGCCTCGCGCACAGCGCAGCAGCGCTTCGAGATCGGGAAGCAGAGCTTCCTCCACGACGGTGCGCCGCTCGTGATCCGCTCGGGCGAGATGCACTTCGCGCGCATCCCGCGCGAGTACTGGCGCCAGCGCCTCGAGATGGTGCGCGCACTGGGCTGCAACACCGTCTGCGCCTACCTGTTCTGGAACCAGCACGAGCCGCAGGAGGGCCAGTTCGACTTCAGCGGCCAGACCGATGTCGCGGCCTACGTGCGCCTCGCCCAGGAAGTCGGCCTGCACGTGATCCTGCGCCCGGGCCCCTATTCCTGCGCCGAATGGGAGTTCGGCGGCTTCCCCTGGTGGCTGCTCAAGCACGAGGGCCTCAAGCTGCGCACGCGCGATCCGCTCTACCTCGAGGCCGTCAAGGGCTACCTCGCCGCCGTCGGCCGCGAGCTCGCACCGCTGCAGATCACGCACGGCGGCCCGATCCTGATGGTGCAGGTCGAGAACGAGTACGGCAGCTACGGCAACGACAAGGAGTACATCGGCGCTGTGCGCGATGCGCTCGTCGCCCGGGCTTCGACGTGCCGCTGTTCACCTGCGACGGGCCGTCGCAGCTCCCGCGCGACACGCGCCCCGAGCTCTTCAGCGTGGTCAACTTCGGCGGCGACCCGGAGGCCTCCTTCGCCGCGCTGCGCAAGGTGCGGCCCGAGGGCCCGCTGATGTGCGGCGAGTACTACCCCGGCTGGTTCGACAGCTGGGGCTCCGCGCACCACACCGGCAGCACCGAAGGCGTGCTCAAGGACCTCGCCTGGATGCTCGAGCACCAGGCCTCGTTCAGCATCTACATGGTCCACGGCGGCACGTCCTTCGGTCTCACCGCCGGCGCCAACGCGCCGCCCTTCCGCCCGCAGACCACGAGCTACGACTACGACGCGCCGATCGACGAGGCCGGCCGCGCCACGCCGAAGTTCTACGCCATGCGCCTGCTCTTCCAGCGCCACCTCGCGCCCGGCGAGACGCTGCCCGAGATCCCGTCCCCGATCGGCGTGACCAGGACGCCCGAGATCGCGCTCACCGAATTCGCGCCGCTCTTCAGCGAGCTCGGCGCCGTGCACCCGAGCCAGCACCCGCTCTCGATGGAAGCGCTCGAGCAGCCGCAGGGCATCGTCGTCTACCGCACCAGCCTCGCGCCCGGCCCCGCGGGCAAGCTCACAGTCGCAGGCGCTCACGATCTCTGCTGGGTCTACCTGGACGGACGCCTCGTCGGCACGCTCGACCGGCGCTTCGACCAGAAAGAACTCGACCTCCCCGAACGCAAGTCCGACGCGCGCCTCGACCTCGTCGTCGAAGCCATGGGCCGCGTCAACTACGGGGGCGAGATCCACGACAAGAAGGGCATCACCGGCGCCATCGCGCTCGACGGCCGCGAGCTCACCGGCTTCGAGATCTTCTCGCTGCCCCTCGACACGAGCTTCCTCTCCGGCCTGCGCTTCCACCGCGGCACCACGCGCGGCGGCCCGGCCTTCTTCCGCGGCAGCTTCGCGATGGACACGAACGGCGACACCTTCCTCGACTGCCGCAAGCTCTCGAAGGGCGCCATCTGGGTCAACGGCCACGCGCTCGGACGCTACTGGCACATCGGTCCGCAACAGACCCTCTACCTCCCCGGCTGCTGGCTGAACAAGGGCCCGAACGAGATCATCGTCCTCGACATCGACGGCGGCGCGAAGGAGCTCACCCTGCGCGGCCTCACGCACCCGATCCTCGACCAGCTCGGCGACGACGTCGCGCGCCCCTCCGCGCACCGCAAGCCCGGCCAGAAGCTCGTCCTCGACGGCCTCGCCCCGCTCGCCTCGGGCTCCTTCGCCGCCACCACCGACTGGCAGACGATCTCCTTCGCGCCGACCCAAGCGCGCTACGTCGCTCTCCAATCGCTCAGCGGCCTCAAGGCCGATCCCTGGACCACCATCGCCGAGCTCACCTTCGCCGGCGCGGACGGCGCCGAGCTCCCGCGCAACGAGTTCAAGATCCTCTACGCCGACAGCGAAGAGACCGAATCCGAAGACGGCAACGCCGCCAACGCGATCGACGGCAAGAAGGACACGATCTGGCACACGCAGTGGAGCTCCGCCGCGCCGCCCTGCCCGCACGTGCTCGTGATCGACCTCGGCACCGAGCGCACGCTCACCGCCGTCAAGTACCTCGCGCGCCAGAACGCCCCCAACGGCCGCATCAAGGACTACCAGCTCTTCGCGAGCCTCACACCCTTCCCCGGCCTGTGATCCCGAAACCCGCCAATACGGTGCCAGTCCAATTCTTCCTGGGTTTCCCGCGGCCGCGCCGCAGCGTCCGATCACGCGGAGGGAAACCCGGGAAGAATTGGACTGGCACCGTATTGGCGGGTTTCGCGCATTCCATCCGCGGGCGTCTCCTCCTCGCGCTGTTCCTCGCCCCGTTCGCAGGCTGCGTCTTCGTCAAGGGCGGCACGGTACTGCCAGTGATCGTCAGCGACTCGCCCGCCGCCGCGGACGCGTACCAGATCCGCAGCAAGGCGCCCTACGGCGTCGCGGACGCGCCCGAGTTGAAGCTCGAGATCCACTGGGAAGGCGATCACGCGACCACGACCCTGCACAACGAGGGCAAGGTCGCGGTCCCCGTGCACGACATCGTGCTCTTCGACTTCGCGCACAAGATGCCGGGCAACACCGCGTTCTACGGCGAAGGCTTCCAGATGCTCAGCCAGACCGCGGGCACGATCGAGAAGCCGGAGGACCTCGAGCAGTACACCGACCGCGGGCACTACAAGCTCCGCGAGCCCGCCGGCTTCCGCAGCGTCTACGGCGTGGCGCTGTTCTCGCGCCCCGATCCCTCGCGCCTGCTCGTCGGCTTCGCGTCCTGCCGTCGCTTCGTCGGCCGCATCGACGTCAACACGACGCACATCCGCGCCGTGATCGACGGCGACGGCGTTTCGATCGAACCGGGCGAGACCTGGCAGCTCGAGGACCTCGTCGTCGCCAGCGGTCCCGATCGCGACGAGCTGCTCGCGCGCCTTTCGTACTGGATCGAGCGCAACCACCCGCGCCGGCCGTGGCCCAGCCCGCCGCGCGGCTGGTGCTCGTGGTACTGCTTCGGGCCGGAGGTGACGGCGAAGAACGTCACGACAACCTCGAGGTGATCAAGAACGAGCTGCCCGAGCTCGAGTACGTGCAGATCGACGACGGCTATCAGCCAGCGATGGGCGACTGGCTCGACACCGGCCCGGCATTCGGCGGCGACGTGAAGTTCGTGATCGCGGAGATCAAGAAGCGCGGCCTGAAGCCCGCGCTCTGGGTCGCGCCGTTCATCGCGAGCGCGCGACTCGAAGCTCTTCCGCGAGCACCCCGACTGGTTCGTGAAGGGCGACGACGGCAAGCCGCTGCGCTCGGACAGGGTCGGCTTCGGCGGCTGGCGTCAGGGACCGTGGTATTGCCTCGACGGGACCAACCCGTACGCCCAGAAGCACCTCGTCGTGCTGTTCAAGACGCTGCACGAGGAATGGGGCGTCGAGTACTTCAAGCTCGACGCGAACTACTGGGGCGCGATCCGCAACGGGCAGCACTGGGATCCGAAGGCCACGTGCATCCAGGCCTACCGCAGCGGCATGGCATCCGTCCTCGCCGGTGCGGGCGGTGCGTTCATCCTCGGTTGCAACCATCCCATGTGGGGTTCGCTCGGCTTGCTCGACGGCTCACGCAGCTCGATGGACATCGAGCGCAATTGGGAGAGCATCTCGCGCACGGGCAAGCAGAACCTGATGCGTGCCTGGCAGAACGGCCGTCTCTGGTGGAACGATCCCGACTGCCTGATGTTGTCCGACAACCTCGGCGGCTTCACCGAGCAGGAACGTTCGTTCCACGCAGCGCTGATCTACGCGACTGGCGGAATGCTCCTGTCCGGCGACGACCTGAGCCGACTGCCCGTTGCGCCACGCGAACTGCTGCAGCACCTTGCGCGCCTCCCGCGGGACTCGATTCGATTCGGCGATGAGCTTTCCTGCGGGTCTTTGACGAGCTCGCATCCGAAGAGCGGTCTTCCCTCCACGACGTACGTTCTCCTGAACTGGACCGACCGTGCCATCGTGAAGCGCTTCCCCATTCAAGGCAGAAGCTCCATGGAAGACGTACTCGACCCGGATGTGTCTCGCGCGACCGTGTACGTGGACGACGGTCAGGTCCTCGCGATTCCTCCTCACGCTGGCAGGGTCGTTAGGATCACAACCGGACTCCAGAGCGACTCCAAGGCATTCCCGTACACTGACCCGCGATGATCCGCCCCTTCTCCATCGCCTTTCTTGCGTTCCTGCCCTTCTTCAACTCCTGCTCGAAGGACAGCGGTTCACAACCGAGCCACCCCGCCCCCGCCGCCAACACCATCAAGCTCGGCTTCCTCGTCAAGCAGCCCGAGGAGCCCTGGTTCCAGCTCGAGTGGCAGTTCGCCGACGAGGCCGCGAAGAAGCTCGGCTTCGACCTGGTGAAGATCGGCGCCGCCGACGGCGAGAAGGTGCTCTCTGCGATCGACAACCTCGCCGCGCAGGGCGCGCAGGGCTTCGTCATCTGCACGCCCGACGCGAAGCTCGGCCCCGCGATCGTCGCGCGCGCGAAGGCCAAGAACCTGAAGCTCTTCACCGTCGACGACCAGTTCCTCGACAAGGACGGCCAGCCGATGCGCGACGTGCACTATCTGGGCATCTCGGCCGGGCAGATCGGCGTCTCCGTCGGCGTCGCGCTCGCGGCCGAGCAGAAGAAGCGCGGCTGGTCGAACGAGGAGACGGGCGTGATCGCGGTCACCTTCGACGAACTCGAGACGGCCAAGTGGCGCACCGGCGGCGCGATCGGCGCGCTCGTGGCCGAAGGCTTCCCCGAGGCGCGCATCTTCAGGGCGCCGACACCCAAGCCCGAGATCCCCGCCGCGCTCGACTCCGTCAACGCGCTGCTCACGCAGCACGGCGACGTCAAGAAGTGGCTCGTCTGCGGCATGAACGACAACGCCGTGCTCGGCGCCGTGCGCGCGCTCGAGGGCCACGGCTTCGGCGCGGACAGCGTGGTCGGGATCGGCATCAACGGTTCGGACTGCATCGTCGAGCTCGAGAAGTCGAAGCCGACCGGCTTCTTCGCCTCGGTGCTGCTCTCTGCGAAGCAGCACGGCTACCAGACCTGCGAAATGCTCTACCGCTGGGTCAAGGACGGCGTCGAGCCGCCCAAGGACACGCGCACGACCGGCGTGCTGATCGACCGGGCCAACTTCAGGCAAGTGCTGAAGGACCAGGGCATCACGCACTGAGCGCAGCGCTTCCCTCGGAGCGCTTCCGGCGACACACTCAGGGGCCGATGGCCTCCCCCGAGCATCTCCTCAGCTTCGAGTCGGTCTCGAAGAGCTTCGGCGCGGTGCGCGCGCTCACGGATGTCGGCTTCTCGATCGAACGCGGCCAGGTGCGTGCGCTGCTGGGCGAGAACGGCGCGGGCAAGTCGACGCTGCTGAAGGCCCTTTCCGGCGCACATGCGCCCGACTCGGGCGCGATTCGCATCGCGGGCGAGACGCAGCGCTTCGCCTCGACGGACGACGCGTTCCGCGCGGGCGTCGCGGTGATCTACCAGGAGCTGCAGCTCGTGCCCGAGCTCTCGGTCGCGGAGAACCTGTTCCTCGGCCACCTGCCCTCCAGCGCGGGACTCGTCGATCGCCGCGCACTTGCACGTCGTTCCGGAGACCTGCTGGCGCGCCTCGGTCTCGACGTCGACCCGCGCGCACGCCTCGGCTCGCTCTCGCTCGGCCAGCGCCAGATGGTCGAGATCGGCAAGGCGCTGGCGCGCGGCGCGCGCATCCTGGCCTTCGACGAGCCGACCAGCAGCTTGTCCGCGCGCGAGACCGAGCGCCTGTTCGAGCTGATCCGCGACCTCGCCGCGAACGGCCAGGCGATCCTCTACGTCACGCACCGCATGGACGAGGTCTTCGCCGTCTGCAACTCGGCGACGGTGCTGCGCGACGGCGCGCTGGTGAAGACCTTCGAGCGCCTCGACCACGCTCCGCGCGCGAGCGTCGCAGCCGAGATCGTGCGCGCGATGGTCGGTCGCGAACTCTCGGACGTGCACGGCTGGTCGCCGCGCGAGATCGGCGCGCCGCGCCTCGAGTTGCGCGCGCTCGAGGGCCATGGACTGACCGCCCCGCTCAACCTAGACGTGCGCCGTGGCGAGATCGTGGGCCTGTTCGGCCTCGTCGGAGCGGGCCGAACGGAGCTCTTGCGCCTCGTCTACGGCGCCGCGCGCTCGACCAGCGGCCGCATCCTCGTTGATGGACGCGCGGTCGGGATCCGTTCGCCGCGCGACGCGATCGCGGCCGGCATCGTGCTCGCGCCCGAGGACCGCAAGAAGGAGGGCATCGTGGCCGTGCGCTCGGTGCTCGAGAACATCAACCTCTCCGCGCGCAGGCGCCATCTGCGCCTCGGGACGCTGCTCAACGGCACCTGGGAGCGCGACAACGCCGCGCTGCACATCCAGCAGCTCGCGATCAAGACGCCCTCGCCCGCGACACCCCTGCGCAACCTCTCGGGCGGCAACCAGCAGAAGGTGATCCTCGCGCGCTGGCTCTCCGAGTCGATCAAGGTGCTGCTGCTCGACGAGCCCACGCGCGGCATCGACGTCGGCGCGCGCGCCGAGATCTACCGCATCGTGCAAGAGCTGGCGCAGAGCGGCGTCGCCGTGCTGATGGTCTCGAGCGACCTGCCCGAGGTGCTGGGCCTCTCCGACCGCGTGCTGGTGATGCGCGAGGGGCGCATCAGCCAGGAGCTCGCGCGCCGCGAGGTCCGCGAGGAGGTCGTGCTGCGTCACGCGCTGCCGGAGAGCGAGGAGGCGCTCGCGTGAGCAACCGCCTCTGGCAACGGGCGGGGATGCTGCTCGTGCTCGCGCTGCTCTACGCGGGCTGCGCCCTGTTCGTGCCGCACTTCTCGAGCTGGACCAACACCGAGGGCCTGCTGCTCTCGGTCGCGACGGTCGGCATGGTCTCGTGCACGATGCTCTTCTGCTTGGCGTCGGGGAACTTCGACCTCTCCGTCGGTTCGGTGGTCGCCTGCTCGGGCGTCGTGGCCGCAGTCGTGATGCAGAAGTCCGACAGCGTGATCGTCGGCGTGCTCGCCGCGCTCGGAAGCGGAGCGCTGGTCGGGCTGGCGAACGGCCTGGTCGTCGCGCGCCTCTCCATCAACCCGTTGATCACGACGCTCGCGACGATGCAGATCGTGCGCGGCTTCGCCTACATCGCCAGCCAGGGCAAGGCCGTCTCGATCGCGCACGAGCAGTTCTTCTCCCTGGGCAACGCCTACTGGCTCGGCCTGCCCGTGCCAGTCTGGATGTGCACGCTGTTCTTCGTCGTCTTCGGCTTGCTGCTCTCGCGCACGGTCTTCGGCCGCGACACGCTGGCGATCGGCGGCAACGAGGAGGCGGCGCGCCTCGCGGGCATCCCTGTCGTGCGCACCAAGGTCGCGATCTTCGTCCTGCAAGGCCTCGTCGCGGCCTTCGCCGGCATCGTGCTCGCCGCGCGCATGACCAGCGGCCAGCCGATGGGCTCGCAAGGCCTCGAGCTCGAGGTGATCTCCGCCTGCGTGCTCGGCGGCGTCTCGCTGACGGGCGGCGTCGGCTCGATGGGTGCGGTGATCGCGGGCGTGCTGATCATGGGCATCGTGCAGAATGCGATGAACCTCTTGAACGTCGAACCGTTCTGGCAGTACGTCGCGCGCGGCCTGATCCTGCTCGGCGCGGTGCTCTTCGACCGGCTGCGGCAGGCGCGCAGCTGAGCCGACCGGCCGCCCCCCTTCTCAGAGTACTGCACCGAGCGGAGTCGCAATCACGTTCGGGGCGAGCATCTCGGTCTCGGTGCCGTCGTGCAGCACGATGCCGAAGGATGCAGTCTTGCGATGCTCTTCCAGGAAGGCCTCCAGATGCGCGATATCCGCTTGCGTCACCCGACGGCTCGACTTCACCTCGATCGGAAAGACGCGGCCCGCACGTTCCACGACGAAGTCGATCTCGCGGCCCGATGCCGTGCGCCAGTAGTGTATTTCGGCGGCTCGATCGTCGCTCGAGGCCCATGCCCGCAGGTTGGAGAGGACCAAATTCTCGAGCAGGGCACCCCACCCTCGCTCCGCGCGCAGGTTGGACCGCGCACTCAGGCCGAGCAGGTGGGCGGCCAGCCCGGGATCACGCCAGTAGACCTTCGGAGACTTCACCACCCGCCGGCCGCGGCTGCGCGCGAAGGCCGGGAGGAGATCGAGCAGTAGCCCGACCGAAAGGAGCGACAGGTTCCGATGCGCGCTCGTGCGTGGCAGGCCCACATCACGAGCCACATCGGCCTGGTTCAGCAGCCCACCGAGCCTGGCCGCCGTCGCCTGCATCAGGCGCCTGAGATCGGGGAGGTCGGCCACGCTCCCCAACTCTGCCGGCCCGCGCTCGAGCCAGGCGCGCACGTAGCTCTCGAACCACCGTCGCCGCACCTCGTCGTCCTCGGTCAAGGCAGCGGGAGGGAGGCCGCCCTTCAGCACCTGCGCTTCGAGATCGAGAGCCCTCGGCTTGCGAGCGGAGAGCAGCTCGCGCGCCGCGCTGGCTGACTTCGACGCGAAGAGGCCGCTCCAGGCCGTGTCTCCTGGCGCGCCGGCGAGCTCCGCGATCGACATCGGCTCGAGATTCAGGTACACGGCGCGACCGGGAAGGTGATCGGCCACGCCCTTCATCGCACGCACGTCCGCCGAACCGGTGACGAGGAAGCGCCCCGGGCTGCGCCGGCGATCCACCTCGCGCTTGATGGCGAGCAGCAGCTCGGGGGCGCGCTGGATTTCGTCGATGGTCACGCGCGGCGCGCGGCCCAGCAGACGCTCGGGCTGCGAACGCGCCTCGCCGAGCAGCTCCAGCTCGTCGAGCGTCAGGTAGAGCCGTTCACGGCCGAGCCTGGAGTCTCGCACGAGCGTGCTCTTGCCTACCTGGCGCGGTCCGACCACGACCACGACGGGAAAGGCCGCCAGGTCACGCTGCAGGGCCCCTTCTGCAGCCCGGGGCAGGGTGTGCAAATGTTCCATGGCATGGATGATTATCATCCAGACCCTGGAACAAATGCAAGCGCCACTTCCAGCAGGGATTCAGAGCCCGAAGGCCCGCCCCCACGACTCGCCCGACTTGCCGTCGAAGCGGTGCGGGTCGAAGAACTCCGCGTCGAAGGCGCTGACCGGCTCCTGGCAGACCATCTGCGCGACACCCTCGCCCACCGAGGGCGCGAGCTTGAAGCCGTGGCCGCTGAACCCGGTCACGACCCACAAGCCCTCGACCTCCCTGCGCGCGCCGATCACGGCCTGCGCGTCCGGCGTCAGCGTGTACATCCCGACGCTCGTGCCCGCGTCCTGCTTCTGGCGGTAGGCCGGAATGCGCTCCTCGATGCGCCCGCGCGCCCAGGCCACGTACTCCGCGCTGACCGTCTCGTCGAGTGCGTCGGGATCCGCGACCTCTGCATCCTGCGAGTAGTCCATGCGCCCGACACGCGTGCGGCCCTCGTGCGGCTGGCAGCGCGTGTAGAAGTTGCCCTCGAGGTCGAGCAGCACCGGATGCCCCGGCGCCGGCAGCACCGGCCGGCTCCAGGCGAGACGCGCCTCGTGCTCGTCCCCGCCGCGCAATTCCTCGGGCGAGCGCGGCCCCTCGAGCATCTGCTTGAAGTACTGCTCGGGCCGCACGACGCGCAGTGGAAGGCGGATGCCGGTGCGCTCGAGCAGCGCGCGCGACCAGGGCCCGGCCGCGACCACGACCGCCTCGGCGGCGATGAACCCGTCGCTGGTCTCGACGCCGCGCACGCGGCCGCGCTCGAGCGCGATCGACTCGACGCGCACGCCGATGCGCGTCGCCGCGCCGTTCTCGCGCGCCAGCGCGGCGAAGGCCTCGACGCTGCGCAACGGATCGACGCCGCCGCCGCCGGGCTCGTATGCGCCGAGCGCGCCCGCGCGCACGGCCAGCCCGGGCGCGACGCGCTGCATGCCTGCGGCGTCGAGCAGCTCGACCTCGATGCCGAGCTCGCGCTGCATGGCCGTGTTGCGGCGCAAGAGCTCCTGCTCGTCGCGCTGATCCGCTCCCGCGATCGTGAGCACGCCCATGCGTACGAAGCCGATGTAGCGACCGGTGCTGCGCTCGAGCCCGGCGTAGACGCGCAGGCTGTCGCGCGCCATCGCGGCCAGCACGCGGTCGGAGTACTGCTGGCGCAGGATCGCGCCCGATCGACCCGAGGAGCCGGCCGCGAGTTCCTTCTTCTCGAGCAGCACGACGGGCTCCTCGTGCGGATCGAGACGCAGCGCGAGCTGCCAGGCGATCGAGGCGCCCATCACTCCGCCGCCGATCACGACCACCTTGGCGCGCATGGCGCGCCGATGCTAGCGCGCTCACCGCGCGCGCGGCACACGCGCGCAAAGAAACAGCCCCTTTCGACCGCGGGACGGTCGAAAGGGGCCGAACTGGCAGAAGTCGGTCGACCCGGGTCCGGGCCGGTGCACAGCGTGAGGGGATTGCGTGCAACGCAAACCCGGAAGGGCCCTGTGACCAACTCCCGCGCATATCTCCGCACAACTCGCGCGGGCGCGGGTGGGAAACTCGTGGAAAAGTGCGCGCGCCCTGTCGGGATGCCGGCAGGGCGCGCGGGTTCGGGAGCGGTTCGGGTGGCGCGCGGCTCAGTCGACGCGCCAGAACGCCAGCGCGTTGCTGGTGTTGCTGTGGCTCGTGCCGCCTGCGGCCGGGTCGCGGAACCAGGCCTGCGCGTCGCGCTCGGTGCCGATCAGGATCGTGCTCATCGGACCGCTCACGAAGTTGCAGTTGAAGGTCGACACGCCGCTCGCGTTCGAGATCACGACCGGCAGGCGCTGGATCGGAGAGCCCGTCCAGCGCTTGCCGTCGGCGAAGGGAATGCCGGCGTACAAGCGCGTGCCGCCGTAGAAGAAGATCGTCGGCTTCGAAGCAGGCAGGCCCGACGCGCTCAGCACGAAGTCGTTGATCGTCGAGCCCGGCGTGCCGGTCGCGCTGATGCTGGCCTTCTGGCCGGTCGAGTTGGCGTTGGTATCGCCGAAGGTGTAGGTCGCCGCCGTGGGTGACGTGGCCTTCTGGTTCAACCAGACGAAGGTCCCGCTGCAGCGCCCGAAGATCATGTCGAGATCTCCGTCGCGGTCGAGGTCGAGCGTGGCTACGTCGAAGGTGCCCGTCAGGTCTGCGGCCAGCATGCCTTGCACGCCACGCCATGCCCCGGTCGCCAGTCCGGCCTCTTCCTTCAGCACGACCTGCGCGCCCGGAGTGCCGCCCAGGTTGTGGTAGATGTGCGTGCGGCGCGAGCAGCCGCCGATGTCCACGTCTACGTCAGCATGGATCGTGTCCGGCCAGCCGTCGCCGTTGAGGTCGACGATGTGGCAGGAGCCCGCGAAGCCGTCATCGGCTCCGGTCTGGAACGTGTAGTAGTGCAGCGGGCCCCAGAGCGGGCGCCCGAGCGAATCGACGCCCAGGTTGTAGCGGTACGCGTCCGACGAGTCGTCGCTGGCGATGATGTCCGGCAGGCCGTCCTGGTTCAGGTCGCCCGCGTCCTCGTGATAGGTCGCGGTGCTGGCGACGTTGGACTGGTAGAGCGTGGTCGGGAAGTGCCCGGGATTGGCCGCATCGTTGGTCGCGACCGAGACCATCGGTCCCGCGCCCAGCCCCGTGACACCCGACGCGCGTACGATGTCGTTGTGGCCGTCGCCGGTCATGTCGATGATGTTGCAGGCGTCGCCGAAGGCGCTGTCGAGCATCGATGCGGCCACGCGCGTGGTGCCCGAATCGGTGAAGAAGCCCGTGCCGTCGTTGATCAGCAGCTTGTCGCTCAGGTTGCCGTAGTCCGCGAAGTACAGGTCCGGCGCCCCGTCCCCGTCCACGTCGCCCGCGGCGACTCCGCAGAAGTGCGGCGCCATGACGAAGGTCGGGATGCGCGCTTCTTCGTACTTCAGGCCCTGCCAGACGCCGTTGATCGCGCCCTTGTTGATGTATACGCGCGGGTGGCTGATCGCCTTCGGCAGCCCGTCGCCCATGGTCGTGCAGGTGATCACGTCCGGCCAGCCGTCGAGGTTGACATCCGCGATCGTCACGTCGCGGTCGTTGGTCGCCGTCAGGAAGCCGAGGTCGCCGGGAACGTCCGAGTCGCTGGCGTAGAGCGCCGAGCGGTCGACCAGGATCCCGCCCTCGTTCATGAGCAGGAAGTTCGGGTACATGCCGCCGGTCGTGTAGGGCTCCTTGCGCACGATCACGAGGTCGACCCAGCCGTCGAGGTTCAGGTCGCCAGCGACGAAGTCCTTCTCCTGGGCGTCGTTGGTGATGTAGGTGGCGTCGGCACCGTTGGCATCCTTGATCCGGCCCGAGGCAGCGGAGAAGGTGACCCAGGTGTTGTCGAACTGGGCCAGCGCGGTCGGGGAGAGCAGGGCGGCCGCCGCGACGGCGAGACCGAGAGTGATGGTCCTGGACATGGAGTTCTGGATGGGGCCGGGTGGTTGAAGTACGGAGATCCGGGGGGGCCGCTGCTGGGCTGCGAGGACCTGCGACGAACCGGGCGAGCGGACGGTTCGGCCGAAATCCCTGCCGGAAGAGGATAGCCCAGGTTGCCGCTCTGCGCACAAGTCCTATCCGCGGCCACCCCCGGGGGGGCGCTCGCTGCACGTGCCCCCTCCCGCCCCGGCTGGGACGAGGCGGACGGGGGGCCTGCTAGCATCTGCGGTCCGCATGCTCCCGCCGCGCCGAAGCCGCACGATCCACATCCGCGACCTGCCCCTGGGCGGTTCGGCCCCGATCGCGATCCAGAGCATGGCCGCGACGCGCACGCGCGACCTCGTCGCGACGCGCCGCCAGATCGAGCTGCTCGAGGCCGCCGGCGCGGACCTGATCCGCATCGCGGTCGACTCCAAGGAGGATGTCGCGGCGCTGGCGGAGCTGCGCAAGCAGACCAAGGCGCGCCTCTCCGTCGACCTGCAGGAGAGCTACCGCCTGGCCGAGCTGGTCGCGCCGCACGTCGACAAGCTGCGCTACAACCCCGGCCACCTGCACCACCACGAGAAGGAGAAGAGCGTCCGCGACAAGGTCGCCTTCCTGGTCGGGGTCGCCAAGCAGCACGACATCGCGCTGCGCATCGGCATCAACGCCGGCTCGATCGCGCCCGAGTACAAGCAGCGCTTCGGCGAGGACCACGTCGGCGCGATCGTCGCCTGCGCCGTCGACCACTGCGCGCATGGTCGACGAGCTCGGCTTCACGAACTACCTCGTCTCGATCAAGGACAGCGACCCGCGCCTGGTGGTCGAGGCCAACACGCGCTTCGCCGAGCAGCGCCCGGACGTGCCGCTGCACCTGGGCGTGACCGAGGCCGGCATGCCGCCCGAGGGCATCATCAAGACGCGCATCGCCTTCGAGCAGCTGCTCGCGCGCGGCATCGGCGACACGCTGCGCGTCTCGCTCACGCTGCCCTTCGACGACAAGGGCCAGCGAGATCGCCGTCGGGCGCGAGCTCGTGCGCGACATCGAGGACGGCCGCTTCCGCTCGGTGCCGCCGAACTTCTTCCACGGCCTGAACATCATCGCCTGCCCCTCCTGCTCGCGCGTCGAGAACGAGAAGTTCATCGAGCTCGCGGCGCGACGTGAAGGAGCTCACGAGCTACGCGAAGGAGCACGACCTCACGATCGCCGTCATGGGCTGCCGCGTGAACGGGCCGGGCGAGACGGACGACGCGGATCTCGGGCTGTGGTGCGGGCCAGCGAGCGTCAACCTGAAGAAGGGCGAGCAGAGCCTGGGGCACTTCTCCTACGAGGCCATCCTGCCGCGCCTGTTGCAGGAGCTCGACCGGCTGATCGCGTCAGCGCGCGGCTGAGACCGCGGAAATCCTTTCCGCCCTGTCGGACACGCTCGGACACGGGTTCCGGGCGTGACCTCAACGCCGGAGGCCAGAAGTGCCGATCCAGGAAAGCGCCTCTCCCCCAAGGCTCGACCGGGATCCACACATGCTGCTCAATCTCGTCATCTGCGCCGCCGCCGTCTTTGCGCTCAGCGCCCTCTACTTCGAACGCCGCCGCCGGGCCCTCGAGGCGCGCATGACCAAGGAGGTGCGCGAGCGCTACGCCGCCTACGTCGAGCTCGAGCAGCGCGTGCTGGCCGCCCTGGGCGAGTTCGACTGCCTCGAGACGAGCTTCGAGGTCGAGATCCGCAAGAGCCGCGAGCAGATCAAGAGCCTCGAAGAGGCGCTGAACGCCGTCGAGGGCGTCGAGTCGCTCGCGCCCGAGACGCCCGGCGGCTTCCTGGGCGTGCTCGACGAAGGCGACGCCAACGTACAGGCCCAGCCGATCACGCTCACGGGCGAGGCGCGCGACTTCGAGGCCGAGCTGCAGCACTGGGAGCGCAAGGTCGAGTCGGCCCAGACCGAGAAGCGCAACGAGATCGAGCGCCAGCGCCAGCAGATCGCCGAGCTCACCGCCCGCCTGCGCCAGCTCGAGCCGACGGCCACGGCCCTGCGCCAGCGCGACGAGGCGCTGGTCCAGGCGCGCCTGGAGATCACGCGCTACGAGCAGGCCCTCTCGACGGGCGCCGCCGACGGGGACAATACCCCGCAGCCTGCATCGAGCGGACTCGAGCAGCGCATCGACAAGGCCGAATCGTCGGCGCGCGAGCTGGTCGCGGGCCTCGAGCAGTTCCTGGCGACCAGCAAGGGCGGCATCTTGAACCTGCGCGAGACGCTGGCCTCCTGCAAGCCGCTGATCGAGCAGCAGGCCAGGGACCGCGCGCGCGCAGTGCAGCTCGAACGCGAGCGCACGGCGCTCGAGAAGAGCTGCGCCACGCTGGAAGAGCGCTGCGCCGCCCAGGACAGCCGCCTGCGCGAGCGCGAGCGCGAGTTCGAGCAGACGCGCAGCGAGGCCGCCGAATTCCAGGCCCGCTCGCGCGAGGGCGAGCGGCGGCTCGAGACCGCGCAGGAGGAGCTCAACAGCCTGCGCCACGACCTCGAGAGCGAGCGCCAGCAGCTCGAGCGCGAGTCGCTCGCGCGCGAGGAACTGCAGCGCGGGCGCGAAGAGCTCGTGCGCGCGGCGGCCAGGCTCAAGACCCAGCTCGAGGAGGAGAGCGTGCGCAGTTCGGGCCTGGGTGGCCAGCTCGATGGCGCGCGCGCGCGCCTGGAGCAGTACGAGAAGCAGCGCACGGAGCTCGAGGCGCGCGGTCTCGAGCAGTCGCAAGTGCTGCAGGCGCAGACCGAGATGCTGCGCGCGCGCGAGGAGGAGATCGATCGGCTGCGCAAGCGCATGGGCGCCCTCGAGACCAAGCTGACTTCCACGCGCGACTCGATCGGCGGGCAGAAGTCGCGCCTGGGCGAGCTGCTGGAGGCGATCCAGGTCACGCAGCAGGAGCAGGACCGCCACAAGGCCCTGCTGAGCGAGCAGTCGGCGCACATCCAGGAGGCGCGCGAGCTGCTGGAGCTCCTGCGCCCGGCGATGGACATGCTCGAAGGCGAGCTCGACAAGAAGCAGCCGGCCTAGTCCGGCCGGGGCGGGCGCACGGGCGCGGCATGTCCTAGACTGTCGCGCCCCATGCAGCCCTCCATGACCCCGCGCGAACGCTTCCTCGCAGCCTGCCGCCGCGAAGAGCTGGACGTCCCGCCCGCCTGGGTCATGCGCCAGGCCGGCCGCTACCTGCCCGAGTACCGCGCCGTGCGCGAGCAGCACGACTTCCTCTCGATGTGCCGCACGCCCGCGGCCGCGGCCGAGGTCACGCTGCAGCCCGTGCGACGCTTCGGCATGGACGCGGCCGTGATCTTCTGCGACATCCTGATCCCCTGCGCGGCGATGGGACAGGACGTGCGCTTCACCGAGGGCGAGGGCCCGGCGCTCGCACCGGGCCTGCGCACGCTGGCCGACGTCGAAGGCTTGAAGGACTTCGACGCGCGCAGGGAGACGGGCTTCCTCGGCGACGCGATCCGTCTCGTGCGCAAGGAGCTCGGCAAGCAGCGCGCGATCATCGGCTTCTGTGGCGCGCCCTGGACCACCGCCAGCTACATGATCGAGGGCGGCACGAGCCGCAACTTCGAGCATTCGAAGCGTCTGATGCTCTCCGAGCCGGCGCTGTTCGAGCGCCTGTGCACGCGCCTGGTCGACAACCTGATCCCCTACCTGGCGATGCAGGTCGAGGCCGGCGCCGACGTGGTGCAGGTCTTCGACAGCTGGGGCGGCACGCTCGACGCGGCCAGCTACCGGCGCGCGCTGCTGCCGCACGTGCAGCGACTCGTCGCAGGCGCGAAAAAGTGCGGCGTGCCCGTGATCCTGTACGTCAACGGCTGCTCGCAGCTGCTCGAAGTGCTCGCGGATTCGGGCGCCGACGTGCTGGGCATCGACTGGCGCGTGGCGCCCGCGGACGCGATCGCGCGCGTGGGCGCGCGCGTGGCGCTGCAGGGCAACCTCGACCCCTGCGCGCTCTTCGCGCCGCCGGCCATCGTGGCGCGCGAGGTGACGCGCGTGCTCGACGAGTTCCGCGAGCAGCGCGGCTACATCTTCAACCTGGGCAGCGGTATCCTGCCCGGCACGCCGGTCGAGAGCATGGAGGCGCTCTTCCGCGTGCTGCGCGGCCGGCAGGAGCGCGCGGCCGCGGGCGAGTCGCGTTCCGGACGCTGCGGGTGACCAGCATGACCTCCGTTTCGCGCGAGCTGCTGCAGAAGTACGCGACCTCCGCGCCGCGCTACACCTCCTATCCCACGGCGGTGGACTGGTCGAAGGACTTCGATCCCGCGCGCTATCCGGAGCTGCTCGCGCGCGCCGCGCGCCAGACCGGACCGCTCTCGGTCTACGTGCACCTGCCCTTCTGCGCCGAGCTGTGCCTGTTCTGCGGCTGCAACATGATCGTCTCGAGCGCCGTCTCGCGCATCGACTCGTACCTCGACGCGCTGGAGCAGGAGTTCGAGTTCGTCGGCCGCTCCGGCGTCGGCCGGCGCGCCGTGCGCCAGTACCACTGGGGCGGCGGCACGCCCACGCAGCTCGACCTGGCGCAGATCGAGCGCGTGCAGAAGTGCTTCTCGAAGCACTTCCACTTCTCGGACGACGCCGAGGTCGGCATCGAGGTCGATCCGCGCGTCACGAGCCGCGAGCAGGTGCGCCTCCTGGCGCAGCTGGGCTTCAACCGCATCTCGATGGGCGTGCAGGACTTCGATCCCACGGTGCAGGTGGCGATCAAGCGCGAGCAGTCCGAGGCACGAGACGCGCGCGGTCGTCGACGCGGCGCGCGAGCGCGGCATGGGCTCGGTCAACATCGACCTGATGTACGGGCTGCCGCACCAGACCGAGGCCGGCTTCGTCGACACCGTCGAGCGCGTGCTGCGCATGCGGCCCGAGCGCGTGGCGCTGTTCCACTACGCGCACGTGCCCTGGCTCAAGCGCCACCAGGAAGCGCTCGAGACCGAGGCGCTGCCCTCGAGCGAGCAGAAGCTGACGATCTTCCTGCGCGCGATCGAGCAGTTCCGCGCGGCGGGCTACGACTACGTGGGCCTCGACCACTTCGCGCTGCCGACCGACGAGATGGCCGTGGCGCACCGCGAGAAGAACCTCGGCCGCAACTTCATGGGCTACACCACGCGCCGCGGCGACGACATGGTCTCGCTGGGCGTCTCCTCGATCGGCGACGTCTCCAACTGCTTCGTGCAGAACAATCCCAGGGAGAACGAGTACAAGGCCGCCGTCCTGAAGCACGGCCACGCCGTCGTGCGCGGGCACGAGCTCTCGGCCGACGACCGCCTGCGGCGCGACGTGATCCTGGCGTTGATGTGCAACGGCGAGGTCAGGAAGGCCGCGATCGAGCAGGCGCACGGCCTGCGCTTCGACACGACCTTCGCGCGCGAGCTGGCCGAGCTCGCCCCGCTCGAGCAGGACGGCCTGCTGACCCTGCGCCCCGAGCGGATCGAGGTCACGGATCTCGGCCAGCTCTTCCTGCGCAACGTGGCCCTGCCCTTCGACCGCTATTTCACGCAGCGCAAGCAGGACGGCGACGCCAAGCCGGCCTTCTCGAAGACGCTCTGAAGGCTTGGAAAGGGTTTGCTTCAGTGCCTCTTTCTAGGTAGTCGTATTTCTTGCTTTGGGGTCAGCGCAGCCGGCCCCCCCGGCCGATAGGTGCCTCAGCCGCTGGCGGGCGGCAAGCCGGAGAGGCAGGGCACAATGACGACCAGGGGTCCGGATCGGGGCGGCAGGCGCTGGAAGCGCCGGGGCTTCACGGTTCTGGAGGTGACGGTCGCCCTGCTGATCGTCTCGACCGTGCTGGTCTCGCTGACGGGCGCCTTCCTGACCAGCGCGCAGGCGGTGCACAGCGCCAAGGGCAGCAGCCGCGGGACGGTCTTCCTGCAGTCGGTGATGGAGGACCTCGCCGCGCAGCCGTACGACGCGCTGCCGAGCTTCAACGGCGACCGCATCTTCGACAAGGACACGCGGCAGGCTTCGAACTGGTCCGTGGACCTCTCCGTGTTCCAGGCCGGCGTCGACCTCGAACAGCTGGACGCGACGCTGGTCGATCTGCGCACGACACGCGTGATCGCCCAGCTCAGCACGCTCAGGAGCAAGCGATGAACGCGCGCGCCGGCTTCACCCTGCTCGAGTCGATCGTGGCGCTGGTCGTCTTCAGCGCCATCGGCGGGGCGCTGGCCCTGGCCACGCGTGCCGGACAACAGACGGAGCGCTCGGTCGCCGGCGAGGCCGCCGAAAGCCGCTCGCTGCGCTCGGTCACACGCGCGTTGACGGACGAGTTGCGCTCGAGCTGCGACACGCGCATCGTCGTCACGGCGCTCCCCGACGGCAACGACGCGCTGCGCTTCAGCGTGCCGATCCAGGTCGGTGCGACGACCGACTGGGGCGTGCACGACCAGGCGCTGGGCGACACCGAGGCGCTGCAGAATCGCGCCGGCTGGAGTCTGCGCTACACGGTCGAGAGCGTCAGCACGCACGGCCAGACGACGCGCCGCCTGCTGCGGCAGGAGCTCGACGAGACACAAGCCGTACGCAGGCAGCGCGTGCTGCTCGACCGGCTGCGCAGCGGCGGCGACACGCCGCCCGGCTTCACCGTGCGCAAGCAGGGTGCGTTGTGGGAGATCACGCTCTCGGCCGAGCCGCGCGGCGGGCAAGGCCAGGGCATCCAGGAGTCGTTCCATGTGCAAGCACGAAACCTGCCCCAGTAGCCCTCGATCCACATGCGCGGCCCGGGCCCGCCGCGGCAGCGCCCTGCTCGGCACACTGATCGTGCTGGTGGCGCTGATGGGTCTGCTCTACGCGACCAGCCGCGTCTCCGTGGTCGAGGTGCGCGACACGCGCTTGTCGATCGAGAGCGTGCAGTCGCGCTACCTGGCCGAGGCGGGCGCGGAGCGCGCCCTCAACCTCCTGGCCCAGGTCTCGCGCAGCGGCTCGCAGCAGGATCCGCTGGCCGGCCTGAACCAGCTCTTCGCGGCGGGCAACAAGATAACGCCCTTCGTGGCCGAGCCGCTCAGCTCCGCCGACGCGCGCATCGGATCCTACTCCGTCACGCTGACGGCGGCGGAGCAGACGCCCACCAGCATCACGATCGTGATCGAGTCCAGCGGCTACCGGCCCGACGCGCCGCAGTCGCTGCCCGCGAACCAGCCGCTCTCGACCTGGAGCGCGATCAGCACGACCGTGCGCTACCGCCTCGCACCCAGCCACGTCTTCGACTACGGCTACTTCATCAACAACTGGGGCTGGTTCTACGGCAGCACGATCGTCTGCCGCGGCAACGTGCGCAGCAACGGCCAGTTCGACGCGGCCGGCTATTCGCCCACGATCAGCGGCCAGGTGCTCTACGACGCGGTCAGCTGGGACGGCTCGCACGCCGCGCTTTCCGGCTACCACGACGACAACGGCGACGGCGCGCAGGACGGCAACGACGGCGGGCTCTGGTCGAGCTGGGACATCGTCGGCGCGCAGAACCTCCAGGGCAACGGCAGCCACCCGCAGAACCAGCACGATTTCCAGACGCCGCTGCCGATGCCGAATCTGACCAACCTCGCGCCCTACGAGGCCAACGCGATCCAGCAGCAGAGCTCGATCACGATCGGCGGCGTGCAGGTCTGCAACGCTGTTCTCGGCGACGAGCCTGGGGAGAAGCAGAATCTCTACCTGGTCGGCACGGCCGCGAACCCGATCGTGCTCAACGGGCCTGTGGTCGTGCGCGGCAACCTGATCATCAGTGGCTACGTGACGGGCCAGGGCGCGATCTACTCCGGCGGCAACGTCTACTGCCCGAACTCGGTGCTGTACAAGAACCCGCCCACGGCGCCGCGACCCGCGAACGGCACGCAGGGCGCCGACGAGACCTGGTTGGCGGCCAACTGGAACCGCGACTTCCTGGGTCTGTTCGCGCGCGAGAACGTCGTCGTGGGCGACTTCACGAACTCCACCTGGCAGTACTACGAGTCGCTCTGGATGTCCGATCCTCAGAACGCCTCGAACGAGGACTGTGGCGCGGACGGCATACCGAACACGCGCGCGGGCCGCGACGGCATCCTCGGCACCGCCGACGACGACGTGCTCGAGGGCGACGGCCTGTTCAGCATCCAGCACTACACGCAGCAGGACGCGGACCAGGGCCTGATCCCGCCGGGCGCGCACGTGGGCGACCCGATCCCCGGCACGGGCGAGGACATCGACGGCGACGGTGTGCACGACGGCAGCGCCACGCTGGCCGACGTGATCCTGACCACGCCGCTCAACACGGCCAACTGGGGTGGCAACATGCCCGCGGCCGGCCTCACGGGCTACCAGAGGATCGCCAGCATGAACGCCGCGCAGCTCGACGCGGTCTTCTACACCAACCACTCCTTCTGCTGGACCGTGCTCGGCAGCCAGAGCGCGAAGATCAACGGCGCGCTCGTGAGCCGCAACGAGGACATCGTCTACGGCACGCCGACGATGGAGATCAACTACGACTGCCGCCTTCTGGGCGGGGCCACGGGCCGCGCGGCGCGACTGCTCCCGCAGACCCTGCAGGCGCCCGAGGTCCTGCGCTGGACGCCGCTGGACCGCGACCCCAACCGCCTCCTCGCGCTGCCATGAGACGTACACTCCGAGCCCTGCTCTTCGCGGCCGCCAGCACGTCGGCTCTCTGCGGCGCGCCCCTGCGCGCCCAACAGCCGCCCGCAGAGCCGCCGCCCGCCAAGGACGAGCTCGCACAAGAGCCTTCGAAGGAGGGATCGAGCGACGTGCCCCAGCCCGCGGACATCGAGGCGCTGCGCCAGCACTACCGGCCCACGCTGCACCCGGGCGATCCCCTGCGCATCGGCGGCAACGAGCAGGACGGCAACCAGCTGCGCGTGAACACGCCGCTGCTCGCGCGCGGCGAGCACACCCCGCTGCAGGTGGATATCGAGGCCAGCTACCAGCGCGCGCTGGCGATGTACGGCGACGGCGCGCAGTTCCACTCCCCGCTCCCGCCCGCGCAGAAGGGCGAGCCGGCCGCCCGGCTGCGGTCGCCGCGCGAGACCGCACCCGAGCCTGCGCCGAAAATGCGCGGCCCGGAAGCCACGCCCTGGTCGGTGCTCGCGGGCGTGAGCGTCTCGGTGCTGCTGCTGGTCTGGTTCTTCGTGCGCGTGCGACCCGCGCTGATCGCCCCGCAGGAGGCGCACGCGCCAGCCGACACCGAGTCCGAGGCCTTTGTCTTCCGCCCGACGCGCCGCGCGAGTGCGCCCGTCTTCGCTCCGCTGGCAGAGCCGCCCGCACCGCTGCCACAGCGCCCCTCGGGGGTCGGCAACGGCGCACGCATGGTGCGCCAGCCGAAGCAGCGCTAGCCTGATTCGCGGCGCGAGCCGCGCCCAGGCCAGCGCATGAAGAGCACGCACCCGATCCTGCTCGTCGCTGTCTGCGGCGCGCTGGCCGCGCTGGGCTGGCTGGCGCTGCGCTCCGCGGATGGAACACGCAAGAGCGTCGATCCCGAGAGCACGAGCTCGCTCGGCGCTCCGGCGCCCGAGAAGCTTGCCGCGCTCGACGCCGCCGAGACGCAGTCCGCGCCGTCCGTCGAGGCCGGACCCACTGCCACTCGCGCAGCCATCGAGGTGCGCACGATCAACACGCCCAGCGCTTCGATCCGGGTCCTGCCGCCCAAGGTGGCGAACGAGAACCGGGGCATGATCATCGTCTGGTGCTATCTGGCGCTCTCGCACGCAGACATCGAGCCCAAGGAGCTCACGCTGCTTGCTGCCGACGGGAAACGGCTGAAACAGCAAGGCACCGAGGAGCCCGGCAACTTTCGCGGACTCGCGACGGGCATCTACTCGGTCCTCGTTCAAGACCCGCGCTTCGAGGATGTGCGCATCGACGGTGTGCCCACCGGCAGTCATGTCTTGATCGATCTGATCGGCATGGCGCGTGTGAGGCCGCTGGCATTCGACGCCGAGACCGGAGAGTCGATCGCAGCGGGCGAGCTCCGACTGGCTGGTTACGGCGAGCAGAAATCGATCGCGCCCGATGCGCAGGGCTGGTTCGCCGGATTGCCTGCCGGCGACCTCGCCTTGACGCTGAGCGCACCAGGGTACGAGCCCACGCTCCTCCAGGCTGCGGATCTGCGCGCGGGAGAGTCGCGCGAGGTGATGGTGCGCTTCCCGCGCACGGGCCTGATCTGCGGCATCGTCCTCGCAAGCGAGAGCGGCGAGCCTCTCGCGGATGTCCAGGTCCAGCTGACCTGGCTGGACGAAGACCCGTTGCGCATTCAGATGCGGTCGCGCATTTCGCTGACGGGTGGCCGACTCGTGCCCTCCTTTCCGGTCTCGAGCGACGAGCAAGGCCGGTTCCAGTTCGAGGGACTGGCGGCGGGAAGCTATCGCGTCGAAGCGCAGGCGCCCACCTTCCAGATCCCCGCGCAGGAAGTCACGCTCCGCCCCGGTGCCTTGCGCGCCGACCTGCGGCTCGTGGCGCCTGAACTCTGTACCCTCTCGGGCAGGCTCGAGGCCGCTGGCGCTTCCACGACCGCAAACCCCTTCGGGAACCTGGCGATCGGGATACAGCCCCTCGGCCAGCGGAGGCAAAGTTTCGCAGACCTCCAGCTGGCCCAGGTGCAGCTCGACGGGCGCTTCCGATTCGGGGAGGAGCTGCCCGTGGGCCGGGTCAGCATCGTGCTCGTCGTGCTCGATCCCGATCGCAGCAGCAACCCGCGGCCCGGTTCTCCAGCCACGCGCGTGCTCGGCGAGCTCGCGCTGCACGGCGGGGAGAACGAGTGCACCTACGACGTGTCCAGCCTGGTGCCGGGCGAGGCCTCGATCGAGGTCGTCGCCGAGGGCTTCCGTCTCGAGGGGGGCCGGCTGCTGGTCGCCGCGCGCGAGGGCGGCACGAGCGCGGAGGCCTACGCATTCGACGGCAGCTCCGGTCAACTCGGACCGTTGCCGCCTGGCGACTACCTCGTGCTGGCGCAGGGAGCCCGCGGCGAATGGATGGCCTCCACGCCTGTCGCGCTGCACATCGCAAGCGGCGCGAGCACGAGCCTGCGTATCGACCTGCGCCTCGTGCAGGGACGCATGCGCATCGAGGACGAACAGGGAGCCTCGCTGCCCGAGGGCCTGGCGGTCGGGATCTCCACCCGGATCCAGGGCTGGCCGGGCGGAGCGGCAGAGATTGGCGTGCTGCTGGGCGAGGACGGCAGCCTCGCGCTCGCACTCGCGCCGGGAACCTACGCTCTGCGATCCGAGCTCATCTTCGGCCGCGAGGACCCGGGTGCGATCCACACCTTCGAGTGGACGGGCTCGGGCCCCGCCCAGCCCGTGCTGCGGCTGCCCGCGAAGTAGCGGAAGAACTTTCCGCGCGCCCGCGGAACTCCCGGCCCGCGCATCCAGTTCCGACCCGCGCGGGTCCGATGAATGCGCCGGAATCCACGACCCCGGATTCCCCGGCAGCGCGCGTCCGACGCGCCCGTCGGCGCACGGATCCCAATCGAGAGCAGCGCACACCAGCCCCCATGGACATCGCAACCGTACTCGGCTACGTGCTTGGCTTCGGCCTGATTCTCTGGTCGATGTCGCACGCCGGCGGTCTGGCCGCGCTCAAGCTCTTCGTGCACCCGCCCGCGGCGGCGGTGGTCTGCGGCGGCAGCTTCGCGGCGATCCTGATCCACTTCCCGATCGGGGACGTGAAGAACGTCTTCAAGGTCATCCTCAAGAACTTCGTCAACAAGCTGCCCGACCCCGACGAGCAGATCGAGCAGATCGTCGAGTACGCCAACCTGGCGCGCAAGGAAGGCCTGCTGGCCCTCGAAGGCAAGGTCAAGGACGTAGACGACCGCTTCTTCGCCAAGGGCCTGCAGCTCGTGATCGACGGCTTCTCGGCCAACACGGTGCGCGACATCCTCGAGCTCGACGCCGAGGTCGAGAAGCAGCGCCACTCGGTCGGCAAGCAGATGCTGCAGCAGCTGGGCACCTTCGCGCCGGCCTTCGGGATGGTCGAGACGCTGATCGGCCTGGTGCAGATGCTCTCGAACCTCTCCGACCCGTCCAAGATCGGCGCGGGCATGGCCGGCGCGCTGGTGGGCACGTTCTACGGCGCGTTCGTGGCCAACATGGTCATGCTGCCCATGGCCGGCAAGCTCGAGATCCGCGCCAAGGAGGAGACGCGCATGCGCGAGCTGATGATCGAGGGCATCGTGGCGATCCAGTCGGGCGAGAAGCCCGCGCTGATCCGCGAGAAGCTGGCCGGATTCCTCGCGCCCGGCGAGCGCGCCAAGCTGGAGGCCTGAATTGGCTCGCAAGAAGAAGCCGGAGGAGCACTCGCACAGCGAGAGCTGGCTGGTCAGCTACTGCGACATGATCTCGCTGCTGGTGACCTTCTTCCTGATGATGATGACCTTCTCCACCAAGGACACGGCCGACGTGCGCGAGGTCGGGGTCGGCCTCCTGCGCGGGCGCGGCGGCATCTGGAACTCGAAGGTCTACATGCCGCTGCACGAGGACATCGACCCGCAGACGGTCGACGCCATCGCGCGCGACGTCGCGGCGCTGTCGGAGAACCAGAAGGACGGCTCGCGCTCGAACGTGCGCGAGCAGACCGACGGCTTCTCGATGAGCTTCGACCTGGCCTCGTCCTTCGCGCCGGGCTCGGCCGAGCCGACGGCGGCGCTGGAGCAGAACATGCGCACGCTGGGCGGCTTCCTGCAGCGCTACACGCAGCTGGTCGTGATCGAGGGCTTCACCGACGACCGCTTCCAGCCCACGCCCGAGTACCCGGACGCCGAGTCGATCTCGATCGCGCGCGCGCAGGCCGCGGCCAAGATCCTGCTGCAGGGCTCCCTGATATCGCCCGAGCAGGTGCAGATCGCCGGCCTGGGCCCGATCCGTCCGCGCGCGCAGAACGACACGCCGGCGGGCCGCACGTCCAACCGCCGGATCGAGGTGCGCATCCTCTCGCTGGCCTCGCAGCAGCTGGTCTACGCCGACCGCAGCGAGACGCCCAAGAAGCCCTCGAAGCACTGAGAACACGATGAGCGCAGAGCACGAGAAGCCCAAGGACGAGCACGGCAAGACCGGCGAGGCCCACGGCGGTGCGCACGCTGCCGCGCCCGGCGGGCACGAGGTGCACAAGAAGCACAAGGTGCACGAGCACGAGGCGCCGCCCGGCGTGCCGCCCTGGCTGATCTCCTTCGGCGACATGATGACGCTCTTCCTGTGCTTCTTCATCGTGCTGGTGACGATGGCCCCCAAGCAGGACGCCGGCCTGATCGCCGCCGGCCTGGGCCCGTTCATCGCGGCCATGGAGAACAAGGGCCAGGACCTGCCGCTGACCGGCGCCACGAACCTCGACGCGGTCAACGTCTATCGCAAGCGCTTCGGCCTGGTGCCGATCACCGACGCGGAAATGCTGCTCGGCGCGACGGAGGTGCGCAGCGCCAAGGACATCGAGCGGCTGATCAAGAGCTCGCTGCGCTCCTACAACGAGATGCGCCAGCAGTACGTCGTGCCGGAGTTTCCGCCCGACTCGGCCGCGCTCAGCGACGAGAACAAGGCCTACCTCGAGGCGCTGGCCGAGACGCTGCGCCCCGGCCACGGCCAGATCCTGGCCCTCGAAGGCCACGCGGACGACGCCGGAAAGAACTTCCACGAGAACAACGCCTGGCTGGCCGCTGCGCGCGCGCAGGCGGTCAAGACCTACCTGTGCGAGGAGCTGGGCTTCGTCACCACGCGCGTCGAGGCGCGCGCGCCGGCCGTCGAGTTGGGAACGCTCGAGCCGAAGAATGCCCGCCGAGTCGACGCGCGCCTCATGCAGCCGGCCGAGAAACCCGAGAAATAGGACGAACAACCATGGCTGACGCGAAGAAGGAAGCGGCTCCCGAGGCCGGCAAGCCCGCCGAGGGCGAGGCACAGAAGAAGAGCAAGGCGCCGCTGGTCTTCGGCGGCGGCGCGCTGGGGCTGGTCGCGCTGGGCTTCATCCTCTCGCAGATGGCCGTGCCCAAGCACGACCTGCACGAGCCCGAACTCGAAGGGCCTTTCATGGCCAAGCTCTCGAAGGGCGACATCCAGGTCAATCTCGCCGGGGGCGGCAACAAGCGCTACCTGGTGATGCAGCTGCAGGCGGAGTACTACGCCTACGACGAGAGCTACGTCGCGGGCCGGCTGGGCATCGCGTCCGGCGGCGCGCGGCGGCGGCGGAGCACGGCGGCGAGGCGCCCAAGGAGGATCCGATCTACACCGCGCAGCTCAAGAACGCGCTGCTCAAGCTCGGGGCGACGAAGACGCTGCGAGCAGGTGACCGACCCGGTGCTGATCGACGGCTTCCTCGAGGACGTGCGCACGGTCGTGGACCCGATCCTGTTCCCGATCTACCTCGGCGACTCGCACTCGCCGCAGGCCGGCGACAAGACCTCGGGCCTCAAGGTGGGCGAATCCTCGACCGAGTCCGACTTCCGCGGCATGCTGCACGAGCACCAGATCGAGGTCGACAACCAGCGCAAGAAGGTGCGCCTCGACGACGGCCCGTGGGTCGAGTACGAGGGCCGCGAGCGCGATCTCGTCGTGCCGAGCAAGGAAGGCCAGAAGGTCTACGTCAACCTGACGGAGCTCAAGCCGGACTTCCACGGCACGGTCCCGATCGGCGTGCCCGGCCGCGTGCGCGCGATCTACCGCGACCAGCTGCTGGTGCAGTAGGAACCAGGCATTCTTCTCCCCGATTCGCCCCGGGGATCAACGCAGCCAATCCGCTCGACGGCGAATCGGGGAGAAGAATTCCTGGTTCCGTATCAGACGGCGAATCGGGGAGAAGAATTCCTGGTTCCGTATCAGACGAGCTCGCCGCGCACGACGGTCAGCGCGCGGCCGCTGAGGATCACGCGTGCCCCGCGAGGCGCACGCGCACCTCGCCGCCGCGGCGCGAGGCCTGCCAGCCGACGAGCTCGGTCTTGCCCAGCTTGGCGCCCCAGTAGGGTCCAAGAGCGCAGTGCGCCGAGCCCGTCACGGGGTCCTCGGGCACGCCCACGCGCGGCGCGAAGAAGCGCGAGACGAAGTCGTGCTCCTTCGCCGCGCGCGCGGTGACGATCAGGCCGCGCACGGGCAGCGTGGCGAGCAGCGCGAGGTCGGGCTGCAGCGCGCGCAGCACGTCCTCGGACTCCAGCTCGAGCAGCCAGTCGCTGTCGCTCTTGCCCGACCAGGCGATCGGCACTCCCACGGCCTTGGCGAGTTCGGCCGGCGCGGGCGTCGCCTCGAGCGGCTTGGCGGGGAAGTCCATCAGGATCCACTCGTCCTTGCGCACGCAGGCG
Source organism: uncultured Planctomycetota bacterium (assembly GCA_963829015.1). Classification (GTDB taxonomy): domain Bacteria; phylum Planctomycetota; class UBA1135; order UBA1135; genus JADJLZ01. The sequence goes on along the minus strand of CAWHGR010000003.1, from coordinate 909,352 downwards.
AGCAGCCCGCTCTTGGTGTGGAAGCGCGCCGGGACGGTGGCGTCGAGCTTGCCGCTCTCCCAGAGCACGTGCGCGCTGGCCAGCGTCGCGTGGCCGCACAGGTTGACCTCGACCGCCGGCGTGAACCAGCGCAGCAGGAAGTCGGCGCCCTTGGGCACGACGAAGGCCGTCTCGGAGGCGTTGACCTCGCGCGCGACGGATTGCATCCACTTCTCGTCGCGCTGGGTCATCAGCAGGCACACGCCGGCCGGATTGCCCGAGAAGCGCTCGCGCGCGAAGGCATCGACCACGTAGAGCGGAATCGCCATGGGAAGCGTGCGCTAGCAGAGCGGTCACGCGCGGGCGGTGCAAGCCCGGCGCCGCTCGCCTAGGATGGCGCGCATGTCCGCCGGCCGCACGATCTGCATCTCGGCGCTCGCGCTCGGCGCACTCGCCGGCTGCTCGAAGAGCCCCGCACCTGCCGCGCCCGCCGTGGCGACCGAGTCGCTGCCCGACATCGTGCTGGTCTCGATCGACTCGCTGCGGCCCGACCACCTCGGTTGCTACGGCTACCGCCTGCCGACCAGCCCGAACATCGACCTCTTGGCCGCGGGCGGCGTGCGCTGCGAGCAGGCGCTGAGCACGACCTCGTGGACGCTGCCCGCGCACGCGGCGCTCTTCACGGGCCTCAACGACTCGACGCACGGCCTCGTGACGAACGGCCTGCGCCTCTCCGAGCACGCGACCACGCTGGCGCAGTGCCTCGCGCGCCGCGGCTACCGCACGGCCGGATTCTTCGGCGGGCCCTACCTGCACCCGGCCTTCGGCCTCGGGCAGGGCTTCGAGACCTGGGAGAGCTGCATGACGCCCGTGACGGAGCAGCTGATCACGGACGGCAAGCTGGGCGGCGAGGCGGCCCACGCGGACGTCACCGGACCGCGCACGCTCGCGGCGCTGGGGCGCTTCCTCGAGCAGCCCGACCCGCGGCCGCTGTTCCTCTTCGTGCACCTCTTCGACGTGCACTACGACTACAACCCGCCGCCCGCGGACGTCTTGCCCTTCGACCCCGACTACACGGGCACGCTCGACTTCTCGCACCTGGAGTCCAACCCGGCGATCTCGAAGGACATGTCGCCGCGCGACAAGCAGCACCTCGTGGCGCTGTACGACGGCGAGATCCGCTTCACCGACCGCAACCTGACGCAGCTGCTCGCGCTGCTCGAGCGCCAGCGCTCCGAACGCAGCCGCCTGCTGGTCGTGACCGCCGACCACGGCGAGGAGTTCTTCGAGCACGGCCACAAGGGCCACCAGAGCTCGCTCTACGACGAGCTGGTGCGCATCCCGCTGATCTGGAACTGGCCCGGCCACCTGCAGCAGGACACGCTCGTGCGCGAGCCCGTGCGCATCATCGACATCATGCCCACGCTGCTCTCGGTCGCGGGCGTCAAGGACCCGCCGCGCATGCAGGGCCGCAACCTCTGGCCGCTGCTCACGGGCAAGCCACTGCCCGAGGAGCCCGCGCTGCTCGAGTTGCTGGTGGACCAGAACGACGTGCGCGCGCTGCGCCGGCCGCAGACGAAGATCATCGACTGGCGCGGGCAGTCCGCCGCGACCTGCGGCTTCCAGCTGCTGCGCGACCGCTTCGAGAACCAGCCCGTGGGCCTGGACCAGGAATGGGTCGCGCGGGGCAAGACGGAGCTGCAGCAGGCGCTCGGACGCAACGCGGCGCTGCGCACGGAGCTGCGCGCTCCGCCCGAGCCGCTGGAGCTCTCGCCCGAGCTCAACGCGCGCCTGCACACCTACGGCTACACCGAAGGCCGGGAGCGCAAGCGCAAGTGAGGCCGGGTAGGCTGTGCGCCCCGCAGCCATGAAGCCCCGCCTCGAACCCCGACCGGCCGTCGCGCGCGACTGGACCCGCGACGCGCAGTTCCTCGAGTACACCTCGGCCGCCGACCCGCTCGTCCCGCGGGTGCCGTTCGCGGTCTTCCCGGCCAGCGAACACGAGTCCGGCCCGACGCGCGAGATCGCCTGGGACCTCTCGGGCGCGCTCGGAACGGCCTGGCAAGCGACTTCGCCCGCGCTGCTGGCGAGCTTCCTGCGCATCCTGCCCGGCGAATCGCTGGCGACGCGCGCGCACGCGAGCTCGCAGGCTTTCTACGTCATCCGCGGCGCAGGCACGACGAGCTCGCACCACGAGCCGCTCGAATGGTCGCGCGGCGACCTGTTCGTGTTTCCTGGCGGCAGCGAGCTCGTGCACGCGGCCACGCAGGACAGCGCGCTCTACGCCGTCAGCGACGAGCCGCTGCTGCGTTTCCTGGGTGCGGATCCGCGCGAGGAACGCTTCCGGCCCACGCTCTACACGGCCGCGGCGATGCAGGCCGAGCTGCGGCGCGTCAACAGCGAACCGGACGCCACGCAGCGCAACCGCAACGGCGTGCTGCTCGCGAACACGGCCGCGCCGCTGACGAAGACGTTGACGCACTCGCTCTGGTCGCTGTTCAACGAGCTGCCGGCCGGCGTGGTGCAGAAGCCGCACCGACACAACTCGGTCGCGCTCGACTTGTGCATCGCCGCCGCGCCGGGCACCTACACGCTGATCGGCGAGAGCCTCGACGCGCAGGGCCGCATCGTCGAGCCGCGGCGCATGGAGTGGAAGGCGGGAGCCGCGTTCACCACCCCGCCGGGCCTGTGGCACAGCCACCACAACGAGTCGCGCGAGAACGCGCTGGTCCTGCCGGTGCAGGACGCCGGCCTGCACAGCTGGCTGCGCACGCTCGACATCCGCTTCGGCTGAGCGGCGCGCGCCCCATGCCCGACCAGGTCCTCGTGCTCGGCGCCGGCCTCTCCGGGCTCTCGTGCGCCTTCGACCTCGCGCGCGCCGGCCGCGACGTGCGGCTGCTCGAGGCCGCACCGCGCGCCGGCGGCGTAGTCGGGACGCTCGAGCGCGACGGCTACCGCTTCGAGATGGGCCCGCACACGCTGCAGGCGAGCTCGGAGAGCTTCCGCGTGCTGTGCGGCGACCTGCGGCATCGCCGAGCGTCTCGTCGCTTCGCGGCCCGAGGGTCGCGAGCGCTACCTCTGGCACCAGGGCAAGCTGCGCGCGCTGCCCTCCTCGATGGGCGCGGCGATCATCACGCCGCTGCTCTCCTTCGGCGCGAAGCTGCGCGTCGCGAGCGAGATCTTCCGCCGCTACCGTCCGCCCGCGGACGGCAGCGAGCCCGACATGGAGAGCTTCGTCACCGACCGGCTCGGACGCGAGGCCGCCTTGCGTCTCGGCGGCGCCTTCGTGCGCGGCGTGTACGCGGCGGAGCTGAAGGACCTCGGCGCCGCGAGCGCGTTCCCACGCATGTACGCGGCCGCGCGCGACCACGGCGGCCTGGTGCGCGGCCTGGCGCTGAAGAAGAAGCCGAAGTCCGCTCCGCTGCCGGGTCCCGACGTGCCGCGCATGGACCTGCTCTCGTTCCCGGGCGGACTGCAGGAGCTCGTCGATGCGCTCGCGCGCTCGCTCGGTCCGCGGCTCGCGCTCGACGAAGGCGCGCTCGCGATCGAACGCGCGGGCTCGCTCTGGCGCGTGAGGACGAAGCAGGCCGTCCACGAGGCGCGCGAGCTCGTGCTGGCGCTGCCCGTGGTTCCGGCCCTCGAGCTGCTGCGCGGCATCGGTATCGCGGCGCCCGAGTTCGCCGGCGTGCGTCACGCCCAGGTGGTGCTCGTGCACGCCGGCTACGCGCGCGCGGAGCTGCCGGGCTTCCCGCGCGGCTTCGGCTTCCTCGTCCCGCCGCCCGAGGCCGGCTCGGGCCCGGGTCCGCGCGCGCTGGGGATGATCTTCGCCTCCAACCTCTTCGCCGGCCGCGCTCCGGAGGGCTGCGTGAGCGTCGCGGGCTTCTACCGCGGCGAAGAGCTCGAGGCGCTGGACGAGGACGCTCGCATCGCGCAGGCTGGTCGCGATCTGGCGCTGGCATTGGGCATGGAAACGCCTCCTCGTCCGCTCGTCGGCGCCACCCGGAGCTGGAAGAACGTGATCCCCCGCTACTCGACCGGTCACCGCGCACGCGTGCAGACGCTGTGCGCCACCCTCACCCGGAATGCGCCCGGCCTGCACCTCGCCGGGCCCTGGGTAGCCGGCGTCTCGGTCGAGCTGGTGATCGCGCGCGGCCGCGCAGTCGCGCGCGCGATCCTTGCGGGCCAGAGCTCGGAGCCCGCGCCGTGAAAGACCTGATCCAGCCCCTGGCCGTGGCGCTGCCGGCCGGCTACCTGATCGCCGCACTGCTGCACGGCATGGCTTTCGGCGGCGAGCGCGCGCCGCACGTCGCCGCGCAGCGCGCTTGGGTGCTGCGGCTCACGCTGCTGGCGCATCTGGTCTGGTTCCTGGCGCTCTCGGAAAGCCTGCTCAGCTTCCCGGTCGTCGACATCGCCACGACGCTCTCGGCGATCGTCTGGACGAGCTCGCTCCTGTACGCCTTCCTGGCACGCTCGGTGAAGCACGCCGGCTCGGGCGGCGTGGTGCTCGGGTTGGCCGCGCTGCTGCAGCTCAGCGCCTCGGCCTTCGTCAACCTGCACCCGCAGGCGCGCGTCGCGCCGCCGACCCCGCCGCTGGGCGCCGCGCAGATCCTGCACGTCAGCCTGAGCGTGATCGCCACGGCTTCGCTGCTGCTCTCGGGCGTGCACGGGACGCTCTACCTCGTGCTCTTCCGGCTGATGAAGCGCCGCAGCTTCGGGCCGGTCTTCGAGCACCTCCCGGATCTCGACCTGCTGGCGCGCATGACGCGCGGCGCCGCGCTGGTCGGCTTCCTGTGCCTGACGATCGGGATGAACCTCGGCATCTACCTCGCGCACAGCGAGAAGCGCCCGGGCTTCAACTACCGCGAGACCGAGGTCGTGCTCTCGATCCTGACCTGGCTCTACTTCGGCGTGATCGCCTTCTCCTCGCGCATTCGCGGCTTCACCGCGCGGCGCGCGTCGTTCGCGGCGGCACTGGGGCTCGCGGTGCTGCTGCTCTCCACGTTCCTGCTGTTCTTCCCCAGGCTCGCGTTCCACTCGAACCTCTGAGGTCATGGACGCAAAGGTCTCGCTGGCGCTGATCGGACTGTCGCATCGCACCGCGCCCCTGGGGACGCGCGAGCGCTACGTCGTCAGCCCCTCCGACCTGCCCGAGGTGCTGCGCGCGCTGAAGCAGGTCGAGAGCATCGAGGAGGTGTGCGTGATCTCGACCTGCAACCGCACCGAGGTGCTGGTCATCGGGCGCAAGGGCAGCGACGTCGAGGCGCTCGTGCGCGCCCAGCTCTTCCGCAACCTGCCCGAGGAGCAGCTCTACTCCTACGCCGACGTGCACGCGCTGATCCACCTCTTCCGCGTCGCCGCGGGCCTCGACAGCGTGGTCATCGGCGAGAGCGAGATCCTGGGCCAGATGAAGCGCGGCATGGAGGCCGCGCTGGCGAGCGGCACGCTCGGGAGCGTGCTCAAGCCGCTGATGCAGCAGGCGCTGCACGTCGGGAAGCGCGTGCGCAGCGAGACCGAGGTCGGCCAGGGCACGCTTTCGGTCGCGCGCGTGGGCGTCGACATGGCCGAGCGCGTCTTCGGCCGCTTCGCCAATGTGCGCGCGCTGATCGCCGGCGCGGGCGAGACGGGCGTGCTCGTCGCGCGGCACCTGAAGTCGAAGGGCGTGGCCGACCTCGTCTTCGTCAACCGCACGCTCGACCACGCCGCGCAGGCCGCGGCCGAGTTCGGCGGGCGCGCCTTCGCGCTCTCGGAATTGCCGGCGCTGACGGCCAAGTCCGACATGCTCGTCGCCTGCATCGAGGCCGAGACGCCCACCATCGGGGTCGAGTGCTTCGACCCGCGCGTCCTCGGACGCCGCGACCGGCCGCTGCTCGTGATCGACCTCTCCGTGCCGCGCGCGGTCGCGCCGGCGGTGGCCGAGCTCGACAACCTGATCCTCTACGACCTCGACGTATTGCAGGAGGTCGTGCAGAAGAACCTCGCCGGCCGCAGCGAAGCCACCGACTCGACCGCCAGCATCCTGGTCGGCGAGCTGCACAAGTTCCTGGCCCTGCGCACCTACGCCTCGTTCTCGCCGGCGATCGCGCAGATGCGCGAGCGCTTCGAGAAGGCGCGCGATGATGTGCTCGACAGCGTTGCGGGTTCGAAGAGCAGCCCGGATGCGGTGCGCCTGGCGCACGAGCTGACGAAGAAGCAGCTCGACATCGCGCTCGACTCGATGAAGCAGGGCGCGCGCCACGCGCGTTCGGAAGAGTCGCTTGGCGACGAGTACCGGCGTTTCCTCGAGAACCTCTGAGCGCGCCCGGCGGACCGATTTCCGGTTTCCGTTGCCGGGCGCGCGGGCTCTTGTCGCCTGAACAGACGCTCGGCCCGCGCGTTCGTGACCGATTGGCTCCGGGGCCGGGAGCAGGGAAGGTCCCCGAGGAAGGAAGCCGCGCAATGGGCACTTCGTGGCCTCGTCCTGCGCGGCCTCGAACCCCGTGTCCGGAGACACGAAAGGCGTCAGGGACATGTTCGTACACGACCCTCGCAATCATTCGGTCAGCTCGTACGGCCTGGGCGATAGCGGCTCTGCCGCCTGTCCGCACGAAAACCCGCTCCCGCCTCGCGCACCCGCTGCTCACAGTGGCGTAGTGGCGAGTTCCAAGGACCGGCCAGACAATCGTCGCATGGGTCGTGGTCGCGACCACCCGCTGGTGTGGACGGTGTGCGCCGTGCTCGCGTTCGGTCTGCTGGAGAGCAACAGCTGCGACCGTTCCAGCACCCCCAGCACGCCACCGGCACCGCCGGAGAGCTCGAAGGTGCGCATCACGTCGCCGACGACTTCCTCCACGTGGACGGTCGGGGGGAATGAAGTGCAACTCAGCGGCACGGCCGCCATCGATGCCTGGGGCTCCACGATCGAGCCCAACGTGCGTTGGCGAAACATCACGACCGGGACGAGCAACGAGGCGGCCGAATTCGTCGACTGGCTCTGGTTCTTCGGTTGGTTCCCGACGAATCACACCTGGCAGGCCAGCGTGCCCTTGGCCTCGGGCTGGAACGTGATTCATATCGAGGCCTACTACTCCGACTTGGGATCCATCATGGGCGTCGATTCGATCGAAGTGCACGCGCCCTGAGGCGCGCTCTCGGAAGCCAAGGCACGCCAAGGCCTCGGCGCTATGCTGCTGCGCGCATGAGCATCGACCCGCGACGGACAGCCCTTTCCCTGATCCTCGGCCTGGTCTGCACAGCCTCCGCTCCCGGCTGCCGGACGAGCGCGAACGCGCCGGCCCGCGGCGGCGCAGGAACGCTGCTCTTGATCGGCGGCGGCCTCGAGGACGACGCCCGGCCGGTGTACGAACGCCTGCTCGTGCTCGCCTCCGCGCGCGGCCCCGCGCGCATCCTGATCGCGACGGCCGCGACGGGCGAGCAGGAGATCGAGGTCGCGGACAAGACCGAAGCCCTGCATTCCTGGGGGCCAGAGGTGCAGGTCGACGTGATCCGGCGCGAGACGCCGACCGACGCGACGGTGGCCGCGATCGACGCCGCGAGCGCGATACTCTTCACCGGCGGCGACCAGAAGCGCATCACGGACCGCTACCGACCCGACGGCCGCGAGAGCCCCGAGTGGCTGTCGATGAAGCGCCTGCTCGCGCGTGGCGGCGTGATCGCCGGTTGCAGCGCAGGCGACGCGATGATGGGCGAGGTCATGCTGCTCTCCGGCGGCAGTGCAACCGCGCTCGGCATCGGAGAGGCCGGGAAGGCCCCGGGCGAAGACGCGCCGCTCGGGCCGCGCCTCGGGCCCGGCATGCAGTTCGTACCCTGGGTCGTGACCGACTCGCACTTCTTCGAACGCGACCGGCTCGGGCGGCTCGTGGCGGCGCTCGAGGCGAGCGGCCGGCGCCTGGGCATCGGCGTCGGCGAGGACGCCTGCGTCGAGATCGATCTTTCGAGCGGCGTCCTGACGGGGGTCACGGCCTCGGAATCGCTGCTTGTCGACGTCGCGCACCTCGAGCGCTCCGGCCTCGCGCGACGCGGCGTTCTCGCGCGCCTCGTCGCGCAGGGCGAGAGTGTGTCGCTCGCGCAGCGCCTCGCGACGCTGCCGCCCGTCCCGCCGGCCCGGCCGGCAGGCGAGCCGCGCGACGTGCCGATCGTCGAGCCGGGACAGAATCGGCAGCTCGCATCCTGGCGCCTTTTTCGCCACGCGCACGCGGGCACGCAGGGCGCGACGCGGATCGCGCTGGAGGGCTGGCAAGCGATCGCCTGGCCCGCCGGTGGCGGCGAGGTCGCGTTCGACCTCGAACCCCGTTGAGCCGCGCTGGGTGTGATCCGCCCTCGCCCGCTATCCTCTTCCTCCCCCATGTCCGCACTGACCTTCCCCCGTTTCGGTGGACACGGGGTCAGTGAACACGGGCAGTTGACCGCGAGGTGTCGGATTCAGTCAAGGGGGATGGGGTGTTGGGGAAAGGGCCTCACTTCGACGGCGACAGGGGTGCTTCCCGCAGCTGCTCGACGACGCACGGGTGTGCGCGCACCCACGCGTCGTTGCGCACGCCGGTGACTTGCCAGGAGACCTCGATGTTCGGCGCGCTCGTCCTGATCCTGAACTTGTGGTCGAGGACCTTCTGGGCAACCTTGACTTGCACGAAGTCGGCGCCGTCGCGCTCGTCGACGACCGTAAGTTGGTACCGGACGTCGCGGTTGATGGCCTCGAACCACTCTGGCAGGGTCACGACCGCGCCCCCGCTCGCGTCGGTCACGACGTTGCCACTGTAGTTGTTCAGCGGTTCCGCGCCTTCCGTGCAGAAGTGCGTGAGCGTCTTGTGCTCCGGATCGAGCGGGTGGTCGATGACGAAGTTCTTTGTGCCGCTGACGCCCAGGTTGCCGTTGACGTTCAAGTATCCATTGATCACGACGGGGCCGTCGGCCTGCAGGGCCGGATTGCCGGTCGCCAAGATGCCGATGCCCGCCCCGCTGCTCCCGCTGATGCCGATGGAGTTGTCACTCCTGCCCTCCAGCCCCAGGCCTGACCCGGAGTAGCCGCGCACGCCGATGCCTGTGTTGCTCTCACCCTTCACTCCGTAACCCGACACGGAGTAGCCCTGGGCGCCGATTCCTGTGCTGCTCACCCCCACCACTCCGTTGCCGGTGTCCGACGATCCGCCGACGCCGATCTGAGTTGCGGAATCTCCCCAGAGTCCTTTTCCTGCGCTGGGGAAGATCGGCATCGTGGCGCCGATCACGCTCCGCATCCCGCAGACCCCGAAGCCGGCTGGCAAGGTTGTGTCGCCCGTGGTCGCGAGGACGCCGATGGAGCTGGCCGAATCGCCCCAGACGCCGGCATAGAGGTTGAGATTGAGGCTGCTCGTAGGGCCGAACATGCCGAGGACGCCGTAGCCGGAGATGGCCGACGACTCGCCCTGGACTCCGACACCATACGGGTGCAAAGCGCCACCCGTCGCCCAACCCCAGAGCCCCCTTTCGCCTGCGACAACACCATAGGTGCCGTTCACCGAGCTGCGGGCATCGATGGCGTCCTCGCCAGCCACGGTGCTCACCGCATCCATTCGCTTCGTGAGGATCGTGCCCCCGCAGATGAGCTTCTTCCTGATGAAGAGACTCTCGGCGATCATCCTCCCGCTGATGTTCGTGTTCCCGACCTGCGTGACCCCGGGCGACGTCGGCTGGAGAAGTACGGACTGGGCCGCGGCCTGTGTCGTGAGCGCGGCGAGAGCACAGCACGCGGGGATCGGGGCAAGCGAGCGAAGCAGGGCGGACGAGCGGATCAAGTGCACGGAATGACTCCTGGTGTTGTATGCGCCTCCGTCGTGGCAGGCGAGTGATTCGGATGGTTCGAAGCCGGGAAGGCACAGGGCATCCAAACGGATGACACTGGAACCAGCCTACCAGCAGTGGAGCTTCGCGTGGGGACCGGGGCCCAACGCAATCTGAAGCCTCGGCCTCCGCCGTCGATCTCTCAGGGGACCGAGAGCTCCGCGCGCGCAAAGTAGATGTCCGACCACTCGCCCGGCGCAGGCGGGCTCCACCAGAGCAGGCCGATGTGGGTCGCGTCGCACGGGATCACCTCGTACGAGCCGCCTCCGATCGCGGCCGGCGGGATCTCGAGCGGGGAGGAGAAGGTCGTGCCGCCGTCCGTCGACGCGCTGAGATACGCCTCGGCAGGCGCAGCGATCTGCAGATACGCCCAGCTCACGACCAGCCGGCCGTCGCCGACCTCGATCGACGGATAGTCCGCGATCTTCTCCGGCGCGGACAGCGTCACCGGCGTGCTGAACGTCGCACCGCGGTCGGTGGAGCGCGCGAACAGGATGCGCGTGTTGACGAAGAAGTCCCCCTCCGTCCAGACCGCGTAGACCGTTCCGCCTTCGTCACGCACCACGTTCGCACACCAGGACTTTCCCGGATCCTGATCGACGTCGATCGGTGTGCCGAACGAGGCTCCGTGATCGACGCTGCGGGCGGCGAGGATCTGCTCCGTGCCGAACATCCCGGCCGTCCACAGCGCGAGCACGTCGTTCGTGGACCAGAGCACCTGCGCACACTCGACTGGGTAGGCGGGCGCGCTCATGGTGGTCGGCACCGAGAAGTGCGCGCCGTCATCGACGGAGCGGCCGTACCTGACTGCAGTCTGCCCAGTGACCAGGTTCAGATCGTTCCACACCATCGACAGCGTGCCGTCCCCCTCCGCGTCGATCGCGGAAGCGTACGAGTTGAAAGCGTCGAACGTGGATACCGGCACGGGATCGCCGAAGCTGGCGCCGTGATCGCCGGACGCGAGGTGGAAGATCTCGGCGTCCCCGGACAGGAGGTCGAACAGCGTGGCGGCCACGTGGATCGTCCCGCCTGCCTCGAGGACCTTCAATTGGCCGGCGGAGTAGTCGTTGTGCGAGCCCCAGTAGCTGTACGGGTCGATCACGTACGCGGGCGACGTGAAGCTCTGGCCGCCGTCGGTGGAGCGCGCAAAGAGCAGGTCGACGCCGTACTCCTCCCAGACGATGTCGATGGATCCGTCGCTCGCGCGGCACGCGTTCGCGCCCTGCGAGATCGTGGCGGTCCTGGAGATGTTCACCGGTGCCGAGAGCTTGATCCCGATGATCACCTCGACGGCCGCGTCGTCACTCGCGCCGAGGTCGTCGGTGACGGTCACGCGGACTGCATAGGTCCCCGACGAGGCATAGGCGTGGGCCACCGTCGGAGTGCCGAGCAGCTGCGGCGCGCTGCCGTCTCCGAAGTCGAAGGCGTACTGCACGATCGTGCCATCCGCATCCTGCGCTGCGCTCGCGTCGAAGGTCACGTCCACGTTCGTGAGCTCGCTCACGGGCGCCGACAGCGCCGCCTCGGGCGCGAGGTTCACCGGCGTGGCACAGGCGCTCGGGCTCGCCGCGGAGACGTTTCCCGCCGCATCGCGCGCCGACACGGAGTAGCAGTGCTCGACGCCCGGCAGGAGGCCGGAGTCGACGGTGGAGGTGGTCGTGACGCTCACCAGCAGGATCCCGTCCCTGCTCACGTCGTAGACCGCGACGCCGACGTCGTCCGCGGACGCGCTCCAGCTCACGCGGATCGTCACCGGCGAGTCCGCCACCGCCGTCAGCGAGTCCGGCATAGTCGGATCCTGGGTGTCCGCTGCGGGTCCGGAACTGCCGCCGCCGCCGCCGCAGTTCGCGAGGATCAGCACGCCGGCGAGCGCGAGCGCGGTCCGCGACCGATCACAAAGGCGGCGCTGCGCTGCATCCAAGCTCATCTCGATTCCCTCCCTTTCGGCCGAGCCAGGCCCAGAAGACTCGCCTGCCCCGGAGGCGCCATGCGTGCCGGCCCACGGCCAATGAACCGCTGGAAAACCGCACGCGGCAAGGGCAGCGAAGATCCTAGCGGAGGGCGGGGCCTAACCGTCCAGGTGGTCGTACTGGGTAGGGATGGCCCCGGCCCGCTATCCTCTTCCTCCCCCATGTCCGCCCAGACCCCGTTCACGATTGCCACGCGCGGCAGCAAGCTCGCGCTCTGGCAGGCGACGCGCACGCGCGAACTCCTGCTGGCCGCGCGCCCCGAGCAGCCGGTCGAGCTCCTGATCGTCGAGTCGAGCGGCGACGCGGACCAGAAGAGCGAGCTCGCGCGCTTCGGCCGCACCGGCATCTTCACCGCCGAGGTCGACAACGCGATCCTCTCCGGCCGCGCGCGCTGCGGCGTGCACAGCCTGAAGGACATGACCACGAGCCTGCCCGACGGGCTCGTCCTGGCCGGCACGCTCGCGCGCGGACCGGTGGAGGACGTGCTCGTCTCGCGCGAAGGCAAGCACCTCGCGGACCTGCCGCGTGGCGCGCGCGTCGCCACGGGCTCGGTGCGGCGCATCGCGATGCTCAAACGACTGCGGCCCGATCTCGAGATCGTCGGCATGCGCGGCAACGTCGACACGCGCCTGGCCAAGCTCGCGCGCGGCGAGGCCGAAGCGCTGCTGATGGCGCGCGCGGGCCTGGTGCGCCTGGGCTTCGACGAGCACATCAGCGAGGTGCTCCCGCTCGAGCACTTCCTGCCCGCCGTGGGCCAGGGCATCGTCGGACTGACCTGCCGCTCCGACGACGCCGAGGCGCAGCAGCGCCTGGCGGCGATCACCGACGAGCAGTCCCTGCGCGAGGCGCTGGCCGAGCGCGCACTGCTCGCCGGCCTGCACGGCGGTTGCAACGCGCCGGTCGGCGCGCAGGCGCGCTGCCGCGAGAATGCGCTGGCGCTGCGCGCCTGCGTGCTCTCGCTCGACGGCCAGGAGTGCATCGAGGAGTCGCTCGTGGGCACGGCCGACGAGGCCGTGCGCATCGGACGCGAGCTGGCCCAGCGCCTCACTGCGCGCGGCGCGAAGCGGCTGATCGACAGCGCGCGCGCCGCTACGTGAGATGCAGACGCCGCGCGTGCTGGTGACCGGACCCGTCGAGCAGCTCGACGAGTGGTGCGCGGCCGCACGCGAGGCGGGCTGGGAAGGTCTCGCCTGGCCGCTGCTCGTGATCGAGGAACGCCTGCCCGACGAGGCGCTCGCGCTCTCGATCGCGCGACAACTGCCCGAGCACCTGTGCATCAGCAGCGCGCACGCCGTGGCCTTCCTCGAGGCGCTCGCGGCGCGCGTGCCCGCGCTGCGCACGCTGCCCTGCTCGGTCGTCGGCCAGCGCAGCGTCGGCCGCCTGCGCGCGCTGGGCTTCACGGGCGCGATCGACTGGCATCCGAGCGCGGAAGTGCTGCGCGAAGAGCTGCTGGCAGAGAACCCGCGCCCTGCGCGCCTCTTCTGGCCGCGCGGCGACCGGAGCGACGAGCTCGCGCGCGAGTTGCGCAAGGTCGGCCTCGCGGTCGAGGACCCGATCGCCTACACGAACCGCCCGCGCGGGGCGGCCGAGCGCCCGCCCGAATGCGAGCTGGTCTTCTTCGCCAGCCCGAGCGCCGTGCAGGCCTGGGCCGACCTCGGCAACGAGCCACGCGTGCGGCGCGCGCTGGGCATCGGGCCGACCACGCTGCAGGCCCTGCTGTCCGGGAAAGCCCTGCCGTTTTTCGATATCATCTCGCTGCCCGAGCCCACGAGCAGCTCGTTCACCGTCGCACTCCAGCACATCGACCTGCGCTCCAGCCCATGAACTACTCGCCCGGTGAGAACTTCGGCCCTGCCGAGGAGGCCCCGCCGCTCCCGCCCGAATACCTGGTGCGCCGGCCGCGCCGCACGCGCTCGCACCCGGCCTTGAGGCGCCTGGTACGCGAGACGGCGCTCTCGCGCGACGACCTGATCCTGCCGCTCTTCGTGGTCGAGGGCTCGAACGTCTACCAGGAAGTTTCTTCCATGCCCGGCGTGTACCGCGAGTCGCTCGACCGCCTGAGCGAGACCGCCAAGCGCGCCGAGCAGCTGGGCGTGCCCGCCTTGATCCTCTTCGGCGTCCCGCCGCGCGAGCAGAAGGACCCCGAGGGGCGCATCGCCTGGGCGCCCGACGGCATCGTGCAGCGCGCCCTGGAGACCGTGGAGCGCGCTGCGCCCTCGCTCTTGCGCATGGCCGACCTGTGCTTCTGCGAGTACACCGACCACGGCCACTGCGGCGTGCTGACCCCGGAGGGCCAGCTCGACAACGACGCCACGCTGCCCAATCTCGAGTTGCAGGCGATCTCGCTGGCCGACGCGGGCGCGCAGGTGCTCGCGCCCAGCGGCATGCTCGACGGCGCGGTGGCGGCGATCCGCAACGCGCTCGACGAGGTCGGCCACGTCGATGCGTCGATTCTTTCCTACGCGGTGAAATACGCCAGCGGCTTCTACGGCCCGTTCCGCGACGCCGCGGACTCCGCGCCGGCCTTCGGCGACCGCTCGACCTACCAGATGGACCCCGCCAACGCCGAGGAGGGCCTGCGCGAGGCGCGCATGGACATCGAGCAGGGCGCCGACATCCTGATGGTCAAGCCCGCGCTGCCCTATCTCGACGTGCTGCAGCGCCTGAAGAAGGCCTTCGACGTGCCGCTCGCGGCGTACCAGGTCTCCGGCGAGTACGCGATGATCAAGGCCGCCGGCCAGAAGGGCTGGATCGACGAGGAGCGCGTGATGCTCGAGTCGCTGCTCTCGATCAAGCGCGCCGGCGCGAGCATGATCCTCACGTACTACGCCCGCGAGGTCGCGAAGCTGCTGCGCTGAAGCCGGCCGCGCCGGGATCGGGGCGCGTTCCCGAGCCACATTTCAGTTCCGTGGGGGGCTGGACGATAGGTCCCGGAAGAGGATCCCCCCGGATGTCCCCCGAGCCTTCGTCGCGCGTTCCCTGTCCCGAGTGCGGCCAGGAGTTTTCGACGCGTGGCCTTCCCGCCCACCGCCGCCAGCGCCACGGTTCCGGCGTCCGCGCACCGCTCCCCGCGCCCGTTCCCGAGTCCATGGTGCAGGAGATCCTCACCGCCCTGCAGCTCCTGCGCGGCGCCGTCGAGCGCATCGACGAGCACTTGCGCGTGGTCGAGGCCTCGGTGCCGCTGAAGGAGTCGCCTGCGGAGGAAGTGCTGCGTCTCGAGCGCGAGCTCGGCGTCCTGCTGGAGGAAATCGCCTGCGTCCAGCGCCTCGCGAGCACCGCCGGCGGCGACGTCTCTCCCGGTCCGCACGCCGACGAGCTTGCCCGACTGCGCAAGGAACAGGCGCGCCTGGTCTTCCGCATCGACGAGCTGCGCAAGGGCAGCCCGAACGAAGAGCGCTTCCTGACCTGATACGGAACACGGCATTCTTCTCCCCGATTCGGTGCGCCGCCGTGGGTCGTGCGTGTGCTCGCCTCGAATCGAGGAGAAGAATGCCGTGTTCCGTATGATGGGCGCATGCCCAACCTGACCCGGTCGCAGGCGATCTTCAGCGAGGCCCAGAAGCTCATTCCCGGCGGCGTCAACAGCCCCGTGCGCGCCTACCGCTCGGTCGGCGGGACGCCGGTGCACGTCGCGCACGGCTCGGGTGCCTGGGTCACCGACGTCGACGGCAACAAGTACGTCGACCTCGTGCTCAGCTACGGCCCGCTGATCCTCGGCCACGCCGACGCGCGCGTCTCCGCCGCGCTGCACGCCGCGGTCGAGAAGGGCACGGCCTTCGGCGCTCCCACGCAGGGCGAACTCGAGATGGCGCGCGAGATCCACGCGCGCGTCCGGCCGGCCGAGATGGTGCGCCTGGTCAACTCGGGCACCGAGGCGACGATGGCGGCGCTGCGCCTCGCGCGCGCGGCCACGAAGCGCGACCTCGTGCTCAAGTTCGACGGCTGCTACCACGGCCACGCGGACTCGTTCCTGGTCAAGGCCGGCTCCGGCGCGCTGACGCAGGGCGCGCCCGACTCGCCCGGCGTGCCCGCGGCGCTGGCCGCGCTGACGCTCGTCGCGCAGTACAACGACCTCGGCAGCGTCAAAGAGCTGTTCTCGACAGCGCGGCAAGGAGATCGCCTGCGTGATCGTCGAGCCCGTCGCGGGCAACGTCGGCCTCGTGCGTCCGGTGCCGGGCTTCCTCGAGGGCCTGCGCGCGCTCTGCGATCACCATGGCGCGCTGCTGATCTTCGACGAGGTGATGACCGGCTTCCGCGTCGCGCGCGGCGGCTACCAGGAGCTCTGCGGCGTGCGCCCGGACCTGATCACGCTGGGCAAGGTGATCGGCGGCGGCCTGCCGGTCGGCGCCTACGGCGGTCGCGCCGACCTGATGTCGCGCATCGCGCCCGCGGGCGACGTCTACCAGGCCGGCACGCTCTCGGGCAACCCGCTCGCGGTCGCCGGCGGCCTCGCGACGCTGCGCGCCACCGACGAACCGGGCTTCTACGCCAGGCTCGAGCGCCAGAGCGCGCGCCTGCAGGCGGGCCTGGAGTCCGCCGCGAAGAAGAACAAGGTCGCGATCCACGTCGGGCGGCAGGGCGCGATGCTCTGCCCGTATCTCTCGGACGTGCCCGTGACAAACCTCGCGCTGGTGATGAAGACCGACCGCGCCAAGTGGACGAAGTTCTTCCACGCCATGCTCGAGCGCGGCGTCTTGCTCCCCCCCTCGCCCTTCGAAGCGTGGTTCATCTCCAGCGCGCACGACGACGCGGCGATCGACCACGTGGTGAAGGCCGCGGAAGAGGCGTACGGGAAGCTGTGAGGGCGTTCGCGGCGCTTGCGCTCGTCCTCGGAAGCTGCACGGCGGTCCGCGGGAGCTCGGATGCCGCGCACGTGATCTGGCTCGACCACCCGGCCGAGCACCTCACGAGCGCGCTGCCGCTGGGCAACGGCACGATGGGAGCGCTCGTCTTCGGCGGGGTCGATCGCGAGCGCATCGTGCTGAACGAGATCGGTCTCTGGTCGGGATCGGTGCAGAATCCAGATCGCGCCGACGCGCACGAGTACCTGCCCGAGATCCGCCGGCTGCTGCTCGAAGGCAGGAACCTCGAGGCGGAGACGCTGCTCTCCGAACACTTCACCTGCGCCGGCGCAGGCTCGGGCCAGGGCAATGGCGCGAACGAGCCCTACGGCTGCTACCAGGTGCTCGGCGAGCTGTGGATCGAGTTCCCCGGCGGGGACCCTCCCGGCCTCGTCGGTTGGCGACGCGCGCCGGCCGGCGCTTCGATCACGGCGCAGGACGACGGCCGCGATTGGCCGCTCGTGGACAAGTCCGACGCCTTCGACGTGCTGCCTTTCTCGAGTGCGCTGTTTCGCTGCTCCGTCGACGTCACCGCGGACTGGGCCCAGCGCGCGCGCAAGCTCGACTTCTCCCCCATCGACGACGAGGGCGAGATCCTGCTCAACGGCGAACTCCTCGGCCGCACCAACGACTGGTCGAGGCCCTTCTCCTTCGACGTGCGCGGCAAGCTACACGCGGGCGCGAACCTGCTGGTCGTCAACGTCGCGAACGGCGGTGGTGAGGGGCACATGGCGCGCGAGGTGGCGCTGCGCACGGGCGCCGACGACTACCGCAACGAGCTCGACCTGCGCACGGGCATCGTGCGCACGAGCTACACGCGCGACGGTGTGCAGATCGAGCGCGAGTGCTTCGTTTCGAAGCCGCATGAAGTCTTGGTCGTGCGCATGCGCAGCCTGCGGCCCGGCGCGCTGAGTTTCAGGATGGGGCTCGGAAGGCAGGACTGCACGCGGATCCGCTACTGCGTGCCGGGCAAGCGGCCCGTGATCCTGCTCGAGGGTCGCCTGCCGAGCGTCTCGTATGCAGTGTGCGCGAGCATCGAACTCAGCGGCGGGCGCCTCCTGGATCAGTTCGGCACGTCCGTCGAAGGAGCCGATTCGGCCGTGATCCGTGTGGCGAGCGCGACTTCGCGCGCGGACGACGCGTCCGCTCTGGCCCTGATGCGCCTCGCGCGCGCGGAGAACGTCTCCTACGACGAGCTGCGCCGCGCGCACGTCGAGGAGCACCGCAGGATCTACGACCGCTGCGCGCTCGAGCTCGAGTCGCCGGCAGAGGTGCTGTCGATCCCGACCGACCAGCGGCTCGAGCGCCTGGAGAAGGGCGGTGACGATCCTGCGCTCGCGGCGCTCGACTTCCACTACGGGCGCTACTTGCTGATGAGCTCGTCGCGGCCAGGCGGTCTGCCCGCGAATCTGCAAGGTCTGTGGGCCGAAGAGGTGCAGACGCCCTGGAACGGCGACTACCACCTCGACATCAACGTGCAGATGAATTACTGGCCGGCCGAGGTCGCGAACCTCGCGGAGTGCCACGAGCCGCTCTTCGATCTCGTCGACTCGCTGCGCAAGCCGGGCGCCGCGACCGCGAAGGCCTACTACGACGCGCCGGGCTGGGTCGCACATGTGATCACGAACGTCTGGGGCTTCACCGCGCCGGGCGAGGACGCCGGCTGGGGCTCGACGATGAGCGGCGGAGCATGGCTCGCCGATCACCTCTGGGAGCACTACGACTACGGCCGCGACGAGACGTTCCTCGCGCGCGCCTATCCCGCCATGAAGGAATCGGCGCAGTTCTACCGCGCGATCCTGATCGAGGAACCCAAGCACCACTGGCTCGTCACCGCGCCCTCGAACTCGCCCGAGCACGGCTACGTACTGCCCGACGGCCGCGTCGGACACACCTGCATGGGCCCGACGATCGACCAGGAGCTCGTGCGCGAGCTCTTCGGCAACGTGATCGAAGCGAGCCGCATCCTCGGCGTCGACGCCGAGTTCCGTGCCGATCTCGAGGCGGCGCGCGCGCGGCTCGCGCCGGTGCAGGTCGGCGCCGCGGGCGACGTGCAGGAGTGGCTCGAGGACTACGCCGACAGCGAGCCGCACCACCGCCACGTCTCGCATCTCTACGCGCTCTACCCGGGCGAGGAGATCGCGGACGACGCGCACCTCCGCGACGCGGCGAAGAAGACGCTCGAGCTGCGCGGCGACGAGGGCACGGGCTGGTCGCTGGCCTGGAAGATCGCCTTCTGGGCGCGCCTCGGTGACGGCGAGCACGCATTCGGGCTCTGGAAGACGCTCATGCGGCCTTCGATCGAGCACGGGATCGTGATGCAGCGCGGCGGGACGTATCCGAACCTCTTCTGCGCGCACCCGCCGTTCCAGATCGACGGGAACTTCGGCGCCTGCGCGGGCATCGCCGAGATGCTCGTGCAGAGCCACGGCGGCGTCGTGCGCCTGCTGCCCGCGCTGCCGAAGGAGTGGAGCGCGGGCTCGGTGCGCGGCCTGCGTGCGCGCGGCGGCTTCGAGGTCGACATCGAGTGGAGCGGTGGGAAGCTGCGCCACGCGAAGATTCGCGCCGGCGTCGCCGGACCGCTGGTGCTCGAGTCCGGCGCCGAGCGCATCGAGCGCACGCTGCGGGCCGGCGAGGTGCTCGAGCTCAGGCGCTGAACTCGATCTCGAGCCAGGTGTCGAGCGCGAGCACGATCTCCCACTTGAGCTTCACCAGCGCGCGCAGGCCGAGCACGCCGGGCACGAGCGGCCGCTGCAGCGGCTCGGCTTCGACCTTGATCGGGCTCTTGCCGAGCGTGTTCACGCGCAGCTTGGGGAAGTCCTGCTCGAGTTCGAAGGCCAGCGTGCGCAGGCGCAGCTGGCCGTGGCGCACGAGGATGCGCTGCGTCTGCTTCTTGCCCGCCTCGCGCTGCTGTTCGATCGTGCCCCAGCCCTCCGCGGCCGTGAACGCGGCCTTGAAATCCTCGGGCCGGATGCGCGGGGCGAAGCCGAGGTGCCTCTTCGGTCCGTGGTACTCGAATCCGCAGCGCGCCGAGGAATGCGCCGTAGCTCGCCATGGCGCGCGCGTAGTGGTCGCCGCACTCGACCTCGTTCCAGGGATTGCGGCGCGCGGCGTGGTAGCGGTCGTGGATCAGGCGCTCGACCGCCAGGCCCTCCTCGACCAGCCCCTCGTAGAGCATGTGCCCCGCGACCTGGTGCTCGAAGCCGCTCATGCACTCGTTGAAGTAGCTCGCGGCCCAGGCCTCGCCGCCCTTGCCGGTCGCCTGTTCGGCGCCGCCCTTGGGGAAGGTGCACATCAACAGGCCGCCCTCGCCGCGCATGGCGTACCAGCGTCCGCCCTGGATCGCCTTCATCCCGTCGCGGTACGCGCCCGCGTCGGGCGTCAGGTTGTAGCGGTAGAGCGCGCGCAGCGCGGAGAGGCATTCCTGCTGCGGCACGACGCGCGCGAGGCCGACCTGGCGCGCCCAGCTCTCGCCCAGCACCTGGTCGATGTGGCAGCCGGCGTTGGTGCTGTTCGCCTCGGGATGCGCGGGGTCGGGGTGCTGGACGAAGTACTCGCCGTCGTAGAGGCGCGCGACGAGGTTGGCGCTGCCCTGCTCGACGATCGCGTCGAGCTTCGCCGCGAACTCCTCGGCACCTCCGGCTTCGCGCGCCATCGCGGCCCCCGCGCGCAGCGCCGCGAGGTAGAGCGTGCTGGTCCAGGCGATCTCGCCGTACCAGGCCGCGTCGAGCGTGTTGTACTGCGCGCCGTGAGGATCCCGTCGCCGTCGGGATCGAGCTCCATCAGGCGTTCGATCGAGCGCTTCACGCGCGTCCAGATGCGCTTCAGGAACTTGTCGTCGGCGCTCAGCTGGTGCTCGCGGTAGACGCGCAGGATCGTGCCCGCCTGTCCGTCGACCGCGAACTCGCGCGCCGCTTCGCCGCGGTAGTCGACTTGTCCGGTCTCGGCGTGGAAGGAAGGCCCGTAGTCGACGCTCTCGCGCTGGCGGCGCTCGATCTCGGGGTAGAGGCGCGCGACGGCCTGCGCGTAGTGCCAGACGTGGGTGCAGGTGCCGGCGCAGCAGCCCACGCCCTCCCAGCCGTAGAAGCGGCCGTCGTCGAAGCGCAGGCAGGTCGAGGTCGCGAGCGTCGAGGCGCTGGCCAGTGTGCGTTCGATCAGCCAGCAGGGCAGCGTGCCGCCGTACCAGCATTCGTGCCAGGCGAAGGTCGCGCCGCGCAGCATCGAGTAGAGCCTCCAGACGTGCTGCACGACCGCGCCCGCGTCGGCGAAGCGCCTGCCGTACTGCCGGCGGCGCTCGCCGATCCCTGGCAGGAAGTCCAGCGCCTCGCGCCACAGGCCGTCGAAGCGCCAGGCGAGCACGAAGCGCACCGTCGTCTCGCCGTGCGGACGCAGCTTGATGCGCGTGCCCACGGCCCCGACGAGCCGCTCGGGGAAGGGCACGTCCTCGCGCGCGACGCGCGTCTTGTCCTGCGGGCCGTTGACCGGGTCGAAGTCCTGCAACGCGGACTCGAACACCGGCACGTGCGCATCCGCGGAGCCGAACACGTCGCCCTCGCCCTCGATCAGCGCCAGCGCGAGCGTGCCGAAGTCGGGCTGGTCTTCCGCGACGTAGGGCTTGGCCTGCGGATCGGCCCTGGGCACGCCGCGCGCGGAGCAGGTGAGCAGCGAGAGTTCGTAGCCGCGCACGAGCTCGTTCGAGCGCAGCACCTCGCCGGCACGGCCGCTCGCGAGGCAGACGGCGTTCTCGAGCCAGCCTGCGAGCTCGACCACCAGCTTCTCGGCCGTCTTGTTGCGCACGCGGAACTCGAAGATCGTCGCCGGCAGGCTGGAGCTCTCGAGTTCGAGCGGCACGAAGGGCGAGTAGGCGGTCAGGTCGACGTCGATGGGCTTGGTGCCGTCGCGGTACTCCACGAAGGCGACCGGGTACTGGCCGCGGAAGACGATCTCCGCGAAGCCCTGGCGGTCGAGCGTCGCCACTTGCGTGCCGCTGTCGGACTGCACGCGCAGCGCGAAACCCTGCGCGAGCGGCGAGGAGGGCTTCTGCGGCGCGGCATAGTGCGGACCCGAGCTGTTGCGCGCCTCGGCCGAAGGCGGCAGGTTGAAAATGTCCCAGAGCCAGAGGCGTCCGTCGCCGCCGATGTAGAGCTGGCCGGTCGTGATGCCGCCGATCGGCATGCCGATGAAGTCGAGCTCGCCGCGCGAGAGGCGGTACTCCGTCGCGCTGCCGCGTGCGGTCAGCGAGGCGCGCCAGTCCTTCGTGAACTTCTTGTCCTCGGGGACGAGGTTCTGGCCGATCTCGCCGATCTCGAAGGGCCCGGCGAGGAAGCCTGCGGCCGAGAGCCCGAGCAGCGAAACGAATTCGCGCCGCGTGGGCGGGGTGCAGCCTACGGGGCCGCAGCCGCAGTCGTTGGCTCCTGTTCCGGACATCCTGGTACCTCGATCCTCCTGGCTGCCGAGTTTGACGTGCGAACGGCGCTCGGAAAAGCGCGCTCACGCCACGCCGCTCCCGTGCGTAGGCGCAGCATCATGAAGACCGAGACCAGCATCCGCACCTGTCTCTTCCTCTCCCTGGCCGTTGCCGGCGTCGCCATCGCCTTCAGCGCACAACCCGCCGCCACGGCCGGCGGCAACGGGCCCAGCCCGGTCGAAGCCGCGCGCGCCATGTCGCTGGCCTTCCGCCAGGCGGCGAAGACCATCTCGCCCTCCGTCGTGGGCATCGTCGCGCAGCACCGTGGCCAGATGATCCGCATGGGCTCGCAGGGCGCGCCCCAGGACTTCTTCCACCGCTTCTTGCAGCCCGACGGGCAGGGCGGGGCGCCGCTCCTGCGCGACCATCCCGACTTCACCGGCCAGGGCAGCGGCGTGATCGTCGACGCCGACGGCACGATCGTGACCAACTCGCACGTCGTGAAGGACGCCAGCGACTTCGAGGTCACGCTGGGCGACGGGCGCAAGTTCCCGGCCCGGCTGCTGGGCGTGGACAGCGACACGGACCTCGCGGCGCTGCACATCGACGCCAGCGGACTGCAGGCGGCGCGCTTCGGCTCGAGCGACGAGCTCGAGCCCGGCGACTGGGTGCTCGCGGTCGGCAACCCCTTCGGCCTCGACCATACGGTCACCTCGGGCATCGTCAGCGCCAAGGGCCGCAGCGACGTGGGCATCGCCGCCTACGAGGACTTCATCCAGACCGACGCCTCGATCAACCCGGGCAACAGCGGCGGCCCGCTGGTCAACCTCGACGGGCAGGTGGTCGGCATCAACACCGCGATCCACTCCAGCTCCGGCGGTTCCGACGGCATCGGCTTCGCGATCCCGAGCTCGACCGTGCAGTCCGTGCTGCGCGGACTCGAATCCAACGGGCACGTCGAGCGCGGCTGGCTGGGCGTCTCGCTGCAGGCCCTGACCCCGGACCTCGCGGCCTCCTTCGGTCTCGCAGACGCGCGCGGCGCGCTCGTGGCGCAGGTCCTGCCCGGCAGCCCGGCGCAGAAGGCCGGCCTCGAAGCGGGCGACGTCGTGCGCAAGCTCGACGGCCAGAAGATCGAGAGCTCGAAGGTGCTGCGCGAGCGCGTGGCGCAGGTCGCACCCGGCACGAAGGTCGAGCTGGTCGTGCTGCGCGCGGGCAAGGAGCGCACGCTGGAGGCCGAAATCGCCGCTCGCGCCAGGCAGCAGGAGGAGCCGGGCCAGCGGGCCGAAGTGCAGCCGGCTGAATCGGGCGAGTGGGGGCTGTCGCTGCTCGACCAGGACGGCGTGAAGATCACCGAGGTCGAGCCCGCGAGTCCGGCCGAACGCGCGGGCCTCGTGGCGGGCGAGCAGATCCTGGCCATCGGGGGCACGAACGTGCGCGACGTGGACGAGTGCGCCGCCCGATTGCGCGAGGCCGGGAAGAGAGCGCGCCTGCAGGTGCTCGGCGAGCGCGGCGAGCGCTTCGTCGTGCTCCAGCGCGGCGAGACGAAGCTGCGCTGAGCACAGCCCGTTCGAAGCCCGCGCCCGGGGACGGCCACCCGTTTCCGGGCGCGGCTGTTGAGCAGGCCCCGCGGCGCGTGGACAATCGGCGCATGACCCACGCCGACCCCGTGCGCGCGGCCTTCGAGGAGGCGCAGGCCACGCTGAGCGCCTTCCTCTCCGAGCCGGCCTGTCTGGACGGCGTGCGGCAGTTCGTGGAGCGCGCCGCGGCGACGCTCGAGCGCGGCGGCCTGCTGATGGCCTGCGGCAACGGCGGCAGCATGTGCGACGCGATGCACTTCGCCGAGGAGTGGACCGGCCGCTTCCGCGCGCGACCGTGCCGCGCTCCCGGCGCTCGCGTTCAGCGACGCGAGCCAGCTCACCTGCATCGCCAACGACTTCGGCTTCGAGGCAGTCTTCGCGCGCTCGGTCGAGGCCTACGGCAAGCCGGGTGACCTGCTGGTCGCGATCAGCACCTCGGGCTCGAGCCCGAACATCCTGGCCGCGATCGAGGCCGCGAAGAAGAAGGGCATCGTCACGGTCGGCCTGCTCGGCAAGGGCGGCGGCAAGGCGCGTGAGCTGGTCGACGTCGCGATCGTCGTGCCGCGCGCCACGACCTCCGACCGCATCCAGGAAGTGCACATCAAGGTGCTGCACATCGTGATCGAGGCCGTCGAGCGGCGCATGTTCCCGGCGAACTACGCGCGCTGAGCGCGAGCAGGCTCTAGATCGAGTCGAGGCCCCAGAGGAAGGGCGTCAGCGGCAGCTCCACGGCCGGCACGCCGAGCTGGCCGCCGATGTTTTCGGCCATCGCGCGCTCGGCGCAGGGAGCGAAGAGCAGCTCGAGCAGCGCCTCGCTCGTGCAGCCCACCTGCCCCTTGGGACCGCGGAAGACCACGCTGCCGTCCGCACTGGCGCCGGCGCAGCTCACGCCGCCGCGCCGGTCGAGCAGTTCGGCGGCCAACGTGCCGGCTTCGAGCGGGCGCAGGATCTTGCCCAGGCCGACCACGCCTTGCGTCATTTGCGCGCCGGCCTTGGTCAGGCGCTCGGCCACGTCCACGGCCGAGGGCGGCGCGATCAGGTACAGGCTGTCCTCGAGGCCGCGCGACTTGCGCCGCGCAAGATGCTCGCGCAGCAGCATCGAGAGCGCCTGCGCGTCGCCGGCCCATTCGTGCACGACGTTGCGCAGGTCCGCGCCGCGGCCCATGCAGGTGTAGCCGGCGATGCGGCCCCAGCGCTCG
The DNA here is from genome assembly GCA_963829015.1 of uncultured Planctomycetota bacterium. Taxonomy (GTDB): domain Bacteria; phylum Planctomycetota; class UBA1135; order UBA1135; genus JADJLZ01. The sequence goes on along the minus strand of CAWHGR010000003.1, from coordinate 884,563 downwards.
GCAACCAGCACTTCCATGTCGGGGCACGAGAGCAGCGCCCGGGTTTCGGCCGGCGAACGCTGGACGCGTTCGGGATGGCGCTCGTAGAGCTCGTGGATCTGGCCGTCGTCCTCGGGCGTGCGCTCGCGCACGCCGGCGGGTTCGGGCAGGTTCTCCGTGCAGGCCGGCGCGATCACGAAGTCGATCTCCCAGCCCATGCGGCGCCAGCCGCGCTTTGCGTAGTACTCGATGTCGTCGCCCCAGAGGATCGCCAGCAGCGCCCCGCGGCGCGCGAGCTCCGCTTCCGCGGCCGCGAGCACGGCCGAGCAGCGGCCCTGGCCGCGCCAGCGCGGGTCGGTCGCGACCGAGCCGATCAGCCCGGCATGGATCGTGCGACCGCGCACGATCAGGTTGCGTTCGAGCAGGGCGCAGGCCGAGCGCGCCTCGCCGTCGCTCTCGTCGACGACGAAGCCCGCGCTCTCGGCGCCGCCGAAGACCAGCGGGTACTCGGGCGCGATCGGGGCGCCCGCGCGCAGTACGCGCTCCATCAGCCCGCGCGCCGCGTCGCAGCGCTGCCGCAGCGCGGGGCTCACGGACGGCCTCCGGCCGCCGGACCGCTGCCGGGCTTCGCGGAAGCCTGGTTCCGCGCGAGCTCTTCCCGGTACGCCTCGACCAGATGATCGCTGAGGGAGAGGGCGTCCTGCAGGGAGGCGTGCGCGCGGTCGACGGCGCCGGTCAGGTCCTTGGGGTTCTCGATGCTGCGCGATTGGACCTCCAGTTCGCGCGCATGCGTCTCGAGCCGTTCGAGCAGTGCATGGAAAGCCACGCCGGCGGCCGCGCCCGAGCTGCTCGCGGCCGGCTTCGTGCCGCCCGCCGGAGTCGTCCGGCCCACAGCGCCGTTGTTCTGGATGTTCTCGACCATGGAATCAGCCCAGGTAGTTGAGGAGGGAGTTCTGCAGCAGGCGCGCACCTGTCGCCTGCGCGACCTGCAGCGTCTGCTGTGCGAGGTTCATGTCCAGGACCACCGACGCGAGGTCGACGTCCTCGTTGTTCGAGACCAGGCCCTGCAGGCTGATCGAGAGCCCGTCGAGCTGGCTCTTGCCCGAATCCATGCGCTGCGAGCGCGAGCCCAGCGTGCCCAGGGCGATCTGGACGTTGTCGAAGTTGCGGTCGAACTCGGAAAGGCGCGCCGAGAGGCGCCCGAGCAGGCGCTTGTCGTCCAGGCCGTCCTTGTTCTCGAGGTCGTCGATCATGCCCTGGACGACGTCGAAGGTGTTGACCGCGCCGTCGAAGGAGTACAGGTCGGTCGTCGCCTGCACGATCCCGGTCGCATTGATGTGCAGCACCGTGCCGTTCGAATCCGTGACCTGCATGTTGGCGTCGTTCAGGTCGAGCGCCGTGAAGTTCGTGCCGTCGAGCGAGACCGATCCGTTGCCGGTCAGCGTGCTGGTCGAGTCCGTCCCGTCGTAGTTCGTGAAATCGAGGTGCAGCACCGCCCCGTGCTCGTCGGTGAGCGTGAAGTCGGCCACGTCCGCGCTGTTCGCGGCCGGGATCGCCAGCGCCGTGCCGCTGCCCAGCTGCACGGTCCCGGCGGCCGCATCGATGGTCAGCTTGCGGTTCCCGATCAGCGTGTCGTTCGCGCCGCTGCCGGCCAGCTGCACGCCGGAGCCGATCGCGCCGCTGGTCGAGTCGTGGCGGATGGTGATGTAGCCGTAGCCCGTGCCCGCATCGGCGGAGGTCCCGCTCGCGACCCCGCTCGCGCCGACGTAGTGCACGCCGCTGGACTCGAAGCGCCCGAAGGCCTCGTTGCCGGGGATGTTGACCGCCAGGTCCACGCCCGGGCCGACGGCCACGGTGCGCGAGGCGGAGTCGCCGTGGTAGACGACGCGCGGCTGGCCGTTGACGTCGGCCTCGGTGAAGGGCATGTCCTGCGCCGCCGTGCCGCCGAATACGTAGCGGTCGCCCAGCTTGGTGTTGCCGACCTCGAGCAGGCGCGACTTGAGCAGGCGCAGATCCTGCGCCAGCGCGTGGCGGTCGACGCTGTTGAGCGTGCCGTTCAGGCCCTGCACCGCCAGGCCGCGCACTTCGACCAGGATGTTGCTGGCCTCGTTGAGCGCGCCCATGCCCTGCTCGAGCAGCGGGCGCGCCGAGTCGATCGCCTTGGAGTAGCGCGAGACGTCGCCCAGCTGGCGCTGCAGCGCGAGCACGGTCGAGGCCGCAATGGGATCGTCGGAGGGGCGCAGCAGCCGCTTGCCGGAGGAGACCTGCTCTTGCGCGCGGATGAGCTTGGCCAGGTTCAGGTTCAACCCGCTGCGGACGAGCTCGTAGTTGGAGTGCTGGGTGGGGCGGATGTTCATGGCCTAGATCATTCGGAGGACTTCGTCGCTCGTGGAGTTGACGACCGTGATGTAGCGCGAGGCCGCGCTGAAGGACTGCTGGAACTGCAGCATGTTGACCAGCTCCTCGTCGATGTTGACGCCCGAGGTCTGCTCGCGGCGGCTCTGCAGGCTGTCGAAGAGCGTCTGCTCGACCTGGCTGCGCGTTCTGCGTCGAGTCGATCGCGAAGCCGACGCCGCCCACGATGTTGCCGTAGTACTCGCCGGTGCTCACGCCGCCCAGGTCGCTCATGGTCATGTCGCGCGTGTTGATCAGCGCGCGCAGTGCGCCGTTGTCGCTGAACGCGCCGGTGCCCGAGGCCGCCAGGTTGCGCGGATCGAGTGCGATCGACTGGTTGAGCGCGATGTCGGAGGCGTTGGTGCCCGTGAAGAGCGAGTTCATGCCCAGCGCGACGAGCGACTGAGCGGTGTCCGAGTCGGCCAGCGCGTCGACCGTCAGGCGATCCTGGTCGGTGGCCGAGACCGAGCCGACGCCGAAGCTGATCTTGAGCCCGTTCGGGAGCGTCAGGGGCGTTCCGGGCTGGTAGCCGCTGCCCACGTCGAGGCTCGTCAGGCGCAGGCCCGAGGAGTCGTAGACATCGATGGTCAGGCCCGCGGTCGTCCCGATCTCGCCGTCGCCGCTCGGCACGAGCGTGAAGCTCTGGTTGGTGGTGCCGGCATAGGTCCCGCTCAGCGTCGCGTTGACCGAGGTGTCCTGGCCGCTGACGAGCGTGCCGGGAGTCCAGCCCAGCGAGCTCAGCGCGCTGCCGCCGCTGACGGTGAAACTCGTGGACGCCCCGGTGGTCAACGACTGCAGGAACAGGTGCCCGTCCTGCGCCACCGCGCGCATGCCGTTCGTGGCCGTGGCGGGATCGGAGTTGATGGCGGCCGCGAGCTCGCCCGCCGTGGCCTGCGTGATGTCGCCGAACTGCGAGGAGTCGAGCGTGACCGTGAAGCTGCCCGCCGGGCCGGCGATCGCCAGCGTGTCGCCGTTGACGAGGTTGAAGGGCTCGTCGCCGCTCGTCCCGAGCGAGGCCGCTCCGCCGCCGAGCGTGCCCTGGGTGTCGGGCTGCGGGTTGACGCGCGAGCTGAAGTCGAAGCCGTAGCCGTCGTCCGCGGTCATCTGCAGGCGTCCGAAGCTGTCCAGGCTCGCGCTCAGGTGCGGGATGGCGTTGAGCGAGTCGAGCAGGTCCTGGACCGTGGTCGCGGCCGGATCGATGTCGATGCGCGTGCTCGTGAACGAGGAGTCGCTGCGCGTGGTCATGTTGACGTGCAGCGCGCCGCTCTGGACGTCGAAGGGCAGCCCGGCGTTGGAGAGCAGCTCGTCGCCGAGGTCCCCGTTGCCGTTCTTGTCCTGCACGTTGTAGGTCCCGGTCAGCGACTGGAACGGGCCGCTGGCGGGCAGGCCTGTCGAGTGGGCGTGGTTCGAGGCGCGGATCAGGCTGTGCGCCACGGCATTGAGCCGGTTCACCAGGTCCGGCACGAAGTTCTGCGAGAGGTGCACCAGGCCGCCGATGCTGCCGCCGCTGACCTGCACTGGATTGGGGTTGTTCGCCGCGCGGATCGTCACGGCACCGTCGGCCGCGATCGTCGCGGAGAGCTGGTAGGCCTTGTTCTTGCCCACCAGCAGCGCGCCGTTGGTGAGCACCGTCACGTAGCCGTCCGGTCCCTCGTTGGTGCTGATGTTGACCAGCTGCGAGAGGCTCTTGAGGGCCTCGTCGCGCTGGTCGCGCAGGTCGTTGGCCGGAGCGCCGCTGCTCTCGAAGGTCGCGATCTCGTGGTTGAGCTTGGCGACCTGCGCGGCCAGCGTGTTCACCTGGGCGACCTGCGCCGCGACCTGGCTGGCGCTGTCCTTGCGCTCGAGCCCCAGGCTGCTGGTGAGCTCGTTGAAGCGGCCGGTCAGGCTCTGCGCAGCCTGCACCGCGCCGGTGCGCTGCACCAGGTCCTCGGGGCTCGAGGACAGGCTCGAGAGCGCCGAGTAGAAGCCCTGCATCAGGGTGTTCAGGCCGCGGTCGCCCGGCTCGCTGAAGAGCGACTCGACCTGCGACATGCCGGTCAGGCGCTGGTCGAGCTGGCTGATCGAGGACTGCTGCAGCACCAGGCGCCGCTGCAGCAGCGCGTCGGCCGTGCGCAGGATCTGCTGCGCGCTTACGCCGTTGCCGATCGCCAGGCCGCGGATCATCACGGCCGGGTCGGCCGAGATCAGCACGTGCTGGCGCGAGTAGCCGGCCGTGCCGGCGTTCGAGATGTTGTGCCCGACGTTGTCGAGCGCGGTCTGCGCCGTCAGCAGCGCCTTGAGACCGATGTTGAGTCCGATTTGCGGCATGCTCAGGCCTCCGCGTCGACGAGCGTCCCGCCCTTGCGGCCGGACGCGGGGTTGCCGATCTCGAGCAGCGCGCCGACGAGCTCCTCGACCAGCCGGCGGTGCGCGCTGGCTAGCGCCGAGAAGCGCCGGTTGCGGCGCAGGAGCTCGGTCGTCGAACGGTGCAGCTCGGTGCGCAGCGCAGCGAGGCCCGTCTGCCCGGGGCAGCGCGCCAGAATGCTGGCCAGCGAGAGCGCCTCGGGATCGACCTGCCAATGGCCGGCCAGGACGGCAAAGATGCGCCGGCGCTTCTCGACGCGCTCGGCCTGCGCCGCGAGCTCGGGCTCGAGCGCCTGCGTGGCCTCGGAGAGACCGCTGGTGTCGTTGGCGCACAGCGCCTGTTCCTGGCGCTCGATCAGCGCCTGGATGCGGCGCTGGCCGCCGAGTTCCTCCTGGGCCCAGGCCTGGAGCGAATTGAGCAGGCTTTGGATCGGGATCACGGCTTGGGTGTCTCCTTCTGTCCGATCGACTTCTCGATCGAGCTCGCGAGGTGCAGCTCGCCGTGCTTGGCGAGCACTTCGCCGAGGTACTGGTCGAACCAGCCGCTGTAGACGTCGGCGCCGGTGCCCTCGCCGAACAGGCCGGCCGAGTGCGTGCTGCGCATCTCCTTCACCAGCAGCGTGGCGAAGAGCCCCTCGAGCCGGTGCGCGGCCTCGCGTGCCTTCTGCTGGTCCTCCGGCGTCGTCGAATCCGTGCGCGCCTGCTTGAGCAGCGCCGTGGCCTCGCGGCCCGTGTCGGCCGAGGCCATGGCGCCAGCCGCGAGGCGCGCCGTCGAGTCCTGGATGGCGGGGCTCATCTACATCCTCCGGATCTCGGCCACGAGCATGCCGCCCTGGGCCATGGCCTGCAGGATGCTGATCAGGTCGCGCGGCGTGGCGCCGAGCACGTTGAGCACGTCGACGACTTCCTGCAGCGTGACGGCCTGCGGGACCACGACCAGGGCCTTGTTCTCCTCGTGCGTCTGGACGTCGGTGCGCGGCGTGGTGGTCGTCGTGCCGTTCGAGAGCGGGCCGGGCTGGCTGGTCTGCGGCGTCTCGGCGATCGTCACCGTCAGGCCGCCCTGCGCGATCGCGCCGGAGCGCAGGCGCACGTCGCCGCCCATCACGATCACGCCCGTGCGCTCGTTGATGATCACGCGCGCCACGGACTCCGACTCGACCTCCTGGTGCATGAGCGTGTTCAGGAAGGCCACGTGCTCGGACTCGGGCAGGCCCTCGGGCACGCGCACCTTGACCGTCTTGCCGTCGGGCAGCGCGCCGGCGCAGCCCGGGAAGAGCGCGTTGACCGACTGCACGATGCGCACGACGTTGGTGAGCGAATCCTGGCCGCTGCGCAGGTCGAGGTAGATCCAGCCGTTCTCGCTCGCGAGCGAGGTCGGCACCTCGCGCTCGACCTTGCCGCCCTCGGGCAGCGTGCCGACCGTGGTGTGGTTCTTCTTGGCGCTCGCGCCCTGGCCGTCGACCTGGAAGCCGCCGACCGTGATCGGGCCCGAGGCCGTGGCGTAGACCGTGCGGCCGGTGACGTCGGCCAGCTCGGTGAAGGTCAGCGTGCCGCCCTGCAGGCTCACGCTGTCGCCGATGGCGGAGACGGTCACGTCGATGCGCTGGCCGGGCTTGATGCCCGCGGGCAGGCTCGCCTCGACCTGCACGATCGCGATGTTCTTCGTCGCCAGCGACTGCTGGTCGACCTTGATGTTGCGCGTCAGCAGCATGTTCGCCAGCAGCTGCTTGGCGGCATTGATCGAGTCGCCCGTGCCCGCGAGTCCGGTCACGAGGCCGATGCCGAGCACGACGTTGTCCTCCTGGCCGCGCACGCTGACCAGGCTGCCGACCGGTGTCGTCATGCGCCCGCTGTGGCCGATGCCGGAGACGGGCGTGATGCGCTCGCCGGTGGTGACCGTGGCGCTCGATTCCTTGCGCGGCTGCTCGGGCGCTTCGACGCCGCCCGTGAGCACGTGCGTTTCGACCTTCTGCGGCGGCTGCGCGGGCGGCGTCTGCGGCGTGAGCGTGCCCTGCGACAGTAGGATCAGGGTGAACAGCATGGCGGGCTCCAGGATCAGAAGGGCCAGACCCAGGCGATCGCGCCGTGGATCAGCGCGCCCAGGCCCTTGCGGTTGGTGCTGTCGGTGAGCGGCCCGTTGCCGATGTAGCTGACCTTGGCGTTGGCCACGAGCTCGGAGGAGATGCTGTTGTCGGCGGTGATGTCGTAGCGCCGCATGATCCCCGAGAACTCGATCAGCTTGGTCTCCTTGTCGATGCGGATCTCGCGCCGGCCGCTGACGACCAGGTTGCCGTTCGGGAGCACGTCGACGACCACCGCGGTGACGCGCGCGGTGAAGGTGCCCTTCTTCTTGTAGTTGGCCGTGCCCTTCAGGCTGTCGTCCGAGCTGGCATCGACCTGCGGCAGCGGATTGAAGGCGTTGGGCTTGATGTCGAAGTTGTTGAGCTTGTAGTTGAGGCTGGTCTGCTTCGAGAGATCGGAGGTCTCCTCGCTCTTCACGTCCTGCGTCTCGTTGATCACGATCGTCACGAGGTCGCCGACGCGGCTGCCGACCTTGTTCGCCACCAGGCCGAAGGGCCCCTGGTCGGGGTCGTAGATCGAGCCGCGACGGCCCTGGGCCGGGGCCTGCATCAGCGCCAGCGCGGGGGCGGGCGCGGAGAGGCTGCCGAGCGCAAGCAGCGCGAGGAGCGGGCGGAGGATGTTCACGTGCGTCATGAGGCTGCTCCCGGTGTTCACGGCGTCCCGCCGAGGTCGATTTCCACGAGTCCGCGACCGATCACGGTCCCGGAGAGTTCGCGCGTCTTGTCCGCGGACCAGACCCGAATGCGGTCGCCGGCCGAGCCGTCGGCCTTGGCGATCGCGCTGCCGCGCGCGGTGATCGCGCCCTTCTTCACCTGCAGCTGCACCGTGTCGCCGCTGCGCACGAACTTGGCGCGCTGCACGTCGCGCACGGTCAGCACGCTGCCCGGGCCGAGGTCCTTGAGCGCGGTCGCGCCGGAGAGCGCCGCGAGCGAGAGCGGCTCGCCGCCCAGGTCGGTCGCGATGCGCGTGCGGCGCAGCTCGAGCGCGGAGTTGTCGAGCACCTCCCCGCGGCGCACGGCGCGCGCGAGCACGGGCACCAGGTCGTAGACCTCGGTCCCGAAGTTGATCCAGCAGGTCTGATAGAGCGTGCCGTCGATCCAGACCTGCACCGGCACCGACCAGTCGCCGGCGTGCTGCTCGCGGTGCTCGATGGCGCAGCGCAGCTCGGCCGGCTTCTGGCCCAGCGGCACTTCGAGGTCGGAGGCCTGGGCCAGCGCGCGCAGCGTGACCTCGCGCTCGCCGAAGAGCGTGCGCAGCTCGCTCTCGGCCTTGGCCTGCAGCGCGCTGCCCGCCAGACGCGCGGTCTCGGGCGCGATGCGGCAGCTCTTGCTGCCCTCGAAGCTCACGCTCGTGCCGGAGAGCGCCGTGGCGAGCTTCTGCTCGATCTGCCAGCTCTGCAGCACGCGCGTGTAGCCCGGCGCCGGCGTCCAGCCCAGCTCGAGCGCCTTGGCGCGCTCGACCAGGGCCGCGTCGTCGCCGCGCACTTCGGCCAGCGCGCCGAGCACGAGCTCGGTGCCGCGCACGTGCGCTTCGGGCTGCAGCAGCACCACCAGGCCACCGAGGAACAGGCTTGCGAGAACCATGATCAGCGCACCATGTTGTTGACCTGCTGGAGCATCTCGTCCGAGGCCTTGATCGCGCGGCTGTTCACCTCGTAGCTGCGCTGCGCGACGATCAAGGCCACGAGCTCGTCGACGACCTGCACGTTCGAGGCCTCGCGGTAGCCCTGCTTGATGATGCCGGTGCCGTTGAGACCGGGCTGCGCGGACTGCGCCGTGCCCGAGCTCTCGTTCTCCGAGAAGAGGTTGTTGCCCTGCGCCTTGAGGCCGCCCGAGTTGGGGAAGCGCCAGAGCTGCAGCGTGCCGGCGTTCGAGGCCGTACCGCCTTCGCTGGTCATCGTCTGGATCGTGCCGTCCTCGCCGATCATCGTCTTGATCACGTCGGACCCGATCGTCGGCGCGCCGTCGAGGATGTAGCCCTCGCTGGTGACGATCGTGCCCGCGTTGTCCACGTGGAACGAGCCGTCGCGCGTGTAGCGGAACTCGCCCGAGGGCAGCCGCAGCTTGAAGAAGCCCTCGCCCTGGATGGCGACGTCGTACTTGCCGCCGCTGGGCGTCAGCGTGCCCTGGTCCCAGATGTTCGAGGAGCCCGCGACCTCGGTCCCGCTGCCGATCTGCAGGCCGGTGGGCGCGCGCTGCGTGGACGAGGTCGGCGCGCCCGGCTCGCGGTAGGTCTGGTAGAAGAGCGCGCGGAAGGACAGCTCGGCCTTCTTGAAGGCGGGCGTGTTCGCGTTCGCGATGTTGTTCGCGATCGTGTCGACCTGTTGCTGCTGGGCTTTCATGCCCGAAGCGGCGGTCATCAGTGCGCGGATCATGGTTCAGGGCTCCGGTCTTGGATGCGTGCGCTCAGCGCGGTGCGTTGAGGCGCTTGTAGGACTGGTCGATGGTCGTGATCAGTTTCGTGGCGCTCTCGAAGCTGCGCTGCACGCGGATCATCGAGACGAGTTCGTCGATGCTCTCGGCATTCGAGTGCTCGAGCGACTGCCCGCGCACCTCGGCCGTGGCCGTGACTGGCGCGCTGCGCGGCGTGGCGTGGAAGTAGCCCTTGCCGTCGATGGAGAGCTGCGTGCGGTCGGAGAAGTCGGTCAGCTTCAGCCGCCCGACGGCGATCTTGCCCTGGCGCACGACGCCCGAGGGATCGACGCTGACCTCCGGCCCCGCCGGCTGGAAGCGCCCCTGGCTGCCTTCCCAGACGACCTGGTTTCCGTCCTCGTTGAGCAGCGAGCCCTGGGCGTCGAGGTGGAAGCGGCCGTTGCGCGTGTAGGCCTCGCCGCTGGTCGTCTCGAGCGTGAAGAAGCCGTCGCCGTCGAGGGCCATGTCGAAGGGGTTGCCGGTGTGCTCGACCAGGCCCTGCGAGAAGTCGATCTCGCTCTCGGTCTCGATCGAGGTCGACTTCTGTCCCTGGCGGACCGACTCGATCACGTGCGTGAAGCTGTTCAGGCGCTTGTAGCCGGGGGCCTGGAGGTTCGCCAGGTTGGCCGCGATGTTCTCCATGCGCTTCTGGCTCGCGCCCAGCGCTTGCACGCCGCTCTGCAGACCGTTTTCCATCCAGGGTCTGCTACGCAAGCGGGCTGCCAAGCACGGCCAGTTCCGGAAGCCGCGCCGGAGCAACGGCTTGTGCCCGAATCGCGCTTTGTCAGCCGCTCCCGTGGGCGGAAGGAACTTCGCTGCGCGGGAGGAACTTGCGCGCCCGGGTGGCGCCGGAAACGAGGGTGGCGGCCAGCAGGCTGGCCGCCACCCGGAAGATCAGGAAGAAGGTCCTAGTGGACCTTGTGCATCACCTCGACGCTCCAGTCGCGACCGGAGCCGTGGCACACCTCGCACGACTCGTAGCCCGCCATCGACGTCTGCACTGCGATGTGGGCCAAGGCCGCGTCGGAGGAGTGGCACGAGCCGCAAGAGACGGTCCAGGTCCGGACCGGTGCGTCGGCGGTCGCGGCGGCGCGCGCCGCCGGGGCGTGCCAGGACGTGTTGCCGTGGCATTTGACGCACTGCTCGGGTCCGCCCGGCATCGCCGGGAACGCGCCTTCGGTCGCCATCGGGTAGGTGGCGACGTCCGGCAACGCGGAGCCCATGTGGATCTTGTGCAGCATCTGGCGGAACTCGATCGGCACGTTGCCGGGCATGAGCGAGTTCGTGCTGCCGCTGATGCTGTGGCAGGTGACACAGGTGTCGATGCCGCGCCGTCCGCCGCCGTGGAAGAGCACGTCGTTGTGGCACGAGAGGCAGGTATCGGTGTTGGAGATGATCTCGTGCGGCGTGATGCGTCGTGGCGGATCCGTAGAGGAACTCCGCCTCGGCGGCGTTGGAAGTGCAACGGTAGGTCTGGACCTCGCCTTGCAGGCCGAGGTCGAGGTTCTTGTAGAACCAGATGTCGGCCTCGTACGTGCCGCTCTCGTAGGTCACGCCCTTCCAGTTGCCCTGCTCGGCTCCGATGTCGCCGTTGTTGTTGGCCGGCGAGACGTACTTGGCCTGGGCCGTGTCGGTGTAGTGGCGCTTGTAGCCGAAGCGCGCGTCGGTGCGGTAGGTGAGCACCATGCCCGCGCCGGCAGTGAAGGCCGCGTTCGACGTGAGCAGCGCGGAGCCGGGCGTGCTCGAGCCGGGCGTCAGCGTGTACGAGTTGCTCGCGCCCGCCTGCTTCAGCGTGAGCGTGACCTTCGTCACGGACACGCCCGAGGCGTGGTCGTAGCGCAGCGGCGTCCGGAAGTAGATCCGGGTCGTGGTGTCGCTGGAGCCGGCGCCCGTGCCGTCGGCCTTCATGGGCGTGATCGTGACGTACTCGCGCACGCCGACCGCTGCCGCGGGCTCGACCACCACGGTGTCGCCCGAAGCGAAGCCCGTGGCCCCGACGACGTCGACCTGGCGGTCGAGGACCGCCGTCGCCGCCGAAGTGGTCGTCGTCGTGGCCGACGTCACGGCTTCAGAGAGCTGCTGCCGGCCGTAGTAGACCGGCACGTTGCCCGGGTGCAGCACCTGGCCCGCGGATCCGGAACCGTCGCCGAGGTACTCGAGCTGCATGTCCATGGGCATCTTCATCGTGTAGGTCGCGGCGTCCGGATGCACTTCGTAGTAGAAGCGGTCCGGCGCGCCGGCCGTGGCGCTGAAGGCGGTCTTGCCGGCCACGATGGCGAACAGCACCGGGTTCGCGACCGCGCCGCGGAAGATCCCGATCTGGATCGTGTTGCCGCTCGCGAAGGCCGTCGTCGTGACGGCGATGTTGAACGACAGGTCGGCCGACGTGAAGCGCGTCGAGGCACTGGTGCCGTTGGGCAGGACGCCCGATCCGCTCGCGAGGCCCGACACGCTGAAGTGCGTGGCGTCGGCGAACGTGATCTGCACGGTGCCGCTCGCGAGCCCTGAGCCGAACTCGAAGTTGCTCACGGCGCCGCCGGTCGGGTTCGTGCTCGCCGCGGCCGGGAGCGTGCCCGCGCCGAGCGCGCCGCTCGTCGAGCCGGTCACGCTGAAGGCCGTCGTCGAGGTGAATTCCACCGTCAGGGTCTCGTCCACGGCCGTCGCGCCGAGGAAGACCTTGCTCATCGTGCCCTTGTTGGAGGTCGAGACCGCCTGCAGGCGGCCGACGAAGTCGAAGGGATTGAGCGTCATGCCGTTGGCCGAGGTCAGAGGCATGACCAGCTGCTGGTTCGTCGTCGGGCCCATGAAGAAGGCGCTGCACGAATCGAGCTTGGAGAGCCCGATGCTGTCGCCGGCGTCGTTCGTGATCGCGAGCTCGAGCGTGGGCGTGTCACCGACCAGGAAGTTCCCGCCGGCCCCGCTCCCGCCCGTGACGGTCGTGATGGACGTGTTGACGCCGGCGTTCAGGCTCGAGTCGAGCAGCGGGTGACGGTGCGCATCCTCGACCGACAGCGCTGCGCCCGAGGTCGTGTGGCACAGGGTGCAGTTGGTGTTGTCGGCCGTGTCGGGCATCGTCTGCAGGTTGGCCGTGTAGGGGAAGCCCGGGCGCACGTCGTCGTGGCAGGAGTAGCAGGCCTGCTCGGTCGGGTGCGTCTTGTACAGGTTGCCCTGCGCCGGCGCGGTCAGCGGGCCGGCACCATCGGGATCGCCGTGGCACTTGGCGCACATCGTCACGCCCGTGCGGATCGTGTCGTTGCGCGACTTCGGGCTCAGCAGCGGGCCGCTCGAGCCGTCGGGGTCCGTCGCCGAGAGCGTCGAGTAGTTCGCGTCCTTCGGCATCGCGACGTTGAAGTTCGGCCAGACGGGGAACTTGACGCCCGAGAAGTCGCTGATCGAGTCCTGGTAGCCGACGATCTCGTAGGGCACCGGCGTGGCTGCGTAGTTGAGCGCGCCGTTGTCGTTCGTGGTCACGCCCAGCACCGAGGGCAGGTGGCTGCCGTCGTGGATCTTGTGGATCATCACCTTGAAGTCGATGCTCACACCCGGCGTGCCGCCGGCGGCCGCGGAGATGCGGTCTTCCGCGCCCGCGGTGTGGCACAACAGGCAGAGCTTGACGTCGCGGCGCATCTCGCCGTGCACGCGCAGGCTCATGTGGCAGGCGTTGCAGTTCTCCTGCTTGACGACCTCGCGCGCGTCGAGCTGGGTCGCGTTGCCGAAGAGGAAGTCCAGCGTGGCATTGCCGGCGTCGCGGAAAGCCACCGCGTCGACGGTGTAGTTCCAGCCGAAGTACAGGCCCAGGGTGTAGGTCCCCGGCAGCAGCGCCTGGCCGGTGAGCTCGCCGTCCGCGGCGCCGAACGCGGCCGAATCGTTCAGCGGCGCGAGGTAGCTGGCCGGGAACGCGTTGGCGAAGGTGTAGGTGTACGTGCCGTCGCCGTTGTCCACGGCGGCCGTGGCCACGTTGCTCACTTCGGGCAGCACGCGCTGGTAGTTGAAGCTCGGGCCCGAAGCCAGCGTGCGCCCGTAGTTCATCTCGGAGAGATCCCAGTTCGTCCCGTCCGTCTTCGTGACCGAGAACGTGACCGAGAGGCTGTCACCCACCTGGAACGCGCCGTTGGCCCCGCTGGCGCCGCCGAGCGAGACGATCGATACGTGGATGCCGGGCAGGTCCTGTCCCTGCACGAGCTGCGTGGGCGTGGCGCCGCTTCCGCCGGAGGGTCCGGGGGGGCCAGCCGGGCCGGCCGCGCCAGTGGCACCATTGCTGCCGGAGCAGCCGTTGAGCAGCATCAGCGGCAGGAGCAGCAGGCTGGACGCGAGCAGGGACGTTCGGGAGGTTGCCAGGGGGCTTTGATGGGCTCTCATTTCATTCTCCGTGCGATCGCTGGATCTGGGTGGCGGTTGGGATTCGACGCAGTCCGGAACTGGTTGTTCGAGCGTGAGCGGAGTGGAGCGGGGCGTCGCAGCGGCTTGGTGGCAGGCGAAATGCCTGATGCGATTGCGATCAGGATCGCGCGTCTGGCGATACAGCGCTGTACGCAGATGACCTCAAGCGGCCATCTCGCAAGAGGGTAGGCGAGAGCTGCAGGGGCCGTGGCCAAGTCGCACGGCGCGGAATCTGCGCCCAGTTTCAGCCCTGCGCTACGAACGCGGGCGCAGGCTGCCCTACCTGGCGGGCGCCGCCAGCGAGGACTGCGCAGCGCCGAAGTTCACGTCGCGCGTCAGCGCCTCGAGCGCCGCGTCGAGCTGCGCCGCGGGCGTCTCGAGACGCAGCAGCCGCTCGGCTTCGTCGTGCCGCGGACCGTGGATCGATCCGGCCAGCGCGGTCGAGGCCTGGCGACACAGGTCATCGGAGATGCGAGCATTCGGCACGAACGCCAGGCGCGCGAGGGCACGCCGCGCGTCCTCGCCGGAGGGAGCGCGTTCGAAGAGCAGCTTCAGCGCGTAGCGCGGCACGGACAGCGAGGATCCGTCCGAGACGTCCGCCTGGTCCTGCACGGCGGCCGCGAGCACGGCATCGGTACCCGGAACTGCGGCGCTGTGCAGCGCGCGCAGGGCCGCGACCTTGCGGCACTGCGGCTCGTGCTTCCCGTCGAGCGCATCGCGCAGCGCGCGCTCGAAAGCGTCCGAACCCTGCTCCTTGCGCAGCGCCAGGAACGCCGCGAGGTACTCGGCTTCGCGCCTGCGGCCGTCGCGGCGACGCTCGGCATCGAGCGGCGAGATGCCGCTCTCCTCGGAGGCCGACGCCGTGCGGGTGCGCGCCACGACAGCGCCCTCGGCGACGGACATGCCCGGCGCCTCGACGACGCCCCGGAGCTCGCCGGCCGCTGCCGATGCGAGGGGCTCGCGCGGCAGCTGCCGCGTGGTCTCGTGCGTGCCCACGCTCGTGATGACGAGGGTGACGGCCAACCCGAGGCTGACCGCCACCCCGCACATCAGGAAAGTGTCACGCAGTCGCATCGACTCGAACTCAGTGGGCGTGGTGCATCACCTCGACGGCCCAGTCACGCCCGGCCCCGTGGCACACCTCGCAGGACTCGTAGCCCGAGAGCGAGGTCTGCACGGAGATGTGCGCGGTTGCCGCGTCCGAGTCGTGGCAGGAACCGCACGCATCGCCCCAGATGCGGATCGGGACGCTGGCGGATGCGTGCTCGCGCGCCGCAGGAGCCTTCCACGAGTCGTTTCCGTGGCACTTGACACACTGCTCGGGTCCGCCCGGCATGGCCGGGAACTCGCCTTCGGTCGCGAACTGATACGTCGCGGCGTCGGGCAGCGTCTCGCCCATGTGGATCTTGTGCAGCATCTGGCGGAACTCGATCGGGTCTGCCGAGCCGGGCAGCAGGTTGCTCGTGTTGCCGCTGATGCTGTGGCAGGTGAGGCAGGTGTCGATGCCGCGCCGGCCGCCACCATGGAACATCACGTCGTTGTGGCACGAGAGGCAGGTGTCCGTGTCGGAGATGATCTCGTGCGGCACCGGGTCCGTGGCCGTGCCGTAGAGGAAGTAGCCGTTGGAGGAGTTCGACGTGCAGCGGTAGGTCTGCACTTCGCCCTGCAGGCCGAGGTCGAGGTTCTTTTGCAGCCAGATCGCAACGCGGTAGGTGCCGCTCTGGTACGGCAAGCCCTGCCAGTTGCCCTGCTCCTCGCCGATGGTGCCGTTGTTGTTGGCCGGCGAGACGTAGTTGGACTGGACGGCGTCCTGGTAGTGGCGGTAGTAGCCAAAGCGCGCGTCCGTGCGATACGTCATCACGATGCCCGCGGCGGCATTCAAGGCCACGTTGGACGTGATCAGCGCGGAGCCCGCGGCCTGAGTGCCGGGCGTCAGGGTGTAGGCATTGCTCGCGCCCTCCTGCTTGAACGTCAGCGTGACCTTCGTCACGGACACGCCCGAGGCGTGCGCGTAGCGCAGTGGCGTCCTGAAGTAGATGTGCGTCGTCGTGTCACCGGAGGCCGCTCCCGTCCCGTCCGCCTTCGCGGGCGTGATCGTGACGTACTCGCGCGCGCCGACGGCGCCCGCCGGCTCGACCACCACGGTGTCGCCCGCGGCGAAGCCCGTCGCCCCCACCACTTCGACCCCGCGATCCATCGCCGCGGCCGCGGCCGAAGTGGTGGTCGTGGTCGCGCTGGTGGTAGCCTCCCAGAGCTGCTGGCGGCCGTAGTAGGCCGGCGTGTTGCCCGTGTGCAGCACCTGGCCCGCGGCGCCGGATCCGGCGCCGAGGTATTCGAGCTGCATGTCCATGGGCATGTTGACGGTGTAGGTCGCGGCATCCGCGTGCACTTCGTAGTAGAAGCGGTCCGCTGCGCCGGCCGTGGCGCTGAACGCGGTGCGGCCCGCCACGACGGCGAAGACCACCGGGTTCGCGACGCTGCCGTGGAAGAGCCCGATGTAGATCGCATTGCCGTTTGCGAACGCGGTTGTCGTGACCGCGAGGTTGAAGGACAGGTCGGCCGAGGTGAACCTGGTGGAGGCGTTCGTGCCGTTGGGCAGCACGCCCGAGCCGCTGGCCGCGCCGGCCACGGTGAAGTGCGTCGCGTCGGAGAACGTGATCGTCACGTTGCCCGGGGCGATGGCCGGGTTGATCTCGAAGTTCGAGACCGCACCGCCGGAGGGGTTCGTGCTCGGGGAACCCGGCAAGCTGCCCGAACCGAGCGAGCCGCTCGCCGAACCGGTCACGTCGAAGGCCGTCGCCGAGGTGAACTCCACCGTCAGCGTCTCGTCCACTGCCGTGGCGCCGAGGAAGACCTTGCTCATCGTGCCCTTGTTGGAGGTCGAGACCCCCTGCAGGCGTCCGACGAAGTCGAACGGGTTGAGACTCATGCCGTTCGCGGAGGTGAGCGGCATGACCAGCTGCTGGTTGTTCGAGGGGCCCATGAAGAAGGCACTGCAGGAATCCAGTGATGCCAGGCCGATGTCGCCGCCCGCGTCGTTCTGGATCGAGAACTCCATCGTCGGGACGTCACCGACCTGGAAGTTCCCGCCCGTGCCGGTCCCGCCGGTCAGACCCGCGAACGCCACATTGACGCCGGGATTCAGGGTCGCATCGAGCAGCGGGTGACGGTGCGCGTTCTCGATCAGCAGGGATCCGTCCCCCGTCGTCGGCGGCACCGTGTGGCACAGGACGCAGTTGCTGTTGTCGGCCGTCTCGGGCATCGTCTGCAGGTTGGACGTGTAGAAGTGTCCCCAGCGCACGTCGTCGTGGCAGGAGCCGCAGGCCTGCTCGCTCGGCTGCGTCTTGTACATGTCGCCCTGCGCCGGCGCGGTCAGCGGACCGGCACCGTCAGGGTCGCCGTGGCACTTGAGGCAGTACGTCACGCCCGTGCGGGTCGCGTCGTTGCGCGCCTTGGGGCTCAGCAGCGGGCCGGCGCCGTCGGGGTCGGTCGCCGAGAGCGTGGAGTAGTTCGCATCCTTCGGCATCGCCACGTTGAAGTTCGGCCAGACGGGGAAGTGGACGTCGGAGAAGTCGCTGATCGAGTCCTGGAAGCCGACGATCTGGTACGGCACGGGCGTGGCCGTGTAGTCGATCGCTCCGCTGTCCTGCGAGGTGATGCCGAGCACGGAGGGCAGGTGGCCGCCGTTGTGGATCTTGTGGATCATCACCTTGAAGTCGATGCTCACGCCCGGCGATCCGCCCAGTGTGCCCACGTCGTTCTTGTCCTCGGCGCCGGCGGTGTGGCACAGCACGCACAGCTTGACGCCGCGCCGCAGATCGCCGTGCACGCGCAGGCTCATGTGGCAGGCGTTGCAGTTCTCCTGCTTGACCTCCTCGCGCGGGTCGAGCTGCGTCGCGCTGCCGAACATGAAGTCCTGCGTGGTGTCGCCGGCGTCGCGGAACGATTCCGTGCCCACGGTGTAGTTCCAGCCGAAGTAGAGGCCCACCGTGTACGTGCCGTCGAGCAGCGCCGTGCCGGTCAGCTCGCCGTCGTTGGCGCCGAAGGACACCGAATCGTTCAGCGGCGCGAGGTAGGCGGCCGGGATCGCGTCGGCGAAGGTGTAGGTGAAGGTCCCGTCGCCGTTGTCGACAGCGGCCGTGGCCACGTCGGTCTTCTCGGCCAGGATGCGCTGGTAGTTGAACGTGGGGCCCGAGGCGAGGATGCGCCCGTAGTTCATCTCGGCCAGATCCCAGTTCGTGGCGTCGGTCTTCGTGACCGTGAACGTGACCGCGATGTGGTCGCCGACCTGGAATGCGCCACCGGCGCCGGTCGCGCCGCCGAGTGTGGTGATCGCAACGTGGATGCCCGGAGCGTTCTCGCTTTGCGCGACCTGGGTGCTCGTCCCGCTGCCGTCGCCTGGCGGACCGGCAGGACCGGCCGGGCCGGTCGCACCGTCGCTTCCGCTGCAGCCCGCGAGCGCGAGCAGCGGCAACAGCAGCAGGGCGGCGTAGGACAGGGTCTTGCGGGGGCTGGCTAGGACCTGAAGGAAGTTGGCTCTCATGGCGTTCTCCGTCTGTTCACAGACTCGGGTAGCGGTGGTCACAGGCCGCAGTCGGGCGGCCATTGTTCGGTGGTGAGCGGTAAGGAGCGGTGGCTTGGCTGGCGCGCTGGCAAGGCGCAACTGGCTTGCAACAACAGGATCGGGGATCCGAGCTACCTACGCGCTACGCACATCATCTCAGTGTGGCCGTTCGCGAGTTGGTAGGGCGGCGCCCCGGTCGCGCCGCATCGGTCAGTGGTGGCATCCGGTGCAACTGTCTCCGTTGTCCGCGTGCGGGAGCGGTTGTCCGTTTCCATGGCATTGTCTGCAATTCATGCCCGGAAGATGCGGGGGGATCGGGGGGCTCGAAATGGGCAGGGGCGTGGCGAGCGCGTGGCTGGGCGTGCTCTTGTGGCAGATCTGGCAGCTCTCCTCGTAGCGCAGTGGCTCGTGGCACGTCAGGCAGTGGCGATCCGTCGGCGCGCCCCAATTGCCCGTGTGGTTCGCGGGCGCGTTCTCCGAGTGGCAGGCCTGGCACGATTCGGGCTCGTGGCAGGCGGAGCAGCTGCGCCGGTCCATGCTCGCGCTCAGCCCGTGTCCGCGCTGGCGCCAGTAGCTGTCGTGGTTCTCGGGCGCCTCGCTGCGGTGGCACTGCAGGCAGCTCGCCGCGCTGTGGCAGGTGTCGCAGCGCTCGGCACGCGCGTCCTGGTTGTGCGCACGCATGACGCGGCCGTGCTCACGCTTCCACTGCGCACCGTGGTTGGGCGGCGGCACGTCGAGACGGATCGTCTGGTGGCAGGCGGCGCAATCGGTCGGACCCTTGCGCTCGGTGTGGCACTTCTGGCAATCGTCCATGCCCAGGCGCATGCTCGGCTCGACGGCATCGCTCTTGGCGACGGCCGCGTGGCAGACCAGGCACTCGCTGTCGCGCCCGGCGTGCTTCTGGTGCGTGAAGACGTTCTCGGCCGGCAGGTCGCTGTAGAGCTTGGCCTTGAACTTGTCGCCGTCGAAGAGCTGGCTGATCTGCTTTTCGGGCGGCTTCTGGGCGTCGATGTCGGCGTGGCACAGCGCGCACTGCTTGGCGCTGGGCATGCCCGGGTCGTCCGACTTGTCCCACTTCGTGTGGCAGTCGGCGCAGCCCAGGCCCTGGTCGTCGACGTGCAGCTTGTGGCTGAACGCGAAGGGCTTCTCGCCGTTCTGCAGCGAGCCGAAGATCGCGCAGCCGGCCAGGCCGAGCAGCGCGAGCAGGGAGGCGCGCCGAGCGCGCAGCCCCAGGGAGGTCCAGCGGTCTAGAAGTGCCACACTGCACCTCCTCTCACGACGTTGTACTGGTTTTGGGCGTCATCTTCGTAATCGTAGCTGAGCTCGAGCGTCAGCTTCGGTCCGATCTTCCAGCCCGCGCGCGCGTACCAGGTGCGCACGTCGTCGCGCTCGCTGTTCTGGAAGAGGTCGTACTTGTAGAGCGAGTAGTAGGAGCCCGCGCCGAACTTCCACTGCTCGAGCGTGTCGTAGTTGAGGTCCAGGCCCCAGGTGGTGATGTCGCGCTCGTCGCCGTCCCAGACGTCGCCCGAAATGCCCACGTTGAGGTGCGCTGCGAGCACGTCGCGGAAGGTTGCGGTCGCGCGGTAGCGCTCCCAGTCGCGGTTGAACTCGCCCAGGTCGCCGGCATCGTCCACGCGCCGGGCGTCGAGCGCCAGGTCGAGCACGATCTTCTGGCTGACCTCGGCCGAAGCGGAGAAGCCGAACTGCCGGTAGGGAAAGAGGGCCATGAGGAGTTCGGTGTAGGGATCGATGTCCGCGGGCAGCTGGTTCTGCGACTCGAAGAGCTGGTAGTAGTTCGCGGCCGCGGTGAAGCCGGCATCCGCGCTGGTCCACTGCGCGCGCATGCGCAGGTCGCGGTCCTGGTCCTCGAGGCGCGTGTACTGCGCCTCGCCGCCCCAGCCGTTGTCGAAGTGCTGCCAGAGCCCGAGCCCGATGATGCCGTTGCCCTCGTCGGGCACCGTGTCGTCCTCGAGGTGCATCCAGTCGATGCGCGCGCGGCCGCCCTTCCAGGGACGCTCTTCGGCGAACGCGCCCAGCACCGAGCGGCTGTCGCTCGTGCCCTGGTAGAGGCGCACCGGCACGCCACCGTAGAAGCCGGCCGTGAACTCCCGGTCGCCGGTCGGGTGCGAACGGAAGGAGAGACCGTCGTAGTGCACGATCTCGGGCGTGTCGGACTCGAACTGACGCCCGATGCGCAGTTGCCCCAGGCCGTCGGCCGGGAGGATGTCGACGAAGGCCTCGTAGAGCTTGAAGTCCACCGACTGGTCGTGCGTGTCGGAGAGGCCGTTGTAGATGCTGCCCGACTGGCGACCGTCGAGGTCGGCCGAGGCGCGCGCGACGACGTGCGCCTTGATCCAGGAATGGCGCGGATCGGAGTAGTCCAGCGAGAGCAGGTTGATCCAGTCGAGGTCGTGGTCGCCGCTCGTCCAGCGTTCGACCAGGCGCGAGGAGAGGAAGCCCTCGATGTGTGCTCCCTGCTCGGGCCCGAGGGCCGGCTTTTCACCGGCGGACGGGGCAGGCGCCGCAGCCTGGTCGGGCTTCGCGGGCGTTCCCGCGGCCGGTCCAGCCGCGGCAGGTGCCGGCGCGCTTCCGCTGACCTGCGCGGGGGCCGGCGCAGAGCCGGGCGCCTGGGTCGGCTTGGCCGCGGCGGGTGGCGCTGCGGAAGGTTGCGCAGACTCGGAGCCGAGGCCCGCGCATCCGGCGAGCACCGAGCCGAGCAGAGCTGCGTGCCACGCGTTCCGCGCGGCGCTGGCGTTCAGGTTCGAGGTGGCTATTGAGGGCATGGAAGCTTCGCAGTGAGTTCGCGCTCTGTATCGGTGACGCACTTCCTCGCGAGCATCAGATCACCCGACCGGAGGGCTGATGGGCATGGGCCCTCGGTCGGTAGGAGGGTAGGTACGAGTGCGTAGTCGTCATGGCTGGCGAACACATGCGCCGCGGAATCGGCCGCGCGGACAGCAGACGGCGTCGCACGGACACCGCCGGAGGCCTCCGAGGTGCGCAGATGATGACTACGCACTAGGCGTCCCGCCACTACGACGTGGGCAAGGGCCCCCGGTCCGTATCCGGCTTCTACGCTGTCGATGAACTCGCTCAGGAAAGCGAGCACAGGCCTCGCCACCGAAACCAAGGCCGCTCACCGCTCC
Source organism: uncultured Planctomycetota bacterium (assembly GCA_963829015.1). Lineage (GTDB taxonomy): Bacteria > Planctomycetota > UBA1135 > UBA1135 > JADJLZ01. Next base: position 863,264 of record CAWHGR010000003.1, on the reverse strand, counting down.
GAGGCACGCATGAGAACGCAGAACCTAATCGCCCTCGCCCTGGCCGGCGCACTTGCCACGGCCTGCCAGGATGCCCAGGGCCACGAAACAGGCTGGGGCTCGTCCGCCGGCGCCGATGCCGCGCCCGTCCAGGAGGAGATCGAGGTCCCGCCGCCGCCCTTCACCGAGGGGATCTTCCCCTGCTCGGACTGCCACGATCCGACGCTGCCGGTCAACACCAAGCGCCGCCCGCTGCAGCTGGCGCACCAGGAGATCGACCTCAAGCACGACGTCGAGCACCGCTGGTGCCTCGACTGCCACTCGGCCAGCGACCGCGACAAGCTGCACCTCGCCAGCGGCGAGCTGATCGAGTTCACCGAGTCCTACAAGCTCTGCGGCCAGTGCCACGGCGACAAGTACCGCGACTGGCGCGCGGGCGTGCACGGCCGGCGCAGCGGGAACTGGGACGGGCACAAGACCTACCTCCTGTGCGTGAACTGCCACAACGCGCACTCGCCGGCCTTCAAGCCGCTGAAGCCCAAGCCGCCGCCGGTGCGGCCCCAGGGAGGTGCCCGGTGAGCCAGTCCAGCACGAACTGCGGCCACGGCCAGGCTTCGGCCTGCGGCAGCGGCGCATGCGCGCACGAGCCGGAGGTCCTCGAGCCCGTCGATCCGGAGATCGAGGACGCGGCGCGGCGCGAGTTCCTGTGCGTCGTCGCCGGCTGCGCCGCGGCCCTGACCGCCGGCGGCTGCAGCGAGATCACGCACACGAATTTCTTCCAGAAGCGCTTCCGCGAGCTTGGCCCCGAGGAGCGCGCCGCGATCGTGGCCGACCTCGAGAAGGAGTTCAGCGAGAAGTTCGGCAAGCCGGTCACGGTCAGCACGCAGCCGGCGCGCGACGACGTGCAGTTCGGCTACGCGCTCGACATCTCGCGCTGCATCGGCTGCCGCCGCTGCGTCTACGCCTGCGTCAAGGAGAACAACCAGAGCCGCGATCCGCAGATCCACTGGATCCGCGTGCTGGAGATGGACAAGGAGAAGGGCATCGACCTCGCGCACGCCAACGCCTACTACGACGCGGAGACGGTGCCGCGGCCGGGCCACTTCTACCTGCCCGTCGCCTGCCAGCAGTGCGACAACCCGCCCTGCGTGAAGAGCTGCCCGGTCGGCGCGACCTGGAAGGAGCCCGACGGCATCGTCGTGATCGACTACGACTGGTGCATCGGCTGCCGCTGCTGCATGTCGGCCTGCCCCTACGGCGCGCGGCACTTCAACTGGACCGACGCCCTCGGTGCCGGCCGAGGAGATCAACCCCAAGATGCACTACCTCGGCAACCGCCCGCGCATGAAGGGCGTCGTCGAGAAGTGCACCTTCTGCGTGCAGCGCACGCGCGAGGGACGCTATCCGGCCTGCGTCGAGGTCTGTCCCGTCGGGGCGCGCAAGTTCGGCAACCTGCCCGACCCGAACAGCGAGATCCGCTACATCCTGGAGCACAAGCGCGTGTTCGTGCTGAAGAACGAGCTCAACACGCGTCCGCGCTTCTTCTACTTCTACGGTCTCTAGGAAAGGCGCGAACCCGTGAAAACACTCAAGCTCTTCACCCGCTTCGCGACCGACAGCGCGCGGGCCGTCTCGCGCGGCAACCGGCTCTACTGGGCCTGGGTCTCGCTGCTGCTCGTGCTGATCGGCGCCGGCGTGATCGCCTACGTGCACCAGTCGCGCACCGGCCTGATCACGACCAACATGCGCGACCAGGTCTCGTGGGCCTTCTACATCGGGAACTTCACCTTCCTGGTCGGCGTCGCCGCCGCGGCCGTGCTGCTGGTGATCCCGGCCTACGTCTACGAGTGGAAGCCGATCAAGGAGGTCGTGATCCTGGGCGAGCTGCTGGCGATCTCGGCCATCACGATGTGCGGCCTGTTCGTGACCGTCGACGTCGGCCACCCCGAGCGCCTCTGGCACCTGATGCCGGGCCTGGGCCACCTCAACGTGCCGCGCTCGATGCTGGCCTGGGACGTGCTCGTGCTGAACGGCTACCTCGTGCTCAACGTGATCATCGTCACCTACCTGCTCTTCTCGCTGCACGCCGGGCGCGCGCCGAACAAGAAGATCTTCCTGCCGCTGGTGCTGCTCTCGATCCCGGCGGCGATCGGGATCCACACCGTCACGGCCTTCCTCTACAGCGGCCTGCCCGCGCGCCCGTTCTGGAACACGTCGATCCTGGTGCCGCGCTTCCTGGCCTCGGCCTTCTGCTCGGGCCCGGCCGTGCTGATCGTGCTGATGCAGATCCTGCGGCGCTTCACGCGCTTCGAGATCCAGAACGAGGCCATCTGGAAGGTCGCCGAGCTGATGTCCTACGCGATGGGCGTCAACCTGATCCTGCTCGGGGCCGAGGTCTTCAAGGACTACTACTCGAACACCGAGCACCTGATCCACATGCGCTACATGTTCCAGGGCGTCGACGGCCACACGGCGATCGTCCCCTGCATGTGGCTCGTCGGTGTTCTGCTCGATCACGGCCTTCCTGCTCTTCCTCGTGCCGAAGACGCGCCGCAGCCCGATCTGGCTCAACGTCGGCTGCGCGCTGATCTGGATCGGCGTCTACCTCGAGAAGGGCATGGGGCTCGTGATCCCGGGCCTGACGCCCGACACGCTGGGCGAGATCTACGAGTACTTCCCCTCGCGGACCGAGCTGTGGGTCGCCGCGGGCATCTTCTCCGATCGGCTTCCTGGTCTTCACGCTGCTGGTGAAGATCGCGACGCCGATCATGCTCGGCGAGTACCAGCAGGGCGGCACGAAGGTCGCGCACTGAGCCGCACCAAGCAGGAAGGGCTCCGCGAGGAGCCCTTCCGCCCGTTGCGGACGCCCCCCGGCGCCGTTCCGGACCGCCCCTCCGCGGGGCGCAGCGTTCACGACTACACGATCTGCGTCAGGTCGCGCATCAGCTCGTTCTCGACCGTGATCACGCGCGAGTTGGCCTGGAAGCCACGCTGCGCCTCGATCAGGTTCACGAACTGCTCGGCGGTGTCGATGTTCGAGTTCTCCAGCGCGCCCCCGACCACCGTGCCCGCGCGACCGCCGCCGCCGGCGGAGATCTGCGCCGCGCCGCTGTTGGTGCTCTCGGCGAACATGTTGTCGCCCGCCTGCGACAGGCCGTCGGGATTGGTGAAGGTCGCGATGCCGATCGAGCCGAGCAGCTTCTGCTGGCCGTTCGTGTACATGCCCATCACGCTGCCGTCGGAGTTGACGGACATGTTGGCCAGCTGGCCCACGCCGTAGCCGTCCTGCGTGCTGACCAGCACCTCGCCCGCGGCGCCGAACTGCGTCAGGCCGGTGAAGACCCCGTCCGTGCCCAGGTTCAGGTCGAGCGACTGAGGACTCGACTGGCCCGTGAAGGAGAGCGTGATGGTCGAGTCCACGCCCGAGAGGCCCGTGGGCGAGCCGTCATCGGCGAAGCGCAGGCCGGCGATCTGGCCGCTGATCACCGTGCCGTCCGCGCTGTCGAGCGTGGGGTCGATGTTCCAGGAGCCGTCCGCCTGGCGCTCGAAGCTGAGCGTCAGCGTGTGCGCCAGTCCGGCCGGGTCGAAGACCTCCATCGCCGTCGAGACGACGTCGGGCCCGGTGCCCTCGGTCGTGACCGACATGGCATAGCGGGTCCAGTCGGTCGCGCCGGCCGCGGCCGAGCCGTCGAGCAGCGAGAGCTGCAGGTTGGCGACGCCGGCCGTGTCGGCCTTCGCGACCAGCTTGCCGGACGAGTCCAGACTGACGGTTGCGCCCGGGAACTGCGCGTCGATGTAGCTGACCAGCTGCTGCAGCGTGGTGCCGTTGTTCGCGGCGCCGTAGGTGAAGGTCGAGTTGACCGCCGTGCCGTCCGTGTCGACGCCGGTGATCGTGATCTGGTCGCCGTCGACGTAGTCCGCCGTGTTGCCCGGCAGGTCGTTGAGCAGCGTGCCCGAGGTCACGGCCGTCTGGGCTCCGGTGACCAGCGAGGTCGAGATGCCCAGCAGCCCGGCCAGGTCGCGGCTGGCCGTGCCGGGCGTGACCTTGAGCGTGATGTCCTCGCCCACGCCGTCGCTGGTGATGGTCACGCCGCCGGTGCCGTTGACCGCGGCGCTGACGCCGTCGAGCGCGTCGATCGCGTCGGCCACTTCCTGCGCGGTCACGCTGCCGGTCACGCTGGTGATGCTCACGGTCTGCGGCGCGGCGCCGTTGACGGTCAGCTTCATCGTCCAGGTCTCGCCGGTCGGGATGGTGTAGGGACCGGCGTTGGACGAGGTCAGCGACGCGGCCGTGCCGTCGGCGAAGGCCGCCGAGGAGCTGAGCACCTCGGACAGCGGGCCGGTGACTTCCTTGGGCAGGTTGCCCGCCATCTGCGCGGTCGTGGTGGCGCTGGGCGCGAGCAGCGAGTCGGTGTCGATCTGGATCGCGTTGCCGCCGGGATCGATCACCTGGCTGCCGGTGCGCTGGTCGACCAGGAAGTGGTTGGAGTCCAGGCCGAAGGAGCCGGCGCGCGTGTAGAGGTTCTGCACGCCGTTGCGCACGGCGAAGAAGCCGTTGCCCTGCAGCGCCAGGTCGAAGACGCGCCCGGTCGTGGTCAGCGCGCCTTGCGAGAAGTTGCGCGAGGTGGCCGCGAAGGTCACGCCCAGGCCGATCTGCGTGGGATTGCGGCCGCCGAGTCCGGCCGAGGGGCCCGAGGCGTAGCTCAGGGTCTGCGAGAACTGGGTGCCGAAGAGCGCCGACGAGCCCTTGAAGCCCGAGGTGTTCGAGTTCGCCAGGTTGTTGCCGATCAGGTCGATCCAGCTCTGGTTCGCCTGCAGGCCGCTGAGTGCCGAGTAGAGAGAGGTGCCCATGAAGTTGCTCGAGGAGGTTGGGGTTCGTATGGCCGGGTGAAGTCGGGTCGTGCCGCGCGCTCAGGAGCCGCTGGCGCCCTGTCCGTCGCTGCTGCTGCCGGAGTCCGTGCTGCCGCTCGCCGCCGCAGCGCCGAGGATCGCGGTCACGTTGCCGAGCGGCACGTCCTGGCCGCCGATCTCGAGCGTCGCGACGCCCTCGAGGATCTTTACCTTGCCGACGGTGCCCGTGCGTTCGGTGTTGGTGGCCGGGTCCATGTAGGTCACGCTCTGCCCGATCAGCGCGCTCGACTGCGTCAGCTGCGACATCACGGCGTTGGTCTGCTGCAGCACCGCCAGGCCCATGATGTTCTGGTTGAGCTGCTGCATCTGCTCCAGGCTCGAGAACTGCGCCAGCTGCGCGACCATCTGCTGGTTGTCCTGCGGCGCCATCGGATCCTGGTTCTGGAGTTGCGCCACGAGCATCTTCGTGAACGCGTCCTTGTCGGAGGCGGCGCTGTTCAGGCCCGCGACGGCGGTGTTCTGCGCGAGACTGGCGGTGTCGAGATTGGAAACGGAGGAGACGCTCATGGTTGACCTCAGGCGTAGGTGTCGATTCCGCCCGCGCGGGCGGATAGGGTTCGGAGCAGGCGCCGCTCGTGTTCGCGCGCCCGTGGATCGTGCTCGTGGCCGGCGCTGCCGCGGCCGGAAGGCGGTTCGTGCGGGCTCTGGCGCGCGCCCTGCTGCTCGAACCCGAGCTGCAGGTCGAACTCGCGCGCGCGGATCCCGATCTGCTCGAGCGTGGCCTTGAGCTCGGGCACGTGGCGTTGCAGCGCATCCAGCGTCTCGCGCTTCTCCGCGCGCACCAGCGCGTGCAGCTCGCCGTTCTGGACGCGGATGCGGATCGAGATGCGCCCGAGCTCGGGCGGCGAGAGCTGGATCGTCGCCGTGCGCAGCTCGGGCGAGAGCTGCACGCGCAGCTGGCGCAGGATCTCGCCGGCGCGCTCGCTGTGGTCCGGCGGCGGCGGCGGCGCGGGCGGGGCCTTGGCCTCGACCGGACGGGTGCCTTCCAGGCGCGTCTCGGGCGTGAGCGCGGGCTGCACGAGCGGAGCGCGCTCCTGCGCGCCGGCCTGGGCGAGATCCGGTGCAGCCGCGGGCTGCGCGTCGCCGGCTTGCGCCGTCGCGGGCCCGCTCGGAGCGGAAGCGTTCTCGGTCGGCGTCGCGTCCGTGGAAGCCGGCGCGGGGCCTGCGGGCGCGACCGTGTCCGTCGCGGGCAGCGCCAGCGCATCGGTACGCACGTGCGCGCTCCGCGCTTCGCCGGCCTGCCCGGTCTGAGGGATCGCCGCAGTCGGTGTTTCCAGCGCAGCTGGATCAGCGCTCGGGGACGGAACCGAGCCCGGCTCGCGCGCGGCAGACTTCTTCGTCTTCGCGCTGCCCGAGTCGTGCCCGGCCTTCGCGGGCGCCGCGGTTGCGGTCGAAGCCGTCACGTTCGCGTCAGGGTTCGAGGCCGCTGCCTGCTGCGGCTCGTCGGCGGGTGCCTGCTGTGCATCGCCGAGCAGCTTCTCGAACGGTTCCTGCGACGCGGCGCTCGCGGCGGCGCGCGGCAGCTCGTGCGGACGCGACTTGCGCCGCAGCTCGCGCGCGTCGTCCGCGGCTTGCGCGCGCTCGTCGCCCTCGTCCGCGGGCCTGCGGGAGCCGCTGGCTCGATCTTGATCCGCTCGCGGAGGTGGAAGGGACGGCCGTCCCGTGCCGGACGGCCGTCCGCTTGCTTCCAAGAAACGGAGACTCGTGGAGTTCTCCATCGCTGCTCCAGGGAGCAAGCCCGTTGCCAAGCGCGGGCCGGTGATCGAAGTGCCTGCCGCTCCAGAGCTTGCGCGGCGGCCTGCGCGCGGAGGGGCGTCCGGACACCCGAAAGGAGTTCGCGAATGCCGCTGCTGGTCGAACCTGCAGCGCGAACAATTCGCGCGCTGGGCGCGTCCTCGTGACCGCGTCCGCATCCCCGAGCGATGATCTTCCGCCCGGGGTAAGCTCTCCAGGTCCGTTTCCTCCCTCCGTCCCCTGCAACAGGCCCCCTGCGATCCAGAGCAGGCGTCCGCTGCCCGGCATCTTCGTATTCAGCCCATGCGCCTCTTCTGCAGCCCCGGATTCCTCACCCTCCTCGTCGCGAGCCTGCTCTGTGCGCCCGTCTCGGCCCAGCACGCGCAGGTCTCCAGCGTGGCGGTCCAGCCCGGCAACCTGAACCGGGTCTGGGTCTGCAACAGGGACAACGGCACGGTCTCGGTGGTCGACGTCGTCGCCGGCCAGGTGCTGGCGGAGATCCCGACGGGCGTGCATCCGAGCGCGCTGGCCTTCGACCAGGCCGGGACGCGGGTGTTCGTCGCCAACAGGCGCGGCAATGTCCCGATCGACCGCACGTTCGTCACGCCCTTCACTGGCAGCGAGCTGCGCGGGACCGTGAGCGTGATCGACGTCGCGACGCTGGCCGTGACCAGCACGCTCTCGGACGTCGGCGTAGAGCCCTGCGGCATCGCCACGGCTCCGAATGGAGCCTACTTCGCCGTCACGGGCGCGCGGCAAGGCACGCTGAAGTTCTACGACACGGCCACGCTCGCGCCGCTCTTCACGCTGCAGTTCCCGCGCGACCTGAGCCAGATCCCGCCCGGCATGACCATGGTGGACGTGGACGTGAACCGCGACGGCATCGCCGACACGGGCGACCCGCGCGGCTTCGTCATCCGCTCCGACAGCCAGCGCATCTACGTCGTGCACAACAAGTCGTCCTTCGTCTCGGTGATCGACGTCACGCTGAACGCGCAGGGCCAGCCCACCGCGGCCCAGGTCCTGACCAGGATCAACGTCGACAATTACCCATTCGACCCGGTCTTCAATCCGGTCCCGGTGCGCACGCTCCAGAGCCAGGGCAAGCCGCGCTTCCTGGAAGACATCGCGCTCGCGCCCGACGGCGCGCACCTGGCCGTGCCGCACGTGCTGCACAACGTCAACCACGACGTGAACTTCAACTTCGGCCCGGGCCTGCCCGGCAACTTCGCCAATCGCGTCTACCCCGCGCTGACGATCCTCGACGCGACGAACAACAGCTTCGGCCTGCCGGGCGACGGCTCGCGCCGCCTGCACAACGAGCTCTCCGACCCGCTGAACCCGGCCGAGTTCGTGCCCTTCGGGTACGGCAAGCGCCTGCCCACGGGCGGCGTGCCGACCTTGGGCGGCGTGGGCGAGCCGGTCCCCGGCTCGAGCGTGACCTTCGTGGTCTCGGGCATGGATCCCAGCCAGTCCGGGCAGCTCCTGCTGGGCGTCGCCGAGCTGCACCTGACCTACGGCAGCGCGGGCACGCTGCTCGTCCGGCCGCGGCTGGTGCTGCCCATGAGCGGCAGCAGCGCCAGCTTCACGATCCCGCCCGGCCTGACGAACTTCACCGGCATCGCGCAGGTGCTGGTGACGGATCCTTCCGGCCAGCAATCGCTCTCCAGTGCGTTGCGCTTCGTCACCGGTCCGGCGGGCCATGGCCTGAACAAGCTCGGCTACCGCGCCGGTCAGCCGGAGTTCGCGCGCTACAGCCCGAGCGGCCAATCGCTGCTGATGCTCAATCGCGGCTCGGAGGACCTGTTCCTCTACAAGGTCTCGGGCAACGACCTCGAGCTGCAGACCGTGTTCCCTCCGCGCTTCGGGTTCACCCCGCGTGTCCCGCTCGACAGGAGTTCGCCCCTGGGCGACCTGCCGCTGGGCCTGGCGATCGTGCCCGACACGACCACGACCAACGACGATGCGCGCGTGTACGTGCTGAACGAGGTCACGCGCACGCTCTCGATGCTGCGCGTGGACTGGACGGCGGGCACGATCGAGAAGCTGCGCGCGCAGATCCCCACGCACCTCGGCCCGGACGCGCTGACGGATTCGCAGCTGCGCGGCGAGGAGCTCTTCGAAGACGCCTCGCGCCCGCAGACCTCCGGCAACTTCAACAACTCCTGCGCCTCGTGCCACTTCGAGGGCGGCGAGGACGGCAACGTCTGGCAGCGCTCGAACGGGCCGCGCAGCACGATGCCGACCTACGGCGGGACGCTGGGCACGGGCCTCGTGCTGTGGAAGGGCGTGCGCCTGAACATGGGCGAGACCGGCCCGATGTTCGGCGGCGAGAACGGCGGCACGGGGGTCTTCAGCGACGCGGAACAGGCCGCGCTGCGCGACTTCCACGAGGTCATCCCCTTCCCGCTCAATCCCAACCTCAACCCCATCGGCAGCGGCTACAGCACGCTGGCGGCCTTCGGCAAGGACCTGTACTTCGGCCTGAACGACACCGGCCTGAACCCGCTCCTGCGCAACGCCGGCTGCGCGGTCTGCCACCCCGACTTCGAGACGAACCCCGGCAACTTCCCCGGCCCGCGCTTCTACACCGCGGACTTCCTCAATCCCGCGCTGTCGCACGGCGAGACGCTGGGCCAGCTCGACCCGAGCTGCAACTCGCTGCTCCAGAACGTGGTCGCGATCAACCTGCGCAACGTCAACACGGCGGCCAATGCCGACGTCGACGGCGACGGAGTGCCGGACCCGGACCGCAACTTCGACGGCTACGTCGACCTCGAGACCTACTCGATCATGAACGCGGATCGCGACGACCCGTTCCGGCGCGACGACGGCAACAGCTACCTCTGCCCCTGCGACCCCGCCACGGATCCCAACTGCAGCACGGCCAACCCGTTCACGCTCTTCCAGCGCAACAAGGTGCTGTTCTCGATCCCGCAGAAGCTGGGCCTGTTCTCGACCGGTCCGTACTTCCACGACCACATGGCCTATTCGCTGCGCGCGCTGCTCGATCCGGACGTGCAGGCGCTCAGCCCGATCTACGGCTCGCCCGCCTTCGCGGGCCTGCAGCCCTACCCGGGCCTGAACAAGATCTTCAACGAGGCGCACGACGTGCGCGGCCACGAGCAGTTCGTGCCGGGCATCTCCAAGGTCCAGCTCACGCTGCAGTCGGGCCCGAACGTCGACAGCGACATCGAGGCGCTGCTGGCCTACATCTCGTCGCTCTAGGCTTCAGCGCTCGCGCACCTCGACCGTGCCGTCGTTCTTCCCGACGACGAGCACCTGCGCGAGGCCGAGGAAGAGGCCGCTCTCGACGATGCCCGGGATCGCACGCAACCTGCGCTCGAGCAGCTCTGGATCGTCGACTCCCCGCGCGAAGCTGCAGTCGAGGATCGCGTTCCCGTTGTCGGTGCGATAGGAGCGTCCCTCGCGCTGGCGTTCCTTCGGTGCGCAGCCCAGCGCCGCGATCGCACGCGCGACGCTCGGCAGCGCGAAGGGCACGACCTCGACGGGCAGCGCGAACGTCGTCCCGAGCCGCGGCACGACCTTGTTCTCGCCCACCACGATCACGACGCGCCGTGCCAGGCTCGCGACGACCTTCTCGCGCAGCAGCGCGCCGCCCCCGCCCTTGATCATCCGGAACTGCGGATCGATCTCGTCCGCGCCGTCGAGCGCGAGGTCGAGCGACTCGACCGCGCCGAGTTCCACGAGCGGGATCCCCCACTCCCTGGCCTTGCGCTCGGTGTCGAGCGAGGTCGGCACCCCGCGCACGCGCAGTCCCTCGGTGCGAATGCGCTCTGAGATGCGCAGCAGCGCGAAGTGGACCGTGGAACCGGTTCCCAGGCCGAGCTCCATCCCGTCCTCGACGAACTCGGCCGCCCTACGGCCGGCCAACTCCTTGGGGTCGCGGGTCGGCAGGGGCGCGGAGGACACGGGGCGAGATCCTACTGCCCGAACGAGCCCGGCTCCCGTACCCGGGCCCATTCCGGGGCCTGCGCGGGCCTGCGCCTCAGGAAAAAGGCGCAGGCTCCCTACGCACTCAAGCCCTGGCCCAGCCCGCGTCGATGATGTATTATGAGATTCAGTCTCATTTAGCGATGCGCCCCCTGAACGACCTCCGACCCGGCGACAGCGCCCGCCTGACTCGCGTCGGCGGGGAGCGCGGCTTCCGGCGGCGCCTGATGGAGATGGGCATCCTGCCTGGCACCGAGGTGCGGCTCGTGCGCTCGGTCGGGATCGGCGACCTGATCGAGCTCGAGGTGCGCGGCGCGCACATCAGCCTGCGGCGCAGCGAGGCCCAGGCGCTGTACCTCGAGCCCTTGTGATGAGCGCCCCGTCCGCAGGCCTCCGCGCCACGGGCCGCGCGCGGGTCGCGATCGCCGGCAATCCGAACACGGGCAAGACGACCGTCTTCAATCGCCTGACCGGCGCGCACCAGAAGGTCGGCAACTACGCCGGCGTGACGGTCGAGATCCACGAGGGCCGGCTGCAGCTGCCGAACGCGGGGGCGGTCGACCTGCTCGACGTCCCGGGCGCCTACAGCCTCTCGGCGCGCAGCCGCGAGGAGGAGCTGGCCATCCAGGCCATCGCGGGAATCGAGCCCTTCCAATCGCCCGATCTCGTGGTCGTCGTGGCCGACGCCACGCAGCTCTCGCGCAACCTCTACTTCGTGCTGCAGGTGCTCGAGCTCGGACTGCCCTGCGTCATCGCGCTCAACATGACTGACATGCTGGCCGAGCGCGGCCTCGTCGTGGACGCGCTCGCGCTGGAGCTCGAGCTCGGCGTGCGCGTGATCGAGACCGCCGCCAGCACGGGCAAGGGCATGGACGCGCTCGTCGCGGCGATCGACGCGGAGCTCGAGCATGCGGCGCAGTACGTTCCGCGCAAGCTGGCGACGCCCGAACTGCCGGAGCTGACCGAGGACGTGCGCCGGGTGTCGGCGGTGCTGCCGCGTGCCTGGTCGCGCGGCAAGCCGGAGCGCGAGCGCGCGCTGGCCCTCTGGGCCCTGCTCTCGCTCGAGGAGCAGGACGAACTGGTGGGCATCCCGCCCGAGCTGCGTAACTGCGTGCGCGAGCGCCGCGAACTCGCGGCCGGGGCCGGGCGCGCGATCGACACCGAGATCATCCAGGGCCGATACAGCTGGATCGACAGCCGGCTGCCGCGCTTCGTGCGCGAGGCGCAGCACAAGCCGCGCAGTCGCACCGAACGCATCGATGCGCTGCTGCTCAACCCCGTCGCGGGCTTCGCGATCTTCCTGCTGCTGATGGGCATCGTGTTCCAGTCGCTCTTCACCTGGGCCAGCCCGATGATGGGCGCGATCGAGGGCGTCTTCGACGCGTTCGCGGGCTGGCTGCGCGGCGCGCTGCCCGCGGGACTCGGTCGCGAGTTCCTGACCGAGGGGCTGATCGCCGGCGTCGGCAGCGTGCTGGTCTTCCTGCCGCAGATCCTGCTGCTGTTCCTCTTCATCGGCCTGATGGAGGACTCCGGCTACATGGCGCGCGTCGCCTTCCTGATGGACCGCATCATGCAGTTCGATCGGGCTTCACGGGCGCGCCTTCGTGCCGATGCTCTCGGGCTACGCCTGCGCCGTGCCGGCGATCCTGGCCACGCGCACGATGGAGCGCCAGCGCGACCGCATGCTGACGATGCTCGTCATCCCGCTGATGACCTGCTCGGCGCGCCTGCCGGTCTACACGCTGATCATCGGCGCGCTCTTCCCGCCCAGCGAGGTCTTCGGCTTCGTGCCGGTGCAGGGCCTGCTGATGGTCGGGATGTACCTCTTCAGCACCGTCATGGCGCTGGTCGCCGCGGCCGTGCTCTCGCGCACGCTCTTCAAGGGCCCGCACGCCGCCGCTGATCCTCGAGCTGCCGCCCTACCGCATGCCGCACTGGCCCTCGGTGCTGCGCATGATGTGGCAGCGCAGCCGCGCCTTCCTGCAGCAGGCCGGCAGGGTGATCCTCGCCTGCACCGTGATCCTCTGGGTCGCTGCTGCACTTCCCGCGCGACGAGCAGCGCGCGCGCGAACTTCGAAACCCAGCGTTCCGCACTGGTCTCCAAGGGCCAGCCGCACGCCGAGCTCGACGCGCAGGAGGCGGCCGAGAACATGCGCACCAGCTGCGGCGGACGCCTCGGCCACGTCATCGAGCCCGCGATCGCGCCGCTGGGCTTCGACTGGAAGATCGGCATCGGTCTCATCGGCGCCTTCGCCGCGCGCGAGGTCTTCGTCACCACCATGGGCGTCGTCTACGGCGCCGGCGGCGACGCGGACGAGTCCAATTCGACCCTGCGCGGCAAGATCAGGGCCGAATCGCGCGCCGACGGCAAGCCGGTCTACACGCCGCTCGTGGGCCTGTCGCTGATGATCTTCTTCGCGCTCGCCTGCCAGTGCATGAGCACGCTGGCCGTCGTCAAGCGCGAGACGCAGGGCTGGAAGTGGCCGGTGTTCCTGTTCGCCTACATGGGCGTCCTGGCCTGGGTCGCGAGCTTTGCCGTCTACCAGGGCGGCCGCGCGCTGGGCTTCGACTGAGCGCGCGCCTCCGCTCTCCGGCGGGCGCGGCTCAGTACGTGCCGCGCAGGAACTTCAGGAACTCTTCCTCGCTCGTCTTGCCGTCTTCGCGGCGCAGGATCTCACCGGACTTCGGGTCGACGATGAGATAGATCGGGTTGGCGCTGGAGTGCGCCATCTCCTCCTGGCGCTTGCGCACCTCCGCGCCGCGCTTGCCGTCGTAGTGCAGCCGGGCCTCGATCAGCTTGTTGAGTTCGCCGGCGACCGCCGGCCGGAGAAAGATGTCCTTCTCCATCTGGCGGCAGTTCACTCATGTATGGCCGGTGAAGTTGACCAGCAGCAGCTTGTCCTCGGCCTTGGCCTGCGCCAGCGCCACCTCGTAGTCGTCGATGACGATCGGCCAGGTCTCCTGGTTGCGCGACTTGCCGCCCTGCAGCGCGGAGATGGAGTTCGAATACGGCGGGACGATCGCCGTCATGATGCTGTCGAGCCTGTTGCCCAGCGCGCCGTAGCCGCAGTAGAGCGACAGCACGAGGAAGAACAGGCCCGCCAGCATCCGCGCCGGCGAGATCTCGGTGATCCCCTCGTCCTTGAGGCGGATCATCCCGAACAGGTACAGCGCCGTGGCGACGAAGATCGCGACCCAGAGCGAGAGAAAGAGTTCGCGCGAGAGCCAGCCCCACTCCCAGACGATGTCCACGTTCGAGATGAACTTGAGCGCGGCAGCGATCTCGACGAAGCCCAGCGTCACCTTGAGCGTGTGCATCCACTCGCCGCTCTTGGGGATCGCCTTGACCTTGCCGGGGATCATCGAGAGCCCCACGAAAGGCACCGCCATCGTCAGCCCGAAGACCGCCATTCCCAGGGCCACGCGCCCCACGCCCGCCCCGCTCGAGGCTCCGGCCGAGAGCAGCGTGCCGACGAAGGGCGCGGTGCAGGTGAAGGAGGTCACCACGAGCAGCGCGCCCATCAGGAACACCCCGCCGAGTCCGCCCTTCGCCGAGGCTTGCCCGGCGAGGTTCAGCAGGAATGCAGGCGGCTGCAGGTTCACCGCGCCGAAGAGCGCCAGCGCAAAGAAGACGAACATCAGGCCGATCACGAGGTTCGTCACCGGGTGCGACGCGAAGATCACGATCGGCGGGCCGATCACGATCCCGATCAGCACGAAGGTGGCGACGATCCCCACGCCGTAGGCCAGCGAGAGCGGCAGCGTGCTGCCGTGGCGCTGAGAGGCCTGCTTGGTGAAGTAGCTGATCGTGATCGGGATCATCGGGTAGGTGCAGGGCATCAGCAGCGTGAAGAGCCCCCACCCGACCGCCGACAGCAGGAAGACCCACAATCCCGAGCTCGCCGGACTGGGCGGGTCCACCGGGCGCACGGGCGGCGCGGTCCGCTCGGCGAAGAGCGCGTCCTCGCCGGGTCCGGCAAAGGTGAGGTCTTCCGCGTAGTCGGTGCAGCCCTTCGCGTCGCAGGTGTAGCCCGTGATCCGCGCCGTGAGCTCCTCGAGCTTCGCTTCCGCCTGCGTGCGCTTGCCTTTCGCGCGCAGCACGAACGTCCCCGGGTGCTCGTAGGAGGTGAACGTGTCCGCCCCGATCTTGACTGCGACCTTCTCGGGAGCGGGGTAGACGAGCGACCCGATCTCGAATCCCTCCGCGTCGATCTCGACCACGGTCGGCTTGCCGCCCGCGTCCGGGTCACCCACGTCGGCCTTGGTCGGACCGTGGTAGAGATGGAAGCCGGGATCGACCTTGACCTCGATCGCGATCTCGACGTCATCGCCCTTCGCGCGCGCGAAGAGCCTGGACGAGGCCCTCTGGCCGTCGGCTCGGGCGGGAGCCTGTTCGACGCGCGCCGGCATCTTGGCGAAGAGCTCGTCCGATCCCGCGCTGGCGTAGGCGAGCTCCTCGTCGTACGGAACGCACACGCCGCTGTCCGCGCAGGTGAGCCCGCTGATCGACGCGCTGAGCTCGGACAGCTTCGCTTCGGGCTTCGTCTTCTTGCCCCGGGCATAGAGCGCGAACGTGCCGACGTGTTCGTAGGCGGTGTACTTCTGGTCGCCGATCGATTGCGGGACCTTGCGAGGCTCGGGATAGACGAGGGGCTCGATCTCGAAACCCGGCGCGGCGAACTCGACCGCCGTCGGCTTGCCCACGGCGCCTTCCGTGCCGATGTCCGTGTCGGCCGGCCCGTGGTAGAGATGCCAGCCGCGCTCGACCGTTACCTCGATGGCGATCTCGACCAAGTCGCCCTGCTCGCGCGCGTAGAGCTTGGACGAGGCCTTCATTTCCTGCGCCTGCGCAGAGGGCAGCGTCCAGGCAAGGAGGAGTGCGAGCAGCAGCAGGGCTCGGTTCATGGGCCGGGGGGAGGTCCTGGAGGTGGTTCCCCGACAGGCCAAGCGCCCGCGGGGAGCCGCAAATCGTACCAAGCGCGCCTACGGCGCCTCGCCCCGTGCCACGGGTTCGGCCTTTGTTGATCCGCCGCCCGCGCAGGTTCTCCTATCCTCGCAGGGGCCATGCGCACCTCACTCTTCGCCCTCGTGCCCGTTCTCTCCTTCGTCCTGCTGCTCGTTCCGACGCAGAATCCGCCGCCGAAGCCGCCGCCGCCGCTCGTGCCGCCCGAGGTGCGCATCACGCCCACGCCGGGCGGCCACAAGGAGACCGTGCGCACGACCAAGGCCATGCAGGGCTTCTGGGTGCTGAAGGAGCTCGACTGGCCGCACCTGCAGGGCGTCAACTCCGAGTTCCGCGGCTTCTGCCTCGTGGGCGGCAACCACCTCTCCTTCGAAGTGCACATCGGGCTGAAGGACACGAACCAGAAGCTGAACGACGTGATGTTCGACTCCGGGCTCTGGCGCTTCGAGGTGGGCGAGGGCAACCGTCTGGTCCTGACCTCGCGCATCGGCTCGTTCCTCGACAAGGACAACCGCGTCGCGTTCCGCCCGGAGGAGACGCTCTGCCGCTACGAGGTGCTGGCGGTCGGCGAGGAGATGGTCTGGCGCAAGCAGGACGGACAGCGCATCGTCTTCGAGCGCATGCTCGACGGCGGTCTGCCGCGCGTCGACGCCTTCGGCCGCCCGTTGCCGGAGCCGAAGGAAGAGGAAGAGCCGCCGCCGGGCCCGAAGCCCGAGCCGCGCAAGGGCGGCGGCTAGCGCGCGCCGCTCAGCACTGGCTGAAGCCGCAGGAGTAGCACTTCACGCAGCCTTCCTCGAAGGCCAGCACGCTCGAGCAGGCGGGGCACTTGAGCTTGTATTGCGCGACGTTGCGCGGCGTGCCCTGTGCCTTCTTGAGCGAACCGAGCTCCGCGAGGCCGGGCCCTGCGGTGCCGGCCGCGGCGTTGCTCGCGCTGGCGGCGGCCGCCGACGCGTTCATCGCCTTGGTGATCTCGTCGCGCTTGACGAAATCCGTGCCCGTGAGATCCGGTGCCGCGCCGCCGAGCAGCAGCGCGTGCAGTCCGGCCTGCTCCTTGGCGTTGAGGTAGCGCTGCAGCGCGATCGCCAGGCCATCGGCCAGCGACATGATGCGGCCGTCCTTCGTCGGCACCGAGAGCGAGGAGCCGATGCCGTCGAGCTGCTTGATCGCCAGCTTGAGGCTGCCGTTCGAGCGCAGCCAGAGCGAGAGGATGCGGCAGATCGCCTCGAGATCGGAATTGGCGACGTCGCCGCCCTTGCCGAGCTGCGCGAAGACCTCGCGCTCGCGGCAGGAGATCGGATCGACGATGACCTTCACGTGCATGTTGCCGAAGGGCGTCATCTGGCGGATGCGCAGGCAGCTCATGATCTCCGGCAGCTTGACCGGGTTGAGCTCCTCCTGGCCGGCGGCGTTGGTCGTCGTGCGCATGCCGACTTCCGTGACGCTGGCGGGCGCGGCGGCGGCCGGCGGGCCTCGGACTTGCCGTCCTGCTTGGCCTCCGACTTGTCGTGGTTGGAGTTCTTGAGCGCCATCGGCTGCAGGTCGCGGCAGCCGTCGCGGTAGACGGTCACGCCCTTGACGTCCTCGTCGATCGCGAGCTCGAAGATCTGGCGCACGTCCTCGGCGGTCGCGTCGTGCGGGAAGTTGATCGTCTTGCGAGATCGACGAGTCGCAGTGGCGCTGGAAGGCCGACTGCATCTTCATGTGCCAGAAGGGCGTGATGTCGTGCGCCGTCACGAACACGCGGCGCACGTCCTCGGGCACCTCGGCGCGGTGCTGCAGCGTGCCGTGCTCGACGATGTCGTCGATCATCGTCGTCGGAGTAGAAGCCGCGATCGCGCGCGGTCTTGCTCGAACACGTAGTTGACCTCGCGCATGATCGTCGGCCGGCCCTTGGTGTCCTTCATCACCTGGCGGATGAAGGCCAGGCTGAACATCGGCTCGATGCCGCCCGAGCAGTTGGCGATGATCGAGATCGTGCCGGTCGGCGCGACGGTGGTGGTGTAGGAGTTGCGCAGGCGGCGACCCTGCTTCTCCCAGTCCGAGCCCTCCCAGGCCGGGAACACGCCGCGCTCCTCGGCCAGCATCTCGCTGGCCGTGTGCGACTCGTCGTTCGAGCACCTGCATGACCTTCTCGCCGAAGGCGCAGCCCTCGGCCGAGTTGTAGGGGATGCCGAGCTTGTAGAGCGCGTCGGCGAAGCCCATCACGCCGAGACCGATGCGGCGCGTGGTCTTCGACATGTTGTCGATCTGCGGCAGCGGGTAGCTGGTTGACCTCGATCACGTTGTCGAGGAAGCGCGTCGTGCGCGTGGATGATCGAGCGGTATTCGTCCCAGTCGAAGCGCGCGTTGGCGCCGTCGCCCTTGACCAGCACGCCCAGGTTGACCGAGCCGAGGTTGCAGGAGTCGAAGGGGTGCAGCGGCTGCTCGCCGCAGGGATTCGTGGCCTCGATCAGGCCGACGTTCTTGATCGGGTTGCGCTCGTTGATGCGGTCGATGAACACGACGCCCGGCTCGCCCGTGCGCCAGGCGTGCTCGACGATCATGTTCCAGACCTCGCCGACGGTCCAGAACTGCTCGGTCTCCTTGCCCTGCGCGTCGCGCTTCTTGAGCTTCGACCACTGCTTGGTGCGCGGGTTCTGCACCATGTGCTGGCGTCTCGGGCTTGGTGCGCAGCTCGTTCAGGAAGCGGTTCGTGACCGTGACCGAGATGTTGTAGTTGGTCAGCATCCCGAGGTTGTCCTTCATGCGGATGAAGTCGACGACGTCGGGGTGGTCGATGCGCAGGATGCCCATGTTGGCACCGCGCCGGAACGCGCCCTGCTGGATCGCGTCGGTGGCCTTCGAGAAGACCTGGATGAACGAGAGCGGGCCCTCGGTCGTGCCGCCCGAGCTGCGCACGAGGTCGCCCGCCGGGCGCAGGCGCGAGAAGCTGAAGCCCGTGCCGCCGCCGGCCTTCTGGATCAGCGCGGTGGCCTTGATCGAGTCGAAGATGCCCTCGATCGAGTCCTCGACCGGCAGCACGAAGCAAGCCGAGAGCATCCCCATCTCGCGGCCGGCGTTCATCAGCGTCGGGCTGTTGGGCATGAACTGGCGCTTGGCCATCAGCTCGTAGAACTCGCGCGAGACGGAGAGCGCGCGCTCCGGCGTGCCGCCCGGGAACTTCAGCTCGCCCTTGGCGATGTGCGAAGCCACGCGCCAGAAGAGCTCACGCGGCGTCTCGCAGACCTTGCCCGTGTTCGGGTCCTTCTTCAGGTAGCGGCGCTCGAGGACCGTGACCGCGTTCTCGGTCAGGTCCGGGTCCTGCAGATCGCGCGGCGGCGCGATGGATTCGAGCTCCGCCATCACATCCATGGCGCTGCGAGCATCGGTCATGGGGCCCGTCTTCGTGAGGGTGGGAACTGAGGGCTTCGTGTGCATGGAAACCTGGGTGGGGGGATGTGGTTGGCAGGCCGCTCAGGATCGACATCCAGGGGAGCGAGCGAAGCCCCGCGAGTCAGTCGTCGCAAGCTGTTACGGTTCAACAGTTTAGGGCATCTCACACCCAGCCGGTCGCTGCGACGGCTCGCCTGGGCGTGAAGGGGGATTCAAGACACCCGCTCAAGGCATTGCAAAAAAAAACGGAGAGGGTCAGACCCTATATATTGTGGCTACTCAGCTTACGGTTGCACCATCAATTGCGTCGGCCTTCCGAACTCGACTTGGATCCGACACTCTTCCGCACTCGGGAGAGTACGGCCTGCCATTCCCCGACCTGCAGGAGCTGGCAGAAGAGGCCGTAGGCAAGCGCCGCAAGGGTGATGCACGATAGCAAGGCAACCGTTCGGCCGCAGGCATTTCCAAGGAACGCCCAAAGAGCCCAGGCGAGCCCGACCGCAGCGCCCGAGGCGAGCAAGATCCGCAGCAGTCGCTCCAGGATCCGCCGCGTGTCCGCGCTCGGACCGATGCGGGACCGGAGTGCGGGAAGCAGCAGCAGTAGATTCAGCCAGGCGCAGATCGACGTGGAGAGCGCCAGTCCGTCCGCATCCATGCCCAGCCCGAGCACGAAGGCCAGATTGAGCACCACGTTCAGCCCCAGGACCGCGATCGAGATGCGCACCGCCGTGCGGTACTCGCCCAGGGCGTAGAGCGTCCGCGCCACCAGCCCGGCGGCACCCGCCGGAAGGATCGCGAGCGCCAGCATGCGCAGGGCGGCGGCGCCGCGCGCGGTGCCCTCGGCGCCGAACGCGCCGTGCTCGAAGCACACGCCCATGACCGGCTCGGCGAAGAAGAAGAGGCCGAGCACCGCCGGCAGCGCGGCGAAGGCGATCGCCAGGTGCGTGTCGTCGTGCAGCTTGCGCAGCTCCCTGTGGCGTCGCTCGTGCCCGAGCGCCGCCAGGGCGGGGAAGACGGCCGTCAGCGCCGCGGCCGAGACCAGCGACATCGGCAGCTGCTGCACGCGCGTGGCGTAGTAGAGGACGGACGGGCCGCCGTTCCGCAGCAGGCCCTCGGCCATGAAGCCGTCGATCATCACGTTGACCTGGTAGGCCGCCGCGCCCAGCGCCAGCGGCGCCGCCTCGCGCAGCACGCGCCAGATGCGCGCGCGCAATTCGCGCCGCTCCTCGCCCGCGAGCGGCTGCGCGTCGCGCCCCAGGAAGCCGCGCGAGCGCAGCGCCGGCAATTGCACCGCGAACAGGATCAGGCCGGCCAGCAGCACGCACCAGGCGAGTTCGCGGGCGATGCTCATCTGCCGCGCGTACTCGGCCGCCGGCTCCGCGAGCCGCTCGAACCCGAAGCGGCTCAGCACCAGCCACAGCGCCGCGATCCACCACAGGTTCATCAGCACGGGCGCGAGCGCGGTGCTGGCGAAGTGCCCGCGCACCTGCAGCGCGCCGCCCACGACCGCGGCCAGGCAGACGAAGACCACGAAGGGCATCAGGCGCACCACGAGCTCGCGCACCGGCTCGGGATCTGCGCCCAGCCAGGCCCAGCCCGTGAAGGGCAGCGTGTCGGGCAGCAGCCAGGCCGCGAGCATCACCGCCGCGCAGAGCACGAGTGCGATCAGCCCCGCCACGCGCGCCATGGCCCAGAACAGGCGCCGGCCGGCCGCCAGGCCGCGCTCGCCGTCCTCGCGCGTCAGCGCCGTCTGCAGCGAGGTCGTCATCGCGCCCTCGCCCAGCAGGCTGCGGAAGAGATTGGGCACGCGCCAGGCCGTGACGAAGGCGTCGTTGACCGCCGAGGCGTCGCCGAAGATCGAGGCCGAGAGCGTCTCGCGCACGAAGCCCAGCAGGCGCGAGCCGAGCGTGAGCAGCGAGACGATCAGCGTGCGCAGCAGGAGCCCGCGGTGGCGTCCGACGACGTCCACGCCTGGACGGGGCGCGCCGGCCGGCGGGGTGTCCGTGCTGCGCGAACTCAGGGCAACAGCTCGCCGGCGATCTTCTGCACCAGCTTGCCGTCGATCTGGCCCTTGTACTTGGCCATCAGCGGCTTCATCAGCTGGCCGATGTCCTTCTTCGAGGCGATCTTCAGCTCGGCGATCATGCCCTGGATCACGGCGCGCGTCTCGGCTTCCGAGAGTTGCTTGGGCAGGTAGCCCTGGATCACGAGCTGCTCGGCGCGTTCCTTGTCCGAGAGGTCCTTGCGGGCCGCCTTGTCGAACTCGTCGATCGACTGCTGGCGCTGCTTGACGGCCTTGAGCAGCACGTCCTGCTCGATCTCGGGCGTGAGCGTCTTGCCCTCCTGGACTTCGAGACGCTTGAACTCCGAGAGCAACAGGCGCAGCGTGTCGCGCGCGGTCTCGTTCTTCTGCAGCATGGCCTGCTTCAGGTCGGCCTCGAGCCTGGCTTTGAGCGACATCATTCCTCGTCCTCTGCTTCGGGGCCCGGGGGCTGTGCGTCTTCGGACGGTTCGTCGGGCTCGTCGTCCGGGCCCTCGTCCATGATCAGCGGCGGGCGCTTGCGCTCGCTGCGCGCCTCCTCGGTCGCGTAGCGTTCGAGGTCGTCCTCGGAGACCACCTCCAGCGCCACCAGCTGGTCGGCCTCCTTGAGGTTCACCAGGCGCACGCCCTGCGTGTTGCGGCCCATCTCGGAGATCTCCGCGACCGGCGTGCGCACGAGCATGCCCGTCTGCGTGATGAAGAGCACGTCGTCGCCGGCCTTGGCCAGCGCCACGCCGACCACGCGCCCGTTGCGCTCGCCGGTCTTGATGTTGATCACGCCCTGGCCGCCGCGGCCCTTGATCGGATAGTCGTTGAGCGAGGTGCGCTTGCCGTGGCCGGCCTGGCAGCCGGTGATCACGGTCGCGTCGGAGTCGTGCGCCACCACCAGGCCCACGACGTAGTCGTCGCCCAGGAGGCGGATGCCGCGCACGCCGTAGACCGTGCGACCCATCGAGCGCACGGCGGCCTCGTCGAAGCGGATCGCCTGGCCGTCGGCACTGCACAGCACCAGCGTGTCGCCCGGGCGCGTGATGCCGACCGCCACGACCGCGTCATCGGGCTCGAGCAGGATGGCGCGGATGCCGCCCTTCTTCGGGCGCGAGTAGGCCTCGAGCGCGGTCTTCTTGACCGTGCCCTTGTGCGTGGCGAAGAAGATCGAGCTCTCCTTGTCGAACTCGGGCACGCGCAACACGTTCGTGACCGTCTCGCCCTCCTCGAGCGGCAGCAGGTTGTTGATCGCGCGGCCCTTGCTCGTGCGCGTCGCCTCGGGCAGGTGGTAGACCTTGAGCCAGTAGACCTTGCCCTTGTTGGAGAAGCACAAGAGGTAGTCGTGCGTGACGGCCGCGAAGAGCGACTTGATCACGTCGCCCTCCTTGGCCTCGGAGCCCTTGATCCCGCGACCTCCGCGGCCCTGGGCGCGGTAGACCTCGAGCGGCGTGCGCTTGATGTAGCCGTCCTGCGAGACCGTGACGACCATCATCTCCTCGGCGATCAGCTCCTCGATGTCGAAGCGCGCGTCGATCTCCTCGTTCGAGATCTCGGTGCGCCGATCGTCGCCGTAGCGCTTCTCGATCTCTTCGAGGTCGGCCTTGATGATCGCCGACCACGCGCGCGTCGCGCGCGAGGATGTCGTGCAGGTCGGCGATCTCGGCCACCAGCGCGTTGAACTCCTCCTCGAGCTTCTCGCGCTCCAGGCCGGTCAAGGAGCCCAGGCGCATGTCGACGATCGCCTGCGACTGGCGCAGCGAGAGCGCGAAGGCCTTGCCCAGGGCCAGCTTGGCCTCCTCGCGGTCCTTCGAGCGGCGGATGATCGCGATCACCTCGTCGATGTGGTCGACGGCGATGCGCAGACCCTCGACGATGTGCTTGCGTTCCTCGGCCTTGCGCAGCAGGAACTGCGTGCGACGGCGGATGACGTCCTTGCGGTGGCGGATGTAGGCGTCGAGCAGTCCGCGCAGGTTCAGCGTGCGCGGCTGGCGCTCGTCGATCGCGAGGTTGATGATGCTGAACGTCGTCTGCATCGGCGTGTACTGGAAGAGCTGGTTGACGACGACCTGCGGGTCCTCGCCCTTCTTCAGCTCGATCACCAGGCGCATGCCGTCGCGGTCCGACTCGTCGCGGACGTCGGAGATGCCCGTGATGCGCTCGTCCTTCACCACCTCGACGATCTTGTCGATGATCGCGGTCTTGCGAACCTGGTAGGGAATCTCGGTGACGATCGAGCCGCCTGCCGGGCCTTGAAGTCCTCGACGTGGTAGCGCGCGCGCACGCGCACGAGGCCGCGCCCGGTCGCGTAGGCCTGACGGAACCCGTTGCGTGCCCATCACGATCCCGCCGGTCGGGAAGTCGGGGCCCTTGACGATCTCGCACAGCTCGGCGACCGAGACCTTCGGGTCGTCGAGCACCGTGTTGAGCGCCTTGCAGATCTCGCGCAGGTTGTGCGGCGGCAGCGAGGTCGCCATGCCGACCGCGATGCCCTCGGAGCCGTTGCAGAGCAGGTTCGGGAAGCGGCCGGGCAGCACGATCGGCTGCATGCGCGTGCTCGTCGTAGTTGGGCTCCTCGTCGACCGTCTCCTTGTCGAGGTCGGCCAGCATCTCGACCGCGGTGCCGGCCATGCGCGCTTCGGTGTAGCGCATCGCGGCCGGCGGATCGTCGTCGATCGAGCCGAAGTTGCCCTGGCCGTCGATCAGCGGGTAGCGCAGCGAGAAGTCCTGCGCCATGCGCACCAGCGTCGGGTAGACGACCGCCTCGCCGTGCGGGTGGTAGTTGCCCGAGGTGTCGCCGGCGATCTTGGCGCACTTCCTGAACTTGGCGCGCGGGCCGAGGTTCAGGTCGTTCATCGCGACCAGGATGCGCCGCTGCGAGGGCTTGAGGCCGTCGCGCACGTCGGGCAGGGCGCGCGAGTGGATCACCGAGAGCGCGTAGGTGAGGTAGCTCTCCTTCATCTCGCGCTCGATGGAGCGCGGGCTCACTTGACCGGCGTTCGGGGGCGGTGCGTTCTGTTCCGTGGCACTCATCTTCGGTGGCTTCGTCTGCGGTGGGCCGTGCGACGGGCGCGCGCCGGGCTGCGGCCCGTGCACCCGCCGGCGCGGATGGTCTCAACTCGGCGTGCGCGTCCTGTGGTCTTCTTCGTTGCGCACGTGCGCGGCGGCGCGCCGCGCCGGGCGCAGGACACCGCGCTCTGCGGCGGGTGCGCCGCAGCGTGGCGCGCGCTCGAGCCGCAGCGCGCGCAGGCACAGCTGCTCGGCGCTCTCGCGGCCCTTCTCGGTCAGGAACTCGGGCACGTCCTCGAGCGGCAGCTCCTCCAGGAAGGCCGTGCTGAGCTCGACCGTGCGCGGGGCCTCGACCCAGAGCAGGCTGCGGTCCTCGCTCATCCAGCGCGGCGCCGCCAGCGCGCCGCCGGGCAGCAGCGCATCGCTCGTGGCCACGACCTGCAGCGGCACCTCGTGCTCGAGCGCCTCGCGCGCCAGCCGCCGGGCGCCGACGTGCGCGAGCAGCGCGCGCGCGCCGATCGCCTCGCTGGCGATCCAGATCCGGTCGGCCTCGGGCACGCGCTCGGCCAGCACGGCGTCGTAGCACAGTTCGAGCGGCAGCTCGAGCGCGGAGAGGCGGCGCGCGAGGCGCCGGCCCTCGAGCAGCGGCAGGCCTTCGCCGCACAGGACGTGCGGGCGCTTGCCGTCGCGCAGCGCCTGCTCGAGCGCGCGCGCGATGCCCTCGCAGAAGCCGTGCACCAGGATCGTCTCGCCCGCTTCCAGTTCGGCGGCCGCGGCGCGCGCGAGCTCGGCGCGCGCAGGCATGCGCCGGCCGGGCGCGAGTGCCGCGCCGTCCCATGCGACGGCGAAGTCGGGCCAACTCTCGAGGTCGTCGCGCTGGCTCCAGATCCAGAAGCCGGCCTCCTCCGACAACGCGCTGCGCGGCAGGCAGTTCTGGCCCTCCGCCGAGCGCCGCCAGGCCAGGCGCAGACTGTCGAGGAAGATCGCCATCTGCCCGCGCCAGCCGTGGCGCTCCTCGAGGGCTTCGACGCCCTGCTCGAACTCCGCGCCGGCCTGCGCGGCGTCCCAGCTCGCGTCGTGCTCGAGCGCCCAGCCGAAGATCGCCTGCGCCGCTTCGTGCACCAGCGACTCGCCGCTGCGGCTCTCGTCGCGCACGAGCTCGGCCAGACGCCCGGAGAGCGGCGCGACCTCGCCGCCCAGGAAGCGGCGCGCCGGGATGCCGTTCTGGACCCAGAGATAGGTGTAGCGGCTGGAAGGCATCGTGCTCGTTCCGCAGCTCTGGAGAGCCGTCCCGAGGAGCAAACTCGATTGTCCCAAAGGGCCCCCGGCGATTCCAGCGCCGCCTGGCTCCGGGAGCGGCTTTTCCCTAGGATTTCCCGCCCTCCGCGCGCGATGCCCCCCTCCGATCCGAGTCCCCTTTCCGCGGCGCTGGGGCGCATCCCCTCGGCGCTCTACGTCGTCAGCTCGCTGCGCGCCGGCGAGCCGGTCGGATTCGTCGGATCGCTGGTGCAGCAGGTCGGGTTCTCGCCCCCCACGCTGTGCCTGGCGGTGGCCAAGGATCGCGAGCCGCTGCGCGATCTGCAGGCGTGCGGACGCTTCTCGCTCTCGCTGCTCGACGCCGGCTCGCGGACGCGCATGAGCCTGTTCCTCAAGCATCCTGCGCCGGGCGTCTCGCCCTACGACGGACTGGCCCTCGGCCGCACGCCCTCGGGGCTGCCCTTCCTGGCAGAGGGCCTGGCCTGGTTCGACTGCCGCATCGTCTCCGAGCACGCGAGCGGCGACCACGTGGTGCTCTTCGCCGAGGTCGAGGCCGCCGCGACGCTGCGCGCCGGCGAGCCGCACGTGCACCTGCGGCGCAACGGGCTCTCCTACTGAGGCTTGTGCGGCGCGAGGCGCGCGGAGAGCGCCAGCGCCTGCTCGCCCAGGTCCGCCCGGCCGCGCAGCGCGCCCAGCTGCAGATACTCGAGCGCCGCCTGCGGCTCGTCGCGCGCGAGAGCCGCACGCGCCAGCGTCTCGAGCTCGCCCGCGTCCGCGACGTCGTGGCCGATCGAGTGCGCGCGCACGACCAGGGCGCGCAGCTCCGGGCGCAGCTCCTCGAGCGCGGCCGCGCGCTCTCCGGCCGCGGCGTATTCGCCCAGACGCAGGTGCGCGCGCAGCCGGTCGAGGCCGTAGTCCTGCACCAGGCGCGCGCCCTCGAAACCCCCCGCGACGAGGAACAGCAGCACGCCGGCCAGCGACCACCTGTGCAGGCGCGCCAGGAAGCGCCGTGCGAGTTCCGGCTCGTGCGCGCAGCGCGCCAGGAACTCGACGCGCCGCGCGGTCGAGAAGTGGCGCCAGCTGGCCAGGTCGCGCAGCGCGCCCCCGACGCTCTCGAGCGCCGAGATCATCGCGCCCGCGTCGCCGAGCAGCGCGATCGCGTAGAGGTCCGCCTCGAGCTCGTAGCGCCGCGAGAGCCAGCCGAAGAGCAGGAACCAGGCCAGCATCGCGGCCAGCAGCAAGGCGCCCGAGAGCCACTCGTTGGCCGGGAACAGCGCGTGCGCCAGCAGGTCCCCGCCCAGGAAGAAGGCCAGCACCCAGCAGACGAAGATCGGGACGTGGTGCTTGAGCGCATGCGCGATCTCGTGCGCGTAGACCGCGGCCAGCTCGCGCGCGTCGAGTTGCGCCAGCAGCGCGTCGCTGAAGAGCACGATGCGCGTGCGCGCGCCCAGCCCGACGATCGCCGCGTTGGCCAGGTTGCCGCCCGTGTTCCAGACCAGGATCGCGCGGGCGCGGAAGCCGGCCGCGCGCGCGACCTCGTCGAAGAGCGTGCGCAGCGGGCCGGCCGGCACGCGCGCCGTGTCGAGCGACCAGGCCAGCAGGAACGGCAGCGTCAGCACCAGCAGCGCGAGCAGCACGGCCGCGAAGCCGGCGTGCCAGAGGCCGATCTCCTCGATCTCGACGCGCAATCGCTCGCGGGTCGCGATCGCGGCCGAGATGCCGACGTAGGCCGCCAGCGGCAGCAGGGTCGCCAGGAGCAAGCGCGCCTGGAAGGCGCGCAGGCGCGCGCGCCGCGGACCGCTCGCGCTGGAGAGGCGCGCGCGCGCGTCGATGGCGGCGAGCTCGTAGACGACGAAGGGCGCGAAGCACAGCAGCGCATCCAGGTCGGGCCAGTCGAAGAACGAGAGCCTGTGCCCGAGCCAGCCCTCGAGCGCGCTGACCCAGCCGCAGCCGCAAACGGCGCCCGCGAATGCCAGCGCGGGCGCGAGGCCCAGCAGGCGCTGCCAGCGTTCGGCCGCCGCGAAGCGTCCGCGCAGCAGCGCCGCGCGCGCGAGCAGCGCGGGCGCGTAGCACACGAGCGCCAGCGGCAGCACGGCCCAGCCCGCGACGAATCCGCTCTCGAGGCCGTACTCGCGCAGCACGAGCACGCCCA
Source organism: uncultured Planctomycetota bacterium (assembly GCA_963829015.1). GTDB lineage: Bacteria > Planctomycetota > UBA1135 > UBA1135 > JADJLZ01. Next base: position 835,907 of record CAWHGR010000003.1, on the reverse strand, counting down.
GCGCGAGGAAGATCGAGAAGATGGAGCCCATCGGCCCGGACGCGCCTCAGCGCGCGGGCTGTCCGTGCAACCCGGAGTAGACGCCGCTGGAGAGCTCCGCGACCGGGCCCGAGAGCTGCAGCGCGCCGCGCTCGTCCTCGGAGACCTCGAGCATCCCGCCCGGCAGCTGCAGCGCGAGCGGCAGCTGCGCCAGTCCGTGCTCGCGCGCCGCCACCGCCGCGGCGCAGGCTCCGCTGCCGCAGGCCGCGGTCTCGCCCACGCCGCGCTCCCAGACGCGCAGCGCGGCGCTGCCGCGCCCGAGCGCGAGGAACTCGACGTTCGTGCCTTGCGGGAAGCGCGCGTGGCGCTCGAGCCGCGCACCGAGCTCGGCCACGGGCGCCGTGCGCTCGTCCTCGACGAACAGCACGCAATGCGGGTTGCCCATGTCGACCAGCGTGGCGCGCACGGGTGCCTGCCCGGCGAGCTCGAGCTGCGCCGCGCGCTCGAGCACGCGCGGCACGCCCATGCCGCAGCGCGCGCGCACGACCTTGCCGCGCTCGAGCTCGACCACGGTCGGCGAGGGACCGGCGTCGGCCTCGATCACGAAGCGCGGGCCGCGCACGTGGCCGTGCTCGACGGCCAGCTTGGCCGCGCAGCGCAGGCCGTTGCCGCAGGTCTCGGGCCGCGAGCCGTCGGCGTTGTAGAGCTCCATCGCGCACGCGCCGCCGCGTCGCGGGGGCCGGACGATCAAGAGCCCGTCGGGCCGCGGGTCGAGCCCGCCCGCTCCGGGTCCGGCGCACAGGGCGCGCGCCAGCGCCGCGGGATCCGCCGGCAGCGCGTCGGCGAAGCCGTCGAGCACCGCGAAGAGGTTCCCCGCCCCGGACATCAAGGAATAGCGCATGCCGCTAGCCTACGCTCGGAGCGCGCATCCTCACCAGCTGCCCTGGCGCAGCTTCTGCGTGTTCTTGAAGTGCAGCTTGGCGACCTGCGCCAGTCCCGCGAAGCCGTGCAGGCGCACGTACTCGCGCGCGGCGCGGTCGGTCGGATCGCCCGCACCCTTGGCGAGGTCCACGCCGGCCTCGTCCGAGAGCTGCTTGATGGCCAGCAGGAAGTGCTCGCGCGCGATCACGCTCGCGGCGGCGACCGCCGGCTCGGACTCGGCGCGCACGCGCTGCTCGAGGCGCAGGTCGAGATCCGCCAGGCGGCTCGCGACCAGGCGCTCGTCGGCGAACTTGTCGACCAGCGCCTGGTCGCCGGGCCTGGCGAGCCTGCGGATCGCGCGCGCGTGCAGGTCGGCCAGCATCGGGTTGAGCTGCCCGGGCCGCTTGTAGGTCGCGTTGTAGAGCGGCGGGTCGAGCGCCTCGATCGCGTGCGCGTAGCGCGAGCGCAGCGCGGCGCCCAGGCGCAGGCACTGTTCGTCGGAGAGCGTCTTGCTGTCGCGCACCTCGGACTTGCGCAGCTCGGCCGTCTGCCCCGGCTCGAGGCGCACGGCGCACACGACCAGCGGGCCGAAGTAGTCGCCCTTGCCGCACTCGTCGCTGCCGATCAGCGGGCCCGCGGCTTCCGTCGCGGCCGGCGCGTGCGCTTTCGCCTTCGCGACCGCGGTGCCGCCCTCGACCCAGTGCTCGACGAACAGCGCCGGGCTCTCGCCCTGCACGACCAGCTTGCCCGAGGCGTAGAAGGTCGCGACCACTCCTTCGCCCTTCACGCTGAAGAGCGCGTGCGGCACGGGGCGGAAATCGAACTCGCCCTCGGCCAGGCGCGCGCGCAGCGCGGCTGCACGCGCGGGATCGACACGGAGGACGAGCGTTTCCTGGGCCACCCGCGGATTGTGCCGCTCGCGCGCGCCTCAGTCGAGCCGGCTGGCGAGCTCGGCCTGGATCACGCCCAGGCGCCAGCGCACGGTCGACTCGGCGATGCCCAGCTGCTTGGCGATCTCCGCGGCGGGCACGTCGAAGATGCGCCGCATCGAGAGGATCTGCTGGTCCTCGGGCTCGAGCGTGCAGAAGGCCTCGCGCAGGCGCTCGACCTCCTCCTCGTGGATCAGGTAGCGGCTCGGGCTCTTCGAGGGCGTGCTGCCCTCGGACTGCGGCAGCTCCCACAGCGCGGCCTGCGACTCCTCGTTCTCCAGCGCGCGCTTCTGCGCCGCCCAGTAGCGGTTCTTGCTGATGATCTTGTGCGCCGCGATGGTGTAGAGGAAGCCGCGGAAGGCCGCCTCGCCCGTGTACTGGAACGAGGCGCGCGCCTCCCAGGCCTCGCGCAGCGCCGACTGCACCACGTCCGAGAGCGGCTCGCGCGCGCGCAGCAGCGGGCCGGCCTGCAGGCGCACGTACGTGCGCAACGGCCGCATGTGGCGCTCGAGCAGCTCCTCGAACTGCGCCAGGTCGATCGTCCCGCCTTCTTCGGCGCTCATGCGTCTGATTGTAGACTCCTCGGCGATGGACCCGCGTCAGCCTCCCGGCGTCTCGAGCGCGGCCAAGGCGGCCTTCGCCGGACTGCTCGCGCGCCTCGAGGCCGGCGAGACGCTCGACCTCGAGGCCGAGTTCGGCGCCTGCGGGGCGCTCGAGCCGGAACTGCGCATGCTGCACCAGCGCTGGCAGCGCCTGCAGAGCACGCTCGAGGGCCTGGAGGCCGACTCCGACGCGCTCGACTCGGCCGAGGAGGAGCTGCGCGGGCAGCTGGGCGGCGATCCGGCCGCGGAGGCGAGCGAGCTGCGCGCGCTGGCCGGGCAGCCCTTCGAAGAGCGCTACGAGACGCGCGGCCCGCTCGGCCGCGGGGGCATGGGCGTCGTCGAGCGCGTCTTCGACCGCGTGCTGCAGCGCGAGGTCGCCGTCAAGCGCCTGCGGCGCACGCGCGGTTCCGCGCTGCGGCGCTTCCTGGCCGAGGCGCGCCTCGTCGCCGCACTCGACCACCCGGGCATCGTGCCCGTGCACGACGCGGGCCTCGACGCGCGCGGCCGGCCCTGGTTCACGATGCCGCTCGTCTCGGGCACGAGCCTCTCGGTCGTGCTCGCGCTCGCACGCGACGGCCAGGGCGGCTGGTCGCGCGAGCGCGTGCTGGGCGTGTTGCAGAAGACCTGCGAGATCGTGGCCTACGCGCACGCGCGCGGCGTCGTGCACCGCGACCTCAAGCCGGCCAACGTGATGCTGGGCGCCTTCGGCGAGGTGCTGGTGCTCGACTGGGGACTGGCGCTGCTCTCGCAGGGCGAGCAGCACACGCGCCGCGGAACGCTGGTCGGCACGCCGGCCTACATGCCGCCCGAGCAGGCCGCGGGCGAGCACGCGGAGATCGGGCCGCAGAGCGACGTCTACGCGGTCGGCGCGATCCTCTACCACCTGCTCGCGGGCCGCGCGCCCTACGCGGAGGTCGGGCCCTCGAACGAGGCCGTCGCACGCGCCGTGCGCAGCGGCGCGCCGGTCCCGCTCGAGCTCGTCGCGCCACGCGCGCCCTCGGAACTGGTGGCGATCTGCGCGCGCGCGATGGCGCGCGAGAGCTCGGCGCGCTACGCGGACATGGGCGAGCTGGCGGCCGATCTGCGCGCCTTCCTCGAAGGCCGCGTCGTGCAGGCGCACGCGCGCGGCGCCTGGGCCGAGCTGCGCAAGTGGGTCGGCCGCAACCGCGCGCTGGCGGGGGCGCTGTCGGTGATCGTGCTGCTGCTCGCGCTGGCCCTGGCGCTCTCGCTCTACAACGCGCGCGCGCGGCACGAGGAGCTCGTGCGCCTGGCCGACGCGCGGCGTCTCTCCGATCTGGCCGCGGTCGAGGAGCAGCTGCTGCCCGCCACGCCTGCGCGCTTCGCCGCGCTCGAGCACTGGCTGGGCGAGGCGCACGCGCTCTACGCGCGCCTGCCGCGCCACAAGCGCGACCTGGCCGAGCTGCGCGCGCGCGCGCCGGGTGCGGACGCGGACGGCACGCCGCGCTTCGCGGCCGAGGAAGACCTCTGGCGCTTCGACGCGTTGACCGGGCTGGTGCACGCGCTCGAGGCCTTCGGCGGCCCCGAGGGCGCGCTGACGCGCACGCAGACGCGCCTCGACCGCGCGCGCCTCGTCGAGCAGGAGAGCCTCGTCGCGCACGCCGACGACTGGGACAGGGCGCGTGTCGCGCTGGCCTCGCCGGTCGGTCCGTACCACGGCCTGCGCCTGCAGCCGCAGTTCGGCCTCGTGCCGCTCGGTCCCGACCCCGAGAGCGGTCTGTGGCTCTTCGCCGACGTTTCGGTCGGCCGGCTGCCCGCGCGCGACGAACGCGGCGCGCTGGCACTGGTCTCCGACAGTGCGCTCCTGCTCGTGCTCGTCCCGGGCGGCCGCGCCGAAATCGGCTCGTTCCCGCCCGAGAGCGCGCCCGACCGCGGCGATCCGCTCGCGCGCCGGCACGAGTTCCCGCGCCGCACGCTCGAGCTCGCGCCCTTCTTCCTCGCCAAGTACGAGCTCTCGCAGGCGCAGTGGCTGCGCCTTGCGGGCTCCAACCCGAGCTACTTGCCGATCCCTTCCGCGACCTGGCCCTCGACGCGCGCCGGGCACCCGGTGGACACCGTCTCGTGGGAGGAGTGCCGGCGCGTGCTCGGCGACGGCGGCCTCGTGCTGCCGACCGAGGCGCAGTGGGAGTACGCGGCGCGCGCGGGCACGAGCACGCGCTGGTGCGGCGGCGACGATCCGTCCGCGCTCGAGGGCCAGGTCAACGCCGCGCTGCGCGGCGACCGGGAGCTCGCGCGCGAGAGCTGGCGCGTGCTCGGCGGCGCGCCGAACGCCTGGGGCTTCCACAACATCCTCGGCAACGTGGCCGAATGGACGCGCGACGCCTACACGCCCGACCACACGGGCGCCTTCCGGCCCGGAGACGGCGAGGCGCAGACGGCGGGCTCGAGCCTGCGCGTCGTGCGCGGCGGGAGCTTCCTCTCGCCGCCGGCCGAGCTGCGCTGCGCCGCACGCGACGAGCAATCCGCGGGCACGCGCAGTGCCTGGATCGGCGTGCGGCCCGCTAGGATGCCCGAACCATGAGCGAGGAAGTCGAGAGCTTCGACACCGGGTTGCGCGAGAGCGACCTCGACCCGCATCGGCCCGCGCCGATCGACACGCCCTGGGGCTCCTACGCGCTCTACCTCGTGGGCGGCCGCGTGCACGCCGTGCAGAGCTTCTGCCCGCACCTCGACGGGCCGCTCTTCCAGGGCACGCAGAGCGGCGACACGATCACCTGCCCCTGGCACCAGTGGCGCTTCTCGCTCGTCAGTGGCGCGCGCCTCGACGACGGCGCCGCGCTCTTTGGCGGCCGGCCGCGCCTGCGCGTGTGCTCGGTCGCGCGCAGCGCGCAAGGGACGCTGCTGCTCTCGCGTCCGGGCATCCGCACCTGAGCGCGCGGTTCCTCCGCCGCGGGCCGGTCCCTAGAATGCGGCGTCTTCCCCGGCCTGCAGGTCCACGAACGCGGAGCGCCCCTTGACCAAGATCCTCGACTCGATCCTCGACGCGATCGGCAACACGCCGATGGTCCGCCTGCGCCGCATCGGCCGCGAGACCGGCTGCGAGCTGCTCGCCAAGTGCGAGTTCCTGAACCCCGGCGGCTCGGTCAAGGACCGCATCGGCATGCGCATGGTCGAGGAAGCGCAGAAGATCGGGCCGCATCAAGCCCGGCGACACGCTGATCGAGCCGACCAGCGGCAACACCGGCATCGGCATGGCGCTCGCGGCGGCGGTCCGCGGCTACCGCATGATCATCACGATGCCGGAGAAGATGAGCCGCGAGAAGCAGGTCGTGCTCGAGGCGCTCGGCGCCGAGATCATCCGCACGCCGACCGAGGCCGCGTGCGACGCGCCCGAGAGCCACATCGGCGTCGCGCGGCAGCTGCAGAAGATCCTGCCCAACGCGCACATCCTCGACCAGTACTCGAACCCCGACAACCCGCTGGCGCACGACCACGGCACCGGCGCAGGAGATCCTCGAGCAGTGCGACGGCAAGCTCGACACGGTGCGTGATGACCGCCGGCACCGGCGGCACGATCACGGGCGTCGCGAAGCAAGCTCAAGGAGCAGGTCCAGAACGTCAAGATCGTCGGCGTCGATCCCGGTCGGCTCGATCCTCGCCGGTCCTGGCCCGATCGGGACCTACAAGGTCGAGGGCATCGGCTACGACTTCATCCCCGACGTGCTCGATCGCGAGCTCGTCGACGAGTGGGTCAAGACCGAGGACCGCGAGTCTTCCTCGTCGCGCGCCAGCTGATCCGCCAGGAAGGCCTGCTTGTGCGGCGGCAGCTCCGGCTCGGCCGTGTGGGCCGCGCTGCGAGATGGCCAAGAAGTACGGCCCGAAGAAGCGCATCGTCGTGCTCCTGCCCGACTCGCGTGCGCAACTACATGACGAAGTTCATCGACCCGATGTGGATGAAGGAGAACGGCTTCACCGAGAGCGCCTGGGAGACCGAGCGCATCGGCGACGTGCTGCGCGCGCTGCCGCGGCGCAAGATCGTCACGCGCCACGAGCTCCGACACGGTCGCCGATTCGGTGATGCTGATGAAGGAGCACGGCATCAGCCAGCTGCCGGTCGATCGACGAGGGGCGCCTGGTCGGGATCCTGACCGAGTCGGACGTGCTCGGGAAGCTCGTCGACGGACGCGCGAGCCTCTCGTCGGCCGTGGCGGAGGTGATGTTCCGCAAGGTGACGACGGTCAAGGCGAGCGACGAGGCTTCGAAGCTCGTCGCGGTCTTCGGCCAGGGCATGGCGGGCCTGGTGGTCGACGAGGCGGGCAAGCTCACGGGCCTGATCACCAAGATGGACCTCGTCGACCGGCTGACGTCGAAGACGCGCTGAGCGGCGTCGAGAAATCAGGCGGGCTGGACGTGACTCGAGTGGCCTCGAGCCAAGGTTGAAAACTCAGGCGGGCTGAGTTCTCAACCCGCTCAGGCGCGCTTGGCTTCGACCACCGGCAGCGGCGCCGGTTCGCTCGCCGTGCGTGTGCTCTGCCACCACTCGGCCAGGCTCATCGAGCCGACCCAGGCGAAGCTGGTGAAGAACAGCGCCAGGAACGGCAGCGAGCCCCAGAACTCGCGCCCGACCGCAATCCAGATGCCGTAGGCGAACCAGGCGGCGAGCACGAGCTCGATGCCCGGCCAACCGAGCAGCGCCACGCGGTAGCGCCGCGCGCCCTTGGCATCGCCCTTCTTGGGCGTGCGCACGAAGACGCCGGTGCCGGGCAGCAGGCCCTCGATCACGGCGCGCGTCTGCGAGACGCACATGCCGATGCCGAGCGCGATCGCGGCGAAGGTGTCGACGAGGCGCGCGCCCAGCGGCCGGCCGATCGCGCGCTGGCTGGTCTCGTAGAAGACGATCACCGAGAGCGTGCAGGCGAGGAACAGGCCGAGGTGCACCCAGTGCGGGAAGACGTCGGAGAGTCCGAGCGAGAGCGGCAGCAGGAAGGCCAGCATCAGCACGCAGGGGTAGCCGATGTTGCCGGTCAGGTGCGAGAAGGCCTCGAGCTTGACGCGCAGCGGCTGGTCGGAGACCAGGATGCGCCAGCCGAGCTTCTTGAACACCTGCACGCTGCCCTTGGCCCAGCGGTGCTGCTGCGACTTGAAGGCGGCGATGTCGGGCGGCACCTCGGCCGGCGCGACGATGCGCGGCAGGTAGACGAACTTCCAGCCGGCGAGCTGCGCGCGGTAGGAGAGATCGAGGTCCTCCGTCAGCGTGTCGTGCTCCCAGCCGCCGGCCGAGACGATCGCCTCGCGGCGCCAGATGCCAGCCGTGCCGTTGAAGTTGAAGAACACGCGGCTGTCGTGGCGCACCTTGTGCTCGATCACGAAGTGGCCGTCGAGCAGCGCCGACTCGGCGCGCGTCAGGATCGAGTCGGCGCGGTTCACGTGGCCCCAGCGCGCCTGCACCATGCCGATGCGCGGATCGCCGAAGTACGGGACCATGCGCTGCAGGAAGTCGCGCTCGGGCAGGAAGTCGGCGTCGAAGATGCAGAAGAGCTCGCCCTTGGCCAGGCGCTGGCCGTGGTCGAGCGCGCCGGCCTTGAAGCCCTTGCGGTCGCCGCGCCGGACGGCCTGGATGTCGATGCCGCGCGCGCGGCCGCGCGCGACCTCCTCGTCGACGAGGGCGCAGGTGTCGTCGTTCGAGTCGTCGAGCACCTGGATCTCGAGCAGCTCGGGCGGGTAGTCGAGCGCCAGCGCCGCGCGCACGAGCCGCACCGCGACCGTGCGCTCGTTGTAGACCGGCAGCTGCACGGTCACGCGCGGCAGTCCGCCCACTCGCTGCGCGGGCAATGGTGCCTCGCGCGACCAGCGGAAGCGTGCCAGCATCCCCACCCGGTGCAGCCCGTAGAGGGCGAGCAGGCCGAGCGTGGCGGCGTAGGAGCTGACGAGCAGTGACTGGATGTCCACGGGAAAGGGGCGAACAGGATAGCCGCCGGGCGGCCAGCGTAAAGAACTCGCGGCCGCGGTGCACTCCCGCGTCGAAACGTTCATCCCGCGCGCCCCCCGGGCAACGCTGCGAACTAGAACAGGCTGCCCTGGCCCTCAGGACGTACGAGCGCCGAGAGGCGCGGGAACGCGGCGACGATATCGGGGGGTGCGTGCTGCTTCTCGCCCGTCAGGAGGTACGCCAGCTCGAGCGCGTTGGCGATCGCCTTGCCGCCGAAGTGGTTGTTGGCGATCACGTAGGTCTCCGGGTGTGTCTCCCCCACGCGTCGCGCGCGGCGCGCCAGGAGCTCGAGCTCGCCCGGCTCGTAGAGGTAGTCGTAGCGCTGGTCGCGGCCCGACTCCTCGCGGAACCAGTGCTCGCTGTTGCGGCCGTGCAGCCGCAGGTATCCGACCGGCCCGGTCGGCTCGTGCCACTCGGGCGGGTGGTTCCAGGCCGCGGGCAGGTCGATGTAGGCCAGCGAGTAGGAGAGTCCGCGCACGCTGTCGCGTGCGGGCGGCGTGAACCACGACTGGTGGCGCACTTCCAGCACCAGCGGCACGTCGTGGAACGCGGCGCGCAGCCGGCCCAGGCGCCGCACCTCGTCCTTGCCGAACAGGAAGCTGACCGGGAACTGCACCAGCAGCGCGGCCAGGCGCTTGCCGCGCTGCAGCGGCTCGAGGCCCGCGGCGAACTCTTGCGCATGTCTCTCGAGCACGCTCGCGCGCTCCTCGGCCTCGCGCGTGCTGATGTGCGTGAAGTCGCGGTTGAGCTTCGCGACGAAACGGAAGCGCGGGTGCTCGCGCACGAGCTCGAGCCAGCGCTGCGCGTGCTCGGCGCGCGGCAGCGCGTAGAACGTGCTGTTGATCTCGATGCAGTCGAAGCTCTTGGCCAGCAGGCTCAGCGGATGGAAGCCCGGCGGCTTGTGCGCCGGGTACACGCGTCCGTCCCAGTCGGGATAGGACCAGCCCGCCGGTCCGACGCGAATCACCAGTCGGGCTCCTGCGCCAGGTGCGCGAAGGCGCGCGTCTCCGCCGCCAGCAGGCGCTCGCGGATCGTCTGCGTGGCGCGCCCGAGCTCTTCGGCGTCCGCGTCCTGCGCCACGCGCAGCGGCTCGCCGTAGCAGGTCACCACGCGCGCGCCGAACTTCGGGATCGTGAAGCGGTCCCAGCTCTTGAGGCGCCAGGCCTTGTTGCAGGCGTAGCCCAGCGGCAGCACCGGAAAGCCCGTCTCGCGCGCCATCCAGGCCAGCCCGGGGTTCATCGAGTGCCGCGGGCCGCGCGGTCCATCGGGCGTGATCACCAGCACCGTGTCCTTCTTGACCTCGTCGAGCATCTCGCGCACCGCCCGCGCACCGCCCTTGCTGGAAGAGCCGCGGATCGTGCGGTAGCCGAAGCGCGCCAGCATGCGCGCGATCAGCTCGCCGTCGTGGCTGTGCGAGACGAGCACGGCGAACTGGCGCTCTGCGTAGTCGGGCATGCCGCAGACCATGCGCCCGTGCCAGAGCGCGAGCAGCACGCCCTGGTTGCCGCCCCCGATGGCGTCCCAGTGCTGCACGTCCAGGCGCTCGGTCTTCCAGCTCTTGTGCAGCCGGCGCAACGCAGGCGGGCCGAGCCGGCCGATGATCGTGAGCCCGAGCGTGCGCCGCATGATGCGCATGCGCCGTCGCCGGTCGGCTCGGCGCTGCTCGGCCTTGGTCAGCGTCCGCGCGCCCGCCTTCGCGCCCGTCTTCGGCTCGCTCATCGAGGTGATCGTACCCGCGCGGCGCCTCAGGGCGCCTTCACGTCGTCGCCCGCGCCGCCGTCGTCCTTTCCGTCGGGTCCGAGAGAGTAGAGCAGGAAGCGCTTGCCATCGGCCTCGGGCTTGAACGCCAGCGCGTGCCCCCAGCCGTCCTTGGGCAGGCTCTTCTGCGGCGCGAGGTACCCGTCGGGGTAGTTGGTCGACGGCGCGAGCAGGTCCTCGAGCTTCGCGGGCAGCTTCGCGTTCTCGATCTTGTAGATGGCGATGCCGCCCTTCACGTGCAGCAGCGCCGCCTGCGTCTCGAGCGCGGTCGTGTCCGTGACGGGTTCCGGGCCGTCGCCGCCGGTGGCGCGGGTTCCTGCGCAGCGCGCTGCTTCATCAACGGACCCGCCGCGGAGAGGCACAACGCGATCTCGAGCGGCGTCTCGGGCCCGAACGAGGATTCGGCGTGCGTGAAGATGCGCCCGTCGGGCAGGCGCTTCGACCAGCTCGTCGTGGGCTTGAAGTAGCGCGCCAGCGTGGCCGAGCCGGGCAGCGCGCTGGCGTCGATCTGCGGCGCGTTCTCCCCCATCATCCCGGCCGCCATCGGCGCGAGGCCCTTGGCGATGTCGAGCAGCTTGCCGAAGAGCCCGCCCCAGTCCATCACGCTCGCCTCGAAGACGTCCTTGGGGAACGTCTCTGCGTTCGCGATCGCGTGCAGCTCGGTGCTCTTGCCGTCCGCGATGCGGCGCGTCTCGGACTGCGCGTAGTTCTTCTTGATCCCGAAGAGCACGCGATCGTCGAAGACGACGATGGTCGGGTTGAGGCTCATGTCCGGCGCGAGCGCGCCCAGCGGATTCGCGCCCGCGGTCGCCGGCGCCTCGGCCTCCTTGCCCAGGGAGATGCTGACGCAGCTCAGCTTGCGGTAGGGCTTGTCGACGACCTTGGCTTCGGGCGCGATCGTCGCGAGCTTCGCGGCCCAGGCGGAGAGCGCCGCCTCGAACTTCGCCTTGTCCTTCAGCTCGACGGCCAGGAAGGCGCGCGGCACGAAGGCCTGGATGCTGTTGATCGGCAGCATGTAGAACGCCGCGTGCGTGCCCAGCCCGTCGGCGAGCAGCGGCAGGTCCTTCAGCGCGTCGGGTTGCGCCTCCTTGCCCTTCGCGAGCAGCGCGCCGACGAGCGAGCGCATCTCCTCCTCGAGCGCCGCACCGTCGACGTTCGTGATCCAGGCTCCGACCGCCTCCTTGGGCACGAAGCGCGCGGCGCTCGCGTCGGTGGTTCCGTTGCCGACGGCCTTGCTCTCGAACCCGGCGTGCCGCTGGTAGAGCGCCTCGGTGACGAAGCGCTCGCCGTGCAGCTCGACGCGCCAGATGCCTTTCGCGCCCGCGTAGGGCAAGAGCGTCGGCAAGAGCCAGCGCGCGAGGACCTGCGCCTGGCCGCCGAGCTGCGCCACGGCCGGCGAGTGCAGCAGGCCCTGCAGGTCGATGTCGCTCCAGAGGCGGTAGACCGGCGTGCCCGCGGCCGGGCTCATGGCCTCGCTGCCCGCGAAGAGTTGCTTCTCGTCCGGCAGGCCGGGTTCCTTGCCGGCCGCCCGCGCGGCGACCTGCGCGGGCGTCGTCTCGAGCGCTCCGAGGTAGACGCGCGCGCCGTCCTGCGCCAGCCACAGGGAGGTCTTGGTCGAGCCTGCGAGCGGCGTGTCGCCGCTCTCGTACCAGCGCAGCGCGCAGACGTGCTCGCCGAACGTGCACTCCTTCGCCAGCGCCGCGTCGCTGCTGCGCGCGAGTGTCTTCCAGCCGTCGAGCGCAGCGAGCGCCGAGCTGGCGCCGGCGGGATCGGCGAAATCCAGCACCCCTTCGATGCCGAGGTGCCGGTTGCCAGGCTCGGAGCTGTCCAGGCCGCTGAGCGAGAAGCTGGCGAACTGCAGCGTGCGGAATGGGCTCGTCTCGCCGAAGAGCGCGGGCGGAAGCGCGGCCTCCCCCAGCGCCTGCACGGGCAGCTTGAAGCCCTCGAGCAGCGCGTAGAGCTTCTTCAGCTCCTCGTCGGCGAAGAGCTTGTTGAAGGGCGCGCGCTCGCGCGCGGCGAAGGCGTCCTTGGGCGAGCCGATTTCGAGGTACAGGTCGGCGTTCGCCGGATGAAGCGGGGCGTGCGCCAGGCCCAGGCCGAACGCCGCCAGGAAGAGCGTCTGCAGCATGGGCGGCGCGCGCTCAGAGACCAGCGAACTTGCGCAGGTCCGTGTCGTGCTTGGCGAGTTCAGTTGCGAGCGCCTTGCCTGCCGCGGCCACGGTCTTCTGGTCCTTGCCGGACTTGAGCGCGGTCTGGAACGCGGTGAGCTTCTCGGTCACCGGCGCGCACTTCCCATCCACCGCGAACCACATCAGCAGGCCGATGCGGTTGTACCAGACTTGCGTGTCCTCGAGCTTGTCGACGCTGGGCTCGTACTCGAGCACCTGCGAGATCGGCAGCATGCCGCCGCGCGAGAGCAGGTTCGTCAGCGACCACTCGATCGCCCAGCGGTTGTTGCCCCCGGCCTTGACCGCGTGGTCGGTGAAGTAGCGCTCGGCGTAGCACGCGGCTCCGAAGCGGAACCAGAGCGGGATCCGCTTCTCCTCCCAGAACGACTTCGGGTCGAAGCGCTCGGACTCCTTGACCTTCTCCATCGTCTTGGGGCTCGGGTCGAGGGCTTCCGCGAAGGACTGTCCGAGCGCGTTGCGCGTCGAGTGGATCGCCCACTTGGGCCCGGTCTCGGTCGAGGCGTCCCAGTACGAGACCCCCCACTGCACGAACTCTGCGGTCTCGGTGTTGATGCCGATGTCCGCGAAGTAGGCGTAGTGCGTCGACGAGAGGCCGAGCGAGTCCGAGGAGGGGCGCTGCTCTTCCGGGTCGCCTGCGGCGAAGGACTCGTACTGCTGCTGATTGCGCAGGATCACCGCGGCCGGCGGACTCGAGGGCTCGTAGCCATAGCACTTGACGAGGTCCTCGTAGGCGCCAGACAGGTTCTGCAGCACGGTCTCCGCGACCTTGCGGTCGCAGGTCGTCCAGAGCACGTACTTCGTCTGGTACGGGATCTTCCACCACTGGAAGAACTCGGAGTGGTACTCGTTCGCCGCGGCGGTCTCGAGCCACTTGTCGCCGCACTTCCAGAGGCCCTTGGAGAGGTTGTCCTTCTCCTGCGGCGAGACCCACTCGAGATCCTGCCGGACCCAGCCCTCGGCGATCTTCTTCTGCTCCTCGGGGTCGATCCACTCGCCCTTGTCGTTCTTGACCATCCCGCGCTTGAGGAAGGGCAGGTCCTCCGGCGTGACCCACTGGTCCTTGAACTTGACGAGTCCCTTCTCCTTCGCCGTCTTCTCCTCGTCCTTGGCCAGCTTCTCGGCCGCCTGCTTCTTGTACTCCTCGACCTTCTTCTCGGAAGGGAACCACTTGCCGTCGTAGGAGACCTCGCCCAGTTCCTTGTGCGCCTTCTCGTCGGCTGGCTTGAGCTGCACGATGCGGCGCAGGCAGGACTTGGCCTGCTTTTCGAGTTTCTTCTCCGTGCACCAGTCGTGCAGGTCCCAGAGCTTGTCAGCATCCTTGTCCGCGAGCTTGCGGCGGCGCTCGTACTCGACCTCGTCGGGATTCTGGGCCTGGCTCGCGTCTGCGGCTCTCGAGTCAGCCCGGGAGAGCGGGACTACGTTGGCGTTCGCGCTGAGGGCGAGAATCAGGCTCGGCAGCATGGCGGTCAGGACTGGACTGGGTTCGGGAGGGCCGGCTCGCCGACGAACGGATCAGCGTGCAGCCACGAATCCTAACGCGAGCGGGCCGCGCGGCGGATGCGCACGAGGGCGCTGCGTGTTCAACTTGTTCCGCTGCCCGCCGATCCGGTAAGCTAGGTGGTTCGCCAGTCCCGCCGGCCAGGAGGGGTGTTTTCGATCTCCGCCTGGTCCGTGTGTGTGGCAGCGCCGTCGAAATCCACGCTTGTCATGGCCCAACACAAGGCCCCCACCGCCGTCACATTCGCCACGCCCGAGAACCGCTCGGGGCTCGGACCGTTCGTCCAACGCTTCTGGAAGGTGTTCGCCTTCCTGGCCGTGGTGGCCGCATCTGGCATCATCTACCTTGCATATAGCTCTCAACAGGGCAGGAAAGTGCTTGATGCCAACTGGGACGCACTGCACCGGATCAGCCAGGTCTCCGAGAACAGCCTGCTCGTCCACGAAGCCAAGGCCGAGGAAATCATCGCCGGCGAACCGTCCCTTCGAGGATCACAGGCTGGTCCCTGGGCGCTGTGGATCGCGGCGACGCAAGCCTCTGACGCAGGCGATTGGGACAGGGCCCTTCAAGCTCTCCAGCTGCTCAAGCAGAACTACCCCATGCACCAGCTCGTGGTGGACAAGCAGCCGCTGGGACCGGATGGCGCCTCGCTGTCCATGGTCGAGGACCTGCTCCGTCGCTACGAGGCGCAGAGGGCCTGGCGGACGAGCCACTCCACTCTTTTCGCCAACCCTGAGCCGCCGGCGGACAGCCCGAAGGTCCGGATCAAGACCGACAAGGGCGACATCGTGGTTGCGCTCTACGCCAAGGAGGCCCCGAAGCACGTCGAGAACTTCCTGAAGCTCTGCAAGGATGGCTTCTACGCCAATACGAAGTTTCATCGGGTGGTCCGTGGCTTCATGATTCAAGGCGGAGATCCGAACACGAAGTCCGACGACCGGACGACCTGGGGCCAGGGCGGACCGGGGTACAAGATCGACCGGGAGGAGAACAACCTGCACAACTTCGCTGGCATTCTGGGAGCCTGGAAGACGAGTGGGGAACTGCAGAGCTCGGGAAGCCAGTTCTACATCTCCTCGGCCGACAAGCTTGCCGCTGATGCGAGCTACGTGGTCTTCGGAAAGGTCCTCGAGGGGATCGACGTTGTGCGTGCGATCGAGCAGGGCGAGATCGAGGCCGACTCAGCCGATCGTCCGAGCACGCCGAGCGTCCTGCTTTCGACTGAAATCCTCTGAGACCGGCCGAGCGCGAGGTCAGTGTTCCACGTGGAACATCGGCCAGGTCACATGAGGCGCTCGCGCGGTGCGAGGATCTCGGACAGCCGCTCTAGGTCCTCCCGCTGGAAGTAGTCGATCACGATCTGACCCTTGTATCCCGGCCCGTTCTTGAGCTGAACCTTTGTCCCCAGGTGCTCGCGCATCCGGTCCTCGAGGTCTCGGACCCAGGGCGCCTGGGGAACGACGACCTTGATGGGTTCGGCGGCCGGCGGAGTGGGGGAGACGCGGCTTCGGACGTGGGCCTCCACCTCGCGAACCGACAAGTCGTCCCGTACGGTCTTCTCGAGCAGCTTCTGCGCCATGTCCGAGCCCTTGCACCCTAGCAGGGCTCGCGCATGCCCCATCTGGATCAATCCCTTCGCTAGCGCCTGCTGCGCGGAATCGGGAAGCTCGAGCAGTCGCAGGTGGTTGGCGACTGTGGGTCGCTGGAGGCCAACCTTGTCGGCGACCTGCTCCTGGGTCAACCCTAGCTGCTCGATCATCTTTCGGTAGCCCAGCGCGCGCTCGATCGGATCCAGATCGCGTCGCTGGAGGTTCTCGACCAGGGCCAGTTCGAGCATCTGCGCATCGGAGACGTCGGCTCGAATGATCGCCGGAATCAGTGCCCGGCCCAGCTCACGGAACGCTCGCAGCCGACGCTCGCCGGAGACCAGCTCGTAGGCCCCACCCAGCCCGCGAACGACGATGGGCTGAAGGAGCCCGTGCTGGCGGATGCTCTGGACGAGCTCCTCCAACCCAGCCGGATCGAAGTTCCGCCGCGGCTGGAACGGATTCGCTCGAATTTTGTCGATCGGAAGCTCCTCGCGTGTGCGCGTGTCCGGCTCTTGGGCCGGAGCCTCCTGTGTGCTCGAAGGCGTGAAAAGTGCACTCAAACCGCGGCCAAGTCGTCGTTCCATGAGGTCTCCGTTCGAGAAGCGACAGCGAGTGCACAGGCTAGACACAAGCCGTAGTGTGTCAATAGCATCCCCCCACGATCCATGACGACCCTGCGCTCATCCCACATCCCGGCGGCCTGGCTGCTGGCCCGCCAGACGCTCATCTCCAGGGCAGGCATGGGACTGCTCATCGCCATGCTGTGCGTCGATTTGTTCGCACGGAGCGCGCTCCCATTCGGGATTGCAACATCCCGCACCAGCGCACTCGAACTGAAGCTCGAGGTTCGCCTGCTCCTCTTCGGATGTCTAGCCCTGCTCGTGCTGCTCCGTGCACACCGCTGGCGGGCAGCGATTCAGGGAGTCGGGCATGCAGATCTAGCCTGCATAGTGGCATTATCCGTAGCCTATGTGCACTGTATCGGATCATTCTCGTTCGTTGTCATTGACCAGCTACTAGGCGTGAGTCCGGCGGGTCTCTCGTGGACTCAAGTGGTGGCGGCCATCTGGCTCGCAACCCTCTCCGGGATTCTCGCCTGCTCCCGTCTCGAGCCGCGCTCGCTCGGCCTGCTGTTCCTGCTCCTCGCCTGGTGGGTGCCGATTCTAGGTCTGCCCGCCGCCGCGACGGGTGCGGCGATCGGGCAAGCTATCTCCTGCGCACCTTGGAGTGCCGATGGATTCCTGCCGATGCTAGTCCCGCACCTCTGGGCCGTGGGCTACGTCTGCCTCGAGCGCGCGCAGCGATGAAGTACGGCATTCTCGGCGACATCCACGGAAACCTGTCCGCGCTCGACATCGCGCTCGCAGTCTTCCGCGACGAGCGCGTGGAGCGCGTCGTGAGCGTGGGGGACGTAGTCGGCTATGGGGCCGCGCCGCGCGAGTGCATCGATCGTCTGCGCCAGCTGGATGCGGTCGTGGTCAAGGGCAACCACGACGCCGCCTGCACGGGCGAGATCGAGATTCGCTTCTTCAACAACTACGCGCGCGATGCCGTGCGCTGGACGCAGAGCGTGCTCTCCGAGGACGAACTCGCCTGGTTGCGCGGCTTGCCGCTGGTCACGCACCTCGAGCACTGCTCGGTTGCGCACGGGACGTACCACAGGCCCGAGCTGTACGACTACATCCAGAGCACCACCGACGCCGATCCCTCGCTCGACGAGATGATCCTGCCCGTGTGCTTCGTCGGCCACACGCACGTGCCCGTGACGCTGCTGCGGCTGAAGGACGATCCGCTGCGCACGGCCTACACCGTCGATCCGCAGATCGATCTCTCGGAGGCGGCACGCGCGCTCGTCAACGTGGGCAGCGTCGGACAGCCGCGCGACGAGGATCCGCGCACGGCCTTCGCGATCTACGACTCGCGCGAGGACCGCGTCTCGATCCGCCGCGCGGCCTATGACATCGACGTCGAGGCGCGCCGCATTCGCTCGGCCGGCTTGCCGAGCGTACTCGCCGACCGGTTGTTCCTGGGCGTCTGAGCGCGCCGCAGCGGTTCAGCTGTCGTCGCGCAGATAGGCCAGCTGCGGCGGCAGGCGCTCCATGCCCTTCTCGCCGACCGAGTACTCGAACAGCAGCTTGATGTCCGTGAGCGGCTTGATGTCCCCGTGGAACACGAACCGTCGCGCGTTCGGGTGCGAACCCACGGCGACGAGCAGTTCGAGGATCGAGGCCGCATTGCAGCGCGCGCCCTCGAGCTCCATCTCCACCGGCGTTCCGAAGTGGTTCACGATGCTGACGATCAACGCCGCGGGGCGCGCGTGCATCGAGACCGTGGGCGGGAGCTCGACCTCGAGCACCTGCAGGTCGGTGTAGGAAGGCAGCAGGTCCTCGGCCAGCGGCCGGCCGCGCTTGAGGATCACGGCCGCCCAATGAAGCAGGTGGTTGAGGGTGTGCTCGCGCACCTCGGAACGCTTGACCACGGCGCCGATGCGCGCCTCGAGTTGCTCGTTGCGCTGGCCGCTTTCGTGGCGTTCGACGAAGTGCGCCAGGTGCGTGACCGCCTCGAGCAGGTGCAGCGAACCCGACAGATGGCCGCGCAGCTTCGAGAGGCGCGGGTCGGCCGCCTCGGCCGCCGAATTCTTGACGTGCGTGTCGTACGTCGACTGCAGGTTGTGCACCGTCGCCTCGTAGACGCGCGCCTGCACTTCGCTGCAGTGGCGGCCCAGCCAGCGTTCGCGTTCGCCTTCGTCGAGGATGCGGTGGATGCCGGTCTCCTCGAGCATCGCGCAGGCCTGCAGGTACTTCGAGGCGACCTCGGCGACCTTCTGCTCGTCGTCCAGCAGGTCCTCCTGGCCCATGTTGCGCGGCAGCATGCGCCGCGGCCCCACGTCCGCGGGCGCGCGCGTCCCCGGCGCCTCCGCGGGCAGCGGAACCCCCAGCGCCTGTGCCTCCAGGCGCAACGCGTCGAGCAGGGCACGCGCGGTCTGCTCCAGGAACTTGCGCGAGCCCGCGATGTCGCGCTGCGCCTGCTCGCGCTCGCGCGGCGCGAGGCCCACTCCATAGGTCGGCAGACGACGCTCGAGGTGCGCCATGCTGAATCCGGCCTGGGAGAAGCCGCGCAGCGAGGCCACGAGTTCGCGCAGGAAGCTGAAGGTCCGGTTGTAGCGCGCCCCGTGATCGTCGAGTTGCGCCTCGAGCCCGTCGGCCTCGCTGGTCAACTGGAAGAACGCCGCCCTGCCCCAGTCCTCGGTGCGCGCCAAGAGGCCGTTGGCGACGTCGAAGAAGCTCGCGGCCCGCTCCCCGAGCTCGACCGCGAAGGCCTTCTCGGAAATGATTTCTTCCAGCGGGGTCTCGCTCGTGGAGCTCATGGGGCGCTGCCGGCGGCAGGCGGGCGCGTGATTGTATCGGGGCGCCTGTGCGGAGTCCGTCCGGACTCCGTCCCTGTGCGCAGAAAATCGGCGTCGCGCGCCGATTTCCCGGGAAGCACGCCCGCTCAAGATCTTTGCCCGGCTGCGTCGATCCAAGGGGCCGCGCAAGCAGCGGCCCAACCGCACGGCTGCGCGCCCACGCGGGAGGCCTCGCCTTCCTGTGCGCACCAGCCCCCCCCAACACCGGAGCGCCGCCATTTCTGCTGAACGCTGTCTGGAGACCTACCTCCAGGAGATCAACGAGGTTCCCCTGCTCACCGCGCAGGAGGAGCTGGCCCTCGGGCGACGCATCCAGGCCGGCGACCTGGCCGCCCGCGAGCACATGATCCGCGCGAACCTGCGGCTCGTCGTCTCCGTGGCGAAAATGTACTCCGAGCGCGGGCTCGCGCTGCAGGACCTGATCGCCGAGGGCAACATCGGCCTGATGAAGGCGGCCGAGAAGTTCGATCCGGCCGCGGGCTGCCGCTTCTCGACCTACGGCACCTGGTGGATCAAGCAGTCGATCCGCCGCGCGCTGACCAACACGGTCAAGTCCGTGCGCGTGCCGAGCTACATGTCGGAGCTGATCTCGCGCTGGCGCGTCGTCAGCCAGGAGCTGGCCTATCTGATCGGCCGCGCACCGACCATCGAGGAAGTTGCAGGCGAGCTCGGGATTCCCGAGGAGAACTGGCCGCTGCTGCGGCGCACGATCCAGGTCTCCGGCATGGGCCCGTCGGTCTCGCTCGACATCCTCACGCAAGGCCAGGACACGGTCGAGGACGCGCGCACGCAGACGCCCGACGAGGAACTGCTGAACCGCGACCTGCTGGCCAAGCTCAGCGAGCTGCTCGACGTGATCGACGAGCGCGAGGCGACGATCCTGCGCATGCGCTACGGCCTGGGCAGCGAGGGCGGCGAACAGATGACGCTCAAGGAGATCGGCAAGGTCGTGGGCCTGACCCGCGAGCGAGTGCGCCAGATCGAGCAGGAAGCGCTGCGCAAGCTGTACGGCGTCATGAGCACCGAACGCCAGGAGCACGAGCTGCATCCCGCGCCGCCTTCCGATCCGCTCGACCGCAAGCGTCGCCGGGCCAGCTGAATCAGGTCTTCGCGCGCCCGTCCGTCTAGGATGGGGCGCGTGACGAGCACCTCCGCACCGAACGAGCTGCGCAAGACGCGCGCAGCGCCGGGCACGCCGCTCTACGTGCACCTGCCGTTCTGCGCGGCGAAGTGCCACTACTGCGACTTCTTCTCCGTCGCGGCCGAGGGCCACGATCGCGGCGCGCTGCTCGACGCGCTGCTCGAGGAGGCGCGCCGCTTCGCTCCGCGCGCGCCGCGCACGGTCTTCTTCGGCGGCGGCACGCCCTCGCTGCTCGAGGGGCCGGAGCTCGCCCGGCTGCTCGAGGAGCTCGAGCGCATCAGCGGCTGGCGCTCCTCGGCCAGCGAGATCACGCTCGAGTGCAATCCCGAGAGCCTCGACCGCGACAAGGCCCTGCTGCTCCGCGAGCTCGGGGTGAACCGGCTTTCGATCGGCTTCCAGAGCCTGGAGCCCGCGACCCTGCAGCTCTTCGGGCGCGTGCACGACGTCGAGCAGAGCTTCGCCGCGTTCGACGCCGCGCGCTCGGCCGGATTCGAGAACCTCAACGTCGACCTGATCTACGCCAGCCCCGGACAGGAACTCGAGCGCTGGGAACAGGACCTGACGCGAGTGCTCGCCTTGGAGCCCGAACATGTCTCGGCCTACAACCTGACCTTCGAGGAGGAGACCCTCTTTCGCAAATGGCTGGAAGAAGGAATTCTCAAGCCTCAGCCCGAGGAGCGCGAGCTGGCCTTCTTCTGGCGCACGCGAGCGCGTCTCGCCGAGGCGGGATTGGGCGCCTATGAGATATCCAACTTCGCCCGTACTGGCAGAGAGTGCCTGCACAACCTCAACTACTGGCACAACGGTGAGTACCTCGGCATCGGACCGTCGGCGGTGAGCAAGATCGGCTACCAGCGACTCGCGAACGTGAAGGGCATCCAGGGCTACGCGCGCCGGATCGCCGAGGAGCCCGATGCGCTCGTCTCCGGCGAAGAACCCGGACCCCTGGCGCGCCTGGGAGAGACCTGGTGGCTCGGCCTGCGCCTGCAGGAGGGGCTCAGCTCGGCCGAAGCCCGGGCGCGGGCCGGACTGCCGGCCGAGGTCGCCGATCCGACGCCCCCCGTCGTCCAGACCCTGCTCGGCCAGGGGTTGCTCGAGGAACACGCCGGCCGCCTGCGTCTGAGTCCGGCCGGCCTGCCGCTGGCCGACTACGTCGCGCGCCAGTTCCTGGCCGTCGCGGGGTAGGATCCCCGGCCCAATCCGGGCGCCATGAACTTCGCCGATCGCATGCAGCAGGCCGTCGCGCGCTGCGGGAACGCCGCGCTCGTCGGGCTGGACCCGCACGCGGACTCGTTGCCCGAACCCTTCGCCGCCGTGCGCGCGCCGGGTGCCACGCGCGCCGAGCGCGCACGGGCCTGTGCCGACTTCCTGTGCGAGGTGATCGAGCTCGCCGCGGGAACGGTGCCGGCTGTCAAGCCGCAGTCGGCCTTCTTCGAACTCTACGGCGCGGACGGCGCGCTGGCCTGGGAGCGCGTGGTCGCCGCCGCGCGCGCGGCCGGCCTGCTGGTGATCGGCGACGTGAAGCGCGGCGACATCGACTCGACCGCCAAGGCCTACGCGCGCGCCTTCCTCGATCCGGCGCTCGCGGGTGCATCCGTCTGCGACGCGATCACGGTCAATCCCTACCTGGGCGCCGACGCGGTCCAGCCCTTCGTCGAAGCCTGCCGCGCGTACGAAGCCGGCCTGTTCGTGCTGGTGCGCACCTCCAACAAGCACAGCGCGTTGTTCCAGGACCACGGCACACCCAGGCTCTACGAGCACGTCGCGCGCGCGGTGGACTCCTGGGGCAGCGAACTCGTCGGCGCCTGCGGACTCTCCAGCATCGGCGCGGTCGTGGGGGCGACACACCCGGCGGAGCTCGCCGCGCTGCGCAAGCTCCTGCCGCGCACGCCCTTCCTGATCCCCGGCTACGGCGCGCAGGGCGCCGGCGTGAACGAGATCGCGGGCGGCTTCCTGCCCGGCGGCCGCGGCGCGCTGGTCAACTCCTCGCGCGGGATCCTGTTCGCGTACAAGCAGCCGCGCCACGCGGGGCTGCACTGGAAGGACGCCACGCGCGCCGCGCTGGCCGAGATGGTCGCCGAGTTGCGCACGCTGGCGCGCTGAACTCTCGTGGCTCTGCGCCTCGAACACCTGCCGGCCGACGTGCTCGAGCTCCCGCCGCTGGCGCGCGCGGCGCTCTCGGGCCGCACGCCCGCGGGGGTCGTGCCCTTCGCGCGCCGCATCGAGGACATCCCGCCCTGCGCCGATCGGCTCGAGCCGAGGCGCGTGCGGAACTCGCCGGCGACGCTCGAACGCGAGCTCGCGGCGCTGCAGCCGCACGTGGCCGTGCTCGACGCGGCGCGCTCGCTCGCGCGGCCCGGGGCCTGCGCCGTGGTCACCGGACAGCAGCCGGGCTTCACCGCCAGCCCGCTCTACTCGATCTACAAGGCGCTCAGCGCGCTGCGCCTGGCGCGCACGCTCTCGCAGGCCTGGGAGACGCCCGTCGTGGCGCTCTTCTGGAATCACGCCGACGACCACGACGTCGCCGAGGTGCACCACACGCACCTCGTCAACCGCAACCTCGACCTGCAGAAGATCGCCCTGCCCGGGCTCTCCTCGGGTCGCACGCCGCTCTCCGACGTGCTGCTCGAGGACGAGCGCGCACGCCTGCCCGCGCTGCGCGCGCTGTTCGAGCAGCAGCTGCGCGGCGAGCCGCACCTCCAACGCGCGCTGGACGCGCTCTTCCCGCGCTCGGGCGAGACGCTGGCGCGCGCGTTCACGCGCGCGCTGCTCGAGCTGCTGGGGCCGCAGGGCCTGCTGGTCGTCGAGCCGGGCTGGATCCGCGAGCCGCTCTCGCGCGCGCTGGCCGGTCTGCTCGCGCACGATCCGCTGCAGGCGCTGGCGCGCGGCAGCGAACGGCTGGTGCAGGCCGGCTTCGAGCCGGCCATCCCGCCGGCCGAAGCGGCGCTGCTCTTCCACCACGAGCTCGAGGGCGGCCGCATCGCGCGGCGTGCGCTGCGCGCGGGCGGCGAGGGCTTCCAGTACGACAAGGAGGACGGCTCGCGCACGGCGATCGAGCTCGCGGCCGAGATCGTCGACGACCCGCGCTCGTGGTCGCCCGGAGCGCTGCTGCGCCCGCTGGTGCAGGACCTGTGCCTGCCGGTGGCGGCCTACGTGGGCGGCTGGGGCGAGCTCGGCTACCACGCGCAGCTCGGCCCGCTGCGCGAGCGCGCCGGCGCGCCCGCGACGCCCTTCGTGCCGCGCCTTTCCGCGACGCTGGTCGACCCGGAGGCTCGTCTGGCCCTGCGCATCCTCGGCAGCGACGCGACCAGCGTGCTGCGCAAGCGCGGCGTGTTCGAAGCTCCCGACGAGCCGGCCGAGCCCGACGTCGCCGCGCGCCTGCGCTCGGTGGGGGAGCGCGCCGCCGAGGAGCTGCTCGCGCTGCGCGCCGCACTGGTGGAGCTCGATCCCTCGCTGCTGGTGCAGCTCAAGAAGACCGCCGCGCAGATGGAGGACCTGGCTTCGACGCTGGGCGAGAAGGCGCGTCGCGTGCACGGCAACCGCTCGGGCAAGGGCCGGCGCCACGAGCGGCGCGTCTCGAACCTGCTCTGTCCGCGCGGCGAGCCTCAGGAGCGCGTGCTCGGGCCGCTGCCCTTCGTGGCGCGCTTCGGGACGGCCTGGCTCGAGGAGCTGCTGCTCGAGCACGACCCCTTCGCGCCGGTGCACCTGCTAGTGCACCTGGGCGAGGACCTGGCAGCCACAGGAGAGGAAACATGAAGCTCGACATACTGGCCGTCGCCGCGCATCCCGACGACGCCGAGATCTGCGTCGGCGGGCTGCTGCTCGCGGCGGTCGCGCGCGGCAAGCGCGTCGGCATCGTGGACTTGACGCGCGGCGAGCTGGGCACGCGCGGCAGCGCGCAGGACCGCGCGCGAGAGACGGCCGCGGCCGACGCGCGGCTGCGGCCCGCGCTGCGCCGCAACCTGGAGCTCCCCGACGGCCGGGTCGAGGTCTCGCTGCCGGCACGCGAGCGCCTGGCCGAGCTCTTGCGCGAGTGCCAGCCCGACGTGCTGCTGGCGCACCACGTGGAGGACCTGCACCCCGACCACGCGGCCGCCGGACAGATCGCGCGCGAGGCCTGGTACCTCTCCGGTCTCGCACGTCTCGCGCCGGCGGGCCAGACGGCCAAGCGCCCCGCACGCCTGTACCACTTCATGGGCCACGTGCCCTTCGAGCCGACCGTGGTGGTCGACATCGGCGCGGTCTGGGAGCAGAAGCTCGAGCTCGTGCGCTGCTACGCGAGCCAGATCGCACCCGCGGGGGCGGCCGACAAGGGCGCGCACTTCCTCTTCGGCGCGGACATCCTGCAGCGCGTCGAGACGCGCGCGCGCTACTACGGCGAGCGCATCGGCGCGCGCTTCGGCGAGCCGCTGCTCGCGCGCGGGCCGCTGCCCTGCTTCGACCCGCTGCTCGGATGCTAGACTGCCGCCCCACATGCGTCGCATCGCGGTGATCAACCAGAAGGGCGGCGTGGGCAAGACCACGACCTGCGCGAACCTCGGCGCCGCATTGGCCCTGCAGGGCCGGCGCGTGGTGCTGGTGGACATGGACGCGCAGGCGAACCTCTCGCTCTCGCTCGACATCCACGCACAGAGCGATTCGCCCTCGAGCTACACCGTGCTGCTGGGCCAGACCGGCTTCGGCTCCGCGCTGCGCCCGACGCGCGTGCCCGGCCTCGCGCTCGTGCCCGCGAACATCGACCTCTCGGGCGCCGAGATGGAGCTTGCCAGCGCGCTGGGCCGCGAGTTCCTGCTGCGCGACGCGCTGCGCGCCTGGATCGACGAGGAGCACAAGCAGCATGGCCGCGCGCCCGCCGACTACGTGCTCTTCGACTGCCCGCCGAGCCTGGGCCTGCTCTCGATCAACGCTCTGGCGGCCGCGGGCGAGGTGCTGATCACGCTGCAGACCGAATTCCTCGCGCTGCAGGGCATGAGCAAGCTGGTCGAGATCGTGCAGCTCCTGCGCAAGCGCCTGAATCCTGAGCTCGTGATCAGCGGCATCCTGCCCTGTCTCTACGACAGCCGGCTCAAGCTCGCGCGCGAAGTGCTGGGCGAGATCCGGCGCTACTTCCCCGGCGAGGTGCTGCCGAACCCGATCCGCTCCAACGTCAAGCTGGCCGAGGCGCCGAGCTACGGCAAGACGATCTTCGAGTACGCGCCCGACTCCAACGGCGCCGTCGACTACATGAAGGCCGCGCGCGAGATCCTGCGCGGCGAGTCGCGCGATCCCGCGCTGGCCGGGCTGCCGGCCTTCCGCGAGCACGTGCCGCCGCCGCCGGGAGCGGAGATCGTGCCCGCCGTGCGCCGTGTCCCGCCGCCGCGCCGCGCGAGCGCGCCCGCCGCCGCGCCGGCACGGCCCGCTGCGGCGCAGGCACGGCCCGCAGCTGAGCCGGCAAAGCCCGCCGTGGCGCCGGCACGGCCCGCGCTGCGTGCCGAGGACCTGCCGCCGCTGCCGCCGGACGTGTTCGAGATCCTGACGCGGCGCGGGAGCGCGCCGTGAAGCCGCGCGCGAAGGGCGCGCGCCAGGCCCGACCTTGCGCGGAGAAGCCGCCCGGGACGCTGCGCATCGGCATCCTCTGCCACCCGACCTACGGCGGCTCGGGCGTGCTGGCCAGCGAGCTCGCGCTGACGCTCGCCGAACGCGGCCACTGCGTGCATCTCTTCTCTTCGGGCGTGCCGCCGCGCCTGGCGCGCGCCTCCGGGCCGGTCGAGATGCACGTGGCGCAGGGCTTTCCCTATCCGCTGTTCCAGTCGCCGCCGCACGATCTGGCGATCACCTCATCGATCCTCGACGTGCACCGCTCGGGCGGACTCGACATCCTGCACGCGCACTACGCGATCCCGCACGCGGTGTCGGGCTACCTCGCGCGCGCGGCCGCGCTGGCCGACCACGGCCGGCCCGCGCCCAAGCTCGTGACGACGCTGCACGGCACCGACATCACGCTGGTCGGCAGCGATCCCTCCTACGCGCCGCTGACGCAGTTCGTGATCACGCAGAGCGACGCCGTCACGGCCGTCTCGCACGACCTGGCACGGCGCACCTCCGAGAGCTTCTGCACCGAGATGCCCGGCGATCCCTGCGGCGTGCGCGTGATCCACAACTTCGTCGACACCGAGCTCTACTGCCCGCCGCTGCGCGCGCGTACCGCGGACGGACCTGCGACCGTGGTGCACGTCTCGAATTTCCGCCCGGTGAAGCGCGTGCCCTGGCTGCTGCGCGCCTTCGCGCTCGCCAACGAAGGCGGCGACGCGCGCCTGACCCTGGTCGGCGACGGTCCCGACATGGGCCCCGCGCGCGCGCTGGTCGCGGAGCTCGGGATCGGCGAGAGCGTCTCGTTCCTGGGCGAGCGCGACGCGCTGCCGGAGCTGCTGGCCGGCGCCGACGTGTTCGCGCTGGCGAGCTCGGAGGAGTCCTTCGGTCTCTCCGCGCTCGAGGCGATGAGCTGCGCGACGCCGGTCGTCGCGACGCGCGTCGGCGGCGTGGCCGAGGTGGTCGAGGACGGCCGGCAGGGCTACCTCGTCGCACCCGACGACCTCGAGGGCTTCGCCGCGCGGCTGCGCGAGCTGCTCGGCGACCGTGCGCTCGCGCGCAGGCTGGGCGCGGCGGCGCGCGTGCGGGCCGTCGAGCGCTTCGAGCGTCATCACGTGGTCGAGCAGTACGAGTCGCTGTACCGCGAACTGCTCCGCCGCACATGAAGCGCGTCTACCTCGACCACAACGCCACGACCCCGATGCGCCCCGAGGTGCGCGCGCACTTCGCCGAAGCGCTCGAGCGCTGCGTCGGCAATCCTGCCAGCGTGCACGGCTCGGGCCGCGCCGCGCGCGCGCTGCTCGACCAGGCACGCGAGCGCGTCGCCGCCGCGCTCGGCGTGCACGAGGACGAGGTGCTGTTCACCTCCGGCGGCACCGAATCCGACAACCTGGCCGTGCTCGGCTGCCTGCGCGCGGCCGGCCCGGGCGCCGCGCTGGTCACGACCGCGGTCGAGCACTCGGCCGTGCTCGAGGCCGCGCGGGCCGCCGAGCGGGATGGGCATCGCGTCACGCGCCTGCCCGTCGATTCCCAGGGATGCATCGACCCGCAAGCCGCCCTCGCAGCCGTGCGCGAGAGCCGCGCGGCGCTGCTCTCGGTGATGGCGGCCAACAACGAGATCGGCTCGCTCGGACCGCTGGAGGAGCTCGGCCACGGCCTGCGCGCTCTGGGGAACTTGCGCCCCACGTTTCACACGGATGCGGCTCAGGCCCTCGGTCGCGTGCCGCTCGCGCTGCGCGAGTGGGGGATCGACCTGGCCTCGTTCTCGGCGCACAAGCTCGGCGGCCCGCTGGGCGTGGGCGTCCTCTACAAGAAGAAGGGTCTGCAGCTCACTGCACTCCAATATGGAGGGGGCCAGGAGAACGGACTGCGCCCTGGAACCGAGAACGTGCCCGCGATTTCGGCCGCTGCGCTCGCGTTCGAGCTCGCCGCACGCGAGCGAGGCGCGCACACGGCGCACATGCACGCACTGTGTCGTTCATTTTGGGGACAAGTGCAGCGGGTCTTGCCCCAGGCACGTGTGAATGGCCCGGATCCCGCGCACGACCTGCGTCTGTGCAATACACTGAACCTCTCACTGCCCGGGATCGACGGTCGCGTGCTGGTCGCACGCCTCGACCTGGAGGGCCTGGAGGTCAGCGCCGGCTCGGCCTGCGCCAGCGGCTCGCTCGAACCTTCGCACGTGCTGCTCGCGCTCGGACGCACGCGCGACGAGGCTCGCGCCGGTGTGCGCTTCTCCTTCGGAAGTGGCAACGATGAACAGGACGTGCGCCTGAGCGTGGACATCTTGCGGAGAATTTTTTCTCCGTCGCGCTAAACGGCTCGCGCGCGAAGCGCTTGCGGAGAACTCGCGCTCCGTTGTGCGCTCTCTCGTTGACAGCTTCGCGGCGCGCGCATGGAATGTCGCCCCGCGGCCGGACGCCCCCAGCGCTCCCGCGCTCGCTCGCGCTCCGCTCTCGCGCGCCACGCCACGCAGCCCGCGAAGATCCGATCGAGTCCCTCACCACAGCCCCCCTTCTCTCCGTCCTTCGCGATCCACCATGACGCCCCAGGAAGCGCTGAGCCCCGCCGCCGCACCGGAAGGCTCCACGAAAGCGGCTCTCTGGGAAGATCTCCAGCGCGCGATCCGCTCGCGCATGAAGCCCGAGCAGTTCGAGACCTGGTTCCGCCGCGCCGCGCTGGCGAGCGTCGATGCCGACGTGCTGCGCATCGCGGTCCAGAACACGTTCTCGCGCGACTGGCTGCGCACCTACTACAGCGAAGTGCTGGCCGAGAGCGCGCGCGAAGTGCTGCGCGAGCCGCGTCGCGTCGAGGTCACGGTCGACCCCGAACTGCTGCTGGCCCTGCCTGCCGCTCCGGCACTGGCCCCGGGCCAGCTGGCGCGCGGCCTGCTCGCCTCGCAGGCCGCTCCCGCGCCCGCAGGCGCCGACCGCGGACTGGCGCGCGAGGCCCACGCGCTCGGCAGTTCGCGCACGAACGAGAACGCGCGCGGCCTGCTCTCGACCAGCGACGTCGGCCTCAACCCCAAGTACACCTTCGACAACTTCGTCGTCGGCCCGTGCAACCGCTTCGCGCACGCCGCCGCGCTGGGCAGCGCCGAGGCGCCGGGCAAGGCCTACAACCCCTTCTTCCTGCACGGCAACGTCGGCCTGGGCAAGACGCACCTCTTGCAGTCGCTGTGCTGGGCGATCCTCGACCGCAACCCGCGCGCGCGCATCCTGTTCCTCTCCTGCGAGACCTTCGTCAACCACTTCATCAACTCGCTCGAGAACGGCGACATCGCCAAGTTCCGCAACAAGTACCGCAACGTGGACGTGCTGGTCGTGGACGACATCCACCTGCTGGCGAACAAGGAGCGCACGCAGGAGGAGTTCTTCCACACCTTCAACACGCTCTACCAGTCGGGCAAGCAGATCGTGCTCTCCTCCGACAGCCCGCCCAAGGACATCCCCAGCCTGCAGGAGCGCCTCGTTTCGCGCTTCAAGTGGGGCCTGGTGACCGAGGTCGAGCCGCCCTGCTTCGAGACGCGCATGGCGATCCTGAAGCGCAAGAGCCGCGAGCGCGGCCGCGAGCTGACGGACGAGATCGCGAGCCTGCTGGCCGAGCGCATCGACTCCAACATCCGCGAGCTCGAGGGCGCCGTCACCAAGCTGCTCGGCTTCGCCGGCGTCTCGGGCCTGCCGATCTCGGCCGACCTCGCGCGCGAGGCACTGCGCGAGCTCTTCCACGCCCGGCGCGGACAGCCCTCGATGGAGGACATCCTGACGCTCGTCACCGAACATTTCGGCGTGAAGCTGTCGGACCTGCAATCCAAGAAGCGCACCAACGCCATCGCCTACCCGCGCCAGGTGGCGATGTTCCTCGCGCGCCAGATCACGCGCCATTCCCTCGAGGGAATCGGCGGGTTCTTCGGCGGCCGCGACCACTCCACGGTCATCTACGCGGTCGAGAAGATCCAGCAGTCCTACGACCAGGACCCGCCCACGCGCGCCCTGCTCGACGGCTTCCTCGGACGCCTCCAGGCCCCGCGCGCATAGCCCCTTTCCCGGCCTCGGATCCAGCCGCGCGCCTTGGACTTCCAGGGTCGGTTTCCGTACGCTCTCAGGGACGGATTTCCGCGCAGAAACGGGCCTTTCCGCCCCACGAAACCTTGTGCAGATCATGTGGATCCACGGCCGAGACGGTGTCTGGAACGGGTGCACGGCGCCCAAACTCTCCACACCCCCGGTCCGTGCTCCGCGAGCACTCGTGGAGAGCCGTCGAGAAGCATCGCGCAACACCCGCACAATCCACACCGACGGCGCGCTCGCGTGCGCCGTGCAAGCTGCTCCGCCGGGAGCACTTGCGTCACGCACTCCAGGCTTCGATCCACAAATCCACGCCGCCTACTGAGACTGCGACATGAAAGTGATCTGTGACAGACAGAAGCTCCACGACGCCCTGGCCGTCGTGAACAACGTCATCCCGACCAAGTCCACCAAGCCGGTCCTCGAGAACCTCTGTCTCGTCGCCACCGACACAGCCCTCGAGCTCCTCGGCACCGACCTCGAGAGCTCCGTGCGCTACCGCATCGACGGAGTCCAGGTCGAGGAGCCCGGCCCCGCCGTCGTGCCCGCGCGCGTCACGCTCGACTTCGTGCGCGACCTCTCCGGCGAGACCGTGACCCTCTCGACGCACGACAACAAGTGCGTCATCCAGAGCGGCGCCGACGCCTGCGACCTGGTCACCACCGAAGCCGACGAGTTCCCGGTCATCTCGCGCTTCGGCAGCGAGCGCAGCTTCTCGATCCAGGGCGGTTCCTTCAACCGGCTGGTCAACCGCGTGGCCTTCGCCGCCGCGCGCGAAGCCGGGCGCTACGCCATGCACGGCGTGCTGGCCGAGCTCGAGAACGGCAGCCTCAAGCTCGTCGCCACCGACGGCCGGCGCCTGGCGCTGTGCACCGCGCCGGTCGAGGAAGGCGCCGCCGGAGGCAGCCCCGTCAAGCCCGCGATCGTCCCGGCCAAGGGCATGCAGCTCTTCTGCCGCGTGATCGACGACCCGCTCGAGCAGGTCGAATTCCACGTGAGCGAGAACCAGATCGGCCTGCGCACCAAGTCGGCCGAGATCTTCACGCGCCTGATCGACGGCGAGTTCCCGCGTTACGCCGCCGTGATCCCCAAGGACTCCACGCACACGATGGAGGCCGATGCGGCGCTCTTGACGCGCAAGCTGCGCCTGGTGGCCAACGTCACCGGCACCGAGGCGCGCGCGGTGCGCTTCAAGCTCGCACCGGGCGAACTCGACCTCTTCGGCCAGTCAGCCGGCCGCGGCGAGGCGCGCGCGCGCATGGACGTGGACTTCAAGAGCGGGGAGGCCGAGATCGCCTTCAACCCCGACTACGTGCTCGAGGGGCTCAAGAACTGCGAGGAAGGGCTCGTGCGCCTGACCTTCAACGAGCGCTCGAGCCCGGGCAAGTTCACGCTCGCCGAGAACTAC
The DNA here is from genome assembly GCA_963829015.1 of uncultured Planctomycetota bacterium. Classification (GTDB taxonomy): domain Bacteria; phylum Planctomycetota; class UBA1135; order UBA1135; genus JADJLZ01. Next base: position 804,905 of record CAWHGR010000003.1, on the reverse strand, counting down.
GTCTACATCGTGATGCCGATCACGATCGAAGGCTGAGCCGCGGTCCCTAGATGCGCTACACGACAGCCAGAAAGCCCAGGGAGGCGGTCCCGATCGCGCGCGCGCTCGACGGCTTCCTGGCGGCCAGCGGCCTGTCCGAGCGCCTGCGCCACTCCGCGGTGCTGCGCGCCTGGAGCGAGGCCGTCGGCGGCGCGCTGAGCCGGCACGCGCGCGCCGTGCGCTTCGAGCGCGGCGAGCTGTTCGTCGAGATCGATTCGGCCGCGCACATGCACGAGCTCGCGAACTTCACCGGCGAGCAGTACCGCGAGCTCGCCAACAAGCACCTCGGATCGCAGCAGATCCGCTCCGTGCACTTCCAGCTCAAGCGCTGAACCATGACCCAGGAACAAGAAGCCCTGACCTACGACGCAGCCTCGATCAGCGTGCTCGAGGGCCTGGAGGCCGTGCGCGTGCGGCCGGCCATGTACATCGGCGACACCGACGTGCGCGGCCTGCACCACCTGATCTGGGAGGTGGTCGACAACTCGATGGACGAGGCGCTGGCCGGCTACGCGCACAAGTGCGTGGTCAAGATCCGCCCCGACGGCTCGGTCAGCGTGCTCGACGACGGCCGCGGCATCCCGGTCGGGATCCACCCCACCGAGGGCATCCCCGCGGTCGAGGTCGCGCTGACGCGCCTGCACGCGGGCGGCAAGTTCAACAAGAGCGCCTACAAGGTCTCGGGCGGCCTGCACGGCGTCGGCGTCTCGTGCGTCAACGCGCTCTCGGAGTGGCTCGAGGTGACCGTCTGGCGCGAAGGCCACGAGCACTGCATGAGCTTCGCGCGCGGCGTGCGCGCCAGGGCGCTCAAGGAGCTGGGCAAGTCCGACCGCACCGGCACGCAGGTCGTGTTCAAGCCCGACGCGAAGATCTTCAGCACGACCGAGATCGACTTCGAGATCGTCAGCAAGCGCCTGCGCGAGATGGCCTACCTGATGGGCACGCGCGGCGTCGTGATCGAGCTCGAGGACGAGCGCACGGGCGCCAAGGAGCGCTACGAGTTCCACGAAGGGCCTGCGCGACTTCGTGCAGCACATCAACAAGAACAAGCCCGTGCTGCACGCCGACGTCGTGCACCTCTCGAAGACAGTGCCCTCGCCGGACCGGCCCGACCGCGAGTACGAGGTCGAGCTGGCGCTGCAGTACACGGACACCTACCAGGAGACGATCTACACCTTCGTCAACAACATCAGCACGCCCGGCGGCGGCACGCACCTGGCCGGGTTGCGCAGCGCGTTGACGCGCACGCTGAACGGCCTACGGCAAGCAGGCCAAGCTGTTCAAGGACGCGGAGGAGGGCCCGGCCGGAGACGACTTCCGCGAGGGCGTGACCGCGATCCTCTCGCTCAAGGTGCCCGAGCCGCAGTTCGAAGGCCAGACCAAGGACAAGCTCGGCAACCGCGAGGCCCAGGGCATCGTCGAGTCGGTCGTGGGCGAGCTCTTCTCGACCTATCTCGAGGAGCACCCGGCCGCGGCCAAGGCGATCGTCTCGAAGGCGCTGCGCGCGCGCGAGGCGCGCGAGGCGGCGCGCAAGGCGCGCGATCTCGTGCGGCGCAAGTCGGCGCTGGCCAGCGGCAACCTGCCCGGCAAGCTGGCCGACTGCCAGTCCTCGGACCTCGACGAGTCCGAGCTCTACCTCGTCGAAGGCGATTCGGCCGGTGGCTCGGCCAAGAACGGCCGCGACCGGCGCTTCCAGGCCATCCTGCCGCTCAAGGGCAAGATCCTGAACGTCGAGCGCGCGCGCCTGGACAAGATGCTCGGCGCACTCCGAAATCCAGGTGATCATCTCGGCCCTCGGCACGGGCATCGCCGAGGAGTTCGACATCACCAAGCTGCGCTACGGCAAGACGATCATCATGACGGACGCGGACGTGGACGGATCGCACATCCGCACGCTGCTGCTGACCTTCTTCTTCCGTCACATGCGCCAGCTGGTCGAGAGCGGGCGGCTCTACATCGCGCAGCCGCCGCTCTACAAGGTCAAGTTCAAGAACGAGGAGCGCTACATCACGACCGACGCCGGCCTGCGCCAGATCCTGATCGAGCGCGGCGTCGAGTCGCTCGAGGTCACGGACCAGACTTCCGGGAAGTCCTGGCGCGGCGCGGCGCTGCGCGAGCTGGCCGACGACCTGCGCAAGCTCGAGGAGCTGCTGGCGGTCGCGGCGCCGGCCTGGGCGCACGTGCCGCTCTCCAAGGCGCTGGCCTCCTTCGACGGCGGCGGCTTCCCGCAGCACTTCGCGCTGATCGGGAACCAGGAGCACTTCTTCGCGCGGCGCTCGGAGCTCGACGACCGGCTCGAACTCGTGCGCGTGGGCCTGCGCCCGGGCGAGGAGCTGCTGGTCTACAACAGCCCGACGGTGGACTTCACGCGCGACAAGGCGCACGCGGTCGTATGCCACCTGGCGCACACCGAGGAGCTCGCGCGCGTGCTGCAATCGCTCGAGAAGCGCGGCCTTGCGTTCCGCGGCGGCGGCAGCTTCGTGCTGCGCGGCAGCAAGGAGCCGCTCGAGCTGAAGGGCCTGATCGAGCTCGCGGCCGCCATGCGCGGCGCGGTGCAGGCCGACGTCGACATCCAGCGCTACAAGGGCCTGGGCGAAATGGACCCCGAGCAGCTCTGGGAATCCACCATGGATCCCGCGCGGCGCAACCTCTACCGCGTCGAGATGGAGGACGCGATCGCGGCCGACGAGATCTTCACGATCCTGATGTCCGACGCGGTCGATCCGCGGCGCGAGTACATCGAGCGCCACGCGCTGGAGATCACGAACCTCGACGTCTGAGCAGGGCGGGCGCCGCCGCCGGGGCCCCGGAAGAGTTTTCCGGCACCGGGAAGAGTGCGGATTCGGCGCCGCGGAACGGACAAGCCATTCCAGATCGCGGCCGGGATGCTCGATAGAACGAAGCACCCCTCCGATCCGCACCCTACGACGCCGTGCGCGGCCAGAGCCGCACCCAAACCTCCTCCCCGTGAAGTCCAGCCAACGCCTCGACAACAACCGGCTCTCGGAAGTACTCGCCGAGCGCGGACTGGTCGAACCGCAGGCACTGCGCGAGGCGGCGAACTTCGCGGTGCACGGGAAGATCCCGATGTCCGAGGCGCTCGTCACGGCGAACCTCGTGCAGGATTGGGAGCTCGCGCGCATCGTGAGCGAGATCTACAACCTGCCCTTCCTGCCGGTCGAGCTGATGGATCCGGATCCGCGCGCGCTGGAGGGCATCGACCCGCAGTTCCTGGTCGAGAACTGCCTGGTGCCCGTCGGCCGCTACGGCCAGGTGCTCACGGTCTGCATGCCGGCGATGGTGCCGGCCGACGTGCTCGGGCTGCTGGCCGCCACGACCGACCTGGTGATCCTGCCGCTGGTCGGCTCGGTGCGCTCGAACCGCAACTGGATCGACAAGAATCTCGCCGCGCCGTCGCCGGCGATGCCCGCGCAGGCTGCGGCCGGAGCCGGAGCCGAACCCGAGAGCGAGCGGCCCGCCGGCGCTGCTCCGCAGGGCGCGCCCGGCGAATGGGGCTCGCTCTTCGACCAGGCCGACGCGGCCGTGCTGCTCGACCTGCAGGTGCCCGCGTCCGACGGCGAGAACGACGGCATCGACGCCTTCGGCGAGATGCTCGGCCAGACGCTGGGCGAAGTGCTGCCCGACGACTCGTCCGAGAACGACAAGAGCTGAGCGGCGCGAGCGCGTTCAGGCCGGCGCGAGGCGCGCCCCCGGCTCGAGTCGAGCACCGCGCAGCCAGGCCGCTGCGTCCATCTCGCCCTTGCCCGCCGGCTTCACGCGCAGCAGTTCGAGCGCGCCGGATCCGCAGGCCACGCGCACGCCCTCGGCCGAGGGCAGCAGCGTGCCTGGCGCGGCGCCGCTCGAGTCCTGCAGCGCACGCGCGGAGAGCACGGCCAGCTCGTTGCCGCGGCCGTCGGCGGTGCGCGCCTGCGGCCAGGGGTTGAGCGCGCGCACGAGCCGTTCGATGTCGATCGCGGCGCGGGCCCAGTCGATGCGGCCCTGCTGCTTGTGGAGCTTCCTGGCTTGCGTGGCGCGCGACTCGTCCTGCGGCACGAAGCGCGCCTTCCCGCTCTCGACGAGGTCGAGCGCGCGCACGGCCGCCTCGCCCCCGAGCACGGCCAGGCGCGCGGAGAGCTCGCCGGCCGTCTCGTGCGCGCCGATCGGAGTGCGTTCCTCGAGCAGCACGTCGCCGGCATCCAGGCGCAGCACCATGCGCTGCACGCTGACGCCGGTCTCGGCGTCGCCGGCCAGGATTGCGGCCTGGATCGGCGAGGCGCCGCGGTGGCGCGGGAGCAGCGAGGCGTGCACGTTGAGCGCGCCCTTGGGGGCCAGCGAGAGCACGTCCTGGCGCAGGATCTCGCCGTAGCTCGCGACCAGCAACGCGTCCGCCTTGAACGCGCGCAGCGCGCCGGCGAAGGCCGGGTCGCGCGTGTCCGCCGGCTGCAGCACGGGCAAGCCCCGGGCGCGCGCGAGCTCCACCAGCGGCGAGGGCTCGACCTTCATCCCGCGCCCGCGCGGCCGGTCGGGCTGCGCGACGAGCGCGAGCACCTGGTGCCGGCTCGCGAGCAGCCGCTCGAGGACCGGCAGCGCGAAGGGCGGCGAACCGAGGAAGACGACGCGCATGGGGAGGCCACTCTAGGCAACGGCCGGCACCCAGGGCGCCGGCCGCAGCTGCACGGGAGCGTGGCGGATCACAGGTGCGGGCTGATGGCACCCTTGAGCTTGTCGTAGGTCATCGAACCCACGATCTGCTTGGCGACCTCGCCGTTCTTGATCACCAGGAAGGTCGGGATGGCCGTGATGCCGTAGCGCGAAGGCACCTCGGTGTTGTCCTGGGTGTTGAGCTTCACCACCTTGAGCTTGCCCTTGTACTCCTCGGCCAGCTTGTCGACGTAGGGCGACATCGCGCGGCAGGGGCCGCACCACTCGGCCCAGAAGTCGACCAGCACGGGGACCTGGCTCTGCAGGACCGCGGTCTCCCAGGTGTTGTCGGTGACGTCGAGTGCGTTGCTCATGGGGGTGCTTTCGCGTGGGGATCGTTTCAGGGAGCGGGCAATATGGACCGCGTGCGGGGTTCCGTCCAGCCCTCGTGCGCGGGACGGGCTTCAGGCCGTCTCGGGCCCGGCCAGGGCCTCGAGCGCGGGGTCCGGCGCGGCCGCGGGCGCTTCCGGCGGGGCCTCGTCGTCGAAGACCGAGCTCTGGATCAGGCTCTCGAAGTCGCTCGCGTGCTCGGGCTTGAGCTCGACCCGGATCTCGCCGTGGCGCTCGGGCTGTGTCACGCCGACCAGCCCGAGCTTGACCAGCTCGAGCAGCGCGCAGAAGGAGCCGATCAGCGACTCGCGCGTGGGCTCCTCGTCGAGCCCCAGCACCAGCTCGCGCAGCGAGAGCGCCCCGTGCGCGCGCATGCGCGCCGCCAGCGTCTGCACGTAGTAGCGCAGCGGGCGCGTGTCGGGCCGCACGCGGTGCGGGCGGTGGCCGAGCGTCTCGCGCATCAGGCGCGAGAAGGCCGCCAGGAGGTCCCAGGAGGTCAGCTCGCCGAGCTCGAGCACCGGCTCGTCGGCGGGCGCCTCCAGGCCGGACTCGCCGCGCTCGAAGGCCATCTCGCGCAGCGCGTAGCGCTGGCCGAGCTGGTCGGAGGCCTCCTTGAAGCGCCGGTACTCGATCAGGCGCTGGATCAGCTCGTCGCGCGGGTCGAGCTCCTTCTCGAGGTCGATCTCCTCGCGCGGCAGGAGCGAGCGCGACTTGATCGACATCAGCGTCGCCGCCATCACCAGGAAGTCGCCCGCGAGCTCGATGTCGAGCTCCTTCATGGCCTTGAGGTACTCGAGGTAGCCCTGCACGACGGTGTTGATCTCGATCTCGTGGATCTCGACCTCCTGCTCGCGCACGAGGTGCAGGAGCAGGTCCATCGGACCCTGGAAGACGCGCTCGAGGCGCACCGTGAAGGGCGAGCTCACCAGATGCCTCCGAGCGTCACCATCGAGTTCAGCGCGATCAGCAGGTTGTACATCGTGTCGCCGATGAGGGCGTTGAACGGCGGGTACTTGTAGATGAGGGCGAAGACGATCAGCAGGCCGTACTGGCCGATCGCGGTGTAGTGCTGGCGCATCGCCGGGGGCAGCAGGTACGCCATCACGCGCGAGCCGTCCAGGGGCGGGATCGGGACGAGGTTGAAGACCGTCAGCAGCAGGTTGTACACCGTGGCGCTGGCCAGGACCTCGGGCAGCAGGTCGCTCTGGCGCGCGATGGGGAACTCGGCCGCGCCGTTGTACCAGCCGGTCTTCACGAAGAAGTGGCACAGGGTCCAGAAGAAGGCCGCCAGCACGAGGTTCGAGAGCGGACCCGCGAGCGCCACCAGGCTCATGTCGCGCCAGGGGTGCCGCAGGCGGTTGAAGTTCACCGGCACGGGCTTGGCGCCGCCGAAGAACGAGTGGCCGTTGCTGGTGTACAGCAGGAAGGCCGGCAACAGGATCGTCATGAACGGGTCGATGTGCGGGAGCGGATTGAGCGTGATCCTGCCCAGGTCCTTGGCGGTCGAATCCCCGCACTTCCAGGCGACCCAGGCGTGAGCGGCCTCATGGACCCCGAGCGAGAGCACGAGCAGCACGAGCACCAGCGCGGTCCCGAGGGGATCGAGGCCGCTGAACTGCAGGGGCAGGAACAGCGGCAAGGCCGGCGTGAGCGCCTCGAAGCTCGGGGGCGTCCACAGTCGCAGGCGGCGGAGGAAGTGCGTCACGGGGTGGGCGCGCCGATCCGTGGCGCGAGGAAGGGGCCATCCTAGCGGACGATTCCGGTCCTTTCGCCTGCGGGCGCGAGCCTCCCGCCATTGATCGCGCGCTCGCGCAGGGCATAGAATCCGCCGCCCGGGGGACGCGCGCGGCGGGCGCCCGAACCGGAGCATGAAAGTCGAGCCTGCTAGCGTGGCCGGAACCCTGGACCGATCGAAGGAACGTCTGGCCAGGGCCGCCGAGGTGCTGCGCCTGGAGGCGCGCACGATCGCGCACCTCGAGCAGCGCCTGGGCCAGGATTTCCTGCGCGCGGTGGAGCTGGTGCTCGCCTGCGAGGGTCACGTGGTCCTGACCGGTGTGGGCAAGGCCGGCCTGGTGGGCCAGAAGATCTCGGCCACCTTCGCCAGCACGGGCACGCCCTCGATCTTCCTGCACCCGACCGAGGCGCAGCACGGCGACCTCGGGCGCATCCGCAAGCGCGACCTCTTGCTGCCCATCTCGAACTCGGGCGAGACGGCCGAGACGATCGGCCTGATCGGCCCGGCCCGGCGCATCGGCGTCAAGGTCCTGGCGCTGACCGGCGTCGCGCGCTCGACGCTGGCGCGCAACGCCGACTGCGTGCTCGACATCGGCGAGATCGAGGAGGCCTGCCCGCTCAAGCTCGCGCCGACCGCGAGCACCTCGGCCATGCTGGCGCTGGGCGACGCGCTGGCGATGACCGTTTCGCAGGAGCGCAACTTCGGGCGCGAGGAGTACGCGCTCTACCACCCGGGCGGGATGCTCGGGCGCAGGCTCATGCGCGTGGCCGAGGTGATGCGCTCGGGCGGCGAGCTGCCGCTGCTCGCGAAGAGCGAGAGCCTGGCCGAGGCGATCATGAAGATGAACCGCACGCCCGGCCGGCCGGGTGCCGTGCTGATCACGGACGCGGACGGGCGCCTGGTGGGCATCTTCACGCACGGCGACCTGGCGCGCCTGATGGAGGGCGACGCGCCGCTCGACAAGCGCGCGCCGATCGAGCGCCTGATGGGCAAGCACCCGAAGTCGATCGGGCCCGAGCAGCTCGTCGAGGAGGCCACGCGGCGCATGAAGGAGCACCGCGTGGACCAGATCGCGGTGATCGACGCGGACGGGCGGCCGGTCGGGCTGCTCGACGTGCAGGACCTGCTCGACGTGCGCGTCTAGGGCCGCGAAGTGGCAGCGGGCAGGAACAAGGCGGGCCGGGGCGCGCGCGCGGCGCCGAAACGCGCGCCGCAGCCGCTGCGTACGAGGCTGGCCAACGCGCGCCTCGTGTGCCTCGACGTCGACGGCGTGCTGACCGACGGGCGCATCGTCTACGGTCCGAAAGGGCGCGACGAGGAGTTGCAGACCTACCACGTGCAGGACGGCATCGCGATCGAGTGGCTGCTGCAGCACGGCCTCGTCGGTCGTGTGGATCAGCGGGCGCGGTTCGCGCGCCACCGAGCTGCGCGCCGCGGAGCTGGGCGTGACCGAGTTGCACACGCGCGTCAAGGACAAGCGCGCCTGCCTGGAGAACGTGCAGCGGCGGCTCTCGATCGGCGCGGACGAGACGATCGCCATGGGCGACGACCTGCCCGACCTGCAGCTCGTCGGCGCCTGCGCGCTCTTCGCCGCGCCGCGCAACGCCGTGGCCGAGGTGCGCGCGCGCGCCGGGCTCGTCACGCGCGCTTCCGGCGGCGCGGGCGCCGTGCGCGAGCTCGCCCAGGCGATCCTCGCGGCACGCGGCGCCTGGAGCGCGCTCGTCGCGCGCAGCGTCCGATGAGGAAGTGGTTCCTCTTCGCCGCCTTCCTCGCGCTCGGGATCGCCGTGCTGCTGTGGGCCACGCGCAAGGAGCGCGACCAAGCTCCCGCAGCGCGACAGGGCGGGGGGCCAGGTGCAGGATCCCGGGCGTTTCACGCCGCTGTCGGGCAGCGGTGCGCAGGGAGGCCTGGAACTCAGCCTGCGCGGAGCGGGCTCGATCACCAAGCGCGCCGGCACGGGCGATACGAAGCACATCGAGTACACGCTGGTGTTCAGCGACGCGGACTCCCTCGAAGGCGACTCCTACGACCTGCACGATGTCGTGCTGCGGCTGTTCGACATCGAGACCGACAAGGAACGCGCGAAGCTGGTCTCGCCGCTCACGCGCCTGCGCCTGCAGACCACAGCCGGCAAGCTGGCCATCGCGGGCAACGAGCCGGTGCGCTTCAACAACGCCGAGCTCTTGCTCGAACAGGGCGGGCCGATCGTGCCGCTGACGCTCAAGATGCCGCTGCTCGAGTGGACTCCGGCGACGGGCGAGCTGCGCTCCTCGGACCGCGTGAGCCTCGAGGGCCGCGGCCTGACGGCCGAGGGCAGCGGCCTCGAGGCCTCGCTGCAGCGCGAGGAGCTGCGCCTCTTGCGCGACGGTTCGGTGGACCTCGTGCTCGAGAACGGCGCGCACGCCAACCTGCGCGCGACCGGCGGCGGGCCCTTCGAGATCCGCCAGCCGCCGGCGCCGACGCCCGGCGCCGCGCAGACGATCCAGGTGAGCGTGACCGAGGGCGCGCAGCTCGTGCTGGGCGGACTGGCGGGCAGCGAGCCGGTCGACATCAAGTCCCAGCGGCTGGTGCTCTCCGGTGTCGAGCGCAAGGAGGATGCGGGCGGCTTCCGCCTGATCGAGGCCGACGCCAGCGGCGCCGTGGACGCCAAGAGCCGCGGCGACACGTTCAAGGCCGACCACGCGCACTGGACCTTCGACGCCGACGGCCGGCTCGAGCGCGCGGAGCTCGACGGAGCCGTCGAGCTCGGCAGCAGCGTGGGCCAGTTCAGCGCGCACGCGGCCGAGTTCCGCTTCGCGCCCGACGGCCGCGTGCTCACGGTCGAGCTGAGCGGCACGCCCAGCGGCGTGATCGAGCTGGGCGAGCGCCTGCCCAAGCAGGCGCGCGAGCTGGCGGGCGGGAGCGCGCACATCCAGGGCGAGGGCCCGCTCACGCTCGACCTGCGCAACGGGACGCAGGTCAAGCTGGTCGGCCCGGCGCGCCTGGAGATCCCCGAGCAGAACTTCGCGCTCGACGCGAAGTCGCTCCTGACCGGCAACCTCGACCCGACCCACAAGACGGGCTCGTTCCTGGCCGACGGCGAGGCGCGCGCGGCCTGGCGCACGAGCGAGGTGCGCGCACCGCGGCTGGACCTGCGCTACGCGCTGGGCACGGAGCGCGGCGACGTCGTGGGCGCAGTCACCACCGGCCACACGACGGCGACGCTGGTCATGGAAGGCGGCGAACCGGTCGAGGTCGTGGCCGAGAGCGGCCTCGAGGCGCGCTCGATCGGCGGCGTGCTCACGATCCCGCTGGCGCGCGGCGTGGACCTGAAGCGCGCGGGCGCGGTGCCTTCCACGCCAGCGCGCAGGCGGTGCGCGACTTCGATCCCCGCGGCAGCAGTCCTTCAGCGCCGAAGGCGACGTGCGCTTCGACGGCCGCGAAGGCCGCGGGCAGGCCGAGCGTGTCGTGGCGCAGGGGCCGGAGGTGCACGACTTCTTCGGCACGCGCGCGCGCGCCCGCGCGCTGGGAGGTCGTCGACACCGCGAGCGGACAGCTGCTCGCGACGGCCCAGGCGGTCGAGATCCACGTGCGGCCGGCGAGCGTCGACGCCTCGGGCTCCGTGACCTCGCAGGTCGAGGCGCGCGACGCGCACTACCGGCTCGATTGCGAGTCGCTGCACCTCGAGCGCCTGCCCGAGCCCGGCCGCGCCGCCCGAGGAGTGGCGTTCGTTCCGCGTCGGCGCCAAGGGCGCGGTGCGCGCGCGCTCGGAGTCGCAGCTGCGCAACCTGGCGCTGGAGTGCGAGACGCTTGCGCTCGAGGGCCAGTTCGCCAGCGTGCCGGCGGCCGGGCAGGCGCCCGAACTCGAGCAGGGCAAGCTCGAGGCGCACGGCGGCGTGAGCGTCGACTGGGTCCAGGCCGGCGAGCTGCACGGCGAGGGCGACAGCTTCAGCGTCGACGCGCAAGGCCGCGGCCGGCTCTGGGCCCCCGAGGGCGGGCGGGTGCGCGCACGCGGCCGCATGCCCGGGCGCGAGCAGCCCTACCAGCTCGACGCCGACTGGATCGAGTTCGACCAGCAGCACCTCGACGCGCAGCACGCGGCGGTGGCGCTGAGCGAGGTCCAGGGCGGGCAGGCCGCGGTGCAGGACGAGATCCTGCTCGAGCTCTCGACCGAGCACCTGCACGTCGACGAGCACACGCTGCACCTCGACGGCCAGGCGCACGCCGTCGGGCGCTCGGCCTCGGGCCAGGCCTGGGCGATCGACGCCGACGACCTGATCCTGCAAGGCGACGTCAAGAAGCGCCCGGGCGCCGAGAGCCAGCTCGGCTCCGCGGTCGCGACGGGCTCGGTGCGCGTGCAGCTCGGCGAGCGCTTCGAGCTGCGCGGCGACCGGCTCGAAGGCGCGCAGGGCCGGCTGCGCCTCGAGGGCCACCCTGCGCGCCTGGAGGTCGACGACACGATCTGGGAGTCGACCTGGATCGAGTACGACCCGGTCAACATGCTGCTCGCCACCGCGCGCGGGACGATCCGCGCGCGCGACCAGCGCGATGCGCAGGCCTGGAGCGTCGAGTACGAATCGCTGCAGCCGTTCAACGACGAGGACACCAGCATCCTCGTGCTGCACAACCCGATCATCCGCCAGGAGCGCAAGGAGCTGCGTGCGACCTGGGCGCTGTTCTGGGTCGACCACGAGGAGTGGCGCAGCAACACGCAGGGCACCATGCGCCGGCGGCTGGGCGAACCCAAGCTGCACCTGATCGCGCCCGAAGCGCCGCAGGACAACCGGCCCGTGGGCGACATGCGCAAGCGCTTCGCGCAGCTGCGCAACGATCCGCTGGCGCGCATCCTGAGCGAGGTCTACCTCGAGGGCGAGGTGGAGCTGGTGGAGAAGGACGCCAACGACCCGAAGAAGAGCCAGCGCCGCGGGCGCGCAGACGCGTTCTACCTCGACCTGCGCCAGGGCATGGGCTGGCTGCAGAACGCCGATCTGGTGGTGGACCTGCCCTTCCATGGCCGCGGCCTGCCGCAGAGCGTGCGCGCCAAAGCCGGCTGGATGCGCGTCGGCGCGGACTTCTCGCTGCTCGCCGACGACGCGGTGATCACGACCTGCGAGTACGACGAGCCGCACTACATGATCGAGACCGGGCACCTGCGCGTGACGCCCGGCGCCAAAGGCAGCGGCTGGAATCTCGAGGCGCGCAAGAACGCGCTGCGCTTCGGCAAGGGCGGCCTGACGATTCCGCTGCCCACGATCGACACGCCCACGGACGAGCGCGGCAACCCGTTCTTCATCAACAACTTCATCGCCGGCAACAGCGCGCAGTTCGGGGCTTCGGTGCGCGCCTCGGTCAACCTGGCGCTGGGCTCGCTGGGCTTCGGACTGGGCAAGATCTTCGGCGAGATCCTGCGCGTGCCCACGACGGACCTGCAGGGCCACTGGAAGTTCGACGTCGGGATCCTGGGCACGCGCGGCGTGCTGCTGGGCGCGGGCCTGGAGATCTCGATCAAGGACCGCCTGCGGCTCTCGGCCGAGTACAGCTTCATCCCGGACGGCAACGAGGACCGCGGCCTGGTGCGCGTGGAGCAGAGCGACCGCGACCTCCTGCGCCAGTGGTTCCGCATGCGCGCGCGGCGCTACTTCGGGCCGACCGAGTGGCTCGACGTCGCATTCAGCTGGCAGAGCGACCCGGGCATGCAGGCGGAGTTCTTCGAGCGCGAGTACCTCTCGTACGAGCAGAAGGACATCTTCCTGCACTGGCGCTCGGCCGAGGGCTCGACCTACTGGAGCGCGAGCGTCAAGCCGCAGATCGAGGACCGCACCGAGGTGCTCGAGCTGCCGAAGAGCGGCTGGTACCTGGGCCGGCACCCGGTCTTCCGCCTGGGCGGCCTCGAGGTGCTCTACGGCGCGCAGGCGAACGCGGGCTACTACCTCCGGCGCAACGGCGATCCGCGCTACTACGCTCCCTTCCCCGACGGCGGCACGCCGCCCGACCCGCCGTTCATCCCGCAGCCGACGGTCCCCGGCGCCGAGCGCGACATCGCACGCGTCGACACCGAGCACCGGCTCGAGGCGCCGTTCTCGCTCGGCTTCGCCGCCGCGCGCCTGACACCCTTCGTCAGCGCGCGCGCCACGGCCTGGAGCGCGAACACGGACGGCTACGACAACAGCGCGCGCGGGGTGCTCAGCGCGGGCGCCGAGGCCGCGACCACGCTCTGGAAGCGCTACTCGGGCGGGACGCTCTCGACGCTCACGCCCACGCTGGCCGTGCACGGCGACGTGGTCGACGACCAGCACGGCGCGACGCCGCTGAAGATCGACAGCGTCGAGGACAACCAGACCGGGACCTTCGTCGACGCCAGCCTGCGCTCGCGCTGGTGGCAGCCGCGCAGCAAGGAGCACCTGGACATCGACCTGACCGCCTCCTACGGCTGGAACGTCGACGGCCAGCAACCGGGCTGGCGGCCCTGTGCCGTGCTGGGCGAGTTCCTGACGTTCGTGGGCGGCGTGCCCGTGGGCCTGACCCACGACGGGCGCTACTCGACCGAGAACGACGAGACGGTCTACTCGCGCTCCTTCGTGGGCTTCCGGCCGATCGAGCGCTGGGGCATCGAACTCGGTCACCACTACGGCCGCGACGCCGAGGGCGAGCGGCTCTACGAGGCCGCCTCGGTAAACATGCGCTACCGGGCGACCACGAAGTGGGAGATGGAGCTGGCCCAGACGCTCGAGCTCGACCAGAGCAGCCGGCTCGACCACCAGTTCACGCTGCGGCGCCTCGGACACGACTTCGTGATGGAGATCGGCGTCGGCTACCAGGCCGGGGTGGGCACGAGCTTCGGCATCCGGGTCACGCCCAACCTCTCCTACCGGCGCTCGGGCCTGGGCCTGATCGACCGCTGGCTGGGACAGGACGAGTGAGCCGGCCGCACGGCCCCGGCGCTAGACTGGCGGGCCGTGTTCGCGATCTTCGAAGACATCGGGATGAGCGAGATCCTCGTGATCGGGATCGTCGGCGTGCTGCTCTTCGGCAAGCGCCTGCCCGAGGTCGCGAGCCAGGCCGGGCAGCAGCTGGTGAAGTTCCGCCGCTCGCTGCAGCAGGTCAAGGCCGAGACCGGGATGGACCAGGAGGTGCGCAAGATCCAGCGCACGCTCGAGGAGGCCATCCCGCGCGACTTCTCCGTCGGCGAGGTGGCGCGCCTGGCCAGCGCGCGCGTCCAGGAACGCATCCAGAGCGCGCGCAAGGAGATCGACGCAGAGATCGAGAAGCCGCTCGCGCAGGCAACCGACCCGGCTGCGGCCCCGGCGCCGGCCGAGCCCACCCATGACGCAGGCAAGGTGGGGCCTCCCGCTTCGGACGCGGCCCTCGAGCGCCTCAAGCCTCCGCCCGAGGCACCGCCCGCCACGGGCTGACGTGTTCCTGCTCGGCTACAACACCAACGGCCTGGCGCACCATCGGCTGGACGAGGCGCTGGTCGAGCTCGCGGCCCTGGGCTACCGCGGTGTGGCGATCACGCCCGACGTGGGAGGACTCGACCCCTATCGCCTGCGCCCGGGGGAGGTGCGCGACGTGGCCGCGCGTGCGAGAGAGCTCGGCCTCGCGCTGGCCGTGGAGACCGGCGCGCGCTTCCTGCTCGATCCGCGGCGCAAGCACCGGCCATCGCTGCTCGAGGACGATGCGGCCGAACGCGAACGGCGCCTCGACTTCCTGCGCCGCTCGATCGACCTCGCCGGCGAGCTCGGGGCGGCGCGCGTCTCGATCTGGTCGGGCTCCGCACCCGGCGGCGAGCGCGGCGATCCGGGCTGGCAGACACCCGCGGCGCTCTGGGACCGGCTCACCGACAGCGTCGGGCGCGCACTCGAGCACGCGCGCGGCCGCGGCGTGCAGCTGTGCTTCGAGCCGGAGCCGGGGATGTTCCTCGAGCGGCCGGCGGGATACCTCGAGTTGCGACGCCGTCTGGGCTCTCGCGGCACCGAACTCGGACTGACGCTCGACGTCGGCCACCTGCTCGTGACCGGCGATCTGCCCGTCCGCGATCAGATCCGCGCGCTGGCCGGGTTCCTCGCGCACGTGCACCTCGACGACATCCGCGGCGGTGTGCACGAGCACCGCATGTTCGGGACCGGGGACCTCGATCTGGCGGAGACGCTAAAGGCATTGCTGGACGTCGGTTACACCGGCATGGCTGCGGTCGAGCTCTCGCGCGACAGCCACCGCGGATTCGAGGCGGCCCGGGAGGCGCTCGGGCTGCTCGTCAAGTCTTTGCCTTGCGAAACCTGAGCTTGCCCCGGCCGTCCGGGGATGCTCAGAATGGCGGGCGTGTCCTGTCCGTTCCGGTCTTCCCGCCGGCCCCGCGCAGTCCTGGAAAGACGACCCCCGCATGGCGAGTCCTGACTACGGCCTGCAGATGTGCCCGACTCGGCTCGATGGGCACACCGTGCTCTTCGCGCACAAGGTGACGCCTGCGCAATGCCAGGACCGACAGCGCGGCCACTACCACAAGTGCTGGACCTGCTCGCACAACAACGCGCTCGCCAAGACCAACGGCCAGGTGGCGCCGAAGCCCGTCGCTCACGCACCCGCGGCCGCTGCGACCGATGAACGGGTCGCGCCGGGTCGGGCGCTCGCCTAGGGTCGGGCGTCGGGAACCAAGGTCAGCAGGCTGACCTCGGGCGGGCAGCGGAAGCGAACGCGCGGCGCGTGGCCGTGCTCCCAGCCGATGCCGCGGCTGACGTAGAGCTTGTGGCCGCCGAGTTCGGAGAGGCCGCCCGCTCCGACCGCACGCGGGACGCTGCTCAGGACGAAGGGCGGTCCGATCCAGGGCAGTTGCACCTGCCCGCCGTGCGTGTGGCCGCAGACGACGAGGTCGACGTGGCTCCTCGGCGCGAGCGTCGTGACCACGTCCGGCCGGTGAGCGAGCACGAGGCGCAGCTCGCCGCCCGCTTCGTGTGCGTCGAGGTCGGCCAGCGCGGTCAGGGAGCGTTTCGAGCCGTAGCCGTTCTCCAGGCCGCAGAGCCACAGGCCGAACGCCGTCGTGCTCGAGGTACACGCACTCGTCGACCAGCAGGCGGATGCCGGTGCCGGCGAGCAGCGCCCGGGCGTCCTCTGCCGACTCGCAGTCGCCGTGCACCGCGAAGACGCCCAGCGGCGCAGAGAGCGGCGCGACGAGCTCGTGGAACGCGGCGCGGATCTCCGCGACGTGGTCGCGGCCGACCTGCGTCATGTCGCCCGGCAGCAGGATCAGGTCGGGCTTCTCGTCCATCGCGCAGGCGGATGGCCTCGCGCTCGTGCTCGCCGACCGCGAGCATCTGCATGTCGGAGAGCACGGCGACCGTGATCGGCCGCGACAGCCCCGCGTGCGCCCCGACCGGGACGCGCGTGCGCTCGGTGACGAGCCGGTAGGGCTCGACGAAGGTCGCGTCGAGCGCAACCGGCACGATCGCGAGCGTCGCGCAGGCGGCAGCGCGCGCCGGCCAGCTCGCACCGCGACGCCGGGCGCAGAGCAGCAGCGCGAGCCCGAGCATGGGCGTCACGATCGCGACCGCGCAATAGACGATGTTGACGCCCAGGAAGAAGCGCCGCAGCAGGAAGACGGAATAGGACGCCTCCCCGGCGACGAGCAGGGCCACGCCGGCAGCCACGAGTGCGACCCGGCCGAGGCCGAACGGGCGCGAGGGGTTGCGCAGGAGCAGGAACAGGCCGAGGACGAGCGCCGAGACACTGGTCGCGAGGCAGACGAGGAGCGCATGCAAGCGAGTGTAGAGTACTCTACACCGCAGAGCCAGGCAAGGCCGGGATGCGGTGCAGACTGACCTCGCCCTCGCGCGTGATCAGCGCGAACTCATCGCTGCGCGTGGCCGGGAGCAGTGCCTCCGGCGGACGGGATGGAAGCGGAGTGCGCAGGATGCGCTTGCACTCCCGTTCGCCGAGTCGCGCCACGACGAGCGTCGTGGAGTCCGCGGCGACGAGAACTCCCGAGTCGAGCAGCGCAGCGCGCGCATGATCGAGCTCCTCCGAGTACAGCCACGGACCGCGAGGCGCGGAAAGCGGACGGACGCCCACCCAGCCGGGCGTCGTGAAGACCAGCAGTTCCGAGCCAGGGTCGATGGGCCTCAGCAGCAAGCTGACCTCCGCCTCGGCCGCGAGCACAAGCAGTCCCTGGACACGTGCGTGCGAGCTCCCGGTCGCCCGCGAGCCCGAGCAGCGTGCCTCGCCGGAAGGGAAGCAGCGGCACGCGAGGTTCCGGCGTTCCGCCGCGGGCGATCTCCAGCTCATCCCAGCTCTCCAATCTTAGGCCGGAGTTGAAGCGCTGCAGCGAAAGAGTGTCGGGCTTGCCGCGCGCCAGGACCGCGAGGCCGTGCGCCGGCGCGTATCCCACGCCGAGGACTTCGCGAGGGAACCCGGGCGGCACGCCTGCGATGACCTTCAGGCGGGACACACGGCTGGGGGAGCACTCGAGCCAGTTCACGTCGGAGCCGAAGGAGCCGACCAGGGCCCGGAGCTCTCCTCCGCGCGAGATGAGCGTGATCCACGGCCGAGCGTTGATGGCCGGAGCTTCACTCCACTCCCAGCTGCCCTCCACTCGTCCGGTCCCCCAGCCCCAGCACTCCAGCCGTGGCCGCTCGGCCGGCCCCGGACGCACGACGAAGAGGAACTCGGGGCTCGACGCGAAGGCGCAGCGCTCAGGGATGCAGGCGCCGATCGAGAACGCGCGCTCGGTCGTGACGCGCAGTGCAAGCGCACGGGACTTCGGCGCCGATGGGAGCGCGCGCTGAAAGCGTGCACGGTCGCGCACGAGGAGCGAATCGAGCGGCGCAGCAGAGGGCAGGAGCTGCAGCAGTTCCCGGGACATGGCGCCATTGCGCTGAAGCTCGGCGCCGACGATCACACGCAGCCGGTCCGCCGCGAGCTTCGAAACCGGTTCCGGGTGCGGCAGGGAGGCTGAACCCGCCAGCACGCGCGCGAGTCGAAGCGACTCTTCGGGTTCAAGAGTCTTGCGCGATTCGGCGTCGATCCAGCACGTGACCTCGAGTGCGCGGTCCTGCTCCTCGAGGACGCGCATCCAGCGATCGCGGCAGGCCACCGCCGAAGGACTGTTAGGCCAGGCCCGGGCGAGCAGCATGAGGGCGGGTTCGATCTCGTGCAGTTGATGGAGCAGTACCTCGGCCGCATCGAGAGGGCTTCCCCGCTGCTCCAGGAGCTGAACGACTCGCAGCCAGCATGCCCGAGCCTCCTCGCGCCGGCCCAGGCGCTCGAGCAGTGCGGCGGCGCGCCGCCACTCCTTGTGCGCGAGCCAGATCTCGAGCGCTTCCTCGTTCAGTCCGCCCTGCTCGAGGCAGGCCGCCGCCGCCGCCGGATCCGACAGCTGATCGCGCCAGAGCGCGGCGGCTTCGCGGAAGTGGCGGCCGATCGTCAGCACATTGGCTGCGCCGCGCAGATCGTTCAGCAGATGCGCGTAGATGTATGCGGCCTTGCGGTGGCGCCCAAGACGGAATTCCCTGCTTGCCAGCGCGCGGTAGCGCTTCTCCAGCTCGAGCCGCTGCGCGTTTGCGAGGTTCCAGTTGTCGCTCCTCCTGCTGCCGAAGAGCTCCTGCATGTCGAAGGTTGCGTTGCGCACGCCCAACTTGGACGAAGGCGGAGCCACTCCCCGCCCGCCATCGCGATTCACGGGCAGCGCGTAGCGCAGGCCGAGCTCGGGATTCTCGTCGAGCAGCTTCATCAGGCGCCGGATCTCGTCGGCGCGTTGCTGCTGCAGGTCCTCGACCAGGACTCCACGGCCCCACTTGGCGATGCGATCGATCCACGTCGGCGCCCGGGCGGTCTTCGGGGCGAAGCGCGCGGCCCAGGCGGCGAAGCGTGCCAGTCCAAGCTGCGCGCGCCTGCGCACGGAGCCAGCGCGTTGCGCTTCCTCCAGCGACGGCGGAAGCTCCTGGATCGAGCGCGCGGAGACATCGCGCACCTCTTCCCCGAAGAATGCGGTCAGGTCGACGGCCCTCTCGGCCTCGATGGAGACCAGGCTCGGGGCGATGCGCGACCCGCTTTGCGCGCGTTTCCAATCCGAGGCGAGCGCAGGCGGCAGCGCGAAGAGGTCCTCGATGTTCACGGAGTCCGTCTCGGCGAAGACGTGAAAGCGTCCGCCGGGCAGGAGCAACTGGACCGGGTGCACGAACAGTGCGTCCAGTTCCGTATCCTCCAGCGCCGGCCAGAGTTCTGCATCGCGAGGCAAGAAGAGGCTCTTCCCGGCGCGTCGCAGGGACACGGTTCCCGGAAGCTCGGAATCACGGGAGTGTGCGAGCACGACGAGATACCCCGCGCAGCGCGGGTCCGACGCTCCGCGCGCGAGCGGGTAGAGCCGCGCGCCGACGGCGCCACCGCCCAGGGCTCTCAGCAGCAGGTGCACGTCGCTCGTGTTCAACAGCAGCGCATCGACGGCTCCGCGGCTGGAGACCCGGCGCAGCCCGAGATCGAACTCGATCATCGGAAGCCCTCGGCGTGCGCACGCAGCAGGCTCAGCGCGTGGTCGGCATCGCGCGTCGGGCCGTCGGGGAGGAACAGCGGCTCGCCGTGGCCCCAGCCCTCCGCGCACCAGACGCGCAATGGCCTGTCGTGCGCGAGCGCGAGCGTGACCTCCGGGATCGAAGCATCGCGGCTGCGCAGGTACGTCCTCGGGCAAGGCGCGACCGGGGCAGACATCGAGCAGCTCCGCGGCTCCCGCGCTCCAGGAGAGCGCGAGCAGCTTCGAGTTCGAGCGGAAGAATCGTCCATGCAGATACGCAGCGGAAGCAGGCACTGGTGTGATGCGCAACTGCTCGCCCATTTCCTCGACGATCTTCAGCCAGCCGTGGTCGAGCAGCACCAGTCGCTCGCCCAGGAGCAACGCGCGTTCCTTGCCCCAGTGCTCGCGCAACTCGTGCGATCTGCGCTCGCACGTGTGCGGATCGACCTGCGTCCAGTACCAGGGCGTGCGGGCGGACCCGCCGTGCACGAGGTGGACGCGACCGAGCGCATCGCCTTGGAACAGCGCCACGCGCATGTTCGGGTCAAGGGTGTCGACCACGCGACCGCCCTTCTGTCGCGAATCCCAGAGCAGCAGGTCGCCCTGCGACGTGAGCTGGAAATGCTCGTCCGAGCTGGAGTCGGCTTTGGCGCAGAAGCAGGAGCGGTCGGCCTGCGTTGCTCGTGAAGGACCAGGGCGGCAACCCGTGTTCGAGCGCGCGGGCCAGCATCCTGGCCGCATGCGCATCGCGCGCCTGGCCCGAGCGTTCGACCACGTGGACCGCCAGCAGCTCGAGCGCCTCGTCGCTGGACCAGAAGCTCACGGGAACGGTCTCGAGCCTGCGCAAGAGCGTCCCGATCTCGTCCAGCGAGTCCCGCGCGGCCTGCTTGGAAGTTGCGCCGCCAGCGCAGGACTCGAGTTGCGCGCCGATCCAGCCCAGCTGCTCCGTGGCGAGGGTGCCGCGCGGGTTCGAGCGCGCGGCGGCGAACAGCAGCACGATTTCGAGGAAGGGCGGGACGATCATGGCTCTCGTTCGCCAGGCGCTGCAAGACCCGCTCGACCTCGAGCCGAAACGCCAGCGTCCCGCCATTCGCCCAGGCGAGGACGCGGCCGTCCTCTTCCCAGCGCCAGGGCGCATCCGCGCTGGGCGCGAGGTAGCTGCGGACGTAGCCCGTCGACTCAGCCACCGTTCGGCTCCGAGGCGCTCGCGCGGGCTGCAGCGCGCGAAGCGCGGACGAAGGCCTCGGCCGGGATGCGTTCCACGCCTTCGGGCCCGAAGACGGCCACTTCGCCCGGGGCGAGCTGCAGCCGTGCGGCCACTCGCGCTGCAGCCAGCGGCGGCTCGAAGCGCCAGCCTGCGGGGAGCGCGAGCCCGTCGCGCTCGACGTACGCTGTGGCTGCGAGCGGAGGCAGCGGCAAGCCGCGAACGTAGACGCGTCCGTCGGCCGAGGCGGCGAACTCGAGTCGCTCGAGGCGCACGAGCGCTGCGCGCAGGCACCAAGCGAGCCACTCCGCGCGCGCGAGCAGCAGCGCCGAGCAGCTCTCCTCGGCCGCGGAGCGCACCAGGCGGAGTGCCAGCGGCGCGGCCGATCTTCCCGGGAGCGGCGCGAGCGGAAGTCTGGGCTGGAAGAACGCGCGCAGCGGCTCCCAGCGCAGTTCGGGCACCACTCCCAGGGGCACGTGTTCGCCGCGACGGACGAGCCAGCGCGCTCGACCAGCGTGAAGAGCTCGAGGCCATCGGCGCAATGCAGCTTGAGCTCGAGCGCGTCGGACAGCTCCGCGCCGCGCAGCCAGAGGTGCGCGGAATCGCAGGCGACCTCGGCCTCGAACCCGCGCAGGCCGGCCAGCGAACTGGAGCGCTCCCGAAGCACGCGCGCGACCCAGGTCACGGCGCGCTCCCCACCCGCTTCCAGATCTGCGCCACCTGCTCCTGGAGCCAGGAGCGTTGCGTCTCGTCTTGCACCCACTGGCAACGCGCCGCGAGGATCCCGAGTTGGTCGCGCACCTGTGCGGTCGCCGTCGCCGAGCTTCCGGGACTCGCGGCGCGCCGCGAAAGTGCTTCGAGTTCGCTCGCCAGCGCCTCGGGATCCGGGGTCGAGCTCGCACGCGCCCGCGGATGCGGGTTGGCGCTCTGCGCGGCGGCGAGGGCCTCGTCCACGACGGCCGCCAGCACCTCCAGCAACTCGTCGAGGAAGACGAGGTTGGCCTCGGGCAGCATGCCTTCGGTGTTCGTGGCCAGCTCGCCCTCGCGCAGCTTGCGGATGTCGAAGGGCCCGAACAGCTCACTCGGCTCGGTGAAGCGCGTGAGCAGGTAGTCGAATCCGCGACCGTCGATGCGCCGCGCGAGCTCCTTCACCAGCGCGCTCTTGGCCGTGCCCGGCGGGCCGAGCAGGAACAGGTTCTCGCCCGCGACCAGCGCCAGTCCGAGCAGGTCGACGATCTCGTCCTTGCCGACGAAGCACTGCTTCATCGGCGTCAGCACATCCGCGACGAGCGAACGCCCGATGGCGAGCGCCTTGGCCGTGTTGTCATCCATCACGCAGGTTCCAGGAACGGGGAAGGAGTTCTGGGAAGGCACCGACTGTCTCGTCGATCGCCTCGCGGATCCAGGGTATCTCGGCGAGTTCGGAATCGCCCGCGGCGAGAACGCGATCGACGAGCAGCTGCCGCAGCGCGCCCGAGTCACGGATGGCGGTCGCGATGGGCCCGCCGAGCAGCCTGAGGGCGTTGCCGGGGATGCCGACCCCTGAGAGCGGCCAACGTGCAGAAAGTTCGCGCAGAGCGGCGACGAGCGCGTCGTCCGTGGAGACGGCCCGCGCGCGCGCGTGGAGGCCCGGCAGGTAGCGCAAGCACAGATCCGCGGACCAGATGTTCTCCGCCAGCGTGGCGTCCGGGGCGGCTCGAGCCAGTGCCGCCGAAACCAGCGCAGGCTCCGTCGCACGCTCGAGCAGGAAGCGGCAGCCTTCGTGCAGCGAGCGCGCGCCAAAGAGAGCGGCCTCGAGGCGGAACTCCGGCGCACCCTCCGGCGCCTCGGTGCGCGCAAGCAGGTCCAGCTCTGCCAGCGCCGCTTCGATCCCCGCAGAGTCGACCCCGGCACTCGAAACGTCGATGCGCACCCGGCCGGATTCCGAGAGGCTGCGGACGAAGGAGGCCAGCGAGTTCATTCAGCGCTTCCCCGGCGTCGACGGCCCGCTGGGAGTCTCGCGCGAGAGCTCCGGCAGCTCGCGCGCGGGATGGCCGTTGTCGCGGAAGACGCGCAGCCAGCGCAGGAAGGCCGCCTCCTCGCGCAGCTTCGAGCCCTGGACGTTCGTGCAGGCGCGCAGGCAGCCGGCGCTGTCGACGAAGCACAGCCAGGGGCTCGTCTGCAGGAAGCTCTTGCCCACGCCGGACTCGGGCGGCGCGGCGACGAAGGCCTGCGCGTGCGTGCGCACTTCGAGCGTGTCGCCGAGCTGCTTCTTCGCTTCGGCCTCGAGTGCGGCGCGGCCCTCCGCGCTGAGGCCCGGCGGCAAGGCGACGAGCAGCGGCTGCGTCGGCTGCGTGCGCGCGAGGAACGTCGCCAGCTCGCGCAGGCCCTTCTGCACGCGGCGCACGAAGTTCGCCTCCGGGTTCTCGTCGCCGAAGCGGCTCTCCGGCGGCGCGATCCAGTAGACGAGCGCGCCCTGGGGCGGATGCGGCAGGCCGAGGCTCGGGCACTGCGAGGCCGCCCAGGGCCGCGGGGAGCGCGAGGAGTCGAGATCGAAGGTGCGGCTCGGGAAGACGCTCGTGCCGGCGAGGCGGCTGCGTTCGCTGCGCGTGATGCGCGCGCCCTCGATCGCGACGGCACCCATGCCGGTCGCGAAGCCGATCTGGCCCTCGATGCCCGTGCCGTCGACGGTGTGGTAGCGGCCGATGGGCTGGTTGTCGATGAAGGCCTCGACGAAAGGCCCGTCGACGACCAGCGAGAGCCAGAACGATGAACGCGGCGAGTCGAACTTGCGCGTGCCGCCGTTGGTCCCGCCGATCAGGCCGCCGTCGCGGTCGCGCAGGCCGGAGAGCGAGACGCCGACCTCGCTGAAATCGTGCTCGAGCTTCTGCGTGATGCCGGCCGCGTAGTTGAAGTCTCCCGCGCCGAAGGAGCAGCGCAGGTTGTCCTCGCGCTCGCGGTAGCCGAAGACGACGGCCCCGCTGGCGTAGCTCGTCAGGAAACGGATGCGGCAATCGAGGCGCCAGGCACCGGGCAGGACCCACTCGGGCGCGAGCGCGAAGGCGTCGCGCCAGGCGGCGCCGCGCTCGACGGTCGCGGCGCCGTCGCCGGTCGCGAGCTTCGAGCCGGGGACCTTCTCGGTGCCGACGTAGAGCGTGCCTTCCTCGTCGACGCACCAGCAGCCCTTCGCGCGGCGCTCCTCGAAGCCGGTCAAGCCCGACTCGGTCCAGCCGCCGCGTCCGAGCGCCTGCGCCGGACCGTCGAAGAGCACGCCCGCGGCGGGCGCGGCCAGCGGCGCGTCGTTCGCGGCGAGCGCGGGCGCGCCGAGCCAGCTCGCCAGGCGCTCGCGCTCGGCTGCGAGCAGCGCAGCGGTGGTGGGCAGCGAGTGCGTGCGCGCGTCGCTGGCCGCGGACTCCAGTGCCGCGAGCAGCGCCGCGCACTTCGGCAGCTGGTACAGGAAGGGCGGCGTGCCGCTGCGCGAGCCGAAGGGGAAGCCGAGCGCGTTGCGCAGGCACCAGGCCGAGTCCTTGCGCCCCTCCTGATCGAGCTCCTCGGCGAGCTCGCCCTCGACGAGCGGGATCCGCCCGCCCGCGCCGAGCGCCCAGAGATACGCCGCGATCGCGTCGGCGCGCTGCCCGGCCGCGCGCAGGAGATCGCCCGCGCGCTCGGCCTGGCCCTGGCCGAAGCGCGGCTCGGCGCGCGAGCGGTACCAGCCCCAGACGGGATCCTCGATCACCTCGGGGCTCGCGGCGCCGCCGACATCCTCGGTCAGCTCCTTGGCCCAGGGCTTCAAGTCGAACCAGTAGAAGCCGCCCAGCCAGGGACCCCAGTCGGCGCAGAAGCCCTCGAGCTTCGCCGCGCGGCCCTGCTTGCCGTCGAAGAAGACGCTCGCGAAGAGCTCGATGCCCTTCTTCGGCCCGCGCGCGCGCTGCTGGAACTCCTGCAAGAGGTCGCGGTAGAGGTAGTGCCCGCCCTCGTCCTTGCGCGAGCGCAGGTAGACGAACAGCGCGTGGCCGGCGCTGTAGTTGTCGCGGTAGTCGGCGATCGTGCCGTCGATGAGCTTGGTCAGGTTCTCGGGCGCGGCGTAGCCCTTGATGTACGCGCCGAGGATGCTGCCGGCCGAGGCGTAGTTGTCGACGAACTCCGTCGCGTCCGCCTTGCCGTAGGCGCCGCCGGTCCAGACCGCCTTGCCCTCCATCAGCCACGCCGGCAAGCCCGGGAACACGGCGCCATCGAAGCGGTGCGTGAGCTCGTGCGTCAGGCCGTGACCGAGCCCCTCGATGGTCCCGCCGCAGGAGAAGCGCAGCGTGGTCGTGTCGCCGCCCTGGAATCCGCCGGCCCACCAGAAGGGCGCGCCCGCCGCCTCGAGCTCGCCCGCCTCGGGCACGATGCGCGCGAGACCAGGCCGGCCGACGAAGGGATCCTTGCCGTACCAGTTCGCGAGACGCTGGTGGTGCCACTCGATCGTCTTGGCCGTGCCGAGCAGCGTCGCGTGGCCGCAGTCGCTCTCGACCTTGTACCAGGCGCGCGGGGAGAGCGCGCTCGCGGGATTGCCCGCGACGCCGAAGCGGCGCGTGAAGGCTTCGCGCTCCTCGGGCGAGAGCGCCTCGAGCTCCTCGATCGACCAGACCTTGTCGGCCTTCTTCTCCCACGCGGCGCGCGCGCGGGCGAGCACTTCGTTGGCGCTCTTCACGAGGCCGTCGACGCCCGGCGGACGCGGGCCCTGCAGGTCCTTGTCCCACCCGAATTGCGTCGCGCAGCCCTTGAGGATCAGCGCGGCCGCGAGCGCTTGTTGCGTCTTGCCGCTGGCCGCGGCGTTGTCGGCGAAGCGCTCGAGCGCGCGCAGCGCCTTCGCGGGCAGCGCCTCGTTGGGCGTGAGCCGCGGCGAGAGCTCGGCCGCGCGCGGACGCGAGAGCTGCGGCGAGCGCGCACCGAGGTCGAGCGCCGCGCGGCGCGCCCAGCTGCGCGACGAGGGCCGAGTCGGCGTGCGAGGCGACCTCGGCCTCGCGCTCCTTGGCGAAGCGCAGGAGCTCGTCGAAGGCGGCCGCAGTACGCGGCGGCGAGCTGCACGGGCTTGGAGTCGGGATTGCCGAGCAGGCGCCGGCCGTTCGAGTCGAGCGTGTTCGAGCGCTCGGGGCCGAGGGTTGCGCGCGCGAGCGTGTGCAGCCAGAAGCTCTGCGCGTCATCGTCGGGCTTGGAGGCCTCGACGCAGAGCTGCAGCGCCTCCTGCGAGAAGGGCGAGTGGCCGAGTGCCGTGCGCAGCGCGTCGAAGGCGCCCTCGCGCTTGCCCTCGGCGAGCGCCTTGCGCGCCGCGGCGATCGAGGCGGCGGTCTTGTCGGGTGCCTGCTGCTGCGCGGGCGCGAGGAGCGCGGCGAGGAGCAGGGACACGATACGAGGGGAGGCCATCGACGATCCAGTTTACGCTAGGCTCTGCGCCACTACCCAGGAGGCAAGTGTATGGCAGCACCCGTTGGCAAGGTCGTGTGGACAGGTCGTGTGATCTCGGGCCTGGTGTCCCTGGCGTTCATCGCCAGCGCGACCATGAAGCTGGTCGGAGGCGAGGAGCTCACGAAGGGCATGGCGCATCTCGGGCTGCCCGAGACGATGGTCAAGCCGCTCGCGTTCCTCGAGCTCTCGTGCGCGCTGGTCTACCTCTTCCCGCCGACTGCGGTGCTGGGCGCGATCCTGCTCGCCGGGTACATGGGCGGGGCGATCTGCACGCACTTGCGCGTGGGCGATCCGTTCTTCGTGCAGATCGGGCTCGGGGTCGCGGCCTGGCTCGGGATCTATCTGCGCGACTCGCGGCTGCGGCCGCTCTTGCCGTTCAGGCTAGGATCCGGCTGACCACTTCGCCGAAGACATCCGTCAACCGGAACCTGCGGCCCTGCTCGAGGTACGTCAGCCGGGTGTGGTCGAATCCGAGCAGGCGCAGCAGCGTCGCGTGCAGATCGTGCACGTGCACCGGGTCCCGGACGATGTTGAAGCCGAACTCGTCGGTCTCGCCGTAGGTGATGCCGGGCTTCACGCCGCCGCCGGCGAGCCAGACGCTGAAGCAGCGCGGGTGGTGGTCCCTGCCGTACTCGGGCTTGTCCATGCTCGCCCTGGATCACGGGCGAGCGGCCGAACTCGCCGCCCCAGAGCACGAGCGTGTCGTCGAGCAGTCCGCGGCGTTTCAAGTCGAGCACCAGCGCGGCCGAGGCCTGGTCGGTGTCCTGGCACTGGATGCGCAGCTGCTCGGGCAGCATGCGGTGCTGGTCCCAGCCGACGTGGAAGAGCTGGATGAAGCGCACGCCGCGCTCGGCGAGGCGGCGCGCGAGCAGGCAGTTGGCGGCGTAGGAGCCGGGGCGGCGCGAGTTCTTGCCGTAGAGCTCGAAGGTCTCCTCGGGTTCGTCGGAGAGGTCGACGAACTCGGGGACGGAGGTCTGCATGCGGAAGGCGAGCTCGAACTGCGCGATGCGCGCGCGTGATCTCGGGATCGGCGGTGTAGTCGGCGTGCTGCGCGTTGAGCGCGGCGAGGTCGTCGAGCTCGGCGCGGCGGACCTCGCGCGAGACGCCGTCGGGGTTGGGGAGGTAGAGCACGGGCTCGCGGCCGGCGCGCAGCTTCACGCCCTGGTGCTCGGCCGGGAGGAAGCCCGCGGACCAGAGGTGCTCGTAGAGCGGCTGGTCGCAGGTGCGCGCGACGTCCTTCGAGACCATCACGATGAAGCCGGGCAGGTCGCGGTTGGCGGAGCCGAGACCGTAGAGCGTCCAGGCTCCGAAGCTCGGGCGGCCGGGGTTCTGGTGGCCGGTCTGGAAGAAGGTCATCGCAGGCGCGTGGTTGATCAGGTCGGTGTGCAGCGTCTTCACGATGCACAGCTCGTCGGCGATGCGCGCGGTGTGCGGCAGGAGCTCCGAGAACCAGGC
The DNA here is from genome assembly GCA_963829015.1 of uncultured Planctomycetota bacterium. Lineage (GTDB taxonomy): Bacteria > Planctomycetota > UBA1135 > UBA1135 > JADJLZ01. The sequence continues at coordinate 777,539 of CAWHGR010000003.1, read as the reverse complement.
GCCGGACTGGCCGTGGCGCGCGAAGGCGAACTCGGAGGGGCCGAGCTTCTGCGCCTGGCCCGAGGTCATCGTGGTCACGCGCTGGCCCATGCGCACGGAGTCGGGGATCAGCTGGCCGCGGCGCGCGACCAGACCGGGCTTGAAGTCGAAGAGGTCGATCTGCGAGGGCGCGCCGGCCTGCGTGAGCAGGATCACGCGTTTCGCGCGCGGCGTGAAGTGCAGCACCGAGGCGGCGCTCGTGTCGGCGAAGCCCGTCTCGCGCAGCAGCAGGGCCAGCGCGGCGCTGCCGATTCCCGCCGAGGCGCGACCGAGGAACTGTCGACGGGTGGGGGAGAGGTCCATCGTCACTCCCGCGAGAGCGTCTCGTCGAGGTTCAGGATCACGGTCATCACGCCGGCGAGCGCGGCGATCTCCGCGCGCTCGGACTCGGGCGGGTCCGCGCGCTCGCCGGCGCAGGCGACGGCGGAGGCCTCGTCGCGGTGGGCAGGAGCGGAGTAGTAGCTGCGCAGCGCAGCCAGGCGCGCGGAGAGCGTGCGCGCCTCGAGCTCCGAGGGCGGGCGTGCGAGCAGCTGCTCGACGGCCCAGGCGATCGGTTCTCCGCCGTCCTTGCGTGCGCGCTCGGCCAGCGCGGCCGCGGCCTCGGCGTAGGTCGTGTCGTTCATCAGCACCAGCGCCTGCAGCGGCGTGTCGGTGCGGATCACGCGCACCGAGCATTTCTGGCGCAGCGAGACGTCGAACATGTTCGCGGGCGCCGCGGTGCGCCGCCAGAACGTGTACAGGCTGCGACGGTAGAGATCGGCGCCCGAGCCGCGCTCGTACTTCAAGCGGCCGAAGCTGACGTCTTCCCAGACGCCATCGGGGTGATAGGGCTTCACCGGCGGACCGCCGAGCTGCTCGACCAGCAGGCCCGCGGCGAAGAGCGCCTGGTCGCGCAGCACGGCCGCGGGCAGACGCCAGCGCGAGGCGCGCGCGAGCCAGCGGTTCTGCGGATCGGCGGCGCGCTGCGCGGGCGTGCAGGCGGACGAGCGGCGGTAGGTCGTGCTGGTCGCCATCAGGCGCAGGAGCGCCTTGGTGTCCCAGCCCGACTCGACGTAGCGTCGCGCGAGCCAGTCGAGCAGCTCGAGGTGCTGCGTGCGCTCGCCCTGCGCGCCGAAGTTGTCGAGCGTGCGCACCAGGCCCTCGCCGAAGAGCTTCTGCCAGAGCCGGTTGACCGCGACGCGCGCCGTGAGCGGGTTCGCAGGATCGACGATCCAGCGCGCGAGCCCGAGGCGATTCTGCGGAGCGCTCGCGAGCGCCGGCAGCGCACTGGGCGTGCCCGCCTCGACCGCCTCGCCCGGGTTGTCCCAGGCGCCGCGCTGCAGCACGTGCGTGACGCGCGGCTCGGCGCGATCGCGCATCACCATCACCTTGAGCGCGCGGCCGAGGGCGTCGCTGTACTCGAGCAGCGGCGGCATGTCGCCCTGGTCCGCGCCGCCCGACTCGTCGATGCTGTTGAAGTAGGCCGAGAGGCGGTAGTAGTCGCGCTGCGGCAGCGGGTCGTACTTGTGGTCGTGGCACTGCGCGCAGGCGAAGGTCAGGCCCAGCCAGACCGTGCTGGTCGTGTCGACGCGGTCGTTGACGTAGTCGATGCGCGACTCCTCGACCTCGCGTCCGCCCTCGCCGTTGATCGGGTGGTTGCGGTTGAAGGCGCTGGCGAGGACCTGGCCCTGCGTCGCGTTCGGGAGCAGGTCGCCGGCGAGCTGCTGGACCGTGAACTCGTCGAAGCGCATGTTCGCGTTGAAGGCCTCGACCACCCAGTCGCGCCAGGGCCAGGCCGTGCGGTCGAGGTCGAGCTGGAAGCCGTTCGAGTCGGCGTAGCGCGCGGCCTCGAGCCAGGAGAGCGCCAGGTGCTCGCCATGGCGCGGCGAGGCGAGCAGGCGATCGACCTGCTTTTCGTACGAGTCCGGCGCGGGATCGGCGAGGAAGCTGGCGAGCTCCGCGGGTGTGGGCGGGAGACCGGTGAGGTCGAGGCTCGCGCGGCGCAGCAGTGAGTGTTTGTCGGTCTCCGGCGCGGGCTCGATGCCCTGCGCCTCGAGCGCGGAGAGCACGAAGCGGTCGATCGCGTTGCGACAGGACGCGAGACCATGCGGTTCGGGCACGGCTTCGGCGCGCAGCGGCTGGAAGGCCCAGTGTCCCGTCCAGGGCGCGCCCTGCTCGATCCACTGGCGCAAGCGCTCGATCTCGGCCGGCGTCAGCGGGCGCAGCGTGCTCGGCGGCGGCATGCGCTCGTCGTCCGAGCTCGAGGAGATGCGCCGCCAGAGCTCGCTCGCCTCGGGATGCTCGGGCTCGACGATGTGCTCGATCGCGCCGGGCTCGCGGATGTTCCCGAACAGCCCTTCGCGCTGATCGAGGCGCAGGTTCGCCTTGCGCGCGCCGCCGTCGGGCCCGTGGCAGCGGAAGCAGGCGTCGGCGAGGATCGGCCGCACGTCGCGCTCGAAGTCGAGGCCGCCGAGCGCGATGCAGGAAGCGAGGATCGGGAGCAGCATCGCGCGCCCAAGCTAACAGGCGGGCGCGAACGCCGTCAGCGGGTCTTGGCCAGCGGCTTCTTCACGCCCGCGGCGGCGAGGATCTCGTCCTCGGTCAGGAGGCGCGGCGTCTTCTTCGCGAGCTCGAGCACTTTCGCGACCTGCTCCTCGGTCGGCACGACGCCGCGCTTCTCGAGGAAGTAGGTCACGTTCGACTTGCCGCTCATCGGCCCCACGGCGATCACCTGTTCGAGGCCGACGAGGTCCGCGGGGACGCCGGAGTAGACGCGGTTGGCGAGCCAGCTGTCGCCCTTCTTGAAGGCCTTGATCACGGCCGCCGCGTGCACGCCCGTGCCGGTCTCGAAGGCGTCCTTGCCGAAGACCGAGTAGTTGGCCGGGATCGGCAGGCCGATCGCCTCGCTGGCGAGCTTGACGTAGGCGCCGAGCTGCGAGAGGTCGTTCTCGATCAGGCCCGCGAGGCGCAGGTTGACGAGCAAGAGGTCCATCTCGGTGTTGCCGGCGCGCTCGCCGACGCCCAGCGCCGTCGCGTGCACCCGCGTCGCACCCGCTTCGATCGCGGCGAGCGAGTTCGCCAGCCCGAGACCCCGGTCGCGGTGCCCGTGCCAGTCGATGCCCACGTCGGCCTTCAGGCCGTCGACGATGCCCTTGACGAACGTGATCAGCTTCTTCGTGCCCGAGGGCGTGGCGTGGCCGCAGGTGTCGCAGACGCAGATGCGCTTCGCGCCGGCCTCGATCGCGGTCGTGTAGAGGGCGCGCACGTGCTCGGGCTTGGCGCGCGTCGTGTCCTCGGTCACGAACATGGTCGGCAGGCCGTGCTTGACCGCGAACTCGACCGCCTCGCGCGAGAGCTTGAGCATCGTCTCCATCTCCCAGCTCTCCGCGTACTGGCGGATGGGGGAGGAGCCGATGAAGGCGCAGACCTCGACCGGCGTGCCGGTGGCCTGGACCACGTCCACGACCGGCGCGATGTCGCCGATCACGGTGCGGCAGGCGACGTTGGGCGTGATGCGCATGGACTTCATCTCGCGCACCAGCGTGGTGATGTGCTCGCGCGCGCGCGCGCCGGCGCCCGGCAAGCCGACGTCGGCGGTGTCGATGCCGAGCTGGTCCATCAGGCGCACGAGCTCGAGCTTCTGGCCGAGCTCGGGATCGCGTGCCGAGGGGCTCTGCAGGCCGTCGCGCAGCGTCTCGTCGTCGAACTGGATGCGCACGCCCTTGCGGTCGGGCACGTTCCAGTCGTGGATCAGGTCGTCGTGTTGCATGGTTGTCGGCGGGGTAGTCGAGCCGCCCATCCTAGCAGGCGCCGTCCGGCGCTGTAGTCCGGCCCGGTGGGCACGTATGCTGCGCGGAATGCCCTTCGAGCGCGTGATGAAGTTCGGCGGAGCCGCCCTGGCGGACGGCCCGGGAGTGGAGCGCGTCTGCGCGCTGGTGCGCGAGCAGGGCGGGCCGCGCCCGCTGCTGGTCGTGAGCGCCCACCAGGGCGTCACCGAGCTGCTCGACACGGTCGCGCGCTCGGCCGCCGAAGGCCTGTCCGAGGGCGACCGCGTGCGCATCCGGCACCGCACGATCCTGCGCCAGCTGGGCCTGGACAGCGAGCTGCTCGACCGCCACTTCAGCGAGTTCTTCGGGCTGCTCGACGGGATCCGCCAGCGCAGCCGCCTGGCGCTGGAGGAGCGCGATCTCGTGCTCTCCTTCGGCGAGCGCATGAGCGCGCGCATCGTCGCGCACGCGCTGCGCGCGCGCGGCGTGCTGGCGACGCCGGTCGACGCCTTCGACCTGGGCCTGACCAGCGATTCGAGCTTCGGCAACGCGCTGCCGCTCTCGGATTCGCTGGGCGACGTGCGCGCGGCGCTGGAGCAGGTGACCGGCATCCCGGTCGTGACGGGCTTCCTGGCCAAGGACCGCCAGGGCAACCTGACGACGCTCGGTCGCAACGGCTCCGACCTCACCGCCGCGCTCGTGGCCGAGGCCGTCGGCGCTTCCGAGCTGCAGCTGTGGAAGTCCGTCGGCGGCCTGATGACCGCCGATCCCAAGCTCGTGCCCGACGCGCGCGTGATCGAGCGCCTGGGCTTCGCCGAGGCGGCCGAGTTCGCCTTCCACGGCGCCGAAGTGCTGCACGCCGCGGCGCTCGCTCCCGCGCGGCGCGCGGACGTGACCGTGCGCCTGCTCGACGTGCACCAGCCGCACGCGGCGGGAACGCGCCTCGACCCGCAGACGCGCGATCACGGGCCGTGCGGCATCGCGGCGCGCAAGCGCGTGGCGCGCGTGCTGCTGGCGCTGGGCCCGCAGTCCGACCGGCCAGCGGAGCTGGCGCAGCTCTTCGCGGCCTTCGCGCGCCAGCGCGTCGAGGCCGGGCCGCTGCGCCACACGGGCGAGCACCTGAGCGTGCTCGCCGCCCCCGGTCCGGCGCTCGAGCAGGTGCTGGCCGAGCTCGGCCGCAAGGTGCGCGTCGAGCACGAGCTCGCGCTGGTCGCGCTGATCGGCCGGCACGGCGGCGACGGCGCACTGGCCGACCAGGCCGTGCGCGTGCTGCTCGAGGCGGGCATCGAGCCGATCGAGAGCCACGTCGGCTGCCGCGATCTCTCCCAGGCCTTCCTCGTGCGCGCAGCGGACCTCGAGCGCGCGGCGCGAGCCCTGCACGGCGCGCTGCTGGTCCGCATGCCCGCCGGACTCGCGGCCCAGACGAGCGGATGACGAACCGCGCCAAGCGCTGGCTCTGGATCCTCGCGCTCCTCGCGTGCGCCCTGCTGGTGCTGAAGTCGCTGGTGTGCGGCATCTACCGCGTCGACACGCCCTCGATGGAGCCCACGATCCAGGGCACGCGCCCGGGCGGCGAGCGCGTGCTCGTCGTCTACGACCACAGCCCGCCGGCGCGCTTCGACCTGGTCGTCGTCCTGCGCAAGGGCGAGGACACACCGGTCGTGAAGCGTGCCGCGGGCCTGCCGAACGAGCGCGTGCAGATCGTCGACGGCGATCTCCTGGTGAACGGCCAGCGGCTCGGGCCCGACGAGCCGCGGCCGCGCCCGATCCCGGTCTTCGACGAGCGCTGGCAGGATTCCGCGCACGCGTTCCCGATCGCGCCCGCGGCGAACGCCGCGTGGAAGCGCGAGGCGGGCGAGTGGACGCTGGTGACTCACGAGCCGAGCCGGCTCGAATACTACGGCGACGTCACGGACGGCTACCTCGACGCCGAGCACGCGCTCGTCGTGGGCGAGATCCCGGTCAACGACCTCGTGCTGGAGCTCGAGCTCGCGCAGGACGAGCCCGGCTCGCGCGCCAGCCTGACGCTCTCCGAGGCCGGCGACCGCTTCGAGCTCGCGCTCGAGCTCGCGGCCGACGGCCGGCTGACGGCGAGCCTCCTGCGCCACGGCGAGGACGCGGCCACGGCGCCCGAGACGCTCGCCACCGCCGTGCTCGAGCGCGGCGCGCCCGGCTGGCACCGCCTGCGTTTCTCGAACGTCGACAATGCGCTGAGTTTCGAGCGCGACGGAGTGCGCGTGCTGCGTCGCGACCTACGCCGAGAACCGCTTCTCGCACAACGACCCGCTCAAGCAGGGCCACAACATCCTCCCGCGCGCCAGCTTCGGCGGAGCCCACGCCACGCTGCGTTTTCGCAAGCTGCTGCTCGCGCGCGACCTCTACTACACGCAACGCGGCGAGTTCGCGACGCAGGAGGCCAAGGACCTGCCCCCGGAGAGCTACCTCTTGCTGGGCGACAACTCGGCCCAGAGCCGCGACGGGCGCGAGTGGCGCGAGACGCGCGCCGAGGAGCTCGTCGGCCGGCCCGTGCGCATCGTCTGGCCGCTCTCCCACTGGCGCGCGCTCGAAGGCGCCGTCCCGCCCCCGCCGCGGGTCCGCTAGGATGCTCCCTGACCCGGAAAGTGCGGAACCAGCCGCAGCCGGCCGGGTTGGAGGGGGCTGAGGGTCATGCCTAGCGATTTCGACGACGATCCGGGCGTGCGCTGGATGCGCGCCTGGCAGGCCGGCGACGAGGCGGCCTTCGACGCGCTGGTCGAGGCCTACTCGGGGCAGGTCTACGCCCTGCTGACGCGCTTCCTGGGCCAGCGCGCCAACCGCGAGGACCTCGTGCAGGAAGTCTTCCTGCGCGTCGTGCGCGCGCGCGAGCGCTACGAGCCCTCGGCGCGCTTCTCGACCTTCCTCTTCCGCATCGCCTACAACATCGCGGTCAACGAGACGCAGCGCGGGATCGCGCGCGAGGCCAGGCGGCTGGAGCCGGGCGACGATGCGCGCGCAGGGCACTCGCTGGCGGACTTCGAGGACCCGCGCGCGCCTTCGCCCGCGGCGGCGCTCGAGCGCGACGACGTGGTGCAGGCCGTGCGCGCGGCGATCGCGCGCCTGCCCGAGAACCAGCGCATGGCGCTCCTGCTGGCGAAGTACGAGGACCTGCCCTACGGCGAGATCGCCGAAGTGCTCGGCTCGAGCGAGAAGGCCGTCAAGTCGCTGATCCACCGCGCGCGCGAGAGCCTGCGCGAGAGCCTGGCCGCGTTCCTCGAGGAGGAGGGCGCATGAAGCCCGATTGCCGCTCGTTCCGCCGCCGGCTGGAGAACGCGCTGGAGGGCGCGCGCGGGTCGCAGGAGTGGACCCACCTCTCCTGGCACGAGCACCTGCTCGGCTGCGGCGACTGCCGCGCGCTGCTCGAGGCCGAGGAGGCGCTCGAGGTGCTGCTCGCCTCGCTGCCCGAGCCGCGTCTGCCGCCGCAGCTCGCGCGCCGCGTGCTGGCGCGTCTGCGCTCGGTCGACGAGCCGCGCGAGAGCGCGCTCGACCGGCTGCTGGAGCTCGATCCGCAGGCGCGCCCGCCCGGAGGTCTCGCCGAGCGCGTGCTCGCAGGCCTGGAGCGCGAGCGTGCGCCAGCGGCAGACAAGCGCCTGGATGCGCTGCTCGAACGCGCGCGGGCGGTCGAGCTGCCCGCCCGGCTCGCGCAGCGCGTGCTGGCGCACCTGGCCGAGGAGCGCGCGCTCGTGCGCCGCCGCAAGCCGGTCTACGCGCGCCACCCGGTGCAGCTCGCCGCGGCCGCGGGCCTGCTCGCGCTGCTGCTCGCCTGGGCCTTCTGGCCCACGCGCGAGGAAGGACGCAAGCAGGGCGAACTCGCGCACGAGACCATCGATCCGCGCATGCTCGAGCACTTCGAGGTGCTCGAGCAGTGGGAGCTCCTGCGCCGCAACGACCTCGACACGCTGCTCTCGACGCTGCCGCCCTGCGACCAGCTGCTGCTCGAGCTCGGCAGCGAGGAGGGCGTGCTCGGCGGCTGAGGCCGGCCCGCACGCGCAGCCATGAAGCAGGTTCACGCGCTGCTGCTCTTCCTGGCCGCGCTGGCGCTGTGCGTGCGCAGCGCCCTGCCGGACGCGCGCCAGGCGGACGCGCTCTCGGACGCGCGCCGGCGCTTCGAGGCGCTCGCGCCCGAGGAGCAGGAGCGGATCCAGGAGCGCTGGCAGCGCTACCAGGCACTGCCCGAGCAGGAGCAGCGCGAGCTCTCCGCGCGCGCGCAGCAGGTCAAGGAGCTGCGCGAGCGGGCCGAGCGCGCGCTGCCGTCCACGCTGCGCGCGCGTGTGCAGCAGCTTTCCGATGCGCGGCGCGAACGGATCCTCGCGGAACTCGTCGAGAACGAGACCGCGCGCATCGGCGCGCGCATGCGCGCGGCGCTCCCGCCCGACGTGGTGCAGAGCCTCGAGCAGGCGCCGCCCGAGGACCGCGCGCGCTTCTTCGCGCAGTACCAGAGCCGCATGCGCGAGCGCGTCACGCGCTACATGATCGAACGCCTGGGCGCGCGTCTGGGACTCGCGCCCGACGAGATCGAGAGCCTCAAGCTGCAGCCCGAGGACCAGCGCGCCGCGCGCGTGCTCGAGCTGCGGCAGCGTCTGACACAGGCCGAGGCGCGCGAGCTGGGCCTGCCGCCGGGCCTGACGCAGGAGCAGTGGGAGAGCTGGCTCAAGCTCCCGCCCGAGGAGTTCTTCGAGCGCCTGGCCGAGCACGTGCGCGAGCGCCAGCTCGCCGGCGCCGAGCCGGGCATCGGTCGCGGCGGCGTGCGGCGCGCGGGCGTTCCGGGACTGCCGCAGGCGCGCATCCGCGCGCTGCGCCGCCTGCAGGAAGCCTCGCAGACCGATCCGCGCGACCTGGTCGAGCTCGCCGACGAGACGCCCGAGGTGCGGCGCGAGCGCGTCGAGGAACGCACGCGCCAGCGCTGCCTGGCGATCCTGGCCGAAGGCGAGCTCGCCAGCCCCGAGGACCTCGAACGCTGGCGGCGCATGGACGCTCCGGCCTTCGCGGGCGCGGTGGAAGAGCTGCTCGCGCCGCTGCGCGCGCACTGGAGGAAGCCGCAGGAAGAGAAGCGCTGAGCCGCTTCAGCGCGGAGACGAAACCGGCCGCGGAGCGCGCGCCCCGCGGCCAGCTTGGCACGAGTTGCATCCGGGCCCGTCAGTCAGAAGCCGACGGGTCCTCCCATGTCACGGGCCCCATGTGATCGAGAGCCCCGAGGAGACGTTCCAGCCGTTCCCAGGCGGGTTCGGGCAGAAGAGCGGGTCCGGATCGCGGTAGTACGTCTGGTAGTGCCGCGTCCCGCCGGCGGGGATCACGTCACCGAGGGCCGCGGAGCGCGCGGACACCAGCGGATCGGTGGCCTGCGGAACGCTGACGACTCCTCCGACCGCGCCTCGAGCGTACAGGCGCTTGAGGGCTCCGCCCACACAGCGCAAACCGTCCCCGAAGTTCACCGCGGGAACAGTGCCGGTGCCCTGAAGGAGGATGCTGGTCGCGGTCGGCCGCTCGCCCGCGGAGGTGATGACGAGTGTGTCGAACGAGAGGTAGGCGCTGCCCGTCGCGCTGAGGACTGCGCCTCCCGTGGAGACGGAATTCTCGCAGCCTCTTCCGATGGAGCCGTTGTTTCCGCACGGGCATGCGCCACTGGTGCCGTCGCCGAAGCAGAAGGCGATCGGTGTCGAACCGCCGCGGTCGTGGACGAAGCCGTCACCCAGGCCGTTGCTGTCGCCTGCGACCAGGTTCGAAGCCAGGCTCTGGAACGCCACGAACCGGCCGTCGGCCGAGATCCAGTCCGACCTGCTCTCCCCGTTCGCCTCAGCCCCGAGCGAGTCCACGCTCATGCGCATGGTGGTCCCGCTGCGGAGGTCGCGCACGAAGCAGTCCCTGAGCCCGTTCGTGTCGCCTGTGACGAGATTCGACGAGTCGCTGTGGAACTCCACGAAGCGGCCATCGGCCGAGATCCAGGCCTGGCGACTGCCAGCGTCCCCCTGCGCACCGTCCGTGCTCACGCTCACAAGCCCGGTCGTGCCGGTTTGGCGGTCGTGCACGAAGACGTCGGTTGCCGCATTGATGTCTCCTGCGACGAGGGTCGTCGAGGCGCACTGGAAAACGACGAACCGGCCATTGCCCGAGATCGATGGGATCTGGGAGTTGGCGTCGCACTGCGCCCCATTCGTGGAGACGCTCACGCGCTCGGTCGTCCCCCACTGCCGGTCGTGCACGAAGATGTCGATCATCCCGTTGGTATCGCCCGCGACGAGACTCGGGGAGGAGCTCTCGAAGACCACGAAGACTCCATCGGCCGAGATGAAGGGGTCTTGGCACACGTTGTCCGCCTCTGCCCCATTGGTGTCCACGCTCACGCGCTCGGTTGTCCCGTTCTGGCGGTCGCGCACGAAGATGTCGGTGAACCCGTTGGCGTCGTTTGGCACCAGGTTCGAGGCGACGCTCTCGAACGCCACGAAGCGGCCGTCGGCCGATATGGAGGCAAAGCCGCTGGGGCCGTTGGCTTCCGCTCCGTTGCTGTCGACGCTCACGCGCTCGATCGTCCCGCTCTGACGGTCGTACACGAAGGCGTCGGAGCACCCGTTCGTGTCACCCGCCACGAGGTTCGTGGCGCTGCTGTAGAACGCTACGAACCGGCCAGTGGACGAGATCGTGAATGCGTAGCTATCGCCGTCAGCCTCAGCACCGGCCAAGCCGACGCTCACGCGCTCGGTCGTGCCGCCTGGGATGTCGCGGACAAAGACATCGGAGAAGCCGTTCAAGTCTCCCGCAACGAGGTTCGTGGCGGTGCTCGAGAACGCCGCGATGCGGCCGTCGTCCGAGATCAAGGTGCGGTGGATTGCGCCATTCGCCTCTGCTCCGGCCGAGCTCACGTTCACGCGCTCGGTCGTCTGCGCCTGCGCAAGGCTGCCCGCCAGGGCCACAGCCAGAGCCACACCCGTCCAACGCGAAGCACGAATCATCCGACTCCTCCTGTTGATCCTCTCCCGAGGATCGTTGCGAGTATTCGAGGTCGAAAGGGGCGACCACGTCGGCCGCTCCCGAGTCCGGTCGCAAGCTATCACCCGCCCGACTGGTGGATACCCACGCACAGCGAAATCCAGCACGTGGTCGATGCTCTCAACGAAGTGGGGAAATTCCGGATCAGCGGCTCGTGAGGGTTTGATCCACCCGCACGCTCTTCATCAGGGCCGAGAAGCAGCGGCCAAGCCATCCCAGCAGGCGGCGCCGCGGTCGTCATTGCCCCCACACGACCGCGAGCCCCGAAGAGATGTTCCAGGTGCTTCCCGACGGAGCGGGGCAGAAGGTGGAGCTCGGATCGCGGTAGTAGGTCTGGTAGTAGCGCGTGGTGTTCGCGCCGAGCGCGTCGCCGAGAGCGGCTGAGCGCGCAGAGATCGACGGCGAGCCGGGCGCCGGCGCGCTCACGACTCCATCCAGGGCGTTTCGCACGTACAGGCGCTTGAGCGCTCCGCCCGTGCAACGCAAACCGTCGCCGAAGTGCACAGCCGCGATCGGGAGGTCGCCCTGGAGGAAGACGCTCAGTGCGCTCGGCAACTCCCCCCAGGAGCTGAGCACGAGCGTGTCGCCCGCAAGCGAGGCGGTCCCTGCGGACACGAGCATCGCGCCGCCCGTGAAGGCCGAGTTCTGGCAGCCTCCGAACATGCCGTAGTTCCCGCACGGACAAGGCCCCGCGCTCATGTCGCCGAAACAGAAGTAGGACGGCGGGGGCGGACCGCGTTGGTCGCGCAGGAAGACGTCCGCCGACGCGTTCGTGTCGTTCAGGACGAGGAAGGTCGCGGCGCTGAGGAACGCGACGAAGCGTCCGTCCCCGGAGAGCGACGGGAACTGGCTCTCTTCGTTGGCCTGAGAGCCGTACGAGTCCACGCTCGCGCGCGTGGTCGACCCGCTCTGACGGCCGTGCACGAAGATGTCCGCGCACGCGTTCGAGTCCCCCGAGACGAGATTCGTGGCCACACTCCAGAACGCGACGTAGCCGCCGTCGGCCGAGAGCGCGGCGCCGAAGGTCCCGCTGGCGGAATTTCCGAGCGTACCCGCCGAGTCCACGCTCGCGCACTCGGTCGCCCCGCTGGAGCTGTCGTGGACGAAGATGTCCGGGGCCGCGTTCGAGTCTCCGGCGACGAGGTTGGTGGCGAGCGAAAGGAAGGCCACGACCAGGCCGTCGGCCGAGATCCAGGGATCCTGGCTGCGGCTGTTCCCCTCGACACCGGCCGAGTCCACGCTCACTCGTTCGGTCGTTCCGCTCTGGCGATCGCGCACGAAGATGTCGAGCTCCCCATTCGTGTCGCCCGCGACGAGGTTCGTGGCGAAGCTCCGGAAGGCCACAAAGCGGCCGTCGGCCGAGGTCGAGGGCTCGTCACTGCCGGAGTTCCCGACGGCCCCGCCCGGGTCCACGCTCACGGCTTCGGTCGTCCCGTTCTGCCGGTCGCGCACGAAGACGTCCCAAGATCCGTTCGCGTCGCCCGCGACGAGGTTCGTGGCGAAGCTCTCGAAGGCCACGAAGCGGCCGTCGGCCGAGATCGAAGCTCCTCCGCTGTTGGAGTCTCCCTCTGCCCCGGCCGAGTCCACGCTCACGCGCTCGGTCGTCCCGCTCTGGCGGTCGTGCACGAAAACATCCGGGTTCGCGTTCGTGTCCCCCGCGACCAGGTTCGTGGCGAAGCTCTGGAAGGCGACGAAGCGGCCGTCAGCCGAGATCGAAGGCTCCCAGCTCGTGGAGTTCCCCTGCACCCCGGCCGAGTCCACGCTCACGCAGTCGGTCGCCGCGCTCAGGCGGTCGTACACGAACACGTCCCAGGTCGAGTTCGTGTCCCCTGCGACGAGGTTCGAGGCGAGACTCTGGAACGCCACAAAGCGTCCGTCGGCGGAGAGCGCGGGAGACCCGCTGTGGGAATTGGCTTCCAGTCCCCCGGGGGCCACGCTCACGCGCGTCGTGCTCTGCGCGAGAATCGGCGCCCCGACCAGAGCCTGCGACGAACACACCATCACCCAACGAGTCATGCAGTTCATGCCAAGCGCTCCCTCCCATGTCCGTCAGCGGGTTTGCCGACCCGCTGAGGGAGTCCAGTGATTGCGGAGCCGCTGCCCGCGAGGGGCGCACCGGCTGCGCATGTCCTTCAGCGCCAGGTTGCCGAACTGCTCTCAGCTAGCGATCCAGCAGGAGGCAGTAACTGGAAACCGCCGCGCAGTCGGCGGCCTCACGCGGATCCATGCGGCAGCGGACCCGGAAGAACAGGAGCGCGGCATCGGTCGGATGGCGGAGAGCGGGCTTGGCCAGGCGCTGGAACACGGCTGGCCGCGAGGCGTGCGCCCCGCGGCCAGCTCGTCGAGAGTCTAATCGTGCTCCGTCAACTAGGAGTTGACAGGTACACCCATGTCAGGGCCGCCAGGTGACCTGCACCGTGTCGGTCGCGTTGTAGCCGGCCGAGGCCGGGCAGAAGCCGAGCACGACCGGGTCGCGGTAGTAGACGAAGTAGTAGCGCGTGGTGCCGGCGCTCAGCGGATCGCCCAGTGCCGCGGAGCGGGTGTGGATGTTCGGATCGCTGCCGACGGGCGCGCTGATCGAGCCGCCGGAGGCGATCTTGACGTACAGCCGCTTCAGCGAACCGCCCACGCAGCGCACGCCCTGTCCGAAGGTCGCGCCGTTGTTGAGCAGCGTCGTGCCCTGCGCGACCATGCTGGGCGCGCTGGGCTTCTCGCCGCTGGTGGTGAAGAGCGCCGTGTCGGCGGCGAGCGAGGCATTGCCGGAGCCGTTGAGCGACGCGCCACCGGTGTAGCTGCTGTTCTCGCAGCCGTGGCCGGCGAGGGCCGAAGAGCTCGTGCACGGGCAGACCATGACGCCGTCCCAGCCGGGCCAGCAGAGCTTGATGAAGTCGCTCGTGCCGTAGGAGCCGAAGTAGATGTCCCCGATGCCCGGGCCCTCGTATTGCCAGACGACGCCCAGCTTGTTGCCCGAACCGCCGGCGGCCTGCTGCGAGCACAGGCGCGTGCTGTCCTCGCGCCACTGGCCGCCCCCCAGCAGCTGGTGCGACTCTCCCACCGTCGGCACGGTGCCGAGGATGTCGAGCGTCGAGGCGTACACGTCGTAGTACACCGGCAGCGCGCCGTTCTGCTCGGAGTAGGTGCAGGTGAAGTGCACGCCATCCGTGTCGGCGGCAGGGAGCAGCTGGTCGTTCAGGTAGGTGCCCGAGCCGAGCAGGTACTCGCGGTAGCTCACGTCGATGGTGGTGTTGTTCGTGACGCCGGTCATCATCGCGGCGTAGATGTCGTGATCCGAGGGATAGGCGTACTCGTACACGAGCAGCCAGCGGCTGGAGTTGTCGATCGGCGAACAGGCCGGCTTGGTCGTGTCACCGGAGGTCACGACGGCGGTTGGCCCGGCGAGCAGCACTCCTGACCAGGACAGTTCGGCGGCCCAGATGTCGCCGTCGCCGGCGGGCATGCGCCGCTCCCAGACCACGTGGTAGTAGCCTGCTTGCTGGCAGGACTTGGAGATGCGCGGGAAGCGATTGACCGTGCTGCTGTTCTCGATCAGCATCGTCGATGTGCCTTGCAGCACGCCGCCGGTGGAAACCAGCCGGCCGTGTACGTGCTCTTCCACGTCCTGCCAGAGCACGCGCTGCCAGACCACCATGTAGTTGCTGGCGCTGCCCGCGTACGGATCGCCGCCAACGCTGGCATTGATGAACTCCCCGATCTGGTCGGGAGTGCTGACCAGCGTGTCGCTGCCGAGCGCGCCCGTGGCGCCGTCGATCGTCCGGCCGTGGATGGTGCGGGAATTGGCCGAGGGCAGCCCGAGCTCGGCTACCACGTAGAAGTTGTTGGCGTTGTTGCTGTTGGCGACATCGGGCTTGGCCCAGTAGTCGCTCAGGTTCGCGTCGACGTAGGCTCCCGACTGGAAGGTGCCCGAGGCGTCGACGAACACGCGCACCACGTCGTGGTCGGTGGCGCTGTAGGTCTCCTCGTACACGACGCAGTAGCGCTGGTTCGTTTCGTCCCAGGCGATCGCCGGCGCGAAGCTGTGCACGGGCTCGATCGTCCAGCCGACGTAGGCGGTGCTGATCACCGGATCGAGCGTCACCGGGAAGGTCGCCTGCGCGAGGAACGCAGCCGGTGCCCGCAGCACGATCGCCTGCCCGTCGATCTCGGTCGTGACGGGAGCGCTCGCCCCGCGCGCGTCGACGATCGTGGCGGCGCCGTAGCCGACCGAACCGTCGCTGCTCGAGAAGACCAGCGTGCTGCCCTCGCGCGAGGCGGCGAGGTCGGTCGCGAAGCGGAGGCGCAGCGCCAGCTCGCCGCCGGCGGGCAGCGCATCGAAGACGAACTTCTGCTCGAGCGAGTCGAGCGCGAGCTCGTAGACCTCGGTCACGCCGCCGCGCGCGTAGCGCACGGTCGTGCCCTCGAGGCCGGCCACGACCGAGTCGGCGAACTCGACCGGCGCCCCGCCCGCGCGGATGCTCTCGATGCGCAGGCTGAGCGGGTGGCTGCGCGGAGCTTCCGAGCCGCAGAAGGGGATGTACGTGGCGCCGCTGGGCGTGAACTCGGCCTTGTAGGTGCGGCCGCGGACCTGCGGCGAGCCGTCGGGCTGCGCCGAGAGGTAGAGCCGATCGTGCGGCGCGCGGTAGCCCGAGCGGCCGAGCTCGAGCGCGGGTGCGGAATGCGCGACCGTCGGCGGAGTCTCGAGAAGCGGCGGGCGCTGAGCCAGCGCGCTCGACGCGCACAACGAGAGGGTGCAGATGGCCGGAACGGCGACTCTGCGAGCGAAGGGGACATTCATGAGACCTGCTCCGGATGAAGAAGGGAGTGGATGGGATCGGCGCGCGCCGCGTAAGCGTGCCCGCGAGAGGTTCAACGAAGCGCGCAGGTGCGTGTGATGCGGAATCCGGTCCGCATTCAGCGCTGCGCCGGTGTTCGCTGCGCGCCGAAAGGAGAGCTGGCCGCGAGACAATCGTCTCGCGGCCAGCCCGTCGGGAACGCCGCAGGAATCCGTCCGTCCGCTACGGCCGGAACCGCAGCGTTCACTGCCCCCACGTGACCATCAGGCCCGAGGAGATGTTCCAGAGGTTGCCGGCCGGGCTCGCGCAGAACGACGCGACCGGATCGCGGCAGTAGACTTGGTAGTGGCGCGTCGCGTCGGCCGCAAACTTGTCGCCGAGCGCGGCGGATCGGCTGGCAGGCTCCCGGAGAAGCAGCGCGGCCATGGTTCCAGGGGCATGCGCACCCCGTGCCAAACGAATCCACGGTTGCGGCGTGCCGCGGAAACCAGGATTCCTAGCCGCGACCCTGCACGCGGTCCAAGGCCTCGGTGTAGGCCACCAGCGCGCGCGACAGCAGCCCGCGCACGGCCAGCTCGCTGCGGCCCATGATGCGCGCGATCTCCGCGTGCGGCAGCCCGACGATGCGCGAGAGCGTGATCACCTCGCGGTGGTCGTCGGTCAGGAGGTCGAAGGCCTGCTCCATGGCCTCGGCGGTCTCCTTGGCCATCGCCACCTGGCTGGGGCTGTACTGCGGGCCGTTGGGGTCCGGCTGGTCGCCGCTCTCGACCTCGCGGTCCTCGGCCTTGGGGCTGCGGCGATCCGCGTGGTGGTAGCGCGCCCGGTCGCGTATCTTGTTGAGCGCCGTCTGGAACAACCAGGCGCGAAAGCGGTCCTCGCCCTGGTACTCGAAATGCTCGGCGTTCTGCAGGACTTCGCGGCAAACGGTCTGGACCAGGTCGGATGCGGACTCCTGGGCGCGCACCGTCGCATCGACCCGCAAGCGCACGAATGCCCGCAGCCGGGGGAGGTAGCGTTCGAGCAGCACGGCCAGCGAACGCGCGTCGCCCGTGCTGGCGCTGCGCACGAGCTCGGCCGAGTCGGCCGGGCCTCCCTCGGGCGGGGGGTCGGAGGGCATCGCAAGGATGTTAGCAACGGTGCGTGACATCGGTCGGAGACCTTCGTTGCACCTCCAGACATGGACCCCACCGACCCCGTAGGCAGGCTGCTCCTCGAGGTGCTCGACCGCCCGGAGAGCCTCTGGGAGGCCGGCGTGGCGGAGCTCAGCGCGCGCGAGCCCGCGCACGCCGCCGAGCTGCGCCGCCGCTTCGACATGCTGCGTTCGTCGGGCTTCGTCGGCGCCGAGCCCGTGGACGCGCCCGAGCCGGCCATCCCCGAGCGGCTGGGCGAGTTCCAGCTGCTGGAACGCCTGGGTCAGGGCGGCATGGGCGTCGTCTACGCCGCGCGGCAGGCGCGTCTCGGCCGCACGGTGGCGCTCAAGCTGGTGCGGCCCGAGCAGCTCTACTTCGCCGGCGCGCGCGAGCGCTTCCAGCGCGAGATCACGGCCGTGGCCAAGCTCTCGCACCCGGGCATCGTGGCCGTCTTCAACGTCGGCGACGAGCACGGCATCCCGTACTTCGCGATGGAGCTCCTGCGCGGTGCGAGCCTCGACGAGGTCCTGCGCGCGCTGGCGGGCAGGCGCGTCGAGTCGCTCACGGGGGCCGATCTGCGCGCGGTGGTGGCGCGCCACGCGGGCGGCGCGGTCCACGGCGAGCTGTTCAGCGGCTCCTGGGCGGACGTGTGCGCCGGCATCGCGCGGCGCGTGGCCGAGGCGCTGGCTCACGCGCACCAGAACGGCGTCGTGCACCGCGACATCAAGCCCAGCAACGTGATCGTCACGACCGAGGGGCGGGTGGTGCTGCTCGACTTCGGCCTCGCGCGGCCGGCCGGCGTCGACCGCATGACGCGCCACGGCAGCCACGTCGGCTCGCTGCCCTACATGGCGCCCGAGCAGTTGCGCGGCGAGGAAGGCGACGCGCGCACCGACGTCTACGGCCTGGGCGTCCTGCTGCGCGAGCTGCTCACCCTGCGGCAGCCCTTCCTCTCGCCTTCCAGCGAGACGACGCGGCAGCGCATCCTGCATGGCGATGGAGCGCCGATTGGCCCAGGCAACCGCAGCGTTTCGTGGGAACTTGCGGCGGTCTGCTCGGTGGCCACCGATCCCGAGCCGCGCCGGCGCTACGCCACGGCGGCGGAGTTCGCGCGCGACCTCGAGAACGTGCTGCAGCACGAGCCGATCCTCGCGCGACCCGCCGGGGCTCTGCGGCGGACGTGGCGCTGGGCGCAGCGGCGGCCGGCGCTGGCGACGGGCCTCTTCGTCGGCCTGCTGGCCGCGATCGGGACGCCGACGGCGATCGCGATCGGGATCGCGGAGCAGCGCGACCGCGCGCGTGCGGCCGAGGCGCAGCAGCAGCGGCGCACCTACGAGGCCAACCTGGCCGCGGCCAACGCGGCGCTGCAGTCCCACGACGCGGCCGAGGCGCGGCGGCGGCTGGCGGCCTGCCCGACTGGACTGCGCGGCTTCGAGTGGCACCACCTCGCGCTGACGCTCGACGGCAGCCTGCTGACGCTGGAAGGCCACGCGACGAGCGTCACCGCGGCGGCGCTGACACCGGATGCGTCGCTGCTCGCGTCCGGGGGCCAGGATGGCGAGGTGCGCCTGTGGGACCTCGCGCGCGGCGCCTTGCTGCAGAGCCTCGGGAACCATCACGCAGAGATCGCGCAGCTGGAGTTCAGCTCCGACGGCCGGCGGCTGCTGGTGAACGACCTCGACGGCAACACCAGCGTGATCGACGTCGCCACGCGCAAGCTGCTGGCCGAGCGTCCGCGCGCATCGGCGCAGGAGCACGTCTCGATCGGCGTCGACGCCGACTGCGTGCTCGCCAGCCAGGGCGGCTGGCGGCTCCTGGAGCTCGATCCGCTTACGCTCGCGACGCGGCGCGAGATCGCGCTCGAGCAGGCCGGCCCGCCCTCGGAAGAGCTCAGCGTCCACGACAGCACCCGACTGTGCGCCGTGACGTCCTCGGACGTGCTCGTCTGGGACCTCGCAACCGGCCGCGAGCTGCAGCGCGTGACGAACGTCTCCAACGAAGGCATCGTCGCGCTGAGCATGAACGCCGGCGGGGATCGGCTCGCGATCAGCAACACCGAGGGACGCATCGTGATCGTGCGTCTCGCGGACGGAACCGTGCTGCAGGTCCTCTCGGACGGCGGCGGCGCGGGCAAGCTGGCCTTCGATCGCACCGGCGAGCTGTTGGCCAAGGTCGGCGGCGACGGTGTCGTGCGCGTCTGGGCGGTCGCCACGGGCCGCCAGCTCGCGGCGCTGGTGGGCCACGAAGGACCGATCCAGGCCGTCGCGTCCGGAGGCGCGCGCATGCTGATCGCCAGCGCCGGCAGGGACCGCACGCTGCGCCTGTGGTCGCCCTTCGGCAGCCGCGACCACCAGCTGCTGCTCGGACACGTGGGCGTCGTCACGCGTCTCTCGCTGCTGCCGGCCGGCGAGCGGCTGGTCTCGGTCTCGCAGGACGGCTCGCTGCGCGCCTGGGACGTCAGCACGGGCATGCCGCTGGCGACGCGCACCGACTACCTGAGCCACGTCAATGCCCTGGCCGTCAGCGCCGACGGGCACACGGCCTGGGCCGCATACCACAACGTCGTGTTGACCACGAACCTCGACGACATGAGCTCGGCGCACACCTGGACGCTGCCCACCGCGCGCATCCTCGACCTCGCCACGGCGCCCACCGGTGATCGGATCCTGGTCGCGACGGCCGAGGGCTGCGTGCTGCTCGACAAGCTCGGGCGCCGGAGCGCAGACGAGTTGCGCGGACAGCACGGTGCCGCGCGTTCGTGCGCCTTCGGCGAGCGCGGCGAGGTCGCGTTCGGCGGCGGCGAGGACGGCCGGCTGCTGCGCTGGGACCTGCGCGCCGGCGGGGCGGGACGGACGCTCTTCGAGGGCCGCGACCCGATCCTCTCGCTGGGGGTCTCGCACGACGGCCGCTCGGTCTACGCGGCCACCGGCCCGCTGCTGCAGCGGCGCGACGCGCAGGCGGGGACGCTGGTCTGGGAAGGGACCAGCAGCAGTCCGCCGCTGGCCCTGGCGGAACTGGCCGACGGCACGCGCGTGGTCACCGGGCACAACGACGGTTCGGTCGTCTTCTGGGATGCGCAGACGGGCACGCCCGTACTCATCCGGCGCATCAGCGAGCAGCCGATCACGGCGCTGTCCTGCGATCCGAACGGCGACTTCGTCGTCGCGGGTGCAGCCGACGGGAACTGCCACATCCTGCGCGCGACGGCCCCGGTCGAACAGGCTGATCTGCTGCGCTTCGCGGGGACCAGCGCCGCGATGCAACTGCACGCGGCGCTGCGCCAGGGGCTGCGCACGCGCGACGATGTGCTCGCGGCGATCGACGCGCGCACGGACCTCGATCCCGATCTGCGCCGCTGGATGCGCGACTGCGAGCGCTGTTGGTTGCGGATGCCCTGGCGCACCGTCAGGGCGGCCCACGACGTGGTCCTCGACCCGGGGCGGCCGGCCGAGCGCTACTTTGCCGCACGCCGCGTCGCAGAGGAGTACCTGCTGGCGATCGGGTCGAAGAACTACATCGCGATCGCGACCATCGCGCTGGCCAGCGCCAGGCTTGGGGACCCGGATCGGGCGCTCTCGGCTGCGGCAGAGCTCCACGGCGAGCTGCTCGCGGACGACAACCCGTACCTGCCGAGCCTGCTGGCCGGTCGCGCGCTCGCCCTGCAAGCCAGCGGACAGGCGCCGGCCGCGCGGGCCGATCTCGAGCACCTGGCCGCGCTCGCCGCAGCACGCGGCGCCGGAACGGACGTCATCGCGCTCTGGCGCGAAGTCGAGACCGCCCTGGCGCACTGACGCCCGCGCCGCGGTCTGCGGTAGGGTGTGCTTCGTGGATGAGGCCCTGCAGAAGTTCGGCGCCGCGCTCGGCGCGCTCGACGGCGAACTGGACTGGGAGCTGCTCGGTCGCAGCTACTGCGAGGGAGACGGCTCGGAGTTCTTCGATGCGGACCTGCGCGAGCGCATCCTCGACACCGGGCTGCGCTTCGCCGAGGACATCGGCCGTGCGCTGCGCGAGGCGCCTGGCCGCAGCCTGTACCTGGGCGCGGAGCTCGCCGAGCTGCCCGTGATCCTGGCCGAGCACCTGGTCCTCGGCCGGCGCATCGAATGGCTCAACATCGAGTGCGCGCAGACGACCGAGCTCGCGCGCGCGATCCGGGCCGTGGGCGCGCGATTGTCCCTGGAGCTGCCCGTGCCGCGCGCGGACGGGCTCGAGGCAGTCGAGCCGGGGAGCTGCGATCACCTCTGGATGGTCAGCGTGCTGACGGACCCGGACAACTTTCCCGCACTGCACGACGAGCTCTACGAGCGCAAGCAGGGGCCGCTCGCGACCGGACGCGGCTCGCTCGCGGACGAGCGCCGGCGCGCGGAGGCGCTGGTCGAAGCGCTGCTCGAGCGTGCGGCCCCGCGCTGCCTGCTCTCGACCAGCGACGAGGAACGCAGCGTGATCGAGCCGCTCGTCGCGCGCCGCGGCTGGAAGCTCGAGTTCGCGCGCGGCGGGCGGCTGAGCGCGATCGTGGGCGACCGCGTGCGGATCGGGAACCTGGCCCGTCCCGGGGCGTGAGCCCGCTCCAGGCGCGCGCCTCTCAGCCGCCGGCAGGTTTCTCGAGCTCCTGCAGGCGCCGATGCGCGCGTGCGCGCTCTTCGGGAGTCGCAGCGGGGCTGGTGTCGAGCAGGCGCGCCGCCTCGCGAAAATGCTCGCGCGCAGCGGCCTGCTGTCCGTCGCGCGCGAGACAGCCGCCGAGCAGGAACTCCGCGCGCCCAAGGCCCGCGGGGTCGACCTGATCCTGCGCGCGAAGGAGGCCGAGCGCCTCCTCGACGAGGCGCCGCGCCTGCTCGTGCTCGCCGATGTCCGCGAGGAACACGCTGTAGCCGCAGAGCGCCTCGGCCAGGTCGCGCGCGGACGCCTGCGGGGCGCGGCGGATGCGCAGCACGTCCTCCCAGAGCTTGCGCGCCGTCTCGTCGTGCTTGCGCGCGTGGTTCAGGGCAGCGAGCTTGGCCAGCGTCACGGCCACCAGCGGGTGCTCCTCGCCCAGGCGCCGGGTCTGCAGTGCGAGCGCCTCCTCGAGGCTCGCGGCGGCGCCCTCGAGATCGCTCGCGGCGAGCTGCATCGAGGCCAGGTTCGCGAGCACGAGCGCGAGCCCGTCCTCGCCATCGCCGCCGAGCAGGCGATAGCCGGCCTCGGCGCGCTGCATCAGGCTGCGCGCCTCGGTCGACTCGCCCTGTCGCCACAACGCGCTGGAGAGGTTCGAAAGCGTCTGCAGCGTCAACAGGTGCCCGTCGCCGAGGATCGAGGCGCGGATCGCCAGCGCCTCGCGCAGTGCCGCGATGGCCGGCGCGTACTCGCCGCGTCCCAGCTGGACGCCGGCGAGATTGTTCAGGCTCTCGGCGACCGGCAGCGTTCCGTCGTCCTGCCCGCGCCGCAAGCGCGAGCGCCTCGAGGTGCAACTCCTCGGCCTCGCCGTCGCGGCCGAGGTTGCGCAGGCAGGCGGCCAGGTCGTTGGCAGACGCCGGAGACGTCGGCGTGCGTTCGCGTCCCGGCCGCGCGGTGCAGCGGCAGGGCCTCACCGAGCAGTCTCGCGGCCTCGGAATAGTTGCCGGACTGGTAGGCGAGCTGGCCCAGGCTGCGCAGCGAGAGCGCGTACTCGAGCGAGCGCGCACCGAAGGCCTGCTCGCGGATCGCCAGCGCCTCGCGCATCAACGGCTCGGCGTCGTCGTGCAGGTCCAGGCGCAGGCACACCTGCCCCAGCGTGTCGAGCAGGTTCGCGCGCTCGTGATCGAGGCTGGCGTACTGCCGCCGCACGCGTTCGGCCTGGGCCAGCACACGCTCGCGCGCGCGCTCCTGCCAGTCCGCGTCCTGCGCGGGCTGAGCGGGCAGGAACGCGTCCATCAGGAAGCCCGCGATGCTCTGGAAGGAATCGGCTTCGACCTTGGCGTGCTGCGCCTCGGCCTCGGCGATGCGCTCGCTGCTGCGCGCGGAGAAGAGCCCGAAGAGCAGCGCGCCGAGCACCAGCAGGCCGGCGGCCACGGCGACGCGGTTGCGGCGCACGAACTTCGAGGCCAGGTAGGCCAGCGAGTTGCCGCGTGCGCGCACCGGCTGGCCGGCGAGGTGGCGCTCGATGTCGTCGGCGAACTCCTGGGCCGAGGCGTAGCGCCGCTCGGGCTCCTTGCGCAGCGCCATCAGCACGATGCGGTCGAGATCGCCGCGCAGCGCGCGCGGCGCGCGTGCGCGATCGCCGTCCGGGTCGCGACGCGCGTGCTGGGACGCTCGGGCGTCTCGTCGCGGATCATGCGCTCCCAGTCGGCCGGGCTGCGACTCTCGCTCTGGAAGGGCCGGCGGCCGGTCGCGAGCTCGTACAGGATCACGCCCAGCGAGTAGACGTCGAGCGCGGTGGTCACCGCACCGCCCGCGAGCTGCTCGGGGCTGGCGTACTCCGGCGTGAGCACGCGCGCGATCGTGCGCGTCGAGGCCGGCGCTGCCGTGTCGGGTTCGGCCTCGAGCAGTCGCGCGATGCCGAAATCGAGCAGCCGCGGGAGGCCGCGCTCGTCGATCAGGATGTTCGCGGGCTTGAGATCGCAATGCACCACCAGGCTCTGGTGCGCGTAGTGCACGGCACGGCAGACCTGCACGAAGAGTCGCAGGCGCTGCGCCAGCGGCAGGCGTTCGCGCTCGCAGTAGCGGTCGATCGCCTCGCCGTGCACCAGCTCCATGACGAAGTAGGGGAAGCCGTTCTCGGTCGTGCCGCCGTCGTACAGCCGCGCGATGCAGGGATGCTGCAGCGCGGCCAGCGTGCGGCGCTCGAACTCGAAGCGCCGCAACACCCACTCGCTGGCGCGCTCGGCCTGGATCAGCTTGACGCCACCTCCTGCTCGAAGAGCCCGTCCGCGCGTTCGCCCCGGTAGACGACGCCCATGCCGCCCGCGGCGATGCGCGCGGTCAGCTTCCAGGGGCCCAGGCTGCGACCGAGCAGCGGATCGGCAGGCGCGGTGCGCGTGTGCGCCTCGAGGCGGCTGAAGGCGTCGTCGCCCGTGCCGTCGCCCTGCAGCAGGCGCTCGAGCTCGGCACGCAGTTCGAGGTCGGAGCCGCACTCGGCCTGCAGCAGCGCCGCGCGCTCGCGCGGACCAAGGTCGGCCGCGCGATGGAAGAGCTCCTGGATGCGCTGCCAGCGCTCACTCGTCACGGGCACCGTCCATGCGGGCGCGCAGCCACGCGCGCGCCATGCGCCACTCGCGGCGGATCGTCGACTCGGACACGCCGACCGCCTGGCCCAGCTCCCCGACCGAGAGTCCGGCGAAGAAGCGCAGCTCGACGATGCGCGCCTTGGTCGGATCGATCGCGGCCAGCTGCGCGAGGGCCTCGTCGAGCGTGAGCAGCTCCTGGTCCTCGAGCGGTTCGGCGACATCCAGGCCCTCGAGCGGCACGCGCAGGTGCCCGCCGCCACGTTTCTCGCGCGCACGCTTGCGCGCGTGGTCGACCAGCACGCGGCGGATCGTGGTCGCGGCGGCGGCGAAGAAGCTCTCGCGATCCGCGAAGGAGCTGTCCTTCTCCGCCACGAGCCGCAGGTAGGCCTCGTGCACCAGCGCCGTCGGCTGCAGCGTGTGATCGGCGCGCTCGGCCAGCATCTCGCGCCGCGCGAGCTCGTGCAGCTCGCCATAGAGCAGCGCGGCGAGCTCTTCCGCGGCTTGCGAGTCACCCTCCTGGGCGGAACGGAGGATGCGCTGGAAATCGACCATCGAGCAAAGTTGCTGCGCAGCAGCCCGCCCATGATACGCGGTCCGCAGGCGGGGCCTCGAACAAGTGCGCAGAGTGCGGAATCGTGACTGGTTTGCGCGGCCGACGGCGCAGTCCTGGCTGAGGTGCTGCACGTCCTGCCGGCGTCGGCTCTCCGCTCAACCCAGACAGGACCCGCTCGAGAACACCCATGACACTGCCCCTGATCGTCGCCTGCCTGGTCGCAGGCTCGGCGTGGTCGTCTGTACCCGCGGACCAGACCGCGGCCTGCAACCCCAAGACCGACGCGAGGCCGTACCTCTCGCGGCCTACGAGCCAGGCGCGCCTGCTCGCGCGCAAGCGCGCCGTCACGGCCCAGGGCCCCTCGCCGATGCTGCAGGGCGGAACTGCGCAGGGCATCACGCAGGGTTCCGCGGGCGTGCTCGCGCTCGGCGGCAGCGACAGTTGCTCGACCCCCGACGTGATCGCCGGCAGCGGCACGTTCGCATTCGACAACACGCTCGCAACGACGGGCATCGAGGGCCAGTCGGAAGTGCCTTGCTACTCCTACGGCTCGACGGCCATCACGCACGATGTCTGGTTCGCGTGGACGGCCTCGAGTGCGGGGACCGCGACGTTCTCCCTCTGCGGCGGTGCGTCGATGGACAGCAAGATCGCAGCCTACGCCGGGTCGGCCTGTCCGGCTGCGGGCACCGCCCTGGCCTGCAACGACGACTCCTGCAGCAGCCTGCAGAGCACGATCGACTTCACGGTGACGAGCGGCGGCATCTACCTCCTGCAGCTCGGGGCCTTCCCGCAAAACCCGGGCAGCTGGGGCACGTTCACGCTCGACGTGGTCGGCGGCGGTGGAGGCGGCCCGGCCAACGACAACTGCTGGAGCGCGACTCCGATCTCCGGCAACGGCACGTTCGCCTTCGACGACTCGACCGCCACCACGGGCCTCGAAGGGCAGTCGGAAAGCCTGTGCTTCTTCTTCGGCGGAACGGCCATCACGCGCGACATCTGGTTCGCCTGGACGGCTCCGGGCACGGGGACTGCCGTGTTCTCGCTCTGCGGCGGCACGTTCATGGACAGCAAGATCGCGGTCTATGCCGGCGCGAGCTGTCCGACGCCGGGCAACGCGATCGCCTGCAACGACGACTATTGCCTCGCGCCGGCAACGCAGAGCCAGCTCAGCTTCCCCTGCACGGCCGGCAGCACCTACATGCTGCAGCTCGGCACCACACCCTACTCCGCGACGGGCAGCACTGGCTCGTTCACGATCAACGCCGGCGGCGGCACGGCTAACGACGACTGCGCAACGCCCGCAGCGATCACGGGGCTGGGAGCGTTCAACTTCGACGACACGCTCGCCACCACGGGCAGCGCAGGCCAGTCGGAGAGCCTCTGCAACTTCCTCTTCACCACCGTCGTCTTCAACGACGTGTGGTACGCCTGGACCGCGCCGAGCAGCGGGACGGCGACACTCGCGCTCTGCGGCGGCACCGGCATGGACAGCAAGGTCGCCGCCTACGCCGGCACGAGCTGCCCGGTGACGGGCACGGCCCTCGCGTGCAACGACGACTACTTCGCCTGTCCGACACTGCAGAGCTCGATCTTCTTCCCGGTCACCGCCGGCAGCAGCTACATGCTGCAGATCGGCACGTCACTCGCCACGCCAGGCAGCGCGGGCACGTTCACGCTCAACGTCGGCTACGTCGGCCCCCCGGCGAACGACGACTGCTCGACAGCCGAGCCGATCTCCGGCGTCGGCACGTTCAACTTCGACACGCTGAACGCGACGACGGGTCCGCAGCAGGGCCTGAGCTGCTTCCAGGGCGAGTCGCGCCAGGACGTGTGGTACGACTGGACCTGTCCGATGACGGGCGTCGCCCAGTGGTCGCTCTGCAACGGCGCGCCCTTCGACACGCTCGTTGCGGTGTATGCCGGCTCGAGTTGTCCGGCTGCGGGCAGCGCGCTGCTGTGCGACGACGACGGCTGCGGGCTCTACGGACCGCACATCTACACCAGCCAGTGCGCGTTCGACGTCACGGCGGGCAACCACTACATGCTGCAGCTCGGCGCTGCCCTCCCCGGTCCGACCTACGCCGGCAGCGGCACGTTCGAGCTCGAGGTCGCACCCGTTCCAGGTCCCTGCACGGCCTGGGACGACGGCACGAGCGACAGCCTGGTGGGCTGGCTCGCCGGCGGCGACATGGTCTGGATGAGTCGCTTCGGGGAGCCGGGAGTCTCGACCACGATCAACGCCGTCGAAGTGGCCTGGGGTTCGGCGTTCTTCCCGGGTCTCAACCCGGGCAACGGCACCCCGACGGACGTCTTCATCTGGCAGGACGTCATGCAGTTCGGCAATCCGGCCTACGCCACCCTGCTGCTCAGCATCCCGACCACGGTCTCGCTCGTGGACACGGACACCTACGTGACGTTCCCGATCGCGCCGCTCACGATCACGGGCTACTTCTTCGTGGGCAGCCACCAGGACCACCAGGGTTCTTCCGGCGGCGGCCAGGGCCAGTTCGTCGCGCCCTTCGACGACACGTCGCACGTCTTCACGAACGTCTCGTGGTTCTTCGGCAACAACAGCGGCTTCGGCAGCTCGCCGGTCGACTACGCCAACCCCAACAACAACGTGCAGTGGCCCGTCAGCTTCGACTCGCAAGGCTATGTGGGCCAGGCCATGCTGCGTGTCAGCTGCAGCGGCACACCCGCGACCTACGTCTGCGATCCGGGCAGCGGCAGCACGAGTGCCTGTCCATGCGCCAACCCCCCCAGCGGCACGGGGCGTGGTTGCGACAACAAGGGCGCGACGGGCGGCGCTTCGATCAGCGCTTCGGGCTCGAACTCGCTGACGACGCCGACGCTGGTGTTCACGACCGCGAACGAGAACGCGACGGTCGGCTCGGTGCTGATCCAGGGGACGACGCTCAGCGTGGGCGTCACGTTCGGCCACGGCGTCCGCTGCGCGGCCGGACTCGTCAAGCGCCTCTACATCAAGGGCGCGGTCGGCGGCAGCATCACGGCCCCGGTCTTCCCGACCGACCTCGACATCCCCAGCAGATCGGCGGCGTTAGGTGACCCGCTCACCGCCGGCCAGACGCGCTGGTACCAGGTCTACTACCGCGACACGACGGTGCTGCTCCCCGGCTGTCCGGCTCTTGCGGGCCAGTTCAACACGACCAACGCCGCGGAGGTCTCTTGGCTGCCCTGACAGGGCCCGGCACCCGCGATCCACTCCTCCCGACCTCGAGCTTCAACATGTTCCACAAGACCGGCATCCTGCGTTGCGGCGCCCTCGTCGCGGCGGCGCTCCTCGTCTCCGCCTTCAGCGCGAGCGAGCATCCCTCGAACCTCGACCAGAACCTGCAGGCAGCACTCGCCCAGGCCGGCTTCACGGGCAGCGTCGGCTCCTCGATCGAGCAGCGACTCGGCCGGCCGATCGACCCGGCGCTCGCGAACCTTGGCAGGCTGCTGTGGTTCGACACGGGCCACGGGCCTGCACGACGACAACTCCTGCGCGGGCTGCCACTCGCCCGCGAACGGCTTCGGGGACACCCAGTCGATCGCGATCGGCGTCCAGAACAACAATCGCGTCGGTCCCCAGCGCAGCGGCCCGCGCAACCAGCGCCGCTCGCCGATGGCGATCAACACGGCCTTCTACCCGAAGCTGATGTGGAACGGCCGCTTCTCCGCGCCCTCCGGCGATCCGTTCGACAACTCGCTGGGATACCTGTTCCCCGCACCCGAGGGAGCGACGACGTTTCCTCCCGTCGACCCGCTCGTCACGCACCTGCTCGTCGCCCAGGCGCACATCCCGCCGACCGAGCTCGTGGAGGTCGCCGGCTTCACCGGCACCGCGGGGACGATCGGTCCCGACTTCGACGCCTTCGACGACGGGCTCGGCGGGACGGTTCCGCCGCCGGACGCGAGCGGCTTCCGCAACGAGCCGATCCGCCAGGCGGTGCTCGCGCGACTCAACGCCTTCCCGGCCTATCGAACGCTGTTCGGCGCGAGCTTTCCCGAGGTGGCCGCCGGCGCGCCGATCGACTTCACGATGTTCGGCAGGGCGATCGCGGAGTTCGAGTTCACGCTCGTCTTCGCGAACGCGCCGATCGACCGCTACGCGCGCGGCGACCTGCACGCGCTGACACAGAAGCAGAAGCGCGGCGCCCTGGTCTTCTTCGGCAGCGGCCAGTGCGTCACCTGCCACTCCGTCGCGGGCGCGTCGAACGAGATGTTCAGCGATTTCCAGATGCACGTCGTCGGCGTCCCGCAGATCGCGCCGCGCTTCGGCGTGGGGATGGGCAACGTGATCTTCGACGGCCCGGGGCAGGACGAGGACTTCGGTCTCGAGCAGCTCACGGGCGACCCCGCCGACCGCTACAAGTTCCGCACCTCGCCGCTGCGCAACGTGGCGCTGCAGCCGGCGTTCTTCCACAACGGCGCGTTCACGCGTCTCGAGGACGCGATCCGCCACCACCTGGACGTCTTCGAATCCGCGCTCGAACTACGACGCGCAGCAGGCCGGCGTCGACCACGACCTCAGGCACCGGCTCGGCCCGATCGCGCCCGTGCTCGCGCGCATCGATCCCGCTGCTCGCGACACCCATCGACCTCAGCGCGAGCGAAGTCTCCGCGCTGGTGGCGTTCGTGCGCAAGGGTCTGCTCGACGAGCGCGCGAAGCCGGGGAATCTCTGCGAACTGATC
Organism: uncultured Planctomycetota bacterium; assembly: GCA_963829015.1. GTDB lineage: Bacteria > Planctomycetota > UBA1135 > UBA1135 > JADJLZ01. The sequence continues at coordinate 748,388 of CAWHGR010000003.1, read as the reverse complement.
CCGGCGAGCGTTCCCAGCGGATTCCCGACGATGCAGTTCGACGGCTGCGACGATGACTGCGACGAAGACTAGCGACGGACCCGCATGCACACCCAAGAGGCCTCCATGTCCCGGACTCGACATCTCCCTGCCCTGCCCGCCACAGCGTTCTCGCTGTGGCTGCTCTCGTCCGCCGCGCTGCAGGCGCAGACGCTCCCGCGCTACCGCATGGAGCTGCTCGTCCCAGCCGGCACGAGCATGCCGGGCGTCTCGGACATGAACCAGGCCGGCGCTGTGGTCGGCAGGACCACCAGCGCGGGCAACGAGCGCGGCTGGATCGCCGCGCATGGCCAGGCGCTCACGCTGCTGCCGCTCCCGCCCGGCCGCATCAGCAGCTGGGCCAACAGGATCAACGACCAGGGTGTGATCGCGGGCACGGTGAGCCCGACCTACTCGCCGGAGTTCAACGGCGTCGCCGCGCTCTGGACGCCGAACGGCAGCGGAGGCTACACGGTCGAGGAGCTCGGCATCCTGCCCGGCTGCTACTCGAGCAACGCCACCGCGCTCAACAACGTGGGGGACATCGTCGGCTACTCGTTCAACGGGATGTACCGCCTCCCGACCCAGTTCATTCCCGGTGGCACGCCCGTGAGCCTCGCCTCCACGGGCATCTTCGATCCGCAGTCGGTCAACGACGCGCGCGTGGTCGTCGACCGCACCTGGAACTGCATGCTGCTCGACCTGAACACCATGCAAGTGACGATCCTCGGCGTGCCGCCGACGGTCGGGACCACGCACTACACCGCAGTGACCGGCAGTTCGATCAATGCCTCCGGCCAGGTCTCGGGCTCCGCGATCCTGAGCGGGAGCGCCGGCTTCCGGCAAGCTGCGCGCTACACGAGCGGCGTGGGCTGGGAGATGTTCGGTCCAGCCGGAAGCTACAACGGCGCGGCCGACATGAACGACCAGGGCGAACTGACGATGGTCTGGGGCCTGCCCGCCGTCGTCCAGCTGAACGGACTGGGCACCTTCGTGATCGAGGACCTGATCGATGCGCCGGTCGGGCACTGGTACGTGTTCAACTTCTCCGGCTGGGCGATGAACAACGCGCGGCAGCTGGTTGGGCCGGCCACCAACACCACAACCAACGAGAGCGGCCTCCTGCTGCTCACGCTCGAGACACCCGTGGGCAACCCGCTGTGTTTCGGCGACGGGAACTGGGGCGCCTGCCCGTGCGCGAACTTCAGCCTACCGGGGGCCAACGAGGGCTGCCTGACCTCGGGCGGCACGGGCGCGATCCTCGAGGCCACGGGATCCGACAGCGTGGCCGCCGACGATCTCGTGCTGCGCCTCTCAGAGGTCCCGGCGGGACATCCGGTCGTCTTCGTGCAGGGCGGCTCGTTCACGGCGCTGCCGTTCCGCGACGGCCTGCGCTGTGCCGGCGCGCCGCTCATTCGACTCGAGGTGAGCAGCGCGTCTGCGAGCGGCTTGTGCTTCAGTGCAGTCTCGATCGTGACGCGCGGCAGCGTCGTGCCCGGGATGACCTGCGTCTACCAGGGCTGGTTCCGCGACAACGCCGGACCGTGCGGCAGCGGCAGCAACATCAGCTCGGGCGTGCAGATCGTCTGGCAGTAGGGCGGCGGCTGGCACGGTGCAGCCGGAATGGGAAGGTTCGGTCATGAAGTGTGCATCGTTCGCGGCGAAGACCATCGTGATGGCTCTTGCATTCTGCTCGAGCAGCGCCGCACGGGCGCAGTCGGGCCTGACGACGCGCATCAGCGTGAGCTCGGGTGGCGCCCAGGGCAATGGCGACTGCGGCCCTCCCTCGATCACCCCGGATGGACGCTACATCGTCTTCCGCAGCTACGCCGACAACCTGGTGGCGGGCGACGTGAACGGGGCGGGCGACATCTTCTTGCACGATCGAGTGACGGGAAGCGTGACGCTGGTCAGCGTGAACTCGGCCGGTCAACAGGGCAGTTCAGGCAGCGACGGCGGGACTGCGATCTCATCCGACGGCCGCTACGTGGCCTTCTCGAGCTTCGCCGGCAACCTAGTCCCGGGGGACACGAACGTGAGCGCCGACGTGTTCGTTCATGACGTCGTCACGGGCCTGACCACCCGGGCGAGCGTTGACAGCGGCGGAATCGAGGGGAACAACGACAGCAGCGATCCCTCGATCTCGGCCGATGGGCGCTACGTCGCCTTCTACAGCAAGGCATCGAACCTCGTGCCTGGCGACACGAACTTCGCATTCGATGTTTTCGTACACGACCAGGCCACCGGACAGACGGTCTGCGCCAGCGTGAGTACGAGCGGCAGCATCGGCAACGCTAGCAGCTACTCGCCCGTGATCTCGTCTGACGGCCGCTACGTCGCGTTCCCGAGCCTGTCCACGAACCTGGTCTCGGGCGATACGAACAACGAGCGCGATGCCTTCGTGCGCGACTTGATCACGGGCCAAACGGAACTCGCCAGCGTGAATGCCAGCGGAATCCAGGGCAACAGTCTCAGTGTGCCCACGGCGATCTCCGCGGACGGCCGCTATGTCGTATTCCATGGCGGTGCGAACAACCTCGTGCCGAGCGACACCAACAACGCCTGGGATGTCTTCGTCCACGACCGCGTTGTGGGAACCACGGAGCGTGCCAGCGTGGACTCGAATGGGGTCGCCGGAAACTCGGACAGCATCAACGCGACGATCTCGTCCGACGGTCGCTATGTCGCGTTCACGAGTTCAGCAACGAACCTCGTGCCCAGTGACGGCAATGGATGGTCGGACATCTTTGTCCACGACCGCACGACGGGAGTCACCGAACGCGCGAGCCTGAGCTCGAGCGGACTCGAAGGCAACCTTTGGGCCGGCGTGGCGGCAATCTCGGACGATGGTCGATACATCGCGTTCGATAGCGCGTCGACGAACCTCGCGCCCGGCGATACGAACGGGTTCGCCGACGTGTTCCTGCGCGACCGCGGTGCTGCCCCGCCCCTGCCCTTCTGCTTCGGCGATGGAAGCGCCGGCGCCTGCCCGTGCGCCAACAACGGCGCGCCTGGAGCTGGCTGTGAGAACTCCGCATCCACCGGAGGCGCGGTGCTGTCGTCCACGGGGGCTCCGTCGCTCGCGAACGACACGCTCGTGCTCACGTCCTCGGGCGAGCTCCCGAGCGTGCCCGGCATCTTCCTCCAGGGCAGCACGAGCATCGCACCCGTCAGCTTCGGCGACGGCCTGCGCTGCGTGAGCCAAGTGCTCAAGCGGCTCTACCTCAAGAGTGCCGTGGGCGGCGTCGCCAGCGTGCCGCAGCCGGGCGACCTGTCGATCTCGGCGCGCTCGGCGGCGCTCGGCGACGTGCTCACGACAGGCGCCATACGGCACTACCAGACCTACTACCGCGATCCGAACCCTACCTGGTGTCCGAATCCACCGGGGAACGGCTGGAACATCTCATCGGGACTCTCGGTCGTCTGGAGTCAGTGAGGGCGGCCGCATGGACGGCTCTTGTGCGCTTCGATCCACGACAGGTGAGCTGCGCTTGCGCGACCTGACACATGTGCGGAGCTCGCTGAACGAGACCGCACGCAAGCGCTTGATCGCGAACGAACGCTCGGGCGGAAGCCGCCGTTCCCCGCGGCGGAGTGGCGGCGTGCGCGTTGAGTGGTGCTCCCGAACAGTCCACCCGGAGTGCGCACGACCTGCGCTTCCCCGAATCCCCGCGCTCTTGTCTTCGTGTGACCAAGTGATGCGCGAGCCGTATGGAAAGGTGTCGGGCGCCGCGATTCCGCGGCAGCCTCTCGGCCGGACCGTTGGAGAAATCGGAGGTGTTCGATGATCGATGCAATGCGTTGGACGGTCGTGGCTCTGGCTACGGTTCTGGCAGGTGGGCTCGCACAGGCGCAGACGACCGAGCGCGTGAGCGTGGACTCGAGCGGGGCGCAGGGGCTGGGCGAGAGCCTCGACGGCTCGATCTCGGCCGACGGCCGCTTCGTGGCGTTCGATAGCAGCGCCTCGAACCTCGTCCCGGGCGACACGAACGGGTGCGTGGACGTCTTCGTGCGCGACCGCCTGCTCGGGACGACCGAGCGCGTGAGCGTGGCGTCGAGCGGGGCCCAGGGTGACTGGCACAGCACGTTGCCCGTGATCTCGGCCGACGGCCGCTACGTGGCCTTCCGCAGCAGCGCCACGAACCTGGTTCCGGGGGTCAACGGCCCCGGCCAACTCTACGTGCACGACCGCCAGAGCGGCACGACCGAGAAGGTGAGCGTGAGCTCGAGCGGGGTGCAGGGGGATTCCGGCAGCCTGCTGCAGTCGATCTCGGCCGACGGCCGCTTCGTCACGTTCAGCAGCAGCTCCACGAACCTCGTCGTGGGCGACACGAACGGGAGTTGGGATGCCTTCGTGCGCGACCGTCAAAATGGGACGACCGAGCGCGTCAGTCTGGGCTCGGGCGGGGTGCAGGGGCGCGACGACAGCTTCGCGGGCGGGATCTCGACCGACGGCCGCTTCGTTGCGTTCAGCAGCTTCTCCTCGGACCTCGTCGCAGGCGACACGAACGGCATGTTCGACGTCTTCGTGCGCGACCGTCAGAACGGGACGACCGAGCGCGTCAGTCTGGGCTCGGGCGGGGTGCAGGGGGACGGCAACAGCTTCGCCTTCTCGGTTTCGGCGGATGGCCGCTTCGTACTGCTCCAAAGTCTTGCCACGAACCTCGTCGCGGGCGACAACAATGCGTCGTTGGACTTCTTCGTGCGCGATCGCCAGAGCGGCACGACCGAGCGCGTGAGCGTGGGTTCGGGCGGCGCAGAGGCTAACTTCGGTGCTGCCGATCGGGCCGACATGTCGGCCGACGGCCGTTTCGTGGCCTTCGAAAGCCCTTCCACGAACCTCTCCAGCGGGGACACGAACGGGTATTGGGACATCTTCGTGCACGACCGCGCGACCGACGCCACCGAGTGGGTGAGCGTCGACCCGAGCGGGGCGCAGGGGAATGACATCAGCCGCGCGCCCTCGATCTCGGCCGACGGCCGTTTCGTGGCCTTCGACAGCGAGTCCATCAACCTCGTCGCGGGCGACACGAACGGCGTCTCCGACGTATTCGTGCGCGACAGCGGGCCAGTGATCCCTGGCACCGATCTCTGCCAACCGGGGACAGGCAGCGTGATCGCGTGCCCCTGCTCGAATCCGCCTTCGGGCGCGCCGCGCGGCTGCGACAACTCCGCCGGAACAGGCGGCGCGCAGCTCGCCTCGAGCGGCTGGGCCTCGCTCGCGTTCGAGAGCGTCGTGTTCACGACGAACGGCGAGCGGCCGACGGCGGCGAGCATCCTCCTGCAGGGCAACGCGGAATCCCAGAGCGGCATCGCCTTCGGCCAGGGCGTGCGCTGCGTGACGGGTCTGATGAAGCGCCTGTACCTGAAGATCGCCGCGAGCGGCTCGATCACCGTGCCCGGTCCTGGCGACCTTCCGGTCTCCGCGCGATCCGCGGCGCTCGGCGACCCGATCAGCGCCGGCGCGAGCCGCTGGTACGCCGTTTATTACCGCGATCCGATCCTGCTCGGCGGTTGCCCGGCGGCGAGCGGGTTCAACATCACGCAGACGCAGCTCGTGGCCTGGGGCCCGTGATCGTCCCAGGCAAGGCCTGGCCACCAGCCGGAGGCGAGTCTTGCGCGAGGCGGGGGCGACTGCGCCCCTGGCAAGTCTCCGATCCTACGGGCGGACCGTAGACTGCCGCGGCACCGGAACCCGATCCGCCCCCCCCCACAGGGATCCCGCCCCGATGAAATCTACCCGCGCAATCCTGCTCTCTGCCCTTGCCCTGCTCTCCGCGAGCGCCTCCGCCGAAATCAAGCTGCCCGCGATCCTCTCGGACCACATGGTCCTGCAGCGCGAGAGCGACGTGTCGCTCTGGGGCTCTGCCGCGCCCGGCGCGAAGGTCGAGATCCGCGGCGACTTCCTCGCGCAGCCCGTCGTCTGCACGGCGGATGCGCAGGGTGCGTTCAAGGCGCGCGTGCGCACGCTCGTCGCCGGCGGGCCGCACACGCTCGAGTTCCGCGAGAACGGGGCGGGCACGGCGAAGGCCATCGCCGACATCTGGTTCGGCGAGATCTGGCTCTGCGGCGGGCAGTCGAACATGGAGATGCCGGTCGCGCCGGTGGACGGCTACACGGGCGTGCGCGACTGGCAAAAGGAGCTCGAGGGCGCGGATCTGCCGCAGCTGCGCTGCTTCGACGTGCTCAACACGACCGCGGCCGGACCGGCGGCGGACTGCGTCGGCCAGTGGGTCGTCAGCACGCGCGAGAGCGCGCAGCACTTCAGCGCCACGGGCTTCTTCTTCGCGCGCGAGATCCAGCGCGAGCTGAAGGTCCCCGTCGGCCTGGTGGGCGTCAACTGGGGCGGCACGCCCGCGCAGGCCTGGGCCAGCGGCACCGCACTGGCGAAGTTTCCCGCGTACGCGGGGGAGCTCGCGCGGCTGGCCGAGGTGCAGCGCGATCCGGAAGGCACGCAGCGCAAGCTCGAATCCGATCTCGCCGCCTGGATGGCGGCGCTGGGCGAGGCGCCGCGCGACAAGGCCGAACTCGCCGGCTGGAAGACCATGGATCAGCCGGGGATCTGGGCCGGCGAGCTGGCCAACTTCGACGGCATCCTGTTCCTCGCGCGGCAGGTCGAGGTCCCGGCCGAGTGGGCCGGCAAGGAGCTCGTGGTCGAGCTCGGGCCGATCGACGACATGGACACGACCTGGTTCGACGGCGAGCGCATCGGCGGCATGGAAGTGACCGGCGCCTGGTCGACGCCGCGCAGCTACCGCGTTCCCGCGCGCCTGTCCAAGACGGGCGGGCACGAGCTCGTGATCCGCGTGCTCGACACGGGCGGCTACGGCGGACTCTCCGGCAAGAAGGAAGCGCTGCGCATCTTCCCTGCCGGCCAGGAGTCCGCCGCTCGTTCGCTCGCCGGGCCGTGGGGCTACCACGTGGGCAAGAAGCTGGACCAGCTTCCGCCCTTCCCCAACACCGACGCCATCGGTCCGTGGACGCCGAGCGCGCTCTACAACGGCATGATCGCGCCGATCCTTTCCTTCGGGATCCGCGGTGCGCTCTTCTACCAGGGCGAGTCGAACCGCTACGACGCGCGCGGCTACGCGGCGCTGCTGCAGGCGATGATCGGCAGCTGGCGCGCGGGCTTCGGCCAGGGCGACTTCCCCTTCTACATGGTGCAGATCGCGCCCTTCGGCTACGGCGACAACCCGGGCTCCTCGGGCTTCCTGCGCGAGTCGCAGCGCGCCACGGCCGAGACGCTCGCGAACTGCGGCATGGCGGTGACGATGGACATCGGCGACGCGCGCGACATCCACCCGCTGAACAAGCAGGAAGTCGGCCGGCGCCTCGCGCTGCTGGCGCTCGCGCGCACCTACGGGCGCAAGGAGCTCGAGTGCTGCGGGCCGACCTTCGCCAAGGCGGCCGTCGAGCAGGGCGCGATCCGCGTCTCGTTCACGCACGCGGCGGGGCTCGTCGCGCGCGGCGGCGCGCCGACGCAGTTCGCGGTCGCGGGCAAGGACGGGCAGTTCGAGCCGGCCGAGGCGCGCATCGAGGGCGAGGCGGTCGTGCTCACGAGCGCGAAGGTCAAGGAGCCGCTCTTCGTGCGCTACGCCTGGTGCGAATTCTGCGAGACGAACCTCTACAACGCCGCGGGGCTGCCGGCCGGGCCCTTCCGCACGGACAGCTTCTGATACGGAACCAGGCATTCTTCTCCCCGATTCGCCGATGCCCGGGCCAGCGGTGCGAAGCGCTCGGGCGAATCGGGGAGAAGAATGCCTGGTTCCGTATCAATCCATGTGCGCGACGACGCGCTCGTCGCCCATCTGCAGCGCGATGCGCATCTGGCGCGGCGCGAAGAAGCGGTCGACGTACCTGGCGAAGAGCACTTCGTACACGCGCAGCACGCCCTTGGTGCTCAGACGGTGCAGGAAGTCGACGCTGGCCCAGTAGCGCGGGCCCTTCAGGCCCTGCGCCTCCGAGTAGATCGGGCCTGCTCGGCCACCATCCACTCCGACCAGAGCATGTACGAGATCAGGTAGGGCTTGGTGGCCCACTTCCAGCGGATCATGCGCGGCGCGAGCTTCATCAGCGAGGGGAAGCGCACGATCAGCGGGAAGAGCTTGTGCAGGTTCTCGACCTCGCGCTTGTTGTCGAACTGGATCGAGGTCGTGCGGTTGAACTTGACCGGGAAGTCGTCGTAGCCCGAGACGGCGTAGCCCATCTCCTTCGTCATGTCGGTGATGTCGAACTGCGGGTAGGGCTGCATCAGCGACACGAGCGGGTGGTCGACCTTGCACTCGATGTTGAGCTTGACCGTGTCGAACTCGTCCTCGATCGTGCCGCCCGGCCCGCCGAGCATGTTGAGCGAGCCCAGGCGGATGCCGTGCTTCTTGATCCAGCCCGCGGCGTCGGTCAGCTGCTGGCGCGTCGTGTGCTTCTTGAAGACCGCGTTGCGCACGTAGTCGCTGGCCGCCTCGAAGGCGATGCGCGCGTAGACGCAGCCGGCCTTCTTCAAGCAGCTCGATGTGGTGCTCCGTGGTCATGTTGGCCATCAGGATCACGTCGAAGGGCAGGCCGACCTCCTTGGGGAAGCGCTCGGCGAACTCCTCCAGCCAGTCGTTGCGCAGGTTGAAGATGTCGTCGACGAAGTGGACGAACTTCAGGTTGTACTTGGCGCGTGACCGCGTTGATCTCGGCGATCACGTGGCCGACCGAGCGCTTGCGCACGTACTCGGAGTTGCGCGCGTTGTAGACCTTCTTCTTCCAGGCGTGGTGGAAGCAGAACGAGCAGGGCATCGGGCAGCCGCGCTGCGTGACGAACACCTTGCGGTCGGTGTTGCGGTAGATCGCGCCGGCCTCGTAGACCACGTCGCGGTCGGGGAAGCCGAGCTCTTCGAGGTTCTGCACCAGCTCGCCGACGCTCGTTCTTGTGGATCTTGCCGCTGGCGTCCTTGATCCAGAAGTTCGGGCAGTCGTAGCAGCGACTCCTCGCGCCTGCATGCGGCGCAGGAGCTCGACCACCGCGCGCTCGCCCTCGCCGCGGCAGATGGCGTCGACGCCTTCCGTGCTCGACGAACTCCGGCGAGAAGGTCGGGTGCGGGCCGCCGAAGATCGAGAGCACGTTCGGCAGGACCTCCTTCACCTTGCGATTGATGTCCGCGTAGTAGAGGTGCATCCCGGTCGTGACGGAGTAGCACACGACGTCCGGGGTCGTAGTCCTTGAGCTTCTGGATCCAGTCCTTGTCCGGGATGAAGAGCGCCTTGGACTCGTGGCCCGCGTCCTTGATCGCGCGGGACAAGTACATGAGCCCGAGCATCTCCTGGGGCAGGTACTCCTCGAGGAAGAGGACTTTCATGGACGGCGGATTCCTGGCGGTGTGGATCGAGGTGTAGGTGCGCGGACCGGAGCGCCATCGGCGAGCAGGAGACTCGACTCCGGTCTGCGAAGTATATCGGTGCATCCGCGGGCGCGGGGTTCCGGCGACTCCCGATGCGTAGGACCTATGAGGAAAGTCCTTCCGTTGCGCCGCAGGCGTGCTGCAAGGCAGCCTCGACCTCGCCGAACGTCGCGCTGCGGTCGAAACGGGCGTGCAGTTTCCAGCCGCCCTCGACCATGCGGCGCGCGAAGGCAGGGTCTTCCAGGTAGCGCGCGATCGCACGGCGCAGCGCGGCGGTGTCGAAGGGATCGACGAGCTGCCCGCTCTCGCCCTCGGCGACCACCTCGGGATTCCCGCACACGTTGCTGGCGACGATCGGCGTGCCGAAGGCCTGCGCCTCGAGCAGCGTGTGCGAGAGCCCTTCGTAGCGGCTGTTCAGCACGAACACGTCGGCCGCGCGCAGGTAGAGCGGGATCTGCGCGTGCGGAACGTTGCCCAGGAAGTGCACGCGTTCGGCGAGGCCCTTCGCGCTCGCGTGCTGCTTCCAGGCGGCCTCCATGTCGCCGTCGCCCGCGACGAGCAGCTCGACGTCGGAGGGCAGGCCTTCGAGCGCGTCGATGATGCCGTCGACGCGCTTCCAGACCATCAGGCGGCAGATCGTCAGCAGGTAGCGCCTGCCCGGCGACAACCCGAGCCGCGCGCGCGCCGCGGGCCGAGTCTCGACCAGCGAGTCCGGCGCCGGCCCGTGGTAGGCGTTGAAGATGCGCTGCACCTTCTCGCCCGGCACGCCGTAGTTGCGCACGAGGATCTGCCGCAGGAACTCCGAGCAGGCGATGATGTGCGTGGCCCACTTCCACCAGCGCTGCTGCAGCGAGCGCGTGAGCTTCACCTTCCAGCCGTAGCGCTTCGTCTGGAAGACGCACGATGTCGTCGTCCTCGCACCAGCCCTTGCGGTGCGCGATCTCCCAGGCGCCGTCGACCATGATGCGGATCGCGACCGGCTTGCCGCGCAGCTTCGCGGCCAGCACGTGCAGCAGCGCCAGATGCTCGTTGACGTAGACGATGTCTGCGCGGCCCGCCGCGGCGAACACGGCGCAGAAGGCCTTCAGGTAGCGCAGCGGCAGCAGGCCGGGCGGGATCGCGCGCACCGCGAACGGATAGCCCTTGGGCGCGGGATCCGAGCAGAACGCGACGCACCTCGACCGAGTGCCCGCGCTCGAGCAGGAAGCGTCCCAGGCTCGGCACGTAGACGGCCGGCCCGCCGAGGTCGGGCGGGAAGACGGGCGAGGTGATCAGGACGCGCATCGGCCGGAGGGTCGCACAGTCTGTGGTCCCGCGTGCGTCGGGGACAGACCCCTGCGGGAGCGAGTGCTCAGCGCCCTGCGGCGACGACTTCGGGCACGCCGTACATGTCGAAGCGGATGTGCCGGCCGAAGAGCGTGATCTCGCTCTCGGAAAGGTACCCCACGAAACCGAGCAGGACCGTCAGCAGCAGGGCGACGAGTCCGATCGCGACGCTCAGCTTGCGCGCCGAGGGCCGCCGTGCGCGCGTCCGGTCCAGGAAGGGCCAGAGGAGCAGCAGCAGCGGGGGCACGGCCGAGAGCGCCAGGCCGGCGTACTTCGGCAGGTACTTCAGGAACTGGTAGCTCGGCAGGAAGTACCACTCGGGCTTGATGCCCTCGGGCGTCACGGTCGGATCGGCCTTCACGCCGATCTCGGGCGGGAAGAGGATCACCAGCGCGATCATCAGCGCGAAGAAGAGCGGGAACACGACCAGTTCGCGGCTGAGGTGCTGCGGCGCGAAGGTCACGGCCTTGCCGGGCACGAGCGGCCGCTCCTCGCCGACGGCCTCGAGCGGCGCGAGGTTCTGCGTGCGGATCATCACGATGTGCACGAGGATCAGGAACACCAGCACCCAGGGCAGCACGACCACGTGCATGGTGTAGAAGCGCGCCAGCGTCTCCTGGCCCACGGCCTCGCCGCCGCGCATCAGCACGCCCAGCGACTTGCCGATGGCGGGGATCGACGCCGCCACCTCGGTGCCCACGGTCGTGGCCCAGTACGAGAGCTGGTTCCACGGCAGCAGGTAGCCCGTGAAGCCGAAGCCCAGCGTGGTGAAGAAGATCAGCACGCCGCCGACCCAGGTCAGCTCGCGCGGCCGCTTGAAGGCGCCCATCACGAACACGCGCAGCATGTGCAGCACGAGCACCGCGATCATCAGCGTCGCGCCCCAGGCGTGCAGCCCGCGGATCAGCCAGCCGAAGGAGGCCTTCAGCATCAGGAAGCGCACCGACTCGTAGGCGTCCTCGGTGGTCGGGCGGTAGTAGACCATCAGCAGGATGCCGGTCAGGATCTGCTGCGCGGCCAGGAACAGCAGCATCCCGCCCAGCGTGTGCAGCCAGCCCACGTGCGGCGGCAAGAGCTTGTGCATCTGCTTCCCGAGCCCGGCGCGGATCGCGGACATCGGGAAGCGCTGGTCGAACCAGGCGTTGGCTCGCTCGCGCAGGCTCATGTGGTGATGCGCAGCTTGCCGGCGACGAGCTGGGTCGGATAGCTCGCCAGCGGCCGTGGCGGCGGCCCGCTGACGACCGTGCCCTCGGGCGTGAAGGTCCCGGCATGACAGGGGCACTGGATCTGCTGCTGCTCGCCGTTCCAGTGCACGATGCAGCCCAGATGCGTGCAGACCGCGGAGAGCGCGCGGAACTCGCCGTTCTTCAGGCGCAGCAGCAGCACCGGCTTGCCGCCCTCGCCCAGCACGCGGCCGCTGCCGGGCGGCAGGGACTCGGGATCGACCTCGATGTACTTCTTCGTCGGGCCGCTCGCAGCCGCCGGCCACAGATACAGGCCGGTAGGAACCGCGATGCCCGCGGCCCACACGACGGCACCCGCGCCGAGCGCGCTCTCGAGGAAGTCGCGGCGACTGCGCTCGCTCGAGTCTGGATCCCTGGGTTCGTCGGTCATGCGCGAATCTCCTAGGCGTGAGCGTGCAGGCGGCGGAAGCGCACCCAGGCACCGAGGCTCATCAGGACCAGAAACGCCACCACGGGCAGGAGCGCGAGGCGTTTCCAGCGCTGCGCAGCGCGCTCCTGCTGGAGCCGCTGGTGCAGCTGGTCGAGCTGACCGCGCGCTTCGCCCGTGACTTCCTCGACGCGCGCGGGGTCGAGGCTGTGCTGCAGCACGCGCGCGCTCTTCAAGCCGCTGCGCGCTTCGTCGAGGAAGAGCTGGTCCTCGTCGCTCGCGAGGCCGTGCTGCGCGGCCGCCTGCGAGCTCGGCTTCGCCGCTGGCCAGGAGCCCGTTCGAGGAATCGAGCGCCTGGGCGATGCGGTCGCGCTTGGCGAGCGTCTGCGGAGCGCCGCCGTGGCACAGGCCGCAGACCTTCTCGAGGATCCCGGTCTCCGCCGGACGGATGGCGTGGTTGCCGTGGCACACGATGCAGCCGGGGAAGTCGCCCGACTCGACCAGCGGCGCGTGCGGGCTCTTCTGGAAGAGCTCCTTCTCGCGCATGTGGCACTTGCCGCACACCGCGGCGACGCTGCGGAAGCCCGGCGGGATCGCCCCGTGGCTGCCGTGGCAGGTGGCGCACTGCGGCGCCGAGGCATCGCCCTTCTTCAGCAGCATCTCGGCGTGCACGCTTCCGGCATAGGCGGCGGGCGCCGTGGAGGCGAGCCCGTGCGACTTCATCAGCGCCTCGTCGGCGTGGCACTTCCCGCAGGTCTCCGGGACGCGCGCGGGATGCACCGGGCTCTCGCTGCTCGCGGGCCCGAGGATTCCGTGCGCGCCGTGGCAGCTGCTGCAGATCGCGACGCTCGCGTCGTGCTTCTCGAACAGCGCCTGGCCGTGGCCCGAGGTGCGGTACTGCGCCAGCTGGTCGGTGGGCAGTCCGTAGGGATTCATGCGCGCCACGTCGGCGTGGCAGTTCCCGCACAACTCGACCGTCGCGACGGCTTCGAGCTTGCCGTGGAAGCCGGCGGAGGGAGCATGCGCGGCGTCCTTCTCGGACTGCGCTGGATCGCCGCCGTGGCAGGCGACGCAGCCGATCTCCGCGCGTGCGTGCGCGCGGCCCGCCTCGAGCTTCGCGACCTCCGCGTGGCACGTGACGCACGAATTCGCCGGCGCAGGCGCGGCCGTCTGCGCCAGCAGCGCGTGAGCGAGGAAGACGAGCGAGGCCAGTCCCACGGCGGGGGATCATGCTCCCGCATGATCGCGAAAGGAAGCGCGCGGGCGCAGCTAGCTGCTTCCCGAGTGTCCCGACACGCTCATCCGCCGCAGGAGATCTTCTCCTTGCGGTTGGTCGTGCGGTCCTCCTCGATCGCCAGCAGGCGCTCGAGCGTCACGTCCCCGGTCGGGTACTCGCCCGTGAAGCAGGCGTTGCAGAACTTCTCGATCTTCGGATTGCCCGCGCGCGCGGCCTCGTTCATCGCCTCGCGCTCGAGATAAACCAGGTGGTCGACGCCCAGCGCGCGCGCGATCTCGTGCTGCGTCAGGTTGGCGGCGATGAACTCGCGCTTGGTGGCCATGTCGACGCCGTAGGGACAAGGCGCGACCAGCGGCGGGCTGCAGGAGGCCAGGTAGACCTTGCGCGCGCCGGCCTCGCGCGCCATGGCCACGATCTTGCGCGCCGTGTTGCCGCGCACGATCGAGTCGTCGACCAGCAGCACGTCCTTGCCCTCGAACTCGAGCCGGATCGGGTTGAGCTTGCGGCGGATCGAGCTCTGGCGCGCCGCCTGGTTGGGCATGATGAACGTGCGCCCGATGTAGCGGTTCTTGACCAGCCCCTCGCGGTAGGGCACGCCCAGCGCCAGCGCCATCGCCAGCGCCGCGTCGCGCGAGGAATCGGGCACCGGGATGACCGAATCGGGCATCGGCGCGCCGCTGTCCTTCCACTGCTTGGCCAGCGCCTCGCCGAAGCGCACGCGCGTCTTGTAGACCGAGACGTCGTCGAGCAAGGAATCGGGCCGCGCGAAGTAGACCAGCTCGAAGATGCACGGCCGGTGCGGCTTGTCGGAGAGCTTGCGGCGCTGGAGCTTGCGGTCGGTGCCGATGAAGACCGCCTCGCCCGCGTCGATGTCGAAGCTGCGCGTGTAGCCGTTGACGTCCAGCACGACCGTCTCGCTGGCGCAGGCGAACCAGTGGCCCTCGGGCGTCTCCTTCTCGCCCAGCACGCAGGGCTTGATGCCGAAGGGATCGCGGAAGCAGACCATGCCGACGTCGGGGATCGTGGCGACCACCGAGTAGGCGCCCTTGACGTCCTGGTACACGCGCTTGACCGCGGCGAAGACGTCCTCGGCATCCGGGCGGTGGCCCGGCCGCTGGCGCTCGCTCAGGGCCTGGGCGAAGACGTACAGGATCACCTCCAGGTCGCAGGAGGAGTTGAGCCGCGTGCCGGTGGAACGGAAGAGCTTGGTGTGCAGCTCGGTGAAGTTCGTGACGTTGCCGTTGTGCGCCATCGCGACACCGATCGGGAACGTCAGGTGGAAGGGCTGCGCGTCGTCCTTGCGGCTCGTGCCGACGGTCGGGTAGCGCACGTGGCCCACCCCGAGGTTGCCGCGCAGGCGTGACATGTTGTTCTCGTTGAAGATCTCGAGCACCAGGCCGAGGCCCTTCTTGACGTGGAAGGCGTCGGTGAAGGTGATCATTCCCGCGGCATCCTGGCCACGGTGCTGCACGGCCAGGAGGCCTTCGTAGATCTCGCCCGCGACGTCGACCCCGTCGGGGCCATAGATGCCGATGAATCCGCACATGCCTGGCCGGTGACCTCCCGCAGCCTGTAGCCGATGCTAGCCCAGTGCGGAGGATAAACCTCGGCCGAGGCTGGGGCAAGTTGAGCTGCGTGGATGGCGCCTGGATTCACCGCGCGACCTCGCGGGGCGGCTGGCGGACTTCTACAGTCCTCTGCGGCCATGCTGCTGACGATCACCACGAGCGCCCGCCCCGCGACCGACTTGGGGTTCCTGCTGCACAAGAACCCTGCCGCCGTTCGAACGGTGAACCTGTCCTTCGGGGCCGCGCACGTCTTCTACCCCGAGGCGAGCGAGGAGCGCTGCACGGCCGCCCTGCTCCTGGAGGTGGACCCGGTCGCCCTCGTTCGCGGTCGGCAGGGCAGCGAAGGCAGCGCCGACCAGTACGTGAACGACCGGCCCTACGCGGCTTCCTCGTTCCTCTCGGTCGCGATCTCGCAGGTGCTCGGAACGGCGCTGGGCGGGCGCAGCAAGGACCGCCCCGAGCTCGCGGCGACGGCCGTCCCGCTCGAGGCGTGCATCACGGCGCTGCCCTGCCGCGGCGGGGACGCGCTCCTGCGGCGTCTCTTCGAGCCGCTCGGCTACGAGGTCGTGGCCGAACGCCATGCGCTCGACGAGCGTTTCCCCGAGTGGGGCGAGGGGCCGTACTTCACGGTCACGCTGCGCGCCGAGAAGCGCCTCGCCGACCTGCTCACGCACGTCTACGTGCTCGTCCCGGTGCTCGACGGCGACAAGCACTACTTCGTCGGCGACGAGGAGATCGAGAAGCTTCTGCGCCACGGCGAGGGCTGGCTGGCCCAGCACCCGGAGCGCGAGCTGATCGCGCGCCGCTACCTGCGCAACCAGCGCAGCCTCGCGCGCGACGCACTGGCCCGGCTCACTGCCGAAGAGGCGGAGGATCCTGACGAGGGGCAGGAGAAGCGCGACGCCGACGAGGCGGCGCTCGAGCGGCCGATCTCGCTCAACGAGCAGCGCCTGGCCGCCGTCGTCGGCGTGCTGCGCGAAGCCGGGGCGCGGAGCGTGCTCGACCTCGGCTGCGGCGAGGGCCGGCTGCTCGGCGAGCTGCTCGACCTGCCGCACTTCGAACGGATCGCGGGTCTCGACGTGTCGTACTGGGCGTTGGAACGAGCGCGCAGGCGCCTGGGCCTCGAGCGCATGGCGCCCATGAAGGCCGCGCGGCTGTCGCTCCTGCACGGTTCGCTGACCTACCGCGACCGGCGACTGGAGGGCTTCGACGCCGCGGCCCTGGTCGAGGTGATCGAGCACCTCGACCCCGAACGGCTCGGCGTCCTCGAGCGCAACGTCTTCGAGTTCGCGCGGCCGGGGACGATCGTGGTGACGACGCCGAACTTCGAATTCAACACGCGGCTGCAGCAGCTGCCGGCCGGGCATCTGCGGCACAGCGATCATCGCTTCGAGTGGACACGCGCGCAGTTCGAGGCCTGGGCCGGAGCCACGGCGAAGCGCTTCGGCTACTCCGTGCGCTTCCTGCCCGTCGGGCCGCAGGACCCCGAGCTCGGATCGCCGACGCAGATGGGGGTCTTCACCCGTGGCTGATCCGCGCACGCTGAAGTTTCCCGAGCTCTCGCTGGTCGTGCTGATGGGCGCGTCGGGCTCGGGCAAGAGCACGTTTGCGCGCCGGCACTTCCTGGCGACGGAGATCCTCTCCTCGGACGCCTGCCGCGGTCTCGTTTCGGACGACGAGGCCAGCGTCGATGCGTCGCAGGACGCCTTCGACGTGCTGCACTTCATCGCCGGCAAGCGCCTCGCCCGCGGCCGGCTGACGGTGGTCGACGCGACCAACGTGCAGCCCGAGTCGCGCGCACCGCTCGTGGCGCTGGCGCGCGAGTACCACTGCCTGCCGGTCGCGATCGTGCTCGACCTGCCCGAGAAGCTCTGCCTGGAACGCAACACGCAGCGTCCGGACCGGCAGTTCGGCGCGCACGTCGTGCGCAACCACTGCAAGCAGCTGCGCAATTCGCTGCGGCACCTGCAGAAGGAGGGCTTCCGCCACGTCTTCGTGCTCGAGTCGCAGGAAGAGGTCGACGCCGCGATCCTCGTGCGCGAGAAGCTCTGGAACGACAAGCGCGACGACCACGGGCCCTTCGACGTGATCGGCGACGTGCACGGCTGCTTCGACGAGCTGGCCGCGCTGCTCGCCCAGCTCGGCTACGCGATCGTGCGCGAGACGGCCGCCGACGGCGGCGCGCGCTTCGTCGTCACGCAGCCGGCCGCGCGCAAGGCCGTCTTCCTCGGCGATCTCGTCGACCGCGGCCCGAGGACGCCCGAGGTCCTGCGCCTGGTGATGGACATGTGCGCGTCGGGCGTCGCGCTGTGCGTGCCGGGCAACCACGACATCAAGCTGATGCGCAAGCTGCAGGGCCGCGACGTGAAGATCACGCACGGCCTCGCCGAATCGCTGGCCCAGCTCGAGCGCGAGCCCGCGGGCTTCCCGGCGCGCGTCGCGACGTTCATCGACAAGCTCGTGAGCCACTACGTGCTCGACGGCGGGAACCTCGTGGTCGCGCACGCCGGCCTCAAGCAGACGATGCAGGGCCGCGGCTCCGCGCGCGTGCGCGACTTCGCGCTCTTCGGCGAGACGACGGGCGAGACCGACGAGTACGGGCTGCCGGTGCGCTACCCCTGGGCCGCCGACTACCGCGGCGCGGCGCACGTCGTCTACGGCCACACGCCCGTGCCGGAGCCCGAGTGGCTGAACCGCACCATCTGCATCGACACCGGCTGCGTCTTCGGCGGGAAGCTGACGGCGCTGCGCTGGCCGGAGAAGGAGCTCGTGTCGGTGCCCGCGGCGACGACGTACTACGAGCCCGCGAAGCCGTTCCTTCCTGCGCCCGCGGACACCAGCGCGCGCAGCGCGCAGCAGGAGCACGACGACGTGCTCGATCTCGAGGACGTCTCGGGCCAGCGCGCCGTCGCGACGCGCCTGATGCACAACGTGACGCTGCGCGAGCAGAACACGCATGCCCGCGCTCGAGGTGATGAGCCGCTTCGCCGCGAACCCGAAGTGGATCGTCTACCTCCCGCCGACGATGTCGCCGCCGCAGACGACCGCCCGCGCGGGACTGCTCGAACACCCCGACGAGGCCTTCGCCTACTTCCGGACGCAGGGCGTGACGCAGGTCGTGTGCGAGGAGAAGCACATGGGCTCGCGCGCCGTGCTGATCGTCTGCCGCGACGCGGACGCCGCGCGCAAGGGCTTCGGTGTCACGACGGGCGAGGCCGGCGTCGTGCTCACGCGCACGGGCCGGCGCTTCTTCCCCGAGCCCGCGACGGAGACGGCGCTGCTCGAGCGCGTGCGCGCGGCGGCGAGCGCTGCAGGATTGTGGGAACGCTTCGAGACGGGCTGGATCTGCCTCGATGCCGAGCTGATGCCCTGGTCGGCGAAGGCGCAGGAACTGTTGCGCACGCAGTACGCCTGCGTCGGCTCGGCCGCGCGCGCCGGCCTCGCGGCAGCCTCGAGCGCGCTCGCCACCGCGGCGGCGCGCGGCATCGATGTCGCTTCGATCAGGGAGCGCACGCGCGAGCGCGCCGAGCGCGCCGCGCTCTACACCGCGGCCTACCAGCGCTACTGCTGGCCGGTCGAGTCGGTGGACGATCTGCGCCTCGCGCCCTTCCACCTGCTCGCGAGCGAAGGCAGCGTCCACGCCGAGCGCGACCACCTCTGGCACCTCGCCGTGCTCGACGAGCTGACGGCCGCGGGCGGCGTGCTGCAGTCGACGAAGCGTCTGCGTGGTCGACACGAGCGAGGAGGCGAGCCTGGCGCGCGGCGTCGCCTGGTGGGAGGAGCTCACCGGCGCCGGAGGCGAGGGCATGGTCGTCAAGCCGCTCGAGTTCATCGTGCGCGGCAAGCGCGGCCTCGTGCAGCCGGCCGTGAAGTGCCGCGGGCGCGAGTACCTGCGCATCATCTACGGGCCCGACTACGACCTGCCCGCGAACCTCGAGCGGCTGCGCGAACGCGGCGTCTTCGCCAAGCGCTCGCTGGCGCAGCGCGAGTTCGCACTGGGCATCGAGGCCCTCGAGCGCTTCGTGCGCAAGGAGCCGCTGCGGCGCGTGCACGAGTGCGTGTTCGGGGTGCTCGCGCTCGAGACAGAGCCGGTCGACCCGCGGCTCTGAGCGGGCCTACGCCAGGATCTCCTTCGCCACCTCGCCGCTGACGTCGGTCAGGCGGAAGTCGCGGCCGGCGTAGTTGAAGGTCAGTCGTCTCGTGGTCGAGGCCGAGCAGGTGCAGGATCGTCGCGTGCCAGTCGTGGATGTGCACCCTGTCCTTCGACGGCCTCGATAGCCGTACTCGTCGGTCGCGCCGTAGCTGAAGCCCGCCCTTCACGCCGCCGCCGGCCATCCAGATGGTGAAGCCCTTGTGGTTGTGGTCGCGGCCGTCGCCGTTCTGGGCGTAGGGCGTGCGGCCGAACTCGCCGCCCCAGATCACCAGCGTGTCCTTCAGCAGGCCGCGCTGCTTGAGGTCGGCGAGCAGGCCGGCGATCGGCTTGTCGACCGCCTTGCACTGGCGCGGCAGGTCGGTCTTGAGGTTGCGGTGCTGGTCCCAGCCGCCGTGCGTGAGCTCGACGAAGCGCACGCCGGCCTCGACCAGGCGGCGCGCCAGCAGGCACTGGCGGCCGAAGTTGTCGGTCGAGTCTGCGCCGATGCCGTAGGACTCGAGCGTGGCCGGCTTCTCCTTCGAGAGGTCGAGCAGCTGCCGGCAGCTCGGCCTGCATGCGGAAGGCGAGCTCGTAGGACTCGATCACGCCCTCGACCTCGGCGCTGTCGTGCTCGCGCCGCACGTGCTCGCGGTTGAGCGCCTGCAGGAGGTCGAGCTGCTTGCGCTGCGCGGCCGTCGAGAGCCGCTCGTTGGCGATGTTGGGCACCGCCTCGTTGTCCGCGGCGCGCTTGCCGCGGCCGGCGCCGCGGGCCGAGCCGATCGGCGGGCCCTGGTAGATCGCGGGCAGGAAGGCGCTGCCGTAGTTCTGCGCGCCGCCGTGCTGCGCGCGGGTTGATCGTGACGAAGCCGGGCAGGTTCTCGTTCTGCGGTGCCCAGGCCGTAGAGCGTCCAGGCGCCGAGCGAGGGGCGCGCGAACTGGAACGAGCCGGTGTGCATCTGCAGCGAACGCCTGCGGGTGGGCGGGCACGTCGGTCTGCATGCCGTGCAGGAGGCACAGCTCGTCGGCGTGCTTCGCCGAGCTCGGGGAAGAGCTCGGAGATCCACAGGCCGCTCTGGCCGTGCTGCGCGAACTTCCAGGGCGAGGCCATCAGCTTGCGCGCCCGCGCGGTACTTGCCCGAGACGGCCTGGCCGTCGTGCGCGGCGAGCTCGGGCTTGTAGTCGAAGGTGTCGACGTGCGAGGGCGCGCCGTCCATGCAGAGGAAGATCACGCGCTTGGCGCGCGGGGCGAAGTGCGGCGCCTTGGGGTCGAGCGGGCCGGCCTCGGGCGGCTGCTGGGCCATGGCGGACTGTGCGATCAGGCTGCGCAGCGCGAGGAAGCCGAAGCCGCAGGAGAGCAGCTTGAGCGCGTCGCGGCGGCGCGGAGCGGGGAGGTCGTGGTTGCAGTTCATGGTTGGCTCCTCAGCTCTGGTAGCGGAACTCGGCGCACTGGAACAGCGTCTGGACGAAGGCCGACCAGGCCTCGTGGCGCGCGTCGCCGTCCGGCTTGGGCGCGCGCTTGTTGCGCTTCTGCTTCACGGGCTGCTGCTTCTCCGGCTGTTCCTTGTCCGGCTCGGCGAGCGGCTTCAACCGCGGGTACTCGTGCAGGAAGCGTCGCACGGACTCGAGCTCCACGCCGTCCGGCTTGCGTCCGAGCGCGAGCACGAAGGCCTGGCCGATGCGCGCGTCCTCGTCGCCCGGCAGCGCCAGCACGCGCGTCGCGAAGGCGTCCGCGGCGGCGATCACGTCCGCGTTGTTCATCAGGTACAGCGCCTGCGTGGCGACGTTGGTCTCGTCGCGGTCGCCGACGACGAACGAGGGCTCCGCGCCGTCGAAGACCTCGAGCACGTCGGGCAGGCGGTCGCGCAGGATCGGCAGGTAGACCGAGCGCACGGGCCGCTCCTTCAGCACGGACGCGAGCAGCTCCTCGCGGCGCGGCGCGCCCTCGAGCGTGCCGATCGGCGAGCCGACCGGCGGCAGCGCTCGGAGCGTGCCGGCCGCGGCGAGCATCGCGTCGCGGATCGCCTCGGCTTCCAGGCGCCGCTCGGGCATGCGCCAGAGCGTCAGGTTCTCGGGATCGGCCGCCAGGCTCGTCGTCTCGTTGCGCGCGGCCAGCCGGTAGGCGTGGCTGAGCACGATCTCGCGCACGAGCTTCTTCGTCGACCAGCCCTGCGCGACGAGCTCAGTCGCCAGCCAGTCGAGCAGCGGCTGGTTCAGCGGGCGCTGTCCGCTGGCGCCGAAGTTGTCGGGCGTGCGCACCAGGCCCTTGCCGAAGAGGTGCAGCCAGACGCGGTTGGCCCAGACGCGCGCGGTGAGCGGGTTCTGCGGCGAGGCGATCCACTCGGCCAGCTCCTTGCGGCCGCTCTGCTTGCCGATGGGCGGCACGTCGAGGTCGCCGATCACCTGCAGGAAGCCGCGCCGCACGCTGGCACCGGCCTTCTCGAGCTCGCCGCGTTCGAGCACGGCCGCGTCGCGCGCCTTGCCCTCGAGCGCACCCATCGCCAGGCGATTCGCGGGCAACGGGTGGCCCAGCTCGTCGAAGCGCGCGAGCAGCTGGTCGAGGATCTCCAGCTGCTCGTGCACCGCGCGCTGCTTGGCCTTGTCCAGCGCATCGCCCGGCTTGCCGTTCTCGACCTGGCGCTCGATCTGCGCACGCGCGGCGACCAGCGCGGCGCGCGTCAGCGGGTCCATCGTCGGCCCGTCGGGCACGTGCGCGCCCGCGGGCAGCGCGATCAGCGTCGAAGGGTTGTTGTTGCCCGGGCCGCGGAACGTGCCGTAGCGCGTGTCGGTGCTGAGGAAGATGCCCGCCAGCGCGTAGTAGTCCGCGGTCGGGATCGGGTCGAACTTGTGGTCGTGGCAGCGCGCGCAGGAGACCGTCAGGCCCAGCATGCCCTGCGAGACCGCGTCGATCTGCTCGTCGGCCAGGTCGTAGGCGAACTGGCGCTTGTCGCGCGTGTTCTGGCCCTTGGCGCCGAGCGCGAGGAAGCCGGTCGCGATCGTGTGCGCCGCGCGCTCGTCCTCGTCCGTCGCGGGCAGCAGGTCGCCGGCGATCTGCTGCTTCAGGAAGTGGTCGTAGGGCAGGTCGGCGTTGAAGGCCGCGATGACCCAGTCGCGGTAGCGCCAGGCGTGCGGGTAGACGATGTTCGTGTCCTTGCCGCTCGACTCGGCGTAGCGGGCGACGTCGAGCCAGTGCCGGCCCCAGCGCTCGCCGAAGGCGGTCGAGGCGAGCAGCCGGTCGACCGCGGCCGCGAACGAGCCCTCGCCGCGGTCGCGCTCGAAGCTCGCGAGCTCCTCGGGTGTCGGCGGCAGGCCGGTGAGGTCGAAGGTGACGCGTCGCAACCAGGCGCCGCGCTCGGCGTCGGCGACGGGCTGCGCGCCCTGCTGCTCCATCGCGGAGAGCAGGAAGCGGTCGATCTCGCTCCAGGCCCAGGTCTTGTCCTTCGTGGGCGGCGCGCTCGCGCGCTGCGGCGGCTGGAAGCACCAGAACTCGCGCGCCTTCTCGAAGTCGATCGCGTGCTTCTCGGACGCCGGCGCGGGCGCGGCCGGTGCCGCGGCGGACGAGCCCGCGCCCGCGGGCCAGGGCAGGCCGAGCGCGACCCAGTGCTCGAGGTCGTGCACCTCGTCGGCGCCGAGCTGCTTCTTGGGCGGCATCTGCAGGTCCTTGTCGCTCCAGCGCACGGCCTGCACGAGCAGGCTCGCTTCGACGTCGCCGGGCGCGGCGGCCGGTCCCGAGGCGCCGCCGGCGAGCACGTTCTCGCGCGAATCCAGGCGCAGGCCGCCCTTCAACTTCTCGGCGCGCGCGGAGTGGCACTGGTAGCAGGAGCGCTCGAGCAGCGGCCGGATCTTCGACTCGAAGAAGGCCGCGGCTTCGGGCGTCAGCTCGCTGGGCTCGGGCGTCTTGGGCGTCTCCTGCGCCTTCGGCGCAGCGGCACCCGCGGCCTTGAACTCGTTCTCGTCGATGAAGCCGTCGCCGTTCTTGTCGAGGCGCTGGAAGAACTTCGGCCCGCGATCGAACTCGGCCGCGCTGAGCTTGCCGTCGCCGTCCTTGTCGAAGCGCTCGAGCAGCTTCTTCCAGATCTCGCCGCGGTCGCGCGCCTGCGGCAGGGCAGCGGGTGAGAGGGCGCACAGCGCCAGCAGCAGCAGCGTCGATTTCTTCATGTCAGCGGCGGATGGCCGGTCTCTTTTCGGCAGTATCCCCAGTCGACCGGAAGGTTGCCTGAAGCACAACCCGGATTGCTATCCTCCCCCCGAATGCCGCGCCGCTGGTTGTCCTGGATGCTCGCGCTGCTCGTCCTGACGCGCGCGGCCCTGGTGCTCTGCTGCGCGGACGTCTTCTTCTACGGCGAGGAGCTGGCCAAGGGCGCGTCGGCCAAGGCGCTACTGGACGGCCTGCCAGCGGACTACCTGGACCTGAATTACGTGCCCCACGAGGGCGGCGGGTTCGTCGTCGCGCACCTGAAAGCGCTGTTCTTCCTGCTAGTCGGGGAGAACGTGCTCGCGCACAAGCTCGCGGCGCTGCTGGTCACCTGCCTGATCCTGCTCGCGGGCTGGAAGCTCTGCCGCACGCACTTCGGCGAGCGCGCCGCGGTGGCCTTCGCGCTGCTGTTCGTCTTCTGCCCGGCGGCACAACTGCGCTTCTCGCTGCTCGGACTGGGCACGCACTTCGAGGCGCTGCTCTTCATCGCGCTCGTGTTGCATCTCGCGCTCTCGATCGGCGCCGCCGAGCGCGCGTCCGCGCGTGCGCTCGCGCTGCTCGGCCTCGCCGCCGGGTTCGGGCTGTACTTCTCGCTCCAGACCGCGCCCGCGAGCGCCTGCGCCGCGCTCTGGATCCTGTGCTGCCGGCGCGGCCGGCCCGCGCTGCGCGAGCTCGGATGGGCCGCGGCCGGCCTGCTGCTCGGTCTGTTGCCACTGCTCTGGAGCCTCGGCGCACTCGGGTTGGCGGCGATCCGGCCGGGACCGCAGTCGGACGGGCCGCGGACCAGCACCGGCGCCGCGCTCTCGGGCTTCGGCTCGGCGATCGCGAGCGGCGACGTGCTTCGACTGGCTCTACGTCGCGGCATGCACGGCGGCCGCCGTCGCCGCCTGGCGTGCCTCGCGCGCCGCGCGACTCGTCGTGCTCTGGCTGGTCTCCTTCGTGGCGCTCTATCTCGCCAGCGGCATGGCGTTCAAGCACGCCAACTGGTTCTACTTCCTGCGACTCACGCCGCTGTGGTTCGGCGGATTGCTGCTTTGCGCCGCGGCGTTCGAATCGCTCGCCGGCCGGGCGCGCAGCGCCGGGAACGTCGTCCTGGCGCTGCTCGTGCTCGGCGGGCTCTTCGACCTGCGCGCACTGCTCGCCGACGCGCGGCCCGGCGCAGCGAGAGAGAACTGGCGCCTGCTCGTGCACACGCAGGGCTACGACTGCCTGCAGTACCTCGAGCGGCTGCTCGACCGCGTCCCGGGCAACGACCGGGAGCGCGTACGGATCGCGCGCGCGTTCAAGACCGATCCGCGCCTGCTCGCGCCCGAGATCGCCGGCGCGCTCTACAACCCGCCGCCGGGCGTCCTGCCCGGCGTGGTCGAGGACTGGAGCGTGTCCTGGGGCCAGGGCTGGGAGCTCGGCTTGCGCGGCTTCGGCCTGGTCGTCGACCCGAAGTTCGGCCACGAGCTCGCGCAGGGCTTCGCGCGCATCGAGGCGCAGCCCGAGGAACAGCGCGAGGCGCTGGCCGAGGGCCTCGGACGGATCGCGCTGGGCCTGCAGTACGACGAAGCGAAGCTGCGCACGGCCGCTGCGTTCCCGGCACCGCCGGCACTGCGCGCGGCCTTCCTGCGCGGCGGCGGCTGGCGCCTCTACCTCCTGCACCGCATGCGGCCCGACCGCGCGCGCGCCTTCCTCGACAGCCTGCCGGCCGATGTGCGGCCGGACTTCGAGCGCGGCTGGCGCGAGGCCGCCGAGCTGCACACGCTCTAGCTCCGGGCGCGCGGATAGCGGCCGAGCAGCAGGTTCCAGCGGATCCGGCCGATCTCGAGCAGCACCGTCAGGTACGTGCGCAGGCGGACGCTGCCGCCCAGCTTGTGTTCGCAGTGGATCGGCACCTCGCGCACCGCGTGACCGAGGCGCCGGGCCAGCATCAGGAGCTCGAAATCGAAGCCGAAGCCGGCGATGCGCTGCTGGCCGAAGAGCTCGCGCGCGACATCCGTGCGGTAGAGCTTGAAGCCGCACTGCGTGTCGTGGAAACCCGAGACCACGCACAGCGAGATCAGCTGCTGGCCGATGCCGCCCAGGAAGCGCCGCAGCGCCGGATACTCGAGCCGACCGCCGGGCGCACGCTTGGAGCCGATCACGATCGGCGCCGACTCGGCCGCGCTCCAGAGCTTCTCGAACTCCTCGATGGGGATCGAGAGATCCGCGTCGCTGAAGAGGATCCAGGGCCGGCTGGCCGACTCGACGCCGCTCTTGATCGCGGCACCCTTGCCGCCGCGCCGCGCGCGCCGCAGCAAACGCACCTCGCTGCCGAAGCGCGCCTGCACGAGATCGGCCGTGCCGTCCGTCGAACCGTCGTCGACGACCAGCACTTCGAAGCTCTCGAGCTGCGTGCGTGCCCAGGCGAGCGTCGTCTCGAGCGTGCCCACGATGCGTTGCGCCTCGTTGTACGCGGGAAAGAGGATGGTGAGCTCGCGGCGCGGCACGTGGGGGCCTCGGGACGTGGGCGCGGAAGTCTACCCCGGGCGTACGTGCTGCTCGATCGCCGGCAGGGGGGACCAGGTCTGCGACGGGGTCCTCCAGCCTCGCGCTCTGTTCCAGTTCGCACGGGGCCACACCCCTTCCTCCTGGGGGGTGCGATCCCGTTGGGCCAGTGACGGCGAAGCCGATCGCAGGGGCAGGAACTCAAGGATCTCCGAGTGCGCGCGCGGAGTCCGATCCAGAGCTGTTCGGAATCGCCCCGTCGTGCGCTCCGGAAGCGTCCGAAACCCGAACCATGACCGCCGCCGGCGCCTGCGAGGCGGCCTGACCACGTCAAGGAGTCGTCACATGCCCTGCCTGCGTCTTCCCGCCCTCGGCCTCGCGCTCGCCGCGTTCGTGGCCCAAGCCTCTGCCCAATCCGTACTGCTCCAACCGACGACGCCCGGAATCCAGCAGTCCGGCAACACGAATATCAGCGGAAGGATGATGGCTGGAAACCTGAGCATCGCGGGGATGAGCACCAGCAACAGGGTCTTCACCCACTCGCTGCTCGTAAACGGTCAGGGCGGCGCCGGCATCGTCGTGAACTCGGCTACCGAGGGAATTGTAAGCCGGGGAGACGAGGTGGGGGTCTACGGCCAAACGATTCAACCGCAGGGCGTCGGGGTGCTGGGCGAGAACATGTCTCTCGACACGCTCGGAAGACTCGGCTCTCTGTACGGCGTCGAAGGCATGACTGGAAATTCGCAGCGACTTGCCATCTATGGACAGAACCTTGCGAACCTGACCTTTGGAGCATTGGGCGCCGACAATGGCGTATGCGGATGGACAACCGACGTCACCAGGGATGCCGTCCTCGGTCTCAATGCCGTGGCGGGCACGACGGGAATCCTCGGCGGACATCAGAGCGGGGTCGAAGGCCTGAGCAGTGACGCCAACCTGAACTCGATCATGGGCACCAACGCGGTCAACGGGACGTCGGGGCTCATCGGTGGCCAAGCCGGCGTCGGGGGCCACAGCACGAACCAGAACTTCTCGGCGGTTGCCGGCGACAATACGGTCATCGGCACCAACGGCACGCTCGGAGGCCGTCATGGCGTCACCGGAGAGGACTCGAACCTGGGAACGGTCGGCTATCTCGGAGGTGACTACGCCGTGCATGGAGACGGGAATCAGCGCGGCGGCATGTACGCCTCGACAGCGAACCCAACTGTCTATGCACTCGAAGTGCACGGGCCCGGCCTGGCAGCGCTCCTCGACGGCGCTGTCGTAGTCGACAACGGTCCGCTCACGGTGAACGGCCACGCGCAGGTGAACGGCAGCCTTTCCGTCACAGGCTCCAAGCAGTTCAAGATCGATCACCCGCTCGATCCCGTGAACAAGTACCTCGTGCACTCGTGCATCGAGAGCCCGGACATGATGAACATCTACAACGGCAACGTGACGACGGACGACAAGGGCTCCGCGATCGTGAACCTGCCCTCGTACTTCGAAGCGCTCAACCGCGACTACCGCTATCAACTCACCGTCCTAGGGCAGTTCGCGGAGGCGATCGTCGCGGAAGAGATCGCGGACAACCGCTTCGCGATCAAGACCGACAAGCCGGGCGTGAAGGTCTCCTGGCAGGTCACGGGTATCCGCCAGGATGCCTGGGCGAAGGCGCACCCGATGGAGGTGGAGCCGCTCAAGGTTCAGGACGAGGGCCGGGTCCGCCAGGCGCACTGAGTCTTCACGCGGCCGAACTGGCGTCCGAAACCGCCTGGGCAGCTGCTCTCCTTCTGCCCCCCTTCGTTCGCCCGTCGTCGTACGCTCTTCCCCCGGCCTCCATCATGCCCCAGGACTCCAGCCCGCGCTCCGCCGCGACGACCGACACCACGCTCGCGCTCCTCGAGCGCTGGCGCGCTGGCGATCGCCGGGCCCTCGACCAGCTACTCTCCGATGTGCAGCCCTGGCTGCACCACGAGATGCGCAAAGCGCTCGGAGGTCGCCCGCGCGATCTGCAGGATTCGCTCGATCTTGCGCAGACGGCTGTGCTCAACTTCCTTACCTGGGGCCCGAAGTTCGTCCCGGAGAACAGCACGCAATTCCGCAGCCTGCTCAAGCGGATCGCGACCAACGAGCTGATCGACCAGGAGCGGCGCCGCGCGCGCGGCGCTCGCGGTCAGCACCTCGAATCACTGGCCGGGACCTCGAGCCGGCTCTCGGGTTTCGGTGCGGCCGCGGCCTCGTCGTTACGCCCGAGCCGGGGTGCGGAACGCGAGGAGGAGATCGAGTGGGTGCGCCTCGCGCTCCAATTCCTCGAGCCCGACGACCGCTATGCACTGCTCGCGAGCGAGGTCGAGGGCCTCGATTGGACGACCATCGCGGTGGAGCTGGGCCTGGAGTCACCCGACAGCGCGCGCATGCGCTGCGTGCGGTTGAAGCCGCGCGTCGCACGCCTGCTACTCGACCTGCGCAAGGGACGAGTTCCACCGGACTGAATCGCTGGCTCTCGCCTCCCGTGGCGAGTCTGCCGGACTCCGGCTAGGCTGGCGGATCCCATCCTCACCGCGGATCCAGGCCCGCGTCCCGGAGGAGTCTCCACGCGATGAGCCAGCGCGAAGACCTCGACCAGCGCTATGCATCCGCCCAGCGAATGGTGGAGGCCCTGTACGAGCGGCGCGAGGCCGGGGAGTCGGTCGACCTGGAGAGGTTGATCGCCGCGCGCCCGAATCTCGAACCCGAGCTGCGCGAGCTGTGGTGCGCCTGCGGCGAGGTGGAGCAGGCGTTGCAGGGCGCACGCGATTCGGCCGCGGCCCAGCGGGCACAGGTCGAGCAGGCGCTGGCCGAGCTGGCGGCGCAACCGGATTTCGCCGCTCGCTACACGATCGAAGGCGAAGTCGGGCAGGGCGGCATGGGCGCGGTCTACCGCGTGCGCGACAGGAAGCTCGATCGCCCCGTGGCCATGAAGGTGATCCTGGGGCAGGCGCACCCGGGCCGCTCGGGCAAGACGCTGCCGATCGCACCGCGGCAGCTTGCGCGCTTCCTGAACGAGGCGCGCATCACGAGCCAGCTCGACCACCCGGGAATCGTGCCCGTTCACGAGCTGGGCGTCGATGCACAGGGGCGTGCCTTCTTCACGATGAAGCTCGTGAAGGGCCGGACCTTGACGGAGATCTTCGAGCTGCGTGCGCAGAACGATTCGCAATGGAGCCGGGCGCGCGTACTCGGGATCATCGAGCGCGCGTGCGAGGCGCTCGCGTTCGCACATGAGCGCGGCGTGATCCACCGCGACCTGAAGCCGGCAAACGTGATGATCGGGGACTTCGGCGAGGTCTACGTGATGGACTGGGGCCTGGCGCGGCGCCTGAGCGCCGGGCCCGAGACGGGCCGAGCTGAATGGGGCGGGCAACGCATGGCGGACCGGGCGCTGTGCGACCAGTTGAGCCTGACACAGGACGGGCACGTCCTGGGCACTCCGGCCTACATGCCGCCGGAACAGGCCCTGGGTCGCATCGAAGCGATGGGCCCGCACTCCGATGTGTACGCGATCGGCGCGATGCTCTATCAGTTGATCACAGGTCACGCGCCCTACTGCGGGCCTGGAGAGAGCACGACGGCAAGCGGGGTCCTCGAATGCATCAAGCGGGGTCCGCCCAAGCCGCTCGCCACCCGGAGGATTCCGCCCGAGTTGATCGCGATCTGCGAGAAGGCGATGGCCCGCGAGCGGAGCGCGCGCTATCGCAACATGGTGGAGCTATCCGTCGAGATCGCGGCCTACACCGCCGGACGCGTGGTCCGCGCGCACGCAGTCGGCGCGTGGGCCGAAACCCGGAAATGGATTTGGCGCAACAGGTCGCTGGCGCTGTCCCTCGCGGGTGGGGCGATCACGCTCGTGGCCGGGCTCGCGTCCGTCGCGGCCGTGCTTGCGCACGGGAGGCAGCAGGAGATCGAACGCGGCTACCTTGCCAACATCAGCGCTGCCCAGTCCAACCTGCAGGCGAACCAGTGCGGCGAAGCACGCCGGCGACTCGCAGCCTGCGGCCAGGACTTGCGCGGCTGGGAGTGGCGCCATCTGCATCTGCAATCGGATACGAGCCTTGACCGCTGCACGGGCCTGCTGCACGAGGTCCTGTGCCTCTCGTTCAGCCCCGATGGCTCGCGGGTCTTCGCCGGCCTGAGAAGCGGCGGCATCGGCGTTTGGGACTTGCGCGCACGGGAGTTCAAGCTGCTGGCGCTGGACCCAGGTGTCGTGTACGGCATCGGTGTGAGCCCCGACGGCAAGCTGCTCGCCACGGGATCGGCAACGAGGACGATCCGCATCTGGGACGCGTCGACCGGCGAGCACCTCCAGGATCTGAACGGTCATGCTCGAGGGCTCTTGTCCGTCGCGTTCAGCCCGGACGGGTCGTGCATCGCGTCCGCGGCCGACGACAACAACGTGCGCGTGTGGGACGTGCGGACCGGCAGCTGCCTGGCCACCCTGGTGGGCCACACCGCAGCTGTGCGCTCCGCGGCCTTCAGCCCCGACGGATCCCACATCGTCTCGGGTTCCGACGACCGAACCGTCCGCATCTGGGACATCGGGACTGGCGCGAGCTTCGTCCTTCGCGGCCACACGGCCGAGGTGCGATCCGTGGCGTTCAGCCCCGACGGACTGCGCATCGCCTCGTGCTCCGACGACAGGACCGTGCGTACCTGGGATGCACGAACCGGCGAAAACCTGCTCGCCATGCAGGGACACGTCGCGGGTGTGTGCTCCGTGGCGTACAGCCCGGATGGCTCGCTGGTCGTCTCGGGTTCGCTGGACAAGTCTGTGCGTGTCTGGGACGCCGGCACGGGACAGACGGTGGCCATCCACCGAGGAAACGAAGGACCCGTGCTTTGCGTCGCCTTCGACAAGAGCGGCTCGCGCATCGCATCGGGCAGTTCGGACGGGGCGCTCATGCTTTGGGATCCGAAGACCAGTGCCGTCGCCTCGGCGAACGGAGTGCGAGGCAATCTCCGTTCCGTCGCCCTCAACCGCGACGGGACGCTTATCGCGGCTGGAACCACCGAGCCCGAGATCTGGGTCTGGGATGCGCAAACGGGAGAGATCCAGAGCGTTCTGCTCGGGCACACGAATGAGGTGAGTGCGGTCGCGTTTGATCCTGCGACCTCGAACCTCCTCTCCGCATCGGTCGACGGGACGGTTAGGACCTGGAATCCGAGGACTGGCGTCGAAATCGAACCCGCGCGCTGCGGCGTGGGGGTTCTGCGCGCGGCCGCGTTCAGTCCGGATGGAAGTTCCATCGCGGTCGGGAACGACGAAGGGATCATTCGGGTCTGGCATCAGGGCGAGAGCGATGCTCAGGCAGAGCAGTTTCAGCCGAAGGGCTGGAGCTGCGCGTCCCTGGCGTTCAGTTTCGACGGCTCGCTTCTCGCCCTGGCCGGCACGCGCTCCGACGAACAGCCGGAAGGCCCGGTTGCATTCGTCCATGACATGCGCACAGGAAATGTCACCGAACTGCCCGTTCCCAGGTCTACTGTCCAGGCGGTCGCATTCGAGAACCACGGATCGCGCCTCGCGCTCGGTGGCGACGACACGAAGGTGCGCGTGTTCGAAGGCAGGACAGGGAGATGCCTGCACGTGCTCGATGGCCATGAGTCGCGCGTGAATTGTCTCGCGTTCAGCCATGACGACGCCCGCCTCGCATCGGGCGACAAGAGCGGGACGATCCGGATCTGGGACACACAGACTTGCCAGTGCGTCGCCGTCTTGCGTGAGCAGGAGTTTGGCCAGAGCGAACCTTCCTGCTTCGTGAATTCAGTCGCCTTCGGCCGCGATGATTCACTGCTCGTGTCCGGCTCGGACGATGGCTACAGCTACAACGACGGACGCGTGCTTCTCTGGGAAACACTTCCTGTTGCAGGTCGCGCGGAAAGGCGCGCCAGCGCCGGGACGGAACTCGCGGCTGCGCATCTGGTCGCGGATCCGTTGTTCGAGCAGGGTCTCTCGGCAGCAGAACTGATCACCCGTATCGAGGCGGACCTCACCATCGAACCCGGCGTTCGCAAGGCCTCGATCCGGCTCGCAAGGAGGGAGGGCGACGATCCTGACGAGCTGTGTGCGAGGAGCTGGCGCATCACCCGAGCCTGCGGCGATACCCCAGCAGCCTACGTGCAGGCATTGCGATTGGCAGAGCGGGCCTGCAGGATCAAGCCGGAGCGCACGGACCTAAGGGTCTTTTCGGGGGCGGCGCTCTACCGCACGGGTCAGTTCGGGCCCGCGATTGAAGTGCTCACGCAGGCCCTGGCCTTCGAACCGGACAACCCCGGCGCGTTGGCCTTCCGGATCATGGCGCAGCGTCGACACGGTGAGGTCGAGGGCGCCGCGGCGGAGCTCCTGCGGCTGGAGAATTCGATGCAGGAGAAGCCACGGCGAATCGAGTACGAGCACGATTATCGGAGACTCTGTTGCGAGGCCAAGACGCTGCTCGAGTCGTCCCTGCCTGCGGCCTCAACCTCGCCCCGCTGAGCCGACGTGGTGCGATCGGGCCTGGTCCCCAAGGTGGGTATCGGATCGCGCGCCGCTACCCCAGGCCTGCTTGCTGCTCGATCCAGCGGGCGATCTCCTGCGCCGCGCGCGTGGGCTCGCTGGCGTCGAAGCTCGCGGCGTAGCGCGTGCCGAGCTGGCTGTGGCGGTAGCGCGGGTCGTAGTAGTGCTCGAGCAGCAGCGCGACGAGCTCGTCCACGCGGCCCGTGCGCAAGAGCTCGGCGAGCGCGGGCTCGCCGGCCGGCCGCTGCATGCGCTCTTCGATGGCCGGCAGGATGCGCGCGAGCTCCTCGACGCTGCCCGGCGCGGCGAGGTAGTCCTGCTTCAGCACCGCGATGCGGCGCGCGAGGCCGGCGTGCAGCTCGAGGTTCAGGCCGCCGGAGAGCGCGCGCCAGAGCGGAGGCGGCAGGATCACGTCGCCGACCTTGCGGCTCTCGCCTTCGAACACGACGCCCGGGCCCGCCGCCGCGCGCAGGCGCTCGAAGAGCCGGCTCTCGAAGCGCTTCTGCGAGACCGGCTCGAGTCCGACGCCGCCGAGCAGCGAGCTGCGGTGACCCGCCAGGCCCTCGAGGTCGATCGTCCAGCCGGGGCGCAGACGCTCGAGCTCGCGCAGGACCAGCGTCTTGCCCACGCCGGTCAGCCCGCGCAGCACGCAGGCCGGCGGCGCGCGCCAGCTCTCGATCCCGCGCACGACCTCCGCACGCCAGGCGCGGTAGCCGCCGTGCAGCACGAAGGCGCGCTCGAGGCCCAGCGTGCGCAGCAGCCAGACGACGCTGCGCGAGCGCAGCCCGCCGCGCCAGCAGTGCAGCACGAGCGGCCGGTCCGGCAGCGTCGCGGCCGGCACCGGCGCGATCGCGCGCTCGAGCTCCTCGATGCCGCCTGCGCTGGCCTCGCGCACGCGCGCGGCGAGGTCCGTGTGCGGCAGGCGCTCGCCGGCCAGCGCGGCGATGCGTGCGCACAGCTCGGCGATGCGCCCGGCGACGATCTCGCGCCCCTCGGCGAAGGCGGCCTGCGGCGACTGGCGCTGGTAGAGCGTGCCGACCAGCGCGCGCTGCGCGTCGTCGAAGAGCGGCACGTTGACGGCGCCCGGCACGTGGTCCTCGGCGAACTCCTTCGGGCTGCGCAGGTCGATCACCAGCGCCGCGCGGCCGCCCAGGAGCTCGGAGGCGGCCAGCGCCGGGACGCCCGTGGCGTGCGGGCTCTCGTTCGTGCGCGTTTCCTGCATGGCGGGCCGCGCATGATACGCGCGCGCCGCGAAACGAGTCGGGGCCGCGGAATCCGCGGCCCCGTTGCCGGCCCGACCGAGTTTCCGGCGGGTCCCTCCAGTGCGGGTCCGGCGCGAGGGCGCGGATCGATCCGGAGCAGGTTCAGCAGGAGCTGAACGCGCTCCCCTGGAACGGAAAGGCGCGCACGAAGCGCGAACGCAGGCTCAATCCGCGCAAAGGCACGGACGCGCGCGAACTCAGCGCGGCGTCTTGGCCTCTGGCCGCGTACGCAATGCCTCGCCGAAGCTCACCAGCCGGCGGCGGCTCTCGTCGAAGAGGTGCAGCCGCATCGACTTGAAGCTGCGCCGCAGTCCGAGCGGCTTGACGTCGCGGAACATCGCCGCCGACTCGTGGCAACGCACCAGGTGGTAGTTCGGGATGCGCGGGCTGAGGTGGTGGACGTGGTGGTAGCCGATGTTGCCCGAGAGCCAGCGCAGGACGGCCGGGAGCTTGTAGAACGAGCTGCCCTGCAGCGCCGCGGCCGTGTAGTCCCACTTCTCGCCGCGCTCCCAGTACACGTCCTCGAACTGGTGCTGCACGTAGAAGAGCCACACGCCGGACATGCCCGCGACGGCCATCGCGGTCAGCATCAGGATCAGATAGGGCACGAATCCGAAGACCCAGCCCATGACCAGGATCATCCCGGCGATCGCGAGGTTGACCCACCAGACCGAGCGCTTCTCGCGCGGGCCTGCGCTGCGGACGGGGAAGCGCTCGCGGAACACGAACAGGTACACGGGCGCGACGAGGAACAGCAGGAAGGGATTGCGCGCCAGGCGGTAGGCGAAGCGCTTCCCGCGCGAGGCGGCGAGGTACTCCTCCACCGTCATCGTCCAGATGTCACCGGTGCCGCGCCGGCTGAGGTCGCCGGAAGTGGCGTGGTGCAGTGCGTGCTCCCAGCGCCAGTGGAAGTAGGGCGTCATCACCAGGATCCCGGCGCAGAAGCCGGTGATGTCGTTCGCCAGGCGCGAGCGGAAGAACGAGTCGTGGCCGCAGTCGTGCAGGATGATGAAGATGCGGATCAACAGCGCGCCCGCAAGCACGGCCAGCGGCAGAGCGAGCCAGATCGAGACCTGCAGGCTGAGGTACATCAGGTACCAGGTCGCCGCGTAGGGCACGAGCGTGTCGAGGATCTGCCAGCTCGCGCGCCAGGCCGAGGGCGTCTGGAACTGCGCCACGGCGCTCTTCCAGTCGGCGGTGCTGGGCAGTACGCGTGCTGTGGCCTGGCGCGGGATGCGGGGGTCGTCGTGGTGCGTCATGCGGACGGGCGAGGAGGTGCCGTGGGGTAGTTCGTCGGGAGCGCATCCGCACCGGAGCCAAAAAGAGCCCGGGGCTTCGTGGACTCGCGAGTTCCTAGCCCATCCGCCTCCGAAGCCTTTGCCACGACTCCGAGATGGGAAACAGGGACCAAGGTCCGGGCACATCATCCTGATCGCACCCCGGCGCAGGAAGGGCGCGTTGCGGGAAACCGGAGAATCCCGCCCAGGGGCCCGCAGACGTCTCAGGAGCGAGAGGCGAGTGCGTAGGCCGAACGCACCACTTCCTCTCCGTAAGCCCGTTCCAGCCGCCGCAGCGCGAAGTGGCCGCGCGCCATCGACTGGAAGTGGTCGATGAAGACGAGGTTGACCGTCGCCCCGCCGATGGCGCCGATCAGCGGCAGGAACTCGGCCGCGAGCTTCTCGCCGACCTGCACCGAGAACCGCTGCGCGATGCGCGCGACGAGGCGCACGAGCACCGGCGCGCCTTCCTCCGCGAGTCCTTTCTGCGCCAGGTAGGTGCTGGCCTCCGAGAGCGCGCCCGCCAGGGCCGCGCGCACCGCGAAGTAGCCCGTCTCGGCCGCATCGTCGCTGCGCGCCGGGCCGCCGAGCGCGAAGACCTGCAGGCAGGCGAGCCGCGCTTCGGGCTGCTGCAGGTCCTCGCCTTCTCCGCGCGCAATGCTGGCGATCGCGCGCAGCATGATCCCGGTGGTGATCGGCAGCTCGATCGGCAGCGCGAAGAGGCCGAAGGCGCCGCCGACGGCGCCGGTGCCCGCGACCGCGGCGCCGTGCAGCCGTCGGGCCAGTGCGGGGAAGCGCGCGGGACGCTCGTCCATCGTCTTCAGCGCCAGCGCCAGTGCGCGCTCGAGCGCAGCGCGGCTGGCGTCCTGCACCTTCTCCTGCCAGCCCCGCGGGAGTCGCTCGAGCGCGCCCTCGATCGGCGTGCCAAGCAGGCTCGTCAGGCGTGCGGCCAGGCTGGGATGCTCGAGCCTGCGTACGGCGCCGTGCAGCGCAGCGAGGTCCTCGGCTGCGATCGGTTCCATCGGCACTCAGCGCTTGCGCACGTCGAGCAGCGACCACTTCGGATTGGAACAGACCGTGTGACCCAGCTCGGCCGGCATCTGCGCCGCTGCGCGCGTGGGCAACACGACGTAGTCGAGGCTCCACTCGGCGACCAGCGTCGCCAGGAGTTCGGGCCGCGGATCGCGGTAGAACTGCGCGAGCTTCTGCTTGCGCTCGGCCATGCGCTCGGCGTAGCCCGGGAACCAGATGGCGAAGGTGAAGTGCTCGTCCACCGCGCGCCGGCCGGCGACGCCGCTGATCGCGTAGGGGGACGGAATGGAGTCGAGCAGCGGCGACTCGAAGGGCGCCAGGACGCGGGCGGTCGGCGGCGACTGCGTGCGCAGCCAGGTCAGCACCTCCCAGCTCTCGGTGGCGAACGGGAACGCCGTCCACTGGCGTTTCGCGAAGCCATCCGTCTCCACGTACGCCCTGCCCAGGACCGCTGCCCAGGTCACGATGCCCGCGCAGGCCAGGCCGAGCCGAAGGGCACGACGGTCGCTGAGCCAGCGCTCGAGCGCCGCGCGCACGCCGACGATGCCGGCGAGCACCGAGAGCACCGCCAGCCAGGGCAGGAACTGGAAGGCGCTCTGGTGCGGGTTGACGAACCAGAGCAAGGAGACATAGGCGAGGAAGACGGCCCAGCTGCAGGCGACCACCAGGACCAGCGACCTGCCGGTCAGGCTCTCCGGCCACCAGCGCCGCAGCGCCATTCCGGCGCCGATCGCGCCGACGAAGAGGACGGCGAGCCCGACCTCGATCCAATCGACGAAGTTCGCCAGCCAGCGGCCATCGCGCACGAACGGTCCGCGATAGCTGCAGAGATCGGACCAGAACCGGCCCGGCGCCCACTCGGGCTGGAAGGCGAGGATGCCCGGTCCGTGCGGCTGGAGGGCGATCATTCCCAGGCCGATCAGCACCAGGATTCCCAGCCACAAGGCCCACGCACGCGGCCGGAGATACAGCACCAGGGCGCACGCCGCGGAGCAGGCGAGCAGTGCGAAATAGACCTTGGCCAGCAGCAACGCGGCGGCGAGCGCGAGCGCGATGCGCGCGAACCCGGGCTGTCCGCGATGGAGCCAGCTCCAGACGCTCGCCAGGAAGCCCGCAGCCAGCGCCGCTCCGTTTCCGTACGTGAACGAGATCCACAGGCGCTGCAGGCTCTCGCGCTCGGGCAGCACGCCGAGGTCCAGGAACCAATAGGGGAAGGCCGCGAACAACCCGACCGCCACCAGCGTCCAGCTCGTCGAGTCGAAGAGCGCCTTTGCCAGCAGGTACAAGCCGATCAGGAGCGAGAAGCCCGCAAGCAGCGTCCGCTCGCAG
Organism: uncultured Planctomycetota bacterium; assembly: GCA_963829015.1. Classification (GTDB taxonomy): domain Bacteria; phylum Planctomycetota; class UBA1135; order UBA1135; genus JADJLZ01. The sequence continues at coordinate 711,035 of CAWHGR010000003.1, read as the reverse complement.
TGGACGAAGTCGAGCTGGTCGCCGCCGCAGAGCTTCCACCAGGCCGCGATCTGCACATCGGTGAGGAAGTGATAGCGCGCGCCGAGCGGCTCAGGCGTGAAGCAGCTCAGCACGTACTGGCACGGCTGCTGCCGCGCCCATTCGAGCGCCATGGCGGTGTGCGCCAGGTTGTCCTCGGGCGGAGCGAGCAGGACGCCCTGCGGATCCGGCCTGAGGTAGACGACGTGATCGAGACCGATCAGGGTCGCCGCGGCCAGGCACAGCAGCAGCACCAGCACGGGAACCGCGCCGGCGCGCGGGCCGGGTCGCGCTCCCCTCTCGATCCACGCGAGCGCGAGGCCTCCGAGAACGAGCGCCGCCAGCAGGCCCCAGCCGACCTCGCGCACTCCGAGCCGATCCGCGACCCACAGCACGGTCGGCGCCGCGCCGTAGCCGAGCAGGATGCACCAGGCCCAGCCATCGCCGGGCACGGGCTCCCGACGGGCGAGCAGCCAGGCGAGCGCGCGACCGATCAGGTAGTGGCCGAGCGTGAGCAGGCCGACGTTCAGCAGCACGCGCCCCGGGTGCAGCGGCGCGGCGCTGAGCGATTGGTAGCGCAGTGCGACGCACACCCAGAGCAGCAGCACGCCGACGACCAGGGCCGCAACGCCTACCTGCCGGCGGGAGAGGGGCGGCCGCATGGTTGGCGCATTTCGCCACTCACTGCGTGGAATGCCAAGAGTCCGCACGCACGTTGCTTGCCGACCTCGTCCCGACGCGAGTGGCGCGCAGCGTGGCCGAGTTCCACGGATCGTGCGCGTGCCCGAGGCCGAGCGGCACGTCGATCGCTGACGTGCGCGCTACGACTCGTCGCAAGCGCAAGGTGTGCCGGTGCACATCACGCTGCTCTATCCGTTCCTCGCACCGGAACAGCCCACGCCGGCGCGGCTCGAGCCGGTCGCGGCGCAGCGCGAGTTGAGCGGGATCTTCCCGCCGGGCGGCGGCATCCACGCGCGCTGCGAGAAGCTCGTGCTGATCGAGAACTGCTCGGACCGTTGGCGGACGCGCTGCATGTTCGCACTTGGGGGCAGAGGAGCTCGATCCTGGTCGGACGAGGAGCGGGGACCTGCCATTCTCGCAGCGCCCGGGGCCCGGGCGAGGGCTCTACGACAAAACCGGCATCTCGAAGGGCCATTCGGGAACCGCGAAGGGTGCTACCATCGGAATCCTCGGCGCACGCAGGCTTCGAACAGGCCTGCGAGTGCAAGGGTTGAAATGAAGTTCCACGCAATCGCTCGTACGCATCTCGGCGTCTCTGCGCTCGCACTCGCTCTGCTCGCCTGCCACCACCATCACGGCGGATCGAACACGCCAGCTTCCCTCGCGTGCAATCCGGCCTGGCAGCCGACTTTCCCTGGCCAGGCGGGCGCGACGGCTTCCGTCCGTGCCCTGGCCGTCTTCGATGACGGGGCCGGGCCCGCGCTGTGCGCAGGCGGCGGATTCGTGACCGCCGGAGGCCTCTCCGTCAACGGGATCGCCAGGTGGAACGGCTCCGCCTGGTCCGCGCTCGGATCCGGCGTGACGAATGGTGCGGTGCACACGCTGCTCGGATTCGACGATGGCAGCGGGCCCGCGCTCTACGCGGGTGGCGATTTCGAGATGATGGACGGGCAGTTCGCGCTCGGGCTCGCGAAGTGGGATGGCACGAGTTGGATTCCTTTGGGCAGCGCGACAGGATTCGATTTCCGCACGCTCGCGGCATTCGGAGACAGCGGCGGACCGGCGCTCTACGCCGGCGGCTACTTCCCCGGTCTGGGGACGCACATCCGGAAATCGCAATCCGCAGCCTGGACCACGCCCGACGGCGGCACGGACGGCGAGGTCGACGCGCTGGTCGTCTTCGACGACGGCAGCGGAGAGGCGCTCTACGTCGGCGGCTACTTCACGCTCGCAGGCGGCATAGCGGCGACCAACATCGCCCGCTGGGACGGCGAGACCTGGAGAGCCCTCGGCAGCGGCATCGGCGGGCAAGTCGATGCGCTGTGCACCTTCGACGACGGCAGCGGACCCGCGCTCTACGCGGCCGGCAGCTTCACGTCGGCGGGCGGCGTCTCGGCGAACCGCATCGCGAAGTGGAACGGATCCGCCTGGTCCGCGCTGGGCAGCGGCCTCGGCGGGGGCGGGAGCACGCGGGTTGCGGCGCTGACGGTCTTCGACGACGGCAGCGGGCGCGCGCTCTACGTGGCGGGCACCTTCGCTTCGGCGGGCGGAGTCGCGGCGGCCGGCATCGCCAAGTACGACGCATCGGGCTGGTCGGCGCTCGGCAGCGGCCTGAATGGCCCGGGCTACGCCATCGCGGCCTTCGGAAGCGGCGAAAGTTCCGCGCTGTACGTCGGCGGGTCGTTCAGCGCAGCGGGAGGACAGTCCGCGAGCTCGATCGCGCAATGGGCCAACCCGCAAGGTTGCGGCGAACCAGGCGTGCCGATCTGCGAGCCCCTCGTCGGTGGCGTGATGGATTGCCCGTGCGGGAACACGCCCTCGGTGCGCGGTGTGGGTTGCGACAACAGCTCGGGTGCGGGCGGTGCGCGGCTCACGGCCACGGGCATCGCCAGGCTCAGCTACGACACGGTGACGCTGATCGCCGACAACGCGGTCTCGGCGACGCCCAGCATCGTGCTGCAGGGCAGCGACGTCCTGCCGACGGGCATCGTGTTCGGCCAGGGCGTGCGCTGCCTCTCGGGCTCCTTGAAGCGCATGTACGTCAAGACGGCGGTGGCCGGCTCCGTCACGGCGCCCGAGGCGAGCGACCCGCGACTGTCCGTGCGCTCGGCGGCGCTCGGACAGGCCATCGCGGCGGGCACGCACAGCTACTACGGCGTCTACTACCGCGATCCGATCGTGCTGGGCAGCTGTCCAGGCTGGGCGATGTTCAACATCACGCAGCAGCTGGACATCCTCTGGTCGCCGTAGGGCCCCGCAGCGGCGGCCGGCCTTCGCGGACGCCTCGGCCACGCGCCGAGGGAGAGCGAGTTACCAGCCCGAGACACCCGAAATCCGCGCGGCCATGTAGGCTCGGGCATCCAAGGGTGGACCCAAGACTCCTGCCCGGCCGCGCTTGGCTGCGCTGGCCTCCTCCTTCCTAAACCCCCGCATCGACACGCCATGAGACTCCCCATGAGACTCCCCCTCGTCGTCACCTGTCTGCTCGCAGCCTCCACCTGGACGTTCGCCTCGCCGGACGCGCTCGCGGCTTCGGACAATCCGAAGACGGCGCAGAAGCCTTTCAAGGCCCAGGCTCGGCCACAGAAGCACGCGCTCCCTGGAACCAGCGCGGCTGCGGGCCTGCCTGCCAGCGGCGGCCTCGGTTCGCGGCCACACTCGATGATCGCGCCGTCGAACGACGACTGTTCGACCGCGACTGCGATCGCCGGATCCGGGCCCTTCGCCTTCGACACGACGGGCGCCTCGACGAACGCGCAGCAGAGCGCGGCCTGCCCCGATGCGACGCTCGACGTCTGGTACGCCTGGACCGCGACCTCGACCGGCGCGGCCACTATGTCGACCTGCGGCGGCGGCGGAACCCTGACCGACACGGTGATCGCCGCCTACGCCGGCAGCGTGTGCCCGCTCTGGGGGACCGAGCTCGCGTGCAACGACGACGGCTGCGCGCCGAACTTGAGCCAGATCGTCTTCGCGGTCAGCGCCGGGAGCACCTACATGCTGCAGGTCGGCGGCTACGGCGGCCTTTTCGGCAGCGGCTCGTTCACCATGAACGTCACGACGACGATCCCCAACGACGACTGCGCGACGCCGACGGCGATCGCCGGGGCGGGGACGTTCGCGTTCGACACGACCGGCGCCACGACCAGCTCGCAGCAGAGCGCGGCGTGCAACGCTGCGTCGCTCGACCTTTGGTACTCGTGGACCGCTCCCGCGAGCGGCGCCTGCACCATGTCGCTGTGCGCCTCGGCAGGCGCCCTGACCGACTCGGTGATCGCGGCCTACGCCGGCGGCGGATGCCCGGTGTCGGGGACCGAGCTCGCCTGCAACGACGACGCTTGCGGCCCCTACATGAGCCAGATCACGTTCGCGGTCACGTCCGGCAGCAGCTACCTCCTGCAGGTCGGCGGCTACGGCACCAACACCGGCGACGGAACGTTCGACATGAACGTCACAGCGGGCGCGGCCAACGACGACTGCGCGAGCCCGATCCTGATCGGCCTGGGATCGTTCCCCTACGACAACTCGCTCGCCACCACGGGCGCGCAGGGCCAGACCGAGCCGCTCTGCAACCTGTACGCGGGCACGGCGATCGCGGCCGACGCCTGGTTCCAGTTCACGGCCCCGGCCAGCGGCTGCACGATCGTCGACAACTGCGGCAGCGTGCACGACTCGAAGATCGCCGTCTACGCCGGCGCCGGTTGCCCCGTGCCCGGCACGGCGATCGCCTGCAACGACGACGGATGCGGGCGCGAGTCGATTGCGGTGTTCACTGCGACGGCGGGCCAGATCTACACGGTCCAGCTCGGCTCCTGGCCGGGCGGACCTGCTGGCATCGGCACACTGAACGTGAGCCAGCCGGTCCCGACCGTCGGAGACGACGACTGCTCGACCCCAACCTTGGTCGCCGGACTGGGCGCGTTCCCGTTCGACAATTCGAATGCCACGACCTCCTGCGACGGACAGACCGAATCGATCTGCAGGCTCTACGACACGACCTCGATCGCCACGGACGTGTGGTTCGAGTGGACCGCTCCGAGCACGGGCTTCGCGGTCATGAGCACCTGCCTCTCGGGCATCGACACCAAGATCGCCGCGTACCTCGGCGCCGGCTGCCCCATCCCGGGCTCGGCGTTGGCGTGTGCCGACGACTCGTGTCCGAATTTCTCCTCGACCATCGTGTGGAGCGTGACGGCGGGCTCGGTCTACACGATGCAGATCGGGACCTACCCCATCGCGAGCGCGCCCGGTGCCGGGTTGTTCACGCTGGACGTGATTCCGGCTCCTGCGCCGTGCGAGGCCCTGGACGACGGCACGACGGAGAACATCTGGAGCCTTGGCGGCGCCTCGGACAACGTCTGGCTGAATCGTTTCGGCGCCCTCGGCACCACCACCACGATCGACTCGGTGGACATCATGTACGGTTCGATGGCGTACGCGGGGTCCAGCCCGCCCAACGGCACGCCGACGGACATCCTGGTCTACGCCGACGGCCCCTTGCAGGACGGCAACCCTTCGGATGCCACCCTGCTGGTGCAGGTTCCCTCGGCAGTCACGAACGTGGACACCGACACGTACGTGACGGTCGTGCTCCCGTCGCCCATCACGGTGACGGGCTACTTCTTTGCCGGTGCACACGAGTCCTGTGCGGTGGGCAACTGGGTGGCCCCGACCGACGAGAACTCCCTCTGGCTCTCTCGCTCCTGGCTCTTCGGAAACAACACGGGCGGAGTCGCGAACCTGGCCAACCCGGGCGCGAGCGCCGTCCCGCCAACCGTGCTGACTGGCATCAACTCCGGTGCCTGGGGCACGTTCTGCGTGCGCGTGAACTGCTCCTTCGGTCCCGCGACCTACACCTGCACGCCGGGCGACCCGGGCATCAGCCTGTGCCCGTGCTCCAACCCGCCGACGGGTTCCAACCGCGGCTGCGACAACCAGCAGGCGACCGGTGGTGCCTCCATCACGGGTTCCGGCACGGCGTCGGTCTCGAGCTCGAGCCTGGTCTTCACGACCGCGGGCGAGAATGCGTCCGTCGGCTCCGTGCTGATCCAGGGCTCGGCCTTCAACGCGGGCATCGCCTTCGGCCACGGCGTCCGTTGCGCGGCCGGTGCTGTGAAGCGCCTCTACATCAAGATCGCAAGCGGCGGGAGCATCACGGCTCCTGGCGTCGGCGATCCGAGCATCCCCGTCCGGTCGGCAGCACTGGCTGCACCGATCCTGCCGGGCGACACGCGCTACTACCAGGTGTACTACCGCGACACCACGGTGCTGCTCCCCGGTTGCCCGGTTCTCGCGAACCGGTTCAACGTGTCGAACGCAGCCGTGGTCGTCTGGCAGCCCTGAGCTGACTTGAGTCGACGAGTCGCATCCGCGCGAGCGGGTGCGACTCACGAAACACCGTGGCCGGCGAGCGCTCGCCGGCCACGGTCTTTTCCTGCTGGCGCGCCGCGAGCGCGATGGGGTTGGTACACCCGGCGGGATTCGAACCCACGACCTCTTGCTCCGGAGGCTGCGGGACGTCGGTCAGATGGCTATACAGGGCAACGGGTTACGCGCGGCGTGTTTTCGGTTTGCATCTGTGTTTGCATCGGCTGGCGGCCCGGTTTAATTGCGATGTCCTGGGCATGTCGCTGCGGGAAAAGCGCCCACCGCCCCTTGCTCATGTCACAAAAATAGACCACTTTTTGTGACAGAACTCCGTGACGAAGACTCCCAAGGCCCTCCGTGACCGAATCCTGCAAGAGCTGCGCTCGGCGGGCGCCGGGGCCGTGCTCGCCACACGCGATCTTGCCCATCTCGGTGAGGCAGCGGCCGTTCGGCAGGCTCTCAGCCGCAGCGTACGGGACGGCAGCCTCCGGCGAGCCGCGCGAGGCCTCTACGCGATCCCGAGGGAGGACCCGGCGATCGGAGTGCTGGCGACGAGCGCCGAAGCCGTCGTCGAAGCCCTGCAGCGGCGCGACGGGATCCGCTTGCTCCCGTCGGGAGCGCACGCGGCCAACCTGCTCGGCCTTTCCGACCAGGTGCCGATGCGCATGGTCTTTCTCACGGACGGCAGGGCTCGCCGCATCCGCGTCGGCAAGCGCGAGGTGATCCTGAAGCGCACGACCCCGCGCCAAATGGCGACCGCCGGCCGGATCAGCGGCACGGTCATCCAGGCCTTGCGTTGGCTGGGCCGGGAGCGCGTCGATCAGGAGATCGTCGAAAAGCTGCGCCGCCGCCTCTCGCCCCGCGAGTGTCGCCAACTGCTCGAGGATGCGCGCCATGCCCCCGCCTGGGTCGCCGGAGTCCTGGCCCGGATTCCGGCCTCGAAGGCCGGGCGGGCCTGATCGTGGACGCCTACCTCGGGCTGACCGGGCCGCGACGGAAGCTGATCTGCGAGCAGGCTTCCGCGAAGCTCGGAATCATCCCCGCGAGCATCGAGAAGGACTTCTGGGTTTGCTGGACGCTGCGCGAGTTGTTCGCGCTGCCGTCCACAGGGGCGAGCTTGACCTTCAAGGGTGGAACTTCGCTCTCGAAGGGATGGAAGCTCATCCAGCGCTTCTCCGAGGACCTCGATGTGGTCATCGCGCGCAGCCACCTCGGGTTCGGGGGCGAGGCGTCTCCGGAGCGAGCATCCTCGGGCAAGGAACGCGACCGTCGGCTGGCCGCACTCCAGCGGTGCTGCCAGGAATTCGTCGAGAACGAGCTGCTCCAGTCGCTCTCGGATCACATCGCCGGACGCCGCCCGGAACCCAAAGGCTGGAGCCTGGGACTGGATCCGGACGACTCCGACCGCCAGACCCTGCTGCTCAAGTATCCATCGGAGTTCCAGCACGACGGCTACGTGCGCCCCGTGGTCAAGATCGAGTTCGGCGCGCGCTCGGACACCGAGCCGCTCGAGCGCCCCGAGATTCTCGCCTACGTGGCCGAGGTGTTCCCCTCGGAGCTGCCAGGCACCGGCTTTCCAGTGCCGACAGTCGCACCGATCCGAACCTTCTGGGAGAAGGCGATGCTGCTGCACGAGGAGCGCCTGCGCAGTTCCGGTTCAGGACCCAAGGCCCGGCTCTCGCGGCACTACTACGACCTCGGCTGCCTGATCGCGAAAGGTGTCGGCGCGAGGGCGGCGGCGGACATCCCGCTCTTCGAGGCCGTCGCCGCGCACCGCAGCGTCTTCTTCCGCAAGAGCCAGGAGGCGCGCGAGTCGTTGCGACGCGGCACGCTTCGACTGCTGCCGCGCGACGAGCATCTCGACGCGTGGCGCAGCGACTACGAGGCCATGCGCGAAGCGATGTTCTTCGAGCCGCCCCCGAGCTTCGACGAGCTGCTCTCGCAGATTGCGGGGTTCGAGCGCGAGTTCAACGCGGGGCCGTAGCCCCAAAACGCGCTCGCCGGGCGCGACCCCAGACCCGGATCGGCTCCGAAACCGCCGCCGCCGCGCGTAAGTCCATTGGAGTGGAGCACGGGCAGATCGCTCGCCAAGTGTTGCTGGGCGAGCGCAAGTCCAAACGGAGACGCTTCTTCCGCCGCAACTCGACCCTCGGGATCGAAACGGCCACGCGCGACCCCCTCGGGGAGGCCGCGCTGCGGATGCCTTGGACCATGACCCAAGCCATCCTCCCCAAGCGTTGCCCGAAGTCCACCTGCCCCTCCAACCAGACCCACGCGGCGCGCGTGCCGGCCCGCATCGTGCGCCATTCGTTGCTGTGTACGAGGACCGGGACGCAGCGCCGCTACCGCTGCAGGAAATGCGGCCACACGTTCACCGCGCGCAGCGGGACCGTCTATCATCGCCTGCGGAGTTCCCCCTCCCGGTTCGACCGCGTGGTCCAGATGAGCGTCGAAGGTTCCAGCAAGGCAGCACTCGCACGCGCCGAGCACGTCGCGCCGTCCACCGTCACGCGCTGGGTCGAGCGCGCGGGGCGCGCGTCGAGGCGCCTCTTCGACGCGGTTGCGCGCGACCTGCATGCCGAAGAGCTGCAGGCCGACGAGGTTCGCGGCTACGTCTGGGACAAGGAGAAGCGCGCCTTCGTATTCGCCATGATCGAGGTCGGCTCGCGCTTCTGGCTCAGCACGGAGGTCGGCGGCCGCACGCGCAGGAATGCCCTGCTTTTGGCGCGCGATTCGCGCGATCGCTGCGCGCACGGGCAGGGCCGGATCCTGATCGTGACCGATCCGTTCCAGTTCTACGCCTGGGCCTTCAAGCGCAGCTGGGGCCCGACGTGCGTGCACGTCGAGTCGGGCAAGCTCATCCGGCGCGGCCGCGTGATCCGCGTGCGCAACAAGCTCGTCCACGGAACGACCTGGCAACTCGAGGCGGCCCGCAAGCGCTGCACGGTCTCGCGGAAGATCAACACGGCCTTCATCGAGAGATTGAACCTACTCATGCGCCGCTCGCTTCCCTGCCTGCAGCGCAGGACGAACAACGCGGCGAAGACACGCGAGAAGCTGAGGGAGATGCTCGACCTGCTGCGCGTGTACTACGACTTCGTGCGGCCGCACATGTCGCTGAAGTACGCCGGGATTCGTCGAACCCCGGGAGTGATCGCGGGGTTGGTGACGCGGACGCTGAGCTTCAGGGACATCTTCATGGCATTCAGGCCCATGGCGACGGTGCCGTGGATCAAGGATGCCAAGGTCAGGGAGAAGTGGCGGAGCCAGTGGGCATGCCCGGGCAGCAACAGTTAATGCAACAGCACCGGAGACTTCCGAACTGCGATGGCGTGACAACGCGGAGGTTGCGATCGTGAACGCGCTATTGGACGGACGGCGATTACTCAGTGTCCTGCTACTACCTTGCATCGTGCTCGCTTGCGCAGTGCCTGCAGTGCGGACTGGATCCGAGCACGGCACCACAAGTGCATCCATCTCGGCATCGGACCAAGTCGAGATGCCCGCGGTAGAAACTGGGGCGGCGACAGCACAACAGAATTCACCAAAGGCGCACGTGTATTCGGCCTCAGACGTGGTCGTGAGATTAGTTAACAGCGATCGGGGGAAGGACATTCCAACATTCGACATCAGTATTCACTTCGATGGTCACATAGAAGCATATGGGGACATTGTATACGGACAGCGCTTTGGTTCAGTTGATCTCCGAGTGGTAAGCCAGATTGTTCAGGATGCTGATTCCTTTGGAATGTTCAACTACGCTAGCGAGTATATCGTTGACCATAGCCCATTTCCGAATCTGCGACTTAGTATTGCTACCAGTAGTGGCATGAAGGACATATTCTACACTCCGGTACTGGATGAGCAACGCGTGCAAGAGGCGGACCTGGTTGGGCCAGAGTTTGCGCTGCGGCTCTTTATAACGCACCTAATGGGCCAGCGAGTTCTAGCCTTGGTTGGTGCGTGAGCTCGTAGTGCTGAGCCTGTCCCGTGTGGCCGTGTGGTCCGAAACACCAGCCGAAGCCGAAACGGCGTGCTGACCGGGCTGGTCGTGCTCGTGACCGCGCAGCTGCGCGCGTAGGATCCGACAACTCAGCCGAGGTCGAAGCGGCTTGCTGAAAGCGCCGAACGGGGTCGGGAGCGAGCGAGTTCGCGCGCACACAGACAGAGTTCCCGCGCGAGTCGTCAGGCGCAGGGTGGGTTCGATTCGACTCAGGCAGCGCGGTGGTAGTACCGGAGCATCCCGCCCAGGCGGTCGACGGATCGGACGACGCCGGAGCCGGTGCTCGGGCGCGTGTGGTCCGAAAACTCGGCCGAGGCCGAAATGGCGTGCTCAGAGCGTCGTTCGGCGTGGTGACCGCGCTGCTGCGCGCCCGCGCGGACAGAGTTCCGGCGCGAGTCGTCGTAGGCCTGCCCCCGGGAGATGATCCAGGATGACGATCCGTCCTCGGGTAGAACGAAGCCGAGGACGCCATGGGAAAGAGTCAATAAGCCAGCAATGGTATTAGATGCTAAAGCGTCGGTCGCATTTCTCACTATAATGAGTCACAGTATTGAGGAAATGGGTCCCCATCGGGCCACCGATCGCGCACGTTGGGACCCCCCGCCGACGCACCACACGAACGTCCAGCACCAGCTCACGGCCGTGATCGAGGGATGCCGCTTCAAGACGCTCGCCGACGTGAAGCGCGAGCCGGTCGAGCGGTGGCTGACGAGCCCGGTGAACGCCACTCGCTCGGCGCGCACGAGGAACTGCTACCTGAACTCGCTGAAGTGGTTCCTGAACTGGTGCGTGGACACGGAGCGCCTCGTGGCGAACCCGATCGCGCGCGTGCAGCGGGCCGACGAGCACGCCGACCGACGCCGCCAGCCGCGGGCGCTCACGCCAGACGAGCTGGTGCGCCTCCTGGACGCCGCACGCCGCCGCCCGCTCGAGGAATCTCTCCTATTCAACCGTGGCTGGCGCAAGAACCAGCCCGGGGCACGCCTGCGGCCCGAGACCGTCGCCAAGCTGGCGGCGCTCGGGCGCGAGCGGGCGCTGACGTACAAGACGCTCGTGCTGACCGGGCTGCGCCTGGGCGAGCTGGCGTCGCTGCGGGTCTGCGATCTCGTCGCCGACCGGCTCATCCTCGACGCGAAGAACGAGAAGAACCGCCAGGGCTCCTCGATCCCGCTGCGGGGAGACCTGCGCGAAGACCTTGCCGCCTGGATCGCGGGTCGCGCCCGGGCAAACCGGCTGTTCAACGTCACGCAGGCCGCGCTGAAGGTGTTCGACCGCGACCTGCGGTTCGCCGGGATCGCGAAGCGGGACGAGCGCGGCAGGACCGTCTGCCTGCACAGCCTGCGGCACAGCTTCGCCACGCTGCTGAGCCAGGGCGGCGTGCAGCCCCGCATAGCGCAGGCAGCGATGCGCCACAGCACGATCGACCTCACGATGTCGGTCTACACCGACCCCAGGCTGCTCGACGTGGAGGGCGCGCTGGCGGTGTTGCCGGAGCTGCCGCTGGCCCCGGTCATGGCTGCCGGGCAGAGCGCAGGCGCGGCGTAGCAAGCAGGGGGACCGACAGCCTTGCGACCGCTGATCCCGAAGGCGGGATACACATCGGGCTTCGCAGGCTTATCGCCGCTCGCAGGCCGCGGGGTACACATCGCTGATGCACGACATCGTCGAGCGCCTGCGTGCCATGGCTGCTGGCCGCGCGTAGGCTGGCGGTCGGCCGGAATGTCGCACCGAGCCGAGGCGCGCGCCCCATGACGACCTTTCTTCTCTTCCTCGGGGCCGTCTGCTTCTCATTCGTCGTGCTAGGTGCGCTGGCCATCTGGTTCGTCCGCAAGGTTGTCCTGCAGCGCGCGCCGCAGGCGAAGGCTGCGCGGTCGGCTGGGGCCGAGAGTGCGGCCGAGGCGGCTGAACGGGCGGGCGGAGCCACCACCGACTCGACTACCCCGGTCGACAGGGACGCGTCGGAGGGGAGCTTCTGGGAAGTCGAGCAGCCGATCCCGGTCAGGGCGCGCCTCAGGCTCCGCTATGTGGATGGCGCCGGCAAGAAGTCGGAACGGGCCGTGGAGGTTCGTCAGTTTGGGCGGCTCGACGGGACCACCATGCTGATGGGTCGCTGCCTCTTGAGGAACGCGACGCGGACATTCCGGACGGACCGCATCATCGAGTGCGTCGACGAGGAGACCGGAGAGGTGATCAGCGACGTACCGGCGTACCTGACGCACAAGTACGAGGGCTCGCTGGAGCGGAGCCGGGACGCACTCCTCGAGGGCGAGTACGACACGCTCCGGATTCTGCTCTACGTGGGAAAGGCCGACGGGCAACTGCGCGCTGCCGAGAAGTCGATCATCCGGGACACGTGCGTTGCCATCACGAAGGACTCGCGCCTCTCGCTTGAGTCGATCGGCGAGCTGCTCGCCAGCATGGATGTCCCGACGCTGCAGTCGTTCAAGCTGGCGGTTGGGCGTTTCGCCTCGCGGGACCAAGACTCCAGGACCATGGTGCTGGATGCGTCACGGCGGATCGTCGGCACACAGAAAACCATCCACCCTGCCGAACAAGAGGCGCTCGACTACATGCGCGAGCGGTTCGGAACCGCTGGCTAGGGAGAGGAGCGAAGGCCGGCTTCGCGGGGGTAGCCGCGCGGCGGGAAGGGGGACCGACGGCCTTGCGACCGCCGGTCCCGAGGGAGAGAGAGTCCACTGGGCTTCCCGGGCACCGCACCGCTCGCATGGTGTGGTGCCACACCAGTGGACCTCAGGGGCAAGTCTAGCCCGTACCGGCAGGTCGCGGGGGGGCCAGGCGGCGTAGCTGGCGACCTATCCCTACGCACCTCGGGCTACCATCAGGGGGTGCCGACCTACCTCCAGTTCAAGGTCGAACTGCAGCATGCCCGCCCCGCGATCTGGCGGCGGTTCCTGATCCGGCCGGACGCAACATTCGCCGGGCTGCATGAGGCGATCCAGGTGGCCTGCGGTTGGAAGAACTCCCACCTCTACTGCTTCTACGCGAAGGCGATCGGCCCGAACCCGCTCGCAGGCGTGCCCGACGAGGACTACCCCGGGATGCCTGACGCCGAGCGCGTGCCCCTCGACACGCACTTCGGTCCGCACCGGCGATGTCTGTACCTCTACGACTTCGGCGACGGCTGGGAGCACGAGGTGAGCCTGGAGGGCGGGCAGGAGCTGTTCGAGGTCTTCGAGCGCAAGATCGTCGGCGGCGCGCGCGCCTTCCCGCTCGAGGACTGCGGCGGCGTCGGCGGATACGAGGAGTGCGTGGCGCTGATCGAGAAGGGGAAGCCGACCAGCGCCGACGAGCGCGCGCAGCGGAGGTGGCTCGGGAGGTGGGAGCCGGAGCGCTTCGAGCTCGAGAAGGTCGCGCGCCAGTTCGACCGACCGAAGGCGGGCAAGTCAGCGGGCGCGTGACGCGATCAGGCGCGTCGTGGCCACGAGCACGACGCAACACGCCGAGCGGTTGCGCGCGCGCGCGCATCGCAGGTGCTCTACTCGTCGTCGGCAGCAACCTCTGACCCGCGAGGTTCGCGCCTAATTCGCGTTTCAGTTTGCATCTGCGTTTGCATGGCGCGTCGTCCCGCGTTGTCCTCCCACGTCCTCCCACGCCCGACCTCGCGGGTCGCGAGCACTCGCGAACCTCGTCCGACCCCGCAGGAACCCCCAGGAAACGCGTAGAAGTGGTACACCCGGCGGGATTCGAACCCACGACCTCTTGCTCCGGAGGCAAGCGCTCTATCCAGCTGAGCTACGGGTGCGCCAGGGGGGCGGCCATCCTAGCAGGGACGAGTCCGGTGTCCGACTCCGGCGTGTGCGGAAGAGCACATGTGGCTTGCGCCGCGCTCCAGCGCGCGTGGAGGCCGTCGGAAACTCCCGTACATGACACGGTCGGCACTCCGCTTCAGAAATTCTCCAGGCAGTGCGTTGGCGCGAGGGGGGGCGCGGGGCTCAGCGGTTCGGCCGGAAAAATCGCGTTACCTTGACGGTTCTTCGAGGTTTGCCTTACGATCCGCGCGCAGATTCCAGACTGTCCAGGACATCCCCATTGGGGTGGCTCTTCATGAGCACTCGAACGTCGCCCCCGCAGCTACTCCTCCGCGGCCTCGCGGTCCCCTTGGTGGCTTTCGCAGCCGTCGGAGTCGTCGTCGGACACGAGTTGCTGCAGCCGCGCGAGCTGAAAGCGACGCCGCCTCAGCGCGCGACGGATCCGGATCACGACGGTCTGGTGAATCTTCAGGAGACGGTCCTCGGCACGAACCGCTTCCAAGCGGACAGCGATTGCGACGGGTTCAGTGATCTCGAGGAGCTCGCGCGCAAGACCTCGCCGCTGCTCTCCGATTCGTTCCCGACCGGCAATGAAATCAGCGTGGGGATGAGCTGCCGCGGCGGCGAAACGGGACTGCACGCGCTGATCGCGCTCTACCTGCCGGATGGCAAGCTGCGGGACAAGCGCTTCCGTGCGGGAATGCTCGTGGCCGGCCGGACGGCCGCGCTCTCCGAGCGCTACCTGCTGAAGTACGGCACGATCACCATGCATCCGGCCCACGACCCGGTGGCGCGCATCGCGACAATCGACCTGCCGATCACGGCGCGCTACGTGCGCCACTACGGTCACATGACCGTGTTCGCGACGATCGGGGACGCACCCTTCGGCATCGCGCAGGCCGCTGACAGCATGCACCTGATCGCCTTCGGCCAGACGGTAGTCCTCGAGCTGCAGAATCCGTGGATCCTCGGTACGGCGACGCTCGCCGGCACCGGTCAGCAGACCGGCAGCATCGGCGGCATCGGATCGATCTACGTCCCCTTGCCGCTCGGCGGGGGGGTGAGCGATTGGGCGCCGGGCCAGGTCTGCTTCCAGCAGACCTCACTCATCGGGGTGGCCGGTCCCAAGATCACCCAGGAAGTGACCAGCGCGGAGTGCCAGGTGGGCTGGGATGGCTTCTGCCCGTCCAGTTGCGCGGCGACGGTCGGGAACACCTATACCACGATCGATCCGGTCGCGTTGATCGGCGGTTGATGGCCCCTTGGGGCCGTGTCCTCTGGTCCATTTTGGAGCTCCAGTCGCCGAAAGGCCTCGGAGGGGGATGGTAAACTCGAGCCTGTCAGGGCGAAGCTACACGCCGCCCCTCGAGCCCTGACCAAGCCCAGGCCCCCCCGAGGGAACCTCTCCCCCCCCGGGATCGTCCTACGACCGACTCCGTGAAGACTGACCCCGATCGCGAGCTCGTCGAGGCATGCCAGGCCGGAGAACCCGTCGGCCTCGACGGTGCTTTCCGCCAGCTGTACGAGCAGTACAAGGACCGCGTCTACAACGTCTGCTACCGGATCACGGGCAATCCGACGGACGCGCTCGATGCTTCGCAGGAGACCTTCGGGATCCTGTTCCGCAAGATCGTGGAGTTCCGCTTCGAGTCGAAGTTCTCGAGCTGGGTCTATCGCATCGCGGTCAACGCGAGCATCGACCTGAAGCGCCGCACGAGCACGCGCTGGATCGCATCGCTCGATGCGCAGGCCGAACCGGGCTCGGCCGAGCACGCGCGCGCCGAGATCCGCGACGAGCAGACCGAGGCGCCTGCGAGCGCCGCGTCGCGCCACGAGCTCGAGTCCGAGATCCAGGATGCGATCGCGCGCCTCTCGCCGAAGATGCGCGCGATCACCGTGCTGCGCTACGTCGAGAATCTCTCCTACGACGAGATCGCCGAAGTGCTGCAGATCTCGCTCGGGACCGTGAAATCGCGCCTCTCGCGGGCGCACGAAGCGCTGGATCGCGAACTGACACCGGTGCTGGACAGGTACTACCTGCGCTGAGCGAGTGATGACCCCCCCCTGCCGAGAGTTCCTGTCCGCGATGCTGGAGGCCGCACCCGAGCGGCCCGCGGCGGAGAGCGCGCTCGGGTCGCATCTCGCCGAGTGCGCAGCCTGCCGCCGGGCATTCGAGGGCATGTGCCGTACGCGCGCCGCGCTGGAGGGCCTCGCGCCCGTGCGCGCGCCGGCCGCGCTCGACGGGCTGGTGGTCGCTGCCACGCAGGCGGGCCAGCGCCAGGAGCGCGTGCTCGCGCACCTGCGCACCGCGCTGCGCCACGAGGCTCCCGCGCGGCTGGACATGCGCGTCGGCGTCGCCGGCAGCAGCCTGCTCGGCGAGGTGGGGCGGGTCAACGCGCCGTCCGTGCTCGAGCGGCTCGTCGAAGAGGAGCTGCGCGATCCGCAGCACGCGCTGACGCGGCGCTACGTCTCGCGCCTGCACCGTCTCGAGTCGCCCGTCACGCTGCGCGAGCGCGTGCAACAGGTCCTCGGCAGTCCGCGGCGCTCGCTGGCGCGCAGGTCGCTGCTCGCGGGCGCGGCGCTGACCGTCTTGATCGCCGCGCTGTGGGGCTGGTGGGCCATCGAGCGTGCGCAGCTGCGGCCACGCTTCCAGGTCGTGTACGTGGACGACGTCCGCGAGCTCGATCCCTTCGCACGCCAGATGCTCTCGGGCGTGACCGGCGGCTGGAGCGAACTCGGGGGGCAGGCACGCTGATGCGCCTTCCGTTCGCATTCGCGCTCGCACTGGCCCTCTGCGCCGGATCCTCCGGCTGCAGCCGCAGCCCCGCGCAGGCAGCCGCGCCCGTGTCGATGGTCCGTGGCCTGCAGCAGCCGCCGGCCTTCCTGGGCCAGATCGCCGACGCGCCCTTCCAGACCGCGTACTACGCGCGGCGCCGGGTGTGGCAGACCTACCAGGGCGCGAGCAGCCCCGAGACGCTCGAGTACACCGAGCTCGTCTACTCGGACGGCCAGTCGCACTTCAGCGTGTCGCCCGAGCACGTGCTGCAGCCCGCGCTCTCCGGGAACGCCGAGCAGGTCTTCCTGCTGACGCAGAAGGCGCGCGAAGGCTTCATCTACCGGCTGCGCGACTTCCGCATCCAGGAACTCAACGCGTTCCTGCAGGCCTACAGGGTCGAGGACCTGAACCAGCAGGTGAACGTGGCGGGCGAGACCTGCGAGCGCCTGCGCATCCGCTCCACCAGCCAGTCACAGGGCTACTGGGAGCTCGACGTCGACGTCGCCAACGGGCTGATCCTGGACACGCACGAATTCCTGCGCAACGGCACGCTGGTCTCGTCGGTCGAGACGCTCGAGTACCAGGCCGATCCCGACCTCAGCGGCATCACGCTGCACCAGGACCTGCCCGCCGTGCCGTTCACTCCGGCGACCGCGCAGCAGGTGCTGGGCTTCCTGCCGCTGCAGCCGCGCTTCCTGCCGCAGGGCTTCACGCTGGCGAAGTGCGAGAAGATCTCGGACGGCACCGACAACTGGGCGCGCTGCACCTACAGCAACGGCGGCGAGCTGCTCTTCCTGCTCTGCCGCTCCGATCCGATCGGGAGCACGGGCAGCACCGATCCCGGCGGACCCTACACGATCAAGGTCCTCCGCGCCGGTCGCTGGACCGTCGAGCAGGCCGAGCTCGGCCTGCAGCACGTCATCGTGATGGGACGCGAACCGGCGGCGATCCTGCAGCAGATGATCGAATCCTGCCTGCCCTGATCCTGCTTGCTCTGAAGCGCGCGGAACGAACTTTTTTCCGGCTCCGAATTTCCTCGCGCTGCGGAATTGAGGGGTAGTCTTCGGTGTCCGCGCGCCCCACGGCCGCCCACACGAAGCTGCACCCGATGAATCAGGAACCGCACGACGAGTCCTTCCAGGAGACGAACCTCAACTCTCCCGAGTACCGCGAGAGGCTGATGCGCAAGCTCAACTGCCTGATCGCGGTCCTGGAAGTGGCCACGGCCAAGGTGCGCAAGAGCCTGACCGACCCGGCTGCGGACATCGAGCGCCTCTCGCGCATCCGCACGAACCTGCAGAGCACACTCGACGTCTGCATGCGCGCGCGCACGGCGCTCGAGCGGCGCGAGGCGCTGCCCAAGGAGCTGCCCGAGAACCTCTCGCAGGTGATCGAGGAGACGCGCGTCGTCGAGCTGCGCGGCCAGGCCCAGAACCAGCGCAAGGCGCGCAGCCCGCGCGGTCCGCGCGAGCAGGGCAAGGCCGAGCGCCGCAAGTTCGAGAGCATGGGCACGATCAAGAAGGCCGAGATCGTGCGCGTCGACCTGGACGAGCTGACGCGCAAGCTGCAGGGCTTCTGAGCGCCGGGGCGCTCAGCGCCCGGAGTCGACGCGGAAGACGATCGTGTGCTCGAGGCGCCAGGCGCTGGCGCTGCCCGCGCGCCGGGCCGGGCGGAAACGCCAGCTGCGCACGCCGAGTTCGGCCGCCTCGTCGAGGCGCGCGAAGCCGCTCGAACTCAGCACGCGCACGGATTCCACGCGCCCGTCGCTGTCGATGCGGATCTCGAGCCGCACGCGACCGCCCTCGCCGACGCTCGCGGCGCCCGCGGGATACGCCGGCGGCGGGCACGCGAGCGGCAACGGCGGCGTGGCCTCCTCGAGCGGCCCGGGCGCGCAGGCGGCGGGTGCCGGAGTCGTCGCTGTCGACGCGCCGCACTCCGTGGTCTCGGGCGCACGCGCGTGCGGCACGCGCAGCGCGCCTGAGGCTCCCACTCCGAGCGGCATGCGGCGCGCGACGGCCGGCAGCTCGCTCGCGAAGACGCTGCTCTCCGCGGGCAGCGGCTCCTCGCTCTCGGGCTCGATCGGGATCGGCGCGAAGGCCTGCACGAGCGGCAGCGCGCGGCGGTCGGTGGCGCGCGGCGGCACGAACTCCTCCGCGGGCGGGCTCGTGTGCGGCACGAAGCGCACGCTCACGGGCTGCTCCTCGCGCTCGGGCGCCCGCGCGAAGGGCGCGAAGCCGTAGAGCGCTCCCAGCACGCAGCCGTGCGCCAGCAGCGAGAGCGCGATCGGGAGCGAGGTGCCTCTCGAGCGCTGCGGGGATGTGCGCGCGCATGAGCGGTGAATCCGGGCCGACCAGCCTAGCAGCTTCGCGCGGGCTTGTTTCGCTGCCTATGCGCGCGCGGATTTGTCCGAAAAAGTCCTGTCGCGCCGGGCGCGGCCCGCGCTCCCCGGCCTCAGCGGCCCCAGCTGCGCAGGTAGCGGAAGTCGTGGTTGACCGTGCGCTCGGAGAGCTTGGCGATGATCGGCGGCAGGCGCTTGTACTGGTTCGAGGCCACGCGCGCGGCGATGCGGCGCACGAAATCGCGCTCGAAGCCGGCCGCGACGAGCTCCTCCTCGCCGAAGCGCTGGTCGACCATGCGCTCGAGCAGCGCGTCCGCCTGCGCGTAGGTGAAGCCGAGCTCGCCCTCGTCGGTCTGGCCCTCGAAGAGGTCGGCCGAGGGCGTCTTCTCGATCACGCGCGTGGGCAGACCGAGATGCCGCGCGAGCTGGAAGACCTGCATGCTTGTAGAGGTCGCCGAGCGGGTTGAGCGCGCTGGCCGAGTCGCCGAACTGCGTCGAGTAGCCGAGCAGGATCTCGGTCTTGTTGCTCGTGCCGATCACGAGCGCGCGCCACTCGGCCGAGAGGTCGTAGAGCACGATCATGCGCGCGCGCGCCATCACGTTGCCGCGCCGCACGCGGTCGGCCACGTCCTGCTGCAGCACGTAGCCGTCGACCATGGCGGTGATGTCGACCTTGCGCGTCTCGATCCCGAGCGCCGTCGACGACCGCCAGCGCGTCGGTCTCGCTCGCGGGGCTGCGAGGTCTTGTAGGGCAGGCGCAGGCCGAGCACGTTCTTCGGTCCGAAGGCGCGCGCGCAGAGCGCCGCGCTGACGGCCGAGTCGACGCCGCCCGAGAGCCCGACCAGCGCGCGCTGGAAGCCGAACTTGCCGGCTTCGCTGCGCAGGAAGCGCACGAGCAGCTGCTCGACGAGATCGCACTGGATGTCGAGGGCGCCCATCTCGAGGTCTCCTGCTGGCCGAGGATGCGCGCGAGCTCCGCGCTGCACCAGCCAGGGTTTCTCGTCGCGGCGCAGCGGCGTGGTGATGCGCGCGCGGTGCATGGCCTCGCCGGAGAGCGCCACCTCCAGGCTGCCCGGTTCGAGCGTCGTGAGCGCACCGCTCTCGCGGCCGAAGGGGTCGACCACGCGCGAGCCGCCCGAGAACAAGACGCCGTCCTCCGAGCCGACGCGGTTGACGTACACGATCCAGGTCTGGAACAGCAGCGCCAGCGCGTCCTGCATGCGGTTCCAGATCTGCGACCGAGCGCAGCCCCGGCTGGGCCTCGCGGCTCACCCCGCGGCCCGGGCTGGCGGAGGGCACGAGCAGCGCATCGACGTTCGAGATGAAGTGCAGGTAGGCGGCGCTGACGTGCCACATGTCCTCGCAGATCAGCACGCCGAAGCGGCCGTGCTTGCTCTCGACGGCGCGGAAGCGCTCGCCCGGCGCGAAATCGCGCGCGTCGTCGAACATGCCGTAGGTCACGAGGTGCACCTTGCGGTGCACGTCGAGCAGCTCGTCCGTCCTCGAAGAAGCCGTAGGAGTTGTACAGGCGCCCGTCGCTGCCGCGCTCGACGAAGCCCGCGCCGATCGAGACGTCCTTCGAGCGCCGGCACAGCTCGCCCAGCAGCGCGTGCTCGCGCGGCAGCGCCACCTCGGCCACCTGGTCGCGCAGGAAGTAGCCCGAGAGCGAGAGCTCGGGGAAGAGCACCAGTGCGCTCCCGCGCTTGCGCGCGCTCTCGATCTCTGCGAGATGCAGCTCGAGGTTCGCGGAGAGATTGCCGAGCGTCGGCTCGATCTGGGCCAGGAGGACGCGGCAGTTCATGGAGCGCTCATCAGGATACCACCGCGGGCGGCTACTCCCGCGCCGAGGCCTCCCAGGCGTCGCGGATCAGCTCCTCGCGCTGCACGCCCTCGGCCTCGGCCTCGAAGGACAGGATCAGGCGGTGGCGCAGCGCCGGCACGACCAGCGCCGCGAGGTCCTCCTCGCTCGCGTGCGCGCGGCCGTGCACCAGCGCGCGCGCCTTGCCCGCCAGCAGCAGCGCCTGGCCGCCGCGCGGACTCGAGCCGTGGGCGACGCAGCGCCGCACGCGCTCGGGTGCGCCCGCCTCGCGCGGCTGCGTGCGCAGCACCAGGCGCGCCACGCGCGCGAGCAGCGCGGCGCTGACCGGCACTTCGCGCACCAGCGCGCGCAGCTCGAGCAGGCGCGCGCGCTGCCAGACCGGCTGCAGTGCGGGCGGCTCGCTGCCGGTCGTGCGCTCGAGGATCGTGCGCAGCGCGGCTTCGGCCGGCATGCTCATCACGATCTCGAGCAGGAAGCGGTCGAGCTGCGCCTCGGGCAGCGGATAGGTGCCCTCCATCTCGATCGGGTTCTGCGTGGCGGCGACGAAGAAGGGCTGCTCGAGCGCGTGCGTCTCGCCGAAGACGGTCACCTGGCGCTCGGCCATGGCCTCGAGCAGCGCCGACTGCGTGCGCGGCGTGGCGCGGTTGAGCTCGTCGGCCAGCACGACGTGCGCGAAAAGCGGGCCCTTCTGGAAACGGAAGTGCCGCCGGCCGTGCTCGTCCTCCTCGAGCACGCGCGTGCCGAGGATGTCGGCCGGCATCAGGTCGGGCGTGAACTGGATGCGCGCGAAGGAGAGCTCGAGCGATCCCGCCAGCGCCTTGACCAGCGTCGTCTTGCCCAGGCCCGGCGCGCCCTCGACCAGCACGTGCCCGCCGGCCAGCAGCGCCAGGCCGGCCAGCTCGAGCGCCTCGCCCTGGCCGTGGATGCGCGACTCGAGCGCCGCGCGCAGGCTCGCGAAGGCGCGCGCCAGCTCGTCGATGCGTGCTTCGAGCTCCTCGGGCTTCATGCGCACAGTCGTTCGACCCACTGGCCGAGCTCGGGCAGGCTGTGGACGCGCGGCGTGGAGTCGCCGTGCGCGCGGGCGTGGTCGACGAGCACGGCACGCAGTCCCGCGCGGCGCGCGCCGTGGAAGTCCTTCTCCAGGTCGTCGCCGGCGTGCAGCGCCTCGTCCGCTCGCGCGCCGGCACGCGCGAGCGCACGCTGGAAGATCTCCGCGTCGGGCTTCTCGGCGCGTTCGAGCGCCGAGCAGAGCACGAAGTCCGTGCGCGTCGCGAGCCCGAGCTGCTCGACGAGCCGCGGCAGGCGCTGGCTCCAGTTGGAGACCAGGCCCACGACCAGCGCGCGCGCGCGCAGCCCTTCGCACAACTCGACCGCGCCGGGGAAGAGCTCGAAGGTCGCGGGATCGGCGAAGCGCGCGAAGAGATCGCGCGAGAGCGCCGCGAGGCGCGCGGGCTCCAGGCCCAGGTCCGCGGCGAAGATGCGCTCGATGTAGGCCTCGAACCAGCGCTCGCTGTAGCGCCAGGCGCCGTCGATCTCGCGCGGCAGCTCGCGGTGCGCCGCGCGCATCAGCTGCTGCATGCGCTCGGTCGTGACCTCCAGGCCGTGCGCCCGCGCGCACAGGGCGTAGATCTCGAAGCGCGAGGGCCGCTCGCGCACCAAGGTGTTGCCGACGTCGAGGAAGACCGCGCGCAGGGGCATCGGGGCCCACCAGTCTTCCAAATCCGCGCCGCGCTTGGGAGACTCTCTTCCCGGCCACTGCCATGCGCCACGCTCCGCACATGCGTACCCCCCTCGCGCTGCTCCTCGCGACCCTGCTCGGGGCCTGCGCGCTGCCGGGCCACGGCCCGAAGAGTGTCGAGAGCACGCCCGAGGAAGCGCGTGCGGCGATGGAGGCGCGCAACTGGTCGCTCGCGGCCGAGCGCTGGTACGGGATCTTCGCCGCGGACATGGAGCACCGGCTCGAAGCGTGCGCGATGACGGCACGCGCGATGCTCGAGATGAAGGACGCGCAGAACGCCTCGCACGTGCTCGACCTGGGCCTGCGCTATGACCCGGCCGATCCCGTGCTGCTCGAGCTCAAGGGCAGCGCGCTGCTGCGCCTGTCCTTCGCGCGCGCGGCCGCGGACTGCCTCGAGCGCGTGGTCGAGCTGCGGCCAGATCGCGGTCCGGCCTGGACCGAGCTCGGCCGCGCGCGCATGCAGCTGGGACTGGAAGTGGCCGCGGCGCGGGCCTTCGAGCGCGCGCTGGAGCTCGAGCCCGACAGCGCTTCCGTCTGGATCGAGCTCGGCCGCGCGCGCGCGCGCGCCAGCGACCCGCAAGGCGCGCTGGCGGCCTACGCCGTCGGCTTCCAGCGCGATCCGGGCGCGCTGCCGGACCTGATCGAGGCGGCCCAGCAGTGCGCGCTGCCCGCGGTGAAGCAGAAGCGCGCCGAGTACCTCGAGCTGGGCCTGGGCTGGCTGGGGCGCGTGACCACGCGCGAGCCGCAGAACGTGCTGGCGCACTTCGAGCTGGGTGTCTTGTGCGAGGAGCTCGGGCGCAAGGAGGACGCGATCGTGCACTACCGCCGCGCGATCGAGCTCGACCTCTCGCACCTCGTCTCGCTGCGCAACCTGGCCGTGCTCTACGCCTCGATGGGCAACGTCGAGGGCACGCGCGAGATGGTCGAGCGCTCGCTGGCGCTGGAGCACGATCCGGACCGGCGCAAGGCGCTGCAGAAGCTGCTCGAGCAGGTGCTCGCGCCGCCGGCCCCCAAGCCCGAGGGCTGAAGCGCGCTACGGCCGCTTGACCAGCGCGTCGACCGTGGCCTCGATCCGGCGCGCGAGCTCCTCGGCGAAGGCGTCGCCGAAGTCCATCGCCAGCACGTCGATCTCCTCGAACATGTAGCGCCCGGTCGAGCGGCTGAAGGGGATCCCGTACTCCCACTTGCTGCCGTCGGCGGCGTGGATCACGACCTCGATCTGGTCGTCGCCCTCGACCGGCAGCACCGTGTAGCTCTTGACCTCGTAGCCGGGCATGACGGGCTCAGCGCCGCTGCTTCTCCCAGGGCGAGGCCGGACGCCAGACCTGGAAGTACTGCTCGGGGTGGGTGTCGAAGCTCTGGACCAGCACGTAGCCGGCCTGCTCGAGCTCGTTCTCCATCACGCCCGCGGCGAGCTTGTGCTCGGGCGGCGGGCCGTGCGCGAGCACGCCGGGCTTGTAGTCGATCAGCACGAGGCGTCCGCCCGGCGCGAGGCAGCTCGCCAGCCGGCGCATGTAGGCGACGCGCTCCTCGAGGTGGTGGTAGGTGTCGGCAATGAACAGGAGGTCGAGCCTGCCGGGCGGGAAGTGCGGATCGTCGAGGCTCGCGAGCACCGGCACGATGTTGCGCAAGCCGGCCTTCTGCGCGCGCGCGGAGAGCGCGTCGAGCTGCGCGGGCTCGATGTCGCTGGCGTAGACCAGGCCCTCGGGGCAGCGCTCGGCGAACGCCAGGCTGAAGATGCCCGGGCCGCAGCCGAGGTCGCCGATCAGTGCGTCGTGCGCCGGGTCGAGCTTCTCGAGCACCAGCGGGACCTGGAAGCGCTCGATGCGATCGGGCGCGAGCAGCGAGGCGATGTAGCGTTCGACCTCGGGCGGGCCGTGCGGATCACGGTTGGCGTGTGGCGCCGCGGCTTCGTGCGCGGGAGCGGCGGGCTGCGGCGCCGCGGGCGCGGCGGGCTGCGGCACGCCGTGCGCGGGCCCGAGGTACGGCACCTGGCAGGCGAGCGCCAGGGCGAGCAGTGCTGCGAGTGCGAGGGACCTCATGCTTGGCCCGCGTACTCTAGCGCTGCAGCTCGAACACGCCCACGAGACTCAGGCCCTTCAGCCCCGGAATGCGGTCGAGCAGGGCCAGCGCCGGGATCAGCGCGTTGACGCAGCGCAGCTTGCCCGGCGAGAAGGTCAGCGAGAAACCGGTCCTGCGCCGCCGCCTGAGCCGGTAGCCCCAGGCGCCGGCGGCGTTCATGTGGCGCAGCGTGAGCGTGCGGAAGCCGTGCGACTCCAGCAGCTGCGCGAGCGCCTGCGCGTCGTAGCGCCGGAAATGGCCCGAGGCCTCGTCGATCGCGCCGTAGAGCCGCGACTGGGCCGGGACCTTGAGCACGACCCGCCCGCCGGGCGCGAGTTGCCGGCGCAGCTTCTCCACGAAGGCGCCGTCGTCCTGGAAGTGCTCGAGCACGTCGAGCGCGACGATCACGTCGGCCCGGAACTCGCCCAGCTCGTGCCAGTCGCCGAGCAGGTCCACGCGCGCCGTGCGCACCTTCCCGCCCGGGTGCTGCGCCTCGAGGCGCGCGAGCAGCGCAGCGTCGAGGTCGACGCCCAGGACCGAGTCCGCGCGTGCGAGGTAGTTGCGGATCACGAAGCCGGCGCCGCAGCCGAGCTCTAGCACCTTGCCGCGCACGTGCCTGGCGAAGTGCGAGGCGATCCAGGCGTAGTAGTTGGGCAGCAGCGCCATGCGCCGCTGCGCCTCCTCGTAGATGCGCTCGGATTCGCCGCTCATGCCTCGAATCCCGAAGTCTATCACCCGCCCGCGGGCTCAGAGCTTGCGCACGAGCTGTCCCGGCCGCAGCAGGCCCTCGCGCAGCACGCGGCAGACGAAGCCGCTGCGCCCGAGCATCAGGTTGGGGAAGCGCGCGTCGACCGACTTGAGCGTGCCGCAGGGTTCGCGCACGTCGAAGAGCTCGATGCGCACCTCGTCGCCGAGCGCCAGCATGTCGCCCGGGAGCAGCTGCGCGAAATCGAGGCCCTGCACCAGCACGTTCTCGCCGAAGGTGCCCGGGTGCTCGCAAGCCACGCCGTCGCGCCGCAGGCTGACGTAGTCCTCGATCGCGAAGAGGCACAGCGCGCGGTTCGGCCCGCCGTGGATGCGGTAGCGCTGCTTGTCGCCGACGAGGCCGTCGGGCGTCGCGCGTGCCTCGGTCACGGAGTGCTTGGGAATCCCGCCCGGGCCGATGCAGACGGCGAGGATGGTGCCTGCGTGCCCGTTGCCAGCCATGAATCCGCAGAGTATGCCAGTACCGACAGGCGCCGGACAGAGACACAGGATCAGCAGGTGATCTCATGACCAACCACGAAGACCTGACACTCGAGCTCTGGAGCCAGTTCAGTCTCGATCAGCAATTCCTGATGATCGGCAACGAGATGAACCGCGCGCTGAATCTGATGGAGGAGAGCGACACGGAGCGCAGACAGGGCTGCTATGAGCGCGCCTTGCAGCTCGTTGACCTGACCCTCGGTCTCAAGCCGAGAGCGGGAATCTGCCGCGAGCTGGGCCTATGGCGTACCGTCATCGCCGATCTGCATGAACGCCGGGCGCCCGACCTGGCGACTCACCGCACGGCATTCAGGGTCCTGCTCCAGATGCGCCCGGCACTCGCAGCCCAGGTCGAAGCGCTCGGCCTCTGACCCCCGCTCACTCCTTCAGGAACAAGTAGTACAGCTGTCCCTCCGCGCGCGTCGCGCCGGCGATGCGCTCGGCTTCGGGGCCCTGGCCGAGGTACATGTCGGCCCGGCCTGCGGTGCGGATCGCGCCGCCGGTGTCCTGGTCGAAGAGGAACTGGTGCACGTTGGCGCTGCCGGTCGGGCCGAGGTGCGTGTCGACGAAGGTGATCGCGCCGCGCGGGAAGAGCGTCTTGTCGGTCGCGAGCGAGCGCCAGGCCGTCACCGGCACGTCGAGCGAGCCGTGCGGCGGGTGGTCGATGGGCGTGAAGAAGACGTACGACTCGTTGCGCCGCAGGTAGCCCTCGACCTCGTCGGGATGCTCGCGCGCCCACTTGCGGATGCTGGAGAGCGAGAGCTCGCCCTTGGCGATGCGCTTGTCCTTCACCAACTCGGCCCCGAGCGAGGAGTAGGCGCGGCCGTTCTTGCCGGCGTAGCCCAGGCGCAGGAAGGTCCCGTCCTGGAGGTGCACGACCGCCGAGCCGTTGACGTGCGCGATGTAGGCGTCCATCGGGCTCGTGAGCCAGGCGAGCTCGAGTCCCTTGCCCGCCAGCAGCGAGCTGGCCTCGATCGTCGCGCGCGTCGGATAGGGCTCGACGCCCTCGGCGGTCTTGCGGCCCAGGATCTGGCCGTCGGGTCCCTTCACCAGATCGGGCGGCTGCGCGTAGAGCGGGTAGCGGTGCGACGCGTCCGCCGTGCGGCCGCCTTCGAGCTCGACCGTGCAGTAGGCGGTGAAGAGCACGCCGCCGCCCGAGCCGTTCCAGCCGGCGCTCTTGTAGACGCTGAACTCCTCGTCGAGCTTCTGCCCGAACTCCGCGCCGCTGTGCGACTGCTCGAGCAGCTCGCGGAAACGCTCGAGGCTCTTCAGCGCGCGCTCGTGCGACACGCCCTCGATCGGGAAGTAGCGCTCGCTCGAGGGCTTCTTCGTCCAGGCGATCGAGCCGTCGAGCGCGGGCAAGAGCTCGGCGCGAGCGTTCCACTGCGGCGCGAAGTCGGGGTGCGCCTCGCCGGGCGCGAGCGGCAGCAGCGCCGGCGCTCCGGGCGGCAGCGGCTGCCAGTAGTCGGGGGCGGGCGGCGGGACGGCGGTGGCCTTGCAGCTCGCGGCGAGGGCCAGGAAGAGCGGCGCGGCGTGGGAGAGTTTCATGCTGTGGAGCTCGCGATGGAGGTCGTGGGGTGCTTGCGGGCAAAGTACGAAAGCCGCGCTTGCCGCTCCAAGGTCATGCGGCGAAACTCTTCGGCGCGTGCCCTGCCTGCTCGGATGTCTCGCGCTCTCCGCGCCCCGCTTCGTGATGGCGGTGCTGTTCCTCTTCACGGACTACCTCAAGGGCCCGTTCGAGACGACCTTCTGGCCTTTCATGGGCTTCGTCCTGCTGCCGGCGACGACGCTCGGCTACGCGGCCTCCTGGCACATCGGCCACGGGCAACACGACAGCTGGGGCGTCGTGCTGATCGTGCTCGGGGCGCTGTACGACCTTGGCATCGTGCGCGTCGGGCGCAGGGGCATGCGCGGAGGCGACCAACGCGGGGATCCGCCGGAGGACGGCGGGCAAGGCGGCGGGGGCGGGGGTCGCGCGAAGGAGATCGTGATCGAAGCGGAGAAGGTCGGATGAGCAGTCCCGGGTTCGGGGGAAGAGCTGGCCGCGGGGTGCGTCGTAGAGTCCCTTCTGGAGATGGTCCCATGATGCGAATGATCGGTTTCCTGTCCTTGGTGGCGCTGGCGGGCGGGTGCGCAGACACGCGGCAGGCCAAGGCCGCGGCGCAGGCCGAACGTCCGAGGACGATGCAGGTCGTGCCGCTGCGCTATGCCTCGGCCGAGGAGCTCGGGCGAGAGCTCGTGCAGACGCTGGGCCCGGCGAAGAAGAGCGGGGTCACGATCGTGGCCGATCCGCGCACGAACTCGCTGATCGTGACCGGCGAGAGCGAGGCCGAGCTGGCTGCGGCGCTGGAGCTGATCGCGAAGCTCGACGTGGACGTGGCCAAGCCGCGCTAGCAGCCCCGAGAAGGGGCCTTGACTACATAACCGGCAGGGTATATACTTCGGCCGTGAAGCTGAAGGCCCAGGCCCCGCACCACGAGTTGTTCCGCGCGCTGTCGGACCCGACGCGCTTGCGCCTCTTGCTGCTGCTGCGCGAGGGGGAGATCTGCGTCTGCCATCTCGTCAGCACTCTGGAGCTCTCGCAGCCGCTGATCAGCAAGCACCTCTCGGCGCTGCGCCAGGCGGGGCTCGTGAACTCGCGCAAGGACGGGCTGTGGCGGCACTACTCGCTGGCCGAGGCCGGGCGCGGTTCGCACACGCGCCTGCTGGCCTGCCTCGACGAGGTCGCGCGCGAGCACCCGGAAGCGAGCGCGGATCGCAAGCGGCTGGAGAAGGTGCTGCACGCCGCGCGCTGCTGCGACTGAACACGAAGGGCCTCCCCAACCCAACCAGATCGGAGAACGACGATGACCGTTCGCAAGAAGACGCCTGACGAGATCCGCGAGACCGTGCGCGAGGGCTACGGCAAGATCGCCGTGGGCGAGGAGGCGCTGCCGCGCTCGAAATCGGCCGGCGGCTGCTGCGGGCCGAACAGCTCGAGTTGCACGCCGAGCACGAACCCGGCCGAGTTCGCCAAGTCGATCGGCTACACGGCCGAGGAGGTCGCCGCGCTGCCCGAGGGCACGAACATGGGCCTCTCGTGCGGCAACCCGGCCGTGATCGCGTCGCTGAAGCCGGGCGAGATCGTGCTCGACCTCGGCGCGGGCGGCGGGATGGATGCGTTCCTCGCCGGGCCGAAGGTCGGCGCCAAGCGGGCGCGTGATCGGCGTCGACATGACGGCCGAGATGATCGCCAAGGCGCGCAAGAACAACGCGGCGTACTCGCAGCGCTCGGGGCTCGCGAACGTCGAGTTCCGCCTGGGCGAGATCGAGCACCTGCCGGTGGCGGACGCGAGCGTCGACGTCGTGATCTCGAACTGCGTGCTCAACCTCTCGCCCGACAAGCCGCAGGTCTGGCGCGAGATCGCGCGCGTGCTCAAGCCGGGCGGCAGGGTCGCGGTCAGCGATCTGGCGCTGCTCCGGCCGCTGCCGGCGAACGTGATCGAATCGGTCGAGGCGCTGGTGGGCTGCGTCGCGGGAGCGGTGCTGGTCTCGGACACCGAGCAGATGATGCGCGCGGCCGGGCTGATCGACGTGCAGCTGAAGGAGAAGCCCGACTACGTGCGCTCGGTGATGAGCTTCGAGGATCCGCTCTACCAGGAGATCGTCGCGAACCTGCCCAAGGGCACGACGCCCGCGGACTACATCACGAGCCTCGACGTCCAGGGCCGCAAGGGACTGGCGGCGGCGAAACCGGCGTCGAGCTGCTGCTGAGCGGAGCACGCGTGGCGAGCGCAACGCGAGGGCGACTGGCGATCCTCGACCGCCTGCTGACCGTGTGGATCTTCCTGGCGATGGCGCTGGGGCTCCTGCTCGGCTGGCTCTGGCCTGGATCGGCAGCCGCTCTCGATCGGCTCAGCGTCGGCACGACCTCGATCCCGATCGCGGTCGGGCTGATCCTGATGATGTATCCGCCGCTGGCGAAGGTGCGCTACGAGGAGCTCGGCAGGGTCTTCCGCGACCGCAGGGTGCTGCTGCTCTCGCTCGTGCAGAACTGGGTCATCGGGCCGGTGCTCATGTTCGCTCTCGCGCTGATCTTCCTGCGCGACCGGCCGGAGTACATGGCGGGCGTGGTCTTGATCGGGCTGGCGCGCTGCATCGCGATGGTGCTCGTCTGGAACGATCTCGCCAAGGGCGATCCGGAGTACGCCGCGGGTCTCGTCGCGTTCAACGCGATCTTCCAGGTGCTCTTCTTCCCGCTCTACGCCTGGATCTTCCTCGAGTGGCTGCCCGCGCAGCTCGGTCTCGAAGGCGCGCATGTCGCGATCACGATGGGCGAGATCGCGCGCAGCGTCGGCGATCTACCTCGGGATCCCCTTCCTGGCGGGGATGCTGACGCGCTTCGTGCTGCTGAAGGCGCGCGGACGGGAGTGGTACGAGCAGCGCTTCGTGCCGGCGATCTCGCCGCTGACGCTGATCGCCTTGCTCTTCACGATCGTGGTGATGTTCTCGCTCAAGGGCGAGACGGTCGTGCAGCTGCCGCTGGACGTCTTGCGCATCGCGCTGCCGCTGCTGGTGTACTTCGTGCTGATGTTTGCGCTCTCGTTCTGGCTCTCGGCCAAGGCCGGAGCGAACTACGCGCGCTCGGCGACGCTCTCGTTCACCGCGGCCTCGAACAACTTCGAGCTGGCGATCGCGGTGGCCGTCGGGACCTTCGGATTGCACCACGGCGCCGCCTTCGCCGGCGTGATCGGGCCGCTGGTCGAGGTGCCGGCGCTGCTCGGGCTGGTGCACGTCTCGCTCTGGATCGGCCGGCGCTGGTTCGGCGACGAGAGCTCCGCGCTCGCGCGGGGGATTGAACGGCCATGAAGATCCTCCCGCGCGTGCTCTTCGTCTGCGTCGAGAACTCCAACCGCTCGCAGATGGCCGAGGCCTTCGCGCGCATGCACGGCGCGGGAGCGATCGAGGCGCTCAGCGCGGGCTCGCGGCCCTCGGGCAAGGTCAACCCCAAGGCCATCGCTGCCATGCGCGAGCGCGGCTACGACCTCGCGCGGCACGCGTCGAAGTCGCTCGAGCAGCTCCCGCAGGGTGCGTACGCGGCGGCGATCACGATGGGTTGTGGGGATGCCTGCCCGATGGTGCAGGCCGAGCTGCGCGAGGACTGGCAGCTGCCCGACCCGCGCGACATGGGGCCGGAGGAATTCCGTGCGGTGCGCGACGAGATCGAGGCGCGCGTGCTCGCGCTCCTCACGCGACTCGGTGTACAACATGGAGCCCCCAACCGGAGATCGACCCCATGATCGAAGTCGGCCAGAAGGCACCCGCGTTCAAGCTCGAGGACCAGGACGAGAAGACGGCCACGCTCGCCAAGTACGCGGGCCAATGGGTCGTGCTCTACTTCTACCCGCGCGACGACACGCCCGGCTGCACGGTCGAGGCCTGCGACTTCACCAAGGGCATCCGCGGCTTCGAGAAGCTCGACGCGGTCGTGCTCGGCTGCAGCGCCGACTCGCCGGCCTCGCACCGCAAGTTCATCGAGAAGTACAAGCTCAAGCTGCGCCTGCTCAGCGATCCCGAGCACAAGCTGATGGCGAAGTACGGCGCCTGGGGCGAGAAGATGCTCTACGGCAAGAAGATCATCGGCGTGATCCGCTCGACAGTGCTGATCGATCCCTCGGGCAAGGTCGCGTACCACTGGGCCAAGGTGAAGTCGCGCGGCCACGCAGAGAAGGTCGCGGAGAAGCTGGCCGAGCTGCAGGGCGCGGCGAAGGCCTGAGCCTCGCGCTCAGGCGCTCTTGTCGATCGCGACCGAGACGAGCGCGGGCGCGAGCAGCTCGACGAGCACCTTGGGCGCGATCGCGACCAGGAACCCGCGCTTGCCGCCGTTGATCCAGATGCGTTCCTGCTCGAGGATCGTGCGCTCGAGGTAGACCGGCAGCTGCGTGCGCGTGCCGAAGGGACTCGTGCCGCCGACCTGGTAGCCGGTCCACTTCTCCGCGGTCTCCGGCTTGCAGGGCGCGACCCCCTTCACGCCCATGTGGCGCGCGAGGTTCTTCGCGGAGACCTGCTTGTCGCCGTGCATCAGCACGATCAGCGGCTTCTTCGCGTCGGTCTCGAAGACGAGCGTCTTGACCACCTGGTGCTCGGGCACGCCGAGTTCGTTCGAGGAACGCGTGGTGCCGCCGTGCTCGACGTAGTCGTAGAGCTGCGGCTCGAACGCGACCGCGTGCTGGCGCAGCAGGCGCACCGCGGGCGTGACCGGGTGCTCCATCAGTGGCCGTGGCGGATCCGGAACACGTAGACCGTGGCGGCCAGCAGCGTCGCGAAGACCGAAGCCCAGAAGGCCGCGAGCGTCCATGCGTGTTGGCCCGGCTTGGCTTCGAGCCCGCGTGTCGCAGACAGGTAGCGCAGGCCGAGCCAGACGCCCACGGGCGCCGTGATCAGCAGCACGCAGCACCAGCGCACGCGACCGGCGAGGACGTCGATCTCGCTCGGCGCGTCCTCCGCCGCCGGCGTACCGGCCGAGCGCGGCGGGGGAACGAGCGTGCGCGCCTCCTCGAGCCGATCCTCGGGAACGCACAGCTGCAGCATGAACGCGTTCCCGCCGCGGATGAACGGGTCGACCTGCATGATGTTCATGTCCGGCACGAACGTCGGGATGCCGCTCGCCTCGCAGGAGGTCTGCAGCGTGATCACCTCGGGCATGGAGCCCTGCATCAGCGGTACCCAGCGTGAGCTCATGAGCAAAGCCTCGGGCGCAATTGTACGTCGGGAGCGACCGTTCGGCGGCTCAATCCGCGCGTCGGCGGATGTACGGCAGGCGCGCGATCAGAGCTTCGAGCCGGCCTGCGGTCTCGTCGTCGCCGAGCTCCTTGGCGAGCTTCATCGCCCTTCGAAGTTCACCCTCCGTGGCCTCCGAATGGCTCTCGTCCTCATCCGCAAGCGAATTGCCGCCGGCGATCTCGGCACAGATCAAGTCCACCGTGAGAGCGTGCGCGCGGAAGAGCTCGGCGAGGACACTATCCGCGGACCCAACGAGTCCAGCCAGGAAATGCTCCGTGCCGATCCAGTCCTGATTCGCGTTCTTCGCCGCCACCATCGCTTCCTCGAGCACTAGCTTGCTGCGCGGCGTGAACGGAAGTTGGCCGAATGGAGCGGGTTCGCCTGACTTCAGGCGTGAGCGCAGGTCCGCGAGGAGCGTGTCGGGCTCGATGCCCTTGGCTTCGAGAATCTGGGCAGCGCGGCACGGACCGACCGAGAGGATCCCGAACAGGATGTGCTCCGGGCCGATGCGCGGGCAGTTGAAGTCCTGCGCGGCGACGCGCGCCTTGTTCATCGCCCTCTTTGCCTTGTCCGTGAAGCGATCGAACACTGGAGTCCTCCTCAGCGATTATAGGGGAACTCCTGGATCCAGTGGAATCCGCGCGTCACCAGCTGGAACTCCGGCAGCGGGAGCTTCCTCAGCTTCACGACCAGCGCGTCGTCGCCGATCTTGCCCTCGAGCGCGAGGTGCTCGCCGTCGGGCTTCGTGCAGGCGAGCGAGTCCGGCGTGGCGTTCGTCTTGGGGACGGTGAAGGTGATCGCCTTGGTTTTCTCCTCGGTGGTCGCGCGCAGGAAGAGCTTCGTGTCGTCCAGCTTGCGCACCCAGACGCCGCCGTACTCGTTGACGGTCAGGCTGCGCCAGCGGCTCTTGTTCGCGAGCGCGGCATCTTCGCTGGTGCCATTGCGCGAGAAGTCCTCGACCTCGTAGAGACCGTAGAGCTCGTACTTGTCGTCCTTCTTCATGCGCGGGTCGTCCATGCAGGTCTTGACTTGCGAGGCGAGGGCGCTGAGCACGAAGACGTACTTCAGCACCAGGCGCGTGGCGCTCCAGATTCCCCCGGCGGGCGGCGGCGCGAGGTCGATGGGCGCCGTGGCGCGGTTTGCCAGCAGCACGTTCCAGAGTCGCTGCGCGTCGGGCAGCACGAGGAAGGCCGCCATCAGCAGGATGTGCGTCGAGTAGAGCTTGACCGGCACGTCGTAGCAGAAGTTGAGCATCACGACGTTGCTCATCACCGCGATCGCGATCAGCGCGCCGAGCGTCGTGGTGCGGCGCCAGAAGAGCAGCACGCCGCCGAGCGCCTCCATGAAGCCGCCGAAGAAGGTGTAGGGCAGCGAGGCGGCCATGAAGGTCCAGAGGATGCCCATCGGCGAGGACTCGCCGTAGGGTTCCATCAAGCGATCGAGATGCGGCGTGCCGAACTGCAGCGGGAAGACCTTGTACAGTCCGTAGCCGAGCATCGTCACGGCGACGACGTAGCGCAGGTAGACGCGCAGCCGGTCGTAGGCGCGCGCGTGCTCCGTCGTCTTGCGCGCGAGCAGCGACCAGACGAGCGTGCCGAGCAGCGCGAGCACGAGCATGGTCGGGAGCTGCACGTAGGCGAGCAGCGTGTCGCCGCTGCCGGTCGGCACGATCTCGATCTCGACGCCGAAGAAGAGCTTGCCGACCCAGACGAAGAACGCGCTCGCGCCGGAGTCGTACCAGCCGGCGACGGTCTCCCAGGGCTTGCTGGCCCAGGACGGCAGGAAGCTCGCGCCGAACAGGCTGCCCAGCGGTTGCGGAAAGCTGTAGAGCACGAAGTACACGCACGCGAAGCGGAAGGCGATGCGGCGCGCGAGGCTCCAGGGAGTCGGAGCGGTGGAAGTCTCCATGCGAATCTCGAGCAGGAGTCGGGGGGAGAGAGCGGGGGGGGCGAACATCCTAGCGGGGCGCGGCTGGCGGCTTGTGCGAGGCGGGTATAACCTCGGCGCAGGAGCTCCCCGTCATGCTCGCACTCGCTCTCGCACTCGTTCCGACCTCTTCCGCGCTCGCACTCGGTGCGGATCTCTTCGAGAAGCCGTTCCGCTGGAAGGACGCGCGCGGGATCGTGGATCTCGCGAACGGCCGGGCCGCGCCATGCCTCGTCGACCTCGACGCGGACGGCGTGAGCGATCTCGTCGTCGGCACCAGCGCCGATGGTCGTGTGCTCTGGTACCGAAACGCCGGATCCTCGAAGGCGCCGCGTTTCGTGGATCCCGGCTGGCTGCAGCTGCCGCAACTGGAGCCACGCGTGGGATCGGACTACAGCACCGCGTCCTTCGCGGACCTGGACGGCGACGGCATCGCGGAGGTCGTGAGCTACCGCGACCGCACGATCCAGATCTCGCACGGGCTCGGACAGCGCACCTTCGCTCCGGCCGTCGAACTCCGCGATCGCAGGGGTGGCGCCATCCGCGTCGCGGGCCTTCGTTCGCTGGCCGTCGCCGACTGGGACGGCGACGGAGTGCCCGACCTCCTCTGCGGTTGCGGCAGCGGCAACCTGGACCTGCTGAGTCACGTCGGGCTGGGAGCCGCGGCGCCCAGGTTCGGCACGACGAGCCGGTTGGAGCTGGTCGAGGCCGAACCAGCGCCCACGCTCGGGCCGGCGCCGCACGTCGTCGACTGGGACGGAGATGGCGTGCTCGATCTGCTCGTGGGCTCGAGCGAGGGATCCGTGGTCGCCTACCTTGGCTACTTCGAGGAGGGCGTGCATCGGGTGCAGCCCGGCGTGGTCCTCGTTCAACCCTGCTACGCCGATCAACCCGCTGCGCTGGCGAAGAACCCCGCGACCGGCGTGCTCGAACCGCAACTCACGCGCTCGCATCGCCTTGCCTGCCCGGCAGCGTGCGACTGGAACGGCGACGGACGCCTGGACCTGCTGGTCGGGGATTCGTTCTGCGCGGCGGAGCCCGAGCCGGAGTTGTCGAAGGAACAGGCGGCGCGGCGCGACGAGCTGCGCGCGCAACACAGCGATACCTCGAAGCAGCTCGATGCCTGTCGGAAGGGGATCGACGAGCGCGTCGGGCAGGACCTGCGCGAGTTGGGCCTCGATCCCGCGGCAGAGACGACGCGCGAGGTGCGCGAGGCCCTGCAGCGCCTGCACAGGGCGGAAGACGCGCGCTATCCGGCGCTCACGACGCGACTCGAGGCGATCGCGAAGGAACTCGAACCGCTGACCGCGAAGGTGCAGTGGCACGCGTACGTCTGGGTCTACCTGCGCAGGGGCGCGGCGCTCGCGAGCGCGAAGTGAGAACCCCCGCGGGCTAGCCCTCTAGGGCTTCTTGTCGCGCCCGGAATAGAACGTCCTCCCGCTGCGGAAGTAGATGCCCTTGCAGCCCTCGACACGCTCGGGCGCTGCGCTCGCCTTCTCGAGCTCGAGCGAGCGGAAGTTCTCGCCCCATTCGCGCAGTTCGAACTGCCGGACGAACTCGAAAGCCTCCTCGGGCGTGTCGGCGAGCACCCGGAAGGTCGTGAAGTATCCGTGCTCCAGGTTCGGGTCGCTTTCCTGTTTCTCGCTCTCGTCGGAGAACTGCACCACGGCCTTGCCGTGGCAGAGCAAGTGGAAGGACTTCGCCCGGCTCGCGTCGAGGCCGCCGATCTCGCGCATCAGGTCGAAGGCTGCGCCGCGAGTTCCCACGTGCCGTACGGCCGAGCGGCACAACTCGAGTGCTGCATCCGCGTCCGTTCGCCCGCGCCACAACGCCTGCGCCTTCGAGACGGAGAGCTGCCTGGAGAAGGCGTCGAGCTCATCCGACTCCGCGGGATCGGCGCCCAGACGAGCCGTGATGGCAGCGAGTTCGCTCGTGGCGAGAGCGAGGAGCTCCTCGTAGCGCCGCAGCTCGAGCAGCGCGTCGGCGCGCGAGGCCGAGAGCGCGGCGCGGAAGCAGGCATCCTCGGGCGTCGCGATCTGCTCGAGCGTCGACCAGGCGCGCGCGGGCTGCCCATCGCGCAGCAGGACGATCGCCACGTTGAGCAGACACTCCGGGAGCATCAGAGGATCGAGCTCGCCCGCGCGCGTGAACGCGGCCTGGGCACCGGCGTAGTCGCGAGCGTTCGAGCGGTACTCGCCGAGCAGGCTCCAGAGCTTCGCGACGTCCGGCGCAACCCGCACGCTCTCCTCCAGCAGCCTGCAGCGCTTCGGGCTCGCGCTCGAGCGCTGCGAGGGCGCGCGCCTTGAGCTCGAAGCCGTAGGTGTGCTGCAGCCCGACGATCTTGCTCCCGAGCTTCAGCGCGCGCTCGAACTCGCGCTGCTCGAGAGCGCTCTCGGCGCGCGCGATGAGCTCGGCGACGCGGTCCTCGGGGCTCTTGCGCTTCCAGAGCGGCACGGCTCACGAGTCTAGCGAGTCGTGGAGCGGGCGGCGCGCCGCGCGCTCAGCCCTGCCAGCTGATCTCCTTGAGCCGCTTGTCGCGGTCCTTTGCGAAGCGCTGCATGCCGGCGAGCAGGCTCTCGGGGTCGATGTGCGCCTCGAGCTTGACCTCGTCGACCGTTCCGCCGGTGCGCCAGCGGTCGTCCCAGTCGGGCGTCATGGCGTACATCTCGGCGACCTTGTGCGGCAGCCAGTCGTGCATCAGGCGCCGGCCCTGGTTCGAGATCACGGTCGAGTCGAGCCAGTCGCTCTTCGACAGGACCTTGTCCTTGTAGGCGGGCGCTTGCATGCGGAAGAGCTCCCAGCTGACGGACTGCACGAGCTTCAAGTTCGGCGCGCTGCCGTCGGCGAACCTCGGGAGCAGCGAGTAGACCGAATCCGTCGTGCTCGTGCCCTGCACGATCACGCAGCCTTCCTTGGGGCGCTTGGCGTCGTAGTCGCGCAGCACGTAGGCGCCCTTCGCGGCCTCCATGTGGCTCGGGATGCCGAGCTTGGCGCGATCGGGCGTGGTCACGTTCGGGCGCGTCAGGTGCAGCGCGACGATCGGCACGTTGGTCGCGAGCGCGGCGGCGAGCGCGGGCGCGACCTCGTTGTGCTCCCAGGGATGCAGGTTGATGACGTGGCCGTCGGGGAAGAGCTGCGTCGTGCCGGGCGCGAAGATGCCGAAGTGCGTGCGGCTGTCCTCGGCGGTCTCGGGGCCGGAGTGGCCCGCGACCCAGATCACCTTGCCGACCTTGAGCGGGCAGTCCTGCGCCAGCTGGCTGAAGAGGCGCATCATCCCGTACATCAGGTAGCTGAACGAGCCGTAGGTCGAGTGCGCGCCCCAGTAGCCGAGGAAGTTCTTCTCGGGCTCGCTCGACATGTTGACGGTCGCGAGGCCGGCCATGATGCCGGAGTTGGTGAACTCGGTGATCTGCTGCGGCAGCAGCGCGCCGTGCGGGTTCTTGTTGCGCTCGTACCAGCCGAAGGCCGCGTCCTTGTTCTTCAAGCGACTGCGCGAAGCCGGCGATCGAGGTCGATTCGGCGAGGTCGGCGCTGCAGGCGATCACCAGCGGCCGGCCCATGCGCTCGCGCGCGAGCTCGTTGACGAAAGCGCCGAACTTCGCGAAGCCCTCCTTGTTGGCGGTCTTGACGCCGGGCGCGACGAAGAGCTCGGGCGGGAGCTTGTCCTGCGCGAGCCAGGCGCGGTCCTCGTGCATGTTCGCGGCGCGCGTGGCGACGGACTTGGGCGCCGCATCGCCGGCGGGAGTCAGGCGGAAACCCTCGGGGCGCTTCGGGACACTCTCGCCGAGCTCGACCAGCGTGTCGGAGAGGTACTCGAGCAGCGCCTTGTCCTTGCGCAGCACGCTGAAGACGGTCGCGAACCACTCGCGCGTCTGCTCGCGGCAGGCCTTCTCGCCGGGATCGGTCGTGTCGCCCTGGCCCTTGAACGCGACGCCGTGGCGCTCGGCGAACTCGGCGCGGCCCTTCCAGAAGAGCTCGCTGTTGCGCGCGTGCGACTTGCCGTGGCTGTGGTAGTCGAAGCGGTGGTAGCCGCGGCCCTTGCGCGTCTTGACCCACACGCAGCCGGGGCGGCCCTGCGTGTGCTCGCTCGTGCACCACGCTCAGCAGCGCCTTGGCGATCGCGGCGTAGTCCTCGCCCTTCTCCGTGCCCGCGACGCGGAAGCCGTAGGGCTCGAACCAGTCGCGCGGCGTGCCGTGCACGACGTCGGAGTGCGGCCGCGGGTCGATGCCGTGGTCGTTCCAGTCCATCAGGTAGACGAGGTTGTCGCAGCCCGAGACCCCAGGCCGAGTTCTTGACCTCGTGGTGCGCGCCGGCGGTGTGGCCGCCCTCGCCCTCGAGCGCGAAGACCTTCACCTCGCCCGCGCCCGCGTGCTTGAGCGCGAGCGCTTCGCCGAGCGCCGCCGGCGCGCCGTGGCCCGAGGGCCCGGTGTTGAACTTGAAGAAGAGCGTCTTGCCCTCCATCTCCGCGTGGCCGGGCAGGCCCTTCTGGTGGCGCAGGAAGAGCAGATCCTCCCAGGTGAGCTGCCGCTCGGAAGCGTGCGGCACGAGGAAGCGCGGGTCCTTCGTCAGCTCGTGGCGCGCGCGCAGCGCCTCGTTGTAGACCGCGAGCATGGCGTAGATCGCCGGATTGGTGTGGCCCGGCGACGAGCACGAAGCGGTCGCCGAAGGGCGCCTCGGGGTGGCGGATGTCCCAGCGCATGCCCGCGCCGAGCGTGGTCGCGACGAGCAGCGGCACCTTCGAGCGCGAGCCGCCGGGGTGGCCCGACTGGCGCAGGTTGAGCGTCAGGTCGATGCACTGGTCGATCAAGTCGCCGATCGTCTGCCAGTGCTGGAAGTTCTTCGAGAGCTGCTCGAAGGAGGGCTTGTGGAGGGTCTGCATCGCGGAGGGGAGCGGGGGGATTCGGCCGGCCTGGGCGCGGAACGCGCAGTCTGGACATGATAACGCCGGCCGCAGACCAATCGACGTGCTGGAATGCAGGGCGAACAATCCAGCCCGCCTGGGTTTTTCGCTCTCGACCCCGCCAGCACCCGTCGCAGGCGCAACCTCGCTACGCCGGAGAGCTAAGCTGGAGTGCGCCTTCGCATGAGCACCCAGCGCAAGCTGCTCGCCTTCCTGCTGCTCTTCGCGGCGCTGCTGGCGATCCTGTTCGTCGTCGCGCTGCGGGCGGGCCGTGCGGAGCTTCCGACCGATCCGGTGCGCGAGAAGGAGCCCGCGCCGCCCGCCCCGGCGCCGAGCGAGCCGACCGAGAGCGCGGAGGGCCGCAGTTCACTCGTTCCAGCCTCGCCTTCGGCGCCGACGCGAGCCGAGCCGCCCGCGCACCTGCCCGGACCGCCGGTCAAGATCGTGGGCAAGATCGGCGACGGGAAAGGCAACGGTCTCGACGCGGTCAACGTGCTCGTCTACGACTCGCGCGGCGAGAAGCACCAGCCCGAGGTGCTGCGTCCGGACTGGTACGAGTGCACGATCCACGAGCGCGGGCGCGCGCTGGTCGTCGCCAGGCGCGACGAGAGCTGCAGCGCCGAGGTGCCGCTCGAGGTGCTCGAGCCCGACGTCGAGCGCCACATCGACCTCGTGCTGCCGCCGCGGCCGGTCCTGCGCATCCACGTGCGCGACCTCGCGGGCAAGCCGCTCCCGCGCTTCGGCAAGGACCAGCCGCTGCGCGCGAAGCTGCGCGCGATCGCGAGCGTCGAGGAGCTGCCCGCGCAGCTCACGGCGCCGATGATGATGCAGGCGACGAGTACGGAGGCTGACGTGCACCTCGGCTGGGCCGACTTCGAGCCCGAGTCGCTGATGCACCTGCTCGGGACGCGCGCGGGCATGCACTTGCCCGGCGCCGCGCGCGGCAAGGAGCGGCGGCGGAAGCCCGGCGACAAGGGCACGCGCCTGCCCTGGACCATCGAGCGCGAGATCGAATGGGAACCGTCGAAGCTGGACGACGAGCGCTTCGATGCCGCAGTCACGAACCTGCGCGGCGAGTACAAGCATCGCCTCGAGACCGACGGCCGCGTCGACGAGGGCGATCCCACGCGGCTCTTCCTGGCGGCGCTCGGCTACGTCGGCGAGGACGGGACACCGATCGAGGGCGAGTCGCCCGAGCGCGACATCGTCGGGACACTGACGCTCGCGCGGCCGCTGCCCATGCGCATCAGCCTCTTCGCCGGCCAGCGCCTGCTCGAGTCGCAGGATCCGCTGCCCTGGACCGAGGACGTGCTGTTCAAGATCGACTTCGAGCGCCTGAACGAGAGCTACGTGCACGCCTACCTCTTCGCCAGCGATGCGAAGAGCGGCGCGCGTCTGCCCGGCGCCGTGGCCAACCTGCACGTCGAAGCGCTCTCGGGCGGCCCGGAGCAGCCGCCGGACTTCTCGCGCAGCATCGCCGCAGGCTACGCCGGCCGCGAGGCACCGGCCTACATGGGCGCGCCCAAGGGCTGGCGCTTTCCCGAGAGCGACGTGGCGACCGACCTCGACGGTCGCGCGGACTTCTCCGGCGCGCTGGCGGGCTGGTGCAAGCTGACCTTGAAGGCCGATGACCACGTGCCGCTGACGAAGTGGATCTCGATCGAGCGCGCGCCCGAGTCCTACCTGGGCTTCTTCGCGCTCGCGCCCTGCGCCACCAGCCGCTTGACGGTCGTCGACCCCGCGGGCACGGGCGTGCGCGCGAACTTCGAGTTGCGGCCGCTGCTGCACGCCCAGGACAGCGAGGGCACGCAGGAGTCGTGGCCGAGCGACATCCGACGACGCGGGCCTGCTGCTGCTGAAGGACATCGGGCGGCAACAGCTCCTGCTGCGCAGCGTCGGACCCGGACTGGGCGCTCGAGCCGCTGGTGCTCGACAACACGCAGGGGCTGGTCGACAACTCGACGCTGCACGTGCTCCCGGCACACCACGTGCTCGTGCACATGCCCGCGAGCCTGCCGCTGGACTCGCTCGTCAACATCGCGCAGGGCCTGACCCGGGCTGTCTACGAGGAGAGCTATGCAGGGAAGACGCTGATCGACCTGTCCCTCGCGGACGGGACCTACACGCTGCGCGTCTCCGAGGGCGTCACGGCGCTGCTGACCACGAAGTTCACCGTCGCCGGGGAGCCGCTGCTGGTCGAGATCGCGCCCTGACTCCTTTTCACGGATTCCGTGCGACAATCCGCGCCTCGGCAGGATCTCTCCCCTGCCAGGCATGAAACCCTCTTCCGAACCGAATCCCGAGAGCCTGATCGCGGAGCAGGACTGGGTGCGGCCTCTCGTGCGGCGTCTCGTGCGCGACGAGGCCAGCGCACAGGACGTGCTGCAGTCGACCTGGTTGCGGGCGCTGCGGCATCCGCCGCGGGCGGAGCAGGGCAGCCACTCCTGGAGCGGCTGGTTCGCCCGCGTGGCGCGCAACCTCGCGTTGCGGGACGGCGAGCGCGAGGGCGCCCGCCGCGAGCGCGAGTTGCGCGCCGCACGCGGCGAGCGCCTGCCCTCGACCTCCGAGATCGCCGAGCGCGAGGAGCTGCGCGCGCGCATCGTCGCGCATGTGCTGGCGCTGCCCGAGCCGTACCGCGCGACGCTCGTGCTGCGCTACTACGAGGGCCTCGAGCCGCGCGCGATCGCGCGTGCGCAGGGCACGAACGGCTCGACGGTGCGCAACCGCATCGCGCGCGGCCTGGCGCTCTTGCGCGAGCGCATGCAGCGCGAGCAGGGCAAGGAATGGGTCTCGTCGTGCCTGGCCGTGCTGCCGCTCGGCAGCGCGAAGCTGCTCGTGGCGCACGCGAGCTGGGTGGGTTGGATCGCGAAAGGCGGAGTCGTGGCGAAGAAGCTCGAGATCGCGGCAGCAGCCGCGCTGGCGGTGACGGCGGGTGCGGTGTGGTTCGCGTGGCCCTCGAAGAGCGAGTCGAACGCGCTCGGGAGGGGCAGCAAGGAGCCGAGCGCGCTCTCGAGCGAGGGTTCGGGCCTGGCGCTGCCGAAAGCGGGCGGGCCGGGCGAGGCGCCGCTCGACAATGGCGATGGCGGAGCGGAAGCGCGCCGAGCCGGACAGCAGCGCAAGCCCGCCGATGCGGCCGAGGTCGCCGCCGCGGGCGCGGGCGTGCGCGTCTACGGCCACGTGCGTGACGCGCGCGGCGAGCCGATCAACAACAGCGGCGGCACGTTCCAGATCCAGATGGGCGGGGCGACGGTCAGTTCCGATGCCCCGGTGATCGACCTCTACTCCAGCGGGGATCAGCCGCAGCAGGTGCAGGGCCTGAAGCTCGAGTTCAGCATCCAGCAGGATCGCAAGCAGCCGCTCGACCAGGCAGTCGAGGAGCGGCGCGCGACTCGCGAGGAGCTCGATGCGAAGCTCGAGGACGAAACCACGGCGCGCGAGCTCGCCGTCGACACTCTCGGCGCGAAGCTCGACGCGAACGCCTTCGACCAGTTGCGGCTCGACAAGCTCTTCAGTCGCATGGTGATCCTCGGCTCGACGCGCATCGTCTTCGCGGACGCCGAGGGCTGCCAGTTCAACGCCAACTCCGACACGGACAGCTCCTACAGCGCCGAGGGCCTGCACGCCGGCAAGTGGCACACCATCGTCACGCACGACGGCAAGCTCTCCCGGCGCCAGGACTTCGAGATTCCCGCGGGCGAGCACCAGTTCCAGCTCGACATCGTGCTCGACGATGCGCTGCAGGTGCGCGTCAAGCTGCGCACGCCCGACGGGCGTGAACTGAACGAGGCGATCGCGGCCGACCCCGAGCTCTACTTCCGTGCTGCTCTCTCGCCGGTGGCGTTGAGGACGGGCTCGGCCGCGCGCTTCCTGCCCGACGGGGAGAACCAGGACTTCGGCTGCGGCCACTACGAGCCGCGCGCGCAGCTCGACGAGAAGCGCCGCGGCGAGATCGGCGATGCCTCGGGCGTGATGACGATCACCGAAGCCCCGCCGCTCGAGATCGGGCTCGTGATGTGCGGCCAGCTGATCGCGAAGCGACCGCTCTCCCCGGGCCAGGAAGAAGTCGAGTTCGTGCTCTCGCTCGAGGACCTGCGCCACTGGTTCGCGACCGCCGTGGTGCACGTCGTCGACGCGCAGACGCACGCGCCCATCGTCGGCGCGAGCGTGACGATCGACGGCGTGCGCACGCTGACCGAGAGCTCGGACGCGCTGCCGGCCGAGGTCGCCGAGGACCGTGCGGCGTTCGATGCGCGCCTGGACGACGCCAAGCGCGCCCTCGACGAGAAGCAGGCCGCGGGCCAGCAAGGTCCGACGACCGACGCGCAGGGCATCGTGCGCATCCCCTGGGTGCTCGCGGGCAAGCACAAGCTCTACGCCATGGCCCACGGCTACGCGGCCTTCAGCGGTCGCGTCGAGATCGAGGCCGGCGGCACTTGCGAGCTCAAGCCGATCGAGCTCACGGGTCACGCGCGCATCTCCGGCCGCATCTTCGACGCGCAGGGCAAGCCGGCGCAGGCGAGTTTCCAGCTCGTGCCGCTCGACCGCTTCGAGGAGACGCACGAGAGCCTCGCCGCGACCGTCTGGGCCAGCACCGAGCTCGGCGCCTTCGAGGTCCCGCAGCAGCGACGCGAGCGCTACGTGCTGCGCATCGCCGATGGCGAGGGCGTGCTGCCGCCGGTCGTGATCGACGCGACGCAGGGCGACGTCGGCGACCTCGAGCTGCACCTCCTGGCGCCGACGCAGGTGCAGGTGAACTTCACGCGCGAGCCGAAGGAGGGCGCGGAGCTGCGCGTCTCGACCGCTGCGGGCCTGCCGATGCTCGAGCGCGACCTTTCGGGCCTCGCGCCGGCGGAGTTCACGCTCGCGCCGGGCGCGTATGTGGTCGAGGTGCGCGAGGGCGCGCACAAGTCCGGCAGCACGAGGTTCGTGGTGACGAAGGATCCGCTGCGGGTGGTGCTGACGCTCG
Source organism: uncultured Planctomycetota bacterium (assembly GCA_963829015.1). GTDB lineage: Bacteria > Planctomycetota > UBA1135 > UBA1135 > JADJLZ01. Next base: position 666,664 of record CAWHGR010000003.1, on the reverse strand, counting down.
ATTGAGCTTGCGCAGCGCGCCGCTCAGAACTTGAACAGCGCGAACTTCCTGCGCAGCTGCAGCACCAGCGCGTCGGGGTCGACCGTGACGAGCTCGGGCTCGAAGTCGCAGCGGATCGACGACTTCCTTCGACTCGCCGGCGGCGAGCGTGACGGTCGTGCGCGAGTCGCGGTAGGGCTCGGGCGCGTCCTTCGACTTGGGCTTCTGCTCGGCGGCGGCGACGACGTTCGAGTCGCTCGGGTCGGCGGGCTTCTTCTTGGCTTCGACCTGCCTCGTCGGGGAAGCGCTCGCCGCGCGAGGCGCAGACTTCGACCGGCATCGTGCCGTGCCGGCGTTCTGCAGCGTGAGCTTCACTTCCCAGCCGCCGTCGGCGGGCAGGATCGTGCGCGTGACGTTCTCGAGCTTGTACTCGGGCACGACGACCTGGTGGAACCACTGCTCGACGAAGGCGTCGTAGGCCGGCTTGTCGGTGGCGAACTCGCGCACGACGGGCGTGAAGTCCTGCAGCACCGGGTGGTCCGGGCCCTTCTCGAACCTGCGGATGAACTCCTGGCAGCCGCGCAGCATGTTCGCGCGGCCGACCTGGTGCAGCATCATCCAGGCCACCCAGCCGCCCTTCTCGTAGAGCACGACGTTGTCGCCGGGGCGCGAGCCGTCGAGCTCGACCATGGGCTTCTCGGAGTCGACCTGGCGGTTGTCGCCGTACTTCTCCTCGAAGCGCTTGCAGAGCTCGATGCGCTCGCGCTCGCCGCGCATCTCGCCGGTGAGCAGGATGGTCGAGAAGTGCGCCATGCCCTCGGAGAGGATGTTGCCGCCCGGGCCTTCGCCGGGCTCGAGGATGTTGCCCCACCACTGGTGCGCGGATTCGTGCGCGGTGACCATGAACGCCGCCCGCGCCTTGGGATCGCTCTCGGTCAGGAAGCCGATCGACTCGGAGAAGGTGATGTTGGTCGGGAAGCCCTGCGCGTAGCTGGCGATGCCGGGGAACTCGGAGAGCTTCAGCTCGTGCCAGGGGTAGGGGTAGAACCACTCGGAGTAGTGCGCGCGCGCGCCGTCGAGGCACTCGAGCATCTCGTCGACGTTGTACTCGTGGCCCGGGTGGTAGTAGATCGCCGTGCCCTTGCCGCGCTTGACGTCCCACTTGCCGGCCACGACGTTGAAGAAGTTGACCGGGTGGTCGCTCTCCCAGACGGAGGTGCGCTGGCCGTTCTCGACGGTGTCGCTCGTGAGCGTGCCGACGGAGTTGAGCGTGTACTCGGCGGGCGCGTGGATGGTGACCTTGGTGGTCTGCGGGAGGTTGTTGCCGAAGCCCGACTTGGTGACGCCCTCGTACCAGTCCCGGGGCCAGACCTTGGGATCGGATTGGTTGTCCTCGTCGACGCCGATGGTCTCGAGGTAGCCGACCACGGGCACGAAGTCGGTGCCGAAGCTCGTCAGCACGACGCCGGAAGGCAGCACGAACGTGCCTGTTCCGCCGCCGTTCTTCGTCGCGCCTTCGGGGAAGGTGCCCTCGAACTCGAAGCCGAGCTGCAGCGCGGCGCCCGGCGCGAGCGGCTCGCGCGGCGTGAAGATCTCCAGGCCCGCGCGGTCCTCGGGCGTGTACTCGGCGCCCGCGAGCGTCCACTTCAGGTTCTGGTAGTGCGCGCCCTTCGTGACCGGGAAGCGCTCGAGCGGCTTGCCGGTGTCGTTGAGCAGCGTGTACGTGCCCTTGGTGTGCAGGAAGCCGCGCGCGGGCTCGAGCACGAGGTCGACCTCGGCCGCGACGATCGCGGGCTTCTCCGCGTCCTTCCAGGTGGCGATGTTCTTGCGCCAGTAGTCCTTGGCGAGCTTCTCGTAGCGCCCGCCCTGGAAGCCGTCGTCGACGACCTTGTAGAGCCAGAGGCCGAGGCCCAGCGGCACGAGCAGGAAGGGCGCGAGCGCGAACGAGGCGCGCGCCAATGCGCGCGGCTGCAGGCGCCGCAGCGTCGCGGCCGCGTCGAAGGAGCGGCGCGGGAAGACGCGCACCGCGAGCGCGATGCACAAGACGGCCAGCGCGAGGTAGAAGGCCCGGTTCAGGACCAGCGCGCCGCGCGCGAGCTCGAAGCTGCCCATGTCGGTCCACTGCAGGCTGTTCCACAGGTCCCAGTTGCCGACCCAGTTCATGTGGCCGCGCGTCTGCATCCAGCCGGTGAAGATCAGGACGCCCAGCGCCAGCGCGTAGGTCGTGTAGCGGTTGCGGCCCAGCGCGTAGAGCAGCGTGACGAAGGAGTTCCAGGCGACCAGCGTCGGCACGAGGCACAGGCCCCAGACGAGCAGGAAGGGCGTGAGCTGCATCCCGACCTTGCCCTGCACGAGCAGCACGATCGCGCAGGCGAGCCAGGCGGCGCACAGGATCACCACGCCGACGATGCTGTTCGCCAGCGCCTTGCCGAACAGGATCGCCGCCGTGCGCACGGGTGTGGCGTAGTAGATCGAGGAGAGGCCGCGTGAGTTCTCGCGCTCGAGCGACTCGACCGTGTAGAAGAGCAGCAGCAGGACGAGCAGCAGCGTGAGCGTGTTCATGCTCTCCACCGCGAGCGTTCCGGGGGTCGACAGCAGCGGCGTGTCGAAGGCGCCGACGCGCGCCAGGGCCACGCCCACGGTCTGCAGCAGGATCAGGGGCACGAAGAGGTACAGCCCGGGCTGGTGCCTGCAGCTCGCGCAGCTCGGCGCGCGCGACCTCGGCGATGCCGGACCAGAGTCCGCGCGGCGCCGCGCGCATGTGCAGCTCGGCCAGCGTCCCGCTGCGCAGCTCGTCCAGCGCGTGGCCCGGCTCGGGCGCGGGCAGCGGTGCGGTGACGCGCGCGCGCGTCGAGCCGCGCAGCTCGCGCTCCAGGCGCCGCGCAGCGACGCCCACCGCGGCCAGTCCGAAGCCGGCGAACACCAGGCGGCTCGCGCGCGAAGGCCGCGTCCACGCCGAGCGGCTGCGTGTTGTAGAACGTCGACGCCGCGGTCGACCTTGAGCCAGGTGTGGTTCGAGCCAGCGGAAGCCGCCGGATCGACCAGCATCAGCAGGCGGTCGATCGAGAGCGGCAGCCAGCTCGGCTCCCAGCCCCAGAGGAAGAACAGGCACACGAGCATCAGCAGCGTGGGCAGCGCGAAGACCAGGATCGGCTTGCGCGACCAGGAGCCGAGCAGGAAGCTCGTCGCCGCCGAGGAAGACCAGCGTCGGCACGCCCAGCAGCAGCGCCGGCCAGACGTAGTTCCAGACCGCGAAGGGCCCGATGAACTCGGAGCTCGAAGCCGAGACGAAGGCGTGGTTGCAGATCGCGCGCAGGACGAGGTCGAGCCCCAGGATCAGCGCGAAGGTCAGGCCCACGCCGGCGAACTTGCCCCAGACGTACTCGCCCGGCGTGAGCGGCGTGCTGTGCAGGAGCTCGCCGACCTTGAGCTCGTCGTCGCGGATCACGCCCATGCCCGGCGGCGACCGCGAGGAAGAAGCCGTAGAGCATCATCACCTGCACGCACAGCATCTGCGCCAGCGCGAACTGCGAGGTGATGAAGGCCTTCTTGCCGCCCACGTCGGAGTCGCCCGAGGAGATGCGCATGCTGCCCGACGGACATGCCGTAGGCCATCAGCGCCAGCACGACGAGCAGCACCCAGAACAGCGGCCGGCGCGTCTGGAAGCGGAACTCCGCGCGCGCGATCTCGAGCCAGCGGGCGAACTTCATCGCGCGGCCCCGGCCAGCAGCTCTTCCTCGCGCGCGGCGCGGCCACGGCGTGTCAGCACGAGGTACGCGTCCTCGAGCGTCGCGCGCACCGGCTCGAAGCCCGGCGGCACCTGTCCGTCCTGGCGCCAGATGCGCACGCGCAGGCGGCCCTCGGAGAGCATCGACTGCGTCACGTGGCAGCGCGCGCGCAGCGCCTCGAGCCCGCCCTTCTCGACCGAGCCCTCGAAGATCGCACCCTCGATCAGCGTGCGCGCCTCGATCGGCGTCGTCTCCGCGACCAGGCGTCCTTCGGCCAGGATCGCAAAGCGCGGGCAGAGCACCGAGACGTCTTCCACGATGTGCGTCGAGAGCAGCACGATGCGCCCTTCGGCGAGCTCCGCCAGCAGGTGGTAGAAGCGCAGGCGCTCCTCGGGGTCGAGGCCGGCCGTGGGCTCGTCGACGATCAGCAGCCGCGGATCGCCCGCGATCGCCTGCGCGATGCCCAGGCGCTGGCGCATGCCGCCCGAGTACGTCTTGACCTTGCGCTTGCCGGCCGCGGCGAGGTTGACCTTCTCGAGCAGCTCGGCGACGAGCCTCTTCGTGCCCAGCGGCGACTCGACGCCCTTCAAGGCCAGGAGGTGCTCGAGCATCTGTTCGCCGGTCAGGTTGGGATAGAAGCCGAAGTCCTGAGGCAGGTAGCCGAGCTTCGACCACACGCGCGCGGGCTCGGAGGTGATCTCCTGGCCGTCGAGCTCGGCCGTTCCGGATGTCGGCTCGAGCAGCCCGGCCAGGATGCGCATCAGCGTCGACTTGCCGGCCCCGTTGGGCCCGAGCAGGCCGAACATGCCCTGCGGGATTTCGAGGCGCACGCCCTGCAGGGCAGCGACGGGACCGGGGTAGACCTTGACGAGGTCGCGGATCGAGAGCATGGGGGGGTACCGGAAGAGGGGGAGTGGAGGGCGCGGAACGCCATACGTGCGCGCACCCGCTACGATTTCACCATCCCCGGCCCGAACTGCGGAGAATGACCATGAATCCCGTCCAGCTGCTCCTGCCCCTGGCCCTCCTCGCCGGTGCCTGCAGCCGCGAGGATGCGCACGCCGCCGCGCGCGACACGGTCGAGAAGGCCAAGACGCTGCTGGCCGACTTCAAGACGGCCTCGAAGGAGCAGCTGGCCGAGGCCCAGAACGCGATCGAGGAGCTGAAGCAGCAGGCCGGGCAGGCGGCCGAGGAGCACAAGCCCGAGCTCGAGCGGCTTGCGCGCGATCTCGAGGCGCGGCGCCAGGAGCTGGCGGCGCAGCTCGCGCAGCTGAAGGACGCCGGCGCGGCGAAGTTCGACGAGTGGAAGCGCGAGCTCGAGCCGAAGATCGCCGCGCTGCAGCAGGAGGCGCGCGCCGCACTCGAGAGGCTCAGGCAGTAGCAACGGGGCGGCCGCGCAGGCGCAGGCCGGCGAGTGCCAGCCAGGCGCGCGGGTCGCGCACGAGCGAGCGATAGCTGCGCGTGCCGCAGACGATGTCCGTCAGCACCTCGCAGGCGGCGGCGCCGTTGCGCGCCAGCACGCGCCGCGCGAACGCGGGCCGGCGGAAGAGCAGCGAGGCGAACGCGCGCGCCAGGCGCAGCTCGGGCAGGAGCTCGCGCCGCAGGGCGCGCAGGTAGAGTTGCGCGGCGCGATCCGGGTCGCCCCGTGCCTCGGCCAGCGCAACGCCCGCGAGCCGGCCGCTCTCGAGCGCAAAGGAGAGGCCCTCGGCCGTGAGCGGATCGACGAGGCCCGCCGCATCGCCCGCGAGCAGCACTCCGGGTCGAGCGCAGCAGGCGCGCGGCCGCACGGGGATCACGCAGCCGGAGAGCTCGCGCACGCGCGCCCCGCCGAGGCCCCAGCGCGCGCAGTGCCGCTCGAGCTCCCCGCGCAGGTCCTTCGCGCCGCGGCGCGCCGCGAGCACGCCGACGGAGAGGTGCTCGCGCTTGGGGAAGACCCAGGCGTAGCCCGGTTCGTCGAGGCCGAAGTCGAAGAGCGCGCTCGCGGCGAAGCGCGCGAGCAGTTCGGGCGCGACCTCGAGCTCGGCTTCGAGCGCCGGGATCGTCGCCAGCGCTTCGGTCCAGCCGCACGAGCGTGCCACGCGGCCGCGCGCACCGTCCGCGCCGACCAGGTTGCGGCACTCGAACTCGCCGGCGCTCGTAGCGAGACGGAACGCGCGGCCTGTCCGCTCGATCGAACGCAGCTCGGCGGGCGCGACGAGCTCGGCTCCCTCGGCGCAGGCGCGCTCGACGAGCGCCTGGTCGAGTGCGCAGCGCATGGTCATGGTCACGATCGGCACCGAGCGCACGACCTCCACCGCCTGGGCTCCCGCGCAGGGCACGAGCCTCGCGCGCAGGCACTCGCGCTCGATCGGCAGCGCGAACCCCGCCGGCAGCCGCTCGCGCCCGCGCCAGACGAGGCCGCCGCCGCAGGTCTTCGAGCGCGGCAGCGCGTGCTGCTCGATCAGTACAACGCTGCGGCCCGCGCGCGCGAGTTCATGGGCCGCGCGCGCGCCCGCCGGGCCGGCGCCGACGACCACGGTCTCGAAGGAGCGGGGCATGGCGCGCCGTGCGCGCTCACTCGGCCCACAGCCGGCGCAGGTCCTCGAGCGGACCCTGCGAGGTGCCGCGCGAGCCGTAGCGCAGCGAGCGCAGGAGCTCGCCCAGCGCGTGGTTCTCCGCGCCGTCCTCGAGCTGCGCCCGGCGCAGCCGGGGCCGCACAGTGCGCCAGACGCGGTCGGTGAGCTCGGGCCGCAGGGGCATCTCGCCCGCGGCAGCCAGCGCGTTGATCGAGAGCACGACGCGCGTCTCCGGGTCCTGTTCGCTCTCGAGCGCGTCGAGCAGCCGCTCGAGCACGCGCTCGGAGCGCAGCTTCCAGAGGCCTTTGGCGGTCGCTGCGCGCACCTCCGGCCGCGGGTCGGAGAGGTGCGCGAGCCAGGCGTCGACCGTCGCGGGCGCGAGCGTGCGTTCGAGCCGCTCGCGCGCCTCGGCGGTCGTGATGCCGCCGGCGTAGCGCGCGAGCCAGGCGTTCCAGTCCACCGATCCGCTCTCGCGCAGGAGGTCGAAGACGATCGCCCAGCCGACGAAATGCGCCAGCACGTTCTCGCGCGTGTCGCCGTCCTCGCCCGCGCGCAGGCGGCACAGGCGCTCGAGCTCGGCATCGGGCAGGTGCTGGTCGCTGAGCTCGCGCAGCGGCCAGCAGGCCAGTCCGTCGATGGTCCAGTTGCCCTGCATCAGGATCCCGTCGCCGAAGATCGCCGCCAGGCCCTCCTCGAGCCAGAGCGGCAGGTCGCCCGAGAGCTCTGCCAGGCGCGCGTGCACGAGTTCGTGGGCCGCGGTGCCTGCGTCGGGAGCGCCGAGGTAGATGCCCGCCGGCGCGCCGAAGGGTCCGGTGGAGCGCACGTGCCAGGCGCGCACGCGCGCCAGCCCGATGCCCGGCACGACTTGCGTCGCGAGGCTCTCCGGCTGGGCCAGCGCGCTGGCTCCCTTCGATCCCGGGTTCTTCTCGTCCGCCAGCGCGTGCACGCGGACGCGCTCGCGGAACGGGCCGAAGGCCGACTCGACCGCGCGCAGCGCCGGGTCGAAGGCGCGCGCGTAGGACTCGGCGTCGACCTTCTGTCCCGGCTCGGCGCGCAGCGTCCACTTCTCGTGCTCGCCGACCGTGCGCCAGCTCGTGCAGGATGCGAGCGATAGCAGCGCCAGCACTCCCGCCCAGATGCGCCTGCCGTGCGTGGACATACGGACACGTATACGTGAGATCGCGCGAACCGGCCAGGGGCGTCTCGTGCGGCGCGTTGGAGCCACCCGGTCACGGGGCTATCATCGGCCGGCAGTCCCGCACCCGGCCGCGCGCAGCAGGAGACCCATGGCGAGCTTTCGCGTCGAACTCGATGCCCCGAACCACATCGTTCTCGTCATGGTCCAGGAGGACGACGGCAAGGAGCACGACTACCAGTTCGACTTCGACCCGCGCTCGGGCCGCTACGAGTTCTCCGAGCGCGACCTGCTCGAGCGCGATTTCGGCAGCGCCTGGGTCGAGGACCTCGAGGGTCAGGTGCGCGCGACCATCCAGCAGGCGCTCGCACGGCCGCGCGCCTGAGTGAAAGCGCATGCAGCGCCGCATCTTCGTGCTCGTGCTCGACTCGCTCGGGGTGGGGGCGCTGCCCGACGCGCCGAGCTTCGGTGACGAAGGCGCGCACACGCTCGACCACCTGGTCGAGGCGGCCGGTGGACTGGACGTCCCGGAACTGTGCGCACTCGGCCTGGGCCACGTGCCCGGCGTGACGCGCGTGGCGCGCGTGGCCGAACCGCGCGGTGCCTTCGGGCGCTGCGCCGAACGCTCTCCGGGCAAGGACACCTCGACCGGGCACTGGGAGATGATGGGCTGCGTGCTCGAGCGGCCCTTCCCCGTCTTCCCCGCGGGTTTCCCCGAGGCGATCATCGACGAGTTCGTGCGCCGGGCGCGCCTGCCGGGCGTGTTGTGCAATGCGCCGGCCTCGGGCACCGAGGTGATCGAGCGCCTGGGGCCGGAGCACATCGCCAGCGGCAAGCCGATCGTCTACACCAGCGCCGACAGCGTCTTCCAGATCGCCGGCCACGAGCAGCACTTCGGCCTGGAACGCCTGTACGAGTGCTGCAAGATCGCGCGCGCGCTGCTCGACCCGCACGGCGTCGGGCGCGTGATCGCACGGCCCTTCGTGGGCGAACCGGGGGCGTTCCGGCGCACCTACAACCGCCGCGACTACTCGCTCGCGCCCTTCCGCGAGACCGTGCTCGACCGCCTGCTGCGGAACGGCGTGCCGGTCGTCGGCGTGGGCAAGATCGGAGACATCTTCGCCGGCCGCGGGCTCTCCGAGAGCATCCACACCGAGGGCAACCGGGATTGCATGCGGCACACGACCGAGCTCGCGCGCAGCCGGGCGGGGCGCTGCCTGGTGTTCGTCAACCTGGTCGACTTCGACATGCTCTACGGCCACCGGCGCGACGCGCCGGGCTACCGCAAGGCGCTCGAGCAGTTCGACGCGGACTACCGCGAGCTCGCGCGTGAACTCGCCGCGGACGACCTCGTGCTGCTCACGGCCGATCACGGCAACGACCCGACGTTCCGGAAGGGCACCGACCACACGCGCGAGTACGTGCCGCTGCTGGTCGACGGCGCGGCGGTACGGCCGGGCAGCGCGCTGGGCACGCGCACGAGCTTCGCCGACATCGGCGCGACCGTGGAGGAGGCGCTCGGCTGCGCGCCGGCCGGCCCGGGGCAGTCCTTCCTGCGCCAGATGCTGCGATGAACGCTTCTCTCGTGCAGAACCTCGCGCGCTCGCTGCGCGCGAGCGGGATCGAAGGGGCCGAGATCGCGTTCGTGCTCGGCTCGGGACTCGGCGCCTTCGCGGACAAGCTCCAGCGCCCGCGCGCGGTTCCCGCCGCGGACCTCGACGGGCTGCCGCGCGGCACAGTGCCCGGACACGCGGGCCGCATCCTCGTCGGGGAGCTCGGCGGCGTGCGCGTGCTGGTGCAGCAGGGGCGCGTGCACCTCTACGAAGGCTGGAGCGCGGAGGAGCTGACGCGCGCGGTGCGCGCCTTTGCCGAGCTCGGCGTGCGCGCACTGGTCCTGACCAACGCCGCAGGCGGGATTCGCGCCGGTTTCGGCCCGGGCACGCTCATGCGCATCCGCGATCACATCAACCTGCAGGGTCGCGCTCCGCTGGGGCGCGCCGAGCGCGGCTTCGGCACGCCCTGGGACACGCAACTCGCCGCAGCGCTCGACCGTGCGGCCGCGCAGGCCGGACAGCGCCTGGAGAGCGGCGTCTACGCGGGCCTGTTCGGTCCGGCCTACGAGACGCCGGCCGAGATCCGCTGGCTGCGCTCGCTGGGAGCGGACGCGGTCGGCATGAGCACGGTGTCCGAGGCGCTCGCGGGGCATGCCTGCGGAATGCGCGTTGCCGGGATCTCGTGCATCACGAACCTGGCCGCGGGTCTGGCTCCCGAGCGGCTCTCGCATGCCGAGGTGCTCGAGTCCGGCCGGCGGGCGGCTGCCGACTTCTGCGCGCTGCTCGAGCGTGCCGTGCCAGCGCTTGCGAGTGCGCTCCGATGAACCAGCCTCTCGCCAGGTTGATCGACCACACGCTGCTGCGGCCCGAGGCCGGCGCGGTGGATATCGACCGGCTGTGTTCCGAGGCACTCGAGCACCAATTCGCCGCGGTCTGTGTCAACGGCGCCTGGGTGCGGCGCTGCGCCCGGGCCCTGGCGGGTTCCGGCGTCGCCGTGTGCTCGGTCGTCGGCTTCCCGCTCGGGGCGATGACGTCCGCGGTCAAGTGCTTCGAAGCGCAGCAGGCCCTTGGCGATGGTGCGACGGAGATCGACATGGTGCTGAACATCGGCGCGCTCAAGTCGGGCGAGCGCGAATACGTGCGACGGGAGATCGCCGCGATTGCCCAGCTGTGTCACGCCCGTCGGGCGCTGCTCAAGGTGATCCTCGAGACCGGGCTCTTGTCCGACGCCGAGAAGGTCGACGCCTGCGGGATCGCGCGCGCGGCCGGTGCGGACTTCGTCAAGACCTCGACTGGCTTCGCGCAGGGCGGCGCCACGACCCACGACGTCGCGCTGCTGCGCCGCAGCGTCGGGCCCGAACTGGGGGTCAAGGCCTCGGGCGGGGTGCGCGACGTGGCCACGGCACGTGCGTTGCTCGAGGCTGGTGCGTCACGCCTGGGCACCAGCTCCGGCCTGGCGATCGTCACCGGCGCGCAAAGCTAGGGCCGGAAGCCCTGCGTCTCGTCCTCGGGGCGATCGTCCGGAGTGAGGGCGATGTCGAGCTCCTCCGCAAGCAGCTGGGAGGCGATCAGGAACTCGTCGGGGATGTCGTTGCTGAAGACCAGGCGCACGTCGCGCGTCGAACGGCCTTCCTGGGCGGCAGCGATCTGGCACACGCGCAAGACGTCCATCACCCGGTCCTCCAGGCGGCGTCCCGCAGGCTCCTGGAAGACGAACTCGGTCGTACCTGTCCGCATCGCGTCGCGGTCGAGATCGGGCGAGTCGCAGGGTCCGACGAGGCGCACCATCACCTGCTGCTCGGCGACCGGAAGGCGCGATTGGGCGCGCAGACCGTACAGGCGGATGCCATCGTGAGTTCGGAGGCGGAACTCGTCGACTTCCACGGAGATCGTCGAGAGCTCGGGACGCGGGATCAGAAGCACCGAAGGCTGCGCCAAGTTCAGCTGCTGCAGTCTGTTACGCCAATAGACCCGTTCCAGGAGCAGCGGGTGCAGAGAGCGTCGAGACGGACCGGGCATGGAGGGGCCGAGCCGAGAATCGCGCTCCCGCGAACCCCGAAAATCCCAGGAAGCGCCGCGAAATCAGGCTACCGCGCCGAGGGATACCGGGGGGGTGAAGATCCTTGCACGTACCCCGGTAAACCGACCGTAAGCGGCTTCAGCCAATGATTTAGGGCCACCCTCCTCTGGCGGGCTCTGGATGGACTCCGGTATCCTGCCGCCCCCCCCCGCCCGGCGCCCCGCCATCCTCATGAGCGCCCGGGCAACCGACAGGATCGAGGCCTCTCGTCGCGGCCCTCGGAATCCCTGTCGGCAAGGAGACATGCGCCGATGTGGATCCCCACGGGTTGTCTAGCCCTCCTCCTCTCCTCTGCCGCCACCGGCACCCAGGACGCACCGCCCAAGCCGGACGCGCCGGCCAAGCAGGAAACGCCCGCGAAGCAGGAAACACCTGCGCCCGTCCAGGCCGAGGCACCGAAGACCGCCGCACCGGCGCTGCTCATCCGTGGCAAGCGCGTGATCGTGCGCCCGGGCGAAGTGCTCGAGCAGGTCTCGATCCTCGTCCGCGACGGCAAGATCGTCGCGATCGGGAAGGACCTCGCCACGCCGAAGGGCGGGCAAGTGCTCGAGGCCGAGGTCGTCTGTGCCGGCTTCCTCGATCCCTGGTCGGCCCTGTGCATCGACGGCGGATCGTGGCGTGACACGGGTACCACGGCCGCCACCAGCGCGGTCGACGGGTTCGATCCCTGGAGCCCCGAGAATCTGCGCAAGGAAGCCCTGCGCGCCGGGGTCACGAGCGTGCGCATCCAGGCTGGCGCCTTCGCCCGCAGCGGCGGGCGAGGTTCGGTGATTCGCGTCGCGCCGCAGCTCACGCCCGAGGAGGCGGTCGTCGGCCGCGAGAGCTGCGTCTCGATGAGCATCGGCCTCTCGGCCAACGCCGGCGGCGGACCGGCCGTCGAGTTCATCGACGGGCAGCCCACGCTGGTCGATTCGCGCGGCCGGCCGATGGACGTCTTCGACCGCGTCGCCGACCTCGACCGCGTCACCTCCGCGCTCGAAGGCGGCCGCTCGTACCTCTACTCGCTGGTGGAGCACAAGCACGACCTCGCCGAGTGGAAGAAGAAGATCGCCGAGAAGGAGACCGAGCTCGAGAAGGACGCCAAGAAGGCCAAGAAGGACCGCGAGAAAGAGGAGAAGGACGCCAAGGACAAGGGCAAGACCTTCGAGGAGAAGAAGTACAAGGAGGACAAGCAGCCGCAGCCTCCGCGCTACGACGAGGACAACGCGGTCATGGCACGCGTGGCCGACGGCGAGCTGCCCTTGTTCGTGCAGGTGCACCGCGCGGCCGAGCTGCGCGGCCTGGTCGAGGGCACGCGCGGCTACGACCGCTTGCGCCTGGTGATCGTGGGCGGCAGCGAGGCGCGCACGTCCGCGAGCGAGCTCGCTCAGCGCGGCATCCCGGTGCTCGTCTGGCCCGCGCTGCGCGGTCGGGGCGCGGCGGACGAGTACGAGGGCGGCGACCTGAGCCTGGCCGGCGACCTCGCTCGCGCGGGCGTGACGGTGCTGCTCGGCACGGGCGCCTCGGACCCCGGCGCCTCGCGCGACCTGCCGCTCCTGGCGCAGCTCGCGATCGGGCACGGGCTCGAGCGCGAGAAGGCCTTCGAGGCGCTGACGATCGGCGCCGCGCGCTTCCTGGACGTCGCCGACCGGCTCGGCAGCGTCGAGCGCGGCAAGGACGCGGACCTGCTGCTGCTCGATGGCGATCCGCTCGACGCGGATACGCACGTGCAGCGCGTGATCTCGGCCGGACACCTCGTCTTGAATCCGGAGGATTGAGCGGATGCTCCTCGAACTCTTCTGCACCTCCGCGCTGCTGGCCGGTTCCGGCCCGAACGGCGCTCCCGCGAAGCCCGAAGCGCGCACGCTGGTCCTGCGCGCGGACAAGCTGCTGCTCGGCGACGGCACGACGCTCGAACAGGGCGCGATCCTGATCGAGGACGGGCGCATCCGCGCCTTCGGCAAGGACGTGGATGTCCCCGCCGGAGCGGGCACGCTCACGCACGCCGGCTGGGTCAGCGCCGGCCTGGTCGCGCTGCACGCCTATGCGGGCGCGCCCGAGGAGATGCGCGACAGCACCCGGCCCGTGCTCGACGCCAAGGTTGCCTGGGCCTTCGACCCGGCGCACCCCGATTTCGCCGACGCGCTGGCAGCCGGCATCACGACACTCGTGCTGACCCCGCAACCGAGTTCGCTCTCGGGCGGCACGAGCGCAGTGGTCAAGACGGCGCGCGCGCACGTGCTCTCGGCCGAGGCGCAGCTCTCGCTGGGCTTCTCGGCCGCCGCGCTTACGGTCAACCGCTACCCGACGAGCTTCGCCTCGGCCATGGCCGAGCTGGGGCAGCGCTTCGAGAAGGGCGAGGGCGCCTTCGGACGCGCCAAGTCGGGCGACCTGCCGGTGCTGATCGAGGCCGACTCGCGCGAGGACGTCCTGCGCGCGACCGAGTTCGCCAAGCGCTACAAGCTGCGCGGCGCGATCTACGGCGCCGACTGGATCGGCGAGCTGGCCGAGAGCGTGGGCGAGGCCCATCTCGCGGCAATCTTCGGGCCCTTCGACGCCGGCGAGGAACGGCGCACGATCCAGTCCGTGCTCAAGATCGCCAAGGCCGGACTGCCCTTCGGCTTCGGCCTCGATTCGCCCTGGAAGAGCCCCGAGTCGCTGCGCCTTTCGGCCGCGCTGTGCCTGCGCGAGGGTCTCGACCGCAAGCAGGCCTGGCGTGCGCTCTCCTCGCAGGCGGCCGAGCTCGCGGGCGTCGCCGAGCACGTCGGTCGCATCGAGAAGGGCCTCGACGCCGACCTCGTGCTCTGGAGCGGCGACCCGCTCGACCTGAAGAGCCGCGTCGAAGCCGTGTTCGTCGACGGGCAGCGTGTCTACGAGGCCAAGAAGCCATGATCCTCCCCCTTGCACTCCTGCTGTGCGCCGCGCAGACGGCGCAGCAACCCAAGACCCAGGGCGATGCCCCGCGCAAGAACTGGGTCGTCAGCGCCGCGCGCGTCTACACCGCGGCCGGCCGCTCGATCGAGAACGGCACCGTCGCCGTCCAGGGCACGAAGATCGGCATGGTCAGCAACGGCAGCGAGGACGCCGGCCCCGAGACGCTGGCCTGCTACGCGGTCACGCCCGGCCTTGTCGACGCCAGCGCGCGCATCGACGCCGGGATGAACTCCGTCGAGCAGTCGCGCGAGGAGACGCCCGAGTTGCGCGTGACCGACACGCTCAGTCCCTTCGACACGGCCTGGGACGGCCAGGCGGCGAGCGGCGTGACGAGCGTGCTGGCCGCGCCGCCCGACGAGAACGTGATCGGCGGGCTGGGTGCCGTGATCAAGACGGCCGGCGCGCCCTCGATCGCCGCACGCACGGTCAAGCCCGACGCGGTCCTGCGCGGGGCGATCGGCAGCCAGCCCTCGCGCCGCAACCATCCGGCCTACGGTCGCCCAACGGACTTCTTCTCGCGCCGCCCGACGACGCGCATGGGCGTCGAGTGGGAGTGGCGCCGCAGCTTCTACGAGGCCGCCGCGAGCCGCAAGGACGCCGCACGCGCGTTCAAGGGCAGCGTGCAGGTGCTGGCCGCGCTCGACGGCAAGCTGACGCTCAACATCCAGGCCTGGACGACTCAGGACATCCGTACCGCGGTCTTCCTCAAGGAGGAACTCGAGAACGAGCCGCAGCTTTCCGGCAAGCCGCGCCTGGTGATCGACGCGGCGGCCGAGGCCTGGAAGGAGCCGCAGTTGCTGGTGCGTTCGCACAGCTCGGTCGTGCTGCCGCCCTTCCCCGAGGACGGCCGCACCGACGACGGCGCCTTCATGGCCTGGAACACCGCAGCGCTGCTGGTCGGCGAGGGCGTGACCATCGCGCTCTCGGCCCACGGCGACTCGAGCCCCGCGGGCTGCCTCGGCATGCAGGCCGGCTACGCCATGCAGGGCGGGCTCGAATTCGACCAGGCGCTCGCGGCCGTGACGATCAACCCCGCGCGCATGCTCGGGGCCGAGGCGCGCATCGGCAGCATCGAGGTCGGCAAGGACGCCGACCTCGTGCTCTGGAACGGCGAGCCCTTCCAGGCCACCTCGCGCGTCATCGGCGTGATCGTCGACGGCGCGCTGGTCCTCGATCCGCGCCCCAAGAACTGAGCCCGACCCGCCACGCGACCCAAGCACACCCACACCCTCGCCGCCGAACCAGCGGAGCCTCCGCGATGAAGACCCCCATGTTCAGGAACCTCGCCCGGATCTCGGTCCTCGCCCTGTCGGCCTCGTTCGCGCCCGCGCTGCACGCTTCGGGCGGCAAGATCGTGGTCAAGGCCGGGCGCATCATCACGCAGTCGGGACCCGACATCCAGAACGGCGTGATCGTGATCGAGAACGGGCGCATCAGCTCGATCGGCCCGGACACCAAGGCGCCCTGGGACGCCGACGTGCTCGACCATCCCGAGCTGGTCGCCTTCCCGGGCTACGTCGAGGCGCACAGCGCGCGGGGCATGGACCGCTCCAACGAGGCGATCGAGGTGGCGCCCTTCCTCGACGTGCGCGACTCGATCGACCCGATCAGCTTCTACTTCGAGGACTCGCTGCGCGCCGGCGTGCTGACGATCAACATCCAGCAGGGCAACGCCTGCGTGGTCGGTGGCCAGGGCATGATCGTCAAGCCCTACGGCATAACGATCGAGCAGATGGCCGTGCGCACGCAGTCGGGCGTCAAGGTCGTGGCCGGCCCGCGGCCCGGCGCTTCGCGCGCGACCCAGGCCCAGGCGCTGCGGCGCGCCTTCGGCGACCTGCGGCGCTACCTCGAGAAGCTCGTGCAGGACACCAAGGACGGCAAGGACACGGCGCGTCGCGAGGCGCTCTTCCAGGGCCGCGACATGGACAAGGAGGAGAACAAGAAGGGCCGCGCGATGGAGGGCAGCGCGACCTGGAAGGTGAAGGACCTCGAACTCGTCCCGCGCGGCGAGATCGACGACAAGCAGGAGCCGCTGCTGCGCGTGGTCGAGGGCAAGCTGCCGGTCTTCCTCTACTGCGACAGCGCCGTCTCGGTGGGCCTGGCGCTCGAGGTCGCGCGCGAGAACGGCCTGATGGGCACCACCACGCTGGTGCTCGAAGGCGACTCGTGGAAGGCGGCCAGCCAGATCGCGGCCGCGAACCTGCCCGTGATCCTCTCGCCCAGCCTGGTCTACACCGAGCGCGACCCCGTGACCGGCAAGGAGATCCAGACCTTCGTCCCGGGCGTGTTCGACAAGCTCAACGTGCGCTACGCGCTGCAGTCGCTGAACTCCTCGGCGCAGTCGCTCTGGTTCCAGGCCGCGACCTGCGTCGCCTGGGGCCTGGAGCGCAAGAAGGCGCTGGACGCGGTGACGCGCACGCCGGCCGAGATCCTGCGCCTGGGCAAGCGCGTCGGCTCGCTCGAAGCCGGCAAGGACGGCAACGTGCTGCTGCTCTCCGGTGACCCGCTCTCGGTGCGCAGCACCGTGCAGTACGTCGTGCTCGAGGGCAACCTCGTCTACGACCGCAGCAAGGACGTGCGCGTCAAGCACCTGCTCGAGGGCGTCGAGCAGAACAACGCCGCCCCGACGGGCGCACAGGCGGCCGGCGACATCTGCGGCGACGAGCACAAGGAAGGCACGACCGAGCCCAAGAAGGACGCCGGCGAGAAGAAGGACGAGAAGAAGGAAGACAAGAAGGACGACCACGGCGGCAAGGACAAGAAGGACTGATCGATGTTCCTCCAGGCATTCCTCGCCCTCTCCTGCGCCGGCACGCCGGCGCGCGCCGAGGGCGGCTACATCGCGCTGCAGGCCGGCACGATCCAACTCGTCGAACAGGGCCAGGTGATCGAGGGCGGCGGGACGATCCTCGTCCTCGACGGCAAGATCGTCGCGGTCGGCAAGGACGTGCAGATCCCGGGTTCGGCACGCGTGGTCGACTACGGTCCCGACGCGGTGATCGTGCCCGGCTTCGTGGCCGCGGACAGCCCCGTCACGCACCCCGCCGCTTCCGAGCGCACGGCCGACCCGACGCTGCTGGCGATCGACAACTTCGATCCCTACACCTCGTACGTCTTCGCGCTGCAGGAGGGCATCACCAGCGCCTACCTGCCGCCGGCGCGCAACCGCCTGCTCGCGGGCCAGGGCGCGGTGGTCAAGCTCGCGGGCGCGCAGGCCGAGAAGCGCGTGCTCAGCGCGAGCGCGCTGCTGCAGGGCTCGATCGGTCGCGAGGCGCGCAACACGCCCGGCTACTGGAAGCCGCCGGTCCCCGCGTCGATCGACGTGGGCATCGGCGTCGAGCTGCCGCAGCTGCCCAAGACGATCATGGGCGCGGTGGTCGCGCTGCGCGAGATCTTCGACATCGCCCGCGGCGGCGCCGACGACGGCAGCTACGGCCCGGCGCTCAGCTCGAGCCTGGGCAACCTGCTGCGCGAGCACAAGCCCTGGCGCATGGGCGCCAACGAGACCGGCGAGGTGCGCGCGCTGCTCGCCTTCTTCAAGGAGGCAGGCGAGCCGCTGGTGATCGACGGCGGGCAGGGCGCGGGCGAACTGGCCGAAGAGCTCGCGAAGAGCGGCGTGAGCGTGGTGGTCAAGCCGCCGGTGCGGCCCAACTCGGCCGGCCGCGATCTCGGGAAGGCGCGCGACGACGAGTGGCCGCGCTACGACGTGGCCGTGCGCCTGCAGGAAGCGGGCGTGCGCTTCGCGATCAGCACGCCGGACTCCGTCAACATGCAGGAACTGCGCTTCGCTGCGGGCGTGGCCTCGCGCGGCGGCCTGCCAGCAGCCGCGGCGCTGCGCGCGATCACGCTCTCCGCGGCGGAGATCCTGGGCGTCGCCACGCGCGTGGGCTCGATCGCGCCGGGCAAGGACGCGGACTTCGCGGTCTTCGACGGCCCGCCGCTGGCCGCGGGCGCCGGCCTCGTCGCGACCTGGGTCGACGGCGAGATCGCCTTCAAGGCCTGCGAGACCTCGGCCGCCACGGTGATTTCGGTCGACGATCTCTACGTCGGCGACGGCACGGTCCTCAGCCCGGGCGAGGTGCTGCTGCAGGACGGCAAGATCCGCGCCGTGGGGCGCCGCGTCGGCCGACCTGGCGGTGCGACCGTGGTGCACGGCAAGTGCGCCATGCCGGGCATGATCGACGCGCTCGGATTCCTGGGCCTGGAAGGTTCGCAGCGCGTGCCCGCGACGCGCTTCGACCTGAAGCGCATCATCGAGCCCGGCGACCTCGCCGACCGGCGCGTCGCGCAGGCCGGGGTGACGACCGTGCTGCTCTCGCCGCGCGGCGACAACCGCAGCGGCGTGCCGATGCTGGCCTACAAGCCGGCCGGCAGCGACATCGACGAGATGGTGATCGCCGATCCGGCGGCGCTGCGCCTGCGCTGGAGCGATCGCAACCGCCTGCAGTCGGGCAAGGCCGTGCGCGAGCTGCTCGCGCGCGCCGCGGACTACCGCAAGAAGTGGGACGACTTCGAGAAGAAGCTCGCCGCCTGGACGCCGCCCAAGGAGGGCGAGAAGCCCGCCGCCAAGTCCGACGAGGCGAAGAAGGAGGGCGACGCGGGCGCCAAGCCCGAGTCCGAGAAGAAGGACGAGGAGAAGAAGGACGCGCCCAAGAAGAAGAAGGGCGAGGAAGAGCCTGCCAAGCCGGTCACCGGCGCCTGGGAGACGAAGATCACGCTGGCCGGCCTCGAGCCGGCGCGCCTGCGCCTGTACCTGCTCGACGAAGAGGGCAAGCTGAGCGGCTCGCTGCGCTGCTCGGCGATCTCCGACGACCTGGTCGAGGTCACCGGCCAGCGCAAGGAGAGGAAGCTCACGCTCGAGGGCCAGGGCAGCCGCGGCGCGCTCAAGCTCGAGGCCGAGGAGCTGAAGGGCAACCTCAAGGGCAAGCTCACGCTGGGTTCGACCAGCGCCGAGTTCGAGGCCAACCAGACCTCGACCGAGTACGAGATCGCCGATCGTCCCGAGCGCCGCAAGCCCAAGGAGGAGAAGCCCGAGGAGCCCAAGGGCAAGCCGCGCTCGCCGGGCATCGATCCCGAGCTCGAGCCGCTGCGCCGGGCGATGCTGGGCACGGGTGCCGTGATCATCGCGGTCGATCGCGAGGACGAGATCCTGGCCTGCGTGGATGCCTGCGCGGCCGCCGGCGTGAAGCCGATCCTCTACGGCGCCGGCGACGCCTGGAAGGTGGCCGACAAGCTCGCCGGCCGCATCGCCGGCGTGCTGCTCACGCAGAAGGTGATCTGGACCGATCCGAAGACTGGCGCGGAGAAGCACAACCGCTTCGCCGAGCTGCAGAACGCCGGCATCCCGGTCGCCTTCCACAGCGCGGCCGAGGAGGGCGCCGCCGATCTGCCGCTGATGGCGGCCTACGCCGTCTCGCAGGGCATGAGCCCGGACGGCGCGCTGCGCGCGCTGACGAACGACGCGGCCGAGATGTTCTCGATCGACGCACACGTCGGTCGGATCGCCGCCGGCCTCGACGGCGACGTGCTGCTGCTCGATGGCCAGCCCGTGGATCCGTCCACGAGCGTGCGCCGGGTGTGGGTCAACGGCCGCGAGGTGCGCTGATGGAGAACCGCATGTCGAATCGCAAACGCAGGTCCCTGTGCATCGTCTGCGGGCTGCTGCTGGGCGCGCTCGCAGCGAGTGCGGCCGAGGCCGCCCCGCAGCAGGTCGTGCAGGGCAAGAACACCGTGCTCGCCGTCCCGCGCGCCCCGCGCGCCGGCGAGAAGGGCGCCCCGGGCTTGGCCCTGCTGGCGCGCAAGGCGCTGGCCGTGCCCTTCGAGGGCGCGCAGGTCGTCGACAACGCCGTCGTGCTCGTCAAGGACGGCAAGATCGAGGCGATCGGCCCGTCGCGCACGACGACGATCCCCGCCGGCTACGAGGTGCAGGACCTCGGCGACAAGTGGCTCATGCCCGGGATGATCGACCTGCACACCCACATCGGTGGCACCTTCGACATCAACGACATGGTCTACCTCGTGAACCCGGGTCTGCGCGTCTCGACCTCGGTGGTCCCGAAGAACGAGGCGACTGAAGCTGGACCTCGCCTCGCGGTGTCACGACCGTGCTCTTCATCCCCGGCTCGGGCGTGAACATGAGCGGGCAGGGCGTGCTGATCAAGACCGGCCACGAGCACTACGAGGATGCGCTCGTGCGCGCCCCGGGCTCGCTCAAGATCGCGCAGGCCGGCAACCCCGAGCGCTGGGTGATGGGCGTCGGGCGCTCGTTCATGAACTGGGACCTGCGCGAGATGCTCACGCGCGGCATGGCCTACGGCAAGCGCTGGGTCGAGTACGAGAAGGGCGCGGGCCCCAAGCCCGAGCGGATCTTCGACCTGGACGTCTTCCCCGAGCTGGCCGCCAAGCGCACGCAGGTCAGCACGCACACGCAGATGTTCCAGGTCGTGCTCAAGACGATCACCATGCTGCGCATCGAGTTCGGACTCGACTGCTACATCGACCACGGCGAGATGGCGGGCTACCGCACGGCCGAGCTCGCGCGCGACAACGGCGTGCCGGCGATCATCGGCCCGCGCGAGGTCGAGGTGCCCACGGCGCAGTTCATCCAGTGGACCGGCGCGAACCCCGAGGCGCTGCTCGGCATCGCCGCGCAGTACCAGAAGGCCGGCCTGAAGATGATCGGCTTCAACACCGACGCGCCGGTCATCCCGGCCGAGGAGCTGCAGCTGCAGGCCGGCATGGCCGGGCACTACGGCATGGACTTCTCGAATCTCGAGGGCGTGCGCGGCCTGACGATCATCCCGGCCGAGACCGCCGGCATCGACAAGCGCGTCGGCAGCCTCGAACCCGGCAAGGACGCGGACATCCTCGTCATCTCGGGCGACCCGGCCGACCCGCGCAAGTGGGTCGAGAAGGTGCTCAGCGACGGCAAGTGGGTCTACGACTCGAACAAGGAACGCCGCCTGTGGTGAGCGCGCGCGCATCCTCGCTGCTGCTCGCGGCCGGCCTCTCGGCCTTCGGGCCGGCGTGCGCCGGCACGGGCGTGCACGCAGGCTCGCAGCTCTCGACCGATGCGCTCGGGCGCATCGAGAAGCTCGCGCCCGGCGAGCAGGGCTACGCGATCCTCGCCGCCAAGGTCTTCGCGCTCGACGACGAGGACCACGTCTTCGCGCCCGGGCTGGTGCTCGTGCGCGGCTCGAAGATCGCCTACGTCGGCCCGCCGCGCGCGATGCCCGCGGGCTACACGACGCTCGAGTACGCGGACGGTGTCGTCTGCCCGGGCATGGTCGACCTGCACACGCACATCCACAGCGGCGGCTTCGGCGACGTCAACGACATGGTCATGCCGGTCAACCCGGAGTTCCGCGCCTCGCTCGGCGCTGCGGCCCTCGAACGAGGCGATCAAGCGCGCCTGCGCCAGCGGCGTGACGACGCTCTACGGCATCCCTGGCAGCGGCACGAGCATGAGCGGCTTCGGCATCGTCTACAAGGCGAAGACCCACGCGCGCTTCGACGACTGCGTGGTGCGCAATCCGGGCGGCCTGAAGGTCGCGCAGGCCTACAACCCCGAGCGCGGCGCCGGCGACCTGGGCGCGACGCGCGCAGGCCTCGCCTTCCTGCTCGAGGACATCAACCACAAGGCGCAGGGCGCGCTGCGCACGGGGGACAAGAACCCGGCGCTCGCGAACCTGGTCAAGGTGCACCAGAAGAAGCTGCCGGTGCTGATCCACTGCGCGGGCAGCGACTCGTTCCCGGCCGCGGCGCGCATGTGGAAGAGCGAGTTCGACACCGACTGCGTGCTCTCGCACGGCTGCTTCGACGCGCACCTGACCGCGCCCTACGAGGTCGCGCTGGGCGTGCCGATCAACGCCGGGCCGCGCACGCAGGACTTCTTCTCGACGCGCAATGGCGCGATGACCGGCATCGCCGCGGCCTACGAGAAGGCGGGCGTGCAGAACCTCTCGCTCAACACCGACTCGCCGGTCGTGCCCGAGGAGGAACTCTTCCTGCAGGGCTCGATGTCGGCGCGGCTCGGCGCCGACGCCTACCAGATGCTGCGCGCGATGACGATCCACCCGGCCAAGGTCTTCGGCCTTTCCGGGCGCCTCGGGAGCCTCGAGCCGGGCAAGGATGCCGACGTGGTGGTGCGCAACGGCGAGCCGCTCGACCCGCGCGCGCACGTCGAGACGGTGCTGATCGACGGGAACATCGAATACGACTGGAAGCGCGACGGACAGTGGTTCTGACGCGCACGGAGAAGACGCAAACATGATCCTCCAGACCCTCCTCCTCAGCCTGGCCCCGCTCGCGCCCGCGGGCGAGCCCTCGGCCCAACTGCCGAGCCTGTTCGCGATCCGCGTCGGACGCGCGGAGACCATCGCCAAGGGCACGCTCCAGCACGCCGTGATCCTCGTCGAGGACGGCAAGATCGTGAAGATCGGCGAGGACCTGCCCGTGGCGCGCGGCATCCCCGTGCTCGATCGGCCCGACTGGGTCGTGATGCCCGGCCTGGTCAACGCCTACTCGCGCCTGGGCCTCGAAGGCGAGGCGGGCGAGGAGTTCAACCCCGAGGTCAAGGCCAGCGCCGAACTCTACGTCGGCAGCGACGAGTTGAAGGACGTGGTCAAGTACGGCGTCACCACGCTGGGCCTCTACCCGGCGGGCAACGGCATCTGCGGCCAGTCCGTGGCGATCCGCCCGCTGGGCAAGACCAACGCCGACCTCGTGCTGCAGGACTCCTGCTACCTGAAGATCGTGCTGCGCGCCAACTCGGGCTCCAAGAAGGCGCTGCAGGACGGCTTCAAGAAGGCCGACGACTACGCGGACAAGGAGAAGAAGGCCAAGGAGAAGTGGGACAAGGACCAGGAGAAGAAGAAGAGCAAGTCGACCAAGAAGGAAGAGCCCAAGCCGCGAGGAGGGCAAGGGCGGCGACGAGAAGAAGGACGAGACCAAGCCCGAGGAGAAGAAGGACGCAGGCTCCGACGCCTACGTGCCGCCGGAAGCGGACGCCAAGACGCAGCCCTTCCTGGACCTGCGCGCGGGCAAGCTGCACGCGCTGGTGAGCGTGCAGAGCGCGGCCGAGTACCTGCACTTCATCGACGCGCTTGGGCAAGGAGACCTGCGCCTGGGACCTGCGCCTGCCGCTGCAGCGCGAGAGCGACCTCTTCTACGTGCTCGACAAGAAGACCTACGACCTCGACGTCGACGGCATCGGCGACAAGAAGGTGCGCTGCGTGCTCGAGCCGGTGCTGACCGTGCACCCGGGCACGATGCGCACGCGCAACCTGGCCATGGAGCTCTCCAAGGCCGGCGCGAAGATCGTCTTCATCCCGCGCTCGGAGATGAGCCCCGACCACAAGAACTGGCTCGGCCCACGTGGGCGAGGTCGTCAATGCCGGGCTCGACCGCTGCACCGCGCTGCGCGCGCTGACGCTCGAGCCCGCGACCGTGCTGGGCGTCGAGAAGCGCCTCGGCAGCCTCGAGAAGGACAAGGACGCGAACATGCTCTTCTTCAGCGGCGACCCGCTCGAACCCGGCAGCAAGCTGGAAGCGGTGATGCTCGAAGGCCGCATCGTCTCCGGGGAGGTGAAGCTGTGAGCCGCATGCCGAAGATCCTGGCCGGCCTGGTGTGCGCCGGCCTGTTCCTCGCCCCGCGCGTCGCGGCCCAGGAAGGCGGCGACACGCCGCCGCGCGGGCCGACAAGAAGGCCGACGACAAGAAGAAGCCCGAGGACCACTACTTCGCGGTCGTGGGCGGCGACGTCTACACCGGCACCGGCGGCGTGCTGCGCGGCGCGACGGTGCTCGCGCACAACGGCAAGATCGAGCAGATCGCCTACGACGTCGAGCTCCCGCCCGACACGAAGAAGCTCGACGCGACCGGCTACCGCGTCTATCCCGGGACTGGTGGCGATCACCTCGCAGGGCCTGCTGGGCAACTCGTCCAGCGATTTCGGCGACACGATCGACCCGTTCAACTCGCGCATGATCCTGGGCCTGGCCTCGGGCATCACGACCACGGGCTCGGGCAACTCGGCGGTCAAGCTGCAGCGCTTCCGCATCGCGGATGCGCTGCTGCGCGAGCGCGTCTTCTCGACCTTCAGCTGGAGCGTGCGCAATCCCGCGCGGCAAGAAGAGCCTGCGCGAGAAGTTCAGCGCGACCGCCGAGTACCTGCGCCAGTTCCGCGACTGGGAGGAGAAGGTCAAGAAGGACAAGGAGCTCAAGGAGCCGGCCAAGAAGGGCGTCGACAACACGGTGCTCTCGGTGCTGAAGGGCGAGACGCTGGCGAAGTTCAACGCCACGAGCGCGACGACCTGCTCGGGCATCGCGCGCCTGGCGCAGGACTTCGGCTTCCGGCCCGTGATCGAAGGTTGCCAGGAGGGCTGGACGGTCGCCGACGAGCTCGGCCGCGCCGGCGCGATGGCGATCGTCACGCCGCGCGACCGCCGTCCGAAGGACGAGCGCCAGCGCGATCGACGGCGGCACGAACATCCAGAACGCCGCGATCCTCTACCACGCCGGCGTGCAGATCGCCGTCGAGGTCCAGCAGCCCAACGTCGACCTCGGCGGTCTCGTCGGGCGCGACATCATGGCGCTCAACGATCGAGGCCGGCTTCGCCGTGCGCGGCGGGCTGCCCGAGGACGCGGCGCTGGCCGCGATCACGATCGTGCCCGCGCGCATGCTCGGCATCGCGCACCGCGTCGGGACGCTCGAGGTCGGCAAGGACTGCGACCTGATCGTCACGGACGGCGACATCCTGCACTACAACACCTTCGTGCAGTGGGCCGTCGTCGACGGGCGCATTAGCTACGACAAGCAGAAGGAGCTCTACTTCGCGCAGATCCGCCCGCGGCCCGAGCCGCAGGCGGCCGCGCCCGAACGCAAGCTCGACAAGGGCGAGGCCAAGCCCGAAGAGACGAAGGAAGCTGGCGAGAAGGGCAAGGACGAGAAGAAGCCCGACGAGCCGCCGAAGGAAGGCGACAAGCCGAAGGACGGCGAGAAGCCCAAGGACGGAGACAAGCCCAAGGGCAGCGACGCGCCCGAGGACGGCGAGTAGGCCGCGCGCTCACGCGCACGTTTGCCGCCGCGCGCGAGGAAGGCTATCGTGACGCACCGAAGGCCTGCGGGCCCGACTGCATGAGCCTGCGCAAAGTCATGCGCGTCCTCGGTCCAGGCCGCAAGGACGGGCGCAACCTGACCTTCGAGGAGGCGCACGACGCGTTCTCCGCGATCCTCTCGGGCAACGAGAGCGAGATCCGCATCGCCTCCTTCCTGGTGCTGATGCGCATGAAGGGCGTCACGGTCCAGGAGCTGACCGCCTTCGCCCGCGCGGCGCGCGAGCGCGCGACGATCCCCTGCCAGGACATGTCCGGCCTGGTCTCGATCTGTCCGCCGCACGAGGGCATGGACCGCTTCCCGCCGCTCGAGGTCGCCAGCGGGCTGATCGCCGCCGGCGCGGGTGTGCGCGTGCTGCTCTTCACCGACCGCTGCGTGCCGCCCAAGCGCGGACTGACCGGCGCGAGCGTGCTGCAGGGCCTGGGCGTGGGCCTGACCTGGGATCCGCACGAGGCCGAGAGCTGGGTCGAGAAGACCGGCTTCGGCGCGATCGCGGTCTCGGGCATGCTGCCGGCGCTGATGGGACTGCGGCGCGTGCGTGACGAGGTCGGGATCCGCACGCCGCTCTCGACCGTCGAGAAGCTGCTCGCGCCCAACAACTCGTCCGTCGTGCTCGGCGCGATGGGTGGGCCCGTGCTCGGAACCGCGGCCGAGGTGATGCAGGCGCTCGGCCATCCGCGCGGCCTCGTGGTCCAGGGTCCCGAGGGCGGCGTCGTGCCGGGCATCGTGCGGCGCACGCGCGGCGTCGAGTTGTGCGAGCGCCACCTCGTGCCGCTCAACGTCGAGCCCGAGGACTTCGGCCTGGGCCAGGGCGAGGAGCCCGAGCTGCCGCTCTTCTGCCCGCTGCAGGACGACCAGGGCACGGGCGACAACGCGGCACTCTGGCGCATCATGGCCGAGATGACCGAGGAGATCCTCAGCGGCACGCAGAGCGGCGGCCGCAGCGCGGCACTGCTCGGCGCGGCGCTGGTGCTCAAGGCCTCGGGCCGCGCGCTGACGCTGGCCGAAGGCGTCGACGCCGCCACGCACTCGCTCGACACGGGCGCGGCGCGCGAGGTGCTCGACCGCCTGCGCGCATTGCGCTGAAGCCCTCGGCGCCGTGCGCGCGCTAAGCTTGGGCAGGCGCCGTGGACTTCTCCTTCCGATTCGACCTGTGGTACGCGCTCCTGCCTTCCTCGCCGAAGGACGAGGGCCGGGTCGTGCGCTGCGTGATCCGGCCCGCACACGACCGGCGCGAGACGCCCGAGTCGCTCTGCGTCTCGCCCGAGCGCGGCGTCGAGCTCGATCGCTGGGACAGCGATGCGGCGCGCCGGCCGGGCAACCAGGTCAGCCTGGTCAACGTGCACGTGCTGCGCTCGCTGGCCGGTGGCGAGGAACGCATGGCGCTCTCCGGCGACAACCTGCAGGTCGATCTAGACCTCAGCGAGGCGAACCTGCCCGTTGGGACGCGTCTTGCGATCGGCAGCGCGCTGCTCGAGGTGAGCGCCGACCCGCACAGGCCGTGCAAGAAGTTCCACCAGCGCTACGGAGCGAGCGCCGTGAAGAAGGTCGTGCGCGCCTCGAAGAAGGGCCGCCGCGGGCGCGGCCTGCTCGCGACCGTGCTGCGCGCGGGCGAGATCCGCGTCGGCGAAGCGATTCGCGTCGAACGGCCCTCGCGGGAGGCGCGCGCTTGAGCCACCGCAAGCGCCGCTTCCCGACGCTGCGCCGTGCGGGCATCCGGCTCTTCGAACGCTACCTGCGCTACCTGACGCGCCCCGAACGCATCCATCCCTGGAACCGCGTGCAGCCGCTCGTCGGAGGCAAGCAGGCCTATCCGCTGATGCTCGAGGCGATCCGCGGTGCGCAGAGGCACGTGCACTTCGAGATCTACATGCTCCTCGACGACCGCATCGGGCGCGAGTTCCGCGATGCGCTGGTCGAACGCGCCAAGGCGGGCGTCGCGGTGCGCATGCTCTACGACTCGCTCGGCTCCTTCGGCCTGGGCGAGAGCTTCCTCGGTCCGCTGCGCGCGGCCGGCGCGCAGATGCTCGAGTACGCGCCGCTCTTCCCCTGGCGCCGGCAGTTCGGCCTCAACCGGCGCGACCACCAGAAGATCCTGGTCGTCGACGATCGCGTCGCCTTCGCCGGCGGGCTCAACATCGGTCTCCACTACGTGCCGCTCGAGGAGGGCGGCGGCGGCTGGTACGACGTGCACGCGCGCATCGAGGGCCCGGCGGTGCACGACCTGGCCGTGATCTTCCGCAAGACCTGGCACAAGCGCGGCGGCGCGCCCTTCGCGCCGCCCGGCACGCCACCACCCGCGCTGCCGCGGGACGGCATCTCGGCCTCCGGCGTGCAGGTGATCAGCAACGTCGTGATGCGCAGCCGTTCGCACATGCGCCACGCCTACCTGCGCGCGATCCGCCGGGCGGAGCGCACGATCAGCGTCATGAACGCCTACTTCATCCCCGACCGCGGCCTGCGGCGCGCCTTCGCGCGCGCGGCGCGCCGCGGCGTGAGCGTGCGCGTGATCGTGCCCGCGACCAACGACGTGCAGGCCGTGCGCTACGCCAGCCGGCACCTCTACTCGCGGCTGATGAAGACCGGCGTGCGCATCTTCGAGTGGCCCGGGCGGATGATGCACGCCAAGTGCGGCGTGATCGACGGCGTCTGGTCGACGATCGGCAGCTACAACATCGACCGCCGCAGCCTGTTGCACAACCTCGAGGTGGCACTGGTGGTGATCGACGCGGCGGTGGGCGAGGAGCTCGGGCGCGAGTTCGAGGCGCAGCTCGTGCGCTCCAGGGAAGTGCTGCCGGAGGAATGGGCGCGCCGCTCGTGGTGGCAGAAGACGAAGGAGTGGCTCTTCTACGGCTTCCGCTACTGGCTCTGAGCCTCAGGGCTTCCGGTCCGGCCCCTTCCACTTCTTCCAGATCGACTCGTACTGCTTCCAGCCGTCGTCGAGACCCTTCGTGTAGTTGTCCCAGTCGCTCCATTTCTTGGCGACCTTGGACGAGACGGCGAGCTTCGTGCCCTTCCAATCGTCCAGCGTCTTGCGCATGTCGAAGGGCAGCCCGTCGACTAGGAAGCACTTGCCGATCGACTCGAGGACACCCTCGGCGCGCGCGACGTCGGACTTGCCCTGGTACCAGGCATCCCAAAGCGGACTGGCGGACTTGACATGGGCCTCGACGGCCTTGTCGAAGCCGATCTCGGTCAACAGCTTCTCGACGGACTCGATCCCGCGGAAGTCCTCGCGCAACGGCAGCAGATGCCCGAGCCAGGGTTTGCCGTCGAGCACCAGCGCGCCTTTCTTCGGCAGCACCCCGCGCAGCGCCTTCACCTGCGCATCTGCCTGCTCGTCGATCTTCGTCAGCCACTCGCGCGCGCTCTTTGCAACGTCGTCAGGGACCGGGGCCAGTGGCGCGGGGCCCTTGCCCACGAGGCGCTCCAGGATCATGCGCGCACCGGAGAAGTCGACCACGGTCGTCCACTGGTGCTCGTCGGGCAGCGTGCCGCGCAGCATCACGTAGGCGGCCTCGAGCGCCTCCTTCGGATCGCTGCAGCCCATGCCTTGGCACCAGTAGAGCTCCTCGGTCGCGCGGACGGCCCGGCCCCAGTGGTTGCAATCGGCCAGCCGGCGCAGGTGCGTGAGCGGGAAGCCTCGCTCGATGTAGTAGTCGCGTGCGCCCACGCTCTGGCCGTAGGGCACGACCGGGTCGAGCGAGCCGTGCATGAAGACGAGCGGGAGCTTCTTCAGCTCCTTGGGCATCAGTGAGTTGGCCCACGAGCCGCTGGCATGCGCGACGCCGCCGGCGATCGTATCGGGGAAAAAGCCCATGTAGAAGGCGACGAAGAAGCTGCCCTGACTGTGTCCATAGAGGAAGATGCGGTCGACCGGGAACGCTCCGCGCAGCTCCTCGAGGAACTTCTTGAACAGTTCCACGTCTTTCTTCTCGCCCAGGAAGACGCGTGAGTTCTCGGCCGGCGACGTGCCATCGACCGAGATCACGATGTCCGCGGGCCGGAAGACCCCGACCGGGCAGTTGAGGTAGCCCCAGTGGAAGTCGCCGCCCGTGCCGTGCAGGATCACGGTCAGGTTGCGCGGTGTCTTGCCGTCGTAGTCCTTCGGCACGACCCAGCTGTAGCGCAATCCGCCCGCCTTGGCGGTGGTCATGAAGAGCTTCTGCGCCGGCGCGTCGGCCGCAGGGACGCGCTGCGGCGGATCGTCGCCGAGCGAGACGAACAGCGCGAGTGCGAACGCGAGACCGAGCATCAGGAAGTCCTCCGGGATGGAGGACAGATCCTAATAGTTCTTCGCGAACAACACGCGTTGACGACTCGGCTGTCCCGACTTCACACAGCGTCCGGCCTCGGGCGCCGGGCCCTGGCCCGCATAGGGGATGCAGCGGATCGTGGCCTTGGTCGCGTCCTTGATCGACTTCTCGGTCGCGGGGTTGCCGTCCCAGTGCGCCCACACGAACTTCGAGCCGTCGGCGGCGAAGACCTTCTCGAACTCGGCCCACGTGTCCACCGAAACGGTGTTCGCCTCGCGGTACGCGAGCGCGCGATCGAAGAGGAACTTCTGGAACTCGTCGAGCACCTTGCCGAGCGCGACACCCAGGCCCTCCATCGCGAACTTCTCCTTGGCGGGCTTGCCGTTGGCATCGAGCGGCGCGATGCGGCGCTTGATCATCACGCTCTTGCCGGCGAGGTCGCGCGGCCCGAGCTCGACGCGCACGGGCACGCCCTTGCGCTCCCACTCGTAGTACTTCGCGCCGGGGCGCATGTTGTCGCGGTCGTCGACCTTCACGGAGAGCCCGTCGTCGCGCAGCTCGGTCGCGAGCTTGTGCGCCGCGCCGCAGACCTCGGCCTTCTCGGCGTCGGTCTTCCAGATCGGCACGATCGACGACGTGGATCGGCGCGAGCTTCGGGGGCAGCACGAGGCCGTCGTCGTCGGTGTGCGTCATCACCAGGGCGCCGACGAGGCGCGTCGAGACGCCCCAGGAGGTCTGCCAGACGAACTCGCGCGCGCCCTGCTTGGTCTGGAACGTGACGTTGAAGGCCTTGCCGAAGTTCTGGCCGAGGTCGTGGCTCGTGCCGGCCTGCAGCGCCTTGCCGTCCTGCATCATGCGCCTCGATGCAGGTCGTCTCGACGGCGCCGGCGAAGCGCTCGCTGTCGGTCTTCGTGCCCTGGATCACGGGCATCGCCATGACCTCGTGCGCGAAGTCGCGGTAGACGTCGAGCATGCGGCTGCACTTCCTCGCTCGGCCTCGGCGTGCGAGGCGTGCGCGGTGTGGCCTTCCTGCCAGAGGAACTCGCTCGTGCGCAGGAAGAGCCGCGTGCGCAGCTCCCAGCGCATCACGTTGGCCCACTGGTTGATCAGGAGCGGCAGGTCGCGGTAGGAGTCGATCCACTTGCCGAAGAAGTGCCCGATGATCGTCTCCGTGGTCGGACGGATGACGTAGGGCTCCTCGAGCTCGTTCTTCAGCCCGAGCTTGCCGTCGACGGCCTTGCAGGCCCGAGTGCGTGACGACCGCGCACTCCATCGCGAAGCCCTCGACGTGCGCGCCTCCTTGGCGAGGAAGCGAGAGCGGGATCAGCAGCGGGAAGTACGCGTTCTGGTGGCCCGGTCGCCTTGAAGCGCCGGTCGAGGTCGGCCTGCATCTTCTCCCAGATCGCGTAGCCGTGCGGCTTGATGACCATGCAGCCGCGGACGACCTCGGCGGCCTCGGCGAGGCCCGCCTCGCGGATGACGTCCTGGTACCACTGGGCATAGTCCTGCGAGCGGGGGGTGATGCGTGCTTCGGCCATGGGGGCAGCCACGGTAGAGGAGGTCAGGCAACGGCGCCAGCACGGCAAATCTCCAGCTCTCGGAAGGTTCCAAGAGTGGCTTGGGCTGGGTACGATCTCATTCCAGAGAACGACCATGACGACGACCACAAGCACCCCGATCACGCCTGACATGACCATGGAGCGGATCCTCGCGATC
The DNA here is from genome assembly GCA_963829015.1 of uncultured Planctomycetota bacterium. Taxonomy (GTDB): domain Bacteria; phylum Planctomycetota; class UBA1135; order UBA1135; genus JADJLZ01. The sequence continues at coordinate 635,632 of CAWHGR010000003.1, read as the reverse complement.
GCTCCCGCCGCCCAGCGCGCCCTGTTCCAGCGCTACCACGTGGGGGGCTGCTCCTCCTGCGGCTTCCAGCCGACGGACACGCTGGCGCAGCTTTGCAAGGACCACAACATCCTCGACGTGAAGGAAGTGATCCAGACGATCCAGACCGCTCAGGAGGCCGACACGCGCCTCAACGTCGACGTCCGCACGGTCAAGCAGTGGCTCGACAAGGGCGAGGACTTCTCGTTCATCGACGTGCGCACGCCCCAGGAGCTCGCTCTCGCGCGCATCGCGCAAGCCGAGCCGCTCGACTACGACGCCCCGGACAAGTACATGTCGCTGCCGAAGGACCGTCGCATCGTCTTCTCGTGCAAGAGCGGTATGCGCAGCCTCGACGTGGCGGCCTATTTCGCCGGTCACGGGTTCACGAACGTCCGTTCCATGCGTGGCGGGATCGATGCATGGCGAGCGGAGATCGATCCGAGCATTCCCCGCTATTAGGAACAGCGCGTCCTGGGGCAAGTTTTCCCTATGGACACCTTCATGAAAGCGCTGATACAGTCCGTGCGCACGGCCGGAGACCCTGCCAATCCGGCTGTGGCCAGGTGCCCAAAGCACCCGGCGCTGCGATCCCCATCGCAGCGCTCTGCGGTCACCCCTGCCTTGACCACAGAGCCGCTGAGGCAGGTTCTGCCACCTGACCTCGGCCGTCGGCTGATGCAAGTCAGCTACGACCCGCGCGGAGTCGTCTCCCCCAAGGAGACGACTCCCTTTTTTTTGGAATCGGTCCCGGAAGAGCGTCGGGCGCGACCCGCGACTCAGCGCAGGCGGCCGAGCCAGCCGCGCGAGTTGGGCGAATCCGGCAAGTAGGTGAATCCGCGGTCCGGGCGCAGTTCCAGGACCCGCGCGTCGTCGTGGTAGCTGACCACGATTGATCCGGTCGTGGGCGAGTGCCCGCCCGAGTCGATCGAGATGCGGTCGGCGCCCTTCAACTCGATCATGCGGATGCGCACACCCTCGAACACGGCGTCGCTCGAGTAGCGCCGCGCGACCAGCGGGAAGACGCGCGCGCGCCGCGGGTCGGGCGTGCCGCGGTCCTCGGCGTGGTAGCCGTCGCCGGCGAGGTCGAAAACGATGTCCACCGGGACCTGGAGGCTCGAGGCCCGGGCCTGCATCTCGTGGATGTCATCCGCGAGCAGCCTCATCGCGTTGTGGAGCGTCATGTCGCTCTGGGCGAAGAACGCGGAGATGGCGAAGGACGCCACAAACGCGATCAGGGCCAGGGAGAGCACGAGCTCGAGCAGCGTGAACCCCCGCGGCGCGCGGCGGCCCTGGGCAGGGGGTGAGCTCATGGTGCGGGCGGCCGGCTGCAGGTGTTTTCGGCTTGGCAGGGGGGGAGGCATGAGCAGGGGCCCAACGGGCATGGAGGCCTGCCCCCAAGCGTACCCCGCCCACGGGGGCCTGGAAGGGGGGGCGTCTTGATCGAATCTTCGCCGGGGGTTCCATCGGGGTTGACCGGGGCTTTGGACCATCTCGCGCAAAGGACCAGAAGCCTCACACGGAGATACCCATGACCCCGATCACCGCACTCAAGAGCATCCTCGCCATCGCTCTCTCGGCCTGCCTCGCCCGCGCGGACATCCAGCTGCAGGGCGCGGGCGCGACCTTCCCGAACCCGTTCTATCAGCGGCTCGTGGCGGAGTACCAGAAGCTGCACCCCGACGTGAAGATCGACTACCAGTCGATCGGCTCGGGCGGCGGCATCAAGGCCATCACCGACTCGACGGTCGACTTCGCCGGCTCCGACGCGCCGATGAACAAGAAGGACCTCGAGGCCTGTGGCGCCGACAACATCGTGCAGATTCCCTCCTGCGCCGGCGCTGTGGTGCCCGCCTACAACCTCCCCGGCGTCACGGGCGAGTTGAAGTTCACCGGCGAGATCCTGGCCGACATCTACCTCGGCAAGGTCAACAAGTGGAACGACCCGAAGCTCGTCGCGCTCAACCCCGACGCCGCGCTGCCTGATCTCGCGATCACGCCCGCCTGGCGCACGGACGGCAGCGGCACGACCTACGTCTGGACGAACTACCTCATCCTGCAGAGCACCGAGTTCAAGGAGAAGGTCGGCGCGGGCAAGGAAGTGAAGTTCCCGGTCGGACAGGGCGGCAAGGGCAATCAGGGCGTCTCGGCCGTGGTGCAGAGCACGAAGGGCGCGCTCGGCTACATCGAGGAGAACTACGCCGACGAGAACAAGATCACCTACGGCTCGATCCGCAACAAGTCCGGCAAGTTCGTGAAGGCCACACCCGACTCGGTCGCGAAAGCCGTCGCCTCGGCCGCCGGGCAGCTCAAGGGCAGCGTCCTTTCGGCCAACACTCTCGACGCAGAGGGTGAGGCGAGCTACCCGGTCGCCTCGCTGACCTACCTGATCGTCTACAAGGACCTGAAGAGCGTGAAGAGCCGCGAACAGGCCCAGGAACTGGTCAACTTCCTCTGGTGGGCGACGCACGACGGCCAAAAGTTCGCGTCCAAGCTCAACTATGCCCCGCTCGCGCCCGAGGTCCAGAAGAAGGTCGAAGAGGCGCTCGTCGGCCTGACCTTCAAGGGCCAGGCAGTCAAGTCGCTCGCCTTCCAGCCGAAGTGATCCCGAGCGAGGAAGCGGCCTTGCCCGCGACCGATCCGGCGTCCGCGCAACCGCCCGGACGCCGGAGTCGCGCCACGAACAGGGGCCGGACAGGCGACAAGCTCTTCGCCGCGCTCGCACGCAGCTCGACCTGGCTCACGCTGCTGATCCTGGGCGCGCTGGTGTTCGTCCTGGCCGAGGCGGCGCTGCCGAGCATCAAGGAGAACGGCGCGAAGTTCCTCGTCTCGAGCGAGTGGCGGCCGAACGAGCTCGAGGTCCAGAAGCGCGACCCGGCCGGCCACGTCGTGATCGAGGACGGCGAGATCGTCACCGAGAGCATCGCGCCCAGCTTCGGCGCGCTGCCGGTGATCTACGGCACGGCCATGAGCTCGCTCTTGGCGCTGCTCTTCGCCGTGCCGGTCGGCTTCGGTGCGGCGCTGTTCCTAGTGCGTGTCTGCAAACCGGGCCTCGGCCGCCCGCTCTCGTTCCTGATCGAGTTCCTGGCGGCGATCCCCTCGATCGCCTACGGCATGTGGGGCCTGATGGTGCTGGCGCCGTTCCTGCAGGACAGCGTGGAGCCGTTCCTGCGCAGCGTGCTCGACCTGCCGGGCCTGCACTGGCTGTTCCGCGAGACGATCCAGGTCGGCGGCGAGACGATCACGCGCACGCTCCCGCTCACCGGCCGCGACCTGTTCTGCGGCGGGCTCGTGCTCGGGATCATGATCCTGCCGATCGTGACCGCGATCTCGCGCGACGTGCTGCGCGCCGTGCCGCGCGAACAGATCGAGGGCTCGCTGGCGCTGGGCGCGACCTGGTGGCAGAGCTCGCTGGTGATGCTGCGCTACAGCCGCGCCGGCCTCCTGGGCGCCGTGCTGCTGGGCCTGGCGCGCGCCGCCGGCGAGACCATGGCCGTGACGATGGTCATCGGCAACAACAACCAGATCAAGGCCTCGGTCTTCGCGCCGGCGCAGACGATGTCGAGCCTGCTGGCCAACGAGTTCGCCGAGGCGACGACCGAGCTGCACCGCGCCGCGCTGATCGAGGTGGCGCTGGTGCTGCTCTTGATGTCGCTCCTGTTCAACATCTCGGCGCGGGTGCTCGTCACGGGCAACCTGGCGGGCAAGGCGGCCAGCGCATGAGCGGCGAACGAGCTAGACAGCCGCGTCCGCACCGCGCCAGCGCGCGCGTCACGAGCTTCGTGCTGAAGGCCCTCTGCACGGCCGCGGCCTTCCTGATCAGCGGCATCCTGCTGTGCGTGATCGGCTACTTCGTCTCGCTCGGCGGCTCGTCGATCGACTGGGCGCTCTTCTCGCAGATGCCGCAGGCGCGCGGCATGGAGGGCTACCCGGGCGGGATGTTGCACGCCATCCTGGGCACGCTCGAGCTGCTCGCGCTGGCCAGCGCGGTCGGCATCCCGGCCGGCATGCTGACCGGCATCTTCCTCTGCGAGTACGGCTCGGAGAGCCGCCTCGCGACGCCGGCGCGCTTCGTCTGCGACGTGCTCGCGGGCGTGCCCTCGATCGTCGTGGGCATCCTGGGCTACGAGCTCGTCGTCGTGCCGATCGGGCACTACAACGGCTGGGCCGGGGCCTTCGCGCTGGCGGTCGTGATGATCCCGATCGTCGCGCGCTCCACGGAGGAGATGCTGCGCCTCGTGCCGCGCAGCTTCCGCGAAGCCTCGATCGCGCTGGGCGCGACGCGTGCGCAGACGATCCTGCGCGTGGTGCTGCCCTCGGCCAGCGGGGGACTCGTGACGGGCGTGATGCTCGCGCTGGCGCGCGTCGCGAGCGAGACGGCGCCGCTCCTGTTCACCGCGCTCGGCTCGCGCCTGCTCACGCTCGACCCCTCGCAACCGCTGCCGAGCCTGACCGTGCACATCTTCAACCAGGCCAGCGGGCCCTACCGCGAGGAGCAGTCGCAGGCCTGGGCCGGGATGCTGGTGCTGATCGTGCTGATCTTCGCGCTGAACCTCGCGGTGCGCTTCGCGGTACGGAAGAACACGCTCCGGCCGGGCTGAGCGGGGCCGCTCCCAAACCCGACCCAGGCAACGAGTTCGGCCTGCGGCCAGAAAAATGTCGACGAGCTGTCGAGGCGCGCTACGGTCATTCGACGTGGGGGCAGTGACCGATTCCCACCCAACCTCGAACGACGGAGTGATGTCATGCGCGTGATGGTTCTCGTCAAGGCCACCAAGGAATGCGAAGCAGGCAAGCTGCCCGGCCCCGAGCTGCTGGCGGAGATGGGCAAGTTCAACGAACAGCTCGTCAAGGCGGGCGTGATGCTCGACGGCGGCGGACTGCGGCCGACTTCGAAGGGCGCACGCGTGCGCTTCTCCGGCAACGACCGCAAGGTAATCGACGGCCCGTTCACCGAGACGAAGGAGCTCGTCGGCGGCTACTGGCTCTGGCAGGTGAGCTCGCTGCAGGAGGCGATCGAGTGGCTCAAGCGCTGCCCGAACCCGCACCCCGGCGAGATCGCGGAGGTCGAGATCCGGCCGCTCTTCGACGAGTCGGACTTCAAGTAGCCCGTGGAAGAGCGCGTCCGCTCGACGCTCGCGGCGGTCTGGAGGCTCGAGTCGGCGAAGCTGATCGCCGTGCTCGCGCGGATCGTGCGCAACGTGAACCTGGCCGAGGAGTTGGCGCAGGAGGCGTTCGTGGCGGCGCTCGAACAGTGGCCCGCGGACGGGATCCCCGAGAACCCCGGTGCCTGGCTGACGGCGACGGCCAGGCACCGCGCGATCGACGTCGTGCGGCGCGAACGGCGCCTCGCCGAGCTGACCGAGGAGCTCTCGCAGGACATGGTCTCGAAGCCGGATTCCGCAGAGGTCGAAGCCGGGGACGCGCTGCGCGTGATCTTCCTGGCCTGTCATCCGCTGCTCGCGAGCGAAGCGCGCGCGGCGCTCGCGCTGCGCCTCTTGTGCGGCCTGACGACCGAGGAGATCGCGCGCGCCTTCCTCGTGCCCGAAGCGACGATCGCGCAGCGCATCGTGCGCGCGAAGCGCACGCTTTCCGAGGCAGGCGTGACGTTCGAGGAGCTCTCGCGCGCGGAGCTCCGCCAACGGCTCCCGACGGTGCTAGAGGTCGTCTACCTGCTCTTCAACGAAGGCTACACGGCGACGGCGGGCGAGGACTGGATGCGGCCCAGCCTGTGCGAAGAGGCGCTGCGCCTCGGGCGCGTGCTCGCGGAGCTGCAGCCCGCCGAGGCGGAGGTGCACGGACTCGTGGCGCTGATGGAGATCCAGGCCTCGCGCCTCGCGACGCGCGTCGACGCCGCGGGCCGTCCGATCCTGCTCTACGACCAGAACCGTGCGCGCTGGGATCGGCTCTTGATCCGGCGCGGCCTCGCGGCGCTCGAGCGGGCGCTCGCGAGCAACACGGAGCCGGGCTTCTACACGCTCCAGGCCTGCATCGCGGCCTGCCACGCCCGCGCGCCTACGGGCGACGAGACGGATTGGCAGCGCATCAAGGGTCACTACGTCGAGCTCGTGCGGGTCGCCGACTCGCCGATCGTCGCGCTCAACCACGCCGTCGCCGTCGCGATGGCCGATGGAGCGGCGGCGGGGCTCGAGCTCGTCGACGAACTCGGCCGGGAGCCCGCGCTTGCCAACTACCACCTGCTCCCCAGCGTGCGCGGCGAGCTGCTGGCGCGCCTCGGCCGCACCGAGGAAGCGCGCGCGGAGTTCGAGCGCGCCGCCGCGCTGGCTGGCAACGCGCGCGAGGCGCAGCTGCTGCGCGAACGCGCACGGCCCGGCCCTTGGAGTGCGCCGCCCGGATCGACATAGTGGACGGGCCATCGGCGCCCTCCTCCTCTCGCTGCTGAGCTTCTACCCGTGCGGGATCACGCACACGGGCGACGCGCTGGCCGCGATCCGCGAGCGCGGCTGGTTCGCCTGGGGCGGCGACCAGGAGGGTGGCGCGCCCTTCGTATTCCCCGATCCCGCCGATCCCGCGCGCGTGCTCGGGTGCGATGTCGATTACGCGAACGAACTCGCGAAGGAACTCTCGCGTGAGTTCAGCACTCCGATCGAGGCGCGCTTCACTCAAGGCCCCTGGGAGAAGCTGCCCGACCTGCTCGCTACCGGCCGCATCGACGTCGTGCTCGACGGCTACGAATGGATGCCCGAGCGCGCGCGGCTGATGCGCGCGAGCCTGCCGTACTACGTCTACGAGCTCGAGCTGCTCGCGCGCGCCGACACGCCCGGCGTCGAGCGCGGCTGGGACTGGCTGCGCGCCGCGCCGAGGAAGAGGGTCGGCATCCTCGGCGGCTCCGCGGCCGAGCGCTACATGCAGGAGCACTGCCCCGGGCCCGAGCTCGTCTCCTACGACGGCGCCACCAACGCGATGGGCGACGTCGTGCAGGGCCGCCTCGACGCGACGCTCGAGGACCTGCCGATCGCGATCACCTACGCGCGCGAGTTCCCGGCGCTGCGCGCGACCGGCGAGCTCGTCGGGCCGGGGCGCTACGTGGCGTATGTGCGGCGCGCCGACGAGGACTTCGGCGCCGCGATCGACCGCGCGATCCTCGCCTTGCGAGCGAACGGGACGCTGGAGTCGATCTTCACGCGCTACGGCTGCTGGACGAAGGCGCAGCAGGATCCGCAGCTGCTTTCCCTGCCCGCGGCGGCGGCGGAGGGCGGGCCGCAGACCTCCTTTCTCGCGCGCTACGCGCCGACGCTGCTCGAGGCGGCGGGCATGACCGTGCTGCTCTCGGTCGTCTCCTTCCCGCTCGCGATCGCGCTCGGGATCCTGATCGCTCTCGGCCGCAGGTACGGCCCGCGCTGGCTCGCCTGGCCACTCGGGATCTACGTCGAAGTCCTGCGCGGCACGCCGCTGATGCTGCAGCTTTTCGTGATCTTCTACGTGCTGCCCAATGCAGGCATCCGCCTCGACGCCTTCTTCGCCGCCGTGCTCGGACTCGCGATCAACTACTCCGCCTACGAGGCCGAGATCTACCGCGCCGGACTGCAGGCCGTGCCCGCGGGCCAGATGGAGGCGGCCCTCGCGCTCGGCATGTCGCGCCGCCTGGCGCTGCGGCGCATCGTCCTCCCGCAAGCCGTGCGCATCGTGATCCCGGCCACGACCAACGACTTCATCGCGCTCTTCAAGGACACCTCGGTGTGCTCCGTGATCACCGTCGTCGAGCTGACCAAGCGCTACAACATCGCCGCGATGAGCCATCCCGCCGACGTGCTGCCGCTGGCCGTGCTGGCCGGCATCCTCTACCTCGCCATGAGCTGGCCGCTGGCGCTGCTCTCCGCGCGCCTCGAACGCAGGCTGCACGCATGATCGCCCTCGACCGGGGGTACTCCTTGCCCTCCGACTTTTCGCCACCGCCGGTGGCGAGGATGCCCGCACCCAGTTTGCAAGCCTCGCTTGCACTGCCTGCCGACTCCCTGTTCTGGTACGCGCCCCTTCTCTGCGCATAATCTGCCGTTGCGGATCCTTCGCGATGACCCCCGAGCAGATCGCAACCCTGGCAGCCGCCGGCGAGTCCGAAACGGTGGAGTTCAAGCGCACCACCGGCGAGCGGCGCGAGGCGACGCGCACGCTCTGTGCCATGCTCAACCACCGCGGTGGACGGGTGCTCTTCGGGCACGCCGAGCGGCTCGGGGCCGAGTTCCCGCAATGCCTGCTGCGCGTGGCTCGATTCGCCGGGACGGACAAGACGGAGTTTCGCGACAACCGGCAGTCGCGCGGAAATGCGTTCGAGCTGCTGCTGGCCGCGGAGCGCTTCCTGCGCGAGCACGTGCCCGTCGCGAGTCGCGTCGTTCCCGGGCGCCTCGAGCGCGTAGACGAGCCGCTCTACCCGCCGCTGGCCGTGCGCGAGGCCCTGGCCAACGCCTTTTGCCACCGCGACCATGCCATCGGCGGCGGTTCGGTCGGCATCGCGCTGTACGACGACCGGCTCGAAGTGACCTCGTCGGGCTCGCTGCACTTCGGGCTGACCCCCGCAGCACTCTTCGGACCGCACGAGTCGCTGCCCTGGAATCCGCTCATCGCCAGCGTCTTCTACCGACGAGGCATCATCGAGTCGTGGGGCCGCGGCACGCTCAAGATGGCCGAGCTGGCCGTATCTGCCGGGCTGCCGCGCCCCGAGATCGAAGACGCCGGCGGATGCGTGACGGTGAGGTTCCGGCCCATGGGCTACGTTCCGCCGCGGCGGGTTGGCACGAACCTGACCGAGCGGCAGCGCCGGATCCTGGCCCACCTCGCGGACAGCTCGGGCGGCGCCGCAGTGCGCGACATCGCGGCAGCCCTCGGCGTCAGTGAATCGCCGTGGACCATCCGGGAGGATCTGGCGACCCTCAAGACCCTGGGTCTGGTCCGGAGTTCCGGCTGGGGACGGGGTGCGCGATGGGAGCTCGAGGGCCGATGACTGCTCATTCCTGCTCTTCCTCCTGCTCATTCCTGCTCATTCCAGGCCTATTCCGGCTCATCCCTGGCCAATTCTCTCCCACGCTGCGAGCCCTCGCCTCGCGCTGCGTAGCCCCCCCAAACCTTTCGTTCAGCCGGTACCCAACCTTGCGATTAGCCGGTACCCAAGGATTCGATCGGCCGACGCCCGGACAATGGCTGGCTGTGCTCGCCGGTCTCCCTTATCTCGCCATGAGCTGGCCGTTGGCACTCTACTCCGCGCGCCTCGAACGCAGGCTGCACGCATGATCCGCGTCCACGAGCTCGCGAAGCGCCACGGCACGCAGGAAGTCCTGCGCGGCATCACGCTCGACGTGCCGCAGGGCGACGTCGCGGTGATCATCGGCCCCTCGGGCGGCGGGAAGAGCACGTTCCTGCGCTGCCTGAACGGCCTCGAGCGCTTCGACGCCGGGCGGGTCGAGATCGACGGCACGACGCTTTTGCCGCACATGGAGCGCGGCCTCGAGGCGCGGGCGCACCGCGCGGTGCGCGCGCGCGTCGGCATGGTCTTCCAGCAGTTCCACCTCTTCCCGCACATGAGCGTGCTCGAGAACGTGATCGAGGCGCCGCTGCACGTCGCGCGGAAGAGCCCCGAGGAGGCGCGCGCGAAAGCCCTGGCCTTGCTGGAGCGCGTCGGCCTCGCCGGGAAGGCGCACGGCCGGCCGGGCGTGCTCTCCGGCGGCGAGCAGCAGCGCGTCGCGATCGCGCGCGCGCTGGCGATGGAACCGGCGGTGATGCTCTTCGACGAGCCGACGAGCTCGCTCGATCCGCGCATGACGGGCGAGGTGCTCGCGGTGATGGCCGATCTCGCGCAGGACGGCCTGACGATGGTCGTCGTCACGCACGCGATGGCCTTCGCGCGCAAGGCGGCCAAGCACGTGCACGTCTTCCACGAGGGCCGCGTGGTCGAGTCCGGCCCGCCGGCGCAGGTGCTCGAGGATCCGCGCGAGGCGGTGACGCGCGAGTTCCTGAAACTCTCCGCTGTCTAGAGGCGCAATGACCCGCGTCCATGCGCGTAGTCCGGCGTGCACATGATCCTCGCGCTCCTCCTCCCGCTGCTGCAGGTCTCCTCCCGCCCCAACCGGCGCGCGCGGAACAGGACCTGCCCGTGCTGCGCGCCCACTCGCCCGCGATCGACGTGCGCGACGGAACCCGGCTCCAGAAGGGCAAGTGGATCGCGGATCCCTCGCTCGCCCTCGACACGTACGTCGTCCAGCGCTCGAGCGCGCGCAAGACCGTCACGTTCCAGAGCGATCTCGGTTCGCTCTCCTTCGACGTCGATCCCGGCGGCAGCCAGGAGTTCCTCGTGCTGCTCGACGACAAGCCCTGCCGCACGCGCATCTCTGCCCGCGCTCGCAGCGCGCAGCGCGTCGCGGACGCGGCCGGGCCCGAGTCGATCCCGCTCGCCTTCGCGCACGGGAAGCTGCACCTCAGCGGACGCCTGAACGACTCCGCGCCGCTCGACCTGCTCTTCGACACGGGCGCCGACACGACCGTGCTCTACCCCTCGGCCGCGAAGAAGGGCGCGCGCCTCGTGCTCGACGGCACGACGCTGAACATCGGCACCGGCGGCGCGACCACGCGCGGCACGAGCAGCGACAACACGCTCGCGATCGGCGGACTGCGCTGGGAGCACGAGTCGGTCCTCGCGATCGAGAAGCAGGCCGACGAGGCCGACGGCATCGTCGGCTACAACGTCTTCGAGGACAAAGTGCTCGAGCTCGACTTCGAGCGCATGCAGCTCCTCGTCCACGACGCGCTCCCGCCGCTAGCCGACTCCTTCACGAAGGTCGCGCTGCTCTGGCAGGGCGGCCTGACCGCGGTGGACGGGACGCTCGCGAGCGGCGCGCTGCGTTCGACCGGCCCGCTCGTGCTCGATACCGGCGGCAGCGGAACGCTGCTCGTCAGCCAGGCGCTGCTCGAGCAGAACTCCCTGCGCGCGACGCTCGAGGTGCTCGGCACCAGCGTCTCGCGCGGCGTCGGCAGCGGAACCCTGCGCAACGAGATCGTGCTCGTCCCCGAGCTCGAGCTCGCCGGCTTCACGCTCGCGAACGTGCCCGCGCACATGCAGCTCGGGAGCACGTCACCCGCTGGAACCCTGTGCCTCGACGTGCTCGAGCGCTTCCACCTGCTGATCGACTATCCGCACAACGAAGCCTGGTTCCGGCCCAACGCGCGCTTCCACGAGCCCTTCGAGCGCCCCGGCTCGTTCCGCGACCGACTCCCGCTCGTGCTCGGCGCGGTGCTGCTCGTCCTCGCGCTCGTCTTCGCACTGCGCCGCGCGCTCGGGAAGCGCGTGCCGCGCGCGGGCTGATCTAGCCGGGCCGCCGCAGCGGCGTGCGCTTCACCGCCTGCCGCAAGAGCGCCGCGAAGGCCCGCTCGTCGATCTCGCGCGACCGAGCGCACCTTGATGTGCCGCACGTACGCGCCCTCGCCCTCGAGCAGCTTCTTCGGATCGTCGAGCTTCGAGCCGTAGACGAAGCCGAACTGCGTGTACTCGGGCTCGCCGGCGTAGACGTAGGCGACCGGCTGCTTGCCGTTCAGCCAGCAGCCGTTGCCCCACTTGACGGCCTCGACGAGCTTCGGCTGGATGCGCTTCACGAACGTGCGCAGGGCGCGGATGACGGCCTGGTTCTTCGGGCGCTGGTCCGCGAGGTAGAGGTCGAACGTGGCGTAGGCTTTCATCTTCGGCATGGGGTGAGCCTTTGGGTTGTGAGGCGGAGCGGCAGAACCGTGGAGCGGTCGGCGGCGGGATGGTGGAGCGGCAGGATCGCCCCGCAGACGATATCCTCAGGCCCAGCGCGCGCCCGTAGCTCAGTCGGATAGAGCGGCGGTTTCCTAAACCGCAGGCCGGCAGTTCGAATCTGCCCGGGCGCACCAACACAAGCTTGCGTGGGTGCGCGAGTTACGTGCGCGACGATCTGATGCGCCACGCGAGTGATCAGCGGCTGTGCCACTTTGGTGCCACGTTCCGCGGACTGGGTTTGTCCGCGCCTGTCCGCTTGGAGCGGGCATCGCGCAGAGCAGACACCGCAGGCCGGAGGTTCGAAGTAGGGGTCGTGCACCACTCTCCCCACGCGCGGCCTGGGATCTTCGGAGACCCCATCGGGGCTCGTCATGTGGAAATCCCGGTTGCCTGCACACTGCCATTGAGTCGGCGGCCCCCCCGGCACATCCTCTCGCAGGATGCCGGACTTCGAGATCCAGGATGTGACCGGGTGGATGCCCCACAGCGAGGAGCCACTCGGATCCAAGGACAAGGACTGGATGCGTCCAGAACCAGAATCCACGAAGCTCTGGCTCTACAAGATGTGCCGGTCTGATGCCGGGGATGACTGGGCCGAGAAGCTAGCGGAGCAACTGTGCGGCTTGCTTGGACTGCCTCACGCGCGTGTGTCGTTGGCGACTCGCCATGGGAGCCGTGGTGTGATCGTCGAGGACTTCCGGCAGCAGGATGGGAAACCTGTGGCTTCGTTCACGCCCGCGAACGAACTGCTGTGGCGGGCTGACAGGAACTACCCCAGGAGGCGCAAGCGAGACGTCGCGGAGTACACGGTCGAGCGCTGCCTGAACCTGCTGACCGAACTCAGGCTGGAGCCTCCGATCATCGGCGTCGATGTCGAGAGTGCCCCGGGCCCACACGCCTGCTTCGTTGGCTACCTCTTGCTCGATGCGTGGATCGGCAACCAGGACAGGCACCACGAGAACTGGGGAGTCGTATCCCTAGACGCTGGGCAACCGAGGCAGGGTCACTTCCTTGCCCCGAGCTTCGACCACGGATCCAGTCTCGGCAACAACGAGACGGACGAGAAGCGCGAGTTCCGCCTCACGACGACGGATCAGCACGGGACCCTGGAGGCGTGGGCCAGGAAGGCGAAGTCCCAGTTCTACCTGCGGACGGACGAGGCTGGTCCTTGCACGACGGCGAGGGCGTTCTTCGATGCTCAAACGCGATGCCCGTCTGCGGCAGAGCACTGGCTTGAGCGGCTCGCGGCCGTACTGGACCGGGAGATCGAGGGTTGCGTGGCGAAGGTACCTGATGCGCTGTTGAGCACTGTGGGGAAACGGTTTACACTCAGGCTGTTGGATCTCAACCGCCGACAGCTACTCTCCCACCCACGCCCGTGAACCTCGTCGACCGCGTCCTGTTCGTCGCTTGGCAGAACCCTGCTTCGCGCCGGATCTTCCCTGTAGGCAGGCTCGTTGCCACCCACGGCGAGCCTTGCTGGGAGTTTGCGTACGTCCGCGGAGCAGAGGACGCGCTTGGGAACGGGTTTGAACTCTTCAGAGGTCTCGGAGGGCTGGACACCGTAACTCGGAGCATCGACCTTCCGCCTCTGTTCACGAACCGACTCATGCGGAAGAGCCGACCGGACTTCGCAACCTACATGGATCGGCTCGGGCTTCCGCTCGATGCCGATGAGATTCCTGTGCTTGCTCGAAGCGAGGGGTTGCGCGCGAGTGATCCGGTTGAGCTCTTCGGGCTGCCGACGTTCGACAGAGCACGAAACTGCTACCGATACGTGTTCTTCCTGAGAGGTGTGCGACACGTCCCCGGAGCAGAAGCACGCATCGCTCAACTTGCAGCAGGAGATGAGCTGGACCTGATTCCTGACCCGAAGAACCCTGTGGATGTGCTCGCGATCTGCGTGCATGAGTTGGGCGGCTCGAAGATTGGTTGGATGCCGGCGACGCTCCTTGAGGACGTGCATGCCCTGCGGGACAACCAGAGCCAACTTCGAGTGACGGTAGAGAAGGTGAACCCCCTTCCGGGACCTGTTCAGACCAGGGTGCTGTGTCGACTTGAAGCCACGGGCGCTGCGGGCTTCGTCCCGCTTGCCACGACCCGGTATCAGCCCATCCCGACCAGTGCAATCAAGCTGAGCTGGTCGCCGAGCGAATTGATCGCATAGCCAGTCGTCGGCCCCGTCTTCGACGATGGGGCGCGAGGCTGGCGAGGGTTGCATACTCCCGCGGCGGGGTGTGACGGCGCGCTTCGCGCCCACGTGTAGGATTCTGGTCCACCGAGAACCAGGCAACCCACACCGCATGACGCCCGCCCCCCAGCTCTCGCCTCCGCAACAGGAGGTCGTGCGCCACCGCAGGTCACACCTTCAAGTGATCGCGTGTGCAGGCTCCGGCAAGACCGAATCGATCTCGCAGCGCATCGCCGGCCTCATCAAGGAAGGGGCTGCGCCCGAATCCATCGTCGCCTTCACATTCACCGAGCGCGCGGCCGCTGAGCTGAAGGAACGCATCATCAACCGCAGCGCCGAACTCTGCGGCGACGCGATCAAGGGAAGCCTCGCGCGGATGTACGTCGGGACGATCCACGGCTACTGCTTCAAGCTGCTCCAAGATCACGTCCCGCGCTACGGCAACTACGACGTGCTCGACGAGCACAGACACGCCGGACTGCTCTCACGCGAAGCCTCACGCCTTCGCTTGAAGGAACGCCTCGGCGCACAGACAGTCTGGAAACCGATCGAGGCATGGATCGAGACTGTCGACGTCATCGGCAACGAGCTGATCCTGCGCGCACAGCTCGATGGGCACATCGTCGGCGAGCTCTACGACGACTACATCGCGATGCTGGATCGGTATCACTTCCTGACCTTCGCGCTGATCATCCAGAAGTCGGTCGAGGCCCTGAACGATCCCACCGTCTTCGCGGCCGTCCACAGCCCGCTCCGTTACCTCGTCGTCGACGAGTACCAGGACGTGAACCCCGCGCAGGAAGCCCTGATCCGTAAGCTGGGCACCGCGCCAGTCGAGGTCTGCGTCGTCGGCGACGATGACCAGGCCATCTACCAGTGGCGCGGATCCGAGGTGGCGAACATCCAGCGCTTCCCGACGACCTTCAAGGGTGCGGCGCAGAAGCCCCTCCTGTCCAACCGCCGTTCGAAGCGCGAAATCGTCGAACTCGCCGAGCGGTTCGCGAGCACGATCCCTGGCCGACTCGCCAAGAAGATGGAGCCGCAACGAGAATCGGCCCCCGAGAGTGTCGTCCCGTGGTCAGCGGAATCGCCCGAGGAAGAGGCCCTCGTGATCGCTGAGACCATTCAGAGCCTGCACGCCCGCGGCTACCACTACCGCGACATCGGCATTCTCTTCCGATCGGTCCGCACCTCGGCGCAGGTCCTGATCGATGCCTTGCGCGAACGTCGCATCCCCTTCGCGTGCGGCGGTCGAACCGGCCTATTTCTCCAGCCCGAGGTGGAGGTTCTCGGACGAACCTACATCTGGCTTGCCGGTTGGGAGTGGCGTCCGCCCGGGTACGGCCAGGAATCGATCCAGGACACGGTCGACACCCTGATCGAGCGCTACGTCTACGCGTTCGGCGATGTCCAGCCGGAGGCGGAGCTGCGCAAGACGCTCGAAGACTGGAAGCGCCTCGTCGATGTCAACGACAAGCCCGTCAACCTGATCCGCGATCTCTACGACTTCCTGCACTTCCTGAAGGTGCACGAACTCGACCCCGACGACGACATCGCATCGGCTCGCATCGGTGCGCTGGCTCGCTTCTCCAACATCATCGCGGACTTTGAAAACGTGACACGTCGGGGTCGCTGGTTGTCGAGGGACGACGGCACGTCCGAGTTCACGGGCGGAACCGACCGCGGCGCTCTCTACTACCAGCGGCTCGCGAGCTACCTACTGCACTACGCGCGCGACGCCTACGAGGACTTCGAAGGCGAAGCCGCTCCCGACCTGGACGCAGTCGACATCGTCACCGTACACCAAGCCAAGGGTCTCGAGTGGCCAGTCGTTTTCGTGCCGTCGTTGAGCGACCGACGCTTTCCCTCGAAGAACTCCGGCACGACTCGCGACTGGATCCTGCCGGAGAGCGCATTCCCCCCCGCAGCACGAGCTCGCTATGAGGGCGGGGAGGACGACGAGGTTCGAACTCGAGGATCCCGCGGCGATGCTTCAGCGCTGGGTCGAGGGCTATGCCGAAACGCTTCGACCCAGGCTCATCCTGCGGACCTGCCGCCGGAAGCCGGGGACCGACCTGGCCGAGCCTGCTCGCATCGCGAAAGCGGCCGAGTGGAAGGAGAAGGTCCTGGTGGGTGGAGAGCTTGGAGCGGAGCTGCTGACGGGTCACCTGAGGCCGACGGAGGTCACGCTGCACATCCCCGAAGCGGACGAGCGGGGGGTGTTGAAGCGCTTCGATCTCGTTCCCGACCCGCAAGGCGACGTCGTGCTGATCAGGAACTTCGGGAAGGTCGTGGGATACGAACAGCCCAAGGTCGGCTGGCCCAACCTCGCCAACCCGCTGCTCGTCTACGCGGAGCTGCTCGTGCAGCCCGACGATCGACTCCGTGAGGTTGCCGAGATGCTGCGACGTGACTGCATCGAGCCGCGATGGAAGTAGGTCTCGACGATGCCGATCTCGCCTTGCTGCGCGACTTTCTCTCCGTCGCAGGCGACCAGGGTGTGCGACCACTCTGGCGATCGCCGGAGATCACCAACGGCATGGGCCAAGCGGGGCTAGGCGGACGCCCGAGCTGAGGACGGCGTGAGTGACCGCTCGTCCGACGTCGCCCACATGGCCGCGAATCAGTGCTTCTTCCCCTTCTTCCGGACGCTTCGCGCGCCGAAGGCCTCGAGGCGCTTCTCGAGGTCGTTCGCCACCGTGTAGACCAGCTCCTTCCCGACCTTGGTTGCCTGCAAGAAATCGTGCGCCGTGAGCTCCGCCAGATCGACGCGGGCCGTCTGGCGCGTCACTTGGTGGCTCGTGGAGTGCGAGCTGACGGAGTACCGGAACGAAGGATTCCGCAACGCATGCCCCAGCAAGGCAACCTGTCGATGGTTGAAGGACTGCGACTGACGCAGCACGAGCCTTGTCTTGTGGATCGTCTCGGCCTTGGCGCGAACGTACTCGTGCAGCGCAACGATCCCGCGCTGCAGGACGTCCAGTTGGTAGAGCACGAAGTACGTCGAGTCGTTCTCGTCGGTCTCCGTGTACAGGTAGGCGCGCGCGTACTTGGCGGGCGCCTTGCGCAGGATGTGCGAGATCGAGATGAACTCGCACATCCAGTAGCCCGAGTGCAGCATGGACCAGTAGAACAGCGCACGCGCAGTACGGCCGTTCCCATCCACGAAAGGATGGTCGTAGCCCAGCCACAGGTGCAGAAGCGCTGCTCGCACGGCGGGGTGAAGGTAGTACTCGGGCGTCTTGCCGCTGGCGAAGTCGCACAGCGACTGAAGTCGAGTGCTGAGCTCGGCGGCAGCGGGTGGAGTGTGCAGTACGAGGCCCAGCGGATCGGTGACGCGAATGTCGTCCGCCTGGCGGATCCTGCCGGCGTCGGCCTCGTCGTCGAGCGTGTCCGCGGTGATGCGTCGATGGATGTCGCAGACGAGGTCCGGCGTCAGGTCGCGGCCCTGCACCTCGCGCACGAACTGCATCGCGAGGAAGTTGTTGTAGATCATGCGCTCGCCCTTGTCCCTGGGCCTGCGCGTCGAACGCAACATCTCGCGCGCGACCACGCTGGTCGTCGCTGCACCCTCGAGTTGGCTGGACGTGATGGCCTCTTCGATGAGGGCGCTCACGGCGTAGCGATCCCGCGTATCGCTGTTCGTGAGCTCCTCCGGGATCTTGACCCGGCCGCTGAGGTCCCGGTCGATCTCCGAAACCTGTCGTTGGAGAACGTCGGGCATGGCCATGCGGAACCAGTCGCCGCGCGTGTCGAGCAGCGGAAGGAATCTGTACTGGGATCGGCGGGCGAGCTTGATAGCCGCCCACCACTCCTCGAGCGTGACTCCGCTCGGGAGCTTGAAGAACCGGAGCTTGTCCCAGTGCAGGTAGCGATCACCAACGGTCGGGCGGTAGACGTCGGCTGCCAGGACGCGTTGCATCGCCGTCGGGCTGGTGAAGAGCAGCTGGACGGCCTTGTCGGGGGCCGGCGGCGTTCGGGGCAGGCGCATGCCGTCAACATCGGCAGATGTCCGGCTAATATCAAGAATATCTGTCGATTATCACTGATTCATCGCAAGACTCCGTACACAATAGCCGGACAGCTGCTGGAGGGAGGCCCCCCGGGGGGGCAGGCTAGGCCTCCCATTCCGTGCCGGACATCCTGGGGGAGGCCCAGTTCGCCTCCTGAGACCCAGGCCGAGGGCTTGGTCAGCGGTTCATGCGGCGCAAGGGCGACGACCGACAGCGATCGCCGCAGGGACGCGCAGACGAAGGACATCCAGGACTTCGTCTGGCTGCTGGAGAACTACGAGCAGGCCTGCGATCCCGAGCGTGTGCATCGAGAGCTCTCGGAGTTCCTGCGCGACGACGTCATCGACGCGGAGTGCGCGGGATCGATGCTCCTCGGGATCGACACGGCCGCGATTCACACGCGGGCGACGATCGCCACGATCGTGCGCGTGCTCGAGGAAGCGAGCGATCCCTACTCGAGGCTCGTCAACGACGCGATCAAGAACAGGAGGCCCAACGAGCCGGACCAGGAGGATGAGCTCCGGGCGCGGGTCACCCGGCAGATCGCAGTCTTCCTGAAGGGGCTCGATCTCGGAGGCGGTGGTCGCGCTTGAACCAGCACCCGAAGTAGAGCCCCGGTTCATGTCGGCTCAGGGCTCTGTCGAGGCATGCTCCGATCGAAACACCGCGCCTCAGCCCGATTCTTCCAGGCCGAGTTCGGAGCAGCAGCGCGCGGGCTCGCGGCCGGAGCCGCAAGGGCAGGCTGGGGCATGGCGGAAAGGCTACCGCGGGCCGGGGAGGGAGGCGCGGCGATGGGGACCTGCCCTCCTTCCCGGCCCAATCCTGCGGTCGCGGACTCCCTTCGGTTCGGTCCAAGGCGCCTGGTTCGCCAAGATTGTCATTTTTCAGGGGACAGTCTGTCGATATATGGTCACTCATAGAATGACAATATCCCACGATCTCCTGCGGCTGAAGCTGGCCGAGTCGCTGGCGGCCAATGCGCCCGCTCTGACGCGGCGCGACGTGCTCCTGCCGGGCATCTCCGGCAAGGCCTTCGCGGTCATCGGGATTCGCCGCGGCGGGAAGACCTCGTTCCTGGCCCAGTGCCGGGCCGACCGGCTGGCCGAGGGCAGCACCCGCGAATCACAGCTACTGATCTCGCTGGAGGATGAGCGCCTGGCCGGTCTGACGGTCGCCGACCTCGGCTGGCTGCTCGCTGAGCACGCGCGTCGGTTCCCCGGTCTGCGCGAGGCGGGGGGGATGACGCTCTACCTCGACGAAGTGCAGACCGTGCCGGGATGGGAGGGACTGGTCCGCCGGCTGATCGACGAGCGCGGCGTCGAGATCTTCGTCTCGGGCTCCTCGGCCAAGCTGCTCTCGCGCGAGGTGGCGACCAGCCTGCGCGGGCGGGCGATGGAAGTGCTGGTGCATCCGTTCAGCTTCCGCGAGGCGCTGCGCCACGCCGGGGCCGAGCCGACGAAGCCAGTCGAACGCCTGCGACCCGCGGAGCGCGCGGCGCTGGACCAGCAGCTCCGGCGCTACCTGGCCGAGGGCGGCTTTCCCGAGGCGCAGGGCGCCACGCCCCGCGACCGCGCGGCTCTGCTCGCCGGATACGTGGATGTGGTCGTGTTGCGCGACGTGATCGAGCGCCATGCGGTCAGCAATCCGCTGGCGCTGCGCTGGATCGAGCGGCAGCTGCTTGCGAATCCCGGGGGCTCCTTCTCGGTGAAGAAGCACTACGACACGCTGCGCTCCCAGGGCGTCTCCGTCGGAAAGGACACGTTGCACGACTATCTGGCCTACCTGGAAGACGCGTTCCTCTTGCGCACGGTGGCCATGCACAGCGCCTCGGAGCGGCAGCGGATGGTGAACCCGCGCAAGGCCTATCCGGTGGACACTGGACTGATCGCGCTCTTCGAGCGCAGCGGCCGGACGCAGCACGGAAAGGCGCTGGAGACCGCGGTCCTGCTCGAGCTGGAGCGCCGCGGCTGCGAGGTCTCGTACGTGCGCACGGAGGAGGGGTTCGAGGTGGACTTTCTCGTGAACCGGGCGGGCGACGCGCCGCTGCTGGTGCAGGTGTGTCTCGAGAGCGAGGGACACGAGACCTGGGAGCGCGACCTGCGGGCGCTCGAAGCCGCGGCCGCCGCGCATCCGAAAGCGCGGCCGTTCCTCGTGACGCTCGACGCGATCCCGCCCAGTCGCAAGTTGCCACGAAGGATGCGCTGGGTGTCGGCCTCGAGCTGGCTCCTCGAGAAGCAGTAGCGTTGGCGGTGCAGACGATCGGGCGAAACGCGATCTCCCTGTTCGTGTGCCCCATGCTGATCGGGGCAGGGCCGCGCTCCGAATGCGCTTCCCTCGGCGGATCGCAGCCCTTCTGCAAGGTCTCGAGATCTGAAGGGGCGGCCGCGTCGAATGGCCCCGGTTGTTACACGGATCACGGTGAGCCGAGGCCTTGATTCGTGCTGCAACTCCGCGGCTAGAATCCGCAGCTCCCACTCGTCGGCAGGCAGTCGCAGGAAAGGATCCCGAGATGTCGTTTCAGGCCTACATCGACAACATTCGCGAGAAGACCGGCAAGACGCCCGAGCAGCTCAAGACGGCGGCCGAGAGGGCCGGCGTCTACAAGCGCGACATGAAGGCGACGGAGCTCGTCGTGTGGTTGAAGAAGGAGTTCGATCTCGGCCACGGGCATTCCATGGCGATCTGGGCAGTGTTCAAGTCGAAGGGCTGGGTGGACTCGACCCAACCGAAAAAGAAGTAGTGCGGTGCCTGGCGCCTGGCCACGGACTCCGCGCGAGCCGGAGCGCGAGATGGCTCACGCCGACCCAACGCGCGTGCCCGTTCTAGCGCTTCGCGATCGGAGCGTAGATCCTCGACCAAAGCTCCGCTCCGGCGTGCGGAGAGGCCGCAGCCAGGAGCACCCCAATTCGGTCGAGTTTCCTGGCCAGGACAGGATCCTTGGCGACGAGCATGTCCACCACGCGCGGCTCGACGACCACGCTGGCGTAGATCTCGGCCTTGTCCTCCTCGACGCCGGTGGTGGAGTAGTGGTTCAGGAAGCCCGGGTACTTGTCGGTGAACAGGGAGCTGTCGTGGTTGTCCTGGGCGTTCTTGCCACCGGTCCCGTACTTCCATCCGCTCGGGTTGATCCTGCACCACGCCTCGTCCGCGTAGACGAGCCCGTCGTCGGCGTAGTCGAGCATGTGGAACAGCTCGTGGTGGATGACGCGGCGCGCGTAGGACGTCCCTCCCTGAAGCGCTGAGGTGTCGAGGTAGAGCGTGTGCGAGCTGAACTCGGGCAGCGCCATGCGGGCCTGGTCCACGAAGGTGAGTCCGCAGCACAGGTAGACGCGGCGGACGCCGATGTCCGCGAGGAACGCGCGCGAGTAGATCGCGAACTCCGCACGGAAGAGCTTCGCGAACTCGGCGAGGTAGCGCTGCGTGACGGGCTTCCAGTAGAGGGTTCCGGTCGGGCTGGCGAAGAACCCTGGTTCGGTGGCGAGCTCGATCTCGATCCCGGATTGCAGCGCGGGCTCCGCGAGCTGCGCGCGCACTTCGGCGACCAGTTCGACGGGGGCCGGGGAGGGGCGGCAGGCCGCCGGGAGCGCGACCAGGACAAGAGCCAGCGAGCGCCACAACGCGGACGGCGGAGCAGGCATGCGCGAGGCCATGCGCGGAGCATAGCGGGGCTGCGCGCCCGCGGACCGGGACTCGACCGCGGTGCCCTTGCTCCGAGACTAGGTGGAGTACGCCCGCACCCGCTCGACGCTGGGGTCCCGGACACCGACGCCGAAGTGGCCGAAGGTGCAGCTGGGCAGGTACCAGCGCGTCTCGTCCAGTCCGGCGGTCCGTTCCAGGTTCTCACCGCAGTAGGGGCAACGAAACCTCACACGCACCCCCTCGGCCTGGGGCGGCGCGAGCTCCTCGAGCGGACCCGAGTACGGCGGACTCGGATGGCTCACAGCCTGTTCGTTGATCATGGATGCAGTGCCCCCTCGCCCTGGCCGTTGCGTCGATTCATGTCGCGCTCGGTTCGAACCGCCCCCCCTGGTGTTCCCTGGACCGTCTCCGAAGATGGGCGCAACCGCGCGCCCGCGCCCGGCTCCGTGAACGGCGGAGTGGGCGGGGCAGATTTCTGCGGAAAAGTTTCTCGGGGCGGGGTGGACCCGCCGACCGGCCTCGGATGGGGGGGGGCATCTTGGGCAGATCAGGGCCGCCTGGGCTTGGGTTGGCAGGACTGCCCATCCGCATGGGGGGGCCGGCGAGGGCCCCCACGGCCGCTAGCAACTCAGTGCGGCGGCTTCGGCTCGCCCGAGGGCGGCCCGCCGGCGTCCGAGCCCGCCGGCCCAGGCTTGGGAACGGCGATCAGGGCATCGAGCTCGTGGATCACCGGCCAGACGTCGAAACGCCCGGTGCTCGTCCAGCCATAGCGGCCGAGGAGATCGCTATAGCGGGCGCGGGCCTCGGCGTAGCGGCCGGTCTCCAGCAGGCGATCGCGCATCAGGCCGCGCGTCGCGTCGACGTAGGCTCGGCGAGCCAGCGCCTCGCAGCCCATCCAGGGCAGAACGCCGAAGGCGAGGAAGCACGCCAGCGCGCGGCGGCGCGCCCGGCGCCAGCGCAACTTTCGCTGTGCCAGCGCGCCACTCTTCAGGTCCCCGAGCGTCTCCTTGGCCTTGGCGCGCGTGGGATGGATCTCGAGCAGCTCCTCGTAGGCCTTGCAGGCCAGCGGATAGGAGCCGAGCCCGATCTGTCCGGCGGCGAAGCGCTCGAGACCCTTCACGGCCGCATCGCGTTCGCCCGCTGCGGCGCGCGCGCGGGCGAGTTCGCGGGCGTGCTCCCAGGTCGAACCCTGGATCGGGCTCAGCCGCTCGAGCACCGCGACGACCTTGCGCTGCTGGTCAGACTTGCGGTGGATCTCGATCAGCGTGCGGCTGTCGGCCAGCGCGTCCTTGTGGCGGCCTTCCTCGAGCGCGAGCTCGAGGCTCTTCTCCCAGGCGTAGGGATTGTTCTCGTCGAGGTCCTTGAGGCGCGCCAGCGTCGCGCGTGCAGCGTCCTTCTCGGCGCTCTCGAGCTGCAGGTGCACGACCAGCTTGAGCGCCTCGGTGGCCTGCTCCAGCTCGCCCATCTTCTCGGCCAGCATGGCCTTGGTGCAGAGCAGCGCGAGATGGTGGGGGTTCTGCTCGAGCCCGCGTTCGAGCAGCGCCAGCGCGCGCGGACGATCGCGGCGCGCAAGCTCGAGGATCCGGTTGTTCAGGTCGGCCACCGGAGCCGGCCGGATGGTCTGGCTCTGCGCGAGCTCGGCCAGCAGCTGGTAGGCGTCGAAACGGCGCGTGGGGAATCGGCCGACGACGTCGCGCACGCTGCGCGTGCCGTCGAGCAGCCCGACCACCTCGGCCTGGAAGCGTGCCTTGGATTCGCTGCCCGGGACTCGCGGCGGCCGGGCCACGACGAAGTGCGCGGAGTCGGAGGGCAGCTGCTCGCGGATCATCACCCAGTGGTCGGAGCGCGTGGCCGACTCGAGCAGCAGCGGGCTCGCCGGCAGCACGATCGCCAGGGCGCGCTCGTCGGGATCGAAGGCGTCCGAGGGTCCCTCGACCTCGGCGAACTCGAACTTGCGTCCGCCGGCGGAGAGCACCTCGCAGGCGTCGTCCGTCAGGCGCGCCTTGACGATCGCCGCAAGTTCCTCGGCGGAGATCAGCTTGGCGTCCACGAGCGCCGCGCACAGGCCCTGACCGCGGCGCTTGGTCTTCTTCGCCTGCTCGAGCGCAGGCTGCGCAACCGCGCCGCTGGCGAGCAGGTACTCGACCAGCGACGGGCGCCCGGCGTAATGGATCAAAGCCAGCTGGCCCTTCTCGAAGTAGAGCAGCGTCTCCTCGGCATCGTCACGGACCGTGAGCAGCCCCGACTTGCGGGCGCCCTCCAGGTTCTGGAGGAGGTTCGTGAGATCGAGCGTCGAGAGGTCGCCGTGCAGGCCCATCGGTGGATGCGGCCAGTCGCCGCAGGCGACCTTTCGGCTGCGACGGCAGTGCTGGTTGACCCCGCCTGCGAAGAAGCGCTGCGACTCCGTTCCCTGAGGCCTGCGGAGGGCAAGAAGCTGGCGCCGGGATGTGGCCGTGGACCGAGGCTCGGAGCCTGCGCACGCCCCATCGAAGGAGAAAGCGCGCTTCGAGCGGCGAGCATTCCTGCGCGGCAGCGCGCTTGCGGCGGCGGCACGCTCGGCACCTACCAGAGCGGCGCCTACTGGCACACGCCGACGGGCTGGCTGATCGAAGCGCTGCAGTCTGTCGATCCTGCGCTGGCTCGCGAGGTCTGCGCAAGCGACCCCGGTCACCTGCGCCAGGGCGACTTCCGCAGATCGAATGGCGCAGGTGCGCCCTGGGAGTGCTTCGGTCCAGCGCTGGCTGGTGCGCAGAATCCGGTCTACATGACCTCGGTCACGCTGTCTCTGGGCGTCTTGTGCCGGCTCGTGAGCTGACGCGCGTGCTCGAAATCCTAGGACCGCCGGATGCGCTGCACGCTCGGGTCGTGGATCCCGACGCCGCTGTGTTCGAAGCTGCAGCCCGGGAGGTACCAGCGCGTTTCGCTGAGTCGCGCGACGCGCTCGAGGATCTTGCCGCAGTGCGGGCAGGCGAACTTCACGCGCACGGAGTCGCCCGTGGGCGGAGCCAGTTCCTCCAGCGGGCCCGAGTAGGGCGGGCTCGGGTACATCGGGCTCTCGGTGTTGACCATGGCATCAACGTTCGTCGACGGGCGGCGGGCCGAAGAGCAACCGACCGTACGACGTGACGGCTCCAGTCTGCCAGCACTTCATCAAGATCGGATAAGGCCGGTCGAGGAGTGCGCGCGCGAGACGAGCCGCGCGTCGCTCTCCGTCTCTCTGGAAAACAAGGGGGACCGGCAGTTGTTGAGACCGCCGGCCCCGAAGGAGAGAGAGTCTTCGGGCTTCCCAGGCACCGAGCCGCTCGCATGGCGCGGCGCCAACCGAAGACCTCGTGCAAGATTCTACCGTCTGTTCTCGACTGCGGAGGCTGCACTTTCGGGCAAGTACGAACGAGAGCGGCCGCCCGGAGTCGGGCTCCGAACGGCCGCGCTTGCCTGCAGGCGCCGCTACCAGTGCACGCGCTGAGCGCTGCTGACGTTCCAGCCGTTGCCGGGCGGGTTGGGACAGAAGCTGGTGCTGGGATCGCGGTAGTAGACCTGGTAGCTGCGCGTCGAGCCCGGCGCGATCAGGTCGCCGTGCAGGGCCGACTGGGCCGAGATCGAGATCCCGCCCGCGGGCGGGAAGCTCACCACGCCGGCGACCGCGGCGTGCACGTAGAGGCGCTTGAGGTTGCCGCCCACGCAGCGCAAACCGTCGCCGAAAATCAGCGGCGTGACGAGGTCCACGCTGCCCTGCAGCAGGATGCTGGAGGCGGCCGGCAACTGGCCCGAGCTCGTCAGGAGCAGCGTGTCGGGCGTCGTCGTCCCGCTCGCCGCGAGCTGCGCGCCCGCGGGGTTCTGCGAGTTGGCGCAGCCATGGCCCGCGGCACCCGAGTTGTTGCACGGGCAGGCGGCCGGTCCGGTCCCGTCGCCGAAGCAGAAGGGGAAGCCCACGCCGGTCTCGCACTCGTCGGGGATGCCGTTGAAGTTGGTGTCCTGGCTCGTGCCGAGCGCGATGTCGCAGGAGTCGGGCACGCCGTTCAGGTTGCAGTCCGGCGCGCCGGAGGCGATCTCGCAGGCATCGCCGATCTGGTCGCCATTGCAGTCCTGTTGCAGCGGGTTGGCGATCGCCGGGCAGTTGTCGCAGGCGTCGCCGATCTGGTCGAGGTCGCTGTCGGTCTGCGAGGCGTTCGCGATCGTCGGGCAGTTGTCGACGCAGTTGGCCACACCGTCGCCGTCCGAGTCGGTGTCGAGTGCGCCGCAGCCGCACTGGCCGGGCGCGATCTTGAGCGGGTCGCTCGGGCAGAGGTCGACGCAGTCGGGCGCTCCATCCCCATCCGAGTCCGTGTCGAGGTGCCCGCAGCCGCAGATGCCGGGCGCGCACTTGCTCGAGTCGGAGGGGCACATGTCGACGCAGTTGGCGCAGCCGTCCCCATCGGAATCGGTATCGGGGACCCCGCAGCCGCAGATGCCGGGCGCGGTCTTGAGCGGATCGTTCGGGCAGCCGTCGATGCAATCGGACACGCCGTCGCCGTCCGTGTCGCTGTCGGCGGTGCCGCAACCGCACACGCCGGGCGCGATCTTCGCCGGGTCGGCCGGGCAGAGGTCGATGCAGTTCGGCGTGCCGTCGCCGTCGGTGTCGGTGTCGGCAACGCCGCAGCCGCAGGCGCCCGGCGCGATCTTGAGCGGGTCGTTCGGGCAGCCGTCGTTGCAGTTGGCAACGCCGTCGCCGTCCGAATCCGTGTCGGGCACCGCGCAGCCGCACTGGCCGGGCGCGATCTTGAGCGGGTTGTTCGGGCAGCCGTCGTTGCAGTTGGCGACACCGTCGCCATCGGAGTCCGTGTCGGGCACTCCGCAACCGCACTGTCCGGGAGCGATCTTGTTCGGGTCGTTCGGGCAGCCGTCGAGCGGGCAGGTGTTGCCCGGGTATCCCGGGTTGCCGGCACCGTCGCCGTCGGTGTCGGTGCACGTGTCACAAGCATCGCCGAAGGCGTCGCCGTCGGCGTTCTCCTGGAACGGGTTCGAGACCGTGGGGCAGTTGTCGATGGCGTTCGGAACACCGTCGCCGTCCGTATCCGCGCCCGGGGCGAAATACAGCAGCTCGACGTCGTCGACCGCCCAGCCGCCGAATTCCTTGGCCCCGTCCGACTCGAGCTCGAACTCGATCTGCACCGAGGCGAGGTTGTCCGCCCAGGCACCTACCTCGAGCTCCTGCGTCGACCAGCTCGAGTCGACCAGGTCGCCGTTGGGCTGGTTCTCCCAGACGACGGTGCCGTTCACCCGCACGCGCGCGTGGTCGTAGATGCCCTCCTCGACCGTGAGCCAGCGCTTGAAGCGCAAGTGCGTGCCCCACTTGCCCGTCAGGTTGACCGCAGGAGAGAGCAGGTGGTTGTGCACGTTCGAGCCGTACGCGCCCAGCGGGGTCGCACCCGAGATGCCGAGGTCGTTGGCCCAGCACTTCGTCGGGCTCGCCGCGCTCGCAGGGTCGGACCAGAAGACGCCGAACGAGGTGCCGCTGTGGCCGGCGGGAACGCCGTGTTGCCAGTCGTCCTCGGGGTTGCTCGGGTCGCCGATCGAGGCGTGCGTCCAGCCGTTGGCGCCGGTCGTCTCGAAGTTGTCGGAGAAGGTCCCGGTGAGCGTCCCGATCCCGAACGAGTAGGTCTGTCCCGGCGCGCCGGCGGGGGAGTTGAGCGTGTGACCGCCGCTGTCGGTGGCGCTGACGTAGTAGTCCATCCGCGCGCCGCCCGACTGGCCGGGGATCGAGGCCGAGAAGACGTTGCCGCCGGCGTTGGTCATCGGCAGCGAGGTGTACGCGGCTCCGTTGCGGCGGAAGTGCAGCGTGGTGGCGGTGAGCGGCGGCGCGATCTGCGCCACGATCGTCGCGGAGACCGGGTAGGGGCCGAGCTCGTTGGTCGTGTCGGGCACGTTCGTCACGTTGCTGATGGAGATGGGCGGGATGCCCGGGAAGCCCTGGTCGGTGAAGCCGGCGTCGATGTCGCCGAAGTGCGGGGTCCCGTTGGTGAGGTCGCCGTCGTCGTCGTCCAGCGTGAGCCACTGCGTCTCGATCACGGAGTCGATCTGCTGCTGGTTGTAGCCGTTCATCCAGGCCAGGAAGAGCGTGTTGGCGATCAGGTCGCCCGCGGCGTCGCCGTTCGTGTTGTCGAGGTGCGTGCGGACCTTCCAGGCGGCGCCCATCCAGACCTCGCCGTCGGCGTGCACCTCGCCGTAGCAGCCGCCGTTGCCGTCGCCGCAGTACTGGCGCGTGTTGTTGCCGTCGCGCACGTTGCAGCCCGTGCCGCAGAAGTCCTGGCCGACGATCGGCGTGTCGTAGGAGTACATCGCCCAGACGTCGGCGTTGCCCTCGCCCATGCCGTCGGCGCCGTTGCCGGTGCTGTAGCGGTCGTTCAGCCAGTGGCCGTCCTCGTGCGAGACCACGGTCGAGAAGCCCGTGTTCGGGCAGCCGCCGCCGGCCGCGTAGAAGTTGATCGAGACGCCGTCGTAGTAGGCGTTGCAGGTGGACGCCAGGTTGACGTTGGCCAGGGCCACGAAGTCGGCCGTGGCATCGGTCGCGTCCACGGAGCGCACCCAGTCGCGCAGGTGGTTCACCGCGATGAAGGCGTTCGCCTGCGCCGTGATCGCGTCGGTCGGGGCGGGATTGAGCGTGATCGTGTTGGTGGTGTTCGCCGGGACCGACTGGACCAGCGAATACTCGGCGCCGGCGCTGTTGAAGACGTTGTTGTACGTCCCGACGAAGGTGAAGGTGCACGAGAGCGGCGTGTTGACGCCGGGGTAGTTGAAGAAGCCCGTCGCGTCGGTGTAGACGGTGCCCGCCGAGCTCTGCACGCGCGCATAGCGCAGCACCTGGGCCGTTTCGGGATTGGATGTCGTGTCGGGCAGCAGGCCGGGCGAAGCGTTGCCGCTGACCGTGCCGTGCACGTCGAACTCGTGCACGCTGCTCTCGCGTCCGAGGACCTGCCCGCCGAGCGCGTCGATCCGGTAGACGAAGCCGATCGGCACGCTGGCTCCCTCCTCGCGGCGCACGTCGATCTGCCAGGCCAGACGGCCCTCGGGGCTCTTGCCGGCACGCGCCGGGTCGATCACCAGCTCGGCCGCGCTGCTGCGCGTGGCTTCGATGCCCTCGTCGGCCAGGAACTGCGCGCGCGCGGCCGCAGCGGCGGCCTCGGCGGTGAAGGCCGGCTCGACCGCGAAGCCCGCCAGGTTCGGCAGCGCGTTCGACTGCACGGAGAGCAGCCGGCCCTGCGCGTCGAAGAGCACGTTGACGAAGCCGCCGACGACGGGCACTCCGCCGACCGACTGCTTCAGTCGCACGCTGAACTTGTCGCCTGATCCGATCTGGCCCAGCGGCAGGAACTTGACGCGCTCCTCGCCCAGCGTCGCGGCGTCGAGGCCGAACAGATCGCGCGTGTCGAGCAGCGCGCGGCGCGCGAGGCGGACGAAATCGGAATCCTGATGCGGGGCGAACGCGGGGACTGCGCTCCCGCCGTAGAGCATGCGCGCGAGCCCCGTCTGCGGATCGAGGATCGCGCGCCACTCCGGACCGTGGGCCGTCTGCCAGTGCGTGAGTGCGTCGCCGGGATTCGCATTCTGCAACTGGCTGCCTTGGAGGGCCGCGCCTTGTGCGATCGAAGCGCCGAAGCAGGAGAGGAAGAGAACACCAAGAAGCGCGCGTGTCGTCATGGAAGAAACCAAAGGAGCGAGCGCTGAACGACGATCCCGGGGCCGGATCGCGGGGGGTCGAATTGCGGTACCGCCAGGGTGCAGTATACCCCACCCTGGAAGCCGCGCCGGACCGGGGCACGGGGTCGCCGGACGATTCCTGCGCCCGGTTTCAGGGGTGGGTCCGTGTTGCCGGATCCACTCGCGGACGAGCGCTGCACGCTTGGCCAGGGCCCTGGGTGCGGACCACGGGGAAGCTCGCCCTCGATCCGCACAGGCTAGAATCCGCCGCTCGCGTTCATCCCGATCCTCTCGAACCCGCGGAGCCCGAAGTGCCTGATCCCAAGATCGCCCAGAGAGCGCCCTACGTCCTCGCCGAGACGCCCGGCACGAAGTACTGGTGCGCCTGCGGTCACTCGCAGACGCAGCCTTTCTGCGACGGCTCGCACAAGAAGGTGCCGGGCGGCTTCTCGCCCGTCGCCGTGGAGACCAAGGAAGCCAAGCAGGTCGCCTGGTGCGGCTGCAAGCACTCGGCCACGAAGCCCTTCTGCGACGGATCGCACAAGCGCCTGCCGTCCTAGCGCGGCGCGGCGCCCGCCTGCCTGAGCCGCTCGAGCTCGTCCTCGTCGCGCCGGCTCTCGTCGTCGTGCCGCAGCAGACGCAGGGCCTGGGCGCGATACTCCAGCGCGAGCAGGCGCCAGGCGCCGGTCTGGACGTGCTCGAGCACCGTCGTCAAGTCCGCGCGCGCATCCTCGAAGAGCTCGAGCTGCAGCTCGCAGTACCCGCGGTTGAGGTAGGCCTTCCAGAACTGCGGGTCGAGCGCGATCGCGGTCGAGTAGCTCGGGAGCGCCGTGCGGCAACCTGCGGTCTCGGAGAGCAACCAGCCCAGGTGGTAGTGCGCCCAGGCATCCTGCGGTTCGAGCTCGAGCGCGCGCCGCACGTCGGTGAGCGCGGCCTCGTATTCCTTGCGGTCCGAGTGCACCTTCGAGCGTTCGCGCAGCGCCTGCGCGCTCGGTTGGCCCGACGTGCAAGCCAGCACGAACGCGGCTGCAACGGTGGCGAACGCGACCAGCCCCGTTCTCCGCAGCGCCAGCACGCGCTCCTCGATCGTCGCACGTGTGCTCTTGGGACCGCACTTCGGCCGGCACGTGCGGTCATGGCGGCCATGCTCGCCCTCAAACCGAAAGCGCCGGATCCATCGCCGTGAGCTGGTGCGACTCAGGCTTGCGGCCTTCGCCTCGCATGCGAGGCTCCAGCCTTCCTGTGGCACTCGCTGGACGAGGACTTGACGGACGTGCGGACACGATCTTGAGTTGGCATGCAGCTTCACTCGGGGATTCTCCGGCCGTGGGTTGACCAAGCATCGCAAGCGATCCCAGGAAACTCCGGGTGGACCCATCTAGCTAGCCTCCGCACCCAGTGCGGTTGCGGACACGCGCACGAATGATCTCGCGCTGGCTCGCGGAAGCCCAGCGGGGCTCGCGCGGGGCCTCGAAACGGCGCCCGGGAACTTCTCTTCAAGAGCCCAGGTCCCGGGCGCCGATGGAGCCGGATCGCCGGGCCACGCCTTCGCTTGCGGCCCTGCTCCCAGGAGAGAACACGATGGACAAAGCCAAGCTCACCGACACGTTCCAGCAGACCCTCAGCGCCGCGCTGCACGACCCGCTCTGGCAGGGCGTGGCCGGCGTCACCGCGATGATCTTCGTCCTGGCCAGCCTGCGGCTGTGCTCGAAGGCGGGCTACCACTCGCTCTTCGGCCTGCTGCTGCTCGTGCCGGTCGTGAACCTGTTCATCTTCCTGTTCATGGCCTTCTCGCGCTGGCCGATCGAGCGCGAGCTGCGCGAACTGCGCAACGTGCAGCAGACGGCGCGCCGGGTCGATCAGGATCGCCTGCGCCGCGTCGCCTGAGCGCGGCCGAGCGGCGACAGCGCTTCTCGTTCTCGGCGCTTGGTGCCGGACGTGCACGTTCTCGTGTACGATCCCGCGCCAAGAACATGAAATTCATCCTCGGTCTCTCGCTGCTCTTCCTCTCCACCAGTCTGTTCGCGCGCGCTCCGCAATCGGCCGCAGCCGATTTCGTCAGCAAGGACCTCGCGGGCAAGGAGGTCCGGCTCTCGGACTTCAAGGACAAGGTCGTGCTGCTCGACTTCTGGGCCACCTGGTGCGCTCCGTGCATGCAGTCGCTGCCGCACACGCAGGAGCTCGCTGCGAAGTACAAGGCCCAGGGCCTCGTCGTGCTCGCCGTCTGCACCAGCGACACGCGCGCGAAGTTCGAGGAGTGGGTCAAGAAGAACCAGGCAGCAGTACCCGGGCATCCTGTTCACGCACGACCCGCTGGAACGCAAGCCGGAGCGCGTCTCGGCCAAGCTCTACGACGTGCCCGGGATCCCGGCGCAGTTCGTCATCGGGCGCGACGGCCGGATCGCCGGCCGCGTCATCGGCTTCGACGGCGCCGAGGACGCGCGTTCCGAGGCGACGCTCGCGCACGCCGGCCTGAAGGTCGACGCCGCGATCGTCGCCAAGGGCGAGGCGCAGTCGAAGAAGGAGGCCGAGGAAGAGGCCGCGCGCGCCGCCGAGGAGGCCGCCAATCCTCTGCCGTCCTTCATCCCGCAGCTCGGCGAGCGCAAGTCCGGCGACGTGCTGCCCGACTTCTCGCTCGTCGGCCCGGACGGCAAGGAGTTCGCGCTCTCCAGCCTGCGCGGCAAGACGGTCGTGATCGGCATCGGCTTCGAGGACGTCGTGCCCGCCGATCCGCTGCAGGACGTCGGCACGAAGTTCGGTGCGCGGGGCGTCACGCCGCTGGCGATGGCGATCTACACCAAGCGCGAGACCTACGACGCCTGGATCGCGAAGAACAAGTCCAAGGCCAACATGCTCTTCGGCTGGGATCCGGCCGGCGCCTACGAAGGCGATCGCGAGAAGCTCGACATGAAGGCCTACGAGGCCTGGGACGCCAGCAGCTCCTTCCGCAAGCTGCTCGGCGGCGGCCTGATGAACGGCACGCCCGGCTTCCCGTTCTTCCTCGTCGTCGACCCCGCGGGCAAGTTCGTGGGCATGCTCTGGAACGGCAAGAACTTCGACGAGGGTCTCGCCAACCTGCTCCTGCGCGCGGGCGTGAAGCTCGCGCCCGAGGAGCTGCCGAAGAAGCTCGCCAAGGACGAGGACTTCGTCGTCCAGCCGCCTCCGCCCCCGGAAGCGCCCGTGCAGCAGATCGCGATCGGCGCGGTTGCGCCCGACTTTGCGATGACCGACGCGGCCGGCAAGCCGGTCAAGCTCTCCGCCTACAAGGGCAAGGTCGTCGTGCTCGACTTCTGGGCCACCTGGTGCGGGCCGTGCGTATCCTCGATGCCGCACACGCAGCAGGTCGCGGCGCAGTACAAGGACCAGGGCGTCGTCGTGATCGGCTCGTGCACCAGCGACAAGCGCAAGGCCTTCGAGTCGTGGGTCGCGAAGAACCAGTCGAAGTACCCCGACTTCGTCTATGCGCACGACCCGCTGGAGAAGAGCCCCGAGCGGCCGTCGCACAAGCTCTACGGCGTGAGCGGCATCCCGGCACAGTTCATCATCGGCCGTGACGGCAACGTCGCGGCCTTCGTCGGCGGCTACATGGAGGGCGAAGTGCTGCTCGAGGCGGCGCTCGCGAAAGCCGGCATCAAGGTCGATCCGGCGATCCTGGCCAAGGCGGCCGAGGACCAGAAGAAGCGCGACGAGCGCTGAATCGCGGCCCTACAGCCACTCCGGCAGCGAGCGCACCTTCAGCAGGCGTCCGCTCGAGGGGTGTCGCACGCCGATCCCGGCCGAGTGCAGGAAGTAGCCGCCGTCCCCGGGCCGCACGCTGGCGATCGGCACTCCACCCACGCCGAAGAGCGGATCGCCGACGAGCGGCGCGCCGCAGGCCGCGAGGTGGATACGGATCTGGTCCGGCCGGCCGGTGATCGGCTGCGCGGCGACCAGCGAGCGGTCCGCGGCGTGATCGCGCGCGAGCACGCGCAGGCGCGTGACCGAGGCGCGGCCCTGCGGCTCCACGCAGGCGATCTCCAGCGGGCCATGCGCGCGCATGCCGATCGGATGGCGGGCGATGCACGAGACGGGCAAGCCCGTTCCCGACGCGAGGGCCAGGTAGGTCTTGGTCACGCGGAACGCGCAGAACTCGGCCGAGAGGAAGGCGCGCGCGGCGGCGTGCTGGCCGAAGAGCACCAGACCCGAGGTGCCGCGGCCGAGGCGGTGCACTGGCGCGCTGTGCGCGCGCGCGGGCGAGCTCGAGCGCACGAGGTGCAGCAGCGTGTGCTCGAGGCGCGATCCCGCCGGCAGCACCTGCAACCCCGAGGGCTTCTCGACCACCAGCACGTCCTGGTCCTCGTGCACGACGCGGAACTCGAGCGGCGACTCGGGCTCCTCCCACGGCGCGCGGTGGAACTCGAGCTTGTCGCCGGTGGCGAGCGGCTGCTCGCATTGCGCCACACGACCGTTGACGAGCACCGCTCCCGCCTCGATCGCGCGGCGCCAGGTCTCGCTCGAGGAGTGCTGGAAGCGCGCGACGTGGTAGGCGAGCACCTGCGTGCCGGCGTCGGCGCGCTGGACCTCGTCGCGGTAGACGTAGCCTCGGTTCACGGACATCGCGCGCGCGCCTACTTGTCCTTCTGCTTGCGCGGGGCGGGCTCGCGCTCGCGCAGGATGCGCGCGTCGGGGTCGAGCACGAAATCCTTCGCACCCGCGAGCGGCACGCTGGCCTTGTTCTCCTGCATCTCGACGCGCAGCGTCTTCTCGCCAATCTTCACTTCGAGCGGCATCGGGAAGGGCAAGTTGCCCGGCGTCTCCCAGACGAGTTGCAACTTGTCGCCCACGACCGTACCGACGAGCTTCGGCAGCTTCGGCTGGCGCAGGTAGAGCTCCCAGAACCAGGCGAGCTTCTGCCCGCTCTCCTTCTCGGCGATCGCCAGCAGCTCGTCGGTGGTCGCGAAGCGACAGGCGCGGCCGTCGCTGGACTGCTCCAGCGCCGGATCGGGATAGGCGAAGCGTCGCAGCACCTTGAAGAAGGTCTCGTCGCCCAGCACCCAGCGCAGCGAGTGCATCACCCACGAGCCCTTGTTGTAGATGTCGCCGCCGGGCGAGTCCTTCCAGATCCTCGTCGTGTACATCTCGCCGCTCGAGTGCGGCTCGCGCGGCGCGAGCGCGCCGGTGTTGGCGATGCCGCGGCGCTGCTCGCTCATCACCTGCTTGTAGGCGGCCGGGCCCTTGAGCTTCTCCGCGTACAGCGCCTGCGTGTAGGTGCCGATGCCCTCGTGGATCCAGAAGTCGTTCCAGTTCTTCGCCGTGACCAGCAGGCCCCACCACTCGTGCGACATCTCGTGGTGCAGCAGGAAGTCGAAGCCCTGCTGCGCGCCCCAGGGATTGCCGCGGTAGTTGTTGCCGTAGCCGGTGATCGTCTGCTGCTCCATCCCCAGGTGCGGCGTCTCGACCACGCCGTACTTGTCCGCGCGGAAGGGGTAGGGCCCGCAGATCTCCTCGAAGAAGGCGATGTCGAGCTTGATCTCCTCGAAGAGCTGCTTGCCCTTCTCGAGGTTCTCGGGCAGCACGTAG
Source organism: uncultured Planctomycetota bacterium (assembly GCA_963829015.1). GTDB lineage: Bacteria > Planctomycetota > UBA1135 > UBA1135 > JADJLZ01. Next base: position 600,792 of record CAWHGR010000003.1, on the reverse strand, counting down.
TAGACGAGCGGGATCTTCCCGCCGCCGCTGCTCGGCATTTCGCCCTCGATCTTCGCGTAGGGCGCGGCGTCGAACACGACCGAGTAGCTGTTGATCGGCGTGCTGACGTGCCAGTGGTACGTCTGCCAGCCCTTCTCGGCCGGCTGGACGTCGACGAGGCGCCCGTTGCTGGCGCAGACCAGCGGCTCGGGCAGCGTGAAATGCAGGTCCATCGAGTCCGCCTCGTCGTCGGGCTGGTCCTTGCACGGCCACCACAGGTCCGCGCCCTCGCCCTGGCAGGTCGTCGCGATCCAGGGCGCGCCCGACTTGGTCTTGGCCCAGGTGAAGCCGCCGTCCCAGGGCGGGTTGCGCGCCTCGCGCGGCGTGCCGGAGTAGGCGATGGTGATCTCGAATTCCTCGCCCGGCCGAGCGAGCGCCGCGAGGCCGCTGACGAGGATGCCGCCGGGTGTGCGCTCGAAGGGCAGCGCGTCCTTGGCGCGCGTGACCGCACTGACCGTGAAGGGATCGTCAAGATCGATCCGGATCGACTTCGACTCCCTGAGCACGCGCGCGCGCAGGCCGAGCGTCCCGGCGATCGTGTGCTTGTCGGGATCGACCACGAGCGCAAGGTCGTAGTGCAGCACGTCGTAGCAGGTCTGCTCCGGCGGCGGGGGAGTGCCCGAGTCGAGGATGGGCTTCTGCGCAGCGAGCGCGGTCACCGCGAGCAGGAAGGGGAGGGAGCTCACGGGAGAACTCATCGTGCGCGTGATCGTCGGGCTCGCGCTGCGAACCGTCAAGCGTGCCTTCATGCAGCGTGCGCCCAGGCTTCATGAGACCCCAACAGAGCGTCTTTACAGTCCGCGGCCACCCGAGAGAGCCCAGACCCCCAATCGCTCACTGAACCAATCGTGCTGGGCTGGAGTCCGCTATGTACGTTCCTGATCGGCGTCATGCTTCCCACTAGCGTGACCACACCCGCCCAGCAGCCGGCGGGGTCGATTCGAGGCGTCGTGACCGACGAGGACTTCGGCGTGCCGCTGGCCGCGGCCCAGGTGCTCGCGGTCGAGTCGGGACAGAAGGCGCTGACGACCGAGCAGGGCAACTACGTGCTGGCCGACGTCCGGGCCGGGACCTACACGCTCGTCTTCACGAAGGACGGCTACGTCAAGCAGGTGAAGTCGGGCGTGGTGGTGCTCGCGGGCCAGCTGACCGAAGTGAACGCCGCGCTGACGGGCGAGTTCACGGACCTCGACGAGTTCGTCGTCCAGGACCTGCTGCAGTTCGGGGCGGGATCGGAGCTCTCGCTGCTCAAGCTGCGCTTCGAGAGCACCGCGCTGCTCGACTCGATCGGCTCCGAGCTGATGAGCCGGGCCGGCGCCGGGCGACGCCGCGGCTGCGCTGCGGCTCGTGCCCGGAGCCTCGATCCAGGGCGGCAAGTTCGCGGTGATCCGCGGCCTGCCGGACCGCTACGTCAGCTCGCAGCTCAACGGCGTGCGGCTGCCGAGCGCCGACGAGAACAAGCGCGCGGTCGAGCTCGACCAGTTCCCGGCCGCGGTGATCGAGAGCATCCAGGTCAGCAAGACGTTCACGCCCGACCAGCAGGGCGACGCCTCCGGCGGCGCGGTCAACCTGCGCACCAAGGCCATCCCCGACGAGGGTCAATTCCAGTTCAAGGCGCAGTACCTCTACAACACGCAGACCTCCAGCGGCAGCTTCCTGACCTACCCGGGCGGGGGCTTCGACTGGCTGGGGCGCGACAGTGGCGCCCGCGGAGTGCAGACCGCGAGTCTCGGCCAGAGCTGGGATGGGGCGCTGGGCACCAGCGAGGGCAGCGCGCCGACGAACTACAAGCTCTCGGTCTCCGGCGGCGGGATGCGCGACATCGGCGGCGGCACGAAGTTCGGCGGCTTCGCCAGCCTGTTCTACGAGCGCGACAGCTCGTCCAAGGAAGGTGCGAAGGACGACTCCTACTGGGTGACGCATCCGGGCGACCCGCTGACGCCCCAGTTCGGCCAGGGCACCCCTGACCAGGACGCGTTCAAGACCGCCCTCTTCGACATCACGCAGGGCAAGCAGACGCTGCGAGCGGGGGGCTTCGGGACCATCGGCCTGCAGACCGAGGGCGGGTCGCTGATGTTGAACGCCCTGGTCGCGCGCAACTCGAGCGACACCGCCACGCTGGCGACCGACACGCGCGGCAAGGAGTACTACTTCCCCGGCTACGACCCCACCGACCCGGTCGGGCCCGGCAACACGCCCGGGACGCGCTTCGAGGCGCCCTACCTGCGCCTCGAGACGCTCGACTTCGTGGAGCGCACGACGAGCACGCTGCAGCTGATCGGACAGCACAAGCTCGACTGGGGCTCGTTCGGGCTCGGAAGCGCGCTGCAGCTCAGCAATCCGGTTCTCGACTGGACCGTCTCGCACAGCACGGCCGACATGAACGAGCCGGACAAGCGGCAGTTCGGCGCCTACTGGCTGCCGCGTTCCTACAACCCCGGATTCCCGCCCTACGTCCCGCCCTACTACGAGCGCAACGTCTGGCTGCCCTACTTCCCCTCCGAGAACTTCAACGTCGGGAACGTACAGCGCATCTGGAAGGACATCACCGAGGACAGCACCCAGGTCGCGCTGAGCCTGAAGTTCGAGCTGGAGCAGTGGGACGGCCACAAGGGCTACCTGAAGCTGGGCTTCTTCGACGACCAGCTCAATCGCAGCTTCAACCAGGACACCTTCAGCAACTTCGGCGACTCGGCCGCTCTGTACCACGGCCACTGGGACGATCCCTGGAGCGCGCACTTCCCCGACGAGAACCATCCGATCACGGCCTCGAACGCGGACGTCGACTACAAGGGCGAGCAGGACATCCGCGCCAGCTACGGCATGGTCGAACTGCCGCTCTCGTCGGCGTTGAGCGTGAACTTCGGCGCGCGCTTCGAGTCGACGAAGATCAGCATCGTCAACAACCCCGAGTCGGAGGCGAACTGGTTCCCGCCCGGATCCGGCGCGCCCGTGCACCTCAACCCGGGCGACGCCGACGTGACCATCCAGCAGGACGACGTGCTGCCCTCGCTGGGGCTGACCCTCGAGGCGACGAAGGAGGTCACGCTGCGCGCCTCCTACGGCCAGACGATCGCGCACCAGACCTTCAAGGAGCTGACGCCGATCGAGCAGCAGGAGTTCCTCGGCGGTCCGGTCTTCATCGGCAATCCCGACCTGCGCATGAGCGCGCTGAAGAACTACGACCTGCGCGCCGACTACGTGCCCTACGAGGGCGCGCTGTGCTCGGCCTCCTGGTTCAGGAAGGACATCACCGACCCGATCGAGTACGTGCAGCGGCTCGCGGGCTTCACCTACACGACGCCGATCAACTACCCCAAGGGCGAGCTGACCGGCTACGAGTTCGAGCTGCGCCAGGAGCTCGAGCACCTGTGGCACGAGCTGCACGGGTTCTCGGTTGGGCGCGAACGCGACCTTCATCGACTCCAAGGTGACGCTGCCCGCCGACGAGGCCTTGGCGTTCTCGCGAGCCGGGCATCGAGGCGCCGATGAGCTCGCGCGACATGACCAACGCGCCGGACCACCTCTACAACCTCTTCCTGACCTACGACTTCCCCGGCGCCGCCACGCAGGTCGCGCCTCTTCTACACCGTCCAGGGCGACACGCTGATCGCCGGTGCGGGCGAGTCGCTCGGCAACTTCGTGCCGAGCGTCTACGCCAAGGAGTACGACACGCTGAACCTGAGCCTTGTCGCAGGCGCTCGGGCAAGCATCTCAAGCTGCACGCTCCAGGCCAAGAACCTGACCAACCCGAGGATCGAGGAGGTCTACCGCTCGCACTACATCGGCGGCGACGTGACGAAGACCTCGTACACCAAGGGGATCGAGTACTCGCTCGCTCTGACCCTGAACCTCTGAGGACCGCAGCACCGAAGACACACATGAGCCATCGACACCGAAATCATCCGTCGCGGATCGCTGGCGCTCGCCGCCTGCGTCTCTGCCATCGGGCTGCTCGCGCTCGGGGCGCGCGCCCGACGGCCCGCAGGAGCCGAGCGCTCGAGGAAACGCGCCTCTCGATGGGCAAGTGGATCGAGACGCAGCAGATCATCTCGCGGGAGCGCAACGACTGGCAGCAGGGCAAGGAGATCCTGGACGGCCGGCTCGAGCTGGTGCAGCAAGGAGGTCGCGACGCTCGACCAGAAGCATCCGCGCAGGCGCAGGAGCGCTCGCCGAGACCGAGCAGAAGCGCGACGAACTGCTGGCGCGAGAGCGAGCAGCTCGAGGCGCTGGGCGCGCAGCTGGCCGACGCCGTCACAGCCATGGAAGGCGAGCTGCGACGCCTGCACCCGACGCTGCCCGAGCCGATCCAGCAGAAGCTCCAGCCGCTCTACGAGCGCATGCCGGCGGACGAGGCCGCCAAGGCGCGCGTCTCGGTCGCCGAGCGCTTCCAGAACGTGCTCGGGATCCTGAACGAAGTCAACAAGGCCAACAACGAGATCACCGTCAACTTACGAAGTGCGCACGCTCTCGCGACGGCAAGCCCTCGGAGGTCCAGGCGATCTACGTCGGCCTCGCCGCAGGCCTACTACGTCATGCGACGCGGCGAGGCCGGCATCGGCCGCCCTCGCCGAGCGGCTGGAAGTGGGAACCCTCGAAGGCCATCGCCGACGACGTCCTGACGGCGCTTCGACATCCTGCAGGGCAAGCACACCCCGGCCTTCGTCCCGCTGCCGGTGAAGCTCCAATGAACACGATCACGAACCTCGATCCTCGTCGCCTGCCTCGTCCGCTGCCGCGCCGGCGCAGACGCCTGCGGCCAACGAGACCATCGGGCAGCTCTCGCAGCTCCGCCGAGCAAGCGCTCGCCGAGAGCATCGCGGAGCTGAACCGCCTGCGCGAGGAGATCGCCGCAGGAGAAGCTGCCGCTCGCGCAGGACCTGACCGCGCTCGAGGAGCAGCGTCGTCAAGCTGCCGCCGCGACCACGACCAGGTCTCGCGCGCGGTCGACAGCGGAAACCTCGAGCTCGCCAACGATCAAGGCCGAGATCAAGGCGCGGCAGGACGAGCTCGACTACGTCGGCAACCTGCTCGACGAATACGCGCACACCTTCGAGTCCAAGATGAACGTCAGCGAGCTGCAGCGCTGCGGACCCGTCATCGACACGGCCAAGCAGGCCGACGGAGAACACGACCCTCTCCGCCGCGGAGAAGTTCGCGCGCCAGACCGCGTTCGTGGCCGTCACGGTGCAGCGACTCTTCGACTGCGCTCGGCGGCCTGCGCTTCCCGGGGATCGGCGTCGACCTGCAGGGCGCCGTCGACGACGGCACGTTCGCGATCATCGGTCCGGTGGCGCTCTTCCGCGTCCGACGGGCGGCGCGGCGGGCCTCGTCGTTCCGCAGGCCGGCTCGACCAAGCCGCTGATCCGCCCGCTCGAAGGGTCGTTGCAGCTCGGTCTCGCCGCGCTGGTCGAGACGGGCGCCGGGCTGCTGCCGCTCGACCCGTCGCGCGGCGGAGCGCTGAAGGCGCTGATCCAGAAGACCAACCTCTGGTACATCTTCGAGAAGGGCGGTCCGATCATGTGGCCGCTCCTGTGCGCCTCGATCCTGGCGCTCGGCACGGTGATCGAGCGCCTGATCTTCCTCGCCAACGAGCGCCGCAAGCGCGACAACGCGGCGATGGACCAGCTCTTCGCGAACGTCGAGAAGGGCGACATCGCGGCCGCGATCGCCACCAGCAAGCGCTCGAAGTTCTACGTCGTGCGCGCGCTGGGCTACGCGCTCGAGCACAAGGAGCACTCGCTGCCGAACGCGCTGCTCTACGCGCAGTCGCAGGAGCTCAAGCGCTTCCGGCGCGGCATCCCGATCCTCGACACGGTGATCACGCTCGCGCCGCTGCTCGGCCTGCTCGGCACGGTCACGGGCATGATGGGCTCGTTCTCGCTGATCGGCGGCGAGCTCTCAGCGCGCCCGGCGCGATCACGGGCGGCATCGCCGAGGCGCTGATCGCGACCGCGTTCGGTCTGGGCATCGCGATCACGGCGCTGATCCCGTTCAACATCCTCAACTCGAAGCTCGACGAGGCCCGCCACGAACTCGAGTCAGGCGGCCAAGCAGCTCGAACTCGTCGTGCGCGGCCAGGAAGTCCGGGATGTCGTGCTGCACCCGGAACCGCGGCACGGCCGGCACCCCGCGCCCGCACCCGCGTCCGAACCCGTCGGTGCCACGGAGGCCTGATCATGCACGGCTCACCCTCAGGCGGTCGGCAAGCGGGCGCGCATCGAGATCATCCCGCTGATCGACATCATCTTCTTCCTGCTCGCGACCTTCATCATGGTCTCGCTCTCGATGTCGAAGAACCAGGGCGTCCAGGTCGCGCTGCCGACGCGCCAGCACGGCCGCCTCGCTCGGCGACCAGTCGGAGCTGGACAAGGCCGTGACGCTGAGCGTCAACGACAAGGGCGAGGTCTTCTACAACAAGGAGAAGATCACGCTCGCGCAGCTGCCGCTGCGCCTGCAGACGCTCAAGGCGCGGCAGCAAGGACCCGAAGGTGATCATCAACAGCGACGCCGGCGCGGCTTCAAGTACGTCGTCGTCGTGCTCGACGAGGTGCGCAAGATCGGCATCGCGAAGGTCGGGATCAACACGGACAAGAGATGAAGCTGCTGCTCGGCATCCTGTGCGCGTTCCTGCTGCACGCCGCCGTGGTGGTGTTCGGCGGGCTGATCTTCGCGCACGACGAGCAGAACAAGGGCAAGCTCGACGCAGGTCGAGCTGCTCACGGCGGACGATCCGGCCGAAGAAACCCAAGCCGCCCGAGGAGCAGCCGCCCGAAGAAGGAGCTCGAGGCCACGACCGAGAAGGCGCCCGATGCGGCCGAGATCATGCGCAACCTCGAGCAACCGGCGATCAACTCGGCGCCCGCGCTCGACGCCGCTCAGCCTCGGAGCGCTCGAGCAGGCGCTCAACGGCGGTGGCGGGGGCGGCGAGTTCGGCGATGCGCTCAGCCTCGCTTCCGGCGGCCGCATCGGCGGCACGGGCAAGGCCGGCGCGCTCGACGAGAAGATGGAGAGCGCTTTCGGCCTCTCGGAGATCGACCAGAAGCCGCGCGCCGTCTACCAGGCCGCGCCGCTCTACCCCAGCGAGATGCGCGGCAAGAAGGTCGAAGGCTGTCGTCACGCTGCTCTTCGTCGTCGATGCGACCGGCAAGGTCAGCAACCCGCGCGTGGAGAAGTCCACGCACCCGGCCTTCGAGAAGCCCGCGCTCGAGGCAGTCAGGCAGTGGAAGTTCGAACCCGCGGTCAAGGGCGGCCAGCGCGTGGGCTGCAAGATGCGTCTCCCGATGCGCTTCCAGGCGAGCTGAAGAACATGAACCACCGGCACCTCATCGCATTCCTCCTGCCCCTCGCTCTTCGCGCCGGCTGTCCGGGCCCAGGGCGAGCTCGACCTCTCCGCGATCTGGAACGATCCGGTCTTCAAGAAGCAGTTCGTCGGGACCTACGGCGTCAACGCCGAGATCGAGCCGCGCGTCACGCCGGACGAGGTCGCGATCCTGGAAAAGATCCGCCCCCTGATGGCCAACGACCTGCCCAAGGCCGAGCAGGCGCTGCGCAAGGCGATGAAGCCCGAGTGCTCCGCGATGCTCGACTTCACGCTGGGCAGCATCGACTTCCAGCAGGACAAGCTGCCCGAGGCGCAGGCCAACTACGAGAAGGCCGTGGCCAAGTTCCCGAGCTTCCGCCGCGCCTGGCGCAACCTCGGCCTGATCCACGTGCGCAACGGCAAGTACGACGACTCGATCCACGCCTTCATGCGCATGATCGAGCTCGGCGGCGCGACGGCTATGCCTTCGGACTGCTGGGCTTCGCCTACGCCTCCAAGCAGGACTTCCAGGCGGCCGAGGCGGCCTACCGCAGCGCGCTGCTCCTGCAGCCCGACAGCACCGAGTGGCGACTGGGCCTGACGCGCTGCGTCTTCAAGCAGGAGAAGTTCGAGGACGCCGCGACGCTGCTCGACGCGCTGATCGCGCGCTACCCCGAGAAGGCCGACTTCTGGCTGCTGCAGGCGCACACCTACCTCGGCATGAAGCAGCCGCTCAAGGCGGCGAGCAACCTCGAGGCCCTCGACCAGCTCGGCAAGGCCAGCGTCGACAGCGAGCAGACGCTGGGCGACATCTACATCGAGCGAGAACCTGATGGATCTCGCCGCGCGCGCCTACCTGCGCGCCGCGGAGATCGATCCGCAGCAGCCGGTCGCGCGCTCCATGCGCTCGGCCGAACTGCTGGCCGCGCACGGCGCTGGCGGCCAGGCGCGCAAGCTGCTGGCGCGGCTCACCGAGCTGCCATCCGCAGATGGAGGAGGGGGACCGCCGCAAGCTGCTCAAGCTCGAGGCGCGCCTGAGCATGGCGGACGGGGGCGGCAGCGACGAGACCGCGGCCGTTCTTGAAGAACTCGTCAAGCTCGACCCGCTCGGACGGTGAAGCGCTGATGCTGCTCGGCCAGCACTACGTCGCGCAAGAGCGAGCCCGATCGCGCGATCCTGTATTACGAACGCGCGGAGAGCATCGAGGCCTTCGAGGTCAATGCGCGGCTGCGGCACGCGCAGACGCTGGTCGGGCATGGGGCGCTACGCCGACGCGCTGCCGCTGCTGCGCCGCGTGCAGGAGCTGAAGCCGCGCGACGACATCGCGCGCTACCTCGAGCAGGTCGAGCGGCTGGCCAAGGCGCGGCGCTAGCTCCGGGGCGGAGTCGGGCCGGAGGCCGCGCATCCTAGGCGGGAGATACACCCGCTCTTCACTCGGCCCAACGCTGGCCCCCTACCCTGCTGCCGCGCGGGATGCATCCGCGAGGAGAACGACTCCTTTGAGCCTCCGCGTCTCCCCTCCCGAATCAACCAGCCACCGAGAAGACCCATGAAGGCAAGACACATCCTGATGACGCTGGCGGCCGGCGCCGGTATCGCGGGCGCGGCCAATGCGGCCGACGATCCTCGTGACGACCGACATCACGCGTCTCGACCACCTGGACAGCCGAACAACGTCTACAACCTGCAGACGCAGATCTACGTGCTGCCCGGCGCGACGCTGACGATCGAGCCCGGCACGGTGATCGCGAGCACCACGAACATCGGCGGCAGCCTCGCGGTGTGCAAGGGCGCGCAGATCTTCGTCAACGGCACCCAGGACGAACCCGGTCATCATGACCTCGCAGGCCGACGTCGCGACCTGGACCGGCGGCGACCCGAAGACCGGCACGTGGCGTGCGGCCTGCAACGAGTGGGGCAACCTGACCGTCATGGGCGCCGGCTACATCTCGGCCAACAACCACGGCGGAGCGACGACCAACGTGCCCGACGCCGAATGCCAACAACGTGAACGCGATGGAAGGCCTGATCGCGGCCTTCCCGGGCGACACCAAGGTGCTCTACGGCGGCGGCAACGACGACGACGACAGCGGCTCGATCACGTACCTCTCGCTGCGCTACGGCGGCAAGGTCGATCGGCCTGGGCAACGAGCTGAACGGCCTCTCGATGGGCGGCATCGGCCGCAACACCGAGGTCCACCACATCGACATCATGAACAACGTCGATGACGGCATCGAGACCTGGGGCGGCACGGTCAACTACAAGTACCTCAACATCTGGAACATCGGCGACGACAGCTTCGACATCGACGAAGGCTGGCGCGGCAAGGCGCAGTTCGGCCTGCTCGTCGCAGGGCTACAGCGTCGATGGCGGCCACGCGGCTCGGGTGTGGGCGACCACAACTTCGAGATGGACGGTGCCGAGGACTCCGACTGGCAGCCGGTCACCACCGCGACGATCTACAACTTCACCTGCATCGACCAGCCGCTCAACCCGCGCGGCCAGGTCGACTGGCGCGACAACGCCCGCGTGCAGTACCGCAACTGCATCTTCATGGATGCGGGCGGCGAGGTCGTCAAGTTCGACAACACCGACGGCGACGGCGCGCACGGCTACGGCTTCAACGGCACGCTCTCGTGGGCCGACACCTGGACGACGGCCTACAACGCGGTTCCCGCGACGGCGAACGATGCTCCGCCGGACTCCTGGCTGAGCTGCTACAACGTCGCAGAGCCGACGGCTTCCTGGCGGAGATCACGCGACAGCGTGTTCTTCCGCAACCTGAACGCGAACGCCTACACCGAAGCGACCGCGCGCGGCGTCTTCGACCCGGCGATGAACAACGTGCTGACGCCGGGCTTCGCTGCCGGCCGACGCTCCGATCCTCTCGATCACGCGCGGCGCACCCGTCGCGGCACCGGCGGCTACCAGGTGCTGCCGGTGATCGGCCTCGACCCGCGTCCGGCAAACGCCGCTCTCACGAGCGTCGGCAGCGCCCCGAACGACGGCTTCTTCACGCCGGCCCAGTACCGCGGCGCCTTCGCCCCCAACGCGCAGAGCTGGCTCTGCGGCTGGACGGCCAGCTACGCCTTCGGCTACACGACCGAGTGCGATCCGGGTGTGCCGTTCTGCATCCCCGGTGTCGACGGAGTCCAGGGTTGCCCCTGCGGCAACCCGGGCATCACCGGCCGCGGCTGCAACAACTCCTCCGCCACGGGCGGTGCAGTGATGACAGCTACCGGCCTCGCGTCGGTGGCGGCGGACTCGGTCGTGCTCACCTCTTCGTTCGAGAAGCCCGCCGCTCCGACCGTGTTCCTGCAGGGCTCGGCCCTGGCGTCGACCGGATTCGTGTTCGGACAGGGCATCCGCTGCGCAGGCGGGAGCATCAAGCGCATGTACATCCACCTCGCCTCCGGCGGTGTGGTGTCGGCGCCCGCTGGATCTGACGCGCACATCACGACGCGCTCGGCGGCTCTCGGCTCCGTGATCACGCCCGGATCCACGCGCTGGTATCAGGCGTGGTATCGCGATCCGACCGTGCTCGGCGGCTGCCCGATCCTCAGCGGGTACAACGCGTCGAGCGGCCAGGCGATCATCTGGGGGCCCTGAACCAGACGCAGGCAATCAGGTACCAGGAATCCCCGGCGGTGGAGGCGCGCCCTCACCCGCCGGGGAATTCCCTTTGAACGAATGAGTGTCGAACGAATCGATTTGCGGTGCATCGCGGCGCGGATTCCCGGCCGGTCGACACCATCAGCCAGCGGATACGATGCGTAGGCGCGCAGCGCTGCCAGAATCGAGCCTCGCCGGCGACCGCTGCCGACCCACGCGCCACACGGACAACCTCCTGACCCCTCGAACAAGATGAACTACCTGCTTCGGTCCGCGATCGTGCCTTCTCTGCTCCTGCTTGCCGCAGCGGGGGTCGGCGTCCTGGTGGTGAACCGCGATGCCGCGCGCGTGCGCGCCGCGAGCGCATCCGACAAGCCGCTGGAGGATTTCCGGGCCGATCTCGTCGACCTCGCCTTTCGCAGCGCCTCGGCACTGCCCGAGAAGCCGCACCAGAGGACCCGCTGCCGACTGCAGGACGACGTGGTTCAGACCTGCCTGAAGCTCGACGTGCCGCGCAAAGCGTTCGCCTACATCGAGCAGATCCAGGATTGGCGCCGCGGACTGGGCTACGCCGACTACGCCTGCTACGCCGCGAGCCACGGCGCGACGGAAGAGGTCCAGCACTGCCTCGAGCTGGCCCAGAAGATCTCGGAAATGGGCGAGGAGATGATCACGCAGGACTGGCAGAAGGAGCGCATTCGCGTCGCCATCGCCAAGACGCACGCCTGGCTGGGCCATGCGAAGGAGTCGGCCGAGTTCGAGACCGGGCTCGAGCACTCCGAGATGGGCAAGGTCGATGCCGTGCGCGCGATCCGCGGCGATGCAAGCGCCTTCGATTCGCAGCTCGATTCGCTGCAGAAGGTCCTTGCGCTGGGGGATCTCGACCTCTCGCGCAACGCGCTCGCGGTCGGCGCGCAGCTCTTCAACCGCTTCTACGACGATCCCGACCGGCGCCTGCGGGCGCAGAAGTTGATCGATTCCGCCAGCAGCAAGCTGCCGATCGAGATCCGCTTCGATCACCTGACGGAGCTCGCGGGCTACGCGCTGGAACACAAGGACTCGCCCACGGCGCTGCAGCTGGTCAACGAGGCCCAGACGCTCCTCGACGGCGTCACCTGGCTGCCGGAGAACTACATCCCGCTCGCCGCGCGCCTCGCTGCCCTGCGTTTCCGCTCGGGTGCCGAGAAGGAAGGCCGCGCCACCGCCGATGCTGCTCTGGCGCTCTACGACGAGAAGCGCGCGCTGATCGTCGACATCTACCGCGCCGGCGTGCTGCGGCCGCTGGCCGAGGCCTACGAGGCGATGGGGGACCATGCGAAGGCGCTGACGCTCTACAAGCGCGCGGTCGAGGAAGGAGTGGGGAATCCGAACTCGCGGCCGCGGGCGGAGGATCTGGTGGCGACGTGTCTGTCCCTGGCGCTGCACGGTGTGCAGCCGGATGCCGAGCTGAAGGCGCAGCTCGAGAAGGTCAGCAAGGGGCTGGGGGCGCCGTGGTGAGCTGAGGGCCGAGCGGGGAACGGTCGGCCGCGTCCGCAGTGGCTCGACCGGTCGCAGGGCACAGGAGGAAGTTGCATTGCTGGCGGTGCGCAGCGGCGCAGACGAGCTCGCGCCTGTCCGGACAACCGTGCCCCGTTTGGCGCCTGCAGGAGGCTCCAGTCCTGCCGTCCGCGGAGTCGGCCGACGACGCCAATTTCTCCCGCAACCCACCTTGACGCATCCGAGCGGGACGGGAGAATCCCAAACGAAGCCGAAGGCCGCTCGCCGACGCCCGGCGAGTGGGACCCCAGGACCGCGGGCTGCCCCCCCGACCGCTCATGCCTGGACCGCGATTTCCCCGCGACGGTTCGGATGCGCTCGACCCCGAGCAGGGTGGTGTGTTGGATGGTCGTTCGCCACGCGAGGTGCTGCTGCGCATCGTCGAGGGCGATCCGCTCGAGCTGGGGCCGCGCATCGATGCCGTGCTCGAGGAGGAGGGTCTGCTGCTCGCTCCCGCACGAGTGCACCTGCGGACCCTCGCCGGAGTTGCCTACGCAGCCTGTGCGAACGGCGCGCCGCTCGAGCTCGGCCTCTGGCTACGCGCGCGCATCGGAGAGTCCGTGGTGGGCCTGCTCGCGGAAGATCGCGAGTCCGAGCGCAGCGGTGACCCGCTGCCGGCCTCCGTTGAAGCCTACCTGCCCATGATCGCGGCCTTCGGCGTCGAGCACGGGCTCGCCCGGCGGGCGTCGGTGGCTTTCCATTCCCTTGCGATTCCGCAACGCCGGCTCGTGCGCGGGATCGTGCAGGATGGCAAGACCCTGGCGGAACTCGCGCCTGCGCTCGGGCGTCCGCTAGCGGAAATCAGGGCAGAACTGCGCGCGGCGGTAGAATCGCTCGAGCGCACGATCGGAACACGCCTGGCCGAGCGGCTGGGAGGAGGCGACCGTGGTTGATGTCGAACAACTCGTGGACCCGGAGCTGGAGGGCCTGCTGCGCGAGCTCGCCTCGCGGCCCCGGTCCGTTTTCCTGCGCAGCAGCCGCAAGGACGCCATGCGCGTGCTGCGCTCGCGCACGACGCCGGGGGTCAGCGCGATGGCTGTGTCGGATGCACTCGAGCGCGAGCTCGTGACGGTGCACCGCGCGGAGCTGGCGGAGATCCTGAAGGAGGCGTGCCGCACGCGGCTGCTGGAGGGGGAGAGGGAGAAGTTGTTCATGATGCCGTACAAGCGGAAGGACGAGCGGCACACCCCAACGGCCATAGTGCAGCTCCACGCTCGGCTGGATCGGTCGGTACGCACTGAGACTCCGTCATTGGCAGACGGGTTGAAAGGTGTGCTCTGCGATGCCCTGTCGCCGGGAGCCTTCACAGCCCTCCCGGTGCTCGACCTCGCGGCTCTCGGCCAGCGGCTTTGTCCATCTGATACATGGAGGTTGATGGCCGCGATTTCGCTCATCGCAAGCAGAATGACCAGCTCCGCTCGAAGGCTTGCAGAAACCGTAATGGAGGGATGGCCAAACGACGACGACGCGCTCCGTGCGCTTGAGGTGGCTGCGCTAGCCGAATGCATGGAAGGACGGCCACATCTGGCACTCGATCTCCAAGACTGGGCTTGTTCGATCGCGGGCGATTACCCGATCGGTGCGATCAACCGACTCAGGTACGCCCTGCTCGCGGTCCAGGAGAGCAGGGTTATCGATGCTTCCGAGCGATTGGAGTCGACCCTGTGGCGCGATCATGCACTGGTCCCGCATACCTGCAATGCGAATCTAGCGCGCAGGCAATCGGGCGATTGGGTTCCAAGCCACGCCGCAGTTCAACTTGCACAGAAGCTAGCCCCGAGACTTGGCCCAGTGTCAAGGGAGGTGACCCGTGTATTCAAGTAAGTGGTGGGCGCTGAAGTGGCGCTTGATCATCGCATTGTGCCTCGCGCTCGTCACGATCGAGGAAACTCTGCGTGCCGTGCAGGGCGACATCGGGACCCCGGCGGCTATCGGTCGACCCACCCGGGCAGGGCAAAGCAAGGTTAATCCACCCCCCATACCTGACTAGGGCTAGACCACGAGATCAGGATCCAATGCGCCGGCTCTCTATTGCCCTATTGATAGCTGTAGCCGCGTTGGGAACGGCACTGATGTGGAGGTTCACTTCGACCAGCGAGTCGCCGTCAGAATCGACCAAGCACAGTACTGCCAGCCCGCAGGTACCCGAAGCATCCTCAGCGGTACAGCCCACCCTACAGGCGCCAGAGTCGAACCTCCCCCGAGCCGCGCCGCGGCCGAGCGTGCGAGTCTTGGACACGGAGGGGCGTGGCCTCTCGCAAGTGCGCGTTGATCGGATTCCACGCCCCGTGGACTGGCGCTCGCGCCTCGATGCATGGCCTGAAGACGCGGGCCTGGATCTCGGCAACGCAACGCATTCCTGTGTCACCGATGCTGAGGGGTTGGCGGAGCTGCCAGAACTCGATGCTGGACTCACCTGGGACGGCTCACTGATCTGGGCTCGCGCACCCGGACGACAGACTGCGTGGCTGGCACTGCCGTCTTCGGACATTCCTGATCCTGACAAGAAGGAGCTGCGACTTCAGCTGAGTAGGGACCTCGAGGTCACCGTTCTCAGTGCGGATGGCCTGCCTGTCGCAGGAGCGATTGTTACCGAGAGGGCCGACTTCAGTGACTGGCCTAGCCTGAGCGACGAGCAACGTGCCGCTCGGCAGTTCGAGTTTCTTCCGCGAGTGACCGCGGAAACGGATGGACGAGGCATAGCCCACATGCCCGTGCTGCCCGTGCGAGCCTGGATTCAGGCGACCGCTGATGCACGCACCACAGCTCCTTGGACTGGGATCGGGACGCGTCGACTCACGCTTCACTTAGTCGCAAGCTGTGTGGTGGAGGGACACGTCGTCGACGACAGCGGTGCCGATGTTTCCGCGCAGGGCACCGTCTCCTGCCAGATTCGACGCGGGCTCGACAAGAGCGTTCTCACGCTAGTCCCCGTTCGAGCCGGGGGGGCGTTCGGACCCGTGCGCCTTCCGCTGGCGTCGGACGACGGGTTCGTGTTTCAGTACTTTGGCGGGGATCTGGAGGCGGCGCAAGTCCTACTCGCTGCGCCCGCACCTGATTCACGTTCCGCGATTGAGATCCGGACACGGCAAGGGCTTGGAGTGGACTTGCGTGTGACGGACGAAGAGGGTCGTCCGATTGCGGATGTGAACGCTGCGACGCAGTGGTCACGCGACGGGGTGTGGACTCGTGTCGACCGGCGGACGAACTCGGAGGGCCGCGCCAAGCTCACAAATCTGCCGAGTGGCCAAGTATGGGTGCGCGTACGAAGGGCTGGATACGTGCCCGAGGTCCGCCATATGTTCCGGACGGAGGAATGGGTGCACTACCCGCTCGACGTGAAAATGCGCCGGGCGGCGACCGTGGAAGGTACGTGCACGTTCAACGGCCAGCCTGTGCGGAAGTTTGCTGTGCACTTCTGGCAGGAGAGTGTCGGGGATGGCGGCAAGGTGGGAATCGAAGACAGCGAAGACGGGACCTTCACGATTGAGGAGGCTGCACCGGGCCTCGTTCAGCTACTCGCGACCTCGGATGACGTCGTGCAGTCAGCTCCCGCCAATCTCAGTGTCGACGGAGGTGCTGTGGGCAGAACAACACTCGTGTTCCCTGCACCGAGGCGGGCAGCCGGGCAAGTCGTGGACGCGTCCACCGGGGAGTACATCCCGACTGCGCACCTCTGCGCGCTCATTATCACAGGCAACCAGGTCATCAAGCCTTGGAAGACCGTTCAGCCCGTCGATGAACTCGGAAGATTCGAGTTCGCCGGTCTTGGCACGGTCGAAGGGATGCTTGAGATCTCAGCGGAGGGCTTCGCAAAACGCAACGTGTCCATCTCTCCTGGCATTGAGCCGCGCATCGAACTCGGACGCGTCGCCATGTACCGCGCTCAGAGCCTCGTCGTGCGACTTCATTCCAGCGCACCTGTGGACTTCGAGAGTTTTGGTCTGACACTCACATGCACGAGCAAGTACATGCCGGGCGTCCACTTCCCGGCAGACGGAGTGCTGCATTTCGAGGACTTGGCTCCTGGCTACGTCCAACTTTCTCTGGAGGCCAGCAGTGGAGTGGTCGAGAACCGGGAGTTTCGAATTCGAGCGGGAGGCCGCAACAGCTGCGACTTCTACCTCGATGGCCTGCCGCTTGATGTGGAGGTCGTCCCGCCGAATGGCTCAAGAATCCCGGACAAGGCTTCTCTTGCGGTCTCATATGTCGATCGCCTTGGACAACAGGTGAGCCGTTCCTACCCGATGGGCACGGCCAGCGAGGTACATGTAGGCCGAATCCAGGCTGAGAGTGTCCTGCTGCAGATCATCGCGAACGACGGGATTTGCGTGGCCATAGGCCGATTCGAGGTGCCGACGACTGGCCCTCGACGGATCACCTTCGAGATGAATCCGCGACCCCTGCGAGTCCGGGTCGTCGACGATGGACATCACCCGATCGTTGGAGCGACCGTCTACCTCACCGACCACTCCGGCGTGATCCACTGGTCCACGTATGTGGACACAGGCGAAGCCGGCGAAGCCCTCGTCCCCGAGGTCGGGAACCTCGACCTTCGCGTCGGAGTCTCCCACGTCGGCCACGCCCCGGTTCCATGCGCTCCGATCTCGGCTGCCGACGTGGTTGGAGGTGTCGTCGAGATCATCATGCACCCAGGCATCGCGGCGGAGATCCTCCTTCGCGACGGTGGCGATGCGCTTCCTGGAGTGCAACCGGAGCTCACGGATTCGTGCAAGACGGTCATGTCGCTCGGGCAGGTGCAAGCCGGCGAGGACGGCCGTGTGCGTATTCCGCACCTGGCCCCGGGCGACTACCGCGTCGTCGTCGATCACCCCGGGATCTGGCGCACCGAGCAGCCCATCACGGTGACCGCGACGTCAACGAGCTTCACCGTGCAGCTTCGCCGGCTCGGTTCGGCGCGCGTGCGGGTTCGATCGGGCGCCGGGAATCCGATCGAGGGCGCGAGCGTCGAGCTCATCGACGTCGCCACGGGTGTGCGCGTCGCGGACTGGATCCAGTCCGGTGAAGTGCCCGCACCCAGCGGTGGCCTGCGCACCGATGCGAGCGGAGCGCTGGTCGTGCATGGAGTTCCCCGCGGCAGCTATCGATGTGTGGTGAGCACCTCTTCGGGGGCCACGCTCGAGCGGACGCTCGAGGTTCCGCCGCAGGCGATGGGTGAGTCGGAGGCCGTCATTCCGTAGAGCGCATGCCCCCGAGCAAGCGGTGAGTGAAGGCCGCACCTTGCGCAAGCGCAGTGCCTGCGCGTCGTGCGACGCCAAGCTTCGCACCGGGGTGGTGCCGAGTGTCCTGCGCAACGACCGGGGTCTTGCGCTCGCACCTTGACGAGGAAGCGGACAGCGGGAGACGATCGCTGGGCATGGCGCGCAAGGAACCCGATCTCCCGCACGAGCTCGATCCCTTGAAGGGCGGGCTCAAGCACAATCCCTTCGCTGCGTTGCGCAAGAGGTTGAAGGAGGACAGTGCATCGTCCGCACCGGCGACCCAAAGTGGAGCGACGGCGGTCAACCGCGAGGGCTCCGAGGCACTGCGCAAGGATGCCGGGGCGGCGGGCACTGGGCGCAGGGCCGAGCAGACGGAGCCCGGCGCCGTGCGCGCGGATCGCGAGGCTCCGCGCGTGGAGCGGGAGGTCACCATCCGCGAGCGTGTCAGCGTGCGCATCGAGCGCGCGGGCCGCGGTGGCAAGACGGTGACGATCGCCGAAGGACCTGGACTTGCCGAGCGCAAGCAGGAGCCGCTCGCTCTCGAGCTGCTCGTGCGCGAGATCGCGCGGGCCATGGGCACCTGTGCGCGCATCGAGGGAGCTGCGATCGTCGTGCAGGGTGATCAGCGCGAGCGTCTCATCACCTGGCTCCTCGCGCGCGGCTTCACGGGCGCAATCGCGGGGAACTGAATACACAGCCTCGTGGGAGGGGCGCGAGGAGCTGAAGTCACTGCTTCCAGTGCGCGATCGCGGGCAACTGGGCCCACTGCGCCGCGCTTGTGCGCAGAAGTGCGCAGCTCTCGCGCGCCCGAGCACGCCGATCCCGCGGGTAGCATGCACACCCCGCTCGCGCGGAGGAGCCAGCCCGCATGCGCGAATTCACCGACGGATCGACGGCCATCGTGCGCGGAGCGCTCGACTCCGGCTGCACGTTCTTCGCCGGGTATCCGATCACGCCGGCCTCGCCGATCCTGATGCAGATCCTGCGCGAGCTGCCGAAGGTCGGCGGCGTCGCGATCCAGGCCGAGGACGAGATCGCGTCGATCGGGATGTGCATCGGCGCGACGCTGGCGGGCGCGCGCGCGCTGACGGCGACGAGCGGGCCGGGGATCAGCCTGTACAGCGAGAACATCGGCCTGGCGATCATGGGCGAGGTGCCGCTGGTGATCGTGGACGTGCAGCGGATGGGGCCGGCGACGGGCGGCGCGACGACGGTGGGGCAGGGCGACGTGCAGTTCGTGCGCTGGGGGACCGGCGGCGGATACCCGATGATCGCGCTCGCGCCGTCGACGGTGCCGGAGTGCTACTCGCTCACGCGGCGCGCGTTCGATCTGGCCGAGCGCTTCCGCTGTCCGGTGTTCCTGCTGACGGACAAGGAGCTCGACATGACGACGGTGACGGTCGATGTGGAGAGCTACGAGAAGCCGCCGGTGAGGGAGCGGGCGGTCATGGCGGGCGCGAAGGGCGGCGCGCTCGACGGAAACGCGGCCGGTGTGCTCGTCGCTGCGGGCGCGAGCGGCGGCGTGATCGCCAATCCGCCGCCCTATCGCTACGAGCCGGCCGGCGACGTGCCGCCGATGGCGCAGTACGGCGGGGAGACGCTCGTGCGCTTCACCGGCTCGACTCACGACGAGCGCGCGCTGATCACCAAGGAGCCCGGCAAGGTCGCGGCGCTCAACGAGCATCTGCGCGCGAAGATCGAGGAGCACGCGCGCGAGATCGAGCTCGTGCGGCGCGACGTGCAGGACGGCGCGAACACGCTGCTCGTCTCGTACGGCGTCACGGCCGGCGCGATGCGCGAGGCAGTGCGCACGCTGCGCGCAGCCGGGCGGAAGGTCTCGGCGCTGACGCTGCAGAGCCTCTGGCCCGTGCCCGAGCACGCGCTGCTCGACGCGCTGCAGCACGTCGAGCACGTGGTCGTGGCCGAGCTCAACCACGGCCAGTACCGGCGCGAGATCGAGCGCCTGGCGCCGGGCATGGAAGTGTGCGGCCTGAACCGTGTCGACGGCGAGCTGATCACGCCCGAGCAGTTCGTGGAAGCGGTGCGATGAGCGCACGATCAGGTGGGGTGCGATGAACGCGAGCTCCGGAGACGGCCTCGGCACGACGGTCACGCCGCTCTCCTCGTATCGCAACGAGACGCCCTATCCGTTCTGCCCGGGCTGCGGACACGGGCCGATCCTCGACCAGCTCAACGCGGCGCTGGTGTCGCTGCAGCTCGATCCGCGCCAGGTCGTGCTGGTCAGCGACATCGGCTGCTCGGGGCTGAGCGACCAGTACTTCTCGACCAGCGCCTTCCACGGGCTGCACGGCCGCAGCGTCACCTACGCCACCGGCATCAAGCTCGCGCGGCCGGACCTGAAGGTGATCGTGATCATGGGCGACGGCGGCACGGGCATCGGCGGCGCGCACCTGCTCAGCGCGGCGCGGCGCAACATCGGCGTGACGGTGCTCGTGTTCAACAACTTCAACTTCGGGATGACGGGCGGACAGCATTCGACGACGACGCCGACGGGCGCCGTGACGAGCACGACGCCGGGCGGGAACCTCGAGCGGCCGCTCGACATCTGCGCCACGGTCGCGGCCAACGGCGCGGGCTTCGTGCACCGCGCGACGAGCTTCGACAAGGACCTGCCGCAGCGCATCGCGGAGGCCGTGCAGTCGGAGTGCTTCGCGCTGCTCGACATCTGGGAGCTGTGCACGGCGTACTTCGTCCCGAGCAATCAGGCCTCGCGCAAGACGCTGGCGACGACGCTCGAGCAGCTGGGCATGCAGGCGGGCACGCTGCAGCGTGCCGCGCGTCCCGAGTTCAGCGCGGCCTATCGCCTGGACAGCGCGAGAGTGCTGGGCAAGGAGCGCGGCGGTCCGCGGCCGATCGAGCCGTGCTGCTCGTCGAAGCTGCAGCGGCCGTTCCGACTGGTGATCGCCGGCTCGGCAGGCGGCAAGGTGCGCTCCGCCGCGCGACTGGTGGCCGAGGCGGCGATGCTCTCGGGCCTGTGGGCGGCGCAGCGCGACGACTATCCGATCACGGTCAAGACCGGGCACAGCATCTCGGAGCTGATCCTCGCGCCGGGCGAGATCGAGTACAGCGGCATCACGCGGCCCGATGCGCTGCTGGCGATCAGCGCGGAGGGCATCGCGAAGGCCGGCCGGCAGCTCGCGGCGATGACGGCCGAGGACCGGGTCTTCGCGCTGCCCGAGGTGGCAGGGTTGAAGACGCGTGCAACAGTGACGCTCGTCGATCCGTCGCGTGCGGCGGGGAGGATTGGCGGCGGCCAACGGGTGCTCTTCTGTGCCGTGCGTGCGCTGCTCGAGCTCGGCCTGCTGCCGCTCGAGGCGCTCGAGGCCGCGGCACGGCGCAATGCCGAGTACGCAGCGGAGAACCTGGAGACGATCCGCGCGGCGGTGGCTTCGGTCTGAACGACGCCGCGCTCAGCCCTCGAGGTCGCGCGTCGTGCCGCGCGGGAAGCCGAAGAGCAGCGGGTCGCGGCCGGGCACGTAGCCGCAGAAGCGCTCGTGCTGGCCGTTCGCGATCTCGTCGGCGTGGCCGAAGCAGTAGGGGCAGCGCTTGTGCTCCGCGACCGGCAGCGGCTGGCCGATGCGGCGGCACAGCACCTGCTCGAGGCGCGGCATCGGGACCAGCGTCGACTTGTCGGGTGTGCCGACTCGCTCGGGATCTTCGGGGTTGCGCTTCTCCTTGCTCATCACAGCTCCTCCAGCGCCGCGCGGCGCAGATGGGCCCAGTCCTCGTGCAACGAGCGCGAGAGCGCCTCGACGTCGACTCCATCGCCCTTGAAACGTCCCTGCAGCGCGAAGTACTGCCGCAGCGGCTCGAGCGAGAGCTCGGGCTCGACGTTGATCAGCGATGCGCCGGCCGTCGAAGACCTCGTAGACCGGGAAGAGGCCCGAGCGCACGGCCAGGCGGACCAGCTCGATGCCGTCGGCGGGCTCGGACTTCCAGCCGGTCGGGCAGGGCGCGAGCACGTGCAGGAAGCGGAAGCCCGTGCACGTCGAGGGCGCCGCGCAGCTTGCGCAGCGCGTCCTCGGGGTGCGCCAGCGAGATCGTCGCCGCGTACGGGCACGCGGTGCGCGGCCATGATCGCGACGATGTCCTTCTTCGTCTGCGTCTTGCCGCGCGGCGTGGTGTTGGTCGCGGCGCCCAGCGGCGTCGCCGAGCGAGCGCTGGCCGCCGGTGTTGCCGTAGATCTCGTTGTCGTAGCAGATGTAGAGGATGTCCTCGTTGCGCTCGGCCGCGGCGGAGAGCGTCGCCATGCCGATGTCGTAGGTGCCGCCGTCGCCGGCCCAGCAGACGACGCGCGTCTTCTCGCCGTTGAGCCGCGCGGCGTGCGCGAGGCCGGTCGCGACGCGCGGCCGCCGAGGCGAAGGTCGCGGCGACGACCGGCGCGCCGTAGGCCGAGTTCGGGAACGGGCCCGGCGGTCACGATGCGCGCAGCAGGCGGGGATGACGATCTGGATCGGCGTCGTCGCGCGACGGCGCGACCGAGCATGCTGAGGCCGATCGACATGCCGCAGCCGCCGCAGTTGGTGTTGCCGGCGCGCAGCGAGCGGATCGCTGCGGTCGCGCGACTCGTGTGCGAGAGCAGGCCGCGACAGCACGGGCTCGATCGACCATCACGCCACCTCCACGATGCGCGGGCTCGCCGGCATGGTCGCGCGCGGCGAGGTCGTCGATGACGCGCTCGACGTGCTGCGGGCCGGATGTCGCCGCCGCCGAGCCCGAGCGATGTAGTTCTGCACCAGCGCGTCCGGGCGGCGCGCAGGCCGCGCGCCTCGCGACCACAGGATGCCGCCGAAGCCCGGGCTGATGTCGCGGTCGAGCACGCCGATGCGCTTCGTGCCCGCCGAGCGCGGCGCGCAAGCTCGCGCTCGGGGAACGGCCGGAACATGCGCACGCGCAGCGCGCCGGCCTTGATCCCGCGCGCGCGCGCGCGTCGACCGCCGTGCGCACCGTGCTGGCGGTCGTGCCCATCGAGACGCAGCACGACCTCGGCGTCCTCCATGCGGTAGGCACCGACGGCGTCGGCGGGCGGCGGCCGAAGACGCGCCTCGAACTCCGCCTGGCACTCGCGCGTAGACCGCGGGCACGCGGCCATCGCCTCGCTCGTGCTGCCGCCGGTGCACCTCGGTCTCGTGCGGGAAGTCGAGCCCGCCGACGTGACGCGGCTCGCTCGCCGAGGCGGTGCGGCAGGTCGAGCGGCGGCAGGAAGCGGTCGACCTGCTCCTGCGCGGGCACGTCGGTCTGCATCATCGTGTGCGAGAGGACGAACGCGTCCTGGCAGACCATCACCGGCAGCAGCACGCGCCGGTCCTCGGCGAGGCGGTAGGCCGCGCAGCATGCGTGTCGAGCGACCTCCTGGTTGTCCTCGCAGTAGAACTGGATCCAGCCCGAGTCGCGCAGCGCCAGCGTGTCGCCGTGGTCGACCCAGATGTTCCACGGCGGGCCGAGCGTGCGGTTGACCGCCATCATCACGATCGGCAGGCGGTAGATCGCCGCGGCGAAGACGTTCTCGGTCATGTACGCGAGCCCGTTCGACGACGAGGCCGTGAACGTGCGCGCGCCGCCGAGCGAGAAGCCGATGCAGACCGCCATCGCGCTGTGCTCGCTCTCGACGCGCACGATCGTGCCCTTCTCGAACTCCTGCTTGCAGAGCAGCTCGATGCACTCGGTCTGCGGCGTGATCGGGTAGACGCCGCCGCCGAAGCCGCGGCCGCGGCGGTTGGCGCGGCCGGCGAGCGTGGCGGCCGTGGCCGCGGCGTGGTTGGCGCTGAGCAGTTCGGTGCTCATGGGGTCGTCAGCTCCATGGCCTTGCGCGGGCACTCGTGCGACGCAGATGCCGCAGCCCTTGCAGTAGCGTGTAGTCGACGCGCGTAGCCGCTCGTCGGCGCGGCGGATGATGCCCTCGGGGCAGTACACGAGGCAGGTGTCGCAGTGCGTGCAGTGGCCGCAGGAGAAGCAGCGGTGCGCCTCGAGCGCGTTGCCGAGGCCGTGGTTGACCTCGTCGAAGCCGCAGCTCGCGCCGCCGGCGCGCGCGCGTGCAGGTCGCGCGCCGGCGCGTCGGCGCTCGAAGTGGTCGAAGCGGATGTCGGTGGCCGGCACGGCCGTCGCGCGGTCGGGCCGCTCGAACGGCGCGACCTCGAGGCCCGAGCGCGCGCATGGCGCGCGGTCGCCGCGCGCCGGCCGCTGCCGATGGCGTGCGTGACCGTGCCGTCGCCCGTGGCGAGATCGCCGGCGGCGAAGACGGCGAGCGGCTGGCCGCGCTCGAGCACGCGGCCCGTCGTGCAGGCTCCCAGCCCGTCGGGCAGGATGCGCAGGTCGGCCGATCTGCCCGAGCGCGAGCAGCACGTGGTCGCAGGGCGAGCTGCGTGATGCGCTCGCGTCACGACCGGCGTGCGGCGGCCCGCTCTCGTCGGGCGCGCCCAGCTCGACCTCGGCCAGCTCGATCGCCGCGCACGGTGCGCGTCGCCCAGCGAAGGCCAGCGGGCGCGCGCGAGCGACGCGCAGCACGACGCCCTCGTGCAGCGCCTCGTCGATCTCCTCGCGGATCGCCGGCATCTCGGCGCGCGTGCGACGGTAGGCGACGCGTGACGCGCGTGGCGCCCGGCGCGCAGCGCGCTGCGGGCGCAGTCGATCGCGGTGTTGCCGCCGCCGAGCACGACGACGTGGCCGGAGAGCCGCACGCCGCCCGTCGAGGTTGACGCGGTGCAGGAAGCGGATGCCCTGTCTCGACGCCGGCGAGCTTCGCGCCGGGCACGTCGAGCCCGCGCAGCGCTGCAGGCCGGTGGCGAGGATCACGCGCGTCGTGCTCGCGCGCCAGCGCGCGCGAGCTCCTCGCTGTTGCAGCTCGCGGCCGGTGCGCAGTCTCGACGCCGAGCGGCCGAGCATGCGCCGATCTCGCGGTCGAGCACGTCGCGCGGCAGACGGTAGGTCGGGATGCCGGTGCGCAGCACGCCGCCGAGCTCGCGCTCGCCCTCGAAGATCGTCACCTGGTGGCCGCGCGAGCGCCAGCGTCGCAGGCCGCCGCGAGGCCCGCGGGCCCGCCGCCGATGATCGCGACCTTCAGGCGCTGCGCCGGCGCTCGCCGTGCGCGGACGCGCGGCCGGGCGTGATCGGCGATCCAGCGCTCGAGGCCGCGGATGTTGACCGCGCCGTCGTACTCGCGCGCGGTTGCAGCCCTCCATGCAGGGCGCCGGGCAGACGCGGCCGCAGACGCCCGGCGAGCGGCGTCGTGCTGGCGCGAGGATCGCGCGCGCTTCGTCGCTCGCCGTCTTGCGCCAGCGCCTGCACGAAGCCGACCACGTCGTTGCCGGCCGGGCACCAGGCGTTGCACGGCGCGAGCGACCTCGACGTAGCGCGGCCGCTGGCGTGCTCCAGGTGCCGGTGCGGATGCCCGTCGGTCGGCGCTGCGCACGTGCTCGGTCAGCGGCATGACCGGCGCGGGCGCGCGGCAGCCAGGATGTCGTGCTTCGCCGGCGGGCTCGACGCCCTGCGGCTCGCGCCAGACGCACGCTCTCGTAGGCCTCGCGCGCCGCAGCGAGGTTGCGAGAGAAGCCCGAGCGCGCGGTAGGTCGTCTCGAGCACCTCGAGCGGGATGCCGGCGAGCGCGGCGAAGGCGCCGGCGATCGTCGTGTTGACGATCACCACCGTGCGCGTGCCGATGCCGTGCGCGCCGCGCGATCGCCGTCGCGTCGACGCGTCGCCAGGCGAAAGCGCCGCGTAGCGCGCGTCGAAGCTCGCCAGCGGCTCGTGCGTGTTGACCAGCAGGATCCCGCCCGGCGCGAGCCCCGTCGAGCGTGTCCGCGCCGAGCAGGTGCGCGTCGAGCACCAGCAGGTGGTCGGGACGGTAGACCTTGTTGCGGTTCTCGATCGGCTTGTCGTCGACGCGCGTGTAGGCGCGCACCGGAGCGCCCGAGCGCTCGCCGGCGTAGTCGCCGAACGTCTGGACGTGCTTGCCCACGCGGGCGTAGCACGCGGCCAGGATCTTGGCGCAGGTCACGCCGCCCTGGCCGCCGCGTCCGTGCAGTCGGATCTCCATCAACGGGGCAATCCTCGGAGGCGACGATAGCGCGAAACTGCGCAGCCGGGCCTCAGCCGAAGAGCGCAGCCGGAGCGCAAAGGAGGTGGACGGGTGCAGCCCTCGACAGGCGAGCGCCTCCCCGGCGACGATGGAGCGCGATGAGCGCGAGCTTCCTGCGGCGCCACCCTCCCGATCCCGCGCGCGCGCACGGCGCCTGGGTCTACCTGTTCGTCTCGATCCTGGCCGGCGTGCTCTCGGCCCGCGGCCAAGGCACGATCGCGGCGCTGTGCGCGGGCCTCGGCTTCGTGGGCGTCTTCGTCTGCGTCAGCGCGCTGGCGGTCCGGCCGAAGCCGTGGAGGTTGCGCTTCGTCAGCGGTTCGGCCTTCGCGCTCGCAGCGACGGGGGCCGGTCTCGCGCTCGGCGCCGACCCGATGTATCTCGTCTACGCGATGGTGGCGCTCTTCCCGATCGCGACCTCGGTCTGGTTCGCGGTGCAGCAGGGCTTCCAGTCGGCCCCGGCGCTGGCGTTTGCCGTCGTCGGGTTGACAGTGGCGGCACCGGCCGCGGCTTGCGCGGGCGGCACGAGCCCGGGACTTGGATTCCTCCTGTTGGCGCTGCTCGGGCCCTTCTTCGCCTGGCGCACCTGGCACACGCGCGCGGCGCTGCGCGCGGGGAGGGATTGGGATCGACTGAAGCTCAAGCGACTTGGCCTGAAGGAAGCGCTCTTCGCTGCGGCCTGGACAGTCGCGTCCGTGGGCGTCGTGCACGTGCTCGCGCGTTGAGGTGCGTTCGCGCTCACTCCTTCGCCAGCTCGTACACCCCGTGACGGCCGCCGCGCAGCTGGCCTTGCCGCACGAGCTGGTTCCAGACCTCGGGCGTGAAGCGCGAGGGCGGCTGGATGCCGATGATGCTCGAGGCCTGACCGGTGCTCATCCCGCGGCCGCCGATGCCCGACTCCGCGTCGAGCAGCGTCGCCTTCAAGGTCTTGTGGAAGGCCTTCATCGCGCGGCGCAGGATCTCCTGGTCCTGCGCGGGCAGCGGACGCTTGCCCGCGAACCACAGCTCGACGATCGCGCGCAGCGCCTTGGCGTCCTTGGCGTCGATCGCGGCGGCGAGGTCGGGATCGCTCGTGCGCACGGGGCCGAGGGCGGCCGAGGCCTTGGCCCAGACCTCGGCGTTCAGGGGATCGGGCTGCAGCTCGACCACGCAGGACTCGAGGAAGCGGCTGACGAGCGAGGTGGCGGGGTCGAACATGCGACAGATGATAGCCGCGCGTCAGGGAAGGCGAATGTCCGTCGTCTCGCCGGCACGAATGGCTAGGTGGATGTCCGAGCGATACACCTCCTGCGGTCCGCTTACGGACTCCAGGGACAGGATCAGGAAATCCACGTCGAATTCTCCGACGGGGAAGAGCTTGGCCAGGAAATGCCGGCCATCGGCCTCGAGCTCCATGCCGTTGTGTTGGTCCAACGCTACCCCGATACCCGTCACCATCAGAATCGGCGTCGATCCAGCATTGAGATTGCCCGGGCAATACAGCGTGGCCGAGCCCTCGGACGGGAGCTGCAGCGAACTCGGGATCTCGAGACGCACGCTTCCCACCTCGAAGCGCACGGTGGACTCCACGTTGCGATCGAGCAGGAGAGGCACTTGGGCACTCGGATGCAGGAGGCTGGTCCCGCGCGGGATCTGGACCGCGACCTTCGCCATCCCGGCGGCGCGCACGAACCCGCTGACGACGCCTTTGGCATCCGTGGAGCCGAGGTGCAGCGACTGCGTCGGATCTTCGAGGGGCCCGAGATAGACCTCGAGCCCCTCGACCGACTGTCCAGGGATCTCGATCGTGAGCACCACCTTGCACGTGCCGCGATCGCGCGCGTCGATCACGACCTCCTGCGACTCGCCGGCAGTGACGTCGACCTCCGCTTCGGCGCCTTCTGCAAGCAATCCGGGTACGTCGTCGAGCGTCAGACTGTGGTGGCCCGCGGTCAGGCCTTCGAAGCGCACGCGTCCCTCGGCATCGGAGGTCTGCTTGACGGTGGATCGCGGGCCGTCGAGGGACACGACGAGCCCCTGCCGCTGCCGCCGCTCCGGGACGAGGATCCGGCCGACGACCGTCGCGCCCTTCTGGAGCACCAGGTCGCCGACGTCGGTATCGCCCTTCATCCGGATCCGGACCGGCACGACCTCGAGTGACTCGCCCGTGGGAGCGCGCAAGGTCAGTCGATAGGATCCTGGGCTGAGCGAGTCGATGCGGAAGCGACCGTCCGCAGCAGTGGAGACCTGCTGCACGTCGTCACTGTTCGCTATGAACATCCGGCCGCTCTTGCTTCGCTCGGACGCCGTTTCCTCGATCGGCCACGTGCCTGCTTCGAGCCGCAGTGTGACCGCTGCCGCCGGGGCGGCTCCCACTAGTGCTCGACCGAGCAATCCTCCGCCGCGGGCGAGCTTCACCGTCTGTAGGCTCGAGTCCTTCGACGAGTGTTCGACATCGCCGCTCTTGCGCGTGTATCCGGGGGCGACGACGGTGTACAGATCCAGCCCGGGGCGAGCGGAGACATCGACTTCTCCACCCGGGTGGGCGAGCGGCTTGGGGTGCGGTCGGTAGCTGGTCCAGCTTCCGCGCTCAGCACGCGAACCCCGGTCGCGTTCGATCTCGAGGCCGAACACTTCGATCTTCGCGCCACTGGACTCGTCGATGATCGCGAAGCGCGTCTTCGCGGCCTCCGACTTCTTCAGCACGATGCGCAGGTCGCGGGTGTTCTGCGCATAGTGTGTGGCGCGATCGTCCACCCCGAAGGAGTCATATCCATCGAGCGTGACCTCGAGCGTGTACGGCTCGTCCTGCGGCAGGAAGTAGCTGAAGCTGCCGTCGGCCGAGCTCCTGCCGCCCGCACCCGCGCCGCTCGTGCTCGGCCAGCTCCAGAGCTTGGCGCCCTCGAGTCCGCGCCCCTGCTCGTCGACGACCGCGCCGCCGAGCACCGGCGCGGGGAGCAGCGCGTAGTCGACGGGGCCGGTCACCTGCCCGATGCGCACTTCGACCGGCTTGCGGAACTCCGAGAGGAAGCCTGCGCACTTCGCGTTCACACCGTAGCTGCCTGGCGGCACGTGTCCGATCAAGAAGTTGCCGGCGGAGTCGGAGTCGGCATCACGGCCGATGGTCATCGAGCGATCCGAGCCGACCGTGAAGTGTGCGTTCTCCAGCGGGGCTCCGCTCGCGTCCGCCACCCGGCCGCGGATCGCGCCTGTCGCGGCGAGGCGAAAGAGTCCGAGGTCGTTCTCGCCCGAGTGCAGTGGTGGCCGGAAACGCGCGTCGGTCCCGCCGAGGTACTCGCGCGCGGAGTCGTGGAAGCCGTCGGGTAGCACCGTCAACTGCACCGTGGCAATCGTGGGCAACGGAACGCCGAACCTGAATTTCCCCTGCGCATCGGTGGTCGTCTCGAAGCCGTGGATGTCGAGCTTGCCGGGCGATCGCGGGACCTCCTGACCCTCGGCCCAGCCCTTGTACGCCGATAGCCGCACCTGCGCCCCGACGAGTGGCGTGTTCTGCTCGTCGACGACCATTCCGAAGACCGCGCAGGCAGGAATCGTGGGCGCCGGAGCGGCGGGTTCGTGCGCTGCCTGGCGAGCACTCTCGTTCGCCGAGCCCGCGGCCTCGACCGTTGTCGACGACAGCGGCTGTTCCACATGCGACACGGGAGCAGACCTCTCGGGGGCGGGTTGCAGAGCCGGGGCACGAACGTCAGAGCGGAACAGCAGGACTCCGAGGAGGGCGAGCACGATCAGGATGAGAACGCCTGCGAGAGCGCGCATGGGGAGAGCCTCCGCTCAGCGGCCCAGGCTATCCCGATTCCCGTTGCGCGTCGAACCCCGGGCGGGTCGCTATCCTTGGTCCAATGGTCCTCACACCCTCCACCATGCTCCCGCTCGGCACCGCGGCGCCCGATTTCGCGCTGCGCGAGGTCACGACCGGCAAGACCCTCAAGTTGGCCGACTTCTCGCAGAAGCAGGCTCTGCTGGTGATGTTCATCTGCAACCACTGCCCGTACGTCAAGCACGTCGAGGAAGGGCTGACGGCCTTCGCGCGCGACTACGCGACGCGCGACGTGGCGCTCGTCGCGATCTCGAGCAACGACGCCGAGACGCATCCCGACGACGCGCCCGAGAAGCTCGCCGCGACGGCCAAGGCGCGCGGCTGGAAGTTCAGCTACCTCCACGACCAGGCGCAGTCGGCCGCGAAGAGCTACACGGCCGCGTGCACGCCGGACTTCTTCCTCTTCGATGCTGCGCGCAAGCTCGTCTACCGCGGGCAGTTCGACTCGAGCCGGCCGAACTCGGGCGTCCCCGTCACCGGCGCCGACCTGCGCGCGGCGCTCGAGGCGCTGCTCGCGGGCAAGCCCGTCGCCAAGGAGCAGAAGCCCAGCCTGGGCTGCAACATCAAGTGGCGCGCGGGCAACGAGCCGGCGTACTTCGGGGCGCGTTAGGGTGCCCAGAGGACGTCGAGCGCATTCGAGATGTTGAAGCCGCTCGCCGGGGGACAGCCGCCGAGCACGATCGGGTCGCGGTAGTAGGCCGAGTAGTAGCGGTGCAGTCCGGCGCCGAGCGGATCGCCGTGCGAGGCGGACTGGGCCGAGACGCTCGCGTCGCCGGGCTGCGGGAAGCTCACGCTGCCGCCGGAGGCCGAGTGGATGTAGAGACGCTTGAGCGGGTTCGTGATGCAGCGCACGCCCTGACCGAAAGCGATGCCGGCCGGAAGGACCGTGCCGCCCTGCAGCAGGATCGTCGGTGCGGTGGGCTTCTCGCCGCTGCTCGTCAGGAGCAGGCTGTCGGCGGCGAGGCTCGCCGCGCCGCTGGCCACGATGCTCGCGCCGCCGGTAGCGGAGCTGTTGTCGCAGCCGCGGTCGGGGCCGCCGGAGGGGTTCGAGCAGGGGCAGGCGATCACGCCCGCGACGCCGGGCGTGCAGAAGGGGATGCCCGTGGAGCAGCTGAAGCGCGCGTCGAGCTTGACGGCGTCGAGCGTGGTGAACGAGTTCGTCGCGCCGAAGTCGATCTGGTACGCGAGCAGCGTGTCGCCGACCGCGGAGAGGTCCCAGGTGATCACGCGCTCGTCGTGGCCCATCGCGTGCACGAGATAGACCGAGGTCGTCGGGCCGAGCGTCTGCGTGACGCCGCCCGTGTCGACGTAGGAGAGTGCGAACGAGGACCAGTCGAGCGGGTTGAGCGAGGCCGAGATCTGCAGCACGACCTCCTGCAGGTCGCCGGGCACGCTGTCGGTGACGCGGTAGACGGGCGGAATCGTCAGGTTGTCGAGGTTGCCCGCGGCGGTGATCACGCCGCCGGCGGCGAGCTGCCAGACTCCGGCGCCCGGAGCGGTGGTCGCCGCGTCGTCGGGCGCATTGGCCGCGCCGTTGGGCAGCGTGAACGACTCCCAGCCGGCGTAGTGCGTGCAGGGCGCGCCGTGGAAGCTCGCCGTGTAGCCGATGCTGAAGGGGGCGAGGACGCAGAAGAAAAGGGCTGCGCTCATGGGTGATCGAGCCTAGCCGGAGCGCACGGGGCTGCCTACCCGGCCCGCGGCCATTCCCCGCGCCCGCGAATCCCCGTGCGGTTTGCCCGTGGCGAGCGGCGCGGGGTAGAGTCAGGGAGCGGACTCGCCCCGCTCCCCATGCTGTTCGAACTGGTCCTCTGCACACTGCTTTCGGGCAACGGCCGGGCCGCGCAGGTACCGCCCCCCGCCGACTTCGGCGGCAGCGCCGTGCACCCGGCGCGGCTGCTGATCCAGCCCGTCCGCGGCGTCGCCGCGAGCGCGCTCGAGGGCCTGCATCGGCGCCTCGGCGCGCACGTCGTGCGCGAGCTGCCCGCGATCGGCTGGCAGATCGTCGAGGTCGATCCGCAGCGCCTCGCCGAGCGGCGCGGGCAGTACGCGCAGAGCGCGCTCGTCGCGCGGGCCGAGTTCGACCACGCGCGCCGGCTGGCCTACGTGCCGAACGACCCGCTGTACCTCAACCCGGGCATGTGGAACGTGGGGCACATGCACGTGGACACGGCCTGGGACACGACGCGCGGCTCGAGCTCGGTGCTCGTCGCCGTCGTCGACACCGGCTGCGACCTCGCGCACCCCGACCTCGCGGCGAACATCTGGGTCAACCCGGGCGAGGTCGCGGGCAACGGGATCGACGACGACAATGACGGACTGGTGGACGACGTGAGCGGCTGGGACTTCGTCAACAACGACGCGCTGCCCGACGACGTCCACGGCCACGGCACGTCCTGCGCGGGGATCATCGGCGCGGTGCAGGACAACAACATCGGCGTCACCGGCCTCGCCCCGCTGTGCAAGATCCTGCCGCTCAAGGCCTGCGACGACGCGGGCTATCTCTTCGACTCCTACGTCGTGCCCGCGCTGCTCTATGCGGCGGACCGCGGCGCGAAGGTGATCTCGATGAGCTTCTACGGCGACCAGGTCACGCCTGCGGAGCGCGACGCGATCGACTACTGCTGGGCCCACGGCGCGCTGCCGATCGCGGCCGCGGGCAACGACTCGCAGACCTATCCCTACTACCCGGGCGCCTACGAGCACACGCTGGGCGTCGGCTCGCACAACAGCTCCGACCTGAAGAGCTCGTTCTCGAACTGGGGCAGCTGGGTCGACGTGGCGGCACCGGGCGAGGGCATCGGCACGACCGTCGTGGGCGGCGGCTACACGATGGGCTTCGCGGGCACTTCGGCCGCCTGCCCCAATGTCGCGGGCGTCGCCGCGCTGCTCTTCTCGGCCGTGCCCGGTGCGACCAACCAGCGTGTGCGCGAGGCGATCGAGGACACCGCGGTCGATCTCGTCCAGCCGCCCTATGGCAACTGGAGCAACTACGGCCGGGTCGACGCGCAGGCGGCGCTCGACCGGCTGCTCGGACACAGCGAGGGCCCGAAGCCCGCGCGCCTCCTGTTCGTGAGCCCGGTCGGCGGCACGCTCGGGGCCGGCCCGGTGAGCTCTCCGCCGACGGCGCCGGAGCTGATCGCCTACGGCGTCGGCCTCGAGGAGCCCACTCCCGTGCGTGTGCTGCTCGAAGGCGCTCCGCTGACGATCCTCTCGCGCACGCGCAACGAGATCCACGCCGATCCGGGCGCAGCCACCGGCGTCAAGCTGATGCTCGAGGTCAACTCGCAAATCCTCCGCTCGCTGCACTGGGACACGGTTCCGGGCTGGCTCTACGCGCCCAGCGACGCCAACACCCGCAGCGGGGCCACCGCGAACGGCGGTTTCTTCGAGCTCTACCGCGACGACGGAGTGGACTTCACCTGCACCCGCTCCTCGCAGACCCAGCGCATCCTCGTGCAGCTGGTGATCCGCAAAGTGCGCGCGTCGCCGGGCCGGCAGATGGGCATCGAGTGGACGCGCTCGTATGCCAACTGCACCGGCGGCACGGAGACGGTCGAGGTCTACGACTGGCAAAGTGCCAGCTATCCCTACGGGAACTTCGTCACGATCCACTCGCAGGTGGTCGCGAACGCGAACGAGGCGCATCTCGAGGCGCAGTTGCCGGCCAACCCCATGCGCTTCCTCGACGACGAGGGCACGCTCTACGCGCGGATCACCACCACGAACGCCGCTGCGAACGCGCTGCTCTCGATGGACAGTTTGCGGCTGCACGTCGAGTGACGCTGGAGCCCGAGCGCCTGGCTGCGCTGCGCGCGCTGTTCGCGCAGGCATTCGGTGACCCGCCGCCGGGCCTGCTGGCCTGCGCGCCCGGGCGCGTGAACCTGATCGGCGAACACACCGACTACAACGGGCTCGCGGTCTTCCCCATGGCGCTGCAGCGCAACGTGGCCTACCTCCTGCGGCCGCGGACCGACGCGCGCGTGCACCTCGTCAACCGCGAAGCGCGCTACGGCGCGCGCGAGTTCGAGATCGGGCGCTCGATCGCGCCCTTCGAGCAGGGCGACTGGGGCAACTACGTCAAGGCCGCGGCGCAGATGCTCGCGACGCGCTTCGAGCTGCGGCACGGATTCGACGCCGCGGTGCACGGCAACGTGCCGCTGGCGGCGGGCCTGTCGTCCTCCTCGGCGACGCTGGTCGGCGCGCTGCTGGCACTGATGCGCGTCAACGGGCTCGAGCTGCCGCTGGCGGAGCTGCAGGAGCTCGCGGCGCAGGCCGAACGCTACGTGGGCGTCGCCGGCGGCGGCATGGACCAGGCGATCAGCCTCGGCGGTCGCGCCGGGCACGCGCTAGTGATCGACTTCGGGCCCGTGCGCATGCAGCCGACGCCGATGCCGCGCGACTGGCGCTTCGTCATCTCCAACACGCTCGTCCTGGCCGAGAAGTCGGGCGCGGCGCGCACGGCGTACAACACGCGCACGCGCGAATGCCGCGAGGCGCTGGCGCGCTTCCTGGCGCACCCCGAGGCGGCCGGCATGCCGCAGAGCTACTACGGTCTCGTGCACGGTGTGCCCCGGGAACGTCTGCTCGCGCTGGCGGCGCTGGCGCTCGACGGCGCGCTGGCGAAGCGCTTCCGCCACGTCGTCAGCGAGGGCGCGCGCGTCGAGGAGGCGCGCCAGGCGATGCTGCGCGGCGATGCGCGGGCCTTCGGACGCCTGATGGACGCCTCGCACGCGAGCCTGCGCGAGGACTACGAGGTCTCCTCGCCCGAGCTGGACGATCTGGTGGCAATCGCGCGCGAGTCGGGTGCGCTGGGCGCGCGCCTCACGGGTGCCGGCTTCGGCGGCTGCAGCGTGGCGCTGTGCCTGGAGCGCGAGGCGCCGCGCGTGGTCGAGGCGCTCGAGCGGCGCTACTACGCCGCGCGGCCAGTCAGCGCGGGCGAGGCCGTCTTCGTGGCCGAGGCCAGCGACGGCGCGCGCGTGCTCGAGCTCTGATCAGCGCGGCTTGTCCTTCGCGGGCAGCGGCACGACGCGCAGGAAGGTGCGGTCGATGCGCTTGTGCTTCTGGATCAGCGCCGTGCGCACGTGCTCGACGTTGCGCGGCAGCGCGTTCTTCAGGTCGAGCAGGTAGTAGGTCGTCTCGTCGAGCGCCTTGAGCGGCAGCTCGCCGACGTCCTTGCTCGTCGCCTTGCCGGTGCGCTGCGCCTCTTCGTCCATCCAGGCCTGGATCAGCGCGCGCACCTTGTCCGGGTCGATCGCCAGCGCGAAGTGCACGGCCGCCTGCTGCGCCGCGCTGTCGGGCGGGTCGAGCTGACAGGTGCCGCTTGCCGGGAACGGATCGCCGCCCAGCGGATTCTGGAGCTCGCCCTCGATGGCCGTCTTCTTGCCCGGGACGAGCGGCACCGAGAAGCAGCGGTGCAAGAGCTCGACCTCGACCAGCGAGGAGTGCTCGAAGTCGGGTCCGAGCACGCGCGCCGTCGAATCACGCATCATCTCGGCCACCACGCGCGTGTCCATGCCCTGCTCGAGCAGGCCGCGCTCGACCTCCTGCAGCGTGCGCGAGTAGTGGCGCTTGAGTCCCTCCGGGTCGGCCAGGCCCTGCACCTCGCCCGAAGGCGCGAGGCGCACGTCGAGGCGCATGCCTTCGTTGAGCGAGGCCATGCGCTCGGCGAAGTCCTTGTCCTTGCCGGCGCCCTCGATCACCGAGGTGTGGCCGTAGGTCCAGCGCACGACCCAGCCGGCCTCGCTCTTCGCCAGCACCTCGACGTCGATCGGCGTGACGGTCTTGCTCGAGCGCACGAGCTTGTCCTCGTCCCAGTCCTCGCGGCCCTTGACGAACTCCAGGCGCATCAAGGGACCGATCTCCCAGTGCGGCGCGAGCACGAGCGGCTGGTCCTGCAGGCAGAGGAGGAGTAGCGGCGCGAGGAGCATGAGGTCGGCCAGGATAGCGGGAAACCCGCGCGGTAGCATGGGCCCCTGCATGGAGCACACTTCCCGGGCGCGCACCGCCCTCTGGGCGGGCGCCGCGCTCGCCGGATTCGCGGCCAATTCGCTGCTCTGCCGCGCGGCACTGCGCGGCGGGGCGATCGACGCCTGGAGCTTCACGTTCGCGCGTATGGCGAGCGGCGCGCTCGTGCTCGGGATCCTCGCGCGCACGTGGCGCGAAGGCAGCTGGGCCTCGGCCCTCGCGCTGGTCGCGTACGCGGGTCTCTTCTCGCTCGCCTACCTGCTGATCCCCGCCGGCGTCGGCGCGCTGGTGCTCTTCGGCGCGGTCCAGGCGACGATGATCGGCTGGAGCGTCCGCGTGGGCCGGCGGCCGCGAGCCCTCGAGTGGTGTGGCCTCGCGCTGGCACTCGGCGGCCTCTCGTACCTGACGCTGCCCGGCGCGGGCGCGAGCGATGCGCACGGGCTCGCGCTAATGGCCTGTGCCGGGATCGCCTGGGGCGTCTACTCGCTGCGCGGGCGTTCGGGCCGGCGGCCGCTGCTCGCGACGGCCGGCAATTTCGCGCGCGCAGCACTGCTCGTGCTGCCCTGCGCCGCGTTCGCGAAGCCTGAGCTGAGCACGCGCGGACTGGCGCTCGCCTGTGCGTCGGGAGCGCTGGCCTCGGGTCTGGGCTACAGCCTGTGGTACGCCGCGCTGCCGGGGATGAGCGCGACGCGCGCGGCGCTGGTGCAGCTGTGCGTGCCGCTCCTGACGGCGCTCGCGGCCGTACTGCTGCTGGGCGAGCAGCCGAACGAGCGCCTCTTCTACTCGGGCGTCGCGATCCTCGGCGGGATCGCGCTCGCGGTCCTCCGGCCTCAGCGGCGCAGCGACTGAACCAGCGGGTTCGCGGAGGCCTGCAGCGCGTCGAAATCGGCGCGCGAGCGCAGGCCGCGCCAGCCTTCCTCGATCAGGATCTGGCCGCAGATGCTCCCGAGCGGGTTGCCCGGTCCGGGCAGCACGATGCGCTCGGGCGCGTACTCGCGCAGGCCGACGCGCACCGAGAGCGTCACGTCGTAGGGCGTCGTGATCTGCGCACCGAGCGTGTAGTCGCGCAATGCCTCGGCGCTCGCGGAGAAGGGCGAGTGGCGCCGGCCGCTGCCGTCGATCAGCGTGAGCCGCGGCTTCTGGAAGGCGAGGCCTGCGAGCTGTGCGCGCGCCTTGTCCGCGACCGGCTGCACCAGCGGCGTGTGGTAGGGGCCGTGGCCCACGAGGCGGAAGGGGTAGACGTTCTGGCCCAGCTTGACCTTCGGCAGCGTGCGCAGGAGTTGCGCGATGCCGGCCTCGCTGCCGGCGAGCACCGCCTGGCCGCCGAGGCGGATCGAGGGAAAGGCCTCGCCCTGCGCGCTCGCGAGCGCCTCCTCGAGCGCGCCGACGAGTGCCGCGTCGCGGCGCCACTGCTCGTCGACCTGCGGGAAGAGGATCTGGCCGCCGCCGCCTTGCTCCTGCTGCAGGAGCGACAGCTCTTGCATCAGGCGGAAGCCGTCGTCGAAGTCGAGCGCGCCCGCGACGGCCAGCGCCGTGTACCAGCCCATCGAGTTGCCGGCGACCGCGGCGATCTCGTGCTCCCGGCCGGCCGCCTCGGCGTCGATCATCGAGACGAGCCAGATCAGCGGCGACGCATTGACCGGCGCGAGGTGCGTCTTGGCGTCGAACTTCGCCGCCCGGTCGAGTTCGACGAGCGAAGGCAGGCCGTACTCGCGGCGCAGCGCCTCGGCGCGTTCGACGAAGGGATGGCGCTCGGGCAGCGAACGGAGCGTCTTCTCGGTGTACGCGCCGCGGCCGGGGCAGAGCACGAGCGCGCGCGTCACGAGCAGAGCTCCTTGGCCGCCGCCTCGATCTCGGACTCGCCCACGAGCACGCAGGCGGTCGCCGATCCGAGCGGGACGTAGCTGTCCGCCGCGCGCACGCTGCGCAGCTTCACCTTCGAGCCGCGCTCGGCGAAGTGCGCGCTGATCGCATCCGCGATGCCGCCGCCGGTGGCGCGGCATTCGTCGACCACCAGCAGCTTGCCGCAGGCCTCGGCGTGGAGCGCCAGCGCCTCGAGCGGCAGCGGCGCGAGCCAGCGCAGGTCGATCACGCGCGCCTTGAGCCCGCGCTCGGTCTCGAGCTTCTTCGCCGCGCGCAGCGCCAGGCGCAGGCCGTTGGCGTAGCTGGCGATGCACAGGTCCTTGTTCTTCCCGCCGTAGACGCCCAGGTCGCCCGGCAGCAGCACGTCGGCGGGGGACTCCGAGGGCGGCGGGTAGTCGGTCAGCCAGACGCCGTCGCCGTCGGCGTGCAGGTCGCGCTCGTGATAGAGCGCGATCGGCTCGAGGAAGCACACCACGCGGCCGCACTCCATCGCCGCAGCGATCGCGCCGCGCAGCATGCGCGCCGCGTCGTCGCCGCGCGCGGGCACGGCCAGCATCAGGCCCGGGATGTCGCGCAGCGCGCCGATCGAGTTGTCGTTGTGGAAGTGGCCGCCGAAGCCCTTCTGGTAGGCCAGCCCCTGGATGCGCACGACCATCGGGTTCGTGAACTGGCCGTTCGAGAAGTACGAGAGCGAGCAGGCCTCGCCGCGCAACTGGTCGAGCGCGTTGTGGATGTAGGCGAGGTACTGGATCTCGGGCAGCGGCACGAAGCCCAGGTGCGCCGCGCCCTGCGCCAGGCCGAGGATCGTGGTCTCGTCGAGCAAGGTGTCGAACACGCGCGCCAGGCCGAAGCGCCGCTGCAGGCCCTGCGTCACGCCGTAGACGCCGCCCTTCTTGCCCGAGTCCTCGCCGAAGAGCAGCAGCTCGGGGTGGCGCAGGAACTCGTCGTGCAGCGCGGCGTTGACGTGTGCCGCGAGCGTGCGCTTCGTGGCGCTCTTCGTCTTCTCGGGCAGCTGCTCGCCCCAGAAGTGCGCGCGTGCCTCGGGGTCGATGCGGCGTGCCGAGCGCGCGCGCACGCGCTGCTCGTCCCAGGGTGCCTGCGGGGCGACGACCTGCTCGCGCGTGACGAGCTTCGGCCGCGCGACGGCTTCCTCGGCGGCCGCGGCCACGCGCGTGCGCAGCTCGGCGACGATCGCGCGCAGCATCTCTGGCGCGGCGGCCCCGGTCCCGACCAGGCGCCGCGCCCAGCCGAGCAGCGGATCGGCGGCCTCGACCTCCTCGATCTCCTCCTGCGTGCGGTAGGTGGTCTCGACGTCGCTGCCGGCGTGGCCCCAGAGGCGCACGGTCTGCATGTGCAGGAACACCGGCGTGCGCTTGGTGCGGCAGTGCGCGATCGCCGCGCGGCACACGTCCCACATCTCGTCGTACTCGCCTGCGGCGCGGAAGTAGACGAGCTGCGGCAGGCTCGAGAAGCTCTCTTCGATCCAGCCCGGCGGCGTGTCGACCGAGATGCCGATGCCGTTGTCCTCGCACAGGAACAGGATCGGCATCGGGCTGCCGCGGCGCTTGACGTAGCGCGCTGCGTTGAAGCCCGAGAGCGCGGTGCAGTGGTTCGCGGACGCGTCGCCGAAGCTGCACAAGACGATCGAGTCGGTCGCGACGTCGTTCTGCAGCCCCAGGCGCTTCGAACGCCCGATGCCGAAGGCGCAGCCGGCCGCCTTGGGCAGGTGCGAGGCGATGGTCGAGGTCTGCGGCGGCACCCACAAGCGCTTCGAACCCCAGACCTTGTGCCGGCCGCGGCTGATCGGGTCCTCGCTCGAGGCGCACAGCGAGAGCAGGGTGTCGAAGAGCGGCGTGACCTCGCCCGCCTTGCGGCTGCGCGCCATCATCAGCCCGCCCGAGCGGTAGTGCAGGAAGCAGGGATCGTCGAGGCGCAACTGCGCGCCCAGGATCGTGTTGGCCTCGTGGCCCGCGCTGGAGATCGTGTAGAAGCTGCGGTTCGTGCGCTTCAGCTCGCGCGCCGCGACGTCCAGAGCGCGCGAGAGGTAGGCATCCTCGAAGAGCTCGATCGCCTCGCGCGCGCACAGCTCGCCGCCGGCGTGCAGCGGTTCGTCGTCGGCCAGGAGGCGCGAGGCGGGCGCGGCCTGTGCGAGATACGTGTCGAGGTTCTCCTCGACCACGGCGACACGGTTGGTGCTCACGGGGCGGGCACTCTATCCGGGCCGGAAACGGGGTTCCATGCCCAGCCGCGCCGCGCGACGCCCCTCTCTTCCGTTCTTGCGGGCCGGCGGGTAGGGAAAGACCAGGCCTCGACTTGACGGCACTCCAAATTCGCCGAAAATGGAGTCCATGAAGAACATCCCGCGGCGAATCACGGCGCGTCTGGAGCGGGCGCTGGCGCGGGGGAAGTCCGTGCTGCTGCTCGGGCCGCGGCAAACCGGCAAGACGACGCTGGTGGAGACCCTCGCGCCAGATCTGTTGCTCAACTTCCTGCGGCCCGAGGTGCGGCAACGCTACGAACGCGATCCCCGGCTGCTCGGCGCGGAGGTCGAGGCGCTCGCCGAGGGCGCTCGCGGGTCGAAGCCGCTGGTCGTCCTGGACGAGGTACAACGCGTTCCCGAACTCGTGAACGCGGTGCAGGACCTGATCGACAGGCGGCTGGCGCGCTTCGTCCTCACGGGTTCGTCCGCGCGCAAGTTGCGCAGGGGCACGTCGATCAATCTGCTCCCGGGGCGGCTCATGCCCTTGCGCCTAGACCCGCTCTCGCTGTCGGAGCGCATCCCGCAGCGGCTCGAGGATGTCTTGCTCCAGGGCAGCCTGCCAGGCATCGCCCTGGCGGCGGACGATGCGGCACGCGAAGAGGAGTTGCGTGCCTACGCCACGCTCTACCTGGAGGAGGAGGTGCGTGCGGAGGCACTCGTGCGCAATCTCGGCACCTTCGCGCGCTTCCTACAGCTCGCCGCGCTCGAGTCGGGCAACATCAGCCACTTTCGCGGCATCGCGCAGGAGCTCGGGCTCTCGCACACCACGGTGGCAGGCTACTACGAAGTGCTGGAGGATTGCCTGATTGCCGAACGTGTCGAG
Organism: uncultured Planctomycetota bacterium; assembly: GCA_963829015.1. Lineage (GTDB taxonomy): Bacteria > Planctomycetota > UBA1135 > UBA1135 > JADJLZ01. The sequence goes on along the minus strand of CAWHGR010000003.1, from coordinate 560,259 downwards.
CCGCTCTCCGAGAGTCGCACGCGCAAGAAGCTCACAAAGTCGCCGCGCTACCTGTTCTTCGATCTCGGCGTGCGGCGCATGTGCGCGGAGGAAGGCAAGCGCCTCCCGCCGCGCGTCCTCGGCTCTCTGTTCGAGCAGTTCGTGGGCCTGGAGCTGCTGCGCGCCACGCGCGAATCCTCGGAAACGCGCAAGCTCTGCTTCTGGCGCGATCCGGATGGCCCGGAGGTGGACTGGATCGTCGCGGGCGAGGAGCGCTGGATACCGGTCGAAGTGAAGTGGAGCCCGGCGCCTACGGAGCGAGACACGCGGCACCTGCAGACCTTCTTGAAGGAGCATGCCAAGGCGCGCGAGGGGTTTGTCGTCTGCCGCACGCCGCGTCGGTTCAGGATCGCCCCGCGGATCACCGCCGTGCCCTGGCAGGAGATCCCGTCCCTCTTGAACGGCTGAGCCCGAACTGCCCCCGGGCCTAGAAGCCGCAGACTATGGCTGCCACAAGACGGAGAGACCCTGCGTGAGGTTGAAGTTGGGTTCGCCCGTGCACGGCAGCGCCGGGTCCCGATAGTAGACCTGGTACCAGCGCGTGCTGCCCGCGCTGATCGGGTCGCCGAGAAGCGCCGATCTCGCCGCAATGGGAGGCTCCGAGCCGTCGGGATAGACGATCGCGCCCCCGACCGCATTCTCGATGCGCAGGAGCCTGCGCGCTCCGGTGATGCAGCGAACTCCCTCGCCGAAAAGCATTCCGCCCGCGTTCCACGCATCCGCCTGCAGCACGGCCGAGGGCACGGACGGAGGCTCTCCGCTGGTCTGGAACTGCAGCGTGTCGGCCACGATCGAAGCTATCCCGCTCGCTGCAAGGCGCGCTCCGCCGGCAGAGGCCGAGTTGTCACAGCCGCGGTCGGTTCCGCCCGCGGGATTCGAGCAGGGGCAGGCGATCACGCCTGCTTGCGCGGGAACGCAGAAGCTCGTCGCCGGGCCGCCGGGCACGAAGCGCGCCAGCGAGTTCATGTATCCGGCGACGACGTTTACCCAGGTTGATCCGCTCGGCAGCGCGGGGACGTCGCACTCGCCAGAGATACTACGCCCCCACGCGATGAGCGAGTTGTCGCTGCGGCGTGCGATGGAATGGTATGCGCCCCCCGAAACCTCGACATAGGTGAGTCCGGCGGGCAGCGCGGGCACGTTGCACTGACCGAACTGATTGTACCCCCATGCGACGACCGAGCCGTCGCTGCGGCGTGCGACCGTATGCCCACCGCCTGCCTCGATGTTGGTGTACGTGACTCCCGGCGGCAATGCAGGCACGTTGCTCTGGCCCCAGGTGTTGTCTCCCCAGGCGACGACCGATCCGTCGCTGCGGCGCGCGACCGTATGGAACCAGCCCGCCGTCAGCTCGACATAGGTGAGTCCGGCGGGCAACGCAGGCACGTTGCACTGGCCCTCGAGGTTCCGCCCCCAGGCGACGACCGACCCGTCGCTGCGGCGCGCGACCGAATGAGATCCGCCCGCCGCCAACTCGACATAGGTGAGCCCGGCGGGCAGGGCGGGGACGTTGCACTGGCCGTAGTTGTTCGTTCCCCAGGCCACGACCGAACCGTCGCTGCGGCGCGCAGCCGCGTGCTCGCCACCGAGTGCCACCTCGACATAGGTGATGCCGGTGGGAAGCGCAGGCACAGCGCACTGGCCGGAGCTGTTGTCTCCCCATGCGACCGCCGAGCCGTCGCTGCAGCGCGCAAGAAAGGTGGAGAAGCCCGATTCCACCTCGACATAGCTGACGCCGGGAGGCAGGGATGGAACGTTGCACTGGCTTTCGCTGTTGTCCCCCCAGGCCACCACCGAGCCGTCGCTGAGGCGCGCGACAGTGTGGAACCACCCCGCCGAAATTCCGACATAGCTGAGGCCCGCGGGCGGCGCGGGCACATTGCACTGGCCGTATGTGTTGTCGCCCCACGCGACCACCGAGCCGTCACTCCGTCTTGCGACCGTATGGAGATCGCCAGCTGCGATCTCGACATACGTGAGGCCGGCTGGCAGCGCGGGCACGTTGCACTGGCCGGAGACGTTTTGTCCCCACGCCAAGACCGAGCCATCGCTGCGGCGTGCAACACAGTGGTAGGAGCCCCCCGCGACCTCGACGTAGGTGAGCCCAGCGGGAAGTGCGGGCACGTTGCACTGGCCGGACCCGTTGTTTCCCCACGCGACGACGGAGCCGTCGCTGCGGCGCGCGATCACATGCATGGCACCGGCCGCGATCTCGACGTAGGTCAGTCCGCCAGGCAGCGCAGGCACGTTGCACTGGCCGTAGTTGTTGAATCCCCACGCGATCACCGAGCCGTCGCTGCGCCGCACGACTGTGTCATCCAAACCCGCCGCGACCTGGACATACGTGAGGCCAGCCGGAAGAGGAGGCACGTCGCACTCGCCGTCCCAATTGATCCCCCAAGCGACAGCCGAGCCGTCGCTGAGGCGCGCGATCGTATGGGACAACCCCGCCGCGACCTCGACGTAGGTGAGGCCGCTGGGCAGCGCGGGTGCCTGGCACTGACCGAAATCGTTCTCTCCCCAAGTTGCGATCGAACCATCGCTGCGGAGCCCGACGGTGTGAAGTCCACCCGCCGCCACGTCGAGGAATCCCCCGCGGTTCCAGGCGCTGTTGAACCATCGCCCTCCCCAGCCAACGATCTCCGACTGCGCGCGTGCCGTCGCGGGGGTTCCGAAGAGCGAGACCAGGCAGGAGATGACGGAGATGGTCGTTCTGCGGTTCGGGAGCAGCATCAGGGTTCCCTCCATTCTGGCGGAGACAGATCGCCTTCCTTGGGCGCCCTGAGTAGAGGCGCACCTTGCGATTCCGTCAACGCCCGGACCGCCGGGGCCCTGCTGACGAGCTGGGCGCCAGATCCGGATTGCGCCGGGCGTAGAAGCCGTCGCGCAGTCCGAAGCCGGCTGCTCCAAACGCCATCAGGGTCAGGATCCACGAGAACGCTCCGTAGTCCGCCGCGACCAGCGCGGGCGGCCGCTGGATCCAGCCCCAGACGAGCGGCAGGAAGTACACCAGCATCGCTCCCCAGGCGACGCCGACCAGCGCGTGCATCACACGCTCGCCGCCCGGCAGCCTGCGCGTGCGGTCCTCCTCGAGGAAATCGGTCAGCGTGATCACGAGCTCGGCCGCGAGCAGCAGGAAGAAGAGCGCGGCCACCGGCCCGTGCCATTCGCGCCAGGCGAGCATTCCGTACAGCATTGCGTAGCAGAAGTTGCGCAGCGAGTGCAGCACGAGCTCGCGCCGCGCGTCCGCGCGCGAGTGCAGCGCGACCTTCCACTCGTGGTACCAGAGCGTGTCGAAAGCGCCGAGCGCGCCCTGGACGATCAAGAGCCAGATCACGGGCATCATGCGGGGCGCACCTCGCCCGAGTAGCGGCAGACCATGCCGAGGAGCGGCAGCCCGATCGTCACCGCGACGAACCAGCTCTCGCCGCGCGCCTCGACGAAGCTCTCGACGCGAGGCGCGACGAGGCGCGGCAGCGGGATGCCGCACCAGTAGCAGCGCTCGTGGTCGAGTTGCATGCCGTCGCGAGTCGCGCCGAGCCGGATCTTCAGCTTCCAGGGCGGGTGCAGCTCGACCAGCCGGCCGCCGCGCGCGAACTGGCGCGTGCGCAGGAGCTGCTCGCCGAAGGCGCGCGTCCAGTGCTCCTCGTCGCCCTCGACACGCACGTCGAGGCGCAGCGGCACGCGCTCGCTGGCGGGCGGGAGTCCGCCGATCTCGGCCAGGAGTCCGCGCAGGCGACCTCGGCCGCGCTCGACGCGGAAGGTCCCTTCGAGACTGCCGCCCGCGGGCGAGCCGTGGAATCGCCGCAAGACGTCGGGGAGGAGCGCGAACTCCTCGCCCAAGATGCGCTGGTAGAGCGAGCCCGGCACGGGCGGGATTCTAGCAGGCGGCGAGTCGTTGACCGTTTGCGCAGGTCAAGGGAGCCAAGTGACTTCCGCTCCGCTCGTCACGTTGAACTGTTCGGCAGGAAGCGGGCAGCCAGGGAGCAGCACGGTCGAGTCGCGGTAGTAGACCTGGTACCAGCGCTGCTCACCGGCGAGGATCGGGTTGCCCAGCGCTGCGGACCTCGTCGGGATGTCGGCGTCGGCTGGAAACTCCGGAGCCGTGATGCTGCCGAACACAGCGAGCTTGACGTAGAGGCGCCGGATCAGGCCCGCCGTGCAGCGGACGCCGTGACCGAATGAAATGCCCGCGCTGGAGGTCGTTCCCTGGATCAGCACCGAACCCGCTGTCGCATTCTCGCCCGCGGTCGTAAAGGCCAGCGTCGGATTCGAGAGCACGCTCCAGCCAGAGTTGATCATCCACGCGCCGCCGGATGCCTCGTTGTTGTCGCAGCCTCGATCGGCCCCCACGGGCGCATTCGAGCACGGACAGTCGCTCACGCCCGCTTGCGAGGGAACGCAGAAGCTGACCGGGGCGGCGGGCTCGTAGCGCGCGACCGAGTGCTGGAAGCCCGTTGCAATCTCTGCGCAGACGAATCCGCTCGGCGGAAGGGGAACGTCGCACTGGCCGTACTGGTCGCTGCCCCAGGCGATGATCGATCCGTCGCTGCGGCGCGCGACCACGTGGTCGGATCCCGCCGAGACATCGACGTAGGTCAGGCCGCTCGGCAGCGCGGGCACGTTGCAGACACCGTAGCCATTGAGCCCCCAGGCGACGACCGAGCCATCGCTGCGGCGCGCAACCGCGTGGAGCATGCCGGCTGAAATCTGCACGTAGCTGAGTCCGGTCGGCAGCACGGGCACACTGCACTGGCCGTAGGCGTTGCTGCCCCAGGCGACGACCGAACCGTCGCTGCGGCGCGCGAGCGAGTAGTCATCCCCCCCGGAAACCTCGACGTAGCTGAGGCCCGCCGGCAGCGCGGGCACATTGCACTGGCCGTTGGTGTTCCTGCCCCATGCGATCGCGGTGCCGTTGCTGCGGCGTGCGAGCGTGTGATACGTGCCCGCGGCAACCTCGACGTAGGTCAGCCCGACCGGCAGCGCGGGGACATTGCACTCGCCGTAGGTGTTGATGCCCCACGCGACAGCTGTGCCGTTGCTGCGGCGCGCGACGGTATGGGCTGCGCAGGCTGCTACCTGGACGTAGGTGAGCCCGGGGGCGAGCACGGGCACAGTGCACACGCCACCTCCATCGTATCCCCAGGCGACGATCGAACCGTCACTGCGCCGCGCGACGGTGTGATCGAAGCCCGCCGCCACCTCGACGTTCGTGACACCGCTCGGCAGGCCGATGCCGTTCGACTGGCTGAGGCTGTTCGATTCCCAGGCGATGACCGATCCGTCGCTCCGGCGCGCAGCCGAGTGGTTCTGGCCCGCCGCAACCTGCACGTAAGTGAGGCCCGCTGGCAGCGCGGGAACGTTGCACTGGCCGTCCCCGTTGTAGCCACACGTGCTGACTGTTCCGTCGCTGCGGAGCAGAAGCGAATGGGCACTTCCAGCCGCGGCGCTGGTGTAGGTGAGGCCCGGTGGCGGCGCGGGCACGTTGCACTGCCCCGAGCTGTTATCACCCCAGGCGACGGCCGAGCCGTCACTGAGGACTCCGATCGCGTGAGCATAGCCCGCCGAGAGTTGCACGTAGCCGAGTCCGCTGGGCGGAGCTGGAACATTGCACTGGCCACTGGTGTTGTCGCCCCAGGCGACGGCGGAGCCGTCGCTGCGGCGGGCGACCGTGAACCTGGAGTTGGCCGCCAGCTCGACGTAGGTCAGGCCGACCGGCAGCGCGGGCACGTTGAGTTGGCCCAGGTAGTTGTCGCCCCAGGCGACGATTGTCCCGTCGCTGCGCAGTGCGGTGCAGCAGTAGAAGCCGACGCCGATCTCGACGTACGTGACGCCCGCCGGAAGCGGAGGCACGCTGCACTGGCCGATCAGGCACTCGCCCCACTGCACCGCCGAGCCGTCGCTGCGGACCGCCGCAGAGTTGACATCGCTGCCCGACATCTGGATGTAGGTCAACCCGGGTGGCAGCGCGGGCACGTTGCACTGGTTGGCGCGGTTGTCGCCCCAGGCGGCGATTGTTCCGTTGCTGCGGAGCGCGAGCGTGTGGTAACGCCCCGCTGCTATCTCGACGAATGCCTCGTGGTTCCAGGCGCTGTTGAACATCTGCGTTCCGCAGCCGGCCAGCTCGGACTGCGCGGTCGCCTCAGACCGCAGACCGACGAGCGCGAGGCCGGCGAGGGCGAGGAGGACGATCGTCCGACGAAGGGTGCGAAGCATGACCGTGCTCTCCACTGGTTTCTGGGCGATCCGCTGCAGACGCTCGGTCGCCTGGCTTGCGGTGGAGGCTGCGTCGGGATCGCGCGAGCGGCCTCCTCCGCCTCCGAGTGTAGGGCCAGTAGAAGAGCGGCCGGCCAATCCGTCAAGTGGGGCAGGGGCGCGGATCAGAGGACGAGCGGCACGAGGCGCTTCACCCGCCGGCAATACGCGATATAGGCGTCCTTGTAGTGCTCCCGCAGCTCGCGCTCCTCGGCCAGGATGCGCACGAGCATGCCGGCGAGGATCAGCAGGCCGAACGCGGCGCTCACCGGGCCGAAGTGCGCGACTACGCCGGCCCAGGCGAAGAGGATCACGGCCGCGTAGATCGGGTTGCGGACGATCGCGTACGGCCCGCGCGTGACGAGCTCGCCCTCGGTCGTGTCGGCGGCGGCGTGGAAGCTGCGCATCCCGAACGTGAGGCGCGCCCAGACCATGAACGAGAACGCGATCAGCTGCAGACAGATCGTGACCGGCTGCGTGTCGAACAGTTCGCCCCGCGCTACGAGCGCGATCAGCCCGGCGACGGCCGCGACGAAGCCGAGGATCGAGAGCCTGGCGTTCATGATCCGCCGGCTCCCGCGATCGAAGCGCGATGGACTTGAACGTAGCGGTACAACAAGCTCGTCAGGTCTTCCGGATAGGCAAAGAAGGCCCGGTCCAGTTCCTCAAGACCTGCCTGCTGCTCTACAGGCAATTCGAGCAGCAGGCCGCGCCGGGTGATCAAGTCCCTCTCCAGCGCGACACTTCCGACGCGCTCGATCGCCTGCCGAACGATCTCGCGCATCTGCGTGGCGCCGATGAGCGCCAGCGCCTCGAGGACGAAGTCCGCATGGTCGCCGCTGGAGTTGAAGAAGTACTGATGGAAGCCGCCGTTGTTGACCTCGGCTTCCAGGTCCCAGACACAGCGAAAGACACGCTCGGGGGGAGCGAGGACCTCGAAGGGCGCCCGGAGCAGGCGTGAGCGGTTCTTCTTGGACAACTCGATCAGCCAGACGTTCTCGTCGACCATGGCTGTATCCGCAATCACTCCTCGGCGCGCTTCTCGATCCGCGCCCAGGCGTCGCGCAGCGTCACCGTGCGGTTGAACACCGGCGCGCCCGGCCTCGAGTCCTTCGGGTCGACGAAGAAGTAGCCCACGCGCTCGAACTGGAAGTGCTGGCCGCCCTGCGCATGCTGCAGCGAGGGCTCGAGCTTGGGATGCGCGGCGAGGACGAGCGAGTTCGGGTTGAGCCCGCTCTTCCAGTCGACGCCCTCGGGGACGTCGTCGGGATGTTCGCTCGCGAAGAGGTGGTCGTAGAGCCGCACCGGCGCCTCGAAGGCGTGTTCGGCGCTGACCCAGTGGATGATGCCCTTCACCTTGCGGCCGTCGGGCGTCGCGCCGTGCAGCGTCGCGGGGTCGTAGGTGCAGACGAGCTCGACGACCTTCCCGCTCGAGTCCTTCTTGACCTCCTTGCAGGTGATGCACCAGGCGTAGCGCAGGCGCACCTCCTTGCCGGGCGAGAGGCGGAAGTACTTCTTGGGCGGCTCCTCCTTGAAGTCCTCGCGCTCGATCCAGAGCGTGCGCGTGATCGGCAGCTTGCGCGAGCCGGCGGCGGGGTCCTCGGGGTTGTTGACGGCGTCGATCCACTCGACCTCGCCCGCGGGGAAGTTCTCGATCGTGAGCTTGAGCGGGTCGAGCACGCCCATCGCGCGCAGGGCGCGCTTGTTCAGGTCCTCGCGGATCGCGTTCTCGAGCACGACGCGGTCGACGGTCGAGTTGAAGCGCGCGACGCCGATGCCGTCGCAGAAGGCGCGCAGCGATTCGGGCGTGAAGCCGCGCCGGCGAATGCCGGAGATCGTCGGCATGCGCGGGTCGTCCCAGCCCGTGACGTGGCCGTCCTTGACCAGTTCGAGCAGCTTGCGCTTGCTCAGCACGGTGTAGGTCAGGTTGAGGCGCGCGAACTCGATCTGGCGCGGGCGCGCCTTCACGGGCAGGTTGTCGAGGAACCAGTTGTAGAGCGGGCGGTGGATCTCGAACTCGAGCGTGCAGATCGAGTGCGTGATCGCCTCGAGCGCGTCGCACTGGCCGTGGGCGAAGTCGTACATCGGGTAGATGCACCACTTCTCGCCCGTGCGGTGGTGGTGCGCGTGCAGGATGCGGTAGAGCACCGGGTCGCGCAGGTTCGGGTTGGGCGAGCTCATGTCGATCTTCGCCCGCAGCGTGCGCGCGCCGTCCTTGAACTCGCCCTTCCTCATGCGCCGGAAGAGGTCCAGGCTCTCCGCAACCGGGCGGTTGCGGAAGGGGCTCTCGCGCCCGGGCTTGTCGAGCGTGCCGCGGTACTGCGCGACCTCGTCGCCCGTGAGATCGTCGACGTAGGCCTTGCCGGTCGTGATCAGGTGCTCGGCGAACTGGTACAGCTGCTCGAAGAAGTCGCTGGCGTAGTAGAGCGCAATTCCACTCGAAGCCCAGCCAGCGCACGTCGGCCTGGATCGAGTCGACGTACTCCTGCTCCTCCTTGGTCGGGTTGGTGTCGTCGAAGCGCAAGTTGCACTTGCCGCCGTAGCGCTTGGCGAGGCCGAAGTTGAGGCAGATCGACTTGGCGTGGCCGATGTGCAGGTAGCCGTTGGGTTCGGGCGGGAAGCGCGTCTGCACGCGGCCGTCGTTCTTCTTCGCGGCGAGATCGGTGTCGATCTCGTCGAGGATGAAGTGGCGGTAGGCGGCCGGCGCGGGCTCTGCTGCCTCGGGGCTCGAAGGCGTGCTCATGCTGCCGGTCAGGGTACCAGGAGACTCGAAGCGCTAGAATGGCTTACCCATGCCGGAGCCGCACGCACGTCTGGTGAGCGGTCGGATGCGCGGCGTCACGCTCGGCGCGGTCATCGGCGCGGTTGCGCTCGTGGTGCTGGCGGCACAGTCCGCGCGTGCATTCCACATCGACGACGCGATCTACATTCGCTGGGCCCGAGAGATCGCGGCGCATTGGCCAGACCCGTACTGTGGAGAGATCAATTGGTTCGGTACGACGGAGCCCATCCCGTCGGCGATGCGCAACCCTCCGCTAGGCGCCATTCTGCTCGCGCTCGTGGGCATGGCAGTGGGCTGGAGCGAGAGGGCGCTTCATCTCGCCCTGCTGGTGCCCAGTGCCGTGTTCCTGGCCGCGACCTGGGCTCTGGCGCGACGCTGGACTTCGAGCCCCAACCTGGCGCTCGCGATCACGGCTGTTGCTCCCGCCTTCCTCGTAACCAGCGCGTCGATCATGGCCGACACGCTGACGGCCGCCGCCTGTCTGTGTGCGATCCTGGCCTGGTGCCGGCCAGCGAGTCCGCGCTCCACGGCTCTGGGCGCGTTGGCGCTGCTCATCGCGGCGATGACGAAGTGGTACGGACTGACCCTCGTGCCACTGCTGATCGCCTGGGACCTGATGCTCGAGAAGCGACTCACCGCCCGGTGCGCCTGGCTTCTTCCGCCTCTGGTCGCAGTGGTCGCGCTGGAACTCTGGATGCGTGCGGCGCACGGCGTGCCCGTGTTCACGCACGCAGCCTCGATCGCGCTGGACTCACAAAGCGGCCGCCCGACGTTGCTGCGCGAGTGGAGCGGGCTCGCGTTCCTCGGAGGAGGGTGCTCGGGCTGCCTGCTCTTGATCCCGTTTCTCGTGCGGAGCCACGGCAGGGTGATCCTGGCGGCGTTGGCGTTGGCCTGCATCGCAATCCTGTACGCGCGTGGCCACCTCGATGGCTGGCCTACACTCGCGGGAGTCTCGGCACCCCAGAGCTGGGCGATCGCGTTCCAGCTTGGAATCTGGGGGTTCACCGGAGCCGTGCTGCTGATCATCGTGCTGCAGGACGCATGGCGCGGCGGTCCCGAGGCGCGCCTCGTGGCCCTGTGGGTGGCGGGCACGACAGCCTTCTTCCTGAGTGTGAACTGGGGCTTCCCGGTGCGGAGCTTCTTGCCGGCTCTGCCAGGAGTCGCGATCGCGATGACGCGAGCATGCGAGCGCGTTCCCTTCCTCTCGCGGCCATTCGGACGCTTCGCGCTCACCTGCGGTCTCCTCGCGGGCGCGATCATCGGGACACTGCTCCTGCGTGCGGATGGCGAGGTGGCGGAAGAGGCGCGAGCGACGGCAACCGCCTTGGTGCGTTCGCATCAGCCGGGCCAGGTCTGGTTCGAGGGGCATTGGGGCTTCCAGCACTATGCCGAAGCCGCCGGGGCGCACGCGCTGGATTGTGATCGGCCCGCCGCACGGTCGGGCGATGTCATCCTCGTGCCGATGCTCAACACGAACATCTTCGGCGTCTCGCCCGCGCGCGTGCGGACGATCGACCACCGCGTCGTGCCGCTGAGGGCGATCCTCGTCGTGCTGGGTCCACGATCCGGCGCGGGATTCTGGGCGGACGCATTGGGCCCGCTTCCGTTCGCCTGGAACCTCGGGGATACGGCGGAAACGTGGGTCTTCGAGCAGCGCTAGTCACACGGGCCAGACCGCGCGCCCCGTCCGCGCCTCACTTCCCGCCGCGCAGGATCGGCATCTCGGCTGCGGCTGCGTGATAGCTCGCGAGCGAGAGCGGCGCGACCTCGTCGCCGCCGCCGCCCTGGCGCCGCGCGGGGATCGTGGTGTAGAGCGCTTCGGGCAGGAAGGTCGCGAAGAAGCGCTCCTCGGCCTCGGCGATGCGGCCGAGGTCGAAGCGCGCACGCTCGCGCAGACCCGTGATGTGCGATTGCGGCGCCGCGGGCAGCGCGCCGTACAGCGCGGCGCCGGCGCGCTGGAAGTGCAGCTTGAAGACCGTCTGCCCGAACTCGACGAGATGCAGGAAGGTGTGGTGCGTCGAGTTGGCGCCTGCCCAGGGGTAGGGGCTGAGCGCGTAGTGGCCCGAGACCTTGCCGATCTCCTGCTCGACGCGCTCATCGGCCTCGGGCCCGCGCCTTCCGCCGACGTGCGTGAAGAGCGCGTAGAGCTTCAGATCGTCGCCCTCGGCGTAGTGGATGCGCCGCACGCCGTAGCGCTGCGGGTCCTGCGCGATGTGCGAACCGCGCTCGAGGCCGAACTTGCCCACGATGAAGCAGTCGATGAACTCGCGCTGCTCGTCGATCCAGGAGACCGTCGCGAGCGCCTCTTCGAGCGACTCGTCCGGGTGGTCGGTGAAGGTCATCCACTCGGTCGCGACGCCGGCCTGGTGGAAGTTGCGGTTCACCTCGGTCATCGTCGCGCGGTCGCAGCCCTTGCGCATCAGCTCGAGGATGCGATCGGAGCCGCTCTCGATGCCGAAGGCGGCCGAGCGCAGGCCGGAGTCGTAGAGCAGCTTGCAGCGCTCGGCCGTGAAGTACTTCTCGATCTTCAGGTCGCTCGACCAGCGGATCTTGACGCCCTTGTCGATCAGCGCCTGGGCGAGCTTGACCGCGTAGACCGGCGAGAGCACGTCGCAGGAGAGGTAGAAGTTCTTCACGCCGTGGCGGCGCGCGAGCTGCGCGAGTTCCGAGGCCGCGCGCTCGGGCGGGATCTCGCGGTAGCTCGCGGTCGCCGTCTCGGTCAGGCCGTAGTAGCAGAACGAGCACTTGCCCCAGTAGCAGCCGCGCGTCGGCGCGTAGAGCAGCGTGCGGCTCGGCGCGAGGTAGCGGTCGAGATCGAGGTCGGAGTAGTCGGGCGGGAGCGCGTCGTGCGCGAGATCGAGCGTGTGGCGCGGGCCGAGCACGGGCGTCGAGGTCGAGGGATCGACGACGAGCAGGTTGGGCACGCTGCGCAGGAGCTCGAAGCGCTTCGCGGCATCCGATTCTTCGCGCCACTTCTCGAGCAGCGGGAAGAGCTGCGCCAGCGTCTCCTCGCCCTCGAAGAGCGCGAGCGCGTCGGCGTACTCGAGCAGCCGCTTCTGCCCCTCGGGATCGAGGTGCACCGCGACCTGGTGGATGAGCGGACCGCCGAGCGCGAGAAACGCCTGCGGCGCGCGCTCGCGCAGGAAGCGCGCGAGGTGCAGCGCCTCGGGGATCTGCGAGGGGAACACGACCGAGATGCCGATGAAGTCGACCTCCGAGAGATCGACGCGCGGCTCGCCGCCCTGCTCCCAGTCGTACTCCTCGGGCCCGGTGAAGAACTGCTCGTAGAAGCCCTTGAGCGGGCTCTTCTTGCCGCTCGCGTACTCCGCCAGCAGGTCGAAGCTCCAGGGCACGACCGAGTGCGCGCACTGGTTGAAGCCGAAGCGGTAGGGGTAGTACGCGGCCGAGAGCGCGTCGAAGTAGCCCTCGACGATGCGCCGCGTGCGCGCGTAATGCTCGGCGTCGTAGAAGAGGTCGCGCGAGGTGAAGACCTCGACCGGGCCGGGCTCCAGGCCGATCGCGCGGTCGATCTTCGGGCGCGACTCGACCACCATGCGGTACTCGCGCTGCTCGTCGAAGGTCAGGATCTGCTTGCGGTTCAAGTCGATGAAGCGCGATCCGACGCGCCGGCCGACGTAGACGAGGTTCTCGTGCTCGAAGAGCCAGCGCGCGGCCTCGACGTTCAAGTCCATCACGCGCGCATCGAGCCCGCGCGCGCGCAGGTAGCCCTTGAGCGTCGGCAGCGAGAGGTAGGGCTGCGTCGGGTCGGCGAAGGCCGGGTGCAGGAGGAGGCGCTCCATGGGGGGCGGACATGGTAGTGGGTGCGGCGCGGTTCCTCATCTCTTGTGACCCGGCTGGCCGCAGGAGATAGGGGGCGCGTGAGAGCGAAGAACCCGATCCTCGCCGGCTGCCTCGTCCTCGCGAGCGCCTGCATGCACGCGCCGCCGCGACAGCCGGACGACGAGCGAGCGCTGCAGGAGCTGGTCGAGAAGGCGATCGCGGAAGAGCAGCTGCCGCGCGCGCTGGCAGTGCTCGAGCCGCGGCACGACGCCCTCGGGCTCTGGTTCCAGGGTCGGGTGCGCTACCTGATGGCCGAGTCCAAGCCTGCCACGGAGGCGCTCGCGCTGCTCGACGCGGCCATGGGCTGCTTCGAGTCCGCGCAGCAGAAGAACCCCGCCTACGCCGACACCTGCGAGCAGTGGATCGCGATGTGCCTGGGCAAGAAGGGCAACCTCGCGTTCGTCGCCGGCGATCTCCCGAACGCGGAGGCCTGGCTGCTCGAGGCGACGCGCTTGCGTCCGGACCGCATCACGGCCGATCTTGGCGGAGGCGACACCGTCAAGCTCGGCCTGCTGCGCGTCGGCGATCGCTACATGCGGAACTTCGCGAAGACCGAGGCGTTCTTCCGCTCTGCCGTCGCCGCGGCCGACACCGACGTGGACCTCTTGAACAACGCCGCGGTGTACGCGCGCGATCGCGGCGTGCAGCTGGAGAAGGCCGGCAAGCACGAGGAGGCCACGCGGATGCTCGAGCGCAGCTACGCGACCTATCAGCGCGCCGTCGCGCTCGATCCGCACAGCGTGCGACTGCGCAACGACTGCGCGCTGGTCGCCGTCTACTACCTCGAGCGCGACTGGGACGAATCCAAGGAGCTGCTCGAGTCGGCCATCGCCGAGGGCGAGCAGCAGCTGCTCGAGAGCCCGGGGGCCGACGCGCGGCTGCGCCAGGAGCTCGACGAGGCCGTCGGCGACTGCTACGAGAACCTCGCGCTCTGGCACTTGAAGCACGACCAGGATGCCGCAGCCGCGGAGGCGGCGGCGCGCAAGAGCCTCGAGCACTACCCGCAGGCGCAGCGCGCCGGCGCGCAGCGGCACCTCGAGGCGGCGGAGAAGGTGCTCACGAATCAGGGCTCAGGGCGTGGGCACTGACACCGATACCCGCATGTGCGCGCAGAGTGCGGCAAGGTCAGCCCTCGTCGCTCACGATCGTGTAGGACCAGGCGATGTCATCCAGTCGAGTGGTGAGCAGCGCCAAGAGCGTGTCGGCCTCGTGAGAGTTCCATCTCGGCCCCGAGATTCCGAGCTTTCCCCTCCCTGGCTCGCCAACACTCACTCGAAAGGAATCGACGGACTCACCTGAGGGCGACGACGCCAGTTCGACCAGGAAAGGAGTCATGGTCTGATCGGTAATCAGGATGCAGGTCCCCGCAAGTTGGATGGAGGAGCGTCCGGTCTTGCGTGCACGTGCGACGTAGAATCCGTCGAGGCTCTCCCACTCCCACCCCGGGTGGCTGCTGCGAAGGACGTGTGGAATGAAGAACTCCAGGGCAGAGAGGAGCTTTGCGGTCGGCTCCACTGTGAACTCCGCCCCGACAGGTATCCCCGCCACCAAGGCCTTCACCTCGGTCGCAACCTCGGCCTCTAGGCTCGGAGCAACTCCGCGGCGATCGGGCTTCTCCATCGGTCCCTCAACTGCTCCTCGATTCTCTCGGTGGCTGCTGCCCTGAGCTCCCGACTGCGCGAACTTCAGACACGTTCGGGGAATGGCGCACGATACACGAGCACGGTCCACGTTCCCCCGAGCAGGAGGATCATACCGCAGACGATCCAAGTCGTGATGGAAAGCGACCCGCTCCGGTCGTAGGCCGCGCCCGCGACCATCCCGCCGATGCCGAAGGCGATGTTCATCGCCAGGTACTCGAGTGCGAACACGCGCCCGCGGAAGCTCTCCTCGGTGTGGCGCTGCCAGAAGACCGTCGAGGCGACCCAGATCGTCGCGCCGCCGAGGTGCGCGATCCCGACCCACAGGCACTCCCAGGGCAGGTCGGCCGTGAAGCCGAACAGGCCGTAGCCCAGCGCCGCGATCGCGAAGCCGCAGACGATTTGCAGCCGCAGTGCGCGGTCGCTCCCGCCGATCAGGTGCTTGCCCAGCCAGGGACCGATGCCGGTGCCGATCCCGCGCGCCGAGTAGAGCAGTCCGGTCGCGAAGGCCGCTGCGTCCTGCGCCGCGCGGCCGCTGCCGGTCGCGTGGCGCGCCTGCCCGGCCAGCGAGAGCACGACCAGGAAACCGCCCGCCGCGCCCCAGAAGCTCTTGGCCCAGAGCATCATGCCCAGGCGTCGCTCGCGCGCGTGGTCCCAGCCGCGCTTCAGGTCGCGCAGCAGGAAGAACTCGCTCCACAGGAACGCGTGCGCCTGCCGCGCGACCGGCGGCAGCCTGAGGCCGGCCAGCACCAGCGCGCTGGCCACGTAGGAGAGCGAGTCGACGACGAACACGCCGCGCACGCCGATCGCCTGCACCAGCACGCCACCGAGCACGCCGCCCAGGCCCAGCATGATGCTCCAGGTCGTGGCCGAGAGCGCGTTGGCGTCGTGCAGGTCCGCGCGCGGCACCGTGTCGGGCACCGCGGCGCTGCGCGCGACATCGAAGAAGACGCCGAAGGACATCTGCAGCGCGATCAGCGCGTAGAGCCAGGGCAGCTTCGCGGGCGCGTCAACGAACAGGAACCCGAGCACGATCAGCGCGCGCGCGAGATCGGCCGTGATCATCAGCATGCGGCGCGGCAGCCGGTCGCAGATCGGGCCCGCGAAGGGCGTCAGCAGCGACGAGGGCAGGAGCCGCAGCGCCAGTTCGATGCCGTACAGCGCGCCCAGCGTCCCGACCGGCCCGCCCAGCTGGCCGATCAGCGCGATGCAGGCCATGCGGTCGAGCCAGTCGCCCGCCTGGCTGACGACCTGGGAGAGCCAGAGCTTCGCGAACTGCGGGTTGCGCCGGAGGAGGGCGATCACTCGGGCCGCGGTTCTACTTGAGCTTCTCGGCCAGGAACATGCGCACGTTCTCCCAGGCCACGGAGGCGCTGGCCTCGTCGTACTTGGGGTTGCTCGGATTGGCGAAGGCGTGCACGGCCGGGAAGAACATCACGCGGTGCTCCTTCTCGGCCTTGACCAGCCCGTCGACGAAGGTCGCGACCGCCGTGGGCGGGATGGCCTGGTCCTTCGAACCGAAGATCGCCAGCACCGGCGCCTTGAGCGCGGCGAGCTTGGCCGGGTCCTTCTCGACGAAGCCGTAGTAGAGCACGCAGGCGTCGAGCGTCGTCGAGTTGAGCGCGAGCTGCAGCGACATGCCGCCGCCGAAGCACCAGCCCAGCGAGGCGACCTTACCCGCCTTCACGCGACTGTCCTCGCGCAGGAACTTCTCGGCCGCCTGCATGATCGCGACCGCCTTCGCCGGATCGACGGCCTTCATCGCCGCGCTGGCCTCGTCGGGAGTCTTGGCCACGACGCCGCCGTACAGGTCGACCGCGAGCGCCGCGTAGCCGTCCGAGGCCAGGCGATCGGCCCAGTGCTTGACGTTTTCGTTCAGGCCCCACCACTCGTGGATCACGACCACGGAAGGCGAGCCCGCGCGCGGCGTCTTGGGCAGCGAGAGGTAGCACTTCGCGCCGCCGACCTCGACCGTCGTGCCGTGGAGCACGGGCGGCGCGCCCTGCTTCAGCTCGTGCATGGCCTTGAACTCGGCTTCGCTGACCGCGCCGGTCTGCGAGGGCGCCTGGAAGGGGAGGAACGCGAGGGCGAGGAGCGTGAGGGTGTGCAGCATGGCTTGGTGGTGGGGTTGGAGGTTGGTTGGCATTCTAGTGCCCCGGCACGCATGAACGTCACGATCGAAGACCATCCGCTGCTCGAGGCCGCTCTGTTCGTGACCGTCTTCGCGCAGCCGCTCGGCGAGCTCCAGGCGCCGCTGGAGGTCGGCGCGGCGCCACTCGCGACATCGGACGAGGTGAAGAAGCACGTGCGCGACCTCCTGCGCCACGGCGGCTACAAGCCGACCGGCCGCGGCAAGCCCTCGAGCGAGTACCTGCTCGGGGTCGAGTTGCCGGTGATCAACCTGGCAGTGGATGCCTGCAATGCCGTCTCGCTGCACTCCGGGCTGCCGATCAGCGTCGTGGACCTGGAGCGCGCGCGCGAGCCGCTCTCGATCCGGATCGCGCCCTCCGGCTCGAGCTACGTGTTCAACGCCTCGGGGCAGACGATCGACCTCGGCGGTCTGTTGTGCCTGTTCGACGCCGACGGACCGTGCGCAAACGCGGTCAAGGACGCGCAGCGCACCAAGACCAGCGCGGGCACGACGCGCACGCTGTCCGTCGTCTGGGGCACGAGCGCCTTGCCGGGTCGCGCGCGAGAGACTGCGCGCTGGTACCGGCGCCTGCTCGAGCAGGCCGGCGCGCGCACCGAGGACGTCGGCTAGTTCCCGAGCCAGCCGCGGGTCAGGTAGTCCTGGCCCGTGAAGCCGAACATGATCAGGAGCCAGAGCACGCTGGCCACGACCATCGTCTGGACCAGCTTGTTCGAGTACTTGACGTGCATGAAGATCAGCACGACGAGCAGCGCCTTGATGATCGCGATGGTCATCGCGACCGGCGTGTTGAGCGGCCCGAGGTCCATCAGCGCCGTCCAGTAGGTGGCGCCGGTCAGGAAGATCAGCGCCGCGAAGACGCCGACGTAGTGCGTGATCGGTACGACGTGGTGTTTGTGCTCGCCGCTCATCTCAGTGGTGCCCTCCGGCGGCGTGCGCGCCGAGCAGGTAGAGCAGGGGGAAGAGGAAGATCCAGACCACGTCCACGAAGTGCCAGTACAGGCCGAACATCTCCAGGCCGTCGTAGTTGGAAGGCGTGAAGTAGCCCTTCCACGAGCAGCGCATCATCCAGAACATGAGGCCGATGCCGACGATCATGTGGAAGGCGTGCAGGCCGGTCATCATGAAGTAGAGCGAGAAGAAGATGCGCGCGTGGCGCACTTCCGCTCCGAACGACTCGACCGCCTCGGGGGAGGTGATGAAGCCCGGGCCGGGCAGCAGGCCGAGGTCCCACTTCTCCTTGTATTCGAAGTACTTGATGACGAGGAAGGTCGTCCCGAAGACCAGCGTCAGCGCCAGCCAGGCGATCTGCGGGATGCGGCCGCCGCCGGTCTGCGCCGTGCGGATCGCCAGCGCCATCGTCAGCGAGGAGCAGATCAGCACCGCGGTGTTGATGCCGCCCATCAGCACGTTCAGGTGGTGGCTGGAGAGCTCCCAGGCGTGCGGATAGAGGTTGCGGTAGATGACGTAGGCCAGGAACAGGCCGCCGAAGAACATGATCTCCGTCAGCATGAAGGCCCACATGCCCAGCTGCGCCGACTCGTGCTGCTGCTGCAGGTCGTCGAAGTGGTGGGCGAGCCGGATCTTGCCGGTGGCCGCGTGTGCTTGTTGGCTCATGGGGTCGCTGTCGTGAGGCTCAGTGGTGGGCAACGCTCGGCTGCTGCGCGGGATACTCGTAGGCCTCCTCGGTGACGACGATCGGCGTCTCGAAGTTGGCCGTGACCGGGGGCGAGGAGGCCTCTTCCCACTCGAGCCCCTTGGCCATCCAGGGATTGGCGGGCGAGCGCGCGCCGGCGACCAGCGCGTAACCCAGGTTGAGCATGCTGATCAGGATGCCCGAGCCGAGGATCATCGCGCCGGCCGAGGAGAGCACGTTCAGCACCTGCCACTCCTCGGGGTAGAAGTGGTAGCGCCGCGGCATGCCCAGGTAGCCCAGGATGAACTGCGGGAAGAAGGTCAGGTTGAAGCCGACGAAGATCGTGATCGCGGCGAACTTGGCCGCGCCCTCGAAGTACATCCGCCCGGTCATCTTCGGGAACCAGAAGTGCAGGCCGGCGAGGTAGGCGAACATCGCCGAGCCGACCATCACGTAGTGGAAGTGCGCGATGATGAAGTAGGTGTCGTGGATGTGGATGTCGAGGCCCAGGTTCGCGCAGAAGAGTCCCGTCAACCCGCCGATCAGGAACAGGCCCATGAAGCACATGGCGTAGACCATGGGCGTGTCCATCGAGACCGAGCCCTTGTACATCGTCGCGGTCCAGTTGAAGACCTTGATCGCCGAGGGCACGGCCACGATGTAGGTCAGGATCGAGAAGACGATGTTCGCGTAGGCCGACTGGCCCGTCACGTACATGTGGTGGCCCCAGACGATGAAGCCGATGATCGCGATGCCCAGCGAGGACATGGCCACGAAGGGGTAGCCGAAGATGCGCTTGCGCGTGAAGCAGGCGATCACCTCGCTGATCACGCCCATGCCCGGCAGGATCATGATGTAGACGGCCGGGTGGCTGTAGAACCAGAACATGTGCTGGAACAGCACCGGGTCGCCGCCCGCGGCCGGATCGAAGATGCCGATGTGGAAGATGCGCTCGATCGACATCGTCAGCACGGTGATCGCGACCACCGGCGTGCCGAGCAGCATCACCAGGCTGGTGGCGTAGTGCGCCCAGATGAAGAGCGGCAGCCGGAACCAGGTCATGCCCGGCGCGCGCATCTTGTGGATCGTGACCATGAAGTTGAGGCCGGTCAGGATCGACGAGAAGCCGGTCACGAAGACCGTCAGGCCCGCCAGCGCCACGTTGGTGTTCGAGTAGGTCGAGCTGAAGGGCGGGTAGAGCGTCCAGCCCGTGTCCAGGCCGCCCAGCAGGATCACCAGCACGGCCATCGTCCCGCCCGTCATGTAGACGTACCAGGAGAGCAGGTTGATCTTGGGGAAGGCGACGTCCTTGGCCCCGATCATCAGCGGGATCAGGAAGTTCCCCAGCGTGGCCGGGATCGAGGGGATCAGGAAGAAGAACACCATCACCACGCCGTGCAGCGTGAAGAGCTTGTTGTAGGTGTCCGAGTCGAACAGATCGCCCTTGGGCGTGAAGAGCTCGGCGCGGATCAAGAGCGCCAGCAGGCCGCCGACCGAGAAGAAGATCGTGATCGCGCCCAGGTAGAGCAGCGCGATGCGCTTGTGGTCGTAGGTCAGGAGCCACGACTTGAGCGTGTGGCCGTCGGTCAGGTAGCTCGGGGTGGCCGACCTCTCGGGTCCCGGGCGGATGCTCGGACCATGCGTGCTCATTGCGTTTCCTTCGGCTTGACCTTGAGCGTCTTGATGTAGGCGACGAGCTGCAGGACCTGCTCTTCGGTCAGCTGGCCATCGTAGAGCGGCATGATCGGTTCGAAGCCCTGCACGACCTTGGCGGTCGAGTGCAGGATCGACTCGCGCAGGTAGTCGTCGGTGGCGGTGACCGTCGAGCCGTCCTTCAGGGTGACCTGGCTGCCGGCGACGCCCCACAGCGGCGCGCCGCGCGCGTCGGGCGCGTCCTTGTGGCAGGTGTTGCAGCGGTTGGCCTCGAAGAGCTTCAGGCCGGCGGCGTCGGCCGTCTCGGCACCCAGGTTGCCCGAGAGCCACTTGTCGTAGTCGGCCTGCGACATCACGTAGACCATGCCGATCATCTGCGAGTGCTTGGTGCCGCAGTACTGCGCGCACTCGATCCTGTAGGCGCCGATCTTGGTCGCCTCGAACCAGCACTCGGTGTAGCGGCCCGGGACCACGTCGCGCTTCATGCGGAAGGCCGGGACGAAGAAGTCGTGGATCACGTCCTCGCTGGTGAGCGTCAGGCGCACGGGCGTGTTGATCGGCACGTGCAGGTCGTTGATCTCGCGCTGGCCGGTGGGGTGCTGCAGCTTCCACATCCACTGCTTGCCGACCACGTAGAAGTCGAGCGCACCCTTGGGCGGCGTGGTCATGCGCATGTAGAGCCAGGCGCCCCAGCCGAACATCGTCAGCATCAGCACCAGCGGGATCACCGACCAGGTGATCTCGAGCATGTTGTTGCCCTCGACCTGCTGGATCGCGGTGTGCGTGGCGTTGCGCTTGTACTTGATCGAGAAGTAGACGATCGCGATGACGACCCCGAGCGCCACCACCGAGCACACGAGCAGCAGGTACAGGTAGACGTAGTCGACCTGGCTCGCGTAGGTCGAGGCGTTCTCGGGAAAGATGTTGAGTTGGTTGCCCATGGTCGGATGCGCTAGACGCCTCCTGCCTGCAGACGGGATGCGCGGCGCTCGCGGCGCAGCTGGAGGACGATGAAGCCGCCCAGGGAGAGCAGGAAGATCGCTGCGGCGATCTGCAGCGCGCCGGTGAGCACCAGGCCGTACTTGCCCGTGGCCGGGTC
This sequence comes from uncultured Planctomycetota bacterium, assembly GCA_963829015.1. Lineage (GTDB taxonomy): Bacteria > Planctomycetota > UBA1135 > UBA1135 > JADJLZ01. The sequence continues at coordinate 539,166 of CAWHGR010000003.1, read as the reverse complement.
GTAGTGGAAGCACATCATCCAGAGCTGGTCCACCAGCGTGCCGACCTTGCCGTCCGAGGCCTCGATCAGCGCGAACTTGAGCGTGCGCGCGTCGAACTCGATGCCGAAGAGGTACTTCGAGACGCGCCCGGAGGGCGTCAGCACCACGATGCCCGGCTCGTGGGCGTACTGCCCGAGCTCGCGGTCGTACCAGGTGCGGAAGCCGATCGCCTGCGTCAGCGCGTGGATCGCGTCGGCGCCCGCACCGCTGGGTTCGCCGTTCGCGGCCAGCGCGTGCTCGCCGGCGGGCAGCGCCAGGGCGCTCAGGAAGTGCCAGCCCGCGCCCAGCTCGGGCCGGCCCAGGCTCTTCAGGTACTTCTGCTTCTTCTCCGCCGCCAGCGCCGGCTCCTCGGCCGGGTTGATCGAGAAGGAGACGATCTCGAAGTCCTTGCCGGGCTCGAGTCCGAGCGCGCGCAGCGAGGTCACGAGGCCGTTCAGGACCTGCGTGCAGAGCATCGGGCAGCCGTAGTAGACCGGCGTCAGGATCACGGGCTTCTTGCCGAAGTAGCTCTTCAGCTCGACCAGCGCGCCCGTCTCGTCGCGGAACGAGAGCTCGAGCGGCACGTCGGCGCCGAGCTTCTGGTCGAAGCTGACCTCCTTGCGCACCGCGTTGATGTCGATCGGCGTCTTGCGCTCGGGGCCCGTGTTCGAGTCGCCCATCATGCCCTGCGCGAAGGCGCTGCCCGCGAGCAAGAGGCCGCCCAGCGCGGGCAACGCGCGGCGCAGGCAGAGGGTCGGGCTCGTGCAGGCGTTCATGGGCTCACTTGCGCGTCGGCAGGCCCTGCTCGAGCAGCTTCTGCATCGCCTGCCGGATCGGGATGTGGACGATCTTGGCCTGCTTGTCGATCCAGCCGTAGTGCTCGAGCTGGGCGCTCTCGCCGGCGTGCACTTCGGCCAGGCTGGTGCTGTTGAAGGGCTGCTTCTCCAGCGCCCCCGTCTCGGTCCAGTTGACCGGCATGTGCGGGGCCGTCTGCAGCAGCGGCGCGGGCGGGATCTCGCGCGCGGGCGTGAGCGCGTTGCCCACCGCCTCCTTCTTCTGCTCGATCGACTGCAGCCAGTGGTGCACGTAGATCATGCTCCAGAACGAGGCCAGGCAGAGCACCACGAGCACGATGCCCGACTCGACCAGCGGCCGGACCTGGGCGTCGCTCTTCTCGTGGCCGCCCTGGGAATCAGTGGTGTGCATGCTGCAGGCTCCCCGAGAGCACGAGGTCTTGGTCCGTGACGTAGGGCCTGGTCTTGAAGCCCTGCAGGAACAGCGCGACCCAGAAGCCGCCCATGGCGCAGGGCAGCGCGAGGTCGATCCAGTGGATCGAGAGCTCGGGCCCGAAGGCCGGGCCGATGTACCAGAGCAGGTCCAGGAAGCGCATCGCGATCAGGAGACCGGCGATGCCGGCCAGGATCTGCGCGTGCTGCTTGTTCTTGCGGAAGAGCATCAGGAAGAAGGGCACGGCGAAGTGGAACACCACCAGGCCGTAGGCCAGCGCGCGCCAGCTCTGGCTGGTGCGCACGTGCACCCAGGGCGTTTCCTCGTTGAGGTTGCCCGACCAGATGATCAGGTACTGCGAGAAGTTCGTGTAGGCCCAGAGCAGCACCATCGCGAAGGAGAGCGTGCCCAGGTCGTGGAAGCGGTCGCCGCTGAGCACCTGCGTGAAGGGCTCGCGCTTGCGCAGCCAGGCGCCGAACACGATGCACAGGCACATCGTCTCGAGCGCGCCGCTGACCAGGAAGATCGGGCCGTACATGGTCGAGAACCAGCGCGGCTCGAGCGACATGGCCCAGTCCATGGCCGCGAAGCTGACCGTCAGCGCGAAGAGCAGCACGCCCGGGCCGGAGACCAGACGCGCGCCGGCGCCGGCGGCCAGGTCGCCCTGGTCGCGCCGCGCGGAGGCGCTCAGCATCACGCGCGAGAGCACGAACCAGATGACGAAGTACAGCGCGGCGCGGATGACGAAGAACTGCGGGTTGAGCCAGGCCGCCTTGTGCGACAGCACCTCGTCGTGCGCCGCCTCCGCGCGCGCCCAGGGGTAGAAGTCGGCAAGCTGCAGCAGCACCGGCACGAGCAGCAGCGCCATCACGGGCAGGAGTGCGCATGCCGGCCTCGAGCGAACGCCGGATCGAGGCGCCCCAGCGGCCGCCGGTCAGCTGGTTCAGCATGTACAGGCCCAGGCTGCCGGTCGTCGGCGCGAGCCAGAAGAAGTAGGAGTGCAGGTAGGCGTGCCAGAACCCCTGCTTGTCCTGGGTCCAGCCGTAGCCGGCTGCCAGCGTCCCGATCACGCCCACGGCGATCGCGGCCATCTGCAGGCCCGACAGCTCGCGGCGAAGTTTCTCGTTGTCTTGGCTCATCGCGTTGGGTGCCCTACTTCGAGTGGGCCGGCGCCTCGCCGCCGTGGGGCACGGTCTCTTCGTGCTGCTTCTCGCTCTCGTCGATCAGCTTCTTCTCCTGGGCCGAGAGCTCGTCGTACTTCACGCTCTGCGAGAGCTGCAGCGCGCGGATGTAGGCCACGATGGCCCAGCGGTCCTTGGGGTTGATCCGGTCGGCCTGGTCGTACATGGCCGCGAAGCCGTTGGTGATCACGTCGAAGAAGTAGCCGGGCGGCGACTTCACCAGGCGCTCGATGTGGTAGCTGGGCGGGCGCTTCATGCCGCGCGCCACCGCCATGCCGTCGCCGTTGCCCAGGCGCCCGTGGCAGGGGGTGCAGTTGATCGTGAAGCGGTTCTGGCCGCGCGCGAGCAGCGCATCGTCCACCTTGAGCGGGAAGTACTCGATCAGCTTGCCGTCGACCTTGCCGGTGTAGAAGGCCGTGTCCTCGGCCAGCCAGCGGCTGTCGCTCGCGTGCAGGTCGTCGCTCGTGTCGTGCGGGACCGTGCCCGGCACGAAGTTGCGCGCGGTCTTGCCGTCGGCGAAGAATACGCTGGCCGACTGCGGCTTCTTGTGCGGCTGGTCGTGCATGTCCTGGCGGCAGGCGCACAAGGCGGCCGTCAGCAGTGCACCCTGGAGCAGCGCGTGCGGCCTCACTGGGGCACCTCCGCGAGCGAGATCGGGTGCAGGCCGGAGAGGAAGCCCTTGGTCTTGGCGAGGTCGAAGCGCGGGTCCTTGCTCTCGATCACCAGGAAGAAGCGGTTGCGCGAGGCGTTCTCGAAGGCCGGCACGTTGAAGACCGGGTGGTAGGGCTGCGGCAGGCCGTTCAGGACGAGCATGCCCAGCGCCGCGGTGAGCGCACCGAAGAGGATCGTCGTCTCGTAGGCCGGGACGACGAAGGCCGGCCAGCTGAAGTCGGGCTTGCCGGCGATGTTCAGCGGGAACTCGATCATGTTGACCCAGTACTCCAGGCCGAAGCCCACCAGCAGGCCGGCGACGGCGCCGCCGAGCGTTAGCATCGCGACCGGGTTCTTCTGGCCCAGGATGTCCGAGAGGCCGTGGATCGGCATGGGCGAGTAGCCCTCGACGGCCTCGTAGCCGCCCGCCTTGGCGGCCTTGGCCGCGGCGAGCAGGTCGTCCGCGTGCTCGAACTCGGCCATCAGGCCGTAGAGCGCGGGCTGTGCGCTGGTTGCGTGGCTCATGGTCGCTAGTGGCTGCCCTTCCCCGGACGCGCCGGCCCGCGCGGCACCAGTCCGCGCATCTCGAACATCGCGATCGCCGGCAGGAAGCGGATGAAGAGCGTGAACGCGAAGGTGAAGAAGCCGATCGTGCCCAGGAACATGCCCCAGTCGTAGCGCGTCGGGTGGTACATGCCCCACGAGGAGGGCAGGAAGTCGCGGTGCAGGCTCATGACGATGATCACGAAGCGCTCGAGCCACATGCCCACGTTGATCGCCATCGAGACGCCGAAGAGGATCCAGACGTTGCTGCGCGCCTTGCGCGACCAGAGCACCTGCGGGATCAGGATGTTGCACAGCATCAGCGACCAGTACTCGTACTTGTAGGGGCCGCTGAGCCGGTTCGTGATCATGTAGGACTCGTAGGGCGAGCCCGAGTACCAGGCCGTGAAGGCCTCGATCGCGTAGCCGTAGGCGACGATCAGCCCGGTGGCGAGCATGACCTTGCCCATGTTCTGCAGGTGGCGCTCGGTGATGAAGTCCTCGAGCCGGTACCAGGCGCGGATGGGCAGCATCAGCGTCAGCACCATCGCGAAGCCGGCGAAGATGGCGCCGGCCACGAAGTAGGGCGGGAAGATGGTCGTGTGCCAGCCGGGGATGATGCCCGCGGCGAAGTCGAAGCTCACGACCGTGTGCACCGAGACGACCAGCGGCGTCGAGAGGCCGGCCAGGAGCAGCGAGGCCATCTCGTAGCGGTCCCAGTGGCTCGCGGCGTTGCGCCAGCCGAGCGCCAGGGCGCCGTAGGCGCGCTTGACCCAGATGTTGCGCGCGCGGTCGCGCAGCGTGGCCATGTCGGGGATCATCCCGACGTACCAGAAGACCAGGCTGACCGTGGCGTAGGTCGAGACCGCGAAGACGTCCCAGATCAGCGGGCTGCGGAAGTTCTGCCACATGCCCATCGAGTTCGGGCAGCGGCAGCATCCAGAACGCGAGCCAGGGCCGGCCGGTGTGCATCAGCGGGTACATGCCCGCGCACATCACGGCGAAGATCGTCATCGCCTCGGCGGCGCGGTTGATCGAGGTGCGCCAGCCCTGGCGCAAGAGCAGCAGGATCGCGCTGATCAGCGTGCCGGCGTGGCCGATGCCGATCCACCAGACGAAGTTGATGATGTCGAAGCCCCAGCCGACGGGGTTGTTCGGTGCCCCACAGGCCGATGCCGCGGAAGAACACGTTGACGATCGTGAAGCCCAGGATGCCGACGAAGGTCCCGGTGACCATGACCGCGAACCACCAGCCCAGCGGGGTGCGCTTGGTGAGCACCATGTCCGCGATCTTGTCGGTGACCGAGGCCAGGCTGTGGCCGGGACCGATGAGGCTCGGGGGTTCGACGTCGGTCGTCTTGTTGCTCATCGTGGATCGAGGCGGCGCGGGGGAGGCTAGCTCTCGAGCTCGCGGTTGGGGTTGGTGATGCGCGCCAGGTAGGTCGTGCGCGGGCGCGTGTTGAGCTCCTCGAGCAGCGCGTAGTTCTGCGGCTCGGCCTTGAGCTTCGAGACCGCGCTCGACGGGTCGCGGATGTCTCCGAAGGCGATCGCCTCGGCCGGGCAGACGGCCTGGCAGGCGGTGCGGATCTCGCCGTCGCGGATCTTGCGGTCCTCCTTCTTGGCCGAGAGCCGCGCGCGGTTGATGCGCTGCACGCAGTAGGTGCACTTCTCCATCACGCCGCGCGAGCGCACCGTGACGTCGGGGTTGCGCGCCATCTTGAGCGACTCCGAGTCGTAGTCGGAGTAGAGGAAGAAGTTGAAGCGCCGCACCTTGTAGGGGCAGTTGTTGGCGCAGTAGCGCGTGCCGATGCAGCGGTTGTAGACCATGTCGTTCAGCCCCTCGGGGCTGTGCGTCGTGGCCGCGACCGGGCAGACCGTCTCGCAGGGCGCGTTCTCGCACTGCATGCAGGGGATCGGCTGCGTGTAGATCTTCGGGTTCTGCGGATTGCCCTGGAAGTAGCGGTCGATGCGCAGCCAGTGCATCTCGCGGCCGCGCAGGATCTCCGACTTGCCCACGACCGGGATGTTGTTCTCGGCCGAGCAGGCGGTGACGCAGGCGCCGCAGGCGGTGCAGGCGTTGAGGTCGATCACCATGCCCCAGGCGTATTCGCCCTGCGGCCGCTCGGGGTAGAGCGAGGTGCTCGGGAGCCCCTCGTTGTGCTTCTCGACGATGTGCGGGTGCTCGCGGAAGCGGTCGACCGTGGCCACGCGCACCGGCGAGAGCTCCTCCCGGAGGTGTTCCGGGAGGTTCGTGTCCATCGCGTCGTGCTCCTGCGTGGTGGCGAGCTCGTAGCTCTCGCCGGTCGGCTGGAGCGTGGCGCCCGAACCCTGCCAGGTCGCCGCGCTCGTGCGCAGCGCGTAGGCGTCGTAGCCCACGCCGGTGCCCATCTGGCCCGCGTTGCGCCGGCCGAAGCCGAGCGTCAGCGTGAGCGAGTCGTCCGCGTGGCCGGGCGTGACGAAGACCGGGCCCTTGAGCTTGCGGCCGTCGAAGCCGACCTCGACCACGTCGCCGTTCTCGACGCCGGCCTTGGCCGCGGTCTGCGGGCTGAGCTGGATCACGTTGTCCCAGGTCAGCATGGTCATCGGCCGCGGCTGCTCGAGCAGCCAGCCGTTGTTGGCGAAGCGCCCGTCGTGGATCAGCGGATCGTGGCGGAAGACGATCTCCATCCCGATCGGGCTCGCGGCGGGCGGCAGCGAGAGCTTCTGGCCGCTCACGTCGACGGGCGACGCCGCGCTGCCGGCGATCAGGCCGTCGTGCACGGCGCGGCGCCACTTGCGCTCGAACTCGGCCTCGCCCAGCAGCTTCTTGGCGTTCTCGCGCAGCGTGTCGTAGGCCGCGACGCCGGGCTTGTCGAGCAGCACCGCCAGGAGCTCGTGGGCCGACTTGCCGCTGTACAGCGGCGCGATCAGCGGCTGCACGATGCCCAGCGTGCCGTCGGCCCCGCGCGCGTCGCTCCAGGCCTCGAGGAAGTGCGCCTCGTTGACGTGCCAGTCGACGAGCTCGGAGGTCTCGTCCTTGTAGAGCGAGAGGTGCACGCGCAGCGGCGCCTTGGAGAGCGCCGCGCCGAAGCCCAGGTCCGCGGGCGCGTCGTAGGCCGGGTTGCCGCCCACGAGCACCAGGATCTCGACCTTGCCGTCCTTCAGTTCCTGCACCAGCGTGCGCAGCGAACGCGCGTTGTCGGTGCCCGAGATCTCGGCCGGCGGCAGGTACTGCACGCAGCTGCCGATGCTCTCGAGCTTCTCGTTGATCAGCTGCGCCAGCGCGTGAACGGCGGGCGGCTGCGATTCGCCGGCCACCACCAGCGCGCGGCCCTTGTGCGCGGCGAGGTCCTTGGCCGCCGTCTCGACCCAGTGGGCGAACGAAGCGCCGGCCGGGGCGGGGCTGCCGCCATCGACGCCCAGTCGCGCGGCGAGCGCACGCGCCGCGCCCTCGATCTCGCTCGGGCGCAGCGTCAGGCGGTGGTCCGCCGCGGCGCCGGTGCAGCTCGGACGGCCCTCGAGCACGTACAGCCGGTTGAGGTGCTCGGCCTTCCCGCCGCGCGGCTTGCGCCGGCTGCTGAACTCGCGCATCGCGCGCACGTTCTCGGGCGCGGAGCAGAGGAAGTCCGCCTCGAACGAGACGACCACGTCGGCCTTGTCGAAGCGCGGTTGCGCGGCGACATCCTTGCCGAAGGCCAGCTGCGCGCCGGCGCGGGCGTTGTCGCGGTTGTGCGGCTGCCACTGGTGCCAGGCGGCCTTGGGGTACTTCGCCAGCAGCTCCTGGATCTGGGCCGCGAGCGTGGGGGAGACGACCGCCTGCGTGAGCAGCCGCAGGCCCGCGCCCTGCTTGGTCGCCTGCTCGGTCAGCGCCGGCTTCATCGCGTCCAGGAAGGACGACCAGGTCGCGGCGCGGCCGCGGTAGAGCAGCGACTGCGAGCGGTCGGGGTCGTAGAGCCCGAGCACCGCGGCCTGCGACCAGATGTCGGTGGCGCCCAGGCTGGCGGGGTGATCGGCGTTGCCCTCGCACTTCGTCGGGCCGGCCCATGTGGCTCTCGACCAGGAGCCCGATCGAGCCCGCAGCCCAGGGCATCGAGGTGGCGAAGAAGAGCGGCTTGCCCGGCAGGAGCTGCTCGGGGTTCTTGGCCCAGGGCACGAGCTTCTCCTGCGGCTGCTTCGTGCACGAGGCGCTCACGCCCGCGAGCGCCAGCGAGGCGCCCATCAGCTTGAGGAAGTCGCGCCGCTCCGGGGCATCGAAGCTCTTCTGCGTCTGCTGCGGGTGCTGGCGCAGGAGCCGCTCCTGGAAGCGCTCCTCCCCGCGGTACTCGGCCAGGCTGCGCCACATCCGGCGGGTGGACTGGGGGGCTTCGTGGCTCATCGGTGGCAGGTCGAGCAGTGGGTCAGGCTCTGGATCTTGTATTCCTGGACGAGCTTCTGGCCGAGTTGCGCCTGGCTCATGCTGGGCAGGTTCGAACCCGACTTCTCGGGCTGCAGCGGATCCCAGCCCATCGTGGTCACTTGTTCCCGCGGTCGTACGAAGTCTTGCGGGTTGCGGTGGCAGGCCAGGCACCACTCCATGTTGAGCGAGTTGACCTTCCACATCAGCGGCATCTGGTCCACGCGGCCGTGGCAGGACTCGCAGCCGATGCCCTTCTTCAGGTGGATCGAGTGGTTGAAGTAGACGAAGTCGGGCAGGTCGTGGACGCGCGTCCACTGGATGGGCACGTCGTCGCGGAAGCTCGCGCGGATCGGCTCCAGCAGCGGCGCGTCCTTCCAGACGACCGAGTGGCAGCTCATGCAGGTCTTGACCGGCGGGATGCCGGCGACGGCCGCCTCCTCCACCGCCGTGTGGCAGAAGCGGCAGTCGAAGCCCAGGCCTGCCACGTGGTGTTTGTGGCTGAACGGGACGTCCTGCTCCACAGCAACGTCGACGTTGCTGATCCAGGGCCAGCGGTTCATCGTCGTCACCGCGTAGCCGACCGCCCCGACGACCAGCGTGGCGGCGACGATCGAAACCTTGGAGAGGGTGTTGGTGCTGGGGGAGAAGATCTGGGCCATCGGCTCTGGGGGGGGCGCGCCGAGCACGGGCGCCGGTGCTCCGGTCGCGCTTCCTCTGCATCCGGATCAGGAGCGGCGAAACTCTAGGGATTCAGGTACTCAGGGGCAAGGAACTGGGGACGCGCGGAGAGGGCCTGATTCCTTCATGAGCGGGCGGGGATGAGAGCGAGACATCCTTGATTGCGCCATACGGCAGGTGCCGTAGGAAACCGGAGATCGTTGCGCAGGGCCGAGCCCCGTCCGGACTCTCTGCTTCTTCTCCCCGTCTTTGGCGGGTCTTTGCAGGAGCGGGGTTGGATGAGCTCAGGCGCGGGCTCTGGCCGGCGAGCGCCACCACCCACAGGCTGTCGAGCGTCCAAATGGCACCCGTCTTGGCACTATCCAGACCTCAAAAGCTAGTCAAAGAGCGTTCGAGCGTCCACGAATCGGTCCTCGCGCTCCCGGCCGTGGTCGAGGTCGACGAGTTCAGCTTCTGGTACGGGCGCAAACAGGCCCTGTTCGACATCGAGATGAACTTCCCGCGCGGCAAGCTGACGGCGCTCGTCGGCCCCTCGGGCTGCGGCAAGTCGACGCTCCTGCGCTCGCTCAACCGGCTCAACGACCTCGTCGAGGGCGTGCGCGTCGCGGGCGACCTGCGCCTCGACGGCCACTCGATCTACGGCCGCGGGGTGGACGTGATCGACCTGCGCAAGCGCGTCGGGATGGTGTTCCAGAAGCCCAACCCCTTCCCGATGAGCATCTTCGAGAACGTCGTCTACTCCCTGCGCATCGACGGGCAGCGCGACCCGCGCCGGCTCGAGGAGGTCTGCGAGACGAAGCCTGCGCAGCGCCGGGCTCTGGAACGAGGTCAAGGACCGCTTGCGCGAGAGCGCCCTGCAGCTCTCCGGCGGCCAGCAGCAGCGCCTGTGCATCGCGCGCGCGATTGCGGCCGAGCCGGAGCTCCTGCTGCTGGACGAACCCTGCTCGGCGCTCGACCCGATCGCCACCGGCCGGATCGAGGACCTGCTCGCGGAGCTCAAGGGCGAGTACTCGATCGCTGATCGTGACCCACAACATGCAGCAGGCCTCGCGCACCAGCGACTTCACGGCCTTCCTGTACCTCGGCCGGCTGGTCGAGTACGGCCCCACGCAGGACATCTTCCAGAACCCGCGCCTGCGCGAGACCGAGGACTACGTCAGCGGGCGCTTCGGCTGAGCGGCCGGCATACGGCCGGATGGTGTTCGCGGCGGGGGGGGGCCGGTTGGTTGAATGCTGGCCTGCGCCGGGGAACCCGCCCGTCGCGGGGTACGCACCCGTCCGCCCACCTGATGAAGCCCGCACCGAGCATCCTGCTCGTCGACGACAACCCGGAGGACCGACTGCTCGTACGCCGCCTGCTGGCGCGCGAGCTGCCGGACTGCCGCTTCCGTGACGTCGTCGATGCCGCGAGCTTCGAGCGCGCGCTGCAGAGCGGGGACATCGACCTCGTGATCACTGACTACAAGCTGCACTGGAACGACGGGATCGAGGTCACGCGCGCGGTCAAGCGCGAGCTGCCCTTCGTGCCGGTGATGATGTTCACCGACAACGGCGACGAGGAGATCGCGGTCGAGGCGATGAAGTCAGGTCTGGCCGACTACGTGCTCAAGTCGCCGCGGAACGCGATCCGCCTGCCGCTGGCCGTGCAGGCGGTGCTCGAGCGCAGCGACGCGGCCCGGCGCCTCGCGAGCCTGGAGAGCCGTCTGCATACGCTGCTCGACCAGCTCGAGGTCGGCGTGTTCCGCCTCGACCTGCAGGGGCGCCTGCGCGAAGCCAACCAGGCCTGCCTCGTGCTGCTGGGCTACGAGCGCCTGGCCTCCGCGGCGGGCCTCGACCTGCACGGCCTCGCGCTCGACGAGGCCGAGGGCCGCGAGCTGCGCGAGAGCCTGCGCCGCGACGGCGCGCTGCGCGACCGCGAGCTGGAGATCCGGCGCCGCGACGGCAATCAGGCCTGGGTCAAGCTGACCGAGATCGTTTCCTTCAACGCGCTGGGCGAGCGCCACATCGAGGGCCTGATCGAGGACGTCACGCAGCGCAAGCGCACGGAGGCGGAGCTCGTGGCCGTGCGCGAGGCGGCGCTGCAGGCCTCGCGCGCGAAGTCGGAGTTCCTGGCCAACATGAGCCACGAGATCCGCACGCCGATGAACGGCGTGATCGGCATGACCGACCTGCTGCTCGACACGCAGCTCGCGCCCGAGCAGCGCGAGTTCGCCGAGACGATCCGCTCCTCGGGGCGCGCGCTGCTGACGCTCATCAACGACATCCTCGACTTCTCGAAGATCGAGGCCGGCAAGCTCGAGCTCGAGAGCCTGGCCTTCGACCTGCGCCACACGATCGACGAGACGCTGCGCTCGCTCGCGCCGCTGAGCCAGGCCAAGGGCCTGGAGCTCGTCTCGCAGGTCGACCCGAACGTGCACGACGCGCTGATCGGCGACCCGGGCCGCATCCGCCAGGTGCTCACCAACCTGGTCGGCAACGCGATCAAGTTCACCGCGCGCGGCGAGATCGTGGTCTCGGCCTCGGCCGAGGAGCTCGAACCCGGAGTGCTGCAGCTGCACCTGGCAGTGCGCGACACGGGCATCGGCATCCCGCCCGAGCGCCAGGCCGCGATCTTCGACGCCTTCGCGCAGGCCGACAGCTCCAGCGCGCGCCGCTACGGCGGCACGGGACTGGGCCTGTCGATCACCGCGCGCCTCGCGACGCTGATGGGCGGGCGCACCTGGGTCGAGAGCGAGGTCGGGCGCGGCAGCACCTTCCACTTCACGGCGCGCCTCTTGCGCACCGACCTGGGCGAGCCGCTGGCCTGCGTGCCGCCCTCGGAGCTGCGCGGCCGGCGCCTGCTGATCGTCGAGGACAACGGCGCGACGCGCGCGGTGCTCTCGAAGATGGTCGAGCCCTGGGGCCTGCAGCTGGCGCTGGCCTCGGAGGGCATGGAGGCGCTGCACCTGCTCGAGGCGGCGCGCGCGGCGGGCAAGCCCTTCGACTACGCGCTGATCGACATCCACATGCCGGGGGCGAGCGGCTTCGAGCTCGTCGAGCGCGCGCGCGCGAGCGGTGTCGCGCCGCCGACGCTGCTGCTGATGACCGCGGCCGGGATGCGCGGCGACGCACAGCGCTGCCGCGACCTCGGGATCGCGGCCTACCTGATCAAGCCCGTCGAGGCGCCGACGCTGCTGCAGACACTGCGCTCCACCGCGCAGAACAGCGCGCCGTCCACGGGCGCGCTCGTCACGGGCCACAGCCTCAAGGTCTCCGGGCGCGCGCTGCGCATCCTGCTGGCCGAGGACAACGTGGTCAATCGCACCGTCGCCAAGCGCCTGCTGGCCAAGGCCGGCCACCAGGTGCTGGTCGCGGAGGACGGGCTGCAGGCCACGACGTTGTGCGAAGCGGAACCCTTCGATCTGGTCCTGATGGACGTGCAAATGCCGGGCATGGACGGCTTCAGCGCCACGAAGATCATCCGCGACCGCGAGCGCGGCACGGGCGGACGGGTCCCGATCATCGCTCTCACGGCGCACGCCATCGCGGGCTACCGCGAGAAGTGTCTCGAGGCGGGGATGGACGGCTACATCTCGAAACCGATCGAGCCGGCCGAGCTGTTCGCCACGATCCAGGAGCTCGTGCCCTGACGCAGGGGATCGAGGTCTACTTCTCGCGCGAGGAAGCCTGCCGTGCGCTGGCGCGCGAGATCGCGGAGCTGCTGCGCGCGCAGCCCGACGCGCATCTCGGCTTTCCGACCGGCAGCACGCCCGTGCCGCTCTATCGCGAACTCGTGCGCCTGCACCGAGCGGGCGAGCTCTCCTTCGCGCGCGCGCGCAGCTTCAACCTGGACGAGTACGTGGGCCTCGCCGCGGCCGATCCGCGCAGCTTTCGCGCCTGGATGCAGCAGCAGCTCTTCGCCGAGGTCGACTTCGCGCCCGCGCACGTGCACATCCCGCGCGGCGACGGCGAGGCCGAGCTCGAGGCGCGGCGCTACGCGGCCGCGCTGGCGCAAGCGGGCGGGATCGACCTGCAGCTGCTCGGCGTCGGACGCAACGGGCACATCGGTTTCAACGAGCCCGGCTCGACGCTCGATTCGCGCACGCGCGTGGTCGAACTCGCGCCCGAGACGCGCGCCGACGCGGCGCCCGTCTTCGGCGGTCTCGAACACGTGCCCCGCTGCGCGATCACGCTGGGCGTGGCCGAAATCCTCGAGGCGCGCGCGATCCGCGTGCTCGCCTTCGGTCCCGGCAAGGCGCAGATCGTGCGGCAGATGCTCGCGGGGGAGATCGGCCCGGACTGTCCCGCGAGCTTCCTGCGCGGGCACGGCGACCTGCGCCTGCTGCTCGACGCGCAGGCGGCCGGCGAACTGCAGCGCTAGCATGAGCGTCGCATGATCCAGATCCTCGCCTGCACCCTGCTGCTGCTGCAGTCGCCCGCGCGCGACGTCTCCGAGCTGCTCTCCGACATCCAGAAGAAGAACGACGTGCCCGGACTCGTGGCGCTCGCGCTGCGCGGCAACGAGGTCACTGCGCTCGGCGCGGCGGGCGTGCGCCAGCGCGGCGCCGAGGAGAAGGTCACGGTCGACGACCAGTTCCACCTCGGATCGTGCACCAAGGCGATGACGGCGACGCTGGCCGGGATCCTGGTCGAGGAGGGCAAGCTCGAGTGGAGCACGCATCTCTTCGAGGCCTTCCCTGCGCTCGAAGCGCAGGCAGCAGCGGGCTGGAAGGAGGAGACGCTCGCGAACCTGCTCTTGAACCGCGGCGGGATGCCCGCGGGCCTCGACGCCGACGGACTGTGGGCCAAGCTCTGGGACGCGCAGGGCACGCCGCAGGAGCAGCGGCGCATGCTGCTCGAGGGTGTCCTGAAGCACCCGCCGCTCTCGCCGCCGGGCGCGACCTTCCTCTACTCCAACGCGAACTTCGCCGTGGCGGGCGCTCTCTGCGAGACGCTCGCGGGGAAGACCTACGAGGAGCTGATCGTCGAGAAGCTCTTCAAGCCGCTGGGCATGCAGAGCGCGGGCTTCGGTGCGCCCGGCAGCCAGGACAAGCTCGACCAGCCGCGCGGCCACGAGGCGTCGGGCGAGCCGGTGAATGCTGCGGGCCGCGCGGACAACCCCGAGTCGATCACCCCGGCCGGCCGCGTGCACTGCACGATCAGGGACTGGTCGAAGTTCGTCGCCCTGCACCTCGCGGGCGCGCGCGCTGTGCGCGGGCTCGCGCCCGAGCCGGCCACGAAGCTGCTCTCGAAGGAATCCTTCGAACGGCTGCAGACCTCGCCCGAGGGCCCGGACTCCGGCTACGCGATGGGCTGGGGCGTGACGAAGCGCCCCTGGGGCGGGAACCTGCTCGTGCACAGCGGCAGCAACAACCTCTGGTTCTGCGTGGTCTGGATCGCGCCGGAGAAGAACTTCGCCGCCATGGCTTGCTGCAACCAGGGCGGCGCGCGCGGCGAAAAGGCCTGCGACGACGCCGTGGGCGGGCTGATCCAGCTGCTGCTCGAGCCGAAGAAGTAGCGCTACTCGCGGCGCACGACGAGCCGGTCGGAGAGCTCGTTCTGGTCGCCCGCGTGTGGCGGGAAGTGCTCGGCCAGCACGCGTCCGCATTCCTCGACGGCGGAGACGAGTCCGTCGCACAGGCGTCCGTGAGCCGTGGAGTCGAGCAGCAGGTCGCGCGCGCGCGACCAGTGCGCGTCGCCGACCTGCTCGTGAATGCCCTTGTCGCCCATCACGATCGCGCGGCGCTCGAAGAGGCTGACGAAGACCAGCACGCCCGTGCGCTCGGCCGTCTCGATCAGGCCCTGCGCCTGGAACTCGACCAGCGCCTGTTCCGCGGCGGCGCGCGTGGCCTGCGCCTCGCTGGCGAAGGCGCGCGCGAGCGCGGGCAGGGCGCTCGCGAGGCCATAACCGGCGATTCCTCCGGCCGCGAGCACGGAGAGCAGCGCGAGCGGCGGCGCGGACGCGAAGCCGAGCGCGAAAGCCAGCGCGAGGAGCAGCGCCAGACACACGCCCGCGAGCAGTCGCGCGGAGACGTGCGCGTCGGAGCGCTCGAGCACCACGACCACGAGTTCGCCGCTGGTCGCGCTCTCCGCACCTGCGATCGCGGCGCGCACGCGTTCGCGCTCGGGCTCGCCGAGCACGCCCAGTGCGCGGTAGCGTGCGCCGCCCGCCAGCGAGCGCAGCAGCCAGTAGATGGTCAGCAGCGCGAGCAGGGCTGCAGCGACCACGCGCCAGGTCTCGAGCGGCGCGCTCTCCCAGCTGCCGTGCGCGCCCGTCTGGGCCAGCATCGCGAGTGTGTTCACCATCCGCCGCTCGCGCCTCCGCCGCTGAAGCCGCCGCCGCCGCCGAATCCGCCGAAGCCTCCGCCACCGAACCCGCCCGAGCGTCCGCCGCCGCCGCCGAGGCCGCCCATCATCATCGGGAAGGGGAACAGGCCGCCGCGGTAGCGCCGCCCGTATCCGCCGCCGCCGCCGCCCATGCGGCGCACGATGGCCACGATCACGATGAACAGGACGAAGACGATCAGGATCAACGCCTGTCCGCCGTCGACCTGTTTCTTCTGCGCCGGCAGCGCCTTCTCGCCCGCGCCGCCGGCGACGGCGATCATGGCCTCGACGCCGGCGCGGATCCCGCCCGGCATGTCGCCCGCCTTGAAGCGCGGCACCATCACGTCGCGGATGATGCGGCCGCACATGAGGTCGGTCAGCTCGCCCTCGAGCCCGCGGCCGACCTCGATGCGCAGCTTGCGGTCCTGCACGGCGACCACCAGCAGCGCGCCGTCGTTCTTGCCCGGCTTGCCGAGTTTCCACTCGCGCGCGACCGCCAGCGCGTAGTTCTCGATCGGCTGGCCCGAGGTCGTCGGCAGCGTCAGCAGCGCCAGCTCGTGCCCGTTCTTCTGCTCGAAGGCCGCGAGGCGCGACTCGAGCGCGGCGACCTCGCTCGCGGGCAGCACGCGCGCCGTGTCGTTGACCCAGCCGGTGCCGCGCGGGACGTCGATCGCCTGCGCGCGCGCGGGCAGGACGAGCAGCGCCAGGCCGAAGAGGACGGAGAGAGCTCTCGCTCTCACTTCTTGCCCGATCCGAAGTCCACCTTGGGCACGCTGCGCTCCTCGGGCGCGATCGTCGGCTGCGGAATCTTCTCGAAGTGGAACAGGCCGGCGACGAAGTTGCCGGGGAAGGTCGTGCGCCCGCTCTCGTAGCTCTGGATCGCGTCGATGTAGTCGCGGCGCGCGACCGTGATGCGGTTCTGCGACCCCTCGATCTGGTTCTGCAAGTCGCGGAAGCTGTCCGTCGCCTTGAGCGTCGGGTAGGCCTCGGCCACGGCCATGAACCGAGTCAACGCGCCCGAGAGGCCCTGCTGCGCCTTCATGTAGGCCTCGAGCTGCGCCGGATCGGTCGGCAATGCGGAAGACTGCTTGCTGGCGACATTTCGTGCCTCGGTCACGTCGAGGAGCGTCTGCTGCTCGAAATTCGCGACACCCTTGACGGTCGCGACGAGGTTCGGGACGAGGTCGGACTGGCGCTTGTACTCGTTGTCGATCGCGGCCCACTTGCCGTCGATGTTGGCCTTCCCTCGGGCGAGCGAGTTGTACTTCCCGACGCCGCAGCCGCCG
Organism: uncultured Planctomycetota bacterium; assembly: GCA_963829015.1. Classification (GTDB taxonomy): domain Bacteria; phylum Planctomycetota; class UBA1135; order UBA1135; genus JADJLZ01. Next base: position 522,900 of record CAWHGR010000003.1, on the reverse strand, counting down.
ATTCCGAGCACCAGGAGGACGAGAACGCCGAGGACGATGATGGAGGAGCGCATGGGTATGGGGCCTTCCTATGCAGGTGGGATCAGGGCATTCAATCGGCCTAGCGGCTCGCGGAACGGTCGTAGACCAGCAGCAGCGGCCCGATCGCGCTGATCCGGGTGCCATCCTTCTCGATCGCGTCGTAGCGCGCCACCTCGAACTCGTCGCCCTCGGGCAGGTTGACTTCGCCCAGGCGCCGCCAGCCGCGGCTGGTCGGCGGCCCGACGCGCAGCGTGATCGTCTCCAGACCGCGCCTGGTCGCCAGCTGGTAGCGCGCCGACTCGCCCAGCGGCTGGTCGGGCGGGACCCAGGCGAAGACGTCGTAGACGCCGGCGAGGCGCACCCGCGCGGTCCAGCTCGCCTCGCCCTTCAGTCCGCCGTCGAGCGTCATCACCATCGGCCCGTTGCTGTCGGGAAAGAGCCAGCGTCCCGAGCCCGCCTGCGGCCGCGTCTCGACCGGCTTGGGCCGCCAGCCTTCCTCGCTGCGCCAGGGCGGGATCGCCGGATCGCCGTAGGGCCCGTCGGCGAGCGCCTTGGCCAGCGCCGCGTCGTTGTCGAGCAGCGCCTTGCAGCCGGCGAAGACCTCGCCCGCGAGCTTCTGCTGACGCTGCGCCGCGACCGCGGCCGGTGCGCCGCCGCTCGCGGAGAGGCTGGCGAAGAGCTTCTGCTTGTGCTCGCCCGTGGCCTGCGCGAGAGGCAGCACGAGCGCGTGCACGAGGTTCTTCTCGCTCCAGCCCGCGTAGTCCTGCAGCCACTCGGCCCCGCGCGGGCTCATGACGATCGCCAGCGTCGGCCGCAGCCCGCCCGAGATGCGCCCGAGGAACTCGCTCAGCTGCTGCGCACGCCAGGCGCACCACTTCGGGTCCTTGGCATCGCTCGGCGCTGCGCTCGCGCCCGACTTCTTGTACTGCTCGAGCAGCGCGGGCTTCGCTGCGGCCTCGAGCGGCAGCGCCGGGAAGCGCTCCGAGCCCGCGATGCCGTCGATGTCGAAGTTGCGCACGAGCTCGAGCACGAGGCCGAGGAAGAACTGCTGCGCCTCGGGGTTCAGCGCGTCGATCCAGCGCTCGCCGTCGACGACGAGCGGTTTGCCGTCCCTGCCCAGCGCGGCCCACTCCGGGTGCTTGTCGAGCAGCGCGCCCTTGGCCGTGAAGCCCGCCTCGAACCAGGGCACGACCTCGAGGCCGACGCGGTGCGCCTCGAACAGGATCTCCGAGAACAGCTCGCGATCGCCGCAGGCCGGATCGCAGTCGGCGCCGAAGGCCTCCTTCGCGCTCGGGCTGTGCCAGAGCGTGTAGGCGCCGTCCCAGACGCAGGGGAAGACCACGTTGAAGCGCGCGTCGGCGAGCGCCTCCATGGCCTTGCCGATCGCGGCCTGCGAGCCGAATACGCCGTCGGAGGCGCGCAACCACACGCCGCGCAGCTCCTGCGTCGGCTTCTGGTCGAGGATCGAGCCCTGGGCCAGGGCGGGAGCGGGCGAGGAGAGGAACAGCGCGAGCAACGGAGCGAGCCGCATGCCCGCCAGGATAGCGCGCTCAGGCGGGTCCCGTGCGGTGGAACGCGAGCAGGAAGACGTCGCGCGTGATCGCCACGCCGCAGTCGCCGCGCACGACCTCGGCGGCCATCGCGGACGAGACCTGGAACTCCAGGCGCAAGCCGTTCTCGAACTCGAAGGTCGCGTAGTGGCGCGTGCGGATGCCGTGCTTCGTGCGGTAGGTGTGCTCGCGTTCGTCCGCGACGCGCGCGACGCGGTTCAGCAGCGGAGCCTGGAAGAAGCGCACGAGGCGCCAGGTGCCCCAGAGCGCGAGACCCGCTCCGCCGCAGACGCAGAACGCGATCACCAGGCCGCGATCGCTGCTCGGCACGTGCAGCGCGCCGGCGAGCGCCATGATCGCGAAGGCGACGCCGAGCAAGGCTGTCAGCGCCATGCCGAGCACGTGCGCGAAGCCCGCGGGCGCGTCACTCATCCAGCGCGCGTACTCGTGGTGCTGGCGTACGGCGGCGAAGCCCTGGCCAGTCGCGCTGGCGCGCAAGGCGCCCTCCGCCGGCGTGTTCGCGCGCTGCGACGGACGCGCGCGCTCCTGGCCGAGGCCCAGGGACATGCGCAGCGGCGCGCGCGTCCCGTCCGCCGTGCGTCCGCCCAGGTAAAGCGAGTTGCCGCAGCAGGAGCAGTGGCCGGCCTCGGGGTCGGCGACGTCCGCGCCGCAGCGCGGGCAGCGCAGAAGGTCCGGGTCGCTGCTCGTGCGCGGGTTCATCCGCTCGTGGATCGGCTGCGCAGGCCCGAGCGCCGTACTCCGACGCCCGAATCCGCTCAGCGCGCGCCCACGATCGGTGTCACGAGGCCTGCCTGGAACGTGCACTCGCCGTTGTAGAGCGTGCCCCCGTCCCCGTCGACCTGCAGCCGTGCACTGCCGCCGCAGCTGCTGGAGTAGAGCAAGGTCGGTCCGAGCAGCGAGAGCGCGTGGCCGACGAGCGGGCTGCCCAGCGCCGGATCGACGAGCACGAAGGGCAGCTCCTGGCCCGCCCCGTCGCGCAGCGTGCAGCTCGCGCGGACGAAGCGCTCCGGTCCGTCGCGGAATTCCAGGCGCAGCGCGGGCCGACGCTCGGCCGTGACGTTCTGGCGCAGCTCGCCCTGCGCGGGGACGACCAGCACGAACTCGCTCGGGCAGTGCGTGCCGATGTAGCTCGCCGGCTCGAGCTCGTTGTTCCAGGGCTGGCCGGGGAACGCCAGCACGCGGTAGGGACCGGCCGGCACGCCGGAGAGCACGAACTCCCGCGTGGGTGTCGTCGCACTGGCCGGCGTGCAGTTGAGCTGCCGGTCGATCGCTGCGGGCAGCGCGTCGTCCGGCAGCGCGAAGAGGCGCACGCGCAGCTGCGCCGGCGGGTCGCCGCGCGGCGCCGAGACCAGGAAGTGCACCTCCGGCTCCGGGTCCTTGGCGCGCATCTCGAGGTTCTCCGCAGCGCTCGCGCCGCTGGCCGGCGCGCTGACCGGCAGGCGCAGCTCCTCGTAGCCCGGCTTGCTCGCGACCAGCCTGCAGTCGAGGCGCGGCACGAGCTGGAACGCGGCCACGCCGCGCGCATCGCTGCGCTTGCCCGAGCGCCAGCTGCCGGCACTGAGCTCGACCTCGACGCCCGCGAGCGGCTGCCCGCCGCTGGCGAAGTGCAGCGCCAGCGCGCTGGACTCGAACTCGAAGTCCGCGTCCGTGCTCGGAGCGCGCACATTGCGCGACGGGCGCTCGCCGGCGCACAGGCTCGACATCGGCCCGCGGCAGGTGGAGATGCGCAGCGAGTAGTCGCCGGCGTGCAGTCCGCCGATCGAGTAGCGCCCGTCGGCGCCGCTCTCGGCGGTGGTGAAGCGCCAATCGAAGCGGCTGCCGTCCCAGCTGAGCTCGCCGCCCTCGAGCCGCACGACCGGCAGCTCGCGTTCGTCGATCGCGACGACCTCGAAGCGCGCCAGCGGCCGCGCGTTCGAGCGGAGCGTGCCCGCGATCGAGAGCCCGCGCTCGAGCTCGAAATCCTCGAGCAGCTGCTCGGCGCCGGGCTGGAGATCGAGCTCCGCGGCGCGCGGGACGAAGCCGCGCGCGAGCACCACGAACTGCGCGCGGCCGGCGTGCTGCGCGCTGACGACGAAGCCGCCGTCGGGCTCGCAACGACTCTGCGCGAGCACGAGCGGCGGTCCGTCGGATGAGTTGTCGAGCAGCGCCACCGACGCCTCGCGCCAGGGCTGCTCGTCCTGCGCTCGCAGCCAGCCCGCGACGCGCGCCTCGCCCTCGGCGAGCACCGCGCGCGCCGGCGTGTGCGGCGTTCCGATGCGCGGCGCGCCGCGCGCGCTGCCGCCCGGTTCGGCCTGCAACTCGGCTTGCGGGACCGTGCTCGCGCGGGCAGGCTCCAGGGCCGCGTGCGCCTCGAGCGCTGCGCCAGCCGCGCCGCCGCGACCGAGCAGCAGGGCGAGTCCGGCGCACGAAAGGGCCAGGATCGCGAGCAGCACCAGCAGCGAGCGCCTGTCCATGGGCCGGGTTCCAGCCTACGCCGGCTGCCCCGCGGCGGTTGGCGCCGAGCGCGGGTCTCCGGACGTTGACGTGCCTCCGGGCTGCCATTGAACTAGCCTTGGCCCCCCATGGCCCGCACCCCCCGACGCCGGCAGGCCCCCCCGCCCAACGAAGAGCTCCTCGTGGGAGTCGACGGGGGAGCGACCGAGGTCAAGGTCCACGAGATCCTGATCCTCGAACGCGAGGAGGGCGTGCGCCTCGACCTCGGCCACGCCAGCGCGTCGATCCTCTACGACCGCTCGATCCTGTTCACGCCCGTGCCGATGGCGCAGCAGCTCCTCGAGGAGCAGCGCGGCGAGGTGCAGCTCTCCAGCGAGGAGCTCGAAGAGGGGCGCCTCGTCCTGGACGCCTTCCTGCGCAGCATCGGCTCGGTCGCGGAGCAGGCCGGGCGCAAGCGGCTGCGCATCGGCGTGTGTCTCCCCGGGCTGAAGTCGGCCGACGGCCGCGGGGTGGTGGTGATGCGCAACGGGCCGCGCCTGCCCGACTTCCTGGCGCAGCTCGAGGCCGGACTCTCCGGGGCCGGGCTCGAGCTCTCGGCGCCGATCCAGCCGCTGCTCTCCGACGGCGAAGCCTGCGCCCACGGCGAGAACCTGGGCCTCGAGGGGCTCTTCGTCGGCGTGCAGAACGCCTACTACCTCGGCGGAGGAACGGGGCTGGCCGAGGCCTGCAAGATCGAGGGCGAGGTCGTCGACCTGAGCGCGCTGCGGCCCTGGATGCGCAAGGCCTGGCAGATGGAGGACGCGCACGGCAACAGCTACGAGGACCTCGCCAGCGCGCGCGGCATGAACGAGCACTACGCAATGCGCCGCGGCGTCGCGCCGGTGCCGGGGGCCGAGGTCTACCCCGAAGAGCGCGTCGCGCGCGGCGATCCGGATGCCGAGGCGGTCCTGCGCGCGGCGGGCGACACGCTCGCCCGGCTCGTCTTCGCGCGCATCCGCGCCTGCGCCACGGCCGAGCGGCTGCCGCGCGCCGACCGCGCCGAGCGGCCCGGCCGGCCGGCGGTGAAGCTGAAGCCCGGAACGGTGCTGGAGCGCGTCGTGATCGGCCAGCAGCTCGGGCGCCTGTTCGCGGACCCGGCGCTGGCGCGCGTCTTGCGCGAGCCGCTGGAGGAACGCCTCGCGCAGCTGCTCACCAGCGCCAAGGACCCGTTCCTGGCGCAGCACTACCTCGTCGGCCGTGCGCTGCGGCCGGGCCTCGTCGTGGCTTCGCTGCTGCGCGCGGCTCCCGCGATCGGCGCGGCCGCGCAGAGCCTGGGACAGGCGCGCCTGCGCCCCGCGGCCGGAGCCGAGCCGCCCCCCGAGGGCGGCGCGCCGAACCGCAAGGCCGAGGGCAGCCATGGCTGATTGGCCGCTGCGCACGCTCGGGCCGGGAGCCGGTGCGCTGGAGTTCGCCGCGATCCTGCTGCCGCTCTTCGTCGCGCTGGCGCTGGCGCTGCGCGCGCGCGCGCCGGCGAACGCAGCGGAGTTCGACGGCCGCGCCGGCGAGCTCCCGGCCTGGAGCGTCGGGCTCTCGCTCGCGGCCAGCGACCTCTCGCTCGCCGCGGCGCTGATCCTGCTGCCGCTCGCCGCGTCGGCGCCCTATGGCGGGCTCGTCTGCCTGCAGGGCCTCGTGATCGGCGGCGTGCTCGGGCGCTGGCTGGTCTCGCGCTGGCTCCTGCCGGCCGCGTTCGCCGCGGGCGAGCGCAGCGCGCTGGCGCTCGTCGAGCAGCGCCTCGGCCGCCGGGCGGGCGCGCTGGTCACGGCGGTCTTCTCGCTCGGCGCGCTGTTCGCGACCTCGGGCCGCGTGTTCCTGTTCGTCTTCGCGCTGCAGCTTTCGATCGGCGCGAGCATCCCGGGGCATGCGGCCCTCGGCGGCTGGCTGGGCTTCGGGCTGATCGCGCTCGGCGTGTGGGCGCTGGCCGCGCTGCTGGCGCTGGTGCGCGGCTTGCGCGGCTCGATCGCGGGCGACGGTCTGCTGCTGCTGGTGCTGCTCGCGGCGGCGCTCGCCGGCCTCATCGGCCTCGTCGGGCTGCTCGACGGCGGCTGGGAGCGCTTCTTCGACGCCCTGCGCGGCTCGCGCAAGCACATCCCGCTCGACTTCGCGGCCAGCCCGGGGCTCGAGCACACGTTCTGGACCGCGCTGTGCGTCTCGAGCCTGGCGAGCGCGGCGCACTACGGCGCCGATCCCGTGCAGCTGACGCGCCTGCTCGCGACCGGCAGCCTCGAGCGCGCGCGCAAGGCGCTCTGGGTCTCGCTCGCAGGCGTCCTGCCGGCCCTCGCCCTGTGCCTGGCCGGCGCCGGATTGCTGGCGTGGACCGAGCAGCTCGCCGCGGGCGGGGGGACCGACCCGATCGTCGGCGTCCGGCAGGAGACGCGCTGGCCGGCGGTCGTGGCCGGAGAGCTGCCGGCTTGGCCGCGGGCGCTGGTGCTGGCCGGCTTCGCGGCTTCGGCCGTACTGGCCGCCAAATCCCTGCTCGCCGCGCTGCTGCAGCTCGCGGCCGCGCGCCAGCGGCGCAGGTCGGGCGAGCCGAGCCTGGGCTGGATGCGCCTGCGGACGTTCTCGATCGCGCTCGGGCTGCTCTTCGTCGGCCTGGCGCTCGGGCCCTGGATTGCAACCCGGCCATCTGTGCTCGACGGGCTCTTCCGGGCCGGCGAATGCGCACTCGGGCTGCTGCTCGCGGCGGCGGGGCTGGCGCTCGTGCGCCGTCCGCCGGCCGCCGAGGGGCTCTTCTGGGCGGCGCCGCTGGCGTTGGCGGGCGTCATGCTGCTCGCCACGCGCGGTCCGCGCGCCGTGCTCGCAGCCGAGCTCTTCGCGGCGGGCTACTTCCTCTCCTGGTCGGCCTGGCGCTTCCTCCCGGACTGGTTCGGCTACCGCCGCCGCGCCGGCGCGCTCGTCGAGCTCCTGGCGATCGCCGCGGCCCTGCTGCTGCTCGTCTGGGGCGTGCGCTGGGGGCTCACTCCGATCGAACCGCACTTCCGCTACGACACCGAATGGGTCTGGCTTCCCCTCTCCCCGGCTTGGTATGTTCCGACCGGCGGCTGGATAGGCTTCGTGTTCGGCTGTCTGCTCGCGCGCGGGAGCGCGGGCAGCGAGGGGATCGCGCGCACCGACGCGCGCTGAAGCTGCAGCCGCACCACAACCATGTCTCGACTTCTGCGCAGTCTGTCATTCACGCTCGTGTCCGTGGCCGCGATCTGGGCCGCTGCCTGCGAGAGCCTTCCGATTCCGCACGGCCGTCCGGTCACGCGCGCGATGTGGGTCACGCGCTTCGACTACAAGACCGCCAACGACATCGAGAAGATCGTCCAGTCCTGCCAGGAGGCGGGCTGCAACACGATCCTCTTCCAGGTGCGCGGCAACGCGACCGCCTTCTACCGCTCGTCCTACGAGCCCTGGGCGGAGCAGTTCAACTTCACCGACCCGGGCTTCGACCCGCTCGAGGTCGCCATCCAGGCCGCGCACGGCCGCGGGCTGAAGCTGCAGGCCTGGGTCAACGTCGTGCCCGCCTGGTGGGGCACCGAGCCGCCGCGCGAGAGCGCGCCAGATCTACAACAAGAAGCCCGAGTGGGCCTGGTACGACAAGAACGGCGCGCGCCAGCCGCTGGCGGACAAGTTCTACGTCAGCCTCAACCCCTGCCTGCCCGAGGTGCGCGAGTACCTGGTCAAGGTGATGGAGGACATCGCCGCGCGCTATGCCATCGACGGGCTGCACCTCGACTACATCCGCTTCCCGAACGATCCGGTGACCGGGACCGCCAAGCCCGCCGACTACCCGCGCGACCGCCAGACCGTGGCGCTGTTCGAGGCCGACACCGGCAAGAAGCCCGAGAGCTCGCCCGCCGACTGGGACAACTGGCGCACCGAACAGATCACCAGCCTGGTGCGCGAGATCCGCCGCCGCGTCAACGAGTACAAGCCCTACCTCGAGATCTCCGCCGCCGTCGGCCCCGTGCCCGAGGAGGCGAAGAAGCTGCACTTCCAGGACGTGCAGACCTGGATCAAGGAGAAGCTCGTCGACACGGTCTACCCGATGAACTACACGCGCGACTCGAAGGTCTTCGCGGAACGCATCGCGCTGTGGAAGGACTTCGCCGGCCGCACGCCGGTCGTGATGGGCGTGCGCATCGACGACAACATCGAGACCGACCGCGCGCAGCTCGAGAGCGTGCTGCACGAATTCCGCGGCTACTCGATCTTCGCCTACTCCTCGCTCTTCGACTCGGCCAACACGGCGCTCGAGAAGCAGGACGAGGCCACGCGCGACCGGCGCGAGATGGTGCGCAAGGCGCTCATGCCGCAGCTCGCGGACCTCTCGCGTCCCGGCCGGGCGGCGGGCGCGGAAGACTGATCGGCCCGCGAAAACCAGGGCGGCGCGCTATCCTGTGCGCCAGGAGATCCGCCGCATGCTGACCGTTCGCAAGAGCGAGGACCGCGGCCAGGCCGACCACGGCTGGCTCTTGGCCAAGCACAGCTTCTCGTTCGCCGACTACTTCGATCCGCGCCAGATGGGCTTCCGCTCGCTGCGCGTGATCAACGAGGACCGCGTCCAGCCCGGCCAGGGCTTTCCCGACGCACGCCCACCGCGACATGGAGATCCTGACCTGGATCCTCGAGGGCGCGCTGGAGCACAAGGACAGCATGGGCAGCGGCGGCATCATCCGCCCGGGCGAGATGCAGTACATGTCCGCCGGCTCGGGCGTGAAGCACAGCGAGTTCAACGCCTCGAAGACCGAGCTCGTGCACCTGCTGCAGATCTGGATCCAGCCCGACGTCGGCGGCGCGCCGCCGCGCTACGGACAGAAGAGCTTCGCCGACGCGCTCGAGCGCGGCAGCTGGGTCACGCTCGCCTCGCAGGACGGCGGCGACGGCTCGATCGAGATCCGCCAGGACGCGCAGCTGCTCGTCGCGCGCCTCGACGGCAGCGCGATGCTCGCGCACGAGCTCGAGCGCGGCCGTCACGCCTGGCTGCAAGTCGCGCGCGGCGAATTGACCGCCAACGGCAAGCGCCTGCGCCAAGGCGACGGCCTCGCGGCGAGCAACGAGAAGCAGATCGAGCTCAGCGAAGGCAAGCAGGCCGAGGTGCTGCTCTTCGACCTGGCGTAGCTGCTGCACCTCTCGACTGCGGCAATCGGATAATACGGAGCCAGTCCCGTTCTTCGCCGATTTCCGCAGCCGCGCAGCAGTTGCCGGCTGCGATTGCGGAGGCAATCCGGCGAAGAACTGGACTGGCTCCGTATTACCGGGTTTCCGCAACGCGCCGGCAACTGTTGCGTTCGACTAGGCCCTGACGGTCTCCGCCATCTTGCGGATGCGCGTCTGCACCATCAGGAAGCGCTCGCGGCCGCTCTCGCACTGCGTGGCGATCCACTCGGCGTTGCGGAAGGCGGTCGGCGAGACCTCCTTGCGGAAGCGCTCGAGGTGCGGCTGCACCTTGGCGTAGAGGAACAGGCCCTCGGTCGTGTTCTCGATCAGGAAGTCGGGGTTGCACACGCCGTGGCGCGCGAAGGACCAGGCCATCTCCCAGTAGCTCGAGACCTGGCGCCAGGCCGCGTTCGCGGGATGGCTGGGCTGCGTGACGGCGACGAGCTCCTCGTAGCTGCGCGGCATGAACTGGCCCATGGTCGTGCGCGATTGGCGCATCACCGGCTCGCGGCGCAGGTCGTAGAGCTTGAGGACGAGTTCGGCGTCGTGGTGGTCGGGCTTGTCTTTGATCATGGGCGCGGATTCTACTCGACCAGGATCTCGGGCGCGTGCGGCTGCGAGTTGTAGTCCGAGGCCATGCTCGCGCCGTAGGCGCCGGTGTCGTGGATGCAGACGAGCTCGCCGGGCTTCAGGTCCGGCAAGGGCTGCGGCAACAGGTGCCCGAGCGCGTCGACGGTGAAGACGTCGCCCGACTCGCACAGCGGACCGGCGACGACCTTGGGCGTCGAGGGCTCGCTCTCCTTGTGCCCAACGGCCGAAATCTGGTGGTAGGCGCCGTAGAGCGCGGGCCGCAGCAGGTTGTGGAAGCCGGCGTCGACGAAGAGGTACTCGATCCGTCCGCTGCGTTTCGCGCCGCGCACCTCCGCGAGCAAGAGGCCCGCCTCGGCGACGAGGTAGCGGCCGGGCTCGACCTCCAGACGCAGCGCACGGCCGAACTCGCGCGCCAGCGTGTCGCGCATCGCACGCCAGGCACGCGTGAAGGCCGCGAGGTCGAGGCGCGCCTCGCCTGCGCGGTAGGGGATCGGCAAGCCGCCGCCGGCGGAGATGGCCTCGAGCCGCGCCCCGGCCTCGGTCGCGACGCGCGCTTCGTGCGCGAAGCCCTCGCACACGCGCGCGAGGTGCTCGGTGTCCACGCCCGGAACCGATGTGCACGTGCAGGCCGTGACCTCGAGCCCGGCCGCCTTGGCGCGCTTCACAGAGGCGCCGAGCTCCTCGTGCCAGATGCCGTGCTTGCTGGCCTCGCCGCCGGTCGTGACCTTGCGCGCGTGGCCGTGGCCGAAGCCCGGGTTGACGCGCAGCGTGATCGCGCGCGGGCCGCCGCTCGCTTGCGCGAGCTCGGCGTACTGTTCGATCATGAAGGGCGAGCCGAGGTTGACCGCGACGGGCGTGCGCGCGAGCGCCGCCAGCGCACGGCGGTCGAAGAGGTCGGCGGTGAAGACGATCTGTGCCGGCGCGAAGCCGGCGCCTAGCGCGCCTTCGAGTTCGCCGGCCGAGACGGCGTCGACCTGTGCGCCCAGCGTGTGCAACAGGCGCAGGATGCCCGGCTGCGGGTTGGCCTTCTGCGCGTAGCGCACGACGTCGAAGCCCGCGAGCTCGGCGAAGCGTTCGCGCACGATGCGCGCCGAACAGACGTAGAGCGGCGTGCCGTGCACTCGCGCGAGCTCGGCCAGCTGCGCGTCGGGCAGGATGCGCGGCTTCATCGCGAGCCTTGGCGCGCGGCTCAGACGCCCGCGCCGACGGCCTTGCGCCCGGGCGCGAAGCCGACCAGCGGGATCGTGGCCATCGTGTGCAGGCCGGGCTCGGCCGCGCGCAGCGGACCGATCGAGTTGAGCACGATCGCCGACGTGGCGATGTCGCCCTGCACGCCGCCCTTCCAGACGAGGTCGATCGGCGGTTCGCCCTGCACGATCACGCGGTCGTGCGGATCGAGGAGGCCGATCGCGGCGCGGAACTCGAGCGTGATCACCACGCGGCCTTCGCTCCAGCCGCGCGCCTGCTGGCGCACGCCGCAGGCCTTGCCCTGCTTGACCGGGCCGAGTCCGCTCTCGAGGTCGCGCTCGGTCTTGATCGGCTCGATGGTCTCCTCCCAGCGCTCGATCGCGAAGCCGAACTGCGCCGCCAGGAAGTGCAGCGATTCGCCCAGGCCCACGTGGCGCAGCGTGCCGGCCTTGATCTGCGCGGCGAACTGCTCGGTGTCGAGGCCCACGCCGATCTTCTTCTGGAACGGGATGCGGCGCGAGGCGGCGTCCTGGAAGCGGTGCACCTCGATCGAGCGCACGCTGCGCGAGACGGCCGTCGCGGCGGCGGGGAAGGTGTCCATCAGGAAGCCCGGGTTCACGCCCGTGCCCAGCAGACGGCCGCCGTGGTCGCGTGCGAGCTTGTCGAGCTCGCGCGCGAGCTTCTCGTGCCGCAGCCAGGGCCAGCAGAGCTCCTCGCAGGTCGAGACGACCGCGAGGCCGTGGCCGAGCAGGTCGCGGAAGGTCGCGGCGCAGGCGGCGAGGTCCGAGCTGGTGGTCACGATCGCGGCGTCGAAGGCGCGCCAGTCGCCGATCGAGTCGAAGCCGCGCTCGATCGGCACGAGCGCGCCCGTCTGCGGCACGAGATCCGAGAGCTTGCGGCCCTCGAACTCGCTGGCGTTGTCGACGGCCGCGACGACCTCGCCCAGGCCGCGTGCGTAGAGGTCCGAGACGATCTTCTGCCCCAGGGGGCCCAAACCGACGTGCAGGATGCGCAACATGGACCGCGGAGGATAGCGAGCGCCGGTCGCCAGAGGAATCCGCAGCTGCGCGCAGACTAGTGGCGCTGCTTGCAGTACTCGACCCACTGCTTGTCGAGGCCGGCGAGGTCGGTGCCATACACCGACTTCACGGCGCGCTCGATGGCGGCCGGGCTGTTGCGGGCCGCCAGCCCGACGGTGTGCACGAAGTCCTGGAACTTGTCCTTGCCGAACTTGCTCTCGTGCAGGAACTCGATCAGCAACGCGGCCAGCTCGTAGTGCCCGGCCGCCTCGTCGCCGCCCTTCTTGTCCTCCTTGGCGCTGAAGAGCAGCGACTTGATCTTGACGAAGTCGACCAGCGCGGTGTGCTTGCCCTTCTTGACCGTGTTGGCCGCCACGTTGCGGTCGTTCTTGCTGGTCGCCATGTACTCGGCCACGCCCTCCTGGAACCACGAGCCCCCGCCCGGCAGGCGCATGCGGTTGCGGAAGATCTGGTGCGTGCCCTCGTGGATGTGCACCGGGTCGTTCTTGGCCTCGAAGTAGGTCGCGTACCAGTCTTCGTAGGCGACGCCCTTGGACTTGCGCGCCTCCTCGACGTCCGTCTTGAACTGCTTGGCGAAGAATTCGTAGTAGTCGTCCGAGTTCGTGAACAGGAAGATCGGCATCAGGCGCCGGCCGGGCGCGTCCTTGAAGGGGAAGGTCTTCAGGATCGCCTGGTAGTTCTTCTCCATCTGCTCGCCGAACTTCTCGCCCGCGCCGCGGCCGCCCGAGTTGGTCAGGATGATGTAGTGCTCGGTGCGCACGACCTGCGCGAGCTCCTTGGCGAGCTTGGTCGGCACGTCCGACTCCCAGCGCGCCTTGGCCTCCGCGTCGGTCCACTTCGGATCGCGCTTCACGCCCTTGTACGTGACGCCCTTCTCGAAGAACTCCTGGATGATCTTGACGTCGTCGTCCGCCGGTGGGGGCGTCGCGATCACCTCGAGCGAGTAGCCGAAGCCCGTCACGATGCCGCCCATGTAGAAGCGCGTGCCGAGCACCTTGGTCCCCTCGGGATCGCGCAGGTCGCCGCGCGCGGTGGAGGCGTAGCCGGGGATGCCCAGGCTGCCCTGCACCACTCCCTGCTCGCTGAAGGAGAAGCTCGAGTCGCCGCTGCGCACCTCGCGCAGGTTGTAGAGCAGGACGTCGATCACGTCCTCGGGCTCCTCGAAGCCGAAGCGCTCGGCGGGCATGGCCCAGAGCTGGATGTCGAGCTCGACGCTGCCGAGCTTGGCCGCCCAGTGCTGACGCAGCTGGTCGCTGCCCTGCACCTGCAGCTCGTGCAGCTCCATGAGGCCCGCGGGCAACGTGATCGTCAGGCCCAGGTCGCGGAACTCCTTCGACACGCCCTGCGGCTTGGCCGGCGCGGGAGCGTCCTTCTTCTGCGCGAGGGAGGGGAGGCAGAGGGGTACGAGGGCGAGCAGCGCGTGGATCATGAGCATGCGGATTCCGAGCGAGGATTGTAGCGCGGAGGGCCTCCGGGAATACGCTCACGGGCCATGAAGACGCTGGACGAACTCGCGAGCGACTGGCTGGCGCCCGCGGCCGAGGAGCACTTCGCGCTGCCCGCGATCACCAACTTCCACGGCCTGCTGCAGGCGGCCTGGAGCCCGACGGGCATCCAGAACTGGATCTGCCCGCCGACTGGCATGAGCACGGCCTGCGCGCTGCTCTACGAGCGCGAGGGCGATCGCATCCGGCGCGTGCGCACGCCCGTCGAGTACCGCTGGAAGGCCTACGAGATCGAGCGCCGCGGCGGCGGCATCGAGAGCGCGACGCGCATGCCGGCCGGCAAGCCCGCGGTCATGCAGCGCATCCGCTTCGAGCGCGCCGGGCGCTTCTACCTCGTCTTCGGCGGGCTGCCGCGCGTCTGGCGCTTCAGCGACTACTGGAACCTGCCGCCCGAGGACGTGCCGATGCGCAACGTGCGCGAGGTCGAGGGCGGCTTCGAGCTCGACGACACGAAGACCTTCGGGCGCGCGCGGTTCCAGGTGCCCGGCCTGCGCGCGGTCTACCGCGACCTGCAGGCCTGGCTCGACGGCGAGGAGCCCTGCGCGCGCGGCCGCGTCGGCGTGGCGGAGTTCCAGGCCAACCCCGGCGACCTCGTGGTGTGGTGGGGCGTGCAGGGTTGCGAGGAGGAGTACGCCGTGCTGCAGCCGGGCGTCGGCTGGAAGAACGCGCAGGAGACCTGGGACGAGGTCTGGGAGGCGGCCTTCACGCCGGGCAACAAGCACTTCTCGGGCGCGCTGCCGCGCCGCGACGGGCCGCTGGACCGGCTCTACTCGATGAGCGTGCTCTCGCTGCTCAACTGCCGGCGCAACCTGCCCGCCCCTTCGCGCCGCGCGAGCATCGCCACCGGCGGCCAGTGCATCTGGAACGGCGGCGAGTTCGCGCCGCTCGAGCGCGCCTACGTCTGGGGCGGGCCCGAGGGCGGCATGACGACGCTCTTCCTGTGGGAGCTCGAGTTCCAGGCCCCGATCCTCGCGCGCCTCGATCCGAAAGTCCTGCGCGAGCTGCTCGAGGCGATGATCCGCGTCGATCTGCACAAGAGCTGGGGCTTCGAGACCGTCACCGGCCGCGGCGCGGGCATGGGCTACGGCGTCAACCCGGGCGCGTTTCTCTCGTGCGTCGAGGACTACGTGCGCATCACCGGCGACAAGGCCTGGGCGCTCGCGCGCATCGACTACCTGAAGAGCTGCTGCAAGCCCGGGCTGACCGACTACGGGCCCTACGAGAACATCCTCGAGTGCGTCAGCACCTACGAGCACAAGATCGCGGCCTTCAACGCGCTGAATGTGAAGGGTCTGCGCTTCGTCGCCAGCCTGACGGGCGATGCGAACCTCGCGCGGCAGGCCGACGCGCTCGCGCAGGAGGTCCTCGGCCTCTACGCCGGCGGCCCATTCGCCTGCCTGCAGCCCGACGGCGAGCGGCGCATCGTCAAGACCGTGCTCGATTTCGTCTACGTCGGCCGCTCGATGCCCAGGGATCTCCCGCCCGAAGTGCGCAAAGGCATGCTCGCCTTCGTGCGCGACGAGCTGATGACCGACGACTGGCTCTACGCGCTCTCGCCCAAGGATCCCAACGCGCTGACGAAGTTCCTGCCCAGCTTCCAGACCTACCGCGCCGACCACCAGGCGACCGGCTCCTACGACGGCTGGCCCGCGCGCGTGGCCGAGGTGCTGCTCGAGTTCGGCGAAGGCGAGCTCGTCGCGCGCTGGCTCGCGCGCATCGAGGAGCTCACGCGCGAAGGCCCCTTCGGCCAGGCGCACTACATCCACGAGGAGGCGGGCCTGCACGGGTTCTCTCCGACGACACGCACGCGCAAGTCGAGCTTCCTCAACGGCAACTGCTACCTCGAGAGTTGCGGCGCGGGCTTCGCGACGCTGCTGCTCGAGCGGTTCGGGGAAACACTCTGATGCGCACGATCAGTGTCCTCGGCAGCGTCAACATCGACCTCGTGCTGCGCGCCGAGCACATCCCCGCCGTGGGGGAGACCGTCGGCGGTGGCGAGTTCACGCGCACCTTCGGCGGCAAGGGCGCGAACCAGGCCGTCGCCGCGGCGGCGTTTGGCGCGCGCGTGCGCTTCTTCGGTTGCGTCGGTGCGGACGAGAACGGCACCGCGGCACGCGAAAACCTGCGCGCGCGCGGTGTCGACGTGCGCGGCCTGCGCACGGTAGAGGCCGCGAGCGGCGTGGCGCTGATCCTCGCCGACAGCCAGGGCCGCAACTCGATCGCGCTCGCGCCCGGCGCGAACGCGCTCTTCCGGCCCGCCGGCCAGCACGACATCGCGCTGCTGCAGCTCGAGACGCGCTACGAGCGGCCGGATTGCAAGACGCTGATCCTCAACCCTGCGCCGGCGCGCAAGGTCTCGCTGCGCGGCGTGGACGTCGTGATCCCCAACGAGATCGAGGCCGAGCAGCTCACCGGCCACAAGGACCCGCGCAAGGCGGTCCTGGCGCTGGAGCGCATGGGCGCCGGGCGCGCGATCGTCACGCTGGGCGCGCGCGGCGTGTGGTGCGGCGGCGATTCCGGGGAGAACGGTCTGCGCCCGGCCTTTCGGGTGCGCGCGGTCGACACGGTCGGCGCGGGCGACTGCTTCGTGGGGGCCTTCGCGGCGGCGCTGGCACGGGGACACGCGGATCCAGTGATGTTCGGGCAGGCCGCGGCGGCCCTCAAGGTCCTCCGCCGCGGTGCGCAGGCCTTGCCCTCTGGTGCCGAAGTCGAGCGTCTGCTGCGCAAGCACGCCTGAGCGGGCCTCCGGGCGGGTAGGATCTGCGGCGCCTGGCAAGTGGAGTCTTCGTTCATGCGCCGTCTTCTCCCGATCCAACTGCTCATCGCGCTCCTCGTCTGCGCGACCAGCTGCGTCTCCTCCACCAGCCTCTCACTCGGTCCGCCGGCCGAGAATGCCAGCCGCGTGGAGTCCAAGGGCTACCTCCTGATCGTCGGCGGCGGCGGCACCACCGCCGACATGTACAAGAGCGCGCTCGACCACATCCCCAAAGGCGAGGCCGCGAAGGTGGTCATCTTCCCGCAGGCCTCCGAGCTGCCCGACACGGGCGAGAGCGCGGCCGCGGCCTGGCGTGAGAACGGCGTGGAACCGGGCAACGTGCGCGTGGTGGCCGACGTCAAGAAGGACGAGGCGGGCGCGCTCGAAGCCGTCAAGTGGGCGACCATCATCTGGTTCCCGGGCGGCGTGCAGAAGCGCCTCATGGAAGCGCTCGGAGCGCAGCTGCCGCCGGCGATCCGCAAACGCTACCAGGAGGGCGCCGTCATCGGCGGCACCAGCGCGGGCGCTGCGGTCATGTCCGGCAAGATGATCACCGGCGAGTACGTCGGCGACACGGGCGACGAGGGCGTTCCGGGCAATGTCCTGGCGGAGACCGTGCGCACCGAGGATGGTCTCGGGCTGATCGACTGGGCCATCGTCGACCAGCACTTCTTCAAGCGCCGACGCTTCAACCGCCTGCTCTCCTGCGTGCTCGACAACCACAAGAAGCTGATCGGCATCGGGATCGACGAGCGCACCGCGATCCTGGTCCACGGCACCAGCTTCAAGGTGATCGGCGAGAGCACCGTGCTCGTGATCGACGCGCGCAAGGCAGACGCAGTCCAGGACAAGGAGGGCCTGCGCCAGGCCG
This sequence comes from uncultured Planctomycetota bacterium, assembly GCA_963829015.1. Taxonomy (GTDB): domain Bacteria; phylum Planctomycetota; class UBA1135; order UBA1135; genus JADJLZ01. The sequence continues at coordinate 505,744 of CAWHGR010000003.1, read as the reverse complement.
CCATGGGCATGCGCATGAGCCTGCTCGCGCACGGGATGAGCTACGACGTGGCTGACGACTAGGCTCGTGCGGCAGGGTTGCATCGTGCCCGGCGCACGCGGATGATCGCCGGGCGTTGGATCCCGTCCTGATCCTGGTTGGGCTCGCAGCCCTGTGCCTGCTCGCGCTGGTGCCGGTGGCCGTGATCATCTTCTGGGTGCGCCTGCGCGAGCTGCAGCGGCGCATCGATCAACTCGAAGGTCGCGGGCCGGTGGTGGCGGCACCCAGCCCGCCGAAGCCGGCGCCTGCTCCGGTCAGCGTGTCGCGCCCGGTGGAGACTCCGCCGCCGCTGCCGGTCGAACTCCCCAAGCCTTCACCCGTCGCCGCTGCTCCGCGCCCGCGCATCGAGTGGGAGCGCTGGCTGGGCGTGCGCGGCGCGGCGGTGCTGGGCGGGATCTTCCTCGCGGTCGCGGGCGTGCTCTTCTTCCAGTACTCGATCCAGCACGGGCTGATCACCAAGGAGATGCGCGTCCTGCTCGGCGTCGTCGTCGGCGGCGGCGCGATGTTCGGCGGGCAGATCGCACGCAAGCGCGACTACGAGCTCGCGGGCAATGCGATCACCGGCGCGGGCGCCGTGATCCTGTACGCCGCCTTCTGGGCTGCGCACGCGCTGGGGATCCTGCCCTCGCTGGTGTGCTTCGCCGCGATGGCGCTGGTGACGGCGCTCTCGTGCTGGCTCTCGTTCGCCGCGGGCTCGCAGCTGATCGCCTGGCTCGGACTGACGGGCGGCTTCGCGACGCCGCTGCTCGTGTCGGAGAACGCGGACCGGCCGATCGGACTGTTCGCCTACATCCTGGTGCTCGACCTCGGCTTCCTGTTCGTGGCCGGGCGCAAGCGCTGGCCGATGCTGGGGCTGTGGGGCCTGGCCGGCTCGCTGCTGATCATGGCGCTCTGGGTCGCGAAGAGGATGGGCCCGCACGAGCTGCCGGTCGCGCTGGTCTTCCTGGCCCTCTTCGCGCTGCTGTTCGTCGTCGCGAGCACGATCGCCTCGAGGAGCGAGCGCGGTCGCTGGCTGATCTCGCAGGCGGGCGCGGTGCTCGTGCCCTTCCTCTTCGCGCTGTATTTCGCGGGCCAGGACGACGTCGGCTTCCACCTCTGGCCGCTGGCGCTGCTGGGCGCGCTGCTCTCGGCCGCGAGCATCTGGCTCGCGCGCGCCCAGGGAGCGGCGCTGGTGCCGGCCGGCGCCGCCGCGGGTGCCGCTGCGATCACGCTGGTCTGGGTGCTCTCGCGCGAGCTCGACGGAGCGCGCGCGTCCGAGCTGGCGATCTGCTCGCTCTCGCTCGCATGCGTCTTCGCGCTCGGGCGCGAGTGGCGCCGCAGCCGGCTCGCGGAGTTGGCCGCGCGCGGGCTCGAGGACGCCTGGCTGGTAGCCTGCGCAGGACTCGCGCTGGTGGGGTTCGTCGCCTGCACCAACTCGAACCGCGCGGGACCCTGGCCCTTCGTCATGCTTTTCGCGGGCCTGGCTCTGGCGCTGGTGCGCGTGTCGGCCTCGCGGCGGCTCGCGTGGGTGTCCTTCGCAGCGGCTCCGATCGCGGTGTTCGGACTCTTGTGGTGGAGCTGGTCGCACGCCGCGCAGTTCCCCGCGCTCGAGCCGCGCACGATCGAGCTCTCCGCGGCCGTGCTGCTGGCCGCGGTGTTCGCGTCGCTGGCCTGGTTCGGTCGCGAGGGTGCGCGCGCAGGTTTGCTCGGGATCGCGCTCGGCTCGTGGTTCGCCTGCTGGCTCTCGCTCTACCTGACCGGCGAGACGAGCGCACCGACGGGCCTGGGCGCGCGCCTGCCGCTGCTCTTCTTCGCGGCCATCGGCTGCTTCGGCGCGACGGGCGCGGGAGCCTGGGTCGTCGTGCTGCTGAGCGCGCTGGTCTGCGCCGTGAGCCAGGCCTGGGTGGGAAACTCGAGCGAGCTCCTGCGCAAGAGCTGGAACGACGAGCTCGTCTCGGCGCTCGTCTCGCTGGCCCTGCTCGGCGCCTGGCTGCCGCTGCAGAAGCGGCGCTGGAGCTCGAGCCGCGGCGCGTGGATCGCGGCCGCCGCGATCCCGCTCTTCTGGGTGCCCGACGTGGGCAACGCGATCGGCAACCTGCAGGGTTCCAGCGGGAACCTGTGGATCCCCGTGCCCTTCGCGCTCGCCGAGCTCGCGATCTGCGCGTGGCTCTGGCGCGGCGCACAGGCGACGAGTGCGCTCTGGCCGCTCTTGGCCGCGATCGTGTGCGCCAGCGGAATCGTGCCGCTGTGGGCCGACCGCGGCGTGCTGGTCGTGTGGAGCGCGCTCATCTGCGCGGGCGCCGCCTGGCTCTGGCGCCGCAAGCGCTTCACGCCGGCTCTGGCCGTCGCGGTCGCGGCCGCCGCCGTGTGCTCGTTCAAGAGCGTGCTCGTCGACGGCCAGGGCTCGTTCGAGCGCCCTGCGCGCGTGCTGCTCGACGCGCACGCCTTCGAGTACCTGCTGCCGGCGCTGGCGCTGCTCGCGGCCGGCGCGCTGCTCGAGAAGTCCGCACGCATCGTCTGCGTGACCGCGGGCCTGCTCGTCGCGCTGCTGTGGCTGACGGTCGAGGTGCACCAGGCCTTCGCCGAGCGCGAGCACTTCGCGCTCTTCTGGCCGCACAACCAGCCGCGCGAGGTCGCGGTCTCGGTCAGCTGGGCCCTATATGCGCTGGCGCTGCTCGCGCTGGGCATGCGCAGGAAGCAGAGCGGGCTGCGCTGGGCGAGTCTGGTGCTGCTGGTGATCGTGATCGGGAAGCTGTTCCTCTACGATCTCTCCGAACTGCAGGGCCTGTACCGTGTGGCGAGCTTCCTCGGCCTGGCCATCTCGCTGCTGCTGGTTTCGTTCGGCTACCAGCGCTTCGTCTTCAGGAAAGACGAGCGCGCCACGCTGCCGGATTCCTGACCCGCACTTTTCCACGGGATTTCTCCTTCGATCCGGGCTCTGCCGCGGCGCGTGGGGGCGCCGGATCGGCCAATGGCGGGAAGACGGCCCGGCCCCTACAATCCGTCGCGGAGAGGGCATCGCACGGGCTGTAGCTCCCACACGCCGGCACAGTGCCGGCGAGCCTCGCGCTGGCCGTGTGCGTCTCCTCTCCAGGGAGACGTCTCGTGAAGAACTCGCTCGCTCGCATCGCTCTGTCGTCGCTGGGTGTGTTGTCCGTCTTCGTCCCGATTTCGCAGGCGCAGCCCCAGCTCGTGCTCGAGGCCTGGGGACAGAACTCCAGCGGCCAATGCAACGTGCCTGCTCCGCTAGCGGGTCTGGACTTTGTCGAACTGGCCGCGGGCGGCGCTCACGGCCTCGCGCTTCTCAGCAACGGCTCGGTCGTGGCCTGGGGTCCGAACTGGTTCGGAGAGTGCGACGTGCCGAGTCTTGCGCCGGGCCTTTCCTACGTCGAGGTCGACGCGGGCTTCAATTTCAGCGTCGCGCGCCTCAGCGACGGTTCGGTCCTCGCGTGGGGCATCAACAGCGACGGCGAATGCAACGTGCCCGCTCTTCCGGCGGGCCTCACCTATGTCGAGGTGTCGGCCGGTGCGTCCTACGTCGTCGCACGCCTCAGCGACGGGACGCTCGTGGCCTGGGGAGACAACACCTTCGGCCAGTGCAACGTGCCTGTGGCTCCAGCAGGTCTCAGCTTCGTGGAGTTGTCGGCCGGTGGGCGCCACTGCCTGGCGCGGCTCAACGACGGCTCGGTGCTCGCATGGGGGCAGAACTTTTCCGGTCAATGCGACGTGCCCGCGCTCCCCAGCGGTCTTGGCTATGTCGAGGTGTCGGCCGGCTTCTACCACAGCGTTGCCCGGCGCAACGATGGCTCCGTCGTCGCCTGGGGATTGAACACCGACGGCCAGTGCAACGTCCCGGCGCTCCCGAGCGGTGTGCAGTACGTCGAGGTCTCGGCTGGTTCGAATCACAGCGTGGCGCGACGCAGCGACGGCCAGGTGCTCGCCTGGGGCAGCAACGGCTATAGCCAGTGCAACGTGATCGTCCCGCCGCCGTACCTCGGCTTTGTCGACCTCGAGGCAGGCGCGAACTTCACGCTGGCACGCACGGGCTGGCTCGACTGCAACGGCAACGGAATCACCGACAACCTCGACATCCAGGGAGGATTTTCGGCCGACTGCAACGGCAACTTCGTCCCGGACGAGTGCGACCTGGCGCAGGGAGCGACCTTCGACTGCGACGGCAATGCCGTGATCGACTCGTGCGAGATCGCGTCGAACCCTGCGCTCGACTGCAATGGGAACGGCAGGCTCGATTCGTGCGACCTCTTGCAGGGAGCGCTGTTCGACTGTGACAGCAACGGTGCGATCGACTCGTGCGAGATCGCGTCGAACCCGTCGCTCGACTGCAACCTCAACGGCGTGCTCGACTCGTGTGACATCGTCCAGGGTGCGGTCGACTGCGACAGCAACGGAGCGATCGACGCCTGCGAGATCGCCGGCAACCCGCAGCTCGACTGGAACGGGAACGGCGTCCTCGACCAGTGCGAAGTCGCCGTGATTTCCAGTGTTCTTGGCTGGGGCGACAACGGATCGGGGCAATGCAACGTGCCTGCGCTGGCGCCCGGAGTGTGGTACGTCGACGTCGCGGCGGGGGGGACCTACACCATTCAGAGCGGGTCCTGGGGGAGCTACTGGTTTCCGGTCGGGCACACGATCGCCCGTCTCAGCGACGGCTCGGCAGTGGCCTGGGGCGACAACACCTGGAGCCAGTGCGACGTGCTGGCGCTGCCCACTGGTCTCACCTACGTGCAAGTGGACGCGGGCCCGACCTTCAGCGTTGCATGCCTGAGCGACGGCTCGGCTGTGGCCTGGGGAGACAACTCCTTTGGTCAGTGCAACGTGCCTGCGGTTCTGCCGGGGCAGGCATTCGTCGAACTCGCAGCGGGCGGGACCGTGGATTGGGCGTACAGCCCCTTCACGATCGCCCGCCTGAACGACGGTTCGATCCTGGCCTGGGGTGACAATTCCTACGGCCAGTGCAATGTGCCGCCCCTGCCCACTGGAATTGCCTGCACACAGCTTTCAGGCGGAGCATTCCACGCGTTGGCGCGATTGAGCGACGGTTCGATTCTTGCCTGGGGCGATGACACCTACGGCCAGTGCAACGTGCCCGTGCTCCCGAGCGGAGTCAGCTACGTCAAGGTGGCTGCCGGCACGGGCGAGGGGTGGGATTGGTACTACGGCGGTCTGCATGGCGCCACGGGGTACAGCGCTGCGCTGCGCAGTGACGGGCAGATCATCGCCTGGGGCGACAACTACTTCGGCGAGTGCAACGTGCCTGCGCTGCCGGCCGGGCTGACGTACGTCGACCTCGCCGCCGGTGGACATTTCATGCTCGCGCGCCGCAGCGACGGATCGGTCGTGAGCTGGGGCGACTGCATCTACGGCCAATGCAGCGTGCCGGCGTCGAGTGGGTTCGACTGGGCCCAGCTCTCGGCGGGCGCGACCTTCGCTGTCGGACGTCTCGAGGCGGCGCCCGTGTTCTCCTTCTGTCTCGGCGACGGCTCGTTCGTCCCATGCCCGTGCAGCAACAGCGGCGCTCCCGGCCACGGCTGCGAAAACTCCGCCACGACGGGCGGGGCGCTGCTCGCGTCGAGCGGCAATGCGAGCCTCGCGGCCGACACGCTGCAGCTCACGTCCAACAACGAGCGCCCGAGCGCTCCGAGCATCGTGCTGCAGGGCGACGCCGCCAGCGCGACCACGCACTTCGGCGACGGCCTGCGCTGCACGGGCGGCGCGTTGAAGCGCATGTACGTGAAGAGCGCGGTCGGCGGCGTGATCAGCGTGCCGCAGATTGGCGACCTCTCGATCTCCGCGCGCTCCGCGGCGCTCGGCGACACGATCCTGCAGGGGACCTTCCGCTACTACCAGGTCTACTATCGCGACCCGGACACGAACTTCTGTCCCACGCCTCAAGGCGGGGCCTTCAACGCCACCAACGCGCTGCGCATCCTCTGGGGCGGGTGAGTTGGCGGGAGACGGTCGTCCACCGAGCGCTCAAGGCTCGGAATTCAGCGGGATTTCCGCTTCGATTCTTCGCGCGCGGCGGGTGCGCCGTGCGCTCGAGAGCGGGTCGGGCGGCAGATGGCGGGAATTCCCGCGGCTGAATACAATCCCACGCGGAGAGGGCATCGCACGGGCTGTAGCTCCCACACGCCGGCACAGTGCCGGCGAGCCTCGCGCTGGCCGTGTGCGTCTCCTCTCCAGGGAGACGTCTCGTGAAGAACTCGCTCGCTCGCATCGCTCTTTCGTCGCTGTGTCTGTTGGCCACGCTCGACCCGGTCTCGCACGCGCAGTCGCAACTCGTCGCCTGGGGTGACAACTCGTTCGGCCAGTGCAACGTGCCCGCGCCGCCGCCTGGGCTGGAGTACTTCGAAGTCGCTTCGGGCTCGTATCACGGCCTCGCGCGCCTCAGCGACGGCTCGGTCGTCGCCTGGGGACCGAACTGGTACGGCGCGTGCAACGTTCCGGCGCTCCTGCCGGGGCTGAGCTTCGTGGAGATCGATGCTGGGCTCAACTACAACGTGGCTCGCCTGAGCGACAACTCGCTCGTCGCGTGGGGAGACAACCTCTTCGGTCAGTGCAACGTGCCCGCGCCGCCGGCTGGTCTCAACTGGGTCGAGGTCGCGTGCGGAACCTATCACGCGATCGCCCGCTTGAGCGACGGGACTGCAGTGGCTTGGGGAGACAACTCGAGCAACCAGTGCGCCGTGCCCATGCTGCCGTTCGGCATGACGTACGTCGCGGTGGCGGCGGGCTACCAGCACACGATCGCGCTCCTCAGCGACGGCACGCTCGTCGCATGGGGAAGCAATGTCTACGGTCAATGCAGCGTGCCCCTGCTGCCGCCCGGCGTCTCGTACGTCCAGGTCTCGGCGGGCAGGGACCACAACCTGGCGCTGCGCAGCGACGGCACGGTCGTCGCGTTCGGGCGGAACACCTGGGGCCAGTGCAATGTCCCGATCCTGCCGGCCGCAGTGACCTATGTTGAAGTCGCGGCCGGCTACGAGCACAGCGTGGCCCGCCGCAGCGACGCTGCGGTGGTGGCCTGGGGACACAACGGCTACGGCCAGTGCAACGTGCCCCAACCGCCGCCGAGTACGGTCTACGCCGAGCTGGCAGCGGGCGCCTATCACAGCCTTGCGCGCGTGGGACCGGCTGACTGCAACCACAACGGGGTTGCCGACCTGCTCGACATCCAGATCGGAGCATCGCTGGACTGCAACGGCAACTCGATCCCGGACGAGTGCGACATCAATCACGGCGCCCGCGACTGCAATGGAAATGGCCTGCTGGACTCGTGCGAGATCGCCTCGAACCCGCAGCTCGACTGCAACGGCAATGGAATACTCGACGTGTGTGACCTCGCGCAGGGCGTGCAGGTCGACTGCGACTCCAACGGGCTCCTGGACTCGTGCGAAATCGCTTCGAGCCCTGCGCTCGACTGCAACGGGAACACGATCCTCGACGCCTGCGACATCGCCCAGGGAGCACCGTTCGACTGCAATGGCAACGGTCTGGTGGATTCGTGCGAGATCGCATCGAATCCGCAACTCGACTGCAACGGCAACGGCGTGCTGGACTCCTGCGACCTCGCACAGGGGGCGATCGACTGCGATGCGAACGGATCGATCGATTCCTGCGAGATCGTGTCGAACCCGCAGCTCGACTGGAACGGAAACGGCATCCTCGACCAGTGCGAGGTGTCGCTGGCTTCCAGTCTCCGCGTCTGGGGGGACGACGGCTCGGGGCAGTTCAACGTGCCTACCCTGGGGCCCGGACTGGCATTCGTCGACGTCGCGGCGGGTGGCGGCTGGCAGTGGTACGGCTACTGGTACTTCGGAGCCTGGCACCCGACTGGCCACACCCTGGCGCGCATCAGCGACGGCTCGCTTGTGGCCTGGGGAGACAACGACTGGGGTCAGTGCAGCGTGCCCGTCTTGCAGAGCGGGCTGAGCTGCGAGCAGGTGACGGCGGGCCCGAGCTTCAGCGTCGCTCGACTCAGCGATGGTTCGGCCCTGGCCTGGGGAGACAATTCGTTCGGACAGTGCGACGTGCCCGTGCTGGCACCTGGTCTGACGTACGTCGAACTCGCGGCGGGAGGGATGGACATCTACTGGTCCGCACACACGCTTGCGCGCCTGAGCGACGGGTCGATTCTGGCCTGGGGCGACAACAGCTGGGGCCAGTGCAACGTGCCCGCGCTGCCCGCCGGCCTCAGGTGCGTTCAACTGGCCACAGGCGGAACGCACTCGCTGGCGCGTCTGAGCGACGGCTCGATCCTGGCCTGGGGCGACGACAGCCTTGGCCAGTGCGACGTGCCGCCGCTCCCTGCCGGCCTCACCTACGCCAAGGCGGTCGCCGGCAACGGCGAGGGGGCCATCCTCGCCTACTACGGCTACAGCTATGGATACAGCGGCACGGGGTTCAGCGCAGCGCTGCGCAGCGATGGGCAGATCATCGCCTGGGGTGACAACTACTTCGGCCAGTGCACCGTGCCTGCGCTCCCGACCGGGTTGACGTACGTCGATCTCGCCGCCGGCGACAATTTCTTGCTCGCACGCCGCAGCGATGGCTCTGTCGTGGCGTGGGGAAACAACGACTATGGCCAGTGCAACACGCCCACGCCGATGGGCTTCACCTGGGCCCAGCTCTCGGCCGGTTCGGCGCACTCGGTCGGACGTCTCGATGTGGTTCCGGTCTTTTCCTTCTGCCTCGGCGACGGCTCGTTCGTCCCGTGTCCGTGCAGCAACAGCGGCGCTCCCGGCCACGGCTGCGAGAATTCCGCCACGACGGGCGGCGCGCTGCTCGCTCAGAGCGGCAGCGCGAGCCTGGCGGCCGACACGCTGCAGCTCACGTCCAGCGGCGAGCGACCGAGCGCCCCGAGCATCGTGCTCCAGGGCGATGCGGCCAGCGCGACCACGCACTTCGGTGACGGCCTGCGCTGCACGGGCGGCGCGCTGAAGCGCATGTACGTGAAGAACTCTGTCGGCGGCGTGATCAGCGTACCGCAGGCCGGCGACCTCTCGATCTCCGCGCGCTCCGCAGCGCTCGGCGACACGATCCTGCAGGGGACCGTTCGCTACTACCAGGTCTACTATCGCGACCCGGATGCGAACTTCTGTCCCACGCCTCAAGGCGGAGCCTTCAACGCCACCAACGCGCTGCGCATCCTCTGGGGCGGGTGAAGCAACCCGTCGCAGTGGTCATGCGTCCGGGCACGGACACCGCGCAAGCAGGTAGACGCCTGCGGACCTGCGCACGCGCCGCTGCCCAGTTGAGCCCGATGAGCCGGCCCCGCCGCGCGGGCTAGAGCAGGGGCCTAACAGATCGATGCGTCCGCGGCCGGCCCCGCGCGTGTCGGCAACGTGCCGGCACGCGAGGCCTGGTGCCGCGCGCCCGGTCTCGAGGAGTAGTCGTCATGGTACGTATTCATGCTCACATCGGCTCCGTGTGCGTCGCCGCGTTCGTGCTCGCGGCGAGTGCCGCTGCCCAGACCCCGAAGCAATATCCCCCGGTCAGTACGCTGCCGGGTTCCGCCCCCGTTGCGGTGGGCTTCTGCTTCGGCGACGGCAGTCTCGCGCCCTGCCCGTGCGACAACACGGGCGCGCCCGGTCGCGGCTGCCAGAACTCGGCCCTCACCGGCGGCGCCCAGCTGTGGGCCAGCGGTCAGCCCGCGATCTCGCGGGACACCCTGCAGCTCGACGCCAGCGGCGAACTGCCCACGGCCATGAGCGTCCTGCTGCAGGGCACGGTCACCGACCGGCCGGCGATCTTCGGAGACGGTCTGCGCTGCGTGGGCGGGACGGTGACCCGCCTGTACACGCAGAACGCCATCGGCGGCATGGTCAGCATTCCGGCGGCGCACGAGCCGCCGATCACTGTGCGCTCCACGATGCTCGGTGATCGGATCGCGCCCGGCGACCAGCGCTTCTACCAGGTGTACTACCGCGACCCGCGGGCAGCCTTCTGCGCCCCGCCCGTCGGCGGCGGGTTCAACCTCTCGAACGCAGTCGCGGTCGTCTGGACCAAGTGAAACGCGCGCGGGGCTGTGCTGGACGGGGTCCGGTGCAGCCCCGCTTGCGTACAATCGCGCGGCGATGATCCGACGCAAACTTGGAAAGAGCGACCTCCAGGTCCCCGCGATCGTCTTCGGCGCCTGGGCCATCGGCGGCTGGAACTGGGGCGGCAGCGACGACGAGGCGGCGGTGCGCGCGATCGGGGCCGGCATCGACGCCGGCATGAACGCGATCGACACGGCGCCGGTCTACGGCTTCGGCCATTCCGAGGAGGTCGTCGGCCGCGCGATCGCGGGCCGGCGCGAGCAGGTCGTGCTGATGACGAAGGTGGGCCTGCGCTGGGACGACCCGCGCGGCACGCTGTACTTCAAGACGGCCGGCCTGGACGGCAAGCCGCGCGAGATCTGGCGCAATTGCAAGCCGGACTCGATCGCGAAGGAGGTCGAGCAGAGCCTGTGGCGGATGCGGACCAACTACATCGACCTCTTGCAGGTGCACTGGCACGATCCGACGACGGCGCTGGCGGACACGATGGGGGCGCTGGCGCAGCTCGTCACGCAGGGCAAGCTGCGCGCGATCGGCGTCTCGAACTTCACGCCCGGGCTGATGAAGGAGGCGCAGCTCGAGCTCGGCGCGATCCCGCTGGCCAGCAACCAGCCGAAGTACTCGCTCGTCGCGCGCGAGATCGAGCACGACGTGCTGCCCTGGTGCCGCGAGCAGGGCATCGGGCTGGTGGTCTACTCGCCGCTCGAGCAGGGCCTGCTGACGGGCACGGTGACGGCCGAGCGCGCCTTCCCGCTGACCGACGGGCGCCACAAGCGCGCCACGTTCACGCGCGAGAACCGCGAGCGGGTCAATGCCGCGCTCGAGCGTTTCGTGAGCCCGATCGCGCAGCGCCATCAGGCGACGATCGCGCAGGTCGTGCTGGCCTGGACCGTGGCGCAGCCGGGGATCACCTGCGCCCTCGCCGGAGCGCGCACGGAGGCGCAGGCGCGCGAGAATGCCGCGGCGGGTTCGCTCGAGCTCACGCCGCCGGAGCTGTACGAGATCCGCCGCGCCTTCGAGCGCCTCGAGCTCAGCGGAAGCAGCTGAGCGTCACGAGCACGAAGATCGGCAGCAGGACGGCGCACGAGCAGGCCATGTAGCCGAAGAAGCTCGGCATCTTCACGCCGTGCGCTCTCGGCGATCGCCTTGACCATGAAGTTCGGGCCGTTGCCGATGTAGGTGTTGGCGCCCATGAACACCGCGCCGCAGGAGATCGCGGCGAGGATCTCGGCCGCGCGCGGGCCCTGCGCGAGCAGCTCGCCGAGGTAGTGCGGGTCCTCGACCGCGATGCCCGAGCTGGCCGGCGGCCGTGGCGCGAAGCGTCAGGTAGGTCGGCGCGTTGTCGAGGAAGCTCGAGAGCAGCGCCCGACGGCCCAGAAGAACTGCCAGGGCTGCGCGAGCCCGAGCTCGCGCGCCGCGCGCGTTGAGGATCAGCGAGCGGCGCGGTCATCGTGACGAAGATGCCCGGCGAAGAGCACGGCCACCTCGATGATCGGCCCGAAGCCGAAGTGGTTCGCCGCGTGCATCGGCGCGCGGCGTCGCACGGTAGGCGGCGAGCGGCGATGCCGAGCAGCAGCGCCTCCTGCACGCCGAACGGCCAGTGCCCGCGCCGGCGCTACCGAGCCCGTGGCCCGGGCGACGACCATCGCCACCACGACGCCGAGCAGCAGGAAGACGTTGCGCAGGCCCGTCGATGCGCAGCGGCTCGTGCTGCAGCACCTCCTCGAGCTGCGAGCCCGGGTCGCGCGCGCTCCTCGCGGTCGAAGACGAAGCTGGTCGCAGACGTTGAAGATCACGAGCAGCAGGCCGTTCACGAGCAGCCACTGCTTCCAGAGCTGAGAGCGTCCAGCCGAACGGCACGCCCTTCAGGAAGCCGAGGAAGAGCGGCGGATCGCCGAGCGGCGTCAGCAGGCCGCCGCAGTTCGAGACCACGAAGATGAAGAAGACGACGATGTGCGCTGCGTCGCTCGCGCGTCTCGTTGGCGCGCAGCAGCGGCCGGATCGAGCAGCATCGAGGCGCCGGTCGTGCCGATCAGGTTCGCGAGCACGGCGCCGATCGCCAGCAGCGCCGTGTTCGAGCAGCGGCGTTCCCGAGCAGCGAGCCGCGCACGTGGATCCCGCCCGTGATCACGAACAGCGAGCCGAGCAGCGCGATGAAGGAGACGTAGTCGAGCAGCGCCTCCTGCACGGGATGCTGCGCCTGCGCGCCGTAGGAGAGCAGCAGCCAGGCGAGGAAGGGCAGCGCCAGGGCGCCGGAGACCAGCGCCCGGTTCTTGTTGTTGCTCCCACCAGTGCGGCGCGCAGAGCGGGAAGAGGGCGATCGCGGCGAGCATCCCCACGAAGGGCAGCGCGCTGGCCGAGAGGCAGGAGCTGCCCGAGCGACTCGGCGGGGACGGTCGTCATTCGCGCGCATGATGCACGAATCGGAAGCGTATCGGAAGTCGCCGCGTCTTCCGTCATAATGCCGCCCGCCGATGTCCACCCCGTCTCGCGAAGATCGCGCGCCGCTTTTCACCTGCAGCCCCTGGGCGCTGCTGGTGCTCGTGCTGTGCGTCTGTGCCTGGCTGGCCTGGCAGCAGTTCGGCTGGCGCTTCATGAGCGCCGGGCCCGAGGCGCAGCCGCGCGTCGTCACGCCGCGCGGGGACCTGGCCGAGGACGAGAAGTCGACCATCGAGCTCTTCGAGCGCGCCAAGGACTCGGTCGTGCACATCACGACCTGGGAGCGGCGCAAGCAGTTCGACCGCTTCTGGCTCAGCGCCGAGGAGTACCCGCGCGGCGAGGGCTCGGGCTTCGTCTGGGACGAGAAGGGCACGATCGTGACCAATGTGCACGTGCTCGACGGCAGCTCGCGCTTCGTCGTGACGCTCGCCGACGGCTCGGAGTACGAGGGCAGCGATACCTACGGCGACAAGGAACACGACATCGCGATGTTCCGCATCGACGTGCCGCCCGGAAAGCTCAGGCCGATTCCCGTCGGCACCGCGAAGGACCTCAAGGTCGGCCAGAAGGTCTTCGCCATCGGCAACCCCTTCGGCCTCGACCACACGCTCACGACCGGCGTGATCAGCGGACTCAATCGCGAGATCGTCACCGACCCCGAGGGCGGGCGGAAGATCATCCGCGGCGTGATCCAGACCGACGCGGCGATCAACCCGGGCAACTCGGGCGGTGCCGCTGCTCGACAGCGCCGGCCGGCTGATCGGCATGAACACCGCGATCTACTCGCGCGGCGGCGACAGCGCCGGCATCGGCTTCGCCGTGCCGGTGGACCTGATCAACGCGACCGTGCCGCGGCTCCTGCGCGTGGGCGACTCGCAGCCGGTCGATCTGGGCGTCACGGCGGCACCCGACCAGCTGGCCGACCACTTCAGGGTCGAGGGCGTGATCGTGCGCGACGTCGAGCCGCAGAGCCCGGCCGGGCGCGCCGGCCTGCAGGCCGCGCGCTGGACCTCCTCGCGCAGCATGAGCTTCGACCTGGTCGTGGCCGTGGACGGCGAGAAGGTCGCGCGCGTGAGCGATCTGGCCGACCGGCTCGCGGAGCACAAGAAGGGCGATACGATCCAGCTCGAGATCGTGCGCGGGGGCAAACGCCTCAAGCTGCCGGTCAAGCTCTAGCGGAGACACGAATGATCGAAGCGCTCCAGAAGCTGCGCCAGCACCTGCTCACCGGCGTCTCCTTCGCGATCCCGTTCATCGCCTGCGGCGGGATCATGATCGCGTTCGGGATCGCGTTCGTGCCGATGACGCCGACGCGGGCCCGGACTTCTCGCACGCGCCGGTGCTCAAGCTCATCCTCGACATCGGCGTGGCGTCCTTCGCGCTGCTGCTGCCGGTGCTCGCCGGGTACATCGCCTACGCGATCGCCGGCAAGCCGGGGCTCGTGCCGGGCTTCATCGGCGGCTACCTCGCGGGCCAGGTGCAAGGCGGGTTTCCTCGGCGCGCTGCTGATCGGCCTGATCGCGGGCTGGATCGTCGAGGCGGCTCAAGAAGATCCCCGTCTCGCAGCTACGTCAAGCCGATCATGCCGATCCTGATCATCCCGATCGTCTCCTCGCTGATCGTCGGCGTGCTGATGCTGAAGGTGATCGGCGTCCCGATCGCCGACCTGATGCACAGCCTCGCGGACGTGGCTGCAAGACGATGCAGGCGGGCAACGCGGTCGTGCTGGCGCTCGATCCTCGGCGCGATGATCGCCTTCGACATGGGCGGCCCGGTGAACAAGTCGGCCTTCTTCTTCGGCGCGGCGATGATCAAGGAGGGCCACTACGGCGTGATGGGCGCCTGCGCGGCGGCGATCTGCACGCCGCCGCTCGGCCTGGGGCTGGCGACGCTCCTGCAGCGCAAGCTGCTGGACCGAGGAAGAGCGCGAGGCCGGCATCGCGGCGCTCGGCGATGGGCATGATCGGCATCACCGAGGGCGCGATCCCCTTCGCGGCCGCCGATCCGCTGCGCGTGATCCCGTGCATCATGCTCGGGCTCGATGACGGCCTCGGTCGATCGCGATGCTGGGCGGCGTCGGCGACCACGCGCCGCACGGCGGGCCGATCGTGCTGCCGGTCGTCGACCACCGGCTGATGTACGTGCTCGCGATCGTCGCCGGGACGCTCGTGACCGCGCTCGCGGCGAACACGTCAAGCGATCACGCGCAAGCCGCGCCGCGCAGGGAGCCGCAGGCATGAAGATCGTCGCCGTGACCGCCTGTCCGACCGGGATCGCGCACACCTACATGGCCGCCGAGCAGCTCGAGAAGACCGCGCAAGCGCGCTCGGGCCACCAGATCAAGGTCGAGACGCAGGGCGCGATGGGCATCGAGAACGAGCTCAGCGCGGCAGGACATCCGCGAGGCCGACGTCGTGCTCTTCGCCGTCGACATCGAGGTCGAGCAGCGCGAGCGCTTCGACGGGCAAGCAGCATCGTCGAGGTGCGCGTGGCGCGAGGCGATCAAGAACCCCAAGAGCGTGCTCGAGCGCTCTGACGATGGCTCGAGACTCGAGCACTCTTCCAGCTGCCCGCTGCCGAACGGCCTGCACGCGCGGCCGGCGAGCACGCTGGCCGAGCGTGGCCGGGCGCTTCGCGGCCGAGATCTCGCTCGACGAACGGCGCAGCGGCGCCGTCGGCCAACGCGCAGAGCGTGCTCGAGCTGGTCGCGCTGGGCGTGCAAGAGCGGCGACCGCTGCCGCCTGCGCATCGCCGGCGCGGACGCCGAGAGCGCGCGCGCGCACGCTGCGCGGCTTCCTCGACAACGAGCTGCCGGTCTGCGACGAGGCCGCTGCCGGCCGAGGCGCCGCGCGAGCGGCGCTGCCTTGCCGCGCGGCCTGCGCAACGCCTGCGGGCGCTGGTACGCGGGCACGCGTCGTCTGCCCGGGCATCGGCCAGGGCCGTGTCGTGCTGATCGGCGGCGCGCAGGTGCCGCCCGAGCTGCTCGAGGCGCCGCGCGCAGTCGCCGACGCGGAGCGCGAACGGGTCCGGCGCGCGAACGCGGCCGTGCGCGCGACGCTCGAGACGCGCATCTCGGCGCGCGGCCCGCCGGAGGTCGAGGACGGGCATCCTGCGCGCGCACCTCTCGATCCTCGGCGACGTCGGCATCGACGCAGCGCATCGGCGCGCGCGATCGAGGCCGGCCGCTCGGCGCATGCAGGCCGTCGCCGAGGCCGCCGCGCACTTCGCCGCGCGCATGCGCGAGTCCGAAAGCGCCTACGTGCGCGAGCGCGCGGTCGACATCGAGGACATCGGCTTCGCAGCTGCTGGAGCGCATGCACGGCACGCGCCTGCGCTCGCCGCAGCTGGATCTCGCCGAGGCCTCGGTGGTCGTGGCCGAGAGCCTCGACGCCGCGCCAGTTCCTGGCGCTCGACAAGCGCCTCGCTGCAGGCGCTGGTGCTCGAGCACGCCGGCGCGACCTCGCACGCGGTGATCCTGGCGCGCTCGTTCGGCATCCCGACCCTGACCGGCGTGGCCGAGGTGCGCGCGCACGTCGCGCCGCGGCACGAGGCCGTCGTCGACGCCAACCTCGGGCTCGTGATCCCCGAGCCGCGGCTGCGCGTGCGGCGCTACTACGAGCGCGAGCTGCGCGACGCTCGCGCCGGCGCGAGGAGCGCCTGGCGCGCTTCCGTCGCGCGCCGGCGCGCACGCGCGACGGCCAGGCGCTCGAGGTCGCGCGCGAACGTCGCCAGCGGTCGAGGAGCTCGCTGCCGGCCTTCGCGCGCGGCGCCGACGGCATCGGCCTCTTCCGCACCGAGATGCTCTTCATGGATCGCGACGAGGCGCCCTCCGAGGAGGAGCAGTTCGCGATCTACCTGCAGGCCGCGCGCGCCGCGGCGGGCAGCACGGTGATCCTGCGCACCTTCGACGTCGGCGGCGACAAGCCGGTGCCGTACCTGCAGCTGCGCGCAGGAGAAGAATCCGTTCCTCGGGCTGCGCGGCCTGCGCGTCTACCCCGCGCACGCAGAGCGTCTTCCGCTCGCAGCTGCGCGCGATCCTGCGCGCCTCGGCCTTCGGCCGGATCTGGGTGATGGTCCCGATGCTCAGCTCGCTGGACGAGCTGCGCTGGGTCAAGGCGCGCCTCGTCGAGGCGCGCGCCGAGCTCGACGCCGCGGGGCAGAAGCACGATCCGGCGCTGCGCGTCGGGCGTGATGGTCGAGGTGCCCTCGGCGGCCTTCGCCATCGCGCGAGCTCGCGGCCGAGGCCGACTTCTTCAGCATCGGCACCAACGACCTCTTGCAGTACTTCATGGCCGTCGACCGCGAGGACGCGCGCGTCGGCGAATCTCGCCAGCGCACGCCACCCGGCCTTCCTGCGCCTGCTTGAAGCAGATCGTCGACGAGGCGCGCGCGGCCGGGCGCTGGATCGGGATGTGCGGCGAGATGGCGCGCAGCCCGCGCAACCTGGCGCTGCTCGTCGGGCTGGGACTGGACGAGATCAGCATGGCGGCGCCCGAGATCCCCGCGCTCAAGGCCGCGATCGCGCAGCTCTCGGCCTGCGACTGCCGCGCGCTGCTCGCGGCCGCGCTCGGACGCGGCAGTGTGGCCGAAGTCGAGGAGCTGGTGGCGCGCCTTCCGCGAGCAGGGTGCGGCGCAGCAGCCTGCTCGGCGCCGGAGTTCATCGTCATGGATTCGCGACAGCGGCACGAAGGAGGAAGCCGATCGCGGAGCTCGTCGGCGCGCTCTTCGCCGCCGGCCGCACCGAACAGCCGCGCGCGCTGGAGGACGCGATCTGGGCGCGCGAGGCGACCTACTCGACCGGGCTGGGCTTCGGCTTCGCGATCCCGCACTGCAAGAGCGACGCGGTCGCGTCCAGCTCGATCGGCGTCCTGCGCCTCGCGCAGCCGGTCGAGTGGGGCTCGAACGACGGCCAGCCGGTGCGCTGCGTGATCCTGCTCGCCATGCGCGAGTCCGATGCGCAGGGCACGCACATGAAGGTCTTCTCGAAGCTGGCGCGCCGGCTGATGCACGAGGAGTTCCGCGAGCGCATGCTCGCCGCAGGCGACTCGCGCAGAGCGTGCTTAGCTGCCTGACCGAGGAGCTCGGCCTGGCGCCCGAACGAATAGGATGAACGCCATGATGAGCCTCAGCACGATCCTCGCCTGCGCCCTGCTCCAGCAGCCCGCCGCCGCGCAAGAGCCGGCCCGGCCGAAGGACCTGTACGTCGTCGGCTACGCGCACCTCGACACGCAGTGGCGCTGGACCTACCCGCAGACGATCCGCGAGTACCTGGCGAACACGCTGCACGACAACTTCGCGCTCTTCGAGAAGTACCCGGGCTACGTCTTCAACTTCATCGGGCTCGCGGCGCTACCAGATGATCAAGGAGTACTTCCCCGAGGAGTACGAGCAGCTGAAGAAGTACGTCGCTGCGGGCCGCTGGTTCCCGTGCCGGCTCCTCGGTGGACGAGAACGACGCCAACACGCCCTCGGCCGAGTCGCTGATCCGCCACGTGCTCTACGGCAACCGCTTCTTCCGGCGCGAGTTCGGCGTGGCGAGCGAGGAGTACATGCTGCCCGACTGCTTCGGCTTCCCGGCGGCGCTGCCGAGCGTGCTGGCGCACTGCGGCATGAAGGGCTTCTCGACGCAGAAGCTCACCTGGGGCTCGGTCGTCGGCATTCCGTTCAACGTCGGCGTGTGGAACGGTCCCGACGGCCACGGCGTGATCGCGGCGCTCAACCCGGGACAGTACGACGGCGACGTGCAGGAGAACCTCGCCACCAGCGAGCGCTGGTCGAAGCGCATCGACGAGGACGGCGCGCGCTCGGGCCTCTTCGCGGACTACCACTACTACGGCACCGGCGACGTCGGCGGCGCGCCCAAGGAGGCTTCGGTCGCGCTGGTCGAGAAGAGCCTCGAGACCGCCGGGCCCGGTCACGGTGCACGCGGGCGCCGCGGACGAGCTCTTCAAGGCGATCACGCCTGTGCAGCGCGAGAAGCTCCCCGTCTACACGGGCGAACTCGAGCTGACCGAGCACTCGGCCGGCTCGATCACCTCGCAGGCCTACATGAAGCGCTGGAACCGCAAGAACGAGTTCCTGGCGAACGAGGCCGAGACGACCGCGGTGCTCGCCAACTGGCTCGGTGCGCGCACATACCCCGCGCAGCGGCTCGAGGACGCCTGGACGCTCGTGCTCGGCTCGCAGATGCACGACATCATCTCCGGCACGGCGCTGGCGAAGGGCTACGAGTACGCCTGGAACGACGAGCTGCTCGCGGCGAACCAGTTCCAGGCCGTGCTGCGCGACTCGCTGGAGGTCGTGGCCTCGCAGCTCGACACGCGCGGCGAGGGACAGGCGCTGGTGCTCTTCAACCCGCTCTCGATCGAGCGCGAGGACGTGGTCGAGGCCGAGATCCCGGGCACGGGGAAGGGCGTGAGCGTGAGCAGTCCCGACGGCAAGGCCGTCCCCGCGCAGGTCCTGGGCGCCGGCGCGAACGGCACGCGCATCGCGTTCCTGGCGCGCGTGCCCTCGGTCGGCTTCGCGGTCTACCACGCGCGCGCCTCGGACAAGTCGGAAGCCACGAGCTCTGCGCTGCGCGTCGACGAGAAGCACCTGGAGAATGAGCGCTACGTCGTCTCGATCGACGCCAATGGCGACGTCAGCTCGATCCAGGACAAGCGAGTGCACCACGATCTGCTCACTGCGCCCGCACGACTCGAGCTCTGCTACGAGAACCCCAGGAACTGGCCGGCCTGGAACCAGGACTGGACCGACCGCCAGCTCGCGCCGCGCGAGTTCGTGGGCGGCCCAGCGAAGGTCGAGGTCGTCGAGCGCGGCCCGGCGCGCGTCGCGCTGCAGGTCACGCGCGAGGTGAACGGCTCAATCTTCGTGCAGCGCATCCGCCTCGCCGCCTCGGGCGAGCGCGTCGAGTTCGACACGACGATCGACTGGCGCTCGCGCGAACGCAGCCTGCGCGCGAGCTTCCCCCTCACCGCGAAAAACCCGATCGCGTCCTACGACGGTCAGCTGGGTGTCGTCGAACGCGGCAACATGCACGAGAAGCAGTACGAGTACGGGTTCCAGCAGTGGTTCGACCTCACCGACGCGAGCGGCGACTTCGGCACGAGCGTCATGAGCGACTGCAAGTACGGCGCGGACAAGCCGGGAGACAGCACCGTGCGCTTGACGCTGCTGCACACACCGGGCACGCACGGCGGCTACGAGGACCAGGCCACGCAGGACATCGGCCGGCACCACATGCTGTACGCGCTGTTCGGCCACATCGATGCCTGGCAAACGACTCCCTTCGAGGCCGCGCGTCTCAATCAGCCCATTCTCCCGTTCCGCGCTGGAGATCACGCAGGCGCGCTGGGCAAGTCCTTCTCGCTGTTCACGACCCTGGGCGAACGGTTCTCGATCCAGGCCATCAAGAAGGCCGAGGACTCGAACGCGATCATCGTTCGCGTTCGTGAGCACTTCGGGACCCCGATGAAGGGCGTGCGCCTCAGCGCGGCAGTGCCGATCCTCTCCGCGCGCGAAGTGGACGGCCAGGAGCGCGAGATCGGCAAGGCCGTGCTCCAAGATGGCTCGGTCGTCTGGGACGCGGGCCCCAGCGAGCTGCGCGCGTTCGCGCTCGAGCTGGGCCCGGCGCCGGTAAAGATGTCCGGGGCCGACAGCGTGTCGCTTCCGCTCGCCTTCGACCGGGACGTGATCAGCAGCCATGCGAACCGCGCGGAAGGTTTCCTGCCTGCCGAACAGTTGCCGCACGAGATCACGGCCGGCGACGTGCGCTTCGAGATCGGCCCGATCGCCGACGGCCAGAAGAACGCGCTCGCGTGCAACGGCCAGGAGCTGGCACTGCCGCAGGGCGAGTTCGACCGCCTCTACCTGCTCGCCGCATCGGACGAGGCAGGGGGGCATGTGCAGTCCTGGACCGGGATGATCGGCCAGTGGGATCGCCGCATCTGGCGCGGCGAGCAGGCCGTGCTCGAGGGCATCGAGCCGGGCTTCATCCAGCCCGCCGAGGTCGCCTGGTTCGCCTCGCACCACCACACGCCGCAGGGCGATGCCGTCTACGAGTACAGCTACCTCTACAAGATCCCGATCGAGTTGCCCAAGGGCGCGAAGTCGGTGCGTCTGCCGAAGAACGAGCACATCCTGGTGCTCGCGGCGACGGCGAGCCAACCGGCCCCGCGCATCGAGCCCGCCGCGCCGCTCTTCGACACGCTCGACGACCACGTGCAGGACGCGCCGCGCGTCGTGCCGGCCGCCGGCTCGTTCAAGGACGTGGTCGAGGTCGCGCTCGAGCCCGGGCTCTTCTGGCGCGAGGGGCAGATCCGCTACACGCTCGACGGGACGCCGCCGAGCGCGAGCTCGCCGGCCTACGCCGGACCCTTCGTGCTCGACCACAAGGCCACGATCAAGGCTGCCGTGCTCGACGAACGCGGCGCGCTCGGTCCGGTCGTGTCCGCGAACCTCGCGGTCGACGACGTCACGCCGCCGAGCGTGCTGCGCGTGCGGCCGGCCTACGAGTCGCCGCTCGTGCGCGTCGATTTCTCGGAGCCCGTCAGCGACACGGCGCTGCAAGCCTCGAACTACAAGCTCGAGCCCGCGATCGAGCTGCGCTCGGCGAAGCGCGGCGAAGGAACGCGGCAAGTCGTGCTCGAGTTCGCAGCGGCGCCGAAGATCGGGCAGGCCTACAAGCTGCAGGTGGGCGGCGTGGCGGATGCCTCGCCCGCGCACAACACGCTGAAGTCGGCTGCACTCGAGCTCAAGGTCAACGGGCCGGTCTTCGAGCGCGCCGAGGTCACGAAGGAGCAGATGGGCAGCGCGGTCAAGGACGTCCCCAACCTGCCGGTCAAGGCCGGCGACAGCTGGACGATCAACTTCTTCGTGCGCACCGACAAGCAGCCCGAGGACCGCACCGTGATCGCGGGCTTCGGCCGCTGCGAGCAGACCGAGGGCGGCGCGGCGCGCTACATCGTCAAGTTCCAGCGCGGCATCCAGTTCTGGGCCCACAACCGCGACGTCGCCGGGCGCGTGCAGCTCGACCTGGGCCGCTGGCAGATGCTCAGCGCGACCTACGACGGCGCGAAGCTGCGCCTCTACCGCGACGGCAAGCAGCTCGCGGAGCGCGAGATCTCCCTGATCGACGACGAGAGCGTCGTCAACTTCGCGCCGCCCGATCCCTGGGACCACACGCGGCGCTTCGAGGGCGAGCTGCGCGGCTTCACGATCTGGGGCGAGGCGCTGGGCGAGGACGCCTTGCGCTCGCTCCTCTCCGGGGCGCCGCGCTAGCGAGTCGGCCGGCGCGCGACGACCAGGTGGTTGTTGGGCTCCTCGCCCAGGTCGCCCAGCGCGAAGAGCATCGCCACGGGGATCAGGAACAGCGCGAAGAGCATCTGCAGCGGCAGCAGCACCCAGAAGAGCGCGTTGCGCCGGATCGCGGGGTCGCTCATGCCCTCGCAGCGCGTCGCCTGCAGGAAGAAGTAGAAGGCGCGCGAGGCGAACGTCGACCACACGCCGCCCAGCTCCGTGAGCTCGACGATCTCGAGGCCCGCGCGCGCCAGCGCCTCCTGGATCCAGAAGCGCGAGAAGTTGCTGTAGTAGTTCGGCGCGAGGTGCATGGTCGAGGTGCAGGGGATCAGGAAGACCGCCTTGCCGCCTGGTTTGAGCACGCGTCCGACCTCGGCCACCATGCGGATCGGGTCGAAGACGTGCTCCAGCACCTGCACGGAGAGCACGGTGTCGAAGCTCGCGTCGGGGAAGCCCATCGCGCAGCCGTCGCCGTAGCTGACGCTCACGCGCGGGTCCTCGGTTTCGAGCAGCCGCTCCGCGTCGCTCTCGAGCGTCGTCCAGCGCATGAACGACACGCCCTTGTCCGCCGCGCCGACGAAGAAGTCCCAGCCGCCGACGTCGAGCACCTCGCCGTGGCAATGCTCGTGCAGCGCCTGGTAGAGCCTGCGCGAACGCAGGTCGCGCAGCACGTACAGCACTCGCAGCAGGCGGGACTTGGGCTTCAACGGTTGGCGCGCCTGCGCGGGGCCTCAGTCGTCTCCGGCGAGGTAGCCCAGGTGCTTGAGCGCGGCGCGCGTCTTATCGTCCGTCGTCGCGTGACCCTTGACCTCGCTCGCCGCGCGCGCCTTCCAGGCCGCGAGCGTCCCGGCGATGGCCTCGGAAGTCGCGCGCTCGGCCGCGCCGGGCAGCGCCGGGAGCACGTTGAGCTGGCCGGGATCCTGCTCCAGGTCGTAGCGCTCCGCGCTGCCGTCGCCGGCCAGGATCTGCACCGCAGCGCCGCTGCGCGCGTACTCGAGCGTGCGCTCGAAGCGCTTCAGCAGGCCCGAGTCGCGCGTGCTCGGGGGGAAACAGCTGAACTCGAGCAGCGGCGTCTCGAGCGAGGCGCACAGGACGCGCTGCGCCGGCAGCTCGCCGTGCAGGTCGAGGCCCGTGCAGACCGGCTCGGGCTGGAGACCGGCCGCATGCAGGATCGTCGGGTAGAGGTCGGTGATCTGCACCGGCCGCGCGTCCTTCGCTCCGGGCGCGAAGCCCGGCCCGCGCGCCAGCAGTGCGATGCGCAGGCTGGTCTCGTAGAGGTTGAAGAGGTGTCCGAGGTGGCCGTGCTCGCCCAGGCTCTCGCCGTGGTCGGAGAGCACGAAGACCAGCGTCTTGGCCGGATCCGAGTTGGCGTCCACGAGGGCCAGCAGCGCCTCGCTGATCGCGTCCGTGCGGCGCAGCGAGCCGCGGTAGAGGTTGCGCAGCAGCTCGAGCTCGGATTCGTCCAGCGGCTGGCCCGCGCCGTAGTTGCGCGCCAGCAGCGTCGCGCCCGCGTCGGGGAAGAACGCGGCGCAGGCGGCCTCCCAGGCGCCGGTGCTCGCGAAGAAGTCGCGCGCCTCCTCCCAGCTCGGGAGGTACGGCATGTGCGCATCGGTCAGGTTGACGAACACGAAGAAGGGCTGGCCCGGCTTGCGCTGGCGCTCGAACCACTCCTTGAGCGCCTCCACGGTCGGATGCGTCGCGCCGGCGGAGCGCCGCCGCTCGCGCAGGTTCCACTGGTCCTGCAGCAACTCGAAGCCGCGGTCGAGGCCGGTGGCCTTCGAGATCCAGCCGTTGTTCGTGAACGCGGCCGTCTGGTAGCCGGCGGACTTCAACCGCTCGGCCAAGAGCGGCACGTCGGCGGCGACGTGCTCGGTCGCCTGCGTGGCGCGGTGAAAGGCGGGCGGCGTGCCGCTGAAGAGCGAAGCGTGCGCCGGCAGCGCCCAGGAAGATGTCGTGCTGGCGCGCTCGTAGCGCGTGGCCGTCGCGGCGAAGCGCTTGAGGAAGGGCGACGTGGGCTTGGCGGCGTCGTAGGCCGAGAGGTAGTCCGGGCGCACGCTGTCGAGCACCAGCACCAGCACGTTGGGCTGCTGCGCGCCCGCGGGCTGCTGCTTGCCGCAGGCCGGCGCCGCGGCGCAGCACAAGAGCAGGAACCAGCGCGCGCAGGCTCTCATCGTCCGTCCTCAGCCGCGGAAGCTCGCCACGGCCTCGATCACCTCGCCCTGCTCCGACTCGGTGAGCGTGTTGAAGAAGGGCAGGCGCACCAGCCGATTGCTGATGTCCTCGGCCACCGGGCAGTCGCCCTCGCGGCCGCCGTAGCGCCGGCCCATGTCGGAGACGTGCAGCGGCAGGTAGTGGAAGACACCCAGGATGCCGCGCTGCCCCAGGTGGTCGAGGAAGCGTTCGCGCAAGGAACTCTGCGGCAGCAGCATGTAGAAGAGGTGCCAGGAGGGCTCGCAACCCGCGGGCACGCTGGGCAGCGTGACGCCGAAGCCGCGCGCCCAGCCGGCCAGCTCGCGCGCGTAGCGCTGCCAGATCTCGCCGCGGCGCTGCTGGATGCGCTCGCGCGCCTCGAGCTGCGCGCACAGGAAGGCCGCCAGGATGTCGCTGGGCAGGTAGCTCGAGCCCAGGTCGACCCAGGTGTACTTGTGCACCTCGCCGCGCAGGAAGCGGCTGCGGTTCGTGCCCTTCTCGCGCACGATCTCGGCGCGCTCGGCGAAGCGCGGATCGTTGATCAGCAGCGCCCCGCCCTCGCCGCAGGTGAAGTTCTTCGTCTCGTGGAAGCTCTGCGTCGCGAGTGCGCCCAGCGTGCCCAGGTAGCGGCCCTTGTACTTGCCGAACAGGCCGTGCGCGTTGTCCTCGACCACTTGCAGGCCGCGCTTCCGGGCCAGCGCCAGCAGCGCGTCCATCTCGCAGGCGATGCCGGCGTAGTGCAACGCGACGATGGCCTTCGTGCGCGGCGTGAGCGCGCGCTCGACCTGCTGCTCGTCCAGGTTGAGCGTGTCGGGCCGCACGTCGACGAAGACCGGCCGTGCGCCGCGCACGGCGAAGGCGTTGGCGGTGGTGACGAAGGTGAAGGAGGGCACGATCACCTCGTCGCCGGGCTCGAGCTCGAGCAGGAAGGCGCACATCTCCAGCGCGTGCGTGCAGTTGGTCGTGAGCAGCGCCTTGTGCACGCCCAGCGTCTCTTCGAGCAGCGCGTGGCAGCGCTTGGTGAAGTGGCCGTCGCCCGAGATGTGGCCGCGCTCGATCGCCTCGGCGATGTAGCGGCTCTCGTCGCCGGCGAAGGAGGCCTTGTTGAAGGGGATGCGCAAGCGGCTCATCGCTTGCTCCGGAACCAGAGGTGGTGCCAGACCTCGAGGCGCTCGACCCTGGAGCCCAGGGACTCGTAGAGCCGCAGCGCGATGTTGTCCGGTCCCTGCGTGACGAAGCCCATGCGCTGGTGTCCGGCGGCGCGCACGTGCTCGAAGGCGTGCAGCATCAGGCGCTTGCCCAGTCCCTGGCGGCGCGCCGTGGGCGCCACCGCCAGCAGGCCGACGGCCGGCTTGCCGGAGAAGTACGTCGCGGTGACGTAGCCGCGCGGCTCGCCCACGGGGCCGGGGACGAAGACCGTCGCGAGCTCGTGCAGGTCGCGCTCGATCCAGATCGAGTACAGCTCGGCGCAGCGCTCGCGCGCGAAGCCCGGGTCGCGCCAGAAGCGCGAGTTCGTGTGCGCGCTCGCGGCCAGCTCGCGCAACACGGGCAGGTCGGCCTCGCAGGCCAGGCGGATCTCCGGGTCCGGCGCGTCGGGCGGCGCGTCGGGGATCGCGGCCGAGAGCGTGGTGCGCTCGTCGACGCGCAGCGCGCCGGCGGCCTCGGCGCGCGCGTGCTGCTCGCGGTCGTCGTGCCCCGAGAGCAGGTAGATGCACTCGATGCGCTCCGCGCGGCACCAGGCCAGCGTCTGCTGCCAGCGCGCCTCGCTCATGCCGTGCGCCGCGATCGAGCCGATGCGCACGCCGAAAAAGCGCGTGTCCCACTCCAGGAAGCGCGGTTCGCTCTGCGGAACCGGGAAGCTCATGCGCCTCCGATGTGGCTGCGCACGGCGTAGCTCGGCCGGTCCATCATGCGGAAGTGCATGCGCGCCAGGTACTCGCCCATGATGCCCAGCGCGAAGAGCTGCGCGCCGGAGAAAATGGCGATGATGCTGGCCAGGAAGGGGAAGCCGGCCACCGGGCTGCCGTAGAGGATGAAGTTGCGCAGCACGTAGACCAGCACGCCCATGCCGAAGAGCGTGAACAGGAAGCCGATCCAGCTGGCCAGCTGCAGCGGCAGCGCGCTGAAGCCGGTGATCATGTCGAGCGCGTGCCCGAACAGCTGGCGGTAGCTGTAGTTCGACTTGCCCAGGCGCCGTTCGTCGTGCCGCACGCGCACGAAGGCGAAGCGCGTCGTGGCCCAGGAGAGCAGCACGTCGATCGAGACGTGCTGGCTGCGGTAGCCGGCGAAGGCCTCGCGCAGGCAGCTGCGGAAGACGCGCAGCGCACTGACCGAGCGCGCGTTCTGCGCGCCCATCGAGCGCTGCAGCACGAGCTTGATCATCTGCGAGGCCAGGTCGCGCACGGGGCCGTGCTGCTGCTTCTCCGGCGGCCCGTAGACCACGTCGCAGCCCTCGTCCAGGCGCGCCAGCAGCTTGGGCAGTTCCTCGGGCGGGTGCTGCAGGTCGTCGTCCATGGTCACGATCAGCTCGTGGCGCGCGGCGCGGATCCCGCACAAGAGCGCGTTGTGCTGGCCGTAGTTGCGCAGCATGTCGATGCCGCGCATCCAGGCGTAGCGCGCCACCAGCCCCTCGATCACCTTCCACGAGCCGTCGCGGCTGCCGTCGTTGACGAACACGAGCTCGAAGCGCGAGGCGTGCCCGCGCAGCACCGGCTCGAGCCGCTCGACCAGCCCGGGCAGCGAGGCCGCGCCGTTGTAGACGGGCACGACGACCGAGATCGTGGGCAAGCCGGGTTCCATGCGCGGGCGCAGGATTCTACTCGCGCTCGCGCCGGCAGGGAACGGCGCGCAGGGGTGCGTCTTGTGGCCGCGCCGGCGGAGCACCAGAATGCGCCGGATGCCCGACCCCTGGCGCACGATCGTCGTCATGCCCGCCTACAACGCGGCCAACACGCTGCAGCGCGTCTACGAGGACATCCCGCGCGGGAGCGTGGCCGAGATCATCGTCGTCGACGACTGCAGCCGCGACCGCACGGTCGAGATCGCGCAGCGCCTGCCGGTCACGCTCATCCGCCACGAGCGCAACACGGGCTACGGCGGCAGCCAGAAGACCGGCTACCGTGCGGCGCTCGAGCACGGCGCGGACTACGTCGTGATGCTGCACGGCGACTACCAGTACGACGCGCGCATGCTGCCGACCGCGATCGAGGTGCTGCGCCACGGGATCTGCGACGTGATCCTGGGCAACCGCATCCGCACCCGGCGCGAGGCGCTCGCGGGCGGCATGCCCCGGACCAAGTACCTCGCCAACCGCGGCCTGACGATCCTGGAGAACATGCTCGCCGGCCAGAACCTGGGCGAGTGGCACTCGGGCTTCCGCGCCTACTCGCGCAACGTGCTCGAGACGCTGCCCTGGCAGCGCAACAGCGACGGCTTCGTCTTCGACTCGCAGTTCCTGGTGCAGTCGGTGCACTTCGGCTTCCGGCTCGGCGACGTGCCCGTGCCGGTGCGCTACTTCGACGAGGCCAGCTCGATCGGCCTCTGGAACGCGAGCCAGTACGCGCTCCGGACGCTGGCGACCTTTGGCAGCTGGCAGCTGCACCGCGCGGGAATTCGGAAGAGCGCGCTGTTCGAAAAGCGCTGAACGCGCGCGCCCGCGGGCGCCGGAAACTTCTTCTCCCGGCGCGATTCCAGTTCCGCCCGGCGCATCGTCGATCCTGGCGCCAAGGGAATGCGCGGAGGCCTGGCAGGGCCGCCCGTGCCCGATGGGGACGACCACACTGATCCGGGCAGGTCTGGCAGGCCTGCTCTGCGCGCTCGCTTCGTGCTCGGAGCCCGTCCTCCAGCACGCAGCGGTCGTCTATCCCGGCACCGACCAGCCGCGCTACGTCGGCGCGCTCGTGCCCGCCGACGGCGGCAACCTGCTGGCCGAAGGCATCTGGCGCTTCTACTGGCGCAACGGCCGGCTGCAGGCGCTCGGCGATTTCCGTTCCGGCGAACCGCCGGGCGCGGCGGACGAGTTCGAGGACCACACGCAGGTTCCCGGCGAGGGCCGCAGCGGACACTGGCGCGAGTGGAGCGACTCCGGCGCGCTCGTCAGCGAGGGCTGCTACTGCCTGGGCCGGCGCGCGGGGCTGTGGCTCTCCTGGTACGAGGACGGCAAGCCGCGCACGCAGGGCCGCTTCGTCGACGGGCGCGAGAACGGCGAGCAGCTGAGCTGGTATCCGAGCGGCGTGATGGCGGCGCAGTCCAACTTCGAACACGGCCGCAAGCAGGGCGTGCAGCGCGAATGGAACGAGCAGGGCGTGCTGCTCCGGGAGGCGAGCTGGATCGACGGCATGCAGGATGGCCTGTGCACGATTTGGGACGAGCACTGCGCGCGGCGCGAGCAGGCGCAGTACAAGCAGGGCCTGCTGCACGGCACGCGCGGCTTGTGGAACGCCAGGGGCGAGCTGACCTGCATCTCGCACTACGAGGGCGGGCTGCTCGAGGGCGAGGAGGAGCTCTACCATCCCAACGGCCAGGTGCGCGTGCGCGGCTCCTACGAGCAGGGTGAGCCGGTAGGGAAGTGGGTCGCCTGGGACGAGGACGGCGTGGAGATCTGGTCGCGCGAGGAGCGCGCGCCGCGCCCGGAAAAGGTGGCGCGCAACGAGAAGCGCACAGCGCGCGCGGGCGGAAACTAGGGCGCATCCGCTATCCTCGCCGGCGTGTCCGAGGGAGGAACCACTCGCCGGCTGCGCGCCGTGGCGCGCGACACGCTCGAACGCTGCCCGCGCTGCGTGCTGCACCTGCGCCTGTGCTTGTGCGCGAGCCTGCGGCCGCTCGCGCTCGCGACGCGCGTGTGCGTGCTGCGCCACCGCAAGGAGGCCTTCAAGCCGACGAACACGGGCCGGCTCGTGCCGCTGACGCTCGCGCAGGCCGACATCCGCGTCTTCGGGGCGCGCGACCAGGAGCTCGACACGGCGGACCTCTTCGACCCGCAACGGCGGACGGTGCTGCTCTACCCGAGCGCGGATTCGACGCTGCTCGCGCGCGACGAGAATGATCCGCGGCCGGTGACGCTGATCGTGCCCGATTCGGACTGGCGCCGCGCGCAGAAGCTCGCCACGCGCGAGGAGAAGCTGGCCAGCGTGCCGCGCGTGCACCTGCCCAGCGGTCCGCCCTCGAGCTACCGCTTGCGCTTCCATCCCGATCCGCGCTTCCTGGCGACGTTCGAGGCGGTGGCGCGCGCGCTCGGGATCCTCGAGGGGCCCGAGGTGCAGGCAGAGCTCGAGCACGTCTTCCGCATGATGGTCGACCGCGTGCTCTGGTCGCGCGGCCAGATCACGGCCGAGGAGATGACCGGCGGGTTGCCGGCTGCGATCTAGGAGCTGGTGCGGAGGGGGGGATTCGAACCCCCAAGGGTTGCCCCACGAGATCCTAAGTCTCGCGCGTCTACCAGTTTCGCCACCCCCGCAACGGCGCAGAGCATAGCGCGCTCAGCGGGTCGAGGTCAGCGGTTCGAAGGCGAGATCGTCGAAGTCGGTCTGGCTGTCGGACTTGGTCCACACGCCGACGGAGCCGCGCCGGAAGTAGGTGTCGTACGAGCTCGCGCTG
The DNA here is from genome assembly GCA_963829015.1 of uncultured Planctomycetota bacterium. Classification (GTDB taxonomy): domain Bacteria; phylum Planctomycetota; class UBA1135; order UBA1135; genus JADJLZ01. The sequence continues at coordinate 476,144 of CAWHGR010000003.1, read as the reverse complement.
GCCTTGCCGTCGAGCGTGGCGGTGAGGCGCGCGCCCTCGCAGCGGAACTCGAGCGTGTGCCACTCGGAGTCGTTCGTCGGCGCGGCCACGACTCCGCCGGGGAGCGTCGTGCGCAGGCCGTTCACGACGCGGAAGATGCGCAGGTCGGCCTCGGCCTGGTTCGCGCGCGCGACGAGGTAGTTGCCCGGATCGCGGTAGCGCAAGACGAGGCCGGCGGCGCGGTCCACCTTGCCGCCCACGAGCCGGAAGCGCACGCGCGCGGCGACGTCGGCGGCGTCGAAGTCCTTGGCGACGAGCATCGGGAAGCGCGAGCCGGTCGTGTCGCCGTCGGACTGGCGCAGGTAGTGCTCCTCCTGCTGCGCGAGCACGCTCCAGGTGCCGAGGCGCCCGCGGCCGCCGAGCACGCTTTCGAGCACGGCGGGAAGTGCGTTGCCCTGGCCCTCGAAGTCGAGTGCAAGCTTCGTCGTCGTCATCGGCACGGGCGGCAGGTCGGGAAACTGCTCGTCCTCGTCTTCGTCTTCCGCGGGGCGGCGGCCGATGGTCGCGGCGAGCTTCTGCTCCTGTCCCTCGCGGCGCAGCGTGAGCTGCACGGTCTGGCCCGTGCGGTGGGCGCGCACGGCGCGCGCGAGTGCCGACTTCGAGTCGAGCACGAGCGTGTCCATGCGCAGCAGCACGTCGCCCTCGCGCAGGCCGGCCGCCTCGGCGCCGGAATCGGCGTAGACGTGGTCGACGTGCACGCCGCCGTCCTTGGGCGTCGCGTCGACGCCGAGGTAGGGCACGGGCAGGAGCTCCTCGAGCATGCGCCGCGCCTCGAGGTGCGCACGCGTCGCCTGCGCGTCGATCTCGGCGTCCATGCGCGCGAGCAGCCTGCAGGTGCTGCACGGCCGGATCGTCGTCGGCGGGCGGCGGGGTCTGGGGTGCGAGCAGCAACAGGAGCAGGGCGGATTTCAGCATGGGATCACTTCACCTTCGAGAGCAGCGCGGCGCGCGCCTTGTGCCGCTCGGCCGCCTGCGCGACCGTCGGCGTCTCGCGCGGATCGCCGGCGAGCGCGCGCCAGGCGACGAGGGTGTCCTTGTCCGAGAGCTCGAGCCAGCGCTCGAGCGCGGCCTCGGCCGTGTCGGGATCCGCGCCGGGTCGTGTCAGGCACTCGACCAGCAATGGCGCGCCGAGCGCGCCCTGGCCGAGTCCGACGAGCGACTCGGCGGCGGTCTGGCGCAGGTCGGGCGTGTCGGCCTTGGCCAGGAGCTCCGTGAGCGTGTCGATCGCGCGCTGCGATCCGAGCACGCCCAGCGCGCGCGCGGCGGCGTGGCGCAGCTCCGCGTTGCGGCCGGCCTGCGTGCAGCGCACCAGCGGCTCGAGCGCGTCGCGGCAGCCGATGGCAGCGAGCGCGGTCGCGACCGCGGGCGCCATGCGCGGCTCGTCGAGCGCCTGCACCAGTGCGGGGCAGGCGCTGCTCGCGCGCGCGCCCATGCGCTCGAGCGACTGCGCGACGCAGGTCCGCAGGTGCGGCGCCTCCTCGTGCAGCGCCTCGACCAGCACGTCGACGACCCACCAGGGGCTGCGCGAGAGCACGAAGCGCGCGTCGTCGACGAGCTTGAGGTCGAAGACGCCGAGGGCCGCGACGCGGCGCCAGATCTCCGTGCGCAGCTCGGGCGAGGGCTCCTCGCGCGGCACCTTGTGCTCGGGATCGGCGCTGTTCCAGGCCGCGTAGAGCGCGTCGGCATCGGCGAACCCTGCCTCGGAGGCGACTTGCGCGAGCATCGAGCGCGCGTGGTCCTGCACCTCGGGCGTCAGGCCGTTCGTGGAGAGCACGCGCAGGCCGTCGAGGCCCGAGAAGTTCCTGTGCTTCGCGAGCAGCGCCGCGATCCAGACGACGGTCTCGCCGTCGGTCTCGTACTTGAGCTGCGCGCAGAGCTCGGGGACCACGGCGTCCGAGGAGAGCCGGCCGACCTCGAAGGCCGCCGTGGCGCGGATCCAGGGCGCGTGCGAGGTCTGGATGTCGATGCGTTTGGCGAGCGCGCGCGCCGAGGCGGGCGTGTCGATGCCGCCGAGCACCTCGAGCGCAGAGCGCCTGGCCTCCTCGGGCGCGTTGGGGTCGGAGAGCAGCGCATCGGCCGCGGCGATCGCCGCGTTCGGATCGGCCGCGATGTCCGCGAGCGCCAGCGCGCGCAGCTTGCCCTGCAGGTGCGCGCGGTCGGCGATCTGTGCCTGCAGCGCGGGATCGGGAGCCGGGAGTGCGGGCTTCTTCGACACGGCGGCGAGGGCGCTCGCGCTGACCGGACGGAGTTCGAACGCGGCCGTGTGCTTCGAGCAGGCGCACAAAAGCAGCAAGGCCAGCGCGCGCTTCACGGCTTCAGCTCCAGGCGCTTCACCAGGCGCGCTTCCTTCTCCGGATCGGGATGCTCGGGATCGGCCCAGTAGGGCTTGAGCGAGTAGAAGAGCGCGACTTCGATCGGCGCGCTCGACGGCGCGTCGGCGATCGGGATCGGGCGCGTCTCGTGCGCCGGCAGCAGCGTGTCGGGCAGCGCCTCGTGGTGGTACGGACTGCGGAAGCGGTAGACCTGCTTCCAGGGATGCTCGGCACCGTCGAGCGGGCGCCAGAAGACGTCGGCCGCGCGCGCGCGCTCCTCGGTGGGGAAGTGGTGGCCCGCGCCGACGTTCTCGACCTCGACCAGCCAGTGATCGCCCTCGGCGCGGCCGCGGAACTCGACCGCCTTGCGCACGAGCTCGATGTCGTGGCCGCCGAGCATCACGTGCCGCGGCCGCGCTCGCCCTCCGGCGCTTCAGCATGTGGCACTCGATGCAGCCGATGCCCTTCGCCGCGTAGTCGGTCGCGCGCCACTGCTTGGTCGTGTCGTGCTGGTCGTGGCACGAGGCGCAGAAGGCCGAGGAGCCGAGATCGCGCAGCGCGGTCGGCGCGCACGGCGCATCGGGTACCGTGCGCGTGCCCGCGACGCGGCCGCCCGAGGTGTGCCCGGTCGGGCAGCGCGTGGCAGCTGATGCAGTCGACGCCCTCGCCGCGGCGCGAGCTGCGCGGCAGCACGCGCTCGGCCATGCCGGTCTCGAAGACCGGCTGCGGCGCGTGGCAGTCGATGCAGTCGGCGTTCGGCGAAATCGTTCGAGAGCGCGCGCACCTCCGGATCGCTCCAGGAGAGCGCGTGCCAGGAGCCCGACCACTCGGCGTACTCCTTCTCGTGGCAGCTCTTGCACTGCTCGGAGCTCGTGAAGCGCCCGCGGCCTCGGCCTTGCGGCGGCGGTGTGCGCAGGATCGCGACGAGCGCGAGCAGCGCGAGCGACGAGCGCGAGCACGCCGAAGGCGCGTCTCATCCGGACTCTCCACGGGCAGCCCGGCCGCAGGTGCAGCGTGCGCGTCGCGAGGCGCTCGACCTCGCGCGGATCGTGCGTCACGTGCACCGTGGTCAGGTTCAGGCGCTCCTGCAGCTCCGCGAGGCGCGTGATCAGCGACTCGCGCAGCTCGGCGTCGAGCGGGCCGAGCGGCTCGTCGAGCAGCAGGATCTCCGGGCTCCATCGCCAGCGCGCGCGCGAGCGCGAGTCGCTGCGCCTCGCCGCCGGAGAGCGCGCCCGGCTTGCGCTCCTCGAGGCCCGTCGAGCTCGACCAGCGCGAGCAGCTCGGCGATGCGCGCGGCGCGTCGCTGCTTGCGGCACGCCGCGCGCGCGCAGCACGAAGTGCAGCGTCTCGCGCACGCTCATGTGCGGCCAGAGCGCGCCGCCCTGGAAGAGCATCGCCACGCGGCGGCGTCTCGGGCGGCAGCAGGTAGGCGCGCGCCGTCGCTCGCGAGCTCGCCGTCGATCGAGATCCGGCCCGAGTCGAGCTTCTGCAGGCCCGCGATCGCGCGCAGCAGCGTCGTCTTGCCGCAGCCCGAGGGTCCGACGACCAGCAGGTGCTCGCCGCGCGCGATCTCGAGCTCGAGCGGGCCGAGCACGACGCGTCCGCCGAGCTTCACGCTCGCGGCCTGGAGGCGCACGATCGGCGTCGCGCTCATGCGGTCGCCTCCCAGCGCTCGCGGCCGAAGGCGCTCCAGAGGATGCCGGGCAGCAGGATGAAGAAGACGATCAAGAGCGCCAGCGCCGCCACGAAGTCGTCGCGGCCGAAGTGGATCGCATTGTAGACGCGGAACATCGCCGTGCCGTTCGCCGCGGGCACGAGGATCGCCGCGTCGAGCTCGCGCATGCCGAAGACGAAGACCAGCGCCGCGCCGCCGAGGAGCGAGCTGCGCAGCGCCGGCTGCACGATCGAGACGAGACGCCGCGATCGGGCCTGCGCCGCGCGAGCCGCGCCGCCTCCTCGAGGCGCGGGTCGAGCATCGCCGTCGCGCCCGCGCCGGCGAAGCATCGGGAAGCACGGCGAAGCGTCCGAGGAAGAGCAGCACGACCACGAAGCCGCTGGCGTACAGCGCGCTGCGTCGCAGGCGTGGTTCCAGAGCGCGATGTAGCCGATGCCGAAGCAGGATCGCGGGCACGGCGATCGGCGCGAGCGACCAGCGGCTCGAGCCAGTGCGCTCGCGCCGCGAGCGTTCGAGCGCGTGACCGAGCACGAGTGCGGGCAGCGAGCGAGAGCAGCGCCGCACTGCCCGCGTAGAGCAGGCTGCGCTGCAGGTCGGCGCGGCCGACGTCGATCGCGCGCGCGAACGACGCGCCGAGAGTGCCGGCGAAGTTCCAGCCCCGCGCTGGCCGCCGCCCGCTTCCCAGACGAGACGCCCGATCGGCAGCAGCGCCGTCACCGCGAGCAGCACGCCAGCGCCAGCGCGAAGAGCGGCCAGCGCCACGCGCCGAGCGCGAGCGGCGCCGGCCGGCGGAAGTCGCCGTCGCAGGTCGCCAGCGAACCGCGCCGGCGCAGCGCGAGCGCGGGCAGCGAGCACCAGCAGCGTCAGCGCCGAAGCAGCGGCAGCGCCGCGGCGACCGCCTTGCCCGGCGTGTGCACGCTCTGCCAGCTGGCGAAGACCTCGTCGGCGTAGACGTTGTACCTTCGAGCCGATCGAGGTGATGTAGTCCGGCACGGCGAAGTCGTTGATCGCCAGCACGAAGGCCAGGCACGCGGCGCTCGCGGCGGCGGGCAGAACGAGCGGCAGCTCCATCGCCAGCGCCGCGCGCAGCCCGCCGGCGAGCAGGGCCGCCTCCTCGCGCCGCGCGTCGATGCGCTCGAAGGCGCGCGCGCTGAAGACCGCCACGAGCGGGAAGGCGCTGACGCCCGAGCACGAAGCACGATCGCCGCGGCCCGCGCAGCTCGGTCCAGACGACCGCACATCGTCATCGAGCCAGGATCACCGGCGGGATCGAGCAGCGGCACGAGCCCGGCGTGGCGCAGGAACCGCGCGCCGGGGATGTCGGTGCGCGCGACGAGGAAGCCGAACGGGCAGCCCGAGCGCGAAGGCGAGCGCCGCCGCGCCCGCGCCGATCCAGACCGTGCGCCAGCAGCAGCGTGAGCGTGCGCGCGTCGAAGATCGCCCGCGAAGTCGGCGCTCTCGAGGCGCGTCAGCATCCAGACGATCGGCGCGAGGCCGGCCAGCACGAGCAGCGCGATCGAGACGAGGACCAGCGGTCGGCTCACGGGCGTGGTCCTTGCGCGCTTCAGTCGACGAACAGCTTCTTGAACGCTTCGGCGCGCTGCTCGATCTCGGCGCCGAGCTTGTGGAAGTCGACCGCCATCACCTTGAACTGCTTGGGCGAGAGCATCGTCGTCGGGCCGCGCCACGGAGTCGCGCACCGGGATCTGCGCCGAGCGCGAGAAGGCGAGCTCCCTCTCGGTCTCCGGCCGCAGCACCCAGTCGACGAAGCGCTGCGCGGCCGGCAGGTGCGGTGCGCCCTTCAGGATCGCGATCGAGTTCGGCAGCAGCAGCGTGCCGCAGCCGTCCGCGTCGGGATAGACGACGGCGACCGGTGCGCCGCGCTCGCTGCGCGACCGCGAAGTCGTCGCTGTCGGTCCAGCCGAAGGCGAGCTTGCCGTCGCCGACGAGCCGCGCGACCGAGGAGTTGCCGTTGGTGAGGTTCGACGCCGCCCGTCTTCGAGAGCTCGGCGATGCGCGTCAGGTACTCGTCCGCCTTCGCCTCGCCCAGCACCGCGTAGAGCGCGGCCATGTGCGTCAGCGTCGTGCCCGTGAGCGGCTTCGCCATCGCGCCCTTGCCCGGCCCACTTCGGATCGACGAGGTCCCACATGCCGTGGATCGACTTCGGATCGGCGAGCGTCGGTGTTGACGATGAAGCACGCGCGCGCGCGCCGCGAAGCCGGTCCAGCGCTGTGTCGGGGTCGCGGAAGCCGGCCGGGATGTCGTGCGCGCTGGGCGAGTCGTAGGCCTCGAGCAGCCCGTCCGCCCCGAGCTGCACCGTGTGCGCCGATCTCGTTGTTCCAGAAGACGTCGCAGCGCGGGTTCTTGGACTCCTCGCGAATGCGCGCGACGAGGCCGACCGTCTTGGCTCGCCTCGACGTCGAACTCGGCGTGGACTGTGAGGCCGGACTCCTTCTCGAAGCTGCCGGATCAGCGGCTCGGCGAACTCCTGGTCGAGCGAGCAGTAGACGACGAGGTCGGGCTGCTTGCCGCAGGAGGCGGCTACGAATCCGAGGAGAAGAGGAGCTGGCGGGGGAGCCTGAAGGAGGGGGGTGGCCTACCTCATCGTACGGCCGTAGCCCCACCTGTGCGCGGTTACCTGCGCACATGGGCGGGGTCGGGCCTACCACGAGGGCGCAGCATCGCAGAAGATGCGCGCGATGCCTTGCGGCCCCGTGCCCAGTCGGAATGAGTCCTGCGAGTCAGCAAGCCCGGGTCCTGGCCAGGATCGCCTCTCGTTCCATCAGGCTGCGGACGGCAGACTGGGCGCACCTACGGCGCCATGCCCTCGTCCCCAGGCTTGCATATCGTGAGACTCCTCGGCCGGACAGCGATCCGGTTCGCGGGGGCATTGAGCCTGCGCTCATTGCCTGGTCGAGCGTGTGCGCGGCATTCGTACCGCGCGCTTCCGCCCCCACGGCCTCGAGCGTGCTCGAGGACTTCACCTGGAACGGCTTCGGCGCGCCGAAGACGGCGAAGGTGACGGCGCTTCGGGGTGGTGACGAGCAACATCGCCTACGGCTACGACGGCTTCGGCCGTCTCTCGAGCGAGGCGCAGGACAGCTACTCGGTCGGGTACGGCTACGACGCTGGCCACAACCTCCAGACGCTGACCTACCCCGACAACTACGTCCTCACGCACAGCTACGACGCGCTCGATCGCCTCGCGAGCGTGACGGACACCGGCGGCACGATCGGGAGCTACACCTACGCGGGCCCGGGCCGCATCAAGACGCGCACGACCGGCGTCACGCAGACGAACGTCTTCGACGGCCTGCGGCGGCTCACCGGCATCCAGGCCGGCGTGAACCTGAACCTCGGCTACGGCTACGACGACGTCGACCGGCGGCTCTACAAGCAGAAGAACCACCAGGGCGGGATCGGGGACGTGTACGGGTACGACACGGCTTCGAGGCTGAAGGACGTGTGGTACGACGCGACGAACCCGCCGTCGGGGAACACTGGGTTCACGGGCGACTTCCACGTGACGCAGTCGCTGGTCGATGACCGCACGCAGACGACGACGAACGGGACGCCGACCAACTACAACGCGCCTGACAGCCTGCACCGCTACACGCAGATCGGTGCGGCGGCGCGCGCGTACGACACGAAGGGCAACCTGACCGACGACGGGAGCCAGCTCTTCGAGTTCGACCCGTGGAACCGGTTGACGAAGGTCAAGGACAAGGCGAGCGGGGCGGAGAGGGCGCGGTACGAGCTCGACGCGGTTGGGCGGCGGGTGAAGAAGGTGGAGACGGGGCTCACGACGCGCTACGTGTACGCGGGCACGCGGCTGCTAGGGGAGTACGAGGACACAGGCGGCGGGCCAGTCTTCAAGCGCCGCTACATCTACGGCTCCGGCATGGACGAGGCGCTGGCGCTCGAGTCCGCAGGTCAGCGCTACTGGATGTACCAGGATGCTCTGGGCTCGACGGAGGCGATCACGGACCTCTCGAACGTGCTCGTCGAGCGGTACAGCTATGACGGGTTCGGGCAGCCGACGGTGAAGAACGGCGCGGGTGTGCCGATCACGGGCGCGTACGGTCGGCCGGCGTCGAACCTGAAGAACGCGCTGTGGTTCACCGGCGCACGGTGGGACAACGAGTCGGGCCACTACCACATGCGCGCGCGGCAGTACGAGCCGGGCGCGGGGAGGTTTGTCAGCAGGGATCCGCTCGGGTATGTGGATGGGCCGAATGCCTACGCGTACGGGTATTCGAGCCCGAGTAACTGGATCGATCCCCTCGGGTTGAGTGCCGCTGGCGGCTCGGGATCAGGACGGGCCAGAGGATGGAACGGGCCCGAAGCAATCATCTGGACACACTACGCAGACCGGCAGGCCGCCGAAGGTAATGACTTCATCGCCAGCCTGACTGACTTGCCTTTTAATCCTCTAAAACACGCAACCCACATCAATGCTCGCGCGTTCATCTCGGGAATGGGCGACAAGGTAGCCGACAAACTTGCAGGAGCTGCGCAGCTCGCGAGTAGCGTCAACAACCTTCAGTCGACACTCGCCAAGGGAGGGATGGACATTGGACGCCGGGCCTGGGGATTCCTCACGGACTCCAGACCACTTATTGGCCCCTCGCCTACAGCCTCAGGTCGGAGCAGCCAAGACCTTCGCAATCAGGTGGTCAAGCTGGTCCAGAGCGTGCCGCAGGCAGCGGTTGACCTTGTCAATGCGCCATTTGACATGGCTGCGGATCACGTGGTGGATGGTGTCACTGCCTATGTGAATGAAGACTCGCACGCGCTCGGATTTGTTCTGGAGGACGAAGCCGAAATCGTGGTGACCCTAGGCGCATCTGCCGCTGCATCCGGGCTAAAGGCGGCAGCTCCTAGGTTGGCGGCGTTACTTGGGAGGTCGGAATGTCTTGCATCGAAGAATGGTGTTGTGGTGATTGGCGAAGATATGGCCAGGGTTAGGGATTTTGCTTCAAAGATCGGGGGCGAGACATTTGGCGGAAAGAGTCTAGAGGAAAACCGGCTGTGGATACAAGAAGTGAGGGCTGCTGGGAAGCAAGTCATTGATATTGGTCCGGCGTTTGAACGGCGTGCACTCAGGCTTTCGCAAGGCCTTCGCCCTGATAGCCCTTTCTATAATGTGGAGCGCATGGAAACTGCTGGCTATGAGAACTACATCAAGGCCTTTGAGCGCACATCGAAGTACACCGGCGGCCTTCCTCATGAAAGGTAATTTCAAATGGACAAGCAACTCGCATCGTACTTCTTCGAGCAGGCATCCACTGCTTTCGCCTTCCTGGTGAGTGAACATGGGTTTGCTGTGCCCCAGCTTCGAATTGATGAAAGCATTCAGTTTGCGTTCGTCAGCTTCAAGGGAAGGAACGTGGCCGTCGAGTGTATTCTTGACGAGCGCGAGTCCGACGTAGAGTGCAAAATTGCCCACGTAGTCGACGGTAGGATTACTCGGTGCTACGACTACGATGAACGTGGAGTGCGCGTGCGAGACGGCATTGCGAGCATCCTGCAACGACGCGGCGTGAGGGATCGTCTATTCGAGCGCGTCGGCGATCTTGGGCTGAAAGACCGAATTCGTGTTACACTTAGTGATTACGCTAGAATGCTCCGGAAGCACGGGGGCGACATATTGGCGGACTCTCCGGGTGCGTTATTGTGATTGTGGGCGTGTGGTCCGAAAACTCGGCCGAGCCCGAAACGGCGTCGTGGCGGCCCTTGTTGGTCGCGAGCAAGCCCGGCATCGGGCCGGTGCGCGTGTGGTCCGAAAACTCGGCCGAGCCCGAAACGGCGCGTTTCCAGGGCATGTTGGGTGCCAGAGCGCCCGGTCTACGGCCGACACCGACGGAGTTCCTGCGCGGATCTCAAGTCGCGCAGGTCGTCGAATTGGAGTCAGGCAGCTCGGTGGTAGTACCTGAGCATCCCACCGAGGCGATCTGTCGACCGGATCTCCCCGAGCCCCGTGCTCGGCTGCGCGTCGATCAGCTCATTGTCGATCCCCTGGTGGTTCCGCTCGCGGTGGTAGTGCTCGACGTACTCGTCGAGCGCGCGCCGCAAATGATCCTCGCCGAACAGGATCATCCGATGCAGGCACTCGTCCTTGATCGAGCGCACGAACCTCTCCGCGTACGCGTTGGCGTTGGGCGCCTGGAACGGAGTCTTGATCAGCCCGATCCCCGCCGCCTCCATCACGATCTTGAAGCGCAGCGAGTACTTGGTGTCGCGGTCGTGGATCAAGTAGCGACAGCCCTTCAGGAATCCCGCGGCACGCTCCGCCGCCTGGCCCATGAAGAGGTCGGTCGGATTCGTGGTGATCCCGGCGATGTGCACGCGCCGCGACTTCAACTCGAGGAAGAAGAGCACGTAGTAGGTCTTGAGCCCGCCGAGCGTCCAGACCTCGGTCGTGAAGAAGTCCGTCGCGGCGGCCTCTCCCCAGTGCGCCTTCAGAAACGTGCGCCAAGAACTCGGCCTGTCCGGCGCCGGCTTGATGCCATGCTCCTTCAGCGTGCGTGCGATGGTGCTCGCCGCGACACGATGCCCGAGATTGCTCAGCGCGCCCTGGATCCTGCAGTAGCCCCAGGTCGAGTTCTCCTCGGCGAAGCGCACGATGAGCGCTCGGATCTCCTTCATGACTCCGGGCCGGCCTGTGCGCCTCGACGCGAAGGTCCACTTCGCCGCGATCAGCCGCCTGTACCAGCGCAGGATCGTGTCGGGCGTGACGATCGTGGCGACCTCCGCGAGCGCTCGCCGGCCGAGGACCTGCCCCTTGGCCGCAAGCCGCCGGCGCTGGTCGTCGGTGAGCGGCGGCATGCGGTCGCCGAGCTGCTCCCGCAGCACGCGGTTCTCCTCGACGAGGTACTCGATCACGCGCTGCTGCCGTCGGCTCACCCAGCCGGCGACGGTGACGAGAAGCAGCTCGAGTGGGCGGAAGCGGTCGTCCATCGGGCCATTCTCGCGTCGTCGAACCATGCGGAGTCAGCCAAGGCTGCGGCGGCATCCTGTGCATCTGTGTGACGCCGTGAGGAGTGCCCCGGCGCGGTCTCGGAACCCGGAGGGCTCCCACATCCTTCCTCATTCCCGGCCCCCCCTCGCCCGGCATGCGCCATTCCGTTTGCGAAAGGTGATCCTCACTGTCATGTGTCGCAAACAGAATGGCGCACGTCTCCGAAGGACCCGGCCCGAGCTCCGTGGCCCAGTACGTCGACCTCCCGCAGGCCTCCGGGCGCTACACGGTCGCGCGCGCTGAAGTCGAGCGCGCGACGCATCTCGACGGCATGACGCTCGAGGCCCGCGTGGTCCGAAGACTCGGCCGAGCCCGAAACCGAGTGTTCGCAGGGCATGTCGCGTGCCAGATCGACCGGTCCGCGGCCGACACCGACGGAGTTCCTGCGCGGTTCTCGCGTCGAACGGGTCGTCAAGATGGAATCAGGCCGCTCGGTGGTAGACCCGCGTGGGCTCGCAGAAACCTGGAATCGCGGCGGGGGTCCGTCGAAGTTCGGAGCGCAAACCTCGTTCGGCGGACTCTCGCCAATCTGGTTTCTACTTCAGGGCTCGGGCGGACATGGCTTCCCGAATTCTGCGACGCGCCAGAACGAGCGGGGCGACTCGAGCGACGGCGGCGATTGCGATTGCCCTCTACACCAACGCCGACCGGGAGACGTCGCGTGGCCCGGGTCCGGTGGCTCGGTCACTTCAGCCGCGTCCGCTCTTGAGTTCGAACGAGAGCTTCTGGAGCGCATGGACGCGCTTGCGATCGGTGAGGCGCGCGAGCGGCTCGAAGCGCCAGCGCTTCAGCGCGCGCACGGCGGCCGCATCGAGCGACTTCGATCCGCTCGAAACGACGACCTCGACCTCGATCACGTTTCCGTCGCCGTCGATCGTCAGCCGGCAGGTGACGGTTCCCTCCTCGTTGCGTCGACGCGCGGCCTCGGGGTATTCCGGGCGATCTGTGCGCAGCGCGCGGAGATGGAGACCGTCGTCGAGGCCTGCGAGGCCGGCACCTGTTCCCCCGCCGGCCGGGGGCGCAGGAGGGGAGGCGACTGGAGGCGTGCCGACGGGAGCAGCCGGGTGCGCGGGGGCTGTGCTCCGAGCCGTTGCTTCGGCGGGCGCTGCACCGGGATCCGGAGCACTGCTCGGTGCGGGCGGCGGTTCACTCGAGTTGCGTTCCGGCGCCACGACCGGGGCCTCCTCCGCGAGCGACGTGACGACGGGCGCGGCCTCTGTCGGCGGCGCCACCGGTTCGGGCACCGGCACAGGCTCGGCCACGGGCTCGGAGATTGGCTCGGGCGTGGGCTCGGGTTCGACCTCGGCCAGCGCCTCGAAGTCTGCTTCGGGTTGAGGCGGTTCGAGCGTCGGGACCGATTCGGCCGCTGGTTCGGACGCAGGCTCGGGCTGGGCGAGGAGACTGGTCGCGCGCAAGTCGAGCTGCATCAGGAACGGCTCGTCGTCCACATCGGACTTCGCCTCCGAACTCGTGCCGTGCGTGATCGGAATCTGGCTCAAGGCCGCGAGCAGCGCCCCGTGCGCGCCGAGCGAGATCAGCACGAACGAGATTCCCCGACGCCGGGCTCGCTCGCTCGCAGAAGGATGGTCATCGCCATTTCGCATGGGGAGTGCTTCGTCGAAGTGCGTACGCAGTTCGGAGCTGCGCACGCTGCGCTGCGAACAGCCACGGCGCGTGTAGTGCGCGACGGCGCCCGAGTCACCGTCGCGGAGCGCTGCGCGGGTGACTCGTGCATTCGACTCTCCTAGGGGGGGACCATGCAGACTCTGGCGCCGACGCTCGCACTGCTGATTGCAAGCACGCTTCAACAGTTGCCGCCAGCTCAGGTTCCGCCCGAGGAGAAGCCCAAGCCCGAACCCGCGAAGGAGTCCCCGCCGACGCTCGACACGATCGTCGTCACCGCGACTCGGGGCGTTCCCCTCGCCTATGTCGGCGGACGTGACGTGATCGAGGCCGAGACGAAAGAGACGTACCCCGATCAGAACGTGACCACCGTCCTGCGGCGCGTGCCCGGGGTCTACGTCCTGCCGGAGAACGGCAACGACTCGCGCATCAACATCGGCCTGCGCGGGAACGACCCGCGGCGTTCAGGTCTCACCACGCTGATGGTGGACGGGATTCCGGTGTGCGAGGCGCCGTACGGCAATACGGACGTCGATGGCCTCCCGATCGCGTTCGAGCGCATCTGGCGCACGGACGTCATCCGTGGCGGGGCTTCCGCCCGCTACGGTCCGAACTCCGCCGGCGGCGTGATCAACTTCCTGACAGAGCCCGTGCCCGACGCGCCGATGCTGCGCGTGGGGGCCCGATTCGGCAGCGACAAGGACTACTCCAGTTCGATCACCAGCGGCGGGACCTGGGACGGGCTGGGCGTGCTCTTCAGCGGCGTCGTGAAGGGCGGCGACGGCTGGCGCGACAACAGCGAGTACAAGGACAGCGACGGCGCACTGAAGCTGCGCTGGGCGGTGAGCAACACCGCGGCGATCTCGGCCTATGTCAGCCGTTTCGTCGAGGCGCACGCCGAGCAGCCCAGCGGCCTCACGCAGGCAGCCTACGACGCGGATCCGAGCCAGTCCCTGCGCGACGGCGCCTACTTCAGCTTCGACATGAACCGCTACGTGCTGCAGTACCAGAACGAAATCGACCGCGACAGCAGCTTCGAGGTGAAGATCTGGTACCAGGCAGGCACACGCATCCTGTTCGACTATCGCCCGGTCGTGGCGCCGTTCACGGTCACCCGCGTGCAGGACTCGGAATTCGACTCGGCAGCGGCCGAGGCGAGCTACAGCTGGAGCGCGGAGTGGCTGGGGGTCAAGCACTCGTTCCTGCACACCGCGCGCTACCTGACCGAGACGAACGACGAGTTCTACTACCGCACCCCGATCGGCGGCGGACCAACGATCACGCCGTACGAGCTCGACGCGCTCTTCAAGGGCAGGGCCTTTTCGAGCTTCAACGAGGACGTGATGGCGCTCTCCCCAGTGCTCGATTGGGGCCTGGGCTTCCGCTTCGAGAGCATCGACATGTCCGGGCACGCGAATGCCGACGGGAACGAGCTGTTTCAGACCTACACCGAGTTCCTGCCCGAGACGAGCCTGACCTGGAAGGTCGAGCCCGAGACGGCGCTCTACGCGAGCTACCAGCGCGGTTTCTTCCCGCCGCAGTACGAGACCGGCTTCGACCCGGCGAGCGTGCTCTACGCGCCGACCGAGCCCGAGCACTCGGATGCGTACGAACTCGGCGCGCGTTCGCACGCCGTGGATGGCCTCGAGTGCTCGCTCGCGGTCTTCGACACCGAATACCACGAAAAGATCGACTTCGTCATTTCGCCCACCGGGCAGAAGATCCCCGTCAACACGGGCCACGCGCGCGCGCGCGGTGTCGAGGTCGGGGCCAACTACGACCTCGGATCGGCGAACGACGCGCTCGCGGGATTCTCGCTCTACGGCAGCCTGACCGAGCAACGCTCGACCATCGAGAGCGGGACGTTCGAGGGCAACGACACGCCGAACTCGCCGCACGAGCTCGCGAGTTGGGGCGCCCTGTACGAGCACGCGTACACGGGTCTCTGGGGGCGCGTCGGCGGCTCGTACTCGGGCGCTGCGTTCAAGGACCTGGCCAACACCGCCGTCGGCTCGGCCGACGGTGTGACGGGTCCCGAGCCGAGCGCGACGCTCTGGGACTGCGCCGTGGGCTGGAATCAGCGCCCGGACCGCACGGGCTTCTCCGTCACGGCTGGAGTCACCAACCTGTTCGAGGAGGAGTACTTCAGGCGATTCACCACCGGCATCTTCCCTGGCGCGCCGAGGCAATACTTTGCGGCGGTCTCGTACACGATCGGCTTCTGAGTGCCTCGAGTTCGCGGGGCTGCTGCTCGCGGCGTGCTCAGCGTGTGCTCCTCAGGGGTCCGTGCCCGCAAGCGAGCCAGCGCCCAGGCGCATCGTCGCGCTGACGGTCGGCGCCGTCGACACGCTGGCCCTGCTCGGGGAGCTCGATCGTGTCGTCGCGGTCGAGGAGGACTGCTTCGTCCCGGGAACCGAGTCGCTGGTGAAGATCCGCAACGACGACCACGCGGGACCCTCGAAGGCGCTCAACGTCGAGTCGGTGCTCGCGCTGCACCCCGATCTCGTCATCGCCAAGGAGGACCTGCGGCCGGCTCTCGGCAATCGGGGCGTGAACGTGCTCTGGATTCCGCAGACGAGCGATCTCGATGCGATCATCCGCGTGGTCGAGAGCATCGGGACGCGTCTGTGGGTCACGGACAAGGCGCAGGCCCTGGTCGCGCAGCTGCGCACGGACGCGGCCGCGATCGCGGCGCGTGTGGCGGGGCTCCCGCGCCTGCGCGTCTACTACGAGGCCGGGCGGCCCGGGCGCACGGCCGGGCGCAACACCGTGATCGACGAGATGATCCGGCTCGCCGGGGGCGTCAACATCGCCGGTGACCAGGCGCTGGCCAATCCGGTGCTCGCTTCCGAGGCGATCGTCGCCGCGGACCCCGAGGTGATCGTGCTCTCGCCCTGGAGCGAAACACCCGCCGCGGTCGCACAGCGCCCGGGTTGGGATCGGACCTCGGCCGTGCGCGCGGGTCGTGTTCACCAGATCCCCGAGCGCGAGCGCAAGCTGCAGTATCCCTCTCCGAGTTGCGTCGAGGGCTGCGGAACCTTGCTCGTGCCCTGGTTGCACCCCGAGCTCGGCGGGCGGAAGTGAGGCGGGATCCGTGCACCGTCGGATGAGCCTGAGCGTGAGCGTGTTCGGCCTCGCGTTGTGCGTGCTGGCGCTGGCGCTCTCGCTCGCGGTGGGCGTCATCCGCGTGCCCCCGGGCGAGATCCTCGAGGTGCTCGCGGGGCGCGGCGGCGACTCGATGGCGCGCACGCTCGTGCTCGAGATGCGCCTGCCGCGCGGGATCGGCGCGCTGGGCGTGGGCGGGGCGCTCGGCGCAGCGGGCTGCCTGCTGCAGGCGCTGCTGCGCGATCCGCTGGCGAGCCCGAGCATGATCGGCACGGCCCAGGCCTCGGGCTTCGGGCGCGTGCTCGGCGTCTACCTGGGCTTCTCCTTCGCCGCGTCGGTCGTTCTCTCCTTCCTGATGGCGGCGGCGGGCACGCTGCTCGTCCTGGCCGTCGCGCGCTCGCGGCGCAGCTTTCCCTCGCAGATCGTGCTGCTCGCGGGCATCAACGTCGGCCTGCTGTTCGCCGCGCTGATCGGGCTCGTCCAGTACGCCTCGCGCGACGAGGGACAGCTCAGCCGCATGGTGCTGCTCTTGCTCGGCGGTTTGTGGCAGGTGACCTGGGAGCCGTTGCGCATCATCGCGCCATTGACGCTCGTCGGCATCGTGATCGGACTGCTCGGTGCGCGGCGCCTCGACCTCTTCAGTCTGGGGGAGGAGAGTGCCGATCGACTCGGGCTCGCGACGGAGCGCTCCGGGCCCGCGATCCTGGTCCTGGCCTGCCTGCTGACGAGCCTGGCGGTCTCGATTGCGGGCGTGATCGCCTTCGTCGGCCTGATCGTCCCGCACGCCGCGCGGCGCCTCGTCGGACCCGCGCATGAACTCCTGCTGCCCGCGAGTGCGTGCATGGGCGGCCTGCTCGTACTCGGAGTGGACTGCATCGCGCGCACCGTGGTCGCGCCCAACGAGCTGCCGCTGGGCGTGCTGACCTCGCTGCTGGGAGTGCCGTTCTTCCTGTACTTGCTGCGCTCGACGGCGCGGCGCGGAGGCACGGCAGGATGATCCGCGCCCGCGATGTGTGCTTCGACTACGGCCGCGAGCCGGTGCTCGACGGCGTGTCGCTCGACGTGCCGGAGGGCCGGCTCGTGGGGCTCGTGGGCCCGAACGGCGCCGGGAAGTCGACATTGCTGCGCTGCCTGCACGGCGGCCTGCGCCCGCGCAGCGGAACGATCCTGCTCGAGGGCCGCGAACTGCCGCGGATCCCGCGGCGCGAGGTCGCGCGCACCATCGGTTTCGTCCCGCAGCGCTGCGAGGTCGTCTTTCCGGTCAGCGTCGAGCACTTCGTCGGACTCGGGCGCTTTGCGCGCGAGAGCTGGCTCGGCGGGCCATCCGCGGCGGACCGCGCCGTCGTGCGCGCCTGCCTCGATCAACTCGGGCTCGCCAGCCTGGCCGCGCGACCGGTCGACGAGCTCAGCGGGGGCGAATTCCGGCGCGTCCTCTTCGCGCAGGCCCTGGCGCAGGAGCCGCGCATCCTGCTCTTCGACGAGCCCGTGCAACAGCTCGACCTGCTGCACCAGCTCGAGGTGATGGACTTCGCCCGCGCCTTCGCGCACCGCGGCGGAACCGCCGGCGTGATCGTGCTGCACGACCTGGCGCTCGCGGCGCGCTACTGCGACGAGATCGTGCTGCTCGCGCGCGGGCGCACCGTCGCTGCGGGCACACCCGAGTCCGTCCTGACCGTGGAACGGCTCCGCGAAGTCTGGGGCGTGCGCGCGTCCATCGAGCGCAGCGCCGCGACCGGATCGCTGCAGATCATCCCCGTCGAACCCGCACTCAAGGAACCCCGATGAAGATCCGACTGACGCTGATTCCCCTCCTGCTCTCCGGCTGTGCGGCCACGAAGCACCCGACGCGCTGGGAGCCGATCGTCTGCTACGAGGGGCGTGCGGCGATCGAGCGCATCCGCTGCGGCCGGCTCGACACAGCCAGCTCGCTGCCGCAGGCGGTCAGCGTCGACCAGGCAGGCGACGTGGCGCTCATGCAGTTCGGTCCCGGCGGCCCGCGTGCGGAAGTCGTCTACCGGAACGGCGTCGAGCTCACGGGCCTCGCGCTCGGCGATGTCGATCCCTCCGTGCCTGGCGCGGAGATCTACGTCGGCGGTTACCAGCACGACGAACAAGGGAAGGAACACGGCGGCGCCGTGTACCAGATCGTGCCCGGCCGCCCGGCACGCACGATCTGGTCGGGCTCGGCCTACGTGCACTCGATCGAGATCGCGGGCCCGCGCGAGCTGCTCGTCTCCACCTACGCCGGCGAGATCCACCTCGTCCAGCCGGGCGGGAACGACCGCCTGCTCTTCGCGGACGCTCCAGGCGCCGACATCGAGCGCCCGAAGATCAAGGACGCGGGCCTGCTCGTCGACCCGCAGGGCGGCACGCGCCACGAGGCTCTGGTGGCCTTCAAGACCGGACGCCTGCTCTGCATCGATCTCGCGCACCCGGAATCCGCACGCTTCGTGCACGAGGAAGCCGGCGGACTCTCGCGCATCACGCCCGATCCCGAGGGCGGAGCCTATGTCACGGGCTACTTTGGGCGCCTGCTGCACTTCCGGCGCGACGGCGCCGAGTGGAAGTTCGAAGTGCTCGAGCAGGAGGGCGTCGACAGCGGCCTGCGCGGCGCAGTGCTGGGAGACTTCCCGGCGGATGGAACCACGGCGCACCTGGCCGTGTTCGGGTTCCACAAGCTCTGCCGAGCGCTCGTCGCGCGCGCGGGAGTGCTCGATCCCGTCACGCTCTACGTCGACATCGATCGCGGGCACACCATCGAGGCTGCGGACCTGGTCCCGGGAAACGGGGCGGACGAGCTCCTGGTCGGCGGCTACTCGAAGCGCGTGACGATGCTCGTCGCGCGCTGAGGCTCCGGAGACCTCCAAGGTCCTGCAAGGAGGCCTCTATCGTCGGCCCGCAGCATTGCCGATGATGTCCGCGATGCTCCAACTCGCCCTCGGCATGCCGGCAATCGCGGGGATGCTCTGGATCTTCGTCACGGGCCTCGCTGCGCCGCGCACGAAGAAGCTCGCGATCTTCGGCATGGTGCCGGCCGGCTGCGCGTTCGGGGCGCTGCTCTGGAGTGCGATCAACCCCGAGGTGGAGCTCGTCGCGCGCTTCGCGGCCTCGCTCGCGGCGATCGCGGGCGGGGCGGCGCACGCGGTCTGGGTTTCGACGCTCGCGCTGCCGCGGCAGCGGGTCTGGCTGCGCCTCTTGTTCGTGCCGATGGGCCTGTGGGCCGGCGCGACGCTCTCGCTCTGGTTCGTGCTGCCGGCGCGCGGGACGGTGCTCGAGGTCTGCCTCCTGCTGCTGCTCTCGGCGACGGTCACGTCGTGGTTCCTGCTGCCCTGGTACGGCCGGCGGCCGAAGGTGATCGCGCTCGGGGCGCGCAAGCTGCCCTGTGTGCGCTTCGCCTGCCCGCGCTGCGGCACGCGCGTGGACTGGGCGCAGGGGATCTTCGCCTGCACGGATTGCGGCCTGTTCCTGCACGTGGACTGGCCGGCGCACGAGCGCGAGGAGCGGCCGGCTCAGGTGCTCGCGGAGCGCAGCGTGCGGTTCGATTGCCCGGGTTGCGGGAAGGCGCGCGAGTGGAAGCGCGGCGAGGACCAGTGCGCGGGCTGCGGGCTCAAGGTCGAGCTGCACTGGAACGAGCACGTGCGCAAGGGCGCGGCGGAGGAAGATCCGGCTAGGAAGGAGTGAGGCCCGCGAGGGCTCGAGCGACCTCGCGCCGCCTGGCCGTCTCCTCGGCGTTGACCTTGTCGAGGCCGGCATCGAAGGCGCGCACGATCTCGGCGGCGTACTTCGTGCGATCGAAGCCGTGCTTGCCGCGGAAGTCGCGCAGGAAGTGGTTGCGCTTGCGGTCGAGCGCGTCCTGCTCGACGATCCAGTCCGCGGCGAGCGCGCGCACTTCCTCGAGGCGCGCACCCTCGAGACCCGCGGGCCAAAGTTGCGCCGCGAGCTCCCTTCCGCGTGCGGACAGGTCGAGTTCGATCGCCGCCTTCTCGCCCAGGCCGCAGTTGCCCGCTCCCGGGCTCGCGCCGCGGCGCAGCTCGACGCCGGCGGCCTGGCGCTCGCGCGAGCGGAAGACGGCCTCCTGCAGGAAGCGCTCGGCGAGCTCGAGGCGCGCCGCGGCGGGCTGCATGCTCAGCAGAACTCGTTGAAGGCCGCGGAGAGCGTCTCGGCGATCTGCTGCGGCGCCTTGCCCTCGATGTCCTGGCGCTGGAGCATCTTGACCAGCTTGCCGTCCTTCATCAGCGCGATCTGCGGCGAGCTCGGGCGGTAGGGCTTGAAGAACTCGCGCGCGCGCTCGACCGCCGCGGTCTCCATGCCGGCGAAGACCGTCACGATCTGGTTGGGCTTCTTCTTCGCGTTCATCAGCGAGAGCTTCAGGCCCGGGCGGGCGCCGCCGGCCGCGCAGCCGCAGACGGAGTTGACGAAGATCAGCGTCGTCCCGGGCTTGCCGACGGCCTTCTCGACGTCGGCGGGGGTGAGCAGTTCGCTGGCTCCGAGCGAGGTCACCTCTTCGCGCATGGGCTTGACGAGATCGGGGTCGTACATGGGGTCGGGCTCCGTTCGGGGTTGCAGGAAGTCGAGCGCGGATTGTAGCGCATCGCGACGCGCGTGACCGCCAGGATGCCTGCTGCTAGAACGGGCCCCCGATGATCCCCCGCATCCTGGTCCCCACGCTGCTCTTCCTGCTCTGCGCGAGCTGCGCCTCCTCCGCTAACGAGACCCGCGCCTCCGGCTCCGGCGCGCTGGCGGTGGCGGTTCCTGCACGAGGTCCCGACGTGATGCAGAGCGTCTTCTGCGCCAAGTGCCACCCGAGCCAGTACGCCGAGCACGAGCAGAACACGCACGGGCGCGCCTTCACCGACGAGGAGGTGCGCCTGGCGACGGCGCGCTTCAGCCAGCAGGACTGCATCATCTGCCACACGCCGCGGCCGATCTTCGAGACCGGCGTCGGGATGAACCCGATGAAGCGCATGTACGACCTCGAGGAGGGCAACTCGTGCATGACCTGCCACTGGAAGCCGGGCTACGACTACGGGCGTTTCACGGGCGGCGCGCAGTGCAAGACCGCGTTCCACGCCGACGTCGGCACGGTCGAGGCCTGCGCCTCGTGCCACCGCAACCACGGCACGCCCTACCAGTGGGAGAAGAGCCCCAACGGCAAGGCGGCCGGCCGCGTGTGCATCGACTGCCACATGGCCGAGCGTGACGCGCGAGATCGCGGTCGGCGGGCCGGTGCGCGAGACGCGCTCCACGTCTTCCCGGGCGGCCGCAACGAGGCGCACGTGCGCCGCGCCTACGAGTACGAGGCGAAGATCGAGGGCAACGCGGTCGTCGTCACGGTCACCAACAAGGGCGCGGGCCACAACTTCCCGACCGAGCTGAAGCAGCGCTCGGTCGAGTCGCTGGTGATCGTCAAGGACCAGGAGGGCAAGGAGGTCGCGCGCTCGCGCATGGTCTTCCGCGACCCGTACAAGCGGCCCTACGGCCTCGAGCTGCCGGTCAACACGCAGATCCCGAGCGGCCACTCGCGCGAGCACCACGTCCCGCTCCCGATCGCGGGCGGCACGGTCGAGTGCCAGCTCTTCTACAAGCTCTACTACCCGATCGAAGACGAGTATCCCGACCTCGCGCGGCAGCTCGAGACGCGCACGCTGCCCTTCGACGGGCATCACGCCCTCGACCGAGCCGGTCGTGACCGACCCCGAGGTCGTGGTCAAGACGCCGAACAACATCTCGCCCGAGCTCGCGGGACCGGCGAACCTGGTCGACTACGTGCACCCGCCGATCGGCAAGGTCGCGGTCGACATCCCGGCGGGCGACTCGGCCGAGGACATCACGAAGCTCGTGCAGCTGTTCCAGTTCCCGGTGCCCGAGGCCAACGGCAAGGCGCGCAAGCGGCTGACGGAGATCGGGGCGAAGGCGGTGCCGGCGCTGATCGAGGCGCTCGGCCTCGTGGGACAACAAGACCTTCAACCAGTCGATGCAGGTGCTGCAGGACATCGGCGCGCCGGCGATGCCCGGCGATCGAGAAGGCGCTCGCCGATCCGCGCCTGTACGTGCGGCGCTGGTCGCGCGAGCTCGTCGCGCGCATGCGCATCCAGAGCGACGCGGCCAAGGCCGAGCCTCTTGAAGGGCCTGGCGATGGAGAACGCGCTCGACCGCGCCAGCTCGGCGCAGGTGCTCGGCACGCTGAAGGTCGACGCGGCCGTGCCGGAGCTGCGCGAGTTGCTCGGCGATCCCGATCCCGACGTCGTGCGCGCGGCGGGCCTCGCGCTCGGCCAGCTCGGTGCTAAGGACGCGGCGGACGAGATCCTGCAGTGCGCTCGAGCGCGCGCGCTACCCGGAGACGCGGCGCGATCTCGCCGACGGCGCTGGCGAACCTCGGCGATCCGCGCGGGATCCCGACGCTGATGCGCGGCCTCGACATCCAGGACGACCTCGTGCGCGAGAGCTACTTCGACGCGCTCTTCGCCGCGACGGGCATGTTCGAGGGCTACGAGGCGCTCGCTCCGCGGCCCGAGCGGCTGGCCGCGAGCGCGCGCATCGAGGCGCGCTGGGCCAAGGAGGGCGGAGCGGCGCTGCTCGTCGCGCCCGCGAAGCCCGACGCGAAGAAGGCGGCGCGCGCGCTGAAGCTCGTGACCGACATCGGCGGGAACGACATGGGCGGCTCGACGCCCGACAACGACCAGGCGGCGCTGAACGAGCTCGTCGATCTCGGCGCGGATGCGATTGCCCGCGCTGCTCCATGGTCTCAAGTGGGCGCCCGGCTTCGCCGACAAGCGCGTGTTCATGTGCAACGCGCTGGGCCAGATCGGCGACAAGCGCGCCGCGCCCGCACTGTGCTACGCGTTGCGCGATCCGGTGATCGCGACCTCGGCCTGGGCCTGCTGGGCGCTCGAGCGCGTCGGCGAGCCGGACGCGATCCCGGCGCTGGCGCGCTACCAGCAGCGCCTGCGCGCCGCCGCGGTGGCCGGCCAGATCCCCGACGTCGCGGGCACGCCCGAGATGCTGCTCGCGCAGGCCGCACGCGCGCGGCTGGTGCTCGGAGACGCGAGCGCGCGTTCCGAGGTCGTCGCGGGGCTGCTTTCGCAGGACGACGGCGTGCGACGCCTGGCCCTGGATGCGCTGCGCAAGCGCTACGGCGAGGACAAGGGCTTCGACCCGCTCGCGCCGGCGGAAGAACGCGCGGCCGCGGTGAGGCGCTGGATGGAATGACTATACGGAACCAGGAATTCTTCTCACCGATTCGCCTGCTGCGACGCGCAACCACGCTCGGCTCGCGGGCGAATCGGTGAGAAGAATTCCTGGTTCCGTATGATGGGGACATGCTGAGTGCCCTGCTGCTCGTCACGCTCCCCGTTCCCGCTCCCGCAGCCGACGCCGCGCAGATCCTGCGCGAGAAGCTGCCCGCGCTCGTCGCGCTCTACAAGGAGCTGCACGCCGCCCCCGAGCTCTCGCTGCACGAGGAGCAGAGCGCCGCGCGCATGGCCAGCGAACTGCGCGCGCTGGGCTACCAGGTGACCGAGAAGGTCGGCGGCTTCGGCGTCGTCGGCGTGCTGGAGAACGGACCCGGGCGCACGCTGCTCGTGCGCTGCGACATGGACGCGCTGCCGGTCGAGGAGAAGACCGGGCTCGCCTACGCCAGCAAGGTCGTGACGGAGCTCGGCGGCAAGCAGGTGCCGGCCATGCACGCCTGCGGCCACGACATGCACATGAGCGTCTGGCTCGGGACGGCGACCGTGCTGGCGCGCATGAAGGAGCAGTGGAAGGGCAAGCTGATCCTGATCGCGCAGCCGGCGGAGGAGAAGGGCCTCGGCGCGCAGGCGATGCTCGACGACAACCTGTTCGAGCGCTTCGGCCGGCCCGACGGCTGCCTGGCGCTGCACATGAGCCCGTTCTTCCCTGCCGGCACGGTCGCGCTCTGTCCGGGCTACGCGCTGGCGAACGCGGAGAGCTGCGACATCCTCGTCAAGGGCCGCGGCGGCCACGGCTCGATGCCGCACATGACCATCGACCCGATCGTGATCGCCTCGAAGATCGTGCTCGGGCTGCAGACCATCGTCAGCCGCGAGAAGGACCCGCGCCAGCCGGGCGTGATCACCGTCGGCTCGATCCACGGCGGCTCGAAGCACAACATCATCCCCGACGAGTGCGCGCTGCAGCTCACGATCCGCAGCTACGACGACAAGGTGCACCAGGCGCTCAAGGACGGCATCGTGCGCGTGGCCAAGGCCGAGGCGCTGGCCGCGGGCGCGCCCGATCCGGTCGTGACCTTTTCGGAGTCGGTCAAGTCCACCTACAACGACCCGGTCTGGTGCGCGCGCCTGCAAGAGGTCTTCCGCAACGCGCTCGGCATACGCAACGTCGCCGAGTCGCAGCCCGTGATGGGCGCCGAGGACTTCGGCCTGTTCGGCCGCACGGGCATGCCCTCGGTGATGTTCTGGCTCGGCGCCTGGGAGCGCGGGCGCTTCGACGCGGCGCAGCAGAGCGGCGAGATCCTGCCCTCGCTGCACTCCTCGGGCTTCGCGCCCGACCCGCAGCCCGCGCTCGAGGCCGGCGTGCTGGCCATGAGCGCGGCCGTGATGGACGCGCTCTCGTTCGGGGTTCCCGCGCAGCGACGCTGATACGGAACCAGGCATTCTTCTCCCCGATTCGCCTTGCGCTCCTCGCCACCTGTACGGCCTGCCGGCGAATCGTGATACGGAACCAGGCATTCTTCTCCCCGATTCGCCTTGCGCTCCTCGCCACCTGTACGGCCTGCCGGCGAATCGGGTAGAAGAATGCCTGGTTCCGTATGCTGACGACCGACGAGCTCGCGACCGAGGTCGCGGCGGGCACGATCGACACCGTGCTCGTGGCCTTCACCGACCACTACGGCCGGCTGATGGGCAAGCGCTACGACGCGCAGTTCTTTCTCGAGAGCGTCGCAGCGCACGGCTCGCACGCCTGCGACTATCTCTTGACCGTCGACATGGAGATGAACCCTGTCCCGGGCTACCGCTTCGCCAACTGGGAGCGCGGCTACGGCGACTTCGCGCTCGTGCCGGAGCTCGCCACGCTGCGCCGCGCGAGCTGGCTCGAGAAGAGCGCGCTGGTGCTGTGCGACGTCGCGCGCGTCGCGGACGCGGCGCCGGTCGCGATCGCGCCGCGCACGATGCTGAAGCGCCAGGTCGAGCGCGCCGCCGCGGGCGGCTACGAGCCGCTGGCGGCCTCCGAGCTCGAGTACTTCCTCTTCCGCGACTCGTACAAGACGGCGGCCGAGAAGGGCTGGCGCGGGCTCGAGCCGTTCTCGACCTACCTCGAGGACTACCACCTGCAGCAGGGCGCGCGCGAGGAGGTCTTCACGGCCGCGGCGCGCGCGCACCTCAAGCGCTCGGGCGTGCCGGTCGAGAGCTCGAAGGGCGAGTGGGGCCTCGGCCAGCACGAGCTCAACGTGCGCTACGCGAACTCGCTCGAGATGGCCGACCGTCACGCCGTCTACAAGCAGTGCCTGCGCGAGCTCGCCGACCGCATGGGCTTCAGCCTCACGTTCATGGCCAAGTTCGCCGCCGACGGCGCCGGCTCGTCCTGCCACATCCACATGAGTCTCGTGAAAGGCGGGCGCAACGCGTTCACCGGCACGAAGAAGCTCGGCCCGATCGAGTGCTCCGACGAGTTCCGCTGGTTCCTCGGCGGCTGGATGGCGCACACGTGCGAGGTGATGGTCTTCTACGCGCCGACGGTGAACTCGCTACAAGCGCTACCAGTCGGCCTCGTGGGCGCCGACGCGCCTGGCGTGGAGCAACGACAACCGCACGGGCGGCTTCCGCGTCGTCGGCAAGGGCGCAGAGCCTGCGCATCGAGTGCCGCATCCCGGGCGCGGACTGCAATCCGTACCTCGCGCACGCCGCGGCGCTCGCGAGCGGGTCTCGAAGGCATCGAGAAGCGCATCGAGCCGCCGCCGATCTTCGAGGGCGACATCTACGCCGCCGCGCAGCTTCCGCGCGTGCCGTCGAGCCTGCGGGAGGCGACCGAGCGCTTCGAGCAGAGCGAGTTCGCCAAGCGCACCTTCGGCGCAGACGTCGTCGAGCACTACGCGCACTTCTACCGCAGCGAGCAGGAGGCCTACGACAAGGCCGTGACGGACTGGGAGCGGCAGCGCTACTTCGAGCGCATCTGATCCGCAAGCTGTCCTCGGGCCAGTACCGGCTCTACTCGCGCAAGAAGAACGCGAAGACGGGCAAGCGCCGCAATCTAGGCACGTTCCCGACGCGCGCGCGGGCGCTGGAGCACGAGCGCGCGGTGCAGTTCTTCAAGCGCCGGGCCTGAGCGCGCGCTATTTCGGCTTCGCGCCTCCAGGCGGCGGCGGTTCCAGCTTCGCGAGCGCCTTCCTCGGCGCGTCGCTTGCGCCCAGCGTGACGCCGTCCTTGCGGAGCATGTCGATCAGCTTCTGGCTCGATCCGGCGTTCTTCGCGTGGTACGTGAAGCGCGTCGCCGGACTGGAGGCTTCGCCGAAGCTCAGTCGGGCGTGGCCAGCGGAGATCTCGATGGCTGAAACCTGCTGGAAGAACAGCACCTCGTCCGCCCAGTCGTCCGGCGTGCGTCCCTCGCCCGCGATCCACGCCAGGCAGCGCGCCGCGCTCGCACTCGTCATCGGCATGTCGAAGACGATCGCAGCGCCCTGGATGCCCACCCAGGGGTGGTCCTTCGCGACCGCGGCACGGAACAGCTCGCGCGAGGCCTCGTCGTAGAGCGGAAAACCCGGATCCGGGGGCAGGGCGTTCTCCCCGTCCTTGCGGAACGAGCGATTGACGAATTGGCTGGTGATCTCGAGCACGCGGCGGAAGTGCTCCAGCCGCGTGAGCCTGTAGAGCGACAGCCCGCGTTCTCCATCGAGGTACAACCCGTGATCCTCGACGTGGACCGTGTTGGCGAACTCGAGCAGGTCCGCCCGCTCCTGCCCCGTCACCTCCTTCTCCGCCGGTTCGCCCGCGCGCTTCAGGAGCTCGTCGAGATCGGTGGCGAAGAAATCGCCTGAGGCGGGATAGACCCGCTTGCCCTCCGCGATCCCGCGGAGCGCGTCTGCCGCAGCTCGCATGGGCTCCGGCGACTTGCCGCCTTCCTTGATGCCGTGCTCGAGTTCGAGCAGCAGCAGCTCGTCCTTCTCGGGCAGGAAGCGCAGGAGCACCTCGGACTCGGCCGGCTCGTAGGTGCTCTCGAAGCACGAGGGCAGCGACAGGAGAGACAGCGCGGCAAACGCGAGTGCAGCGAAGCGGGTCATGGCGGAAGCTCCTCGGGACCCGCCCAGCCTAGCGCTCCCGACCCGTGGCACCCAGGCTTCGCGACGCGTACCGTGTCCCGCCATGGCCCGCACACCGCGCATCGGGATCACGACCTACGGCCGCAACGAGGAGGGCCGCTTCACGCTCAACGCGCGCTACGTCGAGTGCGTGCGCCGCGCGGGCGGGCTGCCGCTGCTGCTGCCGCCGGGCGAGCCGCGCCTGGAGGAGGCGCTCACGCTCTTCGACGGGCTGGTGATGTGCGGCGGGCCGGACGTCGATCCCAGGCTGTACGGCGGGCGCGCGCACCCGCAGGTCTACGGCATCGATCCCGAGCGCGACTCGAGCGACATCGCGCTGGTGGCGAAGATCGTCACGGGTCGAGTTCCGGCGCTGTGCATCTGCCGCGGGCTGCAGGTGCTCAATGTCGCGCTGGGCGGCACGCTGGTCGAGCATCTGCCCGACGAGGTCGGCGAGCAGGTGCCGCACCGCGGGCCCGAGCGCGCCTACGTGGCGCACGAGGTGCGGCTCGAGCCGCGCTCGAAGATCGCGGCGCTGCTCGGCACGCAGCACCTGCGCCCGGCCTCCTCGCACCACCAGGCGGTGCGCAAGCCCGGCTCGGGCCTCGAGGTCGTCGCGCGCGCGCCGGACGGCGACGATCGAGGGTCTCGAGCACCGCGACCATCCGCAGCTGATCGCGGTGCAGTGGCATCCCGAGTACACGGCCCACGAGGACCCGCTGCAGCAGCGGCTCTTCGACGAGCTGGTGCGCTGGGCAAGTTGACGAAGAACGAAAGGATCCCATGCGACTCAAGGACAAGGTGGCTCTGATCACCGGCGCGGCCGGCGGCATCGGCGGCGAGTCGGCGCTGCTCTTCGCGGCCGAGGGCGCCAGCGTCGTCGTCGTCGACGTCGACGACGAGCTCGGCGCAGGAGACGGTGAAGCGCGTGCGCGCGGCCGGCGGGCGCGCCGAGTACGTGCACGCCGACGTCTCGAAGTCGGCCGACTGCGAGAACATGGTGCGCGTCGCCGAGAAGAGCTTCGGCCGGCTCGACGTGCTGTTCAACAACGCCGGGATCATGGATTCGAACGACGACGACGTCGATCGCCACGACCGAGGACGTCTGGGACCGGACGATGGCGATCAACCTGAAGGGCGTCTTCCTCGGCTGCAAGCACGGCATCCCGGCGCTGCGTCGCGCGGGCGGCGGCTCGATCATCAACACGGCCTCGTTCGTGGCGCTGCTCGGCGCGGCGACGCCGCAGCTCGCCTACACCGCCAGCAAGGGCGGCGTGCTGGCGATGACGCGCGAGCTGGCGGTGATCCACGCGCGCGAGAAGATCCGCGTCAACGCGCTCTGCCCCGGCCCGCTGCAAGACCGAGCTGCTGATGAAGTTCCTCGAACACCGACGCGAAGAAGCAGCGGCGCCTGGTGCACATCCCGATGGGCCGCTTCGGCGAGGCCAAGGAGATGGCCAAGGCGGCGCTGTTCCTCGCTTGCGACGACTCGTCGTACATGACCGGCGCCGAGTTCGTCGTCGACGGCGGCATCACCGCGGCGTACGTGACGCCGGAGTAGCCGCGATGCCGCCCAAGGCCGCAGCCCTCGTACTGGCAGTGCTCGCCTGCGCCTGCAGCTCGAAGCCGGCGGAGGCTCCGGCCGCCGGCGCGCACGTGATCCGCTCGATGCAGCTCAACGAAGGCAAGCCGAGCCACATCGGGTTCGAGTCGCCGCACGCGCAGGGCATGATCGAGATCGCGCCCGACGTGCACATCGGCTACCAGTCGGTCACGGTCACGCCCGAGAGCGCGGGCGCCTCGCGGCAGGTGATCACGCTCGACGGCAAGGTGCTGGACTTCTGGGGCGGCGAGCTGAAGATCGGCGAGCGCAGCTACGGCAAGCTCTCGGGAGCGGTGCAGGTCCAGATCGACGCCAGCGGCGTGACGGTGAACGGCGAAAAACGCTAGCTGCGCCGCATGTGCAGGCTCTTCCTGCGCGTGAACGAATGGAAGCCGTGGCGCGAAAGCGTCTCGCCCAGGCCGCTCTGCTTGAGGCCCGTCCAGGCCAGTGCCGGTTCGAGGAAATCGCAGCGGTTCTGATACACGGTGCCCGCCTCGAGTTCGCGTGCGATCCGATCGGCGCGCTCGCTCGAGCGCGTCCAGACCGAAGCCGTCAATCCGAAGCGGCTGTCGTTCATCCTGGCGATCGCCTCCTCGTCGCTGGCGACGCTCGCGACGGGCAGGACCGGCCCGAAGCTCTCCTCCTGCATCACCAGTGCGTCGTTGGGAACGTCGGCCAGCAGCGTCGGCGGGAAGAACAGGCCCGGCCCGCTCGTGCGTTCGCCGCCGCACAAGAGCCGCGCCCCGCGCGCCAGAGCATCGCCCACGTGCCGCTCGAGCAGCTCGAGCGCCTCGCGCCGCGCCAGCGGCCCCAGCGTCGTCTTCTCGTCGAGCGGATTGCCGGGCACGAGCTTCTGCATCTCGGCGTGAGCGCGCACCAGGAAGCGCTCGTAGTGCCGACCGTGCACGTAGGCGCGCTCGACCGCGCAGCACGACTGCCCCGCGTTGTAGCAGGCGCCCTCGACCACGTTCGGCGCCGCGAAATCGAGGTCCGCGTCCTCCGCCACGTAGGCCGGGTCCTTGCCGCCGAGCTCGAGGCCCACGCCCGCGAGCCGCTTGGCCGCCGTCTCGTAGACCGTGCGCCCGGTGCGCACCGAGCCGGTGAACGACACGAAGTCGATGCGCTCGTCCGCGACCAGCGCGCCCGCGCGCGCATCCGGCACGACGAGGTTCGTGCACACTCCGGGCCCGAGCTTCGCGAAGGCGCGCTCGAAGTGCGCGCCGCACAGCGGCGTCAGCGGGCTGTGCTTGAGCAGCACGGCGTTGCCCGCGACGAGCGCCGGCACGACGACGTTGACCGGCACGATCAGCGGGTAGTTCCAGGCCGCGATGTCGAGCACCACTCCGACCGGCACGTGCTCGATCGAGAGCTGGAATCCCGGCCGCGCGGGCAGGCGCTCGGTCGCCAGCGCCTCGGGCGCGATGCCGAGCATGTACTCGGCGCGCGCGAGCAGCGTCTTGACCTCGCCGCGCGCCTCGACGATGGGCTTGCCCATCTGCCGGCTGGTGTCGCGCGCGATCGTTTCCGCCTCGCTGCGGAAGTACTCCAGGCAGGCCGAGATCGCGCTCACGCGCTCCTCGAGCGGCCGCTTGCGCCATTCGCGCTGCGCGGCGCGCGCGGCGGCGATCTTCGCCTCGATCTCGGCCGGGGTGTGGCAGGCGACCGCGGGCAGCGCGGAGCCGTCGAAGGGACTCTTGAGTTCGAGCTGTTCCATACGGAACCAGGAATTCTTCTCCCCGATTCGCGCCAAGGATGCGGGCCGCTGCCCCTGTCTGCAACGAATCGGGGAGAAGAATTCCTGGTTCCGTATCTACGGCCAGAGGTGTTCGCGCCGGTTCTCCATCTCGGCCAGCAGCTGCCGCAGCACCTCGTGCTCGCCGAGCAGGAAGAGCGCGTCGAAGTTGAGCTGGCACACGGCGCAGACCGGGCGCACGCCACGGTAGCTCATGATGTCGGCGTCCTGCAGCGCGACGTCCTCGAGGCCGAGCTCGCTGGCGTGCAGCGGCGTGCCGTCCTCCTGGAAGCCGAAGAAGGCCTTGACCTCGGCACTGGTGCGGCGACAGAGGTAGCAGTGGTCGGCTCCCGCCGCCCGATCGAGCGCGGCGAAGTACTCCTGGAAGCGGTCGTCGATGGGCTTCATAGCAGGGCTCCTTCCGGGACGAGTTCCACCTCCAGCGGGCGTTCGGGCCGCGCGGTCATCCCGTAGACGAGCTTGACGAGTCTTCGGCCCGAAGGCGCGGCGCACTTCGGAGAGCTCGTTCTCCAGCGCGGCATTCGGCTGGCCGCCGTCGGGGATCACGATCGCCGCGACGCCCGTGCCGCGCTGCGTGCGCGCGACGGCGCGCACGAACAGGCCCGGGAAGCGCCCGATCTCCGCCAGCTCGTCGCCGGCGAGCTCGGCCGCCTGCGTGTGCAGGTGCGCGAGCACGAAGTCCAGGCGCGCCTCGTCGTACAGGCGCTCGAGGTCGGGCTGGATGGATTCCTCGAGCACCCGGCCGCCGCGGCCGGCGTGGATCAGCGAACCGTGCGGCTGGATGTGGCGGAAGTGGAAGGCCAGGAACCGGTCGGCGATGCGGTACGAGCCCTTGCGCGAGCGCAGCGGGTCGGGATCGGTCAGCGGCACCTCGCGCTCGACGAGCTGCAGCTCGCGCAGCGTGGTCAGGTACTTGTTCGCGGTCGGCGAATCGATGCCGACGGCCAGCGCGATGTCGCCGACCTTGTCCGAGCCGCGCGCGATCGCGGCCAGGATGCTGTTGTAGGTCGCGGGCGTCGAGAGCTCGCTCTTGAGCAGGAACTGCACCTCGTCGAAGAGGTAGCCCTCGGGCCGCAAGCACTCGCGGTAGAGGTTCTCGAGCAGCGGCCGCTCGGGCACGAAGCGCCGCAGGTAGGCCGGCATGCCGCCCAGGATGGCGTAGGCCAGCACGCGCTCGCGCAGCTCCCAGCCCGGAAAGAACGCCAGCGCGTCGAGCGGGGCGAGCGGCGCGAGCCGGCGCTGCGCGGTGCGCCGGCCGAAGAGCGGCGAGCGCTCGGCCAGCACCTCGTTCTCCATGAACGAGACCTGGCTGCCGCACAGGACCAGCAAGAGCTGCGAGTTCTTGCCGCGCGTGTCCCAGAAGCGCTGCAGCTGCGAGGTCAGGCCCTTCGTGCCCTCGCACAGGTAGGGGAACTCGTCGAGCACGACCACGAGGCGCTTCTCCCTGGCACGCTCGGCCGCGAAGTTCAGCGCCGCGGTCCAGTCGGGGAACTCGACGCTGGCGACCAGCGGATCGTCGAGCGAACTCGCCAGCGCATCGCGGAAGGCGCGCAGGTTGTCCTTCTCGCGCACCTGCGCCGCGAGGAAGTAGACCGCGCGGCGGGCGGAGCAGAACTGCTGCAGCAGCTCGGTCTTGCCGACGCGGCGGCGGCCGTAGAGGACGAAGAGCTCGGGCTTGCCGGAGTCGTGCAGCTCTTCGAGGAAGGCGAGTTCGCGGTCGCGGCCGAGGAACATTCCGCCCTTATACCGACGCGTATTATACGTTCAAGTATAAAGGCCAGGCGCTTGGCCTGGCCTTGGGGGAGCCCGGAGGGGGGTGAAACTAGCGCTTGCCGCCGGAGCTGGCGGCCGGCTTGCGCTTGGGCAGCCGCAGCGTCCCGCCGTTCGCGGTGGTCGTGGAGGGGGTCACTTCCTTGCCTTCGACGAGCGCATTGAGCGCTGCGAGGAGGTAGACCTCGGCCTTGTCGGCCTTCTCACCCTTGGGGTCGTCGTCGATCGCGCCCGTGTAGCGCACGACTCCCTTGCCGTCGAGGACGAAGACTTGATCGAGCGCGCTGGCGCCGAGGCGCTCGGCCAGGATGCCGCCCTCGTCGAGCAGCACCGGGAACGCGGCGCCGCTCTTCTTCAGCACGTCCTGAACGCCCTTCGCGTCGTTCGATTCGCCGGGCACGGGGTCGATCGCCAGCACGGTGACGTTCTTCCCGGCGTACTCCTGGGCGATCTTCGAGAGGCGCATGGCCTGCGGCGACTTCGCGCTGGTGGTCGACCAGCACTCGAGCACCACGATGCGCCCGCGGTACTGCTTGAACGTGTGGTCCTTGCCCGTGCTGTCGACGAGCGAGGTCGCGGGGTCGATCTCGGAGCCGATCGCGATGGTCTTCGCGCTGGCTTCGACCGGCTTCTTGTCCGCGGGCTTCGCCGGGTCCTTCTTCTTCTCCTGCTTCTGCGGCTCCTTCTTCCCGTCCAGAGGCCCCGCGATCAGCGGAGCGGAGCCAAGTGCAAGGATCAGGGCGGCAAGGAGGGAAGACGTATGCTTCATCTTCGAAGGGGGGGCGTCCGGCTCGAGGGCGGGTCAGGTTGCGGGCGTGGAAGCGATCCTCTTTACCAGATGATCGGTCGTCCGTAACCAGTCCAGGGCTAGAACTTTCGGGCAGTTTTGCACCGCCAAAGTGCGAAGGCCGAAGCTGGAGAGCTTCGGCCTTCGTTCCTGGAGACCCCGTCCGGTCGCTTGCTCGTTGCTATCCCCCGACCCGGCCGGGATGCCCAGAGACTACTTCTTGGCGGGCGGCGGAGCCGGGGCCTTCTTGGCCTCGGCCGCGTGCAGCGCGCCGCCGTTGGGCGTCGTCGTCGGAGTGGGCGCATCCTTGCCGTCGGCGATCGCCTTCAGGGCAGGTGTCAGGTAGTCCACGGCCTTGTCCGCCTTCTCGCCTTTGGGGTCGTCGTCGATCGCGCCGCTGTAGCGCAGGATGCCCTTGGCATCGAGCACGAAGACCTCGTCGAGCGACTTGGCTCCGAGGTGCGCCGTCAGACTGCCTGCCTTGTCGAGCAGGACGGGGTAGGTGACACCGCTCTTCGTGGCGGCCTCCTGCACGGTCTTGGCGTTGTCAGCTTCACCGGCCACTGCATCGACCGCGATCACGGTGACGTTCTTGGCTTCGAAGTCCTTGGCGATCTTGGCCAGGCGCTTCTCCTGGGCGCTGCCGGCGCTGCCCGAGGACCAGAAGGCGAGCACCGTGATCTTGCCACGGTAGTCCTTCATCGTGTGCGACTTGCCTGCGGCATCCTCGAGTGCGAGCGCCCCATCCAGTTCGGACCCGATCGCGAGCGGCTTGGCGGCGGCGGGCTCGGCCTTCTTGGGTTCCGGCGGCTTGGCCTTGGGAGCCTCCTTCTTCGGCGGCTCCTTCTTCTTGGGCGTCTGCCCAACCAGGCTCGAGGCCAGGAGCGGCGAGGCGCAGAACGCGAGGGCGGTCAGGATGGCGAGTGCGGGTCGAAGTTGTTTCATGGCAGTGGGCAAGTCCTAGGGGATGAAGGGGCCAACGGAGCTTGGTGTCGTAGTGGAGAGAGTCGCTCCGCCGGCCCGCGCCGAATCGGCTGCGGCGGCCTACGAACCGGGTGCCGAATGTTGGCGCGAGGTTGGAATCCGCCCCGCGCGAGGTGCCGAGGCCGGGAAGGCGAGTCAGGCGCCTGCGAGCTCGGGCTGGGCGGGCTCCTGCGGCTTGGCCAGGACCCTGAAGATGCCGTTCTCGCAATCCACCCAGGCCAGGTCCCCGCGGTGCAGCCTGCCGGCCAGGATCGCATCGGCCAGCAGGTTCTGGACGTGCTTCTGGATCGCGCGCTTCAGCGGCCGAGCGCCGAATTCCGGGCTCCAGCCCTCCTCAGCCAGCTGGTCGCGGGCGGCCGTGGAGAGGAGCAGCTTGATCTCCTGCTCTCTCAGGTGCTTCTCGATGCGCCTCACCTGCACGTCCACGATGCTGCGGATCTGCTCGCGCGTCAGCGTTTCAAACACCAGCACATCGTCGAGCCGGTTGATGAACTCGGGCCGGAAGAACTGCCGCACCTGAGACTCGTTGCGCAGGTTGCTGGTCATCAGCACCAGCGCCTGGGTGAAGTCCACCACGCGCCCCTGGCCGTCCGTGAGCCGTCCGTCGTCGAGCACCTGCAGCAGCACGTTGAACACGTCGGGGTGCGCCTTCTCGACCTCGTCGAGCAGGATCACGCAGTGCGGCTTGCGGCGCACGGCCTCGGTCAGCGCCCCGCCCTCCTCGTAGCCGACGTAGCCCGGGGGCGCGCCGATCATGCGCGCGGTGGAGTGCTTCTCCATGTACTCGCTCATGTCCAGG
Organism: uncultured Planctomycetota bacterium; assembly: GCA_963829015.1. Classification (GTDB taxonomy): domain Bacteria; phylum Planctomycetota; class UBA1135; order UBA1135; genus JADJLZ01. The sequence continues at coordinate 441,400 of CAWHGR010000003.1, read as the reverse complement.
CGCACGAGGCTCTTCTCGTCGTCGAAGAGGAACTCGGCCAGCGCGCGCGCGAGCTCGGTCTTGCCGACGCCGGTCGGTCCGAGCAGGAGGAACGATCCCAGCGGACGCGTGGTCTCCTGCAACCCGGCGCGCGCGCGGCGCACGCTCTCCGCGATCGCCTGCGACCGCGTGCTTCTGGCCGATGAGCCGCTCGCCGATGCGCTCTTCCATGTGCACCAGGCGCTCGCGCTCGGTCTCGAGCAGGCGCGCGGCGGGGATGCCCGTCCAGCGGCTGATCACCTGCGCGATCAGCTCGGCGTCGACCGCCTCGGGCAGAGCGCGCCATCCTTCTGCACGCTCTCCAGGCGCACCGAGGCCGCGTCGAGCTTCTTCTGCGCTTCGGGCAGCTCGCCGTAGCGGATGCGCGCCACGCGCTCGAAGTCGCCCTCGCGCTCCTTGCGCGTGGCCTCCTCGCGCAGGCTCTCCATCAAGAGCTTGCCGGCGCGGATCGAGGTGATCAGCTCCTTCTCCGTCTGCCAGCGGGTCTTGAGCGCGGCACCGCTCTCGGAGAGCTCGGCCAGCTCGGACTCGATCTCGGCCACGCGCTTCCCGCTCTCGCGCCGGTCCTCGCGCGCCAGCGCCGTCTTCTCGATCTCCAGCTGGCGCTTCTTGCGCTCGACCGTGTCGAGCTCCGGCGGCATCGAGTCGATCGCCAGGCGCAGCTGCGCCGCGGCCTCGTCGACGCAGTCGATGGCCTTGTCGGGCATGAAGCGATCGGTGATGTGGCGCGACGCCAGGCGCGCGGCCGCCACCAGCGCCTCGTCGCGGATGCGCACGCCGTGGTGCACCTCGTAGCGCTCGCGCAGGCCGCGCAGGATCGCCACCGTGTCCTCGACGCTCGGCTCGCCGACCATGACCGGCAGGAAGCGCCGCTCGAGCGCCGCGTCCTTCTCGATGTGCTTGCGGTACTCGTCGATGGTCGTGGCGCCGATGCAGTGCAGGTCGCCGCGCGCCAGCGCCGGCTTGAGCATGTTGGCCGCGTCCACCGCGCCCTCGGCCTTGCCCGCGCCGACCAGCGTGTGCAGCTCGTCGATGAAGAGCACGATGCTGCCCTGCGCCTCGGCCACCTCGTTCAGCACGGCCTTGAGGCGCTCCTCGAACTCGCCGCGATACTTGGCGCCCGCGAGCAGCGAACCCATGTCGAGCGACATGACCTTCTTGTTCTTGAGCCCCTCGGGCACGTCGCCGGCCACGATGCGGTTGGCGAGGCCCTCGACGATCGCCGTCTTGCCCACGCCCGGGTCGCCGATCAGCACCGGGTTGTTCTTGCGCCGGCGCGTCAGCACCTGCATCACGCGCCGGATCTCGACGTCGCGTCCGATGACCGGGTCGAGCTTGCCCGCGGCTGCCTCGGCCGTCAGGTCGCGCGCGAACTTCTTGAGCGCCTCGAAGCTCGCCTCGGGGTCCTGCGTCGTGACTCTCTTGCCCTTGCGCACGTCGGTGATCGCGGCCTCGATGCGCGCCGGCACGAGCTGGCGCGCGGCGAACAGGCCCTGCACCTCGGGCCCGCCCTTCTTCGCGAGCGCGAGCAAGAGGTGCTCGGCCGAGACGAAGCTGTCGCCCATGCGCTTCATCGCCGCATCGGCTTCGGTGAGCGTCTCGCCCAGCGCGCGCGAGAGCGAGAGTTGCCCGCCGGAGGAGCGCGGCAGACGCCCGAGCTGCTGGTCGAGCTCCGCGGAGAGCGCCTTGGGATCCACGTCGAGCTTCTGCAGCAGCGCCGACATCAGGCCTTCGGGTTCCTCGAGCAGCGCGCGCGAGAGATGCAGCGGCGTGAGCTCGGGATGCCCGGCCGACTGCGCGGCGGTCTGTGCGGCCTGAAGGGCTTCCTGCGACCTGCGGGTGAAGTGCTCGTACATCGGTGGCGTGCTCCTCGTGGAAGACGCGGCCGGGAATGCAAGGGAAGTGCCAGCACGGTGCGAGTGGCCTGCGAGGTCCTGGCAGGCCGAAAATCCGCCCGATTGGCGGTGTCCGGTGCCAATCCGGCAGCGGCCGATCTCAGATCAACTTGCTGGCCCGCAGCGTCGCCTCGAGCTTGGCGCGCACGTCCTCGGAGCCCGGCCTAGCCCCACTGCGCTGGACGGACTCCGCGTTAGGATCGAGAGATCTCCGGACCGAGCCAATCCATGCCGTCCACAGCGAAACACAGTGTTTGCAACATCAGTGGAGGGATGCCTTGAGGGTGCGCAACGTCGCGGGAGTCGCTCTGCTTGTGCTCGGTCTTGTGTGGTCGATCTGCTTCCCGAAGTCCGCTGACGTCCTCAGGCCCGATGTGCTGATCTCAGTCAGCATCGGCGTTGGCTTGCTCGGGGCCGGAGCGTTGTTCCTATCGCTGAGGTCACGCCCATTGCTGACCACAGTCGTTTGCACGGCACTGTTGTGGTCCAGCCTGGCAAATGTCTGCCTTTTCGCGGTCGCAGGAGATTCGGGTCGTACGCTCCAGCACATGCAAGCAACGGCGTCCAAGTCGCCGCGCTGAATTCCTGGGCCTCCGACCCGGCCGGCTGCATCCACGTGACTATTGAGCCAATGTCCGTACTGACATATGATGGTCGTCCGTGTCCGGATCCGACAAGCCCCTCGTCTGGCTGCACGGCGAGATCAAGTCGCCCCCCTTGAGCCTCGCCGCGCGACTCGAGGCGGGGATGCTCCTGCGGCGGCTCCAGCGCGGTGAATCCCTCTCCATGCCCCACTCCCGCCCCATGCCCTCGATCGGTCCGCGCTGTCACGAACTGCGCGTTCGCGATCGAGATCTCTCCTGGCGCGTGCTCTATCGACTCGATTCGGATGCGGTCGTCCTCGTGGACGTGTTCGCGAAAAAGACCCGGGCTACGCCGGTGCACGAAATCCAGTCGGCGAAGGAGAGACTGCGCCGCTACGACTCCACCTGACACCCTGCCGAGACCCCCCATGAACACCTCCAAGCGCAAGCGTCTCGAAGCCGCCGGCTGGCGCGTCGGCAAGGCGGCCGACTTCCTCGGTCTCTCCTCGGAAGAGGAACTCTACGTCGAGATCAAGCTCGCACTCGCAGAGGCCGTGCGCGCGCGCCGCGTGAAGCTTGGCCTGACGCAGGCGCAGCTCGCGCAGCGGATGCGCTCGAGCCAGTCGCGTGTCGCGAAGCTCGAGGCGGGGGAGCGCACGGTCTCGATCGATTTGCTCGTGCACGCGCTCGTGCGTTTGGGGGCGACGAGGTCGCAATTGGCCCGCGTACTCGGCGCGCGGGCGGCGTAGGCCGCCGGATTCAGCTCAGATCAGCTTGCAGGCCCGCAGCGTCGCCTCGAGCTTCGCGCGCGTCTCGAACTCCAGCGGCGCGAGCGGCAGGCGCACTTCCTCGCGCAGCTTGCGCATCAGGGCCAGCGCGGTCTTGACCGGCACCGGGTTCGACTCGAGGAACAAATCGCGGCACAAGGGCGCGATCTCCTCGACGATGCGCGCGGCCGCGACCGAGTCGCCGCCGGGCAGCGCGGCGCGCACGAGTGCCGCCACCTTGCCCGGCACGACGTTGTTGACGACGCCGATCACGCCCACGGCGCCGAGGCTCATGAAATCGGCGATGTGCGAGTCCTCGCCGCACAGCACAGCGACCTTGGGATTCGCGGCCAGCGCGCGCACCTTGTCGAGGTCCGGCTTGGCCTCCTTGATCGCGACGATGTTGGCGTGCGTGTCGCCGAGCTCGCGCACGGCCTCGAGCGGCAGGTCGACGCCGGTGCGCGAGGGGACGTTGTAGAGGATGATCGGCTTGTCGGTGCACTCGGCCAGCGCGGAGAAGTGCAGCACCAGGCCGCGCCGGCTGGGCTTGTTGTAGTAGGGGGTGACCGCCAGGAGGCCGTCCACGCCGGTGGCCGCGGCCTGGCGCGCGAGCTCGACCGTCGTGCGCGTGCAGTTGGTGCCGACGCCGGCGATCACCGGCAGCCGGCCGCGCGCGACGCCGACCGCGCACTGGAACACGCCGATGCGCTCGCCGTCGACGAGCGTCGAGGCCTCGCCCGTGGTGCCGGCGAGCACGAGGCCGTCGCTGCCGTTCTCGATGTGCCACTCGATCAGGTGTTCGAGGCCGGCGTAGTCGACCTCGCCCTTGCGGAAGGGCGTGGGCAGCGCCACGTAGCTGCCCTGGAACGGCGAGCGTGTGCCTTGGACGAGCATCATGGACCTCCCGGGGTGGAGCGCACCAGCGCCCTCATGTCGGCCACGGCCGCGTGCACGCCGCTGAAGAGCGCGCGCGCCACGATCGCGAAGCCGATGTTGAGCTCCTCGACGCGCGGGATCTTCGCCACCGGCGCGACGTTGTCGTAGTCGAGGCCGTGGCCCGCGTTGACGCGCAGGCCGCAGGCCAGCGCCAGCTCGGCCGCGTCGCGCAGGCGCTCGAGTTCGCGCGCGCGCTGCCGGCCGGAGGCGTTGGCGTAGGCGCCGGTGTGCAGCTCGACGAAGCTCGCGCCCACGGCCGCGGCCGCTTCGACCTGGCGCGCGTCGGGATCGATGAACAGGCTCACCTCGGCGCCCTTGCCGGCGAGCAGCGGCACGACGCGCAGCAGGCGCCGGCGCTCGCGCACGACGTCGAGGCCGCCCTCGGTCGTCACCTCGCTGCGCTTCTCGGGCACGATGCAGGCCGCCTGCGGCCGGATCTTGAGCGCGAAGGCGACCACCTCGGGCTCGAGCGAGAGCTCGAGGTTGAGCCGCGTTCCGATCCCGCGCCGCAGGCGCTTCACGTCCTCGGGCTGGATGTGGCGCTGGTCGGTGCGCAGGTGGCAGGTGATGCCTTCGGCGCCAGCCTTCTCGGCCGCGAGGGCCCAGGCGAGCGGATCGGGGAAGCTCTCGCGGCGCGCCTGGCGCAGCGTGGCGACGTGGTCGATGTTGACGTGCAGTCGAGGCATGCTGTCGCGGCGATTCTAGCGTTCCGCACGGCGGCTCCGCGCGCCTCTTTTTGTAGGCTCTCACTCGTGCGCATCATCGCCGGAGAGCACCGTGGCCGCCGCATCGCCGCCCCGGGAGGGGAGCGCACCCGTCCGATGCTCGATCGCGTGCGCGAAGCGCTCTTCAGCACGCTCGGCGAACGCGTCGAGGGCGCGCAGGTGCTCGATCTGTTCGCCGGCAGCGGCAGCCTCGCGCTCGAGGCGCTCTCGCGCGGCGCCGAGCAGGCCGTGCTGCTCGAGCGCAACCCGACGGCGCTCGAGGCACTGGCCGCCAACATCGAGGAGCTCGGCCTCGTCGAACGCGCCTGGATCGTGCGCGGCAGCGCCCTGGATCCGAAGCTCTGGCGCCCGAAGCCGAAGAAGGGCCGGCCGGAACTGCGCGAGCGCTACGAGATCGTCTTCTTCGACCCGCCCTACCCGCAGCTCGAGCATCCGCGCACTCGCCCCGAGCTGCTGCAGGCGGTGGACGAGCTGCTCGCGCACTGGATCGTGCCCGGCGGGGTGCTCGTCTTCCACACGCCCGCGCGTGGGACGGAGTGGGTGCGGCTGCAGGCGCCCTGCACGCGCGACACGCGGCTCTACGGCAGCTCGGCGCTGCTCTACCTCTCGCCGCAAGTGCCATGAACGAGATCCGCGGACGCCTCCTCGTCGACGGCAAGCTCTTGACCGGCACGCTCGGCTGGGAAGCCGGCCGCATCACGCGCCTCGCGCTCGAGGGCGAGATCGGCGGGGCGGAGCTGCCTCTGGTCGTGCCCGGCCTGGTCGACCTGCACATCCACGGCTTCGGCGGCTTCGACCCGCTCGAGGACCTCGACGGCATGGCGCGCGCGCTGGCCCGCGCGGGGACGACGTGCTTCCAACCGACGCTCTTCCCGGCGCGGCCCGAGATCCTGGGCGAACAGTGCGCGACGCTCGCCGCGCGCGTGGATCCCTTCGCGCCACGCGGCGGGGCGCGCGTCGCTGGTCTGCACCTCGAAGGTCCATTCGTGAACCGCGCCGCGGCCGGCGCGCTCCCGCCCGAGGACCTCTGCGACCCTTCGCCGGCCGCGCTGAGCGCGATCCTCGGCCCGGCGACGGGCGGCGGCCGCGGCGTACGCACGATGACGCTCGCTCCGGAGCTGCCGGGCGCCGCCATGCTCGTCGCCGAGCTCGCGCGCGCGGGCGTGCGCGTCTCGCTCGGCCACAGCCGCGCGACGAGCGCCGACGCACGCGCGGCCGCGCGTGCCGGCGCCTGCGGGGCGACGCACCTCTTCAACGCGATGAGCGGCATGCACCACCGCGAGGTGGGCCTGGCCGGCTTCGCGCTGACCGACGCCGCGCTGCACGCCGAGATCATCGGCGACCTGGTGCACGTCGGCCCCGAGGCCTTCGAGCTGGCGCTGCGCGCGCGCGGCGCGGCCGGCCTGTGCCTCGTCAGCGACGCACTGCGCGGCGCGGGCACCGGCTGTTCGCGCTTCCATTCGCACGGCCGCGAGCATCTCCTGAGCGGGGGAGCGGCCTGGTACCCGCCGGGCAAGCCCGGTGAGCAGCCCAAGCTGGCCGGCTCGGCGCTCTCACAGCTCGAGATGCTGCGCCTGCTCGTGACGCGCGGCGTGCTGGGCCTGCCCGAGGCGCTGACGATGGCGAGCAGCACGCCGGCGCGCGCGCTGGGACTCGAGCGCGAACTCGGGGAACTGCGCCTGGGCCTCTGCGCCGACCTGCTCGTGCTCGCGGGCCGCGCGCTCGAGCTTTCGCAGGTCTGGGTCGCGGGCGAGCGCCTCGTCTGAGCGACTCCAGCCGGGCGAAGTTTCTTCCGATACGGGGCAGGATGTTCCTGCGCACACGCCACCTCTTGCTGGGCCTCGTGCTGCTCGTGCCGGGCGGATTCGCCGCCTCGGAAGAGACGCAGCCGCCGCCGCTCGTCGCCTGGCAGGAGCTTGTCGACCATCCCTCGCGCTACCTGGGCAAGACGATCACGCTGCACACGCAGTTCCAGGCGCGCGTCGAGCACTGGAGCGCCTACCTCACGCGCTTCGGGTCGAGCGAGTTCAGTGCCTGGCAGTTCTGGAGCGACGAGCAGTTCCCCTGGGTGCAGGCGGAGTACGAGCAGCCGCGCGTGCGCCTCTTCACGCGCCACGGCCAGCCCGGCGAGTGGGCGCTCGCCGGCGCGAAGACCTACATGCGCTACGAGCTGCGCGTGAAGGTGCGCGAGCTGTTCCTCGACCTGCCCTGGGCCGAGATCGAGGCCGCGACCCCGACGGTGGAGGAGATCTCCGAGGGCACGAACATCCACGCGGCGCGCGGGATCGACCTCGTGGGCAAGGGCAGCCTGGTGCTGGCGCGCACCGAGTTCGAGCACGCGCTCGAGGGCCTGCTCCCGGCGCACGCCCGGGCCGAGCTCGAGCGCCTGCGGGATGCCTGCCCGCAGCCGCAGCAGCCGCCGACCGGACGCTAGGCCCTCGCCCGGGCTCGCCCGGTTCTGCAGACTGGAAATCCGCCCGCCGGCGCGCAACCGCCGTCGTTCCCGGGCGTCCTCCTATTGCCATGCTGCAGGAACTGTGCATCGAGAACCTGGCGCTCTTCGAGCGCGCCGAGGTCGCGTTCGGCCCGGGCCTGAACGTGATCACGGGCGAGACCGGCGCGGGCAAGAGCCTGCTGATCGACGCGCTCGAGCTCCTCTTGGGCGAGCGGCCGCGCGCCTCGCTGGTGCGCAAAGGCGCCGCCGAAGCGCGCGTCACGGGGCGCTTCCTCGTTCCCGGCGGTGTGCTGCCCGAGGAATGGCGCGAGGAGGGCGAGCGCGAGCTCGTGCTGGCGCGCGCTCTCTCCGTCGATGGCCGCACGCGCGCCTGGATCAACCACCGCCCGGCGACCGCGCGCGTGCTGCGCGAGCTGGCGGCGCTGCTGGTCGAGATCCACGGACAGAACGAGCACCAGCGCCTGTTCCAGCCGGCCGAACAGACGCGCCTGCTCGACGAGTTCGGCGCGCTGGGACCCCGGCTTGCGAGCTACCGCGAGGCGCGCGCGCAGTGGCTCGCGCTGCGCACGGAGCTGGCCGGCTTCGAGGCGCGCGCGCGCGAACGCGCCGAACGCGAGGACCTGCTGCGCTTCCAGGCGCGCGAACTCGCCGAGGCGCGTCCTTCGGCAGCCGAGCACGCCGAGCTCGTCGGCGAGCGCGAGCTCCTGCGCCACGCCGCGGGCATCGCCGCGCAGCTCGGCGCGCTCGTGCAGGAGCTCTCCGAGGAGGACGGCAGCGCGCTCGAGCGCCTCAAGCGCGCCGAACGCGTGCTCGGACAGTGGGAAGCGAAGCTCGCCGCGGCAGCACCCTGCGCCGAGGAGCTCCGCGCGGCGCTGGTGCACCTCGAGGAGGCGACGGCGACGCTCGCGCGACTCGTCTCGGGCAGCGAGAGCTCGCCCGAGCGGCTCGAGGCGGTCGAGGAGCGTCTGGCGCGGCTCGAGGAGCTGCAGCGCAAGTACCGCACGGACGTCGCCGGCCTGGAGGCGCGCGCGCTCGACTCGGCGCGCGAGCTCGAGGCCCTCGGCACGCAGGCGCAGGACTTCGATGCCTTGCGCGCGCGCTGTGCGGCCGCGCTGCGCGAACTCGAGCAGGCGGCGCTCGTGCTCGGCAAGGCGCGCCGCGGGTTGCGCTCGCGCCTGCAGCAGGCCGTGCGCGCGAGCCTGGCGGAGCTCGGCCTCGAACGCGCGGGCTTCGAGGTGCGCGTCGAGCCGCGCGCGCGGCCCGACCTGCACTCGCCCAACGCGGCCGAGGAGCGCACGCGCGAGCTCGAGGACGAGCGGCGCTTCGGCGCCGACGGCGCGGACGAGGTGGCCTTCCTGCTCGCGGCCAACCCGGGCGAGGACCTGCAGCCGCTCGCGCGCGTCGCCAGCGGCGGCGAGGCCGCGCGCATCATGCTCGCGCTGCGCACCGCGCTCGCGCTGCGCCAGACGATCCCGACGCTGGTCTTCGACGAGATCGATGCGGGCGTTGGCGGGAGGCTCGGTCCGAAGGTGGGCGAGCACCTGCGTGCGCTCGGCAAGGAGCACCAGGTGCTGTGCGTCTCGCACCTGCCGGCGATCGCGGCCCTCGCCGAACGGCACTTCAAGGTCGTGAAGAGCGTCCAGGGCGGCCGAACGCGCACGGGCGTCGAGCTGCTCGCAGGCGACGCGCGCGTCGAGGAGATCGCCGACATGATCGCCGGCGGCGCCGCGCACGCGACGGCGCGTGCCGAAGCGCGCAGGCTGCTCGGAACCTGAACGGATCGACGGACCCTGCGCCAGTCGCTAGCCTTGCTCGCGAGGTGACTCGCATGGACTGGGCTCAGCATTTCTTCCAGAAGTACCCTGAGCTCGCCGTCTACCTCGCGCTCGGCATCGGCTACGCGGTCGGCAGCGTCAAGTTCCGCGGCTTCAGCCTGGGCGGAAGCACCGGCTCGCTGCTGGCCGGCCTGCTGATCGGCGGAGTGCTCGACGTGCCCGTCTCCGCGCCCGCGAAGTCGATCCTCTTCATGTTGTTCCTGTTCGGAATCGGCTACTCGGTCGGGCCGAAGTTCGCGAAGGCGATGAAGGGCGACGGCTGGCGCTTCGCGGTGCTGGGCGTGTTCGTGCCCGTGGTGGGGCTCGCGACCGCCTGGGCTGTCGCGAAGTTCCTCAACCTCGACCCGGGCTTCGCAGGCGGGCTCACGTCCGGTGCGTTGACCGAGTCTCCGGCGATCGGCACCGCCAGCGAGGCGATCCAGGGACTGGCGCTCAGCGCGGAGCAGAAGGAGCTCTTCGTCAGCCACGTCGCCGTGGCCGACGCGCTGTGCTACGTCTTCGGCGCCTTCGGCGTGATCTGGGTCTGCGGCACGCTCGGCCCGCTGCTCTTGCGCCTCGACCTGAAGAAGGAAGCCGAGAAGCTCGAGAAGCAGTTCGGGATCGAGCGCAACAAGCCGGGCACGGCCTCGGGCTGGCGTCCGTTCGAGCTGCGCGCCTTCCGGGTCACGGCCGAGGCCCGCAAGAAGTGGAGCAGTGCCGCCGCGCTCGAGAAGAGCGCGCCGCCCGCGCGGCTGTTCGTCGTGCGGCTGCGGCGCGGCGAGCAGATCCACGAGGGCGCTCCCGGTCTCGAGCTGAGCGCGGGAGACATCGTGGTGCTGTCCGGTCCGCGCGAGGCGCTCGTGGGACTGGCGACGCAAGGCCTGGTCGAAGTCGAGGAGCGCGAGCTGCTCGATCTCAGCGTGGCGACCTTCGACATCTTCCTCACCTCGAAGGACTTCGACGGCAAGACCGTCGCGGAGGTCGCGCAGCGCGAGGAAGAGGTCCGCGGGGTGTACCTGCGCAAGATCGTGCGCGGCGGGGAAGAGGTGCCGATCGGGCCGGGCACCGTGCTCGAGCGCGGCGACGTGCTGCGCCTCGTCGGACCGGAGGCGACGCTGCAGCACCTCGGCAAGCGCATCGGCGCGGTCGTCAGCCCGAGCGACGTGACCGACTTCCGCGTCATGGGGCTGGCGATCGTCGTCGGGGCGCTGGTCGGCATCGTCGCGGCGGTCGACCTCGGCGGCTTCAAGCTCTCGCTCGGCTCCAGCGTGGGAGTCCTGCTCGCGGGCATCGGCGTGGGCTGGCTGCGCGGGCGCCGGCCGCTCTTCGGCCGCATCCCCGACGCCGCGATCAGCTTCATGCAGTCGATCGGCCTCGCGGGTTTCGTCGCGATGGTCGGCATCGGCGCGGGACCGCACTTCATGCCCGCGATCCGCGAGGCGGGTGTCAGCCTCTTCCTGGGCGGGATCGTCGTCACGCTCGTGCCGCTGATCGCCGGCCTGTACTTCGGCATCTACGTGCTCAAGGCCAACCCGCTGCTCCTGCTCGGCGGCCTGGCCGGCGCGCAGACGTTCACGCCCGGGCTCGCGGCCGTGCAGGAGAAGTCGGGCAGCCCGATCGCGGTGCTGGGCTACTCCGGCTCGGTCGCGATCGCGCACGTGCTGCTGCCGATGTGGGGCGCGGTGATCGTCGCGCTGACCTCCGGGTAGGATTCGCGCATGCTGGCGATCGCGATCGAACAACTCGCGGGCGAGTGGGACATGCCCGTTTCGCTGACGCTGCTGGCCTACTTCACGTTCGGCATCACGGGCGCATTGGCCGGCATGCGGCGCGGCTACGACATCATCGGGGTCTTCTTCCTGGCGATGATCACGGCCGGCGGCGGCGGATTGATCCGCGACGGGCTGCTGCTCTCGAGCGGGCCGGCGGGCATCCTGCTCGACGCGCGCTACCTGCTCGTCGTGCTCGCGGCCGCGATCCTGACGAAGCTCTTCCACCGCCACGTGCACCGGCTGAACCGCACCATCGCCGTGATCGATGCGCTCGGGCTCGGCGCCTTCGCGGTGCTCGGCGTGCAACGCACGCTCGACGCCGGGCTGAGCATCCCCGCCGCGATGCTGGGGGGCACGCTGACCGCCGTCGGCGGCGGGCTGATGCGCGACGTGCTGGTGCGCGAGGAGCCGCTGCTGTTCAAGCCCGGGCAGTTCTATGCCATGGTCGCGATCGGAGGCTGCGGGATGTTCGTCTCCATGCTCCATTGGCATGTCACGACACCGAGACAAGCGGCGGGTTGGACGATCATCGCCGTGTTCGTCGTGCGCATGCTCGCGATCCGCTTCAACTGGCGCACGAGCGCGCTGCAGCGCGAACAACCGACTGCGCCCTCCTGAGCACGCGCCATCCGCGGAGGGGGGCAGACGCATGCGCGATTGTGCCCGCAACTGAGCACTTCACTTGCTGCGGCATGCGAATTGGGGCGGAGCCCGAATCCTGGGCGCACGGGTACTCTGGCCTCCATGAAGTACCGCAGCTCCACGGTCCTCTGGGTTTCGGTCCTTTCGTTCGTCTGCAATTCAGCGCTACAGGCTCAGCAGGCACCCGACAAGCCCGCGGCTCCCACGCCGGCGCCCGCGCAACCCAAGCCGGGCAACGGCATCCAGTGGCAGGTCGGCGACACCACGCTGAAGATCGGCGGCTACGTCAAGGTCGATCTGATCCACGACTTCGACCCGATCGGTTCGACGAACAGCTTCGACCCGCGCACGATCCCGACCGACGGCAGCGACGGGGTCAACACGCAGATGCAGGCGAACCAGACGCGCCTCAACCTCGACGTGCGCGGCCCGACCTCCAGCGATCCGATGCGCTTCTTCATCGAAGGCGACTTCGAGGGCAGCGGCAACGCGTTCCGCCTGCGCCATGCGTACGGCGTGATGGGCTCCGTCCTCGGCGGCCAGACCTGGTCGAACTTCATGGACGAGGACGGGATGCCCGAGACGCTGGACTTCGAGTCGCCGATCGGGTTCCCGCAGATCCGCCAGGCGCAGGCGCGCTACACGACCAAGTTCGAGAACGGCAACTCGCTCTCCTTCTCGGTCGAGGACCCCTCGCCCAACGTCCAGGGCGTCGACACCACCACCGGTCGCGTCGAGGCGACCGCGCCGGACCTCACCGCGAACTACATCTGGAAGGGCTCGCGCGGACACCTGCAGGTCTCGGCCTTCGGCGGCGTCTCGAGCTACAACCCGGACGTCGGCTCGACCGACAACGTCGCCCTGTGGGGCACGAACCTCTCGGCCAAGCTCAACACCTGGGGGAGCGACAACACGATCCTGCAGTTCACCTATGGCGACGGCGTGGGCCGCTACCGCGGCGGGATCACCGCCGCGCCCGACGCGAACGGCAACCTCGAGGCCGTCACGACCACCGCCGTGCTGGCCTCCTACCAGCACTACTGGTCCGACACGTACCGCAGCACGGTTTGCTACAGCTGGGCCGCACGGCGACATTCCCGCCGGGCTGACGACGGCCACGCCCGAGACGCTGCAGTACCTGGCGGCCAACCTCATCTGGCAGTTCTCCGACCGCGCCTGGACCGGCCTCGAGTACCTGTACGGCACGAACGACGAGACCGACGGCAGCAGCGGCAACGCGACGCGCCTGCAGTTCTCGCTGCGCTACAGCCTCTGAGCGCGACGCAGCGTTCACCGAAATCGCAACCTGAATCGGCTTCCCCAGCGGAAGCGAGAAGCTCCCCATGGCTACCCCTCCCTCCCAGCTCGGCCTCGACCACTTCTTCTCGGCAGTCTCCGCGCGCCTGGATCGCTGGCGCGATCTCGCCAAGGCTGCGCAGGCCTGGATCGCGAAGGGCAACGGCCAGGGCGCGCCCTCGCCCAGGACGGAGTGCCTGCGCCTGATCGAATTGATCAAGCCCTTCGAGTCGCTGCAGGCCTACCCGGGTCTGCGCCTGCTCAAGGCGCTCGAGGAGCGCGCCAGTGCGGGTGACGCGCAGGGCACGCTGCGGCTCGTGCAGCGCGTGACCGGCGCGCTGATGTCGCGCAGCTACCGCAGCGAGGCCGGCGAGGGAGACAGCGAAGAGGAGAGCGCGGCGCCCGAGCGCACGATGCCCACGGCCTTGCGCGACGCGTCGTCACGGCACTACTTCGAAGCGCTCTTCGTCACCCCCGCGCCCTCCGCGCGCTGGCCCGGGCATGGTGCAGCAGATCCGCAAGCTGCGCCGTGCGCAGGACGAGTTCGTGTACGAGCCGGTGATGGTGGGCAGCTTCGAGGACGCGCTGCTCGCCGTGATCCTCAACGTGAACCTCGAGTCGGTCGTGATCTACGACGGCTTCCCCTTCGCCTCGGCGCACGACGTGCCGCTGCTCAAGAGCTGGCTCGCCTCGCGCCTCGCTTTCGATCCGAAGGCCGGCAATCCCGACGACTACGGCCTCGCTGCTGGCCAAGGCCGTGAAGCAGATCCGGCCCGAGCTCGACGTGATCCTGCTGGCCGACCGCAAGCTCGACGAGATCATCTCCGATCCGGCCGCGGCCGGCCTGCGGCGCGTGTTCTACGAAGTCGAGGAGCCGCTCGAGATCCACCTCTCGATCCTCTCCGGCGTCGCCGAGCGCTTCGAGACGCCCTACTTCGACAACCTCAAGAAGTACGCCCAGAAGCCGGTCGGCACCTTCCACGCGCTGCCGATCGCGCGCGGCAAGTCGATCTTCCGCTCGAACTGGATCCGCGACATGGGCGAGTTCTACGGGCCGACGCTGTTCCTCGCCGAGTCGTCGGCCACGACCGGCGGACTCGACAGCCTGCTCGAGCCGACCGGCAACATCAAGACGCGCCCAGGACATGGCGGCGCGCGCCTTCGGTGCCGACCGCGTCTTCTTCGTCACCAACGGCACGTCGACCTCGAACAAGATGGTCCACCAGGCGCTGCTCGAGCCGGGCGACATCGTCATCGTCGACCGCAACTGCCACAAGTCGCACCACTACGGCATGGTGCTGGCCGGCGCGCAGCCCTACTACGTCGAGGCCTTCCCGCTGATCGAGTACTCGATGTACGGCGCGGTGCCGGTGCGCGCGGTCAAGAAGGCGCTGCTCGAGCTCAAGGCGGACGGCAAGCTCGACAAGGTCAAGCTCGTCACGCTCACCAACTGCACCTTCGACGGGCACGTGTACGACACGCGCCGCGTGATGGAAGAGTGCCTGGCGATCAAGCCCGACCTCGTCTTCCTGTGGGACGAGGCCTGGTTCGGCTTCGCGCGCTTCTCGCCGTTCTACCGGCCGCGCACCGCCATGGGCGCGCGCGCCGCGCTGCGCGAGGCCTTCGCCGATCCGGAGTACCTGAAGCGCTACCTGGCGCAGGAGAAGCAGCTCGGCGCGAACCTCGATCCGAAGGACAAGCGCGTGCTCGAGACGCGGCTCGTCCCCGATCCGCGCATCGCCAAGCTGCGCGTCTACCAGACCAACTCCACGCACAAGTCGATGTCGGCGCTGCGCCAGGGCTCGATGGTCCTGGTCGGGGACGAGGACTTCACCGAGCACGAGCAGGCCTTCAAGGAGGCCGTCTTCACGCACGCCTCGACCTCGCCCAACCTGCAGATCATCGCCTCGCTCGACGTCGCGCGCCGGCAGATGGAGCTCGAGGGCTACGAGCTCGTGATGGGCGCGATCCAGAACGCGCTCGAGATCCGGCGCGGAAGTCAACCACCATCCGCTGGTCTCGAAGTACTTCCGCGTGCTCGATCGCCGAGCGAGATGATCCCGGCCGAGTTCCGGCCGTCGGGCTTCGCCAGCTACACCGAGGGTTCGACCTGGGTGGACGGCGCAGAAGGCCTTCCGCGAGGACGAGTTCGTGCTCGATCCCGACGCGTCTCACGCTCGTCTGCGGCACGGCCGGCTTCGACGGCACGCAGTTCAAGGGCCTGCTGGCCGTCGGAGTACGAGATCCAGCTCAACAAGACCTCGCGCAACTCGATCCTGCTGCAGACCAACATCAACAACACGCGCAGCGACGTCGCCAACCTGCTCAAGGTGCTGGTCGAGATCGCGCAAGGGCATCGAGGAGCGCCTCGCCGAGCGGCGGCGAGAGCGCGCAGCGCGGCCTTCGCGGCGCGCGTCAAGTCGCTGGTCGAGGACGTGCCCGACCTGCCCAACTTCAGCCGCTTCCACGACCGCTTCCGCGACGACCCGAAGGGCACGACGCTCGAGGGCGACATGCGCACGGCCTTCTACATGGCCTACGACTCCGAGCGCTGCGAGCACATCAAGCTCATGAGCCCGGAGATCGACGCAGCGCCTGAAGAACGGGCCGGCGCTGGTCTCGGCGCAACTTCGTGATCCCGTACCCGCCCGGCTTCCCGATCATGGTGCCCGGGCCAGGTGATCGACGCCGAGACGATCGAGTTCATGCGCAAGCTCGACGTGAAGGAGATCCACGGCTACGACGCGAGCCTGGGCCTGAAGCTGATCAAGCCGTCCGCGCTGGGCGAGACGGGCAAGTCGTCCGCATCCGACGGCGCGAAGGCCGCCGCGCGCGTGCCCGAACTGGCCGGCGTCGGCGGCAGTGCGAAGACCAAGTCCAAGTAAGCGCCCTCTCGATCCACCGCCCGGAGGAGAACATGATCGACTGGTTCGTTCGCGACGCTGCGTCAATACCCGGAGATCGCGATCTTCCTGACGCTCGCGCTCGGGTTCTACTTCGGCAAGTTCAAGTTCAAGGGCATCGGCCTGGGGGCGGTCACCGCCACGCTGCTCGCCGGCGTCCTGATCGGACAGATCGGGATCACGATCGCGCAGCCGCTCAAGGCCTTCGTCTTCCTCATGTTCCTGTTCGCCGTCGGCTACGGCGTCGGGCCGCAGTTCGTCCGCGGCATCGCCAAGGACGGTCTGCCGCAGGCGCTCTTCGCGGTCGTCCAGTGCGTGCTTCAGCCTGCTCGTGCCCGTACCTGATCGTGAAGTTCGTCGGGCTACGACCTCGGCTACGCGGCGGGCCTCTACTCGGGTTCGCAGACGATCTCCGCCGCGATGGGCCTCTCGACCGACGCCATCAACCGGCCGTGCCTGACGCCGGACCAGACCAAGGCGATGCTCGACGCGATGCCGGTCGCCTACGCCGTGACCTACATGTTCGGCACCGTCGGCTCGGCGATCGTGATCGCGCGTGCTCGGACCGGCGCTGCTGCGCATCAACCTCGTGGCCGCCTGCAAGGACTACGAGGCAGAAGTTCGGCGGCGGCGGCGGCAAGGAGCTGGGCGGCGCGGGCTCGGCCTGGCACCGCTGGGTGGTGCGCGCCTTCCGCGTGAAGAAGGGCGGCAAGGCGGTCGGCCTGCGGGCCGCCGAGGCCGAGGCGCTGCTGCCCGACGCGCGCGTCTTCGTCCAGCGCGTGCGCCGCGACGGGCAAGATCGAGGACGCCACGGCGGACACCGTGCTGCACGAGGGCGACGTCGTCGCGTCGCCGGCGCGCGCGAGGTGCTCGTGAAGCTCGTCGGCGAGGGCGCGGAGGAGGTCGACGACCCCGAGCTGCTGCACGTCCCGGTCGAGGGCGTCGACGTCTTCGTGACCAACAAGGCGGTCGACGGCAAGACGCTGGCCGAGCTGGCGCAAGCTCCCCGGCGCGCGCGGCGTCTTCCTGCGCAAGATCACGCGCGGCGCGACCGCGACCGTCGATCCCGATCCTGCCCAACACGAAGATCGAGCGCGGCGACATCCTCACGTCGTCGGCCGCACGCAGGACACCGACGCCGTCGCCAAGCTGCTCGGCGTCGCGGATCGTGCCGACCGACGTCACCGACGTCGCGTTCATCGAGCGCCGGCGATCGTGCTCGGCGCGCTGATCGGCGCGCTGGTCCTCGAAGGTCGGCGGGCGTGCCGCTGACGCTCTCGACCGCCGGCGGCGCGCTCGTCGCGGGCATCGTCTTCGGCTGGCTGCGCTCGACGCGGCCGACCTTCGGGCGCATCCCCACGCCGACCGTCTGGTTCATGAACAACGTCGGCCTGAACATCTTCATCGCCATCGTCGGCATCTCCGCCGGTCCGGGCTTCGTCGAACGGCCTGAAGACGCAGGGCGTCGAGCCTGTTCCTGTGGGGCGCCGTCGCCACGACGGTCCCGCTCGATCCTCGGCATGTTCATCGGCAAGTTCGTCTTCCGGTTCCACGACGCGCTGCTGCTCGGGATCGTCTCCGGCGCGCGCACGACGACGGCGTCGCTCGGACTGGTCTGCGACCAGGCCAAGAGCCAGGTCCCGGCGCTCGGCTACACCGTGACCTACGCCGTCGGCAACACGCTGCTCACGATCTGGGGCATGGTCCTCATCCTGCTGCTGTCCTGACGAACGCATTTCCCGCGCGAGGCAATCATGACCACGACAACCAAGACCATCGTTCCGCAGAAGAGCCCTGAACCGATGAACGACTCCAAGTTCAAGCAGTACGAGAAGCTGGGCCCGTTCGAGATCAAGGACTTCCTCGCCAAGGTGGCGTCCAAGGCCGCGCAGGAAGCGTCCACCTCGTACCTGAACGCCGGACGCGGCAACCCGAACTGGGTCGCCACCGAGCCGCGCGAGGCGTTCTTCCTGCTCGGGCAGTTCGCGGTCACCGAGTGCAAGCGCGTGCTCGACCTGCCGCCGGGTGTCGGCGGCATGCCCAAGGCTGCGGGCTGCGCCGGCCGGCTCGAAGCCTGGCTCGGCAAGCACGACGACATGCCGGGCGCGCCGTTCCTCGCGGCGATGGTGCCGTGGACCGTGAAGAAGTTCGGCTTCGACGCCGACAAGTTCGTCCACGAGCTCGTCGACTCGATCATCGGCGACCACTACCCGGTGCCGGACCGCATGCTGGTGCACAACGAGCAGATCGTCCACGAGTACCTGCAGTGGGCGATGTGCGGGAACCCGCGGCCGAAGGGCAAGTTCAAGATCTACGCGGTCGAGGGCGGCACCGCCGCGATGTGCTACATCTTCAAGTCGCTGAAGAGCAACCGCATCCTCAATCCGGGCGACACGATCGCGCTCGGCGTGCCGATCTTCACGCCCTACCTCGAGATGGCGCACCTCGAGGACTACGACCTCAAGTTCGTCGAGGTGCACGCGAAGCAGGAGCACCGCTTCCAGTACCCGGACGAGGAGCTCGAAGAAGCTGCTCGACCCGAAGATCAAGGCGTTCTTCATCGTCAATCCGGGCAATCCGTTCGCCGTCGCGCTCTCGGCCGAGACGATCAAGAAGATCGGCGACGATCCTGAAGAAGCGGCCGGACCTGATCCTGCTCACCGACGACGTCTACGGCACCTTCGTGCCGGGCTTCCGCTCGCTGATGGGCGCGTTCCCGAGGAACACCATCGGCGTCTACTCCTACAGCAAGTACTTCGGCTGCACCGGCTGGCGTCTCGGGACGATCGCGGTCCACGAGGACAACATCTTCGACGAGATGATCGCCGCGCATCCCGAGCCGATCAAGAAGCTGCTCGACAAGCGCTACGGCACGCTCACGCTCGAGCCGCGCAAGCTCGCCTTCATCGACCGCATCGTGGCCGACAGCCGCGACGTCGCGCTGAACCACACGGCCGGCCTGTCGCTGCCGCAGCAGGTGATGATGACGCTCTTCTCGCTCGCCGAGCTGATGGACGAGAAGAAGGACTACCAGAAGGCCTGCATCGGCATCGTCAAGAAGCGCGTCGAGGCGACGATCGAGGGGCTGGGCATCGAGGTCGCCCCGAACGAGCTGCTTCGACTACTACTACGGCCTGATCGACTTCGAGTTCTTCGCGCGCAAGTACCTCGGCGAGGACATCGTCAAGTGGATGAAGGCCAACGTGCATCCGCTCGACATCGTGTTCCGGCTGGCCGAGGACCACGGCATCGTGCTGCTCAACGGCAGCGGCTTCGCGGCTCCGGACTGGTCGGTGCGCATCTCGTTCGCGAACCTCGACGACCACGTCTACGACGACATCGGCCGGGCCGTGCGCGCGATCGCGCGCGGCTACAACCAGGCCTACCAGGCCGCGACCGGCAAGAGCGGCGTGCCCGCCGAGGCGAAGAAGGCACCCAGAGGCAAGCGCTGACCTGTATGATTTCGGGCCCACTTGACGGCCTGCGGCCGGACAATGGGCCCCCCCGGGTTCTCTCCCCCCCCTGCGCTCCACCGAGCAAGGACGATTCGTGCGAGCACCGCTCCAACAAGATCTCTCCAGCAAGAGGGCACTGATGAACAGGCTCGTTGCACCCGCTTCCCTGCTAGCGCTCGCGTGTCTGCTCGCCGGCTGCCCCGAGAAGGAGAAGCCCGTCGTCGCCGCTCCGCCGCCCGACGTGGACGTTGGCACCGTCCTGCAGCGCGACGTGCCGGTCTACGTCGAGGCCATCGGCGAGCTGCGCGGCAACACGGAGATCGAGATCCGCGCGCGCGTCGAGGGCTTCCTCGAGACCGTCGACTACAAGGAGGGTTCGCTGGTCAAGAAGGGCCAGCTGCTCTACACGATCGACGCGCGGCCCTTCGAGGCGAAGCTCTCCGTGGCCAAGGCCAGCGAGGCCGAGTCCGAGGCCCAGCTCGCGCGCACGCACCAGGACGTCGTGCGCTACAAGCCGCTGGTCGAGAAGAACGCGATCTCGCGCGAGGAATACGACACGGCCGTGGC
Source organism: uncultured Planctomycetota bacterium (assembly GCA_963829015.1). Taxonomy (GTDB): domain Bacteria; phylum Planctomycetota; class UBA1135; order UBA1135; genus JADJLZ01. Next base: position 421,550 of record CAWHGR010000003.1, on the reverse strand, counting down.
GCTCGAGAAGGCGGCCGCCGCGACCGTGGAAGCCAACAAGGCGCACGTCGAGCAGGCGCAGATCGACCTCGGCTACACGAAGGTGACCGCGCCCGACGACGGCCTGGCGGGGAAGACCGAGGTCTACGCGGGAACGCTGGTGGGGCGCGGACAGAGCACCTTGCTCACGCGCATCTCGCGCACCGACCCGATCCACGTGCGCTTCAGCTTCCCCGAGAAGGACTACCTCGCGATGGCGCGCAAGCGCGGCAGCGGGGTGAGTTCGGATCCGGGCACGGGCGTGCCCTTCGAACTGCTCCTGCCCGACGGCAGCGTGCACGCCGCTCCCGGGAAGCTGGTCTACGTCGATCGCAACGTCGATGCGTCGACCGGGACGATCATGGCCGAGGCGGCCTTCGCGAATCCGGGCGGGATCCTGCGTCCCGGGCAATACGCGCGCGTGCGCGCCACGGTGGAGACGCGCAGCGGCGCGATCCTGGTGCCGCAGCGGGCGGTCTACGAGCTGCAGGGCGTGTTCAGCGTGATGGTCGTGAGCCAGGAGGACAAGGTCGAACAGCGCCTGGTTCTGCCCGCCGAACGCATCGGAGGCCTGTGGGTCATCGGCTCTGGGCTCAAGCCCGGCGAACGGATCATCGTCGAGGGGCTGCAAAAGGTGCGCCCGGGCATGAAGGTCAACGCGAAGCCGGTGCAGATCGAGGAGCAGAAGGCGGAACCGGCCCCTGAGAAGGCCGGGGGTTCAGGACAGGAAGAGAAGAAGTAGCCCATGGCCAACTTCTTCATCCGCCGCCCGATCGTCGCGATCGTGATCTCGATCATGATCGTGATGATGGGACTCGTCTCCCTGAAGGGGCTCAGCATCGAGCAGTACCCCTTCCTCGCGCCGCCCACGATCCGCGTCACGGCCAACTACCCCGGCGCCTCGGCGGTCGCAGTCGAGCAGTCGGTCGCCACGCCGATCGAGCAGGAGGTCAACGGCGTCGACGAGCATGATCTACATGAAGTCGTCGAACACGAGCGACGGCCGCATGCAGCTCGACGTCAACTTCAACGTCGGCATCGACCAGGACATCGCCAACGTCCTGACCCAGAACCGCGTCTCGGCCGCGCAGGCGCGCCTGCCGCAGGAGGTCGTCCAGCAGGGCGTCACCGTCAAGAAGATGAGCCCGAGCATCCTGATGCTCATCTCGCTCTACTCGCCCGCGAAGAGCTACGACGCGAACTTCCTGATCAACTACTGCGGCATCAACCTGCGCGACCAGCTGCTGCGCATCCCGGGCATCGCCCAGGTCGACCTCTTCGGCGGCACCGACTACGGCATGCGCGTCTGGCTCGACCCGGACAAGCTGGCGAAGCTCGCGCTTGACCCCGTCGCGACGTGATCAACGCCATCAAGGAGCAGAACCTGCAGGCGCCGGCGGGCAAGATCGGCGGCGCGCCTTCGCCCAAGGACCAGGAGTTCACCTACACGGTCAGCGCTCCCGGCCGCCTGATCTCCGCCGCCGAGTTCGAGAACATCATCCTGCGCGAGATCGGACACCGGCGCGCAGATCCGCATCAAGGACGTCGGCCGTGCCGAGCTCGGCGCGCAGAACTACGACTCGTTCGGGCGGCTCAACGGCAAGCCCGTCGGGCGCGATGGCCGTCTACCTGCTTGCCGGGCGCGAACCAGCTCAAGGCGTCCGAGGCCATCTACGAGACGATGGCGCAAGGCCAAGGAGCTCTTCCCGTCCGACATGGACTACAAGATCGTCTACGACACGACGCCCGCGGTCGAGGCGTCGATCGAGTCGATCGTTCACACCTTCATCGAGGCGATCATCCTCGTCACGCTGGTCGTCTTCGTCTTCCTGCAGAACTTCCGCGCGACGCTGATCCCGCTGCTGACCGTGCCGGTCTCGCTGCTCGGGACCTTCATCTTCTTCCCGATGCTCGGGCTTCTCGGTCAACACGCTCTCGATGTTCGGCCTGGTGCTCGCGATCGGCATCGTGGTCGACGACGCGATCGTCGTGGTCGAGGCGGTGATGCACCACATCGAGCACGGCATGGCGCCGCAAGGAGGCGACGATCCAGGCGATGAAGGAGGTCTCGGCGCCGGTGATCGGCATCGCGCTGATCCTCTCGGCCGTGTTCGTCCCGGTCGCGTTCCTCGGCGGCCTGACCGGGCAGATGTACCAGCAGTTCGCGCTGACGATCGCGATCTCGGTGCTGCTCTCGGCCTTCAGCGCGCTGTCGCTCTCGCCGGCGCTCGCGGCCATGCTGCTCAAGCCGCACAAGAAGGTCGGCGGCCCGCTGGGCAAGTTCTTCGCGGTTGTTCAACAAGGCCTTCGACCACACGACCAAGGGCTACGTCGGCCGTCTCGCGCCTCCTCGTGCGGCGCGCCTTCGTCACGATCCTCATCGTCGGCGGGGTCGTCGTCGGCGCCGGGTTCTTCGGCAAGCGCGCTGCCGGCCGGCTTCATCCCCGACGAGGACCAGGGCATCATCGGCGTCGCCGTGCAGCTCCCGCCGGCGCCTCCGCTCGAGCGCACGAGCGCGCTGCTTGGCCAAGGTCGAGGAGATCCTCGGGAAGACCGAGGGCGTCGATTCCTACCAGACGATCGGCGGCTACGGCGCGGTCACGAGCACCTACCAGCCGAACTTCGGCACGATCTTCGTGCGCCTCAAGCCCTGGGAGGAGCGCCACGGCGAGGAGCTGCACGCGAAGGGCATCATGGCGCAAGCTCGCAGGCGCAGTTCGTCGCAGTTGCCCGAGGCGATCATCTTCCCGTTCAACATCCCGACCATCTCGGGCTTCGGCGCGTCCGCGGGCTTCAACTTCCTGCTCCAGGACCGCAGCGGCACGCTGAGCGTGCGACCGAGCTCGGCGAGCAGGCGCGCACCTTCCTGACCGCCGCGCGCGCAGCGGCCCGAGCTCGCGCAACCTCTTCACCTCGTTCGACCCGCAACTACCCGCAGGTCAAGGTCGAGCTCGACCGCGACAAGGCGCGCAAGCTCGGCGTGCCGGTCAACGATGTCTTCCAGGCCATGTCGGCCGTGCTGGGCGGCAGCCTACGTCAACGACTTCAACCGCTTCGGGCGCCTGTTCCGCGTCTACGTGCAGGCCGAAGCGGACTACCGCCGCAAGCCGGAGGACATCGGCGAGATCTACGTCCGCAGCAGGACGACCAACGACATGATCCCGCTCTCGACGCTGGTGCACGTCACCTCCGAGCCGGGCACCGAGATCACGAACCGCTTCAACCTGTTCCGCTCGGTCGAGATCAACGGCGTGCCGGCCCCGGGCTACACCTCGGGACAGGCGCTGGCCGCGCTCGAGGAGGTCTTCGCGCGAGACGATGCCCAAGGAGATGGGCTTCGCCTACTCCTCGCTCTCCTACCAGGAGAAGATCGCGCCGCCCGCGGGGCCGACGCTCGTCATGGCGATCGTGTTCGTGTTCCTGCTGCTGGCCGCGATGTACGAGAGCTGGCGCCTGCCCTGGGCCGTGCTGCTCGGCTCGCCGCTCGTCGCGCTGGGCGCCTTCTTCGGCGTCTGGCTGATGGGCTTCGACAACAACGTCTACGTGCAGATCGGCCTCATCATGCTGATCGGGCTCGCGGCGAAGAACGCGATCCTGATCGTCGAGTTCGCCAAGGCCAAGCACGACGAGGGCATGCCGGTCGCAGGAGGCCGCGCTCGAATCCGCGCGCCTGCGCTTCCGGCCGATCCTGATGACGGCCTTCGCCTTCATCCTGGGCGTCGTGCCGCTGATGCGCGCGAGCGGCGCCGGCGCCGGCGCGCAGAACGTGATGGGCACGGCCGTCTTCTGGGGCATGCTCGTCGCGACCTTGCTTCGGCGTGTTCCTGATCCCGGGCAACTTCGCCTTCGTCGAAGGACTCGGGCGCAAGGGCAAGGCGGCGGAGCCGAAACCAGCTGCGCCGGAAGCGCCTGCGAAGGGGGAGGCGCACTGACCATGGACGCACGCCCGATCCTCCTCGCGCTCGTCCTCACGGCCGGTTGCACCGTCGGCCCCGACTACAAGCGCCCCGAGCTCCCGCTGCCCGAGGGCTGGCGCGAGGTCGAGACGCACGAGCAGCAGACGCTCGCCAACACGCCCTGGTGGGAGCTCTTCAAGGATCCCGAGCTGGTCAAGCTGATCCAGGCCGCCCTGGCCGAGAACAAGGACCTGAAGATCGCGGTCGAGCGCATCGAGGAGGCGCGCGCGCGCTACGGCTTCACGCGCGCCGAGCAGTTCCCGCGCGTCGATGCCTTCGCCTCGGCGGGCAAGTCCCAGTCCAGCGCGAACAGCGGTTCCCCGATCCCCCCGGGCGCGAGCCGCACGAACTCGCTCTACGGCGTCGGGGCCAGCGCCTTCTGGGAGCTCGACTTCTTCGGCCGCATCCGCCGCTCCACGGAGGCCGAGCTGGCCCAGCTGTACGCCGCCGAGCAGTCGCGCCGCGCGGTGGTGCTGGCACTCGTCGCGGACGTGGCGCGCGTCTACATCGAGCTGCGCGACTTCGACCGGCGACTCGACATCGCGCGCCGCACGGTGGAGTCGCGCGTCCAGTACGTGCAGCTCGCGCGCGACCTGTTCGAGGGCGGCAAGACCTCCGAGCTCGACCTGCACCAGGCCGAGGCCGAGCTCGCCCGCACCACCTCGCTGGTGCACGAGTTCGAAGGCCTCGTGCGGCAGAAGGAGAACGAGCTCTCGGTCCTCCTGGGGCACAACCCCGGCGATGTCGCGCGCGGCCGCGGCCTCGACGAACTCGAGGTCCCGCCTGCCACGCCCGCGGGCCTGCCCTCCGAGCTGCTCGACCGCCGCCCCGACCTGCGCGAGGCGGAAGAGCAGCTGGCCGCCAGCAATGCGCGCATCGGCGTGGCCAAGGCGCTGCTCTACCCGAGCATCGCGCTGACCGGCTCCTTCGGCTGGGAGAGCACCGAGCTCGGCGGCGTGTTCGACACGCAGTCCCAGGCCTGGTCGCTCAGCGCGAACCTCCTGCAGCCGATCTTCAACGCCGGCCAGAACCGGAATCGTGTCGAGGTCACGGAGTCGCAGCAGCGCCAGGCGCTCTACGCCTACGAGCGCTCGGTGATCCAGGCCTTCCGCGAGGTGGAGGACTCGCTGGTCGGTACGCGCCAGACGAGCCTGCGGCGCGGGTCGGAGCACGAGCGCGTGGTCGCCGAGCGCAAGGTGCTCGAACTGGCCGAGCTGCGCTACCGCGGTGGAGTGGCCGCGTACCTGGACGTGCTCGATGCGCAGCGCTCGCTGTTCAACGCCGAGCTCGACGAGACCAGCGCGATGCGCGACGAGTTCGTGTCCCGGATCGATCTCTACAAGGCGCTCGGCGGCGGCTGGCCGCAGGAGCCGGAGGCACAGCAGGGAGCTGCACAGAAATGAAGAGCAAGGATCCGATGAAGCGCAAGGAGTACGAGAAGGAGCTGGGCAAGCTCCAGGCCGAGTTGTGCACGCTGCAGGAATGGGTCAAGCACAAGGGCCTGCGCGTGATCATCGTCTTCGAGGGCCGCGACGCGGCGGGCAAGGGCGGCACGATCAAGGCGCTCACCGAGGTTGTCAGCCCGCGCGTCTTCCGTCTGGTGGCGCTCCCGGCGCCCTCGGACCGCGAGAAGTCGCAGATCTACATGCAGCGCTACATCAAGCACTTCCCGGCGGCGGGCGAGGTCGTGATCTTCGACCGCAGCTGGTACAACCGCGCCGGTGTCGAGCGCGTGATGGGTTTCTGCACCGACGAGCAGTACGAGGGCTTCCTCGACCGCATCGCCGAGTACGAGAAGGACTTCGTCAAGGCGGGCATCCTGATCGTGAAGTTCTGGCTCGAGGTGGGCGACGAGGAGCAGAAGCGCCGCTTCGAGGCGCGCATCAAGGACCCGGTGCGGCAGTGGAAGCTCAGCCCGATGGACCTGCCCTCGCGCGAGCGCTGGTTCGACTACTCGCGCGCGCGCGATCGCATGCTCGACGCGTCGGACACCAAGCACGCGCCCTGGTTCATCGTGCGCTCGGACGACAAGAAGCGCGCGCGCTTGAACGTGATCAGGCAGCTGCTGGCGCTGATCCCGCACAAGCAGCTGAAGCGCGACAAGATCAAGCTGCCCAAGCGCTCGATGAAGCACGCCTACGACGACAAGAAGAGCCTGTTGGGCCGGCGCTTCGTGCCGGAGAAATACTGATCCGGGACCGCGCCGCATGAGCATCGCCCCGGCAGCTCCGCGCAGCAAGTTCGGGCGCATGCTTCCCGGCCTGGCGCTGCTGCGCTCCTACGAATTCGGCTGGCTGCGCTTCGATCTCGTGGCCGGGCTCACGCTGGCGGCCTACCTGCTGCCGGCGGCGATCGCGGACTCGTCCCTGGCCCAGCTCCCGCCGCAGGCCGGCATCTATGCCTGCCTCTTCTCGGGGCTCGTCTTCTGGCTCTTCTGCAGCTCGCGCCACACGGCGATCACGATCACCTCCGCCATCTCGCTGCTGATCGGCGCGACGCTGGGCGAGATGGGCAACGGCGACGTCTCGCGCTTCGGCGCGCTGGCGGCCTGCACGGCGCTGATGGTCTCTGGCTTCGCGCTGCTCGTCTGGCTCTTCGACGGCGGTTCGATCGTGAACTTCGTCTCCGAGACGGTGATGCTGGGCTTCAAGGCCGGCGTGGCGCTGCATCTGGCGAGCACGCAGCTGCCGAAGCTCTTCGGCATCTCCGGTGCCCACGGCAATTTCTGGAGCCGGATGGGCACGTTCTTCGGGCACATCGGCGAGACGCACGCGGCGACACTCTGGCTCGGGCTGGCGGCGCTGGTGGTGCTCGTGCTCGGGAAGATCTTCGCGCCCACACGCCCGGTGGCGCTGTTCGTGGTCGTGGGCGGGATCGTGGCCGCCGGCCTGCTCGGGCTGGGAGCGCAAGGCGTCAAGCTGCTCGGCGAAGTGCCGCAGGGCGTGCCCGTGCCTTCGCTTGCCGGCCGTGGGCTGGTCCGACATGGACGAGCTGCTCTCGCTCGCGATGGCGGCCTTCCTGCTCGCCGCCGTCGAGACCGCGGCGATCGCGCGCATGTTCTCGCAGAAGCACGGCTACCGCGTGGACACGAACCAGGAGTTCCTGGCGCTCGCGGGCGCGAACCTCGCGGCCGGCCTCGGTCAGGGCTATCCCGGTCAGCGGCGGCATGTCGCAGTCCGTGGTCAACGAGAGCGGCGGAGCGCGCACGCCGATCTCCGGCCTGTTCGCCGCGCTGCTGACGCTCGTCGTGGCGCTCTTCTTCACGGGCCTGCTTGCGCGACCTTCCGCAGCCCGTGTTGGCCGCGATCGTGCTGGTCGCGGTCACGGGACTGTTCAAGGTCAAGGCGCTGATGCGCCTGTGGCACTTCAGCCGCACCGAGTTCGCCATCGCGGCCGCGGCAGTCCTCGGCGTGCTCGGCTCGGGCCTCTTGCGCGGCGTCATGATCGGTGCCGTGCTCTCGATCCTGATCCTGCTGCGGCGCGCCTCGCGGCCGCAGGCGACCGAGCTCGGGCGCATTCCGGGCACCGAGCAGTTCAACGACCGCTTGCGCAACCCCGAGAACGAGCGCGAGCCGGGCGTGTTCGTCTTCCGCAGCTTCCGGCGCGCTGCTCTACTTCAACGTCGACCACGTGCGCGAGCGCTTCTTCGAGCTGCTCGCCGAGCGCGGGGAGACGCGCTGCGCCGTCTACTTCATGGGCGCGGTCCCGCTGGTCGATCTCGCCGGCGCGGAGCTCCTGATCGAGCTCCACAAGACGCTGAAGGCGCGCGGCATCGAGTTCCGCCTGGCCGCGACGCCGAGCAGCGTGCGCGAGACGCTGGTCAAGGCCGGCTACGACAAGGAGTGCGGTCCCGTGGTCGCGAATCAGCCCGTGCTGGAGGTGGCGGCGCGATGAGCTTCTTCAAGAGCCCGATGAACTGGTTGCTCGCCGCCGCGCCGATCGCAGCTGCACTCGACGCCGCTCACGCGCCGGCGCCGCTCGTCTTCCTGCTCGCCGGACTCGCGCTCGTGCCCATGGCGAGCCTGATCGTGCACGCCACGGAAGAGATAGCCGCGCGCACCGGCCCGGCCATCGGCGGCCTCCTGAACGCGACCTTCGGCAACCTGCCCGAGCTGATCATCTCGCTCGTGGCCCTGCGCGCGGGGCTGCTCGAGATGGTGCGCGCCTCGCTGATCGGCGCGCTGCTGGCGAACCTGCTGCTGGCCATGGGTGTCGCCTTCATCCTCGGCGGCCGCAAGCGCCACGTGCAGGAGTACAACCCGGCCGCGGCGCGCACCTACGGCTCGATCATGCTGCTCGCGGCACTGAGCATGGTCGTCCCCGCGAGCTTCAATCGCTTCTTCTCGGACTCCGCGCCGAGCCACGCGGCGGCGCTCGATACTGGGGTCTGCTTGGTGCTGCTCGTGATCTACGTGCTGTACCTCGTCTTCATGCTGCGTACACACCCGGACTTCTTCTCGGTGGTCAAGGGCAAGGCAGAGGAGCACGGGCCGACCTGGAGCAAGCTGCGCGCGGGCGCGACGCTGGTGGCGGCCTCCGCGGGCGCGGCCTGGATGAGCGAAGTGCTGGTGGGCGCGGCGGAGGAGACGGGGCACGAGCTCGGCATGTCCCCGACCTTCATCGGCATCGTGCTGCTCGCGATCCTCGGCGGCGCGGCCGAGAGCGGCGCCGCGATCGCGATGGCGCGCAAGGACAAGATGGACCTCTCGGTCGGCATCGCCATGGGCAGCTCGATCCAGATCGCGCTCTTCGTCACTCCCGTGCTGGTGCTCGCGAGCCACTTCGTTGCACCCGAACCCCTGAGGCTGTCCTTCACCCGGATGGAGATCGGCGCACTCTTCTTCGGGGTCCTGATCGGAATCACGCTCGCCGCCGACGGACGCGCAAACTGGTTCAAGGGCGTGCAACTCGTGGGCTTCTACCTGATCCTGGCGGCGCTCTTCTACCTCATGCCCGAGATGGCCAAATGAACATGGAATCCCCCCGCAAGCGCGAGCACGTGCTCGATCCGGTCGAGCGTTCCTCCGAGGTCCTGTTCGGGCTGATCATGGTGCTTTCGTTCACCGGCTCGATCAGCGTGGCCTCCGCCGGCCATGGAGAGGTGCGCGAAGTGCTGATCGGCGCCGTCGGCTGCAACGTCGCCTGGGGCATCATCGACGCGGTGATGTACCTGCTGATGCTCGTGATCGAGCGCGGCCGCAGCCTCTCGATCAAGCGCGCCGTGCGCGGCAGCAAGGACCCCGCGCAAGGCCGGCAACGACTGGCGGAGTCCCTGCCCGAACCGCTGGGCGAGTTGCTCGACGCTGAAGCGCTCGAGCGCGCGCGCCAGAAGCTGGTCGCGCTCCCGGATGTCCCTGGGCGGCCGCATCTGCATGGACGCGACTTCAAGGCGGCCCTGGGCGTGTTCCTGCTCGTGTTCCTCTCGACCCTGCCGGTGGTCTTGCCCTTCGTGTTCGTCGCGCAGCTCCAGCTCGCGATGCGCATCTCGAACGGCGTGGCCATCGCGATGCTCTTCGCCGCAGGGCACATGCTCGGCCGGCACGGCGGCGTGCGCCCCGTGCGCACCGGATTCGTGATGGTGGCGCTCGGAATCGCTCTCGTGGGCCTCACGATCGCCCTGGGCGGCTGAGGACCAGGCGCATTCAGCCGGCCGCAGCGGGGCGCAGACCGCGCACGAGCAGCTGGGCGAGATCGGCGATCGCGCGCTCGACCTCCTTGCGCGCGCCGAGTTCGCGCGGCGAGAGCGAGTAGGGCAGCAGCGCGTTCGTGGCCGTGACCAGCGAGCGTGCGAGCGCTCCCGCAGGTCCGCGCGCGAACTCGCCCTGGCGCATGCCTTCCTCGATCACGCGCGCGAGCAGCTGCGCCTCGGAGGCGAACCACTGTTCGCGGCGCTCGAGGTAGACCGGGCGCAGATGCGCCATCAGCTCGTCCAGGCTCTGGTAGTGGTCGGCGACGCCATCGAAGCGGTACAGGACGCGCAGCTCGAGCATTGCGCGCAAGCGCTCGGCCGGCGCCCCGACCGAGCGCGCTTCCTGCTCGAGGCGTGCCAGCAGCCCGTCGACGAGCTTGCCGATCGTGGCCAGGAAGAGGTGCTGCTTGTCCTCGAAGTGCAGGTACAGCGTTCGGCGCGAGAACCCGGCCTCGCGCGCGACGTGCTCCATCGAGGTCCTGCGGTAGCCCTGGCGCGCGAGCAGCGTGCGGGCGGCGTCCAGGATGCTCTCACGGGTGGCAGGGGGGAGGCTGGCGGCGGTCATGGCCCGGTCTACGACTGCACAGAGGCCGAGTTTGTGTGCAGCATGGCAAAAAGTCGGCGCCCGGTTACCCTGCGCGGTCCATGCCGGCCTCCCCGACCCTCGGACCGCTGCGCTTCGAGCGCATCTCCCTCGAAAAGCTCTGGGGCGGACGGGCCCTCGAGCGCCTGCTGGGCCTCGCGCTGCCCGGCAGCGGACCGGTGGGCGAGACCTGGGAGATCTCCGACCGCGCCGAGCACAACTCGGTCGTGGCCTTCGGGCCGGAGCGCGGCACGGCGCTGCGCGACCTGATGCGCCTGCACGGCGAGGAGCTGCTCGGCGCCTCGCGGCCGGCGACGGACGGCAGCTTTCCGCTGCTGGTGAAGTTCCTCGATGCGCGCCAGGCGCTGAGCGTGCAGGTTCACCCGCACGAGCGCACGCGCATCGCGCACGAGGAGAAGAAGAGCGAGTGCTGGTACGTGCTCGAGGCCGAGCCCGGCGCACGCATCTGGCTCGGGCTGGTGCCCGGCACGACGCGCGAGGCGCTGGCGGCCGGCGCCGCGAGCGCGGCGATCACCCGGCACGTGCTGGAGTGGCCTGTGCACACGGGCGATTTCGTGCTCGTGCCGGCCGGGACAGTGCACGCGATCGGAGCCGGGATCGCGCTGGTCGAGATCCAGGAGAACGCCGACATCACGCACCGGCTCTACGACTGGGAGCGCAAGGGTCCCGACGGGCATGCGCGGCCGCTGCAGGTCGCCGACGCGTTGCGCGCGACGCGCTACGACGCACCCGCACCCGACGGCCCGCGCCCGGCTGCCTGGCACGAGCTGCGGCCGGGTTTGCGCCATGCGGAGCTGTGCCGCGGCGCGGAATTCACGGTCGAACTCGTCGATGCCGCGGACGTGGTCGAACTCGAGACGCACGGGCGCGCGCTGGTGGTGGTCGTGCTCGCGGGCGAAGGGCGCCTGCAGACGGTGCACCAGGATTGCGTGGCCAGCGCGGGCCAGACCTGGCTCGTGCCGGCCGCCACGCTGCGCGCGCGCTTCGAGGCACACACACCTTTGAGACTGCTGCTGGCGAGGGCCCCATGAGTACGAAGAAGCGACCCCACGCGGACGACGCACCCGATTCGGACATCCTGCCCGGTGCGACCGAGCCGCCCAGTCCGGACGAGTCCTCCCCGTTCGTGCGCCTGAACAAGTTCCTCGCCTCGCAGGGCGTCGCCTCGCGGCGCAAGTGCGACGAGCTGATCGCCGGAGGCCGCGTGAGCGTCGACGGCAAGACGGTGCGCGAGTTGGGCGTGCGCGTCGACCCCGCCACCCAGGAGGTCGAGGTCGACGGCCAGATCTTCAAGGCGCGCGGCGCGCGCCAGCGCTACTACCTGCTCAACAAGCCCAAGGGCGTCGTGTGCACCAACGAGGAGCGCGAGACGCGCCCGCGCGCGGTGGACCTGATCACCGACCCGCGCAAGGGCCGCATCTTCACCGTCGGGCGCCTCGACGAGGAGAGCGAGGGCCTGATCCTGATCACCAACGACGGCGACTTCGCGCAGCGCGTGATGCACCCGCGCTACGGCGTCGAGAAGACCTACGAGGTCGAGGTCTTCGGCCGCATCGAGGACGATGCGCTGGTCAAGGTGCGCGAGGGCGTGCACCTGGCCGAGGGCCGCACGGCCGGCGCGCGCGTGCTGGTCAAGGACCGGCGCAACGAGGCTTCGCGCCTGACGGTCTCGATCCGCGAAGGCATGAACCGCGAGATCCGCCGCACCTTCGCGCGCATCGGCCACAAGGTGCTGCACCTGCGCCGCGTGCGCATCGGCCCGATCAGCGACCGCGGTCTCAAGCCCGGGCGCTGGCGCGAGCTGGCCAAGGAGGAAGTGCGCTCGCTGCTCGCCGGCGGCGAGACCATCGAGCGCACGCGCCGCCGCCCGACCGACCGCCGGCCGACGCAAGACGCGCGCGCACTCGGGCAAGCCCGGCATCGCGCGCCGCAAGGCGGAGGTGTCCGAGCGCCTGCGCGAGCGCGAGCAGCGCGCGGCCCACGGCCGTCCGCCGCGGAGGGGCAAGTGAGCCGCACGCGCAAGGCGCCTCCCGCGAGCTCGTTCGAGAAGGGCGGCGCGCGCATCCACGAGCACGTGCTCGACAACGGCCTGCGCGTGCTGCTGGCCGAGCGGCACCTCGATCCCGGTCGTGGCCGTGATGCTCTGGTACCGCGTCGGCGCGCGCAACGAGACCGAGAAGGAGGCCGGCGTGTCGCACTTCCTCGAGCACATGATGTTCAAGGGCAGTGCGCGCTACGGCAAGGGCGACATCGACCGCATCACCACCACGCTGGGCGGCACGAACAACGCCTTCACGACCGCCGACCACACCGCCTACTGGTTCGAGTTCGCCTCCGACCGCTGGGAGTCGGCGCTCGAGATCGAGGCCGACCGCATGCGCGCGCTGCTGCTCGACCCGGCCGAGTTCGAGGCCGAGAAGCAGGTCGTGCTCGAGGAGCTCGCGCAGGGCGAGGACGATCCCTGGCGCGTGCTCTCGCAGGAAGTGCAGAGCGCGCTCTTCCCGCGCCATCCCTACCGCCGCCCGGTGATCGGCTACGCCGACACGCTCAAGGCGCTGAGCGTCGCGGAGATGCGCGACTACTACGAGCGCTTCTACCACCCCGGCAACGCGGTGCTGGTCGTCTCCGGCGACATCGAGCCGGCGCGCGCGCTCGACGACCGTGCAGCAGCACTTCTGGGCTCGATCCCGGCCGGCCGGCCCTACGCGCGAGGCGGATGCCTACCGCGCGCCCGGCCGAGCCGCAGCGCGGCGAGCAGCGCCTGACGATGCGCTGGGACGACGCGGGCAGCCGCCTGTGCATCGCCTGGCCGACCGTGGCCCTCGGCACCGACGAGGACTGCATGCTCGATCTCGTCTCGACGCTGCTCGCGGGCGGGCGCCTCTCGCGCCTCTACCGCCGCCTGGTGCTCGAGGAGCGCTGCGCCACGAGCATCTCGATGCACAACGACACGCGCGTCGAGAGCGGCTGCTTCTGGCTCTTCGCCGAGTGCGCGCAGGGCACGCAGCCGGAGAAGCTCGAGCGGCTGATCGACGCCGAGCTGGCGCGCTTCTTCGCGCAACCGGTCAGCAGGCCGAGCTCACGCGCGCCAAGCGCATCATCGCCGCCGGGCGATGCGCACGACGCGCGAGAGCGTCTCCGACCTGGCCGAGGACCTGGGCGAGTTCGCGATCGACGCCGACTGGCGCCTGGCGCTGCGCACGCTCGAGCGCATCGAGCGCACCAGCGCCGAGGAAGTGCGCGCCGCGTCCGCGAAGCTGCTCGCGCCCGGCCGGCGCGTCGTCGGCTGGTGCCTGCCGCGCGCGCAGCCCGCGCGCGCGCGCAAGGGGCGGGCGCGATGAAGACGCGCGCCTTCGTCGAGAGCCCCGTGAGCTCCGTGCCGCGCCTGGAGCTGCCGATCGAGCGCTTCGAGCTCGGCTGCGGCGCGCGTGCTGCTCGTCTCGCCGCGCGCGCAGGCGACCGATCGCCGCGGCCTCGGTGCACGTGCGCGGCGGTCCGGCGCTCGACCCGGCCGGCCGCGAGGGCACGGCCTTCCTGGCCGGTTCGCTGGTCGACCAGGGCACCGCGGCGCACGACGAGGAAGAACTGGCCGCGCTGCTCGAGCCCGAAGGCGGCGAAGTCGGCGGCGACGCGACCGGTGTCTCGCGGCTCGATCGTCAACGAGCGCTGGGAGCTGCTGCTCGAGACGCTGGCCGAGATGACCGTCACGCCGGCCTATCCGGCCGAAAAGGTCGAGCTGCAGCGCCAGCGCCTGCTGGACCGGCTGCTGCGTCGAGCGCGACGACCCGCGCGTGCAGGGCGGCCTGCTCTTCCGCCGGCTCGTCTACGGCGAGCACTGGCTCGGGCGCGCCGCCTACGGCACGCGCGAGAGCGTGGCGCGCATCGGCGCCCGCGAGCTGCGCGCGCACCACACGCAGAACTGGGTCGCGCGACGCGGGCGTGATCGCGGTCTGCGGCCAGGTCGACCCGCAGGAGGTGCGGCGCAAGGCCGAGCGCCTCTTCGCGCGCTGGCCGGCCGGGACGCCGCTGGCGACGACGCCCGCCGCGCTTCCCCGAGCGCGCGGTGCGCAGCGGCCTGTTCCACTCCAAGCGCGCGCAGGTGCACGTCTACCTCGGACACCTGGGCATCCCGCGCAAGCCACCCGGACTACCCGGCGCTGGTCGTGATGGACCACGTGCTCGGCACCGGCCCGGGCTTCACGAACCGCATCGCGCGCATGCTGCGCGACGAGCTCGGCCTGGCCTACAGCGTCAACGCCAGCATCCACTCCTCGGCCGGCGTCCTGCCGGGGATGTTCACGGCCTACATCGGCACGTCGCCCGACAAGGTGCGCACGGCGCTCGAGGGCTTCCGGCGCGAGATCCGCCGCATCCAGGAGGAGCCCGTGGGCGAGGAGGAGCTCGAGCGTCGCGAAGAGCTACCTCGTCGGCAGCTTCCCGCTGGGCTTCGAGCGCGCCGCGCGCCGCGCGAGCTACATGATCTCGTCCGAGGTGCACCAGTTTCCTGCCCGACTACCTCGAGCGGCTGCTGGCGAGCTTCGCGGCCGTCACGCGCGAGGACGTGCAGCGCGTCGCGCGCGAGCAGCTCTTCCCCGCGCGCTGCGTCCTGGCCGCGGCCGGGCCGCTGCCGAAGACCGAGGTTGCCCGCCTGGCGCGCGCTGCCGGCACCTGAGCACTTGCTTCGTACGGCCTTCGCCGGACGGCGGAATGGCCCTACTGCTCATGGAGTGCGGGCCTCTGTCTGGCGGATAATCACGCCTGCAGTCTTCCAATCGAGGAATGCTGCGTCGGTGAGCGGCCGGCGCAGCTAGCGGACGGACCCGCCGGCTGGCTTGGCGGTGAATGGCAAACCGTCCGCAGCGGAGCGGTGGGGGTTCAAGCCCTCGCCGCTCCGGCTTTTTCGCCGGGTCTACGGCCTTCGTCCCGGCGCCGGGCTCTCTAGGGCTCATGCCGCGCGTGCCCGGCTGCGACGAAGATGAGCCCGTCATGCAGACCCGCTCCAAGTCCCAGCGTCCCGGACCCCCGACCCGTTCCGAACTGCTTCCGCGCGCGCTCGCGCTGGAGGAGCTGCGCATTCTCCTGGCGCAGCACGCACCGCCCTGTCTCTCGCTCTACCTGCCCTCGCGCCGCGGCGGCTCGGCCGAGGACCGCAACCGCTACGCCGCGCTGCTCTCGGAGGCGCGCGGCCGGATGGTGGAGCAGCTCGGCGTGCGCGGCGCCGAAGGCCTGCTGCGTCCGCTCGAAGCGCTCTCCAAGCCGGCCTTCTGGCAGGCTTCCACGGAGGGCCTGGCGCTGTTCCACTGCCCCGACCACTCGGCGCTCTTCCGCCTGCCGGTGAAGGTCTCCGAGCGCGTGCACGTGGGCACGAGCTTCCAGGTCCGGCAGCTGGTCGAGTTCCTGGGCACCAACCAGCACTTCTACGCGCTGACGCTCTCGCAGGGGCGCATCGCGTTCTTCAAGGGCAACGCCACCGGGCTCGCGCACGTCGAGCTCCCGCCCGGGCTGGAATCGCTCGAAGAGGCGCTCGGTCCCGCCGAGCACGAGCGCAAGACGACGCAACACCAGAGTTCGCGCGGCGGCGTGCGTTCGGTCGTGGGCGGCACCAACACCTGGGATGCCTCGCGCGACGAGGACCTCGCGCGCTGGTTCCGCCTTGTAGACGCGGCGCTGTGGGCCATCCTGCGCGACGAGAAGGCGCCGCTGGTGCTGGCCGGCCCCGAGCGCGAGGTGCACATCTTCCAGCGCGTCAGCCGCTACGCCGGGCTCGCACCGCGCTCTGTGCACGAGAACCTGGTCAAGGCGAGCTCGGGCGAGCTGCACAAGCGCGTCTGGCCGATCGTTCAGGAACTCGCACGCGCGAGCGAGGCGCGCGTGCTCGAGCACTACCAGCAGCTCGTCTCCAGCGCGCGCGCGCTGGACGAGATCCGCGCGCTGGCGCACTTCGCAGTCACCGGGCGCGTGCGCGAGCTCCTGCTGGACAAGGACGCGCTGCTGTTCGGGACGATGGACCGCGCGAGCGGCGCGCTCGAGCTGCACGGCAGCGCGGGCGGGGCGGCCGAGGAGGACGTGCTCGACGACATCGCCGAGGCCGTGCTGCTGCGCGGCGGCGAGGTCTACAGCCTGCCGCGCGAGGTGATGCCCTCGAAATCGCCGATCGCGGGGACGCTGCGCTGGTGAGCGTCCCGGCCTCCGCGCGAGCAGCGTCCCGACGAGCGTGCGCGGAAGGGTTGCCAAATGCCCGCGGGTTGGCGAGCCTGGAGCGGTGAAAAATGCGCTCTACGCCCTCGCCCTCGCCGCGGCCGCTTGCACCGCCCCCGGGCGTGCGCCTTCCCTGCCCATGGACATCCACAGCCACGCCCAGCCGAACCTCGTCCGCGTGACGCACGCCAGCCTCGACCTGACGCTCGACTTCGAGCAGCAGCAAGTGCGCGGCAGCGTGCGGCTCGACCTCGAGCGCCGCGAGCCCTCCGCCGCCGCTCGTGCTCGACGCGCAGGCGCTCGTGATCGAGGGGGTCGACGGGCAGCGACGGCAAGCCGCGCGAGTTCCAGCTCGGGCCGGAGGACAAGAGCCTCGGCTCGGCGCTGACGATCGCGCTCGCGCCCGCGCGACCGCTCGGTCACGCTGCGCTACCACACGACGAAGGACACGCAGGCGCTGCAGTGGCTCGCGCCCGAGCAGACGCACGGCAAGCAGCAAGCCGTTCCTCTTCACCCAGGGCCAGTCGATCCTGACGCGCACCTGGATCCCGCTGCAGGACTCGCCGGGCGTGCGCATCACCTACGACGCGACGATCCGCTGCCCCGAGGGACTGACGCCCGTGATGAGCGCCGAGCAGCTCGGCCGCGGCACGGACGGCGCCTACCGCTTCCGCATGCCGCAGCCGATCCCGTCCTACCTGATCGCGCTCGGCGTGCGGCGACCTCGCGTTCCGCGCCGATCTCGCAGCGCTGCGGCATCTGGGCCGAGCCTCGGTCGGTCGACCAGGCGCACGACGAGTTCGAGGACACCGAGAAGATGATCGCAGGCGGCCGAGAAGCTCTTCGGCCCGTACCGCTGGGGGCGCTACGACCTGCTCGATCCTGCCGCCGTCCTTCCCCTTCGGCGGCATGGAGAACCCGCGCCTGACCTTCGCCACGCCGACCGTGCTCGCCGGCGACAAGTCGCTCGTCAGCGCTGGTGGCGCACGAGCTCGCGCACTCCTGGTCGGGCAACCTCGTGACCAACGCGACCTGGAGCGACTTCTGGCTCAACGAGGGCTTCACCGTCTACTTCGAGTACGCGGATCATGGAGGAGGTCTACGGCGACGAGCGCGCGCAGATGGAGCGCCAGCTCGCGATCAGCCGAACTCGAGCGCGGGATGAAGGAGCTCGAGCCCTGGCAGCAGGTGCTGCACATCGAGCTCGCCGGCCACCATCCCGACGACGGCTTCTCGGACATCCCCTACACGAAGGGCGCGCTGTTCCTCACGCGCCTCGAGGAGCTCTTCGGCCGCGCGCGCTTCGATCGCCTTCCTGCGCAAGTGGTTCGACGAGCACGCGTTCCAGAGCGTGACGACGGAGGATTTCCGCGCCTTCCTGCAGCGCGAGCTGCTCGACCGAGACGCCGCTCGCGCTCGACGTGCAGGCCTGGCTGCGAAGCGCCGGGGCTGCCGGCCGACGCGCCGCGCCCGACGCACCGAGTCGCTCGCGCGCGTCGACGCGCGAGGTCGCGAAGTGGGACGAGCAGCAAGGATGCGCAGGCGATCGCCGCGGACGGCTGGGTGACGCAGCAGTGGCTGCACTTCCTCGAAGGCATCGCCGACGGGCTCGACGCGCAGGCGATGCAGGCGCTCGACGCGCGCTTCGAGTTCACGCGCACGGGCAACTGCGAGATCGCTCGACACCTGGTTGCGCCTGTCGATCCAGTGCAGCTACCACGCGGCCGATGCGCGCCTGGAGGAGTTCCTGATGGATGTCGGACGGCGCAAGTACCTCGAACCGCTCTACAAGGAGCTCAAGAAGACGCCCCAGGGCCTGGAGCTGGCGAAGTCGATCTACGCCAAGGCGCGCCCGCGCTACCACGCGATGTCGCAAGGGACTATCGACGAGCTGCTCGGCTGGAAGCCGGGCGGTTGATCTGCGGGCCGCGCGAGGCGCGTGTATCATGCCGCCGTTCTCTTGCTGACCCCGACCTGGCGCACCTTCGAACCCGACGAGGATCTCCCATGAAGTTCGCTTCGTGCTGCTCGCGCATCCTGCGCCGTTCCATTCGCGCCTCGCGCTCCTCGCGGGCGCCGGCTTCGCTCAGAACACCTGGTACGTCGATGTGAACGGGGTCCCGCCCGGCGATGGATCGCCAGGCGAACCCGTACGTCACGATCACCGACGCGATCAACAGCGCGTCGACGCTGAGCGGCGACATCGTCATGGTCGCACCGGGGACCTACACGGAGAACGTCACCTTTGCCTGGGGGTCCGTTTCGAAGATCGTGCACCTGCGCAGCAGCCAGGGCCCGGTGGTGACGGAGATCCAAGGCGGCGTGGCCTTCGGGGGAGGAAGTGTGAGAGGTTTCACGATCTCGAGCGCCTGCGGCGTGAGCACTTTCGCTTCCACTCTGAGCCACTGCATCGTGCGCAATCCGGGTCCGATGGCCTGGGCACGCAGGGATCTGGTACGACGACGGAGCATCACCGACAACTGTGTGATCACAGGTTTCCAACATGCGTTCGTGATGTTCTCCTATGCAACCTACCCGGGGCCGATCACGAACACGATCGCGCACGGAAACGGATCGCTTCTGTACAACGGGGGCGAGATCGCGAACTTCGTGAATTGCTGCTTACCCCAGGTTCCCGTCGGCTTCTCCATCACGGCGGTCAACACCGTGGTGGGGGATCCACACTTCTGGGATGCCGCGCACGGCGACTTCCACCTCGCGCCGGGCTCGCCGTGCATCGACGCGGGGGTCGGATTCGATCCAAACGGCACGATCGCGGACATCGGCGCGATCCCGTACGACGCCGGGTACGCGACCGGGCCGACGACCTACTGCAGCACGACACCGACGAGCGATGGCTGCCTGCCCACTGTCACCGGCAGCGGCCTGTGCAGCATGAGCAGCGCGGCGCCGTTCCTCGTCACGGCTACGCAAGTCTCGCCCAACAAGCTCGGCCGGCTGCTCTACTCGCTGGGCGAGGCGAACATCCCGTTCCAGGGGGGCGTGCTGTGTCTGGCGCCGCCGGTGCACCGCACACCGCCTTCCAATTCGGGCTCGAACGGCTTGCCGCCACCGCTGGACGGCTGCTCGGGAGTCCTGAGCTACGACTTCAACGCGTTCGTGCAGAGCGGCGCCGATCCGCTGCTGCTGCCGGGCAGGATCGTGCGCGCGCAGTACCGCTTCCGCGATCCGCACTCGCCCGGCGGCTACGGCATCGGCCTCTCGGACGCGCTGCGCTTCGGGATCGCGCCTTAGCCCGCCCCCACGAGCGCGCGCAGGTTCTCGGCCCAGGCGCAGAGCTTTGCCTCGGCCTTCGAAGCGATCAGCTTCTCCGCGAAGATCATCAGGCCCGTGAGCTGCGTCTCGGCGCGCAGTTTCAGGCTCGCGCCGCTGCCCTCGGCGCGGACCGTGAACGTGAGCGCGACCTCCATGTCGTTCGGCAGGCCGCGTGCGCGCAGTGCGAGCTCGCGTCCGGGTTCGAGCCGCTCGACGCGCGCCTCGACCGGCGCGTTGCGCGGCAGGTGCACGACCAGCGTCGAACCCGGCGCGAGCGGACCTGCGGGGCGCGCCTCGAAGCGCTGCGCGTCGCTGATCCAGCGGCCGAGCCGATCGGGCTCGCTGATCCAGGGCCAGACCGCTGCGGGAGCGGCCGCGAGTTCGAGTGTGCGTTCGACGATCATCGCTGGCGCCGAGGCTAGCGATCGGGCGCGTGCCGCGATACTCAGGCCGTGCGCGCGGCGGCCCTGGGCAGCAGCAGCAGTCCCGCCCCGATCGCGCCGGCGAGGTCGCCCAGCGCCGCGACGCGCACCAGCGGCGGCCGCGAGGGCACGAAGAGGTGCGGCTCCATGGCTTCGGCGATGCGCGCGGCCCAGGGTTCGCCCAGGCGGCTGCCGAGGCCGCCGCCGATCACGACGCCCTCGACGTCGAGCAGGTTGACGGCCGAGGCCAGGCCCGCGCCGAGCGCCGCGACCGCGCGCTCGAGCAGCTCGTGCGCGAGCTCGTCGTCCTGCTGCAGCGCCTTGGCCCAGACGCCGCTCGTCAGGCGCGTCAGGCCCTTCTTCTCCATCAGGCGGAAGAGCTTCGTCTTGCGTCCGCGCGTCTCGCACAGCTCGCGCGCGCGCAGCTCCATCGCGCGCCGTCCGGCGTAGGCCTCGAGGCAGCCGCGGCGGCCGCAGGGGCACAGCGCGCCGTTGCGCTTCACGACCATGTGCCCGATCTCGCCCGAGGCCCCGCGGCCGAGCCAGCGTCGGCCGTTCAGGATCACGCCTCCGCCGATGCCGGTGCCCCAGAAAAGTCCCACGAAGGAAGCGAGGTCCCGGCCTGCGCCGAGCTGCGCCTCGGCGTCGAGCGCGACGCCGACGTCGTTGCCCAGCGCGACGCGTGTGCCCAGGCGCTCGGCGAGTTCGCTCGCGGCGGGCACCCTCACGTCGAAGCCCGAGAGATTGCCGGCGCGCTCGATCGTGCCGTTGGCCGCGTCGATCGCACCGGGCGAGCCCAGGCCGACCCCGGCAAGCGCGTGCGTCTCGACGCCGGCGGCAGCCGCCGCCTCGCGCATCGTCGCGGCGATCTCGTCGAGGATCGAACGCGGTCCGTCGAGCGTGGGCGTCGCGTGGCGTGCCTGGCCGAGGAGCTTGTGCTGGCCGTCGACCACGACGGCCTGGATCTTGGTGCCGCCGAGGTCGATGCCTCCGCGCAAGGCGTGCGGGCTGCTCATGGGGGTGTGCGCGGGCGCCTGCGGTCCGGGCGTCAGCATGGGAGCGGCGGGGCCGCCGCGGAAGGGGGCAGTTCCGGCGCGGGAGCGGAAGACTGCCGCGCGCGGAAGCGCGCCAGCAACTCGAGCAGGTTTTCGCTGTCGATCGGCTTGCCCAAGTAGTCGTCCATCCCGGCCGCCAGGCAGCGTTCGCGCTCGCCCTGGGCGGCGTGCGTCGCGAGCGCGACCACGGGGGTGTGCGCGTGCACTCCTTCGCGGCTGCGCAAACGGCGCGTGGCTTCGTATCCGTCCATCACCGGCGAGTTGCAGTCCATGAAGACCAGGTCGAAATCGCGGCGTTCGAGCTTCTCCAGCGCCTCCGTGCCGTCGCGCGCGCTCTCGACCGTGCAGTCCAGGTTGGCCAGCATGCGTTCGGTGGCGCGCAGGTTGGCGGGGTTGTCCTGGACCACGAGCACGTTCAGGTGCGGAGCGGCCTTCGGGCTGCGCGAGGGAGCGGGCAGCGCCGGCAGCGGCTCCGCAGGCAGGATCTCGAGCGGCAGCTCGAACCAAAAGGTGGAGCCCTCGCCCTCCTCGCTCTTGAAGCCGATCTCTCCGCCCATCAGCCGCACCAGGCGCGCGCTGATCGCCAGGCCGAGGCCCGTGCCGCCGTGGCGCCTGGTGGTGGAGGAGTCCGCCTGGATGAAGGGATCGAAGAGCGAGTTGCGAATCTTGGCCGGGATGCCGATGCCCGTGTCGGCGATCTCGAAGCGCACGCGCGCGTGCTCGCCTCCGCGCGCGACCAGGCGCAGGTTGAGCTGCACGGAGCCGACCTGGGTGAACTTGAGCGCGTTGCCCGTCAGGTTGCCGAGCACCTGGCGCACGCGATCGGCGGCGACGCGCACGCGCGTGGGCACGTCGGGGTCGATGGTCAGCTCCAGGTGCAACTTCTTCGATTCGGCCAGCGGGCGCAGCAGCGCGAGCGTCTCGCGCGCCACCTCGCAGATGTCGGTCGGCCGCTGGTCGATCTGCAGCTTGCCGGCCTCCATCTTCGAGTAGTCGAGGATGTCGTTGATGATCACGACCAGGCTCTTGGCCGAGCGGCGCACGGTCTCGGCGAACTCGTGCTGCTCCTCGTTGAGCGGTGTGTCGAGCAGCAGCGAGGACATGCCGATCACGCCGTTCATCGGCGTGCGCAGCTCGTGGCTCATGTTGGCCAGGAACTCGCTCTTGACCTTGGTCGCGTGCTCGGCCAGCTGCAGGGCGGTGGCCAGCTGCTGGTTCTTGGCCTGCACCTCGCGGTAGGACTCGCGCAGGCTGGCGCGCATGTTCTCCAGTGTCGTGGCCAGCCGTCCGAATTCGTCGGAGCTGTCGAGGCGGATCGGCTCGTCGAAGTTCCCGCGTCCCAGCGCGCGCGTCTGCTCGACCAGCGAGCGCATGGGGTCGACCACGCTGCGTCGCAGCAGGATCGCCAGGATGGTCGCCGTGCCCAGGAAGCACAGCAGGCCTTCGATCAACATCGCACGCACGCGCTCGCTGCGCGTGAGGATCAGCTTCTCGGTCGAGAGGCCCAGGCTGATGCTGCCCTGGATGTTGTCCTCCTGCACGGGACCTTCGGGCCGGATCACGATCGGGGCGCTGTAGACGCGGCAGCGCTCGGGCGAGCGCGCCAACTCGCCTGGCTTGTGCCCGGACTCGGAGACCATGCGGCCGTCCGCGCGTTCGATGCGGCAGTAGACCACGTCGGGGTGCGAGGAGGACAGGAACTGGGCCAGCGAATCGAGTTTGGAGTAGTCGCGCAAGAGCATCAGGTCGACGCACGAGAGGCTGGCGACCTTGGAGAGCGACTGGCCGCGCTGGTCGAGCTGATCCGAGAGCAGCTCCTGCTCGCTCCAGATCGTGTGCGCGCTCGATACGAAGAAGCCCAGAGACAGTGTCAGCAGCGTGATGCCCAGGACGTGGGCACCCAGCCTGCCGAGGCGCGTGAAGGCCTGCCTCTCGGCGACGGGGGCTTCAGCGTTCGAATCCATCCGCGTGCTTCATTCCCTCGCGCACGAGCGCGTAGTCCGCGTCGCTAGCCGGGGCGAAACCCGAGACCTTGAGTTCCTTGAGCACGGCCGGATCCTTGAGCGAGAGCAGGCTGGCGCGCAGCGCGGCCGTGACCGCGGGGTCCAGGCCGGCCTTCGCGATCCAGGGCTTGGTGACGTTGTCGAATGTGGTCAGCGCGCGCAGCTTCCCGGCCGCGCGGCTCTCTTCGAAGGTGCCCGCGGCCATCGAGCCGGCGTCGTAGTCGCCGAGCTCGACCGCGCGCGCGACCATGTCGTGGCGCCCGAGGTAGGCGAAGTTCGCCAGGTCGCCGGCGTGCACGCCGGCCTTGACCAGCTCGGCCTGCGCCAGGTAGCGGCCGATGGTCGAGTTCTGGTCGCCGAAGGCGAAGCGCTTGCCTTTCAGTTCCGCCAGGGTCTGCAGCGGGCTGTCCTGCTTCACGGCGATGACGCCCAGGAAGCGCTTGGCGCCGCCCTCGAGCTCCATCGCGATCAGGTCGATGCCCTCGTTGCGCTTCTTCCCGCTGATGTAGGAGGCGGCGCCGAAGCGCACGAAGTCGACCTTGCCCGAGACGAGGCTGTCGATGCCCTCGTCGTAGGTCTTGAAGATCGTCAGGTGGATGTCGACCGAGCGCCCGAGGCGCGGCTCGAGGTCGTCCTGCAGCCATTCCAGCACCGGGTTGAGCTTCCGGTACATGACTGTGGCCTTGTCCGACTGGGAGACGCCGAACTCCAGCTGGAGGACTTGCTTGTCGTCGCCCGACTTGCGATCCGAGGCGAGGGAGGGGGGAGGAATGCCAGCAGGGCAGCGAAAAGGAGGCTCATGTTCGTTTACGCCCGGAAGGGGGAGTCGGGCGCAATGGACAGGTTCGTCCCGGCGGGCCCGGCGACTTGAGGCTGCCGGAATCTTCGCGAGATCTTGAAAAAAGCCCCCCCGGCCCGGCACGCGGCCCGGATGCGTTCACGACTCGTTCCGACTCACCAGCCGCTCCCCCAGCCCCCCGAGGCGCCCATCCCAGCCCCCCCAACATGAGCCAGCGCAATTCGAGCAAGAGTGGAGTCGTCCAGGCACCCCCTACGAAGACGGACTTCCAGACTCGGGCTATCCCGGCCCCACTGGGCCTCATCCTCGGCCTGGTCTGCTCCGGTCTCGTCCTGACACCCGACGCCAAGGCCATCCCCTCGCCGGACGTCGTGATCGGCCTGTTCGCCAGCGTGGCGCAGGCGCTGGGCCTGCTCTCCGTGATCCTCGGGGGCTGGCTCTGGAAGCGGCGCCGTGGCGGCGCCTCCGCGAGCGCCTCCAAGGCCTGGAAGATCGCCTGCATCGCGAGCTCCGGCCTGCTCGTCGTGACGCTGGTGGGCTGGGGGCTCTTCGCGGCCGCGAAGGCCGACGCCCGCGCCCAGCGCCTGCAGGTGAACCTGGTCCGCAACTCGAAGGAGGACGGCAAGAAGATCACCGACGTGTCGCTGAAGGAGCTCGCGTTCAGCGACCAGCTGAAACGCGAGGACGGCCTGGCGACCGAGACGCTGGCGATGCAGCTCATGACGGGCAAGACGCCGCCGATCCTCGACGTGCGTGAGGCCGAGGAATACGAGATGGGCATGATCCAGGGCGCGGCGCACGCGCGCTTCCCTGACGTGCTCGCCGATCCGGGGCGCTACCTGGACCGCAACAAGACCACGCTGCTCGTCTGCTACAACGGCAACCGCAGCTCCGAGATGGCGACAGCCCTGCGCGAGAAGGGCTACGAGTGCCAGTTCATGATCGGCGGCTACGAGAAGTGGCTCGCCGAAGAGCGCCCGCTGGCCAGGCCGAGCAGCGCGAGATCGGCGACCTGCGCCAGGTCCCGAACTACACGAACCGCGACGTGCTGCTCGACACGCCCGACGTGCTGGCGCTGATGGAGGACGGCCCGAGGTGCAGTTCGTCGACGTGCGCTACCCGGCGCGAGTTCGAGGGGCTCGGGCCACCTGCCCGGCGCGATCAACCTGCCGTTCCGCAAGATGCGACTCGGACGACCTCGAGCAGGCGCTGCGCGCGCTGCCGAAGAAGCCGATCGTCGTCGCCTTGCTACGACAAGCGCAGCTCGTTCTACGGCCTGGTCACTCGGCCTGCGCCTCGCGCGCCTGGGCTACACCTACCTCGGGCGCTACACGACGCCCGAGACCTTCCCCTCGCTCTCGCAAGGACAAGCCGCACGTCGCCGCCTGGAAGGCGCGCCACGCCGATCGCACGCTGCTCTCGACGGCCTCGGCGCCGCTGGCTGCCTCGATCGGCGAGCTGGCGGAGCACTGCGGATTCGCTGGCCCTGGCGATCGTGCTGGCGGCGCTCGCGCTGCGGCTGCTCATCCTGCCGCTCACGCTGCGCGCGGACCGCGACCGCGTCGTGCAGTTCGGCCTGAAGAGCACGCTGGCGCGCATCGAGCAGGACTTCGCGCAGGATCCCCCCGAACGCTCGCGCCTGACACTCGAGCTGCTGCGCGCGCACGGCATCCGACCGGTGCTGGGCCTGCTCGCCGGCCTGGCACAGCTCGTGCTGTTCACGCTCTTCTTCGCGGCCGTCGTCGCGGCCGCGAGCGCGCACGAAGGCGGCTGGCTGTGGATCGAGAAGCTCTCCGATCGCGACCCGCTCTGCGTGCTGCCGATCGTCACCGGCCTGCTGGCGGCCGTCGTGGCGCTGCGCTCGGGCGAGCACGCCACGCGCAAGCGCTGGATCCTGAGCGCCGTCTTCGGCCTGGCCGTGAGCGGGATCCTGGTGCCCTGCGCGGCCGCGGCGGGGCTGTACCTGTGCGTCAGCCTGGCCTTCGTCGTGGTCCAGGGCGAACTCGTGCGCGCCTGGGTCCTCGTGCGTCCGCGCCGCCGGCAGGCGCGGCGGATCGCACAGGCGCAGCAGGCGCGCATCGTGCCGCTGGAACTGGCGCACCTCGCGGGCGACTGCGGCAACAAGGCCGGGCGGCTGGCGCAGCTGGCGGAGCTCGGCTTCGAGGTCCCGGGCGGATTCGTGCTGCGGCCCGTCGTGATCGCCGACCGGCTGCGCAACGGCAGCTGGGACCTCGACGACCGCGCCGCGATCCAGTCGGCGCTCGCGAAGCTGGGTGTCGAGCGCGTCGCGGTGCGCAGCTCCGGCGCCAAGGAGGACGGCGGCGAGCGCTCCTACGCGGGCGTGTTCGAGTCGGTGCTCGACGTGCGTCCGGCGCTGGTCTTCGAGGCCCTCGAGCGCGTGCTGCACTCGTTCTCCTCGGCCCGCGCACGCAGCTATGCGGGCGAGGCGGAGACTTCGGCCGCGATCCTGGTGCAGGCGATGGTGCCCGCCGAGTACGCCGGGGTGCTCTTCACCGAGCACCCGGCCCAGACGGGTGCGGCGCTGGTCGAACTCGTCGCGGGCCTGGGCGACGACCTCGTCTCCGGGCGTTCCGAGCCCGTCTCCGTGCGCCTCGGGCGCCTGACGGGACGCGCGCTCGACGCGCACAGCTGCGACGTGCCGCTGCAGCGGCTGCACCGCCTGGGCCTCTCGATCGAAAACGTCTTCGACCGCCCGCAGGACATCGAGTGGGCCTACGCCGGCGGGCGCCTGTTCGTGCTGCAGTCGCGCGACATCACGCGCGATCCGGCCGCGGGCGACGGCCAGCGCGCCCGGCGCGAACGCGAGCGCCGGCGCCTGTTGGCCCTCGCGCGCCAGCGCTACTCGAGCGTCGAGGGAGCCGACCCGCAGGCGGACTTCCTGGTGCAGGACGAGCTCGCCGAACTGCTGCCCGAGCCGCACCCTGCCTCGATCTCGCTGCTCAACGCGATCTCGGCGCGCGGCGGGAGCACCGATCTGGCCTGCCGCGAACTGGGCCTGCGCTACGACGCGCGCCAGGATGCCGGCCCGGTGCTGCTCTCGGTCTTCGGGCGCTGCTACTCGATCGCGGGCGAGCGCTCGCGCCGCCTCTCGTCCAAGACACCGCTCCTGGCGAGCTACCGGCTCGGCCGCTCGGGCGCGGAGATCGAACGCGCGCTGCGCGAGGACTTCCTGCCCGGCCACGCACAGGCGCTGCGCCTGGAAGAAGCACTCGACCTCGGCCGGCTCGAGCTCATGGAGCTCGTCGCGCTGCAGGCGCGGATCGTGGATCGCTTCCTCGGCGAGAGCTACCGCGAAGCCGAGCGCGTCAACCTGGCGGCAGAGGTCTACATGCGCGCCGCGGTGCGCGAATGCGAGGCCCACGGACTCGATCCGGCCGGGCAGCTGGCCCACCTGCCGGCCAACCTGGCGCACGAGGCGCTCGAGATCCTGGCGCGCGTCGGCCGCGGCGAGGCCCGCACCGAGGACTTCCTGGCCGTCTTCGGCCACCGCGCCGACCACGACTACGAGCTCGCCGAGCCGCGCTACCACGAGGCCCCCGCGCACGTGGAGCAGCTCGCGCGGCGCGCGCAGAACTCGGCCGCACAGGGCGCGGCCCCCGAGCTCCCGGCCGGCAAGCTGCTGCGCCTCTCGATCGATCGAGCGCGCCGGTTCCAGTCGCTCAAGGAGGAGGCCAAGCATGCCGCGCTGCGCGACCTGGCCTCGCTGCGGCGCGTGCTGCTCGCGATCGGGGCAGGCCTGGAGATCGGCGAGGGCATCTTCCAGCTCAACCTGGGCGAGATCGCCGGCATCGGCCGCAGCGGCCTGGAGGCCGAGAACCTGCGCGAGCTCGTGCGCGAGCGCCAGGAGCAGCACGCGGCCCTCGAGGGCCTGCGCCTGCCGGCGCGCCTGACCGTTGCGGAGCTCGAGAACCTGGACCTCGAGCACGGCGAGTTCGTGATCGAGCGTCCGCGCGAGACGCTGCTCTCGGGCACGCGCGTCTCGGGCGAGGGCGGCGTGGTCGGCCGCGCGCGCATCCTCTCCGGGCCCGACGAGATCGAGACCTTCCGGCGCGGCGAGGTGCTCGTCGCGCGCTTCACCGACCCGGCCTGGATGCCGGTCTTCCCCATGGCACGCGGCCTGGTGATGGAGGTCGGCGGCTGGCTCTCGCACGCCGCGATCCAGGCACGCGAGTGCGGCCTGACCTGCATCGTGGGCGTCAACGGCGCGCGCGATTCGATCCGCACGGGCGAGCTCGTCTGCCTGCACCGCGACGGGCGCGTCGAGCGGCTCTCCAACCGCCGGCGCGAGGAGCGCAATCCCACCAGCGGCCGGGTCTCGCTCGAACGGCTCGAGGACGTGCGCGAGGCGCGCGTGCTCGACGTCTCGGCGCACGGGGCGCAGGTGGTACTCGACAAGGGCTCGCTGCACATCGGCGAGCGGCTGGTGCTGCGCGGGCTGCACGAACACAGCACGCTGCACGCGCGCGTGGCGCGCAACGGGATCCCGGGCAACTACGGGCTGACCTTCGAGGAGCCCGCGCTCGCGGGCGCGGCGGGCGCGGCGGCCGCGGGGTCCGCGGACCTCAGCTGACGCGCGTGACCCAGCTCTGGGCGATGCGTCCGAGGTCGGGCGTCTCGCCGCCCGTCTCGCCGAAGTAGTGCGTCTCGAGCCGGTCGATCTCGGCGCGCAGGCTCGTCTTCTCCTGCGGCGCGAGGCCGTCGTTGCGCTCGATGTCGCGCAGCAGGCCCAGCACGGTGAAGGCCGTCAGCGTCTCGGGCGTCTGGAAGCGCGCCACGCTGCGCTTCTCGGTCTTGCCCAGCTTGCGCAGGGCGTAGAACGCGCCGGCCGCGAGCAGCAGCCCGCCGGCCAGCCACCCGATCCAGGTCCGGCGCACGCTGCCGTAGTTGCGCTCCAGCGCGACGGTCGCAGGCACGGACACGAGGTCGGCGTCCTGGTAGCGGAAGTGCTCGTCGCCGGCGAGCTCCAGGCGCGGCTTGGCGAAGCTGAAGCTCGTGGGCAGCTGCTCGAGCCCGTTGCGCGCCTTGAGCGTCAGCGTCCAGGTGCGCTCGGAGAGGATCGCGCTCTGCTCGCTCTCGTCGTCGAACTTGACCACCGAGAGGCCGTGGTCGTCGGTCTTGGCGACGTCGAACTCGCCCGGCTGGAAGTCGGCCAGCGCGGCGAGCTCGGGCACGAGGCCGCTCGAGCTGGCCTTGAGTTCGAGCAGCAGCTTGCCGTCCTTGGCCTGGCGCTCGTCGAGCGTCTGCGTCAGGTGCAGCTTCTCGAACGGCCGCGGCTCGCCCTGGTCCGCGCTGGCGTCGATCGGGCGCACCGCGGATTCGATCGGCAGCACGGCGTAGCCCGAGGTGTCGAGGAAGTCGAGGTCGAGGTGCAGCGCCGGGATGCGGTCCACCTGCGGCCCGCGCGGCTTGAGCAGGATGTAGGCGTAGGGCGTGATGCGCCAGCCGTACTCCTGCGTGGCCTTGGACTTCGTCTCCGGGTCGTTGAACGTCACCGAGAGCACGTCGAAGTCCTGCTTCAGCGCGCTGCGCGCGGCCTCCTCGAACTTGTCGCGGTAGTCCTCGAGCGGCCGGCCGTAGTTGTAGGCGAACTGGACGCTGTTCTGGTTCTGCAGGTACTTCGAGAAGCCGCCCGACTCGCGCTCGATCTCGCGCGTGTGGCGCAGGTTGACCTGCAGGCCGAAGGGCGCGCCGTGGCCGACGCGGTCGCTGCCGTCCACCAGCGCCTCGAGCTTGATCTCGGTGACCAGGTCCTTGTAGTAGTCGTAGATCTTGTGCGCCTCGTGGGCCAGCTTGTTGTCGCCCACGATCGAGAGGCCCTCGCGCACGTAGCGCAGCTTGATCGCCGGCGCGGCGCTGCCCATGCGCGTGAACAGGTTGCTGGTGAACATGTCCATGTAGCGCTCGGCGCTGTCGGGCGGGAAACTCTGCAGGGTCGTGCGGATCCTGGGGATCTCTTCCTGCGCCAGCACCATCGTGGCGTCGATCTTGTTCAGGTCGCTGGCGCCCAGCGCGGCGTAGAACCAGACCTCGAAGACCTGCGTGGTCTCCTTCTCCTTGGGCAGCGCGGGCGCGGCCGCGACGTACAGCTCGGCGGCCTTGGCGAACAGGTCCAGCGCCGCGTGCCGGCGCGTGGCGAACTCGGGGTCCTTCTTGAGCTCCCAGATGTAGTTGTTCTCGTCGTGCTTGAGCGCCGCGTCGGCCAGCACCAGCTGCCAGCTCTGCGGGTGGTCGGCCAGCGCGCGGTCGACGGTCTTGTGCGCCAGCTCGTAGCCGCGCAGCACCTCGGCCTGGATGTCCTGCTGGCCGCGGTTGGTCTTGGCCGTCTTCTGCGCCGCCGGGTCGCGCCAGATGCTGATCAGGTTGGTGCGCATCTTCTGCACCAGCCCGGCCAGCGTCTCGGCATCCAGCTCCTTGAGCGAGCCGAAGATGCGCTCGATGGTCTCGATGCGGTAGACCTCGGCCGAGCTGTGCGCCGAGGTGAAGGCGTTGACCACCAGCTGCTTGTCGAGCTCGACCGGGAGCTCGCGTAGTTTCGCGACCCACTCGGAGAGCTCGGTCAGGTTGCGCTCCTGCTTCGAGCGCGTGAGCGGAATGCCGTTGGCGCGCTCCTCGAAGCCGTAGCTGTAGATGTAGGGGTTGCGCTGCTGCTGCTGCGAGTTCGGATCGTGGTTCTTGGCCCACACGCGCAGGAACTCGTCCACCAGCTCCTTGGCCGGCTTGGGGTGCGTGCGCGCCAGCTCGGCGATGTAGGGGAAGGCCTCGGTCTCCTCGCTGACCTTGAGGTAGAGCTGCGCGATCGCCTGCTGGAAGCGCGGGCGCTGGCCCTCGTCGACCAGCGCGAGCCACTGCGCGTCCGGGCGGATGTCGAGCACCTCGCCGGTCTTGATCGCGGTGGGCATGTTGCCGCGGTACTGCTGCTGCTGCCAGTCGTAGTAGTAGAAGTTGCCGTAGCGGTCGCGCTGCATCGCCGGCGAGCGCGAGGTGGAGTCGTCGAGCTGCCAGCTGACGAGCGCGTCGCGCAGCCAGTTGTTCGCCAGCAGCGTGAGTTGCACGCTCCACTTCTGCGCCAGGTCGGGTGAGGCCTTGAGCAGCGCCTTGGTGGCCGTCGCCTGCAGCGTCAGCCACTTGAGCCGCAGGTCGTTCTGCGTCGGCTGCGACTGCAGCGAGAGCGCGGCCGAGGAGCCGATCGCGGCCAGGATCTCCATCCCGCGCTCGGGCCGCTGCGTGAAGCTCTCCTCGAGCCAGGCCAGGCCCAGCTCCTTCTGGATGCGCGGCGCGATGTCGACCGCACGCGCAAGCGCCTCGTTCTTCTCCTCCTCCTTGACGTCGCCCGAGGCCAGCGCGGCCTGCGTGGCGCGCCAGGCCTGCTCGAGCCACTCGACCTTGTGGTCCTTCTCGTTGTTCGCCAGGCACGAGCGCGCGATCAGGTTCAGGCCCTCGCGGTCGTTCTGCTTCTCGGCCGCCTCGATCGTGGGCAGGAACTCGTTCAGCGCCACGAGTTCGTTCGATGCGGCCAGCAGCAGCGCCAGCCGGCGCCGATCGACCTGCGCGCCCTGCTCCTCCAGGTGCGGGCGCAGGGCGTCGACCAGCGTGTCGAGCTGCAGGCCGGCGTCGAGTCCCTGGCGCAGGATCGGTCCGAGCTTCGCGAAGTGCTCCTTCGTGAGCGGCACGGGCGCCGCGGAGAGCAGGCCGAGCACGTCGGCCAGGCCGAAGCGGTTCTTCTCGATGTACATCTGCCCCTGCTGCTGGACGTTCGGCGGCGGCTGCTGCTGGCCGCGCTGCAGCGAGAGGAGCAGCTGCTCGTAGCCGGACTTCTTCTCGTCGTCGCTGAGCTTGGCGAGGTAGTCCTTGACCGCGGCCCAGTCTCCGAGCGTCACGTTGCGTTGCAGCGCGAGCGCTTCCTCGTCGATGGCCTTGGCCTCGGCCGCGGCCTTGGCCGCTTCCTCGGCGGCCTTCTTCTTGGCGGCCTCTTCCTCGTCCTTCTTCTTCTGCGCCTCGGGATCGAGCGGCTTGGCCGGCTCGCTGGCGGCCGGCGTGCTCTCGACGGGCTTGGCCTCCGCGGGCTTCTCCTCCGTCTTCGGCTTGGGCGGGTTGGCCCAGGCCTTGAGGATCGACGAGGGCCGCCGGTCGTACTCGAGCGACTTGAGCTTGGTGGCGCGCGGGCTGAGCTTCTTCGGCGCGCCCGCCTGCACCGGCGCTGCGCCCTCGACCACGGGCGGCTCCTGGCCGTCCATGATGATCACCTCGGGGGCATCATCCAACGTCGAGAGCTGGACGGCCTTGGTCGCCGCGACCGATGTGACCTGGGCGGCCGCCGGGAGGACGGGCGTGAAAACGAAGAGGCCTAGAGCGGTGGCGCGGAGGATCATCGTGAGGACCTAGAGGCTGGGGCTCAGGAGCCCGAACCGTCGGGCGGCGGGCCGGAGCTGGCCCCGCGCGCGTCGGACTTCTGCTGCGACTTGTTCTTGTTCTTCCCGCCGCGACCGCGGCCGGTTCCGCAACCCTTTCACTGCGAGGGCAGTGGCAGGCCTTGCAGGTCCTTCAGCTCCATGCGCTCGAGCTTGATGGCGGACTCGAGGTCCTCGCGGCCGCTCTCGGCCGCGGTCTTGTCGCCCATGGCGATCGCGTCCTCGGCCAGCAGCTTGTAGTTCTGGCGCGCGGCCTCGATCTCGGGCTCCCAGTCGGTGCGCGGCGAACCCTCGAGGCGCATCAGCCAGGTCATGAAGTACTGCGACTGCGCCAGGCTCGCGCGCGCGTCGCGCAGCTCTTCGCGGCTGGCTTTCGGATCCGACGAGAGCTCCTCGACGAGCGCCTCGAACTCGTGCCGCGCGTCGGGCAGCTGGCCGATCCACATCTGCGCCTTGGCGCGTTCGAGGCGCAGTGCGCGGATGTCCGCGACGCGCTCGGGCGGAACGAGCGCCAGGGCCTCGCCGCAGGCCTTCTCGGCCTCGGTCCAGAGCGCCTTGGCCGCGTCGTCGCCCTGCTCGAGCGCCAGCGCTCGCGCCTGGAAGGCGAAGTCCCTCGCGCGCGCGATCGCTTCGGACGCCTGGTCGCAGCGCACGCGCTCCTGTCCGGGGCCGTAGTGGTAGGCGAGAGCTGCTGCGGGCAGCAGGAGCCACACGAAGAGCAGGACTTTTCTCATGCGGGCAAACCTCTCCTGCCGGCGGGGCAGGTCAGGGAACGGGTTTCCATGCTACCTCTCCATCGGCAGCTGGACGACGCGGCTTCTGGAATCCTTCCTGCAAAGGGCCGGTCACGGGCTTGGCGCTCCTCCGGCCCGGCCGCCAGCGGGTGCCCAGGAAGTGCAGCAGGAAGGGCAAACCAGCCAGGATCAGGCTCGCGAGGCCGCAGGCGATCAGGGCGTACTCGCGCCGGGTGAGCTTCTCGAAGACGCTCTCCTCCTCCGTCCCGGTCGCATCCGTGATCAGGCTCGAGGCCAGCTGCTTGTCGTTGCCGTTGTGGAAGGTGCCGTGCAGCCGCGCGGCGATCTGCTTCAGCATCGGGACGTCCTGCCGCGAGTGCCGGCCGTCGATGAACTTGCCCACCTGGGGATCACCGACTCCGCAGACGATCACGCTGCGCACCGAGTCGGGCATGCGCGGCATGCCGGTCGCCGGCACCGTGTCGCCGTCGCTGACGACCACGACCGTCGTGCTGCGCGGATTCCAGTCCTTGGCGACCTTGGCCGCCTCCTCCAGGCCGTCGAAGAGCTTCGTCTTGCCGGCCTGGAAGGCGAAGTTGAGCGGCAGGTCGCTGAGGATGTTGCGCACGACCTCGAAGTCGCGCGTGTCGATCACGACCGGCTTGGCGCCGTTGTAGAAGGCCACCACGCTGACCTTGAACTCCTCGAGCGGGATGCGCTCGAAGAAGGACTCCATCAGCTCGCGCGCGCGCTGGGTGCGGCTCTCCTTCTTCGACGGGCCGGCGTCGACGAGGTGCATCGAGGGCGAGACGTCGAGCACGACCAGGATGTGCTTGGGCTCGCCGTGGAAGGCGTTCTCGCCGCTGCCGATCGCGTAGCGCCGCGGTTCGCTGACGAGCAGCGTCCCGAGTCCCCAGGCGAGTCCCGCCAGCGCGATCACGCGCGCCGCCGGCGCCGCGCGCGCCCAGCCGGCCGGCCGTCCCGAGGGCCCGAAGGCCAGCGGTGCCACGTGCCGCACGCGGCGTGCGTGGATCCACTCCGCGAGCGCCGCGAGCAGCAGCAGCGCCAGCGCGCCCCAGAGCGGCAGCTCTTCGAGCTCTACCACGGCGTGTACCTCAGGCCGAAGAGCGCCACGAGCGCGCAGCCGAGCAGCCCCAGGCCGGCCAGGCACCAGGGCCAGAAGTCGTCCGCCGCCTCGGCGTGCGTCTTTTCGAGGCGCGTCTTCTGCATCTTGTCGATGCGCTCGAAGACGCGCGCCAGGCCCTCGTGGTCGCCGGGCTCGAAGGTCTCGCCGCCGGTGATCGAGGAGATGCGCTGCAGGCCCTCGGTCGGATTGCCCTCGGCGATGCTCACGGCGAAGACCGTGATGCCGTCGGCCTTGAGCTTGCGCGCGATGACCTCGTCGTTGCCGCCGTCGAGGTCCGAGCTGTAGCCGTCCGTGATCAGCACGATCATGCGGTCGCCCTCGTCGCGCCCGAGCAGCACCTGCCGGCAGGCCATCAGCGCCTTGCCGATCTCCGTCCCGCCGAACCAGTAGGGCAGGTTCTGCGGGCGCATGAACGGCGGCGCGCAGCGGAAGGCCGAGATGTCGGTCGTCAGCGGCACCCAGTGCAGCACGTTGTTGCCGAAGAAGGTCAGCCCGAAGGCGTCGCCCTTGCGGTAGTCGAGGAAGCCGTTGATGGCCTTCATCGCCGCCTCGTAGCGGTCGCCGGTGTCGAAGCGCGCGGTCATGCTGCCCGAGACGTCGACGCAGAACTCGATGTTCGTGAGCACGCGCTTGGAGCGCGGCTCGTCCCACTTCTGCGGGCCGGCCAGGATCAGGATCACCAGCGCGAGCAGCAGCGCGGGCAGCGACTCGGCACAGCGCAGGAAGAAGGCGATCCAGGCCCCGTGCGCGGCGCCCGAGTGGTCGAAGGGCAGCACCAGCGCGCGTCCCTTGCGCCGCCAGGTCCAGACGAGCAGCGCCGCCGGCAGCACGAGCAGCGCGAGTACCGAGCGGTGGCGGAAGAGGTCGAGGGCTTCCACGCCGGATCAGCTCCCCGCGGTCGCGGCTGCCTCGAGGCCGGCCATGTCGACGTTCTCGTAGGGCGCGAGCAGGCGCGCCAGATCGACCGCGGCCGGCGGGTCGGGCCGGTGCAGCCAGTCCTCGAGGCTGCGCAGCAATGCGCCCGCCTCGGGATGGCCGCGCAGCTCGGCCAGGACCTCGTGCGGCGCGCGGTCGGAGAGCGCCAGCTTGCGGCGCCAGTACTCGACCAGGCGCAGTTCCAGGCGCGCGCGATCGGCGCGCGAGAGCTTGCCGGCGAGTGCGTCCTCGACCAGCGGGCGCAGCTCCTCGGCCAGCGTGCGCGGGCGCGCGCGCTCGCGCACGGCCTGCGCGCGCCGGCGTCCGAGGAAGAGCAGCGCGACGAGTCCGAGCACCCACACGACACCCAGCGAGATGAGCGCGGTCTGGTAGCCGCCCAGCTGCGGCAGCGCCGTCGGCTCGAGCGTGTTGGGCTGCACCTGCCCCTCGTGCAGCAGCGCCACCACGTCGACCGGGATCGCCGGCAGGTTCGTGACCGGCGTGCCGTCCTTGTGCTTGAGGTACTTCGAGAGGTCGTAGTGCCCGGCCTCGAGCCCGTAGTACTCGAGGTCGTAGCGGAAGTCCGTGCCGTGCGGCCAGGTCGCGAGCACGCGCAAGACGACCGGGCTGGCCGGATCGAGCGGCACGGCCTCGAGCTCGGGCGCGGGCAGCACCAGCTGCAGGATGCGCCCGCTGATGCCGATGTTCGTCTGCGGCGGCGCGGCCGGTTGCTGGGTGCTCATCGCGTGCCCCTTCCCACCCAGCCGCGCGCGCGGAACAGGTGCCGCAGCGCGTGCGCGAAAGGCTGGTCGGTGCGGATCAGCAGGTGGTCGATGCCCGCGCGGCGCCACTGCGCGGCCAGCGCCTGCGGGTCGCTCCACTGCCGTCCGCCGCGCGTGCTGAACTCGCGCCCGGTCTCGGCCTCGGCGGCGCGCAGGAAGCCGGCGCCTTTGCAGGACTGCTCGGCCGGGTCGAAGAGCTGCAGCACGACGCAGTCGTGCAGCTGCGCGAGGTGCTTGAGCACCGGGATGGCGCCCGGGTCGTGCAGGTCGCTGATCACGATCAGCAGCGAACGCTGCGCCAGCGTCGGCGCGAGCTCGCGCAGCCGCCGGCCGAGCTGCGTGCCCTCGTCGAAGCGGTAGCTGCGCAGCGCCAGCACCCACTCCAGGATGCGCTGCTTCGAGAGGCTCGGCCGCATGCGCAGCGCGCGCTCGCCGACGCCCACCACGCCGACCGGGCTGACGCGGTCGAGTGCCGCCAGCGCCAGGCCGCCGGCGATGTACAGCGCGGTGGCGTACTTGCTGCGCGCCGCCGAGGAGACCGTCATCGAGGCCGACGTGTCGATCATCAGGTAGACCGGCATGCTCTTCGGCGACTCGTACTCCTTGACGAAGAAGCGCCGCGTGCGCGCCGTGACGTTCCAGTCGATCGCGCGCACCGAGTCGCCCTCCTGGTAGGGCCGCGACTGCACGTACTCGATGCCGCTGCCGACGAAGGGCGAGTGGTCGGTGCCGTAGGACAGTCCGTTGGCGAGCTTGCGCACGGCCAGCACGAACTGGCGTGCATCGAGGGTCTCGAGCTCCTCGATGAAACCCTGCATGCCGCCCGTCCGTTCGCCCGGGCTCTTCACGCGCGTGTCGCGCTGCCGCCCAGCGAGCGCAGCAGCTCCTGCAGCACGGCGCGGCCGGTGACGCCCTCGGCGATGGCCTCGTACTTGAGGCGCATGCGGTGCAGCATCACGTCCTCGGCCAGCGCGAACAGGTCCTCGGGGATGACGTAGTGCCGGCCGTGCATCAGCGCGCGCGCGCGCGAGGCCTTGATCAGCGAGATGCCGGCGCGCGGGCTGCAGCCGAGCTCGACCGCCGGGTGGCGGCGCGTGCGCTCGACCAGTTCGACCACGTGCTCGACGAAGGTCTCGCTGACGTGCACGTGGTGCACGGCCTCCATCGCACGCACCAGCTCCTCGGTCGAGCCCACGGGCTGCTTCTCGAGCACGTCGAACTCGGTCTGCACGATCGCGCCCTTGTCCTGGCGCTGGATCCCGAGTGCCGCGTTGCGCACCAGGATCTCGCGCTCCTCGTCGGCGCTGGGGTAGTCCAGCCGGTGGCACAGCATGAAGCGGTCGAGCTGCGCCTCGGGCAGCTCGAAGGTGCCGGCCTGCTCGACCGGGTTCTGCGTGGCGATCACCAGGAACGGCGCCGGCAGCCGGAAGGTCTCGTTGCCGATCGTGACCTTGCGCTCCTGCATCGCCTCGAGCAGCGCGCCCTGCACCTTGGGCGCGGCGCGGTTGATCTCGTCGGCCAGCAGCAGGTTGGTGAAGACCGGGCCCTTGCGCACGCGGAACTCGTTGGTGCGCTGGTCGAGCACTTCCGAGCCCAGGATGTCCGAGGGCAGCAGGTCGATCGTGAACTGGATGCGCGCGAAGTCGAGGTCGATCGACTTCGAGAGCACCGACACGAGCAGCGTCTTGGCCAGGCCGGGCACGCCCTGCAAGAGCAGGTGACCGCCGGTGAAGAGCGCGATCAAGAGGCGCTCGACGACGATGTCCTGGCCGACCACGACGGTGGCCACGCGGGTGCGCACGGCGCGGATGAACGCTTCGGTCTCGGCGAAGGAGGGCTGCGCGGCGGGGACGGCAGTCTGGCTCATGGGAATGCGGGAGCGGTAGGGGACGAGCGGGGCGTGCACCATCTTCCCGATCCGGGCCGAACTGGCAACCGCGCGCGCCGATCTACCCCCGACGGCCAGCCTGGCAACCCCGGAACGAGCCGGTCTTGCGGAAGGATTTGCCAGGCACTCGGGACCCGAATCCGTCCATCCGCGCAGGCGCCGCTTTCCGCATTCCCTTCGCACGCGCGTCCGGCATGACGCGCGCGTCACTCCGGCGCGAAGATCGGAGCCTGCCGCAGTTCGTTTGCGGCGGGGTTCGCGGCTGCCGTTCGCCATGCGCGCCGGTGCCCACGCACTTCTACCGCTGTTCCTCGCCTGCATTGCGTTCGTGCTGATCACGGCGCTCTGGAAGGGCTCGGACAGCTACGAATACACCAGCGCCGCGAACCGGCATGCGGCGCGCGGGCGCGCGAACTCCGCCCAGGCGGAGGAGCCCGGGCAGGCCGGAGCCCAGACCCTCTTGCGCGGCCGGCTCGTCGACGCGCAGACCGGCGAACCCGTCTCGGCGCAGGTGACCGTCTTCGGCCCGACGGGCAAGGAGCGCCACGCGGACGCCGGCGCGGACGGCATCTTCCAGGTCGGCCTCAACAGGACGGGGCCCGTCAAGCTCGCGATCCCGCGCACGGAGGAGCACTTCGGACTGGTGCGGGAATTCGAGCTCAAGAGCTCCACACCCAGTCTGTCGCTCAAGCTCGAGCCGCGCCGCGACCTGCCGG
Organism: uncultured Planctomycetota bacterium; assembly: GCA_963829015.1. Lineage (GTDB taxonomy): Bacteria > Planctomycetota > UBA1135 > UBA1135 > JADJLZ01. The sequence goes on along the minus strand of CAWHGR010000003.1, from coordinate 382,919 downwards.
TCGTGCTGCGCACGCCCGATGGCCGCCCGCTCTCCGAGGTCTCTCCGCCCGAGGGCCGCTGGGCGCGCGAGACCTGGCCCACGGTGCTGGTCACGCAGGCCCCGCCCGTCGGCCGGCCTTCCGAGGGCGCAACCGATCCGCTGCTGACGACGCGCGTCGGGTGCTTTCTCTCCACGGTGCACGGCGATGTGCCGTTGCGGCCCGGCTCGCCCGAGTCCTGCGTCGGCTACCTGCGGCTCTACCAGGCCCCGCCCGTCAGCTGCAGCCTGCTGATCGGTTCGCGCGTCGTGCAAACGATGGTGCTCCAGGGTGACGAGCGCGTGATCAGCTTCATCGTCGATCCCTCCGAGCTCCTGGACCTGCACGCCGACATGGAGCTGCGCGTCGTGGACGCCGACACGGGCCTGCCGCCCGACGCGCACCGCGGGCTGTGGCTCGGCATGCTCGGCGCTCCGGCCTCGGAGCTGCAGGACGAGCTCGGCCAGGACGGCTACCTGCGCATCAAGAACCTGCCCGCGGGCTCGGTCGAGCTGCAGCTGCGCCTCTCCGGCTACGAGCACGAGGTGCGGCGGGTGGACCTGCATGCCGGCGAGGCCAACGACCTGGGCGAGCTGCGCGTGCACGCCGGCGCCAGCCTCGCGGGCCACGTGGTAAGCGAGTCGGGCGAGCCGGTCAGCGCGCGCGTCTGGAGCAGCGCGCGCAGCGGACCCGAGCACCCGATCGGGCAGGCGACCGGGACGCCCGAGGGTGCCGACTGGTTCGCGCTCTCCGGCCTGCCGCGCGCGAGCGTGCTGATCGGCATCGACGATCCGCGCTGGGCGCTCAATCCCGTCGAGGTCGACCTCGCTGCCGGCTCGGTGCAGAACCAGCGCATCGTGGCGCGCAAGGGCACGACCCTGCGCCTCGTCGGCCCGTACTCCGCCGGCGGCACGGCGCGCCTGCGGGTGCTCGACGAGCGCAAGCTGTGCATCTGGTGCAGCGACAACCTCGAGCAGGAAGTCCACGAGCTGCAGCTCTTGCCGGGCCACTACAGCATCGAGGTGCAGCGCGAGGGCCAGCCGGCCGCGCTCCAGGAACTCGACCTCGCCGCGGCGCACGACGCTACGATCCTGCTGCGCTGATCGCGCAGCGGATGCTGATCGCCCTCTTCCTCGCGCTCCCCGCGCATCCCGACTCGATCTCGAGCACGCGCATCGTGGTCCGCGGGGAGCACGTGCAACTGCTGCTGCGCTCCGAGGAGCGCACCTTCCTCGAGGCCGTGCCGCTCGACCGCGACGGGGACGGCCAGCTGGACAAGGCGGAGCTGCGCGCCGGCAGCTGGGCGCTGGCCGACTACGTCACGGGCCGCTACCAGCTCGCGCCGCTCGTCGGCGAGGAGGCACGGCCGCCGCTCGCGGCGCGCTTCGTGGACGTGCGCGCGCTCGAGTCCGGCAGCGGGCTGCTGGCCGAGAAGCGCGCGCTCGAGCTCGAGTTCGCGCTCGAGCTGCCGCGCGGCTGCACGGGAATCGCGGTGACCTCGACGCTCTTCGTCGAGGCGAACCCGCTGCACCGCGACCAGTGCGAGATCGACTGGAACGCCGAGGAGCCGGCCACCAAGCTGCTCTGGTCCGAGGCGCGCACCTGGGTCTTCCGCGCGCACTCGTCCGGGCGGCCCAGCGTGGTGGGGGAGTTCGTCGCGCTCGGCGTGCGGCACATCCTCGGCGGTTTCGACCACCTGGCCTTCCTGATCGCGCTGGTGGTCGCCTCGCGCGGGCTGCGCGCGCTGATCGGCGTGGTGACGAGCTTCACGCTGGCGCACTCGCTCTCGCTCGGTTGCGCTGCGCTCGGCTGGATCGTGCCGCCGGCGCGCGCGGTCGAGCTCGTGATCGCGCTCTCGATCGTCTTCGTCGCGCTGCGCAACCTGCTCGAGGACCGCCCGCGCCGCCTCTGGCCCGAGGCCTTCGGTTTCGGACTGGTGCACGGCCTGGGTTTCGCCGGCGCGCTGAGCGCGACGCTCGCGGCCGAGCCGCAGAAGCTGCGCGCGCTCTTCGGCTTCAACCTGGGCGTCGAGATCGGCCAGCTGGCGGTGGTGCTGCTGGCCGTCGCGCTGCTCGCGGCCGCGCGCCGCGGCGCCGCGGCCGAGCGGCTGGCCCCGCGCTGGGTACGGCTCCCGGCCTCGCTGGTCGTGGCGTTGCTGGGCAGCTACTGGGTCGTCTCGCGCGCGCTCTGAGAGCTGCTGCCGAGCAGCCGCTGCACCTCGGGGTGCTGGCGATCGAGGCGGATGCTGGTGACCGGGAACTCGGGCTGCTTGGGGTTGGGCACCTTGTGCAGCTGCAGCAGCCCGCCCTCGGTCGCCTGCTGGACGACGCGCCGCGGCAGGTCGGGATCCTCGGCCCACAGGAACCCGCGCTTCAGCAGGTACACGTCGCGGAACCACTTGAGCGAGATGAACGAGAGCTGCGGATCGCGCTCGGCGTGGTCGAGGGCCAGCACGAAGTCCGTCAGCGGGTCGCCGGAGGACTCCGTGCGCGGCGCGCGCCCGGGCTGCGGCATCTCGAACACGATCCAGACGGCGCACTGGCGCGGCTGCCACTCCGCGCGCGGCGCGCTGCGGCGCAGCTGCCGGCCGGAATCGCGCTGGCGCAGCGAGACGTGCACGCTGGCGCCTTCGGGCGGAACCAGGGCGAGCAGCGGCCGCAGCGCGGCGGGGAACTCGGACCTGTGGCCGAGTTCGGCCAGGGCTGCGAGGGCGTCCTCGAGTTCCGACTCGAGGCGAGCGATGGTCAGGGAATCGTCCCAGGACTTGGGATCGTCCATGGAGCGGGTACTCCGGGAGAGAGGCCGGTAGGGAGCGGGCAAGCCAGGCGAGCACCCGGCGGGTGTGTCGAGTCTAGCCGACAGCCGCGTGCCGCGCTCGATCCTCCGCTGCGTTAGGCTGGGGCGATGCTCCTGCCTCTCGTCGCGAGCCTCGCCCTGTGCACCGCCGGATCGGCGCCGGCGGGCTTTGCGGAGCAGGTCCTGCCGGTGTTGAAGGCGCACTGCTTCGAGTGTCACTCGGGCGCGACTCCGAAGGGCGATCTCGCGCTCGACCTCTTGCGCGACGAGGCCGCGGCGCGCGCCCAGCCGGAGACCTGGAAGCTCGTGCGCGTGCGCGTCAGCGCGGGCGAGATGCCGCCGAAGAAGAAGCCGCCGCTCGCTGCGGGCGAGCTCGACACGCTGCTCACCTGGATCGACAGCGTGCCGGGCGCCGGCAAGCCGCCGGGGCGGACCGTGCTGCGGCGGCTCAACCGGCGCGAGTACGAGAACAGCGTGCGCGATCTCTTCGGCGTCGACTTCGACGGGCGCGAGCGCCTGCCGGCCGACGACGTGGGTGCCGGCTTCGACGTGCTCGGCAGCGTGCTCTCGCTGCCCGATTCCGCGCTCGAGAAGTACCTGCGCGCCGCGGAGGAGATCGCCGCCGCCGCGGTAATCGCCGATGACCCCGAGCACCCGCCGCGCAAGCGCTGCACGGCGCAGCAGCTCACGGGCGGCGAGAAGGAGACGGGCAACCCGTTCCGCGCGCTCTACTCCAACGGCGAGGTGCGCTGCGAGCTCGTGCTGCCGCGCGAGGGCGAGTACCTGGTGCGCGCGCGGGCCTACGGCATGCAGGCCGGCCCGGATCCTGCGCGCATGGCGCTCTCCGCGGGCGAGCAGAGCCTGGGGAACATCGACGTCGGGGCGCTGCGCAAGGAGCCGGGCGTCTACGAAGTGCGCGCGCACCTCGCAGGCGGCCTGCAACGCCTGGGCGCCGCCTTTCTCAACGACTACTACATGCCCGAGGCTCCGGATCCGCAGCAGCGCGACCGCAACCTGTACGTCGAGTGGATCGAGGTCGAGGGCCCGCTCGACCCCGCACCCGTCTCGGCTTTCCAGCGCGCCGAGCTGGGCGGGCTCTCGGACGCGAGCGTGCCCGCCGCGCTGGAGCGCATCGCCGCGCGCGTCTGGCGCCGGCCGCCCGGGCGCGAGGAGCTCGCGCAGCTGCTGGCGCAGAGCTCGCCCAAGGCGCCGCCCTTCCTGCGCGTGCGCTCGGCGCTGGTCGCGATGCTGGCCTCGCCGCGCTTCCTCTTCCGGCTCGAGCCCGATCCGCCCGGGCTCGCCCCGGGCAGCCTGCGCCGGCTCGACGGGCACGAGCTGGCCGCGCGCCTGTCCTATTTCCTCTGGAGCAGCACGCCCGACGCGCGCCTCGAGGAGCTGGCCGCGAGCGGGGCGCTGAGCGCCGACGCCACGCTCGAGCGCGAGTTCGGGCGCCTGCTCGAGGACCCGCGCTCCGGCGAGCTCGCGCGCGGCTTCGCGCTGCAGTGGCTCGAACTCGAGCCGCTGGCGCGCGCGGCGCCGGACCCGGTGCGCTTCCCGCACTTCGACGAGGGCCTGCGCGCCTCGATGCGCGCCGAGACGATCGCCTTCTTCGACGCGCTGCTGCGCGAGCGCCGTCCGCTCTCCGATCTCGTCGACGCGGACTTCAGCTTCGTCGACGAGCGCCTGGCGCAGCTCTACGGTATTCCGGGCGTGCGCGGGCCCGAGCTGCGGCGCGTGCGCGTCGACCGCGCGCGCCGCGGCGGCCTGCTGGGCCAGGCGAGCGTGCTGACGGTCACGAGCAACCCCACGCGCACCTCGCCGGTCAAGCGCGGCAAGTGGATCCTCGAGGTGCTGCTCGACTGCGCCGCCGCCTCCTCCGCCGCCGGGCGTGGGCGTGCTCGAGGACACGACCAAGGCGCTGGCCGACGCCTCGCTGCGCGAGCGGCTGGAGATGCACCGCGCCAGGCCCGAGTGCGCCGTATGCCACGACCGGCTCGACCCGCTCGGGCTGGCGCTCGAGAACTACGACGCGACCGGCGCCTGGCGCGAGAGCGAGGGCCGCCACCCGATCGACGCGAGCGGCGTGCTGCCCGACGGCAGGCGCATCCAGGGCCGCGCGGGCCTCGTCGCGGCGTTGCTCGCGGACGATGCGCTGGCGCGCTCGATCGCACGGCGCCTGATGGTCTACGCGCTCGGCCGCGAGCTCGGCTCGGACGACGAGCGCGCGCTGCGCGAACTCGTGCGCGGGCTGCCGGGCGCGAAGACCACGCTGGCCGACGTGCTGCTCGCCGTGGTGAAGAGCGAGCCCTTCCGCAGCACGCGCGTCCAGGAGCAACACCCATGAGAGAAGCCCTCGATCGCCGCACGCTGCTGCGCGGCGCCGCCGTCGCGCTGGCACTGCCCTGGCTCGAGGCGATGCTGCCGCGCGCGCGCGCCGCGGCGTTCGCGCAGGAGGCGCCGCGGCGCCTGTTCTACGCCTACGTGCCCAACGGCATGCGCATGGACGCCTGGCGGCCGGCCGCGGGCTTCCGGCTCGAGCGCCTGCTCGCGCCGCTCGCGCCCGCGCGCGACGAGGTGCTCGTGATCCGCGGCCTGGCGCAGGACGCCGCGCGGCCCTACCAGGACGGCCCGGGCGACCACGCGCGTGCCGGCGCGGCCTTCCTGACCGGAGTGCATCCGCTCAAGAGCGACGGCCAGGTGCTCGCGGGGATCTCCGCCGACCAGCTCGCCGCGCAGCACATCGGCGAGCGCACGCGCCTGCGCTCGCTGCAGCTCGGCTGCGACGGTGCGGCGACCTCGGGCAACTGCGACTCGGGCTACGCCTGCGCCTACACCACGCACATTTCCTGGTCGGGCCCGCGCACGCCTTCGGGCAAGGAGCACGACCCGCGTGCCGTCTTCGAGCGCCTGTTCCTCGACGAGGGCGAGCCGGCCTTCGGCGAGACACGCGAGCAGCGCGCGCTGCGGCGCAAGAGCGTGCTCGACTTCGTGCGCGAGGACGCGCGCAAGCTTGCGGGCCGGCTCGGCGCGGAGGACCGGCGCAAGCTCGACGAGTACCAGAGCGGCGTGCGCGAACTCGAGCGGCGCATCGAGCGCCTGCTGGCCGGCACGGACAAGGACTCCGCGGCCGGACTGCCACAGCAGCCCGCCGGCGAGCCCGAGGACTTCGCCGAGCACGTGCGCGTGATGTACGAGCTCGCCGCGGTCGCGCTGATCAGCGACGTGACGCGCGTGGGCACCTTCCTCGTCACCAACGAGGGCTCGAACCGCAGCTACCCCTTCGCCGGCGTGCCCGAGGGCCACCACGAGATGTCGCACCACGGCGGCGAGTCCGACGAAGCTCGAGCAGTGGGAGAAGATCTGCGCCTTCCACAGCGCGCAGTTCGGCGCCTTCGTCGAGAAGCTGCGCGCGGCGAAGGAAGGCGATGGGACCGTTCTCGCGCGCACACTGGCCGTGTTCGGCAGCGGCATCTCCGACGGCAACAAGCACAACCACGACGACCTCCCGCTCGTGCTCGTCGGCGGCAGCGCGCTGGGCGTCAAGGGCGGGCGCGAGCTGGTGCTCGAGTCGGAAACCTCGCTCAACCGCCTGCACCTCGCGCTGCTCGAGAAGATGGGCGCGCACGAGACGCGCCTGGGCGACGCGAACGAGCTCCTGCCGCTGGGTTGAACAAGGGTGAACAAACCAGCCCGCCTGAGTTTTTCGCGCTGCGGCCGGACGATCCAACGACATCGATGTCCTGTGTGGCGTGATCCCTCGCGCGCCATTCGACCCTCTGTTCACGCCGTCTGACCGCACCCCAAGCGGCCGACCTCGAAGTACAATCCGCGCACGGACCTGGCGCACAGCGGCGCGGCTTCTCCTGGAGCCGCGCCCGAAAGGGAGAGCACTTCCATGATCCGTTGCATCCAGAATCTGTTCGTGTCCCTGCTCGCCGTCTGCGCCGCGCTCGCGTGGTGCACGAACGATGCGCGCGCCCAGTCGAGCATCGCCGGCTGGGGCGGACAGGTGTTCGACAGCCGCTGGAACGAGGAGCCCTTCGTCGAGGTCGCCGCGGGCGCCTACCACAGCCTCGCGCGTCGCGCGGATGGAACGGTGGTGGCGTGGGGATCGAACGTCGAAGGCCAGTGCAACGTGCCCGCGCTTCCCGCCGGCCTCGCCTACGTCGAGATCGCCGCGGGTGGGGCGGATGAGCACGGCCACTCCATCGCGCGCCGCAGCGACGGGTCGGTGGTGGCGTTCGGCGGCAACACCTTCGGCCAGTGCAACGTGCCCGCATTGCCCGCCGGAGTTTCCTACGTCGGGGTGGCGGCCGGCGGCCTGCACACCGTCGCCTGCCGCAGCGACGGATCTGTGGTGGCGTGGGGCATGAACTACGATGGCGAGTGCAACGTGCCTGCGCTCCACGCCGGCATCACGTATGTCCAGGTATCGGCGGGCGAGGAGCACACTGTTGCGCGCCGCAGCGACGGTTCGGTGGTGGCGTTCGGCGGCAACACCTTCGGCCAGTGCGACGTGCCTGTGCTCCCGGCCGGTCTGACCTACGTCGAGATCGCGGCCGGCCAGTACCACAACGTCGCGCGCCGCAGCGACGGCTCCGTGGTGGCCTGGGGCTGGAACAACGACTTCGAATGCAACGTGCCCGCACTCCCGGCTGGCCTCAGCTATGTCGAGGTTGCGGCCGGTGGCCTGCACAGCGCTGCGCGCCGCAGCGACGGTTCGCTGGTTGCGTGGGGATACGACGCGCACGGCGAGTGCAACGTGCCCGCGCTCCCGGCCGGCCTGATCTACGTCGGGGTCGCCGAGGGCGGGGACGTCGGCCTTTTCGCGCAGACGCTCGGGCACACGCTAGCGCTGCGCAGCGACGGATTGGTGGTCGCATTTGGCGACAATTCGCGCAGCCAGTGCAACGTGCCGGCGCCCCCGGCCGGCACCTCCTTCGTGCAAGTCGACTCGGGATCCGCTCACACCCTCGTCCGCCTCAGCGACGGTTCGGTCGTCGCGTGGGGGAGCAACACGTTCGGCCAGTGCGACGTGCCCGCGCTGCCTTCGGGCCTGACCTACGTCGAAGTCGAGGCTGGCCCGTACCAAAGCCTCGCACGCCTGAGCGACGGGTCGGTAGTGGCCTGGGGGCGCAATGATTATGGCCAGCTCACGGTACCCGCGCTCCCGCAAGGTCTCAGCTACGTCGAGCTCGCATCAGGCGCCGGACACAGCGCCGCGCGCCGCAGCGACGGGTCGGTGGTGGCTTGGGGAGCGAACCCTGCCGGTCAGTGCAATGTGCCTGCGCTGCCCGCCGGCCTGACATACGTCGAGATCGCTGCGGGCTACGCGCACTGCATTGCGCGTCGCAGTGACGGGTCGGTGGTGGCCTGGGGATCCAACATCACCGGCCAATGCACCGTGCCGGCGCTGCCGGCCGGTCTCAGCTACGTCGAGGTGGCCGGGGGCGACCTGCACTCCATTGCACGCCGCAGCGACGGCTCGGTGGTGGCTTGGGGGTACAACTCCTACGGCGAGTGCACCGTGCCCGCGTTGCCGGCCGGCGTCAGTTATGTCTCGATCGACGCGGGGTTCGAGAATTCCCTGGCCGTGCGCAGCGACGGATCGGCCGCGGCGTGGGGGAGCAACGCCTTGGGCCAGTGCTCCTTGCCCGTGCTCGCCGCCGGCCGCTCGTTCCTCGAACTCCGCTCGTGTGCGGACGGCGCGGTTGCCCAATCCGTCGCGCTCATCGAGGGCACACCGAGCTTCGCGCACTTCTGCGACCCGGGCGTGGCGGGCGTGATGGACTGCCCCTGCTCGAATCCGCCCTCCGCTCCCGGCCGGGGCTGCGACAACTCGTATGGCTCCGGCGGCGCCGTGCTGAGCGTCGCGGGCAGTGCCTCGCTGGCGAACGACACGGTCGTGTTCACGACGCAGGGCGAGAAGCCGAGCGCGTCGAGCATCGTGATCCAGGGCACGAGCGCGATGTCGGGCGCCGCCTTCGGCCAGGGCGTGCGCTGCGCCGGCGGCTCGCTGAAGCGCCTGTACCTGAAGACCGCGATCGGCGGGGCGATCAGCGCTCCGCAAGCCGGTGATCCATCGGTCTCGGCGCGTTCGGCGTTCCTTGGCGACACGATCGCCGCGGGCACGCACCGCTACTGCCAGGTGTACTACCGCGATCCGGTCCTGCTCGGTGGTTGCCCGTCGACATCGGGCTTCAACGTCACGCAGGCGATCGACGTTCTTTGGCGGCCGTGAGTGCGTGAAAGAACGAATCAGGCTGGTTTCCTCCGATCACTGGATGAATCGATGAGATCCCGGCCTGCGTTTGGATTGCTTGCCTGGGGTGCCTTGTCCGTACCGCTGTTTGCTCAAGCCACTGAGCGGATGAGCGTCAGCACTGCGGGGGTACAGGGGAACAACGACAGCTACATGCCTGTGGTGTCCGCGGATGGGAGATTCGTCGCGTTCTGCAGCTACGCCTCGAACATGGACGCCTCGAGCGCCTCCGGCGTCTTCGTGCGCGACCGACAGCTCGGCCTAACCGAGCGTGTCAGCGTCGACTCCGCGGGTACTCCAGTAAATGGCTTCTACTGGCGTATTGCGATCTCGGCCGATGGCAGGTTCGCGGCGTTCGAAACGGATGCAGCGAACCTCGTTCCGAACGACACGAACGGAACCTGGGATGTCTTCGTTCACGACCGGCAGACCGGCGTCACGGAGCGCGCAAGCACTGATTCCGCGGGCCTCGAATCGAACGGTCCGAGCCACCAGCCGAGCCTGTCGCCGGACGGTCGCTTCGTGGCGTTCTACAGCTCGGCGACGAATCTCGCCCCGGGAGATGCGAATCTGGTCGACGATGTCTTCGTACACGATCGCCAGACCGGCTTGACGGAACGGGTCAGTCTGGGCCAGGGCGGCGCAGAGGGGAACAACCTGAGCCGGTGGCCCTCGATCTCTGCGGACGGGCGCTTTGTCGCGTTCGAGAGCAGTGCCTCGAACCTCGTGAGCTGGGATGCCAATCCATGGACGGATGTGTTCGTTCGCGATCGACTGAACGGAACCACCGAACTCGTGAGCGTTTCATCGACTGGAGTCCAAGGCGACAACGTGTCTGGGTTTCCTTCGATCTCGCCCGACGGACGGTATGTCACCTTCAGTAGCAACGCGAGCAACCTTGGTGCCCGGTGACACGAACGGAGTCAGCGACGTGTTCGTGCATGACCGGCAAACGGGTCTTCTCCAGCGGGTGAGTGTGACCACCTCCGGCATCCAAGGGGACGGTTACAGTGGCCTACCTGCGCTGTCAGGAGATGGGCGCTGTGTCGTGTTCCTGAGCCAGGGTGGCTCGAACCTCGCACCCGGCATGCCCGATGGCGAGGCCTACCCGGTTCTTCGCGACTGCTGGACTGGCGTGACAACCTGCGTCAGCTACAGCACCTCCGGTGTCCCGGCCAACCATGGTGTCGATTACGCAGAGTCTCCGAGAGTCTCCGGCGATGGGGACGTCGTTGTCTTCGAGAGCTACGCCTGGACGCTCGTCTCAGGCGATTCCAACGGGTCCAGCGATGTGTTCGTTCGTGATCGCGGAGCGACGGTCGCCGGCTTCTGCTTCGGTGACGGCGGCGCTACCCCGTGTCCGTGTGGCAACAGCGGTGCGCTCTGGAAGGGCTGCGAGAATTCGGCCGGCACAGGCGGTGCCGTGCTGTTCGGCGCGGGCGCAGCGTCGCTGGCGAGTGACACGCTCGTTCTCACGAGTTCGGGTGAGCGGTCCTCCGCGCCCAGCCTCGTCTTGCAGGGGACGGTCGAGCGTGTTCCGGCGAACTTCGGCGACGGACTGCTGTGCGCGGGTGGTGTCCTGAAGCGGCTCTATCTGCGCAGCGCTGCGGGAGGTGGCCTGACGGTGCCGCAGACCGGCGATCTCTCCGTATCTGCGCGTTCGGCGGCGCTGGGTGACGTCATTGCCCCGGGAGAACTGCGCTGCTACCAGGCGTACTACCGCGATCCGGTGCCCGGGTTCTGTGCGGGTCCGACGGGCGACAACTGGAACATCACGTCGGGACTGCGTGTGCAGTGGGGCCCCTGAAATGGGCGCATCTCATCCAAGGGCTCTCCCGACCCGCGCTCGACGGCAGGCGCGAGGATCTCGCGGTGCATCGAGAGATGCGCGCGAGGCAGCGGCACCAAGGTAGCCAGCCGAGCCATGATGTTCAGTGAGTTCCAGCGCGTCGAGTTGGATCCGCCCGGTGACGCCTGCGCGTTGGGGTGGGTACCTCAACGACGAGACAGCGCCTCGAGCCTGGCGCGCCAGGTCTCCGCTTCCGCAGCTCGCCCCTGAGTCTCGTAGAGTCGGACCAGGCGTTGATAGGCCGCCGGGAGTGCCCGGGGCCGGGTGGCCGGAACATCCGGCATCTGCTCGGCGGCTTCGCGCAGCAGCGGCTCGGCCTCCTCGAGGCGTCCCTGCTCACGTAGCGCATCCCCGACCATGCTGCGGGCACTCAGCCACTGCCACGATCCCGCCATCGTGAGCTCCCGGATCGCGAGACACTCGCGCGCGAGCGGCTCGGCCTCGGCGCCCTTGTCCTGCAGCAAGAGGCACGCGGCGAGGCGGGCCATGTGCATTGGCTTTTCTGCGTCCTCCGCCCGGTCGAGCACTCCACGCAGCAGCGCGACGGCCTCCTCGTATTCGCCGAGGTCGGCCAAGGCCTGGGCGAGCGTCGTCTCGGCGGCCAGCACGTTGTGGTGGTTCGCGGGAAGGGTGGATCGAAACACTTCCAGCGCCTCGCGCGCGAGCGGCAGCGCCTCCACCGCCCGCCCGCAGTCGATCAAGTAGTTCGCCAGGCGCTGTTTCTCGGCCTCCAGCTCCTCGGGCTTGCTCTCGCTCTGCCTCATGCGCTCGACGACAGAGCGCTGCTGCTCGAGGGCCAGTTCTGTGTGGCCTGCGTTGGAGTTGGCCTCGGAGAGTTGCGCGAGAATGATGGTCGCCTGCGCGCGGGATCCGGAATCGTCATCCTCGATGGCGAAGGCCTGCTCGAGGCAGCGCACGGCATCGTCCCATGCCCCCCCCGCCCTGTAGGCCCTTGCCAGGTGAATGCGCAGGTGCGAATCGCGCGGCCAACGCTCGATCGCCTGACGGAGCACGGCTTCACCCTGCGCGTACTCCCCCCAGGTCACGAGTATCCGACCCTTCTCGTGCCAGGCCTCGATGCTGCCGGGACGGAGTGCGATGGCGGCGGTGTACTGCTGAATGGACTCCTGCCAACGTGAAGCGCGGTTCGCGAGCGACTGTGCGAACTCCATCCGCAGCGCGAAGTCGCTCGGGAATCGATCGACCGCGGCGGCCAACACCCGGATGGCCTCCTCGTTCGCATTCAGCAGCTGCAGGCCGGAACCCAGGAGGCGCAGCGCGCCTCCCGAAAGCGTACCGAGGTCTGCCGCCTGGGCCACCTGCTCGAGCGCCGGCACATCCCGGGCCTGGATGGCGGCGAAAATGGCGTCGCACCGCTCGTCGCGATCGATGACCTGGGCGATGTCGTGCAGCTTGCGAGCCCCTTCGAGATTGCCCGCGCTGGTGCGCACCATCGACCACTCGTCGAGGATCGTGGCGAATCCGGCCTTCAAGCCGCGCGCGATCAATTGCCGCGCGACCTCATCCGTGGACGGCCGATCGAGATCGAGTCCGAGCCGCCCGCACTGGGCAGCGTAGTCGCGGTCGACCCGGGCCCAGTCGGCGTAGTAGAGGGCGGTCCCTTCGGGCTCGCGCACGTCATCCAGCGCAGAGAGCAACTCGCCGTTCTCACGGGCCTGCTGCTCGACGCGCAGGGCTTCGCCGGCCTCGCGGCGCAGTGCCTCGACGTCGGTCGCGACCTCCGCGACCAGTTCAGGGCTCGCGTCGGGCGAGGCCGCGAGCTGCTGCGCGCGTTCCGCGGCCCCGAGCGCGTTGGACCACTTCTGTTGGCCGCGGAAGAGCGTCGCCCGCTCGAGAGCGGCGCCGACCTGGGTATTCGTTTGGCGCTGACGGGCGGCCCGCTGCTGATCCATGGCGATCCAACCGCCGCCCGCGACGAGCAGGGTGAGCAGCACGCTCGCGGCGAGGCCGAGCGTCAGCTTGCGCGCACGCCGCTCCTCCGCGGCCTTGACGCGCGCCTCGGCCGCCTCGATCTGCGCCGCGCGGGCGCGCAAATCGAGCGAGGACAGGTAGGCCTGCAGCGCAGCCGCGAGCACCTCCGCGCTGCGCGGGCGAACGGCCTGCTCCGGCGCCAGGCACTGCTTGCAGAGGGTGATCAGCTCCGCGTCCGCCTGGCAGTCATTCAGGCGCAGCCAGGCGCTCTCGAGCTGCGCCAGTTTCGCCTGCTGGAGCGTGCTTTGCGACTCGCCCGTATAGGGCGGCTTGCCCGTCAGGATTTCGCACAGGATCGCGCCCAGCGAGAACACGTCCGAGCGCTCGTCGAGAAGCTCGACCTCGCCGAGCGCCTGCTCGGGTGGCATGTACGCGGGCGTGCCCATCACCGAACCTACCCTCGAGTGCGAGCCGTCACCCGAGCCTTCCCTGCGCACCGTCTCGATGATCGAGAGGTTCGACTGCGCCTGCCTCTGGCGCTTCTCGTCGGCCGTGCCGCCGCTCGCGAGCACCTTGGCCAGGCCCCAGTCGACGACCTGCACCTCGCCGAATGCACCGACCATGACGTTGGCGGGCTTGAGGTCGCGGTGGATCACGCCGCGGCTGTGGGCGTAGGCCATCGTCTGGCACACCGACACGAACACAACCAGGAGCTTGTGCCGGTCATCCGGTCCGCGGCTCGCGAGCAATGCCGCCAGTGTGCGTCCCTTGACCAGCTTCATGGTGAAGTACGGACGCTGATCGGCCATCAAGCCCAACTCGTAGACCGGCACGATCCCCGGATGCTGGAGCTGGCCGCCGATCTGAGCCTCCTCCACGAAGCGCTGCAGCACGTCGGGCCGGCCCGTGAGATCCTTGTGCAGCACCTTGAGTGCGATGTCCCGGCCCAGGTCGGAATCGTGGCCGCGCAGGACGACGCCCATCCCGCCGCGCGCGATCTCGCCCAGGAGCTGGTAGTGCCCGCGACCGCGCGGCAGCGCGTGCTTCTCGCTCGAGGACGCGTTGACGACCGGAGTCGGTTCGGATGCCGGTGTGCGCAGGCTCACGCGCGAGCCATTGCCGGTCAGCCGATCGACGACGTGGAAGAGCGGGTGGTCGAAGAGCGAGAGCGGATTCTCGTCGCTCTTCAGCATCGCTTCCAGTTCGCCGCGCAGAGCCGGCTCGGCTGCGCACAGCCGATCGAGCATGGCCGAGCGTTCCTCCGCCGGCGTGGTGCAAGCCAGCCGGAAGAGCTGCTCGAGTCGCTGGTAGTGCTCCGGGGTCGTCAAGTCGCTCACCTCGAACCTTCAACGCGTCATTTGGCTGTCCGGCAGGTAGGGGAATCCCGCCTCATTCGCGCAACCGTGCCTGCAACCATGCGCGAGCGGCGCGCCAGTCGAGCTTGACGGTTTCCGCGGAGACGCCGAGGACTCGGGCGGTCTCCTCCACGCTCAACCCGCCGAAGAAGCGCAGTTCGATCACCCGGCGGTGGCGCGGATGGAGCCGCTCGAGCTCCTGCAGCTGTTCGTCGAGGCTGAGCAGGTCGAGACTCGAAGCCTGACCGGGAGTCTCCATGTCCGTGACGTCGAGGCGCTCGCGGTCGCCGCCGCGCTTGGCCGTCAGCCGGGCACGCGCGTGGTCGACGAGGATGCGCCGGATGATCCCGGCGGCGACCCCGCAGAAATGCGCGCGATTGGCCCAGTCGGTGCGCGACTGGTCGATCAGCCGCAGGTAGGCCTCGTGCACGAGCGCCGTGGGCGGGAGTGTGTGCCCCGGCCGCTCGCCGGCCAGCATGCGCGCGGCCACCGCGCGCAATTCGTCGTAGACGAGCGGCAGCAGGCGGTCGACGGCCTGCACGTCCCCTCGACACATCTCGATCAGCACCTGGGTCGCGTGCTCGGAATCGGGCTTGGCCATGTGTTCGCCGCTCGCAGGGAACATCGTACCGAGAAGTGGCAGTCGCGCTTCGCGCGCGAATCTCGGATTTCCCTACCGTCCTGAGTCGTCGTCCTCGCGTCAGTTGGCGTACAGGCGAGGGGCCTCCGAGGGAGGCACCAGCTGAGGCTCGCTTCCACGATCCGTCTCCCCGAGGAGGGACTTCCCGATGCAGATCCGTTCGATGATCGCGCTCTTCGCGTGGAGCGCACTTTCCGTCCCGTTGCTCGCGCAATCTACTTCCCGAGCGAGCGTCGATTCCTCCGGCGGCCAGGCGAACGCAGCGTCGGTAGGGCCTTCCATCTCCTCGACTGGCCGATTCATGGGCTTCAGTAGCATTGCCTCGAACCTCGTCCAAGGCGACACGAACGGCGTCCCGGATGTGTTCGTCCATGACATGCTCACGGGAGTCACGGAGCGATTGAGCGTGAACTCCCTCGGAGTCGAAGGGAACGGAACTTCCGGAGGGGTCTCGGCGCCCTCATCGGACGGCCGATTCATCGCGTTCCTGAGCGGAGCGACGAACCTCGTTCCGAACGATTGGAATGGTGTGGTAGACGTCTTCGTGCGTGATCGGTCTACCGGGACCACGGAACTCGCCCCGGTGGGTGTCAACGGCGTGCAGGCCAACGGTCCGAGCTACGGGTACACCTCGATCTCGGACGACGGCCGATACGTCATGTTCGCCAGCGCCGCGAGCAACCTGGTTCTGGGGGACACGAACGGCACCTACGACGTCTTCATCCGGGATCGATTCCTGGGAACCACCGAGCGCGTGGACCTCAGCAGCTCGGGCGCGGAAGCACAGGGGCAGAGCTGGGCGCTGGAACTCTCGCGGGACGGGCGATTCGCCACGTTCATGAGCGATGCTGCCAATCTCGTCAGCGGTGACACCAATGGAGTCGGCGACGTCTTCGTGCGCGATCGGCTCCTGGGCACGACCGAGCGGATCAGCCTCGGCCCTGCGGGTCAGCAAGTCGATCACTGGGCTGGCGGCGGATCGATCTCCGACGACGGTCGGTTCGTGGTCTTCTTGAGCGCAACGACGAATTTTGCACCCTGGCTCGGCCCGAGGACCAGGGTGTACGTGCGGGACCGAATCGGCGCAACCACGGAATTGGTCAGCGTAGACTCGAGCGGCGCAGAGGCTGACGGGGATTTCTTCTTCGCCACGATGTCCGGCAACGGGGGGATGATCTCGTTCACGAGCGACTCGTCTTCCCTGCTCGCGACTTCCCCCTGGTCGAACGACACGGTTCACGCGTACCTCCGCGACCGACTTGCGAGCACTACGGAGATCGTCGACGTTTCCGCCGCTGGCGTGCCTGGCGTGGCGGACGTAGGCAGCCCTATGCTCCGCTGGATCTCCAGTGATGGACGCTTCCTGACCTTCTCCAGCATTAGTGGCAATCTCGTCGCCGGGGACTCCAACTGGGACGATGACATCTTCGTGCGGGATCGCGGAGCATCCTCCGGAGCATTCTGCGTCGGCGATGGAAGCACCGCTGCGTGCCCCTGCGCCAATGGCGGCAGGCCCGCGCACGGTTGCGAGAACTCCGCCAGCACCGGCGGCGCGCTGCTCTCGGCGGGAGGCGCGGCTTCGCTGGGCGCGGACTCGTTCCTCTTGAGCTGCTCTGGCGAGTTGCCGAGCGCTCCGAGCCTCTTCCTGCAGGGCAGCGCCGCGGTCGCGCCGGCGGCCTTCGGCGACGGCCTGCGTTGCATCGGAGGCAGCCTCAAGCGTCTCTACGTCCACCCGGCCTCGGGCGGAACGGTGATCGCGCCGCAGTCGGGCGAGCTCTCGATCTCGCAGCGTTCGTCCGCGCTCGGCGATCCGCTCGCGAGCGGCGCGGTGCGCTACTACCAGGTCTGGTACCGCGATCCGATTGCGGGCTTCTGCTCCGCGCCGACGGGGGACCTCTGGAACATCTCTTCCGGACTCCGGGTCGTCTGGAACTGACGGCCGGTTCGAACGAAGCCAGCCGGCTTGGCTGTCTCACTTCACGCGCTTCAACTTGTTGATCCGCCCGAGGACGTTCCAGTCCATCACGTACAGATTGCCCTCGGCGTCCCACTTGGCGTTGTGCGGCGCGGTGAACAGGCCATCCTGCCACTGCTCCTTCGTGGCGTCGTGATTGCCGCGCAGCGCCTCGTTGGGGTTGTCGCCGAGCTGCGTGACGACCTCGTTCTTGCCGTTGAGGATCGTCACGCGGCCCTGCAGGTCCGCGACGGCGACGTACTCGCCCTGGATGTCGACGCTGCACGGCAGACGGAAGCCCTCGATCACCTTCTGGAACTTGCCCTCGAGGTCGAAGACCTGCAGGCGGTGGTTGGCGCGGTCGGCGACGAGCAGCGTGGGCGGGCTGGTGCGGGTGTCGAGCGCGAGGCCGTGCGGCGTGTTCATCTCGCCGGGCTTGTCACCTGGCCCGCCGAAGCTGGCGATGTACTTGCGGTTCTTGTCGTAGCGGTGCACCCACGACTTGCCGTAGCCGTCGGCGATGAAGATGTCGCCGTTCGGCGCGAGCGCGATGCTGGTCGGGTGGTACTCGTCGGCCTTCTCGTACTTGCCCGACTCCTTCGGCCAGGGAATCGTCCAGACGGTCTCGCCCTGCAGCGTGAGCTTGCAGGCCTCGTTCTTGCCGGTGTGCACGAGGTAGAGGAACTCCTTGCCGTCTTCCTTCGTGAGCAGCATGCCGTGCACGCCGCCGGCGTACTCCTGGCCGAAGCTGCGCAGGTACTTGCCATCCTTGCCGTACACCATGATCGCCTTCTCGGTGTCGGTGTTGACGTAGATCAAGCCCTGCGAATCGACGACGATGCCGCCGTGCGTGTTGCCGATCTGGTCCTGCTTCTCCGGCAGCTGCAGCCAGTTGCGCACCCACTCGTATTTCTGCGGGCCGTCGCCCAGCACGATCGGCTTGGGATCGGCCTGCTGCGCGGTCGAGCGCAGCGCGAGGACGAACGAGGCGGCGGCGAGGAGCGAGGCGAAGAAGACGACTTGCTTGTGCATGGCGTGCGGGAGCGGGGCTCGGGTTTGCGCCAAGCGTGGCGCGTCGAGACAGTTTCCGCAAGCCGCGTCGAACAGGATGGGTGACCATGCTTCCTTCCGCGGCGCTGGAGATCCTCGAATCATGAGCGGGTGATCGAGCCGCCCGAGAGGTAGTGGATTCCTCCCTCAATCACGCAGCCGGGACGCAGCCAGCCGCGCGCGGCCGGCCAGTCGAGCAGCACCCGGGTGGCATGCTCCGGATCCGTCTGGACGAGGATCCGTTCAGTCACGCTGGAATCGTGTGCGCCGGGCTGGACCCATGCCGCCCGCCCACGGACAATGCATCGTCGGATTCACCTACCGTGGTGGGAGCTGGCGCTCGCGTCCCTTACAGCAGGCCGGAAGGCCCGCCAGGTCTCTGATCAGGAGAAGGAGCAAGCTTGAGCCCGATACCCTTCCGCTGGACCAGTTCGGCCTGCCTGCTGCTCGCCTCAGGCGGCGCGTTCGCTCAGAGCACCTCGATGGCGAGCACCAGCTCCACGGGGGCGTGTTCAGACTGCCTGTGCACGTCGCCATCCATCTCGGGGGACGGGCGCTGCGTGGTCTTCTCGAGTTGCTCGGTGAGTCTCGTGGCTGCGGACACGAACGGTGCGTTCGACGTGTTCGTGCACGACCAATCGACCGGAATGACAGAGCGAGTCAGCGTGAGCACGGCTGGCGTCGAGGCGAACAACGACAGCGACGCGGGCTCGCTGAGCCTGGATGGTCGCTATGTCGCCTTCTGGAGCCGTGCATCGAACCTGGTCGCCGGAGACACGAATGGCGTGGCAGACATCTTCGTCAGGGACCGCCTGTCAGGAGTGACCGAGCGGGTGAGCGTGAGTTCGACGGGTGCGCAGGCGAACGGCAAGTGCCATCAGTTCGCGATCTCCGCCGACGGCCGCTTCGTGGCCTTCTCGAGCGTGGCGTCGAACCTCGTTGCGGGGGACACGAACGCGTGCGAGGACGTCTTCGTTCGCGACCGCCAGACAGGAACGACCGAACGCGTCAGCTTGAATTCGGCGGGCGGCCAAGGGGACCTGGCCAGCTCGGACAGCTACTACTCGAGGATCGCAATCTCTCCCGACGGAAGATACGTCGCGTTCTCCAGCTGGGCGTCGAACCTCGTGGCCGGCGACACGAACGGAAGTGCGGACGTATTCCTCCGCGACCGCCAGACGGGTACGACCACGCGCGTCAGCGTGGATTCACTGGGCACGCAAGGGGATGGCGACAGCAGCGGCCCCGCGATCTCAGCGGATGGCCGATTCCTTGCCTTCGAGAGCGTGGCGACGAACCTCGTCCCAAGTGACACGAACGGGATCAGGGACATTTTCGTCCACGATCGCCAGACAGGTACGACCGAGCGCGTGAGCGTCGATTCGTCGGGCAACCAGGGAGTCGGCGTCGGGTACAACAACTCCAGCTCGGGCTGCTCGATCTCCGCGGACGGCCGCTACGTCTCATTCGGGAGCTACTTCACGAACCTGGTGCCGAACGACACCAACAACGATGCGGACTGCTTCGTCCATGATCGCCTGACGGGGATCACCGAGAATGCCAATGTGAGCTCGTCGGGAGTGCAGGGGATCTACGGCATGTTCATTCCCTACGAAGGCGGTACCTCGATCTCGAACGACGGCCGGTTCGTTGCCTTCCAGAGCTATGCCTGGAACCTCGTGGCGAACGACACGAACGGCGACGCGGACATCTTCGTGCGCGACCGGGTAACGGGCGTCAGCGCGTTCTGCTTCGGCGACGGAAGCACGGTCCCCTGCCCCTGCGCGAACAACGGCCAGCCCGCGCACGGCTGCGAAAACTCGGCCAGCACCGGCGGCGCGCTGCTCGCGGCTGGGGGCGCGGCCTCGCTGGGCGCGGACTCGCTGCTCTTGAGCTGCACGGGCGAACTCCCGACGGCCTCGAGCCTCTTCCTGCAGGGCAGCGCAGCGGTCGCGCCGACAGCGTTCGGCGACGGCCTGCGCTGCATCGGCGGCAATCTCAAGCGTCTCTACGTCCACTCCGCCTCGGGCGGGACGGTGAGTGCGCCGCAGTCGGGCGAGCTTTCGATCTCGCAGCGCTCGTCCGCGCTCGGTGATCCGCTCGCGAGCGGCGTGCTGCGCTACTACCAGGTCTGGTACCGCGACCCGGTTGCGGGCTTCTGCTCTGCGCCGACGGGAAATGTCTGGAACATCTCCTCCGGCCTGCGAGTCGTGTGGCAGTAGGCCGTCGACACGCGCGGTGCGGACCCGAGCGAGCAACGCTGTCCCGATCGAGCTGTTTCCTGGCGAAGAAGCACTCCTGGATTCACTCACCCGCTCCGCCGATCTTCCAGCCGGTCCATCGTCGTCCATCCCACGGCTCTGCCCGGTTCGGAGGAGATGGCCCGTCTCTCACGCACCGCCACCATTCGGTGCAAGTGCTTCGCTACACCCCACACAAGAGTTGACAGGTCCACCCATGTCAGGGCTGCCAGACGACGTCGAGCTGCTGCGTGATGTTGAAGCCGTTGGCCGGGGGACAGCCGCCGAGCATCGTCGGATCGCGGTAGTAGACGCCGTAGTAGCGGTGCGAGCCCGCTGCGATCGCATCGCCGAGCGCGGCAGAGCGCGCTGCGACGTGCAGATCCCCGGCCGCCGGGGCGATGATCGCACCTGCGACCGCGATTTTGAGGTACAGGCGCTTCAACGAGCCCGCGACGCAGCGCACGCCCTGGCCGAAGGCCACGCCGGCGACGCTGAGCGCGCTGCCTTGCAGCACCATGCTCCCTGCGCTCGGCTTCTCGCCGCTCGTGGTGAACACGAGCGTGTCTCCGGCCAGCGAGTAGCTGCCGCTCGCCGTGAGGATCGCGCCGCCCGTCGCCGAGCTGTTGTTGCAGCCTCGGCCCGGCCCGCTGGGCGGGTTGGCGCACGGGCAGGCGCTCGTGCCGCCGATTCCGGGCTGGCAGATCACGCCGATCGGCGGGGGCGGGATCTGCTCGTGGATCGAGAGGTAGGCCTGGCCGCCGCCGTTGTTGCACGCGACCGCGAGGTCGAGCGAGCCGTCGCCGTTCCAGTCGCCGAGGCCAGCGGCCATGGGCTCGACGCCGCTCGCGACCGTCTGCGGGCCGTTGAATGCGCCGCCGCCCTGCCCGAAGAAGAGCTGGATGCCGCCGAAGGACGAGATCATCACGTCGCTGAGCCCGTCGCCGTTGAGGTCTCCTACGCGCAAGTCGCGCGAGTAGCCCGTGAAGTTGTACTCGTGCAGCAGCGCGAAGGTGCCGTCGCCCGCTCCGCCCCAGACGGAGAAGTGGCCCGAGTCCCCGAGCGCGATCAAGTCGAGCACGCCGTCGGCGGTCACGTCCACCGCAGCCAGGCTCATGAAGTGCTCGATCACCGGCAGGTCGAAGCTGTTCTGGAACTGGAAGCCGGGCAGCGGATTGAGGAAGACGCGCAGGCCGCTCGTGTGCGCCATCGCCATGTCGGGCTTGCCGTCGTTGTCGAAGTCGGCCGTGATCAGGCGCTCGGCGGAGTTGCTGTAGGTCGAGGGCACGATGTGCTGCGTCCCGAAAGTCATGTCGCCGTTGCCCGGGAACCAGGTCAGCGCGGCGGAGCTCGAGGCGGAGGCGACCGCGATGTCGAGGTTCCCGTCGCCGTCGAAATCTGCAGCCGCAATGCCCATCGGCGACCAGGCGATCGGATAGATCGCGCCCGCCGAGGTGAACCCGCCCGTATGGTCGTTGCGGAAGAGGTAGACCGCCTGCTGAGCCCAGCCGGTGATGCCCGCGGCGATGTCCATCCAGCCGTCGTTGTCCCAGTCGCCCAGGCCGATCGACTCGGCACCGTTGAGCGCGATCTCGTAGGTCGAGCTGAAGTCGGAGTTGCCGTTGCCGAAATGGATGTCGATCCGGCCGCCGCCGAGACCGTAGTTCGTCGCCGCGAGGTCGAGGTTGCCGTCGTGGTCGAAATCGGCCATCGCCAACTGGCGCGGGAGCTCGGCGGCGAAGTCGAAGTCGACCCGCGGCTGGAACTGCAGGTTTTGCGCCGAAGCCGCGCCTGCGAGGCAGATGGAGGTGAGTACGAGGAGGGGCGAGGTGCGCATGTTCCGGACAATCTTCCACTGCGTTCGCGGATCCCGTCAGTGACCATCCGGTCACCGAGTGCGTAGACGCATGCTCCCAACTGCGTAGGCCTGACCCGGTCGGCAGCGCTAGCGACTGGCCAGCAGCTCCATCATCTTCGGTTTGCGCGCGAGCATCGCGACCTTCCACGGCGGAAGCCCCTGCTGGTCGAGCCTGGTGCGGTCGCCGCCCGCCGCGAGGATCGCGCGCATCAGCGCTCGTTGCCGCGCGAGGCCGCCTGGTGCACGGCGGTCCAGCCGCGCGCGTCGGGCAGGTTCGGGTTGGCGCCCCGCTCGAGCAGCCAGAGCGCCGGTCCCACCTGGCCCCAGCGCACGAGCTCGTTCAGCAGCGGCCGGTCCTGCGCGCGCGCAGCGTCGATCCGCGCGCCGTGCGTGAGGCAGATCTCGGCCAGCTCCATCGTCTTCTGCCAGGCCGCGGAAGGCAGCGCCGCGGTCGCGTCGGCGCCGCCCGTGAGCACGAGGTCGAGCATGTCGCCCTGGCCCGAGTTGCAGGCGAAGTAGGCCACGTCCACCTCGTGACTCCAGCTCCGCGTTCGGGCGTTGGGGTCCGCGCCGGCTTCGAGCAGGAGCTCTGCGACCTCCACGCGCCGACCCGGGAGGCGCGAGGCGCTGGTGCACTGCAGTCCTGTGAGTCCCTGCTCCCCGTCGCGCGCCGTCGCGAGCGCCTTCGACTTCGCCAGCGCGCGCTTCACGGCCGGCACGTCGCCCAGCGCGCAGTGCACGAAGAAGTCCACCTTCGCGCCGTGCTCGCGCAGCGCGTCGACGAAGGCCTGCTCGCCCGTGAAGGCTGCGACCAGCAGCGCGCGCGCCGGCGGCCAGGCGCCGGATAGCTCCGGATCGGCGCCGTGCTCGAGCAGCCACTCGAGGCAGGCCAGGCGCGGCTTGTCCGCGCGCACGGCCGCGGCATGCGGATCCTCCTGGATCAGCGCGTGCAGCGCGCGGTAGCCGCGCCAGACCGCGTTCAGGTCGGCACCCTTGGCCAGGAGGGCGGCCAGCGCCTTGCGGTCCGCGCGGCGGCCCGCGTCGACCACGGCGCGGGCCGGGGAGCTGCGTCTTTTCGACATGCCGGCATCGTAGCGGCTACGATTGGCCGCATGCTGCCCGCGCTGCTCACCCGCGCGCTGCTCGCGCTCGCATTGCTCGTGCCCTGCGCCTCCGCGCAGGAGCCGCACACGTTCCACGCCGACAAGGACCTGCCCGGCTTCGAGGCGGCGGGCTTCTCCGAGTGGAGCGACCTCTACGCCTTCGACGAGTTCAAGGCGCAGGAGGGCAAGGAGCTCTCCGCGGCCGAACTCGAGAAGCTGCGCGCGCGCTGGCAGGCCGAGTCGGAGCGCGCCGCGAAACGCATCGCCGAGATCCAGGCCGACCCGCGCGAGCGCTGGGTCTGGCAGTTCGGCAAGCGCCTCGCGCGCCACAGCTACTTCTCGAAGATCGCCTACACGATCGAGCGGCCCGAGCCGGGTTTCGTGATGGTCGTGCAGCGGCCGGCCAAGGAGGAGCCCGGCTACAACGCGCGCCTGGCGGCCTTCTACATGCCCTTCGTGAAGAAGATGGCCGCGAACTTCGACCAGCTGGTGGCCCAGCCGGCCGGCCTGGCGCGGCGCGAGGACCAGCCGCTGACGGCCTTCGCCGTCCTGGCTTCCAAGGGCGACCTGGTCAACTACCTGCGCTTCGTCAGCGACCCCTCGGGCTACGCCAGCGGCACGGCCTACGACTACCAGCTGCAGCTGGCCGTCACCTACGAGCAGCCCTTCGCGGGCACCTCGCTGGTGGCGCAGCGCTCGAACCTGCTCTACGAGCTCGCCAAGGAGCTGCAGCACGCGCACCTTTCCGTGCCCGGCAACCGGCCGGGCTCGATCTGGATGTACGAGGGCCTGGCTTTCCTGCTCGCGACGCACGACGGGACCACGCCCGACTCGCTCGACAAGCACTCGATGCGCCCCGAAGTGTCGGCCTGGATGGTGGATCTGCTGGGCAAGGAGCCCGAGCGCGAGCTGCTGCTGCTACCCATCGACGAGCTGGCGCAGCTGCGTTCCTGGGAGGAGTACGCCGCCGGCGTCGCCGCGCGCGTGAAGAGCGCCGCCGTCGACGAGCCGGACGATGACGACGTCGGGGGCGCCTACTACGCGCAGTGCGAGCTCTGGGCGCACTTCCTCTGCGACGGCGCGCAGTCGGCCTACCGCAAGCCCTGGGCCGAGTTCCAGAAGGCCGCGTTCCACGGCAAGGGCGACGCCGAGGACCTGCGCCGCGCCTTCGCGGGCAGCGACCTGCGCCTGCTCTCGCGCGAGTTCCTGGGCTGGGTGTGCGACGAGTTCGAGCACACGCACCCCGGCAAGAAGGCCGACCGCAAGCCGATCGCGACGCTCTTCTCCGCCGCCGAGGCGCCCGGCAGCGCGCCCGGCGCGCCCGCCGCCGCGCCGGCGCCGCTCGTCGATCCGGCCTTCTCGCCGCAGATGATCGCGCCCGAGGCCGACGACGCCGAGGCGCAGTTCGCGCTGGCGCTCTCCGAGGCGCGCAGCGGGAACCTCGCCGGCGCGCAGGGCACGCTGCGCGCGCTCGCCGCGCTGGCCAAGACGCCGCCCTGGCCCGAGCGCATCGCGCGCGAGGCGACGCGCGTCGAGGAGCTGGCGAAGCTGCGCGACGGCTACCTCGCGTACCTCAAGTCCTCGGGCAGCAAGCTCAGCTTCAAGCGCAACGGCAAGGACGTGCTCGCGCCGATCGCCGCACTCGAGGGCGAGACCGTGAAGCTGGGCGAGAACAAGCTCGGGCTGCCGTCGATCGCGCTCTCCGAGGTCGATCCCTACGAGCTGGCCAAGCTGGCGGCCAAGAAGGAGATGCAGGGCGGCGCGCAGCCCTGGGCACGCTTCTACGCCTACGTGCTGGCCGGCGACGCGCGCTGGGAGAAGCTGCTCAAGGACGACGCGCCCGGCGCGCGCGAGCTGCGCGCGGATGCCAAGGAGTACGCCGGCCTGCTGCGCACGGCCGCGCTGGCGCGCGAGCTGTTCGAGCTCTCGAAGCTGCCGCTGCCGGGCGATGCGCCGGAGGCGCGGCTGCGCCTCGAGCGCCTGAAGGCCCTGCTCACCGGCAACACGGGCTCGGAGCTGGTCAAGCGGCGCCAGGCCGCGCTGCGCCAGCTCGCCATCGCCTGCCTCGCGCAGACGCGCACGAGCGGCGACGCGTCCGGACTGCTGCATGCGAAGAGCGAGATCCTGCCCGACGGCCGCACGCGCTTCACCTGGGACTTCGACGCGCCCGGCGAGGACGCGGACTGGCGGCGGCAGGTCGGCTACCTCAAGCCCTGGCGCGACCTGTTCCCGCAGATCTCCGTCAGCGAGGCGGACTCGCGCTTCACCGAGGAACAGGGCCACTTCACCGGCACGGGACAGGTCTGCTACCGCTCGGCCGCAAGCTTCAACGGTCCGATCAGCGTGCGCCTGCGCTACCGCTACGTCTCGATCGCGGCCGAGCACGGCCCGCCCTCCTTCTACCTCTTCGTCTGCGACGATTCCGCAGGCTCGTACATCGCCTCCGGCGACGTGGGCTTCATCCACGTGCGCGACCTGAAGCAGTCCTACGATCGCGAGGCGCACGCGACCGAGAAGGGCGCCTTCTACATGGACGAGGATCTCGATTTCGAGCTCGTCGACGACGGCAAGGAGGTCGCGACGAGCCTCGGCGAGCGCCCGCTCGCCAAGGCCGGCTGCGGCCCGCGCAAGAGCGGCAACGTGGTGCTCTTCGCGCACATGGACGTCCCGGTCTCGATCGACCGCATCGTGATCGAGGGCACGATCGCATCCGCGTCTCAAGGCGAGCTGCAGACGCGCTGGATCGCCGAGCAGCTCGCCGCACTGGGCTTCCCCTGAACCGCCCATGCCGCCCGTCGCACCCTCGCGCGTCGTGCTCGTCCTGGCTGCCCTCGCGCTCTCCGCGCTGCCCGCCCTGGCGCAAGGGAAGCACGTCTTCCATCCCGAGCGCGACCTGCCGGGCTTCGAGGCCAGCGACCTCTCCGAGTACGCCGATCTGTACCAGCTCGACCCGTACAAGTCGCAGGACGGCAAGGAGGTCGGGGACGAGGAGCTGGCCGCGCTGCGCCAGAGCTGGAAGGCCGAGAAGGAGCGCGTCGCGCGGCGCATCGTCGTGCTCGACAGCGACCCGCGCGAGCGCTGGGTCTGGCAGCTCGGCAAGCGCCTCGCGCGCAGCAGCGGCTTCGCCAAGCTCGGCTGCAGGATCCTGCGCCCGGCCGCGGGCGTCGTGCTCGTGCTGCAGCCGCCCGAGAAAGAGGACCCGGCCCACGAGAAACGCGTCAGCGACTTCTACGTGCCCGCGCTCGAGCGCCTGGAGGCGAACTTCGTCGAGCTGGTGGCGAAACCCGCCGGCCTCGAGCGCCGCAAGGACCAGCCGCTGACGGCCTTCGCGGTGCTGGCCACGCGCGGCGACTACGAGAACCTGCTGCCGCTCGTGCGCGATCCGGGCGACGACGCGGGGCGCACGGCCTACGACTACCAGCTGCAGCTCGCGCTGACAGCGGAGGATCCCGACGATCCGGGCGCAGCGCCGGCCGCCCGCCGTGCGAGCCTGCTCTACCAGGCAGCGAAGGAGCTGCAGCAGGCCTACCTGGGCACGAACGGCAACCGGCCGGGCTCGATCTGGCTCTACCAGGGCCTGGCCTTCCTGCTCGCGACGCACGACGGCCCGGATCCCGGCGCGAGCGCCAAGCGCCCGCTGCGGCCCGAGCTGCTCGAGCAGCTCGTCGCGCTGCTCTCGCAGACCGGCGGCGAGCGCGACGTGCTGCTGCTGCCGGTGGACGAGCTGGCCGGGCTGCGTTCCGCGAAGGACTACGCCGACCTGGTCGAGGAGCGCGCGCGGCGCCTGCAGTCCGAGACGCCGCCGGCGCAGGCCGTCGCGCGCGCCTTCGTCGCGCAGTGCGACCTGTGGGCGCATTTCCTGGTCGACGGGGCGCAGGGCGCGTACCGCAAGGCCTACACCGAGTTCCAGAAGGCGGCGTTCCGCGGCAAGGGCGACGCCGAGGATCTGCGCCAGGCCTTCGTGGCCTTCGATCCGCGCCTGCTCTCGCGCAACTTCCTGAGCTGGGCCTGCGAGCAGTACGAGCAGCTGCACCCCGGCCAGAACGTCGACCGCGCGCCGATCGAGAACGTCTTCCCCGCGCTGCCGGGCGCCAAGAACGCGAGCGAGCACGCCGCCGCGCCGAGCGCTCCGGGCGCGCTGAGCCTCGTGCCGGCGAACTTCGCGCCGGCGATGCTCGCGCCCGACCCCGACGACGCCGAGGCGAACAGCGCGCACGCGCTGCTCGCGGTGCGCGACGGCGACCTCGAGGGCGGACTGCAGGAACTGCGCGCGCTCGCCGGGCGCCCGCTCGAGGCGCCCTGGTCGGAGCGCATCCCGCACGACATCGCGCGCGTCGAGGAGCTGCTCAAGCTGCGCGACGGCTTCCTCTCCTACCTGCAGCAGAGCGGCGCCGTGCTGGTGCTGAAGTACAAGGGCCACGACCTGCCGGCGGTGGTCGAGTCGCTCGAGAGCGGCCGCGTGCGGCTGCGCAGCAACGAGATGGGCGTGCCCTGGGTGCCGCTCTCGGACATCGACCCGCTGCTCGTGGCGCGCTCGGCCACCAAGCCCGAGATGCAGGGCGCGGCGCAGCCCTGGGCGCGCGCTTTCGCCTGCATCCTGGGCGGCGACGCGCGCTGGGAGCGGCTGCTCAAGGACGGAGAGGCCGGTGCGCGCGAGCTGCGCGCCGACGCCGCGGAGTACCAGGGCCGCATGCGCACCGCGACGGTCGCGCGCGCGCTGTTCGAGCTCTCCAAGCTGCCGCTGCCGCGCGCGGCGAAGGAATCCGATGCCTGCCTGGAGCGCGTGAGCGCGCTGCTCGTCGCGGGCGCGGGCTCGCCGCTGCTCGTGCGGCGCCTCGACGCGCTGCGCCAGCTCGCGCTGGCCTGCCTCGCGGCGCGCTCGGCCGAGGCCGGGCTGGGCTCGCTGCTGCACGGCAAGTGGACTCCGCTCGCGGACGAGCGCGGCAAGCTGGTCTACGAGTTCGACGATCCGGCCGAGGCGCAGGACTGGATCAAGCTGCCCGGCTACCGCAAGTCCGAGCGCGACTCGATGGGCAACATCGGCATCGACGAGAAGGCCTCGAGCTTCAACATCGCGAACGGAGCCTGGCAGGGCTCGGGCTCGGCCGCCTACCGCCTGGCAATCGGGTTCAGTGGCCCGGTCACGCTGCGCTACTCGTTCCGCTACCTGCAGATCAAGACCAAGTACAACCAGCCCTACTTCGCCTGGCTCTTGTGCGACGACGGCCAGGAGTCGGCCTACCGCAGCCCGCCCAGCGGCGAGATCTACGTCGAGGACCACGCCCACTTCGACGTGCGCGGCATGCAGCTGCCCGACCGGCCCTCGTTCGACTGGAAGAAGGACTGGAGCGTCGAGTTCTCCTACGACGGCAAGGGCCTGGCCTCGAAGCTGCAGGATAAGTCGCGCGCGTCGCTGCCCGCGGCGGAGCTCGCGAGCGGCGCGATCACGCTGGTCGTGCACTCGCAGCTGGTGATCGTCTTCCAGCGCATCGAGGTCGAGGGCCGCATCGATCCCGCCGCGCTGGAGCGACTGCGCAGCGCGTGGGCCGCGCAGGAGCTCAAGAAGCTCGGCTTCCCCTGATCCGGGCCGGGCGATCTAATGGCCGAGCCGTGACGGTCCTCCTCTTCGCGACGCTGGACACCAAGGGCGACGAGGCCGCCTACGTGCGCGACCTCTTGCGCGCGGGCGGTGTCGCGGTGACGCTGGTCGACACCGGCTGCCTGGGCGAGCCGCGCACGGCGCCGGACATCGCGCGCGAGGAGCTCTTTCGCGCCGCGGGCACGACGCTCGAGGCGCTGCGCGCGAGGAACGACCGCGGCGAGGCGGTGACCGCCGCGGCGCGCGGCGCGGAGGAGCTCGCGCGGCGCTTCCACGCGCGCGGCGAGCTCGAGGGCGTGCTCGGGATCGGCGGGTGAGCGGGCACGACCATCGGCACGGCCGCGATGCGCGTGCTGCCGTTCGGCGTGCCGAAGCTGATGGTCAGCACGCTCGCCTCGGGCGAGGTCGGGCACTTCGTCGGCAGCTCGGACGTGCTGATGCTCAACTCGGTCGTCGACATCGCGGGGCTGAATCGCATCAGCCGCGTCGTGCTCGCGCGCGCCGCGCAGGCGATGGCCGGCATGGCGCGCGGGCGGCTGCCGGAGCGTGCGGCGGCCGACAAGCCGCTCGTCGCGGCGACCATGTTCGGCGTGACGACGCCCTGCGTCGAACGCGCGCGCGCGGTGCTCGAGCAGGCGGGCTGCGAGGTGCTCGTCTTCCACGCGACCGGCAGCGGCGGGCGCACGCTCGAGTCGCTCGCCGCGAGCGGGCTGCTCGCGGGCGTGCTCGACCTCACGACGACGGAGCTCGCCGACGAACTCGTCGGCGGCTTCCTGAGCGCCGGTCCCGAGCGCCTGACCGCGGCCGGCAAGGCCGGGATCCCGCAGGTCGTGTCCGTCGGCGCCCTCGACATGGTCAACTTCCACGGCATGGACAGCGTGCCCGAGAAATTTCGCGGCCGGAAGTTCTACCGCCACAACGACAACGTCACGCTGATGCGCACCACGCCGGCGGAGTGCCGCGAGCTCGGGCGCACGATCGGCACGAAGCTCGCCGCAGCCAAGGGCGAGGCGATCCTCATGTTTCCGCGCCAGGGCATCTCGGCCATCGATCGCGAGGGCCAGCCTTTCTACGATCCCGTGGCGCGCGCGGAGCTCTTTCAGGGTTTGAGCGAGACGCATGCGGCCGTGCCGCTCGTCGAACTCGACCTGCACATCAACGATCCCGCTTTTGCCGACGCCTGTGCGAACGAGCTGCTCGTGCGCATGCGCCGTTCCGTTCTCAAGACCTGAGCCCCCCTATGAGCAACGCCCAAGTCAGCAACGAAGCGATTGTTCCGAACGCGAAACGTCTGTTGTGGGCCGGCTTCATGGCGATCCTCGCCACCGGCGTCGGTGTCGCCATCCGCGGCGGGATTCTCGACAACTGGGGCGCGGAGTATGGCTTCACGGCCGGGCAACTCGGCGCCCTTACCGGTGCGGGTTTCTCGGGCTTCTGCTTCGGTATCATCATCGGCGGCGTCGTGTGCGACAAGATCGGCTACGGCAAGCTGATCATCGCCGCGTTCGCGCTGCACGTGCTCTCGGCCGTGGTGACCTTCACCGCCGGCGGAGCGAGCGCCTACTCGAGCCTGTACTGGGGCATGTTCATCTTCGCCTACGCGAACGGCACGCTCGAGGCCGTGGCCAACCCGCTGGTCGCGACGCTCTTCCCCGAGAACCGCACGCACTACCTCAATATCCTGCACGCGAGCTGGCCCGCGGGCCTCGTGATCGGCAGCGCGCTCGGCTGGGTGCTCGACGACAAGCTGCACTGGAGCTGGCAGCTGCAGCTCTCGCTCTACCTGCTCCCGACGCTGGCCTACGGCGTGATGTTCCTCGGCCAGCACATGCCCAAGTCCGAGGCCTCGGAGAAGGGCCTTGGCCTGGGCGAGATGCTCAAGGACGTCGGCGTCGCCGGCGCGCTGGTCGTCTGCTACCTGCTCACACTCTTCTGCCAGAACGCGCTGGGGCTCTCGCCGGGCATCGGCTACGGCATCTGCTGGCGCGCTGCTGATCGCCGTGGCCATGATCACGAGGTTCTCCGTCGGATCGATGCTGCTCTTCGTGCTCTTCGTGACCCACGCGCTCGTCGGCGCCGTCGAGCTCGGCACGGACGGCTGGATCCAGAACATCACCGGCAACCTGTTCACCTCGGAGCAGGGCAAGTACCTGTTCATGTGGACCTCGGCGATCATGTTCGGCCTGCGCTTCTGCGCGAACTTCATCGAGAAGCGCCTGGGCATCTCGCCGGTCGGGATCCTCGTCCTGTGCGCGATCCTCGCCTGCATCGGCCTCAACCTCGCCAGCTCGATGACCTCGTTCACGGTCGCGCTCGTCGCGCTCGCCGTCTATGCCGTCGGCAAGACCTTCTTCTGGCCCACGATGCTGGCGGTCGCCTCCGATCGCTTTCCGCGCACCGGCGCGATCGCGATCAGCATCATGGGCGGCATCGGCATGCTCTCGGCGGGCATGATCGGCACGCCAGGCCTGGGCTATGCGAAGGATCGCTTCGCGACCGAGGCGCTGGCGCAGTCCAATCCAGCGGCGCTCGCGCAGTACAAGGCCGAGAAGCCGAGCTCGTTCCTCTTCTTCGAGGAGAGCCAGGCGCTCGACGGCACCAAGCTGGCCGAAGCGCAGAAGGTTCCCGCCGCCCAGCGCACGCCGGTGCAGGCCGCCGTCGCGGAAGCGAGCATCGCCGGCGACCGCAAGACGTTGAAGACCGACGCCTTCATCCCCGCGGCGATGGGCGTCATCTATCTGCTGCTGCTCCTGTATTTCAAGACCATCGGCGGATACAAGGCGGTGCACTTGCGCGACGCCTCCGTGCCTGGAAGCGATCCGCCTGGCCGCGAAAGCTAGCGCGCGAGGCTGCGCACGGGCCGCACGCCCAGACTGTAGTCGGTGTAGTCGGGCGGGACATCCGTGCGGTAGGCACTGCGCGCGCGATGCGGCGGGTTGTGATAGGCACCGCCGCGCAGCATGTTCGAGACCGGGTCGGTGCCCTGTCGCTCGCCGTCGCCCGCGCGTTCGGGCAGGTCGTAGGTGCCGTAGCCTTCGCGGCACAGCTCGTACACGTTTCCGGCGACATCGTGGAGGCCGAAGGCATTGGCGCGGAAGCTGCCGATGGGAGCGTGGATCTCGTAGCCGTCGTCCAGGGAATTGTCGTAGCCCCACCCGACCGGACCGTTATGGGTGCTGGCGTAGTGGTCGGCCGTGTTCGCGGCTCCCGCGAGGCTCGACTTCTCCGCACCGGTCCACCAGGCCGTGCTCGTGCCAGCGCGCGCGGCGTACTCCCACTGCGCTTCCGTGGGCAGGAGCAGCTCGAGCCGGCGCAGCACAGCCGTGGAGCCACGCCAGCTCAGCTGCTCGACGGGGTGCAGGGAGGTGGTCGTGATGCCGCCGTGGACCGTGCCCGGCTTGTAGACGCTGGGATTGTTGCCCGTGAAGCGCAGCCACTGGTCCTGCGTCACCTCGTACTTCGAGAGGAAGAATGCGTCCAAGCGCACCTCGTGCACGGGTGATTCGATCGGATTCGCCAGTGGATCGAAGTTGTGCCCCGCGGAATCCGACTTCTGTGCGCCCATCCAGAAGGTCCCGGCGGGGATCAGCACGAAGACAAGGCCCAGCCCTTCGTGCAGCGCGAGCGAGCCGTCGGCCGCGCGCTCGGCCGGTTCGCCGGTCGGCAGGTGCGCGAACTCCCACAGGCCCGAGTGCGGATCCTGGCCGATCGGAAGGAGTCCGAGCTGCGGCGTGATCACGAGGCCCTCGTACTTCGGGCACTGCGCGCGATCCTGGATCGAGGTGATCGTCTCGCGCCAGCACTGCGCGGCCAGCGGGCCCGTGACGCTGCGCTCCTCGAGCGTGCGCGCGAGTTCGAGCCGCTTCTCGACGCCCCAGCCGTGCACGGGATCCATGCCGCGCCCGCACAGTCCGCTCTCCGGGCTGGCAAAGGCCTCGAGATCCGCGACGAGGCTTGTGAGCTGCGCGCGCCACCAGCGGTCCTCGCTGTCCTCGATGCCCGAGGCGCGCGCCACCAGCTCGGCCAGCTTCTGCTTGTGGCCGGCGAGCCCCGGCGCGGCCTTGATCCCGTGTGGCGGGTCCGCGGCGCGACCCTCGACGAGCGCGTGCGCGTCGCGCAGCCAGGCCTCGAACGTCGGCGCGCTCCCGGGCAGGACCGGCCAGAGCGCATCGGCGCGATCGACGAGCTCCTGCAGGTCGCGTCCGGCGGAAAGCGAGAGCACGTCGTCGGCGCGCTGGTCCGCGCGCTGCCGCTCGCGCCGGGCCGTGACGAACAGCGAGGAACTCACGATCAGGCCCACGGCGAGGATCAAGACCGCCGCGCCGCAGGCCGCCGCCAGCGCACGGTTGCGCGCGATCCACTTGCGCAGCTCCGCGAAGGCACCGGTCTCGTACGCGGCGACGACGCGCTTCTCGAGGTAGGCGCGCAGGTCCTCGGCGAAGGCCAGCGTGTCCGCGTAGCGCCGCGCCGGATCCTGCGCCATGGCCTTCTCGCAGATGGCGACGAGCTCGGCCGGCACCGCGGGATTCAGCTGGTGCAGCGGTGTCGGCGGGGCCGACTTCACGCGCGCGAGCACCTCGCGCGGCGTGCTGCGCGTCTGCGGCGGGACGTGCGGCGCCTGGCGCGCGAGCAGGTGGTAGAGCATCGCGCCGATCGAGTAGACGTCGGAGCGCGCCGAGAGCCGGTCGATCTCGCCGCGCGCCTGCTCCGGTGGCATGTAGGCCGGCGTGCCGAGCACCGAGCCGTCGAGCGTGAAGAGCTGCGAGTCGCTGGCGGGCTCCGCCGCGGCCGCGGCGCCCGAGTCCGCGCGATTCAGGACGCGCGCGAGGCCCCAGTCCATCACGAACACCTCGCCGAAGCCGCCGACCATCACGTTGGCGGGCTTCAAGTCGCGGTGGATGATGCCCTTCGAGTGGGCGTAGGCCATCGCCTCGCAGACCTTGAGGATCACGCCCAGCGCGCGCGTCTCGTTCCAGCCCTCGCGCTCGGCGAAGACGAGCTCGAAGACCTGCTTCATGTCGCGCCCCTCGACGAGCTTCATCGTGAAGAAGCGCCGGCCCTCTGCGTCGAGGCCCAGCTCGTGCACCGGGACGATGCCCGGGTGGTCGAGCTGGCCGGTCACGCGCGCCTCCTCGAGGAAGCGCACCAGCCGGGCGGGCGAGCCGGCGCCGCCCAGCGCGACCTTCATCGCCAGGTGCCGGCCCAGCTCCTCGTCCCAGACGCGCAGGATCACGCCCATCCCGCCGCGGCCGATCTCGCGCACGACCCGGTACGCACCGATCTCGTGCGGAATGGCCGCGTCCTGCGCCGAGGGCGTGGCGCTCTCGAGCGCCGCGAGCGCCTGCAGCGCCGCGCCGAGTTCCGGTCCGAGCTGCGCGTGGCGCGCGGCGAACTCCTCGGGGCTCGTCTTGTCGCCCCGGCTGCGGTTGGAGAGGTAGAGCTCGAGCGCTTCCTCGGTCGAGAGCGGCCGCTCCTTCACGGGCCGTTCCCCGTGAAGGCGTCGAGCGCCGGACGCAGTCGCAAGAGCGCGCGCACGAAGCGCTTGCTCGCCGCCTCGGGCGTGATCGAGAGCTCCGCGGCGACCTCCTCGTTCGAGAGGCCCTCGAAATGCCGCAGCGCGACGACCTCGCGATCGAGCTCGTCGAGTCCCTCGAGCGCCAGGAGCACGCGCGCGCGCAGCTCCTCGCGCTGCGCCGCATCCGAGGGCGAGGTGATGCTCGCGGCGAAGGCGTCGGCGGCATTGCCGATGCTGATGCCCGAGCGGCTCGGCTGCAGCGGCACCTCGTGCAGCGCGTCGCGCATGGACGCGCCGAGGTGGCGGCGCTGCGCGGCGGCGAGCGACTGCGCGGTGATCAGGCGCAACCAGACATGGAAGGGCAGGCCCTGCTGCGGACACCACTCCGGGAAGCGCCGCACGGCTTCCAGCAGGGCTTCCTGCACCACATCCGCGGGGTCGAGGCGCCGGCGCAGGCTCGCGTCGAGGCGCAGTTCGACCATGCGCACGAGGCGCGGCTCGTGTTCTTGCACGAGTTTCGCGAGCGCCCCCGGATCGCCTTTGCGGGCGAGATCCACGAGGCTCTGAATCTCTGCGGGAAGCATGGCGGGGGCTGGGTGGATTCTACGCGCGGATGCTACCCTGCGCGCAGCGGCGCACCGACGCCAAGCGAGGAGGACGACATGCCGATCGACTTGAGTGTGAACGGACAGAAACGAACGCTGGACGTCGATCCCTCGACGCCGCTCTTGTGGGTCTTGCGCGAGACGCTCGAGCTGACGGGCACGAAGTTCGGCTGCGGTGCGGCGCAGTGCGGCGCCTGCACCGTGCATGTCGACGGCCACGCGGTGCGCTCGTGCGTGCTGCCACTCTCGGCCGCGGCGGGCAAGAACGTCACCACGATCGAGGTGACGGGGAATCCCGTCGTCGAAGCGCTGCAGAAGGCCTGGACCGAGATCGACGTGCCGCAGTGCGGCTACTGCCAGCCGGGCCAGATCATGAGCGCGGCCGTGCTGCTCGCGGAGACGCAGACGCCGAGCGACGCGGAGATCGACGCCTGCATGTCGGGCAACGTCTGCCGCTGCGCGACCTACGTGCGCATACGCAGCGCGATCCACAACGCGGCCGCGGGCCTGAAGGGAGGTGCGCGATGAGCGCCCTGCGCATCGCCCGCCGCGCAGTTCCTGCAGGTCTCCGCGGCGCTCGGCGGCGGCCTGCTGGTCGGTTTCCGCTGGCCCGAAGCAGCGGCGCCGCGGCGTGCTGCGCGACAGCGAGCTTCGCGCCCAACGCCTTCGTGCGCATCGCGACCGACGGGCGCGTGACCGTGATCGTCAACAAGTCCGAGATGGGCCAGGGCACCGAGCACTTCGCTGTGCCATGCTGCTGGCCGACGAGCTCGACGCCGACTGGTCGAAGGTGGGCTTCGAGTTCGCGCCCGTCGATCCGGTCTACGCGCACCCGGGCTTCGGCATCCAGATGACCGGCGGCAGCACGAGCACGTTCGCGATGAGCCTGCCGATGCGCAAGGCCGGCGCGGCGGCGCGCGCGCTGCTGGTGCAGGCGGCCGCGAGCGCCTGGGGCGTGCCCGCCTCCGCGTGCCGCACCGAGAAGAGCTTCGTGATCCACGACGCGACGAGCCGTCGCGCGGCCTACGGCGAGCTGGCGGACGCGGCGGCGAAGCTGCACGGCGCCCGCGGACGTGCCGCTCAAGGACCCCAAGGACTTCCAGCTGATCGGCAAGCCGCTCAAGCGCCTCGACACGCCGGCCAAGGTCAACGGCAGCGCGGTCTTCTCGATGGACGTGCACCTGCCGGGCATGCTGACGGCGCTGGTGGCGCACGCGCCGGTGTTCGGCGCCAAGGCGCAGAAGATCGACTCCGCCGCGGCGCTCGCCGTGCCGGGCGTGAAGCAGGTCGTCGACGTCGGCTCGGGCGTGGCGGTGATCGCGACTGGTTTCTGGGCCGCGAAGAAGGGCCGCGACGCGCTGAAGGTCGAGTGGGACCTCGGCCCGAACGCCGGGATGTCGAGCGCCGGCCTGCGCGCCGACTACAGGAAGCTCGCCGAGGGCCCGGGCAAGGTCGCGCGCAAGGACGGCGACCCCGAGGCCGCGCTGAAGTCGGCCGTGCAGCTGCTCGACGCCGAGTACGAGCTGCCCTTCCTCGCGCACGCGCCGATGGAGCCGCTCAACTGCGTCGTCGACCTGCGCGCCGACTCGATGCGAGATCTGGGCCGGCTCGCAGTTCCAGACCGTCGACCACGCCGCCGCCAGCGCCGTGGCGGGCCTCGACCCGAAGAAGGTCAAGCTGCACACGACCTTCCTGGGCGGCGGCTTCGGCCGGCGCGCGAACCCCGCCGCGGACTACATCGTCGAGGCGGTCAAGGTCGCGAAGGCGGCGGGTGCGCCGGTGAAGCTGATCTGGACGCGCGACGACGACATGCGCGGCGGCTACTACCGCCCGATGTGGCACAGCCGCATCCGCGCGGGCCTCGACGCCGCGGGCGCGCTGCTGGGCTGGACGCACACGATCGTGGGCCAGTCGTTCATCGTGGGCACGCCCTTCGAGCCCTTCATCATCAAGGACGGCATCGACGGCACCTCGGTCGAAGGCGCGGCGGACACGGACTACGCCGTCCCGAACCTGCAGGTCGACCTGCACACGACCAAGGTCGGCGTGCCGACCCTGTGGTGGCGCTCGGTGGGCCACTCGCACACCGCCTTCGTGATCGAGAGCTTCCTCGACGAGATCGCGCACGCCTCGAAGACCGATCCGCTCGAGCTGCGGCGCAAGCTGCTGGCCGGCAAGGCGCGCAACCTGGGCGTGCTCGAGCTCGCGGCCGAGAAGGCCGGCTGGGGCAAGCCGCTCGAGCAGGGGCGTGCGCGCGGCATCGCGCTGCACCACTCCTTCGAGAGCTACGTCGCGGCGGTGGCCGAGGTCTCGCTCGAGAACGGCAAGCCGCGCGTGCACAAGTACACGGTCGCGCGTCGACTGCGGCCGCGTGGTCAACCCGGACACGATCCAGGCGCAGATCCAGGGCGCCGTCGGCTTCGGCCTGACCGCGGCGCTCTACAGCGCGATCACCCTGAAGGACGGCCGCGTCGAGCAGTCGAACTTCCACGACTACAAGATGCTGCGCGTGAACGAGATGCCGGCGGTCGAGGTGCACATCGTGCCGAGCGAGGAACCCTCGACCGGCATCGGCGAGCCGGGCGTGCCGCCGATCGCGCCCGCGCTGTGCAACGCGTTGTTCGCGCTGACGGGCAAGCGCATCCGACGGCTGCCGGTGCGCGAGGAGGACCTGCGCTCATGAACCGCATCATTCCTGCGCTCGGCGCACTGCTGCTCTTCGCCCAGTGCGAGACGCCCGCGCCCGCCCCGAAGAAGGCCGCGGGCTCGGGCAGCACCTCCGTGGCCTGGGACACCGTCTACCGCGTGCTGCAGCACCCGCGCTGCCTGAACTGCCACCCCGCGGGCGACACGCCGCTCGTCGGCGACGAGAGCGTGCCGCACCCGCAGAACGTGCAGCGCGGCGCGCTCGGCGTCGGGTTGTTCGCGATGCGCTGCAACACCTGCCACCAGGCGCAGAACGTCGAGGGCGCGCACCTGCCGCCCGGCGCGCCGCGCTGGCAGCTCCCGACGCGGGGCATGCCGCTCGTCTTCCAGGGCAAGAGCTCGGAGGAGCTCTGCCGGCAGCTGCGCGATCCCAAGCGCAACGGCGGCAAGACGCCCGCGGAGCTGCTCGAGCACGTCACGAAGGACCCGCTCGTGCTCTGGGGCTGGGCGCCCGGCGAAGGCCGCGCGCCGGTCGCCGTGCCGCACGAGCAGTTCGTGCGCGCGATGAAGGCCTGGATCGACGGCGGCTGCAAGTACCCGGGCGAGTAGCGCCTCACTTCGCGGAGTAGTGGTGCTCCGTGAAGCGCTTCCAGCCCTTCTTGTTCTGCGACTCGACGGCCCAGCGGAAGCCGCCCGACTCGTCGGGCCAGTAGACCATCCGCGCGGTGCCGGCCGGCATCTGCGCCACGAACGCGAGCGCCTCGGGGTGCACGTCGCTCGCGTCGGTGAGCTCGCCCTCGGAGTGCTTGCCGTCCGACGTGAACGACCAGAACGCGACCTTGCCGTCGGCGCGCACGCCGATCAGCGCGGTTTCGAGATAGGAGCCCTGCGGGAATTTCCACTCCGCGCGCAGCTCGAGATAGGAGCCGTTGAGCGTCTTCGCGAGCGAGCGTGTGCACGAGACCGGGCCCATCGGCGTCTCGGCCTTCGCGGTCCAGGTGCCGAGCAGCGGATCGAAGATGCCGAGCTTGCCGCGACCCTTCTTCCAGAGCGGTTTCTTGGTGGCCATGTTGCGCAGAAGCGTATGCGGGTTCCACGAAGTGCGCCAGTCGGGTATGACGTCGGGATGCTCTGCACCGTTCTGCTGGCCTTCGCACAGTCTCCGGCACAGCCGATCACCTTCGCCTCGCTCGTCAAGGAGCTCGAGGACGTCGACGCGCTCGCGCGCTTCCCCGATCCGCCCTACAAGGCGCTGCGGGCGACGAGCTACAACCGCGAGTCGGTCGCGAAGGACAAGCCGGGCTGGTTCGCGGACTCGGACGGCACCGGGTTCATCCGCGAGGAGACCAACTCCGGGCGGCACGAGTGGGTGATCCAGGAGCAGCAGGGCCCGGGTTGCCTGACGAAGTTCTGGACGCCGTACTTCTACTACGACTTCAACGAGCGTGTCGGCCCGAACGTGCGCGTCTACCTCGACGGCGCGAGCGAGCCGATGCTCGCCATGCCGCTGATCGAGCTCGTGACGCAGAACGACTGGCGCGCGGTCTACGGCCCGAAGCCGCCGCGGCAGAGGAAGCTCGACGTGATGTACATGTTCGGCGGCTTCACTGCGCGCGCGGGCAACTTCTACATGCCGATCGCGTTCGCGCAGGGCAGCAAGGTCACGCTCGACAAGCCGCCCTTCTACTACAGCGTCGATTCGCGCGCCTATCCGGCCGGAACGCAGGTGCGGACGACCAGTTACGCGGAGCTGCAGGCGGAGGTCGACCGTCGTGTCGAATCGGGCTGCGCGCCGCCGCGCGACGAGCCGGGCGACAAGCTCGGCGTGGCCGCACTCGAGCCGGGCAAGGAGGCGCGCGTGGACCTCGAGGGCGCGCGCGTCGTGACCGCGCTCGACGTGGAGCTCGATCCGCAGGAGCTGGCTGCGCATCCGGAGCTGCTGCGCCAGCTCGTGCTGCGCGCGAGCTTCGACGGCGAGGAGTGCGTCTGGTGTCCGCTGGGGGACTTCTTCGGCAGTCCGAACGCGCTGCAGAGCTTCTACATGCGTGCGCGCAGCTCGAATGCGGGCGGGAAGCTGCACTGCGCCCGGCGTATGCCCTTCCGCGAGAAGGCGCAGGTCGAGATCGTGAACCTCGGCAAGCTGCCTGCGCAAGCGCGGCTCTGCGTCGGCACGCTGGCGCGCGCGTGGGACGGCCGTTCGATGCACTTCCACGCCTCGTGGCGGCCGGACGACGTCGTCGCGGGCGATCGCTTCGAGGACTGGAACTTCGTCGACATCACGGGCGAGGGTGTCTTCGTCGGCGACCAGCTGACGGTGCTCAACCTGACCGACGGCTGGTGGGGCGAGGGCGACGAGAAGATCTACGTCGACGACTCGGTCGCGCGCGGCTTCCCGGACCACTTCGGGACGGGCAGCGAGGACTACTACGGCTGGGCCGGCGGCGTGAACCCGACGCGCGCGGACGTCTTCTCGCAGCCGTTCTTGGCCAACATCAGCGTGGGTTCGACCGCGAAGGACTCGACGCGCGGCTTCAACATCCTCGCCCGCGATCGCGCGCTCGACGCGATCCCGTTCACGAAGCGCTTCGTGTTCGACATGGAGGCCTCGCCCGGCACGGACCAGCGCAATCCGTGGAACCTGCTCGGCTACTCGTCGGTGGTGTTCTGGTACGCGAAGCCCGGCGCGAAGTCGAACCGCGGGGCGGACCCCGAGGCCGCGCAGAAGCCGCTGATGTCGCTCGAGGCGCTTGACGCGCGCTCGCGCGAGCTCGAGCAGCAGGCCAAGGCGCCGCGCTAGGACTCGACGAACCTCTTCAAGCGCCCGAGCGCGTCGTCCCACTGGCTCGAGATGCGCGCGAGATGATCGCGCGCGTCGTCGAGGCGCGCGGGCTCGAGCTTCCAGACGTGCTCGCGCCCGCGGCGCTCGCCGTGCACGAGCCCGGCGCGGTGGAGCACGTCGAGGTGCTTGCGGATCGCCTGGCGCGAGACCTCGGCCTTGGCGGACAGGCCCGCGATGGAGTCGGGCCCGCTCGAGCACAGGCGCGCCAGCAGCCTCAGGCGCGTGCGGTCGCCCAGCGCCGCGAAGAGCGGCGCCGCGTCGCGCACCTCAGCCGCGGAGAGCGCGCTAGCTGTCGACATGCTTGCGGATGTTCTCGCACTGGGTGGTCCAGCCGCCCTCGTTCATGCGGTAGGCCTCGTTGCGCCGCTCGGGCGGGAGCTGGTCGAAGCCGGACTCGCTGACGGTGAGGCGCGTGCCCTGGGAGACGGGCTCGAGGCGGAACTCGACCAGCGTGGCCGGTTCCTGCGAGTAGTCGACCTTGGGATCGATCGCGTAGGGGTGCCAGCGGAACGAGAAGTAGTGCTCGGCGTCCATGCGCTCGACCAGCACCTCGAAGCGCAGGTGCTCGTAGCCCGGGTAGGTGACGAAGCCCGACGTGACCTGCCCCGGCGCGAAGCGGCTCTCGAGTTTGACGCGGAACCACTGGCCGAACTCGCTGGCGTCGGTCAGGGCGCGCCAGACGCGCGGGCGGGAGGCGTTGAGCAGGACGGTCTTCTGGATGCGATCGGACGGGCTCGACTTCATCTGCAATCTCCGGGCTGCACGCTACACGGGCTCCGGTCATCGTGCAACCATTGGGTTGCGGGAAGGCGGAGCCCTGCGGGGCGCGCGCATTTTGGCCCGCGGCCTGGACCGGCGTGTGAGGCGCGCTATCCTCGCCGGCCTCGGAAGGAGGAGGTCGCCCAGATGATCGTGCACATGGTGCTGCTGCGTGTCCGTCGCAACGTCCCGATGATGGAGGTCGAGCGCGTCTTCGGCGCTCTCGCAGGCCTGCAGAAGAAGATCCCGGGCATCACCGGCATCTCGTGGGGCCCGAACAACTCGCCCACGGGTCTCAATCGCGGCTTCACGCACGGCTTCTGCATGGGCCTGAAGGACGCCGCTGCGCGCGATCTCTACCTGCGCCACCCCGAGCACGAGCGCGTGCGGGGCATGCTCTCGACCGTGCTCGAGGGCGGCGTCGACGCGGTGCTGGAGTTCGACTACGCGGCCTGAAGCCGCCGCCACTACAATTCCGCGCCCCCCCCTGCGCAGCGAGGTGCTCCGATTCGCCCGACCACCGCCAGCGTCGTCTTCCTTCTTCTGCTCTCCGGCTGCTCGAGCCCCGCTCCCAGCGAGCCCTCGCCTGCGCGTCCGTCGCCCGCGCCGCAGCCCACGCAGCCGCCGGCGCCGCGCACGGTCGCGTTCGAGCGCGTGCAGCTCAGCTCGGAGTTCCTGTGCGAGGGCGCGAACTTCGCCGACCTCGACAAGGACGGGAACAACGACATCGTCGCCGGCCCGTACTGGTGGGCGGGTCCGCGCTTCGAGAAGCAGCACGAGTTCTACGAGCCCAAGGTCAAGGCCTTCGACCCGGCGCACTACTCGGACGCGTTCTTCGTCTGGCCGTACGACGTCGACGGCGACGGGTGGACCGACCTCGTCACGGTCGGCTTCCCGGGCCAGGAGGCGTACTGGTACCGCAACCCGCTCGCGGACAAGACGAAGGTCGATGCGAAGTGGACGCGCTCGCTGATCCACGCGAACGTCTCGAACGAGGCGCCGGCCTTCGCCGACCTGAAGCACGACGGCAAGCGCGAGCTGGTCTTCAACACCGACAAGAACTTCGTCTGGGCCGAGCCCGATCCGAAGTCGCCGAGCGCGCCCTGGATCGTGCACAAGCTCTCGGAGGACATCGAGGGCCTGGGCGCGTTCACGCACGGACTCGGCGTCGGAGACGTCGACGGCGACGGCAAGCCGGACGTGCTCTGGCACAACGGCTGGTTCCGCCAGCCGCCCTCGCTCGCGGGCGATCCGGTCTGGAAGTTCGAGGCCTACGCCTTCGGCGACAAGTACGGCGGCGCGCAGATGCACGTCATGGACGTCGACGGCGACGGCGCTCCCGGACGTGATCACGAGCCTCGCGGCGCACCACTTCGGGCTCTCGTGGTTCCAGCAGATGCGCAAGAACGGAGCGATCAGCTTCGTCGAGCACCGCTTCATGGACGACACGCCCGAGAAAGGCGTCGACGGCGTGTGCTTCGGCGAGGTGCACGCGGTCGACATTGCCGACGTCAACGGCGACGGGCTGCCGGACATCGTCACGGGCAAGCGCTGGTGGTCGCACGGCGCGGTCGGCGATCCGCAGCCGGGCTCGAAGCCCGAGGTCTGGTGGTTCGAGCTCGTGCGCGACAAGACGGGCGCGCACTACGTCCCGCACCTCGCCGACGACGACTCGGGCGTCGGCACGGGTGTCATCGCCGGGGACGTCGACAAGGACAAGCGCTGCGACATCGTGATCGGCAACAAGCGCGGCGTGTTCGTGCTGCTGCAGCGCGACGCCTCGGTCGTCGCAGCGAAGAAGCTCGCCGCGGCGGAGGCCGCCACGCAGCGCGAGGCCGAGCTCGCGGCCATGCCGCCGACCTTCGACTTCGAGTCGGGCGACCTGCGCGGCTGGCACAAGACCGGCACCGCCTTCGACGGCCAGCCGATCGAGGGCGACACGAGCAGCGCGCGCGGCCGCGAGGCGAGCCTGCACGCGGGCAAGTTCTGGATCGGCGGCTACGAGAAGCTCGGCGACGCGGCAGAGGGCACGCTCACGTCCAATCCGTTCACCGTCGAGCAGCCCTGGGCCAGCTTCCTCGTCGGCGGCGGCGGCGGGAGCGCGACGCGCGTCGAGATCCGCGCCGCGGACGGCGCGCTGTTCTTCAGGACCAGCGGCGCCAACTTCGAGACGATGCAGCGCGTGGTCGTCGACCTGCGCCCGCAGCTCGGGAAGAAGATCACGCTCCGCTCGTCGACGAGGCGACGGGCGGCTGGGGCCACATCAACTTCGACGACTTCCGCTTCCACGCCGAGAAGCCGAGCTTCGAGACGCCGCCCGGCGTGCCGCGCATCCTGCCGCTCGACGAGGTGCCGAATGCCGGGACTCGCCGGCGAAGGACGCACCGGCAGCGATGACCGTGCCCGCAAGGCTTTCACGTCGACCTGTTCGCCGGCGAGCCCGACGTGCACCAGCCGATCGCGTTCGCGATCGACGACCGCGGCCGGCTCTGGGTCGCGGAGGCGCTGCACCTACCCGCGGCGCATGGAGGGCGACGAGGGCAAGGACGGCATCCTCATCTTCGAGGACACCGGACGGCGACGGCAAGTTCGACAAGCGCACCGTCTTCATCGAGAGGCTTGAACCTCGTCAGCGGCCTCGAGGTCGGCTTCGGCGGCGTCTGGGTCGGCGCGGCGCCGTACCTGCTCTTCATGCCCGACAAGGACGGCGACGACAAGCCCGACGGGCCGGCCGAGAAGCGTGCTCGACGGCTGGGGCTACGCAGGACACGCACGAGACGCTCAACACGTTCATCTGGGGCCCGGACGGCTGGCTCTACGGCTGCCACGGCGTCTTCACGCACTGCCGCGTCGGCAAGCCGGGCACGCCCGACGACAAGCGCGTGCCGCTCAACGCCGGCGTCTGGCGCTATCACCCGACGACGCGCGAGTTCGAGGTCTTCGCCGAGGGCACGAGCAACCCCTGGGGCCTCGACTTCGACGAGCACGGCCAGGCGTTCGTCACCGCCTGCGTCATCCCGCACCTCTTCCACATGATCCAGGGCGGCCGCTACGAGCGGCAGGCGGCCGGCGCACTTCAATCCCTACACCTACGACGACATCAAGACCATCGCCGACCACCGGCACTGGCAGGGCGCGGATCCGTGGAACGGCGAACAACCGCTCCGGCGCGGCCGGCGGCGGCCACGCGCACTGCGGCTGCCTGGTCTACCTCGGCGGCCAGTGCCCGGCCGAGTACCGCGGCAACGTCTTCATGAACAACATCCACGGCAACCGCATCAACATGGACATCCTCGAGCCCGAGGGCTCCGGCTTCGTCGGCAAGCACGGGCCGGACTTCCTGCTCGCGAACGACAAGTGGTT
The DNA here is from genome assembly GCA_963829015.1 of uncultured Planctomycetota bacterium. Taxonomy (GTDB): domain Bacteria; phylum Planctomycetota; class UBA1135; order UBA1135; genus JADJLZ01. Next base: position 338,536 of record CAWHGR010000003.1, on the reverse strand, counting down.
CCGCGGGACGAGCCTGCGCATGGGCCCGGACGGCACGGTCTTCGTGATCGACTGGTACGACAAGCAAGCCTGCCACGAGACGCACCCGGAGATCTGGGACCGCACGAACGGGCGCATCTACCGCATCTCGTACGGCGCAGCCCAAGCGCGGGAAGGAGACGATCGCGGACGCGACGACCGAAGAGCTTGTGCACGCTGCGATTCATGGCGATGAGTGGCACGCGCGCCACGCGCGACGCCTACTGCAAGAGCGAGGTGGCGAGTCACGCGTGTTGGCTGCAGCCTTCGAGAACGGAGAAGGACATGAGCCCGCAGGCCCGCCTGCGCGCGTTGTGGACAGCTCATGCCCTCGTCCTCGACGTCAACGAGTTCGGTCGCAAGATCCCTCGACGAGGATGATCCGCACCTCATCGGTCTGGGCGATTCAGCTGATGCTCGAGAAGAAGCATGTCGAGCCGGCAACGCTCGCGAAGCTCGAGGCACTCGCGCATATGACGAAGTCGCCCGTCGTGCGCCTGTACCTCGCCTCCGGGCTGCAGCGCCTGCCGCTCGAACAGCGCTGGAAGATCGCGGAGAGCCTGATCGCGCACGACGAGGACGCGAAGGACCACAACCTGCCGTTCATGTACTGGTACGGCATCGAGGCGCTGGTCGAGTCCGACACGGCGCGCGCGCTCGGGCTCGTCTCGAAGACGAAGATCGATCCCGTGCGGCGCTTCCTCGTGCGCCGCGCCGGCGCGCAGGCGAAGCTGCACGATGCGCTGGTCGACGTTCCTGGCGCGGCCCGAGAACCTGCCCGAGATGCCCTGGATGCTGGAGGAGTTCCGCGCGGGCATCGGCGACCAACGCAAGCTCCCACCGCCCGCGGGCTGGGAGACACTCGCCGCGCGCCTGTGCGAGGACCCGAAGCTCGTCGACCCCGTCGAGAGCCTTTCGCTCGTCTTCGGCGACAAGCGCGCGTTTCCGAAGCTGCGCGCGCGGCTCGCGGATCCCAAGGCCGAGGCCGGGTTGCGCCGCGAGGCGCTCGAGGCGCTGCTCGCGGGCCACGATCCCGAGCTGAAGCCGGTGCTCTCACCGTTGCTCGCCGATGCCTCGCTGCAGCGCGACGTGATCCGCGCCTACGCCTCCTTCGACGGCGAGGACGTCGCCAACGAGCTGCTCGCGAAGTACGACAGCTTCGACCAGCAAGCCAAGCGCGACGCGCTCAACACGCTGGCCTCGCGCAAGACGTTCGCGACGCGCCTGCTCGACAGCGTCGGCGCGGGCGCGATCCCGCGCAGCGACCTCTCGGCCTTCACGGTGCAGTCGATCGAGAACCTCGGCGACGCCGCGCTCGCCGCGAAGCTGCACGAGGTATGGGGCAATGTGCGCCAGTCGAATGCCGACGTGGCCAAGAAGCAGGCCGAGTGGAAGGCGCGGCTCACGCCCGACGCGCTCGCGAAGGCCGACCTGCCGCGCGGCCGCGAGGTCTTCTCGCGCACCTGCGAGCAGTGCCACACGCTCTTCGGCAGCGGCGCGAAGATCGGGCCCGAGCTGACCGGCTCGAACCGCGCCGACCTCGACTACCTGCTTTCGAACGTGCTCGACCCGAGCGCGATCGTGGGCAAGGACTACACGACGACGCTGGTCTGGCTCAACGACGCGCGCATGGTCAACGGCATCCTCAAGGCCACGACGGACTCGACGATCTCGCTGCAAACCGACACGGCGCTGGTGGTGGTCGAGAAGAGCGACATCGAGTCGCAGAAGGACTCGACGAATTCGCTCATGCCCGAGGGCCAGCTCGAGACGCTCAAAGAGGACGAGGTGCGCGATCTGGTCGCCTACCTGCAGAGCCCGCAGCAGGTCGCGCTGCGCGCCACGAAGCTCTGCGCCTCGCGCCTGTTCGACGGGAAGTCGCTCGCCGGCTGGAAGGGCGACGGCGCGAGCTGGTCGGTCGAGCAGGGCGAGATCGTGGGCCGCACGAAGGGCCTCGCCAAGAACGAGTTCCTGGTCTCCGAGCTCCTGCTCTCCGACTTCCGGCTCGAGCTCGACGTGCGCCTCGTCAAGGACGAGGGCAACTCGGGCGTGCAGTTCCGCACCACGCCGCGCGCGGACGGCGAGGTCGTGGGCCTGCAGGCCGACGTCGGCCCGGGCTGGTGGGGCAAGCTGTACGAGGAGAACGGCCGCGGCCTGGTCGTCGACAAGGAGCAGGCGATCGAGAAGGACGGCTGGAACCACTACGCGATCGAGGCGCGCGGCGCTCACGTGAAGGTCATGCTCGACGGGAACGTCTGCGCCGACCTCGACGATCCGCAAGGCGCGCGCGAAGGCATCCTCGCGCTGCAGCTGCACTCCGGCGGCCCGACGGAAGTTCGCTTCAGGAACCTGAAGCTCGAGGTCCTCGAATAAGTGCGGCGCCCCGGGACGAGTGCGAGCTCTGTCCCAGGGCGCCGGCGAGTTGTTCCATCGGGCTGGCATGGTCTTCAGACCCGAAACGCTCCGGACCGGACGCGCGCTTTGCCGGAAATCCGGGGCGTTGCCCCGGGCGCAGTAGAATGGAGCCCGAATGAGCCCCCCCGGCGACCATGGCGGGCCCGCGCAGGCCTCCCTGGGCGAGCGCATCCTGGCCAACCTCCCTGGCCTGACGCGCTTCGTGCGCCGCCGCATGGGTCCCGAGCTCGCCTCGCGCGAGTCGGCCTCCGACATCGTGCAGTCCACCTGCCGCGAGCTCTTGCGCGGGGCCTCGGGCTACGAGGAGCGCGGCGAGGCCAGCTTCCAGCACTGGATCCGCAGCGCGGCCGAGCACAAGCTCGCCAACCGCGCGCGCCACTGGCGTGCGGCGCGGCGCGCGGACGGCGCCGAGGCGCTCGAGGTGGACGCCGCCATGCCCGAGCCGGTCTCGCCCGCCGCGGAGGGCCCGCTGCAGGAGGCCCAGCTGCGCGAGGAGGCCGAGCGGCTGCGGTGCGCCTTCGAGTCGCTGCCCGCGGAGTACCGGCACGTGATCGTGCGCTTCCAGATCGACGGCGCGAGCCAGGCGCTCATCGCCGGCGAGCTCGGCCGCACCAGCGAGGCGGTGCGCAAGCTGATCGCGCGCGCCATGTCGCGGCTCTCGGGCGCGCTCGAGGACGGCGCGCCTCAGTCGGCCGCGATCGAGCGCACCGCGCGCACGCCCGAGGTGTAGCTCAGCTTGGTCGGAGCCTCTCCGATGCGCAGCCACAGGCTGCAGATCAGCGGGCGGTTGACGTAGCTGCCGCCGCGCAGCGCGCGCAGCTGCGCCGACACGACCGTCTTGCGCAGGCCGTCTCCGGCGCGCGGGACCAGCGTCGAGTAGCCGCGGCGCACGTAGTTGTCGAGGCACCACTCGGAGACGTTGCCCAGCGTGTCGTGCAGCCCGTAGGCGTTCGGCGCGAAGCTCCCGACCGGCGCGGGTCCGGGGAAGCCGTCGTCGAAGGGGGCCGGGTCGTCTTCGGCCGGCGTCCCCTGGCGCTCGAGGGCGCGCAGGTGCGAGAGGTCGTGCACGTTGGCATGGCCTTCGAGCGGCTGACTCTCTTCGCTGCCGGCGCGCGCGGCGCACTCCCACTGCGCCTCGGTGGGCAGCTGCAGGTCGTGGCGCTCGAGCAGCTCGCGTGCGCGCGGCCAGTCGATGCCCAGCGGAAGGCGTCCGTCCTCCGGCCGGTGCATCTCGCTCGGGAGTCCGCCCAGGCGCTCCGCCTGCGCCACGGTCATCTCGTAGCGCGAGATGAAGAACGGGTCGAGCTCGACGGTGTGCAGCGGCAGCGAGGCGCTCGTGGTCGGATGCTCGAAGCCCCGCTCCCCGATCAGGAACTTCCCGCCCGGGACCAGCACGAGCACGATCCCCGCCGGCTCGTCCATCTGCCACAGCTCGCCCCGCGCGCCGGCCCGGGCCGGAGCGGCGCCGCTCTGCACGTGCAGGAATTCCCACAGCTGCGTGTCCGGGTTCGGCCCGAGGGGCACGAGGCCGAAGATCGGCCGCAGGCGCAGTCCGCCGTAGCGCGGCGAAGCGGCGATCGCGGCGATCGCCTGCTCCCAGGCGGCGGCGCCCTCGCGCGCGGCGAGCCCGGAGAGGCGCCGGGTCTCGTCGCGCTGCGCGCGCACCTCGCGCACCAGCCCGTCGAGCTCGCGCACGTCCTCGAGCAGCCGCCGCAGCGCCCCGAAGCGCCAGCTGTCGAGCGCGGAGTCGAAACGATAGGTGGCGCGCGCCTGCAGCTCCGCCTGCGAGTGATCGACGATGCGCTCGAAGTCGTCGAGCTGCGCGATGTCGGGGCGCCAGCGCGGCGCTTCGCGCTGCATCGCCTCGCGCAGCGCCGCGATGCTCGCGCGCAGGTCGCGGATCAGCGCTGCGGGATCGCTGTCGAGCAGGCTGCGCAGTGCGAGGTCGCGCGCGCGCACGGCCTCCGGCTCGGGCGGCGGGGGCGGCGCGGTGCGGTCGCCGCGTTCGATGAAGGCCGCCAGGCCCTCGACCTCGTAGGCCAGCGCCTCGAGCTGCTCGCGCAGGCCGGCCTGGTCCAGCGCGCGGTCGGCGCTCGAGTAGGGGGCGGCGGCCGTGCTCAGCTCGTCGAGCGCGCGCTGGTAGTCCGGCCGGCGCGCGAGCAGCTCCTCCGCGCGTCCGATCCAGCTCGTCATGCGCTCGAGGTTCTCGCCCCGCGCGGGCCAGAAGCTGCGTGCCTCGTCGCGCAATCCGCGCGCGAGCTCGACGTCCGCCAGGCGCGTGAGCTGGGCCGCGACGACCCGCTCGCGCACCGCGATGCTGGTCGCGCCCAGCACGACCAGCGCGAGAACCGCGAGCGTCAGCGCCTGGCGCGGCCGGCGGCGCGACCAGCGGCGCACGCGCAGCCAGGGCGGCACGGAGCGCGAATGGACCGGCTCGCCCGCCAGCGCGCGCTCGAGGTCGGCGGCGAAGGCCGCTGCGTCGGCCGGACGGCGCTGCGGGTCGGGATCCATGGCCGCGAGGCAGACGCGCTCCAGCGCCGGCGGAATGCGCGGATTGAGCCGGCGCGGAGCCTCGACGTCGCCGGACGCGATGCGCCGGCGCACTTCGCTCTCGGGGCCGCCGAGGAACGGCGTGCGCAGCGTGAGCAGCTCGTAGAGCGTGACGCCCAGCGAGTACACGTCCGCGCGCGCGTCGAGCTCGCGCTCGCTGCCCTCGACCTGCTCCGGCGCGGCGTAGGGCAGCGAGCCCAGCCAGGCCCCCGGCCGCGTGAGCCGGTCGACGCCGCGCGGCAGCGCCAGGCCGAAATCCGCCAGCAGCACCCGCCCGGCGGGCGTGACCAGCACGTTGGCGGGCTTGATGTCGCGGTGCAGCACGCCCTGGCCGTGCGCGTACTGCAGCGCACCGGCCACCTGCAGCACGACGCGCGTCGCGCACTCGACGTGATCGCGGCCCGGCAGGGCGCCCGCGCGCGCGGGCTCGGCGTGCGGTCGCCGGGCCGAGGCCGTGTGCAGCGCGCGCTCGCAGTCGGCGGTCGCGAGCGTCTCGGGCGGCACGCCGCGCAGCCCCTCGAGCAGCTCCTCGAGCGAGGCGCCGCCGACCCACTCGAGCGCCAGCCAGGGCATGCCCTGCTCCTCGCCGACCGCGAGCACGCGCACGATGCCGGGATGGTGCAGGCGCGAGACGGCCTCGACCTCGCGCCGGAAGCGCGCACGCGCGGCCTCGAACCACAGGTGGTCGTGGCGCACGAGCTTGATCGCCGCGAGCTGCCCGGTCTGCTCGTGGCGCGCGAGGTAGACCTCGCTCATCCCGCCCGCGCCGACGCGCTCGAGCCGTTTCCAGGCCCCGAAGTGCTCGGGCAGGGCGAAGGCGCGCCGCGGCTCGTCGCTCGAGAGCCCGAACTCGCCCAGCAGGGCCAGGCGCTCGCGCACCCGGGCGGCGAGCTGCGGGTCCTCGAGCGCGAGGCGCTCGAGCAGCGCGGGGCGCTCGGCGAGCGCGCTTTCGAGCACCGTGGCGACGAGCTCCTCGAGCGCCGCGGCTCCGGCGGGTCCAGGCTGGGTCTCGGGTTGCATGCAGGACGCGGCGCAGGGGGGCGAGGCCGCGCGCAGCACGCTATCGTACGCCCCCAACCAAACCGATGTTGATCCAGCTCCTGCTCTCCCTCGTTCCCCCCGCTCCCGCCCAGGCCCCGTTGCACGTCTTCCTGCGCGGCGGGCCGAAGACGCATGGTCCGAACCAGCACGAGCACGAGAAGTGGGTGGCCGAGTGGAAGCCGCTGCTCGAGCAGCGCGGTGCCGAGGTCGAGGGCGCGCTGCGCTTCCCGACCGCCGAGGAGCTCGCGCGCACCGACGTGCTCGTGCTGTACGCGGCCGACGGCGGCTCGATCCACGGCGACGAGCGCGCGCACCTCGAGAGCTACCTCGCGCGCGGCGGCGGGATCGTGGCGCTGCACGACGCGGTCGTCAGCGACGACCCGCAGTGGTGGAGCGAGCGTGCTCGGCGGCGCCTGGGAGAACGGCAAGGCCAAGTGGCACGAAGGCACGACCGACCTCTACTTCACCGACCGCGAGCACCCGGTCAGCGCCGGCATCTCGAACTTCCGCTTCGAGGACGAGATCTACACCGACCTGGACATGCTGCCGCAGGCGCGCGTGCTCGTGCGCGGCTTCCAGTCGGTCTTCGACGCCTCGCCGCAGGCCTGGGTGTACGAGAAGGACCCGTACCGCGCCTTCGTCGCGATCCAGGGCCACGAGTGGAGCTCGTTCGCGCACCCGGCCTGGCGCACGCTCGTCCTGCGCGGGATCGCTTGGGCCGGCAAGCGCGACGCGGAGCTCCTGACGAGCAAGGAAGAGCGCGCGCAGCTGCGCTATCCGCCCGGCGGACCGCTGGCGCCGGAGAAGGCCGCGGCTGCGATCGACGTGCACCCGGACTTCAACCTCTCGCTGGTCGCGGCCGAGCCGCTGATCGTCAAGCCGATCTCGATCGACTGGGACGCGCGCGGCCGCATGTGGGTCGCCGAGACGCCCGGCTATCCCGAGAAGGAGCGCTTCAGCGGCGTGCCGGCGCACGACGAGATCTCGATCCTCTCCGACTCGAACGGCGACGGCCGCATGGACAAGAAGCAGGTCTTCTTCCACGGCCTCGACCTGGTCACGAGCCTCGTCTTCCACAAGGACGGCGTGATCGTCAGCCAGGCGCCGGACATCCTCTGGCTGCGCGACACCGACGGCGACGACGTCGCCGACAAGAAGGAGGTGCTCTTCACCGGCTTCGGCTTCGGCGACACGCACGCGGTGATCAGCAACCTGCGCTGGGGCCTCGACGGCTGGATCTACGGCACGCAGGGCTACTCGGGCAACGACTCGCGCCACGTCACGAACGCGGCCGGCAAGGACTTCGGCCACATCGGCAACGGCCTGTTCCGCTTCAAGCCCGACGGCAGCGCGATCGAGATGGTCTCGAACTACGGTTCGAACACCTGGGGCTGCGACTTCGACGACGAGGGCGAGCTCTTCTTCAGCATGGCGAACGGCGCGCACCTGCGGCACGTGGTCGTGCCCGAGCGCGTCTTCGCCGGCGGGCGCATGGGCCAGGTCGAGAGCTGGGCCGACTGCCCCGACCACGACAAGGTCGTGCCGCTGCTCGACGCACAGCGATCCGGCCTACGCGCAGATCGACTTCGTCGGCGGCTTCACCGCGGCCTCGGGCTGCATGCTCTACACCGGCGGCGCCTGGCCGGCCAAGGAGTGGGCCAACGCGCACTTCGTGGCCGAGCCGACCGTGCACCTCGTGCACCACGACGTGCTCGCGGCGGAGGGCGTCACGTTCAAGGCCACCAAGGCGCGCGAGGCCGAGTTCATCGCCGGGAAGGACCTCTGGTTCCGGCCCGGTGCACATGCGCGAGGGCCCCGACGGCGCGATGTACGTGCTCGACTTCTACAACCAGGCCATCGTGCACAACGACACGCGCGGCCCCGAGCACGGGCCGACGAACTTCGCCAAGCGCCCGGACCGCGACCACATGCACGGCCGCATCTGGCGCGTGCAGCACAAGCGCGCGGAGAAGCTCGAGCTGCGCGACCTCGTCCAAGGCCAGCGACGAGCGCGCTCGAGCAGGCGCTCGAGTCGCCGAACGCCTGGACGCGCATGAGCGCCGAGCGCCTGATCGTCGAGCGCGGGCAAGCCGCTCGCGCTGGCCGACGCGCTCAAGTCGAAATCGAGCGACACGCGCATCGCCGCGCAATGGACGCGCGCGCGCCTGGCGGGCTTCGACGAGGCGGCCTGGAAGCTCGCGGCCGGCGACAAGGACCCGTCGCTGCAGCGCAGCTGCGGCGCGCATCGCCTGCGAGTTCGCGCCCGCGAGCGCCGCCGGCGCCGCGCAGCTGGTCGGCTTCGTGCACGAGCGCGACGCGCGCCTGCGCCTCCTGGCGCTGCTCGCGCTGGGCGAGCTGCCCGCGCTCGACGAGGCCGTGGACGCCGTGATCAAGGACTGGGACTCGCTGCGCGATCCCTGGTCGAGGAACGCCGCCCTGCGCGTCGCCGCCAAGGCGCCCAAGCGCGCCCTCGAGCGCATCACTGCGGGCGGGATGGGCACGGCCGAGGGCCTGCTGGGCGAACTCGCGCGGCGCGCGGCGCGTGCGCAGTCCGGACCGGCCTGCGCGGCGATCGTCGCGCTGGTCGGGAACCCCAACGCGGTGCGCGCGCAGGCGCAGCTCGAGGTGCTCGACGTGCTCGCGCGCGACCTGCCCGTCGAGGCGGCGCCGCCGATCACGCCCGAGCTGAAGAAGTCGCTGCTCTCGATGTTCGGAAGCGGCTCGATCGAGGTCGCCAGCGCGGCCCTGCGCCTGGCGCTGCGCTGGGACAAGCAGGGCGCGCTGCAGAGCGAGATCGAGCGCCTGGCCGACCACATGGCGCAGATGCTGAAGGACACGCGCCTCAAGCTGCCCACGCGCACAGCGGCGCTCTCGACGCTGCTGCTCCTGCCCGAGCGCCGCGCGCTGGCGCTCGAGGGCGCGACCTCGCTGCTCGACGCGGGTGCCACGCTCGAGGACGGACTGGCGCTGATCGACGGTGCTCGCGCGCGTCGACGATCCCGCCGCGGCGCGCGTCCTGGCCGCGGCCTACCCCGCGCTGAGCGGCAAGCTGCAGGACGCGATCTTCGAGAAGCTCGCCGCGCGTGCGAGCTGGTCGGGCGTGCTGCTCGACCTGGTCGAGTCCAAGGCCATCGACGCGCGCTCGCTCGGCGCGCAGAAGCAGCACCGGCTGCGCAACTCGCCCGACGCGGCGGTGGCGCAGCGCGCGCAGAAGCTCTTCACCGGCGGCGACGCGAGCTCGGCCCAGATCGACGCCTTGATCGCGCAGCTGCTGCCCGAGGTCGACCGGCCCGGCGACGCGGCGAACGGCAAGAAGCTCTTCGGCGAGAACTGCGGCGTCTGCCACACCGCCAACGGCGAGGGCGGCAAGATCGGTCCCGACATCACCGGCATGGGCGCGCACGGCGCGCGCGAGATGCTGGCCATCATCCTCGACCCCAGCCGCACGGTCGACCCGGCCTACGCCGAGTGGAGCCTGACGACCAAGGACGGCCAGCTCTTCGCCGGCGTGCTGGCGCGCGAGGGCGCCGACTCGGTGCTGCTGCGCTGGAACGGCGGCGAGCAGGAGGTCGCGCGCGCGGAGATCGAGGGCTTGCGCAACACGGGTCGCTCGCCGATGCCCGCGGGCTTCGAGAAGCTCGGCGCCGCCGGACTGCGCGACGTGATCGCCTACCTCGCGCAGGGCACGGAGGGCTTCCGCATCCTGCCGCTGGGCGCCTTGTGCTCGCGCAACTCGCTCAACGGACTCTACGACCACCGCCACTCCAACGAGGTGCTCAAACCCAGGCGCTTCGGCATCAGCACGGTCTTCGGCGTGCCCTTCGAGGCGCTCGACCCGGCGCGCACGCAGAGCAACTCGAACGTGATCGTGCTCAAGGGCGGCACGGAGTCGGACTGGGACTGCAAGAAGACCGGCCCGACGCGCGTCGAAGTGCCGGTCGGCTGCGCGGTGCAGCAGGTGCACGTGCTGGGCGGCATCGCCGCCTGGGGCTATCCCTTCCATCGCGAGCAGACCGAGATCCTCAAGTGGACCTGGAAGTACCAGGACGGCTCGAGCGAGGAGGTCGTGCTGCACAACGGCGTCGAGTTCGGCGACTGGATCGCGCGCAACGACGTGCCCGGGTCGACCTTCGTCGAAGGCTTCCTGGCCGACGACAGCTGGGGCCAGCTGCGCTTCCACTCGCTCGCGCCGTCGAAGCCACAGCCCGTGGCCTCGATCGTGCTCGAGAGCTACGACAACCAGTTCGCGCCCACGATCATGGCCCTGACGGCCGAGCTGCCGGGCGCCAAGCGCATCGCGCTCGAGAAGCCCAAGCCGCGCACGCCGGTCGCGCTCGACGTGCTGCTCGTCGGCGGCGGCTCGAGCCACGACTTCGCCAAGTGGTACGGCGAGCGCGACCGCGCGACGCTCGCAGGCGGCCGGCATCGCGCAGGCCTACTACACCGAGAACCCCGAGGAGATCCTGCCGCAGCTCCTGCTGACCAAGGTGCTCGTGCTGACGAACAACCAGCCGCTCCCCGGCGACGAGCTGCACTCGGCGATCCTGAGCTTCGTCGAGCGTGGCGGCGGCCTGCTGCTGCTGCATCCGGCGACCTGGTACAACTGGGCCGACTGGCCCGAGTACAACGCAAAGCTCGTCGGCGGCGGCGCGCGCGGCCACGAGGAGTACCGCGAATTCATCGTCTCGCTGGCGAAGACCAAGAGCCCGCTGCTCGACGGCCTGCCGCCCTCCTTCGGCGTCACCGACGAGCTCTACCAGGCCGTGCTCGACAAGGATTCGAAGTGCGAGGTGCTCGCGACCAGCCGCTCGAAGGTCACGCAGAAGGAGTACCCGACGCTCTGGACGCGCACGCTCGGCCAGGGCCGCATCGTGTGCCTCACGCTCGGCCACGACGGCGCCGCGCACGAGCACGCGGCCTACAAGAAGCTGCTGGCCAACTCGATCCGCTGGTTGATGCCGGGATCGCAGCCGAAGTAGCATTACGGAACCAGGAATTCTTCTCCCCGATTCGCTGGTGCCCGGAGGCCTGCTGTTGCCCGTCGGCGAATCGGGGAGAAGAATTCCTGGTTCCGTATGAACGACAACACACGCAAGGGCATCCTCGAACGCTTCCGCGCGCAGATCGCGCGCGGCGAGCCGATCATCGGCGGCGGCGCGGGCACGGGCATCTCGGCCAAGAGCGAGGAGGCCGGCGGCATCGACCTCCTGATCGTCTACAACTCCGGCCGCTACCGCATGGCGGGCCGCGGCTCGACCGCGGGCCTGATGCCCTACGGCAACGCCAACCAGATCGTGAAGGAGATGGCCTTCGAGATCCTGCCGGTCGTGAAGCACACGCCCGTGCTCGCCGGCGTGTGCGGCACCGACCCGTTCATGATGCCGAAGCTCTTCCTGCGCGAGCTCGCCGAGCTCGGCTTCGCCGGCATCCAGAACTTCCCGACCGTCGGCCTGATCGACGGCGAGCTGCGCGCGACGCTCGAGGAGACCGGCATGGGCTTCGGCCTCGAGGTCGACTGCGTGCGCCTCGCGCGCGAGATGGACCTGCTCACCACTCCCTACGCCTTCACCACCGACGAGGCCGCCGCGATGACCAAGGCCGGCGCCGACATCGTCGTCGCGCACATGGGCTGCACCATCGGCGGCACGATCGGCGCGAAGAGCACGAAGACGCTCGAGAGCTGCGTCGCGCGCATCCAGGCCATCGTCGACGCGGCGAAGAAGGTGCGCAAGGACGTCATCTGCCTCTGCCACGGCGGCCCGATCGCGATGCCGGACGACGCGCAGTTCATCATCGACCGCGTCGAGGGCATCGACGGCTTCTACGGCGCGAGCTCGACCGAGCGCCTCCCGACCGAGATCGCGATCAAGAAGCAGATCGAGGACTTCAAGGCGCTCCGTCTCCCGAAGAAGAAGAGGCGCTGAGATGTGCACCGCGCACTGCCTGCGCTTCGTCACCTCGCCCGAAGTGCAGATCGAGGAGCTGCCCTGGGGCCAGCACGAGTGGCTCTGCCGCGCCGGGCCTGACCGACTCGAAGCTCCTGCAACTCGTGCGCGTCACGATGCCGCCCGGCAAGGCGCACGCCTTCCACCGTCACCCGCACATGGAAGAGTTCATCTACTACCTCTCCGGCCGCATCGAACAGTGGGTCGGCAAGCAGCAGCGCATCATGCGCGCCGGCGAACTCGCGCACGTCCCGATGGACGAGGTGCACGGCAGCTACAACGACTTCGACGAGCCCGCGGTGTTCCTCGCCGTCCTCTCGCCCGCCATCATCACCGGCCCGGCGCTGATCGACGTCTCGATGGACGAGCCGTGGCGCTCGCTGCGCAAGCCCCTGCGCTGAAACCCGACAATACGGTGCCAGTCCAATTCTTCCCCAATTACTGCGGCGCAGCTGAGATTGGTCGCGCTGCCTTCCAGCGCTTGCGCCAAGCGACTCCGAACCAGATGCAGAGCGGGATCGCGATCACGAGGGCCATGAGGTTGCGCAGGAAGATCCCCACGGACAGTCCCTCCTCGAGAAACCCGTCGTCCCAGCCCTCGATGCGCAAGGTCGCGGCAGGGGAATCGCGTGACTCGTCGCGTCGCACCTCGTATTCGACAGAACGCGCTCGCCCCGGAACGAGCGTCGCCACCGTGTCGAAGTCCCAACCATTCCCTGCTTCGAACCAGCCCGAAGCGTCGATTGGACAGGCCTCGCCTGGTCGGACGGCGTCAGTTGGATCGACGCGCAAGTGCAGATCGAGCGGCGCCGGCTCACCGCTTCGGTGGTAGGGGGGGCCCCTCACGTACAGATAGGGCTCGCCCTTGGCTGCTGGCCACTCGGGCCACTCGAGGCTCCAACTGCCCTTCGCGCTTTCGAGCAGCAGGAATGCGGGACCCTCGAGGTGCAAGCGTGCAACAGCCTCGTGTGCTGCGTCGTTGCGTCCATCCCAGATCCAGAGTCCGAGGACGACGACCAGCAGGGCGAGCGGCAGCCTGGGAACCACAGCGCGCGGAGGGACGACCGCGAGGTCAGCTTCTTCCGCGCGCTGTTCGGGCACCCATCCAACCCGTGAAGAATTGGACTGGCACCGCATTGTCGGGTTTCGCTAGGGGAGCACGTCGACGGAGAGCGCGTTCGAGATCATCACGCCCGTGCCGTCGGCGGCCAGCGGATCGCGGCCGTAGTACTGGTAGTAGTAGGTGTGACCGATGTCGCTGGGGCCGAAGACGACCGACTCGACCACGGTGCCGTAGGTGTCGAAGGTGAACAGCGGACCGCGCACGAGGGGCGGCTGGACCCACAGGGTTCCGCCCTGCCAGGGAATCGATCCCGATGCATTGCCGCGGAAGTGCAGGCCCATGTGGTTGGGCAGACCGACGTTGCAGGTGAGGTGGAAGCTGTCGGAGGAAGCGCTCGCGGGTCCGAAGCGGCCGATCGAGGGCAGCGTGTCGATCGAGGTGGGCTTGGCCGTGCCGTAGGCCGTCGGCGGAGGCGGCTGCGTGCCGAGCACGCGCAGCGACGGATCGCCGAAGACGATCCAGGTCATGAACATGTCGTGGCCCGAGCCGGGCATGAGCTCCATCATGTGGCAGGAGCCGGCGTACCAGAGCGCGCCGACGCCCCACCATGTCTCGGCGCAGAAGCGGTCGGTGGCCTCGTCCTGCGCGTACATAGGCTCGTCCCAGTACTGGTTGATTGAGGACATGTAGGCGCCGACGGCACCCGAGGGTTGGCCGTTGTGCGTCGCGCGCAGCCAGGCCTCGGCGAAGCAGGTCTGGCCCGGGAAGTTGCCGTTGACGCAGGCGACGCTGCAGACGAAGGGCAGGTGGCCTTCGTTGGCGAGCAGCCCGACGTCGGTGTTGTTGAAGCCGGTGGTGCCCCAGCTCGTGTCGGAGCCGTGGCCGCAGTAGTTGACCAGGCGCCGGCCGGCATTGAGCCCGTTGGTGATCATCGCCTTGGTGGCGGTCGGGTCGTAGACCTGGTCCACGGTGGCGAAGCCGTAGGCGAGCTCGTCGGCGCGGATGTTGTTCATGTGCTGGAAGTCGTACTCGCCGTAGTGGCCGGGCCCCTGATCCGAGGCGATGCCCATGCCGAAGGTGCTCCAGCCGCCGCTCGCGAGCGAGTGGTCCTGCTGCTCGTAGCGGATCGAGCGCTCGACCTGCGTGCGCACCTGCGTCGTGGTCTGGGCCGAGAAGCGGCCCACGATCAGCTCGGGGTAGTCGTCGGGCGTGAGCGTCGCATAGAAGGGATCGGAGGCGCCGCCGAGGAACGAGCCGCTGGCGACCTCGACGCTGTCGCCGACGAGCAGCACGAAGGAGAGGTTGCTCGTGTTGTAGAGCTGCTGGACGTAGTTCTTGATCGCGCTGGCGTTGTTGCCGATGGTCGCGACGCTGACGAGCGTGGTGGGGATGCCGCGCGAGTTCTTCCAGTCGACGAAGGGCTGCATTTCGGCCAGGAAGGCGGCGTTGGAGATCACCAGCAGGCCGCCCGATTGCGTGATGGGGACGAGGCTCTGCGTGCCGTAGTTGAGGAACTGCCCGCGGTAGAGCTCCTCGAAGGACGCGTCGCGCCGGTCGGGCGCGTTCGTGCGGTCGAGCGGGTTCGTGCCGAGGACGCCGCGCGCCTCGACGCGCAGGACGAGCTCGTCGTAGACGCGCAGCACGCGCGTGAGCGGGTTGTACTGCAGCACGTTCGCGTCGAGCACCGCGCCGCGCACGTCGCGCATCACGTAGGGCGCGCGCATGCTGGCCGGCTCGGCCGGGTACCACGCGTTGCGCGCGTACTCCGGACCGAAGGCGTAGGGCACCGAGGCCGGGTCCTGCGTGCGCAGGATCGGCCCGCGCGCCGGGGCGACGCCCACGTTCGCGATCTCGTGGAAGCGCGACGACACCACGCGCACGTCCACGTCCTGCTCGTCGGGCACGACCAGGCTGCGCGAGATGCGCGGCAGGCGCGGGGCACCGACCTCGTTCGTGTAGCCCTCGCCGGCGACGGAGAGCTCGAGCCAGTTCGTGCCGCCGATGCCGACGCTGCGCGCGTCATAGCCGGCGAACGACACGCGCACGAGCGTCGCGCCCGGCGTCGGGTCGAGCACGCTCACCTGCGTTTGCCCGGCCGCGCGCGCGCCGGTGGCCAGGACGGAGAAGAGGAGGAAGGTGGAAACGAACGCGCGCAGCTGGAATCGCATCGTGGCCTCCGTGGATTCGGACGAACGAAGAACTCCACGCTAGGCGACGCTCGAAGGACCCGGCAATACGCAGGACGAGCTGCGTAGACGCCTCTACGCAGGACGGCGCAGGAGCTCGTCCCCTCAGCGCGCCGTCGCGAGCCTCACCAGCGGCGGAACGCTGAGCAGCGCCCAGCAGCCGTTGAGCAGCAGGAAGCCCCACTGCTGCCCGTCGAGCGCGACCCACGCGAGCACGGCCGAGCCCGCGAGGTTCATCAGGTTGTAGGCGACGTCCCTGCGCCCGAGGCGTCCACTCTGGCTCGCGGCATACGCGATCAGGATCAGCACGGCCCCGGCGATCGAAAGCGATTGCAGCATGCGCGCGACAATACCGTGCCAGCCTCGCTTTCACCTCCACCACGTACTCTTCGGGCTGCGTCGGCCGGGCCCGCAACCGCTAGCTGCGCGATTCGCGGCGCAAGCTGCGATTGTCGAGACCGAGCGCCTTCATGCGCGAAGACAGCGTCGTGGGCCGCACGCCGAGCAGCTCGGCCGCGCCGCCCTTGCCGTAGATCTTGCCGCCCGCCGCGGCGAGCGCGGCGCGCAGGTTCTCGCGCTCGAGCTGGCGCAGCTCGAGTTCGGTGCGCACGATCGCCGCCTCCTTCGCCGCGGGACTCGAAGCGGCGCGCGCGGGCGCCGTGTCCAGCAATTCGACCTCGAGCGCGGCCCCCGGCGAGGTCAGCACCGCGCGCTCGATGACGTGCTGCAGCTCGCGCACGTTGCCCGGCCAGGGATAGCGCTGGAGCCGCTGCACGACGGCACGCGTGAGCTTCGGCGCCTTGCGCCCGAGGCGCCGCGCAGCCGTGGCGAGGAAGACCTCCGCGAGCAGCGGCACGTCTTCGGTCCGCTCGCGCAGCGGCGGCACCTCGATCGGAAAGACGCTCAGGCGGTAGTAGAGGTCGGAGCGGAAGCGGCCGGCCTCGGCCTCGCGACGCAGGTCGCGGTGCGTGGCCGCGATCACGCGCACGTCCACCTTGCGCGTGCGCTCCTCGCCGACGCGCTCGAACTCGCCCTCCTGCAGCACGCGCAAGAGCTTTGCCTGCAGCTCGAGCGGGATCTCGCCCACCTCGTCGAGCAGCAGCGTGCCGCCGTGCGCCAGCTCGAAGCGCCCGGCGCGGTCGCGCAGCGCGCCCGTGAACGCGCCCTTCGCGTGACCGAAGAACTCGCTCTCGAAGAGCTCGCGCGGGATGGCGGCGCAGTTGACCTTGATCATCGGTCTCTCCGCGCGCGGGCTCTGGCGGTGGATCTCTCGCGCGACAAGCTCCTTGCCCGTGCCGCTCTCGCCCAGGATCAGCACGGCCGAGTTCGTGGGCGCGACGAGGCTGATCTTGCGCCCGACGGCCTCGAGCGCCGGGCTCGTGCCGACGATCTCGCCCAGCGGCTGGGACTCGCGCGCCTCCTGCTTGAGGTAGTCGTTCTCCCACTCGAGGCGCGCGCGCAGCGCCTCGATCTCGTCGAAGGCGCGCGCGTTGACGATTGCCGCGGCGACGTGGTTGGCGATCATGCGCAGCCAGTCGAGGCAGCCCTCCTCGATCGCGCCGCGGCAGAAGACGGCCAGCACGCCGAGCACCTTGCCGCGGTGCACGAGGGGCTCGCCCGCGAACCCGTCGAGCCCCTCGCGCCGCGCCCACTCCGCGTCGACGATCCAGTTCGAGGAGGCGAGCTCGTCGCGCACTTCGATCGCCTGCCCCTTCGAGGCGATCAGGCCCACCTTGCGCACGCCGATCGGGAAGCGCCGGAACTCGCCGCCGATGCCGCTCCAGTCGGGCGCGGGCCGGGCGCGCGGGTTGCCGGCGCTGGCGACGAGGTGCAGGCAGTTCGTGCGGTCGGGACACTCGCTCCGGAAGCGGCAGGTTTCGCACAGGTCCCCCGGGCGGACGAGCCACACCCGCGCCAGCGCGATGCGCGGCGAGGCAGCGAGGCGTTCGACGACCAGCGCGAGCAGTTCGGCAAGCGTGCGCGTCTCCGCCAGGGCGAGCAGGATCTGCTTGGGGTCCCTGAACAGCGGGGGGGCGCTTGGCATGGGCTGAGTCTGCACGAAAAGTCGTTGTCAGACAGCGAGTAGTCGTTGAACAACGAAGACTCGTCGCATCCTGCGCTGGCCATGCGAGCACTCAAAGGCCTATGTGGCAATTGGTTACATCGGATTTCGTCCAGCGGCACGGCGCGTGCTATCCAGGACGTGTCGGCGCCACGTGCGTGCGCCTCCAACCCCTCGAACAACCCGGAGACAGACCATGACCGCCTTCACCCTCGTCGCCCCCGAATCCGCCGCCGGCCAAGCCAAGGAACTGCTCTCCGCCGTCAAGGGCAAGCTCGGCCTCGTCCCGAACATGACCCGTGCGATGGTCCGCGCTCCCGCGGTCCTCGACGCCTACCTGCAGATGAGCGGCGCGCTCTCGAAGGGCGCGCTTCCCACGAAGGTGCGCGAGCAGATCGCGCTCGCGGTCGCCCAGGCGAACGAGTGCGGCTACTGCCTCGCGGCGCACTCGACCATCGGCAAGCTCGTCGGCCTTGCCCCGGATCAGATCCTCGCCGCGCGCAAGGGCCACGCCGCCGACGCCAGCACCGACGCGCTGCTCGCCTTCGCCAAGGTCGTGGTCGAGAAGCGCGGCCGCGTTGACGCCTCCGATCTCGCTCGCGTGCGCGCGGCGGGCTTCGGCGACGACGCGATCGCCGAGGTCGTTGCGAACGTCGCGCTCAATCTCTTCACGAACTACTTCAACCACGTCGCCGGCACAGAGATCGACTTCCCTGTCGCTCCTGCGCTCTGAACGTTTCTCGTGTCCCGTACCACACCGAAGACTCCGAATACTCCAGACATGACCATGAAGACCCTCCTCCGTTCCATCGCAGCGCTCGCGCTGCTCTCCGTCAGTTCCTTCGCCGGTGACCTCGTCAACGTCTCGGGCGCGAGCAAGGTCGCGCTCAGCGGCTACGACCCGGTCGCGTTCTTCACCGACTCGAAGCCGGTCAACGGCTCACCCTTCATCTCGGCCGAGCACCAGGGGGCGACGTACTTCTTCGCCAGCGAAGAGCACAAGCAGCTCTTCTCCGCCAAGCCGGATTCCTACGTGCCGCAGTTCGGCGGCTTCTGCGCCTTCGGAGCTTCGCTCGACAAGCTGCTGCCGGTCGACATCAGCACCTGGCTGGTGCGCGACGGCAAGCTGTACCTCAACCTGAGCCCCGAGATCCGCAAGCAGTTCGACGCGGACATCGCGGGGATCCTTGCCAAGGCCAACGCCAACTGGCCCGGCCTGGTGAAGCAGCAAACGGCCGTGGCGAAGCCCGCGAGCGGCAAGCAGGCGGCGCTCGTGAACGTCTCCGGAGCCAGCACGGTCGCACTCAGCGGCTACGACCCGGTCGCGTTCTTCAGCGACTCGAAGGCCGTGAGCGGTTCGCCCTTCATCAGCGCCGAGCACGAGGGCGCGACCTACTTCTTCGCCAGCGAAGAGCACAAGCAGCTCTTCGTCGAGAAGCCCGAGAGCTACCTGCCGCAGTTCGGCGGCTTCTGCGCCTTCGGGGTCGCGATCGGCAAGATCCTGCCCGTCGACATCCGCACCTGGCAGGTGCGCGAGGGCAAGCTCTACCTCAACCTCAACCCCGAGATCCTGAAGGGCTTCAATGCCGACTTCGCCGGCAACCTCGCCAAGGCGCTCGCGAACTGGCCCGGTCTCGTGAAGCAGCAGAGCCTCTGAGCCGCCATGAAGACTCCCATCCTGATCCCGCCCTTCACCCTCGAGGCGGCGCGCGCGAAAGTGCGCGCCGCCGAGGATGCCTGGAACTCTCGCGATGCCGACCGCGTCGTGCTCGCGTACACCGAGGACTGCGTCTGGCGCAACCGCAGCCAGTTCCTGAACGGCCGCGAGGAGATCCGCGCCTTCCTGCGCGGCAAGTGGGAGCGCGAGCGCGACTACCGCCTGGTGAAATCCCTCTGGGCCTTCGGCGAGAACCGCATCGCGGTGCGCTTCCAGTACGAGTTCCACGACGAGGCCGGGAACTGGCATCGCGCCTACGGCAACGAGCTCTGGGAGTTCGCCGCGGACGGCCGCATGGCGCGCCGCGAGGCGAGCATCAACGAAGTCGACATCCGTGCGGACGAGCGGCGTTTCCTCTGGTCGGCGCCGGGGCCGCGGCCCGCCGATGGGCCCGACATCCCGGACGTGCGCTGAAGAGGGGAGGCGCGCCATGAAGAACCCGATCCCGAGCGACATCGCCTTCACCCCCGCGGTCAAGGCGCTCCAGTCCGCGGCAGGCTCGCGCGCCTCCTACGCGCGCATGGAGAAGAGCGGCGGCTGGAGCACCGAGGTCACGCCCGATCTCGCGGGCTTCCTCGCCGGGCTCGACATGTTCTACCTCGGCACGGCGAACGCGAGCGGCCAGCCGTACATCCAGTACCGCGGCGGGCCGACGGGCTTCTTGAAGGTGCTCGACGAGCGCACGCTCGCCTTCGCCGACTTCGGCGGCAACCGCCAGTACATCAGCACCGGCAACCTGAGCGAGAACCCGCGCGTGTTCGTGTTCCTGATGGACTACGCCAACAGCCAGCGCGTGAAGATCTGGGGCACGGCGCGCGTCGTGACCGACGATCCGAAGCTCCTCGCGCGCCTCGCCGATGCGAGCTACGACGCCAGGCCCGAGCGCGCGATCGTGTTCACGATCGAGGCCTGGGACGTGAACTGCCCGCAGCACATCCATCCGCGAGTCCTCGAAAGCGAGGTCGCGCCGCTGCTCGAGTCGTTGCGGGCGCGCATCCAGGTGCTCGAAGCGCAACTCGCGGCTCGCTGAGAGCTCGGGGAGGGGGGCTGAATTCGGCAGCTCTTGCAGCAACCTCGGATCCCCGCGCCATAGTGGTGCACGATGGCAGCGGGCTGGAATCCGGGGGGCGAGGCGGAGCTCGAGCGCGATGGCAAGGCACTGCGGCGCCTCGCGCGGGCGCTCGTGCGCGATGCCTCGACAGCGGATGATCTCGTGCAGGATGCGTGGGTGGTGGCGCTCGAGCGCCGCGAGCGCGCCGCGCAGGGGGGCGCGTTCCTCTCGGGCGTCGTGCGGCGGCTCGCGCTCGGCTGGCGGCGCGCGGAAGCGCGACGCGGCGAGCGGGAGAACGCCTCGGCAGGGGAGACGCAGAGCCCGCGTCCCGACGAGATCGCGGAGCGACTCGAGCTCTCCGAGCTGGTGCTGCGCACGCTGCGCGGACTGCCGGAGCCCTACCGCTCGACGCTGATCCTGCACTTCTTCGATGGCCTCCCGGCCGGCGCGATCGCGCGCAAAACCGGCGTGCCGGCCGGCACGGTGCGCGCGCGGCTCACGCGCGGCATCGAGGAGTTGCGCGCGCGCGTGCGGCCGCGGCTCGAGCGCGAGGGCCGCGACTGGCGCCAGGCGCTGCTGCCGATCGCGGGGACGGTGCACGGGCCGATGGCCGCGTGGGGAGCGCTGACGATCATGGGTGTGAAATGGGCCTTTGGCTGCGTCGCTGTTGCGGCGCTGGTCGTGCTGGGCTGGCAGGCATGGCAGGCTGGCGCTGGCCGCGAAGCAAGCCCGGGTGCGCTCGTTGGACCCTCCGGGATCGCGGGACCGGAGGAGGCGGCGCCCGTCGAAAGCAGAGGCGCGGGCGCAGAGGCCGGGCGCAGGGACGCCGCCTCGCCTGTGACGGAGGGCGCGACGACCGGCACGACACGCGTCGTCGCGCGCGCCGTGGATGACGACGGTCATCCGCTCTCGGGCGCACGGCTCGCGCTCGCAGGATCCGAGCCGGGGCCGGTCTCCGATGCCAGCGGCGCACTGCTGCTGGTGATCGCGGAGGCCGACGCCGAGCGACTCGTGCAGCAGCCCGAGAGCAACCTCGTCGCCAGCGCGGACGGGCACTCGGACACGACGAGCGTGGTCCGTTTGCATGCCGGTCAGACCAACTGGCTGGGTGATCTCGTACTCCTCTCTGCGGGCGAATTGCGTGGCCGTGTCTGCGACAGCGCCGGCCGCGGGCTCTCCGGTGCGCTCGTGATCGCGACGCAGGAGTCCCTGAGCGAGGACCAGGACACCTGGATGGGTCCGGGCCGGTTCGTGCTGGAGGGACCACGCCGCATGCGCTGCGCCGGCGACGGCAGCTTTGCCTTCGCGCAGCTCCCCGAAGGCTGGTGGATCGTCCTGGCGACCGACACGGCGCGCCCCTGGATGGCGAGCGAACGCATACCCGTGCGCGGCGGAGCGCAGGCCGGCCCGATTACACTTGTGCTCGGAGCCGCCGAGCCCGCGCGCACGCTGGCGGGTCGGGTGCTCGAGCCCGATGGCAAGCCATGCGCGGGCGCGCGCGCGATGCTCGTCGCCGAGAGCGGGATAGCGGACTACGACGAGCAGCGGATCACGTCCGCGGACGGGCGCTTCGAGTTCCACACGCGCGAGCCCGGGACACTCCTGCGAGTGCACGCACTGGAGGATGGCGGGGCGAGATTCGCGGAGCTCGTGCGTGAAGTCCGCACCGGCGAGGGCGAACTCGTGTTGCAGTTCAAGACGGCGACACAGCTGCGCGTGCTGGTGCGCGACCAGAGCGGGGAACCGCTCGGCAGCACGCCCGTCTTCGCCTACCTGCTCGACGATCGCCCGCTGCACTTCGCCTGCAGAGCAACGACGGACTCGGAGGGCAGGGCCACGATGCGCGAACCGCAGGCGAGCTACAGCGTGCTCGTCGATGGGCAGGGCTTCGAACGCGCGCAGCAGGGCCCGTTCGAGCCAGGGAGCGCGCCGCTCGAGCTCGAGTTCCGCCTGCAGCGCGGCGCTGGCCTGCGCGGGCGCGTCACGGCGAACGGCCAGGGCTTCGCAGGCGCGCACCTGCGTCTGCTCGAACTGGCGCAGCCGGGCGTGCACTTCGAGCCGCTCGCGGACGACGAGCGAGCGGGCGGATGGACCGAGGAGGTCGATCCGGTCCCCGAATGGCAGGCGAACTCGGCCGCCGAGGGCCGCTTCACGCTCGGCGCACCGCGCGCGACGAAACTCCGCGCAGGCGGGCGCTTCATGCTCGTCGCCGAGGCGCGCGGCTGGGCTGCTGCCGTCCTCGGCCCGCTCGATCTGGGAAACCTGGATGCGCGCGAAGGTCTCGAGCTGGCTCTCACACCCGGCGGCTCGATCGACGGCCGGCTGGTCGCTTCCCCTCCGCGCTCGCTCGCGGGCTGGCGCATCGTTGCCTCGAGCGGCTTCGGCTGCCTGTGCGAGGCGCTCGTCGACCCGCAAGGCCGTTTCCGGTTCGAGCACCTCGCTCCCGGCCGCTGGCAGCTCGCGCCGCAGCCTCCGCCCGCGGTGCGCGACTGGACCTGGCACGAGAGCGAGGAGGCCCAGCCGGCGCGCGTGCAGATCCTCGTCGAGGAGGGCCGGACCCGCGTCGTCGATTGCGAGTTGCCGCCGCTCGAGGAGACCTTTGTCGAGGGACGCTTCTGCGTGCGCGCCGACCCGCCCGGAATCTGGTCGGCCCAGCTCGTGCCGCTCTCGGAAAGCAGCCAGGTGGAGCGCCAGAGCATCCGCGGCATGCTGCGCCTCGACTCGACTTTCCGCCTGCGGACGCACGGCTACGGGCGCTACCGACTGCTGCTCGAGTGCGACGACCCGCGCTGGGGTGCGGCGCAGGTAAGCGACATCGTCGAGCTCGGGGCGGACGGCGCGCACTGGTCGGGCGAAATCGGATTCGCGCGGCTCTCGGGCCAGGTCTCGCCGAACACGCAGCACTTGTTTTGCTTCGCGCCGGGCCCCGGCGAACTGCGCGCGAGCAGCTACTTCCGGCCGCGTGAAGCTGGCCTCATTGGCGAGCGCTGGATCCCGCGCGGCCGCGTGCTGATCACCGACGAGCCGCACCCGCCAGGCGAGAAGATCGAGCATCCGCTGGCGACGATCGAGGTGCGCGAGGGAGAGATGACGACGATCGAGCTCCACTGATCGATCCGCGGTAGGCGAGCCCCCGCGATCGCCGAAACCCGACAATACGGTGCCAGTCCAATTCTTCCCGGGTTTCCCCGGCGCAACCGGCAGCTGCTGCGCAGCGCAGGAAACCCGGGAAGAATTGGACTGGCACCGTATTGTCGGGTTTCGGCCCTTCTACTCCTCCACGACCCCGCCCGAGCGCGCGACGTCGTCGGTCTTGATCTTGCCGGCGTCGAACTTCTTCGCGGAGGCGAGCATGCGCTCGATGGCGGAGTCGAAGTCGATCTCGCCCTTGGCGAAGCGCAGGAAGTTGATGCGCGCGACGACGAAGGACTTGAGGTAGGGGCTCTCGAAGCCGCGCTCCTTGAGCTTCTTCACGGCGGCGTTGACGGCCTCGTCGAGCTCGAGCAGCTTCTTGGCGCGGCCTTCGCGCTCCGTGATGGCCTTGGCGAGTTTGGCGGACATGAACTCGTCGGTGCGCACGAGGATCGGGCGGTAGACGGAGCCCGCGAAGCGGCCGTTCTGTTCGTAACAGATGCCGAGCGTGAGCAGCGCGGGCTCCTCGAAGACGAGCGCGTGATCCTTCTCGGCGCCGGAATCGGAGGCGGCGAGGTCGCGCGCCATGCGGATCACCTCGAGCGCCTTCTCGCGCAGGTTGTGCGCCTTCTCCGTGTTGAGCGCGAGGATGCGGTAGGCCAGCTCGGCCTCGGGCACGAGCAGGGCGACGACGGTCTTGCCGCCGAGCTCCTTGAGCGCGTGCAGGCGGTGGTTGCCGTTGGGCGTCCAGTAGGTGCCGTCGTCGCGTCGCACGGCGATGATCGGATCGAGGAAGCGGCCGACCTCCTCGATGCGCGTGACCAGGCGCTTCAAGTGCGCGTCGGAGAGGTCGCGCTGGAACGGAGTGGGCGCGACCCTCTCGATCGGCAGCGCGACGAAAAGCTGCCAGCTGCCGCCGAGCGGCTCGCGGTAGGTGCCGATCACGGCGGCACCATCGGCTTCGACCTCCGCGGCGAGCCTTTCGATCGCGGCGGGCGGGTTCTCGGCGCGAACTTCGCGCGGGCCGAGTCCGCGCGAGGAGGGTGCGACCTTCTTGCGGCGTGCCTTGCGCTTCGTGGCCATGGAGTCCATTGTCCTGAGATATCGCCGGGAGGTCCACCCCGGCTGTGCACTGCGCCTGGCCGTGACGGTATCTCGCCGGCAGGATAGGATGGTGCGAGGAGTTCCAGGCGCCCTGATCTGGGGAGGCTCGGCGCTCCCGCAATCAGAGTTGAGTGCGGCCCCCCGAGCCGCGCAGGAAAGGCAATCATGAAGCTCGCGTTCGCTCGCGCCGGGATCCTCCTGTCGGCGTTATCGGTCTGCGAATTCAAGTCCGCGCAGGCGCAGTCGGGGGTCCTTGTCTGGGGCGGGATGCACGGGGACTCCCGGCACGCGCAGCAAGCCTTCTCGAGCATCTTCACGGGCGGCTCGCACGCGTTCGCCTACCGCACGGACGGAATGCTCGTGGACTGGGGATGGAACGCCTACCTGCAGCTCGCGCTGCCCGCGCTTTCGCCGGGGACGAGCTACACGAACCTTGCGGGCGGCTACGGCCACACGCTCGCGTTGCGCAGCGACGGTCTGCTCGACGCCATCGGGGACAATGGCGAAGGCCAGTGCAACGTGCCGGCGTTGCCGCCCGGCGTGAGCTTCACGGCCGTGGATGCGGGCTGGTGGAGCAGCCTCGCGCTGCGCAGCGACGGCCTGCTCGAGTTCTGGGGCGCGAACATGTACCCCGCTCAGGCCGCGCCTCCTCCCGGCACGAGCTTCACCTCGTTCTCGATCGGAGGAGTGCAGTGGGCGCCGCACGCGCTGGCAGTGTGCAGCGACGGGTCGCTGCTCGCCTGGGGCGCGAACAGCTACGGCCAGCTCAACGTGCCCTCGCTTCCGGCCGGCATGAGCTACGTGCAAGCCTCGGCAGGCGGATACCACAGCCTCGCCTTGCGCAGCGACGGGCATGTCGTCGCGTTCGGCTGGAACCACGATCAACAGTGCAACGTCCCCGCGCTCCCGCCCGGACTCAGCTACGTGCAAGTAGCGGCAGGGGCCGGCCACAGCGTTGCGCGCCGGAGCGACGGCAGCGTGGTGGCCTGGGGCGAGAATTGGTACCACGAGCGCGAAGTCCCGGCGTTCCCGCCCGGCACGACCGTGGTCGACATCCGCGCCGGCGAGTTCTTCACCGTGGCGCTGCTCAGCGACGGCAGCGTCTACTCCTGGGGCGACAACCAGCTGGGCCAGCTCGACATCCCACGCGTGCCGGCGGGGGTCGAGTACACCGACGTCCGCGCCTGCGCCGGGTTTATCGCCGCGCTGCGCAGCGACAACCAGCTCGTCGAGTGGGGCGACAACTACTCCGGCCAGTGTGACATGCTCGCTTCGCCGCCGGGACTCCACTACATCCAGGTCTCGCCCGGAGGCCAGCACACGGCCGCGCTGCGCAGCGACGGGGTGGTGGTGGCCTGGGGCTCGAATAGCGATGGCCAGTGCACGATTCCGCCCGCTCCATCCGGGCTCACCTACATCAGCGTCGCCGCCGGTCAGCGGCACACGGGTCTGCTCCGCAGCGACGGCTCCGTGGTCGTCTTCGGATCGAACTCATACGGTGCGCTCGGCATACCGGCGTTCCTTCCGGGGACCTGGTGCGCCAAGCTCGACTCGGGCGACTGGCATCTCGCGGCGCTGATGAACGACGGTTCCCTCGTGCAGTGGGGATACAACGCCTACGGCGAGTGCAATGCGCCCGGCGGCTACGGCTTCGTCGACGTGAGCCTGGGCGAGTACCACTCGCTGGGCCTCCGGAACAACGGGATGGTCCAGGCCTGGGGCTCGGGCGCTTTCGGCGCGCTCAACGTTCCCGCGCTGCCGACGGGGGGCTCCTACGCGGAGATCACTGCCGGATCCGGCCTCAGCGTTGCGCGGCTGGACGATAGCGCGGTCGTGGCATGGGGGAGCAACATCGTCGGCCAGTGCGACGTGCCTCTGCTGCCGCTCGAGAGCGAGTACACGCAGATCGCGGCAGGCAACGGCTTCGTGGTCGCGCGCATTGCGCCGCACCTCTCGAGCTTCTGCGGTGGGGACGGCAGCAGCGCGGCATGCCCCTGCTCGAACACCGGCGCCTTGCACCACGGCTGCGACAACTCGATCGCGACGGGCGGTGCGCTGCTCGTGGCCACCGGCCTGCCGCAGCTCGGCGCGGACAGCGTGCGGCTCTCGGTCAGTGGCGAGCTGCCCACGTCCCTGAGCATCGTGCTGCAAGGCAACGCGGCGATCGTGCCCGCGAACTTCGGCGACGGAGTGCGCTGTCTCGGCGGCCAGATGAAGCGCCTCTACGCCCACAACGCGTCCGGCGGGAGCCTGAGCGTGCCGCAGGCGGGCCAGCTCTCGATCTCCGCGCGCTCGGCGCAGCTCAGCGACCCGATCGCGGCCGGATCGACGCGCTACTACCAGGTCTGCTACCGCGATCCGAGCGCGAGCTTCTGCCCGGCCCCGCAGGGTTCCACATTCAATGTCTCGAACGGGTTCGCGATCAGCTGGGTCAACTGACGCGCAGCGCTCTCAGTGTCCGCGCTCGGGATACAGGTGCAGCAGCGCCGCGCCGTGACGGGGGAGCTGGATCGCGTACATTTCGGAACGGCTGCCGATGCCCGCCTGGCGCCACAGGTCGCGGACGCAGGGCCGGCCCACGATGCCGAGGTCCTTCTATACGGCGTTCGCGCTGGAAGGGAGTGGCGGCGAGCCTTTCGATCGCGGCGGGCGGGTTCTCGGCGCGAACTTCGCGCGGGCCGAGTCCGCGCGAGGAGGGTGCGACCTTCTTGCGGCGTGCCTTGCGCTTCGTGGCCATGGCGGAAGCTCAGCGGGCCTTGGTCGGGACGAGGCGCACGAGCGCCGCGCCATGGCGCGCGACCGTCGCGGAGAACGAGCTGTCCGAGACGGGGAGGTCCTTCTGGCGCCAGAGGTCGCGCACGCTTCTGCGGGCCCTTGAGGCCGAGCTCCTTCCAGCTCACGCTGACCGGCGCCTCGGCCTGGCCGCGGTTGAACAGGCCGACGGCGTGCGAGCCGTCCTCCATCTTCTTCGCCCAGACCTCGGTCTCGCCGCTGCTGCGCGACGCGCGCGGCCTGGTTGCCGAGCGGATCCTGGTTGACGTCGAGCACCTCGTCGTTGGTCAGCAGGTTGAGCGTGAACGTCGTCGAGCTGCGTCATGTCGCAGCCGATCAGCAGCGGCGAGCAGAGCAGGCACCAGAGCGCTGATGTGCGTGTACTGCTCGTTGGGCGTGAGCTGGGTCGGGTGCAGGTTGCCCCAGCCGACCTTGCCGACGACGAGCATGTCCGGGTCGTTCCAGTGGCCGGGGCCGGCGAACTTCTCGTGGCCGGTCTGCGCGAAGCCGATGCCCGACATGCTGCACCAGGTGTCGGTGATGTCGCCGGTCGTGCGCCAGCAGTTGCCGCCGACCTCGGCGCCCCATTCCCAGACGTCGCCCATGCCGTACTGGCAGAGGCTGAAGACGATGTCGCGCGGCGCCTTGTCGAGCGCGGCGCGCATGCACGCTGGTAGGGCTTCTGGTAGGCGGCCAGCGTGGTCTCCTTGGCGCGATGTCGCCGTAGGAGCACCAGTCGTACTTCAGGTAGTCGAAGCCCCACTCGGCGTAAGTGTCGGCGTCCTGCTCCTCGTGCTGGTAGCTCGCCGTCGAAGCCCGGCGCAGGTCGTCGGGCCGGGCGAGGAGTAGATGCCGAAGCTTCAGGCCCTTGCGAGTGGATGTAGTCGGCCAGCGCCTTCATGTCGGGGAACTTCTCGTTGGAGAGGATGTTGCCCTTCGGCGTCGCGGCCCGCTTCCCAGCAGTCGTCGATGTTGATGTACGTCCAGCCGTGGTTGCGCGAGGCCGCTCGCGACCATCGCGTCGGCGGCCGCGCGGACCTTGGCGTCGTCGACGGCGCTGGCGAAGCAGTTCCAGCTGTTCCAGCCCATCGGCGGCGTGAGCGCGATCTGGTCGCCGCAGACGATGCGCAGCACGCGCTCGTCGCTGCCGCGCGCGTTCTTCGCCGTCAGGATGACCCGGTACTCGCCCTTCTGGGCGAGCGTGCCGGAGATGCGGCCGCTCGCGGCGTCGAGCGCGAGTCCCGCGGGCAGGCCCTCGGCGGAGAAGCTCAGCGGCCGCTCGCCCGTGGCGGGGATGCCGAAGAGGAACGGATGTCCGGGGCGCACGCCGGTCACGCGCGCGCCGCGCAGGTGCGGCTCGGGACCCGCGACCGGCGTCAGCACGAGGGGATCCTCGTGCGGCGGCGTCACGGCGGCGATCTTCGCGCCGGCGGCGGCCTCGATCGTCGCCTCGGCCCAGTCGGCGTGGTCGTAGCTGTTGCCGTCGTCGCCGTCATCGACGAGCAAGAGCAGCGTCTTCACGCCCGCGAGCCCCACGCGGCACTCCTTGGCCGCGTTCGCCCGTGCGCATCAGGCCGCTCTTCCAGAGCTCCTTGCCGTCGCCGAGCACGCGGAACGCGATCGAGCCCTGCTTGGGCAGCGTCTCGTCGTCCGCGCCGACGAAGGCGTGGAAGCTCGAGGCCGCGCCGCCGAGCTGCACGGCGAACTGGCCGCTGGCGTGCGTGCCCAGTCCGGAGTCGAACTTGCGCCCGCCGATCGTGAGCGCGTGCTTCTCGACGCTCTGGTTGGCCTGCGGCGCGCCCCACTCCTGCTCCACGGCGGCGAGATCGAGAGACGCGAGCGAGACGACTTGGGGCGCGGAAGCTGCCTGCTGGCAGAGGAGGAGGAGGGGGAAGATCGGCATGCCCCCATTGTGACGCTCGCGAGCTCCGCGTCTAGCGTCCGGCGATGCGGCTCACGCTGCTGAAGAGCGCGCGCGCCGGCGCGCTGCGCACGCTGGTCAGCGGCGTCGCGATCCAGCGCCCGAACTTGCCCAGCGAGTAGTCGATCAGCATGTCGTCCAGGCCCTCGCGGATCGGGTACGCGCCGCGGCCGGCGGAGATCGAGCGCAAGAGGCGTAGGAAGCCGACGCGCTTCATGCCCGCCATGCGCGCGGTGACGCGCGCGCCCGGATCGTCGCCCAGCATCAGCAGCGTCTCGTCCTCGTCGAGCCAGCTCGTGCCCGTGCCGGCGCGGAAGCCCACGCACTCGTTGTGCTCGAGCAGCGGCAAGAGCGGCAGCGACCTGCTCTCGCGCTCGGGAGCGTCGGAGAACCGCGCCAGCGAGCCCTGGATCACGAGGTGGCCGTTGGCGTAGTCGCGCGGCTCGACCACCAGCACGCGCTTGCCGTCGGCGAGGATAAGCTCGCGCTCGACCGTGGCGTGGGCCTTGACCTTGCGCGTGGCGCTCGTGACCACGCTGCCGAAGAGCTTCTTGGCGATCGCGATCGCATGGTAGCCGTAGGCCGAGCGCAGGAAGCGCGCGCCGCTGACCTCGCCCAGCTCGCCGTGCGCGATCGCGACGCGCACCGGCTCGATCCAGGGCAGCTCGGTGCAGTCCTCGGCCACCCAGGCGTCGCGGAAGCGCTCGAGCAGCTCGACGTGGCGGAAGTGCTTGAGCTGCAGCACCGGCGTGTCGAGCAGCAGGTCGAAGCGCTGCGGGCCGAGCTGCGCAAGGCGCGCGAGCACCTCGGGCACGGCGTGCTTGCCGACCGCGACGTAGACGAGGTCGATGCCCTCCAGGTCCTGCTCGCGCAGCGCGCCGAACTCGCCCACGGTGAAGCAGGCGTCCTTGCACTCGATGCGCTTCGGCGTGCGCGCACGGATGTCCGCCAGCTCGCAGCCCGAGCTCATGCTGCTGAAGGCCGGCAGCGCGGTCTCGCGCACGCGCGCGCCCGAGCCGACGACGAGGACGCGGCGCGCGCTCACGCGGACGCGGCTCCGCCCGCAGCGCCGAGCTCGGCGCGCAGGTGCTCGGCCAGGCGGATCGAGAGCGCGACGATGGTGAAGGTCGGATTGGCCGAGCCGCTGGTGGGGAAGACCGAGGCGCCCGCGAGGTACAGGTTTGCCAGCGAGTGCACGCGGCCCTGCGCGTCGACCACGGAACTCGGCGGGATCGTTGCCCATGCGCGTCGTGCCCATGTGGTGCGAGGCGTCCTGGTTGATCGGCCAGGGATCCGCGCCGGCGAGATCGCTCTCGAGGCGCCCGAATCCCGGCGCGCGGCAGCTCCAGCGCCAGACGCTCGTGCAGCGCGATCAGCGAACGCCGGTCGAGCTCGCTCGACTGGTGCCGCACGTGCGCGAGCGGCAGGCCGAGTTCGTCCTTCTGATTCGAGAGCTGCACGCGATTCTCGGGCTGGGGCTGCATCTCCATGAAATTGCGCAACCGAATGGAACGCACCGCGGGTCGCGCACGAGCGAAGAGGCGATTCCAAGCGTAGCGGCCGACGCGCGGCATGTCTCGCGCGACATTCCACGAGAGACTCATCCATCCTGCGGGTCCGCGGCGCTCGTTCTGCAGTTCCGAATCGTCGCCCGTCTCGGAGTAGTCGCGCAGGGCCACGAGTTCCTTATCGGCGCTGCGGCGCAGCTGCCCAAGCACGAGGCGGCTCTGCTTCGCCAGGGCCACCAGCGACTCCACGCCCGGGCTGTCGGACCAGGGAAACAGCGGTTCGAAGCGGCAATACGAGTCCAGCAGGCCGTCGCGCTCCTGCCCGGCGTCGTCGATGCGCAGCCCGGCGTAGCCGGCGAAGCCGCGCCACATGCAGCCGAAGAAGTATGGCAACTCCGTAACGGGCCGCTCGAGCGCGACCACGCCGCAGTAGCTCTTGGGGTGGTTCATCAGGTGCCGTCCGACCTGATCGCGCTCGTTGCCGAGCTCCGAGACGAGCAGCAGGCGCGCGTTCTCGATCCCGCCCGTCGCCAGCACGAAGGCGCGCGCCTCGAATTCGAGCTCGTGGCCCGTGCTGCTGCGCACGCGCACGCGCCGGACGCTCGGACGCTCGGCCAGGATGCGCACGACGCTCGCGTCGAGGTACAGGTCGACCCCTTCGCGCTCGAAGATCGCGCGCTGCTCGGCGCCGAAGTCCTGTGGCGGCGTCGCGGCCAGGAAGACCTTCTCCGCGAGGCCGTTCCAGCCCGGCTGGAGCTCGCCGCGCGCGCGCAGTCCGCCGAAGCCCTCGCGCCCGAACGCCGCGGCGCCGGGAAAGCGGTAGCGCTGCGCCGCGAGCGCGTAGCAGCGTTCGAGCTCCGCGCGCGCGATCGGCCAGCCCGAGAGCGGCACCCACGGGCGCGGCGCGAGATCGAGCGGCTCGAGCGGGCTCGAGAGACCGGCCCAGCTGCTCGACGTGCCGCCGAGCACGCGTTCGCGCGACCAGCTCTTGATGCGGATGCCCTCGCTCTCGACGCGCCGCAGCCGGTCGGCGAAGGCCGTCACGCCGGCACGCCCGCTCTCGAGCACGCACACGCGCAGGCCCGAGCGCGCGAGCTCCGCGGCGACGGTCATGCCTGCCGGGCCCGAGCCGATCACGCACAGGTCGTAGCCGGGCAGCGCGGCGGGCCGTTTCTGTGCGAGGTCGTGGATCATCCGTGCAGGCGGAGGCCGATCCTAGCGCTCGCGAGCCCGATTCGCGCGCGCCTCGGCTTCGTGGTAGATTCTGTGCACGTTATTCCTGCGCCCCGGGGATTCCCCCGGGGCGCTTCACTTTCAGAAGAGATCCTTTGACGAACACTTTCTCCAGTCTCCAGCTCATCGAGCCGCTCCAACGAGCCGTGCGCGATTCGGGCTACACCACCCCGACCCCGATCCAGACGCAGGCCATCCCGCATCTGCTCGAAGGGCGCGACCTGCTCGGTTGCGCCAAGACCGGCACCGGCAAGACCGCCGCATTCGCGCTGCCCATGCTGCAGCTGCTCTCGGCCGGCGGACGCCGCGCCGCACCCAACACCGTGCGCTCCCTGATCCTCGCGCCCACGCGCGAGCTCGCCGCGCAGGTCGGCGCGAGCTTCGAGACCTACGGCGCCGGGCTCAAGCTCAGCGTGGCCGTGATCTTTGGCGGCGTGAACCAGTCGAAGCAGGTCGCCGCGCTGCACCGCGGCCTCGACGTGCTCGTCGCGACCCCCGGCCGCCTCGTCGACCTGATGGGTCAGCGCCACGCGCGCCTGGGCGCGGTCGAGATCCTGGTCCTCGACGAAGCCGACCACATGCTCGACCTCGGCTTCATCCCCGACGTCAAGCGCATCCTCGCGACGCTGCCCAAGAAGCGCCAGACGCTGTTCTTCTCGGCCACCATGCCGCCGCCGATCCAGAAGCTGGCCGACGGCATGCTGCACAACCCGGTCAAGGTCTTCGTCACGCCGCCCGCGAGCACGCTCGAGGCGATCGAGGAGCGCGTGCACTTCGTCGACCGCGCCAGCAAGCCCACGCTGCTGGCCGAGCTGCTCTCGGCCCCCGAGGTCGAGCGCGCGCTGGTCTTCACGCGCACCAAGCACGGCGCGGACAAGGTCGCGCGGCGCCTGGTGCAGGGCGGCATCACCGCCGCGGCGATCCACGGCAACAAGGCCCAGAACAACCGCGAGCGCACGCTCGAGAGCTTCCGCGCCGGTCGCCTGCACGTGCTCGTGGCGACCGACATCGCCGCGCGCGGCATCGACGTCGACGGCATCACGCACGTCGTCAACTTCGAGCTGCCGAACGTGCCCGAGACCTACGTGCACCGCATCGGCCGCACGGGCCGCGCCGGGCGCGAAGGGCATCGCGATCTCGCTCTGCGACCGCGAGGAGCGCGAGTTCCTGCAGCGACATCGAGCGCCTGATCAAGCACTCCGTGCCGGTCGCGGGCGGCCCGACGCGCGTGCGCGCGAGCGTGCCCGGGACGGGCCCGGGTGCGCACGCCGCGCGCGAGGCACGCCTCGCGGGCGCGGCGATCTCCGAGCAGGGCATCGAGGAGCAGGCACCGCGCCAGCACGAGCGCGCCTCGCGCGACTTCGGCGGCCGCAGGCCGCAGCACGGCGGACGGCAGGGTGGTGGCGCACGACACGGCGGCGGCGGACGACCGCATTCCGGCGGCGGCGGACGTCCGCACGCCGGCGGTGGCGGACGCTCGCACGGTCCGTCCCACGCTCGGCCGCACGGACCTGCTCACGCTCGTCCGCACGGGCCGAGCCATGCTCGCCCGCAGAACGCGCCGGCTCGTCCGCATCCCAAGCAGCGCGAACAGCGCGGCTTCGGGACGGGCGTCTAGGGCGGCGCAGTCCCGCGGCGCTCTCCGGGCCGATGGCCGTTGTCCGTATAATCGCCCTGCGATGTTCAGCGGTCTGGTGCTCCTGCTCGCTCCGGCATTCGGTGATACGCATGCCGCCGCCCCGCGGGCGCTCGACTTCAACCGCGACGTGCGGCCGATCCTGGCCGACCGCTGCTTTCGCTGCCACGGGCCCGACGCGGGCGCACGCAAGCGCGAGCTGCGGCTCGATCTCGAGGACGGCTCGCGCGCGCAGCTGAAGGACGGCAGGCGCGCGATCGTGCCCGGCGATCCCGCGGCCAGCGAACTCGCGCGGCGCATCCAGGCCAGCGATCAGGACGAAGTGATGCCGCCGCCCTCGCTCAATCGTCCGCTCTCGGACGCGGAAAAGGGGATCCTGCTGCGCTGGGTCCGCGAGGGCGCGAAGTACGAGGCGCACTGGGCCTTCGTCGCGCCCAAGCGAGTTCCCGGATCGATCGACGCGCTCGTGCGCGAGCGTCTGGTCGAGGAGGGCCTGCAGCCGAACCCCGAGGCCGAGCGCCCCACGCTGCGTCGCCGAGCCGCACTCGCGCTGACCGGGCTCCCGCCGGCTGCGGATGCGGACGAGGACTACGAGAGCTTCGTCGACGCGCTGCTCGCCTCGCCGCGCTTCGGCGAGCACATGGCGGCCGGATGGCTCGACGCGGCGCGCTACGCGGACACCTTCGGCTACCAGTCCGACTGGGAGTGCAACCTCTGGCCCTGGCGCGACTGGGTGATCGCGGCGTTCAACGCGAACATGCCCTACGACGAGTTCGTGCGCGAGCAGCTCGCTGGCGATCTCCTGCCGAACGCGACGAAGGAGCAGCGCATCGCGACCGCCTTCAACCGCCTGCACCGCATGACCAACGAGGGCGGCTCGATCGACGAGGAGTTCCGCCAGGAGGCGATCGCGGATCGCACGAGCACCTACGGCACGGCCGTGCTGGGCCTGACCGTCGAGTGCGCGCGCTGCCACGACCACAAGTACGACCCGATCCCGCAGCGCGACTTCTACGGCCTGGGTTCGTTCTTCGGCGCGATCGACGAGGCCGGGACGTACGCGTATTCGATCCACGCCACGGCGCGACCGGCGCTGCGGCTCTCGACCGCTGAGCAGGATGCGGAGCTCGCGCAGCGCCACGCGGCAGTCGTCGCCGCGGAGCAGGCCCTCGTCGGTTCGCCGAAGGAAGACGCGCTTCCCGTACCGCTGCGCAGCTACCCGCTCGACGGCGCGATCGACGGTCCGGTCGGCAAGGCGACGCATCTCGACGGCGACAGCGGGCCAGCGCTCGGCGACATGCCGGCTTTCAAGCGCTGCGATCCGCACAGCCTCGTGTTCTGGATGCGCTGCCCCGACAAGAAGCAACGCGCGACCGTGATCCACACCAGCACGTTCACGATCGAGACGGATCAGCAGGGCTATCAGCTGATGCTGGAAGACGGACACCTCGCCTGGCAGGTGATCCACTTCTGGCCCGGGTCCGCCGCGGCGATCCGCACGCGCGAGGAGTTCACGCTCGGCCGCTGGGTCGAGGTGGCGCTGACCTACGACGGATCGTCGCGCGCCGCGGGCCTGCACGTCTACCTCGACGGTGTCGAGGCCGCGAGCGAGGTCGTGCGCGATCACCTCGACGGCCCCGCGGACGTGCACTCGTTCCAGATCGGATTCCGCGATCGCGATCTGGGCTTCAAGGACGGCGACGTGGACGAGCTGCGCGTCTACGATCGCGAGCTCGGCCCCGCGCAGGTTGCGCGCATCCACGCCGGAGAGGCGCCCGCAGCGCAAGTGCAGCCGGTCCCCGCCGCCGCGCAGACCCTGCGCGACGCGCGCGCCGCCGAGCAGGAGCTGCTCGAATCGATCCCGGAGCTGATGGTGATGGAGGCGAGCGCGCATCCGCGCGAGTCCTTCGTGCTGAAGCGCGGCGCCTACGACCAGCCGGACAAGGCGCGCCCCGTCGCACCCGAACGCGCGCTCGACGCGCTCTTGCCCTTCGAGCCGTCCTGGCCGCACGATCGACTGGGCCTCGCGAACTGGACGCTCGACCCGAAGAACCCGCTCACCGCGCGCGTCGAGATCAATCGACTCTGGACGCAATGCTTCGGCCGCGGACTGGTCGCGACGCAGGAGAACTTCGGCACGCAGGGCGAGTTCCCTTCGCACCCCGAGCTGCTCGACGCGCTGGCATTCGACTTCGTGGAGAGCGGCTGGAACGTCAAGGCGCTCCTGAAGCGCATCGTGCTCTCCGCGACGTTCCGCCAGAGCTCCGTCGCGACGCCTGCGCAGCTCGAGACGGATCCGGAGAACCGCCTCCTCGCGCGTGGCCCGAGCGTGCGGCTCTCGGCCGAGATGCTGCGCGACCAGGCGCTCGCGGCCTCGGGCCTGCTCGCCGAACAGCTCGGCGGCCCGAGCGTGAAGCCCTGGCAGCCGCCGGGATTGTGGGAGGACGCGGGCGCGAGCGGCGGCAGCTACACGCCGGACACGGGCGCGAACGCGCACCGTCGCAGCCTCTACACGTTCCAGAAGCGCACCGCGCCGCCGCCCGACATGCTGCTCTTCGACGCGGGCAGCCGCGAGAAGTGCCTCGCGCGCCGGCAGAGCGACGAACACGCCGCTCCAGGCGCTCGTGCTGCTCAACGACCCGGTCTTCGTCGAGTGCGCGCGCGCGCTGGCCGAGCGCGCAGCGAAGGAAGCCGGCGAGGACGGCCGCGCGCGCATCACGCGCGCGTTCCGGCTGCTCGCGGGCCGCGATCCGCGCGCAAGGGAGCTCGAGGCGCTGCGCGGACTGCTGGAGCACGAGGCGCGCGGCGGAGACGCGCTGCAGGCGCTGACGCTCGTCTGCTCGACGCTGCTCGCGTCCGACGCGGTGGTGGTGCGCCGATGAAGCAATACGGAACACGGCATTCTTCTCCCGGATTCGGCCCGAGCGGCCCGACTGGCATGCCCTCGCACTCGAATCGGGGAGAAGAATGCCGTGTTCCGTATACGCGCCGCCACTTCCTCGGTGTCTCCGCGCTCGGCCTGGGCGCATGGCGCTCGATTCGATCGCGCGCGCGTCGGGTCAGACGCCGCCGCGCGGCCTGCAGCACCGCGCAAAGGCCAAGCGCGTGATCTACCTCTTCCAGGCCGGCGGCCCGTCGCAGTTCGAGACGTTCGATCCGAAGCCGCTGCTGCGCGAGAAGCACGGCCAGGAACTGCCCGACTCGGTGCGCCAGGGCCAGCGCCTGACCGGCATGAGCGGCAACCAGGCGACGCTGCCGCTCGCGGGTTCGTTCACCGGCTTCAAGCAGTACGGCGCGCTCCGGCCGCTGGATCAGCGATCTGCTCCCGCACACCGCGAAGATCGCCGACGATCTCTGCGTCGTGAACTCGATGTTCACCGAGGCGATCAACCACGATCCCGCGATCACCTTCTTCTGCACCGGCCACCAGCAGCCCGGCCGGCCCTCGATGGGCGCGTGGCTCTCGTACGGCCTGGGCTCGAGCAACGCGAACCTGCCCGCGTTCATCGTGCTCGTCTCGAAGGACGCCGCGCGCGACCAGCCGCTGTACTCGCGCCTGTGGGGCTCGGGCTTCCTGCCGAGCGAGCACCAGGGCGTGCAGTTCCGCGCCGGCAAGGAGCCCGTGCTGTTCCTCGCGAACCCCGAGGGCGTCTCGCCCGAGTCGCGCCGCGCGATGCTCGACGCGCTGGCGCAGGCTCGAGCAGGACGAGAAGTCGGTCACGCTCGACCCGGAGATCGACGCGCGCATGGCGCAGGCCGAGATGGCCTGGCGCATGCAGACCAGCGTGCCGGAGGCGACCGACATCAGCGGCGAGCCCGAGGAGGTCTACGAGCTCTACGGCGAGTCGGCGCGCACGCCGGGCACGTACGCGGCGAACTGCCTGCTCGCGCGGCGACTCGTCGAGCGCGGCGTGCGCTTCGTGCAGCTCTTCCACCAGGGCTGGGACCAGCACGGCAACCTGCCTGTCGCGATCAAGACGCAGTGCGCGCAGACCGATCAGGCCTCCGCTGCGCTCGTCACCGACCTGAAACGGCGCGGATTGCTCGACGACACGCTCGTCGTGTGGGGCGGCGAGTTCGGGCGCACGGCGTACTGCCAGGGCAAGATGACCGCCGACGACTACGGCCGCGATCACCACCCGCGGTGCTTCTCGATCTGGATGGCCGGCGGGGGAGTGAAGGCCGGCTACGCGCACGGCAAGACCGACGACTACGGCTACAACATCGTCGAGGGCGGCGTGCACGTGCACGACCTGCACGCGACCATGCTCGAGCTGCTCGGGATCGAGCACGAGCGGCTGGTGTACAAGTTCCAGGGCCGGTACTACCGGCTCACGGACGTGTCGGGGAACGTGGTGCGCGAGCTGATCGCCTGAAGCAGATCAGCTGCACGAGCTCACTACTTTCGGAAATTCTCCGCGGCGCGGTTCACGGCGATCGACCAGTCGTTCTGATCCGCCGAGGGCAGAGCCTTGAACATCTCGCTGTCGATCTCATCCCACTGCCGCGCGACCTCCTTGGACACTCGGGGAGGATCGCCGAGCACGAGGCGACGCGCGCTGCAGCTGCGCAGATAGCCGCCCGGGAACAGCTCCATCGCCCGGCCGAGCATTCCGGCCAAGTGCGGGAGGCCAAGTGCGCGATATCCATCCATGGTCTCGTGCGCGAGGTTTCCCGTGTGATTGAAGAAGTACTGTTCCAGGCCTCCGTTGCAGATCTCCTCGAAGGCGTAATGAGTGGTCACCGCATGTCTGACCATCGCGGGAATCGCCAGCCACTCCGCGCTGGGTTCGCCGCCGTCCGGCCACTCGAGCATCAGCCCGACGGCGCGATCGAACTCCGCGCGGAAGGCTGCGGCACCCTTTTCCATGTTCAGACCCTTGGGATCCACCCGCGCGACTGCACCAGCTCGAGGATGCGCTTGACGTTGCTTGCGACATCGGCGCCGGCCGTGTCGAGCTTCAGGTCCGGCTTCTCCGGCCGCTCGTAGGGCTGGTCGATGCCGGTGACGTTCGCGATCTCGCCCGCGCGCGCGCGGGCGAAGAGCTTGTCCTTGTCGCGCGACTCGCACACGGCGAGCGGCGCGTCGCAGAAGATCTCGAGGAAGCTCTGCGGCCCCGCGGCCGCGCGCGCCTTGGCGCGCGAATCCGCGGTGGGGGAGACGAATGTCGCGAGCACGATCAATCCCTGTGCGTGGAGGAGCTTGACGAGCTCCGACGCGCGCCGCAGGTGCTCGGCGCGGTCGTTGGGCGAGAAGCCCAGGTCGGCGCACAGTCCCTGGCGCAGGCTCTCGCCGTCGAGCACGAGCGCGTGCAGGCCGCGTTCGAAGAGCGCCAGCTCGAGCGCATACGCGAGCGAGCTCTTGCCCGAGTGCGGCAGACCGGTGAACCAGAGCGTGAAGGGCGTCTGCGCCATGCGCTGCGCGCGGCGCGCGGGCGCGATGCCCGACTGGCCGGGCTGCAAGTTGGTGCCCGCATCGTGCGCGCGGCGGCCGCGCGCGAGCGAATCCCTGGCGGTCGTGCTCTCGAGGATCATGCCCGCGCCGAGCGTGGCGTTCGTCAGGCGGTCGACGAGGATGAAGGCGCCCATCTGGCGGTTCTGGGCGTAGGCGTCGGTCGCGATCGCGCGCGCGCACTCGACGCGGATGCGGCCGATCTCGTTCAGGTCGAGCTTCTGGCGGGCTCGGAGCGCAGCGTCTCGACGCTCATGCGGTAGCGCAGGTCGGTCACGACGGCGGGGACGGTCTGCGTGGTCTGCTTCAAGCAGGTACGAGCGGCCGGGCTGCAGCGCGACCTCGCTCATCCAGACGATCATCGCGTCGAAGGAGTTGTCGAGCTCGGGCGCGTTGTTCGGGCGCACGAAGAGGTCGCCGCGGCTGACGTCGATCTCGTCCTCGAGCGTGAGCGTGACGGCCATGGGCGCGAAGGCCTCCTCGCACGGGCCGCCGCCGGAGGCGAGCGTCTTGACGCGGCTCTTGCGGCCGGAAGGGCAGCGCCACGAGCTCGTCGCCCACGCGCACGACGCCCGAGCTGATCGTGCCGGCGAAGCCGCGGTAGTCGAGGTTCGGGCCGCAGGACGAGCTGCACCGGCAGGCGCAGGTCGATCAGGTTGCGGTCGCTGGCGATGTGCACGTTCTCGAGGTAGTCGAGCAGCGGCCCGCCCTTGTACCAGGGCATCGAGGGGCAGCCGCTGCACGATGTTCTCGCCGCGCCGCGCGCACATCGGGATGAAGTGCAGGTCGCCGAGCGAGAGCTTGGCCAGGAAGTCGACGCAGTCCGCGCGGATCTCCTCGAAGACCTGCTCGTCGTAGTCGACGAGGTCCATCTTGTTGACCGCGATCACGACGTGGCGGATGCGCAGCAGCGAACAGATGAAGGCGTGGCGGCGCGTCTGCGGCAGAACGCCCTTGCGCGCGTCGATCAGGATGATCGCGAGGTCGGAGGTCGAGGCGCCGGTCGCCATGTTGCGCGTGTACTGCTCGTGGCCCGGCGTGTCGGCCACGATGAACTTGCGCTTGGGCGTCGAGAAGTAGCGGTAGGCGACGTCGATCGTGATGCCCTGCTCGCGCTCGGCCTGCAGGCCGTCCATCAGCAGCGCGAAGTCGATCTCCTCGCCGGTCGTGCCGAAGCGCGTGCTGTCCTTCTTGAGCGCCTTGAGCTGGTCCTCGAAGACGCCCGCGCCGTCGTGCAAGAGGCGGCCGATCACGGTCGACTTGCCGTCGTCGACCGAACCGCAGGTCAGGATGCGCAGCAGCTCCTTCTCCTGGTAGTTCTCCAGCCACTGCTCGATGCCGACGCGGTCGAGTTCCTGGCCGTGCTGCATCAGAAGTAGCCCTCGCGCTTCTTCTCCTCCATCGAACCGGACTCGTCGTAGTCGATCACGCGGCCCTGGCGCTCGGAGGTCGTCGCGCGCAGCATCTCTTCCAGCACCTCGGTCAGGTTCGTGGCGTCCGACTCGATCGCGCCCGTCAGCGGATAGCAGCCCAGCGTGCGGAAGCGGACCTTCTTCATCACCGGCTTCTCGCCCGGCTCGAGCGGCAGGCGCTCGTCGTCGACCATGATCCACGCGCCGCCGCGGTTCACGACCGGCCGCTCCTTCGCGAAGTAGAGCGGCACGATCGGGATCTTCTCCTTGTGCACGTAGAGCCAGACGTCGAGCTCGGTCCAGTTCGAGAGCGGGAAGACGCGGATCGACTCGCCCTTCGCGACGCGGCCGTTGTAGAGGTTCCACAGCTCGGGCCGCTGGTTCTTCGGATCCCACTGGTGGAACTTGTCGCGGAAGCTGAAGACGCGCTCCTTGGCGCGGCTCTTCTCCTCGTCGCGCCGCGCGCCGCCGAAGGCCGCGTCGAAGCCGTACTTGTCGAGCGCCTGCTTGAGCGCCTCGGTCTTCATGATGTGCGTGTAGCGCTGCGTGCCGTGCTCGAAGGGGTTGATCTTGTTCTTCAGGCCCTCCGGGTTGATCCACTCGATGAACTCCGCGCCGATGTCTTTGATCGAGCTGATCGCGGAACGTGATCATCTCCTTGAACTTGAACGTCGTGTTGACGTGCAGCAGCGGGAAGGGGAGCTTCGCC
Organism: uncultured Planctomycetota bacterium; assembly: GCA_963829015.1. GTDB lineage: Bacteria > Planctomycetota > UBA1135 > UBA1135 > JADJLZ01. The sequence goes on along the minus strand of CAWHGR010000003.1, from coordinate 297,609 downwards.
GGCGCGAAGGCCTTCTGCGCCAGGCGCAGCATCGCGCAGGAGTCCTTGCCGATCGAGAAGAGCATCACGGGGTTCTTGAACTCCGCGACGACCTCGCGGATCACGTGGATGCTCTCGCTCTCGAGCTGCTCGAGGTGGGAGAGGGTGTAGGAGCTCATGCCGAGATTGGGGAGCGTAACTCGCGGCGGGGCGTGCGGCGAGGGACGCGGCCCCGGCTCAGGCGGATTCGGGCTCGGATTCCGCACCCGCCGCGAGCGGATTGCGGAAGCGCACCACGCCGCGCCAGGGCCAGGTCGCGAGCGGCTTGCCGTGGCGCGTGACCTCGAGCGCGCCCTCGTCGGCGAGCTTGCGCGCGACCTCCTTGACCGTGTCCATCCAGCGCTGCCAGCCGACGCTCTTGAAGCGCCGCGCGATGTCCGCCGGCCCGATCGACGCGCGCCCGCGCTTCTCGCGCAGGAGTTCGAGCGTGATCGCGCGCAGCTCGGTCTCGATCTTGGGGGTGAGCATCAGGGCCATGGTGAGTTCGTCCGCCGGTTGATTGGGCGGAGAATTCTACGGCCGGGGCGCGCGGAGCGCATCAAGGACGCGCTTCGTAGAGCAACTGTCGGTCGCTGCCGTCGAGCTTCATGCACTCGATGTGCTGCTCGTCATGACGCAGGATGCGGTCGGAGCCGAGTTCCTGGCAGCCGCCTGCGAACCCAGGCAGCGGAGTCAGGGATCCGTCCTCGTTGAGCACCGAGAAGGCGTCTCCGGCACCCCACACGAGACAGATTCGACCTGGCACCGACGACCATCCGCACCAGCCGCTGCCGGGTGTGAATCGGTGCAGCTCGCGTCCGTCGCAGGCATCGATCAGCTGCGACTCGCCGAGCGACGTGTTCACATCGAGCCGCGCACCGTTGGAGGAGACGCGCAGGAAGCGGAAGCCGCTCGGACCGGCGAGAGGCACGAGCCTCGTCGTTCCGCCCGATGCCAGATCGCGCCGTACGAGGAACCCGTCCTCCTCCAGGAAGGCGATGCCGGGCTCGGTCGAGGGTACGAGCAGGTCGTCCTTCGGCACGCGCACTTCAATGCCGCGCTCGGTCCAGCGTAGTACGTGCGTGGACTTCTCGCTGAACCGCGTGCACCACGAGCCGAGCGCGCGGCTGAACGACTCCGGGTGCGAGACCTCGATCGTGCTCGTCGTCGGATCGATGTGCTCGAGCAGATACTCGCTCTCGCCGAACTCGTCCGGCATCGAAATCGTCTCGAGCCGGCTCCGCTCGTCCCATGCAGCCCAGCCGGCGAGCATCCGGAAGCGGCCGTCGATCTCGTTCCACGCGCCGGTGCTGCGGTCGAGGATCCAGACCTCCCTGCGCACCCGGTCGTGGTTGCCCGGGGGCTTGCGCGACACGGGAAACCAGTCGCAGCGCGGGGTCCAGGTCTGCTCGGCCTGCACGGCCAGGAAGCGCCCGTCGGGGCTCGCAGCGACCTGGAAAATCCTCGCACTGGCGCTGAAGGGCACGATGTCGAGGGCCCACGAGTGCTTCCACGCGGTTCCCGCGATCGCCGGCAGCAGCAAGGCGCTGCTCCCCAGGGCTGCGGCGCCGGCTCGACGCAGAACGAGAGCGTGCGGACGGCGCACCCGGAACGCGAGCCAGGAGCCGAGCAGCAGGCCGAGGGTGATGAAGAGCAGGAGCTCCGCCGGGTACCACGAGTTCAGGACCACGTCGATCCAGCCCGAGAAGCGCGAAGGCAGCAGCAGCCAGGCGAGCAGCGGAACACCGGCAAGCGCCGCAAGTCCGAGCAGGGCGGCGAGCAGCGAGTGCCGGATCACGCATGCCGCGGCGAGCGCAGCGCAGGCCATCACCGCAGCCAGCAGCAGCAACGTCGTGGGAATCGAGACGAGACTCGAAGCGGCCAGAGGACGGTGCTCGAGGAATCGCAGGCCATCCTCGAGCATCGACAGGAACACGAGCGACCCGAGGCTGGCGAGCGCCACGAAGCCGACCTTCGCGAACCAGACGAGTGAGCGGGTCAGTGGCAGCCGCAGCAGCGTGCGTTCCATGCCGGTGTGTGAGTCGCGCACGAACGACTCGGCCGCCAGCACGATGGCGATCACCGCAAGGCAGGCGGGCAGCACGAAATGCTCGCGCAGCTCCGGGTCGAAGCGCGGGCCACCGAGCAACTTCGCGGCCGCGATGAGCAGCGCGGAGAGAACCAGCGCGCCAGACAGCAGCACGCGCTGGTCGCGCCATTCCTTGTAGAGCAGTACGCGAAGCCCGTTCACCGCTGCACCTCGTAGATAGTCTCGCGCTCGCGGCCGTCGAGGCTCGTGATCTCGATGTGCTGCGGCTCGAATCGCACGAGCGCGTCGCGACCAAGCGCGCGCTGGTTGAGGGCAGGGGCGGGCACGCGCGCCAGCTGGCCGTCCTCCTCGAGTGCGAGCCACACCCCGTGCGCCCGGAGTCGGGCGATGCGCCCGCGCACGTTCGACCAGCCGTCGAAGCGCAGGTCCGCGCCCAGCTCCTGGAGCCGCGTGCCGTCGCAGGCATCCAGGATCGCGCCATCGCGGCCATCGACAAGCCACAGGTAGCGGCCAGCGGGTGAGACCTCGACGGAGCAGCGTGCCGACGGCTGGAGCGGCGCGAGTCGCGTCGTCGTTTCGGGGTCCAACTCGTGGCGCACGAGGAAACCGTCTTGCTCGTGGAACCAGACGCCCGGTTGCGGGGAGGCAACGCAGACCGCACGAGCTGGGAGCCGCAGCGAGGAGTCGTGTCCGCGCCAGGACCACAGCACGGTGTCGTTCGACGCCGACCTCCTGCTGCACCACGTGCGCTCGGCCTTCGCGAGCACGGGGATGAGGGTCTGCACCTCGAGCGTGGCGGGATCGATGCACTCTTCGCTGCGGTAGTAGTAGCCGAAGGCTCCCGCATCGGAGCAGGTGTGGAGCTTCCCGGCCTCGTCCCAGACGAATTCGTCCCGCGCGAGCTTGCGGCACAGCCCGTCGATCGTGTTCCACTTCCGGTTCTCGCGATCGAAGAGCCAGACCTCGCGTCGCTGGCGCAAGCCCTCGTTGAAGTGCTCGAAATCGATCCAGGCATCGCGTGGCTTCCAGTCCTGGCGGACCTGCACGGCTAGGAAGCGGCCGTCCGGACTCGGTGCGACGCGCTCGATCTCGGCCCGCTTGCTGAAGGGCAGGATGTCGAGGGCCCAGGAACATGCGCTCGCGGTCCCTGCGAAGAGCGGCACGAAGACCAGGCCCAGGCCGACAGCGACCGATGCGGCACGGCGCCAGCCCGAAGGGTCCTCGCGCCGGACGCGGAAGGCGAGGAACGAACCGAAGAGGAGTGCCGCACACGCGATCGTCGCGAAGGCCGTGCGTGTCCACGAGTTGAGCAGCAGGTCGAGCCAATCCCGGGCGCGGCCCTCGAGGAGATGCGAGGCGAGCAGCGGCAGCGTGGCGACCGCGGCAACTCCCACGAAGGCGGCCGGCAGCGAGCGGCGCAACACGCAGGCGCTCGCCAGCGCCGCACTGGCGAGCACGCCGCCGTAGAGCCAGTTGGCGGGCTGGTACATCGTGCGGAAGGCCTCGAGCGGGTAGGTATGCTCCAGCAGCCGCGCCGTGATCTCTCCAAGCAGCAGCGCGAGGTGCAGCACGGCCGAGGCGAGCACGAGGAAGACGACCTTGGCGCGCCAGGCGAGATGGCGCGGTACCGGGAGGCGGAGCAGCGTGCCGTCGACCCGGTGCGCCACGTCGCGCGAGATCAGTTCGACCGCGAGCGCCACGGCGAAGGTCCACTCGCAGGCGCAGAGCGCCAGGCTGGCGCTCTGCCAGGATTGGGCCGGAGCGCTGGACAGTGCCCGGGCGAGCGCGAACACGGCCAGCGACAGAGTGATCCCGCCGAGCACGAGTGCGCGCTGGTCGCGCCATTCCTTGTAGAGCAGCACGCGCAGCTGGTTCACGGGCGCGCCTCGTAGAGCGTCTCGCGCTGGCTGCCGTCGCGGCGAACGCACTCGATTCGCGTGGCGTAACAGCCGAAGGTGATCAGGTGCTCGCCGTCGAGTTCCTGGCAATAACCCGCGTTCACCGGGAGCGTCGTGAGTGTGCCGTCCTCGTCGAGCGCGCACCAACTGTCCGGGCCGTTGCAGAAGATGCCGAGACGGCCCGGAACCCGAGACCACTCGACGATTCCGATCGAGCGGTTGCACTCGTAGACCACGCGTCCATCACGGGCGTCGAGAATGCACTTCAGCACTCCCCTCACGAGCAGCAGGTAGCGTCCGTCGGGAGAGATGCGCTGGAACGACCGGTTCGGATCGGGGAGTTCTGCAAGCCTCGTCGTCGAATCCGGATCGAGTTCGTGCCGCACGAGATACCCGTGGTCCTCGTGGAACACGACGCCGGGCTGAGGAGATGGGGAGTAGAGAACCCCGCTCGGGAGGCACAGTTCGACCCCCTTCTCCTCCCAGCGCAAGACGCGCCCCTCGCGGCGCCTCGTCTCCGTGCACCATGTGGCTAGACCGCGACAGTACCCGAGCGAATCCTGCTCCGTTTCGGGATGCGAGGAGATGACCTGCCCCGTGCCGACGTCTACACGCTCGGCCAGGTAGTCCCCGTCACCGAAGGCGCCCGGAGTCGAGACGGTCACGAGATGCCCGTCGGAGTCCCAGGGGACATCCATCGGGAAGGCGCGGAAACGATCGTCGATCTCTCTCAGCACCTTCGTCGCGCGGTCGAGGATCCAGACCTCCTTGCGAACCCGGCACCCGTTGCCCGTCCTCGAGCCCGTGAGCGGGAACCAGTTGTCCCTCGGAGTCCACATCTGCCTGACCTCGAGCGCGAGGTACTTCCCGTCGGGGCTCGGCGAGACGTATTCGATCTCGGCGGTCCTGCTGAATGGCAGGATGTCGAAGGCCCAGGCTGCATTGCGCGCCGAGCCCGCCACCAGGGGAACGAGCACCACACCCGCGCCGATCGCGGCGCCGGCTGCCCGTCGCAGACCGAGCGCATCCGGTCGCCGCACGCGGAAGGCGAGCACCGCGGCGAGCAGGGCGGCGGTGCACACCACGGCCGAGAGTTCGTCAATGTTCCCGGAACCCAGCACCAAGTCGATCCACTCCGTCCCGCGCCCGATGGGCAGCGAGAAGGCGAGGAAGGGAACGACGAACAGCATTGCGCTTCCGATCAAGGCAGCAGGCAGTGAGCGCCGCAGCACGCAGGCGCAAGCCATGCAGACCGCGGCGATGGCTGCTGTCGGGAGCAATCCTCTCGATAGCGTGATTGCAACCACTCCAACCAGCGCGGGCTGGTGTTCCGAGAGCCGCAGCGCGGACTCGAGCACGACGAGTACGGCAAGGCAGCCGGCCGTCGCGACCTCTGTGAAGAGGAACTTGGCAAGCCAGACGCGAACGAGCGGAGCGGAGAGTTGTCGCAGGGTGCGATCGACCCCGTTCTGCGCGTCGCGTACGATCGCCTCGGTGGCCACGGCGACCGCGAAGACGCACAGGCAGACGGGCAAGACTGTGTGCGTGCGCAGGTCCGGACCGAAGCGCTCACCGACGAGGATTCGGGCGCTCACGGCGAGCAGGATGCACAGAGTGAGTCCGCCGATGCAGAGTGCGCGCTGGTCGCGCCATTCCTTGTAGAGCAGAACGCGCAGCTTGTTCATGGCCGAGCCTCGTACAGGACCTCATGCTGCCGGCCATCGATGCTCACGCGCTCGATGCGCTGTCCATCGTAGGCGAGCAGCATGTCTGGCCCGAGCTCCGCGCAGCGCGGCATGCTCGTCGGTAGCGGATGCAGCTCTCCATGCTCGTCGAGCACGCACCAACCCGTCTCGCACCTCGCAGACGAGACGCACACCAGACCAAGTCGGCCAGGCACGCGGGACCAGCCGTTGAACCACGCTCCCTGGGGCAGTTCCGCGACCGTATGGCCGTCGGATGCGTCGATGATCGTGTAGCCGCCGCTGCCGCGGAGCGCGAGGTGGCGACCATCGGGTGAGACTCGGAAGCCGTTGCCGCGCTGGAGCTCATAGGGGAGTGTGCGCAGCACGATTTCGCACTCGGTCGCCATGTCGTGTCGCACGAGCTCGCCGGCACGCTGGAAGAACACGATCCCCGGCTCCGGCGAGGCAGCGAAGGCCTCCCTGCCGAAGAGCTGCATCTCGAGCCCCGTCGCGCTCCAGCGCAGCACCTTTCTTGTCTCTGTCGAGGCCTCCACCAGCGCGTACCACGACTCGAATCCGGCCTCGGCTCTGAGCCGGTCCAGCGAGTCAGTGTTGAGGTCGATGGAGAACGGCGCGGCCAACGACACAGGATCGATCAGTTGGGCCTTCTGGATCCCGGATCCGAGCGCGCCCTCCGCCGTGTATATCGCGAGCCTCCCGCGCGAGTCCCACGGTCCGAGTTCGAAGCCGCAGTAGTACTCGCGCGAAACCGCGCTGTAGCCGCCGGGGAGGTCCCTCCATGTCTCACGCGAGAGGTCGAGGATCCAGACTGCGCCCATGAAGCGTCTGGCGGGCGAGTCCGTGCCCGTGATCGCAAGCCAGTCCGAGCTGAGATGCCAGTCCTTCCCGACTTGGACCGCGAGGAACCTGCCGTTCGGGCTCGGAATGACTTCACTGATATGTGCGGCCGGATCATGCAGCGCAATGTGGATGCCCGTAGACGCGGCGCGGACCGAGGCGAGCAGCGTAGGCGCGAGCACCAGCACGACCGCGACGAGCAGGGCAGAGCCACGCCGCAGTCCCGTGCGGTCCGCACCCCGCACCGAGAAGGCCGAGAGCGAGCCGAGCAGGAAGGCCGCACACGCGAGGAATCCGAGCGCTGCGGGCGACCAGTACGTGAGGAAGACGAAGAGCCTGTCGTGGAGGCGTTCTGATTCCGCCCATCCTGCGAGAAGAGGCAAGGCCGTGAGCACGCACGCACCCAGAATTGCGGCAGGCAGGGCGCGTCGAAGGACGCACGCGAACGCGAACGAGGCGATCGTGAATGCACCGGCGAGCGCCCAGAAGGTCGGCCTGGCGAGGACTTGTGCTCCGTCGAGTCGGGTGGCGCTTCCGAATGCAGTCAGCACTGGGTCGAGCGGCAGGAGCACGAGCACGAGGACCGCCAGTGCCAGGACGACGAAGAGCACCTTCGCGCATCCAGACGAGCGGTCGCGACATTGGCAGTCGCACGAACATCTTCCCGACACCGCTCTGCGCGTCGCGGGTGATCGACTCGGTCGCGAGTACGGCTGCGAAGGCCAGGCAGCACACGGGCAGGATCACATCGACTACCACCCACGACTTCACCAGTGCGGCACCGTGGATCCGCAGGCCCGTGAGCGAGAGCAGCAGGCAGGCGACGAGCGAACCCACGCACAACGTTCGCTGGTCGCGCCACTCCCTGTAGAGGAGAACCCGCAGCTGCTTCACGACGCGGTCACCTCGCCGAGCGCCGCGGCCACGAGGTCCTCGAGGTCGCGTTCGACGGGCGCGACGTGCTTCACCGCGGGATCCCTGGCGAGCGTGCGCTCGAGGTTCTCGCCGTCGCGGAGGGCGTAGAGCACGACTTCTTGGCCCTCGCGACGCTCGACCTTGGCGGGCAGCGGGGGAGTCCACTGCTCGGCATCGGCCTGGAGCTCGACCGCGAGCCGCGTCGCGCCGCGGCGCAGCTCCTCGATCTCGCCGGAGAGCGTGATGCGACCTTCATGCAGCACGGCGATGCGATCGGCACAGCGCTCGACGTCGGCCAGCGAGTGGCTCGCGAGCAGTGCGCTGCGGCCGTCTTCGCGCAGGAGCTCGAGCAGCGCGTCGAACACGCGTCGGCGCGCGAGCACGTCGAGGCCGGAGAAGGGCTCGTCGAGCAGCAGCAGCTTGGGCTTGTGCGCGAGCGCGGAGACGAGGCAGGCGAGCTCCTTGCCGCCGCGCGAGAGGTCGTGGTACTTCGCATGCGGATCGACGCCGAGGCGCTCGGCGAGGCGCCGAGCTTCTTGCATGTCCCAGGTGGGGAAGAAGGGCGCGAGGAGGTCCCAATACTCGCGCACCTTCATCCAGCGCGGGAGCTCGGTGCGGTCGGCGACGAGGCCGATCGAGGCGAGCACCTTGACGCGCTCGCGCCAGGGATCGCGGCCGAGCACGCTCACGGTGCCGCGTTCGAGCGGGAGTTCGCCGGTGAGCGCGCGCATGAGCGTCGTTTTTCCGGCGCCGTTCTTGCCGAGCAGCGCGGTGACGCTGCCGACGGGGAGCTCGAGCTCGAGGCCGCGCAAGACGGGCTTCTTCTTGGAGAAGCTCCACTTGAGGCCACGCACTTCGATGCTGTTCTGCGGCACGAGTCCGCCCTTCGACTGGTTGCTGTTGTTCATGAGGCTTTCGACTTTCCCTTCTCTCCCGCGAACCCGTTGCGAACGATCTCGAACACGCGCTCGATCGACATGCCCGCGCCGAGCGCTTCGGCGACGGCGCGCGCGAGGCGTTCCTTGACGAGCGCCTCCGCCGCCGCGCGGCAGCCCTTCAGTGAGCCCGCAGCGACGAACATCCCGTCGCCGCGCCGCGACTCGAGCACGCCGTCGCGCTCGAGGTCGCGCCAGGAGCGGCTGACGGTGTTCGGGTTGATGCGGATCTCCTCGGCCAGCGCGCGCACCGAGGGCATGCGGTCGCCGGGGGCGAGGCGTCCGGACGCGACCGCGAAACGCACCTGGTCCGCCAGCTGTTCGCTGGGCGGCGAGGGCGAACGCGGATCGATCTGGAAGCGCACGGGTGTCCTATCGAGCTAGGACACCGGTTCACTTGAACCGCGATCGTCGAATACGGAGCCAGTCCAATTGTTCAACCAACCCCGTCACCTGCCCGGCGCTTCAAGAGCCAGGGGGCGCGCGCGCGGAGGGCGGGGACCTGGACGGGCGTCGATCGCGGGTTGGTTGAACAATTGGACTGGCTCCGTATTGGACGAATGCGGAGGGAATCGGCGGTCGTGGCCCTGTCGGTTTGCCTGCGTTGTGCCTACTCTGTTCGCCCTCATGATCGCCCTCAATGGCGTCTCGAAGCACTACGGCCGGCGCGCGCTGCTGGTCGAGGCGTCGTTCCAGCTCAACCCGGGCGAGAAGGTCGGCCTCGTCGGTCCCAACGGCTCGGGCAAGTCGACGATCTTCCGGATGCTGGTCGGCGAGGAGACGCCCGACGACGGCGAGGTGCTCGTGCCGAAGAAGGCCACGATCGGGTACTTCCGGCAGGACGCGAGCGAGGCCGGCGGGAGATCGGTGCTCGACGAGGCCATCGCGGGCAGCGGAAAGCTCGGCGATCTGCACCACGAGCTCGCGGATCTCGAGCGCGCGATGAACGATCCGGCGCGCGCGGGCGAGATGGACGCGATCCTGGCTCGGTACGGCGAGGTGCAGGGCGATTACCAGCAGCTCGGTGGCTACGAGATCGAGGCGCGCGCGAGGGAGGTGCTCGCGGGGTTGGGCTTCCATCCGGACCAGGTGGACAACGACGTGGGCGCGCTCTCGGGCGGCTGGAGGATGCGCGTCTCGATCGCCAAGGTGCTGATCGGCGAGCCCGAGGTGCTGCTGCTCGACGAGCCGACGAACCACCTCGACATCGAGTCGATCCTGTGGCTCGAGGAGTTCCTGCGGAGCCTCGAAGTCGGCCGTGCTGATGACCTGCCACGACCGGGATTTCATGAACCGCGTGGTGACGCGGCTCGTCGACATCGACGAGGGCGAGCTCGTGAGCTACACGGGCAACTACGAGTTCTACGAGCGCGAGCGCGAGGTGCGCGCGACGCAGCAGTCGGCGGCGTTCACGCGCCAGCAGGCGATGCTCAAGAAGGAGGAGCGCTTCATCGAGCGCTTCGAGCGCCACGCGGCCAAGGCCGCGCAGGTGCAGTCGCGCGTGAAGAAGCTCGACAAGATCGAGAAGCTCGAGCCGCCGCGGAAGAGGGAGCTGGTGCCGTTCGAGTTCCGCACGCCGCCGCGCTCGGGCAACGACGTGGTCGGGATCAGCGGCCTGTGCAAGCGCTACGGCGAGCGCGTGATCTACGACAAGTTCGATTTCGAGGTCAAGCGCGGCGAGCGCTGGTGCGTGATGGGCGTCAACGGCGCGGGCAAGAGCACGCTGCTGAAGATCGTCGCGGGCGTGATCCAGCCGGATGCGGGCGAGGTGAAGCTGGGCGCGAGCTTGAAGCTGGGCTACTTCGCGCAGTCGGCGCTCGAGATACTCGATCCGAAGCTGACGGTCTGGGAGCAGATCGACAAGGAGTTCCCGATCCAGACGACGCCCAGCAAGCGCAGTCTGCTCGGGGCCTTCGATTTCCCGGGCGACGACATCGACAAGCACATCGCGGTGCTCTCGGGCGGCGAGAAGTCACGCCTGGTGCTGGCGCAGATGCTCTTCGACCCGCCGAACTTCCTGGTGCTCGACGAGCCGACGAACCACCTCGATCTGGCGACGAAGGAGATGCTGATCCAGACGCTGAAGGGCTTCGAGGGCGCGATGCTGTTCGTGAGCCACGACCGCACGTTCCTGAGGGGCCTGGCGACGAAGGTGCTCGACCTCAGCGGCGGGGGAGACGGCACGTCGGGGAAGCCGCTCGTGTTCCACAGCAGCTACGAAAAGTGGGTCGAGAAGACGGGGCACGAGGCGCCGGGTGTGCACCGCTAGTCGGGCAATCGGACAATACGGAGCCAGTCCATTTTTTCGCCGATCGCCAGGCATGCGAACGGCAGCCGTTGCCGTTCGGCGGCGATCGGCGAAAAAATGGACTGGCTCCGTATTGTCCGATTGCCCGCAGAAACGCAGAGACCGCGAGCTTGCGCCCGCGGTCTCTGTTCTTGATCGGTGATCAGCGGGTCGCGTGATGCGACCCCGGATCTCACCAGTCGCGCCGGCCGCCGCCGCCGCCGCCACCGCGGCCGCCGCCACCACCGCCGCCGCCGCCGTAGCCGCCACCGCCGCCACCGCGACCGCCGCCACCACCACCGCCACCGGTGCGCGGGGGACGTTCCTGGGCTTCGTTGACCTTCAGCGGACGACCGTCGAGCTGCTTGCCGTCCAGCGCCGCAATCGCGGCCTGGGCTTCGGCTTCACTGCCCATTTCCGCGAAGGCGAAGCCGCGGGGGCGGCCCGTTTCGCGGTCGGCGGGCATGTGCACGTCCTTGACGGTGCGTCCGCCCTCGGAGAGGGCCATGCGCAGGGCGTCTTCGGTCGTGTTGAAAGAGAGATTGCCGACGAAGAGTCGGGTACCCATCAGTATCGATTCCTTTTCGTGTACCAGGGCGTCGCCTACCCATCCAGTACTTCGGAAAGGCTCGGAGCGCGAAGGTCGAAGCGAAGCTTCAGTTGTGACTTGGGAGATCGCCCACCACTCCGGCGGGCATCGGAGGGAGTGTACGGGATCTGCCGAATCATTTCCAGTCGGGCCGACGCCTCCCTGGCTGGGCTGGTTGGAGTGCCCCGAACCGATGGCCGCCGTGCTCCCAAGACCTTGTCCGGACGCGAGTAGCGGCTGACTAGCGCCAGTGCCGGTCCTCCAGCCGCGCAAGCTGCAGGTGGCGCATGTCCTGCAGCACGGAGCGCAGGCTCTCGCGCTCCAGACCGGTCTCCTGGAGGGCCTCGAGCAGGTGGCTCGCGGCGTCGAAGGAAGCCCACGAGACCGTCTGGGGAGCCATTCGAGGGTAGTGGCCGGCGAAGCGCTGCCGGCCTGCCGCGTCGAGCCAGTGCCTGCACGGCCGGGGAGCGAGGACGACGCCGGGGGCGGGCCCGACCGCCTCGAGGAACGCGTCGCCGCCGACCTCCGCGCTGGCCAGCACCGGCACGTCGACGCCCGCCGACCGCAGCCGGCTCACCAGCTCGGCGGTCGAGCGCGCGTCCGACCAGCAGAGCAGCACGTCGGCCGCCTGGGTGCGCAGCTTGTCGATCAACGGCCCGAGGTCGGTGGCGGCTGCCGGCCGGATGTGTTCGGCCACGACCGGCGTGCCGCGCGCGGCGGCCGCCTGCTTCCACCACTCCAGGTGCAGATCGGCGAAGGGCTCGCCCGTGCGCACGAGCAGCGGCCTGCGGCAGTGCAGGAGCTCGAGGGCCGCGTCGAAGAGCTGCGCCTGTTCGCGCGCGTCGTTCTCCGGGCAGCGCGAGATCCACGGGCTGGCGAGCTCGTCGACGCTCGGCGGAGCCAGCGAGGTGTTCATCCAGGGCGTCTCGGCGACGAGGCTCACCGCGCTCGAGATGCAAGCCTGCGGCGGGATGCAGCTGATCAGCGCGAACGGGTCGCGCTTGTGCAGCAGGCCGAGCAGCTCGTCCTCGGGCGCGCCCCAGGCGTAGGGCGAGAGCCCGGGCAGCTCGCGACCGACCGTCAGCGGCGGTCGAGCCTGCAGCGCGAGCTCGATCGCGATGTCGTCGAGGTGTCGCTCCAGTCCAGGCGCAGAGCTCGCGCCGGGCAGCGTCACCGTCCGTCCGAACGGACCCAAGAGGCCGAGCACGGGCGCGTGGGTCGCGCGCGCAGGCTCGCTGTGCGCACGGAAGCATGGCTCGCGCTCCCGCGCGCCCGTGCAGCAGACCCTGCGAGGTGCCCGCCCATACCTCGCCTGCGGATGCGACGAGGCAATGGATGCGGCCGATCCCCGGGCCGAGCTCGCAGCGCTGCCACTCGCCGGCGTCCCAGCGCGCGAGCGTCGTCAGGCCCTGCTCCCCGCCCAGCCAGACCTCGCCTGTCTCGGCGACGGCGAAGCAGCTTGCGAGACCGGCGATCCCGGCGGGCAGGCCGCGGCTCGCCCACGTGCCGTCGGACGCGCGCCGCCAGAGCCGCGTCGCGCCCGCGACCCACAGGCTTTCCTGCGCTGCCGCAATGTTCGAGATCGCTTCGGCCAGCTCGAGGCGCTGATCCGGCTCCTCTGCGCTGGCGTCGATCTGCCAGGGTGCGTCGCTCCAGGCCGCGGCGTAGATCCGGTCCCTCAGCGTGGCGATCGAGCTCACCGCCGGCTCGGCGCCCGTAGCGCGCCGCTCGAGGTGCAGGTCCCAGGTCCCCGCGCGCCAGTCGAACGCGCACAGGCCCTCGTTGGTCGCGGCCCAGACGCGCGGGCCGATCACGCGCACGGCGAAGACCAGGTTGCCCGCGAGCCCGCTCGTGAACTGGTCGAAGCGCTCGAAGCGGCCGGCGCTGAAGCGCACGAGGCCGCCGCCCCAGGTGCCGAGCCACACGTCGTGCGTCCTGGGATCGACGTCGATGGCGTGGATCGCGGGCCAGGGCAGGCCCTCGCGCGCCTTCCAGCTCTTCCAGCTCCCGCCTTCGCAGAGCGCCAGTCCGTCGTTGGTGCCGACCCAAAGCTGCTCGCGAAAGCGGCACAGCGCGCGCACGTCCTGCTGCGGCAGTCCGTCGGCGCAGGTGAAGAGCTGCCAGTCCGCGTCCCCGGATCGCGCGGGCACGAGCAGCAGGAGCAGCGCGAGGATCATCGACCCGCCGGGCATCTAGAGGCACCTCAAGTAGGCGACCAGGTCGTTGAGCTGGCCGCGCGTGAGGTCGTGCGTCACGCCGTGGCCCTGGTAGAGGTTGTAGCGCGTCCAGATCTCCTCCAGCGTGGCCGCCGCGCCGTTGTGCAGGTAGGGCGGGCTGGCGTAGACGTCGATCAGCGCGGGCGTGTCGAACTTGCGCGCCAGCCGGTGCGCGTCCTGGAAGTAGGCAGTGCCGAGCGGACCGAACGTGCCCTCGTCGTGCAGGTCGGGCTCGCCGAACTCCGAGGGCGCGTCGAACCACATGCTGGTGCCGACGGTCTGCACGGTGCCGAGCTCCTTGTAGGGGCTGTTGTGGCAGTTCGTGCAGCGCGAAGTGCGCGGGATCGGCTGGCCGTCGTTGCTGCGCGTGCGCTCGAAGAGCGCCTTGCCGCGGCGCTGGCGCGGCGTCAGGCCGTCCGCGGCGCGCTGCGGGTTGGGCGGACGCTCGATCGTGCACATGTAGCTGACCAGCGACTCGATCTCCGCCGGCGTGAACGGATCGAGGCGCGTGAAGAAGACCGCGAAGCGCGGGCCGCACTGGCGCTGCAGCGTCGGGTTGGTGCCCTCCCACTTGAACGGCGGCGTGTCGTAGATCCCGCGCAGCGTGCGGTTGTCGAGCGGGTGCAGGCCCAGACCGTCGCCCTCGATGTCGAAGCTCAAGCCGTTGACGTGGCCGTCGGGGTGGCAGCTGCGGCACGAGAGCTGGCGGCCCTGCGTGCAGGTCGCGTCGTGGAACAGCTTCTCGCCGGCGCGGATGGGGCTCGTCTCCGCCGGACCGCCGAGCGACAGCGTGCGCGCGAGCGTGAAACCCGGCAGGTCGACGACCGCGACGGCATCCTCGAGCGCGAGCGCGACGTAGAGCCGCCGACCGTCCGGCGCGAAGCACAGGCCGCGCGGGTTGGAGCCCACGTGCAGCCGCTGCAGCACGAACTCGTCGCACAGGCCGAGCTGGTTCGGCAAGACGTCCGCGCGGCGCTCGGGCGACGCGCTCTCGATCGTCTTCAACAGCCGCTCGACGTCGAGCAGCGCGATCTCGTCGGCTCCGCCGCTGCTCACGGCCGCGAAGCGCCCGTCGGGACTGACGGCCACGTCGCCCACGTCGGAGAAGGCGCGGTTGGGCAGGTCGAGCAGCACCTGGTCCGTGCGGCCGTCGCCCCACAGCAGACCCAGGCCGTTGGTCGTGACCCAGCCCTGCGAGAGGCGCGTGATCGGCACGAGGTTCTTCGTGCGCATCAGCGTGCACAGGACCACGTCGCGGCCCGGCACGGCGGCGACGCCCTGCAGCATGTCGGCGTCGGGCAGCACGGCGCGCTGCACGACGACGTCCTCGTCGAGCGCGACCACGCTGAGCTCCGAATGGTGCGGGGCGCGGAACTCCGCCGGCTGCGGACGCAGGCTGCTGACGACCAGCGTCTTGCCGTCCGGCCGCAGCGCCAGCGACCAGGGCGCGCAGCCCGCGCAGAGGTGCTGCGTCTCGAGCAGCGTGCGCGCGTCGAGCACGGAGATCGCGTCCGCGCCCGTGTCGAGCACGTACACGCGCCGGCCGTCGGGGGCGACGAGCACGCCGTGCGGATCGTCGCCGACCGCGACCTCGCGCAGCACCTCGAGCGTGTGCGCGTCGATCACCGAGAGGCTGCCCGAGAAGCGGTTGGTCACGTACAGCCGCGTCCCGTCCGGGCTGGGTGCGACGTCGTGCGGCCGCCGGCCGACCGGAATCTCGCGCACGAGCGCGCCCGACTGCGCGTCGAGCACGACCAGGCTGTCGCTGTGCTCGCAGGCGACGTAGATCCGCCGCCCGTCCGGCGCGAGCGCGAGGTTGACCGGCGTCTTGTAGAGCTTGTCGGCCGCAGCGGCGCGGAAGCCCTGCTTCAGTACGCGCTCGTGCGAGGGCCGCGGCCGGTGGCAGTCGTCGCAGCTCTCGCGCTCGCCGCGGCGGATGCCGAGCGGCGGCGGCACCTCGTTCGCGAACCCTGCACGCCGCGCGCGCACGTGGTCGCTGCCCGGGCCGTGGCAGGCTTCGCACTGCACGCCCAGTCGGATGTCGAAGGAAGGTTGCGTCCAGCGCGGGCCGAGATCGGTCGAGGTTGCATGGCAACCCAGGCAGAGGAGGCTCTGCGTCGGCGGCTCGACGGTGCCCGTGAGCAGTGCGATGTGCGGCGCCTCCTCGCGCGCGAGCGACTCGAAGGCCGAGTGGTGCGTGGGGATCGGCTCGAGCGTGCAGGCGCGCGCCGACTTCAGGGGTGCGTGGCACTCCAGGCAGGCCTGCTCCCCGATGCAGCTCGGGAGCTCCGGCGCGAGCTGGCTGAGCAGGAACAGCAGCGCGCCGCCGGTGATCATCGTGCGAGCTCGATCTCGTGCGGCGGCTGGCGCAGAGCGATCGGCTGTCGATTGGGCGGAGTGCGCTCGGGGTCCTCGTGGCAGCCGATGCAGCCGCGCGCCTCGCGCGGCATGACCCAGATCCAGCTCGGCTGCTCGCCCAGCGCGCGCCCCTGTTCGTCGAAGAGGCGCAGGCGCAGCGGCGTGCGCGCCGGAACGCGCAGGTAGAACGAGCCGTCGCTCTCGACCGGCGCGCTGCCCAGCACGACGTCGCTCCCGGCCGCGCTTCCCGGCGCGAGGAGTTCCAGCTTGCGCGCGGGGGCGAGCGGAGTGCGGTCGCACAGGCTTGCGTCGAGGCAGTAGAGGAAGCCGTCGTTCAGGCTCGCGTCGACGACGCTCGAACGCCCGGGACGCGCCGCGTGCGCCTCGAGCGGAACCGCATCGAGCTCGTCCCAGTCCGCGGTCGCGGCGAGCGGGAGCGCTGCGGCATCGAGCCGGCAGAGGTCGAACGTCGATCGCTCAAGCGCTGGCCTGCCGCAGGCGAGCAGCGTCCCGTCCTCGAGCGCGCACAGCGAGAGCATCTGGCCGGCGACGCGCGGCACGAGCAACGTGCGCGAGCGCAGGCTGCGCGTGACCGAGACGCTCGCCAGCGCCGTCGCGTCCGCCGTCTCCAGGTACAGGACGCGACCGTCGCGCGTCTCGCAGGCGCGCGAGCGCCGCGCCGCCGGCTGGTGCACGGCCGCGAAGGCCTGCACGTCGGTCCCGTCGGCGTTGATCGTGAAGTACGCTCCCGCGCTGGCGAACAACAGGCGCCCGTCGCGCAGGAGCAGCGGATTCGAAGCCCCGCGCGGCTCGAACGTGATGCGCTGTTCGTCGCTGCCGTCGAGCCAGCAGCTGTAGAGCGCCGGCACGCCGTCCTCGCCGGTGCGGCAGAAGCACAGGCGCGCGCGCGGCGCTGCGGCGTCGAGTGTGAAGAGCGTCGAGAGGTAGATCGCCTCGAGGCAGTCGCGCGAGCCATGCGTGACCTGGCGCGTCTCGCCGCCCTCGATCGCCGTCTCGAAGACCTGGAAGGGCTCGCCGGCCGCGCGCTGTCCGACGAACAGGAAGCGCGTCGCGTCGGCGGAGGGATCCGGCCGTCCGGCGGCGCGGAAACCCGGCGTGAGCAGGCGCGCGGGCTGTCCGGGGTCGAGGCGCACGATCCGGCTGCCTTCGAGCGGCGCATGCGCGCGCTCCTCCGCGCGGGCCGCGTTCGCGTCGGCGGGCACCTGTGTCACGAGCAGCGGCACGCGCGGAGCTTCGCCCAACTGCGCAGCGCGCGCGCCCGGCAAGCCCAGCAGGCCGAGTCCGAGACAGAGCTCACGCAAGCGGATCGAGAGCATGGCGAGGGACCGACGACATTCTGCCCCGCAACACAGTCTGCGGCGGCGGCGGAAGGGCGGACTACGCTGCGTTGCGCAGGTGCTCTGCACCCCAGTGCGTAGTGCGCTCGTGCGTGGAATACACTCCAACGAGGATCTCCCCGGAGCTCGAGACTCATGCAGCACGTCACGCCGATCGATCGACAGATCCACTCACCGGCCGCGCAGGCGGAGCGGCGTGCGCTGGGCCTGCCCGCCTCGTCGCCGGCCGCGCCCGGCTCGCTCGACGTGCGCGCGCGCACGCTCAAGGCGGTCGTGAAGCGCGCGCTGCACGTCGCGGACGTGCTCAACGAAGCGCCCGACTATCCGCAGGCGACCGCCTTCAGCCGCGGGCTCGTGGTAGAAGTGCCCGCGGGTGCGCGCATGCTGCTCCTCAGCGGTACGGCCAGCGTCGGCGCGCGCGGCGAGACGCTGCACCCCGGCGATTTCGATGCGCAGTGCTGGCGCACCTACCGCAACCTGACGCGGCTGCTCGAGAGCGAGGGCGCCTGCTGGCACGACGTGGTGCGCACGACCTGTTACCTGCGCGACATCGAGCGCGACTACGACGCCTTCAATCGCATCCGCACCGAGTTCTTCCGCGCGCTCGGGCTCGACCCGTTCCCGGCCTCGACCGGGATCCAGGTGCGCCTGTGCCGCAGTGACCTGCTGGTCGAGATCGAGGCCACGGCGCTGCTCGGCTGAAAGAGCAAGGCACCCTGCTCCCCCCGATGGGGCAGCAGGGTGCCTCGTTATCTAGCGGATCGTGATTACCAGTCGCGCCGGCCGCCGCCGCCGCCACCACCGCGGTCGCCACCGCGACCACCACCACCACCGCCACCGCCGCCGCCGCCGCCGCCACCACCGGTGCGCGCGGGACGCGGCTCGGCTTCGTTGACCTTGAGGGCGCGGCCGTCGAGTTCCTTGCCGTCCAGTTCCGCGATCGCGGCCTTGGCTTCGGCGTCGCTCGCCATTTCGGCGAAGGCGAAGCCGCGCGGGCGGCCCGTCTCGCGGTCAGCGGGCATGTGCACGTCCTTGACGGTCCGGCCGCCCTGAGTCAGGGCTGCGCGCAGGGAGTCTTCGGTCGTGTTGAAAGAGAGGTTTCCGACGAAGAGTCGTGAACCCATGAGAGCTGTTCCTTTTCCGTGTACCCGGGCGGCAGCAACCCATCCCGTACAGCGGAGAGGCTCGAAGCGCGAAGGTCGAAGCGTAGCTTCTGTGTCGAATGAAAGGCGCCCACCACCTTGGCGGGCGTCGCGCGCATTGTAGGGTCCAGGCCGCCATTCTCCTCCGTGCGAATGAGATTCGCCCCCAAGACAGGCTCCAGCGCAGCCCAGAGGGCTCCGCTCGTCGCGTTGGCCGCGCTCGCGGCGGTCTGCGTGCTGTGCCTGCTCGCGAACCACGAGCTGCCGCTGGTGCGCAACGGCATCGTCTACGCGCGCGCCGCAGAGCACGTGATCGAGCAGCACTACGACGGCCTGGCGGTCGTGGCCGACTCGAAGCTCTCGTACGACAAGCCGATCGGATTCGCCTGGCTCGCCGCACCGCTCGTCTCGCTCTTCGGCACCAACCTCGGGCTCGAACTCGTCTCGTGCTTCGGTGCGCTCGCGTACCTCGTTGCGCTGTTCTGCTTCGCGCGCGCCTTCGACCCCTTCGGGCTCTCGAGCCG
Source organism: uncultured Planctomycetota bacterium (assembly GCA_963829015.1). Lineage (GTDB taxonomy): Bacteria > Planctomycetota > UBA1135 > UBA1135 > JADJLZ01. The sequence continues at coordinate 278,776 of CAWHGR010000003.1, read as the reverse complement.
CGAGGGCGCGGGGCTCATCGTGCTGGCGGGCTTCGGCCCGATCGTCGCCTACCAGAGCTGGTCGGCGCATCCCGACTCGCTCTACGCGGCGCTGTACCTCGGCACGTTCACGCTCGCGCACAGGCTCGTCGAGCGGCCGAGCCTCGGCCGCGTGGCCTGGATCGCCCTCAGCATCTTCGCCAGCCTGATGCTCAAGAACTACGGCGCGATCCTGATCCCTAGCGTCGCGCTGTACGCCTTCTGGAATCGCAAGCGCATCCTCGCGGCGCCGAACGGGCTCGCGGTCAGGCTCGCGCTGGCGCTCACGCTCGCGGCGCTCGCCGGCCTCGTCTGGCTCGGCCTGAGCGGCCACAACGTGCTGATGCGCATCGAAGGCGAGGGCGGCGGCGCGGGGCAATACGGGACGGGAGTGTGGTGGCAGTCCTGTCTCGGCACGCTCACGCAGGTGGGCGTCGCGCTGCTCGTCAACCTGCACGTGGCGCTCGTGCCGCTTCTCTTCGCGCGCCGCTGGCCCTGGGCGGCGCTGATCAGCTTCCCGGCGCTCTACATCGCGGGCCTGATGCTCTTCCCGACGAGCTTCTACAACATGCGCTACTTCATCCCGCTCTTGCCCTTCGCGGCGCTGCTCGCGATCGTGGGCTGGCGCAGGATGCGCGCGCCGGCGCAGCGCGTCCTCGCGGGAACATTCGTCGCGCTCGCCGCGGCGCTGGTGCTGCTCTTCGACTGCGCACCGCTCTACGCGCGCATCGGGAGCGCGATCCCGAAGCTCGAGCTGATTTTCACCTGGCCCGGCATCCCGCTCAGCCTGCTCGACAACCTGCGCCTGCCGGCGCACCTGAAGCAGAAGGCCTGGATCGACAACCTGAACGAGCACGTGCCGCCCGGGGGGATCGTCTACATGCTCGACGTCAACTACTACGGCGACGCGCAGCAGGGCGTGTTCGAGCGCGCGGGCTCGATCCGCGGCGACATCCAGACGCGCTACGTGACGTCGAACGGGTTCGCGCCACCGGAGCCGGACTTCTTCGTGCAGGGCCGGCCGCCCCACGCGGAGCTGCTCGCGCACTTCGGAAAGGTCAGCGACCTCGGACTCGGGCTGTACCGCGTCGAGCGTTAGTCGTGCGCCGGCTGCCCTGTCTCCGTGGGGGTATGCTCGGATGGATGGCGAGCTCGCATGTCATCACCGAGTCCATTACTTCCCGGGTCGCGCGCATTGCGCGCGGGTGGTTCAGGACCCTCACGGCGATCCTTCTCTGCCTCGGGACCCTGGGCAGCAGCGCTTGGTTCTTCGGATTCTGGTCGCTTGTCGTTCGCGCGCGAACGGTTACTGGCGAATGGCCTCAGCCCGCCAGCGGGTCTCTATCGAGCTACCGGCCGTCGACAATGGATCCGAGCGGCCTCGGCCTGCACACGAGGCTGGTCTGGGCCGCGTTCTTCGTCATGTTGTACGCGTCCCCGTTCGCTCTCCTCGGCCTGCTCGCAAGCGCACCCATTCGGAGTCTGCGGCAGGATCCGAGGCTCGTCGTCGCATTCGTTGCCTCCTCGGCGCTCGCCGCGACAGTCCTGCTCGATCCTGGGAACTTCTTCCGCTGGTTGATGGATTGAGGTCGCGCCCTCAGCCCCGCGCACCCGACGAGTGCTGCTCGCGCCAGGCCGCGGGCGAAACGCCGACGAGCTTCTTGAACGCGCGGCTGAACGCGGCCTCGGAGCCGTAGCCCACGCGCACGGCCACGTCCGCGACGGTCGGGTTGCCCTCGAGCAGCGCGCTCGCGGCGAGCTGCATGCGCCAGCGCGCGAGATACTGCATCGGCGGCAGGCCGACGAATTGCGCGAAGCGCTCGGCCAGCACGGAGCGCGAGGTGCTCGCGGCGCGCGCGAGGCCGTCGAGGGTCCACTCGTGCCTGGGCCGCGCGTGCAGCTCGGCCAGCGCGCGCCCGACCAGCGGATCGCGCAGGCCCGCGAGCCAGCCGGAGGCCTCGGGCGTCAGCTCGCGCAGGTAGTTGCGCACGCTCTCGACGAAGAGCAGCTCGCTCATGCGCGTCAGCATGGCGGCGCTGCCGGCGCTCTTGCCCTGCGACTCGGCCAGCGCGAGTTCGACCAGTGCGTGCAGCGCGCCGCTCTGCTGCTGCGCGTCGTGGCGCACGTGCAGCAGGCGCGGCAGCGTCGAGAGCAGCGGATTGAACGGGCGCGCGTCGCAACCGAGGAAGCCGCACACGATCTGCGTCTCGCCGCCCGCGCCGATGCGCAGCGGCAGCGAATCGCCGGCCTGGCGCACGAACAGCTGCAGGTCCGGCGGCTGGCGCATGCCGGGCGCGGTCGAGAGCACGTGTGCGTCGCCCTGCGGGAAGATGATCACGTCGCCGGCGCGCAGCTTGACCGGCGGCTGGCCCAGCAGGCCGCCCCAGAGTTCGCCGCGCGTGACCACGTGGTACTCGATCAGGTGCTGCGCCCCGGGCATGATCAGCGGCGCTAGCACGCTGCCGCGCGGCGCCTCGGTGACCCAGGGCTGCGCGATGTCGACGAGGAAGTAGATCGCGCCCTTCAGGCGCACTGCCTCGAGCACTGTGGAGAGCGGATCGCTGCTCACGTTCGGTTTCGCGCGGACGCGCGGACCTGGATCGTATGCAAGCCGGACCCTCGATCAAGAACTCCGGTCGCGCGGTCATTTACGCGCCTTCAGGCCGCGCGTAGGGTTGCCCGTGTCGCAAGCCAGAACACCGAACCCAGGACTCCGCTCATGACCACGACGACCTCCACGTCCACGATCACCCCTTCCACCGCCGACCTCTCGGCCATCAAGGCGCGCCAGCAGGTGGCCTGGAGCACTGGCGACTACAGCGTCGTCGGCGCCCTGATCCCGCTCGTCGCCGAGCAGCTCTGCGAATCCGTCGACCTGCGCGCCGGCGAACGCGTGCTCGACGTCGCGACCGGCCACGGCAACGCGGCCCTGGCCGCCGCGCGGCGCTACGGCCTCACGACCGGCGTCGATTACGTGCCCGCGCTGCTCGAGCGCGCGCGCGAACGCGCCGCGGCCGAACGCCTGCCCGTCGAATGGCTGCCGGGCGACGCCGAGGAGCTGCCCTTCCCCGATGCGAGCTTCGACGTCGTGCTCTCGACCTTCGGCGCGATGTTCGCGCCGGACCAGCAGCGCACGGCGCGCGAGCTCGCGCGCGTGTGCAAGCCGGGCGGACGCATCGGCATGGCCAACTGGACGCCCGACAGCTTCGTGGCCGACATGTTCCGCACCACCTCGCTCTTCGTGCCGCCGCCCGCAGGCCTGACGCCGCCGGCGGCCTGGGGCGACGAGGCGCACGTCGCGAGGTTGTTCGGCGCGAGCGCGGAGCAGATCCGTTCCACGCGCCGCGAGGTCGTGTTCCGCTTCCGCTCCTTCGTGCACTGGCTGGACGTGATGCGCACGTTCTACGGGCCGCTGAACCGCACCTTCGCCGCGCTCGGGGCAGCGCAGCAGGCCGAGCTCGCGCGCGAGCTCGAGACGCGCGTGAAGCCGCTCAACCGCGCGGGAGAGGCATCGTTCGTGGTGCCGAGCACGTACCTCGAGATCGTGATCACGCGCGCGGGCGCGAGCGACCCGGGGATCGACTGCTGAGCGACGGCTGGCAGCGACTCTGCGCTCCAGCCGATCTCACTTGCACACGATCGCGTCGCGCGTGAGCGTGACCGGCAGGAGCACCACGTCGAGCGCCACGGGCACGCAGCAGAGCGCCAGGACCACGAGGAACATGTCCACGCTCCCGTCGGTCCACTCCAGTGCATCCCCCATGAAGTCGCTGTCGCTCGTCGCCCGGGTCAGCGCGAACGTCCAGCGCTGGTCGTACTGGCATCCCGCGACGAGAAGAGTGACGACGAGCAGCAGCGCGGCGCACCGGGAACGCAGAGAGCTCACTCTCGAGGCAGGCTCGGCGCCGGCAGCGGACCCCAGGAGCATGCAGGTACTGGCGACATCCAGGTCGATTCTGGCCAGGATTCCGGGACTTCCCGCCCGTCGCGGGCCGGGCGGCCGTCGCTCGTCTGGACGTTTCTCGTGCGCTGGCCCCGGTCGCAGCATGCGCGCATACTTGCGCGGCGGGGAATCCCCGCCGCGCCATGATCTGTCCCGCCTGCGGCAAGAAGACGATCTTCGACTGGAATCGTTGTCCGGCCTGCGGCGTCGATCCCTGGGCGAAGCCGGGTACGGCCATCGCGGCGAGCGCTCCCGATGCCGATCCTGCGAGCGGGGTGCGTCTGCTCGCGCGGCGCGTCCTGCGGTTGTACACGCAGCGTCCGAAGCTCTCGTTCGTCTTCGTCGCGCTCGGCACGCTGCAGATCGCGCTCGCGGGCGGAGGCTTTCTCTTCGGACCGCACGCCGGGCCCGCGCTGCGGGACGAGGCGTTTCTGGTCTGGCTGCTCGACCAAGTGTGGGCGCTCGGTGCGGCGGTGTTGCCAGGGCTCTGCTTGTTTGCGGTCGGCGAGGGGCTCGCGTACCTCGCGGTGATCAGCCACGCGCGCAAGCGCGAGAGCTGACGCCAATCCGCGGGCGAAACCCGCGAAGAATTGGACTGGCACGGTATTGTCGGATTACTTCGCGACGCGCGCGCGCATGTCGACGGCGACGATGCCGTCGGGGAAGCACAGGAGCGGGTTGATCTCGAGTTCGGCGATCTCGGGGCGCTCGAGCGCGAGCTGGGAGATGCGCTGGATCAGTTCGACCAGCGCCTGCTCGTCGATGCCGGCCTGGCCGCGCACGCCGGCGAGGATCGGCCAGCCCTTGATCTCGCGGATCAGCTCGCGCGCGCGCACGTCGCTGACGGGGCAGAGCGCGAAGCTGACGTCCTTGAGGACTTCGACGTAGGTTCCGCCGAGGCCGAACATCAGGACCGGGCCGTAGGAGGGGTCGGCGGCGAAGCCGATCACGACCTCGCGGCCGCCGCGCAGCATCTTCTGCACGTTGACGCCCTCGGCGCCGCCGCGCATGAGCTTGGGGAAGGTCGCGCGCACGGTCTTCTCGTCGCGCACGTCGAGCACCACGCCGCCGACCTCGCTCTTGTGCACGACGCCGGGCGAGGAGATCTTCATCACGACCGGGTAGCCGACGCGCTCGGCGATCTCGACGGCCTGCTTGCCGGTGCGCGCGAGGCCGCCGGCGACGGCCGTGATGCCGTAGGCCTTCGAGAGCGCGCGGCGCGCCTCGACGCCCAGCCAGCCGGGCTGCAGGACGGATTCGATGCCGGTGGTCTGCACGCGGAAGCGCCGCACGCGGCCTTCCTTGCGCGCCAGGATGCGGCGGCGCTCCTCGAGCGCGACGAGGGCGCGCACGGCGGACTCGGGATAGAGGTAGACCGGCACCCAGTCCTGGCGCGCCTGCGTGGCGATCGAGCGCAGGATCTCGTCGCGGCCCATGAAGCAGCCCACGACGGGCTTCTTCGAGCCGCGCGCGGCCTCGAAGACCTGGCGCGCGACCTCGAGCGGATCGCGCGTGATGGGCGAGACGAAGACCACGATGACCATGTCCACGGTCTTGTCGCGCAGGAGCAGGCGCAGCGCGTCCGAGTAGTTCTCGGCCGTCGCGGCGGCGACCATGTCGACCGGGTTCTGCACCGAGGCCTCGGGCACGAGCATCTCGCGCAACGCAGAGCGCGTCGCGTCCGTGAAGGGCGCGATCTCGAGACCCGAGCCGATCAGCGCGTCCACGGCCAGGATCGCCGGGCCGCCGGCGTTGGTCAGCACCGCGACGCGCTTGCCCTTGGGCAGCGGCAGGCGCGAGAGCGCGAGGCCCACGTCGAAGAGCTCCTCGACCGAATTGACGCGCTGCACGCCGCAGTCCTTGAGCAGCGCGTCGGCCGCGACGTCGGCTCCGGCCAGCGAGCCGGTGTGGCTCGAGGCTGCCAGCGCGCCCTGCGAAGAGCGGCCGGCCTTGACCGTGATCAGCGCGTGCGTGCGGCTCACGCGCCGCGCGATCGGGCACGAAGTTGCGCGGGTTCCCGAACGACTCGAGGTAGAGCAGGATGCAGCGGATCGCAGGCTGGCGGCTCCAGTACTCGAGCAGGTCGTTGGCCGAGACGTCGGCGCGGTTGCCCATCGAGACGAACATCGAGACGCCCAGGTTGATGTGGTCGGCGTGCGCCAGCAGCGCCTCGCCCATGGCGCCCGACTGCGAGACGAAGGCGACCGGCCCGGGCTGCGCGAAGGTGCGCGAGAACGAGGCGTTGAGGCGCACGTCGAGCTCGGTGTTCTGGATGCCCATGCAGTTGGGCCCGACCATGCGCATGCCGGCCTTGCGCGCGGTGGCGAGGATGCGCGCCTCGGCCAGCGCGCCCTGCGCGCCGGTCTCCTTGAAGCCGGCGGTGATCACGACCACGGCGCCGACGCCCTTCTTGGCGCACTGCTCGATCGCGCGCGGCACGCCCTCCTTGGGGATCGTGATCACGGCCAGGTCGACCGGGTCGTCGATCGCCGTCACCGCGCGGTAGCACTTGATCGAGTGCAGCACCTCGGTGTGCGGGTTGACGGGGAAGACCTTGCCCTCGAATCCGCCCGAGACGAGGTTGTGCAGCACCTGCCAGCCGATCGAGCCGGGCCGGCGCGAGGCGCCGATGACCGCGACCGAGCGCGGACGGAAGATCGAGTCGAGGCCGGAGGGAGAGCGCTTCTTGGAGGTGGGGCGTGCCATGGGGGACCGCTCCTTCTACAGGGGAGCCTGCCGGTGGGCGAGGGGCTGGACGGCGCAGGCGGGGGGCTCTCGAACACGGAGGCCGCGAGTGAGAACCCGCGGCCTCCAGGAATGCATCTTGGAAGGATCAGGCCAATTCAGGCCTTGATCTCACCAGTCATCGCGGCGTCCACCGCCGCCGTCGCCGCCGCGACCACCACCGCGCCGCCGCCACCGTAGCCGCCACCACCGCCGCGGCCGCCGCCACCGTAGCTGCCTCCACCGCCGCGGCCTCCACCGCCGCCGCCGTAGTCGCCGCGTCCGCCGCCACCGCCGCCACCGTAACCACCACCGCCGCCGCGGCCACCACCACCGCCACCGCCGCCGTAGCCGCCACCTCGGCCGCCACCACCGCCGCCGCCAGTGCGCGGCGCGCGCTCCTGGGCTTCGTTGACGCGCAGGGGACGTCCATCGAGTTCCTTGCCGTCGAGGGCCGCGATCGCGGCCTTGGCCTCGGCCTCGCTACCCATTTCTGCGAAGGCGAAGCCGCGCGGCCGGCCGGTTTCCCGGTCGGCGGGCATCTGGACGTCCTTGACGGTGCGACCGCCCTCGGAGAGGGCTGCCCGGAGCGTGTCGGGCGTGGTGCTGAACGAGAGGTTGCCGACGAAGAGTCGGGTGCCCATAGCTGTGTCTGTTCCTTTCCGTTGTGCCTGATCCGTGCGTCGTCAGCCCATCCAGCACAGCGGAGAGGATCCGAGCGCGAAGGTCATTGCGTTGCTTTCGTGAGTTGGGAATGCACCGGCCGCGTGGCAGGTGACGCGGCCACTCCCCGGCTCGCGCGGGATTGCACGATCCGGAACCGGCCGACGTGGGCGAGAGTATGGGGTCGACTCCGCGGGTCGTCCATCCGTCCCGGCGACAGGTCTGCGCCGTCCAGGGGGCAGGTCCGCGGAGGCGGGCGCGGCGCACCCGCCCAGGGGCTGCTACAGACGATCCCCTCCCGTTTCATGGACCGAAGTTCGGAGGGAAGCGAGCGACCCTCGATCGGTATAACATTGCGCCCTGCTGTGGGTCGGGCCAGCTCCGCCGGGAGCAGCCCAAGGCGCCTCCCTGTGAGGGGGGGAGCGCCTGCGGCAGACACTTCGAAGGCCGGCGGCCCGCGCGCCGGCAAGGAACCGCCTCCATGGAGCCCACGACCAAGTCACCCCACCCGCCCCGCAAGAGCCGCGAGGTCAATGCCGTCACGATCCGCTTCTGCGGCGATTCGGGCGACGGGATGCAGTTCACGGGCTCGGAGTTCACGCGCGTCTCGGCGCTGGCGGGCAACGACCTGCAGACGCTGCCGGACTACCCGGCCGAGATCCGCGCCCCGGTCGGCACGCTGGCCGGGGTCTCGGGCTTCCAGGTCCAGTTCTCGAGCTCGCCGGTCTTCACCCCGGGCGATGCGCCCGAGGTGCTGGTGGCGATGAACCCCGCGGCGCTCAAGTCGAACCTCTCCGACCTCGTCCGCGGCGGGACGCTGATCCTGAACAGCGGCGCGTTCACGCAGCAGAACCTCGACAAGGCCGGCTACCCCTCCAACCCGATGGAGGACGGCTCGCTCGCAGCCTACCGCGTGCACGCGATCGACATCTCGAAGATGACCGCGACCGCGCTCTCCGACTCGGGCCTCTCGGCGCGCGAGGTCGGGCGCGCGAAGAACATGTTCGCGCTGGGCCTGATGCTCTGGATGTACAGCCGGCCGATGGAGCCGACGGTCAAGTTCCTGCAGGAGAAGTTCGGCAAGACGCCGGACATCGCCGCGGGCAACGAGAAGGCGCTCAAGGCCGGCTACTACTTCGGCGAGACGGCCGAGATCTTCTCCGAGACCTACGTCGTCGCGCCGGCCAAGCTGCCGCCCGGCACCTACCGCAGCATCTCGGGCAACGAGGCGACGGCGCTGGGCCTGGTCGCGGTGAGCGAGCTCTCGGGCCTCAAGGTCTTCCTGGGCACGTACCCGATCACGCCCGCCAGCGACATCCTGCACGAGCTCTCGAAGCACCGGAACTTCAACGTCAGCACGTTCCAGGCCGAGGACGAGATCGCGGCCGTGGGCGCGGCGCTCGGCGCGGCCTTCGGCGGGAACCTGGGCGTCACGACCACCTCCGGACCGGGCGTGGCGCTGATGCAGGAGACGATCAGCCTGGCGCTGACGGTCGAGCTGCCGCTCCTGGTGATCAACGTGCAGCGCGGCGGCCCCTCGACCGGCCTGCCCACGAAGACCGAGCAGGCCGACCTGCTGCAGGCGATCTGCGGCCGCCACGGCGAGTCGCCGCTGCCCGTGCTGGCGGCCTCGGGTCCGGCCGACTGCTTCGACGCGGTGCTCGAGGCCGCGCGCCTCGCGATCCGGCACATGACGCCGGTGGTGCTGCTCACCGACGGCTTCATCGCCAACGGCCAGGAGCCCTGGATGCTGCCCGAGCCGGAGAAGCTGGCGCGCTTCGACCCCAAGTTCCGCACCGACCCGAAGGACTACCACGTCTACGAGCGCGATCCGAAGACGCTCGCGCGCGCCTGGGTGCGCCCCGGCACGCCGGGCCTCGAGCACCGCATCGGCGGCCTGGAGAAGCACAACCTGACGGGCAACGTCTCCTACGACCCGGACAACCACGAGCAGATGGTGCTGACGCGCGCCGAGAAGGTCGCGCGCGTCGCCGACGACATCCCGCCGCTCGCGATCCTCGGGCCGCCGAAGGGCGACGTGCTCGTGCTCGGCTGGGGTTCGACCTACGGCGCGATCCAGCAGGCCGTGCAGCAGCTGCAGGCGAAGGGCCGCTCGATCTCGGCCGTGCACCTGCGCCACATGAACCCGCTGCCGAAGGACCTGGGCGAGATCCTCAAGCGCTTCAAGAAGGTCGTCATCCCCGAGCTCAACCTCGGCCAGCTGCAGCTGCTCGTGCGCGCGCGCTACCTCGTCGACGCGCAGGGCATCCACAAGATCAAGGGCAAGCCCTTCCGGGTGTCGGAACTGGTCAAGGCCCTGGAGGGGCACTTCTCATGAGCGAAGCGGTTCAATCCAAACTCACGCGCAAGGACTTCCAGTCGGACCAGGAAGTGCGCTGGTGTCCGGGCTGCGGGGACTACGTGATCCTGGCGCAGGTGCAGAAGCTCATGCCCGAGCTCGGCATCCCGAAGGAGAACATCGCCTTCGTCTCCGGCATCGGCTGCTCGAGCCGCTTCCCGTACTACATGAACACGTACGGGTTCCACACGATCCACGGGCGCGCGCCCGCGATCGCGACGGGGCTCAAGGCCTCGCGGCCGGACCTGCAGGTCTGGGTGGTCACCGGCGACGGCGACGCGCTCTCGATCGGCGGCAACCACTTCATCCACGCGCTGCGGCGCAACGTGGACCTCAAGATCCTGCTCTTCAACAACCGCATCTACGGCCTGACGAAGGGCCAGGCCTCGCCCACGTCCGAGCTCGGCAAGAAGGCCAAGTCGACGCCCTACGGCACGATCGACGCGCCGTTCAACCCGATCCAGCTCGCGCTCGGCGCAGGCGCCACCTTCGTCGGCCGCACCAGCGACGCCGACCCGGCGCACCTGATCGAAATGCTGCGCCGCACGGCCCAGCACAAGGGCTCGGCCTTCCTCGAGATCCTGCAGAACTGCGTGGTCTTCAACGACGCGGCCTTCGAGTCATTCACCGCCAAGGAGGTGCGCGACGCGCGCCAGATCTACATGCAGCACGGCAAGCCGCTCGTGTATGCCGGCGGCACGAAGGGCCTGCGCCTCGCGGACGGCCACCCCGAGATCGTCGACCTCGCCGGCAACGGCAAGGCCGCCACGCCGCTGACCTGGAACGAGCAGGCCGAGGTCTCCGCGGCCTTCGCCCTGGCGAGCTGCACCGCGCCGGACTTCCCCGAACCCGTGGGCATCTTCCGCGCCGTGGACCGCCCGGTGCACCATGTGCTGCAGGACGCGCAGGGCGAGGCCGTGCGCAAGAAGCTCGGCCCGGGCAACCTGGCCAAGCTGCTGCGTGCGGGCGATACCTGGACCATCTCCTAGGACCGCGCGCACCAGACCGTGGGAAACCTGAGCACCTCGTCGAGCGCCAGCGGGGCCTGGATCAGCATCGGGACCTTCGCCTGCGTCGCGCTGCTCGTCGGGGCGGGCACGCTGCTCGCCGCGGCGCTGCTGCGCGTGCGCTCGCGCCGGTTCTCGGAGGCGCGCACGCGCACCTACGAGTGCGGCGAGGAGCCCGACGGCGGCGCCTGGGTGCGCTTCCATCCGCGCTACTACCTAGTCGCGCTGGTGTTCGTGCTCTTCGACGTCGAGGCGATCTTTCTGCTGCCCTGGGCCGTCAGCCTGCGCAGCGTGGGCGCGGTCGCGCTGTGGGGCATGCTGATCTTCCTCGCGATCCTGATGCTCGGCTGGCTGTACGCGGTCAGGAAGGGTGCGCTGCGCTGGCCATGAAGGACGCGCCCTACGACCATCCGGCCTTCCAGCTCGTCGAGCGCGTGCCCGGGCTCGATCTCGCGCTGCTCAAGGCCGACGACCTCCTGCACTGGGGCGCGGAGAACAGCCTGTGGATCTTCCCCATGGGAACCTCCTGCTGCGCGATCGAGTTCATGGCCGCCGCCGCCAGCCGCCTGGACATGGACCGCTTCGGCACGATCGTGCGCGGCTCGCCGCGCCAGTGCGACGTGATGGTCATCGCCGGCACGATCACGGTCAAGATGGCGCCGCGCGTGCTCAAGCTCTGGGAGCAGATGCCCGAGCCCAAGTGGGCCATCGCGATGGGCTCGTGCGCGATCTCGGGCGACTTCTACCGCGACATCTACAGCGTCGTGCCGGGCGTGGACACGTTCATGCCCGTCGACGTCTACGTCCCGGGCTGCCCGCCCAGCCCCGACGCGCTGGTCGACGGCGTGCGGCGGCTGCAGGAGAAGATCCGCGCCGCGCGCGGCGGCAAGCCGTTCGTGCGCGAGGCACGGCCCGACACCGCGGCCATGATCCGGCCCGAGATCCGACGCCTCACGGACGGCGACCGCGACCCGGCCATCACCGAGGCGCAGTGCCAGGCGGTGCTCAACATGGACAAGGGCGGAGCGGAGAGCCCCCGTCCATGATCGGACCGGACGCCGTGCTGCTCGCGCGCGAACACTTCGGCCTCGAGTCGCCGGAGCACGGACCGGTCGTGCCGCGCGAGCGGCTGCTCGAGTTCGCGCGTGCCCTCCACCGCACGGGCTACGTCTACCTCGTCTACGTCAGCGCGATGCACCACCTGCCCGAGAAGCAGGGCGAGAGCGAGCGGCCCGCGCGCTACACCGTGGTCTACCGCGTTCGCGATCTCGCGCGCGGATTCGAGTTCCCCTTCCGCTGCGAGGTGCCGCTGGGCACGGGCGTGCCGAGCCTGGCCTCGGTCTGGGCCGGTGCGGATTGGCAGGAGCGCGAAGCCTTCGACCTCGTCGGCCCGGTCTTCGAGGGTCATCCCGACCTGCGGCGCATCATGCTGCCCGAGGACTGGGAAGGGCATCCCTTGCATCGCGACTACGCGATCAACACCCCGCACCGTCCATGGCGATGAGCGCGCCCGCCTCCGCACCGCACGCCGTCGAGACGCACGCGCAGGTCGCGCGCGTTCCCACGCCCGTGATCGGACCGCGCGCGAACCCGTACCTCGACATCGAGACCTACGAGGGCCAGGGCGACCTGATGGTGCTCAACATGGGCCCGCAGCACCCGTCCACGCACGGCGTCCTGCGCTTGAAGCTCTGGCTCGACGGCGAGGTCGTGGTCAAGGCCGTGCCCTACCTCGGCTACCTGCACCGCGGCGTCGAGAAGCTGCTCGAGAAGCTGACCTACGTGCAGTCGACGCCGATCGTCGACAAGAACGACTACGTCGCGCTCGATGACCAACGAGCTGGCGCTGGTGATGGCCTTCGAGAAGCTCGAGGGCTGCGAGATCCCGCGCCGCGCGCGCTACATCCGCACGATCTGCGCCGAGATGCAGCGCGTCGCCAGCCACCTGCTCTGGCTGGGCACCTTCGCGCTCGACATGGGCGGCGCGCTGGGCGGCGGCACGACCGCGTTCATGTACTGCCTGCGCGAGCGCGAAATGATCCTCGATCTGTTCGAGGAGCTCACGGGCGCGCGCTTCCACTACCACATGATGCAGGTCGGCGGCGTGCGCCACGACGTGCCGCCGGGCTGGGACGCGCGCCTGAAGCAGGTCGCGGCCGCGGTCGGCGCGCGCATCCCCGAGTACGAGAGCATGCTCAGCGAGAACCCGATCTTCCGCGCGCGCACGCGCGGCGTCGGGCGCGTCGACGCGCTGCTGGCGCAGGAGCTGGGCCTCTCGGGCCCGAACCTGCGCGCCTGCGGCATCGACCACGACCTGCGCCGCACGCAGCCCTACGCGGCCTACGACGAGATCGAGGTGCACAGCGCGCTGGCCTTCGAGGGCGACGTCTACGCGCGCTACGAGGTGCGCCTGGCCGAGATGCGCGAGAGCCTGCGCATCGCGACGGCGCTGATCGACGGGCTGCCCGCCGGTTCGATCATGGGTCGCAAGCCGATCGAGACCGTCAACGCGATCAAGCCGCCCGTCGGCGAGGCCTACGTCGCGATCGACAGCCCGCGCGGCGAGCTCGGTGCCTGGGTGGTGAGCGACGGCACGCCCAAGCCCTACCGCTGCAAGCTGCGCCCGCCCTCCTACCACGCGCTCTCCGCGCTGCCCTACCTCCTGCCCGGCACGACGATCCCCGACGTGGTCGTGATCCTCGGCAGCCTCGACCCGATCATGGGGGAGGTGGACCGTTGAAGATGCTCTTCGACAGCCCGGTGCTGCACGCGCTGATCCTGGGCATCGTGTTCGCCTCCGCGCTGCTGGGCGTGACCTCCTACTACATCTGGTTCGAGCGCAAGTTCGCCGGCCGGATGCAGAGCCGCGTCGGGCCCGAGCACGTCGGGCTGGAAGGGCCTGCTGCAGCCGATCGCGGACGCCTTCAAGCTGCTGATCAAGGAGGACATCACCCCGCGCACGGCGGACCGCGTGCTGTTCAACCTCGCGCCGCTGCTGGCGGTCGTCGTGGCGCTGATGACGCTGGCCGTGCTGCCGCTGGCCTCGGGCCTGGTGATCGCGGACCTCGACGTGGGCGTGCTCTTCGTCCTCGCCGTCGGCGCGCTGACCGTCGTGCCGACCTGGATGGCGGGCTGGGGCTCGAACAACAAGTACGCGCTGCTGGGCGGCATGCGCGCGATCGCGCAGAGCGTCGCCTACGGCGTGCCGCTGGTGCTGGCGGCGCTGGTGCCGGTGATCCTCGCCGGTTCGATGAACCTCTCGCAGATCGTCGCGGCGCAGGCCGGCGGGCACTGGTTCGCGTTCTGGCCGCCCGGACCCGGCCTCTTCGGCGCGCTGATCTTCATGCTGGCGACGCTGGCCGAGGGCAACCGCATCCCCTTCGACATCCCCGAGGCCGAGAGCGAGCTCGTCGCGGGCATCTCGACCGAGTACACGGGGATGAAGTTCGCGATGTTCTACCTGGGCGAGTACGTGCACAGCCTGATCGGCTCGGCGCTCTTCGTGACGCTCTTCCTGGGCGGCTACGACGGCCCGGGGCCGGACGTGCTGGCGCTGCAGCTCTTCTGGTTCCTGCTCAAGACGTCGCTGGTCGCGATGCTGCTCTTGTGGGTGCGCTGGACCTACGTGCGCCTGCGCAGCGACCAGCTGATGACGCTGTGCTGGAAGTACCTGCTGCCGGGCGGCCTGGCGGTCGTGGTCGCCTCCGCGCTCTGGGTCTGGTGGCGCGAGGGAGGCCCGGTGTGAGCCTCTGGCTGCCGATGCTCGACGCGCTGCGGGCGACCGTGCGCAACCTGGGGCGCAAGCCGATCACGGTCATGCATCCCTTCGAGCCGCGCACGCGCGCGCCGCGCTACCGCCAGACTTTCGCGCTGCTGCACGAGGCGAACGGCGACGAGGCCTGCATCGGCTGCCAGAAGTGCGAGAAGATCTGCCCCTCGGAGGTGATCATCGTCACCGCCGCCAAGCGCGAATCGCCCGCGACGGGCAAGAAGCGCGGCTATGCCGACGACTTCACGCTCGACCTGCAGGCCTGCATCGTCTGCGAGCTGTGCGTGCAGGTCTGTCCGGTGGACGCGATCGTGATGTGCCGCGTGCCGAACGCGCCCGGCCTCGAGCGCGAGGACCTGTTCCTGACCATGAAGCGCCTGTACGGGAACGAGACGCTGCCGCGCGCGCCCTCGATCGGCTCGACCATGATCGCCAGCCACGCGCAGGCGCCCGCGCCCGCCAGCGCGGCGGCGGCCGCCACGGCCCGGCCAAGGAGTCGGCCTCGTGAGCACGCTCGAGATCGCGGGCATGAGCCTCTTGGCGCTGTTCGTGCTCGGCGGAGCGCTGGGCACGGTGCTCTCGAAGAACCTCGTGCACAGCGTGCTCTGGCTGGCGCTGGTGCTGGTCGCGACCGCCGGGCTGTATGCGCGCTTGTGCGCCGAGTTCCTGGCCGGGGTGCAGGTGCTGCTCTACGCCGGCGGCGTCATCACGCTGGTGATCTTCGCCGTGATGCTCAGCTCGCGCATGGAAGGCGGGCCGATCCTGAACGCCAGCGCGCGGCGCGGACGCGGCTTCCTGGTGGCGCTGGCCGTCGCGGGCCTGTTCGTCGGCGTGCTGCTGCCGGCCGAGATCGTCATCCCGCGCGAACTGCCGGTGGTGGACGCGGCCGACCTCGGGCGCTCGTTCCTGGGCGAGTTCGTGCTGCCCTTCGAGGTGCTCTCGGTGCTGCTCCTGGTGGCGATGATCGGCGCGCTCACGATCGCGCGGCCGGAGGACCCGTGAGCGACGTCCAGTTCTGCCTGCTGCTCGCGGCGCTGCTCTTCGCTATCGGCGTCTTCGGCCTGCTCACGCGCCGCAACACGATCGGCATCCTGCTCTGCATCGAGCTGATGGTGAACGCGGTCAACATCAACCTCGTCGCCTTCACGCGCGTGCACGGCGGCGCCGCGGGCCAGGTCTTCGCGCTGTTCGCGATCGCGCTCACGGTGGCCGAGGTCGCGATCGGCCTGGCGCTGGTGATCCTGATGGCGCGCCAGCGGCGCACGATCGACATCGGAGAGGCTCGGGATCTGCACGGATGAGGCCCCCCCGCCGATGAACCTCCACAGCCTGGCGCTCCTCGTCCCGCTCCTGCCGGTGCTGGCTGCGGCGCTGATCGGCCTCGTGCGGCCCATCGGGCGCCGCGGCGGACTGGCGGCGACGATCTCGATCGGTGCCGCGACCGCCTCGCTCGTCTGCGCGCTGATCCTGCTGCTGCACACCGACCAGCCCTTCGTCTGGAAGGTCGCCTGGCTGCCCGGCGGCGGACGCGCCCTGGCCGAGATCGGCCTGGCGTTCCACGGCATCAGCGCGCCGATGCTGGTCGTGGTCGGCACCGTGGCGCTGCTGGTGCAGATCTACTCGCTCGGCTACCTGCTCGGCGAGGCCGCCGGCCGCGCTCGGGCGCTACTTCACCTACAGTCGCTGTTCGCTGTTCTCGATGATGGGCTTCGTGCTCGCGCCGAACCTGCTGCAGCTCTTCATCTGCTGGGAGCTGGTCGGCCTCTGCTGCTACCTGCTGATCGGCTCTCTGGGACGAAGCCCGCGGCCGGCGCGCGCCGCGGTGAAGGCGTTCTGGATGACCAAGCTCGGCGACGTGGGCTTCCTGATCGGCCTGCTGGTCGCCTGGACGCAGTACGAGCTTCGACCTCGTCGCGATCGGGCAGGTGCTCGAGCGCGGACCGCTGCAGTCCTACGCCTGGCTGCTGCCGGCGCTCCTGTTCTGCGGCGTGGCGGGCAAGTCGGCGCAGTTCCCGCTGCACGTCTGGCTGCCCGACGCGATGGAGGGCCCGACGCCGGTCTCCGCGCTGATCCACGCGGCGACGATGGTGACGGCGGGCGTGTACCTGCTGGTGCGCGACCGTCGTGCGCTCTTCGCCGCTGACGCCCGAGGTGATGCGAGGTCGTGCCTGGACGTCGGCGCGTGCACGGCGCTCTTCGCCGCGGTGCTGGCGCTGCGTGCAGAACGACATCAAGCGCGTGCTCGCCTACTCGACCGTGCTCGCAGCTCGGCTACATGATGGCGGCGATCGGCGCCGGCTTCGCGTGCTGGCCGGCTTCTTCCACCTCGCTGACGCACGGCGTCTTCAAGGCGCTGCTCTTCCTCGGCGCCGGCGCGTGATCCACGCCGTCCACAGCAACGACCTGCGCGAGATGGGCGGCCTGGCGTCGCGGCATGCCGCTGACGGCGCTCGTTCTTCGTCGTCGGCACGCTGTCGCTCGCGGGCATCCCGCTGCTTCGCGGGCTTCGTCTCGAAGGAACTGATCCTCGGCGCGGCGCTCGAGGGACGAGCTCCGGTGGCCGCTGGTGCTGCTGCTGGCGACGCCTTCCTGACCGCCTTCTACATGGGCCGCGTCGTTCCTCGCTGGCCTTCCGCGGCGAGCCGGCGCAGCGAAGCCGCACGGCACGCCGCACGAGGCGCGGCTGGCTGATGCGCGGGCCGATGCTGGTGCTGTTCGTGCTGGCGCTCGTCTCGGGCGGGTTCCTGTGGAGCTTCGCGCGCACGATCCACCAGCCGAGCCGAGCTGCACGTCGCGCCGGTCGGCTGCCTGCGGCGTCGGCGCTGGCGCTTCGCCGGCCTGGGCCTGGCCTGGTGCTGCACGGCCAGCGCAAGCCGGTGATCGACGCGCTGCCGCCGGCGCTGCTCGAGGCCGCGCGCAGCGCGGCGGTCGACCGAGCTGTACGTCTTCGGCTGGACAGCGCGTGCTGCTACGTGCTCGCCGCGATCGTGGGCTGGGTCGACCGCTACATCGTCGACGGCGTGATGAACGTCGTCGCGCTGGGCGGGCGAGCTCGCGGCGGCGCGCTGCGGCGCGATGCAGACCGGCCGCGTGCAGGACTACGTGCTGGCGCTGTTCGCTCGGCGTGCTGGCGCTGATCGCCTGGGGCGTGTGGGGAGGTGAGCTGAGCGATGCCGATCCTCTCGCTCGATCATCTTCGCCCCGTTGCTCGCCGCGCGTCGTGCTCATGGTGCTGCCCGAGCGCATCGCCGCTGCTCGATCCGCGTCACGAGCATCGTCGCGGCGGCGCTCTCGCTCGGGCTGCGTCGTGCGTGGCGCGTGCAACGCACGGCCGTCGGCGGCTTCCAGTTCCGCGAGACGCTGCCGCTGGTCCCGTCGCTCGGCATCACCTACTCGCTCGCCGTCGACGGCTGGAGCTCGTGCTGCGTGCTCCTGACCGGCGATCATCATCTTCGCCGGCGTGCTCGCGACCTGGACGGTCAAGACGCGCGACCAGGAGTTCTACGCGCTGCTGCTGCTGCTCGTCGACGGGCGTCTTCGGCGTCTTCGTCTCGCTCGACCTGTTCGTCTTCTTCCTGTTCTACGAGATCGCCGTGCTGCCGATGTACCTGCTCATCGGCATCTGGGGCATCGAGCGGCGAGGTCCGGCCGCAGGGGCATCTTCGGCTGGGCCTTGCGAGCGGACGTCGGCGTCGGCACCAAGGAATACGCGGCGATGAAGCTGACGCTGTACCTGCTGCTCGGGTCGGCGTTCATCCTGGTCGGCATCCTCGCGCTCTACGTCGCCGGCGGGCTCGCAGCACGCTTCTCGTTCCTCGACGCTCGCAGCAGGCGCCAGCTCTCGACCCGACGCTGCAGTCGTGGGTCTTCCTCGCGCTTCTACGTCGGCTTCGGCATCCTCGCCGGCATCTTGCCGTTCCACACCTGGTCGCCCGACGGCCACGCCTCGGCGCCGACCGCGGTCTCGATGCTGCACGCCGGCGTGCTGATGAAGCTCGGCGCCTACGGCGTCGATCCGCCTCGGCATGGTGCTGCTGCCCGAGGCGCGCATGCACTGGGCGTCGCTGGTCGGCGCGCATCGCGTGCATCAACATCGTCTACGGCGCGCTCAGCGCGATGGCGCAGACGGACCTCAAGTACGTCGTCGCCTACTCGTCGGTCTCGCACATGGGCGTCGTGATGCTCGGCGCGGCGACGCTGACCGAGCAGCGGGCTGAACGGCGCCGTCTTCCAGATGTTCGCGCACGGCATCATGACCGGCCTCTTCTTCGCGCTGGTCGGCCTCGTCTACGAGAAGGCGCACTCGCGCGACGATCTTCACGATGGGCGGCTTCGCGCGCGATGATGCCGGGCATCGCGGCGGCTTCACGATCGGCGGCCTCTCGTCGCTCGGCCTGCCGGCGACGGCCGGTTTCGTCGCCGAGTTCCTGACCTTCCTCGGCGCCTGGGCAGTCGGCGCACGCCTGGTGGCTGTTGCCCGGCGGTGCTCGGCGCGTTCCTCACCGCGATCTACGTGCTGCGCGTCGCGCGCGCAGATCTTCTGGGGCCCGCCGAAGCACCGAGCCGCACTTCCAGCACCTGCCCGACGCGCGCGGCACCGGAGTGGGTCGCGCTCGTGCTGCTCGGCTCGGCGATCGTGCTCTTCGGCGTCTGGCCGCGCCTGGCGCTCGACTCGATCGACCCGGCCACGGTGCCGTTCCTCCCGCGTCTGACCGGCGTGCTGCACTGAGTGCCCGCGATGGAACCCCTGCTGATCGACCTCGCGCTCGGCGGCGCTGGCGCTGCTCGTCGTCGCGGCTGACCTGCTCATGCCCAGCGACGGAGAAGCGCGGCCTCGGGCACCTCGCCTGCGCGGGACTGGTGCTGATCCTGGTCGCGACCTTCGCGCTCGACATGCGCGGCGACGCGCTTCGGCGGCGCCTTCGTGCTCGACCCGCTGGCGCTCTTCGCCAAGCGCGCTGTTCCTGGGCGCGGCAGCGCTGGCGGCGCTGGTCGCCGCTCGGCCGGCCGAGCGCGGCTTCGCGCGGCGCGGGCCGAGTACCACGTCGCGCTGCTTGCTCTCGCTGCTCGGCATGCTCGTGCTGGCCTCCGCGCGCGAGCTCGTCTGCTGTTCGTCGTCGCTTCGAGCTGATGTCGATTCCCGCTCTACGTCCTGACCGGCTTCCACAAGCGCGACAAGCCGCGCGGCGAAGGCGCGCTCAAGTTCTTCCTCGTCGGCAGCGTCTCGTCTGGCGATCATGCTCTACGGCCTGTCGTTCGTCTACGGCGCGACGGGCACGACCGATGCTGCCCGCGATCGCGCGGCGCGCCGCCGCCGGCACTCGAGCCTGCTGCGTGCTCGGGCTCGTCCTCATGCTGGCCGGCCTCGGCTTCAAGATCGCGCGCCGTGCCGTTCCACATGTGGGTGCCCGACACCTACGAGGCCGCGCGCGACGCCGTTTCGTCGGCTTGGCTGGCGGTCGCGCCGAAGGCCGCGGGCTTCGTCGTGCTCGTGCGCCTGTACCTCGAGGGCGTCGCGCCGCTCGCGGGCCGCTACTGGGTGCCGGCGCTGCTGGCGCTGTGCGGGCTGACGATCGTCGCCGGCAACCTGATGGCGATGCCGCAGCACGAACATCAAGCGCCTGCTCGGCCTACTCCGGCATCGCGCACATCGGCTACATGCTGATCGGCCTGCTGGCGCAGAGCGGCGACGGGCGTCGGGATGGTGCTCTTCTATCTGGTGCGCCTACCTCTTCGGGAACATGGGCGCGTTCGTCGTCGTGCAGGCCGTGGGCGCGTCGAGCGGATCGGACGACATCGCCGCGTATCGCGGCCTGGCGCGCCGCTCGCCGGTGCTCGGCGCTCGCGATGCTGGTCTTCCTGCTCTCGCTCGGCGGGATCCCGTTCGTCGCCGGCTTCTGGGCCAAGATGTTCATCTTCATCGCGGCCTGGCACGCGGGCCTGTACTGGCTGGTGCTGCTCGGCGCGGGGCTGACGGTCGTGGCGCTCTACTACTACCTGCGCGTCGCGCGCAGCCTGTACCTCGACGATCCGGTCGAGGGGCAGAAGCCGGTCGTGATCGGGATGCCGCTGCGGCTGGCGTTGATCGTCAGCAGCGCGGGCGTGGTGCTGATCGGCATCTGGCCGCGGCCGTTCTTCGACACCGCGCTCGAGGCGGCGAAGAGCTTCCTGCACTGAACGCGGGCGCGCGGCTCAGTCGCGCACGCGCCAGACGTGGAAGGCCGCGTTGGCGAACACGCGCTCGCTGTGCGCGGCGAGCTGCTCCTGCGGCGGCTCGCTGCTTGGCTCGAACAGCAGATAGACAGCGCTCGCGCCGCCCGCGCGCCGAGCCAGCTCCTCCCGCACGCCCTGCTCGCCCGCCGCCAGCCGCTCGCGCAGCCGATCCGGGTCCATGTCGGGCCAACCGACGTTGGTCTGCAGCCGCCAGCCGCGCTCGGTCATCTTCCAGCGCCGCATGCTGGTCTCGGCCACGAAGAGCAGGCTCTCGTGGAAGCTGCGCCGCTCGGCCAGCGCGGAGACGAAGAGCGCGCTCGAGTCGAGCACGATCAGCGCGTCGCGCTCGGTGTGCTCGCGGATCCAGGCCAGCGCCTCGAGTTCGGGTCCGTAACGCGTGGCGGCGATCGCGCGCGCCTCGTTCTCCTCGCGCAGGCTCTTCACAAGGCGCAGACCGCCGCCGTAGAGCCAGGGCGCAGCGAAGAGCAGCCAGCCGAGCGCGCGCCAGCGATCTCCGCGACGCTGGAAGCGGAACGGTGCGGCGATCACGCCCGCGGCGAGCATGGCGAGTCCGAGCTGGCCGGGGTGCAGGAAGAAGAGCTGGTTGTTGGCCGGGGCTCCCAGACCGAAGGCGAGCGCGATGCCGGCGAGCAGCACGCCCCAGAGCCAGAGGTGCTCGAGCTCGCGCGCACGCTCGCGCCAGAGCCGCAGAACGCCCGCGAAGAGCGGCGGGCCGAATTCGATCACCGTCCAGCAGGGCAGGAGCGCCCAGACGAGCCAGCGCGGCTCGCTCTCGCGCACCCAGCCGTTGAGCGCCAGCACGCGCATGTACATGCCCGAGGCCTCGACCACGGTCAGCGGCGCGAAGCGGAACATCGCGCTGGCGAAATTGCCGCCGCCGAGCGAGAGCCAGACCATGAAGACCGCGCAGCAGAGCGTCAGCAGGCCGAGCTGCAGCAGCGCGCGCCGCGCCGAGGGATGGCGCAGGAAGAGGCGCACCAGCGCGTCGAGCGCCAGCCCGGCGAGCAGCACCGGCGCGATCGAGCCCTTCATGCCCGAGAGCACGCAGGCGAAGAGACAGCTCGCCGGCAGCCCCTCGCCGCGCGCGAGGTAGCGGCCCACGAGCGGCACGAGGCTGACGAAGAGCAGCATCCCCGCCGGGCTGGGCTTGCTCAGGTAGATGGCGCCCTCCATCGAGGGTGCCGCATTGAAGAGCATGCCCGCGCTGGGCCCGAATTGCAGGGCCGTGGGCGTGATGTTCGAGCCGACGAAGAGC
The DNA here is from genome assembly GCA_963829015.1 of uncultured Planctomycetota bacterium. GTDB lineage: Bacteria > Planctomycetota > UBA1135 > UBA1135 > JADJLZ01. Next base: position 256,804 of record CAWHGR010000003.1, on the reverse strand, counting down.
AGCAGCAGCGCTACCAGTCCCGCCGTCGTGCTCTGGCACAGCGTGCGCGCGGCGTTCCAGACCTGCAGCGCCAGCAGCAGCGGCGCGATCAGCGAGCCCGCGCGCAGCATCATCTCCGGCAGGCCGACGCCGAAGACCTGCTGCGCGCCCGTGGCGAGCGTGTAGCAGAGGAAGTGGTACTTGAGCGTCAGCGTCGCGACACGCGCATCGCGCAGCGGCCAGTGGTTGGCGAGCTCGACCGCGTTGCCGAGGTGGTAGAGCTGGTCCGGCGCATCGCGCGTGAACCAGGCGGCGGCGGGCCGTAGCTCGGTGCGCGCGGCGACGAAGGCCAACAGCACCAGCAGCAGCAGCACGTGCACCAGCGCGGGCGGCGCCGGGTGCGCGCTCGTCGGACTCGTCCTTCCCGCGCGCAGCCGGCGCACGATCGCCGGCAGTGCCGCCAGCGGCCAGAGCACGAACAGCCCCTGGAGTCCGAGCGCCTTCAGCAGCACGAAGGCCAGCGCTTCCAGCGCGAAGCCGCAGGCCAGCACCATGCCCAGGAAGAAGAGCCCGTCTTCCTCCGCGCCCCGTCGCCGTGCGTAGAAGGCCCAGCCCGGCAGCAGGATCCAGCCGCCGACGAACAGCTCGATCGCCAGCGTGTCCGCGAGGCTCGTGCCGCTCTGCAGCGCCCGTGCCGCGAACAGCAGCGCGAGGGCGAGCCCGAAGCCCGCGGTGTTCGTGGCGCTCTTCGTCGAGACCGGCATGCAGTGGCGCAGAGACTACCCCTCGGCAGCGCGCGAGGCTCGCTTTCGACGCCCGGGTTCTGCGCAGGTTGGCGTAGCCGACACTCGTCGCAGTTCGGAGGGCTACTCGGCCCAGTGCGCAGTGCCCTCGGGGCACTCCGATACAGCGCTATGCTCCCGCGAATGTCGCTCCTCGTCGATGCCAACGAAGCCGTCGCCTCGGTCGCCCACCGCCTGTCGGAGGTGATCGCGATCTACCCGATCACGCCCGCCTCCTCGATGGCGGAGTTCTGCGACGAGTGGTCCGCGGCGGAGCAAGTGCAACCTGTGGGGGCAGGTGCCGCGCGTCGAGCAGCTGCAGTCCGAGGCCGGCGCGGCCGGGACCGTGCACGGCGCCCTGCAGGCCGGGTCCCTGGCGACGACCTTCACCGCCTCGCAGGGCCTGCTGCTTGATGATCCCGAACCTGTACAAGATCGCGGGCGAGCTGACGGCCTTCAGCATGCACGTGGCGGCGCGCACGCTGGCGACGCACGCGCTCTCGATCTTCGGCGACCACTCGGACGTGATGGCCTGCCGCCAGACGGGCATGGCGCTCCTGTGCTCGTCCTCGGTGCAGGAGGCGCAGGACCTCGCGGCCATCGCGCACGCGGCGACGCCTCGAGTCGCGCATCCCGTTCCTGCACTTCTTCGACGGCTTCCGCACCTCGCACGAGCTGCAGCGCATCGAGGGCCTCTCGCGACGAGGTGCTGCGCGCGCTGGTCGACGAGCAGGCCATCGCCGCGCACCGCGCGCGCGCCCTCTCGCCCGAGCACCCGGTGATCCGCGGCACGGCGCACAACCCGGACACTTTCTTCCAGGCGCGCGAGGCCGCGAATCCCTTCTACGACGCCTGCCCGCGCATCGTCGAGCGCGTGATGGAGCGCTTCGCCAAGCTCACCGGCCGGCGCTACAGGCTCTTCGACTACCACGGCCACCCGCAGGCCGAGCGCGTGCTGGTGCTGATGGGCTCGGGCGCCGAGGCGGCGCGCGAGACGGTCGACTGGCTGACGGCGCGCGGCGAGAAGGTCGGCGTGCTGGTCGTGCGCCTCTACCGGCCCTTCGACGGCCTCGCCTTCCTGGCCGCGCTGCCGAAGAGCGTGCAGTCGCTCGCCGTGCTCGACCGCACCAAGGAGCCGGGCGCGCCCTGCGAGCCGCTGCACCTCGACGTGCTGGCGACGCTCTCCGAGGCGCAGAAGTCGCTGCGCGTCGTGGGCGGCCGCTACGGATTGTCCTCGAAGGAGTTCACGCCCGCGATGGTGAAGAGCGTCTTCGACGAGCTCGGGAAGCCCAAGCCGCGCAACCACTTCACGGTCGGCATCGTCGACGACGTGACGCGCCTCTCGCTGGAGTACGACGAGCAGCTCGACATCGAGCCGGCCGACGTGACCCGCGCCGTGTTCTACGGCCTGGGCTCGGACGGCACGGTGGGGGCCAACAAGAACACGATCAAGATCGTGGGCGAGGAGACCGAGCTCTTCACGCAGGGCTACTTCGTCTACGACTCGAAGAAGTCCGGCTCGACGACCGTCTCGCACCTGCGCTTCTCGCCGCGGCCGATCCGCTCGACCTACCTCGTCGCCAAGGCCGGCTTCGTGGCCGTCAGCCAGCCCGGACTGGTCGAACGCATCGACGTGCTCGAGCTGGCCGCGCCGGGTGCGGTCTTCCTGCTCAACACGCCGCGCAAGCCTGCGGAGGTCTTCGAGAGCCTGCCCGAGGACGTCGCGCGCGGGATCGTCGAGCGCGACCTGCGCTTCTACGTGATCGACGCGCACCAGGTCGCGCGCGACGTGGGCCTGCCCGGGCGCGTCTCGACCGTGATGCAGGGCTGCTTCTTCGCGCTCTCGGGCGTGCTGCCGCGCGAGCAGGCCTTCGCGGCCGCGCGGCGTGCGATCGAGAAGACCTTCAAGCGCCGCGGCGCCGAGGTGGTCAAGCGCAACATCGACGCGCTGGAGCTGGCCGAGGCGCGCATGGCGGCCGTGCCCGCGCCCGCGCACCTGCCCGCGCGCAAGCGCGACGCCGCGGTTCCCGCCGCCGCGCCCGAGTTCGTGCAGCGCGTCAGCGCGGCCATGATCGCCGGCCACGGCAACCGCCTGCCGGTCTCGGCCTTCCCGCCCGACGGCACCTGGCCCAGCGCGACGGCGCAGTGGGAGAAGCGCTCGATCGCGCGCGAGATCCCCGCCTGGGACATGCAGATCTGCATCCAGTGCAACAAGTGCGCGCTGGTCTGCCCGCACGCGGCGATCCGCGCCAAGGTCTATTCGGGCGACGAGCTCGCGCAGGCACCCGCGGGCTTCCTCTCGACCGAATGGAAGGCCGGCCAGGAGCCGCGCCCGCGCTACACGATCCAGGTCGCGCCCGACGACTGCACCGGCTGCGGCCTGTGCGTCGCGATCTGCCCGGCCAAGGACAAGTCGAACCCGCGCCACAAGGCCATCGACATGGCGCCGGTCGAGCCGCTGCGCGAGGGCGAGCGCGTCAACTGGAGCTTCTTCGAGGCGCTGCCCGAGTCCGACCGCAGCACGCTCAAGCTGGACGTCAAGAACATCCAGCTCGCGCAGCCGCTGTTCGAGTTCTCCGGCGCCTGCTCCGGTTGCGGCGAGACGCCCTACCTGAAGCTCGCCTCGCAGCTCTTCGGCGACCGCATGCTGGTCGCGAACGCGACCGGCTGCTCGTCGATCTACGGCGGCAACCAGCCCACGACGCCCTGGAGCGTCGACAAGTGCGGGCGCGGCCCGGCCTGGGCCAATTCGCTCTTCGAGGACAACGCCGAATTCGGCCTGGGCTACCGCTACGCGCTCGACCAGTCGGCCGACCGCGCGCGCACGCTGCTGGCGGCCTGCGCGCCCGCTCTGCCGGGAGAGCTCGTGCACGCGCTGCTCGAGGCCGACCAGTCGAACGAGCTCGGGATCGCCACCCAGCGCGCGCGCGTCTCCGAACTGCGCGCGAAGCTCGCTGCGCTGAAGTCGCGCGAGGCACGCCTGCTCGAGTCCTTCGCCGAGCACCTCGTGCGGCGCAGCGTCTGGATCGTCGGCGGCGACGGCTGGGCCTACGACATCGGCTTCGGCGGTCTCGACCACCTCTTCTCCAGCCGCGCGGACGTCAACGTGCTGGTGCTCGACACCGAGGTCTACTCCAACACCGGCGGCCAGCAGTCGAAGGCCACGCCCATCGGCGCGGCCGCGAAGTTCGCCTCCGCGGGCCGCAGCACGGGCAAGAAGGACCTGGGAATGATCGCCATGAGCTACGGCCACGTCTACGTGGCCAGCGTCGCGCTGTACGCGCGCGATGCGCAGTCGATCAAGGCCTTCACCGAGGCCGAGAGCTACCCCGGCCCGTCGCTGATCATCGCGCACTCGCCCTGCATCGCGCACGGCTACGAGCTCTCGAAGAGCCCCGAGCAGCAGAAGCTGGCCGTCGATTCGGGCGTCTGGCCGGTGTACCGCTTCGATCCGCGCCGGCTCGACGCGGGCGAGACGCCGCTCTCGCTCGATGCCGGGCCGCCCAAGGCGCGCGTGGCCGACTACATGAAGAACGAGGGCCGCTTCCAGGCCGTGGCGTTGCGCGACCCGCAGCGCTACGCCGAGCTGGTGGCGCTGGCCGAGCGGCACATCGTCGAGCGCCAGGCCTTCCACGAGCAGCTCGCGGGCCTGAAGCTGAAGAGCGCCATCGCGCAGGGAGCCGCGCTGTGAGCGTCGATCTCGCCACGCGTTATCTGGGGCTCGAGCTGGCGCACCCGCTGATCGCCGGCGCCGGCCCGCTCTCCTCGGCCCTGGGCTCGATCCGCGCGCTGGAGGACGCCGGCGCCGCCGCGATCGTGCTGCGCTCGCTCTTCGAGGAGCAGATCACGGGCCAGCAGCTCGGCGCCGCGCGCGTGCTCTACGGCCACGCCGAGAGCGCCGAGGCGCAGAGCTGGTTCCCCGACACCGACGTCTTCGCGCTCGGGCCGGAGGAGTACCTCGAGCTCGTCGGCAGCGCGCGCGCGGCGGTGAAGGTGCCCGTGATCGCCTCGCTCAACGGCACGACCTCCGGCGGCTGGGTGAGCTACGCGCGCTCGATGGAAGAGGCCGGTGCCGCGGCGCTGGAGCTCAACCTCTACGACGTGCCCACGGATCCCGGCGCGGACGCGGCCGCGGTCGAGGCGCGTCTGCTGGCGCTGGTGCGCGAGGTGCGCGCGGCGACGCGCATCCCGCTGGCGGTCAAGCTCTCGCCCTTCTTCTCCTCGCTGCCGGCCTTCGTGCGCGCGCTCGAGCAGGCAGGCGCGAACGGCGTGGTGCTGTTCAACCGCTTCTACCAGCCCGACATCGACCTCGAGGCGCTCGACCTGCAGCGCACGCTGCGGCTCTCGGACTCCTCCGAGCTGCCGCTGCGCCTGCGCTGGCTGGCCGTGCTCTCGCCCTGGACGAAGCTCTCGCTGGGCGCCAGCGGCGGCGTGCACGGCGGACGCGACGCGCTCAAGGTGCTGATGGCCGGCGCGCACGGCGTGCAGCTCGTCTCGGCGCTCCTGCAGCACGGCCCCAAGCGCCTGCGCCTGGTGCTGGCCGAGATGTACGCCTGGCTCGAGGAGCACGAGTACGACTCGCTCGCGACGCTGCGCGGCAGCATGAACCTCGCGCGCTGCCCGGACCCCGCGCACTACGAGCGCGGGAACTACATGGCGCTGCTCAACTCCTGGCAATCGCACGCCTGAGCCGTAGTCTGGGCGCGTGCCCAAGCGCTCGTCGTTCCGTCTCGCGCCGGAGTGGCGCCGCCACCCTGCACCCTGGCTGATCCTCGTCGCCTTCGCGCTCAACGTGGCGGCAGTGCTGCTGCCCTTCATGGACATGCGCCGCGGGCTGGGCAGCACCCGGACCTACTCGCTGCCGCACTCGGTGCAGCTGCTCTGGGACTCGAAGCTCTACGTGCTGGCGGTGGTCGTGGTCGCGTTCTCGGTCGTGTTCCCCTTCGTCAAGCTGCTCGTGCTCGCGGGCATCGTCACCGGACGGGGACGCTCGCGGCTCGCGTTCGTCGAGCGCTTCGGCAAGTGGTCGATGCTCGACGTCTTCCTGGTCTGCCTGATGCTGGCGCTGGCGAACGACCAGCTGCTCGTCAGCGCGACGCCGCGCATCGGCATCCTGTGCTTCACCTGCGCGATCGCGCTGAGCATGGTCACGAGCGCCTGGATGCAGGCCCGGCTGGGCACGGCGCCGCTGCGCCAGGCGCCCGGGGCCGCAGTGCTGCGGCGGCTGCTGCTCTGGCAGTGGCTGTTGCTGCTGCTGCTCGGGGGCGCGCTGCTCGTGCCCTTCCTCGAGATCGACGACTGGCTGCTGAGCGACCATCCGGTCTCGATCGCGATCGCCATCGCGGGGCTGTGGGAGACCGGCGCGCGCGAGCTGGCGATCGTGATCGCGCTCTTCCTGGTCGTGGCGCCGGTCGGCTGCGGACTGCTGACGATTCACGTGCTTCGGCGCCTCGAGCGCGGCCGGCCGGCGGCAGGCGCGCGGCGCCTGCGCGCCGTGCTGCGACACTGGGAGATGCTCGACGTCTTCGCGCTGGCGCTGGGGATCTTCCTGGTCGAGGGCCGCGCCTTCGTGAAGACGGAACTCTCCTGGGGCGCCTACCTGCTCGCGCTGCTGCTCGTGCTGTACGGGTTCGGGGAGGCTCTCTACGAGCGCCGCGCGGGGTCTACTTCCCCTCGGGCTTGAACTTCGAGTGCCCGGCCGACTTCTGGGCGGCGAGCTTGTTGCGGATCAAGCCGTCGGCGTCCTTGAACTTGTCGTCCGCGATCGCGCTCTCGGCGTCGAGCGCCAGGCGCAGCGTCGCGACGAGCGTCTTGCGGAAGTCGGCCACGTAGGCGGCGCGCTTCTTCTCCTCGACCTTCTCCGCCGAATCGGGCACCTGGCCCTTGGCGGCGATCAGCGCGCTCTCGAACTTGCCCAGCTCGTCGAGCGCGGCGGCCTTGTTCGCGGCCGTGACGCCCTTCTCGAGCGTCTTGAGCGCGTCGGACATCTGCTTCATGGCCGACTCGATCGAGCCGTTCGGCGGCGGGGCAGGCGCGAGCGTGATCAAGACGGCGGCGGCAAGGAAGGGGGAGAGCGGTCGGAACATCGAGACTCCTGGTTTGTGGGGGAAGCGGATCGTACGTCCTCACGGGGCGCTGTGGGTAGCAGCCCTGCCCACACGAAGGGGCAGTTCTACCTCCTTGGCGGCGCAGAGCGGTGCGCAGGCCGAGCCTAGAGGGCGCGCAACGCCGCTCGCGCATGTCGCGCGGCTGCGTATCGAGGAGCAATTATCATGAAACTGATCCCCTGGCGGCCGCGCAACGAGCTGGTCGACCTGCGCAGCGAGATGGATGCGCTGGTCAACCGCTTCTTCGGAGAAATGCCCGAGTCACATCTTCCGGCCGCGTTCACGCGCGAGATCATCCCGCCGCTCAACGTGGCGGAGACCGAGAAGTCCTGGTGCCTGAGCCTCGAACTGCCCGGCCTCTCGGAGAAGGACATCCAGGTGCAGCTGATCGGCCGCATGCTGGTGATCTCCGGCGAGCGCAAGTGGGAAGAGGAGAAGAAGGGCAAGGAGTTCCGCTCCGTCGAGTCGCAGTACGGTTCGTTCCAGCGCTCGTTCGAGCTGCCCGAGAACGCGCTCGTGGACGCGAACAAGCTGACGGCGACCTGCAAGAAGGGCATCCTCGAGATCGAGATCCCGAAGACCGAGCCCACGACCGCCGCCAAGATCGCGGTCAAGGCCGGCTAGAGCGCAGGAGCCCGCAGGGTGGTTGATCTGCGTGATCCATGGCTCGTCGCCGCCTGGCCCGGCATGGGTGCGGTGGCCCAGCTCTCGGCCAGCTACCTGGCCCAGTCGCTGGGCGCCCGCCCGAAGGTCGAGCTGGCCGTCGGCGAGCACTTCGTCGTCTCGGGAGTGCAGGTACGCGAGGGGCTGCTGCAGCCGCTGCGCCGCCCGCGCACGCTGCTCTTCGAGGCGCGCATCCCCGAAGCACCGCGCGATCTCGTGGTGCTGCTTGCCGAGAGCCAGCCGGCCTTCGGCGAGCGGCGCTACTGCGAGCAGCTGCTGGTGAAGGCGCGTGAGACAGGCATCACGCGCGCCTTCACGTTCGCCGCGCTGGCCACGACCGCCTCGCCCGCCGCCCAGTCACGCGTGTACGCCGCCGCCACCGATGCGCAACTCCTGGCAGCACTCCGCGATCAGGGCGCGGAGCTGCTGCGCGAGGGCGAGATCGGCGGGATGAACGGCTACTTCCTGGGCGTCGCCGCCGAGTTCGGCATGGCCGGCGCCTGCATCCTGGGCGAGATCCCGTTCTTCGCCAGCAACGTCCCCAACCCCAAGGGCGCGGCTGCCGTGCTGCGGCTGTTCGGGGCCCTGGCGGGCGTGTCCGTGGACCTGGCGGCACTCGAACGCCAGGGCGTCGAGGTCGAACGCCAGCTGTTGGCGCTCAAGGAGCACAGCGAGGAGTGGCAGCCGAAAGTGGGGGGCCTGAGTCCCGTGGAGGAGCAGCACATCGAATCGCTCTTCCGCGACGCCTCCGCGGACCGCGCCAAGGCCATCGAGCTCAAGGCCGAACTCGACCGGCTGGGCCAGTTCGGCCGCTACGAAGACCGGTTCCTGGACCTGTTCAAGAGGGCCGGATAGCCGTGGGGAGGTCCATACAGCCCTGCGGAGCCTCCCAGGCGAGGGACTCCGCCTTCCAGGATCAGCCTTTCAGGGCAAGCGGGTCCGACAGCAGATTGCGATTCTGTAGCGCACCATTTCGAGCGGGGGTATGCTTACCGATCATCGAACACCAGGGTTGCTCCCACCCCTCAGGACGAATCAGCCAACAGCCGACGACTATGACTATTCTCACTCAACCGCGCAGCCTCTCGATCCTCGCCGCACTCAAGCGTTCGCTCGCCGCCGGTGTCGTGCTCTTCGCCGCATCCAGCGCCTGGGCTTTCCAGTCGTCTGCCGGTGGTGCTCCCAAGGGTGGGGCCCCGCTCACGGGCGGAACGCGCAACGCCCCTGAGATCAACCCCGCGCTGATCGTGGGTGCCGTCGTGCTGGTGGTTGGCTGCATCCTGATCGTCACCAGCCGTCGTCGTCGGACCGCGAGCCCGTCGCAGTCCTGATCGAGCCCGCGTCCGAGTCGGACGATCCTGACGTGCAGGCTCCCGAAGCCGGCGCCGAGAGGCGCGGACGGGGTCCGTGGCTGGCTGCGCTGCTCTTGCTGGGCGAGTTCGTCTGGCTGGTGAGCCACTTCACGACCGCGACGCTGCCCGAGTCCGAGCAGGACTGGGTCGTGCTGATGAAGCAGGCGAAGTACCTGCCCCAGATCGGATTGGCTGTGCTGACGGTCCTGCTGCTCTTCCGCAGCGTGGACACGGTCGAGGAGGCTCCGCGCGCGGCGTGGAAGCCCCGCCCGCGGAGTGTCCTTGCCGCGCTCGTCCTCGCCCAGTTCGCAGCCTTCGTGCTGCTCGAGCTGTCGACCTCGAGCATCTTCGAAGGGCACTTGGAGGGCGTCCAGCAACCGCTGCTCGCGCTGGCGCTCTGGGCGTTCCTGGGTCTCGCGACGACGCTGCTCGGAGTCCTGCTCTTCCTGCCGTGGTCAGAGCTCCTGCGGCACCTCTCGAAGCGCGCCGGCATGCTGCTCGGGGTCGGGGTCGTGGGGGTGTTGGCTTGGTGGGCGGGGTACTACGCCGCGCACGGACTTCGCGAACCGCTGCGCGTGCCGACACTCTGGCTCACGGACAAGTTGCTGGGCCTGTTCGAGAGCGACTACACAGTCGACCGGGCGCAGTTCATCATCCTCACCCCGCGCTATCCGGTGCACATAGCGCCCGAGTGCTCGGGCTTCGAGGGCATGGGGCTGATGGCGGTGTTCGCCACGAGCTACGTCTGGATCTTCCGCCGGCGTCTCCGATTCCCGCAGCTGTTGATCCTGCCGTTGGCCGGTGTGGTCTGCGCCTGGCTGATGAACGTCCTGCGCATCGTGACCCTGATGCTGATCGGCAACCACGTATCGCCGGACTTCGCCGACAACGGATTCCATTCGCTGGCGGGCACCTTCTCGTTCTGCATCGCCGCGCTGGGCCTCGTCCTGCTCTCCACCCGCATGAACTTCTTCGCGGCGTCCGAGGAGCGCAAGCAATCGCCCGGCGAGCGCGACGCGACGGCTGCCTACCTGACGCCGTTCCTGCTCGCCGTGGCGCTCGGGATGATCGCCACGGCGCTCGGCTCGAGCGTGAGCGCGGGCGTGCTGCTGCTGCCCAGGGTGCTGCTGCCGGCATGCGCCCTGTGGCTCTACCGCAGCCACTATCCGATCTCGTTCCCGAGGCAGGGTTGGGCTACGCCGCTCGTCCTGGGCGCGGTCGCGTTCGCGATCTGGATCGTGGTCCCCGAATTCGTCACGCTGCGCGGCGCGAGTGCCGCTGCGGACACCCACGAACTGGGCGCGCTGACGTCCCCCGGGGCCCTGTGGGTCTCGATCAGGATCGCTGGCAGCGTGTGCGTCGTCCCGCTGTTCGAGGAGCTGGCGTTCCGCGGCTACCTGATGCGGCGCATGACGGGGCTGGAGTTCGAGAGCGTGAGTGCCCGTCAGATCTCGGTCCTCGCCTGGGCGATCTCGGCGCTGCTCTTCGGCGTGCTGCACGAGCATTGGCTCGCCGCGACGATCGCCGGGGCGCTGTACGGCTACGCCTACATGCGCCGCGGGCAGCTCGGCGACTGCATTCTCGCGCACGCGTTCACGAATCTCCTGCTGGTCGTGCTCGCGCTCTCCACCGGGGACTGGTCGAACGTCTAGTCGGGACGGCGATCGGGTATCCTCTATCCGCCTCCAACTCTCCGAGAAAGCAGACTACATGGCGCCGCCGGACAGGAACGAAGCTGCGAATCCCCATGCTCCGGCTGCGCCTGCGGATTGCTTGTGGGACGTTATCGTCGTGGGCACGGGCATGGCTGGTTCGACCGTCGGCCACGAACTCGCGCGTCTGGGCAAGCGCGTGCTGTTCCTCGAGCGTGGGCATTTCCTCTTCGGAGACGCCGATCGCGGGGACGGACAACTGCCGCTCGACCCCGACGAAAGCCCCGCGAGGCGCCTGCAGCGCGGGTATTGGCCGCTGCCGATTCAAGGCCGGACGAGCTTCGGACCGACGGAGTTCTTCGCGCCGCTCGGCTGCGGTTCAGGAGGGTCGACCAGCCTCTACGCCGCCCAGCTCGAGCGTCTGTCGCCGCTGGATTTCAAGCCGCGGGCGAACTACCCCGAGGCCGCCGATTCCACGCTGCCCGAGGCCTGGCCCGTCAGCTACGAGGAGTTCGTCCCGTACTACCGGCGCGCGGAGGAGCTCTTTCGCGTGCGCGGAACGCAAGATCCGCTGAACCCGGATGCCCTGTCGGCGCTGCGCGAGCCGCCGCCTCTGAGCCCGCGCGACCAGCACTTCTACGAGTCCTTCCGCTCGCTCGGCCTTCATCCGTACCGCGCCCACGCCGCCTTCGAGTTCCTGCCCGGCTGCGAGGAGTGTGGCGGCGTGCTCTGCCCGCGCGGATGCAAGAACGACGCGGGGCGCATCTGCCTCGTGCCGGCTCTCGAACGACACGGGGCCCGCATCCTCGCGGATTGTGAGGTGCTCGACCTGCAGGCCGACGCGCAGTTCGTGAGGCGGGTGCGCTGTCGCTGGAACGGCGGTCCGCTCGATTTGCGCGCGAAGGTCGTCGTGCTCGCGGCCGGTGCGCTGATGACACCGATCCTGCTGCTCAACTCCGCCTGCGCTGCCTGGCCGAAGGGGCTGGCGAACTCGTCGGACCTGGTCGGCCGGAACCTGATGTTCCATGCGAGCGACTTCATCGCGGTTCGGCCCAGGCGCCCGAACTCGTCCAGCGGACCGAAGAAGGCCTTGGCGTTCAACGACTTCTATGTCCTGGAGGGACGCAAGCTCGGCACGTTTCAGTCCGTCGGGATCTCCATCGGCCGCGGCTCGATCCTCTACTTCCTGCGCGGCTTGATGCACAAGTCGCCGGCCTGGCAGAGGAAGCTCGCCAGCCCTTTCCTGCGGGCCATCTCGATACTCGCGGCGTACCACTTCCGCGGCGCCGGGGTGTTCGCTTCCATCATCGAGGATCTCCCGTACCTGGAGAACCGAGTTGTCCCAGACCCGCAGGCGAAGAATGGGATGCGCTTCGAATACCGCTACACCCAGCATCTGCGTGAGCGGACGCGGCTCTTCCGGACGCGCTTGGCCAAGGCGCTCAAGCCGCACCACCGGATGATGGTGCTCACGGGCGAGAACAACATCAACTACGGGCACACTTGCGGGACGTGCCGCTTCGGGAACGACCCCGCGGCCAGCGTCCTCGACCGGAACAACCGGGCGCACGGGATCGAGAATCTGTACGTAGTGGACGCGTCCTTTTTTCCTTCGAGCGGCGGCACGAATCCGAGCCTGACGATTGCGGCCAACGCGCTGCGCGTCGCGGAGGCTATCGATCGGCAGCTCTCAGGCGCAAGTCTGGAATGGCGCACGGCGCCGACCACCTGATAGTATTCTGGGCTCCCACGATTGCATTCGATCGAATGGCAGCGCATCGAGGAGCACTAGGAGCGGCATGAAGGTCTTCGTCACCGGACACAAGGGCTACATCGGCAGTCACCTCGTCGACGTGCTGAAGCAGGAGGGCCACTCGGTCGTGGGTTGCGATCTGGGCCTCTTCGACGGCTGCGCCTGGGAGCCGGTCGTGCGGCCGGACAAGGAGCTGGTCAAGGACACGCGCCGGATCGAAGCTGCCGACATCCAGGGCTGCGACTGCGATCATGCACCTGGCCGCGCTCTCGAACGATCCGATGGGCGCGCTCGACGGAGCGCTCACGCTGGACGTGAATCGCGACGCCTCGATCCGCCTGGCCAAGCTGGCGAAGCAGGTCGGCGTGCCGCGCTTCCTCTTCGCGGGCAGCTGCTCGGTCTACGGCAAGGGCGTCAAGCTCGACCTCGACGAGAGCGATCCGCTGCAGCCGCTGACGGCCTACGCGCAGTCGAAGATCGAGACCGAGCTCGAGGTCTCGAAGCTGGCCGACGAGCACTTCAGCCCGGTCTTCCTGCGCAACTCGACGGCCTACGGCCACTCGCCGATGCTGCGCATCGACCTGGTGGTCAACAACCTGCTCGGCTCGGCCCTGGCCTACGGCGAGATCCGCATCCAGTCGGACGGCTCGCCCTGGCGGCCGCTGATCCACTGCCGCGACATCGCGCGCGCCTTCGTGGCTTTCGCGGGTGCGCCGCGCGCGGCGATGCACAACAAGGCCGTCAACGTCGGCGCGAACAGCGAGAACTTCCAGGTGCGCGACGTGGGCGACCAGGTCGAACGGCTCGTGCCCAAGGCCAAGATCACCTACACCGGCGAGGTCGGCGCGGACCCGCGCAACTACCGCGTCAAGTTCGATCTGCTCGGCCGCGTGCTGCCCGGCTTCAAGCTGCAGTACGACCTCCAGAGCGGCATGGAAGAGCTGCACCGGAAGATGGTCGAGCACAAGTTCTCGAAGGACGATTTCGAGGGCGAGCAGTTCGTCCGGTTGCGCAAGCTCAAGGGCCGCATGCAACTGCTGAAGTGATCCGGAGCAGAACATGATCTTCAAGGAGACCCCGCTCCCCGGCGCGTTCCTGATCGACCTCGAGAAGCGCGGCGACGAGCGCGGCTTCTTCGCGCGCGTCTTCTGCGAGAAGGAGTTCGCCGCGCACGGCCTGGTGACGCACTTCGTGCAGGTCAACAACTCGCTCAGCGCCACGCGCGGCACGCTGCGCGGGATGCACTACCAGCTCCCGCCCAAGGCCGAGACCAAGCTCGTGCGCTGCGTGCGCGGCGCGCTCTGGGACGCGATCGTGGACCTGCGCCCGGGCTCCCCGACCTTCGGCAAGAGCTTCGGCACGGAGCTCTCGGCCGAGAACCGGCGCATGATCTACGTGCCGAAGGGCTTCGCGCACGGCTTCGTCACGCTCAGCGACGCGACCGAGGCGATCTACTTCGTGGACGAGTTCTACGGGCCCGAGCAGGAGCGCATCGTGCGCTGGAACGATCAGAAGTACGCCATCCAGTGGCCGATCCAGCCCGTCGTGCTCTCCGACAAGGACCGCGACGCGCGTGACTTCGATCCAAAGTGGCACCTCGGCGGCTGAGATGAAGGTCCTCTTCACCGGGGCAAGCTCTTTCACCGGCTCGTGGTTCGTGCGCGAACTCGCCGCGGCCGGCTGCGAGGTCACGGCCACGCTGCGCCAGCCCGCCGACGCCTATCCCGACGAGCTGCGGCGCAAGCGCGCCGCGGGCCTGGCCGGAACGTGCCGCATCGTGCACGGCGTCTCGTTCGGCGACGAGCGTTTCCTCGCGCTCGTGAAGGAAGGCGGCTGGGACGTGCTCGCGCACCACGCGGCGGACGTCACCAACTACAAGAGCCCGGACTTCGACACCGTCGAGGCCGTGCGCAACAACACGCGCAATCTCGCCGCGGTGCTCGCGGCCCTGCGCGGCGCGCGCGTGCTCCTCAGCGGCAGCGTGTTCGAGGGCGGCGAGGGCGCCGGGTCGCAGGGCTTGCCGGACTTCTCGCCCTACGGCCTGTCGAAGGCGCTCACCGCACAGGCCTTTCGCTACTACTGTGCGCGTACCGGACTCGCGCTCGGGAAGTTCGTGATCCCGAACCCCTTCGGGCCCTTCGAAGAGCCGCGCTACACGGCCTACCTGATGAAGAACTGGTTCGCGGGCACGACGCCGACCTGTTCGGGCCCGGCCTACGTGCGCGACAACATCCACGTCTCGTTGCTGGCGAAGGAGTACGTACGCTTCGCGCAGGAGCTGCCTTCCTCCGGCTTCGCGCGTCGCAATCCGAGCGGCTACGTCGAGAGCCAGGGCGCGTTCACGCTGCGCGTCGCCGAAGCCATGCGCCCGCGCCTGGGCCTGCCTTGCCCGGTGCAACTCGCGCAGCAGACCGATTTCCCCGAGCCGCGCGTGCGCATCAACACCGACGTGCCCGACGCCGCAGGCGCTCGGCTGGGACGAGTCGGCGGCCTGGGACGCGTTCGCGGACTACTACCGCCAGCTCTACCGGCGCTGAAGCGCCTCAGACGGCCCAGGGGGCCTTGCCCGAGGCCCAGAGCTTCTCGAGCTGCTCGCGGTCGCGCTGCGTGTCCATGCAACCCCAGAAGCCGCGGTGCTGGTAGATGCTGAGCTTGCCGTCGCGCGCCAGGCGCACGAGCGGCTCGCGCTCGAGGATGCAGCCCTCCTCGTTCGAGAGGTAGGGCAGGAACTCGCGCTTGAAGAAGAAGTAGCCGCCGTTGATCCAGTTGTCCGCGAAGTCCGGCTTCTCGCTGAACTCCTCCACGCTCGTGCCCTCGACCTTCAGCTCGCCGAAGCGCGAGGGCGGCGGGACGCCGAGCACGGTGCCCACTCGGCCCTGCGCGAGATGGAACTCGTACTCCTGGGCCAGGTTCACGTCCGTCAGACCGTCGCCGTAGGTCACGGCGAACTCCGGCGAGTCGCGCAGGTACTTGGCCGCGGCGCGCGCGACACGCGCGCCGGTCATCGTCAGCTCGCCCGTGTCGGCCAGCGTGACCTCCCAGTCCTGGTCGTGGTCGATCGAGTGGACCTTGACGTCGTTGGTGCGCAGCTCGACGGTGAAGTCGCTGTTGAGCGAGGCGTAGTTGAGGAAATACGACTTGATCGCCTCGCCCTTGTAGCCGAGGCACAGGACGAACCTGCGAAAGCCGTGGTGCGCGTACGAGTGCATGATGTGCCAGAGGATCGGGCGGTTCCCGACGGGCACCATCGGCTTCGGACGCAGCTCGGTCTCCTCGCGCAGTCGGGTCCCCAGTCCGCCGCAGAGGACGAACACGGGCACTTGCGATCGATCGTTCTTCACGGTGTTCCTTCCGGATTCCTTCGAATGCACGCTTGCTCCGGGACTTGCGCGAAATGCAGCCTGGGATATGCTGAATCACTTCGGCCGCAGGTGAGAGAATACCCCAGGTGACCGCCCCGATGAAGCTCCTGGTAGTGATCCTGAACTACCGCGTGACCGATCTCACGATCGACTGTTTGCGCTCGCTGGCGGGTCGCGTCGATCGCATGCCGGGCACCCGCGTGGCCGTGCTCGAGAACGGCACGGGAGGCGATGCATTCGAGCGCATCCGCAGTGCGATCGAGACGAATGGCTGGGGCGGCTGGGCCGAGCTGACCGAAGTTCATCCCAACCGCGGTTTCACCGGCGGCAACAACGTGGTCATCCGCGCGGCCTTCGCAGCGCCGAATCCGCCTGAATACGTATTGCTGCTAAACGCCGACACCATCGTCGGTGATGGCACGCTCGAGAAGCTGGTCGAGTTCATGGACGGCTGCCCGCGGGCGGGGATCGCGGGCGGCACGGTCGGCGGGCCGGACGGCGAGATCCACGGTTCGCCCTACCGCTACCCCGGCATCGCGACCGAGTTCGACCGCGGGCTCGGACTGGGCATCGTCTCGAAGCTGCTCTCGCCCTGGGCGATCGTGCCGCCCAAGCCGCTGGCGCGGGCGGCAGTCGACTGGGTGAGCGGGACCTGCATGATCCTGCGCGGCACGATGCTCGAGGAGATCGGGCTGCTCGACGAGGGCCTCTACACCTACTTCGACGACATCGACATCTGCCTGCGCGCCAAGCGCGCCGGCTGGGAGACCTGGTTCGTCCCCGCGAGCCGAGTCGTGCACCTCGAGGGCCGCTCGACGGGCATCACCAACCGCAGCGTGAAGCGCCGCCCCGAATACTGGTTCCAGGCGCGCCGGCGCTTCTACCTCAAGAGCTACGGCTCGTTCTACACCGCACTCCTCGACGCCGCCTTCCTGGTCGGGTTCGCGCTCTGGCGCGTGCGGCGCCGGATCCAGGGCAAGGCCGATCGTGACCCGCCGCAGATGCTCGGCGATTCGTGGCGCAACAGCGTCTTCATGACCGGATTCGCGCTGCGCGAGGTGGACAACCCGGCGATGCGCGAGAGCGTCTCGGCCTCGCAGGTGGGCTGATGCTCGCGACGCTGCTGCTGCTCGCAGGCCAAGGCGGCGCACCAGCATCGGACGCCGAACGCGTGCTCGTCGTGGTGAACAGGAACAGCCCGGCTTCGCTGGAGATCAGCGCCGACTACTGCGCGAAGCGCAAGGTCAAGGAGCGCCTCGAGGTCAGTTGCCAGGACTCCGCGCTCGACGCGGACAAGGAGACGATCACGTACGCGCACTTTGCCGAAGCGATCGAGACCCCGCTGTTCGCGGCGCTCGCTGCACGGCCGGGGATCGATTTCATCGTGCTGACCAAGGGCATCCCGCTACGCATCCGCGGCGCGCCCGGGCTGGGCGTGGACGACCGGCAGCCCTCGGTCGACAGCTGGATCGCGGCGATCGGCTATCCGCAGCTCCAGAGCTCGCGCAAGCTCACCCTGCGCTTCGAGCAATGGCACGGAGCGGCCTACGCGAACCGTTTCTGGAACTCCTCCAAGCCCTTCACGCACCGCGAGTTCGGGGGCTTCCTCGTGACGCGTCTCGACGGCTACAGCGTGGCGGATGCGGAAGCGCTCGTCGCACGAGCCCTCGAATCCGAGTTGCACAGGCCGGCGGCCGAATTCCTGCTCGATGCCTGCGCTGCCTACGGTTTCGGCGATCCCGCCCTGCAACCGGTCTCGTTGCCCAAGGACCTGCGCGAGGTCGAGGAACTGCACTTCGACGACTACAACGCCGACATGGCGGCCGCGGCCGCGCTGCTCCAGAGGCGCGGGCTGAAGGTGCGCTTCGAGAAGACCGCCGAGTTCGTGGGCGGCAGCGATCCGCTCGCGGGCTACGTGTCCTGGGGCAGCAACGACAGGCAGTTCAGCGCGGAGAAGTACCACGAATTGCGCTTCGCCCCCGGCGCGATCGTCGAGACCGCGGTGTCCACCAGCGCGCGCACGTTCCTCCCGACCTCGGGTGGCCAGTCGCTGATCGCCGACCTCGTGCACCAGGGTGCGAGCGGCGCGAAGGGCTACTGCGACGAACCGCTGCTGCAGGCGGTCAGCTCGCCCTCGATCCTGTTCGAGCGCTTCGTGCGCGGCTGGACCCTGGCCGAGAGCTACTACGCCGCCGCGCGCTTCGTGGGCTGGGAGGACATCGTGCTCGGCGATCCTCTTTGTCGGCCGTACCACGACTGAGGCGCGCGCATCCGCCCGGTCAAGGACCCTGCACCGAGTCGAGGACCTCGTCGAGGCGCTGCGCGAGCTCGGAGATGTTCGGTTCCTTGAAGAGATCGAGGTGCTTGCAGCCGATCTGGATCATGTCGACACCGCCACTGCAGATCGCGCCCCAGCCGCAGGTTCCGCTCGGGTCGGCGACCTCCATCCAGTCGCCGAGGTCGGTCGCATAGACCAGCACGATGCGGCCGTCGAAGGGCTCGGGATGGTAGGCATAGAATGCGCGCATGCCGCGCACCTCCGTCTCCGCAAGCCTGCGTTCGAGATCCGACTGGGGGATCGGACGAGCGGGCTCGGGTTCAGGGCCTCCGAACGTCAGTCGCCGCAGCACCCGGGACATCAGGTAGGCGTACCGCTCACGCAGCCGAAGGCGCCTGAGGATCCGCACGTGCCGCATGACCTTGGCGAGGCCGCTCGGGTTGCGCATCGAACCTGGGGCATGGGCGTCGAGGACCACGACCAACTCCACCCTCTGGCCCTGCTCGAGCAGGACGCGCGCGACTTCGACCACCACGTTCCCGCCGTAGGAATAGCCCAGGAGCGAGTAGGGACCCTGGGGCTGCACCGCGCGCATGCGCTGCACGATGGTCGCCGCCGTTTCGGCCAGGGACTCGAGTACGGCCGGCACGACCTCGAGGTCGTGCAGTTCGACCGCGTACAGGGTGCGCAGGGTGCGCAGCTTGGCCGCCAGGCGCTCGAACTGCAGCGCGACGCCGCCCAGGCCGGGCAGACAGAACAGCGGGCGGCCCACTTCTCCCGCGCGCACGCGCACGACGCCCGGCGGCAGCGTGGTGGGCAACGCGTTCGCGAGCATCGAGGTGATGCGTCGGACGGTGCGGCCCTCGAGCACGGCACGCACCGGGATGCGCGTGCCGATCTCGCGCTCGACGCGCACGAGCATCTTGATCGCCAGCAGCGAATCGCCACCGGAATCGAAGAAGTCGTCGTCCACGCCCAAGGTCGGGACCTGCAGCGCCTCGCGCCAGATGGCGAGCACCTTCGCTTCGCTCGGCGTCAGCGGCGTGTCCTTGGCCACGCTCGGAGCGAGCAGCGGCACCTGGCTCAGGGCCTCGAGGTCGAGCTTGCCATTGAGCTTGAGCGGCAGCCTGGGCACGAGGACGATCGCGGCGGGCAGCATGTACGCGGGCAGGCGCTCCACGGCATGCGCGGCGAGGAGCGCGGACAGCCCAGGGTCCGCATCCGGACCGTGCGGGACGACGTGGGCCACGAGCTGCGTCGTGCCGGTGGGCGTCCGACGCGGTACGACGACCGCGTGTCCGACTGCATGGTGCTCGGAGAGACAGGCGGCGATCTCGCCCGGCTCGATGCGATGCCCGCGGATCTTCAGCTGCTCGTCGAAGCGTCCGAAGAACTCGACCACCCCGTCGGGGCGCCAGCGCACGCGGTCCCCGGTGCGGTACAGCCGCTCTGCGCTGCGGCCGGAGAGCGTGTCGGGCACGAAGCGCTCCGCGGTCTGTGCTGGTTGTCCGGCATAGCCGAGTGCGACACCGTCGCCGCCCGTCACGAGTTCGCCGGGCACCCCGATCGGCGCCGGCCGCCCATCCCGGTCGAGCACGTGGACGGTCGTGTTGGCCAGCGGCCGCCCGATCGGGATCGAACCGCCGCTGAGGACGTCGGCGCGCAGGATCTCGTGGCAGGTCGTGAAGGTCGTGTTCTCCGTCGGGCCATAGCCGTTGACGAGGCGCACACCCGGGAGCAGCTCGAAGGCCTTGCGCATGTGCGCCGGCGAGAGCGCTTCGCCGCCCACCAGGATCTGCTGCAAGCCGGCGAAGGTCCCCGGCGCTTCGTCGATGAGCGTGTTGAACAGCGCCGCCGTGAACCAGGCCGAGGTGACGCGCTGCGCACGAATCGTCTCGGCGATGCGCGCCGGTGTCGGCACCGCCTCCTCGATCACGACGCACCGCCCGCCGTGCAGCAGGGCGGCCCAGATCTCGAGCGTCGAGAGGTCGAACGAGGTGGGCGAGATCTGCAGCCAGCTCTCGTCTGGTCCCATGCGCGCGAAGTCCTGCGCCTGCACGAGCCGTACGATGCCGCGGTGGGGGACCTCGACCCCCTTGGGGCGTCCGGTCGAGCCCGACGTGAACATCACGTAGGCGCCGTCCGTCGCCGCAAGCTCGCGTTCCGGCGCCCCGGCCGTG
Organism: uncultured Planctomycetota bacterium; assembly: GCA_963829015.1. Classification (GTDB taxonomy): domain Bacteria; phylum Planctomycetota; class UBA1135; order UBA1135; genus JADJLZ01. The sequence goes on along the minus strand of CAWHGR010000003.1, from coordinate 236,696 downwards.
GACTCCACGTCGGCGCAGCCTGCATCGATCCAGGCGACGCCGCCCGGCGGGTTCGCGCTGCCCGGGGCGTGCAATCCGACCCGGGCGTCGATGCCTTCGAGCATGCGCGCGAGCCGCTCCGCGGGATACGCGGGGTCGAGCGGCACGAAGGCGGCGCCGCACTTCAGCACGCCCAGTGCGCTGGCGACGAAACGTGCACCGCGCGGGAGCATGAGCGGCACGCGGTCTCCGCGTCCGACGCCTGCGGCACGCAGCGCAGCAGCGACCGAGTTCGCACGGCGATCGAGCTCGGAATAGCTCAGCGTGGTACTCCCGGCGACCAGGGCCGTCGCATCGCCATTGCGTCTGGCGACGGCTTCGAACAGGTCCGGCACCGTGGCGTCGCGGTCGTAGGGCCGCGCGCAGGTTCCGAACGCACGCAGTTGCTCGAGCTCCTGCGGTCCCGCGAGCTCGAGCTGCGCGAGCGTGAGCTCGGAGAGTTCGGTCGCGCGCCGCAGGATGCGCTCCAGCTGTTCCAGCAGGCGCTCGCCCATCTCCGGATCGAGGCTGCCGCGCTTGAACTCGAGGCCGAGCACGGCCTCGGCGGCCCGTTCCTCGACCAGCAGGAAGAGCTGGAACTTGGCTTGCTGCGCAGGCACGCGCAGAGGCAGGAGCGGACGCCCTTCGAGCGCGAGGCGGTGCTTCGCATCATGGATCAGCGAGAAGAAGACCTGGAACGGCGATCCGGTGCCCGAGCGCCGCCCCTCGCGTGCAGCCTGCAGCACCAGGTGCACGGGCAGGCGCGCGTGTTCGCGCACTTCCTGCCAGTGGCGTGCGAGGTCCTGGATCGTCGCGCGGAAGGAGCGCGTGCCCGCGAGGCGCGCGCGCAACGCGGTCGGGCTCAGCAGGTAGCCGGCGACGCTCTGCGCGGCCTGCGTCTCGCGCAGCGAGACCGGCGAGCCGACGACCAGGTCGTCGCTGGCCGTCCAGGTGCGCAGCAGCGTGAGGTAGGCCGCGAGATGCACGTGGAACGGGGTCGTTCCGAGCTCTGCGGCCAGCGCACGAATGGAGCGGACCAGTGCCTCCGGCAGGATGCGCTCGCAGGTGTGCGCCTGCTCCTCCTCGCCTGGCGGGCAAGGCACGCAGGCCGGTGGAAGCTCGGGGGTGAGTTCCGCCCCCACGAGTGTCGCGGCCCAGAAGCGCTCGAGCGTCGTCCGCTCGAGCGCGAGGCGCGCGCCCTCGTGGCTGGCGAGCTCGCGGTAGCCGCGCGGACGCGCGGGCAATGCAGCGCCGGGATCGGCGTAGGCCGCCACGAAGTCCGCCAGCAGGATCTGCACGGAAGCGGCGTCGAGCGCGAGGTGGTGCACGACGAAGAGCAGCACGCTCCCGCCGCCCGGCTCCAGCTGCAGGGCGACTCGCCAAACCGGCCCGCGCGCCAGATCGAAGGGACGGCGGAGCGCAGCCTGCAGGTCGCGTCTGCTGCCTTCCAGCAGCTCGAATTCGACATCCGCGGGCGCGCGATCGAACACGAACGCGGGCTCGCCGTCGGAATCGACGAGTCGCGCGCGCAGGATCTCGTGCGCTGCGGCGAGCTGCTCCAGTGCGCGACGCACCCGCCCGGGATCGAGAGGCACGGCGACGCGGAAGGCGAAGGGCTCGTTGTAGGCGATCGTTCCGGGGTGCAGCTGGAGCTCGAGCCAGAGCGCCATCTGTTGCGGCGTCAGGGGGCACGGACCGTCGCCTGCGATCACCGGAGCCGCAACGGTGTCGCGAGTCCGCCCCTGCTCGCGCCGCACGCACTCCGCCAGCGACGCGACGCTCGCGTTCGTGAAGACGGAATTGACCGACAGCGGGCATCCGAGTCGTTCCTGGCACAGCACTACCACGCGCCAAGCCAGCAGCGAGTGGCCCCCGAGGCGGAAGAAGTCCGACTCGCGCGTGGCCACAGGCGTTCCGAGCACGTCGGCGAAGATCGCGGCCAGCGCGCGCTCGAGATCGTCGCGCGGCGCCTCGCCGCCGGCCTCGCCGGGCAGACCTGCCGCGGTGGGCGCCGGCAGTGCTGCGCGATCGACCTTGTCGTTGACGGTGCGCGGGACGCGTTCGATGCGCACGTACGAGACCGGCACCATGTACTCGGGCAGTCGCACGGCGACGTGCGTGCGCAGTCCCGCGGCGTCGAGCGCAGCACCGTCCGCGAGCACGAGGTAGGCGACGAGGCGCGGACCGGTGAGCGGGTCCTCGCGCAGCGCCACGACCGCGTCGCGCACGCCCGCAGCCTCGCGCAGATGCGCTTCGATCTCGCCGAGTTCGATGCGGAAGCCGCGCAGCTTGACCTGCAGGTCGGCCCGGCCGAGGTACTCGAGCTCGCCCAGCGGCGTGCGGCGCGCGAGGTCCCCCGAGTGGTAGCGGCGCGCAGCGGGATGGTCGCCGCGCGGATCGGGGCGGAAGCGTCGCGCGCTGAGCTGCTCGCGCCCGAGGTAGCCGTCGGCGACTCCCGGGCCGCCGACGCAGATTTCGCCCGCCTCGCCGGCGCGCACGGGCTGGCCCTGCTCGTCGAGCAGTTCGAGGTGCAGGTCGGGCAGCGGCTCGCCGATCAGGCTCTGCCCCGTCCCGCCCGCGTCCGCGGCGCGCATGGGACGGTAGGTGACGTGCACGGTCGTCTCGGTGATGCCGTACATGTTCACGAGGCGCGGTTGCGTGTCGCCGTGAGCGTCGAACCAGGCGCGCAGCGTGCGCGGGTCGAGCGCCTCGCCGCCGAAGATCACGTGGCGCAGCTTCTGCGCGGGCCGGCCGGCAGCCGCATCGGCGAGGTCGAAGGCGCGGAAGGCGCTCGGCGTCTGGTTGAGCACGGTCACTCCCTCGCGCACGACCAGCGCGTGGAAGGCATCGGTTTCCTTGGCGGTCCGCTCCGGCACGATCAGCAGTCGCCCGCCGTGGAGCAGCGCGCCCCACAGCTCCCAGACCGAGAAGTCGAACGCGATCGAGTGGAAGAGCGACCAGACGTCCTCGGGCCCGAAGCCGTAGAGCTCCTCGCAGACGGTGAAGAGTCGCGCGACGTTCTGCTGCGTCACGCGCACGCCGTTGGGCACGCCGGTGGAACCCGAGGTGTAGATCACGTAGCAGAGATCGCCTGGCGCAAGACGTGCCCGCGGGTGCAGTGTGTGCGTCGTCTCGCGCGGGAGCGGGAGTGCCTCGCATCCGGCAGGGATGCCCTCGATCCGCGAGCCGTCCGTGACGACGACCCGCGGGCGCGCGTCGGAGAGGATCAGCGTGCGGCGTTCCGCGGGATGCGCGAGGTCGAGCGGCAGGTAGGCCGCGCCCGCGCGCACGATTCCCGCGATCGCGATCACCAGTTCGGCCGAACGCGGCAATGCGACCCCGACGAGGTCGTTCGCCCCGAGCCCGCGCACCTGCAGCTCCGCGGCCAGCACGTCGGCGCGCGCGAGCAGTTCGGCGTAGGTGATTCTCCGCGCTCCGTCGACGAGTGCGATGGACGGTCCGCGCTCGCGAGCGATCGCCTCCAGGCGCTCTGCGAGAAAGCGCACAGCGTTCGGCTGCGATGCCTGCTTCGCCACCGGATGCTCGGCCCGCGTGCGCAGGGGCTCGGCCGTTCCTTCGTGCGAGCTCACGCGTCGCTCCCCCTGAGCCGAACGGCTGCGGCGCCTTCCCCCGCGGAGTCGCGGCCGTGCGCCTTCCCGAGCGAGGGGCGCAGCCGGGCCCGGCAGTACTCGAGGCCCCACAGTGCGCGTGCGCGGGCCGGGATGCGCTTCGATTCCGGTCGCAGTCCCGCCCAGAGCCAGGCGCAGGACCAGCCGCAGAACTCCACCAGCGCCCTGCCCGGGCGCAGCCAGGCGCGGAGCCGTGCGAGCGGGCCTCGATGCGCATCTGCGGTCAGGCTGGTGTCGAGAGCGGCCATCTCGCGCCCGAAGCGGCGCGCGCGCCCCCAGAACTGGCGCGGGTCGACGAGCTCCTTCTGGATCCGATGGCCGATGACGACGTCGGGCACGAACACGCCGCGGTGTCCTGCGACGCCGAGTCGCACGACGAACTCGGGCTCCGTGATCCAGACCTCCGGGAAGCGCGCGCCGGCGTCGAGCACCTTGCGCCGGAACCAGAAGTGGTTGCCGGGCGGGAAGCGCGGGCTGCCGATCCCGAACTCGACGTCGTCCGTCGAACCGCTGTCGAAGGCCGAGAACTGCATGCCCACGGACAGGGACTCGCAGGTCCACGGCGGCCGGGCGACCCCGGCCGGCCAGATGACGTGCGACTTGCCCGAGAAGATGTCGAAGTGCGGCAGCCGCCGAGTCGAGTTCAGGACGCCCTCGATCCAGCCGGCGGCCGGAGACATGTCGTCGTCGAGCACGGCGACGATCTCGCCCAGGCCGCCCTCGTCGAGCGCCCGGTTGAGCGCGTGGGACTTCCCGCGCTGGCTCTCGCGCAGCAGGCGCAGGGCGGGAATTCCCGGCGTCTCCAGCGCGGCTCTGCTCAGCGGGGGTTCGCTGCCGTTGTCGATCACCACGACCTCGTAAGGCTCGTGACACGAACAGGCGGCGAGTTGCGCGAGCAAGTCGCGCAGCGAGGCCAGGCGATCCAGCGTGGGAACGAGGATCGAGAGTGCGATCGCGCGCGGCGGTGCCTGGGGGGATCCGGAGGTCGACATGGGCGGCCGCAGGTCAGCTGCAGGAGAGCGGGATGCCCGCGAGGCCCGTTCGAGCGCGACTGCGCGCGTACACTCGCGGTTCGAGTTCCTCGACCCGCGTCTGGCCCGCTGCAGCGAGGAAGGTCCGGATTCGCACAGGCCGTTCGCTGCTCCTCGTGGCCAGTGCGAGCACGTGGCCCGGCACCGTTTCGAGCAGCGCGAAGCACCACTCCGCGGAACATTCCCGCGCCTCGGGGGCGAAGCGCGCGGTCACGCGTCCCTGATCTTCGAGGTCGAAGCCCACGCAGCGCGGGTCGAGCGCGAAACCGAGCCCGCGCGCCTTGAGGTAGGCCTCCTTGAGCGTCCAGAGCTCGAAGAAACGGCGCTGGCGCGCTCCGGGGGACAGCGCAAGCAGGGCTTGGTTCTCCTCGGGCGTGAACACGCGCTCCCCGAGCTCGAGCGCTTCGCAGGGGCGCGTCCATTCCTCGACGTCGACGCCAATCTCGTCTCCCAGGGTCACGGCGCAGGCGACGAGGTCGGCCGTGTGCGACAGGTTGAAGCGCAGGCGCGGGGCCGCGGGCGCCGCGATCTCCGGCTTGCCGTGCGGCCCCAGCGCGAACCGCCAGGCGCGGGGAGGCACGGGGGCGTAGCGCGAGAGTGTCTCGCGCAGCAGGCTGCGCGCGAGCAGCGCACGGCGCTGATCCTTTTCGCGATGGAACGCCGAGCAGGCCGCGAGTTCCTCGGGGCTCAGGGACTCCGGGCAGGTGCGCAGAGACGCCGTCCGTGCGAGCCACAGGTCGACTCGGCCCGGAAGCTCGTGACTCCGGAACGTCGGGCTGGCACCGTTGCGGGGGAGCGGGAAACTCGGGCCCGTGCTCTGCATTCCTCGTGGACGCTCAGGGTTGCGACGCGGATCTGGGGAGACGACGGCTCAACACGAATTGTAGCGCGTCGAGCGTGACTGCGCTCGCGGATCGAGCCCCTAGTCGAAAGGCGAAGGTCGTGCGCGATTGAGTACGCAACCGAGCATGCCGAGACCCGCGCGTCCGACGATCTCGAGCAGTTCACGCGCCGCCCGGCGCTGGGTCTGCTCGGCCACGAGGACCAGCACGGCCTCGCGTGCGTGCAGCAGGATCGGATGCAGCTCGGGATGCTGTTGGATCGGAGGGGCATCGATGAGCACGAAGTCGCGTCCAGCTCCCAGCTCCTCGAAGACCTTCAGCGCGCGCTCCGAGGCGAGGCTGCCGACCGGCACGGCCCCGCGTCCCGCGCTGACGATCTCGAGGCCCTCGAGTCCGGCCCCGCAGACACAGTTCTTGACCGCGGCGCCCTCGCGCAACAGCTCGGCCAGGCCCGGCCCCTCGGGCAGGCCGAGCAGCGGCGCGAGACCGGGTTTCCCCGAACCAAGCTCGACCAGCGTGACCTTGGCGCGCAGGTGGCGCGCGAGGCCGGCCGCGGTGCAGGCCGCCACGGTCGAGGTCCCTGCGCCGTGGTCGGCACCCAGGAACACGATCGTCCGCCGCGTGCCGTGCTGGATCGTGGGCGCGATGCGCGTCCAGAGCGTCTCGGCGCTCGCGCCGAGCGAGTTCAGGCCCTCGAGGCTGCCGGTCCGGGGGGGCGTCTCGTTCATGCTGCGCTCGCACGACCGCGCTTGCCGGATCCGGAGCGCAGTTGAGGGAAGACACCGAGCACCGTCAGCCCCAGCAGCTGCTCGACCTCCGTCGCATCGTGCAGCCGGTGATCGAACAGCTGTCGCACGAAGGCCAGGCCGCAGCCCGCGACCCCGCCGAGAAGGACGCCGAGCAGCAGCAGCTTGCCGCGCAAGGGTCCCTCTTTCTCGTTCGGCAGGCTGGCCTCCTGAATGCGGCGCAGGTTGCTCATCTCGAGCTGGTCCATCGAGCCCATCAGGCTGGCGCGCTCGTGGGTGGAGCGGAAGCCCTCGTAGCGGCGACGCGCCTCGGTCGAGGTGACCTCCAGCGAATGGAAGCGCGGCTCGCACTGCGCGAGCGACTGCAGGCGCGCGCGCAGGTCCGTCAGGTGCCCGCTGCGGACGGTCGACGCGGCTTCCAAGGCCGAGAGCTCGGTACGGCCGTCGTCGAGGAGCTGCGTCAAGCGCTCGCGGCGCGGGTTCGGGAGGACGCGCACGGACGGTCCGGCATCGACGAACTCGGGTTGCTCCAGCAGCGCCTTGTTGGCGTTCTCGAGCTGCTGCGTGAGCTGATCGCGTTCGACATCGCGCTCGTGGCTGGTGCCGACGACGCGTCGCTCGAGCGCGGCGAGGCTGTCCTGGAGCGTGAAGATGCGCTGCTTCAGCACGGTCCGGTCCGGGTTGGGCTGCGGATTGTGCTCGGTCCGCTCCTCGATGGTCGCAGGGAAGCTCGCGACCAGCGTGTTCAGCTCCGTCGTGCGCGCGCGCAGCTCTTCGAGGCGCGCCTGGTCCTGGGAGGTCTGTCCTTCCAGCAATTGGATCTCGGTGATCAGCGTGCGTTGCTGGTTCTCGAAATCGAACACCCCGCACTCGGTCTTGAAGTTGGTGAAGTCGTTCTCGGCCGTGGTCAGGTCCCGCAGCGACTGTTCCATGTGGCCGCCCAGGAATTCCAGCGTGGTGTTCGTCTCGTAGATCTTGCGGTGGTGCGCGATGGCGGCCTCGAGGAACGCGGCCACCACCTTCTGCGCCAGCTGCGCGTCGTGTGTGGTGTACGAGACTGTGATCACGTTCGAACCCGGCTCGGCCTGCAGCGAGAGGTTGCGCGCCATGGCCTGCGCGGCCGCGCGGCGGCACTCGTCGCACTCGTCGATAGGGTGTTTGGGCAGGTCGCTGGGGCCGGATGCGTTGCGGAACCACCAGGACTGCCAGCCGTGGAACAGGGCCAGCACGGCAGACGTGTCCGCGCGATCCAGTTCGCTGGGGTCGTAGGGCCGGAAGACCTCGGCGGGCGTCACGATGCGTGCCGCCTCCTCGAACACCTGCATCGCGCTGAGCAGGTGCAGTTCGTCGTTCACGACGTTGCGCCCGCCCATGCCGTATCCGCTCGCATTCCCCGTCACCGACATCTCCGGCGTCAGCTCTTCGCGCGCGCCCGCGCGGATCATCAGCTTGCCAACGGAGCGGTAGGAGTTGGGGCGGATGCTGCCATACAGCACTCCGCCCGCGATCCCCAGGAGCGTGAGTGCGAGCACCAGTTTGCGCCCGCGCCACAGGGGCAGGAGCAGCGCGCGCCGAGGGTCCACGGACGCGGGAGTGCCTTCGATTGCCGGGGCTACGACGTACTCGTCCACGAGTGCCTCAATTGGTCGCAGGGGCGGGCTGGTTCACGATGTAGTAGCTGAGATAGGGGAAGGGGATCAGCTGGCGGATGTACTTGTCGACCCAGATGTCGACCTTGTCGATGGTCGTGTTCGGCACGTAGAGCACGTCGCCGGGCTGGAGGAAGACCTGGTTCGGCGAACCCCAGAATTCGGGCTCAGCATCGATCTTCCAGCCGCGGTAGCCGTTCTCCTTCGGCAGCCAACGCACCAGCAGCATGGCCTGGAGCGCGGCAGAGGTCTTGTCGAAACCGTGCGCCGCGGCGAGCGCCTTCGGGATCGTGATCTCCTCGCCGTTGTAGGGGAATGCGCCAGGCATCTGGACCTCGCCCAGGACGAAGATCCGCCGCGGGCTGTCGAGCTGCGTCGCCAGGACGCTCGTGTCGATGTTCACGCTGAGATCGACCGTGTTCAGCTTGTCCGCGTACGCGGCCGTCAGTTCCTTCGCCATCTCCGCGGCCGTCTTGCCGGCCACGGCGATCTCGCCCACCATCAGGAAGGAGGCCCTCCCGTCGGGACGGACGTCCAGGCGCTGGTCCAGGGCCGGGTTGCTCGCGAAGCGGACCGAGAGCCGGTCCCCAGGCACGAAGCGCATCGGCCCGGTCTCGCGCGTCGCATTGATCTCCTGCGCGATCTCCGGGATGGGCGTGCCGGGTGACGTGCAGGACGTCAGCGTGGCCAGCAGCAGGGAGGCCGCGAGCGCTGTGCTGGGTGTGGAGTAGGAAATCACTGCGAACAACTTCATACGGTACCGGTAGTCGAGTGGGCCGAACGCCCGGCAGAGGCACTCCCAGAAGGATACCACTGGCAGGGTCGCGGGCGAATCCGGCGCTCTCGCCACAGCCCTTGGTTGACGCGGCCACTCCAACGCCGAATCCGTTTCCCTGCGGACTTCCGCAGCCGCCCCTGCGCGGCTCCACCCGATCGGGACTGGTACACTTCTCGCCTTCGGCCCTCCGGACAATGACCAATACGACCACAGTTGTGCCGATTCCCGAACGACCTCCCCTGCCGAACGGCGAGCAGGACGAGAATCCGCGCGAGATCTCCTTCTGGAATCTGATCGCAGAGGACTTCGCTACCAACGGCCGCAGCCTCCTGGCGCCGGGCTTCTGGGCCATCGCGCTGCATCGCTATGGCAATTGGCGGATGGGCGTGCGGCCCAGGCTGCTGCGCCTGCCCTTCACGCTGCTCTACAGGACGATCACACTGTGGGTCGATTGGCTCTGGGGCATCTACCTGCCCTACAACCTGAAGCTCGGGCGCCGCGTGCGCATCTGGTACCACGGCGGGATCAGGCTCGGCGCGCGATCGATCGGCAGCGACGTCCACATCCGGCCGAACACGACGATGGGAATCCTGAGCCGCAGTGACGAGACCGCGAAGCCGACGATCGAGGATCGCGTGGACATCGGCACCGGCGCCTGCGTCCTCGGGCACGTGACCGTCGGGCACGACACGATCGTCGGAGCCAACAGCGTCGTCGTGAAGGACGTGCCCCCGAACTCGACGGTTTTCGGTGTGCCGGCCCGGCCGGTCAAGCTGATCTAGGCACCCTCAGCGTGCCTGCGCACGCGCGATGGTCCGCCAGAAGTCCTCGAGCCAGGCGCTCAACTCGCGCGCACTGCCGGACGCACCCGCGGGCGCGCTCTTGCCGCGCGCCGAGGCGATGGCTGCTGGCAGCTCGGACATCTCGCGCACGGTGGTGGCGAGGCCCAGGGCCCCGAACTTCTCCGCGAAGGGCAGCTGGTGCTCGTCGACGATCTCGCCGTACTGCGGGAGGCGCGGAACGAGAACCGGGTGCTTGCCTTGCTGGATGCAGACGAGCGTCGAGCCGGCGCCCGCGTGCGTGATCACGACGCTCGCCTTGCGGATGTTCTCGATCACGTCGCCGAAGGTCAGGAAGCGCTCGAAGCGCGCGTGTCGAGGCTCGTACTTCGAGGCGCCGAGCTGCAGGAAGAAGTCCTCGCCGCAGGTCCTGTCGCGCTCGAGCTCGTCGACCATCCGGGCCAGGCGGTCGAAAGGATACACGTCCATTCCGAGGATCACGAAGATCACACGATCCTCCCGTGGTACTCGCTGCCTGGGTACTTCGAGACGAGTTCGGGCCACTGCACGAGCAGCTTGGTAGCGAAGGGTTTCGAGATCCTGCCCGTGAGCGAGATCTCGGTGATGCGCGTGATCGACTCGACGAACACCGAGGGGATCCCGTACAGCCGTGCGAGCCAGATGAAGGGTGCCGCCACGCCCGAGCCCGTGGTCAGGATCATGTCGGGCTTGAGCTTGCGCAGCAGCTTCTGCGCGAGCCACAGGTTGCGCAGCAGGTTCGGCACATTGCGCACGGTCGGGTAGGCCGCCCAGTAGACCTCCTTCTCGTCCTGCAGCAGGTACTGCGCGTCGGCGGTGGGGAACGTGACCCAGAAGCGGTCCTTGTCTTCCCAGAATCCGCGCAGGCAGAACATCTCGTAGATGTGCCCGCCGGAGGAGGCGATCAGCATCAGGCGCACGAGAGGTACTCTAGCGCACCGCGCCCGCGTGCTTCTCGTCGAGCCACTGGACCAGGTCGCGCGTCTGCACGATGTTGCGCTTCGAAGAGGCGCCGAAGACGATCGACTCGATCTTGCGCTGACTGCAGACGTACTCGAGCGCCTCCTCGGGCGGGATCGCGCCGCTGGCGAAGACGCTCATCGCGATCGGGCGGAAGCGCCGCTCGCGGATCGTCTTCTCGTACAGCTCGACGCCGCCGCACATGCGGAAGCTCGATCTTGTTGATGTTGCTGCAGACGATCGGGTTCTCGATCCCGACCTTCGTCGAGCACGTCGAGCAGCGCGGCAGGTTCATGGTGATGAACCCGGCCTCGGCGCCGTAGCGCTCGCGCACGTACTCGTGGAACTCGGCGAAGACGCCGTGCAGCTTCATCCCCAGCAGCAGGTCGGTGACCACGTTCTGGACGAAGATCACCGGGCGTGTTCAGGCCCTTGAAGCGCTTCATCTCGCGCGTCGACGAGCAGCTTCATCAGATCGTAGATGTCCTTCGTGATCGCGCCCAGCGCGCCGCGCAGCAGCGTGCTCGACCATGCTGCCGGCCGAGAAGCGCTTGATCGTCTCGAGCACGCCGACCTCGGCTCACGGAGTTGGCGTACTTGTGCGCGTAGGGCATGCAGGGATAGAAGACGAAGTCCTTGTAGCGCTCGCGGGTCGGCGCGCATGTGGTCGCAGATCTCGCCGATGCGGTCGTGCGTCGTGCACATGAAGGTCTTGATGCCCACGTCGTAGGCGTCGTCGAGCACCTCGATGATCGCCGCGGTCGTCCTTGAAGCGCATCAGCTGCGCGCGGGCCTTCTCCTCCGACATGTGGTTCACGCCGAAGAACTGGTTGTCGCCGAAGAGGATGCGGTCCATCGTCGCCATCGGTCGCCACGCCTCAGCTCCCGCGCCGTGTTGGCCTGCAGCGATCTGCTCGAGCACGCGATCGGTCTCGTAGGCAGCTCGCGAAGGAGTTCTCGTGGGCCAGGTCGCCGGCCTCGATCGCGCGCGACGAAGGCGTCGATCTGGGCCGAGTACTCCTCGCCGCGCAGGTAGAAGCCGACCGGCTTCTGCAGCTCGGTGATGTAGCGCGTGTTCCAGCCCTCGACGTAGTCCTCGAAGGCGCAGCCGGCGCGCAGGTAGAGCTTGAGCTCCTGGCGGTCGGCGACGAGCTTGCCGCGCGTGCCGTAGACGCGTGATCGTGGTGCTCATCTTGCGGTAGGTCTCGTCGCTCCAGTTGGTCTCGAGCATGCCCGTACGCGCCGCTCGGCGTAGGCGAAGACCGGCGTAGACGGCGTCCTCGACGTCCTTCGAGAAGATGCTCTGCATGCGCGCGCCGAGCCACGCTCGCCGGGCGGCCCGGCGACGAAGTTCATCAGGTCGACGACGTGGCAGGCGTAGTCGTGCAGGCAGCCGCCGCCCTCGGACTTCTTGGAGCGCCAGGTGGCGCTCTGCTCCTTGACCACCACCTGCCCGAAGGCGCTCCCGTGGATGTTGGTCACCTCTCCCAGCGCGCCGGCGCGGACCAGACGCCGCGCCTCACTGGAAGGTGCCGATGAAGCGGTTGTGGAAGCCGACCTGGTTCACGCGCTTGCGCTGCGAGAGCGAGCTCCGAGAGCGCGCGGCTCTCGGCCGGCGAAAGCGTCAGGGGCTTCTCGACGAACAGGTGCAGGCCGTGCTCCAGCGCGTATTGCGCGCAGGCGAAATGGGTTGAGGTCGGCGTGGCGACGAGGATCGCGTCGAGCCCGCCCTGGTCGATCATCTTCTCGTAGCTGCTGAAGGTCGCGACCCCGGTGTACTTCTCCAGGACCGAGAGCACGTACCCGGAGGTGTCGCAGACCGCGCCACCGTGGCCTGCGGGTGCGCGTTCACGATGGCGTAGTGGGAGATGCCCATCTTTCCCGCGCCGACGATGCCCACTCGAACGGTCATGCTCCTGCGTGTTCCTCTCGCTTCACCACGGTGATTCGTATCCGCGCAGGGTAGCAGAGCGCTTTCCGGACTGTAATGCCCGCTCCGCCGGAGCATGGCGTATCTCTGTCGGCAGTTGAGCGCAGGTCGCGAGTCCGATGCGCCTGCGAGCCCCCGAACGGCTACCTGGCGGCCGGAGTAGGGGCTCGCGCGGCGTGCCTGGCAGGAATCCCGCGCGGGTTCAAGATCCGAGAAATGCGCTCCCGATAGGGGCAACGAGAGAAGAGCGGGTTCGAGCGCGGCAGGCGCGTGTTCTCGGCAAGAGCATGGCCACTGCGACGAGCTTGCGGCAGATCGGAATGCGGCAGGGCGCGAGACCAGGACGGACAGCCGGCTGGGCCATCGCAGGCGAACGCGGCAACGTGCGCCGGAATCCTCCGCGAACAGTCTGCAGGGCGGCGCCGAGAGCAGCAGCGAGAAGAGGGGCAAGCGATGGCACAGGGCAGGCTTGGGCAGAACGGATCGGTCGGGCGCGAAACTAGTTCAGGACGAACGCTGGCAGCACTGGCGCTGGCGTTGCTGGGCGCCGCGTGCTCGGGGGGCGGGAGCTCCAACCCGGCCGTGACCTCCCAGGTCCTGACGTACACGGGTCCGACGAGCTGGACCATCACCGGCCCGCAAGGTGGTCCATTCGTCAACACGAGCATGAACTTCCTGCTCGAGAACAATGGCAGCGATGCCGTCGACTGGTCGGCGACCTCGATCCCGGTCTTCGTGCAGCTCGACATGACCAGCGGGACGATTGCGGGGAACTCCCAGAGCAGCGTCCACGCGACGCTCGACAGCGCGGTGGCCCAGGCGCTCGCCGCGGGCAGCAGCGCTGGCACGTTGACATTCCACAACAACGCGGGCAACCAGGCCGATGTGGACATCGCCTGCACGCTCTCGGTCTCGGCGCCGGGCGTGACCATCCAGCTCGCGCCGACGGCCGATTTCACGACCACCGGCCCGGCCGGCGGTCCCTTCGCGCCCGCCTCGACACTCTACACGGTGACCAACACGGGCACCGCGACCCTCAACTGGCAAGCGATCGCAGCGGACCCGTGGGTCACGGCAGCGCCCGGTTCCGGCCAGCTCGCACCCAATGCCTCGGTCGACGTGACCGTGGCGATCGCCGACGCGGCAACGGCCAGCCTGTCCCCCGGACTGTACTGGTCCTCTGTCCAGATCGTCGATTCCTCCAACGGCTCCACGCTCGACACCCGCAACGTGCTCTTGAACGTGAGCTCGGGGGCCCAGGCGGACGGCTGGACCTCGTTCACACCCAGCGCGGACACGCGCATGGTCTTCGTCAGCAACTCGGTGGGCAACGATTCGAACGACGGCCTCTCGCAGGCGACTCCGAAGCGCACGATCGCGGCCGGCAAGGCCCTGATGCGCGACGGCTTCCCGGACTGGCTGCTGCTGAAGTGTGGCGACACCTGGGACGAGCCGATCGGGTCCTGGCCCAACTCGGGACGCTCGCTGGCCGAGCCCACACTAATCAGCAGCTACGGGGTGGGCGCCCGCCCGTTCCTGCGCACGGGTACGGCGGATGGAATCGTCACGGCCTACCTCTCGAATCCCAACTACGTGAGCGTCGTCGGACTGCACTTCGCGGCGCACCTCTACAACGGGACCAACGGCACCCCGAAGGGTGTCTACTGGCTGCGTCACACCATCGGCTTCCTGCTGGAGGACTGCTATGTCGAGCACTACCCGCAGAACGTCGTGATCCAGGGGTTCAACGAGACCAATGGTGACCTACCCCCGAACCGGCACTCGAACGTGCGGGTTCGGCGCAACATCATCAGCGAAGCGTACAACTGCATCAACTCCGGCGGGTCCTCCACGATCTCGGCCAACGGGTTGTACGTGTGCAACTGCGACGGGATCCTAATCGAGGAGAACCTCTTCGATCACAACGGGACCGTCGACACCATCCCCGGCGCGATCCCGCTCTGGTTCCGGCACAACGGCTACGTCCAGAACGGCAACACCGGCGCAATCCTCCGGGGCAACATCGTCTACGGGACCGATGCGGTCATGATGCGCTCCGGCGGCGTGGTCGAGGACAACCTCTACCTGCGGAACTACAACGCCATCCTCTTCGGCCTCGGGACCGGGCCCGAGCCGGCCGGCGTCACGGGCACGATCCACAACAACGTCGTCCTGGACAGCCGGGACTACGGAGACGGGACTGGCGGGACCATTCCCGGCGGCTTGTGCATCGACATGGGCAACGTGGCGCAGGCGCTGGTGGACAACAACATCCTGGCTCACAACTCGCTCGGCAGTTCGTCGCGCCCGATCCAGATGCACGACGACCACAGCTACAACAGCTATCGTGTGGTCGAGAACACGACCTTCTCCAACAACATCGTCTACGACTGGGGCGGCGTCAGCGTGGACATCAACACCGGTGTGGGCGGATTGAACCAGCAGCCCGTGAACCTGCACTTTGACAGCAACATCCTCGAGAACGCACGCGACACCTCGCCAGTCGTGCGGCATACGGTCTCCGCCAGCCTTGCGGGCGTTACGAGTGCCTCGAACGTCTTCGACAGCATCGCCAGTACCAACTCTTGGTTCCAGGTAGCCGGTGCGGGAGAGGCCCTCGCGCAGTGGAAGGCCTCGCTCAGCCCCGCCGACACAAATTCCAGCTCGGGCCCCTACAGCTTCCCGGACCCCAACAGGACGATTACCACCTACATGACCTCGCTCGGGGCGACGCCCACGCTGGCGGCCTTCATTGCCCAGTGCCGGTTGCAGTCGAAAGCCGACTGGAACACTCAGTACACGGCGGGCGCAGTGAACACCTACATCCGGGCCGGATTCGGGCGCTGAGCCGCGTCCGGAACTCGAACCCACCACGCGGGAAGGCCAGGGCGCCTTCCCGCCTTCGTCAGAAGAACAAGTTGTCTCCGTCAGCTGGCCTGAACCACCAGCTGCTGCGCTCCCGGAACCGAGCCTCGTCGATCGGGCTCCCGGGCGCGGCCTTGAAGAGGAACTTCAGGTCGCCCTTGGGGAGGAACCCGAGGCGCCGTAGCGAGCGACCAGGCAGGTCCTCGGGCAAGCAGACCTCGATCGCATCGACGACTGGATCGCGGCCGAGTTCCCGCGTCGCCAAGAGCAGCATGTCCAGCTCGCGAATCTCGGCGGGGGCCAAGACCACCCAGTCCTTGACCGAGCCCAACGTGAGATTCTGGAAGCCCTCGCTCGAAGCCGAGGCGTGGAACTTCGTCGTGACTATGAAGTAGCCCAGCGCCTGGCCCTCGCGCCCGCGCACGAGGAAGAGGCGGCGCGTGCCGCCGTGGTGCGCGAGCATCCAGTTCACCCAGGTCGAGGAGCGGTGGCTGCTGGCTGGGGCGCGGACCGTGCCCAGCTGCATATCGAGTTCCGCGGGCAGCGCGGCGAGTTCCTGTACCAGGAAGCGGCTCTCGCGAGCGTCGATCCAGGTCCGGAGCAGGCCGGAATGGACCGAGAGTAGCGCACCGGCGAATGGCCGGGCCATGGCCGCCGCAGTGTGCCCCAGATAGCGGCCGAGGACGGGCGCGCTGCGGCGTAGCAACACGTAGCGCTTCATCGAGAAGATCACCCAGCGCAGCTTCTCGTAGATCGGCGTCACGATCCTCGAGATGCCTACGACGCAGACAGTCGGGTGGATCGAGCCCATCCGCAGCATCAGCATCAGCCCGGCGCCGGTATGTCGGAAGCGTTCCGCCACCTCGAGGCCTGATCCCCAGAGTACGGGCACCACGCGCGAGTCGATCTGCAGCCGCCCGCTGATCAGGTTCACGCGGCCGACGACATGCGAGCCCGTGGTGGCCACGATCTGGACCGGATCCGCCTCCGAGACGGCCAGCGGGTTGTTCAACAGGAAGTCTCGCGCGCTGCCGCCGATCGGCGGGATCCCTTCGGGCCACTGCCAGGCACGCGCGTAGTCGCCGTCGCGCAGGTGTCCGCGGGTGATGATCTGCAGCACCAGTTTTTCGGCCAAGTCGACCTCTTGCGCAGGCTCGCGTCTACGCGCCCGCGATCGGAATCTCGGGCAGCTCGAGTGCGACGAGCGCGGGAGCGGGGTACTCACGCTCGAGATTCCAGACGTACAGGCCCTCGCCCTGAAGTGCGAGGCCCGAGCGTTCGAGGAATGCGAGCGTGGGCTTGTTCTTCTCCGTCGGCTTGAAGTGTGCTGCCAGCGTCTGCAAGCCCAGGGATCGTGCGTGGCTCGCGGCGATGTGCAGCATCGCCTCTTCCACGCGCCGCCCGAAGACGCGGCAGCTGAGTATGAAGTCGGCGAGCTCGCCACGCGTGCCCTGGCCACTGATGCTGACGATGCCGACCAGGCCCGAATCGCCGAACTTGTCTGCCACGCGCAGCGTCCACAGGCGCCGCCCGGGCTGCCGGGCCCATTCCCAGAGCTGCTCAGCGGTCAGGCGGCGCGTCGAGAGGTTCATTTGGTTCGTCTTGTTGAACAGCTGCGCAGCGCGCGTGAGGTTGGCCTGCGTGAGCGTTTCCGCTGTGATGCGGATCTCGAGCCTGCGGAACCAGTCGTCGACCGATACGAGCGACTGAGCCAGGTCTCGGCGGGCGCGATCGGCGACGTACATTTGCGTTCGCCCCTGGTCCTCCCTGCTGATCGCCGGGAGGTCGAAGCAACGCAGCTGGGCGAGAGCCTGGGCGTAAAGCATCTTGTCGCCGGGCCAGTCGGGCACGAGGACTTCCGGCAACGCTTGGCGCACGCGGTCGCGCTCGACCGGGTTGTCATCGATGAACACCACGGATTGCAGCCCGAGGTTCAACTCCTCGACCAGCTCGGCGATATTGCCCGCCTTGTCGTTCCAGTTGATCCTCCAGCCGGCGAAGTCGTCGACGCGCAGCAGCATGTCGGGGTGGCTGCGGATGGCCTGGAGCGCGACCGCTTCCTCATTCTTGCTGACGAGTCCGAGGATGACTCCGCGCTGCTTGAGCGCCCTGAGCGCGCGCTGGAACTCGACGAAGGACTCCCCGATCGGGTCGTGCCCGCCGAGCCTCAGCTTTTCCCAGCCAAGATCGCCGACGATCCCGCCCCAGAGCGTGTCGTCCAGGTCGAGCAGGACGAGCTTGCGGCTCTGACCGGCCAAGCCTGCGAGGGCCGCCTTGATGTCGGCCACAGCCTCGGCGAACACGGCGTTCGCGAAGGGCACCTTGGCCATGTGCCACAGGCGCGGACTGTAGGCGGCCTTGCCAGCGCTGCTCATCCAGCGCGGCGCATCGAGCACGAACACGCCACGCGCCGCGGCGAGATTCTGGACGAGGCGCGCGTTCATGCGCAGCAGCGCGCCGGCCTGGCCGCGCGCGTGCGTCATGTCGATCATGCCCAAGCCGCGCTGGTGCGGGGGCGCGACCCAGGCCGGCACGAAGATGCTGCGCACGCGGCCGGCGAGCGCGGTCAGGCAAGCCGTGTACTGGTCGACCTCCGCGAGCAACTCCTCGTGCGTGACTTCGCCGAAATCGAGCAGCCGCGCGAAGGAGGGGATCACCGCCTGCGGCTGTGACCAGACGATGACGGCGTCCGGCTCGTGGCTCCAGCACTCATGGCCCGGGTCGACCAGCACTTCGGTGACCTGTCCGAAAGGCGCGGTGGAGGCGTCGACCGCAGGCGCCTGCTGGTCGTTCGCCAGCAGGCCGCGCAGGTTCGCGACGTTGAAGTCGGAGATGATCAGGCAGCGTGTCGGTGCCTTAGCCATGGTCCGGCCCGCGAACACGCGTCGCGATCAAATCGACGAGTTCGCCCACGCTGCGCGGCGGCGGCGTGTCGTCGGACTCCATCAGCAGCGATGCCAGGTTGATCGCGACACCCAAGGCGGCGTTGACGCGATCCTCGGTCGCGACGATCAGGTTCAGGAAGGCGAGCGACTCGAGCGCGCCGTCGCTGCCCGTCAGGACGGTGGCTTCGCTCTTGGCGATGCGCTCGCCGGGAGGCAGCTGCTGGTTCAACTCGTCGATCGCGCAGAACACGTGCTGCAGCAGCTTGTCGCGCATGTCGTTCGTGGCTGGCATGGGATCAGGCCGATCTCGCGGCCGGTCGGGCCGCGGTGCTTGCGAGCAAGTCCGAGACCGTGCAGACCCTCCAGCCGCGCAGCGCGGCCAAGTCGAGTAGGCGCGCCGTGAGCTCCAGGGTGAAGCGTCCCCCGGGCGAGGATGCCTCGCGCGGGTAGTCGTGCATCAGCACCACGCCGCCTTCGGCGTACTCTACCTGCTGCAGCACCGTCTCGATCGCCGGCAGAGCCTCGCGCGAATCGCAGGAATCGAGCGTCCACCACACGGGAGCTGCGCCAGCTCGGAGGCCGGCCAGAAGCGTCCAAAGCGTGCTCTTGCCGTAGGGCTGGCGGTAGATCGGACGCTCGCGGCCATAGGGCGCGACCGCGCGCACCCCGGCGCCGATATCGGTGATCGCGCGCAGCGGGTCGAGCCAGCCGTGGCGGTGCCGGAAGCCGTGGGAACCGAGGTCGTGCCCCTCAGCGGCAATTCGCGTGCACAGCGCGGGGCACGATTCGACGGATTGGCCCACCAGGAAAAAGGTCGCACGGGCCTTGCGGGCGGCGAGCAAGTCGAGGATCTGCGGCGTGGGGGATGGCGCACTCGGGCCGTCATCGTAGGTGAGTACCAGCAACCCGCGGCTCAAGCGGCGCAAGCGCCCGATCCCCCAGGCCCGCCAGAGCAATCCGGGTGCGAGGGTCAATACGGCCAGGCCGGCGAGGGCGATGACGACTTCGGACATGGTTCGATCGGGCCGTGCTCAACTAGACTAGACGAAACTTCACCATTGGCCAAGCGCAGGGCACCAGCGTCTCGCTCGAACATCGCCATGCATGTTCACACGTGCATTCGCCGGGGAGCGCGGGCACCCACCTCGCTCAACGAGTCAACCGCAGCCGGCGCGCCACCCCATGCGCCAACCTGCGCAGCCCGGTACGCGGCTTGTCCTCGACCACCAACTCGCCGCGGGCGAAGACACTCCCGTGAGGGCCGCTCGCGGGCAGGGTTGCGACGTTGCGTGCATACTGGTACACGTCCTCGGGTTCCGCCCCTGCGCTGCTCATGCGCGTGCGTGTGGCTCCGGGCATGAACTCGTTGACCAGCACGTTCGGGTGGACCGCACGGTCGATCTCCAGCGCGATGCAGCGCGTGAGCACGGCGACCGCCGCCTTCGACGCACTGTAGGACGAACTGTCGGCGATCGGCCCCCTGTAGGCGAAGGAGCCAACATTCAATACGCGGCCGAATCCCCGCTCGAGCATTCCCGGCAGGACAGCGCGACAGCAGTGCGCCATCGCAATCACGTTTACCTGGATCACCTCGGCCCACTGTGCGGGCGAAGCGGACAGGAACGGCACCTTCGGGTAGAGGGCCGCATTGTTGACCAGGATGTCGACCCTGCCGAATCGGGCCTGGACCTCCGCGAACAACCGGTCGATGTCCGCGGGCTGCGCGAGATCGCCGATGACGCAGTGCATGCGTCCCTGGCCGAACTCGCTCGCGACACGATTCAGATCGGCAGCCGTCCGTCCGAACCCCACGACGATGGCGCCGTCGCGGCAGAAACCGGCTGCGAGTGCGCGGCCGATGCCGGAGCCGGCACCCGTGATGACCACGATCTTGTCCGCCAGGGAAACGCGAGCAGCATGGGTCGTCATCGGGCCTCCTGGCGCTGCGGCATCCACTGCGGATCAGAGACCAAAGCCGGCGCGGATGTAATCGTTGACCGCTCGTGCGGTGTATTGCGGGCGCCAATTCGCTCTAGACTGCAATCGGGCTTCCGCCAGGAAGGACTCGACGCTCGGCGGCTTCCCGATCGAGCCGTGGTA
Organism: uncultured Planctomycetota bacterium; assembly: GCA_963829015.1. Classification (GTDB taxonomy): domain Bacteria; phylum Planctomycetota; class UBA1135; order UBA1135; genus JADJLZ01. The sequence goes on along the minus strand of CAWHGR010000003.1, from coordinate 216,445 downwards.
CGAGCCGATCGTCCGGTTCGGGGCGGGGAAGTCCACCCGCCTGGCGGCGGAAGTCGTGTCCTGCACCTGCGGTTTCCATTGCTCCAGGCTCTCCTTCTCGGAGCCAACGAGGAACCAGGCACTCATCGCAGCGGCACCGAGGAAGGAGTTGTTCTCGCTTGTCAATCCCGTCAAGCTGGCAGACACCTCATGGCGCACGAGGGGCGACGTGTCCTTGGAGTTCTGAATCGCGTTGCCCACGAGCCTTAGGTTGACTGGCTGCCGGTACTTCTCTCCAGTACTGGTCTGGATGTCCACAGACCTTCCGCCCCAGTCATAGATGATGTTGTTGGATATCGTCGTGTTCTCGACGACGCGATAACTGTTGTACGCACGATCGTCGCGCATCACCACGGGAGACGGGCCCGTGCCGCTGGTGTTGTGCGCGAAGATGTTCTTCTCGATGACCGACTGCGAGATGTTGCCCATGTCGATGCACAGCCCGCCCGCGAGGCTGGCACCGCTGCCATCGGCGTAGTCCCGGCCATCGAGCACGACGTTCTTGCGGATCGTGCCCGCGACCCCGTTCGGTTCGGGTGCGGTGCCATGCCCGAAGAGGATGGCGAGGTAGTTGTGCAGATAGAGATTGTCCTCGATGAGTCCGCCGGAGCGCATCATCACTCCGTCGGTGCCGGCGATGATATTGCGCAGCAGGGACACGCCGGTGTTGCCGTTCTGGACGTACCCGTTGTGGCGGTACCAGGTCGGACGCGAACCCGGGATGCTGTCGACCCAGCCATTGTGGTCGAAGAGATTCTCCTCGATCAGGACGCCGTCGCAGTTCTCGACGTACAGGCCGAGATTCGCGACCATCCCGGTGTTGTCCGTACTGTACGCGTCGGTGATGACGTTGCGCCGGATCCTGACCTCGCTGTGCCGGTTGGGCCCTTGTGTCCCGTTGGTCTCGCTCGTTCCCTGCACCACGACGTTTTGCCAGTAGCGTTCAATGAAGCAGTCCTCGAGCAGGAACCCCGTAGTGTGGTGCAGCCAGAAGACGCCTCTGGGTGTCCCGTTTGACCCGTTGTAGAGGTGCGCACTGAAGTGCAACCCGACCACGCTGACGTAGTTGGGATTCGTGTTGTAGGCCGAGATGATCGCTTCGGAGGTGCCCGTTCGCAGGAACGGCCTCTCTCCTGTGCCGTAACTGCCGATCAAGATTGGTTCGGTGGCGGAGCGGCCGGACAACCCCCAGGCACCGATCGCCTCGTCCCAGGTGTCCCCGCACTTCAGCAGCAGCCAGTCCGGGAAGCCGTCGCGCACGAGTTCCTTGCCCGCCGCGATCGAACGCTTCGGGGACGATTGCGACAGGCCGGAGTTCGAATCGCTGCCCTGGGATCTGCTGACGAAGACCTTGCGCGTGGCGGGACTCGCCGTGAACACGGTCCAGCCCGCGTCGGTGGTCGCTGGAGTCACGTTGAGTGCGACTGCCCGAGTGTGCAACGTGTTGTTGCTGGCGGAATCGACGATGTCGAAATGCGACACGTGGAGACCGGCCGACAGCGATGCGGTGGCGGCTGGCTTGATCCCGACGGTGAGCGCGACGCTCGTGCTCGGCGCCAGCAGTCCCGAGGTCGGCGAGACGGAGACCCAAGGGTCGCCGACGTTCGCCTGCCAGCTGGAGGACGTGTTCCCGGTCTCGGTCAGGTCGTACGTCACGAAGCCCGGCTGGAAGGGTCCGCCGGCCGGGCCGGATGACTCGAAATCGGCCAACGGGAGGAACTCGGTGGCGTCCACGGAGGCCGTCACCGACAGCCGGCAGCCGATCTCCAGATCGGCCTGCAGTGCCGTCTCGTTGTGGATCCGAAGCACGTCGCTGTACTCCCCCGGGAGGAGAGTCTGTGCCGCGACCGGATCGAGGTTGGCGTGGATCGTGGTCGAACTGCCGGGCTGGATCGATCCGTCGAGCCGATCCAGTTGCACGAAGATCGGCACGCTGGTCGCGGACCAGGAGACGGCCTCCACGCCTGCGTTGGACAACGTGAAGTCCGCGCTCGCGTTGGCGAACGGCCCGCTCGCGGGACCTGCCATCTCCCACACGGTGGCACCGCTGTACGTGAACTGCGGCGCCGCAGCTCCTGCGGCCGCACTTCCGCCGCCGGAGCAGGCCGTTCCAATGCCGGTCAGGAGCAGTGCCCCGATGGCCGCTCCAAGTTTGCGCATCTCGGCTTGCGCTCGCGCCCGGCTGGACCCTTCCCGCATCGTGGAACCACTCTTCTCGAACCAGACGACCCGCCCTGGATCAGGATGCGCCGCGCAGGTGCTGCGCATTCCGCCGCGGGTCGGCTAGGCATTCTACAGCCCCGGGTCGGCTCCACCCAACCACGTGGCACTTGGGCTGATGGCCGCCCGTCTGAGGGGGGCCCTGCCGGATCCATGGGTGCGTCCGTGGGGAGTTCCGTGCAGTCCGGCTGTACGAGGCATTTCCGTGGGGCACAGTCACACGATTGTGTGTGGAATCGCAGGAATCCTGGACCTCCACGGCAGCTCCCCGGCCCGGGGACTGCTCCAGAGGATGATCGGCACTCTGCGCCACCGCGGCCCGGACGGGCGCGGGGTCCAGATCGACCGCTGCTGTGGGCTGGCGCACGCGCGCCTCTCGATCCTGGACCTGGCGGGGGGCGCCCAGCCGATGGCGACCGCCGACGGGCAACTCGTGATCACCTTCAACGGCGAGATCTTCAACCATCTCGAGCTGCGCGAAGAGCTCGAAACGAAGCACGGCCGGCGCTTCGCCACGCGCTCGGACACCGAGACGATCCTGCACGCCTACGCGGTCTGGGGCGAGCGCTTCGTGGAGCGCATGAATGGGCAGTGGTCCTTCGCAATCTGGGATCGGGAGCGCGAGCGCCTCTTCTGCGCCCGCGACCGCATCGGCGTTCGGCCGTTCTTCTGGACGCTGCACGAGGGCCGCTTCCTGTTCGCCTCGGAGGTCAAGGCGCTCTTCGCCGTCCCGGGCGTCACGCGCGAATTCGACCTGCGCGGGCTGAACGAGGTGCTGACCTTCTGGTGCGCCGCATCCGCGTGCAGCAGCCCGATTCGAAGCTGCGGCCGCAGCTGCTGCGCAGCCTGTACCGCTACCAGAAGCACCTGCAGGCTCAGCCGGACGCCTACCTGCGGGCCTTCTTCCAGGCGCGGCCGGAGGACCTCGAGAGCCCGTTCTTCTCGCACCTCCCGCGCTGGAAGCTGACACTGCAGGTCAAGGGCCTGCTGAGCAAGGAGGCCAAGGCCGAGCTCGCAGCTCACGACCCGCTCGAGGAGTTGCGCGCACGCCTGCCGCGCGAGTACGCACACTGGCACCCGTTCGCGCAGGCGCAACACCTCGAGAACACCATCCTGCTGCCGGGCTACAACCTCTCCTCGCAGGGCGACCAGCCGGCGATGGGGCAGAGCATCGATGGCCGCTATCCGTTCCTCGACGCGCGCGTGATGGACTGGGCCGCGCGACTTCCACCCCGGCTGAAGATGAACGGGCTGGACGAAAAGCACGTCCTGAAGCGCGCCGCCCGCGAGTTCGTCCCGCCGGCCGCGCTGGCGCCGCCCAAGCAGCCCTACCGCGCATCCGATGCCGCGAGCTTCGTCGATCCGGCCACGGGCAAGTCGCGCTATCCTTGGGTGGACGAGATGCTGTCCAGCGGATACATCGCGAAGAGCTCCATTTTCGATCCCGGCGCGGTCGGGAAGCTCGTCGAAAAGGTGCGCGGCGGGACAGCCACGGGCGTGAAGGACGACATGACCTTCGTTTCCGTCCTCTCCGCACAGCTCGTACAGCAGCAGTTCGTCGATCGATTCGAGAGCACATTCCCTGCACACGACCTGGGCTTCTTCGTCAAGGGCGGCGACGGCCTGGGCGACGTGAAGCCCATCGCGCAGCTCTACAAGCAGCAGGTCTACGCGCTGGCAGCCGAAGTCGGCGTGCCCGAGGAGGTGCGCAAGCGCCGCCCGACGACCGATACCTACTCGCTGCCCCAGTCCCAGGACGAGTTCTACTTCTCGCTGCCCTACGAGCAGATGGACCTCGTCCTGTGGGGCAAGAACCACGGCCTCGCTGCCGCCGAAGTCGCCAGCGGCATGGGCCTCAAGGCCGAGCAGATCGAGCGCGACTTCAAGGACATCGACCAGGAATGCCGCACGACGCGCTACCTGCACATGCGGCCGCAGTTGATCGAAACCGTGTCCGAGGTCGTAGCATGAAGCTCGCACTACTGCTCCTGGCCACGGGCCTCGGCGCGGCCTGCGGTGGATCAACACCCAGCGCACTGGAGACCAAGAACTTGGAGAGCATGATCGTGATCGACGAGACCCTCAAGGCGGACCTCGAGACCCTGCGCGGCGCGCGCGTCTTCTTCGGGCACCAGTCGGTCGGCGCGAACATCCTCGCCGGATTGAGAAGCCTCGCGCAGGAAGCCGGCATCGAAGTCGCGATTGGCGAAGGTCGGGTGGGGGAGAACATGCAGCCGCTCGGGAAGTTCGAGGACTTCGCCCGGCACGCCGAGAGTCCGGATTCGGACGGCCAGCAAATGCTGTTGATGAAGCTCTGCTACGTCGACTTCAGCCCGGACACGGACGCGGGTGCGCTCGTGCAGGCCTACGCCAGCGCTGTCGAGCGCGTGCGCAAGGCGCGGCCGGAAGCCAGGATCGTGCACGTCACACCGCCGCTGTGCGTCCGTCCCGGCGGATTGAAGCCGCTGCTCCAGCGCGCGCTGGGCAGACCCGTGTGGGAGGAACAGGCCAATGCGCGGCGCATGGAGTTCCGCGAGAGGCTGCTGGCGCGCTTCCCGGGCGAGCCGGTCTTCGACCTGTCGATGCTCGAATCGACACGGCCCGACGGCACGCGCGAAGAGTACGTAGTGGGGGGCCGGAAGGTGCCGATGCTCTGGCCGGGGTACACGAGCGACGGCGGCCACCTCAACGGGCTGGGCCAGCGGCTGGCGGCGAAAGCCTTCGCGCACGTCCTCGCAAGCGCGCTGCACTGATTTCTCGCGAAGTGCTCAAGGAACTTCTGGAGCGCCGGATCGTGCCGGGCCCAAGAGCCGCGTGGGGGCCGGAGGATGGGCTCCAGTCGCCGATGCCCAAGCACCGCGCACACATCGTGCTCATGGCCCTGAACTCAGCCGGGCCGGCCCCAGGGATGTTGCTGCTCACGGGCAAGTTCGTGGACGAAATGCGCCCCTGCGCTTAGGGCTGGGACGGCCGCGTGCACGCCGTTTTCTCGCCCCCCGAGGCGATGCGTCACCTGGAACCTCGTCGATGTCGTGCCCGCACGCGCCGATCTCCGTGTCACATCCAGAGCGCTGCGCGCGCGTAGGCGGCCGCTGAGCGGGCCCGCACCAGCCTCTACTTCGAGCGCATGTCGTGGGCGCGCGGCGCTGGCGCAGAGGGCGTAATCCGGTGTATGGTGAGAAAATGCGACTCTTGATCACGCGGCGAATCCGCGGCCAGAGTCTGGCTGCATGAGCGAGGCGCCGCCCTTCTCCGAGATCCAGCCCGCACCGGAGGAAACGACCTCCGGGCGGCTCAAGAGCCGTGTGATCCGCGGTTCCGTCTGGACGATCGCCGGATATGGCGCGAGCCAGGTACTGCGCCTGGCGGGAAACCTGGTCTTCGCCAAGCTGCTTTTCCCGGAAGCCTTCGGAATCCTGGCCCTGGTCAGCATCTTCGTGCAGGGACTGACGATGTTCTCTGACATCGGGATCGGTCCGAGCATCATCCAGAACCGGCGTGGCGAGGACATCGACTTCCTCAACACGGCATGGACGATCCAGGTGGTGCGTGGGGTTCTGCTCTGGATCGTGAGCGCAATCGGGGCCGGGCCCTTCGCGGCCTGGTACGGAGAGCCGCAACTAGCCTCGCTGGTCCCGGTCGCGGCGCTGGCTTCGATCCTGTCCGGATTCACCTCGACGAAGCTGTTCAGCCGCAGTCGCAAGCTCTCGCTGGCCCGGATCACGGTGATCGATTTCGTCGGCCAGACGTTGGGGCTGATCGCCATGGTCGTCTGGTGTTTCGTCACGCACAGCGTCTGGGCGATCGTGTTCGGGAGCCTGATCGGTGCCGCGGCGAAGACGATCCTGAGCCATGTCGCGCTGGACGGCGAACGCAACCGCTTCATGTTCGAGCGCGCTGCAGGCCGGGAGCTGCTCGGCTTCGGTCGCTGGATCTTCGTTTCCACCGCCCTTACGTTTCTGGCGATGCAGGTCGACCGGCTGATGCTGGGCAAGTTCGTGCCGATCGGGCAGCTCGGCGTGTACAGCATTGCGATGAACCTGGCGTCGCTTGCTCCGACGATCGCCAACACGCTGGCCAGCAGCGTGCTGTTTCCGCTGCTCGCCCACCACTCGCGCACGGACGCGCAGGCTTCCGAGCGCGCACTGCACGCGGCGCGCGCGATCATCCTGCGCGGCGGACTGTTCATGCTCGCAGGGCTCGCGCTGCTCTCGCCGGCGTTCTTTCGCATCCTCTACGACGAGCGCTACTCCGACGCCGCCTGGATGGCGCAGCTCCTGACCGTCCCAATGTGGACCTGGTTGCTGATGGTCTCGGCCTACCACGCGGTCCTCGCCGCGGGCGAGTCGCGGGCCCTGGCGATCGCCAATGGCTGTTCGCTGGTGGGCAAGCTCGCCGCCTGCGCCCTTGGGTTCCATTACGGAGGCCTGACGGGATTCATCCTCGGACTGGCCCTGGGCAATCTCGCGGGACACGTTGCGATTGCCTTCGCGCTGCGGCGGCTCGGAACGCACATCTTCAGGCGCGATCTCGTGCACACCTCGGTTGCGCTGGCGTGGGTGGGGGGCGGTGTGCTCGCCCAGCGCTTCGCGATGACGCTGGTCAAGGGGCGCTGGCTCGGCTGGGTCGAACTCGCAGTGGCCCTGGCTGTCGTGGTTCCCCTGGGAGTGCAGGCGGCGCGGCTCGCAAGGCAGTCAATGGCTCGAAGATGATCTCGTTCGCCACGCTGGTGATGATCGGGTGGATACCAATCATCCTGGTTTCCTTCAGCCTGCTCACACCGCGTCGGGCCGTCATCACGGCATACATCGTCGGCTGGCTGTTCCTGCCGATCCTGAAGTGGGACCTCCCGGGATTGCCCCAATACGACAAGGCCACCGCGACGAGCCTCGGAGTGCTGGTCGCCGTTCTGCTGTTCGACCCGCAGCGCCTGGCGAGATTCCGCCCGGGGCTGGTGGACCTGCCGTTGCTCGTCTTCTGCCTGTGCCCGGTTGGCACATCCTTGGCGAACGGATTCGGACTCTACGACGGACTCGCAGGCATCGCGGGTGTCTGGTCGCAGTTGATCACCTGGGCAGTGCCCTGGGTCATCGGGCGCTGCTACTTCGAGTCTCTCCCGGCCCTGCGTGACCTGGCGATCGGGATGTTCCTGGGCGCTGTCATCTACGTTCCCCTGTGCTTCTTCGAGATGGCCTTCGGCGCGATCCTGCACTTGAAGGTGTATGGGTATTACCAGCACAGTCCCGACCAGACGATTCGAACGGACGGTTCCATTCGCCCGATGGTCTTCATGCAACACGGGCTGATGCTGGCCATGTGGATGGGATCCAGCGCACTCGCGGGAATCGCCGTCTCGCGAGCCGATGGCATCACCTTTCTGCCGCGCAGCATCAAGACAGGGCTGGCGCTCACCCTGATCGCAACGACGCTCTTGAGCCGCTCCGTGGGGGCCAGTGCGCTCCTGCTCGTCGGGCTCGTCGTGTGGTCTGCGGTCCGGGTATTGCGTATCGCATTCCCGCTGGTTCTGATCGCCGTGGCCGTTCCTTCGTACATGATCCTGCGCGTGTCGGGCAGCATGGACGTCGCGGACATGACCGGAGTCGTCTCGACCGGACTCGTCGCCGTCGGCTTCTCACCCGCGGAAGCCGCCCAGCGCCTCGAGTCCGCGCGAGTGCGCTTTGAATCGGAGGATCAGCTGTTGGAGCAGGCCCGCGCACACCCCGTATTCGGGGCGGGGAGTTGGAACTTCAACCAGTACCTCGACCCTGTGACGGGCGAGGTGCGCCTGATCACCACCGATGGCTACTGGATCATCCAGTTCGCCACGCGCGGCATCACCGGGTTGGGTGCTTGGACCGCGCTGTTGCTCCTACCAGTCCTGCTGTTCGTGCGACGGCATCCGCCAGGCTCCTGGAGGCATCCGCTCGTGGCTACAGGAGGAGCACTGTCGCTGGTCTTGCTCCTGTACACGATCGACTGCTTGATGAACGCGCACATCAATCCGATCTATGCCCTCATCGCTGGCGGCCTGTCGGGACTCCCGGCTCTCGCCCGCAGAGGCGCTCCGGCGCGTCCTGCTGTTCTGCGTGGCGTGTGATCTTCGCGCGGACCGTTTCTCATCGCCGTTGACACCTCCTCGTGTGCGCAGCAAGAATGCCACCGTGACCGTCGACATCACGTCAGCCGCGCGGCATGCGCGGAGTCGCATCCTACGGCATCTCCTGGCTCTCGCATTGGGGTTGGGTCTCACCTGCATCGGCTTGGAGGGTTTCCTGCGTGTCTTCGCGCCCCAGCCCCGAAGTTGGCTCGAGATCTTTCGCCTCCTTCCGGATCCGCTGTGCTTCGGGCTGATCCCAGGTGCCAAGTGCGTGGTCGACACCGGCGACTCGCGCTGGAGCGTCGAAACGGACCAAGAAGGTCGACGCGTCGGCGCAGCGGGCACGGCTGCGCGCGAGCCCGCGGCTTCCGCAATCGCGGCGAGGGGAATCGTGCCCGTGATCGGCGACTCATTCGTCTTCGGCCATGGGGTCGAGTACGGAGAGTCCTTCGTCGCACGGCTGGACGACGCCTTGCAGCCGAGCCTGAGGTTTCGCGACGAAGGAGTCCCCGGTTACGGTCCGGTCCAGTACGAATTCCTGGTGCAGCGAGACGTAGCGGAACCGACGCAGCCTCGCGGGATCCTGGTCGTCAGCTATATCGGGAACGACTTCTTCGATTGCGTTTGGGACAAGCACGTCACGGTGCAGAACGGCACGCTGGGCGACACGGGAGGCCTGCGCAGCTTCCTCAAACGGCACGTCCACAGCTACAGACTGGCATCGCGGCTCTGGCACGCCGTCGGGTCGAAGTCGAAGACGGAAGATATGCTGCCGATGTTCGGGCAATCGAACTGGTCCACGGAGCCCCTGTGCACGGCTCGGGCAGTTTTCGAGAGGGAGTTTCGCTCGATGCGCGACGAGTGCGCGGCCCATTCCGTTCCGCTCCTGGTGGTCCTCATCCCACCGCCCGAAGCGGTTCGGAATCCCGCGCAATCCGGCGGCGCACTCCAGTACGACCTGCCGACGAAGGTCGCGCGCGAGGTGCTCGGGGCGTTGCAGGTGCAGTTCGTGGACACGAGCCCGGCGCTCGTCAGGAGCGGGTTCGAGAAGAGCTTCCTGCGCGTCGATGGGCACCTGTCGGCGCACGGGAACGAGATCGTCCGCGATTGCATCCTCGAGGCGATCCAGCAGACACCGAGCTGGCACTAGGAGGGTGCTGTTCGCGCACAGGAGCCGGCGTCCGGCACGAGCCTCAGCTAGGCTTGCGCGCGATGAAGGAGACGGAGCCTGCCGTTTCCACGCGCCGAGCTTGCAGGTCGAGTTTGGGCCGACCCAGAATGCGCCGAACAACGATCGAGGTGCGCGTGAAGCTCCACTCCATCGTCCAGAGGAAGCTGCGCGTCGCCACGCGCCAGGGGAGGCCGCGAGATCCTCGGAAGGGCATCTCCGCGATGGACCTGGGGTAGGGCCAGTCCGCCCACATGCGCTCGACCTGGAAGCCTGCGCTGCGCAGCGTCCAGAGTAGCCCGCCGTGCGACATGTGATGGAAGCTCGCGCGATCGTGGAACCCGTAGACGAACGCGGCCGACCCGAAGAAGGTCCCTCCGGGTCGCAACACACGCAACGCTTCCTGCGCGGCGACCACGGGCGCGACCAGGTGCTCGTAGACCGCCATCGACGTGTAGAAATCGAACGTCTCGTCGCGGAAGGGCAAGTTATGGGCATCGGCCAGCACGTGCGGGCCGCGACCGCGGTGATCGACGTCCGTGCCGACGTAGCGAAAGCCGCGCGGCGAGAACCAGCCCTCGCATTGACGTTCGCCGCAGCCGATTTCGAGGATCCAACGACCTTGACCGAACTGGCCGGGCACCGTCGCCAGCCAGCCGTCGAGGTGACTGGGGAGATCCGGAGCGCGCAATCGTGCAGGCGGCTCGAGCACGAGCGACTTGAGGTCGTCCCAGGGCTCGTACCAGGGCAGGTCCACGCGCAAGCGCTCGGGAGCGCTGCGCAAGTCGGGAACTCCCTTGGTGATCGGGTAGCGAAAGCGGCCGTCGGAGCTGCACAGCGCCTCACCCTCGAGCACCAGTGCCTGGTGCGAGCGCGGGCAGCGCAGGCGCGGCAGGAGCTCCTCGAGCGCGATCACCCCCGACTGTAGGTCCGTGCGACCGGTGCGCGGAGGGGCGTGAGAGTCTTGGTCTTCCAGTGTTCGCTCCTTCCGCTCAGGGTAGCCACGCCTGGGGTGCGCGAACAGTGCGAGATCGGCCGCGTCGAAACTCCGAGTCGCCGTGGGTCAGGCAGGACTCGCACGCACTCCACGAAAGAGGTCCGCCAGCTTGTGCGCCTCGGTGCTCACCGAGTGTTGTGCGCATACCCGTTCGCGACCGTGCTTTCCCATTCGCTCCAGTTCCGCGGTCGGTGTCGCCAGGGCTTCACGCAGTGCGCGGGCGAGCTCGTCCACATCCGAAGCCGGCACGAGCCAGCCATTCTCTCCATTGACGATGAGCTCGGGAATTCCCGCCATGTAGGTGGCGATCACGGGCCTGCCTATTGCCAACGCCTCCATGAAGACCACGGGCAGCCCCTCGGAGAAGCTGGGCAAGACAAAGATGCGGCTCGCAACGAGATGCTGCCGGATCTGCTCGCTGCCCAGCCAGCCGACCAGTCGTACGTGGCGCTCGAGTCCGAGGCTGGAGATCCTGCGCTCGATCTCCGGCCGCATCGCGCCGTCTCCGATAAGCTCCAATTCGAAATTGATGCCTTCCCGGGCAAGCCTCCCAGCCGACTCCAGGAGGACGAGATGCCCCTTCTCCGGATCGAGCCGCGCCACGCACACAAGCTTCGGCTCTTCCGGGAGGGGCGCAGTCGGGCGATCAAGGTAGTCCGAGTCTAGCCCGCAGCGGATCACGTGCACCTTGGTCCAGTCTTCGAACGCGGAGTAGCGCCATAGACAGGAGCGCGTGTTGTGGCTGATGGCGGCGACGAACGTGGCCTCGTGGATCTTGCGATCCAGGGAAAGTGCGGGACCGAGGTCGATCACCTCCGGCCCGTGCGCGGTGAAGCTGTAGGGAGGCCCACCCAGGTTTCGCGTCAGCAGGGCGACAGCGGTGGCATTCGTCCCGAAGTGGGCATGCAAGTGCTCCACGCGTGCTTGTTTGGTCCAGCGCACCAGGGCACAGGCCTCGATCAGGTACGCCAGGTGTGCAAGCAGGCCGCGATCCGAGCTCCGGCTCATCTGCAGCGCGAGGCGCAGCGTGCGTAGCCAGCGGATCGGAGTGCGCAGCGCCGAGACGCTCGCGAGCGCAATCAGCACGACCGGACCAGATTCCAGGATGACGCGCGTACGCGCGCTCTCCGCGCGGTCGTCCGGATCGACGAGAGGCTCGGTCACGCGCCGGGCCGAGTAGCGCTGCACTTCGATACCCAGGCGCTCGAGAGCCTGGATCTCGCGGCGGATGAAGGTGTGGCTTGTCTTCGGGTACTGCGCCGTCAGATAGGCGATTCTCATGCGACAGCACCAGTGCCTTCGTTCCTCATGGTCGCCGATGGATCCTATTCGAGCTTCCCCAGCGACTGCAATGGCGCGCCGGCAGGTGCAGCGTCACTTGTACTCGATTAGCCGCGCTCGGGTCCTAGTTACCCGGTGCGACAGATGCTGCAGCATGCCGACGAACTGCGGCAACTTGCCCGCCATGCAGGAAGCGGCATAGAGCAGCCTGTCGCCTGCGCTCTCGCCACGCGAGTCACGTCGGGCCGCGATGCGCAGCGTTTGCGCGAGCACGCTGGCCAGAACGGCTGCGACGATCAGCAGCGCAGCCTTGCCGGAACCGGCGAATGCCGCGGCTGCCAGGCCGATCAGGATCAACAGCGGGAGCGCGACGATCCACAGCACGGCCCCGCGTACGCAGCGCCGGTCGGAGCTCGGTGCGCCGGCCCCGAGTCGGCCGAGCGATTCGGCAGCGCAGTAGCCCCCTCGCAGCGTCCGTCGCCACCACTGGCTCGCGCGCGTCATGGCTGCGTCGTGCAGGGTCATCTCGGCGTCGACCCTTAGGATCACGGCGCCGCGTGCGCGCAGCCGCCGGCACAGGTCCGGCTCTTCGCCGGCGATCAGGCTCGAATCGTAGCCGCCCACGCTCTCGAGCGGGGCGACCCGCATCAGCGCATCTCCGCCGCAGGCCTCGACCTCGCCTACAGGGGTGTTCCATTCGATGTCGCAGAGCCGGTTGTAGATCGTCGCGTTGCGGGAACGCTCGCGACGGCGGCCGCAGACCACGGCCAGCTCGGCTCGCTTCGAGCAACGGTGCGAGTCCGGCCGCGATCCAGCCGGCCACCAGCTCGCAGTCGCCGTCGATGAACTGCACGAACTCAACCTCGGGCCGCAACTCGCGCAGGCGGCGCAGGCCCTCGTTGCGTGCGCGCGCGGCGGTGAAGGGGGTGGACAGGTCCAGATCGACGACTGCGGCGCCCAGCCCGCGTGCCAGTTGCACGCTCCCGTCCGTCGACCCGGAGTCCACGTAGACGATCGACGCGCACTGCTGGCGCACCGACTCGAGGCAGCGCCGCAGTCGCTCGCCCTCGTTGCGTCCGATGGCTACGAGGCCCACGGCGGGGAGCAGATCGTCACGCTTCATGTTGCAAGCAGCCCTTGCGCTCAGGCCGTCGACGGCGCGCGGAATCCCGGACGGGTTGCTGCTCGATACGGATGCACACCGTTATCCTACCGAGCTACCCCATGTGCGGCATCGCGCTAGCGATCGGTCACGTCGACGCAGCCATCGAGGCGGCTGTGGAGCGCATGAGCTCCGCGCAGACCCACCGCGGGCCGGACGCCGGGGGGAGCTGGCGCTCGGCTGCATCCGACTCCTCGCGCGGCGTCGTGCTCGCCCACCGGCGGCTCTCGATCGTCGACCTGAGCGAGGCCGCCAACCAGCCGATGCACGACGCGGAGACCGGCAACGTGCTGGTCTTCAACGGCGAGATCTACGGCTTCGAGGAGCTGCGCGAGGAGCTGCGTGCGCTGGGGGTGCAGTTCCGCACGCGCTCGGACACCGAGGTGCTGCTGCGTGCCTATGCGGTCTGGGGCCCCGAGTGCGTGAAGCGCCTGCGCGGGATGTTCGCCTTCGCGCTCTGGGACGCGCGCCGGAAGGTGGTCGTCCTCGCGCGCGACCGGCTGGGGATCAAGCCGCTCTACTACGCGCGGGTCGTGGGCAAGAAGGGCCGGGCGACGCTGTTCTGCGCGTCGGAAGTGCGCGCGCTGCTGGCGACCGAGCGGCTCGAGCGGCGGCTCTCGCCGGCGGCGCTCGCCACGTATGCCTGGAACGGGTTCGTCAACGGCAACGACGCGCTCGTGCTGGGGGTCTTCGAGCTGCCGGCCGGCCACTGGGTCGAGGTCAGCCTGGAGGGCGAGTTGCCCAAGCCGCGCGAGTACTGGCGCCCGCCCGTTCGGAGCGGCCCGGGGACCGACAGCCTGGACGAACTGCGCGCGGAGCTGGAGCGCGCGACGCGCCAGCACCTCGTGAGCGACGTGCCGGTCGGAGTGTTCCTCTCGGGCGGCATCGATTCCAGCGCGATCGCCGCGCTGGCCGCGCGCGCCGGCAAGGGGCCGATCTGCACCTTCACGATCGCCTTCGACGACCCGAACTTCGACGAGTCGCGCTACGCCCGTGCCGTCGCCGACGGCCTGGGCACGCAGCACCGCGAGATCCGGCTGACCGAGGCCTCCTTCACCAGCCAGCTCGAGGCGGCGCTCGCCTGCCTCGACCAGCCGAGCTTTGACGCGCTCAACACCTACTTCGTCAGCCGCGCGGTGCGCGAGGCCGGCATCACGGTCGCGCTCGCGGGGACGGGCGGCGACGAGATCTTCGGCGGCTATCGCAGTTTCCAGGAGATCCCGCGCGGGAGCCGCATCGCGCGCTGCGCGCGGTACCTGCCGGGCGGATGGAGGCGCGCCATGGCCCGGGTGGTCGCGCGCGCGGCGATGGGCGCGAGCGGCGCCGTCCCGCCGCAGACGCGCTGGGGCAAGCTCGAGGACGCGCTCGCTTGCGGGGGCGATCCGGTCGACGTGTATCAGGTCTCGTACGGGCTGTTCTCCGGTCGCTTCCTGGAGGAGCTGCTCGATCCCGACGTGGCCGGCGAGGCCGTGCACGGGCTCACGCCCGCACGGCGCGAGAGGCTGCGCGAGCTCGGCGCCGGCGCGCCGATGCTGCGCGCGATCTCGGCCCTGGAGCTCTCGAACTTCCTCGAGCAGCGCCTGTTGCGCGACACGGACGCCGCCAGCATGGCCGTATCGCTCGAGGTGCGCGTCCCGCTGCTCGACCACGTCGTGATCGAGGCGGCGGCCCGGCTCTCCGATCGCCGGCGCTTCGAACCGCTGGGGCGCAAGCAGGCGTTGCGCGACGCAGCCCTGCAGGGCCTCGACCCCTCGATCTTCGAGCGGCCCAAGTCCGGCTTCGTCCTGCCCATCGAGCGCTGGGCGCGCGGGGGCATGCAGCGCGCGGTCGCAGAGACGTTGAACGATGCTTCCGCGTGCCGGGCGGCCGGCCTCGCCCCGCCCGCGGTGGCGCGACTCTGGCGAGCGTTCGAGGCTGGCGCACCCGGGATCTACTGGTCGCGCGTGTGGTCGATCTTCGCGCTCCTGCGCTGGTGTGCGCGGCACCAGGTCAGCCTTTCAGGGGGGGCAGCCGAGCCCTGAGAGCACACCTCCGATCGGCGACGCAGCGCATCGAAACCGCATTCCAGAGGGTGGAAGCAGGCTGCGTCAGCACCATCCCGGGGGTCGGAATTCGCATCTCCGGGGCTCGAAAATCCGCACTTCGCGCAGGCCGGGCGACTCCTTAAGGTTCCCTGAAATGCGCATCAAGGCCGGGTCACAAGTGCTGATTCGCAGCAGCCTTGGGGGCGCCTGACGAATCTCTGGGGCCGCAGGCGACGAGTCGGATTCCGATTCCCTGTGGGGGGGCCGGCGTCGTCTTCAGTCGGCTGGGGGTTCCACGGAAAGCTGTCCAGTAATGCTAATTCCCGAATTCGGGCCGACTTGCGGCGCTGGCGCCGCCACTGTGCGGATTCGGGCGCGAACACAGGAGTATTCAACAACCAGTAACTCCGCTCTACTTCACGAGGTATACTCGCGTGTCGAAAGCTTCATCCCTCCCCCCTCCGGAAGCTGATCACCCCTCCAAGCTGAGTCACCCCCTAGCTCGTGGCAATCCGATCGAACGCACTTCGATCGACTGTTCCTGAGCACCGTGGTGCATGGCACTCCAGGAAGTCCATGCGTATCACCCCCCTTCAACAACCGCACACTCGCACAGAGCTCGCCAGTTCCGCCGACAGGGAATTCCTCCCTGAGGCCTCGTTCTTGGCGTGCATTCGCAAGGAGCGCCAGCGCTCCGATCGCAGCCGGGCCACGCTCGCGCTGCTTGGGCTGAAGTTGCCCAAGCTGAGCAACGGCTACGACCCCGGGTTCGACTACGCGCTCGAGGCAATCGTGCGCCGCATCCGCCTGCTCGACGAAGTGGGCTGGCTCGAGCCCGGCATCGTCGGGATCCTGCTGCCCGAGACGGCCAAGGAAGGCGCCTGGTGCCTGGCGAAGGACCTGCAGCGCAACGACACCACGGGCTACCTTCGGACGGCCGAGATCAACGTGTACGTCTATCCCGACGCGACGGGCTCCGGTCCGGGCGACAGCGGGGACGGTCGGCGCGAGCCGGCCGAGCGCAAGCCGCACACCGAGCGCCGCCAGCCGCGCGCAGGGCACGAGGCCCAGCCGACACGGGTGGCTCTCGAAGGAACGCGTGGCGCGCAGCCGCTGGTCGATCTGCTGCTCGACAAGGAACCCTGGTGGAAGCGCCCGGTCGACGTGGCCGGCGCCTCGGTCGCCCTCGTCCTGCTCGCGCCCGTGATGCTGGGCGCCGCTGTGGCGACCAAGCTCAGCTCGCCCGGTCCGGTGTTCTACTCCAGCTGGCGCGTCGGCAAGGGCGGCCGGCACTTCCGCTTCCACAAGTTCCGCACGATGTGCGTCGACGCGGACAAGAAGAAGAAGGACCTGCTGAAGCTCAACGAGGCCGACGGGCCGGTGTTCAAGATGGAGCGCGATCCGCGCGTCACGCCGCTGGGCCGCATCCTGCGCAAGACGAGCATCGACGAGCTGCCGCAGTTCTGGAACGTGCTGACGGGCGACATGTCGCTGGTCGGCCCGCGTCCGCCGCTGCCCGACGAGACGATCTGGTACGCGCCCTGGCAGCGGCGCCGGCTCGAGCTCAAGGGCGGACTGACCTGCCTGTGGCAGGTCTCGGGCCGCAGCAACGTGAACTTCGAGGACTGGTGCCGGCTCGACGTGAAGTACCACAAGAACCGCTCGTTCCTCGGCGACCTGTGGATCCTCTTCCGCACCGTGCCCGCTGTGCTCGCGGCGCGCGGAGCGAAGTAGGCCTAGCGTCCCGTCGCCGTCGGGTCCCAGCGTGTCGCCTGCCGCGCGTTGAGTTCGGCGAGCGCCCGGCCCTTGCCCTTCAGCAGGCAGGCCCACTGGTAGCGGCGCAGGAAGCGCCGGAACTCGGCGCCGCCGTAGCGCGGTGCGCGCCGCGCCATGCTGCCGAAGTAGCCCCAGAGCGTGGCGACTCCGCCAACGAACACGGGCGGGCGCGTCATGCGGAACGCCGTGCTGGCGAGCAGCCAGACCGGCGTCGTGCCCATGAAGTAGTGCCCGAAGCCGTGGCGCACGCGGCCGGTCCACCAGTTCTTGTGGCTCGTGCCCATCGGGCGCAGGTGCACGAAGCGCAGCTCGGGATCGTCCCAGGATGCCGCGATCCAGCCCAGCTGCCGGCAGCGGTGCGAATCGATCCCGTCCCAGGCCAGTTCGCGGATGAAGCCGCCGATCTGCCGGAAGCAGGTCGTGCGATAGAACTTCGCCATGCCCAGCGAGTGGTCGTCCCCGATCTTCTCCGAGACGTACTCGTCGAGCTCGACGAGCGGGAAGCGCGTCACCGGCGCAGCCGCGTGCGCGCGCGGAAAATAGGCCTTGCCCGAGCAGGTGCCCAGGCGCGGTTCGGCCTCCATTCGCCGCAGCAGGCCCTCGAAGTAGGTCGGCGGCAGCTCGAGGTCCAGGTCCAGCTTGCAGACGTAGTCGAACTCGCCCGCATCGATCGTGTCGTAGCCGCTGTAGAAGGCGTCGATCACGCCGCCGCCCAGCTTGCGGTCGCCGCGGTCGGGCCGGCGCAGCACGCGGATGAAGGGGAAGCGGGAGGCGTATTCCGCGAGGATCTGCGGCGTGGCGTCCCGGGAGCCGTCGTCGACCAGGATCCACAGCGCCGGGGGCACCGACTGGCGCGTGACGGAGTCGAGCGTGCGCCGCGCGTACTGCGCTTCGTCGCGGCAGGGGCTGATCAGGCAATACCGGCGAGGGTTCATGCAGCGCTTGAACCTGCATGATACCAGCCGGAAGAGCCGTTGTGCGCAGGCGGAGTCGTCGCGCGCTACGAACGTGGTGCGCCTCGCCATGATCCCTGAGGCGGATCGCGATGGATCGGCCGCGGGGTTCGAATGGGGGCGAGGAGACGCGCTCATGTCGCGCGTCCTCGAGAGACATCATGCGCCTCGAATCCTGCCTGCGATCCGTACGTACGACCCAAGACCTGCTCCAGGAGCGACCGTTCGCGCGCGTGCTCCAGCGCGAGCGCCAGCGCTGCGAGCGCTGCGGCGCGGAACTCGCGCTGATCCGCCTGGAGCTGCCCCGGACCGCGCACGAACCCGTTCTGGATTCGATCCTCGCTCGCGTGCGCGCGACCGACGAGCTCGGCTGGCTCGCGCCGGGCGCGCTCGGGATCCTGCTGCCCGAGACGGACGCCGAGGGCGCTCGCGTCCTGGTCGACGACCTGCGTGCGGCCGACCCTTCAGGGCTGCTCCAGCGCTGCGCGATCGCGCTCTATTTCCATCCGGAACCGCGCCCCGCACGCCTCGGGCCGCGCGTTCGCACGCAGCCGGCGCCGGTCGCCTGATCAGACCCCGACCAGGAGGCGCGGCAGCGTCTTGCGCGTGCGGAAGCGGCCCTCGATCCTGCGCAGGCGCTCGACGATGCCGGTGTACTCGAGCTCGGCCATCGGCAGCATAGCCGCGCCGAAGAAGCCCTGGCGGCGCATCTCGAGCGCCTTCTGCGACACGCGCGCGCGCACCTCGTCCCAGAACGGATGCGCGAACGCGTCGACCGCTTCCGTGAGCTTGCCCTCGTGCAGGCAGAACCCGGCGCAGCTGACGATGGGCGGTCCGTCGAAGTAGCTCACCGGAGAGCACTGCTCGACCGGCATCAAGGGCATCTGCTGCGAGCCGCGCATGCCGCCTGCGACGAAGTGCCCTGTGGCGAAGGGCGCGAGGATCTCGCCCGTGGTCGGGAAGTCCTTCTGCACGCGCACGAGCAGCAGCGGGTCGTCCTTGCCGGTGTACCTGCCGGCGATGTCGTGCAGCCGCGAGGTCGACGCGACCGCGGCGATCTCGCCCGTGGCGCGCGAGCGCACGGACTCGACCACGAAGCGCCCGGGATCGCGCAGCAGCGCAGCGATGTCGTAGAGCTCCTCGGGCGCGTCGAGTTCGATCACGCGGTCGCCCGCGGTGTGCGCGACGTCCATGATCGTGAAGCGGAAGCCCTGGCCCAGGTCGGGCGAGAGGATCAGGCCCGGCGTGTTCAGCGGATCGGCGAAGGCCAGGTAGAGCGGCAGGTTGAAGGCGCCCGGGTCGGTCTTGTCGGCGGCGAAGAGGAGCAAGGATTCGCCCTGGCGTTCCTCGAAGGTCAGCTCGGCCACGGCAGGCCCCACGCGGAGCAGCTCCTGCCCCGCAGCGCAGCGCCCTTGCTCGCGTGCGATCTCCGCCGCGTCGCGGAAGGCCTCCCAAGCCAGCGTGTGGACGTACTCGTCGCCCACGCCGCGCGTGTGGGTCATCAGGATCGCGATGTCGTCGCCCGTCCAGGTGACGTGCTGGTCGAGGATGAAGTCCGCGGGCTCGATCAGGGCGCGCACCGCCTCGACGATCCTCTTCGAGGGCTGCACGTGGCCGGCGATCGAGCCGACGTCGGCCTTGATGACGCTGAGGGTGATCCGCATGGCACTCGTCCTCCGCCGGGCTTCTCGGCCCGCGCGCGAGGCCGCTCAGCGCCTCGACTGTCGTAGTCCCGCGCGGACTGGTGCGCAGACCGCTGCAGCTCTCGGGTCAGCAGATCTCGAGCGCGCTGGCCGAGAGCTTGCGCAGGCCGGGTTCGAGCTCGGGGGCGGTGCCGAGACGCGCCCGGGGCTCGCTCACCTCGGCCAGCAGCTGGCCCGCGTCGCGCAGGCGTGCCTCGCGCGTGGCCGGCGGTTCGGAAAGCGCTGCACGCGCGACGTCGTGCAGCGAGAGCAGGCCGATCAGGCGCTTCTCCGCGTCGACCACCGGCAGCCGGCGCACCTTCTGCCGGCGCATCAGCTCCTCGGCCTGTTCGAGCGAGTCGCTGGACTTGCAGCACACGAGCTCCTTCGACATCGCGCTCTGCACGCGGATCGACTGCAACGGCTTGCCCTGCGTGTAGGCCGCCATGCAGATGTCGCGGTCGGTGATCATCCCGATCACGCGCGACTTGGAATCGACGACGGGGATGCTGCCGCAGTCGCCGTCCCACATGCCCCGCGCGGGCACGCAGAGGTTGTCCTCGGCCAGGCAGCTCAGCACGTTCTTCACCATCAGCTTGTCGATCTTCACGGTTCTCGTCCTCGCGAAAGGGAGTAGGGCAGCACCCGGCAGGCATCCCGCTTGCCGTCTCGGTCCGGTGCTGCAGGCTAGGACGCACGGAAGCGCAGGTGAGCCTGCGCTTGTGGGTAGGCGCGCGGGAATCTGTTCGGAGACGGGCTCGACATTCCGCGCGCGTCGCCGGAGAGTGGCGCACCATGCTCCTGCTCATCGCCCTGCTCATCTGCGCCGGCGAACCCAAGGCCTGCGATTGGCAGGTCACCGGCTTCGACTGCAAGCTCTTCGCCGTCGGCGACTGGAACGGCGACGGCTTCGGCGACGTCGCCACGATCAACGGCAACCGCGACCTGTGCGTCTCGCTCTCGGTGCACGGCTGGAAGGCGGCCGGCTGGATCGCCGTCGCGCACGACGTGAACCCCGCTGCGGGCGCGCTCTGGTTCGAGGGCGGTGCCCTGCTCGTGCGCGACGGCGAGAAGCAGTTCGCCTTCAAGCGCGACGGAGCGGACGACAAGTCCACGCGCAGCGAGGTCGCGCCGGGCACGCCTCCCGCGCCGCCGAGTCCGGGTACGGCGGGCAACGCGCCGGCCTACGAGCCCGGCGCGAAGCTCCTGCTCGAGGCCACTGGCGACCTCAACGGCGACGGCGTGGCGGATCGGCTGCTCGTGTTCGACTGCCGCCGGCCGAGCGAGCAGCGCTTGCTGCGCATCCTGCTCACGCCCAACCCGCGCTCGAACGACCAGGACTCCGACGGTCTGCTCGACTCCGAGGAAGCGGCGCTCGGCACCGACCCGTTCGACCGCGACAGCGACGGCGACGGGCTGCTCGACGGCTGGGAGGTGCACGGACTGCCGCGCGGCGTCGAGTTGGGCGAGTTCACGACGCTCTACGATCAGAGGTGCGCGCCCGAGAAGCGCGACGCGCAGCTCGACCCGCGCCGGCGCGACGTGCTGGTCGAGCTCTCGTACTTCGAGGGCGTCGACCCCAAGCAGTTCCGCGGCGAGATGCCGCGCGTGCAGGCGGTCTACCGCGCGCTGCACTGCGCCAACCCCGACGGCACGAGCGGCGTGTGGGTGCATTTCAAGGAGCACCCGACCGTGATCTCCAAGGCCGAGCAGTCGCAGCCCTGGTGGGATCTCGGCAACAAGTACCTCGCGCGCAACGAGCGCGGGCTGATGCACTGGATGCAGGTCACGCCCTGGGGCGGCGGCCAGTCGAGCGAGAACGGCGACATGGGCGGTTGCGGCAACAACTGGGCAGTGTTCGCGCACGAGTTCGGCCATCAGCTCGGGCTCTCGCACTCGGGCGACTCGAGCCCGGCCTGGTGCCCGCTCTATCCGTCGATGATGAGCTACGCCTTCAGCTACAGCTTCGACGGCGACGGGAACAAGGTGCACTTCAGCGACGGCAGCTTCCGCGAGACCGTGCTCGACGAGCAGCACCTGAAGGAGCTGCTGCCGTACCCCTATGCGAAGCTGAAGTACCTCGCCAACCACCCCTTCCGCTTCACGCTCGAGGACGACGGCAACGGCACGACGCGCATCGACTGGAACCAGAACGGGAAGTTCGACGACGGCGAGGTCGAGGCCGACATCAACTACGGCGGCTCGACCTACTGCGGCATCCGGCGCGAGCACGAGGCGATCGGCTCGGCGCCGGCGCTCGCGTACGTCGGCGACACGTGCTTCCTGCTCGCGGCCGACCAGACGCGCGACCACTTGTGGGTCAAGACCTACCAGGGCGACGAGAAGTGGTCGGACAAGCGCGACATCCCGGCCAGCGGAACGGCGCTCGACCCCGTGCTCGTCGGGGGCGACGAGTATCGCGCTCGTCCTGCACCACCATCTCTACGGCTGGAACGTCGCGAAGGTCACGCGGACCGAGATCGGCGCGCCCGTGCGCATCCCCGACCTGCCGGCGCTGCCGCTCAATGCCTGCCGCGTCGGGAAGCGCGTGCTGCTGTTCCTGCGCCGCGACGACGACTCGCTCGAGTACGACTGGCTCGACTTCACGGCCGGCGATCTCGGGAAGCCCGTGGTCGGGAAGGGCGGCGAGCTCGAGGTCCGCTCGCGCGTCGTGCCCGGCTGCGCAGTCGATCCGAACGACGGCCGCGTGGTGCTCGTGACCTCGCTCGACAACTCGCACGGCTCGCCCTTCTGCATGCGCGCGAGCTGGCTGGCCGTCGCGGGCGACAGGCTCGCCGAGCAGGAACTGCTCTGGACGCGCGGCGAGGCCTCGGGCAACGGCTGCTGCTCGCGCCCGGTCGTCGCGTTCAACGCCGCGAAGCAGCTCAACATCTTCCACCAGGGCGGGCCGGACGGGAACGGACAGATGCTGGCCTACCGCACGAGCCGCATCGGCAACAAGCAGCTCGACGAGGGCTGGCTGACCTGCCTGCTCTACGACGAGTGGACGAAGTCGCGCGTCTCGGTCGGCTTCGCCAGCGGAGCGCAGGGTGCGATCTTCGCCTACCGCTGGGACGCCGGCGGCGCGCACGTCAACTGGCTCGCGACCGCGCACGACGGCTTCGGCATCGACCGCGAGACGATGCGCGACTTCGACGACGGCGAGAAGATCGGCCAGTGGGGGATCCGGCATTCGATCCTGTGCTTGAATGCCGACGAGCACTGAACGCTATGCTGGACGACGCTCCAAAGGAGGAGTTCATCCATGCTGTTCGCCCCCCTGCTGCTCGCGCTCGCGCCCCAGGCACCCGCACAGACCGCCCCCGGCGCGTCCCTCGCGGATCTCGTCCCGAAGAACACCGTCGCCTTCGTCCAGGCGCCCTCGCTCGAGCGCGCCGCGGGCCTCGTCGGTCGCATGGCCAGCGCCTTCGGCCCGGCGGGCGCTCCCAAGCTCGACGCGGCCGCGCTGATGGCGATGGCCGGGCATGCCCGGTGACGCCTCGGCGGTCGACCCTTCGCGCCCGGTCGGCATGTGCCTGGTGCTCGAGGAGACCTCGGGCGCGCAACCGCTGCCGGTGTTCCTGATCCCGGTCAGCGACGCGGACAAGTACGCGAAGTCGGTCGCGACGAGCGGCATGCAGACGGTCGCGAAGGGCGGCTACGTCTGCGTCGGACTCGGCGCGCCGCCCGAGCTGCCGGGCGCGCCCGCGGCGATCGCCAAGGGCCTGCCCGAAGGCGAGATCGCGCTGCGCCTCGACCTCGGCCGGCTGGTCGAGCAGTACCGCGAGACGATCGACGAGGGCCTGAACTCGCTCGAGGAGGAGGGCCTGAACGCGGGCGCCGCAGCCGCGAGCGGACTCGATCTCAAGCCGGTGATGGGCGCCTACGCGGACTTCCTGCGCGAGCTCGTCGACTCCGTGCAGACGCTCGACCTCGGCCTGCGCCTCGACGGCGACGCGATCGAGCTCGGCTTCGCGCTCACGAACGCGGAACGGAGCGCACTCGCGAGCTTCGGTTCGAAGGAGAAGACGGGCCTGCGCGAGCTCGCGCCGCTGCTCGACATGGACTCGGGCATGAGCATGCTGATGGGCATGGACGGCGCGGCGCTGATGAAGCGCTTCCAGCCGCTCTTCGACGCCATGCCCGCGGCCTATCCCGAGCCGCTCCGGCCGGCGATGAAGCAGCTGCTGAGCCACGTCTCGGAGTTCTACGCCTACATGGGCACCGCCCAGGCCGCGAGCATGGACTTCAGCGACAGCGGCATGCGCTACCGCGTCTACCTGCGCGGCGGGGATTCCGCCAAGCTGCTCGCGGCCTACCGCACGCTCTCGGGCGGGGTTCCGGGACTCTCCATCTCCGAGGTTCCGCAGCGCGAGGTCGCGGGCGTGAAGATCGACGCCGTGCGCTTCAAGATGGATTTCGGCGCACTGATGAAGCTGGTGGACGACAAGGCCAAGGCCGACGCGGCCGAGCCGGAAGTCGAGAAGATGTTCGAGAAGATGTTCGGCAAGGACGGCCTGCTGATCCAGTTCGCGAGCAAGGACGGCATGGCCCTGATGGTCATGGGCGGCGACGACGACTACCTGAAGGCCTCGCTCGCGCGCACGTCCGCGAAGTCCACGCCGCCGGCCTTCCTGGCGCGTGCGCTGCAGCAGGTGGGCGACCTCAACCCGTGCGTGATCTTGCGCTACGACCTCGGCCGGCTGATGAGCGGCATGAAGGACATCATGCCCATGGGCGCCATCGGCATCTCGTCGATCGCGCTCGCCACGACGATGTGGGGCGGAGTGGACGGCCGCGTCTGGCGCGGTGCGCTGGAGCTGAACCTCTCCGAGATCGCCGCGCTGGCCCATCCGGAGAGCAAGCCGCACAGCCAGGATCCCGCGACCGAGATCCGCAGCATCATGAACGCGCTCGATGAGTACGCGATCAACAACTCGGGCAAGTACCCGGACAGCCTGGAGCCGCTCGTGACTCCCGACCAGAACGGCGTCTCCTACCTCGAGGGCTACGGCGGCAGGATCCCGAAGGATCCCTGGCACAACGAGTACCAGTACGAGCAGCCGAGCACGGGCCACCCGCATCCGCGCGTCTTCAGCTACGGCTCCGACGGCGCACCCGGCGGGACCGGCGACGCCGCCGACATCGATTCGGACAAGCTCGGCGCTCCCAAGTGAAGCGAGCGACGGCGCGGATCCTCTGCGTCCTCGTTTCGACCCTCGTCGGCCTGTTCCTCGCGAACTGGGCGGCCGAGCGCTGGCTGCCGCTGCCGGCGATGGTCTTCCGGCTCGACGAGGAGCTGCTCTTCGTGCCCTTGCCCGACGCACGGCGCGTGCTGCCGCTGGCGCAGGGTTCCGGAGGTGCGTGGATCACGACCGAGCTCGACGCGCAGGGCTTCCGCGGCCGCGGGATCGCCGCGCAGAAGCGCGCGCCGCGCGTGCTGGTGCTCGGCGACTCGCTCGTGATGGCCGAGACCACGCGCCTCGAGGAGACCTACTGCGTGCGCCTCGAGCAGCACCTGCGCGCCGAGACGGGCCTCGAGGTCGAGGTCGTCAACGCCGGTGTCTCGGGCTACGGCCCGGACCAGGAGTGCCTGCGGCTCGAGAGCCTGCTCGTGCCGCTGCAGCCCGACCTGGTCGTGCTCGTGCTCTGCGCGCACAACGACTTTGGCGACCTCGTGCGCGACAAGCTCTTCCGGCTCGGCGCGAGCGAGCAGCTCGTGCGCAACCACCCGCGACTCGATCCCGCGCTGTTCGAGCGCATGCGCGCGGCGCAGCAGCTGGCCGGCCGGCCCGCGCTGCTGCGCGCCTTCGGGCGCCTGGGGTTCGGGCGCGGGGCGCAGCCGAGCGGGCCGCAGGACGCCAGCGCCTCGGACTACATCGACTGGTACCTGAAGTGCGCGCAGCAGGAGTACTCCGAGTTCGTCGAGCAGCGCGACGACGTGGTGCGTGCGCTGTTCGACGACTACTACGACGCCGACGTCGCGATCCGGCCCGACGAGCCCTCGGCGCACTTCAAGCGGCGTCTGATGCAGCGCGTCCTCGAGCGTGTGCGCAACGACTGCACCGCGCGCGGCGTGAAGCTGCTGGTCGTGGTCGTGCCGACCTCGGTCGACCTGTGCCCGGGCTTCGGCATCCACGTCGACCCGGCGCGCTACCCGGGCTGGTCGCCGACGCGCATCAGCGATGCCTGCGCGACGATCCTGGCCGGCCTGGAGATTCCCTTCCTCGACCTCACGCCCGCGTTCCGCGCGGCGGGCGCGGAGACGCTCTACATGGGCCGCGGGGACTTCCACTGGAATGCGGCCGGCGAGGAGCTGGGCGCACAGCGCAGCGCGGCCTGCGTGCGCGAGCGCGCGCTGCTCACGCTGCGGCGTTGAGCGGCGGCGCTGCCGCGCTCACTGCCACTGCACGCTGCCGGTCTGCGTGACGTTGAAGCCGCTCGACAGAGGGCAGCCGCCCAGCACCAGCGGGTCGCGGTAGTACACGGCATAGGTGCGCGTGTCGCCGTTCGCGATCACGTCGCCGAGTGCCGTCGCGCGCGCGAGAACGCCCGGATCGCCGGGGCCGGGGACGCTGATCGAGCCGCCCGCGGCGGCCTTGATGTACATGCGCTTGATGTTGCCGGTGAAGCAGCGCACGCCCTGTCCGAAGGGCGCGCCGCCCGCGAGCGTGTTCTCGCCCTGGACCAGGATGCTCGCCGCCGTCGGCCGCTGGCCGGTGGTGTGGAAGTGCAGCGTGTCGCCCGTGATCGAGGCCTGGCCGCTGGCGCTGAGCTGCGCGCCGCCGGTGTTCGAGCTGTTGTTGCAGCCGCGGTCGGTGCCGACGGGCGGATTGCCGCAGGGACAGGCGATCACGCCGCCGATTCCCTGCGAGCAGATCGAGGTCATCGGCGAGGAGATCGTGTCGAGCTCGAAGTCGTCCATCTGCATCAGCGCGCCCCCGTTGTAGGGATCGTTGGCATAGACGACGAAGCGCTTGATGCCCGGCCCCGTGCCCGCGTCCCAGCCGTTCCAGGCCCAGGCGCACGCGGGCGCCGTGATCAGCTGCGTGGAGAGCAGGTTGTCGTTCGCGTCGAAGAGGTCGACCCAGCCGCCCGGCAGGTAGCCGTTGGTGCCGAAGTACCCGCCGATGCGCTGCGCCGGATCGTCGAGCGTGAACTCGACCGGACCCTGGGCGCTGCCGAAGAGCGCGTTCGAGCCGTTGTGCGCGTAGATCGAGCAGTAGAGCAGCCAGCCCTGCACCTCGACGCAGTAGCCGCCGAAGGGCGTGCAGGCGTCGCCGTGGTTGCTGAAGATCCGGTTGGGCAGGCACTGCGGCCAGGGGTAGCTGAGAATGGTCTCGAATTCCTCGTGGTAGACGCCCGTGAACGGGCTCGTGGTCGTGATCTGCGCGCTCGCGGGTGCAGCCAGCGAAAGCGCAACGAAGAACAGGGGTCTGGGGAGACGCATGCTCCGCAAGCTAGCCGCACTCGTCCGAATGCGCGCTACGACGAAGTCCCCGGGGTGTGCGTAGGCGCAGCTCAGCGCCCCGGCGGAGGGCCGCGGCGCAGTCGCCGGCCCTCGCCGCCGTCCGGCACGTCGCGTTCGTAGGCCGGCAGCTGCAGCAGATCGGGCGGGATCTTCGCCAGCGCCGCGTCCAGGCGTGCGACGAGGTCGGCGCGCTTCAGCGCGACGAGCCGCTCGCGCAGCGTGCGCGAGGTGTCGGCGGGGGAGAGGTTGAGCCCGTCGAGGCTGCCGGCCGCCTCGGGCTTGCGCGCGAACGAGGCCAGCAGCTCGGTCAGGGCCTGCTCCTCCTCGTGGCGTTCGTAGAAGAGGCGCGCGCGCCCGGCCAGCGCCAGCGCCGCGTAGTGGTCGGCGGAGGGACGCGTCTCCGGGTTGGCGGCGATGCAGCGCCCGTAGTGCTCGATCGCGCGCGCGTAGGCCGCGAGCGCCTCGTCCGGGCGGCTGCCCTTGCGGTCGAACTCGGCGCTCACGAGCGAGGCCAGGCCGGCGAACCACTCGAGGTCCTTCCACTCGGGCCTGCTCGCGAGCAGCTCGGCGTAGGCCGGCTCGAGTCCGTCGGCGCCCTTCTCGCGCAGGATGCGCCCGCGCAGCCGCTCGTGCATCACCCACGAGGAGGGGAAGCGCGCGAGGCCCGCGTCGAGCACGCTCGAGGCCTGCGCGAAGGCGCCCAGCTGCAGCAGGAAGTCGTGGTGCGCGGCGTAGTGGCGGTCGGAAGCGAGCGGGTGGCGCTCGAGCACGCCCCAGGCGGCGTTCGCGTCGCTGAGCCACTGCGGCGGCCAGTCGCGCTTCTCGCGCAGCGCCTGCTGGATGGCCTGCTGGCGGCCCTCGGCGAAGAGCGCCAGCACCTCGGCGGCGCTCCAGCCCTGCACGTCGGGCGGCAGGCTCTTGACGGCCTTCTCGGCGCGCGCGTAGGCCTCTGCGGTCTGGCCGAGCTTCGACGCCGCGAGCGCGATCGCCGCGTCGACGCGCCAGCCGCTGGCGCCGAGCCTCTCGGCCTCGAGCGCCGAGCGCTGAGCGTCCTCGAGCTCGAGCTTCGCGAAGCGCTTGTCGAGGCGCGCACGCAGCGCGTGCTCGAGCACCGACTCGGCGAACTCCAGGCGCGCGTTGGCGTCGTCCGGCCGCGCGGCCGCCGTGTACTCCTGGTGCGTGAGCGAGAGCTCGAGCTGCGGCAGCTCCGAGCCCTGCTCCTGCGCGCCGGCCGACTCGAGCGCCTTCGACCAGCTCTCGCTGTCGAGCGTGCCCGAGCGCTGGCCCAGGGCCTGGAAGACCGCGGCCAGCGTCTTGGCGCGCGGCGACTTCTCGCCCAGGCGCACCAGCGCCGCGACCAGCTCTTCGCGCTCGGCCGTGTCGAGCGGCACGCGCAGCGCCTCGAGGATCAGGTCGATCGCGGCCGGGTCGTTGCTCTGCGCCAGCGAGCGCCGCGCCAGGCGCGCCAGTTCGAGGTCGAGCCCGTGGATCGAGAGGCGCAAGAGGTCGGTCGAGCTCGACTCGGGGTGCGCGACGACGATCGCCAGCAGCTTGCGGCGCTGCTCGGGCGTGCCCGCGAGGTAGGCCTCCTCGATGGCCGCGCGGTCGCCGCTCTCGCGGCTCAGCACGCGCTGTTCCAGCGGCCGGTCGAGGCGCGTGACGTCGGGCGGCGGCGGGCGATTCTCGATGCCGTGCTTCAGCGCCGTGAAGATCGTCTGCGTGTCCCAGGCGTAGTAGACGTCGTAGACCTCCTGCTGGTCGAGCTCGACCATGATGTGCCGCGGCGCGATGCGCTTCCCCTCGAAGTACTTCTCGAAGAGCAGCGGCTCGATCCAGATGTGCTCGCCGCAGGTCACGCCGCCGAAGCGCGGGCAGGGGATGCGCCGGCCCTGCTCGTCGTAGTCGCGCGGGTTGTGGCGGTAGACCGAGGCGATCACGCACACGTACGGGTCGTAGAGCGCGACGATCGAAGGATCGCGGTAGCGGATGCCGGCGTAGTGCTCGCTGGCGATCTCGCCGTCCATGTTGACGCAGATCAGGATCGGCTTGCCGGTCTCCTTCGAGACCGCGACCGCGTCGTCCCAGGTGCGCTGCCAGTGCACCAGGCAGGGCTTCTTCCAGTCCTCGGCCGTGGGCGCCGGCCACATCGACTCGCGCGTCGCGCCCTGCGGCATGGCGGCCGGCGAGCCCTGCTTGGTCGCATCCGGCGAAGGCGCGCCGCCGCCGCCCTGGGCGGACGCGGGTTTGGCGAGAAGTGCACCGCAGAGCAGCGCGAGGGGCAGCGTGCGAGTGTGGAGGGACATGGCTGTCTCACCACGGTAGCCCGCCTGCGGAGGGCCTGCTACTGTCCGCCGCATGAGCTCCCTGGCGCTGCTGCTGCTCTTCCTGCCGCAGTCCGGAGCCGACGAACACGCCTTCGTCGAGCTCCGCAGTGCGCGCACGTCGTGCTACGTCGAGCAGCCGGTGCGCCTGACGATCCGCTTCGGCGTCGAGCGCGAGTACCTGCGCCACAACGTGCTGCAGCTCTTCACGCGTCCGCTGGACGTGCCGGTGCAGCTCGAGCTGCCCGCGGGTCTGGGCGAGGAGGCCGGCGACGCGAGCGCCGTGCCCGCGCTCGCCCCGCGACCGAGCTTCGCGCTGGGCGAGGAGATCGTGCGCGCCGCGCGCTCGAGCGAGGAGCAGCGCGCGGGGCGGACCTGGGTCGTGCTGGAGCTCGAGCGCGAATTCGTGCCGCAGGAAGCCGGACGGCTCGAGCTCCCCGCGCCGCTGCTGCACTTCGCCTGCGCCACACGCTTCGAGCAGGACCTGGTCAACGGCGCCGTGCCGCTCGACCGCAGCCTGGCGCTCGTGCGCAGCGCGCCGCTCGTGCTCGAGGTCCTGCCGCTGCCGAGCGAGGGCCGTCCGCCCGGTTTCGTGGACGCGGTCGGGAGCTTCGTGCTCAGCGCCACGGCCGAACCGCGCGAGCTGGCGGTCGGCGAGCGCCTGCGGCTCGTGCTCGCGCTCGAGGGCCCGGGCAACCTCGCGCGCCTCGCGCTGCCGCGCCTGGACGACCTGCCCGGGCTGCATCTTCTGGGGCACAGCGAGCAGCGCAGCGGGAACACGCGCGAGCTCAGTTGCGAGCTGGTCGTCGATTCGTCGCGCGCGCGGGAGATCCCCGCGATCACACTCGACTACTTCGATCCCGACGGGCGCGTCTACCGCAGGGCGAGCACGCAGCCGATCCCGTTGCGCCTGGTGTCGCGAGCGCCTTACGGGGTTTCGGGTGCAGGGTTCGAGGCGCACCGTGTCCTGTACTGGTTCTTGGGCGCGCTCGCTCTGCTCGCGCTCGGCTGGGGACTGCGCAGGTGGCTGTGCCGGCGCCGGGAGCAGCGCGGATCCTGAAGCGGGAGCATTCTCCGCCGATACGGTGATCTTCGGGCATAATCAACCCGGCATCGCTGCCCGGGGCATTCCTCCCCAAGGTCCGACTCGCGTGACTCATTCCCGCTCTTCCACCTGCTGCTCCATGCTCGCAGCACTCGTTGCTGCACAGTTGCTCTCGTGCGGATCCGAGGAGCCCGCGGGCAACGCGTTCCGGCCCGTCCAGCGACCCGAGCTGCGCCTTGCCGACGGAGTTCCGGCTGCCGCCGCGCCCGTGGCCTGGCTCAGCCTCGACCTCGCACAGGAAGGTCCCTACGAGTTCGTCGCACGCAAGCAGGAGGTCCTTCCCGATCCCGCGGACCCGAAGGCTCCGCCGCTGCGCAGGCTGGTCAACTGGGAGGCCAGCCCGCGCATCCGCATCCCGCTGCCCAAGCCCGCGGGCCGGCTCGACCGCATCCGCGCGCGCATCAACATCAGTCACTTCGACGTGCTCGAGCTGCGCTGGTGGAAGGGCGAGAAGCTGCAGGGCGACGAGATCACGCAGCTCTATCCCGAGGCGCGTACGGGCGAGTACACGATCGACCTGCCCGTTTCCGCGCCGCACGACCTCGACGCAGTCGAACTGGTGTTCCCGCAGCCCGGGCCGGTGATGATCGGGCGTGTCGATTTCGAGGAACTCAGGTACACCCAGCGCCTCCCGGAGCCGCCGGCCGCGCCGGCCTGGGTGCGCTCCGGCGAGGACGTGCGCTCGGCCTGGGGGCTCGCCACGAAGGCTCCGCTCGAAGTCACGTTCACGCCGCCCGAGGGCGCGCTGCTGGTGGCCTCGGCCATCGTGCCCCAGAGCCTGCGCGTCCCTGGCTCGCAGCCGGTGCTCTCGCTGACGCTGCTCGGTGCGCAGGGCGAATCGCGCACGCACCGCTGGCCGCTGGTGCGCACGGAGAACCTGAGCAGCGCCTGGGTCTGGGTCCGCGCGCCGCTGGACGGTTTCGCCGGCCGTCCGCTGCGCGCGCGCTTCGAGCTCTTGACCTCCGGCGCCGAGGCGGTCTGCGCGCTGACGCAGCCGCAGCTCGTGAGCTTCGACGAGCGCGCGCCGACCGTGCTGTTGATCACCTCGGACACGCACCGCGCCGACTACCTCGGTGCGGCGTCCGGCGGCGCGGGCGTGGCGACACCGCTGCTCGACCGGCTGGCCTCGGAGGGCGTGTTCTTCGAGCACTGCCAGTCGGCGGCCAATGTCACGGTGCCTTCGCACTCGGCGATCATGACCGGCGTATCGCCGCGCGACACCGGCCTGCTCGACAACATGCACGCGCTGGCGCCCGAGGCGGTCACGCTGGCGGAGCAGTTCCGCGCCAACGGCTGGGCCACCTTCGCCGCGGTCAGCGCCGCGCACCTCGACGCGGCCTGGAGCGGCCTGGGACAGGGCTTCGACCGCGTCGCCGTCAGCGCGGCGTCCAAGCGCGACGCGGGCGCGACGCTCTCGCTGCTCGAGGACTGGCTGCCCGACTATCGCGGCCGGCCGCTGTTCATCTGGCTGCACCTCTTCGACGCGCACGCGCCCTACAGCCCGCCGCAGCCGATGCTCGCGCCCTACTGGCCCGCGGAGCGCAACCCGTCGGATCCCTCGCTGCCCGAGCCGCCGCCCCACTCGATCCCGGGCTACCTGAAGGGCGTGCGCGACGTGAACTGGATCCGCGCCAGCTACAAGGGCGAGGTCGCATACCTGGACAACGAGCTGGCGCGCCTCTTCAGCCAGCCGCGCATCCGGGAAGCGATCGTCGCGTTCACCGGCGACCACGGCGAGTCGCTCGGCGCCCACGGAGTCTGGTGGGACCACGCGGGCCTGTACGAGGACAGCCTGCACGTGCCGCTGATCCTGCGCTGGCCCGGCGGCCCGCACGGCGTGCGCGTCGCTCCGCGCGTCTGCAACATCGACCTCGGCCGCACGCTGCTCGACCTGGCCGACCTGGGGCGTGCGGACATGCCGGGACACAGCCTGTTGCCGCTGATCGCGGACAAAGCCAAGGCCGTGCCGGTCTTCGCCGTCGCGGCCTACGGCTTCTCGGCCTCGATCACGGACGGCGACGAGCACCTGGTCCTGCACCTGCGCGGCCACAACATCGCTCCCGACGTGGCCAACGAGCGGCACGCCTACGAGCTCTTCGATGTCGCGCGCGATCCGGGCTGCCTGCACGACCTCGTCGCCGAGCGGCCGCAGCGGGCGCGTGCGCTGCGCCTGCAGCTGGTCGCCTGGCTGCGGGCAGCGGAGTCGCGCCCGTGGAGCCGGCATCCCGAGGGCGATGGCGCCTCGGTCGAGAAACTCGCGGCGCTCGGCTACGTGCAGGTCGACGCACAGGAAGCGCCGGCGGTGCTGTTCCCGCCGCAGTGCGATTGCCCGCACTGCAGCGGGGCGCAGTGAATACGAATACGGAACCAGGCACTCTTCTCCCCGATTCGCTCCGTTGGCGCGCGCCAACGGGGCGAATCGGGGAGAAGAATGCCTGGTTCCGTATCTACAGCTCGAGCGTGACCGGCACTTCCTTGCCGTCGCGCAGCACGGTCAGCGCGAGCTTGGTCACCGGCCCGTCGGCGCCGAACAGCGCCGGACCGAGGTCCTGCATGCTCTCGACCTTCTCCTCGCCGCTCTTGACGAGCTTGTCGCCGACCTTGAGGCCGGCCTTGGCCGCGGGGCTATCGGGCGTGATCTCCGCGATCACCAGGCCCTCGCCGAAGCGCAGGCCCAGGCGCCGCCCGAGGAATCCGCCCATCCCGCCGCCGGAGTTGGGCGGGAACTCGATCTCGACCGTGACGTCCTTGCCCTTGCGCTGCACGGTGATCTTGTTCTTCTGCGGGCCACTGTTGATCGCCTCGCGCATCTCGCCGGTGTCGGCGACGGCGGTGTCGCCGACCTTGACGATCTTGTCGCCGACCTGCAGGCCGATCTTGGCCGCGAGCCCGTCCTCGATCACTTCCTCGATTCCCATGTCATCGGAGAGCCGCACGCCCAGGCGCCGCCCGCCGAGGCCGCCGCGGCCGTCGGCGGCCTTGAGGTTCTCGCGCGAGAGCAGCTGCGGCAGGTCGGCGATGCCCAGCGCGCCGACCGCGATCACGATCGAGGAGTTGCGCTCGTACTCGGGGATCGCCGCGTCCCAGGTGTCGTACTGCGTGTGGTGCGCGTGGTTGTAGTTGGCCTTGCCCTTCTGGTTCCAGAAGAAGCCCGGCACGTTGGCGGCCAGGAACGAGTCGTGGTCGCTCGAGCCGGAGGAGAGGCCCTTGACCTCCTTGACCGTGAAGGGCATCTCGGGATCGAGGTCCTTGACCGGCGCGAAGATCGTCTCGAAGTCCTTGACCATCGGCGGGTTGGCGTTGATTCCGGCGCAGTAGTTCGTGCCGCCGTCGTGCACCAGCACGGCCGAGATCTTCTCCAGCTCGTCCGTGTGGTTCTTGATCCAGCCGGCCGAGCCCAGCAGGCCCTGCTCCTCGCCGCTCCAGAGCATGAAGCGGATCGTGCGCTTGGGCTTCACGCCGGCCTTCACCAGCAGGCGCGCCGCCTCGAGCGTCGTCGCGCAGCCCGTGCCGTTGTCCACGGCTCCCTGGGCGCCGTCCCATGAGTCGAGGTGTCCGCCGACGATCACGAACTCGTCGGGCTTCTCGCTGCCGGGGATTTCGGCGATCACGTTCGAGACCGGGATCGGCCCCTTCTCGAACCAGTTGCGGATGTCGAACTCCAGGCTCACGGGCTTGCCGGCCTCGACGAGCTCGCTGATCGCCTTGAAGTCGGCCGCGAGCAGGTTGATCGAGGGCAGCTTGGGCAGCTTGTCGAAGGCGATCTTGTAGCGGCCGCCGGTCAGCACCAGCTCGTTGCGCGTCGCGCGAATCGTGCCGGCGATGCCTTCCTCGTCGTAGGCCTTCTGCAGCTCGTCGCGGAACGCGCGATCGGCCCCGGCGGCCGGGGCCGAGGCTTCGCGCGGCGTTCCGCCGTTCGCCCCGGCATTCGCGGCCGGCGGAGGCGTCGCAGGCCGGTTGCGCGTGCTCGCGGACGGCACCAGGATCCAGGCGCCCTTGAGCTTGCCCTTCAGCGCCGCGAGCTGCTCCGCGTTCGTCGGCGCGAGCAGCGCCGGTCCGCGCGTCGGGCCCCGGGTGCCCGCGGTCCAGGCATCGGTGCCGAAGTGCAGCTCGCGCAGCTCCGGCTCGAGCATGTGGCCCGAAGAGGGACCGCGATTGAAGCCGACCGGGAACTCGCCCCATTGCTCGAGGCGGCAGTTCTTCAGCCCGTAGGACTCGAACTCGGCGCGCGCCCATTCGCAGGCGTTCTGCAGGTTGTCGGAACCCGTCAAGCGCGGTCCGATGCGGTTGACGATGTGATCGAGGTGCTCCATCACCTGGTTGTCGGAGCGACCGAGCGCGATCAGCTTCGCGGCTTCGCTCTGCTGGGGTCGGGCGAGGGCGAAGGCGCCGGCGCAGAGGAAGGCGATGACGAACCCGGGCTGGAAGAACTGGAGGCGCATGGGGGGACCTCGAGACGCGAGTGCTGCGGGAGGGGGGAGAGGAAGCGTCCACTCTAGCGCGCGGGTGTGATCCCCGCGCCCGGGGCGGAGCGCTTTCCTACGCCCTTGGCGGTGGGCTGCTACGCCAGCCTGCGCATCGCCCTGCGTACGCAGCGGCCCGAAACTCCCGCATCCCCGGGGCCCCCCTCGTGCGTAGTCGATGAACGTCTTCCCGCGATGGCTGAACGCGTTGCGCGTGCTGGCCGGCGCGCTCGGCCTGGCCGCCGGCGTGTTCGTCGTCGCGCTCTTCGCCTACGGCGCCTCGCCCAAGACGCTCAATGCCGGGTTCGCCCCGGTCCAGCCGGTGCCCTTCAGCCACGCGCTGCACGCCGGCGAGCTCGGGCTCGACTGCCGCTACTGCCACACCACGGTCGAGATCGCCGCGCGCGCCGCGATCCCGCCCACCGAGACCTGCATGAACTGCCACCTGCGCATCCGCACGCAGAGCGAGCTCCTGAAGCCGGTCTTCGACAGCTGGGCCACGGGCGAGCCGGTGCACTGGAAGCGCGTGCACGACCTGCCCGACTACGTCTACTTCGACCACAGCGCGCACGTCACGCGCGGCGTCGGCTGCGTCACCTGCCACGGCCGCATCGACACGCTCGAGCGCGTGCGCCAGGAGCAGCCGCTCTCGATGGG
Organism: uncultured Planctomycetota bacterium; assembly: GCA_963829015.1. Taxonomy (GTDB): domain Bacteria; phylum Planctomycetota; class UBA1135; order UBA1135; genus JADJLZ01. Next base: position 181,029 of record CAWHGR010000003.1, on the reverse strand, counting down.
CTGGTGCCTCGACTGCCACCGCAACCCCGCGCCCAACCTGCGGCCGCCTGAGCTCGTGACCGCGATGGACTGGGTGCCCGAGCGCCCCGCGGCGGAGATCGGCGCAGAGATCATGCGCCAGCGAAACCTCAAGCCCTCGACGGACTGCTCGACATGTCATCGCTGATCCCCGAACCGAGCGCGGTCTCGCGCCGGCGCTTCCTGCAGCTGATGGGCGCCTCCGCCGCGCTGGCCTCGGCTTCGGGCTGCCACTGGGACACCGAGGAGATCCTGCCCTTCCAGCGCCGGCCCGAGGGGCGCATCCCGGGCACGACGCGCCGCTTCGCGACCGCGCTCGAGTGCTCGGGCGTCGCCGCCTCGCTGCTGGTCACGAGCTACGACGGCCGGCCGATCAAGATCGAGGGCAACCCGCTGCATCCGCTCGAGCGCGGCGCCGCGAGTGCGCGTTCGCAGGCGGCACTGCTCGATCTGTACGACCCCGACCACAGCCGCGGACTGGTGCAGGCCTCCGAAGGCGCCTCCTACCCGCGCAGCTGGAAGGAGTTCGACCCCTGGTTCGAGGCGCGCATGGCCGCTGCGCGCGCGAAACAGGGCGCCGGCCTGTGGATCCTGGCCGAGCCGAGCTCGTCGCTGGCGCTGGCAGCGCTGCGCACGCGCTTCGAGCTCGCCTGCCCCGCGGCGCGCTGGGTCGAATGGGAGCCCTGCGCGCGCGCGAACGAGATCGAGGGCGCGAAGCTCGCCTATGGCCGAGCGCTGCGCGTGCAGCCGCGCCTCGAGCGCGTGAACACGCTCGTGTGTCTCGACGCGGACCTCCTGGGCGAGCATCCCGCGGCGCTGGCGCACGCGCGCGCCTGGGCCGCGCGCCGCGATCCGGCACAGGAGCACGTGCTGCGCTTGTGGTCGGTCGAGAGCTCGCTCAGCCTGACCGGTGCGGCAGCCGACCAGCGACTGGCGCTGCGCCACGAGCAGATCCTGCCCTTCGCGCTGGGCCTCGCGGGCGGCCCGAACACGTTCGGACCCTTCCTCGAGCGGCTCGCGGCCGAGCTCCTCGAGCAGCGCGGGACTTCGCTGGTCGTCGCGGGCCCACGCCAGCCCGCGGCCGTGCACGCGCTCGTGCACCGGCTCAACGCGACGCTCGGCAACGTCGGCAAGACGCTCGTCTACACCGAGGAGCGCGAGCCCGCGCGCGGCGAGTCGCTCGCGGATCTCGTGCGCGAGATGAATGCGGGGAAGGTCGAGACGCTGCTCGTGCTGGGCGGCAACCCGGCCTACGACGCGCCGGTCGAGCTCGAGTTCGCGCGCGCCCTGCGCAAGGTGCCGCTCGCGCTGCACCTCTCGCACTACCGCGACGAGACCTCGCGTGCCTCGACCTGGCACCTGCCGCGCGCGCACGCGCTCGAGTCCTGGGGCGACGCGGCCTCGTGGGACGGCACGCGCTGCCTGCAGCAGCCGCTGATCGAGCCGATCTTCCCGCGCCGCACGCCGCTCGAGCTCCTGGCCGCGGTCTGCGGCGCCAAGGAGAGCGCAGCCGAGCTGGTGCGCGTCGCGGTCGCGCCGGGCGCGAGCGAGGCGCAGTGGAAGCGCATGCTGCACGACGGCTTCGTCGAGGGCTCGGCCGCGGCACCCGTCGAGCCCGCGCTGGCGAACTTCACGCTGCCGGCGCCCGCAGCGCGCGCGCTGCGGAGCGAGCTCTCGAACGGCGAGCTCGAGCTCGTCTTCGCGCCCGACCGCAAGCTCTACGACGGCCGCAGCGCCAACAACTCCTGGCTGCAGGAGACGCCCGACGCGCTGACCAAGATGACCTGGGGCAACGCAGCCTGCTTCGCGGCCGAGACCGCGGCCGCGCTGGGCGTCGAGGACGCGACGCTGGTCACGCTGCAGCTCGGCGCGCGCGAGCTCGAGGTCGCGGCCGTGATCGTGCCCGGACAGGCGCCCGGCTCGGTCACGCTGCACCTGGGCTACGGCCGCCGCGCCGCCGGGCTGGTCGGCGGGCAGGAGCAGGAAGGCATCGAGACGGTCGGCTTCGACGCCTACCGCCTGCGCAGCTCCGACGCGCTCGACCGCGCGGTCGGGCTGACGGTCCGGCCGAGCGGCAAGTCCTGGCCGCTCGCCCGCACCACGGATCCGGCCGTGAGCGACTCGATCGGCCGCAAGCAGATGGAAGGCCTGGTCGAGGAGCTCGTGCGCGAGGTGAAGCTCGAGCGCTACCGCAAGGAACCCGGCGGGCAGGAACGCGAGCAGCACGAATCGCTGTGGCAGAAGGCCGCCCCGGGCGCGGTGCGCTGGGGCATGGCGATCGACCTCAACAGCTGCATCGGCTGCGACGCCTGCGTCGTCGCCTGCCAGGCGGAGAACAACATGCCGGTCGTCGGCAGCGAGCAGGTCATCGCGCGGCCGCGAGATGCACTGGATCCGCATCGACCGCTACTTCAGCGGCGATCCGAGCGCGCGCCGCACGTGCGCTTCCAGCCGCTGCACCTGCCAGCAGTGCGAGAACGCGCCGTGCGAGCAGGTCTGCCCGGTCGCGGCCACGATGCACAGCGCCGAGGGCCTGAACGACATGGTCTACAACCGCTGCATCGGCACGCGCTACTGCGCCAACAACTGCCCGTACAAGGTGCGGCGCTTCAACTTCTTCAACTACCACAAGGCGGTCGAGGCCGAGGGCACCGAGGTGCAGCGCATGGTCTACAACCCCGAGGTGACGGTGCGCACCGCGGCGTGATGGAGAAGTGCACCTTCTGCGTGCAGCGCATCCAGGCGGCGAAGATCGACGCCAAGAACGAGGGCCGCGCGATGGCCGACGGCGAGATCGTCACGGCCTGCCAGCAGACCTGCCCGACGCAGGCGATCGTCTTCGGCGACCTCGACGGATCCGAAGAGCCAGCGTCGCGCGCAGCTCGGCCGAGGCGCGCGGCTACGAGATGCTCGCCGAGCTCAACGCTCGGACCGCGCACGACCTACCTCGCCAAGGTCACGAACCCGAACCCGGAGCTGGAGGAGGCATGAGCAGTCGGCGTAGCACCGCGCGCACGGCTGGACGAGCCCTACCACCGGCCGCTGCTGGTCGAGGGTGCCGAGGACTTCGGTGCCGTGACGCAGCGCGTGTGCGGCGTCGTCGAGCGCGCGAAGCCGCCGCGCGCCTGGTACATCGCGATCGCGATCAGCGCCTCGCTGACGCTGATGCTCGGCGCCATGGTCGTCTACCTGATCGCGACCGGCGTCGGCGTGTGGGGCAACAACACGCCCGTCTTCTGGGCGCTGGGACATCATCAACTTCGTCTTCTGGGTCGGCATCGGGCACGCCGGCACGCTGATCTCGGCCATCCTGTTCCTCTTCCGCCAGAAGTGGCGCACGAGCATCAACCGCTTCGCCGAGGCGATGACGATCTTCGCCGTCATGCTGCGCCGGGCATCTTCCCGGCGATCCACGTCGGCCGCGTCTGGGTCGCCTACTGGCTCTTCCCGTATCCCGAACCAGATGGCGATGTGGCCGAACTTCCGCAGCCCGCTGCTCTGGGACGTGTTCGCGGTCAGCACCTACGTCACCGTCTCGCTGCTGTTCTGGTACTGGGCATGATCCCCGACCTGGCCACGCTGCGCGACCGGGCGACCACGCGCCTGAAGCAGCTCGTCTACGGCATCTTCGCGCTGGGCTGGCGCGGCTCGGCGCGGCAGTGGCAGCGCTACGAGCGGGCGTACCTGCTGCTGGCGGCGCTCGCCACGCCGCTGGTGCTGTCGCGTGCACTCGGTGGTGTGCTTCGACTTCGCCGTCTCGCCAGGTGCCCGGCTGGCACACGACGATCTTCCCGCCCTACTTCGTCGCCGGCGCCATCTTCAGCGGCTTCGCGATGGTGGTCACGCTGATGGTGCCGGCGCGCGAGCTCTTCGGGCTGAAGGACCTCGTCACCATGCGGCACCTCGACAACATGAACAAGGTCATCCTGGCCACCGGCTCGATGGTGGGCTACGCCTACGCGCATCGAGTTCTTCATCGCCTGGTACAGCGGCAATCCCATACGAGCGCTTCGCCTTCCTCAACCGCGCGTTCGGACCGTACGCCTGGGCCTACTGGATGATGATCTTCTGCAACGTGGTCGTGCCGCAGCTCTTCTGGTTCAAGAGGATCCGCACGCACCTGTGGCTGATGGTCGTGGATCGCGATCCTGGTGAACGTCGGCATGTGGTTCGAGCGGTTCGTGATCATCGTCACCTCGCTCGCGCGCGACTTCCTGCCGTCGAGCTGGGGCTACTTCAAGCCGACCTGGGTCGACATCTGCACCTTCGCCGGCACGTTCGGCCTGTTCTTCACGCTCTTCCTGCTCTTCTGCCGCTTCCTGCCGATGGTGGCGATGGCCGAGGTCAAGACCGTCCTGCCCGCGGCGCACCCGCACGAGGAGCGCGGCCATGGCTGAGCTGCACTCGCTGGTGGCCGAATTCGACGACGTCGGCGCCGTGACCCGCGCCGCGCGCGCGGTGCGCGACGCCGGCTACGTGCAGTTCGACGTCTACAGCCCGTTCCCGATCCACGGCATCGAGCGCGCGATGGGCCTGCGCCCCACGCACCTGCCCTGGATCGTGCTCGCCTCCGGCCTGAGCGGCACCACGCTGGCGCTCTTCTTCCAGTGGTGGACGAACGCGCACGACTACGCCTTCAAGATCAGCGCCAAGCCGCTCTTCGGCGTGCCGGCCAACATCCCGATCACCTTCGAGTTCACCGTGCTGCTGGCGGCCTTCGGCGCCTTCTTCGGGATGCTGGTGCTGAACCGGCTGCCCGAGCACCACAACCCGCTGTTCGAGAACGAGCGCTTCCGCCGCGCCACCGACGACGGCTTCTTCCTGGCCATCGAGGCGCGCGACCCGCGTTTCGACGAGGCGCGCACGCGCGCGCTGCTGCAGTCGCTCTCGCAGCACCCGGTCGCAGCCTGCCACGAGTCGACGCACAGCCGCGCGCTGCCGGGCTGGGTCAAGGCCACGCTGGCGGGCGCCGGCGCGCTGGCGCTGCTGCCGCTCGCGGCGATCCTGGCCGCGCGCTTCCGCGATTCCGCCGACGCGCCCTTCCACCTGATCAAGGACATGGACTCGCAGACGCGCTACCGCGCGCAGGCCGCGAACGCCTTCTTCGCCGACGGCCGCGCGCAGCGGCCCGACGTCGCCGGCACGGTCGCCTTCGACCGCTTCGAGACCGACGAGACGCTGCTCACGGGGCGCCGGGGTGCGGACTTCTGCACGCAGATCCCGCTGAGCGTGACGGCCGAGCGCATGCAGCGCGGACAGCAGCGCTTCCAGGTCTACTGCACGCCCTGCCACGGCGGCGCGGGCTACGGCGACGGGCTGGTCGCGCAGCGCGCGGCGACGCTGCAGGAGCAGGCCTGGGTGCCGCCGGCCTCGCTGCACGATCCGCTGGTGCGCGCGCGCGCCGCAGGCCAGATCTTCGAGACGATCCGCAACGGCGTGCGCACGATGCCGGCCTACGGGCGGCAGATGAGCGTCGAGGACAGCTGGGCGATCGTGGCCTACGTGCGCGCGCTGCAGCGCTCTCAGAACGCCAGCATGAGCGACGTGCCGGAGGCGGAGCGCGGGAGGCTCGGGACGCGATGAGCGAATCCCTGGGAGCACGCGGCCGGCGCTGGAGCACGCTCGCGCTCGTCACGGGCCTCGTCGGCCTCGGGCTCGCGCTCTGGCTGGGCAGCGCGCGCGGCGACTCGTTCAAGCGCCTGCAGCACTCCTGGCTGGTGAGCTGCGCCTTCTTCCTGAGCCTCTCGCTGGGCGCGCTGTTCTTCGTGATCATCCAGCACCTCGTGCGCGCCGGCTGGAGCGTGGTCGTGCGGCGCGTGGCCGAGCTCGTCGCGGCCAACACGCCGGTCGCGGCACTGCTCTTCGCGCCGCTGCTCGTGCAGGTGCTGCGCGGCGACGGTTCGCTCTGGCCCTGGGCCGATCCGCAGACGCTGCGCGCCGACCCGCTGCTCGAGAGCAAGGCGCTCTTCTTCGACGCGCGCTTCTTCGCGCTGCGCCTGGCGCTCTACTTCGGCATCTGGATCCTGCTCGGCCGCTGGCTGCTGCGCCGCTCGCTGGAGCAGGACGGCGCGTCCGATGCCGCGCCGACGCTGGCACTCGAGCGCCGCGCCGCGCCCGCGATGGTGGCCTTCGCGCTGAGCATCAACTTCGCGGCCTTCGACATCCTGATGACGCTCAGCCCGACCTGGGCCAGCACGATCTTCGGCGTGTGCTTCTTCGCCGGCTCGATGATCGCCTTCTTCGCGCTGGCGGTGCTGGCGCTGCGCTTCCTGCAGCGCAACGGCCTGTTGCAGAAGCAGGTGCGCGTCGAGCACTACCACGACCTGGGCAAGTTCCTCTTCGCCTTCGTCTTCTTCTGGGGCTACGTCTCGTTCTCGCAGTTCATGCTGATCTGGTACGCGGACCTGCCCGAGGAGACCTTCTGGTACCGCGACCGCTTCCACGGCAGCTGGCTCGCGTTCTCGTGGGTGCTGCTGCTCGGGCACTTCGTGATCCCCTTCGCGGGCCTGCTCTCGCGCCACGCCAAGCGCAACCTCGCGGTGCTCTCCTTCTGGGCCGTGTGGATGCTCTGCATGCACGCGCTCGAGCTCTTCTGGCTGGTCATGCCCGGCGCGGAGAAGGACGGCGCGCTCGTCAGCCCGATCGACTTCGCCTGCTTCGCCGCGGTGGGCGGGATCTGGTTCTTCGCGCTCGCGCGCCTCGCGGGCGACAAGCCGCTCGTGCCCGTCAACGACCCGCGCCTGCCGGAGTCCCTGGCTTTCGAGAACTTCTGACCATGGCCCAACGCGACTCGTTGCCCCTCTCCACGCTGCTCGGCTCGCTGGCCGCGCTGCTCGCCGGCGCGGGCCTGGTCGCGCTGCTCGTGCCGACCTGGTTCCGCGTGCAGGAGGCCGAGCTGCGCGCCGAGCGCGGCTGGACCACGACGCCGGCCGACACGCGTCAGACGAAGAGCGCCCAGGCGGAGCGCATCGCGCACTACGCCTGGATCGACAAGCAGAAGGGCGTCGTCGCGCTGCCCATCGCGCGCGCGATGGAGCTCGCGACCGAGGAGCTGGCGCGGCCGCCGGGAGGGAGCGGACGATGAGCGCCGAACTCCTGCCCCAGGCCTCGAGCTTCGCTGCCTCCGTGGACCGCAGCTTCGAGCTGGTGACCTGGTTCGCGATCTTCCTCAGCGTGCTGGTCGCGGGCGGCCTGCTGCTGATGCTCGTCGGACCGCGCGCGCCGGCCGCGCGCGCGCCGCGGCGCCTCTTGCAGTACGGCGCGGCCGCCGCCCTGCTGCTGATCGCGGCCTTCTTCGTGCAGGGCGCGCGCGTGTGGGCCGACATGCAGGTCGTACCGCGCGGCGCGTTCCCGATCCGCGTCGCGCTGGAGGAGAAGGGCTGGAGCTTCACCTATCCGAACAACTTCACTTCGGGCGAGCTGCACCTGCCGCTGGACCGGCCCGTGCGCTTCGCCTTCAAGGGCGGCGCGCGCGCCTACACCTTCGCCGTCCCGGCCTTCCGCCTGCAGGTGCCGGTCGCGCTCGGGCAGGACAACGCGGCCTGGGTGCAGCCGACGCTCGCGGGCGAGTTCGACCTGCGCACCACGATCGACGCCGGCCCGGGCAGTTCGATCCAGCTGCTGGTGCACCCCGAGGGCGGCTTCGACACGTGGTACGAGGAGATCTCCGGGCCCTCGCTCAAGCTGCCGCCGCTCGAGCTGGGGCAGAAGAGCTACCAGATGCGCGGCTGCACGCAGTGCCACACGATCGACGGCTCGAAGCTCGTCGGCCCCTCGTTCAAGGGCTTCCTCGCGCGCCAGCACAAGCTCAAGGACGGCACGATCGTCGAGCCCACCGACGAGTACATCAAGGAGTCGATCCAGGATCCCTCGGCCAAGGTGATCGAGGGCTTCGAGCCCGTGATGCCCAGCTTCCGCGCGAAGTTGAAGGACCAGGAGATCGCCGGACTGGCCGCCTACATCAAGAGCCTGCAGTGAACGAGCCCAGCCGCAGCACCGCACACGAGCACGACCGACTGGCCCTCGGCTACGCCATCGCCGTCGGGCTGGCGCTGGTCGCGGGCGCGCTGCTCGCGCTCGGTCTGGGGATGCAGCCGCTGGCCGGGCGCGGCGCCGGCGCAGGCGCGGAGACCTTCCGGCGCATGTACAGCATGCACGGCCTGCTGACGGTCTTCCTGGTTGCGCTGCCCGCGATCCCGGCCGTGATCGGCAACTGGATGCTGCCGCGCGTGCTCGGCCGGAGCGAGATGGCGCTGCCGCGGCTCAACCTGCTGGCCTTCCAGCTCTTCGTCGCGGGCTGCGCGCTGCTGGTGCTGGTCTCTTGCTTCGCGCCCGCGGATGCGGGCTGGAGCTTCGAGCTGCCGTACGCGCTGGCGAGCCGCGCGCGGCTCTCGTGGAGCCTGCTCGCGCTGGCGCTGCTGGCCGTCTCGTTCGTGTGCTCGAGCGCGAACCTCGTCGCGACCGTGATCGCAAGCCGCGCGGGCGGCAAGCCCTGGTCCGAGCTGCCGCTCTTGGCCTGGTCGCTGGCGATCTCCGCGCTGGCGCAGATCCTCGCGGCGCCGCTCTTGTTCGTCGCGCTGGCGCTGCTCTTCGCGGAGCGCACGGGCGCGGCCGGAGCGCTGGGCTCGGCACCCGCGGGCGACCTGCGCTTCGCCGAGTGGTTCTGGCTCTGGGGCCATCCGGCACTCGCGGCCACGCTGGTCGCAGCGCTGGGAGTCGTCGGCGAAGTGCTCGCCGCGCACGGCGGGGGAGCGCGCGCGGCCTCGCGCGCCGAGGTCGTGAGCCTGCTCGCGATCGCGGTGCTGGCCTTCGCGGCCTCGGGCGTGCACGTGCTCGGGCGCGGGAGCTCCGCTGCGGATGCGGCCGGGACGAGCGCGCTGGCGCTCGCGACCGGCCTGCCCTTCGCGCTGATCCTGCTCGGCTGGGCGCGCGAACTCTCGCTCGCCGAACTGCGCGCGACGCCCGCGCTGGCCTACGCGATGTGCTTCCTGGTGCTGCTCTGCGTGGGCGGCATGTCCGGCGTGTTCCTGGCGCTGCTGCCGACCTCCGCGCAACTCGCGCAGACGAGCTTCGGCACCGCGCAATTCCACTACCTCGTCGTCGGCGGGACGCTGGCGGCGCTGTGCGCCGGGCTGTACCAGGCCTGGCCGCGCTGGTTCGGCGTCGAAGTACGCGCGGGCTGGGGCCTCGCCGGCTGCGCGCTCTACTTCCTGGGCATCAACCTGGCCTTCTTCCCGCTCTTCGTGCTGGGCTACCTCGGCCAGCCGCGGCGCAGCACGGAACTCGTCGCGGGCGGCGCGACGCTCGGCACGCTCTCGGCCTGCGGTACGGTGCTGGTGCTGCTGGCGCTGGTGATCACGGCCTGGAACCTGCTCTCCGCGCTGCTGCAACCGCGCTCGCGCGCGGAGGAGCCGGCGTGATCGCGGAGCTCCAGGGTGCTGCCGGCTGCTGCGCGGACGCGAGCTCGCCGCAGGCGCTGACGCAGGTCTTCGCCTTCGGCGTGCTGATGAGCGCCGGGCACTGCCTGGGCATGTGCGGGCCGCTGGTGTGCGCCGCGTCGCTGCCGCTGCGCGGCAGCCCGCTGGGCGCGCTGGGCCTCTACCACGCCGGTCGGATCGCGAGCTACGCGCTGCTCGGCGCCGTGCTCGGCGCGCTCGGCGGCCTGATGCCCGCGGGCGTCAACACGATCGTCTGGCAGGCCGTGCTCTCGCTGCTCGCGGCCGCGGCCCTCGTCTGGGTCGCGCTCGGGCTGCTGGAGATCTTCCCGCTCGCCTCGCCCGCGTTCGCGGGCCGCCTCGCGCGCTGGCTCACGCGCAGCGTTGGCGGCGTCACGGGCGCGCGCGGCTGGAAGCGGCTCGGCACTCGGGGCGGCGAACGGTCTCCTGCCCTGCGGTCCGGTGTACACGATTGCGCTCGCCGCGCTCGCCGCCGGCGGCCCGCTGCACGGCGCGCTCGCCATGGCGGTCTTCGGCGCGGGCACGCTGCCGCTGCTGGTGGGCCTCGCGCTCGGGTTCCGGCGCATCGGACAGCGCCTGCGCCTGTCGTTCTTCCGCGCCGGCGCTGCGCTCGCGCTGCTGATGGGCCTGCAGCTCGCGCTGCGCGGCCTGGCCGCGCTCGAGTGGCTGCCGCACGCGCGCTTCCACGAGGTGCTGCTGTGGTGAGCGCGCAGCAGCTGCCTGCACTGCGCACTGCCGCTGGGCGCGAGCTGGCGCGCCGAGCTCGGCCGTTTCTGCTGCGAGGGCTGCCGCAGCGTCTACGAGCTGATCCGCAGCGAAGGCCTCGAACGCTACTACGAGCTGCGCGCGGGCAGCGACGCGCCGCCGCCCGAGCTGCGCCCGAACTCCTTCGCCTGGCTCGAGCCGCTGCTCGTCGCGGCGCCGCGCAGCGCGACAGGCTTGCAGCGCCTCGCGCTCGACGTGCAGGGCGTGCACTGCGCGGCCTGCGTCTGGCTGCTCGAGCAGCTCTGGAACCGCGAGCCCGGTGCCGTCGAGCTGCGCATCAACCCGGCGCTCGGACGCGCGGAGTTCGCCTGGCACTCGAGCGAGCTCGACCTGGTGCACTACCTGCGCGCGGCCGAGCGCTTCGGCTACCGCTTCGGCGCCGCGCGCAAGGGCGACCTGGGGGCCTCGCGCGCGCTGGTCGTGCGCCTGGGCATCAGCTGCGCCGCGGCGCTCAACGTGATGATCTTCAGCCTGTGCTACTACGCCGGGCTCGCGCCGGGCGAAGGCGCGCTCTACACGGTGCTCGGGCGCTGGAGCTTCGCGCTGGCGACGATCGCGCTGCTCGCGGGCGGATCGCTGTTCCTGCGCTCGGCCTACGAGAGCCTGCGCCGGCGCATCGTGCACCTCGACCTGCCGATCGCGCTGGGCATCGCGCTGGGCTACGGCGGCTCGGTCTGGGCCTGGCTGGCGCGCGGGCCCGAGGCGGCCTACTTCGACACGATCACGATCTTCATCGCGCTGATGGTGCTCGGGCGCTGGCTGCAGGAGCGCGTGCTGCAGCGCAATAGGCTCTCGATCCTGAAGAGCGACGGCGTCGACGACCTCTACACGCGCCGCTGGCGCGGCGGCGCGCTCGAGACCGTGGCCGCGGCTGCGATCGCGCCGGGCGACGAGCTCTGGATCCTGCCCGGCGACCTCGTGCCGGTCGAAGGCACGCTGCTCGACGAGCGTGCGACCATGAGCCTGGACTGGATCACGGGCGAGTCGCGCCCGCAGTCCTTCGCGCGCGGCGCGAGCGTGCCGGCCGGCGCCTTCCAGGGCGGCGACGCGCCTGTGCGTCTGTGCGCGAGCGAGGCCTTCGCGGCTTCGCGCCTGCAGTCGCTGCTCGGCACGCGCGAGTCCTCGCAGCGCAGCGCGCACGTCAAGACCGGCACGAGCCGCTTCGCCACGTACTACGTCGCGGGAGTGCTGCTGCTGGCGGCCGCGGCCTTCGCCGTCTGGCTGCACGCGGGACCCGAGCGCGCCGCGCGCGTCGCGCTCTCGGTGCTGGTCGTGACCTGTCCCTGCGCGCTGGGGCTGGCGCTGCCGCTGGCGCACGAGCTCGTCCACTCGGCCCTGCGCCGACGCGGGATCTTCCTCTGCGAGCCGGGCTTCCTGCAGCGCGTGCTGGCCGTGCGCCACATCCTGTTCGACAAGACCGGCACGCTGACGCGCGGAGCGCTGCGCCTCACCGACGGATCGCGCGCCGGCCTGGCGAACCTCGACCCGGACGCGCGCGCGCTGCTCGCCGATGCGACCGCGCGCAGCCTGCACCCCGTCAGCCGCGCGATCCACGCCGAGCTCGCCGGCGGCGGGCCCACGCCCGTCGATCCGGAGCTCGAGGTGCGCGAGATCGCCGGCCGCGGTCTGGAGTTGCGCCGCGCCGGGCAGAGCTGGCAGCTCGAGCGCGGGGAGGGCGCCACGGTCTTCCGTGCGGGCGAGCGCGTGCTCGCGCGCATCGAGCTCGTGGAGGAACTCAAGCGCGACGCGCGCCTGGAGCTCGAGCGACTGCAGCAGGGCGGCTACGCGGTGCACCTCCTTTCCGGCGACCAGCCCGAGCGCGCGGCGCGCGTGGGCGTCGAGCTGGGCCTGCCGGCCGAACGCGTGCACGGCGCGCTGGCGCCCGAGGACAAGGCGCGCTACGTGCGCGAGCTCGACCGCGGCGACACCTGGATGGTCGGCGACGGCATCAACGACGCGCCGGCCTTCGACGCGGCGAGCTGCGCCGCGACGCCCGCGGTCGACCGGCCGGGGCTGCCGGCGCGCTCCGACCTGTTCTTCCTCGGCGACGGCGTCTCGGCCGTGCGCGTCACGCTCGACTGGGCACGGCGCCTCTCGTCGGTGATCCGCACCAACCTCGTGCTGGCGCTGGTCTACAACGCCGCGGTCGTGGCGCTGTGCTTCGCCGGCCTCGTCGGCCCGCTCGTCGCGGCCGTGCTGATGCCGCTCTCCTCGCTGTGCTTCCTCTCGCTGACCACGCTGCGCCTCTCGGCGCGGAGGACCGCATGGACGTCCTGATCGTGCTGGTCTTCGTCAGCCTGGTCTTCGTCGGCGGGGGAGTGCTGCTGCTCCTGTTCTCGCTGCACCAGCGCGACTTCGAGCACGCCGAACGCCTTTCGCTGCTGCCCCTGGACGACGAACCCGAATCCTCCCGCAACCGACCCTGACACGAACATGAAACCCGCAACCACGGACACACGCCGTGTCGAGTACGACGACGCCGTCGTACGCGCCTTCCTCGTCGCCTCGATCGTCTTCGGCGTGGTGGGGCTGCTCCTGGGCGTGATCATCGCCTCGCAGCTCTCCTTCTGGCAGGCCAACCTGGGCCAGCCCTGGACGACCTTCGGCCGGCTGCGGCCGCTGCACACCAACGCGGCGATCTTCGCCTTCGTCGGCAACATGATGTTCGCCGGCGTGTACCACTCGATGCAGCGCCTGCTGCGCACGCGCCTGGGCTCGGACTTCCTGAGCTGGACGCACTTCATCGGCTGGCAGCTGATCATCGTCGCGGCCGCGATCACCCTGCCGCTCGGGCTGACGCAGGGCAAGGAGTACGCCGAGCTGATCTGGCCCATCGACATCGCGGTGGCGCTGGTGTGGGTGGTCTTCGCGATCAATTTCTTCCTCACGATCGCCAGGCGCAACGAGAAGAACCTCTACGTCGCGATCTGGTTCTACATCGCGACGGTCGTGACGGTGCCGGTGCTCTACATCGTCAACAACCTGCAGATCCCGACCAGCATCCTGCACAGCTACCCGGTCTTCGGCGGCGTGCAGGACGCGCTGGTGCAGTGGTGGTACGGCCACAACGCGGTGGCCTTCTTCCTGACCACGCCGATCCTGGGGATCATGTACTACTACCTGCCCAAGGCCGCCGGCCGGCCGGTGTACTCCTACCGGCTCTCGGTGGTGCACTTCTGGTCGCTCGTCTTCCTCTACATCTGGGCCGGCCCGCACCACCTGCTCTACAGCGCGCTGCCCGAGTGGGCGCAGACGCTGGGCATGGTCTTCAGCCTGATGCTCTGGGCGCCGAGCTGGGGCGGCATGCTCAACGGCCTGCTGACGCTGCGCGGCGCGTGGGACAAGCTGCGCACCGACCCGGTGATCAAGTTCTTCGTGGTCGGCGTGACCTTCTACGGCATGTCGACCTTCGAGGGGCCGCTGCTCTCGATCAAGAGCGTCAACGCGCTCGGGCACTACACCGACTGGATCATCGGGCACGTGCACGGCGGCACGCTGGGCTGGAACGCGGGCATGGCGGCCGGGATGTTCTACTGGCTCGTCCCGCGCCTGTGGGGGACCAGGCTCTGGTCCATCAGGCTGGCCGACGCGCACTTCTGGCTGAGCACCTTCGGGATGCTGCTCTACATCGGCGCGATGTGGGTCAACGGCATCAACCAGGGTCTCTTCTTCCAGGCGCTCGACGGCGAGGGCTTCCTCAAGAACACGGACTTCGTCGAGGTGCTGAAGAGCGGCCAGTTCCTGTACGTGATGCGCCTCGTGGGCGGCTCGGCCTTCTTCACCGGCTTCCTGCTGATGGCCTGGAACCTGTTCATGACGATCCGCAGCGGGCGCGCCGTGCGCGACGGCGTCGACGTCCCGGTTGCACAGGTGCGCGAGTCGGTCCCGGCCGGCAAGCTGCTGTTCAGCCCGCCGATCCTGCTCTCCTGCGTGGCGCTGGCCATCGCGGTCGCCTTCGGCCTCTCCGGCCCGATCGCCAGCGCTGTGGTGGCGGCGCTGGGCGTGCTGGTGGTGGTCGTCTCGGCGGCCTACTACCGGCGCTTCCAGCAGCAGGAGGTGCGCTGGCACGCGCTGCTCGAAGGCAAGACCCTGCTCTTCACCGTGCTGGTGCTCTTCGCGATCCTGGTCGGCGGCCTGATCGAGCTCGTGCCCACGATCGTCAACAAGGACTACGGCGTGGCCGCGACCTCGCCGGGCAAGAGCGAGATGGTCGCCGCCGCCAGCCGCTACCAGGAGGTGCCCTGCACGCCGCTGGAGCTCGAGGGCCGCGACATCTACGTGCGCGAGGGCTGCTACGTCTGCCACAGCCAGATGGTGCGGCCCTTCCGCCACGAGACGCTGCGCTACGGCGACTACTCGCGGCCCGAGTCGTACATCTACGACCATCCCTTCCAGTGGGGCTCGAAGCGCACCGGGCCGGACCTGCACCGCCTGGCGGGGCGCTATCCGAACCTGTGGCACTACCAGCACTTGCGCGATCCGCGCTCGACCTCGCCCGGCTCGATCATGCCCAGCTATGCCTGGCTGCACACGAGCACGGTCGACTACTCGAAGACGCCCGCCAAGCTGCGCGTCCTGCGCACGCTGGGCGTGCCCTACGAGCAGGCGACCATCGACGAGGCGCGCGAGCTCGCCATTGCGCAGGGCCGGCGCATCGCCGACGACCTGCGCAAGTCGGGCAGCGTCGAGATCGCGCCGGACTCCGAGGTGGTGGCGCTGATCGGCTACCTGCAGCAGCTCGGGCTGACGCACGAGCCGCCGGCGCTCTCGAAGGCCGCGGAGGTGAAGTGAGATGTTCCAGGACTTCTTCCGCGGCAACGAGTGGCTCGAGCTGCCCCTGATCGCACTGGTCTTCTTCTTCGTCTTCTTCCTGGCGGTCGTCTGGCGCGTGGTCTTCCGCATGCGCGATCCGCGCCGAATCGCCGAGCTCGCGCGCCTGCCCTTCGACGACGAAGGCCGGTCCGAGTCGCCCGAGGAGCACACTCATGGTTGAGCACGACAGCAACATCACTCTCGGTCACAGCTACGACGGCATCGAGGAGTACGACAACCGCCTGCCCAACTGGTGGCTGTTCACGCTCTACGGCGCGATCGTCTTCTCGGTCGGCTACTGGCTCTTCTACCAGACCTTCGCCATCGGCTACACGCAGGGGCAGGCCTGGGACAAGGAGGTCGAGACCGCCGCGGCGGAGCAGATCGCGCGCGACATGGGCAAGGAGGTCACGAACGACTCGCTGCTCCTGATGACCAAGGTCCCGGCGCAGGTGGACGCGGGCGCGAAGATCTTCCAGCAGAAGTGCGTGCAGTGCCACCGCGCCGACCAGGGCGGCGACATCGGCCCGAACCTGACCGACGACTTCTGGCTGCACGGCCCCGATCCGCTGCAGATCTACGGCACGGTCATGAACGGCGTGCTCGACAAGGGCATGCAGTCCTGGAAGGACCAGCTCGGCCCGGTGCGCGTGCGCCAGGTGGTCTCGTTCGTGCTGACGCGCAAGGGGCTCAACGTGCCGGGCGGCAAGGCGCCGCAGGGCAGGCCCACGGCCGAATGGGACAAGGAAAAGGCCGCCGCCGCGCCGCCGCCGGCGCCCAAGGCCGGCGCGGGCGACAAGCCCAAGTAGCGGGACAGCGCGATGAGCACCGAGGTCAAACGCGGAATCCGGCGCCGGCCGGACCTCGACACGCTCTACTCGATCAACGCGGACGGCTCGCGCAACATGCTCCAGCCGGCCGACGTGTCGGGACGCTGGCACGCGCGCCGCAACCTCGTCTTCGCGCTGCTGATCGCCTTCTACGTCGCCGTGCCCTGGATCCGCATCGGCGGCTTCCCCGCCATCCGGCTCGACGTGCCCAATCGCACGGCCTACCTCATCGGGCACACGTTCACGCGCGAGGACTTCTTCCTGGTCTTCTTCCTGCTGACCGGCTTCTGCTTCGCGCTCTTCGCGATGACGGCACTCTGGGGCCGCATCTGGTGCGGCTACGCCTGCCCGCAGACCGTCTTCCTCGAGGGCGTCTACCGGCGCATCGAGACCTGGCTCGAGGGCAGCCGCAACGAGCGCCTGCGCCGCAACCAGGGGCCGCTGAGCTTCGACAAGCTCTGGCGCAAGGCGACCAAGCAGCTCGCCTTCCTGCTGCTCACGCTGCTGATCACGCACACGCTGCTGGCCTACTTCCTGCCCGTCGACGAACTGCTGCCCGCGCTGCTCGCCGGACCTTCGGGGCACTGGCTGGCGTTCTCCTGGACGCTCAGCCTCTCGGCGATCATCTACTTCGACTTCGCCTGGTTCCGCGAGCAGTTCTGCGTGATCATGTGCCCCTACGGCCGGCTGCAGTCGGCGCTGATCGACGACGACACGGTGGTCGTGGGCTACGACGAGCAGCGCGGCGAGCCGCGCGGCGCCGTGGGCAAGGTCGAAGGCGACTGCATCGACTGCCGCAGCTGCGTCAACGTCTGCCCGACCGGGATCGACATCCGCAACGGCCTGCAGATGGAGTGCATCGGCTGCACCAACTGCGTGGACGCCTGCGACTCGATCATGCGCCAGATCGGCCGGCCCGAGGGCCTGGTGCGCTACGACTCGCAGCGCGGCTTCCGCGGGCAGCAGAAGCGCCTCCTGCGCCCGCGCCTGTTCCTCTACGCCGGCCTGGCGCTGGTCGGTTTGCTGGTCTTCGGGCTGACCGCCGCGAAGCGCAGCTCCTTCGAGGTCACGGTCCTGCGCGCGCGCGGGATGCCCTACTCGATCGAGAACGAGCGCATCCAGAACCTGTTCACGATCCACGTGCAGAACAAGTCGGCCCAGCCCGCCTCCTACAGGCTCGCCCTGGCCGCCCCGGCGCCCGGCCAGCCCGCGATCGAATGGCGCATCTCCTCGGAGGAGATCGAGATCGAGGCGCTGGGGGAATCGAAGGTGGCGATCTTCGCCTTCGTGCCGCGCGCCGAGTACAAGGCGCCTATCCCGAGCACCCTGCTCGTGACCGACGAGAAGAGCGGCCTGATCCAGTCGCTCGAACTCCATTTCCAGGGGCCTTGAACGTGCGCGAATTCCTTCGGAAGCGGCCCTGGATGTGGATCGTGCTGCTGCTCGGGGCCATGGTGGCGGCCAATATCGCATTGGTGCTCGTCAGCCTCGCGCATCCGACACACGGCGTAGGCGGGCGCTAACCGGAGCCGCAGCGCCCTTCACCAAAGGGCAACCGTAGACTCGCTCATGACGGGACTGCATACTTCGACTGTCGAAGTTCTCACGCTGCCTGCATGCCATAGCAGGCAGTCCGGGAAGCTGATGAGAGTCGCCCAACCCACCGATGGCGGCGTCCAGTCCCTGCTGGACAGCTCCGCCGCGCCGGGCACGCAGAGCGGGAAAAAATCTCGCGCTCGCGTGCAGATGACGATTCGTACTGATACCGAAGTCGATCGAAAGAAACGTTCGGGAGCTTCCCGTCCTTCGGATTTGGTGGCGACGACGCAGCGTGCCCCTGCCGACTCGAGGCCCAACTCCAGTGCGCTCGAGCAGAACCTGCGCTCCCCAACTTCTCCCTCCCAAGACCCCACTCACAGAAATGCTGGTCAGAACTCGAAGGTACCGCTGCGGAGTCATCCGCCAGGGCCTCGATTCGACCCGGAAGCGCTGAACATGTCGAACTCGGATACTCGTGCACGGCGATCGGAAGAAGAACGCATCGCCGATCTGGAGCGCAAGATCGCGGACCTGAAGGCCCGCGCGGAGCGCAAGAAGGCGCGTACGAACCCCTCCGTACGCCACGTGGTCGCGGCGCTGCGCTCGATCGACAAGGCTCTGGGATCGACCCAGGACCCGGTCGTGCGCCAGGCGCTCGACGAAGCACGCGCGACGCTCAGCGCCTGCCTCGCGGTCCAGGGCGTGGTCGCGGCGGCCGGCTCCAAGGGCGGTGCGCGTCCCAACGGGGGCCGGCGCAGCAGCACGGATGTGGCCAACCTCGCCGGTGCGCTGCTGGCGCACCTCGAGAAGCACCCGGGCCAGCGCGGCGAGGAGATCGCGGCGGCGCTCTCGACCGATACACGCACGATCCGGCTGCCGCTCAAGAAGCTGATCGAGGACAAGCGCGTGCGCACCAAGGGCGTCGCGCGCGGGACGAGCTATCACCTCGTCTGAGCCGCAGCGGGCTCACATGAAGTTGCGGGTGTGCAGTCGCGAGAGCGACTGCGCCTCGTTTTCCGGGAAGCCCAGGCGCGCGAGGCGCTTCTTGCGGCCCGCGTCCATCTCGCGTTCCAGCTCCTGCACGAGCGCGTGACCGCGCGCGATCGCTTGCGGCTCGAAGGCGCCGGCCGCGAGCAGCACGAGCGCGTCGAACACCTCCTCGTTGAGGCCGGCGGTGTGCGCCAGCGCGTCGTGGCGGCGCTCGACGGCGGCAGCGAGGCGCTCGCGGAGGTGCGGATCCAGCTCGGCGTGCCGGCGCAGGTGCGCGATGCCGAACGCCACGTGGCGCGCCTCGTCCTGCGCCGCGAGCTGCGCGACCGCGCGCGTGACCGGATCGGGTGCGTGCGCGTCGAGGAAGCGCAGCAGCGACGAGGAAGCTGCCCTCGCCGAGCACCGAGAGCAGGAACGACGCGAGCGCGAAGTCGGGCTCGTCGAGGAGCGTCTTGAGCGACGCCTGTCCGCCCGCGGTCGAGAGCCCGAGCTCCGCGCGCTTGAGCCGCGCGCGGCGCGTGAAGACCTCGATGTGGCGCGCCTCGTCGGCGGCCTGGATGGCGAGCAGCTGCATCACCTCGCGGAAGTGCGGGTGCAGGCGCGCGAGGAAGCGCGCCGGGACGAGCAGCGCCGCGTCTCGTTCTCGACCAGGTAGGTCATGACCTGCACCACCGCGTCCTCGATCTCGTCGGGCAGCTCGAACGCGCTCTTCCAGGGGATCGCGGTCGCCGGATCCCACTGCGCGGCGGCGGCCTGCGCGTAGAGGCGCGGCGGCGTCGTCGGCCCAGACGACCTGCTTGTCGGCGAGCGTGAAGTCGAACGCCGGCGTCCCGCCTCGACGAGCGCGCCGCGCGCAGCGAGGCCCCAGGTGAGCGGCGCGTGCTCCACGGCATCCGTCGCTGTCCCAGCCTGTTCCGCACCGGACCAGCGACCGGCGGCGGCCGAGCCGCGCGTGAGCACGGCGCCCGAGCCCTCGACCCGCACGAATGCGTGGCCGCGCGCGCGGCCCAGGCGCGCAGGTGCGCCGCGAGGCCGTCGGAGCTGCCGCGTACGGCGAGCTCGGCGCCGGAGTGCAGCGATCGCAGCGCGCGCTGCACGAGCAGGTGCGCGCCGCGCTCGAAGCCGAGCGCGCCGAGGTCGAGCTCGATCACCGTTGCGCGACCTCGCGCAGGAAGGGTTCGAGCGTGCCGAAGGCGTCGACGGCCGCCTCGAGCAGCGCGTAGCCGCTCGTACGGCCCGGGCGCCACTGCTTCAGCCCCTCCAGGTCCATCAGCGGGCGCACGGCCGGGTCGTCGTAGCGCATCGCGAGCAGCAGCTCGAGGAAGCGCGCGACGCCCGCCGCGGGCGCGTCGTCGAGCACCGTGAAGTTGCAGTGGTCGTAGAGCGCGGTCTGCGCCAGCACGCGCGTGCTCCCGACCGGCAGCGTGCCGTCGCGCGAGAAGACGAGGTGGTTCGCGTCGATCATGCAGGCCGCGTCGGCCGCGCCCGCGAGCAGCGCGCGCGCCGCGTCGCGCTCGCCGCCGACGTGATCGCCGTGCTTGCCGACGAGCACGTCGTGGCGCAGCACCTCGACATCGCGCCCGGGCTCGAGCCCCGCGCGGCGCAGGTGGCCGAGCGGGATCAGCGTCGCCTGCGGCGAGTCGCTGGCGCCGACCGCCACGCGCGCGCCGCGCAGCTCCGCCGGCGAGCGCAGCTTCGAATCCGCGCGCACGACGATCAGCGAGGTGAGATCCCGGTCGGTGTCGCGCATCGCGATCGCGCTGGCCTTGCGTCCGCGCGCGCGCGCGGCGCGCTCGGTCTCGATCCAGGCGAGCGGCGAGTTCCAGGCGCAGTGGACCGCGCCGGAGAGGTGCGCCTCGACCTGGCGCTCGTAGTTCGAGTAGAGCACGAAGTCGAAGTCGAAGCCGTGCCCCTGGAAGAAGGCGCGGAAGCCCTCCCAGATCGTGACGACCTTGGCGTCGTAGGCGACCGCGCCGAGCAGGAACGTGGTGCGCATCGCGCAGGCCCTCAGAAGAGCGGCAGGCCGGTGACGGCCTTGCCGATGAAGTCGTAGAGCGCGTCGCTGGTCGGCGCCATGATGCTCGCCGCGCGCGCGTCGCGGAAGATGCGCTCGACGCCGACGTCCTTGCGGAATGCGGCGCCGCCGCAGACGCGCATGCCGATGTCGACCACCGCGAGCGCCGTCTCGCCCGCGGCCGCCTTGCACTCGAGCACGCGCAGCATCGCATCCGGCCGGCCGGCCTCGAGTGCCGCGAGCGTGTCCTCGAGCAGCGCCTTGGCCATGTCGGTCTGGATGCGCATGCGCGCGACGTGCGCGCGCACCGTCGGCAGGTCGCGCAGCGCCTCGCCCGTGTGCTCGAAGCGCGTGCTGCTGCGTGTGCAGCACCGTGCGTTCGATGGCGCCCTCCATCAGACCGACCGAGACCGAGGCGCTGAGCACGTTGAAGATCGGCAGCACCGTCTCCATCATGATCTCGAAGCCCGCGCCGTCGGCGCCGAGCATGGCCGACTCGGGCACGAGCACGTTGTCCGCGATCACCGCCGAGCTGTCGTTGCCGCGCAGGCCGAGGCCGTCGAAGTTGCCCTGCACCGCGAGGCCCTGCGTGCCGTTCGGCACGAGCCAGAGCGTGCTCGCGCCCGTGCCCGCGAGCGGCTTGCTCGACCAGACGTAGGCGGTCGCGTGCTTCGCCGACGTGATCCAGCTCTTCTTCGCGTCGAGGCGCACGCCGCTCTTCTCCTTCTTCGCCGTGCTCGTCGGCGCCCAGAACTGGCTGCGCGAGCTGGCCTCCGAGAACGCCAGCGTGCTCAGGTGCTTGCCCGCGGCGGCCTGCTTGCGGGTCTCCGTCGACGCGTAGCGCTCGAGCACCGCGCTGCCCGAGTAGTGCATCATCGCGACCATCGCCGTCGAGCCGCAGTCCGACGCGAGGCGCGAGCAGATGCGCGAGGCGAGACGGATGCCGCCGCCGAGGCCGCCGACTTCCTTGGCCGCGACCGCGCCGAGCAGGCCGGACTGGCCGAGGGCCTCGATGCTCTGCGCGGGAAACTCGCCGCGCGTGTCGACTCCCTGTGCGGCGGGCCGGATCACCTCGCGCACGACGTTCTCGAGGACGGAGAGGGGCTCCTGGGTCTGGCTGCTCATGTCGCTGGCTCCGGGGGCCGAGCAGCCGGCCCAGGCGTGAGCTAGGCGGGCGCGCGCGGCGCGTCGATGCAGGCCGAGGACCCTCGGCCGGCATGCATTCAGAGGTGGGGGAGGTGGTGGGTCACGCGGGAGACATGTTCCCCGGCCTCGCGGCGGGCGTCAATCCAAACGCGCGTAGGCCCGCACCGGGAACGTGCCGAAGGCCTTCACCTTCACCGGCACGGCCGTGAAGCGGAAGCCCTCGCGCGGAAGGTCGGCGAGGTTGGTCAGGTGCTCCGCGATCGGGATCTCCGCGCCGAGCAGCAGCGTGTGGGCGGGCCGCGTGCCGTCCTTGGTGTCGTCGATGTTGAGCGAATCGATGCCCACGAGCTTCGCGCCGCGCGCGACGAGCAGCTCGGCGGCGGCGCGCGTCACGAAGGGATGGCCCTCGAAGTACTGCTCGGTCGCGTAGTGCCTCGACCAGCCCGTGCGCACGAGCACGGCGCGGCCGGCGAGCTCGAGCTTGGCGAGCACGGCGGGCTCGAGCGCGCGCGCGCCGCGCGGGAGATCGACGACGAGCGCGTCGAGCTCGGCCAGCGACTCGAGCGGCAACTGCGCGAGGTCCTTGCCGTTCGCGTAGCGATGGAAGGGCGAGTCGACGTATGTGCCGGTGTTGGCGACCATGTCGATGCGGCCGATCGCGAACTCCGTCCCGGGCGCGTAGTGCGCGCGCGAGTCGGCGCGGCTGAGATAGTCGCAGATGACCGGTGCGGGCAGGCCCTTGTAGGTGACGACGCCGTGCTCGACGGCGTGCGAGAGGTCGAGGAAGCGCTGGCTCATTCCCCGAGCATGGGTTTGGCGGCGCGTCTTGAAAAGAGCTTCCAGATCTCGAACCAGGAGAGGGCCAGGAAACCGGCGCCGAGCGCCAGTGCGAGGTGCGCTCCCGCGACCGGGCCGAAGTGGAACAGCTCACGCAGGAAGGGGACTTCGAGCACGAGCACGAGCATCGCGCTCGCGCCGAGGATCACGGCCCACGAAGCCATGTTGCGCGTGACGAGCGTCGCGAACAGGCTGCGCTCCCAGGAGCGGTTGACGAGGATCAGCGCCACGTTGCCCGCGATCAGCGCCGCGAAGGCGAGCGCGCGCGCCGAGCTCTCGGAGCCGGTCTGCTTCCAGCCCAGGCGGAAGACGGCGAGCGTCACGGCGAGCAGGCAGGCGCCCTGCAGGAGCGACATCCAGAGCAGCTTGCGGCTGAAGAGGCTCGCTCCCACCTTGCGCGGGGGCCGGCGCATCAGGCCCGGCTCCTCGGGCTCGGCCTCGAAGGCGATCGAGCACGCCGGATCGATCACGAGCTCGAGGAAGACGATGTGCACGGGGAAGAGCACCAGCGGCCAGCCGAGCAGCACGGGCAGGAGCGACAGGCCCGCGATCGGCACGTGCACGGCGACGACGTAGGCCATCGCCCGGCGCAGATTGTCGTAGATGCGTCGGCCCAGGCGCACCGCGGCGACGATCGAGCTGAAGTCGTCGTCCGTCACGACCAGCGCCGCCGCCTCGCGCGCGACGTCGGTGCCGCGGCCGCCCATGGCGACGCCGATGTGCGCGGCCTTGAGCGCCGGCGCGTCGTTGACGCCGTCGCCGGTCATCGCGACCACCTCGCCCTGCGCGCGCAGCGCCTGCACGAGGCGCAGCTTCTGCTCGGGCACGACGCGCGCAAAGATGTGCAGGCCGGGCAGGCGCCGCGCGAGCTCGTCGTCCGAGAGCGCCTCGAGCTCGCGGCCGGTCAGCGGAGGCTGCGAGTCGTCGAGGCCGATCGTGCGCGCGATGGCGCGCGCGGTCTCGGGCGAGTCGCCGGTGATCATCACCACGCGCACGCCCGCGGCCGTGCACTCGGCCACCGCGGCGGGCACGCCCGCGCGCACCGGATCGGCGAGGCCCACGAGGCCGACGAGCTCGAAATCGAAGTCGTGCTGGATGCTGGGGAGCTCCCGGGCCGCGAAGAAGGCACGCGCGACGCCCAGCACGCGCAGCCCGTCGGCGCCCATCTCGGCCACGTGCGCGCGCAGCACGGCCTGCGCGGACGCGTCGAGATGGCACAGGTCGGCGATCGCCTCGGCGGCGCCCTTGGCTGCGACGACGAGCTGCGCGCCATCCGGCGAGCGCCAGACGTGCGACATCGCGAGCAGCTCGGGCGAGAGCGGGTACTCGCGCACGAGCTCCCACTCCTCGTGCAGGTGCTCGGTGCCGCGCAGCGCATCCTGCCCGAGAGCGTGAAAGGCGCGCTCCATCGGGTCGAAGGGATCGCGCTGGCTGGCGAGGATCCCGAACTCGACCACCTCGTGCACCGCCTCGGGCAGTCCGGCGCCGTCCACTACGTGCAATGCCTCGCCCGCCTGCAAGCGCGCGACGCGCATGCGGTTCTCCGTCAGCGTGCCGGTCTTGTCGGTGCACAGGACGGTCGCGGAGCCGAGCGCCTCGACCGCCGGCAGCCGCCGCGTGAGCACGCGGCTCTTCGAGATGCGCCAGGCGCCGATGGCCAGGAAGACCGTCAGCACGACCGGGAATTCCTCGGGCAGCACCGCCATCGCGAGCGCGATGCCCGCGAGCAGTCCCTGCAGCCAGCCGTCGCCGCGCAGTCCGTAGAGCAGCACCAGCGCCGCGCACAGCCCGAGTCCGACGAACGAGATCGTGCGCACGATGCGCCCGACCTCCTGCTGCAGCGGCGTGCGGCCGCTCTCGAGCGACGCGAGCGCGGTGCCGATGCGGCCCATCTCGGTCTTCAGGCCCGTCGCGCTCACCTCGGCCAGGCCCTGCCCGCGCACGACCAGCGTGCCGGCGAAGACGCGCGCCTCGGCGCCGCTCTTCGAGACCGCCACCGACTCGCCGGTGAGCATCGACTCGTCGAGCTCCAGCAGTCCGCCGCCGACGAGCCGCGCATCCGCGGGCACGCGGTCGCCCTCGGCCAGCACGAGCAGGTCGCCGCGCACGACCTCGCGCCCCGCGATGCGGCGCCGCTCGCCGCCGCGCACGACCAGCGCGCGCGGGCTGGAGAGGTCGCGCAGCGCCGTCAACGCGCGCTCGGTCTTGCGCTCCTGCACCAGCGTGATCGTGATCACCACGCCACGAAGAAGAGCAGCGTGAGCGCCTCGGTGCGGTCGCCCAGCACGAGGTAGATCGCGCCCGCGGCGAGCAGCAGGAGCAGCATCGGCTCGCGCAGCACCGCGACGATCGAGCGCAACAGGCCCGGCGGCTTGTCGCGCTCGAGTTCGTTGGGCCCCTCGAGTTGCAGGCGCTCGCGCGCCTTCGGCTCGGAGAGACCCTGCGGCAGGGGAGGAGCGGCCGGCATGGCCGCCTGATCGTAGCGGAGCGGCCGCGGCGGTCCGCTCCGACTTGTGCGTAGAACTCAGCCGCGGCTCAGAGCTTGCCGCTGGCCTTCATGTGCGCGTTGAAATACGAGTTGTTGCCCTTGTCCAGCGTGATCCTCATCTCGCCGTCGCTGTAGGTGCAGCCCAGGCACTGGGCCTGGTACATGACCGGGTTGAGCGTGTCGAAGGTGTTGCTGTGCACGATCGGCGTCTTCTTGTCGCCGCCCAGCATCGGCTCGCTGGTGCAGCTCATCACCTTGCCGCCGTCGACCTTGATCGTGTAGGCGCCGTCCTTTCCCGAGAGCTCGACCTTGGACTCGTGCACCGCGGTGACTGGGCCGAAGGCGGCCAGCGCCACGCGCGCGAACTTCTCCAGCGCGGCGCGCTTGCCCGCATCGGGCGCGTCGATGTAGAGCTGCACGGCCTTGCCGATGTAGAGCGAGTACGCCAGGCGGCAGCCCGAGAAATCGTCGCTGCCGTACTTGCCCTTGTCGAACTGGTAGGCGCCGACGCCCTTGCAGCTCATGATCGGACCGGTGAGCTCGCAGGGACAGGGCGTCGAGCAGCTGCAGGCCTCGGAGTAGAAGCCCTCGATGCTGAAATCCTTCAGCTCGGGCTTCTGGGCCGAGGCGGGAATGACGTGCGTACTCCCGGCCGTGGGCGAATTCGATGCACAGGCGCTGCAGAGTACGAGTGTGAGTATGGAGGCGAATCGGATTCCAGAGAGCATGGGGGGACTCCTTCCTGTTCCTGGGGTGAGCCCGAATGGGCAGATCGCATGGTACTGCGCCTGCGGATAGACTGCGCAATCATGTTGCGAACACTGATCCCCGGCGTGCTGTTGCTCCTCGTCCCGCTCTCCCTGCAGCAGCCCGCGCGCGACGACGCCGCGGCCGAGAAGCTCGGCTGGCGCCTCGGCGTGCAGGCCTGGACCTTCCGCGACCGCACGGCCTTCGAGGCGATCGACACCGCGTCCAAGCTCGGCCTCAAGTACATCGAGCTCTATCCCGGCCAGGCGCTCAGCCCCGAGCAGAAAGACCTGAAGGTCGGCGCCGACATGACGGACGAACAGCGCGTGGCGCTGCTGAAGAAGCTCGCCACGGCGCGCGTCAAGGCCGTCAGCTTCGGCGTCGTCGAATTCGGCAAGGACGAGAAGGAGGCGCGCAAAGTCTTCGAGTTCGCCAGGCAGATGGGACTGGAGAACATCAGCTGCGAGCCGGCGCCGGATGCCTGTGAACTCGTCGACAAGCTGTGCAACGAATTCGGCATCAACGCCGCGATCCACAATCATCCCAAGCCTTCGCGCTACTGGAATCCCGACACCGTGCTCGAGGCCGTGAAGGGGCGCTCGAAGCGCATCGGCTCGTGCTCCGACACCGGCCACTGGCCGCGCTCGGGCCTCGTCCCGGTCGAATGCCTGAAGAAGCTCGAGGGCCGCATCATCGAGCTGCACTTCAAGGACATCGCCGACGACAAGGACAAGCCCTGGGGCACGGGCAAGGGCGACGCGCAGGGCATGCTGGCCGAGCTGAAGCGCCAGGGCTTCCACGGGCTCTTCAGCCTCGAGTACGAGGACGGCGAGGGCACGCTGCTCGAGGAGAACGCCCGGCGCTGCATCGCGTTCTTCGACGAGACCGCG
Organism: uncultured Planctomycetota bacterium; assembly: GCA_963829015.1. Taxonomy (GTDB): domain Bacteria; phylum Planctomycetota; class UBA1135; order UBA1135; genus JADJLZ01. Next base: position 154,498 of record CAWHGR010000003.1, on the reverse strand, counting down.
CGCGCGCTGGCGAAATAGCCGTTTCCGGCGGGAGCCCGCCGCGCCTCGTCCATCCTGTAGGGCGACGATGGAGCAGAACCCCAGGCTCGAGGAGCTGCTGCGCCACACGCGCTGGATCGAGGAGCTCGCGCAGCGCCTCGTGCGCGACCCGGCCGCGGCGCAGGACCTGGCGCAGTCGGCCTGGGTGGTCGCGCTGCGCGAGAGCGACCGGCCGCGCACGAACCTGCGCGGCTGGCTGGGCGCCGTGCTGCGCAACCTCGCGCGCGAGAGCCACCGGCGCGAAGCCTCGCGCAGCGCGGTCGAGCGCTCCGGCGCGCGCGGCGAGGCCCTGCCTTCGGCCGACGAGCTGCTCGCACGCGCGGAAGCGGAGCGGCGGCTGGTCGAACTCGTGACCGCGCTCGAGGAGCCGCACCGCACGACGCTGCTCTTGCGCTACTTCGAGGGGCTCACGCCGGCCGAGATCGCCCGGCGCGAGGGCGTCGAGCTCGCCTCGGTCACGCACCGCATCACGCGCGCGCACGCGCGCCTCCGTGAACGTCTGCGCGAGCGCGAAGGCAGTGCCGATTGGCTCGCCGCGCTCGTCCCGATCCTCCGTCCTCCCGCGCCGAGCGGCGCGTTCCCCGTCTGGAGTCTGGCCATGTCGTCCGCAGTCAAGATCACCCTCGGTGTCGTGCTCGTCGCCGGGGCCGCGCTGCTCTACTTCCGCTCCACGCGCGCGGCCGAGCCCGCGCCCGTCGCGCCGCCCTCCGCGAGCGCGCAGCCCAAGTCGCCGCCGGCTGCGGAGCACGCGCAACCGCTCGCCAGCGAGCGCGAGGCGCTCGCGGCGAAGCCCGAGAGCGCGCCCGCTGCCGCGGCTCCCGCGCCGGCCGCTCCTGCGGTCGGCCGCATCCACGGCCACGTCTACCGGCCCGACGGACAGCTCACCGACGGCCGGCGTGTGCGCCTGGTGAACATGGCGCCGGTCAATGCGAAGGGCCAAGGCGAGCTCTTCGCGGTGTGCAACGCGCAGGGGGCGTTCGATCGCGCCGATCTCGAGCCCGGCGTGTGGTCGGTCTCGACCTGGCCGGACGAGCCCGAGCTCAAGGCCGCCGGCATCGCCTGGGAAGGCACGCTCGAGGGCATGTCGTTCCTCGTCGAGCGCACGCTCGAGCTCGCGGCTGGCGGCGACGTCGATCTCGAGCTCGGTGCGCCGCCGAAGAATCCGATCCACGTGCACGGGCACGTGCTCCAGGACGGCGTGAGCCTGAAGCCGATGGCGATCCAGTGGTTGCCGGCCGGCGCGGGCATCTACGATCTCAAGAAGAACGCACGCGTCACGCCCGAGGGCGAGTACGAGACCACGCTCGAGACGCCGGGCACGTACTACGTGACCGCGATCCTCGAGGACTCGCGCCCGGAATGGACCGTCGAGGTGCCGCAGGCGAGCGACGTGCCGCACGACTTCAAGGTCGAGCCTTTCGCGATCGAGGGCCGCGTGGTCGAGGGCGGCGACCGTCCGCTGGCGAAGGCCACGGTCGAGCTCTCCGTCGCCGGCGGGCGGCGCGCGCCGCTGCTGCTGCCGTCGATGGGCTTCATCACGTTCACCGACGCAGACGGCCGCTTCCGCTTCGCCGGCCTGCCCGACGGGAACTACATCGTCCACGCCTACGGCGGCGACCTGGGCGCGACGGTTTCGCGCGCCGTGCGTCCGGCCGCGGCCGGCGAGAAGCGCGAACTCGTGCTCGCGCTCGAGCCGGGCATCCGCGTTCCCGTGCGCGTGCTCGACGCGGCGGGCAAGGAGAAGTTCGCCTCGGTGTTCGTCTTCGACGCGGGCGGCGAGGCGCTCAATCCCGTCAGCGGCCAGCTGCTCGGCAAGGAGAAGCCCAAGACGCTCGTCCCGCTCGCGCCCGGACGCTACAGCGTCGTCGCCGCGGCCGGTCTCGCCTGGTCCCTCCCGCAGGCTCTGGAAATCGTCGCCGGCACGGAGCCGAAGCTGCTCGAGCTGCGCGTCGAGCCGGCCGCGACGGTCGAGATCGACGCCACGGCCTTCCCGGGCGCGCTGCTCGAGGCGCTCGACGAGGGCGGGCGGCGCTTCGGCAGCCTGATCGACCGCGCGCGCTTCAACCGCGCGGTCGAACGCAGCTGGCACTCGGACCATCCGCAGCTGCACCTGCCGCCGGGGAACTACGTCTTCAGCGCGCAGGGCCTCGAAGGTGCGCTCGCGCGCGCGAGCGCCGGGCTCGTCGCGGGCGAGAACAAGAAGATCCTGCTCGGACCCTGAGCGCGCGGGGTCGTACTCGTCGTGGTCGGCCAGCGTCGAGACGGAGTTGCCGCCGCCGAGCAGGTGGATCCTGCCGTCGAGCACGACGGCCGCGTGACCGCCGCGCGGCGCGGGCAGCGGCGCGAGCTTGCTCCAGCTGCGCTTCGCCAGGTCGTACGCGAGCAGCTCGTCGGTGGGCACGTTGGTCAGCAGGTTGAAGCCGCCCAGGACGTAGAGCCGCTCGCCCACGAGGGCCGCGGCCATCGCGTTGAGCCCGGCGCCCGGGAGCTTCGTCTCCACCGTCCAGGCCTGTCCGTCGAAGCGTTCGACCTCGAGCACCGGCGCGGCCGGCGCGCCTTTCTCGTCGGAGCCGGTTCCACCGAGCGCGTAGAGCGTCTTGCCCGTGCTGACGAGCGCGTGCGCCGAGCGCGCGTGCAGCAGCGCTGGCGCCGCGCGCCAGCTCGGCTTCGGTTCTTCGCAGAGCAACGCGAGCAGCGCGCAGAGCGTAAGCATGTGCCGCAGCCTAGCGCTCGCAGTCGCACCGTGCGCGGCGCTAGAATCCGCGCCCCGCGTTGAAGCTCTTCCTTTACATCCAGAACGAGCTGATCGTCGACTTCTCCTTCGCGGTGGGCGGCATGCTCGTGCTCTCGCTGCCGGGTGCCGCGGTCTCGGCGGTCAACCGCCTGGCGGGCGTGGACGCGACCGTGCTGCTCTCGTTCCTGCCCTTCCTGCTCGCGAACCTGCTGCCCTACCTCCTGCCGCTGGGCTTCCTGCTTGCGCTGGTCGTGACCTACGGGCGCCTGGCGGCCGAGAACGAGTGGACCGCCATCCGCATGGCCGGCGTGCACCCGATCCACCTGCTGCTGCCGGCGCTGCCGCTGTGCCTGTGCCTGGGCGCGCTCTCGCTCTGGTTCTGCGCCGAGGGCCAGCCGATCGTGCGCACGCTGCAGGACCAGACCGCGATCTCCGCGCTGCGGCGCACGATCACGAACCTCAGCCCGGGGCGCACCGAGCTGCACCTGGGCAAGTTCAGCCTGATCGCGGGTTCGCGCGAGGGCAACGACTTCAAGCAGGCGGTGATCCACATGCCCGCCCTGAACGGCGAGCCGGCCCGCACGCTGGCGGCCCGGCGCGTGCGCTTCGGCTTCGAGGGCGAGGACGTGATGCTGGTGCAGCTCGAGCAGGCGCGCATCGTCTTCGGCCAGCTGGACGTGACCAGCGCGCGGCCGACCTTCCGGCTCAACCTCAAGGACCTGCAGCAGCAGTCGGACAAGAACTACCGCTCGCTGCGCTACCGGCGCTCGAGCGACATCCGCGAGGAGCTGGCCGGCGGCAAGGTCGACGAGAAGCGCGCCGACGTGATGCGCTTCGAGGTCCACCAGCGCAGCGCGATCGCCTCGATCTACTTCGTCTACCTGTTCCTCGGGCTGCCGCTGGGCCTGATCCTCGGCCGCGGCAAGCAGCTCGGGGCGCTCGCGCTGGCGGTCGGCGTGGCGCTGCTCTACTACGTGCTGGCCATGCGCCTGGGCCAGGAGCTCGCGACCAAGCACATCCTGCCGCCGCTCTTGTGCGCCTGGACCGTCAACGGCCTCGGCCTGGCGGTCGGCGGCTGGCTGATGTGGAGGTCCTGGCGGCGATGAGGCGCGGGCTCAAGATCGGCGGACGGCTCGACCGCTACGTCGGCCGGCTCTACATCGCCTCCTACGCGACCGCCTTCCTGGTCATGATCGGGCTGTTCCTGATCCTCGACATGGCCTCGAACCTGGACGACTACCTGCGCACCTGGAAGAACGGCGGCAGTGCGCCAGCCGGACTGGTGGCGCGCTACTACCTGCTCAACATCCCCTTCGTGTTCCTGCAGGTCGGACCCTTCGTGACGCTCGTCGCCGGGCTGTACACCGGCTCACGGCTCCTGAAGCACAGCGAGGTGACGGCCGCGCTCGGCGCTGGCGTGGGCACGCACCGCCTGCTGGCGCCGGTGTTCCTGGGCTCGGTGCTCTGCGGAGTGGTGATGTTCGGGCTGCGCGAGCTGGCCGGCACGAGCTTCGGGCGCCAGCGCGACGCGGCCAAGTACATCCTCGAGCACGAGAAGTTCGACGAGGTCTACACCGACCTGTCGGTGCGCGACCTCAACGGCAGCGTCGTGCGCCTGACCGAGTTCCGGCCCGAGGCGGGCAGTCCGCCGGCGCCCGAGGTCCGCGGGCTCGAGGCGATCCTGCGCTCGCCCGATCGCCTCTCCAGCACCGAGGCGGCGGGCGCGCGCTACGAGGAGCGTCACGGGGACAAGGCCTGGTACCTGCAGAACGGCTGGCACCGCGAGGTGGTCGGCGTCGACAAGCAGCGCGCGGTCGACCGGCTGGAGGGCTTCGAGTTCACCCCCGAACTGGTGCTGGCCACGAATCGCGCGAACGAGAACCCGATGGAGCTCTCGTATCGCGAGACGAAGGAGCTCGCGCGGCGCGACCCCGACAACCTCTCGTACCGCATGCTGATGCAGTACGACTTCTCCTTCCCGATCTCGAACGTCGTGCTGCTGTGCATCGGCCTGCCGTACCTGATGCGCCGTTCGCGCGGCAAGCCGATCGAGGGCGTGATCGCCGGCTCGGTGCTGTGCATCTTCTACTTCGCCACGGACTTCGTGATGAAGAACCTCGGCCTGCAGGGGGAGATCGATCCGTACCTTGCCGCATGGCTGCCGATCGTGGCCTTCGGCAGCCTGGGGCTCGCGTCCTACGTGACGATGGACTCGTGAGCGACCCCACCCCCGAACGAGCACCCGCGCGAGCAGCCTTCCTCGTCGCACTCGGCCTGTGCGCCTTCACGCTGCTCTCGCTGCGCATGCCGATCGCCTCGGAGATCCGCTACATCGAGTCGGCGCGCGAGATGGTCGCGAGCGGCGACTGGATCGTCCCGACGCTCGGCCACGTGCCCTACTTCGAGAAGCCGATCCTGCTCTACTGGCTCGGCGCGGCGAGCCAGCTCGTATGCGGCCCCTCGGAGATCGCCGCGCGCCTGCCCTCGATCCTGTGCGCCACGCTGAGCCTGTTCGTGACCTGGGAGATCGCGCGTCGGCTGCTGGGCGAGCGCGGCGGGATGCAGGCCGCGCTCGTGATCCTGGGCTCGGGCTACTTCCTCGTGCTGGGCTCGGTGCTGACGACCGACGCGCCCTTCGCGGCCTGCCTGTGGAGCGCCTGGTACGCCTGGTGGCGCGCGCGCAGCGAGCGCGGCAGCCGCTGGAAGTGGCTCTACTGCATCGCGGTCGCGCTGGGCTTCATGACCAAGGGGCCGCTGGCGCTGATCCTGGTCGGCGGCTCGATCGCCACCTTCGAGGTCTTCCGCCAGCCGCGGCCGGCGCGCGAGGAATCGCTCGTGCGCGCACTCCTGCTGCGCGTCGTGCGCGGGCTGCGCGCGGCGCTTTCGACCGGGTACGTGGGGCGGCTGGTGCTGGTGACGCTGGCGCTCAACCTGCCCTGGACGCTGGCCGTGCTGAAGCGCGATCCGCGCTTCCTCGAGTTCTTCTACGTGCGCGAGAACTTCAAGGCCTTCTTCGACGGCACGGTGAACCACGCGCAGAGCCCGTTCTACTACTGCGGCGTGCTGCTGGCGGCTTTCGTGCCCTGGTCGCTGCCCTGCTGCGCGGCGATGCTGGTCGCACTGTGGCAGCGCGGCGTCGCGGCCTGGCGCGGACCGGCGCAGGACGAGCGGCCGGCGGCGGAAGCGGAGCTGCGCACCTACCTGGGCGCGATCGTGCTCTTCACGCTGGCCTTCCTGCAGGCGAGCAGCTCCAAGCTCGGCACGTACCCGCTGCCGATCCTGCCCGCGCTGGCGATCCTGATCGTCGACTGCTGGCGCGCGCGTCTCGCGGCGCCGCCGGCCTGGATGCGCTGGTCGCTGCTCGTCGGTGCGCTGCTCACGATCGCGGCCGGCATCGTCTACCTCTCCGGCCGGACCGAGAGTACCTCGCCCATTCCCGGGGAACTCAAGGAGCATCTCTCGCTGGCCATGCTGCTGACCGCGCTGGCGCTGCTCGCCGGCGGAGTGCTGGCGCTGCGCGGCCGCTTCTGGGCCGGCATCGCCACCAGCGGCGTGGCGCTCGCGGGCCTGGTGGTGATCACCACCGCGCGCCTGGAGGAACTCGGCCTGGGCCGCAACGTGCAGCCGCTCGCAGAGCGCCTCGCCGAGTGCGACCGAGCCCGGCGACCTGGTCGTGACCAGCGGGCAGTTCGTGCAGGACTACACGCTGCAGCTCACGCTGCACCAGCGCATCGGCCTGTGGGGCCGGGCGCGCGAGCTCGGCATGGGTTTCTTCGCCGAGGTCACGCCGCCGCAGGTGCCGATCCCGAAGGATCCCTACGGCGTGTCGGGCGAAAACCTGCCGGCCAACAAGTGGCTCTACACGCGCGAGCGGCTGGTGCAGGAGCTGCGCGGGCCGCGCCGCGTGTGGTTCGTGGGCACGCAGAAGGAGGTCGACGCCTTCCTGGCCGAGGGCCTGCCGCTGCGCGTGGTCGACTCGCTGCGGGACGCGCGCCTCGCGACCAACGTACAGTAGGGGCGTGAACCGGGCGCTGCGCAGGACCGCACTCGTGCTGCTCTCGCTGGGCGGCGCGCTCGTCGCGGCGAACGCGGCGCTCGCGCGCTGGTTCCCGCTGCCCGTGCGCATGTACCGCACCGACCCCGAGCTGATCTACCGGCCGATCCCGGGCGCGCGCAGCGTGAAGTCGGCTGGCCCCGAGGGCGCGCGGCGCTGGGTCACGACGCAGATCGACGCGCAGGGCTACCGCGGGCGCGATCTCGCCGTGCCGAAGCACGGGCCGCGCATCGCGGTCTACGGCGACTCCTTCGCCTTCGCCGAGGACGTGCCGCTCGAAGAGACCTTCGTCGAACGCCTGGGTGCCGCCTGCCCGGGCGCGCCCGAGATGGTCAACGCCGGCGTCGTCGGCTACGGGCCCGACCAGGCCTGCCTGCGCATGGAGGCAGGAGTTCGACGCCCTCGCGCCCGACCTCGTCGTGCTCGTGCTCTGCTCGGCGAACGACTTCGGCGATCTCGTGCGCAACAAGCTCTTCGCGCTCGACAGCTCGGAGAAGCTCGTGCGCAACAAGGTCGTCTTCGCGCCCGAGCTCCTGGCCGAGTTCGAGGCCAAGACGCGCGCCGCGGAGGCGCCGGCGCTCGTGCGCGCCTGGCGCAGCTGGCGGGCGCGAGGAGCGCGCCGAGCGTGCGCGCACTCGCGGCCGGCGGTCCGCAGCCGCCCTGGATCGAGTGGTACCTGGCGCAGGCGCAGGACGAGTACAAGGAATACGTCGTCGAGCAGCAGCCCGCGGTGCGCCAGGTCTGGCAGGACTACTACGACGCCGATCTCGCGATCCACCCGGAGTGGGATTCCGCCGCGTACAAGCGCCGGCTGATGCGCGTCGTGCTCGAGCGCATGCGCGCTGCCTGCGCGAAGCGCTCGGTGCCCTTCGCCGCGCTGATCGTGCCCTCGGCCGTCGACCTGTGCCCGAAGAACGAGATCCGCGTCGATCCGGCGCGCTACCCGAGCTGGGACCCCGCGCGGCTGACGAGCACGCTGGCGCAGATCCTCGACGAGCTGCACGTGCCGTGCCTGAATCTGTACGAGCCCTTCCGCGCAGGCGGTGCCGAGGGCTTCTACATCGGCGGCGGGAACATGCACTGGAACGCGCGGGGGCAGGAGCTCGCGGCGCGCGAGTTCGCCAGGCTGCTTCAGGCTCGCGGGATCTGGCCGCGCACGCACTAGCGGCGCCTGCCCCGGAATTCCGGTTTCGACGTGATTCCACGGCCCGCCCGCGCGAATCATGGCTTGTGGATGCGAGCTGGGACCGCGCAGCAGCGCCGGAGATGAAGGCCGACTCGGTCCGGCAGGAGTTGTTCCTCGGACAACTCGAGCAGCACAAGAGCATCCTGCACAAGGTGGCGCGCGCCTACTGCGGGAACAGCAGCGACCGCGAGGACCTCGTCCAGGAGATGGTGGCTCAGCTCTGGCGCTCGTTCGAAGGTTTCGACGGCCGGTCGCGCTTCTCGACCTGGATGTACAGCGTCGCACTGAACGTCGCGATCTCCTTCATCCGCCGCGAGGGCCGGCGCGGCCGCAGCGCAGCGCAGCACGAGTCCGTGCTGCTCGAAGAGCTGCCTGCGCGCGAGCCCGCGGAGCGCACGAGCCAGGCTGAGCTTCTCGAGCGCGAGATCGGGCGCCTGCCGGAGTTCGACAAGGCACTCGTGCTGCTGTACCTCGACGGCAACGACTACGCGACGATCGCCACGCTGCTCGGCATCAGTGTCAGCAACGTGGGCACGCGGCTCTCGCGGCTGAAGGCGCGCCTCGCCGAGTTCCTGCACGACAGCGCCCGACGCGAATCGGGAGGGAGTGCGACATGATTCTCGACGAATTGCAACGGATGTGGGCGGAGCACGACAAGCGACTCGACCGGAGCCTGCGGCTCAACGTGCGGCTCCTGCGCGAGGTGCACCTCGGTCACGCGCGCTCGGCGCTGGGGCGCTTGCGCTGGATGATCGGCCTCGAGTTCGCGACGGACGCGCTGTTCGTGCTCTGGCTCGGCTCGTACAGCGTCGATCACCTGGCCGATGCGCGCTTCTCGGTCCCCGGTGCACTGCTGTTCCTGGTCTGGACCGGCTTCCTGGCGCTCTCGCTGCGTCAACTCGAGCGCGCCGGAAGACTCGACTACGGCGCCCCGGTCGCCCTGATGCAGCGCCAGCTCGAGTCCCTGCGCGTCCTGCGCACGTGCAATACGAAGTGGCGACTGCTGCTCGCTCCGGCGCTCTGGACGCCGCTCGTGGTGGTCGTGCTGCAGGCCTTCTTCGGCACGGACGCGTGGCGGACCCCGGGCACGGCCTGGGTGCTCGTGAATGCGCTCGTTGGCACGGCCCTCGCGCCAGCGCTGTTCTGGACCTGCCGCAGGCACGCCGATCGACTCCTGCGCCTGCGCTTCGTGCAGGGCATCGTCAGCAACGTGTCGGGCCGCTGCCTGGCCCGCGCGCGCGAGCGCCTGGACGCGATCGCGGAGTTCGAGCAGGAAGACGAGAAAGGCGTGGCGTAGGTGTTTGGATAGGATGAGCGCCCCCGGGGTCTGCAGTCCCGGGAAGGGAGAGAGTGCCATGCTGATCCCGACTTGCTTTCTTCTCTGCGGCGGAGCGATCTCCGCGCAGCCTCAGGGATTCCACCGGCCCGCGCGCAGCGCGCAGCGCGTCGTCGTGACGCCCGAGGGCGCGTTCTACAGCGGCCGCGCGCGGCCGATGCGCCCGCACGGGCCGCTCCCGCTGCAGACCGCCGGCACGCTCTGGACGCACACCGACGGCGGCCTCGTGTGGATCGGCAACGCGCTCGCCCTCGGCAACCACGGCAGCGAGGTCTTCTGCGAGTACGACCTCAACAACGAGCGTGCCGAGCTCTTCTCGGCTTTCGACAGCGATCCGCCGACCGCACTCTGGAGCGACCTTTCCGCGCAGGGCAGCGACGACCACCACGTCGCCTCGGCCGAGACGAGCGACGTGCAGGTCGCGCTGCACACGTTCAACCAGGGCCAGCCCGGCGCCTCCTGCGTGCTGAGCAAGTACAGCTCGCTCTCCAGCGTGCCCGACTGGACCTACACCTTCCCGATCGCGCCCAACGGCGGCACCAACGTGGGGATCTCGCGCGACGGCCAGACGATCGTCGCCGCCGCGAGCGACCTCTCGAACTCGAACGTGGAGATCGCGGTCTTCGGGCCGGGCTCGAACGTGCCGGTTTCCTACACGACCTACCCGCTGGGCGGCACGAACAACTGCATCCGCGGCTTCGACCTCTCGGCCGACGGCAGCACGCTCTACTTCAGCTCGGCCGGCACGCCGGTCGCGGCCAACATCTTCGACGTGGCCTCGGCCACGGTGGTCTTCAACACGCTGATCAACGCCAGCTTCGACAGCCACGGCATCTCGGGCGACGGCTCGGTCTTCGCCTTCGGCAACTTCGGCCTGCTGCAGGTCTGGCAGAAGGTCGCCGGCTACTACATCAACACGCTCACGCACTTCGTGCCCGGCGCGAACTACTGCGGCTACCTCGACGTCTCCGACGACGGCTCGACGGTCGCCTGCGGCTTCACGTTCTACATCGGCTACCAGCAGGTCGAGATCGACGCCATCGACGTGCCGACGATGAGCGTGACGATGTCGGACGTGTTCAGCTCGGCCAATCCGCTGCTGCAGAACATCGTCTCGGGCGTCTCCGTCTCGGCCGACGGCCAGCGCTTCGCGATCGGCCTGTGGGGCGACGGCTCGGGCCCGCTGGCCGAGGCGCGGCTCTACTCGAAGAACCAGAACGCGCCGCTCGCGACGATCAACCTGAACGGCTCCGTGTTCGGCCTGCAGATCTCCGCCGACGGCCAGCGCGCGGCGTTCGGCAGCAAGGCCGTGCACGCCAACCAGCTCGGCAACGGCGGCCGCATCAGCCTGCTCGGCGACAGCACGCCCTTCACGCACTTCTGCTGCCGGCGACGGTTCGCTCGCGACGGCCTGTCCGTGCGCCAACAGCGGGCTGATCGGCCGCGGCTGCGAGAATTCGTCCACGACCGGCGGCGCGCTGCTCACGGCGCAGGGAGCGGTCAGCCCCGACAGCGTGGTCCTGACCGCGAGCGGCGAGCTCGCGAGCGCGCTCTCGATGGTGTTCCAGGGCAGCGTCGACAACTCGAACGGCGTCGTCTTCGGCGACGGCGTGCGCTGCGCCGGCGGCACGCTCAAGCGGCTCTACCTGAAGAGCGCGGTCGGCGGGACAGTGATCGCGCCGGCGCCGGGCGATCCCGCGCTCCAGGCGCAGTCGGCAGCCAAGGGCGATCCGATCACGCCCGGCCAGACGCGCAGCTACCAGGTGTACTACCACGATCCGGTCGTGGGCTTCTGCTCCGCGCCGGGCAATGCCTGGAACGTGACGAACGCGGTGCGGGTGAGCTGGTGAGCGGGGCCTACTTCCCCGCCTCCGCGATCTTCCGCGCGCCCGCCAACCAGGCCGCGTAGCCCGTCGACTCGTTGATCATCGTCACGCCGGCCTGCTTCGCGAACAGGTCGAAGCGCTCCAGCAGCGCCACGTAGCCCGCCTTCGGGCCGCCCTTCTGCACGGCGTCCGCGGCCTTGTTGAGCTCGACGTACAAGAGCGGCAGCCGCGCCGTCTGCACGCGCTGGAGCACCGCCGGCTTGGCCGCGACGGCAGCCTCGGCCTGGTCGAAGAGCTCGTCGGCACGCTTGAGCGTCGCCTCGTCGAAGAGCGGGGAGTCCGGGCCGGTCCAGATGTTGAAGTGCAGCTTCTTCTGAGCCGTGCGGTAGTGCATCAGCTTGATGTAGTCGGCCAGCGGCTTCTGCGCGTCCTCGTAGAAGCCGTCGAGGAACTCGGCGATCGCCGTGGGCGTGTGGTAGACGGGATTCCAGAGCGACTTGGCGATGATCCAGGTGCGCAGCTCGGCGAACTCGCCGCCGGGCGTGAAGTAGTCGGCCTCCTCGTAGATGCCCTTGACGCCGTTCTCGACGAAGAAGCGGATGTTGGGGCCGATCGAGTTGAGGTTGGGGAAGGGCATGATCGTGTGCGAGTAGTCGATCACGTAGTCCCAGACGTAGAGGCGCTTGGAGAGCGTGCCCCAGCGGGCGAGGTCGGCGGCGAAGGCGGTGTTGGCCGGATCGATGTCCGAGTTCGTCTGCAGCGTGTGCGCGAAGCAGCATTCGATGGAGCACAGGCGCACGATCACGTTGTCGAGCGGCTTCACCGTCTGCGGCGGCTTGCGCGTGAACTGGTAGGCCAGCGTGTCGAGCGACTTGTCCGGGAACTCCCGGGCCAGCGCGGCGCCGATGGCATTGACGAAGCGCAGGTAGGGCCCGCTCCAGGCCTCGCCCTCCTCGGCGTAGATCTTCTTGCAGTTCGCGCACTCGCAGGGATTGAAGCAGTCGTTCTGCGAGACGGAGAAGATGCGCGCCTCGGGCGCGGCCTTCATCCAGCCGCGTACGGTCTCGATCGCGCGCGCGAGCACGGCGGGGTTCGTGACGCACAGCTGCGCGTTCTCGGCCGTGCGCTTGCCGTTCACCTCGGAGAACCAGTCGGGGTGCGCGGCGAACTCGGAGGGCGGGACGAGCTCGTTGAAGGTGTGCACGAAGTGGCTGTAGTCGACCTTGCCGCCGCGCCGGGCGTCGATGCGCGTCTGCGTGCCGTTGAGGCGGTTGCGCGCGGCCCAGTCGGCGTCGCGCGCGTTGGGGTAGTCGGTTGCGCGGTACTCGAGCTGCGGCACGAAGCGCATGTCGCCCTCGGGCAGGGTCGGCGCGGGATTCTTCGGGATGCGCGCGACCTCGGGCGTGAACCAGCGGCAGCCGAAGCGCTCCTCGAGCAGCGCGTAGACGCCGTAGAGCGTGCCGCGCGGCGTGGCGCCGGCGATCGCGATCAGCGCGCCCTGGCTGCGCACGCAGTAGCCCTCCTCGCCGAGGGCCGCGTACTCGTCGGCGCGGATCAGCCCGCCGACGGCCTCGCGCCCGACCAGGATGCGCAGGCCCGAGGTCGCCTCGGACTGCACCGCGAAGGGCGCGCCGCTGATCTCGGAGAGGAAGTGGGCCAGCTCGCCGGCCGCGTGGCGCTCGGCTTCGGGCGCGTCGCTGGCGACGACGATCGCGTAGCGCTGCTTGCCCTGCGCCGCGAGTTCGAGATCGCCGGGGGGCAGGACGGAGAGAGCCAGCAGGGACGGGAGTGCGCTGAGCAGCATGCGGCCCGCGATGCTAGCAGAGCCGTCGCGCCTCTCGGGAGCCTCGCGCGGGATGCGTACGCCTTGCTCCGCAGGGATGCTGCTAGGCTTGGTGCGTGGATCCGCTTCCCGGAACCGATCCCGTCGCGGAGCAGCTCGCCCTGGATCGCGACACGCTGGGCCAGGTGCTGGCGCGCCTCAAGCGCTTCGAGGCCGCCGTGCGCCTGGCGCGTTCGCGCTCGGGTGTCACCCCGCGCGGCTACTTCACGCCCGACGAGGACGATCGCGTGCGGCAGCTGCTGTGCTCCTACCGCGGACTGCGCATCGCCTGCTACGAGATCATCCAGCGCTGGTGGAACTTCGCCCAGATGCCCGACCGCGAGCGGGCGCTGGAGGCCTTCCTGGTCGGCTACGCGACGGCGCTCACGCTGTACTCCAAGTCGCTGCTCCTGATCCAGACCTTCGAGCGCGATGCGCTGGTGCGCAAGAAGCTGAACGAGCCCGACAGCAAGTTCGACCTGGCGCCGGGATTCTTCGAGGAGCTGATCGACGCCTACAGCGCGCCGCGCAACCTGATCGCACTGTCGCGCGCGCACCTGTACTGGGTCACGCGGCGGCGCGACGTGCAGCGCCTGGCGCAGGAGCGTGCGCCGGAGTACGGCGCGCTGGTCGCGCTGATCCGCGCCAAGCAGCCGCTGGTGCGCAAGCGCCTGTGGTCCGTGATTCGCTCGCGCGTGCGCCACGACGCGATCGTGCTCACGCGCACGCTGCGGCGTCCGTTCCGGCGCACGCGCTTCGGGCTGCAGATGCTCTTCGGCGCGGCCATGCTGGAGCGCAAGTCGAGCGCACGCGCCGGGGCCGCCCTGCATTCCGTGCTGGCGGAGCTGCACGGGCGGCTGCGGCCGGGCGACGTGCTGCTGGTGCGCGCCGAGGGCAAGCTCACGACCGCGCTGGTGCCGGGCTTCTGGGCGCACGCGGCGATCTTCTTCGGCGGCCGCACGGAGCTCGAAGAGCTCGAGCTCGGCCTGCACCCGTTCGTGCAGCGGCACTGGGAACGGATCCCCGAGGCGCGCGGGCCCTACGGCCAGGTGCTCGAGGCGATCAGCCCGCGCGTGGCCGTGCACCCGCTCGAGCGTTGCCTGGCGGCCGACCACGTGGCCGTGCTGCGTCCGCGGCTCTCGCGCGCGGACCTCGCGGCGGCCCTGGGCGAGGCCTTCGGGCACATGGGCAAGGCCTACGACTTCGAGTTCGACTTCCGCGCCTCGAGCCGCATCGTCTGCACCGAGCTCGTCTGGCGCGCGTACCACCAGCGCGGCAGGATCGGCTTCCGCCTGGTGAAGCGCCTCGGCCGCTTCACGCTCACGCCGGACGACATCGTCGAGCAGCTGCTGGCCGTCTCGCGGGCCGACGAGCGCCCGTTCGAGATCGTCGCCCTGGCGCTGCACGAGCCCGACGGCTCCGTGCGCCTGCGCCAGGACCACGAGGCCGAGAACGCCTTGCGCGCGCTGCTCCTGGGCTGGCGCCCCGCGAGCGGAATCGTGCTCGACCTGCCGAGGGTCTCGCGTGCCTGACCACCGCCGCCTGCTGTACTGGATCTGCACGCGCCTGTACCTCGAGCGCGTCAGCGTGCTGGGCGCGGAACGGCTGCCCGCGCGCGGCCCGGCGCTGTACATCAGCACGCACCGCTGCGGCATGCTCGACGGATTCGTGCTCGACACGCTGCTGCACCGGCCGACGTACATGATCGCCGCGCAGTGGACACGGGGCGTGCGCGGGCTGTTCTTCGCCGGCATCAGCGTGGTGCGCGACAAGGACGCCGGCGATCGCAGCGGAAACGCCCAGGCCATGGAGCGCTGCGTCGAGCACCTCGCGCGCGGCGGCGAGCTGGCCGTCTTCCCCGAGGGGACGAGTTCGCTCGGCCCGCGGCACCTGCCCTTCAAGACGGGAGCGGCCCGGGTGCTCGCGGCCTACCTCGCGCGCAGTGCAGAACCGATCGCGGTCGTTCCGCTCGGATTGCACTACGAAGGCGCGCCCGACTGGCGCAGTCGACTCGAGCTCGTCGTCGGTCCGCCGCTCGAGCTCGGCCTGGACCCGCAGCTCGACGGGGAGCAGCGCGTGGCCGAACTGCAGCAGCGCATCGCGCGCGCGCTCGAGGCGGTCGGCGTGCAGTTCGCGGATGAACGCGAGCAGCAGCTGGCGGAGGCACTGGCCTACGCCACGACGCTGGGCACGGCGCGCTCCTACTCGGGCGCGTTGAAAGAGCTCGAGCGCGGCATCCCAGACGGGCTCGCGCGCTCCTGGTCCGAGCTCGTTTCGCAACTCGAGGGTCGGCGCGTCTGGTTGCATCAGGGCGTGCCGCTCGTGCCCAGCGCTCCGCTTGCGCTGTACCTGCTGGTGCTGCTCCCGACCGCGGCGCTGTCCCTCTCCGCGCTCCTGCTCAACGCCCCCGTGATCGCGGCGGCCGCCTGGGCCGGGGCGCGCATTCCCGACGAGCGCAACGTGATCCCGCTCTGGCGGCTGCTCGTCGGCGTGCCGCTGCTGCTCCTCTGGATGCCCGCGCTGTGCGTCGCGGCCTGGCTGCTGCTCGGACCGTGGTGGGCGCTGGGCTACGTGCTCCTCAGCTGGGCCGGGCTGCGCTGCATCTACCGCGCGAGGAAGCTGGCGATCGCCTGCCACAACGCGCTCTTCGCGGCGGACCTGCGCCCGCGGATTCTCGAATTGCATGGCCGCGCGCTGGAGCAGATCCCGCAGTGAAGCAGGAGCCGCGCATGTTCCTGCCGCACGAAGGGGTGTTCGGGGCGTTCCTGGTCGTGACCTGCCTGCGCTTCGCCTTCGTGCTCGGCCCGCTCTCCTCCGAGTGCCTGCTCTACCTCGCGCTGATCGCCGCAGAGCTGCTGCTGATCCGCTGGTGCCGCGCGAAGCCGACGGACCTGCGCTGGAGGCTGCGCCTCCTGTTCCACCCGCTGGCGCTCAACGTGGTCTTCGCGCACATGAAGGCGGCCATCCCCAAGATCGCTCCCGAGCGGGTGGACCTGCAGCTGCAGCGCATCGACGCGGCGCTCGTCGGCGGCAACCTGAGCCTGCGACTCGAAGGCCTCGTGCGCCCCTGGATCACCGAGGCGCTCTCGTTCTGCTACCTGCTGTTCTTCCCGTACCTCGCGTTCTCGCTGGTGTGGTACTTCCGCGGCGAGCTGAAGACGCTGCGCGCGTTCCTGGCGGGGATGTTCACGATCTACGGCATCGGCTTCCTGGGCTACTCGCTCGCGCCCGCCTGGGGACCGTGGATCGCGATGCAGGAGAGCTTTCACGTGCCGCTCGAGGGCTTCGCGCTCACGCGCTGGAACGAGCGCATCGTGCGCTGGGGCTCGAACGGCGTGGACGTCTTCCCCAGCCTGCACTGCGCGCTCTCGAGCTACCTCCTGTTCTTCGACCGCCGCCACGTGCGCTGGCGCTTCTGGTTGTATCTTGTGCCCTGCGTGGGCCTGTGGATCTCGACCCTCTACCTGCGCTACCACTACTTCGTCGACATCGCCTGCGGCTTCGCGCTGTCGGCGCTCGCACTCCGGATCGCAGCACGCTTCGAGAGCAGGGCAGAGCCGTGAAGTACACACTCGGATTCGAAGAGGAGGCAGCCAAGGCGCTCGAACGCTCGGGCGGCAAGGGCGCGAACCTGGCCGTGCTCACGCAGGCCGGCTTCCCCGTGCCGCAGGGCTTCATCGTGACCGCCCGCGGCTACCACGACTGGTGCGCGGGCTATCCCGAGCTCTCGCGCGAGCTCGGGAGCCTGGAAGCGGGCGCGTCGGCCGGATTACGCGAGCGCCTGCGCCGCATCGAGTTGCCCGACGATCTGGTGCACGAGCTGCGCGCGCGCCTGGCCGGCTTCGAGCGCGACCAGGCCTTCTCGGTGCGCTCGTCCTCGACGATGGAGGACCTGGCCGGCGCGGCCTTCGCCGGTCAGCACGACACGTTTCTCAACTGCGTCGGCGAGGACGAGATCCTGCGCCGCCTGCGCGACTGCTACCTCTCGCTGTGGGTCGAACGCGCGATCGCCTACCGCGCCGGGCAGGGCTTCGACCACCGGCAGGCCGCGATGGCCGTGGTGGTGCAGAAGATGGTGCGCTGCGACGTCGCCGGCGTCGCCTTCAGCATCGACCCCGTGGCGGGCGACCTGGGCGTGATCGTGGTCGACGCCAACCACGGCCTGGGCGAGTCGGTGGTCAGCGGCGAGGTGGAGGTCGACCACTGGAAGATCGACAAGCAGGACCACTCGCGCATCGAGGCGCACCTGGCGCGCAAGACGAGCAAGATCGTCTGCGCCGAGCAGGGCACGCGCGAGGTGCAGCTCTCCGCAGCGGAAGCCGCCGCGCCCGCGCTGGACGACACGCAGCTCTCCGCGCTGGCCGGGCTCGTGGCGCGCGTGGAGGCGAGCTACCGCTTCCCGCAGGACATCGAGTGGGGGATGGAGCGCGGCGAGCTGTGCCTGCTGCAGGCGCGCCCGATCACGACCATCCCGCCGCGCTGGACGCGCGACGAGTCGGCCGAGCGCTTCCCGACCGTGATCACGCCCCTGACCTGGGACTTCGTCGACGAGGGTTTCCACCGCTCGCTCAGCCACTCGCTGGCCCTGATGGGCTTCCCGCCCTTCCACGGCAAGTGGTTCGGCCTGCACGGCCACTACGTCTACGGCAACCAGAACGCGGTCGCGCTCTACGCCGCGCGCAACCCGCTCGAGCTGCGCTCGCTGCGCGACCTGCGCCAGCGACTGCCGGCCTTGCGGCACGAGTTCCGCTGGGTGCAGGAGCTGCCGATCCTCTGGCTGCGCGATCTCGACCACTACCTGCTCTCGCTGGGCGAGCTGATGGCGACGCCGCTCGAGGACCTCTCACTGGCGCAGGTCTGGGAGTACGTGCTGCGCGTGCACGAGCTCGGAGCGGACTACTTCCTGCCCAACATCGCCATCTCGATCACGCACGGCAGCCTGTACCGGCTGCTGCACTGGATGCTGGCCGCGGTGATCGGCAAGGAGAACGCCGCCGCGCGCTTCGACAGCCTGATGGCCTTCTGCGACACCAAGACCGGCGCCATCAACCGCGAGTTGCAGGAGCTCGCGCGCGCGATCCGCGCCGAACCGGCCTTGGAGCAGCTGCTCGGGGCCCAGCCCTCGCGCGCGATCATCCAGGCGCGCGAGCTGCAGCGCTTCCCGCGCTTCGCCGCGCGTTTCGAGCGCTTCCTGCGCGACCACGGCCACCGCGAGATCGAGTTCGACGCCTACCATCCGACCTGGGTCGAGGTGCCCTGGGTCGTGCTCGACAACCTGCGGCTGATGCTCACCGGCCCGCTGGAGCGCAGCGCCAGCAGCGTGGAGCTCGAACTCAAGCGGCGCATGCAGGAGGCCGAGCTCGAGAGCTACGAGCAGATCCCGAAGGAGCTGCACTACTTCTTCTCCGAGATCCTGCGTCTCGCGCGCAGCTACACCAGCCTGGACGATCTCGAGCACTACCAGACGACGCGCCTGACGCTGCCGCTGCGGCGCGGGCTGCGCGAGCTCGGCACGCGCCTCGTGCGCCGCGACCTGCTCGCCGAGCCGCTGGACGTGTACTTCGCGCGACGCGCGGCGCTCGACGGCGCCGTGCGCAGCAACGACGCGGGCGTCTGGCAGGAGCTCGCGCGCTCGATCCGCGAGGAGAAGGCGCAGTACCTGCGCGACGCCGCGCGCGAGCCGGAGTGGAACCTCGGACAGGGCCAGGCCGCCGCAACGGAGGCGGGCGCGGACACGCTGACGGGCATCCCGGGCAGCGCGGGTGTCGCCGAGGGCGCGGTGTTCCAGGTGCTCTCCTCCGAGGACTTCGCGCGCTTCCCCAAGGGCTCCGTGCTCGTGGCGCGCACGACCAATCCGACCTGGACCCCGCTCTTCTACTCGGCGGCCGCGGTCATCACGGAGAGCGGCGGCGCGCTCTCGCACGGCGCGGTGACGGCGCGCGAGCTGAAGATCCCGGCCGTGATGAGCGTGCGCGAGTCGCTCACGCGCCTGACGAACGGCATGCGCGTGCGTGTCGACGGCTCGCAGGGGCGGGTGCAGCTGCTGTGAGCGGAGCACGCGAGTTCCACGGGATGCGCCCCGCCTACGAGGCCGTGGGCGGATTGACCTGTGCGGACAACTTGTGGTTTCCCGTGAATTGGAGCGGGAACGGGAACTGGTCTTGGCCCTTCGCCTGTCTCACCCTTCGCGAGAGCGACCTTTGGATCCAGGTTCCGTTTGCGAGCGTTCTGCGGTTCGAGCGCGACCAGATTCTTCGCGTGAGCCGTGTCCGGCGCCTGCTCTACCTGTACAGCGGCGTCCAACTCGAGCACTCGGTTCCCAAGCGATCGAAGGTCGTCGTGTTCTCGACATTCGGGTGCGCACGCCTGCTGCGCGAATTCAAGCTGCGCGGCTACCCCGTCGCGGAGTAGCCGCGCGCCTGCTCAGTAGTCCCAGTGCACGCTCAGCCCCTGGCTGATGTTGAAGCCGCTCGTCGGCGGGCAGCCGCCGAGCACGATCGGGTCGCGGTACCAGGCCTGGTAGTAGCGCGTCATCCCCGCGGAGAGCACGTCGCCGAGTGCCGCCGAGCGCGCGTGCACGCTCGGATCCGCTCCTGCGGGCGCGATCGCGATCCCGCCCGAGGCGCTCTTGAGGTACAGGCGTTTCAGCGATCCGCCGACGCAACGCAAGCCCTGGCCGAACACGACGGTCGCGCTCTGCGCGGAGCCCTGGAGGAAGATCGTGGGCGCCGTGGGCCGCTCGCCGCTCGAGGTTGAACTGCAGCGAGTCGTAGTTGATCGAGGTCGCCCCGCTGGACGTGAGCAGCGCCCCGCCGGTCGCGCTCGAGTTGTCGCAGCCGTGGCCGGCGATGCCCGTGTTGCCGCACGGGCAGGCGAGCGACTGCGTCCCGTCGCCGAAGCAGAAGGGCGTGCCCGAATCGACCGGCACGATCGTGCCGCCCGTGATCGGGTAGGTGACGACGGAGTTCGGATTGCCGAGGCCGTCGTCGATGACGAAGAAGCTCGTCAGCTGGTCCGCTGGCGTGCCCGGAGGATCGACGAAGACGACGCCCGCCGTGGTCGCCGTGAAGGTCGTCGCGAGCGGCACCTCGTAGTTGTAGGACCAGGTCTGCGTGCTGTAGTCGCCGGTCAGGAGCGAGGGGGAGATGCTCACCGGAGAGACGAGCGGGTTGCCGTTGATCTGGCCGTTCAGGAACAGGCACGTCACCCACTGGTTCGTGGTGAAGTCGTAGGTGAACGTCCCGTCGAGCACGCCGCTGGTGCCGTAGGTGACGTTGACGAGGTCGAAGCGAATGACCGTGTCGGCCGTGGCGGACTGGCTTGCGCCGAGGAGCGCGGTGCTGGCGAGCGCAAGATGGGTGAGGATCCTGGGTGTAGTCATGGCGGGTTGAGCGGGGCTGGGTGGGGGGCGGAGTGCGTATTGTAGAGCGGTTCCGCCGAGCCGCGGGGGCCTCCGACCCTGGCGCCACCCCCCCGGAGGTGTACGATACGGCCCGATCCGCAGCCCGGATCCCAAAGGAAACCCAATGAAGCACCGAACCATCGTCCTCGCGACGCTGGCGTTCGCGGCCCTGGCGTACTTCGCGCCTGCGAGCCAAGCGGGCGGCCAGCTGCCCGCCGTCGAGCTCGAAGGATTCGCGCAGACCAAGGCCAAGTCGTTCGACGACTACGCCGGCCGCGCAGTCCTGATCGAGTTCTTCGCCTACTGGTGAGGCCCTTGCGGCCAATCAGTCCCGCACCTCAACGAACTTTCGGATCGTTGGAGTGCCAAGGGGCTGAGCGTCCTCGGCGTGACCGGGGAAGGCAAGAAGGACACGGAACCTTGGATCGCGGACAAGAAGGTCAAGTACGCCTACGCCTATGACAAGGGCGGCAAGCTGGCGGGCAAGCTCGGCGTGTCGGGCATCCCGCACGCCTTCCTGATCAACGCGCAGGGCAAGATCGTCTGGGAAGGCCACCCGAGCGAGCTCGAGGACAAGGTGATCGAGAGCGCGCTCACGGGTGCGCTGCCGACACCGCTGTTCGAGCTGCCGCCGATCGCGGGTGCCGTGAAGACGGCGCTGCAGAAGCACAATTACGCGGTCGCGCTGACCGAGGCGGGCAAGCTCTCCGAGGCCGACGGCGGCAGCGGACTCAAGCAGGTCGTGCAGGGCATCGTCAGCGGGCGCGTGGGCTCGATGAACGCGGCGCTGAAGGAAGGCGACTTCCTGACGGCCCTGGACTCGGCGACCGCGCTCAAGAAGGAGCTCGAGGGCCTGCCCGAGGCGCCCGAGGCCGACAAGGCGCTGGCCGAGATCAAGGCCAACAAGGACGCCGAGAAGCTGATGGCCGCGCAGAAGAAGGTGCGCGCGATCGCCGACCAGAAGCTCGGCAAGCGCGCGGAGTTCGACAAGGCGCTGGCCGACCTGAAGAAGATCGAGAAGGACTTCCCTTCGACGTTCGTGGCGAAGGAAGCCGAGGCCGTGGAAACCGCGGTCCTGAAGGCCAAGAACAAGAAGTAGGCTTCAGACCCGACGTTCGATCGCGGCGAGGTGTTCGCGCAGCAGCGCGTTCACGCTCGCCGCGTCCGTGATCGGAGCGCCGTGCGCGGCGTCCGCGAGTCCGGCGTAGCGCGCGCCGGGAATCCCGGCGGCGATCGCCTGCCCCAGCTCCGGCGGAGCGATCAGGTCGTGCGCGGCCGAGACGACCAGCGTCGGGATGCCCGCGAGCTCGCCCAGGCGCGGCTCGAGGTTGCAGCGCCGGAACGCGCCGATCTGCGCCATCGCAATCGACGGCTGCGCGGCCAGGTCGTGACCGAAGAGCGGCGCGAGGTGCTCGGCGAGCACGTCGAGATCCCGTCCCTGCCGGTCTCCGGGCGGGAGGATGATCTGCAGGAATGCGCGCCGGCGCATGCGCGCGCTGCCCAGGCGCGAACGCAGGCCGAGCCAGAGCATATGCCCGCCGCGCGCCGGCGCGCGGCCGTCGGCGAAGGTGCACAGCAGCGCCAGGCTGCGCACGCGCTGCCGCTGCGAGAGCGCGAGCTGCAGCGCGACCTGGCCGCCGAGCGAGTGGCCGGCGACGTGCGCCTCGCGGATGCCCGCGTCGTCGAGGATCGCCAGCGCGTCCAGCGCCATGAGCTCGATGCTGATCTTCGCGCCCGCGGGCCGGCTGCGGCCCATTCCGCGGTTGTCGAAGGAGATGCAGGTGTACTGCCCGGAGAACGCGTCGACCTGCGGCCGCCAGCCGTCGCCGTGCACGCCTACGCCCTGGACGAGGAGCAGCGCCGGGCCGGAGCCGCGCACGGAGTAGGCGAGCGGGCAGCCCGCGCTCTCGACCACTCGGGTGTGCTGGGTCAGGGTCATGCCCTCAGCATGCCATCCTCCGCGCAGGAGCTACGCACAGCCGCTGATCGGCCAAGTAGCGCGGAACCTGGCGGCGCCGCGCTGCGTTAGCATCTACAATTGGGCTGTTCGCGTCGGACCCCGACCTGATTGCCTGCCCCCCCCCTCGGCGCCCTGCCCGGAATGACACCTAGGATGACCGCCCAATCTGCGCGTCTGTTTGGCTCCCTCGAACGCGCGCTGCTGCGCTGCACTCTGGCCGGAATCCTCGCTGCGGGTGCCTCCGCGCAGACCGGGAGCTGGGTGCCGCTGGTCCACCCGGCCCCCGGCGGGGTCAACCTCATGATGCTGCTCTCCGACGGCACGGTGATGGCCGCGAACAACAACGGGGGCGCGATCGGAAACGCCTGGTACCGGCTGACGCCGGACAGCCTGGGCAGCTACCGCAACGGCACCTGGACCGTGCTGGCCGCAGCGCACGACACGCGCCTCTACTATCCCTCGCAGGTGCTGCGCAACGGCCGCGTCTTCGTCGCCGGCGGCGAGTATGGCAGCGGGGGACCGCACGCCGAGGTGTACGACCCGCAGACGAACGCCTGGACGCTGGTCACGCCGCCGGCCTCGCTCTGGAATCCCGCGAGCGACAACTTCTACGACTGCAACAGCGAGCTCACGCCCGACGGCCGCGTGCTGATCATGCCGGTCTTCCCGCACACATCGGGAATCCCGCTGCTCTACAACCCCGTGTCGAACAGCTGGTCCACCGCGGGCCACCTCTTCCGCGGCACCTGGCAGGACGAAGCGAGCTGGGTGAAGCTCGCCGACGAGAGCATCCTCACGATCGATCCCTGGGACACGTTTTCGGAGCGCTACATCCCGGCCTCGAACACCTGGGTCGACGACGGCATCGTGCCCGTGGCGATGTACGACCCGTACGGCTTCGAGCTCGGCGCGGGGCTGCTGCTGCCGGATGGCCGCGGGTTATTCCTCGGATCGACCGGGCACACCGCGCTCTACGCGCCGACCGGAAGCACCAGCCCGGGCACCTGGACGGCCGGGCCCGACATCCCTGGCAACCACGGCACGCCGGACGCGCCCGCCGCGATGATGCGGAACGGCCGGATCCTGTGCGCGGTCAGCCCGATTCCGACTGCGGCCGACCATTTCCCCTCGCCGACCAGCTTCTACGAGTACGACCCGGTCGCGAATTCCTTCGCCAGCCTGTCCGGCCCGACGGGCGCGACGCTGGGCGGTTCCTGCTACCAGAAATGCATGCTCGACCTGCCGGATGGCACCGTGCTGCTCTCCTACATGGGCGCGCAGCTGCAGATCTACACGCCCGCCGGCGCGACGATTGCCGCGGCCAAGCCGAGCATCACCAGCGTCACGCCCAACCCCGACGGCTCGTTCCACCTCGTCGGAACCGGGCTGACCGGCATCTCGGAAGGCGCGTCGTACGGCGACGACTTCCAGATGAACACGAACTACCCGATCGTGCGGCTGACCGGCTTCGGGGGCATCGTCTTCTACGCGCGGACCTACGACTGGAGCACGACCAGCGTCATGACCGGCTCCACCCTGCTCTCGACCGAGTTCAGCCTGCCGGCCTCGTTCACCGGGGGCGTCTACGACCTGGTGGTCATCGCGAACGGCGTCGCGTCGGATCCCGTGCCCTTCGACTGGGGCGCGATCATCATCCCCGGCTGCTTCGGAGACGCGTCCAGCGGTGCGATCTGCCCGTGCTTCAACCTCGGCGACCCCGGCCGGGGCTGCAACAACTCCGTGACCACGGGTGGCGCGCTGCTGACCGCCATCGGACTTCCGCAGCTCGCGAACGACAGCCTGGTGCTGACCAGCTCGGGCGAACTGCCGACGTCGATGAGCATCGTGCTGCAGGGCACCACCGAGATCGCGCCGGTGCCCTTCGGCGACGGCTTGCGCTGCACGGGCGGGAGCCTGAAGCGCCTGTATGCGATCGGCGCCGTGGCCGGATCTCTCAGCGCACCGCCCGCGGGCGCGCTCTCGATCTCGGCGCGCTCGAGCTTCCTCGGCGACACGATCGTGCAAGGCGAGACGCGCACCTACCAGGTCTACTACCGCGACTCCAACATCACCTTCTGCCCGCACGGGTTCAACGTCTCGAACGGGCTGACGGTAACTTGGGACCCGTGATTCGCGCCTAGTCCGGGACCCGGCCGTACCAGCGGTCGCGCTCGATCTTGTCCTGCGCGACCTTGGCGAGCACCTCGCGCAGGGGCGTGAGCCCCCCGCTGCGCAGGGACTGCGCCGCCACGTTGCAAGTCTGGACGAGATCCGGGTCGGTCGCGCTCCGGGCCGCCGCCTCGAGCGCTTCGAGCCAGCTCGGGTCGCGCGAGATCGCCATCGCGCAGGCGGCGGCGGCGCGCTCGCTGTTGCTGCCCTGCTTCAATACCGAGCCCAGCAGCTCGCTGAGGTCGTCGCCGGGCACGAGCGAACCGAGCGCGACCAGCGTGTTCAGGCGCAGCAGCTCGTCCTTCTCGGCGCGCGCGCGCTTGAGCAGCTCCTTGCGCGCCTGCGGATCCGCCGAGCCCGCGGCAGCCAGCGCGCGGATCCACTCCTTCTTCACCTCGCGGTGCGTCTCCTTGGTCAGCGCCGCCTGGACGGTCTTCAATGAGGCCGGCGCGGCCAGCTCCTCGAACGAGACGGCCGCCTCGGTGCGCAGCGCGATCTCGCCGCCCTGCGCGAACTCGGCCAGCACCTCCCAGTAGGAAGGCGGCGAGAGTGCGCCGATGCTGTGCAGGATCAGCACGCGGTTGTCCCCGCCGCCGCCCGAGCTCGTGCGCAGCTCGGTCTTGATGTACTCGACGCCCTCGGGCTCGTCGGAGGAGAGGATGCGGCGCAGCGCGTCGGCGCTCTCGGCGCCCGTGAGCCCCTTCTTGATGGCCTTGACCAGCGCCAGCACCTCCTCGCGCGTGGCCGGCGTGACACTGCGCGCCGAGACGGGATCGAAAACGCCGCCCAGGTTGAGCCGCCGCGGGGCATGTGCGCCCGGCGGGAAGGCGACCTTGGACTGCGGATCGACCGCGCGCAGCGCGGTCACGAAGCACCAGGCGAGCTCGCTCTCGCCGATCTCGTAGGGCACCGAGAGGATCACCTTGCCGTCGGGCGCGAGGAAGACGTGTTGCGGCGCGACGACGTAGCCCTCCGCGTCGGGCTTGAGCACGCTCTTGCGCGCCCAGACGTCGGTCTGCTTGTGCTCGGAGCAGTGCAGCGTGCCGAAGCGGGGGCAGGGCTTGTCCGCGCCGCCGTGCTCGGAGGGCGAGGCGATCACGCACACGGCCGACGCGGCCAGCGCGAGGATCGTCTTGTCGCGGTAGGTCTTCTCCGCGAAGCGATCGCAGGCGCGCTCGCCGTCGAAGTTGATCGCGACGAAGACGGGCTTCTTCTCCGCCAGAGCGCGCGCCAGCGCCGCTTCGGGCTTGGGTTCCCAGGCGATCGAATCGGCGGGTCCTGGGTTGGCCAGGAAGAGGGCCAGGAACAGGCTGCGAGCGGTGTAGGTGATCATGGCTGCAAGGAACCCCTGCCGCCGGAGAAAGTAACGCCGGGCGGCCCGACTTGCGCCAGGTTCCTCGCGCGCTACGCTCACGGGCGCGGTTCCCCGGATCCCGGAAGAGGTGTCCGATGCTCGCTTGCCCGCTCCTCGCAGCTCTCCTCGCGCTGCCGCTCCCCGGCCTCGCGTCCATGCCCGTGCAGCAGTCGGGCACGACGAAGCGTCCGACGGCTCCGCTCTCGCCGCGCGCCGAGCTCGTGCGCGGTCTGCTCGCGCTCGCCACCTGGGCCAACCAGAACGAGCTCTTCCTGCAGCGCGACGGGGTCTGGCGCTCCGTGCTGCTGCTCGAGCCGGACAACGCCGATGCGCGCAAGGGCCTGCGCTACACGCGCGACGGCACGGGCAAGTGGCGGGACCCGCCTGCGCGCGAGGTCAAGGACCTGAAGCCGGCGCTGCTGCCCGAGTTCGCGCGCAAGCGCTCGGAGCTCGTCGGCGTCTGGCGCACGCAGGTGCTGGCCGAGCTCGATGCGAGCGCCGCCGATGCGGCGCGGCGCACGGCGGCCTGGGCCGAGATCCTGCGCGTCGATCCGGACGACGCGGTCGTGCGCGGCCTGCAGGGCGAGGTGCGCGCCGACAAGAGCTGGGTGCTGGCCGAGACCGTGGCCACGCCGGCGCGGCGCCTCGAGCTGCAGAGCTGCGTGCAGCAGGCGCGCGCCGCGCCGCCGAAGCCGGAGACCTGCGGACCGGCGGGCGAGGACTGCAGCTACCTTCCGGCCTGGAAGCTCGCGCACAGCTGCGAGGGCGTGCGCCTGCTGTCGCAGACCGACGAGGCCGAGTCGCTGCTGCTGCTCGGTGCAGAGCACGCCGCGCGCGCGCTGCTGGAGAAGGTGTGCGGCAAGCCGCTCCCGCCCTCGCCCGGCTTCAGCGCCTACGTGATCGTCGCGCCGTCCGAGTGCGACACGCTGCTCGCCGCGGTCAAGGACTGCACCGACGCGGACCGTGCCGTCTGGCGCGCGGCTCCGGGCTTCGGCATCCCGCGTCGCGCGGCGGTCGTGCTCTGGGACAAGGACCCGCGCCGCAGGCTCGACTGCTTCACGCGGCATCTCGTCGCCAACTGCCTCTTCGCGGCCTACGGCATCGACGCGCGCCAGGGCTGGCTGGTCGACGGCCTGGGGATCTACCTGTGCCAGCAGCTGACCGGAACGCGCAGCACCTGGTTCCGCCCCGACCGCGGGGACGAGGACCAGGCCCTGCGCCTGCGCATGCAGGACGAGAAGACGAACTGGAACGCGGAGGCGCGCAAGTTCCTCGAGGGCGCGAGCGCGCTCAAGCTTGCGGACGTGCTGGCGAAGCCGGTCGGCGAGTTGAAGCTCGAGGACCTGCTGGTCGGCACGGCCTTCTCGGCCTACCTCGTCGAGGCCCAGGGCAAGGCGCTGCCCGAGATCCTCGAGCGCATCGGCCGGGGCGGCAGCGCGCCGGACACGATCGCGAACGTCTGCGCCCGGCCCTTCCCCGAGCTCGAGGCGCGCTTCGTGCGCTGGCTGAGCGAGGTTCGCTGAACGCGGCGCGGCCGAAGTGCTAGGCTGCCGGCGGAGGTCCCCATGCGCCCGATCGTCACCTCGCGTCGTCAGTTCCTGCGAGCCACGGCCGCCACCAGCGCGCTGCTCGCCGCCCGTTCCGCCTTCGCATCCCGCGCGCCGCTGGCACTCGAGAAGCGCAAGTTCGGCAAGACCGACATGCAGGTCGCGCTGCTGGGCTTCGGCGGCGCCGAGATCGGCTACGAGAAGACCGACCAGGCGACCGTCGCGAAGCTGCTCAACGCGGCGCTCGACGCGGGCCTCAACGTGGTCGACACGGCCGAGTGCTACATCGACTCGGAGGTGCAGATCGGCGAGGCCATCGGCAGCCGGCGCAAGGAGTACTACCTCTTCACCAAGTGCGGCAACATCAAGCCCGATGGCAGCCGCGGCGACGACTGGTCGAAGGACGGCATCCTGAAGTCGGTCGAGCGCAGCCTGAAGCGCCTCAAGACCGACGTGCTCGACCTCGTGCAGCTGCACTCCTGCTCGCTCGACGAGCTCAAGAAGGGCGAGTGCATCGAGGCGCTCGAGGCGGCGAAGAAGGCCGGCAAGACGCGCTACATCGGCTACAGCGGCGACTCGCAGGCCGCGCGCTGGGCCGTCGAGTGCGGCCGCTTCGATTCGCTGCAGACCTCGGTCAACGTCGCCGACCAGGAGTGCATCGAGCTGACGCTTGCCGCTGGCGAAGGAAAAGCAGCTGGGTGTCATCGCCAAGCGCCCGATCGCGAATGCCGCCTGGCGCTACGACGCCAAGCCCGACAACGGCTACCACCAGGAGTACTGGCGCCGCCTGCAGGAGCTCAAGTACGAGTGGGCCACGGGCGAGGCGCGCGCGAAGACGGACGCCAGCGGTCCGGCCGCGACCGCGATGCGCTTCACGGCCATGCAGCCCGGCGTGTGCGTGCTGATCGTCGGCACGAGCAAGCCCGAGCGCTGGAAGCAGAACGCGGACCTGATGGAAGCCGGGCCGCTGGCGAAGGAGCTGCACGATGCGATCCGCGCGCGCTGGAAGGCGACCGCCAAGCCCGAGTGGATCGGGCAGACCTGAGGCATGCTGCTCGCCCTCAGCGCGCTGCTCGCTCGTCGCTCCGACCGACTGGAAGCAGCCGCCGATCCATACCGGCCCCGAGCGCGTCGAGGCATTGCCCTGGGCGGGGACGCTGGGGGAAGCGCTCGCGCGCGCGAAGGTGGAGAAGAAGCTCGTGCTGGTGACGGTCGTGGCTGTCAGCGACGACCACTGGGTCTCGGGCTACGCCGGTGCGAGGCAGTACTGGGAGAAGCTCGACCCGCCCTACGGCGGCGACGAGGTCGCGCTACGCGCGACGAGGGCCTGCGCAAGGAGCGCGTGATGATGGCGAGTTGGTTCGCCAATCCCGATGTCGCTGCGCTGGTGCAGAAGTACTTCGTGCCCGTGCGTCTGCGCTGCCGGCCGTGGGACTTCGACCTCGACTTCCCCGACGACCCGCTCGCTCCGCTGGGCACGAAGCTCGACGACGTCGGCGGGCCCGCGCTGCTCGTCGCCACGCCGGAGGGCAAGCTCGTGCACGCGCTCGGGCGCATCGGAGTCTTCGCGCCCGAGCTCGCGCCGGCGCTGTTGCGCAGCGCGCTCGCGAAGGCCGGCGTCAAGGGCGTCGCGGCGGCGCCGGCCGGGCGCTTCGAGCCGGACGCGGAATTCGCGAGGAAGTCGGGCATCCAGCTCGAGGAATGGACGCGCGGTGCGCCGATTGCGCTCGACCCAGCCTCCCCGACGACCGAGGTCGACGCGACCAAGCAGAAGGACGAGGTGCTGCTCGACCGTGCGGCCACCGTGCTGCTCGCACTGCAGTCGCAGGACGGCGGCTGGAACAACCCGACCTACGACGTCGAGCCCGCGAGCGGCAAGGGTTCGGTGCTGGACTACGGCGTGCCGCGCAGCGCACTCGTCGTGGACGCGCTGCTCGGCCTCTGCGAGCGGCTTCCGAATCGCAAGGCCGAGCTCGCGCAGGCCGCGCGAGCGGGCATCGAACTCGTCGGGAGGTTCTGCGACGCCCCGCAGCCGATGATCTGGCAGGCGACCTACGCGCTGCACCTGCAGGTGGCCCTGCTGCGTTCCGACCTCGAGAACGAGAAGCCCAAGGCGCGTGAGCGCGCACTGAGGCTCGTGCAGACGCTGGTGGGCATGCAGCAGGCGGGCGGCTGGACCTACATGGTCGAGCCGCGCGTGCACAGCTTCAACACGGCACCGGTGCTGCTGCTCTTCGCCGAGCTGAAGTCGCTCGGGGTCGACGTGCCCAAAGATTCGATCGAGAAGGCGCAGGCCTTCCTGGCCCTGCTGCGCAATCCCAAGGACGCGCGCGACTACTACTACGCGCCGACGATGACCTTCGAGCCGCGCGCCTCGAGCTGCCGCTCGGCGCTGTGCGAGCTCGCGCTGCTCGAGAGCGGCGACAAGAGTGCCATCGCGCGCCTCGCGCCGGCCATCGACTTCTTCTTCGAGGGCGAGCCCGGCGCGCGCTCGGTGACGAAGATCTACGAGGCGTTCCTGTCGCCGAAGCCGCTGCAGGACGCGTACCACTACTACTTCGGGCACTACTACGTCGCGCGTGCGCTCTCGAAGCTGCCCAAGTCGAAGGCGGCCGAGCTCGCGAAGAAGCAGATCGCGATCCTGAAGCGCCAGGTCGAGATCGACGGCTCGTTCGTCGACGCGCAGGCGCAGGGCAAGAGCTACTCGACCGCGATGGCGGTGCTGACGTACCTGCTCGACCTCAAGCTATCGAGGCTCTGAGCCAAGCGCGCTACTTCAGCAAGACCTTGCCGTTGATCTCCTCGACCGGAATGCTGCCGCCGATCTCCTTTGGCGCTCCGAGCACGCCGGGCGGCGGTCCTTTCGCCGACCAGTAGATCGATGCGCCGCCCGCTGGGAATGTGACCCGCATGCGTTCGACCATCCCGACCTGCCAACTCGAGCCGCGGATGATGCCCCACTGGTCGTGCGACATCCACCCGATGCACCAGGTAACGTGTGGAGTGTCCAGAGGTGGGAGTGCGTCGCACTGGAAGACGATCTCGCGTTCGCTTCGGGCTGCCGCTGCGAATCGCCCATCGGCTTGCCGCTCGAATAGCCAGGGACCTTCGACCTTCTCATCCATCACGTCCAGCACGAGCCAAGCCGACTGCGGAGCTGGCCAAGGCGCGCTCGTCCACGAATCAGTCAGGAAGCTCTGCGCCCGGAAGCGCGGCGCGTTGCGCTTCGAATCCTCGCTCTCATCCAGATAGATGGTCAGCGACCCGTCTCCGCTCGACACTCCACCGCGGACGCTCCAGTTGATCTCTGGACTCGCAGAGACTCGCAGGGTTCCATCGTCGACATTCCTGGGCCCGAGCCCATGACCAGGCGCAAGAACGAGCTGGCCGGCCTTGGGAATGAGGCGCAGGTCGCCGCAGTCCAACCGCTGTGCTCCACTCGTCTCGTAGCGCTTGTCCCATGCCTCGAAGCCCACGGCCTCGACGTGGACGTGAATCGTGGGAGGAACTTCGAGCGGCTCCTCCTCGCGCAGGAGCGGTGACTCGGGCAATAGCCTGCGGAACACGCCGTCAGCCGCATGGGACGTCCGTCCGTCCCCGCAGTGCCAGCCCCAGACCTGATCTTTCCCGTCAGGGAATTCCCACCATACGTGGGCGTCAGTGATGGGGGATGCGTCGTCCGCAGTTACGAGTCGCAGGACGAGTTCGAATGCGGGTCGCAGGCTGATCGTGCGCGCAGACCCGTCGTGTTCGAACTTCGCCCGGCCGTACGCGCCGCTCGTCTCGTCGCGCGCGAAGAACAACAACGGCTCGCCGAGCCTGAGAGCGGAATAGCTGTATTCGTTGGCATCCGGGGCGATGCGCACGTCCTCGGCCCAGATGACATCGCTCTCGTACGTTACGGCGCTTCCCCAATCGAGGGTTTCCAGCGTCGGCTGCCCGCTCTCTCCGGTGCGAGGGTGCACGACCTTCAGTGTGATCGGCCCCGCCGGGGAGCCGGACGGACGTTGCACGTGTAGCGTGAGCGGTGCGCAGGCGGGCCGCCCATCGCATGGCACCGTCCAGTTCCCGCGCAGGCCGGCAACCGGCTTGAGGTGGAGATCGGCGCGATGCCCGTCGCGCCAGAGCACGACTACCGGCGCGTCCTCGTCAAGCGTCTGGAGCAGGAGCTCGTGATTCACGGCCATTGCCCAGCGATCTGCGGAGAGGTAGCCGCTCATGCATGCGCACTGCATATTCCCGGAGCACGGTTCGCCGGGATCGTCCTCGTAGTGGTAGGGCCACCCGATCCGGATGGAGCTCGTGCACGATTGCAGGTCGTGGCCCTCGAGGATCAGGAGCTCATCCGGTTCGAGCACGAGCTCAGTGCCAGCATTCGCCGCAGTCACCGGAACGTGTCCGGGAGCACGTATGCGGCAGGGGAACTGCAAGTCGGTCGACGCGCATCGGCCCCGCGTCAGATCTCGGCGCTGCCAGTCTCCGAGCGGCGTCTGCCACTCGAGGAACGGCAGCTCGAGCCCGATCGAGGAGCGCACGCTGAGTCCCGAGAGCTTGGCGACCGCGATCGAACCGGCCGATGCCGACGTGTCGATGGCAGTTCGATCGCCTGCGCTGAAACCGGACTTCGTCGCCCCGCTTGCCCCGTGCTCGGTCTCGAGCACGACATTCTCCTTCGCGGGCGGCGCCGCGAATTCACCGTGGGTGCTGCTCAGCGGTCGCAGCGCGAGCCACAGCGAAGCCACCGCAGCGACGGAGACGACAGCGACGGCGAGCTTGGTCTTGGCTTGCATGGCGAACGCCCAGGGAAGAGGGGAGTGAGGTAGCGGCAGCAACGGCAGCCACGCTGCGAGCCAGCGCGAGCGGTCGCCCTGCGATCGGCGGTCGAGCTCCTCGCGCAGGAGCGCCAGCGCCCGGTGCAAGCGCGTGTGCACCGTGCGCACGGGCGTGTTCGTCCGCCGCGCGATCTCCTCGGGCTCGAGCTCTTCGAACCAGCGCAGCAGGATCGTGTTGCGATACGGCTCGGGCAACGCGCGCACGGCGCCGAGCAACGCCTCCTGCAGTTCGATCCGCTGCAACGCGAGCGCCGGATCATCCGGAAGATGCTCTGGCAGCGCGAGCCTCTCGCGCGCGCCCCGACGTCCCTCGGTGCGCCGCCGCAGGCGCGCAAGGTTGCGGATCACGCGTGCGAGCCAACCGCGCACGTCCCCGGTCGGACGAGCACGAACCGTGGCGAGCAGCGCTTCCTGCGCGATGTCCTCGCCCGCTTGCACGTCGCGCGCGAGCGCGATCGCGAGCCGCCGGGCCCAGGCCGACTGGGCCGCGAGCTGCGCGAGGTCGTCGCTGCCCTGTTCGTGAGCGTGTTCCACGAGGGCAATCCTTGCCGCGCGTGGCGATGCTGCGTCAAGAAAGCCAGAAATCCAGAGTCAGCTAGAGCTCGCGCGCATCCGCCCAGGGGATCACTGCGATCTGGAGCTCGTCCTCGTAGACGACCCGGCCGGGCTTGGCGATCGTCTGCATCTCGACGAAGACGCCCGCGTCGCGCAGCGCGTGCAGCAGCACCCAGATGTGGCGCATGTTCTCGCGCGCGGAGGACTTGAACAGGAAGATCGCGCGCCGCTCGTCCAGGTCGGGAACGCGCAAGTGCTCGTTGAACCAGTCGAGCTCCGCGTCGAGGCGGCGCTCGATCCCGGCCTTGATGTGGGGGGAATCGAGCACATCGCCTGCGGCGGCGAAGATCCCGCGGCGGCGGCGGGACTGCTCGTGCAGGTCGCGGGCCGAGAAGCGCACGAACTTGATGGCGCGCGGCGGTCGCTCGGGGATCGCCTGCCAGGGCTGTGCCTCGACGCCCGCGTCGTTCAGCGCGCGCACGAGGCGCCGCGAGCGGGAACGATCGAGCTTGCGCTTGAAGTAGCCCATGAGTGCGAGCTCGGCGCTGCGTGTATCGTTGTGGCGCGGCTCAATCGGGCTTCTTGACGTCGTTCTCGTAGATACCCGTGCGCTCGCGGTCTGCGCTGCCGTCCTCGTGCAGGAATGTCCACAGCCCCGTGCGCTTGCCGTCCTTGTAGTCGCCCTGCTCGAGGATCTTCCCGTCGCGCGACCAGTGCGTGAAGTGGCCCTCCCTCACCCAGGCGCCGTTCGGTTTCAAGGACTCGGAGAAATCGGTCTCGACGGGCGTGGGTCCGGATTCGAACCAGCCGTGCCCGTAGTAGTTCTTGGTAGTCCTCGTATTGCCGTCGCCGGTTGAGCTGAGCGAACTCGACATGGACACGGTGGCGAACACCATCAGCAGTGTGAATCCCGCGATCACGACCCAGAAGCCCGTGCCGACGATGCCGAACACCCAGCCGACCTGTGTCGGCGTTCGGCCTGCCGGATCGATGCGGCCCTCTTTCATTCCGCGCAGCTCCTTCGAACCGAGGATCCACGCCGCGACACCGAAGGGCACCAGGATGAATGGCGAGAGCAGTCCGACGATTCCGAGCGCAAGCACGGTGCCGCCGCGATGGGGACGGAGGGAAGCGTCCATGGCTCGCAGTATAGCGCTCTGCGCTGGAGCCGGCAGAGACGCTCTCAGACGAGCTTTGCCGACAGCGTGATCGG
Source organism: uncultured Planctomycetota bacterium (assembly GCA_963829015.1). Classification (GTDB taxonomy): domain Bacteria; phylum Planctomycetota; class UBA1135; order UBA1135; genus JADJLZ01. The sequence continues at coordinate 120,469 of CAWHGR010000003.1, read as the reverse complement.
CGTCGCCGCGAGCGCCCGCGAGACCGGACAGTTCTTCTTGGCCTTCTCCGCCAGCTCAGCGAACTTCGCCGAGTCGATGCCCGGCACCTTGCCCTCGAGCTCGAGCGCGATGCCCTTGATCGTCCAGCCGGCCTCGAGCTTCACGAAGTCGACCTTGGCGGCCACGCGCAGCTCGGCTGCGGGCTTGCCGGCCTCGGTCAGCGCGAAGGCGAGCGCCATCGCGAAGCAGCCGGCGTGCGCGGCGCCGAGCAGCTCCTCGGGGTTGGTGCCGGCCTTGCCGTCCTCGCTCGCGAAGCGGGTCTGGAAGGAGTAGGGCTGGTCGCGGAAGGCGCCGCTCTGCGTCGTCAGCGTGCCCTTGCCCTTGGGACCGTCGCCCTGCCAGACAGCGTTGCTGGTGCGGATCATGATCGTCTCCTGGTTTCCGGTTGGGCGCCATTCTAACGGCTGCGTGTGCTTGGTTCCTGCTCTCGGGGAAAGCTAGGCTGTCGCCGAGGTGTTGCATGGCGAATGAGAAGTGGGAGTTCGACGACGACAAGCGGCGCCGGCTCGCGCTGGGCGTGGCCGGGGTCAAGGACGGCGAGAACGATGACGAGGCCGTGGTGCGCAGCCGGCATGCGCGCCTGCCCGAGGTCAGCTCGCGCCTCGCGCTCTCGAAGAACGACCGGGTGATCGACCTCGGCAGCGGCATGGGCTACCTGGCCGAGGTGGTCGCGCCCAAGGTGCGCTCGCTCGTGTGCGTCGACATCAGCTCGTCCTTCCTGGAGCGCACGATCGCGCGCCACCAGGAGAAGGGACTCGCGAACGTCGAGTACGTGCTGACCGAGTACGCCGACTTCTCGAAGCACATCCCGCAGCGCGCGACGAAGATCTACTCGCTGCTGCTCTTCATCCACTTCAACTGCTTCGACTTCCTCTACTACCTGGTCGAGTGCAACAAGGTGCTCGAGCTGGGCGGCCTCGTGTACTTCGACATGAACGACGGGGACCGCTTCAAGCTCCACGACGGCGCCGACAGCTTCAACAAGCACATCCCGATCTACAAGGCGAACCGCGTGAACTGGATCTTCGGCTGCATGCACCTGGGTTCGCTTGACGATGCTGCGCAACATCGCGCCGCAGATCGGATTCCAGCTGGAGACGACCTGGTTCGGCTCGACCTCGTTCTCGCAGGTGCTGCTGCGCAAGGTGGGCGAGGCTCCCGACCTGGGCGGGGGCTGAGCGTGGCCCGCGCTGGGCTCGTCCGCGGCGCGGACGGAGCCGTACGCTGCGCCTGGTGCGACTCGGACGAGCTCTACCGCGCCTACCACGACGAGGAGTGGGGCTTCCCGCAGCGCGACGACGTGCGCCTCTTCGAGAAGCTCTGCCTCGAGGGTTTCCAGTCCGGGCTCTCGTGGCTGACGATCCTGAGGAAGCGCGAGAACTTCCGCCGCGCCTTCGCGGGCTTCGAGTTCGAGAAGGTCGCGCGCTTCACGCCGAGAAAGGTCGAGGCGCTGCTGCAGGACGCCGGCATCGTGCGCCACCGCGGCAAGATCGAGTCGACGATCCACAACGCGCAGCGCGCCTGCGAACTGGTCGAGGAGCGCGGCTCGCTGGCCAGTTACTTCTGGAGCTTCGAGCCCGCGCCCGAGACGCGGCCGAAGCGCGTCACCTGGGAGGCGCTGTCGAAGATGCCCCAGACGCCCGCATCCAAGGCGCTCTCGAAGGACCTCAAGCGCCGCGGCTGGACCTATGTCGGGCCGACGACGATGTACGCGTTCATGCAGGCGATGGGACTGGTCAACGACCACCTCGAGGGCTGCGCCACGCGGCGCGCCGTCGAGCGAGCGCGCACGCGGCGCTAATTCTGCTCGCCGAGCAAGAGCTCGATCGTCTTCCAGCGCCGGTCGTGCTCGGTGCGCCCGCGCAGGTAGACCTTGTGCACCAGGCGATCGACCAGGCGGGCGTTCTGCCACAGCACGGCCAGCGCCTGCTCGGTCAGCGACTGCTCGTGCGAGTCCGCGAACTCGTACTCGGCCAGGATCTTGGACGAATCGCGCTCGAGCAGCTGGACCTGGAAGCGCGTGCAGCCGAACTCGTCGCGCAGGACCTCGAAGCGCGGCTCGCGCCACGAACCGACGGTGTCGGCCAGGCCGAGCGCGTGGCGATGGCTCGACGCGGAGGGAGCGGCGTGGAACAGGAATGTCTTGCGGCCGCCGTCGAGGCTGACCGCGATCCGACCGGCGTCGAGCTCCGTCGCGAGCGCGGAGCTGAAGGCGATGCTCATCGCATGATCGGCGTCGAGGGCCCGGCCATTGGGTGCATCGGGCAGGCTGATCAGGATCTTCACGCGCGTTCCTGCGCAGGAGGCTAGGACGTTTGGCGCAGGTAGTGACTGTCGGACCTTGGGGCATGGGGTGGGGGAGAGAGTGCGTATGGCATGCGGGCATGGCAGCGCAGCCGCCGTGCGAAAGTCGCTTGTCGATGGGCGGCCGGGTGGCAAGATCACGCGGATGTCACGACGCCTGCAGCTCGCGCAGCTCCTCTGCCTGGCCGTGTCGGGCTGCGCCAGTGCGCCTGTGCCGCGGCCGCCTGCGAATCCGCCTGCCCGCCCGGCGCCCGCCGTCGCGCCCGGGCAAGGCGCCCCGAGCCAGGATGCACCCCGGCCCGAGCCGTCGATCTCCTTCATCGATCCCCAGGACGGCGCCTTCGACCTCTCGCAGTTCCTGGCCAGCCGCGTGGGCTTCATGCCCATGCCGATCCTGATCACCGAACCGGCCGTGGGCTACGGCGGCGGATTGGGCCTGATGTTCCTGCACGATCACCTCGGAGGGCGCGACGCCGAGGGCAAACCCACGGGGCCGCCGAGCATCTCGGGCATCGCGGGCGCCTACACCGAGTCCGATACCTGGTTCGTCGGCGGGGGCCACTTCGGATCGTGGGACGGCGACCGCTGGCGCTACACGGGCGTCGCCGGCGCGGCCCACGCCAACCTCGACTTCTTCGGCACCGGCGGCGCTCCGGCCGGCACGACCGGCGAGCGCTCGCTGCCCTTCCAGCTCGACGGCTTCGGCCTGCGCCAGGAACTGCTGGCCAGGATCCAGGACTCGCACCTGTACCTCGGGCTGCGCTACGAGTACGCGGACACGCGCACGAACTTCGACACGGGCGTTCCGGTCGTGGACAACCGCGAGCTCGACACGCAGCAGGCGGCGCTGGCCTTCGTGGCGCAGTACGACACGCGCGACAACATCCTCAGCCCCAACCGCGGGATGAACCCGCGCCTGGTGCTCTCGCGCTACGACGAGGTCTTCGGCGGCGACTCGGACTACAACCGCATCGACCTCGACGCGCCGGTCTGGCTGCCCATCGGCGAGACGCTCATCGCGGGCGTGCACGCCCTGGCGAGCTTCTCGGATTCCGCCGCGCCCTTCTACGCCCTGCCGTACATCACGCTGCGCGGCGTGCCGGCGCTGCGCTACCAGGGCACGGCGGTGATCTCGCTCGAGGGCGAGTTGCTCTGGAACTTCAGCGGGCGCTGGAGCCTGGTGGGCTTCGGCGGCGTGGGCCAGGCGGCCAACTCCACCTCGGACTTCGGCGGCGAGTCCGAGACGGTGGTCGCGGGCGGCATGGGCTTCCGCTACCTGATCTCGCGCGTCTACGGGCTGCGGGTCGGCATCGACGTGGCCCAGGGGCCCGAGGACACGGCGGTCTACATCCAGATCGGCAATTGAGCGCTCGCCCGCGCGCCTCGCGTATCCTGTCCCGCGATGATCCACACCCGCCAGCTCGTCAAGCGCTACGGCACGCGCGAGGCCGTGCGCGGCATCGACCTCGACGTCCCCGCCGGCCAGCTCGTGGGCCTGCTCGGACCCAACGGCGCAGGCAAGAGCACCACGATCAAGATGCTCACGGGCATGCTCACGCCGACCTCGGGCACGGCGCAGGTCGCCGGCTTCGACGTGGTGGCGAACCCGCTCGAGGCCAAGCGCGAGATCGGCTACGTGCCCGAGTCTGGCGCCGTCTTCGACGCGCTGACCGCGATGGAGTACCTCGAGCTCGTCGCGGCGCTGCACTCCATCCCGCAAGCGGAGGTGCAGACGCGCATCGAGCGCTTCCTCGTCTTCTTCGAGCTCGGCGCGCAGGACACGCGCTCGAAGCCCCTGGCCTCGTTCTCCAAGGGCATGCGCCAGAAGGTGGTGCTCACCGCGGCGCTCTTGCACAACCCGCGGATCGTGTTCCTCGACGAGCCGCTCGACGGACTCGACGCGAACACCGCGCTGCAGTTCAAGACGCTGATCCAGTCGCTGGCGCGCGAGGGCAAGACGATCGTCTACTGTTCGCACATCCTCGACGTGGTCGAGCGCATGTGCGAGCGCGTGGTGATCATCCACCAGGGCCGCATCCTCGAGGACGGCAGCGTGCCGCAGATCCTGGAGCGCAGCGGCGCGCCCTCGCTAGAGCAGGCCTTCAACCGCCTGACCAGCACGCAAGACCAGGCCCAGCGCGCCGAGGACATGGCGCGCGCCATGCAGCAATGAGCGCGCCGGGAGAGCGCGGCGTCGACTGGCGGCAGGTGCGCGCGCTGGTGCGCGCGTTCCTGGTGATCAGCGTGCGCAAGATGCCGCTGCGCACGATGCGCGGCGAGAAGAAGGGCGGCGGCGTCGGGCCGATCCTGTTCCTGGTCGGGATCTACGCGCTCTTCGGGCTGCTGCTCGCGCCGGTCCTGGCGTTCACGAAGGACGTGTTCCTGGGCTCGTTCACCGTGCACGTGATGACGCTCTTCGTGGTCGGCACGGCGGCCATGAGCGAGGCCTCGGACGTGCTCTTCAACAGCAGCGAGAACGACGTCTTGGGGCACAAGCCGATCCAGCCGGTCACGCTGGTGGTTTCGAAGGCGCTCACGATCATCGCCTTCACGCTGCTGATCGCGGGTGCGATCAACCTCGGCCCGACGATTGCGCTGGCCCTGATGGACGGCGCACGGCCGGCGGCCCCGCTGGCGCACATCGCGAGCGTGCTGCTCTCGACCGTCTTCGCCAGCGCGTCCGTCGTGTGCCTCTACGGCCTGATCGCGCGACTGCTCGGGCGCGAGCGGCTGCAGCGCGTGATCACCTGGGCCCAGGTCGGATCGACGATCTTCCTCGCGGCCGGCTTCCAGGTCGTGCCGCGCCTGCTCGACACGCACAGCGGCCTCGATCTCGCCGGACTGCTGCGCGGCTCGCTCCTGGTCTGGTTCGTCCCGCCCTGCTGGTTCGCGGGCTTCGACGCCTGGCTGGGCTCGACCGTGTCCGACCCGCGCTTCGCAGAGCTCGCGCTGGTGGGGGTGGGCGTGACCGTCTTCTGCACCTGGCTGGGCCTTCTGCGCCTGCCGGCGACGGGCGGCGACGTTTCCAGCCTGCAGGAGGAGCTCCGCCCCGAGCGCGCGCCCGCGCCGGTCGCGCAGGCCGCGGGCGGCGGACGGATCGAGCGCCTGCTCGGGCCCTGGCTGCGAGATCCGGTCGAGCGCGCCGCGTTCCGGCTGGCGCAGGCCTACATCCTGCGCGAGCGCTCGGTCAAGGTGCGCCTCGCGTCCGCGCTCTCCTTCTACGTCGTGTTCCCGGTGCTGGCGCTGCTGCCCGGCCGGCAAGGGTCCGACTTCCTGCCGCTGATGATGATCTGGATGTGCGCGCTGGTGCCGCTGACGATCCTGGAGGTGCTGCGCATCTCCGCGAATCCGGCGGCCGCGGACCTGTTCCTCTACGCGCCGATCGAGGGCGGCGCGCGCCTGTTCCACGGCGTGCGCAAGGCGGCGATCGTGTTCGTGCAGGCGCCGCTGCTCGTCTACCTGCTGCTGGTCTCGATCTGGGTCATGCGCGCGCAGCCCGAGCGCTTGTGGCTCGCGCTGCCCGCGGTCCTGGCCATGCCGACGCTTTCGCTGCTGCCCGGAATCTCCGGCGAGTACCTGCCGCTCTCGGCCGCGGTGCGCACGGGCCAGCGCTCGATGCAGCTCGCGATCACGTTCATGGTCATGATCCCGGCCGTGCTGCTCGGCTTCCTGGCGGCCTTCGCGCAGAAGGCGGGCTGGCTCTGGCTGCTGCTCGCGCTCGAACTCGTCGGCGTGATCGTGCTGCACGCGCTGCTGCTGCGCATCGTCGCGCGCAGGTCCGCGAGCCGCCCCGTGGCCGCATCCGCAGCTACTCCAGGCTGAGGTCGAGCGTCCCGTTCGCGCGCAGCAGCGCCAGCCAGGCCAGCTTGCGCGCGTAGCCCGCGTCCGCGACCGAGAGCTGCGCCGAGAGCAGCTGGTTCTGCGCCACGAGCCGCTCGAGGTTCGTGGCCTTGCCCGCGCGCACGAGGTCCAGGCTCTGGTCGAAGGCCTCCTGCGCCGCGGCGAGTTCGGGCGCCAGCGCCTCGAGGTGCTCCTGGCTCGCGTGCAGGTCCGCGACGCCCACAGCGACGTCGGCCGCGATGCGGCGCGTGACCTGCGACTCGAGCAGCTTCGACTGGCGGAAGACGGACCAGGCCGCGCGCACGTCGGCCTCGATGCGACCGAAGCTGAAGATCGGCAGGTTGGCGCTGACCAGCGCCGCCCAGAGGCTCGAGTCGGGCACGCTCTCCCGGTAGAGGAAGTAGGAGAGGTTGAGCGAGACGCTGGGGTAGTACTGCCCGACGGCCACGTCGACGCCGTGCAGCGCGGCGGCACACTCGGCCCGCGCGGCAGCCAGGTCCTGGCGCAACTCGAGCGCGTGCGCCTGCAGCGCCTCGAGGTCCAGATCCTGCGCCGGCACCTCGAGCTTGTCGGCCAGCGGCGCGTCGAGGCGCGGGACGCCGACGAGCAGGGCCAGCGCCGCGCGCGCATCGACGACCACGCTGTGCGCGTCCACCAGCGATACGCGCGTGTTGGCGGCCTGCGCGCGCGCGAGCGCCACGTCGAGCGTGCGCGCGAGGCCCGCCTGGCTCTGCGCCTCGACGTCGCGCACACGCTCCTCCTGCAGGCCGAGCGAGCTCTCGAGCACCTCGGCCTGGCGCTCGGCGCGCAGCACCAGGTAGAAGGCCTGCGAGACCTGCAGCAACAGCGCCGCCTGCGCGTCGAGCAGCACCGCGCGGCGCGCCTCGATCGTCGAGGCCGCGCGATCGAGGCTCGCGACCTGGCTCCAGGGCTGGAAGTCGGAGTACACGGCCTGCAGCGGCACGTCGACGCGCTGGTCCTGGCTGCCCGGGATCGCGGTGCCCGAGGCGGACTGGCGCACGAAAGCGCTCACACCCAGGCCGATCTGCGGGTAGAGCAGCGCCGCCTGCAGGCTGCGATCGATCAGCGCCTGCAGATAACCCTCGCCGCTGGAGGCGAGGCGCTCGTCGACGTGGTTCGCCAGCGCCAGCGCACGACCGAGCGTGAGCGTCTCGCCCTCCGCGAGCGGCGGCGGCGCCTCGCGCTCGAGCAGCCCGCGCCAGGTCGCGACCTCCTGCGCCTGGTCCACGCTGCTGCGGCAGCCGCACAGCCCGGCGCAGAGCAGGAACAGGACCGCGCGCGCGTTCACGGACGCTCCTTGCGCAGCACGCCCTGCTCGACCAGGCGCGCGAGTTGTCCGGTCAGCGCGCGCTCGTCGAGCCTGCGCGGACCGAAGAGGATCACCGAGCGCACCAGGCCGGGGATGCACAGCGCCGTCAGGCCGGGATTCGGGTCGCGCAACTCGCGGCGCCGCACGCCGCGCCGGATGGTGGTCTCGATGATCTTCGTCAGCTCGGCGCGCACGCGCGTCGGACGTGCGCCCGCGCCGCCCGCGCTCGAGCGCATCAGCTCCGCGAGGTGGGGGTGCAGCACGGCGAAGCGCACCAGCGCCGCGAGGATCCTGCGCAGCGCGCTGCGCGCGCTCTCGTCGCGCGCGCGCTGTGCGCCGAGCTCGGCCACGAGGCGCGCGAAGCCCTCGTCCACCAGCGCGAGGTAGAGCTCGTCCTTGTTCTGGAAGTAGATGTAGATCGTGCCCTTGCCGACCTTGGCCTGCGCGGCGACGTCCTCCAGGCGCACGTCGTGGTAGGGCTTCTCGGCGAACAGGCGCGCGGCTTCCTCGAGGATCCGTCGGCGCTTGGCGGGATTCGGTTTCTGCATCGCGGGCGGCGCCCTTGCCAGGCCGGGCGCCGGCCCCTACGCTACCAAGGTCAAAACTGACCCGCCAGTATTGGCGGACGGCAACCCCCATGCGAACCTGTACCCTCGTCCTGCTGGCCCTGTGCGCCTGCGCGAAGCCGAACAGCCCCGCACCCGGCGCGGCCGCGCGCTCCGAGGTCCCCGTGCCGGTGCTCCTGCGGCCGGTCAAGACCGAACCCGTGCAGCTCGAGGTCGGCGTGAACGGCACGCTCTGGGGCGACGAGGACGTGAGCCTCTCGGCCAAGGTCTCCGGACGCGTGCTGGAGGTGGCGCACGACGTCGGCGACCGGCTCGGTTCGGGCGAGCTGCTCGCGCGCGTCGACCCGCTCGACTACGCCCTGGCGGTCGAGCAGAAGGAGCTGGCGGTCAAGGAGTCGCTGGCCAAGATCGGCCTGAAGGAGCTGCCCGGCGCGCGACTTCGACCCGCGCTCGCGTGCCGGTCGTGCATCGCGCCGAGCTGCAGGCCGAGAATGCCGAGTCCAAGTTCCAGCGCACGAAGCAGCTCTTCGAGCAGCAACCGCCGCGCGTCACGGCCCAGGAGCACGACGACGCGCGCACCGAAGCCGCGGTGGCGCGCAGCAACCACGAAGTCGAGCTGCTCAACGCGCGCGCGCAGGTCGACGAGGCGCGCACGCGCGCCGCCGACCTCGCGATCGCGCGCCAGCACCTGGCCGACACGGAGATCCGCACGCCGGCCGGTCACCGCTGGGCCGTCGCGGCGCGTTCGATCTCCGCCGGCGAGTACCTGCGCGAGGGCAGCGCGCTCTTCCGCCTCGTCGACGACGCGCGCATCAAGCTGCGTGCCCCGGTGCCCGAGCGCCATGCGAACGAGATCGCGGTGGGCCAGAAGGTGCTCGTGACGGTCGAGGCGAGCCGCGAGGAGTTCGCCGGCACGGTGGCGCGCATCAATCCGCAGATCGACCCGCTGAACCGCAGCTTCGAGGTCGAGATCGTGGTCGCGAACGAGCGCGGCCTGCTGCACCCGGGCGCCTTCGCGCACGCGCGCATCCAGACGCGCCTCGACCCGCGGGTGGTCTTCGTGCCGCAGGAGGCGCTGCTCAGCTTCGCCGGCGTCAACAAGGTCTTCGTGGTCGAGGACGGCAGGGCGCGCGCGATCGAGGTCGAGCCGGGCGAGCGCGCGGGCGACTGGATCGCGGTGCGCCAGGGACTCTCCGGCAGCGAGTCGGTCGTGGTCAGCGGCAACACCAGGCTCGCCACGGGCACCGCGGTCGTCGCGCAGGCGGCTCCCGAGGGCGCGCGATGAACCTGCCCGAGCTGTGCATCAAGCGTCCGGTCCTGACGACGATGCTGGTGCTGCTGCCGGTCGTGGTGGGCATCCTGGCCTACGCCAGGATGGGCGTCGACCTGTACCCCAACGTCGACCTGCCGATCGTGATCGTCACGACCACGCGCTCGGGCGCCTCGGTCGAGGAGATGGAGACCGGCGTGACGAAGCGCATCGAGGAGGCCGTCAACACGATCAGCGGCATCGACGAGCTGCGCAGCACGACCAAGGAGGGCCTCTCCACGGTCGTGATCCAGTTCCTGCTGGAGAAGAACCGCGACGTGGCGCAGCAGGAGGTGCAGGGCAAGATCAACACGATCCTCTCGCAGCTGCCGACCGGCACCGACACGCCGATCATCGACAAGTTCGACATCGACGCCACGCCCGTGATGACCATCGCGATCTCGGGCAAGCGTTCGCTGCGCGAGGTGACCGAGATCGCCGACAAGGAGATCAAGGACTCGCTCTCGAGCCTCCCGGGCGTGGGCTCGGTCAGCCTGGTGGGCGGGCGCAAGCGCGCGATCAACGTGACCGTCGACACCGACAAGCTCGACGCCTACGGCCTCGCGATCGAGGACGTGCGCCGTGCGCTGGGCAACCAGAACCTCGAGCTGCCGGGCGGGCGCGTCGACCAGCAGCGGCGCGAGCTGGTGCTGCGCACCATGGGCCGCATCGAGCGCACCGAGCAGTTCGCCGAGCTGATCGTGGCCAACCTGGCCGGCAACCCCGTGCGCCTGAAGGACCTCGGGCGCGTCGAGGACGCCTTCGAGGAGCCGCGCGGACTCGGGCGCCTGGACGGCGACAACGCCGTGCTGCTGGTGGTGCAGAAGCAGAGCGGCACCAACACCGTGCAGGTGATCGAGACCGTCAAGACGCGCGTCGCGGCGCTGGAGGCGATCTTCGCCGCGCAGGGCAAGACCGACCTGCGCCTGCAGGTGATCCGCGACCAGTCGGTCTTCGTCAACGGCTCGCTGCACGAGATCCACAAGCACCTGCTGCTCGGCGCGCTGCTCGTGGCGGCCGACGATCCTGCTCTTCCTGCGCGACTGGCGCACGATGCTGATCGCCTCGCTCTCGATCCCGATCTCGCTCATCGCGACCTTCATGGTCATGAGCTGGTTCGGCTTCACGCTCAACAACATCACCATGCTGGCGCTGGTGCTCTCGGTCGGCATCGTGATCGACGATGCGGTGGTGGTGCACGAGAACATCTTCCGCTGGATGGAGGAGAAGGGCCTCTCCGCCTGGGATGCGGCCCTGGGCGCCACGAAGGAGATCACGCTGGCGGTCGTGGCCACGACGCTCTCGCTGGTGGTGATCTTCCTGCCGATCGCCTTCATGAGCGGGCGCGTGGGACGCTTCTTCGCCTCCTTCGGCGTCACCACGGCGGTGGCGATCCTGATGTCGATGCTGGTCTGCTTCACGCTCACGCCGATGCTCGCCTCGCGCTTCCTCAAGCTCTCGAAGAAGGCGCGCGCAGCGCAGGCGCGCGGCGTCAGCCACCACTCGGGCGGGATGTACGGGCGCTTCGTCGAGCAGCCCTACCTGGCCATCCTGCGCCTGTCGATGCGGCACCGCTGGGCGGTCGTGCTGGCCAGCGTGCTGGTCGTGGCCAGCATCTTCCCCGGGCCGCTGGGCTGGCCGGGCCTCTCGCGCATGATCGGCCTGGACTTCATCCCCAAGGACGACCGAGCGAGTTCGAGATCGCGATCACGACGCCCGAGGGCTGGACGCTCCAGCGCAGCTCCGAGGTCTTCGCGCACATCGAGGACAAGCTGCGTGCGCTGCCCGAAGTCGTGCACGTGATGACCACCATCGGCGACACGACCGGCAAGGTCTCGAAGGGCCAGGGCGACGTCACGCAGGGCAGCATCTACGTGCGCCTGGTCGAGCTGACCGAGCGCGCACAGAGCAAGGCCGGCAAGTTCGGCCAGTTCGAGGTGATGGGGCGCGTGCGCCAGCTGCTCGCGACCGACCCGCTGCTGGTGGACCTGCGCACGAGCGTGCAGCTCCCGGCGGCCATCTCCAGCGGCAGCGTCAACGCCGACCTCGAGTTCACGCTCATCGGGCCGGATCTCGCGGCCCTGACGCGCTACTCGGACGGGATCATCCAGCACATGCGCGCCACGCCGGGCTTCGCCGACATCGACACCACGACGGCCCTGCGCAAGCCCGAACTGCGCGTCGAGGTCGACCGCGACCGCGCGATGGACCAGCAGGTCTCGATCCAGGCCATCGCCGCGACGCTGGGCACGCTGGTCGGCGGCCAGATCGTCTCCGACTACAAGGACGACCAGCTGGGCGAGCTCTACGACGTCTGGCTGCGCGCCGAGGGCGTCGACCGCGGCGATCGCGCGGCGGTCGAACGGCTCAAGATCACCTCCACGCGCGGCACCCGGCTCGAACTGGGCAACGTGGCGCACCTGACGGAGGCGCGCGGGCCCTCGCAGATCGACCGCTTCGCGCGCCAGCGCAAGGTGACGCTGATCGGCAACCTGGCCGGCAGCACGACCAACCGCGGCGTGGAGGAGTTCACCAAGGCCGCCGCCGAGCAGCACATGCCGCCCGAGTACCAGCTGATCGCCAGCGGGCGCGCCAAGACCCAGGCCGAGTCCAACTCGGCCTTCGTGGTCGCGCTGATCCTCAGCCTGGTGTTCATGTACATGATCCTGGCCTCGCAGTTCGAGAGCTTCGTGCACCCGATCACGATCCTGCTGGCGGTGCCGCTGACGATCCCCTTCGCGCTGCTCTCGCTGATCCTGCTCGGCCAGTCGCTGACGATCTTCTCGATCCTGGGCGTGTTCCTGCTCTTCGGCATCGTCAAGAAGAACGGCATCCTGCAGGTGGACTACACCAACGTGCTGCTCGCGCGCGCCGCGGCGGACCCGGCCGAGGTGCCGGCGGCCTACCGCGAGGGCACGAGCACGCCGGGCGAGGGCCGCTTCGGAAGCTGGATGCGCGGCCAGCCGGCAGACAAGCGCGTGCGACTGTGGGCGATCCTGGAAGCCAACCGCGTGCGCCTGCGGCCGATCCTGATGACCACGATGATGCTGATCGCGAGCATGGTCCCGATCGCGCTCGGCCAGGGCCCCGGCGCCGCCTCGCGCGCGTCGATGGCCAAGGTGATCGTCGGCGGCCAGGCGCTGAGCCTCTTGCTCTCGCTGCTCGTCACGCCGGTGGCTTACTCCCTTTTTGCCGATGCGAGCCGCAGGTTCCGCCGGCGCCGACCCGAGCGCGGCTGACTCCGATCCTGCGCTCGCGTGTACCCGGCCGACGCCTCGGTCCGCTACTCTATCCGGACCCAATACCTGCCATGATCGCCGCGCTGACCTGCTGTCTCCTCTCCTGGCCCGCCTCCCTGCCGTCCCCGCTCCTCGACCAGGCGACCCCGGCCGCGCAGGATCCCGCGCTCGAGGCCAAGCTCGCCGCTGCGGGCAAGGACGTGGCCAAGCTGCTCGAGCTGGCCAGCTCCTACGTGACGGCGGCGCAAGAAGACGCCGCCAAGAAGGTCTTCAAGAAGGTCCTCGAGCTCGACCCGAACAACGAGGCCGCGCACAAGGGCCTGCGCCACCAGCTCTACGACAAGAAGTGGTTCGAGAGCTTCGCCGAGCTCTCGAAGTACAAGCGCGAGGAAGCCGCGAAGATGAAGGCCAAGGGCCTCGCGCGCTTCAAGGACGAGTGGGTGCCCGAGGCCGAGCTGCCCTTCCTCAACATGGGCTGGACGAAGGACGAGAAGGGCGCCTTCCAGAACCCGCACCGGCTCGCGCGCGCCAAGCAGGTCGCCGAGTGGACGGCGGCCGGCTACGAATTCCGCGCCGACGACAACAGCTGGATCGCGCCCGACGACAGCGAGAAGTGGGCGCGCCAAGCTCTGGAAGTGCGGCGACGAGTGGGTCGACATGGCCAAGGCCAACGAGTACCACGCCAAGACCGAGCACGACTGGGAGCTCGTCGGCGAGCACTTCGAGGTCGAGACGACCATGCGACTGGGAGGGCGGCTACTCCGCGCGCTGGCACGCCGACAAGATCTGGCCCGAGCTGCGTGCGCATCTTCGGCGTCGAGCCCCCCGAGAAGCCGCACGTGATCGTGCTCAACAGCCTCGAGCAGTACAACCTGGTCGCCGGCAACACGCCGCTCTTGCCCGAGTTCGAGGGCTACTCCTCGCTGCACGGCGCCTACTTCGCCGACCTCTACTTCGACGACGAGGCCAAGCCGCCGCAGTTCCTCGGCTGCGGCGTGTCCTACTGGGTGCGCAAGGACCCGAAGGGCGAGATCTGGGGTCCGCTCTGGCTGCGCTGGGCCGCGGCGCAGAGCTTCGTCGACGCGATCGATCCCTCCTGGGGCGCGATCGGCGACCGCATCGCGGGCGCGGGCACCGTCGACCAGGCCGCATTCGCCACGGCCTTCTGGTGCGAGAAGAAGATCCCGCGCTGGCTGCGCTACGGCGCCGCGTCGTACGTCGAGCGTTTCCAGAAGGACCCGCGGCCGCCGAGGGCGCCGATCCCTGGCCGCTGCGCGCCTTCGCCTTCGGCGAGATCAAGAAGTCGGGCGGGCTGCGCAAGCTCGACGACGTGTTCGCCTTCGCGCTCGACATCAAGGACATCCCCAACTCGAGCCGGCTCTACCACGAGGCCGGGCTGGTCGTGGCCTACCTGCTCGACGGCGCGCCGAACGACAAGGAGCTGGCGGAGAAGCACGAGGCGTTCAAGACGGCGCTCAAGGCGGGCAAGAAGGCGGACGTCGCGACGGCTGCGACGGCGCTGCAGAAGGCGCTCGTGAAGCACGACAAGGACATGCGGAAGTTCGCGGGGCTCTGAGCTACTTCGCCAGCGCCGCTTCCGCCTCGCGCCGCCAGCGCATCACGTCGGAGCGTTCCCAGTCGGCCGGCGTGCCGCCGGTGAGCTCCTTCCAGCTCGACATGCCGCGCGCGTAGATCTCGCGCGCCGCATCGGCGCGACCGGTGTGGCTGTAGATCAGCGAGCGCAGGAAATCGAAGGCGCCCGGGGTGAGCAGCAGGATCGACGCCGGGGGCGTGAAGTGATCGCCGAGGGAGGCCAGCGCTTCGGGCCAGTGCTCGGCCCTGACGTTGGCCACCGTCTCCACCAGGTAGCGCCAGTCCGCGTTCGCGAACACGTCCGCTCGGTCCGCGAGCACGCGCAGCACGAGCTCCGGGTCGCGCTGCTCGGGATTGGGGTTCTCGAGCAGCCCCCACAGGTACGTGGCCACGGTCTCCGGTACCGCCTGGTTCGCGATGGCGAGAGCCAGATCCGACTTGCTCGCCAGCCTGCCGATGTAGCGCAGCACGAGCAGGTCCGGACTGCGGGTCGGATCCTCCGCGATCTGCAGCGAACGCTGGACGTTTGCGAGCGCGTTCCCGTAGTCGCCGAGCTGCACCTGGCACATGCCCAGGAGGTAGTAGCCCTCCGCGCTGCGGGGATCGGCACCGATGCAGGCGCGCGCGGCTCCCTCGGCTTCGGTCAGGCGCCCGAGGAAGAGCAGCGACTCCGCGACACGCCGGCGCGCAGCCGGGTCGTTCGGGCGCAGGCTGAGCGCCGCCGTGCGGCAGGTCATCGAGGCTGCGCTTGCGCCCCGCGCCCTGGTAGATGTTCCCGCCGATCGACTGCAGCAGGTAGTCGCCCGGGTAGAGGTGCTGCGCCTGGTCGTACATGCGGAAGACGTCGGGCCTGTGCTCCGGGAACTTGTCCCAGAGCGTCGAGCTCAGGACCCAGATCGATCCCGGCGCCAGGCTGGCCAGCTTCTCGGGCGCCGCCAGCTCGAGCAGCACCGCGAGGTCGTTGTCGAAGATCGCCTGGCGCAGGCGCAGCCGCCCGGGCTCCGGGTCGAGGTCCATCGCGAGGTAGAGCAGGTTCTCGGCCTTCTCCGACTTCTCGCCGTGCACGCGCCGGCGCAGGCGGCCCCAGTCGTCGAGGGCCAGTGCGACCTCCTCGGCGATCGCGCGTTCGCGGATGCGCTTCAGCGCGGGCACGAGGTCGTCGCCCTCGAGGTCGACTCCGTAGTCCTGGAAGGCCTTGGCGAAGGCCGCGTCGAGTTCGACCTCGCGCTGGCGGTTCCCGAGCGTCTTGATCTGCTCGAGGCGCAGGTCGACGAGCTGCTTGCGCAGCGTCTCGTCCTTCTCGCGCAGCGTGCGCTCGCGCTCGGCCGCACCGGCGTCCTGCTCGGCCTGGGCGACGAAGTTCCGCGCGCGCTCGAGCATGGCCGCGTCGGCGTCGCCCGACTCGGCCAGGGCCAGCGCGCGGCGCGCCGACTGCAGCGCTTCCGCGGGCTTCCCGGAGCGTCCGAACTCCATCGACTCGCCGTAGGCGACCTCGACGGCCGTGCGCGTCTGGTCCACGCGCTTGGCGCGCTCGCGGTTGACCCACCAGAATCCGCCGCCGCCGAGCAGCAGCGCGAGCGTGACCGTGCTGCCCAGCGCCGCCTGCAAGCGCCGGCGGCGACGTTCCTCCGCGGCCTGGATGCCGGCCTTGGCCGCGCGCTCCTCGGTCGAGGTGATGTAGGCGTGCACCGCGTTCGCGACCGCCTCGGCGTTCGCGGGCCGCGCGGCGCGCGAGGGCATCAGGCAATCGAGGCACAGGCGCTTCAGCGCCGCATCCGCGTCGCAGGCCTCGATGCGCGCGCGCGCCGGATCGAGCTCGGCGCGCGCGGCCAGCGCCACGGTGCTCTCGCCCTCGGGCGCCTCGTAGGGCGGCTTGCCGGTCAGGAGCTCGCACAGGATCGCGCCCAGCGAGAACACGTCGGCGCGCTCGTCGAGCTTCTCGATCTCGCCCTGCGCCTGCTCGGGCGCCATGTAGGCCGGCGTGCCCATCACCGAGCCGACCATCGAGTCGGAGCCCGAGGAGCCCGAGCCGCTGCGCACCGTCTCGATCACCGTGTGGATCGTCTCCTTGGCGCGCTTCTCGTCGGCCACGCCGCCGCGGCGCAGCACTTTCGCCAGGCCCCAGTCCACGACCTGCACCTCGCCGAAGGCGCCGACCATCACGTTGGCGGGCTTCAGGTCGCGGTGCAGCACGCCCTTCGAGTGCGCGTAGGCCATCGTCTGGCAGACCGACTCGAAGATGGCCAGCAGGCGACCGCGATTGTCGGCCGGATTCTTGCGCTGCTGGAAGAGCGCCGCGAGCGTGCGGCCCTTGATCAGCTTCATCGTGAAGTACGGCCGCTCGTCGGCCATCAGGCCGAGCTCGTACACGGGCACGATGCCCGGGTGCTGCAGCTGTCCGCCGATCTGCGCCTCCTCGATGAAGCGCTGCACCACTTCGGGGCGCTTCGCGAGTTCGCCGTCGAGCACCTTGACCGCCACGTCGCGGCCGAGGTCGGTGTCGTGGCCCTTCAGGATCACGCCCATTCCGCCGCGCGCGATCTCGCCCAGCAGCTGGTAGTTGCCGCGGCCCTGCGGCACGAGCTTCGTCGCGGCGGCGCCCGGATCGACGACGGGCGAGTGGCCGTGTTCGGAGTCGGAGTCGGGCAGCAGGACCTTGGAGGCGAGACCGGTGCGGTCGCCGAGGATCTGCAGCACCGAGCGCTGCGACTTGGGTTCTTCGTGGGGGAGTTGGGGCATGCTCGCTCCTCTTACTTCTTCTCGAGCGCGGCCTCGGCCTCGCGTCGCCAGCGCATCGCGTCGGAATGTTCCCAGGCGGCCGGATCGGCGCCGGTCTGCTCCGTCCAGGCGACCATCCCGCGTGCGTGGTAGTCGCGTGCCTCCTGCGCGCGGCCGAGGTGGCTGCAGATCAGCGAGCGCAGGAAGTCGTAGGCCATCGGCGTCAGGATCATGAAGAACGGCAGCTTGAAGCGGCCCTCGATCGCGGCCTGCGCGCCGGCCCAGTCATCGAGGCGCAGCCGTGCGATGGCCGTGATCACGTCTGGCCAGGCCAGGCCGTTGAGCTGCGGAGCCCGTTCCTCGAGCATGCGCAGCACGAACTGCGGATCACGCTGTTTGGGGTCGGGATGGTCGACCAGCGCGAAGAGGTAGGTGATGAGGTTGTTGGGCGCCAGCTCCTCCGTGGCGAACTGCTCGAAGGCCTCGCGCGCGAGGACGCCGTTGTAGAACTGCGCGGCCTGCAGGTCCGAGTGCCAGTTGGGATCGGTGGCGATGCGCGGCGAGCGCGAGAGCGTGGCCAGGGCGCCGGCGAAATCGCCCAGCAGGACCTGCACCAGGCCGAGGTTGTAGTTGGCCTCCGCGTTGGCGGGGTCGCGCTCGAGCACGGCGCGCAGCGTGGTCACCGTGTCGGTCAGGCGGCCCAGCGACTGCAGCGAGTCCGCGACCTTGACGCGCGCGGTCAGGTCGTTCGGCCGCAGCGAGAGCGCCGAGCGGCGGCAGGCGAGTGCGGCCTCGAAGCGCCCGTCCGACTGGTAGACGAAGCCGGCCACGGCCTGCAGCACGTAGTCGCCGGGATAGAGCTGCAGCGCCTGCTCGAGGATGCGGTAGAGGTCCAGGCGCCGGGCCGGGAAGAGCTCGCGCAGCGCGGCGCTCAGGACGAAGATCGATCCCGGCTCGAGCCGCGGCAGCTTGGCCGGCGCGGTGAGCTCGAGGATCACGTCCTGGTCGCGCGCCGCGATGGCCTCGCGCATCTGCTTGCGCAGCGGATCGGGATCGAGGTCGAGCGCCAGCACGAGCAGGTTCTCGGCCTTGTCGGAGTTCGCGCCGTGCACGCGCCGGCGCAGGCGGCCCCAGTCGTCGAGCGCCAGCGCGACCTCCTCGGCGATCGCGCGCTCGCGGATGCGCTTCAGCGCGGGCACGAGGTCGTCGCCCTCGAGGTCGACCCCGTAGTCGTGGAAGGCCTGGGCGAAGGCGGCGTCGAGCTCGCGCTCGCGCTGCGTGTCGCCCAGCGTGGCGATCTGCTCCAGGCGCAGCTCGATCAGGCGCGAACGCAGCTTCTCGTCCTGCTCGTGCAGCGTGTGCTCGAGCTCGGCCGCGCTGACGTCCTGCTCGGCCTTGGCCACGAAGTTGCGCGCGCGCTCGAGCAGCGCCGCGTCCGCATCGCCCTGCTCGGCCAGGTGCAGGGCGCGGCGCGCGGAGGCGAGCGCCTCGACGGGCTTGCCCGCGCGCCCGAATTCGTTGGCCTCGCCCTGCGCCGCGTCGACCGCGTTGCGCGTCTGCTCGACGCGCTTCGAGCGCTCGCGGCCGACCCACCAGAATGCGACGCCACCGAGCAGCACGCCGGCGGCGATCGTGCCGGCCAGCGCCACGGTCAGGCGCCGCGCGCGGCGCTCCTCGGCGGCCTTGATGCGCGCCTCCATCGCACCGAGCTCGGCCTTCTGCGCGCGCTCCTCGGTCGAGGTGAGGTAGGCGTGCAGCTCGCGCGCGACCTCCTCGGCGTTGGCCGGGCGCCCTTCGCGCGCCGTCAGCAGGCAGTCCAGGCACAGCTGCTTGAGCACGCTGTCCGCGTCGCAGGCCTCGATGCGTGTGCGCGCCGGGGCGAGCCTGGCGCGCGCGGCCTGCATCACGATCGGCTCGCCGGGCAGCTCCTCGTAGGGCGGCTTGCCGGTCAGGAGCTCGCACAGGATCGCGCCCAGCGAGAACACGTCGGCGCGCTCGTCGAGCATCTCGATCTCGCCCTGCGCCTGCTCGGGCGCCATGTAGGCCGGCGTGCCCATGACCGAGCCGACGATCGAGTCCGAGCCCGAGGAGCCCTTGCCGCTGCGCACGGTCTCGATCACGGTGTGCACCGGCTGCGCCGCGCGCTCCTCGTCGGCGACGCCGCCGCGGCGCAGCACCTTCGCGAGGCCCCAGTCCACGACCTGCACCTCGCCGAAGGCGCCGACCATCACGTTGGCGGGCTTCAGGTCGCGGTGCAGCACGCCCTTCGAGTGCGCGTAGGCCATCGTCTGGCAGACCGCCTCGAAGGTCGCCAGCAGCTTGCCGCGGTTGTCGGCCGGGTTCTTCCGCTGCTGGAAGAGTGCCGCGAGCGTGCGCCCCTTGATCAGCTTCATCGTGAAGTACGGCCGCTCGTCGGCCATCAGGCCGAGCTCGTACACCGGCACGATGCCCGGATGCTGCAGCTGGCCGCCGATCTGCGCCTCCTCGATGAAGCGCTGCACCACTTCGGGGCGCTTGGCGAGTTCGCCGTCGAGCACCTTGACCGCCACGTCGCGGCCGAGGTCGGTGTCGTGGCCTTTCAGGATCACTCCCATCCCGCCGCGCGCGATCTCGCCCAGCAGCTGGTAGTTGCCGCGGCCCTGCGGCACGAGCTTCGCGGCCGGCGCGCCCGGCGTGACGACCGGCGAGGCGCCGTGCTCCGAGTTGGAGTCGGGCAGCAGCACCTTGGACGCGAGTCCGCTGCGCTGGCCGAGGATCTGCAGGACGGAACGCTGAGCCAGCGGCTCGTCGGGAGGGAGTTGGGGCATGATCGGCTTACTTGGCCAGCGCCGCTTCGGCCGCGCGCCGCCAGCGCATCGCGTCGGAGTGCTCCCAGGCCGCGGCCTGGTCGCGGGTCCAGTCGTCCCAGGCGAGCGTCCCGCGCCTGTAGGCCTGGCGTGCCTCGTTCTCGCGGCCGAGGTGCGCGTAGATCAGCGCGCGCATGAACTCGTAGGACAGCGGCGTCACCAGCATCAGGAACTGCGGGCGGAAGCGGTTCTCGAAGGCCTCGAGCGCGCCTGCCCAGTCCTCGAGGCGCATGCGTGCAACGATCTCGACCGTGCCGGGCCAGCGGAAGTCGGCCAGCAACGCGGCCTCGGTCGTGAGCCGGCGCAGCACGAACTCCGGATCGCGTTGCGTGGGATCGGGGTGGTCGACCAGGGCGTAGAGGTACTGCCCCAGCAGGACCGGGGCGAACTCGGTCTCGGCGTGGCGCTCGAACTCCGCGCGCGTGATCACGCCGTTGTAGAACTGCGCGATGAGCAGGTCCGGGCGCCATGTTCGGGTCGGCCGCGATCTCGGGCGTGCGCGAGAGGCTTGCCAGCGCGCCCGTGCGGTCGCCGAGCAGCATCTGCGTGACGCCCAGGAGGTCGTTGGCCTCCATGTTCAGCGGGTCCGCGGCCGTGCAGACGCGCAGCGTGGCCACGGCTTCCGGCAGCCGGCCGAGCCAGAGCAGCGACTCCGCCACCTTGACGCGCGTGGCGATGTCACCCGGACGAACGGCCAGCGCCGCGCTGCGGCAGGCGAGCGCCGCGTCGAAGCGGTTGCCGCTCTGGTAGAAGTAGCCCGCGGCCGCCTGCAGCACGAAATCGCCCGGGTACAGCCGGCGCGCCTGGTCGAGGATGCGGAAGACCTCGGCCTGGCGCTCGGCCGAGGCGTCGCCCCAGAGTTCCGCGCTGAGGACGAAGATCGAACCCGGCTCGAGCTTGGCGAGGTTCTCCGGCGAGGCGAGCTCGCGCATCACGGCCAGGTCGTGCTCGGCGATCGCCTCGCGCAGGCGCATGCGCACCGGATCGGGATCGAGGTCCTTGGCCAGCACGGACAGGTTCTCGGCCTTCTCCGACTTCGCACCCTGCACCCGGCGGCGCAGCCGGCCCCAGTCGTCGAGCGCCAGCGCGACCTCCTTCCCGATCGAGCGCTCGCGGATGCGCTGCAGCGCCGGCACGACGTCGTCGCCTTCGAGGTCGACGCCGTAGCTCTGGAAGGCCTGCGTGAAGGCCGCGTCGAGCTCGGCCTCGCGCTTGGGATTGTCGATGGTGGCGATCTGCTTCAGGCGCAGGTCGATCAGGCGCGAGCGCAGCTTCTCGTCCTGCTCGACGCAGCTTGCGCTCGCGCTCGGCCGCGCCGACCTCCTCCTCGGCCTTGGCCACGAAGCCGCGCGTGCGCTCGAGCAGCGCCGCGTCGGCGTCGCCTTCCTCGGCCAGCATCCGCGCGCGACGCGCGGAAGCCAGCGCCTCGGCGTGCTTGCCGGCCTGGCTGAACTCGATCGACTCGCCGTAGGCCGCCTCGACCGCCGTGCGCGTCTGCTCCAGGCGCTTCGTGCGTTCGCGGTTGACCCACCAGAAGCCGCCGCCGCCGAAGAGCAGCGCCAGCGCGATCGTGCCGCCCAGCGCGACGGTCAGCTTGCGCGCGCGGCGTTCCTCGGCGGCCTTGATGCGCGCCTCGGCCGCGGCGAGCTCGGCCTTCTGCGCGCGCTCCTCGACCGAGGCCAGGAAGGCGTGCAGCGTCTTGGCCACGACCGCGGCGTTGGCCGGGCGCAGCTCGCGCGCCGTCATCAGGCAGTCCAGGCAGAGCTTCACCAGCGCCGGATCCGCGTCGCAGGCCTCGAGCGCTCGCGCGCGGGCTTGAGCTTGGCGTGCGCGGCCTGCGCCAGGATCGACTCGCCCTCGAGCGGCTCGTAGGGCGGCCGGCCCGTGAGCAGCTCGCACAGGATCGCGCCCAGCGAGAAGACGTCGGCGCGCTCGTCGAGCAGGTCGATCTCGCCCTGCGCCTGCTCGGGCGCCATGTAGGCCGGCGTGCCCATCACCGAGCCGACCATCGAGTCCGAGCCCGACGAGCCCGGCCCGCTGCGCACGGTCTCGATCACGGTGTGGATCGTGTCCTGCGCGCGCTTCTCGTCGGCGACGCCGCCGCGGCGCAGCACCTTGGCGAGGCCCCAGTCGACGACCTGCACCTCGCCGAACGCGCCGACCATGACGTTGGCGGGCTTCAGGTCGCGGTGCAGCACGCCCTTCGAATGCGCGTAGGCGACCGTCTGGCAGACCGACTCGAAGATCGCGAGCATGCGCCCGCGGTCGTCGGCCGGCGTCTTGCGCTGCTGGAAGAGCGCCGCGAGCGTGTGGCCCTTCACGAGCTTCATCGTGAAGTAGGGGCAGTCGTCGGCCATCAGGCCGAGCTCGTAGACCGGCACGATGCCCGGGTGCTGCAGCTGGCCGCCGATCTGCGCCTCCTCGACGAAGCGCTGCACGACCTCGGGACGCTTGGCGAGCTTGCCGTCGAGCACCTTCACCGCGACGTCGCGCCCGAGATCGGTGTCGTGGCCCTTCAGGATCACGCCCATGCCGCCGCGCGCGATCTCGCCCAGCAGCTGGTAGTTGCCGCGGCCCTGCGGCACGAGCCTCGTCGCCGGCGCGCCCGGATCCACCACCGGCGAACTGCCGTGCTCCGAGCCGGAGTCGGGCAGCAGGACCTTCGAGGCAAGCCCGGTGCGATGACCGAGGATCTGGAGGACGGAACGCTGTGAATTCGGAGAGTCGGGCGGAGATTGGGGCACGGGCGTCGTCGTTCGAATCGAGGGGGGCGTAGATCGAGCTGGGACGTTCGCGTGCTGAGTGTACGGACTCGGGCCCGGTCCGAGTGAACTCTCCTTGGTCGAGTATCGCGGATTGCAATCCAAGTCTCCACCCGGCGGCGCCGGGCACGTCCCACAACTTCGAGGCACTCGAACCATGCACTCCCAACGCAGTCTCATCGCCCTGTTCACGAGCCTGTCCTGCCTGGCCGGCGCGGCCTCCGCGCAGACGCTGAACTTCAACCTTGACGTCGGCAGCGGGCCCGTGCCCTCTGCGAGCTACGGAGCGGCTGCCAGCCAGCCGGGCCAGTGGATGCTGATCGACGCAGCCACGCCCTTCGTCAACATCCCGCTGACGAACATCTACGGAACGGCGACCACGGCGACACTCAACTACAGCTCAGGCTTCGACTTCGGCTACGACAATCCGCAGACGCAGGGCGACGACGCGGCGCTCTTCGACGACACGCAGGGAGCGTTCGCGAACAGCCACTGGATGCTCTCCAACCTGCGGCCCGGTGACTACGAGGTCTGGTCGTACGCCTGGGCGCCGGACAGCCCGCTCTACTTCCTGACGCGCGTCGTGGTGACGGGCTCGACCGATCCGCAACAGGTCGTCGGCGGGCACGACTGGAGCGGCACGTTCGTGCAGGGCTGGCACTACGCCTTGCACCACGTCACCGTCGGCAGCGCGGGCACGCTCGAGATCGTCTTCTCGGTCGCGGCCAGCGCCTGCACCGTCAACGGCGTGCAGATCCGCGAGCTCAATCCGCCGCCCGAGGCCTACTGCACGGCCGGCACGTCGACCCAGGGCTGCCAGGCCCTGATCGGCAGCGCCGGCACGCCCAGCGCCAGCGCCGCGAGCGGCTTCACGATCAGCGCGAGCAACGTCGAGGCGCGCCGCAACGGGATGCTGATCTACGGCGCCAGCGGACGCGCGGCGACCCCCTGGGGCACCGGGTCGAGCGTGCTCTGCGTCCAGGCGCCGCTGCAGCGCACGCCGGCAATGAGCGCTGGCGGCACGAGCGGCGCGTGCAATGGCACGCTGCTGCTCGACTGGAACGCGTTCATGACGACGCATCCAGGCGCGCTCGGCCACCCGCTCCGGATCGGTCAGGTGTTCCAGGCCCAGTTCCTCTACCGCGATCCGCCCACCTCGATGGGCAGCAGCCTGAGCGACGCGCTCGAGTTCACGCTCTCGCCCTGAGAGGCTCAGCGCCTGGATTGTCTCACGGCGATCGGGACGCAGCCCCGTTCGAGCCCGCGCGGCGGCGTGACCAGCAGCGCCGGGTCGAGCGCGGCGAGCGTGCCCGCGGAGGGCGGCGGCATGTACTCGCACTCGGGAGTCCACTGCGCCTGGAGCTTTTCGAACAGCGCCTGCAGCTGCTGCTTCTCCGCCTCGCCGAGGTCCGCGTCCTGCAGCGCGGGCTGATCGACGAAGCGGTACCACGAGTAGACGACGACGCTGCCGTCGGCCAGTCGCGCTTCGAAGGGGCCGGCCTTCGGACCGGGCTTGTGCCAGACGTCGTCCGCAGCGTCGGGCGAGGTGTAGGACTCTTCCGCGGTAGCCGGGAGGAAGCTCGCTGTCTTCAGGCCCGTCTCGGCGGGCACGGCGTCCGCGCTCAGCGCGGCGAGTTCCTGGCCCTCCTGCTTGCAGTACTCGGGGAACGAGCCGCGGCGCAGCTTGCCGGTCCAGGGCTCGAGAGCGCTCGCCTTCCACTGCAGCCCGAACGTGCTCGTGTCGAAGGCGCGCGTCTCGACCCGGCTCTCGAGTCCGCGGATGCGCAGGTGCTGCTCGCCCTGCTGCAGCTCGAGCGGGTTCGCCTTGCAGGCCGGGACGAGCGCGCCCTGCTCGTCGAAGCGGCCCGAGGCCGCCGCGCCGCCGGCCAGCCAGGCACGCACGGGCTCGTAGAGCGCGGCCTTCGAGTAGTGCGTGAGCTTGTGGATCAGCACCGTGCGGCCCTCGCCGTCCGCGGGGAACTGCAGGCGCGGGATGCGCGAGTAGGTCGCGCCCTCCGAATCGTGCCCGACGAAGCGCGGCACCGTGTTGACCTCGATCGCGCCGCCGGTGACGAGGCCCGGCCGCGCGTCGAGGCCGCGCGCAACGGCCGGCGGATGGCGGCGCGAGATGCGGCTCCAGGTCGCGGGCGTGTAGAACGCGACCGCGCCCTTGAAGTTGCGCGAGTTGAGGAACAGCGTCCAGGACTGGTCGCCGGTCGGCACGTCGAGTCCGGCCGTCTTCGATCGGGCCGCGATCAGCGGCAGCGCCATCCAGGCGTAGCCCAGGAGCTCGCCGCAGGTCCCGTTCTCGAAGGTCAAGCCGTCCGGCGCGACGAGCAGGCGTGCGCTGAGCTGCGCGATCCCCATCTCGTCGCGCGCGAGGGCCTGGACGGCGCCGAAGCCCCAGCCGGGCGAGGAGATCTCGTGGTTGTAGCCGTCGTTCGTTCCGTTCATGCGGAACTTGGCCGTCGTCGAGCCGAAGCGCGTGCTGGCCCAGAAGCCCAGGCCGCCCTCGATCGTCTGGAAGACGTCGCGGTAGCTCGGCCCGCGCTCGGGCCAGTGTCGCGCGCGAGCGTGCCGGTCGGCAGCAGCGGCTCCTCGATCTTGCGGTTCTCCGGCACGATCCAGATCGAGGCCAGGCCGATCTGGAAGTCGCGCAGCGGGTGCTCGACGAGCGGCCAGGCGGTCGCGTAGAGGCTGACGCCGTAGCCGAACTCGTCCGGCGGCGCGGGGACCTCCATGCTGATGTAGCCGGCGAGACCTTCGGAGACGAGCTGCGGTTGCTGCGCCGCAGCAGGAGCCCCGAGGCACGCGAAGAACACGACTGCGCAGAGCCGAGACCGCATCGCCAGAGCTTGTCACCCGCGAGCGTCCATGCGCAAGGAAGCGTAGGCCCCGGGCGCACCGCCGCGCCCTCGACAGGCGTATGCTGCTGGCCTCCATTCACCCCAACTCGATCGAGGACGACTTCCATGCTCACCCTCCTCTGCCTTCTGCTCAACGCGCTCCCGGCCCAGCCGACGATCGAATTCGGACCGCCCGTGCTGCTGCCGCGCAGCGCGCCGCTCGTCTTCGAACAGGACTTCCCGCCGATGGAGTACACCTACGTCGAGGGGAGCTACGTGCGGCTGGACAGCGACGCGCTCAACGAAACCCTCGACGGCTGGGACCTGACCGGGTCCTTCGAGCTGCCGATGAACTTCTTCCTGCAGGCCAGCGCGCGCCAGCAGTCGGCGAACGCCGACGTGGACACGTACCGCTTCGGCGCGGGCTGGCACTTCGGGCTGGTCCCCCGGCTCGACGCGTACGGGATGCTCTCGTACGAGTCGGTCGACGTCAGCGGTTCGGCCAGCAACTCCAACAGCGACGGCGCTGCCGCGGAGCTCGGCCTGCGCTTCTCGATCACGCGCAAGATCGAGGTGAACGGCCGGTTCCTGTGGGCCGACGTCGAGAGCAGCGACTCCGGCGGCGGGCTGGGCGCGCGCTTCTACCTGACCGAGCGGCTGAGCATCGCCGCGAACTACGACGTGCTCGGGAACGACGAGCTGCTCACGACCGGCCTGCGCTTCGAGCTCTGAGGCGCGACGCCTCCGCGCATGACACGGCCCAGGGTCCTGCTCACCAGCGTCTGCCGCCCGCTCGGCCCGGCCCACGGTGACGCGCCGAGCGTCGGCTACGAACTGCTTTACGGACAGGTGACGCGCGCCCAGGGCCTCTTCAGCCCGCGCACGCTGCACCTGCACTTCGCGCTCGAGTACATCGCCGAGAACCTCGAGGCGCCCTGCGTCGTGCTGCAGTATCCGTCGCAGCGCGAGCTGATCCGCGAGCTCGAGAAGGGCTACGACTACGTCGGCGTCTCCTTCCTGCTGGCCGTCTTTCACACGCATGAAGGAGGTCGTCGCGCTCGTCCGCAAGCACGCCCCGTCAGCGAAGATCGTCCTCGGCGGCTACGGCACGGTGCTGACGGACGAGGTGCTCACGCCCTACGCCGACTACATCTGCCGCGAGGAAGGCGTCGCGTTCATGCGCGAGCTGCTGGGCGAGCCGCCGATCGCGATGCCCTACCGGCACCCGCTGATCGTCAGCACGCTCAAGGTCTTCGGCGCGAGGGTCTCGAGCACGGGCATGATCTTCGCCGGCCTGGGCTGCCCCAACGGCTGCGATTTCTGCTGCACCTCGCACTTCTTCAAGCGCAAACACATCCGGCTCCTGCCGAGCGGCCAGGACATCTACGCCGTCGTCGAGCGCTACCTCGAGATCGACCCGGAGATCAGCCTGGTCGTGCTCGACGAGGACTTCCTGCTCAACAAGAAGCCGCGCGATGGAGTTCCGCGACTGCGTGCTGCGCGGCGGGCGGGCGCTCTCGATCTTCGCCTTCTCCAGCATCAAGGCCATCAGCCAGTACACCGTCGAGGAGATCCTGGAGATGGGCATCGACGGTCTCTGGATCGGCTACGAGGGCACGCGCTCGGGCTACGCCAAGCAGCAGGGCCGTTCGCCCGAGGAGATCTTCCGCGAGTTTCGCGAGCACGGCATCACGATCCTGGCCTCGATGATCGTCGGCTTTGACTACCAGGACGAGGCAATCGTGCAGACGAGCTCGACGGGCTGCTGGAGCTCAAGCCCGCCCTGTGCCAGTTCCTGATCTACGGGCCGACGCCCGGCACGCCGTTCTTCGAGCGCACGCTGGCGGACGGACTCCTGCGGCGCGGCCTGCGCGAGAACCTCGAGCTCTACTACAAGTCCTGCGACGGCTTCAGCGCGATGGTCGAGCACCCCAAGCTCGAGGCGGCGGCGATCGAGGCGCTGCAACGGCACTGCTTCCGCGAGGACTTCCGCCGGCTGGGGCCGTCGGTCTACCGCTCGATCGCGACCTGGCTGCGCGGCTACCGCACGCTCGGGCGCTCGACGAACCCGATGCTGCGGCGCAAGTCCGAGCGTTTCGCGCGCGATCTGCGCAAGGCCTACCCCGTGTTCCTGGCCGGGCGCCTGTTCGGCCCGGGCCGGGCGGGGCGCGCACGCATCGCCGGGTTGCAACGCGAGGTCCACGCGGCGATCGGCCGTCCGCGAGCCTCCGAGCGCGCGCTCGCGCTGGTCGCGGCGGCGATGGCGCTCTGGACCTCGATCACGCTGCGCTTCGGGCTGTTCCAGGACCCGCGCCTCACCAAGCACGCCTGGCGCCTGCCCGCGGAGGCGCGCCGCCCGGCGCGGATCTGGCGCAAGCTCGTCGCGGCCCGCGACGACGTCACCGTCGAGCGCAGGCCCGACGGCGCCGTTTGGCTGCGCGTCGATGGCGCCCTGGGCGCGGAGGGCTCGGCCAGGATCGCGCGCCAGACGAGGGAGGCGCTGCGCCGCACGCGCGACCGCCTGGTGCTCGACCTGAAGGGGCTGACGCAGTTCGACGGCGACGCGGCCCAGCATCTGGCCGACGGGCTGCGCGAGCACCGCGCGCGCATCCGCATCCTGGCTCCGGCCTCGCTCTCGCACCCGGGCGTGGCCGCGGCGCTGGCAATCTTCAGCGTCTACCACGGACCGGGCACGGGCCTGTAGGCTGCAGGCTCGGCCTCGAGACTGGAAACGACGGCATGCTCACGCACCAGGAACTCGAGCGGCTCGGGCGCGAGGCGGAGCGGCTCCGGCCGCTGATCCGCTTCCTGCGCGAGCAGGGCTACCACCTGTCCGGGATCGCGCGCCTGCTTTCGTTCTCGGAGCCGGTGGAGTCGCTGCTCACGCGCAGTGCGCTGCACTCGCTCGTCTACAGCGACGAGTTGTCCGCGCAGCGCTCGGTCCTGGGGACCATGGTGCAGCTGTTCCTGTTCGCCAGCCGGGTCGACCTGCGCGCCTACGAGTTGCTGCCGGCGGCCGTGCGCGAGCTGTGCGAGCGCTACCGGCTGGTCGCGCTGGAAGGGCAGCAGGCACGCGGCGAGGTCTGCATCTGCGAGCTCGATTCCAGGTACTACCTCTCGGACAGGCTGTTCGAGAATCGCGGCAACCTCGACCTCGTGATGTGCGACCCCGAGGGGCTCGTCATGCCCGTGCACGAGTCCTCGCTGCGCCTGCTGCGCTTCCTCGAGCGCCCGCACGGGGGCAGCTTCCTGGACATCGGCACCGGCTGCGGCGTGCTGGCGCTCGCGACGCGCGCCGGCTGCACGCGCTCGAAGGCGATCGACCTCTTGCCGCGCGCGGCCCTGCTCGCGCGCATCAACAGCGTGCTGAACGAGCTCGAGGTCGAGTGCGAGCAGGGCGACTGCTTCACGTTCTCGGACGGCACGCGCTACGACCAGATCGCCTTCAATGCGCCCTGGGTCCTCGACTACAAGGCGTCCGCGCCGCTGGCGCAGACCTCGCCCCTCGCCAACGTGCTGCGCTTCCTCGACGAGCGGCTCGAACGGCTGCTCGCACCCGGCGGCGTGTGCCAGCTCTGGTCGGTCTTCCCGGTCCAGTCCGGGGACGAGGGCCCGGAGCAGGTGTTCGAGCGCAGGCTTCCGCGCAGCGAGCGCTTCCGCATCTCCGTGCAGCCGGTGCGCGAGGGCGGCTTCCACATCGCGCCGGCGGCGATCGCGAGCCGCAAGCTCCCGCGCGGCAGCTACCTGCTCCAGAACTCGTCGGATGCGCCGGAGCTGCTGGCCTTCATCGAACGCAACGGGATCAAGGAAGTCCTGCCGGTGCTGATCCGCGTGCAGCTGAGCGGCGAGCAGCGGCACCTGGGCTGAGCGAGCCAGCCGTGGTCGATCCCACTCCCGACCCCGCCCATCGCCGGCGTGCGCGCTACCGCGGCAAGCACCCGCGCGCCTTCCACGAGAAGTACAAGGAGCACGCGCCCGAGCGTTATCCCGAGCTGGTCGAGCACGTCCGGGCGCGCGGCATGACGCCCGCGGGCCAGCACGTCTCGATCATGGTCGCGGAGGTGCTCGCCGCGCTCGCGCCGCAGCCGGGAGAGCGCGGTGTCGACGCCACGTTCGGCTGGGGCGGCCACGCGCAGCGGATCCTGGAGCGCCTCGCGCCGGGCGGCGTGCTGCTGGCGCTCGACGTCGATCCGCTCGAGCTGCCGAAGACCGAGGCGCGCCTGCGCAAGCTGGGCCACGGGCCGGAAGCGCTGCTCGTGCGGCGCACGAACTTCGCCGCCCTGCCTGCGCTGCTCTTCGAACTCGGCTGGCAGGACGGCGTCGATTTCGTGTTCGCCGACCTGGGCGTCTCGTCGATGCAGATCGACGACCCCGCGCGCGGCTTCAGCTTCAAGGCCGATGCGCCGCTGGACATGCGCATGAATCCCGCACGCGGGCTCTCGGCCGCGCAGTGGCTCGAGCGCGCGGCGCCGGCCGAGCTCGCGCAGGTCCTGGACGAGGACGCGGACGAGCCCCACGCGCAGCGCATCGCGGCGGCGCTGGCCGCGCGGCGCGGCCGGCTGCACACGACGCTCGAGCTGGCAGCCGCGATCCGCGCGGCGCTGCCGGCGCACCTGGACGAGGACGAGGCCGAGCGCAGCACGCGGCGCGTGTTCCAGGCGCTGCGCATCCAGGTCAACGACGAGTTCGGCGTGCTGGAGACGCTGTTGCGCGCGCTGCCCGGCTGTCTGCGGCCCGGCGGCCGCGCCGTGCTGCTGACCTTCCACTCGGGCGAGGACCGGCGCGTGAAGAAGTCCTTCGAGGCGGGAGTGCGCGCGGGCGTCTATGCCGAGTGCAGCGCCGAGGTGACCCGCGCCGCGCCCGAGGAACAGCGCGCCAACCCGCGCTCGAGCTCGGCCAAGCTGCGCTGGGCGCGCCGGGCCTGAGCCCGGCCGCTCACTTCTTGCCTTCGGCCGGCTTGGCCGGGGCGGCTCGAAGGCCGGGTCGTCCTTGGCCAGCAGGAGCATGCGCATCGAGATGTTCGAGTTCATGTCCATGGAGATGCCCTGTCCCTCTTCCCCGTCGCGCGCAGGGCTCTTCATCTTCATGTTCATCTCCATCGTCATCGTGGTCTCGATCAGGTGCCCTGCCTGCGTGCCGAACCACTGCGTGGTCTTGCCCTTGCTGTCCTCGACCGTGACGTCGAGCTTCATCGGGGTCTGCGTCGCAGCGGATTTCTCCACCGTGATGCTGGTGAGCACGGCGATCTTCGCGCACGGCTGGCCGGCGTGCTGCTCGCAGCCCTCGAAGGTGTTCTCCATCGAGAACTTCATCGTGCCCAGCATCGGGGCGGGGATCTCCAGGCTGCGCTTCCAGGTGTCGCCCACGGCCAGCGGCTTGTCGGGGAAGACGTTGACCTCGACCATCTTGCGAATCGAGTCCTCGCTGAAGAGCTGGCCGAACATCTCGGCCACGCCCGGGGCTCCGCCAGCGGGCAGGGACTCCTTCAGCTTCGCGAGCAGCTCCTTCACGCCGCTGATCTCGCTCACCCGCCCGCTCGGGTCCATCTTGATCTGGAACTTGGCCTCGAGCAGCGGCTCGAGCATCTCGGTGAACTGCTTGTCCTCCGCCGCGCGCGCGTGCGCCGGAGCGGTGGAGTCGAAGTGGATCTGGACCGGACCGCTGTCGACATCCATGCGGATCGCCTCGTAGCCGACGTCCATCGTCGCGCTGCCGTCGGCCGCGACCTCCCGGACGGTCTGGACGAGGACCATCCCCATGTCCGTCTCGAGCACCTGGTCGGGCATCAGCGACATCTCGTTCTGCTGCTCCATCAGCACGCGGTAGCGCAGGACCTCGCCCGCGGAAAAGTGCCACTTGAGCGTCGTGCCCTCCTGCGCGGCCGGCCGGGCCAGGACGAGCAGCGGAAGCGCGAGGAAGAGCGACGTGCAACGCAGGGAACCGAGCATGGGGGAGACCTCTTGAGACGGGACGCGCCGAAGCGGCGCCGCGCATTGTCCACGGATCGGGCCGCCAATGACAGCGGCCTCGAACCCAGGTTGAACGCAACGGGAGCGCACCCGCAGCGACCTGCTGCGGGTAGCTTCAGGCCGGGGTCCTCCGGTTGGAGGCCTGGCGCCCCCTGGAGGACGCCCATGAGGAACGCATTGCCGCTCGTCGTTACCGCCCTGTCCCTGTTCGCTGCTTCCGCGCCCGCGCAGAAGAAGCCCAAGTCCGATGCCGGGCTGCCCGAGGTCGGCCGGATCGCGCCGCCGATCGGCGCGCTGGCCTGGATGCAGGCCGGCAAGGGCGCGGGGCGGGGCGAGACCGACCTGCTGCTCCTGCGCGGAAAGGTCGTGATCATCGCCGACTACGGCTACTACTGCGATTCGTGCGTGCGCGTCGGCATCCCGACGCTCAACGCGCTGCGCCTCTCGAACGATCCCAAGCAGCTGGCGCTGATCCACCTGACCGCCGCGGTCGGCGACGACACGAACAAGAGCATCCTCGAGGAGGGCGAGAAGCTCGGCCTGGTCGGGCCGCTGGCCGTGACCGACGTCGACGGCAGCGGCACGCCCTACCTCGACATGGGCCGCAACGGCAACCTGACCTACGCCTACGTGATCGGGCGCCAGGGCGGGATCCTCTGGCGCGGCGATCCCAGCCGCAAGCGCGAGGAGTACGTCGCGGCCGTGGCGCAGGCGCTCAACGCGGTGCCGTGCGCGCCGCTGCCCGCGCCGGATGCCTTCGGCGAAGCGCTCGCGCCGGCGCTGCACGACTACGTGCTGGGGGATTTCCAGAAGTGCGAGGCAGGGGCGCAGGCGCTGTTGAAGAAGATCGGCAACAAGGCCGGCGCCGAGTCCGAGAAGGCCAAGGCCGACGCCGGCGCGCTGCTGGCGCTGGTCGAGCGCACGCGCAAGCAGCTGCTGGACGAGCTCGAGCGCAGCGGCGGAGCGAAGGACGCCGAACACTTCCAGAAGGCGCTGCTGGACGTGCGCCGGGCCTTCCCCAAGGGTCCGGAGGTCCAGCGCGCGAGCGAGCTCGAGATGTACGTCACGATCCAGAACGACCAGGGACCGAACTGCCTCAAGTGGGGCGCCTGGTACGCGCTCGCAGCCGCGCGGCCCGCGACCTTCCCCGCGGACAAGGACGCCGCGGGCACGAAATACGCGCGCGAGCTGGGCAAGTACGCGAAGCAGGAGGGCGTGCCGGGCCTGGAACGCGCGAAGGACTGGCTCGAGGCTTTCGCGAAGGCCGTCGAGCACAAGTAGGAGCCTGCGGGCCGACCCGCCGTTATGCTCGCGGGCGCCACCGCTCCCGCGTCCAAGCCATTCCGCTCCTCATGGAAGCCAATCCCCCGATCCGCATCTTCATCGTCGACGACCAGTCGATGATCCGCGCCGGCATCAAGAGCATGCTCACGCGCAATCCGCGCTTCGAGGTCGCCGGCTCCAGCGGCGATCCGCGCGCCGCGATCGCGGCCATCGGCCAGGCGCTGCCCGACGTGGTCCTGCTCGACATCTCGATGCCCGGGCTCTCGGGCATCGACGCGATCGGGCAGATCCGCAAGGTGCACCCGCGCGCGCACATCGTGATGCTGACGCACCACGAGGGCGAGACCTTCGTCGAGCAGGCGCTCAAGGCCGGCGCCGACGGCTATCTCTCCAAGGACTCCGAACCGAGCGAGCTCGCGCTGGCGATCGAGTCCGTGCACAAGGGCAAGCTGTACCTCTCGCCCAAGGTCGCCGGCGTGCTCGTCAGCCGCGCGCGCGGCGGCCCGAGCCCGGTGCAGATCGACACCAGCAAGGTGCAGTCGCTCACGACGCGCGAGCGCGAGGTGTTCCAGCTGCTGGCCGTGGGCAAGAGCAACAAGGAGGTGGCCAAGGCGCTGGGCATGAGCCTGGGCACCTCGAAGAAGCACCGCGAGAACCTGCAGCGCAAGCTCGACTGCCACTCGGCGGCCGAGCTCGCCCTGCTGGCGATCAAGGAAGGGATGCTCTCGCCCTGAGGGCGGTTCAGAGCTTCTCGATCGAGAGCGCCAGCACCTCGGTGTAGTCGAGCTGCACGTTGTCGCCGGGCTTCAGGCCCTTGACGAACTCGCGGCCTTCCTTGGTGACCACGTGGCGCGCGAAGCGCTCGCCGTTGGGCAAGGAGAAGTAGACGGTCTCCGCCTCGCGGTCGATCGACTGGATCGTGGCGCACACGCTGGTCGCGAAGCCCACGCCGCCGGCGGGCTTCTCGCCGGGCTTGGCGCGCGCGGCAGCCAGCGCGACTCCGGGCTGCGCGCCCTGCTCGTTCGGCGCGAGGCGTGTCGCCTCCAGAGTTTCCTGGTACTTCACGCGCAGCGTGTCGCCGACCGCGATCTGGTTGAAGTTGCGCACGCCCTCGCCGGCCAGGATCTGGAACTGGCTGCCGTCCTCGCGGCGCAGCGAGATCTTGCGTGCGGAGGTCTCGATCGCCGTGACCTTGGCCGTGGCCACGATCTCGTTGGAGATCCGGGCGTGCGCGTTCTCTGCGGTCGGTTGCGCCGAGTTTCCGCTGCTCTTGCACGCGCCCAGCGCGAGCAGCAGGCCGAGGAGGAGGGAGGTGCGGGTGGGGAGTGCTTGCATAGGGGGCTCGTTTCCTTGAGGGGGTTCGCCACAGTGTAGTGTCGTGCCCGGCCCGGCGCTCCTTTCGCACGGCGGCCCCCCCCCGGGAGAAGTGCGCATGGCCGTCCGCGCAGGGCTCCGGGGAAGATCCACCGCACCCGCCGAGTTGGAGCAGCTCACCGTGAACGAGCAGGCACGACCGATCGACTCCTATCGCTTCCTGGATTTCGCGACTCGCCGGATCATGCAGGCCTGGGTCGAGCGCGAGGCCCGTGAGACGCGACCGATTCCCTGGGCGCCGCTGAAGAAGCCGCTCGCGCAGTGCACGGTCGCATTGATCACGACCGCAGGCGTGGCGCGCAACGATGACCTGCCCTTCGACCAGGAAGGCGAGCGCCGCGATCCCTGGTGGGGCGATCCGACCCTGCGCGTGATCCCGCGCGGCACGACCGAGCGCGACGTGCGCCTGTACCACATGCACATCGACACGCGCTTCGGCCAGCAGGACCTGGACGTGGTGCTGCCGCTGCGGCGGCTCGAGGAGCTGGTCCGCGAGGGCCTCGTGGGCCGCTCCGCCGACGCGCACTATTCGATCATGGGCTACCAGCTGCGGACCGAAGTGCTCGAGCAGCAGACGGCGCCGGCGATCGCCGCGGGGTTGCACGCGCAGGCCGTCGACGCCGTGGTGCTCGTACCGACCTGACCGTTCTGCTGCCGGTCCGTGGGACTGGTCCAGCGGGTGATCGAGGCCAGCGGCATCCCGACGGTATCGCTCTCGCTGATCCCCGCCTTCACGCGCGCCGTCGGCGTGCCGCGCCTGGCCGGCATCTCCTATCCGATGTCGCGGCCGATGGGGCGGCCAGGCGATGCGGACGGCCAGCGCGCGGTGCTGCGGGCGCTGCTCGAACTGCTCGAGTCTGCGCGCCAGCCCGGAACGTATGTCGAGCTGCCCTTCGAGTGGCCCGAGACTCCCGCGCAGGCGCGCAAGGGTTCGGACGTGAAGCCGCCGATCGCACAGCTCCTGCTGCGCAAGCCCTGGCTTCTCGCCAGGCTCTACACGGGCAGGATCCCCGATGAAATCCCACGAATCCGGGAACCAGGCCGGACGAGCGGGGCATGAAATGACCGCATGGACAGCCTCTCGGCCGCGGCGGAACTCCCGGGCGCCTTCGAAGCGCAGGCCGCAGGCCGTTCCGAGGCGGAGCTGCTGATCGCCGCGCGCAGCGACTCGAGCGCGTTCGAGGAACTCTACCGCCGCCACCAGCGCCCGATCTGGCGCTACCTGCGCCACCGCACGGGCGAGTCGCACGCGGCGGACGACCTGCTGGGCGAGGTGTTCCTCGAGTTCCTGCGCAGCCTGCCCGGGTTCCGTCCACGCGGCATCGGCGTGCGCGGCTGGCTGTACCGCGTCGCGACCCGCCGCATCGCGCGCTGGGCGAAGCGCCGGCGCAGCGACGAGAGCTACGACGAGACACTGCACGGGCGGCCCGACGTGCTGCCGCAGGACACGGCCGCGCGTGTGCGCGCCGCGCTCGACGCGCTGCCGCAGCGCTACCAGGCCGTGCTGCTCTTGCACCACCTCGAAGGACTGTCCGTCGAGCAGATCGCCGCCTCGCTCGGGGCGCGCGTGGGAACGATCAAGTCGCGCCTCTCGCGCGGCCGGGAGGAACTCGGGCGCCGACTCGAGCGCCAAGGAGAAGCAGGATGAAGAACGACACTCGATTCGTGCAGGACGCGCTGGAGGCGTTGCGGTTCGACGGCGAGCCGGACTCCGGCGTGCTGAACGCCACACAGGAGAAGCTGATGAAGTTGCATGGCAAGGAGATCCGGAGTTCGACGCTGGCCCGCAGGTTGTGGATCGGGAGCACCTTCGTGCTCGCACTGGGAGTCGGCGCGGTCGCCGGCCCGCGCGTGCTCGAATGGTGGGAGCACCTCACCGTCACCGTCGACGAGGAGCTGCCCGACGGCTCGCACCACGTCGTCGCGGAGGACGACCAGGGCCAGCCCGTGTTCGACGACACGCTGCAGCAGGACGAGGCGCTGATCCAGCTGCCGGCGGAAAACGAAGGCGGGGAGGGGACGTTGCTCAAGGTCGCCCCGGCTCCCGAAGAGAAGGAACAGCCGCACTGATGAACACTCGGTACTCGATCGCCCTGACGCTGGCCGTGGTCCTGGGACTCGGCGCGGGTGTTGCGCTCTCGGCCGCGTCACGGCGTCCGGCGCGGGCGATCCTCTCCGAGCTCGATGCGCTGAAGATGCCCAGCGGGATCCTGGACGATGAATCCCTGAAGCTCCTGCTCGAGGTCTGCCGTCAGCGGACGGACCTCGAGCAGGAGCTCTTCGACACCTGGCCGGAGCACGCCCGTGTGCCGAAAGCCCTGGAGGAGCGCTGGGCCCTGCTCGAGAACACCTTCCACGAGCATGAGCGCGTGCTCGCGGAGACCGAGCAGGTCCTGGCGCACGGCTGTTCGCCCCGGCTCTCGCTTGTCGCGCGGCGCGCGCGCGCCTGGACGAGCGTGAACGCGGAAGCCGTCGCGGCCGACGAATGCGTGCGCCGCATCGATGCGGCGCGTCTTCGCGGAACCGACGACGACCGCACCGCGGCGATGCTCGTGCAACTCGCGGCGTACCGCACGGCGGATCCGGAGCTGCAGCAGAAGCTCTGCCGTCGCGTCCTGGACGCCGCGGGGCTCGCGTCCGAATCGAAGCAGGACGCACAGAACTGGCTCAGCCTCGTGGAGCGGGTCGGGAGACCGCTGTCCCTGGACTTCGACGACGCCGAATCAGGTGCTCCCGCGTCGATCGCGGGCTGGATGGGCAGCCCGATCCTCCTGTACGTGCGCCGTGCGAGCGACTGGGAGCCGCTCGAGGAGCGCGACCTGCGTCCGAGCGGTTGCGCCGTCGTGCAGGTCATGATCGGCAAGCCGGCGGCGCCGGGCGATCGGTTCGAGCGCTGCTTCGTCGCGCCCGACGACTGGGACTCGCGCTTCGGCATCCGCAAGACGCCGCTCTTCCTGCTGGCGGACGCCGCGGGCGCGCTGGTCGGGATCTCGCAATCCCGCGAACCGCTGGAGAACGAGCTCAGAAGCGCAGCGACCAGCCCAGCGAAACGCTGTCCGTGTCCGATCCCAGGTCGTTGAGCGAGTCCGTCCGGATGTAGCCCAGCCGGATGCTCTGCGAGGGGTCGAGGCGCAGGCCGATCGAAGCGCCGCTGAGCAGGTTGCTGCGCGCGTCGTCCTTGGACACGCCGTTGACCTTCGACTCGCCTGCCCAGGCGTAGGCGGCTCCCGCGGCGATCCACCAGTCCTGTCCGAAGGTCTTCACCACGTGCGCCTGGCCCGCATAGACCGGGTCCTGCTGCAGCTTGTTGCCGTTGAAGAACTCGTCGTTGTCGGTGAAGAAGTACGTCGAGGCGGTGAGCTCGAACGACCACTCGCCGACCGTGTGCAGCAGGCCCAGCTGGGGCGTGATGGCGAAGCGGTTCTGGCCCAGGTTGATCAGCTTGTCCTCCTTGTACTGGCCCAGCGGCAGGCGCAGCTCGAGCGCCGCGCCCACGCTGGTGAGCACGCTGTTCTGCGCGCGATACGCGGCGTAGTCCTTGCCCGCGAGCGCGGGCGCACCGACGAACAGGGTCGAGAGACGCAGGACGGGGTCGGCGAATCCGTCGCGGCCCACGGAAGCAGGAGCGCCGCTCAGGAGACCGTCCCAGCTGCCGCTCTGGTAGGGCACGACCACGTCGAGTCGCGCCGTCCGGTCCGTGATCGCGAAGTAGCGCGTGTAGGCCACCGAGAACGTCTGCATCTCCACCTTGGCGTCGGTGACCTGCAGCACGGGATCGAGGCTCAGATCGCCCGAGCTGTAGCCGTAGTTGAGCCCCAGGACGTTCGTGCCGATCGGCAGGTGCGTCCAGCGGCGCGGCTCGAGATCCTGCGCCATGCACAGCGAGGGAGCGCAGATCCAGGCCAGCAGCGCCAGCCAGCCCACGCGCCCGAACGGAAGCTGCATCTCACTGATCGTCGGGTGCTCCGACGCGGGCGTCAAGGTTCATTGCAGTCCCGGGCAGGCCGCGAGCCGGCGCGTGATCTCGTCGACCACGCGCCGCGTCTCGACACCGCCGAGTCCGCCATAGCGCTCGTGGAACTGCTCGCGCGTGATGCCCTCGGGCAGATCGCGCAGTTCGGGGACGAAGTCGGCGAAGTTCACTCCGGCGCGGATCCTCGCCTGCAGGGCGCGTGCGGAGTTCTCGTCGCGCGTCGCCGCGCGCGTGAAGCGGTTGCCCGCGGCGTCGGCGGCGAGATCCGAGAACGAGAACCCGCTGCCGCCGGGCGTCGCGTCCATCAGCTCCTTCGCCAGGCCGACCGCGATCGAACGGTCGGCGTCGGAGAGCAGCGAGAGTCCCGCGCTGACCCAGAAGTGCTGCGGCCAGTCCTTGCGGCCCTGCAGCGCGATGCGCTCGCGCAGCGCGCGCGCCTCGGGGAGCCGGCTCGGGTCGAGATCGCGTCGTGCAACCGCGGCGACCTTTTCCTCGCCCAGGATAACGGAAAGCGCCAGGATCGCGGCCTGGTTCGCCAGCAGCGGATCGCGGCCCTGCGAGTCGTCGTTCGCGAATCCGAAGGCGAGCTCGACGAGGCGCGCGTGGCCCGGATCGCCATCGGGCAGCTCGCGCGCGTTGTCGAGTACCTGCCGGCCGACCGCGCGCGCGGCATTGTCGAGCTCGTCGCGGATGCCGGTGGCGGTGCCCCAGACGAAGAGCGCGCCCAGACCCAGGAGCAATCCCGCTGCCGTGAAGGGCCGGCGCCGCAGCGCGAGGCGCGCGATCGCGCCCGTCACGGCGGCGAGGCTCGCGATCTCGATCTGCAGCGCGATGGGGAAGTAGCCCAGGTTGGCCCACAGCACGCCGATCGCGAGCAGCGGCGCGAGCAGCACGGCCGCGAGGCTGCGGCGATCCCACTCGCGCGCACCCAGCGCCTGCATCGTCAGCGCGCCGAGCAGCACGAGCCCCGTGACGCGCACGGCGAGCGTCGCGCCGAGCCGCGCAGCCGGCTCCGCGAGGCCCGCGATTCCGCGCACGGCCGCGACGGCCCACTCCGGCGCACCGAGCGGGCGCGGCTCCGGCTCGAGCCAGAGGAAGAGCACCCACGCGCCGAGCAGCACAGGGCCTGCGTGGCGGCTACACTTCGCGTCCATGAGTTCGAACAGTCTGCCTTCCACCAAGCCTGACGCCACGCGCTATCCCCTGGTGGTCGTCTTCACCAGCCACTGGATGGCGTTGCTCGGGCTGGCCCTGCTGCTGACCGCCATCGTCGCCTGGTCCTGCCTGCTGACCGTCGAGCTGCGCCACGGCGAGGACAACCCCTACATCGGCGTGGGCATGGCGCTCGTCGGCGGCGTGTTCGTGCTCGGCCTGGTGCTCGCACCGCTCGGCCTGTACCTCGGACGCCGCCAGCTGCGGCAGAACATCGTCGAGGCCTCCGCAGACCGCAGGCCCGCCTGGCGGCGCTTCCTCGTCTTCCTCACCGCGACCTCGCTCCTCAACGTGCTGATCGCCTCGCAGCTCACGATGCGCGCCGTGCACGCGATGGAGAGCCGCGACTTCTGCGCCTCGTGCCACGTGATGACGCCCGAGACGCGCGCCTTCCCGCAGGGCGCGCACGCCGGCATCCTGTGCGTCGACTGCCACGTGGGCGAGGGCGCGCGCGGGTTCATCGAGGCCAAGCTGGGCGGCACGCGGCAGCTGATCTCGGTCCTCACGGGCAGCGTGCACACGCCGATCGCGACCGCGATCGCGTCGGGCCGGATGGTGCCCAGCGAGGAGACCTGCGAGGGCTGCCACTGGAAGCGCAAGCCCGCGGCCGCGAAGTTGAAGCTCATCCGGCGCTACGCCGAGGACGAGGCCAACACGCCCGAGACGACGCTCCTGACGATGAAGATCGGCGGCGAGGAGATGGGCGGCATCCACGGGGCGCACTACGGCGAGGGCGTCGAGATCGACTTCGTCGCCAGCGATGCGCAGCGCCAGGAGATCCCGCTGGTCGAGTACCGCAACACGAAGACCGGTGTCCGCCGCACCTACGTGAAGACCGGCGCCGACGCGGCCGCGCTGGCGCAGGCGCCGCGCATCCACATGCAGTGCTTCGACTGCCACAACCGCGCCGCGCACGCCTTCCAGATGCCCGACCGCGCCCTCGACCAGGCGCTGATGCTCGGTCGCATGCCGGCGAGCCTGCCCTTCCTGAAGAAGGCGGCGCTCGCGATCCTGAAGACCGAGTACGCGAGCAGCGCCGCGGCCGCGCAGCAGATCCCCGCGGCCCTCTCCGCCTTCTACGAGAAGGAGCAGCCCGAGGCCTTCCGCACGCGCGCGGCCGAGATCCAGAAGGCCGGCAGCGCGCTGGCCGAGATCTACGCGCGCAACGTCTTCCCCGAGCTCAAGGTCAGCTGGGGCACCTACCCCGACAACCTCGGGCACCAGACCGCGCCCGGCTGCCTGCGCTGCCACGCAGGCGAGCACAAGACGGCGCAGGGCGAGGAGCTCACCAAGAACTGCTTCCGCTGCCACTACCCCGTCGCGGTCAAGGACGCCAAGCCCGAGGTGCTCGAGCTGCTGGGCCTCGATCAGCTGTTGCACGAACTCGAGAAGAAATGAACATGCAGTACCCCGAACTCTTCACACCCGTCGCCCTCGGCGCCCTGCAGCTCCGCAATCGCATCGTGATGGCTCCGCTGACGCGCTGCCGCGCGGACGCGGATCACGTGCCGACCGAGCTGATGGTCGAGTACTACTCCCAGCGCGCCAGCGCCGGGTTGATCATCGCGGAGGCCACGATGGCGATCGAGGGCCACTCCGCCTTCGGCGCGCGCGAGCCCGGGATCCACTCGGCGGCGCAGGTCGCGGCCTGGAAGCGCGTGACGGCGGCCGTGCACGCGAAGGGCGGGCGCATGCTGCTGCAGCTCTGGCACGGCGGACGCGCGTGCCACTCGCTGCTCAACAACGGCGCGCAGCCCGTCGCGCCGAGCCCGCTGCGCATCACCAACGACGAGACGCACACGCCGCAGGGCAAGAAGCCCTACGAAGTCCCGCGCGAGCTGCGCGCGGACGAGCTGCCGGGCATCGTCGAGGGATTCCGCCGCGCGGCCGAGAACGCACGCGCCGCGGGCTTCGACGGCGTCGAGCTCCACGGAGCGAACGGCTACCTGCTCGACCAGTTCCTGCGCGACGGCAGCAACCAGCGCAGCGACCGCTACGGCGGCGCGCTCGAGAACCGCGCGCGGCTCATGTTCGAGGTGCTCGATGCCGTGATCTCCGTCTGGGGCGCCGGGCATGTCGGCCTGCGGCTCTCGCCGCTCAACAGCTACAACGACATGCGCGACAGCGACCCGGTCGGGATCACGCGCTACGTCGCGAGCCAGTGCAGCCAGCGTTCGCTCGGATACCTGCACCTGATGCGCGCCGATTTCTTCGGCGTGCAGAAGGGCGATGTCGTGGGGCCGGCGCGCGCGGCCTTCCGCGGAGCGCTGCTCGGCAACATGGGCTACACGCCGGCCGAGGCGGCGCAGGCGATCGCGCAACGGAACCTCGAGGCGGTCGTGTTCGGGCACCACTACGTCAGCAACCCGGATCTCGTCGAGCGCGTGGGCGCCGGTGTCGCGTTGGTGGAGCCGGATGCGAGCACCTTCTACAGCCCCGGGGCGAAGGGCTACACCGACTACCCGGCGATGAAGCCGGCTTCATCGGCGATGTGACGGCCCGGAGCGCTGCGCGGCTCGGAATCGGCAGCTCTTCGATTCTGCGCTATCCTGTCTGACTGCTTGCCGCCGGATTCTCCCGCTCCCGAGGACGCCACGCGCCTGATGCTCGCTGCTTCGAAGGGCGACAAGCAGGCCGCGGACCGCCTGCTGCCGCTCGTATACGAGCAGTTGCGCAAGGTCGCCCAACGCGATCTGGCGAGTGAGCGCGCCAGCCACACGCTCTCGGCCACGGCCCTCGTCCACGAGGCGTATCTGAAGCTCGTCGGACCCCGCGACGTGGCCTGGGCGAGCAGGGGCCACTTCTACGCCGCGGCAGCCCAGGCGATGCGCCACATCCTGCTCGACCACGCGCGCGCCCACGGCCGGCGCGGGGGCGAGAAGCTGCGCCTGACCGAGGTGCCCGACGTCGCGGCGCTGGCAGCGACAGGATCCGACGAAATCCTGGCAGTCGACGAGGCGATCGGGCGCTTGGAGGGCGAAGACCCGCAGGCGGCCGCGCTGGTGCGCTTGCGCTTCTACGCAGGCCTCGGTGTCGAGGAAGCCGCGCAGGCCCTGGGGCTCTCCCCGCGAGCGGCGGCGCGCCTGTGGACCTACGCACGCGCGGCGCTCTACCGCGACCTGACCGACCCTCCCTGAACGGATCCCGATGACCCGCAGCGCAGCCGAGATCTTCCACGAGGCGCGCGAGATGCCCGCCGAGAAGCGCGAGGGCTACCTCGTCGGTGCCTGTGGCAAGGATCTGGCCCTGCGCTCGAAGGTCGAGGCGCTGCTGAAGGCCGACGCGGAGGCGGGCGGCTTCATGGCTGCGCCGACCGCGGGTGCGGCGCAACAGGGCACCGCGCCGTCGCAGGAGCAGCCCGGCGCGCAGATCGGGCGCTACAAGCTGCTCGAGAAGATCGGCGAGGGCGGCTTCGGCGAGGTCTGGATGGCCGAGCAGCGCGAGCCGGTCAAGCGCCGCGTGGCGCTCAAGATCATCAAGCTCGGGATGGACACGAAGCAGGTGATCGCGCGCTTCGAGGCCGAGCGCCAGGCGCTGGCGATGATGGACCACCCGCACATCGCGAAGGTGCTCGATGCGGGCGCGACGGAGAAGGGCCGGCCCTACTTCGTGATGGAGCTCGTC
Organism: uncultured Planctomycetota bacterium; assembly: GCA_963829015.1. Lineage (GTDB taxonomy): Bacteria > Planctomycetota > UBA1135 > UBA1135 > JADJLZ01. Next base: position 77,640 of record CAWHGR010000003.1, on the reverse strand, counting down.
AAGGGGCATCCCGATCCACGAATACTGCGACAAGGAGCGGCTCGACACCAAGACGCGCCTCGCGCTCTTCACCCACGTCTGCCACGCGATCCAGCACGCGCACCAGAAGGGCATCATCCACCGCGACATCAAGCCCTCGAACGTGCTCGTGACGCTGCACGACGGCATTGCGATTCCGAAAGTGATCGACTTCGGCATCGCCAAGGCCACGAACAGCGAGCTGACGAACAGGACGCTCTTCACCGAGCACCGCCAGGTGATCGGCACGCCGGCCTACATGTCGCCCGAGCAGGCGGAGATGTCGGGCCTCGACATCGACACGCGCAGCGACATCTACTCGCTCGGCGTGCTGCTCTACGAGCTGCTCACCGGCACGACGCCCTTCCGCAAGGACATCCTGGCCGTGGGCCTCGAAGAGATGCTGCGCATGATCCGCGAGGAAGAGCCGCACAAGCCCAGCCTGCGCATCTCGACCATGGGCGACACCGCGGCGCGCACGGCGCAGCAGCGGCAAGTCGACGTGAAGAAGCTCGGGTCGCATCTTGCGCGGCGACCTCGACTGGATCGTGATGAAGTGCCTGGAGAAGGACCGCTCGCGCCGCTACGACACGGCCAACGGCCTGGCGGCGGACATCCATCGGCACCTCGCCGACGAGCCGGTGACGGCCGGCGCGCCGAGTGCGGGCTACCAGCTGCAGAAGTTCGTGAAGCGCAATCGCGGCAAGGTCATCGCGGCGGGTGCGGTGGTGGCGGCGCTCTTGATCGGTGTCATCGCCTTTGCCACGCAGGCCAAGGTGGCGAGCGATCAGCGCGACTTCGCGGTGAAAGCCAAGGAGTCCGAGGTCGAGCAGCGCAAGGAGGCCGACGCGGCGAGGGCTGAAGCTGAAGCGCAGAAAGCCAGGGCGCTCGAGCAGGAAGCCGAGGCCCAGAAGCAGGCAGCGGAAGCCAAGACACAAGCGGCCGAGGCCAAGAAGCAGGCCGCCATCGCCGAGGCGGTGGCCAAGTTCCAGACCGACATGCTCGCCGCGGCCGACCCGCAGAAGCTGCTGGGCGACAAAGTGACGGTGCTGCAGGCGATGCAGGGCGCGGTCAAGGAACTCGACAAGGGCTCGCTCAAGGACCAGCCGCTGGTGGAGGCGGGCGTGCGCGACACGATCGGCACCACGCTGCGCGGGCTGGCGCGCTACGACGAAGCCGAGCCGAACCTGCGGAAGTCGCTGGAGATCCGCCGCGCGGCCCTTCCCGCCGGGCACCCGGACATCGCCAAGAGCCTGAACAACCTCGCGTTGCTCCTGCTCGCCCAGAACAAGCTCGCCGAGGCCGAGCCGCTCTTCCGCGAAGCGCTTGCGATCGACCGCGCGGCCCTTCCCGCCGGGCACCCGAACATCGCCACCGGCCTGAACAACCTCGCGATGCTCCTGCAGGCCCAGAACAAGCTCGCCGAGGCCGAGCCGCTCTTCCGCGAAGCGCTGGCGATCTGCCGCGCGGCCCTCCCCGCCGGGCACTCGGGAATCGCTCTGGGCCTGAACAACCTCGCGGTTGCTCCTGCAGGCCCAGAACAAGCTCGCCGAGGCCGAGCCGCTCTTCCGCGAAGCGCTTGCGATCTCGCGCGCGGCCCTCCCGCCGGGCATCCGGACATCGCGGTGGGCCTGAACAACCTCGCGGTTGCTCCTGCAGGCCCAGAACAAGCTCGCCGAGGCCGAGCCGCTCTGCCGCGAAGCGCTTGCGATCCGCCGCGCGGCCTTTCCCGCCGGGCACCCGAACATTGCGACCTGCCTGAACAACCTCGGGTCGCTCCTGCAGGCCCAGAACAAGCTCGCCGAGGCCGAGCCGCTCTTGCGCGAAGCGCTTGCGATCCGCCGCGTGGCCCTCCCCGCCGGGCACCCGGACATTGCCGCCAGCCTGAACAACCTCGCGGTGCTCCTGCAGGCCCAGAACAAGCTCGCCGAGGCCGAGCCGCTCTTCCGCGAAGCGCTGGAGATCCGCCGCGCGGCCCTTCCCGCCGGGCACCCGAGCATCGCCGACGGCCTGAACAACCTCGCGGTGCTCCTGCAGGACCAGAACAAGCTCGCCGAGGCCGAGCCGCTCTTCCGCGAAGCGCTGGAGATCCGCCGCGCGGCCCTTCCCGCCGGGCACCCGGACACTGCTCGCTTCCATGCACAACCTCGCCGACCTCTACGCGAAGCAGGGGAAGACCGACCAGGCGGTCGCCCTTGCTCAGAGAGGTGCTCGAGGCGAACCGCGCCACGCTGCCGAAGGACAGCCCCGAACTGGCCGGGCAACTCGCCCTGTTCAGCCAGACGTTGCTCACGCTCAAGGCGTGGGACGAGGCCGAGCCGCTGATCCGCGAGGCGCTCACCATCCGCGAGGCGAAGGCACCTGACGACTGGCGGACGTTCAACACCAAGTCGATGCTCGGCGGGGCGCTCTTGGGCCAGAAGAAACTCGCCGAGGCCGAGCCGCTGCTGCTCGACGGCTACCGCGGGATGATGGAGCGCGAGGCGAGCATCCCGGCGGCGGGCAACACGCGCATCCCCGAAGCGCTCGAACGGCTCGTGCAACTCTACGAAGCGACGGGCAACGCCGTCGAAGCCGCTGCGTGGCGCAGCAAGCTCGAGGCCGCGCGTGCCGCGTTGTCCAAGAGTGCCGCGGAAGGTGACAAGCGATGAATCGCAGCGCGGCCGAGATTTTCAACGAAGCACGTGAACTGCCTACGGTTGAGCGCGCTGGCTTCTTGAAGGGCGCCTGCGGAAAGGATGCTGGCCCTGCGCTCGAAGGTCGAGGCGCTCCTGAGAGCAGACGCGGAGGCGGGCGGCTTCATGGCTGCGCCGACCGCGGGTGCGGCGCAACAGGGCACCGCGCTGTCGCAGGAGCAGCCCGGCGCGCAGATCGGCCGCTACAAGCTGCTCGAGCAGATCGGCGAGGGCGGCTTCGGCGCGGTCTGGATGGCCGAGCAGCGCGAGCCGGTCAAGCGGCGCGTGGCGCTCAAGATCATCAAGCTCGGGATGGACACGAAGCAGGTGATCGCGCGCTTCGAGGCCGAGCGCCAGGCGCTGGCGATGATGGACCATCCGCAACATCGCGAAGGTGCTCGACGCGGGCGCGACGGAGACGGGCCGGCCGTACTTCGTGATGGAGCTCGTGCGCGGCGATCCCGATCACCGAGTACTGCGACAAGGAGCGGCTGGACACGCAAGGCGCGGCTCGAGCTCTTCGCGCAGCGTCTGCCACGCGATCCAGCACGCGCACCAGAAGGGCATCATCCACCGCGACATCAAGCCCTCGAACGTGCTCGTGACGCTGCACGACGGCGTCGCGGTCCCGAAGGTGATCGACTTCGGCATCGCCAAGGCGACGAACAGCGAGCTGACGAACAAGACGCTCTTCACCGAGCACCGCCAGATGATCGGCACGCCGGCCTACATGTCGCCCGAGCAGGCCGAGATGTCGGGCCTCGACATCGACACGCGCAGCGACATCTACTCGCTGGGCGTGCTGCTCTACGAGCTGCTCACCGGCACGACGCCGTTCGACGCAAGGACATCCTGGCCGTGGGCTTCGAGGAGATGCTGCGCATCATCCGCGAGGAGGAGCCGCCACAAGCCCAGCACTGCGCATCTCGACCATGGGCGACACCGCGGCGCGCACGGCGCAGCAGCGGCAAGTGGACGTGAAGAAGCTCGGGTCGCATCCTGCGCGGCGACCTCGACTGGATCGTGATGAAGTGCCTGGAGAAGGACCGCACGCGCCGCTACGAGACGGCCAACGGCCTGGCGGCGGACATCCAGCGGCACCTCGCCGACGAGCCGGTGACGGCCGGCGCGCCGAGCGCGGGCTACCAGCTGCAGAAGTTCGTGAAGCGCAACCGCGGCAAGGTCATCGCGGGTGGCATCGTCGGCGTCGCGCTGGTGCTGGGTGCCATTGGCACGACGACGGGCATGATTCGCGCGCTCGGAGAGAAGCAGCGTGCGGACGAGGAAGCGACGAAGGCCACGCTGGCTGCGGAGTCGGAGACCAAGTCGAAGATCGCGGCGCAGGAGAGCGCGCGCCGCGCCGTCGAGGGGGCGCAGCGTGCCGAGGCCGCAGCGGCCGAGGAGACGAAGGCCCGAACGCGGGCCGAGACCATCCGCGAGTTCGTGACCACCGCACTCAATTCGGGCGACGCGGAGAACGAGGGCGGCGGCCAGGACGTGACGATCCTGGCGGCGATGGACAGGGCGATCGCGGACCTCGCTGCGGGCCGATTCAAGGCCGATCCGGAGATCGAAGCCGGGCTGAAGACAACGGTCGGGACCATTCTCCTGAACAACGGGCGATTGCAGCAGGCCGAGCCGCTCTTTGCTCAGGCGTTGAAGACCTACGAGCGGCTCGACAATCCCGAAGATGTGGCGGCCGGGCAGGCATGGCTCGCGAAGGTGTGGTTTGCTCTTGGCCGCGATGCGGAGGCCGAGCCGCTGCTTGTCCAGGCACTGCAGACAGTCCGGCGCCTCCACAAGGGTGACCACCTGTATGTAGCGCAGTGCCTCAGCAGCCTTTCGTCGGTGTGGATCTCTCTCGGCCGTGAGGCGGAGGCTGAGCCGCTCCTCGTCCAGGCGCTGGAGATGGACCAGCGTCTCTACAAGGGCGATGCGCAGCAGACGGCGATGGACCTCGACAACCTCGGACAGCTGCGCTTTCACCAGGGTCGCACCGTCGAGGCCGAAGCACTGCTTGCGCAGGCACTCGAAATGCGCAGGCATCTCCACGAGGGCGACCACCCGGACCTGGGGAAGGGCTTGATGAATCTGGGTACGGCGCGAATGGAGCTGGGCCGCCTCTCGGATGCGGACTCGCTCTTCGTCCAGGCGCTGGAAATGTCCCGGCGGATGTACAAGGGCGACAACCCAATCGTGGCGGGCTGCCTGTTCTGCCTCGCGGCGTTGCGGGAGAAACTGGGCCGCCTGCCGGAAGCCGAGCAGCTCTACGCCGAGTCGCTCGCGATGCGCCAGCAGTGCTACAAGTGCGACCACCCGGAAGTCGCGCACGGCCTGAACAACCTCGCGACAGTGCGGTATCAACTGGGCCGCCTCGCGGAGGCCGAGCCGCTCTACGTCCAGGCGCTGGAGATGCGGCAGCGGCTATACAAGGTCGACAACCCGGAAGTGGCGCAGAGCCTGCGCAACCTCGCGCTGGTGCGTGAGCAACTGGGCCGCCTCGCGGAAGCCGAGCAGCTCTACGTCCAGGCACTGGAGATGCGGCAGCGGCTATCCAAGGACGCCAATCCAGATGTCGCGGAGATCATGAGGTCTCTGGGGGATCTGCAAGTGCGACTGGGGCGCTCCACGGATGCCGAGACGCTCTTCGTCAAGGTGCTGGAGATGCAGCAACAACTCCACGACGGCGACGACCCGAAAGTTGCTGCGGCTCTGATCGATCTCGCGGACGTGCGGGCGAACCAAGGCCATCACATGGAAGCGCGGCCCCAGTACCTGCAGGCACTGGAGATGTTCCAACGACTCCCTCAAGTCGACCAGCCACTCCTGCTGCATGCCCAGGCAAACCTGGCCTGGGGGTACTGGACCACCGGCGAGTTCGAGAAGTCGATCCCCCTGTACGAGACGGTTCTCAAGGCGCAAGAGGCGAGTCTCGGGCGGCAGCACTTGGACACCCTCAGGACCGTCGCGAGCCTGGGACAGAACTACAGGGACGCGGGCCGGCTCGCGGAAGCCTTGCCACTGTTCGAAGAGGTCTACGCTGCGTCGAAGCAGGGGAAGTCACCGGCCTGGGTCGGTTCTGCATTGCTCGATGTGTACATCAGTGTCAAGGGCGGTGCCGCGCTCGGCGAGAACGCGAAGATCGACTCTCTGGTGCAGGAGCTGCTCAGTGATGCACGCCTCTCGCTGGCGAAGGGCAACCCGGACATGGCCGCCAGGCTCGGACTCGTCCTGCTCAGGCTCAAGGCTTGGGACGAGGCGGAACCGCTGCTGCGCCAATGCCTCGCAATCTGGCAGGCTGAGCAACCGGATCAGTGGAGGACGTTCAGCACCATGTCGATGCTCGGCGCGGCGCTTCTCGGCCAGAAGAAGCTGGCCGAGGCCGAGCCGGTCCTGCTTGTGGGCTATCGCGGGCTGAAGGAGCGAGAAGCGAGCATCCCGGCGGCTGGCAATTCGCGCATCCCCGAGGCGCTCGGACGGCTCGTGCAGCTCTACGAGGCGACCGGTAACTCGACCGAGGCCGCGGCCTGGCGCAGCACACTCGACGCTGCGCGGGCAGCGCAGGCCGGGACCGCCACGTCAGGAGGCAAGCGATGACCGAGCCTCTCTCCACGACCCCGTCCGAGGCGCCGGGCGCGCAGATCGGGCGCTACAAGTTGCTCGAGAAGCTCGGCGAAGGCGGCTTCGGCGACGTGTGGATGGCCGAGCAGCGCGAGCCGGTCAAACGCCGCGTCGCGCTCAAGATCATCAAGCTCGGGATGGACACCAAGCAGGTGATCGCCCGCTTCGAGGCCGAGCGCCAGGCGCTGGCGATGATGGATCACCCGAACATCGCCAAGGTACTCGACGCCGGTGCGACGGACATCGGCCGGCCGTACTTCGTGATGGAGCTCGTGCGCGGCATCCCGATCCACGAGTACTGCGACGAGGAGCGGCTCGACACGCGAGCGCGCCTGGAGCTCTTCACCCACGTCTGCCACGCGATCCAGCACGCGCACCAGAAGGGCATCATCCACCGCGACATCAAGCCCTCGAACGTGCTGGTGACGCTGCACGACGGCGTGCCGATCCCCAAGGTGATCGACTTCGGCATCGCCAAGGCGACGAACAGCGAGCTGACGGCGAAGACGCTCTTCACCGAGTTGCGCCAGATGATCGGCACGCCGGCCTACATGTCGCCCGAGCAGGCCGAGATGTCGGGCCTCGACATCGACACGCGCAGCGACATCTATTCGCTCGGCGTTCTGCTCTACGAGCTGCTCACCGGCACGACGCCCTTCGACGGCAAGGAACTCGCGTCGAAGGGCTACGCGGAGATGATGCGCATGATCCGCGAGGAGGAGCCGCACCGGCCGAGCACGCGCATCTCGACCCTGGGCAAGACTGCCACGCGCACGGCGCAGCAGCAGCGCCTCGACGTGAAGAGGCTCGGGTTGAGCCTGCGCGGCGACCTCGACTGGATCGTGATGCGCTGTCTCGAGAAGGACCGCTCGCGTCGCTACGAGACGGCCAACGGTCTCGCGGCGGACATCCAGCGGCACCTCGCCGACGAGCCGGTGATGGCGAGCCCGCCGAGCAGCGCGTACAGGTTCCAGAAGTTCGTCAAGCGCAACCGCGCCCAGGTGGTCGTGGGCGGCATCGTCGCGGCGGCGCTGGTGCTCGGTGTGGCAGGAACGGCGGGAGGAATGGTCTGGGCGAACCAGGAGACGGAGCGCGCCCGGGTCTCGAAGGCGTCGGCTACCTTGGCAGCTGAGTCGGAGTCCAAGGCGAAGGTCGCGGCCCAGGAGAACGAGCGCGACGCGATCGCCGAGGCAACGCGCGCCGAGGCGGCGCAGAAAGCAGAAGCCAAGGCACGCGCGCGCGCCGAGACCATCAGCTCATTCGTCACCACGGTGCTGCGCACGGGCGACGCCGAGAACGAGGGTGGCGGCCAGGACATGACGATCCTGGCGGCGATGGACAACGCCATCCAGGACATCGGCTCGGGCCGCTTCCACGACGACCCGGAGACCGAGGCGGGGCTGAAGAGCACGATCGGGACGATCCTCAAGAACAACGGGCGGGCCAAGGAGGCCGAGCCGCTGTTCGCCCAGGCGCTGGAGGCCTTCCAGCGGCTCCACTCTGGCGACAACGTGGACGTGGCCACGAGCATGAGCAACCTCGCCAACGTGCGCTGGGCGCTGGGTCGCAATGCGGATGCCGAGCAGCTGTTCCAGCAGGCGCTGGAGCTGAACCAGCGTCTGTACAAAGGTGATGACCCGCAGATCGCGAGGGCGCTGGACAACCTGGCGAAGGTGCGCTTGCACCTGGGCCGCAGCGCCGAGGCCGAAGGGCTGCTCGTGCAGGCCCTCGAGATGCGCCGGCGTCTCTACCCCGGCGACGACGACGACCTGGCGATAGGCCTGCACAATCTCGCGTCCGCGCGGCAAGACCTGGGGCATGGCGCAGAGGCCGAGCAGCTCTACGTCGAAGCCCTGGAGATGGTCCAACGGCTCCACCCGGGCGACCATCCGAGCGTGGCGAAGTGCCTGAACAGCGTCGCGACCATTCGCGGTGCGCTCGGTCGCGCACCGGAGGCCGAGCCGCTGTGCGTTCGAGCTGTGGAGATGGCGCAGAGGCTCTTCAAGGGCGACCACCCGCAGGTGGCATTGGCCCAGCACAACCTCGCTCTGTGCTTGCGCGACCTGGGCCGATCCGCCGAGGCCGAGCCGCTGCTCGTCCAGGCGCTGGAGATGCGCCAACGGCTCTTCAAGGGTGACCACCCGGATGTGGCGCTCAGCCTCGAAGGCCTGGCGTCCGTGCGGCAGGCCTTGGGGCGAATCGCCGAGGCCGAGCCGCTGTTCGTCCAGGCGCTGGAGATGAACCAGCGTCTCTTCAAGGGCGATAGCCCGCGCATCGCAGCGGGCCTGAGCTTCGTCGCGCATGTGCGCTTCAGCCTGGGCCAGCTGGCACAGGCCGAGATGCTCTACGCGGAGTCGCTGGCGATGCACCAGCGCCTCACCCAGGGCGACGACGCGGAGGTGGCGATGGCCATGACCAACCTCGCGTCGGTGCGGCGAGACTTGGGCCGCACTGCGGAAGCCGTGCCCCTGTTCGTCCGGGCGTTGGAAATGTACCAGCGACTCTCCAGGGGCGACGATCCGAACGTGGCGCAAGCGATGAGCCATCTCGTGGGCGCGCGGCTGCGGCTGGGCCAGGCGGCAGAAGCCGAACCGCTTGCCATCCAGGCGCTCGAGATGTGCCGGCGGCTCCACCAGCGCGACGACCCGGACCTGGCCACAGCCCTGGGCGACCTCGCGTACGTGCGCTTTGCCCTGGGCCGGAATGCGGAAGCCGAGCCGCTCTTCGTCGAGATGCTAGAGATGGAGCAGCGGCTGTACCCGGGCGACAACACGGAGCTGGCGAAGGGTCTCGACAACCTCGCGAAAGTGCGGCTGGGCCTCGGCCGCCCCGCCGAGGCCGAGTCGCTCCTGATAAGGGCCCTGGAAATGCGCCAGAGGCTCTACACGGGCGACCATTCGGATCTGGCGACGGGCATCTGCAATCTGGCCGTCGTGCGGAAGGCCTTGGGCCGCCCTGCCGAGGCCGAGCCGCTCTTCGTGCAGGCCTTGGAGATGCTCCAACGGCTCGACAGGGACGACAGTCCGGACGTGGCGACGATCTTGGTCCAGCTGGCACAAGTACGCCAGGCATTGGGAAAGGCCACGGAAGCGCGGCAGGGATTCGATGCGGCCATCGCGATGTTGAGTCGGATCTCGCCGGGCGGATCCGCGCTACTCGCTCGCGTGCTCTGGGCCTCCGGCTCAGCGCGTCTTCGCAACCAGGAGACTGCGGCAGCCCTCCCCGAGCTCGAGGAGGCCGCAGCGATGGCTGCAGCGCTGCTCCCTCCCGATCACCCGCAGCTCAAGGAGTACTGCGAGACGCTGGAGAAGTGCCGGACCGCGCTGGGGAAGTAGCGCAGTCCCGCCGCGCCCGGCAGTATCGGGAAGCGAGGGCGTTTCGAGATTGGCGAGGGTCGTGGAGCAACTCGATCGCTGGGCACCGAAGTCGTCGGCATCGACATCGCACGCATCCTCGCGCAGGCCGGGAGAAGGCTCCGCCGAAGGCGCAGCTGCCTGTACGCAGCTCGACCCGCTTTCCGGCCTCCGCGCGGCGCGCGAGGATCCGTCGGAAAGCGAGGTGACTCCATGCTGCTGGCACGCCTGATCTGGCTGATCGAGAACCACGCCGATTCGCTCACCCGCGCGACGGTCGAGGACATCCAGTCCAACCCGCGCACTCCGTCCTTCCACGCGGTCGCGCGCGAGGAGATGGAGGAGCGCATCTACGGTCTCTACCACAACCTCGGCCGCTGGATCGGGAGCAGGGACGAGGCGCAGATCGAGACCGAGTACTTCGACCTCGGAAGCAGCCGCAGGGACGACGGCGTGCCGCTGAGCGAGATCATCTACGCGGTGGTGCTCTACAAGGAGCACCTGCGGCAGTTCATCCAGCAGAACAGCGTGCTCGGGTCGCTCAACGACAAGCCCGAGCACGAGGAGCTGCTGCCGGTGCTGCTCTACGAGCTCCAGGAGCTGAACTACATGGTCGGCCACTTCTTCGACGCCGCGCTGTACCACACCGCGCGCGGGTACGAAGGCGCCGCCTCGCCGGTCGCAGAGGTCTCGTCGGTCTGAACGACGCCGTAGTCCGGCGCGTGCTCGCCGGACGAGAACCCGCGGGAGGAAGGCTCGCGCAGCGGACGCTGCGCTTCCCGGCGCAGGATCAGGCGCCCGCTCGCGCGGTGCTGCTCGGCTGCGCCAGCTTCTCGGACGCGAGCCAGGGGTAGACCAGCCCCGCGAGGACGCTGCCGAGGAACGGGCCGACCCAGAAGAGCCAGACTTGGCTCAGGGCCCAGCCGCCGACGAGGACTGCCGGTCCGAAGCTGCGTGCGGGGTTCACCGAGGTGTTGGTCACGGGGATACTGACCAGGTGGATCAGCGTCAGGCACAGGCCGATGGCGATCGGCGCGAAACCCGCGGGCGCGCGCTTGGAGGTCGCCGCCAGGATCACCATCAGGAAGATGAACGTCATCACGACTTCGCAGACCAGGCCCGAGAGCAGCGAGTAGCCGCCGGGCGAGTGGTCGCCGTAGCCGTTCGACGCCAACCCGGCCGTGATGTCGAACCCGGCCTTGCCGCTGGCGACGAGGTACAGCGCGCCCGCGCCCGCCAGGGCCCCGAAAATCTGGCCGACCCAGTAGGGGAGCACCTCGCTCCACGGATGCCTCCCGCTCGTCGCCAGGCCCAGCGTCACTGCGGGATTGAGGTGGCAGCCCGAGATCGGTCCGACCGTGTAGGCCATGGTCAGGACCGTCAGGCCGAAGGCCAGCGACACCCCGAGCAGGCCGATGCCTACGCCGGGGAACGCGGCGGCGAGGACGGCGCTGCCGCAGCCGCCGAGCACGAGAACGAAAGTCCCGAACGCCTCTGCCACCGCGCGCTTGCTGATCGAGTGCATGATCGTGTCTCCCTGGGAAATGGCCAGGGCGCGGATTGACCTCGCCCGGACCTGGGCCTCGATGCGCAGCAGTCTAGCATTCGACGGACCAGGCGTCGCTCCGACCGAGGCGGGAGCCGCGGCCGCGCGACTCCCCGCGCTGCGTGGAAGTGCGGCGCTCCTCGGCTACAGCCGCGGGCTGCCCGTGCGCGCGACGCGGTCCATCGCCGCGACGAGCTGTTTCGCGATGCCGGGCTCGTGCGAGCTGTGGCCGGCGTCGTCGACGACGACGTAGCTCGCCTCGGGCCAGGCGCGGTGCAGGTCGTCGGCGCCGACGAGCGGACAGACGAGGTCGTAGCGGCCGTGCACGAGGAAGGCGGGGATCTTGCGCACGCGCGGCAGGTCCTGCAGCAGGCGATCGTCGGGCGTGAAGCGCTGGTTGCGCAGGTAGTGCGCCTCGAGTCGCGCGAGCGCCCAGCTGGTCGTGTCGTTCGTGAGCAACGAGAGGAACTCCGGATTCGGGAGCAGCGTGCAGGCCGCACCCTCGTACGTGGCCCACGCTCTCGCCGCCGCGCGCGCGAGCTTCTCGTCGCGGCTGTGGAAGAGCTCCCAGTACGCTTCGAGCAGGTCGTCGCGCCGCTTCGCCGGCACGTGCTCGGCGAACTCGCGCCACAACTCGGGCGCCAGCGCGCGCAATCCGTAGAGCCACCAGTCCACCTCGAGCTCGCGCAGGAGCCAGATGCCGCGCAGGCACAGCGAGAGCACGCGCTCGGGATGGCGCTCGGCATAGTACAGGCCGAGCGTACTGCCCCACGAGCCGCCGAAGACGTGCCACTTCTCGATGCCGAGCCTCGCGCGGATGAGTTCGAAGTCGGCCACGAGGTCGTCGATCGTGTTCTCGGCGAGCTCTCCCAGCGGCGTGCTGCGTCCCGCGCCGCGCTGGTCCACGAGCACGACGCGGAACGCGCGCGGGTCGAAGAAGCGCCGGTCCATCGTCGAGCAGCCCGCACCCGGGCCGCCGTGCACGAAGAGCACGGGTGCGCCTTGCGGATTGCCGCACTGCTCGAAGTAGAGCGAGTGCAGCGAGCCGACGGCGAGGCGTTCGCTGTGGAAGGGTTCGATATCGGGATAGAGGCCGGGGGGCGCCATGCGCGGAAGGTTACCAGGAGGGCCTTGCGCGGAGCGATCGCGCTCTGCGGGTAGGATCAGCGCGCGATGACTCCCTATGAATGGACCACGAACGGGGCCCAGATCACGAGCGAAGCGATCCTCTCACGGGTCCGGGCGACGCTCGAGGACGAGGGGCCTGTCGTCATCGAACATCGGCATTATTGCGGGGCGAGTGCGCCGACCTGGTTCGTGTGCAACGACTACGATGAGTTCGTCGAGTACCTCCAGCTGAGGACGGTGCCTGGTGATTCGTTCTACCTGTGGAGCTTCATGCAATGCTGCCGGGACGACAACGCGCTCGTCACGGGAAAGATCCCGGACAGCGACGGCCGAACGCCAGTCGGTGGTGCCTACTGAGACGGCGAGTGAGCTACCGGCTTGAACCTCGAATTGATTCAGTCTGTGAGAGGGTACGCAGCGGCTTGCCCCGACGTGCAGGAGCTCTCGCTCGAGGAGGCTGAACGGGCGCGGGTCGCCGCAGCCAGGAGCCTCGGCCTCGGCCCGGCACTCGATCGCCACTGGAGTTGGGAATGCTTGCCGACGGGTGTCACTCGGATCCCGTACGGCAACGGCGACGGCCTCAACAAGCTGCTCGAGATCCTGCCCGGCGCCACCTCGGAGTCGCTGCTCTTCGTCACGGACGACGAGCCGCCTCCATGGTCCTGTTTCCGTGCACCCGCGAACGTGGTCGTCGACCTGTTGCGAGAGCAGCGCTTCTTCGAGTTCTGCCTCGTCGACGCGGGAATGAGGTGGATCGTGTTCGACACGCACCACAACGAGCTCATCACCCTCGGGACCGGATTGAGAACGGGCGTGTCCTAGGCGCGTGTGCCCGATTGCGACGAAAGTCAGCGGGCGGGTACGCTCTCGCGCATGATCACGATCCTCGGCACAGGTCTCCTCGGTTCCGGCTTCGCGCAGGCGCTGCGCAAGAAGGGCGAATCCGTGCGCGTCTGGAACCGCTCGCCCGAGAAGGCGCGCGCCCTTGCCGCGACCGGCGCGACGGCGGTCGACGATCCGGTCCAGGCAGTGCGCGGCGCCGAGCGCACGCACATCGTGGTCTCCGACGATGCCGCGGTGGACGCCGTGCTCGCGGCCGCGGCGCCGGGCTTCGCTCCGGGCGCGCTCGTCTTCGACCACTCGACCACCTCGACGGCCGGCGCGCTCGCGCGCACGGCGAGCTGGCGTGCCCGCGGCGTGCTCTACCAGCACGCGCCGGTGTTCATGGGGCCGCAGAACGCCGCCGACTCCACGGGCGTCATGCTGATCTCCGGCGATCGCGCGCACGTCGCGCGCGTCTCGCCGCTGCTGAAACCGATGACCGGCAAGCTCGTCGACCTCGGCCCGCGCGTCGACGCCGCTGCGGCGCACAAGCTGCTCGGCAACCTGTTCCTGCTGGCGCTGACCGCGGGCTTCAGCGACGTGCTCGCACTCGCCAAGGCCATGAACGTCCCGGCGGCGGAGGTCGCCAGCCTGTTCGACCACTTCAACCCGGGCACCTCCGTGCCTGCGCGCATCAAGCGCATCCTCGAAGCGGACTTCGATCACCCGTCGTGGGAGCTGGTCATGGCGCGCAAGGACGCGCGGCTGATGCAGGCGGAGGCCGCGGCCGCGGAGATCGCGCTGTCGATGCTGCCCGCCTTCGCGGCGCGCATGGACCGCTTCATCGCGGCCGGCCACGGGCACGCCGATTGGACGATCGTCGCGCAGGACCACGTGGGCCGCTCGCAGTAGCGGCGCGTGCTTCAACTCAACAAAGGAGATCTCATGGGAAAGGTCGGTCTACTACTCATCCTCGTCGCTCTGGCGCAGGGCTGCCGTGCGAGCGCGCCCGCGGTGCCGCCTGTGGCCGATCCACTGCGCCTGAAGCAGGCCATCGATGCCACCCTGGCCGATGCGCGCCACGCCATCGATGCTCGCGGCGTCACCGACGCGGGCCTGTCCGAGATCGGCGCATCCCTGGCGCGGCTGGCGAAGACTCCGGGGCTGATCGACGGCACCGGCATGCATCCGATCCACGGAAGTCCCTTGATGAGCCAGCGAACCCTGGCAAGCGAGGGGCCCGATGGAATCAACCTCTACCTCTCGCGATTCGAGCGGGGAGCCAAGACTCCAGTCCACGACCACGCGACCTGGGGAGTCGTGCACGTGCTCGAGGGCCGGGACCGGCACATTCGCTGGGAACGGCAGGAAGAGGGCCCTGTGACGGACCACGCGAGCCTGCGCAGTGTCGAGGAGCGCATCGTGAGCGCAGGCCAGTCCGTGCACTGGTTCCCGCCGCCAGGCGACATCCACAGCCAGGAAGCGCTGGATGCCGTCGTCTGGGAACTCGTCGTCACGGGTTGTGACCTCACGCACGCGACGGACGGCGATCACCGACACTGGTTCGACCTGAAGACCGGCAGTGTCTCCCATCGCCCGCCGAAGTAGTTCCCGGGCCGGGCTCGATCGGTGGATCGGTCGCCGGCCTTACTTCAGGCGCTTGATGATGTGCCAGCCGAAGGGGCTTGCCTTGGTATCCCAGGGCGCCACGCCGATCTCGCCGACCTTGAGCCGCCAGCCGACGTCGCCGAAGCCCTTGACCATGCCCTTGCGACTGGCCTGGGTGAGCGGGTAGACGCCGGGCGCGCTGTCATTCGTGTACTGCTTGACCAGCCCGAGGAAGTCCGCGCCGCCGATGGCCTCGGCGTAGACCTTCTCGGCCAGCGCCTTCGCTTCCTCCTTGCTGCGGGTGACGCTCGCCGGCATGCGCGGCGCGCCCTTGAAGGAGATCAGGACGTGCTGGATCTCGATCTGCGCCACGGGCTGCTCGGGCTTCGCCATCAGCGTCTTGATGTCCGCGTCCATGTCGACGGCGGCCGGAGCCTTGGGGCTCTCGGTGGGCGCCTTCGGGCTCTCGGTCGGTGCCGGTGCCGGCGAGGGCTTGGCGGGCGGATTCGCGGCGGGCTTGACCGGGGGATTGGACGGAGTCGTGGTCTTGTCGGTGCCGCACGCGGGCAGGATCGAGAGGGAGGCAAGAACAGTACATGCGATTCGCTTCATGCGGCGCAGGCTAGCGCGGTCCGCACAGGTTTCGCAAGCGGTGCACGGCGTGCGTGGGTCGGAGCTTGACCAGAGGGAGTGCCGGCGCTCCCGTGGCTACTGGATGCAACCGCTGGCCCTTCCCGGATTCTGCGCTGCGCTGCTCGCCGCACTCCCGGGACCGGGCCCGGGCGTCCAGGCCGAGATCGCGTTCGACCCTGCAACCCGTAGCGCGACGATCAGCGATTCCGCTCACACCCTCTCCCTGCACCTCGCGCTGGACCAGCGCTGTCTCGTGGACAGTCTCATGATCCTCGGCCGCCAGGTCGTGGTGCCGGAGACCGGCGTGTGTACCGCCGTCGAGCTGAAGGACGTCTGGCACACGACGCGCGTAGGCATCTCCTCGCCGAACGTCGAGCAGCAGGGCTCGTCCCTGCTCGTCAGCGACATCCGCTTCGGGCCGGCCGAGTTCCCGGTCACGGAGGAGTGGCTCTTCACCGCGGCCGAGGATCACGTCGACTGGAAGATCACGCGCACCTATCACGCCTCGGGCGAGCTGCAGGACACCTACTTCCCCGGCTTCGACTTCCGCGACACGAGCACCTGGACCGGCGGGATCCTCGATACCGGCGGCGTGGCCTGGACGAAGTACCTCGACACGCCGCTGGCGAGCTACGGCAGCCACTCCGGCTCGGTCACGTTCTGGAACAAGGACTCGCAGGACTGTCTCAGGGTCGCGTGCTCGCTCGCGCCTCCGGCAGTGGACATCGCCGCGCGCTTCTCGCGCCACCCCAGCAACGTCTTCTCCGCGAACTTCTGGCCCAGCGACACGCCGCTCGTTCCCGCGCACGGCCTGGCGAGGTTCCTCGCCGATCGGCAGGACGTCTGGCAGCCCGCGAACATCCGCGCCGACGCGGCTCATCCGCTCACCATCACCAACACGATCTCCCTGTCCGCGCTGCCCTACGACAAGGTCTCGAAGCTCGGCACGCTCGCGGGCATCGACGGCCGCGCCGTGCGCGAGCTGCTCAACACCATCGCCCGCTACGGCGTCATCGATCGCGGCATCAGCGGCAGCAACGGCTGGCGCAGCAGCTACACCTGCACGCACGAGCCCTGGCTGGCGGAGTTCGGTCTCGTGCTGGCCGACCCGAACCTCATTGCGAACTACGGCCGCACGCTCGACGAGCTGCAGCGGGTCGCGATCTCGCCCGCAGGCCGTGTCCTCGCGCGCTGGCATTGCGACGCAGGCGACGCGATGCCCGGGACCTTCGATCCCAGGACCGGCTACTACGAGGCGCAGTGGGGCTACATGCTCGACTCGCAGCCTTCGTACGTCATCTGCGTCGCCGAGCAGTTCGATCTCAGCGGCGATCTCCCCTGGCTGCGCTCCCACCGCGCGTCCTGCCGCGCCGCGCTCGAGTACCTGCTGAAGCGCGACAGCGACCATGACGGCCTGGTCGAGGTGATCCCGCAGTCGCACAAGGAGGAGCAGGGCAGCGACTGGATCGACATCGTCTGGGCCTCGCACGAGAACGCGCTCGTCAACGCGGAGCTGTTCGAGGCGCTGAACCAGTGGTCAGCCCTCGAAGCCCTCATGGGGGACACGACTCAGGCGAGCCGCTACCACGAGGCAGCGAGGAAACTCCAGGCCGCCTTCAACAAGCCCGTCGCGGCCGGCGGCTTCTGGAATCCCGAGCACAACTGGTACGTCTACTGGCGCGAGCCCGACGGTTCCGTTCACGGCGACAACCTCGTCACGCCGGTCAACTTCGCGGCGATCGCGTACGGCCTGTGCGACGATCCCGCACGCTGCAAGGCCATCCTCGCGCAGATCGAAGCCCTGATGCAGAAGGAGGGCCTCTTCCATTGGCCGCTGTGCTTCTTCCCCTTCGAGCCCGAGGAGGTGTACGAGCGGCAGAAGGCCTTCCCCGTCTACGAGAACGGCGACCTGTTCCTGGGCTGGGCCGAGCTGGCCGTGCGCTCGTACGCCAGGACCGACCCGGCGCTGGCGCTGAAGTACATCCACAAGGTCCTCGAGCGCTACAACGTCGACGGCCTCTCGTTCCAGCGCTGCCTGCGTGCGAACGCCGAGGGCTCCGGCGACGACATCCTGGCCAACAACGCCATGGCGATCGTCGGTCTCTACCGCGACATCTACGGAGTCCGGCCGCGCCACGACTGCCTGTTCCTCGATCCGCATCTCACGCGCGAGCTCGGCGGCACGCAGCTCTTCTACCCGCTGCGCGGAACGCGCTACACGATCGACCTCGCGCTCGAGGGCAGCAGGATCTCGGCCAACGGAGTGTCGATTCGCGCGGCAGTTCCCTTCGGAGTCGACATCGGGAGCGAGAGCACGCGCTATTTCTCCGCGATCGATCGGCCCGCCGAACTCGAGCTGGCAGCCAAGGACCACATGCCCTTCGAGGTCGTCATCGACGCGTGGCCGGCCCGGCGCGCCTGGAACCTGCGTTCATCGAGCGCAGATCCCGTGTCCATCCGCCACGTGATCACCGGTCTGCCTGGCGACGCTCCGTTCCAGCTCCGCAGGGACGGCGAGATCACCGCGCGCCTGCGCTCGACGCCGGATGGCGTAGTCGATTTCCCCGTCACGCAGGTCGGCAAGCCCACGCAACTCCGCCTCGAACCTGGCCCATGACGGATGGGCGTCAGCGGCCGGACTTGCGCCCCGACTTCGAACTTGCCCGTGCGGGCTGCGCTGCGCCTGTTCCCGAGTAGAGCGAGTAGCTCTCGGCAATCCAGGCCTTCAGGATCGGCTGGGGCGGGAGACCGTCGAGGTCCAGCTTGACCCATCCTCCAGCTCCAACCTCGAACCCGCGCCTCTTCGCATCCGCGGCGGAGCGCTCGAGCTTCAGGCGCATGAGCTTCTTCGAGAGGAAGAGAAACGTCTTCTTCCGGACCAGGAACGTCCGGCTCTCCACGGCCGTGCCTGCACAGGCGATGCCCTGGTCGACATCCGGAAGAGCGAGAGCGATGGCAGCGGGATCGGCCATGGGGAAAAGCCTAACAGCGCTCGTGCCGCCGGCGCAGTACCATCATCCCACCTCCCGCCCGGAAGAGCTCCCATGCTTCCGACACTCCTTGCGCTCACACTGCTGCAGCCGCTCCCGACTCCCGCGGAAGTGGGGGGCGTCCGCCCGGTCTCGTTGCCCTACGAGCAGATCGCCAAGGAGTACGCCGCGAGCATCGGCCTCGCCAACGGTTCGCCCGAGACCATCGTCTACGACGAGGTGCTGGCCAAGAACTTCCTGCACCAGCGCCTGGGCGCCTTCGAGTTGCACTTTCCCCGGGCCGACCTGGAGCGGCGTTCGGATGAGTTTCGCACCTGCGCGACCGCCGTGATCGATGGGCAGCTCAAGTGGCTCGACTGGCTGCAGGCGTCCCAGCCGGAAGCGCGCACGCTGCGCGACGACCTCAAGGCGCTGGCGGGCTGGATCAAGAGCTCGAAATGGACCAGCCCGGACAGCAGCGCGGCGGCGGCGCCGCTGGATGTACTGCACCTTTTCCATGCACCGGACGCGATCCTCCAGGCCAGCGAGCGCGCAGCCAAGTCGCTCGGCAGCGCCAGCGTGCTCGGTCCGCCGCGTACGGAGCCCTTGTGCCAGGGCATCGTGATCCTCCCCTCGCGCAAGCTGTTCGCGCAGTTCGTCTACTTCGTGGGCTGGATCGATCCCGCGGACAGCGAACTGTTCTGGCTGGATGCGGTGCTCGACTGGTCGCAATGCATCTTCGGCGAGGACATGGGCGTGACGCTCGAGTACTCACCCGTGGATCGCGCGCCGGGCGATTACGCAGCGGGCACGCCGATGAACGACCGCGGCGCGGGAGTCCTGCAGCAGCAGTTCGTTCAGATCGCCATGCTGGCCCTGTTTCAGGCCTACTACGCCGACCGTGTCCCGCCGGCTTTCCTGGGAGGTCTCAGCACCAACCTGGTGATCGACCAGTTCGGAGAGGTGAACACGCGCGTCGATGGCGATCTGCGCGGCAAGATCACGCCTGCGATCGAGGTCTTCGTGCCCGGCGGCGCCTCCGAGGGCGGAGTGCTGGCGAAGAACAGCGCCGACAGCCGCTGGCGCGACAAGCAGGGCGCCGACCACTTCCTGCCGACGCTGCGTGCCTCCCAGAAGGAGGGCGAGAGCCTCAACAAGAAGACCAAGAATCGGCTGGCCTGCTTCTCCATCCGCTCGGACTCACAGGCCGACACCTTCGTCGTCGCCGCGCCCTTCCTGGGCACGGCCGCAGCGAAGTCGGGCCTGCCTCCGCCGGCGTTCCAGGGCGACTACGCCGAACTGATCCGCTCGTACAAGAGCTGCTTCGTCTACTGGCTGCAGACGAAGAGCAAGGCCGGCGAGAAGGCCTCGCGCGAAGCGTTCGCAGCGTTGCTCAAAAACCTCGCCGACCCGACCAAGCCCGGCGAATTCGAGCAGCTGTTCAAGGATGCCTACGGCGGCGTGCCGCTCTCCAACGCCGAGGCCGACAAGAACTCGCTCGAAGGCCAGTTCCTGGTCTGGCTGTCGCGACAGAAGTGAGCGGTGCCGCAAGCGACTCGGAACGGTCCCTACGAAGCGACGAGTGCGGTGCTCCCGACCAGCCCGCTCAGGCGCTGCGTCGCAGCCGGCTGATCTTGTGCACTGGCTTCGTCCGGGCGAGGTCGTACTGGTTCTGGAGGTTGATCCAGAACTGCGGCGTCGTGCCCAGCGCCTGCGAGAAGAGCCAGGCCGTCTCGGGGCTGACGCCACGCTTGCCGCGCACGATCTCGTTGACGCGCTGGATCGGGACGCCGATGTGGGCGGCGAAGTCCACCTGGGTCACGCCGAGCGGGGAAAGGAACTCCTCGAGCAGGATCACGCCGGGGTGGCTCGGGACTCGGTTCTTGGGCTGCATGGTTCGTCGGTTCTCTAGGAGTGGTAGTCGATCAGCCGGACTTCCTCGGGCCCTGCATCCGTCCAGCGGAACACGATGCGCCACTGGTCGTTGACGCGGATCGAGTACCGTCCGGCGAGGTTGCCGCGCAGCGCCTCCAGGCGGTTGCCCGGCGGGGAGCGCAGGTCTAGCAGCGTGTGAGCGGCGTTGAGCATGTCGAGTTTTCGGAGGCCTGAGGCGCGGATCTCCGGCGGGAAACGCCGGACCAGGCCGGCGTCCTCATCGTGGTAGAGCGCCTCGGTAGCACGGTCGGCAAACGAGACGATCACGCGGGACGAGATTAGCCGTTACATGGATACCGTGCAAGGGGGGTGGCGGGCCTCCCCCAAACCCCATCCCCTCTGCACACTTCGTCTTCGTCCTACCAACTCAAGTCCGGTGTCCGAGAGACCCCGGAAGGTCATACGCCCGTGCGGAGACCGGGAGCTGATCGACCGCGGGCTCGGGCCTCTCAACGGCCGGCCTCACTCTGCTCGATTGCGTGGCCCCGCCTGAAGAGCGGGTAGAACTGCCTGTCGCACTTCACCAGATGGTTGACGACCACGTCGACGCCCAGGAACTCGACCAGGTGCCCAAACGTGATCATGCCCGCCTTCGCTCGCGCTTGCAGCTCGGCCGCACGCGCGAGCAGCGCGTGGTGGGCGCGCTTGTGGCCTTCGAGGTTCTCGTAGCCGTGCTTTTCGAGCAGCGCCTCCTCGTCGGCAAAGTGTTTGGTGACATGCGCGAGGAGCGCGTTGAGCGCGTCGAGGAAGCGACCCGGGTCGGAGTTCGCCGCGAGCAGGGCCGCAAGCGTGGCGTTCGCAAGCTCGAAGAGCTGCTGGTGCTCGCGATCGATCGTGGGCTCGCCGCAAGCGTAGGATTCGAGCCACTGTAGCTGCACGGGCGCGGCGCCTCCCGCCTCGGCCCAAGCGTCCGACGCGCCCTGCTCATCGACGGAGACCCGATTGCGACCGTCGTGCTTGGAGGCGTAGAGCGCCGCATCGACACGCTCGAACCAGCGCGCGCGGTCCTCTCCGCCGAGGTGTTCGGCTACTCCGAGGCTGATCGTCACGCGACCGACCGTTCCGAACGGGTGGGCCTCGACCGCGGAGCGCAGCCGCTCCGCCACCGCCGCCGCGCCTCGGTATCCCGTCGCGGAGACGAGCACGACGAACTCCTCGCCGCCCCAGCGAAAGAGCAGATCGCCCGGCCGCAGTTGGGCGGTGGCGAGGCGCACGAGGCCGCACAGGACGCTGTCGCCCTGCGGATGCCCGAAGGTGTCGTTGACGCGCTTGAAGTGGTCGATGTCCATCAGCACGAGGGAGACGGGCTGATGCAGTCGCTCGCTGCGCCCGAGTTCGGGCTCGACGATCCGGTCGAGGTGCGTGCGGTTCCAGGCGCCCGTCAAGCGATCTGTCGAACCCTGCAGCTCGAGCTCCTCGATCCGCGCGCGCAGCCGGTCCATACGATCGTTCGGTCCGGCGCCCGTGGTTTCCTCGATCACCAGCAGCGTACTGTCGTGAACGCGCAGCGTGCGTGCTTGCGCTTCGGCGAGGCTGCCGTCGCGGCGCGCCAGGCGCTGGGCGCGCCAGGACTCGGTCGGCTCCTTGAGAAGCTCGCGCACCTCGTCGGAGTCCAGACAGGCCGGGTCGAAGTGCTGCAGGAACTGCTGGTTCAGGAACTCGACGTCGCCGTCGGCCGCGAACAGGGCCAGCGCGACGGGGAAGTGCAGCATCAGGTCCTGCACGGTCGGATCGGACATCCAGGCTGCTTCGAGTTGGGTCATGGCGCTCCCTCGCGCCCGGGAGCCCGGGCGCGTCTGAGCCGAGATCGGCCGGGGGAGGGGCGGTGGAGCATGAGCACTGGGGCGTACGCACACGGTGCCGGCTCTACACGCGGGGCGGTCCAGCATGGTCGCAGCCCTTCACACCAAACTCGGCGTCGAAAGCTCTCTCACCCGGGTTGAACAGGTCTCACCTGTCGTCGCCGCAACTCGTCCACGGGGCGCGAGCCGTATGGAGCGGGCGACGGGGTTCGGACCCGCGACATGCAGCTTGGGAAGCCGGAGGCGGTTCCCCGTTGGTTCACCGCTGGTTCACCGATTTCGCCCCGCACCATTCACCGCATTCGGGGCGGTGTGGAGCGGAATCTGCTGCTATTTGCCGAGTTAGAGGCGTCCGCCAGTGAGTGCGTGACTGCAGGCTCGTGGTTGCGGGGAACCCGGCGGCAGAGCGGCCGAGCCAAGAACCACCGTCCGGGTCTTACCTGTCGAATCACGCTGAAGCCCGCGCGTCGGGCGAGATCGTTGAGTCGTTGGCCACTCTCACTGGTGAGTGCCACCCTGCGGCTGCGAGCGTCCCCGATCCTGGCGGGTTCGCCTTGCATGATCTTTCGGAACGAGCCCGGATGCGCTCCGCGCCTGGGGCGCGTCCCCGCGCCCGACGAGGACCGCGATCATGACGACCACGAAGAAGCCCACGAATGCCGCGCCGCTGCTCTGGAGCGAGCGCGGCCAGATCGGTTGCGAACTCCCCGGCCACGCTCCCCACCGCGGGAGCGACACCTGGATCTGGGAGCGCTGGCGGACGATCACGCTGAACGACCGCATCGACTTCGAAGCGGAACTCGGGCACGCAGCCGAGTGCGAGTTGTGCAAGGCCAACGCGCGGCGGGCGTCGTGAGCAACCCCCGGTCCTACGATCGCACCGCCGACGGTTGGGAGATCCGCGACGAGAATCGCCTGCTCGTGGCCGTTGTGCCAGACGCGCAGCATGAGCGGGAGCACGACGCGCAACGGATCGCGTGCAGCAAGGGCGGTGATCAGCAGCGACCGCCTGCGCGGGAGCGACAAGCGTGATGGCCGAGCCCGGGGAGAGCGGACGATGATGGACGATCGCGATCGAGACCCTCTTCGGCGGGAGTCGGTCACCGCCTCGACGTGATCCGCGCGGGCGTGGACGCCGAGGGTGGTGCTTCGAGCCTGCTCCCGACAAAAACGCCCTTCTCCCGCAGAGCCCGCACGAGCTGGGGCTTCCCGCGCAGCACCTCGATGACGAGTTCGCTGAGGCGCCGCACCTTCGTCCCGCCGATCGCGAGGACCTTGGTGGCCGTCTCCTCGTCGGGACAGATGATGATGTCGGCCCTGCGCATCTCGACGACGCGCGCCTGCTTGAACCATGCCTTCACCTCGGAGACGACGTTCTTCGGCAGGCCCTTCTTCGAGACTCGCTCGAGCACGCCAACCGCGTCCTCCGCACGCATCCCGGCACTTGCCGCGGCAAGGCACGAAGCCCGCGTGATCGCGAACAGCGTTCCGACGCCCCGCCCCCGCCGTTCTGCAAAAGTGGCGATCGCGGCCTCCTCGCCCGGGGAGGGCGAGAGGAAGACGACATCGAAGTTCGGCTGGACGAGGATCGATGCCTCACCCGGCTCGGCCGACTCGATCGGTAGCTTCTCGGCTCGCCCGAGCAGCCAGCTCCCAAGGTCCGTCACCCGCAGGGCAATCCGACCCTCCGCGTCAATGCCGACTTCGATCCCGCCGAGCGGCACGAAGACCTGCGATGCGACGAGCAGCAGCAGGCGTCCCCAGTACTCTTCGAGCTGCTCCTCGGAGAAGTAGACACCGGCAAGCGGCATGAAGGACCCGCTCTCGCGCGCGAGCTCCGGCGCGCCGAGGAATGGGTTCTGGTCGCGGGTGTGGCCCTCGAGCCACTCTTCCCAGTCGATGAAGCGCTCGCCCTCGAGGCTCGCGAGTGCCTCGACGAGCGCGTCGCGCACGGGACAGACGCTCGTGCGGGCCTTGAGGTCGACGAGCGCACGCGCGAGGCGGCTGATCTCAAAGCCGTGCGTCGGGAAGAACTCGTACACGTAGGGATCGAGGTAGCCCGATCCCTTGCGGTCGAGAGGCGCCTCGTCGGGTTCGAACGAGTCGCGGCCGACATGCCGGAGCCTCTTCTTGAGTTCGTCCGGGTCGGGGGTCGGGATTCGGTCCAGCCTAAACACCTCGAGCACGCGCTCGGCCCGGAACTCCCTCGGCTTGCGCAAGAAGCTCTTTCCCGCGTCCGTCGCGACGAGGTAGGGGATGTCCTCGTCGCGGTGCTCGACACTCGTGAGCCCGAGCAGGTTGGCGTACACGAGCGAGCGGAAAAGGCGCTCGGCGAGGTTCGCACCGGAGAGCACAGGAGATAGGCCGAGCCAAGTCGGGGGCGGCCGCAACGCCGCCCCGAGTCGCGCGGCCGCGCGCGCAAAGAGTTCGAGTCCGTCCTGCTTCATGCGCGCAGGCTCGCTCACGAGTTCGAGGAGCAGCGTCTCGAGGTCCTCGAGTGCGAGCAGGCCAGTCAGTGTGCTCTGCGGCGCCCGCACGGAAGCGGCGCGCGCCGCGGGCCTGTGGATACGGTCTCGGATCGCGGGCAAGAGCCCGATCTCGGGGATGAGGTCCGCGTCGAGATCGAGCAGGACCAGACCGTAGCTGAGGAGCGGTTCGAGGCCGCCGCCCAGCGTGCAGCCTTCTCTCCTCACCCAGCGCGCGAGCAGCGCGTCGAGGGGGATGGGGGACGTTTCCGCCATCACTAGCTTCAGGAGAGCCTGGGCCCCGCGCAGCGTCACTGGGTCCTTCAGCAATCGCGTCCGCCGTGGGATGCCCGTGGAGTAGCGGCCCTCGAGGCGCTGCGCCTCGTACTTGGTTGCGTCGTGGAGTGCCTGAAACTCCTGCAGGGCCGAGGCGCTCGAGATCGCGGCTGTCGTCACCCAGGATCCGCCGTGACGCGCGTAGGGATCGAGTCCCGCGAGTGACATGCGCTCATCGGTCGTGAAGTGCGTGCGCAGGTAGCCGTCGAGCGGGCAGTTGTCCGGGTCGGAGAGGATCGGCGCGCGCGAGAGTGCGCGCAGCAGCCGGATGAACGGAGCGATCTCGTGTGCGGGCCGCGCTCGGGTTCCTTCGACGGAAAGGTCGATCCAGTGCTCGCTCGCGAGTCGTTCGAGGTCCGGGCCGAACAACGCCGCAGGCCGTGTCTCGCTCGCATTGGATGCGATCAAGGCGTGTCGCGTGTCGGGCGCGAGCGCTCGCCAGAGGGGGAGCCGGGCAATGGTCTTCCCCCAATCGACCTGGAACTCGCTCACGAGGGCACCTCGGCCCGTTGCGGATCGCGCTTGTCGTCGGCGCGAAGTTCGCTGGGCGCCACGATGCGATAGGCGTAGCCCTGTTCGCAGAGGAAGCGCTGGCGTGCTTGCGCGAAAATCTCCTCGACGCTGTCGAGGGAGACGAGCGCGTAGAAGTGGGCCTGGTTCTCGCCGGACTTCGGGCGCAGGATGCGGCCGAGGCGCTGGGCCTCCTCCTGGCGCGACCCGAAGCTGCCGGAGACCTGGATCGCGAGGTTGGCATCGGGGAGGTCGATCGAGTGGTTCGCGACCTTCGAGACGACGAGCGCGCGGATCTTGCCCTCGCGCAACTCGCGATAAAGGTCTTCGCGGCGCTGCTCACTGGTCTTCCCGGTCACGAGCGGGAGTTCGAGCTCCTCCGCGATGCGTTCGAGCTGATCGACGTAGGTACCGATCACGAGCGCGATCGAGCCCGCATGGCGAGCGAGGAGCTCACGGATGAGGGGGATCTTGGCGGGGTTCTCGGCCGCGATCCGGAACTTCGCGCGTTCCTCGGCTGCTGCGTGTTCGAGCGCGAGCCCGCGGGACATCGGCACGCGCACCTCGGTGCAGAGCGCCTTCGCGATCCAGCCCGAGCGTTCGAGGACCTTCCAGGGGACCTCGGCGATCTTCGGCCCGATCAGGGCGAACACGTCGCGTTCGAGTCCGTCCTCGCGCACGAGCGTCGCCGTGAGTCCGAGACGCCGCCGCGCCTGGATCGAGGCCGTGACCTGAAAGACCGGTGCGGGGAGCAGGTGCACCTCGTCGTAGACGATCAGTCCCCACTCGCGCTTGTCGAAGAGCTCGAGGTGCTCGAACGACTCGGAGCCCTTCCGTCGCCAGGTGAGCATCTGGTAGGTGGAGAGCGTCACCGGCCGGATCTCCTTGCGGAGCCCGGTGTACTCGCCGATCGACTCGGGCGAGAGATCGGTCTTGTCGAGCAGCTCGGCGGTCCACTGCCGGACCGCGGCGGTGCTCGTCGTGAGGATCAAGGTCGAGGCCTGGACATGCTCCATGCACGCGAGCCCAACGACCGTCTTGCCGGCGCCGCATGGGAGGACGATCACGCCGCTGCCGCCGCGGGCGGAGCCGGATGCGAAGAACCGGCTCGCGGCGTCGAGCTGGTAGTCGCGCAGGGCGAATGGAGCCCCGCTCGCCGTGACATTGCGCAGAGCGAGCGAGAGCGGCTCTCCGTCGGTGTAGCCCGCGAGATCCCGAACGGGGAAGCCAGCCTTGGTGAGCGCCTGCTTGAGCCTCCCGCGCTCGGCCGTGCGCACCGAAAAGCGGTGAGTGGTGGGGCGAGCATGGATGTGCTTGCGTGCAAGATCCAAGCCCGCGACCTCGGCCGCGAGTCCATCGTCGTCGATGTCGAGGGCAAGATCGTCGCCCTCGCGGACCAGGGTCAGCTTGCCGTAGCGTCTTCCCCACTCGCGCACGTCGTGGACGACGTTGGCCGGGAGGGCGAAGCGCGCAAGCCGGGCGAGGTCAGCCAGCAGCCCTTCGACCTCGAGCCCGAGCGTGCGCGCGTTCCAGATCGAGAGCGGCGTCAGCCGGTAGGTGTGGACGTGCTCGGGTGCCTTCTCGAGTTCGGCGCACAAGAGCAGCAGGTCGCGCGCGTCGGCGTAGAGAAGGTCGTCGACCTCGAGAAGAACCTGGTGGTCGCTGAGGACGATGAGGGGGCCGCTGGCAGGCACGGGGCCCGAAGTGTAACTGCCGACTGTCGCCCACGGAGAAGCGGCAGCTTGGCACTGAGCTGTCCACGCTCAAGGGGCGCTGGCCGTGGCGTCGGGCCGGCGTCTGGTAGACGGGCCGTTCATTGGGGACCAACAATGTCATGGGGAGGCTGAGAATCGAAGCGACCTGGACCAGGTCCACCGCCGTGTCGACGTCATCATGGGACCGCAGGGAAGCAGGGGCGCGCGGCCGTGCGCTACCGCGAGGGCGGCGGAAGCGGACTCATGGCCCGAGCTTCAGCGCGCGCAGTCCATCGAGCACCACTCGGGTCGCTCGGCAATCATCCTCGTTGTAGACAAGCAAGCGGCTTCGAAGCCCAGGGTCCCCTGTCTTGACCCATCGGTCGTACCATTCGATCGACGCTGCGCCTGATGCGCCAAAGCCGACCTCAGGTCCCCGATCTCCATCGAGATGTCGGCGAGTTGGCGAAGGCCTAGCATTGCATCAGGCGAGCGACACGGTCTTCGTCCACGTCCACGCCGTCGCGCACGAGCTGGGCATGGACGCGAGGGCTTCCGTAGGTCCCCCGACTGGAAGCGTGGACCGCGCGCACCTTGGACAGGAGTTCGGCATTGCGGCTCTCGCGCTCGGACGGCCAGATGCGGCCTCGCGACGCGTACCAGCCGCTGCGCGAGACGCCGAGCACTCGGCACATCAGCGCGATCGGGTAGTTGGCCATCTCCGCCGTGATCAGCGCGTAGGCCGATCCTGTTCCTTGGCGAAGAAGGCCGCGGCTTTTTTTAGGAAGTCACGCTCCATCTCGAGCGTACGGTTCTCACGCCGCAGGCGCTGCAGCTCCTCGCGCTCGCCGCTCGTGAGGGCACCGTCGGGGCCCTTGCCATTGTCGATCTCGGCCTGGTTGACCCAGCTGCGCAGGGCCGTCTCCGTCAGGTCCAGATCACGGGCGACCTTCGAAAGGTTGCCAACTTGGTGGACCATCTGGACGGCGTCAGCTTTCTGCTCGGGCGTGAAGGTGCGGCGCTTGCGTTGCGGCATGTCGGAGATCCTCGCGCATTCCGCGCGATCTGGGATGTCCGAAATCTCCAAGGAAGGTCAGATCACTACCGGTTCTAGTTGCCACGGACACGCTGCGCCATCACCCAATCTCGTGACATGGAGACGCACGACACAGCTACTAGACAGCCACTCGGCGACCACACTCTCGGGAGCCTCTCCTGCGAGCGCGCGTAACTCGCGCACGCATCGGAGCGCGGATGGAGCGGGCGACGGGGTTCGGACCCGCGACATGCAGCTTGGGAAGCTGCCACTCTACCAACTGAGTTACGCCCGCTCAGGATGTGAACGCGCAGTCTAACCGAAGGCCTCGAGGGATCAAGCGACCGCGCGCAGGCCGCCGTTCAGCGCTGCGTGCCCTGCTGGAGTTTCTGCAGCTCCTCGTCCCGCCGCGCGCGCTCGTCGAGCAGGCGCGCGAGGATCACGAAGTACTTGTTGATGTTGGCGACGTACCTGACGGGCTCGAAGCCCACGCGTTCGAGCGCGAGGTTCTCGAGTCCGCCGAACCAGCGGTCGGGGGCGATGCCGAGCTCGGGCGCCTCGCGCCGCCAGCGGCGCACGCGGCCGGGGCCGGCGTTGTAGGCGGCCAGCGCGAAGTCGACGCGCACGGCTTCGGGCAGCGCGGGGTCGGAGAAGTACGTGTCGCGCAACCAGGCCATGTACTTGATGCCGGCCTGCAGGTTGTCCTCGATGCTCGAGACGTCCGCGAAGCCCATGTCCTTGGCGGTCGCGGGCATGAGCTGCATCAGGCCGAGTCGCGCCCGACTTGCTGCGCGCGGCGGGGTCGAGGCGCGACTCCTGGTAGGCCTGCGCGGCGATCAGGCGCCAGTCGAAGCCGTACTGCACCGAGAAGCGCTGCAGCGGTTCGAGGATCGCGCCGAGCTTGCCGGAGTGCAGATCGAGGTCCGGGGCCTCGACCCACTGCGTGTCCTGGAAGTAGCGCTGGAAGAGCACGTTTCCGGTGCGCGTGCCCTTGCGGTTCGCGAGCAGGAAGGCGTCGAGCACGGCTTTGAGCTCGGGATTGTCGCGGCGCACGGCCCAGGCGATGCGGCCGCCGGTCGCGAGCTGCAATTCGGGAAGCGGACGCAAGCCGCCGAGCACGCTCGACCAGAGTTCGGCCACGTGCTGGTCCGCGACGGTGTAGGGGAACGCGCCGGTGTGCACGAGCTCGAGCAGGTCCTCGGTCGCGAAGCCGCGCCCGGGCGTCTCGATGCGCGCCGGTGCGAGGCCGCGCGCGACGAGCTGCTGGTTCAGGTGCGCGAGGCTGGCGAGGTAGCTCGACCCGGGTCCGACGACGACGAGCTGGCCGGCGAGGTCCTCGAGGCCCGCGAGCGGCGGGGCGGAGCTGGAGGCGACGACGATCTCGGAGACACCGGAGAGGTAGGGCTCGGTGAAGGCCACGAGCTCTTCGCGCTCGGCCGTGATCGAGAGTCCGCCCGCGGCGACGTCGCCCAGGCCCTCGACGAGCGCCGGGAGCAGCCGGTCGAAGGCGACCGGAACGTAGGCCACGTCGATCTGCGGCCGCGTGCCGCTCGTCTCGCGCGCGAGCGAGCGCTCGAACTCGTGCACGAGCTCGTACTCCATCCCGCGCAGCTTGCCCTCGGCGAAGAAGAAGTTCGTGCGGTCGCGCGGCACGAGCACGCGCAACAGGCCGCGGCGCTCGATCTCGGGCCAGTCCGCGGTGTCGGGCTGCGTGACGCGCAGCACGAGCGGGGGGTCCTCGGAGGCCTGGAGCTGCGCTTCGGCGGCCTCGACCTGCGAGGTCGCCTCGGGTGCGCAGGCGCAAGCGAGCAGCGAGCTGCAGGCGAGGAGGCGGGTTGCGAGCGTGGTCTGCATGCGCCCGGGATCCTGAACTTCCCGGATGCCCGTCGCAAGGTAGGCTTCCCGGCCCGAGCCCGACGATGCCCGAGCTGCCCGACATCAGCGCCTACCGCGAGGCCCTCGCGCAGCGCATCGACGGCACGCGCCTCGAGAAGATTCGCCTGGCGAGCCCGTTCCTGCTGCGGACAGTCGAGCCGCCGCTCGCGGCCTGCGAGGGACAGCGCGTGCAGGGCGTGCGGCGCCTCGGCAAGCGCATCGTCGTCGCGCTCGAGGGCGAGCTCTTCCTGGTGCTGCACCTGATGATCGCCGGGCGGCTGCGCTGGCTGGAGCGCGGTGCGAAGCTGCCCGGGAAACTCGGTCTGGCGGCCTTCGACTTCGAGCGCGGAACGCTGCTGCTCACGGAGGCGGGCACGAAGCGCCGGGCGAGCCTGCACGTGGTGCGCGGCGCGCAGGCGCTCGCGGCGCACGAGCGCGGCGGGATCGAGGTGCTCGAGTGCTCGCGCGCGGAGTTCGAGGCCGCGCTCGTGCGCGAGAACCACACGCTCAAGCGTGCGCTGACCGATCCGCGGCTCTTCAGCGGGATCGGCAACGCGTACTCCGACGAGATCCTGCACCGCGCGAGGCTCTCGCCGCTGCAGTGGACCTCGCGTCTCGCGGCGGACGAGCGCGCGCGGCTCTACGAGGCGACGTGCGGCGTGCTGGGCGAGTGGGTGGCGAAGCTGGTGGGGGAGGCGCAAGCGCGCTGGCCAGAGAAGGTCACGGCCTTTCGCGAGGAGATGGCGGTGCACGGGAAGTTCGGCCAGCCCTGCCCGGTGTGCAGCGCGAAAGTGCAGCGCATCGTCTACGCCGAGAACGAGTGCAACTACTGCGCGCGCTGCCAGACCGAGGGGCGGCTGCTGGCCGACCGCGCGCTCTCGCGGCTCCTGAACGGGGACTGGCCGAAGACGCTGGAGGAGCTCGAGGAGCTGCGCGGCGGGGGAGCGGGTATAAAGCCGGCATGAACCCGCTCGGTCTGCTGTTCGCACTGCTCTTCCCGGTCCTCCCCCAACAGGATCCCGCGGCCTACGCCAAGGAGCACTTCACGAAGCGCGAGGTGAAGATCCCGATGCGCGACGGCGTCGAGCTCTTCGCTGCGGTCTACTCGCCGAAGGACGCGGGCGCGAAGGGCGCGCCGACCTATCCGATCCTGCTCTGCCGCACGCCCTACAGCGTCGGGCCCTACGGAACGGATGCGTTCAAGTCGACGATCGGGCCGAGCGAGCCGGCGATGAAGGAGGGCTTCATCGTCGTCTACGAGGACGTGCGCGGCTGCTACATGTCGGGCGGCGAGTTCGTCGACGTGCGCCCGATCATCGAGGGCAAGACCGGCAAGCAGTTCGACGAGGCCAGCGACACCTGCGACACGATCGACTGGCTGGTCAAGAACGTGCCGGGCAACAACTCGCGCGTGGGCATGTGGGGCATCAGCTACCCGGGCTTCTACGCCGCCGCGGGCATGATCGACGCGCATCCGAGTCTCGCCGCGGTCTCGCCGCAGGCGCCGATCGCCGACTGGTGCTTCGACGACTTCCACCATCACGGCGCGTTCTTCCTGCCGCACGCCTTCAACTTCCTCTCGGGCTTCGGCAGGCCGCGGCCGGAGCCGGTGACCGAGCGCCACGGCGGCTTCGACCACGGCACGCGCGACGGCTACGAGTTCTTCCTGCGACCTGGGCCCGCTGGCGAACGTCAACCAGCGCTGGTTCAAGGGCGAGGTGAAGTTCTGGGACGAGATGGTCGAAGCACCCGAACTACGACGAGTTCTGGAAGGCGCGCAACCTGCTGCCGCACCTGAAGCACGTCGCGCCGGCGGTGATGACGGTCGGCGGCTGGTTCGACGCCGAGGACCTCTACGGCGCGCTGCACGTCTACCAGGCGACCGAGGAGCAGAACCCGGGCGTCTACAACATGCTCGTGATGGGGCCGTGGGCGCACGGCGGCTGGTCGCGCTCCGACGGCGATCGACTGGGCAACGTCTCCTTCGGCGACAAGACCGGACCGTACTACCGCGAGAAGCTCGAGCTCGCCTTCTTCAACCGCAACCTCAAGGGCAAGCAGGACGGGCAGCCGGTCGAGGCCGCGATGTTCGAGACCGGCAGCGAACCGCTGGCGCGAGTTCGACGCCTGGCCGCCGCAGCGAGCGCCAGTGGCGCTACCTGCGTTTCGGAGCGGGCGGGAAGCTGACGCTGGAGAAGCTCGACGCCAAGCCCGAGGCGCAGCGCGGCTACGACGAGTTCGTCAGCGATCCGCTGCACCCGGTGCCCTTCACCGAGGCGATCGCGATCGGCATGACGCGCGAGTACATGACCGACGACCAGCGCTTCGCCGCGCGCCGGCCCGACGTGCTCGTCTGGCAGACCGATGTGCTCGAGCAGGACCTGACGCTGGCCGGCCCGCTGGACGCGCAGCTCTGGGTCTCGACCGACAAGCAGCGACTGCGACTGGATCGTGAAGCTCGTCGACGTCTTCCCCGGCGACGCCCAGAGCCCGGAGTGGATCGACGCGATGGAGAATGTCGAGCGGCTACCAGATGATGGTGCGCAGCGAGGTCATGCGCGGCCGCTTCCGCGACAGCTACTCCGAGCCCAAGCCCTTCGCGCCCAACGAGCCGACGCTGGTGCGCGTGCCGCTGCAGGACGTGCTGCACACCTTCCAGAAGGGCCACCGCCTGATGATCCAGGTGCAGAGCACCTGGTTCCCGCTGGTCGACCGCAATCCGCAGGTCTTCCTGCCCAACATGTACGCGGCCAAGGAGTCGGACTGCGTCAAGGCCGTGCAGCGCGTCTGGCGCGAGGGCGAGAAGAGCTCGCGCGTCCTGGTCGGCGTGCTGCCCTGACGCGCGCGCCCGCCGCGTTCAGAGCGTCGTGCGGTACAGGCCGAAGCCCCACTCGTTGAAGATCGTGTAGTTCGAATCGCGCGCGACGTCCATCAGCGCCAGCGGGGCCGCGCGGCCGAGCGCCATGCCGAAGCCCTCGATCGCGGCCGCGCGCCGCAGGCTCGTGCCGTCCTTGCGCCCGACGATCGTACCCAGCTTGCGCAGCGCGTCGTAGGAGGCGTGGAAGCCGAGCGCCGTCGCCGCCATCGCCTGCAGCTCGGGCTCGTGCAGCGAGTCGAGCGTCTCGGCGATCGCATCGACGTCCTCGCCGCGGCCCAGGCAGCCGAGCGACTGCGCGATCGAGGCGCGCACGAGCGGCGAGCCGT
Source organism: uncultured Planctomycetota bacterium (assembly GCA_963829015.1). Taxonomy (GTDB): domain Bacteria; phylum Planctomycetota; class UBA1135; order UBA1135; genus JADJLZ01. The sequence continues at coordinate 44,410 of CAWHGR010000003.1, read as the reverse complement.
CGAGCACGAGATCCTGGCGCAGGACGCGGTGCGCCTCGTCGCCGCCGAGCAGCGCCAGCGCCGTGGCTGCGTACATGCGATTGCGCGGGTCCGAAGCCTCGGCCAGCCCCTTGCACAGCATCGGCAGCGCCTGCTCGTCGCGCACCAGCCCGGCCGCGAGCCAGTAGGCGCTGCGGTTCTGCGGGTTCGACTCGTGCTCGCAGGCCTCGCGCAGCGCCTGCGCGAGCTCCGGATCCCCGCCCTTGCGGCCCAGGATCCCGAGCGCGAGCGCGCTCCAGCAGCGCAGCGACTTGGGATTGGAACTCAGCACGTGCAGCAGGAACTCGCGTGCGCGCTCCCCGCCGCGCCGGCCGATGGCGGTCAGGATGAAGCCGCGCGTGAGCGACTCCGACTCCTGCTCGTAGGCGGCGAGCAGCGGCGCGAGCGCCTCGGGATCGGGCAGTTCGCCCAGCGCCATGGCGGCCGAGCGCCGCAGGTCCAGGCGCGGGCCGGTCAGCAGGGCCTGCAGGCGCGGCAGCGTCTTCGCGGAGTCGGACTTGCCCAGCGCCTCGATCGCGCGGCAGCGCACGATCGGCGGCTCGCTCTCGTCCTGCGCGAGCTGCAGCGCCAGCGCCTCGAATTCGGGGCAGGGCGCAAGGCGCTGGTAGAGCATCGCCGCGCAGCCGATGGCCTCGCGTTCCGAGCGTGCGCGACCGGCGACGCGCACGGCCAGCTGCGTGTCGACGAAGGCCGGGAAGCCGCGCTTGCGGCCGATGGCCAGCGCGATGAAGGCGTGCGCCTCGGCCGTGGGGGAGATGCGCTCGCGGCCCAGGCCGTCGCGCGTGCCGTCCTTGGCGATCGTCAGCAGCAGCGCCGCGGCCTCCTCGGCACCGGTAGCGCCCAGGCCGAGCAGCGCGGCGTGGCGCACGTCGACGTGCGCATCGGAGAGCATCTCCACCAGGCGCGGGATCGCCGCCGCACCGGCCGTGCGGCCGTAGGCGATCGCCGCGACTGCGCGCAGGTTGGGATCGCCGTCGTGCAGCGCCTCGAGCAGCGCCGGGCCGAGCGCGAGGCGCATCGAATCGGCGAAGCGCTGCAGCGCGGCGAGCGCGTCGTCGCCGCTCGCGGGCGCGGAGAGCAGGTCGAGCCGGTTGGGGCGCAGGAACTCGGCCTTGTTGAACTCCCACCACAGGTACCAGCTGTCGTCACTGGTCATGGTCAGTGCGGGCGTCGTGGGCATGTTGGTCGGCGCCAGTCCGCTCTGGCCCGGACCCGGACCCGTGCCCGGTCCGGTGCGCGGCGTGCTGCCCGGAGGATTGTCGGGCTTGCCGCCGGAAGCGCCGCCTCTGGGTCCCGAAGGCTGGGCCGGGCTGGCCGGAGCCGTGTCGCCCGGGCCCTGATTCCCGCCCGCCGAGGGGCGGACCGATCCGCCGCCACCCTTGGTCGCTCCGCCGTCGTAACGCGTGGCGCCGGGAACGGGAGGCCACTGGCAGTAGCCGTCTTCGGCCAGAAGGAACGAAACGGGCAGAACGAGGGCCAGCGCAGCGATCTTCATGGGGGGCCTATCGGTTCGGGGGCCCCTTCCGATGCAAGCGTCGTGCCCGAAACCGTTTCCGCCCCGCGCGGCCGGCCCTCAGGAGGTGCCGGCCTTGGCCTGCTTGCGCGCCGCCTTGAGCCGCTCGACCTGGGTCAGGCTGCGCTTGCGCAGGCGCAGCGTCTTGGGCGTGACCTCGAGCAGCTCGTCGTCCTCGATGTACTCGAGGCTCTCCTCGAGCGACATCACGTGCGGCGGCGGAATGCGCACGTTCTCGTCGTTGCCGGCCGAGCGGATGTTGGTCATCTTCTTCTCGCGGCAGACGTTGATGTCGAGGTCGTCGTCCTTGTTGTTCTCGCCGACGATCATGCCCTCGTAGACCTGCGAGCCGGGCTCGACGAAGAACGTGCCGCGGTCGAGCAGCGCGAACATGCCGTAGGGCACCGCGTCGGCCGGTGCGGTCGGCGACCAGCACGCCGTTCGTGCGCGTGGGGATCGGGCCGCCGTCGGGGCGCCAGACCTCGAAGACGTGGCTCAGGATGGCCATGCCCTTGGTCATGCGTCATCAGCGCCGTGCGTGCGCCGATCAGGCCGCGCGAGGGCACCAGGAACTCGAGACGCGTCTGGATGCCGATCGGCTCCATGTGTCGTCATCTCGCTGCGCCGGCGGCCGAAGTACTCGATCACCTTGCCGGCGTGCTCGGTCGGGCACGTCGATCACGGTGCGCTCGAACGGCTCGCATGCGCTGGCCGTCGACCGTCTTGAGGATCACGCGCGGCTTGCCGACCGAGAACTCGAAGCCCTCGCGGCGCATGTTCTCGATCAATACGCCGAGGTGCATCACGCCGCGGCCCTTGAGCTCGTAGCCGTCGTTGCGCTCGGCGTTGGCGAGGTGCAGCGCGACGTCGCGCAGCGCGGCCTTCTCGAGGCGCGTGAGGATCTGGCGGCTCGTGACGAACGTCCCTTCCTGGCCCGCGAAGGGCGAGTTCGAGACGTAGAACTCCATCGAGATCGTCGGCTCGTCGAGCTTGATCGTCGGCAGCGGCTCCTGGTTCTCGAGCGGGCAGAGCGTGTCGCCGATCATGATCTCGTCGATGCCGGCCACGACCGCGATGTCGCCGGCCTTGACCTCGTCCACGGCCACGCGGTTCAGGCCCTCGTAGCGGTAGCAGGCCCTTGACCGCTGCCACCGGCGCCTTGTCGCGGCCGACGTGGCACAGCGCGTAGCGCGCGCCGTTCTTGATCACGCCGCGCACGACGCGCCCGATGGCGATGCGCCCCAGGAAGTCGTCGTGGTCGAGCGTCGCGGCCTGGAACTGCAGCGGCGCGTCGTAGTCGAGCTCGGGCTCGGGCGCGTGGTCCAGGATCATGCGGAAGAGCGGCTCGAGGTCGGTCGGCTCGTCGTCCGGCTTGTCCACCGCCCAGCCGTCGCGGCCCGAGCCGTAGACGACCGGGAAGTCGAGCTGGTCGTCGTGCGCGCCGAGCTCGACGAACAGGTCGAAGATCTCGTCCAGCACCTCGCCGGCGCGCGCGTCGGGCCGGTCGATCTTGTTGATCATCACCAGCGCCTTGAGGCCGTTCTCGAAGGCCTTCTTGAGCACGAAGCGCGTCTGCGGCATCGGGCCCTCGGCGGCGTCGACCAGCAGCAGCACCGCGTCGGCCATGCGCAGCGTGCGCTCGACCTGGCCGCCGAAGTCGGCGTGGCCGGGCGTGTCGACGATGTTGATGCGCGTGCCGTGGTAGTCGATGGCCGTGTTCTTGGCGAGGATCGTGATCCCGCGCTCGCGCTCCTGCGCGTCGGAGTCCATCGCGCGCTCCTGCACGTGCTGGTTGGCGCGGAACGTGCCGGCGAACTTGAACATCGTGTCCACCAGCGTCGTCTTGCCGTGGTCGACGTGGGCCACGATGGCGATGTTGCGGATGGGCTTCTTGTGCTGCATGGGCGGGCTCGGGCGGCGATCGGGGGCGAACAGGATACGGGCCCGCCGTCCGGCCCACAATGGCCGCGTGCCTTCCCTGGACGGGCCTGCGGGCCCTACTTCTGCGCGTGCAGGCCCACGACGACCTCCTCGCCCAGCTTCGCCCGCAGCTTGGTGCGACCGGTCGCAGGGTCCGCTTCGTAGAGCAGGTACTTCTCCCCGACGATCAGCGCCTTGCCGTCGCTGCCGAGCGCCATGGCATACGGCCTGCCCGTCAGGCCCAGCTCCACGCTGGACTCCGTCTTCCCCGTGGCCGGGTCGACCCACACCAGGGCGAACCTGTCGGTGCGCATGACCGCGGCCAGGCCGAGCAGCTTCCCCGAGCGGCTGTCGAGCGCGAAGCTCGCGAACTGGAAGTCGCGTCCGGGCCTGCCGATCAGGGTGTTCTCGCCCGTCTGCGGGTCGATGCTCACGAGCGCACTGCCCTCCTTGTCGAAACGTCCGGCCAGCAGCCTGCCGTGCCCGTCCACGACCAGGGCGTCGAAGGCCTCGCCGAGCAGCACGCTGCGCTCGACCTTCAGGCTCTGAGCATCGATCGTCAGCAGGTGCGTCTTGGCCCAGCCCTCGCCGATCTCGAGTTGCGTGGCGTAGTAGTGCTTGCCGTCGGCGGCGCGCACGATGTCGTTGGGCACCGTGTAGCCCCGGTGATTCGAGAACGAACCGACGACCTTCGTCGTCCCGTCCCTGGCGTCGATCGTCACCAGGTCGCCGAGCTTGTTCGGGGCGCGGCCGGTCGCGATGCCGTAGAGCAGGGGTTGGGCGGGCTGCTGCAGCAGGGCGGCGGCCAGGATGCAAACGAGGAAGTTCATGGATTCGTCTCCGCTTCGTGTCTCGAACGCGAGCGCGAGGGCGTCATGCCGAACTCGCGCCGGAATGCGCTCGTGAAATGGCTGTGGCTCGAGAAGCCGGACCCGAGCGCGATCTCCACCAGGGGCTGCCGGGACTCGCGCACGCGCTCGAGGCTCGAGCGCAGGCGCAGCTGGTGGCGGTACTGGTGCAGCGTCGTGCCGGTCTCGCGCCGGAAAGTGCGGCAGAGGTGGAAGACCGAGAGGCCGGCCGCGCGCGCGAGATCCGCGAGCGCGAGGTCCTCGTTCCAGCGCTCGCTCAGGATGCGCTCGATCTCGCGCGTGGCCGTGCTGCGCCGCGCCGGCTCGAGCAGCGCAGGCGGGGCGCCGAAGGCCAGTGCGGCGACACGTGCGAGCAGCGCCACGACGCCCTCCTCGATCGCCAGCGCGTCGAGCGGGGCTCCCGACGCGGCCAGCTCGAAGAGCTCGCGCTGCGCCAGGTAGAGTGCGGCGTCCGAGACGCCGCGCGCCAGCGGGAAGAGCTCGTCCTCCCGGTCTGCGACCGCGGGATCGTGGAGGCTCAGCGCGTCGCGCAGCAGCTCGGGCGCGACGCCGAACCAGTCGCAGCGGTCGCCCTCGCGGCTGATCGCCGCGCGCCGGTAGCGCTGATGGCGATTGTAGAGCGTCACCACGTTGGGATTGGCCACGAACGGCCGCGCGTGCTCGTGCTCGATCACGACGGCACTGCGCGGGAAGACGAAGCAGTGCTGCTGGATCGGCCCCGAGTCCTCGAAGCGCGGATCTTCGCGCGGGCAGCGGAACGCGCCGATGGTCGCCAGATCCGAGTGGAACACGATCCGGTCGAGTGGGAGGGCCTGATTCACGGGATCCAATACCAGCACAACTGCCTCGAGTTCGCTCGCCCGTCGTGAAAGTCCCGCGTCAGTCCGCCTGCATGCGAACGGACAGAGCAAGATCTCGATAGCGGCTTCGGCGCCGTGCGCCCTACAACCGGGCCATGAGTCCGCTGCCCCTCGTCGCCGTCGCGCTCGCGTTGCTCGCCCAGGATCCGCAACCGGCCGCCACGCTCGCGGCTGCGCTCGCGCGCATGCAGGCCAAGGACCCCGAGGGGGCTGCGCGGATTCTCGAGACCCTGACCGAGCGCGAGCCGCAGAACGGCCGGGCCTGGCGCATGCTCGCGAGTGCAAAGCAGGCGCTCAAGGACTACGACCTCGCCGCCGCGGCCCTACAGCGTTCACTCGCAGTCGATCCTGCGTTCGCGACGCCGCTCTACACGCTGGGCGTCGTGCGCGCGCTGCAGGGCCGGCCGGACGAGGCCTTCGCGTGCCTCGGCCAGGCGCGCGACTCGCGCAAGATCGACATGACGCAGATCGACTTCGACCCCGCGCTCGCGAAGCTGAAGGGCGACCCGCGCTTCGCGGCCTTGCGTCCGACGGCCGGGGACTTCGCCGAGCCCTTCGTCGAGCCGGTCAAGATCCTGCACGAGTGGGACGGCGAGGCCGCGAACGACCAGTTCGGCTGGATCGCGCGCAACCTCGGCGACGTGGACGGCGACGGCGTTCCCGATTTCGTGACCTCGGCACCGACGCACGGCGGCGCGGGGCGGATCTACGTCTATTCGACGAAGAGCGCCAAGCTGCTGTGGGCCGCCGACGGCGAGAGCGGCGACCAGCTCGGCACCGGCGTCGAAGCCGCCGGCGACACGAACGGGGACGGGATTCCGGACGTGATCGCGAGCGCACCCGGCGGCGGCAAGGCCTTCGTCTACTCCGGCCGCGACGGCCGGGTGCTGCAGAGCCTGCACGCGGAGAAGGCCGGCGAGCAGTTCGGCCAGCACTCCTCGGGCGCAGGCGACGTCGACGGCGACGGTTGCGCGGACGTGATCGTCGGCGCGCCCGGAGAGGGGGCGGGCCATGCCTACGTCTACTCCGGTAAGGACGGGAAGCTCATCGCAACGCTCTCGGGCGAGCAGCCCGGCGACCAGTTCGGCAGCACGGTCGCGGGCCGCTCGGACGGCAAGCACGTGCTGCTCGTCGTGGGCGCCGGCCGGGCGGGCGCCCAGCACACCGGCCGAGCCTACGTCTATGACGCGCTCGCACGAGCGCCGAGATTCACGATCGATTCCGATGCGACTGGCGGCGCGCTGGGCGGCATGTTCGTCTCGGTTCCCGGCGACCTCGATGGCGACGGCGTCGCCGACGTGTACGCATCCGACTGGCAGAACTCGGCGCTCGGTCCGATGACCGGCCGCGTGTACGTGCACTCGGGCAAGGACGGCAAGCGGCTGCTGACCCTCACGGGCGAGACGCAGGGCGAGGGCTTCGGCACGAGCCCATCGGTCGCGGGCGACGTCGACGGCGACGGGCACGCGGACCTGATCGTCGGCGCCTGGCAGTTCAGCGGGGCGGCTGTCGGCGGGGGACGCGCGCGCCTGTTCTCGGGCGCGGACGGCCACGTGCTCGCGAGCTACACCTGCAGAACGCCCGGGGACACCTTCGGCTTCGACGCCGTGACGCTGGGCGACACCGATGGCGACGGCACGAGCGACTTCCTGATCGCCTCGGGCTGGAGCGGGGTGAAGGGCTTCCACTCCGGGCGCGTGTTCCTGATCTCGAGCGGCATCCCGAAGGACAGGCATTGAGATTCCCGGAATCCGGCGAAGGTCTCCGGGCGCGCGAGCTCCAACGGGCATGAACGACCCGAATTGCGAGCCCTTCGAGCTGGATGCGCTGCGTGCGTCGCGCGCCGCCCTGCCGCCCGAGCGCGCGGCGCGCCTCGCGGAGCACGTGCGCGGTTGCGACTCCTGCCGGAGGTTCGCCGAGGTCACGCGCGCGACGGAGTCCGCGCTGCGAGGTCGCGCGAGCAGCGCGCTGAAGGAGCCTGCGCGGGCCGCGCTGGAGAGCCGCGTCCGCGACGGACGACAGCGGATCGTCCGCAGCGCAGTGCTGGTCGTGCTGATCGTCGCGCTCGAGAGCTGGTCGAGAGGGGCCCGATCGGCCTGGTTCTCCGGGACCATGGTGCTGCTCGTGGCCGCGGCCGGGATCCTCTTCCACGTGCTGCCGCAGCGCCGGCGGCTGCTCGCCGCAAGCAGCGCCGTCGACGGACGCGAACTGATCGCCGGTCTGCGCTCCGAGATCGAGCGCGACCTGGATGCCTACCGCAGGCTGCGGCCGATGCGCATCCTCTACTGGGCCCTGGTCGTGCTCGCGGCGGGGTACGCGCTGGTGCAGATGAGCCAGGCGGCGCGGGTCGAATCGAAGTCGCTGGCGCTGCTCGCGCTGGCGGCCGTGCTCGCCGCGCGGCTCTGGCACGACGCGCGCCGGCGCCTGCCCGAACTGCGGCGACAGCACGAGGACCTCGCGTGAGCGACGCCGGGATCCTGGGGCGGCTGCGCGCGAGCTCCTCGCGCGAGGAGGCCTTCGCCGAGCTGGTCCGCGACCTGCGCCGGCAGCTCTTCGCGCTCTGCCTGCACATCACGGGCAGCGCGCACGATGCCGACGATGCGTTGCAGGAGACCTTCCTCGCCATGCACAAGGGACTCGGGAGCTTTCGCGGCGATGCGAGCCTGTCGACCTGGGCGCACCGCATCTCGATTCGCGCCGCCCTGCGCATCCGCGCACGCAGGCCGGCGCCCGTGGAGCTCGACGCCTCGATACCGGCGCCCCGCGTCGAGGACGCACTGCTCGCGGCCGAATCCGGCGAGCTCCTCTCCGCCGCCCTGCAGCGGCTCTCGGCCGAGCACCGCATCGTGCTCTCGCTCTTCGCAGTCGAGGGGCTCCCGCAAGCGCAGATCGCGGAGATCCTGGGCCTGCCCGAGGGCACCGTCTGGTCGCGCCTGCACGCGGCACGCAAGCGCCTCGCGGCGGAGCTCGGGAGCTGAGTCAGGCGACCAGCGCCTGGAAGTCCGGCAGCGAGCGCAAGACGTCGAGGTCGACGTTGCGCGCCAGCTCCGAGGTGATGCAGTAGCCGCGCGTGGCGGCGGTCGAGAGCGCCTCGAGCGAGTCGTTCAGGTCGCCCAGGATCGCCAGCACGATCGCGGCGTGGAAGGCCGTGTAGCCGTCCTTGGGCGAGAGCTCGCGCGCCGCCTTCACGGCCTCGCGCGCCTCCTCCTGCCGGCCGGCGCGCGCCAGCAGCATGGCCATGTGCAGACGCGCCTCCTGGCTGTCGGGCACGTTGGCGAGGTGCGTGCGCGCCGCGCTGATGCCCTGGTCGGCGACCTGCAGCGCCTCCTCGTAGCGGTTGAGCCGCAGCAGCACGCCGTAGAGGTGGTCGTAGGAGCCGATGTGCGTGGGATGCAGCGTGATCGCCTTGCGCAGGAGCGGCGAGGCCTCCTTGAAGTTGCCCTGGCGCGCGTAGACGGCGCCCAGCAGCCGGTGCGCGAGCCACTCGCCCTGGTTCTGCTGGATCGCGAGGCGATACTCGCGCTGCGCGTCCGTCGAGCGGTTCGTCAGGTGGTAGGCGAAGCCCAGCGAGGTGTGCGCCTCGGCGCACTCGGCGCTGCGCGCCAGCGCGCGCGCGGCCTCGGCCCGCGCCTCGTCGAGGTAGCTCGTGTCGCCGTCGAAGTAGAGGTACTTGCGCACCAGCGCCTCGGCCAGGCCGGCGTAGGCCAGCGCGCAGTAGGGGTCGGCCTCGATCGCCGCGCGGAAGGAGGTGATCGAGCCCAGGAGGTGCTTGGTCGTGCCGCGATGCAAGACCTCGTGCCCGCGCCGTGCCAGCGCCAGCGCGGCTTCGCTGTCGCGGCGCGGACCGGCCGCGGGCCGCAGCGCGATCGCGGAGAGGTGCTTGCGCACCACGCGCACCACGCTGCGCACGAGCGCCTCCTGCAGCGCCCAGTCGTTCTTGTCGCGCTGCTTCACGCTCTCGCGGAAGACCTCGAGCGGCGCGCTGCTGCGCGTGCCGCCGGTCTGCTGCGTCCAGCGTTCGAGCACGATCTCCAGCTGGCCCTCGGCGCCCACGACCTCGAGCTTGAGGCGCAGCACATAGTCGAAGGTCGTCGCCGCCCCGGGGAGGCGCTGCGCGATCTTGAGGTCCTTCAGGCGCACCAGGTTGGAGGCCACGTCCTTGAGCAGCGATCCGGCGATCACGCTGCAGGCTTCGGCGTTTTCGCCGCCGCAGACCAACGGCGGCATGACGATCGTCCCGCTCAGCGTGAGCGGCGAGGAGGCCACGCTGCGCGAGCCGTCGAACAGGCCCTGCAGGACGCCCTTCGCTTCGATCGCGCTGCCGTAGCGGCGCGCCGGGTCGGCATCGAGGCACTTCATCAGGAAGTCCTCCAGCGCGGGCGGGAAGTCGCTGCGCACCTGCGTGGGCCGGCGCGGCTTGCCGTCCAGGATCGCCATGCAGACCTCGGGGAAGCTCTTGCCCGGGAAGGGCAGTGCACCCGTGAGCGCGTGGTAGAACACCGCGCCGAAGGCGAAGACGTCGGAGCGCAGGTCGAGCTCGTCGCCGCGCACCTGCTCGGGCGACATGTACAGAACTGTCCCGACCAGCATGCCGTTCTGCGTGATCGTGGCCTCGTCGCGTGCGCGCGCGATGCCGAAGTCGAGCAGCTTGACGGTGCCGTCCTCGAGCAGCATCACGTTGCCCGGCTTGAGGTCGCGGTGGATCAGCCCGTTCTGGTGCACCAGCTCGAGCGCGCGGGCGACCTCGAGCGCGATGCGCAGGCCCTCGTCGTAGGAGAGCGGCTGGTCGCGGATGACCTTGTCCAGCGTGCGGCCCTGGAGGTACTCCATCGCGATGAACGAGGTGCCCTCGTGCCGGCCGTACTCGTAGATGGTGGCGATGTTGGGGTGCACCAGCTGCGAGGTGTGCTGCGCCTCGCGCAGGAAGCGCGTGTCGGCGGCCGGGTCGATCTCCGCGTTGCCGCGCAGGATCTTGAGCGCGACCGTCCGTCCGAGCTGCTGGTCCAGCGCCCGATAGACCTCCGACAGCGGACCCTCGCCGAGGCGGTCCTGCTGGGGGTCGAAGACGAAATGGGCGAAGGTCTGGGACATCGAGGATGGGGGACGGTCTTTTCTCGGCCGCTGGAGGACCGGGACATTATGGAAGCCCGGATGCAGCCCTGGAAAGGGGCGAACCCGCCGGAGCGCTCGCCCGCACTGGCCAGAGCCCTCGGCGTATGTCAAACAGTCCGCGCATGACGCCCGCCGCGCGACCCGAGCCCGAACCCCACGCCCGCGCCGAGCTCGCGCCCTTCGTCGAGGGCGATTTCCACGTGCTCTCGAGCGGACTGGCGCGCGATCCGCAGTACAACGACAAGCGCCTCGAGACGCGCCGCAAGCTGCTCTCGCTGGCCAAGGTCATGGCCGCGCGCGCCCGGACCGAGTGCGGTCTCGCACTCGAACCGCGCACCAGCCTGCACAACCCGCACGCGTTCAACCAGCAGCAGGTGCGGCGGCTGTGGGCCTACCTCACGCGCCCCAAGCAGGAGAAGTCGCGCCTGCGCCAGACACTGGGGTCCGATCTGGGCAAGGACCTCGACGCCGCGTATCGCAACGCCTTCCTGTGCGCGGCCATCGAGAGTGACGCCTTCGAGGTCTCGCTGCGCATCCACGCCGACGCCTGGTTCGACGGCCAGAACCTGGTGAAACGCGTGGCAGCCGGCGGCCTCGACGAATGGAAGCAGCGGCTGAACGCGCTCGGCGGATACCGGCTGCGCCTCGCGGACTGGAAGGGTGAATGGCTCTGCGGCGCTCTGACGCGCGAGAAGCTCGAGGAGTTCCTGCGCTTCTACAAGCCGGGCGAGCACGCGCTCGCAGTCGAGTTGCGCCTGCCCGCGCCGGCGGGCGCGCGCGGCGATTGCCTGGCGGCGGAGTTCCCCGCGCGCGTCGTCGACGAGCTCTTGCGCCTCGTGCCGCTCTACCGCTTCAGCGCCTGGTCAGAGGAGAGCGACTGGCTCTTCCGCAAGGACTGACGCGAGCGGCCGAATCCTGCTAGCCTCAGCCTGGAAAGAGGTCAGCCCGATGCCCGTGCCGTTGCGTGGGATCGCGAGCGCCGCTGCCCTGCTCCTGCTGCTTGCGGCGCACACGGCGACCGACGAGAAGCCCTGGGAGCTCGCAGCGCCTGCTCCGGCGATCCGCTTGCGCCCCGAGAAGCTCGACAAGCTCGAAGGGGAGAGCTGCGGTCGTTGCCACGCCGACGTGCTGGCCGAGTGGCTGGGCAGCGCGCACGCGATCAGCTGGCAGGACGAGTTCTACCGCGAGGCGCTGACCGAGAAGTCGCGGCCGCAGAGCTGCTGGGGCTGCCACGCACCCAAGCCGCTGCTCTCCGACGGACTCGCGGCGCGCGCCGAGGCGCGCAGCGAGCTGCAGGCGCTGGGCATCGCCTGCACGAGCTGCCACTCGGCCGCCGACGGCAGCGTGCTCGGGCCCGCCGGCCGCCCGAGCAGCGCACACGTCGCGCGCGCCTCGGAGTTCATGACCGAGAAGGCCTCGAGCGCCCTGTGCGGCATCTGCCACGCGACCAACATTGGCCCCGTCGTCGGCATCGCCAAGGACTTCGAGAGTTCGAAGCAGGCGGAGCGCGGACGCAGCTGCATCGGCTGCCACATGCAGCTCGTCGAGCGCAAGCCCGCGCAGGGCGCACCCGAGGGCGCAGCGGCCTACAAGGGCCGCAGCCACGCGATCCAGACGCCGCGCGACCCGGCCTTCCTCGCGCGCGCCTTCGAGATCACGCTCGCCGTCGAGGGCCAGCGCAGCATCGTCACGATCAAGAACCTCGCCGGCCACCGCGTGCCCGGGCTGATCGGGCGCGAGGTCGCATTCCAGGCCGAGGTGCTCGACGCGCAAGGCAAGCAGCTCGCCAGCGGCGAACTCACTTTCGATGCGCAACGCTACCTGCCCGTGGACCAGAGCGCGCAGATGCCGCTCGGAGCCGCGGGGGCGAAGGTGCGCATCGTCGGCCTGGAGCGCGACCCGCGCGCGGATCTCCCGCTGCGCTTTCTCGAGCGCGAGCTCGTCCCCGGGCGATGATCGCGGCGCTGCTCGTGCAGCTGCCGCAGGTCGCAGAGCCCGCGGCACCGGGGCCTGCCGCGCAGCAGCTGGCGGTGCACGGCAGCCTGGGCCTGCGCTACCGCCTGCGCTGGAGCGGCCAGGATTCCGACCAGGACGTGGCCGAGGCGCTCGAGCTGCGCTTGGGCGACGCCGCGCACGACGCGCTGACGGCCAGCCTCTCGGCCGAGGGGCGCATGGACATCGACGGCCTGGCGCACGGGCCCAACGCGGGCCCGTACTTCGAGCTCGAGGACACGCACGGCGACGCCTTCGCCGCGCGGCTCTATCACGCCTACGTGGACGTGCACCGCGCCGCCGGCTGGGAGACGCTGCGCATCGGCCGGCAGACGATCGTCGACACGCCCGAGACGGCCTGGTTCGACGGCCTGCGCGCCGAGACGCGCGAGCTCGGGGCCGCGCGCGCGCGCTTCGGTGCCTGGGGCGGACTGCCGGTGCAGTACGACACCAGCGTGCAGTCGGGCAGCGCGCTCTACGGCGCGTTCGCGGAGGCGCGCCCCTGGAGCGGCGGCCGTGTGCGCGGCGACTGGATGCACGCCGAGGACGATGCGCGTCTGGGCGCCAGCGTCGCCGACCTGTTCGGCGTCGGCGTGTGGCAGAGCCTCTCGACGAACATGCGCCTCGAGGGCCACTACACGCGCCTCGAGCAGCGCGACCGCGACGTCGAGCTGCGCGCCAGCTGGACGGCCAGCGACTCCGACCTCGTCGTGCGCGCCAGCTGGTACCGCCTGCTCGAGCCGCAAGGCGATCTGGCGCCGCCCTTCGACCCCTTCTACGCGACGCTCTACGAGCTCCAGCCCTACGACCAGTTCGGGCTGCAGGTGTCGAAGAGCCTCGCACCGCACACTCAGCTGCAGGCCGGCTACGACGCGCGGCGCGTCGAGCGCGCGCAGGACCAGGGCGCCTTCAACCACGACTACGACCGCGGCTGGGCCACGCTGGGCCTCGACGGCCTGCTGCCCTGGGACCTCGATGCCTCGTTCACGGGCGAGATCTGGACCTCGCAGCCGAGCGACCTGCGCACCTTCGGCGCCGAGCTGGCGCGGCGCTGCGCCGAGCGCCTCGAGGCCTCGCTCGGGACCTATTATTCGCTCTACGAGTACGACCTGTACCAGGCGCGCGAGCTCGACCACGTGCGCGTCTGGTACCTGAAGCTCGTGCTCGACCGCAACGCGCCGTTCCAGGTCGAGCTGCGCTACACGTTCGAGCAGGACCCGATCGACCAGTACCACGACCTGCGAGTGGGGGCGACATGGCGCTTCTAGACCGAACCCGCACCGCCCGGCTGGCGGGGCTGCTGCTCCTCTCGGCCTGCGTCGCCTGCGGCGCGCTGCGCGGCTGGTTCTCGCCGGCGCGGCGCTTCGCCTTCAGCCACGAGCGCCACGTGACGCTCGAGAAGCTGGAGTGCGCCAACTGCCACGCCGAGGCGCTGGCCGCAGACGAGCCCGGGATGCCGGCGCGCGACACCTGCGACGTCTGCCACGCCGAGATCGACGCCACGCTCCCGCCCGAGAAGCGCATCGCGACGCTGTTCCACGGCGCCGAGTTCGCGGCCGTGCATGCGCAACACCTGCCCGGCGAGGTCGTCTTCTCGCACAAGCAGCACGCCGCGGGCAAGCAGGCCTGCAATGTCTGCCACCGCGGGATCGAGCACGCGCAGGACGTGCTCGCGCTGCCGCACGTGACGATGGACGACTGCACGCGCTGCCACGAGCAGCGCGCGCTGCCGGCAGAGCAGGGCTGCGCGCAGTGCCACCGCGCCATCACGCGCACCTGGGCGCCGCCCAACCACCGTGCGAACTGGATCCGCGCCCACGGTCCGGTGGCGCGCGCGGCCGGCGAGGCCAGCGCCGAGCGCTGCGCGCTGTGCCACGAGCCGGCGAGCTGCGAACAGTGCCACCGCAGCCAGGCGCCCGAGAACCACAGCGCCTATTGGCACGAGCGCGGTCACGGCCTGGCGGCCATGTCCGACCGGCAGAACTGTGCCGCCTGCCACGAACCCGAGTCCTGCGAGAGCTGCCATGCCAGCACGCGGCCGCGCAATCACGTCGGCTCCTGGGGCGCGCCGCTGGACACGCACTGCCTGACCTGCCACGAGCCGCTGCGCTCCGAGGAGTGCGCGGCCTGCCACCAGTCCACACCCAGTCACCAGAGTGCCACGCACCAGCCCAGCGACCATTTCCCGGGCATGAACTGCCGCCAGTGCCATCTCCCGCCCGTCACGCTGCCGCACATGGACAATGGCGACGACTGCAGTTCCTGCCACCTGCCCTGATGAAGACCGCACGCACAGCCAGCGCGCTCCTCCCGTCCTTCCTCTGCCTGCTCGGGAGCTGCGGAGGCGGCAGCTCGGAGTCCGGGCCGCCGCCCGACCCGCCCGACCAGCCCACGCAGCTGCAGCCCAGCGACGATGCGCCCGGAGTGCTGCTCACGATCGACTCGCTGAGCGGCGGCAGCAACTCCGACGGCAGCTTCCGATCCGGCGACCGCCTGACGCTGCGCTTCCGCGTCCAGAAGCGCGACGGCACGCGCTGGAACCTGCACGAGCTCAGCGCGCCGGGCGCGCTCGTCTCCGGGCCGACGTTCAACTACCAGCGCGTGATCGCCGAGCAGACCGACGTGCTCGAGCGCGCGGTCGAGCAGTCCGACGGCTCGTGGGTCTACACCTTCGCGGACCCGCTGCCCGCCGCGTACCTCGCGCCGCTCCACGACAGCAGCTCCTTCGGCGCACTCGACGGCGAGCTCACGGGCGCGGGGCTGCTGGCCGGCACGTACAGCGTCGGCCTGGCGCTCGCCTGGGACTACAGCGTGGCGGGCAAGCCCTACCGCGATGCCGGCAATGCCAGCGCGGACTTCCGCCTGGGCGGCTCGGCGGTCCTGGCCCCGCGCGCGCTCGTCGGAGAGGAGAACTGCGCCCGCTGCCACGTCTCGCTGCGCTACCACGACGGGCGCTTCACGCGCGTCGCGCTGTGCCTCTTGTGCCACACCTCGGGCGCCGAGGACGCCAACGACCCGCTGATCGCAGGCGGCACGCCGGGCGTCTCGATCGACTTCCGCGTGCTGGTGCACAAGCTGCACAACGGCCGGCACCTGCCCAGCGTGCTGGGCGTGACGACGCTCAGCGACGGCACGCGCGACTACCTGGCCACGCCCGTGGCGCTCGAGTACGCACGGCCGGACGGCACGTGGGTCGACTTCTCGCACGTCGGCTACCCGGTCTGGCCCAATCGCACGCTGCCGACGCTCAAGGACTTCGGCTGGTCCGCGCTCACGCCGGAGGCGCAGGCGCAGGAGGACCTGATCCGCACCGGCGTCACGGACTGCGCCAGCTGCCACGGCGATCCGGACGGCGCCGGCCCGCTCGAGAAGCCGGCGCAGGGCGACGTCGCCTACACGGAGCCCTCGCAGCGTGCCTGCGGCGCGTGCCACGACGACATCGTCTGGAGCCATCCCTACGTCTCGAACTACACGACCACGATCCCGCCGGGCATGGCGGCGCAGTCCGACGACACGCTCTGCAAGACCTGCCACTTCCCCTTCGATCCCGACGGCGCGAGCGGCGGCCTGTTCGTCGACGCCGGGCACCGGCATCCGCTCTTCGACCCTTTCATCAACCCCGGACTGCACACGACGCTCTCCGCGGTGGGCGAGGCCGGCAGCAGCAACGGCGACGGCCACATCGACCCGGGCGAGAAGCTGCAGCTCTCGCTCTCCTTCACGAACGACGCCGGCGCCAGCGTGCCGGCCAGCGCGCTCTCGGGGATCGAGGCGGTCGTCAGCGGGCCGACCTGGAACTCGAACCTGCTGCTCGCGACCAGCATCCCCAAGGCGCTGCTCAGCGGCGCGCAGCCCTACACGCTGCGCCTGCCCGAGCAGCATGCGCTCGAGCTCGTGGGCCGCTCGACCGGGGCCGGCGGCGAGACCTTCACCAGCGCCTTCACGCCGCAGCTCAACGTCGCCGGCGCGCTGAGCGCGGTGTTCACGCGCACGGCGACGCTGGGGACGAGCACGCTCGCGGCAGAGACGCGCGCGCCGCAGAACTTCGTCGACCTGGCCGACTCGAGCGGCTTCGCGCGCGACGACGTGGTCGTGGTGGGCGAGGGCAGCGCCGCGATCGAGTACGCGCGCGTGCAGTTCGTCGACGGCCAGCGCCTGTGGTTCAGCTCGCCCGCGGCGCCGGCCTATCCGCAGGGTCTGCACCTGGCGCACGCCGCGGGTGCCAGCGTCTCGCGCGTCACGCTGACGCAGAAGATCGCCAACGTGGACTACTCGCTGAACGCCACGAGCGGCACGATCACCGAGCTGGTCGAGTTCGGCGCGGGTGTGCCCGTCTTGATGAGCTACTGGAGCGACTTCGTCATGCCGGCGCGCTACGGCCTGGCGCTGCACGATTCGCCCGATCTCGACGAGACGAGCGGCAAGTGGAACGGCAAGAGCCTCGTCGGCGGCAGCTACACGCTCACGCTCTGGGCCAACCGCAGCATCAACGCGCCCTTCAACCTCCAGAGCAACACCTACTTCGAGGCCTCGCTGCCCGAGCAGGCGGACTTCCTCTCGGGCGCGGCGAGCGTGCTCGAGCCCTACGCGCTCGTCTCCTCGCCTTCGAACTGCTACGGCTGCCACACGGAGATCCGCTACCACGAGGGCCGGCGGCGCGGCTTCGAGAGCTGCATCGCCTGCCACGGCAGCGCGGGCGCGGAGGACCAGCCGCAGTACGTCGCGGCCAACGCGCTGGCCACGCCCGGCGCGACGACGAGCTTCCGCACGCTGCTGCACGAGATCCACCGCGGCTCGCAGCTGGCGCAGGCCGCGAGCTTCGAACTCGTGACCGCGGGCAGCGCGGCCTGGCCCGACAACTACGGCCTGCACGACTACGCCGACTACCTCTTCCCGGCGCTGCCCGGGCGCACGCTGCAATGCGCCAAGTGCCACGGACAATCCAGCACGGCCTGGCTGCAGCCCGCTGCGCGCGAGCACCCGAGCGAGCAGCTGACGCCGGTCCTCGCCTGGCGCGCGGTCTGCGGCGCGTGCCACGACAAGACTTCGGACCTGGCGCACTACCAGACGCAGACCTCGAGCTCGGGGCTCGAGGCCTGCGCGACGTGTCACGGTCCAGGGACCCAGCTCGCGGTCGAGCTGGTGCACAAGGCGCGCTGAGCTCCGCGCCTCGCGCGGGTTCTGCTCAGGGGACCCAGGCCGCGAGCACCGCGTTCGTCATGTTGTAGGCGAAGGCAGTGCAGTAGGCCGAGTTGTCGCGGTACCAGACCGCGTAGCCGAACGTGCCCGGCGCACCCACGAGGCCCGTGGTGTGGATCGGCACCGCGCCCGGCCCGCCCAGGCAGGCGTTGCCGCCGTTGATCCCCACGACGGCCAGGCGCCTCAACTGTCCGCCGATGCAGCGCAGACCGTCGCCGAAGTTGAACGGGCCGACGGGGACGCTGTTGCCCTGGATGAAGAGGCAATTCGTGCCCAGCAGCTGCGAAGCGCACAGCTGCAGCGTGTCGCAGGCGAGGCTCGGAGCGCCCGAGGCCGTGAGCTTCCCGCCCAGCACTCCGGGCGAGTGCAGGCAGCCCTCGTTGGCGCCGACGGCGCTGTTGTTGGCACAAGGACAGGCTCCCGCGCTGCCGTCGCCGAAGCAGAACTCCGTCGCAGGCGGCGTGACCAGGATCTGCCCGCGGATCTCGCCGTTGGGGAAGACGGTCGAGTGGATGTTGAGGTAGTAGTTCCCGGCCTGCAGCTGCGCCGACTGCGCGGCGGTCAGCGCCGCGGTGCCCGTCGTCGGGCTGCCATTGGCGAGCGGCACGATCACACCACCTGCGACCCCGGGGGCGCCGACGTGGATGTGCGCTGCGGTCTGCGGACCGAGCAGCCCCGCAAAACTGACGTTCCAGGAGACGATGTTCGTGCTGGTATCGAACGTGAGGCAACCCGTGCCCGTCGCAGTCGAGGGGGTCGGCGGTGTCTCCTGCGCGCCATCCAGCGTGGCCGTGAAGTACACCAACTGGGCATGCGACAGCGCGCAGAGCAGGGCGCAAGCGCCGAGTACACGCAGCCCGCGGAAGAACGGACGGGAGAATGCAATAGCCATCGGGATCCTCCTGAGAACCCGGGTCGAGAACGGAACGCCACCCTCCTGGGAGAGCGAGGCGGGTCTCCGGATTGTCGAGGCAAGTGCCGAGGGCGTCAATCCGCGTCATTCCAGGCATTCGGATTCCTCGGCCCAGCTCCCGCCGGACGCGGATTGCGCGCGCTTCACGCGCAAGCACGGGATTCGCACCATTCCTTCGTCCCGTCAGCGACTTCCCGATCCGCCTACTCTCAAGGAAATGCCTTCCTACGCCCGATTTCCTCCGACCTAGTGCGTCCTCCGCGGGCCCCCGCCCCCGCTACACTGGCCCGACTCCCGACGGCCGATCCGGTCGCTCCGGGAGCCTCTCGCTTCCATGACCCAACCCAAGACGAGCACCCGTACCCAGGCCGCGTCCATGCCCACGCAGAACCTCGAGCTCGGCCTCCCGGGCTTCAGCTTCCTCGACCTGCACCGGCCCGAGCGGCTCGGCGGACCTGCAGCGCGCCTTCTTCGGCGAGGTCGGCCAGCTCCAATCCCGGAGCTGCGCGCGCGCTGGCAGCGCCACGCGAGCGGCGCCGAGACGCCTGGCCGGGCCCGGCGGAGTCGCAGCTCCTGATCGAGCTCGCGCGCGAGCAGTCGCTCTTCCTGGCGCGCCTGTTCAAGCTCGAGGAGCAGCAGGCCAGAGCGCCGCGACCTGCTCGAAGAAGCGCCAGCTCGTCTACCGCTTCCGCGACCGCTTCGTGAAGAAGAACGTGCGTGCGGCGAAGCTCGCGGACGGCCAGAGCGCGGCCGCCGATCCGCGAGCGCGCGCAGGAGCTGCTCGAGCGGCTGCCCGGGATCCCCGGCATCGATCTCGACGAGGAGGAGCGCTTTGTCGCCCGCGTCTGGAACCTGCTCGAGCGCCCCGACGCAGCCGCGGAGCTCGAGCTGCTGGCGCTCGACTTCAAGCTGCGCCGCGAGGCCAACGATCCGGCGCTGGCGGGCTGGCGCTCGCTGCGCGAGCCCAAGGACGTGGACTTCGAGAAGGGCCTGGTCGAGCACCTGCGTCCGCTGGCCGACCTGCCCGAGGCGATCGAGGGCGACCCGAGCCACTTCCGCATGCGCGACGGCTTCAAGCTCACCGACGCGCGCGGGACGCTGGGCGAGGTGCTGAGCCAGCTCGACCAGTGCGTCTTCTGCCACGAGCGCGAGAAGGACAGCTGCTCGCGCGGGATGCTCGACAAGAAGACCAAGGCGCGCGCCAAGAACCCGCTGGGCGTCGCGCTCGACGGCTGCCCGCTCGACGAGCGCATCTCCGAGATGCACATGCTCATGGCCGAGGGCGATCCGCTCGGCGCGCTGGCGCTGATCATGCTCGACAACCCGATGTGCCCGGGCACGGGCCACCGGATCTGCAACGACTGCATGAAGGCCTGCATCTACCAGAAGCAGGAGCCGGTCAACATCCCGCAGATCGAGACCAACGTGCTCACGGACGTGCTCAACCTGCCGCACGGGCCCGAGATCTACCTCCTGCTCACGCGCTGGAACCCGCTGCGCAAGGAGCGGCCCGTACGCGCTGCCGTACAACGGCATCAACGTGCTCGTCGTCGGGCATGGGCCCGGCGGGCTACACGCTGGCGCACTACCTCTGCCAGGAAGGCTTCGGCGTCGTCGGCGTCGACGGGCTGAAGATCGAGCCGCTGCCCGGGCAGTGGACCGGCAACGCCGCCGAGGGCCAGGCGCCCGGCGCGCTGCGACGCCTGGAACAGCGTCGTCGGCGCGCTCGACGAGCGCGTGCTGCGCGGCTTCGGCGGCGTCTCGGAGTACGGCATCACCGTGCGCTGGGACAAGAACTTCCTCACCCTGCCCTACCTCTCGCTGCGTGCGGCGCGAGAACTTCCAGGTGCACGGCGGCACGCGCTTCGGCGGCAACGTCGACCTCGACGAGGTCTGGAAGCTCGGCTTCGACCACGTGGCGATCGCGACGGGCGCCGGCAAGCCCACGATCGTCGAGATGAAGAACAACCTCTCGCGCGGCATCCGCAAGGCGAGCGACTTCCTGATGGCGCTGCAGCTGACGGGCGCCTTCAAGCGCGAGTCGCTGGCCAACCTGCAGATCCGCCTGCCGGTCGTGGTGATCGGCGGCGGCCTGACCGGCGTCGACACCGCGACCGAGGCGCTGGCCTACTACCCGCTGCAGGTCGAGAAGATGGCCGAGCGCTACGAGGCGCTCTGCCGCCAGTTCGGCGCGACCTCGATCCGGCGCTTCTTCAACGACGAGGAGCTCGAGACGCTCGACGAGTTCATCACGCACGGTCGCGCCGTGCAGGCCGAGCGCGCGCGCGCCGCGCTCGAAGGGCGAGAGGCCGAACCTGACTGGGCCTGGTGCGCGCCTGGGGCGGCGTGCGCCTGGTCTACCGCAAGTCGCTCGCCGACATGCCGGCCTACCGCGCCAACCACGAAGAGATCGTCAAGGCGCTCGAGGAAGGCATCACGATCGTCGAGAACATGGCGCCGCTCGAGGCCAAGCTCGACAAGTACGGCGCCGTGCGCGCGCGTGGTCTTCGAGCGTCAGCGCCGCGACCTGGCGGGCAAGTGGTTCGGCACGGAGGAGCTGGTCGAGATGCCGGCGCGCAGCGTGCTCGTCGCAGCCGGGACGCAGCCCAACACGATCTACGAGCGCGAGCAGCCCGGCACGTTCCAGCTCGACGAGAAGCGCTCCTTCTTCCAGGTCTTCCGCCGCGAGAACGGCACGGCGCTGGCGCTCAAGCGCGGCAAGGACGAGCACGGCCCGGGCTTCCTGACGAGCTACGACGACGGCGCGCACGCGATCACGGTCTACGGCGACAACCACGCCGGCCTACGCCGGCAACGTGGTCAAGGCCATGGCCTCGGCGCGCGACGGTTTCCACAAGGTGCTCGAGCTGTTCCAGGAGCGCATCGAGCGCACGCCCGGCGACGCCGCCGCGATCGCCACGCGCCGCGCGGCCTGGAAGAAGCTCGTGCGCCAGCTCGACTACGAGTTCCAGGCCGTCGTGCACGAGGTCCGGCGCCTGACGCCGACGATCACCGAGGTCGTCGTGCACGCGCCGGCCGCGGCGCGGCGCTTCAAGCCGGGCCAGTTCTACCGCCTGCAGAACTTCGAGACCAACGCGCTGCCTGGCGGGCGAGACGCGCCTGGCGCTGGAGGGCATCGCGCTGACCGGCGCCTGGACCGACCCGCACAAGGGCCTGCTCTCGATGATCGTGCTCGAGATGGGCGTCAGCTCGCGCCTCGTGCGCGCTGCTGCAGCCCGGCGAGCGCGTGGTCGTGATGGGGCCGACGGGCGCGCCCACGGAGATCCCGCAAGAACGAGAAGGTGATCCTGCGCTGCGGCGGGGGACTGGGCAACGCCGTGCTCTTCTCGATCGGCCGCGCGCTGCGCGAGAACGGCAACGAGGTGATCTACTTCGCCGCCTTCCGCCGCGGCGAGGACCTGTTCAAGCGCGAGGAGATCGAGTCCGCCGCCGACGTGGTGGTCTGGTCCACCGACGCCGGGCACGGACATCGCGCCCGACCGGCGCCGGCCCTACGACCGGCACTTCAAGGGCAACGTCGTGCAGTCGATGCTGGCCTACGCGCGCGAGGACCTGGGCGAGCCCGAAGATCCGCATCGAGGAGTGCACGCGCCTGATCTGCATCGGCTCCGACCGCATGATGAACGCCGTGCGCCTCGCGCGCAGCGGCGTGCTGCAGCCGCACCTCAAGGCCGGGCACATCGCGATCGGCTCGATCAACTCGCCGATGCAGTGCATGATGAAGGAGATCTGCGCGCAGTGCCTGTGCAAGCACGTCGATCCCGCGACGGGCAAGGAGGCGGCGCCGGTCTTCAGCTGCTTCAACCAGGACCAGGAGCTCGACCGCGTCGACTTCGACAACCTGA
Organism: uncultured Planctomycetota bacterium; assembly: GCA_963829015.1. Taxonomy (GTDB): domain Bacteria; phylum Planctomycetota; class UBA1135; order UBA1135; genus JADJLZ01. Next base: position 22,127 of record CAWHGR010000003.1, on the reverse strand, counting down.
ACCAGCGCCTGCGCGTGAACTCGGTGCAGGAGAAGCTCTCGAACCTGTGGCTCGACCACCTCGTGCAGCGCGAGCAGCTGCCGCTCTGGACGACCCTCTGAGCCCGGTCCGACCCTGAATCCGTTTCCGCCCCGCGCGCCGCGCACGGGCGCGGGTTCAGCGGTTGGACAGCTCCTCAAGTCGTGTGGGGACGCTCTGCCGATAGCGGCGGAGCTTCTCCCCATGAGCCCCCCCGAAGACGTCTTCGCGGAGGTCGACCCCGCTGCGGACGCTTCGCCCTGGCGCAGCCGGTTGCCCTCGCTCTCGATTGGCCTGCTCGGCAGCCTGGCCGCGCTGGTCGCGTTCCTGCACATCCACGATTCGCAGGCGGAGAGCGACTCGCTGCGCTTCCAGCGCCTGGTGGAGCGCGTGGCCTCGCGCGTGGCGGAGATCACGCGCCGCTACGAGTACGGTCTGAAGGGCGGGCGCGGCCTGTTCGCGGCCTCGGAGCAGGTCACGCCGCGCGAATGGCAGCGCTACGTCGCTTCGCACGGCCTGTCGTCCGAGTTTCCCGGTGCGCTGGGCTTCGGCGTGGTGCGGCGCGTGAAGCGCGCGGACCTGGCGCAGTTCGAGGAGCAGGTGCGCGCCGAGGGGCTGCCGAGCTTCCGTGTGCAGACCGCAGGCAGCGCGCCGGAAGTGCTGCCGATCACGTACATCGAGCCGCTGGAGCGCAACCTCGGCGCGCTGGGCCAGGACATCGGCCTGCGGCCCGAGGAATTCGAGGCGGCCACGCTGGCGATGCTCAGCGGGCGACCCGCGCTCACGGCCCCGATCCGGCACCTGCAGGAGGGCGATCAGTGGGGCTTCATGTACTTCGTGCCCTGCTACGCCAAGGACGCGCCGATCGAGACCGAGGAGCAGCGTCGCGACGCGCTGGAGGGCTGGATCTACGCGCCGATCGTGATGGACCGCCTGCTGGCCGGCATCGCCACGCAGCTCGAGTACCAGGTCGACTTCGAGATCTTCGACGAGAGCTGGTCGGGCGCACGCACGCCGCTCTACGACTGGGACGGCGACCTGCAGGGCGGCGCGCCGGCCGACGCGCTCGAGCGCCGCGAGGGCCGGCGCTTCGTCGGCCGCCGCACGCTCGAGATCGGACAGCGACACTGGACCGTGTGCGTCAGCTCGATGCCGGCCTTCAACGCCAACACCCAGAGCTGGCTGGCCTGGGTGGTGCTCGAGGGCGGCGCGCTGGCCAGCCTGCTCTTGGGCCTGTTCGTGCGCTCGCAGGCCACGCAGCGCGCGCGCGCCGAGCGGATCGTCGAGCAGCGCACGCGCGAGCTGCGTGCGAAGAACCGCTCGCTCGAGGCCGCGCGCGCCCGGGCCGACGCGGCCACGCGTTCGAAGAGCGAGTTCCTGGCCAACATGAGCCACGAGATCCGCTCGCCGATGACCGCCATCCTGGGCTTCGCCGAGCTGATGCGCGATCCGCTCTGCAGTCCGCAGGAGCGTACGGAGTACCTGCGCACGATCCACAGCAACGGCAACCACCTGCTCTCGCTGATCAACGACATCCTCGACCTCTCCAAGATCGAGGCCGGCCAGATGACCGTGGAGACCATTCCCTGCGCGCCGGTGCAGATCGTGGACGAGGTCGTCGACCTGCTCTCGCAGCGCGCCCGCGCCAAGGGCATCGCGCTCCAGGTGCGCTGGCCCGAGGCCGTGCCCGAGCGCATCCAGACCGATCCCGTGCGTGCGCGGCAGGTGCTGGTCAACCTGCTCGGCAACGCGCTCAAGTTCACCGAGCGCGGCGAGGTGCGCGTCGACTCGAGCTTCGAGGAGGCGCCCGGCGAGGGACCGTACTGGGTCTGCCGCGTGCACGACACGGGCATCGGGATGGACGAGCAGCAGCTGGGCCAGGTCTTCGAGCCCTTCACGCAGGCCGACGGCTCGACCACGCGGCGCTTCGGCGGCTCCGGGCTGGGCCTGCCGATCTCGCGCAAGCTGTGCGAGCTCTTGGGCGGCGGGCTGAGCGCGGAGTGCGTGCTGGGCCAGGGCTGCACCTTCGTGGCGCGCGTCGCCACCGGACCGCTCGCGGGCGTGCGGCGCGTGAGCGCGTCCGAGCAGCGCGCGCGGCGCGAGCCTTCGCAGACGCGCGCGTATCCGCAGCTCGCGGGGCGCGTGCTGCTGGCCGAGGACGGCGCCGACAACCGCGCCCTGGTGCAGGAACAGCTCGAGCGCTGCGGACTGGAATGCGAGGTCGCCTGCAACGGCGGCGCGGCGATCGAGGCGGTCGCGGCCGCGGAGCGCGAGGGCCGGCCTTTCGACCTCGTCCTGATGGACATCCAGATGCCCGAGCTGGACGGCTGCGCGGCCACGGTCGAGCTGCGCCGGCGCGGCTGCACGCTGCCCATCCTGGCGCTCTCGGCCAACGCCATGAGCGGCGATCGCGAGCGCTGCCTGGCGGCGGGCTGCGACGAGTACGCCAGCAAGCCGATCGACGGCCACACACTGTGCGAGACCTGCGCGCAGCTGCTGGGCCGGCAGCGCACGACCGCGACGCAGGCCTGAAGCGCGCACGAAAGCTGTGGTAGCGTGTGCGACCCATGCGCCGCACATTGCTCCTGCTCACGCCCGTTCTCGCCCTCGCCCTCCACGCCGACGAGCCCAAGTGGGATGTCAATGCGCCCCCCGGGCCTGCGACGAAAGTCGCGCTGGACGTGCGCGAGGGGACCTGGATCTCGCTCGACGTCTCGCCCGACGGCAAGGAGCTCGTCTTCGACCTGCTGGGGGACATCTATGCTCTGCCGATCGAGGGCGGAGAAGCGCGCGCGCTGCAGAGCGGCGTCGCCTGGCAGATGCAGCCGCGCTACTCGCCCGACGGCAAGGAGATCGCGTTCACGTCGGACCAGGGCGGCGGCGACAACGTCTGGGTCATGCAGCGCGACGGCTCGAAGGCGCACGCGGTGACGAGCGAGACCTATCGCCTGCTCAACAGCCCCTGCTGGTCGCCCGACGGCCAGTGGATCGCCGCGCGCAAGCACTTCACCAGCCGGCGCTCGGCCGGCGCGGGCGAAATCTGGCTCTACCACACGAGCGGTGGCGACGGGTTGCAGCTGACGACCAAGGTCAGCGAGCAGAAGGATCTCGGCGAACCGGCCTTCTCGCCCGACGGCCGCTACGTCTACTTCAGCTACGACAGCACGCCCGGCCCGAACTTCGAATACAGCAAGGACTCCAACGGCCAGATCTACGCCATCGACCGGCTCGACCGCACGACCGGCGAGCGCGTCACGATCGTCAGCGGTCCGGGCGGCGCCTGCAGGCCCGTGCCCTCGCACGACGGCCAGCGCCTCGCCTTCGTGCGCCGCGTGCGCTTCCAGACGGAGCTGTTCGTGATGGACCTCGCCTCGGGCGAGGCGCACGCCGTGTACAGCGCGCTCGAGCGCGACATGCAGGAGACCTGGGCCATCCACGGCGTCTATCCGGCCTTCGCCTGGACGCCGAAGGACGAGGCGCTCGTGTTCTACGCCAGGGGCAAGCTGCACAAGCTCGATCTCGCCACGAAGCAGGCGAGCGAGATCCCGTTCCACGTGCAGGACGAGCGCGCGATCACGCAGGCCGTGCGCTTCCCGATCGAGGTCGCGCCCGAGCAGTTCCAGGTCAAGGCGCTGCGCGGCGTGGTCGTCTCGCCGCGCGGGGACCTCGTCGCCTACCAGGCGCTCGGTCACGTCTGGCTGCGCCCGCTGCCGGACGGCGCGCCGCGGCGCCTGACGAGCGACGACACGCACTTCGAGTTCGAGCCGGCCTTCAGCCGCGACGGATCGAGGATCGTCTTCACGCTCTGGAGCGACGAGACGCTCGGCGCGCTCGTGGTCTGCAAGACCGACGGCACGGATGCGCACGTGCTCACCGACCGGCCCGGCCACTACTTCGAGCCCGTCTTCACGCCCGACGGGAAGGAGATCGTCTACCGCAAGGCCTCGGGCGGCGGTCTCGTCTCGCCGCTCTGGTCGCGCGATCCGGGCATCTATCGCGTCGCCCTCGCAGGCGGGGAGCCGAAGCTCGTCACGAAGAAGGGCCACTCGCCGCAGTTCGGCGCGGAATCCGACCGCGTCTACCTGATGAGCGAGGAGGAGCTGAAGGACACCGACCACCGCACGCTCTGGAGCGTCAACCTCGACGGCGCCGAGGAGCGCGTGCACCTCTCCAGCGAGTGGGCCACGAGCTTCGCGCTCTCCTGCGACGGCAAGTGGGTCGCGTTCAGCGAGCGCTTCAACGCCTGGATCGCGCCCTTCGAACCCACCGGCCGCGAAGTGGCCGTCGGGCCGAAGACCAAGGCGCTGCCGATCGCGCGCGCCAGCCGCGACGCGGGCGAGAACCTGCAGTTCGCGGGCGATTCGAAGCGCCTGTACTGGTCGCTCGGGCCGGAGCTCTACGAGCGCGAGCTGAAGGACGCCTTCGCCTTCCTCGCCGGCGCGCCCGAGAAGCTGCCCGAACCGCCGACCAGCGGGCGCAACATCGCCTTCCCGATGAAGTACGCGCGGCCCGAGGGGCTCGTGGCGCTCGTCGGCGGTCGCGTGATCACGATGAAGGGCGACGAGGTGCTCGAGGACGGCTGCGTGCTGGTCGAGGGCAACCGCATCCAGGCCGTCGGCCCGCGCAGCACGGTCGCCATCCCGGCCAGTGCGCGCATCGTCGACTGCGCCGGGCTGACGCTCATGCCGGGCATGATCGACGTCCACGCGCACGGCGGACAGGCAGCCGGCGCGATCACGCCGCAGCGCAACTGGATCGACTACGCCAACCTGGCCTTCGGCGTGACCACGATCCACGACCCCTCGAACGACACCAACTCGATCTTCGCCGCCAGCGAGTGCGCCAAGGCCGGGTACATCCTCGCGCCGCGCATCTTCTCGACCGGCACGATCCTCTACGGCGCGACGGGCGACTTCAAGGCCGAGATCGAGACGCTCGACGACGCGCGCTCGCACCTGCGGCGCCTGAAGGCCGTCGGCGCCTTCTCGGTCAAGAGCTACAACCAGCCGCGCCGCGACCAGCGCCAGAAGGTGATCGCCGCCGCGCGCGAGCTCGAGATGATGGTCGTGCCCGAGGGCGGTTCGCTGCTCGCGCACAACCTGACGATGGTGATCGACGGCCACACGGGCGTGGAGCACTCGCTGCCCGTCGAGTGCGTCTACTCGGACGTCACGCAGCTCTGGGGCCACAGCGGCACCGGCTACACGCCGACGCTGATCGTCGGCTACGGCGGCATCTGGGGCGAGAACTACTGGTACCAGCACAGCGAGGTCTGGAAGAACGAGCACCTGCTTGCACTTCGTGCCGCGCAACGTGGTCGACCCGCGCTCGCGCCGGCGCGTGATGGCGCCCGACGAGGACGAGAACATCCTGCGCAGCTCCGGCATCGTGAAGCGCCTGATCGACGCCGGGGCACAGGTGCAGCTCGGCGCGCACGGCCAGCTCGCGGGTCTCGGCGCGCACTGGGAACTCTGGCTGCTGCAGCTGGGCGGCATCACGAATCTCGAGGCGCTGCGCTGCGCAACGCTCTCCGGCGCGCGCTACCTCGGTCTCGACCGCGACCTCGGGTCGCTCGAGGCGGGCAAGCTGGCTGACCTCGTCGTGCTGGAGAAGAACCCGCTCGAGGACATCCACAACAGCCAGACGCTGCGCTGGACGATGCTCAACGGCGAGCTGTACGACTCGGCCACGATGGCGCGCGTGGGCGCCGCCGGCGCGGCGCCGAGCTTCTACTTCGACCGGCTGCAGGACGCGCTTCCGACCTACGTGGCCAGCGAAGGCTGCGCTGGCTGCACGCACTGAGGCTGGTGCGCTACGCACATCGGACGGCGGCGCCTGCGGCACAGGGCGCATCGGCAGGCCGGACCGCGGCGGCTACATTCCAACCGCAGCGCCGCAAGGCGCCGAAGACGGCGAAGCCTTGATCTCCTTTCCTCCTGGGTAGAAACAGTACGGACGCCGTCGCGCGGGGTGCTCGAAGAGGGCGCCCCGCGCAGTTTTTCGCGCCCCGCTCTCAGCCCAGTGCTTCGCGCAGCTCCGCCAGCAACAGCTGCGCGTCGAACCGTCCCGGCCGCTCCTTGTGGTAGCCGCGCACCCAGGTCCGGCCGTCGAGCAGGATGAAGGGCACGGCCTGCTTGCCCGTCTCGCGCTCGAGCCGTTCGGCCGCCTGGGGCTGCGCGTGGATGTCGACCTGCGCGTGCCGCACGCCGAAGGTCTCCAGCCAGCGCTCGAGGCGCGAGCAGTCGGGGCAGCCCTTGAATCCGTAGACATCCAGCGCGTGGCCGGCGAGGAAGGCGAGCTCGGGAGTACTCATGGCGGACCCGATCGTATCCGCAGCAGGGCCTACGTCCATGTTCGTGAGCGGGCTACGAACCTCGTCGCACCGTCGTCTTCGCCCTGCCCGTCTAGAGTCGGAAACCGGCATGCACGACCAGCCTTCGACCTGCCGCTCCGCCGCCCTCTACAATCCCCGGCGGGGGATCCATGGGCGTAGCACGACGCATGTGCCCGAGCCCCCGGAGGACACGCCGGTGATGGAATCGTCGAAAGGCAAGCCCGCACCGCGCGGCTCGCGCGGGAAGTCCGGATCGGCCGCGGGCAAGCAGTCCAAGCCGGCCGGGAGCGGGTCCCCGCCGCGCCTCGAGGTGGGCGCGAACGAGTCCTTCCTGAGCACGGTGCTCTCCTCGATGCTCGATCCGCTGGTGGCGATCGACGACCGCGGCTCGATCCTGGCCGCCAGCGACTCGGTCGAACGCGTGCTGGGCTGGAAGCCGGCCGAACTGATCGGGCGCAACGTCAGCGTGCTGATCCCCGAGCCGCACCATGCGAACCACGACGAGTACCTCACGCAGTACCGCAAGACCGGCAAGACCTCGATCCTCAACCGCACGCGCCAGTTCGACGTGCGGCGCAAGGACGATTCGCTGCTGGTCTGCGACCTCTCGGTCGCGCGCGGCCTGCTGCCCGACGGCTCGGCCGTCTTCATCGGCACCTTCCGCGACGTGACCGAGCGCAAGCGCGCGGAGGAGGCGCTGCGCGAGAGCGAACGGCGCTTCCACGCGCTTTTCGACCAGGCCTTCCAGTTCCTGGGCCTGCTCAAGCCCGACGGCACGATCCTCGAGATCAACCAGACGGCGCTCGACGCCACGGGCGTCGTTCGCGACGACGTGCTCGGCCTGCCCTTCTGGAAGGGCCAGTGGTGGTCCGAGTCGAAGGTCATGCAGCAGCGCATCGAGGAGGCCGTGCAGCGCGCCGCGCGGGGCGAGTTCGTGCGCTTCGAGGTCGAGGTGCGCAGCCTGAACGGGCGCCTGATCGACGTCGACTTCTCGCTCAAGCCGGTCAAGGACGAGACCGGCGTCGTCGTGCTGCTGATCCCCGAGGGGCGCGACATCACGCCCATCAAGCATGCCCAGCGCCAGGAGACGGCGATGCTGCGCGCGCTGGCGGCGATCGGCGAGCAGGCCGCGGTGCTGGCGCACGAGATCAAGAACCCGATCACCGCGGTGAACCTCGCGCTGCGCGCCGTGGCGGACCAGATCGGCGAGGACCAGCAGGCGATCCTCGAGGACCTCGTCTCGCGCATGCGCCGGCTCGAGGAGCTGATGCGCCGCACGCTCTCCTTCGCCAAGCCGCTCGAGCTGCGGCGCGAGGTGATCGACGCCGACAAGCTCTTCGAGGACACGATCGCGCACGTGCGCACCGAGCTGGCCAAGGGCAGCGCCGACGCGCGCGCCCTGCCCGCGCCGAAGGGCGCCAGGCTCGCCGGCGATGCGCACCACATCGAAGAGGTGCTCTCGAACCTGATCCGCAATGCCGTCGAGGCCAAGGGCATCGGCGCGCACATAACGCTCTCGGCCGAGTGCGAGGGACCAGCCTGGATCCGGCTGAACGTCGACGACGACGGTCCCGGCGTCCCGCGCGAGCTGCGTCCGAACCTGTTCAAGCCCTTCACCACGACCAAACGCAAGGGAACCGGCCTCGGCCTGGCGATCTGCAAGAAGATCGTCGAGGAGCACGGGGGCACGATCGTCATCGAGGATGCCCCGACGGGTGGGGCACGCTTCGTCTTGCGCTTCCCAACCCGCGTGTGACCCGCCATGACCCCCACGATGGAAACCAACGTCCAGATCCGAGTCTTCCTCGTCGACGACCAGTCGATGATCCGCGCGGGCTTCAAGAGCATGCTGAGCAAGGACCCGCGCTTCGCCGTGGCCGGCGACAACGGCGATCCGCGGGCTGCGATCCCCGCCATCGCGCAGGCCCAGCCCGACGTGGTGCTGCTCGACATCTCGATGCCCGGACTCTCGGGCATCGACGCGATCGCGCAGATCCGCAAGGTCCATCCGCGCGCGCGCATCGTGATGCTCACGCACCACGAGGGCGAGAGCTTCGTCGAGCAGGCGCTGCAGGCCGGCGCGGACGGCTACCTCTCCAAGGACTCGGATCCCGCCGAGCTCGCGCTGGCGATCGAGTCGGTGCACCGCGGCAAGATGTACCTCTCGCCCAAGGTGGCCGGTGTGCTGGTCAGCCGCGCGCGCGGCGGTGCGAGCCCGGTGCAGGTCGGCACGAGCAAGGTGCAATCGCTCACGCCGCGCGAGCGCGAGGTGTTCCAGCTCCTGGCGCTGGGCAAGAGCAACAAGGAAGTCGCGCGCTCGCTGGGCATGAGCCTGGGCACGGCGAAGAAGCACCGCGAGAACCTGCAGCGCAAGCTGGATTGCCACTCCGCGGCCGAGCTGGCCCTGCTGGCGATTCGCGAGGGCCTGATCTCCCCCTGAGCGCGGCTACGCACATGGTGCCGGCGCGGCTACCAAGCGTAGCCAAGCTCGCGCGCGCTCGATCGTGCCGTAAGGTCCAGTAGCCCGACGCCGGGCTGTCTGACATGCGCACAGCCATCGTGGAATCAAGCCTCGCGCGCGAGCTCGCCGAGCTCGAGGCCGAGCCCTCGCTCGAGGGCAGCCTGGTGCACGCCGTGCGCTGCGCCACGCTCGCGCCCTCGAGCCACAACAGCCAGCCCTGGCTGTTCCAGCTCGGCGAGTCGCAGGTCGAATTGTGGGCGGATCGCTCGCGCGCGCTGCCGGTCGTGGACCCCTTCGATCGCGAGCTCGTGATCGCCTGCGGCGCCGCGCTGTTCCAGCTGCGCATCGCGCTGCAGCGCCTGGGCTGGCGCGTGCAGCTGGACCTCCTGCCCGATGCGCACGCGCCCGACCACCTCGCGCGCGTCGTGGTCGAGGGACGCGAGCCGCCGACGGCCGAGACGCGCCTGCTCTACGACGCCATCCCGCGCCGGCACACCAACCGCAATCCCTTCGAGACGCGCTCGGTGCATCCCGGCCTGGTGGCCGAGCTCGTGCGCTGCGCGAACACGGAAGGCGCCTGGCTCGCGCCGCTGGAGTCGCAGTCGAAGTTCGAGGCCGCGCAGCTGATCGCCGAGGCCGACCGGCGGCAGTTCCGCGACCCGCACTTCCGGCGCGAGCTCGCGGCCTGGATGTCGACCGGTCACAGCCAGCGCCGCGACGGCCTGCCGGGCAGCGTGCTCGGCCTGGGGCCGATCGAGGCCGCGCTCGCGCCGATGCTGCTGCGCACCTTCCGCTGGAAGGAGGACGAGCGCGCGGCGCACGACCGCGAGCTGGCACTCGGCTCGCCGCTGCTGGTCGCGCTCGGCAGCTGGCACGAGGAACCGGCCGAATGGCTCGCCGCCGGTCAGGCGCTGCAGCACGTGCTGCTGGCCGCGACGGCGGCGAGGCTCGAAGCCTCCTTCCTCAACCAGGCCGTGGAGGTCGCGAACTTCCGCCACCGCCTGCGCGAGCTCGCGGGCTGCGCCGGGTTCGTGCAGCTCGTGCTGCGGCTGGGCTACGGCCCGCCCGCTGCACCCACGCCGCGGCGCTGGCTGGACGAGCTGCTGCTGCCGGCCGACGAAGTGCTCGCCACGCGACTGCCATGAAGGACCTGCCGCAACTCGAGGCTCCGCGCGTGCTGCTCGCCGGCGTCGACGCCGAGGGCCTGGGCGACCACGCGCTGGATGCCGCGCTGGCTCTCGAAAAAGCGCTGGGCGCGCGCCTGGTCCTGGTGCACGCCGTGGGCACGGCTGCGCTGGACTGGGAGATCGTCGAGGACCCGCGCGAGACGGCCAAGAACACCGGCATCCTGGAGCAGGCGACGCGCGTGATGCTGGCGCACGTGCGCAACCGGCTGCGCGCGCGCGGCGAGGACGGCCGGCGCGCCGAGGAACTGCTGCGCGTCGTGCTCGGCCCGCCGGCGCGCGTGCTGCTGGACGAAGCGCGCGAGCTCGACGCGGACGTGGTCCTGCTGGGCAGGCACAAGCGTCGCGGCTGGGTCGACTTCGGCAGCACCGTGCGCGCCGTGATCGCACGCGCGCCCAAGGCCGTCTGGCTGCAGAGCACGCCCGTGCTGCCGATCCGCGCGATCCTCTGCCCGGTCGACCTCTCGGAGGAGAGCCTGCGCGCGCTGGGCCACGCCTGTGGGCTGGCGCAGCTGTGGGGCGCGCGCCTCGACGTGCTGCACGTGTTCCAGTCCTCGCGCTACCTGCTCTCCACCTGGCCCGAGTACCCCGACTTCGGCGCGCCCTTCGCGCTCGAGGAGCTGCGCAGCGCCGAGCGTGCCGAGTTCGCGCGCGCGCTCGACGGCTTCGACTGGCACGGCGTGCGCCACGAGCTGCGCTTCCTCGAGGGCGAACCGCAGGAGTGCATCCTCGACCTGGCTCACGCGCACGACCTCGTGGTGCTGGGCACGCACGGCCGCACCGGATTGGCCAGCGCGCTGCTCGGCAACGTCGCCTACTCGGTCCTGCGGCGCTGCGAGAAGCCGGTGCTGGCCATCCGGCACGCCGAACGCCGCTTCCTCACTTGAGCGAGGACTGGGCCGCGGACGCGCCGACCGAGGGTCGCATCACCGGCGTGCCGTCCGCCTGGATCGCGCTGGGGAAGGGGTACCTGCACTCGGGGTGCGTGCGCTGGTAGCGCAGCAGATCTGCCAGGCTCGTTTGAGCGAGCTGCTCGAGGAACGAATCGGTGCGCGAGCGCCACTCGTGGTGCAGCGGGCAGGAGTGCTCGTTGCTGCACTCGCCCTGGCCGAGCACGCACTGGCGCGAACGCTCGAGGTTCTCCTGCGTGGATATGATCTCGGCCAGGAAGACCTGGTCCGCCGGGCGGATCAGGCGGAAGCCGCCGCCGCGGCCGCGCTGGCTGGCGAGGATCCCGCGCGTCACGAGCGGCTGCAGGACCTTGCCCAGAAACGCCGGCGGGATCGCGAGCTCACGCGCCATGTCCTGCGCCAGGTGGAAGGTCGCCGTCTCCTGCAGCGCCATGTAGGTGAGCGCCCGGATCGCGTACTCGCTTGATCTGGAAATCACGGGATGTTCCCTTCTCTTGATTGGATCGTTGCTCGCTCGGACAAACAACGGACTGCACGGAGCCAGGCGTTTGGATCGGCTACTCTAACGCTCCGGTAAACGTAATTGTCTACCAAACGGGCGCCTGCGGACCGTCGCCACCCGGGCCAGGGCCCCAGGGCCCCAACCGTCCCGCCGGACTGTGGTTACGGCGCGTTCACCAGGCCTTCGACCTAGGCCTCGGCACGTCCACCGAGAGCTCCGTAGGGCGCCGGCCGCAGGGAGGATGGATCCTGGAGCGGTCACGAGGAGGCTCCCGTGCAACGCCAGAGCATCGACAAGTTCATGAGCCACGTCCTGGTGGTCGTCGACCCGCAACAGTCGCTCGCGCTCGCCTCGCAGCTGATGCGCGGCCACGGGATCCGCCACCTCCCGGTCGTGCGCAGGGGCGAGGTCGTCGGGATCCTCTCGCAGCGCGACGTGTACCTGGTCGAGACGCTATCGGACGCCGCGCCGGGCGAGATCCGCGTCGAGGAGGCGATGACGCGTGAGCCGTTCATCGTCGACCCCGAGGAATCGGTGCACGGCGTCGCGGAACGCATGGCGGCACGCAAGATCGGCTCCGCAGTCGTCGCGCGGGATGGCAAGCTCTTGGGGCTGTTCACGGTCACCGACGCCCTGCACGCGCTGGCGGTCTTCGCGCGCGCGCACCCGCACGGGGTCGAGGTCCCCGTCGTGGAGGAGGACGTCTAGGCATGGAACACACTCGAGCGAGCCTTATCGAGGTCCTGGCAGAGGAACACCGCCTGATCCAGCGCGGCCTGGTCGTCCTCGGACGCATGGCGGCCCAATTGCGCGGCGGAGGCGAAGTGCACCCCGAGGTCGTGGCGGCCTGCCTGCGCTTCCTGCGCGACTTCGCCGACCAGGAGCACCACGACAAGGAGGAGCAGATCCTCTTCCCCTGGCTCGAACGGAACGGGCTCTCGCACGAGAGCGGCCCGCTCGCGGTCCTGCGCGACGAGCACGAGCGCGTGCGCGACCACGTGCGGCACATGGCGGCTCATGCGCGCCACCTCGAGACCGACGAGCACGCCGTCCAGACCTTCGTCGGGCACGCCGACGAGCTCGCGCTGTTCTTCTGGAAGCACATGCTGAAGGAGAACGAGGTGCTGTTCCCGATGGTCGAGCGGACCGCAGGCGCAGCCGGGGGACCCGAACAGAACGGGCATGCGCCGTCGCGGATCGGCGAGTACCGCGTGCTCGTCGAGCATCTCGAGAAGGTGGCCGGCGAATGGCCGGCCGCGGACACACGCGCCGGCAGCTGAGACTCCGCGGGCCGCCGTGGCACAATCGCACGGACCATGCCGATCCTCGTCCGCCGCTTCCTCAAGACCTCGATCCTGTTCCTGTTCCTCGGCCTCGCGCTCGGCCTGTGGCTCGAGGCGGAGCAGCACCTGCTCGGCGGCGCGCGCCATCCGGGCTGGTGGACGGTGCACGGCCACCTGATCCTCGTCGGCTTCGTGGCACTGATGATCCAGGGCGTCGCGCTGTGGATGTTCCCCAAGCCGGCCGAGGGCGATCCGCGCTACCGGCCCGCGCGCATGACAGCGGTGTACTGGTTGATGACGCTGGGCGTGAGCGTGCGCTCGGCCTGCGAGCTGCTGCTCAACGGCTTCGACGACCGGATGCTGCACGTCCTGGCTTTCCTCGGAGCGGCGAGCGAGGTCGCCGGCCTGCTGCTCTTCTTTGCGAACCTCCTGCCGCGCGTCCGCTCCCCGCGCGAGGAGTGGGAGCGCCGCAACAAAGCAAGCTCCTGAGTTCGAGCACGCGCCGCGGAGCCGGCCGCGAGTTCGTGCGCCGCGCTCGAGCCGTGCGGCGCTCTTGCACGCTCTTCACTCGCGCAGCGAGCGCGCGCTGCGTGCGCAATCCTCCGGCGCGAACCACGCACTCCCCATCCCTCGCACGCGCGCCCCAGGTAGTGTATGACCAGCCAGCCGAATTGCCGTGTTCGAGGGGTTTCGATGTTCACCGCGTCCTTGGCGCTGATCGCGCTCGCTTTCGCCGATGTTCCCGCACAGGGAGAACCGGCCAGGCCCGCGGTGCGCCCTGCGGAAGCGAGCAAGTCCTGGACGCTCGACGAACTGCTCGACGCGATCCGCCAGGTCGAGAGCGGCGGGCTGAAGGACGGCGGACGCAAGGCGGTTGGTGACGGCAACAAGGCGATCGGGCCGTTTCAGATCCACCGGCCTTACTGGGAGGACTCGAAGGTCCCCGGCAAATACGACGACTGCCGCGAGCCCGACTACGCGCGCAAGGTCGTGCTGGCCTACTGGAAGCGCTACGCGCCGAAGTCGCTCGAGGCCGTCGACGCGCAGTCGCTCGCGCGCGTGCACAACGGCGGGCCGGATGGCGCCAAGCAGGAGTGCACGCTGGCCTTCTGGCGCAAGGTCGAACGCGAGCTGAAAGCCGGGCGCGAGAAGCGCGAGCAGGACGCGGCCAAGAAGGAAAAGGCCAAGCCCGCGCCGGTGCCCGCGCCGCCGCCCAAGGCGGGCGGCAAGAGCGAGTACTGCTGAGCGCGGCGGCGCGCGTCAGGGGAACGGCAGGTCGATGTCGACGAGCCGCGCGTCGTCCACGGCCGTGTCGAGCGTGAGCCAGTCACCGGGTGGTTCAAGGCGACGGTACTTGGCACTCAGGGTTCCGGGGGGAACGCTGAGGACGATCTTGGAGCCTTGAACGAGATCCTCGGCGTCGATCGGTATCCCGTTCCAGCTGAACTCGATCTCGAGAGCTCCGCCCGCATTGCTGGAGTGCACGACTGCGTGCATTCCTGGTGCGACGGTGACCGTCCACTCGCGCGTGGGGGATTCCGCGTCGACGATGACTCCCTCGAGCGTTCCGCAGCGATTGTCGAACGTGCGCACGAAGAGACGGTAACTGTCGGCCGGGCAGGGAGCGGCGAGCTGGCCTGGCCTGTCCGGGCTACCGTAAGCCAGGATGTGAACGCTGGCTCCGGAGATTCCGATGCCGAATACCTCAGCCTGGAGCGGGTTGCGGTTGCGCTCGTCGATCACGCTCACGTGCAAGGCCGGCGCGCTCTTCAGCCTGATCAAGATGTCGCGTTCGCCGGCGCGCGCGGTGACTTTCTCCGGTTCCAGGAACCAATCGGAGCCCTTCACGCCGATTTCGTAGCTGCCCGGCCCGGGGAGTGACACGCTGAAGCGCCCATCCGCGCCGGTCCAGCGCTGCACACTGGCCTCGCATCCGACGAGCCCTACACTCAGCTCCGCCCGGGGCACGGGATGGTCTTCCGGATCGACGATGCGACCTTCGAGCGTCAAGTACCGCCAGCAGTGCAGCACGATGTCCTGGTCGTCGACGCCGGGAACCGCGATGTTCTCGGCCGCGAGCGCGATGTGCCAGGAGTAGGGGGAGCGCAGGAACGCCACGCTGCCCCCCATGTGCAGCGCTGCGACGATCCAGGATCCGCGGCTGGCCTTCGTGAACGCGAAGCGACCCTGGGCGTCGCTCGTGCAGAGGTCGCGCTCGTCCAGCGTCGCATTCACCCCCAGGCAGTGCAGCTCCGTCGCGCTGCCGAAGTAGAGCGCCAACTCGCAGCCTTCCACGGGCGCGCCTCGTTCGTCGAGCACGACGCCGTGCACAGGAAATCGCGGCGCGAGCTTCCAGTCGCTCCGGCGCAGCTCGCCGGGCCCGAGCACGATGCTCGCGACCTCTCTCGCGAACGGCCGGTGCTCGAGCTCGAGATCGACTTGGACGGCCTCGCCTGTCGGCAGACTGTCGGCCTCGAACCAGCCGTCTTCGCGCGGATAGACGTGCGCGGCGAAGCCCGAGCGAGTCCAGAAGCGCAGCGATCCATCCGCCAGCGGTTTGTCGTCGCAGTCGCGGTAGTAGCCTTGGATCGTGGCGGCGTGCGTCAGATCGAGGCGCTGCGCGAGCGACTCGGATTCGTGCTGCTCGTCGATCGCGAAAGTCACGGGGGCGAACCCGCGCTTCGCTGCGCTTGCCTTTCTCGATTCCCAGGAGTTCGTCCGCAGCTCGAACCGGCCCCGTGCGTCGCTGACCGCGACCGGCTCGATCGAAGGCCGGCGCTCGAGCTGGATCTCGACTTCCGCGACCGGCGTCTGCGTGCCGGCCTCGAAGACCTGGCCGAAGAAGTGCAGATCGTCTTCCGTGGCCACCGCGATGATCTCCGTGCGCCTCTCGCCCGGCGCGAGAGCCGCGATCTCGTACCGCTTGCGCTCGGTCTGCACCCATGTGCCCGCGATCTCCACGCCCAGTGCGCGACCCGCGGGGACGCTCCATGCGATCCGCCCAGCTTCGTCCGCGCCGGGTGGGTTGCCGCGCGGGGTGAGCTCCTCCCATTCGAGGTCATCCACCTCGACCGAGACGCGCCTCGACGCCGAGAGAGCGAGCACGACTTCGGGGACCGGCAGCTTGTGCAGCGCGTCGACGACGTGCACCTCGAGCGTCGCCTGCGGACCCTCGAACGCTAGCTCGAGCGTCTCGAGTTCGGCGAGCTGGGCGCGCACGGCCGGCTCGGAGGAGCGCGGGGTGACCTCAGCCCGCGGCGCCGGATTCTCGGTGAGCTTCGAATCGAACCGTTCGACGGCAACAGACCCGGACGACGAGGGCTCGGGACCCGCGCGGCGCTCGACGAGCCACGCGCCGACTGCGCACAGCAGCACGCCGACCAGGACGATCGCCAGCAATCGCTTCACGGAACCCTCCCGAGCGCAGGGTACCAGGCCTGCGCCGTGAGGTTACCCGAAGTTCAGCTGACGCTGACGCCCAGCAGCTTCCCGATCCCGAACGTCGCCGCGCCGGCCGCGGCGCCGATCAGCAGCATCCGGCCGCCGCCCACGAAGGCGTTCTTGCCCGAGAAGAGCGACAGCACCGCGCCCACGCCGAAGAGGCACACGCTCGAGATCGCGATCGCCCAGGCGAGCGGCGAGGTCCCCAGGTGCAGCACGAAGGGCGCCAGCGGCACGAGTGCGCCCGCCGCGAAGGCGGCGAAGCTCGAGAAGGCGGCGCCGAAGGGCGAACCGAGATCGGCCGGGTTCAGGCCCAGCTCCTCGCGCGCCAGCGTGTCGAGCGCCTTCTCCTTGTCCTGCACGATCTTGTGCGTCATCACGCGCGCGTCCTCGAGCGGCACGCCGCGCGCCGCGTAGATCAGCGCCAGCTCTTCGGCCTCCTCCTCGGGATAGCGCTCGAGCTCCTCGCGCTCCTCGCCGATCTGGAACTCGTACAGCTCGCGCTGCGAGCGCACGGAGATGTACTCGCCCGCGGCCATCGAGAAGGCGCCCGCGAGCAGGCCCGCGATGCCGGTCGCGACGATCACCTGGCTGTCGCCCGAGGCGCCGGCCATGCCGAGCACGAGGCTCGTGTTGGAGACGAGGCCGTCGTTGACGCCGAAGACCGCGGCGCGCAGCGAGCCCGTGCCGCCCGCGCGGCGGTGGCGCGCGCCGATCTCCTCGGTCGAGGCGGGCATCGCGTGCGTGCCGGCCAGCGCGTCGACGGCCGAGAGGCCGCGCACCTTGACGGCCGCGAGCATCGTGCGCGTGCGCCGCAGGCCCATGCGGCGCGCGGCGAGCGCGACGAGGCGTGCGCGCAGCGCGGGACGGAAGAGCGGCACGGCCGCTCCGGCCTGTTGCAGGTCCTGCTCGAGGATGCGCGCCTGCTTCTCGGCCGCCTCGGCCAGACCCAGAAAGAGTTTCGAGAGGCGCGGATCGCGCTCGGCCGGCGCGATCGAGCGGTAGATCCAGGCCGATTGGCGCTCCTCGTGCCAGC
This sequence comes from uncultured Planctomycetota bacterium, assembly GCA_963829015.1. Classification (GTDB taxonomy): domain Bacteria; phylum Planctomycetota; class UBA1135; order UBA1135; genus JADJLZ01. Next base: position 4,957 of record CAWHGR010000003.1, on the reverse strand, counting down.
GCTCCTCGATCGCCATCTCCGCCATCCTGCACGGGCGCGCCAACCGAGTCCACCGGCGCGCGTAGCGTCCGGCCGGCATCGCGTCTCTCCCCGGCTAGGCTTCTCTGCCCCCGATCCCGAGTCCAGGCCCCCGAACCATGCTTTCGCCCCTCCTAGTCCTCGTCTCCCTCCTGCCCGCGCTCCAGACGCCTCCCGCCCCGGCGCCCGCACCGGCGCCGACCAAGCCGCCGCAGAACAAGGTGCCCTGGTTCTCCGGCGGGCTCGACAAGGCGCTGGCCGAGGCCAAGGCGACGAACAAGATCGTCTTCGTCGACTTCGGCGCGAGCTGGTGCACCTGGTGCATGAAGATGAACCGCGAGGTCTTCTCCACCGACGAGGTGCAGGTCGCGCTCGAGAACGTGATCTGCGTCTCGGTCGACTACGACAAGCAGCGCGAGACGGCCGAGCGCTACCTGGTCGGCAAGGAGCTGCCGGTGGTGATCTGGTTCAACTCCGACGGCAGCGTGCGCGAGCGCATCGAGTTCTTCCAGGACAAGGCCATGTTCCTGGCCAACACGTCGCGCATCAAGGCCGACATCGGCACGATCAACGACCTGCGCCGCAAGGTCGACGCGAACCCGGCCGATCTCGAACAGCGCTACGAGCTGCACCGGCGCCTCAAGGCCGTCGGCGACGCGGCCGGCGCAGCGGCGCAGCGCGCGGCGATCGAGAAGGCCGACCCGCTGGGCGATTCGCGCCCGATGCACCACTTCAAGTACGACGCGCTGATGGACGCGATCCACGCCCACTGGGCCGAGACGAAGACGCTCGATCAGAAGCAGATCGAGGGCCTGCGCAGCTTCCTCGAGGTGGAGACCGATCCCGAGATCATGTGGGACGGCTGGATGAGCCTCGCCAACACGTACCTCTTCTACTCCGAGCAGGCGCGGCAGCGCGGCGACGACGCGGAGGCCAAGAAGAACCGCAGCATCCAGCGCGACTGCCTGGCGCACGCCTGGCGCGGCATCCCGCAGGACGACAACACGCTGCACGCGCACGTCACCGGCTACGCGGCGGCCTTCTGGGACGCGCGCGCGGAGCTCTCGGACGACGACAAGGCGCTGCTGCTCTCCATGACCGAGATGGTCGCGCGCCGCGAGGCTTTCCTGAACGACCTCCTGGTGCAGGACCAGTACGCGCGCGCGCTGTTCCTCTCCGGCAAGAAGGACGCCGCCGAGGCGGCCGCGGAGCACGCGATCGAGGTCGCCAAGGGCAGCGGACAGGATTCGCAGCCCTACGAGAAGACGCTCGAGCTGATCCGCGGCGGCGCCAAGTGATCAGTCGCAGGAGACGCGCACGGGCTTGGTCGACTCGCCGCCGACGCTGAGCTCCTGGCGCAGGTCGGGCTTGTCCTTGCGCATCACCACCAGCACGTACTTGCCCGGCGCCAGCGGACCGATGCGCCGGCCGGGCAGGCTCTCGCCCTGCGGCTCGGACCAGCCGCCCACGTTCGTGACGTCCAGTCCGCGCGAGTCGAAGACCTGCATGTCGGCGCGCACTTGGCCGCCGTCGGCATCCACGGTCTCGACGAAGACCGCCGTGCCCTGGACCAGCGTCAGTTCGACCTTGCTCGTGTCGCTGTCCTGGACGTTGACCCAGCCCGAGTAGCCCGAGGTCAACGCGCCCTTCTGCGCCAGGAAGGCCGCGCGTCCCGGCGGCAGCGTGTCGAAGTCGAAGTGCCCGCTGCCGTCGGTGGTCTCGCGGTTCCAGCCCAGCAGCGACTTGCCCTGCTCGTCCACCGCGACCACCGTCGCGCCCGCCAGCGGCGCGCCGTCGGGACCGATCACCGTGCCTTCCACGCGACAGGCGGGCTGCGCCACGATCTCCAGGCCCTCGAGCGACTTGCCCGCCTCGACCACCAGGCCCGAGCGCGTCGTGCGGCCGGTGCGCGGACCGGGGCGCCAGCCCATCTCCACGCCGCCGCAGACGATCTCGTAGGTGCCCGGCGCGACGTGCTCGAACTGGAAGCGGCCCTCCTCGTCGGTGCTCACGTTGCCCGAGACGTTGCGTCCGCTCTCGCCGCGCGCCGCGGAATCGGCGTGCAGCTCCAGCCACACCTGCGCCTGCGGCTTGCCCTGGCGGTCGACCACGCGACCGGCGATGCGCGCTCCCGGGAGCTCGAACTCGCGCGACTGCTGCGGCTCGCTGCCGACCTTGACCTCGAAAGCCAGCGAGGTCGAGGCGTTCGAGGCCTCCGCGCGCACGTTGACGGTGTAGTCGCCCGAACCGCCCAGCACGAGGTCGTAGCTGCCGTCGTCGTTCGCGCTGGCGTGGAACTCGCGCGGCTCCTCGCCCTCCGCCTTGCCGTGGCGCCAGGTCTGCAGGTAGGCGTTCGCGACCGGACGGCCGCCGCAGGTCACGTGGCCGACGAGGTGGATCGCGTCCTTGGGCAGGCCGCCCAGCGTGACCTCGCTGGTCGCGCCCTCGGCCACCTTGACCTGCAAGCTGCGCTGCTGCTCCTGCCAGATGCGGTTGAGCTTGGTCTGGTCCGAACCGGCCGAGGCGTACTCCTCCTGCTTGGCCTGGGTCGAGAGGTTGTAGTCGCCGGGCGAGAGCTTCTCGAACACGAAGCGGCCGTTGGCGTCGCTCGTCGTCTGCTGCCAGTTGCCGCCCGCTCCGCCGTTCAGGCTGATCGGGCGGCTGCCGTCGGTGTGGCCCGCCTGGTCGAGCACCAGGCCCACGATCCGGCCCGGCGTGCGCAGCACGAGTTGCACGCTGGCGACCTTCTGGCCCGGCGTCAGGTCGAAGGCCTGCGGTTCGGGCGAAGCCCACTCGTCGGAGCTGGCCTCGAGCTTCAGCGGTCCGGGCGGGATGCCGTTGATCTCGAACTTGCCCTGCGGGTCGGTGCTGGCGCTGAAGCGCTTGTTCTCGTTGAACACGAACCGGCTCGATTCGCTGCGCTCGGGATCCGCGCGCACGCGCGCGCTGCGCACGGGCTGGCCCTTGGGGTCGGTGACCACGCCCGCGAGCGTGCAACCCGCGGCCAGCGTGAGCGTGAGCGCGGATTCCTGGCCGGGCACGCGGATCTGCTGCGGCGCGCAGGCCGGCGCGTTCTTGGCCTCGGCGCGGATCTGCCACTCGCCCTCGTGCAGGCCCTCGAGCGTGAAGCGCCCGTTCTCGTCGCTGAAGCGGCCTGTGACCGTGCCGCGCGCGGGCTCCCAGTCCTTGCGCCCCTTGTCGACGGGCTCGGCGCGCACGAGGAATTCCTTGATCGGCTCGCCCGCGGAGTTGACCACGCGGCCCTGCAGGCCGAAGCCCGGGGTCAGCGTGAGCAGCAGGTTCTGCGTCCCGGCCTGCACGTCCTCGGCAATCGCGGTCCACTTGCGGCCCTTGAGCGACTTCGACGCGGGCTTCTTGGCTTCGGCTGCGGCTTCCGCAGCCGGCGCATCCGGCGCCTCCTCCGCGGCGTCGCCACCCGTTTTGGCGGACGCCTCGACCACCTTGGCATCCGCGTCCGCCTTGCCGGACGGCGCCTTGGCTTCCGCGCGCAGGTCGGCCGTGCCGCGCGCCAGGCCGGTGAAGCGGAACTTGCCCTCGGTGTCGGTCTTCGTGGTCTGCTCGTTGCTCCCGAAGAAGCTCCAGCTCTGCGTCTCGTCCTGCTTCTCCGGCGTGAAGCGCAGGTGCACCTGCGCGCCCGCGACGGGCTTGTCGTCGGGGCCGTGCACGCTGCCCGAGATCGCGTTGCCGCGCCGCAGCTGGACGCGCAGGCCCTGCTGCACGCCGCCCTCGCTGAGCGAGTTGAACTCCAGATGGTCGGGCAGGAAGCCCTCCTTCTCGGTGGTCAGCGTGCCCTTGGCGGTCGGCGCCCCGCGCAGGTCGAAGGTGCCGTCCGTGCCGCTCTTCTTGCCGTGAAAGTTCGACCAGCCGTCGCCGCCCGGTGCGTTCGGAGCCTGGTAGAAGAAGGTCGCGTCGGCAACTGGCCCGCCGTCCTCGTCGACGACCTGACCGGAGAGGCGCGCGCCGGACTTGAGCGTGAGCTCCACATCGACCGCCTTGCCGGCCTCGATCCTGCCGGTCTCCTTCTGCACGCGTGCGAAGGCCGCGGGGTCCAGCATCAGCGTCAGGTTGCCCTTGCCGGGCACGCCGCCGATCTCGAAGCGCAGCTCGGAGTCGACCTCGCCCGAGAGATTGCGCCGGTTGTCGAGCTCGTCCCCGGGATTGAACATCATGCGCCAGGCCTGCACCGGCGTGCCCGCCAGGCCCGTGCCCTCGCTCGAGGCGCCGAGCGGCAGTTCGATCCGCCCGCGAACCCAGCCGCCGAGCAGCGGCTTGAGCTCGATCGGATCGAGCGGCGCCCCGGCCTTGGCCGGCAGCTTCACCTTCTGGTCCTCGGGCAGGTAGGAGTAGCGTCCCTTGAGCCGCAGCCAACCCGTGCGCGTGCCCTGCGCGAACGCGACGCGGTAGTTGCCGTCGCGCTCGACATCGGCGCAGTGCAGCGCGTCGTTGGAGAACTTCTTGCCGCGCGCCTCGATCACGATCTTCTCGTCGGGCGGCGCGCCGTCGGGGAAGAGCACCTTGCCCTCGACCCAGATCGCGTTCTTGAGCTCGGCCTCGAGCGGCGTCAGCGCGTGCGCCGCGGCGGCGCTGCGCTTCTCGGGCGCGGCTTTCTCGATCAGCTTGCGCTCGGGCGTGCTGGCCTCGGTCGCGGCTTCGATCGCGGGCGCAGCGCCGGAAGGCAGGGGCGCGGGCGCGGCCACAGCCGTCGACGAGTCGTGCTCCAGCGGCTGCACCGCCGGCTTGCGCATCAGGAACCACAGCCCGGTGAATCCGAGCGCGAGCACGACGATCAGGCCGCTGAGGACGAGGATCGGTCGACGAGACATGGCGAGACTCCTGGCAGCCAGTGTAGCGCGAAAGCTACTTCATGTGCCCGAGCAGCACCTCGACGCGCGCCGGCTTGCCGGCCTCGAGGACCGCC
>CAWHGR010000002.1:0-50926 GCA_963829015.1 uncultured Planctomycetota bacterium | reverse complement strand
TCGGCTCCCAGCGACACTCTGCTGCGCTGCCTGCGGCAGGACTACCTGCACCTCATCGTGATGCCAACGGAGGCCTGCAACTTCCGCTGCCTCTACTGCTACGAGGATTTCGCGCTCGCGCGCATGAAGCCCTGGGTCGTGCGCGGCATCAAGAACCTGATCTCGGCCCGTGCGCCCGAGCTTTCGACGCTCCACCTGGGCTGGTTCGGCGGGGAGCCGTTGCTCGCCCGCGACATCGTGATCGACGTCATGCAGCACGCACGGACCCTCGCCAGGGAGCATGCCGGCCTGCATGTCTCCTCGGACATCACCACGAATGCCTGGCTTCTCGAGCGCCCCTTGTTCGAGCGCCTGCTGGACCTGGGCGTAACGAGGTATCAGATCGCCTTCGACGGCCCGCGAGGTGCACGACCGGCAGCGCAAGCTCGCCGGCGGCCGCCCGACCTTCGACCGCATCTGGTCCAACCTGCTGGCCCTCCGCGGAGTCGAGGGCGTGTTCGAGGTGCTCGTGCGCATCCACGTAGACGCCGAGAACGTGGCGGCGATCCCGCGCTTCCTGGAGCAGGTATTCGAGGAGTTCGGTTCGGATCCGCGCTTCACCCCGAGGCTCAAGCCGTTGCAGCGCTTCGGCGGACCGAACGACGGCCAGCTCGAGGTCCTGCTCGGAAGGGAGTGCGAGCGGACGCTGACACGGCTGAGGCGAATCGCGGAGGCCGGCCGTCCACGGCCCTCCGCTGCCGAACCGGTGGCGGAGGCCTGCTACGCGGCCAAGGGCAACTCCTTCATCGTCCGCGCCGACGGGCGCCTCTCGAAGTGCACCGTGGCCCTCTCGCACCCCCGGAACGACGTCGGCCGGATCCACGAGGACGGTCGCGTGGAGATCGACGCGCCGGCGATCGAAGGCTGGATGCGCGGCCTGTGGTCGGGCAAGCAAGGCGAACTGCTCTGCCCGATGATTGGGCTGGCCGAGCCGGAGCGACCGTCGGTCGGGGAACCCGAGCCTTCGGGAACAAAGATTCCTCGGGGAAGCGCCGCTACCGTTGGCGGCCGCACTCGCTAACATAGGGTCCTCGCCTGGACTCCAACCTCAGGCGTCGAACCCTGACGACAGTCGAAACCATGACGGACGGAGCAAGCCCCTGATGGCCAGGTGGACGCACCAGGACAGCGAGAATCTCTACAACATCTCGAAGTGGGGCCTCGGGTTCTTCCAGATCAACGAGAAGGGCAACGTCGAGGTCCGGCCCGAAGGGCCTGACCGGCCCACGCGTCCGGGGATCGACATGTACGAGCTCCTGGGCCAGATCCTGCGCCGCGGGGTCTCGACGCCGATCCTGATGCGCTTCGACGGCATCCTGCGCGCGCGCGTGCGCGCGATGAACGAGGCCTTCAACAACGCGCGGCGCGAGTTCAACTACGAGGCGCCCTACCGCGGCGTCTTCCCGATCAAGGTCAACCAGGAGCGGCACGTGGTCGAGGCGCTGCTCAGCGAGGGCGCCAACCACAACATGGGCCTCGAGGTCGGCTCGAAGCCCGAGCTGATCGCGGTCGTGGCGCTGATGGCCGGGCGCGGCTCCTTGATGATCTGCAACGGCTACAAGGACGACGAGTACATCGAGATGGCGCTGCTCTCGACCAAGCTCGGCATCACGCCGATCATCGTGGTCGAGAAGTACAGCGAGGTCGAGACGATCCTGCGCGTGGCGAAGACGCTCGACATCCGGCCCAAGATGGGCCTGCGCTCCAAGCTCTCGGGCAAGGGCGCGGGGCGCTGGCAGGAATCGGGCGGCGACCGCTCCAAGTTCGGCCTGACGACGCGCGAGATCGTGCAGATGGTCGAGGAGCTCGAGAAGGAGGGCATGCTCGACTGCCTGGAGCTGCTGCACTTCCACCTCGGCAGCCAGATCCCCGAGATCCGCTCGCTCAAGAACGCGCTGCGCGAGGCGACCTACACGCTGGTCTCGCTGACGCGCATGGGCTGCAAGATCAAGTGGTTCGACGTGGGCGGCGGCCTGGGCGTCGACTACGACGGCTCCTCGACCAACTTCGAGTCGTCGATGAACTACTCGATGCAGGAGTACGCCAACGACGTGGTCTACCACCTCGCGCAGGCCTGCGCCGAGGCCGAGATACCGCAGCCGGCAATCGTGACCGAGTCCGGCCGCGCGCTGACCGCGCACCACGCCGTGCTGGTGACCGAGGTGCTGGGCACCTCGGAGTTCAGCTCGATCGGCGTCGCGATCGCGCCGGGGACCGAGGAGCACGAGTGCGTGCACAACCTCGCCACCGTGTGCGAGAACGTCTCGGCCAAGAACTACCAGGAGTCCTACCACGACGCCGTGCAGCTGCGCGACGAGGCGATGGTGCTCTTCAACGTCGGCCACGTCGGCATGCGCGAGCGCGCGCGCGTCGAGGAGTTCTTCTGGAGGACCTGCGAGAAGATCCTGCGCATCGCGCGCTCGCTGGACTACGTGCCCGACGACCTCGCCAACCTCGAGCGCGACATGGCGGACACGTACTTCCTCAACTTCTCGCTGTTCCAGTCGGTGCCGGACTCCTGGGCCATCCACCAGCTCTTCCCGATCATGCCGCTGCACCGCCACCAGGAGCAGCCCACGCGCCGCGCGATCCTGGCCGACATCACCTGCGACTCGGACGGCAAGGTGGACCGCTTCATCGACCTGCGCGACGTCAAGCGCACGCTCGAGCTGCACCCGCTCACCAAGCACGAGCCCTACTACGTGGGCTTCTTCCTCGTCGGCGCCTACCAGGAGATCCTGGGCGACATGCACAACCTCTTCGGCGACACGAACGTCGTGCACGTCGACCTCGACGAGGCCGGCCGCCCGCGCCTGACGCACGTCCTGCGCGGCGAGCGCGTGCACGACGTGCTCGAGTACGTCGAGTACTTCGAGTCGGACCTGCTCTCCAACCTGCGCCGCTCGGTCGAGAACTCGCTCGAGGAAGGCCGCATCACCTTCGAGGAATCGGCCCTGATCTACGCGCGCTACGAGGCCGGCCTGCACGGCTACACGTACCTGGTGCGCGAGAAGAACGGCAAGCCCGAGCAGAGCTACTCGCTCCCGACCTGGCCCGCGCAGGTCAACCTCGGCAACCTCGTGCCCAACGGCAACGGCAACGGCAACGGCGCCGGCACCCCGACGCCCGAGAACGGCGCCTCCCCGAGCCCGGCGCCTGCCCCCGGCCAGGAACGCAGCCTGAATACCAGCGCGTGAAGATCGAGGACGGCTGTCTGATCGAGCTCGAATACGAGCTCCGCAACTCCAAGGGCGAGGTCATCGAGACCTCCTCGGCGGGGTCCTTGATGTCCTACCTGCACGGCAACGAGGAGATCCCGCCCAAGCTCGAGAAGCAGCTCGCCGGCCGCGACGTGGGCGAGAAGGTCGTGGTCACGCTCGCGCCCGTCGACGCCTACGGCGAGTTCAACCCCGACGGCATCGTGGCCGTGCCGCGCAGCGAGTTCCCCGAGGACGCCGAAATCGTGCCCGGCGACTGGGTCTCGATCGAGGTCTCGGGCGAGGAGGGCGAGGAGCCCAAGGGCGAGATGGAGATGCGCGTGGTGGAGATCGCCCCCGAGGCGATCACGCTCGACGCCAACCACCCGCTCGCGGGCGAGGAGATCACCTTCGACCTGAAGGTCGCCAGCGTGCGCAAGGCCACGCAGCCGGAGATCGACGCGCGCAACGCGGAGAAGCAGGAAGAGGAAGAGGCGGAGGAAGAGGAAGAGGGCTAAGCGGGCGCGGCGGCGATCGATCTCCCGGACGGAGATCTCTGCACTCGCCCCGATTGCGACGACCTCGGACGGGTTCTGCCTGCGACAGCGCGCTCAGGACGCGCGGCCAATCTCGACCAGAGGTTCACCTGACTCGAAGAGGGTCCGGACCCTGGGCCACTGAACTTCCAGGACACGCCACAACTCCGCATTGCCGACGTTTCCCATCGTGAGCCAGAGCACCTGTGGCGGCGGCCCGAGCCTCTCCAGAATTCGGACGAAGTCCGAGTCCTTCGTCACCACGATCGAGCCGGCCTTGGCGGCCGCACGGTAGATTTCCTCGTCCTTGGCGTGAATCAGTCCGAGATCGAGCAAGTGGTGCGCTTCGACCGAGCAGGCCCGCTGAAGTGACTTCGCGAGCGAGGGCGGCAGTTGGGCATCGATCCAGACCCGCACGGCGCGCGTCAGGCTGCGATGGTGGGATGATCGAGGCGCCGGGCGGCGTAGAGCAGACAGGCGGAGATGTCCTCGGCCTCGAGGTAGGGATACTCGGCGAGAATCTGCGCTACCGTCTCACCCGCGGCCAGGAGTTCGAGAACATCCGTGACGCGGATGCGCTGGCTGCGGACGCAGGGGCGCCCGCCGCATTGCTCGGGATCGGTCGTGATGCGCTTGAGCAGGCTCGACATGCAGTCAGCCTAGCACGGCTGCCCGCGGGTGCCACCTTGCTGGCGAAGGACGGACGCCAGCGGCTCTCCGCACCGCCTCTTCAGGGCTTCTGGAACGTCATCGTCCAGTAGTTCGGCATCGTCGCCCCGGGCGTGAGCGAGAAGCGCACCAGCTCGCCCTCGACCTTGAACGTGCACTCGCTCACGCCGATGCTGCACTTGAGCGGCTTCCAGCCCGGGGGCAGGCTGAGCGTGATCTCGTATGGATCGCCGGCGAGCAGTTTGCTCACGCCGCCCAGCGCCACGGTGCCCGGGTTCCACTCGAGCTCGGTGACCTCGACCGCGCCCTGGCTGATGTGGCGCGAGGTCGAGAGGAGCTGCGGGTGCGGCTGCTTTTCGCGGATGGCGAAGACCTGCGTCGCGCCCTGCTCCCCCGCCGGGGCGCGGAAGCTGCTGCGCGAGACGGGCACGAGGCGCTTCGACCAGAACTCGTAGACCAGGTACTCGGAGGCCGGGTCGAGGCCCAGGTCCTCGAAGCGCACGTCGCACTCGGCGAGGCCCTTGCCCGCCGCGTCGAAGCGCGCGAGCACGTTCCAGTGCTCGAAGACCTTGTCGATCTCCATCAGCCACCAGGGCGCGAGCGTGCCCTGCTGCTCGGCGTCGATCGGGCTGGGATCCTTGCCGGAGAGGATCGCCGTGCGCTTGCCCGCGAGCAGCGCGTCGGTCTTGCGCGGGTCGAAGTCGTAGATCTGTCCCGGGACGCTGAAGAGCACGGGCAGGGCGCGCTTCGCGCCCTCGAGGTTGCGCGCGTCGGCGTAGACCTCGGCCGGGTCGCTGAGCATCAGCATCGCGCCGGCCATCGAGACCAGCGTCGGGCGCAGGATCGAGTCCTTGCACGCCTCGGCCAGCGCCGCATCGCCCTTGCCGGCGACGTCCTTCCAGCGCGGCATCAGATCGCAGTGGTCCGGGTCGTTGCGCCAGACGAGGCCGTTCCAGGAGTTGTACTGCTGCAGCGTCGCGGGGCCGAATCCGTCGCCGCCCAGGCGGCAGCCGTCGGCGAGTCCGATCGCCTCGGGCAGGACACCCCAGCAGGCGAGCAGAAACGTATCGCTGCCGATCGACTTGCGCACCGCCTCGAGGTACTTGCGCAGCGTGCTCGCGGGCGTCGCGTTTTCCTTCTCCAGCGCCGGCAGCGCGTGGTCGTAGGCGTCGTAGAGCAGGTGCCGCAGCGAATCGACCTTGATGTACCTGAAGCCGAGTTTCTTCAGGCCCTGGTAGGTCGGCTTCACGAGCGCGTCGAGCGCGGCCGCGCTGTTGGCGTCGAGGCCGTAGTTCACCCACGGACCCTTGACGAGCGCGCCCTGCGCGTCGTGCACGAACCAGTCCGGGTGCTGCTTGGCGACGGCCTCGTCGTTGAAGGCCGAGTAGACCCAGATCCCGGGCTGGAAGCCGTTCTGCGTGATCAGCTCGACCGCGCCGGCCGCGCCCGCGGGGAACTTCTTCGCGTCCCAGCTGAGCCAGCCCTCGGGCATGCCCATGCCGGTCTGGTAGCCGTCGTCGAGCTGCAGCCAGCGCAGGCCGAAGTCGGACATGTGCTGCGCCGCGAGCGCCTGCGCCACCGCGCCCAGCTTCGCCGCGTCGATCGCGTCGCGGTAGGCCCACCACGAGCACCAGCCGCTGACCGAGTCCTTGAAGACCTTGTAGGTCCAGGGCCGGAAGTGCGGCAGGTTGCGGTGCTGCTGGAACCAGAGCGGGTGGAACTCGAGCTGCAGCGCAGGGCCGCGGACCTCCCAGTGGAACTGCAGCGAGTCGGCGTCGCGCTTGGCGAGCGCGATGCGCGTCGCGCCGCTGCCGGGGCCGACCAGCAGCCAGTCCCAGTGCCGGTCGTAGACCGCGTTGTTGCGCAGGCTGCGGCTCGGGCCCACGCTCGTGCGCACCAGCGGGAAGCGCTGCTGCTCGGCGCCGCGCGTCTCGGCCGCGAGGCCTTCGGCGCTGGTGCGCAGCTCGCCCACGAGCACGACCTCGGTCAGCCCCGATCCGGGCGCGGGCTCGAACTTCCAGGTCTGGTCCGTGCGCGCGCCGGTCGTTTGCGCGGGCGTGAAGAGCACCTCGCCCGGCTGCGCGGCGCGGAATTCCTCGCCCTCGGAGGCGCGCACGCGCACGGCGCCCTCGAAGAGCTTCTCCGAGCCGTAGCCGATGCGCAGCGTGGCCGTGTCCGCGTTCCAGCTCGGCGAGGCCGGCTCCGCGAGCGCAGCACTGATCGGATCGAGCTCGGGGGACTGCGCGCGTGCCGACGAGAGGAGCGCCAGGGCCAGGACCGGGATGAGGCAGCGGTGCTTCATCCGAGGGATGATATACGGAACACGGCATTCTTCTCCCCGATTCGCCGTGCGTCGCACCGCGCAACAGGCTCCGGCCCCCCCGGCGCGAATCGGGGAGAAGAATGCCGTGTTCCGTATCAATCGCGCAGCGAGAAGGGCGTGAAGTCCGTGTCGACGTCGTAGAAATCCTCGCGCTCCGCGCGCTTCAGGAAGTTGACCACGAGGTAGGTCAGCGGGGTCAGCACGACCTCGACCGAGACCTTGAAGAACCAGTTGAAGACCACGACGCCGACCAGCGTCTTCGTCTCCCAGATCCCGTAGAACGCGAGCGGGTAGAAGATCAGGCTGTCGACCGCCTGGCCAGCGATCGTCGAGCCGATCGTGCGCGACCAGAGCCAGCGCCCGCGCGTCAGCACCTTCATGCGTCGCCAGCACGTAGCCGTTGACGAAGTCGCCGGCCCAGAAGGCGATGATCGAGCCCACGACGATGCGCCAGGTGCCGCCGAAGACGGTCTCGAGCGCCGGCTGCAGGACCTTGTTGAACGACTCGCTCTGCGCCAGCGGCATGTGCAGGATGATCTGCGTCATCGCGGTCGCGAAGAGCATCGCCCCGAAGCCGGCCCAGATGACCTTGCGCGTGCGCGCGAAGCCGTAGACCTCGGTCAGGACGTCGCCGAAGATGTACGAGATCGGGAAGAACAGGTTGCCCGCGCCGAAGACCAGCGTCGTGCCGAACAGATCGAGCTGGCAGGTCTTGGCCGGCCCGATCAGGTTCGAGCACAGCAGCACCGTCACGAAGGCCGCCATCACGAGGTCGTAGTAGCGGTAGTGGCGGCCCCGCAGCGGATGCTCGGGGATCGGCTGCGGGGGGCTCGCGTTCGGCATCAGCAGCCCATGGTGTATCCCCTCCACGGTCGCGAGCGCAACCGCTACACTCTCCGCCCCATGCAAGTCCTCGAACAGCTCCAGCGCATGACTCCGGAGCGCTTCCTCGCCATCTACCAGAGCCTCGAACAGCACGGCTTCGGCCCGCTCGACGGCGAGGTCGCGAAGCTGCTCAAGTTCCGCCCGCAGGCGATCCGCAAGCTGCCCATGGACCAGCGCGCGCGCACCGCGCGGCGCATCCTCGAGGGCTCGCACAACGCGCAGATGGCGTACGAGATCCTGGGCGCCTACCTGATCAAGAACTGCAAGGAGCTCGTCACCGGCTTCCTCGACGCGACCGGCGTCGAGCACAAGGACGGCATGATCGAGGACGTGGACGCGCAGAAGCCCGCCGTGGACAAGCTGGTGTCCGCGCTGAACGAGCTCGACAGGAAGTTCGCGCCCGACGACGTGACGATCTACCTCGCGATCTGCGCCGAGCAGTGGCCGGACGTGAAGCCGCTGGATGAGCTCTGGCGCAAGCGCGCGGGCGCCGCCGCGAGCGCCTAGCGCTTCTGGCAGCTCTTGCAGAAGTGCGTGCCGCGCTGGCCGACGAGCACGCGCGAGACCGGCTCGCCGCACTCGCGGCAGGGCTTCCCCTCGCGGCCGTAGACGCGGAACTGGTCCTGGTAGCTCCCCGGCTGTCCTTCGGGCGTGCGGTAGAACGTGTCGAAGCTCGAGCCCTCGCGCGCGATCGCCGCGCGCAGCGTCGAGCGGATCGCCGCGTGCAACCGCTTCACGCGCTCGCCGTCGATGCGGTCCGAGCGCGCCAGCGGGTGGATGCCCGAGCGGTGCAGGCACTCGTCGGTGTAGATGTTGCCCATGCCGGCGAGGAACTGCTGGTCGAGCAGCAGCGGCTTGATCCGCCGGCGCCGCGCCTTGAGCTCCGTCGCGAGCCATTCGGCGCGGAAACCCGGCGAGAGCGGCTCCGGGCCGAGGCCGGAGAGCTGCTCCTCCGCATCCGCGACGTGCAGGAAGCGTCCGAACTTGCGCACGTCGAGGAAGCGCAGCACGCGGCCGCGATCGAGGCCGAGCTCGAGCTTGACGAACTTGTCGCGCGGCGCGCGCGCGCCCTCGACGTAGAGTCGCCCGGTCATGCGCAGGTGCACCAGCAGCGCGCCGGCGCCGCGGCCCTGACGCTCGAGGTCGGCCACGATGTACTTGGCCCGCCGCCGCAGGCCGCTGACCCGCGCCCCGACGACCGCACGCTCGAACTCGGCCGTGCGCTGGCCGCCGATCGTGCGCGGCCAGTAGACGCGCGCGGACGCGATCGTGCGACCGACCAGCTGCGGGCGCAGCAGGCGCACGGCGGTCTCGACCTCGGGCAACTCGGGCATTCGGGACGGGATTCTACGCCGGCGCACAATAGAATCGCGCGCCGCATGCCCCGCCTCTTCCTCCCGCTGCTGCTCGTCGCCGCTCTCGTCTGCGCCTGCGCCGTGAGCGGCGTGAAGCCGCAGCCCGATGGCCCGCGCGTCACGCACTGGGGCGACGACCAGATCGCCTGGGAGAACCGCGGCGGCGGCGACGAGGCGCTGGTCTTCGTGCACGGCTGGGCCGGGGACAGGAGCGTCTGGTCGAAGCAGATGGAGAGCCTATCGCCCTGGCGCCGCATCGCGCTCGACCTGCCCGGCCACGGCGCCTCGGACAAGCCGCGCATCGTCTACACGGTGGACAAGATGGTCGAGGCGCTGCTGGCGGTGCTGGACGACGCGCACATCGCGCGCGCGGTGCTGGTCGGCCACTCGAACGGCGCGATCACGGTGCGGCGCTTCCTCGAGCTGCATCCCGAGCGCGTGGCCGGACTGGTGATCGTGGACGGGCCGCTCAAGTCGTTCTTCGACAGCCCCGAGGAGGGCCGCAAGCTCATCGCGCCGCTCTCCGGTCCGGGCTGGAAGGAGTGGGCCGCGAAGTTCGTGGACGGGATGCTCGCGCCGATGCACTCCGCGGAGGACCGCAAGCACGTGCGCGCGGTGATGCTGGGCACGCTGCAGCGCGTGCTGCTCTCGAGCATGGAGCAGACCTTCGAGCCCGAGCTCTGGCGCGCGCAGCCGATCCGCGTGCCGCTGATGCTGGTGCTGGCCAAGCAGCCGGCCTGGGACGCGGCCTACCGCGCCTACGTCGAGAAGCTCGCGCCCGGCCTGCGCTGGGAGATGCTCGACAACGTCTCGCACTTCCTGATGCTCGACGAGCCGGAGCGTTTCGACGAGCTGATGCGCAGCTTCCTGGTCGGCAGCGCGCCCTTCGCGAAACGCTGAGGGAAAGGGGTTCCGCGCCCCGCCGGCCGCGCCAGGGCGTGGTAGATTTCGGTGTCCATGTTCCTCGCCTTCGCCCTCTGCACACTCGCTGCCGCCGCCGGCCCGCGCACCACCGTCGCAGAGGCAGGATTCCTGCGCGACGCGCGCGCCGAGCTGCGCAGCAACCGACACCTCGCCTTCGAGGCGCGCATCCAGTGGCCCGCGACGATCACGCGCACGAGCTTCGTCGTCGAGGGTCTCGCCGCCGACGGCCAGGTGCTCTTCGCACGACCGGTCAGCGCCAGCGCCCCCGCGCCGGTCGGCCGGCACAAGCGCCCCGTGCGGGCGCACTTCGATCTCGAACTGCCGTCGCTGGACGGCGTCCAGGAACTGCGCGTGCGCCTGGCGCACTGACACTCCCCTCCTCCCTGCCCCCGGCGTCGGGCCGCCCGCGGATCCCCCATCCGCGAGCGGCCCCTCTCTTCTGCCTTCCGACCCGCGTCGGTGGTCTCGTCGGCCTCAGAAGCCCAGCTCGCAGCGCAAGCTGAACACCAGCGCGTCGTCGATGCTCGCGTCGCCGCCAGGGCTGGTGATGTATTGCAGATCCGGCCGCAGCGCGAAACCGGGCCAGCACTGGAAGCGGTAGCCGAGTTCGTAGGCCGTCTCCGCGTCGGCGCTGAATCCGGCACCCGTGCTGAAGTGCGCGCGGCTGAGGTACACGCCCAGCGCGTCGTTCGGGCGCGCGCAGCAGCAGCCGGTCCAATGGAAGCCGATGCCGAAGTGGTTGTCGACCGGCGAGACGTCCTCGTCGGCCAGGCCGATTTGCAGGAAGGCGGACTTGGTGCCGCCGCTATCGCCCTCGCCGGCGCGCGAGAGCTCCTGGTCGAGCGTGCCGTAGAAGCCGCCGGTCGCGTGCGTCGTGCTGCCGAAGACGTTGTCGAAGGTCCCGCTGTGGCGCCAGGCGCCCAGCGTCGCGCCGCCGGCGAGCTCGTGCGCGCCCAGCTTCCAGCGCCGGCCGAGCTCGCCGATGAAGAACAGGCCCGGCGGATCGCCGAAGAAGCTCGCCGGCCCGAGGCTGCCGGTCGGGACCCCCGCCATGGCCGCGCCGTCGTAGACGCCGAGGCCGAGTGACCAGCTCTCGTTCGGCACCCAGCCCGCGACGATGCCCGTCGCCGGATCGGGATAGGTCACCATCGTGAACGCGGTCGGGCTGTAGGCCGAACCGGAGTGGATGCTCTCGGTGCCGTTCGCCGGCGCGCCGAAGTCGGAGTTCGCGTCCATCTTCCCGAGCTTGAGGCGCAGGGTCCGATCGGCGAACCACTGCTCGTAGAAGAGCTGCGCGAGCTGCGTCCGGTGCTCGCCGGAGATGTCCGAGAAGGACTGGTAGTCGCCGACGTCCTCCGAAGGATCGTGGCCGCTGATGACGTAGGCCTCGTAGCCGACCTGCGCGTCCTTCCAGCCGGCGATGCGCTCGAGGTCGAAGCTGCCGACGAGGTCGAGCAGCGAGTGCGCGCTGGTGTGCTGCTGGAGCCCGCCCGAGAGCACGCGGTTGGCCTCGAAGGTCAGGCCGAGATCGAACTTGTAGCCTTGCTCCTCGAGCCGCGCGCGCCGGCCGCCCCAGTCACCCGTGAGGCCGTAGCTCGGCGGCTCCTGGGCCTGGAGTGCAGCGCCGCACAGCGATGCGGCGACGAACGCGACGAGCTCCGGGGGACGGGGACAGCGCAAAATGGAAACTCCTTGTTCCAGCGCTCATGTCGCTATCCCGGCGCGGCAATCTTTAGGTTCTCAAGGAGTTCTCATTTCGAATACGGACGCGTTCGAACCCGAAGCGGAAATCCATTCCAAGGCGTGCTCAGATCGAGTGGCTGACGCCCAGCAGCTCGTACAGGCGGTTCTTGAGCCGGCCGTAGTCCTGGCTGCCGATGTCGCGCGGATGCGGCGCGCGCACGGGCACGATCTCGGCGATGCGCCCCGGCCGCGGCGACATGACCACGATCCGGTCGGCGAGCTGCAGCGCCTCGTCCACGTCGTGCGTGACGAAGAGGATCGTCATCTTCTCGGTCTGCCAGATGCGCAAGAGCTCGGCGCGCATCTGCAGCCGCGTCAGCGAGTCGAGCGCGCCCAGCGGCTCGTCCATGAAGATGATGTCGGGGTGCACCGCCAGCGCGCGCGCGACCGCGACGCGCTGCTTCATGCCGCCCGAGAGCTCGCCCGGGTAGGTCTTCTCGAAGCCCTTGAGTCCGACGAGGTCGATGTAGTGCTGGACGATCTTGTGCTGCTCGTCCATCGGCAGCTTGCGCAGGCCCAGCGCGACGTTGTCCCAGACGGAGGCCCAGGGAAAGATGCCGTACTCCTGGAAGACGAACACGCGCCGCGGGTCGGGGCCGTGGACCGGCTGGCCGTCGATCTCGATCGTGCCCGAGGTCGGCCGGTCGAAGCCGCCGATCAGGTTGAGCAGCGTCGACTTTCCGCAGCCCGAGGGCCCGAGCAGGCAGACGAACTCGCGCGGCGCGATCGCAAGATCGATGTCCCTGAGGACCACGAGCTCCCCCTCCTTGCGCGGGAAGACCTTGTTCACGCCGCGCACGACGACCTTGTGCGTCGCGACCTGAAGGGCCTCGCTCGGGGGAGCCGGCATGGAGCTGGCAGTCTGCGAAACGGGCATGGTCAACTCAACCGCAGGTCGTCGATCCCGGAGCGCTCGTTCGGAAAGCCCCAGCGAACCTCGTCGAACTTCTCGAGTTGCCGCACGAGGAGATCCAGGCCAACGCCGATCAACCCGATCGCGATCATCCCGACGATCACGCGCTCGTAGTTGCTCGCATTGCGCGAATCGGTGATCAGGTACCCGAGGCCCGAGTCGACCGCGATCATCTCGGCCGCCACGATCACCAACCAGGCGATGCCGAGCGCGATGCGCAGGCTGATGATGATCTGCGGCATGCAGGCCGGGAGCACCACGCGCCGGAAGAGCTCCAGGCCGTCGAGCCCGAAGTTCTGCGCCGAGCGCACGTAGACCAGCGGAATCGTGCGCACGGCGGCCATCGTCCCGGTGACGATCGGAAAGAAGGACGCGAGCGTGATCAGGAAGATGCACGAGCCGTCCTTGACCCCGAACCACAGGATCGCGAGCGGGATCCAGGCGATCGGCGAGATCGGGCGCAGCGCCTGGATCATCGGATTGAAGGCCTTCGTCGCGCGAGTGGACCAGCCGACCCACAATCCGAAAGGGATGCCGATCGCAGCCGCGAGCCCGAACCCGCAGGCCACCCGGTAGAGGCTGGCCACCGCGTACTTGAGCAGCGCACCATCCAGGAGCGGCTGCCGGCTCTCCAGCAGCACGGCCCACGGCGTCGGGAAGACCTCGATGGTGCGCATGCTCCCGTCGAGTTGACGCACGTCGTAGCGCATGAGCTCGCACGACACCTGCCATAGGCAGACGAAGATCACGGCAACCGAGAGCGGCAGCAGGATCCTCGACCAGGGCTCCCTGGACCGGCGCGTGAAGTAGATCGTCGCGAAGGCCAGGGCGGTCGCGACGAACGGCCAGCTGCTCACTTCTTCGCGGCCTCCGCTTCGGCCAGCGCGGGGAGACGGTCGCAGGGCAGCGCGAGCGTCTCGAGGTCCGGCGCGAAGCTCGTGTCGCAGTACTCCTCGAACTTCATCATGCGCGGCAGGACCTTCATTTCGAAAGCGAGCTGCATGATCTCGTCGAAGCGCTCCTGGGTGGGCTTCAGGTTGGTGTACTTGACGCGATTCGTGTCCTTGCAGAGCACGAATTCGAGCAGTTCGGGCTTCTGGTTGTAGAAGACGTTGCCGACGACCTTGGCCGCGTCCAGGCGGTGCTGCGCACCCGTCTTGACGTCCGAGTCGAGCCACTTGCCCGAGGCGGCGATGCCGCGCACGAGCTCCTCGACGAGCGCATGGCGCTCCTGGATCAGTTCCTGCCGCACGACGAGCCCGCAGGAGATGAACTCCGGCCAGAGGTCGCCGCACTGGTAGAGCACGCGCCCCGTTCCGGCCATCTCGGCCTTGGCTGCATGCGGCTCGCCGATGATGTAGGCGTCGATGGCCTTCGCGGCGAGAGCCGAGGGGTGGTCGGGCGGCGGGAGCTCCTTGAGCGTGATGTCGTCGTCGCTCATGCCGTACTTCTTCATCATGCGGTGCATGAGCAGGTTCTGGTTCGAGAAGCGGCTCGGGATCGCGACCACCTTGCCCTTCAAGTCGCTGAAGTCCTTCATCGGGCTGTCGACCGGCACGATGATCGCGCTCCCGTCACGGTGCCCGAGGTAGACGATCTTCACGGGCACACCGTCCGAGGCGAGCTTCATCGCCAACGGCGTGATCATGAAGGTCGCGTCGATCTTGCGCGCGATCAGAGCCTCCTTCATCGAGGCGAAGTCCCCGAACTTCTGCGTCTCGAAGACGGTGCCCTTGTCGCTGTGCTCGGTGATCCAGCTCGTCACCGGACAGGTCAGGTGGCAGGTCACGGGCAGGAAGCCGACGATGAAGTGCTGGCGGTCCTTGACCGCTTCGGGCTTCTCGGACTTCGCGCCCGGCACCGCCGCGCTGGGCACGCCCGGGATGTACTCCTTCTTCTTGTCCAGCTGGGTCTTGAGGAGGAACAGGCCGACGATGATGACGACGGCCGCGATCAGCAGTTTGAGCTTCATGACGAGGAGCCTCGAGGGGTGGATGGGCGGCTCCTAGCGGAGGACCGCGCGATCCAAGGGTATGCTCGACTCTGGCCTCGGCGAGAACTCCCCGGCACACTCGTAGCCTCTATGACCTCGACCACCGCCCTGGGAGCCTTCCGCGACGTGCCCTTCATGGGCGTGATCTGGGTCGTCCACGAAGCGAGCAAGCTCGGATTCGTGAACGGCCACCCCGACTGGTGCAACCTCGGCCAGGGCCAGCCCGAGGTGGGCGAGATGGCCGGCGCGCCGCCGCGGCACGTCTCGATCGAATTGAAGCCCGAGGACCACGCCTACGGACCGCTGGGCGGCACGCCCGAGCTGCGCGAGGCGATCGCGAAGCACTACAACCGGATCTACCGCAAGGGCAAGCGCTCGCAGTACACGGCCGCGAACGTGTGCGTCGCGCAGGGCGGGCGTCTGGCGCTGACGCGCATCTTCGCGGCGCTCGGCGAGGGACAGGTCGGCTACCAGCTGCCCGACTACACGGCGTACGAGGACATGTTCGCGCTGCAGCTCGCGCGCGTGCAGCCGGTGCCGATCCGCGCGCGCGCCGAGGACGGCTTCCAGCTGCCGGTCGAGCGCATCGCGAGCGAGATCGACGAGAAAGGGCTCTCGGCCTTCCTGGTCTCGAACCCCTGCAACCCGACCGGCAACGTGATCCAGGGCCGCGACCTCGCGGCGCTGGTCGAGCTCGCGCGCACGCGCGGGACGACGCTGATCCTGGACGAGTTCTACTCGCACTTCATCTACACGCAGGACGGCCAGCCTGGCGCGGGTCCGGTCAGCGGCGCGGAGTACGTCGAGGACGTCGAGCGCGAGCCGGTGCTGCTCGTCGACGGCCTGACCAAGAGCTTCCGCTACCCGGGCTGGCGCGTGGGCTGGACGCTTGGGCCGTCGGCGCTGATGGAGACGCTCGCGCGCGCGGCGAGCTCGATCGACGGCGGGCCTTCGCGCATCGCGCAACGCGCCGCGCTGGCGGTGCTCGAGGAGAAGCGCGCCGAGCAGGAGACGCACGCGCTGCGCGTCGAGTTCGCCAAGAAGCGCAACCTGCTGGTCGAACGGCTCGAGAAGATCGGCGTGCGCTTCGCGCGCCGGCCGGAAAGCACGTTCTACGGCTGGGGCACGCTCGAACACCTGCCGGAGCCGCTGAACGACTCGATGAACTTCTTCCGCGCGGCGCTCGAGCGCAAGGTGCTCACCGTCCCGGGCGAGTTCTTCGACGTCAACCCGGGCAAGCGCCGCCGCGGCGGCTCGCCCTACCGCCAGTGGATGCGCTTCTCCTTCGGGCCGCCGATGGACAACTTGAAGCTGGGTCTCGACCGGCTCGAAGAGCTGGTGCGTTCAGCGCGCGGCGATTGACGAGCGCTGCTGCAGCCCCCGGCCGTCGCGCCGGTAGCTGGCGTAGAGCGGCGCGCCGTGCTCGTCGCGCGAGCAGCGTGTGCAGGCACGCAACAGCTCGACCTCGCCGATTCCGGCGGCGCGCAGCTGCGCGGCATTGAGCGCGGGCAGGTCGAGCATGCGCGTCTCCGAGCCGAACTCGCGCGCGAGCTCCGCGCTGACCTCGTAGCAGCACGGTCCGATCGCCGGACCGACGGCCGCCACCCAGCGCGCGGGATCCTCGCCGCGCGCGACGAGCGTGCGCACGAGCTCGAGCGCGGCCCCCGCGAGCGTCCCGCGCCAGCCCGCGTGCAGCGCCGCGACGGCGCGGCCGTCGGTGCGCCCCATCAGCACCGGCACGCAGTCGGCGCTGGTGACCGCGATCGGCAGCTGCGACTCGAAGCACACGATCCCGTCGCACTCGCCGAGCTCCTCGCGCGCTGCGCGGGCCTCGGCGATGCGCGTCCCGTGCACCTGCTTCCAGCGCGGGAAGGCTTCCGGCCACCAGCCGACGAAGGGCTCGGGGACCGGCTCGCTCGCGCTGCCGAAGGCGTGGCGCAGGCCGGGGATGCATTCGAGCAGCGGACTCGTGCGGTGCATCCCCTCGTTCTAGCGAGCGCAGGGGTGACCTGGAACGGCCTCGTCGGCATCATGTGCGCCCCCATGCAGTACGGCTTCCTGATCGACCACCACCGTTGCATCGGCTGCCACGCCTGCACGGTCGCCTGCAAGGCCGAGAACGACGTGCCGCTGGCGAGCTTCCGCACCTGGGTCAAGTACACCGAGAAGGGCCGCTTCCCGGCGGTCAAGCGCCACTTCGCGGTGCTGCGCTGCAACCACTGCACCAAGCCGCCCTGCGTGACGATCTGCCCCGTCAACGCGCTCTCGAAGCGCAAGGACGGCATCGTCGACCTCGACCGCGACGCCTGCATCGGTTGCCGCGCCTGCATGCAGGCCTGTCCCTACGACGCGATCTACCTGAACGAGGACTCGGGCGCGGCGGAGAAGTGCCACTTCTGCGCGCACCGCGTCGAGAAGGGCCTGCAGCCGGCCTGCGTGATCGTCTGCCCCGAGAACGCGATCATCGCCGGCGACCTGCACGACCCGCAGTCGCGCATCAGCCGCATGCTGCGCGAGAACGAGACGCTCGTGCGCCGGCCCGAGCAGAACACGAGCCCCAACGTGCACTACAAGGGCGTCCTGCCCGAGTCGCTCGAGCCCGGCCTCGCCGAGCGGCCCGAGACGTACCTCTGGAGCGACCGGCCCAAGGACAAGCCCGAGAGCTGGCCCGCGAGCGTGCCGACGGCTCCGGACCTGCGCACGGTGCTCGACACCGGCCACAAGGTCGAATGGGGCTGGCACGTGGCGGCCTACCTCGTGACGAAGGGCATCTCGGCCGGCGCGGCCATGCTGGCGCCCTTCCTCGCGGGCTTCGGGCTGGCCGGTTTCGCGGCCGATTGGCTGCCGGAGATCGTCGCGCTGGTGTTCCTGCTCGCCACGACCTGGCTGCTGGTCGACGACCTCGCGCGGCCGCAGTACTTCCTGCGCCTCCTGACGCGGCCGAACACCAAGAGCTGGCTCGTGCGCGGCGGCTGGATCCTGACGGCCTTCGGCGCGGTCACGACCGCGATCCTGGGCGCGCGCTGGTTCGGCATGCACGAGCTGGCGGAGACGCTGCGCTGGGTCAACCTGCCGCTGGGCCTCGCGACCGCCGGCTACACGGCCTTCCTCTTCGCGCAGTGCGAGGGCCGCGACCTGTGGCAGGAGCGCGCGCTGCTGCCGCACCTCGTCGCGCAGGCGTTGTTCCTCGGCGCGGGCGTGCTGATGCCCTTCGCGCCCTTCAAGTCCGAGATCGTGCTCTGGTTCGGGATCGGCATCGCGCTGCACTCGATCTTCGTCACGCTCGAGCTGCGCAAGCACCACGCGACCGAGAACGCGCGCCAGGCCGTCGGCTTCCTGCGCGTCGTGGCGCTCGGTCCCATCCGCCGGCCGCACCAGCTCGGGACCGCATTCGGCACCGCGCTGCCGCTGGCGCTGGTCGCGCTCGCCGCGCTCGCCCGCATGCACACGGTCGCACCGCTGCTGCTCGGCCTCGCGGCGCTCTGCGCGGCTGCGGGCCTGTACTGCTACAAGTACGCCTACGTGCGGGCCGGGCAGCTCCCGCCCTTGTCGTAATCGCGCCCGGCGGGAAAGCAGCCGGACGCTTCGGTCGGGCCGGAGCCTCCTGGTACAATCCCCGACCGTGAAAACCGGCAGGCGTGCTCTCCATGCGTTGCCGAGCGGGAAGGCCTCGAACCAGCGCCCAGTCCCGCTCGCGCAGGTCTCGCTGCTCGGGATCGGCTCCGAGGTGCCCGAAAGGCGCCTCACCAACGCCGAGCTCACGAAGCTCGTCGACACCTCGGACGAGTGGATCCGCACGCGCACCGGCATCGGCGAGCGGCGCATCCTGGCGGAGGGCCAGACGACCTCCGACCTCGCGGCGGCCGCGGCCCGGCGCGCACTCCTGAGCGCGGAGCTCGAAGCGGACGAGGTCGAGGTGCTGATCGTCGCGACCGCCACCCCCGACCAGCCCGTGCCCTGCACGGCCGCCTTCGTGCAGGAGAAGATCGGCGCCCGCAACGCCATGGGCTTCGACGTCGACGCCGGCTGCACGGGATTCCTCTACGCCCTGCAGGTGGCGCGCGCGCTGATCGCCTCGGGCGCCTACGCCAACGCGCTGGTGATCGGCGCCGACGCGCTCAGCCTCCTGACCGACTACCAGAGCCGCGAGACGTGCGTGCTCTTCGGCGACGCCGCGGGCGCCGTCGTGCTCGGCCGCGAGGGCGGCAAGGCGCATCTGACCGACATGCAGCTCGGCCTCGACGGCCGCGGCACGGCCATGATCGAGGTCCCCGCCGGCGGCACGGCCCGGCCGACCAGCCCGGCGACGGTCGAGGCGCGCGAGCACTACCTGCGCATGAACGGCCGCGAGGTCTTCCGCTTCGCCGTCGACAAGCTCTCGACGCTCACGCGCGAGCTCTGCGAGCCGCAACGGCCTGGAGCTCGAGGACATCGACCTGATCGTGCCGCACCAGGCCAACGGCCGCATCCTGGACGCGGCCGCCGCGGCGCTCGAGGTCGCGCCCGAACGCATGTTCTCGAACCTCGAGAAGTACGGCAACACCAGCGCGGCCTCGATCCCGCTCGCGATCGACGAGGCGCTGCGCGAGGGCCGCATCGTGCCGGGCCACAAGGTGATCCTGGCCGCCTTCGGCGCGGGGCTGGCGTGGGGCGGAGCGTTGATCGAGTTCGAGCGCGGCTAGCGATGCGCTGCGCGCTCTGGTGCCTTCCGCCGCTCCTGGTTGCGGGCCTCGCGTGCGGACGAGATACGGGGCCTCCGCGCTCGAGTCTGCTCGCGATCGAGTGCCGGTCCAAGGAGCTTTCCGCCCAGACGCTGGAGCTGGCTGTCTTCGAGGGGCAGGTGTCCGTGTTCCAGCGTCGACGTCTGCACGTAGTCGATGGGCAGCTTTGGTGGGGAGCCGAGAGCTTCGGCAGCGTGAAGCGTGGCGACAAAGTCGAGTTCACCGACGACGGTTGGAGCGTCAACGGCGAGCGCCGTACGCCGATCGGGATCGTGTTGGAGCTCCATCAGAATGGCAGCACCATCAAGTTGGACGTCAACGAGCAGGTCTCCACCACCGGCGAGCACGACAACCGTGTCGGCGACGTCCACTGGTACTTCTTCGACGGGATCCTGCACATCGGCGACCACGCCTACGGTCCGATCCGCCCTGGCGACACGGTCCGGGTCGACGGGGACGAAGTGCTCGTCAACGGCAAGCCCGCCTCAGCCCGACACTGAGAGGCGCGCGGCCGAAGCCTGCACGCGCTTCCAGTCGAGCCCGAAACGCGCGAGGTACTTGCGCAGGCGATCGGCATCGTTCGAGCTCGATTTTCGCGCGCGCGAGCTGGCGAAGAGCGTGCGCCCAGCCTCCGAGAGCGAGCGCGAGCGTTCGCAGACATCCAGCACGTCCTCCAGCTGCACCCGGTCGAAGCGATCGAGTTCCTCGATCGCGCGCGGCTCGAGGTGACGCTCGAGCGTGCCGCTCGAGGGCAAGTCTGGCCGGCCCCAGGCCTGGCGCAGGCGTTCGATCTCCTCGTCCACCGTCGCGCGGTCGATACGGCCTGCCGGCGCGAGCGTCGCCATGCGCACCAGCGCGCCGTTGAAGTCGCGAAAATTGCTCTTCCATAGGGCTTCGGGCGAACTCGCGAACTCGAGGAAGCGCTCGCGCGCCTCGCGGTTGAAGCTCGCGCGCACGCCGTGACGCTCCTCGAAGCGCTCGAGCTCGCAGTCGAGGTTGGGCTCGATGTCCTCGGTGCGCTCGCGCGAGGCCCGGCAGACGGAAGGTCCAGAGGTCGATGCGCGCCAGCAGGTCCTCGCGAAATGCCCCGGCCGCGACCGACGTGACGCAGCTCGCGATTCGTGCCGGCGATCAGCTGGAAATCGCTGCTCGACCTCGCTGTCCGAGCCGACCGGGAAGAAGCGCCGTTCCTCGAGCGCGCGCAGCAGCATCGCCTGCTCGTCGAGGCCGAGCTCGCCGATCTCGTCGAGGAAGAGCAGGCCGCCGTCGGCGCTGCGCAGCAGGCCGGGGCGATCGGCTCACGCGCGCCGGTGAAGGCGCCCTTTTTGTGCCCGAAGAGCGTCGACATCGCGCCGTCGCCGCGCAGCGTCGGCGCAGTTGACCTCGACGAAGGGGCCGGACAGCTGCGCGTGCGATTGCTTGAGCTCGTAGATGCGCCGCGCGAGCTGCGACTTGCCGGCACCCGTCGGTCCGAGCAGCAGCATCGGCGCCTTCGACGAGACCGCGACCTGCTCGATGCGCTCGATCGAGCTGGTTGAAGGCGCGGTTGCGCGTCGCGATGCCCGCTCTTCAGCGAGTGCAGGCGCTCGGCCTGCTCGCGGCGGAAGCGCTGCGCGAGCCGGTCGTACTTCGACAGATCGAGGTCGATGACCTGGCATTGGCCGTGCCCGCCGGCGCGGCCGCGCGGCGGCGAGGTCTGCAGCAGGCGCGCGGGGATGTGCCGCGTCTCGGTCAGCAGGAAGAGGCAGATCTGCGCGACGTGCGTGCCGGTCGTGATGTGCACGAGGTAGTCCTGCTCCTCCGGGAGGAACTCGAGCGAGCGCGCGAAGTCGTCCGTCTTCTCGAACACCTCGCCGAAGTCCCAGGGGTCGTCGAACTCGAGTTCGTGGACGTTCACCTGCGTCTCGGGCGAGACGCTGGCGATGTCGTCGCTCACCTGCTTGGCGAGCTTGCGCGAGGAGCGCTGCGAGATCAGCTCGAAGCGATCGACGATCAGGTCCTCCTGGCGGCAGAGGTCGACGGTCGGACGCCAACGATCCCAGCGCTTCTCGGGGGCGGCCTGGTCGAGCGTGGTCCCGAGGAAGCCCAGGACCACGGTCTGGCGTCGCTTCGTAGCCATTGGGATCTGATCTTATCTGATTGGCTATCTCTTGCGACTGCCCCGCCCCTCGCTCTGACGGTGGAGATCCACCGAACTCCTTTGTCTCCAAACGCTTGCGCTCGAGGTGCGCGATGCGGCACGCCCGCTGCTTATGGGCGACACGGCTGCGGGCGGAGCGGATGCGCGCTTCGGGCGCGAACGGCACGAGAGGATCCTCGCGCCGCAGCGCTCCGCCCGCCGGGCCACGAAACCCTACCCTCCGCAGAGGCACACCCATGAGCGCAGCGAACTACGAAGTGATCGAGGTCGAAGGCGGCGTCCCGATCAAGGCCTGGATGCGCGGCGTGCGGCTTCGAGGACGAGGCGCGAGCGCAGCTCGTCAACGTCGCGCGGCTGCCGTTCGTCCACGGCTGGGTCGCGGCGATGCCCGACGTGCACTGGGGCATCGGCGCGACGGTCGGCAGCGTGATCCCGACGCTCGGCGCGATCATCCCGGCCGCGGTCGGCGTCGACATCGGCTGCGGCATGATGGCGGTGCAGACGAGCCTCACGGCGAGCGATCTGCCCGAGAGCCTGCTCGCACTGCGCCACGCGATCGAGCGCGCGGTCCCGCACGGCCGCACGGTCAACCGCGGCGGGCGCGACAAGGGCGCGTGGCAGGACGCGCCCGAACGCTCGCAGGAGGCCTGGAAGGCGCTCGTCGAAGGCTTCCAGCGCATCGGCGCGAAGCACCCGACGATCAAGAACGCGAACCAGCTCGCGCACCTCGGCACGCTCGGCACGGGCAACCACTTCATCGAGATCTGCCTCGACGACCGAGCAGCGCGTGTGGGTCATGCTGCACTCGGGCTCGCGCGGCGTCGGCAACCGCATCGGCAGCTACTTCATCGAGCTCGCGAAGAAGGACATGCAGGACGCCATCGGCAACCTGCCCGACAAGGACCTCGCCTACCTCCCCGAGGGCACGCAGCACTTCGACGACTACGTCGAGGCCGTCGAGTGGGCGCAGAACTTCGCGATGACCAACCGCGAGCTGATGATGGAGGCCGTGCTCGAGGCGCTGCGACGCGCGAAGGGCTCCCGCCGTTCCGCGCGGACCTGCAGGCGGTCAACTGCCACCACAACTACGTCTCGCGCGAGCATCACTACGGCGAGCGACGTGTTCGTGACGCGCAAGGGTGCGGTGCGCGCGCGCGCGGGCGAGCTCGGGATCATCCCGGGCAGCATGGGCGCGCGCTCGCTACATCGTGCGCGGCAAGGGCAACCCCGAGTGCGTACTCGAGCTGCAGCCACGGCGCCGGCCGCGCGATGTCGCGCACCGAGGCCAAGCAGCGCTTCACGCTCGAGGATCACGCGCGGCGACCGCGGGCGTCGAGTGCCGCAAGGACGAGGACGTGATCGACGAGACGCCGGTGGCGTACAAGTCGATCGACGAGGTCATGGAAGCGCAGCGCGATCTCGTCGAGATCGTGCACGAGCTGCGCCAGGTCGTGTGCGTGAAGGGCTGATGCCGATGATCTCACGATCGATGGCTCGCAGGGCGAAGGCGGCGGGCAGATCCTGCGCACGTGCCTGGCCCTCTCGCTCGTCACGGGAGAGGCCGTGCGCCTCGAGCGCATCCGGGCCGCGCGCAAGAAGCCCGGATTGATGCGCCAGCACCTGACCTGCGTGCTCGCGGCGGCCGAGATCGGCTCGGCGGACGTGCGCGGGGCCGAGCTCGGTTCGCAGGAGCTCGAGTTCCGGCCCGGCGCGGTGCGCGCCGGGAACTACCGCTTCGCGATCGGCACCGCCGGCAGCACGACCCTGGTCTTGCAGACCGTGCTGCCGCCGCTGCTCGCAGCGGGCGGCACGAGCGAGATCGAGCTCGAAGGCGGCACGCACAATCCGATGGCGCCGCCGTTCGAGTTCCTGCAGCGCTGCTTCGTGCCCGTGCTGCGCTCGATGGGCGCCGAGCTCGAGCTCACGATCGAACGCCACGGCTTCTATCCCGCCGGCGGCGGACGCGTGCGTGCACGCATATCGAGCACCGGCAAGCTTCGGCCGCTCCGGCTGCTGGAGCGCGGGAGCCTGCGTGCACGGCGCGCCTCCGTGCTGCTCGCGCGCCTGCCCCGAGCCGTCGCCGAACGCGAGTTCGAGCGGGTTCGCGAGCGCCTTTCCTGGAGCGAGGACGAGTGCGAGACGCGCGAGGTCGAGAGCGCTGGCCCCGGCAATGCCCTCATGCTCGAGGTCGAACACGCCCATGCCAGCGAGGTGGCCACCTGCATCGGGCAGCGCGACGTGCGCGCGAGGACCGTCGCCGACCGGGCCGCGGACGAGCTCGAGGCCTACCTGCGCAGCGATGCGCCCGTCGGGGTGCACCTCGCCGACCAGCTCCTGATCCCCTTCGCCCTCGCCGGCGGCGGCAGCTTC
The DNA here is from genome assembly GCA_963829015.1 of uncultured Planctomycetota bacterium. Taxonomy (GTDB): domain Bacteria; phylum Planctomycetota; class UBA1135; order UBA1135; genus JADJLZ01. The sequence continues at coordinate 27,118 of CAWHGR010000002.1, read as the reverse complement.
CGCACGCTCCCGCCTTCGCTGCACACGCGCACCAACGCCGAGGTCGTCAGGCGCTTCCTGCCGATCGAGATCGCCATCGAAGCCCAGGGTGACTTCGCGGCGCGCATCGACCTCCGCTAGCGCAGGTACGCCGCTACCAGCTGCTCGACCGCCGGCTTGATCACGCGCGCGGCGTCGTTGCGGCCCTGCGTGTGCCGCATCACCAGCGCGCCCTCGACCAGGGCCGTGTAGCAATCGGCGAAGATCTCGGCCTTGGCCGCATCGGCTCCGGCGCTGCGCGCCATGTCGCGGAAGTTCCCGCGGATGCGCTGGCGGTGCTTGGCCGCCGCCTTGTGCACCGGATCGTGCGGGTTGGGGAACTCGGCGGCGGTGTTGAGGAACATGCAGCCGTTGAAGTCGGGCGCGTTGAACCACAGATCCATCACGTCGAACATCCCGACCAGCTGCCGCGCCGGATCGTCGCCCGCGTGCTTGCGCACAGCGCGCGCCCAGGCAGCCGACTCCCACTCGTCCCGCCTCTCGACCGCGGCGACCATCAGCTCGGTCTTGCTCTCGAAGTGCTTGTAGAACGTGGTCTTCGTCACGCCGGCCTGCGCGATGACCTGGTCGACGCCGATCGCGCCGAAGCCGTTGCGGTAGAAGAGTTCGACCGCGGCCGCGACCAGCCGCTCGCGGCCCGTGCGCGGCTGCGGCGGGAGGCCGAGGAGCTCGGAGACGGGCTTTCCGTGGGCGCGCTGCATTCCTGATCCGCGAGCACTCTAGCTGGGGTTTACCCCGAGTGCACTGCGCGTTGCCCGCGGGCGTCGTACATTCTCTCGCGCGCACGAATTCCCGTGAGCCGCAAGAGGTTCAACTCAAGGAGATCACGATGTACGACATGAAGAATCTGGCGAAGTTCAGCAAGCTCGGCGAGCTGGCCCCCGAGGGCTTCAAGGCTTTCGTCGAATTCGACCGCATCGCATTCCAGGCCGGCGCGATCCCGGCCAAGTACAAGGAGCTGATCGCGGTCGCGGCGGCGCTAATCACGCAGTGCCCCTACTGCATCGAGATCCACTCGAAGCGCGCGAAGCAGGCCGGCGCGAGCGAGAAGGAATTGGCCGAGACGACGCTGGCGGCCGCTGCGTTGCGAGCGGGGAGCTCGATGACGCACGGGACGCACACGCTCGACTGAGCGGCAACGCGGTGCCAGCCTCGTAATCACCGGTCGGTGAGAACGAGGCTGGCACAGCCTTGTCAGGGCTGCTTCCCGCCCTCGACGAAGCTCCAGCCGAAGCGGCCCTTGATGCACAGGTGGCCGGCCGTGACCGAATGGTCCGCCGGCGAAGTCACGCGCACGATCTTGTTGTCCTGCACGCGCAGCGTCAGCTGGCAGCCGACGCCGCAGTAGGGACAGATCGTGTCGCTGACCTTCTGGCGCGACTCGTCCCACTGGCCCGACTCGCGCAGGTCGCTCTCGGCCTTGAACATCAGTGCGCCGGTCGGGCAGACGCCGACGCAGTTGCCGCAGAAGACGCAGGCCGAGTCGGGCAGCGGCGTCTCGAGCTCGGTCGCGATGCGCGCGTCGAAGCCGCGGCCGGCGACGGCGATCGCGAAGGTGTTCTGCGCGTCGGTGCCGCAGGCCTCGACGCACTTGTAGCAGAGCATGCACTTCTCGTAGTCGCGCACGAAGAGGTCGTTGTCGACCTTCTTGGGTTGCGCGACGCTCGCGGCATGCGCTCCGTCGTCCGAGTGGTGGTGGCCGGCGGAGGCGGCTTCGCGCTCGCCCGGCTTCGCACGCGGGGAGCGCGGACCGAAGCGTTCGGGCTTGGCGCCGTACTGCTCGGCGAGCTTCGCGAACTCGGGCGCGAGCGACATGTCGACCGAGGAGCCGAGCAGCTCGAGCACGAGCTTGCGCGAGAGCCTGACGCGCTCGGACTCGGTCTGCACCTTCATGCCGGCTTCGCACTTGCGCGAGCAGGCCGGCACGAGCGTGCGCGCGCCCTCGAGTTCGACGACGCAGATGCGGCAGACGTTGAGCGGGGTCAGGTTCTCGGCCCAGCAGAAGGTCGGGACCGCGATCTCGAGCGCCTGGCAGGCCTGCAAGAGCGTCGTGCCCTCCGCGACCTGCGTCTTGCGGCCGTCGATCGTGAGCTCGAGCGTGCGCGGGGTCTCGCTCACTTGCGTGCTCCTCCGAGCGGTTCGAGCTGCACGAAGGCGGATTCGACCGCGCTCGAGGCCGTCTGGCCCAGGCCGCAGATCGAGGCGTCGCGCATCGCCTGGCCGAGCTCGGCCAGCAGCTTCTTCTCGGTCTCGAGCCCGCCGCGCGCGGCGTCGCGCGCGAGACGCGCGAGCAGCTCCTCCTGGCGCACGGTGCCGACGCGGCAGGGCACGCACTGGCCGCAGGACTCGTCGCGGAAGAAGGCCGCGATGCGGCGCAGCATCGGCAAGAGCGCGATCGTGTCGTCCATCACGAACACCACGCCCGAGCCGAGTGTCGTGCCGGCGGCGCGCGCGGCTTCGAAGGAGAGCGCGAGGTCGAGCGACTTCGGCCCGACGAAGCCGCCCGCGACACCGCCGAGCAGCACGCCGCGGATCGGCTTCTTCCCGGGCACGCCGCCCGCGAGCTCGATCAGCGCCGAGAGCGTAGTGCCGAAGGGCACCTCGTAGACGCCCGGACGCGCGACGCGGCCGCTGAGGCAGAAGAGCTTGGTGCCCGGCGAACCGGCGGTGCCGACGGACGCGTAGCTCGCGGCGCCGTCGCGCACGATATCGAGCACGGCGACGAGCGTCTCGACGTTGTTGATCGCGGTGGGCTCGCCGAAGAGGCCGGAATCCACCGGGAAGGGCGGCTTGGTGCGCGGCTCGCCGCGGTAGCCCTCGATCGAGGCACACAGGGCCGTCTCCTCGCCGCAGATGTACGCGCCCGCACCGCGGCGCAGCTCGATCTCGAAACCCGCGAGCAGGCCAGCCGCGCGCGCCTCGTCGATCGCATCCTGCAGGCGCTCGGCCGCGAGCGGGTACTCGCCGCGCAAGTAGATCCAGCCCTTCGTGGCCCCGGTCGCGAAACCCGCGATCGTCATGGCCTCGACCACTGCGAACGGATCCTGCTCGAGCAGCACGCGGTCCTTGAACGTGCCCGGCTCGGACTCGTCGGCATTGCAGACGATGTGGCGCCGGCGGCCGGTGTGCCGCGCGACGGCTTCCCACTTGCGCCCGGTCGGGAACGCGGCGCCGCCGCGGCCGACGAGCTTCGAGGCGCTGACTTCCCGGAGCACGCCCGCCGGCCCGAGCTCCTGCGCGCGAGCGAGAGCGCGGTAGCCGCCGAGCTTCTTGTAGCCGGCGAGCGACACAGCCTCGGGCGAGCCCGCGCGCGCGAGCAGCCTGCGCGGGCCGAGCGACTCGAGCGCGAAGCTCGTCGCAGCGATGCGCTTGCCCTCGAGCGCGCTCTGGATGCGCCCGAGCGTCGCGCCGCCGAAGGCCTGCTCGAGCGGCTTCGCGCCCGCGACGGTCACGAGCGCCGCGGGCGCCTGGTCGCACAGGCCCAGGCACGGGCTGCGCGCCCAGCGCTCGACTCCGCCGGGTCGCGCAGCGTGCGGCTCGGCGCGGTGCGCGGATCCGGCGCAGGGTCCGAGCTTCGCCTCGAGCTCGCCGCAGAGCTTCTCGGCGCCGGCCGCGGCGCAGGCGATGTCGTCGCAGACGTGCGCGAAGCTCTCGGGCCGCTCGCCCAGCGCGAGCAGCGCGTAGAAGGTCGCCACGCCGCAGGCTTCCGCGGGCGGCACGCCCAGGCGCCGGCAGGCGTAGCCCAGTCCGCCCGGGCTGATCCAGCCGACGCGGTTCTGCAGCGCGAGCAGCGCCGGCAGGAGGAACGTGCGTCGCGCGCGAGCTTCGCTGGGCGTCGGACCGTGTTCGCCGGCCCGCGCCGGCCCGAGCAGCGCGTCGATCGCGCCGGACTCGGCCTCGCTCGGAGCTTCGCTCAGGTGCTCGAGGTCCATCCAGCCCGGTAGCTTACAGCTTCTCCACGCGCACCGCCGCAGCCTTGAACTCGGCCGTGCCCGAGCGCGGGTCCGTGGCGTCGATCGTCAAGAGGTTCGTGTCGACCTGCTCGGGGAAGTGCAGCGTCATGAACACGAGGCCCTTGCGCAGGCCCGCATCGACGCGCGCCGGGGCCTCGACCGCGCCGCGGCGCGAGACGATACGCACTCGTTCACCCTCCGCGAGGTCGAGCGCGCGCATGTCGGCCGGCGAGAGGTCGATCGTCTCGCGCGCGCGCCGCGGGCTCGAATAGCCGCCCGACTGCACGCCGGTGTTGTAGCTGTCGAGCCGCCGGCCGGTCGTCAGGCGCAGCGGGAAGTCCCGGTCGAGCTTGTCCACCGGCGGCACGTCCTCGGCCGGGTGGAAGCCGCGCCTTCTGGCCGCGCACCGGGTTCTCCCACAGCCGGCCGTGCAGGAAGGGCGAGCCGGGATGCGACTCGTCGGGGCAGGGCCACTGGATGCCGCCGAGTTCCTCGAGCCGCTCGTAGCTCATGCCGTGGTGCATCGGCGAGAGCAGGCGCAGCTCGTCCCAGGCCGCGCGCGGCGAGGGCAGGTTCAGCTCGTAGCCCAGGCGCCGCGAGAGCGCGCACAGGATCTCGATGTCGTCGCGCGCGTTGCCCGGCGGCTCGAGCGACTTGCGCACGCGCTGCACGCGGCGCTCGCTGTTGGTGACCGTGCCCTCGGCCTCGCAGAAGCTGGCGCTGCCGGGCAGCACCACGTCGGCCATCTCGGCCGTGGCGGTCAGGAAGATGTCCTGCACGAGCAGGAATTCGAGGCCCTCGAGCAGCCTGCGGCAGCGCGTCGCGTCGGCCTCGCTCTGCGCCGGGTTCTCGCCCAGCACGAACGCGGCGGTCATGCTGGCCGTGCTCCATGGCCTCGAACATCTCGGTCAGGTGCCAGCCGTTCTTGGGCGGGATCTTGCGGCCCCAGAGCTTCTCGTAGCGCGCGCGGATCGCGTCGTCCTCGACGTCCTGGAAGCCGGGCAGCTTGTGCGGCAGCGCACCCGAGTCGCCGCCGCCCTGCACGTTGTTCTGGCCGCGCAGCGGGTTGAGCCCCGAGCCCCAGCGGCCGACGTGGCCGGTCAGGAGACCCAGGTTGATCAGCGAGAGCACGTTGTCGACCGCGTTGTGGTGCTCGGTGATGCCGAGCGTCCAGCAGATCATGGCCTTGTCGGCCTTGGCGTAGTCGCGCGCGAGCTTCTGGATCAGCTCCGGCGCGACGCCGGTGAGCTTCGCGGTGCGCTCGAGGTCGTAGCGTGCGACGAGCTCCCTGTAGGCGGCGAAGTTCTCGGTCGCGCGCCCGATGAACTCCTTGTGCTCGAGCCCCTCGTCCAGGATCACGTGCGCGACGCCGTTGGCCAGCGCGACGTCGGTGCCGACCTCGACCGGCAGCCAGCCCTCGGCCCACTCGGCGCTCGAGGTGCGGCGCGGATCGACGACGTACAGGCGCGCGCCCTTGCGCACCGCCTTGAGCACGTGGTGGAAGAAGATCGGGTGCGTCTCGCGTGCGTTGGAACCCCAGAGCACGATGACCTCGGCCTCCTCGACCTCGCGGTACGAGGAGGTTCCGCCGCCCGCTCCGAAGACCGTCGCCAGACCGACGACGCTGGGGGCGTGTCAGGTCCTATTGCAACTGTCGATGTTGTTCGAGCCGACAGCGGCGCGGACGAACTTCTGGGCGGCGTAGTTGACCTCGTTGGTCGCCTTGGAGCAGCTGAAGACCCCGAAGGTCGAGGGCCCGTGGGCCGCTACGCTCTTCCGGATCCCCTCGGCGGCGCGGTCCAGGGCCTCGTCCCAGCTGGCCACCCGCAGGCGGCCGTTGTCGCGAACCATCGGCTCGGTGAGTCGGGGAAGGTTCATACCCGCCTACTCTACTGCCGATGAGGCTTGAACAGGATGCGTAGCCCCCCCCAAGATGCGCGGCTCATGACTGCCCGCCGTTCCCCCCTGCGCTCCCTGACGCGCTGGTTCGACTCCTGGTCCCAGATTACGCCCGAAGGCGAGTCGGGGATCGACTGGCTGCGTGCGATCCCCTTCCTGGCCCTGCACCTTGCCTGCATCGCGGTGATCTGGGTCGGCTGGAGCCCGGTGGCGGTCGCCGTCGCGGTCGGCCTCTACGCGTTGCGCATGTTCGCCATCACGGGCTTCTACCACCGCTACTTCTCGCACCGCACGTACAAGACCGGCCGCTTCTGGCAGTTCGTGTTCGCCGTGCTCGGCGCGAGCGCGGTTCAGCGCGGGCCGCTGTGGTGGGCCGCGCACCACCGCCACCACCATCGCGTCTCGGACAGCGAGGAGGACACGCACTCGCCGCGGCGCCACGGCTTCCTGCGCAGCCACATCGGCTGGATCCTGCACGCGGGCAACTTCCGCACGCGCCTCGAGCTCGTTCCGGACCTGGCGAAGTTCCCCGAGCTGCGCTTCCTCGACCGCTTCGACGCGCTGGTGCCGCTGCTGCTCGGCGTGGCGCTGTTCGGCCTGGGCAGCCTGCTGGCCGCGACGCGGCCGGAGCTCGAGACCAGCGGCTGGCAGATCTTCGTCTGGGGCTTCGTGATCTCGACCGTGGTCACCTCGCACGCGACGTTCACGATCAACTCGCTCTCGCACCTGCTCGGGCGCAAGCGCTACGAGACCGGCGACGACAGCCGCAACAACCCCTTCCTCGCGCTGCTGACCTTCGGCGAGGGCTGGCACAACAACCACCACCGCTTCCCGACCAGCGTGCGCCAGGGCTTCTTCTGGTGGGAGCTCGATCTCACCTGGCTCGGCCTGCTCGGCCTGCGGGCGTTGGGCATCGTGCGCGACCTGAAGCCGATCCCCGCGCAAGCCTTCGAGCCCCGCCCGCCGGCCCGTCGCTAGCCCGGATCGCGCCGCTGGCCTATCCTGGCGGCGATGCGCGCCGCCGTCCTAGCGCTCTGGATCGCCGCACTGCTGCCCTGCGCAAGTGCCCAGCAGCCGGCCAGCGCCGCCGACGTGACCGAGGAATGGCGCGGCCTCGCGCGCCTGTTCGACCGCGTGATCCCGCCCGAGGACGCGACGGGCAGCGAACCGCGCACGCTGCTCCTGCTGCTCGACCCGACGGCCTCGCTGGCCTCGGCCGGCATCGCCGACGCGCTGGCTGCGGCGCTCGAGCGCCACGCGGCGCTGCTCGGGCGCGTCAAGATCGGCGTCTGCCGCACGGGCAGCGACAAGCCGCTGCTCGCGCCGAGCGAGGACCCGGCCGCGATCCTGGCCGCGGTGCGCGCCGCGCTGGCGAGCCCGAACGAGAAGATCCAGAACGTCTACCAGAGCCTGCGCGACGCGGCGCTCTCGCTGGCCGCGCGCTCGGGCGAGCACGCGCTGCTGCTCGCGACGCTCGAGAACGGCGACGCCGAGGACGACCTCGACTCGACCCTCGCGCGCCTCAGCGGCACGAAGACGAAGCTCTTCGTGCTCGCCGGCGAGAGCTACCTGGCCGACAGCTACTGGGCCGCCTACCCCGTGCAGGAGCACCCCAAGGACACGCAGCTCGACGGCGGCGACAGCGCGCTGATCGACCTGCCCTGGGGCTGGCTGTTCCAGCTCACCACCGCCAACGAGGTCACGCCCAGCGGCTTCGCCTGCTACGGACTCTCGCGCTGCGCCGCGGGCAGCGGCGGGCGCGTCTGGGTCTACCAGCCGGAGAACGCCGGCAAGCACGAGTGCATGGTCTACGGTTCGTGCCTGTTCTGCGCGGGCGACCACGCGCCCGAGGACGAGCTCTACAACCGCGCGCTGATCGCGCCGCTCGCGCCCTCGCTCGCCGCGCGCGGCGAGGTGCAGAACCAGCTCGACGACGACCCGGCCTACAAGCTCGTGCTCGAGGCCTGGCGCGCGGCGCTGCAGGCCGGACTGCTGCGCGGCGCGCCGCCGCGCGGGGGCCGCTGGACCGGTGTCGACAACGGCGCATCGAGCCGCGGCGCGCTGCTCTTCTCCGGCCCGCCCGAGCGCAACGCCGAGCGCGCGGAGGCCGGGATCAAGGATTGCGAACGCATCCTGGCGACGCTCGAGCAGGCCCTGGCGCGCGTCGACGGCGCCAAGTCGAGCCCGCGCGCGAAGGCCGTGGCCGAGTTCACGCGCGTGATGCTGCAGCTGACCAAGACGAACCTCGTCGGCTACGCCGGCTGGTGCCGCGAGATCGCGCCGCGCTGGTTCGACAAGGACGCGCCCGCTCCGCCGCCGCCCGAGCTGCCGGGAGTGCGCGGCGACACGCGCAACGTCACGATCGGCTACACCAGCCGCAGCCTGTGCCACGGCGCGAAGGCCTTCCTGGAGATCGAGCTGCCCGGCGGCGAGCGCTTCCAGAAGGAGCTGCTGGCGCTGGACGCGCGCATGGCGAGCTTCGAGGAGCGCTACGCGCACACGCCCTTCGTCACGGCGCTGCACCGCCAGGGCATCGCGACCTTCCACCAGACGGGCACGACGACCTACGTCGAGCGCCAGCGCCCGAAATCGCGCAACGGTCCCGAGCAGGGCCCGAAGAGCGGCGAAGGGTCGCGCCCCGCGCGCCGCGGCGGGAACACCAGCGGCGGCAGCGGCCCGACGACGGGCGGAGGCGGCGGATGAAGGGGCTGCTGCTGGTCCTCGCGCTGCTCGCTCCGGCCCAGTCGAAGGCCGCCGACGCGCGCCTCGCGGGTCTGGTCGCGGCGCTGGGCAACGCGGCCGACCCGCAGCAGCGCGCGAACGCCTACAACACGCTCTGGCGCGAGAAGCCGCCCGCGGCGATCCCGCTGCTGGTCGAGTCGCTGCCGCGCTTCGACGTCCAGGGCCAGCAGTACGGACTCTGGATCCTGCAGCTCTACCCGCTCGAGGACAGCCGCGCGGGGCTGCACAAGCTCGTGCTCGAGCACTCGGCGCTGCTGCAGGCGGGAGCGGCCGCGAAACTCCTCGAGCAGGGCGAGCGCGAGATGCTGGAGCCGCTGGTCAAGGCCTTCGCGCGCAAGGAGACGACGTCCGAGGCGCGCCGCGCGATGCTCCAGCACGTCTTCCTGCTCAAGGAGCCGCGCGTCACGGCGGCCGTGCGCGCCTGGATCACGGCTCAGACCGAAGCCTGGCTGCTCGGCGACGTGCTCTACCACCTGCGCTCCGTCGAGGACCCCGAGGCACGCGCGAAGACCGTCGAGATCGCCGCCACGCCGGGTCTCGCGCCGGAGTCGCAGGCCGTCTGCGCGGCCTTCCTGCTCGCGCTCGGTGACGACGCGCAGGGCCGCACGCTGGCGGAGCTGCTCGGCAGCGACGACGGCCAGCTGTTCTCGAGGCTGCAGCGCTTCCTGCTCCTCGCCCCGCGCCTCTCGGAGGAGCTCGTCGCCGCCGTCGCGGGCATCGCCGAGCGCGCCAATGCGCCGGCCTACGCGCAGATCGCGCTGGGCGTGCTCGCGCAGCACGCCGGGCCGAAGGAGATCCCGCGCATCGAGAAGCTGCTCGAGAGCCCGAACGGGCTCGTCGCCAAGGCGGCCCTCGAGGCGCTGCAGACGCGCGGCGTGTCGATCCCGCGCGATTCGCTGCTGCGCATGCTCGGCGCGCCGGAGCCGCTGCGCGCGCTCTCGGCCGCGGACGCGCTGCGGCGCAGCGACGACCCCTCGGGCTTCGCGCGCGTGCTCGAGATCGCTCACGCCGGCGGCAGCGACAGGGCCGAGGCCGTGCGCGTGCTGACGAAGTTCCGCCGCAGGGAAGCCGTGGCGCCGATCGTCGATGCGCTCGAGGACTCCGACGCCGCCGTGCGCGCGGTCGCCGAGCAGGGTCTCGTGGCGCTGCTCGCCGATCTCTTCCCCTACCGGCGCTTCGAGCTCGGCTCGAGCGGCTACGCGGCCGGGGCGGCAGCCGAGCAGCGCGCCGCGGGCGTGCAGAGGATCCGCGCCTGGTGCACGTCGCACGTGCATCCCTAGTGGAAGAATTTTCAGGGCGCAGAAGCGCCGGATCGCGTTCGGGGGGGTACCGCGGTTCCGGCTAGCGGTCTTCTCACGCAGGCACTCGACGGCCGGCCGGTCGTCGGTGCTCCTCGGACCGGGAGGGACGGTCCGAGGCAATCACTCTCACGGGGAGATTCCATGGACCGGCCGCGAAGGAATCGTTCTCCCCACTGCATGTTCCACCAACGCGCCTCATTCGCATTCCTGTGCATCGCCGGTCTGTCCTTGCTGATGCCGCCGATGCCGGCGCTCAACCTCGCGCCCGGGGGCGACGAGCATTCGAAGAGCTGCGGCGACGGCAAGAAGGGCGGCGACGACGGAGACGACGACGATCACGGCTGCGGCAAGTCGAACGACAGCACGCCGCCCACGATCACCTGCCCGGGCAACTACGGTCCGAAGGGCACGTTTCCGGGCCTCGATTGCGGGCAGTCGACCTGCCCCGCGGCGACGGGCTACCCGACGGTCACGGACGACACGGATCCGCACCCCAAGCTGACCTGGTCGGATTCGGTCGAATCCAACCTGTGCGGCTCGCGGCGCGTCGACCGGATCATCACGCGCACCTGGCGCGCGCGCGACAAGGCGGGCAACACTGCAACCTGCACGCAGGAGATCTTCGTCAACAAGCTCGACACGCCGATGGACATCCTGCCGGGCGACTGCTCCAACCTGTTCGTGCTCGACGGCGATCCGCTGCCGATCACGCTGCTCGGGACGGACGAGATCCCGGCCGGCCAGATCCGGCCCGGCTCGGTGCGCGCCTACCTGCTGGGCAACTGCGACCTCGCGGGCGTGAAACCCAAGAGCCTCTACTTCGGGGACGTGGCCACCGCGGACGAGTGCCAGGCCAGCGCCGACGGGCGCAGCGACCTGACCTATTTCTTCAACAAGGCGCAGCTGGCCAACGCCTTCGGGCTCGCGGCCATGCCGAGCGGCACCGTGGTGAACCTCGTGCTGAGCGGCGAGTTGTGCTCGGGCTGCGAGTTCATCGCCACGAGCAAGATGATCATCCAGTGAGCGGCGCCGCGGCCAGGCCTCAATCGTCGATGCAGACCCCGTAGAGGTTCGAAGCCGCCGGGTTGGCCTCGTTGCGTGCGCCCGTCCTCGTCAGGGCGCCGTTCGCGCGACCGCTGGAGTACTCGTCCGACAGCCCGCCGAGGTCGAGCAGCACGCTGAACGAGAAGAGGCCGCACTCGCCGTAGTGGTAGTCGTTGCCGCCGCTCTCGCCCTGCGCCTGCACCGAGTCGTACTTGTCCTTGCCGCCGCAGTCGACCAGCACGCCGATCGCCTGCTGCGCGGCGGCACCCTGGCCCAGGCCGAAGCCCGTGTAGACGTCGTCGCCGCCGCGGTCGAGCAGCCAGGCGACCGTCTGGTCCCACGCGCCGCCCTGGAACGCGACCTGCTTGCACGAGTAGCGGTCGTTGCCGCCGCCGTCGACGAGGATGCCCGCCGCCTGGTGCGCGCCGGTGCCCTGGCCGTAGCGCTGGCTGGTGTAGAGATCGTTGCCGGCGACGTCGTGCAGCACGCCCAGCGCGAAGAAGTAGCCGCAGCCCTGGCCGAACTCCCCCACGTCGTACTTGTCGTCGCCCGCGAGATCGAAGAGCGCGCCCAGCCCGCCGGCCGCGTCGGCACGGATGCCGTAGCCCATGCCCTGCGACATGCCGACGAAGGCGCCCGCGGTGCCGTAGACGCTGGCGAAGGAGGGCCCGTTCGCGCGGTACTCGTCGTTGCCCGCGACGTCGACGAGCAGCCCGAAGCCGCGCGGACCGCCGACGCCCTGGGCCAGCTTCTCGCCCACGTAGCTGTCGTCGCCCGCGAGGTCGAGCAGGATGCCGGCACCCCAGTAGCCCACGCCCTGCGCGAAGCCCGCGTCGGCGCCGCTGTTCACGTAGCGGTCCCTGCCCTTGCGGTCGACGAGGATCCCGATGCCGAACAGGCCGCAGGCCTCGCTGAACCTGCGCGTCGAGGTGTACGTGTCGTCGCCTGCGCGATCGTCGAGCACCGAGAGGCCGAAGACGCCCACGCCCGGCCCGGCGAAGTCGGCCTTCGACTCGTAGGTGTCGTCGCCGTAGAGGTCGATCACGATCTGCTCGTCGCCGTCGAACGGCGCGCTCCAGGTGTAGCGGTCGTCGCCGCCGATGTCGCAGACGCGCGCGAGCTGCGACATCTCGTAGGAGTTCCTGCCGTTGCCGCCGACCACGCACAGGCCGTCGGCGCATTCGAAGGCCGCCAGAACCTGGCCCTTCACGGCGGCGGCCACGCGCTCGCGCAGGGCCTCGGGCACGCCCTGCTGCGGCGCGTTCGTCAGTTGCTTCTCGTCCTCGGCGAGGCGCGCCAGTCGCGCCCCTGCCTCCGCCAGCGCGCGCGAGGCGAGCGCCGGGCTCGCGCTCACGAGCGCCAGCGAGAGCATCGGGTTCTTGGCGTCGATCGAGACGTCGTCGCGATGGTGCGCGACGACCGCGCAGGCGCGTTCGCGCCAGGTCTTGCGCTCCTCGGCCAGGCTCGCCGGCGCAAGCGCTGCGCCGGGCGCGCGCCCGTCGATCGCCCACAGCGCGAGCTCCTGCGCCGCTGGGCCGAGCTTACCCGGCACGGCCGCCGCGCGCGCGAAGCCCTGCACCGCACCGGCGAGCGTCGCCTCGATCGCGTCGAGCGAGAGTGGCCGGCGCAGCGCCTGCACCAGCAGCGGCGAGGAGTTGGCGTCGAGCACGTGTTCCTGCGTCGCGCGCACGTAGCCGAGCAGCGCATCGAGCCCATCCTTCGACGTGCGCAGCTCGAGCTTGTCGGCTGCGGCGAGGATGCGCTTCTCGAACTCGCCTTCCGGCGCCTCGGGGATCACGGCGTCCGCGCGCAGCGCGCGTCCGATCGTGCCCGTCCAGTCCTCCTTCGCGTCGAGCACGACCTTGACCGTGCGCTCCTCGCCCGCGGGATCGCCGCTCGGCACGGCGTCGCCGAGGTGCGCCTCGGCGTCCTTGCGCCGGCGGTAGACGACCACCAGCTCGTCGCCCGGCTTGAGCTTCGCCACCAGCTCCGCGAAGCCCGCCGAGTTCACCTTCTGGCCGTTGACCGAGACGATCAGGTCGCCGCGCCAGAGCGAGGCGCTCTTCACGCCGTCGCCGCCGAAGGGGCCGGGGTTGACGTGCGAGACGACGCAGCCCTCCGGGTTGTTGCGCAGCGTGAGGCCGGCAAAGGGCGTCTTGTCGGTGCCAAACACGAGGGCCAGGGAGAGCAGCAGCTTCACGCGCAGGAGTGTCGCATCCTGGCGCATGGACGAGAAGCGCGCGCGGCGTACGATCTCTGCCGCATGCCCGATGCGTCCTGGCGCTCGATCCCCGACGTGTGCGAGTTCGCGCTCGTGCGCGGAGCAGCCGCCAAGGGCGAGCCCGCGCTGCTGCTCGAGGTCCCCCACGGCGCGACGCGCGCCGAGCACTACGACACGCTGCGCCGCGCGCTCGTCGGCAGCTACCCCGACGACCTGCGCGAGTTCTTTTTCGTCAACACCGACGTCGGCGCGCCCGAGCTCGCGCTGCGCGTGGCGCTGGCGGTGGTCGCGGCCGATCCGGCGCGCAGCGTCGCGGTGCTGCGCTCGCTGATTCCGCGCACCTTCGTCGACTGCAACCGCGTGATCGAGGCCGCGCCAGCGGGGATGACGCCTGGCGTGCATGTCTGGGTCAAGGACCCGCGCGACCTCGAGTTGCTGCTCCAGCGCTACGGCGCGTACCGCGCTCTCGCCGAGAGTCTCTACGCGGGCATCTGCGGCCGCGGTGGCCTGGCGCTGATGGTCCACTCCTACGCGCCGCGCAGCATCGACGTGCCGGTGGACGAGAAGATCGTCGAGCGCCTGCGCGAGGCCTACGCGCCCGGGAAGCTCGAGAGCTGGCCGCTGCGCGCCGAGCTCGACCTGATCGCCGACGATCCCGAAGGCCGGACGCTCGCGTCCGAGACGCTCGTGCGCGAGCTCCTCCGAGCGGACCTGCAGGTCGCCCGCTGCGGCTCCTACGCGCTGCACCCGAGCACGCTCGCGCACGCCTTCGCGACGAAGTACCCGGGCCGGACCCTGTGCCTGGAAGTCCGCCGCGACCTGCTCGTCGCGGAGTTCACGCCCTTCGCCGAGATGCGAGCCGACCCGCGCAAGCTCGAGCGCATCGCGCTGCCGCTGGCGCGGGCCGCCCTGGCTGCGCTCGCCGGCTGAATTTCCGGGAATTGTTGATCGCTTCGGTCTGCCCGAGTTCTCGGTGGTTGCTGTCCTTTTCCACTGCCTGGCAACCCCACCGTGAGGCCCCCGATCATGATCAAGCTCGCCCTGAAGCTCGCCCTTCCGCTCTGCCTGCTGGCCTGCAACTCGTCCCCGCGCATGAGCGTCCGCGACGTGCCCGAGAAGCTGCACGTGCCTGCGGGCAACAAGCTCGCGCTCGAACTGCACGCCACCGGCGTCCAGATCTACACCTGCCAGCCCAAGAAGGACGACGCCACCCAGTTCGAGTGGGCCTTCAAGGCGCCCGAGGCGCAACTGACGGACGCGCAGGGCAAGGACGCGGGCAAGCACTACAAGGGGCCGACGTGGGAGGCGCAGGACGGCAGCAAGGTCGTGGGCAAGCTCGAGCAGAAGCTCGACGCCCCCAGCACGGCCGACATCCCCTGGCTGCTGCTCTCGGCCAAGTCGCACGAAGGTGCGGGCCGCTTCGAGAAGATCAGCTTCATCCAGCGCGTCGACACCAAGGGCGGCCAGCCGCCGAAGGAGGGCGCCGACGCGGCGCACGTGGGCCAGGAACAGCGCGTGAGCTACACGGCCACGTACGTGTTCTACGTGCCGGGGTCCTGAGAGCGCCGCGGGGGCGCAGAAGCGGCAAGTCCGAGTGCGCACGCGCGCGCTCGGACCTGCTTGGCTATCCTCTCCCTCCCCCATGCGCTCCCACGAACCCGACGCGATGCAGGTCACGCCGCTCGAGAACTTCCCGCCCATGGAGGAGTGGGACGACTGGGTCGAGTACGACGCGAAGGCCTGGCCGCAGCAAGGTCGAGAAGCACTACACGCTCGTCCCGACGACCTGCTTCAACTGCGAGGCGGCGTGCGGGCTCGTCGCCTACGTCGACAACGAGACGAAGGACGATCCGCAAGCTCGAGGGCAATCCGCACCATCCCGGCTCGCGCGGGCGCAACTGCGCCAAGGGCCCGGCGACGCTCAACCAGATCAACGACCCGCGAGCGCATCCTCTACCCGATGAAGCGCGTCGGGCCGCGCGGCGCGGGCAAGTTCGAGCGCACGACCTGGGACGAGGTGCTCGACGCGTTCGCGGCGCAGATCCGCAAGGCGATCGTCGAGAACCGCCGGACCGAGGTGATGTACCACGTCGGCCGGCCGGGGCACGACGGCTACATGGACCGCGTGCTGCAGAGCGTGGGGCGTCGACGGGCACAACAGCCACACGAACGTCTGCTCGGCCGCGGCGCGCCTCGGCTACGCGCTCTGGAGCGGCGCGGACCGGCCCTCGCCGGACCACGAGAACGCGAAGTTCATGCTGCTGCTCTCGTCGCACCTCGAGACGGGGCACTACTTCAACCCGCACGCGCAGCGGATCATCGACGCGAAGATCGAAGGGCGCGAAGCTGGCCGTCGTCGACGTGCGCCTGTCGAACACGGCGTCGATGGCCGACTTCTGGCTCGCGCCGTGGCCGGGCACCGAGGCGCTGCTGCTGCTGGCGATGGCGCAACGTGCTGCTGAAGGAGAAGCTCTTCGATCGCGCAGTTCCTCGAGGACTGGGTCAACTGGCGCGACTTCATCGCGAAGCGCTCGCGCCGAAGGAGCCGCGCGACGTTCGACGAGCTTCCTGCGCGTGCTCGAGGAGACCTACGCGAAGTACACGCCCGAAGTGGCCGAGCAGGAGTGCGGCGTCGCGGCCGACGTGATCGTCGACGTCGCGCGCGAGATCGGCAAGGCCGGCAGCGCCTTCGCCTCGCACGTCTGGCGCAACGCCGCCTCGGGCAACCTCGGCGGCTGGCAGGTCGCGCGCTGCCTGCAGTTCCTGACCGTGCTCGTCGGCGCGGTCGGCACGCCGGGCGGCACCAACCTCAACACGCAGAACAAGTTCGTCCCGCCGCCGTTCCTGCAAGCCGCCGCCGCAGAACGTCTGGAGCGAGCTGCTCTATCCCGCGCGAGTGGCCGCTCGCGCACCACGAGCTCAGCTACCTGCTGCCGCACTTGCTGCTCGAGGGCCGCGGCAAGATCGCGGCCTACTTCACGCGCGTCTACAACCCGGTCTGGACCAACCCCGACGGCATGATCTGGGAGCAGGTGCTGCGCGACGAGTCGAAGATCGAGCTGCACGCCGCGCTCACGCCGACCTGGAGCGAGACGGCGCAGTACGCCGACTACGTGCTGCCGATGGGCCACGGCGCCGAGCGCCACGACCTGATGAGCCAGGAGACGCACGCGGCGAAGTGGATCGGCTTCCGCCAGCCCGTGCTGCGCGTCTGCGCGCGAGCGCGACGGCGAGAAGATCGAGTGGACGCTACGCAGGCCAACCCCGGCGAGGTGTGGGAAGAGGACGAGTTCTGGATCGCGCTCTCGCTGGCGCATCGATCCCGACGGCTCGCTCGGCATCCGCAAGTACTTCGAGTCGCCCTACCGCAAGGGCGAGCGCATCACGCGTCGACGAGTACTACCGCTGGATCTTCGAGAACTCGGTGCCGGGCCTGCCCGAGGAGGCGCAAGAAGCAGGGCATGACGCCGCTCGAGTACATGCGCCGCCACGGCGCCTTCCTCGTCGAGACCGACGTCTACGAAGGCGCACACGAAGACGCTCGCCGCGAAGGAACTCGAGGGCACGGCCAGTCGACCGCGACGACGCGACGTCGACCAAGGACGGCAAGCCGTCGGCGTCGTCGTCGGCGGCAAGCCCGCGCCGGCTTCGCGACGCCGTCGCGCCGGCTCGAGCTCTACTGCCAAGACGCATGGCCGAGTGGGGCTGGCCCGAGCAGGCGATGCCCGGCTACATCGAGAGCCACGTGCACCGGCAAGCACTCGATCGCAGCAAGGGCGAGTATCGCGCTGATCCCGACCTTCCGCCTGCCGACGCTGATCCACACGCGCTCGGGCAACGCGAAGTGGCTCTACGAACTCTCGAACACCAATCCGGTCTGGATCCACCCCGAGGACGCCGAGCTGCTCGGCGTCGAGACCGGCGATCTCGTGCGCGTCTCGACGCGCATCGGCTACTTCGTCAACAAGGCCTGGGTCACCGAGGGCATGCGCCCGGGCGTCGTCGCCTGCAGCCACCACCTCGGCCGCTGGCGCCTCTTCGACGACCGCGGCACCGACAGTGGGCCAGCGCGCAAGGTCACGCGCGAGGAGCTCGCGCCCGGCCAGTTCCGCTTCCGCCGCCTCGAGGACATCGCGCCCGTTCGAGTCGAGCGATCCCGACTCGAAGCGCGTCTGGTGGACCGACGGCGGCGTGCACCAGAACCTGACCTTCCCCGTGCAGCCCGATCCGATCAGCGGCATGCACTGCTGGCACCAGAAGCGTGACGGTCGACGAGGCGCGGCCCGGACGACCGCTACGGCGACGTCGAGGTCGACACGACGAAGTCGATGGAGGTCTACCGCGAGTGGCTGAAGCTCGCGCGCCTCGAGCCGCGCCCCGGCGGACTGCGCCGCCCGCTGCACTTCGCGCGCGCCGTGAAGCCGACGGCGGAGGCGTACAAGCTGAAATGACCCGTGGGGTGTACGTGCGGTTGCTTGGAGAGGGCACGCATGTGTTCCGCCCGACGAGCGCCGAGGTCATCAGCGACAGCACTGTTCGCCTGCTTCCGGTAGCGGACGTCACTCGCGATGATGAGGAGTGGGAGTTCAGCCCCGGTGCTGCTGTACGTGTGGAAGCACGAGTGCTCGAAGGGCAGCAAGTGCTCGTAGCCGTGTCGTTGGCCGGCTGATCTGCGCAGCCAGACCATCGAGGATCGGCGCCTAGTCGATCAAGAAAAGATATAAATTATGTGTTCACATCTACTTACAGCATTGTCAACCAATAGCACCAGTCGTGTTGACAATGCAGATCGCGAGCATTGACAATCTAGCCGAACATGAGCGAGTCCCCTGACCGATCCCGTGAGATACGCGCATTCCTCCTGCGTGAGGCAGCGCGTCAGCCAAGGGGCCTGGCGGCGCGTGCCCAGGCTGAGTTCGACATCACCCGTCAAGCCGTTGCCCGCCACATCGGCGCACTTCTCGAAGAGGGTCTACTCGTGGCCAGCGGAGAGACCCGCGGGCGAACCTACTCCCTGCCGGAACTGGCGAATCACTCGGTGAGTCTGCCCCTCACGAAGGGCCTCGCGGAGGACGAGATCTGGAGGCGTGAGATCGAGCCGCATCTCGCAGGCGTATCCACGAACGTGGAGAGCATCTGTCACTACGGGTTCACCGAGATGTTCAACAACGCCATCGACCATTCCGAGGCGCAACATCTCACGACTGGCGTCCAGCGAAACGCCGTCCACATCGAGATCTTCGTCGGCGACGATGGCATCGGGATCTTCCGCAAGATCCAGGCTGCGCTCGGCCTCGCCGACGAGCGACACGCTGTATTCGAATTGACGAAGGGCAAGCTCACCACGGATCCGACGAACCACACCGGCCAAGGGATCTTCTTCTCTTCACGGATGTTCGACCGATTCGAGATCGACTCGCACTTCCTCAAGCTGATCCATCGCCAGGGTGATGATCGCTCCACGCTGATCGAGGCCACGGAAACACCGGCGCTGTTCTCGACGCTGGTCACGATGTCCATCGATTCCTCGTCCAAACGGACGACCAAGGAGATCTTCGATCGCTTCGCGGGCCCGGAAGGCGACTACTCCTTCTCTACCACGCAGATCGTCGTCGCCCTCGCTCGCTACGGCAGAGAACAGCTCGTTTCCCGCTCGCAAGCCAAACGCGTCATGTCGCGCTGCGAGAACTTCCGCCACGTGTCCCTCGACTTCGCAGGGGTCGAGTCGATTGGCCCGGCGTTCGCGGACGAGATATTCCGGGTCTATGCAACGGCCCACCCGGAAATCGAACTGCGCTGGGTAAACGCTGTTCCTGAAGTGGAAGGCAGAATCCGGCACGCGAAGTCCAATGCGAGTTGACGAGGCACGTGCCGTACGAGTGGAGCGCGCGTGAGCACGCAAGCCGCGGAGCGACCCGACCCCGCGCGCCCCTACCGCCGCTGGCTCTACCGCTGCACGCTGCTCTTCGCGCTCGCCGTCGGCGTCTCCGGCATCCACCCGCTCTACCCGAGCGACTGGTGGCTCGAGAACGCGCTCGCCGTCGCGCTCGTCGCTGTGCTGTTGCTCACGCGCAACGCCTTCCCCTTCTCGCGCATCTCGTACACGCTGATCTTCGTCTTCCTCGGCCTGCACGCGATCGGCGCGCACTACACCTACGCGAGGTGCCCTACCGCGAGTGGTTCCCGTTCCTCGACGCTGACGGAGCGCAACCACTACGACCGCCTGGTGCACTTCCTGTTCGGCTTGCTGCTCGCCTACCCGATCCGCGAGATCTTCCTGCGCGTCGTGCATGTGCGCGGCTTCTGGGGCTACTACCTGCCGCTCGACGTGACGATGGCCTTCTCGATGCTCTACGAGCTGATCGAGTGGGGCTCGGCGCTGCTCTTCGGCGGCGATCTCGGCGCGGCCTATCTCGGCACGCAGGGCGACGTGTGGGACGCTCAGAAGGACATGGCGCTGGCCTCGCTCGGCGCGCTGATCGCGATGCTGGTGATCGCTGCGGTGAACCGGGCGCGCGGCGTGGACGTGGCGGGCGAGTGGGCCGCGAGCTGGCGCGCGCACTCGGAGCCGCTGGGCGAGGTCGAGTTGCGGCGAGCGGCCGCTGACCGCGAGCGCCGCTAGACGAGGTTCGCGAGCGCGTAGCCGCCGAAGCCGGGGTTGACCAGGGCCGCCCCGACCAGCGTCAGCGTCCACGCCAGCCCGCGCGAAAGTCCCCAGCGTCTGCACTCGAAGTGCCAGATCACGAGTCCGACGGCGATGCCGCCGAGGAGGAAGTGCAGGATCGAGTGGGAGAGGACGAATCCTGCCTCGCCCTTGTCCCCGGACCCTGGATCGAGGACGTGGATCAGCAAGTTCGCCAGCAGAGTCCCGACCAGCGCAGCGGGTTGGATCACGAGCGTGAGCCAGAGCATCTCGAGCGCCATCTCGCGGATTCGCAGCGAGGTCCACGCGATCGCGGGCCAGCCGACGAGCAGGAAACACCAGGCGTAGTCGACCGCGAGGAGGCAGACGAACAGGAACAGGCTCCCGGACGAACCGACCTCGGCCGCAGCGCTCATGAGCGGGAGAATGACCGGCAGGGCGTGGATCCGCAAGCTCGTCGCACGCTCAGTGAGGCAGCTTGCCGCGCACGAGGCCGTAGGCATACGTGCCCGCGATCGCCGAGAGCAGCACGACCAGCATCGGCAGGTAGCCCGCGCCGCAGAGCGCGAACATCGGCCCGGGGCATGCGCCGGTCAGCGCCCAGCCGCAGCCGAAGACGATGCCGCCCAGGAACTGCGCGCGGTATTCCGCGGGCTTGGGCGTCAGGTCGACGGGCTCGCCGCCCAGTGCGCGCCATCCGAGGCTCTGCGCGAGCCAGACGCAGAGCGCACCGGTCCCGACTCCCAATCCGATGATCCCGTACATGTGGATCGACTGGAAGTGGAACATCTCCTGGATGCGCCACCACGAGGCGACCTCGGACTTCAGCAGCACGATGCCGAAGTAGACGCCGATCGCGAGGCAGACGAGGTTGCGCTTCATAGCAGCACCGCCGGCAGCACGATCCAGGCGACGCACAATCCGCCGACGAAGAACCCGAGGACTGCGACGAGCGAGGCCGGCCGGCGCAGCGAGAGGCCCATGATCGCGTGGCCCGAGGTGCAGCCGTTCGCCCAGCGCGAGCCGAAGCCGACCAGGAATCCGCCCACGACCATGAGCAGCAGTCCGCGCGGCGTGCCGAGCGCCTCGAAGGAGAAGAGCTCGAGCGGCATCGGCGCCGCGGGCGAGGAGATCAGGAACTTCTGCGCCAGCCCGCCTCCGATCACGATCCCGGCCGCGAGGTAGAGGCTCCAGGAATGCGCGCGCCAGTCGTAGCGGAAGAAGCTCGGGCCGCGCGGAAGGCAGGCGGCACACACGTGCCGCAGCGTGGACGAGATGCCGAAGTGCCGATTGGCGAGGAAGAGCAGCAGCGGGACGATTGCACCGATCGCAACGCCCCCGACCCACCAGGGCCAGGGGCCGCGCACGAGTTCGATGAGCTTCGGGGACATGCCGAGCCAGCCTACCGGCAGCGTGTGCCTCTCGCCCGGCTCGGCTCGGACCTTCGCGCAACGGGGCCTTGTTCGTATCGGCCGTGGTCCCTGGGCTCCTTCGCTGGAGCGGCATGTACGGTCGCGGTCTCGAGATTGCCGCGCTCGGCACGGGCGCTGTAGCTTGGTCTCGTGGTCCGGTCCGGACTCGCACCCATGGACGTCGCCGAGGATCCTGAACGCACGGCCGAGGTGATCGCGGACCTGGTCGCGCTGCGCGGAGCAACCTGCAAGGCCTGCGCACGGCGCATCTGCGCGCACGAGGCGCTGGTCAGCCGCTGCCTGGGCTTCCTCGCCGCGCCGCGCTGCCTCGAGTGTCTCGCGCGCGGCCTCGAGCGCGAGCCGCAGGCCCTGCGCAACGAGGTCTATGTCTACATCCAGCACCAGCCCTGCCTGCGCCGCGGCTGGGAGTGGGCCGACGCCGAGGAGCGCGCCTGCTCGCTTTCCCGCTCCGCGCTGCGCAGCGAGCCGCCTGCGCCGGTCCGCGCCGCGTCCGAGTCCGCGCCGCCCGTGGCGCACGCCCACTGGGACGCCGGAGACCTCGGCTGCGGCGAGCTCGTGCTCGAGCTGCGCATGCGCATGTCCGCGCTCGCGCCCGGCGAGGTGTTCGCGCTCACGGCGACCGACCCGGGCGCGCTCGAGGACCTGCCGGCCTGGTGCCGCATGACCGGGCACACGCTCGTCGCGCTCGCGCCGCCGCGCTACTGGATCCGGCACAAGTAGGACCGCACTTCCCCCAACCATCCGCCGAGGAGAACGAGACCATGAGCAATCGATTCTGTGTCAGCCTCACCTGCGCCAAGGACAACACCGACAAGGCGACCGTGGCCTTCGTCGTCGCCAACGCCGCGCTCGGCTCGAACAAGGAGACGCTCGTCTTCCTCAGCATCGAGGCGGTGCGGCTCTCGCAGAAGGGCTACGCCGACGCGATCCACGAGGAGGGCTTCGCGCCGCTGAAGGAGCTGATGGACAACTTCGTCAAGGCCGGCGGGAAGATGTACGTCTGCTCGCCGTGCTTCAAGAAGCGCAAGCTCGACGAGGCCAGCCTGGTCGCCGGCGCGACCGTGGTCGGCGGCGCGAAGCTGGTCGAGTTCCTGGGCGAGGGCGCTCCGGCGATCTCCTATTGAGCGCGTCATGACGATCGAGGCCAGTCCGCAGCACCGCTTCCCGCCCGACTCGAGCTTCGATGGCGGCGAGCTCGACTGCGGCAGCGGACTGCTGCTGCTCCTGCGCCAGCACATCGACCCGCTCGCGCGCGGGCAGCTGCTCGAAATCCGCTCGCGCGACAGCTCCGTCGAAGGCGACCTGCCCGCGTGGTGCCGGCTGACCGGCAACGAGCTGGTCTCGTTCACGCGCGAAGCCGAGCAGCGCAGCTACCTCGTCTGCAAGGGCACGCTCGCCGAGCGGCGCGCCGCGCCCGCGAGCGAGGTGCGCCGGCCCTTGTCGCGCGCGGTCCCGGTCACGCTGCTCGACCCGCTGCCCGCGCCCGCGCCGGCTGCGGCGATCGCGCCGCTCTCCGTGATGGGCATCGGCAGCTGGCCGCGTCCGCGCTGGCTGATGTCCGCGCTGCGCGAGAACATCGAGCGGCGCCTCTCCGAGGCGGAGTTCGAGAGCACGGCCGACGACGCCGTGCGGCTCGCCGTGGACGCGCAGCTGCGCGCCGGCGTGCAGGTATTGACCGACGGCGAGCAGCGGCGCGACAGCTACGCGAGCTTCGTGGGCACGCGCCTCGACAACTGCCAGCTGATCCCGCTCACGGATCTGCTGCCGCTGGTCGAGGATCCCGGGCAGTTCGAGCGCGAGCTCGAAGCGCTCGACGTCCCGGCCGGCGAGGTGCGGCACCCGGCGGTCTTCGGCGCGCTCGGGCGCAGCCGGCCGCTGGCGGTCCACGAGTACGCGTTCGCGCAGAGCCTCTGCGCGCTGCCGATCAAGGTCGCGCTGCCCGGTCCGTACCTGCTCACGCGCACGCTCTGGATGGAGTGCCTGGCCGAGCGTGCCTACACGACGCGCGAGGCGCTCGCGCGCGACGTGGTGCGCGTGCTGCGTGAGGAGCTCCACTGCCTGCTCGCGGCGGGCGCCGCACTCGTGCAGCTCGACGAGCCGGTGCTGAGCGAGGTCGTGTTCACGGGGGCAAAAAACACGCGCAGCTTCATGTGCGGCGCGCTCAGCGAACGCGGCGACGCCGAACGCGAGCTCGCCTTCGCGTCCGAGTTGATCGCGGGCGTGTGCGCGGGACTCCCGCCCGCGCGGCTGGCGCTGCACATGTGCCGCGGCAACTGGACGCCCGACGAGTCGGTCGCGTTGCGCGGGGACTACCGTCCGCTGCTGGCCTTCCTCTCGCAGCTTCCGGTCGGAACGCTGTTCCTCGAGCTCTGCACGCCGCGCGCCGGGGAAATCGAGCTCTTGAAGGAGCTGCCCGAACGGTTCCGCGTCGGCGTCGGAGTGGTGAACCAGAAGCGCGCCGAGATCGAACCGCTGGACGAGATCGCGGCGCGAGTCCGGCGCGCGATCGGGGTGTTCGGGCGCGAGCGCGTGCTGCTGACTCCCGACTGCGGTTTCGCGACCTTCGCGAACAACCCGCTGGCCTCGGCCGAGGTCGCGGAGAAGAAGCTGCGCGCGATCGTCGAGGCGGTCGGCCGCCTTCGGGGCTAGCAGGCGCGAGCGAGAAGCGAGCGGGGCCGAGCTGGATCCGATCCAACCCGGCCCCGCATGGATCGCTATGCGCCCCCTGTCAAGGCATCCAGACCACGTCCAGCTGCTGCGTGATGTTGTATCCGTTGCTGGCCGGGCAGCCGCCGAGCATGATCGGGTCGCGGTAGTAGGCGCCGTAGTAGCGGTGCGAGCCGGCGGTGATCGGGTCACCGAGGCTGGCCGAACGCGCACTCAGGCTCAGGTCCAGACCGCTGGGCGCCGTGATCGAGCCGCCCGAGGCGGTCTTGATGTACATGCGCTTCAGGATGCCCGTGATGCAGCGCACGCCCTGGCCGAAGGCGAAGCCGGTCGGGTGCTGGGCGCTGCCCTGCAGCACGATGGTCGGAGCCGTCGGCCTCTCGCCGCTGGTGATCAGCGTGACGCCGTCGAAGGCGAGGCTGGCCGGGCCCGTGGCCGTGATGTGCGCGCCACCCGTGTTGGAGCTGTTGTTGCAGCCGAGTCCGCTGCCCGCGGGCGGGTTCGAGCACGGGCAGGCGACCACGCCGGCAGTGCCCGGATCGCAGATCGACGTGCCGGTCTCGAAGGCCTGGGGCAGGATCAGGACCCAGCCGCCGGTGGGCGTGCCCGGTGCCATGAAGCCGCCGCCGCTGCCGCAGATCGCGGCGCCGTTCGCGCTGATGGCCGCCGGCCAGCCGAGATCGGTGTAGGGGGCGAGACCGCTCGTGCCCTGGGCGCTGGCCCAGCCGTAGAGGCTCTGCGGAACGTTGTTGACCCAGATCACCGACTGCAGCCAGCTGAAGCTGAACCAGGGATCCCAGCCGTTGTCGCCGACGGCCAGGCTGCCGTCGTCCGAGATGTCCACGGGGTTCGCCTGGTCGGTCTCGCCGGGCAGGTTGGGCAGCTCGATGATTCCGGTGGCCGCGTCCCAGCGCCAGCCGGAGGAGCCCGGGGGAATCGTGGTCGCGTTGTAGAAGTAGCGGCCGACCATGATCGTGCCGTCCGAGTTGACGCTCGCGACCGCACCCAGGGGGTTGGTCGTGCTCGTCGACGGATCGAACCAGTCGAGCGCCGGCTGCTCCACACCGTTGATCCAGTAGGCGCCCTGGCGCATCCCGGTCGAGTCGTCGTGGAAGCCGGCGATGAACGAGCCGTCGAGGTTGACGGCGTTGCCGCGGCTGCTCGGGTTCGGGCTCGTGCCGAGGTCATGGATGCCGAGGGTCTGGCTCCACTGAAGACAATGGGCCTCGTTCGCGGAGACCCAGCCCAGGCCGGTGATCGTGTCGCCGTTGCCGCTGATCGCGGCACCGGTCGATTCCGAGGTGCCGGAGGCTCCGCCCAGGCCGGGACTCTGGGTCCACGTGCCCGCGACCCAGCGTGCCGCGCGGTCCTGGCCGTCGGAACCCGTGGTCGTCGCGCAGATGACCGTCCCGTCGCGCGACACGCTCGGAGGCGTCACGACCGGACCGATGTCGGTCATCACGCCCGAGCTGTAGGTCCAGCGGAACGCGTGGCCCAGGCTGTTCGTGCCGACGACGACGATGTCGCCGTTGATCGTGGTGAGGTCGCTCGCCTGCGAGTTGTTGCCGAACTCGATGAAGATGGGAGTCTGGGCCATGGCCGAGCTCGCCAGGAGGCAGGCGGCCAGGGGCAGGAGTCGATTCGCGATGCGCATGTGAGAGTCTTCGATTCGTGTGGAAGGGGAAAGGGAGTGTCGTGAGCTGGTGCGTGCTGGGGCTGCGACTCCGCCGACGGACCAACGAGGGGGATCGAACGTAGGGCCGACCCCTGCGGGCGGACATTGGCCATTCGGGAAATGAGTGCCTGTTCTTTGGAACAGGGAGCCCCTGTGCGCAGCGCATTCGCGGCCCTGGAAGGCCCGCAGCTCAGCACTGTGGCGGACGCAGGCGCAGCGACTCGGCCATGCGCCCGAGTTCGATCGGCGATTCGGCCTGCATCTTCTCGAGCACGCTGGCCCGATGGAATTTGACCGTGCGCTCCGTGATGCCCAGCGCGAGGGCCGCCTGCTTGTTGCGCTGGCCCGTGACGAGCGCGCCGAAGACCTCGCGCTCGCGCGGTGTGAGCGTGGCATAGCGTCGCTCGAGCTCGGTCGTGTCCCCCGCCGCGAGCTTGCCGCGCGCGGCGACTTCGAGTGCATGCTCCAGGGCCGCGATCAGCTGGCCCGCGCTGACCGGCTTCTGCAGGAAGTCGACGGCGCCCTGCTTCATCGCGTAGACGCTCGTGTCCACGTCCGCGTGGCCGGTGAGGAACACGATCGGCGGCGACGAACCGCGCTTCGCCAGGGCGCTCTGCAGCTCGAGGCCGCTGCGACCGGGCATGCGCAGGTCGAGCAGCAGGCAGTTCGGGTCCGCGGGCACGAAGCGGGCCAGGAAGTCCTCGACCGAAACGTACTCGCACACGCGGAACCCGCTCAGCCGGAGCAGGCGCAGCGTCGCCCGCCGGAAGTCGTCGTCATCGTCGACGAGGTGGATGGTGCCTGTGCGGGTCAAGGCGAAGCTCTGTCCCCTGGGCTGCGCCGGAGGACCCGCATGAAATGTACTCCAGATCCCCGGGATGCTGTCCACCCGAGGAGCGCCCCTCGAGAAGGGCGAGACGTTGGGGGACACCAGGACCCGCGGGCTGCGAACAGCTCGGCCGCTCCCCTCTCTCGACAGGCTCGTCGGTCCGGGGTGAGCCTCGTTAGATTGTGGCCCCTTCCCGATGAGCCTTCCCGACGAAGACCTGCTTCGGCCCACGCTCGCGGCCGAGTTCGACGTCACGCGCTTCCAGTCGCCGTGGAACCCGGCGCAGCTGCGCTATGTCGCCTTCTTCGCCTGGCCTCTCGGGGCGGGCGTCATGTACTCGATGAACTACCGGCGTCTGGCGCGCGAGCGCGCGGCGCGCATCACGCTGGCCGGTGCGATCCTCGCCTTCCTCGGCCTCCTGGTCGCCTTCTGGGTGATCGCGGGCCGGCCGGACGGGCTGAGCGATCGCCAGACAGTTTCGGAGTTCCGCCTGGCGTGCATGGCCGTGTTCATGGTCAGCGCCATCGCGCTGAGCCGCGACCAGTCCAGTGCCTTTCGCGCCTACTCGATGGCAGGCGGCAAGCCCGCGCCGATCGGGGGCGCGGCGGTGGTCGCGGTCGTGCTCAACCTGGTCGTCTTCGCCGGAGCCCTGATGGCGATCGCCACCCTGCG
>CAWHGR010000001.1:0-2331458 GCA_963829015.1 uncultured Planctomycetota bacterium | reverse complement strand
AGCAGGTTGTTGCCTGGCGCCGAACCGGTACCGTCTTGCTGTGAAGAGCAGCTTCAGCAGGCCCGAGGTGAACATGCGCTCGACCAGCTCCTTGTGGATCGGCAGCATGCCCGCGTGGTGGTAGGCCAGGCCGCGGCGCGCCATCGCCGAGCTCGGAGTGCAGGAACTCCGGGCCGAGCTGGAACAACTCGAGCAGCTCCTGCTGCAGCTCGTCCATGCGCTTGCGCTCGGAGGCGTCGAGCAGCTCGCGGCGCGCGTTCGAGAGCGCCAGGCGCTCGCAGTCCTTGCGCGAGAAGGCGAACACCAGCGCCGGCAGCAGGCCGCGCTCCTGCAGCCCGTCGAGCAGCGGGGCGGCGTCCGGGACCGCCGTCAATTCGCTGCCGAAACCGCGTTGGCCCCGGCGCGGGCGCCGCTCGCGGCTGGGGCGGCCGCGGCCGACGTTCGCGAGCTCGCGCTTGCGCACGCGCTCGAGCTCCTTCGGCTCGAAAACGCCGCTCTGCGCGCTGTAGAGCGCGTGGTGCAGCGGCACGGGCCGGCGGCTGGACTGGATCACGACCACGTCCGGCCCGCGGATCTCGCGCAGCCAGGCGCCGAGCTCCTCGGCGTTGGAGATCGTGGCCGAGAGGCACACGAAGCGGATCGAGGCCGGGGCGAAGATCAGGCTCTCCTCCCAGACCGAGCCGCGCTCGAGGTCGTCCATGTAGTGGACCTCGTCGAAGACCACGTACTCGACGTCCGAGAGCTCGTCGGGGTTCTCGAAGATCGCGTTGCGCAGGATCTCCGTGGTCATGATGCGCACCTGCGCGCCGGGGTGGATCGTCACGTCGCCGGTCAGGAGGCCCACGTCCATGCCCGGCACCGCGCGGAAGTCGCGGTACTTCTGGTTCGAGAGCGCCTTGATCGGCGCGGTGTAGACCACGCGCCGGCCGCGCTCGACCGCGTCGTGGATGGCGTACTCGGCGACCAGCGTCTTGCCGGCACCGGTCGGAGCCGAGACGAGCACGTTGTGGCCCCCGCGGATCGCGGCCACGGCCTCGATCTGGAAGCGCGAGAGCTCGTAGCCGCGCCAGCGCGTGATCGTGCCGGGCGGCTGCGCTTCGGCGGGCTCGGGGGGCCGAGCGGCCGGCGGCTTGTGTTCCGGCCGCGGCCGGCGCCGCTCCCCGCTCTCGCCTTCGAGGCCCGCGCCGAAGGGCCGGGACTCGGCCTTGTCCCCGGACCTGGAGGAACGATCGTTCATCGGACTCTGCCTCGGGCGCGGGAACTCGTTCACGGAAGCTCGGCTCGCTGCTTGAGACCGCGTCGGGCGATCGGTATCTAAGCAAGCGATCCCCGTCGAAGGAAGCGCACAACCCACGCCACGCGAGATCCACTCCATGGAAGCACCGTCCAGCAGCCGTCCGCAGCACCCCGCCATCCGCCAACTCGCCAGCCTCAAGGTGCTCTCGCGCCTGCTCGGCCACGAACTGCACTCGCAGTCCGGCACGAAGGCCGTCACGCTCTCGCGCGAGGAAGTGATCGAGATCCAGACCACGGTCGACCTGTTCATCGAGGAGCTGACCCGGCGCATGGCCCAGGCGGGCACCCGACCACCTCCGTCAGCACCATGGACGCGACACCGGTGGGCGTGCGCAACTAGCACCGCGATCCGAGGGAGCTCCCGTCATGCGCGTCCCCGTGGGTCGGCCCACGCGCAGTGCCCGCCGCGGCGGGCGCGTGCGCCTGTGGGTGCCGCTGGTGCTGCTGATCGCCGGCTCGATCTGGGCGCTCGAGCGCCTCGACGAGCCCGTGCGCGCGGCGGAATTCACGGCCATCGACCTCTCGCGCCTGCGCCTTCGGCCGCCACAGGGCGGCTTCAGCGATCCGCGCTGGGAGGCCGAGTTCAAGGCGGTGCTGGCGCGCGTGGCACCGCCGCAGGCCCACGATCCCGAGTCGCTCGCGCGCGTCGCGCGCGAGATCGCCACGCTGCCCTTCGTGCTCGAGACCGGCACGCCGCGCGTGCTCTGGCCCGACGGTCTGGAGGTCCCGCTGCGCCTGCGCGAGCCCGTCGCCTGCGTGCGCACCGGCCAGGAGTTCCGCCTCGTGGCCGAGGACGGCGTGATCCTGCCCGGCAACTGGCCCGCGCCGCCGCTGCTCGAGGGCCGGCCGCTGCCGGTGATCGGACCCAACGACGGCGCCTTCGACCGACGGCCGGCCGGCTGGCGCCTCTCCGAGCGCCGGCACCTGGACGCGCTCTCGGTCGCGCTCTCGATGCGCAGCGGACTGCCGGCCGCCGACGCGGCGACGCTCGGGCCGCTCTTGATCGACGCCACGCGCTCCGCGGCGACGAGTGCCGACGAACCGGGCACGCTGCTCGAGCTCGAGGGCCAGCGCCTCGTGCTCTTCGGCCGCGCGCCGGGATCGGGCGAGCCGGGCGAGCTGCCCGACGAGCTCAAGTGGCGCTCGCTCGCCAGGGCTGTGGCGTTGCTGCGCGCCGACTCGCCCGCGGGCGTGCAGGACTGGTCGGTGGCCGATCTGCGCTGGGACACGCCGGCGATCCGCATGCGCGACGGCAGCGCGCCCCCGAAGCTCCCCGATGCGCCGCGCAAGAGCGCGGGCAGCACGCCGCAGGGCCCACCGAAGACGCCGAAGACCGCCGGCGTGCGCTGAGCGATGAGCTGCGCCGGGCTGGGCCTCGCACTGGTCTGGCTGCTCTCGGCGGCGGCACTCTTCCTGCCCCAGGCCGCGGGCTCCGAATGCTCGCCAGTGGCGCTGGCCTGCCTGCCCTGGCTCGTCTGGGCCACATTGCCGCGCGCGCGCACCGAAGCCGTCTGGCTCGAGCAGCTCGCGCCCTGGCTGGCCGCGCCGCTCTTGGTGCTCGCGCTGACGCTGGCGCGCGCTCGCGGGCAGGACTGGGGGCCCGCGCTCGCTTCGGCTGGCGGCTGCGCGCTGCTCGCGGTGCTCTATCACGCCGCCGCGCAGCGCGCCGGGCGCGCGCTCTACGCCTGGGTCTGGTTCGCGCTGGTCGTCGGCGCGCCGCTGTGCCTGCACACGCTCGAGAGCGCCGGCGCGCCGCTCTTCGGCCGCGCACCGCGCGCGCTCGAACTCCTGGCTGCACTCTCGCCGCTCTCCTGGTGGCTCGAGCGCTTGCAGGCGCCGCTTCCGGGCGCGGGGCTCGCGCTGCCCTGGCTGGCGCTGGGGCTCGGAGCGGCGCTGTGGCTCGCCGGAGCGATGGGGGAGGCGCGCCGCTGATGCGCCTGCTCGCGCGCCTCGCACTCGCCTTCGCGCTGACCGCGCAGGCCGCAGCGCAGACGCGCCTGGCCTGGGCGCGCTGCGAGTTGCAGGGCCCGATGAGCGAGCCCGCGCTCGAACTCGTCGCCGGGTCGCGCACGCAACTGCATGGCGCCCTGCTCGCCGGCGAGCGCGTCGAGCGCGTGCTGCCCGTGGTGCAGGACGCAGCGGGCGCGCGCGGCGAGCCGCGCTGGAACTGGAACGAGGATCCCGATCACCAGGGCCGCGCGCGCTTCCTCGGCTGGGCGCACGAGCCGGACGAGCGCTGGAGTGCGCTGCCGCCCGGGTTGCGCGCGCGCCCGCGACCGCCGGTGTCGCCGGCGGACAGCACGCCGCCGCCGGCGCTCTTCTTCCTGCTCGGCGGAGCGGCGCTGGCGAGCGTGTCGCTGGCGCGCCGCGGGCGCTGGGCGGCCGCCGCGCCCTCGCTCGCCGGCTGCGTGCTGGCCTGGTGGCTCGGCGGTGCGGGCGCGACGCGCGCGGGGGAGACCTGGATCGTGCTCGAGGGCCAGGACGGCGGCGCCGCGTGGGTCGAGGTGCGCGGGGCCTGGGAATCGCTCACGCTGCCCGCCGAAGCGCCGCCGCTCGTGCTCGCCAGCGATCCCGAGGCGGCCCCGATCTCGATCGAGACGAGCCTTGCGCAAGCGGGCGCACTCGCGCTGCATGCCCGTGGCGCCGCACTCTATGCCGGCCGTGTCTGCGATCCGGGGCCGGGCCGCATCTCCGAGGACGGGCAGGACTGCGCCGACTTCGAGGCCGTGTGGTGGCGCGCGGAAGGGGAGTGGAGCGCGCGCGGCGCCTGGAAGCGCGGCCAGCGCCTGCCCCCGGCCGCCGTCCTGACGCCAGCTCCCGGCTGGCTGGCGACGGGCCTTCCCCAAGGCCCGCGCGTGTGCCTGGCGCGCAGCTCCGGACCTGTCCCGCGCTGGTTCCGCGACCTTGGCCCTTGATGGCCGCGCCGCGGGCCAGTACCTTTTCCGCCCCGGATTCGGCAATCCCGGCCCCGAACATGCCTACGCAAACCTCGACCACCACCCACTTCACGAACAGCAGCGCGCCCGAGCGCTGGCTGCTCTACGACGCCACGAACCAGGTGCTCGGCCGCCTGGCCTCGGACATCGCGATGAAGCTGATGGGCAAGGACCAGCCGACCTACACGCCCAACGCGCAGACCGGCGCGTTCGTGGTCGTGATCCACGTCGAGAAGCTCGTCGTCACCGGCAAGAAGGCGCTCAACAAGACCTACGAGCACTACTCCGGCTATCCCGGCGGCCAGAAGTCGATCCCCTACGCCGACCTGCACGAGCGCCGCCCCGACGAGATCCTGCGCGAGGCCGTGCGCCGCATGCTGCCCAAGACCATCCTCGGCCGCGGCATGCTGAGCCGGCTGAAGATCTACGCCGGCGCCGAGCACAAGCACTCGGCCCAGCAACCCGTCAAGGTCGAGCAGCACAAGCTCGAGTCCAAGAGCGCATGAGCAGCACGCAGTACACCTGGGGCCTGGGACGCCGCAAGACCTCCGTCGCGCGCGTGCGCGTCTCCGCGGGCGCGGGCGGATTCCTGATCAACGGCCGCCCCGCCGACGAGTTCTTCCCCAGCCTGCAGACGCGCATCCGCGTGCAGGAGCCGCTCAAGGTGACCGGCACGCAGGGCAACTACGACATCCGCTGCACGGTCCACGGCGGCGGCCCGATGAGCACCGCCGACGCGGTCGTGCTGGGACTCGCGCGCGCGCTGCTGACGCTCAACCCGACCTGGGAGCCGCTGCTGCGCGAGCAGAAGCTGCTGACGCGCGACAGCCGCAAGAAGGAACGCAAGAAGTACGGCCGCCGCGGCGCGCGCCGCGGGTTCCAGTTCTCGAAGCGCTGAGCGCAGCGGCCGGCAGCAGTCCCTGACGGCAGCCCGCGGGTATGGCCGGCCACTCCCACTCCTCGAACATCGCCTCGCGCAAGGGCGCGGTCGACAAGCAGCGCGCGAAGAACTTCAACAAGCTCTCGCGCCAGATCATGTCGGCCGTGCGCCAGGGCGGCGCCGACGTCGAGTCGAACCTCAAGCTCAAGTACGCGGTCGAGAAGGCGCGCGCCGCGAACATGCCCAAGGACAACGTCGAGCGCGTGATCAAGCGCGCGACCGGCGAAGCGGGCGGGCAGATGGAGGAGCTCACCTACGAGGGCTACGCGCCCGGCGGCATCGCGCTGATGGTCGCCTGCCTGACCGACAACCGCCACCGCACCTCGCCCGACCTCAAGCATCTCTTCGACAAGTGCGGCGGCAACATGGGCTCGCCCGGCTCGGTGGGCTTCCTGTTCCAGCTGCGCTCGATCTTCGTCTGCGACGCGGCCGACAAGGGCGAGGAGGCCTGGGTCGAGCTGGCGCTGGAGTGCGGTGCCGACGACGTGCTGCTCGAGGAGAAGCTGGTGACGCTCCTCGCGCCGCCGACGGACTTCCTGCCGGTCAAGAAGCTGCTCGAGGGCCAGGGCGTCAAGCTGCACTCGGCCGAGATCGGCTACATGCCGCTCAACCTCGTGCCGGTGGCCGAGAAGGACGTCGCGGCCAAGGTGCTGCGCCTGGTGGCCGAGCTCGAGGAGCTCGACGACGTGCAGAGCGTCTACGCCAACTACGACATCCCCGCGGACTGGATCGAGGAGCTCTCCGGCTGAGCGCGGGGTTGAAGGCCCGCGGCGCATAGGGCAAGCTGACGACTCCCCCGACCCCCTGGCCCCTCGAGGAATGCGCCCCATGGGCGACGGACTGCGTACGATCCGCGTCGTGACCACCGACGAGTCGCTCTTGTCGAACGTGCGCGCCGCGGCGAGCACGCTCGAGGGCTGGGAGGTCGCGCACGCGCCGAGTGTCGACGAGCTGATGGCCGGCACGCCCGCGCTGGGCGACGTGATCCTGCTCGACGGCTGGCTGCGCAGCGGCAACGTCTACGAGAACTGCCGGCGCCTGACGGGCAACACGCGCTGCCGCACCTACGTCGTGGTCGAGCACGACAACCGCCTGGCCGAGCCGATCGCGCGCTTCTGCGGCGCGACGGGCGTGCTCAACCGGCCGCTCGTCGGCCACGCGCCTGCGCGAGGCGCTGGCGCCGACCAGCGCCCCGCCCGCGGCGCTGCCGCGCGAGCACCGCGGCGCGCACGAGGAGACCACGCTCTTCCCCGAGAAGCTGCTGACCGACCTCGCCGGCGAGCCCGGCGCGAGCCTGGTCTCGGCGCTGACCGACCCCGACACGGGGCTCTTCAACTACGCCTTCCTCGAGTACAAGCTCGACGAGGAGTTCAAGCGCGCGCGGCGCTTCGGCGACCCGCTGGCCTGCGTGATGCTGGGCTTCGAGGGCCAGCTCGACGAGCAGGTGCTGCGCGAGCTCGCGGGCATCTTCCTCGAGGCCTCGCGCGACACCGACGTGCTCGGGCGCTTCGACGAGAGCTCGTTCCTGTTCCTCCTGCCGAACACGGGCCCGGACGGCGCGACCGTCATGGCGCGCCGCGTGGGCGACCTGGCGCAGAAGCGCGGCCTGGTGCGACCTCGTCGGCGATCCGCTCTCGATCTCGGTCGGGCATCTCGAACGCGCCCGCGGCCGACGTCAAGCGCCGCGAGGACCTGTTCTCGAAGGCGCGCAAGGCCTTTCTCGCCGCGCGCGAAGTCGGCGGCGGCGTGGTCGCGGCCGGCTGAGCCGGCGCGGCGCGGAAATCCCCGTCCCCGGCCGCGCGCAGGGAGCGCCCCGCATGCCTCTCCCCGCGCTCTTCCACCTGGCGGTCGACGACGGCGGCGAGTTCCTGGTCTACGCCGGCGACGAGCTCGTGCTGGGCCACCTGCGCTCGGCGCGCGCCGACCTGCGCTTCCTGGCCGACGTCGAGTCCGAGCACGCGCGCCTCTCGCGCGCCGAGAGCTTCCACGGCGGCATCGAATGGCGCCTCGAGTCGCTCTCCGGAGCGCCCGTGCGCGTCGGCGGCGTGGCGCTCGCAGGCCCGCGCGCGCTGGCGCACGGCGAGCGCGTGCAGCTCGGGGGCAACCTCAGCTTCTGCTTCCGCGCGCTCGACGCGGCGCTGAGCTCGGCCATGCTCGAGCTCGAGGGCCAGGCCGAGTGCGAAGGCGCGCGGCACATCCTGCTGCTTCTCGAGCGGCGCTGCCGGCGCGGTGCGCATCGGCTCGAAGCGCAACCGCCCGATCCCCGTGCCCGAGCTCGAGCGCGAGGTCGTGCTCGAGCTCGAGGGCGACCGCCTGCTGGTGCGCTGCGCGGGCGGACTGCGTTGCGGCCCGACCAGCGTCCCGCCCGGGCCGGGCGCGACGCTCGCGCTGGCGCTGCCGCTCGCGGGCGGCCTGTTCGTCGAGGCCGGCGCGCGCGGGGCGGGCCGCGCGCCCTTCACGCTCGCGCTGCGGCCCTCGGAACACGCACAGCGTAGGATGGGGGCCTAGGTCAGCATGGACTGGGAAGCCTTCTACGCGCGCTTCCGCGCGCCGGACTTCATCCCCGGCTACGAGATCCAGAACCGACTGGGCGGCGGCGCCTTCGGCGAGGTCTACAAGGCGCGCAAGCATTCGATCGGCAAGTCCTACGCGATCAAGTTCCTCAAGGTCGACGACGAGGCCGCGCGCTCGGCCGTCGAGCGCGAGCTCGAGCAGGTGCGCCACTTCGCCGCGATCGACCACCCCAACCTGGTCACGATCGAGGACCTGGGCCTGGTGATGGGCGTGCCGTATCTCGTGATGGGCTACGCCGGCGAGGAGACGCTGGCGCGCGCGCTGCGCGCGCGGCGGCTCTCGCGCGAGCAGGCGCTGGCCTACTTCGTGCAGGCCTGTCGCGGCGTGCAGGCGCTGCACGAGCGGCGGCTGGTGCACTTCGACTTGAAGCCCAGCAACATCTTCTTGAAGGGCGACGTCGCGCGCGTGGGCGACTACGGGCTCTCGAAGATGATGGTCGACGGGCGCCAGACGCTCTCCTTCGGGCGCGGCACGCCGCAGTACATGGCGCCCGAGATGATCAAGAACCGCGCCGACGAGCGCGCCGACATCTACTCGCTGGGCGTGATCCTGTACGAGTCGCTCTCCGGCCGGCTGCCCTTCGAGAGCGACATCCCCGGCGCGCTGCCGCAGCGCGAGGGCGAAGCTCCGCCGCCGTTCCCGGACGATTTTCCCGCCGAGCTGCGCGCACCGATCGAGCGCTGCCTGCGCGTCGACCCGGCGCAGCGCTTTCCGGCCGTCGCGCTGCTGGTCTCCGAGCTCGAGAGCCGCGCGAACGCCGCCGGGATGCGCCTGCCCGCGAGCGCGCCTGCGGGCCCGGGAGCGCTGGCGACGCCGCTGCCGCTGACGCCGCCGCCGCTGCCCACACCCACCGGCCCGAACGAGGCGCGCAGCGCCGCGGCCGAGCTGACGCGCGGCGCGGTGGACGTGGCGCGCGGCGTCTGGGACGGCCTGCGCACGGTGCGCTCGGGCTCCGCGCCGCTCGCGCCGGGCGGCGACGCGCTGGCGATCCACACGCTCTCGGAGCGCCCCGCTCCGCTCGTGCCTCCGGGCAGCGAGGCCGCCGGCACGATCCCCGTGCCGCCCAGCGCGCACGGCGGCCTCGTGGCCACCCTGGCTGCGACGCTGCAGCTCTCGGTCGAGGTGCTGGTGACGCTCGTGCGCGGGATCTCGAACACGATCGTGCGCGGCTTCCGCGCGCGGCGCCAGCAGCTGGCCGCACGCGAACGGCGGCCGTTCCTGGCGCGCGTGGCGCTCTTCTGGCTGCGCCTCGTCGGCATCCTGCTCCTGCTCGCGGCGCTGGGCGGGATCGTGACGCTTTCGGTCTTCATGCTGCAGAAGGGCGTCTCGTGAGCGAGTGGACGCCCGACGTCGCGCGCCTGCAGGCGCATGCCGACGAGGAGTGGCTGGCCGTGCAGCGCCAGTACTGCGGGCGGCTGATGGCCTACGTCGCGCGGCGCGTGGCCGACCGCGAGGCGCGCGAGGACGTGCTGCAGGAGACCTTCCTCGGCGCGCTGCGCGGCATCGGCGACTTCGACCCGGTGCTTCACCTTCGAGCAGTACCTCTTCGGGATCTGCAAGAACCGCACGATCGACCAGCTGCGGCGCGCGCGCGCGCGCACGCTCTCCTCGGGCGCCGACGAGGACGCGCCGCCGCCGCTCGACGCGCTGGCCCGCGAGGACGACACGCCCAGCCGCATCGTCGGCCGGCGCGACCTGGCGCAGAGCGGCGCGCAGCTCCTGGCCGAGCTCCTGCGCCGCTGGGTGCAGGAGACCTGGGAGGAGCAGGAGTTCACGCGCCTGATGGTGATCGAGGCGCTGTTCTCCGGCGGCTGGCGCAACCGCGACACCTGGAAGCGCTTCGAGCTGCGCGACGAGACCTCGGTGGCGGGGATCAAGTTCCGCGCGCTTGAAGCGCCTGCGCGAGCTGGCCGCCGAGGCGGACCAGGCCGGGCTGCTGACGCGCATGCTCTCCGAGGCGCTGGACTCGGGCGAGAGCGACGTGCACTTCGACGTGGGCGAGCTGTGGAAGCGCGCGCGCGTTTCCTGTCCCGCGCGCCACTGGCTGGCGCGCCTCGTGGCCGGCACGCTGCCCGAGGGGCCGCGCGCCTTCGTGGGCTTCCACCTCGACGAGATGCACTGCGAGTGGTGCCAGGCCAACCGCGACGACCTCGAGCGCAGCGCCAGCGAGGCCGAGCTCGAGCCGCTGCTCGAGTCGCTGCAGGCCTCGACGCTGCGCTACCTGCGCTCGCGCCGGGGACCCGAGGCCTGAGCCTCGAACACGAATCGAACGCGCGGAAGTTCGCCCCGGGCGCGCGCTCGCATAGGATGTCCGGCCTGGAGGCCACGACCCGCATGTTCCACGTGCTCACGATCCTCGCCCCGATCCTGCTCTCCCTCCCCGCGCCCGCAGCGGGCAACAAGGTCGCGCTCGAATCCGCGCTCGCGACCGTCAGCGCGGACGAGATCCGCTCCGACTTGTACTTCATCGCCTCCGACGAGCTCGAGGGCCGCGACACGCCCAGCGCGGGCCTGAAGATCGCGGCGCGCTTCCTGCGCGCGCGCCTGCAGCGCCTGGGCTGGCAACCAGGAGCCAAGGACGGCTACTTCTACACCTGGCAGCTGGAGAAGAAGGGCCTGGACGCGGACAAGTGCCAGGTCGAGTTCGGCGGCCAGAGCCTGGCGCTGGGCAAGGACTACTACCTCTCCGGGTTCGGCGTGAACGTCGCGCGCGAGGCCAGCGGCTCGATCGTCTGCCTGGGCGAGGCCAAGGCCGAGGACGTCGAGAAGCTGGACGTCGAAGGCAAGTGGGTGCTGGTGCTCG
Source organism: uncultured Planctomycetota bacterium (assembly GCA_963829015.1). GTDB lineage: Bacteria > Planctomycetota > UBA1135 > UBA1135 > JADJLZ01. Next base: position 2,320,909 of record CAWHGR010000001.1, on the reverse strand, counting down.
ACCGCGAGCAGGACCTGGGCCAGCTGCGGCGCGATCTCGGGCGCAAGAAGATCGCCGGCTTCGTCTACCTGCCCGCGGCCGACTACAAGGGCAAGCCCTACGCCGAGCGCTTCGGATCGGACCTCGCGCGCCAGAAGGAGGGCCGCGTGTCGCCCGCGCGCACCGAGCCGGAGGAGAAGCCGGCCGAGTCCGAGCGCCCGCGCGGTGCGGCCTCGATCTACCTCGTGCCCGAGGCCAAGACGGCGCTGCTCGCGGCGGCCGGCGTCAAGGAAGAGGCGCTGACGACGGGCAAGACGCTGGCGCTGGAGCTCAAGGAGACGCGCACCCTGCTCGGCCAGGGCGGCCTGGTCGACGTCGAAAACGTGTGCGGCTTCTGGCCCGGCAGCGATCCGGCGCTGAAGCACGAGATGGTCATCGTCTCGGCGCACTACGACCACGTCGGCGTGCAGCGCGGCGTGATCTACAACGGCGCCGACGACAACGGCTCGGGCACCTGCACGCTGCTGGCGCTGGCCGAGGGCCTCAAGCAGTACGGCCCGATGCGGCGCAGCGTGCTGCTGATCTGGGTCTGCGGCGAGGAGAAGGGCCTGTGGGGCTCGGAAGCCTGGAACAAGCACCCGTACCTGCCCGAGGGCTGCAAGCCCGTGGCCGACATCAACATCGACATGGTCGGCCGCAACGCGCCCGAGAAGCTGCTCATCACGCCGACCGAGAAGCACAAGAGCTACAGCTTCCTGACCAAGCTCGCCGAGAGCCTCGCGCCGCTCGAGGGCTTCCACGGTCCGAAGGACGGCGATCCGCCGCTGGGCAGCGCCGACGAGTACTGGCAGCGCTCGGACCACTACAACTTCGTCAAGGCCGGCATCCCGGCCGCGTTCCTCTTCTCGGACGTGCACGTGGACTACCACCAGCCCACGGACGATCCCGACAAGATCGACTACGACAAGGTCCACCGCGTCGCGCGCCTCGTGCTGCGCATGCTCGACGGCCTGCAGAACGACAAGATCGACGGCTGAGCGCGTTCAGCGCGGCGCCGGGTTCCAGCCCGCGAGCAGGGCGCGGAAGGAATCGTTGTCGCGCGCGGAGCCCAGCGCCCGCTCCTCGAGCTGCGCCCGGTCGGCTTCGACGAAGACGCTCGGTCGGCCGTGCGGCTGCAGCTGCAGGACCGTGCCCGGCCCGCTCGTCATGCGCGTGAAGCTGTTGACCGAGTAGATCCCGGGCTGCGCGTGGCAACCGGCGCAGGTCACGAGGCCCGGCTTGAGCCAGCTCCAACTGCGCTGGTCGCCCTCGAAGGGGTCCTCGCCGTGCCGGCCGAAGTCGTTGAAGTCGTACTCGTCCGCGCCCAGCGCGCGCAGCGCGTGCGCGCCGCTGCGGTCGATGCGAAACTCCGCGAGCTCCTGCGCCTTCGAGAGGTCGAAGCTGGGCCGTTCGCTGCGGCCCGAGGGGTCATCGACCAGGAAGCGCCGCAGCTGCACGCTCTCGACGAGATCGCTCGCCAGCAGCTCGCCCTGCGCGGAGATCGCCAGCGCGCGGCGCACGAGCGCGACCTCGGTCCCCGGCGGAAGGAGCGGCAGGTCGGCGCGGAAGTGGCGCTCGTCCGCCTCGCCCGTCAGCGGATCGGGCAGCGCGCGCAGGCGCTCGAGCCAGGCGAGCGTGGTCTCGCGGCCGCCGGGCAGGCGCAGCAGCACCTCGAAACGCGAGCGGCTGCCGGCGAACGTCTCGTGCGCCGGACGTGATCGTGCGACCGAGCGCATCGGCGAGCCGCACCCAGCCCTGCGCTCGCGTCGAGCACGCCCGCCGGCAGGCCCTCGATCCCCGCGGAGTCGGTGCGCAGCGCGCGCAACTCGTCGGAACCCGGCGCGACGTCGCGCATGGCGCGCGCCAGGGCCGCGGCCAGCGGGCTCTGCGGCTCGTGTCCGAAGACCCAGTCGAACGTGGCCCACAGGTCGCGCTGCAGCACCAGCCGCTCGCGCGCCGAGTGCCCCGACGAGCCCGACTCGTGCAGCGCGCCGAGCGCCGCGACCATCTGCGCCTCGCGCCGCGGCTCGAGCGGCCAGCCGCTGGCGGGGAACAGCAGCGGATCGAGCTCCGCTGCGCCGTAGCTCTTGCCGTCGATGCCGGTGCGCAGGAACAACGCGTCGTGCACGCGCATCCACGGATCCTGCGCGAGCGCCGCGAGCAGCACCAGCGCCGCGCAGAACTCCATGGCGCGAGTCTACTTCTTCGCGCTCTTGAGCGCCGCCTGCGCCGCCGCCAGGCGCGCCAACGGCACGCGGAAGGGCGAGCAGGAGACGTAGTCGAGGCCGAGCGTGTGGCAGAACTCGATCGAGCGCGGATCGCCGCCGTGCTCGCCGCAGATGCCGATCTTCAGGCCGGGCTTGCTGCTTGCGACCTTCCTCGACCGCGATCTGCATCAGGCGGCCCACGCCCAGCGTGTCGAGCGTCGCGAAGGGATCCTCGGGGTAGATGTCCTCCTCGACGTACATCGGCAGGAAGCGCGCGCCGTCGTCGCGGCTGATGCCGTAGGTCGTCTGCGTCAGGTCGTTGGTGCCGAAGGAGAAGAACTCGGCCGCCTGCGCGATCGTGCCCGCGCGCAGCGCGGCGCGCGGCAGCTCGATCATCGTGCCCACGAGGTAGGGGATGCGCAGCTTCTTCTCGCTTGAAGACCTGCTCGGCGACCTCGCGCACGATGCCGCCCTGCAGGATCGAGCTCGGACTTGGTCGAGACGAGCGGGATCATGATCTCGACGCGCGGCACGAAGCGCTTCGTGCGCGCGACGTTGCAGGCGGCCTCGAAGATGGCGCGCGCCTGCATGCGCGTGATCTCGGGGTAGCTGATGCCCAGGCGGCAGCCGCGGTGGCCGAGCATCGGGTTCATCTCGCGCAACGACTCGATCTTCTGCTCCAGGCGCTTGTGCGGGATCTTCATCTCGCGCGCGAGGCGCTTGATGGTCGCCTGGTCGTGCGGCAGGAACTCGTGCAGCGGGGGATCGAGGCTGCGGATCGTCACCGGGCGCGGGCCCATCGCGGCGAAGATGCCCTCGAAGTCCTTGCGCTGCAGCGGCAAGAGGCGCGCCAGCGCCTTGACGCGCTGCAGCTCGGTCTCGCGAGACGATCATCTCGCGCACCGCGTCGATCTTCTCGGCCGCGAAGAACATGTGCTCGGTGCGGCACAGGCCGACGCCCTCTGCGCCGAAGGCGATCGCGTGGTCGCACTGGTCGGGCTGGTCGGCGTTGGCGCGCACGCGCAGGCGCCGGTAGCCGTCGGCCCAGGCCAGCAGCCGCTCGTAGTCGTAGGCGAGCGAGCCCTTGCGGGGCCTGGCGCGCTTCTTGGCGAAGACCCAGCGCGCGACCTCGGAGGGCTGCGTCGCGATCGCCCCGGCGTAGATCTCGCCGGTCGAGCCGTCGATCGAGAGCCAGTCGCCCCGCGGAGAGCTGCGTGCCGCCGCAGCGCAGCGTGCCGGCCTTGTAGTCGATCTCGAGCTCGCCCGCGCCGACGACGCAGACCTTGCCCATCTGGCGCGCGACCAGCGCAGCGTGGCTGGTCATGCCGCCGCGCGCGGTCAGGATCCCGGCCGAGGCCTGCATGCCGAGGATGTCCTCGGGCGAGGTTTCGATGCGCACGAGCACGACGCTCTCGCCGCGCGCGCGGCGTTCCTGCGCGGACGTGGCGGTGAAGGCGATGCGCCCGGTCGCGGCGCCGGGACCGGCGGCGAGGCCCTTGCCCAGGCGCCGGCGCTCCTTGCGCGCCTTGTCGAGCTCCTTCTGCGCGAAGACCGGCTGCAGGAGCTGGTCGAGCGCCGTGGGCGGCACGCGCAGCACGGCCGTGCGCTGGTCGATCAGGCCCTCGCGCACCATGTCGACCGCGATGCGCACGGCGGCCATGCCGGTGCGCTTGCCGCTGCGGCACTGCAGCATGTACAGGCGCCCGTGTTCGATCGTGAACTCGAGGTCCTGCATGTCCTTGTAGTGCCGCTCGAGCCGGTCGCGGATGGCGTTGAGCTCCTTCCACGCGCGCGGCTGGATCTTCGCCAGCACCTCCATCGGCTCGGGCGTGCGCAGGCCGGCGACCACGTCCTCGCCCTGCGCGTTGGTCAGGTATTCGCCGTAGAAGCGCCGCTCGCCGGTCGCCGGGTCGCGCGTGAACGCGACGCCCGTGCCCGAGTCGGTGCCCAGGTTGCCGAAGACCATCGCCACGACGTTGCAGGCCGTGCCCCAGTCGGAGGGGATGTGGTTCATCGTGCGGTAGGCGATCGCGCGCGCCGAGTTCCAGCTCTCGAAGACCGAGCCGATCGCGCGCTGCAACTGCTGCCAGGGATCCTCGGGGAAGGGCTTGCCGGTCTTCTCGCGCACGATCCTCTTGTAGGTGGCGACGAGCTTCACGAGGTCGGCCCTGTCGAGCTCGTGGTCCTCCTTCAGGCGGCGCTTGCGCTTGAGCGATTCGCGCGCGGCGGTGAAGGGGTCGTCGTCGGTCTCGCTCTCGGCCTTGAGGCCGAGCACGACGTCGGCGTACATCTGCACGAAGCGCCGGTAGACGTCCCAGGCGAAGCGCGGGTTGCCCGAGCGCTCGGCCAGCGCCTCGACCGTCTTCTCGTTCAGCCCCAGGTTGAGGACCGTGTCCATCATGCCCGGCATCGAGACGCGCGCGCCGGAGCGCACCGAGACGAGCAGCGGGTTCGGGCCCGAGCCGAAGCTCTTGCCGGTCGAGCGCTCGATGCGCGCGAGCGCCGCGCGCACGTCCTTCCACAGGCGTGCGGGGTAGCGCTGGCCCTCCTCGAAGTAGGCGCGGCAGACCTCCGTCGTGATCGTGAAGCCGGCCGGGACCGGCATTCCCAGGCGGCACATCTCGGCCAGGTTGGCTCCCTTTCCGCCGAGGAGCTCCTTCTGCGAGGCATCGCCGTCCGCCTTGCCGTCACCGAAGAAGTAGACCAGTCGCTTTGGGGAGAGCTTGGATTTGGCCATGGGGGGGATGCAGGTCTAGGGGTTGTTCTCGAACTCGATCTTGTCGAGCTTCCATTCCTGTCCGAGGTGCATCTCCGTCACTTTCGCGGGTTCGCAGCCCGGTGGCATCGGCACTTGGCCGTAGAACCACCCTCCTTCCTGCGCACCCGTGTGCGAACGGAAGTCCAACGCGTCATCGGAGAGCAGTGTTTCGCCGTTCCACAGCTGCCCGGCCTCTTCGCGCACGAACTGCAGGTACACGTGCTTGCCGAGCGCGCTGACCTCCATCCAGGCCCGGCTCCCGCTCACTCGGGCCGGCGCGCTCGACCTGGCCTTGGCCACGGCCCAGCGCATGCCGACCTGGCTCCAGAGCTGTTCGCGGATCTCGCGCCAGGCCAGCTGCGAAACGTGGTTCTCCGACCGGAAGTGCTGCGAGAAGCACTGGTATTCCAGGCGCGGCTCGTCGGCCCGGACCGCCTTCTGGAAGGTCGAGAAGCACTGCTCGGGGCTGCGGAATCCGACCGTGAGCATCTCAGCCGGGGTCGGGACGCTTGTGCAACCTGCCAGACCGGCCAGGAATGCAATGCCGAGCCGGTGGGTCCTGCTCATGGGCCGCGGATTCTACGGGGGGCGGAAGCGCGCGAGCCAGCCTGGGGGGTCTGCCGACGAGGGAATCGAGCCCGAAACCCGAAAAAAGCATCCAACCGCTTACTCTTCCGTTGCGTACTCGTCGCGCCGCACCCGTGAGTGCTACCATTCTGGACTACCCATCGGAGACAGACCCATGCGATCGACCCTCACCCGCCGCGCGACAGCGGCTTCCCTGATCGGCGGACTGTGCCTGGCCGTCCTGCCGGCGTTCGCGCTGCAGGCGCCGACCGCGCAGGCGCCGAGCGCGCCCACACCGACCGCGCAGGCCCAGACAGACAAGGCCCAGGCGCAGGCACGCGCTGCCCAGGATGCGCAGCTGCAGACGGGCAAGGCCAGGCGGCCAACGCCCAGGGGCAAGGCGCGGGGGCCAGCGCGGGCCAGGGCCAGAAGCCCGGCGCGCCGGTCAGGCAGCTGCCGCCCGGCAAGCAAGTCCCGCCCGGCAAGGACCCGAACCCGGGCGGCAAGCCCATCCCCGGCGACCCCACGCAGGATCCGCCCGACCCGAACTCGAAGGCGCGCATCACCTGGGAGTTCGGCACCGACAACAAGGCCTTCGGCAAGGTCATGCAAGGCGACGTGCTGACGCACAAGTTCGAGCTGAAGTCCAGCGGCGAAGAGGACCTCGTGATCAAGCAGGCCAAGCCCACCTGCGGCTGCACCGTGGCGCGCGTCGCCTGCGAGCAGGCTGACGGCGCGATGGGCCCGTACACCTTCGGCAACCCGATCCCGCCCGGGCGCAAGATCGAGATCCAGGCCACGCTGCACACGCAGAACAAGCGCGGCCACGCCTCGAGCCGGATCAACATGTTCACCAACGACCCGCGCGGGCAGGTCTCGCTGGGCCTCGAAGCCGAGGTCGATCCGTTCTTCCAGGTCAACCCGGCGGTGATCAACTTCAACCAGGTCTCCTCCAAGGACCAGGTCACCGACAAGGCCACGATCAGCACCACGCGCGGCGAGCGCGTCAAGCTGACGGCCGTCAAGGACAGCATCCCGCCCGGCGTCAAGGTCGACCTCAACGCGCTCGACGCCGACGCGGAAGGCAAGGCCACGCGCTACGAGCTGGTCACGGTCGTCGGCCCGGGCTGCACCGAGGGCCAGCTGGCCTACGCGGTGCCGATTCGCAGCGACCTACGCCGATCCCGGGCGCCGAGAAGCTGCCCAACGGCCAGATGCCCTGCTACGAGTCCAACGTGACCGTCATGGCGCGCGTGACGGGCATGATCTCCTACACGCCGCAGTTCATCTCGCTGGGCCTGATCAAGCCCGGCCAGGTCAAGGCCACTTCGATCCGCGTCACCAGCCACGACCCGGCCTTCAAGCTGGGCGAGCTGCAGTGCGAGATCCAGGGCCGCGACACGCCGGCCTGGGAGTACGCCAAGTGCTTCCAGACCTTCTCGCGCCCCGTGGCGGGCGAGAACTCGGTCGACATCGAGGTGCGCCTGAACGGCCTGCCCGAGACGCTCAACGGCTCGTTCTCCGGCAATCTCGTGGTCAAGGTCAATCACCCCGAGAAGTCGGAGCTCAAGCTGCCGATCACCGGCGTCTGCCGCGGTGGCGCGGGCGGCGCCGGCGGAGTGCCCGAGACCCCCGTGCCGGCACCGGCGCCGACGCCTGTCCCGGTCGACAAGGGCGGGAACAAGCCTCCGCCCAAGTGATCCGGGGCCCGGCCCCGCACGAGCGGCGCTCCGCGCGACCACGCGGGGCGCCGCGGCGTTTCGTACGCTACCGCCCCCGACGCACGGGGTAGAGCATGCCGATGCAGGAGCGCAGGAGTTGAGCCGCACGCTGGGCGAGATGCTGGTCGAGGCGCGCGCCCTGACCGAGGCGCAGCTCAAGGAGGCGCTGGTCTACCAGCGCAACGGCTCGCTGCGCCTGGGCGAGGCGCTGCTGCGCCTGGGCTTCGTCGACGAGAGCATGCTGGCGCGCACGCTGGCCAAGCAGCAGGGCCTGCCCTTCGTCGACCTCGACAAGGGCAAGATCGCCGAGGCCGTGCTGGCGCGCATCCCGGCCGAGATCGCGCGCGACCAGCTGCTGCTGCCGGTGATGGAGAAGGACGGGCGGCTGATCGTCGCGGTCGACGACCCGCTCAAGCGCCTCGTGGCCGAACAGCTGCAGTTCCAGCTCGGCACGCCGGTGGCCTGTGCGCTGGCCGCGCCCACGGCGCTCAAGCGCGCGCTCGAGCGCTACTACGGCGAGAAGACCGAGGCACAGCGTGGCGCGCTCGATGCAGGCGCACGCGGGCGCGGACGAGGCCGACGCGCCGATCGTGCGCCTGGTGACGCGCACCTTCCACGACGCGCTCGACCCAGCGCGCCAGCGACATCCACATCGAGCCGGGTCACGGCCGCGTGCGCGTGCGCTTCCGCGTCGACGGCATGCTGCGCGACATCGCCGAGCACCCGCCGCACCTGCACGCGCCGCTGCTCTCGCGGCTCAAGATCATGGCCGCGCTCGACATCGCCGAGAAGCGCAAGCCGCAGGACGGTCGCATCGGCATCAAGATCGAGGGCCGCGACATCGACGTGCGCTGCTCGATCCTGCCCTCCAACCACGGCGAGTCGATCGTGATGCGCCTGCTCGACCGCACGCGTTCGCTGATCTCGCTCAAGGAGCTGGGCTTCGAGGAGGAGGACTCAGCGCTGGTTCAAGCGCCTGATCCAGCGCCCGAACGGCATCGTGCTGGTCACCGGACCGACGGGCTCGGGCAAGACCACCACGCTCTACGCCGCGCTCACCGAGCTCAACCGGCCGGACGTCAAGATCATCACCGCCGAGGACCCGGTCGAGTACCACCTGCCGCGGCCTCAACCAGGTGCAGGTCAACCCGAAGATCGGCCTGACCTTCGCGCGCATCCTCAAGGCCATGCTGCGCGCCGCGCCGAACATCATCCTGGTGGGCGAGATCCGCGACGCGGAGACGGCCGAGATCGCGATCCAGGCCGCGCTGACCGGCCACCTGGTCTTCTCGACGCTGCACACCAACGACGCGCCCAGCGCGCTCACGCGGCTCATCGACATCGGCGTCAAGCCCTTCCTGGTCTCGGCCTCGGTGCAGGCCGTGATCGCGCAGCGCCTGGTGCGGCGCCTGTGCGCCGAATGCGCCGAGGAGTACCCGCCCTCCGAACTCGAGTTCGTCGCGCTGGGCCTCGACCCGCGCTCCTTCGAGGGCCGCAAGTTCAAGCGCGCGCGCGGCTGCCGCGCCTGCGAGGGCTCGGGCTACCGCGGGCGCGTGGCGCTGTTCGAGCACCTGGAGATGGACGAGAGCCTGCGCGAGCTGTGCTTCCGCGGCGCGAGCCTGGAGGAGCTGCGCCACAACGCGCTGGCCAGCGGCGCACTCTCGGGCCTGGTGGCCGACGGCGCGCGCAAGGTCGTGCGCGGCCAGACCAGCATGCCAGGAGGTCATGCGCGTGACGCGCCTGCTGGCCGAGTCTGCGATCGAGGTCTGAACTGGCGCCCGGGCCTGTTCCGGCGCGATCTTGCGCCTCCCTGAAGGCCAAGCGCGATTCACGCAGCTTGGAATTTGGAATGCAGCCCGACTTCGGGGATTCTGACGTGTGCGCATGGCCTTCCGCATCCTGCTGGTCGAAGACGACGAGAAACTCGGCGCGCAAGTGCTCGAGCACCTGCGCGAAGCGGGCCACGAAGCCGCCTGGCTGCGCGACGGCGCGAGCGCGCTGCGCATCGAGCCGCGCGAGTACGGCCTGATGGTGCTCGACCTGATGCTGCCCGGCGCGCACGGACTCGACGTGCTCAAGCACTGGCGCTCGAAGAGCGACGCGCCGGTGCTGGTGCTCTCGGCCAAGACCGACACGGCGATCAAGGTGCGTGCGCTCGAGCTCGGCGCGGACGACTATCTCACCAAGCCCTTCTGGCCCGAGGAGCTGCTGGCGCGCGTCACGGCGCGCCTGCGCCGGCCGGTGCTGGCGCGCGAGGGCGTGCTCGAGTCGGGCTCGATCCGCGTCGACCTCAACGCGCGGCGCGCCTTCGTCGAGGAGCGCGAGATCGAGCTGACGCGCGTGGAGTTCGAGCTGCTGGCCTCGTTCGCGCGCCGGCCGGGCAGCGCCATCGCGCGCTCCTGGCTGGTCGAGCACGTGCTCGACCCCGAGCGCGAGGGCGGCGAGCGCACGCTCGACGTGCACGTCTCGCGCCTGCGCAAGAAGCTCGGCAGCGCCGGCGCGCGCATCGAGACCGTCTGGGGCGTGGGCTACCGCCTGGGACAGGGGAGCCCCGCTTGAGGCTGCGCACCCGGCTCGCGCTGACGCTGGCGCTGACCTCGCTGCCGCTCTCGCTGGGCCTGGTGGCGCTGCACCAGAGCGTCGAGGCCAACGCCACCGAGCGCTCGCTGGCGGAGTTCGCGCGCAACCGCATGGAGGCCGGCGGGCGCGAGGAGTGCGAGCTGCGCCCGACGCTGTTCCAGGAGCCGCCGCTCTGGCGCGGCCGGCCGCCCGCCAATCCGCCGCGGCCCGAGGAGGGTGCCGACGGCCAGACGCCGCCGCCGCGCGGCGAGGAGAATGCCGAGCCCCAGCGGCCCTCGCGCGGCGACACGGCGCGCCTGCGCGCGCGCGCCTTCGCGCTCGCCGGTCGCGAGGTGCGCTTCGAGCTCTTCGCCTACCGCACCGACTTCAAGTCGGACAACGTGCGCGCCCCGGCCTTCCCCGAGGAGCTGCAGCGCGGCCTCGCGGGCAGCGAACCCTTCGCCGGCCAGGGCTTCGACGACGGCGTGCAGCACGGCACGCTGGTCGCGGTGCGCATGCCCTGGAACGAGGGGCCGGCGGCGCTGGTGCTGGTCAAGCGCATCGAGTCGGGCCCGCCCGAGCAGGTCTGGACGCTCTACGGCGGCGCGCTGGCGCTGAGCCTGCGTGATCCTGGCCGTGGCGCTCCTGACCATGGGCCCGATCGTGCGCCGCGTGCAGGCGCTGACAGCCTCGGTGCGGCGCTCGGCCGACAGCGGCTACGAGGAACCGGTCGCCGACACGGGCTCGGACGAGGTCTCCGAGCTGGCGCAGGCCTTCAACTCGGCCGGCAGCACCGTGCGCGAGAAGCTCTCCACGCTCGAGCGGCGCGAGAAGACGCTGCGCGCCTTCGTCGAGAACACCACCCACGACGTGATGCTGCCGCTGACCGTGCTGCAGGGCCATCTGGCGAACTTCGACAAGCGCAGCGAGAAGAACGAGCCCGTCGCGCGCGAGCGCGTGCGCGAGTCGCTCGAGGAGGCCTACTACCTCGGCGCCCTGGTGCACAACCTCGCGGCCGCGGCCAAGCTCGAAGCCGGCGAGCCGGGCTTCGTGCGCCACCCCTTCTCGCTCAACCAGGTCATCGAACGCGTCATCGGCCGCCTCGACCCGATCGCGCGCTCCAAGGAGATCGAGCTCGTGCACGCCGTGCCCGAGGCCGAGCTCTTCGTCTCGGGCGACGTGACGCTCTTCGAGCAGGCGCTCTCGAACGTCGTGCACAACGCGCTGCGCTACAACAAGCAGGGCGGGCACGCGGCCGTGCTGCTCGAGGAGCAGGGGGGCGAGTTCGCCCTGCGCGTCGTCGACGACGGGCCGGGCGCGAGCGACGCGGACCTCGCGCGCCTGACCGAGCGCTCGTACCGCAGCGAAGAAGCGCGCATGCGGCACCCGACGGGTTTGGGTCTGGGCCTGTCGATCGCCAAGGACGTCAGCGACCGGCACGGCTTCACGTTCTCGCTGAAGAAGAGCGAGCACGGCGGACTCGAGGTCGAGTTCCGCGGGGCGCGGCTCGTGCGTGCGTGATCTATCGCGCGAAGGCCAGCACAGGAGCGAGAGGATGAGCAGCGAGAGCTTCACCTGCGCGACGTGCGGCAAGCAGCACCCGGGCCTGCCGCTCGACTACGGCTTCGGCCTGCCCGACGAGGTGTACACGCTGGGCTATGTGGAGCAGTACCTGCGCTCTCGCAGCAACAAGGACCTGTGCACGCTGGACGAGTCGCGCTACTTCCTGCGCGGCGTGATCCGCGTGCCTTTCGTGGACTCGAGCGAGGAGTTCTGCTGGGGGATCTGGGTCGAGGTTTCGAAGGCCGCCCACGACACCCATGCCCAAGGCTTCGAGGCCGACCTCTCGCAGCTGCCCCGCTACGATGCCAAGCTGGCCAACGAGCTGCGCGGTTCCGGCGGCACGCTCGGCCTCGCGGTCGAGGTGCAGTACTCTGCGGGCAACGAGCGTCCCGCATTCCACTTCCCGCGCAGCGCGACCCACGTGCTCGCCCGCGACCAGCGTGAGGGAATCGACTCGGCCAGGCATCACGAGATGCTCGAAGCCGTGGGTTACTTCGCGCGCATGGAGGGCGGCTGAGCCAGCCTGCGAGCGTCAGGCGCAGCCCTCGCACCGCGATGACCTCGACCGAACCCTTCAGCCCCCTCGAACTCTGCTTGCTCGGTGGGCTGCTCGGGGACGCGTGGGGTGGCGCCTACGAGGGGCGCACCGGGCCGCTCGTTCCGAACTTCCCGGGAGCTCCGGCAATCTCCGACGACACGCAGCTGGTGATCGCAACCTGCGAAGCCATCGTCGAGCAGAACGGCCGCGTGGATCCCGCCGCGATTGCAGAACGATTCCGCATCTGGTTCACGTCGGGTCGGCTCACGGGCCTCGGCTCGTCGACGCTCAAGGCCGTCCGCGATCTCGCCGCGGGAGCCCACTGGGCCCTCTCCGGTGCGCGTGGGGAGTTCGCCGCCGGTGCTGGAGCGGCGATGCGTGCCGCGCCGCTCGCGTTCTTCCTGGACGCCGCTCGCGACAAGGATCGCCAAGTCCTGCGCGATGTCGCTCGGATCACTCACCACAGCGAGGAAGCCTACGTCGGGTCTCTGGCCGTCGTGCTCGCCATCCGGCACAGCTCGCGGTCCGGATCGGTACCGCACGACCTGCTCGCAGAGGTGGCGACCGATCTCCCCGATACGGCTGTCCGTGATCGAATGCTCGAGCTCGTGGAATGCACTCCAGAACAGGCCGCGAGCTTCGGCGTCTCCGGGCACGTGGTGGATGCCGTGCCACTGGCCTTGCGTCTCGCGGCCACGCCGGGTGCATCCTGCGCGGACGTGATCCGTGCCGCGATCTCGTTCGGTGGCGACACCGACACGATCGCGTCACTGGCGGCACAGATCCTCGGCGCAGGCGGCGCCGGACCCCCGCGTGAACTCCTGGGCCGGATTCCCGAGGCAGCCGACGCGCTACCGGTCTTCTCGCGTGCGGCCCGCCTGCTGAGCCGCGCAGGCTGAGCAGGCATCGAGCCCATCATTCCTTCGAGCCCCTGCGCTTCTTCGCGTCGGGGAGCTGCTTCACTTCGTCTTCGAGCTGCGCGAGTGTGTCGGCCTCTGCCTCGTCCTCGAGTCGCGCACGGCGGCTGGCGGCGAAGCGCTCGTACTCCTCCTCCGCGATCAGGTCTGCGCGTTCGCGGCTGACCTTGCCGGCGTCGGGCAGGATGGCGCGCTCGTTCAGCTTCAGGAAGTCGTCGAGCCGCGTCTGCCAGTTCTGCGAGGAAGATCTGCTTGCGCCGCCGGGCCTGGTCCTCGGCGAAGTCGAGGAACATCACGACGATGCGGTTCAGCTCGTTGATCTCTCCCTCGCGCAGGTAGTTCTTGGCGACGGTCACGTCGCCTCTTGCGGACCACGCCGCCCGTCCACGTCGTGAGGCCCATGTTGGGCTTGGTCGCGTCCGCCCGCTCGGCGATCAGCTCCGGCGCGGTCTTGCCGGTGGCGGCGAAGTGCAGCTTGTTCTGCACGGTCTGGAAGAAGGTCTGTGTCTCGGGTTCTGAGGTCGTGTAGTCGGCGGCGAGCGCCAGGATCTCGCGCACGCGCAGGTACACCCGCCGCTCGCTGGCGCGGATGTCGCGGATGCGCTCGAGCAGCTCGTCGAAGTAGTCGGTGTGCCCCTTGCCCGGCGGGTTCTTGAGCCGCTCGTCGTCGAGCGTGAAGCCCTTCACGAGGTACTCGCTCAAGCGCGCGGTCGCCCACTGGCGGAACTGCGTGCCGCGCGGAGACTTCACGCGGTAGCCCACCGCAATCACCATCGGCAGGTTGTAGTGCTGCGTGTCGTAGCTCTTCCCGTCGGCGGCAGTTATCCGGAATTTCCGGATAGCTGCCGCCTCGGCCAACTCACCCTCCACGAGCACGTTCTGGATGTGCTCGTTGATGGTGCGGACGTCCTTCTGGAACAGCTCCGCCATCAACTTCTGCGTCAGCCAGATCGTCTCACCTTCGAACCGACATTGGATGCGCGTGCGCCCATCCTCGGTCTGGTAGAGGATGATGCTGGACTGAGGCGGCTCGCTCTCGGGCATGGGCATCCCTCGTTCTTGCCGCTCCAGGTCTGGCGTTGTGCAGGCAGGCTCAGTGCGGCCACTGCCAGGCGAAGCAGCCGGCGGTGAGCAGCGCGTAGACCAGCCCGTCGAACATGTGCTTGATCGTCGAGCTCCAGGGCTTGCCCATCCAGATCGAGTCGGCCGGGCCGGCCCAGGCGTACGCCAGCCAGGCGACGGTGCCGACGAGACGGAAGACGTGCGGATAGGTCGCGGGCACGGGCAGCGCGAAGTGCGCGACGTAGCCCGAGAGCAGCCCGACCACGAAGCAGTAGACGAACCACTTGCCGAGGAACGGACCCATCTGGATCGCGCCCGAGGGGCGCAGCATCACCAGGCCGACCGGACCCTCGACGAACTTCGCCTGCATCGCGGGGTCCTGCTTTCCGCCCTCCTTGCAGTGCGGGATCATGTACATGCCGGCCGTGGCGCCGCCCTTGCGGATCGCGGCGCGCACCTCGTCCTCGTTCGAGAGCTTGCGGAAATCCGAGTTGTGGTACTTCAGCGCCACGTGGATCAGGGTCGAGGCGATGAAGACCGCGATGGCCGAGTACAGGGCGGGAAGCAACAGATGGGACCAGTCGAGCATGGTTTCCTCCGGGGGGTAGGGGACTAGTATCCCCAGTACGCGTCCGGCGGAGGCCTCGGTCAAGCCGCTCTCCCCGGGGGCCCCGATTGCCTATCATCTGCCCCCCCGCATGAGCGCACCCAATGTCCGCGAGCTGCTCTCCGAGATCGTCCGGCGCAACGCCTCCGACCTGCACCTGAACCCCGGCCGGCCGCCGGTCGGGCGCAGCGGGGGCGAGCTGGTCTCGCTCTCGGACACCCCGCTCGACGACGCCATGGCGGAGAAGCTCTGCCGCGAGCTGTGCAACGAGAAGCAGTGGAAGCGAAGTCGAGGAAGGCGGCACGACCGACTTCGGCCTGACGCACACGGACGGCAACCGCTTCAGGGTGAGCGTCTTCCGCCAGCGCGGGCGGCACTCGGCCGTGCTGCGCCTGATCCCGCGCAAGCTGCTCACCTTCGAGCGAGATCGGGCTGCCCGAGTCGGTCAAGCCGCTGCTCAAGCGGCCGCGCGGGCTGATCCTGGTCACCGGCCCGACGGGCTCGGGCAAGACGACCACGCTGGCGACGATGATCGACTGGATCAACCAGAACGACGACCGCCACATCGTCACCATCGAGGACCCGATCGAGTACTACCACAGCCACGGCAGCGGCCTGGTGACGCAGCGCGAGGTCGGCGTCGACGTGCCCGACTTCTCCGAGGCCTGCGCCGCGCGCTGCGCCAGGACCCGGACGTGATCCTGCTGGGCGAAATGCGCGACCTGGAGACGATCTCGGCCGCGATCACGGCCGCCGAGACGGGCCACCTGGTGTTCGCCACGCTGCACACGACCGGCAGCGCGCGCACGGTCAACCGCATCATCGACGCCTTCCCGGCCGAACCAGCAGGAGCAGATCCGCGCGCAGCTCTCGGTGGCGCTGCTGGCGGTCGTCAGCCAGGTGCTGCTGCCGCAAGAAGGACGGCAAGGGGCGCATCGCCGCGTTCGAGGTGATGATCATGACGCCCGCGATCGCGAACCTGATCCGCAAGAACGAGACGAACAAGATCCCCTCGACGATCCAGACCTCGAAGAAGCTCGGCATGACCACGCTCGACGACTACCTGCTCGAGCTCTACAAGAAGGGCCTGATCAGCCGCGAGGTGGCGCTCGAGGCGGCGCAGGACGACAAGGATCTCGAGGTCCGCCTGTGAGCACCGAGGGCACGAGCGCGAAGGCCGGCGCCACGGCGCACCGCGCCGCCGCGGCGGGCGTCAAGTCCGAGGGCCGGCGCCTCCTGGGCCAGATCCTCAAGGCGCACGGCAGTCGTGCGCGAGGGCCAGGTGCAGGAGGCGCTGGGCGAGCAGCGCAAGCAGGGCGGGCTGATCGGCCAGTGCCTGGTCTCGCTGGGCCACTGCTCGAGCGCCGACGTCGCGCGCGCGCTGGCCGAGCAGTCCGGCATGGAGTCGGTCGACCTCGCCGCGCGCACGCCCGAGAAGGCGGCACTGGCGCTGATCGACGGCAGCTTCGCGCACACCTTCGGCGTGCTGCCGCTGCGAATTGCAGGGCCGCACGCTGCTGGTGGCGATCTCCGACCCGCTCAACACGGCCGTGATCGAGGACCTGCGCTTCACGACCGGCCTGGACGTGCGCGGCGTGATCGCCGACGCGGCCGGGATCAAGAAGCTGGTGCTGGCCTGCTACGGCGAGGAGGGCTCGCTCAAGGACGCGATCGCCGAGGCTGCGCGCACGACCAGCGGCCTGGACGCGCAGGCCGCGGCCGCCAGCCAGCCGGTGGTGCGCCTCTTGAACTCGATCCTGCACCGCGCCATCCGCGACCGCGCCAGCGACATCCACTTCGAGGTCTTCGACCAGGAGTTCCGCATCCGCTACCGCGTCGACGGCGCGCTGTACGAGGTCGAGGCGCCGCCGCCGCACCTCGCGCTGCCGCTGGTCGCGCGCATCAAGGTCATGAGCGACCTCGACATCACCGAGACGCGCATGCCGCAGGACGGCCGCATCGAGCTCTCGATCGACGGCCGGCCGGTCGACCTGCGCGTCGCGACGCATCCCGGGCGTCGTCGGGCGAGGGCTGCGTGATGCGCGTGCTCGACCGCAGCGCCGTCAGCCTCGATCTCGATCAAGCTCGGCCTGCAGCCCGACGACGAGGCGCGCCTGGTGCGCCTGACGCAGCTGCCGCACGGCATCATCCTGGTCACCGGTCCGACCGGCTCGGGCAAGACCACCACGCTCTACGCCATGCTGCAGCAGGCCAACTCGCCCGAGGTCAAGATCATCACCGTCGAGGACCCGGTCGAGTACGACATCGAGGGCATCGTGCAGGTGCCGGTCAACGAGGACATCGGCGTCACCTACGCCAAGGTGCTGCGCACGATCCTGCGCCAGGACCCGGACAAGATCCTGGTCGGCGAGATCCGCGACACCGAGACCGCCGCGGTCGCGGTCGAGGCCAGCCTGACCGGCCACACGGTCTTCTCGACGCTGCACACCAACGACGCGCCGGGCACGGTCACGCGCCTGGTCGACATGGGCATCGAGCCGTTCCTGATCACGGCCACGCTCGAGGCGGTCGTGGCCCAGCGCCTGGTGCGCACGCTCTGCCCCGAGTGCAAGCAGTCCTACGTGCCCGAGGAGGAGGAGCTGCGCGAGCTCGGCCCGGAGGCCGAGGCGCTGCGCGGCCTGCCCTTCCACTTCGGCAAGGGCTGCGAGCGCTGCTTCCACACCGGCTACCGCGGACGCATGGGCATCTTCGAGATCCTGATCATCGACGAGGAGCTGCGCCGCGCGATCCTGGCGCGCGCCTCGACGCAGGAGCTGCGCCGCATCGCGCTCGCCGCGGGCATGCGCCCGCTGCGCGCCTCGGGCATCGCGGCCATCGCCGCCGGCCGCACGAGCCTCGAAGAAGTCCTGCGCGAGACGAACCTCTAGCATGGCCAAGCGCATCCAACGCAGTGCTCCCCGCTCCGCCGCGCCCGCCGGCACACCCGCTCCCGGAGCCGAGGCCGCCGCCCCGAAGCGCCGGCGCGGAGGACGCGTCTCCGGCCAGGCGGTGACCGACTTCACGCTGCAGCTCGCGACGCTGACCGAGGCCGGCATCCCGATCGCGAAGGCGCTGGCGATCCTCGAGGGCCAGGCGCGCCCCGGCCCGCTCAAGGACGTGCTCGGCACCTTGCTCGAGGACGTCTCCTCCGGCACGCCGCTGTCCGAGGCCCTGGGCAAGCACCCCAAGGTCTTCGGGCGCCTGTACTCGAGCATGGTGCGCGCGGGCGAGGTCGGCGGCGTGCTCGACGCCGTGCTCACGCGCCAGGCCGAGTACATGGAGAAGTCGCGCGAGGTGCGCGGCAAGATCGTGGGCGCGCTGGTCTACCCGCTGGTGATCATCTGCGTCGCGATCGCGGTGGTCTCGGCCGTGATCCTGTTCATCATCCCGCGCTTCGAGGAGATCTTCCGCTCCTTCCACATCACGCTGCCGGCGGTCACGCGCCTCCTGCTCGACACGAGCACCTTCGCGGTCAAGTACTGGTACCTCGTCTTCGGAGTGCCGATCCTGCTCTTGATCGCGCACTTCGTCGATGCTCAAGCGCAGCCAGCCCTACCGCTACCGCGTGCACCAGCTGCTGCTCAAGCTGCCGGCGCTCGGCCCGCTGCTCTCGCGCTCGCTGGTGGCGGCCTTCGCGCGCACCTTCGGCACGCTGATCCAGGCCGGCGTGCCGCACCTCGACGCGCTGGGCATCGTGCGCGACGCCACCAGCAACGAGGTGCTGATGGAGGGCGTCGAGGACATCCGCCGCACGGTGCGCGAGGGCGAGGGCATCGCGCGCCCGATGGGCGAGACCGGCCTGTTCGACGACATGGTCGTCAACATGGTCGACGTGGGCGAGGCCACGGGCGAGCTGGACAAGATGCTGCTCAAGGTCGCCTTCGCCTACGAGAAGCAGGTCGACCGCACGATCGACACGCTCTTCAAGCTGGTCGAGCCGGCGCTGATCCTGTGCGTGGCGGCGCTGGTGGGCTTCATCGTCGTGGCGCTCTTCCTGCCGCTGATGGAGATCATGAAGGGCATCCAGAACGCTTGAGCAGCGCACCAGGAGAGCGACGCATGCGGCGACGCGGAGCGGCGGTCCGATGAGCCTCTCCCTGCGCCTGCGCGTGCTGCTGCTGGTGGTGACGCTCAACTCGGCGCTCTTCGCCGTGGGCCTGTACTTCCTGACGCAGGAGACCGAGCGCTCGCGCAAGGAGTACGCCGAGGGCAACCTGAACGCCTTCGTGCGCGCACTGGGCACCACGGTCACGCCGCAGAGCGACCTCTCGGTGCTGCCGATTCTGCGCTGGGAGA
The DNA here is from genome assembly GCA_963829015.1 of uncultured Planctomycetota bacterium. Taxonomy (GTDB): domain Bacteria; phylum Planctomycetota; class UBA1135; order UBA1135; genus JADJLZ01. Next base: position 2,302,096 of record CAWHGR010000001.1, on the reverse strand, counting down.
TCTGGGACAAGTTCCCCGACGCGCTCGTCGTGCGCGCCGCCTGGGACGAGGGCCCGCGCGGCGAGATCCTGCCGCGTGCGGCCTGGCTCAATCCGCGCGGGCGCTACGCGCGTTCGGCGGTGCTCGACGAGCAGGCCGTGTTGCAGGGGCTGACGCAGGTGATCGGCACGCGCTCGACCATGCTCGTCGAGGGCGGGCTGGCGGTGCCGATCGAGGACTCGCTGGGCGCAGTCTGGGGTGCCACCTGGATGGCGCTGCCCGGCGCGAGCGTCGGCAATCTCGGCGCGCGCCTCTTGCCCTTCTTCCTGCTCTCACTCCTGATCCTGACCCTGGGCACGTTCTTCGTGCTGCGCCGCTCCGTGCTCGACCCGCTCGAGCAGCTGGCGCGCGCGGCGCGCAGCCTGAAGGCCGGCGACCTCGGGGCGCGCCTGCCCGAAGCGCGGCGCTCGGACGAGATCGGGCAGCTCGTGCGCGATTTCAACGAGATGGCGGCCAACGTGCAGGGCTTCAACGCGCGCCTGGAGCAGGAGGTCCTGCAGGCGACCGCGCAGGCGCGGCGCGCGGAGGCCGCGGCGCTGACGCAGCGGCGCCTGGCGGCCATGGGCGAACTCGCGGCGGGCATCGCGCACGAGATCAACAACCCGCTCGGCGGGCTGCTCAACGCGGTCGAGTCGCTCGAGCGCGGCAAGCTGCCGCCCGAGAAGCACGCGCGCTACTTCGAGCTGGTGCGCTCGGGCCTGGAGCGCATCCAGGCCACCGTCGGGCGCCTGCTGCGCTTCACGCCGCGCGCCGCGCCGCGCGGGCCGGTCTCGCTGGCGCTGGCGCTCGAGGACGCGCTCGAGCTGGTGCAGCATCGCGCGCGCGGCCTGGCGGTCGAGATCGCGCTCTCCGCCGGCGAGCCGGGTCTGGCGCGCGAGCGCGTGCTCGAGCGCTGGCGCGCGCTGCCGCCCGTCTCGGGCGAGCGCGGCGAGCTGGCGCAGGCCGTGCTCAACCTGCTGGTCAACGCGCTCGACGCGCTCGAGGACGACGGCCGGCCCGGGGGCCGCATCGAGCTGCGGCTCGAAGAGCAGGGGCGCGAGCTGCAGCTCGTGGTGCGCGACGACGGACCCGGCGTCGCACCCGAGAACCTGCCGCGCATCGCGGACCTGTTCTTCACCACCAAGGAGGTCGGGCGCGGCACGGGCCTGGGCCTCTCGATCGTGCACCAGGTGGTCGCCGCGCACGGCGGGCGCGTGTTCCTCTCGAACGCGTCCGGCGGCGGCTTCCAGGTCGAGATCCGCCTGCCGCTCGCCGGCGCGGAGGGCGCGTGAGCGGCTTCCAGCTCGAGTGGCTGGCGCTGCCCTTCCTGCTCGGCGCCTCGGCTTTCTGCAGCGGCGCGGAGACGGCGCTCTTCGCGCTGACCTTCGAGCAGCGCGAGCGCGCCAGCGAGCGCGTGCGGCGCCTGCTGCGCGACCCGCCCGCGCTGCTGGTCACGCTGCTGCTGCTCAACCTGGTCGTCAACATCCTCTTCTTCGCGGTCGTCTCGAGCCTCGCGCCGCACGGCGAGGCCTACGAGGAGCTCGCCTGGGGCGCGCTGGCGCTCTTCGCGGTCGTGTTCCTGGGCGAGATCCTGCCCAAGGCGCTGGCGCTGCAGCTGGCGCAGCCGATCGCGCGCGCCAGCGCGCTGGCGGTCGAGACGCTGGTGCTCGTCTGCACGCCGCTGCGGCGCGTGGTGCAGTTCGTGCTCGAGCTGGCCCTGCGCGCGCTGGGCGAGGTGGCGCGCGAGGAGCCGCCGATCACGCCCGACTCGCTGGCCGAAGTGCTCGAGCAGAGCGCCAGCCACGGACTGATCGGCGTGGGCGAGGCGGACCTCCTGGCCGAGGTGGTCGAGCTCGAGGGCCTGCGCGTGGGGGAGATCATGACGCCGCGCGTGGACATGCTCGCGCTCGATCTCGACGCGGCCGAGGACGACAACCTGCAGATCGTCGCGCGTGCGCTGGCGCGCCGGCAGACCTGGCTGGCGGCGATCCGCGGCCAGGCCGACGACCTGGTGGGCATCGTGCGCCTGCGCGACCTCTTGCGCGAGGAACAGACTGCGCTCGAGGCGCTGGTCAAGCCCGCACTCTTCGTGCCCGAGGTGGCCAGCGTGCTCGACCTGCTCAAGCAGCTGCGCGAGCACAAGGCGACCGAGGCGATCGTGATCGACGAGTACGGCGGCACGGCCGGGGCGGTCACGATCGAGGCCGTCTTCGAGGAGATCGTGGGCGACCTGCGCGTCGAGGGCGAGGCGCAGGAGGCGCCGGTGGTGGCCCTGGGCGGCGGCCGCTTCCGCGTCTCGGGCTCGCTCTCGATCCGCGACTGGAACGAGCAGTTCGGCCGGCGCGTGGTGCCCGAGGGCTTCGAGACCGTGGGCGGCTTCGTGACGGCGCTGCTCGGGCGCATCCCGCGCGCCGGCGACCGCGTGCGCGCGCACGGCCTGGTGACGCAGGTGCGCGAGGTGCGCGGCCGGCGCGTCTCGAGCGTGGACATGTACATCGAGGAAGCGGCGGAGGGCGGGCCGTGAGCGGCTGGACCGAGGCGCTGGTGATCCTCTCCTGCCTGCTGGGAGTAGCAGCCTTCGCCGGCTCCGAGACCGCTTCGTACGCGATCTCGCGCGTGCGCGTGGACCTCGAGGCGCGCCAGCGTTCGTTGCGCTCGCGCCTGGCGCGCGGACTCTTGCGCGACGCGACCACGCTGCTGATCGTGCTGCTGCTCGGCAGCACGCTCCTGGTCGAGCTCGCGACCTGGACGGCCGAGGACGCGGCCGTGCGCCTGGGCCTGCCGGACTGGGCGGTCGAGCTCACGCTGGCCCTGTTCCTCACGCCGCTGTTCTTCTTCTTCGGCGACCTGCTGCCCAAGGAGCTCGCGCGCCGCCGGCCGCACCAGTACCTGGTCAACTGCGCACCGCTGCTGGCGCTGGCGCGGCTCCTGCTCTGGCCGCTCGAGCGCCTGCTGCGGCTCCTGACCTGGTGCGTGACGCGCGTCTTCTCGGTGCCCGAGCGCGAGATCTCGACGCACCGCGACCGCGAGGCGCTGCTCAAGCTGCTCAGCGAGGGCCGGCTCTCGGGCGCGCTGCCGCCGCAGGCCGAGACGCTGGCGCAGAACGTGCTCAAGCTGCGCTCGACGCCGGTCGTGCGCGCGATGGTGCCCTGGGAACGCGTGCAGCGCCTGCAGTCCTCGAGCAGCAACGCCGAGCTCTACGGCGCCGTCGCCGGCTCGCCCTTCACGCGCCTGCCGGTGCTCGGTCCCGAGGGGGGTGTGCTGGGCTACGTGCACCAGCTCGACGTGCTGGGGGAGGGGCCCGGCGAAGCGGTGCTGAACGCGCTGCTGGAGGTGATCGAGCTCGATCCGCAGCTGCCCGTGGATCGCGCCCTCTCCCGCTTGCGCACGCGCGGCCAGCGCCTCGCGGTGGTGGGCACCCGCAGCGCCCCGCTGGGCCTGGTAACCCTCAAGGACCTCGTCGAGGAGATCTCGGGCGACCTGGCCGCCTGGTAGGTTCAGGTTTCCCCGGCTCAGGTTGCAACCTCGGGCGACCCCTGGGATACTCCGCAGCCCGCCCATGCGAATCCTTCACAGCCAGGGTGCCCTGCTCCTCTCCGGCCTCGCGCTGGCGCTGGTGGGCCTCTCGCTGCCCCCGTCCGCGAGCCCGCTCGCCCAGACCCAGGGCGGCGGCGCCGGTACGCTGACCAACACCGACCTCGACCGGATCGCCCAGCGCCTGTTGCAGACCCGCAGCCCGGCGGCGGCGGCCACGGCCGACTCCAACCGCAACATGATCGCGGTCACGGGCATGGACCTGACCGGTTCCTCGGTGCTCTACCTGATCGACACCGAGAAGAAGCAGCTGGCGGTCTACCAGGCCAGCGGCGGCGGCGATTCGACCCAGGCCCTGCGGCTGGTCGGCGCCCGGCGCATCGACCTCGACCTGCAGATCGAGGGCTTCAACGACAAGTCGCAGTACAGCTACGAAGAGCTCCAGAAGCGCTTCCGCGAGCAGAAGCCGCTGCAGAAGTGATCCTGGACGCCGTTCCCCACCCCCTCCAACCCCGACCCATCCCCCCCCTGCCGTGGCCGAAAAGGAACAGTTCTACAGCTTCGAGGAAGCGCTGCGCGAGCTGCGCCTGAAGGAAGAAGAGCTCAAGCGCCTGGTCTCCGAGGGCGAGATCCGCGCCTTCCGCGAGGGCGACACGATGCGCCTGCGCAAGGCCGACGTCGAGAACCTGAAGAGCGAGCTTTCGGGCGGCGAGGTGGTCGACCTCGGCGACGTCAAGGAAGAGCTGGTCTTCGAGGACGAAGGCGGGATGCAGGAGGAGGCCGGGATGGCCACCGAGGCCATCGCCAACGTCGAGACGATCCTCGAGGAAGAGGCTCCTGCGGCCGTGACCGAGGAGCTGCAGATCGAGGAACAGGAGACCGAGACCGCCGAGGACGAGGCCGAGGCCGAGTCCACCGGGCTCGCGCCGGCGATCGTGGAGGAGGGGCCCACGGAAGGCGCCGGGATCAAGTTCGCGCTGATCCTGACCACCCTGCTGCTGCTGCTCGCGATCCCGCTCTGCCTCTCGACCAGCCGCGGCGCCTTCTCGACCGCCGCCCAGACGATCGCCGGACTCTTCCCGCACGGCAAGGGTTGAGGTCAGCCCGGAGCCGACCCGAGCGATTTCGTCACTCGGCGGGCGTGGATTCGCGTCCCAGCGCTTCCTAGACTGCGGCCGCTCCGCCGCAACTCGCGCGCGGAACGACGAGGGGTGTCCGCGCTCGTGCGGACGAACGACGAACACACGGGGATAGCGATTCCCCCTTCAGCTTCGAGGACTGCAACGATGTTCAAGCACGCACTTGCCAGCGCGATCTGCGCGCTCGCGTTCCTGCCGCTCACGTCCTGCGCGACGACGAAGGACTACAACGACGCGATCTCCAACGCGAAGTTCTACCAGGCGCAACTCCACGAGACCGAGCTGCGCATGGCCAAGACCGACGAGGAGAACGCGCGCCTGCGCAAGCGCCTCGCGGAGAACGACATCACCGGGCTGAAGGAGGCCAGCGCCAGCGACCTGGACTCGCGCCTGTCCGATCTGCAGGCCAAGATCGACGGCCTCGGCCGCCCGGTGCAGGACATCGAGAAGATCGACGTCGACGGCGGCTACGTGCTGATGATCCAGGACAAGATCCTGTTCGAATCCGGCTCGGCCGAGCTCTCGGCCGATTCGAAGACCGGGATCGACAAGATCATCAGCGAGATCACCAGCAAGCCGCACGGCCGCATCTGGGTGCGCGGGCACACCGACAGCGACCCGGTCTCCAAGCCCGCGACCAAGGCGCAGTTCCCGCACGGAAACCTGCAGCTCTCGGCCATGCGCGCGGTCATGGTCGCGGACGCGATCACGGGGGGCGACAAGATCAAGGCGCGCGACATCGTCGTCGCGGGCTTCGGCTCGCACGATCCGCTGCACAAGAACGACAGCGCCGAGAACAAGCGCCTCAACCGGCGCGTCGAGATCTTCGTCTCGGACGCCGGCGCCACGCCCGAGAAGAGCGCCGGCCAGCCGTCGGAGTCGGCTGCGCCGAAGAAGTGAGCGCGAGGAGCACTCGCAGCACACGTCCGGCCGTCGGGCCGCAGTCGGGAGCGCCGCGGCCCCTTGGGGTGGCGGCGCTCTGTCTTGCAGCCCTCTCTGCCGGCTGCGAGCCCGAGACCGGCGCGGAAGCGCTGCCCAGCCTGCCGGTCGAGCGCATGGCCTTCGTGCCGGCGGCGGGCATCGAGCTGGCCAGTGGCCTGGTCGTCGGCAACGAGCGCGCGCTGCTGGTCTCATGCTTCGAGCTCACGCGCGGCGAATGGCGCGCCTGGTATCTGGCCCGCGCGGACACGGATCCTGACGCGCGCGCGCGCGTCGAGTCCTGGGAGCGCGGCAGCGATTCGTGGCCGGCCACCTCGCTCTCGCTGGTCGAGGCGCGCGAGTACGCCCGCGCGCAGGACCTGCGCCTGCTGAGCTACGCGGAGTGGCTGCGCACGGCCTGCGGCAGTGCCGCCGCACCCTATCCCTGGGGACCCAACGACGCGGCCTCGGTGGCCAACACGCTCGAGCTCGGGCTGTTCCAGCCGACCCCGGTCGGGACCTTCGAGCAGGGCCGCGCGCCGCTCGGGATCTACGACCTCCTGGGCAACGTCTGGGAATGGGTCGACGATCCGCCGGGCAAGCACGGGCCCTTCGCCTGGGCCATGGGCGGCTCGTACCTGACACTGCGCCGGCCGCTCTTCGACCCGCGCGCGGACCTGCAGGGCACGCTGCACCTCGAGCTCGATCCGGACGGCCGCTCGATCGAGGTCGGCGTGCGCCTGTGCGCCGAGGCGCGACCCTGGCTCGAGGCGCACGGCAGCGAACTCTCGGGCGCGCCCGCCGCGGAGCGCCGGCTGATCGCGCTCGGCAAGCGCTGGGGCTCCGCGGCCGCGCCGCTGCTCGAGGAGCTCGCCGCGGCGCACCCGCGCGAGCGCGCCTTCGGCTGGCTGCTCGCGGGAGCGCGCCGGTGAGCGAACGTCCGGCCTGGGCGCAGTTCCAGGAGCAGCTGCGCGCCGCCGGCTTCCGGCCTTCGCGCCGGTTGGGGCAGAACTTCCTGCTCGACCCGAACATGCTCCAGGCCATCGCGCGCGACGCGCGCATCGTGCCCGGCGAGACGCTGCTCGAGGTCGGTCCGGGCCTGGGCTTCCTGACGCAGCAGCTGGTCGAGTGCGGCGCAGCGCTCGTGTGCGTCGAGATCGACGAGCGGCTGCTGGCGATCGCGCAGGGCTGGATCACAGGTCCGCGCTGGCTGCACTGCGACGTGCTGGCCGGCAAGCACACGCTTGCGCCCGCCGTCGCCGCGGCCCTGCCGCAGAGCTCGCACTGGCAGCTCGTCAGCAATCTGCCGTACAGCGTCGCTGCACCGCTGCTGGCCGTGCTGGCCGATCTCGCGCACCCGCCGCGCGGCATGACCGTGCTGGTGCAGCGCGAGGTGGCCGAGCGCATCGCCGCGCGCCCCGGCAGCTCGGACTGGGGGCTGCTCTCGATCGCGCTGCAGACCGGATACGAAGTCGAGCCCACGCGCCACGTCCCGGCGCAACTCTTCTGGCCCAGACCCGAGGTCGAAAGCAGCGTCGTGCGCCTCGTGCGCCGCTCCGAGCCGCTCGAACCCGGCCGGCGACGCGAGCTGCTGACCCTGGCTGCGCAGCTCTTCCAGCGCCGCCGCCAGACCCTGGGGCGGGTACTGGGGGAGATCTGGGGCCGGGAAAGGGCGCTTTCGCGCCTGGCGGAGCTCGGCTGGCAGGCCTCGCGAAGGGCCGAGGAACTCGATCTCTCCGAGCTGCTCGATCTCGCCGGAACTCCGGTTCCGCCCAGGGGCTAGGTTGGTCCTGGGGGGCCGCTGTGCTATCTTTCGGCCCGATTGCTTCCGCAGGCCACCCGCGCGGCATCGGTCCCCGAAATCCCTCATCCGCCCGCACCGGCACGAGGCTCCCTTTCGGAGTACCTTTTGGCACCTCCGTCCTGCGTCCCTTCGTCCCCCGATTCCACTCCAGGCCTCCCGGACTCTCGTCTCCAAGGGTAGAGGGGGAGTCTGTCTTCCTGTCCCCGGTCCTTCCCTCGCGTCCGTCCCTACCCCTGAGCCCCAGCGTGTTGTCCGACGAGCTCCGCCGCGCCCTCGAGGCGATCAAGCTGCGCGCACCGATCGAGGAGATCGTGCGTGAGCGCGTGCCGGGGCTGAAGAAGGCCGGCGCGCTGTGGGTCGCCTGCTGCCCGTTCCACGAGGAGCGCACGCCCTCGTTCAAGGTCGATCCGCGGCGCGGGACCTGGCACTGCTTCGGCGCCTGCGGCACGGGCGGCGACCAGCTGAGCTTCCTCGAACGGCTCGACAACCTGACCTTCTTCGAGGCGCTGGAGATCCTGGCCGCGCGCACGGGCGTCGAGATCCCGCGCCGGCGCAGCGAGCCGCGCTCGGACGAGGAACAGGGGCTCGAGGCGCTGGTCGAGGAGGCCGTGCGCTTCTATCGCGCGCAGCGCGCCACGCCCGAGGGCCAGGCCGCGACGCGCTACATGGACACGCGCGGCCTCTCGCGCGAGACCTCGGACGCTTTCGGCGTCGGCTACGCCCCGGCCGGCGGCCAGGCGCTGGTGACTCATCTGCGCGAGCAGGGCATCGAGCTCGCGCGCGCCGAGGCCGCGGGCCTCGTGCGCCGCAACGACCAGGGCCGGCCCTACGACTTCTTCCGCGGCCGGCTGATGATCCCCATCCGCGATCTCGCGGGTCGCGCGGTCGGCTTCGGCGCGCGGCGCCTTTCCGACGAGGAGCAGCAGGGGCCGAAGTACGTCAACACCGCGGAGACGCCGCTGTTCCACAAGGGCCGCCTGGTCTACGCGCTCGACCGCGCCCTGCCCGCGATCCGCAAGTGCGGGCAGATCGTGCTGGTCGAGGGCTACACCGACGTGATGGCCGCGCACCAGGTGGGCCTCGCGCAGGTCGTGGCCGTGCTCGGCACCGCGACCACCGACGAGCACGCGGGCCTGATCCGCCGCACCGGCGCGCGGCGCGTGACGCTGGTCTTCGACGGCGACGCCGCGGGCCAGAAGGCGGCCTACAAGGCGCTGCACGGACTGCTGCCGCTCGAGCTCCCGATCGACGTCGTGACGCTCGGCGGCGGCGACGATCCCTGCGACGTGCTGGTGCGCGAAGGCGCGCGCCCGCTGGTCGCGGCGATGGAGCTCGCGCGCGGCTGGTTCCCGTTCCTGGTCGAGGGTTTGAAGGGCAAGTCCGGCGCCGAGCTCTCGCGCGAGGCGGACCGCGTGCTGGAACTGCTGGCGCGCATCCAGAAGCCGGTCTACCGCCACTCGCTGCTGCTGGAGCTCGCGCAGGCGACCGGCATCCCGGTCGAGGCGCTGCGCGCGCAGGGCAACATGCTCGTGCGCGGCCGGCCGATTGCGCACGCGGCGCCCGTCGTGGCAGCGAGTGCGCCCGCCGCCGGGGACGGCCGCACGCTGAGCGCCTGGAGACAACTCGTCGGCGCGCTGCTCGTCGATCCGGGCCTCTTGCCGCTGGTCTCGGGCAGCGAGCTCGGCTGCCCCGAGCCGGCGCTCGCGCGCGTGCTCGAGGCGCTGCTGCGGCTGTACGCCGACGAGGACGCGACCATCGACTGCGCCGCGATCCTGGCGCTCCTGGGCGACGACCCCGCGCGCGCGCTGGTCGTGCCGCTCTACGAACACGCGCGCGCCGCGGAGAGCGCGCGCGTCCTGCTCGAGGGCCAGCTGCGCTTCCTGCGCACGCAGGCGCTGGAGCACAAGCGCCGCGCGCTCGAGCCGGCGCTGGCCGAAACGGGCCTCTCGCCCGAGGCCGAACGCGAGCAGGCGCGCGAGCTGTACCTGCTCAAGACCGAGGAACTTCGTGCGCGCGAGCCGCGCACGCCTGCAGCGCTCCAACCCAACGCCGTCCCCACCCACACCTGACATGGCAGAGAAGATCGAAGACACGATCAAGCAACTGGTCACCGAGGGCCGCAAGCGCGGCGTGCTGACCTACTCGGAGATCAACCGCATCCTGGAGGACCAGTTCCTGCCGCCCGACCGCATGGACCAGGTCTTCATGGCGCTCGAGGACAGCGGCATCGAGGTGCAGGACGACGCCGACACGGTCCTGCGCGAGGAGAAGGAGGACCACGAGGGCAAGCTGGCCGCGCGCGCCGACGACAGCGAACCCGAGGACGAGGTCCAGGAGGTGCTCTTCCCGCGCAGCGGGATGCCCGAGAAGATCGACGACCCGGTGCGCATGTACCTGACGCAGATGGGCGAGATCCCGCTGCTCACGCGCGACCAGGAGATCTACCTCGCCAAGACGATCGAGATCACGCGCAAGCGCTTCCGCAAGAAGGCCATCGGCTCGGGCCTCTCGATGACGGCCGCGCTCGGGACGCTCGAGGAGGTCGAGCGCGGCGAGCTGGCCTTCGACCGCACGCTCAAGGTCAACCCCAACCCCAAGCCCGACGACGACCCCAAGATCGTCGAGACGCTGGGCAAGAACTTCCTGGCCAAGCGGCTGCCGATCAACCTGGCGACGATCCGGCGCCTGGTGGCGCAGATCCGCGAGCAGTACCCGCCGCTGTTCGACACGCGCCTCACGAAGCAGGAGCGCTCCGAGGCGCTCGAGCGCGTGCAGCGCCTGCGCCGCAAGCTGGTGATCCTGATCGAGGAGTGCCACCTGCAGGTCAAGAAGGTGCGTCCCTACATCGACCTGATGGAGGAGCACTACCGCGAGATGCGCACGATCGAGCGCAAGATCGCGGCGCTCAAGGGCAACAAGAAGTCCGCGCCGCAGGTCAAGGAGCTGGCCGACAGCCTGCGCCAGATGGAGTTCGACGCACTCGAGCCCGCGCCGCGCCTCAAGCGCCGCGTGGACCAGGTGCGCCTGCACTTCGCCGAGTACGAGGACGCCAAGCGCAAGCTCTCGAGCGGCAACCTGCGCCTGGTGGTCTCGATCGCCAAGAAGTACCGCAACCGCGGCCTCTCGTTCCTGGACCTGATCCAGGAAGGCAACACCGGCCTGATGAAGGCCGTCGAGAAGTACGAGTACCGCCGCGGCTACAAGTTCTCGACCTACGCCACCTGGTGGATCCGCCAGGCGATCACGCGCTCGATCGCCGATCAGGCGCGCACGATCCGCATCCCGGTGCACATGATCGAGACCATGTCCAAGCTGCGCAACGTCACGAAGAAGCTCGTGCAGCAGAAGGGCCGCGAGCCCTCGGTCGAGGAAGTGGCCGAGGCCACCGGCATCTCGGTCGACGAAGCCAAGCGCGTGATGAAGATCTCCAAGCACCCGATCAGCCTCGACCGGCCGATCGGCGAGTCGGACGACTCGTACTTCGGCGACTTCATCGAGGACGAATCGGCCGAGAGCCCGATCCAGGCCGCCGGCCACGAGATGCTCAAGGAGCGCATCGACGAGGTGCTCTCGACGCTGACCTTCCGCGAGCGCGAGATCGTCAAGCTGCGCTACGGCATCGGCGACGGCTACACCTACACGCTCGAGGAAGTCGGGCGCATCTTCCGCGTCACGCGCGAGCGCGTGCGCCAGATCGAGGCCAAGGCCGTGCGCAAGCTGCGCCACCCGGTGCGTGCGCGCCAGCTGGCGGGCTTCCTCGACGGGGTCAAGATCCCCGACGACGACGAGCTGTTCCCGGGCGGCGACCTGGATCTGGATTCGGACTCCGACCTGGACCTGGAGCCCGAGCCGGAGGTCGCGGTCGCGGAGACCGTCGAGGTCGAGGTCGAGGTCGAAGTCGAGGCCGAAGTCGAACCCGAGCCCGACGACGAGCTCTGAGCCGGCATTGCGAGCGTCTTTCCCGGGCCGGCTTTGTGTCCGGCCGGGACCGTCGCTAGGATGTTCGGCCTCCATGCAGGAAGTCCTGGCTGCGCTCCTCCGTCTCCAAGAGCTCGACCAGCACATCTTCCGCGCCCAGGCCGAGCTGAAGCGCCTGCCCAACGAGCGCGCGCAGCGCAAGGCCGAGCTCGAGCGCCGCGCGCAGAAGCTGGCCGACACGCGCAACGAGGCGCAGAAGCTGCGCGTGCGCATCAAGGAGCTCGAGGACAGCTCGACGGTGCAGCGCCAGCGCGCGCGCAAGGTCGAGGGCGAGGCCGCCTCGGCGCGCCAGGACATGGCGCTGCTGGTCGCGTTCCAGCACGAGATCCGCACGCTCAAGCGCGAGATCAACAACAGCGAGGAGCAGGGCCTGCTGCTGGTCGACCAGGTCGAGGCACTGGAGCAGGACATCCTGGCCCAGGAGCAGGGCTTGGCCAGCGAGCAGGGCTCGTACGCGGAGCACGACGCCAACGTGCAGCGCGAGCTCGACGCGGCGCAGAAGCGTCTCGACGAGCTCTCGGCCGAGCGCAAGAAGCGCCTGACGGGCGCGATCCCGCTCGAGGCGCTGACGACCTACAACCGCGTGCTGGCCGCGCGCGAGGGCCAGGCGCTGGCCGAGCTCGACGGCCGGGCCTGCCAGGCCTGCTTCATCGACGTGCCGGCCAACATCGTCGTGCGCGTGCAGCGCGGCAGCGAGCTCGTGAACTGCCCGGGCTGCTCGCGCATCCTGTTCCAGCGCGGCTGATTCAGCTCGGCAGCAGCGCGCTGCCCTGGCATGTCCCGCGCCGCTCCAGCACGCGCGCGAGTTGTGCGCGCACGCGATTCCTGTCGAACGCCGGCAGCGGAGCCAGCAGCGCCTGCTCCTCGGCCTCGCCCGTCAGGCGGTGCAGCACCTGCTCGGGCAGCAGGCGCTCGACGAAATCGGCCAGCCACTCGAGGTACTGCGGCTCGTCGAGCAGCTCGAGCGTGCCCGCGCGCCACTCGCGCGCCAGCTGCGTGCGCTCGAGCACCATCAGCTGGTGCACCTTGACGCCCTCGACGCCCGCGCGCGCGAGCGCGGCGGCCGTGGCGCGCGCGCCCTCGCGGCCGTCGCCGGGCAGGCCCAGGATGGCGTGGCCCACGCACAGCAATCCCGCCTGGCGCACGCGTGCGGCCGCGTCGAGGAAGTCGGCCAGCGTGTGGAAGCGCCGCACGCGCCGCTGCACCTCGTCGCTGGCGCTCTCCAGGCCCAGCTCGACCCAGACCTCGATGCGCCGCGCCAGCGCTTCGAGCAGGCGCAGAGCCTCGTCGGGCAGCGTGTCGGGCCGCGTGGCGATGCTCACGGCCGCCAGCGGCGAGTCTCGGCGCTCGATCCAGGGCTCGAGCACGGCCAGCACCTCGGCCAGGCGCGCGCGCGGGACGTAGGTGTTCGAGTAGGACTGCAGGTAGGCGATCGCGCGCACACCCGGGCCGCGGCGCGCGACGCGCTCGAGGCCCTGCTCCAGCTGGCGTGCGAGCTCGAGCCCGCTCTTCAGCGCGCCGGTGCCCGAGCCCTCGACATCGCAGTAGCTGCAGCCGCCGAAGCCCTTCGTGCCGTCGCGGTTGGGGCAGGAGGAGCCCGCGTCGAGCGCGACGCGGTGCACCGGTGCGCCGAAGCGCGCCGCGAGCCAGGGTCCGAGCGTGCGGTAGGGGAGCGCCGGGTCCACGGCGCCGATCCTAGCACGCGCGCCGCGGCGGCTCAGTCGCGCGCGCGCTCGTAGGCGCGCCAGAGCACGATCGCGGCCGGCAGCACCAGTGCGCCGAGCAGCAGCATCGCTCCGGCCACGGTCTGCAGCTGCCAGCCCAGCACGTCGTCCGCCAGGCGGATGTAGTCGTTGGTCAGGCCGAAGGAGCCGTTGCTGTGGTACAGCGCGCGCGCGCCGCTGCTCGTCACCAGTCCCCAGCAGAGCCAGACGTTGCGGCCCAGGAGGTACCAGCCCAGCGTGCCCCACAGCGCGCGCTCGGTGCGCGAACTCGTGTAGCCGCCGGAGAGCGCGCGGAACAGGCACATGCAGCTGAAGCCGAACTCGGCCAGGTGCCCGGCCAGCAGGTGCAGCACCTCGCGCGCGGCCGTGAAGCACAAGCACAGGTGCACGAGCGCGATCGAGCCGCAGACGATCCAGCGCTTGCGCCCGGCGAGCGCGCGCCAGGGGAAGAAGCACAGCGCGAAGGTCACGAACAGCGCAAGCAGCGGGATCTGGTCGGAGTGCACGGCGGCCGCATGGCCCTCGAGCGAGATCGCGGGGAAGGCCGGCATGCCGCACAGCAGGGCGGCGGCCGTGTGCCCCATCTCGTGCACCAGCGAGGAGAGGATCCAGCCCATGCGCTCCACGATCGGCACGACCGCCAGGCCGGGCGCGGTGACCAGACCCAGGCCCAGGTAGGCCCAGGGCTCGAGGCCCGAGTAGTCGTCGAGCAGGCGCGCCTGTTCGCGACCGTAGACCATGCGCGCGCCGCAGTGCAGGCAGTGGCGCGTGCCGCGCGGCTGCGGCTGGCGGCAGCGCGGGCAATCGAGCGGGATGACCTGGGTCAGGGGGGACACCGTTTCCTGTATCGGAGCGCGCGCCTCCGCGCTTCAATGCCGGCCCCTGCCCCTCCCGGATCGTTCCCCAGGAAAGGAATCGCGTGCAGCGCACCGCCCTCCCGACCCTCGTCTGCAGCCTGCTCTGCGCCTGCGCCAGCAGCGCCACCGCCCAGTCCGCCCCGGCCGGCGAGCACTCCGGGCATGCGCGAGCGCATCGAGCGCTACGATGCGGACCGGGGCGCGCTCGAGCGCGGCTTCCCCTACGACGGCTCGCCGGCGCGCGACGAGCGCCTCGCGGCTTTCGACCAGGAGACGCGCCGCGCGCTCGCGGCGCTGGACTTCGGCGCGCTCGACCCCGAGGCGCAGATCGACTGGATCCTGCTCGAATACCAGCTCGAGCGCGAGGAGGCGCGCGGGCGCCAGCGCGCCGAGCTCCGCGCGGAGATGGCGCCGCTCTTGCCCTTCGCCGCGCGCGCCACGGCGCTGGTCGAGGGCGCGCGCGGCCTGCAGGCGCTGGATCCCGAGCAGGCCGCGGCCGAACTCGACCTGCTGCGCACGCAGGTGGCCGAGGCGCGCAAGCAGGCGCCCGAGCTCGCCAAGAGCCTGAAGAAGAGCGTCGCCAACCGCGCCGCGGGCAGCGCCGACGGGCTGCGCGGCGCGCTCGAGGACTGGTACCGCTTCCGCGCCGACTACGACCCGGCCTTCGACTGGTGGGTCAAGAAGCCCATGGAGGCGCTGCGGCCCGAGCTCGAGGGCTACGCCAAGTACCTGCGCGAGGAGCTCGCGGGGCTGAAGGGCGGCGACGACGAGCCGGTCGTCGGCGACCCGATCGGGCGCGCGGCGCTGCTCGAGGAGCTGCGCTTCGCCATGATCCCCTACACGCCCGAGGAGCTGATCGCGATCGCCGACCGCGAGTTCGCCTGGTGCCGCGAACGCCTGCTCGAGGCCGCGCGCGAGATGGGCTGCGGCGACGACTGGAAGGCCGCGCTGGAGAAGGTCAAGCGCGACCACGTCGCGCCCGGCGAGCAGCCCGCGCTGATCCGCAAGCTGGCGCAGGAAGCCAGCGACTACGTCGAGCAGAACGAGCTCGTGACCGTCCCGCCGCTGTGCAAGGAGACCTGGCGCATGGAGATGATGTCGCCCGAGCGCCAGCTGGTGACGCCCTTCTTCACCGGCGGCGAGGTGGTCTCGGTCTCGTTCCCCACGGACACGATGACGCACGAGCAGAAGCAGATGAGCCTGCGCGGCAACAACGTGCACTTCTCGCGCGCCACGGTGCTGCACGAGCTGATCCCGGGCCACCACCTGCAGGGCTTCATGAGCGAGCGCTGGTCCACCGAGCGGCGCATGTTCGCGACGCCCTTCTACACCGAGGGCTGGGCGCTCTACTGGGAGATGCGCTTCTGGGACCGCGGCTTCGAGCAGACGCCCGAGGACCAGATCGGCGCGCTCTTCTGGCGCATGCACCGCTGCGCGCGCATCCGCTTCAGCCTGGGCTTCCACCTCGGCCAGCTGACGCCCGAGCAGTGCGTCGACATGCTCGTCGACGAAGTCGGCCACGAGCGCCGCAACGCCGTGGCCGAGGTGCGCCGCTCGTTCAACGGCGGCTACGGGCCGCTGTACCAGATCGCCTACATGATCGGCGCGCTGCAGCTGCGCGCGCTGCAGCGCGAGACGGTCGGCGCGGGCAGGCTCGGCGAGCGCGCGTTCCACGACGCCGTGCTGCAGGGCGGCAACATGCCGATCGAGCTCGTGCGCGCGCGCATCGAGCAGCTGCCGCTCACCCGGGACTGGCGCGCCGCCTGGCGCTTCGACGGCTGACCCGGGCCAATTTTTCCGGGTCCGGCGCGCGGCCACGCGCGCGGGGCTCAGGTACGCCCAGTCCCGGCACCGATACTCCCGACACCCCCCCCGGGCGTCCGAGCTCCCGGGACCGTGTCCCCGTGTCCCGCTTCCTCCAAGTATCGCGACTGCTGGCCGAGATCGTCGCCATCGTGCTCCTCGCGGAGACGGCGACGATGTACCTGCTGCCGCAGGTCGCGCACGACGCCGCTCCGCTGGCGCAGGCGCTGCTCGACGGCACGCTGCTGCTGCTGCTCGCCGGTCCGCTGGTCGCCTGGCGCGTGCGCCGCGCGCGCAGCAAGGCGGCCGGGAACAGCGCCGGCGCGCGCCCCGCGACGCGCGGCGTGCTGGTCGTGGCCATGGTCGCGGCCGTCGCGCTGGGCCTGGGCGTGACCGCCCTGGCGGTGCGTGCCGCGCGCGAGCGCAGCGGCATCGAGGCCCGTGCCCAGTTCGACCGCCTGGCGGACCGCCTGGCGATCGAGACCGAGCGGCGCGTCAACCAGCCGGTCTTCGGCCTGAAGGGCGCGCGCGGCGTCTACGCCGCGAGCAAGTCGGTCGAACGGCTGGAGTTCCGCGCCTACGTCAATTCGCGCGATCTCGTGCGCGAGTTCCCGGGCGTGATGGGCTTCGGCTTCATCGAGCGCGTGGCGCGTGCGGACCTGGAGGGCTTCCAGGCGCGCGAGCGCGCCGACGATGCGCCCGACTTCACGGTGCACAGCAGCGGCGACAAGCCCGACCTGTACGTGGCCAAGTTCTTCGACCCGCTCGAGCGCAATCCGGCCGTGCTGGGCTACGACCTGGGCAGCGAGCAGGTGCGGCGCGCGGCGATCGAGCACGCCGTGCAGACCGGCGACCCGGTGCTGACGCCGCGGCTCGAGGTCGGGCCGGACACGCAGGAGCGCGCGGGCTTCCTGTACCTCGTCCCGGTCTACCGCAACGGGACGCATCCGCACACGCCCGCCGAGCGCGAGGCCGCGCTGCAGGGCCTGGTCTTCGCGCCGCTGGTGCTCGAGGACGTGCTGGCCGGCGCCACGGACGCGGTCGAGGGCAAGCTCGACATCGAGATCTACGACGGACCCAAGCTCGACGACAACAAGCTGCTCTACGACTGGGACGGCAAGCTGATCTCGCTCACGCCCGAGGAGGCCGAGAGCGACTACGGCGGGCGCATGTGCCACGACCTGCGCCAGGTGTCGGTCGGCGGCCGGACCTGGTCGCTGGCCGTGAGCAGCACCTCCAAGTTCGACGGCAGCGTCTCCAGCGACGCGCCGGCGCTGGTCGGGCTGACCGGCCTGATCCTGAGCGCGCTGCTGGCCTACCTGATCTGGTCGCTCGGCTCGGCCCGCGCGCGCGCCCTGGCGCTGGCCCAGGAGATGACTTCCGACCTGGCCGCGGCCAAGCACGAGGCCGTGCACGCGCTGCGCGACTTCGATGCGCTGCGCAGCACGCTGGACGAGCACTCGATCGTCTCCGTCGCCGACGTGCGCGCGCGCATCATCGACGTCAACAAGGCCTTCTGCCGCATCAGCGGCTACTCGCGCGAGGAGCTGATCGGGCAGGACCACCGGCTGATCAACTCCGGCCACCACCCCAAGAGCTTCTGGGTCGACGCCTGGCGCACCTTCAGCACCGGCCGGCCCTGGCGCGCCGAGATCTGCAACCGCTCGCGCAGCGGCGCGCTGTACTGGATCGACGCCGTGATCGCGCCCTTCGTCGGCGCCGACGGCCGGATCGAGCGCTACTTCTCGATCAGCACGGACATCACGGCGCGCAAGCAGGCCGAGGCCGAGCAGGCGGCCGCGCTGGCGCTGGCGACGGCGCTGGCGCGCTCGAGCGACGCGCGCCAGGCCGCGCGCGCGGTCAACGACGCGCTGGGCGAGACCACCGGCTTCTCGCGCACGGCGGTGCTGCTCTTCGAGGAGGACAGCGTGTGCCGCTTCGTCGGCTGGCGCGGCCTGAGCGTGGAGTACCGCCGCGCGGTCGAGGGCTACTGCCCCTGGAAACAGGGCGAGCCGGATGCCGTGCCGATGGTCGTCAACGACGTGCAGGCCGACGCCTCGCTGGCCAGCTACCGCGTGCTCTTCCGCCAGGACGGCATCTCGGCACTGGCCTTCGTCCCGATCCTGACCGAGAAGGGCGTGATCGGGATGCTGATGCTCTACGGCTCGAAGGTCGGCACGATCACGCCCGCGCGCGTGCAGGCGGCGCGCAGCGCGGCGGCCTCGCTGGGCAGCGCCGTGGCGCGCCTGCGCATGGCCGAGGCGCTCTCGACCAACGAGCGCCGCTTCCGTTCGCTGGTCGAGGGCACGGACGTGATCGTCTGGGAATTCGACGCGCAGCGCAACGCCTTCACCTACGTCTCGCCGCAGGCCGCGCGCCTGGGCTACAAGCTCGACGATTGGCTCGTGCCGGGCTTCTGGGCCGAGCACCTGCACCCCGACGACCGCGCGCAGACGGTGGACTACTGCATGAGCGAGTCGCGCGCCGGCCGCAACCACCGCTTCCAGTACCGCATGCTGGCGGCCGACGGGCGCGTGATCTGGGTCGAGGACTTCGTCAGCGTGGAAAAGTCCACCGCCGGGCAGCTGCTGCTGCGCGGCGTGATGATCGACATCACCGAGGCCAAGAAGGTGGCCGAGGCGCTGATCGAAGCGCGCGCCAAGGCCGAGGCCGCCACGCGCGCCAAGAGCGAGTTCCTGGCCAACATGAGCCACGAGATCCGCACGCCGCTGACGGCCATCCTGGGCTACTCCGACCTCCTGCGCGAGGAAGGCGACATCCTGCGCGCGCCCGAGCGCCGACTGCAGGCGATCGACACGATCTGCGGCGCGGGCACCTACCTCCTGACCGTGATCAACGACATGCTCGACCTGTCCAAGATCGAGGCCGGCAAGATGGAGGTCGAGCTGGTCGACACGCCGCTGTTGAAGATCCTGCTCGAGGTGGCCGACCTGGTGCGCCCGCGCGCAGCCGGCAAGGGCGTCGAGCTGCGCGCGCGCCTGGACTCGCCGGTGCACGAGCGCCTGATGAGCGACCCGACGCGCCTGCGCCAGATCCTGATGAACCTGGTGGGCAACGCGGCCAAGTTCACCGAGTGCGGCAGCGTGACGCTGGCCGCGCGCGAGGAACAGCGCGAGGGCGAGCCGCGCCTGGTGATCGACATCGAGGACACCGGCCCGGGCCTGACCCCCGAGCTCGCCAGCCGACTGTTCGTGGCCTTCAGCCAGGCCGACGCGAGCGTCACGCGCAAGCACGGCGGCACCGGGCTGGGCCTGACGATCTGCCGGCGCCTGGCCGAGCTGATGGGCGGCACCGTGACGCTGGCGCGCACGGCCCCCGGCCAGGGCGCCTGCTTCCGCGTCGACCTGCCGCTGCTCGCGGCACCCGGAGCCCAGCTCGTCGCGAGCCTCGAGACCCATCCGCACAGCGCACAGCCGAAGGCCGCGCTGCCGGCGGCGCGCCTGCGCGGCCGGGTCCTGGTGGCCGAAGACGGGCGCGACAACCAGCGCCTGATCGCGCTGCACCTCTCGCGCGCCGGCGCCGAGGTGCAGGTGGTCGACAACGGGCGCATCGCGCTCGAGCAGATCGAGCAGGCCCAGGCCGAGGGCCGGCCCTTCGGCTTGCTGCTGACCGACATGCAGATGCCCGAGATGGACGGCTACACGCTGGCGCGCACGCTGCGCCAGCGCGGCAGCCGGATCGCGATCGTGGCCTTGACCGCGCACGCGATGGCCGAGGACCGCGCGAAGTGCGTCGAGGCCGGCTGCGACGACTACTCGACCAAGCCGATCGACCGCAACGAGCTGCTCGAGGCCTGCGCGCGCTGGATCGGCCGGCCGGGCGGCCTCTCCTCCGCGAACACGCCGGGCTGAGGCCGGGATGCTAGCCTGTGCGCCGCCCGCACGGCGCGCATGCAGATCCAGCCCATCGTCATCGGCACGGCCGGCCACATCGACCACGGCAAGTCCACGCTGGTCAAGGTGCTGACCGGCATCGACCCCGACCGGCTCAAGGAGGAGCAGGAGCGCGGGATGACGATCGACCTGGGCTTCGCGCGCTTTTCGCTGCCCGACGGCCGCAAGGTCGGCATCGTCGACGTCCCCGGGCACGAGCGCTTCGTCAAGAACATGGTCGCCGGCGCCTCGGGCATCGACCTCGTGATCCTGGTCGTCGCCGCCGACGACGGCGTCATGCCGCAGACGCGCGAGCACCTGGCGATCATGGGCCTCTTGGGCCTCTCGCGCGGCCTGATCGCGCTGACCAAGATCGACATGGTCGAGCCCGGCATGGTCGAGCTGGCCAGCGAGGACGTGCGCGGGGCGGTCGCGGGCACGTTCCTCGAGGACGCGCCGATCTTCCCGCTCTCCTCGATCAGCGGCGCCGGCCTCGAGGAGTTCAAGAAGGCGCTCTTCCGGCTCGCGTCCGAGACCAAGCCGCGCTCGGCCGAAGGCGTCTTTCGCATGCCGATCCAGCGCGTCTTCAGCGCGCACGGCTTCGGCACGATCGTGACCGGCATCCCGATGAGCGGCACGCTGCGCGTGGGCGACGTGCTCGAGATCCTGCCCCAGGGCCTGAAGGGCAAGGTGCGCGGCATCCAGGCCTACCAGGAGACCAGCGAGTCGGCGCGCGCGGGCCACTCGAGCGCCATCAACCTCGCCGACATCGAGCACCACGCGGTCACGCGCGGCAACGTCGCCGCCACGCCCGGTTTCTATCGCGGCGTGCGCATGCTCGGCACGCAGCTCACGGCGCTCGCGAGCCTCGACGGGCCGCTCGCCGACCGCACCGCGGTGCGCCTGCACATCGGCACGGCCGAGGTGCTCGGCGAGTTGGTGCTGCTCGACCGCGAGGAGCTCGCGCCGGGCCAGACCGGCCTGGCGCAGCTGCGGCTGGAGGAGCCGGTGGTTTCTGCGCCGGGCGACCGCTTCGTGCTGCGCCTGGCCTCGCCGGCGCTGACGCTCGGCGGGGGAGTGGTGCTCGAGGAGTCGAGGCACCGCCTCAAGCGCTTCAAGAACTTCGTGGTCGAGGAGCTCTCGCGCGCCGCGCAGAGCCTGGAGTCGCCGCGCGAGCTGCTCGACGTGGTGTTGCTGCGCTCCAAGGCCGGTGTGCACGATGCGGCGGCGCTCTCGGTCGAGATCAAGCGCTCGCGCGAGGAGACCGAGCGCCTGCTCAACGACCTCAAGGCGCAGGGCAAGGCGCGCCCGCTCGCGCCGGGCCGCTGGATCCACGCCGAGCGCCTGGCGCTCGACCTGGCGGAGCTCGAGCAGGCGCTGACGGCCTGGTTCGGCGAGCACAGCCACCGCGAGGTGATGGACGTGCGCGAGCTGCGCCGCACGACCGGCTTCGAGCCCGGCTACCTCGACCTGCTGCTGGCCGAGGCGCAGCGCCAGGGCAAGCTCGTGCACGCGGCCGGCGGCGAGGTGCGCAGGGGCGGCGCAGCAGCCGCACTCGATGCGCACACGCAGGCTCTCGTCGACAAGCTCCTCGCGGCGCTCACCGCAGCGCGCTACCAGACGCCCTCGCCGGCCGAACTCGCGACGGCGCTGGCGCTGCCCGAGAAGACGCTCCAGCCCGTGCTCGAGCTGCTGCGCGACCGCAAGCAGCTGGTCTTCGTGGCGCGCGACTTCGCGCTGACGAAGGAGCTCTACGAGGCGGCGCGCGAGGCGCTCGTGCAGAACTGCCTCGGACACGGCGGCTCGCTCGACATTCCCTCGCTGCGCGACCAGCTCGGGACCACGCGCAAGTGGATCATCCCGCTGCTCGAGCACTTCGATGCCATCGGGGTGACGCTGCGCCAGGGCGCGAACCGCGTGCTCAAGCAGCGCTGAGGGCGCTGCTCCGGTCGCCGCCGCGGCTCCGGGCTCGGGCTTCAGAACCGGCTCGCGGGGGACCGAAAGAGGAGTCCGCTCCCCGCGACAGCCCCATGAGCTGGTCCCTCCTGATCGTCGCCGTGCTCGTCCTCGGGCTCGTCGTGGCGCACCTGTGCCTGCGCCAGGCCGAACGCCGCCGCGAGGCTGCGGTCGTCGCCGAGCAGGCGCGCGCCAAGTCGGCCGGCACGCACAAGGCGCGCCTGCAACACCCGCAGGTCGACCTCGCGCGCTGCATCGGCTGCGGGACCTGTGTCGCCGCCTGCCCGGAGCAGAACGTGCTGCAGCTGGTCAACGGCCAGGCGATGGTCGTGCACGGCGCGCGTTGCGTCGGACACGGACGCTGCGCGGAGGATTGCCCGACCGGGGCGATCGCCGTGGAGCTCGGCGACATCTCGCGCCGCAAGGACATCCCGGTGCTGACCGAGAGCCTCGAATCGGTGCGCACGCCCGGGGTCTTCATGGCCGGCGAGGTCACGGGCTATGCGCTGATCCGCACTGCGGTCAGCCAGGGTACGGCGGTGGCCGACGCGGTCGCGCAGCGCATGGGGGAGCAGCGCGCGGCGAGCGGGGAGTTCTTCGACCTCGTGATCATCGGCTCCGGGCCCGCGGGGCTCGCGTGTGCACTGCAGGCCAAGCTGCACGGCCTCTCGTTCCTCGTGCTCGAGCAGGCCGAGCTGGGCGGAACGGTGGCGAAGTACCCGCGCCGCAAGCTGCTGATGACCCAGCCCGTCGTGCTGCCGCTGCACGGCGAGCTCGGGCGTTCGAGCTACACCAAGGAGGAGCTGCTGGAACTGTGGACGAGCGTCATCGAGGAGCACCAGCTGCCGATCAAGACCGGAGTCGAGCTGCTGGGCATCGAGCCCCTCGCGGATGGCGGCCTGTGCGTGCACACCAGCGCCGGCGACACGCTCGCGCGCAACGTCTGTCTGGCGCTCGGCCGGCGCGGCACGCCCAACCAGCTCGGCGTGCCGGGCGAGCAGCTCTCGAAGGTCGCCTACAGCCTGCTCGACGCGGAGGCCTACCAGGGCCGGCGCGTGCTGGTCGTGGGCGGCGGCGACAGCGCGGTCGAAGCGGCTCTGGGCCTGGCCGATCAGGACGGCACGCAGGTCACGCTGAGCTACCGCAAGGGCGAATTCTCGCGCCTGCGGGCGCGCAACGAGGAGCGCATCCAGTCCGCGATCCGCAAGGGCCGCGTCGAGGTGCTCTTGCGCAGCGAACTCGTCGAGATCGGGGAGAGTTCGGTCCGGCTGCGCGTCGGCGAGCGCGAGGAACGCGTGCTCGCCAACGACGAGGTCTTCGTCTTCGCCGGCGGGAAGACCCCCGTCGAGCTGCTCGGGAACTGCGGCGTCTCGCTCGATCCGGCCGAGCGCGTGGCCACGGCTCCCGCGCTCGAGCCGGTGGACAGCACGCTGCTCGGGTTCGCGATCGCACTCGGCCTGGCGCTGGCGGTGCTGGGCTGGGCGCTCGTGTTCCGGCGCTACTACCTGCTCCCGGACGACGTGCGACCGCTGGCGCGCGAGCACGCCTGGCTGCGCCCCGCCGGCATCGTGGGGCTCGTCGCGGGATCGCTCGCCACGCTGATGATCCTCGCGAACCTGGCCTACCTCGCCCGGCGCTCGAACCTGTTCTCGTGGCTGCCCGGCACGCTGCGGCGCTGGATGACGATGCACGTCGCGACCGGGATCGGCGCGCTGCTGATGGCCATCGTGCACAGCGCTCTCTCTCCCGGGCGCACGCCCGGAGGCCACGCCTTCTACGGGCTGGCGGTGCTGGTCGTCAGCGGCGCCATCGGCCGCTACTTCTATTCGCTGGTTCCGCGCGCCTCGAACGGACGCGAGCTGGACCTGGACGAGATCCAGAACAGCCCGATCGAGGCTTCGGCGCGCTGGGACCGCCTGAACCCGGCTCTCGCCGCGCGCATCGCGGCCGAGATCCAGCGCATGCACGTCGAGAGCCGCTGGCAGGGTTCGTTCCTGAGGCGCGTGCGGGCCCTGATCCTGACCCAGCGCAGGCTGCGCGAGTCGCAGGCGAGCCTGCGCCGCCAGCTCTTCGCCGAGGGGCTCACGTACGACCGCATCGAGGAGGCCATGGCGCTGGCCCGCAACGCGCAGCGCGGAGCCCTCGTCACCGCGCACCGCGAGGACCTGCGCGCGCTGCTCTCGACCTGGCGCTGGCTGCATCGCTGGACGGCCTTGACCATGTTCCTGCTCGTGCTGGTGCACGTCTGGGTGGCCCTGCGCTACGGCCGCTTCGTGTCGTAGGCGGGAAGCCGCGCGAAGGCCACTCCACCCGGAAGGCCTTTCCTGCCGATAGGAGACTTCTCCGCCCATGAAGTCCGACGCTCCCCGCTCGACGACCTGGCCGCTCGCGGCCAGCCTGTTCGCGATCCTCGCGATCATGGCCCTGCCGAACAAGCAGAGCCCGCGCCGCGACGCCGCGCAGCCGCTGGGCGCGCTCGAGCAGCTCCCGGCCGACGCCGCGCATACCCGCGATGCGCGTTTCGAGGCGCGCGTGGGCGCGAAGCCGGCGCCGAGCGCGGACAGCTCGGCGCTGTGGCGCAGGCTCACGCTCGAGCGCATCCTCGAGCAGCGCGCCGCGCGCCTCGGTCCGCTGCAGTTCGGCCTGCCGAACATCCTCGACGCGCGCGCGCGACCGAGCGCCGCGCAGGGCGAGCCCTTCGGCGCCGAGCCCGTCGAGGCCAGCGCGCCGATCGTGCGCGTGCTCGGCCGCGGCAACGTCGCGGGCGTCTGGGAGGGAGCCACGGTTCCGCTGGACGCGCTCGCGGCGCCCTCGCGCTGGCTGACGCCCTCGGTCGGGCGCGTGCGCGCCGAGCTGGCCGACGGCACGGCCTTCGAGGGCCGGCTGCATTCGATCGGCGAGGGCAAGGTCTGGATCGAGAACGAGCTCGGGCGCATGGCGCTGCTCGGGACGCAGATCCGCACGCTGCGCCAGCTGCCGCCGCTCGTCGACAGCACGCCGGCAGCGGAGCTGCCCGCGCTGCCGCTGGTGCGCGTGCGCACGCCCGGAGGACTGTTCCAGGGGCGCCTGCTGCGCCGCGAGGAGGGCCGCGTCACGCTGCTGACCGCCGAGGGCGGGCAGGTGACGCTGGACGACGCCGAGGTCGAGCTCGTCCCGCCGGGGCCGCTCGTGCGCCGGCCCTAAGAGGGGAGATGGATACCGGCACGGGCCGGGCGACTAGGATAGGGCGGTTCCTCGAGAGAACTCCCCACCCATGCCCCGACTCCTGCACGGCCTGCTGCTGCTCCTCCTCGTCGCCACCGGCAACCTCGCTTCCGCGCAGAAGGGGGAGGACTCGCCGCTGGTGCTCTTCAAGAAGTACTTCGGCCAGTACAAGGACACGGCCAGCCGCGTCGAGGCGGTGCTGACGCTCGAGACGACGGCCGCGCAGACCATCGACGACCCGGCCGTCTTCGATACCCTCTACCCCAAGCTGGGCGACAAGACGATCGAGCCGGACGTCGTCAAGGCGATCGTGCGCGTCTTCGTCTCGTTCAAGAGCGAGGCGCAGCAGAAGCAGGTCTTCGACACGCTCAAGACCGAGAAGGCCGAGTCGGGCAAGGTCGCGCTGCTGCAGGTGATCACGCAGGGCAAGTGGAAGGACGCGAATGGCGCCCTGCAGGGCCTGCTGACCGACAAGTCCTGGGAAGTGCGCCGCCACACCTTGCAGGCGCTGCTGGTCTCGGGCGATCCGGCCGTGGCCGAGAAGGTCGCGACCTTGTGCGAGGACTCCGAAGTGGCCGTGCGCTGCGGCGCGCTCGACGCGCTGACCGGTTTCAAGTCGCCGCTGGTCGTGCCCAAGGCGATCGCCTCGCTGAACCACGATTCGCGCCTCGTGCGCCAGAGCGCCATCCGCGCCCTGACCGTCGTGCGCCACAAGTCGGCGGTCGAACCGCTCGTCTTGCGCATGGCCAAGGAGGACGGCGTCTTGATCCTCGACCTGGCCGAGGCGCTGGCCAACCTGACCGGCAAGGAGTTCGGCGCCAAGCCCGACGAGTGGACCAAGTGGTGGGCCGGGGAGAAGAAGGACACCTACGACATCCCGCCGCCCGAGGGCATCGCCTACCTGCGCGCCAAGCGCGACACGAAGTCCGGCACGGCGAGCACCTGGGAGATCGAGAAGTCGAAGGTCGGCGGCGAGTTCTTCGGCATGAAGACCCCCAGCCGCCAGATGATCTTCGTGATCGACTGCTCGGGCTCGATGGAGGCGCTGGTCACCGAGAAGGACAAGTTCGAGGACGGCCACTACCCCGACCTCTCGCGCATCGAGATCGTCAAGACCGAGCTGATGCGCACGATCGACCGGCTCGAGCCCTACGTCAAGTTCAACATCATCTCCTTCGCGACGAAGGTGCGGCCCTGGAAGGACAAGCTCCAGCAGGCCTCGATCACGGTCAAGTCCTCGGCCAAGGACTGGGTCAAGACGCTGACCGCCATCGGCGGCGCCTCGAAGGAGGACCTCGCCTCGGTGGGTCTCGTCAGCTCGGCCAACCTCGACCAGGGCAAGACCAACACCTTCGACGCGCTCAGGACGGCGCTGGGCGTGAACGAGGTGCGCACCGCGGACGCGAACTACACCAAGGTCGAGGCCGACACGATCTTCTTCCTCTCGGACGGCCGCCCGACCGTCGGCGAGTACGTCGATCCCGACGACATCCTGCGCGAGATCAAGACGCTCAACGAACTGCGCAAGGTGATCATCCACACCATCGCGATCGGCGAGTTCCAGAAGGATTTCATGGAGCGGCTGGCGGCGCAGAACGGCCCGGGAGTGTTCGTCGACCTCGGGAAGTAGCCCGGGGCGGCTGGCGGTTGACGGCACCCGGCCGCGGCCCTATCTTGTTCCCCTCGAAGTGTCGGGGCGTGGCTCAGCTTGGTAGAGCGTTGCGTTCGGGACGCAAAGGTCGGAGGTTCAAATCCTCTCGCCCCGACCACCTTCCCGCCCCGCGCGCGGCCTAGACCCGCGGCCGCGTGAGGCGGTAGAGCAGGCCGCCCGGGAGCCAGCGCGCGATGCGTTCCGTGAACCCGCTGCCGAGCATCCCGCGCAGCGCCGAGGCGACACGGTACTGGCGCCGCAGCAGGCGCCGGCACTGCGCGTAGTATTCGTCGGGCGCGTGCCCGCGGCTCGCCGCCTGCCCCGCCAGCCGGCCCGTCGAGAGCGCCGCCAGGATGCCCGAGCCGGTGAACGGATCGACGAAGCCCAGCGCGTCGCCCGCGAGGTACAGATCCGCTCGGCTCTGGAACTCGTCGCGGTAGACCAGCGGGCCGGTGAGCAGCCAGTCGAAGCGGCGCTCGAGCGGTCCGAGACGCGCGAGCAGCTTCTGCGGCAGCAATTGCTCGGGCTGGAACCCGCAGGCGCGCAGGGATTCCTCGGGCGCGAGTCCGCAGACGTTGATCGCGCCGCCCTCGACCGGGCTGAGGCCGGCGTAGCCGCCGTCGAAGAAGAAGAGCTCGACCGCCTCGTCCGCGGGGCCGCTGAAATGCGTCTTGAAGCCGAACAGGCGCGCCCCGGCGTGCGCGGGAGCCTGACGTCCGTGCGCGACGACCAGCGCGGCGCCGGCGCGGGGGACGGGCTTGCGCCGCTCGCTCTGCAACTCGGCGCCGCGGCGCAGGGCTTCGTCGAGCAGCAGGCGGTCGAGCGCGGCGCGGCTCAGGCTGCAGGCCGGCTCGGGCAGGCGGAAGTGCTTCTCGCGGCCGGCCACGTGCAGCACGGCGCGCACGATCCGCGCCGGACCGGCCGCGCGGAACGCAGGCCCGAGCCCCAGCGACTCGAGCAGCGGCTCGACTTCGGGCGAGAGGAACTCGCCGCAGACCTTGTGGCGCGGGAAGTGCGACTTCTCGAACAGCGTGACCTCTGCGCCCTCGGCCAGCGCCGCGAGCGCCGCCGCAGAGCCCGCGGGGCCGCCGCCGATCACTTCGACTCTCGCGGGCGCGCCCATCCTCACCAGCGGATGTCGAGCACCTGGCGCGTGTAGCCGGGCGCGACGCTGTGCTCCACGCGCGCGCTCGTCCCGCGCACGGCCTCGCCCACGATGCGCGCGAGTTCAGCCGGCGTGTACGCGCGGCGAATCGAGGTCAGCCCGTCGGTGACGTTGATGCGGTGCAGGAGCGGCGGCGCGAAGACGCGGAACAGGACCAGCGGCAGCCGGTGGCGCACGAGGTCGAGCACGATCAGGCGCTTGCAGGAGCGCGAGACGTTGCGCACCAGGGCGACGATCTCCTGCTCGTCGAGGTGGTGCACCATGCACACCGCCAGTGCGACGTCCGCGCGCGGCAGCGGATCGCGGGTCGCGTCCCCGGTCAGGATCCGCACCGGCACCGAGGCGGGAGCCTCTCGCAGGTCGAAACCCACGACGTCCACGCCGAGCTCGCGGCGCAGCAGCTCGAGCAGCGCGCCGTGGCCGCAGCCGATGTCCAGCACGCTGCGCACGGGCGGGTCGCCCTGGCGCAAGAGCGCCACGATCCTGGCCGTGTTCCCCAGCCAGCGGTGCACGCGCGCGAGGTCGCGGTAGACCTCGGCCACGACGGCTTCGGGCAGCGTCGGATCCTCGAGCAGCTCGGTGAGGTCCTGGCGCTCCATCGCAGCAGTCTACGGATCCGGGAACAGCTCCCTGCCGCGCCCGAACGAAGCCCTTGCGCAGGTCGGGCCCGCAGCCGGATTTTTCCTGAGAATCCTGTACCCTCCGGTCGATCGATAAGGCATGTTGCAGTTGTCGAGGGTGGTTGATCCCCCCGCGAAATCGCAGCAGCTCCGCCACGATACGCTGCCCCAGCCCAGGTTCGCCTGAGGCCTTCGAGGTGCCTGCGAGGGCATCACCGACGAAGAGGGATCCGCAGGATCCCGGCAGGTTCGAAGCGGGCGGAGCACGGGAATCCACCGTCCATCGACGCGCACGGCGCGCAGGTCTCGATTCGAGGCCCGCGGCCAGGCGCAGGGGAGCGGACCGGCCGCTGGCCGTGCACCGACTTCCCTGGTCCCCGTCCGAGGTGTCCATTGGCATCCGAACACACCGACCCCAACGAAATGAACCCATCCTGGAGCGCTCCGGCCAAGCCGAAGCGTCCCGTCGCCGCGCGACCTCCCGCTCCGGGCGGAACCGACGGCTTCGGTGCCGGACTCGACCTCGATCGAGGCAGCGAAAGACGCACTCGAGCCGAGCCTCCGCGCCGCGAACCGCCGCCGCGCCGAGAACCTGCGCCGCGCCGAGAACCTGCGCCGCGCCGAGAACCTGCGCCGCGCCGCGAGCCTGCGCCGCGCGGCGAACCCGCGCCGCGCCCTGAGCCGCGCCCTGAGCCGCCGCCGCGCGAGGATCGCGCTCCGCGGCCGGAACCGCGCCGCGAGCCGACCCGCGAGCGTGTCGAGGCGCCGAACAGCGCGCCGCCGCGGCCGGTGGACGAGACCGCCAATGGCGCCCACCCCGCCGGCGACGATCGCACCGACTGGCGCTCTCCCGATCGACGCCGAGGCGGAGGCCGCCGCGGAGGGCGCCGACGCCGCCGCGGACGTGGAGGCGAAGGACAGGGCGGACAGGGCGGACAGAATCCGCAGCAGCCCCAGCAACCGCAGCAGGGCCGGCCCAACGCCGGTCCGTCGACGCTGCCGCAGCCCGCACACGGGCAGTCGCCCGAGGGCGAGTTCTACCCCGAGAACGAGAGCGAGTCCGACGGCAGCGCCACGAGCCTCGCTCCCGCGCGCGGCAACCAGCAGCAGCAGGAGCCCATCCCGCGCGAAGGCGGTGGCATCCTGGTCAACGAGATGGGCGGCTTCGGCACGCTGCGCCAGGAGCTGACCAACTTCCTTCCCTCGCGCACGCGACATCTTCGTGCCCGGTCGCCTGATCCAGCAGCACCGCTTGCGCGAAGGCAGCTTCGTCGAGGGCCGGCTCGGCCGCGGCCAGCGCCACAAGTACGCGCTCAACGACGTCTTCCGCGTCGACGGCAAGCCGCCGGCCGAAGTGCGCAACCTGCCCGAGTTCCGCACGCTGACCTCGATCGACCCGGACTTCCACTACGCGACCGGCGACATCACCGACGAGGTCTCGATGCGCATCATCGACCTCCTGTGCCCGATCGGCCGCGGCCAGCGCGGGCTGATCGTCGCGCCGCCGCGCTCGGGCAAGACCACGATCCTGCGCCAGTTCGCCAAGGGCATCGAGCAGGGCTATCCCGACGTGCAGCTGATGGTGCTGCTGGTGGACGAGCGGCCCGAGGAAGCGACGGAGTGGAAGCGCACGGTCAAGGGCCACGTCTACTGCAGCACCTCCGACGAGTCGCCGCGCTCGCACGTGCAGATCGCGGAGTTCGTCTGGAAGCGCGCCATGCGCCTCGTGGAGCTGGGCCAGGACGTCGTGCTGCTGCTCGACTCGATCACGCGCCTCGCGCGCGCCTACAACAACCTCGGCGGCGGCTCGGGCAAGACCATGTCGGGCGGCCTCGACTCGAAGGCCATGGAGCGCCCGCGGCAGTTCTTCGGCAGCGCGCGCAACACCGAGACGGCCGGTTCGCTGACGATCCTGGGCACGACGCTGGTCGACACCGGCTCGCGCATGGACCAGCTGATCTTCGAGGAGTTCAAGGGCACCGGCAACATGGAGCTGGTGCTCTCGCGCAAGCTCGCCGACCGGCGCATCTTCCCCGCCATCGACCTGGAGAAGTCGGGCACGCGCAAGGAGGAGAAGCTGCTCAGCTCCAAGCGCCTGAAGTCGGTCCAGATCCTGCGCCGCGTGCTGACGCGCATGCACTTCGCCGAGGCGATGGACCTCCTGATCACCAAGCTGCAGGACGTCGAGAAGACCGACGACTTCCTCAAGCGCTTCGAGGTCGACCCGGAGGCGTGAAGTGCGCTTCTTCGTGCAGCAGACCCCGCTTTACACCGCAGGCGAGTTCGGCCGCGCCTCGATCGTCGTGATTCTGCCGCCGGCGGTTGCCAAGCTGTTGCAACTGGAACTCGGATGGAACCGCTGGATCCCGCTCTCGATCGCAGTACTGAGCCTGGTCGCAGGCGCTGTGATGCTCTCGCGCATGCGCATGCAGCGCGTTCGACTCCTCGGCGAGCGCCTGAAGCACGAAGCTGAGGAGCGCCGCGCCTCCGGAACGCACGCATGAAGGGCGCCGGGCTCAAGCTCGCGGCGCTGATCGTCCTCTTCCTGCTGCCGCTGTGCCTGCGGCTCTGGCCGATCGGGCATGGGCTGCCGCGCAACTACATCCCCGACTCGAGCATCCCGCGCGCGGCGCTCTCGATGGCGCGCGACCACGACTTCGCGCCGCCCTCGGGCCGCTACACGCAGTACCCGAACCTCTTGCCCTACCTGCTCGTGCCGCTGTACGCGGCCGAGTACGCCGTGGGCAAGGCCGGCGGCGCCTGGAAGGACTCGAAGGAGTTCGGCGCGCACATGCTCGAGCAGCCCGAGGACGCGCAGCTGCCGGCGCGCATCCTGGTGGCGCTGTTCGGCGCGCTGACGCCCTTCGTGGTGTTCAAGACCGCGCGCGCCGCGGGACTCGGACGCGGCGCGTGGATCGCGGCCTGGCTGGTCGGCACGAGCTTGTTGCACGCACACTTCTCGGTGCAGGAGCGGCCCTGGGTGCCGATGACGTTCTTCATGCTGCTCGCCGCCTGGCCGGCGGTGCTGCACGTGCGCAGCGGGCGGACGAAGCACCTCGTACTGGCGGGACTGGCGGGAGGCCTTGCGGTCGGCGTGCACACGGGCGGCTTCGGCGCGCTCGCGCTGGCGGGCCTCGCCTGGGCCATTGCGCCCGGCGGCTGGAAGGGCGCCGCGCTCGGGAAGCGTCTCGGCGCCGGCCTCGCGTGCGTGGCGGTCTGCGTGCTCGTCGGTCTCGTCTCCGGCCACGTGCAGTACCTCGTGCACCCGGGTCACCCGACCGATACGGTCTACGGCGGCGCGACCGCCGTGGAGGAGCAGGGCGGGATCCACATCGGCGCGATGGCGCTCGTCTTCCACGTGCGCATCGAGAGTCTGACGCGTCTCGCGCGCGCGGTCTTCGGCTACGACCCGCTGATCGTGGCGCTGGGCGTGCTCGGATTCTGGCCCGCCTGGAAGCGACGCGAGCTGCGCGCGCCGCTCGTCTTCCTCGCCGCCTGGGGCGCCTTCTTCCTGACCAACAGCAGCGACCACGTGCGCTACCTCCTGCCCGTGGTCGTGCTGCTCGCGTTGCCCGCGGGACTCGCGGCCGAGAGCTGGATCACGACGCGCATGTCGACCGCCGCGCTCGGGCTCCTGCTCTGCTTCCCGCTGGTCGAGGTGCTGCGCTTCGACGCGCTGCTCGTGCGCCAGGACACGCGCGCGGAGTGCGAGAGCCGCCTGGAAGCGCTGCCCGCGGGCAGCGTCGTCGCGATCGACCGCTACGGGCCCGAGGTCGAGCTCGACCGCGAGTCGCTCTACCGCCTGGAGACGCTGCGCAACTCGCGCAATGCGCCGCTGCGCAATGCGCCGCTGCGCACGCGCGAGCAGCACCGCAAGCAGCGCTTCGAGCGCGGCCAGCTCGACCCGCACGACGGCGCCGACGCCGTGCGCGTCGAGGAGCTGTTCGAGATGAGCGACCGCGACCAGACGGTCTGGACGCGCGCGGGCCTCGAGTCGCTCGGCCGCGATCCACAGAGCGTGCTGCGCGCGCTGCACGCGACGCACTTCCTGCGCGTCGTGCGGCGCACCTACACCGGCGAGCCCGTGCTGCTCGACAAGCTGGTCGCCGGCAAGCAGCCGCTGTGGGTGATCGACCCCGCGAGCGGCCCGGCCGGCACGCGCGAGGCCTTCCTGCCGACCGAGATGGACTATCCGCTGAGCGCGCTGTGGAGCGTCCGGCGGCCCGGTCCGCGCCTCGAGCTCTACGCGCTAGAGTAGGGGCATGGCCACACGCATGCTGCTCCTCGGCGCGGGCGTCCTGCTCGCGACCGTTTCCTATTCCTTCACCCGCCAGACCCCCGAGCCCAAACTCTGGCAGCCGGGCCTGGGCGAGTTCATGGAAGGCATCCAGCGTCACCACGCCGCGCTGTACTTCGCCGGCCTGACCGCCAACTGGGAGCTCGCTTCCTTCGAGCTCAAGGAGATCGAAGAGGGCTTCGGCGACGCGCGCACCTACGTGCCGGTGCACGAAGGCGTCAACGTCAAGGAGCTCTTCGAGACGATCGTCCCGCCCGCGACGAAGGGCGTGCACGAGTCGATCGAGAAGGGCGACAAGAAGGCCTTCGGCGAGAGCTTCAAGATCCTGACCTCGGCCTGCAACGGCTGCCACACCGCCGCGAAGGTGCCCTTCATCGAGATCATGGAGCCCACGGGGCTGCCGACGGTGAACCAGAAGTACGGGAAGAAGTGAGCCCATGGGACGCCGCGACGGAGCCGCCTACCTGCTGACGCCCGAGGAGATCGAACGCTTCCGCCGTGACGGCTGGGTGCAACTCCCCGGCCTCGTCTCCGAGGACGAACTGCGCGCGCTCGAGCTCGTCTACGAGCGCTTCCTCGCGCGCGAGATCCCCGTGCCCGGGCGCGACTTCTGCGACATGTCGAGCGACTACCAGAAGCCGCTGGAGCAGTTCTCGATCGTCAACGTGATGCTGCCGCGGCGCTACTTCCCGCAGTGGCAGGGCAACATCTACGAGCAGCGCGCCGCTTCGGTCGCCGCGCAGCTCTGCGGGCCGGACATGGTCATCGACTACGACCAGCTGATCGCCAAGCGCCCGCACAAGTCCGACGCGGTCTTCCACTGGCACCAGGACCTCGGCTACTGGCCGGTGACGCCCGACACGCGCACGGCCTCCTTCTGGATGGCGCTCGACCCGACCACGCTCGCGAACGGCTGCATGCGCTTCGTCAACGGCTCGCACAAGGAACCCAAGCTGCGATCACACGAGCCGATGCTCGGCGACCGCGGCAAGTCGCACACGCTGGTCGCGCGCGTCGACGAGGCGAAGGAGCCGATCGTGGCTGCGCTGCTGCAGCGCGGCGACGTCACCGTGCACCACGAGCGCACCGTGCACGGCTCGGGCGGTAACGGCACGAACGGCTGGCGCCGCGGCTACGTGATGGCGTTCCGCTCGGCGGCGACGGTTGCGGAAGAGCGCAAGCGCGGCTTCACGCACTCGCACAACGACGCCCCCGAGGTGCTGGCGCAAGTCGGGCGCGAGAACGACTAGCACAGAAGCGCCGAAACCCGGTAATACGGTGCCAGTCCAATTCTTCCCGGGTTTCCGCAGCGCACCTGGCAGCTGCTGCGCGGGGACCGGAAACCCGGGAAGAATTGGACTTCCATGAGAAGGCCCTCAGCAGTCAAGGGTGATCGTTCGGATTGTTGCCGGTCGTGACCGGCGCGGTCGTTGAAGACGCTCGAGGGTAGCCATCCCGTTCCGCAGACTTCCATTCGCACTCGTCGAGGCGCCCGTTCTTGGGCGCGGTGCATGAGGGGGTCCGTCCGGTCAGGTGCTGCCATCTGGCACTCGAGCTCGAGGCTCCGTCCAATTTTCGCAGTCACCCGGACCGGGCGGTGTCGGGATGGTGTCCGACGTGTCTTCGCGTTGTTCGAGAGCGAGGGCGAGGGCAGTTTCAGGCGGACGCGGGCACCGCCTCGCCGCGTCGTTTGGCGTTGCGGAAGGGGTCGTACGCCTCGCCCGTCTTCCACAGGTGGTGCAGCAGCACCGCCAGCTTGCGTGCGACGGCGACCTTGGCTCGCTTGCGCGCGTTCTTCCCGCCGCGCTCGGCGATCTTCAGCCCGAAGCGTTGCAGGTCGCAGTCCGGCCCGAAGCACCCGAGGATGTAGTTTGCCGCGATCACGAGCAGCCGTCGCGTCTCGCGATCGCCGGCCTTCGTGATGCGTAGCTGCGGGTTCGAATCGCCCGACTCGCGAGTGCGCGGGGTCAGCCCGAGGAAGGGTCCGACTTGGCGCGAGCTCCTCATCCGCGCAGGATCGTCGATCGTCAGCATGAAATTCAGCGCGACCAGCGGGCCCACGCCGCCCACCTGCTGCAGCAGCGCGCTCCGCGGGTAGCGCTCCGCCGCGATCGTCGCGATCTGTTCGTCCATGCTCTTGATCGTCGCCGTCACGTGCTCGATGGTCTGCACCATCGGCACCAGCGCGGGCTGGAGTTCCGCGGGAAGCTCTGCGATCACGCGCTTGTGGAAGCACTCCGACGAGCACGACTTCAGCCGCGCACCGCTCGACTTCACCTGCCCGCGCACGTGGTTGATCAGCGCGGTGCGCGTCGCGACCAGCTCAGAGCGTGCGCGCAGCATCGCCAGGTCCCTCTGGCTCTGCTCGGAGCGGTGGCGCACCGGAGAGAGCAGCTTGCGATCCGCACGCGCCAGGCGAGCGAGCAGCTCCGCGTCGGTGCGGTCGTTCTTGCGCTCGTTGCGCGTGATCAGCGAGAGCTTTCGAGCATTCGCGACCGTCGCGCGGATGCCCTGCGATTCCGCCAGGCGACTCACCCACGGCGAGTGACCGCCGACTTCGAGCGCCACCTCGCGCGGCGCGAATCGCGCGAAGAGCGCCTGCAGCGCCTCGCGTGTCGTCCGAACGGATCCCTCACCGACCGTGCCCCCGCTTTCGTCGATGACGAAGTAGCGGGAGTCGCGGTCGCCAAGGTCCAGCGACAGCAGGTTCGTGGTGACGGATGCGGGCTTCAGGGTAGAGTGCTTCATGGTCGGCCTCCTTCGTGGTTTGGGTTGGGTCACACCTCCCCTTGTAACCACTGAGGCGCTTCGCGACCTCGCGCGGAGGCCGGCCTTCTCATCCCATCTGGCACCGTATTACCGGGTTTCAGCGATCGCGCCGCAGCCAGTAGCACAGCGCCAGCGCGCTGAAGCCGTCTTCGATCTTGCCGGCGTCGAGCAGCGCTTCGACTTCGCTGCGCGTGAAGACGCGCACGACGATGCGCTCGCAGGGTTCGGGCTCGGCGGCGCCGGCGTAGGTGCAATCGCGCGCGAGGTACAGGTGCGCCCAGTGCGAGCTGATGCCATTCGCGGCGTAGAAGCCGGGCAGCTTCTCGAAAACTCCCGGCACGTAGCCCGTCTCCTCGCGCACCTCGCGGCGCGCGCCTTCCTCGGGCGGTTCGCCGTCGACGAGGCGTCCTGCGGGGATCTCCCAGTGCGTCTTGCCGTGCGGGTAGCGGTACTGGCCGATCAGCACGACGCGGCCGTCCTGCGTGAGTGGCACGACCGCGACGGCGTCGGGGATCTCGACGACGTGGTATTCCTGCGGGGAGCCGTCGTCGAGCTTGAGCACGTCGCGCCGCAGGCCGCACCAGCGCGAGGTGTAGATCTGCTTCGATTCGAGCACCTCGTAGGGCTCGAAGGGCGGCGGGTTGTCGGGCGGACGCTCGCGACTCATGCGTGGTCGCCCGCTCCGGCCTCGGGCCAGAGCGCGCGCCAGTCGCGAGCGGCGGGAGCGCGTCCGGCGAGGCGCTCGAGCAGCGTGGGGGAGACGGCGAGGTTCTCGAGTGCCGTCTCGGAGAGCACCTTGCCGCAGGCCTCGACGATGCTCGCGGCGTCGAGGTGCTGGTAGCGGTAGACCTGGTCGGGCCGGCCGCACTTGCTGAACTTGCGCACGGCCAGCGTCTGCTGCTTGACGCCCACGATCGAGCCGATGTTGTCGAGCAGGCCCGCCTCGCCGTCGCAGACCGCGACGATCGGCACGCGCCGGCCGGCGAGCGAGACGAGGCCCGCTTCGCTCGAGCCCGCGCCGGCGACCGCGCACAGATCGCCGGTCACGCCCAGGCCTTCGCGCAGGTGCGCGTAGCCGTCCTGCTCGCCCAGGATGCCGAGCAGGAGTTCTGGCGAGCTGACCACGATCACGTTGGCGAAGATGCCGCGCGCGAGCAGCAGCTCGCTGGCCTCGAGTGCCTCGCTGGCGACCGAGCCCATGGCGAAGAGCTGCACGACGTTGTCGCCCGGCTCGTAGCCGCTGTATCCGCGCCAGTCGACGAGGTAGTAGGCGCCCTTCAGGCACTCGACGCGCGCGCGCTCGAGCAGTTCGGCATCCGAGCGCGCCGGGATGGTCGACTCGTCGGAGGCCTCGCCCCACTCCGCGCCGGCGCCGGCGGGCTTGAGCGGGCCGGGCAGGCTCTGCTTGCTCGCCGCCGCGCGGCGCAGGTTCTCGATCAGCGCCGCCTGGCGGAAGCCGCGCGTCACGCCGCGGATCAAGACGCCGCGGCGCTGCTCGTTGTCGTCCTCCATCTGGCGCCGCAGCGCGTCGGAGAGGATCCAGTCGAACTCGATCGCGAAGACCGGCTCCCAGGTGACGAGGTTCGGGATCTGGATGTCGGACTTCCACGAGTGCTGCGCGCCCTCGGAGGAGAGCGTCGTGCCGCTGGGCGTGCCGACCAGCACGAACTCGCCGCCCCAGTAGAGGTTGTAGTAGAGCTGGTCGAGCGCGCGTTTGATGAAGAAGTCGTAGACCGTCATCATCGGGAAGAAGGGCACGCCCAGGTAGTGGCCCATCTTCCCGAACGCGCCGGCGGCACTCATGCAGTTGGCCTCGGCGATCTCGAAGCGGATGTGGCGCGTCCAGGGATCGTCGCGCGCGATCAGCTCGGGGTGCTTGAAGTCCAGCTGCAGCTCGCGCTCGAGGTCCTGCTGGTGGTCGGGCCCGTAGATGCGCTGGTCGAGCACGGGCGAGATGTTGGTGCTCGTGCCGACGTCGGGCGAGAGCGTCAGCACCATGTCGGCCGCGGTCTTCCAGCGCAGCTCGCCGGGCGCGAGCTCCTTCGAGCCGATGCCGGTCTGCGGGCCGCCCTCGTCCTGCACGCCGATGCGCACGAGCTTGGCCGCCAGCTGGCCCCACATCCACTGCGTGTGCGCGACGGGGAAGAGCGAGAGGTCGATGCCCAGCGTCTCGGGGATCCCGCCGTCGGCGGCGATGCGCCGGCGCAGCTCGGCGCGGTTGTGCTCGCGCATCTTCTGCAGCGACTCGATGCCCTTGCGGAAGAGCTCGCGGCGCGCGGCGAGGTAGCGGCCCTCCTCGGACTTGGCGGGGAAGAGCTCGAAGGGCGCCTCGAGCGAGAGTCCCTGCTTCTTCGAGCAGGCCCGCGACCTCCTTCTCGCTCGGGCAGCGTCGAGTGGTTGGCCGGGTGCGCGGCGCACTCGAGGCCCCAGCCCTTGAGCGTGTGCGCGATGAGCAGGTACGGCGCGTCGTGGTCGTTGCGCGCGCTGCGATAGGCCTCGGCGAGCTTCTCGAGCGAGTGGCCGCCGAGGTCGAGGAAGGCGCGCAGCACGTCCGCGTCGGAGAGCGACTTCAGCAGCTTCGAGGCCTCGGGCAGCTTCTCGTTGGCGAAGCGGCGCGATCTCCTTGGCGTCGCCCTTCAGCAGCAGCATCTGGTATTCGTAGTCGGAGAGCGCGCCCTCGAAGAGCTTCTTCAGCGCCGCGCCGCCCGGGCGCTCGAAGAGCTGCTCGCGGAACTCGCCGTGGCGCAGCTGGATCACCTTCCAGCCGTTCGCGAGCGCGGTCTTCTCGATGCGCTCGCAGTCCTGGCCGTGCAGGCCGCGCTCGTTGGGGATGCGCGTGCCGTCCAGGTTCTGGCGGTTGTAGTCGATGATCCAGGTCACGTTGCCGAGCTGCGCGCTCGGCCACGTCGGGCAGGCACTCGAGCAGCGAGCCCTCGCGGAACTCGCTGTCGCCCATCAGGCGACCAGAAGTGCGCGATCAGCCGGCGTCTTCCAGGCAGTGGTCCGCGGCGTAGCGGTGCGCCAGCGCGAGGTACACCGAGGCCACGGGCGGGATGCCGACCGAGCCCGAGGGCAGGAAGTGGAACGAATCCGGGTCGCTGCGCGCGTGGTAGCTCTGGAAGACCGGCTCCTCGAGCGGCTCGGGGAACTTGCGCAGGTGCGTGCATCAGCGCGGCGGACTCCTCGGGCGTGAACCAGTGGCCGTCCGACTCGCGGCGGAAGAGCTGCAAGAGGTTGTGCAGCGTGTGGTCGACCGGCGAGGCGTGCGGCTTGCAGCAGACGAAGTCCTGCGGCTCGCGCGCGACGAGGTGCAGCGCGCCGAGGATGTGCATCGACGAGGCGCACGAGGCCGGGTGGCCGCCGACCTTCGGGTCGCCGCGGCGCTTCTCCGAGCGGTGGTTGGCGATGTGGATCATCGCCATCGTCTGCGCGTGGGCGCGCTCGAGGATGCGCGTGAGGAGGGCGGTCGAGGTGCGGTCGAGGGTCTGGGGCGTCATCGTGCGTCCGTGGTGCGGCCTTGGATCGTTCCAGCATAAACACCCGCGCGCCCGCATCCCACTTCCGCGGCCGCTCGTTATCCTGCGGCGCGATCCGGAGATCCCGCATGAACCCCATCCTGCTGCTCGCGTTCGCCCTCGCGCCCTCTCTCCAGCCTGCCGCCGACGTCCTGACGCCCGAATCGGTCGCCCGGATCCGCTCGGTCTCGACGGCCGTGCTCTCGCCCGACGCGAGCACGATCGCCTGGGTGCTCTCGGTGCCGCGCGAGCCCGGCGTCGAGGAGGACGGCGGCGCCTGGAGCGAACTCTGGCTGGCGGACTTCGCGGGCGGCACGTCGCGGCGCTACATCGGGCCCAAGGCGGAGTTCAGCGCGCTCGAGTGGACACCCGACGGCCGCGCGCTCGCGTTCCTCGCCAGGCGCGGCGACGACAAGGCGGCCTCGCTCTACATCCTGGCGCGCGACGGCGGCGAGGCGCGCCGCGCCGCGCGACTGGACGGCGGCATCTCGGGCTTCTCGCTCGCGCCCGACGGCAAGCGCGTGGCGCTGCTCGGCGCCGGCGCGCCGCCTGCCGCGCGCAAGCAGGAGCAGGACAAGGGCTTCAAGGAGGAGGTCTACGAGGAGGACTGGCGCCCGACGCGCGTCTGGATCGCGACGCTCTTCGAGGAGGGCAGCGCCAGGCCGCTCGCGCTCGAGGGCTCGGCCTTCTCCGTGCGCTGGAACCCGATCGACGAACGCATCGCCGTCGCGCTCGCGCCGACGCCGCTCACCGACGACGAGTACATGAGCCAGCGCCTGCACGTCGTCGACAGCGCCAGCGGCACTGTCCTCGCGAAGATCGACAACCCGGGCAAGCTGGGCGACTACGGCTGGAGTCCCGATGGCAACTGGATCGCGCTGCTCGCCGCCGCCGACATCCACGATCCCTACCCCGGCCGCCTGTGCGTCGCGTCCGCGGCCGGCGGTGCGCCGACCGAACTGCTCCCAGGTTTCGAGGGCGACGTGACTGCGTTCGACTGGCAGGGACCGAGCGAGTCGATCCTGTGCTGTGTCGATCAGGGAACGCAGTCGAGCTTCCTGCGCCTGGAAGCGATCCGCGCCGGCGCAGTCGCGCAGAACGGCGCGCGCAAGGTGATCGTGCCGCCCGGCGAGCCGGTGCTGAGCTCGATTTCGGCCTCGCGCGACGGCCAGCACGCGGTATTCGTGGGCAGCACGCCGGCGCACCCGCCCGAGGTCTTCCGCATGAGCCACGGCGACGCGGCGTTCGCGCGCGTCAGCGACTCCAATCCGTGGCTGAAGGATGTCGAGCTCGGCAAGCAGGAGATCGTGAAGCACAAGGCGCGCGACGGCGTCGAGCTCGAGGGCGTCCTCGTCCACCCGCTGCACGAGGTCAAGGGCCAGAGCTACCCGCTGATCCTGTGCGTGCACGGCGGACCGGAGTCGCACGAGGTCAATGGCTGGCAGACCGGCTACTCCAAGCCCGGGCAGATGGCGGCGGCCGAGGGCATCGCGGTCTTCTACCCGAACTACCGCGGCTCCACGGGCAGGGGAGTGGAGTTCGCCAAGCTCAGCCAGGGCGACGCGGCCGGCAAGGAATTCGACGACCTCGTTGATGCGGTCGATGCGCTCGTCGCGAACGGACTCGTCGACAAGGACAAGGTCGGCATCACCGGCGGCTCGTACGGCGGCTACGCGACCGCCTGGTGCTCGACGCGCTACTCCGAGCGCTTCGCGGCGGGGGTGATGTTCGTCGGGATCAGCGACAAGATCTCGAAGGTCGGCACGACCGACATCCCCAACGAGGAGTTCTACGTGCACGCGCTGAAGCGCGTCTGGGACGAGTTCGACTTCTACCTCGAAGCGCAGCCCGATCTACTGGGCCGAGAAGTGCAAGACGCCGCTCCTGATCCTGCACGGCAAGGACGATCCGCGCGTGAACCCGGGCCAGTCACGCGAGCTCTTCCGGCAGTTGAAGGTGCGCAACCAGTCGCCCGTGAGGCTCGTGCTCTACCCCGGCGAGGGCCACGGCAACCGCAAGGCGTGTGCGCGGCTCGACTACTGCCTGCGCATGATGCAGTGGTTCGAGACGTACCTGATGGGGGACAAGAAGCTGCCCGGATGGGAGCTGCAGCACACGCCACAAGCCGCGACAGGGACGTGGAGGGGCGCCGAGTCAACGCCACCTGCCGGCGGAAGGAAGTAGACGCGTGCAAGATGGCCGATAGCTTGCAACTGCCAGGCTCCGACGCGCTGGTCGCGCTGCTCGCCCGGATCCCCGGAGTCGACGGGAGGATGGGACGCGGGGTGCTGTCCGGCGGGGGATGGTGGGTGAAATTCAGCATCCACCTGGAGCACGAGAACGCCTGGTCCGTCGTGCAGTGGTTCGGCCATCTCTTGAACTACATCTCTCTCAACGAGCGACTTCCGACCGTGTTCATGCCCGTTTCGCCGCCGCCGTATCTGAATGGCGGGCCCGAATTCCTGTCGTGGGTGATCGAGTGCAAGGACCCAGAATTCACACCAGATCAGCTCCGGCAAGTCCTCGAAGCGCGCCTTCCGAATCCGCTCGACAACCTCCGCGAATGGAAGGCGGAGGACGACGAGGTGGATGCGTGAGCAAGGAATCGAACAAACTCGTGGACAAGGCGATCCGCAAGATCCTCGCGCCGGTCCTCCGCGCAGACGGGTTCACGGGCTCGGGCCGGACCTTCCGGCGCTATCGAGGCGAACTCGTCCATGTCTTCTGCGTGAGTGGATCTCGTTGGGGCGGCGCGCTGCACGCTTGCCTCGGCGTTCATCTGCGATTCCTTGTGTTCCCGGGGGACCTGCCCTGGACTTGGGAGAAGATCCCCGACTTCAATTGTTTCCTTCGGCAGGGACTGGGTCCGGGATCGGGTTGGAAGCACGACGAAGATGAGGCGAGCATCTCCGCCGCGATCCAGTCGACTCGGGACTTGTACGAGTCGCAGGGTCGAGCCGAGTTCGAGCGCTTCTCAAAGTTCCCGGAGTCCTTCACAGGGATCCCAAGGGGTACACAAATGGTCGATCACGAGGTGCTTGGGCAGTGGGTGGCCGCACGCGCGATCTTCGTCTTCCCCAAGCTCGAGCTCCACATTGCAAGGCTGGGGGACGCGCGGCAATCCCCCCGCGCTCCCTGAATCCAGGTCCTCGAGGACCTGACCGCTTCGTCCAGCCTCAGGCCGCCTTGCGCCCGACTTCCTCGACGAACTTCTTGGCCTCGCTCCAGCTCAATCCGCGCTCGCGTTGCACCAGCGCCCGCGCGGCCATCTCCCAGCCGCGCTCGCAATAGGCCTTGACCCGCGGCTCGAGCTCCGTGCCCAGCGCCGCGTCGAGATCGACCTTCTGGTCCGGCAGGACCTCGACCTGCTCGCGCAGCGCCTCGAGCATGGCCTTGCCGAGCCACTCGATGCGCAGCACGCCCGGGCGGGCGAAGTAGGCCGGCGAATCGTTGAAGCGCGTGCGCGTCTTGATCCCGAGCACGCGGATCTCCGGGCCCTGGTCGGCGCGCTCCTCGGCCAGGCGCTGCTCGATCGGCGCGCAGTCGACGTGCTGCAGCTCGAGCTCGAGCCAGGAGCTCTGCATGTAGGTCTTGCCCTTCGAGTTGGCGATCCAGCCGGTCTCGGTCACGCGCCGCGCGTGCAGGACCTCGCCGGGCTCGAGCCAGAGCACGGTCGGGACGTCCTGCCGGAAGTGCGCGTTGCGGAAGGAGCGCAGCTGGATCCCGATCCCGGAGCTCGAGACGCGCAAGAGCCAGTTGGTGGGCAGCAGACCGGACCTGGCCGAACTGCTGGCGGCCTGCAGCACGAGCAGCCACAGGCCGATGCCGATCAGCGCCATCGGCGCGCCGACGAGCCAGAAGATCCAG
The DNA here is from genome assembly GCA_963829015.1 of uncultured Planctomycetota bacterium. Taxonomy (GTDB): domain Bacteria; phylum Planctomycetota; class UBA1135; order UBA1135; genus JADJLZ01. Next base: position 2,259,384 of record CAWHGR010000001.1, on the reverse strand, counting down.
GGCAGGGCGCTGAAGCTGGGCAGGATGCGCTGCCAGAAGATCGCGGCCAGCAGCGCCGGCGAGCCGACGACGGCCAGCATCACGAAGCCGCCTACCACGCTGTGGCGCAGGACGCGCTCGAGCGGGACCTGGGGCATTTCGCGGTGCAGCAGCAGTCGCACGGGGCTCCGATCGGCCGTGGCCGCGGCTGACTTGAGCTGGCTTCTCCGGCCTTGACTTGCGCTCCTCCACGGGCGCTAGACTCGCGCGCGGAGGAACCCATGCCCGTCCCGAACCGACCTCTGGCCCTGCTCGCCCTCGCGCTCCCGCTGCTCTTCGTCGCTGCCTGCTCGGGTACGAGCCAGAGCACCGACTCGGGCGTCGACGAGGACGGCTGGCGCTACGTCTTCGAGGTGGACCCGAGCGACTGGAGCGCGACCGGGCGCAACGACTGGTTCGTGCTCGAGCCGGGCTACCGCCTGGTGCTGGAGAACGAGCGCCAGACCGAGAAGCTGGTGATCCTCGTGCTCGACGAGACCAAGCTGATCGACAACGTCGAGACGCGCGTGGTCGAGGAGCGCGAGACCGCCTTCGGGGAGCTCAAGGAGGTCTCGCGCAACTTCTTCGCGATCTCGAAGCGCACGAACGACGTCTACTACTTCGGCGAGGAGGTCGACCTGTACAAGAAGGGCGCGCTGACCGGGCACGAGGGCACCTGGCTGGCGGGGCTCGACCGGGCGCACTTCGGCCTGCTGGTGCCCGCCCGGCCCGAGTCCGGAGCGCGCTGGTACGAGGAGGTGGCGCCCGACATCGCGCTCGACCGCTGCGAGGTCAAGCAGCTCGGCCAGCGCGTCGAGACGCCGGCCGGAAAGTTCGCGGGCTGTCTCGAGGTCGAGGAGACCTCGCCGCTCGAGCCGGACGACAAGTCGAAGAAGTTCTACGCGCCGGGCGTGGGCCTGGTGAAGGACGGCAGCCTGCGCCTGATCGAGTACGGCAAGCTCGGCGAGACGCGCTGAGCGCCTGTTCAGAGCGCCAGCGCGCGCTCGTACTCCGCGCGGTAGGCCGCGAGCATCGCCTCGAAGGCGTAGTGCTCCGCGACGCGCGCGCGGTTGAGCGCCCCGAGCTCGGCGCGCCTGGCGCCGTCGGCCAGCAGCGCGTTGAGCTTCTCGGCCAGCGGCCAGGCCGTCTCGTGCGCCTCGAGCGGCAGCACGAACGCGCCCTGCTCCGCGGGCAGCATCGCGCGCACGTCGCCCACGTCGGTGGCGACCACCGGCAGTGCGCAGGCCATCGCCTCGAGCAGCGCCACGGGCATCTGCTCGGTGTCCGAGGAGAGCGCGAAGAGGTCCATGGCGCGGAAGTACGGCACGGGGTCGCTCTGGTGGCCGACGAAGTGCACGCGGCCGAAGAGCGCCGGCGAGCCGGCCGCCAGCGCCTCGAGCGCCGCGCGCTCGGGCCCCTCGCCGAGCACCAAGAGGTGCATGCCGAGCTCGCGCTCGACGCGCGCGGCGGCCTTGAACAGGCGCGCGGGGTTCTTCTCGGGCCGCAGATGGCCGACGAAGCCGATCAGCGGCGCCGCGCCCGGGATGCCGAGCGCCGCGCGCAGCTCCGGATTGCCGTCGCGCGCGCGGAAGCGCTCGAGGCGGATGCCGTTGGGAATGCAGCGCAGCTTGTCCGCGGGCAGCTTCCAGCGCTCGTGCGCGAGGCGCTCGAGGTTCTGCGAGGGCACGATCAGCCGCGCGACACCGGGCAGGAACCAGCGCCGCAGGAACTCGCGCCGGCGCTTGTACTCCTGCGACTCGTCGGCGTTGAAGCCGTCCTCGTGGTGCAGCACGTGCTTCAGGCCCAGCGTGCGCGCCGCCATGACCGTGTCGAAGGCGCCGAAGTTGTAGCTGCAGACGAGGTCGGCCTGCTGCTGCCGGAGCAGCGCGCGCATGCGCCGCACGGTCGCCAGCGAGCCGGCCTTGGGCGGGCTGTCGAGGAACACGACCGGTGCGCCCGGATCGAGCCGCTCGCGCGCCTGCGTGCGGCCGTCCATGGCGACGATCGTGTGGCGGTACTCGCGCGGCAGGCCGTGAATCAGGTTGACCGTGCGCATCTCCGGCCCGGCGGGCACGAAGGTCGAGAAGACGTGCAGGAGGTGCGGCACCGAGCGAGGTCTTACCAAAGCCGACAGGCCGGTTGCACGGACCGCGGGCAAGGGTGGCAGAATGTGCCCATGCTCCAGGCCACGCCGGTCGAAGCTTCGCGCTACCTGGTGGTGCTGGAGTCGAAGCTCGAGCACAGCGACTACGAGAAGGCGGCGCAGGCGCTGGTCGAGGGCCACCAGGCCGAGCTCGCGCGCTGGGACGGCGACTGGAAGAAGCTCGAGGCGCTGCTGCTGGAGAAGCAGCCGGCCGAGCTCGCGCTGGTGCTCGATCCGGGCTCGATCGATGCCAACCTGCCGCGGCGGCTGATCCCGATCCTGACGCGCTTCGACGACGATCCATTCGTCGACTGCGCCTTCGGGCTGATCACCGGCGCGACGGGCGCCGACGCGCGGAAGCTGGTCGAGCGCGACCTCGCGCTGCTCGGGAAGGACCTGCCCGCGCGCAAGCTCGAGGCCATCTCGGTCGTGCTCGAGCAGTGCATGCACCTCGACGAGCGCAAGCAGCGCGGCGCCGATGGCCGCGAGCTCGCCGTGGAGAGCCTGTGGCTCACCGGCAAGGACAAGGGCTGGGAGAAGTTCCTCGCACAGTGGCGCGGCCACCAGGCCGGCGCGGGCCTGGTCGAGTGGGGCCACTGCGGCGATCCGCAGGGCATCTGGCTCTTCTCGATGTACCGCAACATGGACGCCAGCAAGCACTGGCCCTTCGACCCGAAGCAGGTCGGCCACGATCCCGAGGGCGAGATGCCGCGGCTCACGCCGGCGCTGCTGCTCGAAGGTGTCGAGCTCGGCGGCGCGATCGTCGAGAACGGCTCGTGCCACTCGGCCGTCACGCGCCGCGCGATGGTCGGGCCCGACATCGTCAGCACCTTCGGCGACACGGACGGCAAGGTGATCTTCTTCGACATCGATGCGCAGGACTCGTTCCCGCTGCAGGCGATCGCGCACGGCGCGGGCGCCTACATCGGTCCGCTGGCCGCGAACAACGCCACGCGCGTCTCGATCGAGGAGTGGCTGCTGTGCTCGGGCGGCCTCTCGGTCGGCGAGGTGATGCGCCGCTGCTACGACGAGCTCGTGATGGGGGCCAAGACGCTGCCGCTCGCGTTCGCGCTCTACCAGGACGGCCAGCCCGACCCGCCCGAGCCGCCGATGTTCCAGTGCTCGTTCCACCGCGTGCTCTTCGGTGATCCGGCGCTCGTGCTCTGGAGGGAGCGCGTGAGCACGGGGCACGAACGGAAGCTGACGGAGACGGACGACGCGGTAGAGCTCGAAATCACCTGGAAGAACCCGGCCGAGGACCCGTGGGTCTGGGATCCCTGGCGCGAGCAGATGTCCGGCGGCGACGGCGGGCGAATCTACGAACGCGTCGAGCTCACGCTCGCACGCAAGGGCGATCCGACGGTCGAAGTGCTCGAGGCCTGGTCGAAGCGTGGCCAGGAGACGACCAGGCTCGAGCTCGTGCCCACGGCCAAACTGGAGCGCGATCCGGCCGGCAAGAGCGTGCTGCACCTCGTGCTGCGCGGCACGCGCGAGTCGATGTGGCCGCTGGACCGCAAGAAGATGCCCGACGAGCTCGGCGCGAAGGTGCGCGTGCGCTTCAGCGGCGCGGCGACGCCGGGGCGCTGAGCACGCGCCGGCCCTCGACGAACACCTGCTCGATCCGCGTGCGCGGGTCGAGCGGATCGCCGTCGAGCACGAGGAAGTCGGCGTCCTTGCCGGGTTCGAGGCTGCCGACACGCTTGTCGATGCCCGCGACGATCGCCGGCACGATCGTCAGTCCCTTCACGCCCTGCAGCTCCCTCCCGTCGAAGCCGTAGTGCGCGCTCAGCGCGGCTTGCAGCGGCAACTCCTCGCCCGGCACGACCGGCGCGTCGGTGTTGAAGCCCACGAGCTCCATCCCGCGGCGCTGGTACTCGCCCGCGATGCCCACGATGCGGCCGTCGGTGTCGAGGCCGTGGCCGCCGGGCACGTCGATCTCGCGCGGGCCGCTGATCGTCGCGACGCCCAGGGCCAGCGCCTGCTCGGTCGCGAAGTAGCCCTGCCACTCGCCGTGGTCGATGTAGACGTCGATGCCGAACTCGGCGCGGACGATGCGCAGCGTCTGCATCACGAGCTGGTAGATCTGCGTGTGCGTCGAGACCTGGCAGCGCTTGGCCAGCAGGTCCTCGAAGACGTCGAAGCGCGGGTCGCGCTCGTGCGCCGGCTCGGCGCTGCGTTCGCGCGCGTAGCTGCATGCCGCGCGCCAGCTCGCCGCGGATGTGGTAGTTCATCATGCTGCGGCCCATGCCGTAGCCCCAGCGCGTGGGGTTGTCGCCCTGCGCGATCTTGAGCGAGCCCGGATCGCGCAGGCGCATCTCCTCGAAGTGCGAGGGCGCCGTCTTGATCAGGATGCCCGCGCCGCTGATGTTCGTGCCCGAGCCGGGGATGAAGAGCACGGTCGTGACGCCGGCGGCGAGGATCGCCTTGAGGCTGTTGTTCTGCGGCACGACGGCCGGGCTGACGCGCAGGCCGGCGTTGAGCTGCAGCACCATGTCGTTGATGTCGCCGCCCGAGCCGCCGAGGTGGCTGTGCAGGTCGATCATGCCCGGCATGACCCAGCGCGGGCCGAGGTCGACGAGCTCGTAGCCGGCGGGGATCGCGGCGTCGCGCGCGGGCACGATCTTCTCGATGCGGCCGTCCTTGACGAGCACGAGCGCGTGGTCGACGTAGCCCGCGCCGTGGCGCTCGCAGGTCAGCGCCTTCGCGGCGAGGAAGGCCTGAGGCGACCGGTTGCGCTTTCTGCGGGCGGCGGCGCTTGCAGCAGACGCGCGGCGAGCAGGGCGAGGAACGGCATGGCGCAGAATCCTAGCGCACGTAGATCCGCAGCGCCTTGTCGAGCAGCTCCTGCGTCTCCTCGATCGGCTTCCAGCCCAGCTCCTCGCGCGCGAGCTCGCAGGCGAAGCTGACATCCAGCGCGCGGCAGCGCAGGTCGTGCAGGCTGGGGAACTCCGTGCCCGGCCGGCCGCCGATCTTCTTGACCAGGTACTTGCCGATCTCCATCCACCAGGAGAGCAGGATCGAGCGCGGGTGGAACGTGATCGGCCGGCCGGTGCTGCGCGCGAACTCGGTCACGGCGCCGCGCGCGGTGATGGTCGACTGCGCGCTCAGGTTGAGCGCCTGGCCGTCGAGCCTGTAACCCGGGTGGCGCGCCAGGCGCGCCAGCGCGTCGGCCACGTCCTCGACCCAGACGATCGGCAGCGGATGCGTGCCCTCGCCCCAGCCGATGCAGTGGTTGTCGCGCGCCCAGGTGCCGAAGCCCGAGTGCTGCAGCGGCGTGCCGCTGCCCAGCACGATGCCCGGGCGCACGATCGTGAGCGGCAGGCCGCGCGTGCGGTGCAGCTCGAGCAGCGCCTTCTCGGCTGCGATCTTGCCGCGCGAGTAGAGCGGGCGCTTCTCGGGCTGCGAGTCGGTGGCCAGCCCGTCGCCCAGCGCGCGGCCGCCGTGGCCGCTGGTGTCGAGTGCGGCGATCGAGGAGACGTAGACGAAGCGCTTGCAGCGCTGCGCGAGCGCGATTTCGGCCGCGCGCAGCGAACCCTGCACCATGCCCGACTCGACCTCGGCCCAGGTCTCGCCGCTGCCGGTGGCGAGCTGCATGACCACCTCGGCGCCCTCGAAGGCGCGCTGCAGCGCGGCCGCGTCGTCCAGGCCGCCCTGGAAGACGCGCACCTGACCCTTGCGCGCGGCGGCCGCGATTTCAGGCGGCAGGCCCTGGATGCGCCGCGCCAGCACGGTCAGCGGCAGTCCGACCTCGAGCAGCTTGGCCACCGTGCGCTTGCCGATGAAGCCCGTCGCGCCGACCAGCGCGATCTCGCCGGCGCGCGGCGGGCCGGGCTCGGGCAGCGGCGGGTCGCGCAGCGTCTGCGGCGGGGCGGGCGCGGCCGCCGCCTCGCACCACTCGAGCACCTGCGCCGCGCGATCGCCGTCGCAGGGCACCGGGTTGCCGCCGCGCAGCGCGCCGTAGAAGGCGCTGATCGCGTCGTGCATGCCGACCCACCAGGCGTCGCGCCGCGGCCCGATGCCCAGCGTGGACTTGAGATAGTCGCCGAGCACGCGCCGCGCGTCGGCCTTGAGGTCGCTGGCGCGGTCGCGCGTCGCGCGGTAGCTGTTCCAGAACTCGAGCCAGCCGGTCTTCTGTTCGCCGCTGAGCGTGTCGTGCAGCAGGTCCGCCTCGAGCGCGCCATCCGAGCCGATCACCTGGATCGTGCTGCGCGGCAGGCCCTGGCCGAAGCCCAGGAAGAGCTGCGCCGTGCCGGACTCGGCCACCGCCGAGAGCGACCAGCGGTCGACGAAGACCTGGCCCGTGTCGAGCTCGCGGCGCGAGAGCGCGTGCGCCTGCGAGCTCTTGACGCGCCCGAGCAGCGCGTGCAGCTGGCTGGCCGGGTGCACGCCCTGCTCGAAGACGATGTTGCGCGGCGAGCGGAACATCCAGTGCGAGAAGTTGCCCGCCTCGAGCTGCGCCAGCGGCAGGTTCCAGGTGGCCTGCACGTGCTCGACGCGCCCGATCTCGCCCGCGCGCACGCGCGCCAGCAGGCGTGCGAAGGCCGGATGGAAGACGTTGTTGTGGTGCACGCCCAGGATCAGCATGCGCTCGCGCGACTGGCGGTCGAGCTCGAGCGCCTCGCTGGAGGAGAGCGCGCAGGGCTTCTCGACGTAGGCGCCGATCGAGAGGTCGAAGAGCAGGCGCACCACGCGCGCGTGCTGGTCGGGCGGCACGAGCACGTGCGCCACGTCGATGCCCAGCTCGGCCAGTTCGCCCAGGTCCGCGAAGGCTTGCGGCACCCGGTGGCGCGCGGCCAGGTGCTGCGCGCGCTCGAGCTGCGAGTCCACCACGGCCGCGATCTCGATGTCGGGGATCGTGCGCAGGATCGCGAGGTGCGCGTCGGCGATCGCGCCTGCGCCCACGAGGGCCACGCGGAAGCGCACCGGGCGCTCGGAATACTCTTGGTCCGGGGCGGTCAAGCGTGATGGGGGGGCGGGCGTGCGGGCGGGCGCGCCAATGGTAGGGCGCAGAGAGGCAGGTTCCAGCGCCGGGGGCCGGGGGCTGTTTCGGACGCGCCGGGCCGCGGAATGGATCCGTGCCCGCGGAAGGCCTTTCCTGCGCCGAACGCAGGTCCCATTCCTGCTCATGCCGCCGCCGCGCGCGGTCGAAAAGGGGGCATCTCCTCCTTCTGGGCCCGGCAGGGACGCTTCGGCGTGCTTGTCGGGCCCTCTTCCTTTCGGCGCTCGCGCCGGGGCGCGGAGGCTCTGGATTTCGATTCGCGTGCGGTTAGCATTTGCGGTTTGCAGCCCCACCCCCGCAGCGCGCGCCCGACCCTCCTCCGCCGCGCAGGAGCCCTGCGATGACCGAGTTCCAGTTCCCCGAAGGCCTGACCTTCGACGACGTGCTGCTCGTCCCGCGCGATTCGGACGTGCTGCCGAGCGACGTCAACCTGGCCACGCGCTTCTCGCGCAACGTCCCGCTCAACATCCCGCTCTCCTCGGCGGCCATGGACACGGTCACCGAGGAGAAGCTGGCCGTCGCGCTGGCGCGCGAGGGCGGGATCGGCGTGATCCACCGCAACCTCTCGATCGACGAGCAGATCCGCGAGGTCGACAAGGTCAAGCGCTCGGCCAACGGCGTGATCCTCGATCCGGTCACGCTGCCGCCCGCGGCCACGATCCGCGAGGGCGCGCGAGATCATGGCGCGCTACAACATCTCCGGCCTGCCGATCGTCGAGGGCAAGACGGTGGTCGGGATCCTGACGCGCCGCGACTGCCGCTTCCAGACGCGCGACGACACGCCCGTGGCGCAGATCATGACCCGCGAGAACCTGGTCACGGCGCCGCCCGGCACGTCGCTCGAGGAAGCGCGCCTGCTCCTCTACAAGCACAAGGTCGAGAAGCTGATCATCGTCGGGCCCAAGCGCGAGCTGCATGGGCCTGATCACGATGAAGGACGTCAACATGCTGGCGGCCTACCCGAACTCGGCCACCGACGCGCGCGGCCGGCTGCGCGTCGCGGCGGCGGTCGGCGTGCTCGACTACGAGCGCTCCGAGGGCCTGGTCAAGGCCGGCGTCGACGTGCTGGTCGTCGACACCGCGCACGGCCACACGCGCGAACGTGGTGCAACACCGTCAAGGAGCTGAAGCGCCGCTTCCAGGTCGACGTCGTCGCCGGCAACGTCGCCACGGCCGAGGGCGCGCTCGAGCTCGCGCGACGCCGGCGCCGACGCGGTCAAGGTCGGCATCGGGCCGGGCTCGATCTGCACCACGCGCATCGTCGCGGGCATCGGCGTGCCGCAGCTCACGGCCATCCTCGAGTGCGCGCGCGTGCTGCAGGGCCAGGGCGTGCCGCTGATCGCCGACGGCGGCATTCGCTTCTCGGGCGACATCGTCAAGGCGCTCGCCGCAGGCGCCTCGTGCGTGATGCTCGGCTCGCTCTTCGCCGGCTCGGAGGAGAGCCCGGGCGAGGTGATCCTCTACAAGGGCCGCTCGTTCAAGACCGTGCGCGGCATGGGTTCGCTCGGGCGCGATGCAGGCCGGCGGCAAGGAGCGCTACCGCCAGGGCGACGTGACCGAGGCCGACAAGCTCGTGCCCGAGGGCATCGAGGGCATGGTGCCGTACAAGGGCAAGCTCGGGCCCTTCGTCTACCAGCTCTGCGGCGGCGTGCGCGCCGGGATGGGCTACTCGGCGCGCGCACGATCCCCGAGCTGCCGGAGCGCGCGCGCTTCCTGCGCATCACCAGCGCGGGCATGAAGGAGAGCCACCCGCACGACGTCACGATCACCAAGGAATCGCCCAACTACTTCCACGGCGACTGAGCGCGCAGCGCGCACACCATGGCCAGCACGAAGAGCAACGACCCGCGCGGCGTCCTGATCGTCGACCTCGGAGCGCAGTACGCGCAGCTGATCGCGCGCCGCGTGCGCGAGGCCGGCAGCTGGTGCGAGATCGCGCCGCCGCGCACGGCGCTCGAGACCGCGCGAGCGCATGAACCTCGCCGGCGTCATCCTCTCCGGCGGCCCGGCCTCGGTCTACGCGACCGATGCGCCCAAGGTGCCGCGCGAGCTGCTCGATCTCGGCGTGCCGGTGCTCGGCATCTGCTACGGCATGCAGTGGATGAGCCAGCAGCTCGGCGGCGACGTGCAGGCCGCAGACGAGCGCGAGTTCGGCCGCACCTCGATCGCGATCGCGCGGCCCGAGGGCCTGCTCGAGGCGATCGAGGGCCGCACGGTGGTCTGGATGAGCCACGGCGACAAGGTCGAGCGCCTGCCTCGCGGGCTTCGAGGTCTACGCCAGCTCGGACAACTGCCCCTTCGCGGTCGTGGGCGACGCGCGGCGCGCGGCTCTACGGCGTGCAGTTCCACCCCGAGGTCAGCCACACGCTGCGCGGCAGCGAGATGCTGACCAACTTCCTCGCCGCGTGTGCGAGCTGCCGGCTCGACTGGAAGCCCGGTTCGATCGTCGAGCGCGAGATCGCCAAGATCCGCGAGACGCGTCGGCAGCGACGGCGAGGTCGTGCTCGGTCTCTCGGGCGGCGTCGACAGCTCGGTCGCGGCGCTGCTCTTGCACCAGGCGATCGGCCCGCGCCTGCACTGCGATCTTCGTCGACAACGGCCTGCTGCGCCACGGCGAGCGCGAGGTGGTCGAGCACGACGTTCCGCGAGCACTTCAAGCTCGACCTGACCGTGGTCGACGCGTCCGAGCGCTTCCTCGGCGAGCCTCGCCGGCGTCACCGACCCGGAGCAGAAGCGCAAGCTCGATCGGCCGCGACTTCGTCGACGTGTTCCAGAAGGAAGCCGAAGCGCTTCGCCAAGGCGCAACTTCCTCGCCCAGGGCACGCTCTACCCCGACGTGATCGAGTCGGTCAACGTGCACGGCGGCAACACGGCCGTGATCAAGAGCCACCACAACGTCGGCGGGCTGCCCGAGACCTTGCACATGAAGCTGGTCGAGCCGCTGCGCGAGCTCTTCAAGGACGAGGTGCGCGCGATCGGCCGGCACCTCGGCCTCGACGCGCGCATCGTCGCGCGCCAGCCCTTCCCCGGGCCGGGCCTCGCGGTGCGCATCGTGGGCGAGGTCACGCGCGAGCGCTGCGACCTCCTGCGCGCGCGCCGACCACATCGTCACCAGCGAGATCGAGGCGGCCGGCGCGCACACGCCGCTGTGGCAGTACTTCGCCGTGCTGCTGCCGGTGAAGTCGCGTGGGCGTGATGGGCGACGCGCGCACCTACGAGAGACTGCTGCGCGTCTGCGCGTCGTCGAGTCGCCAGGACGGCATGACCGCCGACTGGGCCTACCTCGACCACGAACTGCTGCGCCGGATCTCCAACCGCATCATCAACGAGGTGCGCGGCATCAACCGCGTCGTGCTCGACATCTCGAGCAAGCCGCCGGCGACGATCGAGTGGGAATGAGGCGCATCTCGCTGACCGGCTGGATCCTGCTCGCGATGGCGGCGGGCATCCTGGTCGGCTGGCTCTGGCCGGAAGTCGGCCGGCAGCTCGGCCCGCTCTCGACGATCTTCCTGCGCCTGGTCAAGCTGCTCGTCGTGCCGCTCGTCGCGAGCACGCTCGTCGTGGGCATCGCCGGCCACGGCGACGAACTGAAGAAGATCGGGCGTCTGGCGCTGAAGTCGCTCGTCTACTTCGAGCTCATGACCACGGTGGCGCTCGTCGTGGGTCTCGCCGCGGCGCACCTCGTGCGGCCCGGCGTCGGCGTGCTGCTGCCGCCGCACGAGGCCGCGGCGCAGGGCGAGAAGCTCGCCGCGGCGCAGCCGACGCTCGCCAGCGTGATCGAGCACACCGTGCCCGCGAGCTTCTTCGACGCGGCGGCCAAGAACGAGGTGCTGCAGGTGGTCTTCTTCTCCGTGCTCTTCGCGCTCGGGCTGATGCGCGTGCGCGGACGGCCGAAGGAACTGCTGCTCGAGTTGTGCGAGGGCGTCTCGCAGACGATGTTCCGCGTCACGGGCATCGTCATGCTCTTCGCGCCGATCGGCGTCGGCGCGGCGCTGGCGGTGACGGTCGGCCAGGGGGGCCTCTCCGTGCTCAAGAACCTGGCGCTGCTCGTGCTGACGCTCTACGGCGCGCTGGCGGTCTTCGCCCTCGTCGGCCTGCTGCCGATCGCGCTCTGGATCCGCCTGCCGCTGCGCCACTTCCTGCGTCTGGTCAAGGAGCCGGCGCTGATCGCCTTCGCCACGACCTCCTCCGAGGCGGCACTGCCCAAGGCGCTCGAGAACATGGAGAAGCTCGGCGTGCCGCGGCGCATCGTGGCCTTCGTGCTGCCGACGGGCTACTCGTTCAACCTCGACGGTTCGACGCTCTACCTCTCGCTCGCGGCGCTCTTCGTCGCGCAGGCGGCCGGCGTCGAGCTCTCGCTCGGCAACGAGCTCCTGCTGATGCTGACGCTGATGGTCACGAGCAAGGGCGTCGCGGCCGTGCCGCGTGCGAGCCTGGTGATCCTTTCCGGCTCGCTGCTGCAGTTCGGCTTGCCGCTCGAAGGCGTGGCCGTGATCCTGGCGGTCGACAGCCTGATGGACATGGCGCGCACGAGCACGAACCTGGTCGGGAACTGCCTGGCGACGGCCGTGATGGCGCGCTGGGAGGGCGAGTTCACAGGCGTCGAACAAGCCGCACGCGAGGCCCTGTAACGCTTTTCCCGCGGCGCCGGTATGCTGGCGCCCTCCTCCCCCGAACCATCAAGAAAATGAAGATCACCGCACGCCGCTCCCTGACCTTCCTGGCGCCCCTGCTGCTCGCCTTCGTGCCCGCCGCGGACGAGATCCGCTACGACCCCAAGCCGGGCTCCGAAGTCGCGAAGAAGCTCGACGTCTCGCTCGAGCTGAGCATCGACGACGTGTCGGTCGAGCAGAACGGCCAGCCGCTGCCGCCCGAGGCCCTGGGCCAGATGCAGGACATGACGATCTCGCTCGGGCTGGCGGTGGGCGTGACCGAGAAGCTCGCCGGCGTCAAGGACGGGCGCGCGACCGACTTCCTGCGCACCTTCGACACGATCCACGGCAAGGCCGAGGCCGGCGAGGAGTCCAGCGAGGACTCGTTCTCCGACATGGAAGGCAAGACCGTGCACTTCCTCTGGGACGGCGAGAAGAACGAGTACAAGAAGTCCTGGCACGAGTGCACCGGCAAGGACGAGATCCTCAACACGCTGGCGCCCGATATGGACGTCAGCGCGCTGCTGCCCGGCAAGAAGGTCAGCAAGGGCGACAAGTGGGAGCTCGGCGGCGGCAAGGTGCTTTCGCTGCTGATGCCCGGCCTGCAGCCCGGCACCCTCGACCTCGACAAGGCCGGCCTGCCGGCCGAGGCCTCGAAGGCGATGCAGATCATGATCGACGAGCTCGGGCCGCAGCTCGAGGAAGGCCTCAAGAAGTTCAAGGTCGCCTGCGAGTACGACGGCAGCCACGATGCCGAGGGCGTCAACGTCGCCGACGTCAAGCTGCACATGGATGGCGAGCTCAAGCTCGACATCGGCCCGGTGATCGAGCGCATCTCCGCCGAGGAGAACCACGGCGGCCCCGAGCCCAAGGTCGACGCCTCGGTCACGCTGACCATCAAGGGCGACGGCAACATGCTCTGGAACGCGCAGACGCACATGCTGCAGAGCTACACGCTCGACGCCGACCTCTCGCTGCACGTCAAGGCCGACATGGGGGTCGACATGGGCGGCAACGAGATGAAGTTCAAGGCGGCGCTGCTGGTGGCCGGCAAGGGTTCGTGGAAGCTCGCCTCCGTCAAGGCCGACAAGCCCGCCGAGGCGAGCACGCCCGACAAGAAGTGATCCGCGCGCCGGGCCGCGGCTAGAATTGCCGCTATGCTGGCCTTCCCGCTCGCACTGCTCGCACTCGCCCTCCCGCCCGGTTCCGATCGCGCCGCGACGCTCGGTGCCGCGGCGCGCAGCGCGCTCGACGCCGGCTCGAGCGACGAGGCGCTCAAGCGGGCCGAGGAGGCGCTCGAGTGGTCGCCCGAGGACCTCGCGCTGCTGGACCTGGCCGCGCAGGCGGCCGAAGCCGACAAGGAGCCCGACCGCGCGCTGTGCTACGCCGCGCAGGCGCTCGAGCTCGCGACCGCGCCCGAGAACGCGGCCTTGGCCGAGGCGCTGCGCAAACGCATCGGCGAGCTCGACCCGCTGGCCGGCAAGGACCAGGCGCTGCTGGGCGAGTATGCCGCGGCGCTGCTCGCGCTGGGGAACGACTGCGCCTCGCGCAAGCTGTGGGTCAACGCGGTCGACCTCCTGAACCGCACGCAGGGCTCGTCCTCGGCGAGTGCCGGCGAGGCCGCGCTGGCCAAGGTCTACGACAACAAGAAAGCCGTCGAGGCGCTGCTCGACAGCGGTCTGGACGTCCCGATCCGCCCGCGCAAGAAGCGCGTCTCCGCGGCCAAGGCCGCCGCCGAGGACCAGCTGCACTCGAGCTGGGACAAGGCCTGGGAGATCAAGGGCAGCTGCTACACGATCAAGACCGACATGCCGCGCGAGCTGGCCGAGCAGATGTCGATCGCGATGGAGCAGATGAACGCCTTCTACCGCAAGGTGTTCCACGTCAAGGAGCACGGCGGCGGCGACACGGCGCGCGTCACGATCAGCGTCTACAAGTCGCGCGCCGAGTTCGACCAGTTCGAGGGCAAGCACGACGCCGAGATCGCGGGCTTCTTCGTGCCCAACGCCAACCGCGTCGCGACCTACGATCCGCGCGAGGACGGCCGGCCGCTCTCGGAGCTCTGGTCGACCTTGTTCCACGAGTCGAGCCACCAGTTCACGCACCTGATCTCGGCCGACCTGATCCCGAGCTGGCTCAACGAGGGCACGGCCAGCTACTTCGAGGGCGCGCGGCTCCTGCCCAACGCATCGGTCGAGACCAACCTCGTGCCCGAGGAGCGCCTGGGCTGGCTGCCGGACCTGTTCAAGAAGGGCGAGCCCACGCTCGAGGACGTGGTCAGCTACTACGAGCCCGGCTCCTACGACGGCGACTACTACCCCTTCGGCTGGGGCCTGGTCTACTTCCTGCTCAACTACGAGAACGACAAGTCGCAGCGCATCTACGAGCCGCTCTACCGCGACTACATGGCGGCCTACAAGTCGGGCGGCAAGCACGACGTCCTGGGCCGCTTCGTCGACTTCTTCGTCACCAAGGCCAAGGACCCGGCGGTCAAGACCTTCGCCGACTTCGAGACGCGCTGGAAAGCATGGATCCAGGCCCAGCACGAGCTCTACTTCGGGCCGCCGAGCGTGGCCGACACGCTGATCACGCGCGGGCGCAAGCAGCGCGCCGACAAGCAGCTCGACGCGGCGCTGGAGAGCTTCCGCGCAGCGCTGCGCAAGCGCCCGGGCGATGTGGTCGCGAACTTCGAGCTGGGCGAAACGCTCAACGCGCAGAAGCTCTCCGACGCGGCGCTGTACCACTACCAGAAGTGCGTGCAGGCCGTGCGCGCGCTGCCCGACGCCGGCGCCACGCCGCCCTCGGGCACGAAGAAGGCCTCCGAGGTCGCCGACGAGGCGCAGGCGCGCGTGGCGAAGCTCAACAAGGAGCTGGCCGAGAAGCTCTCCAAGGCCGAAGCCGGTTTCGCCGCGGGCGCGGCCACGACGGCGCGCATGTACGTCGACAAGGGCCTGCCGCTCTACGCGCTGCGCTTCCTCGCGCGCGCCGAGGCGGCCTTCGGCGGCTCGCGCGCGCTGGCCGAACTGCGCGGGCAGCTCGCAACCGCCGCGGGAGTGGACACGCGCCGCTGGCGCCGGCTGCCGCTCGAGGCGGGACTGGCCGGCTGGCAGGGCTCCGAGGCCTTCACGCTCGCGGGCGACGACATCGAGGCCGGCGAGCAGGGCGGCTTCCTGTGGGCCGACGAGGTGCCGAAGATCCCGTACCGCTTCGAGGCGCGCGTCGAGCAGAAGAACGGCAAGAAGCCCGAGCTCGTGGGCCTGATGTTCGGCGAGAGCAGCGAGGCCGAGGCGATCCAGGGCGTGCTGGTCTACGGACCGCTGGTCCTGGCCAGCGAGTACGGCAAGAAGGGCTGGAAGGAAGGCGACGACGCGCTGATCGCCAAGACCGAGCTCAAGAAGGCCTGCACGCTGGCGATCGAAGTGCGCGAGACCGAGGTCGAGGTGTTCATCGACGGTGCGTCGGTCGGCAAGCGCACGTACGAGGCCAAGAAGCTCGCCGGCGGGATCGGGCTGTGCGCCGAGGGAACGGTGACGTTCCGCGAGGTGCGCGTCAGGGACTGAGCGCGATCAGCCGCTTCAACGTCTCGCGCACCAGCTCCGCGTTCGCCGTCCCGCCGCTGGCCTTCATCACCGGCCCGAGCAGCGCGTTGAGCGCCTGCTCCTTGCCGGCCTTGACGTCGGCAACGATCTTCTCCTTGCCGACCAGCGCGGCGCGGCACCATTCCTCGATCTGCCCCGCGTCCTGCACCTGCTCGAGGCCGAGCTCCTTCACCAGCACCTTGGCCGGCCGGCCGGTCTTGGCCATTTCGCGCAAGAGCCTGCGCGCGGCCTGGTTCTGGACCGTGCCTTTTCCGACCAGATCGATCACCTCGGCCAGCTCGGCCGGGCGCAGCTGCAGCTCGTCGAAGCGCACGGCGCCGAACTCGGGATCGCCGACCCAGCGCAGGAGCTCGTTCTGGATCCAGTTCGAGGCCTCCTTGGGCCGGCCCGAGGCGCGCGTGACGGCCTCGAAGTAGTCCGCCACGGCGCGCTCGGAGGTCAGCACGCCGGCCTCGAGCTCGGAGAGGCCGAACTGGCGCCGGTAGCGCTCGCGCCGCGCGGCCGGCGGCTCGGCGAGGTGCGCGCGCTGGCGCTCGACGAAGGCCGCGTCGACGCGCACGAGCGGCAGGTCGGGATCGGGCATGTAGCGGTAGTCGTGCGCGCTCTCCTTGCCGCGCATGCTGCGCGTCTGGTTGCGCGCGTGGTCGAAGAGGCGCGTCTCCTGCACGGGGTATTGCGTCGGGTCCTCGGTTTCGTAGGCCGCGACCTGGCGCGCGATCTCGTGCTCGATCGCGGCCTCGACGAAGCGGAAGGAGTTGAGGTTCTTGACCTCGACCTTGGTGCGCCAGGGTTCGCCGGGCGGGTGCACGGAGACGTTGACGTCGCAGCGCAGCGAGCCCTTCTCCATGTCGCAGTCGGAGGCGCCGGTGTACTGCAGGATCTCCTTCAGCGCGGTCAGGTACTCGTAGGCCTCGGCGGCGCTCTGCAGGTCGGCCTCGGTGACCGACTCGATCAGCGGCACGCCGGCGCGGTTGAGATCGACCAGCGTGTACTCGCCGCGGTCGTGGATCGCCTTGCCGGCGTCTTCCTCCATGTGGATGCGCGTCAGGCGCACGAAGCGGCCGCTCTCGAGCGCGATCCCGCCGCCCTTGCAGAAGGGCCGGTCGTACTGGCTGATCTGGTAGCCCTTGGGCAGGTCGCAGTAGAAGTAGTTCTTGCGGTCGAAGCGGCTCTCGCTCGCGACCTCGGCGCCGAGTGCGAGCGCCGTGCGCACCGCCAGCGCGAGCGCCTCCGCGTTGAGCACCGGCAGCGCGCCGGGCTGGCCGGTGCAGACCGGGCAGGTGAGCGAGTTCGGGCGCGCGCCGAAGACGTATTCGCAGCCGCAGAAGAGCTTGGTGCGCGTCTTGAGCTGGCAGTGCACCTCCAGGCCGATCACGGGGATCCAGCGCTTGCCGGTCTTGGGCGAGACGTAGGCCGAGTCGACGCAGCTTCACTGCGCGCGGCCGTCGGCGGACGCGCGCGCGAAGTCGCTCGCGGCCTCGAAGGCGCGCGCCACGCGCAGCACGCGTGCGTCGGCGCGTGCGGGCCGATCAACTGCAATCCGATCGGCAGGCGGGGAGCGCTGGCGCTGAAGCCGCAGGGCGTGCTGATCGCCGGGCAGGCCTGCGAGGCTCGCCGGCACGGTCAGCGCGTCGGCGAGGTACATCGCGACCGGGTCGGACGCGCGCTCGCCGAGCCGGAACGCGGGCGTGGGGGAGGTCGGACCGGCGACGAGGTCCACCTCCTCGAAGGCGCGCTCGAAATCGCGCGCGATCAGGCTGCGCACCTTGAGCGCGCGGCCGTACCACTCGTCGTGGTAGCCGGCCGAGAGCACGTAGGTGCCGAGCAGGATGCGGCGCTTGACCTCGGCGCCGAAGCCCGCGCCGCGCGTCGCGGCGAACATGGCCTGCAGCGAGCCCGGGCCCTCGACGCGCTTGCCGTAGCGCACGCCGTCGAAGCGCGCCAGGTTGCTCGAGGCCTCGGCGGTCGCGACCACGTAGTAGCAGTCGGGATGGCGTACTCGGTGTGCGGCAGCGAGATCTCGCGCAGCTCGGCTCCGAGCCGCGCCAGGACGGCCAGCGCAGCGCGGATCGAACGTCGCGACCTCGGCGTGCAGCGTGTCCGGCAGGTACTCGCGCGGCACGCCGATGCGCACGCCCGCCAGGCTCTGCTCGTCGTCGGGCACGATCGGCTGCAACGGGTCGAGATCCAGGCAGGTCGCGTCGCGCTCGTCGCGGCCCGAGATCAGCTGCATGGCGAGCTCGAGGTCGCGCACGCTGCGCGCGAAGGGGCTGACCTGGTCGAGCGAGGAGCCGAAGGCGATCAGCCCGTAGCGCGAGACGCGGCCCCAGCTGGGCTTGAAGCCGTGGATGCCGCACAGCGCCGCCGGCTGGCGCACCGAGCCGCCGGTGTCCGAGCCGAAGGCCAGCGGCACGATGCCCGCCGCGACCGCCACCGCGCTGCCGCTCGAGCTGCCGCCGGGCGTGTACTCGCGCGCCCAGGGGTTGCGCGAGGGCTTGAAGGCCGAGTTCTCGGACGAGGAGCCCATGGCGAACTCGTCCATGTTGGTCATGCCGACCGGGATCGCGCCCGCGTCGAGCAGCCGCTCGACGAACGTGGCCGTGTAGGGCGCGCGCCAGCCTTCGAGGATCCGCGAGCCGCAGTTGGACTCGAAGCCCGAGAGGCACATGTTCGACTTGAGCGCGATCGGCACGCCGCACAGCGCTCCGCCCGGCTCGCCGCGCGCCAGCGCACGGTCGAGCTCCGCGGCGCGCGCCTCGGCCTGCGCGCGCTCGGTCGAGAGGAAGACGCCCAGCGGCTCGTCCAGCTCGGCGATGCTCGCGAAGCACTCGGCGACCGTCTGCACGGCCTTGCGGCGGCCGCTTCTCGTCTCCTCGGCCAGTGCGGCGGCGTCGAGTTCGCGGTAGGGCCTCACTCCTCGCCCCCGACGGTCTTCGGCACGCGGTAGAAGCCCTCGACGCGCGCGGGAGCCTGGGCCAGGGCCGTCTCGAGCGGCAGCGAGGGCCGCGGCTCGTCCGCGCGGCGCTGGTCGGCCGGCTGCAACGGGCCCGCGCCTTCCTCGACGCTCGAGACGTCCAGGCGCGCGAGCACCTGGAAATGGCCCAGGATGCGCTCGAACTTGTCCGCCAGCTCGAGCGCCTCGGCCTCGCCCACATCCAGGCGCGCCAGGGCCGCCATGCGGCGCACGGTCTCGATCCGGGGCTCGTTCATGCGCGGGGATTCTAGGGAGTCGCGCCGCCTGCGGCACCACGCGCCTTGCAGCCGGCCGGTGCCAGCGCCTAGCGTGTGCCTCCGGCATGCCCGCACCGCTCTCGAACGCGCCCGACTGGACGAGCCTGGGGATCCTGCTCGCCATCGTGGGTTCGTTCCTGCTCGGCAACGCGATCCTCTTCCGCCCGCCGCGCGTGCTGGTCGAGGAGCTCTTCGCGCTGCGGCGCCGGCGCCTGTCGGCCGTGCGCGAGTACGTCTTCCACCGCGTGCAGGTCGGCGTGGGCTTCCTGTACCTCACCGGCGGCTTCGCGCTCGAGCTGTTCGGGCGCTACCAGCCGGCCGACCCCGCCGCGCCGCGCAGCTTCCCCAGCCTGTGGGCCGGCGCGCTGCTGGTCTTGACGCTGGCGCTGCTCGTCTCGGGCTGGTTCTACGCCTCGCACTCGTTCCGCGTCACGCTGCGCGCGCACTTCCAGGCCCATCCGCCCGATCTCGAGAACGACCGCGAGCTGGCGCGCGAGCTGGGCGAGCTGTTCGAGGTCGCGGCGCACGCCGAGGACACGGTCGAGAGCTACGCCGCGCGCCTGCGCCGCAGCCTGCACCTCGAGGCGCCCGGGAGGCGCAGCGTCGCCAGCGCACCCGAGCGCATCGAAGACCCCTTCGACTAGCGCCGGGCAGAGGCTAGAGAGGCGCCCAACTCAGGAACCCCATGGCGAAGAAGAAGACCGTCAAGCGCCGCGTCGCCTCCTCCCCGCGGAAACCCCGTGCGCGCAAGACGCAGCGCCTGATCCTGCTGCCGGTGCGCAACGCGGTGATCTTCCCGGGCGTGGTGCTGCCCTTCGGCATCGGCCGCGAGCGCTCGCTGCGCGGCATGCAGGACGCGGTGCGCCACGCGCGCCCGATCGGGATCGTGATGCAGCGCGACCCGCAGCAGGAGGACCCGGGTCCCAAGGACCTGCACGAGATCGGCACGCTGGTCGAGGTGCTGCGCTTCGTCTCGACCGAGGAGAGCGGCCACCACGCCGTGTGCCAGGGCCGCGGGCGCTTCAAGATCCTCTCGATCGACAAGACCGAGCCCTTCATGGTCGCGACCGTGCAGCGCATCGAGGAGCAGGTCGAGCTCGACGAGCAGCTGCAGGCGCGCTTCGTGGCGCTCAAGGAGCAGGCGCGCGAGGCGCTCTCGCTGATGCCCGGCGCGCCGGACGAGCTGCCCAACGTCGTGCAGAACGTGAACTCCCCGGCGGCGCTGACCGACATCGTCGCGACCTTCCTCGACATCCCGCCGCGCGAGAAGCAGGAGCTGCTCGAGACGCTCGACGTGCGCGCGCGCCTGGATCTCGTGCAGCAGCGCCTGGTGCACATGATCGCGGTGCTCAAGCTCTCGCGCGACATCCGCTCGCGCACCAAGGGCGTGCTCGACAAGGCGCAGCGCGAGTACTACCTGCGCGAGGAGCTCAAGACGATCCAGAAGGAGCTGGGCGACGAGAACGCGCAGGAGGCCGAGATGGGCCGTCTCGCCGAGGGCCTGGCCAAGGCCGGCCTGCCCGAGGCGGCGCTGGAGGAGGCACACAAGGAGCTCGCGCGCCTGCGGCGCATGCCACAGAGCTCGGCCGAGTACGGCATGCTGCGCACCTGGCTCGAGATGGTGATCGACCTGCCCTGGCAGCGCTCGAGCGAGGACGCGCTGGAGCTCGCGCGCGCGCGGGAGATCCTCGAGGCCGACCACTACGGCCTGGAGAAGGTCAAGCGGCGCATCCTCGAGTTCCTGGCCGTGCGCAAGCTGAAGCCCGAGGGCAAGAGCCCGATCCTGTGCCTGGTCGGTCCGCCCGGTGTGGGCAAGACCTCGCTGGGCCAGTCGATCGCGCGCGCGATGGGCCGCAAGTTCGTGCGCCTCTCGCTCGGCGGAGTGCACGACGAGGCCGAGATCCGCGGCCACCGGCGCACGTACATCGGCGCGATGCCGGGCCTCGTGCTGCAGTCGCTCAAGAAGGCCGGCACGAACAACCCGGTCTTCCTGCTCGACGAGCTCGACAAGCTCGGGCGCTCGGCGCAGGGCGATCCGTCCTCGGCGCTGCTCGAGGTGCTCGACCCCGAGCAGAACCACACCTTCCGCGACAACTACCTCAACCTGCCCTTCGACCTGCGCAAGGTGATGTTCGTGGGCACGGCCAACGTCGAGGACGAGATCCCGCCGCCGCTGCGCGACCGCTGCGAGGTGATCCGCCTGCCGGGCTACGTCGAGGAGGAGAAGCTCGCGATCGCGCGCACCTACCTCGTGCCGCGCCAGATCTCGGAGAACGGGCTCACGGCACAGCAGTGCACGGTGGGCGAGGACGCGCTGGCGCTGATCGTGCGGCGCTACACGCGCGAGGCCGGCGTGCGCAACCTCGAACGCGAGATCGCGGCCCTGGCTCGCCGCGCCGCGAGCCGCGTGGCGGGCGGTGAGGCCGCCGAGACGAATTGGACGGCCGCCAACCTCTCCGAGGTGCTCGGCCCGCCGCGCTTCGAGAGCGAGGTGCTCTTGCGCACCGCGACGAGCGGCGTCGCGACGGGACTGGCCTGGACGCCGGTCGGTGGCGACGTGCTCTTCGTCGAGGCCACGCGCATGAACGGCAAGGGCGGCCTGCTCCTGACCGGAAAGCTCGGCGACGTGATGAAGGAGAGCGCGCAGGCGGCCTACTCGCTCGTGCGCACGAACGCCGCCGCGCTCTCCATCGACGCGAAGTCCTTCGAGAACTCCGACATCCACCTGCACGTGCCCTCGGGTGCCATCCCCAAGGACGGCCCGAGTGCGGGCGTGACGATGTACACCGCGCTGGCCTCGCTTTTCACCGGCCGTCTCGTGCGCAACGACGTCGCCATGACGGGCGAGATCAGCCTGCGCGGTCTTGTGCTGCCGGTGGGCGGGATCCGCGAGAAGGTGCTCGCGGCGCTGGCCGCCGGGATCCGCAAGGTGATCCTGCCCGCGCGCAACCAGCACGACTGGGAAGAGGTGCCCGCCAAGGCGCGCGCCGAGCTCGTGCCGGTGTGGGTCGAGCGCGTCGAGGAGGTGCTGCAGCACGCCCTCGCGGAGCCGGTGCGTCTGGCGCAGGCCGAAGCGGTCTTTTCGCCCGAGCAGCGGCCCACGCTCTGAGGCGCGGAATTCGGCGCGCTGCGCGCAACCTTGCGCCCGCGCGAGCGTCCTCATTGTGGAGGGACCGCTGCTCGAGCTCTGGACTGGAATCGTCGAGGCGCTCTACCCGCTCGGCTGCCGGCTGTGCGGGGCGGCGCTTCTCGAGGACACGCTCGCCTGCGAGGCGCACCCGCTCGAACTCGATCGGGCCAGCCCGCGCTGCGGACGCTGTGCGGCGGAACTCGCGCCGGCGCTGCCCGACGGCGGCCTGTGTCCCTCCTGCAGGCGCGAGGAACCGCGCTTCGAGCGCGTGCTGTGCGTGGGGAGCTACCGCAGCGGACTGCACGACTGGCTGCTGGCGTTCAAGCACGGCGGCCGGCGCGACCTCGCGCTGCCGCTCGCGGCACTCCTGGCCGAGCGCCTGAACGAGGCCGGTGCGCGCGGCCTGCTCGTGCCGGTGCCGCTGCACCCGCTGCGGCAGTTCGAACGCGGCTTCGACCAGGCCGCGCTGCTGGCGCACGAGCTCGCGCGGCGCACGGGGCTGCGCACGCGCGCCGCGCTGCGCCGCACGCGCGCGACGCGCCCGCAGGGCTCGGCGCTCTCGCTCTCGCGCGACGCGAACGTGCGCGGGGCCTTCAAGGTCGGGCGCTTCGGGCGGCGCGCGCTCGCAGGCCAGGAGGTCTGGCTGGTGGACGACGTGCTGACTTCGGGCTCGACCGCCGACGAATGCGCCCGCGTGTTGTTGCACGCGGGCGCATCCCGGGTCGGCGTCGCGGTCGTGGCGCGCGCCGCGAGCGGAACGGCGCTCAGTCGTCCTTCTTGAACTTGTCGTGGCCGGGCTTCTGCATCGCCTTGAGCGCCTCGAAGCTCTTGCTGGCGTCGTCCCACTTGGCGGCCAGGATCTCGTGCTCGAGCTTGCAGCTCTGCGCGAGCATGTCGGCCATCATCGTGCGGTAGGTGGTGACGGCCTTGGCGCGCTCGCCCTCGGCCATCTCCTTGATCGTCGGCGGTTCCTCGAGCTTGGCGCCCGCGACGCCACGCTCGAATTGCGAGATCGACTTCCAGGCGTTGGCGTCCTTCGCCGGGAGCTCCTTCTCGAGTGCCTTGACCGCGGCCTTCATCGACTGCATCGAGCCCTCGAGCCCCGGTCCGCCGCCGGGTCCACCGGGCCCGCGGCCCCAGCCGCGTCCGCCTTCGCGACCGCGTTCGCCGCCCTCCTTGGGCTTCTCACCGCCGCCGTCCTTGGGCTTCTCCGCGGGCGGCTTGGGGTCCTGCGTCGCGGCGGCGAAGGAACTCGCGCCGAACGCGAGCGCACCGGCACCGAGCAGCAGAGCGAGAGGGAGGAAGAACGACTTGGACGGGCAGCAAACGGTCATTGGGTTCTCCGGAATGGCGACGAGGAAGGCGAAAATCCTAGCGCAGGCGGGTCTGGACGCCATCTGCTAGGCTCGCGTTCCCGATGAGCGAATTGTACGTGGAGGCATTCGGGGGGCTGGCGGGAGACATGTTCCTCGCCGCCCTGCTGGATCTGGGGGACAGTCGTTTCACACTTCCCGAACTCCAGCGCGCGGTCGGGACGCTCGTGCCCGGCGGTTGTCGGCTGGAGTTGTCGACCGCGTGGCGCGGCAACCTCTCGGGCAAACACCTCGACGTGCAGACGAACGAGAGCGGCACGATGCCGCACCGGGGTTACGAAGACCTGAAGCGGCTGGTGAGGGCTTCGTCACTTCCCGCCGCGGCGCAGGAGCGCGCGCTGGCAGTGCTCTGGCGCATCGCGGTCGCGGAGGGACGCGTGCACGGGTGCGCGCCGGAAGAGATCCACTTTCACGAAATCGGCGCGGTGGACACGCTGGTGGACGTGTGCGGCGCGGCGTTCGCACTCGGAAGTCTGGGGGTCACGCGCGTCTACGCAAGTGCGCCGCTGCTCGGGTCGGGGACGGTCAAGTGCGCGCACGGCGAGATGCCGGTGCCGGCGCCGGCGGTGGCGGAACTCTTGCGTGGACGTGAGGTTCTGCACGGCGGGGGAGGCGAGCGCCTGACACCGACCGGAGCCGCGCTGCTCGCGGAATTGACGGAGAGCTTCGCTCCGCCCGCGCAGTTCCGCAGCGAGCGGATCGGCTATGGCGCCGGTACGCGCGATCCCAAGGACGGGCCGCCGAACCTGTGCCGCGTGCAGCTCGGGACGAGCGCGGTCGCGGATTCCACACGGCCAGCGCGCGCCGAGGCCTTCCTCGGGGAGCTGCAGCTCGACGACATGACCGGCGAGGAGGTCGGTGTCGCGCTCGCGGCCTTGCGCTCGGCGGGTGCGCTCGACGTGTGGTGGAGTCCGGTGGCGATGAAGAAGGACCGGCCCGGCGTGCTGGTGTCGTTCCTCGCGCGCGACGATGCGCGGGTGAAGCTCGAAGCGGCGGTGTTCGAGCACACGACGAGCCTGGGGGTGCGCTGGAGACCGGTGGAACGCGTCGAATGCGGCCGCGAGGTCCTCGAGATCGAGCTCGAAGGCCAGAAGGTCCGCGTCAAGCACCGCATCCGCCCCGACTACCCCGGCCGCAGCCCCGATGGCGAGCGCGACCTCTCTCCCGAACACGATGATGTCGCGCGAGCCGCCGCCGCCCTCAAGTTATCCTTGCGCGAGGTCGAACGCCGCGCGATCGACGCCGCGCGCGCGCGGATCAGCTAGCGCTCAAGCCGCGACCCGAACCGTCGCGTAGAACTCGCAGCCACTCTTGTTGAGGCGCGGACGTACGGAGCGCAGCTTCGGGCGCGGCGGGCGATGGCCATCGTCGCGCATGCCCGCCAGGTGCATCTCGATCGCGATATGGATCCGACGCAGGGCGGCGTCAACGGTCTTGGCGACAGCGACGCAACCGGGCAGATCGGGAACGGACGCGCCCCAGTCGCTGGCGGGGGTCTTCTCGAGGAGTACGAGGTAGGAGACGTGCTTCATGGGAGCTTCCTGAAGATCAGCGCTTGGCGGAAGACGGAGGCCAGTGTACCCCGAGTCATCTCGCGCCCCAGGTTCCCACTCACCGTAACGCGGCCCGGTTTGGTCCGGTGCTTGAACTGCCGGTGGCTTCCGCGCGTCGTGACGAGGTACCAGCCGTCGTCGGCAAGCCGGCGTATGACTTCCCTGACCTTCATCGATCGCCAGCGGTTCCCCCACCAGGAAGACGCAGCGCGTCGCTTCAGGTTGCGGGCGAGATCGCGATTTCCAGCCGGCCGTCTCGCGTACCTCAGAGGCCAAGGCGCGCGTAGACGGCGAGTTCCTTGGCGATGCGGGCGGAGAAGCTTGAGTCGCGTTCGATGCGGGAGCGGGCGGCGAGGGCGAGCTTGCGGCGCAGTTCGGCATCACCGAGGAGCCTGTCCAGACCACGTTCGAGTTCATCGACGGAGCCGGGGTCGATGAGCCAGGCGTCCTCGCCATGCCGCGCGAAGGCAGCCATGCCGCCGCTGCGGGTCGCGAGCAGGGGGACTTCCATCGCCATCGCTTCGAGGACGACGTTGGGGAGGCCCTCGCGGAGCGAGGACAGCGCGAAGAGGTCGAAGGTCTCGAAGAGCGCGCGCGTGTCCTTCTGAAAGCCGAGGAGCTTCCAGCGCCGGGCGAACTTCGAGGCGGCGATCTGGGTCGCGAGCGCAGCCTGCTGAGGGCCTTCGCCGGCGATGCGCAGCTCGAATTCGCGACCCTTGGCGGCGAGACGCTCGCAGGCCTCGATCAGGAGCTGGAAGCCCTTCTCCTCCGAGAGGCGTCCGACGGCGCCGACGACGAAGGGCTTGCCGGAGGTCGGCGCACGGCGCCGGAACTCGTCGGTGTCAATCGCGTTCTCGACCAGCGTCAAGCGCTCCTGCGCGACGCCGTTCGCGAGGGCGGCGTCGTAGAGGTCCTGGCTGACGGCCATCGCCTGTTCGTACCTGCGCAGCGACCAGCGGTCGATCGCGAAGTACAGCGGCGTCTTCCAACTCGGCTGCACCCAGCCGTGCATGGTGGAGACGAGGTGCAGGCCGAGCTCCTTGCGCAGCAGCACGCCGTAGAAGTTCGACTTGTAGTCGTGCCCGTGCCAGATGCGCACGCCACGCTCCCGGCAGATCGCCGCGAGCTGCTTCAGTGTGCGCGGGTCGTAGGGCCAGCGATCCGCGAGCGCGACGAACTCGCAGCCCTTTTCCTTCGCGCGCTCCCGCAGGACCTCGAAACCGGTGTCGCCCGGCGCGTGCAGGTAGAGAGCGAAGGCCTGGTAGCCGCTGCCCCGCAGCGCTCGGGGCGTGGCCAGGATCGTCTTCTCCGGTCCACCGCCCGCGCCGCTGACGATGCGCACGTGCGCGACGACGATGGGGGAGCCGGACGGCATTCGGCGCAAAGCCTAGCGAGCGCTCAGCGGCCGTGCTGCAAGGGGGCCCTGCGTCGCGACATTCCAGACGGGCCGCGGGTGTTCATCCGGGTTTGGACCGTCGAGATTCCCAGTCGCGCGCAGGGCCCGAGACTACGTTCGTCAGCCTAGGCGCACTCTTCTCGCCGGGCCGGCCGAGGCGCAGTGTTTCACGCGCTCGAAACGCCCCATGGGTTCCGACTGTGTTGATCGAGAGTGCGTTGTGCAGTCTCAGAGGTAGCGCACGAAGCGGTTCTTCTCGTCCACCAGGAGCTGGATCGGGCCCGAGGACTGCTCGGCGATCTCGAAGGTCAGGATGATGACCTCGTCGCCGGTCTGCACGAGGTGCGCGGCACCGCCGTTGATCTGCACGATGCCGCTGCCCGGCTCGCCCACGATGGCGTAGGTCTCGAGGCGCGCGCCATTGGTGTTGTCGACGATCAACACCTTCTCCCACTCGGCGATCCCGGCGCGCTCCATTAGCTCCTGGTCGAGCGTGACCGAGCCGATGTAGTTCACGTCGGCGCCGGTGACGCGGGCCTTGTGGATCTTGGAGCGGAGGAACTGGCGCATTCGAGGGGCAGCCAAGTTAGCTCGCGCGCGGGGCAGCGCCAACCCGGGGAAGGGCGGAGGAGAGGCCGCGGAAGGCGCGGATCCCGGCCGTGAGGCGCTCCAGGCCCGCACGTAGCAGCTCCGGCGGCAGGGCGCAGCCGACGCGGATGTGGCCGGGCGACCCGAAGAACTCGCCCGGGACCACGTCGACCTGGTGTTCGCGCACGAGGAACTCGCACAGGGCGCGCGTGTCGGCGACACCCTCGACGCGCGGGAAGGCGATGATCCCGCGGCTGGGCACCAGCGCCCGGATGCCCTCGGTCTCGCGCAGCCAGCGCTCCCAGATCGGGCGCGACTCGGCCTCGACGTGCGCGATCGGCCGCGCCAGCGCCTCGAGCTCGGCCAGCGCGCGCGCGTAGCCGCGCAGCGCGACCGTGGGCGGGTCCACGTAGTCGAGGTAGAGCGTGTCGACCAGCGCCTCGCGCTCCGCCGCGACGTCCTCACCCAGGATCATCCAGCCGGCGCGCAGCGGGCCGACGCCGTAGGCCTTGGTCAGGCTGCCGATCGAGACGCCATTGGGCGCGATCCGGAACGCGTGCAGTCGCTCGGCGGGCGGGGCGTACTCCATGTAGACCTCGCACACGATCAGCTTGCCGCCGTGCTCGGCCGCGGCGGCCGCCAACTCGCGCAGTTCGCCGGCCTTCGAGCGCGCGCCGGTGGGGTTGTGCAGGTTGGCGAAGAAGACGTGGCCGGCCCCCTTGGCCCCGGCGAGCGCGCCGCGGACCGCGGCCGGATCCAGGTTCCAGCCGTCCTCGAGCCGGCGCGTGACCTCGACCGTCTGGGCCCCGAAGTGCGCCGGCAGCGCGCGGAAGGGCTCGTAGGAGGGCCGGTCCACCGCGACGCGCGCGCCGGGCCTGAACCAGCGCGCCGCCGCCAGGTGCATTCCGCCCGAGGCGCCCAGCGTGACGATCACGCGCGAGGGATCGACACCGAACTTCTGCGCCAGGCGCTGCTCGACGTCCGGCAGGGCGCTCGCGGAGGGGGGTCCGAGGTCGATCCCGCCGATGCCCGCGAAGAGCGCCGGGTCGGCGGCCGGCATGCCCGACTGCGTCAGCACGTGCGGCGTGCGGGCGCTCTGGTCGTGCGCCCAGAACATGTAGGGGAAGCGGGTCGGTTCCATCGACCCCTCAGTCTAGCAGTCCGCGGAAAGCGAGTTCTTGGGCGTGGATCGGGCCGATCCGGGCCGCTAGGATCCGCCTCGATCCTCCGCGGTGCGCTCCGAGCGCAACAGCATGGCCCCGCGGAGGGAGGGGACCCGCCGGCCATGACTCGAGAGGCATCCGTGATCACCGCACTCCGCGCCAGCTCGTTCGCATCCGTTCTCCTGGGCGTCCTCGCGACGTCGCTCCACGCCGGCCCGCAAACGCCTGCGCAGGCACCGGCGCAGGCTCCGGCCAAGACGGCGCCGGAGAGTGCGTCGCCGTCGCGCTACGTGCGCGCCAAGGCCGGCGGCACGAAGATCTACAACCTGGCCGACGCCAAGGGCGTCGAACTCGAATCGGCCAAGGCCGAGTCGCTGCTGGCGGTGTACTCCGAGAACGCGGGCTTCCTCGAAGTCGAGCCGGCGGACGGGCTGCTCGTGTGGGTCTCGGGCAAGTACCTCGCCACCACCGACGAGCCGGGCGTGCTCAAGGTCACGGGCAACGGCATCAACATGCGCCCGGCGCCTTCGAGCACGAGCGAGAACAGCTACCCGCTCGCGCGCTCGCTCAACAAGAGCGACAAGGTGCGCGCCGAGAGCCGCCAGCATCCCGACAAGCCGCTGGCCGAGGACTGGGTGCACGTCTGGGCTCCGGCCGGCACGCGCGCCTGGTGCAAGAAGTCCGACGTCGCCGACGCGAGCGGGAACGATCTCGCAGCGCAGTTCACCAGCGCGCAGAAGGACGCGCGCGCCGGAGCCAAGCTGTTCGTCGAGCCCAAGGCAGCGGGAGCGACGCTGGCGTCGGCCCCCAAGTCCGAGAAGCCCGCTGCCGACGCGGCCAAGCTGACGGCTGCGCAGGCGCCCGGCGCGGCGAGCACGGCCAGTGCGGCCACTGCGGCCACTGCGGCCAGCGATCTGGCCAAGGCCAACGAGCTCTACGAGAAGGCACGCACCACGGAGAACGGCGACTTCGCGCCGGCCAAGGCCGCCTACCAGAAGGTGATCGACACGGCGCCCAACTCGAGCTCGGCCGAGGCTGCGCGCGCCGGCCTGGAGAAGATCGGCCTGCACGAGGAGATCGCGCGCATCAAGTCGGACAAGGCCGCGCAGGAAGTCGACCGCCAGGCGCGCCTAGCGCGTGCCGAGAAGGACCTGCGCGAGGCGAGTCTAGGCAGCGATCCGCTCTGGGGCCGCTTCCAGACGCGCGGCTGGCTCGAACGCGAAGGCGACCACTGGGCCGTGCGCTGGGCCGGCAAGGTCACGAGCGAGATCGTCTGCACCAGCGGGCGCTACGACCTCACGCTCTTCCAGGGCTTCCAGCTCGGCATCACCGGGGCGCTGCAGCGCGGCGCAGGCAGCGACGGTCCGGCACGCTTCGACGTGCGGCGGATCGAGGTGCTCGACGGCCGTGGCACGGGGAAGTAGCGATCTCTCCTGGTGGCGCAAGATCGCCGAAGCCGTTCGGCGCATGTTCGCCGTCGAGAGCAAGCGCTACCTCTGCGACAGCTGCAAGTACGACTATCCCAGCGCCTGCAGCCGGCCCGAGCGGCCGAACGCGCTGAAGTGCCCCGACTACAAGAAGAAGTAGGGCGCTAGGCCCGTGAGCGAGCCGCCTGCCCCGGATCGCTGGCGCGCGAAGCAGGCGCACTACCAGGAGCCCGAAGTCGCGCGCGAATACGACGCGCGGCGCTTCTCCTCGGCGCGCACGCGCGGCGACGCGGCGCGCTTCTGGCGTGCGATCGAGGCGGGGCTGGGCAGCGAGCTCGCGGGCGTGCGCAGCGTGCTCGACACGCCGGGCGGGACCGGCCGCTTCGCCGCGCTCGCTGCAGGCGAGGGGCGCAAGCTGGTGCTGGCCGACCTCTCGCGCGCGATGCTCGTCGAGGCGCGCGCAACGGGCGCTCCGCGCGTGCAGGCCGACGCGCTGGCGCTGCCCTTCGCCGACGCGAGCTTCGACCTGGTGCTGTGCATGCGTTTCCTCTTTCACGTGCCGCCCGAGCTGCAGTCGCGCGTGCTGGCGGAGCTGGCGCGCGTCTCGCGCCGCTTCGTGGCCGTAGACGTGCGCCACGGCTGGGCCTGGAGCGCCTGGACGCGCGGTCTGCGCTCCAAGCTGCTCGCGCGGCCCGTCTCGCCGCGCCTGCGACCGTCGGAGGTCGACCCGCTGTTTGCGGAGGCCGGGCTCCGGGTGCGCTCGAAGCGGTGGTTCGCGCCCGGATTCAGCGAGAAGCTGCTCGTGCTGGCCGAGAAGGGTCGATGATGCCGCCATGAACTTCTCGGGCGAGTGGGTCATGACCTCGCTGCTGGTCGGCTCGATCGGCGCGGGCTTCTTCATCTACGGCAAGAAGCAGGCGCGCATCCCGCAGCTGCTCGCGGGGATCCTGATCACGATCGACTCCGGCGTCGTCTCGAGCCCGGTCTGGATGTGCGTGGGCGCGGCCGTCGTGCTCGGCGCCATGTGGGGCGCAGTGCGCGCGGGGATGTAGCGCTACCGTCACGAGGCGCTTGCTATGCTCGTCCGCGATGCGGCTCCGCTTCACTTGGGATCCCGAGAAGGACGCATCCAATCGCGGCAAGCACGGCGTGAGCTTCGTGGAGGCGCTGACCGTTTTCGGCGACCCGCTCGCGCGAATCCACGACGACCCGGCGCATTCGAGGGCCGAGCCCCGGGAGATCATCGTGGGCCACTCGCACCGAGCGCGGCTGCTTCTGGTATCTTTCACGGAGCGTGGTTCGCTCACCCGAATCATCAGCGCCCGGCGTGCAACGCGACGGGAACGTAGCGACTATGAAGAAGGCACGCGGATCTAGGGCAGGAAAGCAGCTGGTGGCCGAAGCAGCCGACGAGTACCGCTTCGACTACCGCAAGTCGAGGCCGAACCGCTTCGCAAGTGCGCTCGCGCAGGATGCTGTGGTCATCGTGCTCGATCCGGACGTCGCCAAGGTGTTCCGGGATGCGCGCCGGGTGAATGCGCTGCTGCGTGCCACGATCGCGGCCGTCGAG
The DNA here is from genome assembly GCA_963829015.1 of uncultured Planctomycetota bacterium. Lineage (GTDB taxonomy): Bacteria > Planctomycetota > UBA1135 > UBA1135 > JADJLZ01. The sequence continues at coordinate 2,228,542 of CAWHGR010000001.1, read as the reverse complement.
AAGCCTGGGCCTCGTCGGGCGGGCTGAGCGCAGCGCGCTACTCCCCGAGCTTGCCCGCCAGCGTCGCGAGGCGCGCGGCGCGCAGTTCGGCCAGCTCGTCGCGCTCGACCGCCGCGCGGATCTCGTCCATCAGGCGGTGGAAGAAGCGCAGGTTGTGCAGCGTCAGCAGCATCGGGCCGAGCATCTCGTCGCTGGTGCACAAGTGCCGCAGGACGCCGACCGGGAACTCGCGGCAGGCGACGCAGTCGCACTCGGGATCGAGCGGCCCGGCGTCCTCGCGCCAGCGCTGGTTGCGCAGGTTGACCCGGCCGCGGCTGGTGAAGGCGTTGTGGTTGCGCGCGTGGCGCGTGGGCGTCACGCAGTCGAACAGGTCGATCCCGCGCTCGACGGCGTCGAAGAAGTCCTCCGGCGTGCCGACACCCATCAGGTAGCGCGGCCGGTCCTCGGGCAGGAGCGGCGCGGCCAGCTCGACCGCGCGGCGCGACTGCTCGCGCGACTCGCCCACGCTCACGCCGCCGACCGCGTAGCCGACGAGATCGTGGCGCAGCGCGTCCTCGGCCGAGCGCGCGCGCAGGTCCTCGAAGACCCCGCCCTGCACGATCGCGAACAGCGCCTGGCCGGTCTCCTCGGCGCCGTGCTCGCGGTGGCGCCGCACGCAGCGCTCGAGCCAGCGCGCAGTGCGCTCGACGGCCGCCGCGACCTGCGCATGGTCGGCCGGATCGGCCGGGCAGTGGTCGAAGGCCATGGCCACGTCCGCGCCGAGCTTGCGCTGGATGTCGATCACGCGCTCGGGGTCGAGGCGCACCTGCGCGCCGTCGACGACCGAGCGCAGTGTGACGCCGTCCTCGTCGAGCTTCGCCATGTGGCCCAGGCTGAAGACCTGGTAGCCGCCCGAGTCGGTCAGGATCGGCCCGTCCCAGTTCATGAAGCGGTGCAGTCCGCCCAGGCGCTGCACGACGTCCTCGCCCGGCCGCAGGTGCAGGTGGTACGTGTTGGCGAGCAGCATCGTCGTCCCGACCGCGGCCAGATCGCGCGGGAAGACGCCCTTGACCGTGCCCTTCGTGCCGACCGGCATGAAGGCCGGCGTGCGCACCTCGCCGTGCGGTGTGCCGAAGATCCCGCTGCGCGCGCGGCAGCGCGTCGCGCGCGCCACGAGCCGGAACGAGAAGCCGTTGCGGCGGAACTCCATCCCCGGCGTGCTCAGGCGAACAGCCCGCGCGCGCGGGCGCCGGGTTCGAGGCCGAGCGCCTCGAGTCCGCGCGGCGTGACCTGGCGGCCACGCGCGGTGCGCTGCAGGAAGCCGCAGCGCAGGAGATGCGGCTCGAAGACCTCCTCGATCGTGTCCTCGCTCTCGCCCACGGCCGCGGCGATCGTCTTGAGGCCCACGGGCGCCTCGGGGTTCTGCGCCATCACGGAGAGGATGCGCCGGTCGAGCTCCTCGAGCCCGTTCTGATCGACGCCCAGGCGCGCGAGCGTCGCGCGGCGAGCTCGCCGTCGACCGCGCGCAGCGCCGCCGACCTCGGCGAAGTCGCGCACGCGGCGCAGGAAGCGATTGGCGATGCGCGGCGTGCCGCGCGAGCGCTCGGCGATCAGCTGCGCCCCCTCGGGGAGCGAGTGTCGATGCCCAGGATCGAGGCCGAGCGCGCCAGGATGCGCACGAGGTCCTCGACCGGGTAGGGGACCAGGCGCTCGGCGATGCCGAAGCGCGCGCGGAAGGGCGCCGAGAGCAGTCCCTCGCGCGTGGTCGCGCCGACCAGCGTGAACGGCGCGAGCTGCAGCGGCACGACGCGCGCGTGCGGACCCTGGTCGATGGTGAAGTCGACGCTGAAGTCCTCCATCGCCGAGTAGAGGAACTCCTCGACCGGTGCCGGGATGCGATGCACCTCGTCGATGAAGAGCACGTCGCCGCGCTCGAGCTGCGTCAGGATGCCGACCAGGTCACGCGGGCGCTCGAGCGCCGGCCCGCTGGTGGGGACGAGGCGCGTTCCGAGCTCGTGGGCCAGGATGCGCGCCAGGCTGGTCTTGCCCAGGCCCGGGGGGCCCGAGAGCAGCACGTGGTCGAGCGCCTCGGCGCGCGCCCGGGCGGCCTGGATCGCGACGCGCAGGTTGGAGAGCAGCCGCTCCTGCCCGACGAACTCGGTCAGGTTCTGGGGCCGCAGCCCCGCTTCGAGGTCGCGCTCGGCCGGCCCCCCCGCCGCAGGTGCCTCGGGATCCGCCTCCAAGGCGGTCGGGTCGAAGACGCGCGGCCGTAGGCTCATGCGCGCAGCATAGCCGGGCAAGCTGGGGCCGCGAAGAACGCTCGCACGGGCGCTTGACAGCAGCAGGGTTGTGGCCGGAGACTGTCGGGCCCCCCCGGCCCGGCTCCGCGTGCGGGAGCGCACGTACGGGCGCGTTCTTCGCTCAGACTTGAGCCTGCAACGTGCCCGGCCGCACCTCGCACGGAGTCGTGGGCACTCGGTAACTACAATCCAATCAAGGGGTAACACCAGCCCCGCAGCCGTCGGCGGCGCGTCCTCCAGGCAGCGGCATGGCTCTTGTTCCCTCCGATCCGGTTTCTTCGGCCCAGAGCGGCGCGTCCGTCCTGGTCCACCGGAAACCCGTTCCCTACACTTCGCAAGATCGCCGCTCCCCCGGACGCCGCCACCCCCGTGGCGCTCGCGCGGGACCGGGCAACCGCTACGAACTCCCGATCGCACCTCGGTCACCGGTGCATCCCACCATGAAGCAGTACTGGTCGGCACTGACGGTCCTCGGCACGGCAGCCATCGTCCTCCCGGGATGCAACGGCAACGGCGGCGGAAGCAGCGCAGCCGCCATGGACCTGAGCCAGGTCTCGAGCGGCTTCGACCAGCTGCTGCCGCACAAGGTGCTCAAGGTCGACGCACAGGGCAACCCGACGCAGCAGCTGCTCGCGATCCGGACCGACGCGGACCTGATCACGAACGTGACGCAGACCAACCAGATCCTGCCGGTGCCCTTCTACCCGACGGATGCGATCCTGCCCTCGGGCGAGGCCGGCAACCACTTCGTGTACATCGAGTTCACGAGCGACATCGACGTCTCGAGCGTCCTCGACGGCTCGCCGGGCGCGCAGGGCAACGGCAACCTCTCGGGCACGATCACGCTGGACGCGCTCGATCCGACGACCGGTTCGATCACGACCGTCCACGCGCGCGCGTTCATCAACGGCTTCACCTACGGCAGCACGGTCATCCCCGGTTCGAACCCCTCGATGCTGCCCTTCGAACACTGGGTCGCGCTGGACGGCACCACGGGCCGGCCGATGGCGCTCGAGGTGACCGACCCCAACGGCGTCGTCAGCACCCCGGGTGCGAACTTCCCCGGCGTGGCGCACGACTTCACCGGCGCCGAGAACCTGATCTCCCCGCGCACGCTCGTGCTCGTCGCCGACACCAACGGCGACCTCTCGGACGACGAGACTTTCCCCGCCGGCCGCGAGTTGCGCCTGCGCGCCACGACCGCGGTGCGCAACACGCAGGGCTCGTTCCAGCGGCACCAGGCCTCGGTGGTCTTCACGGTCGGCCCCGACACCCTCCAGCCCGAGGTCGCGCGCACGCCTCCGCCGCTGAACAACCCGCTCATCACGCCGAGCAACAACTCGGCCAACGTCGATCCGCTCACGAACGTCAAGGTCGAGTTCAGCGAGGACATCCAGCCCTGGTCGCTGGGCTCGTTGCCCAACGGCGCCTCGCCGCTGCCGAGTTCGGCCATCGCGCTCACGTTCGGACCCGCGACCTCCACGGTCAGCGTGCCGTTCAACGTCAAGCCGGTCAGCGTCTACGACCTGACGACCTACGAGCTGATCCCGGCCTTCAACTTCCCGGGCGAGGGCCCGGACATGTTCCAGTGCGGCGTGTTCAACCGCGTCACCGTGACGATCAACCCGCAGCAGATGAAGGACCTCTCGACCTCGGGAGGGTCGGACGGCCTCTCGGCCAATTCGAACCTGCTGGGCGGCAACAGCTTCTTCGACACCGGCGAAGGCCCGGGCCTGGTCAACGCGCCGGTCATGCCCGACACGATCTACCTCGGCCGCAGTGGCGCGATCCCGGGCGTCTCGGTGATCGACCTGAACGGCTTCGGCCAGTCGACCGGCAACCCGACCTTCGACCAGAACAATCCGGTCGAAGGCAACACGAACTTCCCGAACAACCCGAACGTGACGCTGCAGGGCTCGCAGCTGTTCCCGCCGCTGGCGCCCGGCAACTGCACGGTCAACGGCGGTTCGGCCGGCGTGTTCACGCTGACCAAGGACTCGAGCCTGAACGACCTCCTGGTGCGCGCTCCGATCCTGACCTCGATCGGCGACATGATGGTCGGCCACTCGCTCGACACCACCTACAACAACGGACCGTCGCCGTTCGGCTGCCAGGCCGGCGGGGGCACGTTCTGCGCCTTCGACCAGCTCAAGGTGATCAGCCCGGTCGCCAACGGAACCACGGTCTCGCCTCCGGGCCTGGGTGGCGGCGGAACGACCCAGACGGTGGGCACGATCTCGCCCGGCGCGGAGAACCTCGTCTGCTGGGCACCGCATCCGAACCCGCCGACGCTGGCCTTCCCTCCGCTGTGCATCTCGCCCTACATCGGCGGCCAGGAACCGACCTCGGTCGACAACTTCCCCGGCGGCCCGATCCCGCGCAACAACCTGCTCGGTCCGGGCGATCCGTTCGGCAACCCCAACCAGCAGCCGAACGCGCTGCCGCCCTCGGGCCTCTTGACGCCTGAGCAGAACAGCTTCTTCCAGGGCCCCTCGCGCCCCGACCCGACGGGTGCCGCCTGCCTGCCCTACATGATCCGCCAGCAGATCGGTCAGTTCGTCTACGTCATCGACCGCGGCCGCCAGGAAGTCGTGGTGCTGAACTCCAACCGCATGACGGTCATCGACCGCATCCCGCTCTCCGACCCGACCACGCTGGCGATGTCGCCGAACCTGAACCTGCTGGCCGTCGCGAACCAGCTCGCGGACCTCGTCTCGTTCATCGACATCGACCCGAACTCCGCGACCTTCCACCAGGTCGTCCAGGAGACGATCGTCGGGCACCGTCCGCGCGGCATCGCCTGGGAACCGGGCGACGAGGACATCCTCGTCTGCAACGAGTTCGACAACTCGCTCTCGGTCATCTCGGCCGCGTCGCTGACCGTGCGCAAGACCGTCAGCTCGCAGCTCGACGGGCCCTTCGAAGTGGCCATCACGCCGCGCCAGCTGTGCTGGGGCTTCAACCGCCTGGTCTACTTCGGCTGGATCCTGAATCGCAGCGGCCGCGTGGCGATCTTCGAGTCGGGCCCGAACTCGGTGAACGGCTGGGGCTACGACAACGTCATCGGCATCGCGAACACGACCTTCAACTCGCCCAAGACCATGCAGCCCGACCACGTCGACCTGCGCGGCGGCGTGTGGATCGTGCACGAGGGTCCGATCGACATCGCCACCGGCGCGGTACTCTCGGGCCAGACAGCGGTCGGCGCGGTCTCGAAGCTGGTGATCGAGAGCGCGATCTCGGGCGCCCTGCCGCTCAACTTCCAGTCGCTGCTGGTCCCGCAGTTCCGCGACCTGTTCCTGGGTGTGCCGGTCTCGCTCGGTTCCGACAAGCTCTCGGGCGTGCCGGTCGACCTGGCTTTCGACGACCTGCGCAACGTCTCGGCCCTGCCCAACACGATCCCGATCGGCTTCAGCTCGGCCTCGGGCTCCGTGCCGGTCAACGGCAAGGGACTGGTGAAGGGCAGCTGCCCGGGCATCTCCGCCACCAACCACCCGCGCTACATGTTCGTGGCCGTGCCCACGCCGCTCAATGGCCAGGGCGTGGTCGACGTGATCCGCATCGACCAGAACAACTCGCGGGTCGACACGAACGCCTTCCTGGCCGGCACCCAGTCCATCCCGGCGCCCGACGTTCAGGTGCTGATGGACTTCTTCCGCCAGTAGCTCCGGCAGCGCTCACGGCAGCGCAGCGCGGCGCCCCGGGTCCGCCCCGGGGCGCCGTGCTCGTTCCCGGGAGCCGGAGCGGTCGCAGCCGTGCAGGCCGCGCGACGATTCGCTACACCTTCGGGCTTCCATGAGCGACCCGCGCCAGGTCCGGACGATGTTCGCGCGCATCGCCGGGCGCTACGACCTGCTCAACCGCGTGCTCTCGCTGGGCATCGACCAGCGCTGGCGGCGGTCCCTGCTTGCCCAGGCCGGCGAGGTGCGCGGCGCGCGCGTGCTCGACCTGTGCTGCGGCACGGGCGACGTGAGCCTGTGCTTCGCACGCGCCGGCGCGCGCGTCGTGGGGGTCGACTTCACGCCCGAGATGCTCGCGCGCGCAGAGCACAAGCGCGTGCGCGGCCTGCAGCCGGGCCTCTTCGCAACGGGCGACGCGCTGGCGCTGCCGATCGCGGACCGCAGCGTCGAGGTCTGCACGGTCGCGTTCGGGATCCGCAACGTGGCCGACCGCCGGGCCTGCCTGCGCGAGATGCGCCGCGTGCTCGTGCCGGGCGGACGCGGGCTCGTGCTCGAGTTCAGCCTGCCGCCCGGGCGACTCGTCGGCTGGCTGTACCGCACCTACTTCACGCGCATCCTGCCGCTGGTCGGGCGCCTGGTCTCGCGCCACGAGGACGCCTACTCGTACCTGCCGCGCACGGTGCTCGCCTGGCCCGAGCCGCCGGCGCTGCAGCGCGAGATGGAAGAGGAGGGCTTCGTCGAGTGCGGATTCACGCGCCTCTCACTGGGGGTCGCCTGCCTGCACTGGGGACGGGCGCCGGAGCCGTGAAGCCGGTTGCGGTGGAGCGTGGGCCTTCGCTGGCGCTCAGCTTCCTCGCCATCGTGCCGCTGATCGTGGCGCACGAATGGGCGGCGGAGGCCGACGGGCGCCGGATCGTCAATCTCGCGGCGGTGCTGCTGGCGCTGCCGCTCTCGCCCTTCGGCGCGCGTGCGCTCGAGATCTCCTGGGTCCTCTACGGGCTGCTCGCCGGCCTGAGCCTCGTGCAGCTCTATCGCGCCGAGTACGCGCTCCTGCCGCGCCTCGCGCGCATCCTGGGCGAGGGCGCATTGGGCGCCATCGTGCTCGGCCCGCTGCTGCTGTTCCTGTGCTGGGTGCTGCATCTCGCGGGCGAAGGCAGCCCGCTGCGCATGGCCGTGCCCGCGCACTCGCCGCCGCTCGCCACTGCCGGCGTCTTGTGCGGCGGAGCGGCCTTCGAGGAGATCGTCTTCCGCCTCGGTGTTCTCAGCCTGGTCTACCTCGCCGTCCGGCGCGGCCTGTCGGCTCTCGGAGCTTCCCCGCGCGCGGCCAGCCTGTGCGCGGAACTCCTCGCGCTCTGCGTCTCGGCCGTGGTCTTCGCGCTCTCGCACCTCTCGTTCGTGGTCGAGCGCCTCGCGGGATCGGGAGGGGAGAGCTTCGACGCGGCCATCTTCGGCTGGCGCGTCCTGGCGGGCCTGCTGCTCGGTATCCTCTTCCGCTGGCGCGGGATGGGCGTGGCGGCCTGGGCGCACGCGCTCTTCAACCTCGCGCTCTACATCGGCGCCGGCCCCGAAGTCCTCCTATGACTCGTTTCTTCGTCGGACTCACCGGAGCGAGCGGACACGCCTACGCGCAGGCGCTCGTGCGCGCGCTCGTCGGCGCGGGCCACGAGGTGGACCTGTGCGTCACGCCCGCGGGCGCCAAGGTGCTGCGCCACGAGCTCGGGATCGAGAGCGGTGTCGACGGCCGCGAGCTCGCTGCCGCGCTCCCGGGCTGGTTCGGGCCCGAGCTCGCGCGCTCGCTGCGCGCCTTTCCGGCGGATGCGATCGAGGCGCCGCCCTCCTCGGGCACGGCGCTCACCGGCGCGGTGATCGTCTGCCCCTGCAGCATGGGCACGCTGGCGCGCGTGCGCGCGGGCTTCAGCTCGAACCTGGTCGAGCGCGCCGCCGACGTGGCGCTCAAGGAGGGCCGCAAGCTCGTGCTCGTGCCGCGCGAGACGCCGCTCTCGGAGATCCACCTCGAGAACCTGCTCGGCCTCGCGCGCATGGGTGCGATCGTGCTGCCGGCCATGCCGGGCTTCTACCACCGGCCGCAGACCCTGGAGGACCTCGTCGCGCACGTGACCGGCAAGATCCTCGATCGCCTGGGCGTCGAGCACGCCGGCCTGCGCTGGAAGGGCACGGAAGAACCGCCAGCCGAGCGCGGCAGCGCATGAGGCGCGTCGCCGACTACTTCTCGCTGGTGCGCTTCAGCCACTCGGTTTTCGCGCTGCCCTTCGCGCTCTGCGGCGCGTGGCTCGCGGCCGGCGGCCCGCCCGAGCTGCGCACGCTGGGACTGGTCGTCCTGTGCGCGGTCGCCGCGCGCACGGCCGCGATGGCCTTCAACCGCATCGTCGACGCGCGCAGCGACGCGCAGAACCCGCGCACCGCCGCGCGCGAGATCCCCGCCGGGCGCGTGCGCGCCGGGGCCGCCTCGGCGCTGGTGCTGGGCAGCGCGGCGGTCTTCGTGGCCGCGGCCTGGCTGCTCAACCCGCTGGCCGGCTGGCTGGCCCTGCCCGTGCTGGCCGTGCTGCTCGGCTACAGCCTGATGAAGCGCGTGCACTGGAGCGCGCACCTCGTGCTCGGCCTCGCGCTCGGGCTCGCGCCGCTGGGGGCCTGGATCGCGGTGCGCGGCGCGATCGACGGCTCGATCGCACCGGCGCTGTGGCTGGCCGCGGCCGTGCTCACCTGGGTCGCGGGCTTCGACCTGATCTACGCCTGCCAGGACGCGGACTTCGACCGGCAGAGCGGGCTGCACTCGATCCCGGCGCGCTTCGGCGTGGCGCGCGCGCTGGCGCTCTCGAGCCTCCTGCACGCGGGCACCGTCGCGGCGCTGGCGCTGGTGGGCTGGAGCGCCGGGCTCTCGTGGATCTGGTGGGCGGCACTGGCCCTGGCCGGGCTGCTGCTCTTGTGGGAACATCGGCTCGTGCGGCCCGACGACCTCTCGCGCGTGAACCTGGCCTTCTTCACGCTCAACGGCTGGCTGGGCCTGTTGCTGTTCGCCGGACTGGCGCTCGACCGCTGGCTGCTGGGGGCGCACCCGTGAGCGCCGTGCGCAAGCCGCGCGAGCCCGGCCCGCTCGAACAGCTCGAGGGGCTCGAGCGCGAGCTCGCCGCGGAGAAGCCGCTGGCGCGCGGCTACCTCGTGCGCGGCGACGAGCCGTACTTCCGCGAGGCGGCGCTGCGCGCGCTGAGCGAGGCGGCTGCGCGCGCGGGCCTCGAGCTCGCGCGCCACGACGCGGGCGACCCGGACTTCAAGCCCGGCGAGCTGTGCGACGACCTGGGCTCGGCCTCGATGTTCGCGCCCGCGCGCTGCGTGGTCCTGCGGCGCGCCGGCCGGCTGCTGCGCCAGGAAGCGGGCGAGGAGCTGCGCGGCGGGGCCGCGGTCGAGGCTGCGCTCTCGTTCCTGCGCCGCAAGGGCGAGGCCGGCGTGCTGCTGCTCGAGGGCCAGGGACTGCGCGTCGACAGCGCGCTGGCGAAGGCCCTGCGCGAAGCCGGCGGGAGCGTGCTCTCGCTGCGCAAGCTCTGGGAGACGCCCCCGCCCTGGGATCCCGACCCGCGCCGGGCCGAGCTCGTGCAGTGGCTGGTCGCGCGTGCGCGCGCGCGCGGCCTCGAGCTGCGCCCCGAGGATGCGGCCTTCGTGGTCGCCGCGACCGGCAACGAGCTCGCCGCGCTCGAAGAGCAGCTCGAGCGCATCCAGAACCGCGGCGACGCGGCCGTGCGCTCGGTCGTGCCCTGGACCGCGGGCGGATCGCCGTTCCAGATCGCCGAGGAGCTCGCGCAGGGCAATCTCGCGCGCTCGCTGCCGGGCCTCGAGGCGCTCTTCCGCAGCGGCTTCCAGGGCAAGGAAGGGCGCGAGACGAGCGAGGGCGCGCTGATCGCGATGCTGCTCGGCAGCCTGCGCAACAAGCTCTGGGCCACGCTGGGCGAGCTGGACGCGCCAGGCAGCAAGGACGCCGAGCTCGCGCGCCGCCTGCCGGCGCGCACGCCTGCCGGCTGGGAGCGCTTCGCGCGCGAGGTCTGGGCGCTCGAGCGCCGCTCGCGCACGCAGGGGCTCGACGTGGACGAGTTCTTCCGCTTCGCGCTGCGCACGCGCGTGCGCAGTGCCGCGAGGAGCGTGCGTTGAGCGCCGGCGGCCTGCAGCAGGGCACGCGCGCGCGCATCGCGCTCCTGCCCGAGAACGTGCGCAACCAGATCGCCGCCGGCGAGGTGGTCGAACGTCCGGCCTCGGTGGTCAAGGAGCTGGTCGAGAACGCGCTCGACGCGGGCGCCACGCGCATCGAGATCGAACTCGAGGAGGGCGGCGCGCGCCTGGTGCGCGTGCGCGACGACGGCAGCGGCATGCCGCGCGAGGACCTCGTCTTGTGCTTCGCGCCGCACGCGACCAGCAAGCTGCGCACCAGCGAGGACCTCGAGCACATCGCCTCGCTGGGCTTCCGCGGCGAGGCGCTGGCCTCGATCGGCTCGGTCGCGCGCGCGCGCATCACCAGCCGCGAGCGCGGTGCGCCCACGGGCTGGCGCATCGACGACGAAGGCGGGACGCTTTCGCAGCCGCTCGAGGCGGGCGCGGCCGAGGGCACGAGCGTCGAGGTGCGCGAGCTGTTCTTCAACGTGCCCGCGCGGCGGCGCTTCCTGAAGCAGACCGCGACGGAGCTCGCGCGCTGCCTGGACGTGGTGCAGCGCCTGGCGCTGGCGCACCCGGGCGTGGCTTTCGTGCTGACGCACGATGCGAAGCGCGTCTTCGACGTCGAGGCCGGCATGGACCTGCGCGCGCGCGTGCGGCGCGCTTTCGGCGCCGAGCTGGCCGCCGCGCTCGTGCCCGTCGCGGCCGAGCAGGCCGGCCTGCGCCTCTCGGGCTGGATCGCGCCGCCGCGCTTCGCGCGCTCCGACAGCGCGCGCCAGATGTTCTTCCTCAACGGCCGCTGCCTGCGCGACAAGCTGCTGGTGCGCGCGCTCAAGGAGGGCTACCGCGGTTTCCTCTTCGACACGCGCTCGCCGGTCGCCTTCGTCGAGTTGGCGCTCGATCCCGCGCGTGTCGACGTCAACGTGCACCCGCAGAAGAGCGAGGTGCGCTTCCGCGAGGAGCGCGCGGTCTTCGGCCTGGTGGCGCACGCGGTGCGCGAGGCGCTCAAGCACTGCGACCTGGCCACTCCCGGCGCGCAACTCGTCGATCGCGCGCTGGCGCGCGAGGGCTTCGAGCCGGCGCGTGCGCTGCCCTTCGCGGTTTTCGAGCGGCCCGGTCCTGCGCTCGCCCCGAGCCTGCCGACTGCGCTGGCGCTGCCCGTCACGGGCTCCCTGCTGCAGGTCGCGCGCACCTACATCGTGCGCGCGCTGCCCGAGGGCTTCGAGGTGATCGACCAGCACGCGCTGCACGAGCGCATCACCTACGAGGGCCTGCTCGCGGACCTGCGCGCGGGCCGCTCGGAGCGCCAGCGCCTGCTCGTGCCGGAGCTGGTCGAGCTCTCGCGCGCCGAACTGCTGCTCATCGTCGCGCAACGCGAGGAGCTGGCGCGCGCGGGCTTCGAGCTCGAGCCCTTCGGCGAGACCACGCTGGCGCTGCAAGCCTACCCGGCGCGCCTGCAGCGTCTGCGCGCGGGCGAACTGGTGCGCGCGATCGCCGCGGCGCTCGAGCAGGGCCGCGCGCTGAGCCGCGAGCAGCTGCTCGAGTCGGTGCTGCAGCGCGCCGCCTGCCGCGCGAGCGTGATGGCCGGCGACGAGCTCGAACTCTCCGAGATGCGCGAGCTGCTCGAGCGCGGGCGCGCGCTCGAATCGGACCAGACCTGCGTGCACGGCCGGCCGACGCGCGTGCGCTTCACGCTCTCCGACCTCGAGCGCGCCTTCCTGCGCACGACCTAGCGCGGCTCGAAGGTCTCGGGCGCGAACTGCGGCCGCAGGTCCGACTCGCGCTTGAGCCACAGCTCCAGCGGCGGCTGCTCGGGAAACCTGCCGGTGGCCTTGTCGAAGGGGTAGAGCGCCAGGTTGTGCGGCACGACGAGGCCCTGCTTTTCGCGGTAGTCCTTCACGCGGATCAGCGTCGCCGGCCGCGCGCCGGGCTCGCCCGGCCCGACGAGGCACAGCTCGGGCAGGTGCGTGTCGCGCTTCAGCCCGAGCTGCACGCGCAGCATGCCCGCCGGCGCACTGCCCGGCATGCGGAAGTCGGGCGTGAGGATCTCGAGCCAGTCGATGGCCGGGAGCGCGGGTGGCAGGGCCGGGTCCGCGCTGCCGAGCTTCAGCGCGGCGATGCGCAGCGCCGCAGGATCGGTGAGCGCGATGAAGTTGCGTGCGAGGTCGCTGATCTCGGCCAGCTGCTTGCGGTCCTCCGCGCCCTCGCGCCCGACGGCGAGCTGCAGCACGCCGCGCTTGGGGTCGAGCAGGAAGTCGCCCTTCGGTCCGTGCAGCAGCTCGTAGCCGTGCTCGGTCATCGCGCGCACCCAGTCGGGCTTCTTGAAGCGGTAGCGCAGCGGCGTCGAGTTCTCGTTGCTCTGGTTGTCGGCCTGGCGGATGCGCGCGTCGAGCACGAGGTCGAAGGCGACGACCGGCGAGCGCGTCGCCTTGGGCGGGAGCGCGGCGCTGCCGAACTGCTGCCACAGCGCGCGCGCCTCGGGCGAGGTGCCCTCGGGGATGGCACCCGGGACGAGCGGTTTCCCCTCCGGCTGCGCGAGCGGTGCGGGAACCTCCTTCGGCACGGGCGGGGGCGGCGGATTCTGGCAGAAGAGCGGCGAGAGCAGCAGGAGGTGCAGCATGGGACGGCGCCGAGCGTACGGGGGACGAGCCCGCGCTGCTAGACTGCGGAGCCGGGGCCCGGCCCCGAACCCCGCGTGAGCGCTCCCGGCCCGCAAGTCCTGCGTTTCCTGATCGGCCCGACCGCGATCGGCAAGAGCGCGGCGGCGCTGGCGCTGGCCGCGCGCTCGGGCTGCGAGCTGCGTCTCCCTCGACTCGATGCAGGTCTACCGCGGCATGGACGTCGGCACGGCCAAGCCCGGCCCCGCCGAGCGCGCGCGCGTGCGCCACCACATGCTCGACCTCGTCGGGCCGGAGGAGCGCTTCGACGTGCAGCGCTACCTGCGCGAGCTCGAGCCCGTGGCGGCCGACCTCGAACGCCGCGGCGCGCGGGCGCTTGTTCGTGGGCGGCACGGGCTTCTACCTCAAGGTGCTTGACGCACGGCCTGTTCGAGGGACCGGGCGTGGATCTCGAGCTGCGCGCGCGCCTCGACGCGCGCTACGCGGCCGAGGGCGCGGATGTGCTGCACGCCGAGCTCGCGCGCGTGGACCCGAGCGCCGCCGCGCGCATCCACGCGCGCGACCGCAAGCGCGTGCTGCGCGGCCTGGAGGTCTTCGAGCAGACCGGACGCAGGCTCTCGGACTGGCAACGCGAGTGGGGCTGGCACGGACGCGCCGCCGCGCCGCGGCCGGTGCGCATCGCCGGCCTGGACTGCCCGATGCCCGAGCTCGAGACGCGCATCGCCGCGCGCACGCGCGCGATGCTCGAGCAGGGCTGGGTCGAGGAGGCGCGCGCGATCCAGAGCGGTCCGGGCTTCGGCCCGACCGCGAGCCAGGCGCTGGGCTACGCCGAGGCGCTGGCGCTCGGCGAGGGCCGGCTGACGCGCGAAGAGTGCGAGCAGCGCATCGTGCGCGCGACGCGCCAGTTCGCGCGCCGCCAGCGCACCTGGTGGCGCAAGCTCGACGCGCGCTGGTCGCCGGCGCTCCCGGAAAGCACCGCGGGCGAGCCGCCCGCCGATTGGCTGGGGGAGCTCGCCCGCGCGTTGGACCTCTGAAGGCTCAGTTCTTGACCGGCGCAGCCAGCGTCATCGTGCCGCTGGCTTCGTTGCCCTCGCCCTGGACCTCGTACACCGCGATCGACTGGCTCTGTTCCTTGCCGCCGTTGAAGCCGATGGCGTCGTAGAAGAAGCTGGTCGTGACCACCGCGAGCGGGTTGAAGAACTCGTGGAAGCCCGCGGCGAACTCGTCGCCGCCGCCCGGCTCGAACGTGCCGATGATCGAGTCGATCGGCAAGCGGGATGAACACGCCGCCGGCGGCCAGCGTGGCCGTGCCCAGCACGAGGCCCTCGTAGTGGATGTAGTTCTCCGGGTGGGGCAGCAGGCTGTTGTTCGGCCGGGGCCCGCCGTAGGACTTGTCCTCGGCCTGGAACGGGTTCTCCGGGTTGTGGTTGAAGAGGTGGCGGCGGATCGTGAGGTTGATCGCCTCCTTCTTCTTCCAGGCGAAGTCGCGGTAGTTGCCGTCGAACTCCGGGTTGTAGCCCAGGAAGTGCTGCGCCATGCTGGGGCCCACGTAGCGCTCGGACCAATGCTTGTTCACATAGGGACCCTGGGACTGGCAGGCGCTCAGCAGAGCGACGCCGACCGCGCCGAGGAGGGGGAGGAGCTTCATGGGGGGGGAGTTCCTGAACCTGTGAGCGAGGCGTCGCCCGAGCGCGACCCCCGTGGGGGGCGAGAGTTTCGCGCGCAGGGCCTGGAAAGTCCAGAGCCTGGGCCTCTGGCCCGCTCGGAGGCCCTCTACCCTCGCCGCTGGCCCGGTAACCGGGTCGAGGACTGATGGGGACGCTCCCGCACAGGCGCATCGGCCTCCTGGGGGGCTCCTTCGACCCGCCGCACGCGGGCCACCTGCACGTCGCCCGGGCGGCCCGCGGACGCTTCGGACTGGACCGCGTGGTCTTCGTGCCCGCCGCCGAACCGCCCCACAAGCCTGGCCGGCAGCTCGCGAGCGGGGCGGACCGGCTGGCGCTCTTGCGCCTGCTGGTCGCCGGCGAGCCGGGCTGCGAGGTCAGCGACCTCGAGCTCGTGCGCGGCGGCCGCTCGTTCACGATCGACACCGTGCGGGCGCTGCCCGCGGCGCTAGGCGAGCCGGCGGACTGCGAGATCTACCTCCTGATCGGGAGCGACAACCTCGCCGGCCTGCCTCAGTGGCGCGAGGCGCGCGCGTTGCTCGAGCGCGTGCAGCCGGTCGTCGTGCGGCGTGCGGGTGCTCTGGGTGACGAGATCGCGGCGCTCGCCGGCGCGCTGCCGGAGGAGCTCCTGCGCAAGCTCGAGCGCGGCGCGCTCGACCTGCCGCCGGTCGAGATCTCCTCGACGGAGCTGCGCGAGGCGCTGCCGGGCGCCGAGGTCGACGCGCGCCTGCTCACTCCGGCGCTGCTCGAGTACATCCGCGCGCACGGGCTGTACGGAGCGCGGCGGCCTTGAACCTGATCGGTCCCCTGGTCGCGGCCTGGCTGGCGACGGCGCTGCTGGTGCGCTGGGCGCCGTTCCTGGGCCTGCTCGACCGGCCCGAGAGCGCGCCCGAGCGCAAGTTGCAGCGCGGACCCGTCGCGCGGGTCGGCGGAATCGCGCTCGCGCTCGGCCTGGTCGCACTGTGGTTTTTCGGCATCCTTCGACCCGACGTGCCGTGGGCGATCGGCGCGGCCTGGCTCGTCGGTCTGGCCGACGATCTCGCGCCGCGCGGATTGCCGCGCGCCTTGAAATTCACGCTCGAGGCCGGCGTGTGCGCGCTCTTCGCCGCTCAATCGCCCGGCTCGGGAATCCTGGCCTTCGGTCTGGCGGCGCTGGCGCTCTCCGCGGCCAACACCTTCGACAATGCCGATGGAGCGCTCGGGGCGCTCGCTTGCGCCGGGCTCGCGAGCCCCGCGCCCTGTGCCGCTGCGCTGGTGGGCGGATTCCTGCCCTGGAATCTCTGGATTCGCACGCAGAACGGTGCCCCGCGCGCCTACCTCGGCGACGCGGGCAGCCACGTGCTCGGTCTGCTGCTCGCGAGCGATCCGCGCAGCGCCCCGATCCTGCTGCTGCCGCTGCTCGATCTCGTGCGCCTGTGCTGGGTGCGTTGGCGGGCGGGCAGCCAGCCCTGGATCGGCGATCGCAGGCACCTCGCGCATCGCCTCCAGGCACGCGGTCTGCGACCGACGGCAGTCGCGCTGATCCTGCTCGCGATCGCGCTTCCTTCCTGCCTCCTGCCGCTCGCCTGGGGCGCGGGCGCGACGCTGCTCCTCTTCGCACTGGCGCTCGCGCTCGCGCCCGACCCTTGCCCCCGCACAGGGGCAACCGGATAATCCTCCGCCCGCCGATCCGGGCTGGCCGCGTGAATTACCCCCTGACCGCCCTGATCTCCGATCTGCACGCCAACGAACCGGCGCTGGAGACGGCCCTCGCCGACGCCCGCAAGCGCGGCGCGGAGCGTTTCGTGTGCCTGGGCGACGTGATCGGCTACGGCGCGCGGCCGCGGCAGTGCCTGGAGTGGGTCATGCGCCTGTGCGTCGAGAAGCCCGTGGACCCCGGCGCGTCCGAGCCGCGCACGCTCTACCCCGGACTGTGCCTGCTCGGCAACCACGAGGCCGCGCTGCTCGGTTCGGGCCTGGACTTCAACCCCAAGGCGCGCGCCGCGATCGACTGGACGCGCGAGGAGCTGAACCGCTCCGACGCGCGCGAGCAGAACCTGGCCTTCTGGGATTTCCTGGGCGGACTCGTGCCGGCGATGTGCGACGCGGTCGCGATGTTCGCGCACGGCAGCCCGCGCGATCCGGTGCGCGAGTACATGCTGCCGCGCGACGCGCGCAATCCGGAGAAGATGAAGGCCTGCTTCGCCGCGATGGAGCGGCGCATCTGTTTCGTGGGCCACAGCCACGTCCCGGCGATCTACCTCGAGGACGGCCAGCTCCTGCGCCCCAAGGGCGGCGAGGCGGAGTTCGACCTCGGCCCGGAAGGCTCGCAGAAGGCGATCGTCAACGTCGGCTCGGTCGGCCAGCCGCGCGACGGCGACCCGCGCCTTTCCTACGTGATGTTCGACGGGCGTCGAATCCGCTTCGTGCGCCTCGCCGTACGACCACGCCGCCGCCGCGGCCGCCATCCGCGCCGTGGCGGCCCTGCCCGAGTTCCTGGCCGAGCGCCTGGCCGTCGGGCGCTGACCCCCCGCGACCGCGAAGGAGAATCTTGGACAAGCGCCTGCTGATCGTCCTGCCGCTGTGCCTGGTGATCATCCTGGGCTGGAGCCTGTTCATGGCCAAGGTCCGCGCCGCCGCCGCCGCGCGTGCAGGCGCCCACGGCGACGCAGCCCGCGGGCGCACAGCCCGCTCCCGCGCAGCCCGCGCCGGAGACGCAGCCGGCGGCCGCGCCGATCGGCGAAGTGCTGCGCGCCGAGCAGGAGCTCGAGCGCACCTTCCGCATCGGCAAGCCGGGCGAGAAGGGCAGCTACGAGCTCGATTTCACCAACCGCGGCGGCGCGCTGAAGGAACTGCACCTCGGCGACTACTTCGACACGGCCAGCCTGAGCGAGGCCCAGCGCGCCGACAGCGCGCACTGGACGCGCCTCGTCAAGCAGGTCGAGACCGCGCAGGGCAAGACGCGCTCGTTCCTGCTCGGGACCAGCGTCTCGAGCGCCATGCTCGCCGCGCGGCCGCTCGAGGACGAGCTCTGGACGATGCGCGTGCTGGGCGACGAGACGAGCCCCACCGGCGTCGAGTTCAAGCTCGCCCCGGGCACCGGCGTCACGTTCACCAAGCGCTTCCTGTTCCACCCCGAGAAGCACGCGCACGAGCTGGGCTTCGAGCTCGAGCTGGAGAACACGGCGCGCGAGGGCGCCGAGGCGCCGCTGGGCTTCGTGCTCACGCCGATCGCCTGCATGCCCGCGGAGTCGGCCGACCAGTACTACAGCGAGCCGCAGGCCGTGGTCTGCGCGCCGAAGGCCGAAGGCGGCGCCGAGGTGATCAGCCGCCCGCACGACGACACCGGCCGGCAGCTCTCCGACTCGTTCACGCTCGAGCGCGCGCCGCTCTACGCCGGGATGCAGAACAAGTACTTCGCCACGCTGCTGCGCGCCGCGGAGAAGGACGAGGCCGCGCGTGCCACGTTCACCGGCGCGAGCTGGCGCCTGCTGCGCGACGAGGAGTTCGCGCGCGCGCACCCGGCGGACGCGGCCAAGGCCTGGAAGCAGATCGTCACCGAGCTGCAGCTGCAGCTCACGCTGCCGGTCAAGGGCCAGAAGAAGAGCTGGTCCTACGTGCTCTACGCCGGTCCCAAGGAGCGCGCGCAGCTCTCCGCGGCCTATCCCGAGCACGCGCTGCTGACCAAGCACGACCTGGGCTTCTTCAACGGCATCGCCTCGGTGCTGCTCTGGGTGCTGGGCTTCCTGCACGGACTGGCGGGCAACTGGGGCGTGTCGATCATCCTGCTCACGATCCTGGTGCGCGGGATCCTGTTCCCGATCAACCGCCGTTCGCAGACGGCGATGTCGCGCTACCAGACCAAGATGAAGCGCATCCAGCCCAAGATCGACGAGCTGAAGAAGCGCTACGCCGACGACAAGGCCAAGCTCAACCAGGAGCAGGCGAAGCTGCTGCAGCAGGAGGGCGCCTTCCCGCCGCTGGGCGGCTGCCTGCCGATGTTCCTGCAGATCCCGGTCTTCTTCGGCCTGTTCGCGGCGCTGCGCGTGGCCTTCGACCTGCGCCAGGCGAGCTTCCTCTGGATCCCCGACCTCTCGCTGCCCGACCACACCATGCACCTGGGCTGGGGCACGGTGCCGATCCTGGGCTCGCTCGAGTACCTCAACATCCTCCCGCCGCTGATGATCGCGATGTGGATCTGGCAGCAGCGCGGCATGCCCATGCCGGCCGACGAGCAGGCCGCCAAGATGCAGAAGATGATGATGTGGATGCCCGTCTTCATGGGCGTCTTCCTCTACAACTACGCGGCCGGACTCTCGCTCTACATGATCACGCAGTCGGGCCTGGGCGTGTTCGAGCAGAAGTTCATCAAGAAGCACTGGCCGCCGGACGTCACCGAGCAGCAGAAGAAGCCGGGCATGATCGCGAAGATGATGGCGCGCGCGCAGGAGGCGCAGAAGGAAGCCGACCGGCTCAAGCGCCAGCGCGATTCCAAGCGCAAGTGAGGCGCGCATGCCGGGCGACACCATCGCCGCGATCGCCACGCCGCCGGGCGGGGCCGCGCGTGCCCTGATCCGCCTCTCCGGCCCGCGCGCGGCCGAGATCGTCGCGGCGCTCTGGCGCGGCCCCTTCGAGCGCGGCGCGCGCGCGATCTTCCGCGGGCGCGTGGACGACGGGAGCGGCACGCAGCCCGCGCTGCTCTTCTGGATGCCCGGGCCGCGCTCGTTCACGCGCGAGGACGTGGCCGAGCTGCATCTCCCCGGCGCCGAGCCGCTCGTGCGCGCCGTGCTCGCGCGCATCTGTGCGCTGGGCGCGCGGCCGGCCGAGCCGGGCGAGTTCACGCGCCGCGCCTTCCACTCCGGGCGCATCGACCTCTCGCGCGCCGAGGGCCTGCTCGAACTGGTGCTGGCCGCCAACGAGGCGCAGCGCGCCGCGGCGGCCGAGCTCGTGTGCGGCGGCCTGGCCGCACGCGTCGAGCGGCTGCGCTCCGAGCTGCTCGACCTCGCCGCCCTGTGCGAGGCCAGCCTGGACTTCGAGGAGCGTGACACGGGCCACGTGCCCGCGAACGAGCTCGAGGCGCGCGGGCAGAGGCTGCTCGGCAAGCTGGACGAGGCGCTGGCCTTCGAGGGCGCGCGCGCGCGCCGCGGGGGCGAGCCGCGCGTGCTGCTCGCGGGCGCGCCCAACGCCGGCAAGAGCACGCTCTTCAACGCGCTGCTCGGGCGCGAGGAGGCGCTGGTGGACGAACAGGCCGGCACGACGCGCGATCTCGTGCGCGCGGAGCTCGCGCTGGCGCAGGGAGGCTGCCTGCTGGTCGACAGCGCGGGCCTCGAGCCGGGCCAGGACGAGCTCGGGCGCGAGGCACAGTCGCGCACGCGCGCGGCGCTCGCGTCCGCCGACGCGCTGCTGTGGGTCGTCGATGCGAGCCGCGGCGACGCGCAGCCGCCGCGCGAGCTCCCGGCCGCGACGCCGCGGCTCCTCGTCTGGAGCCAGATCGATCGCGCCGCGGCCGCCCCGGCCCCGCCGGGCTGGCTGGCGGTCAGCGCCCGGACCGGTCAGGGGCTGGCCGAGCTGCGCGCCGAGCTGGCGCGACTGCTGGGCGCGGGTGCCGGCGAGGGTGGCCCGCTGCGCGAGCTCTCAGAGCGCCACGCCGCCGCGCTGCGCGAGGCGCACGCGCGCCTCGAGGCGGGGCTCGCGGCCCAGCGCGCGGGCGCCAGCCCGGAGCTCCTGGCCGAGGACCTGCAGCGCGCGCTGGCCGCCCTGGACGACATCTCCGGCGCCAGCACGCGCGAGGACGTGCTGGAACGCATTTTCGCCCGCTTCTGCATCGGGAAATAGACTTCCGCCAGGGTCGGGCGGCTGCCGAAGAGGGGCTCGATGACCCCGCAGTCCCTGCTCGTCTACGGCGGCGCCGGACTCGCGCTCCTCTGCGCGGCCCTGTTGTGGCGCGGGCGCCGCGAGCGGGCGCGCCTGCACCGCGAACTCGCGCAGCTGCGCGCGCGCGCCGAACGCCTCGAGCGCGCCGGCAGCGAACTCGAGCGCACCTGCGGCGCGAAGAGCACGTTCCTCGCGACGGTCAGCCACGAGATCCGCACCACCATGAACGGCCTGGTCGGCACCACCGAGCTCCTGGCCGACACGCCGCTCGGTCCCGAGCAGCGCGAGCTGCTGCGCACCATCCGCGCCTCGGGCGGCCAGCTCTTGAACGTGATCAACGACGTGCTCGACTTCTCCAAGATCGAGGCCGGCAAGCTCGAGCTCGAGCTGGCGGACTTCGACCTCGCGGAGCTGCTCGAGGGCGTGCGCCAGCAGTACAGCCGCGCCGCGGCCGAGAAGTCGCTCGAGCTGCGCAGCACGCTCGAGGACGGCACTCCGCAGCGCTTCCTGGGCGACGCGCTGCGCCTGCGGCAGGTGCTCTGCAACCTGATCAGCAACAGCGTCAGGTACACCGCCACGGGCTCGGTCTGGATGCGCGCGGAGAGCGCCGGCGTCGATCCCGAGGGCCGCGTGCGCCTGCGCCTGGAGGTGCGCGATACCGGCATGGGCATCGACCTCGAAGCCCAGGCGCGCCTGTTCCAGCCCTTTGGCGCGCGCGAGCCCAGGACTTCCAGGCGCCAGGGCGGCACCGGGCTGGGTCTGCCGATCGCGCGCCACCTGGTGGACCTGATGGGCGGCACCATCGCGGTCGAGAGCGCACCGGGCTCCGGGGCGAGCTTCCGCGTCGAGCTGCCGCTGCACCCGCGCCAGCCGCTGGTACTGCGCCAGGGCTTCGCCGGCACGCCGGCCGAGCTCGAGCCGGCCGACCTCTCCGGCCTGTGCATCCTGCTGGTGGACGACAACCTCGTGAATCGCAAGGTGGCGCAGGCCCTGCTGGCCCAGGCCGGCGCCGAGATCCTGTGCGCCGAGAGCGGCGCGCGCGCGCTGGAGATCCTGGAGCTCGACCACAAGCGCATCCAGCTGGTGCTGATGGACTGCCACATGCCCGGCCTCGACGGCTTCGAGACCACCCGGCGCTGGCGCGCGCGCGAGGCCAGCCTGGGCAGCCGCATGCCGATCCTGGCGCTCAGCGCCGACGCCTCGCCGGCAGCCGTGGAGGCCGGACGCGCCGCGGGCATGGACGACCACCTGCAGAAGCCGTTCAAGCGTTCGGACCTGCACCCGCACCTGCGCCGCTGGTCGCTGCGGGCCGCCTCCTGAGCGCTCGAAAAACGACCGCGGCGCTTGGTAGGATGCGCCGGACCCTCGACCCGTCCGGGCGACCGTGCCTCTACCCACGATTCCTAGTGGGTCGGCCGCCGGAGGGCGGGCCCCATGAAGTGCCTGCGCTGCAAGAAGGACAACGACCGCGTCGTCGACTCCCGGGCCTCCGCGGACGGTAGCGTCATCCGCCGCCGGCGCGAGTGCCTGGAGTGCTTCCTGCGCTACACGACCTACGAGCGCGTCGAGGACACGCCCCTGCGCGTGATCAAGAAGAACGGCGAGCGCGTGCGCTTCGACCGTGACCGCATCCTGGCCGGCATGATCAAGGCCTGCGAGAAGCTGCCCATCCCGATCGAAGCCATCGAAGCCGCCGCCGCGCGCGTCGAGGCGCGCTGCTCCGAGGAGTACGATCGCGAGGTGGAGAGTTCGGTGATCGGCTCGATGGTGATGCAGGAGCTGCGCCAGCTGCACCACGTGGCCTACGTGCGCTTCGCCAGCGTCTACCGCGAGTTCAAGGACGTGCAGCAGTTCCTCGACGAGCTGCGCCCGATCCTGGCCGAGCGCGAGTTGCGCAAGGAGCCGCCCGCGCCGTGAAGATCCGCCGCATCCGCAAGCGCGACGGGCGCGAGGTGCCCTTCGACAAGCAGAAGATCGCCGAGGCTGTCACCAAGGCCCAGGCGGCCGTGGGCGAGAACGACGCGCTCTTCGCCTCGGAGGTCTCGGACGTGGTCGAGCTGGCGCTGCGCCGGCGCTACCAGGCGGCCGAGGACGTGCTGCCCGGCATCGAGGAGATCCAGGACCTCGTCGAACAGGCGCTGATCGAGCTCGGCCACGCCGCGGTGGCCAAGGCCTACATCCTCTACCGCGACCGTCGCGCGCGCATCCGCACCGCGCTCTCGGTGCACGACGAGCCCGGCGGGGGCGAGCGCTCGGCGCGCGCGCCGCGCGTGCAGGTCTCGGGCGCGCTCGAGAGCTGGAGCAAGGGCCGCATCGTGGCGGCGCTGATGAACGAGGCCGACCTGCCGCGTCCGAGCGCCGAACTGGTCGCCGCGCACGTCGAGGAGCGCGTCTTCGACAGCGGCCTGAAGCGCATCTCGACCGGCCTGATCCGCGAGCTGGTGGACAACGAGCTGGTCGAGCTCGGCCTCTCGGCCGCGCTGCGCCGTGCGCGCGCGCTGACGCTGCCGCGCCACGACCTGCGCGCGCTGCTCGAGGCGGCACCGGGCGAGCTCGAGGATACGCTGCGCGCGCGCCTGCTCGAACGCTACGCGCTCGAGGACCTGCTCAGCGAGCCCAGCGCCGAGGGCCACGCCTCGGGCGAGTTCCATCTCGAGGACCTGGGCGCCTTCCACCGCCCGCTGGCGCGCTCGCTGCCGCTCGAGCTCCTGCTGCCCGGCGCGCCGGGCGGCGAGGCGGCCTTCGAGCTGCTGGCCGAGGTCGGCGCCGAACTGGAGGCCTGCGGCCGCTCGCTGGTCCTCGACGATCCGCTGGCGCTCATCGCGGCCATGCCGCGCGCCTGGCTCGGACCCTGGCTGCGGGCGCTGTCCGCGCTGGCCGAGAGCCGCCGGCGCACGCTCGACCTGTGCCTGCCGCCGCTCGGCGGAGGCACGCGCGCGCAGCAGGTCGCCGGGCGCCTGCTCGCGGAGCTCGCACGACTCGAGCCGCGCGGGGCGCCGCAGCCCGCGCTGCGCTGTTTCGTGCAGCTCGACGACCTGCTCGGCTGCGCGGGCGAGGGGCCCGAGAGTCGCGCGCGCGATCGAGAGCGCGCTCTCGAGCGGTGCCATCGTCCCGACCTTCGGCGCCCCGGGCGAGCGCTGCGGCGGGCCGGGCCTGGTGCGTGCGGCGCGCGAACGCGGCGCGCTGGCTTGCGTCGCGGCCGTGGCGCTCAACCTGCCGCGCGCGGCGCGCCGTGCCGGTCCCTGGCGCGAGGACGCGTTCCTCGAGGAGCTGGCCGGCATGCTCGAGCGCGCGCTGAACGCGCTGCAGGAGCTCGAACGCGGTGCACTCGTGAGCCGCAGTCGGCGCGAGGGCGCGCGCGCGCGCAGCCTGCACGCCGTGGTGCCGGTCGGCCTGTGCGAGGCGCTGCGCCTGCTCGGCGACGGCGAGCTGCGCGGCGACCAGGAGGGGCGCGTGCTGGCCTTCCTGTGCGAGGCGCTCGAGCGCTTCGGCGAATCGCGCGCTCTCGCACTCACGCTGACGCCCTTCTTCGGCGAGCGCGCGCGCGTGCGCTTCGCCGAGCTCGATGCGCAGCTGTTCCAGGCGCGCCAGCCGCTGCTCTTCGGCGGCGAGACCGCCGCGGGCGGCAGCGGCGAGCCCTACTCGGCCGGCTTCGACCTGGCGCGCAGCGACATCGCCGCGCCGGCGCTCGCCGCGCGCGAGGCCGCGCACCTTTCGGCCGTGATGAGCAGCCTGCGCGCCGGCGCGCTGCACCCGCCGCGCGCGGCCGCCTCGCTCGAGCTGCTCGAGCGCGCCGAGGGCCTGCGCCTGCGCGCACGCAGCGCGGCCCATGCGCTGTACGTGCTGCCGGGCGCGCTCGTGCCCGCGGCCGGACTGTACGAAGGCGGCTCGGACGAGCCGCAGCCCGACGCCCCGCGACTCCAGGAACGGACCTGAGCCATGCGCCTCAAACGACTCGAGCTCCTCGGCTTCAAGTCCTTCGCCGACCGCACCGTCTTCGAATTCGGCAGCAACTCGCTGACCGGCATCGTCGGTCCGAACGGCTGCGGCAAGAGCAACGTGGTCGACAGCGTGCGCTGGGTGCTGGGCGAGCAGCGCCCGACCTCGATGCGCGGCGCGGACATGGTCGACGTGATCTTCAAGGGCTGCCAGTCGCGGCCCTCGATGGCCGTCGCCGACGTGACGCTGATCCTCGACAACAGCGCCGGCACGCTCGCGGGCCACGGGCGCGGAGGTCTCGATCACGCGCCGCGTGTTCAAGAGCGGCGAGGGCGAGTACCTGCTCGACGGCGAGCGCGTGCGCCTGAAGGACGTGCGCGAGATGCTCTTCGACACCGGCCTCGGCAGCCGCGGCTACTCGGTGCTCGAGCAGGGCAAGATCGACGCCGTGCTCTCGGCCAATCCGCTCGAGCGCCGGCGCATCTTCGAGGAGGCGGCGGGCATCAGCCGCTACCGCCAGCGCGCGCGTCGAGGCCGAGCTGCGCCTGAAGAAGGTCGGCCGAGGACATGCTGCGCCTCGACGACGTGCTGGGCGAGCTCGAGTACGCGCGTGCGCTCGCTCAAGATCCAGGCCGGCAAGGCCGAGCGCTTCGTCGAGGCGCGCGCGCACTGGTCGCGCGGCCGCTCGCGCTGGCTGGCGCACCGCCGCCACGTGCTGGCCGGGGCGCTGGAGCAGCTGCTGGCCGGGCTCGCGCAGGCCGAGCAGGAGATCGCCGCGCTGCGCACGCTGCGCGAGGCGCGCCGAGTCCGACGCCGGCCTGCGCGAGCAGGAGCGCGCCGCGCTGGGCGCCGAGGTCGAGCGACTGCTGGCCCAGAGCTCGCAGCTGGCCAGCGCCGGCAGCGCGCTCGACGAGCGCCGCGCGCAGCTCGCCAACCGCGCCGCGCACGAGCGCGCGACCGGCCTGGAGGAGGGCGGCGCGCGCGGCCGAGCTCGGGGCGACGCTCGCCGCAACGCCGCGCCGAGCACGAGCGCAACCGCGAGGAGGCCGCGCGCGCGCGAGGCGCAGGCGGCCGAATGCAGCACCCGCGCCGTCACGCTGGCGCGCGAGCTCGCGGCGCTCGACCAGGCCGCGCGCGAGCTGCGCGCGCGCGCGACGCGCGCGAACGAGCAGGCGCTGGCGCTCTTCGACGAGCGCACGCGCGCCGAGAACCGCGCGCGCTCGCTCACCGAGGCGCTGCCCGCGGGCGAAGAGCGCCTGCAGCGCGCGCGCGAGCGCGCCGCGCAGGCCGGCGAGGCCGCGCGCGTGATGCGCGAGGAGCTGGCCGGAGCGCTGCTGCGCACGCGCACGGCGACCAGCGAGCTCGAGCAGCGCGACGCGCAGCGC
This sequence comes from uncultured Planctomycetota bacterium, assembly GCA_963829015.1. Lineage (GTDB taxonomy): Bacteria > Planctomycetota > UBA1135 > UBA1135 > JADJLZ01. The sequence goes on along the minus strand of CAWHGR010000001.1, from coordinate 2,202,969 downwards.
CGCACGCTCGCCGCAGCGCCTGGCCGGGATCGCCACGCAGGCCGGCGAGGCCGAGCGCGAGAAGAACCGCCTGGAGCTCGAGCGGGCGCGCGATTCCGCGCGCATCGAGTTCCTGCTCGACCGCGAGCGCGACCTGGAGGAGATCGGCCAGGGCGGCGCGCGCGCTGCTCGAGGGCCTGGCGCAGGGTGCGGGCCCGTGCGCGCCCGAGGAACTCTCGGGCCTGCTGGCCGACCACCTGCGCACCGACAGCGCGCACGCGCGCGCTCTCGACACCGTGCTCGGGCTGCGCGGAGCGGCGCTGGTCGCGCGCGACGCCGGCGCGGCGCGCGCGATCGCGAGCTGGCTGCGCGCACACGAGGCCGGCCAGGTGGCGCTGGCGCTGCCCGCGCAGCGCCACGGCGCGCGTCCGCGCACTGCCCGAGGCGCCCGCGGCCGGGCTGCAGCAGGGCCGGCTCTCCGAGCACGTGCGCTGCCCGCCGGGCTTCGAGGCGCTGGCCGCGCTGCTGGCCGGCGACGTCTTCGTCGCGCGCGATCTCGACGCGGCGCTGGAGCTGGTGCGCCTGCACCCCGGGCTGCGCTGCGGTGACGCTCGAGGGCGAGCTGGTCGACGCGGCCGGCGTGCTGGCCGGCGCGCGCGGCCTGGTGCAGGGCGCCGTCGGCCGGCGCTCCTCGGCCGACGACCTGCGCGCGGCCGTGGAGCAGCACGCGCGCGCCCTGGCGCAGCTCGAAGAGCGGCGCGCGGAGCTGGCCGGCCAGCGCCTGGCGCTGCAGCGCGAGTGGGAGCGCTCGAGCCAGGAGCTCGAGGCGCGGCGCACGCAGCGCGCGCAGGCCGAGAGCGAGCTTGCGACCGCGCGCGCGCGGCTCGCGGACCTGGAGGCGGCCGAGCGTTCGCTCGGCGCCGAGAGCACGGCCGCGGCAGGCGAGATCGAGCGCCTCTCCGGCGAGCTCGAGAGCTCGCGCACACGCGAAGCGGCGGCCCGCGAACGCTACGAGAGCGAGAGCGCGGCGCTGGCCGAGCTCGGAGCGCGAGCGCGCGGCTGCCGAGGAGCAGCGCGGCGCGCTGGCCGAGCGCAACGCCGAGGCGCAGCTGGACGCGACGCGCGCGCGCGCCGAGCACGAGGGCCTCTCGCGGCGCGTCTCCGACCTCGCGCGCGCGCTCGAGGAGCTCGAGCTCGAGGGCGCGCGGGCGGCGCGCCTGGCCGGCGAGCACGCCGCGACGGCGCAGGCGCTGGAGCAGCAGTGCGGCGAGCTGGCGCAGCAGAGCGCACAGCGCCTGGAGGAGCGTGCGCGGGCCGAGGAGCGCCTCTCCGAACTGCGCCAGCGCGTCGAGCAGGGCCGCAGCTCGGCGCAGGTCCTGCGCCAGCGCGTCGAGGCCGTCACGCGCGAGCTCGAGCAGCGCGGCGAGGAGCTCTCGCGCGCACGCCTGGAGCAGCAGCGCCTGGAGCTCGAGCAGCAGGAGATCCTGCGCCGCGCCGAGGAGGAGCTGGCGCTCGCGCCGGGCGCGCTCGAGTCGGGCTTCGCGCTCGAGCCCGAGTTGCTCGAGCCGGGCGCGCTGGAGGCGCTCGACGCCGAGGTGCGCGAGCACAAGGCGCGCCTGGACAAGATCGGCCCGGTCAACATGGAGGCCCTGGGCGAGCTCAGCGAGGTCGGCGGACGCCTGGAGTTCCTGCGCACGCAGCGCGCCGACCTGGCCGCCGCGCGCGCCGCGCTGGACGAGGCCGTGAGCACCATCGACGGCGAGTCCAAGCGGCTCTTCGAGGAGACCTTCGTGCAGGTGGCCGAGAACTTCGGCCGCATCTTCCGCCAGCTCTTCGGCGGCGGCCGGGCCGAGGTCAAGCTCGAGGAGGGCGTCGACGTGCTCGAGGCCGGCGTGGACATCGTCGCGCGCCCGCCCGGCCGCGAGATGCTCTCGATCGGCCTGCTCTCGGGCGGCCAGCGCACGCTGACCGCGCTGGCGCTCCTGTTCGCGGTCTTCGAGGCGCGCCCGAGCCCCTTCTGCATCCTCGACGAGGTGGATGCGGCGCTCGACGACGCCAACGTGGACCGCTTCCTGGGCATGCTCGCGGGCTACCGCAAGACGACGCAGTTCGTCGTCGTGACGCACAACAAGGGCACGATGGTCGCCTGCGATTCGCTCTACGGCGTCACGATGGAGACGAAGGGCGTCTCGCGCCAGGTCTCGGTCGAACTGGCCCAGGCCGAGCGCTTCGTCGAGCGCGGCCAGCAGCCGCCGGGCCGCGCACTGGAGAGCCGCGCCGAACTCGACGCCGAGAGCGGCGAGCGCGTGGTCGAGATCGTGCCCCAGGCCACGGCAGCGGCCGGGGAAGCCCAGGCGGACCCCGACGAGGTCGCGCGCGAACTCTCTGCGGATTCGGGCTGACGCGCGGGCAGGTTTTCGGGAAGCTTTGCCAACAGACGGCGTTCCCAGGGCGGAATCGTTTCCCCTGCGCCGCAGGGCGGGCGCGTCCGTCGATCCCTAGACCCTCAAGCGCTGCAGGCAGCGCGTGCGATAGCTGGAGCGGACCGCGAGCGAGGAACCACCAGGCGATGCAACCGAGGCGCAGGCAGGAGAGCAGGATGCGGCTCGCGGCAGTGGCCGCGGCGCTGTGCTGCATTGCAGGACTGCCACGCGCGAACCAGGACCCGCAGCCTTCGGCCGCGCCCGCGCCCGCGCCCGCGCCCGCCGCCAAGCCGCCGCCGCCCGTCTGGGAGCCGCGCTACCACAAGCCTGCGGAGATCGACGCCTTCCTGGACGCGCTCGCCGGCTCGCAGACGACGCTGCAGGTCGAGCGCATCGAGCTCGCGGGCAAGGTCCGCGGCATCGTCTTCGGGGCCCCGGGCGGGGGCGAGCTCGCCGCGCGCCCGACCGTCTTCCTGGTCGGCGGGCTCGACGGGCTCTCGCTCTCCGGCTGCGAGGCCGTGCTGCAGGCCTGCGGCGAGCTCTTCGCGCACGCCGCCGACATCCCGCCCGGCCTCTCGATCTGCGCCCTGCCCTGCGCCTCGCCCGATGCGCTCGAACTGGCGCGCGCGGGCAAGGGCGACGGCCGCGACCTGACGCCGGTCGACGACGACGGCGACGGCCGCGTGGACGAGGACGGCCCCGACGATCTCGACAAGGACGGCCAGATCCTCGAGATGCTGATCGAGGATCCCGAGGGCGAGTGGACGCGCTCCTCCGATCCGCGACTGCTGGCGCGCGCGCGGCCCTTCGACACGCTGCGCTACCGGCGCGTGCCCGAGGGTCGCGACGACGACGGCGACGGCAGCTACAACGAGGACCCGCCGGGCGGCATCTCGCTCGACCTCTCGTTCCCGGTCGGCTGGGAGAAGCGCGAGAGCGGGACGCTGCTGCGCCCGCTGCCGCTCAGCGCCCCGATCGCGCACGCGCTGGCCGACCTGTGGCTCACGCGCCGCACGCTGCTGGTGCTGCTGTTCCAGGGCGAGCACGGCGAGATCGCCTTCGCCGACGGCCAGGGCGGGCTGCGGCCGGCGCTGGAGTCGGCCGCCTACGACACGCTGGCCGGGATCCTCTCGCACACGAGCAATCGCACCTATGTCAAGGCGCGCTCGCTCTCCGAGGCGCATGGCGAGCCGCGCCCGGGTGCCGCACTCGAGTGGGTGCACGAAGTCCTGGGCGCGATCGGCGCCGAGGTCGCACTGTGGGGCGCGCTGGTCGAGTCGAGTGCCAGCGGGCGCTCGGTCAGCCTGACCGATGCGCGCCTCGACGAGCCGCGCGCGCAGGGCGAGAACGCGCCGCCGCCGCCGCCCGAAATCGACCGCGCCTGGATGCACTGGCTCGACAGCACGCGCGGCGGGATCGGCTTCACCGACTGGCACCCGGTCGAGCTCGAGGGCGGGCGCAGCGCGCTGGTCGGCGGCTTCGACCCGCTCCTGCGGCGCAACCCGCCCGAGAAGAGCCTGGCGGCCGCGGTCGGGCCGGCGGGCGCCTTCGTGCTCGACTGCCTGCGCGCGCTGCCACAGCTCGACCTGCGCGTGGTCGAGTGCAAGCGCGACGGCGAGGTCTGCACGCTGCGCGCGCGCGTGGAGAACAAGGGCCGGCTGCCGACGGCGCTCTCGACCAGTCCCAACTGGGCCGGCAGCGCCGGCACGCGCGCGGCCCAGCTCGGGCTGACGCTCGTGCTGCCGCCCGGTGCGCGCCTGATCGTGGGCGAGGAGCAGGTCAAGCTGCCCGAGCTGCCCGGCGGGGCGAGCTCGCGCGAGTTGCGCTGGGTCGCCACCGCGCCGGCGAACTCGGTCTTCCAGATCGCGCTCGAGAGCCCCTTCACGGTGCCCATGCGGCGCGAGGTCAAGCCGTGAGCGGCGCGGTCCTGTGGCTCGCGGCGACGCTCGCCCTGGCCCAGGATCCGCAGCCCGCGCCCGTGCCGGCCCCCGCTCCCCAGACGGCGCCCGCGCCCGCCCAGGACGTCGCGGCCGCCCCGGCCGTGCCCTCGTTCGCTGCCCTGCCGCGCGACGCGCGCGGGCGCGTGGACGAGCAGGCCTGGCTGACGGCGCTCGACGCGCTCGCTCGCGCCTACCCCGACTCGATCGAGCGCCTGACGATCGGCAAGAGCGCGCAGGGCCGCGAGCTGTACGTGCTGGCCGTGGGCGAGCGCAACGGCTACGAGCGCGACCGCCGGCCGGCTTTCTTCGCCACGCTCGACCCGCGCTCGCCCTTCGCCGGCAACGCGCCGGCAGCTGCGCTCGCGCCGCCCGCCAGCCTGGTGTTCCTGGACGCCGTGCAGGAGCTCTGCGCGCACCCGAGCGAGACCTGGACCAAGTTCGTCAAGAACAGCGTGCTCTACCTGATCGTGCTGCCCGAACCCGACCGCGGCCTGCACGCGGTCGCGGAGGAGGACGGCGCGGGCCCGCGTGTCGACCTGGCGCACGACTTCCCGCAGGGCTGGGACGCGCGCGCGGGCGCCGCGGGCGGCCAGGGTCCCTACCCGCTCTCGCGCGCGGAGTCGCGCGCCATCGCCGGCTTCCTGCAGCGGCGCACGAACATCGCCTGCGCGATCCTGCTGGCGCGCGAGGGCGAGCGCCAGGCGGCGAGCGTCACGACCGAGAGCCCGCGCGCCCCGGGCGCGAACATGCGCAAGCTGGGCGAGCGCGAGCTCGCGCTGCTGCCCGCCAGCCTCGAGCGCTTCGCCTCGAGCGAGCTCCTGCTGCCCGTGCTGCTGCTCGAGGTCGCGCCGGCCGGACAGCTCTCGAGCAGCGACCCGGCGGCGCTGGTCGCCAAGCGCGCCGGCGCACTGCCGCACCTCGTGGCCGGTCCGCTGCGCATCGAGCGGCTCTCGAACACGACCTGGCTGGTGGACGTGCCCGTGCGCAACGCGGGCTTCTTCTCCAGCGCGGGCGAAGGCTCGCGGCCGGGCCTGCAGCCGCGCTCGCTCTGGCTCAAGCTCTCCGGCGCGCGCTGGATCAGCGCCGCGGCGAAGAGCGGCGAGCGCCCGAGCTTCGAGGAGCTGCCGCTGCGCGCGCCGCCGCTGTTCCTCGAGCCGCTCGCGGGCGGCGAGGAGTGCACCTTGCGCCTGGTGGTCGAGGCCCAGGAGAACGCCAACCTGGTGCTGGATTTCGACTCGCTGCGCGCCGGCTCGCTGCACCTCGAGCAGCCGCTCGTGACCGTCGTCGCGGGCGGCAAGTAGCGCGCTTCAGCGCGGCCGGTGGAAGTCGGCCTCGAGCGCCGGCAGGCCGGCCAGCACGATCTTGCCCGCCGCCGCGAGCGAGTCCTTGGAGCAGTGCTCGAGCGTGTCCTCGGGCGTGTGCCAGTACGCGTTCTGCGGGCCGTAGTCGAGGTCGATCAGGTCCAGGCAGGGGATGCCCAGTTCGCGGAAGCGCAGGTGGTCGTCGCTGATCTCCTCGGCCGTGCCGTCCACGTTCCGGCCCAGGCCGCTGGCGCGCGCGGCCTCGAAGAAGAGCGTCTGCAGGCGCCGGTCGGAGTTCGTGTCGCGGAAGATCTTGAGCTCCTTGTCGCCGATCATGTCGAGCAGGATCAGCGCGCGCACCTTGCGGTCGGCGCCGGACTTCGAGAGCGCCTTGGCGTGCTGGCGCGAGCCGTAGGTGTTGTCCTCGCCGGCCCAGTCCCAGCGCACGGCCTCCTCGCCGTCGAGGAACAGGAAGCGGTAGGAGAGCGCGCGCGGACCGGCCTTGGCCAGCACGCGTGCGAGCTCGAGCAGCACCGCGGTGCTCGAGCCGCCGTCGTTGGCGCCGACGAAGGGCTTGGGGAAGCGGTCCTTGGCCAGCTTGGTGTCGAAGTGCGAGGCCAGGATCACGGTCTCCGCCTGCGGATCGGCCGAGACGAGGTCGGCGTAGACGTTGGCCATCTCGATCGGACCGGCGGGCGTCACGGGCTTGAAGGCCTCGCGCTGCGGCGCGAGCCCGGCGGCCTTGAGTTCGGCCTCGATCCACTTGCGCTGCTCCTCGTTGGCCGGCGAGCCCGCCGGGCGTGCGCCGAAGGCGACGATGTGCTCCAGGTCCTTCCAGGCGCGGTCGGCGTCGAAGGCCGCCCCGGCGGCGCGGGGCGAATCGCAGGCGAGCGGGGCCGAAACCAGGCTGGCGGCCAGCGTGGCGCGCAGGACGGCGTCGAGGAGCTGCATGGGGGTCCGATCATCTCCGATCTCCCGGGCCCCGTCCAAGGAATGAACCGTGCTCCCTGGCAAGCGCGTCGAAGCCGGCCTAGGGGCAGGCCCGTCTACAGCTTTCAGGGGATCGCGACGATTGGAGGACAGGCCCCCCCGGCATCCCCGAGGCGCGGGAACGGCAGTCCATGAGCGATCAACCCCAACCGATCTTCGACCTCGTCCGCGACAGCACGCCCGGCTCGCGCTGGGCCGCGGCCCACTGGGAGGGCAGCTTCCAGGAATACCTGCAGCAGGTCGAGGCGCGCCCGGTGCTGGCGCGCAACGCCTGGCAGCGGCTGCTCGACATGATCGAGAGCCACGGCTGCGTGCGGCCCAAGCGCCGCGGCGCTCCCGTGCGCTGGAAGCTCTTCGACGACCCGCTGGGCGAGGGCGAGGACGCCGTCTACGGCCTCGACGGACCGCTCAACCGCATGGTCCAGACGCTGCGCGCCGGCGCGCGCGGCCTGGGTCCCGAGCGGCGCGTGCTGCTCCTGCACGGACCGGTCGGCTCGTCGAAGAGCACGATCGCGCGGCTCCTGAAGCGCGGGCTCGAGGCCTACTCGCGCACCGACGAGGGCGCGCTCTACACCTTCAGCTGGCAGATCGACGGCGCGGAGATTCCCTCGCCGATGAACCAGGAGCCGCTGCTGCTCGTGCCGTTCGAGGCGCGCCGCGCGGTCGAGGAGCGGCTCAACAAGAAGCTGCGGCGCGACTACCGGCTGCGCATCGACGGCGAGCTCGACCCGGTCAGCCGCTTCTACCAGCAGCAGCTGCTGCAGCGCTACGCCGGCGACTGGCAGAAGGTCGTCGGGCACGTGCGCGTGCGGCGCCTCTTGCTCAGCGAACGCGACCGCGTGGGCATCGGCACCTTCCAGCCCAAGGACGAGAAGAACCAGGACTCGACCGAGCTCACGGGCGACCTGAACTACCGCAAGATCGCCGAGTTCGGCTCGGACTCCGACCCGCGCGCCTTCAACTTCGACGGCGAGTTCAACGTCGCCAACCGCGGCCTGCTGGAGTTCGTCGAGGTGCTCAAGCTCGACGTGGCCTTCCTCTACGACCTGCTGGGCGCGACGCAGGAGCACACCATCAAGCCGCGCAAGTTCGCCCAGACGCACATCGACGAGGTGATCCTCGGGCACACCAACGAGCCCGAGTACAAGAAGCTCGCGGCCAACGACCTGATGGAGGCCTTCCGCGACCGCACGATCAAGATCGACGTGCCCTACAACCTGGCCTACTCCGACGAGGTCGAGATCTACCGCCGCCAGTTCGGCAAGCAGCGCACGGCCGGCACGAGCCTGGCGCCGCACACGCTCGAGATCGCGGCCCTGTGGGCCGTGCTGACGCGCCTCGACGACCCGACGCACCCGAGCCTCTCGCTGCTGCAGAAGGCCAAGCTCTACGACGGCCAGGAGGTGCCGGGCTTCCACCCCGAGCAGGTGAAGGAGATCCGCGAGGCCTGCCCGCGCGAGGGCATGCAGGGCATCTCGCCGCGCTACGTGCAGGACCGCATCGCCACCTGCCTCGCTTCCGAAACGCAGAGCGTCGGCCCGCTGCAGGTGCTCGAGGCGCTCGAGGAGGGCCTGCGGCACCACAGCCTGGTCTCCAACGAGGAGACGCGCAAGCGCTACGTGCAGCTCGTCGCCAGCGCGCGCGAGGAGTACGAGGAGACCGTCAAGCGCGAAGTGCAGCTGGCGATCGTCTCCGACCGCGAGGCCATCGACCGCCTGTGCTCGAAGTACATCGACAACGTCAAGGCCTGGGTCACGCGCGAGAAGGTCGTCGACCCGGCCGGGCGCGAGAGCGATCCCGACGAACGCCTGATGCGCTCGATCGAGGAGAAGATCGAGATCCCCGAGTCGCGCAAGGGCGACTTCCGCCACGAGCTGATGAACTACATCGCCGCGGTGCACCTCGAGGGCGGCACCTTCGACTACCGCGAGAACGCGCGCCTGTCGCGCGCGCTCGAGCTCAAGACCTTCGAGGACCGGCGCGACACGATCCAGCTCACGAGCCTGGTCTCGACCGTCGTCGACCCCGACGCGCAGGAGAAGATCGCGGTCATCCGCGACCGGCTGATGCGCGAGTTCGGCTACGACGAGGTCGCGGCCGACGAGGTGCTGCAGTACGTCGCGAGCCTGTTCTCGCGTGGCGAGGCGAAGCGCGGCGGCGAGGTGCAGCAGGCCGCCTGAGCGGCGGGGGGGCAGCGCATGTTCCGCATCGATCGCGACCGGGCGCGCTTCCGCGAGATCGTGCGCGGGCGCCTGCGCGGCGACCTGCGCAAGTACCTCTCGACCAGCGAACTGCTGGGCCGGCGCGGCGAGCACGCGGTCTCGATCCCCGTGCCGCAGATCGAACTGCCGCGCCTGCGCTTCGGCGAGAACAAGCAGGGCGTCGGCCAGGGCCCGGGCGACAAGGGCGACCCGCTCGGCGGGCGAGGCCAAGGAGGGCGAGGGCGCCGGCGCGGCGGGCGAGCAGGAGGGCGCGCACCTGTTCGAGGTCGAGGTCGAGCTCGAGGAGTTGGCGCGCATGCTGGGCGAGGAGCTCGAACTGCCCGACATCCGCCGCGCGGCGACCGCTGCATCGATCTCCGAGGGCGGGCGCTACAGCGGCCTGCGCGAGTGCGGGCCCGCGCTCGCTGCGCCACTTCCGGCGCACCTACCGCAACGCGCTGCGGCGCACGATCGGCAGCGGCCTGACTCGACCCCTCCGACCCGCGCGTGGTGCCGATCCCCGACGACGAGCGCTTCCGCTGCGCGCAAGAGCCACCCGCAGCCCGACTCCTCGGCCGTGATCTTCCACGTCATGGACGTCTCGGGCTCGATGGGCCGCGAGCAGAAGGACATCGTGCGCATCAAGGCCTTCTGGATCGATACCTGGCTGCGCAGCCAGTACAAGAACATCGACGTCGTCTACATCGTGCACGACGCGGTCGCCAAGGTCGTCGACCAGCAGTCCTTCTTCCACCTGCGCGAGTCGGGCGGCACCAAGATCAGCTCCGCCTACGAGCTCGTGCTGCAGCTGGTGCTCGACAAGTACCGGCCCGAGGACTGGAACATCTACCCGTTCCACTACTCCGACGGCGACAACTGGAGCGCGCGCGACACCGAGCGCTGCATCACGCTCCTGCGCGACGAGCTGCTGCCGCGCGTGAACCAGTTCTGCTACGGCCAGGTCAAGAGCGCCTACGGCTCGGGCCAGTTCAAGAAGGACCTCGACGCCGCGCTGGCGGGCAGCGAGAACCTGGTCACGGCCGCGATCAACGACCGCGAGGGCATCGCCGACGCGATCCGCGTCTTCCTCGGCAGGGGGCGCTGAGATGGGGCGCGCGGGCGAGCTGCCGGCCGGGTCTGCGCGAGGAGGTGCGCCGCATCCAGGGCGTGGCGCGCGAGCGCGGCCTGGACTTCTTCGAGATCGTCTTCGAGATGCTCGACGCGCGCGACGTCAACGCGCTGGCTTCCTACGGCGGCTTCCCGGTGCGCTATCCCTCCTGGCGCTTCGGCATGGACTACGAGCGCCTCGAGAAGGGCCAGAAGTACGGGCTCTCGAAGATCTACGAGCTGGTGATCAACAACGATCCGGCCTACGCCTACCTGGTGCGCACGAACTCCGACATGGAGCAGAAGCTCGTGATCGCGCACGTCTGCGGGCACGCCGACTTCTTCAAGCACAACGTCTGGTTCCAGCCCACCGAGCGCAAGATGCTCGACCGCATGGCCGACCATGCCACGCGCGTGCGCGAGTCGATCGACCGCCTGGGCCAGGACACGGTCGAGATCTTCCTCGACCGCGCGCTGTCGCTGGACAACCTGGTCGACCCGTTCCTGCCGCTGCGCGAGCACATGCAGAACCGCCGCGGCGAGGACCAGCGCAGCGGCCCGATCGAGCGCGCGCGGCGCTCGCTCGACGCGGTCATGGGCGACCGCGAGCGCACCGCGGCGCCGGGCGAGCGCGCCGCCGCGCGCACGGGCCCGCCGACCTACGACGTGCTGGGCTTCCTGCTCGAGCGCTGCGAGCTCGAGGGCTGGCAGCGCGAGATCGTGCGCCTGGTGCGCGAGGAGGCCTACTACTTCCTGCCGCAGCGCATGACCAAGGTCATGAACGAGGGCTGGGCCTCGCTCTGGCACAGCCGCATCCTGACCGGCGGCGTGCTCGATCCTTCCGAGGTGGTCGACTTCGCCGACTGCCACAGCGGCGCCACGGCCGCGGCCCCCGGCCAGCTCAACCCCTACAAGCTCGGCATCGAACTCTGGCGCCACGCCGAGGAGCGCGGCCTGGATCTTTTCCGCCTGCGGCGCATCCACAACGACGCGAGCTTCCTCGACGAGCTCGTCGGACGAGGAGTTCGCGCAGAAGTCGAGCCTCTTCGTCTACGGCAGGAACAGCCGCACCGGCCGCACCGAGGTGCTCGAGCGCGACTGGCGAACGGTCAAGGAGAAGCTGCTGCAGGAATTCTCCTGGGCCGGCCTGCCGCGCATCGAACTCGTCGACGACGACCACGAAGGCCGCGGCGAGCTGACGCTCGAGCACCACCACGACGGGCGCGACCTCGAGCTCGCGGCGGCGGGCGAGACGCTCAAGACGCTGGCGCAGCTGTGGCGGAAGCCCGTGCACCTCTTCACGCTCGAGGAGGGCGCGGCGCGGCACCTCACCAGCGACGGCAAGGAAGTGCGCCTCTCGGAGCCGCCGGCGGGCAACCCGGCGCACAAGGAGACTGCGTAGCGGGCGGCGTGTATCTTGGCGCGCCCATGATGCGCCCCCTCACCGCCCTCTCCCTCCTTGCACTCCTCGGCTGCCACTCCGTGACGACACCGACGACCCCCAAGAAGCCCGCCGGCCCGACGTTCAGCGCCAGCGGCAACCCGCTGCTCAATCCCTGGTCCGGCCCCTTCGGCGGCGTGCCGCCGCTCGAGCGCGTCAAGGTCGCGGACTTCAAGCCCGCGCTCGAGGCGACGATGGCCGAGGAGCTGGCCGAGATCGACGCGATCGCGGGGAACCCCGCCGCGCCCACGTTCGAGAACACCATCGCGGCCCTGGAGAACGCCGGCCGGGCCTACGGCCGCGTGCGGACCGTCTTCGACATCTTCGCCGCGACGCTCAGCACGCCCGAGTTCCAGGCGGTCGAGAACGAGATGGCGCCCAGGCTGGCCGAGCTGGGCGACAAGATCGTGCAGAACGAGAAGCTCTTCGCGCGCATCGCGAAGGTCTACGAGGCGCGCGCGACCTCGAAGCTCACGACCGAGCAACAGCGCCTGGCCTGGCTCGACTACTCCAACTTCGTGCACGCCGGCGCCAAGCTCGACAAGGCCGCCAAGGCGCGCATGATGGAGATCAACGGCAAGCTGGCCAGCCTGTTCGCGACCTTCAACCAGGACATCATGGCCGACGAGGCCGGCTACCCGCTCTTCATCGACAAGGAAGCCGACCTCGCGGGCCTGCCCGACTCGGTCAAGGCCTCTGCCGCGGCCGCCGCCGAGGCGCTGGGCAAGAAGGGCCAGTGGGCGATCGTCAACACGCGCTCCAGCATGGAGCCCTTCCTGACCTACTCCGACAAGCGCGAGCTGCGCGAGAAGGTCTGGCGCACGTTCTACAACCGCGGCAACAACGGCGACGCGCGCGACACCAAGGCGCTGATCACGCAGATCCTCGAATTGCGCGCCGAGCGCGCGCAAGCTCTTGGGCTTCAAGACCCATGCGCACTGGCGCCTCGACCAGTCGATGGCCAAGACGCCCGAGGCGACGCTCAAGCTGATGGAGGATGTCTGGAAGCCGGCCGTCGCGCGCGTGCACGAGGAAGTCGCCGACATGCAGGCGCTGGCCGACAAGGAAGGCGCCGGCATCACCATCGAGGGCTGGGACTACCGCTACTACAGCGAAAAGGTGCGCAAGGCGAAGTACGACCTCGACCAGAACGCGATCACGCCCTACCTGCAGCTGGAGAAGATGCGCGACGCGCTCTTCTACACCGCCAAGCGCCTCTTCGGCCTCTCGTTCAAGCCGCTCACGGGCATCCCGCTGCTCGTGCCCGAGGAGCAGGTCTACGAGGTCACCGACGCCGCCGGCGGGCACGTGGGCCTGTGGTACTTCGATCCCTACGCGCGCACCGGCAAGCGCTCGGGCGCCTGGATGAACGCCTACCGCAACCAGGAGCGCTTCGCCCAGCCGATCACGACCATCGTCTCGAACAACACCAACTTCGTGAAGGGCGCCCCGGGCGAGCCGGTGCTGATCAGCTGGGACGACGCCAGCACGATGTTCCACGAGTTCGGCCACGCGCTGCACGGCCTGCTCTCGAACGTGACCTACCCCGCGCTCTCGGGCACGGCCGTCTTCAGCGACTACGTCGAGTTCCCCAGCCAGGTGCTCGAGCACTGGCTCGAGACGCCCGAGGTGCTCAACCAGTTCGCGCTGCACTGGAAGACCGGCGAGCCGATGCCCAAGGAGCTGGTCGAGAAGATCGAGAAGGCCTCGACCTTCAACCAGGGCTTCGCCACCGTCGAGTACCTCTCGGCCGCGCTGGTGGACATGAAGCTGCACATGAGCGCCACACCCAAGACGCCGATCGACCCGGCAGCCTTCGAGCGCGACACGCTGGCGGCTCTCGGCATGCCCAAGGAGATCGTCATGCGCCACCGCACGACGCAGTTCCTGCACCTGTTCTCCTCGGACGACTACGCGGCCGGCTACTACAGCTACCTCTGGTCGGACACGCTCGCCGCCGACGCCTGGGAGGCCTTCGTCGAGGCCAAGAGCCCCTGGGACCCGGCAACGGCGAAGAAGCTGAAGGAGCACGTCTTCTCGGTCGGCAACACCATCGATCCCGCCGAGGGCTACCGCGCCTTCCGCGGCCGCGACCCGGGCACGGCGGCGCTGATGCGCAAGCGCGGGTTCCCGGTGAAGTAGGGGCTGGCTCGCGCCCCGTAGAATCCGATATGTCGCTGTAGAGTCTACGGTAGAATCTACAGCGACATGTTTCACCTCCGGCAACTCCTCGAGCCGCTGGGCGGCGCCGAATCCCGCGGCAAGGTGCGCCTCCTGCTGGGCGCGCGCCAGACGGGCAAGACCGAACTGCTGCGGCAGATCGCGGCCGGCCCGGGCAGCGCGGTCTTCGACCTGCAGGACAACGCGCTGCGGCGCCGCCTCGAGGCGGAACCGGAACGCTTCAGCGGCCTGGTGCGCGCCCTGCCGAAGCACGTGAAGCGCGTCATCGTCGACGAGGTTCAACGCGTGCCGGCGCTGCTCGACGAAGTGCAGGCGCTCTACGATGCGAACAAGGGGCGCTTCGAGTTCTTCCTCACGGGCAGTTCGGCACGCCGGCTGCGGCGCGGCAGCGCCAACCTGCTCCCGGGGCGGGCGCACCTGTACTCGATTTTCCCGCTCGTGCGCTGGGAAGAGGGCGTCGAGGGTCTGATCGGGCCGCGCGCAGGGCCGAAGGGCCGCCTGCCCGCGCCCTTTCCCGAGCGCTCGCTGGAGCGGCGGCTGCTCTTCGGCTCGCTGCCCGGAGTCGTCGGCGAGGGGGAGACCACGGCGGCGCGCACGCTCGAGGCCTACGTCGACCTGTACCTAGAAGAGGAGATCCGGCGCGAAGCGCTGGTCCGCGATCTGGGCTCGTTCAGCACCTTCCTGCGCCTGGTGGCCATCGAGTCCGGGCGCATCGTGAACCTGAGCAAGCTCTCGCAGGAGAGCGGCATCGCGCTGCCGACGCTGAGGAACTACTTCGACGTGCTGCTCGACACCTTCGTCGGACACCGTCTGCAACCCTATTCGAAGAGCGGACGCCGGCGGCTCCTGAGCACCCCGCGCTTCTACCTCTTCGACCTGGGCGTGCGCAACGCGGCGACCGGCCAGCCTTTCGACGCCGGCGTGCTGTCCTCGAGCGGAGGCGAACTCCTCGAGCACTGGGTTGCGCTGGAACTCCTGCACCGCGCGCGCTACCTGGGCCGCGGCCACGAGCTCTCGTTCTGGCGCACGACCTCGGGCGCCGAAGTCGATTTCGTCTGGGAGTGTCCCAAGGAGGACATCCCGATCGAGGTCAAGTGGACGAAGAACCCACGGGTCGAGGACGCGCGACACCTGGAGCTGTTCCTCGACAGCTATGCGAAGCGCGCGCGACGCGGGTTCGTCGTCTGCCGCTGCGAGCGGCCCGAGCAGCTCAGCGAGCGCGTGACGGCGCTGCCCTGGCAAAGTCTGTGATCCGCGGACACGCGGGCCCTGGCGGCGGGGGGGCGGATGGGCCGCGCTCAGCCGGCCCCGAGGCCGGTCGGCTCGGCTTCGAGGTCCTTGCTTGGCCGCCGCGCGCGAGGGAGACTGCCCGCATGTTCCCGCGACTCCCTGCCCGCGCGCTGCTCCTCGTCGCCAGCCTCCTGCCTGCCTGCCGCAACGCCGCCAGCGACGGCGCGCCCGGCGCGCTCACCTTTCCCCCGAGCACGGTCGGCGTCAGCGGCTGCGCTGGCCCGAACCAGGTCTTCAGCCCGCCGCAGACGCCGGTCGCGGTGCCGCTCGCGACGCTCGTGATCGGGCCCTACTCGCAGATCACCGCGGCCCAGGGCGCGGAATTGCTCTACGTCACCGGGCAGAACGCGACCGTCGTCGCGATCGACGTCTCGGGCGTGACGCCGGTCGAGACGCAGCTCGTCGGGCCGGGCGCGGTGGCCTTCGTGCTCGCGCTGCAGGGCCTGTCCGGCACACCGCAGCTCTCTGGGCTGGCCGTGCTCGACGCGACGCACCTCGTGCTGGTCGAGCACGACTCGAACACGCTGCTCACCTGCGACCGCGTCAGCGCGAACACGCTCGGGATCTACGCCGGCCTGCCGAGCGAGACGCCGGGCTTCGCCGACGGCGTCGCCAGCGGCGCGAGCAACGTGGCGCGCTTCGGCTTCAGCGCGCCGACGCAGCTCGTGACCACCAGCGAGAGCGTGCCCTCGGTGATCGTGGCCGACACCGGCAACCACGCCGTGCGCATGGTGACCGAGAGCTCGGGCTTCCGACTGGTGACCACGCTGGCGGGCAGCGGCACGGCCGGCTTCGACGACGGCGACATCACCTTCTCGGCCTTCGACACGCCCACCGGCCTGTCGCTCTCCTGCAACCAGCAGGTGATCGTCAGCGAACGCGGCGACAACGGCCTGGGCCAGCGCCTGCGCTCGCTGCAGATCACGTCCACCAACCCCTTCGGCGGCTGGTTCGGCTCGACGGCCACGGTCGCGGGCGACGGCACGCCCGGCACGGTCGAGGGCCCGGCCGCGAGCGCGCAACTCGACGCGCCGCTCTCGCCGCTCGTGACGTCGGCCGGCGAGATCTACTGGATCGACGCGGGCACGGGCGTGCTGCGCCGCAAGCGGCTCGACGGCACCTGCGATTGCCCGCTCTCGGTCGACTGCACGAGCGCCGTCACGACGCCGAATTTCCCGGCCGGCCACGCCTTCTCGCTGACGCAGACCTCGAGCGGCGTCTTGTACGTGCTCGACGGCACCGACGGCGTGCTCTGGCGCGTGACGCCCTGAGACTGCGCCTTGGAACGCCCCGAACGGGGCGATAGCATCCTGGCCCCCCCGTGGAGGCGCCGCGCGCCTCCCACATCCAGCTCCAGGAGGAGTGCCTTGGGACACGGCCCCGCTGCGGAAGAGAGTTCGAAGCCTGCGGTCGAGCACAAACCCTTCATCGCCGCCGAGCAGAACGTCGCGGAGTTCACGCCCAAGGCCGTGATCTTCGGCGCGCTGTTCGGAATCCTCTTCGGCGCGTCGTCGGTCTACCTCGCGCTCAAGGCCGGCCTGACGGTCTCGGCCTCGATTCCGATCGCGGTGCTCTCGATCTCGGTGCTGCGCCTGTTCGGGCGCGCGACGATCCTCGAGAACAACATCGTGCAGACGATCGGCTCGGCCGGCGAGTCGGTCGCCTCGGGCGTGGCCTTCACGATCCCGGCGCTGCTGTTCCTCTCCGCAGGATCGAAGGGGCCGGAGTACTTCAACTACCTCACGATCATGACGCTGGCCGCATTCGGTGGCGTGCTCGGCGTGCTGATGATGGTGCCGTTGCGTCGCTCGCTGATCGTCGCCGAGCACGGCAACCTGCCCTATCCCGAGGGCGCGGCCTGCGCGGACGTGCTGATCGCCGGCGAGAAGGGCGGCAAGATGGCCGGTCTCGTGTTCGGCGGCGTCGCGATCGCCGCCGTCTACAAGGCGCTGAACACGATCTTCAACTTGCTGGAAGGACACGGTCACTTTCGCGACGAGCGCCGACCTCGAAACTGCCGAACGCGGTCGTCTCGTCCGAAATCTCGCCCGAGTACCTGGGGGTCGGCTACATCCTCGGCCCGCAGATCGGCGGCATCATGGTCTCGGGCAGCGTGATCGCATGGCTGGTGCTGATCCCGTTGCTGACGGTGCTGGCGATTCCCGACGCGACCGTCGACGCGCAACTGGCGTCGCTGGGCTTCTCCGCGGCGAAGATCGATGCCTGGCGCCTCTCGAACGACCCCGAGCGCTACTACCGCGCCTACGTGCGTCTGATCGGCGCTGGCGCGGTGACGATGGCGGGCATCATCACGCTCATCCGCACGCATGCCGACGATCGTGAAGTCGCTGATGGGATCGATGGCCTCGATGAAAGGCGGAATCGGCGGGGCGAGCCAGAAGCGCACCGACCGCGACATGCCCGATCGGCCTGGTCGTGATCGGCACGCTGGCGCTGGCGGCGATCCTGGCGCTGCTGCCGATCCTGCCCGGCAGCCTCGGCGGCAAGCTGCTGATGGCCGTGCTGATGGTCGTGTTCGGCTTCCTGTTCGTCACGGTCTCCTCGCGCATCGTCGGCATCATCGGATCGTCTTCGAACCCGATCTCGGCCATGACGATCGCGACGCTGCTGGCGACCTGCGTCGTGTTCGTCTCCCTGGGCCTGGGCGGCGAAATCAACCAGCCCGTGGCCCTGTCCGTGGGCGCGATCGTGTGCATCGCCGCGGCGAACGCGGGCGCAACGAGCCAGGACCTGAAGACCGGCTTCCTGGTCGGCGCGACACCGATACGCCAGCAGATCGGACTCATGATCGGAGTGGTGGTCTCGACGCTCGTGATCGGCCTCACGATCCGCGGCCTGGACACGGCCTTCGCCACCACGGCCGGCGGCCACGGCATCGGTGGGGACAAGTTCCCCGCACCGCAGGCGACCCTGATGGCGACGATCATCAAGGGCGTGATGTCCCAGAACCTCGACTGGAGCTACCTCCTGATCGGCGCCGGATTGAGCGTGACGGTCTTCCTGTGCGGCGTCTCGCCGCTGGCCTGGGCGGTGGGCGTGTACCTGCCGATCAGCACGACATTCCCGATCTTCATCGGTGGGATCCTGCGTTGGGTCTGCGACAAGTTGCGCGGTCAGAAGGAGGAGAGCGAGATCTCGACCGGGATGCTCTTCGCCACCGGCCTCGTCGCCGGCGGCACGCTGACGGGGGTCTTCAGCGCGATCCTCAAGGCCATCCCCGTGGGCGACAAGAGCGACGTGCTGACGGAGTGCCAGTCCATCGGCGAGAAGCTCCAGGGGAGCATCGGCATGAACATGGACGTGTTCGCGACGCTCTTCTTCGTCGCACTCGGATTCGTGCTCGTGAAGGTGGCAATGCGCAAGACCGAGGGTCTCTCGAGCACCCCGTCGTGAGCGACAGTCCGGCCGCCTTCCAGCCCGCCGTCGCGGCGAGCGAGAACCAGCCCGAGCTGACGCTGCGCGCGCTCGTGCTGGGCGCGTTCCTGGGCGTCGTCTTCGGCGCGGCCTCGACCTACCTCGCGCTGCGCGTGGGGCTCACGACGTCGGCCTCGGTGCCGATCGCGGTGCTCTCGATCTGGGCCATCCGCAGGCGCAACAACCAGCGCGCGATCCTCGAGCACAACATCGTGCAGACGACGGGCTCGGCGGGGGAGTCGGTCGCGGCGGCGGTGGTGTTCAGCGTCCCGGCGCTGATCTTCCTCGGCTACCCGCTGCAGGTCGGGCTGACGACGCTGATCGCGCTGACCGGCGGCTGCCTGGGCGTCTTGATGATGGTGCCGCTGCGGCGCTACCTGATCGTCAAGGAGCACGGCGTGCTGCGCTACCCCGAGGGCAAGGCCTGCGCGGAGATCCTCGAAGCCGGCGAGGAAGGCGGCACGAGCGCCGGCAAGGTCTTCGTCGGCCTCGGAATCGGCGCGGCGTTCAAGTTCTTCCAGGCGATCCTGCAGGGCGTCAAGCAGTCGGTCGCGACGGCAGTCCCGGGCTTGAAGGGCGCGGTCGCTCGGCTGCGACGTGGCGCCGGAGCTGCTCGGCGTCGGCTACATCATCGGCTATCGCACCTCGGTGATGATGGTCGCGGGCTCGATCCTCTCGTCGCTGATCCTGATCCCGATGATCATGCTCTTCGGGTCGCGCGGCGACGGGTCCGCTCGCGCCGGGAACGGTTCCGATCGCCGAGATGGACGACGTGCTGATCTGGAACGACCTACGTGCGGCACATCGGTGCCGGTGCGGTCGCGGCGGGCGGGATCTTCGCGCTGGTGCGCGCGCTGCCCTCGATCGTCTCCTCGATCCGCGCGTCGGCCAGTGGCCTGATGGGCGGGGCGTCGAAGCTCGCGGTCGACGACGCTGCGCACAGAGCGCGACACGCCGGTCGTCGGTGCTGCTCCTCGGCGCGCTCGGGATCGTGGCCTTCATCTGGGGCGTCCCGATCTTCCACATGAATCTGCTCGGCGCGTTCCTGATCCTCGCGCTCGGGTTCCTGTTCTCGGTCGTCTCCTCGCGCATCACGGGCGAGGTCGGCTCGTCGCTCCTGCCCGCTCTCCGGGCATGACGATCGGCGTGCTCATGGCGATCTGCGGCGCGTTCCTGGTCTGCGGCTGGGAGGGCTCGAGCTACAGCCGCCTGGCGCTGATGATCGGCGCGATCGTGTGCATCGCGATCAGCAACGCCGGCACCTGCTCGCAGGACCTGAAGACCGGCTACCTCGTCGGCGCGACGCCGGTGCGCCAGCAGGGTGCGCTGCTCGTCGGGCGTGCTGACCTCGGTGATGGCGGTCGGCTGGACGGCCTACCTGCTCAACCAGTCGGCGACGACCGAGAGCGCGCTGGCGAAGCCCTTCGCGGTCGCGCCGGAGCTGCGCGCGCAGTCGCAATCGATCGAGTCGCTGACGGATCACCAGCAGTACCAGTTCGTGCGCCTGCACGCCGACGAGGTCCCGCCGCGGCGAGAAGGAAGGCATCTACCTGGTCGATCCGGCGAGCGGCGAGGCGCGCATCCTGCGCGAGGACGGCATCGGCGCCGGGCGGCTGCAGGCTCCGCAGGCGCGTCTGATGGCGACCGTGATCGAAGGCCTGCTGACGCACAAGCTGCCCTGGGGCCTGATCCTGATCGGCGTCGCGATCGCCTGCTTCATCGAGCTGCTCGGGTTCCGCGCGCTGACCTTCGCGGTCGGCGTCTACCTGCCGCTCGCCTCGACCATGCCGGTCTTCCTCGGCGGACTCGCGCGCGCGATCTCGGACAAGGTCTACAAGCGCACGCCCGACGCCGAGGACGAGTCCGAGGGCACGCTGTATTGCTCGGGCGTGATCGCGGGCGCTTCGATCCTCGGGATCCTCGCGGCGCTGACCTCGTTCTTGAAGGGCTTCGACAAGGAGAATCGGCTTCCATCCCGAGTTCGCCAAGCTGCTCGCGCTCGGGAATTGGGGCGGCGATGCGTGGGGGCTCGTGGTGCTACTCGTGATCGGCTTCCTGATCTTCCGCGGAGCAGCCCCGCGCAAGAGCAGCTGAGCTCCGACCATGGGCGCCCCCCGCGTCTCGATCCTGCTGCCCACGCGCGACGGGGAGCGCGACCTCGAACGGCTGCTGCCTGTGCTCGCGCGCCAGCGCGTCGCGGGCGGCGTGGAGTTCCTCGCGATCGACACGGCCTCGCGCGACCGCAGCGTGGCGCTCCTGCGCGGCGCGGGCTTCGCCGTCGAGACGATCCGGCCCGAGGAGTTCGGCCACGGCCGCACGCGCAACGCGCTGGCCGCGCGCGCGCGCGGCGAGTTCCTGGTCTTCTTCTCGCAGGACGCGCTGCCCGAGGGCGACGACTTCGTCGAGCGCCTCGTGGCGCCCTTTGCCGACGAGCGCATGGCCGGCACCTACGCGCGCATGCTGCCCAAGCCCGGCGCCGACGCGCTGACCGCGCGCAGCGCGCTCAGCGCGCCGCAGGCGGCGGAGATCTCGGCGGTCTTCGAACTCGCGCCCGGACAGCGCCTGGAGGAGCTGCCGCTGGAGCAGGCGCTCTCGATGGTGGCCTTCAACAACGTCGCCAGCGCGATCCGCGCGCGCGTCTGGAAGGAGCTGCCGTTCCCGGACGTGGTCTTCGGCGAGGACCTCGCCTGGGCCGCGCGCACTCTCGAGGCGGGCTGGCGCCTGCGCTTCACGCCCGAGTGCAGCGTGCGCCACGCGCACCGCTATGGACCGCTCTCGGCCTTCGAGCGCTACCGCGTCGACGCGGCCTTCCACCGCCGCGCCCACGGCCACCGGCTGCGGCCGGGCCTGTACGGGCTCGTGCGCGGCTTCCTGCACGAATGCCGGCTCGACGTCGCCCACGCGCGCGCGCACGGCGGCTGGAGCGCGCTCGTGCGCTCTCCGTTCCTGCGCGGCGCGCAGGTGCTGGGCCAGCTCTACGGCAGCCGCGGCTGGCGGAATCCCTTTCCCGGGTCGGAGAAGACGCGCGAGATGGTCTAGCGAGCGCCTCGGGCACTCGTTCTACTCTCTCCCGCCTCCGGCCGATAAGCCCACGCCATGCGCCCCATCCGCACGGTCTCCGTCCTCATGCCCACCTGGCAGGGGATCGAGTTCCTCGAGCGCGCGCTGACGGCGCTCGCCGGGCAGTGCTGCAAGCTCGCCTGGGACTTCCTGGCGATCGATTCGGGCTCGAGCGACGGGACCTGGGAGCTGCTCGGGCGCATGCAGGCGCGTTTCCCGGTTCCGTTCTCTCGCCTGCGCATCGACAAGCTCGAGTTCGACCACGGCGACACGCGCAACGAGCTGGCCGCGCGCTCCAGGGGCGACCTGCTGGTCTACCTGACCCAGGACGCGATCCCGAGCTCGCCCGATTGGCTCGAGCGCCTGGCCGCGAACTTCGCCGACGAGCGCGTGGCGGCGGCCTACTGCCGCAACGTGCCGCGTCCCGAGGCGCACCTCTTGACGCGCATCTTCTCCAACCAGGATCCGGGTTACGCGCCCGGCCGGCGCGAGCAGCGCATCCAGGACCGCGCCGCCTACGCGCTGATGACCGCGCACGAGAAGCGCATCCTGTGGAACTTCAACGACGTCGCCAGCGCGCTGCGGCGCGAGCTCTGGGAGCGCTGCCCGTTCCCGCGCACGGCCTTCGGCGAGGACGTGCTGCTGGCGCGCGCGCTGCTCGAGGCCGGCCACACGCTGGTCTACGACGACGAGGCCACGGTCGAGCACAGCCACGACTACTCGCCCGAACAGTGCGCCGCGCGCGCGCGCATCGACGGGCGCTTCAACGCCGAGTGGCTCGAGCGCATCTGTGTCGCCAGCAAGGCCGACGCGCGCGTGCTGGCCGAGCGCCAGCTGACGCTCGACCGCGAGGCGCTGCAGTCGGCCGGCCTCGCGGACGCCGAGTACGGCCAGCAGCTCGAGCTGCGCTGCGCGCCTGCGCGGCGCGACCTTCGAGGGCCTGTACGAGGGCGGGCTCAGCGACAAGCGCCAGCCCGCGACGCGCGTGCTCGAGCGCGGCCGGCTCTCGATCCTCTACGTGGTGCACGGGTTCCCGCCCGAACACTGGGCCGGGACCGAGGTCTACACGCTCAACCTGGCGCTCGAAATGCAGCGCCGCGGCCACGAGGTCAGCGTGCTCGCGCGCAGCGACCGCGGCGAGGGGCCGGACGGCACGCTGCGCGAGGACTCGTTCCGCGGCCTGCGCGTCTTGCGCATGCTGCGCCGCGAGCCGCACCGGCGCATCGCCGACAGCTACCGCGACGAGCGCATCGAGGCCGCCTTCGCCGCGCTGCTCCTGCGCGAGCAGCCCGACCTGGTGCACTTCCAGCACCTGATCCACCTCTCGGCCGGTCTGGTCGAGGTCGCGCGCGAGCTCGACCTGCCGACCGTGCTCACCTGCCACGACTACTGGGCGCTGTGCGCGCGCGTGCAGATGATCCGCCCCGACGGCGTGCGCTGCGAGGACGGCATGGACGCGGGCTGCTTCCTGTGCGTCAAGGAGCGCGCGCTGCGCTCGATCCCGCGCCTGAAGCGCATGGCGCAGGTCGGCGCGCGCATGTGGGAGGCGCTGGAGAAGGGCACGCGCCGCGGGCGGATCCTGCCGCCCGAGCTGCGCAGCCGCTGGGAGGGTTTCGGCGACATCGTCGCGCGCCGGCCGTATCGTGGTGGGCTGCTACGCCGCGGCCGAGCTGCGCCTCGCACCCAGCCGCTTCCTGCGCGCGATGCTGGTCGAGCAGGGCGGCTTGGACGCGCACACGACGGTCTTCTCCGACAACGGGCTGCGATGCCGGGCACCTCGCGGCGCTGGAGAAGCGCCCGGACCCGCAGGGCCGCGTGCGCTTCGGCTTCGTCGGTTCGCTGGTCTGGTACAAGGGCGGCGAGACGCTCGTGCGCGCGCTGCGCGAGCTCGACCCGGCGCGCGCGGAGCTGCACGTCTGGGGCGATTTCAAGCCGGCCGAGGATCGCCACCACGCCGAGCTGCAGCGCCTCGCGGGCCCGAACGTGCACTTCCGCGGCCGTTTCGACAACGCGCAGCTGGCCGAGGTCTACAGCGGGCTCGACGTGCTGGTGGTGCCCTCGCTGTGGTGGGAGAATTCCCCGATCACGATCCACGAAGCACAGCTGCTGCGCACACCCGTGGTCGCGAGCGGCATCGGCGGCATGGCCGAGTTCGTGCGCGACGGCGTCGATGGCCTGCACTTCCGCCCCGGCGACGCGCAGGACCTCGCGGCCAAGCTGCGGCGCTTCCTCGACGAGCCCGGGCTCGCGCAGACGCTGGCGCGCGACTTCCCGGCGCTCAAGACGCTGGCCGAGGACGGCGCCACGATGGAGTACCGCTACCGCGCCCTGTGCGCGCGCCACAGTTCGTTCGGGCCGCAGCCGCTGCGGCCGGCGACACTCTGGGAGCGCGCGCGGCAGCGGCAGCACGCGCCGCGAGGGGCCGTGCGAGGTGCAGGGCGCCGCGCTCTGCTCCTGCGCCCGGGCTCGGCCGCGGAGTACGACCTCTCGGCCGCGGCCGGCGGGCCGCGCCGCCTGCGCGTCGAGCAGTTCGCGCTGGGCGCCGAACCGGCGCTCGAGCTCGGCCTGCGCGTGCTGGTGGACGGTGTCGAGGTGGGCCTGGTCCCCGCGCGCCGGCCCGCGGGCGGGGACGAGGTCTTCGTGCACGAGCTCGAGCTCGTGCTGGCGCCGCTGGCGCGCGTGCTGCGCCTCGAGCCGCTGCCGCGCTGCCACGCGCGCGTCCAGAAGCTCGCGCTCGCGACGCAGCCGCGCGCCTCCGCCGGGGTGCTCGCATGAGCGGCTGGAAGAAGTGGTTCGGGCGCGCGGAGCCGCGCAGCGAGGCCGACGGCTTCCCCTTCGAGCTGCGCGTCGAACCCGGGCCGCCGCTCGCGCGCGAGGCGCTGCCGCGCGTCTCGATCGTGATCCTCAACCTGAACGGCAAGCACCACCTGCAGGGCTGCTTCGAGTCGCTGGCCGACCTCGACTACCCCAAGGAGCGCCTGGAGCTGATCCTGGTCGACAACGCCTCGACCGACGGCAGCGTGGAGGAGCTGCGCCAGAAGCACGCCAGCGTGCGCCTGTTCGTCAACGAGCGCAACGTGGGCTTCGCGGCCGGCTGCAACCAGGGCGCGCGCGAGGCGCGCGATCCCGAACTGCTGGTGTTCCTCAACAACGACATGCGCGTCGAGCCCGACTGGCTGGCGCAGCTCGTCGCGCCGATCGTGCGCAAGGAATGCAGCGCCACGACCGCCAAGATGCTCAGCTGGGACGGCAAGCTGCTCAACTCGGCCGGCGGGGCGATGAACTTCCACGGCCTGGGCATCCAGGTCGGGATGGACGAGAGCGACGAGGCGCGCTACTCGACGCCGCGGCGCACGCTCTTCCCCTGCGGCGGCGCGATGGCCATAGACGCTCCCGTCTTCCGCGAGTGCGGCGGCTTCGACGAGGAGTTCTTCGCCTACTACGAGGACGTCGACCTGGGCTGGCGCCTGTGGGTGCAGGGCCACGAGTCGCACTACGTGCCGGGCGCGGTCTGCTACCACCACCATTCGTCGACCTCGAAGCGCCTGCCGCTCGAGATGCTGCGCCTGATCCAGGTGCGCAACCCGATCCTGGCCTGCTTCAAGAACTACGACGACCAGAACCTGCGCACGGTGCTCGGGCCGCTCTTCGCGCTGGCGCTGCGCCGCACCTGGATGATGCTGGGCATCCCCGACGAGCGCTCGTTCCGCATCGAGCACGCCGCCGATCCCGCGCCGGCCGGCATGAAGCGCCTGCTCGAGCGCGCGCGCTCGGCGCTCGAGAGCGAGATCGACGTGCGCCGCGTGGGCGTCGCCGACCTGCTGGCGGTCAACGACCTGCTCGGGCGCTGGGAACACTGGATGCAGCGGCGCGCCGAGGTGCAGGCACGCCGCCAGCGCACCGATGCCGAGATCTTCCGCCTGTTCCTCAAGCCGCACTGGTGCATCGAGGGCGAGCGCGGCTACGAGGAGCTGCAGCGCGGCCTGACGAGCTTCTACGGCCTCGACGAGCTCTTCGGGCCGGACCGGCTGCCGAACGCCCGCAAGTGACGCCGGCGCGTCACTTGGCGGGAGTCTTGTCGCCCGCCTTCCAGAACTCGATCGAGTTGAGCACCAGGATGTCGGCCAGGTAGCAGACACCGTAGACCGGGATGATGTTGAAGCCGACGAAGATCGCCTCGTTGCCCCACTTGTCGTTGGTGGCCGTGGTGTTCCAGTCGTGCAGGCTGTTGAAGGTCTTGTTGGGGCCCAGGCAGCTCGTGCCGAGCAGGGTCAGGCCGAGGGCGCAGGCGAGGAGCGGGAGGTTCTTCTTCATGTGAGCGGAAAGGTTGAGGTGGGTGGAGCGCGCGGCATGCGCGTTCGCTCCAGGATTCCACGCGCTGCGGGGGAGCTTCCACAAGAATGCGGAAATGCGACCGGCCGCACCTTGCGGCGCGGCCGGCTCGATCCGATTCGCGAGACTCAGGCGCTCACTTCTTGGCGTCCGGGGCGGTGTTGCCGCTCCAGAACTCGATCGAGTTGGAGATCACGTAGTCGCCCCAGAGGGCGATGCTGCCAACCCACGAGCCGACGAAGAAGAAGATCGCTTCGTTGCCCCACTTGCTGTCGGTGACCTTCGAGTTCCACTCGTGGACGCCGTTGAACCACTTGTTGGGGCCGAGGCAGCTCGTGCCGAGCAGGGACAGGCCGAGCACGCAGGCGAGGAAAGTCTTCTTCATGTGTTTGGTCTTTGGTTGTTCTTGGATAGGGGGGAAGGCGCGCCACGCGCCTGCCGGAGCGCACTTCTATACCGGGCGGAGCGCCGCGGATCCACCCCCTGCTGCTCAGCGCTCGATGGGGGTGATTCTCACGTTCCGGAACTGGATCCGGGCACCCTCGGATTGCAGGCAGATCTGGCCCGGAATCTCCTCGCACCAGCTGGCGCTGTTCTGCAGCACGCCGTTGACCACCAGGCGCAATTCCCCGCCGTCCAGGACGATCTCGTAGAGGTTCCACTCCCCGACCGGCTTCTCGTTGGTGGGGGCCAGCTTGGCCGTCCTGCGCCCTTCCGTGCGCAACGCGTCGACCTGCATCGGAAAGGCGTCGATGTTCCAGATGTCGCCCGCATTGCGGTGCTGCAGCTGGGCCTCGATGCTGGCCGGCCAGATCTTGTCCGGGCCGTGGCGGCGCATCAGCACGCCCGAGTTGCCCGGCGGCTGTCCGGGCACGTGGCGCCACTCCAGCGAGAGCGCGAAGTTCGTGTACTCCTGCTCGGTGCGCAGGTAGCCGATCGGCGTACCCTTGCAGTCGAGCACGCCGTCCGCGCCGAGCGTGAAGACGTCCTGCAGGCGCACCTTGGGGTCGTCGCAGTAGAAGCTCCAGCCGGAGAGGCTCGCGCCGTCGAAGAGCGGCTTCTCGGCCAGCCTGCGCCCGGGCAGCCGCGGATTGGTGGCCAGGAACTCGACCAGGTCGCAGAGCTCCTGCGGCGACGAGACCGGCCGCGACGTCGGCCGGCATGGCCGAGACCTTCTGGCGCGTGCGCGAGACGAGCTCGGAGGCGGCGAGCACGTGCTTCTGGCCGCTGGTGTCGCGCAGCACCAGCGGGTCGCCCTCCGAGACGAGGAAGCCCGGGATCAGCTCGCCGTCGGCGGTCTCGAAGAGCCAGGTGTCGTAGCCGTTGGCGATCGCGGCATTGGGGTCGAGGATCGCTTCGAGCAGCTCCTTGCGGCCGTACTTGGTCGAGAGCGCGGAGAGATCCGGCCCGATGTCGCCGCCGCGGCCGTAGAAGCTGTGGCAGCTCGAGCAGCGCGTCTTGTCGCCGAAGAAGATCTTGGCGCCCGCGTGCGCGTCGCCGGCGAGGTGCAGCACCTCGAAGCTCGAGGGCCGCTTGGCGGCCGCGGGCGGGAAGTACTGCGCCGCCAGCGCGCGCACGCTCGGGTCCGGGCAGCTTCCGATCGCGCGCGCCGCGGCCTGCTTGCCCGGCTCGCCGAGCTTGCCGCCCGCCGCCAGGCCCAGCAGCGCCAGGCCGCCTTCGCGCGTCGTGCACAGCTCGCTCGCCGCGGCGTCGCACTCGGCGCCCGTCGCGCCCGCGCGCGCGAGCGTCGCCAACAGCGTGCGTTCGCGCACCGTGTCGCGCGCGGGCGCGGCCGTGCCGTGCTGCAGCTGCGCCTGCAGCCCGTAGGCGGCCCAGTCGTTCGTGGCGCGCTGCTCGACCCACCAGCGCGCGAGCTCGCGCACGTCGGCGGGACCGCCCAGCGCCAGCGTCAGCATCGCCTCGGCGCCCTCGCGCTCACGCACGAAAGCCAGCGACTCGACCGCCTGCTTGCGCTCGGCGGGCGAGAGCGAGCTCGCCATCGCGCGCGCCAGCAGCGCGGGCACGCAGGCCGGGAAGTGCAGTCGCCAGGCGAGCTTGGCCGTGCGCGGCGTCCAGCGCAGCGGGTCCTGCTCGAGCGTGCCGGCCTGCTCGTAGAAGAGGTCGGGCAGGCCGCCGTAGGCGTCGCAGAGCGTCTCGAGCAGCCAGGGATCCTGTCCGTCCCAGCGCGGCGGCAGCTTGCGCGGATCGAGGCCGTTGAAGGCGCGCCAGCGGCCCGTGCGGTCGCTGTTCCAGCGCGTGCACAGGGCGAGTTCGCGCAGCACCGCCTGGTCCTGCTCCTTGGGATCCTCGTTCTCGGCGAAGAGCAGCGGTGGCATGCGCGCCTCCTCGACGCGCAGGCGCTCGTAGGCGTGGCGCCAGCCGTGCACCACCGTCAGGCGCAGCTCGGGGTTGGGATCGTCGCGGCGCGCGAGCATCTTGGCGATGCCGCCGTCGCCCATGCCGGAGAGCGCGAGCAGCGCGCGCGCCGCGAGGCGCGGCTCGGGGCTGGCGAGCAGTGGATCGAGCGCGTTCGCGCCGCGCGTGCCGAACTTCTGCAGCGCCACGACGGCCTGGCCGCGCACGCTCACGGCCGGCGAGCGCAGCGCCTCGGCGGCGTGCTCGGGCGTGTCGAGTGCGATCTTCGGCGCGCGCGTGCGGTCGCCCTTGGGCGCGATGCGCAGGATGCGCCCGCGCGCTTCCTTGTCGCCCGCGGCGTGGCCGCCGACACCCGGGTCGTACCAGTCGGCGACGTAGAGCGCGCCCTCGGCGCCGACGCACACGTCGCTCGGGCGGAACCAGCGCCAGTGCTCGTCCTTCGGATCCTCCCTGGCCTTGAGGAACACGCCGTGCTCGAGCGTGTAGCCGGAGCCCTGGCGCACCGGCCGGTGCGCGTAGACGCAGTTGCGCCCCGCGTCGCAGCCGAGCACCAGGCCGACGTCCGCCTTGGGCAGCAGGCCGCCCTCGTAGACGCACATGCCGGTCGGCCCGCCGGCGCCGTCGATGCACGAGGTCGGCATCACGCCCGGATCATCCTGGTGCCAGTGCGCGATGGTCGTGCTCTGTCCCGGCCGGCGATCGGCGCCCCACTCGCGCGAGCCGTCCGCGGAGAAGTAGCCGTAGTTGCCGCCCTCCATCACCCACAGCGTGCGGCAGGCCTGGTTGCCGTCGTCGTCGTTGTCGCTCTGCAAGAGGTTGCCGAACGAGTCGAGCGCGACCTCGTAGTTGTTGCGGAAGTTGTGCGCCAGGACGCGCAGGCGCTCGCCCTGCGGCGAGACGCGCAGCAGCAGGCCGCCGGTGTAGACGCGCCCGTCGTCGCTCTCCAGGCGCGGGTGGTTGTCGGTCTCCTCCGCTCCGCCGCCGCGGTAGATCGAGCCCGAACGCAGCGTCCAGCCGCGCTGGTCGCTGACGAGGTGCGGGCCGGCGTTGCCGACCGTGCCGTACCACTCGCCCTCGGGCCCCTGCACGAACGAGTGCAGGCCGTGGTCGTGGTCGCGGCCGCCGAAGCCGGTCAGCAGCACCTCGCGCTTGTCGGGCTTGTCGTCGCCGTCGGTGTCGGTGTAGACGATCAGGTCGGGCGAGCAGGAGACGATCACCTGCTTGCCCGCGACGCAGATCCCGAGCGGCGCGACGAGCTCCTTGCTCCTGCACGAAGACCTTCGAGGAGTCGCACACGCCGTCGCCGTCGGTGTCCTCGAGGATCACGATGCGGTCGCCCGCGTCGTGGTGCAGGCCCGGGTTGCGGCCCTGCCACTGGCGGTAGTTGACCGCCTCGGCGACCCAGATGCGCCCGCGCGCGTCGACGTCGATCGCGGTCGGGTTGTAGAGCTGCGGCGTGTCGGCCCACAGGCGCACCTCCAGGCCGGCCTCGATCTCGAAGGCGGCCGTCAGGTCGCGCGGGTCCTGTGCAGCGGAGAGGAACAGGGCAGGGATCAGCAGCATCGTCTAGACCTCGATCTCGGGCCCGATCTCCTCCTGCGAGGCGACCAGGACGCGCACGTGGCCGAGCCCGGCGCGCTCGAGTGCGCCGCGCGCGGCCTCGAGCGCACGCTCGGGCAGGTTGGTCTTCTTCGAAAGGTGCGCCAGCACCAGCGTGTGCAGGTTGGCGCCCGCGAGCAGGCGCAGCATCTGCGCACTCTGCTGGTTCGAGAGGTGTCCGCGATCGCCGGTGATGCGCCGGCGCAGCATCTCGGGGTAGGGGCCGCAGGCCATCAGCTCGGGATCCCAGTTGAACTCCAGCACCAGCACGTGCGGATCGGCGAGCGCGCGCGCGACCCCCTCGTCGGGCTTGCCGATGTCGGTCAGGATCACCGCCCGGCGCCCGCCCTGCTCGAGCGCGAACGCGACCGTCGGGTCGCAGTCGTGCGGCAGCGGCACGGGCAGGATGCGGATCGGGTCGCGCCCGGCGCGGTTGGGCACGTCGTAGGCGCTGCCGATGCGCAGCGTGGCCAGCGACTTCGCGCGCTTCGCGGATGGGTGCAGCATCATCGCCTCGGCGCAGTGCAGCGTGGCGTGCGCGCGCTTGGCGATCATGCCGACCGAGCGCGCATGGTCGAGGTGGCCGTGGGTGACCAGCACGTGGTCGATCGCTGTGGCGGGCAGGCGCGCCGACTCCAGGCGCGCCTCCATCTCGATCCGGGAGAGGCCCGCGTCCACGAGCAGCGTCGTCTCGCCGCCGCGCACGAGCGTCGAGTTGCCTTCGCTCCCGGAGGAGAGGACCTGGAGGCGCATCCCCGTAGCCTATGCGAGCCTGCGCAGGCGCGCGAGCACGAGCACGACCAGCAGCGCGCCGAAGCTCGTCCAGGCGCCCAGGCGCAGCGAGAAGGCCTCGAACTTCGTGCGCACGATCGAGCGGCCCGGCCCGATCTCGACCGCGCGGTAGAACTCGCCCGCGCGCTCGAGCGGCGCATCCGCGCCGTCGACCACGGCCTTCCAGCCCGGGTGCCAGGCCTCGTGGAAGATCAATCGCCCGCCGCGCTGCGCTCTCGACCTCGGCGTCGAGCCGGTCGGGTGCGTCGCGGCGCTGGAAGATGCGCGCCCCTGGATCGCCTTCGAGCTCGGGCGGAGCGCGCGTGCCGGCGTGTTCGGTCCAGGTGCGACTCTCGACGAGCGGGATCCACGCGACCGCCGAGAGTCCGACGCCCAGCGCGAGCCAGCCGAGCATGCGCCACGCGCGCAGCAGTCCCGCGAGCAGGCCCACACCGAGCGCGACGAGGCTCCAGGCCGGAGCGCCGCCCAGGATCGAGAGCGCCGTCGCGCCGCACAGGGCGAAACCCAGCCGCCGCTCGATCGCCCAGAGCATCCAGGGCAGCCAGAGCACGCTGTCGAGCGCGTTCGGACTCCCGAGCGAGAACAGACACACGCCCGCGACCTGCGCGGCGAGCGCGTCGAGCCAGGCGACGCGCTCGCCGAAGCGCGCGCGGTGCCAGAGCCAGGTCCCCGAATCCGAGCAGGGAGAGCGCGGCCAGCAGGCGCAGCTCGTCGGCGAGGCGCAGCGGCACGAGCAGCGCCAGCGCATTCGGCGGATACCAGGGTCCTGCGTGCGTCGCGCCGAGCAGCGGACGGCCGAGGCCGGGCGTCGGGTCCCAGCCGGGCAGCTCGCCGCGCAGCCAGGCCGCGCGCAGCAGCTCCTCGTCCGGCCGCAACGTGACCGGGACGAAATGCGCGGCCACGAAGAGCGCCAGCGCGAACGCGAGCACGAGCCAGGCCGGACGGCGCGAGATCACGGCGCCCACGTTGCCGGCCGCGACCTCAGGATTCCAGGCCGATCCGCCGCTACCATGCCGGCATGCTCCTCCGCCGCAGCTCGACACTCTTCCTCACGCTCCTCCTTGGCGCCTGCTCCGCGTTCCAGAGCGCGCCGAAACAGGCCGCAGCACCGGCCGTGGCCGAGGCCGCGCGCCTGCAGTCCGACGTCGACTACCTCGCCGCCGACGCGCGCGAGGGCCGCCGCGCCGGAACCGAGGCCGCGCACCAGTGCGCGCTCTGGCTGGCGCAGCGCATGCGCGCCACCGGCCTCGAGCCCGCGGGCGAGAAGGGCTTCCTGCAGGAGTTCGACGTCGCGCTGCCCGCGCGCCCGGGCGCGAGCTCGAGCATCAAGTTCGCCGAGCACGAGATCACGGGCAAGTCCGCGCAGCCGCTGATCTACTCCGAGACCGGCGACGCCGCGGGCGGCTTCGTCGACTGCGGCTACGGCATCGAGAGCGACACCGAGGAGCACAAGCGCAACGACTTCGACCTCGCCGACCCCAAGGGCGCCATCGCGCTCGTGCGCCGCGGCGTGCCGCCGGACTCGGGTGATCCCAAGACCTGGGGCACGGGCGCCGACATCCTGACCAAGATCATGAACGCCAAGCGCCACGGCGCGACCGGCGTCGTGCTCGTCTGCAAGGACGCGGACTCCATGCCGGCCTTCGACACCGGCCGCGGCGGCAAGGCGGGCCTGCCCTGCGTCGCGACGACCTACGAGGCGCTCGGCGCGCCGGTCGATGCTCCGTCGCTCGCGCTCGGCCAGGGCTCGATCCACGCCGAGATCGTGCGCGAGCAGGGCAAGGCCTACAACGTGCTCGGCCGCCTGCCCGGCAAGGAAACGAAGCGCACGATCGTCGTCGGCGCGCACTACGACCACCTCGGCCTCGGCGGAGAGGGCTCGCTCGCGCCCAACGAGATCGGCGCGATCCACCACGGCGCCGACGACAACGCCAGCGGCAGCGCGACGCTGCTCGAGATCGCGCGCATGGCGGCCTCGCGCGGCGCGCCGGCCTGCGACGTCGTCTTCGCGCTCTGGTCGGGCGAGGAGGAGGGCCTGCTCGGCAGCGAACACTGGGCCGCGCACCCGACCAGGCCGCTGGCACAGGTCTCGGCCAACCTCAACCTCGACATGGTCGGCCGCGCGGGTGCGGGCAAGCTGCAGGTGCTCGGCGCCGGCACGGCTCCCGATTTCGTCGCGCTGCTCGAGCAGGCCAACGCGGAAAAGATCCTCGAGCTGACCGTGATCACCAGCGGCGCGACGCTGGGCGGCTCGAGCGACCACCAGAGCTTCCTCAAACGCCAGATCCCCGCGCTGTTCTTCTTCACCGGCCTGCACGCCGACTACCACAAGCCCAGCGACACCGCCGACAAGTTCGAGGCCGACGGCGCCGCCAAGGTCGCGACGCTCGGCACCGAACTCGTGCAGCGCCTCGCCGCCGCCAAGAAGTTCGAGTTCATCGACGTCAAGCCCGCCAAGGGCGACAAGCCCGCCGCGCCCGACAAGAACTCCACGCGCGCCTGGTTCGGCGCGATGCCCAGCATGAGCTTCGACGGCAAGGGCGTGCTGCTCGACGGCACCTCTTCGGGCAGCCCCGCCGAACGCGCCGGCTTCCTGAAGGGCGACGTGCTCGTGCAGATCGCCGACGTCAAGATCGACGCGCTCGACGACATGCAGTACGCGCTGACGCACTACAAGGTCGGCGACACGGTGACGGTGGTCTACACGCGCGAGGGCAAGCAGCTCGAGACGCGCGTGACGCTCGCGGCGCGGCAGCAGAGCGTGCAGTAGAGCGTGCAGTAGCCGCGCGGCCGGGTTGAAATCCAGCCCGCCTGGATTCTCAACCCTCGCCCCAGCGCCTCAGCGCGGCACGGAGATCGTCAATGCACGCGTCTCGTCCGCCTTCAACTCGAACGTCTCGTCGAAGAAGAAGCTCTTCGGCTCGGACTTGTCCGTCAGGTTCGCGCGGCGCGAGGCCTGGATGCGGAAGGAGCCCGGCTCGACGCGGATCGTGCGCCGGTTCTGGCCGGCGACGTCGGCCTTGAGCGCGAAGTCGTCCAGCACCTCGCCCTTCTCCCAGTAGCGCAGCATCGTCAACCCATCGAAGAGCTCGATCGCCGCTTCGATCGCGATCGTGGCGAACGCCGGCGGTTTGAGCACGAACTCGACCGTCTTCGACTCCGGCTCGAAGAACTCGACGGTCATCATCCCGTTGAGCTTTCCGTTCCCGGCCTGCAGCGTGTAGCGCCCCGGTAGGAGGCCTTCGAAGGCGAAGCTCCCGTCGGCCTGGGCGCGAGTTGGCTCGTGTCTATCGAATTGCTTGCCCCAGAGAAATGGGTCCTGCCAGTCGTTGCGCCGGCTGGCCAGCACGCGAACGCCCTCCCATGTGGCCGGGGGAGTGGCGCCCTCGGCCGCGACGAGCCTGCCGCTCAGCCTGCGCTCGTCCGCGACGCGCACCTCGACCGTGGCCGAGGGCGCCTGCTCCGTCGTCTCGAACGCGGTGAAGCCGACGCCGCCGTTCGTTCCGATCACCCACAGTCCCCAACGACCGACGGAGACGGATGGGATGTCGATCTCGCCGATGCGGATCGTGAACGAAGACGGGCGCGGCCGGCTGACGCTGAAATTCTCGCCCGGGGGCGCGAGCGTCGCCGATGCGATGTCGACCGGCGCGCGCGTGCGTGCGTCGACGACGACCGCGTGGATGCTGCCCTTGGTCGAGCAGTCGCGCCAGCCGCGGATGCGCACGTCGGTGTCGCCCGCGCTCGCCACGACCGTCGGAAATCTCAGCGGGGAGAGTGGACCCGCGGTGAACATCCCCATGCTCTCCTGCGACTGGGCCTCCAGCTGGTACTCGCCGCGGCGCACGCCGCGGATCACGAAGCGGCCGTCCGTCAGCGTCGCGTGCGGCTCGGAGGGAGCACCGCCCGGCGCGCGCCGGCCGTCCTCGGAGTAGGGGCGGTAGTACACGGCCACTCCAGCAGCCGGCTGGTCCGTGTCGTCGAGCACGATGCCGCGGATCTCCCCGGCGCGGAAGAGCACGAGGTCCTGGACGCACGGGTCCGGGCCATCCGACTTGAAGATGGTCCTCTCGTTCGCCCATCCGACGGCGGTCGCCTGGATGAGCCAGGAGTCGTAGGACGAGAACTCGAGGTCGGAGAGCTCGTAGTGTCCAGTCGCAGGATCGGCCGTCGTCGTGCGTCCGCCGCAGCGCACGCTGACCGCTGGGAGCTTCGAGCCGTCTTCGGCTCGCACGGTCCCGACGAGGTGCGTCGGGCGCGGGCCCGACTTCGTCAACGTGAATTCCACCGCCTTCGGCTCGCGTTCGGGCTGCAGCTTGTCGAGGCTCGCGCCAACGTACCCGTCGAGTCCCGCGCCGAGCCGCCAGCCCGGATTGTCGGCCGTGGGCAGGCCGTGCAGTCGAGCCTCGCCGCTGGCATTCGTTTGCCCGTGGAAACGAGCACGCAGCCGGCCGTCCTCGTCGTGCGAGCCGGAGAGATCGAGCACGCTCTCGCTCCCGAACGTCGCAGGCCCGATCGGGAACGCGTAGGTGCTCGCCCCGACGCGCGCGCCCTCGAGCGGCGCGCCGTGCTCGTCTCGGACGTGCACGAGGAAGTCGCCGCAGGCCCGGATCGGCACGACGAACTCGCGCTCGGTCGCGAGCCGATCGCCGGAGGCGAGCGAGAGCGTGCCCAGGCCGTCCTCGCGGAGCGCGAGCAGCGTCGCGGCCTCGCCGCGGATCGAGATGCGCTCGGCGACGTCGAGCGAGCCGTGCTCGTCGGTCCTGCCGAGAAAGCTGAGCGCGCGGCGATCGCTGGCCATCACACCGTCGAAGAGGTACAGGCTCGCCCCCGCGACCGCGGCCTGCGTCGCCGCGTCGATCGCCTGGACCCGGATGTGGGCTCCGCCGTGCAGGCAGAGGTCACCGGCGGACACGCTCGCACCTGCGTCGAGCGCCGAGTGGGCGACCTCGGGGACATCGAAGCGGCGTTTCTCGCGCGTGTAGCCCTCGCAGTGAACGTCGAGCCAGTACTGAGCAGGTGGCACCCCCTCGAAGGTGAAACTCCCGTCCCCGGCGGAGAGCGTCTCGCGCTTCCACCGCGGTTCGTGCATCCCTTTCGCCCAGACGACGTCCACGAATTCGATCTGTGCGCCTGCGAGCGGCGCCAGCTTGTCTCCATCGAGCACGCGTCCGACGACGCGCAGTTCCACTGGCTTCTCGGGCTCTGCTGGGACCGGATCAGGCTCGGCTTTCGACTCCACGCGCGCGGTCGGAGTAGCCTCGCCTGCGATCGGAGCGCCCGACTCCGCCCGGGCGGGAGCCGGAGCCGGCGCGGGAGGCGTGTCCACCTCGCGCGAGGGCTGCAGCAGCCAAGCGAGCAGCAACACGACGAGCACGCCGACGATCGCGATCACGGCGCGACGGCGCGCGCGAGATGGCGAAGTGCTCTCGGGAACGGAGCTCACGGGATCAGCCTACGACGAGTGCAGCCGCCGGGGTATTCCCTGGACCCCTGCGACTCAGGCGCCGGGTGAAGAACCCAGGCGGGATGGAGGATCACCGGCAGCCCCGCCGAGCGCGCCGGCTTCCTGAAGGGCGACGTGATCGTGCAGATGGCCGACGTCAAGATCGACGCGCTCGACGACATGCAGTACGCGCTGACGCACTACAAGGTCGGCGACACGCTGACGATCGTCTGCACGCGCGACGAGAAGCAGCTCGAGACACGCGTGACGCTCGCGACGCGCGCGCAGAGCGGGCAGTAGGGGATCTGCGTGTCCCGAGGCCGGCGCTTCGGGGCGCTCCCCCCCGGCAGGCGGGACTAGTATCGCGACGCGTGCGGTGGAGGTAACCTGGACCCCGGACCTGGGACGGAGGAATCGCATGAACCCTGCATGGCGATGGGTGGGCGTGGCATCGGCCGCGGTGTTGACCGGCAGCTTCGCGGGAGCGCAGACGACCGAGCGCGTGAGCGTCGATTCGAGCGGGGCGCAGGGCAACTATTATAGCCTGCAGTGCTCGATCTCCGCCGACGGTCGCTTCGTGGCCTTCACGAGCGAGTCGTGGAACCTCGTCGCGGGCGACACGAACGCGCACGAGGACGTCTTCGTGCGCGATCGCCAGAACGGTACGACGGAGCGCGTGAACATCTCCACGGGCGGGGCGCAGAGCGACGGCCTGGGCCTGCACACGGTCTCGATCTCGGCCGATGGCCGCTTCGTCGCCTTCCAGAGCATGGCGACGAACCTCGTTGCGGGCGACTCCAACGGCTTCGAGGACGTGTTCGTGCGCGACCGGCTACTCGGGACCACCGAGATCTGCAGCCTGGACTCGTTCGGGGCGCAGGGGAACAACGTCAGCGGTGGAGCTGTATTCTCGGCCAGCGGCGGAGCTGTGATCTCGGCCGATGGCACCTACGTGGTCTTCGCGAGCGCCGCCTCGAACCTGGTCACGGGCGACACCAACAATTTCCGGGACATCTTCCTGCGCGACCGGGTCCTCGGAACGACAGAGCGCGTGGACCTGAGCGCGAGCGGGGGGCAATCGATCGGCTCGTCCTCGAACTTCTCGAGTTCTGCCGACGGGCGTTTCGTGGCCTGGGAGTCCCAGGACCCGAACCTCGTGCCGAACGACACGAACGCAGTCGAGGACATCTTCGTGCGCGACCGTCAGCTCGGGACGACCGAGATCGTCAGCATCAATTCAAGCGGTGTGCAGGGGAACTTCAGCAGCCTCTGGCCTTCGATCTCGGCCGACGGCCGCTTCGTGGCCTTCGAGAGCAGGTCGATCAACCTCGTTTCGGGCGATACCTTCGGGCTGTGGGATGTCTTCGTGCGCGATCGACAACTCGGTACGACCGAACGCGTGAGTGTCTCCACGGCCGGAGCGCAGGCGACCCGCAACAGCTTCTGCCCCTCGATCTCGGCCGACGGCCGCTACGTGGCCTTCATGAGCTCGGCTCCGGATCTCGTTTCCGGGGACACGAACGGAATCGGCCTGGACGACATCTTCGTCCACGACCGACAGACCCACACTACCGAGCGTGTGAGCGTCGCGACGGGCGGAGGGCAGGTGGACAGCAGCTGCTGGAGTGGATACTCCGCGCTGTCGGCCGATGGTCGCTGCTCCGTCTTCTCGACCTCGTCAGCTGTGCTCGTCCCCGGCGACACGAACTTCTGCGACGACATCTTCGTGCACGACCGCGGCGCGGCCTGGCCAGAGGGCTTCTGCTCCGGCGACGGCAGTTCGACGGCTTGTCCCTGCGCCAACAGCGGGTCGAGCGGAAACGGCTGCGAGAACTCCGACGCGACCGGCGGCGCGCGCTTGACGGCCAACGGCAGCGCGGCGCTCGGGAGCGACACGCTCGTGCTCAGCTCCTCGGGCGAGCGCTCGATCGCGCCCAGTATCTTCCTCCAGGGCAGCACCGCGATCGCCCCCGTGGGATTCGGCGACGGACTGCGCTGTGTGGGCGGGAGCCTGAAGCGCATGTACGTGCACAGCGCCTCGGGCGGTGTGGTCAGCGCGCCGATGGCGGGCGATCTGTCGATCTCCGCGCGCTCGGCCGCGCTCGGTGACGTGATCCATCCCGGCGAGACGCGCTACTACCAGACCTACTACCGCGATCCGGTGTCCGGGTTCTGCCCCAGTCCGCAGGGCGACGGGTGGAACGTCTCGTCGGGGCTCGCGATCGATTGGAGCCAGTGAACAACCTCACACAACCGGGAGATTCGTGCAGAGCGGGCAGTAGCCGTCACTCCGGCAACGGCCCGACGCGCTTGTTGGCCTCGTAGAGGCCGCTCTGCTTCAGATCGAGCGAGCCGTCGCTGTTCCAGCACTTCCACGGGCCTTCCTTGAGGTCGGCGTGGTATTGGCCCTCGCAGATCTTCGAGCCGTCGTCGAACCACGCCTCGAAGAGTCCCTCGGCCTTGCCGTTCAGGGCGAAGCTCGAGCGCACCAAGGCCCCGTTCCGCGACCACTCCTTGTACGATGCGGTTCCGGCTGCCTCGTCGATGATCCACTCGCGCTCGAGCTTGCCGTCCTCGTGCCAGCTCCGGCATTTGCCGGTCGGCTGGCCGTGGCGGTAGGTGTAGTCCTTCTCGAGCGTTCCGTCCGCGTACCAGAGCTGCTCGCGGCCTTCCTTCCAGCCGTCGACGAACTCGATCCTGCCGTGCTCCGCGTCCGGGCTGCCGAGCTGTTGCGTGCCGCTGAACGTGCCCAGCGGTTCGTCCTGGCCGGGGATCTTCGGCATCGGCTCCATGCACATGGACGCTGCGCAGCCGGTGAGGGCGAGTGCGACGAGCCAGAGGAGGGGAGCACGCATGGCCGAGCGTCCTACTTCCACTGCGCCAGGAACAGGTTCGTCTCGTGCGGGCCGCCGCCGCGGTTCGAGCAGAAGACGAGCCACTTCCCGTCCGCGCTGAGCATCGGGAAGCCGTCGAAGCCCGGGTAGGTCGTCAAGCGCTCGACCTCGCCGCCCTTCGCGTCGATCGCGGCGAGATCGAAGTCGGGCCCCTTGGGGTTGGTGGCCCACTTGTTGGTCGAGAAGATGATGCGCTGGTCGCCGGGGAAGAAGTACGGGCCGAAGCTCGCGACGCCCAGATGCGTCACCTGCGTGCGCTCCGTTCCGTCCGGACGGATCAGCATCAGCTCCATGTGCGTCGGGCGCACGAGCCAGCGCGAGAGCAGCTCCTGGTAGTCCGCCAGCTCCTCCGCTTCCTTGCCCGGCGTGAACGAGGTCGAGCGGAAGCAGATCCACTTCCCGTCGTGGCTGTAGAACGCGCCGCCGTCGTAGCCGGGCGTGTTCGTGACCTGCTTCAGGTCCGTGCCGTCGAGCTTCATCGTCCACAGCTCGAGATCGCCCGAGCGCGTCGAGGTGAACACGATGCGGTCGCCCTTGGGCGAGATCGTCGCCTCGGCGTCGTAGCCCCACTCGGTCGTGAGCGCGCGCTCCTTGCCCGTGGCGAGATCCTGCACGTAGATGTCGTACTCGGGCCGCACGGCCCAGACGTAGCCCTTGCTCATGTCGGGCCGCGGCGGGCAGTCCTGCATCCAGGCGTGCGTCGAAGCGTAGAGCAGCTCCTTGTCGCCGGGCAGGAAGTACGAGCAGGTCGTGACGCCGTTGCCGTCCGAGACGCGGCGGTGCGTGCCGTCGTGCTCGATGACGAAGATCTGGTCGCAATCCGTGCCCTGCGGCATGCCCTGGTAGCACAGGCGCGTGCCGTCGTTCGACCAGTAGCCCTCGGCCGCCTGCGTGACGTTCTTCGTCAGCTTCCAGAGGTGCGCGAAGTGCGTCTCGCCCTTCTGGATCAGGTCGTCGCAGGCGACGGCGCCGGCGAGCGGCGGACCGGAGCCGGCAGCGGCACCCTTCGGCGCCGACTTCGGGACATCGATGCCGGCGTCGATCGAGATGTGGCAGGCGCCGAGGAGCGGCAGGAGAGCGGGGAGGAGTCGTCGCATGGCGGAATGGCTTGGTTTCAGGCGCGGCGCTCGCGCGGCGGCGGAACCGGATCGTGGCCGCCCTCGCAGAAGGGATGGCAGCGCAGGATCCGCCACGTGGCG
The DNA here is from genome assembly GCA_963829015.1 of uncultured Planctomycetota bacterium. Taxonomy (GTDB): domain Bacteria; phylum Planctomycetota; class UBA1135; order UBA1135; genus JADJLZ01. Next base: position 2,162,983 of record CAWHGR010000001.1, on the reverse strand, counting down.
AGCCCGGTGCCGCGCAGGATACCGTGCGCGCGCACGGCTTCGATGGCGTACTGGCTGCAGGTCGGCGAAAAACGGCACGAGGGCGGCTTGAGCGGCGAGAGCACGCGCCGGTAGAAGCGCAGCGGCAGGACGGCGAGCTCCCGCAGCCAGCTCACGTGCGCGCATCCCCAGCGTCCGGCGGCGTCGGGTCCTGCGCGCGGGCGCGACCCGCTGCCGGATTACGCGCGGGCCGCGGCTCCCTGGCGACGTGCGGGCGCGGAGCCTCCTTCGAAGCGTTCGGGCGCGGCTTCTTCGCGCGCCTCGGTCGCTCCTCCCTCGGCCGCGGCGGGCGCGCCTCCTTGCGCGCGATGCGGCCGGCGAGATCGACCAGCTCAGTGCGCGTCCCCTCGAGCTCGGGCTCCAGCTTGGGCTTGCCCGGGATCAGGATCAGGTCGAGGCCCGGCGGCAGGTCGTGCTGCGAGAGGCGGAAGGCCTCGCGGAAGACGCGCCGCACGCGGTTGCGCTCGACGGCTCCCTTCCAGATCGACTTGCCCACCGAGAGCCCCAGACGCGCGTGGGGGAGTCTCGTTGGGCGATCCCACGACCAGCAGCGTCGGTCCGCGGGCGCGCAGACCGTCGCGGTAGACGCGCTCGAAGTCCTTCTTGTGCACGAGGCGCAGGTGGCGCGGGTAGGAGAGGGGCCGGGGCATGCCTGCCGCGCCTTCTCGCGCGCGGTCGAGCGCACTAGCATACGCGGCGCTTGGCATCGCCGTCGCGCATCGAAGAGGCCCTGAAGGCGATCGCGCCCGGCGGGCCACCGGGCTGGACGGCGGAGGAGTGGGCCGAGCATCTGCGCGAGCCGAATCCGCCCGCGCCGATTCTGCCGCCGCCGGTCGACGGGCTGGTGCTCTGCGCGCCGCATGCGAGCGAGCTCGCGCTCGAGCCGCTGGCGCGCGTGCGCGCGCACCTCGAGCGCGGCGAGCGCGTGCGCCTCGTCGTGCCGGAGGCGCTGACCGCGCTGGGGGAGGTCTGGAAGGCGGCGCTCGCGGGCCTCTCCGGCTGGGAGTGCGTGCAGGACGACGGCCTGGGCGTGCTGCGCGCGGCGCTCGCGGACCCGGCCGTGCGCGCCTTCGAGGCCAGCGGCCCGCCCGCACGCGTCGCCGCGCTCGCCGGCATCGGGGCCGGCTCGTTCCGCACGCTGCGCAACACGAGCCTCGTGGTCGCTCGAGCGGACGATGCCGAAGAGCTCGCGCGGATCGCCGCGCGCCGCGCCTTCGGCCGCGTCGAGGCGCTCTCGGGCCAGCGCGCGGGCGCACTCGGCCGCATCGTGTGCCACGAACGCAGCTTCTCGCGCTTCAGCACGGCGCTGCTCGCGGAACTCGAGCGCATGCCCGACTTCGCCGCTCCCGTGCCGCTGCTCGAGCGCGCGACGCGCACGCACCTCTCGGCCGCGCGCACGCTGGGCCTCGACGAGGGCGCGACGCTGCTCGTGCACCAGCGCGAGACCGGCGCGTGCGTGTTCACCAATGTGGACGAGCGACTGCAGCTCGCGACGCTGGCGCGCTGCGCGGGGCTGCTCGTCCTGCTGCGCGCCGCGAGCGACGAGCAAGGCGCCGCGCTCGCCGCCCGCCTGGACAGCGACGCGCGCGCCGAGGACCTCGGCTGACGACCCGACCTACCGCGAACACCCCAGCCCGCCTGAGTTTTTCGCGGTTGGTCCGAATCTGGCCCGCCAGGCGGCATCCCCGAAAAATTCAGGCGGGCTGCAGTGTTCGCTCTTCGCGATTCAGCGCGCCTTGTCCTTCTCCAGCGACTGCGCGAGCTCGATCAGGAGCGACGCGAGCTGCGCGCGGTCGATCTTCGAGGCCTGCAGCTGACGCGTGCGCGTTGTTGAGCTCGGTCTGCGACTCCTCGACGGCCTTCTTGAGCTCCTCGCGCAGTCCGCGCACCTCGCCGGCGAGTTCGGCCTGCGCCTCGCGCAGCGCCTTGACGAATTGCGCGTCGGCCTGGGCGATCTTCTTGTCGACCGTCTTGGCGATCTCCTGCATCGCGCGCGCGAGCTCCTTGCCCAGCGCCTCGCGCTCGGAGGATTCCAGGCGCACGGCCTTGGAGAGCCCGTCGAGCTCGGCACGCGAGACGCTGTCGAGCGCGTCGAGGCGCTTCTTGGTGTCGCTGCCGAGCGCGGTGAGCTCCTTCACCAGGCGCTCCTCCATCTTGGCGAAGCGCTGGTCGCTCTTGCGCAGCTCCTGCCCGAACAGGATCTCGCGCACCTTGTCGAGGCTGGTTGCGGTCAGGTCTTCGACGGCCTCGGTGGCCGCCTCACGGTCGCGTCGTGCTTCGCTCATCGTTTTTCCTCGTGCGCGTTCCATCGTCGCCGACTTGCCGCGCGCAGGACCGCGGCCGGGCGCTGGGCGGAGGATGACGGAGCCCTTCGTGCGGCGGATCTGCTTGCGGGAGTTGGAGGCCATGGATGTCGTGCTGTCGCTTCCTGTGGTGTGGTTGGCGTGGATGGGAACGGGGGTAGAGAGGGATACCGATCCGCGCGCGCGCTTCCAAGACCCGAGGCGCTGAATCGGCTACCATCCCGGCCCGCGCCGGACCTCCGGCAGGCGTCCCTCCACCCCCCTGGAGAATCTGTCATGAGCATGATGCAGGAGTTCAAGGCCTTCGCCCTCAAGGGCAACGTCGTCGACATGGCCGTCGGCGTGATCATCGGCGGAGCGTTCGGGAAGATCGTCAGCTCGCTGGTGGCGGACGTGCTCATGCCGCCGATCGGGATGCTGATGGGCAACGTCAACTTCTCGGAACTCTACATCTGACCTGGGCGGCGGCCCGTTCACCAGCCTCAAGGCGGCGTCGAAGGCCGGCGCGCCGGTCGTGCGCTACGGCGTCTTCCTCCAGACCGTCTTCGACTTCCTCATCGTGGCCTTCGTGATCTTCATGGTCATCCGCCAGATGAACAAGCTGACGCCCACGAAGAAGGCCGAGCCGCCGAAGGCCTGAGCGCGCCTCGTCTGCGCCTTCGAGCCCAAGGAAACCGGCCCGGCCGGCCGATAGACTGCTGCCCCGCGCCATGATCGACCCCAAGCTCGTCCACGAGACCCTGAAGCGGCACCAGCTGGCCGACGGCTACCCCTTCGTCTTCGATCTCGACCGCTCGCACGGGAGCTGGCTCTTCGACTCCAAGACCGGCAGCGAGTACCTCGACTGCTTCACCTGCTTCGCCAGCTGGCCGATCGGCTACAACCACCCGGGGATGAAGGAGCCGCGCTTCGTCGCGGAGCTCGTCAAGGCCGCCTCGAACAACCCCTCGAACGCGGACCTCTACACGACGCAGATGGCGGAGTTCGTCGAGACCTTCGCGCGCGACGTCACGCCGGCCGGCTATCCCTACCACTTCTGGATCTCGGGCGGCGCGCTGGCCGTCGAGAACGCGATGAAGGCGGCCTTCGACTGGAAGGCGCGCAAGATCGGACTCGCGAAGGTCACCGACGACGGCGCGAGCCTCGTCATCCTGCACTTCAAGCAGGCCTTCCACGGCCGCTCGGGCTACACGCTCTCCTGCACCAACACGCAGCCCGACAAGACGGCGCTGTTCCCCAAGTTCAAGTGGCCGCGTGTCCACAACCCGGCGATCGTCTTCGACCTCGAGGGCAAGATCGCCAATGACGTCGAGGCCGAGGAGCAGCGCTCTCTCGCCGAGATCGACGCAGCCTTCGTCGAGTACAAGGGCCGCATCGCCGCGATCCTGATCGAGCCGATGCAGAGCGAGGGCGGCGACAACCACTTCCGCCCGCAATTCCTCGCGCGTTTGCGCCAGATCGCCGACGAGCGCGAGGCGCTCCTCGTCTTCGACGAGGTCCAGACCGGCTTCTTCGGCACCGGCAAGCCCTGGCTCTGGCAGCACTACGGCGTCGCGCCCGACCTCGTCGCCTTCGGCAAGAAGACGCAGGTCTGCGGCGTGTACTCCAACAAGCGCATCGACGAGGTCGACGAGAACGTCTTCCACAAGGTCAGTCGCATCAACTCGACCTGGGGCGGCAACCTGACCGACATGGTGCGCTCGCGGCGCATGATCGAGATCATCCGCGACGAGAAGCTGGTCGAGAACGTGGCCAGGATCGGCCCGCGCTTCGTGCAGGGCCTGCGCGAGCTCGCGCGCGAGCGGCCGGAGATGAGCAACGTGCGTGGAATCGGGTCCTTGGTCTCGTTCACGCTGCCGGATGCGGACACGCGCGCCGAGTGGATCAAGAAGATGCGCGAGCAGCACCTGCTGGTGCTCTCCTGCGGCCTGAGCTCCGTGCGCTTCCGCCTGCCTTTCGTGATGACGCCGGCCGAGATCGAGACGGCGATGAAGCGCATCGCCGCGGCGGCGCCGGTCAAGGCGAAGGCTTAGGGCTCCCGGCCGCCGGTTGCCCGAGCGGGCCGGCTTGACAAGACCGGCGTCGCCCCGAATCATCACCGTTGGAGGAGGCGCAACCGATTGTGGCGCCAGCAACCGCAGCTCGCGCCGGTTGGCGAATGGGTCCATGGATGCTCGCCGTGTGGAGCGTTTCCCTGCTCCAGGGAGCGCCGCTCCGTGCGCAGGCGCCCCAGCCGATTGGCCCGAGGCTCCCGGGTGTGCAGCGCTCGATCTCCACGCGCGAGACGCTGACGATCGAGCGCTTCGATTGGGGTACGAGTTCGAATGGCGGGCCGGCACACTTCGATCGGCACGCAGAACTCGTCGGTCGACGGTGGCGGCGCACCTTCGATCTGGTTCTGACCGATGTGGACCTGGACCTCACGCTTCCCGGAAGCCGGACGCGGCGCGTGTTCGAAACCGCCGTCGATGCGCTCACGCTCGTGTACGGAGAACCATCGACCGGTCCCGATCTGCAGCTCTGGTCCTTCCACGGCTGGCCCGAGCGCCTCGCCCTCGAGCTGGTGAAGGAGCGCGGCGCTGCGCACCCGCAGTACGCCGAGGAAGCAGAGCAGCCGACGGACGGCCTCGATCAGCCGCGCCTGGACTCGCTGCGCGAGGATTGTGCGCTGAGTGGCCTCGCCCGCCGGATCGCGGAGCAGGGCGGCGGAGCCTCGGTCGTCCATGTCGAGCCGGAGCTCCTGCGCGATCTCCTCTTCCCCGGCGGAGACCTGGTCGAGATCCAGTTCGCGGATCCGCTGGACCCCACGCGCGAGAATCCGGATGTCTGGTACGTACCCTGCCCTTGCTGGGGGTACGTGGGGCGCAGCGCCCAGTTTGGACGCTGCACCGGCACGATCGCACTCACGCCCCGAGTCATGGCTGCGACCTTGGACGGCCTGCGAGCTGCACGAGACACGCACACTCCAACAACGTTCGCCGTGACGATCCGCGTGCAGTGTCGAGCCGATGCGTCGGACATGGCGAGACAGCAGAAGCTGGTGTACCGGAACGACCCGGAACTCATGGAGTACCGCGACCGGATCGAGATGTCCTACGTCCTGGACGGAGAGCTCGTGTACGACGGAGACTCCGCAGCCGTTGCGAGCGCACGGCTCTCGGGATCGGTCAGCGTCTCGGAGTCCATGGAGGCGCTGCGTTCCAGCCCGAATCACCTGGGTCTGTCCAAGGGCGAAGGGACGTTCAAGGCCTCGGGCACGCTCGAAACCAAGTGGTCGACACGGGCAAGCTACTGAGGCTCAGGCGCGCGCGTTGCGCAGCCGCAACTGCCCGCAGGCGGCGTCGCTCTCGAGGCCGCGCTGGTTCCTGTCGGTAGGGAATCCAACGGAAGGTAGAGCATTCGTGTCCCGTCGAGGACCGCGAACAGCGCTCTATCCTGTGGCTGTGAGACTGGGAAGAAGCATGACGGACGACACTCGATCGCGTGTGGCCGAGATCCTGGAGTTCGCGAGCGCTTCTCTCGGCCCGCGTAGCATGTCCGTGCTCTCGGAGCCGGCCGCCCAGGCGCTGGTCTTCTCGCGCCTGCGTGGGCGGCGCCGAGCTGCCCGACGCCGTGCTCGCCGAGATCCACTCGCGCTCACGCGCCGACCGCGAGCTCGCCGACGAGTTCCTCGGGTTCTTTCTGCTCGATGCCTACCGCAACGGCCGGCGTCTCGTGACGCCCTTCCTGCAGCGCTTCGTCGACACAGGCGACCTCGTCCAGTCCACGTTCGGCGACCTGTGGAAGCGAACTCGCGGAGTCTGCAGTTCGAGACGCGTGCCGCAGTTCATCTCGCTGCTTGCCATGCGCCTGCGGTGGAAGGCGCAGGACAAGGCACGCGGGCTTCGGACTGCTCGACGCGGCGAGGACAAGCGCGCCGACGCGGATCCCGAGGACAGTTCGCCCGCGCGGATGCGCAGCCGACTCCGGCCTCGGCGGCCATGGCGAACGAGGAGCGGGAGCGCCTCGCCCTGGCGTTGATGCGCCTGCCCGAGCGTGACCGCCTGATCGTGCGCCTGCACTTGCGCGGAGAGGCCCTGCCCGAGATCATGCGCCAGACCGGACTCGCTTCCGAGGCGGCGCGCAAGGCGCTTCAGCGTGCGCTACTTCGCGCACGCGAAGCTGCGCGCTGAGCCGCTCCCGCCGGTCCAGGTGCTCGCACGATGGACTCGCCCCCTCGAGGCCCCGACCGCAAGGAGGTCGAGGCCGCTTTCCACGCCCTGCTCGAAAAGCTGCGTACCGACCCAGCTGCCAGCCGCTCCTTCCTCACGCACCAGCCCGAGGAGCTGCGTACCGAGCTCGGACGCATGCTGGCTGACTATCGGCTGCTGCTGGATGCCTTCACTGGCTCGAGCGCGAGCCTGAAGAGCGGCCGGCGCATGGGCGAGTATGAACTCTTGGCCGAAATCGGCCGCGGCGGCATGGGCTCGGTCTGGGAAGCCGAACACGCCGGCCTGCATCGGCGTGTTGCGCTCAAGCTCCTACACCCGCATCTATCGCTCTCGCCCCAGGCGTTGGAACGCTTCCGCCGCGAGGCACTGGCCGGTGCGCGCCTTTCGCACCCAGGGATCGTGACGGTCTACGAGACCGGCGAGGATGACGGAACGGCTTATCTCGCGATGGAGCTCGTCCCGGGCGGGTTCACGCTCGGCGATCGCATCGCGGAATGGCGCGAGGCGCCCGAGCGCGGGCGCGAGCACTGGCGCGAGCTCGCAGAGCTGTTCCACGGCATCGGCGAAGCGCTTGCGTATGCGCACCAGCTGGGCGTCGTGCACCGTGACCTCAAGCCCGGCAACATCCTGATCAGCGAGGAGGGTCGCCCCCGAATCGCCGACTTCGGCTTGGCGAAGCTCCACGATGAACTCGCGATGTCGCGGACGGGCGAGATGACCGGCACGCCCTACTACATGAGCCCCGAGCAGGCCGGCGGTCGAGCGGGCGATGCTGGGCCGCAGGCGGACGTCTTTGCGCTCGGCGTGACACTCTACGAGGCCCTGACACTGCAGCGCCCGTTCGACGCGGAGAGCGCGCCGTTGGTGATGGAGAAGATCCTCCGCGAGGATCCGCGCGACCCGCGCGCGATTCGGAGGGATGTACCCCGCGAACTCGCAGCCATCGCGCTCAAGGCGCTCGAGAAGAAGCCAGCCGCACGGTATGCCGGCGCACGCGAGATGGCCGAGGATCTTCAGCGATTTCTCTCGGACGAGTCGGTGCTGGCCCAGCCGCCCGGCATGGTGGGGAAGGGCGCGCGGTGGGTGCGAAGACATCCGGTGTGGGGGGCCGTGGTCTCGCTCGTGGCCGTGGCGGTCGTCATATTCGCCTGGCAGTTCGCAGAGATCGTGCGCGAGCAGGCGCTCACGCGGCGCATGTTGGCGCTTACAGGACGCGCCGCGCGGATCATCGACCCGCGAGGGATTGGCCTCGGTCGAGAAGACAACTTGCGGGAACTCAGCCGAGACGTCGAGGAATTGCTGCCAGAGCTTGAGCGAAGCCCCGGCGACATCGTGCGCCTGCTTACGCTGCGCGCGCAGGTGTTGTCGTCCGCGCGCAGCGATGGTGCGCTGGAGGACTTCGACAGAGCACTGGCTGTACTTCCTCAGGCCATCGAGCTCACCCCTTCCGAGCGCGCGAACACGCTCTACCTCGCCGGCATGGAGCGATTGCGCGCCTATCACATGGATGACGCACGCAGAGCGTTAGGCGAGGCCCTCAGCATCGCCCGTGCGAATTGGAGTTCCAAGGATGCAGCCGGGCACTGGAACGACCCACGCGTACTGGATGTCGCGGCCCAGTATGTGCTCGTGTTGCTTCGTGGGTACCGCCTGAAGGAGCTCAACACGATTGCGGCGGATTACGGCGAACCGGAGAGCTGGATGACCGTGCGCTGGGATCAGCTCAAGAGTGAACGCGGTGACGATGATCCCGCGGTTATTGAGATGGGTCTGGCGCTGGCTCGGTGGTACTACGACCAGGGAATGATCCACGGCAAGAATCAGAATGCGAAGGAGATCTACGGTCAGTTGGAGTCTGCCGCCACTGCCCGCTTTGGCTCCGTCGACCCGCGCACGCTTGAAGTGCGCCTCCTCTATCTTGCCGCCTGGTCACGTGCGGGAATGAGTCTGGAGGATCGGACGCAGGTCTTCGGCCCTCGATTGTTGGCGCTGCGAGACGAGATCGAGGTACGGCTTGGCAAGGAACATGCCCTGGCAGCGCTCGCACAATGGCGGGTCGCGGTGTCCTACTTGGACGTGGGTGAGACCGAGAAGGCCGGAGAGCTGTACCCGGAAGTGGTCGCGCGAATGACCCGCGCGTTCGGCCCCCGTCACCTCGACACGTACAAAGCGTGGACGGGCCTGGGAATCGCACTCGCGTATGTTGATCCGGTTCGCAGCGCCGATGTCCTGTCTCTTCTCGCCCGCGACATGGAGGCCGACCCGGAGATCGGGCCGAAACACGAGGCCGCATGCATCGCGTTGCGCGCGCTCTTGATGGCTCTGCAGATGCTGGACCTTCACGACGAGGCTGTCGACGTCGCATGGGCTGCCTTCCAAGCCAGAGGCGGATGGGGAAACCTGAAGGATCGCGAGACGGTAGGCGACCTCGTATCCTGCTTTAACTGGGCACTTCGTGCGGGGCGAGAGGAAGTCGTTCGTGAGATACTGCCCAGACTCACGAAGGACTTGGCGACGTCGCTGAAGGCCGCGGGCATCGATCCTTCCGCATCCCTGGAGTTCTTCTATCCGGTCGATGGTTGCCTGGACGCGGCGTGGCGGGCCGGACGCCGCGACCTTGCCTGTGCGATCCTCCAGGATCTCGATGCGTGCAGAAATGCCGATGGGGAGTTTCCCTACAGCGTTCCAACTCTGCGGAAAGGACTCATGGCGGAGGTTCGCGGAAGTACCGGCGAGGCGGAGACCTCTTATCGACGCGCCATCCAGGAGGATCACGACCCGGAATCGATGGAACTTCTCGGCCTGTTGCTCGGCCGTCAGGGGTGCGTGGACGAAGCTGTCGAGACGCTTCAGCTTGCAATCGAGAACTCGAAGAGCGGCATCTTCCATCACGAACTACGCTCGGAGATCGCCGAACTGTTGGGGCCGAGTCCTAGGCCGAAGTAGTCGCGTTGGGCGCTCAGACCCTTTCTGCGATGTACCAGGACCTGGGGCGGCGCGCGGGCGACCTCCCCGTCAGTCTGAGCACATTTTCTGTCCCAAGGAGCTCCGAACTGGCTCTCTTCGTTCAGGTGCTAGGTCCCGTCGCGCCAGCACGGCGCGTGGTCCACCACCCAACGGAGAATCCCCAGATGAAGCTTGTGTCCCGTCTCGTCGTCTTGCCCCTCCTCCTCGCAAGTTCTGGATCACTTTCGGGGCAGGCTGCCGCCCAGGGCTCGACCAACGCTGTCCGCCTCAACGGAATTGACGCCCGGGGCGCCGCCGCCGGCGTCGGTGCGCTCGTCTCGAACTCCACCTGGGAGGCATGGGTGAGGCTTCCGCAGTACGACCCGAACTTCCCCGAGGGCGCCATGGTTCTCTCCCGCTGGGGCATGTGGACCTCTGCAGCGCCGTTGGTTTGCGCCGCGGATGGCCAGTGCTCGGGATCAGCCGGATACGGGAATCCCGGTGACTGCTATGTGCCGGGGCTCAATCTCTCCCCGGGCACCTGGCACCATCTCGCAACCGTCTTCGGTCCTGACCCCGCTCCCGGATACGAGTTCTACGTCGACGGTCAGCTCGTTCAGTCCGTCGCGCCCGGCGGGAATGCGCCCTGGGCCGGGTGGGAGACAGACCTTGGCTGCTGGGGATACGTCGGGTACGCGGGGTTCCTCAAGGCAGACGTCGACGAGGCCCGCCTATCCAGCGTACCGCGGTACACGGCCAACTTCACCCCGACCCAGTACTTCACACCGGACGCGAGCACCGTTGCGCTTTGGCACTTCGACGAAACGAGCGGAAGTGTCGCCCACGACGCGACAGGCCATGGCTTCGACTTCACCCTGTACGGCGGTTACGCATGGGTTGACGGGATTCCGCCTCCGGGTTGGCCGACAGCTCACTACTACCGCTTCGAGAACGGAGTGGCAGGATCGCAGGCCACTGCACCGGACTCGATACTCGACTCCGCCATGGCTGCCCTCGATGGATCGCCTCAGGGCGGGCCGACCTATCTCGCCGATGTCCCCCTGAACGCTGTGGTGTGCCAGAGCAACGCGCGGAGCTTGATGTTCGACGGCGTGGACGACAAGGTCACCTTCAACTCGCCGTTCATCTTCCACGCGCAGTTCGGTGACGCCACGCTTGAGTTCTGGATGAAGGCGCCACTGCAGAACAGCAACGACATCTTCTGGACCACGGGAGGACCGACCGACATCGATCGCTTCCACCTCTACACCGCCACAACCGGATGCATCGGCCTTGACTACCGGGACGGAAGCGGCAACCTCCTGACGCTCCTGCCGAACGGCGCGTTCACCTATGCGCCCGACACCTGGACGCACGTTGCCATCACCCGCGTCATCGAGACGAGCGGTTCGCATACCTACCGCTTCTACAAGGATGGGGCGCTCGTGCACACGGCGACCGATCCGAACCCCAGCCTTCCCACATCCACGGACTGGACCATAGCGGGAAGGCCGCCCCCGTATCAGGGGTTCATCGGCCAGCTCGACGAGATTCGGATGACGGCCGCGGCCCTTCAGCCGAGTGAATTCCTCAATGCCGCCTCGGGGCCGTGCGCGTACTGCACGGCGAAGGTCAACAGTCTGGGCTGCACCGTGTGAGGGAACTCCAGCAGCTACTGGACTCGGTCGGGCAGCGCTGATTCGAGGCGTTCAGCGCGCGTTGCGCAGCCGCAGCTGCCCGCAGGCAGCGTCGCTCTCGACGCCGCGCGACCATCGCACGGTCGCGACGATTCCCGCCAATTCGAGCGTGGCGCGGAAGGCCTCGACCTCGCGCGAGCCGGGGCGCTTGAACGGGCTGCCTTCGACCGGGTTGAACGGGATCAGGTTGACGGTGCAGCGCCTTCCGCGCAGGCGTTGCGCGAGCCGCTCGGCGTGGCCGAGCGAATCGTTCGCGCCGCCGAGCAGCACGTATTCGTAGGTGATCTCGCGCCCGGTCTTCGCGAACCAGTCGTCGCCGGCGGCGAGCACGTCCTCGATCGGCGACGCCCTTCATCGCGGGCACGAGCTCGTCGCGCTGCGCCTGGTCGGGCGTGTGCAGGGAGATCGCGAGCTGGAAGCGCGGCTTCTGCGGCGCGAGTTCGCGCAACCGCTCGGGGAAGCCGACGGTCGAGACCGTGACCTTGCGCGAGCCCAGGCCCATCTCGTCGTGCACGGCGTCGAGGGCCACCGCGAGCGCCTTGTAGTTCAGGAGCGGCTCGCCCATGCCCATCACCACGCTGCGCGCGAGCGGGCCGAGCGCCCGGCCGCGCACGTACTGCTCGAGGATCTCGTGCGCCTCGAGGTTGCGCGCCAGTCCGAGCTGGCCCGAGGCGCAGAAGGGGCAGCCGACCGGGCAGCCGGCCTGCGTCGAGACGCACAAGGTCGCGCCGGGCACGTGCTCGCCCTCTTCCGCGTTCCAGAGCGAGGGCATGTGCACCGTCTCGACCGCGACGTCGCGCTCGGACTTGCCGCGCGGGAACGAGACGAGCAGCTTCGTCGTCTCGTCGACCGAGCTGCTGCGCGTCACCTCGTTGCCGGCGAGGATCGGGAGCTCGTGCGCCAGCGCCTCGCGCAGGCTGGCGGGCAGCGAGGTCATCGTGCGCGTAGTCGAGTTGCCCCTTGGCGAGCACGTTCTCGCGCACGATCTTGGCGTGGAACGGTCTTGCCGCCCAGCTCGACCACGCGCGCCTCGAGCTCCTCGCGCGTGAGCGAGAGCAGCGGGGCGGCCGTCGACGAACCCATCGGCTCAGGCCGGCCGCAGCGCGCGCCGCAGTTCCTCGGCGACCTCGGCCGCGACGCGGCGCGCGGCGCTGAGGTTCTCCGGGTTCGCGCCGCCGACGCTCTTGTGACCGCCGCCGCCGTAGCGCTCCATGATCGTGCCGATGTGCGCGCCCGGGTGGCCGGCCTTGGCCGGCGCGTTCCAGGGGTTCTCGCCGGCCGAGACGTGGAAGCCCGAGCGCGTCGGGATCACGCCGACCGAGTAGAAGATGTCCGGGTGGTGGTAGAAGGCCGCGAAGCGCTCGCGCCGGATCTGGTTCGAGCTGGCGTCGAAGAGCAGCACGCCGTCCTTCTTCCAGGCCACGGTGGGCGGGAACTGCTGCAGCGCGCGGTCGCGGTTGCGCGAGGCGCGCTGGTGCGCCTTCTCGACGTCCTCGCGGCTGGCGACCGTGGCCAGATCGTGCTCGACCATCGCGCCCACCAGGCCGTCGATCCACTCCATCGCCGGCGCGGCCGTCAGCGCGCGCATGATGCGCAGCGCCGGCTCGTCGCCGAAGATCGCCTGATCGACCGAGGTGAAGCGCGCCGCGTCGATCACGTCGGACCACTTGGCCATCTCCTCGAAGCGCGGCTCGGTCACGTAGCCGCAGTGCTTCTCGGCGTGGCGCAGGATCAGCGGCGGGCAGGAGGGCGAGAGCGGATCCCACTCCCAGCGGTCGGAGGGCGCGTACTGCGCGCGCAGCTCCTCGGTCAGGAACGTCGTCGAGTGGTGGTCGAACCAGTACTCGCAGCGCGGGTGGAAGTGGAAGTCGACGATCGCGATGCGCTTCCCGGCCTCGAAGTTGGCCCAGTCGGTGCGCTGGTCGTAGTTGACGCTCTTCCAGAGGATCCGCTCGCCCGACTTGTCGGCCAGGATGCGCGCCAGGACGGCGGCCGAGACCGCACCGTCGAAGTCGCGGTGGTAGTGGATGGTGAGCGGGTCCGACATCGAGGGGGGAAGAGCATAGTCGATGGGGTGGGGGAGTTGCGACGGCGCAGTTACTGCGTGACACTCCTCGGGTAGCCTGCACCTCCCCCCGATGAGACTCCTGACACTCCTGCTTGTCCTCTTCCTGCCGCTCGCATCCGCGCAGCAGAAGAAGGGCAACTCCCTCGCTGCCGACAACGAGTTCGTCGAGCGCTACTTCGCCGCCGGCGAGGAGGCGGCCAAGGCCGGCAAGCCCGACGAGGCGCGCGCGGCCTGGGCCAAAGTGCTCGAGCGCGAGGCGCGCCACCTGCCGACGCTCTCGGCGCTCGCTGCGCTCGAGAAGGACGCGAACCATCTCGACCTCGCGCTCGACTACGCCGGTCGCTTCCTCGACATCTGGCGCTACCTGAAGGAGAAGCCGCAGGGGCAGATGGCGCGGCAGCAGGAGCTGTACGCCTTCGTGCACGAGGCCGATCCGCTGCGACGGCGGCTCGACACGCTGCGGCGCGAGTACGTCTCGCACCTGCTCAAGCTCGCCAACGAGCAGATGGACCATCTCGCCTGGCACTCGGCGCGCGCGATGTTGTCGGAGGCGCAGTTCACCGATCCGGAGCACCCCGAGCTCGCGGCCGGGCTGGACCGGATCCGCAAGGAGGGCGGCAACGAGCTGGCGGTCGCGGACGAGACCGGCGGCGCCGATCCGCTCGCGGGGGTCACGCCCGAGTGGGTGGCGAAGAACGATCCGCTGCACACGGAGTGGGACAAGGCCTGGACGCTCGAGACGGAGCACTACAAGGTCAAGACCAACGCCGGCTACCGCGTGCTGATGACGACGGCGCACGCGATGGAGCAGGTGCAGGTGTTCTACCGGCTCTACCACCAGTACAAGACGGGGAACGAGAAGATCCCGATCGCCAACGTGTGGATCTTCAAGAACAAGGACGAGTACAAGACGCTCGGCCACCAGCCGGTCGACTGGGCCGCGGGGCACTGGGACGGCTCGTCGGTGGTCACGTACGATCCGCGCGGCGAAGGCAGCGACGCGGGGCTCACGGACCTGCTCAACACGCTCTTCCACGAGGCCAGCCACCAGTTCACGACGCTGGCGGGCGGCGGCGGCGTGCCGGCCTGGCTCAACGAGGGCATGGCGAGCTTCTTCGAGGGCACGCGGCTGCTCTCGAACGGCAAGCTCGACTGGAACCTCGTCGCCACGGGTCGGCTCTATCCGCTCGTCGAGGACATCAAGGCCGACAAGCACAAGCTGGCCGACGTGATCCAGGGCAACGTCGAGGACTACCGCGTCTACTACCCCTGGGGCTGGGGCATCTGCTACTACCTCTACAACGCCGAGGACGGCGAGGGGCACCTCATGTACCGCGCGAGCATGCGCGAGTACTTCCAGAAGTACAACTCGGACAAGCATCTCGAGCGCTTCGTCGAGTTCTTCGTCACGGCGCCCAAGATCGAGGGCGTGGCGACGATCGAGGACTTCGAGAAGCGCTTCCGCGCCTGGATCCTCGAGCTGGCCGACGCCGACCGCGGCAAGGTCGACCTCGCGCGCAAGTTCGAGGAGCGCGGCGACCAGCAGGTGCGGCTCAAGGACTGGAAGCGCGCGGTCGAGTTCTACAACCGCTCGCTCGAGCGCGATCCGGACTATCCCGAAGTGCTCTGGAAGCTGGCGGCGGCGCTCGAGCAGACCGGCGAGACCGACCGCGCGGCGGGCGTGCTGCGCCAGTGGCTGACCGTGCTCGCGCCGGCCTTCGTCGACGGCACGGCCAACGCCGAGGCGCTGCAGCGCCGCGCCGACGCGTTCGCGCGCATCCCGAAGCTCGACACCAGCGCCAAGCGCCTGGCCGAGATCCGCGAGAAGTTCCACGGCGACTCGCTGGTGCTCGCGGGCGACTACGACAAGGCCGGGCTGCCGCGCATGGCGCTGCACGTCCTGCGCGGGCCGGCGACGGCCGAGCCGCCCAGCGAGAAGGCGCGCGAGCTGTACTTCGCGATCGCCGACAAGAGCGGCGTCTCGCTCGAGAGCTGGCGCCTGATCTTCAACGAGCGCGACCTGAAGGGCTTCTACGGCGGCGGCGAGGGCGACTTCAAGGTCGAGGACGGCGTGCTGGTCGCGTCGATCAGCGAGGACTCCGACAACGCCAACAAGACCGGACCGACGACCGGCGGGAGCGGAAGCGCCGATTCGGCCGCCGCGAAGAAGCCCGACCTGTTCGCCTTTCGCCGCCTGTTCGTCGACGTCGAGCCCGCGGGCGACTGGTCGCTCTCGGCCGAGGTGCTGCTCGACAAGACCTCGACGCTCGCGGGCCTGTGCTTCGGCAAGAAGGCCGACGGTCGCTTCTGCGGCGTGGGCCTGCTCCCCAAGGGCTACGTCGACCTCGCGACACTCGGCGCGAGCGACGGCAAGCCGCTGACGCGCAACAAGGTCGACCTCGCCGCGGGCTGGAACAAGCTGCGCGTCGACGTCGCCGGCACGCGCGTCGTCGTCACGCTCAACGGCACCGAAGTCGTCGACTACCTCTTCGAGACGCGCGCCGAGATCAAGGGCGGCTTCGGGCTGCTCGCCGGCCTCGGCAAGGCCAGCTTCCGCGAGATCAAGGTGCTCGAGTACGACCCCAGCCTGCCGCGGCGCACGAAGATCGGCTGGCGCAAGCCCGTGCCCGAGTACGACGCCGAGTCCGGCGCGATGAGCGTGCAGCGCTCGCCGCCCGGCAAGCTCAACTACCTGAACCAGGCGCCGCCCAAGCTCGAGGTCGAGGGCTGGATCGGCGACGTGCCGCGCGAGGGCGACCTCGACCGGCTGCTCGGCTGGCCGGTGCTGCTGCTCTTCTGGACGCCGGACCAGGAGAAGGCGCTGCCGCAGCTCCCGGGCATCGACAAGCTCGCCGAGCAGTACGCCGCGCTCAAGATCCCGATCCTGCTCTGCTCGAACCAGAAGAAGGAGACGCTCGAGGCCTGGGCCAAGGACCATCCCTTCCGCTATCCGGTGTGCTTCGACTGGTCGCAGCAGCTCTACAAGGCGTACGCGATCGACAAGCTGCAGCTGCCGCACGCCAAGCTGCTCGGCATGGACGGCCTGGTCGCCTGGGAAGGCAACCCCGACTGGAAGGCCGAGTTCGGCAGCTACCTCGAGGAGCCGCTCGCGGCGATCGTCAAGAACGGCCGCCTCGCGGAGCTCGGTCCCGCGCGCGACAAGCTCGCCGAGTGCGAGGCGCGCATCGCGAAAGGCGAGCGCGAGGGCCTAGCGGCCGATCTGCAGTCGATCGTCGCACTGGGCGTCGAGCACCCGGCCGTCGCGCGCGCAAAGGTCCTGATCACGCGCCTGGAGCTCGAGGCGGCGAGCGCGCTCGACGCCGCCGAGGCGCGCGTCAAGGAGGGCCGCTGGATCCAGGGCGTCGCCGCGCTCGAGGCCGCCAGCAAGCGCTTCGCGCCGCTGGCTCAGGCCGCCGAGGCCAAGAAGCACGCCGAGAAGCGCGTCAAGGAGTCGGGCTACCAGAACGCGAAGAAGCTCGAGAACCGACTGCGCATCGCCGAGCGCTACCTCGCCGCGGGCAAGGTCGCGGATGCCAAGGAGAGCTTCGACGTCACGCTCGCGAAGCTCGACGCGGCCAGCGATCCCTGGCTCGCCGAGCGCTGCAGGTTCCTGGCGGAGGCGGTGAAGACCGCCAAGGACGGCAAGGCGCTGCTCGAGGACTACAAGCGCAAGTTCCCGGGCGCGGTCGAGTAGTTGAATACGGAGCCAGTCCAGTTCTTCTCCCTGGCGGGATCGCGCACCCCCGACGCGCGACAACCCCGGAACCGCGGGGCTACGAGCGGTACTTCTCCAACGCGACCTTCGCGGCTGCGACGAGGCGGCGCCAGGGCTCCGTTTGCATGAACTCCTTCAGGGTCGGGATCCGTGGAGGCGGAATGGAACGGAGAATGGAGTCGAGCTCAGCGTCGAACTCCCGCAGAACCTGTGCTTGCGTGGTGGACATGAGGTGCGATAGGTCTGAGTCGCGGCATGCCATGTAGTGATCTTCCCAACCCTCGAAGAGCTCTGCGGCCACGTGCGCGATGGGGACGTTTCGCTGGTACTCCAGCTGTTGTGCCGGATCGGCGAGAAGCTCGAGGTGCGATTCGAGCATCCCTTTGTAGTGGGGTGGGACGAGGTGCATGGCGAGCTCTTTGCGTAGGTTGTTCTAGCAGGCATCGTGTCGGCACTGGAAGTGGAGCGGCGATCCGCGCGTACGGAGCCAGGCACGCTTTTCACCGCCCCGTGGGACGCGGACGGGCGCTGAGAGCGAAAGGGCGGAGCGGAGAAAAACGTGCCAGGCACCGTACGCGCGGATCGCGCGCGCCTGCTACGCGCTCTCGCGCTGGATCCCGATCGAGGGCGGGGGCTCTTCCGAGCGCTCGTCTTCCTCTTCGGGGAGCGTGTCGATGCCGATCGCGAGCGCCTTGGTCTTGCGCACGACGTCCTCGTCGATCGACGAAGGCCGTCTGGTCGCCGCGCTGCGGCAGCTCGTAGAGCAGGTCGAGCAGCATGTCCTCGAGGATCGAGCGCAGCGCGCGCACGCCGGTCTCGCGCTGGATGGCGAAGTCGGCGATCACCTCGAGCGCGCCGGGCGTGAACGTGAGCTCCTTGCCGTTCATCGCGAAGAGCGATTCGAACTGCTTCACCAGCGCGTTGCGCGGCTCGGTCAGGATGCGCACCAGCGCCGGCTTGTCGAGCGTGTCGAGCGTCGCGATCACCGGCAGGCGGCCGACGAACTCGGGGATCATGCCGAACTCGACCAGGTCCTTGGGGATCAGGGCGCGGATCAGCTCGTCGCGCGTGCGCGCGGCGTTGAGGCGCTCGATCGCGTCGCCCGCGCCGGCCGTCACGGCCGAGTGCTCGAAGGCCTTCTTCATCATCTCGCGCCCGGCGGCCTGGCGCCCGAAGCCGATCACGTCGCGGCCGACGCGGCGGCCGATGATCTCCTCGATCGTGCTGAAGGTGCCGCCGACGATGAAGAGGATGTTCGAGGTGTCGACCTGGATGTAGCTCTGCTCGGGGTGCTTGCGGCCGCCCTGCGGCGGGACGTTGGCGACCGTGCCCTCGAGGATCTTCAGCAGCGCCTGCTGCACGCCCTCGCCCGAGACGTCGCGCGTGATCGAGACGTTGCTGGTGGTGCGCGCGATCTTGTCGATCTCGTCGATGTAGACGATGCCCTGCTGCGCGCGCTCGACGTCGAAGTCGCAGTTCTGCAGGAGCTTGAGCAGGATGTTCTCGACGTCCTCGCCCACGTAGCCGGCCTCGGTCAGCGTGGTCGCGTCGGCCATCGCGAAGGGCACGTCGAGCATGCGCGCCAGCGTGCGCGCGAGCAGCGTCTTGCCCGAGCCCGTGGGGCCGACGAGCAGCACGTTCGACTTCTCGATCTCGACCGAGCCCGTGTGGCGGCCGGGGTTGAGCGCGTTGTGGCGCAGGCGGTTGTAGTGGTTGTAGACCGCGACCGCGAGCACCTTCTTGGCGCGCTGCTGGCCGATCACGTACTCGTCGAGGTGGCGCGCGATCTCGATCGGCGTGGGCAGGCGCTTGAGCCCGTCGGCGGGCGCGGCGGCACCCGGACGGCGCACCCCGCCGGGGCCCGTGCCGCCGGCCTGCGCGCGCGCCTCGGGCGAGCGGCGCTGCTCCTCCTGCAGGATCGAGTTGCAGATCTCGATGCACTCGTTGCAGATGTAGACCCCGGGCGGGCCGGCGATCAGCGACGCGACGTGGTGGCGGCGCTTCTCGCAGAAGGTGCAGCGTTCGATCTGCCGCCCGCGGCCGGTCGAGGAGGTCATGCTCTCCCGATCCTACTTCTGCTCCGGTTCCTTGCCCACGGAATCCTTGGGACCGGCTTCCTTGGACACGATCTGGTCGATCAGGCCGAATTCCTGGGCTTCCTTGGGCGACATGAAGTTGTCGCGCTCGCAGGCCTTGCTGAGCTCCTTGGACGGTGCGCCCGGTGTGGCCGGCGAGCAGCTCCTCGAGCGCGGCCTTCATCTTGAGGATCTCCTTGACCTGGATCTCCATGTCCATGGCCGTGCCCTGCGCGCCGCCCCAGGGCTGGTGGATCATGATGCGCGCAGTGCGGCAGCGCGAAGCGCTTGCCCTTGGCGCCGCCGGCGAGCAGCACGGCGCCCATCGAAGCCGCCTGGCCGAGGCAGTAGGTCTGGATCTCGGGCTCGATCAGCTGCATCGTGTCGTAGATCGCCAGGCCCGCGGTCACGGAGCCGCCGGGCGAGTTGATGTACATCTTGATGTCCTGGCTGCGCCCCGTCTTGTCGAGGAACAGGAGCTGCGCCATGACCGAGTTCGCGACGTGGTCGTCGATCGCGGTGCCGATGAAGACGATCCGGTCCTCGAGCAGGCGCGAGTAGATGTCGTAGGTCCGCTCGCCGCGCCCGGTGCGCTCGATCACGTAGGGGATGATGTAGTCGGACACGTTCATGCTCTGGGTCTGTTGACCGTAGGGAGGGATCTTCAAGTGTTGGGTTCTGGGCTCGAGACGCGGGTCCGGTTGAGCATCCATCGGCAGTTCAGGTCGGGACCTTGACCGCCGCGTTCTCGCGCAGGAAACGGCGCACCTTGCGCTCCAGGAGCTCGATGGCCATCTGGTCGAAAAGCCCGTTCTCCTGGTAGTACTTGACCACTTCTTCCTGCTTGGCGTTGTTGCGGGCGGCGATGGACTGGACCTCGGCGCGCATGTCGTCCTGGGAGACGAGCAGCTTCTCGGCCTCGGCGATGGCCTGCATCAGGAACAGCGCCCGGCAGCCCTTGGCGGCGGCCGTCTGGGCGCTCTCGCGCTGGGCCTCGACCTGCTCCGTGACCTTCTCCTGCGGCAGTCCCTGCTGGGCCAGCTGCTGGGCCAGCTGCGAGAGCCGCGCCTGCGTCTGCTCGTCGACCATCATCTGCGGCAGCTCGAACTCGTGCTTGGCCAGGAGCTGGTCCACCAGCAGGGCCTCCTGGCGCTGCTGCTCGCGCTCGAGCTTCGCTTCGCCGAGCTTCTCGCGCACGATCTTGCGCAGCTCGGCCTCGTCGGCGGCGCCGACCAGTTCGCGCACCTCCGCGTCGCTGGGCGGGATCATGCGGTAGGCCTGCGCGACCGTGACGCGGCAGATGCCGCTCTTGCCGCGCAGGTCCTCGCGCTCGAACTCGGCCGGGAAGGAGCAGCGCGCACTCGCGCGTCTCGCCGTCCTTGGCGCCGGTCAGGGCCTTCTCGAAGACCGCCGGATCGACGCCCGGCGCGGGCGTGCGCGGCGAGATGCGCAGGCCGTCGCGCGCCAGCACCACCTCGGAGCCGGCGAGCCACTCGACCTTGGCCAGCGCCATGCCGTCCAGCGGCAGGCCGGCCTCGCCGGCGGGCTCGGGCTGCGAGCGCTGCAGCCTGAGGTTGGCGATCGCGTCGTCCACCTCGCGCTCCATCACCGGCTCGAGCTCGCTCTCGAGCGCGATGCCCTTGTAGCTGCCGAGCGTGATCTCCGGTCGCAGGCTGACCTCGACCTGCTGGCTGAAGTCCGCGCCCTCGAGCACGGTCACCTTGTCGAGGTTGACGCGCTGGAAGCCGACGACCTTGAGGCTGTTCTCCTTGACCGCCTGGTCGAGCGCCTGCTGCACGAAATGCTTCATGGCGTCGGCCCGGATCTGCGGTCCGAACTGCTTCTCGACGATCTGCGGCGGCACGTGGCCGGGGCGGAAGCCCTTCAGGTTCATCGTCCGGCCCGCCTGGCTGACCGCGCGCTGCACGGCGCCGTGGAACTCGGATCCGGGGACGGTGAAGCGCACGCGCGCCTGGCAGGGGCCGGTCTTTTCGACGGTGACTTGCACGGCAGTGGTTGGCCCGCGCCGGGCGCGCCGGCGGGCGATCTCCAGGGGAGGGAGGAAACGGAAGGCCGAGGTCGGGCCCGCTCGGGGACGGCCCTCGGCCCGTGAAAGGAGCGCAGGAATCTAGCGGGTCCGACGGGGCACGTCTACCGCCCGCGCCTCAGCCGCCCTTGTTCACGCGCTCGCGCAGGTTCGCCAGGCCCTTCTGCATCGTGGTCGAGAGCGCGCGCTGCATGAATCCGATCGCGAAGCGCGCCCCGAGATTCCAGCCCAGATCGCCCGAGTAGCGCCAGTGCACGCGCGTCTGCACCCCGTAGGGCTCGAACTGGAACTCGCCCTGGCCGGGCATCTCGTCCAGGTCGAGGCGGTAGCGCACGCCCTCGGCCGCGCTGGCGGAGAGGATCTCGAGCCGGCCGCCCTTGGCGTCCGTCTTCCACGACAGCTTCGCGCCCGCGCCGGACTCGGGCCCTTCGAACTGCGCCTCGAAACCCGCGTCGTTCGGGTCGCTCCAGGGATCCCAGTCGAGCCAGTGCCTGGGCGCGGCGACGAGCGGCAGCACCTTTTCCGGCGCCGCCTCGATCACCAGCACGCCCTCGGCCGACCAGACCGAGCTCTTGAAATACGCCAGGCCGAAAAGGGCCACGAGCAGGCCGAAGAGCGCGAGCAGGCCGAAGCGCAGGAACTTCATCTGGGGTGCGCGTTTTTCGCGGAAGAGGCCGGTAGGGGAGATGCCGGGCCGCGGCTGCCGGACGTGCGCCGAGCGGGAGTGTTTGAACATCGGGGGGGCATTCACGATAACGTCTGCTGCATGGAATCAGAGCCCCTGCTGGAGATCGTTTCGCCCGCGGGCGTGCGCCTGCCGCTCTCGCGCGCCGCGCTGGCGGCCCTGCCCGCCGCGCAGCAGGTGGCCGACGTCGGCCTGCTCGTGCGCGGCAAGCAGGGCCGCGGCGCCTGGCTGGACGGCCTGCTCGAGCGGCTCGGCGGCCGCGGCGGGGCCGACTGGATCAACCTCGTCTCGAGCGACGCGGGCTTCGCCGTGAGCCTGCCGCTCTCCGAGCTGCCGCGCGGCGCGCTGGTGGTCTACGAACTCGGCGGAGGGCCGCTGCCGGCCGCGAAGGGCGGGCCCTTCCGCCTGCTGGTGCCCGGACACGAGGACGAGTGCGTGCACGTCAAGGCGCTGGCGCGCATCGAGCTCGCGCGCGCGCGCGGCCGCGACACGCGCCCGGCCGACGACGCAGCCCACCGCGCGCTGCACGCGCAGAAAAAGAAGGCCTGAGATGACGCTCTTGCGCGAGCTGTTCCGTCCGTTCCCGAAGAAGCTCGCCACGGTGCCCGCCGGGCGGCTCGTGGTCTTCGGCGCGATCGCAGGGGGCGAGCGCGCCTTCAGCGCCGAGGAGCTCGCCGGCCTCGACGCCGGCTTCCAGACGCCCGACATCGGCTGCTACAAGTCGGGCTTCCACGGCCGCGCCGTGCGGCTCGCCGGACTGCTGCAGGCCTGCGCGCCGAAGAGCGGCCCGCTGTGCCTCAACGCGGGCAGCCGCGACGGCAGCAAGGTGCTGGCCTGCTGGCGCAACGAGCTCGAGCCGCTGGCCTGGGTCGTGTACGGGGCAGGCGCGTTTCAGCTCGTGGTCCCCGGGCTCGAAGCTCCGCGCGATGCGATCGGAGACCTCGCGCTGATCGAGATCGGCGACCAGCCCGAGACCGAGCGCGGCCTCTGAGCGACGCTACGGCAGCCAGGTCACCAGCGCGCCGTTCGTCACGTTGAACTGGTTGGCGGGCGTCGGACAGCCCGGCAGGAGCACCGTCGTGTCGCGGTAGTACACCTGGTACACGCGCTGCTCGCCGGCCGCGATCGGACTGCCCAGCGCGGCGGCGCGCGTGGGGATGTCCGCGTCGGCGGGGAAGCTCGGCGCGCTGATGCTGCCGCCGACCGCGAGCTTGACGTAGAGCCGTTTGACGATGCCCGCCGCGCAGCGCACGCCGTGGCCGAACGAGACGCCCGCGCCCAGCGCGCTGCCCTGGATCAGCACCGAGCCGACGGTGGCGTTCTCGCCGGCGGTGGTGAAGACCAGCGTGGGGTTCGAGAGCTGGTTCGAGCCTGCGCCGCCGATCGACGCGCCGCCGGTCGCGTCCTTGTTGTTGCAGCCACGCTCGGCGCCCGCGGGCGGGTTCGAGCAAGGACAAGCGGCCACGCCGCCGGCGCCCGGCACACACACGGACTGCGCCGGATCGAGCGTGCAGCCGGCGCGCAGCATCAGGTTGGCGGGGTAGCCCGAGTCGTCGAAGCTCTGGGGCGGGATCGGATTGCTGCCGGGGTGCGCGTAGTCCACCGACTGGCCCAGGCCCGCGCCGAAGAACCAGGCGACGCGCGCGCTCGGGCAGTTCTGGTCCATCGGAGCCGCCCACTGGCCCGCGAAGGTCTGCACGTGGCTGCCGACGAAGAACACGCCCTGGATCGTGACCGGGGCGAAGCTGAAGCCGACGAACGTATCGCTGTCGACGTTCGAGACGCTCGTCGCACTCGACCAGACCAGCGTCGCGTCGCTCGGATCGCCATCCTGCGTCGGGCCGTCCTGCCAGAGGAAGACGTCGCTCGGCGTGCCGTTGCCGGGCGAGGATCCCGGCAGCACCGGCGAGCCCCAGGAGACCGCGACCGAATCGACGACCGCGCTGCTGCCGGCCGAGCCGAAGCGCTGCAGCCAGACCATGTCGCCGCCGCCGCCGAGTCCGAGCATGCCCTCGCTCGTGCCGTCGTCGTACGTGCAGGCCGGGAGCACAGGCTGCAGGCCGAGGTCGAACGTGCCGGATCCCTGCGCGGTGCCCGGGCTGGCGCCGATCTGGAACAGGTAGCTGTGCCCGGCCGCGACGTCGAAGCAGATCTCCGAGGCCGTGGCGCAGGCGTCGTCGTTGCAAGTGATCGCCGCGCCCGCGGCCGGACAGCTCGAGCCGTTGTAGACCGCGACCTTCGTGTCGAAGGCGGCGCCCGCGCACAGGCTCAAGCGCGCGCGCGCGCTCGCCGGCGCCGTCCAGCTGAACCAGACGTCGCTCTCGATGCCCGTCTGGCCCTGGTAGCTGCAGGCCGACTCGTGCTGGCCCTGAGCGCCGGTACTGGCGGAGATCAGGCTGAACCCGAACGTGCCCGTGGCCGAGCCCAGCGCGACCGGTGTGCTGCAGTCGTCGTTCGGCGGCGGCGGCGCGACGTCGAGCGTGAACGTGCCGACTCCCGCGCCGACCGCGTACGCGCCCAGCTGCAGCAGGTAGTGCTGGCCGGCGGTGCATTGGAACGAGAGGCTGCTCTCGTAGCTGCCGCTGCAGCTGTCGTCGTTGCAGCCGAGCGCCGTGCCTGCGCCCGGGCAGGCCGAGCCGCTGTAGGCCGCGATCAGCGAGTCGAAGCCCGCGCCGCCGCACAAGGACCAGCTGCACATCCCGCTCGCGCTCGCGGTCCAGTCGAACCAGACGTCGTTGTTGCACGTGCCCGCCCCGCAGACGAGACCCTGCTGCGGGCTGGTCGAAGCGGCCGTGTTGTCGAACACGAACGTGCCCGTGCCGCTGATCGGCGCGGCGGCGGCGCACTCGTCGTTGGGCGCGCCGGGCGCGATCGAGAGCGTGAACACGCCGTACCAGCCGAAGCCGCCGGGGAACGATCCGATCTGCAGCATGTAGCTCTGGCCCGCGGTGACCGGGAACAGGATCCGGCTCTCGGTCGAGCAGTAGTCGTCGTTGCAGGCCAGCGCCGTGCCGTCGAGCGGGCAGGCGCTCCCCGGATAGGCGGCGATCTTGCTGTCCATCAGCGTGCCGGTGCCGCAGAGCGTCATCGTGGTGTTGCCGCTCGAAGGAGCGGTCCAGCGGTACCACACGTCGGCGTCGATTCCCGTCGCGATGCAGATCGCCTCGTTCTGTCCCTCCGCGCCGGTGGTCGCGACCGAGCAGTCGTAGTTGAACGTGCCCAGGCCGGCGATCACGAAGGGGTTGCCGCAGTCGTCGCCCAGCAGCAGCTGCATGCGCTGCGGCGGGGACTGCGCGGAGATCGAACCGATGGCGATGCACACGGCGAGCAGGGAGAGCTTCATGGTGATCTCGACTCTATGGGACCCGCCCGACCGCGGGGAGTCCTGCAGCGGGATTCCTAGCCGAAGGCGCGCGTGAACAATCGCCGTACGCTGGCGTCGGTCTCGATCGGGCCCAGCTCCGCCGCGCCGAACCAGCGCAGCGAGAGCGATTCCGCACTGAGCGTCTCGCGCGCGCCGGCCGGCGCGTAGACGAAGAAGCGCGTGTCGAGGTGCAGGTGCGCGGGCTCGTTCGTGCGCGCCGGGATCAGATGGATGTCGAGGTCGACCGGTCGCGGGTCGATCGCGAGCTCGTCGATGCCACTCTCCTCGCCCGCTCTCGCGCAGCGCCGCGCCGGGCAGGTTCGCGTCGCCGTCGCAGTGGCCGCCGAGCTGCAGCCAGCGCTTGAGCTTCGCGTGGAACGTGAGCAGCGCCTTCCCGCGCGACTCGTCGATCAGCAGCGCGCTGGCGGTCAGGTGCCCCTCGACGCACGTGCGCAGGTGCGCATCCTGCGGGTGCAGGTCGAGGAACGAAAGCATCGCGTCGCGCGTCTTGCGCTGCTCGCTGTCGGCCGGCTCGTAGCGCTCGAGGATCGCCGCGCGCGAGCGCGAGGTCGCTGTTGCGCGGCAGCTCGGCCTGTCGCAGGCGTCCCATCTCAGTCGCGCAGGAGCTGGCGGTACTTCCCGGCGCGCGACTTCTGCCCGACGCCGCGCGCGGCGCGGTCCTTCTCGCGGAACTCGTGGTAGGACTCGTAGTCGCCCGGGAAGAAGACGATCTCGGGCCCCTTGCCCTCCTCGACCTCGCCCTCGAACGAGAGGATGTGCGTCGCGACGCGGTTCAGGAAGTAGCGGTCGTGCGTGACGACGATCGCGGAGCCCGTGTACTCCTGGATCGCCTCCTCGAGCACGCGCAGCGTCTCGAGGTCGAGGTCGTTCGTCGGTTCGTCGAGCAGGATCACGTTGGCCGGCTCGCGCAGCATCTTCGCCAGCAGCACGCGGTTGCGCATCCCGCCCGAGCACTCGCCCAGCAGCTTCTGCTGGTCCTCGCCCTTGAAGTTGAAGCGCGCGACGTAGGCGCGGCCGTCGAGGATCTTGTTGCCGAACGGGATCTGCGGGTTGCCCTCGGTGATGTTGTCGTAGACCGTCTTCGCGTCGTCGAGCACCGTGCGCGACTGGTCGAGCCAGACCATCTTGACCGTCGCGCCGACGTCGACCTTGCCCTGGTCCGGCTTCTCGCGGCCCGTGATCATCTTCAGCAGCGTCGTCTTGCCCTGCCCGTTCGCGCCGATGATGCCGAGGATGCCGCCCGGCGGCACTTCGAACGATGAGGTCCTTGATCAGCGTGCGCCCGCCGAAGCCCTTCGTGACGTGGTCGAGCACGATCACCTTGTCGCCCAGGCGCGGGCCGGGCGGGATGCGCAGGTCGAGCGAGTCGAGCGCCTCGTCGGCCTTCTGCTCGAGCAGCTCCTTGTAGCGCGCCAGGCGCGACTTCGAGCGCGTCGAGCGCGCCTTGGGCGACTTGCCCAGCCACTCGCGCTCGCGCTCGATGATCTTCTCGCGCGTCTCGTTCTGGCCGCGCTTCACCTCGAGGTCCTTGGCCTTGATGGCGAGGTAGTCGGAGTAGTTGCCCTTGTACGGCCGCCCCATCCCGCGCTCGATCTCGAGCATCCAGCCCACGACGTTGTCGAGGAAGTAGCGGTCGTGCGTGATCAGGATCACCGACCCGTGGTACTCCTTCAGGTGGTGCTCGAGCCACTCGACCGCGTCGGTGTCGAGGTGGTTCGTCGGCTCGTCGAGCAGCAGGAGGTCGGGGTGGTTGAGCAGCAGCTTGCACAGCGCCACGCGCCGGCGCTCGCCGCCCGAGAGCTTGGTCACGTCCGCGTCGAAGGGCGGCAGACCGAGCGCGCCCGCGGCCTGTTCGAGCCGGCTGTCGAGCTCCCACACGGCGTGGTGCTCGATCTCGCGCTCGACGCGCTCGTACTCGGGACCCATGTCGCCCGCCTCGAGCAATTCGTTGTAGCGCTTCTCGAGGTCGATCAGCGGCTTCACGGCCTCCTTCAGGTTGCCGAGCACGTCGAGCTTCTCGTTCAGCGGCGGCTCCTGCGAGAGATACCCGATCGACAGGCCCGCGATCGGCCTTCGCCGTGCCCTCGAAGTTCTTGTCCTCGCCGGCGAGGATGCGCAAGAGCGTCGACTTCCCGGCGCCGTTCGGGCCGATGATGCCGATCTTCGCGCCCTCGAGGAACGAGAGCGTGATGCCCTTCAGCACCTGGCGCTGGCCGTAGTACTTCGCGAGCTCCTGGATCTGGTAGATGATCTTGTCCGCCATGGGGGGCGGAGATGATAGGGGATCGGGCTCCCGGGGGAAACGGCCGGGCTCCCGCGAGGCGCGGAATCCAGCTAGGATCCGCGGGCCGGGAGCGAGCACCGCGGACCTACCGGCCGGCCTGATCGCATCCGGACCCACGAGGACCGAACCCATGAACAGCAACAGCGCAACCATCAAGAGCCTCTACGAAGCCTTCGCGCGCGGCGACGTCCCGACTGTCCTCGGCGCGCTCGCGCCCGACGTGCGCTGGACCGAAGCCGAGGGCTTTCCCTACGGCGGCACCTATTCGGGCCCGCAGGCCGTGCTCGAGAACGTCTTCATGAAGCTCGGCACCGAATGGGAAGGCTTCGCCGCCGTCCCGCACGAACTCGTCAGCGAAGGCGAGACCGTCGTCGCGCTCGGAACCTACAGCGGCAAGTACAAGGCCACCGGCAGGAGCATGAAGGTGCCGTATGTGCACGTCTGGAAGTTCAAGGGCGGCAAGGTCATGACGTTCCAGCAGCACACGGACACGCTGGTCGTGGCGCGCGCGCTGAAGTGAGCCAGGCCGCCGATCCCCGCGCATGACGACGTCCGGCTCGCAAGGACCGCAGTACCCGCTCACGCGCGAGCAGTTCCGCCGCGCGCTCGCGACCGGGCATGGCCGGGCGAAGATCCACGTCGAGTGCTTCGGCGCACGCGAGTTCCGCGACGAGATCCTCGAGGCGGCGACCATCTCGGGCACGGACTACTCGGGCGACCTCGTCGGAGAGCGCGCAGGATGGCTGGCCGAACTCTGCTTCGCCGCCGGCGTGGTCGAGGAAGTGGTCGCGAAGCACGCCGAGTACAACGACTGGGAGCGCCACCAGCGCTGTGGCCTGCTGCTCGCGTTCAGCCGGCGCGGATTCGCATCCGCTCGGAGCGCGCTGTACGCGGAGTGCGGTCGCGATCCGTACTACGGCACGTGCTTCGGCTGCGCGGAGATCATCGAACTGGATGGCGAGGCCGGCCTGCTCTTCGTCGCCCGCAAGCTCGCCACGATCCTTGCCGAGTCGAGCGACGGCTTCTGCCTCGATGAAGACGACCTCGAACCGTACGAGCGCAAGTTCGGCGCGGGCAGCGGCCGCGCCCTGCTCGAGCGTCTCGCGCCCGGGGATCCGCTCGTGCTCGCGTTCCTCGACGGGATCGCCGCGACCGAGGCGCGGCGGCTCGCGCGCAATCCGGATCCCCGGTCGCCAAGGAGACGGAGCCTCGAAGAGGTCCTGAAGCAGATAGCAGAAAGCGAGGAGGATCTCGTCGGGCTCCATGGCTGGGGGTGGCGACTTGCCACGCGCGAAGATCTCGAGCGTGTTCTGGAAGCCGCGCTCGAGACGAACCGCGCGCGCACCCTCACGAACTGCCTGCGCGCTCTCGCGGGAGCCGGGCTCCCTCCGTTGCACCCTGCGATCTTCGAGTGGACGCGTCATCCGGATCCTGCCGTTCGAAGGGCAGCGGCAAACGTGCTCGGCCGCCACTCGCTGTACGCGGTGCGCAACCTCGGGCTCGAGGCGCTGGCGCGCGGGGACCTGCTCGTCGGGTTGTCGCTGCTGGAGCGCAGCGCGCTGGCCGAGGATGCCGACGCGATCGCAACTGCGCTGCGGCCGGTCGGCGAAATCCACGAGGAGTACGTGGTGTGCAACAGCGTGGTGGACCTCCTCCGCAGCACTCCCGAAGTGCGCGACGCGCGGATCGCACTGCACGTGTACGAATGGAGCCCGGCCGTCCGCGCTCGTGAGCGAGCCGCGCGCTTCCTGAGCTGCTGGAAGGCGGCACCCACGTGGCTTCTCGACGAATGCGCGCAGGATGCCAGTGCCGAGATCCGCGAGTTCGCCGCGGCGGTTTCCATGGGTCCAGGCGTCCCGCCCGTCGACCGAGTTCGAGCATGAGTGGTCCCGCAGAGCCCAGCTACCCGCTCACGCGCGAGCAGTTCCGCCGCGCGCTCGCGACCGGGCATGGCCGCGCGAAGATCCACGTCGAGCGCTTCGGCGCGAGCGAGTTCCGCGACGAGATCCTCGAGGCGGCGACGGTCAACCTGGTCTCCGATCCGCAGGTGAACGGGACCCGAGGAGAATGGCTCGCGGAGCTGTGCCTCGCCGCGGGCGTGGCCGAGACCGTCATCGCGCAGCCGATTCCCGAGGATCACCACGACCGCGAGCAACGCGTCGCGCTGATGCTCGCATTCGCCCGGCGCGGGATCGCGGGGGCGCGCTCGGCCTTGTACGCCTGCCTGGGCCGCGCGCGGGGAAGCTCGGACGTCTACGCCAGTCGCGAGATCATCGAGCTCGACGGCGAGGCCGGGCTGCTTTTCGTCGCGCGTGCGATGGGCAGTCTGCTCGCCACCGAAGCGGACTTCAGCGTGTGGGGCTACGAGCTGTCCGTCTTCGACGAGCAGCACGGCGAGGGCCGCGGGCGTGCGCTGCTCGAGCGCGAGGCTGCGTCGGACGCGAGCATCCGCGTCTATCTCGAGCATGTGACGCGGTACGAGGCGGGGCTCGCCGAGGCGCGTCAGGCCGCGAGCGGGGACGACGCTCGGCCGGGTCGACCCGCGCGCGCGCGGATGTCCGTCCAGGAAGCGCTGCGGATCATCTCGGAGAGCACACCGGGGAAGGCGGAGGAGGGCCTGACGTACTGGGGCCGGCTCGCGGAACCCGAAGAGCTGCAACAGGTCCTCGGTCTTCTGCTCTTGAGCTCGAACCCACGCGTGCAGGAGAGCGCTCTGCGCGCGCTCAGCGG
This sequence comes from uncultured Planctomycetota bacterium, assembly GCA_963829015.1. Lineage (GTDB taxonomy): Bacteria > Planctomycetota > UBA1135 > UBA1135 > JADJLZ01. Next base: position 2,132,798 of record CAWHGR010000001.1, on the reverse strand, counting down.
CCCGGATCATCCGCCGCTGCATGCGCGCGTGCTCGAGCTGACGCGGCACGCCGACGACGAGGTGCGCTTCTGGGCCGGCCGCGTGCTCTCGAAGCACTCGCGCGCGGACATCCGCGAGCTCGGGCTCGAGGCGCTCGCGCGTGGCGACGCGCAGGTAGGGCTGCAGATCCTCCGCAGCTCCGCGCAGGCCGAGGACGCCGACGCGTTGTTGCGGGCCTTGGTCTCGTTGCGCGGCGCGGATCCCTACCGCCTGCACAGCGCCGAGTTCGACAGCGCTCGAGATGCTCGAGGACTGTCCCGGCCTGCCGGGCGCCGCGCTCGCGCTCGAGATCTACGAGCAGAGCGCGTGTGCGCACTGTCGGGGCCGGGCATTCGAGCAGCTCCTGGAGCTGAAGGCCTGTCCGCAGTGGGTGATCGACGAATGCGCGCACGACGGAACGGGGTGGATCCGCGAGCTGGCCGTGCGGGGACTCCCGAAGGCGGAGGACGCCCGCTAGGCTTGGCGCGCGAGGGCGCGTGCGGCCTGCCGGTCGACAACGCCCGCCCCTATCCGCGAGAGGAACCAGCATGGGTCTGTTCGACACCTTCTCGAAGAAGCCACACAAGTACGTCAGCCCCGAGGCCTTCGCCAAGATCCGCGCGAAGCAGGCCGAGATGGCGCCGGAGACGTTGCAGCAGCTGCGTGCGCTCGGCGTAACGCCCGAGCGCAAGCTCAGGCTCGAGTACTTCTTCTACACGGACACTCCGGCCAAGGCCGAGTCGCTCGGCGCGGCGCTGTCCGGCAAGAAGTACCTGGTCAAGTGCGGCACTTCGGCTTCGAACGAGAGCTTGCAGGTCGTCACGGGCTGGACCTTGGCCATGCCGATGGAGGACGCGGGCCTGAGCGCCTGGATCGAGGAGATGTGCCAGCTCGGGTTCACGCACGACTGCGAGTTCGACGGCTGGAGCACGACACCCGAACAGGAGCGTGCGAGCGGGGGCGGCTGAGTGTTCATCGGCCACTTCGCCGTGGGTTTCGCGAGCAAGCGCGTGGCGCCGCGCGCGTCCGGGGCGCGACGGCTGCAGCACCAGAGAGATCTCGGCCTCCACTCCGGCGCCCGATCCCGCTACGTTCTCGCGCATGCGCTAGGCTCTGCCCCAGAGGACTCCCCGTCATGCCGTTGTTGCCGAGCTTTCACGACGACTACCTGATCGGATACGACGTCGACTGCGACACGCGCAGCGTCACGCTTCGCATTCGACGCTACTCCGCGCCCGCGGGGGCGCCTCCCGTGATGGTCGTGTTCTCGGAGGTTCTGTGGTACCGCTTCGAGAATGATGCCTTTGGGAACATCCTCTACGCCATTTCGGCGATTGCGCCCGCGAGGTTCGTGGAGAATTGCCATGAAGTGATCGTGAATGCAATCCGCTTTGGTGGGCTTCCCAAGTGGATGGAAGAGCCAACCGAGGCGACGAAACGGCTCACCGAGAAGGGCATCCAGTGTTTCGATCTCGATTCCTCGCTCGGGCTGTCCGGCTGGATCCTCGCGCGCGGTGCCGCCGTCCTCGGCGAGGATGCAGGACACAAGAGCCTGACATCCACCTGATCCGTCATGTTCATCGGCCACTTCGCCGTCGGTCTCGCGAGCAAGCGCGTCGCGCAGCGCGCCTCGCTCGGCACGCTGTTCCTCGCGGCGCAGTTCCTCGACCTGCTCTGGCCGACGTTCGTGCTGCTCGGGATCGAGACGGTGCGGATCGCACCCGGGATCACAGTCGTGACGCCGTTCGACTTCACGTCGTATCCCTACAGCCACAGCCTCGTCGCCGCGCTCGGCTGGTCGGTGCTCTTCGCGCTCGTGTACTGGGGCGTGCGGCGCAACGCGCGCGAGAGCGTGGTGCTCGCGCTGTGCGTCCTGAGCCACTGGGTGCTCGACTTCGTCACGCACAGGCCGGACTTGCCGCTGACGCTCGGCGGGAGCGCGCGCGTCGGACTCGAGATGTGGTCCTCGCTCGCGCTGACGCTCAGCGTCGAGCTCGGGATGTTCGCGCTCGCGTGCTTCGTCTACCTGCGCGCGACGAGGGAGCGCGACCGGACGGGTCGATTCGCCTGCTGGGGCCTGATGGTGTTCCTGCTCGTCGCGTACCTCGGCGCGATCTTCGGCCCGCCGCCGCCGGGCGTGGAGGCGCTGGGGCTCGGCGGACAATCGGTGTGGCTGCTCGTCGCGTGGGGGTACTGGGTCGATCGGCATCGCGCTGTCCGCCTAAACGCCTGAAGTCGATGGATTGCAACCTCGATTGGGCTGCGCGCCGGCCTCGCGCTAGCATCGAGCGCATGCCGGTCATCTCGGTCTTTTTCGGAATCGTGATCCGCATGTTCTACCGCGAGCATGGAGTGGGGCACTTCCACGCCGAGCATCAGTGTCAGCAGGCGACGTTCACCTTCGACGGGAAGCTCCTTTCGGGCGAGATCCGCTCCAGAACCGCGCTTCGTTTGATCGAGGAATGGGCGAAGACGCACCGCGCCGAGCTGGAAGCCAACTGGGCCAAGGTGAAATCCGGTGCGCCCCTGGAGCGCATCGAGCCGCTAGACTGAGGAGGTCAAATGAACTCACTCCCCATGGTGATCCGGGCCGAGTACCGCGGCGAATACAGGATTCACGTCACGTTCCAGGATGCGATCGAGAACACCATCGACTTCGCGCCCTGGCTCGATGGTCCGATCTTCGAGCCGCTGAAGGAGCTCTCGTACTTCCAGCGGTTCTTCATCGACGGTGGGACCGTGGCCTGGCCGAACGGCGCCGACATCGCCCCCGAGACGCTTGACGAACGAGCGCGGGCGGGCGCAGCTGCATGACGTGACATTGCGCCGCCAAGGGTTCCTCACCGAGGGTGACGCCGCAATGAACCGCTACCATTCCGAACGAGCTCCCGATCCCGACGCATGACTTCAGCTCGTCGCGTGGGTCTACTGGATCGATCGGTACCCTGAGCGACGCTTCCCGAGTAGACTCGGCGAGGATCGGGTTGCATCCAGATGACTAACCATCCCTTGGATCGAGCTGTTGCGCGCGTTTCCAGAACTTGACTTCGCTGTGCTTCAGCATGGCCCAGCGCCTCACGGCCGTGACTACACTGTGATCGCGCAGTATGGCGGGGTCAGGGATCCTGGCACGTATCAGCTCGACTTCACGCACTGCGTGAAGGCCGAGCTCGAGACTCGCGTGGGCGATGGTGCGTGGCCTGCTTCGTGGAGCGATGAATTCATCGACTACGATCGGTGGCTCGCGGCCGGCAGCCCCGAAGGCTACGTCTGGGGAACAAACTGGTCACTGGCATTCCCGGGCCTGGTTGCAGTCCGCGATTCGCCAGAAGCTGACGACTGGACGCAGCGCCTTGGGCAGCAGATGCATGAGCTCACGCTCGAGACAGACCGCTTTCACCTTCGGTTGATCTTCCACTCGATCCGGTCACGCAAGCTGAACGACGATCAGCGAACAGTCAGCTCGGTCATCATCCCGCTGCCGCCAAGGGACGCGTAGGCGGTCGCGCAAGCCGGCACTCGTCGCGCTTGCGCCTGTCGAGCGTACCCCGAGACCGCAGCCGAGCCTCGTGCTCCTTGACTCCTGACAGTCGCGCGTGCGAACGCTAACCTGCTGCGCCCCATGAAGCTCCTCAGCGACCTCGGCATCGATCCCGTCCACTCCGGCGCCTATGCGGGCAAGTGGCTCAAGACCAGCGGCCCCGTGCTCGAGAGCGTCAACCCCGCGACGGGCGAGGTGCTCGGGCGCGTGCAGCAGGCGACGCGCGAAGGAGTACGAGACCGTCGCGCGCGCGGCGCACGAGGCGTTCTTGAAATGGCGCACGGTGCCGGCTCCCAAGCGCGGCGAGATCGTGCGCCAGCTCGGGCAACGCGCTGCGCGAGAAGAAGCAGGCGCTCGGCGAACTCGTGACGCTCGAGGTGGGCAAGATCCTCGCGGAGGGCCAGGGCGAGATCCAGGAGGCGATCGACATCGCGGACTTCGCGGTGGGGCAGTCGCGCATGCTCTACGGGCTGTCGATGCACTCGGAGCGGCCGGGGCACGCGATGCGCGAGCAGTGGCATCCGATCGGAGTCGTCGGGATCATCACGCGCCTTCAACTTCCCGGCCGCGGTCTGGGCCTGGAACTCGATGCTGGCGCTGATCTGCGGCGACAGCTTGCATCTGGAAGCCGAGCGGCAAGGCGCCGCTGACGGCGATCGCGATGACGAACGCGTGCGGCCGGTGCTCGAGCGCGAGGGGCTCGGTGCCCTGTGCTCGCTCGTGATCGGCGGGCACGAGGCGGTCGGCCAGCATCTCGTGGCCGACAAGCGCGTGCCGCTGCTCTCGTTCACGGGCTCGACCGAGGTCGGGCGCGACGTGGCGGCGAAGCTCGCGACGAGGTACGCGCGCGCGATCCTCGAGTGCGGCGGCAACAACGCGATCGTGCTGATGGACGACGCGGATCTCGAGCTCGCGCTGCCGGCGATCCTCTTCGGCGCGGTGGGCACGGCGGGACAGCGCTGCACGACGACGCGGCGGCTGATCGTGCACGAGAAGATCGCCGACGAGGTCGAGAAGCGGCTCGTGAAGGCCTACGCGGGGATCAAGATCGGCGATCCCTCGAAGAAGGACACGCTCTGCGGGCCGCTGATCGACGCGGGCGCGATCGAGGGCATGGAGCAGGCGCTCGCGGCGGCCAAGAAGGCCGGCGGGAAGCTGCTCTGCGGCGGCAAGCGCGTGAAGCTTCCCGGCAAGCTCGGCGGCGGCAACTTCATCGAGCCCGCGATCGTGCGCGCGAGGAACGAGTGGGAGTGCGTGCAGGAGGAGACGTTCGCGCCGCTCCTGTGGGTGATCCGCGTGAAGGACATCGACGAGGCGATCGCGGCGCACAACGGCGTGCCGCAGGGCTTGAGCTCGGCGATCTTCACGCTCAACATGCGCCACGCGGAGAAGTTCCTCTCGGCCGTGGGCTCCGACTGCGGCATCGCCAACGTGAACATCGGCACCAGCGGTGCCGAGATCGGCGGCGCGTTCGGCGGCGAGAAGGAGACCGGCGGCGGGCGCGAGTCGGGCAGCGACTCGTGGAAGAGCTACATGCGCCGGCAGACGAACACCGTCAACTGGTCGACCGAACTGCCGCTGGCGCAGGGAATCGTGTTCGGCTGATCGGAGAATACGGAGCCAGTCCCTTTTTCGCCGATTGCCCCTGAACCGTATCGGCTCCCCAGGCCTTCAGCGGCAATCGGCGAAAAACGGGACTGGCTCCGTATTCTCCGATCAGCGCGTGCCGAGGTCGTCGAGCAGTGGCTGCGTCGTGACTTTCCAGTCGTAGCGCTCGAGCACGCGCGCGCGGCCGCTGGCGGCGAGGCGGCGGGCGCGTTCGCGGTCGTTGGCCAGCTCCAGCACCGCCGCGGCGAACTCCTGCGGCTCGTCGGCCAGCAGCAGGTGCTCGCCGGCGACGAGGTCGAGGCCCTCGGCGCCGATGCGCGTGGAGACGAGCGGCAGGTTCATCGAGAGCGCCTCGAGGATCTTGAGCCGCGTGCCGCCGCCGATGCGCAGCGGCACGACGAAGACGTGCGCCACGCGCGCGAACGGGCGCACGTCCTCGACGCGGCCGGTGAAGACCACCTGCCCGGGGCGCGCGCGCTCGAGCAGCGCGTCGGGTGGGTTCTTGCCCACGAAGGTGATGCGCGCGTCGGGCCGGCCGCGCAGGACGAGCGGGAAGACGCGCTCGAGGAACCAGCGCGCGGCGTCCTCGTTCGGCAGGTAGTCCATCCCGCCGGTGAAGCACAGTTCGAGGCCGCCGAAGCGCTCCTCGCTCGGGCCGGCGCCCGCGCGCGAAGAACTCGCTGTCCACACCGTTGGGCACGACCAGCGCCTTCTCGACGCCTTGCACCTCGAGCTGTGCGCGCTCAGCCTCCGAGCAGACCAGCACGCGCCCGGCGCGGCGCAGCGCCGCGGGCTCGTAGCGGCACATGCGCGTCCACTGCAGCCAGAGAAAGCTCTTGCGCAGCGGGTTGCGCGCGGCGGCGACGAGCGTGGCGTAGAGGCCCGAGAGCAGGTTGTGCGTGTCCACCACGCTGCGCGTCTGGCCCAGCTGCGGCGCGAGGAACTCGAGGTACTGCGCCGCGTCGAGGTGGTTCAGGTGCAGCACGTCGACGCTGCCTGCGGCGAGGCGCCGGCGGATCTCGGCCAGCATGGCGCGCGAGAAGTTCTTCGGCAGCGGCCAGGGCCGGCGCGTGAAGAGCGCGCGCGCGAGCTCGAAGGGCAGCTTCCAGGCGCGGCGGTGCGGCGCGACGAGCACGACCTCGATGCCCAGCGCGCGCAGCGGCTCGAGCGCATCCGGCGCACGCGGGTCCGTCGCGAGCAGCGTCACGCGGCAGGCGCGGCTCAGCGCGCGCAGGATCTGGAAGCTGCGGATCTGCCCGCCGTCGTCCAGCGGCCAGGGGTGCTTCTCCGTCACGAACAGGACGCGCGGCGGGGCGGGCATCGGGCGGAGTATACGGCGCGTGGGGGGGCTGACTACCTACCCTGCCCGAGCGCAATCGCGCGCCCGGCGGCCCAGGTACATGCGAGGAGGTGGCCCTCATGCTACCGGTGTTGATCGCTCCGTTGCTGCTTTCCATCCCCGCCCAGGATCCGCGCGCCGACCTGGAGGCCTTCGTCAAGCGCGTCACGACGCAGCTCATCGAGCGCGAAGGCGTGCCCGGGATCTCGGTCGCGCTGATGCAGGACGGCGAGCTGCTGCTCGCGCGGGCCTACGGCACCGCCGACGAGCGCCTGGGCCTGCCGATGAAGCCCGAGACGGTCTTCCCGATCGGCTCGCTGGGCCGCAGCCTCGTCATGGCGGCGGCGTTGCGCGAGGTCGAGCGCGGCGTGCTGAAGCTCGACGCGCCGCTGGGGGGGCTGCTGGCCGAGCTGCCGGCCGCGCTGCAGCCGATCACGCTGCGCCAGCTGCTCGAGGGCACGAGCGGACTGCCCGCCAGCACGGCGCTCTTCGCGCGCCTCGTCGAGCGCGAGTCCACGGAACGCCTGACGCGCGCGGAATTCCTGGCCCTGCTCGCGGCGCTGCCGGCGCAGGGCGCCCCGGGCGAGGGCTTCGCGGCCGACTCGACCTCCTGGCTGCTGCTGCCGCTGCTCGTGGATGAGCTCGGCAAGCGCTCCCTCGCCGATTGCGTGGCCCAGGAGCTGTGCACGCCGCTGGGCCTGCGCGATACCGGCGTGCGCGACGAGGTCGCCGGCACGCTCGGCCACGCCTCGGACTGCCGCGAGGTGCTGGCGGGCAGCACGCTCGACATCTGGAGCGGCGTCGAACCGCGCGCGGCGCATGCGCAGCTCTTCAGCAACGCGAGCGAGCTCGTGCGCTGGCAGACGGCGCTCTTCAAGCACGAGCTGCTCGGCGAGGCCTCCACGCGCATCGTCAAGGACAGCGTGCGCTCGCGCTCGGGCGAGGTGCTGGGCCTGAACGCCTGCTTCGTGCTGGGCGAGCTCGGCGGACAGCCGAGCTGGCGCCACGTGGGCGGGATCGCCGGCTGGCGCGGGGCGCTGGGCTGGTACGAACGCGGCGGACTGGCCGTGTGCGTGCTGGCGAACTGCAGCGAGGCGCGCGTCGGGCCGCTGGAGGACGACATCGCGCGCTTCGTGCTGCGGCTCCCGCCGCGCGAGGTGCAGGATCTGCCGCTCGAGCCGGCCGAGGTGCTCGCGTTCTGCGGCGCCTACCAGCTGGGCACGCTGCGCGTGCGCATCTTCGAGCGCGAGGCGCACCTGTGGTACGAGTCGGCCGCGGAGCCGGTCTTCCGCCTGCGCAGCCAGGGCTTCCGGCGCTTCCTCTCCGAGAGCGGCGAGGTCGCGCTGCGTTTCTCCGGCGAGAAGGGGCGCGCCGAGACGTTCGACGAGACGCGCAAGGGCTCGACCAGCGTCGCGCGCAGGATGGACTAGGCCTGCGCGCGCAGGTCGTCGTTCGCAGAGCGGACTGCGCGCCCGCTCGGGAGCCTGCTCTTCGCCTTCGGCTCGGCCACGGCCCCACGCTATCATCCGCGCCCCATGAAGGCCGCCATCCGCTGCCGCGAGCTGCGCAAGACCTGGGCCGCCAAGCCGCCGGTCGAGGCGCTGCGCGGCCTCGATCTCGAGGTGCGCGAGGGCGAGTGCTTCGGCCTGCTCGGGCCCAACGGCGCCGGCAAGACCACCACGGTCGAGATCCTCGAGGGCCTGGTCGAGCCGACCTCGGGCGAGGTCGAGCTGCTCGGTCTGCTCCTGGAAGCGCGACGAGCGCGCGCTGCGCGAGCGCATCGGCGTCACGCTGCAGGAGACGCGCTTCGCCGACAAGCTGCGCGTGGACGAGACGCTGGCGCTGTTCGCCTCGTTCTATCCGCGCGGGCGCACGGTGGAGGAGCTGCTCGCCGCCGTGAGCCTGGCCGAGAAGCGCAGCGCCTGGGTGGTCAACCTCTCGGGCGGCCAGCGCCAGCGCCTGGCGGTCGCCTGCGCGCTCGTGGGCGACCCCGAGCTGGTGTTCCTCGACGAGCCGACGACCGGCCTCGATCCGCAGTCGCGCCGGCAGCTGTGGGAGATCGTGCGCGAGCTGCGCGCGCGCGGGCGCACGATCGTGCTCACCACGCACTACATGGACGAGGCCGAGAAGCTCTGCGACCGCGTGGCGATCGTGGACCAGGGCCAGATCATCGCGCAGGGTTCGCCGGCCGAGCTGATCCGCTCGCTGGGCGGCGACCACGTGGTCGAGTTCGCGGCTCGAGGGCGCGCCGGCGGCTCCCGAGGAGTTCCTGGCGCTGCCCAGCGTGCGCGCCGCGCGTGCCGAGGCCGACGCGCTCCTGCTCACCGTCGCCGGGCCGCACGTCGCGATCCCGGCCCTGCTGGCGCAGCTCGCGCAGAAGGGCGCGACGCTGGCGCGCCTGACGACGCGTCACGCGAGCCTCGAGGACGTCTTCGTGGCGCTGACCGGGAGGCACCTGCGCGATGAATGAGCGCAATCCCTTCTGGCAGCTCTTGCTCGCGCGCATGCGCGAGTTCGGGCGCGAGCCCGAGGTGCTCTTCTGGGTCTTCGGCTTCCCGATCCTGCTCGCGGTCGGGTCTGGGCATCGCGTTCCGCAACAAGCCCGCCGAGCGCATCGCGGTGGGCGTGCTCGACGGTCCCGGCGCGCAGTACATGGTGCAGACGCTCGAGAGCCGCGAGGGCTTCGACGTCGAGCGCGTGCCGCCCGAGGCCGCACCCGCGCGCCTGCGCCTGGGCAAGATCGCGCTGCTGCTCGTGCCCGGCGACCCGCCCGAGTTCCGCTTCGACCCGACGCGGCCCGACAGCCTGCTCGCGCGCCAGCGCGTCGACGATGCGCTGCAGCGCGCGGCCGGCCGCGCCGACCGCTTCGTGCCGCGCGAGACCGTGGTCAGCGAGCCGGGCGCGCGCTACATCGACTTCCTGATCCCGGGCCTGCTGGGCATGAACATCATGAGCGGCGGCATGTGGGGCGTCGGCTACGCGATCGTCGACATGCGCTCGCGGCGGCTCCTGAAGCGCCTGGTGGCGACGCCCATGCGCCGCTCGCACTTCCTCGGCGCGCTGATGACCAGCCGCGTGCTGCTGGTGATCGCCGAGATGCTGCTGCTGCTCTTCTTCGGCTGGCTCGTGTTCGACATGCAGCTGCAGGGCTCGCTCGTGGCCGTCGCGCTGCTCTCCACGCTGGGCGCTTTCGTCTTCGCCGGCCTGGGCCTCCTGGTCGGCAGCCGCGCGAAGAAGGTCGAGAGCGTCTCGGGGCTGATGAACCTGGTGATGCTGCCGATGTTCGTCTTCTCGGGCGTGTTCTTCTCCTCGGACCGTTTCCCCGCGGCGATCCAGCCCTGCGTCAAGGCGCTGCCGCTGACGGCGCTCAACGATTCGCTGCGTGCGGTGATCCTCGAAGGCGAGAGCCTGGGCACGCAGCTGCCGCGCATCGGGATCCTGGCGGCGTGGGGACTGGTGTCGTTCGTGCTGGCGGGGCGGCTGTTCCGCTGGCTGTAGCCGGGCGTCGCGCTTCCCGCACTCGTGCCCAGAGATCGTGGGCCGCGGGCAGGAGTCGCTCCGTTCCGGCTTCCGATCCGCCACGCTGCGGGAAACGAGCCACCTGCACTTTGATCGACTCGGTGGTGGGGCCTCAGCAGCCTAGCTCCGCAGCAAGGGAGCGACCGCGATACCCATCCGAACCGCGCGGGACGCCGCTGACCCTGTTGGCATGGATCATCTTCATCTTGGCCATCCTGGGCGTGTTCGAAGTGCTGAAAGGGTTCTGGGGCGTTGCTGAGAATGCGCGTGAACAGGTCACACCACGAGTCCGTCCGCAGCGAGAGCTCAGCGAAGGCAGCGCTGTCGCCTTCGCGAGTCTCTCAACGCGGGCCGTTGCCCGGACCGATCTCACGTTCCAACGCGCGGACCTCGGTCAGGAACACGCGGTACCGGAACGGCACAGGCGCCTCCAGGCCGGGAGCGCTGGAGAGTTGGTCGAAGCGCGCCAGTGCGAGCCGGGCCTTCTCGTCCTGTCCCAGCGCGTGCTCCACGAGGGCCAACGCCCCGATGCAGGTGAGCCGCGTCCACGGGCTCGCATCATCGATGTTGGAACCGACAGCCTGAAGCGTGTTCAGTGCCGCGTCTTCGAGTCCGGCACGATGCTGCGCCACTCCTAGGACGACACGGCTGCTGAGGCTGTCGTGCTCTAGGTCGTCTACGGTTCTTGCCCAGCGCAGCGCACTCACGTACTCCTCTGCCGTCCTGCCGGCCTGTCGTACGACCTCCCAAGCCCGCCTGCGGAGGTTCGTGGGTTCGTCGCAAGTGCGGTTCAGCACGTTCAGCGCAGCCCCGCGGACCTCCTCCTTGAGCGACCCGTCGTTCCTCGCCTTGGTGCGAATGTCTTCTACGGACAATTCTGAGAGCCAGGGCTCGACGTACTCATACGCGGAGAGCAAACCGTCGTACTTGTGTCCCAAGAGCGCCGAGTATTCCCGGATCTCGGCATGCGTGAATTCCCGAGTACATTTCTGTTCGACCTTGGCCAAGACGTCGTTCGCCAAGGTGTAGCGAACGCGGACGTTTCCGTCGGCGCACGCGGTTGCGAGGCTTCGACCATCGGGTTCGAACTCGGCCGCGATCACGCCTGCGCTGTGGCCCGGGAGTTGGGCGAGCATGCGGCCTGTCGCGGCCTCCCAGATCCAGGTCGAGCCGTCTCCGCATCCGACGGCCACAATCGAATTGTCCGGCGAGAATGCGGCGACGTTCGTCGGGGACATGTGAACCATGTGCTGCAATTCGTTTCCCTCGAGGTCCCAGATTCTCGCGGTCTGGTCCACACCACCCGCGGTGAGCACCCGGTCACCATGATGATGCGAGAATGCCACCCAGACGACGGTGTGCCCGTGTCCGCTCAGGACCTGGAGGCACTTTCCCGAGTCGGCGTCGAAGATCCGCGCGCGGCAATCCCACGAACCGGTGACGATCCTGCGCCCATCGGGCGAGAACGCCGCAGACTGGATTCGGTCCTCGTGCTCCTCGAACCTCTGCTTCAGCTCTCCGGCAAGGTCCCAGAGTTTGGCTGTCGTCTCGTCCGACCACGTAAGGATGCGGGTCCCGGTCGGGCGAGAAGTCGGCTAGACAGGGCCGCTTGTGGGCTGGGATCGTGACGAATGGGCTCTCGGACCCTGTCTCGAACACGCGCACGCGCCCGCTCTCGTCGGCAGTCACGACGCGGCGCTCGTCCGGGGAGAACTTCGCCCCATTGCAGGTATCCTCCGGTTCGCCGTATTCGCGGACCTGGTTGCCGGCATGGTCGAAAAGGATCGCGCGTCCTTTCAGGGGGACCGCAAGGACTTGCCCTGTTCCGATCCCGGACACTGCGAGCGCCTTCATGCCCCACTTCACCGAGCGGTACGTTTCGAGTTCGGCGCCCTTCAGACGCCACGTACGTGCCGTTCCGTCGCCGGAGGCGGTCAGCAGTTGTCCGCGATCCGGCGTGAAGTGCGGTGCGAACTGCACGCTGCACACGGACCAGGTATGCCCGCGGAGCACGGCGAGGCTGCTGCCCTTGAGATCCCACACGCGCGCGGTCTGGTCCCAACTTCCCGCCGTCGCGAGCATCTGGCCGTCTGGGGAAAACGTCATGTACCAGATGTCGCTCGTATGCCCGAGGCACTCGGCCATGAGTTCACCCCGAATATTCCATAGAGAAATTGAGCCGCCCGCGGCGGTGGCCAGCACGTCCTCGTTCGGCGAGAACGCTACGGTGGACACCCTCCGTGGACCTTGTCTCCTTACCGTCGCTTGCCCGGTTGCCAGATCCCACAGCTGCCAGACACCGTCGTCGGCGCCGGTCAGGAGCAGGCCACCACGAGGCGAGAATGCGACGGTGGAGACGCGCGACTGGTGATGCAGGACCGTGACCAGGTCGCCACGGGTATTCCACAGGCGGACGTCACTATCGTCCGACGCGCTCACGATCCGGTCGCCTGCCGGCGACCAGGCGACCGTGCGGACCGGCCCTGAGTGGCCATCAAGGCGCTTCAGGAAATTCCCCTCCGCGTCCCAGAGCCGCGCCGTTCCGTCGAACGAGCCTGTCACGATCCGATCACCCGATGGGGAGTACGCCATGGTGTTGACGATGTCGGAGTGGCCCTTGAGCTGCCGGAGCTCCTTTCCCTCGAGATCCCAGAGACGCGCCGTGCAGTCCCCGGACCCGGTCAGGACGCGATCGCCTGCAGGCGAGAACACAGCGGCGTAGAGCCCGCGCTCGTGGCCGACGAGCGCTACCGATGCACTCCCGTCGATCTTCCAGATTCGCGCGGTGTCGTCGCTCGACGCCGTGAGCACGCTGTCACCTGAGGGCGAGAAGACCGCGGGCGCCAACCGACCCGTGTGGCCGCGGAACACGACCTCTTCAAGCGAGCCGACGAGCGAACTGTGCAGTTGGCTCACGACGGCCGGAGACAATTGCATGCCCGCCGCCACCTGCACGCGCGCCGCCTCGCGGGCGAGCAGCAACGCGCGCATCGGGTCGATGGACTCCGCGGCCTTCGACGCATTCGCGAATGCCAGCGCGCGCACCTCGAGCTCCCGGCGCCGATCTCGCGCTTGGCGCGTGTCTGAACGAGGGAAACCCAGAGGAGCCCGCCAAGCGCAACAAGGACCCCGGCAGCGCTCGCGAGGGCGAGCTCTTTGTGGCGCCCGACCCATTTCCGGAACTCCACGATCGCACCCGTCTGGTACGCCCGCACCACCCGGTGCTCGAGGTACGCACGCAGGTCCTCCGCCAGCTCGTGCATGTCGGCGTAGCGCTGTTCACTCTCGCGCGCCATGGCCTTCTCGCAGATCGCCGCCAGCTCCGCCGGCACGTCGTTGCGCAGCGAGGCCAGGGGTGCGGGCGGACCCTGCAGCACCCGCGCCAGCACGGTCTGGATGGTGGCGCGCTCCGTCGGGTTCGCGTAGGGACTCTGCCGCGCGAGCAGGTGGTAGAGCATCGACCCGACCGAGTACACGTCCGAGCGGGCCGAGAGCTTCTCGATCTCTCCGCGCGCCTGCTCGGGCGACATGTAGGCCGGCGTGCCGACGACCGTGCCATCCATCGTCATCAGCGGCGAGTGCGGCGCCGAGTCGCCGTCCGGGTGCCGCACGGAATCGACCGTGGCCGCGGGACTGTGCGCCGGAGGCCGGATGCGCAAGTCGTGCAGGTCCTTCTCGCCGACGACGCGTGCGAGCCCCCAGTCCATCACGTAGACCTCGCCGTAGGGACCGACCATCACGTTGGCCGGCTTGAGATCGCGGTGGATCACCTGCTTGGCGTGGGCGTAGCTCATCGCTTCGCACACGCGCAGCAGCACGCCCAGAGCGCGCGTCCGGTTCCACCCGTCCTGGCCCGTCTCGACGTGCTCGAAGACCAGCGCGAGGTCCTCGCCCTTCACTAGCTTCATCGTGAAGAACGCCCTCCCGGCCTCGTCCGCGCCGAGTTCGTGCACGGGCACGATCCCGGGGTGGTTGAGCTGGCTGGCGATGCGCGCCTCGTCGACGAAACGCGCCAGGGCCCGGCCATCGACCCCCGGCGAGTCGTTCGTGGCTCGCTCCGCGCCGTGTCCGAGCACGACCTTCATCGCCAGCGGCCGATTCAGCTTGGTGTCCCAGACCTTCAGCACGACCCCTCCGCCCCCGCGGCCGATCACCGCTCGGAAGCGGTAGCGGCCCGAATGCGGCACGTGGATCCTGAGGCGCTCGAGCAGCTCGCTCGACGGCATCTCGCGTGCATCCGGATCGTCCTCGGAGAGCGGCGCCACGACGATCCCTGCGTGGCTCGCGAGCAGCCCCGGTACGACTCTCCCGAGCAGCGGTGCGAAGAGCTTCCAGTCGTCGTGGAACGCGCGCAGCTCCTCTGCCTGCGCGGGATGAGCGCGGAGCAGATCGTCGAAGTCGAGAGACTCGCCCCCCTCGACTCGGACGGCCCATGCGGCGAACAAGTTCTCGGCCAGTGCGTCGACCATAGTTTTTCCTCCGTTGCCCACCCTAGGCACGTCCTTCGAGTTTGGGGCGCAGCGCCTGCCGCAGTCGCATCCACGCACGTTGGTGGAGCTGACGCGTGGCGCCGTTCTCGCGATCGAGTTCGGATGCGATCCGATCCCAGTCCTCGCCGCAGTAGTCGCGCAAGACGACGACGCGGCGCTGTTCGTCGGGCAGCCTGGAGACCTCCTCGTCCAGCAGTTCGCGCACGTCCGCGAGCAAGGCCTCGTCCTCCGGGAGCGTTCCGCCCGAGGAGATCCCGTCCAGCGCGTCCTGGGCGTGGTCTTCGCGCGCGCTGTCCCGCTTGCCGGCGCGGACGTGGTCATGGGCGTCGCGCAGCTGATTCGTCGCGATCAGCGCCAGCCAGCCGAGCAACCCCGCGGTGCTGCGCGGGTTGAGATCCGCGATCTTCGGCAGTGCCGCGGCGAACGTGCTCTGCACGATGTCCATCGAATCGTACTGACGGCGCAGCGACGAAGAGCCGAGCTGGATGCGGACGATCCGGCGCAGGCGCTCCTGGTAGCGGCCGACGAGCTGCTCCAGCGCCTCCCGGTCGCCGGCCTGGGCCTGTGCGAGCAGTGCGAGGGAACGACCGATGTCGGGCAGATCCGCGCTGGAGAGCGATCGCGCGAGCAGATCGTCGTGGGGAGGGACGGGAAGAGTCACGGCGAACCTTGAACGGCAGCCCGGCAGCCATTGTCACGGCACCTCCCGGAAAGCGCAATTTGCGCGTGACGAGCGCGCGGAGGCGCCGTCTCGGCGTGGGGCGTCCGCCTGGATACCCGCCTGGTGTCGCCCATCCGTGCGCACCTGGACTCAATCGACTTCCCGAGTACGAAAGGAACATTGCCATGAACCTCACATCGATCTTCGCTCGCCTCTTGCTCGGTGCCGGAGCCGTGACGGTTGCCGGACTCCTCACCGCCTATGCGCTGACCAAGCCCGCCACCCCGCTTGTCGCCCAACCGGCGACGGTCGCGAACTTCACTCACGACGATCCGCCGGCCGTGCCCGTGGAGATCGAGGTGCCGGCAGGCAACAGGCTGTTCCTCAAGCTGCACGCCGTCGGCACCCAGAACTACACCTGCAATGGCTCGGGCGCCTGGGGTCCGGCGGTCCCCGCGGCCGACCTGTTCAACAAGCACGGGAAGCAGGTCGGCACGCACTTCGGTGGCCCGACCTGGCAGTACAAGGACGGCAGCTCGGTCCTGGGCGTCAAGCTCGCGGGTGTGTCCGTCCCTCCGCCGCCCGCCCCGGCCGTTGCGATCCCGTGGCTGCTCGTCCAGGAAGTCGCCACGACGACTGGCCCCGATGGTGGCGACAAGCTGAGCGGCACGACCTACATCCAGCGGATCAACACGACTGGCGGGCTCGCACCCGCGGGCGCCTGTGTCACCGGGACGACCGCCAGCATTCCCTACACCGCGGATTACTACTTCTATCGCGCGGACACGGGCGACGACGGGGATGACGACGGAGACGACGACTGAGCCTTGCCCCTCGAAGGGGCAGGCGGTAGGCAAGCAGGCGGGCGAGAGCTCCCTGGACTCGACCCGCCAGCCACGCTTCGATACGACCGCGCAGTGCGCACACGCGCACTGCGCGCAGACTGGCGCCGACGCGAACTCTCGTGGAACGAAATCAGCAAGGCTTGGATCTCATGCCGCTCGCAATCCTCCTGCTCTCGATCGCGCAGACTCCGGCTCCTGCAGCCGCTGCACCCGAGCGCGCGTTCATCGGCGCTGCGTCGCCGACCCGATTGATCGTGGTTGCGCCGCAGTCCTTCCTGACCGAACTGTCGCCGCTGATCGCGCACAAGAATGCAACCGGGATGCCTGCGTTCGGCGTCGCCGTCGAGTCGTTGTGCGAGTCTTTTCCCGGTCGGGACGATCCCGAGCGCATCAAGCGTGCGCTCGCCTGGTCGCACGAGCATCTGGGGACAGAGTTCGTGATGCTGGCCGGGGACGCGAGCCTCGTTCCGGTGCGCTTTCGGCAGGTGCAGCAGCCGACGGCGGATGCAAACCTGGATGGGACCTACAACCCCTCGGAGCTCTTCTACGCCAATCTCTACCACGATCACGAGCCCGGCCCCGTGCGCGACGATCCGTGCTCGATCCGTCACACGGGCGGATTCGATTCCTGGGACGGGGACGGCGATGGTCTCTACGACGAGCAGCACTGGGCCGAGGACGCTGTCTCCTACAATCCCGATCGGGTCGATGGCTGCCCGGACCTGGCCGTGGGACGAATCCCCGCGCACTCGGCGGTCGAGCTGCGAACCTATGTCGAGAAGGTGATCGCCTACGAGACCCGCAAGCCAGGCCCGGGCTGGGTTCATCGCTACGCCTTTCTCGCGGACAAGCAGTATCCAGGGTCCACGGAGATGTGCGACGAGATCGTCGCGAGTTCCGCAGAGCGGCCCCTGGGACACGCGCAGGATCTGGCGCGCCTGTTGCTCAACTGCGACGCGGCCGAGACGATCGCTGCGCCGTGGACGAAGGGCTCCTTCGACCAGATCGACGAGACCGTCTCGAACTCGTGGTGGGTGACCTACCTCGGGCATGCAGGCGCCCGTTTCTGGGCCGTCTTCGAGGCCGGTCGGGGCTACGACGACGGCCGCGTGCACGCGCTGAAGAACGCGCGGAATCTGCCGATCGTCTTCGCGATCGGATGCGAATCGGGGATGTTCTCGCAGTGGGAACCGTGCGGGCGCTACCGCGACGAAGGCGCGACGCTGCACGAGTTCGTTTGGCACGAAGCCGAGAGTACCTGGGAGGACAAGGCGAATGGCAAGACCTGGCCGAAGCGCCTTGTCGTTCCGCAGCCGCATGCCTACGACCTGCCGGACGAGGGGGACCGCACCTTTGCCTGCTCCTGGCTCCTGCGCCCCGGAGGCGCAGGCGCGATCGCCTACTTCGGCGAGAGCCTCGTGTGCGAGAACGACAAGGGTGCGGAGCTCCTGAAGGCGATGCTGCGCCGCCTCGAAGCGGGTGACCGGATCCTGGGCGACGTGTGGCGCAACGGGCAGCGCACGTACTGGCTGAACAACCGGGCGAACCAGAACGTCTTCCGCAATCCACGCATCTACCTGGGCATCATGACGCTGTTCGGCGATCCCTCACTGCGCTTGCGACCACCGAGCGGATCAGGCGGCTAGCGCCCGCGACTGGGGTGGTCAGGTTGCAGCGGGAAGCGCTCGGGTGGATGCCCTGGCATCGGATCGCTTGCGGCACACTCGGGTGGTGCTCGGTCGCAAGAGCGCGGTCGAGATCGACGAGCTCGTGTGACCGCCGCGCGGCGGCGCGCGCAAGCGGATCGCACGGCTCACCGACAAGCTGGTGGCTCGCTGGAGACCGGGCAGGGACTTCATGGAGCGCACCCTCTCTTCGGTGACTGCGAGGCTCCAATACCCTAGGTTGAACACGCAGCTCCCATGCGCACCCGCCTCGTCCTGCTCGGAATCGCGCTCCTGCTCGCCGCGTGCGCGTGGCTGTTCCTGCGATCGCACGCAGGCGCTGCCGCCGTCAGAACGGCGCTGCCGGGCGACGTCGCGCGCGAGTCGGGCACGGACGCCGCGCTCTCCGTCGCGGCGAAGCCAGCCGATGAAGCTCGGCGGGCCGGGAGCGCGGAGACGCGCTTCGAGCCCCTGCCCGAAGCGCCGGCCGAACTCCTCGTGCACGTCGTCGATGACGTGACGAAAAAGCCGGTGGCGGGCGCCACAGTCTGTGCGCTCGAGACCGACAGCCTGGACTGGTGGGGTACGATCGGATCGGAGGGCGGGCCTGTGCTCGAGGTCTGGACCCGGTTGCAAGAGCGGGGCCAGCGGCTCGAGAGCGATTCCAGCGGGGATCTGCACCTGCCTGTCCCGCGAAAGTGGCTTGCCCTGGGTGCGCGGGTCGGAGCGCGCTTCGGCTGCTGCTGCCTGAGTCGCGGGGACGGACTCGAGTGCACGCTCACGCTGTACACCACGCACACGTGCAAGGTGCGCACGCGCGAGTCCTCCGGACGAGCTGCGGCTGGCGTGCCGGTCATCCTTGGGTCTGCGTGGGGTGGAGTCGCCTGGCGCGGACGCACGGACACGCAGGGGGAGCTCCTCATGCCGGACGTCGAGTGGCTCGTTGGCGCTCAGATCGAGTCGAACACCGACTTCTACATCGGCGTGGAAGATGCGACACCGTCTCCGGCGTGCCGCTGGTTCTCCGCCGGCGATCCGCTTCCCGACACGATCGAACTCACGCTCGCACCGGCCGTTCCCTTGCAGGTGCGCGTCCTGGCGAGCGATGGGCGCGCCGTGCCGTTGCGTGGGACTATCGAATTGCAGGCCTGGAACGGCAGGTTCGGCGCGTCGCTTCCGCGGCCAAGACCTGCGAGCGCTGACCTCGAACGAGGCGCGGCGCGCTTCGCGCGCGTGGAACCGGGGGCGCAGGTCGAGCTCTCGCTACGCTTCGAGACCGCGCAGAGACTTGTCGAGACGTTTCGACTGCCGGCGGATGAGTCCGAGGCGCAGCTCGAGATCCGACTTCCGAAAAACCTGCAGGTCGTCACGGCGACTTTCGTCGACGGCACGGGCGCTGCGCTCGCCGGAGAAGAGCTCCTCTGGAGTTCCAGCCGGTGGCGTCAGGGCCAGTGCCAAGGCGAGGGCCAGGGAGTTCCCCTGCATTCGGACGCGCAGGGAACGGCCGTCTTCGTGCTGCAGCGCGACGAGTTGCGCTCGGACAGCGAACCCACGGCTGAGCTCGAGCGCGGACGCGTGCGACTCCGGCGCGGAAGTGCGCAGCTCGAGAGCCGACCGATCGAGTTCTCAGCCCTGGGCAGCGCGGCCGTGTGCGAGCTCGGACAGATTCGGCTCGAGCGCGCCGTGCCGATCGTGCGCGGACGCGTCGTCGACGACCTCGGGCGCGCGATCGAGCGGGCCTCGATCACGCTCGAGCGCACTGCGCTCGTAGATGGCCGCGAGGTCCGCGACACCATCGAATGTCCGCAGGCCGAGTCGCTCGCCGACGGTTCCTTCGAGGTTCTCGGCGAGTGCCCGGGCGGGCGGATGAGCGCGTGTGGCGATCGCGACGGGTACTTCGAGCCTCGCCCTGTCGAGCGCGTCGAGTTCTCCTGCGGGCTCGAGACCGAACTCCTCCTGCGGCTCGAGCGCGGCGGCGCGCTGCGAACCAGCGTGCGCGTCGATCCCGGGCTCGGCCAGATCCTCGAGTGGACCATCGAGCACCTCGATGAAGAGCGCAGCGAGGAACTCGAGACGCTCGCCGGCGGTCTACTCGTTCGCGACACGACGGGGCTGGCTCCCGGGCTCCACCGCGTTCGTCTCTCGTTGCGTGGCTCCAGCGATTCGTTCCTCTTGGATGTTCCCGATGTGCTCGTGCGGCCGGGGGAGCTGACGATAGATGCGAGACTGCAGGAGGTCGACCTGCGTGGCAAGCTCGCGCAGAGCGACTCGGGCGCGGCGCCCGGGCGCGTGGTCGTGCGCGTCTTCGATGCGCAGGGCCGGCCATGTTCCGATGGCATGCTGGACCGCTTCGCCGCCGAAAGCGGTTCGGAGTACTGGCACGGGGGGCGCGCGGAGCTCGACCGCGGCGACATCGGCTATCGGATCGGGATCTGGGCGCCCGGAGGCCGCGCCTGGTACGGACCCTGTCCGGCCGTCGACACGGACCTGCATCTCGAACCGCCCTTGCAGGTGCACGTGCACGTCGAGCTTCCACGAGAGGTCTGTCTGCCCGGGTGGAGCTTCGCTCTCCAGAGCGAGCTGAAGAATGAGGAGCTGCCGACGGGCAGCCTTGCGCCCGGTTTCGGCAGCTGCTGGATCGACGCTCACGGGGATGCGCGCTTCGAGTGTCCTAGGCCGGGCAGGCTCGTCCTCGGGGTGCTCGCGACGGGAGTGGATGCCGACCATCGCATTCGAGAAGGCGACGTCACGCTCGAAGTCGCCAGCGAGCGTACGATCTTCGTCGTGGACCAGCCGCTCGAGCAGGATTTCGAGCTCGAGATCACGCCGGAAGAATGGGCGGCTTTCGCGAAGGCGCTGCGCGAGGCGCGCTGATGCACGCTTCAGCGGGCTAATCGCCTGCGCACGCGCAGCGTGAACTCCGCGGAGCTGAAGTAGATGCGTCCCTCGAGGGAGCCCAGTCGATCGAGTTCGTCGCTTGGACCGCAGTGGATGCGAACTCGGTAGTCCCCGGGTCCCGGCAGCTCGAGCTCGAGTTCCTTCGGTCCGTCCCTGGAGCCTGTCCAGAGCCGTGCGCAGGAGCCGTTCGTTCACCTCGCACATCCCGCGCGGATGCTGGGCGAGACCCTGCAGCACTCCAGAGAGGAGTCGCGCCGGCGGGATGCGCGAACCTCTCCGCGACGGATGAGGCTCCTGGCCAGATGTTCGGCCTGCTGCGACTCGGGACCTGAGCGTGAAGGCAGCCCCGCCCATGCCAGGTCTAGCCGCTCGACGAGGAACTCTGCTGCCACAGAGGCTCCGACGGTGGTAGGCTCGGCCAAGGGTGGTTCGCTTCGACGTCCAAAGGCCCGGTGCCACGCTTCCGCCGCACCCGCACCCGGCCCCCGATCCGCGCCGCTGGATCGGGCTCTGCGCCGCGCTGACCGCGCCGTTCCTCGGCGTGCTCGACTTCTTCGTGGTCAACCTGGCGCTGCCGCAGATCGGGACGAAGCTCGGCGCGACGTTCGCGCAGCAGGAGTCGGTGATCGCGCTCTACGCGCTGAGCTACGCCGTGTTCGTCGTCACCGGTGGGCGGCTGGGCGACACGCACGGCCGGCGCAAGGTGTTCCTGATCGGACTCGCGGGCTTCGTCGGCGCGTCGCTCTTGTGCGGCATCGCGCCCAACCCCTGGTTCCTGATCGGCGCGCGCTTCCTGCAGGGCTTCGCGGCGGCGCTGGCCTTTCCGCAGGTGCTCGCGCTGGTCCAGGTCACGTTTCCCGAGCACGAGCGGCCCAGGGCGCTGGCCTACTTCGGGCTCAACGTCGCGCTGGCTTCGATCGCGGGGCAGCTGCTCGGCGGCCTGCTGGTGCACTGGAACTGGTTCGATCTCGGCTGGCGCGTCCTGTTCCTGATCAACCTGCCGATTGGGAGCATCGCGCTGTGGATCGCCGCGCGCACGCTGCCCGAGGCGCGCGCGTCGAATCCGCCGACGCTCGACCTCTCGGGCGTCGCGATCGCGACCGTGGGCCTGGCGCTGCTGCTCGTACCGTTGATCGAAGGCCACCAGGCGGGCTGGCCGGCGTGGGCGATCGTGATGCTGCTCGCGTCGCTGCCCGTCTTGTGGTGGTTCTTCCGCGAGGAACGGCGCGCCGCGGCGCACGGGAAGGACCCGCTGATCGACCTCGAGCTCTTCCGCCTGCGCACGTTCCGGCGCGGCCTCTCGATGATCGCCATGTACTTCTTCGGCGGCGGTTCGCTGTTCCTGATCCTCTCGATCTACCTGCAGAGGGGACTCGGCATGACGACGCTCGACGCGGCGCTGTCGTTCACGGGCTTCGCGGGCGCGCTGCTCGTGTCGTCGCTCGTCGCGTCGCACTTCGTCGCGCGGCACCGGCTGAAGTTCCTGCACGGCGGGTTCGTGCTGGTGTGCGCCGGCATCGCCTTCCTCGTCGTCGGTCTCGGCACGACGCGCACGGGAGACGCGCGCGCGGCGATCACGATCGGGCTCGCGATCTACGCGCTGGGGCAGGGCTGCGTGTCGCCGGTGATGTTCTCGACGGTGTTGAGCGGCGTCCCGTTGCGCAGCGCCGGCGCCGCGTCGGGCGTGCTGAGCACGTGCCAGCAGGCCTCGAGCATGCTGGGAGTCGCAGTGATCGGACTCGTGTTCTCGACCGCGCTCGGGAAGCTGACGGGATCGGGCAGCGCGCAGGCCGCGAGCTACGCGCACGCCGCGACGGTCGCGCTCTCGATCAACCTCGCGAGCATGATCGCCGCGGCGCTGCTCGCGTGGAGGCTCCCACCGGCGCCCGCAACTGCACCCACGAACGGCGCCCCCGAGTAGGAATCCGAATGGGCCGGGTCGCTACTTCTCCACGGGGGAGTAGCCGTGCTGCAGGAGGTACGCCGAGAAAGCGCCCCGAAGTTCCTCGAGGCGCTGGGGTTCCCGGCCTTCGGGGAATGCGAAGCCTTCGAGTTCGACGGTCCCGGACGACGATGCGAGCAGCGTGAGGGAACAGCTCCCCCAAGGAGGATCCTCCCGAATGTTTCCTGCGAACACGGCGAGGACCTGGCGCCCGCGCTCCCGTGCCTTGGCGGCGTCTTCCTGACGTATCTCTGCGGGCTTGAACCCGTGCGCGGCGGCGATCTCGTTCAGTCGCGTCAGCATCTCCTCGTTCGGGCCCATCGATTGCGCGGAGCCGAATCGATGCACTCCTGAGTACATCGAGTCGCAAGCCGGCGACAACCAGCACAACAGGAGCAGCCCCCAGCTCGCGAGCACGTTCGATGCGCGGCCGGACGGTGTCGGGACGCGTGCGTTCAATGCCCTCGTTTCGCGAGTCAATTCCATGCGAGGCTCCTTGCTTCTGCGGCGCGGGAATCCTAGCGCAGCGCCGCCAGGGACTTCTCCACACGCGGTAGCGCCGCCAAGATCTCGTAAAGGCTAACCGCGCCGACCGACAGCCGGAGCCAGCCCTCGTCGCTCTGCACGCCGAATGCGTGGAGGGGCACTATCCCCGCACGCTCACCGCGCCTTGCTGCCGATCACGTAGCCGATTTGCACCGAGCCGAACGTGAGGATCGTCAGCAGGTAGGACACGATGCTTCTGCACGCAGCGCGCCGCATCCTTGTCGCCGTCGAAACCAGCGTCGCGCAGCGTGGCGGCGTATTGGCTGAGTGTGGCGCACGTCGACGATCAGCACGCGTCCGCCGACCTTCAGCACCCGCGCGATCTCGCGCACGGCGGTCTGCCGCTCGCCGGCGTTGTAGATGTTGTGCAGCGCCATGCTCGAGAGCACGACGTCGAAGCTGGCGTCGTCGAACGGCAGCTTGCGTGCATCGCCGGTCTGCACCTCGACCTTGTCGGCCACGCCTTCGATCATCGCGTTGTTGCAACGTCGCCGCCGGCTTGTTGCCGCTGAGATCCTCGGCTTGCCATATGTCGATGCCGACCGCGCGGCCCGTGGTCAAGCGCTTGGCCGCGCCGATCAGAAACAATCCGAGCCCGCACCCCACATCCAGCACGCGCTCGTCACCGCGCCAGGCGATCTGGTCGAGATACGTTTCGCGCTCGCGCACCTTGCCGATCTTGCTGTCGTAAATCATCCACAACGCCATCGCGCCGCAGCTCAGGCCGGCCGAGATCAGCGGGCGGGCGATCACCGCGAAGGTCGACTCCTTGACCCACACACCCAGCAGCCGCGTGATCAGCGAGATGATCCCCAGCGCGCGACGATGAGCAGATTGCGCACCGCGATCGGCGCATCCAGGCCGTAGTCAGCGCGCGCGGGTTTGCTCATCGCCACCATCTTGATACGAGGCATGTCTGCGAGGACAAGTCCGTCGGCAGAACGATCTCGCCACGAGACTGTCCTGGTCCAAGAGCCGACCGTGCCCGGGCCGCGCTGGAGGGTTTCGTCGGACCGAAAGGACTTTGGAAGCGGAACTCGGCAGGACGCCAGCCTTCACTCCTGGATCGCGGGTGCTGGCCGGCGGGCGCGGTGCGCACCGACCGTGCGCTTCACGATCTCCTCGAAGGGCCGGATGCGGTAGCCGAGCTCGCGCTGCGCCTTGCTCGAGTCGGCGTAGACGTACCAGCCCCAGGCGCGGAATACCTCGGGCCTGAAGCGCGTGCGCGAGAGGCGCAATTGATCGAGGACAGCGGCGCCGCGGGCCAGCATCCAGGCGACCGAGGCGGGGACCGCGAAGCTCGGCGGCTCGACGCCCATCTCGCGCGCGAGCGCGGCGTGGAACTGCAGGTGCTCGACGTTGTGGCCGCCGAGCGCATAGCGCTCGCCGACGCGGCCCTGCTGGAGCGCCGCGACGATCGCCTGCGCGACGTCCTCGACGTCCGCGATGCTGACGCCGCCGCCTGGAGCCCAGCGCACGCGGCCACGCGCGAGCCTCGCGACCGGGGTGGGCACACGGCCATCCAGGCGCGGACCGGCGAGGTGGCCGGGGTTCACGATCACGACCGGCATCCCGGCCCAGGCCGCGGCGCGCGCGCGCTCCTCGCCCTCGAACTTCGTGTCCACGTAGGAGATGCGCAGCGCGGCGAGGTCGCACACGCCGCTCTCGTCGCGCGGCGTCCCGCGCCGATCCGCGCCCAGGGTCGAGAGGGTCGAGACGTGCACGATGCGCGCCAGGTGGTGGTCGTGCGCAGCACGGTACAGCCGCGCGGTGCCTTCGACGTTGGTCTGGCGCTGCTCGCGTCGCCGGCGCGCGGAACTGCCGCGCAGTGCCGCGCAGTGCACGAGGGCCTCGACGTCGCGGCAGGCCTGACGCAGGCTCGGCTCGTCGAGCAAGTCGCCCTGCACGACCTCGGTGCCCGCGCTCTCGATCCATGTGCGTGCGGAGCCCGGGCGCACGAGCGCGCGCACCGTGTGCCCGTCCGAGCGCAGCGCCGCGACGACGTGCGATCCGAGGAAGCCAGTCGCGCCGGTGACGAGCACACGCATGAGACCTGGAGGTCCATTCTAGGAATCGCGCGGCGCGGATGGCGCCGGAAGCGCGATCCGGCGAGAATCTTGCTGCCGGAGTCGATCTTCCTCCTGCGGACGCCCGGCTCCGGGAGAGTTGCATGCTCAAGCCGCTCAAGGATTTCGCGCACCAGCTCACCTGGCTCAAGTTCGCGCGCGCGCACGTGAACGCCGTGCGCCTGCGCAAGACGCACCCCGAGGGACTGGTGCCGCCGGTTCCCAAGCGCGTGATCGTCGAGCCCACCAACGCCTGCAATCTCGCCTGTGCCTACTGCGGCAACAAGGACATGCTCCGGCCGCGCACGTTCCTCGACATCGGCCTGTACGAGAAGCTGCTCGACGAGATGGTCGAGCTCGGGATCCCGCGCATCACGCTGCACACGATCGGCGAACCGACGCTGCATCCGCGCATCGGCGAGCTGGTGCAGCTCGCGACCGACCGCGGCCGCGTGGTCACGCTCTCGACGAACGGGACGCTGCTCGCGCGCGAGGAGCTCGCGCGAGCGCTGGTGCGCGGCGGCCCGCACCTCCTGAACATCTCCGCCGACGCGGGCGATGCGGAGACGAACGCCAAGACGCGCGACGGGCTCGATCCCGAGCTGATCGTGAAGGGCCTGAAGCTCGTGCGCAAGCTGCGCGACGAGGAGGGGCCGATACGCGAGAGCCCCTGGGGGCAGGTGCGCCTGCCGACCTTGACCATGACCTGCGTCGTGACGGAGCTCTTCACGCGCGAGGTCGAGCGGCGCTTCTTCGAGGTCTACGCGCCCTACGTCGACGACTTCCTGTTCCACTTCCCCAACAGTCACGCCGACTACGTCCCGGATCGGCCCTACGAGCGCCGCGGATTCCTGCCCCGCTCGCTGCGCGACCGGCTCTACAAGGCCGTGCGCACACCCTGCAACTACCCCTGGGATGCGCTGTTCCTGCTCTCGGACGGGACGATGTCGGTGTGCCGCTTCGATTTCGACGCGCGCGTGCGCATCGGGCGCTACGGCCCGGAGTCGCTGCTCGATCTGTGGCATGGCCAGTCGATGCGCAGCCTGCGCCGCGCGCACATGTCCTTCGACTTCAAGGACTGGTCGACCTGCGAGAAGTGCACGGCGATCTGGTACGAGAACCGCAGCGAGCACAAGGGCATGTCGCGCAAGCTGATGAAGCGCAACGGCGTCGCGATCCAGCGCGATGCCTGGTTGTCCGAGAACCCGATGAAGACGCGCATGCCCGCGCAGGGCGCACGCGGGTTCTGGAAGCTCGGGTCTGGGGGTGCCTGATGCCGCGCAAGCGCATCGTGCTCTACCAGCCCCAGAGTTGCCGCACGCGGCCCGGGCCGCCGTACTTGCGCTACACCCAGGATCTGCCGCTGGCGCTGCTCGCGATCGGCGCCTGGCCGCTCGCGGACGGCTACGAGGTCGTGCTGATCGACGGTTCGCGCTACTCGAGCGAGGAGGCCCACCGACGCACCGTCGAGGCCTGCGAAGGCGCACTGCTCTATGCGACGACGGGCATCCTCGGCTGGCAGGTGGCCGACGCGCTCTTCTGCACGCGGGCGGTCAAGGCGCGCCACCCGCGACTCCCGGCCGTGATCGGAGGATGGTTCGCGTCCGGCTCGCCCGAACTCGAACTCGCGACGGGCCTCTACGACGCCATCGCCATCGGGCAAGGCGAGCTCACCTTCCGCGATCTCGTCGCGGCGATCGATTGCGGCGCTGCGCTCGAGGGCGTGCCGGGGCTGCTCTTGCCGCGCGAGGGCCGCATGGTCGCTACCGCCGCGCGCGCCGTCGTCGGCTGGGACAAGCTGCGCGCGCTGCCCTGGGAGCTGCTCGAGCGCGAGGACTACAGGGCACCGCAGCGGCGCGAGGCGAACCGCCGCGGCGTGGGGGTCGGTCACGCACCGGGCCGGCCGCGCTTCGAAATCACCTACTGCTCCAGCTTCGGGTGCCCGGTGCAGTGCACGTTCTGCTGCTCGCCCGGGTTCAGCGGGCTGCGCTGGAAGGCCATGCCCGCGGAGCGGATGGTCGAGGACCTCGCCTCGTTCCAGGAGCGCTGGGGTTTCGACGGCGTGCAGTTCTGGGACGCCAACTTCGGTGTCTCGGAGGCGCGCGTGCGAGCCTTCGCCGAAGGTCTGCTGGCGCGCGGCCTCTCGATCAAGTGGTGGGCGCTGCTGCAGGTCGACTCGCTGCTGCGCTGGGACGACGCGACGCTCGACCTGGCGGCGCAGTCGGGGCTGTACGCCTGCCTCATCGGAGGCGAGACCGGCACCGACACGACGATGGCCGAGTTGCGCAAGCCCTCGCGCGGCGAGGACAACCTCGAAGCCGCGGCGCGCCTCGACCGCCGCGGCATCCAGTGCACGGTCAGCTACATGATCGGACTCCCCGGCGAGAGCCCCGAATCGATGCGCGCCACGTTCGAACAGGCGCGCCGCATCGCGCTCGAGTGCCCGGGCTCGAAGCCCGAGGTCTGGCCCTATCGCCCGCTCCCGGGAAGCGCGGACTACGCGCGTTCGATCGCCGCGGGCTGGCAGCCGCCCGGCTCGCTCGAGGAGTGGGCGCAGGCCGGCGACTATTGGGACGACATCGCCTGGCCGGGGCGCATTCCGGCCGACGTGCTGGAGCAGCGCTCGCTCTTCATGCACTACTCGGCGCTCGCTCGCGGACGGGTGCGCGAGCGCATCGGCTTCTGGGAACGCCGCGCCGAACGGCACCTGCGCGAGCAGTCCTGGATGCGCGCCAGGGCCGAGGCGCGCGCCTTCCACGTGGTCCACGGTCTGGGGCGGAAACTCCGCGGTCTCGCGGGGGCGCACCCGGCGGAGTAGTGCGCTCTGGCTCCGATCAGGCCCCGAGCTTCACGTACTCGTAGTCGACGGCCAGGTTGTTGATGCCCTTCGGCGGCGGCGCGATCCAGCTGGCGGTCTTGCCGCGCTCGAGACAGGGCTTCATCAGCGACTGCACGAAGGCGCGGTCCTTCTCGGTCGGGAGCCACTCGCCGACCTTGGCGTTCCACTGCGCCTCGCTGATCGGGTTGCCCTCGTAGTCGAACTTGCCCGCGGCGTAGTCGCCGATCTTGCGGTGGAAGCGGCGGTGGGGGAGCGTGAAGCGGAAGGGCACGCCCTGCTTCTCGGTGATGCGGTTCCAGTAGTCGATGCCCTTCTGGCAATCGGTCAGGTACTCGTTGCGCAGCACCTCGTTCATCGCGTTGCGCATCGGCGACCTCCTCGCGCGACGAGCTTGCCCTCGAGGAAGCGCTCGATCTTCATCGAGCCCTCGCTGGCCTTGTGCTCCTCGTAGCGGTCCTCGTACGCGCGGCCCTTCAGGCCCGCGGCGAAGAAGTTGGCCGAGTTGCTGGAGACCTCGGAGCCGTAGAGGTCGGTCGAGGAGGAGTACCAGAAGTTGATGTACTTCTGCACGATCTCGAGCGGGATCGCGCCGAACTGCGCGGGATCCTTGCCCGGGTGCTCCTTCATGACCGAGCAGGTGCGCTCGATCACGCGGCCGACGCCGGTCTGGCCGACGAACATGTGGTGCGCTTCCTCGGTCAGCATGAAGCGGCACGTGCGCGCCAGCGGATCGAAGCCCGATTCCGCGAGCGCCAGCAGCTGGAACTTGCCGTCGCGGTCGGTGAACATCGTGAAGCAGAAGAACGAGAGCCAGTCGGTGCAGGGCTCGTTGAACGTGCCGAGGATGCGCGGGTGGTCGGGGTTGCCCGAGCGGCGCTGCAAGAGCTCCTCGGCTTCCTCGCGGCCGTCGCGACCGAAGTAGGTCTGCAGCAGGTAGACCATCGCCCACAGGTGGCGGCCCTCCTCGACGTTGACCTGGAACAGGTTGCGCATGTCGTAGAGCGAAGGTGCGGTGTGCCCGAGCAGGCGCTGCTGCTCGACCGAGGCGGGCTCGGTGTCGGCCTGCGTGACGATCAGGCGCCGCAGCCAGTTGCGGTACTCGCCCGGCACCTGCTGCCAGGCCGGCTCGCCGAGGTGGTCGCCGAAAGGCACGACGCGGTTCGCGTCGCGCGGCTCGAGGAAGATGCCCCAGCGGTAGTCGGGCATCTTGACGTAGCCGAAGTGCGCCCAGCCGTCGGAGTCGACGCTGATCGCGGTGCGCAGGTAGATCTCGTTCGGTTGAAGTCGGTCGGGCCGACCGAGTTCCACCACTCGAGGTAGTTCGGCTGCCACTCTTCGAGCGCGCGCTGCAGGCGCTTGTCGGAGGAGAGCTCGACGTTGTTGGGGATCTTCTGCGAGTAGTCGATGCCGGTCATGTTCGTGCTCCGCTGGATCAGGTGCGTTCGGTGTTGAATTCGGGCCGCGTGGGCGTGCCGTAGCAGGTCAGCGCGCCGCGCGCGCCGACGGCGTTGGGTCGCTGGAAGATCCAGTTCTGCCAGGCGGAGAGCCGCCCGAAGATCTTGGTCTCCATCGTCTCGGGGCCGGCGAAGCGCAGGTTCGACTCCATGCCGGTCAGCGCGTCGGGCGAGAAGGAGCAGCGCTCCTCGATCGCGAGACGCAGCTCGTCGTCCCAGTCGATCGCGTCGGGCGCGAAGGTCGCGAGGCCTTCCTCGTCGGCCACTTGCGCGCCGAAGACCTCGTCCTCGCGTGCCTCGCAGAGGTTGTCCGCCTTGCCCGGCGTGCCGAGGAAGCGCGTCTCGAGGCGCGTGATGCCATTCGACATCGGGAACATGCCCTCGTTGGCGGGCGTGATGCCCGAACTGCGACTGGCCGCGCCTCGTCGTTCAGCACGTAGGTGCGGTCGCAGGCGAGCGCGAGCTCGAGGAAGCTGCCGACGAAGATCGAGCCCTCGTCCGCGATCGCGTAGAAGCTCTTCGCCGAGAGATCGACGCGCTTCAGCACGCGCTTCACGAGCTGGCGCACCTCGTTCACGAACCAGTCCTTCGGGCTTGCGCGAGCAGCGCGTCGGTCGCGCGCACGGTCGCGGCCGAGCCCTTGGCGCGCAGCAGCACCAGCGCGATCTGCGGCAGGTTCATGCGCAGCTGCAGCAGCGCCTCGTCCAGCTCGCGGAAGGCGCGCAGCACCCACCAGTCGGCGCTGTGCGCCTGCGCAGCGGAGTCAGGAGCGGTGATCGTGAGCTCCGCCACGCGCGTGGCCTCGTCCCAGCTGAGCTCGACATGCCGGTAGGGGAGCTCGATCGCGTCGAGCTCGACACCCTGCGTGCCGCGCACCGGCACCGAGTCGGCCAGCTCGCGCGCCCACTTCGTGACCATCTCGCTCCAGCGCGAGAGCGGCGCGATGCCGTCGACGAGGTTCCACTCGACCGCGCGCTTGCCCTTGATGCCCTCGGCGACGGTCGAGAAGACGTCGCAGCGGTCGCGGCGGATCTTGCGCTTGTCGGTGATGCGCGTCAGGCCGCCCGTGCCCGGCAGCACGCCGAGCAGCGGCACCTCGGGGAAGGAGACCGCGCTGTTGCGGTCGTCGACGAGCAGGATCTTGTCGCAGGCCAGCGCCAGCTCGTAGCCGCCGCCCGAAGCCGTGCCGTTGAGCGCCGCGAGGAAGCGGATGCCCGAGTGCGCGCTCGCGTCCTCGATCGAGAGGCGCGTCTCGTTGGTGTACTTGCAGAAGTTGACTTTGAAGGCGTGCGTGCTCGTGCGCAACATCACGATGTTGGCACCGGCGCAGAAGACGCGCTCGAGCGCGCCGTCGAGCACGACGCAGCGCACATCGGGATGCTCGAAGCGGATGCGCTGGATCGCGTCGCACAACTCGACGTCGACGCCGAGGTCGTAGCTGTTGAGCTTGAGCTCGTAGTCGTCGCGCAGTCCGCCGTTCAGATCGACCGCCATCGAGAGCCGTGCGATGTCGCCCTCGAAGCGCAGTTTCCAGTGGCGGTAGCGGTCGGGGTGCGTCTGGAAGGAGACGGGCGCGGCGGAGGTGGTCGTGCTGGCCATGCGGTGTCGATGGGAAATATAATTCCCTAAGCTCTTGTTCGTGGGTACTATAGAGCGCAGCTCCATGGAAGGCCAGAACCTGCTCACCGAATTGGGCCGCCGCCTGCGCGAGGGGCGCCTGAAGGCCGGTCTGACGGTCTCCGACCTCGCCGACCGCGCCGGCCTCTCGCGCCGCTACGTGACCGAGGCCGAGGCGGGCCGCGCGAACCTCTCCATCCTGAAGCTCGCCGCGCTGGCGCAGGCGCTGCGCTCGCCGCTCGCGCAACTCGTCGACCTGCCCCTCGTCTCGCCGCACTCCGAGCGCATCGCGCTCGTCGGCCTGCGCGGTGCCGGCAAGTCGAGCGTCGGCCGCGCGCTCGCGTTGCGCCTCGAGGTGCCGTTCCTCGAACTCGACGCCAAGGTCGAGGAGCTCGCCGGCATGCCGCTCTCCGAGATCTTCTCGCTGCAGGGCGAGGAGCACTTCCACCGGCTCGAGAGCGAAGCCCTCGAACGCGTGCTCTCCTCGGGCGAGCGCATGGTGATCGCGACCGGCGGCTCGATCGTCGCGTCGCCCGCGACCTTCGAGCGCCTGCGCGCGACGTGCCGCACCGTCTGGCTGCGCGCGGCGCCCGAGGAGCACCTGCAGCGCGTCGCCGACCAGGGCGACCGCAGGCCCATGCAAGGCCGGCCGCGCGCGCTGCAGGAGCTCGAGGAGCTGCTCGCGCGCCGCGAGCCGCTCTACGAGCGCTGCGAGATCGAGATCGCGACGAGCGGGCTCTCCGTGCTCGCAGGTCGTCTCTGCGATCGAGCGCGTCTCGCCGGCTAGGCATGGGCTGGAACGCCACCGCCCCAAGGCATCCGCCCGCGAGAGCCGATGCCACGCTCACGTCGCAGGATTCGTGAAGGCGCGGTACCGGTAGTACTTCGGTCGGTCGTCGAGGCGGACATGGAGCCAATAGACGCCGAGCCCGGCGGTGCTGACCCACACGGGATCGGGCTTCGCCGCGCGGCGATGGGCCACGGCGAGCGCGACCGCGGACCACAACTCGTCGATGACGTCGGCAGCTGCCGAGCGCACGAACGCGGCGAGATGCGTGGCGGCGGGAGCGGCGCGAGGCGACGGGACGACCAGGCACTGCATCGCCCCCGATGTTGGCGAACGTCGCGATCCGGTCGCAGCTGCCGAGCGCGGCGGCGAAGGGAGTGGGATCCGGGCCGACGTGTGCGAGCGCCGGACTATCGATGATCGCGAAAGCGGCGTCGCGTTGCGCGCTGGCCCCCGACAGCACCGGCGTCTCCCACGCGAAGGCCGCGTACGGGGAGGCGCGCAGCGTCTCGGTCAGCGCGGTCCGCAGCGACCGATCGTCGCCGAGCGCCGCGAAGAACACCGCACGTGACACCGGACCGGCACTCGTGCCCACGACGTACGTGTCGTCAGCGGAGGATTCGATTCGCCACGTCATGCTGGACCGAGAGGGGTTCGCTCGAGGGATGGGTTACGCGTCGCCTCGCTGCGCGACGCGTTGCTGCCAGGCGCCGGCAACCGAGTTCCAGGCATGGGCGAACTCTTCCTCCGACACGCCCGGATGCTCTTCAGGATGGAGCGGGTGACTCGGATATGGCGCGTTTCCATCGGCGGGTCCTGATTCGTGCGGATGATGACAACGAGCGCTTCGCGGGCCAAATGCCATGACACGGAACGAGTCACCGGGCCTGGCGAATCGTCTGCCCTTGCGGCGGGGCGTCGCAGGTCCGGCACCGCCCCGGAGTCCCCTGAGTCGGCCGGAATCCTGGACTCCAGAAGGCCCACGGGGTTGCCGATAGCACCGGATCGGGTGTGGCCTTCTCCCGCACCCGGTTCCGGTCCTCGAGGGAGCCCCATGCCCAGTCGACAGCACATCATCATCGTCCTCGCGGCCGTCTCGCTCGTCGGCGCCGGGGTGGGAGTGGTCCTCGGCAAACGCGGCGCCGGCGCACGGATCCAGATCGGCGCGCAGGCTGCCACGGCAGCGAAGACAGAGACTCCGAAGACGCCAAAGCCGGCGGTTGTCGGCCAGCAAGTGCAGTCCGGCGCGCCGGCGAAGACACCCGACAAGCGCTCCGAGTCGAAACCTGCGGAGAAGAGCGCGGAGAAGTCGGAAGCGTCCAGCGCGGCGACTGCGGTGGTCGCGGAGGCGCCGAAGCCGGTCAAGCCCGAGACCGCGCCGGCGGACGCCTCCGATCTGGTGTTCGTGAGCCGCAAGGATCTCTTGCGGACCAGGAATGCCGCGAACGAGGCCGCCGCGATCGCCACGTTGCGCGCCGTCGCGTCCTCCCAGGCGCAGGTGCAGTTCAGCGGAGCGATCGACACGGACAGCGACCAGCAGGGTGAGTACGCGTACTTCGGGGAGCTCTCCGGAAGCGTGCCCTGTCGCGCAGCTCCCGGCGAGCGGGGCCTCCGGTTGGAGCCGTCCATCCTCGGCGCGGCCTTCGCTCAGGTCTCGAACTCGGGCAACGTCTTGCGCTCCGGCTACGTGTTCCGCATCTACCTGCCCGGCCCGACCGCGAGGGACAAGAGGACACCGGGGATCCCCGAGTCTGCCGGCGGGGGCAGCACGGGCGGCGGTCCGCGACCCGACGCGGACAAGAGCGAGATCCTCTGGTCCCTCTACGCCTGGCCGATCGAGGCACCGGCCACGGGCGCGCGTGCATTTTTCATCAACCAGGAGGGCGATCTGCTCGTGCTGGCGGACTCCGACGGTACTTACAGCGGCGAGGAGCGAGCGCCTGCGTTCGATGCCGCGTTCCCTGCGGCGACACCGGGCGACATGGCCGCCACGCCCGTGCCCGGCGCGAAGTGCAACGACGGTCACGTCTGGTCAGCGCTCGATCTCAACGAGCCGGATGTCGAGCCGCCGGCCGAACTGGGCCCGGCAACGCAAGCCGATCTCGAACTGAACAAGCGCCCGGATTCGGAGAGAGTTGTCGTCAGCCGCACGCTCATGCGCCAAGCGCACATGAGCACCAACGAAGCGCATGCGATCCAGATGCTGCGCGCGCTCTCCTCCGCACAGGAGCAGATGCGAGCCGCGGGGGTGATCGATACCGACAACGATTCCAAGGGTGAGTTCGCCTACTTCGCGGAGCTGGCCGGTGTGGCTCCGTGCCGTGCTCCCCCGGGATCAAGCGCGAACGGCTCGATCCCCCAGTCCTCAGCCCGTCGTTCGGGAAGATCTCGAGCGCGGGCAACCTTGTGCGCTCGGGGTATGTGTTCCGCATCTACCTGCCCGGACCGACGGCCGGCCGCAAGGTCCCCGGGATCGCCGAATCCGGCGGGGGCGGTGCTGAGACCCAGGGCGCCAGGCCCGACCACGACAACTCTGAAGTCCTGTGGAGCGTGTACGCCTGGCCGATCGATGCCGGGAACTCCGGCATGCACGCGTTCTTCGTGAACCAGGACGGCGATCTCTACTGGACACCGAACGTCGACGGCGCCTACAGCGGCGAAGCCCATGCGCCGGCCTTCGACGCCGTTCATGACGCGCGCAGGCCGGGCGACATGAAGGCGCCCATGCCCTCGCCCGGTGCCAAGAGCAACGACGGCCATGAATGGTCGCCGGTGAGCTGAGTTTCCCGGGCTGCGCTGCAGCGCTCTCAGCGCAACGGCGCGTCGAGCAGCCGCTTCTGCCACAACTCGAGCTCATCGCTCGCGACCGGCGCACCGATGCGCTCGAAGCACAGGACGTACTGCGCGTCACCGTGCTGGCGCAGGACACCGACCCCGTGGCGTTCCTCGCTGCGCGGCGGACGCGTGCCGGAATAGCTGTAGGCCATCCAGTCCTTGCCGTGGGCGCGCAGCGTGCGTTCGCGGCAGCCCTTGGGGGTCTCTTCCTGCCAGCGCTCGCGCCAGGCGGGACTCTCGGGAAAGATCGCGCTCGATTCGGCCTGCGGCGCGCGCGCGACCTCGAGCAGCTCTCTGCAGTCGGACAAGCGCTCGCCGTGCGGCACCCAGGTCACGCCCACGGAGCGGCCCCTGTCGGCGGCGTCGGCGATTTCGTAGCCCGCCAGCCAGTCGGTCTGTCCCAGCGGAGCGAATTCCTCCGGCGCGCGCTCGCTGTTCGCGAGCACGACGCTCGCGCCCTTCTCCCTCACGGCGAAGACCAGCTGCACCTTCTTGCCCTGCACGACAGAGACCTCGTACTCCTTGCCCGCGACGAACTGAAGGCGCAGCACGCCACCGAGCGCGACGAGCCCCTTCGGGTCCTGGGCCGAGAGCGAGAGCTCGTGCTGGCCCGGCAGGAGCTCGACCTCTTTGGGCTTGGAATCGAGGCCGCGACTGTCACGGCTCGACGCGCGATCGAGCCGCTCCAGGGGGAGTAGCCGTTGACGACGTCGCCGATGTCGCCGACGAGCCCGCGCAGGAATGGATCGCCGCCGTTCTGCAGACAGCGAACCCGCGCGACCTGATCGGGCGTGCGCGCGGGTCCGTCGTAGGTGCGAGCGCTGCTGCAGCAGGTCAGCAGTGCGAGCAGCAGCGAGCCGATCGCGATCGTGGAAACACGGACATGGGCGTGGGATTGGCTCATGGATGGCTTCGGATCCTGAAAGGTGAAACTCGACGAAGCGGTCACTCGTGGATCCAGCTTCTCCGCCGTAGCACGGCGACGCAAGCGCGCTGCCGCGACTGCGATCCGCCCAGGCCTGGCGCCGTCCGCCGTTCGCGCCGCGGCGGTTCCAGCGACTGACGGTAGGATGAAGTGGTGCTGCGCCTCGCCTTCTGCCTCGCCCTGCTGCTCGCGCAGGACGCGCTCAAGCCTCCGCCGGCGGCGCTGCACCTCGACCACTTCTACAAGAAGCACCTCGACGCGGCCGGGTTGCCGATCGTGAGCTCCGGGAAGGTCCCCGACGCCGCGCTGCGCGAAGCCCAGGCGATCGTGCTGAAGCTGACCGCGAAGCGCGCGGACGTCCTGAAGTCGATGATCCAGCGCAAGACGCGGATCGCGATCATGGCCAGGACCGAAGTCACGACCGACATCCCCGAACACAGCGACCTGAACAAGGCCTTTCCCGCCACGGACTGGAACAAGCGCTGCCGCGGCGTCGGCGCGACGCTCGCGCGCCCGGCCTGCAGCGCGACCGAGGAGAACCTGCTGCAGCTCGACGACGACGCCTACCGCGGCGAATCGATCCTGATCCACGAATTCGGGCACACGCTGCTGGTCATGGGACTCGACGCGATCGACCCCGCCTTCCGCACGGCGCTCGACGCCGCCTACAAGAGCGCGCTGGCGAAGGGGCTGTTCAAGAACACGTATGCCGCGACGAACGCGGACGAGTACTGGGCCGAAGGCGTGCAGGACTGGTTCGACGCCAATCTCAAGGCGATTCCGGCCAACGGCATCCACAACGAGATCGGGACGCGACTGGACTTGAAGCAGTACGATCCCGCGCTGGCCGTCCTGCTCGAGAAGGTGTTCGGCGACGACGAATGGCGCTGGAAGCCCGGCAAGCGGATCCAGCGAGAAGTGTCGCGGTGAGCAGCCCGGGGTTTCCTGCCCTGGTCGACGATGCGCCGGCTCCTGCGCACGGCGCCGCGCGCCGCTGGCTCGAGCGCTGCGCGTTGGTCGCGTTCGCGCTCTACCACCTGCCGCTGTTCCTGAACAACTACCCGTCGCTCGGCGGGGGCGGGTTCAACGACACGGGGCTCGCCGTGCGGTGGGGGCACGTCTTCACGCCGCCCGGCGTGTGGGTCGCGCGGCACGTCTTCCACATGAACGGCCCGATGCCGGGAGCGTATCAGGGCGACAACGGCGACGTCGGCGAGGAATTCGGGCGCCTGCTGCTCGCCGTGGTCCTCGGCGCCATCGCGGCTGCGATCTGGACGACGGTCGATCGGAGAAGTCCGCGCGCGAACTGGGTCGGCGACGCGCTGCAGGTGCTGCTGCGCTACTCGATCGCGCTGGGACTGATCAGCTACGGCATCGCGAAGATCCTGCCGCAGCAGTTTCCGCCGATCTCGAACGCGACGCTCGAGCGGCGCGTCGGCGATCTCAGCCCGATGTCGCTCCTGTGGACGTTCATGGAGTATTCGCGGCCGTACGCGATCTTCGGCGGCGTGATGGAGCTGCTGGCTGTGCTGCTGCTGTGCTTTCGCCGCACGGCGACGCTCGGGGCGCTGGTGTGTCTGGCGGTGATGACCAACGTGGCGCTGCTCAACCTCGCCTACGGCGTCCCGGTCAAGCTCTACTCGCTGATGATGGTCGTCTCGTCCGCGCTGATCGTGCTCTACGACACGCCACGCTTGTGGGCGTTCTTCGTGCGCGGCCGGGCAGTGCCCGCACCCCGGTCATCGGCGCTTCCGCTGCAGCGAATCCCCGCCGCTGCGCGCGGGTCGATCAAGCTGGCGCTCGTCGGGAGCGTCCTCGTCTCGTCGCTCGTCGCGATGTGGCCCACGCTCCACCGGCCCGATCCGGCTCCGTCCGACTCGCGCCTGCTGCGCAGCGAGTTCCGCTGGATCAGCGATCGGTAGCGTGTCTCGATGCGCCCGGAAACGAATGCTTCGCCCATGGCGCACAAGAACCCCGAGTCGTCCACGTCGCGCGGCCCGAGCACGCTCAAGCAGTGCCTGGCCGACGGACGCGGCCCCTCCTACGGTCCCGCATAGGCGGCGTAGAAGCGGTTCTGGAAGATCTCCGACGGATCGAATTGGCGCTTCGCAGCGAAGAACTCCCCGCCCATCGGATACGCCGCGGCGAATTGCTCGCGCGTGGCGTGCAGCCGGTAGGGCAGGTAGTACCGGCCTCCCTGCTCGAGCGCGGCGTCGATGAGTTCGCGCGTCAGCGGAGTCATCGCCCGGTCGGCCTCGGCGGACCGCGGCTGGTTGAAGAACAGGACGATCGCGAGCAGATCGCGATCGGCGTAGCGCAGAACGGTGTCGCGATCCTCGCGAACCCCGCGAACGGTGACGTTGAGCAGGTCCGCCCCGTGCCGCGGGACGATCTCGCGGACGCGGTCCAGGAACGCTGCGAGCCCATCGGCCGGGACGAAGTACTCCTGCAGGATGTCGGTCGAGGATTCGGATCGGCTCAGGTAGATCGCGCAGCTTCCGTTCAGGATCTGATTGCGCGTGGCCGAGGATTCCAGCCAGGGTTGCAGGCGCCGTTCCGCGCTCCACCTCAGCTCCTTCCCGTAGTCGCTCCCGGCCGAGCCGCGGAAGACGAGCCGCGTCAGTCCTCCCGTCTGCGCTGGCTTCAGGGCCGGCAGCGGATCCGGGGCGCTCTGCGCGCGCCGCGCCACGCTGATGATTGCCTGCCGCAGGAAACCGTCGCGCGCCACGCAGATCCGGCCATAGAGCATCGCCGGCGGTGTTCCGGCGGACTCGATCGTTCGCAGCGCAGCGACGTAGTCTTCGACGCTCGTCTCGATCCGCTCGAGGTCGTAGAGCTCGTTCGGGACCACGCGCAGCTCCGCCTCCAGGATGATCCCGAAGAGCCCGTAGCCTCCGAGCACGTGCGCGAAGAGGTCCGCGTGCACCGTTCGGGAGCACGTCAGCACCTCGCCCTCGGCGGTCAGGACGCGCAGACTCTCGACGGTCGAGGCGATCGGCGGCTGGCCGTGGACCCATCCGTGACAGTTCACGCTGAGCGATCCGCCAACGCTGAAATCCGCGTCCGACTGCATGACGGCGACGGAGAGTCCCTGCTGATCCAGGGTCGCGAGCACGTCGGACCAGAGCGCCCCGGCCTGGACACGCAGGAGGCGCTTCTGCGGGTCCACGGTCATCGACCGGAACGGCAGCATGTTGATCAGCACGCCGCCCGGCGTGATCGTGTGGCCGCCCTGGCTGTGGCGGGCGCCGGCGATCGAGATTCGCGCCCCGCGGGCGCGGGCGCCGCGCACGAGCTCCGCCAGCTGCTGCTCCGCCGCTCGCGGATCCGTGGGGATGTCGACGATCTGCTCGACGGCGGACTCCTCGAGCCCGCTCGAGTCGTCGGCGGATCCGGCGGCTATCGGACGGCGATCGCTGCGATCCGCGACGGCCGTCCGCGCCAGATGCCATGCGGGTCGGCCGACGAGGAGCAGCAGCAGCGCCAGACCTCCGAGCGATCCGAGCAGGATCCGTCGTCGGCGTGTGCTCATCCGGGAGCGAGCATACCCGGCGTCCCGCCCTTCCATCCCGAGCGGTCGCGTAGAATTCCGCGTCCAGCCCTCGAGGAGTCCCAGGGACATGAAGCTCGCACCACTCTTGCTCGCGGCCATGCTCGCCGGATTCGGGATCGGCTTCGTCGCCGGCGGCGGGTTCGCGCCGGCGCTCGTGGCGAGCCATCAGCCGCTGCCGCAGGGCGCGGACACATCGGGCGTGGTCCGCGAGACGGAGCCGCCGCTCGAGAACGTGGCGCCGACACGCGAGAACGTCTCCGCGCGCGAAGCACCGCCCGCGACCGAGAACACTCGTTCCTCCCCGGAGGACGTGATCGGCGCGCGACTGCGCGAGTACGCGCGCCAGGGCATCCGCGCGGCCTGGAAGGATTCGCGCGGCGACGAGATCAGCGACGAGCGGCTCGAGCGCGGAATGCACGACTTCGAGATCAGCGTCCTGTCCCTGCCCGCGGCGATTGGACGCCGGCTGGCGGCGGAACGCTCACGCGAGGAGCTGCTCGCGCGCGACGCGCAGAGCGGCGGCGCGTTCGCGCTGCTCGAGAAGCTGAACAAGGAGCCCACGCCGATGCTCGAGCTGGCCTCGGATCCCGCGGCCATGCAGGCGCTGCTCGCGCGCGGATCGCCCGAGACGACGGTGCGCGCGGAGGGCCTGGGGAAGAGCCTCGCGAAGCAGCTCGAGTCGGGCAAGACGTACTCATACCCGGCCGGCGTGTACGCGATCGAAATCAACTTCAACGGCGTGCAGCAGGTTCCGCAGGAGGTCACGATCGCCGGCGCGGGGATGGACGCGACGCTGCTCGTGCTGACGCAGGACATCTACGCGGACAAGCCGCTGCAGCGCTTCTCGATCCGTGACTGCACGGTGTTCACCAACGACAACTACCTGTTCGACCAGCGCGGCGCTCCGGCGACGGTGCTGCTCGAACGCGTGCGCGTCGTGGGATTCGACATGGGCGCGGGCAGCTCCTGCGCCCTGAGCTTCTCCGGCGGCCTCGTGCTGCTCGCGCGCGACTGCCGCTTCGAGGGCGGCTACGGCCGCAGTCCCCAGCATGGTCGGCTGATGAGCATCAACTCGCCGGCGCTGGTCGCGCGCATGGAGCGCTGCCGCGTCGACCGGGTGACGCTCGAAGCCGAGGGCATGTCGACGGTGGTGTTCTCTCAGTGCACGCTGAGCGACCTGCTCGATCCGCAGCTGCGTTTCGCCACGCCGGAGAAGCGGATGGCGTACGAGGAGTCGCTGCGCACGTTGACCGGGGTGGTGTTCCAGGCGACCTCGATCTCGTTCTTCGACAACGCCGCGTGGAACCTCGCGCCCACCTCCTGGGACGTGCCCGCGCGCGACCTGAACGAGTTGTTCCCGGGCTGGAGGCAGGCGCTCGAACGCTGAGGATCGGCGCGCGCCGGAACAGGCCTGCCTCAGCTTGCGGGGCTGGCGCGCTCGGGTACGATCGATGGAGTTCGCCAGGAGCAAAGGAGAGAGTCCATGGAGAGCAAGAACACGTCCCGATTCGCGGCACGGATGAGCGCGCGAGCGCTCCTCGCCGCTGCGCTCGTTGCGCCCGTCCTCGGGCAGGTGACGCAGCGCCTCAGCGTCGACGGTTCGGGTGCAGAGGGAAATGGCGGCAGCGCCAGCGCGAGCATCTCGGCCGACGGCCGCTTCGTGGTCTTCTCGAGCGGGGCTGACAACCTCGTCCCGGGGGACACGAACGGCTACGACGACATCTTCGTCCGCGACCGCATCCAGGGCACGACCGAGCGCA
Source organism: uncultured Planctomycetota bacterium (assembly GCA_963829015.1). Taxonomy (GTDB): domain Bacteria; phylum Planctomycetota; class UBA1135; order UBA1135; genus JADJLZ01. The sequence goes on along the minus strand of CAWHGR010000001.1, from coordinate 2,091,890 downwards.
TCAGCGTCGATTCCCTCGGGGCGCAGGCGGATGGCGACAGTTTCAATTTCGCCGCCATTTCTCCCGACGGGCGCTACGTCGCCTTCGAAAGCCTTGCCACCAACCTCGTCCTCGGTGACACCAACGCGATGTGGGACGTCTTCGTCCGCGACCGCCAGCTCGGCACGACCGAGCGCGTCAGCATCGCCACGTCCGGAGCGCAGGCAGACGACCTCAGCGTGAATCCCTCCATCTCCGCCGACGGCCGGTACGTGGCCTTCATGAGCAGAGCCACCAACCTCGTGCCGAACGACACCGGCGGCTATTACGACGTCTTCTTGCGCGACCGCCTGCTCGGCACGACTGTGCGCATCAGCGTCGACTCCTTCGGTGCGCAGGGCAACGACAACAGTGAGGTCCCGTGCATCTCGGCCGACGGCCGCTTCGTGGCCTTCAGCAGCTATGCAAGCAACTTCGTGCCCGGGGACACGAACGGCTACGGGGACATCTTCGTCCGCGACCTCCTGCTGGGCACGATCGAGCGCGTCAGCGTCGACTCCGCTGGACTGCAGGGAGACAGCGACAGCGACCCATACCTCTTCTACGGCGAGAGCCGCTACATCTCGGCCGACGGCCGCTACGTGGCCTTTCTCAGCTGGGCGACCAACCTCGTGCCCGGGGACACCAACGCGAGCGGAGACGTGTTCGTGCACGATCGCCAGCTCGGCACGACCGAGCGCGTCAGCGTCGATTCGTCCGGGGCGCAGCAGGACGGCAGCTGCTCGAGCCTCTCCATCTCTGCCGACGGCCGCTACGTGGCCTTCCAGAGCTATGCCACCAACCTCGTGCCAGGAGACACGGGCTTGTACGAGGACATCTTCGTGCACGACTGCCAGCTCGGCACGACCGAGCGCGTGAGCCTCGACTCCTCCGGGGCGCAGGGGGATGGCGAGAGCTACTCACCCTCCATCTCCGCCGACGGCCGTTTCGTGACCTTCTACAGTGGTGTCTCGACCTTCGTGCCGGGGGACACGGGCGGGTGGCCGGACATCTTCGTCCACGACCGGAATGCCTCGGGTTTCGGGAGCTTGTGTGATCCAGGCAGCAGCAGCGTGAGCGCCTGCCCCTGTTCGAATCCGCCCGCGGGCACCGGGCGCGGCTGCGACAACTCCTCCGCGACGGGTGGGGCGAGCCTGTCGGCCTCCGGCATCGCCTACCTCTCGATGGACAGCCTGGTCTTCACGACCAGCGGCGAGAAGCCGACGGCGACGAGCATCGTGCTGCAGGGCACGTCGTTCGTCTCGACCGGGATCGTCTTCGGCCAGGGAGTGCGTTGCGCGGGCGGCACGCTCAAGCGGCTCTACGCGAAGACCGCTGCGGGCGGCAGCATCCACGCGCCCGATTTCGGCGGCGGAGATCCAAGTGTCTCGGCACGTTCGGCGGCGCTGGGCGACTTGATTCACCCGGGCGAGAGTCGCTGGTACCAGGTGTACTACCGTGATCCGATCGTGCTCGGGGGCTGTCCGGCCGCGAGCGGCTTCAACGCGACGCAGGGCGGCGAAGTCGCGTGGTCGCCCTAAGGGCACCAGGTCCAGCTCAGCACGTCCGCCGTGTTGATCTGCGCGCCGCCAGCGGCCGGATCGCGAAAGAAGGCCGAGGCACTCATCGTGCAACCCGGGAGCATCACCCCAGCCGCAGGGAGGTTGTTCAGGTCCACCACGTGCAGGGCGTGTCCTGTGGCGTCCGCCGTGGTTGCCGGCGGCATGCGAAAGATCGGCGCATCGATGCAGCGTGTCCCGTTGCCGAAGGGCACCGCCGTGTTGGCCGAGCGGCCGTAGTAGAAGAGCGTCGACTTGAGCGGCGGAATGCCCTGGCACAGGAGCGTCAGGTCATTCTGCGCGACGGAGATCGAGCCGGAGTAGCCCATGCTCGCGCCTGATGGGTCGTACGAGTTCGGGTTCATGCCGCACGCAGAGACCGGAGGAATACAGGCCGGCACGACGGTCACATCCATCGGCCAAGCGTTGCTCACGACATCGAAGCCGCTGCCGGGCACCTTGACCACGATGTCCCCTGGCCCGGCCCCGGCGGGGATGACGACAGAGATCACCGACCCGTTGCCGACAGAGTTCTGCGCGGTGACCACGACGAGCGGGGCGGCGAGCGTGTCCAGGGTAACGCTCGCGGGCGCGAACCAGACCTCGTTGCCCGTTGCGGCGAAGTGCCGGCCGCTGACGGTGATCGTCGTGCCCAGATTCGCCGCACTCGTGATGACGGGCTTCGTGCTCGAAGCCGCGCCATAGATGGCTTGCACTCCGCCAATGTCGTCCGCCTCGATCGAGCGCATCGGAACGCCATTACCAATGATGGAGGCGACCATCGTCGAACTGGCGACCGTCGTGTGTCCGAGCCCGAGAGCATGCCCGTATTCGTGCGTCGCAACTCCCTGCAGATCCACCTCGGCCGGAGCAAGCAAGCTGCCCGGCCCGTCGGACCAGGTCCAGACGCCGTAGAAGCGAATGCGCCAGCCGTCCTCGGTCGGCAGTTCGGTGAAAGCCAGGATCGCCCCGCCGGAGCCACTCAGCTGCGAGAGGATGTTGTCGTTGGTCGTGCCGACGCCGTTCGCCTGGCCCGCATAGACCGCGTCGAAATTCGCTGCGCCGGAACCCAGCCCGCCTGGTTGCGAGGGATCACCGTTCCCGTCGCCGTGCACACGGCTGCCCCACTCGACGCATCCCTTCCAGATCGCCATGACGGCGCCCAGGGCTCCCGGGAAGTCTGCATCCGGCGTCACGTTGTCGTTCGCCTGAGGGGCACTGAAATTGTTGTAGATGCGGAAGTCGCGCTGATCCGGACCCAGGCCGGAACCGAGGACTACCCAGGCATGTCCACTCGAGGGAAGGAGGACCCATCCGGCGCCCGCGAGCGCGATCGAGGACCCGAGCCAATTCCAGAACTTCATGCTGCGCTCCTTCCGTTCACTTGGACTTCGCGAGGGACTTCACCTGCGTCGCGAGCTCGCCCAGTTCGAGGTTGAGCGGGATCGCGTAGCCGTCGCCCCGGCCTTGGACGATCGTCTGCCCGCTGCGCGCCTGGAAGGTGCGATACAGGCCGCCGTGCCAGGCGATGAGCGCATTGCCTGCGTGTTCGCCGCCCATGTTCGGCTCCCAGCGGTAGAAGGCCACGACCCTGTTGCCGATCTTCTGGTCGTCGTCGCTCGGTGCTTCCGAGTTGTGCACGCCGTGCATCGGACCGACGAACCCGCCGCCGAACCAGAGTTCGACGGTCACGTTCCTGTCGTCCTCGAGCGAGCGGCCTTCGATCGTGAGTGCCGTGAAGTAGAGCTCCGGGCCGTCGACCGGGTGGTCGATGCGGATCGTCTCCTTGTGCGTGATCGTCCCGACGATCGCGTTGTCCGACAGCTTGACCATCGCCGCGAGGTCGAGGCGCTGGATGCTCGCCCAGGCGAGGGCGCTCGTCGCGCACAGCCCCGCCACACCGACACAGATCTTCGAGAAGGAGAGCTTCATGGTTCGAACTCCGGCGATCAGCCGCCAAGTCGGTGAAAATCATCCCGTCTCGGAGGTTGCCGCCTCGGAATTGGGTCGTCCCAGGTCAGTGTAGCGACGTCCGCGCGGGCCGGGGTGACAGAGTTGTCGCGCGTTGGACTGACAGAAGACGACCACCCTCGGTCGTCGCAACGGTCCCGGGCCTCGGGTGATGAACTCATGCATTGTGGTCGAACCTCATGCGCCGGCGGCGAGCCGCCTCGAGCTGGGACCGGGCCAACGTCGTGGTGATGGCAGCGGAGAAGGCCATCCAATCCGAGAGCTTGGCCTTCAATACACGCTTCCCCGCGGCGGAGATGCGGTAGTACTTCGCACGGCGATTCTGCTCCGAGCGACCCCAGCGGGAGAGAATCAGGCCGCGCTGCTCGAGGCGACGCAGAGCGGGGTAGAGCGATCCGTCGTCGATCTGGAACTCGAACCCGCTTCCACGGAGAATCCATCTCGAAATGGACCGGCCGTGCCGCGGCATGCCCGAGACAGCTCTCAAGACCAGCATGTCGAGGGTGCCCGGGATGAGCCCTTGACCGGCCTTCGTCGGTGCTCGCACGGGGCCGCTTTTCTTGGGCCTCAACACTTAGTGCCGCCTGAACGCGCCGGGGACGAGCAGGAGCGCCCCGCATCCGACCATCGCCGGACCGAGCGGCAGGTCGATCCAGAGGCCGGCCAGCATTCCGAGCACGACCTGCAGCACTCCGAAGCCGGCCGCGAGGAAGAAGTACACGAGCATCGACTTGGCGTACTGCCGCGCTGCGAGCGGAGGCAAGACGAGAAGACCGAACAGCAGCGTTGGCCCGAGGATCATCGTGCCGACGGCGACCGTGAGGCCCGTCAGCACGAGCAGCAAGGCCTCGAACGCCAGCACCCGCTTGCCGAGCACGCGCGACATCTCGCGATCGAAGCTGACGAGCAGGAGGTCGCGGTGGAAGAGGAACAGCAGACCGAGCACGACGAGCAGGACCGCGAGCAGCGTGTGCAACTCGTGGATCCCGACGTAGGAGAGCTCGCCCTGCAGGAGCTCGTCCACCTCCGACTTCCCGACCGGGGCCCAGCGCGTGAAGATGTAGATCGAGGCGTTGGCGATCGCGAAGGCCGCCGCCACGCGCCCGATCTCGTTGTCCCCGCGTCGTCCGAGCACGAGCAGCAGCCCCAAACCGCCGAAGCTGAAGAGCGCCGCCCAGCACAGGCTGTAGTTCATCATCCCGTGCTTCGATTCGATGGCCGCCTGCGGATCCGCCGCAGGCCAGCCGAGGTAGTGAGCGCACCACGGAAGCAGCGCAAATCCGAAGGCGACGCCGGCCAGCGCGAGCTGTGGCAGTGCGATGCCGTGGAAGCTCGTCCGACGAACGAAGAGAAAACAGCCCACGACTGGCAGCACGCACGCGGCGAGCAAGGCCGCACACAGTGCGTAGCGGAAGAGCGAGAGGAACTCCTGCCAACCGACGCCGTCCATCCTCAGTCCTCCTCCGGCGCGTCCGTGCTCGCGTCCTCGTACACCCGGTCGAGATTCTCTGGCGCCAGGATCTCGTGCGTGGGTCCTCGGCGAACGGATCCATCCGAGACCCAGAGCACTTCTTCCACCGCCGAGCGCAGCATCGAGACCTGGTGCGAGACGAGCAGCACGGCGATGTGCTCCCGCAGGTTGAGATCCCGCAGCAGGGCGAGGATCTTCTGCTGCGCGCCGCGATCCACGCCGCTCGTCGGCTCGTCGAGCAGCAGGAGCTTCGGGTCCTTCATCAAGGCGCGGGCGATCAACACACGCTGGCGTTGGCCACCCGAGAGACTTGCGAACGCGGCCGAGGCCTTGCCTCCCAGGCCGACGCGCGCGAGCAGACTGCCTGCTCGTTCGCGATCGACTTGCGGAAGCCCGCGCAGACCGCGCAGCCTCCCGTAGGCACCCATGTGCACGACCTCGGAGACCGAGACCGGGTAGATCGGGTCGAGGTTCTCGCGTTGCGGCACGTATCCTATCGCGCCGCTCGCGCGCTCGACGCGGCCGGAGAGCGCCGGCAGCAATCCGAGCAAGCCGCGGAACAGCGTCGTCTTGCCTGCCCCGTTGGGGCCGACGATGCCAAGGAAGTCCCCGGCGTCGACCGTGAGATCGACGCCGGAGACGACCGTCTTCGAGCCGTAGCCGAAGCTCGCCTGCTCGAGCCTCAGGAGCGTTGACATGCGCGGAGTGCTAACGCGCCTCGCCGCTGCCGAAGACCTTCGACAAACGCTGGTGCACGAGATCCATCATCCCGATCCAGCTCTCTGTGCCCGGAATGCCCCCGCACATGTTGGGCAGCTCGACGACCTTCGATCCGGTCTCGTCGACGATGCGCGCGACCGCCTGGTTGTTCGACCAGGGAGCCGTGAAGATCGTCACGTCCTTCTCGCGCTTGATCGTGTCGATCAGCTCGGCCAGGGAGGAGGCCGTCGGCGCACTCCCGGGCTTGGGCTCGATCGAGCCGACCAGCTTCAAGCCGCAGGCCTCGATCAGGTAGTCGTACTCCTTGTGGTAGACGATCACCTTGCGGCCGGCCCAGGGCTTCTCCATCTCGGTCCAGCGCTTCTCGGCCTCGTCGAGCTGCTTCGAGTATGCGGCGAAGCGCGTCTCGTACCCGTCCTTGGAGCCCGGATCCACGGTGATCAGCCCAGCCAGCACGCGCTCCGCCATCTGGCGCCCGCCCTTGGGCGACATGTTCATGTGCGGATTGCCCTGCGGGTGGACGTCGCCGAACTTGCGGTCGAGCACCTTGGGCACGTCGAGCGGTTGCCAGCCCTCCGAGGTGTTGACGAATCCCGGCTTGCCGGGCTGGATCTTGTCGTTTTGTGCGCCTTCGAGCAGGCCGGGCACGAAGGCCGTCTCGAGCGAGAGGCCCACCTGCACAAGCACGTCCGCGCGGCTCATGGCCACGAGGTGCGAAGGTTTGGGTGTCACGAGGTGCGCGTTCTCGAGACCCTTGCAGATGGTCGTGACCTCGACGCGCTCGCCGCCGATCTGGCGCACGATGTCGGCGAGGTCCGGAATGGTGGCGACGACCTTGAGCTTGTCCGCGGCAGGGAACGCTGCGGACGAGAGCAGGAGGGCCAGGACGGGAATCAGGTGGCGTAGGCTTGCTTTCATGATGGTCTCGATTCGATTGAGATTCGTGTGCACGGTGATCACCAGTTCACGCCGTGGCCGTGCGCGCCGACGATGAAGGAGTACTGGATCGCTGCGCGGAACGAGGGGTCGGAGCCGTCCTCGTCGTAGCGCGTGAGGTCCAGACGGATGCGCTGGAACTCGGAGAAGCTGCGCGTGTAGTAGATGTCCGCCTCGTTGGCGCTCGTGCTCGCGCCGTCCGGCAAGTCGGCCTGGCTGTACTGGATGCCGAAGCTGTTGTTCTGGTCGAGCGCGTAGTCCGCGAAGGCGAACCAGCCGGACAGCGTGCTCCCGTCGGACGCGATCGTGCCGGCTCCGCCGGGGTTGGTGATCGAGAAGCCCGTGTCGCCGGTGTCGAGCAGGTACTCGCCGCCGAGCGTAAAGGCATTGACGCCCGTGTCGCTCTTCCAGCCGTAGGTGATGTCTGCCCCGACCACCGTGTTGCTCAAGCCCGTGAGCTGGTCGCCCGAGGGCGCGTAGTCGGCCTGGAAACTCGGGATCACGCGCGCCGAGCTGCCGATCTGCAGTACCCCGTGCTCGCCGACGTCGGTGAAGCCCGTCAGGCGCGCCGTGAAGTTCAGGTCGCCGGCCTCTTGCGCTCGAGGACCGAAAGGCTGGCTTCGACCGTCGGGTCGAAGTCTGCCGGCGTCTCGGGGAAGAGGTTGTCGAAGGCGCCCGAGCGACCAGCGGATGGCGGTCGAGTCGCCGGCCGCGATCCAATCGTCCCACTCGACGCCGTTGCCCTTGACCTCCTCACCGAGCAGGACGCGCAGCGCCAGCGGCCGCTCGATCGTGCGCAGCTCGTGCACGTGCGTCTGCATCTGCTTGCCGAAGTCGATGAAGAACTTCCCGGCGCGGATCGTGTTGTGGCCGCCGAGGCCCTTGTAGTGCACCGCGCCTTCCTCGACGTTGAGCGCCTCGCCGTCGCTGTTGGCGACGAAGTAGGCCCAGGCCGTCGGGTCGACCCAGGCTTGGGCCATCACCTCGAGGCTGCGCAGCTTCATGTCCCAGCCGACAGGCTCGCCGCCGCCGCTGCGGTAGTCGGTGATGAAGTCGCCGACGAAGGAGAAGGCCGGGTTGAAGCACCGACGAGAAGCGGTTCGCCTGGCTCATGTCGGTCTGACCGGATGCTTGCGCACCGTAGGTCTGGGCCGGCATCCCGGGGGTCTGGAACGGAGTGGATTGCGCCCACGCGGGCGCGGTCAGGGTGAACGGAAGCGCGAGTAGAAACGGAGTCTTGGAGTCCATGGTTGTGGCTCCGCGAAATGGCGGAGCGGAATTCGTGAGCAGAAGTTGGAGTGGGGGTGGATGCGAACCGGCGCTCAGGCCGGACGCGTAGCGGGGAGGCGAACTCGCAACGAGCCGCCTGCAGCGGGCACCTTGGCCCGCGAGACCCTCACACCTGCCCTGGCGGCGCGCGCGCGTTTCCCTGCTCGGGGAGTGCGTGCTCTTGCACGCAATCGGCGAGCGGTGCAAGCGCCACGGCTTGCACGGCAAGCCACAAGACGAGCGGCTCGAAGCGCGGAGCTTCGGGCATCGAAACGTGACACAAGGTGCAACCGCCGGCTCCATCGGAGCCGTGGTGCAGCACCTGGTGCGCCGGGCCCGCCAGGAACAGGCCCGCGATCAGCAGGATCCCGACCAGGATCCACAGCACCTTTCGCGGGTGCGTTCTCGGGCGGGAGAATCCGCGCTGGAGTCCGAGTCTCGGCGAGAGCGAGGCTCGCGGATGGGTAGACATCGAAGGCACTCCGGAAGGACGGAACAAAGGGACCTCAGCAACCATGCGCGTCTCGGCACGTTGCGCGGTCGTGTGCATGCACGACCATCAGCGACCTCGCGCGGCGCTTCGGGCGCCAGCGCAACCTCTTCCTGCGAATCAGGTCAGAGAGGACGAAGAGCGGGCATCTAGGTGCGCCGCTCCCTGGAGTCAGCTGGCGCCGGTCTGGCGCGAGCCCTAGGCCGCTGGCGGGGAGTGGTTCGGTGCGAGGAGGTAGAGCGGGAAGCTGATCGCTTGAGCCGTCTGCTGCGCGCAGACCGGAATCGCGCGCTCCAGCCGCGGCACTCCATGCCCCAGGAGACGGACACTCGGAGTGGGCAAGGTGAACGGCGCGGCGATCGTGCAGTGAATGTGATCGTGCTCGATCAGATCCTTCCCGGCCGAGTAGCCGGGCGCCTGCGAGCGCGGATCCGGACGAACCGCGACGTCCCCTGCGACAGGAACCTCCCTCGCAGCCTGATCGACGTGCACGAGCTCTCCGTGCTCGCAAACAGCGTGGGAAACCGTCGCTTCGTGCAGCGCGGTGCCAAAGAATCCCCACACGTAGATCAGAGCGAGCAACGGAAGCCCAAGGCGCTTGCGCAGTCCGGCTCGGCTCGATCGTGTGCTGCGTGTGGACATGGCTGGGATGACTCGGGCGCTCCCGCGACCCCTTCATCCTTGGCAAGGGCAGCGGCGCCTGTCAAGCGCGAGCGTTTCGGGATTCCGTGGCGAGCGGATCGACAGTGATGTCCCGAGAACGCTGCAGCGCCTGGCGTGGATCAAGGCCCGAGCTTGAACACGCCGGCGCCGCCGGGCACGAGCCGCTTCTCGTTCTCGCTCCACCAGTGCTCGAGCGCGCTGAGATCGGTCGGTCCGAGTTCCGGCGGCAGCGGGATGTGCGCCTTCAAGTGCTCCCAGGCGTCCTTGCGCGCCTCGGCCGCCTCGCCCGACTTCAGCACCTGGAAGATCGGCTGCACGCCCGAGAGCTGGCCCAGCTCGAGCAGCGCCTCGCCGAACTCGACGCGCAGGTAGTCGTCCTCCTCCTTGGCGGCGGCCGCGACGAGCGCCGGCACGCTCGTCTTCGCGCCGATCGCACGCACGCAGCGCAGCGCCGATTCGCGTAGCGAGTCCCTCGGGTCGGTCAGCAGGGATTCGACTGCGGCGAGCAGGCTCGCGTCCTTCTGCTTCTCGACCAGCGAGATCAGCGCGTCGCGCACCTCCGTATCGGCCTTCGCCAGCAGCCCCGGCACGAGCGGACGCACCTCTGCCCAGAGTTCGGGATGCTTGCCCACCTCGCCCAACGCCATGGTGCACTCGGCCTTGTTGCCGGTCTGCAGCACGTGCACGATGTCGAAGTGCTCCTGCTTGCGCAGCAGGAAGGAGCCGGAGACGAGGGCCGCGACGGCGATCGCGCCGCCCACGACGCGCGCCAGGGCGCGGCCGTGCGCCGGAGCGCCGTGCACCAGGACGTAGTGCGCGAGACCGGCCACGACCAGCGCCCCGCCGAAGCAGGCCACGATCGTCGGGCCCGACGGCAGGTCGCGCGAAGTAGGAGACGCGAGCAGCCGATCGCGCTGACCAGCGTGCCCGACGATCCAGCCGATCAGGAGGCGCGTGCCGATACGATCGGCGAAGAGCATGGCCACGACGGCCGGGATGACGAGGTAGGAGAAGACCAGCAGCACGCCGGCGATCGAGACGGCGCTCGTGACGACGAAGCCGAGCGAGACGTAGAAGAGGAAGTCCCACAGGCGCAGCGAGACGCCCTGTGCCTCCGCGCCGGCCGGATCGAGCGAGATCAGGAAGAACTGCCGGCGGAAGAGCCAGTGGAAGGCGCCGATCGCCGCGAAGACGACGGCGGTCGAGCACGATCGTCTCCTTGCGCACGAAGAGGATGCTGCCGGCGAGCAGCTCGTTGACCTCCTCGGCGCCGTGCGCGAGGTGCGCCGTGGCGAGCATCGTCGCGCCCAGCGCGACCGCGTAGGTGATGCCGATCAAGGCCTCGTGCGGCACGCGCTCGTCGCGCATGCGCGTCAGCGAGAAGACCGCCGCGCCGAGGATCGTGAAGGCGAGCGAGAAGGCCTTGATCGGCCAGGGATCCGTCTGGATGTCCCAGCCCAGCAGCAGCGCCCCATACCGAGCCGAGCGCCGCGATCTGCGCCAGCGCCAGGTCGACGAAGATCACCTTGCGCGAGAGGACGTGGATCCCGAGGTAGACCAGGATCCCGGCCAGCAGCAGGCAGGCCACGAACGGGCCGGTCCATCGATCCGAGGAAGTGGCTCATTTCGCGGGAGCGCCGCCGCTTCGGACGTCGACCAGCTTGTCGATCAACAGGTCCATCAGCTCGAAGTAGTCCTTCACGCCCGCCTCCGCGCCGACGTCGATCGGCACGATCACCTTGTGCACGCCGGTCTCGGCTCGGCGAGGTAGTCGGCGGCACCCTCGTCGTAGTAGACCTCGTGCAGCACGGTGTGCACCTGCTGCTTCTTGAGCAGCTCGACCACCGCGTCGCGGTGGCGTGCCGAGGGCGGGATGCCCGGCTTCTCCTCGATCTCGATCGGGATCTTGAGCCCGAAGCGCTCGGCGAAGTAGATCCAGCTCTTGTGGTAGGTGACCACCGGCCGGCCCGCGAGCGGCGCCGCGCGCGTGAGCCAGCCGCCGAGCACTTGTCGTAGCTGCTTCTGCGCGAGGTACTCGGCGAGGCGGCCCTGGCGCGCCTGGCGCGTGAGCATCTTGCCGCCGACCTGCTTGACCAGCTCCGCGCCGAAGAGCGACTCGTCGATCCGGTCCTGGAAGCGCTTCAGGTTCGCCTCGTACTGCTCCTTGTGCGCCGGGTCGACGGCCTCGAAGCCCTGTGCGATGTTGGCCGCCATGTCCTTCGCGTTGAGCGGATCGAGCCAGATGTGCGGGTTGCCGTAGGGGTGCACGTCGCCCCACTCGCGCGAGAGCTCGCGCGGCAGCTCGAGCGTCGTGATCCCGGTCGAGGCCACGACGCGCGCGGGTTGGCCCGGCTGGATGCGCGGATTGCCCGAGCCCTCGACGACCTTCTGGGCCCACAGCTCGAGCTGCATGCCGAGCTCGACGAAGACGTCGGCCGCGCGCGCCTTCTTCATCAGCGTCGGACGCGGCTGCACGAAGTGCGGGTCCTGCTGCGGGTTGGCCAGTGCCTCGGCCTCGACGAGGTCGCCGCCGACCTCGTGGGCGAGGCTGGCCAGGACGCAGAGCGTCGTGACGACGCGCAGCTTGTGCGGCTGCTGCGGCGCGGCGAGGCAGGATCGGGACGAGCGAGACTGAGGATCGTTCATGGCGCGGGCTCCTAGCGGTTGACCCAGTACGGCTCGGTGGGGTGCGAGCCGTAGACGAAATTGACCTCGAAGAAGAGCGAATCGAGGCTGTCGAGCCAGGCGAGCGTCGCTCGAGGTGTGCTCGGCGCCGACGCGGAAGCGCAGGAACTCGGTGGTGTAGTAGGTGACGAACGCGCCGAGCGTGCGCGTCTCGTCGCCCGGGTGCTCGAGCTCCTCGAGCCAGTCGAAGCGCGCGCCGACGTACAGGTTCTGGCCCAGCTGGTGCTGCGTCCAGACGTCGACGCTGCTCGCGTGGCTGGCGAGCGCCGCGTCGCTCGTGTCGGCGTAGAAGAGCTCGCCGCCGACGAGGAACGACTTCCACTCGCCCGCGACGTAGGGCTTCCAGCGGTAGGTCGCAGTCGAGGCCGTAGAGCTGGTGCTGCGCGCCGGACGTCCAGCACGAGGTCCCGAGCTCGAGGTCGTGTCCGTCGGTGTAGTCGTGGTACCACGAGACGTGCGCCGAGCCCGGCGACGTCGGTGTTGCCGCCGGGCCCGGCGACCGGTGCGTCGCCGCCGTCGAGGAAGGCCAGCGTGCCCTCGAGCGTGTCGTTGTCGCCGGGCTTGGGCAGGAAGAAGCGGCCCGAGATCCCGTCTGTCGCGTAGCCCTCCGGACCGAGCACGTTCTGCAACGCGCGCGGGTAGGTGGACTGCGGCAGGTCGTGCAGGTGGATCGTGTTGAGGCGCCCGAACTCCGGCCGGAACTGCCCGATCTCGAGCTTGAGGCCGGCCGGAGCCGAGTCCGCGAAGCGGCAGCTTCTTGAGCGTGACGTAGCCCTCCTCGACGCTGGCCCCGTACTCGCCGGGGGCGTCCTCGCTGAACGAGAGGATCAGCACACCGTCGGCCCACGGGTCGATCGGCGCGCGGAAGTCGAGCTCCGCCTCGCGCAGCGCCATGCGATCGTCGACGCGCGGATTGGCCGGATTGTCGTCGAGGTAGACGGGCCGGTCGTCCGCGCGGCCGAGGAAGTTGCCGAAGACGGTGATGGCCGGGTTGAACGCGCCCAGCGACTGCGTCGGCGGACGGCTGGCGCTCTGTTTGACCTTGGCCAGTTCGTCCTCGAGCAGCTCGATGCGCTCGCGCAGGTCGTCGAGTTCGGGATCGTGCGCCGGCGGGGGAGTCTGGCCGGGCGGATTCTGGGAGAGCGGAACGAGGAGCAGGGGCAGCAGCGTGAATGGATCCATGGCGGCGTGCCGCGCCGTACGCGGCGGAGGGACGGAGAACGGGCGAGGAACGGGGGCCAGCAGCCCCCACGTCGACTCAGCCCGCCGTCGGCGGCGCGCGCGCGTTGCCCTGCTCGGGAAGCAGGTGATCCCGGACGTTCTCGCAGGCCGCGCGGAGCTCGACCGGTTGCAGGACGAGCCAGAACACGAGCGGCTCGAAGGGCAGCGGCTCGGGGCTCGCGAAGTGGCACACGTCGCAGCCGCCGATGTCCTGCGCATCGTGGTGCAGCACGTTGTGCGCGGGGCCGGCCAGGAACAGGCTGGCGATCAGCAGGATCCCGATCAGGATCCAGAGGGCCTTCCGCGCGCGCGGATTCATGCGGGCGACTGTAGGCGTCCGGCCCGGCCCGCGCAAGCACCGGGGGTTTCCCCTTGACGGTCTAGGGGAGAGCGCTAGGCTGGCCCCGCCATGGTCGAACCGAAATCCGAGCTCTTGCAGGGCACGCTGCACATGCTGATCCTCAAGGCGCTCGAACGCGGGGCGCTGCACGGCTACGCGATCGTGCGCCGCCTCGAGGAGACGAGCGACGCCTTCCTGCGCGTGGAGGAGGGCTCGCTCTACCCCGCGCTGCACCGCATGGAGCGCAAGGGCTGGATCGAGAGCGAGTGGGGCGCCTCCGAATCGAACCGGCGCGCGAAGTTCTACCGCCTCACGACCAGCGGCCGCCGTCAACTGAAGGACGAGCTCGCGACCTGGGAGCGGATCAGCGCCGCCATCGCCGGCGTGCTGCGCGCGCAGCCGAAGGGCGCCTGAGATGGGCTGGTTCGACGCCACCGTCCGCTCCGAAGCCGAGATCGAGGCCGAGATCGCCGACGAGATCGAATTCCACCTCGAGCAGCGCACGCGCGAGCTCGTGGCGGCGGGCATGGGGGAAGCACAGGCACGCACCGAAGCCGAGCGGCGCTTCGGGTCGCTCGAGCGCGTGCGCCAGAGTTGCCGCTGGGTCCAGTTGGGGGAACGAATCATGCTGCAGAGAGTCCAGCTCGTGTTGAACCTCGTGCTCGTCACCGCGGTCGTCGTGCTCGGCTGGAGCTTCTGGTCCAGCAACAAGAGCATGCAGGAGGAGTTGCAGCGGATGTCCGCGCTGCTGACGCCGCGCGCAGCCGAGCTCGCGCCGCGGGAGGCTGCCCCGCTCGACCCGCGGCTCGAGCGTTTCAAGTCGCTCGCGGACCCGGAGGCTGCCGCCGCGTTCGCAAGCGAGCTCTCCACTCTACCGCCCGCGAATGGGTGCTCGTACATGCAGGAAGGCTGGTCGTCGGTGAAGGACCCGCAGCTGCGCATCGCGCTGCTCGAACCCTTCGTCACGCACGGCGGCCATGCCAACGCGATCCAGATCCTGCACTTGGCGGCGACCGATCCCGACGACGACGTGCGCGAGCGCGCCTTCGGGTACCTGAGGAGCTATGCCTGGCAGGACTTCTCCGGCAAGCCGGCCTCGATCTACCACGAGTGGCACGCGGAAGTCGGTGACACGGCGCTCGGCGAGGCGCTCACCCTGTCAGCGGAGCGCTACGCGGAGCGCCTGCGCGCCGTCAGCGGCCCCGCGCTGGTCCGCGAGCTCGGGCTGATCGAGTCGATCGATCTCGCGCCGGCCCAGCTGCGCGGACGGGACGTGCTGCACGATGTCTGGTGGTCCGGAGGCGAGGAGAACGTCGGCAGCCGGATCCGTGGCTGGCTCACGAGCGACAACGCGGAGGTCCAGCTGGCCGCGCTGCGTTTCGTGGCCCACTTCCCGCAGCACACCGAGGCCGTCTCGGACGCGCTGTTCGACGTGCTGCTCCCCTGGCCGTGGAAGAGCACGGCCCCCGTGATCGCGGCCTGCCGTGCGCTTGCCACCTGCCCGCAGTTGTCGATGGAAGCCTACGCCTGGGTCTCGCTGCACCTGTTGCGGCTGTGCGTCGAGAGCGACACGCCGGAAGTGCGCCGGGACGTGGGCGCGGGCCTGCTCGCGCGCCTCTGGCGGCTGCCGGCCGAACCCGAGCGCGGCGCCGCGCAGTGGAGCGCCTGGTGGAAGGAGAACCGCGCGCGCTTCAGCGAGCCGAAGATGCTCGAGAGCGAGGACGCGCGCTGGCTGGACGCACGCTGATCGCTCAGGGATCGCGCACGAGAAGGTCGACCGTGGTCAGCCCGTAGCCGTCGGTCTTCGTGCTCGCGCGCTCGAGACCGCGCGTGCGCAGGCACTGGATCCCCACGCTCAGGATCTCTGGCATCAGCAGCGGCTCCTCCGGGCCGCGCGTGACCGGCACGTTCTCGAAGGGCCGGAAATCCGCGGGAACGCGCGTGGCGATCACGACGTAGCGGTCGCGCACCGGCCGCTCGAGCGGCCAGTCGGGCGCGCTGCAGACGACCACCAGCACCTCCTGTGTTCCGCCCGGGAGCAGCGAGATGCCGTTGCAGATGAGGTGCTGCTCGCGGCTCTCCATCACCGACAACACGTAGAGGTAGAGCTCGTCCTTGCAGTCCGACTCGTTTTGGATCACCAGCTTCGCGATCCGCAGCGGGCCCCCTTCGGCGCCGCCCAGCGCCTCGTAGATGCCGCCCGCGGCGCAGGCGCCCTCCGCGCTGCCCTGGAGCGGCCGCGGATTGGCGCTCTGTGCACGCGAACCGAGCGGCTTCAAGTCCTCGGCGCTGGGTTCGACGAAGTGTGCGCTGATCTTCAGCGTCCCGCGCGTCAATTTCTCGAGTGCGCGATGGCGCGTCTCCTTGCGCCACTCCTCGGCCAGCTGCTCGGCCAGCGGCTGCGGCCCGAAGTCGGCCAGTGCGTGGTGCCAAATGGGGATCCCCTCCGGTGCGAAGAGCGTCACTCCCTCGCCCGCGCGCTGGAGCAGGAAGGCATCGTCGCGCGCCGCGCTGATGAGCTCGACGCCTGGCTGCGGGGGGAGCGCGGCCGCGAGCTGCGGATCCTCGACGAAGAGCGCGTACCTCGGCTTCTCGGTCGGGCGCGACTCCTCGAAGGCGCGCAAGGCGCCCAGCGCGTCCCCGCGCGGCGGCTCCTTCCACTTCGCGACGCAGCGCATGGCCCAGGCCTTGTCCACGAGCGCGCGACCGACGAGCTGGCCGGCCGTGTTCTCGAGGCGCAGCTCGGAGCCCGGCGCCAGGCCGACCAGACTGCCGGCCGCGAGGTCGATGCGGCCTTCCTCGCGCACGGAGGCCAGGATTCCATGCGGCGCGGCTTCGAAGCGCGCCTCGAAGAGCTGCCGCTCGAGATCGCCTTCGTAACACGGCGTCTGGCCCGGGATCTCGCGCATCAGGTGCACCGCGGCGTCGTCGGCCAGCGCTCGGTAAGTTTCGGTCGGCCAGGCGTGCGCCAGCGCATCGCTAAGGAAGAAGGACAGCGCGCCCTGCGTGCGCTGCACCTTGCCCTCGTCGGTCCACTCGTACTCGAGCGCCTCCTGGTTCTCGGTGCAGGCGAAGACACTCGCGCCGGGCAAGGGCTGCGGGTTGCGCTTGGGGCCCTCGTCGATGAACTCGCGCTCGACCTCGGGCCAGAACTCGAGCAGCCGTCGGCGGTCGAGCGGCTCCGTGCCGTCGCCCGCGGCGCGCACGCCCTTCGTCCTCTGCCCCCCGCGCATGCCGGTAGCCGAGTGGCAGGCGTCGATCACGGCGAACAGGCGCGCGGTCTTGTGCGCCAGCTGCGCGTGCAGGCTATAGAGCTCGTCGTCGGTGACGTCGTAGGAACCGTCCTCGCCGGCCGAGCGGCTGTCGTAGGCCAGGATGGTGTTGTCGGTCTGGCCGCGCTCCGCGCCATTGATCCCGCTCGCGTCGGGGATGCGCGCGCCGTGGCCCGAGAACCAGAACACGACCTCGGTCTCGGGGCCCGCGCGCGGGATCAGCCATTCGCGCCAGGCGCGCACGATGGCCTCGTGCGTGGCCTGCTCGTCGAGCAGCACGCGCACGTCCTCCGGCGCGAAGCCGAAGCGCGCGAGCAGCGTGTCGCGCACGCCGAGCACGTCGGCGCGGCAGCCCTTGAGCGTCGGCACGCTGGCCGGCGTGCCCGGCGCGTAGTGCTCGATGCCCACGAGCAGCGCGATGCGGGCCGGCGCGAGCCCGCGCGTGGCCGCAGGCTTCGGGAACGGGGCGGGCTGCTCGGCGGGGACGAGCGGCGCGCGCGGGGCGGCGAGGCAGGCCGCGACGACGCCGAGGAAGCAGACGAGGACACAACGAGGCTTGGGAAGGAGGGACATGCGAGGCGACTCTCCGGCGAGGATCCTACTGCGCGGCGGGCAACCCGTAGAGGGGCGAGGGTCCGCGGGCCGCAGGCAGCTTTTCCCCTGCGACGTGGAAGCCGGCGCCTCTTACCATGCTGGCGGAAAGCCGCCCGTGCCCCCGACATGGACGTTCCCATCGAGCCGCCCCTGCAGCCCAGCCCGGAAGAGCTGGCGCTCGAGTACCTGGAGCGCCACGCGGAGGGGGCTCCGGCCGAGCTGGACCCCTGGCTCGCGCGACTTCCGGACGACGACGCGCGGCGCGAGTTCCGCGCGCTGATCGAGGCCTCGGAGCGCGCCGAGCGTGCGCTGCCCAGGGCGCCGCGCGCGCTCTCGCGCGGACAGCTCATCGCCCAGCGCTACGTGCTCGCGCGCCAGCTCGGCGAGGGCGGCATGGGCCAGGTCTGGGAGGCGCGCGACCAGCAGCTCGACCGCTCCGTGGCGGTCAAGTTCCTCGACAGCGCCAGCCAGGGCCGCATCGACCGCGAGGAGCTGTTCCAGAAGGAATCGCGCCTGCTCGCGTCGCTGCAGCACCCGGGCATCGTCGCCGTGCACGAGTTCGGTCGCGACGGCGACCTGACCTACATCGTGATGGACCTGGTGCACGGCCGCTCGCTCTCCGAAGTGCTCGACGAGGTGCGCGGCGCGTTCCTCTCGCGCAGCGAGCAGCCGCTGCCGCGCGAGGCAGGCGAACTGGCAGAGGCGCTGCACGAGCCGCTCGCAGCCGGGCGCACGAGCCTGCTCGACGAGGGCGACTGGTTCCGCTGCGTGGCGCGCATCGAGCTCGAGCTCGCGCGCACGATCGAGGCCGCGCACGGCCAGAAGGTGATCCACCGCGACCTCAAGCCCTCGAACGTGATGCTCACCGCCGGCGCCAACCCGGTCGTGCTCGATTTCGGCCTCGCGGGCTCGTCCGAGGGCGTCAAGGGCGCCGTCACGCAGGGCCTCTACGGCAGCGTCGCCTACCTCGCGCCCGAGCAGGCCAAGAGCCAGACGGTCGGCACCGACCCGCGCACCGACGTCTACCAGCTCGGCCTGGTGCTGTACGAGATGCTCACGCTGCAGCGCACGTTCCCGGGCAACGCGATCGGCGAGGTGCTCGAGCGCATCCAGCATGGCCGCTACCCGGAGCCGCGCAAGGTGCACAAGCTCGTGCCCAGCGATCTCGAGGACATCTGCCTGCGCGCGATCGAGCTCGATCCCGCGCGGCGCTACCAGAGCGCGCGCGAGCTGCGCGAGGACCTCGAGCGCTGGCTCGGCGGCCACGAAGTGCCGCACGCGGCGCACGCCGGGAAGCTGCGCCGCTGGGCGCGGCGCGTGACCTGGCAGGTGCGTCAGCGGCCCTGGCTATCGGCGGCGGCGGGGCTCGTGCTCGCGGGTGCTGCGGGTGTCTGGTACTACAACGCGAATCCGCCCGAGGGCTGGAACTTCCTCGGTGGACAGCCGCTGCGCTACGACAGCGAGAGCCGCCTGCAGGTGCCGCTCGGCGAGGGCAACAAGGTCGTGGGGCTCTCGGACTGGATCGGCTTCAGCCTGAACAGCAACAAGCCTGTGTATGTCTGGGCCCTCTCCTACTTCGGGCCGGCCGACTCGCCAGACCGTGTTTGCCCCTGGCGTGCGTGCACGCCGGACGAGCCGGATCGAACCGAGGGTTCCTGGGGACTGCGCGTGCCCGAAGGCGAGCAGATCGTGCTCGGTACGCAGATCCGCGGAAAGCCGAGCGACGTCGAAGGCCTCGTCTTGCTCGTCTCGCCCGAGCCCCGGCCCTACATGGAAACCTGGTTCAAGCTCCTGGACGAGAAGGTCGGCGACGAGGGTGTTCCATGGGAGATCGCGAAGGCGCTCGGACCTCAGGCTCTCGCCACGGCGAGGAGCACCAGGTCGGGGCCGCCGCTCAGCGATCAGGAGAAAGCCAGCATCCGCGCGGCCTTTGCCAATGCCGGAGGCCCGCAAGGCGGGAAATGGATCGAGTTTCGGGACGGACAGACGCTCCAGGTACAATGCCGCTCCCGCTGATCTCCCCGCGGGTACCAATGGCCGACCCGGTCACACGCTCGCTCGAACTCGTGCAACGCGCCCAGGAGGGCGACCGCGAAGCGCTCGACAAGCTGCTCGAGCGCCACGAGGCGCGCGTGCTCGCGATCGTGCGCTATCGCCTCGGCCCGCGCCTGCGCGAGGTGGTGGAGTCGGGTGACATCCTGCAGGAGACCTTCCTGGCGGCGGTCAAGGCCTTCCCGACCTTCGAGATGCGCGACGAGGGCAGCCTGATCCATTGGCTGGCGAAGCTGGTCGAGCGCCAGATCATCGCGCAGGCCGACTTCCACGGCGCGAAGAAGCGCGAGGCCGCGCGGCGCGTTTCGCTCGACCGCTCGCGCACGATCAGCGGCTCGATGGGCGGCAGCCTCTCGGTGCTGCATGCCGACGAGACCACGGCGCCGCTGGAGAAGCTCGAGCGCGCCGAGGAGCGCGAGGCGGTCGAGCGCGCGATGGACGCGCTGCCGGAGGAGTACCGCGAGCTGATCCTCTTGCGCAACTACGCCGGCGCCTCGTGGGAGTCGGTGGCCGAGCAGACCGGGAGGCCGAGCGCCGCGGCGGCGCGCATGATGCACGCGCGCGCGATGCTCGAGCTGGGCAAGCTGGTGCGCGAGCTCGGCATTCGCTAGGCGCGGAGGCGCGGCGCAATTCCCGGAATCCGACTGCTGCGTGGCAGAGCCCGCCCCTCCCTGGACAGTCTTGCGCACTCGTTTCCCGTCACCTTAGGATGCTCGTCATCCCCCCTCGCTCGCTGGAGGTCTTCCCTTGAACCGCTCCGCTGCAATGAAGTCGCTCGTTGCGCTGTCTCTCTGCCTGGGCACCTCCGGGTGCGCCGCACTGCTCGACTCCGCGCTCAGCGCGGCGCAGAAGACGTTCCTCAACGCCGCCGACAAGAACTACGGCAACGCCTATCACGACGACCTCGACAAGCTGCTGAAGAAGATGGTCGAGGAGCCGAAGGCTCCCGCTCCGGCGCCCGCTGCCGCATCGGCGCCCACTCCCGTTCCCGATCCAGTACCGGCTCCCGCGCCGGCTCCGACACCGGTCGCGGTTTCAGGTCCGCTCGAACTCGAGATCGTGATCCTGAAGGAGGAGCTGATCGGCGACCGGCCTGTCAGGGTTCCACTGCGAGACGGGGACACGATCTTCGACAAGTACGGTACGCACGGGGATGGTGACCCGCTCAAGATCTCGTTCCGAGTGAACCAAGAGTGCTTCGTGTACGTGATCGGGATCGACACCACCGCGGACATGAACCCGCTCTTTCCCAACCCGAAGTACTCGGCCCACGTCAATCCGGCACAGCCGGGCGTGACCTACGAGGTTCCCGAAGGTGACGACTGGGTCGGGCTCGACAGCTTCCGCGGGATCGAGCACTTCTACTTCCTCGCCTCACGCACGCGCCGACTCGACCTCGAGGCACAATTGGTCGCGATGGCGAAGTCGGCTCCTCGGCCTCTGGATCCCTCGCGGGCCAAGTCCAGTCCGGACCTGGCTGCGGCTGAAACGGTCAAGGACCATGTTGGGCTCCCGCGCGGCGTGGGAGAGAAGCGCCCCGGTCTGATGCCGAGCGCACAGTCGGGTTCGGGCAAGAGCGACCCCGTACCTTCGCAGGTCTTCGGCGCCAGGGGCGACGGCGACATCCTCGTCACGCGCTGGTTCCGGCACGAGTGAGCGCGCACGCGCTCCGGCTCAGACGCTGATCTCGACGGGCAGTCCCGTGGCGCGGATCTCGCCCGCGTAGCGCTCCAGCCACTCGCGCGAGAGCGCGGCGAGCTCGGGCGCCTCGGGCTGATGCGAGGGGCGCGCGTAACCGTAGAGCAGCACGCCCCTGAGCGGCACACGCGCGGCGACCAGGCCGCGCAGCAGCTCGAGGTAGGCCATGCGTTCCCGGGCCAGCGGAGCTGCGCCCCGGATGGAGAGTGCCATGGTCTGGATCCAGGTCGGGGCGAGCGAGGCGCAGGTGAGCAGGCTCTTGCGCTGCTTCTCGATCCCCAGCGCGCTCGAGTTCATCGCCAGCATGCCCTCGTCGGTCGCGCTGTCGAGCTTGAACCACACGCGGCCCGCGAGGCGCGCGATGCCGGAGAGTCCCGCCTGCACGAAGGGCTGGTGCACGAGCGAGCCGTTGGTGATCAGCGTCAGCGGCACGCGGCCTGCCAGGCCGAACTCGTGCATCAGCTTCCCGATCAGCTCGACCACGTCGGGGAAGAGGTCCGCGCTGGTCGACTCGCCGTCGCCCGAGAGCGCCAGGTCGCGCAGCTCGCGCGAATCCGCGGGCGCGTTCTTCGCGAGCCAGGCGCCGAGCTGCTTGGGCTCGAGGAACGCGCGCAGCTCGATCTCGAGCAGGTCCATGTCGATCTTCGGCGCGTTGCCCGCGACGAGGCCCGGCACCTGGCAGTAGATGCAGCGCCAGTTGCAGGCCTTGTTCGGGTTCAGGTTGATCCCGACCGAGAGCCCGCGCGCGCGCCGCGAGAGCACCGGGTAGACGTACGTCTTGCCGATGCGGCCGCGATCGTGGTCGGCGATCCTGAGCTCCATTTGCTAGCGTGCTCAACCTACCATGAGCGACTACCCCCTCGGTACCGATCCGCTCGAGCTCGAGCGCCTGCGCTTCCAGCACCAGGTCTGGAGCCCCGTCACCAACGCCTTCTTCGCGCGCCTGGGGCTGAAGCCCGGCATGCGCGTGCTCGACCTCGGCTGCGGCCCCGGCTACGTCACGCTCGAGCTCGCCGGGCGCGTCGGCCCGACGGGCGAAGTCGTCGCGCTCGACGAGGCCCGGCACTGGACCGAGTGGCTGGCGCAGAAGGCCAAGGAGCGCGGCTTCGCCAACGTGCGTACGGTCACCGCGCGCATCCAGGAGGCCGACCTGCCCGCCGCGAGCTTCGACGTGATCTTCTCGCGCTGGGTCTTCAGCTTCCTCTCCGACCCGAGCGCCGTGGCGCAGATGCTCGCGCGCTCGCTCAAGCCCGGCGGCATGCTCGCGATCGAGGACTACAACCACGAGGGCGTCTCGATCTTCCCCGAGTCCGAGGGCTTCCGCGCCGTGGTGCGCGCGACGCGCGCGCTCTACAAGTCGAGCGGCGGCGACCAGTTCGTGATGGGACGCATCCCCGCGATCTTCGCCGCGGCCGGACTCGAGACGGTCGAGGTCCATCCCAACGTCCTCTGCGGCGGCCCCGAGAGCGGCGCGTTCCGCTGGGCGGACTCGTTCTTCCCGAGGTACTCGGCGATCTACGAGCAGAAGGGCCTGATGACGCCCGCCGAGCGCAAGCTGTTCCTCGCCGAGTGGGAGGAGCGCAAGCAGAACCCGCTGACGATGTTCTACTCGCCGATGGTGGTCGATGCGGCGGGGAGCAAGCGCGTCGTGAGTGCATCGTCCTCGGCTGCGAGCGATTCGAGCTCGATTCGGCTCGGCAGCGTTGCTTTCCTGATCGACGGCCTGCATCGGTACTGGCATGCGTGACTGGTGGAGGTCGTTCGGCGAAGCGAGTCGCACGCGCAATGGTCCTCTGATCTCCATCGAACGCACTCCGTAGCGTGCACTGGCGCCGAGGCTGACGCGCCTCCGGCGCTGGAGATACTCGGCGTCCGAGCAGTTGCGCTCGCCACGACTCGGGCACACCGCCATGGCGCGTGCTGGCTCCGCGACAACCTGCAGACGTGCCGACCATTCATACTGCGGCCGTACGTCGAAGCCTCGAGAAGCAGGAAGCTCCAGGGGTGGGCGGGTATGATCGGCTCTCTCGACCTGCGTGCGTCTGAGATCTGAGGGCTCTCCCCTCGAAACCTGAAATACATGCGCGCCTTCGCTGCCGCATGGCCTGACCGGGCAATTGTGCAAGCACCGCTTGCACAATTGAGCTGGTACCACCATCTCGCATTGCTGGAGAAGCTCGACCGAAAGGAGCTGCGGCTTTGGTACGCAGGACGTGCCCTGGATCATGGTTGGTCGCGTAATGTCCTCGCGTTCCAGATCCAGCGGCGAGCCCATCGGCGAGAAGGCAAGGCGCAGAACAACTTCGGGGCCACCCTGCCGCCGCTCGACTCCGACATGGCGACCCAGGTATTCAAGGATCCGTACCTGTTCGACTTCCTGGGCACGGACGCGCCCCGCCGCGAGGCGGGACTGGAGCAGGCTCTGGTCGACCGGATCCAGAGGTTCTTGATCGAACTCGGCCAGGGGTTCGCCTTCGTGGGCCGGCAGGTCCACCTGGAGATCGGCGAAGTGGACTTCTACCTCGACCTACTCTTCTATCACCTCGAGCTCCGGCGTTACGTGGTGCTCGAACTGAAGGCGCGCAAGTTCCAGCCCGGCGACGGTGCGCAGCTGGGGATGTACATGACCGCGGTCGATCGCCTGCTCCGCCACCCCGACGACCGCCCGACCATCGGTCTGCTGCTCGTGCGCGAGAAGAACAACGTCTTGGTCGAATACGCGCTGGGCGGCAACACCATGCCCATCGGCGTTGCGCAGTGGGAGACGAAACTGACCAGGGACCTGCCCGAGGACCTGCAGGCGAGTCTGCCCTCGATCGAGGAGATCGAAGAGCAGCTCCGACGCGAGCCACGGAGGACTAGCGCACAATCCAGTCCGGCGTCGTCGGCGCGCAGGCAGACGGGGACTCCCGCCGACGGAGGAGACGACCCGCTGCGCACGTCCTGACACGAGGAATGTCGCGATCGGGTAGCATGCGGACGCACGACACGCAGTCCAGCAACGCGCTTCGGCGCACAAGAGATCGATGAGCACACGACTTGTGCAGACCATTCGTCGAATTGTCGCGGTGCGAACCGTTTTCGTCCGCGCATCCCTTCAGGCTGTCCTGGTGCTGCTCGTCTTGAGCGCGTGCGGCTCTGGGCCGATCACGCATCCGCAGAAACTCAGCTCGGGCGACACCATCCGCGTTCTCTCGCTGCAGCGCATGACTTTCAGCAAAGGTCCACCGGCAATCGTTCTCCGATACGAGACCGACCTCAGGCTCGATGATCAGGAGAAGCTCACTGCGGAGGTCGACAAGATTGCGCCGGATGTGCTGCGGGAGGCTGAGAAGGCCGGCCTTTCGGATGCGGCGATCATCAGCTGCGAGAAGCCGTCTGGTTGGCCCATCTACCACTCCCGCAACTACGGGTTCACTTGGGCCAAGAACGCCGCCGGCAGTTGGGTTCGACACGAGGATAAGTGACGCGTAGGCGCACGAGGCCTCGCGTCAGCTCTCGGAGAGTTCGGCGACGTGCGCCTCGACGCTCTCGGCGAGCGCCTCGAGGTCGTAGCCGCCCTGGAGGCGTGAGACGATGCGGCCCTCGCAGTGCCCGCGCGCGAACTGCGCGCAGAGCTCGCTGATCTTGCGGTAGCCATCGGTCGAGGGCTTCGTCTGCCCGAGCGGATCGCGCTGCGGCGCCGAGCCGTGCCTCGAGTTCCGCTCCCCTTCAGACGCCCCAAGTGAAGCCGAAGCCGAAGGCGAACGCGGTGTCCACGTGCTCGTCGGCGACCTGGCTGCCGTCGACGCTGATCAGCAACCTGCGGTCCGCCTCCCCGACGTAGAGTTCGGCGCGCAGGTCGTGGCGCAGGTGGTAGATCATCCCGGTGCGCAGCCCCTTCTCCTCGTCGACGAAGGCGGCGTTGGCCATGAAGCCCGGGTCGACCCGGTACTGGCGCTGCTGGTAGACGAGGTCGAGGTACAGGTCCAGCTGCGGGCTGGCCTGGTAGGTGAAGCCGAAGGACGGGTCGCTCGAACGCACGGTGCCGATGCGGCAGCGCTCGCTGATCGTCCACTCGATGATCGGCATCGGATAGAACACCGAGTTGTCCTCGAGTTGCGTGCGGCCGATCACTCCCACGCCGAGCATGAGCTTGTCGCTGAAGGCGTAGCCGATTCCTGTGCCGCCCTCGAAGTAGGTGCCGTCGCCGAAATCGACGCGGTCACCGTCGCCTTCGTTCAGGTTGAGCGTCGCGAACCACGACCAGCGCTCGCCTTGGCGGGTGTAGGTCGCGCCCAGGGCGGCTTCCTTGGCGTTGGTGAAGGTGCTGTCGGAGGAGCTGTAGTCGGACTCCTCGAGGCCGAGGCGGAAGTTCCACAGGCCGCCGATGGCGTCGGTCGAGTAGAGCAGGTCGACACCGAAGCGCGAGAGCGTGAGGTTCTCGTTGATGTCGGAGAAGTGCGTGTTGGAGTAGAGCGCGGCCTTGACGTCGGCGCCCCAGGGACTCGGCTTCTCGGCCGGAGCGGGCGTGGCGCTCGATTGGGCCGAGGCGCTCGAGGCGCAGGCGAGCAGCACGAGGAAGGGCGAACAGCGCGAGATCTTCATCAGCGTATTCCGTGGGATCGGAGGGCGGAGGGAGGGGGAAAGCGCGCGGGATTCTGCTGTGCAGGCCACGAAGAGGCAACGAGTCGCGCACGGAAACGCGCGCTGCGAGCGGCTCGCGAATCCTCAACTCACAGATGACCCAATGGTCCGCAATTTTCGTGGCAGCCGCCACGCCAGCCACACGGCGATGGCGCTGAGCGCGGCCAGCGTCAACACACCGCTCTCTCCCGCGAGGTACTCGAGCCTCGAGGGCGAGTCCGTGCGCGTGCAGCCGTTGAGGCGGTCCCAGACGATGTTGAACGTGCTGTGCGCGAGTGCCGCCGGCCAGACGCTGCCCGTCGTCAGGCGCAGGTAGCCGTAGCACACCCCGGCCGCAGTCAACGTGGCCAGGAAGAGCGGCACGACGACGAGCGCATGACCACCCGCGTGGTAGTAGGGCGTCCAGAGAATCGCGGGCAGATGAAAGAGTCCGTGGGCCAGACCGCTGAGCAGCAGTGCGGGATAGAGACCCATGCCCATCAGGCGTGGAAGCATGTAGCCCCGCCAGCCGATCTCCTCGCCGAGGCCTCCGAGCAGCGTGACGATCAGAATCGACGCGAGTAGATCGAGCGCGTAGCCGGGAATGTTCTCGTTGCCCGCCGGCGCGACGAATTCGGCGATACCGCACGACCACACCACCCCGTAGGCGAATCCGAGCACGATGATCGGCACGCTCAGGGCGAGCGCCCAGCCACGGAAGCCCGGGCGCTGCAGACCGAGTGCGGACCAGCTCGCGCGCCGGCCGCCGTCGCGCGTGAACACGAGCAGCATCAGGAGCACCGCGCACAACGGCGCGAGCATCGCCAGCTTGAGCGCGTCCTCGCCCAGGCGCGGGACGAGCAGGGTCGCGCCGGCGCACAGGGCTGTGGCGGTGGCGAAGTAGACCCAGGCCTTGGCGGAGTCGCTCACGTGTGCTCCAGCGCCTCCACGTGCGCCTCGGCGCTCTCCGCGAGTGCCACGAGGTCATAGCCGCCTTCGAGCAGCGAGACGATGCGGCCCTGGCAGTGCTCGCGCGCGAACTGGACGCAGAGCTCGCTGATCTTGCGATAGCCGTCGGTCGAGAGCCTCGTCTGCGCCAGCGGGTCGCGCTCGTGGGCGTCGAACCCGGCGGAGAGCAGCAGCAGTTGGGGGCGGAACTGCTCGAACTCGGGCAGGATCACGCTCTCGAGCGCCGTGAGCCACTCCGCATCGCCCGCGCCCGGAGGTTGCGGGCAGTTGCGCGTCGTGCCTTCGCCCTTTCCCTTGCCGCGTTCGTTCGCCGCGCCGGTGCCGGGATAGAGCGGGTACTGGTGGATGCTGGCGTAGAACACGCTCGCGTCCTCCTCGAAGATGTGCTGCGTGCCGTTGCCGTGGTGCACGTCGAAGTCGAGGATCGCGACGCGCTCGAGGTCGAGGAAGCGCTGCGCGTAGCGCGCGGCGATCGCCACGTTGTTGAACAGGCAGAAGCCCATCGCCAACGCGCGCTCGGCGTGGTGGCCCGGCGGGCGCGCGGCGACGAAGGCGTGAGACCACTCGCCGGCGACGACCTTCTCGACCGCGGTGACCGCTCCGCCGGCCGCGGCGCAGGCGGCGCGGAACGAATCGGCTGAGACGCGCGTGTCGCCCTCGTCGAGCACGCGCGCGCCGCCTTGGATCGCGCGCTCGGTCTCGGCGACGTGGCGCTCGGAGTGCGCCAGCGCGAGGAAGGCGCGCTCGCAGGGCTGGGCCTCGATGCGCTCGAACCCTGCCGCGATGCCCGACTCGACCAGCCTGCGCTCGATCGCCACCAGGCGCGCCGCGCGCTCGGGATGGCCCGGCCCCGTGTCGTGGCGCAGGAAGAGCGGGCTCGTGACCAGGCCGCTCGGCGCCATGGCGTGCGCCTCAGAGCGTGAAGCTCGGCAGCTTGACGATCGCGCCGCCCTTCAGCGCCGACTCGTGCGCGCAGAGGCCGACGCAGGTCCAGTTGGCCGATTGCTGCGCGTTGGGGAACGGATCGCGGTCCTCGACCAGCGCCGTGACGAACTCGTGCGCCAGGTGCGGATGCGAGCCGCCGTGGCCGCGCGCCCTGCGTGAAGCTGAGGTGCGTCTTCTCGTCGAGGTCGTAGACGCCCTTGCGTGGTGAAGCGCGCGGATCGCGCTCGGGCAGGCGCTTCGCGAAGTCGGGCGCCTTGCACCGTGCTTCGGGAATCTTCGGCTCGGGCAGCTTGGCCGTGTGCAGCACGAGCGGCTCGTGCTCGATCAGCGGCCACTCGACGCGACTTCTTCGAGCCGTAGACGTCGATGCTCTCGCGATACTGCCGCGCGGTGTCGAAGAGCGAGCGGATGATGCGCGCGCTGAGGTCGGAGTCGCTGAACTTGATGTGCGCGGTCTCGACGGCGAAGGGCGAGTTGTACTTCTGGATCAGTTCCTTGCGGATCGTGCCCGAGCCGAAGCAGGAGACGTATTCGGCCGTCGCGCCCGGTCAGCGCGCAGCACGGGGCCGACGCAGTGCGTCGCGTACCACATCGGCGGCAGGCCGGGCCAGTAGTTGGGCCAGCCGTCCATGTCCTGCTGATGGCTGGCCTGGAGGAACTGGATCTTGCCGAGCTCGCCCTTGTCGTAGCAGCTCCTTCATGAACAGGATACTCGCGCGCGTAGACGACCGTCTCCATCATCATGTATTTCAGGCCGGTCTTCTTCACGCAGCTCGACGATCTTGCTGGCAGTCGTCGACTGCTGGTCGCCATCGGCACGGTGCAGGCGACGTGCTTGCCGGCCTTCAGCGCGGCGATGCGACATCCAGCGCGTGGTCGGGGATCGGCGAGTTGATGTGCACGGCGTCGACGCTCGGGTCCTTGCAGCAGCTCCTCGAAGTCGGTGTAGCGCTTGCTCGACGCCGAAGGCGTCGCCGATCGCGTCGAGCTTCTTCCGGTCGCGCTGGCAGATGGCGTACAGTTGCGCGTGCGGATGCCGCTGGTAGATCGGGATGAACTCGGCCCCGAAACCGAGGCCGACGATGGCGACGTTGATCCGGCGTTGCTTCATGCAGGCGAGCGCGCGCGCGTCAGCCGTCGAGGCGGAAGACGCCGCGGAACTTGGGGTTCTCGGCCAGCTTCTGGAAGACCGGCTCCTTGGAGAGCTCCTGCAGCTGCTTGAGCGAGATGGGCGCCTTCTCCAGCGTGTCCTTGGCCTCCTTGAGCTTGTTGAGCTGCATCCAGCAGCGCGCCAGTCCGATGTAGGAGTCCTCCGGCCGCGCGCGGAAGTCGTCGGCCGAGAGCCGGATCGCGGACTGGTAGTCCTTCTGCGCCGCGCTCCAGTCGTGGATGCGGTAGTCGAGCCTGGCGCGCGTCTCGTAGTTCTGCGCGTAGTTCTTGTTGCGCTGGATCTGGATCTCGACGTCGGCGAAGAGGTCCTTGCGCGCGTTCTTGTCGCCCAGCAGCACCAGCACGACCAGCGCCGCCTCCTTGACCTCCTTGGTGGGGGACTCGGCCAGCTCCTTGAGCTCCTTCTTGCAGTCGCTGTCGAGCTTGTCGGTCAGCACGGGGATCGTCTCGAGCACGCGCGCGCGCAGGTCGGGCGGCGGCGAGAAGTCGGCCGCCAGCTTGAGCAGCGCCAGCACGTGGCGCTTGTCGGCCGCGGAGGGCACGCGCGTGTAGTAGTAGAGCAGCGCGTCGACGTACTGCAGCGCGTCGCGCGGGACCTCGACGATCTGCAGGATGCGCGGCGCGAGGCGCGTGTTGTGTGCCTGGGCCAGCGCCAGCAGCGTGGACTTGACCACCTGCGGGTTGGCGTCGGCCAGCGAGTCGGAGAGCGTCTTGTCGCCCTCGGGCGTCTCGAGCTGCGCCAGCGCGGCCAGCGCCGCGTCGCGCAGGTCCACCTGGTTCGACTTGACGATCCCGACCAGGACCGGCGAGGCGCGCAGCGGCTCGGGCGAGCTGGCCAGCACCGCGATCGCGTTCTTGCGGCCCTCGATCGTGCCCGTCTGCGCCAGCTGCACGAGCTTGTCGGTCGCGGCAGGCGTGGCGAGCTCCTGCAGCGCGCGCACGATGTACAGCGCGCGCAGCTTCTGCGCGTCGGTCGCGTCCGTGCCCGGATCGAGCTGCTCGAGCAGCAGCGGTGCGGCCTCGGGGCCGAGCGCCACCAGGCGGTTGCGCGACTGCTCGAGCGCCTCGAGGCGCCGGGCCAGCGCGTCGGCGTCCATCGTCTTCAAGAGCGTCTCGAGCCCCGTGCGCAGCTGCGCCGAGAGGCCCAGCTGGTGGCTCTTCAAGTGCTCGAGGAACTGCTGCAGCGACTCGCGCTTGGGCGGATCCTGGCGCGTGTCGCCCCCGGGCGCGGCCCCGAGCGGGGTCGCGACGGCGAGCAGGAACGCGAAGCGGACGAGGTGCATGCGCAGCGAGGATAGCGCAAGCGCCTAGCGGCGCGTGAGGGCCCGGTTTCGGATCTAGGCCAGCTCGGGCACGTTCGGGCGCAGCCAGACCGAGCTCCCGCGCCGGCCGCACTGGCCGGGGGCCAGGCCCTGCTCGCTGCGCTTCCCGCGGCGCGCCTGGGGAGTGCCCTGCGGCACGGGGAGGGAGGGGCGGGTGCCGTAGACGGCTCGCAGCCGCAGGCGTTGGCGGAAGATCCACGAGCGCATCGTCGCCGCATCTTTCGGAATCGCGCCGCGCCGGTTCGGAGCCGAAGGCGGGGATTCCTCAGCCGGCGCGGATTGGCATCCAAGGCCGGCCTCTGTTCCTATGCTGGGTCCCCCGCAGCATGGAAAACGCTTCGCATACGCACTCGGCCCCGGCGCGCGCGCCCGCGGATCACGACGTGATCGTCGTGGGCGGCGGGCACGCGGGCATCGAGGCCGCGCTGGCTGCTGCGCGCCTGGGCGCGCGCACGGCGCTCGTGACGCTGCGCCTCGACAAGGTCGGCGAGATGAGCTGCAACCCGGCCATCGGCGGTCTGGGCAAGGGCCAGATCGTGCGCGAGGTCGACGCGCTCGGCGGCGCGATGGGCCTCGTCGCGGACCGCAGCGGGATCCAGTTCCGCGTGCTCAACACCGGCAAGGGCCACGCCGTGCGCGGGCCGCGCTGCCAGTCGGACCGCCACCGCTACCGCGAGGAGATCACGCGTCAGGTCTCCGAACAGCCCGGACTCGAGCTCATCGGCGAGGGCGCGGCCGGCCTCGTGCACGAGGGCCGCGTCGTGAGCGGCGTGCGCCTCGCCTCGGGCCGCGTCCTGCGCGCGCCCGCGACCGTGATCACGACCGGCACGTTCCTGCGCGCGGTGATGCACACCGGCGAGGCGCAATCGCAGGGCGGCCGCGTCGGCGAAGGCACCTCGAGCGGCATCAGCCAGGACCTCGAGGCGCTCGGCCTGCTGCTCGGCCGACTCAAGACCGGCACGCCGCCGCGCCTGGCGCGCGATTCGATCGCCTGGGACGAGCTCGAGGAGCAGCTCGGCGACGCGCGGCCGCTGCCCTTCAGCTCGCGCACGGATCGCACGCGTTTTCCCGGGCTGCGCCAGGTCACCTGCCACCTCACGCACACCAACGCCGCGACGCACGACATCATCCGCGCCAACATCCACCGCGCGCCGATGTACGCCGGCCGCATCCAGGGCGTCGGTCCGCGCTACTGCCCTTCCGTCGAGGACAAGGTGATGCGCTTCGCCGACAAGCAGCGCCACCCGATCTTCCTCGAGCCCGAGGGTCTCGACACCGACGTGATCTACGTCAACGGCGTCTCGACCTCGCTGCCGGGCGAGATCCAGGAGCAGTTCCTGCACACGATCCCGGGCCTCGAAGAGGCGCGCTTCCTGCGCCACGGCTACGCGGTCGAGTACGACTTCGCGCAGCCGAGCCAGTTGAGCGACACGCTGATGGCGAGGAGCGTGCGCGGCTTGTTCCTCGCGGGACAGATCAACGGCACGTCGGGCTACGAGGAGGCCGCCGGACAGGGTTTGATCGCGGGCGCCAACGCCGCGCTGTGGGTGCAGGGCCGCCCGGCCTTCACGCTCGGCCGGCACGAGGCCTACATCGGCGTGATGGTCGACGACCTCGTCACCTCGAACCCGAGCGAGCCGTATCGCATGTTCACCAGCCGCGCCGAGCACCGCCTGCTCCTGCGCAGCGACAACGCCGAGGAGCGCCTCGTGCCGCGCGCGGCGGAGATCGGACTGGTGGGCCAGGACGCGCTCGAGCGGCTCGAGCGCTGGAAGTCGGAGAAGGCTCGCGCGCGCAAGCTGCTCGAGGCGACGCGCAGCCGCGCGCACGGCGGCAAGACGCTCGCGGAGCTGCTCACGCGCCCCGAGATCGGCTGGAGCGCGCTCGCCGGGCTCTCGCCCGAGCTCGCCGCGGCCGCGATCGAGCCCGAGATCGCCGAGTCGCTCGAGGTCGACATCAAGTACTCCGGCTACGTCGCGCGCCAGGAGGAGAACGTCGTGCGCCTGAAGAGCCAGGACGCCCTCGAGATCCCCGGCGAGCTCGACTACCTCGGGCTCAAGGGACTTGCGACCGAGGCGCGCGACAAGCTGGCGAAGTTTCGGCCGCGCACGCTGGGCGCCGCCGGCCGCATCGCAGGCGTCCGCCCGCCGGATGTCGCGCTGCTGGCGATTTACGTCGAGCGTTGGAGGCGGGAGCGGGCCGGAAACTCGTGATCGTCTGAGTCCGATCCGTCCTGCGCGGGCACATGGTGCAATGGAGCACCTCCCGTGGAGCCGAACCCGCAGAGCGCCGACGAGCAGCTGGCACAGACCGTCTGGGTCCGACGCCTCGCGCAGAACATCCTGCGCGACCCCGGCCTGGCCGAGGATGCGGCGCAGGAGGGGTCTATCGCTGCCTGGAGAAAGGGGCCGAGCGACTCCCACGCCTACGCGAGCTGGCTCGCGACCACGGTGCGCCGACTCGCGGGACGCCTCGTGCGCGGAGAGGCGCGCCGCTCGGCACGCGAGCGCACGGTCGCGCGCCCCGAGGCGCTGCCTTCGACCGCCGAGCTCGTGGAACGCGCCGAGGCCCACCGCGCGCTGGTCGCCGCCGTGCTCGCGCTCGACGAGCCCTACCGTTCGACCGTCCTGCTGCGCTACGTCGAGGACCTGCCGCCGCGCGCGATCGCGCGCCGCGCCGGCGTGCCGGTCGCGACCGTCAAGACGCGCCTCGCGCGCGGGCTCGAGCGGCTGCGCAAGCAGCTCGAGGGCGAGCACCGCGACGCACGCGAGTGGCTCGCTCTGCTCGTGCCGTTCACGCGCAGCATTCCCGCACCTGCGCTGGTCCTCGGGAGCACGCTCGTGAAGTCGTTCAAGATCGGGATCGCAGCGCTGCTCGTGCTGCTCGTCGCCACGGGGCTCTTCTTCGCGCTTCGTCCGCGTGCGGACTCCGCGCTGGCCAACCTGCCCGCTGCGCCCGAGGCGAGTTCCCGCGCACTCGCGGCCGCGACCGTCGAGGCGGGAACGCTCGAGTCCGGTCGAGTCGGCGCGCTTCCTCCGTCGTCACTCTCGGGCCCGGAGGCGAACGCGGCGCCTCCCGAGCACGAGCGCCTGACCGGCCGCGTGCTCGACTTGGCGGAGAAGCCGATCGCCGGGGCGCGCATCCAGGTATTGCATTCGCCTTCCGACGGCTTCGAGCTCATGGACGGCGCGCTCGAAGAGCCGGCGCGCGAGCTCGTCGCCACCGTGAGCGACGAGGAGGGCCGCTTCGGGCTCGAAGTTCCGTACGGGATGCTGGTCGAACTGCGTGTGTCCGCGGCGGGCTTCGGACCCGAGCGCTTGACGACCAAGTTCGGGGGCGGCGAACTCGTCATCCACCTGGGAGCTTCGTCGGTGCTGACCGGACTCGTGTCGCGGACGGGCGACGGCTCGCCCGTCGTCGGCGCGACGGTGCGCGTCAGCGCCGGGACCGAGGATGCAGTCGAGCACCTCTTGCGCACCGATGCGCTCGGGCGCTATCGCTGCGAAGGTCTCGCGCCGGGCAGGGTGCACCTGATCGTCGCGCCCGATCAGGACCTGATGACACGCTGGGAGGAGCTCGAGCTCGCGCCCGGGCAGACGCTGGAGCACGACCTGCAGGTCGGCGCGGGCGAGCTCGTGCGCGGGCGCGTGCTCGACGAGCGGACGGGTGCTGCGATCGCGGGGGCCGAAGTCAGCGCCTGGGATTTCGTCTACAAGACGGTCCGGACCGACGTTCATGGCGCCTTCGAGCTCGGCGGCTTGCCCGCGCGGCAGCGGACGCTCTCGGCGCGCGCGCCAGGCTACGGGAGAGTGGATCTGCGGGTGCTCGACACGGCGGCCGAGGTCGAGCTGCGGCTCCTGCCGGGAAGGCGAGCCACGGGCCGCGTGCTCGCATCCAGCGGTCGGCCGATCGAGGGCGCGTTCGTCGCTGCGACGGCTTCTGCCGCGAGCGAGTTCCTCGAGCGCAACGACGTGCGCACGGCTGTCAGCGGTGCCGACGGACGCTTCGAACTCGCCGACTTGCGCGCGGACCTGCCGCACGTGCTCTTCGTGCGCGCGAGCGGCTGGGGCGTGACTTTCCGCGCCTTCCCGCCGGGGGAGGCGCAAGCGACGAGCCTCGAACTGGGCGACCTCGTGCTCGAGTCCGCGGCCGGGCTCGAGGGGCGCGTGCTGGATGCGAGCGGCGCTCCACGCGCGGGAGTCTCCGTGGCCCTGAGCCCCTGTCCAGCTGATCCTGCGGCGCGGGCGGCTGCGACCCTGCACGGCCGGCGCAGCGTCGAGAGCGATGCCACGGGGCGCTATGTCTTGCGCGACCTCGCGCCCGGCGACTGGAGCCTCGCGCTGCACGCCCCGGCTCTGCCGCCACGAGTCGAGCAATCGCTGCGGCTCTCCGCCGGCCAATTCCTGCGTGGACATGACCTGTGCATCGTCGAGGATCTGTCGCTCGAGGGCTGGATCAGCGACGAGCAGGGACATCCGCTCGAGGACGCCTGGATCACGGCCATCCCGGAGGACGGCTCGCGCGCCGCGGGCACGTTTGCGAGCGATGCCGAAGGGCACTTCGAGATCGGCGGGCTCGCGCCCGGTTCCTACACGCTGAGGGCGCAGGGACCGCGCACGGACAGCGAGACCTGCTCGCGTTTCGAGGAGCTCTCGCAGCCCCACGTCGCCGCCGGGACCCACGGGCTGGCGCTGCGCCTCTTCGCGCGCTCGAGCTCGATCCGCGGGCGCGTGCTCGACGCCGAGGGCGAGGGGCTCGCCGGTGCGTTCGTGTGGCGCAGCGACGCGGGCTTCCCGCCGGAGGAATTCGTGCTCAGCGACGGACAGGGGCGCTTCGAGCTGCCTGTGACGACCGCGGGGACGCTGCAGCTCGCCGCCCAGCGCGGGATCCCGCTGCCCCAGTCGACGCGCACGCAGACCTACGCCGAAGGCCGGGTCGGGCGGGTGGTGGACGACGACGAGGGCTCGCGGGCGCTCTCGGATCCCCTCCGGCCGGGCAGCGCGGGCGTCGATCTGCGGCTGCGCCCACGGCGCTGAGCGGAAGATCCGGCGCGCGCCGCGAAGAATCCGGTATGGCCCGCGTACGGTGGGCCCTTATGACCGAAGCCGCCGCCTTCCAGCCCCCTCCCGCGCCCCCGACCCCGCCGACCATCAACATCAGCGCGACCGCCGTCTCGAGCCCGGGCGTGCCGCGGCCGGGGACGAAGGACCCGACCGCCGCCGTGCTGCTCGAGCTCCTGCCGGCCTTGTGCATGCAGACCTTCGGCATCGGCAACATCTACGCCGGGAACGTGCTGGCCGGCGTGCTGATCATGATCGCGTACTGGATCAGCGTGGTGGTCAACATCGGACTGTGCTTCATCCTGATTGGATTCCTCACCGGTCCGCTGACCTGGATCGCATTCGCGATCGGCTCGAGCTTCCTCGCCTACCACAAGGCGAAGTCCACGCAGCTGCAGCCGGCGTAGCGCGCCGCTCTCAGTCGCAGAGCGGCAGGCCCAGCCCGTCCGTGAGGTTCGTGCCCGCCGGCCCGAAGCCGGGGTCGCGATACCAGAGCTGGAAGCGCGCCGTCTCGCCCGGGTGGATCCAGCCCGGGCCGGAGCCGAAGGGCGCGTGCGACCAGTCGATCGGCAGCGTGACGTCGCCGAACATGTCCGTCTGCACGACCGCCAGGCGGAAGATCGGCGCGCCGACGCAGCGCCAGCCGTCGCCCAGCGGCACCTGCGCGCTGTTCTTCGCGTAGAGGAAGATGCCGGTCTTGTTGGGCGGGTTGCCGTAGGCGTACAGCGTCAGGTCGTTGGCGCCGTAGCTCGTGGTCCCGAGGTACGACATCGTCGCGCCGGGACCGGCGGAGTTCGGCGCGCCGATGCAGTAGTTGAAAGCGGCCGGGCAGCTCGGCGGCGCGTCGTAGACGAGCGTGATCGTGGCCGTGTTCGACGCGCCGCCCGCGGTCGTGACGCGGAACTGCAGCGTGTCCGTGCCGCTCGCGCCGGTCGCGGGCTGCAGGATGCGGAAGGCACTCGTCGTCGTGCCCAGCAGCGTCGACTGCGCCGGCGGCGCGACGACCGTCCAGCTCGCGCCCGAAGGATCCGCGTCGAAGCTCGCCGGCAGCTCGAGCACGCAGGCCTGGTCCGTGCGCAGGTGGTGCTGGAACGAATAGGCGACCGGCGCCGCGTTCAGCGGCGTGCCGCTCGCATAGGGAATCGCGACCGTGACCGGTGCGCTGCGCGCCCGACGGCCGTCGGTGAACTCGGCTTCGAGCTGCAGGCGCACTTCGTCCGCGCCGAGATTGGCGCCGAAAAGGGTCAGCGTGCCGCCCGTGCCGGCGGCGGCGACGACCCGATTGCCCTGCAAGAGCCGCAGCTCGCTCGGCGTGCCGCCCGCGGCCGAGACCTGGCAGGCGATGGGCGCGGCGAGGTCGGCGACGCTCGCGGGAGCGACGAGGCTCGCGCTGCGGCCGAAGTTGTCCGTCAGGAACGAGCCGATCCAGCGCCCGACGTTCTTGGTGGGCGTGTCGTCGTAGGCCAGCGCGCGCAGCTCGTGCCAGCCGTCGGCGAGCTGCGTCGTGTCGAGCGTGAAGTGCCCGCCCGGCGCGCAGGTCGAGAGCGAGCGGCCGTCGACGAAGAGCTCGAAGCCCGCGATCGAGGCGCCTGCCAGCGTGGTGCTCGCACTCGGCACGGGCGCGAACGTGCCCGAGACCGGCGTCGCGGGTACGCCCGAGACTGCCACCGTCGGGAACGTCGCGTACGGCCGGCAGAGCGCGTCGCCGTTGAACAGCTGCTGCAGCGGGACCGAGCCCAGCGAGCGCAGCCAGGCCTCGCCCAGCGACTGGCCCTGGAAGTACCACACGTGCAGGCGCGCGTTGGGGAACTTGCCCGAGTAGTTGCAGGGCTCCTCGACCGTGCCCGAGGTACCCGAGGCGCCCTTCGTGATCCACTGCGACATCTTCGTCTGCGAGGTGGAGTCGTACGTGCCCGCGTAACTCGTGAGGTGGTCGCAGAAGGCGCCCGGCAGGATGCCCAGGTTGGCGTTGACGATGTCCGGCTGCGCCAGGCCGGTCATGATGCCCTGGCAGTCCTGCGAGCCCAGCGGCAGCTCGGCGAACTGCAGCTGCGCCAGGCCGAGGAGCCCGGTGATCGCGCTGACCGCGCCGGGGTACAGGCCATCGCGCGGACCGGAGCGCGCGACGTCGCTGGTGTGCATGTAGTAGAACGTCCCGAGCGGGTGCGTGCCGTCGACTGCGACGCTGCGGTCGATCAGCGCCAGCACCTCGGCCAGCGTGTTGCCGTTCGCGCCGGTGTAGCCCAGCATCGTGCCGATGAAGTAGTGCTGGCCGTTGGCGTTCGGCACGCCGTTCGTCCAGCCCAGGTTGCTGTCGAAGGCGCGCGGCGCGTCGCTGTTGGCGGAGTAGTGGTTGTGCAGGCCGGAATCGGTTCCGCTCGTCAGCAGCGCGCGCTGGTTCACCAGCGCGTAGGGCGTCGGCGCCGCGAAGCGCGTCACGGGCGCGCAGACGTCGCTGATCGTGCCGCTCGAGCCGCTGTAGAACGGGCCGCCGCTCGGGAGCACGACGTAGTCGACGTGGTCGGCGAGCTGCAGCTGCTGCAGCATGCCCAGGAAGGCCGGCGCCTGCGCGGCCGTGAACTCGGCCCAGGTCGCGGGCGTGGGCGTCATGTAGATCACGTTGCCGCGCGGGATGTCGCGCATCTGCATGTAGTGGTTGGCGACGTAGAGCGACTCGGGATTCGTCGGGTCGACGATCAGGATCACGTTCTCGGGCGAGCCGCCCGCGCGCAGCACGGAGGCGATCAGGATCGCGGCCAGGGACGCGTGCAGGGGGCGCATGGCACTCAAGCCTACCCGAGCGCCGCCGCGGCGGGTGGCCTCAGGTGCCCTTGCGCAGGATCACGATCTTGACCGTGTTGAACAGGATCGAGACGTCGAACAGCAGCGACTGGTTCTTGATGTAGAACAGGTCGTACTGCAGCTTCTGCACGCGCGTCCTCGAAGGTCGAGCCGTAGCGGTAGTTGATCTGCGCCCAGCCGGT
Organism: uncultured Planctomycetota bacterium; assembly: GCA_963829015.1. Classification (GTDB taxonomy): domain Bacteria; phylum Planctomycetota; class UBA1135; order UBA1135; genus JADJLZ01. The sequence continues at coordinate 2,053,876 of CAWHGR010000001.1, read as the reverse complement.
CAGGCCCGGCTTGACGATGTGGCGCTGGCCGAAGTAGGGGATGCGCGCCGTGAGGTCGGCCACGAAGTGCGGGCGCTCGGGCCGCGGCCCGACCATCGACATCTCGCCGGCGAGCACCTGGAAGAGCTGCGGCAGCTCGTCGAGGCGCGCGCGGCGGATGAAGCGGCCCACGCGCGTGATGCGCGGGTCGTCGCTGCGTGGCCCAGACCGGGCCGCTCAGGCTCTCGGCGTCGGCGCGCATGCTGCGGAACTTGAGTCAGCGTGAAGGGCTGGTTGTCGCGGCCCACTCGCTCCTGGCGGAAGAAGATCGGCCCGGGCGAGTCCAGGCGCACGGCGATCGCCGTGGCGATCATCAGCGGCCAGGTGAGCAGCAGCACGAAGAGCGAGACCGAGACGTCGAGCAGGCGCTTGCCCAGCTCGTTCCAGGGCTGGCGGCTGAAGCCCTCGTTGAAGATCAGGTACGAGGGCCGCAGCGCCTCGATCGCGATGCGGCCCGTGATCTGCTCGTAGAGCGCCTCCTGCTCGCGCACCGCGATGCCGCCCAGGCGGCACTCGAGCAGCTCCTCGGTGGGCAGGTTCTTGCGCCGGTCCTCGATCGCCACGACGATCAGGTCGATCGATTTCGCCTGGGCGATCTCGAGCAGGCGCGGCGCGCGCCCGCTGGCAGCCTCGCGCCCGGACGCGACCGCGAGCGGCGCGACGACCAGCGTGCGCGTGTCGACGCTCGTGCCGTCCTGACGGTGCGCGAGCGTGTCCGTGCTGGCGTCCTCCGAGAGCTTGGGGATCCCGCGCTTGACGTCGCCCGGGCGCGTGCGCGCCAGATCCTGCGCCTCGGCCTCCTCGACCAGCGCCACCACCTCGAAGCCCGCGTCGGGGCGCTCGATCATCTCGCGCGCCAGCTGGTGCGCGACGCGCCCGAACCCAGTACCAGCACGCGCTCGGCGAAGTTCGCGCGCCGCAGCAGCCAGTGGAAGAAGCCGCGCCAGAGGTAGAGCAGCAGGAAGCCCGAGAGCAGGGCGAAAGTCAGCGTCTGCACCTTCTGGCCCAGCGAGAGCGGCGGGAAGTCGAGCACGGACTGCAGACGCCAGACGTGCGTCAGCCAGGTCGTGAAGAGCACCAGCATCAGCGCCGAACCGGCCGACTCGACGAAGCGCGAGGCGCGGTTGTAGCGCGAGCCCGAGATGCGCACGTCGTAGAGCTCGTTGAAGGCCACGGCGACCTGCGCCAGGACGGCCACCAGCAGCGACGAGAACAGGCACTTCTCGATCGCACTGTCCTTGTTGTAGGCGTCGGGCAGCATGCGCGCGAGCGCCATGCGCATGCCCTCGCTGGGCGACCACAGGTGCGCGCTGGTCCAGGCCCACAGGACGAGCGTCAAGAGCACGGTCTCGCTCGCGATGAGCAGGGCCTTGCGGATCGGCAGGTAATGTCGGAGGACGCGCAGCATGGGCCCGCGGTGGGGGTTCTAGCATGATCGGACCGCGGCCGCGCGCGGGTGAAGCCCCTAGCCGCGCCGGTGGCGCAATTCGACGCGCGCGCTGCGCGGCTCGAGCACGACCTCGACGAGGTCGAGGCGCACGTGGCCGCCGCCGTGCTCGCGCGCGAGCAGGCGCGCGGCGCGCGCGAGGCGCTGCGCCTGCGCCGGCTGCCAGCGCTCGCCGGGCCGGTCGTTCAGGCGCGCGCGCGCGGGATCGACGCCGGCGGGGCGCGGGACGTTCTGGCTGCGCGAAGTCTTGACCTCGACGCACACGAGCTCGCCGCCCTCGCGCGCGAAGAGGTCCACCTCGCCCGCACTCGTGCGCAGGCGCCGGCCGAGCAGCACCCAGCCGCGCGCGCGCAGGTGGCGCGCCGCGAGTTCCTCGCCCAGCTCTCCGAGCTCGGCGGCGTCCGGCTCGCACCAGCGCGCGAAGAGCGCCGGCGCGTGGCCGATCAGCCAGCGCCGCGGATCCAAGGGCAACCCCTCAGCTCTTGGCGGCCGCGGGCTCGGGATTGTTGACGCTGCCGATGCTGCTCTGCGCGAAGCGCATGCGCACGCCGTCGGCGACCTGCAGCGTGACCACGCCCTCGTGCACCTGCACGACGCTGCCGTACAGGCCGCTGGTCGTGAGGACCTCGTCGCCCTTCTTGATGTTCTTGAGCATCTCCTCGCGCTTCTTCCGCTGCTTGCGCTCGGGCGCGATCATGAAGAACCAGAAGACGAGCCCGCACATCAGCAGCGGGAAGGCCATGCCGGTCAGCATGTCCATCGGTCCCTGGACCGGCGGGGTGCCCCCGCCGGTCGGCGGAGTGGCCTGCGCGGCGGCGGGATCACCCTGGAAGAGGAAGGCGAAGGTGGCGTGCAACATGTCGGTTTGAGCTCCTCTGGCTGCGACGAGGGGCGGAGAGGGTACTAGAATCGCCGCCCCGACGGAAGATGCAGCCCACACCCGCAAGAGCCCCCGGCCCGCGCCTGGTCGTCGCCATGAGCGGCGGCGTCGACTCCTCGGTCGCGGCCTGGATGCTGCGCGAGCAGGGCCACGAGCTCGTGGGCCTGTTCATGCGCAACGGCGTGCACGTCGAGGAGCACGAATCCGCGAAGAAGAGCTGCTGCTCGGTCTCCGACGCGCGCGACGCGCGCATGGTCGCCGCGCAGCTCGGCATCTCCTTCCAGTCGGTCGACCTGAAGGACGAGTTCCGCTCGATCATCCGCTACTTCGTCGACGAGTACGCGCGCGGCCGCACGCCCAACCCCTGCGCGGTCTGCAACCGCGACCTGAAGTTCAACCGTCTGCTCTCGTTCGCGCGCGAGCTGGGCGCCGAGGGCGTCGCGACCGGCCACTACGCGCGCCTGGAGCGCGTGGACGGCCGCGTCGAGCTGCACCGCGGCGCGGACGAGGACAAGGACCAGTCCTACCAGCTCTTCAGCGTGACGGAGGAGCACCTGCAGCGCACGCACCTGCCGCTCGGTGCGCTGAAGAAGACCGAGGTGCGCGAGCTCGCGCGCCAGGCCGGGCTCAGGACCTCGGCCAAGAAGGACAGCCAGGAGATCTGCTTCGTGCCCTCCAACGACTACCGCAACCTGCTGGCGCAGGAACAGGTCGCGCTGCACCCCGGCGCGCTCGTCGACACGGCCGGCAACGAGCTCGGGCAGCACGCGGGCACCGAGCACTTCACGATCGGCCAGCGCCGCGGCCACGGCGTCGCGAGCGGCGAACCGCTGTACGTCGTCGCGCTCGAGCCCGAGCAGGGCCGCGTCGTGCTCGGCTCGCGCGAGGAGTGCCAGTCGCGCTCGATGCGCGTGCGCACGCTCAACTGGATCGGCTTCGACGTGCCGGCGGGCGGTTCGTTCCGCTGCGAGGTGCAGCAGCGCTACCACTGCACGCCCGCCGCCTGCAGCGTGAGCGTGGCCGGGGACGAGGCCGAGGTCGAGTTCGACGAGCCGCAGCTCTCGATCACGCCCGGCCAGGGTGCGGCCTTCTACCGCGGCACGCGCCTGCTCGGCGGCGGCTGGATCGATGGCCCTTGAGCGCGCCGCGCTCGCGCGCAGCAGTGCGCTGCTGGGCACGGCGGCGCTGGTCGCCGGCGCGGGCCTCGCGCTCTGGGCGCACACGAGTGCCGCGGCCGGCGCGCCGGGGCGCGTGCTGCTGGTCGACCTCTCGCACAGCGTGCGCGCGCGCTGGCGCGATCCCGCGGCCGTGCTCGGGCGCCTGGCGCAGGCGCACGCCGAGCTGCCGCTGATCGCCTACGGCGCAGGTGTCGTGCGCTGCACGAGCGCCGAGCTGCGCGGCCTGGCGCACACGCTCGACGGCTCGCAGAGCGAGCTCGACGCGGCCCTCGAGGCCGCGCGCGCCGCACTCGGGCCTGCAGGCGAGCGCACGATCGAGATCCTTTCGGATGGCGAGTTCACCGGCGCCGACCCGCGGCCGCGTCTCGCGGCGCTCGAGCGCGAGGGCGTGGGCCTGCACTGGCTGGCGCTGCCCGAGCGCGAGCGCGCGGAGCTCGTGCTCGGCGAGCCGCGCGCGGGCGAGGCGCGCATCGGCGCGCCGGTCGCGCTCGAGCTGCCGCTCGCGCAGGCGCTGTGCGCGGGCGACCCCGAGCCGCGCACGCTGACGATCGAGGTCGAGCATGCGGGCACGAGCTCGCGCTCGACGGAGGCGCTCGCGCCGCCCGCGGGCCAGGGCTGGGTGCGCTGGCCGCTGCGCCTCGAGCTGCCCGCGCTCGCCGAGGGCGAGACGCGCGTGCGCTTCTCGATCGCCGGCGAAGCGCTCTCGCTGCGCGAGCTGGTGCTCGTGCCGCAGGGCTCGCGCCCGCGCGCGGCCGTGCTCGGGCCGGCTCGCGGGCTGGCCGAGGCTCCCGGCGGCCCGGAGTGGATCTCGGTCGACGCCGCGCGCCTGGAACGCGAGCTCGAGAGCTTCGACCTGCTCGTCTCGACCGACGCGAGCCTCGGCGCGCTGCCGCGCGAGGCGCTCGCAGGCTGGCTGAAACGCGGCGGCGCCTGGATCGCCTGCGCCGCGCCGGCCAATTTTCCGCACGACTGGCGCGCACACACGGCCGCGGAGCTGCTGCCGCTCGCGCCCGCGGGCGAGGGCCTGCCGCCGCGCGACGTGATCTTCCTCGTCGACGGCTCGGGCAGCATGGTCGGCGAGCCCTGGAGCCAGGCGCGCGCGGCGCTCGGGCCGCTGGCGGACGCGGCGGGCAAGGACGAGCGGCTCTTCGTGCGCAGCTTCGCCGGGACGCTCGGTCCCGCCCAGCCGCTCGGGCCGGGCGTGCCCGCGGCGAACGCCAGCGGCGGCCCGACGGCGCTGTGCGACGCGCTCACGGCGCTGGCGCGCGAGCCCAGTGAGCGCGAGCGGCTGGTCGTGCTGCTCTCCGACGGCCAGGACCGCGGCGGCAAGGACGCGCTGGCGCGCGCGCCGGAGCTCGCGCGCGATCTTGCCGCCGCGCGCATCAGCCTCGCCGCGATCGCGGTGGGCGAAGACGCGAACGTCGAGCTGCTGCGCGCCTTGTGCAGTCCGGGACAGGAGCTGCTCGGCTGCCCGCGGCTCTCCGAAGGCCTCGAAGCGCTCTTCCGCCGCCAGCTCGGCTCGCGCCTCTGGGCGCACGACCTGACCGGGCTGCGCGCGAGCCCCGCGGCTCCCGCCGATCTGGGTGCGGCGCTCGCCGCGCTGCGGCCCGAGCAGCCGCTGGCGCGCTGCGCCGCGCTGCGCACGCGCGAGGGTGCCGAGGTCGCGCTCGTGACGCCCGAGGGCACGCCGGCGCTGGCGCTCGTGCGCGTCGGCCTGGGCTGGTGCGCGGCCGCGGGCTTCGATCCCTCGCAGAGCACGTTCGATCCCTGGAGCACGCTGGCGCAGTTCGTCGCGCGCGCGCAGGCCGGCGGGCGGCCGCAGCTCGACGTGCGCACGGGCCGCGTGCGCGTCCGGAACGACAGGCCCGGCGCGGCGGGCTGGACGCGCGCCGAGTTGCGCGGCCCCGCTGGCCGCGCGGAGCTCGCGCTGCGCGAGCGCGAGGCCGGCTCCGAGGCCGAACTCTCGCCCGAGCTGCTCGAGCGCGCCTGGGACACGCTGGTCCTGCGGCCGGGAGCTCCCGACGAGCTCGCGCTGCCCTGGCCGCGCAGGCTGCCGGCCGAGGAGCGCCTGCCGCGGCCCGCGCTCGAGCCCAGCGAGCGCCGCACGGTCCCGGCGCGGCTCGTCCCGCCTCCGGGAGGGGAGAGCCCGCTCGCGCTGGCGCTCGTCGGCGCGGGCCTCGCGTTCTCGTTCCTGGGCGCGGCGCTGGGATTCTTCTCGCGCGCGAGAGCCCCGGTCGGAACGAACTTCTAGGGGCTCAAGCCCGCGCGCGATCCGGCCGATCCCTGCGGCGATGGCTTCCAAGAACTCCTTGCACGTCTCTCTTTCGCTCTTCCTCGTGGCCCTGGCCGCCGGCGCTGGCTCCTGCGCGACGACGCACTCGTCGGTGCCCGGCAACGGCACGGGCTGGCTCGAGCCCTCGCCCAGCCTGCAGCGCCGCATCGACGACGAGGCCAAGCGCGTCCCGTACACGCACGGCGTCGAGCGCATCGAGCTGATCCGCTGGTTCGCGACCGTGGGCGAGCCGGCCTACCCCAAGCTGCTCGAGCTCGCGGCCGATCCGCGCGCGGACGTCGCCATCGCCGCCTTCGCCGCGATCGGCGCGACGCGCGACAGCCGCCTGATCCCGTACCTCGAGGGCATCCACACGCCGGACGGCCCCGACGCCACCGACCTGCGCCTCGAACGCGCGCGCACGCTGCTGCGCCTGGGAGACTGGGCCGCGGTACCGACACTGATCACGGGCCTCTCCGACGAGCGCATGTTCACGCGCGCCCTCTGCTCGCAGGCGCTGAACGAGGCGACCAAGGAGAACTTCGGCTTCGACCCCAAGGCCGAGCTGGCGCAGAACGCCGAGGCGATCGGGAAGTGGCAGGCCTGGTGGAAGGAACGCTCGGCGGACCAGTTGCTGCCGAAGGCCGCGCTGCAGCCGGAGAAGAAGAATTCGGGCGACTGAGCCGGCTCAGCCGCTCGGGCCCGCGAGCCGCTCGAGCAGCGCCCCGAAGCGCGGATCCGCGCGCAGCGCCACGAGGTCCTGGTCCTGCGCGAGGTGCTCCGCGTCGCAGTAGCCGCGCTCGAGCGCGCGCTCGAGCTCCGCGAAGGCCATGTCGATTTCGCCATTCAGGGCCAGCGAGCAGGCCAGGTTGTAGCGCACGGTCGAGTCCTCCGGCAGCCGCCGCGCGAGCTCGCGGTCGACGTCCAGGCCCTCCTTGATCCGGCCCAGGCGCGTGTACAGGTGCCCGAGCTCGACCCAGGCCGCGAGGTTCTCGGGCTTCTGGCGCAGCTCGGTCTCGAAGTAGCCGGCCAGGAACTCGGCACCCGTGCGCTCGAGGCGCGAGCGCAGCGCGGGGGTGGGTTCGAAGGCGGCCGGATCCATGATCGCGAGTCTATCCATGCGCCTCGAGCGCGGCCCCGGCTTTGCGGTCGGTTACCCTCGGCCCTAGGCTGGATACCGCCGCCGTCCCCGGCAGGCGGCGCGAGCGACGATGAAGATCCACTTCTGCGACCTGTGCAACGAGTCCGTTCCCCAGTCCGATCTCGAGCAGGGCCGGGCGCGGATGGTCAAGGGCCGCGTGGTGTGCTCCAGCTGCGAGCGCGCGATGTCGCTCGCGCTTTCGAGCGGGGTCGCTCCGGCCGCAGGCGCCGCGTCGGACGCCGCTGGCCAGATTCCGGCCGCCACGATCCCCGCGGCCACGGCGGCCGACGCCACGGGCATGCACGCCGCGCTGCGGCCCGACGCGCCCCAGGCGGGCGCCCCCCAGACCGCCGTCTGGATGGCCGCCGCGAGCCTGGCCGTGAGCGCGATCGTGATCTACGTCTTCCAGCAGCGCATCGACGCGCTGCAGGAGACGGACAAGGAGCTCGCGCGCGGGATCGAGCGGGGCAACTCCGACGTGCGCGCGCTCGACCAGCAGCTCGCGCGCGTGCCGGCGCAGCAGGCCGAGCTCGAGCAGCGCCTCGGGAAGGAGCTGCAGGAGGCGCTCGCGACCGGCGAGAAGCAGCGCAACGAGCTGGCCGCCTCCGCGCAGCGCTCCGAGCAGCTCGTGGCCGAGCTGCAGCGCACGGTCACCAGCCTGCGCAAGGAGCTCGACACCGCCGCGCTCACGCGCGAGGAGCGCCTCGACGAGCTCTCGCACAAGCTGGCGCAGGGCGACGACGTGCAGCGCGAGCTGGCCAAGCGCCTGGAGGAGTACAAGAAGTCGGCCGAGAGCGCGCGTGCCGCGGCCGAGGCGGCCTCCAAGGCGCTGCCGGAGAAGCCCGCCGCGTCCGGCGCGCCGGCCTGGACCGCGCTGCTGGCGAACCTCGCAGACGCCAACCCCTCGACGCGCTGGGAAGCGGTCGACGAGCTCGGGCGCGCCAAGGACCCGGCCGTGATCCCGCACGTGGTCCCGCTGCTCAAGGACAGCGACCTCTTCGTGCGCATGTGCGCCGCGCGCGTGCTCGCCGACCTCGGCACGCTGCAGGGCGTGCCCGGGCTGATCGACGCGCTCGAGGACGCGGAGCCGACCGTGCGCGAGAGCGCCTGGCACGCGCTGCAGACGCTCACGGGCAAGGACTTCAAGTTCGACCCGCAGGGCAACGAGGCCGACCGGCAGAAGAAGGTCAAGGCCTGGCGCGAGTGGTGGAAGAAGGAGGGCGAGGGCCTGCTGAACGGCGGCAGCGCACCGGAGCCCAAGCAGCCGCCCGAGATCAAGTCGGGTACGCAGAAGAGCTAGCCCCGCCTGCGCTGCGCGAGGATTGCCTGCCGCGGGGACCCTCCCTAGACTCCGCCGCTTCCGCACTCCCGACCGCATCCGCGAGAGCCCCCCCATGCGCCACCCCGTGACCCTGATCCTCGGCGACGGCACCGGCCCCGAACTGGCCGCCGTGACCAAGTCCGTGCTCGAATCCACCGGCGTCGCCTTCGAGTGGCACGAGGTCGAGGCCGGCGTCGACGCGCTGGCCAAGTACGGCACGCCGCTGCCCGACGCGGTGCTGGCCTCGATCAAGAAGACCAAGACCTGCATCAAGGCGCCGATCACCACGCCTGTGGGCACCGGCTTCCGCTCGGTCAACGTCGCGCTGCGCAAGGAGTTCGAGCTCTACGCCTGCCTGCGGCCCTGCAAGACCTACAAGGGCGTGCGCTCGCGCTACGAGAACATCGACCTCGTGATCTTCCGCGAGAACACCGAGGACCTCTACGCCGGCATCGAGTTCGAGGAGGGCGCGCCGAAGACGAAGGAGCTGATCGGGAAGATCATGGAGCTCTCGGGCGCCAAGATCCGCCCCGACTCGGGCGTCTCGATCAAGCCGATCTCGATCTCGGGCACCGAGCGCATCGTCAAGGCGGCCTTCGAATACGCCGTCAAGAAGCAGCGCAAGAAGGTCACCGCGGTGCACAAGTCGAACATCATGAAGTTCTCCGACGGCCTGTTCCTCGCGACCGCGCGCAAGGTGGCCGAGCGCTACCCGACCGTGGCCTTCGAGGACCGCATCGTCGACAACATGTGCATGCAACTGGTGCAGAAGCCCGAGGAGTACGACGTGCTCGTGCTGCCCAACCTCTACGGCGACATCCTCAGCGACCTGTGCGCCGGCCTGATCGGGGGACTCGGCATCGCGCCGGGCGCCAACCTGGGCGACGGCGGCATCGCGATCTTCGAGGCCACGCACGGCTCGGCGCCCAAGTACAAGGGCCAGAACAAGGTCAACCCGACCGCGATGATCCTCTCGGGCGTGCTGATGCTCGAGCACCTCGGCGAGCTCGAGGCCAGCAAGCGCCTCGAGGCCGCGGTCGCGCACGTGATCCGCGAGGGCAAGTCGGTCACCTACGACATGAAGCCCGACCGCAACGACAAGAGCGCGGTGGGCACCCGGGAGATGGGAGCCGCGATCACCAAGGCCATGGGGCTCGTGCGCGTCTGAGCGCGGCGCACGCCGGTCGCGTATCCTGCCGGCGTGGACGAGGCGACGCGCAAGGCCATTCGCATCCTCGACGAGCTCGTCTGCGAGCGCGCTCCCGGGCCGTATCTCGTCGACGCCGAGTACGCGCGCCTGATCGAGCGCGCCGAGGCGCTGCCCGGAAACCAGGACGGGACGGACAAGAGCTGGGTCGAGCAGCTGGTCCATGACTCGCGCGAGTTCTGGCGCCGCGTGAAGCGCGAGGAGGGCGCGTGAATCGCTTCCTCGAGCTGGCAGCCGTGCTCGCGCGCGAGAACGTGCGCTACTGTCTGATTGGAGTCTGGGGCGCGAATTACCACGCCCAATCCGGAGGCACGGTCTTCACGACGCATGACCGCGGTCTCTTCGTGCCGCCCGATCCGTCGAACCTCGTGCGCGCCTGGGATGCGAGCGAGAGCGTCGGCCTGGAACTGACGACCAGCGGCGAGCCACTCGATCGTCCGCATGATCTTTGGCTGGCCGAGCGGATCGTGGAGCGCCGGGCCCTGACACGGGCCCGCGATGCCCAGGGGATCGAGGTCGATTGGACGCTCGTGATGGGCGAGTTCGACTTCGAGAGTGTCTGGCGCCTGCGCAGGACCTTTCTGGCCGAGGGGGTTCCCATCGCCGTCGCGCGCCTCGCGGATATCGTCGCGTCCAAGGCCCAGGCCGGCCGGCCGAAGGACCTGTTGTTCCTCGAGACACACAAGCAGGCGTTGCGCGAGTTGCTGGCGCGCGAGGGTCCTTGAGGCGCCGCTCGAAGATCCATCCCTCGCGCCAACACGGGATCGGCGCCCGGCGTTAGCATGAACGCCATGAACCGCACCCGCCTCGCCCTGCTGCTCGTGCTCGCGGGTGCCGCGGGCTTCGGACTGGCCGCCTCCGGCCTGGTCGGCGTCTACGGACGGCCCGCGACGGCCGCTGCTGTCCCGACGGGGCCCGCGCCGGCCGCGTCGAGTGCTGTCGCTGCGGCCGCGCCCGTGACGCTCGAAGCCGTGGAGCCCGCGCCGCGAGTGTCGAGCCCCGTGCTGCTCGAAGCGCCGGCCGTGCTCGCCGCGCGGACCGCCGTCAGCCAGCCGCCCGTGCGCATCGCGCCCCGGGTGGCGAACTCGAGCACGATCCTGTACCCGGTCGCCGACCCGCGCGTGCGCAATGGCGTGCCGCAGAGCGCACCCGGGGGCATGACCGCCGAGGTGCGGGCGCAGCTGATGCAGAAGCAGCAGCGGGTGGACGAACACAACCTCGCCCTCGGCGGGAAGCTCGAGGGGCAGTCGAAGCCGCTGCCGGACGCTCAGGCCCGGGCCAAGATGGAGATGCTGGCAGGCCGGCTCAAGCGCGGGGCTCCGACGACCAAGACCGGCCCGGCCCCGACGAGCGCGGCGGGCGTATCCGCAGCGCTCGGGCAGGCCGCACTGCCCAAGTAGCCGCGGGCCCACGAGCGTGGCCGGATGAACGCCGAGCACGCCCTGGGCGCCGACCCGCGTGCGCGCTGGCAGCGTCACGCGGCCTGGCTGCTGTTGCTGGTCGCGGTCGGGCTGCGCTGCTCCTGCCCGCAGTGGATCGAGTTTCGCGGCGACGAGCGCCTGGCACTTCTGGGCACGCGCGAGTTCCTGGAACAGGGGCAGTGGCTGCACGGCCTGAGGGCGTCGACCGGGATCGTGACGGGTCCGTTCCTCTTCTACCTGCTCGGCCCGATCGTCGCGCTGACGCACGACCCGGTGCTGGTCACGGGCTGGGTGATGCTGCTGAACCTCGGCGCGCTGGCGTTGCTGGGAGGGCTGCTGCGGCGCGGCTTCGGGCTGCACTTCGCGGTCCTCGCCACCGCGCTCGTCGCGGCGCTGCCGATCGCGAGCATCTTCGCGCGCAGGCTCTGGGCCCCCGATCTGCTCCTGCCGCTCGTCCTGCCGCTCATCGGCGTGATCCTGCGCCTGGCGCGCTCGTATTCGCGCGGCTGGTTCCTGTGTGGGGTGGCGCTGTTCGCGATCGCGGCCCAGGTCCATCCGGGCGCCGGATTCCTCGGGCCCGGTCTCGTGCTTGCCTGCGTCCTGCTGCGAGTGCGGCCGCCGCTCTGCGATCTCGGCTGGGCCGCGAGCATCCTGCTCTTGTGCTTCGTTCCCTGGCTGCTGTACGAGAGCCGGACGGACTTCGACGACGTGCGCGCCTACCTGCACCTGCGCGCTGCGGATTCCGCGCCGCTGCAGGGCTTCTGCTCCCGGCTGGTGCAGCACTGGAACGCGGACTTCGGCCTGACGAGCGCGACCGAGCTGCCGCGCTTCCTGGGTCGCGCACGCACGCAGATGCTGCAAGACTCGTGGCCGGGCGCCTGGGCGAGCGCGCTCTCACCCGTTCTCTACGCAGTCTGTGTGCTGGCGAGCCTGTGGTGCATCGTCCGTTCACTGCGCGCGCTCGGCGCAGGTCCGCTCCCGGAGGGCGAGCGCCTGCTGCTCGTGCTGGCCTGCGCGCTCGTCACGCTCTCGCCCGCCTACGCGCTGCTCGGAGCGCTGCCCGAGCTGCACTACCACGCCTTCATGATCCCGCTCCTGGCCGTGTTCCTCGTCGTGAGCCTCGCGGATCTCCTGCGCGGCGCGCGCGCGGCGTGGCTGACCCCAGTCGTCGGCGTGCTGGTGCTCTCGCAACTCGTGCTGGCAGCCGAGGTGCGCCGCACCAGCCTGCTCACAGGCGCAGACGGGCTCTTCCAGCCGCTGAACGCGGAGGAGCTGCGCCGGCTGCGCGAGCGCCTGCCCGCGGAGCTCGATTCCGAACTGCAGCGCGCCGCGCGCTTCGCGGACTCGCAGCGCGCGCTCGCGCAGCGTTTCGAGGCCGCACGAGACGTGCTCTGGCGGCTCGAACTCGCGCAGCAGCCCACGCCAGCCTCGGGCACCGGCCGCGTGCAGGTCACGCGCTCGAGCACGGGGCTGGTCGTGCTCGGGAGCTCGGCCAAGGACATGCTGCGCCTGCCCGAGTTCAGGCCGGGAGCCGGCGCTCGCGCGCTGCTGCGCCTCGAACTCGAGAGCCCGCTGGCGCAGGACCTGCTGCTGTTCTACTCGCTGCCCGGCAGCCCCGGGCCCGCGCGCGAACGCCTCGTCGCGAGCTGGATCCCGGCCGGGCGCAGCACGCTGCACCTCGAGCTGCCCGATGCGCGAGCCTGCGGCCCGCTCTTCGTGCACCTGCCCGTCTACCGCTACCTCGTGCGCGCGGCGGAAGTGCGCGCGCCGGGACCCTGAGGACCGGCGCGCGGCCGCAGCTTCCCGCGCGCCGTGCCGGCGGATACCTTCTCCCGCCGCGCCGGCCGCGCGCACCCCATGAGCACCACCATCCCGCAACGCAAGATCACCGTCGTCGGTGCCGGCTACGTCGGCTCGACCTGCGCCCAACTCTGCGCGCAGAAGTCGCTCGGCAACGAGATCGTCCTGATCGACATCCTCGAGGGCCGCCCGCAGGGCATCGCGCTCGACCTCAACCAGGCCGCGGCGGTCGAGGGCCTGGGCGCGCGCGTCGTCGGCACGAACGATCCCAAGGACACGGCCGACTCCGACCTCTTCATCGTCACCGCCGGCGTCGCGCGCAAGCCGGGCATGAGCCGCTCGGACCTGCTGGCGATCAACGCCAAGGTGATCGTCGCCGTCTCCGAGTACGTGCGCAACCTCTCGCCCGAGGCCTTCGTGATCGTGGTCACGAACCCGCTCGACTCGATGGTGCACCTCGCGCGCGTGAAGACCGGCTTCCCCGGCCCGCGCGTGATGGGCATGGCCGGCGTGCTCGACAGCGCGCGCTTCTCGTGGTTCATCGCCGACGCGACGAAGAGCTCGGTCGTCGACGTCAAGGCCATGGTGCTCGGCGCGCACGGCGACTCGATGGTGCCGATCCCGCAGTACTGCACCGTCAACGGCGTGACCTTGAAGGACCTCGTCGACAAGGCCTCGATCGAGAAGATGGCCCAGCGCACGCGCACCGGCGGCGCGGAGATCGTGAACCTCCTGAAGACCGGCAGCGCCTGGTACGCGCCGGCCAGCGCGAGCGTCGCGATGGCGGCCTCGATCCTGAACGACCAGAAGCGCCTCTTGCCCTGCGCGTGCCTGCTCAACGGCCAGTACGGCTTCGAGGGCATCTACATGGGCGTGCCGGCGATCCTGGGCAAGAACGGCGTCGAGAAGATCGTCGAGCTGCCGCTCGACAACGACGCGCGCATCGCTGATGCAGAAGACCGCCGGCGCGATCCAGGCGGACGTGCAGCTGATGCGCGACATGAAGCTGCTGTGAGTGCGGCGCCGAGTACGGAACACGGCATTCTTCTCCCCGATTCGAACGAGTGTGCGCTCGCTCGAGCAAACGCCGCTCCCCAATCGGGGAGAAGAATGCCGTGTTCCGTATCGGCTACTTCGGTTCCTTGCCGGTGTAGCCGAGCGCCCGCAGTTCCCTCATCGTCTGCTCGTCGATGACGAGTTCGCCGGGAGCGCTGCCGATCTTGTCGCGCAGGTAGGCGTCCTGCTTCGCCTGCTGCTCGAGCAGCTTCGAGAGGCGCGCGACGACGTCCGGGTGCTGCGCGGCGACGTCGGTGAGCTCCTTGGGATCGTGCGCGAGGTCGTAGAGCCACTTCTTGGCGGCTTTCGGCTCGTCGATCAGACGCCACGCTCCGTCGCAGACGGTGTACTGCGGATTCTGGTGCTCGTCGACGCGCCGTGCATGACTGAATGCGATGCGATCAGAACCCGGCTCGCCGCGCATCAGCGGCGTGAGGCTGCGGCCTTGCAGCGCGAGGCCCTTCGCGTCGATTCCGCAGAGCTCGAGCAGGGTCGGCATCACGTCGATGGTCCGTACCTGTTCGGGCACCCGGCGGGGGACGAAGCTCGTCCCCGGCACGTGGATCATCAGCGCGACGTGCAGCGCCTCCTCGTGCAGCACGTTCGAGTGCTCGAGCTCGCCGTGCTCGCCGAGGCCTTCGCCGTGGTCGCTGACGACCACGATGATCGTATTCTGGTCGAGGTGCAGCTCCGCGAGCGTCTTCCAGAGCGTCTCGAGCTGGTCGTCGGTGTAGCGCAGCGCCGCGTCGTAGAGATCGCGCAGCAGCGCGAGCAGCTTCTCGTTCGAGACGGCATCGGCCGGCGCGCAGCCGAAGGTGTGCGCGAGCGCCGCGAAGCCGTCGGGGTCGGAGAGCGCGGGCAGGCCGGTCAGCGGACACTGGTAGAGGTGCTCGAGCAGCGTCTGGCAGCCGTCGGCATCGGCCGTGTGCTCGCGGTTCCAGCGCTCGATCACCTGCGCGGCGCGCGCGTGGTCGGCGGGCTCGTCGAAGCCCGGGCGCACGAGCTGCATGTACTCGGGGCGCGCGAAGTTGGGCTGGTGGACCTCGTAGGTGTGGAAGAAGAGGAAGAAGGGCTTGTCCTGCGCGCTCTTCAGCCAGGCGCTCGCGCGCTCGAGGTTCCCGGCGAGCCGGCTCGTGCCCAGGAGGTTCGAGACGTTCGGGTCGCGGTCTTCGGCATGCACCGGAAAGGTCTGGAAGCCCTGGCCCAGTCCGAACTGCGGGTTGGCGTAGCCGCCCTCGGTGAAGGCCGCGGTCGCGTAGCCGTTCTGCGCGAAGACCTCCGCGAGCGTCGTCACGTGCTCGCTCATGCGCCCGGGGTTGAGCGCGCCCTGCACGCCGTGCACCTCGGGGTAGAGCGAGGAGACGAGCGAGAGCAGCGAGGCGACGGTCAGCGGCGCGGGTGATTGCGCGTGCTCGAACAGGCACGAGCGCTGCGCGAGCGCGTCGAGGTGCGCCGAGACCGGGCGCGGCGAGCCGTAGCAGCCCAGGTGGTCGGGCCGCAGCGTGTCGAGCAGCACGACGAGCACGTTGGGCGGCTGCGCGCGGGGCGCAGGCGCCGTGCGCGTGCAGGACGCCAGCGCCGCGCAGAGAATGACCCCGGTCAGGCGTGCGTCCATCGCCGGCGATGATAGTACGCGTTCGTGCGGGGATGGAACCCGATCGTCCCGGGGAGCACAATCCCGCCCGCCGCCATGGCTCGCCGCCTTCGCACCGTCTTCGCCGGCATCTGTGCCCTGGCGCTGCTCGTCTACGTCGCGCTGGCGATGATGCGCTGCGTGCACCCCTTCGAGCTCGAGTGGCAGGAGGGCGGCGTGCTGCAGGAGGTCGAGCGTCTGCTCGCGGGGCGCAAGCTCTACGCCGAGCCCTCGCTCGAGTACATGGCCTTCCCGTACACGCCGCTCTTCGTCTACCTCGGCGCGCTGAGCACGAAGCTCTTCGGTCCGGGCTTCCTGGCGCTGCGCCTCGTCTCGTTGCTCTCGTCGGCCGCCTGCCTGGCGCTGCTCTACCGCTCGGGCGCGCGGCACGGCGGCAGCCGCTACGCCGGCGTGTTCGCGCTCGGGCTCTACGCCGCGTCGTATCGCTTCTGCGGCGCGTGGTTCGACGTGGCGCGCGTGGACTCGCTCTTCCTGGCGCTGGTGCTCGGCGCGCTGGAGGTGCTGGAGCTCGTGCCGGGCCGGACCGGCGCGTGGATCGGAGGCCTGGTGTTCTTCGCCGCCTTCCTGGCCAAGCAGACGGCGCTGGTCCCGGCGGCCTGCGTCTGGCTGGCGCTGATGGGGCGCGAGCGGCGCGCGGGGATGATCTTCGCGCTGGCACTCGGGCTGCCGCTCGCGGCGAGCACGCTCTACGGCGACGCGCTCTCCGATGGCTGGTACCGCTGGTACGTCTTCGACCTCTTGCGCGGGCACGCCTGGGATGCGCAGCACAGCTCCGGCTTCTGGCTGAAGGACATGGTCGTGTTCGCGCCGGCCGCGGGCCTCGCGCTGCTGGCCTTTCTGCGTGCGCCGCGCGTGGCGCGCTCCGCGGAGCCGCGCGCGCCGATCCTGCCGTTCGCGCTCGCGGGCCTGGTGCTGGCCGCGTGGATCTCGCGTGCGCACGTCGGCGGCTACGACAACACGCTCATGCCCGCCTGCGCGGCGGCCGCGCTGCTCTTCGGTCCGGCCCTCGCGCGCTCGCTCGTGACCGGCGGCCCGCTCATGGCCGGCGCGGCGCTGCTCGCGCTGGGCCAGTTCTGGCTCTTGCGCTACGACCCGCGCGCGCAACTGCCCAGCGCGGACGACAGCGCGGCGGGGGAGGCGCTCGTCGGTGCAGCTGCGCGCGGTCGAGGGCGAGGTCTGGATCCCCGACCAGGGCTACCTGGCCGAGCGCGCCGGCAAGCCCTCGCTGGCGCACGGCATGACGCTGATCGACCTCTTGAACTCGAGCGAGCACGCGACGGCCCAGCGCGTTTCCGACGAGCTCACGCGCGCGCTGGCGCGAGAAGCGCTTCGCGCTGATCGTGCTCGACCAGGACTGGAGTGCCGAGCTGCCGCTGCTGGCGCAGAACTACGCGATGCGCGAGCTGCCCTACGTCGATGCGCACACGTTCGTGCCGGTCACGGGCGACGAGCGCCGCCCGCGCTACTGGTATGCTCGGCGCTGAGATGCAGAGCCAGAGCGAAGGCCCGGTCGCGCGGGGTCCGGGTCACCTGGCCTGGGTGCTCGTGACGCTCGCGGCGCTCGGGCTGTGGCTCGTGCTGCGCGACACGGGGCCCTGCGACGACGAGTACATCGTCTGGCGCTACGCGCGCAACCTGGTCGAGAGGCAGGGGCTGGTGTTCAACGCCGGAGAGCGCGTCGAGGGCTTCACCTGCCCGCTGTGGGTGCTGCTGCTCGCGGGCGGGATACTGCTCAAGATCGCGCCGCTCGCCGTGGGCGTCGGCGCGGGACTCGCGAGCACGATCGGTGCCGCCTGGCTCGCGCTCCTCGCGCGCGGCCGCGAGCGGCGCGAGAGCGATTTCTGGTGCGCGCTCGCGATCGCGCTCGGCGTGCCGCTGGCGTACCACGCGGCGCAGGGACTGGGCACGGCGCTCGCGGCGGCGCTGGTTGCGGGCTGGTACGTGCTGCTGCGGCGCGAGCGCGGAGCGCTGGCGGGCCTCGTCCTCGGCGCCGCGACGCTCTTGCGGCCCGAGTTGCTGCTGCTGCTGCCGTTCCACGCCTTCGCGGCGCGGCGCGCCGGAGCTCTGCTGGCCGCCTGCGCGCTGCCGCTGGCGTGGTTCGCGTTCCGGCGCGCGTACTTCGGCGAGTGGCTCCCGATGACCTTCTACACGAAGAAGCTGCCCCTCGCGGCGGACCTCGGGTACGGGATGACCTACCTCGGCCGCGCGACGCTCGACACGGGCATCGGCGTGATCCTGGTCCTGCTCGCGCTGGCGCCTCCGGCCGGGCGCGTCGCGCGCTCGGCGCTCGCGGGCGCCATGACGGTGTGCGCCGGCGTGGTGTGGGTCGGCGGCGACTACATGTTCCTGGCCCGCTTCCTCGTGCCGCTCCTGCCGTTGGTTCTGATGCTCGCCGCCGATGTCCTCTCGCGCTTTGAGGCCCAGAGTCGAGTGCGTGTGCGCCTGGCCTGGATCGCGATCGTGCTGCTGCAGGTCTGGCCGATCGTGCGGCTGCGCGAGTTGCAAGAGAGCCAGCGCTTCTACGAGCAGCGCTGGATCGCGATCGGCAAGGAGCTCGCGCTGCGCATGCCCGCCTGCAAGCTCGCCACATCGCCCATCGGCGCGATCGGCTGGTACTCGCACCTCCCGATCGTCGACATGCTCGGCATCACCAACTCCGCGCTGCGCGACAAGCAGCCCGATCTCGCGATCACGCTCAAGGGCCACCAGCGCCACGACGAGGATTGGCTGCTCGCGCAGAAGCCCGACGCCATCGTGCTCGGCAACGGCATCAGCTCGCGCGGCGAGGGCAAGCTCGACGTCAACGCCTGGGAGAAGCCGCTCTTCCTCGACCCGCGCTTCCAGGCCGGCTACGAGGCGCGCCTGCTGCCGATCCCCGGCCAGCCGAGCCTGGTCTACTTCCGGCGCCGCGTCGGCGCGAACCCGGAGTGGCCGGTGCCGACCGGCTGGAAGCACGAGACGATCCCGTTCCCGCTCGACTTCGCGCCCGAGCTCCCGTACCGCGGCGTCGAGGAGCTGCGCTTCATGCCGGGCTTCTCCACGCCCGACGCGCCGGACTTCTGGAGCTACGACTTCGCCTGGTGGCTCGAGGACACGCCGAGCTTCGACGCGCTGACGCTCTCCTCCGCGCTCACGACCTACTTCCGCGGTCTCGCGCTCGCGGTCGGCAAGGACAAGTACAGCTTCGACCCGCAGCGCTTCCGCGCCGAGCTGGCACTGCGCAGCGAGGGGGCCGAGCGCATCCTCGCCGGCGATGTCTGGAGCTACGACCCGTTCAAGACCGGCAAGGAGCTCGTGCTGCACGTCGAGATGCGCCTGACCCGCTGCCCGCGCGCCGGTCGCAACGCGCTGCTCTTCTGCGTCTCGCCCAGGCCGAGCGAGGATCCCGTCTGGGCCGAACTGCGCAGCTGCGCGGCCGCCTGGCATTGTCCGGATTGATATCCTCAGCGGCCGAATGAGCACCACGCCGACCATGAAGCAGCCTTCCGACTCCAGGATCCAGACCGCCACGCGCACGGAGAGCGACTCCTTCGGCCCGATCGCGGTGCCCTCCGAAGCGCTCTGGGGCGCGCAGACGCAGCGCTCGAAGGAGAACTTCCAGATCGGCGGCCAGACCTTCCCGCGTCCGCTGATCCGCGCGCTCGGCATCGTCAAGAAGTGCGCCGCGCTGGCCAACCAGGAGCTGGGCGAGCTCGAGATGCTCTCGAAGAAGGAGCAGCAGGCGCTGCTCTCGGCCTGCGACGAGGTCATCGCCGGCAAGTGGGACGAGCACTTCCCGCTGGTCGTGTGGCAGACCGGCTCGGGCACGCAGTCGAACATGAACGCCAACGAGGTGATCTCGAACCGCGCGATCGAGATGCTCGGCGGCACGCTCGGTTCGAAGAAGCCGATCCATCCCAACGACCACGTCAACCGCTCGCAGAGCTCGAACGACGCCTTCCCGACCGCGATGCACGTCGCCGCGGCCGAGGAGACGGTCAAGAGCCTGCTGCCCTCGCTGCACCTGCTCGAGAACGCGCTCGAGGGCAAGTCGCAGCAGTGGAAGAAGGTGGTCAAGATCGGCCGCACGCACCTGCAGGACGCGACGCCGCTGACGGTCGGCCAGGAGTTCTCGGGCTACGTGCAGCAGCTGAAGGACGCGCAGCGCGCGATCCGCGCCGCGCTGCCGGCGGTGTACGAGCTCGCGCTGGGCGGCACGGCCGTCGGCACGGGCCTCAACACGCACCCGAAGTACGCCGGCCTGCGTGGCGAAGAAGCATCGCGGCCGAGACGGGCCTGGCCTTCAAGTCCGCGCCCAACAAGTTCTCCGCCCTCGCCGCGCACGACGCGCTGGTGTTCCTCTCGGGCACGTTCCAGACGACCGCGATGGCGCTGATGAAGATCGCCAACGACATCCGCTGGCTCGGCTCGGGCCCGCGCTGCGGCATCGGCGAGCTCAAGCTGCCGCGAGAACGAGCCCGGCAGCTCGATCATGCCCGGCAAGGTCAATCCCGACGCAGTGCGAGGCGCTGACGATGGTCTGCGTGCAGGTCTACGGCAACCACTGCGCGGTCGCGTTCGCCGGCTCGCAGGGCAACTTCGAGCTCAACGTCTACAAGCCGGTGATGATCCACAACGTGCTGCAGTCGATCCGCCTCTTGTCGGACGCCTGCGACTCGTTCCGCGCGAACTGCATCGACGGACTCGAGCTCGACGAAAAGCGCGTCGATACCTTGATGCGCCAGTCGCTGATGCTCGTGACCGCGCTCAACCGCCACATCGGCTACGACAACGCGGCCAAGGCGGCGAAGAAGGCCTACCACGAGGGCACGACGCTCGAGGCGGCGGTCGTGTCGCTGGGCTTGATGAACGCGGCGCAGTTCCAGAAGGCCGTCGTGCCGAGCAAGATGGTCGGGCCGAGCGGCGGGGGAGCGGGCGGGGGCTGAGCCTTTCGGCGTAGACGCCGACCCATCGCGGTGGGCTACTCTGGCCGCACCATGGCCAAGAAGCAGCAGTACAAGCTCACCACGCGGCTCGTCCACGGCCCCGAGCACTCGGCCAAGTGGGACTTCTCGCACCACGTCGTCCCGCCGCTCTCCAGCTCGACGACCTACCGGCTCGACTCTGCGAAGCGCGGCGCGCGCGGGTTCCAGGAGTTCGGGCAGCTCGTGAGCGACTCGGGCGAGGCGCCGGTCTACATCTACGACCGGCTGGACGAGCCGACGCGCTCGATCCTCGAGGGCGAGCTGGCGGACATGGAGGGCGGCGAGGCCTGCGTCACGTTCGCCTCGGGCATGGCCGCGATCTCGGGCGTGATGGGTTCGGTGCTGCAGAAGGGCGACGAGGTCATCGCGCACCCGGTCGTCTACGGCTGCACGCACTCGCTGCTCACCAACTGGTACCCGCGCCAGGGCTTCGGCGTGCAGCGCGTGGACCTGAACGACATCGCGAAGCTGAAGAAGCGCGTCAGCGACAAGACGCGCATCCTGTACTTCGAGTCGCCGGTCAACCCGACGCTCGAGCTGATCGACATCGGCGCGCTGCGCAAGCTCTGCGACGAGGTCAACGCCGGGCGCAAGCCCGCGCGCAAGCTGCTGGTCGTGATCGACAACACCTTCGCCACACCCTTCGCGCAGCGGCCGCTCGAGCTCGGCGCGGACGTCGTCGTGCACAGCCTGACGAAGAACCTGGGCGGCTTCGGGACCGAAGTCGGCGGCGCGGCGATCTGTCCGCGGTCGATGCTCGCGGCGCTGCTCCTGTACCGCAAGGACTTCGGCGCGATCCTCTCGGCGAAGTCGGCCTGGGCGATCCTGGTCTACGGCCTGCCGAGCCTGGTCGTGCGGCTCAAGCGCCAGCAGTACACCGCGAAGAAGGTCGCGGCCTGGCTGGAGAAGCAGGAGGGCATCGCGCGCGTCGTCTATCCGGGTCTGGCGAGCTTCCCGCAGCGCGCGCTGGCGGAGAAGCAGCTGGTGGACGTGGACGGCGACTTCGCGCCGGGCAACATGCTCTACATCGAGTTCGATCCCAAGCTCGTCGAGGCCGAGGCCGTCGTGGACGAGATCGCGCGCTCGGCCTACTCGGTCACGCTGGCCGTGTCGCTCGGGCACACGAAGACCCTGATCGAGCTGCCCGCGAGCATGACGCACTCCTCCTACGGCCAGTCGGGCCACGCGGTGCGGCTCTCGATCGGCCTGGAGAGCCCGGGCGACATCATCGCCGACCTCAAGAACGCCCTGAACGCCGTGCAGAAGCAGCAGGGCAAGCGGGTCTCGAAGAACGGCCGATCCGTGAGATAGACTTCGGGAGATGCGCTCCCGCGGTTGGTTCCTCTTGTGCCTCTGCGCGCTGGCGGGCTGCTCGAAGCCCCAGCCCAGGCCGATCAAGCACGTGGTCGTGCTCTCGATCGACACGCAGCGCGTCGACCGGCTCTCGTGCTACGGCTACAAGCGCAAGCTGACGCCCAAGATCGACGCGCTGGCCGGCGAGTCCGTGCTCTTCGAGCGCTGCGCCTCGCAGGCCTCGTGGACGTCGCCCAGCATGGTCTCGCTGATGTCGGGCTGCTACGTGGCCGAGGAGCTGATGCAGATCCCGCCCGAGAAGCAGACGCTGGCCGAGTGCTTCCAGAAGGCCGGCTGGGGGACGGGCGCCTTCGTCTGCAACGACATCCTCAACAAGGAGTGCGGCTTCGAGCGCGGGTTCGCGAGCTTCGCGGGCGAGCTGCATCCCTACGCGCCGAACACCGAGATCCTGGAGTGGCTGCGCGCGCACAAGGACGAGCGCAACTTCACCTGGATCCACCTGAACGAGGTACACGACGAACTGGTCGAAGGCCATCACGCCTACCGTCCGCAGCCGGAGAAGGACTGGCGCAAGTACCGCGATGCGCGCGAGGGCTTCGGCACCGAGCGCCTGCAGTACTACGACGAGCTCTCCGCGCGCCTGAAGCTCGTCGACCGCGACGCGAGCCTCTTGCGCATGCAGGAGGAGGACGGCGCCTACGACGACGACGTGCGCTACGAGGACCAGCGCATCGGCGAGATCCTCGACGAGTTGAAGCAGCTCGGCATGTGGGAGGACACGCTCTTCGTGCTCTGCGCCGACCACGGCGAGGGCCTGTTCACGCGCGAGCAGTATTTCAACGGCACGCGCAAGAAGGCGGCCGACAACGGCGAGCCGGCGACGCTCTTCAACACGCTGCAGATGACGCACGGCAGCCAGGTCAACACCGAGCTCGTGCACGTGCCGCTGATCGTGCACGCGCCGGGCATCCCCGCCGCGCGCGTCGCGGGCTGGGTCGAGAACGTGGACATCGCGCCGACGCTGCTGGAACTCGCCGGGATCAAGCGCCTGGAGCAGCACCAGGGCCAGAGCCTCTTGCCGCTGCTCCAGGATCCCAAGGACACGGACGTGCTGCGCCCGGCGGTCTTCTCGCACTCGCGCTACAACGACTCGCTGATCGACCAGGACTCGTTCCAGCTGATCCTCGCCAGCCCGACCGGCGTGTGCGACTTCGACCTGAAGAGCCAGCTCTACGACCTGCCGCGCGACCCCGAGGCGCGCCACGACCTGATCGGCAGAGAGGCCGAGCGCGAGCAGGCGCTGGCGAAGCTCGGCGCGCGGCGGCTGCGCGAAGGACTCGGCGGCAACGTCGGCCCGCTCACGCCGGCGATGCTCAAGATCCTCGAGGGCATGGGCTACGTCGGCGGCACGGTCGAGACGCTCGCGGAGCGCTTCCGGCCCAAACCCACGGCGGAGCTCCTGGCGCTGATCCCGAAGCTGATCGGCGACTGCTTCGGCCGGCGCGAGATCGCCAAGGTGCTCGGCGAACGGACGCTGACGCCCGAAGAGCGCACCGAGGTGCAGAACTGGCTCGCCAAGGAAGGCTCGCCGGCCGTGCGTGCGATCCTGGAGCGCATCCTGAAGCCGTAGAGCGGGCTGGCGCTCCCGCGGGAGCTGCGGATAGACTCTTCGCCCCCCATGCACACAAACATCCGCAGCTCCTCGGCCAAGCACAAGAAACAGACCGGCTTCATGACGCGCCAGAAGACCAAGGGCGGGCGCAAGACCAACCGCCGCCAGCGTCGTCGTCACGGCAAGATCTGAGTCCGGGGGCACTCGCCCCATGCAGCCCAACCGCTCACCCGCTGATTTCCTGCCGCGCACGCGCGCGCAGATGGAAGCTCTCGGCTGGGACGAGCTCGACGTGCTGATCGTCACCGGCGACGGCTACGTCGACCACCCGAGCTTCGGCCACGCGGTGATCGGCCGCTACCTCGAGTCGCAGGGCTACCGCGTCGGGATGCTCGACTGTCCGGATCTCGAGCCGGACGGCTCGGGCTGGAAGCGGCTGCCCGCACCGCGACTGTTCGTGGGCGTGACCGCGGGGACCATCGACTCGATGGTCACGAACTACACCGCCTCGAAGCGCAAGCGCAGCATCGACGTCTACCGGCCCGGCGGCGGCATGGGGCGGCCCAATCGCGCGACGATCGCCTACACGGCGCTCGCGCGGCACCACTTCCCCGGCCTGCCGGTCGTGATCGGCGGCCTCGAGGCCGGACCGCGGCGACTGGGGTACTGGGACTACTGGGAAGAGAAGATGCGCCGCTCGATGCTGGTCGACTCGAAGGCCGACCTGCTCGTGTGGGGGATGGGCGAGCGCGCGGCGCTCGAGGTCGCACGAGCGCCTCGAACGCGGCGAGTCGCTCTCCGGCATGCGCGGCACCTGCGAGCTCGTCAAGCCCGCCGACGTGCCGCCGGGCGCGCGCGTCGTGCCGAGCTTCGAGGAGCTGCAACAGGACGCGCAGAAGCTGATCGAGCTCTTCCACGCCGTGCGCGAGGAGAACAGCCCGAGCTCGCGCGTACTGGC
Source organism: uncultured Planctomycetota bacterium (assembly GCA_963829015.1). Classification (GTDB taxonomy): domain Bacteria; phylum Planctomycetota; class UBA1135; order UBA1135; genus JADJLZ01. The sequence continues at coordinate 2,029,612 of CAWHGR010000001.1, read as the reverse complement.
GCAGACGCACGGCGCGCGCGTGCGTGCTGCAGCACCCGCCGCTCGCTCCCGCCTCGCAGGCCGAGGTCGACTCGTTCTACGACCTGCCCTTCCAGCGCGATGTGGCATCCCGACCACGACGCGGCCGGCGGCATCGCCGCGCTCGAGCCCGTGCGCTGGTCGATCAACACGCACCGCGGCTGCATGGCCGACTGCTCGTTCTGCTCGATCACGTTCCACCAGGGCCGCACGATCCAGAGCCGCAGCGAGGAGTCGGTCTTGAAGGAGGCCGCCGCGCTCAGCGCGAGCCACGACTTCCGCGGCACGATCACCGACATCGGCGGGCCGACCGCGAACATGTGGGGCCTGGGCTGCAAGCTGCTCGAGAAGGGCGAGCCCTGCCTCGGCCGCGACTGCCTGACGCCCGATCCGTGCCCGGCGCTGCGCCTCGACAAGACCACCGAGGGCTACCGGCGCCTGCTCGGCCTCGTGCGCCAGACCGAAGGGCGTCAAGCACGCCTTCGTCTCGAGCGGCATCCGCTACGACATGCTGCGCGGCCGCGACGGCAAGCTGCTGCCGCTGCACCACGACCTCGTCGCGCACCACGTGCCCGGGCGCATGAAGCTCGCGCCCGAGCACGGCAGCGACGCGACGCTCGTGGCGATGAACAAGCCGCGCTTCGGCGTCTACGAGCAGTACGAGGCCGAGTACAAGGAGGAGTGCCGCGCCGCGGGCAAGGACCAGCACCTGGTCAACTACTTCATCGTCGGCCACCCGGGCACGAGCCTCGACGACGCGCTGCGTGCTGTTCGAGAAGCTGCTCGAGCGCAACTACTCGCCCGAGCAGGTGCAGGAGTTCATCCCGCTGCCGATGACGCGCGCCTGCGTGCAGTTCGTCACCGGCAAGGACCCGATGACCTATCAGGAGCTGCACGTCCCGCGCGGCGAGCGCGAGCGGCGCATGCAGAAGGCGCTCGTGCGCTGGAAGGCGCCCGAGTCACGCGAGCTGGTCGAAGAGGCGCTGGCGAAGGCCGAGCGGCCGGACCTGCTCGAGCGCTTCCACCAGGCGCTCAAGAGCCAGCGCCGGCGCGAGCGCGAGAGCGAGTCGCCGGACCTCGACACCTGCGGCTGAACGCAGGTTTTTCCCAACTGCACCGTGGACCCGGGGATACTGCTGGCGTCTGTTGGCGGTCGTACCGCAGTCCCGTTCGCTCACCACCGATCCCGGAGGAAACCATGAACATCGATCCGCGTGAGCTGAACGTCCGTCTGGAACGTCTCGAGAAGCAGAACAAGAACCTCAAGCGTTGGGGTGCGGGCCTCGCGCTCGGCCTCGGCCTGCTCGGCCTCGCCAGCGCCAAGATGGTCTGCGACACGGTGACCGGCGAGCGCCTCGTGATGCACGATCCCTCGGGCCGCAGCGCGTCACGGTCGACGCCTACGGCTCCGAGTCGCCGGGCCTCGTCTTCCACAGCCGCGAAGGTCGCGCGACGGCCAAGATGGGCGTCGACGAGAAGTCGGGCGAGCTCGTGCTCAACGTCTTCGACGCCAAGGGCGGCGTGAAGGCCAGCTGGAGCCTGGGCAACGAGTGCCCGAAGACCAAGGACGCCGCGCCCGAGAAGAAGTCCGACGGCTCGGTCTCGATGGCGCGCTAGATCGCCGGCCCCGATCCGCTCGCGCAGGCCGCGCTCGGCGCGGCCTGCTCGTTTCCGTGGCCGCATTGGCGTGCCGCTGGACCGACGCGGACTGTTTCCGCGATTTTGTCCGCAGTCGGCCGCTCGAGTTCAGCGCCTGGAGTCGTTGACGGTCTTGGGAAGCGGCGTCCTAATCTGCCGCCCCTCGGCTGTGCTTGCCCCATACCTCCCTCGAAAGGTGCGCATCCCGATGAAGTTCGTCGCAGTCCTCTCGCCCGTGTTCCTGCGGTCCTGCATGTCGTTGTCCAGCCCGCAGAGTGCGCCCGCGGGCAGCGCGCCGCCTGCCGCGCCCGAGAAGCTGCTCACGCTCTACGTCGGCGGTCGCAGCCTCAGCAGCGACTGGACTCCCGTCGAGGATCAGGCCACGTTCCAGGTCGAGTACTCGCGCGAGGATCCCTCCGACGACGTCGGATGGGAGGTCGGGCTCGCGGGCTCGTCCGACAGCTCCGCCGACAGCAGCTTCGGCCCGGTGGACGTCACGGGACCGACGGGTCGAAATCTACGGCGGCGTGCGCAAGAGCTTCGGCGCCGAGACCGTGCGCCCGTACGTCGGCGGGGGGCTCTCGATCATCCACGCTCGCGTACGAGGTCGGCGGCATCGAGCACGAGGACACATCCGCGGCCGGGTACGTGCACGGCGGAGTCGAATTCCTCGTCAGCCCGACCTTCTTCGATCGGGCTCGACCTGCGCGGGCTGTTCGGGTCGGACATCACGATCGCGGGGGCCAACGGCGACGCCGACTACACCCAGGCGGCGCTGACCTTCGGCTGGCGCTTCTGAGCGATTCGGGGCGGAGCGGCCGGTCGAGGACCCCGGTCCGTGCCCGCCGGCGTTCTCTCCCTCGTCCGCACGCCGGCGGGCGATCCCGACCGCCGCTTCGGGTCCCGGGTCGAATCCGGCCGTATTCCGGCGGATCAGACGCGCTGGGACATCGGTACGTGGTTTGATTAGAGTGTTGGGCCGTGCGTCCTCGCGCCGCTCTCCGCCACCCGTCCGGGACGGGCTCGGTCGCAGCTCCTGACTCTTCGTCCCCGTCCTCCATCCATGAACGCAACGAACCTCGCGAACTCGTTCGCCCACGCCCGCTTCGTCTCACGCACTCGATCGCTCCGGCGAGCGCGATCGCCTTCGGCCTGTGGTCCGGCGGATGCATGAAGGGCAATCCCGCGCCGGTCACTTCGGGCATGGCGGCGGGCTCCATCGTCGCGCATCCCGACCCGCTGATCGGCTCGCGGACCTTCGTCGTGGACGAGAACCAGGGCGGCCAGGCGAGTTCGGTCAGCATCAAGGCGCTCGTATTGGGGCCGCCTGGTGGACGTGCGCGACCTCGAGCGGCACGCTGCAGAACTGCGGCATGGTGATCGGCGAGGACATCCACACCGACAACATCGACTTCATCCTCGAGACCAACGCGATCACGGAGGAGACGACCGTCACGATCCTGCACGACGCCGGCACGCCCGGCCTACACGGCGCGTTCCAGCGCCTGGACCAGAACCTGACCTCGATCCTCGACAAGAGCCTGAGCCCGACCGCGCTGCCGCCCTTCACGCTCGTGCCGCGCAACGCCGCGATGCCTGGTCAAGTTCGACGACCTGATCGACAGCGCCACGCATCCAGTTCGAACGCTGCGCTTCGTGACCGGCTATCCCGCCGTCACGCCCTTCGACTACCGCGCGCATCCCCGACATCAACCACGGCGACCTGTTCGACGCCGACGGCGACGGGGTGCTCGAGTTCCACACCACGCGCGCGATCCTCGACCTGACGGTTTCGGCGATCGAGGCCGGAGAGACCAGCCCGCCGCCGCCGGTCAACAACCTGGGCCTGCCCGCCAGCGTGAACACCTCGCAGGCGAATGCTGGCATCCGCATCCCGACCACGCGCGACGCGTCGATCGGGCAGACCACGCTGCTCACCAACCTGAAGGGCAAGGGCCTGGCGTTCGGCAGCAACGGCTCGACCGACCCCAACGTGAGCACGGACGACGTCGTGCGCGCGATGCGCTCGGGCGGCAATCACGCCGTCACCGGCGACTCGAACAACGGCTTCCTGGTCGACCTGATCCCGCCCAGCATCGTCGGCGTCCAGCCGATCTCGATCTCCACTCCGGTCGGAGTCGCGGGCGACGTACGTCACCACGGTCGACTACGCGCTCGACTTCTGCGCCTCGAAGCTCAAAGTCGGCGATGTGATCCAGCAGCCGGGAGTCTTCGCCGAGGTCACCGCCGCGGCGAACAGCCCCAGCGGCGGAACCGTGACCGAGGTGCACTTCCGCGTCGTCTATCCCGAGACGGGTGTGCTGCAGCCGGGCTCGGCGCAGGTCTACACCGTCTGGGATCCGGTCGCGAACTTCGGCAAGCAGGGCTGCTTCGTGCGCTACTCCTCGGTCGCCCCCGGGAGCGTGACGCCTGGCCAGGGAGTCGCGAGCGACGGTCGCGTGCTGGTGCGCTTCAGCGAGCCGATGGACCCCACGACGGTGTCGGCCTTCGACAACCTGCCCATCCTGCGCGTCGACCCCGGTATCTCCACGCCCAGCGCGCGCGACTACGTCATCGGCGCCGTCAGCGCCTCTTCCGACCTGAAGGAGTACGCCTTCGCGCCGGTGATCAACTTCAAGCACACCCAGGGCAGCGCCACCGACCGTTTCTGGGTCAACGTCGGCAGCGGGGCCCAGGGTCCGACGGACCTCTCGGGACGCGCGCTCACCGCCGCGCTGCCCGCCGTCTCGTTCACCATCGACCCGAACGATCCGACGGAGACCAATGGCGGCCTGGTCTTCCGCTTCAGCAGCCAGGACGAGCTCAACGACGACGGCAAGCCCGAGTGGCGCGGCCAGACCGCTCCGGACCTCACGACCGGCACGGTCAACCCGCGCCCCGTGACGCGCCTGCGCGCGACCTGCGACCGCACGACGCTCGTGCCGGGCGCGATGACGCCTTTCCCCAGGGCCTGCAGACGCCGCTCTCCGGCCTGGGCAGCAAGCTGCAGGCGCTCTGGCGCTACTGCGACGTCGGATACGGAATGGAGGACGAGAGCGTCTTCAACGTCGACGTCGAGCACCTCTACTGGGCGCCGGCCGGCGGCAACGTGGTCAGCGACTCGTTCAACCAGTTCGAGATCCGACTCTCGCACACGAAGGTCCTGCCGGACGAGACGATCAATCCGCTACGGGAGCGCCGGTCTATCCCGAATCCGGCCTGGTCGATGTGTTCGACGACAACCTGCTCAGGCCACGAACGATCCGCAAGTCGTCGTGCACGACAAGTCGCTCGGCTACGTGGTCGATCCCTCGACCCGCAAGCCTTCGGCCACGGTGCGACCACGGTCATGCCCTACCCGCTGAACGAGAGCATTCCGGTGTCGCAGTACAGGTACTACACCTGGCGCGACACCTCGCTGCTCGCCACGGGTGCCGTCGACGCCACCATGCCGGGTGCGGAGCTGCCGGTCGTCGTGGCCCTCAACGGGACCGGAATCCCCGGCTGTCCTTACACCAACGCCTTTGGCACAAATCCGGCGCCTTCGATCGCGCTGCCCCTCCTGATGGAGTTCCGCTGCTTCGCGGACAATAGCGCGCTCGGCTTGAATGCGCTGGACGTCAACTTTGCCGTGAACCTCTTCACGCGGCCGAATTTCCGCGCCTTCTCGACGGGTGGCACGAACAGCACCGGCCAGCCCGTCACGATCAATCCCGACCTCGAGACGACCGCCCACGGCGGGTTCAATCCGACCTCCACGCCCGCGGGTGGCTCGACCCCGGCCGTGGACAACGTCTCCTACATGGGGGAGATGGACCTCGTCCTGCGCATCAGCCGCATGCACTCGATCTGGCTCGACACCCAGATCAACTCACCGATTTATCTGGCGCCGGTGGTGGAGCCGCGCAGTTCGGAGCAACCCCTCGGGACCTCGCTCGGGTTCGACTACCGCGGCGCCACCGTGGTCACGCCCCCGACCGCAAACATCACCAAGGACGCAACCTTCCTCGACTTCTACGGCAACCCTGCGCTGTGTCTGGGCCCCCCGCCTCCTCCGCCCGCACCCCCCTGCCCCTTGCAGGTCTGCACCAGCAACGGTGTGCCAAGCTTCCTCGGGAACGCCCCCCAGCAAGGCCTGGCACTCGAGCATCACGGAACTGAACACCGCCAAGTTCTTCCAGGTGCGCGTCACGTTCGTCTCGAACACCGAGACGGGCCTCACCCCGACGCTTTCCGCCCTGGGCTTCGCCTTCCGCTCGCCCTGAGCGCTTCCATCAACGCGCGAGGCCGCACTCGCGGTAGACGCGCGCGACGAGCGCGCGCTGCAGCTTGCGCGCGAGTTCTCCAGGCGCACCCAGACCGATGCGCCGCTTGTCGATCTCGGTCACGGCGGCGATCTCGGTCGTGGTCCCGACCACCAGCACCTCCTGTGCGGCGAAGAGGCGCTTGCTGCTCGGGCGCTCTTCGCGCACCTGGATGTGGTCGGACTGCGCGAGCTGGATCAGCACGCGGCGCGTGATCGAATCGAGGATCGAGCCGTCGAGCGGGTGCGTGACGAGCACGCCGCGCTCGACCAGGAACAGGCTGCGTGAGGGGCACTCGGTGGCGATGCCGTTGCGCAGCAGGATGGCCGTGTCCGCGCCGGCCTCGTGCGCCGCCTGGCTGTCGAGCAGGTTGGGCAGCAGGTTGATCGACTTGATCGAGCAGCGCTTCCAGCGCTGGTCGGGCCGCGTGATCGCGCGCATCGAGCGCACCCGGCCGGCGATGTCGAGCGGCGGCTCGGGGTAGAGGTCGCCAGCACCGTCGGCGCCACGGCGGCTCGGGGAAGAGGTGCTTGCGCGGTGCCACGCCACGCGTCACCTGCCAGTAGACCTGCGCGTCGGCGAGCTCGTTGCGCTTGACCAGTTCGTCGCTGATCCGCACCAGGTCGTGGACCTGCCAGTCGAGCCGGATGCGCACCGCGGCGAGGCTCTGCTCGCATGCGTTCGACGTGCGCCTTGCATGCCGAAGGGCCGCCCGCCGTAGTAGCGCACGACCTCGTAGACGCCGTCGGCGAACAGGAAGCCGCGGTCCTCGACGCTGACGTGCGCCTTGGAGCGCGGCAGGTACGTGCCGTTCGAGGTAGGCGATGTCGCCGAGCGCGCTCATGGCTCGTGCGAAGCAGCGCGCGAGCGTCAGGTCCTGGTCGCGGTAGGACTGCGCCGCGTCCTTCGCCGTAGAGGCGGTCGGGCCGGCCGGTCGTGCGGAAGAAGCGCAAGCGACAGAACACTTGTCCGTCCTCGACGAGGAACGGGCACGTCGTGCGCGCGCACTTCGAGCACGGCGGGCGTGCCGCTCGCGTGCGCGCTCGCGCCGGCGCGCTCGCGCCAGCCGAAACCGTTGTCGAAGAAGCCGGCGTAGTTGTTGCGCAGCTCGCCGATGCCGACGTCGACGGGCAGCATCTCGGCCGCGAGCTCGGGCGGTATGCGCAGGCGCTCGCGGCTGGCGAAGACGTAGAAGCTGCCCGGGCGCGAGGATGCAGTGGCCGTCGTGCGCGTGCACCGGCTCCCAGAAGTCGTGCGGATCGTGCGCCCCATCGCGCGCGAACTCGACCACGTCCGTGTGCGCGCGGCGCGCCAGCCGGCCGGATCGCGGCCCGGCGAGGCCGACGCGCAGGGCGAGGCCGCCCTCCTCGTCGATCGGCACCTCGTCGACGCTCGAGCGCGCGCGCGCCGCGCGCGTCGAAGCACAGCGGGGTGCGCTCGTACAGGCGCGCAGCTCGCGCTCGACAGCGCCGCGGTGTCCGCGCGGCAAGCGCAACTGCGCAAGCGATCGCCGCGCTTCAAGCGCACCGGGAAACGACAGCGGCGCGATCTCGATCCACAAGCGTCCGCGGTAGCCGAGCGGCGTCTCGTCGAAGCGCGAGTGGCCCTCGCACAGGATGCGCGTGAAGATGTCGCAGCGTCCGGTCGAGCTGCGCGGATTGAAGCGACCGCGCAGATCGGGCGGGAGCTCGAGCTCCTCCTCGAGCGGACGAGGTACGCGAGGCCGCGCTCGAGCACGGCGCCCTCGCCCTCGAGCGACACCTCGCTGATCGCGAGCTCGCGCAAGCGATCCTCGAGCGGCGTTCCGCCGGGCAGGAATCCGGCGCGAATGCGCCAGGCGCGCGGGCCGAGGCGCAAGTCGATGCTCGAGGGGGACACCTGGCTCGGTGACGGGCGCGCCGCGCCAGCCGACGCGCGGATCGCGCCGCCGAGCAGCGCCGTGATCTCGCGGTCGACGAGGAGGTGGCCGGGAGACGCTGCGGTGACGCGAGTCATGAGCGGACAGTAGAGCAGTCCCGCATGCGTTCGGCTACCCGGTCTCGCCAGCGGCTGCGCGACGGGTGGCCGAGTGCTCTCGGGACCAGTAGACTCTGCGCCTCGTTTTCACGCCGCCGCGGAGAACGACGAACCCGAGCAGAAGTCGCGCGCGTCGCGGCACGATCGAGATCCGCATGAAGATCCACGAGTTCCAAGCCAAGCAGCTCTTGAAGAAGTTCGGTCTCGCGGTCCCCGAAGGCCGCGAGTGCACGAGCGTCGAGCAAGCGGTGCAAGCGTTCCACGATCTCAAGAGCCCGCTGGCCGTCGTCAAGGCGCAGATCCACGCCGGCGGCCGCGGCAAGGCGGGCGGCGTCAAGCTCGTGAAGAGCGCCGAGGAGGCGCAGCGCCGCGGCGCAGGCGATCCTCGGGCAAGAAGCTGCGTCACGCATCAGACCGGCCCGCAAGGCCAGCTCGTGCGCCGTCTGTGGGTCGAGAAGGGCTCCTCGATCGCCAAGGAGTACTACCTCGGCATCGCGATCGATCGCGAATCGAAGCGCCCGATGATCATGGCCTCGTCCGAAGGCGGCATGGACATCGAGGAGGTCGCGGCCAAGTTCCCGCAGAAGATCGTCAAGGTGCCGTTCTCGCCGACCAAGGGCTTGCGCCCTTCGAGGCGCAGAAGGTCGTGCGCGGCATCGGCATCCGCCCGGGACTGGAGCCGCAGCTTCGCGACGCTTCGTGGTCGGACTCTGCGAAGCTGTTCGTCGAGCTCGACTGCTCGCTCGCCGAGATCAACCCGCTGATCGTGACCAGCGACGGGCGACGTGATGGCGCTCGACGCGAAGATCAACTTCGACGACAACGCCCTGTTCCGCCACCCCGAGATCGCTCGAGCTGCGCGACCTGCACGAGGAGGACGCGAAGGAGATCGAAGCGCAGCAAGTTCGACCTCTCCTACATCGCGCTCGACGGCAACATCGGCTGCATGGTCAACGGCGCCGGCCTGGCGATGGCGCACGATGGACATCATCAAGCTCTACGGCGGCGAGCCCGGCCAACTTCCTCGACGTCGGCGGCGGCGCGAACGGCCGAGCAGGTCACCGAGGCGCTTCACGCATCATGCTCTCCGACCCGAAGGTCAAGGGCATCCTGGTCAACATCTTCGGCGGCATCATGAAGTGCGACGTGATCGCCGAGCGGCGTCATCGCGGCCGCGAAGCAAGTCGGCCTCGAGCGTGCCGCTCGTCGTGCGCCTCGAAGGGACCAACGTCGAGAAGGGCAAGCAGATCCTGGCCGAGAGCGGAGCTGCACGATCATCGCCGGCCGACGATCTCGACGACGCGGCGCAGAAGATCGTCGCAAGCCGTCGCCGCGAGCGAAGCGCAGGAGTCTCGCCATGAGCATTCTGCGTCGACAAAGACACGCAAGCTCATCGTCCAGGGCATCACCGGCGAGCGCCGGCACGTTCCACGCCGAGCAGGCGATCGCGACTACGGCACGAAGATGGTCGGCGGCGTCACGCCCGGCAAGGGCGGCACGACGCATCGACGGCTTGCCCGGTCTTCGACACCGTGCGACGAAGCCGTCGACAAGACCGGCGCCAACGCGACGCGTGATCTTCGTGCCGCCGCCGTTCGCCGCCGACGCGATCATCGAAGCCGCCGACGCGGGCATCGAGCTCGTCGTCTGCGATCACCGAAGGCATCCCGGTCGCTCGACATGGTCAAGCGTCGCCGAGCACCTCGCGAGCCAGGCACGAAGTCGCGGCTGATCGGCCCGAACTGCCCCGGCGTCATCACGCCCGGCGCAGTGCAAGATCGGCATCATGCCCGGCTACATCCACAAGCCCGGCAGCGTCGGCGTCGTCTCGCGCTCCGGCACGCTGACCTACGAAGCCGTCTGGCAGCTCACCGCGCGTCGGCCTCGGCCAGATCACCTGCGTCGGCATCGGCGGCGATCCGGTCAACGGCACGAACTTCATCGACGTGCTCGACGCTGTTCAACGACGACCCGGAGACCGAGGCGATCATCATGATCGGCGAGATCGGCGGCAGCGCCGAAGAGGAGGCCGCCGAGTACATCAAGAAGCACGTGAAGAAGCCGGTCGTCGGCTTCATCGCCGGCCGCACCGCGCCGCCCGGGCAAGCGCATGGGCCACGCCGGCGCGATCATCTCCGGCGGCAAGGGCACGGCGCAGGAGAAGATCGCGGCGCTCAAGGCCGCGGGCGTGCACGTCGTGCCGAGCCCGGCGCAGATCGGCGAGACGATGGAGAAGGTGCTCGCCGAGCGGGGTTGCTGGCGGGCGCGCAGCGCTGAGGAGCGGGCGGCTCGAGCTCGACCGACAGGTGATCGAGGCTGCCTTCGCGCTCGAAGAGCGTGAAGGTGCAACCCTCGCCTCGGAGCTGGCCTCGCACTGGTCGGCTGCCCTCGCACTCCTGCGCGCCGCGCTCGCGCACCCCGACGGCCGGGCGGAGGGGGAGGCGAGTTCGCTGCGCCTCGTCCTCGGCGACGCGCGCCTGACGCTCCCGCGCCCGCCCGCGGGATTCTTCGACGCGATCTTCCTCGACGCCTTTTCGCCGCGTGTCGAGGAGCTCTGGACGCCCGCATTCCTGAGCGGCTGCTCTTCGGGCGCGCAAGCTGCCCGAGTTGGCGCGCGGCCTCGGCAGCAGCGTCAACGAATTCAAGAAGGGCATGGCGGAGGGCGTGAAGGACGACAAGTCGACCTCCACCGAGGTCCGGTCCGCCACGCCGCCGGCTGCCCCGGGCAACGGCAAGCCCCACAACAACTGACGCCCGATGCTGGCCCCGGCCACCGCTGACGCGCCGGTCTACGGCCTCGTCCTGTGTGGCGGGGAGAGCCAGCGCATGGGACGCGACAAGGCGCTGCTCGAGCTGCGCGGCCGGAGCCTGCTCGAGCGCGCGATCGGCGAACTCGAGCCGGTGTGCCGCGAGGTCTGGCTGGCGAGCGGGCCTGCGCCGCGCTACGTGCAGCTCGGGCGCCTGGAACTCCTTGACCGCCGGGCGCGCGGCACCGGCCCGCTGGCGGCGCTCGAAGCGGGCCTGGTGGCGCTGCGCGCGCGCAGCGAGCGCGGCTGGCTGGCGCTGCTCGCCTGCGACATGCCGGGCGCCGGGACAGCGCTCTTCCGCGAGCTCTGCGCGCGTGCCCAGCGCGAGCAGCTCGACGCCTGCGGCCTCTCGGGCGAGCGCGGCCCCGAGCCGCTCGCGGCCGTGTACTCCGGCGCGCTGCTGGAGAGCGTGAGCGCGGCCCTCGACGCCGGCGAGCGCAAGATGACCAGCCCCGAGCGCTTTCCCGCGCGCCACGGCGCGCTGCCGCGCTACGCCTGGCAGGCGCGCTCCGAAGCGCAGCTCTTCTCCAACCTGAACACGCCCGCGGAGCTGGAGGCCGCGCGCGCATGAGCGCTGCCGACGCACGCCTCGCGCGCCTGGTCGAGCCCGTCGGGGAGGGGCTGGCCCGCATGCGCGCGATTCTCGAGGCGCAGGTCGCCGAGAGCTCGCGCGCGGTGAGCGACATGACCGGCCATGTCTCGCGCTTTCGCGGCAAGCAGCTGCGCGGCGCGCTGGTGCTGCTGGCCGGCGATGCGACCGGCAACGCGACCGACGAGCACCCGGCGATCGCGGCGATCGTCGAGCTGATCCACCTCGCGACGCTGGTGCACGACGACGTGCTCGACGGTGCGAAGGTGCGCCGGCGCGTGGCCTGCGTCAACCAGCGCTGGGACAACCAGACCGCCGTGCTGCTGGGCGACTTCCTCTACGCGCGCGCCTTCGCGCTCTCGACCGACCTCTCCTCGCGCCTCGCGAGCCGCGTGCTCTCCGAGGCCACGCGCCGCATCTGCGTGGGCGAGATCGAGCAGGCCGCGCTGCGCTACGATTTCGAGATGGCGCAGGAGACCTACGAGCGCATCGCCGGCGCCAAGACGGCCGTGCTCTACGCGGCCGCCTGCGAGCTCGGCGCGCGCTACCCGGGCGGGCGCGACGAGGCCGGGGCGCTGCTGGCGCACTTCGGCCACGCGATCGGCCTGGCCTTCCAGATCATCGACGACTGCCTGGACCTCGTGGGCGAGGAGTCGGTCGTGGGCAAGAGCGTCGGCAACGACATCGAGGACGGCAAGATCACGCTGCCCGTGCTGCTACGTCTACCGCGGCGCGGACGAGGCCACGCGCGCGAGGATGCGCGACGTCTTCACCGGCGTGGGCCTCGAGAAGCGCCTCTCGGTGCTGCGCTCGCTGGTCGACCTGCAGCCGGGCATCGAGTTCGCGCTCGCTCGCGCGCGCTCGCTGGTCGACGAGGCGCGCGCGCGCATCGAGACGCTGCCGCCGGGGCGCGCGCGCGACGCGCTCTGCGAACTGGGCGACTACGTGCTGGAGCGCAGCTGGTGAGCCCCGCGCGAATCCTCGACGGCAAGGCCACGGCGGCCGCGGTGCGCGCCGAAGTCGCGGCCGAGGTCGCGCGATTGCGCGCGGCGGGCGTCGCGCCCAAGCTCGCGGTCGTGCTCGTGGGCGAGGATCCGGCGAGCCAGGTCTACGTGCGCAACAAGGACAAGGCCGCGCAGGAAGCGGGCTTCGAGGTGCGCACGCTGCGCCTGCCGGCCAGCGCCACGCAGGCCGCGCTCGAGAGCGAGGTGCGGGCGCTCAACGCCGACCCGAGCGTGCACGGCATCCTGGTGCAGCTGCCGCTGCCCAAGGGCCTGGACGAGAAGCGCATCGTGCGCCTGCTCGATCCGCAGAAGGACGTCGACGGCCTGCACCCGGAGAACGTCGCGGCCCTGATGCTCGGCGGCCAGGGCCTCTTCCCCTGCACGCCGGCGGGCTGCATCGTGGTGCTCGAGCGCCACGACCTGCCGCTCGAGGGCCGGCACGTGGTCGTGCTCGGCCGCTCGATGCTGGTCGGCAAGCCGATCGCGCTGATGGCGCTCGAGCGCAACGCGACGGTCACCATCGCGCACTCGAAGACGCGCGATCTCGCGGCCGTGTGCCGCACCGCCGACGTGCTCGTGGCCGCGGTCGGCAGGCCGCGCCTGGTGCAGGGCGACTGGATCCGACCGGGCGCCGTGGTGCTCGACGTGGGCATCAACCGCCTGCCCGACGGCAAGCTCTGCGGCGACGTCGACTTCGAGGCCGCGAGGAGCGTCGCCGGCGCGATCACGCCGGTGCCCGGCGGAATCGGTCCGATGACGATCGCGCTGCTGCTCTCCAACACCGCGCTGGCGGCCGCGCGCAGCGCGGGGCTGGAAAAGGATTCGCTGCTGGTCCGCGAGCGCCGCTAGGCCGATAGAAGGCAGCGCATGGCCAGGCCCAGCTACGACGACGGCGAGTTCGGCGACCGTGGAGCGCGCACGCTGATGCGTCCGTCGCTTCCGCCGCTGACGCCGGCGGTGAAGTGGCTGCTGATCGCGAATGTGGCCGCATGGCTGGTGTGCTTCTTCCTGCCGGAGAGCGCCTACCTGTGGGTCTCGCGCTGGCTGATGCTGGCCCCGCAGACCTGGCGCGACTGCGCGCCGCTGGTCCCGCTCTGGCAGTTGCTGAGCTACGGCTTCCTGCACGACATCGGCGGTGCCGGCCACATCCTGATGAACATGCTGACGCTGTACATGTTCGGGCTGATGCTCGAGCAGGAGTTCGGCGCGCGGCGCTTCCTGATCACCTATTTCGGCGCGCAGCTCCTGGGCGGTCTGTGCTTCCTCGCACTGGCGCTCGCGACCGGCAGCAGCATGCCGCTGCTGGGCGCCTCGGGCGGCTGCTTCGGCGTGCTGGTGGCGAGCGCGATGCTCTGGCCGCGCGCGCCGGTGATCCTGTTCATCGTGCCGCTCACCCTGCGCACCATGGCGCTGATCTTCGTCGGCATCGAGGTCTTCTCGCTGCTGGTGATCCTCAAGGGCGCGCCTGCCGACGGCGTCTCGCACTTGACGCACCTGGGCGGGGCGATCTACGGCTTCGCAGCCGTGCGTATGGGCTGGATCCGCTGGGACCCCGTGCGCGCCCTGGCCGAACGGCGCGTGACGCGGGCGGTGGAGGACGCCGCCGCGGACGAGCAGCGCATGGACCAGCTGCTGGAGAAGATCCACCGCGAAGGCATGGCCTCGCTCTCGCGCGGCGAACGCGAGTTCTTGAAGCGCGTTTCCTCCCGGCGCTGAGCCGGCCGCCTTTGTCCGGCCGCGCGCCGGGGGCTAGACTGCCCAGGCCATGAAACACGCCCATGCTTGGATCGTCACCGGGCTGTTCCTCGCCTCGGCATTCTCGCTGGCACGCGCGGGCGCGGCGCAGGATCCCGAGGACGTCTTCCGCAGCTCGTTCCAGAAGGCGCTCGACGCCGGGCAGAAGCCCGAGCAGCTGAAGCTCGTGAAGAACGACCCGCAGCACGCCGCGCTCTGGATCGCGCGCAGCGCCGAGGCCGTCGCGGCCGATCCGGCGGCCAAGGACAAGGCGCTCTTCGACGCGCTCTCGGAGGGCTGGAAGTCGGTCTGGAAGGGCGAGTTCCCCGAGCGCGAGCTGAAGTACCTGTCCGCGCTCGACGCGCAGAAGAAGAAGACGCGCAACGAGCTGCTGGCGCGCTGGAAGCCCGTCTGGCGCGAGTTCGAGGGCAACCTGGAGAAGAAGGACGGCCCGGTCTTCGCCAACATCCTGGACGAGCTCGACGCGCTGGCCGGCGCCTTCGACAGCGAGAACGACCTGTACCAGGCGGCCGAGGCCTACCGCACCTATGCGTTGTGCTGCGACGAGGGCCTGCGCGGCGCGCAAGCCGACCTGCACCACGCCTGGATCGGCTACGGGCACGCGCTCGAGATGCGCGACAAGCTCGACTACAAGGACGCGCTCTACGACGAGATGGTCAAGCGCCGGGCGGCGTTGACGGCGCGCGGCGCGGGCGAGAAGGGCGGCGCGACGCCCGCTCCCAGCGATCCCAAGCAGGGCCCGACGGGGCCGGCCGTGGCGGCCTCGAACGTGCCGCTCGTCTTCGACGTGCTCGGTGCGCCGGACGCGATCACGCGCCCGAACTACGGCTGCGACGAGATCTACGAGATCTGGAACGGTCTCGGACTGCGGACCCAAGGGCACGGCCACGACCTTTTCGACCTGCGCCGAGTGCCCGACGATCGTGCGCTCGGGCGCGAGCGACGTGCGCTTCGACACCGACGGCGACAAGGTGGGCGACGAGAAGATCCCCATGACCGGCAACATCACGGCCATCCGCGTGCAGGTCGGCCAGGGCGACAAGAAGCGGCCCTGGGCCTTCTTCGCCGTGACCGGCATCCAGCAGGACTCGTACGAGGGCATCCAGGTCAACCTCGCGCCGGACGACAAGCAGTACCAGATCTACACGCTCGGGGCGGCCTGCCTGACGGGCATGGTCGGCACGACGCCCGTGCGCATCATCGACGACTCGCTCGACGCGCAGTACGGCAACGTGCCCCTGCGCTACGGCACGCCGGGCATGACCGCCGAGCAGTTCGAGCCCTGGCTCGACTCGATCGTGATCGGCAAGGCCACGCGCGCGCGGCCCTGGAGCCCGATCCAGGAGATCGACGGCACCTTCTACAAGCTCGAGGTGCGCGACAACGGCACCAAGCTCGCGCTCTCGCCGGCCGACGTGGACACGGGCATGCTCAAGCTCGACTTCAAGGGGCCGGTGCAGCCCACCTACGTGATCGTCACCGGCTCGGGCGACACCAAGGACTGCTTCTTCGACCTGGTCGAGGGCGGTTCGAAGGGCGTGCGCGTGCCCGTCGGCAACTACGCGCTCTACTACGGCGAGCTGCGCAAGGGCAAGAAGCGCCAGATGCAGAAGGTGCTCATGCTGCCCTCGCTGCAGACCCCGCCCAGCTGGACCGTGCGCAAGGGCGAGACCACCAACGTCACGCTCGGCGCGCCCTTCGGCTTCGACTTCAAGTACGAGATCGAGGCCGGCAAGCTGCGCGTCAAGGGCAAGACCGTGGTCGTCATCGGCTCGGGCGGGGAGCGCTACGAGCGCGCCTGGAACTGCGTGCCCAAGCCCGAGGCGGCCTGGCGCAAGAAGGGCGCCAAGCAGGCGCTGGGCGACGGCAAGCTGCCCTCGGCCGACTTTTCCACGATCGAGAACAAGGAGCTCGGCTGGACAGCGCTGTGGTTCCCGCTCGACCTGCTGGTCGAGACCAAGGAGAAGGGCAACCAGTTCGAGGTGCAGCTGACGCAGAAGAAGCACGACCTCTTCGGCAAGATCGAATCCGCCTGGAAGGACTGACCGAGTGATCGACATCCGACTCATCCGCGAGCAGCCCGAGCTGGTCCTGGCCGGGGCGAAGAAGAAGCGCATTGCGCTCGACCTCGACCCGCTGCGCGAGCTCGACGCGCGCCTGACCGCCGCGCAGCAGGAGCTCGATCGCACGCGCTCGGAGCAGAACGCCGCGGCCAAGGCCATCGGCCAGGCGCCGCCGGCCGAGCGCGCGAAGCTGGCCGAGGGCGCGAAGGCCGGCAAGGCGCTGCTCAAGCAGCAGGAGGAGGCCTACGGCAAGCTCGAGCTCGAGCGCCGCGCGCTGCTGCTGCGCGTGCCCAACATCCCGGCGGCCGAGGTGCCCGAGGGCAAGGACGACAGCGAGAACGTCGAGGTCAAGCGGTGGGGCGAGCCGCGCAAGTTCGAGTTCGAGCCGCGCGACCACATCGCGCTGGGCGAGGGCCAGGACTGGATCGACGTCGAGCGCGGCGCGCGCATCGCCGGCTCGCGCAACTACTTCCTCAAGGGCGATCTCTCGCTGCTCGAGGGCGCGGTGCATGCGCTTCGCGCTCGATCTCGATGGTCGAGAAGGGCTTCGTGCCGCTCTCGGTCCCGACGCTGGTGCGCACGCGAGATCATGGTCGGCACGGGCTACTTCCCCGGCGGCGAGGAGCAGGCCTACCGCTGCGACGCGCGCGACGACCTGTGCCTGGTCGGCACGGCCGAGGTGCCGGTGACCGCGCTGCACCAGGACGAGATCCTGAGCGAGCGCGAGCTGCCCAAGCGCTACGTCGCGCTCTCGCTCCTGCTACCGCCGCGAGGCCGGGACGTACGGCAAGGACACGCGCGGCCTGTACCGCGTGCACCAGTTCCAGAAGGTCGAGCAGGTCGTGATCGACGTCGCCGACCCGCGGCGTAGCATCGAGCACCACCACGACGATCGTGCGCAACGCCGAGGAGGTGCTGCAGGCGCTCGAGCTGCCGTACCGCATCGTCAACGTCTGCGGCGGCGACCTCGGCGCGCCGCAGATCCAGAAGTTCGACATCGAGACCTGGATGCCGTCGCCGCAAGAACTACGGCGAGACGCACTCGGCCTCGCGCTTCCACGAGTTCCAGGCGCGGCGGCTCGAACATGCGCTACCGCGACGAGGCAGGGCAAGGTGCGCTTCTGCCACACGCTCAACAACACGGTCGCCGCCAGCGTGCGCATGCTGATCGCGCTGATCGAGAACCACCAGCGCGCCGACGGCACGGTCTGGCTGCCGGTAGCCGCTGCGGTCCTACCTGGGCGGGCGCGAGACGATCGGCAAACCGCTTTGATACGGAACGCAGGAACTCTTCTCCCCGATTCGTCCGGACGGTCGGCGCCGCTGAGAGGCTTCGAGGCGAATCGGGGAGAAGAGTTCCTGGTTCCGTATCAGTGGTTCGGCGCGCCGCCGCCCGCGCCCGGCTTGGCGCCGCCCACGGCGCTGCCGGCGGGCCGGCTGCCGCTCGGAGCGGGACCGCCGCTGCGGAAGGTCTTGCCCTTGGTGCCACCGCGCATCGCTGCGCCGTTGGCTGCACCGCCGACCGGGGTTCCCGCACCGTTCGCGCCGGGCTGGTTGGGGTTCGAGCCGGCGCCCGAGGCGACCGTGGGGATGGCGGGGATCGGGATGGTCGCCTCGTCGCCGCGCAGCGTCTCGGGCAGGCGCAGGATGCGCTTGTAGACCACCGTGCGGCGGTCGACCGGGGCCACGCGCAGCTGCTCGTGCACGATGCGCGGCGCGAGCTCGAGCGTGAGCGTGATCTCGATGCGCGCCGGCAGGCCGATGTCCTCGCTGCCCTCCTCGGTGTTCCAGTGGTCCACCGGCTCCTCGTCGGGGCCGTCCTTGCGGAAGACCTGGATGTCGAAGGACTTCACGCGCTCGTGCAGGAACTGGTAGGTGCCGCCCTCGAAGGGCTCCTCGTCGACGCCGAAGCTCTCGCGCCGGTAGATCTCGAGGAACTGGTCGTTCAGCGGCGAGGGCCGCAGGCGGTAGCCGACCTCGTTCAGGTCGGAGCGCACGAAGCGGTCGTCGAGCTGGTGCAGCACCATGCTGTCGGAACCCGTGACGAAGTCGATCGAGTCGGCGTCGAAGCCCATCACCACGCGGTTCTTGATGCGCAGCTGCTGCACGCGCGTGGTGTCGTAGGTCAGGATCCCGCGCAGGTCGCGCTCGACGAGGTCCAGGATGGCCGGGCCGGCGGCCTGCGTCTCGAGCACGTTGTGCACCGTGTCGCGCGCGCTGCGCGCGGCGGTCAGGATCTCGGTCAGCGCGACCATGATGCCGCTCATGATCAGCAGCGTGATCAGCACTTCGACCAGCGTGAAGCCGGCGCGGCGCGCGCGCGGGAGGATGCGGGGGTGGTTCATGGCTGCTTGGCTCCGTTGGCGGGCGGCGTGCTGCTGCCCGATCCCGACTTGCTGTTCGTCCCGGGCAGGCCCTGGGTGTCTTCCTTCTTCTCGCCGTAGACCTGCACCCAGGGGAACCACTGCTCGAGCGTGAGCCGGTTGGAGAACTCCTGGATCTTGGGCGAGACGACGCGGATCTTGACCTTCTCGAAGGGCTTCTCGACCGGATCCGCGTTGGGGTCGTCGGACTTGTTCGAGTTCGACTGCTTGTCGAGGTTGGGCTGGTTCCAGCTGTCGAAGCGGTCTTGGCGCACGTCGCCCTGGTCGTCGACGAAGGACTCGTCGCCCACGACGACCTCGTAGCTGAAGTCCGGGTAGCCCTCGTCGGCGAAGGTGCCCGTCAGGCCCTTGTCGATGTCCTCCTGGAACAGGCCCGAGCCGACCTGGCCGAGCTTGGCCAGCGCCAGCTCGCGCGCGAGCTTGTTGTTGCGGGTCTGCGCCGCCAGCAGCTTGGTGCCGGAGAGGCCCTGCAAGAGGTAGATCAGCATCGCGCCCACGATCACGATCGTGACCGCGACCTCGGCCAGCGTGAAGCCCTGCCGCACCGCGCGCGCGCTCATCGGAAGTCCGTCTCCTTCGGCGGCTCGCGCAGGAACGTGCCCTCGTGGAACTCGATCATGCCGGTCAGGCCCAGCACCTCGACCGTGTAGATGTTGTTCTCGGGCTCCTGCGCCAGGACCAGCGTGTGGCCGGAGGACGAGCCCAGCGCGTCGAAGCGCACGAAGCACTGGCCCTTGGAGTAGCTCACCCCGTCGATGTCGATGCGCAGGAACTTGATGCTGTCGGGCAGCACCTTCCAGTCGAGTGCATGGCGCTCCTCGTCGGTCTGGGCCATGCCGCCGCTGCCGTCCGACTTGAAGGGCGTGATCACGCGCCAGGCGCGCCGCTCGAGGTCGTAGAGGATGCGGAATTCGGCGTTGCGCCCGATGGCCTCGGAGCGCGTGCTGTTGAGGTCCTCGGACAGGTTGCGCACCGCCGAGTGCAGCTCGGACTTGGGCAGGATCGCGCGCCAGTTGACCGTCACCAGCGTGGCGATCATGCCCAGGATGACGATCACCGTCAGCACCTCGGCCAGGCTGAAACCGGCGCGCGCGCGCCGCTGCTGCCTGTTCCGCGCTCGGTTCATCGTGCTTGCTCGCTGCGCGCGGCCTCAGCCCTCGCTCTTGATGGTCTCGCTGTCGATGTCGGCCGCGTCGCCCTCGCCGCCGGGTGCACCGTCGCTGCCGAAGGAGATCACGCGCGGGTGCGAGCGGCCGGGCTGCGGCGCCTCGTACTGGTAGTCGTTCTTCCAGGGGTCCTTGGGGATCTTGCCGCTGTAGCCCTCGAGGTACGAGTGGCCGTTCGTGTCGGGCGCGACCAGCGGCTCGAGCGAGTCGGGGTACTTGCCGGAGTTGTTGATCGCGTACTCGTCGAGCGCGTGCACGATCGCGACGATGTCGGCCTTGGCCTTGACGTTCTGGGCCTGGAAGAAGCGCCGGATGATGTTCGGCACGACCAGGGTCATCGAGCAGGCCGATGATCACGATCACGACCATCATCTCGGCCAGTGTGAAGCCGCGACGCGCGCGGCGGGATTGGGAGTTGGTTTTCATGGCGTGAGTGCCTGTCTACTTGCCGATCTGTCCGATCTGCAGGATCGGTAGGACGATCGAGATCACGATATAGCCTACGACAACCGCCAGAAAGACGATCATGATCGGCTCCAGGACCGAGGTCAGGCGCTCGGTCGAGATGTCGATCTCCTCGTCGTAGGCGCTGGCGATGCGGTCGAGCATCTGTTCGAGCTCGCCGGACTGCTCGCCCACGCTGACCATGTAGCCGACCACGGCCGGGAAGACGCCGGTCTGCTTGAGCGGCGTCGCGATGTCCGTGCCCTCGAGGATGCGCTTGCGGATCGTGTCGGTCGCGTCCGCGATCACGCGGTTGCCCACGACCGTCTTGGTGATCTCCAGGCTTTGCACGGCCGGCACGCCGCTCTGCAAGCAGCGTCGAGAGCGTGCGCGTGAAGCGCGCCACGGCCTGCTTGCGCAGGAGATCGCCCACGACCGGCAGGCGCAACATGCTGCGGTCGATCCACAGGCGGCCCTTGTCCGAGCGGCGGTAGATGCGCTCGAACACGGTCGAGATCGCCGCGATCGCCAGGCATGCCGGCCCACCACCAGTTCTTGAACAGGTCGCTGACCATGATCAGGATGCGCGTGGGCGTCGGCAGCGTCTGGTTCATGTCGGCCAGCATGGTCGGTGATCTTGGGCACGACCACGGCCATCAGGATGCTGACCACGATCATGCCGATGCCGATCATCAGCGCCGGGTAGGTCAGGGCCGAGACCACCTTGCGGCGCAGCGTGCGCTGGCCCTGCAGGTAGTCGGCCAGGCGCCGCAGCACGACGTCGACGTTGCCCGTGGCCTCGCCCGCGCGCACCATGTTCACGTACAGCTCGCTGAACATGTAGGGGTGCTCGGAGAGCGCCTCGGCCAGCGCCGTGCCCTGGTTCACGCGCTCGCGGATCTCGCGGAACATCGTCTCGACCGAGCGGCTCTCGGCCTGCTCGATCATGGCCTTGAGCGTCTCCGTGAGCGGGATGCCCGAGCCCAGCAGCGTGCCCATCTGGCGCGTCGAGGCCGTGAGCACGTCCAGGTTGCGCGCGCTGGGGCCCGAGGAGCGCTGGCGCTCGCGCAGCTTCTGCTGCACCCAGGCCAGCTTGCCGCTCTTCGGCTGCTTGCCCGGGGACTTGCCGCCGCGCAGCTCCTTGATCTCCTTGACCAGCAGGTTGTCCTTGCGCAGGCGCGTGCGCGCCTCGCGCGAGGTGTCGGCGTCGATCACGCCGCTCTGGATCGAGCCGCCGGCAGCGTAGGCCTTGTACTCGAAGATCGGCATCGGGCTCTCGTGCGCCTCACTCCAGGTCGAGCTGCGTCACGCGCAGGACTTCGTCGGCCGTCGTCTGCCCGCCCAGGATCTTCATCTTGCCGTCCTCGCGCAGCGTGACCATGCCGCGCTCGACCGCGTTGCGCTTCATCACCGAGGCCGAGATGCCCTCCATGATCTGCGTGCGCAGGACCTCGTCGACGGGCAGGAACTCGTAGATCGCCGTGCGGCCGGAGTAGCCCGACTGGAAGCACTCGTCGCAGCCGCGGCCGATGGCGACGCCCAGCGGCATCTGCTCGGGCAGGATGCCGATCTTCTTGAGCTTGGCGGTCCACTCGTCGCTGATCGGCACGTAGGTGTGGCAGTGCTTGCAGATCGTGCGCACCAGGCGCTGCGCGATCACCAGCACCATCGAGCTCGCCACGAGGTAGGGCTCGATGCCCTGGTCGACCATGCGCGTGATCGGTCGAGGGCGCGTCGTTGGTGTGCACCGTCGAGAACACCAGGTGGCCCGTGAGCGCGGCGCGGATCGCCACCTCGCGCCGTCTCCAGGTCGCGGATCTCGCCGACCATCATCACGTCCGGGTCCTGGCGCAGGAACGAGCGCAGGCCGTTGGCGAAGGTCAGGCCCTTCTTGACGTTGACCTGCACCTGCGATGACGCCCGGCAGCGAGTACTCGACCGGGTCCTCGATGGTGAGCACGTTCTTCTGCGTCGTGTCGACCTCGCTCATCGCGGCGTAGAGCGTGGTCGTCTTGCCCGAGCCGGTCGGGCCGGTGACCAGGATGATGCCGTGGCTGAAGTTGAGGTACTCGCGCAGCATGGCGCGGTTCTTGGGCGCCAGGCCGATCTCGTCCAGCGTGTAGACGCGCGCCGACTTGTCCAGCAAGCGCATCACGATGCGCTCGCCGTAGGTCGTGGGGATCGAGCTGATGCGCACGTCGACCTCGCCGTCGCCGAGGCGGATCGTCGCGCGGCCGTCCTGCGGCAGGCGGCGCTCGGCGATGTCCATCTTGCCCATGACCTTGATGCGGCTGACGATGGCTTCCTGCACCTTGCGCGGGATCGGGTCCATGTCGTAGAGGATGCCGTCGATGCGCGTGCGCACCTGCATGCGGTCCTGGTACGGATGGAAGTGCACGTCCGAGGCGCGCATCTTGAGCGCCTGGAAGAGGATCGTGTTGACGAGCTTGATGATCGGCGCCTTGTTGGCGACGTCGAGCACGTCCTCCGACTCGTCGATCTGGTCGGCGAGGCCGGCGATGTTGCCGTCCTCGGCCACGTCGTCGAGCGCCTCGTCCACGCCGTCGGCCTTGTGGCGGTAGGCGCGCGCCGAGCAGCGTCGTGATCTCGATGCGCGGCGCGAGCACCGGGTCGATCTCGGCGCCCAGCATGCCCGAGAGGTCGTCCATCGGGTGCGGCGCCAGCGGCGAGCAGGTGGCCACGCGCACGACCTTGTCGGCGGTCTCCTCGAGCGCCACCAGGTTGTAGTTGCGCGCGAAGTGCACCGGCACCTTGTTGACGAAGCTGCCCGGCACCTTGATGCCCTCGAGCGAGCTCTTGAACTCGTAGCCCAGGTGCTTGGCGTAGACCTGCAGCAGCGTCGCCTCGTCGAGGTAGTCCTTCTGCAGGATCACGCGGTCGAGCGAGTCGCCGCTGGCGGCGGCGACCTTGCGGCACTCCTCCAGCTTCTCGCGTGCGAGGCCGGAGTCGATGAGCATCTGCGAGATGCTGGTCACGGGCGGCTCAGCCTCCGCTCTTGGGCGGGGTTTCGGGCGTGGACTCGGGCTTGGGCGCGGGCGGCTGCTCGGGCTTGGGCTCGGGTTTCGGCTCGGGCTTGGGCGGCTGCTTGGCGTTCTTCAGGAGCTCGTTCATGCGCGCCGGGTCGATCCCGACCGCGTCCTTGCTGACCTCGCCCTTGGCCGGGCTCTTGTACAGCGGGACCTCGAAGGACTGCAGGTCCAGGTGCTCGCCCTCGTGGCCGAAGTGCGGGTCGATCACGCGCAGGCGGTCGGCGCCGATCGTGTCGGCCGCCTCGAGCTTCTTGCGGTAGGAGGTCTCGGCCAGGTCGGCGAAGTCCGCGTCGCGCATGATGTGCGGCGTGACGAAGAAGTAGAGCGTCGTGCGGCTGAGCGAGTCGCTGTCGTTGCGGAACAGGAAGCCCAGGATCGGTATGTCGCCCAGCAAGGGCAGCGAGTCGCGCGTCTTGCCCTTGTTGTCGGTGATGATGCCGCCCACGACCATCGTCGCGCCGTCGGGCACGTTGACCGTGGTGTCGATCGTGCGCGTCGTCTTGGGCGGCGGGATCGCGCCCTGCACAGCGCCCAGGAAGTTCGAGACCTCGAGCGAGATCTTGAGCCGCAGGAAGCGGCTGGCGCTGATCGTAGGGGAGATCTGCAGCGTGATGCCCGCGTCGACGTACTCCTTGAAGTTCTCCTGCGTCTGGCCGGTCACGCCGCCGGTGGCGGTGATCGTGGTGGTCGGCTGCTGGTCCTTGGACGTGACCTTGGCGTTGCCGTTGTTGTTGACCAGCACCGAGGGCACGTTGAGCACGTTCGTGTCGCGCCGCGACTGCAGCGCCTTGAGCAGCACGGGCATCGAGAAGTCGCCGCTGTCGATGATGCCGGCCGTGATGCCCTTCGTGACCGAGGGCACCTTGAGGTCCGGGATGCCGTCGCCGTTGGTGTCGGTGTAGGTCGCGAAGCCGAAGTCGGTCACGCCGAACTGGCCCGTGCCCCCGCCGATGTTCGCGCCGCCGATCTCGACGCCCAGGCTGAGCTGGTTGGTGTTCGTGAGCTCGATCAGCGCGGTCTCGATCAGCACCTGCGACTGGCGCCGGTCGAGGCTCTGGATCAGCTCCAGGACCTCGTCGTAGCGCGTGCGGTTGGCCGCGATCAGGAGCGAATTCGAGACCTTGTCCGAGACGACCACCACCTCGTTGCGCGCGGTGCTCGAGGGCGAGGCGGCCTGGCCGCCGCGCGTGCCCTGGGCGGCGCCGGCGCCGCCGGGCGTGACGCGCTGGGCGTCCTTGATGAAGCCGTCGAGCGTCTTGGCCAGGTCCTCGGACTGCACGTTCTCGAGCTTGTAGATGTGGTAGGTGCGCTCGCGCTCGACCACGTCCACGTCCAGGCGCGCGACGAGCTCCTTGATGCGCGGCATGTCGTTCGGCATGGCCATCACGATCAGCGAGTTCGTGCGCGGGTCGACCATGATCTTCGACTCGGTGTTGCCGCCCTGCAGCGGCGCACTGACGCCCTGCGCGCCGGCCTGCTGCACGCGGCCGGTCACGGCGCGGCGGCTGGCGTCGAGCAGCTCGTCGAGCGTGTTCGAGATCTCCTCGGCCGAGGCGAACTCGAGCTGGATGATCTCGAAGATCGGCAGCTCGCCGGCCGCGGCCTTGGAGGCCTCGTCGACGAACTTGAGCATCTTGACGATCGCCGCCACGTCGCTGCCGAAGCCGGTGATGATCAGGCTGTTGGAGTTGCCGACCGGGATGATCTGCTGCGTCTGCTGGTCGCTGAACATCTGGCGCAACGAGTTCGAGAGCGTGCGCACGTCGGTGTTCGGCAGGTCGATCACGGTCGTGATCAGCGTCGCCGGCTGGTCGGCGTAGCGCTCGACCTCTTCGGGCATCACCTGGCGCGCGTCCTTGCGCGGGTTGCCCTTGCCGGCGACGTTCGTGCTCGAGATCAGCACGACCGAGATGTGCTCGGGCCCGATGCGCGAGCAGACGAAATCGTTGATCACCATCATGATCTGGAAGAAGCTGTAGAAGTCCGCCTTGGGGACGCGCTTCGTCCCGAACATCTTCAGCTTGAGCGTCTTGAGCTGGTTGCCCGTGTCCGGCCCGTAGGTGAAGTTGATGTTCGTGACCGTCTGGCAGATCTTCACGAACTGCTCGAGCGTGAGCTGGTTCTCGCCCGAGGACTCGTCGAAGTTGAGGATGTAGTAGTCGCCCGCATCCTGGATGGCGTCGATCTTCTGCCCGCCCGCGGCCGGCTTGGTTGCGGGGTTGGCCGGGTTTTGGGCCGGATTCGGCGCAGGGTTCGCGCCGGGGTTCTGCGGCTGGGGACGCGGCGGGGTCTGGAGCGTGGGGCCAGCCAGAGCACAGAGCGTCCAGGCAGCGAGGATCGGGAGCATGCGGGGTGCGCCTCTACTGGTTCTATCTTCTTGATCTCAGCGGAGTTAGGCCCCGGTCCCCGGGGTGCAGTTGGGGCACTCTAGGAAGCCATCCAGGACCTGTCAAAGGGCGCCTGGATTCCCCGGGACGCGCTCGGACCGCTCGCATGGACGTGCCGAGAGCCTCCGTCTTCCCGTCCGCAGGCGAACTCGCGAGCCGCTGCGCGGCCCGACCGTGCCATGCTTTCCATGCGCGGCAGGCTCGGGCTATGCTGCCGAGATCCATGCGCCTGTCCGAACTCTTCCGCGCCGAAGACCTGCTCGTGGGCTTCCGTCCAGCCGACAAGTGGGACGCGATCCACAAGCTGGTCGAGCACCTCGTGCAGCAGGGCCGCCTGCCGCGGGCGCAGGCAGCCGCGATCCAGGAGGCCGTCGTGGCGCGCGAGCGCTCGATGTCGACCGGCATGGAGCAGGGCATCGCGATCCCGCACGCGGCGGTGGACGGCGTCGAGACGGTCGTGGCCTGCATGGGCATCGTGGGCCTGGATTCGGGCCTGTCCTTCGACAGCATCGACGGCAAGCCGACGCGCGTGGTCGTGCTGCTGGTGATCCCGCGCGCGCAGAAGCTGCTGCACATCCGCACGCTGGCGGACATCGCGCGCGTGCTCGGCACCGAGGCCGTGCGCGAGGCGCTGGTGCGTTCGGCCGACCCCAAGGAAGCCTGGGGCGCGCTCGCCGAGGGCGACGCGGCGCGCCGCTGAGCTCGGGCCTCGCGTGAGGCGCGCGCTCGCACTGCTCGCGGCCTTCCTCGCCGGCGCGGCGGGGCTGGGGCTCGAACTGCTGCTGCTCGAGAGCGCCGGACTGGCGCTGGGCGCCGGACGGGCCGCCGCCTGGGGGCTCGCGCTGTTCGTGGCAGGCTGGGCGGTGGGGGCTTTCTGTGCCGGTCGCGTGCGGTTCCGGCCCGCCTTGGTCCTGGCGACGCTGGGCGTCGTCCTGGCCCTGCTGGCACCGCTCTGCGTCGGACTCGTGCTGCACGCCGCGCTGCTCGCGAGCCAACTGCAGGCGGATCTGGTCGCGGGCGCCTCGATCACGCTCGCCGCGTTCGCCCAGGGCTTCTTCCTTCCGCTGCTCCTGCGCGGACGTGCTCCCTCTGCAGGCTGGAGCGAGAGCGCCGCGGCGCTGGTGGCCGCCAACCTCGCGGGGAGCCTCGGCGGGGCCTGGATCTTCGGCGTGCGCCACCTCGAGCCCGAGCGTGTGGTCGCCGGCGAGTGCGCAGGCCTGCTGGCGCTGCTCGCCGGACTCGCGGGCGCGCTCGCCTTCGCCAAGCAGACGCTGCCCGCGCGCGAGAAGGGGCCAGTCGTCTGGCGCGCCGGCATTGCGCTGGCACTGGCGACGCTCTGGACGCTGGTGCTCGAGTACGTGGGTCTGCGCCTGTGCGTGCTCTGGATCGGCGGCATGCAGCACGCCCTCGGCGCGGCGCTCGCAGCCTCCGTCGCGGGCCTTGCGCTCGGCGCCGCGTTGCTCCCGCCGCTCCTGCCGCGTGGTGAGCGCGGCGTGCTGGTGCTGCTCGCGCTGGCGCTGCTCGCGGGAGCCTGGCCGAGTTGTGCGCAGGTCGCACTGGTGCACGTCGATCCCGCTGCGGATCCACTCGGACTCGCGCGCGCGGCGGTACTGCTCGTGCCGGCGCTCTTCCCGCTCGGAGCCTTCCCCGCGGTCCTGCACCGCACGCTCGCGGGCGATGGGGGCGAGCGACTTGGTGCGCTCTATCTGCACGAGGCCTGGGGAGCGCTGCTCGGATTGCCGCTGCTGCACGCCTTCGTCCTGCCGCGCTTCGGACTCGAGGGCCTGCTCGCGGTCGCGACGCCGGTTGGGATCGTCCTGGTGGTCTGCTTCGCGCGCGCGTCGAAGCCGCTCACAGCGGCGTGCGCCACGCTGGCGCTGGCGGCGGGCGCCTTCGTGATCTCCCGCGGACCGCCGGCGCGTGCCTCGCCACCCCTGGCGCAACCGGCGCTCACGCTCCGCAGCTTCCGCGAGGACCGCGACTTCGCGGTCAGCGTGGTCGACGACGGCATGCTCGGCGAGCGCACGCTCTTGACCGACGGCTTCCGCGCCGCGGGCACCGGCCGCGACTACCTCTACATGCAGGTGCTCGGCCATCTGCCGCTGCTCCTGCACCCCAACCCCGAGCGCGTCGCCGTGCTCGCCCTCGGCACGGGCACGACGCTCGGTGCGGTGGCGCAACACGCGGAGGTGCAGCAGATCGAGGTGCTCGAGATCTCGCAGGCGGTGCTCGACGCGGCGCCGTTCTTCGAGGAGAAGAATCACGGCGTGCTGAACCCGGGCGCGCCCGATCCGCGCGTGCTCGTGCGCCTGGCCGATGGCCGGCGCACGCTCGCCAATCACCCGGCGCACTACGACGTGATCACGATGGAGCCGCTGCTCCCGGACTCGCCCTTCGGCGTGTACCTGTACACCGAGGAGTTCTACGCCATCGCGCGCCGCGCGCTGCGGCCGGGCGGCCTCGTGTGCCAATGGGTGCCGCCGCACGCGCTCGAGCCGCGGACGTTCCGGGCCGTGCTGGAGGCCTTCCAGCGCTCGTTCCCCTGGAACAGCGTCTGGCTCTTCGGCACGCAGGTGATCCTGCTCGGGGGCGAGCGCGAGCCCGCCCTCGATCCGGCCCGCTGGAGCGCCCCTGGACTCGAGGCGCTGGGCCTGGACTCGCCGGCCGGCTTGGTCGCGCGCTGGGTCTGCGGTCCGCGCCCGCCGGGGGAGCTGCTGCCCTCCGAGCGGCTCAGCGATCAAGAACCCTGGGTGCTCTACCTGCCGCGCCGCAGCGGGCCCGTGCTGCTCGGCGACCTGCCCGCCAACCTCGGCTGGCTGCGCGAGCACGAGACGGAGCTGCCTCCGGGCTGGCGCGAGCATGGTCAGCGCCGCGAAGGTGTGCGTGCGCTGCACCTCGCGCGAGAGAACTTCGCGATCGAGGAGGCCCGGCTGCGCGGGCTCAAGCTGGAGCTGCCGCAGGCCGTGCCTGGTCCGCTTCCGGTGGACGATCCGGAGGTGCGCGCCTTTGCCGAGGAGCGCGAGTTCCTCGACGTGCTGCGCCGCGGCGTGTCGGCGCTCGGCTCCGACCCCGCGGGCGCGCTGCCCGACCTGGTTCGCGCCGTCGAACTGCGCCGCGAGCGCGCGGACGTGCACCTCTACCTGGCGGTGGCGCTCGAGAAGACCGGCAACCCCTCGGCCGGGAAGG
The DNA here is from genome assembly GCA_963829015.1 of uncultured Planctomycetota bacterium. Taxonomy (GTDB): domain Bacteria; phylum Planctomycetota; class UBA1135; order UBA1135; genus JADJLZ01. The sequence goes on along the minus strand of CAWHGR010000001.1, from coordinate 2,000,801 downwards.
CGCTCGCCGCGGCGCTCGAGCGCTGTCCCGCGATCGCGCGCACGCGAGAAGGCGCGCGCGCGCGACAGCTCGGGCTCTCCGATGTCGCCTGGCAGTCGCTCGAGCGCGCCGCGCAAGAGTTGCGTTAGCGCACGCGCTTGCGTGGAACCTTTCGCGGGCTTCCTGCAAGATCCGGCGCGTTCCGGGCGTCCAGGCAGGTCCCCGGATCGGAGGCAACGCGATGCTGGCAGTGATTCTCGCGCTCGGACTCTACCTTCACGCACCCGCGACCGAATTCCCGTTCGAGAAGACCGCCGAGGCGTTCCTCGGCTCGCACGGACTGGCCGGCAAGAGCGCCGGCGAAGCGGATTTCGAGAGCGTGCTCGGCAAGCACTTCCTCACGGCGGGCGTGGGCGTGTTCGACGTGCGCTTTCCCGTCGCGGATCTCGAGAAGCGCGCCGGCGAGCTGGGGAAGTGCACCAGGGCGCTAATCGACACGCAGGAGCACCTGCTCGACTGGCTCAAGCCGGCGGGCGTCGACCAGAAGGCGGCGCGCGAGGACCTGAAGCTCGTCCAGCGCTGGATCGCCGGACTCAAGGAAGGCCAGCTGCAGAAGCTCAAGGAGGCCGGCGGCAAGGACTGGATGGAAGTGCTGCAGTGCCCCGAGGCGACCCGCGCGGCGCAGAAGCGCCTCGCGCTCGCGCTGGGCAGCGGCTCGCTCTTCTCCGTCAAGCGTGACGTGCCCGAGTCGGTGCGCCTGGTGATCACGCCTTCGCGCAAGGAGTTCGTCGAATTGGTGTGCTTTGCCGGCTGGCAGAACGAGGCCGACCGCGGCCTGTACTGGGCCGACGGCGTGACGACCTGGACCTCGGCCTTCGTAGGACCCGACCAGTTGATCACGCTCGAATACGCGGTCGCCGGCGCGCGGCCCGAGGACTACGCGCAGGGCACGCCGATGGACGCGGTCATGGGCCAGCAGCTCGTGCAGCTCTCGCTCAACTCGCTCTTCGACCGCTTCTACGCCGACCGCGCCCCGGCGGCTCTCGTGCGCGGCCTCTCGATGAACCTGGTGATCGAGCAGTTCGGCGAGTGCAACACGCGCGTCGACGGCGACACGCGCGGACGCCAGACCGGCAAGCGCGAGGTCTTCGTGCCCGGCGGCGCTTCCGAGGGCGGACAGCTGGGCAAGAACTCGGCCGAGACGCGCTGGCGCGAGCTGTACGGCGCAGACCACTTCCTCAAGATCCTCAAGCAGGCCCAGAAGGAAGGCGCGGAGGCCGACAAGAAGGGCAAGAACCGCTTCGCCGCGTTCGGCATCCGCAACGACAAGGGCACCGAGCCGCTGGCGGTCTGCGCGCCCTTCTTCGGCGCCGCGGCGGGCGACAAGAAGGTCCCCGACGAGTACCAGGGCGACTTCTCCGAGTGCATGCGCGCCTACAAGAGCGCCTTCCTGTACTACCTGCAGACGCAGGCGGCCGGCGCGGGCGTGAAGTCGCGCGAGAAGTTCGCGCAGCTGCTCTCCAGGTTCGCCGATCCGGCCGGCACGGGCGAGTTCGAGACGGTGTTCTCGCAGGTCTACGAGGGCGTGCTGCTCTCCGATGCCGAGTGCACGAAGAACTCGCTCGAAGGCCGATTCCTGGCCTGGCTGCCGAGCGGCAAGTAGAGATACGGAACCAGGAATTCTTCTCCCCGATTCGCCCTTGTGCCTGACTGCGCCGAGCAGCTTCAGGGCGAATCGGGGAGAAGAATTCCTGGTTCCGTATCAGGCCCAGTGCTCGAGCCGCTGCTTCAAGCAGGCCGCGATCACTTCCGCCGTGTGCTGGTAGTCCTCGCGCGCGCCGCCGATCGGATCGGGGATGTCGCGGCCCTCCGGGTCGAGCAGCTCGAGCTTGCGGTCCTTGCCCGGCGGAAGCGCAGCCGCGAGGGCCGCGCGCTGACCGCGCGTCATGCAGAAGACGTGGTCGAAGCGCGCGATGTCCTCGGCCTGCGCCGCGCGCGCCTCGTGCGCCGAGAGGTCGATGCCCTGCTCCTTCATCACGCCCAGCGCGTTCTTGCTGGCCGGCTGGCCGACCGCGGCCTGCACGCCCATCGAGCGCAGCTCGAAGCCGAACTGTCCGATCTCGTCGGCGCGCACCGAGAGGCGCTCGGCGAGCAGCTTGCGCGCCAGGCCTTCGGCCATCGGGCTGCGGCAGGTGTTGCCGGTGCAGACCAGTGCGATGCGCAGGCCGGCGGCCGCCTGCAGCTGCTCGAGCGTGAACAGGCCCGGGCGCAGGAGCTCGAAGTGCCCGGGGCCCAGGCGCAGGACGCTCGAGGCCTCGGACAGGCGCGAAGGCCCGCCGTCCAGGATCCAGTCGACGCCTGCGCCGAACTCGCGCTCCAGCGTGTCGGCCTCGGTGACGGGCGGCGAGCCGTGGCGGTTGGCGCTGGTCATCGCGACGGGGAACTCGAGCGCGTCGAGGATTCCGGCCGTGCCGCGGTGGGCCGGCAGGCGCACCCCGGTCCAGCCGTTCTGCGTCAGCGGCTCGAGGCCGCGCGGCACGCCCGGCAAGACCAGCGTCAGCGGCCCGGGCCAGTAGCGCGCAACGAGGCGCAGCGCGAGCGGCGAGACCCGCTCGAAACGCTGCAGGGCGCTGCTCGAGCCCACGTGCCAGGTGAGCGGCAAGTCGGCCGGCCGGCCCTTGAGCTCGCGCAGGCGCTCGAGCCCCGCGCTGCGGTCGGCGCGCGCCGCGATGCCGTACACCGTTTCGGTCGGGAATGCGACCAGCCCGCCCTCCTGCAGGACGGCGCGCACCCGATCGCAGAGATCGCGCTCGGGCGGTAGGTCGGGGAGCTCTGCCCGTCGCGCTAGGTTGGCCATGTGTCCGTTGCGGAATGGAGCGCGTCTCGACGCACTGCTAGCCTACCGGGCCTTGCGCTCCAGCCCAAGCAGCCCGATCCCATGTCTCCCGCAGAACCTCTCCCGCCCATCGAGCCGATCCTCGGCCCGAGCTCCGCCGGCGCGCCGCGAATGCCGAGCCCGGCCGTGCAGGAGCACAAGGAGGCGTTCCTGGTGCGCCTCGCCGCCGGCCTGGCGCACGAGATCAAGAACCCGCTCTCGACCATGGCCATCAACCTGGCACTGCTCGACGAGGAATGGGGCGGAGCGCGCGGCGCGAGCGGCGCCCCGGAGCCCGGCGCGCGCGAGAAGCGCTGCCTGAAGCGCGTGCACACGCTGCAGCGCGAGGTGCGGCGCCTGGAGACGATCGTCGACGACTTCCTGCGCTTCGCGCGCGGCGGCCAGATCAACCGCGCCCCGGCCGACCTGTGCGCGCTGGTGCGCGAGGTGCTCGAGTTCGTCGAGCCGGAGGACCGCGCCCAGCAGATCCGCCACCACGCCGACCTGCCGGCCGGGCTGCCGCTGGTGATGCTCGACAGCGGCGCCTTCCGGCAGGCCGTGCTCAACCTGGTCGTGAACGCGCGCCAGGCGATGCCCGACGGGGGCGAGCTGATCGTGCGCGTCGAACGCCAGGGCAACTTCGTCGAACTCTCGGTGACCGACACCGGCGTGGGCATGACGCCCGAGGACCTCGAGCGCTGCTTCGAGCTCTACTACTCGACCAAGAAGAGCGGCACGGGCCTGGGCCTCTCGACCACGCGCCGCATCGTCGAGGAGCACGACGGCACGATCACGGTGGTTTCCGAGAAGGGCCGCGGCACCAGCTTCTCGATCGTGCTGCCGCTCTTGGTCGAGATCCACGGCACGGGCGGCGAGCCGCGCGAGGAGGATCCGCGATGAGTGCGGTTGAGAAGCCCTACCGGGTGCTGATCGTCGACGACAACGAGTCGCACGCCGAGGCGCTCAAGGACAGCCTCGAGCTCGACGGCCACAGCTGCACGCTGGCGCACTCCGGCAAGGAGGGCATCGACCGGCTCTCCGAGCAGCTCTTCGACGTGGTCCTGACCGACCTCGTCATGCCCGACGTCTCGGGCCTCGAGGTGCTCAAGCGCGCGCGCTCCGAGCAGCCCGACGCGGTCGTGATCCTGATCACCGGCCGCGGTTCCGAGCGCGACGCGGTGGCGGCCTTCCGCGACGGCGCGACCGACTACCTCACCAAACCCGTGGACATCGCCGAGCTGCGCGCGCGCCTCTCGCGCGCGGTCGACAACGCGCGCGTGCGGCGCGAGTACGTCGAGCTCCGGCGCCAGATCGACAAGCGCGCCGGTTTCGAGGGCATCATCGGCAGCTCGGCGCCCATGCAGCGCCTGTTCGAGGTGCTGGGCCAGGTGGCCGGGACCAACGTGACCGTGCTGATCCTGGGCGAGAGCGGCACGGGCAAGGAGCTCGTGGCGCGCGCGATCCACGAGAACTCGCCGCGCAAGCAGGAGCATTTCGTGGCGGTCAACTGCGCCGCCCTCTCCGAGGGTCTGATCGAGTCCGAGCTCTTCGGCCACGTCAAGGGCGCCTTCACCGGCGCCTTCGCGCACAAGGAGGGCCGCATCGTCTACGCCGACCGCGGCACGCTGTTCCTCGACGAGGTGGGCGACATGCCGCTCGCCACGCAAGCCAAGCTCCTGCGCGTGATCGAGACGCGCGAGGTGCAGCCCGTGGGCGGCAACCAGCTGCAGAAGGTCGACATCCGCCTGCTCGCCGCGACCAACCGCGACCTGAAGCAGATGGTCAAGGAGGGCAAGTTCCGCGAGGACCTGATGTACCGGCTGGCCGTCGTCTCGGTCGAGTTGCCGCCGCTGCGCGAGCGCAAGAGCGACATCCCGCTCTTGATCGACCACTACGTCGGCGAGCTGGCCACCGCGCACAAGCGCAGTGTGCGCGGCATCACGCCCGAGGCGCGCAGCGCGCTCCTGCGCTACGACTGGCCGGGCAACGTGCGCGAGCTGCGCAATGCGCTCGAGAACATGGTCTTGCTTGCGCGCGGCGAGGTGCTCGGGCTCGAGGACATCCCCGAGACGGTCAAGGGCGCGCCCGCGGCCGGAGCTGCCGGCGGCGGGGGATTCGAACTCGCAGGACGCTCGATGGACGAGGTCGAGCGCGCGCTGATCGCGACGAATCTGGCGCTGATGGGCGGCAATCGGGAGAAGACCGCCAAGGTGCTCGGGATGGGCGAGCGCACGCTGTACCGCAAGATCAAGCAGTACGGGCTCTAGCGCTGTCTGATTGGCAGGCGGGCTCCGGCTCTGCCACATTGGCGCAGGCTTGCCTGATCACAAGTCGCTATGGCAAATACACTTGCGCCAGATGCAGACGCTGGCACAGCGTTTGGATACGCGGCGCCACAACTCCCATGAGCAACCAGAGCAAGATCATCGGCATCGACCTTGGCACCACGAACTCCGTCGTCAGCGTGATGGAGGGCGGTCAACCGGTCGTGATCCCCAACGCCGAGGGTGGCCGCACGACGCCCTCGGTGGTCGCCTTCCAGCCCGACGGCGCGAAGCTCGTCGGCGCGCCGGCCAAGCGCCAGGCGGTGACCAACCCCACGCGCACGATCGCCTCGATCAAGCGCTTCATGGGCCGGCGCCACCACGAGGTCGCGGCCGAGGAGAAGAACGTCGCGTACAAGATCAGTCGGCGGTGCGGACGAGCTCGTGAAGGTCGAGATCGACGCGAAGAAGCTCACGCCGCCCGAGATCAGCGCCGCGGTGCTCGGCTACCTGAAGGAGGCCGCGGAGGCCTACCTCGGCGAGAAGGTCACGCGCGCCGTGATCACGGTGCCGGCCTACTTCAACGACAGCCAGCGCCAGGCCACCAAGGACGCGGGCACGATCGCCGGCCTCACGGTCGAGCGCATCATCAACGAGCCCACGGCGGCCGCGCTGGCCTTCGGCCTGGACAAGAAGAAGTCCGGCAAGGTCGCGGTCTTCGACTTCGGCGGCGGCACCTTCGACATCTCGATCCTCGAGATCGGCGACGGCGTCTTCGAGGTGCTCGCCACGAACGGCGACACGCACCTCGGCGGCGACGACTTCGACAAGGCGCTGATGGACCACATCGCGGACGAGTTCCGCAAGTCCTCGGGCATCGACGTGCGCCAGCGACCCGATGGCGCTGCAGCGCCTGAAGGAGGCCGCGGAGAAGGCCAAGATCGACCTCTCCTCGCTCAACCAGACCGACGTCAACCTGCCCTTCATCACGGCCGACGCCTCGGGTCCCAAGCACCTGCAGATGACCGATCACGCGCGCGAAGTTCGAGGCGCTGATCGACGGCCTGGTCGACCGCGCCAAGGGGCCCTGCCTGCAGGTGCTCAAGGACGCCGGTCTCGAGCCCAAGCAGATCGACGAGGTCATCCTGGTCGGCGGCTCGACGCGCGTGCCCTGCGTGCAGGCGCTGGCCAAGAAGCTCTTCGACCAGGAGCCCAACAAGAGCGTCAACCCCGACGAGGTCGTCGGCCATCGGTGCCGCGATCCAGGGCGCCGTGCTCGGCGGCGAGGTCAAGGACGTGGTGCTGCTCGACGTCACGCCGCTCTCGCTCGGCATCGAGACGCTGGGCGGCGTGTGCACCAAGCTGATCGAGAAGCAACACCACCATCCCGACCACGCAAGAGCCAGGTCTTCTCGACCGCCAGCGACAACCAGCCCAGCGTCGAGATCCACGTGCTGCAGGGCGAGCGCGAGTTCGCGCGCGACAACCGCACGCTGGGCCACTTCCAGCTCGACGGCATCGCGCCCGCGCCGCGCGGCCTGCCGCAGATCGAGGTCATCTTCGACATCGACGCCAACGGCATCCTGAACGTGACCGCCAAGGACAAGGGCACGGGCAAGACGCAGAAGATCCGCATCGAGTCCTCCTCGGGCCTCTCCAAGGACGAGGTCGAGCGCATGCGCCGCGAGGCGGAAGCGCACGCCGCCGAGGACAAGGCGAAGCGCGAGCTGGTCGACCTGCAGAACCGCGCCGAGCAGGAGATCCACGAGATCGAGAAGTCGCTCGCCGAGCACCGCGCCAAGCTGCCCGAGGCCGATGTCAAGGCCATCGAGACCGGCCGCGACGCGCTGCGCGAGGCGCTGAAGGGCGAGGACAAGGCCAAGATCGAGTCGGCGCTCGAGAGCTTCCGCACCGCGGCCCAGCGCCTGGGCCAGATCATCTACCAGCAGCAGCAGGCGAGCACGCCGCCCCCGAGCGGCGCCCAGGGAGAGGCCCCGGGCGGCAAGGGCAGCGACGAGCCCGTCGACGCGGACTTCGAAGTCAAGACCTGAGCGGCGGCGCACAGCGCGCTCTGCGCTTCCGCACAGGGGCGCGCTTCCCGGCTGCGCCGCAGCCCGCTCGAGCACGCGGGTGATGCCAGCGCGCTGCGGCACGCACTTTGCCCCTGCCGGCGCGACACTGGGGCCGTCGGCGAGCGTGTCTGCCAGGTCCGTCTCGCCGGCGGTGCCCGTTCCAGCAGTGCGCGCTGCAGCGGTCTCCGTTGTGAGCCCTGCGACCCCTCGCTACGCTCCGCGCGTGATCTCGGTCTCCCATCTGACGCGCAGCTTCGGCAGCGTCACCGCGCTCGACGACATCTCCTTCGAGGTAGAGAAGGGCGAGGTCGTCGGCCTGCTCGGTCCCAACGGGGCCGGCAAGACGACCGCGATGCGCGTCCTGACGGGCTACCTGCCGGCCACGCGCGGGGCCGTGTCGCGTGGCGGGCTTCGACGTGATGAACCACTCGCTCGAGGTGCGCGCGCGCATCGGCTACCTGCCCGAGAGCGTGCCGCTGTACCGCGAGCTGCGCGTCGAGGAGATGCTCGCCTTCCACGCGCGCCTGCACCGCCTGCCGCGCGCCGAGGCGCAGCAGCGCATCCCGGCGCGTGCTCGAGCGCGTCGGCGTGCGCGAGCGCTCGCGCGACCTGGTCGGCAACCTCTCGCGCGGCCTGCGCCAGCGCGTGGGCCTGGCCGTGGCGCTGCTCGCCGAGCCCGAGGTGCTGATCCTCGACGAGCCGACGAGCGGCCTCGATCCGCTGCAGCGCATCGAGGTGCGCACGATCCTGCGCGAGCTGGCCGACGCGCACACCGTGCTGGTCTCCTCGCACATCCTGCCCGAGATCGAGGCCGTCTGCCCGCGCGTGATCATCGTCCACAAGGGCCGCATCGCGGCCGACGGCACGCAGGCCGAGCTCGTGCGCACGCTGGCCGGCGGCAGCCACGTGCGCATCGAGGCCGTGCTGGGCGCCGACGCGCCCGCGGCCGCGCGCCTGCTGGGCTCGATCGCCGGCGTGCGCGCGGTGCGCGACTGCGGCCAGGCCGGGATCCACCAGCAGTTCGAGCTCGTCTGCGAGACCGACCTGCGCGAGGAGGCCGGCGCGCTGGCGCGCGTGCGCGGCTGGGCGCTGCGCGAGCTCTCCTGGCGCGCGCCGACGCTGGAGCAGATCTTCGCGCGCTTCGCGCTGGGCCACGACGAGCTGCCGCCTGCCGCGGCGCCGGCGCCCGCGGCCGTGCACGCCGAGCCCACGGGCCTGGAGGTCAACCTCGGCGGCGCGCCGAGTCCGGCGCCCGCGCCGGCCGGCAAGCAGATCTACTCGCTCAACCCCTTCGACCGCGGCGCGCAGCGCGACCTCTCGCGCCCGGTCGGTCCGGACGAGACCGCCGCGCCGCCGCCGGGGCCGGCCCAGGGCTGAAGCATGCGCGGATTCAGCGCCATCTACCGCCGCGAGCTCGCGGCGCTGTTCCTCGGGCCGCTGGCCTGGACGCTCTTGTGCATCGCGCTGCTGGTGAACGGCTACCTGTTCCTGGTCTACCTGCGCATCGGCGGAGGCGAGATCGACGGGGCCTTCCGCCGCGCGCTGGGCGAATCGTCCGTCTTCTGGGCGCTGTGCGTGCTCTTCCCGCCGCTCCTGACGATGCGCATGCTGAGCGAGGAATCGCGCTCGGGCCTGCTCGAGTACCTGCTCACGGCGCCCGTCAGCGACCTGGCCGTGATCTGCGGCAAGTTCGCGGCCGCGCTGAGCTTCATGGCGCTGCTCTGGGGCACGGTCTTCCTCTATGCCGTGGTGCTGGCCGCGCAGGGCGCGCCGATCGACTGGGGTCTTCTCGCCGGGGGCTGGCTGGGCAGCGTGCTCTGCTCGGCGCTCTTCTGCGCCACGGGGCTGTGGACGAGCAGCCTGACCAGCACCCCGATCGTGGCCGCGTTCTCGGCCGTGATCCTCAACCTGTGCATCGTCATGGCGCCGCTGCTGGCCTCGCTCTCGGGCAACGAGCTGCTGGCGCGCGCCGTGGGCTCGATGGACGTGCCCTCGCACCTCGTGACCTCGTTCCTGCTCGGAGCGGTCGACTCGGCCTTCGTGGTGTTCTTCGCCGCCTGGACCGCGTTCTTCCTGTTCCTCTCGACGCGCGTGCTGGAGATCCGCCGATGGCGCTAGGCAGACCGGAAAGCGCGGGCCGCGCGACGCGCTTGCGCTTCGGCACCCAGTTCGCGGTCTCGGCCGTGCTCTTCGCGGTGCTGGCCTTCTTCCTCATGCGCCTGTCGGAGTTCTCGCTGCTGCGCGTGCGCCTCGACTGGACGCGCTCGGCGGAGAACACGCTCGAGCCCGCCGCGCTCGAGGCACTCTCGCGGCTGCCCGACGAGGTCACGGTCGACGTCTTCTTCCGCGCGGTCGGGTTCCCGCTCGAGGAGCTGGCCGAGAAGGCCCAGGAGCGCGTGCGGCGCCTCTTGTACGTGATCCGCGACGCCTCGGGCGGCCGCGTGCGCCTGGTGATGCATGAACTTCCGGCCGGGCGCGCCGACGAGCGCACGCAGGCGCGCCTGAACGAACTCGGCACGCGCGAGGTCCAGCCCGGCGGCATGCTGGGCGTCTCGGCCGGCAGGCGCCACGCGCTGCTCAAGCTCTGGGGCGACATCGCCGACTTCGATCCGGGCGATCCGCTGGGCCAGCAGGGCGCAGTGCGTGCGCCGAGCATGGTCAACTTCCGCGGCGAGGAGGCGCTGGTCAACGCGCTGATGAAGGTCGCGCGCCAGGACAGCCCGAGCGTGCTCTTCACCGTCGGACACGGCGAGTACGATCCGCAGAGCGGCGAGATCCTGGGCCTCTCGAACCTCAAGGCGGCGCTCGAGGCGGACGGCTTCGTGGTCGGCAGCTGGGACGCGCAGAAGACGCCCGAGGTGCCCGACGACTGCCGCGTGCTGGCCTCGATCGGCCCGCTGCAGCCCTTCGCACCGGCCGAGCTCTCCGCGATCAAGCGCTACGTGGAGCGCGGCGGCCGGATGGTCTGTGCCCCCGGCCCCGACCCGCTGCCGGCGCAGAATTCGCTCGCCACGCTGCTCTCGCCCTGGGGTCTGGAGATCGCCCCGCGCGGGATCGTCTGCCGCGGGCAGCTGGACGTCACCGGACAGCCGCAGTTCGGCACCAACGCCTGCGGGTACCAGATCGTGGACGCGACGGGCCTCTCGCAGCACCCGATCACCGAACCGCTGCGGCGCAGCGGCCGGCGCGTCTCGATCGTCAACGCGCACGCGCTCGACGTCGGGCACGGGTTGCCCGGATCGACCGTGCTGCAGGTGCTGCGTTCGGCCGAGGGCTCGTGGCTCGACCTGCCGCTCGAGGGCAGCAACGTCGGCGACTGGCGGCCCGAGGCGCCGCCTGCCGAGCGCCGCGGTCCGTTCGTGCTGGGAGCCGCGATCCTCTTCCCGCCGCAGCCGGGCGCCGGCACGCCGCTGCGCGCGAGCGAGGACGGCCGCGCCGAGGCGCACGTCTTCGTCTTCGGCGCCGCGGCTTCCTTCGTCAACGTCAAGTTCGACGACGACCGCGACCTGTTCCTGTACGCCTTCAACTGGGCCGCGGCGCGCGAGTGGCGCGTGAGCCTCCGGCCGCGCGCGCAGCAGGAGCGGCGCCTCGACCTGCAGGACCCCGAGCGCGTCGCCAGCGCGCACCTGTGGATCGTCTGGGCGCCGCCGCTCCTCTCGCTCGTGCTGGGCCTCTTCACCGCCTGGCGGAGGCGCCGGTGAAGTGGGGCCGCGAGCTCGTGCTGGCCGGGGTCGTGGCCGCGGCCGGCCTGGCGCTGTACTTCAGCGTGCGCCACGACGTGCAGGGCGTGCAGGTGCAGGAGGACGCGCTCTTCCCGGGCTTCGACGCCGCGCGCGTGCGCTGCATCATCGCCGAGAACATCACGCGCGACTGGCGCATCCGTGTCGAGCGCGACGAGCGCGGCGGCTGGCGCCTGGTCGACCCGAGCCCCATGCCGGCCAACGCCAGCAGCGTCGACCACCTGCTGAACGTGGCGCTGGCCGCGCGCGGGCGCGCGCTGCCGCAGAGCGAGCTCGACCCGCGCGCGCTGGGCTTCGAGCCGCCGCGCATCGTGCTCGAGATCGAGGAGCTGGTCGACGGCCAGAGCCACCACGAGCGCGTCGAGATCGGCGGCCTCGACGCCGACAACCAGAGCGTCAACGTGCGCGTGCGCGGGCGCTACCTGCGCGTGCGCCGCGACCTCGACACGGCGGCCGACCGGCAGCTCGAGGACTTCAAGACCGACCTGGCGCTGGAGTTCGTCCCCGGCGACGTCGTGCGCGTGCGGCGCTCGGGCACGCTGCTGCGCGAGGGCGCGCAGCAGCCGACCGACATCTCGCTCGAGCTCGAGCGCGGGGACGAGGGCTGGCGCTCGATCGCGCCGGGAACCGAGGGCCTCGAGCTCGATCCCAACCTGGTGGCGACCTGGCTGCAGCAGCTCGGCGCGCTGCACCACACGGGCTACGTGGACGAGCTCGGCGGCCCGCTGGACTCTCTCGGCCTGGAGCCGCCGGAGCTGCGCCTGGAGCTCGAGCTGCGCGACGGCACGAAGCAGGCGCTGCGCCTCGGCCGGCCCGGCCACGTCGAGGGCCAGGTCTGGTACGGCGTGCGCGAGGGACTGGGCGTCGCCTGGAGTCTCGAGCAATACCGCGTCTGGCTGGCGGGCTTCCCGCTCGAGGACATGGTCGACGGCCACCTCCTGCGCGCGCGGCGCGAGGACGTGCTGACGATCACGCTGGCGAACGCGGGCGGCGAGCTGTACTTCTCGCGCCTGGGCAAGCTCTGGCAGGTCGCGCAGCGCCGGCGCGGCGAGCACGGCCTGGACAAGCCGCTGCGCGCCGACAGCGCCAAGGTCGAGGACCTGCTGGGCGAACTCGAGAAGGTCGAGCTCGACGAGTTCCGCATCGGCCAGAGCCTGCCCGAGTCGGACGAGGCCGCAGCCGTCTGGGTGGCCGTCGGCGGCCAGACCCAGGGCGGCTGGTTCGGGGATGCGGCCAAGAACAAGGACGGCAAGGACTGCCGCCTCTTCCAGCGCCGCGGCGAGAACGCCTGCTCGCTCGTGCCGCAGTCGCTCTACGACAGCGTCGTGCGCCCCTTCGACGCCTTCTGGAGCATGAACCTCGGGACCATCCCCGAGTACGAGCAGGTCGCGCTTGCGATCCAGGGCCTGGGCAAGGACCTGCGCTACCTGCGCAACAAGAGCGGCCAGTGGGTGCGCGGAGAAGGCACCGAGGAGGCCAAGGAGCTGCGCAGCGTGCTCGATTCGTTGTGCTTCCTGCGCGCCGCGCACCATCTGAGCCCGCTGATCGATCCGCCCTGGGACGAGCGCGTCTCGGTCAAGTTCACCAGCCTGACCGGCAAGGAGTCGCGCATCGAGGTCGGCCGCGCGCGCGAGGCCAAAGCGGGCGAGGAGGTCGAACTGATGTTCGACGATCACCGCGCGGTGGCGCAGGACCAGAAGCTGCACGAGCGGCTGCTGGAGATCCTGCGCGGACCGTGAAGGCTTGCGCGCGGATGCCGGCGACCCTAACCTCTGCCTAACGGCCAAGGGGGGCCAGGGGATGGCGGAACCGAACAAGGGCGGGGCGCGCCGTGCGCGCGGGGCGAAGGACTTGGGCCAGCTCGTGCGGGCATTGCAGTCCGAGCCGCGCTGGCGCACGCGCTTCGAGCGCTGGCAGGTCGTGCCGCCGCGACTGGCGCGGCTCGAGCCGTTCCCCGAGGGCCTCGATCCGCGCCTCGTCGAGCTCTTCCAGAAGCGCGGGATCCGCGAGCTCTACGAGCACCAGGCGCGCTTCGTGCGCCACGCGCTGGCGGGCGAGGACGTGCTGGTCGCGACGCCGACGGCCTCGGGCAAGACGCTCTGCTACACGCTGCCCGTGTTGCAGCGCGCTGCTCGAGACGCAGGCGGCGCGCGCGATCGCTGTTCCTCTTTCCCGACGAAGGCGCTCGAGCCAGGACCAGATCGGCGGTGCTGACGAGCGAGGTCGAGGCGCTGGGGGAAGACTGGCACGCCTTCACCTACGACGGCGACACGCCGCCCTCGGTGCGCCGCACGCTGCGCGATCGCGGGCACCTCGTGCTCACGAATCCCTGGATGCTGCACGCCGGGATCCTTCCCAACCACGCCAAGTGGTCGCGAGCTCTTCCGCGACCTGCGCCTTCGTCGTGATCGACGAAGTGCACACGCTCTCGGGCGTCTTCGGCTCGAGCGTCGCGAACGTCTTGCGGCGTCTCGTGCGCATCGCGCGGCACTACGGCAGCAACCCGCAGTTCCTGCTGCTGCTCGGCGACGCTGAGCGAGCCCGCGGCGCACGTCGCGAAGCTTGTCGGCCGGACGGTGCGCGTCGATCGACGAGGACGCCTCGCCCTCGGGCGCAGCGCACCTTCGGCGTCTACAACCCGCCGCTGCTTGAACGCGGTCGCGGGCTTGCGCGCGAACGCGCTCGAGGAAGCGCGCGAGCTCGCGCGCGCACGCTCTGCGGGCCCGGACCACCAGACGATCTTCTTCTGCCAGCGCCGCACGGCGGTCGAGGTGCTGACGCGCTACCTGAAGGAGGCGGCGAGCGCGCTCGGCCTGCATCCCGACGAGATCCGCGGCTACCGCGGCGGCTACCTGCCCGACTCTGCGGCGCGAGATCGAGCAGGGCCTGCGCGCGGGCAAGGTCAAGGTCGTGGTCTCGACCAACGCGCTCGAGCTGGGCATCGACATCGGCGCGCTCGACGTCGCCGTGCTCGTCGGCTACCCGGGCTCGCAGGCCTCGTTCTGGCAGCGCGCGGGCCGCGTCGGCCGCGGGCAGAAGCCGTCGCTGGCCGTGCTGATCGCGCGCTCGGATCCGGTGGACCAGTACCTCGCGCACACCCCGAACAGCTCTTCGGCACGCCGCAGGAGAAGCTCGGCCTCGACCCGACAACCTCGTGATCCTCTCCGAGCAGGTGAAGTGCGCGGCCTTCGAGCTGCCCGTTCCGCGCGGACGCGGACGGCTCGATCGCGTCGGACACGGGCTTCGGCGCGGCGCGCGACGCTTCGGCGGTCCTCGACTACCTGGCCGAGGAATCGCGCTTCCTCGTCAAGCGCGACGGCACGTGGTAGTGGATGGCGGACGCCTACCCCGCGCAAGACGTCACCTCGGCGGCGAGGACCCGGACAACGTGCTGGTGCTCGACGCCTAGACCAAGAAGGCCATCGGCGAGATCGACCGCGCGGCCTCGATCACGACCGTGCACCAGGGCGCGATCTACCAGGTCGAGGGCGAGACCTGGAAGATCGAGCGCTTCGACCACAAGAACCGGCGCGCCTACGCGCGGCGCGTCGAGAGCGACTACTTCACCGAGGCCGAGGTCGACGTCGACGTGCGCGTCCTGCGCCTGGAGGAGCGCGCCGCGCGCGAGCGCAGCGCCGACGCGGCCGAGGACTGGTCGATCTGGCGCGGCGAGGTGCACGTGACCACGCTCGCGACGCAGTACAAGAAGATCCGCTTCTACACGCGCGAGAACGTCGGCGCGGAGGACATCCACCTGCCGGCCGAGGAGCTCGACAGCGAGGCCTTCGTGCTCACGCTCTCGGACGAGAGCGCGGCCGAGCTGGGCCTGATCGGGCGGCGACCGCGGTGCCGCCTGGCGCGGCGCTGGGCATGCTCGCTGCGGCGCGTCGCGCCGCTGGTGCTCTGCGCTGCCAGCCGCGCGACCTGGGGATCTCGACGCAGGTGCGCTCGCCGCACTTCCGCCGCCCGGCGATCTTCCTCTACGACGCCGTGCAGGGCGGCGTCGGCCTCTCGGAGATCCTCTTCCGCTCGCAGCGCGCGCTGCTCTCGGCGGCGCTCGAGGTGATCGCGCGCTGCGCCTGCACGCACGGCTGCCCGGCCTGCGTCGGGCCGCTCGAGGAGGTCGGCATGCTCGGCAAGGAGACCGCGCGGCGCATCCTCGAGCACTTGCTCGCGGGCCCGGCGCTCGCGCCGCGCGAGATCGAGGCCGCGGCGAGCGCGGAGGCGCCCGCGTGAGCGAGAGCCTGCGCGAGAGGCTCGCGCGCCTGCGGCGCGAGCCCGCAGCCGCGCCCGGCGTGCGCGAGCAGCTCGCGCGGCGCGCGGCGCGAGCGCCGGCACCGCGGCTGCCCGAGCGGCTCGAGCGCGAGGAATCGATCCTGGCGCGGCGCACCGGCTGCGAGCGCCACGGCGGGCTGCGAGCTTTGCGACGCGCTCGCGGCGGATCGGCTCGTGCTCGCGCGCGAGGCGCGCGACGAACGGCTCGCCGACCTCGATCCCGCCGACGCGCTGTACCTGGACACCGAAACGACCGGCCTGTCGGGCGGCAGCGGGACCTACGTCTGGCTGGTCGGCCTCGGGCGCTTCGAGGCGGGCCGCTTCGAGGTCTGGCAGGGCTTCCTCTCCGAGCCGGCCGAGGAGCGGGCGCTGCTCGAGCTCGTCGCCGGGCGCATCCGCGCGGCGGCCTACGTCGTGAGCTTCTTCGGCAAGTCCTTCGACAGGCACCGGCTCGAGGACAAGATGCGCCTGCACGGCATCGCGCCGCCCTTCGCCGAGAAGCCGCACCTCGACCTGTACTGGCCGCTGCGCCGGCGCTACCGCGGGCAGTTCGCCGACTGCCGGCTGCGCACGCTGGAGCAGCGAGCTGTGCGGGGTCGAGCGCGAGGACGACTTGCCCGGCTCGTTCGCGCCCGCGGCCTGGTTCGACTTCCTGCACGGACGAGCGCATCGGCTCGAAGGCGTCTTCCAACACAACCTTGACGACGTGAAGAGCCTCGTCACCCTGCTCGCGCACCTCGGTAGGGAGGTACCGTTGCCCGCCCGGGTCCCTTCCCCCGAGGAGTCCAAGCCTTGATCGCCGCACTCGCCCTCGTCCTCGCCCCGTTCCTCGTTCCCGCCGCCGGCGACGACCAGCCGGACTTCGCCGCTCTCGGCAAGGAGCTGCTCAAGGATCGTCTGCACGCGGCCAAGGCCGAGGACGTGCCCGGCGACAAGCTGCTCGCGGATCACTGCGTGCGATTGCAACTCGGCCTCTTCGACATCGCCTATCCGGTCTGGGCGCTCTCCGACAAGGCCTCGACCGAAACGCTGCGCTCGCTCGCCAACGGGCTGCTCGACACCGAATCGCACTGGATCGACTGGCTGGGCGGCAAGGGCGATGCGCCGGCGACCGCGGCCAAGGCCGACGTCGAGACGCTCAAGGGCTGGATCAAGGCCTGGAAGCCGGCGGGGCTCGCCAAGGTCGAGAGCGCGACGGACAAGAGCCTGTTCACGCTCTTCGGCGCGAGCGAGGCGCAGAAGACGGCCGCGCAGCACCTGCGCGACACGCTCTGCCATCCCGACGCGCTCGGCCTCGCACCCAAGAACGGCGTGCCGCTCTCGATCCTGTTCGCGCCCACGCGCCGCGATTTCATCGAGCTGGTCGGCTACAACGGGCTCGTCGATCCCGGCCAGCAGGCGCTGATCTGGACCAAGGACGCGACGCTCTGGACCACGTTCTGGCTCGACTGGAACCTGGTGATCGCGCTCGAGTACCCGCCCTGGGTCTACGACAAGGAGTTCAAGACCTGCATGCCGATGGACCGCTTCGAGCCCACCGGCAAGCTCGAGCACATGGTGCTGCAGGCGACGCAGGCGCTGCTCTGGATGTGCTACGGCGACAACGACGCGCTGCACCTGCAGCAGGCGATGGCGATGAACATGGCCATCGCCGTGTGCGGCAGCTGCAATGCCCTCGAAGGCGACGGCGGCCGCGGCACGACGGGCGCGCGCACCCAGCCCTACGAAAAGTTCGTGCCCGGCGGCGCGCCCAGCGGGGGAACGTTGCCGCCGATCCCGGCGGCGCCCTTCGACGGCGTGCGCAAGAACCAATGGCACGAGGGGATGGGCAAGGACCACTACATCAAGGCGCTGCGCAACGGACAGAAGAACGCCGAGAAGCAGTTCGTCAAGGAGCGGCCAACCGACCCCGACCCGCTGATCGCCAAGGACAAGGACGCGCACTTCCTGCTGGCCGCCGAGGAGCTCTCCAAGCGCGCCTACGTGGTCGCCCCGTTCTTCGGCAAGGCGGCCGGCGAGAAGACCTACCCGACGCAAGAGGTGATCGCCGACTACAAGGAGTTCTTCCGCGCGTACAGGAGCGGCTTCGCCTGGTGGCTGGAGACCATGGGCGACAAGGCCGGCGCGGCGCAGTCGGCGGCGAAATGGAAGCAGCTGCTGAAGGCGCTCGCGGCGCGCGAGGAGGACAAGGACTTCGAGGCGGTCGTGCTCGAGGTCTACGGAGTGCCACTGAGCGGAAAGAACGGCTCCACCGACAGCCTGGAGTGGCGCTTCCTCGACTACCTGGCGAAGGGCAAGTAGCGGCGCGTTTCAGGGGGCGGGAAGCTCGAAGCGCAACGCCGATCGCGCGGGATCCAGCGGCGACCGCGTTTCTCGCAACAGAAGGCGCTGGTCGTCGGTGCTTCCGACTGTCTCGCCGGCGATGAGCGGCCTCCCGAGCTGCATCACGTACCAGCTCAGACTGAGGAGTTGGTTGTAGGCCTCGAGCTCCTGGCCCTGGCCTGCGGTCACGATGAGGTCGGGACCATCGAGCCGTCCCGGGTCGAGCGCGATGAATCCACAGCGGCCGCCCCCGTCTGGAATGCGGGTCAACGCGAGCAATGCCAGAGCCGGAAAATCACTGACGGCTTCGTCGACGAAGAACGCACGCATGTGGGTCGCCGGTGCATCGTAGACCGCGATGCCGTCGTGCGCTTCGAGTGTGGCCGCGAGTACTCGCATGTGGCGGAGTCGCCCCTCATTATCCCTCTTCGGGTTCATGGAGAGGACCACGAGGTGCGCGTGGTGGGCAGCACACGCATCCTCGTCACCTTCCTCGGTTCCCGCGCTGAACTGGAGGCAAGCCTCGGCCTCTCCGTCCGGGATCGGATGCGGTGCCAAGGTCAGGAGCGTCCGAAACCCGCCGCAATCCAGCTCGGCGCCGTTCTCATCGCCGGATTTTACCCGTAGCGATGGAGCCTCGGGAAAAAGGCGCATGTACTCCGAGCAAATGCCCTTTCCGTTGATTGGCGCTGCGGCGGGAAGAAGCACGAACGAGATCAGGCCCTCGCGGCGGTGCATGCGCCTGAAGTGCTCACGGATCGCCTCGGGCAGTGCGAGCTTCTCGGCCTCGAAGACGCGCGTGGCGAGCGTGTGCACGTCGTCGTTGGGGAGCACGGGTACCTTGCGCTGCAGGACGATCGGGCCCTTGTCGTACTCGTTGGTGACGTAGTGGACGGTGCAGCCGGATTCCTTGGCGCCGCTGGCGAGCACGGCGGCGTGGACCTTGTCGCCGTAGAAGCCCTTGCCGCCGAAGGCCGGGAGCAGCGCGGGGTGGATGTTGAGCACGCGGCCGATCCACTTCTCCGGGATGACCAGCAGGCGCAGAAAGCCGGCCAGCACGACGAGATCCGCGCGCGCATCCTCGGCGGCGCGGAAGGCCTCGCGGCTGAACTCCTCGGGCGTGAGCTTGCGCTCGGGGTCGAGCACCAGCGAGGGGATCTCGATGCGTTTGGCGCGCTCGAGTGCGAAGGCCTTGGGCGCGTTCGAGACGACCAGCGCGAGTTCGACCTCGAGTTCGTGGGCGCGGATCTTCTCGGCCAGGTTCTCGAGGCTGCGGCCGCCGCCGGAGACGAAGACGGCGATCCGAGGCAGCGCCTTCATCGGGCGATCGTCACGCCTGTTCCTCGACGCCGAGCTCCGCCGCGGCGTGCGCGACGGCGGGCGCGATCTCGAGCAGCAGGTCCTCGAGGCCCGGTGCGATCGCGAGCGCATTCGCGACCAGGCCGGCCATGTCCTGCACGCCCTCGCCGCGGTCGGTGAGCGCGACGAGCTCGAGCACGGAGAGGCCGGAGTGCGCGCAGGCGTGCAGCGTGTTGACCAGCTCCTGCACCGCGACGTCGGCGCCCGCCGTGGCCCAGAAGCGCCGCTCGGCGGGTGTCTCGAGCGTCGGGCCGGCGACGCAGGCGACGACCGCTTCACAGCAGGAGAGCCCGAGCTTGCGCGCGGCCGCGAGCGCCTGCTTGCGCAGCTCGTGGTGGTGCAGGCGCGACTGGTCGGGGAACAGCGGGCCGAGGCGCGACTCGGAGAGTCCGACCAGCGGCGTGCGGCCGGAGAGGTTGATGTGGTCGCGCACCAGCGCGATCATGCCCGGCTCGGCGCCGCCTGGCTGCGCGCTCGGCAGCGCGGGGCCGGCCGAGGTGTGCACGCACAGGCTCGCACCCGCGGCGGCCGCGAGCCAGCAGGGCCAGCCCGCGACCCAGGGCGGGTCCTCGGGCGAGAGGCTGTTGCCGAGCTCCGGCGGACCGGGCGCGTCCTCGAGGATCCAGACGGGCGCGCCGGCGAGCTCGCCGTGGTAGAGCTCGAGCTCGCGCCAGGCGCGCGGCACCGAGCGCAGCTCGGACAGCGGGAGCGCCGCGCCCTGGCGCAGTTTCTGCGGCAGCAGTCCGGCACCCGTGCCGAGCAGGTAGAGCGCGCGCGGCGCCTCGATCCCGCGTGCGACGAGCTCGGCCAGCGTGCCTTCGACGGAACGATCGAGCGGGCAGTCCTTCATGCGTCCTCCGCCTGGGCGTCGAGCCGCTGCGCCAGGCGCTCGCGCACCGTCTGGCAGGGGAGCTCGACGCGGAATTCCTTGGTGCGCGCCTTCGCGCCGGAGAGCAGCGCGACTTGCTTGTGCTTCAGGCCGAGCAGCTTGGAGAGCAGGCGCACGAGGCTCTCGTTCGCGCGCCCGTCCTCGGGCGGAGCGCTGACAGCCAGCTTGAGCATGCCATTCCAGGTGCCCGCGAGGCCCTCGCGGCGCGCTCCGGGCTGCGCGCGCACGCGCAGGCGGCAGGCTCGCCCCTGCGCCTCGTCGCGGCATTCGAAGTCCTGGGCCAACGCGCGCATACCCTCGCCAGGGGTTCTACACCATCGGCGCGCGCGCTTCCAAGGTCATCGGCGGTTGCCGCGCGGCCCCGTCCGGAGCAGAATCCCCGCTCGATGGCGCCTCCCGCACCGAGTTCCCCGCGCGGCCGCTTCCTGGTGCTCGACGGCATCGACGGCTGCGGCAAGAGCACGCAGGCCGGGCTTCTCTCGCGCAGCCTGACCGCGCAGACCCGAGCCAGGGTCCAGCACCTGCGCGAGCCCGGCAGCACCGCGCTGGGTGAGGGCCTGCGCGAGCTGCTGCTGGCGCGCGAGCTGGAGATCTTCCCGCGCGCCGAGACGCTGCTCTTCGCCGCCGCGCGCGCGCAGATGCTGGAGCAGCTCGTCGAGCCGGCGCTCGCGCGCGGCGAGCACGTGGTCTGCGAGCGCTTCCATCCCTCGACGTTTGCCTACCAGGCGGTCGCGGGCGGCCTCTCCGAGGCCGAGGTGCTGGCGCTGCTCTCGACCTGGGCCGGCCAGCCGGCGCCCGACCTCGTCCTGTGGCTCGACCTGCCGCTCGAACTGGCCCTCGAGCGCCGCGGGGCCGCCAGCGATCGCATCGAACGGCGCGATCTCGAGTTCCAGCGCGCCGTGGCGCGCGGCTACGCGCGCTACGCCGAGCAGAGCCGCGGCGTCGTGCGCGTGGACGCCTCGGGCAGCGAGGATGCCGTCGCGGCCGCGCTGCTGCGGGAGGTTGCGCGTGTCCTCTGAGCTCTACGGCCACGCAGCGCTGCTCGAGGGCCTGTTCCGCGCCGCGCGCGCGGGCCGGCTGGCGCACGCGCTGCTCTTCCACGGGCCCGAGGGCGTGGGCAAGTTCCTCGCGGCGCGCGCGCTGGCCGCGGGCCTCCTGTGCGAGCGCGGACCTGCGCCCGCCTGCGGCAGCTGCGCCGCCTGCCGCTGGCTGGCGGCCGGCAGCCACGCCGATCTCTTCGTGCTCGACGCGCTCGAGGAGGGCGAGGAGCAGATCCTGGTCGAGCGCGTGCGCGCGGGCGGCGAGAGCGAGCACGGTCCGACGCTGGGCGACTTCCTGGCCCTGCGCGCGCGCGAGGGCGGCTGGCGCGTGGTGCTCGTGCGCGACGCGCAGCGCCTGACGAACTCGGCGCAGAACTCGCTGCTCAAGACGCTCGAGGAGCCCGGCGTGCGCGTGCTGATCGTGCTCGAGACCGCGCGCCTCGACCAGCTGCTGCCGACGACGCTCTCGCGCTGCGTGCGCGTGGCCTTCACCGCGCTCGCGCCCGCCGACGCGCGCGCCGTGCTGGCGCGGCACGGGCTCGTGGGCGCGCAGGCCGAGCCGCTCGTGCGCTGGGCGCGCGGCTCGCCCGGGCGCGCGCTGCGCTTCGCGCGCGAGAACGCCGCACGGCAGCTCGAGCTCGCCTGTGCGCTGGCGCGCGGCGAGCTGGCCTCGGCCGCGGCGCTCGAGGAACTGCTCGAGCTCGAGGGCGAATTCGCCGGCAAGACCGACGCGGCGCTGGTGCGTGCACGCGCGCGCAGCTTCCTCGATCTGGTGCTCGACCTGCTGCTCGACGCCGAGCGTGCGGCCGCGGGCGTCGACCCGGCCGGGCTGGCGCATGGCGCGCGTGCAGCCGAGCTGGCGGCCCTGCCCGCGGCCCTGCGCGAGCGCCGGCTGGCGGAGGTGCTCGGCGCGCGTCAGGATGTCGAGCGCAACCTGGCCGGCGAGGCGCTGCTCGAACGCGGCCTCGTCGCGCTGCGCGGCCCGCGCCGCGCCCCGGTGCCCACGCGATGAACGATCCCCTGCGCAAGCTCGCGCTGAGCGACGGCCGCTACACGCCCGAGGCCTACGCCTTCCTGTTCGAGTCGCTCGACCACGCGGTCAAGCTCGCCGGACGCGAGGCGGCCGAGGGCACCGACCGGCACGTCTCGGGCCAGGAGCTCCTGGCCGGACTGCGCCAGTACGCGGGCGAGCTCTTCGGGCCGCTGGCCGCCGAGGTCTGGCGCCGCTGGGGCGTGCGCGAGTCGCTCGACTGGGGCCGGATCGTGTTCCTGCTGGTCGAGGCCGGCATGCTCAACCGCCAGGAGAACGACACGATCGAGGACTTCCGCTCCGACCTCGACTTCGACCGCGCCTTCGTCGCCGGCTACCGGCCGCGCCTGCCGCCGGAGCTCTTCCCGCGCCCGGGCGGCGAAGCCAAGGGGAACGCCTGAGATGCTCGACCGGCTGACACCCATCTGGCGGCGCGCGGCGCTCGCCACGCTCGCTTTCGTCGTGCTCTGGTTCTGCTGGAGCGTGCGTGCGGTGCTCAACCCGCTGATCCTGGGCTACCTGCTGGCCTTCGTGTTGCACCCGCTGGTGCTCAAGCTCGAGCGTCGCGGCTGGAAGCGCAAGCGCGCCGTCAACTTCATCTTCGGCGCCTTCGCGGCGCTCCTGATGGCCATCGGCCTGGTGGTCTTCTTCCAGGGCCGCGGACTGGCGCGCGAGCTCGCCAGCGAGCAGGGCCTGGGCGCCAAGGTCACGCAGCGCGTGGACCAGGCGATCGAGAAGTACCGGCCGCAGATCCAGTGGCTGGTCGAGCACCTGCCGCACGAGAAGAACAGCGACGGCACGACGCCCGTTCCGCCGGAGGACCTGAGCGCGGCGTACCTGAGCAAGCGCTTCCAGGAGTGGTGGAAGGAGTACTTCACGCCCGAACGCAGCGCCGAGGCAGGCAGCGTGACCAGCAGCGCGCTGGGTGCCGGATTCGGCGTCGTGAAGGGCGTCTTCGGCTCGGTGATGGAGTTCCTGGGCCTGCTGGTGCTGCTGCCGATCTACACCTGGTTCCTGCTCTTCGAACTCGAGCGCATCCACTCCTTCATCGCGCGCTACCTGCCGCGGCGCGACCGCGAGCGCATCGTGCGCATCGGCGGGCAGGTGGGGGAGGTGCTGGCGAACTTCTTCCGCGGCCGCCTGCTGGTGTGCCTGATCAAGGGCGGCATCCTGGCCCTGGGCCTGTGGATCGCGGGCGTCGACTTCGCGCTGCTGCTCGGCCTGGGAACCGGCTTCCTCTCGCTCGTGCCCTTCGTGGGCTCGTTCGTGGGCTTCGTGCTGGCACTGCTCGTCGGACTGCTCGAGTACGAAGTGGTGACCGCGCTCTGGCACGTGGGCCTGGTGTTCTTCGCGGCCGAGATGATCGAGAACTACCTGCTGCTGCCGCGCATCCTGGGCGAGAGCCTGGGGCTGCACCCGGTGGTCGTGATCTTCGCCTTGATGGCCGGTGCGTCCGCGATGGGCAT
Source organism: uncultured Planctomycetota bacterium (assembly GCA_963829015.1). Classification (GTDB taxonomy): domain Bacteria; phylum Planctomycetota; class UBA1135; order UBA1135; genus JADJLZ01. The sequence goes on along the minus strand of CAWHGR010000001.1, from coordinate 1,977,490 downwards.
GTTCGGGCTGCTCATCGCGCTGCCGCTGACGGCCACGATCGTGATCCTGTGCCGCGAGTTCCTGCTGCCCGTCCTGGCGGACATCGCCGACAAGGACGGGAAGCGGGCAGCGCGGTAATACGGAGCCAGGCTACTTCTTCACCCATTGCCCGAACGGTCACGGGCCGACGTGCGGTCCCGGGCATTGGGTGAAAAAGTAGCCTGGCTCCGTACTACTTCGGCTGGTCGCCGCTGGTCAGGGCGTCCGTCAGGGTGCGCTCGAGCTCGGCCGCGGTCTTGGGGTCGAGCTGGCCGTGCGTGCGCGCGTCGCTGACGAGCGTCAGCGCGTTCTTGAGGCGCGAGCGCTGGTCGTCGCGCGTCGCGGAGGCCACCAGCTGCTGCGGCGCGGCGTCCTTGCCGCCGCTGGCATCGAAGGTGCGCGCGTACTCCTCGAACTCGGCCGGCTTCTTGTGCAGCCGGTCGAGCACGCTGGTGATCGCGGCCTGCAGCTGCAGGTCCTCCTCGTAGTCTCCATCCGGGAAGGCCGCGCCGCGGCTGTCCTGCACGCGCCGGCGGATCTCGCTGCGCACGAGCATGCGCACGTCCTGTTGCGGGAGCACGGTCTTGAGGCTGTCGTAGAGCTCCTGGAAGCCCGGGTAGCGCGCGAGGTCGTCCTCGTCGCAGTTGGCCAGCTGGTTGAACAGCTCCTGCTCCGACCCCAGGTTCTTCTCGACCCACTCGCGGATCTTGTGCTCCTTGCGCACGAGCCGGTACATCTCCTCGGCGCGCCAGCCCTCGATGCGCCGGGCGTTGACCGTCAGCTCGGGCACCACGCCGCCCTCGGAGACCACGGTGCCGTCCTCGGCCAGCTCGCGGTGGATCGAGCGGCCCGAGGGCAAGAGGTAGCGCGCGATCGTCAGGCGCGCGCGCGGGGCGAAGTCGAACTGGCCGTTGCCGTTGCGGTCGAGCGTCAGCTTCTCCCAGTTGTCGAAGCGTCCGTTGCCGTTGTCGTCGCTGTAGCGGTCGTCCTCCTCGCCCGGGATGGCGAGCAGGTTCTGCACCGAGCCCTTGCCGTAGCTGCGCTGGCCGACCAGCACGGCGCGGCCGTGGTCCTGCAGCGCGCCCGAGACGATCTCCGAGGCCGAGGCGCTGAAGCGGTTGATCAGCACCGCCACGGGCATGTCGGCCGGGATGAGCGGGTCCGCGAGCGTGTAGAGCTTCTCGGCCTTCTCGCTGCGGTTCTCGGTCGAGACCACCAGCTTGCCCTTGGGCAGCATCAGGTTGGCCACGTTGCAGGCCTCGGTCAGCAGGCCGCCGGAGTCGTTGCGCAGGTCGAGGATCACGCCCTGCATGCCCTGGTCGAGCATCTCCTTGAGCTTCTTGGCGAGTTCGTCGCTGGCCACGCGCGTGAACTGCTGCAGCTCGACCAGGCCGAGCTTGCCCGGCAGGAGCTGCGAGCTGACCGGCGGGATGGTGATCTCCTCGCGCTGGATCGTGATCACCATGTCCTCGGTCGGGCGGTCGATCAGCGCCGGGTCCATGCCGCGGCGCCAGACGTAGAGCTTGACCTTGGTGCCGGGCTTGCCCTTCAGGCGCTTGATGATCTCGACTTCGTCTTTCGAGCCCGCGTTGGTGATCGTCGGCCAGTCGTCGATGCGCACGATCTTGTCGTCGGAGTGCAGGCCGGCGCGATAGGCAGGGCCCGAGTAGATCGGGCGCGTGATGGTGAAGATGTGGTCCTCGGGGTCCTCGCCCACGTAGGCGCCGATGCCGCCGTACTCCGGCATCAAGAGGTCCTGCTCGAACTTCTTGTAGACCTCGGGCGTCATGAAGCTCGAGTGCTCGTCGAGACTGCGCAGCATCCCGTCGCAGGCGGCGTCGATCAGCTCCTGGCGCTTGACCTTCTCGCCCTCGAGCGACTTGCGGCGCACGAGGTCGATCAGCTTCTCGAGGATCGCGAGGTCCTTGCGTGCCTGCGGATCGGCATCCTCCTGCTGCTTGCTGGCGTACTCCTGGTCGTTCTTGGTGCGCCGGTCGTAGACGCGGCGGATCTCCTCCTGCTTGAGGTAGGCCCCGGCCAGCCGACCCTCGGTTGTGGGCACCAGCGCCAGGCCTTCGAGCTCCTTGCGCGGCGTCTCCAGGTCGCCGACCTCGGCCAGCGCCAGCGCGCCCTGGGCCCGCAGGCGCGGGTCGGAAGAACCGAGGAACTCCATCATCAGCGCGCGCGCGGCGCGCTGGCCCTCGGCCCGGCCTTGCACGTGCAGCGCCACCGCGCAGGACAGGCGATAGGCCGGCGAGCGCTGCGCGTCCTTGGCGCCCGCGCCCAGCGCCTTGACGGCGGGATCGATCTCCGCGTCGCGCAGCGTGCGGAAGCTGCGATCGGCGAGCAGCTCTGCGGCCGACTGTCCGACGGGATCCTGCTGCGAGCCGAGCAGCGCGACGAGCTCGCCTGCGAGGGCCTTCAGGTCGGCCTCGCCCAGGCGCATGCGCGCGGCCAGGACCAGGATGCGCGCGGGCTCCGAGAGCTCGGCCGAGCGCGCGACGTAGCGATCGAGGTCGGCGCGCAGCCCGGCGCGGTTCTCGTCCGTCGCCAGGCCGACGATCGTCCCGGCCTGCTCGAGCGCCAGCTCGACGCTGCCGGATGCCGCCGCCTGCACGCGCTGCTCGACCAGGCTGCGCAGGTCGGCGGAGCTCTGCGCGAAGGAGAGGCTGGAGACGGAAACGAGGGCCAGGACGTGGATCAGGGCTCGACGCATGGAGGATTGCTTCGTCACGGGTGGTTCGGAACGGGCGGCGCGCACTCTACGCTTCGGAGTCCGAGCGGCGGGGTCATGAACGGAAATCATACCCCTGGCCCAGGAAGCGTCGGCGCCCCCCGCAGGTGGAAGGAAATGCGCCTTCGGCCGCGCTAGAGTGTCGCGTTCTCGATGAAGCCGAGGACATCCAGGACCCGCCGGGCGCCGCGCACTTTGAGCCACCTGAAACGGGCTTCCAAGGGCGCCTCCGCGCGCATGGTGGACGTCTCGCAGAAGCCCGTCACGGCGCGCTCGGCGATCGCACGCGCGCGGATCGTGTTCCCGAAGGGCGTGCTCGCGCGCGTGCTCGCCGCGCAGGGCCCCAAGGGTCCGGTGGAGGAGGTCGCGCGCGCGGCCGGCCTGCTGGCCGCCAAGCGCACGGGCGAGCTGATCCCCATGTGCCATCCGCTGGGGCTCGAGCACCTCGCGATCGAGTTCGTGCGCGCCGGCCCGAGCGGCTCGAGGTGCGTTGCCGCGCCGCCTGCCGCGGCCGCACGGGCGTCGAGATGGAGGCCATGCTGGGGGCGGCACTGGCTGCCCTTACGGTCTACGACATGACCAAGGGCCTCGACCACGGGATCCGCATCGAAGGCCTCGAACTGCTCGAGAAGCGCGGCGGTCGCTCGGGAACCTGGAAGGCCAAGGGGGGGCGGCGGTGAACGGCACCGAAGGCGCGCCCTGGGGCTGGACCGACCGGCACCGCAGCCTGCACGTCGCGATCGTCGGCGCGACCGGCGCCGTCGGGCGCGAGCTGGCGCTGCTCTTGACGGCCGCGAAGCACCCGCTGCCGCGCATCGACTGCCTGGCGCGGCGCTTCGGCAAGCTCGAGATCGGAGCCACGCACGCGCAGCTCGACGTGCGGCCGCTCGAGTCGACGCGCGACGCGTCCGAGTTCGAGGGTACGGACCTGGCGTTCCTGTGCACGCCGAGCGAGATCTCGCGCGATCTCGCGCCGGCGCTGGCCGAGGCGGGCGTGCGCGTGATCGACCTCTCGAGCGCGCTGCGCATGCGCCCGGACATCCCGCTGGTCGTGCCGGAGAGTGAACGCCGCCGAGCTCGAGCGTGGGCCGCGCCTCGTGGCGAACCCCAACTGCACGACGGCGATCGGCGCGCTGCCGCTGGCCGTGGTCGAGCGCCTGTTCGGCCTCGAGGAGGTGATCGTGGTCAGCTACCAGGCGGCTTCGGGCGCCGGCGCGGCGGGCCTCGAGACGCTGCAGCACGAGGCGCGCGTGGCGACGCGCGCCCCGAGCCAGGGCGCTCCGCCGACGAGCCCCTTCGCCGCGCGTCTGCACCTGAACGTGATCCCGGCCGTGGCCGAGGTCGGTCCCGATGGCCGCAGCGGCGAGGAACAGAAGATCGTCGACGAGCTGCGCAAGATCCTCGGGCTGCCCGAACTCGTGGTCGAGGCCACGACGGCGCGCGTGCCGGTCGAGCGCTGCCACTCGCTGGCAGTGCACTGCCGCCTGCGGGCCGATCTCGACCTCTCCCGGCTGCGGGCCGAGCTCGGGCGCGCCCCGGGCATCGCCGTCTCCGAGGATCCCCACGGCCCGCGGCCGCTCGAGTGCGCCGGCAGCGACCCGGTGCACGTCGGACGGATTCGGGCGGGATCGCGGGGGAGGCGCTCGCTATGCTTCTTCGCCGTCGGCGACCAGATCCGCAAGGGCGCCGCCCTCAACGCGCTGCAGATCGCGGCTGCGCTGCCCCCCGAGCGCTGAAGCGCCCCAGGCCGCCCCCCCCAACCCCGGACCCACGCATGGACGTCAAGCTGATCCAGAGGCTGATCAAGTTGATGAAGGACGGCGAGCTCTTCGAGCTGGAGCTCGAGGACGACAAGGCCGGGACGCGCCTGCGCCTGAAGCGCGGGAAGCCCGAGGCACCCGCCGCCCAGATGCCGATGCTGCACGTGATGCACGGCAGGACCCGTCGCGGCACCGGCCGCCCTCGCCCCGAACGCCGCCGGCTGCCGGCGGCGCGCCGGCCGAGCCCGAGAAGCCGGCCGCCCAGAAGGGCGTCACGATCAACTCGCCGATGGTCGGCACCTTCTACCGCTCCTCCTCGCCCGAGTGCCGACCCCTTCGTGCGCGTCGGCACGCGCATCGAGCTCAACCGCACGCTGTGCATCATCGAGGCGATGAAGGTGATGAACGAGATCAAGGCCGAGATCACGGGCGAGCTGCTCGAGATCCTGGTCGAGAACGGCGAGCCGGTCGAGTTCGGCCAGCCGCTCTTCCTGGTGAAGCCCGACTGATGTTCCGGCGCGTCCTGATCGCCAACCGGGGCGAGATCGCGCAGCGCGTCATCCGCGCCTGCCGCGAGCTCGGCATCGAGACCGTCGCGGTCTACTCCGCCGCCGACGCCGACGCGCTCTACCTGCGCCAGGCCGACGAGACGATCTGCATCGGCCCGGCCCAGAGCGCGAAGAGCTACCTCGACATCCCCTCGATCATCGCCGCGGCCGAGGTCGCCGACGTCGACGCGATCCACCCGGGCTACGGCTTCCTGGCCGAGAACGACCACTTCGCCGAGGTCTGCCGCTCGTGCAAGATCCAGTTCATCGGGCCCGACGCCCGAGGTGATCGCGGCACTGGGCGACAAGGTCCGGGCGCGCGAGCTCGCGCGTGCGGCCGGGGTGCCGGTCGTGCCCGGCTCCGACGGCGCAGTCGAGGACGAGAAGCGCGCCCTCGACGTCGCGCAGCAGATCGGCTACCCGATCATGATCAAGGCCGCGGCCGGCGGCGGCGGGCGCGGGATGCGCATCGCGCGCAACGAGCCCTCGCTGGTGGCGAGCTTCCACGCAGGCCCGCTCCGAGGCCGAGGCGGCCTTCGGCGACGGCACCGTCTACCTCGAGAAGTTCGTCGAGAACCCGCGCCACATCGAGGTGCAGATCCTGGCCGACCAGCACGGCACGGTCGCTGCACCTGGGCGAGCGCGACTGCTCGATCCAGCGCCGGCACCAGAAGCTGATCGAGGAGTCGCCCTCGCCGGCGCTGACGCCCGAGCTGCGCGAGCAGATCTGCGCGGCCGCGCTGCGCGTGGCGCGCGCCGCGAACTACACCAACGCCGGGACGGTCGAGTTCCTGCTCGCGCGCGACGGCAGCTTCTACTTCATCGAGGTCAACGCGCGCATCCAGGTCGAGCACACGGTGACCGAGCTGGTGACCGGCCTCGACCTGATCCAGCAGCAGATCCTGATCGCCTCGGGCGAGCCGCTGGCCTTCGGGCAGCAGGACGTCAAGTTCAACGGCCACGCGCATCGAGTGCCGCATCAACGCCGAGGACCCGGAGCGCGACTTCCAGCCCTCGCCCGGCCTGATCGACGCTCTTCGTGCCCCCGGGCGGCCCGGGCGTGCGCCTCGACAGCCACTGCTACAGTGGCTACCGGATTCCGCCGAACTACGACTCGATGATCGGCAAGCTGCTCGTCCACCGGCCGCGCCGCGATCTCGCGATCCGCACCATGCTGCGGGCGCTGGACGAGTTCGTGATCGAGGGGCCCAAGACCACCATTCCGCTGCACGGCAGCATCCTGCGCCACTCCGACTTCCGCGCCGGCGACCACGACACCGGCTTCGTCGAGCGCTACTACGGCAGTCATCCCGCGATCCCGGTCAAGGAGGGGCGCGGATGAACGCGCGGCAGGCACGCCGGGCGGGCGCCTGTGCGCGCGCTGCGCTGCTCGCCTGCGCGGCCCTGCTCCCGGCCTGCGGCGGCCCGTGGCGCTGGCCCTGGGGCAACACGCAGCGCTGGCCCGGGCCGATGGAGCCGCTCGTCGATCCGCTGCCGAGCGGCGATCGCGAGCTGTACCTGGCCGGCCCCGAGGAGCTGCTCGTGATGCGCCACGCCGACCCCTGCCAGGTGCGGCCGGCCGGCTACGCCTCGGCCTTCCCGCTGACCTTCTACAAGAAGTCGCTGCGCGTGCACTCCGGCTCGTGCGTCTACTCCGCGCCGGGCGGCCGCATCGAGGTGCTCTGGCCCAACGGCAGCTCGGTCGTGCTCTCCGGCCGCGGTGCGGGGATCATCGGCTCGAAGAGCCGCGGCGAACCGGCCTTCATCTTCCAGCAGGTCGAGCGCGCCGATATCCACATGCAGGAGCGCGACCAGGTCGAGCTCGTCGGCGGCGCGCGGCTCTCGGCCGAGGGCGGGCCGTTCCGGCTCGAGCTCCTGCACGCGACCTGATGCGCCTGAAGAACCAGTCCAAGGGCGCCAGCGACGTGGCCTACCGCGCCTCGGTCTTCCGCCTCGATCCGGGCCAGATCGTGGACCTGCCGCTGGGCACGACGGCCGGCACGCCGCGGCCCGAGCCGCGGCGACTGGCAGGCCGCCAGCGCGGGCGGGCTCTCGATCGAGTGGCAAGGCGCGCTCGAGCGCCTCGACGAGCCCGGCCTCCTGGGCCTGCGCGCGACCGGCGAGCACGAGATCCGCGCCCTGGGCCTGCGCCTGCGGCTCGAACAGGGCGAGGAGGTGCGCTTCCGTCCGCTGGGCCAGCCGGCGGCGCCGCGCTAGCCCATGTCGCGCGAACGAGTGCTGATCACCGGCGGGCCGGTTTCCTCGGCAGCCACCTGTGCGAGCGCTTCCTGCACGAAGGCTACGAGGTGATCTGCATGGACAACCTGATCACCGGCGACGTCGAGAACATCGAGCATCTCTTCACGCAGCCGGCCTTCCACTTCGAGCAGCGCGACGTCACCGAGTACATCCACGTCGGTCGGCAAGCTGGACGCGATCCTGCACTTCGCCTCGCCGGCCTCGCCCGATCGACTACCTCGAGCTGCCGATCCAGACGCTCAAGGTCGGCTCGCTGGGCACGCACAAGGCGCTCGGCCTGGCGCAGCGCGAAGGGCGCGCGCTTCCTGCTCGCCTCGACCTCGGAAGTCTACGGCGATCCGCTGGTGCACCCGCAGCCCGAGAGCTACTGGGGCAACGTCAACCCGGTCGGCCCGCGCGGCGTCTACGACGAGGCCAAGCGCTTCGCCGAGGCGATGACGATGGCCTACCACCGCTTCCACGGCGTCGACACGCGCATCGTGCGCATCTTCAACACCTACGGGCCGCGCATGCGCCTGCGCGACGGCCGCGTGCTGCCGGCCTTCATGACGCAGGCGCTGCGCGGCGAGCCGCTGACGGTCTTCGGCGACGGCTCGCAGACGCGCTCGCTTCTGCTACGTCGACGACCTGGTCGAGGGCATCTGGCGGCTGCTCGCAGCTCGAGCGAGGACGAGCCGGTGAACATCGGCAACCCGCGCGAGATGACGATCCTGCAGTTCGCGCAGGCGGTGATCGCGGCGACCGGCGCCGACTCGCGAGATCGTGTTCAAGGCGCTGCCGGTCGACGACCCGCAAGATCCGCCAGCCCGACATCACGCAAGCGCGCGCACGCTGCTCGGCTGGGAGCCGCTGGTCGGCCTCGAGGAAGGCCTCGGCGCGCACGCTGGCCTACTTCCGTCGGCGCGCGTGCGCGGCACAGCCGCGGCGGGACCTAGCGGAGGCGTCGCATGTGCGGCATCGTCGGATCGATCCTCTCCCGCGGCTCGGTCGCTCGAGCCGGCCTGATCGAGGGCCTGCGCGTGCTCGAGTACCGCGGCTACGACTCGGCCGGCGTGGCGGTCATCGACGGGACGGGCATCGCGATCCGGCGCAAGGCCGGGCGCATCGAGAACGCTCGAGGCGCTGGCTCGCGGACGGCTCGCTGGCACCGCGCGCGCGCCGGCATCGGCCACACGCGCTGGGCGACGCACGGCGGCCCAGCGACGTCAACGCGCACCCGCACACCGACGAGAAGGGCCGCGTGGCGCTGGTGCACAACGGCGTGTTCGAGAACTACGCCGAGCTGCGCGCCGAAGCTCGTGGAGCGCGGCGTGAAGCTGCACGTCCGAGACCGACACCGAGAGTGCTGGCGCACTGGATCGGCACCGAGCTCGGCGCGGCGCTGCACGCTGCTCGAGGCCGTGCGCCGATCCTGGCGCGCGTGCGCGGCTACTACGCCATCGCCGCGCTGGCGCTCGAGGGCGGCGAGCCGCGCCTCGTCTGCGCGCGCTCCGGTCCGCCGCTGTGCGTGGCGGTCACGCCCGACGCGGCCTATCTCGCCTCGGACGTGCTGGCGCTGATGCCGCACACGCGCGAGGTGATCTTCCTCGAGGACGGCGACATCGCCGAGCTCGCGGTCGGCCGGCTGCGCATCGTACGCCACGACGGCTCGCGCCGTCGAGCGCGCGCGCGCGGCGCATCGACTGGGATCCCGAGGCGGCCGGCAAGGGCACGCTTCCCGCACTACATGCTCAAGGAGATCCACGAGCAGCCCGACGTGCTCGCGCGCACCGCCTTCGCGCGCATCCGCGAGGAGACGGGCGACGTCGCCTTCGAGCGGCCCGGGCTGGTCCGACCGCGAGCTCGCGGGCGTCGCAGCGCATTCTCGATCGTGGCCTGCGGCACGGCGCTGCACGCGGGCATCATCGCGCGCTACCTGATCGAGGGCCTGGCGCGCGCTGCCGGTCGACATCGACTTCGCCAGCGAGTTCCGCTACCGCGAGCCGCTGCGTCGCGCCGGGCACGCTGGCGCTGGCGATCTCGCAATCGGGCGAGACGGCCGACACGCTGGCCGCGCTGCGCAGGGCGCAGGAGCTCGGCGCGCGCACGGCGGCGATCTGCAACGTCGAGGGCAGCACGCTGGTGCGCGAGTCGCAGGCGCGTGATCCTGACGCACGCCGGGCCGGAGATCGGCGTCGCCAGCACCAAGGCCTTCGTGGCGCAGGTCGTCGCGGCCTACCTGCTGGCGGTGCGCCTCGGGCGCGCGCGCGGCGACGATCGACGCGCGAGCGCGGGCGCGAGCTGCTCGACGAGCTGCGCCTCCTGCGGCCGCAAGATGGAGGCAGATGCTGGGCGAGCGCGCGGTCGAGGAGGTGCAGGCGATCGCCGTGCGCCACCAGCACGCCAAGGGCTTCCTGTTCCTCGGTCGCGGGATCGAGTACCCGGTCGCGCTCGAAGGCGCGCTCGAAGTTGAAGGAGATCAGCTACGTGCACGCCGAGGGCTACGCCGGCGGGCGAGATGAAGCACGGGCCGATCGCGCTGATCGAGCCCTCGATGTCGATCGTGGCGATGCGTGCCGCAGGGCGCGCTGGCCGAGAAGATGCGCTCCAACATCGAGCAGGTGCGCGCGCGCGGCGGCCAGGTGATCTGCATCGGCTCCGACCGAGCAGGCCTGGAGCTGGCCGACGAGCGCGTCGAGGTGCCGGAGCAGCTCGAGCGAGTGGCTCGCGCCACTCCTGAACGTGATCCCGCTGCAGCTCGTTGCCTACCACATGGCGCTGCTCGAAGGGCTGCGACATCGACAAGCCCAGGAACCTCGCCAAGAGCGTGACGGTGGAGTGATGCGCATCCTGGTCACCGGCGGGGCGGGCTTCATCGGATCGCACGTGTGCGAGGCGCTGCTCGCGCGCGGCGAGGAGCTCGTCGTGCTCGACAACTTCAACGACTTCTACGATCCGGCGCTCAAGCGCCGCAACGCGGCGCTGCTCGAAGCGCGCGCGCATCGTCGAGGGCGACATCCGCGACCGAGCGCTCCTGACGAAGCTCTTCGCCGAAGGCCGCTTCGACGGCCGTGATCCACCTGGCCGCGATGGCCGGCGTGCGGCCCTCGCTCTCGACCCGCTGCTCTACGAGGACGTCAACGTGCGCGGCACGCTGGTGCTGCTCGAGGAGCTCAAGGCGCGCCCGCAGACGCGCTTCGTCTTCGCCTCCTCCTCCTCGGTCTACGGCGACAACGACAAGCGTGCCCTTCTGCGAGACCGACGACATCCACCAGCCGGTCTCGCCCTACGCGGCGACGAAGCGCGCCGGCGAGCTCTTCAGCTACACCTACCACCACCTCTACGGCCTGCCGACGAGCTGCCTGCGCTTCTTCACCGTCTACGGCCCGCGCCAGCGGCCCGAGATGGCGATCCACAAGTTCGTGCGCGCGGTGCACGAGGGCCGGCCGATCCCGTTCTTCGGCGACGGCTCGACACGCCGCGACTACACCTACGTCGGCGACATCGTCGACGGCGTCGTGCGCGCGCTCGACCGCTGCAGCGGGCTACGAGATCTACAACCTGGGCGAATCGCGCACGATCTCGCTCTCGGAGCTCGTGGCCGCCATCGGCGACGGCCTGCGGGCGCGAGCCGATCCTCGAGCGCCAGCCGCTGCAGCCCGGCGACGTGTTCGTCACCTACGCCGATGTGGGCAAGGCGCGCGCGCGCCTGGGCTATGCGCCGTGCGTGGCCCTGGAAGAGGGGCTGGCGCGTTTCGTGGCCTGGTACCGCGAGGAGAACAAGCTGCGCCGGGTTTGACGGGCCGCGTTTCCGGGATATCTTTTCTCGATTCTCTACCTGCTTTCGCGCCCAGAACGACCCGCGCGCCGAGCGCACCAAGGACATTCATGAAAGGCTGCATCCTCGCCGGCGGGCTCGGCACCCGGCTCGTTCCCGCTGACCAAGATCACGAACAAGCACCTGCTGCCGGTCTACGACCGGCCGATGATCTACTACCCGATCGAGTGCCTGGTGAACGCCGGCATCGACGACATCATGATCGTCACGGGCGGCCGCAAGTCGGGCGACTTCCTGTCGCTGCTCGGCAACGGCAAGGACTTCGGCCTGAAGCACCTCAACTACACCTACCAGGAGGGCGAGGGCGGCATCGCGGACGCGCTCTCCCTGTGCGAGCACTTGGCCGGCGGCAGCCCGATCTGCGTGATCCTGGGCGACAACATCATCGAGAAGAACATCCGCAAGGCGGTGGCCAACTTCCGCGAGCAGAAGCAGCGGCGGCAAGATCCTGCTCAAGGAGGTGCCCGACCCCGAGCGCTTCGGCGTCGCGACGCTCGCGGGCGACAAGGTCGTGCGCATCGTCGAGAAGCCCGACCGCGCCGGAGACCAACCTGGCGGTGATCGGCATCTACATGTACGACGAGCGCGTCTGGCAGATCATCAAGACGCTCAAGCCCTCCGGCCGCGGCGAGCTGGAGATCACCGACGTCAACAACTGGTACATCGCGCGACGGCTCGCTGACCTGCGAGGTGCTCGACGGCTGGTGGACCGACGCCGGCACGTTCAAGTCGCTGCACCAGGCCGCCTGCCTGGTCGCCGAGGGCGGCGCCAACCGGCTCGACTGAGCGCGGACGGGCGACCATGCGGCGCGTGCTCGTGACGGGAGCGGCCGGGATGCTCGGCAGCGAGCTGATCCTGCAGGCGCCCGCGGGTGTCGAGGCGGTCGGGACCGACCTCGACGAGCGGCGTGGACCTGGCCGAGCCCTCCGCCGTCGAGCGGCTGTTCCGCGAGCAGGGTCCCTTCACGGGCGTGATCCACTGCGCGGCCTGGACCGCGGTCGACCTGGCCGAGGAGCGCGAGGCCGAGGCGCTGCGTGCCAACGGCGAGGCCTGCGCCGTGCTGGCGCGCATCTGCGCGCGCCTGGCGCTGCCGCTGGTGCTCGTGAGCACCGACTTCGTCTTCGACGGACGCTCGCGCAGGCCCTACCGCGAGGACGATGCCGTGGCGCCGCTCTCGGCCTACGGGCGCACCAAGCTGGCCGGCGAGCGCGCCGCGGCGGCCGAACACCCGCGCGGCACGCGCATCGTGCGCACGCAGTGGCTCTACGGCCCGCGCGGCAAGCACTTCCCGGGCACGATCCATGCGCTCGCGCGAACGAAGCCCGAGCTCAAGGTCGTGCACGACCAGATCGGTTCGCCGACCACGACGCTCGAGCTCGCACCCGCGCTCTGGGACGTGCTGCTGCACGGCGAGCCGGGCATCTACCACGCCGCCTGCGAGGGCTCGTGCTCCTGGTACGAGCTGGCGCGCGCGACGCTCGAGCTGACGGGCCTCTCGGCGCTCGAGCTCAAGCCCTGCAGCACGGCCGAATTCCCGCGCCCGGCGCGCCGGCCGGCCTACAGCGTGCTCGACTGCGCCAAGCTCGCGCGCCTGCGCGGCCGGACCCTGCTACCCTGGCGCACGGCGCTCGCGCGTTTTCTCGAACGGCACCCGCTATGAGCACGACCTGCATCGTCACCGGCGGAGCCGGCTTCATCGGCTCCAACTTCCTGCACATGCTGTTCGAGCTGCGGCCGGACTGGCGCATCGTCAACCTCGACGCGCTGACCTACGCCGGCAACCTCGAGAACCTCGAGAGCCTGGCCGGCAAGCCCGGCTACAGTTTCGTCCACGGCGACATCACCCAGCCGGCGGACGTCGAGCGCGCCTTCGCGGCAGCCAAGGGTCCCGGGCGCACGCTGCTGGTGCACTTCGCGGCCGAGAGCCACGTCGACCGCTCGATCCAGTCCGGCCTGCCCTTCGTCACGACCAACGTGGCCGGCACGCAGGTGCTGCTCGACGCCGCGCGGCGCCACGCCGTCGAGCGCTTCCTGCACGTCTCGACCGACGAGGTCTACGGCTCGCTCGGCGCGACCGGCGCCTTCCGCGAGGACACGCCGCTGGCGCCCAACTCGCCCTACTCGGCCAGCAAGGCCGGCTCGGACCTGCTCGTGCGCGCGGCGCAGCACACGCACGCGCTCGACTGCGTGATCACGCGCTGCTCGAACAACTACGGGCCCTATCAGTTCCCCGAGAAGCTCCTGCCGCTGATGATCGCCAACGCGCAGGAGGACAAGCCGCTCCCGGTCTACGGCGACGGCCAGCAGGTGCGCGACTGGCTCTACGTGCGCGACCACTGCGAGGCGCTGCTGGCGGCGCTGGAGAAGGGCAAGTCGGGCGAGGTCTACAACATCGGCGGCAACAACGAGCTCAGGAACCTCGAGCTGGTCGGAAAGGTCCTGGCGGCGCTCGGCAAGCCCGAGTCGCTGATCACCTTCGTCAAGGACCGGCCGGGTCACGACCGCCGCTACGCGATCGACGCCTCGAAGATCCGCAAGGAGCTCGGCTGGAGCCCGCGGTTCACGTTCGACCAGGCCCTGCCGCTGACGATCCGCTGGTACCAGAGCCACGGGCCGTGGTTGCAAAGGGTGCGCAGCGGCGCGTACCGTGAATACTACGCCCGGCAGTACGGCGGTTGAGGCCGGGCGGGAAGGAAGACCCGCATGTTCGTTCGCAGTTCGTGGATGCTCGCCCTGTTCCTGGCCTCGTGTTCCTCGCCGGATCGGAAGGCCGCGCCGGTCGAGCCCGAATGCGGCGTGGGTGAGGTCGTCCTGCGGGCCGGGCCGTTCGATCCTGGCCAGTCCGAACGGTTCGCGACAATCGGCGACACCCTGCTCATGACTGCCTCGGGGCACGAGGAACTCACGCTCAGCAAGTGCATCGACATCGACGGCACGATCCTGCTGCCCGAACTCGGTGCGGTCGCAGTCGCGGGCTATTCGAGCGCGGAGCTCGAGCAGCTCCTGGCCGAGAAGTGGTCGCCCTGCTTTCCGAAACTCGACCTCCACGTTCGGATCGAGAACACGGGCAGAAGGGCGCTCTACTTCATCTACGGCGAAGTCGGAGCCCCAGGCGAGAAGCGCCTGCTGGCCGACACGACCATCTTCGAGGCCGTCATGGCCGCGAGCCCCCGCGAGGCAAGGGCCGATCTCGAGCATGTGCGCGTGTTTCAAGGGGAGTCGCCTGGAGGGCAGGAGGTCGATCTCGCCCTGATGCAGCGCAGCGGCGACTCCAGCCACAACTTGCTGCTCCAGGAGTGCGACGTCATTTTCGTTCCACCCACGCTGACGGCGCGAGTGGCCTGCCTGCTCGACTTCGTCCGCGAGTGGCTGCACGACTGGATCCTGCATCCGCCGATCCTGATCGCGGGGAGTCCTTCCCGTTGACGGGCCGTGGTTGCAAAGGGTGCGCAGCGGCGCGTACCGTGAATACTACGCCCGGCAGTACGGCGCCTAGTTCGGACTCCACTCCGCGATCGGTCGTGCCGATCTAGGCCTGGATTCCGCCCGCGGCCCCGCGGACCGGAAAACCGTTCCCATGCCCATGCCCCAGCTGCTGCGCCCTGCGCTGCTCCTCCTCCTGGCCTTGCTGGCCGGCTGCTCCACCGCGCCGGACAAGCGCCTGCTGGACAACATGAACCAGCACGGCTTCGGCAAGCACTACACGGGCAACGTCGAGGAGGAGAACTACGCCACGATCGGCGACACGCTCACGATCAGCGACCCCTACAACAAGGAGGAGCTGACGCTGAGCAAGAAGATCGACATCGACGGCACGATCCTGCTGCCCGAGCTGGGCTCGGTCGCGGTCGCAGGCTACACGCGCACGGAGCTCGAGGCGCTGCTGATGGAGAAGTACTCGCCCTACTACCCGCAGCTGGACATCAAGGTCGACATCGCCAATACGGGCGGCAGCAAGAAGTACTTCATCTACGGCGAGCTGGCCTCGCCGGGAGAGAAGAACTGCGCCGGCGACGAGACGATCTTCGAGGTGGTCATGCGCGCCGGCCCGAGCAAGGACACGGCCAACCTCGGGCGCGTGCGCCTGATCCGCTCGGACCCGCGCGACCCGGCCGTGTACGTGGTCAACATCGGCGACATGCTCGAGAACGGCGACTCGAGCTTCAACATGCACGTCCAGGAGCTGGACATCATCTTCGTGCCTCCGACGATGCTGGCGCAGTTCGGGTACTTCCTCGACTCGCTGCTCTTCCCGGTCAAGCTGGTGCTGAACGGCATCGGCGGGGCGATCTTCTCCTTGAACCAGCTCTCGTACTACAACAGCAACGTGCTGCACTGAGAGCCGCGCATGGCCGTCCAGATCGAGACCCAAGGCCAGCTGGCCGAGTTCCTCGAGATCCTCCGGCGGCGGCGCTGGCAGCTCTTGCTGCCGGCCCTGCTGGTGCTCAGCTTCGGCGTCTCGCTGGCGGTGCTGATCCCGAAGAAGTACCTGGTGCAGACGCAGATCGAGGTGCGTCAGGTGAACGCGGCCCAGCCCGGCAAGGAGGCCGAGAACGCGCCCAACCAGATCCGCGCGCCCGAGCGCATCCGCGCGCTGCTCGATCGGCTCAAGTACCCGGACTACCTGGCGCTAGGGCCGCGCGAGCAGAACGAGTTCGTGACCGACGTGCGCGACGACCTGCGCGTGAGCGTGGAGAAGCCGCCCGGCGCCTCGAGCAGCTTCGTCAGGATCGACTACACGAACATGGACGTGAAGCGCGCCATGCAGGTGCTCAAGGCGCTGCGCGACGACTGGAAGCAGGACGTCATCGACGCCGAGAAGAACCGGGCCGACAGGCGAGGCCAGCCAGCTGAACGAGAAGGTCGGCCAGCTGGAGCTGGCGATCAAGCAGGAGGAGGACGCGCTCGAGGGCCTGCGCCAGCGCAACAACATCTCGCCCACGCAGCCGATTCCCGGCGGCCGGGACCAGCGCGCCGAGGACCCGGAGTACCAGCGCCTGCAGAAGCACCAAGGACGAGCTCGACGAGCTGCGCCAGAGCTGGTCAGGCCGAGGACAAGGTCGCGAGCCTCGAGCGGCAGCTGGCCGAGACGCCCGAGAAGCTCAGCGAGGCGCAGCTCCTGGCGGGCAGTCAGCAACGCCACGAGCTCGCCTCGATCGAGTCGCAGATCGCCGACCTGAACGTCGAGCTGGCGCGCTTCCAGCCGCCGCACAGCTCGTACGAGCTGGATCCTGGACAAGATCAAGCAGCTGGAGAACAAGCGCGATGCGATCAAGAAGCTCGCCACGCGCAGCGAGCTGGCCAGCGTCTCGACGCCCAACCCGCGCTACACCGAGCTGCACCAGCAGCTCGAGGAGGCGCGCCTGGCAGCGCGACCAGGCTGCTGCACGGCAAGGAGGCGCTGGAGAAGTCGATCACGCACCGACGCGCAGGTCGTCGACCAGCTGTACCTCGGTCTACGGCGAGATCCACGCGCGCTCGCGAGAACGCGGAGCTGCTGCGCGAGCAGCTCGAGGCGGCCACGCTCAAGCGCGACGAGAAGGCCAACCTGGCGCGCAACCTGGCCAGCCGGCTGAACGATCCCTTCAGCATCCTGCAGGAGGTCCAGGAGCCGCTGCAAGCCGACCGAGCCCAACCCCTGGCTGATCGTCGGCCTTCGCGCTGGTCGCGGGCCTGACGCTGGGCCTGGCGCTGGCGCTCTCGGCCGAGTACGGCCGCAACTGCTTCCGCAGCGTGCACGACATCAGCCGCGTGATGGTGGCGCCCGTGCTGGGCTCGATCGGCAGCATCCTGACCAGCCGCCAGCGGCGCGCTGCGCGCGCTGCGGCGCGCGACTGGTCGGATCGCTCAGCGCGCGCTGATCGTGGCGCTGGCCTTCGTGACCTGGGCCTGGGCGCGCAACCCGCAGCTGCTCTCGCCGCAGCTGCGCGCGCGCATCGAGCAGCTGCGCGACAAGCTGCGCTGAGGGCCCGATGCGCGACCTGATCGTCGGCCTGTTCATCGTCGCCTCCCTGCCGAGCTGCTTCCGCAGGCCCTTCATCGGCCTGCTGATGTTCTCGCTGCTGGCCTACATGCGCCTGCAGGACCTGACCTGGGGCTGGGCGCGCGACCAGCGCTGGTCCTACTACGTGGCGCTCGTGACGCTGCTGGGCTTCGTCTTCTCGCACCAGCCCGACAAGCGCTTCTTCCGGCCCGACCTGCGCTGCTGGGTGATGATCGCGCTGGCGCTGCTGGTGGGCCTCTCGCTGCTCTTCTCGGCCAACCTGCGCCCGCACGGACTTCGCCTACTACACCGAGTACTGCAAGATCATCGGCGTGGCGCTGTTCACGACCGCGATCGTCAAGAACCGCGAGCACCTGCGCATCCTGGTCTGGGTGATCGCGCTGTGCTTCGGCTTCTTCGGCGTGAAGAGCGGCGCTGAGCTTCGTGATGCACGGCGGCAGCCTGCAGATCCTGCAGGGCCCGGGCGGGATGCTGATCGACAACAACGACTTCGCGCTGGCGCTGTGCATGGCCATCCCGATGCTCCTGCAGCTGGGCCTCTCGGAGCGGCGTCCGCTGATGCGGCGCACGCTGCTGGCCATGGTGCCGCTGACCGTGCTGACGATCATCGCCACGCACAGCCGCGGCGGCTTCGTGGCGCTGGCCTTCACGGCGCTGGTGCTGGCCTGGCGCTCGCGCAACCGCGTGGGCTCCTTCGCGCTGCTCGGGCTGTGCGTCGCTGGGCGGCGCGCTGCTCGCGCCGCGCTCCTACATCGAGCGCCTCTCGACGATCAGCGAGTACGAGACCGAGGGCTCGGCGCGCGCGGCCGCCTGGACGCCTGGGGCGTGGCCTTGCACATGATCCAGGCCAAGCCGATCCTGGGCGTGGGCTTCGAGAAGTTCCAGGAGAACTACCGGCGCTACGATCCCAAGGCGAGCAGCGCCGAGGCCGTCGGAAGCCGGGCACGCACGTGGCGCACAACAGCTACCTCCAGATCTGGGCCGAGTGCGGCACGCCGGCGCTTCCTGCTCTACCTGCTGCTCTTCGTCTGGAGCTTCCTCGACCTCTGGCGCCTGCGGCGCGAGGCCGCGGCGCGCTACCACTCGAGCTGGATCCTCTCCTACGCGACCATGTTCGAGGCCTCGCTGGCGGCCTTCGCCGTGGGCAGCTTCTTCCTCAACCGCGCGCACTTCGACCTGTTCTACCACCTCGTGGCGATCGTGATCGTCTTCACTGCGCATCGCGCGCGCCTCGATGGAGGACGAGCGCTCCTACCCGACGCGCGCAGCGCGTGCGCGGCGCGCTGGCGCGCGAGCGCGCGCGCGGCTTCGCCCCGCGCCGACGCGACCGCGGCTTCGAGCGACCCCGGCGCGCGCCGGCCTTCGGGGCCTGAGCCTTGTGCGGCTTCGCCGGCAGCGCCTGCGACGACCCGCGTGGCCAGCCGGGCGAGGCGGAGCTCGAGGCCATGGCGCGCACGCTGGCGCACCGCGGGCCGGACGACGCAGACCATCCTCGCGCGCGCGCCCTTCGGCGTGGGCTTCCGGCGCCTCGCGGTGATCGACCCGGCGGGCGGGCGCCCAGCCGCTCTGGAACGAGGCGCGCGACGTGGCCGTCTTCTGCAACGGCGAGATCTACAACTTCCGCGAGCTGCGAGCCGAACTCGAGGGCCGCGGGCACGTGTTCCGCACGGGTGCCGACGTCGAGTGCATCGCGCACCTCTACGAGGAGTGCGGCGAGCGCTTCCCCGAGCGCCTCTCGGGCATGTTCGCCGTGGCCGTGCTCGACTGGCGCACGCCCGGGCGGCCGCGCCTCGTTCTGGCGCGCGACCGCATCGGCATCAAGCCGCTCTACTACGCCCGCGCCGGCGCGCGGCTCTTCTTCGGCAGCGAGCCCAAGGCGCTGCTCGCGAGCGGCGCGCTGCCGCGGCGCCTGCGCGCGCGCGCGCTGCTCGACTACCTCGTGCAGGGCTGGATCGGCGGCCCCGATGCGGCCTGGGAGGGCATGCAGCGCCTGCCGCCGGCGAGCGTGCTGCTCTTCGAAGCCGGAGAGCTGCGAATCGAGCGCTACTGGCAGCTGCCTTGCGACACGCTGCGCCCGCCGGCGCGCGGCGAGGAGATCCTCGAGGAACTCGACCGCTGCGTGCGCGAGCAGCTGGTCAGCGACGTGCCGCTGGGCGCCTTCCTCTCGGGCGGCATCGACTCGAGCTCGGTCGCCGACGCGATGAAGCGCGGCGGCGCCGCTCCGCTGGTGCTCTGCACGGTCGGCTTCCGCGAAGAGGCTTTCGACGAGCTGCCGATCGCCGAGCGCACGGCGGCCAGCCTGCAGGCCGTGCACCACACGGCGCGCCTCGAGGCCGATCCGCAGCTGGCGCTCGAGACGCTGCCCTGGCTGTTCGACGAGCCGCTGGCGGATCCCTCCTGCGTGCCGACGCTGCTCGTCTCGCGCATGGCGCGCGAGCACGTGACCGTGGCGCTCTCGGGCGACGGCGGCGACGAGGTCTTCGGCGGCTACCGGCGCTACGTGTTCGACCTGGCCGAGAACCGTGCGCGGCGCCTGCTCGGCCGCGCCGGCAGCCGCGCGCTGGGGGCGCTGGGCCGGATCTACCCCAAGCTCGACTGGGCTCCGCGCGGCCTGCGCGCGAAGAGCACGCTGCAGGAGCTGGGCGAGGAGCCCGCGCGCGCCTACTACGCCAGCCTGACGCAGCTCGCGCGCGCGGACGCGCTGGCGCTGCTCGCGCCGGAGCTGGCGCGCGCGCTCGCCGGCCACGACCCCTTCGAGGCCTTCGAGACGCACTACCGCCGGCCGCAGGCCGACGATGCGCTGCTGCGCGCGACCTACGCCGACTTCCAGACCTTCCTGCCCGACCGCATCCTGGTCAAGAGCGACCGCGCCTCGATGGGGGCCTCGCTCGAGTTGCGCCCGCCGCTGCTCGACCACCGCTTCGTCGAGCGCTTCGTGACGCTGCCCGCGCGCGAGAAGGTGCGCGGCGGCCGCGGCAAGCACGCGTTGCGCGAGGCGCTGCGCGGCCGGCTCTCCGCCGAGGTGCTCGAGGGCGAGAAGCGCGGCTTCGACATCCCGCTGCGCGCCTGGATCGCCGGCCCGCTCGCGCCCGCGCTGGCCGAGGCGCTCGAGTCGCTGCCCGCGGAGTGGTTCGAGCGTGCGCGCCTGCGGGCCTGCTTCGAGGAGCATCGCTCCGGCCGGCGCGACCACTCTGGCCTGCTCTGGAGCTTGTTCGTGCTGGAGCGCTGGCGCTTGCGCCACGGCGTGAGCTCCACCCTGGCCACCTAGGAACCCCGTGCTGCACGCCCTGAGCTTCGACGTCGAGGAGTACTTCCAGGTCGCCAACCTGCGCGGCCACTTCGCGCGCGCGGACTGGGAAAACGTGCCCTCGCGCCTGGAGCACGGCATGTCCGCGATCCTGCGCGCGCTCGAGGCGCAGCGCGCGCACGCGACCTTCTTCTGGCTGGGCTGGGTGGCCGAGCGCCATCCCGACTGGGTACGGCGCTGCCTCGAGGCGGGCCACGAGATCGCCAGCCACGGCTACGAGCACGCCTTCCTGCAGGATCTCGGCCGCGAAGGCCTCGTGCGCGACCTCGAGCGCACGGAGGCTGCGCTCGCCGCGGCCGGCGCTCCGCGGCCGCTCGGTTTCCGCGCCTCGACCTTCACGCTCACGCGCGCGACCTGGTGGGCCTTCGAGGTGCTGGCCGAGCGCGGCTACCGCTACGACTCGAGCGTGCATCCCATCCGTCATCCGCTCTACGGCGTGCCCGGGTTCGAGCCCGGCATCAGCCTCGTCGACGCCGGCGGCGGGAAGAGCGTGATCGAGTTCCCGGTCTCGACCTGGAGCTTCCTCGGCGCGAGCCTGCCGGTCGGTGGCGGCGGCTACTTCCGACTGCTGCCGGGGGCGCTGACGCGCGCGGCCTGCGCCTCGATCGAGAAGAGCGGCCGGCCGTTGTGCTTCTACCTGCACCCCTGGGAGTTCGATCCCGATCAGCCGCGCGTCCCTGCGCCCTGGTCGAAGCGCACGCGCCACTACCTCAACCTCGCGCGCACGTTGCCGCGGCTCGAGGCGCTGCTGGCGCGCTTCCGTTTCGGCTCGCTCGCGCAGGTGCTGCGCGAGACGGGCCGCCTCGCCTAGCCGCGCGCGGACTTGCGCAGCACCACGAAGATCCAGCCGCGCAGGAAGTGCAGCGCGCGGAAGCGGCCGATCAGCTTCTCGTAGCCGGTGGCGAACCAGAACAGGACGCCGTTGAACTGGAAGTAGGCCGGGTACTGCCCGAGGTGGCGGAAGGACTCGATCTCGAAGCCGCTCTGCGCGGCCCAGCGCCGCACCGCGCCGCGCGTGTTGGTGCGGTAGCGGATCGGGAAGACGTCCTCTTCCGCGCGCCCCTCGACCTTGGACACGATCCAGGGATGGAAGCGGTTGGGAATGATGCGTGCGAGGATCGAGGCGTAGTCCCAGAGGTTGGCGGTCAGGAACACGAAGCGCCCGCCCGGGCGCAGGATGCGCTGCATCTCGGCGTAGACCCGCGCCGGGTCGTCGACGTGCTCCAGCACGCTGCGCGAGTAGACGAGGTCCACGCTCGCGTCAGGCAGTCCGGTGCGCGCGAGGTTGCCCTGCACGAGCTCGAGGCCCGCGAGCCCGGGCAGGAACTCCACCAGGTCGACCCCGATCAGGCGCCGCGCGCGGCCGGCGAACTTCGCCAGCACCGGTGCGCCGCGGCCGCAGCCGGCGTCGAGCAGCACGACCTCCGGCCCGAGGTGCTGCTCGATCTCGCGCTCGAGCGTCGTGTAGGGATGCTCGTCCCGGCCGAAGTACTTGTGCTTCAGCCGCTCGGCCAGCTCGCTCATGGGCTCCTGGGTGCCGCGCCGGCGGCCGGCGGCCGCGTCAGGCCGCGCAGGGCCAGCACCAGCGGCTGGCGTGCGGGATCGTGCACCAGCGTCCCGAGCACGGTCGTGCGCAGGCGCGCCTGCACGCGGTCGTCGTCCGTGCCGCGCGCGAGCAGCGCCACCGCCTGCATCCAGAAGATCTCGGCGCGCAGTGCGCGCGGCTGTGCGGCCAGGCGCGCCGGCGGTAGCTGCGCCCCCAGCTCGAGCGCCTGGTCCACGCCGGCCTGTCCGAGGTTGAGGTAGGCGCGCAGCTGGTCGGCCAGCGCGGCCGGCGTGCCGGCGGCCTGCGGGTCGAGCGCGCGCAGGCGCCCGGCGATCTCCCCGATTCCCGTGGCTGACCAGTCGCGGCGCGCACGCACGCGCAGGAACTCGGCCAGGCTCTCGGCGCCGGGTGCGAGGCGCTCGACGAATGCCAGCTCGGCCAGCGCCTGCGCGTCGCGCCCCTGCAGGGCACTGCAGCTCGGCAGCAGTGCCCAGGCGGCGAGGTTGCCCGGATCGCGCGTGAGCTCGTCCTCCAGGAAGGCCCGCGCGCGCGGGGGCTCGAGTTCGAGCAGGAAGCGCGCCCAGCGCTCGGTGCTGCCCGCCGCGAGCGACTCGAACGAACGGCCAGGGTGCTGGCCGCGGAAGTGCTCGAGCCGTTGCGCGGCGCGCTGCGCGCCGAAGGCCGGGTCGACGGCGCTGGTTTCGAGATCGTTGCGCGCCTGCGCCAGCAGCACGCGCGGGTCGTCGGGCGCGCGCGCGGCGAGGCGCTCGAGCTCGCTGCGCTCCGCCTCGGCATCCAGCAGCGGCGGTTCGGCGCCGCGCGCGCTCTCGAGCAGCTCGAGGAACTCGAGCGTGCTGCGCGCGTGGCTCGAGGCGGGCAGCCGCGGCAGCGCGCGGCGGTAGGCCTCGAGCGCCAGCGGCAGCCGCTCCAGGCCGAGCGCCAGCCGTCCGAGGTGGTGCAGGATCGGGCCGGAGTCCGGCGCGTCGGCCGCCGCCGAGCGCGCCGCCGCGAGCGCATCCTCGAGCGCGCCCTGGCGTTCGAGCTCTCGCGAGCGCAGCCACTCCCGTTCGGCCGGCGTGCCGCTCGACTCGCCCAGGGCCTGGGCGCGCGCGAGGCGCAGGTCCAGGTCGCCCTGGCCTTCGTCGTCGGGATCGGCGTGCAGTGCATCGAGCCGGTCCCAGGCCGCCACGAACCGCGGATCGCGTTCGAGCAGCGCGCGCAGCACGCGCTCCTCCGCTTCGCGCTCGCCGGCCTGGCGGTAGAGGCGTGCACGGATCCAGGCGCGCCAGGTAGAGCCCGCCTGCTCCTCGCTCGTGCCCAGGCGCGCCAGCGCGACCGCACCCAGCGCCGGACGTTCGAGCGTCAGCGCCAGCGCGGCCAGCTCGCGCGCGTCCGCACCGGCCGGCGCCGCCCCTGCGAGCCAGTCGACCAGCGGCTCGCCCGGGGCCTGCAGGCGCGCAGCTTCCAGCGCGCTGGAGAGCGCCGGGCCTTCGCCCGCGAGCAGCGCCAGCGCAGCTTGTCCGAGCGGGCTCGCGCGCCAGCCGGCCTTGCGCACGGCGAGCACTGCGCCCTGCAAGTCCTCGGGGCTGGCCTCGGCCGGCAGCGCGAGCAGCTGCAGCAGCTCGACCTCGCCGCGCGTGTCGAATGCGGCCGCGCGCTCGATGCTCTGCGCGAAGGCGTCGGGCGCCTGGAGCGCGAGCGCGCAGGCGCACAGGCGCCAGGAGAGCTCGCCGCCGCGGAAGGCCTTGCCGGCCTGGTCGAGACGCTGCAGCAGGCCGGCCGCGAGCCGCGCCTCGCCCGAGGTGAGCAGGCGGTCGGCCAGCGCGAGGAAGCGCGCGCGATCGGGCGTCAGCGCCGCGATGCGCGGCGCGAGCTGCGCGCGCAGGTCCTCCGCGCGGCCGGCGCGCAGGCCGGCGGCGATCCAGGTCTCGAGGGCTCCCGGCGCCGAACCGAGCTCGTCGCCCAGCGCGCCCAGGCGCTGGAAGGCAGCGTCCGCGGAGCCGGAGTCGAGCTCCAGGCGCGCCGCGAAGACCTGGCCGGCACTGCCCAGCTGCCCGGCGGGGATCTGCAGCAGCGCTTGCAAGGCCGAACGGCGCTCGCCGCGCGCCGCCAGCGAGCGCGCCAGCGCCATGCGGCCCGAGAGCTCGGGATCCGCGCGCACGATGCGCCGCAGGTCGGCCGGCGTGAGCGCGTCCGCGGGCAGCGCGGCCTGCAGCTCGCGCGAGCGCGCGTCGTAGCCCACCAGCTCCATGCGCGTCAGGAAGGCGTCGACCAGGTCGCGCGTGCGGCCGCGCGCCTGCAGGAGCTGGATGCGCAGGTCGAGCGTGGGCACGAAGTTCGGCACGGCGAGCTCGAGCTCCTGCAGCAGCAACTGCGTCTCGTAGAGCTTGCCCGCCTCGAACTCGGCGCGCGCCAGCGCGTAGAGTTCGTAGGGCGCGGCGCCGCTGGAGGGGCGCACGTTGAGGCCGTTGCGGATGTCCTGCTGCACGTTGCGCAGGTCGAGCCCGATCGAGCGCAGCTCGTCGGCGCCGATCTCGAGCCAGCGTGGCAGCAGCTCACTCGTGCGCGCGGGCAGCAGTGCCATGCCGCGCGCCCAGCGCAGCTCGGGCAGGCGCAGGCCGCCGCGCGGCGCGGCCAGCTGCAGCTCGGCCAGGCGCAGCCAGAGCTCGCCCGAGCCTGCGGGGTCGAGTTCCGCGGCGCTTTCGAGCGCCCCGCGCTCCTCGGCCGCGAGCCCGAGCTTGCGGCAGCACTCGGCCAGCAGGCGGAAGGCCTGCGAGCGCGCGCCCGGGACGGGCTCGGGGCCCGTGTCGAGCACGTAGCGCGTGAACACGAGCCGCGCCAGGCTGATGCTCTCGCCCGCGCCGATGTGGTAGTAGGCCGTGCCCATGAAGAACAGCGGCGCCGCGCCCATCTCCGCGCTGCGCACCTGCAACAGGGCACTGCTCAGGCTGTAGAGCCGGTCCGGATCGGGGGCCGGCCCGCCGAGCGCCCCGAACTCCGCGCGGCAGGCATCCAGCAGGAACTCCGGCTTGCCCTTGTGGTCCTTCAGCCAGGCCTCGGCGACGCGCCGCGCGTAGCCCCAGCGCTCGCGACCCACGAGCGCGTGCAGCAGGAACGTGGTCGCGCGCTCGTTCTCGCGCAGCTCCGGCCGGCTGGTCGCGGCCGTGAGCAGGTCGAGCGCCTCCTCGGCCAGGCCGGCCTGTTCGAACAGCTCGGCCAGCTCGGCCAGCGTGCCGGGATCGACGCGCAGCTCCAGGCTGCGCGCGAAGAACGCGCGCGCGTCGGCGGCGTCGGCCGCGGCCCGGTCGCAGAGGGCGAGCACGTGCTCGGCCGAGGCCTCCATGCGCGGGCCGTAGAGCTCGCGCAGCTCGCGCGCCTCGGCCACGCGCTGCAGGTCGGAAGGCAGGCGCGCGGAGAGCTCGCGCACGCAGGCGGCGGCGCGCGCGGCGTTCGCGGCCAGCAACTCGGCCCGGCAGGACTGCAGCGCCTCGTCGCGCGGTACCTCGGAGCGCATGCGCGCGAGCTGTCCGGAGAGGTCCCAGGCCTGCGCGTCGTCGGGATGCGCCTTGAGCCAGGCCTGCGCGAGCTCCAGGCCCGCGTCGGGGTCGCCGGCGCGGCGCTCGAGCTCGATGCGCAGGAGCTCCAGCTCGGCCCGCGCGCCGCCCTCGGCCGAGACGGCCGCGAGCTCGGTGCGCGCGCTGGCGAAGGAGCCCAGGTCGAGCAGCACGCGCCCGCGCTCGAGCTGCACGCGCGTGGCCAGCTCGCGCTTGCCCTCCTGCTCGGCCTGCGCCTGGGCCAGGGCCAGCTCGCGCAACAGCTGGTCGCGCCCGATCTCGCCTGCGGCGAAGCGCTTCTGGATCGCCTGCAGGAACGTCTGCGCCGACTGGTTGCGCTCGTGCGTCACCAGCGCGGCCAGCGCCAGGATGCCGGCGGCGACGAGCGCGGTGGAGACTGTCTTGCTCCGCTTCATGGGCTGGATCGAGCGCGCGAGTGTAGCGTCGGGCCGGGCGGGACTCGCTAGTCCCGGCGGTGCGGGAACGAGAGCAGGTCGTACTTGCGCATCTTGTTGAACAGCGTCGCGCGGTTCAGCTCGAGCATGCGCGCCGTCGCCTGGCGGCTGCCGTTGTTGAGCTCGAGCGTGCGCCGGATGATCTCGCGCTCGGGCTCCTCGAGCGCCTTGCGCAAGGCCACACCCAGGCGCAACGGCAGGAGCGGCGCCGGTTCGCCGGCGGCGGGTGCGCCCTCGGCCAGCGGCGAGGCCGCGCCCGAGGAGAGCGGGGGACCCAGGTCCTCGGGTTCGATTTGCGCGCCGGGAGCGAGCAGCACGGCACGCTCGAGCGCGTGCTCGAGCTCGCGCACGTTGCCCGGCCAGCCGTGCGTCGCGAGGCGCGCCAGCGCGGAGGGCGAGAGCGGCCGCTCGGGCTTGCCGTGCTCGCGCGCGAAGCGCTGCAGGAAGTGCTCGGCCAGGAGCGGCACGTCGGCCGGGCGCTCGCGCAGTGCGGGCAGGCGGAGGCCAACCACGTTCAGGCGCCAGAAGAGGTCCTCGCGGAAGCGGCCCTCGCGCACCTCCAGCTCGAGCTCGCTGTTGGTCGCGGCCAGCACGCGCACGTCGGCCGTGCGGGTTTTCGTCTCGCCCAGGCGCTCGAAGCTCTTCTCCTGCAGCACGCGCAGCAGCTTGACCTGCAGCTCGGGCGGCGCGACGCCGATCTCGTCCAGGAAGATCGTGCCGCCGTCGGCGGCCTCGAACTTGCCCGGCCGGTCGCGCAGCGCGCCGGTGAAGGCACCGCGCGCGTGGCCGAAGAGCTCGCTCTCGAGCAGGCCTGCGGGCAGCGCGCCGCAGTTGACCTCGACGAAGGGGCCCGCGCGACGGCTCGAGAGCTCGTGGATCGTGCGCGCCAGCAGCGACTTGCCCGTGCCGCTCTCGCCCTGGATCAGGATCGTGGCGCGCGTGTCCGAGAGCGCCTCGACCGTCTGCAGGATGCGCTGCAGGGCCGGGTCGCGCGAGACGATCCCGCCCAGCTGGAAGCGCTGGCCCATCGCGGCCAGCAGGCGCCGGTTCTCGCTCTCGAGCCGACGCTGTCCGAGCGCGCGCTGCACGGCCAGCACCAGCTCCTCGGGCGGAAAGGGCTCGCACAGCCGTGCGAAGGCGCCCAGCTCGCGCGCGCGCTGCGCGTCGCTGCCGCTGTCGAAGCCGGAGACGAGCACCAGCACCGGAGGCGCCTCGCGGTCGTACTCGGGCTCGAGCTCGGCCGGGTCGAAGAGGTCGGAGCGCAGGACCACGATCGCGGGCGGATCGGAGCGCAAGAGGCGCCGGGCGCGCGCCGGAGTGTCGCACAGCGAGACGCGCAGGCCCAGCGCGACCAGGCCCTCGGCGTAGGCGCGCGAGGAGGGGCGGTCCTCGTCGAGGACCAGGACGCGTTCGGCGGGCGCGGGCATGTCGCTTTCCTTCGACGGACGCGGCCCTGCGGGTTGAATCCACTCGGCGGGACGTGCCGCGTGCGCTCGACGGTCGGGACTTCAGGGGCTGCCGGGGCCTTCCGATAGCGCAGGCGTGGCGAGCGCTCCGGAATTGGCCGTGATCTTCCCGACCTACGGCCGGCCGGAACGCGCGCGCGCGCTGCTGGAAAAGCTTTCCACCCAGACGCTGCAACCCTCGCGCTTCGAGGTCGTGTGCGTGGACGACGGCAGCACGCCGCCGCTCGAGCTGCCCGCGCGCTGGCCCTTCCGTTTCGTCTCTGCGCGACAGGAGAACGCCGGCCCTGGTGCCGCGCGCAATCGCGCGCTGCAG
Source organism: uncultured Planctomycetota bacterium (assembly GCA_963829015.1). Classification (GTDB taxonomy): domain Bacteria; phylum Planctomycetota; class UBA1135; order UBA1135; genus JADJLZ01. The sequence continues at coordinate 1,949,707 of CAWHGR010000001.1, read as the reverse complement.
GACGTGCGCGCGCCGCTGTGCCTGATCCTCAACGACGACGCCGTGCCCGCGCCCGACCTGCTGGAGGGTCACCTCGAGGCCCACGCGCGCGCGACCGGCAAGCTGGCCGTGCTGGGCACGTTCCACTTCGACGCGGCCTCGCGCCAGAGCGCCTTCGTCGAGCTGCTCGACCGCACCGACCTCTTGTTCGAGTTCTCCGCGCTGAAGCACGGCGAGCTGCACGGCTGGACCTTCTTCTGGACCTGCAACATCAGCCTGCCCACGCAGGCGCTGCGCGAGGCGGGCGGCTTCGACGCGGGGAACTTCCGCGACATCGTCGAGGACGTCGAGCTGGGCTGGCGCCTCGAGCGCGCGGGCTACCGCATCCTCTACCGCTCCGATCTCGTGGCCGAGCACGCGCACCGCTGGAGCAGCGCGGCCTACTTCGAACGCGCCGTGCGCCTGGGCCGCAACCTGGTGCGCATGTACCGCAAGCACGGCGACCCGAACGTGCTGCGCCTGCCGGCCGGCGCGCAACCCGACGAGCGCTGGCTGCGCTCGCTGCAGGCGACCTTCGAGCTGGCGCACGAGTCGTGCGCCAAGGCGCAGGCGCTGCTGGCGAACGTCGAGCGCGAACACTCCGGCCAGCCGCTGCCGGAGGCGCTCGTGACCGGGTTGGCGCAGATCGTTGCGCGCGTGCAGGCCGTGCCGCTGGCGCGCGGGATGCTGGCCGAGTGGACCGGCTGCGACGTGCAGCAGGCCTACGAGCAGGGGCCGCGTCCGGGTTTGCTGACCAGCGTGATCGTGGTCGCCTGCGGCGAGGGCCGGCGCATCGAGCGCTGCCTCGAGGCGCTGGAGCGCACGCGCGAGGCGCAGCACCCGCTCGAGGTCCTGGTCGTGGACAACGGCTGCTCGCCGGCCACGCGCGCCTGGCTGGCGCGGCGCCCGGACCTCCACGTGATCCAGCAACGAGCACAACCTGGGCGCGCCGGCGGCGCGCAACCAGGCGCTGGCGCGCGCGCGCGGAGAGTGGATCGTGTTCCTCGACGACGACGTGGTCGTGACGCAGCATTGGCTCTCGCAACTGCTCTGGCACGCCGAGGTCGACCCGCTGGCGGCCTGCATCGGGCCGCGCACCGACCGCGCCGCGCACGGCCAGGCGCTCTCCTACGCCGGTGGCGACGCGACCGCGCGCCTGGAGGCCTTCGCGGCGGAGCTGCACCTGCGCGAGCGGCACAAGTTCCGCCACGCGCTGCTGCTCAGCTCCTTCTGCCTGCTCACGCGGCGCAGCGTGGTCGAGCGGCTGGGCGGCTTCGACACGCGCTTCTCGCCCTGGGGCTTCGAGGACGACGACTTCACGCTGCGCGCGACGCTGCTGGGAATGCACAACCGCGTGGCCGAGGACGTCTTCGTGCGCCACGTGGCCTACTCCTCGGGCGAGCGCGCCGCGCGCCACGAGCAGCTGCTGGACGAGAACTGGCGCAGGTTCGCCGACAAGTGGAGCCTGCCGGGCAGCGCCCGGCGCGGCGACTACGCCGGACTGGAGGACGCGCTGGCGCGCGGGAGCCGATGAGCATGCGCGATCTGCTCGTGCTCGGATCGGGCCGCAGCGGCACCAGCATGGTGGCCGGCACGCTCAGCGCCTCGGGCTGGTGGGTGGGCGACGAGCCCTACCGCGCGCGCGCGGCCAACCCCAAGGGCTTCTTCGAGACGGCCGAGATCAACGGCATCAACGAGGAGCTGCTGGCGCGGGTGCTGCCGGCCGAGCCGCGCTTCGAGCACGGCCAGCGCTGGCTGGCGACGCTCGCGCCCGGTTGCGAGCCGCGGCTCGACGAGGCGCTGCGCGCGCGCATCGAGCGCCTGGTCGCGCGCCGGCCCTTCGCCTTCAAGGACCCGCGCCTGTGCTACACGCTGCCGGCCTGGGAGCCGCTGCTGCCCGAGCGCACGGGCCGGGTGTGCGTCTTCCGCGAGCCGGCGGCCAGCGCCGCGAGCATGGTCAAGGAGTGCCGCGAGGCGGCCTACCTCGCCAGCCTCGAGCTCGACGAGGCGCGCGCGCTGGCGGTCTGGACCTGCATGTACGAGCGCGTGCTGGCGCAGTGCGCGCGCGGCGAATGGCTCTTCGTGCACTACGACCAGATGCTCACTCAGGACGGCCTGGCGCGCCTGGAGGAGTTCGCCGGCGCGCCGCTCGACCGGCGCTTCCCCGAGGCCAGCCTGCGCCGCTCGCGCGAACGCGCGCCCGCGGCCGGGCGCGCGGCCGAGCTCTACGCCGAGCTCTGCGAACGTGCCGGGCACGCGCCGCAGGCGCGCACGCAGCTCGCCGTCCCGGCGCTGGCGCCCGAGCTCTCGGTGATCCTGTGCACCTACCAGCGCCGCGCGATCCTCGCAGCGCTGCGTGGCCAGCTTCGAGGCCCAGGACGCGCCGCCCGGCAGCTTCGAGCTGCGTGATCGTCGACGACGGCTCGCAGCGACGGCACGGCCGAGTGGCTCGACGCGCACGAGTTCGCGCGTGCCCGCGCGCGTGCTGCACAAGCAGAACGGCGGCCTGGCCTCGGCGCGCAACGTCGGCCTCGCGGCCGCGCGCGGCCGGATCCTGCTCTTCGTCAACGACGACACGCTGGCCTTCCCGGACCTCGTGCGCGAGCACCTGCGCGCGCACGCCGAGCTGGCCGCGCGCGGCCTGGAGGCCTCGGTGCTGGGCACCTTCGAGCAGCCCAACGCGCACCTCTCCAGCGCGCTGATGCGCCACCTCGAGGGCTCGCCCGAGGTCTTCCGCTACCACGACATGCGCGCGGGCGAGTTCTACGACCACAACCGCTTCTGGACCTGCAACGTCAGCGTCCCGGCCGCGCGCGTGCGCGAGGCCGGCGAGTTCGACGAGCGCTTCAAGCGCTACGGCTGCGAGGACATCGACCTGGGCCTGCGCCTGGAGCGCGCGGGCCTGCGCGTGCTGTACCACCCCGGCGCGCGAGCGCACCACGAGCATGTGCTCGACTTCGATGCGCTGCGCCGGCGCCAGCTGAGCTGCTCGGCCTCGTTCGTGCATCTCTTCGCCAAGCACCCATCCGAACTCGACCACCCCGACTGGGCCTGGCTCGCGGGCCGCAGCGCGGACTCGATGCGCAGCGAGTTGCGCGCCTGCGCCGAGCGGTGCACCGAGCTCGAGGCCGCGCTGGCCACGCTGGCGCGCATCGAGCTCCCGGCGCTCGAGGCGCTGGGCGAGCGCGAGCTCACGGCGCAGGTGCTCGAGCGCCTGGCGGCGCTGCTGCGCGAGCTGAACGCGCTGTGGTGGCAGACCGGCCTCGCGCAGGGCCTGGGGGAAGTGGGCGCGGCCTCGTTCGCCGAGCTGCGCGCGCGCGAGCCGCAGACGGCCTTCGGCGGCCTGCGCGGCCGCGAGCTGCAACTCGAACACGTGCGTGCGCAGCTGGCGCTGCTGCACTGCGAGGAGGGCGCGGGCGAGAAGAGTTTGGCGACCCTGCGCGCGATCACGTTGGGCTGCGCACTGCAGTCCGCCGGCGCCGAAGGGGGGCCGCTGCTCGCGCAGGTCCGCTCCGAACTTGCCCGGCTGTGCCCTGCCCCACCCGCGCTGCCTTCGGCGCCGAGCGGTTCGGCCGCCTTCGAGCTGGCGCGCAAGTCGGCCAACCTGCTGCGCGCGCGCGTGCTCTGGCTCGATGGCGAGGCCCCGCGGGAAGAGCTGCTCTCGGCTGGCGCGCGCAGCCTGACCTGCGCAGCCGAGCTCTCGGGCTGCGCCGATGGCGCCCTCGACGTGGTGATCGGCAGCGTGCCCTGCGCGCGTGCGGAACTGCTCGAGATCGCGCGCGTCCTGCGGCCCGGCGGGCGCTGGGCCTGTTCCATCGATCCCTACTGGTGGGGGGCGTGCGCGCCGCTCCGCGAGCTGCCCGAGTACGCGCAGCTGCTGCTCGACGAGCGCGAGCTCTACTGGTACCTCGAGCTCGTGGCCGGCCCCGCGCGCGCCGCGCAGCTGCTCGAAGCGCTGCGCAGCGCGAACCGCATGGACGCTGCCGAGCTGCAGCTGGCGCTGATCGAGGCCGGCTTCGACTGCAGCGCGCTGCAGCCGGTCGCCCCCCCGGGCGGCGCGCGGCTGCCCGCACCGGCGCTCTGGCGCGAGCTCGCGCGCGCGCACCCGGGGCAGTCGGACTTCGGGACCACGGCGCTGCGCGGCGTGCTGGTGCGGCGCGGACGCACGATCCGGATCGGGGACAGGGCGGCCGAGACCGCCGGAGCTTGAACATGCACACCGAAACCCACACGTGCGCCGACGAGGGCGTGGACCCCTTCCTCGAACTGGACGAGCTGCGGGCGCTGGCCTGCGAAGGCGAAGTCGAGCTCGCAACCGTGCGTGCGATCCGCCTGGGGAGCGCGCTCTGCGAGCTGCGCCTGCGCGGCACGAGCGAGCTCGTCGCGCTGGAGGCCGAGACGCTCTCCGACCTGTCCGTGCTGCGCCACGGGCGCAACGACCGCGCCGGTGCCTGCGGCCTGGCGCGTGCCTGCCTCGAACTCGCGCCCGAGCACGCGCTGGCGCGCGAGAACCTGGCCGCGATCGAGGCCCTGCCCGTCGTGCCGCCCGAGGACCGCTCCGAGGATCCGCTGGCGAGCATGCTCAACCCCTGGGTGCGCCAGGCGCTCGATCTCGCACAGCGCGAGGAGGGCCTCGCGGGCAAGGACGTGATCGAGGTCGGCGGTGCGGTGCCCGAGGAGCACGCGCGCGCGACCGGCGCCAGCAGCTGGTCGGGCTTCTACCTCGGCGCCCAGCCCAGGCAGGCCCCCGGCTACGAGATCCGCGACGCCGACGCGCGTTCGCTGCCCTGGGCCGACCAGAGCTTCGACCTGGCCTTCTCGAGCTGCGCCTTCGAGCACATCCAGGAGCTGCCGCGCGCGCTGAAGGAGATCGCGCGCGTGCTGCGCCCGGGCGGCGTGCTGGTGACCGCCTTCGCGCCGATCTGGTCCTGCGCCGTGGGCCATCACCTCTGGGGCCGCGACGCGCAGGGCGCGCGCGTGAACTTCCTCGATCCGGTGCTGCCGCTGTTCAGTCACCTGCTGCTCACGGAAGCCGAACTGACCTGGTTTCTGACGCACACGCAGGGGCACGAGACGGCGCTGCGCTTCGCCGCCCAGGTCTTCCGCCACCCGCACATCAACCGCGTGCACACGGCGCAGTACCGCGCGGCCTTCGCCGCGGCCGGCTTCGAGGACTCGCGCCTCGCCGAGCAGGGCCCCTGGCATCCGACGCACGAGCCCTCGCGCGCGCTGCGGGCAGCGCTCGAGGAGCGCCATCCGGGCCAGGGCGGCTTCGGCTCGCCCGGCTTCGAAGGCGTGCTGCGCCTCGGTCGCCGGCGCGCGGGCGCGGTGCCCGCCCGGCCGAGCGTGGGTCGCACGATCTTCCTCGGACTGCACCCGTGAGCCGCGCCCTCGATCTGCTGGTCGTCTACGAGAAGCTGCCCGAGCCGCGCGCCTGCGGCTCGGACCTGCGCCTCTGGCAGTTGATCGAGGAGCTCGCGCGCGACGGCCAGCGCGTGCACTTCCTGGGCCGCAATCCCGCCGGCGACGAGCGCGACCGCGCCGAGCTCGAGCAGCTCTGCGAACGCGTGCACGGCCCGGATCCCGAGCGCATCCACTGGGGCGAGCTGCCGCACGCGCCGATCGACGTCGCGGGCCTGCTCGGCGCGCAGCGTTTCGACCTGGTGCTCTTCGACCAGTTCTTCTGGACCGGCCTCTCGGTCACCGAGCAGTACCTGCCGCTCGTGCGTGCGCTGCAGCCCGAGACGCCCGTGGTCGTCGTCTCCGACGACTGCCATTGGCTGCGCGAGGAGCGCCGCGCCGAGCGCGAGCAGTCGCGCAGCGCGCTCGAGCGCGCGCGCGCCATGCGCGAGAAGGAGCGCTGGACGCTCGAGAACGCTGATCTCGCCGCCGCGATCACGCCCGAGGACCTCGCGCGCCTGCAGGCCGAGTTCCCCGCGGCGCGCCTGCGCCCGCTCTCCTTCTGCCAGTCCGAGATCCCCGACGCGACGCCGGACTTCGACGAGCGTCAGGGCCTCGTCTTCCTCGGTTCGGGCGGCAACGAGGCCAACGTGCAGGGGCTGCGCTGGTTCGCGCGCGAGGTCTGGCCTCAGCTGCGCGCCGCGCTGCCCGCGCTGGAGCTGACCGTGGTCGGCGCGCCGCCCGAGCAGGGCTGGGGCGTCGAGGGTCAGCCCGGCGTGCGCGTGCTCGGGCGCATCGACGAGCTCGCGCCGGTGCTCGAGCGCGGGCGCGTGTTCGTCTCGCCGGTCGCCTGGGGCACGGGCATCAAGACCAAGAACGTGCAGGCGCTGGCGCACGGCCTGCCGCTGGTGCTCAATGCGATCAGCGCCGAGGGCATGCAGCTCGCTCCCGACGAGGCGGCCTTCGTGCGTGAAGAGCCGGCGGCCTTCGCGCAGGCCGTGCTGCTGTTGCACGAGCAGCGCGAGGGCTGGCAGCGCGCCTCGGCGGCCGCGCGGACGCACGCGCGGCGCTGGTTCGGCCGCGAGCGCGTGGCCCACGACCTGCGCGCGCTGCTCGACGAGGCGCTCGTCACGCCGGCGCGCGCCCAGGCCGGACGCGAGCCGGGCCCGGGCACGCGGGCCGAGCTGCGCTTCCCGGCCATGCGCGCGGCGCGCAAGCTCTCCGATCGCTACCGCGCGCTGCACGAATGGTCGCGCGAGCTGCTGGTGCAGGGCCGCTACGACGAGGCGCTGCAGCAGCTGCGCAACGTGTTCTGCGAACTGGTCTGTTCGCGCGCGCCCGAGGAGGTCTACCTCGAGACGCAGGTGCTGCTGGCGCAGCTCTACACGCGCAAAGGCGAGCTCGGCGAAGCCGCGCAGGCGGCGATCGAGGCCTTGCGCCTGCTGCCCGCGGAGGAGACCTTCCGCCGGCCGGTGCTCGAGCGCGTCGCGGCGCTCTCCGGCGCGCGCTAGCCGCGGCCGGCGACGCGCGGCAGCTCGATCACCCAGCCCAGGCGCCCCTGGCCCGAGCGCTCGAGCAGCGCCCTTCCGCCCTGGCCGGCGACGATGCCGGTCGCCGCGGCGAGCGCGTTCGGACCGAGCTTGGGGACCGTGCGGCGCAGGCCGTAGGGCTGCAGGATGCGCTCGGGCTCGAGGTCCGCGAGCGGCCCGGGGGGGAACTGGATGGTCAGCACGCAGACGTCGCCCTCGGCGCGCGTCTGCAGGCGCACGATCTCGCCTTTCGCCGCGCAGCTCTGCGCCAGGAAGATGAAGGCATCGAGCGCCTGGCCGAGCAGCGCGCGGTCCGAACGCACGGGCAGCGCGCCGCCGCCGCGGAACAGGAGCCGCGGGGCCTCGGGCGACTTGGGCACGCTGGCCAGGAAGACCTCGACCATCTCGGACAGGTCGAAGGTCTGCGTGCCGGGCGTGGGCGGCGACACGAGATAGCCCAGCGTGCGCGTGAACTGCACCAGGCGCTCGACCTCCTGGCCGACGCGCTCGAGCGTCTCGCCGCCCTTGCCGTTCGAGGCGCCCTCGAGCGAGAGCTGGATGCGCTGCGCGATGTCGGCGAGATCCGCGACCTGGTCCTTGAAATAGGGCGGAGGCGGCTCGAGGCGCGCGGGACCGGCCGGCGCGGCCGCGGGCGGCGCTTCGTCCGCGGGGCTCTCGACGCGCCGCGTCGCCGCGCGCGGGGTGTCGCCGCCGGAGAGGATGCTCTCGATCTGCGCCAGCTCGTCGTCGGCGGGCGCGGGGGCCTGCGCGGCAGGGCGCACGCTCGGCACGGCGTGGCCCGCGGGACCGGCGAGCGCACGCAGGTCCTCGATGTCCGGCGGCCAGGGCAGGAAGCGCGCGTTGTGTCCGCGCAGCAGCGAGCGCATGCTGCGGCGTGTCGCGTCGTCGCCGACGAGCACGAGCTCGCCGCCCTGGGCGCGCGCGACGTGCCGGCGCAGGAAGCCGAGGTCCTCCTGCGCGAGCGTGTCGATGTCCCAGACGAGGCGCACCGCGCCGGGCTCGAGCTCGACCAGATCACCGGGTTCGGCGAGCGTGCCCGCGGCCTCCGCACCGAGCGCCTGCAGCAGCGCAGCGAGCTCTTCGAGGCGCGCTCCCGGTCCAAACCACAAGGGCACGCTCTGCGACTGGGCTCGGGGCTCCATGCTGGAGCATAGTAGCGGCAAAGATGCACTGCACAAGGCCCGTTGCGAACGAAGACGCATTGACGGATCCCCGGTCGGCCGTGCGCCAGGAATTCGCTCCGGGGCCAGGGCAGAGGCGCCCGATCCTGGTTAGGCTGCTCTGTGGATCGCGCCTCCACGCGCTCCATGGGCTCGCACCCGGAACCGATGAGCCCCCCTGTAGACATTTCGATCGTCGTGCCCATCTTCGACGAGCAGCCCAGCCTCGAGCTGCTGCACGGGGAGATCGCACGCAGCCTGGACGCCTTCGGGCGCCCCTGGGAGGTGCTCTACGTGGACGACCGCTCGCGCGACGGCAGCTTCCGCACGCTGCTCGAGCTGCGCCAGCGCGACGCGCGCGTGCGCGTGATCCGGCTGCGCATGCGCTGCGGCCAGACCGCGGCCATGCAGGCCGGCTTCGACAACGCGCGCGGCCGCATCGTGGTCACGCTCGACGGCGACCTGCAGAACGACCCGGCCGACATCCCGGCGCTGGTGACGCGCGTGGAGCAGGGCTACGACGTGGCCGCCGGGTGGCGCAAGCAGCGCTACGACGGCTTCGTGCTGCGGCGCATGCCCTCGCGCATCGCCAACCACCTGATCCAGCTCGTCACGCGCGTGCCGATCCACGACACGGGCTGCACGCTCAAGGCCTTCCGCCGCGAACTGCTCGAGCGCATGCCGATCTACGCCGAGCAGCATCGCTTCCTGCCGGCCATCTCGGCCGGCGCGGGGGCGCGCGTGAGCGAGGTGCTGGTCAACCACCGGCCGCGGCGCTTCGGGCACAGCAAGTACGGCCTGGGCCGCGCCACGCGCGTGCTGCTAGACCTGCTGGCGGTCAAGATGATGGCCTCGTTCTCGCAGCGCCCGCTCTCGTTCTTCGCCGCGCTGGCCGCGCCCTTCGCGTTGGCGGCCTGCATCGTGCTGGGTACCGCGCTGTACCAGGGATTCGCGCTGCAGTCGGCCTGGAGCGTGCGCCTGGTGTACGGTTTCACGCTCTTGTTCCTCTCCGTTCCCTACTTCCTGCTGCTCGGCCTGCTGGCGGAACTCGCCGTCAAGGCCAGCGGCATGCACGGCACGCGCCACGCGCGCGTGCTGGTCTCGTCGCCGGAGCCCAAGCCTCATGGCCCTGCCGCTGGCTGAGACGCGCAACCGTCCTGGCGCGGGCCCCGAGGCGCCCGCGCGCGAGGCGCAGACGCTGCTGCCGCGCGGCACGCTCGACGTGAGCGTGATCGTGCCCGTGCACTCGCCAGTGGCCGAGGTGGTCGACGTGGTGCGCGCGCTCTCGGCCGAGCTCGAGACGCTGGAGCTCTCGTACGAGTTCGTGCTGGTCTTCGACGGCGTGCGCGGCAAGGCCTGGAGCGACGCCCACGAGCTCGCGGCCGCGCCGGGTTCGCACGTGCGCACGGTCGGCCTGCAGCAGTCCTTCGGCGACTCGGTCTGCCTCTCGGCCGGCTTCGAGCAGGCCTGCGGGCGCGTGATCCTGACCTCGCCGCAGTACGTGCAGATCGACCCGCACGAACTCGGGGCGATGCTCGCGGCGATCGAGCAGGGGGCCGACTTCGTCACGCCCTGGCGCCACCCGCGCATCGACCCCTACTTGAACCGCATCCAGTCGGCCTTCTTCAACTGGCTCATGCGGCGCGTGGTGCACATGCGCTTCCACGACCTCAACTGCACCTTCCGCGCGCTGCGGCGCGAAGTGCTCGAGGAGCTCGTGCTGTACGGAGACATGTACCGCTTCCTGCCGGTGATCGCCTATCGCCAGGGCTTCCGCGTGGTCGAGGTCAAGGTGCGCCACCTGCAGGAGTGGGGCGGCGCGGGCTTCTTCGGCGCGGCGGTCTACGCGCGGCGCCTGCTCGACATCCTGGGCATGGTCTTCCTGGCCAAGTTCACGCTGCGGCCGCTGCGCTTCTTCGGCGCGCTGGGGGCGATGCTGATCATCCCCGGCGGCCTCGGCGGCGCGATCATGACGCTGCAGTGGCTGCTCGGCAAAGAGGGGCTCTGGGGCCGGCCGATGTTCCAGATCGCATTCATGGCCGTGATCCTGGGCGTGCAGATCATCGGCTTCGGCCTGGTGGGCGAGATCATCATCTTCACGCAGGCGCGCAATCTGCGCGAGTACCGCATCGAGCGCATCTACGAGAGCCGCGCGGTCAAGCAGGAGGCGGGCAAGAACGGCCAGGGCACGGATGGCGGCGGCGGAACCGGCTAGCACGGCCGTGCCCGCGCTGCTCGTGCGCGCGGCGCGGCCCGAGGACGGCGCCGCGCGCGATCGCTTCGTGCGTGCGCACCCGCAAGGCACGCTGTTCCACCTCGCCGGCTGGGGCCGCGCGGTCGAGCGCGTCTTCGGCCACGAGTCACGCGACCTCGTCGCTCGGCGCGGCGACGAGCTGGTCGGCGTGCTGCCGCTGATGCTCTGCCAGCGGCCGCTGCTGGGGCGGCACCTGGTCTCGATGCCCTACGCCGTCTACGGCGGACCGCTGGGCAGCGAACCCGAGGTCGAGCGGGCGCTGGTCGCGCAGGCCTCCGAGCTGGCGCGCGCGGAGCGCGTGGGCCGCATGGAGCTGCGCTGCGCGCAGGATCCGGGCCTCGAGCTGCAGCCCTCGGCGCTCTACGCGGCCTTCGTGCACCCGCTGCCCGGGCGCGCGGCCGACGTGCTGGCGCGCATGCCCAAGCGCGCGCGCGCCGAGGTGCGCAAGGCGGTCGAGCGGCACGGCCTGACGCTCTCCGAGGGCCGCTGGTACCTCGGCGATCTCGAGCGGCTGTTCCTCTCCTCCAAGCAGTCGCTGGGTTCGCCGGGCCTGCCGCGCGCGTGGTTCGAGGCCCTGCTCGAGGAGTTCGGCGCGGACGTGCTGCTGCACGCCGTGCACAAGGAGCAGCGCGTGATCGCCGCGACGATGTCCTTCGTCTTCCGCGACACGCTGCTCTTCTACTACATCGGCACCACGCCCGAGGCCAACCGCGAGTACTCGGTCACGAACTTCCTCGGCACGCGCCTGCAGGAGCTGGGCGTCGAGCGCGGCCTGAAGTGGTTCGACCTCGGGCGCAGCCGCGTCGACTCCGGGCCCTACCGCTTCAAGCAGCACCAGGGCTTCGAGCCGCGCGTGCTGCCCTACCGCTACCTGCTGGTGAAGAGCCGTTCGCTTCCGAGCTTCAACCCCTCGAACCCGCGCACCGAAAGCTTGCGCCGCATCTGGGCCGGCTTGCCGGCCTGGCTGGCGCGCTCGCTCTCCGAGCCGCTGATGCGCTACTTGCCCTGAGGTCGCGCCAGGATCCACTCCACCGCCGCGGGCAGGTCGGGCACGAAGGCCTGCGGCTCCTCGCCGCGCTCGCGCAGCCTCACGATCTCGCTCGCGCCCTTGCCTGTCGCGACCAGGATGCCCGGCACGCCCGCGGCCCAGCCGGCCTCGAGGTCGCGCGCCGCGTCGCCGACCATCCAGCAGCGCGCGAGATCGAGGCCCAGCTCGCGCGCGGCCTGCAGCACCAGGCCCGGCTTGGGCTTGCGGCACTCGCATTCGACGCGGTAGGGGCCGCGGCCCTCGGTCGGATGGTGCGGGCAGCTGTAGATCGCGTCGAGACGCGCGCCGTGCGCCCCGAGCTGCAGCTGCAACTCGGCGTGGATCTCCGCCAGCTCCGCCGGCGTGATCAGCCCACGCGCGATCGCGCTCTGGTTGGTGACCATGACCAGCAGCCAGCCCTGCGCGGCGAGGCGCGCCAGCGCGCTCGCGGCGCCGGGCACCAGCCGCAGATCCTGCCGGCGCGTCAGCCACTCGCCCTCGACGGTGAGCGTGCCGTCGCGATCGAGCAGCAGCGCGCGCTGTCCCGCGGGGCTCACTTGTCCGCCGTGCGATCGAGGCGCACGAAGATGCGCGAGGGCGACAGGCGCCGGTCGGTCTTGATCGGCACGAAGAAGTCGCGCATGTTGAGCCAGATCGGCGCGTACCAGGTGTTGGGGTTCAGGTACATGTCGCGCCAGAGCAGCGCGTAGACGTCGTACTCGGGCACGAGCATGCGCTGCGCCTTGTCGTAGCCCGGCAGCTCGAGCGACATGCGCGTGCGGTCCTGCGGGTCGAGCTCCAGCACGCAGGGCGTGACGAAGCCGCTGTCGCGGTCGTCGATCAGCACGCGCGCGCCGGGCGGGTCGCTGGCCAGCACGACCTTGGTCGAGTGGTCGAAGAGCGCGCAGCCGCCCGTGAGGAGCGAACAGGCGAGGGGCAGCAGGCGGCGCAGCAGCATCGGGCTTCGATTCTCCCCTTTCCGGAGCACGGGGGGCAAGCCGGCAGTTCCGGCCTGTTGCCTTCGTCGGCCGGCTGTGGAACGCTGCTGAAGTGCAAGTCTCGCGCAGTGCAGCGCCCGCGGCCCGGCCGGAGGAACGAGAGGCCGGGAGCGACGGGCTCGCGCTCGGACTCTTGTTCCTGGCGCTCGCGCTGGGCCTGCTGCGCTTCTGGCGCCTCTCCGAATGGAGCCTGTGGTACGACGAGGTCGCGACCTGGTTCGACTTCCGCTCGAGCCTTGGGAGCCCCGAGATCCACAACGCGCTGGGCTACCGTGCGATCGGCTGGATGGTCGGGCTGTGCGGCGGCGAGCCGACCGAGCTGCACCTGCGCCTGCTGCCCGCGCTGGCCGGCTGGCTCGTGATCCCGGCCACCTGGTGGGCCTTCCGGCCCTGTGCCGGCAGCCGCCGCGCCGCGGCCGCGGCCCTGCTCGTCTCGGCCAGCAGCTGGCAGATCTACTGGTCGCAGAACGCGCGCTTCTACACGCTGGCGCAGCTCTTCACGCTGCTCGGCGGCGGGCTGCTGCTGCGCGGACTCTTCCGCGCGCGGCTCGTCCCGGCCCTCGTCGGCTGCGTGCTGGTCGCCGGCGCCGGGCTGTTCCACGTCTCGGCCGTGGTGCTGCTGCCCGCGCTGGTGCTCGCGGCCTGGCTGCTCGCGCCGCAGCGCCTGCCGGAGCTGCAGCACAGCCGCCGCGTGCGCGTGCTGCTGCTGCTGGTCCTGCTCGCGGCCGCGCTGGTCGGCTTCCGCTGGGCGCTGCGCGCTTTCCGGACCTTCGAGCTGCACGAGTCCGGCGCCTCGCCCGCGCACTACCTGCTGACGACCGGCTTCTACGTCACGCCGCTGCTCGCGAGCGCCGCGCTGATCGGCGCCGCCACGGCCTGGTCGCGGCGCTCCGCGCCCGGCCGCCTGGTCGCGCTGACCGTGCTGCTCGGGCTGTGCGCGCTGCTCATCTGCTCGCTGCGCGTGACCGTGGCGGCCAAGTTCGTCTTCTGCTTCCTGCCCTGGATCGCGCTGCTCGCCGCCTGGCCGCTCGAGACCCCGCCCGAAGCCGGTGCGCGCGCGAGGCGCTTCACCTTCGGCTGGCTGCTGCTGCTCCTGCTGCCCGCGCTGGCCAGCACAGCGCTGTACTTCGGCCCGCGCCAGGGCGAGCGCCCGCAGTGGCGCGCGGCCTACGACCTCGTCTGGAACCAGCGCGAGCCGGACGACCTGATCCTGGGCATGGAGGCGCCGGTCGGGGAGTACTACCTCGCCGGCCCGGGCGCCGACCTGCAGAATCCCGAGCGCGTGGCCTGGCTCGACCGCTGGCGCACGCGCCGGCCGCGCGACTGGGCGGCGCACGCGCGGCGCGCCTGGTACGTGGTCAACCCCGAGCAGTTGAAGAGCTGGGAGCCGGCCGAGCGCGAGGACTTCGAGCGCTTCCTGCGCGAGCAGTGCCGGCTGGTGCGCTGCTTCCCGCTCTACGTCGAGAGCCGCGACCTGTCGGTCTGGGTGTATCTGCGCGGCTGACTCAGGCGCGCCCCTGGAACTCGCCGTCGAGCGTGCTGATCTTCACGTCCTCGCCGACCTTGATGTGCGCCGGCACGCGGATCTTGAGCCCGGTCTCGAGCACGGCGTCCTTCTTGACGTTGGTGGCCGTGTCGCCGCGCGTGGCGGCCTCGGCCTCGACCACTTTGAGCACGACCGTCGAGGGCAGGTCGACGCCGATCGCCAGCGCGTCGTGGAAGGTCACGTCGACGACGGTGTTCTCGCGCACGTAGCCCATCATCTCGCCCACCAGCTCGGCCTGCAGCGGGAACTGCTCGAAGCTCTCGCGGTCCATGAAGACGAAGCCCGAGGAGTCCTTGTAGAGGTACTCGCACTTCTTCTTGTCGAGGTACGCGACCTCGAAGGTGTCGCTCGAGCCCAGGCGCATGGGCATGGTCGCGCCGGTCTGGATGTTCTTGACCTTCATGTGGATCACCGCGCGCAGGTTGCCCGGCGTGTGGTGGTTGTATTCCGTGATCAGCAGCAGCTCGCCGCGCTCGCCGATGATGACGGTGCCCTTGCGGAGTTCGGTGGACCGGACGGCCATGTGTGAATGCGTGGGGGTAGGGGGCTCGGTGGCGGGGGAATGCGGCGCGGGGCTAGAAGGCCTTGCGCTCGCTGGATGAGGGGATGCGCAGCGCCTTGCGGTACTTGGTCACGGTGCGGCGCGCGATGCGGATCTGCTGCTGCTCCTCGAGCCGTGCGGCCAGCTCCTCGTCCGAGAGCGGCTGCTGCGGATCCTCGGCCGCCACGAGCTGCGCGATCATCTGCTGGATCGACTGCTGGCTCTGCACCGCGCCGGTCTGCGAGGTCGTGCCGCTGGTGAAGAAGTACTTGATCGGGAAGATCCCGCGCGGGGTCTGGGCGTACTTGCCGGCGACAGCGCGGCTGACGGTCGAGATGTGCACGTGCACCTCGTCGGCCACCTCCTGCATGCGCAGCGGCACGAGGCCCTCCACGCCGCGGTCGAGGAAGCCCTTCTGGCGCGCGAAGACCGCCTTGGCCACGCGCTCGAGCGTGTTGGCGCGCTGCTCGACGGCCTCGATGAACCAGCGCGCCGACTCCATGCGCTTCTTGATCCAGTCGCGCGCGGCGCCCTCGCGCTTCTCCTCCTTGGCGGCGCGCAGGAATTCCTTGTAGGCCGAGGAGAGCGTCAGGCGCGGCAGGCGCGCGCGCTCCAGGCGCACGACGTACTCGCCGCCCTGCTCCTCGACCAGCACGTCGGGCGCGATCACCGAGGCGCGCGAGTCGCCGTAGCCCGAGCCGGGGTGCGGGTCGAAGCGCTTGAGCACGGCGACCGCCTCCTTGACGTCCTCGAGGCTGTGGCCGGTGACCTTGGCCACGCGCGGCAGGCGGTTGTGCTCGAGGTCCTCGAGGTGGTTCTCGACGATCGCCACGAGCAGCGGGTCCTCGTGCCAGGAGGCCGCCAGCTGCAGCTTGAGGCACTCCTTCAGGTCGCGCGCGCCGATGGCCGGGTGCGAGAGGTGGCGCAGCTCGGAGAGCCAGTGCTCGACCTCGGACAGCGCGACCGGCTCCTCGCCCGGGGCGCTGGCCTCGCGCGCCACGTCCTCGTGCGTGCCGATCAGGTAGCCGCGCTCGTCGAGCGAGTAGAGGATCTGCTCGCAGATGCGCCGGCCGCGCGGGTCGAGTTCGAGGAAGGCCAGCTCCTCCGAGAGCTCGTCGGCCAGCGTGCGCCCGCTGTCGGGCGTGTTGGCCATGGCCTCCTGCTTGCGGTCGGACTCCTCGATGCCGGCGGCCGTGACGCGCCCGCGGTCGTCGCCGTTGTGGCTGTAGTGCTCGAGCTCGCTGACCATC
Source organism: uncultured Planctomycetota bacterium (assembly GCA_963829015.1). GTDB lineage: Bacteria > Planctomycetota > UBA1135 > UBA1135 > JADJLZ01. The sequence continues at coordinate 1,933,963 of CAWHGR010000001.1, read as the reverse complement.
TGCGCGAGGTGCGCCTCGTCCTGCGAGCTGCCCTCGCCGGTGTCGGGCGGCAGCTCGGGCTCGGCCCCGTCGCCGCCCTCCGGCCGCTCGCCGTCGGCCACCTCCAGGAACGGATTCTCGACCAGCTCCTGCTGCATGCGGTCGAGCAGCTCCTGCGAGGAGAGCTGCAGGATCTGCATCGCCTGGATCATCTGCGGCGATTGCAGGAGCCGCTGCTCCATGCGCGCCGACTGGCTGAGACCGAGCTTCACGCTACAAGTATAGTGCCAGCGGCCCGGACGGCTTCCATCTGCCTGCGAGGAATCAGCGCGGGCGCAGGCCCAGGCTGAGCTCGTCCGCGCCGCTGAAGAGCTTCGTCGGCGTCTCGCCCAGCCCGAGCCGGCAGTCCCCGCTGCGCAGTTCGCGCGCCAGCGATTGCAGCCGGCCCAGGCGCGTGTCGGCGCGCGGCAGCACCCGCGGCGCTGCGCTGCGCACGGTCCAGGCGGCCGCGTTCGCCGCGTCGTCGCGCGGGCCGAGGCACACGCACAGGCCGTCGAAGCCGGTCGCGACCTCGGGCACCGGCATCCAGGTCTGCGGCGCGAGCTCGGTGCGGTAGCCGATCAGCCAGGGCTGCTCGCTGCCGCACAAGAGGCGCGCCGGGAAGCCGCTGGCGACGGGGAAGCGCGCCAGCCGGCCGCCCTGCTCGAGCTGGATCGTGCTCGTCTTGCCGCGCAGCGACTCGGCGCCCGCGACCAGCGCCAGCGCGCGCTCGGCCAGCGCGGGATCGGAGCGCGGCAGGAGCAGCAGGTCGTCGGTCCAGTACATCGGCGCGGGCGCGCGCGCATTCGCGGCGGCCGCGCGTCCGTCCTCGAGGCTCGCGGCCAGCGCCGAGGGCGGCAGCGCGGCGCTCGCGGCCGGATCGTCGTTCCAGGAGAACTCGGAGAGCAGCAGCGCGCCGGGCGAGAAGCGCGGCAAGGCGCGCGTGTCACGCGCGACGAAGGCCAGGTCGACCAGGCGCCAGCCGTCGCCGGTCGCGTCGGGCCGCTCGGCGCTGGCGCGCGCCTCGATCGAGAGCAGCCAGCGCGGTGCGCCGGCCTTGGGGCACAGCTCGAGCTCGAGGCGCTTGCCGTTCTCGACCACGCCCGCGAAGGCGCACTGCACGACGTCCAGGCGCGGCTGCTCGAGCTTGCCGAGGTCGGTCGACTCGGGCTCGAAGGCCGTGCGCTCGGCCAGCTGGGCGCGGTCGAAGAGCCCCGAGAGGAAGATCGACCCGCCCTGCGCGAGGCGCGCGGCCCAGACGTGCACGGTCGTGCCGGTCGCCAGCAGCGAAACCTGTGGCCGGCTGACGCCGCTGTCGGCCGCGACCTCGACCTCGAAGGACTCGACGAAGCTCTCGCTGGTGCGTGCCCCGAAGCAGGCCTCCGCGCCGGAGTCCACGCGCGCGCTCTCCTCGAGCAGGGCCGTGCCGGCCGGCTGCGCATCCGCGGGCGCGCCGGGGGGCAGCTCGCGCAGCGCGAGCTTGAGTTCGATCGCGAGGCCGCGCGTCTGGCGCTCGAGATCGGCGAGCAGCGTGCGTGCCCGGGCCAGCGCCGCGTCGTTGCCGCGCGCGAGCAGCAGCGGCGAGCCGCGGAAGAACTCCAACGGGTTGCCGTGCGCGCGCGCGTCCTCCTCGAGCATCTGCACCAGCGTCGAGAGCGGCAAGCGCGGTCCCGCGTTGCGCACGCGCGCATCGGCGCGCGAGGCCAGCGGGCGGATGTGGCTGCCGTCCCAGAGCGCCGGCGCGTGGCCGTGCGCGGCCGGCGCCGCGCACAGGCTCGGAGCAGGGAGCGCCGTCCAGTCCGCGCCCGGGGCGCACGGGGAGAGCGAAACGAGCAGGCAGGCGATCGGGTTCATGCGCGGCGGAGTCCTTCGGGCGCCGCCCTCGGGCGCCGGCGCGGCCGAGGATAGTCCGCCGCAGGTCCCGGGGCTACGCCGCTCCGGGCCGCGCGCGTGACGCACCGCTCCAGGTGGTGTACAAACCTGCCCGGAGACCAGGCAGCCATGACCGATCCCCGTCCGCAGGCGTCCGCTCAGCGCTCGTACACGCCGCCCGAGGCACGCGGCCTGTACTCCGTGGCCCAGATCCAGCACCTGCAGCGCATCGAGTTCGCGCGCGCGCAGCGCTACGGCTACCCGCTGGCCTGCATGCTGCTGGCGGTCGACCAGCTCGACACGCTGCGCGACCTGCACGGCTACGATTTCAAGGAGCAGGTGCTCGAGCGCCTGGTGGACCTGCTCAAGCGCGCCACGCGCTCCTCGGACTTCATCGGGCGCACCGCCGACGACCGCCTGGTGCTGCTGCTGCCGCACACGCCGCCGCAGGGCGCACGCACGCTGGCCGCGCGCCTGATCGAGAACTCGGGCGTGCTCTCGGCCGACCTCGGCGGCGAGGTCGCGCGCGTGAGCGTCTCGATCGGCCTCTCCACGCTGCAGGGCGAGAGCGTCCTGTTCCACGACGCGCTCTACCGCGAGGCGGAGCTGGCGCTCGAGGAGGCCATCGCCGCGGGCGGCGGCCGGCTGCAGGTGCGCGCGGCCGGAGGGCAAGGCTAGGCCCGATGCGCGTCCTGCTGGCAGAGGACGAGATCACGATCCGCGTCACGCTTACCGACGCCCTCGAGGCGGCCGGGCACGGCGTGATCGCGGTCGAGAACACCGCCGCGGCTCTGACAGCGCTGGAGCGCGAGTCGCCCGAGGCCGTGATCACCGACATGCGCATGCCCGGCGAGGGCGGCATGGCGGTGCTCGAGCGCTCGCTGGCGCTCGAGCCGCGCCGGCCGGTGGTGCTGATCACGGGCTTCGCCACCGTGGACCAGGCGGTCGAGGCCATGCGCCTGGGCGCCACGAACTACATCCAGAAGCCCTTCCGCAACGAGAACCTCGTGCGCATGGTCGACACCTTCGCGCGCCTGCGCACGCTCGAGGTCGAGAACCAGAGCCTGCGCGCCGAACTCAAGCGCGGCGACTTCGAGGGCATCGTCGGCAACTCCGACACCATGCGCGTCGTCTTCGAGCGCGTGCGCACGGTCGCGCCCACCGACGTCACGGTGCTGATCCAGGGCGAGAGCGGCACGGGCAAGGAGCGCATCGCGCGCGCCGTGCACGACCTCTCGACGCGCAAGAGCGGCCCCTTCGTCGCGCTCTCCTGCGCGGCGCTGCCCGAGACGCTGCTCGAGGCCGAGCTCTTCGGCTTCGAGAAGGGCGCCTTCACCGACGCGCGCAAGGAGCGCCGCGGCCGCTTCGAGCTGGCCGACAAGGGCACGTTCTTCCTCGACGACATCGACGACATGCCGCTGGCCGTGCAGGTCAAGCTGCTGCGCGTGCTGCAGGAGCGCCAGTTCGAGCGCCTGGGCAGCGAAGAGACGCGCTCGATCGACATCCGCATCGTCGCCGCGACCAAGCTCCCGTTGCGCGACCTCGTGCGCGCGGGCAAATTCCGCGAGGACCTCTTCTACCGCATCCAAGTCGTGCCGGTCGTGCTCCCGCCGCTGCGCGAGCGCAAGGGCGACGTGCCGCTACTCGTCGCCGCGCTGATCGAGCGCCACGGCCGCGGCCGGCCCTACACCGTCGCGCGCACCGGCATGGCGCTGCTCGAGCGCTACCCCTGGCCGGGCAACGTGCGTGAGCTCGAGAACGCGATCCAGCGCGCGATCGCGCTCGCCGGCGAGAAGCGCGAGCTCGCGATCGAGGACCTGCTGCCGATGGACCCGCGCTGGCGCGGCGCGACCGAGGTCACGAACGAGATCCGCCCGCTGCGCGAGTTCCTGCGCGAGCACGAGGTGGCGCACATCGAGCGCGCGCTCGAGTCGACCGGCGGCCACCGCTCGCAGACGGCCGAGATGCTGGGCATCTCGCGCAAGGTCTTGTGGGAGAAGATCCGCGACTTCGGCATCCACACCCCGGGCGATTCCGACGAGGAGGCCTGAGCCCGTGGGCGCGCTGCCCGAACTCGAGCTCCTCGAAGGCGCGCGCGTGATCGCGGACCTGCACCTCGATCTCGCGGATCCCCAGAGCGTCGCGCCGTTCCTCGAGTTTCTCGCGGGACTGAAGGGTTGCCCGCAACTCGTCGTGCTTGGCGACTTGTTCGACGTCTGGGTCGGCCCGGCACAGATGAGCGAGGGCGAGGCGCCGCGAGTGCTCGGCGCGCTCGCGCACCTCGAGAAGCAGGGCACTAAGCTCTTCATCGTGCACGGCAACCGCGACTTCCTGCTCGAGCAGCGCTTCGCCGAGCGTGTCTGGGCGAAGCTCCTGCCCGACGGCTTCGTCGCCAAGCTGCCGGACGGCTCGCGCATGCTCTGCGTGCACGGCGACACGCTGTGCACGAAGGACAAGGGCTACCAGCGCCTGCGCAGCGTCCTGCGCTCGCGACCGATGCTCTGGATCGCGCCGCGCTTGCCTTACTGGTTCTCGCGCGCCATCGCGAAGCGCTTGCGTCGCGCTTCGGTGCGTGCGATCGCCATGAAACTCCCCGACGAGAAGTCCATCCAGCCCGACGCCGTCAGAGCCGCAGCCGAGGAGCATCACGCCTCGATCGTCCTCTGTGGCCACGCCCATGCCTTCCGCGACGAAAAGGTAGGTGACGCGCGCTGGATCGTGCTCGACGCATTTGGCGGCCGCGCGATCAACGGTCGGCTGCGCCGATCCCTGCGTCCGGTTGCCGGCGAGGTGAGCGTCCCGGCCAGCACTCGACAGGGAGTCGTCCTGACCTGATGCCCCTGGACCCGGACTGCTCCGCGCTGAAGTGACAGCTCCGCAATCGGGTCCGAGACGCTGGGAGCACGATCTCGACATGTTTCGGTTCCGTTCACCGAACGCAGCTTTGCGGGCCTCTACGTGCAGCAGCGCTACCTCGAGCGGATTCGCAGCATGGTCGAGCTCTACGGAGCGGAGACAATCGAGCGCGATCTGGTCAGCTCGCGCCTGGCACGGCCCATTCCCGCATCCGGTCGGAGAGCTGCGAGCGATCGCGCTTGGGCTCCTGATCCAGTAGCGGACATTCGAGGCGCGATGCCGTCTCTCCGCAGGGTGTCCTCGAGCGCAGAGAAGTGCCGCGGGTCCGGCTCCTTCGGCCGTGGAGGCTCTCGCCACGGTTGGGGCGAGCGGACTTACGAGCTATCGGCCGAGGTGTCTGCGACTGCGTGTCCTGAACCATCCGCTAGTCCCACGAGTTCGAACGTCCTGCTCCGCGGAATGAAGCTCGATGAAGGCTCGAGCGCTCGCTTGCATGCGTGCGGATAGCCGACACGCCAATCGCTATGCTCTTCCGGTCACGAGCATGATCATCGCCATCGACGGACCCGCCGGATCGGGCAAGAGCACGGTTGCGCAGGCGCTCGCGCGCGAGCTCGGGCTCTCGTTCCTCGACAGCGGCGCGATGTACCGCGCGGTCACGCTCTCGGTGATCGAGCACGATGTCGATCCGATGGACGGCGAGCGCTGCGCGACGGGACTTTCGGTTGACTGCTTGGACGGTTCTCGCGCACAGGCGCCGAGACCAACTCGAGGCTTACGTAAGCCCTCTCGATCTTCGAGGGTCCCCGGATGCCAGATCGCGCGCGGGCTCGAGCTCGAGTTCGACGCGCAAGGCAGGATCCGCATCGACGGCAAGCCGGGCGAGCCGGCGATCGATTGGCCCGTGAGGCGCCTATCCTCCTCCAGTTGCGATCACCCAACCCGCCCAGACGCGCAGCGGAAGGCCCTGATCTCGCAGCTTGCGTTTCGCGTGCTGGAGAGCGCTGGGCAGCGACTCGTTCCGCGTCCACACGCCCTCGTACAGCGGAATGGCGAGGGCCCCTGCGGGATCGGTAGACCAGTACGAACCGAGGACGTGGCGCGCGCCGGCAAGCAGTGCCTGACGCGTGGGTGACTCGACGGACTCGGCGCCGTGTGGCACGGGCCTGAGCGTGTCGGACTGATCGAACATCACGAGGTCGCAGTCGTCGAGGCAGCCCTCCGGCAGCCGGTACTCCCTCCACCAGCGCGTCGGTTCCAGCGCACCTTCCCAGTTGCCTACGCCCGTCAGGCCGGTGAACACTCGTTCCTGCCACTTCCATCCGCCGGTGCCTGAGGAGCGCAGCAACTCCGGTGTAGGGGCGAGATTCGTCGCGAGCAGATCATCGTCGACCATGCGCACGAGCGCGATTCTCGGGCCGACCGGTGCGGACCCGAGGTCCGCTGCGCCCGGATTCGCCGCGGGCAGCACCAGTTCCATCGTGATCTCATCGCCAAGAATCGCCGAACCGAGCGGCAAGGCGTCCAGGGGAACGAGGAGCAGGTGTTGCTCGGGGTGCACTCGCCAACGAAGAGCATGCGGGAATCGCGCGCGCAGCGGCTCGGCGATGGCCCGCGACAGGGCGAGGCTCGATACGGAGACTCCAGTCCGATCCCCGGCGAGGATCTCCTCGCGCCACGTCCTGCACCATTCGTTCAGGTCGTCTTGGCCCGCGAGGTCGAGAACCGCTTCCTGCTCGCCGCTCGGGCGTGCACGCACGAGCAATCGTCCGTGCGCGGGGCCGGGCCCGGCGGATGGATAGTGAGACTCGAAGTACAGCTCCAGGGTCTCGTTGGCCAGGTGCTGCGTCTCCGACCGGGGCTGCGGACGGCAACCCGACATGCAAAGCATGGAGGCGGCCATTGCAAGCACTCCCGAGAGGAGCATTCGATCGGTGGCAGACTGGGCAGCACACATTGGCGGGGTGAATCTGGTAGCGCTCTCACAAGGATAGAGCGCCGGAGGAGCGCAGGGTCGCAACTCTCTCGCGCGCATCCCGGGGTAGTGCAGCCTGCGTCGAGCATGAATGTGAGCGTCGCGCAAGAGCTGCCTGCTGCCCCGGCCGGCGCCAAGCGCAGGCCGCGATGCACGCCGGGGGGGGGAACCCGGTCCGCCGACTCGCTATCCTCTCCCGCCCTCCCGCATGATCATCGCCATCGACGGACCCGCCGGATCGGGCAAGAGCACGGTCGCGCAGGCGCTCGCGCGCGAGCTCGGGCTCTCGTTCCTCGACAGCGGGGCGATGTACCGCGCGGTCACGCTCGCGGTGATCGAGCACGACGTCGATCCGATGGACGGCGAGCGCTGCGCGAAGATCGCGCGCTCTCTCAAGCTCGAGTTCGACGCGCAGGGCAGGATCCGCGTCGACGGCAAGCCGGGCGAGCCGGCGATCCGCGGGGAGACGGTGACGAAGGCGGTCTCGGCGGTGTCGGCGCACTCTGCGGTGCGCGCGGCGATCGTGCCGCAGCAGCGCGCGGAGGCCGTGCGCCGCGGCGGGATCGTGGCCGAGGGGCGCGACATGGGGTCGGTCGTGTTCCCCGAGGCGGACTTCAAGTTCTTCCTCACCGCCAGCGCCGAGGAGCGCGCGCGGCGGCGGGCTGGCGAGCTCGGGCAGGCCGAGCGCGTGGGGGAGATCCTGGCCGACATCCAGCTGCGCGACCACCTCGACAGCTCGCGCAAGGACTCGCCGCTCGTGTGCGCCAGCGATGCGCTGAAGATCGACACGGACAAGCTCGACGCGGCCGGAGTCGTGCGCGCGCTGCTCGAGCGCGTGCGCAAGGGCGGAAAGAAGTGAGCGAGGCGCAGGAACAGGAGCTTGCGCCGGCGACGAAGGTCCAGACGGACAAGACGCTGACCTACCACTTCCTGCGCTCGAGCTGCTGGCTGTTCCTGAAGCTCTACTGCCGCATGCGCATCGAGGGCGCGGAGAAGATCCCGAGGACGGGCGGCTGCGTGCTGGCGGCCAACCACGCCTCGCACCTCGACATCCCGATCGTCTCGACGATCACCATGCGGCACGTCGCCTTCGTCGCGCGCGACACGCTCGACGAGTCGTGGTTCATCTCGTTCATCATGCGCGAGACGCGCGCGGTGCTGGTCAAGCGCGGCACGGCCGACCGGCGCGCGATCCGCGCCATGGTGGATCACCTGGCGGTGGGCGACTGCGTCGCGATCTACCCCGAGGGCACGCGCACGCACGACGGCAAGATCGGGGAGTTCAAGGGCGGGGCCGTGCTCGCCGCGCGCATGGCCAAGGTGCCGATCGTGCCGGTCGGGCTCGACGGGTCGTACCGGCTGCTCAGTCGGCACATGAAATTCCCCTGGCCGGCCAAGCTGGTCGTGCGCATCGGCGACCCGATCGATTCGAGCCTGCCGGACGCGCAGGAACGGCTCTTGGCCGCGGTGCATGAGCTCTCCAGGACCTGATCGAGCGTGGGTATTGACGAAGCAAGGCTGCGCATTGGATCCTCGTACCTACCCATGAACCGGCAAGAGACCCGTTGCATCACTGTGCGAGAATTGGCCCGACGGCCCTCGTACTGGATCGCTCTCGTCGAGCGCGGCGCGACCCTGAAGGTGACGCGCCTTGGCCGCGCTGTTGCTCGAATCGAACCCGCAGAAGCATTCAGCTGCCACACGGGCGATCGGTTCGGAAGGGGTGGGATTCGCCCCCTGCTTCACCATCAAGGGATCCTCGAATCACTCTGGGATGACCGCAGAGGCGGCACGCCTCGCTAGGAAGTTCGACAGCCCGGGTCGGACACCCCATTGCCCTCCGGGCCCCCGAACCCCTAGAATCCTCGGCCCTCGACCGCTCGCGTGGCGGTCGTTTCGTGCGTGCCGGGACATCCTGGCCGCGTTCCCGAACCCTTCTGTCCGCCGAACCAACTCCTTTCGTCCTTCATGTCGATCGCCTCCAAGCGTCTCAAGCAATTCGAACTCGACTCCGCCACCCTCGAACAGCAGGTCCAGGCCGCCCTGGGCGGCATGAGCGAGTCGCAGCTGACCGACAAGCTCGCCACGGCGGTCAAGGACATCAAGAACGGCAGCATCGTGCAGGCGCGGGTCGACTCGGTCGACGAGCGCACCGGCATGGTGGTGATGGACATCGGCGGCAAGTCCGAGGGCCAGATCGCGCTGGCGGAGTTCGGCGAGACGCTGCCCAAGGCGGGCGACACCTTCGAGGTCTACTACGACGGTCTCGACAACTCGGACTCGGCGATGCTCTCGAAGCGTCGCGCCGACCGGCTGCGCTCCTGGGAGCGCGTCTCGGGCAAGTACCACGAGGGCGACGAGATCCAGGGCATCGTGCAGCGCAAGATCAAGGGCGGCCTCCTGGTCGACGTCGAGGGCGTCAACGTCTTCCTGCCCGCGAGCCAGGTCAACCTGCGCCGCACGCACGACATCTCGGACTTCATCAACGAGCCGGTGCGCGCGCGCATCATCAAGATCGACTCCGAGCGCATGAACATCGTCGTCAGCCGCCGCAAGCTGCTCGAGGAAGAGCGCCAGAAGAAGAAGGAAGACCTGCTCAAGGACATCCAGGAGGGCCAGGTGCGGCGCGGCCTGGTCAAGAACATCGCCGACTTCGGCGTGTTCGTCGACCTGGGCGGCATCGACGGCCTGCTGCACATCACCGACATGTCGCTGGGGCCGCATCAACCACCCCAGCGAGATGATCAAGCTCGACCAGGAGATCGAAGTGGTCGTGCTGCGCGTCGACCAGGACCGCGAGCGCATCGCGCTGGGCCTGAAGCAGAAGCAGGCCAGCCCCTGGGAGGGCATCGAATCGCGCTACCCGGTCGGCGTCGAAGCACCAGGGCGAGGTGGTCAACATCATGTCCTACGGCGCCTTCGTGAAGCTCGAAGACGGCGTCGAGGGCCTGGTGCACATCTCCGAGATGAGCTGGACCAAGCGCGTCAACCACCCCAGCGAGCTCGTCAAGACCGGCGACAAGGTCAACGTGGTCGTGCTCGAGTACAACCACCAGAAGCAGGAGATCTCGCTCGGCATGAAGCAGGCCGAGACGAACCCCTGGGACATGGTCGAGGAGCACTACCCGATCGGCACGGTCATCGAGGGCACGGTGCGCAACCTGACCTCCTACGGCGCCTTCGTCGAGATCGAAGAGGGCATCGACGGCCTGCTGCACGTCTCCGACATGAGCTGGACCAAGAAGGTCGCGCACCCCTCCGAGATGGTCAAGAAGGGCGACAAGCTGCAGTGCGTCGTGCTCTCCGTCGACAAGGAGAAGAAGCGCATCGCACTGGGCCGCAAGCAGCTCTCGGCCGATCCCTGGCTGGAGACCATCCCGCAGAACTACCACGTCGGCGACCTGCTCATCGGGCTACGTCACGAAGATCACCAACTTCGGCGCGTTCGTGAAGCTCGAGGAGGACCTCGAGGGCCTGCTGCACATCAGCGAGCTCTCCGACAACAAGGTCACCAACGTCGAGGACATCGTCACGCCGGGCATGAAGGTCGAAGTGCGCGTGATCCGTGTCGACACGGAAGAGCGCAAGATCGGCCTGTCCTTCGTGCACGCCGACTTCGAGGAGAACGAGCAGGTGCTCAAGGCCGCGGCCGAGGCGCGCGCGCGCGAACTGGCCGAGGCGCAGAAGGCCGCCGCACCGGCGGCCGAGGCCGCGGCGGCTCCGAAGAAGGAGCGCAAGCCCAAGGCCGAGGCTGTGGCGCAGGCCGAAGGCGCGGCGCCGTCCGAGGGCGCGACAGGCGGTCCGGCCGCCTGATCCGGAGCCAGCCGTGATCCCGCGAGCGCTCGCCTGCGCCGCCGTTGCGCTGCTCCTCGCAGCCTGCCGGGGGACGGGCGAGCGCGCGGCTTCCGTGCCCGACGCGAGCGGGGCGCAGGCCGCGCCCGCGCCGGAGCTCGAGGCGAGTGTCAGCGCGCGCTTCGCGCCGGGCGTCGAGGCGCTCAAGCGCGCCGTCGCGGCGGGCGACGACGATCTGGCGCGCGCGCTGATCGGCCAGCTCGACTCGCTCGGCCCGGACGAACGCGCCTGGAAGCTGCTGCGTGCCTTCGAGCGCATCCTCGACGGCCGCGCGGCCGTGCACACGCTCGCCCTGGCGCTGGCCTGCGAGGCCCTGCCCGACGGGACGCTGCTGCCCGGAGCGCAGCCCGGCGCGCAGTGCTGGCGGCTCCTGTTCCGGGCGCAGAACACCGGGCTCGAGCACATCGAGCTGCTGCCCGGGCCGGCGACGCTCTCGACCACGCGCACCGAGCTCGGCCGCCGCGGGGGCGAGTCCAGCACGCAGGAGACGCGCTCCTTCGACAAGCTCAAGCGCCTGGATCTGGCGCCCGGCGCGCAGGCCGAGGTCGAGCTGGCGCGCTTCTTCCTCGATCCGCCGGAGGGCGTGCTGGCGGTGCGCCTGGAGTTCGCGCTCGAGCTGCGCTCGGGCGTGCTCGAGCGCGAGGGCCGCGAGCTGCCGGCGATGCACTTTTCGGTCGTGCCCGCGCGGGCCGCACGCCACGCCGCCGAGCTGCCCGAGGCGACGCTCACGCCCGAGGAGCTGCTCGCGGCCTCGGCCAGCCTCTCGAAGACCGAGGAGCTGCTGGCGCTGGCCGTGCGCACCGATCCGGGACCTGGCGGTGCGGCCCTGCCCGACCTCGAGCGCGCGCTGGCGGATCTCCCGCGGCCGCGCCTGGAGCTCTGGATCCCCGCCCTGCGCTGGCTCGCGGGCCCGCAGGTGCCGACGGACGTGGACGGCCTGCGCGGCTGGCTGCGCGGGCAGGAACAGGCGCGCTCGGCGAAGGCGCCGCGCCCGGCACTCGTCCTGCCGCGCGAGCCGCGTGCAGCGGAGCCCGAGCGGAACTAGAGTCGTCGGACATGAAGCCGGCAGCTCCCGCGACCGACACGCCCGAGGTGCGCGCCCAGCTCGAGGTCTTCGAGCGCGGCGTGGTCGACCTGATCGAGCGCCGCGAGCTCGCGGAGCGCATCGCGCGCTCGCTCGCGACGAACAAGCCGCTGCGCATCAAGTTCGGCATGGACCCGAGCTCGCCCGACCTGCACGTCGGCCACTGCGTGCCGCTCTTCAAGCTGCGCGACCTGCAGCAGCTCGGCCACCAGATCGTGCTGATCGTGGGCGACGCGACCGCGATGGTCGGCGACCCCTCGGGCCGCAACAAGCTGCGCCCGCAGCTCACGCGCGCCGAGGTCGAGATCGAACCTCGCGACCTACGTCACGCAGGTCGCCAAGGTGCTCGACTCTCGACAGCACCGAGGTGCGGCGCAACTCCGAGTGGTTCGACGCCATGCGCTTCGAGGACGTCTTGCGCCTGACCGGCAAGATGACCGTCGCGCGCATGCTCGAGCGCGACACGTTCCAGAAGCGCGTGCAGGAGAACGAGCCCATCGGCATCCACGAGTTCCTCTACCCGCTGATGCAGGGCTGGGACTCGGTCATGATCCGCTGCGACCTCGAGCTCGGCGGCACCGACCAGCTCTTCAACCTGCTGCGCGGCCGCGACCTGCAGGCGGGCGAGAATCAACCGGGCCAGGTGTGCTTCACGCTGCCGCTGATCAACGGCCTCGACGGCCGCAAGATGTCGCAAGAGCTACGGCAACGCGATCGCGCTCAACGACTCCGCGCGCGAGATGTTCGGCAAGGTGATGTCGATTCCCGACGAGGTGCTGCGCGACTGGTTCACGCTGCTGACGCGCCTGCCCAAGGCCGAGATCGACGCGCTGCTCGCCGGCGGCTTCCGCGAGGCCAAGGCGCGCCTGGGCCAGGAGATCGCGGGCTCGTTCCACGGCGCCGAAGCCGGCAAGTCCGCGCGCGAGGCCTTCGACCGACAGTTCCGCGACAAGGAGCTGCCCGAGCGACATCCCCGAGCTCGCCTATCCGGCCGGCGCGCCCGAGGGCGGCTGGATGCTGCCGAACCTGTTGAAGGAGCTGAAGCTCGTGGCGAGCACGTCGGACGCGCGCCGATTGATCGAGCAGGGTGCGGTCAAGCTCGACGGCGCGGCGGTCAAGGACGCCAAGCACGTCGTCACGCCGAAGGGCATGCTGCTCTTGGTGCAGGCCGGCAAGCTCAAGTTCGCGCGCGTGAAGCGCGGGTAGGCCGCCACGGATGAATGCACAGCGCGAAACCGCGGACGAGCTCATTGCCCGCGCGCGGCGCGTCCATGCCGCGTGCGCCTCGTACGCGGACGAAGGCACGCTCAGCACGCGCTACGAGCAGCTGGACGCACCCGCGAGCCACTCGCACGAGCAGCAGCTGCGCTTCCGCACCCGCTGGGTGCGGCCCGCAAGCTTCCTCTTCGAGTTCGAACACTCCCTGCCCAGCCCGCCGGGCGAGAGCGCGCCGCAGGCCTGGATGCGCTACGCCGTCTGGACGACACCTGGAGCCGCGCGCTCGTGGTGGACGCTCAAGCCCGAGGGCTTCGCCCACGACTCGCTCGAGCACGCGCTCGCGGCGGCACTGGGAGTTTCGTGCGGGACCTCATGGCGCATGGCCAGCCTGCTCGGCGCGGTCCCGAGCGGATCGGACTGGTTCCCGGAGCCCGGCGGCTGCCGCGGGGATCCCGCGCGCTCGGAAGACGCCGAGTGCCTGCGCATCCCGCAGCGCGTCCACGGCCAGGACCACGCCCTGTGGATCGAACGCGACAGCGGGCTCCTGCGTCGCTACGACGAGTGCCGCGAGTTCGGCGCGCAGTTCCTGCGCGCCCAGCACGCCGAGCACCTGCGCCGGATCGCGGAGGCGCCGCTCACGCCGAGCTTCTCGGCCGAGGACCGCGCGCGGATGCTGCGCAGCCTCGAGGCGCAGTCGAAGCAGCCGATCCGGCCCTTCCGCACGCACTCGACCACGATCTACCGCCCGCGGCTCGATCCCGAGCTGAGGCCCGAGGAGTTGGTCTTCGTGCCGCCGAGCGGATCCTGAGCTGCTCAGCGCGTCTCGACCGTCACCGGCACGCGCAGCTCCGGGATCAGCGGGTCGTCGAGCTCGATCACGGCCGTCCGCGTGTACCCGCCGCCCGCGCCCGCGCGCGTCACGTGCAGCGCGACCTTCCACTTCGCCGCGCGCCCGTTCTCGGGCTTCACGGGCGCGAACTCGACCGCGAAATCCGGCCCGGCGCCCTCGAAGCGCACCTTGCGGATCGCGACCGTCTGCTCGGGCACCAGGCACTCGACCGCGATCTCGGCCGCGTCCTGCACGATCGTGAGCCGCAGCGCCGCCGGGGTCGCGAGGATGCGCGGCACGACCTGGCCGCTGATCGGGATCTCGAAGGGCAGGCCGGTTCCCGTGCCGTCGCCGCCGCTGGTCTTGAGCACGACCTTGCCCAGAGCCAGGCCGAAGGGCGCGTCCTCCTTGGCATCCACGCTGACGCGCCAGGTGCGCCGGTCGTCGATCGCTTCCTCGTCCACGTGGGCGGTGTACGGGCCCTCGACGCGCTCGAGGCCGAGGATCAGCGCCTTCAGGCGCATGGGCTCGTTGACCACGCTGGTGCCGGCCTGCTTGGTGAAGCCCTGCGGGATCTGGCCCAGGTCGATCAGCCTGGGCGAGCAGAGGAAGTCGCGCGTCACCTTGAGGTGCGCCTCGAAGCCGAGGTAGGGCGAGCTGGGCGAGTCGCAGGCGATGCGCACGGTGACGAGCTTGTCGGCGTTCATCACCTCGACCACGGTGGTGTCGACCGCCAGCTCGAGCTCGGCCACGGCGCCGGGCGCGAGGCGGAAAGGCGCCGCGTCCGGCGCGAGCAGGCCGCGCACCAGCGGCTGGCCCGGGCTGCTCAGCGTGGCCAGCACGCAGCCGCAGGAGGGCTGGACGTTGTGGATGGTGACCGTTGTGGGCTCGAGGTTCTTGAGGCGGAAGACGTGCTTGGGCCGCTCGCCGTAGGTCACGACGTCGAAGTCCCAGTAGTTCGGCCGCTGCGGGTTGGCGTCGAGGATCACGATCCCGCGGTCGATGTAGTTGGGCAGCAGCGGGCCGTCGCTGGGCGGCGGCGCCTGCTGGTGGCAGCTGGTGCAGGCGAGCGCCAGGAGCAGGGCCGCGCGCGGGATCAGGGAGTGCATGCGCTTTCTCTACCATCCCGGGGCGCGACGCGCCCCTCTTTCGGGGCCCGCGCGCCTGCTAAGCTCGTGCCAATGCCCCCCTGCCCGCGCCCGCTGGCGTTCGGCCTCGCCTGCTGCGCGCTCGCGCTCGCCCCGCGCGCGGCCAGCGCACAGGGCGTGAGCCTCGAGCTGCGCGTGCAGCGCGCGATCGAGCGCGGCGTCGCCTACCTGATCAAGGAGCAGAAGCCCGACGGCACGTGGTCCGGGGACGAGCAGTCGCACCCGGGCGGACAGACCTCGCTGGTGGCGCTGACGCTGGTCAAGAGCGGCATCGCGCGCGACGACCCGCACCTGCGCGACGCGCTGCTCGCGCTGCGCCCGGTCGTGTTCAAGAGCACGTACTCGGCCTCGGTCTTCCTGATGCTGCAGGCCGCGCTGATCGACAAGTCGAAGACCAACGTCGCCGGCGAGGGCCGCGACTGCTTCGAGTTCCTGATCTCGCACCAGGTCGACGGCCTGTGGGCCTATCCCTCGGGCGGGATCGACATGAGCAACACGCAGTTCGCGCTGCTCGGCCTGCGCGCGGGCGCGCAGCTCGGCTTCGAGGTGCCGGAGAAGACGATCGAGAGCTGCATCCCCGCGCTCTACCGCTGGCAACGGCCCGACGGCGGATTCCCCTACGCCCCGGACCGCGACTCGACCGGCAGCATGACCGCCGCCACGCTCGGCGGGCTGGCCGTGCTGGCCGAGCTCGGCGCGCGCAGCGAGCGCATCGGCGGGATCTTCGCCAAGCACCGCGCCGACCTCGCGCGCGCCGAGGGCTGGATGGAGCAGCACCTGCTGCCCGAGGGCAATCCCTACGGCGAGCGCTACTGGACCACGAGCTGGCACTACGCGCACCTCTGGGCGCTCGAGCGCTGGTGCGGCCTGACGAACCGCGCCAAGGTCGGCACGCACGACTGGTACCGCGAGATCGCGGCCTGGCTGGTGGATCAGCAGCAGCTGAACGGCGCCTGGAGCTACGCCGGATCGCCCGAGATCCTCGACACCTGCTTCGCGCTGCTGTTCCTGCGCCGTTCGACGATCAGCGCGCCCTTCGAGCTGGGCGACATGTGGAAGAAGCTCGACCAGGAGAAACAAGCCCAGGCCGCCGCGCCGAAGCTCGCGCCGGCGGGGGAGATCCCCTTCGCGAGCGAGTGGCTCGCCTGCGGACCGCTGCGCGACAAGCCCGGGCTGCCGCAGTTCTTCGATCCCTCGGCGCTGAAGCTCGAGAAGCTGCACGCGCGCGACAAGGTCAAGCTCGGCGGGCAGGAGTTCGGGCGCGTGACGCTGCGCAAGGAGGGCTGGACCAACCTCGACGAGGCGCTCAAGCGCGAGTTCGACCAGGGCGAGTGCGTGCTGGCGACGACGCTCGGCTGGGATCCCGGCAAGCAGGCCGGCACGGAAGCGCTGCGCGCGCTGCTCTGGCTGACGTTCGAGGACGGGATCAAGGTCTGGCTCGACGGCCAGCCGCTGGGCGAGAGCCTGCGCATGCAGTCGGCGATCGAGGAGTGCCTGCACGTCGAGCTCACGCTCGCGCCCGGGCCGCACGAGCTGCTGCTGCTCGTCGCCGACGACCGCGGCGCGGCGGCCTTCGGGGCGCGCTTCACCGACCTGCAGGGCAAGGCCTTGCCGGCGGGATTCAGCTGCACGCCCGAGCCGCCGCGCGCGGCGAAGAAGCGCTGAGGGCCATGAGCGCTTCCGCATCCACGCCGGCCCGGATCCTCGTCGGGCTCGCGCTGCTGACGCTCTGCACGCTGGCGCTGCGTCTCGTGGGCATCGGCTGCGGGCTGCCGCACCACGTCGAGCCCGACGTGATGCTCGTGCCGCACGCGGCCTGGTTCGCGCGGCCGCCGGGCACGGGCGAGGGCCTCTTGTGCGCGCCCTACACCTACTATCCGCGCTTCCTGGCCTGGCTGATCTCGATCGCGCCCGGGCGCTCGTATCCGAGCGTGCCGCCGGTCGATGCGGGTCTGGCCGCGCACCTCGCGGCGCTCGCCGTGCCGTTCCTGAAGGCGCGCATCGTGATCGCCTGCCTCTCGGTGATCGCGATTCCCTCGAGCTTCTTCCTCGCGCGGCGCTTCTTCGACGCGCGCTGGTCGCTGCTCGCCGCGGCGTTCGTCGCGACCAGCCTGCTGGCGACGAACTACGCGCAGCAGGCGCGGCCGCACGGCGCGATGATCGGCCTCATGTCGCTCGGCCTGGTGCTGGTGCTGCGCCTGCTCGACTCCCCGAGCTGGACGAACTACGCGCTCGCGGGCCTGGGCGCCGGGCTCGCGCTGGCCGGATTGCACAACGGCGCCTGCGTCGTGCTGGCGCTGTGCGCCGCGCACTGGCTCGCGCCCGGGCGCAGCTGGCTGCGCTTCGCGCTCTCCGCGCTCGCGCTGGCCGCATGCTTCCTGCCCTCGTGGTGGCTGATCCTCGAGCAGGGTCTCGGCAAGGGCGCGCACGGCGGCGCGTCGGTCGGCGGGCAGGAGGTCGGCGGCGCCAACTACACCGGCCTGGGCTTCCTGCAGATCCCGCGCTATCTGTTCGGGTACGAGCCGGTGATGTGCATCCTCGCGCTGCTCGCGCTCGGAGCGTGGGCGCGGCGGCGCGAGCGCGGCAAGCCGCTCTTCGTGCTGGCCGCCTGCTTCGTGCCCTTCGTGCTGGTCTTCGGCACGCGCAACGTGGTCGAGGCGCGCTTCTTCACGCCCTTCGTGCCGGTGCTGGCGCTGCTCGCGACCGGCGGGCTGCGTGTCCTGACTGGCAACGCGGCGCTGGCGGCGCTGGCGCTGCTGCCGCAGAGCTACGCGAGCGTGCGCCTGGTCGTCTTGCGCTCGCAGGGCGAGACGCTCGGCCAGGCGGCGCAGTGGCTCGAGGCGCACGCCGACCGCGAGCACGACGCGATCGGACTGCAGCCGGCCTTCGCGCTGCCGCTGTTCACCCGGCGCGCGGACCTCGAGGCGATGAACCCGCGCTTCCGCAGCGTCTGGGAGCTCTACCAGCTGGCGCTGCCGGCCGAACCGGCCGGCGCCTGGGACCTGCGCTGCCTCTCGCGCGAGGAATGGTGGAAGACGAGCCCCGCCGAGAGCGTCGCCGAGCTCGCGCGCGCCGAGCAGCTGCGCTACGGACTGGGCGTCGTGCCTACCGGCAAGGCCGTCGGCCACAACGAGGTGCTGGCCGGCCTGCGCACGCTCGGTGAACCGGCGCTGCTCTTGCATCCCTGCGAGCCGGTGGACGTCGCGATCAGCTCCTCGGCCTACGAGCTCGGCTACTACGCCTTCGAGCGCGTGCTGCGCTCGCGCGTCTGGGGCCATCCGCTCGAGATCGTGCGCGTGAAGTAGCGTCGCGCGCGCGCTAGGCTCGGCGCATGGCGAAAGCGCGCGGTGTGTCGCTCAGCACGCGACTGGTGGCGGTCGAGGCGCTGCTGGTCGCGGCCTGGCTCAAGTCGCTCCTCACGGATGCGATCGTGGGCTCGGGCATGCAGAGCTGGATCAAGGTGGTGGTCGTGATGGGCATGACGATCGGCCTGCTCGGCGGCGTGCTGATTTGGCTCGAGAGCCTGACCCGCGAGAGCGTCAAGAGCAGCCACAAGCTGATGCGCGGCATCGCTCCGGGGTTCTGGATCCACGGCGGGCTGCTGTTTCTGCTGTTCCTGCTCTACGCACGGATGCTGCACCTGAAGGTGCTCTAGACGATCGCTACAATCGCCCGCCTCATGCGCACCGCCTGCCTCGTCCTGCTCGCGCTTTGCGCGCTGCAGGATCCTGCCAAGGACCTGAAATCGAAGGACGTCCAGAAGCGCCTCGCGGCCGTGGACGCGCTGGGCGCCGACGAGAAGGGCGAGAAGGCCCTGCTCTCCGTGCTCAAGGACAAGAAGGAGGACTGGGAGGTGCTGGTCGAGGCGGCCAGCGTGCTGGCCGCGCACGGCAGCGCCGCGGCGGCCGACGACCTGGTCAAGGCCGCGGTCGAGGGCCCGATCCGCCAGCTGCGCCTCGCGGCCGCGCGCTCGCTGGGCAAGCTCGCGCCCAAGGCCGGCGCGGAGGCGCTGCTCAAGAAGGCCAGCGGCGACGCCACGCTGCACGTGCTGCAGTCGCTCGACGCGCTGCTGGCGCAAACGAAGGACCCGCTCGAGCTGAAGGGCCTCGACAAGCTGGCCGAGAAGTCGAAGGACCCGGCCGTGCGCGCCGCCGCCGTGCGCGCGCTGGTGCGCAACCACCGCGCCGACCGCCCCGCGGCGCTCGAGCACGCGCTGGCGATCGACAGCGTCGCGCAGCAGTGCGCCGCGCTGGACGTGTGCTGCGAGGAGCCGCGTGCGGACTGCGCCGGCGCGCTGATCGCCTTCCTCGGCAAGAGCAGCATCTCGGACCTCTCCGAGCGGCGCGCCGAGCGCGCGCTGGCGCAGGCGCCGCCGGAGGAGCTCGCCTCGCTGGCCCCGCTGGCCGGCGCCAAGGAGGCCGCGCCCAGCGCGCGCTGCGCGCGCGTGATCGCCGCGCTGCCGGCCGCGGTCCCCGCTGCGGCGCGGCTCGCGGCGCTCGGGCCCTGCCTCGAGCACAAGCAGGTCGGCGCGCGCGCGGCCGCGGGCAAGGCGCTGGCCGCGGTCGGCGGGCCCGAGGCGCGCACGCGCGCCGCGGCGCTGTTCGAGGGCGACCGCGAGGCGCGCGTGCGCCTCGCGGCACTCGAGAGCCTGGTCGCGCTCAGCGGCGAGAAGGACGAGGCCGATCTGGGCACGCGCCTGTGCGCGCGCCTGCCGCTCGAGAGCGACGCGAGCGTGCGCGAGCGCATCGCGGTGCACCTCGGGCGCAAGGGCCTCGTCGCGGCGGTCGAGCCGCTCTCGCGCGCGCTCGAGGACCCGCAGTGGGGCGTCGCGGTCTGCGCCGCGGTCTCGCTCGGCCGCACGCAAACGGGCCCGGGCGTCGACCGGCTGGCGCGGCTGCTCAAGGAGGCCAAGGACTGGAAGCTGCGCGGCGCCGCCGCCACCGGCCTGGGCCAGAGCTACGTGATCGCCTGCCTCGCGCCGCTGGCCGAGGCTGTGGCGGATCCCGACAAGTACGTGGCCGCGACCGCGCAGGCCTACCTCGTCTCGCTCACGCTGCAGCCGCTGGCGCCCAAGGCCGACGTCTGGAAGGCCTGGCTGCTGAAGAACTCCTCCCGGCTCGAGCTGCACGATCCCAAGACGCGCGACGCGATCGCGCAGCGCGAGCGCGAGCGCGGGACCTTCGTCGACAGCCAGGCGCGCGAGCGCGAGCTGACGCGCATCTACAAGGACCTGGCGCTGTTCGTGCTCGAGAGCCGCGGCGACCACATCGAGACGCTGCTCGGCCGGCTCAAGATCCAGCACGTATTGACGCAGGCCGGCAAGGTCAACGAGCTTGCGCTGCAGCCCGACGCGCTGTTCGTGGCCAACTGCACCGGCGAGATCGAGGAGAAGGACGTCGAGCGCCTGTCCTGGTTCGTACGCTGCGGCGGGCACCTGTTCGGCTCGTGCTGGGCGATCACCGAGACGATCGTGCGCATCGCGCCGGGCGTGATCCACAAGGCCGAGACCTCGGCCGAGGTGCTCGACCACGTGCCGGCCTACCCGGCGGTGGCGCAGAGCGACTTCCTCGAGGGCGTCTTCGCGCGCGACGTGCTGCCGGTCTACGAGCTCGAGGGCGCGCACCTCGTCGAGATCGAGGACCCCGAGCGCGCGCAGGTGCTGATCGACAGCCCGATCTGCGCCGAGCACTGGGGCTGCGGCAACCTCGCGGCCTGGTTCGCGGTCGGCCACGGCCTGGTGCTCGACAGCGTCAACCACTTCGACGTGCAGGGCCTGGAGCTGGCCGAGGGCCTGAAGACGCGCGAGGACCGCCAGGCCTACGCGGTGGACCACATGGGCCTCTCCTGGGTCGACCTGCGCAACACGCGCGAAGAGAAGTACTGGGACAAGAGCCTGCAGGCCTCGGAGCACGTGCCCGACCTGTCGGTCTTCCGGCTGGTGACGAACTTCGTCTCGCGCTGGCGCATCGAGGTGGGACGGTGATCGCGGCGGTACTGCTCGTTTGCCAGCAGTCCGCCCAGCTGAGGCCCGTACCGTTCACGCAGGTCAAGCTCACCGACAGCTTCTTCGCGCCGCGCCTGGCGACGAACCGCGAGGTCACGATCCCGACCTGCCTCCAGCGCTGCGAGGAGACGCAGCGCATCGAGAACTTCGCCGTGGCCGGGAAACTGCGTCCGGGCAAGCACGAGGGCGCGCTCTACAACGACTCGGACGTCTACAAGGTGCTCGAGGGCGCCGCCTACGCGCTGTCCGAGAAGCGTGACGCGCAGCTCGAGGCGCGCGTGGACGGCGTGATCGACCTCGTGGCCGCGGCGCAGCAGCCCGACGGCTACCTGAACACGTTCATCACGCTCACGGCGCCCGAGAAGCGCTGGAAAAACGTGCGCTTCGGCCACGAGCTGTACTGCGCCGGTCACCTGATCGAGGCTGCGGTCGCGTACGACGCGGCGACGGGCAAGCGCAAGCTGCTCGACGTCGCGCTGCGCCTCGCGGCCTGCATCGAGCAGGAGTTCGGCTGGAAGAAGCACCAGGAGCCGACCGGCCACCCCGAGCTCGAGCTCGCGCTCGTGAAGCTCGCGCGCCACACCGGCGAGAAGCGCTGGGCCGAGCTGGCGCGGTTCTTCGTCGACGTGCGCGGCCGGAAGGACCGCGGCACGCCGAGCTTCGAGGAGTACGCGCAGGATCACGAGCCCGTGCGCGAGCAGCGGCAGATCGTCGGCCACGCCGTGCGCGCGATGTACCTCTACTGCGGCATGGCCGACCTGGCCGAGTACTTCGGGGACCAGACGCTCTTCGCGCCGCTCGACGCGCTCTGGCACGACGTCGTCGACACGCGCATGTACGTCACGGGCGGGATCGGCAACTCGGCCGCGAACGAGGGCTTCACGGTGCCCTACGAGCTGCCCAACGAGACGGCCTACTGCGAGACCTGCGCGGGCATCGGCCTCGCGCTCTGGGCACAGCGCATGTTCCTCGCGAGCGGCGATCCCAAGTACGTCGACGTGCTCGAGCGCGCCGCCTACAACAACGTGCTCTCGGGCGTCTCGCTCTCGGGGACCGAGTTCTTCTACGACAACGTGCTCGCCAGCGAGACCGGCGCCGAGCGCGTGCCCTGGTTCGACTGCTCGTGCTGTCCCACGAACGTCGCGCGCTTCCTGCCCGCGATGGGCGAGCGCATCTACGCCAGCGACGGCGAGTCGCTGGACGTGTGCCTGTTCGTCTCGAGCGAGGCCGAACTCGTGATCCACGGCACGAAGGTGCACGTGACGCAGGAGAGCGGCCTGCCCTTCGACGGCCGCGTGCGACTGACGATCCGGCCCGAGCGGCCGCTGCGCTGCGCCGTCGCCGTGCGCGTGCCGGGCTGGTGCACGAGTCTCAGCGAGCGCAGCCCCGGGCATTTCAGCGCCAACTTCGCCCCGCAGCATTCCGGGTGGCGGAGCTTCGTGCGCGACTGGGAACGCGATCCGACGATCGAACTCGAGTTCGGCCTGCCGGTGCGGCGCACGCACGCCGATGGGCACGTCGTCGCCGACCAGGGACGCGTCGCGCTCGAGCGCGGCCCGCTAGTGTACGCCTTCGAGGGCGCCGACCTCACGGGCCTCTACCTGCCCGCCGAGGTGCACGCGGAGTCGTCCCCGCTCTTCGGCGGCTGCCAGGTCGTGCGCGCCGGCAACTGGACCGCGATCCCGTACTGCTTCTGGGCGAACCGCGGCAAACAGCCGATGCAGGTCTGGATCCCCGAGACGGAGGCGCTCGCGAAGGCCGCAGTCTGGCCGAAGCTCTCCGCCTCGCATTGCTGGCGCACGG
Organism: uncultured Planctomycetota bacterium; assembly: GCA_963829015.1. Taxonomy (GTDB): domain Bacteria; phylum Planctomycetota; class UBA1135; order UBA1135; genus JADJLZ01. The sequence continues at coordinate 1,911,304 of CAWHGR010000001.1, read as the reverse complement.
ACACGGTCGCGGCGATCGCCGATGGCAAGCTGCCTTCGAGCTCGCACGACGAGTCGATCCCGCGACTGACGTTCTGGGATCACCGCGGCACGAGCGAGTGGGTGCAGATGGAGTTCGGAGACGGGCGCGCCGTGCACGGCGTGCGCGTCTACTGGTTCGACGACACGGGCAAGGGCTCGTGCAGGCTGCCGAAGTCCTGGCGCATTTCGGTGCTCGGCGCGAGAGCCTGGGATCCGATCGAGGCCGAGTACGCGATCGTCAAGGACGGCTGGAGCGAAGCGCGCTTCCCGGAGCTCAGGGTGATCTCGCTGCGCCTCGAGGTCGAACTCGCCGAGGGCGCCAGCGCCGGCGTGCTCGAGTGGCAGATCGAATGAGCGAGCGGCCGCTCGTCCACTGGGGCACGTCCTCCTGGTCGGAGAAGAGCTGGGTCGGGCCGTTCTATCCGAAGGGCACGCCGCCGGGCGAGTTCCTGGGGCACTACTCGAAGCACTTCGCGAGCGTCGAGGCGGACAACACGTATTACCACGCGCCCTCGCGCAAGCTCGTGGAAGGCTGGGACGCGAAGACGCCGCCCGGCTTCGTCATGGCGGCCAAGTTCCCGCGCTCGATCGTGCACGGCGGCGAGAGCGAGAGGCCCGATCCCGCACGCGTGCTGGTGCCCGAGCACGTGGCCGAGGAGGCGCACGAGTTCGTCGAGACCATGCAGCTCCTCGGTCCGAAGCTCGGTCCGCTGGTGCTGCAGTTCCCGTACTTCAACCAGGGCTGTTTCCGCACGGTCGAGCCGTTCCTCGAGCGGCTCGAGCCGTTCCTGCTGGCGCTGCCCAAGGGCCCGCGCTACGCGGTCGAGGTGCGCAACAAGAACTGGATCGCGGCGCCGCTGTTGCACCTGCTCAAGCGCACGCGCACGCCGCTGGTGCTGGTCGACCTCGTCTACATGCCACCGCCCTGGGAGCTCGCCCGGCGTCACGAGCTGGTCACGGGCGATTTCCTCTATGCGCGCCTGATCGGCGACCGCAAGGCGGTCGAGGAGCGCACGCAGACCTTCGACCATCTGGTGCTCGACCAGTCCGAGCGCCTCGCGCACTGGGCCGAGCTCCTGGGCCGGCTCGCGCCCCAGGTGCGCGAGACCTTCGCCTTCGCCAACAACCACTACGCCGGCTACGCGATCGACACGATTCGCGAGCTGATCCGGCGCTTCGAAACACAGACTTGAGCCAAGAGCCGCGGGCCGCGCGGCGTTCTTCGGCGGCAGCCCTTCGGGGAAAGGAATTCCATGCTCTCGATCGTCGCGCTCGTTCTCGCTTGCACTCTCGATCTCCAGGCCGCGCCGCAGGATGCGCGCGCCGCCGAACTCTACGCCCAGGGCAGCTACGAGCTCGCGCTGCAGGCCTACCGCGCGATCCCGCAGGACAAGCTCGCGCCGGCGGACAAGCGCGCGCTCGCGGAGCGCATCCTGGAGTGCGATGCGCGCTCGGCCATGGCCAGCGCCAACCCCGACCCGAGCCGGCTCGAGGGTGCCATCAAGGCGCTGCTCGAGTTCCAGCGCAAGGCCGAGCGGCCCGAGGACCAGGACGGCGTCTGGGTCCAGGCCGAGGAGGCGCTCGGGGACGTCTACTACATGCGTCCCAATGCGCGCGACTGGTCGAGCGCCTGGCCGCACTACAACGCGGCCCTCGAGTGGTGGTCCGGCTCCGGCGAGCTCGAGCAGGCGCGCACGCGCTACCTCGCGATCGTCTTCCGCATCGGCTGGCCGGAGCAGGACCGCTGGTTCGGCAACTGGTGGCAGGGCCAGATCCCGCTGCCGCTCGCGGAGAACGCGATCCGCATCGCCAAGACCGACGACGAGCGCGCGCGCGCGCAGTTCCTCTTCGCAATCATCGCGCGCCAGCGCGGCGCGGACCTCGGCGAGCTGCAGCGCGCGCTGGCGTTCCTGCAGCAGGCGGTCGCGGCCGGGAAGAAGAGCGACTGGCACGACGACGCGCTCTACCTGCTGGCCGAGTGGCTGCAGTCGCCCGGCCTGCCCGAGGTGGACGAGAACGGCCAGTGGCGCGTCGAGCCCGACATGGTGCGCGCGCTGGAGCTCTACCGCAGCCTGGTCGCGCAGTACCAGCCGGGCGAGTCGCGCTACGTGGACGATGCCAAGAAGCGCATCGAGCAGATCCTGGCCGAGGAGCTCGGCGTCGCCGTGCCCTGTGCCTTCCTGCCCGGCTCCGAAGTCGGCTTCCAGCTCAGCTGGCGCAACCTGCCCAAGGTCGAACTCGCGCTCTACGCGGCCGACCTGAGCCGCGACATCGCCTTCGGCCGGCCCGAGGAGACGACCGGCGGCTACCTCGCGCAGTTCGACACGCGCGCGCGCAAGCCGCTCTGGTCCAAGACCTACGAGACGCTCGACGCGGGCCTGCACAAGCAGGGCCAAGCCGAGCTGCGCATCGAGCCGCGGCCCGCGCCCGGCGCCTACGTGCTCGAGGCGCGCCGCGGCAAAGAGGTCGCGCGCGAGATCGTGCTGATCGGCTCGAGCACGATCGTGGCCAAGACCGCGCACGACAAGCTGCTGCTCTGGGCCACGGACGCGCTCACGAGCGAGCCGATCGGCGGCGCGCGCGTCAACGCCTGGATCCACTCGTACAGGAACGGCGGCTGGAGCTGGAAGCACGTCGAGGCGAGCACCGGCGAGGACGGCACGGCGCTCGTCGCGCTGCCCGGCAACGACGGCAGCGAGGACTGGTTCGCGGCGATCCAGAAGGGCGAGCGCCAGGCCTTCGTCACCGGCAACGGCAGCGGCTGGCGCGGTCCCGACCAGGGCTGGAAGCTGTTCGCCTTCACCGACCGCCCGGCCTACCGGCCCGGGCAGACGGTCTCGTGGAAAGTCGTCGCGCGCCAGAAGGTAGAGGGGCGCTACCAGACGCCGACGGGTCGCAAGCTCGGCTACCGCATCCTCGATCCGCGCGGGCAGGAGCTGAAGCAGGGCGAGCTCGCGCTCTCCGACTTCGGCTCGGTCTTCGACGCGTTCGAGATCGGCGCGACGCAGCCGCTGGGCGAGTACCAGGTGCAGTTCTTCGACGGCCCGGTCAAGCGCGGCCACGGCATCGGCGGCGCGGCGCTCTTCCGCCTCGAGGAGTACAAGCTGCCCGAGTTCCAGGTCACGCGTCTCGCTGCCCGAGGAGCAGGGCCGGAAGCGCATCTTCCGCCTGGGCGACCGTGTCGAGGCCGACGTCGAGGCGCAGTACTACTTCGGCGGCGCGGTCTCGCAGGCGAACGTCGAGGTGATCGTGCGCCAGCAGCCGTTCTGGCGCCAGTGGAACGTCGAGCGCGAGTATCCCTGGTACTTCGAGGCGCAGCAGAACTACTGGGGCGGCCAGGGCCAGATCGTCAGCCGCCAGACGGTCAAGACCGACGCCGACGGCAAGGCGCGCGTCGTCTTCGACACGCCCTCGAACTCGGGCCAGGAGCTCGAGTACACGATCGAGGCGCGCGTGACCGACGCCTCGCGGCGCGAGGTCGCGGGCTCGGGCAAGGTGCGCGTCACGCGCACGGCCTACTCGGTCAATGCGCGCCTCCAGCACAACCTCTTCCGGCCCGGCGGCCGGGCCGAGTTCCTCCTCGAGGCGCGCGACGCCAACCAGAACCCGGTCGAGGCCGAGGGCAAGCTGACGCTGGTGCGCAGCCGCTGGCACGAGATCTGGATCAATCCCGCCGGCCAGCGCATCGACTCCGACGGCGCAGAAGCGGCCCGAGGACTTCAGCGGCTGGCGCGTGGTCGAGCGCGGCTACATCGAGGAGGAGGTCGCCAGCGCAGCAGGTGCGCACGGACGCGAAGGGCGAGGCGCGCTGGAACCCGCTGCTGCCGAAGGACGGCTACTACACCGCGCGCTGGACCAGCCGCGACGACCGCAAGCAGCGCATCGAGGCGGCGGTCTCGCTGTGGTGCTCGGACGAGACGAGCGCCGACCTCGGCTACCGCTCGGAGGGCCTCGAGATCGTGCTCGACAAGGACAGCGCGCGCGCCGGCGAAAAGCTGCCGGTGATGCTCTCGCTGCCCGTCAGCGGCCGCTACGTGCTGTTCACGGTCGAGAGCGAGGTGCTGCACTCGTACCAGGTCCTGAAGCTCGACGGGACCGTCAAGCTGCTGCAGCTCCCGCTCTCCGAGGAGCACGTGCCGAACATCTTCCTCTCGGCCTGGAGCCTCTCCGAGGGCAACCTGATCGCCGACACCAAGGAGGTCGTCGTCCCGGCGGTCGAGCAGTTCCTCGACGTGCGCCTCGAGCCCGACCGGCCGAACCTGATGCCGGGCGAGGAGGGCTGGTTCACCGTTCACGTGCGCGACCACTCCGGCAAGGGGCTCGCCGCGGAGCTCGGTTTGTCGGTCGTCGACGAGTCGGTGCTGGCGATCCAGAGCGAGTACAACCCCGACCCGCGGCCCTTCTTCTACGGCGAGAAGCGCGGGCAGTGGATCCAGACCGCGTCGCAGCAGAACTGGAAGGGCTTCGCGCGGCTGAAGCTCGACGAGAAGCAGCATCTCGTCGACGTGCGCCAGGCGGCAGCGCGCGAGGAGCAGGAGGGCGGAATGTACCGCGGTCCGGGCGACTCCCCGCCGGCGGCGATGGCCGAGCCTTCCAGCATGAGCCACCGCGGCAGAGCCGCGGGCGGGAAGAAGGACGAGCGCCTGTACAAGGCGAAGGAAGCGGCGCCTGGCGCCGCCACAGGGTCGATGGAGAAGCTGCAGAGCCAGGGCGTCGACGCCGACGGCGCCACGTTCCTGGGCTTTGGCGGAGCAGCCGGCGGCGAGGACACGGGGGGGCAGATCGTCGTGCGCAGCGACTTCCGCGAGACCGCGCTGTGGAAGCCCGACCTCGTCACTGGTCCCGACGGCGAGGCACGCATCTCGCTCAAGTACCCCGACTCGCTGACGCGCTGGAGCGCGCGCGCGCGGGCCTTCGGCGTCGATGCGCGCATGGGCACCGGAACGGCCAGCGTGCAGACGCGCAAGCCGCTGCAGGCACGCCTGCAGGCGCCGCGCTTCTTCGTCGTGGGCGACACCTGCACGCTCTCGGCGCTGATCGACAACCAGGGCGAGGGCCCGCTCTCCGTCGAGGTCAAGCTCGACGCCGACGGTCTCGAGCTGCTCGACGCGCCCGCGCGCGTTGCGCAGGTCGCACCCGGCGCGCACGCGCGTATCGACTGGCACGTGCGCGCCACGCACGAGGGCCAGGCCGAGCTCGTGCTCAGCGCGCGCTCGGGCGCGCTCTCCGACGCGATGAAGAAAAGCTACCCGGTCGAGGCACACGGCATCGAGGCGCTCGTCGCGGGCAGCTGGAAGCTCGGCAGCGGCTCGCTGCTCGCGACGCTCGACGTCCCGGGCGCGCGGCGCAAGGAATCGACGCGCGTCATGGTGCAGGTCACGCCCAGCCTGGCGGTGACGATGCTCGACGCGCTGCCCTACCTCGTGCAGTACCCCTACGGCTGCACGGAACAGACGATGTCGCGCTTCCTTCCTACCGCGATCGTGGCCAAGACGCTGCGCGAGCGCGGGCTCTCGGTCGAGGACGCGCTCGGGCGCGTCTTCGGCGGCATCGAGGAGTCGACGCCGCAGAAGAGCGGCAAGCACCTCTCCGAGCTCGAGACGGTCACGAAGGAGAGCCTCGCTCGGCTGTACGACTTCCAGCATTCCGACGGCGGCTGGGGCTGGTGGAAGGAGGGCGGCAGCGACGAGTACATGTCGGCCTACGTCGTCTGGGGCCTCTCGCTCGCGCGCGACGGCGGCATCGCGATCGACAAGGCGGTGCTCGACCGCGGCGTCGAGTACCTGCGCCTGCACCTCGTCGAGGCCGAGGAGTCCGGGGATCTCGCGGCCTGGATGCTGCAGGCGCTGGCCACGAACGCACGCGAATCGACGGACGACGTGCGCGTCTCCAAGGCCTTCGACAAGCTCTGGAAGCAGAAGGACGGGCTGAATGCCTGCTCGAAGGCGCTCTTCGCCATCGCCGCGCAGGGCTTCGGCCGCAAGAACGAGGCGCGCGAGCTCGTCGCGAACCTTGCCAACGGCGCGATCGTCGACGAGACGCCCGAGGCGAGCGCGATCGTGCCCGGCGGGGGACAGAAGCACCCGCTCACGACGCGCACCGCGCACTGGGGCCAGGACCGCGTCTGGACGCGCTGGTCGGACGGCGGCATCGAGACCACGGCCTTCGTGTTGCGCGCGCTGGTGCTGGTCGATCCGAAGAACGCGCTCGTCGACCCGGCGCTGACCTGGCTGCTGAAGAACCGCCGTGCGGCGCAGTGGTCGAACACGCGCGACACCGCGATCGCGGTCCTGGCGCTGAACTCGTTCCTCGAGGCTAGCGGCGAGCTCGACCGCGACGTCGAGTACGAGGTCGTGGTCAACGGCAAGAGCCTCGCCACGCGCAAGCTCTCGGCCGCGCAGATGCTGCGCGCTCCGAGCCAGTTCACGCTCGATCCGAAAGACGTGCGCGACGGCGCGAACGAGATCGAGGTGCGCATTCTCTCCGGCCAGGGCCCGCTGTACGTCTCCGCGCGGGCCGAGTTCTTCAGCCTCGAGGAGCCCGTACCCGCGCGCGGCAGCGAGATCTTCGTCGCGCGCCAGTACTTCAAGCTCGTCGCGCGGCCGACGCTCCTGAAGGGGGTCGTCTACGAGCGCGTGCCCCTGCAGGACGGCGAGACCGTCAGCAGCGGCGAGCGCGTCGAGGTCGTGCTCACCGCCGAGGCCAAGAACGACCTCGAGTACCTCGTGTTCGAGGACTTGAAGCCGGCCGGCCTCGAAGCGGTCGAGCTGAAGAGCGGCGAGGGCCTCGACGCGCGGGAGATCCGCTCGAGCGAGGTCGCCTACCGCTTCGGCAAGGGCACGCCCACCGACGCGCCGCGCTGGACCGACCCGGCGCGCTTCACCGGCCGCTCGCGCGGGCTGCACGCCGAATGGCGCGACCGCAAGGTGGCGCTCTTCGCCGACAAGCTCGCGCAGGGCGTGTGGGAGATGCGCTACGAGCTGCGCGCCGAGGTGCCCGGCACGTTTCACGCGCTGCCCGTGATGGCGAGCGCGATGTACGTGCCCGAGATCAAGGGCAACAGCGACGAGATCCGGCTGACGGTGGCGGAGCGCAGAGAGGACTGAGGAGGCGAATCGTCCGGATCAACTCCTGCCGCGCCAGTAGCCCGGTCGCCGACTTGGGTGCGCGATGGCCAGGATGCGCACTACCGGCTCCTCCCATTCGTAGATGATCACGTGCGGAAAGGTCCGCAATCGGATTCGGCGGCGACCGGTCTCATCCGGAGCCCATCGATCTGGCGCATCCAGGGCCGCATACCCGGCCATGTCTGACTCAGCGCTGAACCGCCTGCCCAACTCGGGATCGATGCTTGCGTACCAGATGCGAGCTTCCTCGACCTCGAAGATGGCTGCCGGGTGAATCCTCAGCTCTCGGGAGGGCATGTGTCCCCGAACATCTGCTTGCGGGCTTCATCCCACGGAACAGCGCGGACACCACCGGACTTGAGCTCTGCCTGCCGACGGTCGAGCTCCGCTTCCCACGCGCTCGCCGCGTCGGGATCCGGCTTGCCGTCAAGGCTCTCGAGGATCGCTGCTGCCAGAGCCGCCCTGTGAACGGGCGGCAGCAGGTGGGCCTGATCGAGTATCCGCTGGACTTCGGGGTCCATGATGACGTTCATTCTACCGTGTTCCTCCAGTAGAGAGACGCTCGGAGCGGCCCGAGGTTGCGGCTCCTGGAGCGAAGTTCCACAGCGCGGCCAGCGTCCGGTATCCTCTTCCAACCTTCGCCCAGGAGCCCGCTCATGGTCACCCGCGACAAACGCGTCGACGCCTACATCGAGAACGCTGCCGAGTTCGCCCAACCGATCCTCACCGAGCTGCGCGCGCGCGTGCACGCCGCCTGTCCCGACGTCGTCGAGACGGTCAAGTGGCGCATGCCGAGCTTCGAGTACAAGGGCATCCTGTGCGGCATGGCGGCCTTCAAGAAGCACGCCGTCTTCGGCTTCTGGAAGCACAACCTCGTCGTCGCGGACGATTCGAAGGCGAACATGGCCATGGGCAGCTTCGGCAAGCTCGTCGAGCTCGAGCAGCTGCCGAAGAAGGCCGAGTTCGCGCGCCTCGTCAAGAAGGCGATGAAGCTCAACGACGACGGCGTCAAGGCCGTGCGCAACAAGACGGCCAAGAAGAAGCCGATCACGATGCACCCGGCGCTGAAAAAGGCGCTCGCCACGAACAAGAAGGCGCGCGAGAACTTCGACGCCTTCAGTCCGAGCCACCAGCGCGAGTACATGGAGTGGGTCTCCGATGCCAAGGCCGACGAGACGCGCGAGCGGCGCCTGAAGACCACGATCGAGTGGCTCAGCGAGGGCAAGTCGCGCAACTGGAAGTACATGAACTGCTGAGCTGAAGCAGATCTTCTGCCATAGACGCACGTTCCCGCGCCGTGAGGTCTTAGCGATGAGTGCATACTACGGACCCCAGGGCGGAGGCACTTCGAACTGGTATGAGGTCTGGCAGACGAGGGGCCCGAGACTCCGTACCTGCTCATTCTCCGCCCGCAGGCGGGTGGGTTCGAGATCCGGGACCCCGCGGAAGGCAACCGACTGATCATGTCGTTTGCGAACTACGAGGACGCGAAGAACTGGCTGCTTGAGGACGAATTGGTGTTCGTCGGACGCAAGGTTGTTTACGACTAGGCTTTGCCTCGAGGCGGCTGCCGGTCGCGCGCGCCCTCGACTGTTCGCGCCCGGGCAATAGGGACCTCGCGGGCAATGCCAGAGCGTGCGAGCGGCGGCTCAACAGCGCGGCGGGGGGGCGTCCCGGAGCAGCGCCTTGCGCAGATCGTCGCTGGTGAGCGCGCGAACGCGCCCGCTCTCCAACTCTTCGAGCCGGCGATTCGCGACCTCGTCCCAGGCCTTCTCGGCGTCCGGATCCGACTCTTCCTCCAGGCTCTCGAGGATCGAGACGGCCAAGGCGGCGCGCCGGAGAGGCGGCAACCGCTTCGCCTCTTCGAGAATCCGCTGGATCTCGGGGTCCATGATGACGTTCATTCTACAGGCTCCTCCACTCCCTGGACGCTTGGAACTCCTCCAGGTTGCGTGCGTGGACTGGAAAGCGTCGGATGAGTCAACCCCAAGCTCCCGAAGCCCTGGCGCTCGTGCGCGCCTACCACGCGCGGACGATGCATCACTTCCAGCGCTATGCGCGCGGGCCGATGGGGCTCGACTGGGAGACGCAGCCGGATCCGTTCCGGCGCTACGCGGGCGCGGAGCTCTTGAAGCTCGAGCAGGTGCCGCTCGCAGAGGGGCCGCTCTACCGTGAGGTGTTCGCCGGCGCGGCGATCGCGCCTGCGCGACTCGACCGCACGAGTCTCTCGCGCCTGTTCGAGGACTCGCTCGCGCTCTCGGCCTGGAAGCAGTACGGCGAATCGCGCTGGGCGCTGCGCGTCAATCCCTCGAGCGGCAACCTGCACCCGACCGAGGCGCACATCCTCGCGCCGGCGATCGCGGGCTTCTCCGACACGCCGATTCTGGCGCACTACGCGCCGCGCGAGCATGCGCTCGAGGTGCGCGGGCGCATTGCGCTCGAGCTGGACGAGGGCGAGTTCGTCGTCGTGCTGACGTCGATCCACTGGCGCGAGGCCTGGAAGTACGGCGAGCGCGCGTACCGCTACTGCCAGCACGACGTCGGGCACGCGATCGCGGGCGTCGCGCTGGCCGCGGCCGGTGCTCGGCTGGCGCGCGAACCTGCTCGACGATCTCGGGCGCGAGGACCTGCTGCGGATGCTGCGGCTCGCGGACCCGCGCGCGGCCGAAGCCGAGGAGCCGGACGTCGCGCTGCTGATGCGGACGAAGCAAGGTGGGGGAGCTCCGCGCAGCACGCTCACGATCCCGGCGAGTTTCGACTCGCTCGTGCCCGTCGGGCTGCCGAACGCGCTCTCCCCTGATCACGTCGAGTGGGAGCTGATCGACCTCGTCGCGCATGCCGCGCGCAAGCCGCGCACGGAGCGCGTCTACGCCGCCGACGCGCCGCTCGCCGAGCCCGCGCCCGATGCGCAACTCTTCGCCAGCGATCTCCCGCTGCGTCCGCTCCTGCGCCAGCGCCGCAGCGCGGTCGACTTCGACGGCAAGACCGAGATGGCGCGCGAGGACTTCCTGCGCATCCTGCGCGCGACGCTGCGCTTCCCGGCGCGCGTCCTGCCCTGGCGGCCGCGCGTGGCGCTGCTGCTCTTCGTGCACCGCGTGCGCGGGCTCGAGCCTGGACTGTACGTGCTGGCGCGCGACCCGGCGGCGCTCGAGCGACTGCGCGGGGCGAGCACGCGCTCGTACACCTGGAAAAAGCCCGACGGCACGCCCGCCGACCTCCCGCTCTTCGAGCTCGCGCGCGGCGACTACCGCCAGCACGCGCAGGCGCTCTCGTGCCATCAGGACATCGCCGCCGATGGTGCCTTCAGCCTGGGCATGCTGGCCGAATTCGACGCCGCGCTCGAGCGGTTCGGCCCGTGGTTCTACCCGCGCCTCTTCTGGGAGTGCGGCGCGATCGGCCAGGTGCTCTACCTCGAGGCCGAGGCGATCGGGCTGCGCGGCACGGGCATCGGCTGCTTCTTCGACGAGCCCGTGCACCAGATCGCAGGCATCGGGACGAGCGCCTGGCGCAGCCTGTACCACTTCACCATCGGCGGGCCGCTGGAGGACACGCGCCTGCAGACCTGGCCGCCGTATCCGCCGCGCGCCTGAGTCGCGCGCCGCGGCTCACCACTGCACGCGCACGGCGTTGGAGATGTTCCAATGGTTGCCCTGCGGCAGCGGACAGAACGCCGCGCTCGGATCGCGGTAGTAGATCTGGTAGCCGCGCGTCGAGCCGGGGAGGATCGGGTCGCCGAGTGCCGCCGAGCGCAGCGAGATGCTCGGGTCGCCCGGCGCCGGGGTGCTCAGCGCGCCGCCGACGGCGCTGCGGATGTAGAGCCGCTTCACGATCCCGCCCACGCAGCGCAGACCATCGCCGAAGAGCAGCGGCGTCAGGTGGTCCTGGCTGCCTTGCAGCACGATCGAAGGCGCGTGCGGGAGCTCGCCGGTTACGCTCAACACGACCTGATCGGGGTGCGTGAGGCCGCTGGCCGAGAGCTGCGCGCCGCCGGTCGAGGCCGAGTTCTGGCAGCCATGGCCGGCCTGACCGCTGTTGTTGCACGGACAAGGCGTCCCGCTGCCGTCGCCGAAGCAGTACGGCGTGCCGCCCTGCGACTGGTTCGTCTGCACGTGCACGCGCCAGGTGCCGAAGTCGCCGCCCTCCGCGACCGTGCTGACGATCAGCGCGCGCTGGTTGCCGCCCGCCACCGCGCTGCGCCCCTCGGCCGTCGGCCAGCGGTTCTGGATCGGCAGATCGGGCGCGTCGAGCACCTGGTTGTCGGCCGTGAGGCGCGCGCCGTAGACGTCGCCCAGTCCCGGCTCGATCGTCGGGTGGTCGCGGTAGTCGGTGTAGCTGACGAGGTACTGGTCGCCCAGCCAGGCCGCGGCCGGGTAGAACTGCGCGTTGGGCGCGCTGCAGACGAACGAGCCGGTCGCGAGGTCGAGCAGCGTGCCGTCCTTGCGGATGCGGCGCGCGCGCAGGTCGCCGCTCCAAAGCAGCGAACCGTTGTAGACGAAGCTCAGCAGCGCCTCGTCGCCGTTGCGCGCCAGGTTGGGCATCGCCTCGGTCGTGCCGCCGGCGTTCGCGGCGATGAACGGCGGCAGGACCGCGCCCGTGGCGAGGATGAAGGCACCGCTCACGCCGCCCCAGGCCAGCAGCCAGCGGTCGTCGAAGCCCACGAGGTCGCTGAAGCCGCTGCCGCCGCTGATCAGCACCTCGCTCGGGTCGAGCGCGTTGCCGGTCGCACCGTCGACGCGCTTGTAGTGGTAGATCTCGGCCGACTGCACCGGCGGGAAGTGCCAGTGCGAGCTGACGAGGAACGTCCCGCCGACCGCGGCGACCTGCGGGTTGTCGCCGTTCATCAGCTCCAGCGGCTGCAGGTCGGGCAGCGTCCCGTTGGCGCGCACGCGCCGGCAGAACGTGCGCAGCGGCTGCGGCGGCGGCGAGCCGACGATCTCGTGCCACACGACCAGCCACTCGCTGCCGTCCCAGGCGACGTCGGGCCGGCCGACCGAGGCGCCGCCGGTCTGGAGCACGATCGGCTGCGCATCGAGCGCGGCGCCGAAGCTGTCCACGCGCTGCGCGACGATCTGCACCTGCGCCGAATCGCGGCTCTGGAAGGCGATCAGGTAGCCGTTCGCCGGATCGCCGGCGATCGCGGGCTGCACCTGCAGCGGCGGCGAGACCGTGAGCGGGTAGGCGGCGCTGGCGCTGCCGCCGGAGTACAGCACCGAGGCGTACACGTCGAACGGATCGGAGCTGTAGACGCCGCCATGACGCCAGTCGGTCCAGAGCGTCAGCGCGAAGCCCACGCCCGCGACGGCGGTCGGGTCGTTCACGTACTGCACGCCGGAGGTCACGGGAAAGAGCCCGACCGGCAGGAGCGTGCCCGCTGCGTCCGTCTGCACGGCCCAGAGCGCCGTGTAGTCGCTGAAGGTGATGCTCCAGCCGATGCTGTCGGCGGCCACCGCGACCTTCGGATCGCCCATGATCATCCCGCCGCTGAGCAGCTCGCCGCCGGGGATCGCGACGACGCCCGTGCTGCTGAGCGGCGTGCCGCGCACGTCGCCGCTGCGCCAGGCGACGAAGAAGCCCGTTCCGTCGGAGGCCAGCGCGGGCAGCGTGCCGGCCGCGAGGAATGTCTCCGGGCCGACCTGGTTCAGGGCGGTGTCGTAGAAGCGTGCCGCGATGCCGCCCGAGTAGTTGCGCTCGAAGACCAGCGCGAAGCGGTTCTGGGCGAAGGCGAGATGGTAGTTCGTCGGCAGCGGCGCGCTCGCCGGGACCAGCGCGTGCTTCTGCAGCACGAGGCCGCTCGGGTCGACCAGCGCGCTGTTCAGGTTGGCGCTCGACGGGTTCGGCTGGTCGGTCCAGGCGACGACCCAGTTGACGCCGTCGCTGGAGACGACCGGGAAGCGCTCGTCGAACTCGTCCGAATCGTCGATCACGATCGGCGGATCGTCGAGCACCTCGCCGGCGGGCGTGACGCGCGTGGCGAAGACGCCCTGCGTGTGGAAGAACTGCGTCAGGCGCGTCGTCTCCCAGACCACGAGGTAGTTCGTGCCGTTCCAGGCGACGTGCGGCGAGGTCTGGTCCCAGGGCGCCTGGTTGATCACGATCGGCGCGCTCTGCGCCACGGCCCCAGTCGCGTCGAGCAGCACGCCGTAGACGTCGCCGTTGCCCGTCAGGCCGTTGGGGCCGGAGACGAAGCCGCCCAGTGCGCTGCGCGTGTCTTCCCAGACGGCGAGGAAGTGGCTCCCGCCGCAGGCGACCTCGGGCTGCAGCTGGTCGCCGGCCGAGACGCCGGGCAGGAGATCGCCGGGCAGCGCGACCGAGGTCGTGTATTGGGCCTCTGCGCGCGCGCCGCAGACGAGGAGCAGGACCAGGATCGAGGAACTTCGCAGTGTGTTCATGGGATCGGTCTCGAGGATCCGCCGCATCATCAAGGCCCGTGCCCGCCTGTAGAGCCGCGGGAGCGGCCTCGCGACCCGTGCGAGCATCCAGTCCCTGGATCCGCGCTCCAGATCCCGGATCGCGGCGCGACCGCGCGGCGGCCTCGCGCACTGGGACCTCTGGCACGCCCCTTGAACTTGCAGCATGTCGAACCTCCCACGGGCTCCCCATGCGCACATCCGCCACCGCTCTCTGTGTCCTGGTCCTCTCCGCCCTGCACGGTCGCGCCGACGCGCAGACCGGACAGTGGACGCGCACGTACCCGGCCGCGCTGGCCTCGAACGTCGACGTGACGATGCTCTCAGGCCTCGAAGGCTGGGTGGCCGACGCGCACGGAGGCGTGCACCACACGACCAGCGGCGGGATCTTCTGGACCGACTACCAGGTGCCGACCGACGAGCTGCGCGCGCTGTGCTTCCGCGGCTTCACGGGCTGGGCTGCGGGCAACGGTCTCTTCCGCAGCAACGACAACGGCCAGACCTGGTCGCAGGTCAGCTCGGCGACGGGCATCGAGGACGTGTTTTTCAGCGACACGCTGCACGGCTGGGCGGTCGGCAGCGTCGGGCGCACGTGGCGCTCGACCGACGGCGGACTGAGCTGGACGCTGGTGACGCTTGCGGGCGTGGGCCAGTCGCTGCGCGCGGTGCACTTCATCGACGCCACGAACGGCTGGCTGGTGGGCGACGGCGCGCGCTGCGAGCAGTCCAGCGACGGCGGCCAGAGCTGGACCGCGCTCAGCGTGCCGAGCAGCGCGAACTTCAGCGACGTCTACTTCTCCGACGCGCTGCACGGCTGGATCGCGGCCGGCGATCACGTCTGGCGCACGAGCGACGGCGGCGCGAACTGGACCGGCGTGCTGCTGCCCTCCGCCGCGCGTGCGGATCGCCTGAGCGTGCTCGGCGGCAACTGGCTCTGGGCCACGGGCAGCGCGGGCAAGATCGCGCGCTCGGTCGACGCGGGCGCCTCCTGGAGCGTGCCCTTCAGCGCTGGCCTGCCGCTCTTCGACGTCGCGCTGGGGGACCTCGGTTCCGGACTGGCCTGCGGCGTCGACGGGCGCACGTACCGCACGACCGACGGCGGCACGAGCTGGACGCTGGTACACGGCGGCAGCGCGACGACTTCCAGGCTCGTGATGGACGTCTGCCGGCAGGGAGCGAACCTCGTCTGGGCCGCGTGCACGGACAGCACGATCCTGCGCTCGACCGACGGCGGCTCGAGTTGGACCGAGATCACGGCCGGGCTGGCGCAGATCAACTACCGCGCGCTGGACTTCTTCGACGACCAGAACGGCTTCGCGGTCGGCAAGCGCCAGGGCTTCTATCCCACCACGGCCTGGACCAGCGACGGCGGACTCAACTGGAACGCGACGTACTGGAGCGGGATGTACGACATCGTGGACGTCGACGCGCTCGACGCGCAGACGGCGATCGCCTGCACCACGAGCGGGATCTGGCGCACGACCAACCACGGCGTCGGCTGGACGACGATCCCGACCGCGCCCTACTACGACCTCTTCGCGGCCGACTTCATCGACGCGCAGCACGGCTGGGCGGTGGGCTACGACGTGCTCGAGACGATCGACGGCGGGCTGAGCTGGACGCACCGGGCCGCGAGCGCGGTCGCGCTGCGCGACGTGTCGTTCGCCGACGCCAGCGACGGCTGGGCGGTGGGGGACAGCGGCACGATCCGGCACACGGGCGACGGCGGCCAGACCTGGAGCACGCAGGCCGCCGGCCTGACGAACGCCAGCGTCTCGATGGTCTCGGCCGTCAGCCCGCTGGTCGTGTGGGTCGCCGGCACGGGCGGCTTCGTGGCGCGCACGCTGGACGGCGGCACGAACTGGACCACGCTCGCTCCCGCGGACGCCGGCGGGACGGACTGCTACGGCGCGACCTTCGACGCGCAGGACCACGGCCTGCTGGCCGGCTACACGCCCGTCGCGGGCATCTGGCGCCGCGATCCGCCGGGCTGCGGCTGGACGAACTTCTGCCAGGGCAAGCTCAACTCGGCCGGCACGATCGCCAGCCTGTCGGTCGTCGGCGTGCCGAGCGTCGGGCAAAGTCCATTCGAGATCCACGTGACCGCTGCCGTGCCGAACAAGCTCGGGATGATGCTGCGCAGCGCGACCGGGCCGGCCAGCACTCCTTTCTACGGCGGCGTCCTCTGTCTGGCGGCCCCGATCACGCGCATGGGCGTCCAGGCGGCCGACGCGAGCGGAGAACTCGGCTACCTCGTGCCGGTGGACCCCGGCATGGTCGGGACGACACGCTGGTACCAGTTCTGGCAGCGCGACCCGCAGAACCCGGACGGAACGGCGATCGCGCTGAGCGACGGGGTCGCGGTCAGCTTCTGTCAGTAGTCGGCCGCTGGCGTCTTGATCGGGGCGCGCGCCTGCGCCACGCTAGTGGCCAGACACGCAGACGACCCGCGACCCCCCCGCATCAGGAGAACGAACCATGGCCGAACTGAAGGGCACCAAGACGCACGAGAACCTCAAGGACGCGTTCGCCGGCGAGTCCCAGGCGAACCGCCGCTACCTCTACTTCGCGAAGGTCGCCGACGTCGAGGGCTACCCCGAGATCGCCGGCAACTTCCGCGAGACCGCCGAGGGCGAGACCGGCCACGCGCACGGCCACCTCGACTACCTGCAAGCAGGTCGGCGACCCGGCCACCGGCCTGCCGATCGGCGACACCGCGACGAACCTCAAGGCCGCCGTCGCGGGCGAGACCCACGAGTACACCGACATGTACCCGGGCATGGCCAAGACCGCGCGCGAGGAGGGCTTCGCCGAGATCGCCGACTGGTTCGAGACGCTGGCCAAGGCCGAGAAGTCGCACGCCGGCCGCTTCCAGAAGATGCTCGACACGCATCAGCTAGCACCGCCGTCGACGCCGCGGGCGGCCGCGGAGCCGCGCGACCGCCCGCGGCGCGCCGTCCGCCGTCCTCGCCGCGCGGCCCAGGCGACGCCACCATGAGCGACGACCGACAAGCCGATCTCCTACCAGCCGACCGACGGGCTCTCCTACGACCCCGAGGAGCCGCAGTACTGGGACGCGGGCGCGCTGCGCGAGCGAGGTCACGCGCGCTTCGAGATCTGCCACGGCTGTCGCATGTGCTTCAAGTACTGCGACTGCTTCCCGATCGCTCTTCGAGCTCGTCGACGAGAAGCACGACGGCGACGTCGCGCAGGCTCACGCGCCGGCGAGACCGAGCGGGTCATGGACGCCTGCTTCCAGTGCAAGCTGTGCGAGGTGCAGTGCCCGTACACGCCGCGCGACAAGCACGAGTTCCAGCTCGACTTCCCGAAGCTCGTGCACCGCTACAAGGCGCAGCGCGCGAAGAGCAGCGCGGCGTCGAGCTGCGCGACCGCGTGCTCGGCGACCCCGACGCGGCCGGGGCGCTGGCGCGCGCGTCAGCTTCGGGCTCGCGAACGTGATGAACCGGGTCGCGGCTGCACCGCTGGTTCATGGAGAAGACTGCTCGGCATCCACCGGACAAGCTGCTGCCCGACTTCGCGCCGACGACCTTCGAGCGCTGGGCCGAGCAGCACGGGCCGCATCGCAGCGGAGCCCGGGCGGCGAGGCCGTGCTCTTCCCGACCTGCTACGTGCAGAACAACGAGCCGCAGATCGGGCGCGACACGCTCGACGTGCTCGAGAAGAACCAGGTCGACGTGCGCCTGCGTGCAAGGGCCTCGCAGTGCTGCGGCATGCCGGCCTGGGAGCACGGGCGACCTCGACGTCCGTGCGCCGGCAGGCGCGCGCACAACCTCGACGTCGCTGATGCCCTTCGTCGAGCGCGGGCGCGAAGGTGCTGGTGATCAACCCGACCTGCTCGATGATGATGCGGCGCGAGTACCCGGAGCTGCTGCCGAAGGCGCGCGACCGCGAGCGCGCGCAAGCGCTCGCCGCAGCGGTGCATGGACCCCGCGCGAGTTCCTCTGGGCGATCCGCGACGAGCCGCGCTTCAACACCGACTTCAAGTCGACGCCCGGGCGGCCCGGTCGCCTACCACGCGCCCTGCCACCTGCGCGCGCAGGCGGTCGGCTTCAAGGGCCGCGACCTGCTGCGCAAGATCCCCGGCGTCGAGCCGAAGCTCGACGCTGGAGTGCTGCGGCCACGACGGCACCTACGCGATGAAGGTCGAGGGCTTCGAGACCAGTCGCAGCGCGTCGGGCAGAAGGCCTTCGACGGGCATGAAGGAGGCGCGAGCGCCGAGGTCTGGGCGACCGACTGCCCGCTCGCCGCGCTGCAGTTCGAGCAGCACGCGGGCACGAAGCCGATGCACCCGATGTCGATCCTGGCGCGCGCCTACCGCGGCCGGACGGCTTCCCGCGGCGCGCACGGCGCGTCGCGGACGAGCCGCCGAAGGCGGAGAGACGCGCATGAAGCACGGTCGCGCGCGACGAGATCCTCGACTACGTGACCTACGAGGAGCGCCGGCCGCGAGATCCGGCCGGCGGCCATGCGCGACGAAGGCCGCGCGGCGCGTCCACGTCGGGCCGCACCTGACGCTTCCTGTTCGAGAACCCGACACGATCCGCTACCAGATCCAGGAGATGATGCGCGTCGAGCGCATCGTGCGCGAGGCCGACATCCAGCACGAGCTCGAGACCTACAACGAGCTGCTCGGCGGGCCCGGGCGAGCTCGGCTGCGACGCTGCTGATCGAGATCGACGACCCGCGCGAGCGCGCGGAGAAGCTCGCCGCGCTGGCTCGACCTGCCGCAGCGCCTCTACCTGGCTTGCCGGGCGGCAAGCGCGCCTTCGCGCAGGTCGACCCAGCGGCAGGTGGGCGAGACGCGCGTCTCGGCCGTGCAGTACCTGCGCTTCGACACCGGCGGCGCGCTGCCGCTGGCGCTGGGCACCGATTTCCCCGAGCTCGCACAGGAAGTCCCGCTGACGGAGGCGCAGCGCGCGGCCCTGGCGGAGGACCTGCGCTCGTGATCGCGATCGCGCTGGCGCTGCTCGCGCAGGATCCCGCTCCGCCGCCGGCGAAATCCTCGACGCCCGCGGATCACGCGCGCATCGACGAGCCGCCGCTCGCGAGCTTCGAAGGCCTGGCGGTGCAGCGCGTGGATGCGTTCTACCCGGACGGCTCGCTGCGCCGGCGCACCTACACCTGCGCCAACGGCACGCACCTGCCGCTCGACCACGGTCCGGACGTGCGCTGGTACGAGAACAAGGAGATCCAGCTGCGCCGCACCTGGATCCAGGGCCGGCAGAACGGCATCTTCCAGGAGTGGTGGGACGTCGGCACGCAGAAGGCGGAAGGCCGCTTCGTCGACGACGAGAAGCAGGGGCACTGGCTCTGCTGGCACGAGAACGGCGCGCCGCAGAGCGAGGCCGACTTCGTCGCTGGCGCGCCCGAGGGCCGGCTGCGCACCTGGTTCGAGAACGGGATCGCCGAGAGCGAGTCGAACTGGAGCCAGGGCCAGCGCCACGGCCCCGCGCGCGAGTGGTACATGGACGGCAAGCCGCGCTCCGAGCGCAACTACGCCGCCGGCGTGCTCGAGGGACTCGTGCGCGAGTGGGGCGGCGACGGCAAGGTCTCGCTCGAGGGCCACTACCTGCACGGGCACGAGGAAGGCCTGTGGGGGCGCATCGAGCCGGACGGCACGCGCACCGAGGAGCACTACCAGGCCGGGATCCTCGAGGGGTTGAAGGCCAGCTGGGATACGCGCGGCGTCAAGCGCACCGAGGGCAGCTACAAGGCGGGCAAGGCCGAGGGCCTGCACAAGACCTGGTTCGGCTCGGGCAAGCCCTGGCAGGAGATCGAGTACGCCGACGGACAGCCGCAGGGCCGCTGGCTGCAGCGCTTCGAGGACGGGACGGTCGAGATCGAAGGCACGATGAAGGCCGGCAAGCGCGAGGGCGAGTGGCGCTACCACCGACCGGACGGCTCGCTCGATCCGCAATGGAGCGGAATCTACGCCGGCGACCGCAAGCAGCGCGAGCTCGAGGCGCCGCGGTGAAGCTCGTGCTGCTTCTCGGCCTGTCCCTGCTGCCGTTCCAGGACAGTCTCACGATCCTGCACGAGAACGGTGCGAAGGCGCGCGAGGGCCGCATCGTGCACGGCCGGCGCGAGGGCCTGTGGCGCGGCTGGTATCCGGACGGTGCGCCGCAGTACGAGGGCGAGTTCCACGACTACCTGCGCGAGGGGACCTGGACGCTGTATGCGCCCTCCGGGGTGAAGTTCGCGAGCGGCGCGTTCCACCTGGATCTGCAGCAGGGTCCCTGGGTGCGCTGGTACGGCACGGGGCAGAAGGAGTTCGAGGGGAACTTCCGCGCCGGCCGCGAGGACGGTGCGTGGGTCTACTACCACGAAAACGGCGAGGTCCGCGCGCGCGGAGTCTACGCGGCCGGCAAGCAGACCGGCGAGTGGGTGGACTACCACGACAGCGGCCAGAAGCTGCGCCTGGGTTCGTACGAGCGCGGCGTGCGCGTCGGCAGCTGGACTACCTGGTACGAGAACGGCCAGAAGCAGAGCGCGGGCGCCTGCGTCAACGGCCAGCCGAGTGGCTCGTGGCGCTACTGGACGCCGGACGGTTCGAAGGACCTCGAACAATCCGGGACGTACCGCGAGGGGAAAAGGGTCGGTCCGTGAGAGCGCTACGGCACGTCCTGCTGTGCGTGCTGGCGGGTTGCGGAGCGGGCGACAGAGTCGAGCTGCGCTTCGCGCCGGCCGAGGGCGCGCGCGTGCGGCGCACGATCGGGTCGGGCACGCTCGTGCTGCGCACGCTCGACGAGTACCGGAAGGTCGGCGCGGGCCGGCCGCTGGTGTTGAGGCGCACGTTCGAGGAGACCGCCGGCCCTCTGGCCAGGACGAGCGTCGTCTACACGTGGGTCCCGGAGGAGAACGCCTACGGCAAGTACTACGACGCGTTCGAATCGAGCGAGTCGGCGCTGCGCGATCTGGCGGAGGATCTGGACCTGCGCGCGCTGCTGCCCGCGCACGCCGTCGCGCTCGGCGAGAGCTGGAGCGTTCCCGCGCTGGACTTGCGCGACCCGCTGCGATCCGCGGGAGCGCCCGGCCAGTGCAAACTCACGCTCGCGTCGGTACGCGACTCGCTGGCAACGGTAGACGTCGCGCTGCCGGACGCGCGCGGCACGCTCGTGTGGGACCTGCGCGCAAAGCGGGCCGCGAGCTTGACGCTGACCGGCGCGTACGCCGCGAAGTGGCTGATCGAGGACGCGCCTGCTCAAGGGCAGAAGTAGAGCCGCAGCCCGTCCGAGAGCCCGCTGCCCCAGGGATCGCCGCTGTCGGCGAACCAGAGCTGGAAGAACCTCCGCGTGCCGACCATCGCGGGCGAGATCGGGATCGGATACTGCACGCTGCCGAAGAAGTCGATCGTCTGCGGCGCGTAGCGGCGCAGCGGACCTCCGACGTACAGCGTGCCGCCCTGGAAGGGCAGACTCTGCGGGTGCGTGCTGGTGACGAGCACGCAGGCCGCGCCGGGGATGGCGCCGTCCACGCCGATCACGAGGTCGTTGGTGGTCAGCGTCGCTCGTCCGCTCCACCACAGCGCGGGCAGCGTGCCGAGCGAGCACATCTTCGGCGTCCCGTAGGTCTCGATCGGCGGGCAAGAGGGCTGGCCGGGCTCGAAGGGGAACGCATTCGAGAGCGTCGCGCCCGCGGTTCCGGGCACGTGCACGAGCAGGTCGCCGGCGACCGCGCCCGCGGGCGGCGTGCAGCTGATGCGCGTGCCGGTCGGATCGGCCGCCAGGCCCGCGAGCACCAGCGGGTTTCCATTGGCGCCTGGGCTGCCGTCGGTGAACCAGAGCTCGTTCCCGTTGGCCGCGAAGTTGCTGCCCGCGACGACCAGTGTGCCCGGGTTGGGGACGAAGAGCGCCGTGACGCTGGGCTTCGTCGAGCTGGCTGCGCCGTACAGCGCCTGCAGGCCGGCCTGGTCATCCGCGGCCAGCGAGCGCATCGCCACGCCGCTGCCGAAGAGCGTCCCGACCATCGTGGCGTCGGCCACGCTGGAGTGCGCCAGGCCGAGCGCGTGGCCGAGCTCGTGCGTGGCGATGCCCTGGATGTCCTTGTGATCGGGTCCGGTCGGAGGAGCGCCCGGGCCGTCGTGCCAGACGGCGGCGTCGGAGTAGAAACGGATGCGCCAGCCGTCGGAGATCGGCGTCTCGCAGAAGGCGTAGACGCCGCCGGCCGAGCCCGCGAGCTCGGAGACGATGTTGTCGTCCGGGCCGCCGACGGCGCTCGCCTGGCCTTGCCAGCTGAAGTCGAAGTCCGCGCCGCCCGAGCCGAGGCCGTCGGGGTTGAGCGGGTCGCCCAGGCCCGTGCCGTGCAGCCGGCTGCCCCACTCGACGGCCGCCTTCCAGATCGCCAGCGTCGCGCCGAGCGCGCCCGGGTAGTCCGGGTCCGGCTGCGTGTTGGCGTTCGACTCGGGGTCGCTGAAGTTGTCGAACACGCGCACGTCGCGCTGGTCGAGCGCCAGTGATCCGCCCAGGAACGCATAGGCGCCGGCGTCGCGGGGCAGGCACAAGAGCGCGGCCGCCCCGAGCGCACCCGCCGCGAGGCCCGCGCGGAGGACGGAAGTCGTTTCCAAGGCGCTTTCAAGTCTACCCCGGGCCTGCGTCGCCGGGCGGGCTTGCACGGGCTGCGCCGGCGCCCAGAATGGTCACCCCCATGAGCTCCACGACCGAGACCCTGCGTTTCCAGGCCGAGGCCAGCGAAGTCCTCGGGCTGATGATCCACTCGCTCTACCGCCACAAGGAGATCTTCCTGCGCGAGCTCGTCTCCAACGCCAGCGACGCGCTCGACAAGCGCCGCTTCGAGGCGCTGACGAAGCCCGAGCTCGCCGCCCCCGCGGCCGAGGCGCGCATCCGCATCGAACTCGACCGGAAGGCGCGCGCGCTGTCCGTCCACGACGGCGGCGTCGGCATGAGCCGCGAGGAACTCGTCCAGAACCTCGGCACGATCGCGCGCTCGGGCACCAAGGCCTTCCTCGAAGAGCTGCGCCAGGCCGGCGCCACGACCGCGCCCGAGCTGATCGGCCAGTTCGGCGTGGGCTTCTACTCGAGCTTCCTCGTCGCCGCGCGCGTCGAGGTCGTCTCGCGCCGCGCGGGCAGCAGCGACGCCTGGCGCTGGAGCTCCGACGGCCGCGGCGAATTCACGCTCGAGCCCGCCGGACGCGAGGCGCCCGGCACGAGCGTCACGCTGCACTTGAAGCCGGACGAACCCGAGCAGCCCGAGGGCGAAGCGGCCACCGACTGGCTCGACGAGGACTCGGTGCGCACGGTGGTCAAGCGCTACTCCGACTTCGTCGCCTGGCCGATCGAGCTCGGCGGCAAGGTGCTCAACGCGCAGAAGCCGCTCTGGACGCGGCCCAAGGAGGAGATCCAGCCCACGGAGTACGCCGAGTTCTACAAGCTGCTGGCGCACGACTGGACGGCGCCGGCGCTGACCGTGCACTTCAAGGCCGAGGGCACGAGCGAGTACACGGCACTGCTCTTCGTGCCCTCCGAGAAGCCCTTCGACCTGTTCGAGCGTGGCGAGCCGCACTCGCGCATCGCGCTGTACGTCAAGCGCGTGCTGATCCTGCAGGACTGCGCCGACCTCCTGCCGCCCTGGCTGCGCTTCGTGCGCGGCCTGGTGGACGCCAGCGACCTGCCGCTCAACGTCTCGCGCGAGGTGTTGCAGTCGACGGCGCTCGTGCGCCAGATCAGGAAGCGCGTCACGCGCCGCGTGGTGGACGCGCTGGCGCAGCTGTGCACGGAGAAGCGCTCCGAGTTCGAGACGCTCTTCACGCACTTCGGCAGCGTGCTCAAGGAGGGCATCTACGCCGGCGAGGACGAGGAGGGCAAGCTGGCGAAGCTCTTGCTCTTCGATTCGACGCGCGGGACGGGCCGCACGACACTCGCCGAGTACGTCGCGCGCATGCAGCCGGACCAGAAGTCGATCTTCTACCTCGCGGGCAACGAGCCGGCCGTGCTCGAGGCCTCGCCGCACCTCGAGTCGTACAAGAAGCGCGGGCTCGAGGTGCTCTTGATGAGCGACCCCGTGGACGAGTGGCTGCTGACGCGCCTCTCCGAGTTCGACGGCAAGCCGCTGGCGGCCATCGACCGCGGCGCGCACGAGCTTGCCAGCGAGTCCGAGAAGCTCGCGGCCGAGGACCTCGCCCGCGGCCAGCGCGCAATGCTCGCGGCGATCGAGGAGCACCTCGGCAAGGACGTCTCCGAGGCGCGCTTCAGCACGCGCCTCTCCGACAGCCCGGCGCTCCTGGTGGGGGAGCAGGGCGGCCTCTCGCCGCAGATGCTGCGCATCCTCAAGGCCGCCAACCAGCCGGTCCCGGAGCAGAAGCGCGCGCTGGAGCTCAACCCCGACCACCCGCTGGTGAAGCGCCTGATGGATGCATTCGCCAAGGATCCGAAGGCGGCGGGCGTCGGCGACCTGGTCGAGCTGCTGCACGGCCAGGCGCTGCTGGCCGAGGGCTCGCCGCTCGCCGATCCGGCGCGCTTCGCGAAACTGCTCAGTCGGATGCTGGTGGGCTCGCCTGCGTAGCGAAATCTTCATCCGCGGTGGCAGGAGTTTCACGCGCCCGTGCGCGTCTCCGGGGGTAGACCTTGCTGACGGAAACACGCATGCCGCTCGATCTCCTCATCGCCGCCATCCCGCTCGCGAGCTACGGCGCGGTGCTCTGGCTCTCCTGGGGCGGCGAACGCCCCTTCGACGAGCCCAGCCCGCGCGCCTGAGCACGCTCAGCGCACGCCCAGCTCCTGCAGCGTCGCCAGGAAGGGCGCCCAGCTGGCGGAATTGTCTTCCCAGAAGTTGCGCGTCTGCGCCTCGAGGTCGCGCGCGAGCGCTGGGAAGTCGCGGTGCGGGATGCCGTAGTCGAGCGCGCGCAGCAGGTAGCGGTTCTCGAAGCCGCGGCCAGCCTTGGGTTCGCTGAGCGCGCGCGCCCAGTCGAGCAGGTACAGGCCGTAGGTCAGCTCGATGCCGCCGCCCAGGCCGTCCGGGGGCAGGTAGTTCGGGCCCCAGCGGCCGGCGTCGGCGAAGGGCGGCGTGGCGTAGTTGTCGTTCTTCGAGATCGCGAAGCCCCAGCGCGGGCCCTGGACGTAGACGCTGGGGTGCTTGGGATCGGGCTGCCAGTCGGCCTGGATGCGCGCGAAAGGCGGGCCCCAGAAGAGGTGGTCGATCGCGCGCAGCGCGAGCTCCTCGACCGCGGCCTGGCGCTGGGCGTCCACGCCGCGCAGCACGCTCTCGTCGAGGCAGCGCAGGGCGTGGACCAGGAACTCCGACTCGAAGGTCTGCGTCACGGTGTAGCGCTCGTCGCCCAGCACGCGCATGTTGATCGAGCGCTGGACGATGCCGGTCGGAAGCGCGGCATCGCACAAGAGCTGCGCCACGTGCCCGAGCCACTCGCGGTTGCGCGCGCGCCACTCGGGCGGCGCGACCGAGTAGGCCGCGCAGGCGGCATCGATGCCCCAGGCCGTCTCGCGGCCGAGCGGCGCGCCCTGGTGCGGGTGCGCGCGCACGAGGGCCTCGACCGCGCGCAGCGTGACGCCCTTCGACCAGCTGGCCTCGACGTGCGGGCTCTCGTGGAAGACGAGGTGGAAGAGCTCGCCCGAGAGCAGCAGGTCGTCCTTGGCCAGCGAATCGTTGCCCAGCCAGACGAGCGCCTTGGCGTTCTTGGTATAGCGCAGCATGTGCTGGTCGTCGTGCGGCCACCAGGCGACCAGGTTGTCGTTGCGGTCGGGGTAGTTGCCGTCCTTCTCGAACCAGTTGCCCTGGTCGTAGGCCGGGCGCAGCCCGCGGCGCACGACTTCGAGCACCTGCGCGTTGGGCGGCGGTCCGTAGCGGCAGGGCAGCACGAAGCAGGGCGGGTGCATGTTGCCGCCCTGGCGGAAGTCGAAGGGGATCGTACCCGAGGCGTCGAGCCAGGCGTGGTATCCCGCGGGGTCGCCGCTCGCCGTCCAGGCCGCCTCGCTCTGGCGGCAGACGTTCATGCGATGAAGGAGCTCGAGGTGCTGGTAGCCCTCGCGCGAGCCGCTGTACGGCAGTGTAGGCGCCCTCGCAGATCGCGAGGCCTTCGCCGCCGACGCCGCCGGCCTGCGAGACGAACCAGGGGTGCGCCCAGCCCATCACGCTGGCGATCGTGTACCAGCCCTTGGGCGTGCCGCTGGCGAGCGCCTCGGCGTACTCGCGCATGCGCGCCGTCTCCATCGAACGGATGGCCTGCGCGCCGCGCTCGTTCTGGCGGCGGTAGAAGCCGAAGTCGGGCAGTTGGACGCGCTGTGCGAGCCAGTGCGCGCACTCGGGCTCGAACCAGGACCAGAGCCCCTTGCCGCGCTGCGCGAAGGACAGGCCGTCGTGCGCCAGCTCGTCGCGCGCGAGCTGCCACTGGCCGGCCGGGATCAGCACCAGCCGACGCTCGAACTGCGCCTGCGCCGGCATCAGGTGCAGCCGGCCGTCGGGAAGCGGCTTGACCAGCGGGAGCACGCGCCAGCGCTCCTCGGCGCGCGCCTCGCCAAAGAAGGGATCGACGATCTCGGGCTGCGCGTTCCACTCGCGCGGGACGAGCAGCTCCACGCTGCGCCAGTAGACGGCGCCGACGGGCTGCTCGAGGCTCGTCGGCGCGCGGCTGCCCGAGACGAGCCCGTTGTGCACGCGCAGGTCGAGATTCACCACCGGCTCGCCGGCGCGCGCGCGCAGGAAGGCCTGCACGCCCATCAGGTGCGGCAGCGGCGGACCCTCGGCCGCGGGCGGTGCGAGCGGCGCAAGCACGGCGCTGACGCGCAGCTCGCGCTCCCAGCGGCCGTCCTTGGTGACG
Source organism: uncultured Planctomycetota bacterium (assembly GCA_963829015.1). Classification (GTDB taxonomy): domain Bacteria; phylum Planctomycetota; class UBA1135; order UBA1135; genus JADJLZ01. The sequence continues at coordinate 1,884,942 of CAWHGR010000001.1, read as the reverse complement.
CGCAGCGAGCCGAAGCCCGGATCGGCCGCGTCGCCGCACAGGTCGGCGACGTAGACGTTGCCGTACACGTCCTGCGTGCGCAGCAGCAGGTTGTGCGAGCTGCGCGCGAGCAGCGCCTCGACCTCCGGCAGCGACTGGAACGGCGCCGGCTCGGCCGCGGCGGCCTGCAGCAGCCAGAAGCTGCTGCGCCCGATCGCGCCCTCCTTCGGGGCGAGCTCGACGCGCGCCAGCACCTCGACCACGTCCGGCTGGCCGTCGCTGGCGCGCGAGACGATCTCGACCTGCGCCGGCACGAGCGTATGGGCCGCATCGTGGCTCTCGACCCAGAGCGTCTCCCGGCCGGGCTGGCCCAGATCGGTGCCGCGCGGCAGCGGCACAGTCCCGTGCAGCAGGAACGGGCTGTGGCGGGGCACGGGGAGCTCGAGGCGCGCGACGCGCACGGGCTCGCCGGCCGCTGCGAGCGCGAGGAAGAGACCGGGAAAAGGCATCGGGTGGAGCCTCCAGCATCCGTGCCCGGGGCGCAAGGTCGGGGCAGTTCCGCTCGCTTTTCGGGCTCCGGGATGTCGATCGAGGACCAGCGCGCATGCCCTTCCTGGCCTTCATCGCGAGCTCCGGCCCCGCGGCCCACGAGAGCTCCGCCGGCATCCTGCTCGAGCTGGCGCTGATCCTGTGCGTCGCCGCGGGCACCACGGTGCTGTTCCAGCGCCTGCGCCAGCCGGTCGTGCTGGGCTACCTCCTGGCGGGCTTCCTGCTCGGACCGGCGCTCTTCCCCGATCTGGTGGGCGCGCGCGGCACGCTGGAGTTCCTCTCGCAGCTGGGCGTGATCCTGCTGATGTACTCGCTCGGCCTGGAGTTCCGGCTGCGCAAGCTGCGCCTGCTCGGGCCCTCGGCCGCATTCATCGCGCTGCTCGAGGTGGGACTGATGCTCTGGCTGGGCTTCAGCGCCGCGCGCCTGCTGGGCTGGAGCGCGCGCGAGGCGCTCTTCACCGGCGGCATCCTGGCCATCTCGAGCACGACGATGATCCGCAAGGTCTTCGGCGAGCGCGAGGTCGAGCACAGGACGCGCGAGCTCGTCACGGGCGTGCTGGTCTTCGAGGACCTGATCGCGATCGTGCTGCTCGCGGCGCTGACCGCGGTCGCGACCGGCGAGCGGCTCGAGCCGGCGGTGGTGGCGCTCGCGGCCGGGAAGCTGGCGGCCTTCATCGCCGTGGTGCTGATCGTGGGCCTCATTTTCGTGCCGCGCCTGGTGCGCATGACGGTCGCGCTCGGCCGGCGCGAGACGCTGCTGGTCGCGGCGCTGGGCCTGTGCTTCGCCAGCTCGATCATCGCGCTGCGCGCGGGCTACTCGGTCGCGCTGGGCGCGTTCCTGGCCGGTTCCCTGGTGGCGGAGTCGGACCACGGCGAGCGCATCGAGAAGCTGATCGAGCCCGTGCGCGACATGTTCGCGGCGCTGTTCTTCGTCTCGGTCGGCATGCTGATCGACCCGCGCCCGCTCGAGCAGCACTGGCGCACGGGCCTGTTGCTCGCGGCGCTGGTGATCGGCGGGAAGCTCGTGGGCGTGAGCGTGGGCGCCTTCCTGGCCGGCAAGGGCACGCGCAGCGCGCTGCGCGCGGGACTGTGCATGGCGCAAGTGGGCGAGTTCTCGTTCATCATCGCCGGCCTGGGCGTCGCCAGCGGCGCGACGCGCGCCGATTTCTATCCGCTGGCGGTCGGGATCTCGACGCTGACGGCCTTCGTCTCGCCGATCCTGATCGCGCACGCCGACCCGCTCGCGGGGCTGGTCGAGCGCAGCCTGCCGGCGCGCTTCTCGACCTTCGCGCGCCTGTACGCCGGCTGGCTGGCCTCGATCCGCTCGCAGGGCTCGCGCAGCTCGCGCTGGGGCGTCGTGCGTGGCACCGCGCTGGTCGTGCTGCTCGACGCGGTGGTGCTCTCGACGCTGCTGATCGGCGGCGCGCTGGGGCAGCAGCAGCTCGGGGCGCTGCTCGAGGAGCACTCGCTGCCGGTCTCGATCCTGGGCGAGCTGACCGTGGTCGTGATCGTGACGCTGCTCTGCATCCTGCCGCTGCTGGGCATGGTGCGCGGCGCACGGCGACTGGGAGCGCAACTGGCCGGCCTGGCGCTGCCGCCCGCCTTCCCCGGACAGCTCGACAACAACGCCACCGCGCGCCGCGCGCTGACGGCCGGCCTGCAGCTCGCCGTGCTGCTGGCGGTGGCGCTGCCCGCGCTGCTCGTGACCGAACCCTTCCTGCCGGGCTTCACCGCGCTGGGCCTCTTGCTGGTGCTGGTCGTGATGGCCTTCTCGATGATCTGGCGCAGCACCACGGAACTGCAGGGCCAGGTGCGCGCCGGCGCGCACGTGATCGTCGAGGCGCTCGGCAGCCTCGGCAAGCGCGAGCCGCCGCCGGTGGACGAATTCGCCTCGCTGCTGCCCAGTCTGGGCCCGGTCGTGCGCCTGGACGTGCCGCCGGGGCACGAGGTGGTGGGCGCGTCGCTGGCCGAGCTCGGCCTCTATGGCGTGGCCGAGCTGACCGTGCTCTCGATCGTGCGCGGCCAGCGCCGCTACGTGCTGCCGCACGGCAACGAGATCGTCTGCGCGGGCGACGAGCTCTCGATCGCGGGCAAGCCCGAGGAGCTCGCGCTGGCGCTCCAATCGCTGGGCCTCGAGCCCTCGGGCGCAGAGCTGCGCGCCTAGAACATGTCGGGCATCGCCGGCGCGGGCCCGGCGAAGATCCCGTCGGCCAGCGCGATCGCGCCGTCGCTGCCCTCGATGCGGCCGGCGCCCGCGAGCGTGCTGGCCGAGAGCTGGCCGGTGTAGAGCGCCGCGAGCGCGCGCACGTCCAGGCGCAGGTCGCCGCGCCCGCCCTTCTCGACCTTGCCCCGGCCCTTCTCGACGCGCAGGCGGAAGCGTCCGCGGTTGTGCGGCAGCAGTGTGTCGCTGAGCTCGAAGCCCAGCGTCGCGGAGAGGCCGTGCGCGTAGCCGCGCGCCTCGAGCGCGCCCGGCGCGTCGACCATGCGCGTCATCCAGGGCATCGAGAGCTTGACCGAGAGCTGCGGCGCGACCGCCTCCTCGAGCGCCAGGAAGAGCGGCTCGTCGTGCCGGCCGAACCAGCAGGCGTGGTCGGCCAGCGAGCGGTGGCTGGCCAGCAGCGCGATCAGCGTCTCGGCCGCCTCGGTCCCGTTGCAGACGAAGTCGGAGAGGAACACCTCCTGGCGCGTCGGCTCGGGCCGTCGCCGCGCGAGCCAGCAGTAGCCGGCCAGTTCCTTGCCGCGCTCGAAGAGGTACAGCTCGCGCGTCTCGTCGCGCCAGACCTTGACCCGTCCCCAGATGTACTCGTGGCGCTGCAGGTGCCCCGGGCTGCGCGCGGCGTGCTGCGCGTAGAGCGCGCGCATCGCGGGCTCGTCCTTCTCGTCGCCGCGCCGGATCGAGAGCGGCGCGCGCCTGGCGCGCAGCGCGTTCAGCGCGACCTTGATCTCGTAGCGCGTGCCGGCCAGCTCGTAGCCGCAGGCGCGGTAAAAGGCCGTGGTCGAGGGAAAGAGCGTCGAGAGCATCAGCCCGCGGTCGCCGAGCTCGCGCAGCACGCCCTCCATCAGCGCCTTGCCCACGCCCAACCCGCGCACCTCGGGCTCGATCCCGACCGCCACGATGCCGCACATCGGCACGCAGCGGCCGCCGAACCACTGGCCCATCGGCAAGAGCGCCAGCGCGCCGCGCGGCGTGCCCTTCTCCTCGACGAAGCGCAGGTTCTCGCGCCCGAGCAGCGCCAGCCACTCGGAGAGGCCGGCGATCGGGAAGGCGAACGAGCGCGCGGTGATGCGCAGGAAGGCCTCGTGGTCGTGTTCGTCGCGCGCGGCGCGGTAGCTCAGGCGGGGCATGTTGCCTAGACTAGCCAAGCGATGGCCTCCGACTCCAATCCTGCGCGCCTCTCGCGCCGTCTGCAGGGTCTCGTGCAGTCCGACATCCGCCGCATGACGCGCGAGTGCGAGCGCGTCCAGGGCATCAACCTCGGGCAGGGGATCTGCGACCTGCCGACGCCGCCGCCGGTGCGCGAGGGCGCGATCGAGGCGATCCGCGCGCGCAAGAGCACGTACTCGTTCATGGAGGGCGTGCCCGAGTTGCGCGACGGCGATCGCGAAGAAGCTCGAGCGCAAGAACGGGATCAAGGCCGATCCCGCGAGCGAGATCGTCGTGACCGTCGGCGCGACCGGCGCGTACACCTGCGCGCTGCACGCGCTGCTCAATCCGGGCGACGGCGTCCTCGTCTTCGAGCCTTTCTACGGCTACCACGTCAACACGGCGATCGTCGCCGGGCTCGAGCCGCAGTACTTGAAGCTCGAGGCGCCGAAGTTCGCGCTCAGCGAGCCCGCGCTGCGCGGCGCGCTCAAGCCCAACACGCGCGCGATCGTCGTCTGCTCGCCCGGCAATCCCTCGGGCAAGATGTTCACGCAGGCCGAGCTCGAGATCGTGGCCAAGATCGCTCGCGAGAAGGACCTCGTCGTGATCACCGACGAGATCTACGAGGACATCCGCTACGACGGCCGCCAGCACATCAGCGCCGCGACGGTGGGGGACCGGCGCGAGCGCACCGTGACGATCATGGGCCTCTCGAAGACCTTCTCGATCACCGGCTGGCGCCTCGGCTACGCCGTCGCGCGCGAGGACTGGGCGCGCGCGATCGCGCTCGTCAGCGATCTCTTCTACATCTGCGCGCCGACGCCGCTGCAGCACGGCGTCGCGGCCGGCTTCGGCATGCCGCAGAGCTTCTACGACGAGCTCGCCGCCGGCTACGCGCAGAAGCGCGAGTGGACCTGCTCCGCGCTCGAGCGCGCGGGCCTGAAGCCGGTCTGGCCCGAGGGCGCCTACTACGTCCTCGCCGACATCGGCGGCCTCGGCTTCAAGACCGCGCGCGACGCGGCGATGGACCTGCTCGAGAAGACCGGCGTCGCGACGATCCCCGGCACCGCCTTCTTCACCGGTGACACGGGCGAGCGCTTCCTGCGCGTCTGCTACGCGAAGGAAGAGGACGCGCTGCAGGAAGCCTGCAAGCGCATCGAGCGCTGGAAGCCGTGAGCGCGGCCGAGTTCGCGAAGCTCGAGCGTGAGATCGTGCGCTGCGAGCGCTGCCCGAGGTTGCGCGGGTGGTGCAACGAAGTCGCGCGCACGAAGCGCAAGTCCTTCGCGAACGAGACCTACTGGGGCAAGCCCGTCCCCGGCTTCGGCGACCCGCGCGCGAAGATCTGGATCCTCGGCCTCGCCCCCGCCGCGCACGGCGCGAATCGCACGGGCCGCATGTTCACCGGCGACAAGTCGGGTGAGTTCCTCTACGCCGCGCTGCATCGCGCCGGACTCGCGAACCAGCCGAACTCCGACTCGCGCGACGACGGCCTCAAGCTGAAGGGCGTGTGGATCAGCGCCGCCGGCCGCTGCGCGCCGCCCGCGAACAAGCCAACGCCCGAAGAACTCTCGACGTGCTCCGAGTGGCTCGATCGCGAGCGCGCGGCGCTCTCGGACGTCCGCGTGATGCTCGCGCTCGGTGCGATTGCCTGGGACGCCGCGCTCGCTCTCCTCGCCCGCGGCGGCGCAACCATTCCCAAGCCGCGCCCCAAGTTCGGCCACGGCGCCCAGATCGAACTCGGTGGCCTGCACCTCCTCGGCTGCTACCACGTCAGCCAGCAGAACACGTTTACCGGCAAGCTCACTCCGAACATGCTCGACGCCGTGCTCGACTCGGCCCAGGGCTGAAGGCACTACCACTTCCGAAGGTCAGCGTAGATGTGGTAGGCATTCTTCCAGTGCACTTGCCCGTGCGCGGCGCCGTAGATCGGCAACTGCGCCAGTCCGGCCAGCAAGAGCAGGACGGCGATCGTCGCAGCAGTGGAGTGACGCCCGGCGCACCGGACGATCAGGAGCGCCATCCAGTGGGCCAGCCAGAAGAACACCAACCCGTAGAGGGCCATGTGAATGGCTCCAGAGAGCAAGAACCCGGAATCGTTGGCGTGCAAGATGGTCGTGCCGAGGATTATGCCCAACGGGACGAGTCCTCCGATCACTCCAAGGTAGTAGAACACTGGAACGACGGCGAACATCCCCAGGAACAGGAGGTTGCGGATGCCAGCCCGTTGCACGGCGTGCTCGCGCCGATCACTTACCCGGGGCGGGCACGTGCTGGTCGATGGCGATCGAGTTCCCGTCGGGATCGACGAGCGCGATGAACGCGGGCCCGGTCGCCTTCTCGTCCGTCTCGGTCTTCAAGGTCAGGCCCTGGCTCTTCAGCGCGCGCTGGATCTCGCGCACGTCCTGGAAGCTGGAAAGCGGCTTGGCCGAGCGGTCCCAGCCGGGATTGAAGGTCAGGCCGTTCTTGTCGAACGCGCCCTGGAAGAGGCCGATCGTGCTGGTCTCGTTCTGCATGATCAGCCACTTCTGCTCCGTCTTGCCCATGATCGCCTTGAAGCCGAGCTTCTCGTAGAAGGCGCGCGACGCGGCGATGTCCTTGACCGTCAGGCTGAGCGAGAAGTTGCCGAGCTCGAGGCTCTTGGTCGCTTGCTTCGGATCGGGCTTCGCCGCTTGCATCGACGCGCCGGTCACCACGGCACCCAGGAACAGACCGAGGAGGAGAGTCTTCATGTGGGGATACCTTTCGGATCCGCCGGGCTAGCCGCTCGCGGATCCAACGAGTTCGGAGAACTTCTTCAGGTCGATGTTACCGCCGGACATGCTGGCCACGACAAGCCCGGGGCCGGCTTTTTTTCGCTGAGCGAAGCCGCGCGCGCGCCTGCGGGCCGTGCGGGTGCAGTCCGAAGTTGGTGGCTTCATCGAGGAAGCACTCCGAGATGCGTGCCCTCCATGTGCGCTCCAGTTCGGCAGTACGGCACGCCCCGTCATCATCCCGGGCTGCCCGTGCGCGTCGCGGTTCGATGTCAGACCGTCTCGCAGTTCCAGCGCGAGCTCAGCTCCTGCGACCGCGTCGACGAGCCGTCTGGGTGCCGGGCAGATGCGGCGGCTCTTCGAGGATCTCGAGGACGGCCCGCGCGCAGTACACGCGGTTGCGCTTGGCCTCGCTCGCGAGCGCGACGATGTGTGCCGATTCCAACCGGTCGATCGCGCGCTGGGCGGTCGTGAAGGCGACATCGAGACGGCGGGCCAGATTGTTCACGGTCCAGAAGGGGTTCTCGACGAAGCGATCCAGGGCCCGCTCAGGCAGACGCGAGGGCGCCATGGCCAACTGCGTGCGCCAGCGAACGAGCAGCGCGTCGATCCTCTGGATCCGGCTCAGGGCGTCCTCGGCCTGTCCGGTCACGCCTCTGAGGAAGTAGATCAGCCATTCCTCCCACTCGCCCCGCTGCGTGACACCGAGCAGCCGTGCGTAGTACTCCTGGCGCGTGGCCTCGAAGTACGCACTCAGGTACAGGAGCGGCGCGGGGAGAACATCCTTCGCGACGAGCAGCAACGTGATGAGCAGCCGTCCCGCGCGCCCATTGCCGTCGAGGAACGGGTGGATCGCCTCGAACTGCGAGTGCGCCAGCGCGGCGTGCACCAGCGGCGGCAGCGAGTCGTCGTGCAGGAAAGTCTCCCACGCGCCGAGGCACTCCATCAGCCGATCGGCGGGCGGCGGCACGTACGTGGCATCCACCAGCGTGCAACCGCCGGGCCCGATCCAGTTCTGAGTCCGCCGGAACTCGCCCGGGGTGGCCGTGTTCCCGCGCACGCCCTGCATCAGCTTCCCGTGCAGCTCCCTCACCAGCCGGAGCGAGAGCGGCAGCTCGTGCAGCCTCTCGACCCCGTGCTCGAGAGCGACCACGTAGTTGGCGACCTCGCGCAAGTCCGCAGGGCTGCGCTCGACGGCGGCCCCGGCCTCGGCCGCCAGCAACTCGCCCAGCGTCGCTTGCGTGCCCTCGATGCGGCTCGAGAGTACCGCCTCACGCCGCACGAACGGCCGGATGAGCAGATGCGGGTTCGGCAGTCGCCGGCCCTCACCCGCAAGGCGGCCGAGCGCGAGGTCGGCGCGCGACAGCGCCGACGCCAATCCGGCGCTCCAGACAAGGTCGGGCGGCAAGGCGGCCGGCACGAAGGCCTGGTAGCCGCCCGGGCAGCGGATTCGGCGGCCGTGCGGCTGGCGCTTGGTCTCTCTGGGCATCGGTCTCCTTGCTAGCGGCTGCGCAAATAGTCGAAGGACATATTAGCGATCGAGCCACATGGCGCAAACAAGAGAAACGCCGGCGGCCGGCCAGTCGTGAGGCATCCGCCCGCGGAAGGTGCGTTCAGGGGTTCTTCGACGTGATCAGCTCGCAGAACTTCTTCAGGTCGATGTTTCCGCCGGAAACGATGGCCACGACAGGGCCCGGCCCGGCCTTTCCGCTGAGCGCGGCCGCGACGGCGAGCGCGCCGGCGCCTTCCGCGATCACGCGCGACTTCTCGGCGACGAGGCGCATCGCGTTCTTGATCTCGTCGAGGCTCGCGACGATGCTGCCGTCGACGAGCGGCTGCATGCGCTCCCACATGCGCGGGAAGACGCTCTGGCCGCCGGCGCCGTCGACGAAGGAGGGCTTCCAGTCGCTGAACTTCTGCGGCGAGCCCAGCTTCAGCGAGAGCGCGAGCGGTGCCGCGGTCTCGGGTTCGGCGCCGAAGAGCTTGATCGAGGGCTTGAGCGCCTTCAGCGCGCTGCCGACGCCGACGAGCAGGCCGCCGCCGCCGACGCTGCCGACGACGGCCGCGGTGTCGGGCGCGTCCTCGAGGATCTCGAGGCCCATCGTGCCGTGGCCGGCGATGAAGTTGTGGTCGTCGAAGGGATGGATGAACGTGCCCTCGACACCGGGGTAGGCGCGCGCGTCGAGCGTCTTCCAGGCGACGTCGTAGCTGACGAGGACGAGCTTCGCGCCGAGCGCCTTCATGCGCTCGAGCTTGGAGACGGGCGCGGTCTCGATCGCGACGACGGTGCAGGGCACGCCGGCCGCGCGCGCGGCGTAGGCGACGCCCTGGCCCGCGTTGCCGGCGGAGATCGTCCACACGCCCTGCTTGCGCTCGGCGTCGCTGAGCATCGCGACCGCGTTCGCCGCGCCGCGCAGCTTGTAGGCGTTGATCGGCTGCAGGTTCTCGAGCTTGAGGCGCACGTCGGGGAAGCCCTTGCCGAGCTCGAGCCGCACGAGCGGCGTGCGCAGGATCGTCTGCGCGATGCGCTCGCGCGCGGCGCGGATGTCGGCCAGCGTGATGGGGCGGATGGCTTCTAGGGTCGGCGGCATGAGCTGAGGTCGCGGAGCGGGATGCGGGCGGGATTGCGATGATCGACGCGCCGAGAGCGGGTGTCAACGACGCTGGCCCGGTTGGCCCATGGCTCGCCGCGACGGGCTGAACTTCACTTGCCCTTGCGCGCGATGTCCGTGACCGCTTCGTACGCCTCGGTGACGCTGATCGTGAACACCCCGGCGTGGCCGGCGTCGTAGGCCGTGCGCCACTGTTGATAGCCCTCGGCGAAGTCGGGGAGTGGGCTGGACTCGCGCTCGAGCTTCGTGACGCTCGACTCGATCGCGGACTCGGCGAACGGCAGGTGGGCGATGCTCGTCTGGCCGTTACCGTAGGAGACTCCGGAGAGCGCGATGTGGACGATGGTGCCGAGCTTGCCGCCGTCTTCCACGCGCAGGATCGTGAGCCGCGCGTTCGGTTGCGTCGCGGGAGGCTTGAACTCCCAGACTTGTCCGGCGCGGAAGCGGGAGGCCGGCTGGCTCGAATCCGAGCTCGGTGCGTGAGACCGAGCACACGAGGCGACCAGGGCGAAGACGAGTCCCACGGCGAAGCAGAGGTTCGGGGTCATGCTCTCTCTCCCTGGAGCCTGCGCGCCATTCATCCGAGCAGCGGCCGATTGAGCTGCGTGCGCCACCTCGTCGAGTCGGATCCGGTCTCCGGGCCCGCGAGGTAGACGTCCCAGACTGGATCGCCGGGCTTGTGCCCATTGGCCTTGATCCAGGCGTTCAATTGGCCCCAGGCAGCGGCCAGTCCCTCGTATCCGCCGTGGTGGACCGTGCGCGCGACCTTCGCGGCGGGGAGTCCGCCGGATTTCAGGCGTCCCGTCGGCTTGACCGGGACCGTCACGGGCACGCCGACTTCGAAGTCGATGCGCGCGGGCTCCATCTTGTGCACGTAGATGTACCAGGCGCTCGCGGGACCGATGCCCTGCGCCTTCACGAGCGACATGAGCTCGTTGATCGCCGGGGGGACGACCTTCGTCATGTCGGCCATCGGGTTGGTGAGGCGGATGATGGCGCAGGTCTGCGCTTGGGTGTACGTGATCTGCGGGGGATCGATCATGCGCGCATGGTCCTCGGCGAGAGTGTAGCGCGCGACGTCCGGACGCGCTCCGTGCGGCGGGAGCTCCGAGCGTGCAGGCTCAAGGCCTGCGCTCGGTGACTTTGCGCAGCTCCGTGAGCACGTCCTGGCCCGCGGCGAAGAGGCCGGTGTAGGGACTTGCACCGGTGCGGATCTGTTCGACGTCGGCGGCGAGCGCGCGCACGCCGTCGAAGGTGCGCAGGAAGAAATAGACCGTGTCGCTCGAGGGGTACTCGAACTCGCTGGCCGGCACGCCGTCTTCGTAGAACGCGCCGGCGAGCTTCACGAAGCGCCGCGCGGCCGCGCGCACGGATTCGTGTCCGCTGCCGCCGAGGATGCCGAAGGTGGAGGTCGTGTAGAGGCTCGCCGTGCCGTCGCGCACGGCCGCGATCGTGGCCGTCTCTTCGCCGATCGACCAGTCCATCGCGATGCCGAAGACGTGCGGGAATTCGCTGTCGGGCGCGAGGCCGAGTGCCGACCCCTCGGTGCGCAGGAACAGGGCGCGCAGGTCGCGGCCGGCGGCGCGCGGGTCTGGCCGCGGGAGCGCGCTCGCGGTGGTCACCTGCGCGGGGCGGAAGAGCGAGGAGATCGAACGGAAGATGCGGCCGAGGGCGCTCATGCTGGCTGCGGATCAGTCGATCGAGAGTCTTCTCCGCTCCTCCATTGCGCTCAGGTCGAACGGTCGAACATCAACATCAAGTAGGCGCCGAACAGCAGCAGGTGCACGCAGCCGAGCAGCAGATTGGTGCGCGGCAGCGAGAAGGTCAAGATGCTCGTGATCAGCGTCAAGAGCAGCATGACCATGTCCACGGCCTCGAGGCCGAGCACGAGCGGGCGGTGCGTGGAAAGCGAGATCGTGATCACGAGCGGGATCGTGAGCCCGATCGAGGCCAGAACGGAGCCGAGCAGGATGTTGACCGAGCGCTGCAGGTGATTGGTGCGGGCGGCGCGGATGGCGGCCAGCGACTCCGGGGTCAGGACGAGGAGCGCCATGATGAAGCCGCCCAGCGCGACCGGCGCGCCCAAGCGGTCCACGAGAGCATCGAGCGGAGCCGCCATCTGCTTGGCGAGCACGACCAGCGGCAGACCGTAGAGGCCGAGCATCGTGGCGTGAAAGCCGGTCGAGCGACCGTCGTGGTGCGCCGGCTCCGCCGCCGCGGCCGCGGCGTCGGCGGCGAGTTCCTCGCGCGGCATGAAGAATCCTCGATGCCGCCGATTCTGGACCCACAGGAAGACCGTGTAGATGCCGACGGACATTACGGACAGGAACACCATCTGGAACGGCGAGAGCAGCGGTCCGGGTGTCGAGCGCGTGAAGTTCGGCAGCACCAGGCCCAGCACGGTGAGCGGCACGATCAGCGCGAGAAAGGCGTTGGCGCTCTGCAGGTTGAACGTCTGCTCACGGTGCTTCAGGCCGCCGAGCAGCAGCGCGAGCCCCATGAAGCCGTTGAGCACCAGCATCACGACCGCGAACATCGTGTCGCGCGCGAGCTCGGGCTTGGGTTCGCCGCTCGACATCACGAAGCCGACCATCGCCACCTCGAGCCCCGTGATCGCCAGCGTGAGCAGCAGCGTGCCGGCCGGCTCGCCCAGGCGATGCGCGAGCACGTCCGCGTGGCGCACGATCGCGAAGGCGGCGAAGAGGATCACGACGCAGATGACGACCAGGCGCAGGACGAGTCCCGCGGGCTGGTCGAAGGTCGAGGCGATCCATTCCTTGCACAGGAACGCAAGCGCCAACGCGCCGATGGCGAGCGCCAGCGGCCACTCGCGCGACAGCGAGCCGGGGGTAGGTGCAGTGGGGGAGCTCATGCGCGGCCGCGCCATCGTCCTGTGGCCGGGCGCACAGATCCAGTGGCCTCGGCCATTCGCGCGCGGGGATTCGAGGCGAGGCTACCCAGTTCGAGCCGCCTCGAGCCACCGGCAATCGTGCGAGCCTCAAGCTCTGCGCGCGTTGGGTCGCCTGCGCCCCGACAGCTCGGCTTCGAGGTCCTCCACCGAGGGCAGGCTGGCTTTCAGTGCCCTGGGAAGCTTCCCGACGAGTGTCGTCTCCCATCCGGCTACGCCGATCGGGCGCTTGAGGTGCCTCAGCGCGTACTCGACGACGAGCTTGTTCTTGGCACGGCACAGGAGCAGCCCGATGGTGGGCTGGTCGTCCTCGTGGCGCAGCAGGTCGTCGACGGCGGAGAGGTAGAGGTTCAGCTGTCCCACGAAAGCTGGGCTGAAGGGCACGGCCTTCAGTTCGACGACGACGTAGCAGCGCAGCTCGAGGTGGTAGAAGAGGAGATCCAGGTGGAAATCCTGGTCTCCGACTTCGAGGGGCACCTGCCGGCCGACGAACGCGAAGCCCGTTCCCAGTTCGAGCAGGAAGCGCTGGACGTGGTCGACGAGCGCCTGCTCGATCTCGCGCTCGCGACGCGGATTGGCCGTGCCCAGGAAGTCGAACAGGTACGGATCCTTGAACGCCTGCTCGGCGAGGGTCGACTGAGCGGGAGGCAACGTGTCACGGAAGTTGCTCTGCGCCTTGCCCCGGCGTTGGTGAGCGTGCGCGTCGATCTGCAGGGCCAGGATGTTGCGCGACCAACCCTCCCGAACCGCGGTCTCGATGTACCAGGCCCGGGAGGCCGCGTCTGGAATCCGATCGAGCAACAGGCAGTGGTGGAACCACGGCAATTGTGCAGCAGCCTGCTGCACAATTGCGCGCGTTGGACATGCCGCGGCGAACGCGCGCATGTATTTGAGATTGCGCGGGGAGAAGCCGCGCATTTCTGGGAACGCCCGCAGCAGATCCGCCGAGAGCCTGTCGATGATCCGCGCACCCCAGCCCGCGTGTTTCTGGCGCTCGAGGATCATGCTGCCGATGTCCCAGTAGAGCAGGATCATCGCCGAGTTCGCTGCGAGGACAACGCGCACGCGCTCGGCCTGAATGCGCTTCTTGATTGCCTGCAGGGCCGCAGCGTAGTCCTGCGGCAGCCCGGCACCCGACGATGCGACCGGGAATCGAGCCTCCGCACGCTCCCTTCCACGCACGATTCGATCCTCGGATGGAGCCTGTTTCTTCCTACGAGCCAACGCGCCACTCCCTCCCCGTTCAGACCGGTAAGGCACGGACTCCCGAACGCGGTCCATGAGATGATGCGCGCGCGGCCTCGTGGCGCAGTCGCCCGGAGGATCCTGACAACGGCTTCGCCTCCGGCGCGTGGATCTCGAGTGGTGCGACCGCCTCGCACAAGCCACGCTCCGCAGTCCGTGCACCGGTTCCGGCGCGCGGAGGTGCCGCGAGTGAGCCATGGACTGCCGAGTTGGCTTGGCCGCGGGCGTCGTGTGGCCGCTGGTTGGCGATCGCGACGTGCACGTGCCTCCTTTCGAGAAGGCACCGCCCCCTAGGCACCCACGGCACGGGCGCTCCACTGCAATGCAGAACACGTCGAGGGTGTCGCGATCGGCGCCCGGGACTCCAACCGGATCCTCGAAGGCAGTCGGCTATTCGGCCTCGCGGAAAAGGATGAGCGCGCGCAGCGCCTCGCGCGTCGCTTCATCGGCGGTCGATGCGAACACCTTGGCCTCGAGTTCGGAATGGAACGACGATGAGGCGAGCCCGGAAGCCACGATGCTCAGTCCGGTGAGCAGCTCTGTGATCAACCCCCAGTCTTCGTCGGCGATGGGGGGCGGATCGACATGCGAAGACACACGAGCCCAAGCGTCGAGGTCTCCGGCGAACTTCTCGTAGATCCGAACCTTCTCGACTTTCAGCATGGGTTCGCTGAGGATTACGGCGTTCGGATCACCAGCAGGCGCAGCTCGGTCATGTCCTCGATCGCGAAGCGCACGCCCTCGCGGCCGAGGCCGGAGTCCTTGACGCCGCCGTAGGGCATGTGGTCGACGCGGAAGCTGGGCACGTCGCCGATCAGCACGCCGCCGACCTCGAGCTCGTCCCAGGCGCTGCTGCGCCTTGTAGAGGTCGCGCGTGAAGACGCCGGCCTGCAGGCCGAAGCGCGAGTCGGTTGACTCTCGCCGAGCGCCTCGTCGAAGTCGCGGAAGCGCGAGAGCACCGACGACGGGCCCGAAGGCCTCGTTGCAGACGAGCTCGCAGCGTCTCGGGCACGTCCTCGAGCAGCGTCGCCTCGAGCATCGCGCCCGTGCGCTTGCCGCCGCACAGCAGCTTCGCGCCGGCGGCGACGCGCGGATGCGATCCAGCTGCTCGAGCCGCACGGCGTCGGCCTCGGTGATCAGCGGGCCGAGGAACGTGTCTTCCTCGCGCGGATCGCCGGCCTTCAGCGACGCGCGTGGCGCGACGAGCTGCTCGCGGACGCTCGCGTAGATCGCCTCGTGCACGAGGATGCGCTGCGCCTTGATGCAGCTCTGGCCCGACTGGTAGAAGGCGCCGAACGACGATGCGTTCGACGGCGTCGGCGAGGTCGCGCGTCGCGATCGACGATCACGCCGCGTTGCCGCCGAGCTCGAGCACGACCTTCTTCTTGCCCGGCGCGGCCTTTCAGCTCCCAGCCGACGTCGGGCGAGCCGGTGAAGGAGAGCAGCTTGAAGCGCTCGTCCTCGTGACCAGCGGCGCCGAGTCGCGCGCGCGCAGCGGCAGGATCGAGAACGCGCCCTTCGGCAGCGCCGGTCTCGGCCAGGACCTCGCCGATCAGCAGCGCGCCGAGCGGCGTCGCGCTCGCCGGCTTGAGCACGAACGGGCAGCCGGCCGCGATCGCCGGCGCGACCTTGTGCGCGACGAGGTTGAGCGGGAAGTTGAACGGCGTGATGAACGAGCACGGGCCGATCGGGCACGCGCTTCCACAGCGCCGGTGTAGCCCCGTCGCGCGCGGCGTGATGTCCATCGGCAGCACCTCGCCGCCGATGCGCGTCGCTTCCTCGCGCGGCGAAGCGGAACGTGTCGATCGAGGCGCGTGACCTCGCCGCGGCTGTCGCGGATCGGCTTGCCGGCCTCGATGCAGAGCGCCTGCGCGAGCTCCTCGGCGCGCTCGCGGAAGCGCCGCACGCAGTGCGAGCAGCACGTCACGGCGCTCGTAGGCCGCGCATCGCGGCGCATCGCCGGCGCGGCGGCCACCGCCGCGGCGATCGCTCGCTCGAGCGCGCCGGATCGGCCAGCGCGACGCGCGTCGCGACGTCGCCCGTGGAACTTGTCGCGCACCTCGATCGAGGCGCGCGTCACGAGCGGCTCGTTCGCGAGGTAGAGCGGTCGGATGTCCGGCTGCATGCGCGCCCATGCTCTTGATCGGCCGCGCGCTGGGCAACACAATCGTGGCCGTATGCGACGCAGTTCTTGAG
The DNA here is from genome assembly GCA_963829015.1 of uncultured Planctomycetota bacterium. Taxonomy (GTDB): domain Bacteria; phylum Planctomycetota; class UBA1135; order UBA1135; genus JADJLZ01. The sequence continues at coordinate 1,869,339 of CAWHGR010000001.1, read as the reverse complement.
CGGACGTGCCGGATGCGGGTCCGTGAGGCTCGCGATCGTGACTCCGGCAGCGGCGGGCTCGCACCTCGGCAACCGGCTCACTGCTCTGCGCTATGCGCGCCTCCTGCGCGAGCTCGGGCACTCCGTGCACGTGCTCACCCGCTGGCGCGGAGAGCGTTGCGATGCGCTGATCGCCCTGCACGCGAAGAAGAGCCACGCCTCGATCGCGCGCTTCGCGCGTGAGCACCCCGATCGGCCGGTGTGCCTGGTCCTGACCGGCACGGACCTCTACGTCGACCTGCCGCGCGACGCTCGTGCGCGCGCCTCGCTGGAGCTCGCGGACGAGCTGGTCGTGCTGCAGCAGGCCGGGCGTGCTCGCATCGGCCGCCCTGCGCACGTGATCCCGCAGTCGGCGCGCCCTGTTCCGTGGCGTGAACGCGCGCGGGACTTCGAGGCGCTGGTGCTCGGCCACTTGCGGCCGGTCAAGGATCCATTCCGCACCGCACTCGCGGCGCGCACGCTGCCGAAGGACTCGCGCCTCGTGGTCTTGCACGCAGGCAAGGCGCTCTCCACGAGCATGGCCGCGCGCGCCCGGACCGAGATGCGCCGCAACCCGCGCTACCGCTGGCTCGGAGACTTGTCGCACGGCCGCGCCCGGCGGTTGCTCGCCCGAGCCGCGGTCTTCGTCCTCTCCTCGCGCTCCGAGGGCGGCTCGCTGGCGCTCGCCGAGGCGCTGGTGCAAGGCGTCCCCGTGCTGGCGAGCCGCATCGAGGCCAACGTGGCGATGCTTGGCGCGCGGCACCCCGGTCTCTATCCCTTCGGCGACACGCGCGCGCTCGCGCGGCTGCTCCGGCGCTGCGAGCGTGAGCCGCGCTTCCTCGAGCAGCTCGCGCGCGCGAGCCGGAAGCGCGGCGCGGCGCTCACTCCCGCCCGCGAACGTGCAGCCTGGCGACGACTCCTGCGCTCCCTGAAAAAGAGACCCCCGCGGTCACCGTGACCACGGGGGTGAGTCCGGACCGGTCCCCATCCAGACCTACGGCCCGGCCTGTTCGGGAGGGCTAGTCGCGGCGGTCGTCCCAGCACCCGCCGACCCAGACCTGCACCTTGCGGCACTCGAAGTGGCCGGGGGAGCGCACGCAGGTCCAGTGTCCGACCTCGAGCTGCACGCGGTACGGCCGGCCGCAGTGGTCGTAGCGCCAGTCGTACACGGGAGCGATCCAGACCTGCCGTTCGGTGCCCTCGACCCAGACCCGCTCCTCGCGCGTCTCGAAGTGCGCCGGCACCCAGTTGCGCCGCGGTTCGCAGTCGCGATCGCGTTCGCGGTGGTTCCCGCCGAAGAGCGCGATCGAGAAGGAGCCGTGGCTGGTGCGCTTGCCGAAGCGCAGCTCGATGTCCGAGCCGGCGCGCGCGGTCGGGGCGAGGGCGGCCGCGAGGACGAGGGGCAGGAGGATCTTGGCGAACATGGCGGGCTCCTTTCGGTGAGGTGCTGTCGTGGAGACACCGGTCCATCGAGCGAAGCCTGTGCCAGCAGGCGTGACGAATCCGCAAGTCCACGATCGAGGACATCGAAATCGGCGCTCCGTCGACCGCGGGAGCTGCCTTCGCCGGGGGAGGACAGCTGTCCTCTCGCTTCGCCGACGCATCGTGTACTCTCGCGGCATGCGCCCTGTCCTTCCCTGTGTCCTCCTGTGCGCCCTCGCGGCCTGCGAGAGCACGTCCTCCCAGCGTCCCAAGCCCCTGCCCTCCGTGCGCGCGCCCGCGCCCGACATCGAGCAGCAGGTCTCCGCGCAGGAGGCCGCCAGCCAGCCCGGCGCGATGCACAAGAAGCTCGATCCGCTGGTCGGCGAGTGGCAGACGAACGTGACGCGCCTCGCGCCGGACGGGACCGAGGTCCCCGGCGGCAGCGGTGTCACGCGCATCACGCAGATCTACGGAGGGCGGTACCAGCGCTGGGACGCCGTGATGGAGATCGGCGGGCGCAGCCACGAGACCACCGGCTGGCTGGGGTACGACCGCAACATGCAGGAGTACCAGCTGTGCATGATCACCAGCTTCTCCAGCGGCATGGGCATCTACCGCGGGATCGGGGACCTGGGCAAGGAGGGCATCGTGCTGGTGCTCGAGCAGGTGGATCCGAAGACGGGCGCGCACATGCGCTCGCGCAACCGGCTGAAGATGATCACCAACGACCACTTCGTGATCGAGGACGTCGACGAGGACATGGTCGCGCACGCGCGGTCGCACTACCGCAGGGTCAAGTGAGCGGCCGGCTCAGGCGCTGAGCACGAATTCCTTGCGCCGGATGCGCCAGCTGCCGAGCGCCAGCGCCAGCAACGCCACCAAACCGAGCTTGAGCAGCACGCGCGCCGGACTCTCGAAGTTCGCCAGGTCGGCGCCCTCGAGCCGGCCCCAGGAGTCCGCACCCTTGGCCGCGATCCAGGAGCGCAGGTAGTACTGCACGGTCAGCGCCTGGCTCGAGCCGGGGAGGTTCGAGAGGAAGCCTTCGATCGCGAACGCATACGTCAGGCCGGCGATCATCGGGTGCTTGGTGAAGACGCCCAGCGCGGCGAAGAGCAGGGTGTAAGCGAGCGCCCCGAGCGCGACCGCGACCAGCAGCGGCAGCACGACGCCGTCCGATGTCCAGGAGGCGAGCGGGAACAGCGTCGGATCGGGCGTCTTGCCGGTCGGACCCTGCGCGGCGGCGAGCATCAGGAGCAGCGCGCCCGCGAGCAAGAGCAGCAAGGTGAACGCCAGCGCGCCCAGCGTGCGGCCGACGAACATCGCCGGGCGCGGGACCGGGCGCGAGAAGAGATACGTAATCGTGCGGTCTTCGACCTCGCGCGCGATCACGGCCTGGCCCTGCAAAAGCGTCACGAGCGGCACGACGACCTGCAGGAAGAGGAACCACGAGAGGTGCGTGGCGATGCCCTCGGCCGTCACGCGCCGCGCGTGCGTCGCGAGCAGCAGTGCGACCAGCGCCGGCAGCAGCGTGAAGGCGTAGACCAGCCAGCTGCGGCGCAGGGCGAGCGAGCGCAGGAGCTGCGTGCGCGCGAAGAGCCCGAGGATCGAGAGCGTGCCCATGCGTCAGCCGACCAGGTAGTCGAACACGGCCTCCAGGCCGGCGTCGGTCGATTCGAGCGTCTGGATGCCCGCGCGCTCGCGCGTGGCGATGCGCGGCAACTCCGCGTGGAAGCGCGGCAGGTCGAAGGTCTCGATCGAGAGCCGTCCGCCCTCGGGCGCGACGTGCACGCTGCTGGTGCCCTCGAGTTCGAGCAGCGCCCGCGCGAGCCGGCGCGCGTCGCGCGCGTGGATCTCGACCTTGTGCGGGTAGCGCGAGAGCAGCTTGCGGATCTCCGGCACGGGGCCCTGCGCGAGGAGGCGCCCGCGGTGCAGCAGCAGGATGTTCTCGGTCACGCTCTCGATCTCGTGCAGCACGTGGCTCGAGATCATCACGTGCACGCCCGCGCGGCCGAGCTCCTGGAAGAGCGCGATCATCTCGGCGCGCACCAGCGGGTCGAGGCCCGAGAGCGGCTCGTCGACGATCAGGAAGCGCGGGTCGTGCGCGATCGCGGCGGCGAGCTTGGTGCGCTGGCGCATGCCCTTCGAGAAGCCCGCGGTCCGGCGCAGCATGGCGTCCTGCATGCCCGTGCGCTCGAGCGCGCGCTCGGCGCGGGCGCGGGCCTCGCGCGCGTCGAAGCCCGAGAGGCGCAGCAGGAACGAGACGAACTCGCGTGCATCGAGGTCGTCGTAGAGCGCGTCCTGCTGCGGGCAGAAGCCCAGCACCTTGAAGTACTCGCGGTTGGCGAAGGGCTCGAAGCCCAGCACGCTCAGCGTGCCGCGCGAGGGCCGGATCTCGCCCGCGACGAGCTTCAGGAACGTCGACTTGCCCGCACCATTGGGCCCGAGCAGGCCGACGACACCGCCCTCGAGCTCGAGCGTCAGGTCGTTCAGGCCGACGACCGGGCCGTACCAGCGCGAGAGGCCCTGCGAGGAGAGCAGCTGCGCGCTCAACCGTTGACCTCCAGGCGCCGCGTGCGCCAGAAGAGCACCACCCAGGTCAGCACGACCCAGCCCGCGAGCACGACCCAGGTCCAGGAGAGGCTCCAGTTGCCGCGGAAGTGCAGGATGCGCTGCATGTCGAACAGGCCCAGCGCGACGCGCCGCAGGCAGCCGAAGACCGAGATCAGGTTCCAGGCCGGCTCGCGGTTCATCCCGGCCAGCATCGCGCCCAATCCTCCGAGCAGCGCGAACGAACCGAGCGCCGCGGCCAGCGCGTGCGACTTGCGCCGGCACAGGCTCGAGAGCGCCAGCACGATCGAGCTCAGCACGATGAACGAGACGAACGAGTAGGCGAGCATCTTCAGGATCGTGCCGCCCTCCCCGGTGACGAAGCTCCAGTGCGGCGAGGAGAAGGCCGCGACGGTGCAGATCACGAGCCCCGGCGCGAGCGTCGCCAGGCTGCCGAGGAGCGCCAGCGGCAGCCACTTGCCGAGCAGGTAGTCGAGGCGCGTCAGCGGCCGCGCGAAGTACAGCAGGTGCGCCTTGCGGCGCACGTCCTCGGCGATCAGGCCCGAGCCGTACCAGGCGACGATCAAGAGCACGAAGAAGTCCATCGCCATGTGGAAGCCGACGATCTGCGTGCGGACCTCGAGCAGGTCGCCAGCCATCCCGCTCATCGAGGCCAGCGCGCCCGCCGGTGCGTCCGGTGCGCCGGGCACCGGGTTCGAGCCAGACTCGAGGGCGAACTTGGCGTAGACGACGAACGAGAAGATGATCGTCGCGATCGCGGGCGGCGCGAACAGCAAGAGCGGCAGCTTGCGCTTGAACGCGTTGCGCAGCGTGCTGCGCGCCAGCGGTCCCCAGCGCCAGCCGCCGCGCGCGAGCTTGCCTACGAAGGGCCGGTAGATCTCGGTGTGCGTGGAGGCCTTCACGCAGGCTCCTCGCGCGCGAGACCATCGAGGAAGACCTCTTCCAGCGAGGAACGCAGCTCGGTCAGCGACTCGAGCCGCGCGCCGGCGCGATCGCAGAGCGCGAAGAGATTGTCCGCGTCCGACTCGGCCTCGGGCAGCACCAGCACGCGCGCATTGCCCGCGCGCGACTCGACCGCCACGCCGGCCGAGGCGAGCAGCGCGTCGAGCGGCTCGAGCGCGCCGCCGAACTCCGCGCGCAGCCGCCGCCCGCGGCGCTGCGTCAGCTCGGCGATGCCGCCCTCGAGCACCGCGCGGCCGGCCTTGAGCACCACCACGCGCTCGCAGGTGCGCTCGACGTCCGGCAGGAGGTGCGAGCAGACGAGCAGGCTCTTCTTCTGCGCCGCGCCGAGGTCGGCCACCAGCTCGAGCATGTGCTTGCGGCCCTTCGGATCGAGCCCGTTGGTCGGTTCGTCGAGCAAGAGCAGCGGCGGGTCGTGCACCAGCGCCTGCGCCAGCTTGAGGCGCTGCTTCATTCCGGTCGAGTACTGCTCGCAGTCGCGGTAGCGCGCCTCGTCGAGGCCCGACGTAGTCGAGCACCTCGTGCGCGCGCGTCATCGAATCCTCGCGCGAGAGCCCGGAGAGCTCGCCCAGCGTCGCCACCAGCTCGACGGCGCTCATGCCCGGGATCAGGCAATCGGACTCGGGCATGTAGCCGACCGAGCGCCGCAGCTCGAGCCGGCCGGCGGCCGTGCGCGGGTCGGCGCCGGCGATGCTGGCCGAACCCGAGTCGGGCACGAGCAGGCCGAGCAGCAGCTTGATCAGCGTCGTCTTGCCCGAACCGTTGGGCCCGAGCAGGCCCACCGCGCCGCCCTTGAGGGAGAGCGAGAGCTGGTCCAGGGCGCGCACGCTGCCGTAGGACTTCGAGAGCTCGTGGATCTCGATCACGGGGGCCGCGCTTGCGCTGGTCATGGGCGGGGATTTCGCTCCCGGCCCGGATTCAAGACGCGCGCCGGACGATCCAGCGCGCCAGCATCGAGACCAGGTCGGCGCCCAGCACGATAGCGGCTCCGAGCGCCACGAAGAACAGCATCTCGTCGTAGAACTGGCGCGTGCGCGAATCCTGGATCCAGTAGCCGAGCGAGGCGACCCCCAGCATGCCCAGCACCGTCGCCTCGCGCACGCAGGTCTCGAAGCGGTAGAAGAAGTACAGCAGGAAGCGCGAGAGCGAGAGCGGCAGGATCGCGGCCACGGCCACCTGCGCGCGCGAGGCACCGTGCTCGCGCAGGACGCGCAGCGTGCGCGGGTCGAGGTTCTCGATCGTCTCGGCGCCCAGTTTGCCCAGGATGCCCGAGTTGTGGATCGCCAGCGCGAGCACAGCCGGCCAGGCGCTCGGCCCGAGCATCGCCAGCAGCAGGAAGGCCCACATGTACTCGGGGATCGCGCGCAGGAAGATCAGCAGCGCGCGCACGAGGCTCGAGACGAGCTTCCAGAGCGCACCCTGCGAGCGCGGCCGCGCCGCCTCGCCGTCGGCGCGGATCCAGGCCTCGAAGGGCTCGCGCGAAGCCACGTTGCGCGCCGCAAAGAGCATCAGGCACGAGGCGCCCAGTCCCGCGAGCGTGATCGCCAGGATCGAGATCGAGAGCGTCGCCAGCGCGCCCGCGAGCCCGCGGTCGCTGGCAAGGTGCCAGCACCAGGCGATGTGCTCGCCGAGGTCGAAGGGCCGATCGCGCAGGTCGTAGGGCTGGATGTCGACCGTGAGGAAGCGCTTCAGGTTCGCCATGCGCTGCGGCCCGAAGGCCTCGGCGACCTGGATCTCGCCGCCGAACCAGGCCCACAGCACGAGCAAGCCGAGCAAGACGAGGCTCCAGCGCACGAGTCGGCTGCGCGGGCGCTCGCGCGCGAGCACGTCGATCTCGGTGCGGCTCACGCGACGAACCTCCGGCGCAGCGCCCCGCTCCAGAGCTCGATCCCGATCACCAGCGCCATCAGCATGTAGAGGTAGGTCCAGACCTCGCGGTAGTGCAGGTTCTCGAAGGACTGCGCGATCGAGTAGCCCAGCGTCGGGAAGCCGAAGAAGCCCAGCACGGCCGAGGAGCGCACGGCGCACTCGAAGCGGTAGAAGGCGTAGGCGGCCATGTCCGGCAGCGCGCGTGGCAGCTGCCCGAAGAGGAAGACCTGCAGCGGGCTTCCGCCGAGCTCGCGCAGCGCACGCGCGCTGTCGCGCGGCGCTTCCTCGAGCATCTCGCTGAAGATCTTGGCCAGCGTCCCGCCGTAGGGGATCGCGATCGCGACCACGGCGCCGAACGTGTTCAATCCGAAAGCCGCCAGGAACAGCACCGCCCAGAGCAGCTCGTGCACCGAGCGCATGCCGACGATCAGCACGCGCGCGCCGCTCCAGACCAGCGCGCGCAGCGTGCGGCCGCCGCGCTCCTGCGCCCACCAGCTGCTCGAGGCCAGGAAGCCGAGCACGACGCCGAGCACCAGGGCGAGGCTCATGCCCGCCACGGCGAAGACCAGCGTGCGCCGCGCGGCCGCGAGACCGCTGACGAGCAGCGGTGCCGCGCCATCGGGCACGTCGCCTTCGTACGTGAACGTGGGCCGCAGCGCGCTGCCGAAGAAGCCGCGCACGATGTGCCAGCTGCCCGGGCGCGGCACGAGGCCCGAGAGCGGCGCGTCGAGCGTCAGCCAGGCGCAGAGCGTCGCCAGCGCGATCCCTGCCAGCACCAGGCCGCGGCCCGAGATGCGCCGCGATTCAAACTGTGCCGTCGCGGCGCTCATCGGCGAGCTCCAGTCCCTCGAGGGCGTAGAGTCGTTCGAGTTCCGCCGCGCCGACCTCGCCCGTTCTGCGGTCGAAGACCACGCGCCCGGCGCGCAGGCCCACCAGGCGCGGGAAGAACTCGCGCGCCAGCGCGATGTCGTGCAAGGAGACGACCAGCGTCAGCCCGCGCTCGCGCGAGACCTCGGCCAGCAATTCGACCATGCTGCGCGCGCGCGCCGGATCGACGGCGCTGACGGGCTCGTCCGCCAGCAGCGCGCGCGGCTCCTGGAACAGGGCGCGCGCGAGCGCCACGCGCTGGCGCTGGCCGCCCGAGAGGCTGTCGGTGCGCTGGAAGAGCTTCTCGCCGATGCCCACGCGCTCGAGCACGCGCGCGACCTCGTCGATCTCGGCGCGCGGGGGCAGGAGCAGCGTGCGCAGCGAGGCCCCCAGGCCCTGCTGGCCGAGCTTGCCGGCGAGCACGTTCGAGAGCACGCGCACGTTGGGCACCAGGCACAGGTCCTGGTGCACGAAGCCGATGCGCGCGCGCAGGTCGCGCAGCGCGCCGGGCGCGATGCCGTCCAGCGAGCGGCCGTCGATCTCGACCGTGCCCGAGCTCGGCAGCACCGCGGCGTTGAGCAGCCGCAGCAGCGTCGTCTTGCCCGAGCCGCTCGGGCCGACGAGCGCGAGCGACTCGCCGGGGCGGATCTCGAGGTCCACCCCGGCGAGCGCCGCGCGCCCTGCGAACGTCACACCGGCCCGCGCCAGGCGGAATCCAGCGCAGGTGTGCACGGTGCGCGCGGCTCCCTCGGGATCAGGGCTTCTTGGGTTCACGCACGAGCTCGATCTCGATCGCGAGCTTCTTGAGCGTGTCCCAGTTCTCGTTCGTGCAGGTCACGAGGCCGCCGTCGCTGCGGTCCATCGCGGAGAGCAGCTTGAGGTCGTCGCCCGCGATCGAGGTCAGCGTCTTCTGCAGCTTCTCGGTGAAGCCCGCGCCGAACATGGTCTCGAGCGCCGGGTGGGCCGTGAAGTTGTAGTCGCAGAACTCGGGCGAGACCCAGATCACCTGCACGAGGTCCGGGTCAACCTTCTTCTCCTTCACGAGCTTGTCGTAGACCGTGTAGTCGACGCAGCCGGCGTCGAAGGTGCCGTCGCCGACTTGCGCGCAGGTCTTGTCGTGCCCGCCGGAGAAGGCCATCTCCATGCCGAAGAAGTCCTTGGGCGACATCTTCGTGTTCTTGCGGATGAAGTACTCGGGCATCAGGCGGCCGGAGGTCGACTGCGGCGAGCCGAAGGTGAACTTCTTGCCCTTGAGCGCCATCGGGAACTCGTCCGCCTTCTTCAGGCCGAGCTTCTTGTTGGCCACGAAGTAGCTCTTGAACTTCATGTCGCGCGGGCCGCAGCAGATGGCCTTCGCGCCCGGCACGGCGATGCGCGCCTGCACGCCGGTGAAGCCGCCGAACCAGCACAACTGCAGGTCGCCGTTCTTGAACGCGTCGACCGTGGCGTTGTAGTCGGCCACCGGCACGTACTCGACCTGCACGCCGAGCTTCTCGGTCAGGTACTTCGCCAGCGGCTTGTACTTCTCGGCGAGGTCGGTCGTGTTCTGATTCGGGATCCCGGAGAACTTCAGGACCTTGGTCTTGTCCTGCAACGGGTCCGCGAGCATCGCGGAGGCGGAGTGGGGAAGGAAAACGAGTGCGGACAGGCTCAGGGCGAGCCACGAAAGCAGCTTCTTCATGATCACGGCATCCTTGGGTCCTGCGCGCGGTGGAACAGACACCGCGGGAGCGGACGAGAGGGTCCAGGGGAGGGGACTGAAAATGCGAAGCAGATCGTAGCGAGGGACAGCAGCCGGAGCCAATCGCTACACTCCGCGAACGGAGCCCCCATGCCCTCGAACCCCGGCGATCACGACGTTTCCGACTCCCAGGCCCTTTCCCGGCGCCGCTTCCTGCGCGGCGCGGGCGGCGTCGCCGCGGGCGGCGTGCTGGTGCAGGGACTGCTGTCCTCCGCGGAGGCGGCGGAGCGTGCGTCGCGCGCGGCGCCGGGACCCGAAGGCGAGACGCTCGAGGGCGAGATCGAGATCGAGCTCTCGATCAACGGCGAAGCGCGCAAGCTGAAGTGCGAGCCGCGCACGACGCTGCTCTCCGCGCTGCGCAACCGCTGCGAACCGGCGCTGACCGGCACCAAGGAGGTCTGCGACCGCGGCAACTGCGGCGCCTGCACGGTGCACGTCGACGGCAAGCCGGCGCTGGCCTGCCTGCTGCTCGCGGCCGACATGCGCGGGAAGAAGATCACCACCATCGAAGGGCTCGGCTCGCCCGAGAAGCTCAACGCGCTGCAGCAGTCGTTCTGGACGCACGACGGACAGATGTGCGGCTTCTGCACGCCCGGTTTCGTGATGGCGATCCAGGCCTGCCTCGAGAAGAACCCCAAGGCCTCGCTGGACGAGATCAAGCGCTCCTGCTCGGGCAACGTCTGCCGCTGCGGGACCTACCCGGCGGTCTTCGAGGCCGCGCTCGCGGTTGCGAAGGGGGGCAAGTGAGATGAGCACCCAGAAGGAAACCGGACCGAGCTGGGGTCCGCGCGCGGGGCACACGCTGGTCAACAAGGACGTGCCGCGCCTCGACGGACCGGCGAAGCTCAGCGGCCGCGCCGTCTACGCGCAGGACGTGCGCCTGCCGGGCATGCTGTTCGCGCGCGTCCTGTGCTCGCCCTACCCGGTCGCGACGGTCGAGTTCGACGTCGAGGCCGCGAAGAAGCTGCCCGGCGTCGGCGCGGCGATCGACATGGGCGTGAAGAGCGTGAAGTGGCTCGGCCAGCCCGTCGCGGCGGTCGCGGCGCGACACGCCCGAGCGCGCCGACGACGCGCTGCGCGCGCTGAACGCGAAGTGGACGCCCGGCAAGTGGGTCGTCAACCGCAAGCAGGCGCTGGCCGAGAACGCGCCCGCGGTCGGCAAGAAGGGCAACCGCGGCAAGGAGAACGCGCAGGGCGACCTCGCCGAGACCGAGGCCGCCATGCAGGGCGCGGCCGCTGTCGTCGAAGCGGTCTACACCGTTCCCGTGCAGCACCACGTGTGCCTCGAGACGCACGGCGTGATCGTCGACTACCGCGGCGGCGACGAAGCCAAGGTCTACGCCTCGACGCAGGCTACGTTCGGGGTCTCCGACGGAGCCGCGGGCGAGCTCGGGCTCAAGTCGACGCGGTCGAGACGATCGTCCAGTACATGGGCGGCGGCTTCGGCTCGAAGTTCGACCTCGGATTCGAGGGCCAGCTCGCCTGCCAGCTCTCGAAGCAGGCTGGCAAGCCCGGTGCACCTGATGCTCACGCGCCCGGCGGAATTCGCCAGCGGCGGCAACCGCAGCGGCGCGCGGGTCGCGATGAAGGGCGCGATCGGCAAGGACGGCGCGTTGCTGGCGCTCGCGACCGAAGTCGAGAAGTACGGCGGCATCGGCAGCGGCTCGCACGCCGGTCAGCCCTACATCTACCGCTTCGAGAAGAGCTCCACGAAGAGCGCGGCGGTGCTGACGAACACCGACTCCAACCGCGCGATGCGCGCGCCCGGCCATCCGCAGGCGAGCTTCGCGATGGAGTCGATGATCGACGAGCTCAGCGCCAAGGCCGGGCTCGATCCGCTCGAGGTGCGCATGAAGAACCTCGACGGCGAGACCTACCAGCGCCAACTGAAGCGTGTCGCGCTGGAGATCGGCTGGGGCGACGCATCCGAACAAGACGGCGCCGGGCAAGCCCGAGGGCCGCTGGTGCACGGGCATCGGCTTCGGCGTCTCGATCTGGGGCGGCGGCGGCGGACCGGCGTGCGAGGTCGACGTGCGCATCGAGCGCGACGGCAGCGTCAGCTCCGCCGTCGGCACGCAGGACCTCGGCACGGGCTCGCGCACGTACGTCGCGACGATCGTGGCCGAGGAGTTCGGCTTGCCCGTCACGGCCGTCACGGCGCGCATCGGCTCGAGCCGCCTGGGCCAGGCCAACGGCTCGGGCGGCAGCACGACGACGGCCTCGCTCGCGCCGGCGGTCAAGAACGCGGCCTGGAATGCGCGCATGAAGTTCGCCGAGCACCTCGGCCAGGCGCTGGGCACGGATCCCGCGAACATCCACTTCGCCGACGGGCAGGTCGAGGACCGCAAGGACGGCAAGAAGATCACGTTCGCCACAGGCTTGCGCGCTGCTTGCCCCAGGAAGGCCTCAGTGCGCGCGGCGAGTGGGTCAAGTCGCTCGCAGGCGCCGGCATCCACGGCGCGCAGGCGGCCAAGGTGCGCGTCGACACGCTCACGGGACGGGTCGAGGTGCTCAAGATGGTCTGCGTGCAGGACTGCGGCCTGCCGATCAACCGCCTGACGCTGCGCTCGCCAGATCGCGGGCGGGATGGTGCAGGCGCTCTCGCTACGGCCTGCTCGAGGAGCGCGTGATCGATCCCGACCTCGGCCTGGTGCTCAACGCCAACCTCGAGGACTACAAGATCGCCGGTCCGCAGGAGATCGGCGAGATCGTCTCGCTGATCGACGACGGCGACACGCGCGAACTGGCGATCGGCATGGCCGAGGCGACCTGCATCCCCGGCCACGGCGCGATCGCCAACGCGGTCTTCAACGCCTGCGGCGCGCGCGTGCGCGACCTGCCGCTGACCCCCGACAAGGTGCTCGCGGCGCTCGGGCGCACGTAGGCCGAGGAGACGAACGATGAAGGCCTTCAAGCTGCACAATCCCTTCGACGCTCGAGGCGGCGCTGGCGCTGCTGGACACGCCCGAGGCGAAGCGCGGGCAAGACGCGCATCCTGGCCGGCGGCCAGGACCTCTTGACCGAGATGAAGGAGCACCTCGCCGAGCCCGACGCGCTCGTGAACCTGAAGCGCATCCCCGGCCTCGACGGGATCGCCGCCTCGACGGTGCCGGCGACGATCGCGCTCGGCGCGCTGTGCACGATGACGGCGCTCGAGGAGCACGCCGAGCTCGCGCGAGCGCGTGCCGGCGCTGGCGCGAGGCCGCGGGCTCGGTCGCCAGCGCGCAGATCCGCAGCCAGGGCACGCGTGGGCGGCAACCTGAACCAGCGCCCGCGCTGCTGGTACTACCGCAGCGAGCACGCGCCCTGCCTGAAGAAGGGCGGCTCGGAGTGCTTCTCCTACGACGGGATGAACAAGTACAACGCGATCCTCGGCGGCGGGCCCGTCGTACATCGTGCACCCGTCCGACCTCGCGCCGGCGCTGGTCGCGCTGGGGGCGAGCGCGAAGCTCGTCGTCGTCGAAGGGCGCGCGCACCGTCGACGCTCGAGAAGTTCTTCACGCTGCCTGCGGAGGCAGACGTCACGCGCGAGACCGTGCTGGCGCCGGGCGAGATCCTGCGCTCGGTGCGCGTGCCCGCGCCCAGCGGCCGGCACGCGCTGCACGTACCTCGAAGTTCAGCGAGCGCGGCTCGTTCGACTTCGCGCTGGCCTCGGTCGCGCTGGTGCTGCTGGATCGACGGCGGCACGATCCGCGAGGCGCGCCTCGTGCTCGGCGGCGTCGCTCCGATCCCCTGGCGCGCCAACGGGCGCCGAGGCGGCGCTCGAGGGCCAGGCTCGACGCGCGCGACGTACGAGAAGGCCGCGGCCGAGGCGCGTGCGCGGCGCCGAGCCGCTCGGCGCACAACGCCTACAAGGTGCCGCTCACGAAGGGCCTCCTGATCCGGGCGCTGGAGGAGCTGTGCGCATGAACGAGAACCCCGCGAGCCAGGCACTGTTCCCGTACTGCCGCGAGCTGCGCTCGAAGAAGCTGACCTTCGCGCGCCAGCCCCCGCGCAGCGAAGATGACATTCTCGATGCCAGCAACCACTGCTGGTGCGCCCGCACGATGCAGGCCTTGGGTCCCGACGGCGAGCTCGTCCGGCCCGAGGAGTGCCGCACGGGCCGGGATTGCTTCAAGGGCGTGCTGTAGAATCCTTTGCATGTTGACCATCGTCGCCCTCTACGCGCTCTGTGCAGCTGCGCCCGCTTCCGCGGGCCACTACGTCGAATCGCGCACCGCCGCGGTCTTCGCCGGTGCCTGCCACTACAACGGCGAGTGGTGCACCGAGGGCCGCGAGGCGCTGTGCATCTGGCACTTCGAGGAAGGCCCGTACGCCGGCGTCGACGTCGCACTCTCGCTGCGCGCGGACGCCAACCTGGCGGCGCCCGAGGCGCACATCACGCGCGCGGTCTACCTCTCGAACGGCGCTGGCGCTGCCGCAGCGCTCGAGCTGCTGCGCACGCGCGAGCCCGCGCTCTTCGCCGGGGCCGAGGTGCTCGACACGCTCTCCATCGAGGCGCGCTTCGGCACCGACGGCAGCTACGCGGTCGAGGGCGGCAAGCTCTTCGCTCTCTCCGGCCGCACGCTGGCCGACCGCGCCTGCTGCAAGATGCCCTACAACGTCTGGTACGCGCCCTTCGCCACCATTCGCGAGCGCGTGGTGGGGGACAACCAGGTCTTCCGCATGAGCGACACGCGCCTGGGCCGCGTCTTCGAGCGCCCGGGCGACAACGCGGCCTTCACGGGCACGTTCCGCTTCGCCGACTGATCCCTTGGGACGGCGCCTCTCCATCGCCACGCTCGCGCTGCTGCTCGCCGCGGCAGCCTGGGTCTACCTCGCGCTGCAGCGCGATGACGTGCAGCGCCGCGAGCACGCGCGCGCGGCCGAGGCCGTGCTGGCCGGCGGACCGCAGCGCGTCCGCGAGGGCGAGGAGCCGCGCCTGCCGAGCGCGCTGGAGGCCGAGCGCGCCAGCGCCGAGCTGCAGAAGCTGCGCCGCGCCGGCATGCTCGAAGCCGACCCCGAGACGCTGGTCGCGCTGACCGGCCGCGTGGTCGACGAGGAGAGCGGCCTGGGCGTCGAGGGCCTGCGGCTCTCGTTCCTCTCCAGCCGGCCGCGCACCGCGGTCGTCGTGACCGGCCCCGACGGCGAGTTCCGCACCGAATGCGTGCTCGCCTGCGGCGTGCTGACCGTGATGCACGTTCCCGATCCCGCCGATCCGCGCTTCCAGGCGCGCTGGAGCGTCGAGCCCGCGCAGTTCCTGCTGCCGGCCGAAGGCGACGGGCCGCTGCGGCGCATGGACCTCGCCGTGCGCGCACCGGCGCGCGTGCTCGAAGTCCAGGTCGAGCGGCCGGACGGCAGCGCGGGTGCCGCAAGCAGCGTCTCGCTGGTCTGGGGCGAACGCGCGCGCGCAGGCGGCTTCGACGTGCTCGGGCGCGACTTCGAGCTGGCCGACGCGGCGGGCCAGGCGCACTTCGCGCTGCCCGGCGATCCCCCCGAGGGCCGCCTGTTCGAGATCGAGGCGGAGCTCGGCGGGCTCGAGGTGAGCGACCTCTCGGCCTTCGCGGCGCCCGTCGCGCCGCGGCCCTGGAAGCTCGAGCTCTACGCGGGCGGCACGTTGCGCGTGCGCTGCACGAACGAGCGCGGCGAGGCGCTGCCCGGCGTCTCGCTCTGGCTGGCCAGCACGGATCCCGTGCGCGCGCCGCGCGGCCGCGCCGGCGACACCGACGCCCAGGGCGAGTGCGTCTTCACGCCGCTCGCCTCGGGCTGCTGGGGCGTGCGCGCGGTGCACCCCCTGACCGGCGAGTCGCTGCTGCGCGAATGCGAGCTCGCGCGCGGCGCCGAGCGCACGCTCGCGCTGCGGCTCAGCCTGGCCAACCTGCAGCCGGGCCTGAGCGGCGTCGTGCTCGACGAGCACGAGCAGCCGCTCGAGGGCGTCGCGCTGCGCGTGCGCAACGGCAACGAGGCGCCGGTGACGATCGAGAGCCGCGCCGGCGGGCGCTTCGAGTTCTGGGGCCAGCCCTCGGCCGGGATCGAACTCGGCGCCGGGCCGGGCTTCCTGGACGACGAGTTCGTGCCTGCGCGCCTCGAGCTGCCCTTCGGCACCGGCGGCCTGGTGCTGCGGCGCGCCGCGCACGACGAGCCGCTCTCCTACGCGGTCGAGTTCGTCGCGCGCGGCAAGGTGCAGCGCCTGGGCGGCGCGCGCCTGCTGCTCTCGACCGACGAGCCGCTGCACAGCGAGCAGCTCTTCAGCGCGCCGAACGGCGTGACGCAGATCAGCCTGCCGCGCCGGCGCAAGATCGGCTACACGGCCGAGGCGCCGGGCTACCGGCGCACGAGCGGCGACCTGGCCGAGCGCATCGAGGCCCGCTCGGGCAGCGTGCTGCGCATCGAGCTCGAGCGCGGCTTCGAGCGCGATCTCGTGCTGCGCGACCGCGTCACGCAGCGCGAGCTCTCGGGCGTGCGCATCTGGCTCGGCCAGCAGCTGCTCGCGACCAGCGACGAGCGCGGCCGCACGCATCTCACGCTGGGGGAGTGGCCCGCGGCGCTCAAGCTCGAGTGCCGCGGCTACGAGGTCCTGGAGTGGGATCCGCTCGCGAGCGCCTCCGCCGGCGACGAGCTGCGCCTCGAGCCGCTCAGTCCGCGTTGAGCGCGGCGCTCTTGGTGAACTCGCGCAAGACGACCGTCGCGTAGGAGCCTTTGGGCAGCTCGAAGCCGACCCACAGGCCCTCGGGCACGGCCTCGAGCGAGAGTTCGCGCGGGTAGATCCAGGCCGCGCGCCGCGTGCCGGGCAATCCTGCCCGCGCCAGCGCCTCGGCGTCGATGCCGCTCGCCTCGAGCACGGACTGCTCGATCAGCAGTGCCGCAGCCTTGGCCCAGCGCATCTCCGACCCGAACAGCGGACCGGTGGGCACGATCTCCCGCGCGCGTCGGCGCACTTCCTCGGCGGGCACGTCCTCGACGTCGAAGATCGGCCCGTCGTGGCGCTTGGCCACGTCGCCCGCGACCAGCGCGGGCAGGAAGCCCTGCTCGAGGCGCCGCTCGAGCCACTCGTGGAAGCGCGCCGACTGCCAGGCCGAGAGCAACAGCTCGGCGCTCCAGCCTTTCCTCGGCTCGCGGAACAGCGCCAGGGCGCGCTCGGCATTGTCGCCTTGCGCGCCGAAGCGCTGCGGGCCGAAGGCATTGGGCAGCCCGCGCGCGGCGAGCTCCTCGGCGATCGCCTGGCCGCGCGCCAGCGCCGCGGGCAGCGCGCCGCGCAGGAGCACGCGGAAGCGGTTGCCGGCGAGGTGGCCCATGCGCAGCTTGTTGGCGTGGCGCGCGGCCGAGAGCACGCGCAGGCCGAGTTCGTCGCTCACGCGCCGCGCGATCTCGGCCGGATCGCCCTGGTGCAGGTGCAGCGAGAAGCTCTGCGTCGCGCGCGCCAGCTTGTCCTTCATGCCGGCCGTGCCGATCGCGCGCGAGGGCAGGCGGAAGAGCTTGCCCAGCGACTGCACCAGGTCGCGCGTAGCCTGGCCCTCGCGCTCGATGCGCAGGTAGACGTGCTCGCCGCTGCCGCTCGGGAGGTAGAGCGGCAGCTCCTCGACGACGAAGTCGGCCGGCTGCGTCTTGATCGCGCCTCCGGTGCCGGGCAGGTGCGCGGTCGTGAGCGGGAGCTCGCTCATCCGGGCAGATGGTGGCTGAGCAGCCAGGCGATCGCACCGTCGAGCGCCTCGCCGACGATCAGCGTGTGCCCGAGGTCGGGCAGGATCTGGAAGTCGAGCGGGAGCCCGCGCTCGCGCAGCTCCTTCGCGGTCGCCTCGAGCCCGGCGGGATCGGCGAGCTGGTCGATCGCACCGACGCGCAGCCAGGCCGGCGGCAGGCGCTGGACGTCCGACCGCGGACCGCCGGAGAAGCAGGCCAGCGCGCAGAAGCGCTCCGGGCGCGCGGCCGCGAGACGCGCGGCGATGCCCGCGCCCGCCGAATGGCCCAGCAGGCCGATGCGCTTCTCGTCGATGGCGTAGTCGAGCGCCAGCGCGGCCAGCAATGCCTCGAGCGTCTCGGGCTTGAGCTCGCCGCCGGTGCGCGGGCAGACGAGCACGAATCCCTGCTGGTCGGAGAGCGCGCGGATGCGGCCCAGGCCGTAGCCGTCGAGGAACATGTTCTCGTCGCCGCGCGCGCCGTGCAGCGCGATCACCAGCGGCAGCGGCGTGTCCTTGGCGGCCTGCGCCGGCGCGTACAGGCGCAGCACCAGCTCGCCCTGCGCGAGCTTGACCACGCGCCACAGGTCGCCGGTGTGCCGGCGGTAGGGGTCGTCGCCGCGCTGCAGCGCGCCGATCTCGCGGTCGATCTCGGTCGCGAGCTTGCGCCGGTCGGCCTGGAACTCCGCCAGCGAGTCGGGCGAGGGGTGCGTGCGCAGCAGCGCCGCGCGCGCGCGTGCGCTGGCCAGCGCCTGCACGAGGGCCGGCGTCTTGGCCTCGATGCGCGAGAGCGCGACGAGCATCGTCGTGCGGCAGCCGTCCCAGTCGTAGGGCGGCTCCTCGGCTGCGGCCGGCTCGGGCTTGGCTCCGAGCTCGACCGAGAGCCGCTCGAGTTCGTCGAGCAGCTTGCGCCGCTCGCCGCCGAAGAAGGCCAGACAGGCTTCGTCGTAGGCGCGGTTGAGCGCGCGCTTCTTCTCGGGCTCGAGCTTGGCGGCGAAGTAGACCTGTTCGAAGCGCGTGTAGGCCCGCGCGAGGTCGGCGCGCGTGACATCGGCCTGCGGCGCGAGCGCGAGGAGCAGAGCGGCCAGCATGCCGACGAGGCTACCTCAGAACTTGCCCGCGAGCGAACCGGCGTAGCCCGTCAGCTCCGCGTAGCCGCTGCCCGAGAGCGAACCCTCGAGCGCGACGGGGCCCTCCCAGTAGACGACCCCGGTCGAGCGCGTGCCGTCGATCTCGCAGTCGGGAACGCGCGCGGAGAGCTGCAGCTCGAGCTTCTCGGAGGGCACGCGCAGCGTCCAGCGCGCGGGGTAGACGCCTTTCGAGCGCGGGCTGGTCCAGTGCGCCTCGACGCGCAGCTCGACCTCGTCGGCGGCCAGCGTGCGCGTCGTGCCGTCCGCGCGCACCAGCGTGCCGGCGCACACGGGCAGCGCGCTGCCGTCCGCGCGGCGCATGCGGTAGATCATCAGCTCGCGCCCGTCGGCGAGGCGCAGGCCGAACCAGTCCCAGCCGACGACGCCCTGGCCGAGCTGGCTCGAGCCCCACTCGTGGTCGAACCAGCTCTCGCCCTGCACGGAGAGCTCGCGCTCCCCGAGCGTCACGCGTCCGCGCGTCGCGAGGCGCGTGCAGCTGGTGTAGGCCGAGACGTTGCCGGGCGCCGTGCCCTTGGGGGAGAGGCCGTCGGGCCCGTGCAGCACGAACGGCTTCGCGGGGCTGAGCTCGAGCTCGAGCGCCACGCCGATCTCGCGCGCGCGGCCGCTGGCGTGCAACACGCCCGTCGCCGGATCGCGCGCGATGCGCCAGTCGCCGACCCAGGCGTCGAGCTCGCCCTCGCGCGCGCCGGCCAGCGCGCCGTTCGCGCGGCCGACGCGCTCGGCGCTGCTCGTCTTCTGCGCGCCGATGTCCGTCAGCGCGAGGTGGCCGGCGTAGAGCATGCGCGCCGACCAGTAGGGCTCGCCGCGCTCGGGCAGGCCGGGCTCGAGACCGGCACGGAAGATCGTCAGCTGGTAGCCGAAGCGCGCGCCGCTCTCGCTCTGCAGCTCGCCGGTCGCGTACCACCACTCGTTCCGGAACGCGGGGTGCGCGCCGTGGTCGGCCGGGAACTGCGGCGTGAACTGCGCGACGTGCTGCTTCCAGCCGTCTTGGAGCGGCAGCGCGAGACACAGGAACAGGGCCGCGAGCTTCATCCTTCCTCCCGCAGCACCACGCTCATGCCCGCGCGCGCAGCCAGCCAGGCCGGCGCGAGTCCGGCCACGAGGCAGGCGATCCCGACCGCGGCCAGCACGCCGCCGATGGCGCTCCAGGGCTGGTGGAACTCGAGCGTCCAGCCGAAGCTCTGCAGGTTGACGACGGTCACCAGCACCATGCCGATCCACAGGCCGGTCACGGCCCCGCCGCCCGCGCCCAGCAGGCCGAGCAGGCCGGCTTGCAGCGTCACCTGCGCGCCCAGCTCCGCACGCGAGGCGCCCAGCGCACGCAGCAGCGCCAGGTCGGCTGCGCGCTCGCGCAAGAGCGCGAAGAGCACGGTCAGCACCGCGATCACGGCCACGAAGGCGTTGACCAGCACCAGCGCGCGCGTGATCGCGAAGGTGCGATCGAAGACCGTCAGCACGCTCGCGCGCAGCTCCGGGTTGGTCAGGATCTCGACCTGGAAGCGGCCGCCGAGCGCCGCGACGAGCTTGGCGCGCGCCGCGTCGAGATCCGCGTCCTCGGGCAGGTAGATCTCGATGTGGCGCGCGGAACGGCCCGGATACAGCGGCCGGAACTCCGACAGGTCGACGATCACCGTGCCCTGGCTGTCGCCGTAGTCGTAGAACACGCCCTCGATGCGCCGCTCGAGCGCGCCGCCGGGCGTGTCGATGCGGATCGTGTCGCCCTCCTTGCGCCCGAACTTCAGCGCGAAGGACTCGCTCACGACCAGCGCGTGCGTGGCGCGCGCGCGCGCGAGCACGACGCGCGAATCGCGCCCGTCGCGGTAGCCGAAGCCGCCACGGCGCGCGACCACGTCGACGGCTGCGCCGACGAGCGTGATGCGCCGGCCCTCGCACTCGGCTGCGGCGGCGTGGTAGGGGTCGATGGCGTCGTCGCCGAAGACCTGCGCGGTGATGGAGACGATCTCGGGGTCGAGCGTCCCGAGCGGCACGCCGCCTGGCGGCGCGAGCGTGCGCACCTGCAGGTCGGTGCGCAGGCTGGAGCTCGTCCACTCGACCAGCGTGGTGCGGAACGAGTGCACCAGCGTCGCGACCGCGACCGAGAGCGCGACGCTCAGCGCGACCGCGCCGGCGGCCCAGGCCGAGCGCCGCCTTCCGGCCGCGAGTGCCGCCAGCGCCAGGCGCAGCGGCCCGGCCACGACCAGGAGGCGCGGGATGCGCGCGGCCAGGCGCGCGAGCGAGTCGCACAGCGGCCCCTGCAGCGCGAAGAGCGCCGCCAGCAGCGCGGTCGCGGAGCCGAGCGCCGCCAGCGGCAGTCCGTTCCAGGCCGGCAGCGCCAGCAGTTCCTGCGCGGCGAGCACGGCCAGGATCGCGAAGCCGATCGCGCCGACGCGCGCGCGCGGGCTGAGCCAGTCCGGCCGCTCGTGCGCCAGCGACTGCAGCGGCGGCGTGCGCAGGATCTCGAGCAGCGGCAGGATGGCGCTGGCCGCGGCGACGCACAGCCCGAGCAGCACGCCGAGCACGATCAGGTCGCCTTCGAAGCGCACCGGGCTCTCGGGGCCGGAGCCGACGACGGTGGTCAGCGTGGCGCGCATCGCCGGCGCCATCCCGTACGCGGCCGCGTAGCCGCCGAAGGCGCCCAGCAGTCCGCCTAGCAGGCCCAGCGCGAGCGCCTCGATCACCAGCGCCGACACGAGCTCGCGCCGCGCGGCGCCGAGCGAGACCAGCAGCGCCAGCGTCCGGCGCCGCTGCACGACCGAGGTCGCCAGCGCGGTCGCGACCAGCACGCCGGCGACGAGCAGCGAGATCCCCGAGAGCGCCAGCAGGTTGAACTCCAGCGAATGCACCAGGCCGTCGGTCTGCGCAGCGCGCGCGTCGGTCGAGCGCAGCACCAGGCCGGGCGGCAGCAGTGCGCGGGCGCGCGACTCGAGCTCGGCGGTCGTGACGCCCGGGCGCGCGAGCAGCTCGACGCGGTCGAGGCGGCCCTGGCGGCCGGTGATGCGCTCGGCGAGTGCGAGATCCGCGACGATCGCCGTTGCGAAGGGACCCTCGCTGCGCTCCAGCGGAAGCGTCCCGAGCAATTCGAGCTCGCTCACCCGTCCGTGCGCCTCGACCGAGAACCGTCCGCCGGCCGCGAGGCCCAGCGTGCGCGCGAGCGGCTCGGCGACCCACACGCCCTCGCCGCGCAGCGTGCGCAGCGCGAGCTCGCCCGAGCCGGCCTCGGCCGCGAAGCCGCGCGCGCGCGCGTCGAGCAGCGGGTCGATGCCCACGAGGCGCAGCACGGCGCCCGACTTCCGCTCGAGCACCAGCTCCTCGATCACCGGCAGCAATTCCGCGTCGGCGGCGAGCGGGCGCAGCACCGCAAGCGCCTCGACGGGCACCAGCGCGGGGGAGCTGATCTCGAGCTCGGCGGCGCCGGCGAGCGCGCGCGTGTCCTCGCGCAGCGAGGCCAGTGCGGCGCGATTGGAGGCCAGCGTCGCCACGAAAGCCGCGACCCCCGCGCTGACGCCCAGCAGCGTCGCCAGGAAGCGCAGCGGCGCGCGGGCGAGCGGACGCAGGAACAGCGCGCGCAGGATCATCGCGGCGGCCCGGGGTCGTCGCTCGGCCGGCCCTGGAAGACGATCCGGCCGTCGGCGAGACGCACCAGCCGGTCGGCGCGCGCGGCCAGATGCGCGTCGTGCGTCGCGATCACCAGCGCGCTCTTGTCCTCGCGCCGCAGCTCGTCGAGCAGCTCAAGCACGCGCGCACCCGAGAGCGAATCGAGGTTGCCGGTCGGCTCGTCGGCCAGCACCAGCCTGGGCCGGTGCACCAGCGCGCGCGCCAGCGCCGTGCGCTGCTGCTCGCCGCCCGAGAGCTCGCTGGGGAAATGCGTCGCGCGCGCCGCCAGGCCGACGCGCTCGAGCAGTGCCTGCACGCGCGCGGGGTCGCGCCGCCGGTCGAGCGCCAGCGGCAGCGCGACGTTTTCCTCGACGGTCAGGTGCGGCACGAGGTGGAAGGACTGGAACACGATCCCGATCCCGCGCCGGCGCAAGAGCGTGCGCTGGCTCTCGCTCGAGCGCGCCAGCTCGAGCCCGCCGACCTCGACCGTGCCCGCGTCGGGCTGGTCGATGCCGCTGAGCAGGTTGAGCAGCGTCGACTTGCCGCAGCCCGACGGACCGACGAGCGTCAGCCACTCGCCGGGAAAGAGCTCGAGGTCGATCGCCTCGAGCGCGTGGACCTCCTCCGCGCCGCGACGATAGCGCCGCGCGGCGCCGACGAGGCGCGCGATCGGTTGCACGGCTGCGGGCGAGGAGTCCATCACGGCCAGTGTGCGCACCCGACTGGCACGTTTCCAAGGGCAGGGCTGGAGCGGCTCGCGCTTTCCGTGCGGAGCTGCGGCTGGCCCAGGCCCGGAGGGAGACCTAGGTTGCGAGCAGCGCCAGCGGCCTCGTCAGCCAGCCGCTCGACTCCGCGAGGCCGCCCGGCCGCGAGCTCTCGAGCCACAGAGCGCGGTGTTCCTCGACCCGCTCCTCCAACTCGCGCGCGAGCCGGCGGCGCTCCGAGGGCGGCAGCGCGTCGAGCGGCGCGCCCGCCTGGGCCGACAGGCGCGTGACGCCCAGGCGACAGGCGAAGGCCAGCATCGCCGCCACCCAGCGCAGCTCGTCGGCCGGGCCGCGCGCGGCCGCGCGCCGTCCTTCGAGGCGCACGCGCTGCTGCGTGACCGACTCGAGCGCCTCGAGCAGTCCTTCGCGCGTCAGGTTCTGCACGCGCTCGTGGGGGAACTTCTGGTCGGCGAAGGCGACCAGGAAGAAGAGCGGCGAGCCGTTGCTGCTGCGCGCGCGGCTGGTGCGGTAGACGTCGCCGAGCTCGAGCGCGAGCTTCCCGAGCCCGGGCGCCTCGCTGCCGAAGACGTGCTCGTCGAGCAGTTCGTCGAGGCGCGCGCGTACGGCGCCGGCGCTAGAGGCGTTCCAGGAGAGTGCCGCCGAGGCGACGATGCCCGGCCAGCTCACGACCGGCGGCTGCAGGTGGCCGCGGTCGCCCCAGTCGGTGACGAGGAAGCCCTTGGCGCCGGCGCGCAGCCCCTCGGCCGCTGCGCTCTCCAGGTTGGCGAGCATGTTGTGCGTGCGCCCGGCGAAGCTCTGCCAGCTCGAGGTGCCGGGGCAGACGTGGAACTCGAGACCGCTCTCGCGGAAGGCCTTGAGGTTCGTCTCGAAGGGATGGTCCTCCTCGTAGCCCCACTCGAGCGCCAGCGCCTCGCGCGGCAGCTCGGAGAGGAGCTCGGGGTGCTGCAGCACGATGTCGCCCCAGAACTGCATGCGCCGGCCGCGCGCGCGCACGCGCTCGTCGAGCGCGCGCAGGAACTCGAGGTACACGCGGCCCTTGCCGCGCTTCTCGCAGGCGGCCTTCGAGCGTCCCAGGCCGAGGTCGAAGGTCTCGTCGCCGCCGATGTTGAACTGCCGGCTGGAGAAGTGCGGCAGCAGCTGGTCGTAGAGTCCCTCGACGAACGCCAGGCTGGCCGGATCGGTCGGGCACAGCGCGAAGGGCTCCTTGCGGCGGCTGAAGGCGTGCTCGACACCCTCGGGAACTTCGGACAGCGGCCGGTAGCGTTCGTGCGAGAGCCAGCGGTGCATGTGGCCGAAGCTCTGCTGGTTCGGCACGAGCTCGATGTGGTGGTCGCGGCACAAGAGGTCGAGCTCGAGCACCTCGCCGGGCGTGATCGGGCTCGCGTCGCGCCAGACCTCCTCGTGGCCGAGGTAGGCGAAGGTGTGCTCGGTGTAGAGCTGCAGCTGGTTGATGCGCAGCGCGGCCAGCGTGCGCACCAGCGCGCGCAGGCGCGCCATGCTGGGCACGCGCGTGCGGCTGACGTCGAGCATGTAGCCGCGCGAGGCGAAGTCGGGCCAGTCGCTGACCACGAAGTGCGGCAGCGCCAGCGTCTCGCCGCGCGCGCTGCGGCCGAGCTGGCGCAGGATCTGCGCCAGGCACTCGAGGCCGTAGGAGAGGCCCGCCTCGTCGGCGCCCTCGAGCTCGAGGCCGTCGGCGACGCTGCGCAGCTCGAAG
Source organism: uncultured Planctomycetota bacterium (assembly GCA_963829015.1). Classification (GTDB taxonomy): domain Bacteria; phylum Planctomycetota; class UBA1135; order UBA1135; genus JADJLZ01. The sequence continues at coordinate 1,845,055 of CAWHGR010000001.1, read as the reverse complement.
CCCTGCGCGGGCAGGCCGGGCTTCAGGCCGACGCGCAGCTCGCGGCCGCGCGTGCGCAGCCCGGGCAGCGCGTCGATCGCGACGCGCGCGCCGCGACCGGCGTCGAGGCCCGGCGCGGCGCGCTGCAGCAGCGGGAACAGGCGCTGCGCCTCGTGCGCGAGCACGATGCGCAGCGGCAGTTCGAGCACCTGGCGGCCTCCGGAGAGGCTGGCGCGCTGCGGCGGAGGGCAGAGCAGTCCGAAGTCGATCATGCGTTGCCTCCGCGGATCGCCCAGCTGCCGACCGCGCGCGCGATCAGCGTCCCGTCCTCGCGCCTGCACTCGCCCTCGAGGAAGGCCACGCTGCGCCCGCGCTTCACGACGCGCCCGATCGCGCGCAGCTTGCCCTGCGCCGGCGCGAGGAACTGGGCCGTGAACTGGATCGTCGCGCAGCCCTGGCCGGGCTCGAGCGTGCGCCCGGCCGCGCGGCCCATCGCGCCGTCGAGCAGCAGCATCGTCACGCCGCCGTGCACGGCGCCGATCTCGTTCAGGTAGCTCGCGTCGGTGGCGAGGCTCAGCGCCACCGTGCCGTCGGCCAGGTCCTCGGTCTGGATGCCGAACTTCTCGTTGAGCGGGGAGTGCATGCTCAGGGGATGGTACGCACCTCGCCCAGCTGGAGGAACCACAACTCCGCGCGCGGCGGCGGCTCGTGCGGCAGCGCGCTGGCGAGCGCGCGCGCGTAGGCGCGCAGCTGCGGCGCGTGGTGCGCGACGCGCTGCTCGAGCGCCTGCGCGCCCTCGAGCGCGTCGCTCTTGTAGTCGACGATCACGAGCCGGCCGTCCTCGTCGCGGTGCACGAGGTCCATCGAGCCCGAGAGGGCGCAGCTCGCGCCGCTCTCGCCCGGCGCGGCGACGAAGGCGAGCTCGCGCGCGACCAGCCGGCGCCCGGCGTCGAGGAAGCGCGCCAGCAGCGGCCCCGCGGCGAAGCGTTCGAGCAGCGCGCGCGCCTCGGGCTCCAGGCGTGCCAGCCGTTCGACCTCCGCGCGCGGATCCGCGCTGAAGTCCCAGCGCTCGAGCGCGCGGTGCAGCGCGCTGCCCGCCTCGCGGCCGAGCGTGCGGCCACTGGCGCGCAGCCCCAGCTCGTCGTCGGCCGCGAGCCGCGAGGGCGACGCGCTCCAGGGGCGCGCGGAGTCGACTCGCGCGCGCTCGCGCGCCGCGACGGCCCCGGCTGCATCGAGCGCTTCTGGTTCGGCGCGCTCAGGCTGCGGCTCTTGCGGCTCGAGCTCGCGCAAGTCCGCGGCTTGCGGCAGGCGGAAGACGAGCTGCGGCTCGCCCGGGAGTCCGCCCTGGCCGCGCGCCGCGCTGTCGACCGCCGTGTACCACTCCGGCGGCGCGCTCTCGAGCAGCAGCTCGAGCAGCGTCGCGTTCAGCGGCGCAAGCTTCGGCGGTGCCGCGGGCCACTTGCCGGAGAGCACGATGCGGTCCTTGGCGCGCGTCAGCGCGACGTAGAGCGTGCGTACCTCCTCGGCCGCGCGGACGCGCGTGCGGCGCGCGGCGCACTGGTGCCAGCGCGGGCCCGGGATGCCGAAGAGCACGCATTCGGAGTGCGCGCCGAAGCGCTCGAACTCGACCTCCTTGTGGCGTTCGTGCGGAGACCTGCGCGCGAGGCCGAGCAGGTACACGTGCCGGAATTCGAGCCCCTTGGCGCCGTGAATCGTCAGCACGCGCACGGCGTCGGTCTCGAGCTCCTCGGGGCGCGCGATCTCCGTGTCGCGCTCCGCAGCGAGGTCCTCGCGCACGAGCGCGAGCAACTCGTCGAGGTCGCCCGTGCGCTCCTCGAGCCAGCGCGCGAGGCGTGCATACAGCCGTTCGAGGTTCTCGGCGCGCCAATCGCCCTGGTAGCGTGCCGCTTCGCTGGCCTCGAAGAGCGTGCGCGTGCGCAAGAGCTCGAAGAACTCGGCCAGCGAGACTTGCTCGCGCGCGGCGCGCAGCCGGCCGAGCGTCGCGAGGGCGTCGAGCAGGCTCTCCTCCCAGCCCGCGGGTAGCGCCCGACCGCCCACCTCGCGCGGAACCGAGCGCGCTGCCGTGCGCACGCACTGCTCGAGTGGCGCGAGATCGGCGGGACTCCCGCTGCGCAGGGCGCTGGCGAACACCGGGAAGCGTTCGGCCCACAGGGCCGGCAGCGCGGCGTCGGGCAGGCCGCAGGCCGAGGAGCGCAGCGCGCCGAGCAGCGCGACGTGGTCGCCTGGATCGACCACCGCCGCGATCCAGGAGAGCGCGTCGATGATCTCGCGCCTGCGATAGTAGCTGCGGTCGCCGGAGACCTCGTGCGGGATGCCGCGCGCGCGCAGCGCCTCGAGCACGCCCGGGATGTGCGTGCGCGCGCGCACGAGCACGGCGCAGTCCTTCCAGGCGACACCCTGCGCGGCGAGCGACTCGAGGTCGCGCGCGAGCATCGCGGCCTCGATCTCGCCCGAGCGGCGCGCGTTCGTGTCCTGGAGGCCCTTGGGCGCGGCCGGATCGGTGTCCCAGGGGATCCAGAATTCGAGTGCCGCGGCCGCAGGCGCGTCGCTGCGCTGGGGCACGAGGCCCTGGAAGCGCGGCTGCAATCCCGCTTCGGCGATCATGCGCGGTCCGACCCAGCGCGCCACTGCGGCGAGCACGGCGGCGCTCGAGCGGTAGTTGCGCGTGAGCTCCGCGCGTTCGGCGCGCCAGGGCGCGAGGGACTCGAGGAAGCCCTCGTAGGCGGCCAAGTCCGCGCTGCGCCAGGCGTAGATGGACTGCTTGGGGTCGCCGACGAGGAACAGCGCGGGCCGCGCCGTGCCCTCGAGCTCCAGTGCCAGCGCCTGGATCAGTTCGCACTGCAGCGCATCCGTGTCCTGGAACTCGTCGACGGAGAGCTGGCGGATCTCGGCCTGCAGCGCGCGCCGCACGCGTGCGTTGCGTAGGAGCTCGCGCGCCTCGCGCAGGAGATCCTGGAAGCCGAGCACGTTCTTGGCGCGCAGCCGGGCACGCGCCTCGGCCAGCAGCGGTTGCAGCAACGTGCGCGCGTGCTCGAAGAGCTGCGGGTGCTCCTCGAGGCGCAGGCACAGCTGCGCGTGCAGCTGCGCCAGCGCGGGCAGCGCCTGCGGCGCCTGCGTCGCCTGCAGGAGCTTCTTCTCTCCCTCGGTGAACTTGCCGCGGCCCCATTCCTGGAGGCGCTTGAGGAGGTTCTTGCGGCAACGCGGCTCCTGCGCGCGGATCCAGCTCTCGAGAGCCGCGGGCGAGGAGCCCGTGAACGACGTCAAAGCGGCCGAGAGCGTGCCCAGGAGCTCGTGGGTCTCGCCGGTCAGCTGTCGGCCTCCGGCGAAGGGGCGCGCGACCTCGAGGGCTTCCGCGAGCGCCGTCCCGAGTTCCTGCTTCCAGCGCGCGATGCCGGGCTCGTCGTAGTCCGCGCGGGCGAGATCGTGCTCGGTCGCGCCGGCGGCGCACAGGCCGAGCAGCACCGGTCCGAGGTCCTGCGGCGCAACTCGTTCGCGGAACAAGGCGGCCCAGCGCGGATCGAGATCGCGCGCGAGCACTTCGGCCAGCGTCTCCTCGACCAGCTCGCGCACGACACGCTCGCGTTCGCGTCCGTCGGCATCCACCAGGAATCCCGGCTGCAGGCCCGCCTCGAGCGGGAAGCGCGAGAGCAGGCTGCGCGCGAACGAGTGGATCGTGATCGCCGCGGGTTCCTCGAGTGCATCGCGCAGCGCGGCCGCGCGCGATTGCGCCTGCGCAGGCAGCTCCTCGCGCGGCAACCCGGTGGGCGCCTTGCCGCTGGCCAGTTCCGCCAGCGCCAGCGTGAGCCGCTCGTGCATCTCGGCCGCTGCGGCCTCGGTGAACGTGATCGCGACGCTGCCGCGCAGCGCGACGCGCGCGATGCGCGCGGGGGCCTCCGAACCGCTGGCGCTGTGCGCATCCTCCCAGCCACGGCCGACGAGCCAGGTCACGAGGCGCGCGACGAGCGTCGAGGTCTTGCCCGTGCCCGCGCCAGCAGCGAGCGAGACCGGGCGCTCGAAGAGCGTGCGCGCGATGCGGCGTGCGTCGTCGTCGGAGCTCACGGCGCCACTCCCGCAGGTGGCCGCTTCAGGCGCCACAGTCCCTGCAGCGCGCCTGCGAACCCGGCTTGCGCCGGTGCGTGCTCGTCCTGGCGCAGCCACTCGACAGTGCGCGCGCGCATGCCGCTGTCGCCGCGCTGGCAAGCGGCCTGGTAGTCGCAGTAGGCGCAGCCGGGGTGCTCGTTGCGCAGCGTGGGTGAGACCAGTCGCGGCGGAAAGGCGCCCTCGTCCCAGGCCGCGTGCAGGCGCGTGGTCGCCTCGAGGAAGAGCCTGCGGATCTCGGGCTCGCTGCCCGAGGCATCCTGCAGGCGCCTCTCGTCGTCGATGCGCGGATGCAGGTAGACGTAGCGGCCGATCGCCTCGGAACCGGCCGCGAGCGCGTAGGCCGCCCCTTGGAGCGCGCGCGCCTCGCGGATCGCCTGCTGCATGTGGCGCTCGCGCGTCTCCAGCCGGGCGGCATCGGAGAGCGGCCTGCGCGAGGTCTTGAAGTCGATCCACAGCTCGCCGCCCTCGAGCGGGTGCTCGACCCGGTCGGCGCGGAAGCGCACTCCGCGCCCGGAGGGGAGCTGCAGCTCGCCCTCGACCTCGGCCAGCACGCGGCCTTCGCGCAGGGAGTCGATGCGGCGCGCGACCTCCAGGAAACCGAACGCACGCAGCGCGAGCAGGCGCGCGAGCCCGGCCGGTGCGAGGTGCTCCGCGTGCACGAGCTTGCGCGACTCCTCGGCGCACATCTCGCCCAGCGCGGTGTCGTCGGGCCACTCCGCAGCGCGCTCGTCGACGACGCGCCCGAGCACGTTGTGTACGACGCTGCCCACGTGCGCCGCTTCGAGCACCGCGCCGAGGTCGCGCACGGGAACGGCGGGTGCCAGACCGAGCAGACGGCCGAGCAGCATCTGCCAAGGGCAACTGGCCAGCGCCTCGAGCGCGCTGACCCAGGGCGCTTGCGCGCGCGCATCACCGGAGTGGATGCGTCCGCCGACGCTGCCGAGGTAGGCATTCGGGTAGGCCGGTCGCGTGCGCTCCGGTTCGAGCTCCGCGAGCACGGCCAGGCGCGTGTGCGCCAGCGCCTGCGCTTCCGTCGCGCTGCGGCCGTGCGCGGCGAGGACCCCCGGCAGGGCCGCGGCGAAGGCATCCCGGCCGCGACGCGCCTGCCGCGCGAGCTCCTCGGTCTCCGTGAGCGCGAGCTCGACGCGCAAAGGATCGCCCTCCCGCCGAGGCGCGAAGCTGGCCAGCGGGACCTTCGTGGCGCAGAGCTCGCTGCCTTCGCGCTCACGCCAGACGCGGCGCAGGAAGGGCGAGGGCGCGTGGCGCTTGCCTTCGTCGTCGGCGCGCGTCCAGGAGAGGCCCACGCGCGGAGCGCTCGCGACGAGGCCCGCAAAGAGCGCCTCCTCTTCGGCCAGCGCGGCTGTCTTGATCGGCAGGTCCGGCAGCACGTCGCTCAGCCGCAGCCGCAGCCGGTCCGGGAGCAGCGGCTCCTCGCGCACCGTGCGCGGAAACACGCCCTGGCGCGCGTCGACCAGGAAAAGTTCGTCGAAGCTGCGACTGCGAGCCTCGAGCGCGTCGAGCAGCTGCACGCCGCTGCCCGCGCCGCCGAGCGGTGAGCGCGGGTTCTCGCGCAAGGCTTCCGCCGCGAGCTCGAGGAACTCCGCGCGCGTGAGCAAGAAGCCCTCCGGCAAGGCTTCGGCCAGGGCGCGCAGCGCCTCGCCGAGCGTCTCGTCCCGACTCGGGAACTGCGACCGCACCAGGCTCGCGAAGGGCTCGGCGAACTGCGCCAGCCGGCCCTTGGCGGGCAACCCGGCGAGCCCGTCCCTCCAGGAGCGCGCCTGGGCGTGGATCCAGTCCAGTGCGGCGCGCGGCACGTCCCGACGGTTGTCGGGCGCGTCCTCGATCTCGGGCTGCTCCTCCTCCTCGAGGTCGTCCTCGGCGTCCTCGCCCGGTTCCGTCCCGCGCTCGACGCGCGCGCGACCGCGGCCGCCAGGCAGGCGCAGGAACCGGGCGCCGTCGAGGGCCCGGGCGAGGTCGAGGTCCGCGAGCGACTCCAGGCGCGTCGCACCGAGCAGACCGCAGGCCGCGAGCAGCTCGTGCTCGGTGGCGCCGAGGTCCGTGGGAGCGCTCCAGCCCGCGCGCAACGCGCGCACCACGTGCACGCGCGGACCGTCCTCGACGAGGTCAGCGAGTGCGTGCGCAGCGCGCGCGCTCGGCGTCAACGAACCCTGCGCCGAGAGCCCGGAGAACGGGACACCCAGCGCGCGCAGCGACGCGGCCAGCTCGCCTGCGACGCCGGTCAGGCTGCGCGCGACGATCGCGATGCGCTCGGGGCGACTGCCCCGCGCGAGGCTCGCGCGCACGGCCGTCGCGACCGCGCGCGCCTCCGCGCGCAGGCCGAGCGCGTTGACGAAACGCAGCTCGACGCCCGCTTCCGCAAAGGCCTCGCGCTCGGGTGGGCGCGCGAGCGCGAGCCGGTTCGCGAGCGCCTCGCCGTAGCGGGTTCCCGTCGGGCCCTGCGGCAGCGCGAGCGCGAGGGTGTCGAAGACCATGCGCGCACCCGCGCGCGTGACGAGCACTTCGATCAATTCGCTGGTCGTGCCCGGAGCGTCCTGGAAGCCGTGGATCCAGATCGCGCGCGCGCCCGCGAGTTCGGGTTGCGCGCGCAGGAGCGCCGCGCTCACCCGCGCCCAGGCCCCGGCGGGTGCGCAGCCCGCTGCCGCCAGCGCGCGATCGAGTTCGGCGGCGAGGGCGATCAGCGCCCGCACGCGCGGCAAGGCCGGGTGTCCCTGCTGCTCCGCCAGGCAGTCCTCGAGCGCCTCGACGTGCGCGGGCGTGAAACCCGCGTGCTGCAGGTCGCGCAACGCGGCCACGAGCGCCGCAAGCCCGTCGCGGCTCTCGCCGAGCGCGGCGAGTTCGGCGTGCGCGGGGGCGAGCCGCCGTGCGAGGACGGCGAGCAGCGCCTCGCCGCGCGGCCACTCCACCCCCCCGCGCTCGTGGAGCAGGCGTCCGAAGCGGTGCAGGGTCAGGACCTGCATGCCCAGCGCCGGCCCGCAGGAGCGCGCCGCGATCCGCTCCTCGAGCGCCAGGCGCAGGCTTTCCGAGGGCACCACCACATATAGCGGTCGAGCGAGCCGCGCGAGATCCGCGCGCAGCTCGAGCAGGTCCGTTTCGAGCGCCGCGAGCAGCCGCTCCTCCGCCGCGCGCGGACCGGAGGCGGTCACGACGCCGGCGGGGGAGGAACGCATGCGCCGCAGGAGATCAAAACTCCCGCGGCGCGTCCATCAGTGCTGCTGCGCGATCTGGATCTGCTTCTGGAAGTCCGCGTTGTCGGGGAAGAGCGCCAGGCCCTGCTGCCACATCGCGAGCGCCTTGTCGGCGCTGCCGGAGTCCTTGTACAGGTTGCCGAGCGTCAGGTAGGCCTGCGCGAAGTGCGGCTGCAGCGGTCCCTGCGACTGCTGCTGCACGAGGATCTCCAGGTTCGAGATCGCCTCGGGCCGCTTGCCCATGAAGGCCGGCCAGTTGGAGAGGCTGACGGCCTTGACGTAGCGCGCCTCCCAGTTGTGGTCATCGAGTGCGAGGGCGCGGTCGAAGGCCTTGTCGGCTTTCCCGCCCCAGACGCCCGCCTCGGGTCCCTGCGGGCTGTTGAAGAGCTTGTTGAGGTAGGCGTTGCCGAGCGCCGTCTGCGCCTTGGTGTCGTTGGGATTGTCCGCGGCCTGCTTCTCGTACAGCGCGAGCACCTCGTCGAGCAGGCCGGCCTTGGAGAGCTCGCTCCACTTCTTGCGCCGGTCTTCCCAGCTCACCGCAGGATCGGTCAGCTGCGCGAAGGCGCTCGCCGCGTCGAGCTTGGGCGCAGGACGTGCGCTCTGAGCGGTCGGGGCCGCATCAGGAACGCGCGTCGCCAGCGCACGCTCCACGGCCGCATCGACATCGCTCTGCGAAAGTCGTGCGCCGCCGCTCGACTCGAGCCTGGTGGACTTGTCCGCCTGCAGGGCGTCGACGCGCTGCGCCAGCGCCTTCACCTCCGCGCGCAGGTCGGCGACCTCGCTCGGTGCGGAGGCCGCGGCTTGCGGTTCTGGGGCGCGGAGGGTGAACGTGAGCATGGCGGCGACGCCGAGGGCGGCGACGAGAGAGACGAGGATCAGCAGGGCTTTCATGTGGGGTTCTCAGCGAGTGACGACTTGGATCTCGAGCGTCGACAGCTGGTCGGCCTCGAGTTGGATGGTGCGTAGCGCGTCCGCGCAGCCGCTCTTGGCGACGCGGACCGTCCAGTTTCCGGGCGGCATGCCGGGGACGGCGAAGCGGCCGGCGGGATCGCTGCGGTCGGCGGGCGAGAACTTCCACAGCTCGCCCCGGCCGTCGCGCAGCTCGATGCTCGCGCCGGCGACAGGCTGGCCCTGCCCGTCCGAGAGCTGCAGCTCGAGCGCCGCGCCCGGCCCGAGCGCGAGCTCGACCTCGAGCGGCTCGCCCGCCTCGTCCACGACCAGCGGCTGGCTGGGTGCAGGCGCGAGGCGCTCGCTCTGCGCGTAGGCGATCACGCGCCAGGTGCCGGGCGCGAGGTTGCGGAAGCTCCAGGCGCCGTGCGCGTCGGCCTGCGTCTTGCCGGCGAAGCGCCAGCCGGCCGCTTCCTGGCGCTGCACCAGCAGCCAGGCCTGCGCGAGCTCGCCGCCGCTCGAGGCCACGCGCACGCGCCCGGCGATCTGGCCGCGCGGCAGCACGATCTCGCGCACGACGTCGAGCGTGCCGACCTCCGGGCGGTCGATCTCGACGAAGTTCCGGCCCAGGTCGCCGGCGAACAGGCTGTAGCGGCCCGAGCGCACGCCGTCGAAGTGGAAGCGTCCCTGCGCGTCGGTGCGGCGCGAGCTCCACAGGCCTTCCCCTCCCTGCGCGGACTGCAGCATCAGGTCGACGTCCGCGAGCGGTGCGCCGGCCTGGTCGAGCAACCGGCCGTCGAGCGCGTGGTCGCTGGCGACCGGCCCGAGGTGCACGCTCGTGCTGGCGCCCTCGCGCACGAGCGTGAAGCTCACGTCGGTGGTCGGCTGCGCCTCGGCCGAGAGCACCACGAAGGGGCCGGGCGGGAGGTGCTCGAAGCGTGCCTGTCCGAGCGCGTCGGTGCGCGCCAGCGCGTACGAGAGGCACGGGCGCTGGAAGCTGTAGTCGACCGCGCTCGCGACCAGCAGCGCTCCCGCGCGCGGCGGCTCGACCTCGGCCTCGATGGTCCCGCCGGAACCGAGGCGCAGCTCGATCTCGGAGTGCGCGCTGCGCCTGTCGATGCGCGGCGACCAGGCCGCGGAGCGGCCCGCGGCCGAGGCGCGCAGTGTGTGCAGGCCGCTCGAGAGATGCTCGAGCACGAAGCGTCCCTGTTCGTCGGTCGTGGCGCGGGCGGCGAGCTCGTGCGGCAGCTCGGCGGGGTCGAAGTCGAGGAGCTGCGCCGGCGCATCGTCCTCGGAGAGCACCGTCACGCCTGCGATCGGCAGGCCGCTCTGCGCATCGAGCACGCGGCCGCGTAGGCTGGTGCCCGGCTCGAGCTGCAGCTCGAGGGCGGAAGGCTCGAGGCCGGCGCGGTGCAGCGTCGCCTGGCCCGCAGCCAGCGCGAAGAGCGTGTAGCGCCCGGGGCGCGCAACGGGAAAGTCGAACGCACCCTGTGCGTCCTGGAACGAGCGCGGGATCGCGCGCGCCACGTTGGGCAGGCGCTCTTCCCGCACCAGGACGAGCGTGAACTCACGGCTCCAGGGCGTGCCATCGGGCCCGCGCAATCGGCCGGCGAAACGCAGCAGTGGTGCGCCGGCTGCGGGGGGGAGCTCCTCGGGGCGGTCGCTCCCGACCCCGAACGCGATGCGCGTGCCTCCCGAACCCTGAGCCTCGAGCAGGACGGGCCGATCGACGAGCAGGCCGTCGCGGAAGAGCATCTCGCGCTGCGCCGGCAGCTCTTCGCGCGCGGGACCAAAGATCGCGGCGCCGGCCTCGAGCACGGCCAGCAGCTCGGGCCTGCGCTGCTCGAGGCGCAGCGAGCCGCTGGCGAGCTCGAAGCTGACGCCGCCTGCCGTGATGCGCCAGGCCGGACCGGCCTCGAGCCGGTCGAAACGCGCACGCCCGGCGGCGAGCTCGGCCGCGCCGTCCGCAAGGCGCAGCTCGGCGGACTCGTCGAGGCCGATCGATCCGTGCGCGCCGAGCCAGATGCGTCTCGTGCCGCCCGGGCAGCACGCGCAGCTCCAGCGTGCCGCGCTCGTACTCGACGCCGCGCTGCAGCTCGCGGTCGCTGAGCCGGCGCCATTCCTGCCCGTCCAGCCGGACCATCGAAGTCTGCTCGACGTGCGCGGGCGCGGAGACGAGCCGCCACGCGAGGCCGCAGACGCCGAGCAGCGCGGCCGCGGCTGCCAGACGCCAGAGCCGGTTCCGGGGACGGCGCTCGAGCTCGCGCGCGAGGCGCGCGCGGAAGGCACTCGAGGGCCGCACCGGCACGTAGGCGCGCGTCAGCAGCGCGCGCAGGTTGGCCTCGAGGACGTCGGGGTTCATTCCTCGAGCCCTCCGCGGCGCCGGGCGAGCAGCTCGAACACGCGTGCGAAGGCCGTGCGCGCGCGCGTGAGCGTCGACTCGGCGGCCTTGGCGCTCTTGTTGGCGCGCCGCGCGAGCTCGTCGGTCGAAAGGCCCTCGACGTACTTGCTGAGCAGCGCCTCGCGGTAGTCCGCCGGCAGCGAGGAGAGCGTCGCGCCGACCAGCTCGCGCGTCTCCTTGCGCTCCAGGACCTGCTCCGGCAGCGGCTCGCGCGCGACCTCGGCCAGGATCGCGTCGATCTGCGGGTCGCTCTCCTCGAGCGCCTGTTCGAGCGAACGCGGGCGCGTCCGGGAACGGCTGGCGCGGATCTTGTTCTTGGCGATCCCGCACAGCCAGGTCGAGAGGCTCGAGCGGCCGTCGAACGAGCCGATCCCGCTGAGCGCGGCCGCGAAGGTCTCCTGGACCACGTCCTCGACCTCCTCGCGCCGGCCGCCCAGGCGGAAGTGCACGAAGGCGTAGAGCGGCTCGAGATGCTGCTCGAGCAGCGCGCCCGTGGCGCCCGGCGCGCGCGCGACGAGCGCGCCGTGCAGCCAGGTGTCGGAGGGCGGGACGGGGGGCGGCATGGAGGACGTGCTTCCTGGTTCTCCGGGGTGCGAGGATCCTTCGCCGATTGTCGGTTCTTCTTCCGGCTCTGTCGCGTGGCTAGACTCCGGCCGACCGAGGACCCCATGAAGATCCATGCCTGCATCTGCTTCCTGGCCCTGTCCGCCCTGCTCAGCGGCTGCGACGAGAGCGACGCCGTCGCCGTGCGCATCCAGCTGCGTCCCGACCTCTCGGGCACGCTGACCGCCAGCGCGCTGGAGCGCCCGCCCGAGGGCGCGCGCGCTGCCGCTCGAGACCCGCGGGGTGAGCTGGAAGAGCCGCGTCGACCTGCGCTGCGCGACGGGCGAGTTCGCGCGGCTCTCGGAACTCGGGCTCTCCGACGCGACCGTCTCGGCCGGCGAAGGCGAAGGCGGACTGTGCTTCCTGCGCCTCTCGCTGCCGCGCGGCCCGGAGATCCACTGGGCGCGCGAGCTCGTCCCGCTCGACGCGGCCGAGCGCAAGAGCGCCGCGACGGCCTTCGACCCCTCGGGCCAGGCGACCGAGGTCGGCGCGACGGTCAAGTTCGAGATCACGCTGCCCACGAACGTGATCGGCAACGGCGTGACGCCGCGCCCGCGCGGCACGAAGTTCAAGGCCGACGGCAACGTGGCCACGCTGACCGTGCCGGTCGAGACCGCGCTCAGCCAGGGCGAGCCGATCGTCTGGCACCTGACCTGGCAGAAGTAGCGTTCAGGCGCGCCAGCGCGCGAGGTAGTCTCCGAGCTCGAACTTGCGTGCGGTGTTCTGCGAGCTCATGTAGCGCACCGAGCCGAAGACCGGCCGCACGGGCGCCCAGGGCCGGTCGAAGCGGCCGAAGACCCAGCTGATGCCCGAGGTCGAGTTCGGGTCGCGGCCATCGAGCGCGTAGCGGTTGTTGAGCTCGAACAGGACCGCCAGCGCCTCGCGCGGATGGCGCGTCCACTCGAGCACCTTCTTGCCCCAGAGCATGCGCAGGTAGTTGTGGATGCGGCCCTCGCGGAGGAGCTGGCGCTGCGCCGCGTTCCAGAGCGGGTCGTGCGTCGCGGCCGCAGCGAACTGCTCGAGCGTGTAGACGTGCTCGCGCGGATCGCCGGCATGCTGCTCGAGCGTCGCGCGCGCCCAGGCGGGCAGCGTCTCGAAGCTCTCGCAGTCCGGGACGTGGCGCTGCTGGTGGAACCCGAGCTCGCGCCAGGTGACGAGCTCGTCGAGGAAGGCCTCGGCGCTGGCACCCATGCCCCACCAGCCCTCCTTCTTGCCCGCGGCGCCCTTGCCGAGCGCTTCATGGGTCCAGCCCTCGCGTGCAGCCACTGCGCGGAAGACCTCGTGCACCGAGAGCTGGCCGAAGTGCAGCCAGGGCGAGAGTCCGCTCGCGGCGTCGCTCTCCGGCTCGCTGCGCTGCTCGGCGTAGCGCGGCAGGCGCTCGGCGACGAAGCGTGCCAGCGCCTGACGCGCGGCGACGCTCCCGCCGCGCTCGGCCGTCGGCGCGACGGCGTGGTCGATCGGGAGGCGCGCGAGCTCGGGGATCGTCGCGGGCCAGCGGCGCTCGATCTCGCCGGGCAGCTGCGCCGCGCGCGGCAGGCGTGCGCGGGCGAGTCGATCCTCGGCCGGGAACTCGTCCAGGAAAGGCGGCAGCGCGCGCTGCAGGAAGCGCCGGAACGCGTAGGCGCTCGGGAAGGCCGCCGGAGTGCTCGAGAGCGGCAGCAGACCGTTCGAGTCCACCGCCTCGACGCGGCAGCCGATGCGTGCGGCGGCCGCGGCCTGCATGCGCGGCAGGAAGAAGGACGGCCAGTCGTCGGTGACCACCAGCGCCGCGCGCGCGGCGAGCGCTTCGAGCAGGCCGCGGCCCGCGCCGCGCTCGGGCTCGACGTACGGCCGGTAGGCGACACCGCGCTCGGCGAACGCGTGCGCGTTGTCGCGCATGCCCTGCAGCACGAACGCGTGCAACCGCTCGCTGGCCCAGCGGTAGTCGCAGCGCAGCGGCTCGAGCACCAGCAGCGGCCGGTCCAGCGCCTCGGCGCGCCGTACGGCGCGGTCGAGCGCGAAGTTCCAGCGCGCGCGGCGCTGCGCGACCATCCAGTACAGCACGTACTCGCCCGCGCGCGACTCGGCGGCGGGGTTCAGCGTGCGGATGCGGGCGTGCGGCTCAGAAGTCGAAGCCATCGGCAGGCCAGGCGATCCACAGGCCGAGAGCGGCGAGCGCGAGTTGCGCCCCGCAGGCGAGCGCGAACGAGGGCAGGCGCGAGGCGGCGAGCGAGGCGAGCAGCGCCAGTGCCGCGGCGCGCGGAAGTTCGGCCAGGTAGACCGCGCAGGCGAGCGCAGCGGCGAACGAGAACGCTGCGAGGTCGAAGCCCGGACGGCCGAAGCTCCAGGACGGGCGCCACAGGCTGGCCAGGTGCGCCGCGCCCACGGCCGTCGCCAGCCCCGCCGCGGCGGTCGCGAGCGAACCGGAGCGCCCGCACAGGCAGGCGCAGGCGACCGTGCCGCCGAAAGTCGTCAGCGCCAGCAGCGGGCGCCAGGCCGGAAAGCTCGCCGGCGTCCGCGCAGCCGCGGCCCAGGCGAGGCCGAAGGCGAGCCCTGCCGCGGACTTCTCGGGCCAGGCCGGCGGAGCCGCGAGGCGGAAGAAGAGCAGCGTGAAGAACCCGAGCGTGACCAGGATCTCGCGCGGCGCGCGGGCCCAGGCCTCGAGCAGGAGCAGCGGCGCGAAGAGCCAGGTCACGACCTCGGGGCCCGCGCGGAAGGCCAGTCCGCAGGGCAAGGCTGCGGCCAAGGCCTGCGCGAAGCGCCGACCTGGGCCCTCGCGCACCCGCGCGGCCAGCATGCCGAGCAGGAGGCACAGCAGCGCGGGCAGCAGGAACGCGAGCAGGAGCTCGCGCTGAGTGATCACTCGTCGCTCAGTGCGAGAGCTCGAGCGAGAGCGTCAGCGTGACCTCGTCGCCGATCATGTCGGTGTACTTGTCCAGCCCGAACTCGCTGCGCTTGAGCTTGGTCTCGGCGAAGAAGCCCACGCGCGGGCCGCCGGCCACGGCGATGTCGCTCGAGCCGGTCTTCTGGGCGTGGAAGCTGATGCTCTTCTTCTGACCGTGCAAGCTCAGCTCGCCGCTGACGTCGTAGCCGTCGCCGCTCTTGGCGACCTTCGTGCTGGCGAAGCTGATCTTGGGGAACTCCTTGACCGAGAAGAAGTCCGGGCCGCGCAGGTGGTCCTCGCGCGCCTTGTTGTTGGTGTCGATCGTGGCCGGATCGATCTCGATCGCGAGCTTGGCTTCGGCCGGCTTCGACTCGTCGAGATCGAGCGTACCGGAGATGCCGTTGAAGCGTCCGATCGACCAGCTCGTGTCGAGGTGCTTGATGCGGTAGAGCACGGCCGAGTGCACGGCGTCGACCTTCCAGGTGCCGCCGGAGGCCGCCGGTTTCTGTGCCGGGCTGGGCGAGCGGAAGGCCAGGGGGATCAGGAGCAGGGGGAGCAGCAGCAGGATGCGCGGGTTCATCAGTTCTTCCTCGGTTGTCGCAGTAGGGGATGCAGCACTTCGCACTCTGCCGGCCCGATTTTCAAGTCGGCGAGCGACCGCCTCGTGCGCCGCGGGTTGCACGCGGCGATGCCCTTCGATTTCGGATACGGCTGCGTCCTGCGGCTGCTGCGTCTGGTGTGCCGGATCGCGGACGCCGGGGTCACGCGCAGGATCCTGCACGCGGGCCGCCGCACGCTGCGGCTCGCTGCGCTCCTGGCGCTGCTCGCCTGTCTGGCCCGAGCCTGCCGGATTCAGATCCCGGGCAGGATCTGGCAGGGTCCGCTGGTGGACTGCAGCGTGACGGGCGGCTGCGCGCCGAAGGGCCAGGTCGAGCAGCTGACCGGGTTGTCGACCGAGAGCGCGAGCGTGCCGAGCGAGGTGTACCCGAGCGCCGCACCCAGATCGACCGTGGCGGGGTTCCAGATCTGCAGCGCGCCGCTGGGCAGGTGCACGCGCTGCAGCGTCTCGGTGCTCGTGGGCTCGAGCGAGACGAATGCGAGCCAGCCGTCGCGGCGCGCCGCGAAGCGCGAGTAGGACGTGCCGCTGGGCAGCGAGGCGATGAGCGCCGCGGGCTGTGCCAGGCTGAGCGGCATGCGCCAGAGCTCTTCGGGGTTGTTCCCGTCGGAGCGCCGCAGGCTGGCCACGAACCAGCGGCCGACGCTCTCGATTCCGTCGAGCGACTTGATGAAGCCCAGCACGGGCTGCGCACCCGGCACGCTCGGACGGATCGAGTCGAGCACACCGTCGGGCGGCAGGCTGTCGTAGAGCAGCAGCGTGTCCTGGTCCGGCAGCAGGACCCAATCCTTGGCTTTGACCGCGGGTGCGACGAGGAAGGGCGGGTTCGCGATGCCCGAGTAGAGCGAGAGGTTGGCAAAGCTCGCGGGCGCGCCGCCGGCGGGCAGCGTCACGTGGTAGGTGTCGAACGACTCGAGTGCGTTCCCCGCGCCGGCGGGCGACTTTCCGATCGCCACGTGCAGCGCGCCGCCGGGCTTGAAGATCGCCAGGCCAATCTCGTCGAGCGTGTCGAGGAAGTTGACGTTCGACGAGAGCAGCTGCGGCAGTTCGCCGGGCGGGGGCTGGACGTGCGCCAGCAGGATCTCGCGCGTAAGGCCGGCCTCGATGCGCCAGGCGGCCTGCTGGCCATCGTCGCGGATGGCCATGTAGGGGCCGTCGGTGACGTCGGGCTCGAAGCCGGCGATCGAGATCTGCGCGCCCTGCTGGCTGACAGAGACCGCGTTGCCCGAAGTGCCGAAGGCGAACGGGAGCTGGCTGGTCGCGCCCGATCCGGCGCTGCTCAGGAACCACTGTCCATTGCGGCTCGAGACGAGTTGGCCGCTGTACCAGGTCGGCGCCGGCGCAGGGGCGAACGAGACGGCCGTCGCGTCGCCGCTCAGGCCGCGGCCGAAGCGCAGGATGCCCGTCGTGTGCGCCGCGACGCCGACCGTCTCCGTCAAGGCGAGTCCCGCGCCGCTGAAGCGCAGCGGCGGCAGTGCCGAGGTCCGCTCGACGAGTGCTGCGCTCGCGAGGTCGATCTCGTAGAGGTTCCCGCCCGCGGCGATCGTGGTCGCGACCATCAGCGCCGTGCTGGCGGGCGAGACCGCCACGCGCGCGACGAAGGGCTCCTGCGTGCCGAGCGGACCTGTGCCATTGCACTCGATCAGCACGATCACGCTGCCGTCGGCGGCGATACGGAAGTAGCCGAAGCTCGCTCCGCCCGTCGGCAGCGCGCGCAGGTAGTGGTACAGCGATCCGCGCTGGCTCGCGAGCGCGAGCCGGCTCGCGCCGCTGACATCCGTGCGTCGCCGCGGCCGGCCTGGGAGCAGCTCCTGCAGGCGCGTGCGTCCCGCGAAATCGATCGGCAGCAGCTCGATGCCCTGCAACTCGGCCGGTGCGGAGAGCAGCGCGCCGCTCAGCTCATCGTAGATGTGCAAGTTGCCGACGCCACCAGCGGGGCCTTCGAAGACCGCAATGCCGCCGGCCCGGGCCGAGGCTGTTGCGCAGAGGAGCGCGAGCGCGAACGAGAGGATGGAACGCATGATGGCGGCGGTCGAACCCGCCGGACCCACAGGACAAAGGATATGCCACCCAGGAGAGGTCGTCGCGGGCCTCTTGGGGCATCCTGAGCGCGCCCAGCCTGTCCATCCACTGGAGATCCGTCTAGCATTTGGACAGATGACCCCCTCCGAACCGGCCGTTCAGCTGCCCGCGGGCTACCAGCTGAGGCGGGTTCTCGCCCGCGGGCTGCAGGGGACGGTCGCCGTGTGCGAGCGGCAGGGCCAGCCGGTGGTCGTGCGCATGGTCCCGGCGCTCCCGGGGTCCGCCCGGAACGCGCTGGCCGAGCTGCGCGTGCTCTCCGGGCTCGAGCATCCCCAGCTTGCGCGCCTCGTCGACCACGGCTTGGCCCCGATGCCGGGCGAGTTGTTCCTGGCGCGCAGTTGGATCGAGGGCCAGACGCTCGACGGCCACCTGGCCGCGCTTCCGCCGGATGGCGTCGACCGCGAGCGCGAGGTGGCGCGCGTCTTCGCCGGGATCTGCGATGGGCTCGAAGCCCTGCACCGGGCGGGCTTCGTGCACGCCGATCTCAAGCCCGAGAACGTGATCGTGCGCGTCGACGGCACGCCGGTCCTGACGGATTTCGGACTGGCCTCGGCCCGCGGACAGGCGCGCGCCGGCGCGGAGGTCGCCGGCAGTCTGGCGACGCTCGCGCCCGAGCAGCTCGCCGCCGGCGTGCTCGACGCGCGCACCGATCTGTTCGCGCTGGGGGCGATGCTCTACGACGCGCTCGCCGCGCAGCCGCGCGATCTGGCGCGCTTCTACGCGCGCTTTCCCTCCGAGGACTTCTTCACCGCCGCACACAGCGAGCCGGCCGGGCTGTGCGAATGGGCGCGCACGCTCGTGGCGCAGCTCGTGCTGCGCGATCCGGCGCAGCGCCCCGCTTCGGCCGGCCTGGTCGCGGCGCGCCTGCGCGCCAGCGTGCAGAGCCTGCGCACGGCCAGCACAGGCGAGCGCTGGCTCTGGCCGCCCAGCCGCGGACGCGAGACCTGGTTCGCCGCGCTGCTCGAGCGGCTGCTCGCGCCCGCGCCGCAGGACGGCGGCGTGCTGCAGGTCGCGCTGGCCGATGCGCAAGAGGCCGCCGAGCTGGTCGCCGAGTTGCGCCTTGCGGCCAGCCTGCGTGGCGCGCGCGCGCTGGCGCTCGATCCCGCCGTCGACCTGCGGGCCTCGGCGGCTGCGCGCGATCTCGACCAGTGGAGCGAGCGCGCGCTCGAGCGAGGCGAGGGAGCGCTGCTCGTCGCGGTACTGCCTGCCGACGATCCGCTGGCGCGGCGCGCGCTCGAGTACCTGGCGCGCACGCTGCTCGCGAGCGGCGAGGCGCACGGGACACGCCTGGCGCTGGTGGGGGCTCCGCTCGCGCTCGAGGCTCCGGGCTGTGCCGCGCCTGTGGCAGCGCCGCCGCTCGAGTCTTCCGCATTGCGAGCCGCACTGGCCGAGCAACTCGACCCGACCTCGCGCTCGCGGCTCGCGGAGCTCGCCGACCTGCTCTGGTCGGCGACGCGCGGCGGCGCGCCAGCCGTGCAGGCCTGGCTCGACAGCGCGCGCAAGGCCGGCGTGCTCGTGCGCGGCGAAGGTGGCTGGCGCGTGACGGGCAGCCTGGCGGCGGTCGACGCTCGAACGGGCGCGACACACCCGCTCGGAGCCGCTGCGCGCAGGCTGGCCCTGGCGCTCGAGGTCTGCGGGCGCGCCACGCCGCCCGAGGAGTTGCGCGCGATCGCCGGGCTCGAGCCGGGGCCCTTCGAGTCCGCGCTGCAGGAGCTGCGCGCGGCCGGGCTGCTCGAGAGCGGCCGCGCGCGCCCGCCGGCACGCCCCGGGGAGCGGCGCGAGCTGCACGCCGCGCGCGCGCGCTGGCTCGAGCTGCACGGCGGCCCCGAACACCTGCTGCGCCTGCACGAGCTGCTGGCCGAGCGCACGCGTCCGGCCTTGGAGCGCTTCCTCGCCGCATTGGCCTTGCTGCGCGACCGTGGACTGCCGGAGCGCGCGCTCGAGCTCTGCGCGCGCGCGCGCAACGATTGCGAGCGCGAGGGCGAGCCGCCGGCGCCCGAGCTCCTGGCCGAGGAGGCGCAGGCCTGGGCGGCACTGGGCGAATTCGAGCGCGCGCGGGAGCTGCTGGCGCGCATGCCCGCGGAACCCGGCCAGAGCGGCGCGGCGGCGCGCGAGCGCGCGCTGGGCACGATCTGCGCGCGCTCCTACGACCACGTGCAGGCGCTGGAGCACTTCACGCGCGCGGGCGAGCTCGATCCCGAGCAGGCGGGCGAGGCGGCGCTGGGCCGGGCGCTGGTGCTGTTCGAGACGCGCCGCGAGGACGAGCTGCAGCAGCTGCTCGACCAGCTCGCGCGGCCGGGCGCCGCGCCGCTCGCCGCGCGCAGCGCGATCAACCTCGACATGCTGCGTGCGCTGAGCTGGATCCGCAGCGGCAAGCACGCGCCTGCGGAGGAACTGCTCGAGCGCCACCGCGCGGCCGCCGCCGCATCCGGCGACGCGCTGGTCGAGGCGGCCGCCTGGCTCAACCTGGGCACGCTGCGGCGCCGCCAGGGCCGGCAGGCGGAAGCCCAGCGCTGCTTCGAGCGTGCGGCCGCGTGCTCCGAAGCCGGCGGCGCGCTGGTCGGCGTGGCGCAGGCGCGCGCGCTGCTGGGCGGCAGCCTGCGCGAAGCCGGCGAGCTGGGCCGCGCGCAGCCGCTGCTGGAGTCGGCGCTGCTGATCCGCGAGCGCCTGGGCGACGAGGGCGGCGCGCGGCTCGTGCGCGGCATGCTGGGCATGCTGCTGGCGGACCGCGGACGCGTGCTGCCCGCGCTGGCCGAGCTCGGGCGCAGCGCGGAGGCGCTCGAACGCGCCGGGCGCGCGGCCGACGCGCTGCTGCCGCGCACGCGCGCGCAGGAGGTCGAGGCGCGGCTGCGGCCGAATGCCGGCGGCGCGGCGCCACCCGCCGGCGAGTCCGACCCGCGCGTGCTGCTGGCGCGCGCGCGCGCCGAGAGCTACGGCGAGCGCGCCGGATCGGCCGTCGCCGCGGCGCAGCGCGCGCTGGAGCTGGCCGAGCACCTCGGACAGTCCGGCATGGCGCAAGAGGCGCGCGATCTGCTCGCGCTGCTGCGCCTCGACGCGCAGGTCTCGCAGCCCGACGAGCGCACGCTGCTCGAGTTGCTCGCGCGCGATTCCTGGAGCGAGGCCGACCGCCGCGCGCTGCGCGCGAGCGCGGAGGCCTTCGAGCGCTCGGGCCGCGACGACCGCGCCGCGCGCGCCTGGCTCGGCCTGGCGGCGCGGCTCGAGGACCTGCAGCAGGCGCAGGTCGCGCTCGCGCGCGCCGAGCGGCTGCTGGAAGCCTGCGCCGCCGGCCTGGGGACGGTGGAGCGCGCGCGCTTCGAACGCACGCTGCTCGGCCGGCCCGATCCCTGGCCACGTGACATCACCCGCGCGCGTACGCGTGCCCGCGACGAGGAGCTCGAAATGGACCTGCTCAAGATCCTGGAGATCAACCACCGGCTCGTGCTGCAGGAGGACCTGCCTGGACTGCTGGGCACGATCGTCGAGAGCGCGCTCGCGGTCAGCGGCGGCGAACGCGGCTTCCTGGTGCTGGCCGAGAAGGGCGAGCTGCGCATCGACACCGCCCTGGACTCGCGCCGCGGCGGGCTGGACGAGCCCGAGCTCGAGCTCTCGCGCAGCATCGTCCGGCGTGCGCTCGAGGAGCACAAGCCGCTGCGCATCTCCAACGCGGTGGAGGATCCCGAACTGGGAGCGGCCGCGAGCGTGACCGCGCTCGAGCTGCGCTCGATCCTGTGCGTGCCCTTCGTGATCGACGAGGCGCTCGCGGGCGTGATCTACGTGGACCACCGCGTGCGCGCGGGCGCCTTCGCCGAGCGCGCCGAGCGGCTGCTCTCGCTGCTGGCCGACCAGGCGGCGCTGGCCATCCGCGCGGTGCGCCGCACCGAGCGCATCCGCGAACTGAACCGCGAGCTCGAGCGCGAAGTGGCGCGCAAGGAGAGCGACCTGCGCACCACGCGCGCGGTGCTGCGCGAGGCGCACCTGGCGCTGCCGCCCAGCGGCCTGGTCGGCAGCTCGCCGGCCATGCGCGCCGTGCACCAGCTGCTCGAGCGCGCCGCGCCGGCGCGCCTGCCGGTGCTCGTCTCGGGCGAGAGCGGCACGGGCAAGGAGCTCGCCGCGCGCGCGCTGCACGCGCTCTCGCCGCGGCGCGAGCAGGCCTTCGTCTCCGAGAACTGCGCCGCCTTCCCGGCTTCGCTGATCGAGGCCGAGCTCTTCGGCTCGCGCAAGGGCACGTTCACCGGCTCGCAGGAGGACCGCCAGGGCCTGTTCGAGCGCGCCGACGGGGGCACGCTCTTCCTGGACGAGATCGGCGAGCTGCCGCTGGAGCTGCAGGCGAAGCTGCTGCGCGTGCTCGAGACCTCCGAGGTGCGGCGCCTGGGCGACACGCGCGTGCGCAAGGTGGACATCCGCCTGGTGGCGGCCACCAACCGCGATCTGGAGGCCGAGGTGCGCGCCGGCCGCTTCCGCGCCGATCTCTACTACCGGCTCGACGGCCTGCGCATCGAGCTGCCGACTCTCTCCGCGCGCGTAGCGGACATCCCCGAGCTGGTGGACCACTTCCTGCGCCTGGAGGCCGCGCGCAGCTCGCGCACGCGCACGATCGCGCCGCCGCTCCTGGCCGCGCTCTGCCGGCGCGCCTGGCCGGGCAACGTGCGCGAGCTGGCCAACGAGATCGCGCGCCTGTGCGTGCTGTGCGAGGGCGAGATCGCGGATCCGGCGCTGCTGCGCGATCCGGCCGCGGCGCGCGCCGAGCCCGACGGCCCGATCGAGCCGCTCGAAGCGCTCGAGCGGCGCGCGATCGAGCGCGCGGTCAAGGCCTGCGCGGGCGACAAGACCAAGGCCGCCGAACTGCTCGGCATCTCGCGCGCCAAGGTCTACCAGCGCTGGAAGGAGTGGCACGGCCCGGAGGGGGCCGGCGACTAGGGCTTCTTCTTGCCGCCGAGCAGGTCCTTGACGCTCTTCTCGGCCTGCTTCAGCGCGTCGCCCGGCGCCGTCTTGCCCTTGAGCACGTCGTCGAGCGCGGCCTGGCCGACCTCCTTCAAACCGCTCTCGAGGTCGTCGAGCGATTCGGCCGGGAAGACGCCCTTGCCCGAACTCGCAGCGGCCTTGACCACGGCCTCGACGACCGCCTTGGTGAGTTTTCCGGCGATCTCCGCCGTGCTGCCGTTCGAGCGCAAGCTCTCGATGTGGATCGCCGGGACCTCCACCTTCCAGTCGCCGTTCAGGGCCGGCAGGCCCGCGACATGCAGCGCGCAGCGCGTGTTCTGGATCGTGATCTGCCGGATCGTGACGTTGCGCCCGCTGCCGCTCGCCTCGGGCTCGGCCGGGTGCGCGGGCCCGGAGAAGCTCTTCAAGTGGGCGAGGATCGTGCCCCAGTTGTTGCCGGCGGAGCTGCGCTCGAGGTTGAGCTCCAGGCCGTCGAGCGTGAATTCGTCGATCAGCAGCGGATCGGAGAGAATCGATCCATTCTGCCAGCGCGCGCGCGCGCCTTTGAGCGCCAGGAAAGGTTCGTTGCGGAAGCCCGGCGGGTTCGCGATGGCGAAGCCGTCCAGGCCGAAGGCGCCCGAGAAGAACGAGGCGTCGGCCTGCTGGAGCGTGGTCGCGACGCCCGTGGCGGAGCTGCCGCCCTTCTCGATCGCGCTGCGCACGATCGAATCGAGGAACAGAAAGGCGCCGGCGACCCCGAGCAGGAGCAGGAGCAGCACGACCAGCAGCAGACGCTTGATGAGCTTCATGGCAGCCGGGCAGCATAGTGAGCCTGGAGGTCTCCCGTGAAGGCTGCGCTCGCACTGCTGCTCGTATCGCTGATCCTGGACCACGCGTCGGACGCCCAGAAGAAGGCCGACCCTGCCGCGCTGGTCGAGGCGCTGGGCGCCTGTGACGGCTGGACACGCGAGGGGCGCGCCGAACGCGCGCGCATCCTGGCCGAGCTGGCGCAGCTCCCGCCGCTCGCGCCCAAGGACGTCGCCAAGTGGAAGGCGGCGCTCAAGAAGTCCCTCTCCAAGGGGCGCAAGCTGGAGCGGAAGACCGGGCGCCATTACCTGTGGGAGAAGCCCGAGCAGCGCGGCCTGTACATCGTCGGCGGCGAGGACAAGAACCCCAAGGCGCTGCTGATCGCCATGCACGGCGGGGGCGCGGGCTCAGGCGACGCGGGTTCGGCCGCGGGCGAGTACGAGGGCGCGGCGAGCAAGCTCGGCTGGCTGATGATCGCGCCCGAGGTGCTCGAGAAGACCGAGCACGGCTGGACCGACAGCGGCAGCGAGGAGTTCGTGCTCGAGCTGGTCGAGTGCGCGCTGCGCACCTGGAAGATCGATCCGAACCGGGTCTACTTCTCCGGCCACTCGATGGGCGGCTACGGCACCTGGATGCTGGGCGCGCACCACGCCGACCGCGTCGCGGCTCTGGCCGCATCGGCCGGCGCGCCGACGCCGATCATCGGGCCCTCGGGCAACTACGACGACATCGCAGCGGGCGTGATCCCCAACCTGCGCAACGTGCCCTTCGTGATCTACCAGAGCGACGACGACCCGCAGGTCCCGCCGGCCGCCAACCGCATTGCGGTGAAGAAGCTGGCCGAGGCGCAGAAGCGCTGGGGCGGCTTCGCCTACGAGTACTGGGAGGTCAGCGGGCGTGCGCACGACGAGGCGCCCGGCGGCATGCCGGCGCTGCTGGCCAAGATCGCCGCGCGCGTGCGCGATCCGCGCCCGGCGCACATCGTCTGGCAGCCGGCGCTGGACTGGAAGCCGCAGTTCTACTGGCTCTGGTGGGCGCACCCGCGGCGCGAGGCGCTGGTCGAGGCCGACGCGGACCGCGAGCAGAACGAGATCCGCATCCGCGGCGACGCGCAGCCCGAGAAGTTCGAGGTGCTGCTCGACGAGCGCCTGGTCGACCTCGCGCGCGAGGTGCGCATCCTGCTCAACGACAAGGAGGTCTTCCGCGGCAAGCCGGAGCTGCGCCTATCGACGCTGGCCAGGACCGCGCTCTCCGGCGACGAGGAACTGGTCTTCCCGGCCAGCGTGGAACTCAAACCCTAGGGCCAGAACTCGACATGCAGCGCGTTGGACAGGCAGACCCCGCTCGGACTGGTCGGGTCGCGCGTCAGGACCTGGTAGTTGCGCACGCTGCCGATCAGCGCCGGAGCGAGCGCGAGCGCGATCGCGCCCTTGCCGTTGGCCCCCAGTCGTGTCGAGCCGCCGAGCCAGACCGGATTGGCGAGGTAGAGCGTGCCGCCCGCGAAGGGTTGGCTGGCCATGCGTGCGCTCCACAGCGCCTGCGCGACCTGCTGCGGCTGTCCGCCGCTGATCCTGAGCTGCATGCCGCTGCCCGAGATGCTCGGGCTGCCGGTGTAGGCCAGCTCCAGCAGGCGGCCGGTCGAGAGGCGCTGGCCCAGGCCGTAGGTCACGGGCTCGAACTGCGCGCCTGCGGCGAAGTCGAGCGTGGCGAGCTGCATCTGCACCGGGCTGCTCTTGCCCGTGGCTAGCCACTGGTTGTAGGCCGTCTGGCCCGCCGTGTTGGTCGTGTTCTCGTTGAGCAGGAACTCCATGTACTCCTTGGAGCTCGTCTGGTGGTAGAGGCGCACTTCCGCGCGCACCGCGCCGGCCGGGATGCTGTAGGACGAGTCGTCCCAGTACTGCTGGTCCTCGAAGTTCGCGCCCACGGGCTCGTCCTGGATCGCCGCGAAACCGGCGTGACTGAAGCCCTGCGGCGGAATGCGGTTGTCCTTCAAGACCGTGTTGTTGAGCACGAAGTGGAAGCTCGCGCCCGGTGCGAGGCCGGCGACGCCCGCCATCGTGGCGTCCATGCCGTGCACGAGCTCGTAGACACGCGTGTTCGAGCCGTCGAGCACCGCCGTGACCGCGTCGTACGCACCGCGCTCGGAGAGCAGCTGGCTCGCCGCGTCGAAGAAGCGCACGTTGATCCACACGCGCCGGCCCTCGCCGTAGCCCGAGGGCAGCTTGTGCCCGCCGTAGTTGAGGACGCGCACGCGCAGTCCGCCGGGACCAAGGGCCAGCCGCAGCTCGCTGCCCGCGGAGAGCATCTGTCGATTGCGCGCCTGGCTCGCGGCGATGCTGTAGCTCGTCATGCCCGTCTGGCCGGGGTAGAGGTTGTTGACCGCCGTGAGCACCCAGGAGTTGACGCCGTTGAAATTGTGCTGCGGCAGGTCGGAGCGCACGGCTCCTCCGAGCACCGGAATGCAGGCCGTGCCGGTGGTCTTCGGCATGTGGCAGTCCTGGCAGATCGAAACGAACGGCCGGTTGCCGCCGAAGCGGCCGTGCGAGTCGAGCGCGCGCTGCGCGTAGTCGCTCTGGCTCCACTCGCTGAACGTGCGCTCGACCGGGAACTCGTCGGTCTTCTCCTGCGTCGGGTGCGGCTGGTTGGTCGCGTTGAGCTGGTAGCTGCCGTCGGGTTGGCGCGAGAAGGCCGGGTTCGACACGTCGTGGCAGGTGCCGCACATCTGCGCGTCGAGGTGGAAGTGCGACTGCTCCCAGGCGTGGTAGTAGAAGTTGACCAGCGCGAAAGGGCCGCGCCGCACGTCGTAGGGGTCGATCACGAACTGGCCCGTGTGCGGCGAGGCGACGGGCGGCTCGGTCAGGCCGGCCAGGATCGGGATGTCGGCCGCCGGGCTCAGGCCGGGCTTGTAGACGGGATCCACCATGCGGTGGCAGAAGTTGCAGGTCACGCCGTCGAGGTCGCCCAGGCTCGGGTCGAGCGCCGAACCGTCGCCCGGCACGCCGCGCCCGTCGAGGAACGCGCCCGGCGCGTGGCAGCGCAGGCACAGCTGGCCGGACTCGGTCGCGTCCTGGTTGGCGATCGCCAGCGCCGCGTAGAAGACCGGGTCGCGCCCGGCCTGGCCCATCATGCTCGAGTTCCAGCGGCGGTAGGGCTCCTGCGCCTCGTCGAATCCGCCGTGGCAGCTGGCGCAGTTGGCCGACTCGACGATCGAGTTCATCAGCGTCAGCGGCTGCGTGCCCGGCTCGTGGAAATCGCTGCCCGTCGTGGGCAGCGGCAGGTTGCTGAGCAGGCTCGCGGCGCCGAGGCCGAAGCCGGTCACGAGGAGGGCCGCGAGGACGAGCGCGGGCCGGCTGCGCAGAGGGGGGAGTCGAAGGTGCATGGGCCTGGTCGGGGACGGGGATCGGGCGGGATCGCCGGGGAAACCGTCCCCCCCGCGACACGGAACCCGCAGCCTTGAATGCTCACCCGAGTTGGAGCGCCGGTCAAGTTCCCCGCAATGCGTAGATGCGATTCGGGGCGCATTTCTCCACGGCGCGCGCCGCGCCGGCCCCGCGCGTCCTCCGGGGCGTCTTTCACGCGCAGGCCGGGCGCTGGTGCC
Organism: uncultured Planctomycetota bacterium; assembly: GCA_963829015.1. Lineage (GTDB taxonomy): Bacteria > Planctomycetota > UBA1135 > UBA1135 > JADJLZ01. Next base: position 1,818,970 of record CAWHGR010000001.1, on the reverse strand, counting down.
CGGTCTGCGCAGACTTCGGAGGACCCACCATGACCCTTGCTCTCGCAACCCGTTTCGTCCCTCTCGCCGCGCTGGCCCTGTGCCTGGCGGCTCCCCACGTCAGCGCCGGCCAGTCGCTGCCCGTGCTGCCCTTCGCGGGCCGGACCGTCGTCGACCCGCACTTCCAGAGCGCCTGGCTGGCGCAGGGCTCGCTCCCGCAGAGCGGCCAGGTCGTGATCACCGAGTTCATGAAGGACCCGACCTTCGTCACCGACGCGCACGGCGAGTGGATCGAGGTCTGGAACTCACTGCCCTGGCGCTGCAACCTCGACGGCTGGACGCTCTCGGACGACGCCGGCAACTCGCACACGCTCTCGAGCGGCGGCACGATCGCGCTGATCATGCGCCCGGGCCAGCGCTTCGTGCTGGGCCTGGACGGCAACACGTCGACCAACGGCGGCGTGGCGCTGAACTACGTCTACAGCGGCTTCTCGCTGGCCAACTCGGGCGCGGACCAGATCATCCTGACCAAGCCCAACGGGACGCTGGTGGACCGCGTCGAGTTCGACACGATCAACTACCCGCACACGCCCGGGCGCTCGGTGCAGCTGAACGAGAACTTCCGCACGCAGTACCTCAACGACGACCCGCTCAACTGGTGCCACTCGACGACGAACTGGAGCACGGGCAACCCCGACACGGGCACGCCCGGGTTCGTCAACGATCCCTGTTTCTGAGCCGGCTCGGCGCGACGGGGCGGGGGCCGCGCTGGCACCCGCCCCGGCCGTCGCCCGCTGTCCGGGGCGCTAGGGAGTCGTGACGAGGATCGCGCCGGACCAGGCCGAAGGGCCAACTCCGTTGCGCGCCCGTACGCGGTAGTAGTAGTCGTTCTGGCGGGACACGTTTTGCGCGAAGGTGGTCGTGTTCGCCGGCACGCTGTAGCTGGTCGCGTTCGCGAAGTCCGAGGTCAGCGAGCGCTGGATCTGGAAGTCGCTCTCGTTCGTGGATGCGTCCACCCAGCCGAGCGAAACCCTGTCCTGAGCGTTGTCGCCGGGGATCCGGATCGCGACTCCGGTCAACTTGAAGGGCGCAGCGGGCGCTGTGAAGCTCAGGGCGACCGTGTTCGAGGCAGGAGACGGACCGGAGACATTGACGGCCACCACGTAGTACGAGTAGAGAGCGCCGACCACCACGTTCTGGTCCAGGAACGACACGCGTCCACCCGTGGCCTGCGATTGAGACGGACTACGGCCGACGGTACCGATCAGGCTGGGCGGCTCGCCATTGGTCGCGCGCCAGACCTTGAAGCTCGTCTCGTTGTCGGATGCATCCATCCAGCGCAGGTCGATCGAGGGCGTGCCCCCGATCGTCGCCTGGAGACTGGTCGGGGCGACCGGCAGAGTGGGCATCCCCACACCGCTGAGCGCGACGACGAGCAGGGGATGCGCCGGATCGTTGCTGCTGATCTCGAGGCTGGCGCTGCGTGCGCCCAGTCCGGTCGGCAGGAAGGTCAGGTCGATCGAGCAGCTGCCGCCGGCGGGGATGCTGCTGCCGCAGGCGTGGGTATCTGCGAAGTCGCCTGCCTGGGCGCCGGTAAGCGCGAGCGAGAACGTCAGCGGGGCCGCGCCGGTATTGGAGAGCGTCACGCTGCGCGCGGCACTCTGCGTCCCGAGCATCTGGTTGCCGAACGCGAGAGCGCCCGGGGAGACGCCAGCGACCGGCACGGTTCCGTTGCCCGTGAGTGCGACCGTGAGCACGGGATTGGCGGGGTCGTTGCTGCCGATCACGATGAAGGCGCTGCGCGCTCCAGCCGCCGTCGGCAGGAACGTGACAGCTATCGGGCTGCTGGCACCCGGAGCGAGGCTCAGGCTGCCGCCCAGGGCCTGGGCGAAATCGCCGGGGTTAGCGCCCGTGAGCAGCAGGCCAAAGGTCAGCGTCGCGCTGCCCGTGTTGGAGAGCGTCACCGACTGCGCAACGCTCGGCGTCCCGAGCGGCTGATCCCCGAAGGCTAGCAGGCCAGTCGACAAGCTCGCGACCGGTGTCACTCCCGTGCCGCTCAGTGCGACGAGCAGTTGCGGATGCGCGGGATCGTCGCCGCTGATCACCAGGGTGGCGCTGCGCGCTCCGAGTGCGCTGGGCAGGAACGACACGTCGATCGAGCAGCTGCTGCCGGCCGCGAGGCTCAGGCCGCAGGCGTTCGTCTCGGCGAAGTCGCCGGGGTTGGCGCCGACGAGTGCGACCCCGAAGTTCAGCGTGGCACTCCCGGTGTTGGAGAGCGTCACGGAGCGCGGAGAGCTCAGGGTCCCGAGCAACTGATTGCCGAAGGCGAGCGCGCCTGTCGACACGACTGCGACCGGCGCGATGCCGTTGCCGCCCAGGGCGACGACGAGCAGCGGATGGGCGGGATCGTCGCTGCTGACCGTGAGCGTCGCGCTGCGCGCGCCCATGGCCGCGGGCAGGAACGTCACGTCGATCGAGCAGCTGCCGCCGGCGGCGAGCGTGCCCGCGCAGGCGTGCGTCTCGGCGAACTCTCCGGCGTTGGGGCCGGTGAGCGCGACGCCGAAGGTGAGCGTGGCGCTGCCGCTGTTGGAGAGCAGCACCGATTGAGGAGCGCTGAGCGTGCCCTGCAGCTGGTTGCCGAACGCGAGCGCGCCGGTCGACAGGCCGGCGACCGGAGCGATCCCGGTACCCGCGAGCGGCACGACGAGCAGGGGCTGGGCCAGGTCGCTGCTGCTGATCTCGAGTGCTGCGCTGCGCGCACCCATCGCGCTGGGCAGGAAGGTCACGTCGATCGAACAGCTGCTGCCGGCGGCGATGGTTCCGCTGCAGGCGTGGGTCTGGGCGAAGTCGCCGGCCTGGGCTCCGCTGAGCGCGAGTCCGTACGACAGCGGCGCCGTGCCCGTGTTGGAGAGCGTCACCGTCTGCGGGGCGCTGCTCGTGCCGAGCCACTGGTCGGCGAACGTGAGCGCGTTCGTCGAGAGGCCCGCGATCGGTGCGATCCCGCCTCCGGTGAGGGCCACGAGGAGCAGGGGCTGGGCCAGGTCGCTGCTGCTGACCTCGAGCGTGGCGCCGCGCGCTCCCATGAGTGCGGGCGAGAACGTCAGGTCGATCGAACAGCTGCTGCCCGCGGCGATCGAGCCGCCACACAGGTTGCTTTGCGCGAAGTCAGCGGGGTTGGCCCCGCTGAGCGCGAGCGTGTAGGCCATGACCGCCGTGCCCGTGTTGGAGAGCGTCAGCGTCTGAGGTGCACTGGTCGAGCCGAGCAGCTGATCGGCGAACGCGATCGCATTCGTCGAGAGGCCTGCGATCGGCGCGATGCCGTTGCCGGTGAGGGTGACGACGAGCAGCGGATGGGCTGGATCGTCGCTGCTGATCGAGAGTGTCGCGCCGCGCGCTGCCATGGCACTCGGCAGGAATGTCACGTCGATCGAGCAGCTGCCGCCGGCGACGAGCGTGCCGCTGCAGGCGTTGGTCTCGGCGAAGTCGCCGGGGTTGGCGCCGCCGAGCGCGAGTCCGTAGGCCATCGTCGCCGTGCCCGAGTTCGACAGGACCAGCGTCTGCGGGGCGCTGGTCGTGCCCAGCAACTGGTCAGCGAAGGTCAGTGCGGCCGTGGAGAGGCTGGCGACCGGCGCGATGCCGTTGCCGCCGAGGGCGACGACGAGCAGCGGATGAGCTGGGTCGTCGCTGCTGAATGCGATTGTCGCGCCGCGCGCGCCCATGGCGCTGGGCAGGAAGCTCACGTCGATCGAGCAGCTGCCGCCGGCGGCGAGTGTCCCGCTGCAAGCGTGCGACTCGGCGAAGTCGCCGGCATCGGAGCCACCGAGCGCGAGCCCGTAGGCCAGCGTCGCGGTGCCCGTGTTGGAGAGGACCAGCGTCTGCGGGGCGCTGGTCGTTCCCTGCAGCTGGTCGGCGAACGCGAGCGCGCTCGTCGAGAGGCTGGCGACGGGCGCGATGCCGTTGCCGCCGAGGGCCACGACGAGTTGCGGGTGGGCCGGATCGTCGCTGCTGATCGTGAGCGTCGCAGCGCGCGTGCCCATGCCACTGGGCAGGAACGTCACATCGATCGAGCAGCTGCTGCCGGCGGCAAGGCTCAGTCCGCAGCCGTGCATCTCGGCGAAGTCGCCTGCGTTGGCGCCGGAGAACGCCAGAGAGAGGGTCAGCGGGGCGTTGCCGCTGTTGGCGAGCAGGACCGATTGCGGAGTACTGGTCGTGCCCTGCAACTGGTCGCCGAAGGCGAGTGCGCTCGGCGTCAGTCCGGCGATCGGCAGCAGCGCCGGCTGCTCCGCCGTGTTGGAGAAGCCCGAGTCGGCCGAGATCTGCGGGAAGCCGATGCCACCGCCGTCATAGACGGTGGTGTCGCCGACCACGTTGTTGGCCCGCACCCTGTAGTAGTAGGGCGTCGCGCGTTGCAGCGTCGTGTCGACGAAGCTCGTCCCCGTCGAGGTGAATTCGGTCAGACCCGCGCTGAAGGCCGGGTCTGTGGCGCGCTGGATCGTGAAGCCGGTCGCATTGAGCGAGCCTTCCTCCCAGCTCAGCTGTTCGGAACTGTCGTCGAAGACCGCGGCCAGCAGCGTGGGCGCCTCGGGCGCAACCGCGTAGCCGACTGAGTGCATCATGTCCATCTCCTCGTGAGCGAGGAGGTGGCAGTGGTAGACGTACTCCCAGCCGAAGTTGACGTAGTGGTTCTGGATGCCTTCCACGGCCCCGGTGAGGATCGGCGCGCCCAGCGGATCGAACCACCCGTTCGGCGGCGGAGCGGCGAGCCAGGATCCTTCCGGAATCGTCGGGTCGAGCAGGCGCACGCTGTTCGGCACCTGGAAGGGCAGATTCGCCGGCAGGATCGGCCGCATGGCGACGATCGTGTCCTGCAGCGGGTTGACTCGCACCGTCTCCTTCCAGCCGAGCTCGTTGTCGTCGGGCAGCCGCAGCGCGCCGTCCCAGGCGACGCGGTTGATCAGCTGCACGTTGAACAGGTGGAAGTGAAACGTGTGCGTGTCGACGCCGTTGTGCGCGATCTTCCAGATCTGGGTCCCGTCACCCTGCTGGCCGATGAGGCTTCCCGAGAGCGAGGGTTGGATCAAGTCGACCGGCGGACCGGCGTAGGGATAGGCGTTGAAGTTCGTGCCGATCGCGGCGCCCGGGACCGTCAGCCCGAGCATGCTGCTCATTCGGCCGTACTCGGTGTCGAAGACCCCGCCCATCTCGTCGTGACTGGCCTTGGGTTCGAAGGGCAGCGTGGCCATGGGGCCTGCGACCGTCCTGAACGTCTTCGAGTCTTCGCCGATCCGGATGTAGGAATCGGCGGGGAAGGTGTCGTCGTACGCCGAGTCGTACCGGTTCTGCGGGATGATGACGTCGTCCTGCGAGGCCTCGAACACGCCACGCTTGGCCGCGGTCTTGGCGAAGGCCGCCTGCAGCGCTGCCATGTCGTAGGGTTCGGCTGGCGTCGTGTTCGCCACGCGGATCTGCATGATCGTGCGCGTGTTGGGCCCGTACCCGGCAAGCGTCGAGGGCGCACCGCCAGTGGAGGTCAGGTCGGGGCCGTCCGTGAAATAGTCATAGCGCATGTCGATGGCAGGGACCGGCGCCGGCGAGTCGTTGAAGAGGATCAGCGTCTGGCCCGCGAAAGCGGAGAAGTCGACGATCACATCGGCCCGCTCGGCCGTGCCGAGGAAGAGGGCGTGGTCCTTGATCACGCCCATGTCGAACGTGGTCTGGTCCAGGTTCCAGGTGATCGGCTGGTTCGGCACGACGACGGGCTTCGGGAGGAATCCGCCCTCGGTTCCGATCTGGATGAAGTCCGGCCCGCGCGTGGCCGGGTCGGGCGCGCCGCCCGGGCGGCCGTCGGTGGGCCACTTCGCGGGGAAGCCTGCGGTCGGCACTGCGGGGACCATGCGGACTTCCGTGTTCGCCCGCCCATCGAGGCTGACGACGGACGGGTCTGCGCGATACAGCTGCAGGTTGAAGAACCGGTCGTTGGCGGCATTCAGGATGCGGAAACGGTAGGCCTTCGGTTGCACCTCGATGAAGGGGTACGCGGTGCCGTTCACCAGCGGCGTGTCCTGGAACGCCTCGCCGGGCGTCGAGGGGTTCGGGATGTCCGGCATCAGCGGCGGTTCCCAGGCCGCGCTGCCGAAGTACGGATTCGCGATCGGCGGGTGCGTGATCGGCGTCGGGGGGTAGAACCACGGGCCGTAGTGCCAGCGGCCGAAGGCGTTCATCCCGCTCAGGTCCGCCGGATTCTGGTTCGGCATGTAGACGTGCGGGTACCAGATGCTGCCCGTGACCGGCATGCCCGCCGAGTCGAGGCCCCAGTTCCAGGTCGGGTCCTGCGCGGCAATGGTCTTCGCGTCGACGTAGCTCTTGTCCTGGATCACCAGCGGGATACCCACGTCGGGCAGGACGTGCGCTCCGGTCGGGTTGACGCCGGAGTCGTTGGTTCCGTTGATCAGGTCCTGCTCCACCGAGTCGGTGATCAGGTACCCGGCCGCTTCGCCGACGAGCACGTTGAGGCGCGTGATGCCGAAGCTGTGGTCGTGGTAGAACATCAATCGCGCGCTCTGCTCGTTCGTGTAGTAGAACGTCATCACGCCTTGCGGCGGATTCGGCCCGGCGTCGGGCATGTCGGGAACGTTGTAGACGCTCACGCCATGGGGGTAGTCGGTCTGCTCGCCGGCCGGCGTCGTCCACTGGTGCGGCGTGCCGTCGCTGATCCAGACGGTGTTGTTGCCGTGCAGGTGGATGGTGGCGCGGTTCTGCGAGTAGTCCGTGCCCTGCGGGCCCATCCCCGCGCCCATGACGGTCGTGTCGACTGGGATGAACAGATTGCCGTCGCTTCCGGTCGGCAGCCGGTTCGTGAAGCGCAGGCGCACGGGCACGTCACGCTGCGCGACGATGACCGGACCGAGGTAGTTCGGCTGATCCACCTGGACGCCGTTGACCTCCTGCACGTAGCCGCGCAATTTGGTCCCGAGCGCTCCGGGCGTGTTCGGGTTGTGCGGTCCGGGAAGATCCGAGTGCATCTGCTCGGCGTACTCGACCAGCGCGATCTCGTAGTAATCGCAACCTGGATAGGTCGTCTTGTCCGGGACGGCGACAGGGATGTACTGACCGAGGTTGTTCGCTCCGGCCGGCGTCAATCCGGGGAGCGAGTCGACGAACTTGCGGAGGCCACCCTCGGGGAGCGAACCGGCGGGGACGCCGATGGTCGCCGATGCGACCGCGGCCGTGCCGGTCGGATCGGTGATGATCACGCGCGGCGTGCTGCCCAGCGTGTACCCCATGCCCCCGTCGTCGAGCGTGATCGAGAGAATCTCGCCGCTGCTCGGGTCCAGCACCGCCGTCGCCGCGGCTCCGGTGGGTACGGGCGCGCCGTACAGATCCCGGTAGATGTCCTCGAAGGTGACCTGGGGCGCCGTGTACCCCGAGCCACCTTGCTGCACCGCGATCGAGGTGATCGATCCGGCCGGCAGCGGGCTGTAGGCCCAGTTCGCGTAGGGTCCGAAGTAGTGCGGCGTGCCGCCCGGAGTCATCAGCGGGTGCAGAGACCCGCCCCCGGCCCTCGACTTGAGCGCAGCCTGGAAGCGCACGCCGGCCGCCGCACGCTCCTTCGGCAGCACCACACGCTGCTGACGCATGCGCTCGCGCGATCCGCTGCTTTGCTGCGTCACAACCGTCCAGGCGAAAGCTCCGCACAGACCGATCGCAGCGAGGGAAAGGGGGAGAACGAGTGTCGATTTGCGATTGGCCATGATGGGGACTTTTCCCGTGGATTTCGGGGGGGGGGCCGGGGAATGACGGCGAGGTAATGATCCTGGCGAGCGGCTTCGCCGGCGTCTCTGGGGCGCAGTCGGTACTCCTCGGGTCAGGCAGTTCGCAGTGAGCTGCGCGCCGGATTCCCGTGCGTCCGACCACGTGCGCTGAGAATCTGGAGACGACTCGGAGCGCGCTTCGGTGCCTGCGCAATCGTGCGCACGCGGGGGACAAGAATCGATTCCTGGTTCCACTCCAGGCTCATTCCCGAACCACAATCCCACCCTCGAACGCTTTCACTTCCTGGGCGACTTTGGAGCCTGGCACGCCCAGGCGCTAGCATGGCCGGGATGAGCACGAGACTGCATGTGCGTGACGGGAGTGCTGGGGCATGAGCGGCCATTCGAGTGCCATTGCTGGCGCCGCCAGCGGCACTGACCTGCCCGTTTGGAAGGAGATCGAGGCCGAGCGCGGGCGCCAGGAGGCGCAACTCGAATTGATCGCCTCCGAGAATCATGCCTCGCGCGAGGTCATGGCCGCGATGGGCACGGTGCTGACCAACAAGTACGCCGAGGGCTATCCCGGACGGCGCTACTACGGCGGCTGCGAGCACGTGGACGTGGTCGAGGAACTCGCGCGCGAGCGCGCGAAGTCGCTCTTCGGCGCGAGCCAGGCCAACGTGCAGCCGCACAGCGGCACGCAGGCCAACATCGCGGTGCTGATGGCGCTGCTGCAGCCGCGCGAGCGCATCCTGGCCATGTCGCTGGCCCACGGCGGCCACCTCTCGCACGGTCACCCCAAGAACTTCTCGGGGCTGTTCTACGAGATCCACTCCTACGGCGTGGAACCCGGCAGCGAGCGCATCGACATGCAGCGCGTGCGCGAGCAGGCGCTGGCGGTGCGGCCGAAACTGATCCTGGCCGGCGCGAGTGCCTACTCGCGCACGATCGACTTCCCGGCCTTCGCGGCCATCGCGCGCGAGGTGGGCGCGCTGCTGATGGTCGACATGGCGCACATCGCCGGGCTGGTGGCGGCCGGCCTGCACCCCACGCCGGTCGGGCACGCCCATGTGGTGACGCTCACCACGCACAAGACGCTGCGCGGCCCGCGCGGCGGCCTGATCCTGTGCGGCCCCGACGAAATCAAGCAGGTCAACAGCGCGGTCTTCCCCGGCGGCCAGGGCGGGCCGCTGATGCACGTGATCGCGGCCAAGGCGATCGCGCTGCAGGAGGCGCTGCAGCCGGCGTTCAAGTCGTACCAGCGCCGGGTGCTCGAGAACGCGCGCGAACTGGCGCAGGGCCTCGAGGCGCGCGGGCTGCGCATCGTCTCGGGCGGCACGGACAACCACTTGATGCTGGTCGACGTGGGCAGCATCGGGCTCTCGGGCCAGCGAGGCCGAGGACTTGCTGCACGCGGTGGACCTGACCTGCAACAAGAACCTGATCCCGTACGACAAGCGTCCGCCGATGGAGGCCTCGGGCATCCGTCTGGGCACGCCCGCGATCACGACCCGCGGCCTTGCGCGTGCCGACATGCAGCGCCTCGCGGGCTGGATCGCCGATGTCCTGCGCAATCCGCAGGACGAGAGCCTGCGCGCGCGCGTGCGCGGCGAGGTCGGCGAGCTCGCACGGGCGCACCCGATCTACGGCGCGCTGCCCGGCTGAGCGGCGGGCTCAGCTGGCGCGCTGGTAGCCGAGCGTCTTGACGATCTCGAGCACCTCGCTCCAGGTCGGGAACGGGCGCCGGTGCAGGCGCTTGTACTCGTCGATGGCCTGGATGAACTCGAGCACCTCGGGCGGCATCTCGTCGGGCCGCGCGCTGACGTGGCGCTCGCCGCCCTCGACCTCGGCTTCCGGCTCCGGCGCCTCGGGCTTGCGCTCCTTCGAGCGCTTGGGAGCGGGCGATTCCTTGCGGGACGTGGACTTCTTGCGGGGGGATGCCATCGGCGGTGCGCTGCGCGTGGGGGTGGGGAGCCGGCGGATCTGCCGGCGCCCGCTTGATCGGTCGCACCAGGCGCGCGACTGAAAGGAACTTCTTTCAGGCCCGGATGCCGGCCGCGCGCAGCAGCGCCAGCACACGCGCCTCGTCGGGCTCGCGCACGATCCCGGCCTCGGTCACGATCGCGCTGACGAGGCGGGCCGGGGTCACGTCGAAGGCCGGGTTGTAGACCGCCACTCCGTGCGGGGCGGTGCGCGGGCCGAAGCCCTCGCTGACCTCCTCGGCCGCGCGCTGCTCGATCGTGATCGCCCGGCCGTCGGCCACGCGCGCGTCGAAGCTCGAGAGCGGCGCCACGACGTAGAAGGGGATCGAGTGCGCGCGCGCCAGCGTGGCGACCGAGTAGGTCCCGATCTTGTTGCACACGTCCCCGTTGCGCGCGATGCGGTCGGCGCCCACGAACACGGCGTCGATGCGGCCCTCCTGCATCACGCGCCCGGCCATGCTGTCGGTGATCAGCGTCACCGGGATGCCGTTCTGGGACAGTTCCCAGGCCGTCAGGCGCGCGCCCTGCAGCAGCGGGCGCGTCTCGTCCGCGTAGACCTCTACGCGCCGGCCCAGGCGCGCGGCCCAGTAGATGGGCGCGAGCGCGGTGCCGATGCCCGTGGTGGCCAGCGCCCCGGCATTGCAGTGGGTCAGGATGCGCGCGCCGTCGGCGACGAACTCGGCGCCCAGCTCGCCCATGCGCTCGCAGGCCGCCTGGTCCTCGCGCTGGATCGCCTGCGCCTCGGCGAACAGCGCGGCCTGGATCGCAGCGCCGTCGCCCGGGGTGCGCGCAGCGCACGCGACCATGCGATCGAGTGCCCAGAAGAGGTTGACCGCCGTCGGGCGCGCCTTGGCCAGGGTCGCGGCCGACTCGCGCACGACGCCCAGGACGTTTTCGCGCGAGCGGTCTTCGAGCCCGCGGAACGCGAGCAGCAGGCCCCAGGCCGCGGCTACGCCGATCGCCGGAGCTCCGCGCACGACGAGGCGCCGGATCGCGTCGCGCAGGTCGCCGACGCTGCGGATCTCCAGCAGTACGCACTCGAGCGGCAGGCGCGTCTGGTCGAGGAGCCGCACGTGCCCGTCGAGTCCTCCCGACCAGGCGACGGTCTGCGGATCCATCAGCCGCCGAGTTTCTTCTGCAGCGCGCGGTCCTTCGCCAGCACGCCCTCGGCCTGGCTCTCGCGGAAGCGCTTCACGCGCGCGGCGAGGCTCGCATCCGAGAGCGCCAGCACGCGCGCGGCGAAGATCGCCGCGTTGACCGGGCCGCCGGCGCCGACGCCGAAGGTCGCGACCGGCACGCCACCGGGCATCTGCACCGTCGAGAGCAGCGCGTCGAGGCCGCCCAGAGGCGGGTTGTCGAGCGGGATGCCGATCACGGGCAGGTCGGTGTGGCCCGAGACGACGCCCGCGAGGTGCGCCGCGCCGCCGGCGGCGGCGAGGAAGAGCTTGATCCCGCGCGCGGGCGCGCCGCGCACGAACTCGACTACCTGGTCGGGCGTGCGGTGCGCCGAGAGCACGCGCACTTCGCATTCGATCTCGAACTCGCGCAGCCGCGCCACGCAGGGCTCCAGGCGCGCGTAGTCGGAGTCCGAGCCCATCAGCAGCGCGACCTTCAAACCGTCACCCCCGCGGGCAGGCTGCCGGTGATCTTCTCGCAGATCTCGAGGTAGCGCTCGCCGACCCGCGCCATGACCTTGGGATCGAGCTTGGGTGGCGGGGGATTCTTGTCCCAGGGCTGCTGCTCGAGCCAGTCGCGCAGGATCTGCTTGTCGTAGCTCGGCGGGCTGATGCCGAGCTTCCAGTCGGACTTGTTCCAGAAGCGCGAGCTGTCGGGCGTCAGCGCCTCGTCGATCAGGATCAGCTTGCCCTCGCACAGGCCGAATTCGAACTTCGTGTCGCAGAGCAGGATCCCGAGCTTCTCGAGCTCCTGCGTGCCACGCGCGAAGAGACCCAGCGCGGCCTTCTCGGCCGGGTCGAAGATCGCGGCGCCGACGCGCTCGCGCGCCTCTGCCGGGGTCAGCGGGAGGTCGTGCTTCTCCTCCTTGGTGGTCGGCGTCAGGATCGGCTTCGGCAGCCTGGCCGACTGCAACAGGCCCTTGGGGAGCGGGATGCCGCACACGGTTCCCTGCTTCTGGTACTCCTTCCAGCCCGAGCCCGCGATGTAGCCGCGCACGACCCACTCGACGCTCGTGGGCTGGGCGCGCTTCACGATCATCACGCGGCCGGCGAGCTTCTCGCGCCACTGCGGAGAGAGCCCGGGGATGTCCTCGACGCGCGCGCTGAGGAGGTGGTTCTCGATCACCTCGCGCGTGTGCTCGAACCACCAGACCGAGATCGCGGTCAGGACCTGGCCCTTGTTGGGTATGCCCTCGCGCATCACGACGTCGAAGGCCGACACGCGGTCGGTCGTGACGAAGAGCAGGCGCTTGGCATCTATTTCGTAGACGTCACGCACCTTGCCCGAAGCCAGGAGCTTCAGTCCGGGCACGCGCTCGTCGCGCCCGAGGAATACAGTCGTGGTAGCCATGGTTCGGAGTATGGCAGGCGGCGCGCGCCGCTACAATCCGAGCGTGTCACTCGAAGAGAGCGCGATCCTGGGCCTCTGCCCAGGTGCCGAGCTGCATGGCGCGGCTCGCGTCCCGGGCTCGAAGTCCATCGCACAGCGCGGTCTCCTGTTGGCTGCGCTCAGCGGCGGGCGTACGCGCCTCTCCGGCCTGCCGGGCAGCGAGGACGTGCGCGCCACGCGCGCCCTGATCGCCGCGGCGGGCGCGCGCGTCGAGCCGCTGGCGCCCGCGGCGATCGCGGTCGAGGGCCGGCCGCCCGGGCCCGAGCGCGGCTGGGAGAGCGCCGAAGCGCTGCAGCTGGGCGAGTCCGGCACGCTGGCGCGCATGGCCACCGCGGCCGCCGGCCTGTGCGGGCGCGCGGGCAGCGTGTTCGAACTCGTGCCCGCGGGCACGCTCGCGCGACGCTCCAGTGCCCCGCTGCTGCGCTCGCTGCGCCAGGCGGGCGTGCGCACGGACCCCCTGGACGCGGTCGCCTGGCCGCTGCGCGTGTTCCCGATCGGCCCGCCCGACCTGCTCACGCTCGTCGACCCGGTCTCGAGCCAGGAGGTCAGCGCGCTGCTGGTCGCGCTCTCCGCCTGGCCGGGCGAGCACCTCGTGCGCGTCGAGGGTGCGCTGCCCAGCCGGCCCTACCTCGAGCTGACGCGCTCGATGCTGCGGCACTTCGGGGTGACGGTCTCGGCCACGCCGGGCGACGCCTCGCTCTTCTTCGAGCTGCGCGGCGGGCTGCGGCCTCCCGAGGACCCGATCACGATCGAGCCCGACGCCTCGAACGCTGCCGTGGTGCTCGCGGCCGGCTGCCTCTCGGGCGGCAAGGTGGAGGTGCGCGGCCTGGGTTCGGGCTCGAGCCAGGGCGACGTGCGCGTGATCGACCACCTGGCACGCTTCGGCTGCGAGACCGAGGCGTTGCCCAATCGCCTGCGTGCGCACGGCCGGCCAAGGCGCGAGGTGCTGCTCAACCTGCACGACGAGCCGGATCTCGCGCCCGTGCTGGCCGCGGTCGCTGCGGCGCACGCCTGGGAGGGCGGAGCGGGTTCGCTGCTGACCGGTCTCGGCACGTTGCCGCTCAAGGAGAGCCAGCGCATCGACGTCTTGGCGCACGGCTTCGAGACCGCCGGCATCGCCTGCGAGAGCGGACCGGACTTCCTGCGCGTCGGTCCGCGCCAGGCGGGCGACGTGCGCGAGGTGCTGCTCGACCCGCGCGGCGACCACCGCATGGCCTTCGCGTTCGCGCTGCTCGGTCTGGCTCGGCCGGGCGTTCGCGTGAAGGACGCGCGCTGCGTGAACAAGAGCTGGCCGGGATTCTGGAGCGAGCTGCAGCGTCTCGGCGCCGAGGTCGCGACGCGCTAAGCTCCCCGGATGCAGACGCCTCACGCCTGGCCTCCGATCGACATCGAGCGCGCGACACCCGCCGGCCCCGTGCTGGTCGTCGGCGGCGCGGGCTACATCGGCAGCCACACCGTGCGCCTGCTGGAGCGCCGCAAGGTGCCGGTGGTCGTGCTCGACAACCTCTCGACCGGCCACCGCGAGGCCGTGCGCTCGCCGCTGGAGATCTGCGAGCTCTCCGACCGCACGGCGATCGCGAAGGTGCTGGCGAAACACAAGCCGGTCGCGGTCGTGCACTTCGCCGCCAAGTGCTACGTGGGCGAGTCCGTTACGGATCCCGCGAAGTACTACCGCGAGAACGTGGTGCACACGTTCCACCTGCTGGAGGAGATGCGCGCGGCGGGGATCAAGGACCTGGTCTTCTCCTCCAGCTGCGCGACCTACGGCGAGCCGCAGCGCCTGCCGCTCACCGAGGACCATCCGCAGCTGCCGATCTCGCCCTACGGCAAGACCAAGCTGCACATGGAGCACATGCTGGCGGACTACGCGCGCGCCTACGGCCTGCGCTACGCCGCGCTGCGCTACTTCAACGCCGCCGGCGCCGCGCAGGAGGGCGACCTCGGCGAGGACCACGACCCGGAGACGCACCTGATCCCGCTCGTGCTGCAGGTGGCGCTCGGCAAGCGCGCGGAGATCGCGGTCTTCGGCGACGACTATCCGACGCCCGACGGCACCTGCATCCGCGACTACGTGCACGTCGAGGACCTCGCGCGCGCGCACCTCGCGGCGCTCGTGCGCCTGCAGCAGGGCCGCTCGGGGATCCAGGTCAACCTGGGCACGGGCACGGGCTTCACGGTCAAGCAGGTGATCGAGACCGCGCGCAAGGTCACGGGTCACCCGATCCCGCTGCGCGTCGGGCCGCGGCGCGCCGGCGATCCACCCGAGCTCGTGTGCGGCGGGACGCTGGCCTTCGATCTGCTGGGCTGGAAGCCGCAGCGCGCGGGCATCGAGGAGATCGTGCGCGATGCCTGGCAGTTCCTCTCCAGGCACCCGCGCGGCTGGCCGCGTACGCACTAGGATATTCCATTTCTGTCACGCGCTGGGCAGCCCAAGCCGCGCGACTTCTCCGTTAGGATCGGTGCGTTCCTGCCGGATCCCCTGCGCGCAGGTTCTTGAAGCAACACCTGCCGCCTGCGAGGGTATCCCGGCCGTGATCCTCACCCTGCTCCACAGCTCGCTGCTCGCGCTCGGCGCTCCCGCGTCGGCGTCCGCCGGCGGGTTCGACGCGGGCCTGGCGACGATCAGCAAGGACGACCTCGAGCAGCACTTGCGCGCACTCGCGGGTCCCGAGCGCGAGGGTCGCGACACGCCCAGCCAGGGCCAGGAGGAGGCGGCGCACTTCCTCGCGCAGCGCTACCGCGACGCGGGCTGGCTGCCGGCGCCGGACTCGGCCGAGGTCTGGAAGGCGATCTCCAAGCGCCAGATGCCGCCCATGCCGCCGACGAGCAGCAGCACGGCCGACGCGCAAGCGCCCGAGGGCACCTACCTGCGCCCGTACACGCGGCGCTTGCCGCATCCCGACGAGAAGGCCTGCTACCTGCGGCTCGACCTGGGCTCGGGCGCGCCGCGCGAGTTCGCCTACGGCACGGACTTCGTGCCGCTCGCGCACTGCGAGGGCGAGGTCAAGGGCGAACTGTGCTTCGGCGGCTTCGCGATCGACTCCAAGAAGGAGTCCTACGACGACCTCGAGGGCCTGAAGCTCAAGGGCCGCATCGCGCTGGTCTTCGAGAGCGAGCCCGACAATCCCAAGCGCTTCGACGGACCCGAACTGACCCCCGACGCCTCGCTGTGGAAGAAGCTCGAGCACCTGCGCGCGGCGCAGGTGGCGGGCGTGCTCTTCGTGCGCCGGCCGGCCGCCGGCGAGGGCAAGCGCAAGGAGGGCGACGCCTGGGACGAGCCGGGTCTGGCCTTCCGCTACACCTGGGCGCAGTGGAACGACGGTCAGGCGCCCGAGGAGCGCCCCAAGGAGACGCTGCCCTGCCTGGAGGTCAGCTGCGAGTGCGCCAGCGCGCTGGCCGGCGTCGACCTCGCCGCCACGTTGCGCGCGATGGACAAGAGCGCGCGCCCGAACAAGCTCGCCTGGAAGGGCCGGCAGGTGCTGCTGCGCTCGAAGTGCGAGACGGGCGAGGTCGAGCTCGACAACGTCGTCGCCTGGCTGCCGGGCAGCGACGCCAAGCTCGCCGCGGAGG
Source organism: uncultured Planctomycetota bacterium (assembly GCA_963829015.1). Taxonomy (GTDB): domain Bacteria; phylum Planctomycetota; class UBA1135; order UBA1135; genus JADJLZ01. Next base: position 1,803,123 of record CAWHGR010000001.1, on the reverse strand, counting down.
TGGTCGTGATCGGCGCGCACTACGACCACGTCGGCGTGGACACGCGCGGACGCATCGGCTTCGGGGCCGACGACAACGCCTCGGGCAGCGCGGGACTGCTGGAACTGGCGCAGGCGCTGGCGCAGGCGCACCCGCGGCGCTCGATCCTGGCCTGCTCGTTCAGCGGCGAGGAGGACGGGCTGCTCGGTTCGCAGGCGCTCGCGCAGCGCCTGCCGGTCGAGAAGTCGCGCATCGTCGCCATGGTCAACATGGACATGATCGGCCGCGGCGACAAGGACGAGGTGGCCGTGCTGGGCATCGTCCAGAACCCGGCTCTCGAAAAAGTCATCGAACGCGCGAAGCGCCTCGCGCCCTCGGGCGTCAACAAGATCGTGCTGCGCCAGGGCGAGGACCTGTTTCAGCGCTCGGATCACTACTCGTTCCACCAGCTCGGATTGCCGGTGCTGTTCTTCTTCGAAGGGCTTCCGATCGACCGGAATCCGGACTACCACACCTGGCGCGACACGATCGAGAAGCTCGATCTGGAGAAGATGCGCCGTACCAGCGTGCTCGTGTACGAAACCGTATGGACCCTAGCAACCGACGACGACCGCCCCCCTCCCTCGCGCGAGTGAGCCTGCTCATGCTGGCGAACGGGCTGTGCCTGTTCGTGCTCTGGCGTGCGTTCCGGCCGCTCTTCGACGAGCCTGGCCAGGCCGAGGCCGCGGCGCACGTGTGGGCCGCAGACCCCTCCGCGCAGGGACCGCTGGACGGGCCCGAGGACGGCTCGCGCGAGGAGCGCGCCGTGCACCGCATCTCGCCGCCGGCCGCGCTCTCGATCCTGCTCGCCAACGCGCCCGAGCCGCGCACGCGCGACCGGGCGCTGGAGGACCGCGTGCAGCAGCTGGTGGGCGCGGCGCTCGAGACCGCGCGCGAGCGCACCAAGGCCAAGGTCGGCGCGGCCAACGTGCACGTCTCGGTGCACGTGCGCGAGGCCGGGCGCGGTGGCGAGCTGGTGGCGCTCGAGGCCGAGCGCCCCATGCGGCCGGCCTCGAACCAGAAGCTCTTCACCACCGCGGCCGCGCTGTGCACGCTGGGCCCGGACTGGAATTTCGTCACGCGCTTCGACAGTTCGGCGCCGATCGAGAACGGAGTGCTGCAGGGCGACCTGGTCGTGCGCGCCGGCGGCGACCCGCTCTTCGACAGCAGCATGGACCCGCCGGCGCACGGCAAGGTCGACTTCTTCTTCGTCAAGATCGCGCGCCAGTTGAAGGCCGCCGGCATCAGCTCGGTCTCGGGCGCGCTGGTGCTCGACGAGGGCGACTTCCTCGATCCCGGCCCGGGTCCCGCCTGGCCGAACCCCAACCAGTACTGGGCCGAGTTCTGCGCCCTGTGCGGCGGGCTGAACGCCAACGCCGGCTGCCTGACGGCGCTGGTGCACCCCGACAAGGGCACGGGCGACGCGACGGTCTCGGTCGAGCCGCGCTGGAACGGGCTCAAGCCCAAGATCGGCGTCACGACCATCGCGCGCGGCAAGCTCGACCTGCAGGTGCAGGCGCGCAACGGCGAGCTGCGCGTCACGGGTTCGATCCCGCGCAGCGTCTCCGAGTACGAGGTGCGCTTCGCCGCGCCCGACCCGGTGCTGGCCTTCGGCCAGGCGGCGCTGGGTGCGCTGCGCGCGCAGGGCGTGCGCATCGACGGCGGGCTGCGGCGCGAGCGCAACGCGCCGCCCGGGCGCGAGCTGGCCAAGCTCACGACCCCGCTGCTCGACCTGCTCGCGCCGATCAACACCGACTCGAACAACGTCTGCGCCGACCAGGTCTTCCTGGCGCTGGGCCACGCGCGCGGCGGCGGCGGCACGCGCGAGGGCGGCGCGCGCGCGACGCGCGAGGCGCTGAAGCGCCTGGGCATACCCTCCGAGGGCTACCAGCAGGTGGACGGCTCGGGCCTCTCGCGCGAGGACCGCGTCAGCGCGCAGATGATCACGGCGCTCGTCGACGCGGTGCTGCGCCTCGATCCCAAGGTCGCGCACGCCTACGTCGAGTCGCTGGCCGTGGGCGGCGAGACGGGCACGCTCGAGAAGCGCGACCTGGACGAGCACGTGCGCGCCAAGACCGGCTTCATCGCCGGCACCAGCGCGCTCTCGGGCCTGGTCGAGACGCGCAGCGGGCGCACGCTGGTCTTCTCGATCCTGGTCGACTACCCCAAGTGGGACGGGCTCAACACGAACTGCTGGAAGCCGATGCAGAACGCGATCTGCAAGCTGCTCGCGAGCTGGGATGCCGACTGAGTCGCGGCGCGCGGTGCTGGCCGCCGCGAGCGCCGCGGCGCGCGAGGCCGGAGCCGTGCTGCTCGAGCACTACGGCAAGCTCGACCCCGCGGCGATCCACACGAAGAGCGCCGAGCGCGACCTCGTGACCGCGGCGGACGTCGCCGCCGAGCGCCTCCTGGTCGGGCGCCTGCGCGCGCGCTTCCCCGAGCACGCGATCGAGGCCGAGGAAGAAGTCAAGGACGCGCTCGACCGGCGCCCGCGCTGGTTCCTCGACCCGCTCGACGGCACGGTCAACTTCGTGCACAAGCTGCCGGCCTTCTCCGTGTCGATGGGGCAGTACGCCTGGAGCGAGCGCACGCAGAAGCTCGAGCCCGAGGTCGCGGTGGTGTACCTGCCGCTCTTCGGCGAGATGTTCACCGCGATCGCGGGCGAGGGCGCGTGGGTCAACGGCACGCCGCTGCGCGTGTCGCGAACCGAGGTCCTGCGCGAATCGATCCTGGCCACGGGCTTCCCGTACCGGCGCAACGAGCTCGAGCACAACAACCTCGAGAACTTCAACCGCTTCTTCCTCGACGTGCGCGGCATCCGGCGCTTCGGCTCGGCCGCGATGGATCTGGCCTACGTCGCGGCCGGCCGCTTCGACGGCTACTGGGAGCTGCACCTCTCGCCGCACGACGTCGCGGCGGGCGCGCTGCTCGTGCGCGAGGCGGGCGGGATCGTCACGGACTGCGACGGGGGCGACGACTGGCTGCGCGCGGGACACCTCGTGGCGGCGAACGCGAAGCTGCAGCCGCAGATCCGCGAGCGCATCGTGCACTGATCAGAACTGCACGCGCTTCAGCTGCCCCGCGGCAGCGCGCGGTCGCGGTGGCGCCGACACGGGTTCGGAAGGCTGCATGACACGAGCGCCGCGGAGGATTCAGGATTCCGGCAGAACCAGGGTTCGCCGCCGGCGCCCGTCCAAAGTACAACGGCAGGCCATGAGCGGGTCGAAGTGCGCCGGCCGGATCGATCTCGCCTCGCTGCTGGCGGGCATCGCCGGCGGGGCCGTCGTCGCGGCCGTCGTGCTGCTGGCGCTTCCGGCGCGCGAGCCGAAGCCGGCCCTGGCCCTCGAGGGGGCGAAGGCAGATCAGTCCGTCCCCGACCTCGCCGCGCTCCAGGCCGCGCTCGCCCGCATCGAGCAGAAACTCGCCGCGCTCGACCTCCGCTCGCGCCCGCGCGAGCTGCCGAGCGAACGCGCGCCCGTCCCCATCCCCGAGGGCGAGGCCGATCCCGTCGCGCTCTCGAAGACCGAGGAGCTCCACGAGGATCTGCGCCAGCTCGAGTCGCGCCTCGACCTGCTCACGCAGGCCTGGAAGGAGCACGACAAGCCCGCGTTCGCGCTCCCGACGCTCGACGAGGTCCACGCCGCGCGCCGCGACGTGGACTGGACCTGGATCGGCGAGCTGGCCGAGCTCTACATCAAGGACGAGGACGCGGCGCTGGAGAAGGCGCGCCTGCTGACCTTCGACCAGTTGCTCAAGCGCGCCGGTGTCCCGAACGCCATCCGGCACGAAGACGGGAGCTGGATGTACCTGCGCCCCGAGCACGTCGAGGGCAAGTGGCGTGGCCTGTACTTCGGCTTCGTGGGGGATTGCGTGTCGTGGGTGAGGACCGACAGATGAAGGATGCTGCGCGCGGCGGCCGGATCGAAGTCGCCTGGCTGCTGGCCGGCCTGTGCGCCGCGGCGCTGCTCGCGGTCGTATACCTCGGCTGGTGGCCGGCGCGCGTGAGACTGGCACTGCTCGAGGCGCAGGGCAGACCCGCCGGGCCAGCCGCGACCGATGCGTCCTCGCTCGCCAGCGCGATCGAGAAGCTCGACCAGCGGCTCGCGCGCATCGAGTCCTCGCTCGCGGTGCAGGCATCGCGGGGATCGCGCGAGGAGCTGAAGCCCACGGCGATCACGGATGGCAATCCTCCCGACCTCGCTGCCAGCCCCAAGGGCCCGGACGATGTGCACGACGACCTGCTGCAGCTCGCGCAGCGCATCGACGCGCTAGCCGATTCATTGAAGAAGATCCGCAAGCAGGGCTTCGAGCTCCCGACGCTGGCGCAGATTCGGTCCGCGCGCCGCCAAGTGAACTGGACCTTCGTGGAAGACATCCGAAAACTCTGTCGGGCGAACGAAAGCGCCGCACTGGAGCGCGTGCGCTTCATGTCGTTCGACGACCTGCTGAGGGAAGTTGGGCCGCCGACGACGATTAGTGGCGAAGACGGACGCTGGGAGTACTCGCGGCCCGCGACCGACGCCCACGGTCAGGAGACGACGCGTGGCATGGGGCTGCTGTTCACGAGTGATTACGTGACCGGAGTCTTCTACCTCGGAGACGATTGAACGCGGGACACGCCGTCCGACGATTCGAAGCTACTTGTCCTTCGGATCCAGCCCCATCCCGCTGCGATCGGGATACGCGGGGCGCTTCGGCGGGGTGAACGGGTGCGCCCTGATCTGGGTCAGTGTCTGCTCGATCAGCCAATCATTTCGGCTGGACGCGCCTGCCTTCAAGCGTTTCCAGATCGAGGAGCACGACGCCGGCATTCCGCGACGCGAGCACGGCGGTGTGCCCGACGATCGTGAGATCCGAGGCCTCGGCGCCCGACTCGGCCCAGCCCGGTGTGACGCACTTCCACGAGCCGTCGAGTTCCCGCCTCAGGATCCCAAGTCCGCTGCAGAGAATGCACGGACGCCGCTGATCGTCGAATGCGAGAGCGAGGAAGTTCGCACTGGGGAAGAAATGAGCGCCCGAATCGATGCCAGGCAACACGTACACTCCAGCGGAGTTCGGATCGACGGGCGCGTCGGTGGTGCGATCGAAGATGCAGATCGATTGCCTGTGCGCTGTCGGCGAGTCCACGAGGACTGTCCACGAGTCTCCGTCGTGCACGAGCAAGCGTCCGCCGAATGCGAAGAGCGGTTCCGCGCAGGTCACGTAGAGCTTGCCGTCCGGCCCGAGCTCGAGGTCCGTCACGTTGGTCGGCCCGGCGGGGAACGCGTCACTCGCCACCGTCGTGCGTCCCGTGTCGATGTCCGCTGCGATCAATTGACCCGTGGGGATGCCTTCGACGCCCAGGTAGAGCTTGCGCCCCTCGAGCAGCGCACTCGTTACGTGTCCCACGGGCTCGCGGCCACCGAGATCCAGAGGCACACGACTCCAGACCTGGTGCTCGAGTCGAAAGATGGACTGGTACGCGAAGACCACGAGAGTTTCGCCCCGACCGGCAATCACAGGGAGGCCGCGGAGTCTGTCTGGACGCGCCGCACGCCCCGCAGGCTGAAACTCCTTCGGCAGGGGCTGAGGTCGCCATCCGTTTCCCAGCTCCGCATCGACGTAGAGGGTTCCGCCGTGCGCGATACGCAGCTCGGCGAAGTGCTTGTCCCAGCTCGTTGCATCGATCAGGACGGAGTCGGGCTCGTCGAAACTCAGCTGGGCCCCGCACGCGTTCGAGACATCCTCGCTCCACTCGATCCAATAGGACTCCTGGGCTCCGAGCGCGCACAGACTCCGACGAGTCCAGCGCAGGCCCCAACAGCCTTCCAAGTGCGGGTCGAAGATGCCGCACGGCGCCCAATGCACCTCACCCGCGGAGAGCGGGGCCGCCGGGATTGCCTCGATCGGCGAAGTCGAGGGCGGGGGAGCGGGGAGTGGAAGGAAGAGCAGCGGGAGCAGCACTCTCATGTCGAGAGGCTACTCCCGCTCGCGCGGCCAGTAACGGTCCGAAGCTACTTGTCCTTCGGATCCAGCCCCATCCCGCTGCGATCGGGATACGCCGGCCGCTTCGGCGGGGTGTACGGGTGCGTCTTGATCTCGGCCAGCATCTCCTCGATCGCGCGCGTCGAGCTGCGGATCGCCGCCGTCGACCATCTTCGAGGGATCGTCGATCACCTCGATGTCGGGCTCGACGCCGTGGCCCTCGATGCCCCACGTGCCGTCGTTCTTGTAGAAGCCGAAGCGTCGGCACCGTGACGTCGCCGCCGTCGATCAGCTTCGGGTAGCCCGACAAGCCGACGAGTCCGCCCCACGTGCGCATGCCGATCAGCTTGCCGAGCCTCGGCCTGCTTGAAGTAGTAGGGGAACGCGTCGCCGCCCGAGCCGGAGAGGCCGTTGATCAGCATGCACTTCGGGCCCTGGTGCGAATCCGGCGGCCAGGTCCAATCCTTGCCGTCGCGGCGCGCCCAGTAGTTCGTGACGGGGCGATTCAGGAGCTCGATGAAGCGCGTCGGGATCTGGCCGCCGCTGTTCCAGCGCTCGTCGATGATCAGCGCTGCCTTGCGCGTCTGGCCGTAGAAGCTGGCGGACGAGGTCGTTCTGTCCGTCGATGCCGGTGCTCGGGCACGTAGACGTAGCCGACCTTGCCGCCGGTCTTGTCCTCGACGTACTTGCGGTTGCTCCTCGATCCAGGCGCGGTAGCGCAGGTCGCGCTCGCTGCCGAGCGGCTTGACGACGACGTCGCGCGCGGTCGGCGTCGAGCGTGGGCTTGGTGCTGACCGTCAGCGTCACGGTCTTGTCCGGCCAGGTCCTGGAAGCCGGCCCAGGGATCCGACTTCGCGATCGAGCGGCACGCCGTTGACCGCGAGCAGGTAGTCGCCGGCCTTGACGTCCACGCCCGGCTGCGAGAGCGGGCCGCGCGCGTCGGTGTCCCAGGCCGCGCCTTCGAGGACTTGCGCGATCTTCCAGGCGCCGTCGCCGAGCTCGAAGTCGCAGCCGAGCAGGCCGAGCGTTGGCGTGCGGCTCGTCGCCGACGTCGCCGCCCGAGTAGTAGGCGTGACCGACGTTGAGCTCGCTGATCATCTCGCGGATCACGTAGGAGACGTCCTCGCGCGAGGCGCAGTCGGCGAGCATCGCGCGCGTACTGCTCGTGGACCTTCTTCCAGTCCACGTGGTGCATGTTCGGGTCGTAGAAGAAGTCGCGGTACATGCGCCAGGCGTCGTCGAAGAGCTCGCGCCACTCGGCGCGCGGGTCGATCTCGGCGCTCATGCCGGCGATGGGCACGGCCTCGAGCTTGGCGTCGGCCTTGGCGTCGCCGATCTGCGCGGCTCGCCGTCGACGAACGCGAGCAGCTTCTTGCCGTCGGCCGAGAGCGCGAAGCCGCCGGCGCCCTTGGCGACGGTCTTCTCCTCGGGCTTGTCGGCGCTGACGTCGATGATCTGCGAGCGAGGGCGGCGTCGTCGTCGCCCTGGATCGTGCCGCGCACGAAGAGCAGCGCGCCCGTGTCGTTGACCGCCAGCTGGCCGAAGACGCCGGGCTTGGTCGGGAGCAGGATCGCGCGGCGCTCGAAGCCGTCGAAGTCGACCTTGAGCAGCGGCTTGTCCTCCTTCTTGGCGTCGTCCTTCTTCTCGTCGGGCTTGGCCTCCTTCGATTCGTCCTTCTTGGGCTCGTCCTTCTTGACCTCCTCCTCGTCGCTCTTCGGCGCGAAGGGCGACTTGACGTCGGCGCGCAGGGGCACGAGCACGAGCTGCTCGGTGTTGGCGTAGACGAAGCTCTGCTCGACCTCGCCGTAGACGGGCGAGAAGTGGCCGCGGCGGCGGAAGTAGAGGTAGTCGCCCTTGCGGTCGAAGGCCGGCAGCGCGTCGTCGAACATCCCGGAGGTCACGTAGTGCTTCGTGCCGCTCTCGAGTTCCCAGATCGCGATGCGCGAGGCCGGGTTGTCCTCGCTCGGCTCGGCGAAGGCCAGGAAGCGGCTGTCGCTCGAGAAGGAAGGCGGCGTGCCGATCAGGTCGCCGGACCACGCATCGCGCGAGACCGTGCGCGTCTCGCCGCCCGCGGCGGGCTGCAGGTAGAGCGTGCCCGTCTTGTCGCTGAAGGCGATCCACTTCGAGTCGGGCGACCAGCACGAGAGGCGCCGGAAGGCATTGCCGTTCTTCGTCAGCTGCGTCGCCGCGCCGCCGTCCGCGGGCGCGACGTACAGCTCGTACTCGCCGGTCGCATCCGAGAGCCAGGCGATCGACTTGCCGTCCGGGCTCCACGACGGATCGCGCTCGGCCGCTCCGCTCGTGCGCGTCAGGTTGCGCGCGCTGCCGTCCTTCGCCGGCAGCGACCAGACGTCACCGCGCGCGCTGGTCACGACGCGCTTGCCGCTGGGGGAGATGTCCCAGCCGCCGGCGAACTTCGCCGCGTCGACCTCACGCGCGCGCAGCTTGGGCTGCGCGCCCGGGATCGTCACGTGCACGACGCTCGTCTTGCCGCTGGCGATGTCGAACAGCGCGAGCTCGGCGCCGTGCTGGAAGACGATCTCGCCGCCGCCCGACGCTCCCGGCCCGATCGAGGGCCACTTGACGTCGTAATCGGCGTACTGCGTCAGCTGCTTCTTCTTCAGCGTCGAGGGATCGAGCGTCCAGAGGTTCAGCCGGTGCGAGGGACCGTCGTCCGACAGGTAGTAGAGCTGCGACCCGCTCCACATCGGCGCCGTGTCCGTGCCCTCCCAGTTCGTCGCCTGCTTGGCCGCGTGCGACTGCAGGTCGAAGAGCCAGATGTCCGTCTGCATCCCGCCGCGGTAGCGCTTCCAGGTGCGGTTGTCCGCCGTGTGCGGCGTGTAGGCGAGCCACTTGCCGTCGGCGGAGATGTCCGCGAACGCGCCGTAGGGCACCGGCAGCTTCTCCGGCATCCCGCCTTCGGGCGAAACGCGGTACAGCAGCACCTGCCGGTCGCGCCCGGCGAGCCCGTTCGAGAAGAACAGCAGCTTTCCGTCGCTGGTCCAGTTGCTGAGCGCCTCGCCGCCCGGCATGTGCGTCACGCGGAACGGGATTCCGCCGCTCGCCGGCACGGTGTAGATGTCCCGCGCGCCGTCGTAGTTGCCCACGAACGCGATCGACTTCCCGTCGGGGCTGAAGCGCGGCAGGACCTCGAGGCCCGGTGGGCTGGCGAGCGGGCTGGCGAGGCCGCCCTCGCGCGGCACCACCCACAGGTCGTCGGCGTAGACGAAGACGATCTGCGTCGCGCTGACGTCCGGGAAGCGCAGCATCCCGCCGTGCGGCTGGACGCCGGCGGCGGCGGGCGCGGGGGCGGGTGACTGGCCTGCAACCGGGGCGGCGGGCATGGGCGCAGGGGCCGCGGCGCAGGCGAGCAGGCAGGAGGAGAGGAGCAGGACGCCGGAGGACTTGGGGGTGGGGCGGCTCATGGGGGGGCGGAATGTATCCGCGCCACTCAGGTGTCGCACCGGGCGGGTTTGCAAGGGATGAATGCGGGCCGAACCCCCTTCCCGCCCTTCCCTCGGGCGAGCTAGCATGGCAGGGCTCGACTCATGTCATCCTGGCCGGGATGTGCCCCAAGTCGGGGCGCTCGCCGGCGGGCCCCATACCCCAGCTTCCTCCCCCGAATCCAGCCTCCTGCGGCATGACCGAGGGTCAGATCCGGATCCGCAAGGCGCGCCAGAACAACCTGGCGAGCGTCGACGTCGACATCCCGCGCAATCGCCTGGTGGCGATCACGGGTGTCTCGGGGTCTGGGAAGAGCTCGCTGGCCTTCGACACGCTCTTTCGCGAGGGGCAGCGGCGGTTCCTCGAGACGCTCTCGGCCTATGCGCGGCAGTTCCTGGGCGAGATGGAGAAGCCCGACGTCGAATCGATCGAGGGGCTCTCGCCGGCGATCGCCGTCGACCAGCGCTCGATCGCGCGCGGGGCGCGCTCGACGGTCGGGACGCTGACCGAGATCGTCGACCACCTGCGCGTGGTCTACGCGCGCGCCGGGCGGGCGCACTGCCCGGCCTGCAAGAAGCCGGTCGAGGGGCAGACGCCGGAAGAGATCGTGCAGTCGGTGCTGCGCGAGCACTCGGGACAGAACGTGCTGCTGCTCGCGCCCTTGATCCGCGACAAGAAGGGTCACCACCGCGAGCTGCTCGAGGGTTTGCGCAAGCAGGGCTTCGTTCGTGCGCGAGTGGACGGCAAGGTGCAGCGGCTCGAGGAGGTCGCGGAGCTCGCGCGCTACGTGCGGCACACGATCGAGGTCGTCGTCGACCGCTTGAAGCCTGCGGAAGCGGAAGTCGGCCGCCTGCGCGAAGCGCTCGAGCAGGCGCTCGCGCTCGGCAAGGGCGACGTGATCGTCGCGACCGACTCGGCCGACCGGCGCCACTCGACCAGCCGCAACTGTCCGGGCTGCGGGCGCGAGCTGCCGCTGCTCGAGCCGCGCCTGTTCTCGTTCAACTCGCCGCACGGCGCCTGTCCGGATTGCCAGGGCCTCGGCGAGCAGCGCAAGCCCTCGTATGCGACGCTGGTCGCAGATCCGCGGAAGTCGATCCGCGACGGTGCGCTGGCGGTGACGCGCAACTCGGGCGGCGCGCTGGTCTTCCCCAACGTGCACTTCGCCTTCCTCGAGAAGGTCGCCAAGGCGCACGACTTCGATCTCGACACGCCCTGGCGCGAGCTCCCGAAGGCGGCGCAGAAGGTGATCCTGCACGGCAGCGGCGAGCAGCGCTTCGCCGACGAGAAGGGCTGGTCCGGGAAGAAGTTCTCGGGCTCGGTGCGCTGGCAGCGGCGCTTCGCGGGCGTGATTCCCGCGCTGGAAAAGGCCGCGCAGGAGGGCAAGCACAAGCTCTACCTGCAGAAGCTCTTCGCCAGCCAGCGCTGCGAGAGCTGCGCCGGCTCGCGCCTGCGGCCGGAGGCGACCGCGGTGCTGCTCGGCGGCGTCTCGCTGGCCGAGCTGTGCGCGCTGCCGATCGCGGAACTCGGCCCGCGCCTCGACGCGCTCGAGCTCTCGCCGCGCGAGGCGCGCATCGCGCACGATCTCCTGAACGAGATGCGCCGGCGGATCGAGTTCCTGCTCGAGGTCGGGCTGTCGTACCTGGCGCTCGAGCGCTCGGCCGACACGCTCTCGGGCGGCGAAGCGCAGCGCATCCGGCTCGCGGCACAGCTTGGCGCGGGACTGTCGGGCGTGCTGTACGTGCTCGACGAGCCCTCGATCGGCCTGCACGCGCGCGACCACGCGCGGCTGATCGGTGCGCTCGAGCGCTTGCGCGACGGCGGCAACACGGTCGTGGTCGTCGAGCACGACGAGGCGACGCTGCGCGCCTCCGACTGGCTGATCGACGTCGGGCCGGGCGCGGGCCGCCACGGCGGGCGCATCGTCGCCAGCGGTCCGCCCGAGGAGCTCGCCAAGGCCGACACGGCGACCGCGAAGCTCCTGCGCGGCGAGCTCGTGCTGCGGCCCGAGGGCGCACGGCGCAAGGGCAACGGCAAGGCGCTCGTGATCCGCGGCGCGCGCGCATTCAACCTGAAGGACATCGACGTGCGCGTGCCGCTCGGGGTGTTCACGGTCGTGACCGGCGTCTCGGGCTCGGGCAAGAGCTCGCTCGTGCAGCGCATCCTCGAGCGCGCGCTGACGCGCAAGCTCGGCCGCGAGGCGCCGCCGCCCGAGGACCACGATTCCGTCGAGGGCATGCAGCACGTCGACGAGCTGATCGCGATCGACGCCGCGCCGATCGGCCGCACGCCGCGCTCGAACCCCGCGACCTACACCGGCGTCTTCGATCCGATCCGCGACCTGTTCGCGCAGTTGCCCGAAGCGCGCATGCGCGGCTACGAGAAGGGCCGCTTCTCGTTCAACGTCGCCGGCGGACGCTGCGAGGCCTGCGGCGGCGCGGGCGCGAAGTACGTCGAGCTGCAGTTCCTGGCGCCCGTGACCGTGCCCTGCGACGAGTGCGGCGGCCAGCGCTTCCAGCTCGAGACGCTCGACGTGCGCTACAACGGCAAGTCGATCGCCGACGTGCTCGCGCTGACCTGCGAGGAGGCGCTGGCGCTGTTCAAGGACCACCCCAAGATCGCGCGCCCGCTCGAGATCCTGTGCCAGCTCGGTCTGGGCTACCTGACGCTCGGCCAGCCCTCGACCACGATCTCCGGCGGCGAGGCGCAGCGCATGAAGCTCGTGACCGAGCTGCAGAAGCGGCCCAAGGGCCACACGCTCTACGTGCTCGACGAACCGACGACCGGCTTGCACATGCAGGACGTGCAGAAGCTCGTGACAGCGCTGCAGCAGCTCGTCGAACTCGGCCACAGCGTGCTGGTGATCGAGCACAACCTCGACTTGGTGCTCGCGGCGCGATCACGTGATCGACCTCGGGCCCGAGGCCGGCGTGCAGGGCGGGCGGCTCGTCGCGCAGGGCACGCCCGAGGAGATCGAGAACACGAAGACCTCGCACACCGGCGTCGCGCTGCACGAGTTCCGCTCGCGCTTGCACTGGAAGCGCAAGGCCGCCGCGCACGTGCACAGCGCCGAGCCCGAGCACATCCGCGTCTTCGGCGCGCGCACGCACAACCTCAAGAACGTCTCGGTCGAGATCCCGCGCAACGCGCTGACGGTCGTCACCGGCCCGAGCGGCTCGGGCAAGAGCTCGCTGGCGCTGGACACGATCTTCACCGAGGGCCGCCGGCGCTTCGTCGAGTCGCTCTCGACCTACGCGCGGCAGTTCCTGGGCACCAAGGACCGCCCGCCTGTCGATCGCATCGAGGGCCTAGGCCCGAGCGTCGCGGTCGAAGCCAAGGGCCTGTCCTCCTCGCCGCGCTCGACGGTCGCGACCACGACCGAGATCCTCGACCACCTGCGCGTGCTCTGGGCGCGCGCCGGCACGCGCCGCTGCCCGACGCACGGCGGCGTGCTCGAGAAGAGCGATCCCTCGCGCATCGCGCGCGCGATCGTGTCCGACTTCGACGGGCGCGCGGCCTGGATCGCGGCGCCGGTCGACGCCGGGCGCGAGCCTGAAGGAACGCCTGGCGCAGTGGAAATGCGGCCGGCTTCGTGCGCGCGCTGCTCGACGGCGCCGAGTTGCGCCTCGACGCGCCGCTGCCGGAGCTGGCCGAGGGCGCGCGCTTCGAGCTGGTGATCGACCGACTGAACGTCGCCCCGGCCGCGCGCGCGCGCATCGCCGAGGCCGTAGGCGCCGCCGGAGTCGCTCTCGAGCGGCCGCGTGCGCGTGCGCGCCAAGGACGGCGAGCGAGCGCTTGTACTCGACGCACGGCGCCTGCCCCGAGTGCGATTTCGTGCCGCAAGGCGAGCTCGAGCCGCGGCACTTCTCGTTCAACACGCACGTCGGCGCCTGCGAGGAGTGCGACGGACTGGGCGAACACTTGAGCTGCGACATCGAGCTGCTGGTCACGCACCCCGAGCTCCCGCTCGACGACGGCGCGCTGCACGGCAAGCTCGGCCGCTACCTGGCCAAGGGCAAGGGCTACTACGAGGGCCTGCTGCGCGCGGTCGCGAAGGCGCACAAGATCGACCTCGGCAAGCCCTGGGAGAAGCTGACCGGGCCCGAGCGCGAGCTGCTCGCGACCGGCAAGGGCGCGCGCGCGAGCTACCACGTCAAGCTCGAGCGCTCGACCGAGAACGCCGAGATCGCCGAGGAGTTCCGCGCCGCCTGGCCGGGCCTGTGCGGCCACGTCGACGCCTGGCACAAGAAGACCGAGGACCCCGAGTGGGCCTCGATCCTCGAGCAGGTGATGCTGCGCCGCACGTGCTCCGCCTGCGGCGGGCGAGCGCCTGCGCGCCGAGTACGCGCGCCGTGACCGTCGGCAAGCTGCGACTGCCCGAACTGCTGAAGTCCTCGGTCGGCGCCGCGCACGCCTGGTCGCAGGAGCTCGCGGGAAAACCCAAGCTCGTGCAGAGCGTCGGCGCCGTCGTCGAGGAGATCCGCGCGCGTCTCGGTCTGCTCGATCGTGTCGGCCTGGCCTACCTGACGCTCGACCGCGCGACCGCCACGCTCTCGGGCGGCGAGGCGCGGCGCGTGCGGCTCTCGGCCAGCCTGGGCTCGCAGCTCGACGGCGTGTGCTACGTGCTCGACGAGCCGACCGTCGGCCTGCACCCGCGCGACACGGACGCGCTGACCGACGCGCTGCGCGAGCTGCGTGACGCGCGGCAACACGCGTGCTCGTCGTCGAGCACGACCCGAGCCGTGATGGAGCGCGCCGACTGGATCGTCGACCTCGGGCCGGGTGCGGGCCGGCAGGGCGGCACGATCGTCGGCGAGCGGCCCGCCGGCGGAGCTCGCGCGCGCACCCGAGCTCGAAGACCGGCGCCGCGCTGCGCGGCGAGATCGCGCTCGCGCGCGAGGCACGCGCGCAGGTCCAGGGCCCGCGACCCGAACGCGTGCTGCTCACGGGTGCGCGGCTGCACAACCTGCACGGCGTCGACTTCGGCTTCGCGTTCGGCGCGATGACCGGCGTGTGCGGGCCCTCGGGATCGGGCAAGAGCACGCTGATCGAGGACGCTCGTGCCTGCGCTGCGCGGCGAACGGCCGCAGGGTCGCTGGAAGAAGCTCGCCCGGCTGCCGATCGAGACGCGCGTGGTGCGTGGTCGACGCCGCCCGATCGGACGCACGCCGGCCAGCGATCCCGGCGACCTACACCGGGCTGATGGAGCCGCTGCGCGAGCTCTACGCGCGCACGCCCGAGGCGCGCGCGCGCGGCTTCGACGCCGGCCGCTTCTCTTCAACAGCCCCAAGGGCCGCTGCGTCGCCTGCGAGGGCAAGGGCTCGACCAAGGTCGAGATGCAGTTCCTGGCCGACCTGTGGCTCGTGTGCGAGGAATGCGGCGGCAAGCGCTACGCGCCCGAGGTGCTCGACGTGCGCTGGCGCGGCCGCACGATCGCCGACGCGCTCGAGCTGACGGCCGAGGAGGCGCTCGGCCTTCTTCGAGCACCAGCCGGCGCTGGTGCCCGTGCTGCGCACGCTGTGCGACGTCGGCCTGGGCTACCTGCAGCTCGGCCAGAGCTCGACCACGCTCTCGGGCGGCGAAGCGCAGCGCGTCAAGCTCGCGGCCGAGCTGGCGCGCGCCGAGAGCGGCGGGCGCAGCGTGCTGGTGCTCGACGAGCCGTCGCACGGGACTCGCGCAATCGGACGTGCAGTACCTCGCGCGCGTGCTCGACCGCCTGGCGGCGCGCGGCGACGCCGTGATCCTGATCGAGCACCACCTCGGTCTGCTCGCGATCTGCGACGAGCTCGTCGAGCTCGGCCCGGGCGGCGGCGAGGCGGGCGGGCGGGTGATCGCGTCGGGAACGCCGGCGGAACTGGCGCGCGATCCCGCCTCCGTCACCGGTCCGTACCTGGCGCGCGAGCTGCAGCCCGCGCGCGCGCGTCGCGCACGCGCCAAGGCGGAGGTGCTGCGATGATGCAGGCCAGCAATCCGCTGATCGTGCAGAGCGACCGCTCGCTGATGCTGCACACCGTGCGCTCGCTGGTCGACGCTTCCGGCCGGCCGGTCAAGGACGAGCAGGGCCGGCCGCTGACCGAAGAGCATCCGCGCTTCGCCGAGGCGCGCGACCAGCTGGCGCTCTTCGCCGAGCTCGAGAAGAGCCCGGACTACCTGCACACCTACCGCATCACGCCGATCTCGATCTGGAACGCGGCCGCGATCGGGCATGACCG
This sequence comes from uncultured Planctomycetota bacterium, assembly GCA_963829015.1. GTDB lineage: Bacteria > Planctomycetota > UBA1135 > UBA1135 > JADJLZ01. The sequence goes on along the minus strand of CAWHGR010000001.1, from coordinate 1,787,488 downwards.
CCGAGCGCATCGCCGGCGATCCTCGAGGAGCTCTCCTGCGTGCCCGTGCCGCGCAACGTGCTGCAGGAGATGCGCGAGTGGATCGGGCGCTACGGCCTGCTGCGCATCGAGCGCGTCGAGGGCCGGCCGAGCGCTTCGAGCTCGTCTCGGCGCGATCCCGACGCGCTGGCGCGACGTGCTCGGCCACGAGGCGATCCGCAAGCTGGTCGTGCGCGAGCGAGGGGCGCGTCTTCCTGACGCCGCCATGTCGCGCGGCACGATCAAGCAGGCGCTGATCAAGATCGGCTACCCGGTCGACGACCGCGGCGGCTACCTGGAGGGCGACCAGCTGCCGATCGAGCTGCGCAAGGACTCGCGCTCGGGCCGGCCCTTCGGTCTGCGCGCCTACCAGTCGAATGCGGCCGAGGCCTTCCACGCCGGCGGCAGCGTGCGCGGGCGGCAGCGGCGTCGATCGTGCTGCCCTGCGGTGCCGGCAAGACCGTCGTCGCGCTGGGCGTGATGAACCTGGTCGGCGAGAAGACGCTGATCCTGACGACCAACACGGTCGCGGTGCGGCAGTGGCGCGAGGAGCTGCTCGACAAGACCGACCTGCGGCCCGACCAGGTGGGCGAGTACACCGGCGACGAGAAGAGCGTCTGCGCCGGTGACGATCTCGACCTACCAGATGCTCACCTGGCGGCGCCGAAGGCCGGCGAGTTCGAGCACTTCGAGCTCTTCTCGCGCGAGAACTGGGGCCTGATCATCTACGACGAGGTGCACCTGCTGCCGGCGCCGGTCTTCCGCGTCACGGCCGACCTGCAGGCGCGCCGGCGCCTCGGCCTGACCGCGACGCTGGTGCGCGAGGACGGCAAGGAGGACGAGGTCTTCTGCCTGATCGGGCCCAAGCGCTTCGACGTGCCCTGGAAGGTGCTCGAGGGCCAGGGCTTCATCGCCGCCGGCGACCTGCATCGAGGTGCGCGTGCCGCTCGAGCCGACGCTGCGCTCGATCTACGCCGCCGCCGACGCGCGCGGCAAGTTCCGCGTCGCCAGCGAGAACCCGGCCAAGCTGCGCCGTGGTCGAGCAGCTCATCGAGCGCCACCGCGGCGCGCACGTGCTGGTCATCGGCCAGTACCTCGACCAGCTGGACGCGCTGGCGCGCCACCTCGCAGGCGCCGCTGATCACCGGCAAGACGCCGACCGCCGAGCGCGAGCGGCTCTACGCCGGCTTCAAGAGCGGCGCGATCCCGCTGCTGGTCGTCTCGAAGGTCGGCAACTTCGCCATCGACCTGCCCGACGCCAACGTCGCGATCCAGATCTCGGGCACGTTCGGCTCGCGCCAGGAGGAAGCGCAGCGCCTCGGGCGCATCCTGCGCCCGAAGTCCGACGGCTCGGGCGCCGTGTTCTACTCCGTGGTCACGCTCGGATCGCGCGACCAGGACTTCGCGCAGAAGCGCCAGCTGTTCCTGACCGAGCAGGGCTACGCCTACGAGATCGTCGAGAGCCAGGCGCTGGGTGCGCCAAGCGCAGGAATGCCGCGACATGAGCGCAGGCACAACGGGAACGCCGTCAGACGGCGACGGCAACGGACAGCGCGCGCGCGCGGCGCGTGCGCGCGCGGCGGAGCGCCGTGGGCGCGCTGCGCGAGAGCGACCTGCCCGAGCTCTACCGCTTCTGGTCGGGCCAGAACGCAGGGCCGCATCCCCGAGGACCGCGAGCTCCTGCGGCGCCAGGTGCTGGAGTGGATGGCCGACGCGCGCATCGTGGCCGAGCGCGTGGGCGCGCTCGGCAAGCGCCTGCAGGCCGTGCTCGAGCACCACCTCGACGCGCCGCGCTACCAGTGCAGCTTCCCCGAGCTGATCAACGCGCGCGCCCTCTCGTACCTCTCGAGCTACGACCTCGAGGCCACGCTGCTCGCGCTGCAGCGCCACGCGCTGGTGGTCGAGAGCCGCAGCCAGGCGGCGCTGGAGTACGGCACGCGCGCCTTCGCCGTGCCGGCCGACCTCGGCGACACGCTGGTGCGCCGCGGCGCGCGCGGCGGCGCGGCGTGATCGACCTCTTCAGCCTGCGCGGCTACCTCGACCGGCTCTACGACGACCCGGCGCGCGCGGCGCGCACGCCGCCCTCGCGCCTGCGCGAGCTGTACAAGATGTACGTCAACGAGGCCGCGGCCGTGGCGCGCGTCGAGCGCCTGCCGGCCGAGCTGCGCGCGCTGGTCGAGAAGGCCGTGATGGAATTCGGCGGCATCCTGCCCAAGGGACTGTTCGAGCGCATGGACACGGCGCAGGAGTGGGACGGCCGCTGCTGGGGCCACGTGCTCGAGGAATCGCTGGTCGGCACGGTCGAGCGGCTCGACCTCTCGCGCTACGGCATCCAGCACAACGACGAGACGCTGCTGGTGTTCAACGAGGTCGCGCTGGCCTGGCTGCGGCGCGTCGCCGTGCCCGGCGACCCCGACCGGCCGCACGAGGAGGCCGCGCTGGGCGTCGATCTCGTCTCGAACATCTCGCGCTTCATGGGCTTCATCCTCGACCACAACGTGCGCTTCACGGTGCGCGGCGACATCTTCAAGACGACCGAGAAGCGCCTGCTCGAGGAGCTGATCCCCAACCCCGGCCGCGAGCTCTCGCGCGCCGAGGTGCTCGACTTCATCTACGCCTTCGCGCGCCACGAGCGCATCATCGAGTCGACCGGCGAGCGCACCTTCGCGCTGACCGCGCACGGCCGCGACTGGGAGAGCCAGGACCTGGAGCACAAGCTGCGCTCGCTGCTCGACTACGCCATCGAGGAGCGCCCGCAGCCCGGGCGAGCACTTCCACCAGGTGCGCATGCGGCGCATCCTGATGCGTCTCGTCAAGCGCATCGAGCCCGGCACCTGGTACGACCTGATGTACGGGCCGTTCCTGGCGCGCAACACCTACCTCTGCAGCCTGGACGAGCTCGAGGTCGAGGAGCACTTCGGCGCGCGCCTCTCGGCCGGCCAGTACGTGCCGCACGAGGACGTGCAGCGCATGGCCTGGAACCTGGTGAACTGGGTGCGCCACCGGCTGTACCTGCTGGGCATCGTCGACCTGGGCTACGACAAGACCGGCCGGCCGGTGGCGATGAGGCTCGACGCGAATCGGCGCGCGCCTGCTGGGCCTGGTCGACGACGCGCCCGAGGGCGCGCCGCGCCTCGGCACGCTGGTCGTGACGCCCGACTTCGAGGTGGTGCTCTTCCCGACCGGCGACGACGCCGAGCTGGTGCACGACCTCGATCGCTTCTGCTCGCGCGGCGCCGGCGGCGCGGTGATGCACTTCCGCATCGACGAACGCTCGATCCACCGCGCGCTCTCCGAGGGCATGTTCCTGCGCCGCATCCTCAACACGCTCGAGCACCACTCGCGCACGCCGGTGCCGCAGAACGTGCTCTACTCGATCCGCGACTGGGCGCAGCAGGCCGGGCTGATGCAGCTCGGCAGCGACTACGTCGTGCGCGCCGAGGACGCCGAGCTCTTGCGGCGCTTCCAGGCCGACCCGGGCGTCAAGCCGCTGGTGGGGCAGGCGCTGACCGAGCGCGCCGTGCGGCTCAAGCCGGGCTCGACGCCGCGCCGGCTGCAGTCGCTGCTGCGCGACCTCGGCTACCTGGTCGAACTCGACGAGGGCTGAGGTGCAGGAGCTCCTTCCGGCGCTGCTCGCGCTCTCGCCCGGCGACCTGCGGGAGGGACAGACGCAGGCCTTCCTCGGGCGCGTGGAGCGCGCCGTCGCGGGCGGTCTCGAAGCGCTGATCCTGCGCGAGCGCGAGCTCTCCGAGCGCGCCTTCCTGGAGCTCGGCGGCCGGGTGCGCAAGCAAGTGCGCGTGCTGGTCGTGCACGACCGAGTGCACCTCGTGCAGCAGCTCGGCGCCGACGCGCTGGCCCTGGGCCACCGCTCGCTGCCGCCCGCAGCGGCGCGCGGCGTGCTCGGGAGCGCGCTGCCGATCGGCTTCTCGGCCCACGCGCACGATCTGCCGGAGGCGCGCAGCGGCGCCGATTTCCTGCTCTTCGGCCCGGTGCTGCGCACGCCCTCGAAGGAGGGCCTGCTCGAGCCGCTCGGCTTCGAGGGCCTGGCGCGCGAGTGCGCGCGCGAGACGCGGCCGATCTGGGCCATCGGCGGGCTGAAGCCCGAGCACGCCGGCACGGCGCGCGCGGCGGGCGCGCGCGGGATCGCGGTGCTCTCGGGCGTGCTCGGCGCGCAGGATCCCGAGCGCATGACTCGAAGCTATCTCGAAGCGTGGGAGCGCTAGCCCATGGCCTGGAGCGAAGACCGACTGCACCGCTGGCTGGCGCGCACGATCGCGCCGCGCGACGCGGCCGTACTGCGCAGCCTGCGCGGCCGGCCGGTCCTGTGCGCCGACGCGTGCATCGAAGGCGTGCACTTCGAGCGCGGCACGCCCGCGCGCAGGGCGGGCGCGAAGGCCGCTCAGCGCGCGCTCTCCGATCTGGCCGCGAGCGGCGCACGGCCGATCGCGCTGCTGCTGACGCTCTCGGCGCCGCGCTCGGCGAGCGAGACGCGGCTGCGCGGGCTGATCGAAGGCGTGCGCAGCGCGGGAACGGATCTGGTGGGCGGCGATCTCGCCTGCCACGCGGGACCCGTGCACCTCTCGGTCGCCGCGCTGGGCGTGTACGAGTTCGCCGGACGAGCGCCGGGGCGCGATCGCGCGCGTGCGGGCGATGTCGTGCTGCTCACCGGTCCGGTGGGGGGCAGCCGGCTCGGGCGCCACCTGCGCTTCCAGGCGCGCCTGGCGGAGGGCCGCTTCCTGGCGCGCGCCGGCGCGCACGCGCTGATGGACGTCAGCGACGGCCTGGCCTGGGACCTCTTCCGGCTCGCGCGCGCCGCGGGCGTCGCGCTGGAGCTCGAACTGGCGCAGCGTGCCCGTCCACCGCGACGCGCGGCGCGCCGGCGGCGACGCGCTCGCGCACGCGCTGCACGACGGCGAGGACCACGAGCTGATCGCCTGCATCGCGCCGGCGGACTGGCGCCGTTGTGCCGCGCGCGCGCGGCGGCTCTTCCCGCGGCTGCGCGTGGTCGGGCGCGTGCGGCGCGGCGCGGGCCTCGTGCTGCGCGACGCGCAGGGCGCGACGCGCCGCTGGAAGCCGGGTGAAGGAGGCTGGTCGCATGGCGGGTCTTGAGCGGCGCTTCGTCTCGCGCTCGCCGGAGGCGACCGAGGCGCTCGGCCGCTGGCTCGGCGAGCGCCTGGGTGCGGGCAGCGTGCTGGCGCTCGACGGCGAGCTCGGCAGCGGCAAGACGACCTTCGTGCGCGCGCTCGCGCGCGGGCTGGGCGTCGAGGGGCCCGTCACCAGCCCGACCTACGCACTGCTGCAGACCTATCCCGGGCGGCTCGAGCTGGCGCACTTCGACGCCTGGATGGAGCGCCGCGAGCGCTCGTTCCTCTCGGAGGGCGGCTGGGAGTGGCTGGGCGCCGAGGGCGTGGCCGTGGTGGAGTGGGCCGCGCGCGTCGCGGACTGGCTGCCGCCCGAGCGTCTCGCGATCGAATTCGCGCATCGCACTGCGGAGGAACGCACGCTGCGCCTGTCCGTGCTCGGCGAGGGGCCGCGGGCGCGTGCGCTGAGCCGAACTCGTGGCCGCGCTCCCGGCCCTCGAGGGGATCGAGGAAAGCAGGCGGTAGGCCGGGCGCAAGAAGCGCCTCGGCATGTGGCTTGCACCCCCTCCGGTTCTCTATCCTCTGCCCGCGATGATTCCCGCTTGCCTTGCGTCCGCCGCACTCCTCGTCTGCCTGCCTGGATCCTCGAGCCGCGCCATCGCGCAGGATCCGCCGCCCGCGCAGGCTGACTCGCTCAGCGGCGCCGGCAAGGGCCTCGAGCTCACGCTCGAGGGCGCCTGGGAGATCGCGCTGCAGCAGAACCTGGGCTTCGCCGCCGAAGTGCTCAACACCGACGTCGCGCTGTACAACTACCGCGGCAGCTACGGCACCTTCGACTGGCTCTTCCACGCCGGCGGCGCCTGGACCGACACCAAGGGCCAGGCCCAGAGCGTGTTCGGCGGCGAGGACGTCAACTCGCAGTCCGGGGCCGTGGACTTCACGCGCGTGTTCGACATCGGGGGCACGTTCAAGACCAGCTTCTCGTCGGTCAACACCAAGACCAACAGCACCATCACGACGGTCAACCCTTCGACGCACGATCTCGTCTCGCTGACCTACACGCAGCCGCTCCTGCGCGGCGCCTGGCGCGAGTACAACACCGCCCTGCAGCGCGAATCCGAGCTCGCCTGGCGCCAGCAGGTGGAGAACGAACGCGCCGCGCGCCAGAAGCTGCTGCTCGACGTCAGCCTGGCCTACTGGGACCTCGTCGCCGCGCGCGATCAGCTGGACGTCAAGGTCTCGAGCGTCGACCTGGCCAAGGCGCAGGTGGAGCAGGAGAAGCGCCGCCTCGACGCCGGCGTGGGCACGCGGCTCGACGTGCTGCAGGCCGAGACGCAGGTCGCGACGCGCGAGCAGGAGCGCCTGCAGGCCGACGTGCAGGCGCGCGGAGCCGCCGACGTGCTGCGCGCGCTGATCTTTCCGGGCAAGGACCCCGTCAAGTGGGAGACCGAGATCCTGACCAAGACGGCCTTGCCCGAGGAGGCCCTGGCCGCGGAGGCGCCGAGTTGGACCAGCGCGCTCGACCTGGCGCTCGACCAGCGCGCCGAGCTGCGCGAGCAGCGCATGACGATCGACCTGATGGCCCTGCGCCACGACCTGGCGCGCTCGGACAAGCGCCCGCAGCTGAACCTCGAGCTGGGCGCGACCGGCGAGGGCTTCAGCGGCGACTCGGGCACGGCCTTCAACGATGCGCTCTCGTTCGATTTCCCTACGCTCTCGGCGCGGCTGAACTTCTCGGTCCCGATCGGGAACACGTCCGCGCGCTGGGCCATGGAGGCCGCCTGGGTCAACCTGCGCCGCGCGCGCTTGGACTACGCCCAGATCGAGTCGCGCATCGCGGCCGAGGTGCGCCTGGCCGTGCGCCAGATCCAGTACCAGGCCGAGTCGGTCAAGGCCGCGCGCAAGACGGTCGAACTGGCCGAACAGCAGCTCAAGGCCGAGGAGGCCCGCCGGCAGGTCGAGATCACGACCAATTTCCAGGTGCTGCAGTTCCAGCAGGACAAGATCGCCGCGCTCTCCTCCGAACGGGCGGCGCGCGCCAACTTCGCCAAGGCGCTGATGGTGCTGAAGCACGCCGAAGGACTGCTGGGGGAAAGGCCGTGAGATCTGGGCTGCTGGTTCTGGCGAGCGCGCTCGTGCTCGCGCTGCCGGGCTGCTCGCGCGACTCAGGTGCGCCCGCCGGCGCGCAGGGGCCCGCCAAGCCGACCGGACTGGCGGCCGATCCGCGCATCAGCTGGCTGCTCGCGAGCCGCACGCGCACCGAACCCTTCCTGGCCGACACCAGCGACCTCGTCCCGGCGCTGATCAGCAAGCTCGCGAAGGGCCAGGCCGACCCGCTGGCGCTGGCCAAGATCGACCTGGCCGCCGCCGGCGAGCGCGCGCTGCCCGAACTGGGGCGCTTCTTCGATTCCAGCTACTCCACCGAGGCGCTCGCGGCGCGACTGATCAACGCGCTCGACACGGCCGCCCTGATGCAGCACGGCCTGGGCCGCCCGATCCTCCTGCGCGGCCTCAACCATCCGGTCGGCAGCGTGCGCCTGGCGGCGCTGCGCGGCCTGGGCAAGCAGGCCCTGCCCGAGGACTTCGAACGGCTCAAGATCGTGGCCTCGGTCACGGGCTCGGAAGGCTACTCGCAGCTGGCACAGGCGCTCTGGACCGCGGATCCCGCGCGCGTCGTGAGCGAGCTGCCCGTCTGGATCGACGGCGCGATGCCCGCGCAGGTGCTGCTGCCGCTGGGCCAGCTGCTGCACACGCACAAGAACCGCGCGGCGCTGCTGACGCTCAAGCCGCTGCTGCCCAAGGTCGTGGGCGAGTTCCACGCGCGCCTGCTGGGCGCGCTGGCGCTGGCCGGCGACGCCGATTGCCTGGCGGAGCTGCGCGCGTTGCTGGCCGACTCGCTCGCGGCCCAGCGCGAGACCGCGGCCCACGTCGCGCGCGACACGGGCCTGCAACGCGAGCTCTTGCCGCGCCTGCGCGAGGACGGCTCCGTCGCCGTGCGCCGCATCGCCGCGCAGGCGCTGGGCGAGATCCCGCTCGACGACGAGCTGCGCGCCGCGCTGCTGACCGCGGCCGGCGATTCCTCGGAGGACGTGCGCGGGCTGGCGCTGCGCGCGCTGGTGGCCGGGCGCGATCCGGCCGGCGAGAACGAGGCGCTCGAGCTGCTCAAGGGCGAGCGCATCGAGCTCGAGCGCGCGCTGCTGGTGCTGCGCGACACGCTCAAGACGCGCCGCGACCTGGCCGAGCGCGCGCTGGCGGTGCTCGACGGCCTGCGCACCGGCGCGATCGGGCCGCTGCGCGTCGAGAAGAGCTCGATCTGGCGCGCGATCGCGCAGATCCCGCTCGAGGCGGCCGCGCGCATCCTCTTCGACGAGCTCGAGCACCAGCCTTCGCCCGACCGCAACTTCAGCGCCTTCCGCTGGTTCACGACGCAGATCGGCAACACCGGGCCCGAGGGCTGGGTGCTGGTGCGCGCGCGCTGGGCGCAGACCAGCGATCCCGAGCAGCGCCTCGACTTGATGAACGCCAGCTGCTACGACCGCGAGGAGACGGGGCGCGTGTTCCTCGAGCAGGCGCTCGAGAGCGGGCGCATGAGTCCGCCCGAAGTGCTCTACGCGGCCCAGCAGCTGGCCAGCATGGGACCGGCCGAGCGCGTGGCGCCGCGCCTCAAGCGCATCGCGCTGACGGTCGAGGACCGCGCCGTCCGGCCGGCGCTGAACAACCTGCTCTGGAACTGGTACGGGCTCGAGAACTGAGGCCGGCGCGCAGGTTCAGGGCCGCAGCACGCACCAGCCGGCCTGACCTCCGTGCGCTTCCCCGCTGCGCGGCGGCCGACCGGGTCCGTCGCAGGCGCCGCCCGTGTTCTCGTTGCCCAGCAGCCCCTCGCCGGGCGAGAAGACGAAGCTGCCCAGGCCGGTGTGTCCGTAGCCCCAGGGCCAGGCGCGCAGCACCCAGCGCCCGGGCTGCGCTTCCTCGGCATCGAACAAGTAGCCGTGCCGGCGCAGCAGCCCGCCGGGCAGCAGCTCCAGGTCCTCGAAGCGGTCCTCGTGGCGCGGGTTGGATGCGAGCAGCGCGACGATGCCGCTCGCGGGCAGGCCCTCGCAGAGTTCGGGCATGTCGTGGCCCAGGTCCGCGAGCAGCGCGATCGCATCGAGCTCGTTCTCGCGCAGCGCGAAGCGCCGCAAGCGCGGCAGCGAGACCAGCACGACCACCAGTCCGATCAGGAACAGCGTCAGGTAGTCGACCGCCGAAAGCCCGCCGCGCGTGCGCACGCGCTCGAAAGGCACAATGTGCGCGCCCGCCCCCGACACCGCTTCGCTGCTCATGGGTTCCTCTGGCCGCGCTCGGGATCCGGCCGCGCGCGTGCTAGGCTCCCAATCCATGATCCGGCGGCCCGCGATGCAAGACCTTTCCGGCGCTCTTGCCGCGGCCGCGCGCGCGATCGGCGAGCGCATCGCGACGCGCGGCGCGCGCGTCTGGCTGGTCGGCGGCGCGGTGCGCGACCTGGCGCTGGGTCGCGAGCCGAAGGACGTAGACCTCGCCTCGGCGCTGCGGCCCGAGGAGATCGAGGCGCTCTTCCCCTCGACCGTCCCGGTCGGCAAGGCCTTCGGCACGATCCTGATCCTGCAGGACGGCCTGGCGGTCGAGCACACGACCTTCCGCTCGGAGTCGGGCTACAGCGACCGGCGCCGGCCCGACAAGGTCGAGTTCGGGAAGAGCGTCGAGGCGGACTCCGCCCGGCGCGACTTCACCTGCAACGCGCTCTACCTCGATCCCTTGAGCGACGAGCACGCCGACCCGCAGGGCGGCCTGGCGGACCTGGAGCGCCGCTGCCTGCGCTGCGTGGGCGATGCGCGCGCGCGCTTCACCGAGGACGGCCTGCGCCTGGTGCGCCTGGCGCGTTTCGCCGGCGCGCTCGAGCTCGATCCCGCGCCCGGCCTGCTCGAGGCGGCGATGGAGTCGCGCGCGGCGCTCGCGGGCGTGGCGCCCGAGCGCGTGCTGCGCGAGTTCGAGCGCATCTTCGCCCGCCCCGGCCACGCGCGCGCGCTCGAGCTGCTCGCCCGCGCGGGCCTGGTGGGCGAGCTCTTCCCCGGCTACCGGATGGAGGAGGAGCGCCTGTGGGCCTTCGAGCGCCTGCCCGACTCACCGGGACTGGAGTGCGGTCTGGCGCTCTTCTTCCAGGGCGAGCCGGGCGGGGGCCTGCGCCGGCTCGACGCGCTGCGTGTCTCGCGCGAGACGCGCGGGCTGGTGCTCGATGCCTGGGCCTGCCTCGAGGGCCTGGCGCAGATCGACCGCGGGCGGCGCTCGCAGCGTGTGCGCCTCGAGCGCCGCCCGGGATTCGAGATCGCCTGGCGCATCGCGGGTGCGACCGGCGCCGACCGCTCGCTGCTCGACGAACTCGCAGCGGAGAAGCGCACCCTCGGCCCGGCCGGGCTCGCGCCCAAGCCCTGGTTGAGCTCGCACGACCTCGACGCCGCCGCCGTGCCCAAGGGCCCGCGCTGGGGCCAGCTGCTCGAAGCCGCCGAGACGGCCCAGCTCGACGGTCGCATCCGCAGCTCGCGCGAGGCGCTCGACTGGCTGCGCGCGGAGCTCGCTCAGGACGGCGGGAAGACCTGACGCAGGACCCAGGCGAGCGGGTAGCCGACCAGCAGCAGAGCGATCGCGAGCCATGCTCCGCCTCCGAGCCAGGCGACCGAGGCCGTGTAGAGCAGCAGCAGGCGCAGCGAGCTGCCCATCGCCTGCATGACCGTGGCGCGCGACCACGCGCGCGGCCGCAGCCCGAGCCAGCCGATCCGCAGCGCGGCCAGTGGCGCGGTCAGGGCGAGGCCGAACGCGAGCGGGATGAGCTGGCACAGTCCAGCACCAACGAGCAGCGTCCTCGGCCGTGTTCCGATGCGCGCGTCGGCGCCGTCCTCCATGCGGCCAAGGCGCGAGACCAGGAACACGTACGCGCCGTAGCCGCCCGCGAGCCAGGCGCAGGCGGGCGTCAGCTCTCCGAAGGCGATCATGCCCGCCAGGAGGTTGCCCGCGCGGCAGGCGCCGAGCAGCAGGGGACCCGTCCAGGCGCCGCGCGCCGCGAGATCGTAGAGGGCCGCGAGCGCCGCGACGCCGGCGAGCAGCAGGCTCGCCGGACCCCAGTACCAGTTGGCGATCAGCGGACCGAGCGCGAGCAGCACGATCGCGACCACGAGTGCCGCCTGCGGGCTCACGGCGCCGCTCGGGATCGGGCGCTCGGGCCGCGTGCGTTCGTCGCGCTCGCTGTCCGCCCAGTCGTTGAGCGCCATGCCGCCGTGGTAGACGCACAGCGAGGCCGCGATCGGCAGCCACAACCGGCTCATGCCGGGCCAGCCGTGCGCGCTGAAGACCGCTCCGCCGACGACATCCGCCGCCGCTGTCGTCGCCAGCGAGAGACGCAGCAGGCGCCCCCAGGCAACCAGCCGGCTAGTGGAAGATCCAGCGTTGGATGTCGTTGAAGGTGACATACACCACCAGCGACACGAGCAGCACCAGGCCGACGATCTGGCTGTAGGAGAGCACGCGCTCGGAGACCGGCGAACCCTTGAGCTTCTCGATCAGCAGGAAGAAGAGGTGCCCGCCGTCGAGCACCGGGATGGGCAGCACGTTGAGGAAGGCCAGGCTCACGCTCAGCATGCACAGGAAGTAGAACAGCTTCGGCCATGCCCTGGCCGGCCCAGCTGTACGAGACGACGCCGATCGTGATGATCCCGCCGATGTTCTCGCCGCTGACCTGGCCGGTCATGATGCGCTTCAGCGTCAGCCAGGAGTCCGCCATCAGGCGCCACGAGGCCTGGATGCCCGTGCGCAGCGCGACGCCCGGACTCGGGGCCTGGTAGATGTAGCTGCTGAGCCTGAATTTGATCCCGTAGTCCTCGCCATGCTGAGGGATCGGGCGCGGAACGACGCTCAAGGAGAGTTCTGCTTCGCCGGCGCCCTCCGTCTGCGCGCGGCGCAGGACCACGCTCAGCGCATGGGGGCTGCCGGACTGCTTGACCAGCGGCAGGATGTCCTCGAAGCGCGCAACCGGATGACCCTCGATGCTGGTGATGCGGTCGCCGTCGAGCACCCCGGCTTCCGCGGCAGCGCTCTGCGGAAGGACGAGGATGCGCGCGCTGGAATTGTCCTGCCGCAGCAGCACGTCGCGGGAGAGCGCCAGCGCCTGTTCCCCGCTGAGTGCGGGCCCGGCCAGCTCGGAGCGCGCGCCGTCGCGCTCGATCACTAGCCGAGTCTCCGCCGTGCCGGCGCGCAGGCCGATCAGGAGGTCGTAGCTGCCGCGCAGCGCGACGCCGTTGGCGGAGAGGATGCGGTCGTCCGTGCGCAGGCCGAGCGCGCGCACGGCGGCGCTCTCGCGCAGTTCCGCGACCCGGTTCGCGAAGGGCTGGATGCCCAGCATCGGGGGCGACTTCGCGCTCGAGTTCGCTGTCTCCAGGTGCGCCTGGTGCATCGCGCCATCCGCGCCCACGTAGCTGACGTCGACCGGACCGGCTTCGCGCGCGGCGAAGGCCAGCTGCTCGTCCACCGGCAGCTCGGGCGGCGCGCCCGCGACCGAGCGCAGCCGGTCGCCGGTGCGCATCCCGGCCTTCCAGGCGGGCGAGCCGCCCCCGATCTCGACCGAGCCCTCTGGATCGGTGGCCGGCCCCAGGCCGAGCACGTAGAAGCCCTGGACCTTCGAGTAGACCGGCGGCACCTCGAGCGTCTGCGCCTCACGCGCGCCGGGAGGCACGAGCTCGAGCGCAGTGCCCGCGGACGGACCGAGCGCCACCTCGGGCCCGATGTTGTCGAAGCCGATCACCGCGTGGCCGTTGACCGAGAGCACGCGCGAGCCGGGCTGCACGCCCGCGCGCCAGGCCGGGCCGCCCGGATCGACGCTGCCGACGATCGGCTCGATCATCGGCACGCCGACGGCCAGCACGATCGGGAAAGCCACCAGCGCGAAGACGACGTTCATCAGCACGCCGCCGGCGTAGATGAAGAAGCGCTGGCCGACGCTCTTGCCCTGCAGCTCGTCGGGAGCCGGAGCGCGGCCGGGTTCCTGGTCCTCGCCGGCCATGCGCACGTAGCCGCCGAGCGGCAGCAGCGCGAGCTGGTAGAGCGTCGCGCCGCGGCGCCAGGAGAGCAGGCGCGGTCCGAAGCCCAGGCTGAAGACGTCCACGCGCACCTTGCACAGGCGCGCGGCGAGGAAGTGGCCGAACTCGTGCACGAAGATCACCAGGCCGATGCCGAGGAACATCGCCAGCACGCGCCCGATCTCGCTCACGAGACCCTCCGGGCCGGCTGCAGCGCGGCGATCTCGTCGCGGGCGTTCTCGCGCGCGGCGCGGTCGGCCGCCAGCAGCTCGGCCACGCTGCCGGCGCGGCCGCTGCGACGCGCCAGCACCGCGGCGTTGATGCGCGCGATGTCGCTGAAGGCGATCTCGCGCTTGAGGAAGGCGTTCACGGCCACCTCATCGGCCGCGTTGAGGACGGCACCGGAGTCGGCGCCCAGTTCGAGGCAGCGGTAGCCCAGCTCGAGCGCCGGGAAGCGCGCGTGGTCGGGGGCCTCGAAGTCGAGCTGCTTGAAGAGCGCGAGGTCGAAGCCGCGCCGCGGGCTGGGCGCGCGGTCGGGGTGGTGCAGCGCGTAGTGGATCGGCAAGCGCATGTCGGGCGGACCCATCTGGGCGATCACGGAACCGTCGACGAACTCGACCAGCGAGTGCACGATCGACTGCGGGTGGATGACGACCTCGATGCTGTTCGCGGCCGAGGCCGAAGAGGTGCTGCAGCTCGATCACCTCGAGCGCCTTGTTCATCAGGGTCGCCGAGCCGATCGTGATGCGCGGCCCCATGCTCCAGTTGGGATGCTTGAGGGCCGCTTCGGGGCGTCGCGCGCGCGAGCTCCTCGCGCGTGGCGTTGCGGAAGGGCCCGCCGCTGGCGGTCAGGATCACGCGCCGCACGCGGTCCAGGCGCTCGCCGCGCAGGCACTGAAAGATGGCCGAGTGCTCGCTGTCGACCGGCACGATGCGCGCGCCGTGCTGCTCGGCCAGCGGCATCAGGAGCGCGCCGGCCAGCACCAGCGACTCCTTGTTGGCCAGCGCCAGCGTCTTGCCGCGCTCGAGCACGCGCACCGAGGCCACCAATCCCGCCGCGCCGACCACGCCGTGCACCGCGATGTCGTACTCGCACTCGCGCGCGATCTGTTCGAGCGCGCCGGGGCCGCGCAGGAGGCGCGTGCCGGGCGGCAGGCGCGGCGCGAGGCGCTCGGCCGCGGCCTCGTCGCCCAGCGCCACGAAGCGCGGGCGGAAGCGCGCGCACTGCTCGGCCAGCAGCTCCCAGGCCCCGTGCGCGGCGAGGCCCGCGACGCACAGGCCGCCGGCGCTCTCGCCAACGAGCTCCAGCGTCTGGGTCCCGATCGAGCCGGTGCTCCCGAGCACGAGCAGGGATTGCATGGGGTGGTTGGGGCGGGGTGCGGGGCGCGGCGTTGCTCGCGTGCGGGGGAGCAACTAGTGTAGGCGCGCGGGGGGGCGGCATGGAAACCACCTCCGCCTGCCCGATGTGGCAACGACGAGCGAAGCACTGTCCTCTGTGCGCGGCCGCCCTGGTCCGGGCGCCTTCGAGGGGCGTGCGCGCGTGCGCTGCAGCGCCTGCAACTTCGTCCTGTACGAGAACCCAGCCGCCGCATCGGCGGGCCTCGTGCTCGACGAGCACGGCCGGGTGCTGCTGGTGCGCCGCGCGATCGAGCCGTTCCGCGGCCAGTGGGCGCTGCCGGCGGGCTACCAGGAGATCGACGAGCCGCCGGACGAGACCGCCGTGCGCGAGGTGCTCGAGGAATCGGGCATCCAGGTCGCGTGCTCTCGCTCTTCGACCTGATCTTCGTGCCCGAGGACCTGCGCCGGCCGGCGAACGTCGCGATCTACCTCTGCCAGCCCCTCGGCGGCGTGCTGCGCGCCGGCGAGGACGCGCTCGAGGCGGCCTGGTTCGCGCTCGACGCCCTGCCGCCGGATCTGGGCTTCGACAACGGTCCGCGCATCCTCGAACGGCTGCGCCGGAGCCGCGCCTGAGCACTGCTTCTGCCGCGGGCGGCCCCATGCTACGCTCCGCGTCCGGTATCCCATGAGCCACCCCTCGCGCTACGCCGAAGCCGGCGTCGACATCCACCGCAAGTACGAGGCTGTCGAGCGCGCCACCGCGGCGATCCGCAAGACGTTCACGCCGGGGGTGGTGGGCGACGTGGGCCAGTTCGGCGGCCTGTTCGACCCCGCGCGCGTCGGCTGCGGCGGACAGGTGCTCGTCGCGAGCGCCGACGGCGTCGGCACCAAGCTCGAGGTCGCCAAGCGCGCGCGCGTCTACGACACGGTGGGCCGCTGCCTCGTCAACCACTGCATCAACGACATCCTGGTGCAGGGTGCCAAGCCGCTGTTCTTCATGGACTACGTCGCGGTCGGGCACGATGGACCCCGAGATGGCCAGCGCGCTGATCGGCGGCTGCGCAGAGGCCTGCCAGGAGAACGGGCTGGCGCTGCTCGGAGGCGAGACGGCCGAGATGCCGGGCCTGTACGCGCCGGGCGATTTCGATCTCGCGGGCTTCATCGTCGGCAGCGTGGCGCGCGAGAAGATCCTCGACGGCAGCCGCGTGCGGCCGGGGCAGAAGATCCTGGCGCTGCGCTCCTCCGGCCTGCACACCAACGGCTACTCGCTGGCGCGCCGGGTGATCTTCGAGAAGCTCAAGCTCGAGATCGGCGACCGGCCCAAGGAACTCGGGGGCCCGAGCGTCGGCGAGGCGCTGCTGGCGGTGCACCGGCCGTACCTGAACCTGCTCTGGCCGCTGCTCGAGCGCGACCGGCTCGCGGCGCTGGCGCACATCACCGGCGGGGGACTGGTCGACAACGTGCCGCGCGTGCTGGGCCGATGCGACGCCTGGATCGACCGCACGCGCTGGACGCCGCCGGCGCTCTTCCGCTACCTGTGCGAGCAGGGCGACGTCGCGCCCGACGAGAGCTACCAGGTGTTCAACATGGGCGTCGGCATGGTGCTCTTCGTCGATCCGGAGTACGAGCGCGAGGTGCGCGCGAGCCTCGAGGCGCGCGGCGAGGAAGTGCTCGAGATCGGCCGCACCGAAGCGGCACAGGGTCCCGAAGGAGTCGTGCGCTGGTCGCACTGATCGCAGCCCTCGCGCTGGCGCTGAGCGCGGCGCCGGGCAGCGATTGGCGCGGCGCCTGGGACGACCTCGAGCGCCTGCAGACGCTCGTGCAGGGCAGCGAGCCCGCGCGGCGGCTCGAGGCGGAGCTCTCCGCGCTGGCCAGCTCGCGCGAGCGCGAAGCGCGCAAGGTGCACGACGCGGCCGAGGGCTTCCGCGCGCGCGTGCTGGCCGCGCAGATCGCGCGCTGCCGCGGCGCGACGCCGCGCGCGCTCGCCGCGCCGCCGGTCGCGCTGGACTTCGGCCCGCGCGAGGCGCGCTTCGCGGCCGAGGTGCTGGTGCCCGGCAGCTGGCGCGCGCAGGCGGCGCTCGCGGCGTTGCAGGATCCCGCCGACCCGCGCGGCAGCTCGCGCCGGACGCTCGCCTTCGCGGTGGCGCGCGAGGAGTACGAGGCGCGGCGACTGGAGGGCGCTTCGGCGCTGGCCGGCGCACTGGCCGTCGAGTCCGCAGACACGGAGTCTGCGCTGCTCTGGCTGCGCTGCGAGAGCCTCGCCGGGCACCAGGAACAGGCACGCCTGGCAGCCGCCGAACGCGAGGCGCGTTCTGAACCCGCCGCGGCGATCGAACTGGCACTGCTGGAGTCCGAGCTGGCACTGGCGCGCGAGGAACCCGGTGCGGCGCGGCGCGCGCTGGGCCGCGCGCTGGCGCTCGGGTCGCCCCGCGCCGTCCTGGAACTCGCCTGGCGCGACCTCGAGGAAGGTCAGCCCGCGCGCGCGGCCGGGCTGGTGTCCGGATCGCTGCACGGGCCCCTGCCCGCGAGCGGCGAGGACCGCTCCCGGGCCTGGCTCTGCTTCGCACTGGCGCACTTGCCCCCCCACAAGGCAGACTCGGAACCCGACACGTCCCGGGTTCCCGGCCGGGCAGGCGGCGAAACCCAACCCTAGTCCCGACCTATCGAACCCATGCGGACCCGTTCTCTCCTCGCCCTCGCCCTGGCCGGCGCCTTCGCGCTCCCCGCCCTCGCCGCCCCGCTCGAGGAGCTGCTCAAGCCGGCCGACCACGAGTCGCTGGGCAAGAAGATCGCCAAGTACTTCGACGCCAAGCAGGCCAACGCCGGCATCGACAAGGCCAAGGAGGAACTCTCCAAGGAGCTCGAGGGACTGCGCAAGAAGACCAAGGGGCGCGACCCGCTCGCCTGCGGCGCCGACCTCGGCAAGTCGCTCTGGCAGTCGTTCAACTACGGCACCAAGGACATCGCGGCGAGCAAGGTCAAGACCTACCCCTTCCTGGACAAGTTCTACGGCGACAAGTCGCAGCTCTCCTACGCCGTCTGGGTGCCGACCAAATATGACCCGCGCAAGCCCTACACGCTGATCCTGTGCATCCCCGAGAAGGGCGCGAAGCCCGAGCAGCACATCACCGAGAAGTGGATCGACAAGGACACGCGCGAGAATGCGCTGATCGTCGCCGTCTCGATGCCCGAGGACGTCAAGCAGTGGGTCGAGGCCGGTTCGCGCGAGCAGCCGGGCGGCTTCTCGAACCTGATGCTGACCATGCGCGAGGTGCGCGCGAAGTACGCCATCGACTACGACCGCATCTTCGTCGCCGGCCGCGGCGAGGGCGTCGCGGCTGCGCTGGCGATCGCCGGGCGCGCCCCGGACCGCTTCGCGGGCGTGATCGGCCGCTCGGGCGACCTGGATGCGGCGGGCCCGGGCGTCGAGAACTTCAAGAACCTGCCGACCTTCTTCGGCGGCGCGGGCGCGAACGCGACGGCGTTCGGCGAGAAGGCCACCAAGGAGGGCTACAACAACTGCGCCATCAAGGCCGAGGCCTCCGACACGGACGTCTGGGCCTGGATCCGCGACCACCCGCGCGTCTCGAACCCGACCGAGGTCGTGCTCTACCCCGGCCGACCGATGCCCAACAAGGCCTACTGGGTCGAGGTGCCGCAGAGCGACTACAAGGAGCCCGAGGTGATCAAGGCCACGGTCGACAAGGCCACGAACATGATCACCATCGATGCCAGCGCGGGCATCACGAAGGTCAAGCTGTACCTGAACGACGAGCTGGTGGACCTCGACAAGGAGGTCAAGGTGATCTGCAACGGCGCGGAGCACGTCGACAAGCTGCCGCGCAACCTGTGGGCGACCATGGACTGGATGTACTCGGCGACCAGCGAGCCGGGCCGGATCTTCACCACCAGCCGCGACTACGACGTGCCGCCCAAGCCCAAGCCCAAGGACGAGAAGAAGTAGGCCGCGGAACCGCGCGATGAGCGACCTCCGTCCTCCGCGCGCCGGCTGGATCCTGGGCCTGGTGTTCGCGAGCGGCGCGGTGGCGCTGGTGCTGGAGCTCTCGGCCGTGCGCCTGCTGGCGCCCTGGTTCGGCGCGACGAGCGGCGTCTGGACGCACGTGATCGGCGTGATCCTGCTGGCGCTCTCGTGCGGCTACCTGCTCGGTGCGCGGCTCGCACGCGGACCCGCGCCGCTGCGCTCGCTGGCGATCGTGCTCTGGATCGCGGCCGCTTCCAGTGCCTGGCTGCCGGCCTGCGCGCGGCCGGTCGCCGGATGGTTCGTGCCCGAGGGCCTGGCGCTGGACGAGGCGGCCGGCGTCCTGCGCTGGGGCAGCCTGGCGGCCTCGCTGCTGCTCTTCGCGCCGCCCACGTTCGTGATCGGCTGCGTCGCGCCGCTGGCGAGCGAGTGGCTGCAGCGTGCGCGCGGCTCGACGGCCGGCGAGGCGGGCGGCCAGGTGCTCGGCGTCTCGACGCTCGGCAGCCTGTGCGGCAGCTTCGCCACCACGTACTACCTGATCCCGGAGCTTGGTCTGACGCGCACCTACCTCGGCTGCGCGCTGCTGCTCGCACTGCTCGCGGCGCTGGCGGGCCTGCACGCGCGCCGCGCCGGGGCCGAGCTCGCTGCGCTGCTGCTGCTGGTCGCGGCCCTGTTCGGGGCACGCTGGCAGCGGCCGGGCCTCGCCGCCGGCGATCGGCTGCTGGAGGAGCGCGAGACGGCCTACCAATCCGTGCGCGTGGTCGAACGCGACAACGGAATGCGCTTCCTGCAGGTCAACGAGGGCTTCGACTCGTTCCAGTCCGCCTGGCAACCGGAGCCGGGCCTCCTGCCGGACGGCTACTACTACAACACGTTCGCGCTGCCCGCGGCCTGGGACGCACAGCAATCCGGCCCGTGGCGCACGCTGGTGCTCGGACTGGGCGCCGGCAGCGCCTGGCGCGTGCTCGAAGGCACGCTGGGCGATGGCCGCAAGCTCGAGGGCGACGGCGTCGAGATCGACGCGGCGGTGGTCGAGTTGGGTCGACGCTGGATGGGGCTTGCCGAGACTCCCGAACGGCGCATCCACGCCGGGGTCGACGGCCGCACGGCGCTCGGCTCGGCGAGCGGACCTTACGACCAGCTCGTGCTCGACGCCTACGCCAACCAGGTCGAGATCCCGGCGCACCTCGCCACGCGCGAGTTCTTCGAGGCCGCGGCTTTGAAACTCCGGCCGGGCGGCTGGCTGAGCGCCAACGTGGGCGGCTTCGGCCTCGAGGATCCCGTGGCCGAGGCCCTGGCCGGAACCGCGGCCGATGCGCTGGGCCGGCGGGTGTTGCTCTTCGCGGTGCCGTTCTCGCGCAACCTGGCGCTCGTCGCACGCGTCGGGGCCGAAGTCCCCGAGCCCGGCAGTTCCACATTCTGCACGCTGTCCCACGCCGGCCTGGCGCGCCTCGCGAGCCAGGTCTCGCTGCCCGGCTGCTGGCGCTGGATCGCTCCCGGGGAGCGGCCGGCGCTGTGCGACGACCGCGTCCCGATCGAGCGCCTGCAGGAGCGCTCGCTCGAGCTAGCCGCGCGCGCGCGCGCGGAGGCCGGCCGGTGATCGCACTCCCGCAGGGCGTGCTCGAGCAGGCGATCGAGCAGTCGCGAGCCGGACACTTCGTGGAGGCCTGGACACTCGCGGGCACGGCCGAGGTCGCGCTCGAGCGCGCGCAGGCGCGCACCTTCGTGCGCTACCACGCCGGCGACCTCGAGGGCGCGCTGCGCGAGGCGCGCGAGGGGCTGCAGCTCGCGGCGCGGGATCCCTGGCTGCTCGCGACCGCGACGGAGATCGCACTCTCGCTGCACCGCGGCGCCGCGGCGGAGGCGACGCTCGCGAGCTGGAGCCCCGGCGCGAGTGCGACCGACGCGCCGGCGATCGAGCGCGCCACGCGCGAGCTCGGAGACCTGCGCACGGCCGAGCGCGGTGCGGCGCGCGGCGTGAGCCGCGGGCGCTGGACCTGCTCGCTGGCCGGAGCGCTCGCGCTGGCCTTCCTGCTGCGCTGCACGCGCCGCGCGGACTGAACCGCAAACGAAACCGCCCGCTCCTCGCGGAACGGGCGGAATCGTTTGGAAGCGCGAGCGGCACCGCGCTGGAAGCGCGAGCGGCACCGCGCTGGAAGCGCGAGCGGCACCGCGCTGGAAGCGCGAGCGGCTCAGAGGATGTCGAGCAGGCCGGCCCCCTCGGGCGTGGTCAGTGTCGAAGTGTTCGCACGGTAGTTGATGTTGGTGGAGATCTTCGAGTTCCAGGGGAACTGCTCCTTGTCGGCCACGATGCCGAGCGCGACCGCGGCGAAGCCGCGGGCGGTGGCCGTGATCTCCTTGTTCTCGAGCAGCTTCACCAGCGGGTCGATCGAGCGCGAGTCGCCGATGAAGCCCAGGGCCGAGGCCACCGCGGCCTGGCTGGCAAGGCTCTTGGCGTCGCGCAGCATCTCGATCAGGTCCGGGACCAGCGACTTGTCGCCCAGCAGGCCCAGCGCGATCGCCGCCTGGCGCAGGAGCTCGGGCTTGTACTTGGCGTCCTTGACGATCACCTGGATGTCGCCCTTGGCGTCGGTCGCACCGACCAGGCCCAGTCCCAGCGCCATGTAGCCGCGCGAAGTGTTGTCGGCGTACTTCTCCATCTTCTCGCGCAGCAGCGGGATGGCCTCGGTGTCCTTGGCGACGCCGATGGCGACGCCGTAGGCGCCCATGATGTCCACCGAGGAGCATTCCTTGAGCGCGTTGCGCAGCGCGCCCTTGGCGTCGCCGTTCGGCGGCAGGGCGCTCGAGCCGAGGTCGAGCAGTTCGCGCTCCATCACGCCCACGGCCAGCGCGGCCCAGGGGCGGGCGCCGGTCACGCCCTTGTCGAGCTTGTTGACCAGGTAGCCGCGCACGTCGTTGATGTTCTTCTCGGCGCCCTCGCCGCGGCCGGGGTGGCCGCCGATCTGGCCCAGGGCGATCAGCGAGAAGTAGCGCTCCTGCTGCTGGCCCTTCTTGTCGACGTTGATCAGCGCCTCGCGCGCCGCCTTGTCCTGCGGGTCGTTGTCGAGGTCGCACAGCTGGCCCAGGGACAGGGCACAGCTCTGGCGCACTTCGTCCTTCTCCTTGGAGTGGTCGCCGATGCCCGCCACGAGCATCTTGACGGCGCCCTCCAGCAGCGGCTTGGCGTCCGCCGGGAGTTCCTTCTCCTTGGTCAAGAGGCGCGCCATCGCGGTCGGGACGTGGGCGCGGATCATGTAGTGGTTCGATTCGGTCTCGAAGAACTTGCGCAGGTACTCGAGTTCGGCCTGGCGCGAGTTCGAAGCGCCTTCGCGCTTGTCAATGCCCTCGCCGCTGGCCCAGTCGACCGGCGTTAGGCCGAGCGAGATCACCGCGGCGACCTTGACGTCGCGCGTGGAGGTCTCGGGCTTGTTGAGCAGCTCGACCAGGAAGTCAACGATCTCGATGCGCACCTGGTTGGAGCTGGTGCGCGCGCCGATCAGGCCCAGGCCGTAGGTGGCGAAGGCGCGCGTGCGGAACTTGACCTCGTTCGTGCCGACCAGCTTGCGGCCGGCTTCGCTGTCGCCGGCGAGGTCCTTGAGCACGGCCACCGAGCTGTCGTTGGCCAGGATGCCGAGCGAGACCGCGGCCGTCTCGGCGATCTCCTGCGAGGCGTCCGGGAGCCACTTCTTCATGATCTCCTCGAACTCGGACTTGCCGTCCTCGGTCTTCACGTCGCCGGCCTTCGCCAGCGCGATCAGCGAGCCGGTGACGATGTCGTTCTGGCGCTCCTTCTCGAGCGCGTTCTTCAGCCCCGGCACGATCTTGTTGCGGATGTCGTCCTGCGAGGGCTTGAGCGCGTTCTTGGCGCCCGTGTTGTCGCCCTGGCCGAGGAAGTACGTGTCGCTACCCGACACGACACCGCTGTAGATCGCGGCCTTCAGGTTGAGGTACTGGTCCTTGTTGAAGTTCCACCAGAACTCCCAGCCGGTGAGGTCGGGTCCGGTGGCGCCGCCGCCGGTCGAGGGGCCCGCAGGGCGTCCGCCCGGAGTGCCGGTCGCCGCGCCGGGGCCGGCCGGCGTCGGTGTGGTCGGGCCCGAGGGGCTGCCCGTGCTGGGGCCGGAGGGCGAGGGGGTCGAGGGGCCGGAGCCGCCACCACCACCGCCGCCGCCGCCGGCCGGGACCGTGTCGCCGGGGCCGCGGTACGTTCCGCCGTGAGCGAAGCTGATCTCCTGGATGCCGAGGCTGCCCGCGAGGAGCAGGGCGCCGAATTGCACTGACTTGTTCATTGGAGTCGCAGGATGAGAGGTCGAGGGACCGTTGGAACGGTGCGGAAGAATCGCGGCGGGTGCTGGCAACACCTGTGCCGCCTGGATCCGATCCCGATCTTATGCACCTCGAACGTGGGCGGACACCGACTGACGTGGTTTTTTCGTCCGGGTGCCCTGCTCGGATGGCCGTTCCTGTTCCCTGCCCGTAACGCGAGTTTCGCGCCTCTCGACTTGAGGAGGGGTCCCCAGCCTCTGCAGACTGCCTCCAGATGCCTGCCGTCGTTGTCGATCGGACGCTGTTCGCCTGGAGCGCCGGGGGCTGCCCGCCTTCCCGGCAGCGCGAGCGCGAGGAACATGCCTACCGCTGGCAGCGCGAGGAGTCGCAGGAGGCTTGGGTGGGGGAGGAGCGCGAGTCGCCCCCGCCGCCCGCGGACGGCTATGCCGGAAAGCTCGAGAGGCTGCACGACCTGCGCCACCAGCTGACGCGCGCCGAGTTGGAGTTCGAGGCCGGCGAACCCGCACGCGCGCGCGCCGTGCTGGCGCAGGTGCGCGTCGACTGTGAGGAGGCGCTCGGCCTGCGCCCGCCGCGTGCACTCGACCTCGTCCGCTTGTGCTCCGAGGAGGCCCGCGCCGCCGCGCGCGTCCACGAAGGCCGCGAGATCCAGACCTCGCTGCCGCGCGAATGCGCGCTGCAGTGCAACGAGTCGCTGCTGCGCCGGCTGCTCTCCAACCTGCTCGCCAACGCGCTGCGTGTCACGGGCGAGCGCGAGGCGGTGCGCTTCGAACTCGGACGCCAGGTCGACGGCGGGGCGCGTCTCACGATCCGCGACCAGGGCGGCGGGATCGAGCGCGAGGCCATCGACCGGCTGCTCGGATCGCGCGCGAGTGCCAGCGGCAGCTCGGGCGTCGGGTCGCTCTCGGTGCTCGAATGCGCGCGCGGCCTGCGGGCCACGATCGAGGTCGAGAGCGAGCCGGGCGTCGGGTGCTGCTTCGCCGTGCGGCTGCCGGGCTGATCAGGCGCTGTCGCTGGTCGCCGCGCGCGACGGGTTCTCGCGCAGCGCGGCGCGCAGGAACTCGCGGTTCATGCGGGCGATGCTCGCCACGGGGATGCCCTTGGGGCAGGCGGCGCCGCACTCGTAGTGGTTGGTGCAGTTGCCGAAGCCCTCCTTGTCCATCTGCGCGACCATGGCCAGCACGCGCGACTCGCGCTCGGGTGCGCCCTGGGGCAGGAGCTTCAGGTGGCTGACCTTGGCCGCGACGAAGAGCATCGCCGATGCGTTCGGACAGGCGGCGACGCAGGCGCCGCAGCCGATGCAGGCCGCAGCGTCCATCGCCTCGTCGGCCAGCGGCTTGCCGACCGGCAGCGAGTTGGCCTCCGGCGCCGAGCCGGTGTTGACCGAGACGAAGCCGCCCGCGGCGATGATGCGGTCGAAGGCGCTGCGGTCGACGACCAGGTCGCTGCACGACCGGGAAGGCGTTGGCGCGGAACGGCTCGACGGTGATCGTCGTCGCCGTCCTTGAAGCGGCGCATGTGCAGCTGGCAGGTGGTGGTCTCGGCGTCGGGCCCGTGCGCCTGGCCGTCGATCACCAGGCTGCAGGCGCCGCAGATGCCCTCGCGGCAGTCGTGGTCGAAGGCGATGGGCGCCTTGCCCGCCCCGACCAGGTGCTCGTTGAGCACGTCGAGCATCTCGAGGAAGGACATGTCCGGCGAGACCGCTCGCAGCGCGTGGGTCTCGAAGCGTCCCGCTCGCCTCGGGGCCGCTCTGCCGCCAGACGTGCAGCGTGATCCGCATGCCGTCGCGTGCGCGTGGTGCGCTCACTTGTAGCTCCGTGTGCTGGGCTGCACGACTTCGAAGGTCAGCGGCTCCTGGTGCAGCTTCGGCGCGGCTCGCCTGGCCCGTGGAACTCCCAGGCCGCAGACGTGCGCGAAGTGCTCGTCGTCGCGTTGCGCCTCGCCCTCGGGCGTCTGGTGCTCCTCGCGGAAGTGGCCGCCGCAGGACTCCTCGCGCTCGAGCGCGTCGAGCGCCAGCAGCTCGGCGAACTCGAGGAAGTCCGCCACGCGGCCGGCGTGCTCGAGCGTCTGGTTGAAGCTCTGCGCCGTCGCCGGGCACGCGCACGTTCTCCCAGAACTCGCTCGCGCAGCGCGCGGATCTTCTGCCAGCGCCTGTGCAGAGCCCGGCGCGCGTCGCGCGCCATGCCGCACTGGTTCCACATCGTCAGGCCGAGCTCGCGGTGGATGCTGTCGGCCGTGCGCTTGCCCTGGACCGAGAGGATCTTCGCGATGCGCTCGCGTGGCGGCCGACTCGGCCTCGCCGAACGCGGCGTGGTCGGTGCTGACCGGCGCCAGCTTGCGGCCGGCGAGGTGCGCCGCGATCGTCGCGGGCACCACGAAGTAGCCGTCGGCGAGACCCTGCATCAGCGCGCTCGCGCCGAGGCGGTTGGCGCCGTGGTCGGAGAAGTTGGCCTCGCCGAGCACGAACAGGCCCGGGATGGTGCTCTCGAGGTTGTAGTCCACCCACAGCCCGCCCATCGTGTAGTGCACGGCCGGGTAGATGCGCATCGGCACCCGGTAGGGGTTCTCGCCCGTGATGCGCTCGTACATCTGGAACAGGTTGCCGTAGCGCGCGCGGATCGCATCCTCGCCGTCGCGCGCGATCGCGTCGCGGAAGTCGAGGTAGACCGCCATGCCGGTCGCGCCCACGCCCTTCCTCTGGTCGCACTGCTCCTTGGCGCTGCGCGAGGCGACGTCGCGCGGCACGAGGTTGCCGAAGCTCGGGTACTTGCGCTCGAGGTAGTAGTCGCGCTCGGCCTCGGGGATCTCGCCCGGCGCGCGCTTGTCGCCGGCGCGTGCTTCGGCACCCAGACGCGGCCGTCGTTGCGCAGCGACTCGCTCATCAGCGTCAGCTTCGACTGGTGCTCGCCCGAGACCGGGATGCAGGTCGGGTGGATCTGCGTGAAGCACGGGTTGGCGAAGAAGGCGCCGCGCTTGTGCGCGCGCCAGGTGGCGGTGACGTTGCAGGCCTTGGCGTTGGTCGAGAGGTAGAAGACGTTGCCGTAGCCGCCGGTGCAGAGCAGCACCGCGTCGCCGGCGTGGCGCTCGATACTCGCCGGTGACGAGGTTGCGCGCGACGATGCCGCGCGCGACTGCCGTCGACCAGCACGAGATCGAGCATCTCGCGCCGCGCGAGCATCTTCACGCGTCCGGCGCCGACCTGGCGCATCGAGCGCGCTGTAGGCGCCGAGCAGGAGCTGCTGGCCGGTCTGGCCGCGGGCGTAGAACGTGCGCGAGACCTGCGCGCCGCCGAAGGAGCGGTTGGCCAGCAGGCCGCCGTACTCGCGCGCGAAGGGCACGCCCTGCGCGACGCAGTGGTCGATGATGCGCGTCGAGACCTCCGCCAGGCGGTACACGTTCGCCTCGCGCGCGCGGAAGTCGCCGCCCTTGACCGTGTCGTAGAACAGCCGGTACACGCTGTCGCCGTCGTTGGGGTAGTTCTTGGCGGCGTTGATCCCGCCCTGCGCGGCGATCGAGTGCGCGCGCCGCGGCGAATCCTGGATGCAGAGCACCGTCACGCGGTAGCCCATCTCGGCCAGCGACGCGGCGGCCGACGCGCCGGCCAGTCCCGTGCCGACCACGATCACGTGGAACTTGCGCCGGTTGGCCGGGTTGATCAGCTTCAGGTCGAACTTGTGGCGCGTCCAGCGCTCGGCCATCGGCCCGGCGGGGGACTTGGAGTCCAGCACGCTCATCGCGCACCTCCGCTGGCGAAGAAGTAGATCGGGAACGTGCCGAAGCCCAGCACCAGCAGCACCGCCAGTGCGACCGAGAGCTTCTGCACGAGCGGCGTGTAGCGTGGATGCGCGAGGCCGAGCGTCTGCAGCGCGCTCTGCAGCCCGTGCGCGAGGTGGATCGAGAGCGCGATCAGCCCGAGCAGGTACGCGCCCAGCACCAGCGGCTTCTCGAACTCGCTGCGCACCAGGTGCGCCATGTGCACGCGCTGCGCCTCGGGCGCGAAGCGGAACTGCAGCAGATGCAGCACCAGGAAGAGCAGCACGATGCCGCCCGTGACCAGCATCGAGGTCGAGGCCAGCGTCCGCCCGCCGTGTCCGGGGTCGAGCGCGTAGGGTGTGCGGCGCGCGCTGCGGTTCTGCAAGCTGACGCGCACGGCCTGCACGATGTGGAACAGGAACAGCGCGGCCAGCCCCAACTCGGCCAGCGGGATCCAGGACCTGGAGGTCAAGAACTCCACGTAGCCGTCGAAGGTCGAACCCTGGCGGTCGGCGTAGATCAGCAGGTTCTCGGCCAAGTGGAAGACCAGGAACCCGAACAGCAAGAGGCCGGTCAGGGCCATCAGCAGCTTCTTGCCGATCGACGAGCCGAACGTCTTGGCCAGCCAGCCGCTCATGCGTGCGCCTCCGGGACTGCCTGGCGCGGCCGGCGCTGCAGGACGACGAACCAGCGGCCGCGCAGCACCGGTTCGCCCTCGTGGTCCTCGACTTCGGTCGAGAACGCGACCCAGCCGCGCTTGCGGCCGGGCTCGCTCTCGCGCTCCAGGACGCGCAGCAGCATGCGCAGGCTGGCCGGCGGCCGCAGCGGCGCCACGAACTCGATCTCGATGCGCGAGAGCGCCACGATCGTCTCGCGGAAGATGCCCATCTCCCAGGCCAGGCCGCTGGCCAGGGCCTCGACCAGCAGGCCGTGCGCGATCCGGCCGCGGAACGGGGTGCTCGCGGCGAACTCGGCGTCGAGGTGGATCGGGTTGCGGTCGCCGGTCAGCGCCGCGAAGGCCTCGACATCGGCCTGGGTGCAGCTGCGCTCGGCGGAGCGGTAGACCTGTCCGGGCTCGAACTCCTCGAACCACAGTCCGCGCGGGGACGGAACGGGCAGCGCGTCCATGGGGCGCAGCAGCGTAGCCAGCGGGAGGCTGCGTGCAAGCGTCCGTGATGCAACATAACATACATTATCAGACACGAAGGATGCTGGCCTGGGCTGCGCGGGAGCTGCATCCTCTGCACATGCGCCGTCTCCTCTGCTTCGGCCCGCTGCTGCTCTCGGCCTGCCACAGCCCGCGCGGCAGCCTGCCGCCCGAGAACCTCCCGAACATGCCGGACGTCGCGCTCAGCAGCGCGCCCTTCACGGAAGTGCACTGCGCCTTCAAGGAGCGCCTCGACCAGCCCTACGTCTACGTCGAACTGCGCGGCAGCTACACCACCTCGGGCCGCAGCGTGCCCGAGGTCGCGCGCCTGATGGTCGAGCAGGGACTGACGCCCAGCGGGCCGCCCTTCGGTCTCTTCTACGACGACCCGGGTGACGTGCCGCTGGCCGAACTGCGCTCGCGCGTCGGCTTCCCGGTCGACTCGCAGGTCCCGGTGAAGGAGCCGCTCAAGGCCGACGTCCTGGCCAGCGCGACGGTCGCCTACGCGCTGGTGAGCGGCGCGTACCCCGAGGTGCCGCGCTGCTATCCCGGCCTGCTCGAGTACGTCAAGAAGATGCACTGGGCGCTCGCCGGGCCGATCCGCGAGATCTACCTCGTCGAGCCTGGCTCGGTCGCGAACTGGAGCGTGCTGCGCTGCGAGGTGCAGGCGCCGGTCTCGATGGCGCCCTGAACGCGCTCAACCGTTGTCGTCGGCCAATTCGAGGCGCGGGTAGCAGGCGTAGAGCGCCAACCGCCCGTCGCTGTCGCGGCCGCGCAAGAGATCGCCGGGCTTGAGCCACTGCGAGAGCAGCGGATCGCAGGCGAGCTCGAGCTCGCGGCCTTCGCGCCGCAGCTTCAGCGCGCCCGCGCGCGGACCGACGAGCTCGTAGAGCTCGCCTTCGCCGATCTCGGCCCGGCGCGTGCGGCGCTGGTTGGCCTCGACGATGCGCGGCAGCTCGCGCCCGAGCCGCTCGAGCAGCTCCGCAGACCCGCGCTCGAGTGTCAGCGCGCCGGTCTCCTCGGCCCAACTCGTGAAGCGCTGCAGCGCGCGCACGAGGGCGCTTGCTTCGTCGGCTCCGTGCAGCAGGTCCTCGTCGATGGACCAGCGCGCGGCGTAGTCGGCCAGGGCCTTCAGGCCCAGGTTGTCGGGCACGCCGATCGGCTCGGCGTAGCGGCCGAGCGTGCGCAGCAGCTCGCAGTCGTGCGCGGCGGCCTCGCCTGCGGTGCGCCCGAGGTCCCAGAGGAATTCCTCGACCAGCGCGGCCACCGCGCCCGGGAAGTCCGGCGCGGGCGCGAGCTCGTCGGGGTCCGGCTCGTCGCCGAGCTCGAGCGCGCGCTCCAGCTCGTCGAAGGACTGGTCCACCGGCCGCCCGGCCGCGCGCTCGGCGTCGAACTTCGCCAGCGCCTCGGCCACGCGGATCTCGCCGGCGCTGCGCGCGGGAGGCTTCGGAGCCGGCTGCGGCGCCTTGGCCGGCACGAGGCTCGGGCCGCTTCCGGGCCCGTGGCTCGAGAGGTGCAGCCAGGCGGCGGTGAGCGCCACGCGCGCGGCTTCGAGCTCGAGGTCGGTCTCGAAGGCCAGGCGGTCGAGGATCTCGCCCATCAGGTCGCCCGCGCCCGGCGTGGGGTTCTCGAGGTCGAAGGGCTCGCCGGCGAGCGCGGCCAGCAGTTCCTCGATCTCTTCGCTCTCGACGCCGCCGCGCAGGAGCAGCGCGCGCAGCTCGCCCACCGGATCCGCGGCCTGTCCGAGCTGCGGCCTGTAGAAGAGCTGCTCGATCTCGCTCTGCGCCAGGCGCAGCACTCCGCGCCGGCGCGCGCGCTCGCGGTCGAAGTCGGCGCGCAGGGCCTCGAGCAGCGTCGCATCGCGGAAGAAGACGGCCGCGGGCGAGGAGCGGAAGACCGTGTCCCCCACCGGGAAGATGCGACCGGCGATCATGTCGCCCGGCGCGAGCAGCTGCGAAGCCTCGGGCTCGATCAGCGGGTACTCGCCCGAACCGGCCAGGTCGCGCAGCCAGACGCCCTCGCCCGGACGCACGCCGGTGACCTCGAAGACGCCCGCCAGCGAACCGATCCAGGCGGCCGATTCGGCGGCACCCAGGCCGCGCGCGGCGGCTTCGCCATGGCCAGAGAGGACCTGGATCGGGACGCCGCCGAGGCGCGCGCTCTCGCGCTCCAGTGCGAACCACTCCAGGTGCCGGCGCTCGGCCAACTTCGGGTCGGCCGCGCCGGCCGGGCGGGGCGCGCCGAAGAACTCGCCCGCGCTGGAGCGGAACTCGGTCTCGAGCTGCGGATCCTCGCGCACCCAGCTCTGCAGGGCGCTGAAACCGCGCTCGACGCTCGTCGAAGGATCCTCCATGGACATTGAGCTTGGCTGCTCCAATCCCCTAGTGTAGCGCCCGTCATGAGTCCGATCCTCTGCTTCCTGCCCGGCCTCCAGGATGGCCAGCCGGCACCCGAGGCGAGCGCGAGCCGCTGGCCCTGGCTCGACATCGCTTGTCTCGTGCTGATCGTCGTCTCGGCCGTCCTCGGCGCGCGGCGCGGAATCTGGTGGCAGTTCGTGCGCCTGCTCGGACTGGTCGCGACGCTGAGCGTGGCGCGCGCGCTCGCGCCGCGCATCTCGCACGGACTGGTGAACCTGTTCGGCTCGCTCTCGCCCGAAGCCGCCAACGGGATCCTGTGGAGCGCGATCCTGCTCAGCGGACTGGTGCTCGTGGCGCTGGTCGGGCGCATCGGCAAGATGATGCTCGAGGGCGCCGAGCTCAGCTTCGGCGAGCGCGCGGGCGGCGCGCTGCTGGGGCTCGCGAGCGGGCTGCTCCTGGCGACGGGCCTGATCATCTGCGCCTCGCAGCTCGCTTCGCCGAACTGGGTGCAGAAGAACCTGCGCGGCTCGCACGCGCAGGGATTGGTCGACGGCGTCGCGCGCGTCCTGCCCTCGGCCATCGACCCGATCGCTGCGGGGCGCGTCTCGAGCGAAGTGCAGGCGGCCGAGCCCAAGGCGCGCTGAGCGTACACCCTTGACGGCCGCGCGCGCGTCGCGTTGACTGTCTCGCGTTCACAACCCGACCGACGCGAACGCGGAGGGGAAGTCAGGTGAAACTCCTGCACGGTCCCGCCACTGTGAGTCGCACGGACGGCTGCCCGCGGGCGGAGCGCACGCTCCGCCGGGCCACTGGGGAATACTCCCTGGGAAGGCCTGGCAGTCCGTCGAGGCGATGAGTCAGGACACCCGCCGAGTTCGCAGAACCCGCCGGCCTCGGAAGAAGGCGCGCGCGCGGTGTGCGCGAACGCACTCCGTGGCCGCCATCCCGGGACGGCCCTTCGACGAAGCATCGAACGGAGTTCCATGATGAAGCGATTCGCGACCCTGGCGAGCCTGTGCGCAGTGCTCGCCTGCACGTTCCCCTCCCCGACCCTGGCGCAGGACACCTGCGTCGCGGGCTTGTGCTTCGGCGCGCCGCGCGCCGTCGATCCCTTCGCCGCCTACGCCACGCTGCAGGACGGCACGCGCGTCCAGAGCGACGGCTCGAGCGTCGACCACGTCGACGCCGCCGGGCAGCTGATCCTGCACCTGGGCGGCTATCCCTCATACGTCTACCCGAGCTTCGTGCTGCTCGCACCCGACGAGAGCTTTGCGCTCGTGGGCGAGAGCTCGGGCGGCGGCATCGAGCGTTTCGAGCTGAGCGGCGCGCCGCAGTCGACGATCGGCGGCGTGATGTACAACTTCGACGCCGTCTGGGAGGACGCCGGGCACCTGCTCGTCTCGGCCGATGCCAGCGGCGGGTTCCAGAACCAGATCGTGCGCCTGGACACTTCGACGGGGGCCACGACGCTCGTGGCGCAGCTCAGCGGCCCCTCCGGGCCGGTCGCGCGGCGCGCGCGCACGGGCGAGCTGTTCGTGGGCCTGATCGACCTCTCGCAGTCGAACCACGACGAGCTGCTGCGCTTCGACGCGAGCCAGCTCTCGAGCGGACTCCTGCTCGGTCCCCAGGACGCGCAGGTCTTCGCCGACCAGCTGGCCAACACGTCCGCGCTGCGCATCGACGAGCGCTACGACGTGCCGGGCATCGATTGCTGTCGCGTGTACCTGGCGATCTCGCCCTACGGCAGTGCGAGCACGATCGCCTGCTTCGACGTGAGCGGCGCGCGTCTGCCGGACGTCGCGACGAGCCTGGACTCGATCTCGAACCTCGAGTTGCAGGCGGGCAGCGGGCCGGGCGGCTTCGGCCCCTGGCAACCCGATGCGGGCGAGCAGCTCAGCTACCGCGGCACCACCTGGTGCTACCCGAGTTGCACGACCGCCGAGATCCGCGTCATCCAGCCGCGCCGGCCGCAGGCCTCGATCTCCGGGCCGGGCCTGGGCAATCCCGCGGGCGGCCGCGTGACCGTGGCCTTCGACAACTGCGTGCCGAACGCGAGCCTGCTGATGATCATCGGTCCGCAGTCGCTCTACCTGCCGGGCGGGCACACGCGCTACCACCCGGACGGCTTCCTCTGGCACAGTGGGCTCGCCTGGAGTCCGCTGCGGCGCCTCGTCACGCTGCCGACCGATGCGGCCGGCCACGCGAGCTTCAGCTACTACAACCCGGGCAACTTGAACGGCACGCACGCGCTGCAGGCGCTGGTCCGCGACACGAACGGACTCTTCGTCGGCAGCTCGACCTGCGTGCTGAACTAGGCGCGCCTCAACCCTGCTCCACGCGTTCGATCCAGGGCAGACGCTCCGTCAGCCTGGGCACGAGCGCGTGGCGCATGGTTTCGCCCTGCGAGCAGCAGCCCGTGCAGGCGCCGGTCAGGCGCAGGCGCACGCCGTCCTCGAAGACCTCGAGCAGCTCCACGCCGCCGCCGTCGATCTCCAGCGCCGGGCGCAGCTCGTCCAGCACGCGCTGCACCTCGCGCACGCGCGCGGGGTCGCCGCGCGGTTCCGCGGCCGCGCCGCGCGAGAACCAGTTCATGCGCCCACCTCCGTGTGCAGCACGAGGCGCTGGCCTTCCAGCTGCACGCTCCAGGCGAGCAGTCCGCCCGGCGGGAGCGCGAGCGCGGCGTCGTAGAGCCGGCTCGCGAGCGCCCAGCTCTCGGCGAAGTCGGTCTGCGGCAGCGCCACCGGCCCGCGCAGTTCGCGGCCCTCGCGGCGCAGCGACTCGGCCAGCAGGTCGGCCAGCCACTCGAGCGCGCGCGCGTCCTCGCGCGGCGCTCCGATGCCCGTGCCCATCCCGCGCGCGAGCGCCCCGACCAGCCAGCCCAGGCGCTGCAGCGCGGCGCCGGCGTGCTCCAGGTCGCCCGCGCGCTCGACCAGCGCGGCGGAGCTGCCGCTGAGGCGCACCAGCGAGTTCACGCCCGCGAGCACCTGGGTCACGTTGTTGAGCCGGTGCAGCAGCGCCGGCAACAGCGCGCGCGAGAGATCGCCCGCGGCCGCTCGTGGTGCCGAGGCGGGGACTTGAACCCCGACTCCCTCGCGGGAAATGGATTTTGAATCCATCGCGTCTGCCATTTCGCCACCCCGGCCTTTCATGGTTGAGCCTAGCGGGATCCGAGCGCCGCGTCGAGGCCGCGCGCGACGCCGAGCGCCTGCGCGGCGTAGCGCAGCGCGGCCAGGATGCCCGGTGCGAAGGCCGCGGGCCCGGACATGTCGTGGCGCAGCGTGTAGCTCTCGCCGGCCGCGCCGAAGATCACCAGCTGGTGCGCATACAGGCCGGGCAGGCGCACGGAGTGGATCGGCGGCGAGTGGCCCTCCAGGCGCAGGCGTTCGGCCGTGTCGAGCGCCGTGCCGCTCGGTGCGTCGAGCTTCTTCTCGTGGTGCATCTCGATGATCTCGCAGCGCTGCATGTGGCGCGCGGCTTCGACCGCAGCGCGCTGCAAGAGCCACATGCCGATGCTGAAGTTGGGCACCACGATCCCGCCGAGCTCGAGCGCGCGCGCCTGCTCGTCGAGCGCGCGCGTCTCCTCCAGGCTCACGCCGCTCGTGCCCACCACCGGGCGCAGGCCCAGCGCCAGGATGCGCCGCGCGTGCTCGTAGCCCAGGCCCGCGCGCGTGCACTCGAGCACCACGCGCGCGCCGCTCGAACGCAGTCGCTCTTCGAGCGCGTCCCCGGCATCCAGGCGCGCGACCAGCTCGAGGTCCCCCGCCGCGGCGATCGCCTCGCAGGCCAGCGTGCCCAGGCGCCCGCGCGCGCCGACGACGGCGACCGGCAGCTTCATGAGCCGCGCTCCAGAGCCAGGGCCAGGATCTCCAGGCACAGCTCGCTGAAGGAGAAGCCCTCCTGCGCCGCCGCGAGCGGCAAGAGCGAGCGGTCGGTCAATCCCGGCAGCGTGTTGATCTCGAGCACGACCGGCTCGCCCTCGGCCGGCACGAAGAAGTCCGTGCGCGAGTAGCCGTCGCAGCCCGCGGCGCGGTGCGCGCGCAGGGCGAGTTCGCGCAAGCGCTGCGTAGTAGCCTGCGGGATCGAGCGCGGCGGGCAGAACTCCTGCGGCGCCCTGGGCGCTGTACTTCTCCTCGTAGTCGAAGAAGCGGCCCTCTTTCGGCACGATCTCGACCGGCGTCAGCGCGCGCAGCTCGCCGCGCGCGTTGCCGAGCACGGCGCAGGTCGTCTCGACGCCGCGGATGCGCTCCTCGACGAGCGCCTGGTCGCCCGTTGCGAGCACGCGCGAGACGCGCGCCTCGAGCCCGAGGCCGTCCTCGAGCACGAAGGTGTCGACCGAAGAGCCGCCGCGGTTGGGCTTGACCACGAAGCCGCTCTGCGAGAGCGCCGAGAGCTCGGCCAGCAGGGGCGCGCGCTGCGTGCGCCACTCGAGCGGGTGCACGAGCCGTCCGCGCGCGACGCGCAGGCCCGCCGCCGCCAGCACGGCGCGCGTGTGCTGCTTGTCCATGCACAGGGCCGAGGCGCCGACGCCCGAGCCGGTGTAGCGCAAGCCCTGCGTCTCGAGCAGGCCCTGGATGCTGCCGTCCTCGCCCTCGCCGCCGTGCAGCGCGAGGAAGAAGAGCGTCTCGCGCGGCAGCTCGGCCAGCGCCTCGAGCGCCGGCAGCGAACGCCCCTCGATCTTCCAGCGTCCGTCGGGCTCGATCTCCAGCGCGACGAGGCGCTCGAGCGGGGCGCGCTCGAGCGCGCGCAGCACCGCCGCGCCGGAGCGCAGCGAGACCTCGCGCTCGCTCGATCGGCCACCGAGCAGCACGGCGACGGTGGACGCGCGCAGGGCCTCGGCCTGCGAGGTCTGGCGGCGCGCGCTCACGTGTAGAAGTCCCCCTCGCCGACCTTGCGCGGCACGTGCGGCAGGCGCGCACGCAGGCTGTGCTCGTCGTCGGCGAAGAGCGGGTCGATCTCGAGCACGGGCGGCGCCTCGACGCCCGCGGCCGCGAGCCAGCGCGCGTGCAGGCGCGAGATGTCGGCCTTGGCCTGGCGCGGGCGAGTCCTCGCCGGTGGCGTTCTTGACCGGGCTGAACTCGCGCGCGCGCTCGACCTCGAGCACGGCGCTGCGCGGCGAGAAGCCCAGCGCGTCGAAGACGAAGCTCTCGAACTTGACGCCCGCGAGCTGCGCCGGGCGGCCCTGCTCGTCGAGCGCGCTCATCTGCTTGCGCGCCAGGTGCCAGGGCAGCGAGAGGCCCGCAGCCGGTCAGGTCCTCGACCAGCTCGCGCTCGATCACGTGCAGCGCGATGCTGCCGGCCGAGAACCGCAGGCGCCCCTCTGCGTCGCGCGCCTCGCGCAGCGTCTCCGGCAGGTCGGAGTACTCGATGCAGCCGAGCTTGCCCTGCTCCCAGGCCAGCACGCCGACCTTCTCGGCCGCGTCGCGCTTCTCGACCACCTTGCTCGACATGCGCGCACCCTCGAGCCGGTGCAGGCCGAGAAACAGCGGGTCGAAGGGCACGACCAGCGGGTTGTCGACCTGGAAGTAGGAGAAGCGCTCGACGCCGTGCTCGCGCGCGTGCTCGAGCGCGCCCGTGCCGCGCAGCGCGGAGAGCACGCCGCCGTGGCCGGTGGGCGCCAGGAACAGGCGCCCGGGGGCTGCGCGCAGCACGCGTCCCTCTGGCGAGAGCGCCGGCAGCATCGATTGCTGGAAGAAGAACACCCGCGCCGGGTCGAGGCCGAACCAGCGCTGCTCTTCGAAGAACGTGCGCGTCTGGGCGTCGTTCTGCGGCGAGGTCATCACGTACCACAGCGGCCGGAAGCGGTAGCGCGCGGCGCTCGCACGCAGCTTGCGCGCGAAGATCTCGAACAGGCTCCAGCCCGAGAGCGGGCCGATCGGGTAGACGCCCTTGGGCGCTTCCCAGCCCAGGCGCGAAGCCTGTCCGCCGGCGACGGTCAGCGCCGCGACGCTGCCCGAGCGCAGCCACTCCTCGCCTGCCGCGCGGGCGCGCGCCGCGAGCGCCGCCTCGGCCGGTCCGCGCTGCAGCGGAAAGGCGCGCGCGGGCTCGACCTCGCCCTGCGCCTGCGCCGGCGGCGTGCGCAACAGCCGTTGCAGGCGCGCGATCTCGTCCCAGTCGAGAGCCGCGAGCTCGGCCGCGTAGGCCGCGCGCTCGGTGTCCGTCAGCGAATCGAGGCCCTCGAGGAGCTGCGCCTGCCCGGCGCGCTCGATGCGCCGACGCAGCTCGGCGGAGAGCTCGCTCATCGAATCAGCGGCCGTTGTGGGCGGGCCGGTCGGCCGAGAGCTCCTCGAGGATCTGTTCGGTCAGGTGCACCAGCGCGTCCATGCGCTTCTCCAGCAGCACCTGGCGCTGCACCAGCTTCTCGATCACGGGCGGCAGGATCGCCTCGCGCGTGTAGCTGTTGATCATGTTGATCACCTCGGCGCGGTCGGCGCTGGGCAGCTGCTTGAAGTGGTAGTGGTACTTCGACTTCAGCACATCGTCGGTGATGTGCATGCACTCCGTGGTGATCTCTTCGACGTTCTTCTTGTCGTGCTGGCGGTGGAACACGTCCAGCTTGTACTGGTGCAGCAGGTCCTTGAACTTCGTTTGCACAGTGATTCTCCGGTTGTGGGTCCTGAGCCGGCCTCATTCGGGGCGGCCGATGCAGATCGAGACGTTGTGTCCGCCGAAGCCCAGCGAGTTCGAGAGCGCGTTGCGCACCGTGAGCTCGCGCGCGGCGCCCGGGACGTAGTCCAGGTCGCACTCGGGATCGGGGGTGGTGTAGTTGCGCGTGGGGTGGACCTGGCCCTTGTAGACGGAGAGCGCCGTCACGACCAGTTCGACCGCGGCCGAGGCGCCCAGCAGGTGGCCGATCATCGACTTGGTGGAGGAGATGGCCAGCTTCTGCGCGTGCGCGCCGAAGACCCGCTTGATCGCGCGCGTCTCGATCAGGTCGTTGTAGGGCGTGCTGGTGCCGTGCGCGTTGACGTAGTCGACCGACTCGAGCGGGATGCGGGCGTGGCGCAGCGCCTCGGCCAGCGCGCGCGCCGGGCCCTTGCCCGACTCCTCGGGCGCGGTGATGTGGTAGGCGTCGTCGGTCGAGCCGTAGCCCTTGACCTCGGCGTAGATGCGCGCGCCGCGCTGCTTCGCGCGCTCGTACTCCTCGAAGACCAGGATCCCGGCGCCCTCGCCCATCACGAAGCCGTCGCGCTCCTTGTCGAAGGGCCGCGAGGCCCCGCCCGGGTCCTCGTTGCGCGTCGAGAGCGCCTTCATGTTGGCGAAGCCGCCCAGCGAGAGCGGTGTGGTGGCCGACTCGGCGCCGCCGGTCACGACCACGTCGGCATCGCCGAACTGGATCGAGCGCCAGGCCATGCCCATCGCGTGGCCGGCCGAGGCGCAGGCGCTGGAGGTGGTGAAGCACGTGCCCTGCAGCCCGTGGCGGATGGCGACCTGGCCGCTGACCGCGTTGGCCATGATCTTGGGCACGAAGTGCGGCGAGATGCGCCGCGGGCCGCGCTCGAGCATCTCCTTGTGCTGCTCCTCGATCGCGGTGATGCCGCCGATGCCGGTGCCGATGATCGAGCCGATGCGCTGGCGCAGCTCCTCGGGCTCCTTCGACGGCTCGAGGCCCGCGTCGCGCAGCGCCTCGTCGGTCGCGAGCAGCGCCCACATCGTGAACAGGTCGAGCTTGCGCTGGTCGGGCACCGTGAAGTGCTGCAGCGGATCCCACTGCACCGAGGCGGCGAACTTGACCGGATGGTCCTTGGGATCGAAACGCGTGATCGGGCCGACACCATTCTCGCCGCGCAGGATGCGCGTCCAGTTGGTCTCGACGTCGTTGCCCAGGGCACTGATCATGCCCAGGCCCGTGATCACCACTCGTCTGTGTTCCGACATGGGTTCCGGAGCGCGGCAGAGGGCGCCCGTGGAGCGCGCGCTGCCGGAGGCTTCAGGACTTGGAGGTGATGTACTCGACCGCGTGGCCGACCGACTGGATCTTCTGCGCGTCCTCGTCCGGGATCGTGATCTCGAACTCGTCCTCGAGCTCCATCACGAGCTCGACCTGGTCGAGCGAGTCGGCCCCGAGGTCGTGGATGAAGGAGGTCTCGCGTGTGACCTTGTCGGGCGTGGTGCCCATGCTGTCGCACACGATCTTGATCACGCGTTCTTCAACAGAAGGGTTGCTCACCTATCGCTCCTCGTTCTGGAACTGGGTTTCAGGGGTTCTGTTCGATTCGGGTCGACGCGCTGGCGCTAGAGGCTCATGCCGCCGTCGACGACCAGCGTCTGGCCGGTGATGTAGGCGCCGCCCGGCCCGGCCAGGTACTCGACAGCGGCTGCGATCTCCTCCGGCCCGCCGAGGCGGCCGAGGGGGATGGATTGGAGGAGCTTCGTGCGCGAGGCCTCGTCGAGGGCCGCGGTCATGTCGGTGGTGATGAAGCCCGGCGCGACGGCGTTGACGCACACCCCGCGGCCGGCGAGCTCCTTGGCGACCGCCTTGGTCAGGCCGATCAGGCCGGCCTTGCTGGCGGCGTAGTTGGCCTGCCCGGCATTGCCCACGAGGCCCACGACCGAGGTGATGTTGATCACGCGGCCCTTGACCTTCATCAGCGGCCGGCTGGCGGCCTTGACGAAGTTCCAGGCGCCCTTGAGGTTGACCTCGATCACGCGGTCGAAGTCCTCCTCGCTCATGCGCATCAAGAGCTGGTCGCGCGTGATCCCGGCGTTGTTGACCAGGATGTCGAGTCCGCCGAGCTCCTTCTGGACCTGCTCGACGAGCTCGGCGACCTTCTTGGTGTCCCCCACCTCGCAGCCGTAGGCCTGGGCGCCCTCGGCGTGGCCGGCGCAGAGCGTGGCGGTCTCCTGGGCCCGCGCGGCCTCCGTGGCGACGCAGGCGACCTTGGCCCCGCGCTCGGAGAGGCGCAGCGCGATCGCCCTGCCGATGCCCCTGGAGGCGCCCGTGACGAGGGCGACCTTGCCGTGCAGGGGGCGGTGTTCGGTGGGAGACGTCAAGCGAAGGAGGCCGGGGGGCAGTTCGAGGCGACTATACCCCTGCCCGGCAGGAGCTTCAACGCCACGGGGTCGGGTGGTTCAGGCGGGAACCTGTTCGGGCTTGGCGACCGAGTGCACGCTGGCGCGCTCGTCGATCTTGCGCAGGATACCCGCCAGGACCTCGCCCGGCGCAGGCTCGAGGAAGCTCGCGATGCCCCGGGAGAGGGCGAGGCGCATGCTCTTCTCCCACAGCACGCTGGCGCAGACCTGATCGGCCAGCTGGCGCCGGATCGCTTCCGGGTCGCTGCACAGCTCGCCGGTGACGTTGCTCGCGAAGGGCACCTCGGGCGTCCGGATGCGCACCTCGGCGAGCGCCCGGGCCAGCGCCTGAGCTGCCGGCCGCATGCACTCGGAGTGGAAGCCGCCTGCGACCACGAGCCGCCGCGTGCGGCGGATGCCGAACTCCTTGGCCGCGGCTTCCGCGAGGTCGAGCGCCGCGAGCTCGCCGGAGAGGATCACCTGCCCGGGACCGTTGAGGTTGGCCACCTGGCAGATGCCCTTCGCCGCCGCGTGCGCGGCGAGCGCGCGCGCCTGCTCTTCGGTGGCGCCCATGAGCGAGACCATCGAGCTCGGCGTGGCGCTGCTGGCGGCCTGCATGGCCTCGCCGCGCAGGCGCACGAGGCGCAGGCCGTCGACGAACTCGAGCGCGTTCGCGCACCAGAGGGCCGTGTACTCGCCCAGCGAGAGTCCCGCGACGAACGCGAGCTTCGAGCGCTCGAGCCCGCGCGCCTCGAGCACGCGCACCACGGCCACGCTGGTGGTGTAGATGCCCGGCTGCGCGATGTCGGTGCGGTTGACCAGCTCGCCCTGGTTCCAGCAGGCGTCCGAGAGCGCGAAGCCCAGCGCGCGGTCGGCCTCCTCGAACGTCGCGCGCGCCTCGGGGAAGCGCTCCGCGAAGTCGCGGCCCATGCCGGGGAACTGCGCTCCCTGGCCGGGGAACAGGATCGCCTGCGCGGAGATCATCGCGCTCACCAGCGGACCAGCGCCCCGCCCCAGGTCAGGCCGGCCCCGAAGGCGGCCAGGATCACCAGCTTGCCGGGCAGCGCGCGTCCGGCGCGCACCGCCTCGTCGAGCGCCACGGGTACCGAGGCGGCCGAAGTGTTGCCGTAGTCCTGGATGTTGACCACGAACTTCGCACGGTCCCAGCCCAGGCGCTCGAGCGCCGAGTCGATGATGCGCAGGTTGACCTGGTGCGGCACGACGAGGCAGACCTCGTCCTGCGAGTGGCCCTGCGCCAGCTCCTCGATCAGGGCGCCCATGCGCTCGACGGCGAAGCGGTAGACCTCGCGGCCCTGGACGCGGATGTAGTGATCGCCGCGGTCGAGGCTCTCGTGCGTGGCCGGGTTCTGCGAGCCGCCGCCGATCATGTGGATCAGCTCGTAGCCGCGGCCGTCCGCGCCGAGCGTGGTGCGCAGGATCTCGCCCTGGCGGCACTCCTCCCAGGGCGCGAGCACCACCGCTCCGGCGCCGTCGCCGAAGAGGATGCACGAGCCGCGGTCCTGCGGGTCGATCCAGCGCGAGAGCGTCTCGGCGCCGATGGCCAGCACGTGCCGCGCGCGCCCGGAGCGCACGAAGGCCTCGGCCGTGCTGAGCGCGGTCAGGAAGCCGGTGCAGGCCGCGTTGCAATCGAAGGCGCCGGCCTTGGTGGCACCCAGCTCGCGCTGCAGCAGCGCCGCGCAACCGGGCAGCAGGTGGTCCGGCGTCAGCGTGCCCACGATGACCAGGTCGAGGTCCGCGGGCGCGATCTTCGCCGCGGCCAGCGCCCGGCGCGCGGCCTCGAGCGCCATCTGCGAGGTGGTCTGGCCCTCTGCGACCCAGCGCCGCGCCTTGATGCCGGTGCGCTGCGTGATCCACTCGTCCGAGGTGTCGAGGTACTTCTCGAAGTGGCTGTTGGGCACGACCCGCTCGGGGACGTACGAGCCCGTGCCCGCGATGCCGACGCGCACGCCGCTCACGCGCCCGCTCCGCCGCCCGACTTCGCCAGTCCGGCGACGATGTCGGCGTTGACGCCGCCGTCGAGCGCGCGGGCCGCGAGCGCGAGCGCATTGGCCACCGCGTTCTCGTCGGAGCGGCCGTGGCCGATGATCACGATCCCGTTGACGCCGAGCAGCGGCGCGCCGCCGTACTCCGAGTAGTCGATGGCCTTCTTGATACGCCGCCAGCGCCTGCGGCGGGGCCTGCAGGCCGTGCTTGCCGAGCTCGGCGAGCGTCAGCTTGACCATGAAGCCGGCCAGGTCCTCCATCAGCTTGAGCACGACGTTGCCGGTGAAGCCGTCGGTGATCAGCACCTCGGCCTTGTTGCTCAGGAGCTCGTTGCCCTCGAGGTTGCCGACGAACTCGATCGGAGCCGAGTGCAGCAGCTTGTAGGCCTCCTTGTGCAGGTCGGTGCCCTTGCCCTCTTCCTCGCCGATGTTGAGCAGCGCCACGCGGGCGCCGGACTGGCCCAGGCAGTCGCGCGCGTAGACCGAGCCCATCACGCCGTACTGCAGCAGGTGCTCGGCCTTGGGCGCGATGTTGGCGCCCATGTCGAGCACGGTCAGCGGGCGGCCGGAGAGGTTGGTCGTGACCGCGATGCCCGGGCGCTTGACGCCCGGCAGCGTGCCGAGCAGCGAGCGTCGCGGCGCCGACGACGGCGCCGGTGTTGCCCATGCTGACCGCCGCACCCGCCTGGCCTTCCTTGCAGGCCAGCGTCATGCTCGCGATCGTGCTGTCGGGCTTGGCGCGCAGCGCCGCGGCCGGCGATTCGCCCATGCCCACGACCTGGGTCGCGTGCCGGATGGCGAAGCCCGGATCTCCGCCGAACTCCTTCAACTTGGCGCGCAGCAGCGCCTCGTCGCCGACGAGCAGGATGCGCTCGACGGGCAGAGGCTGGCGGAACTTCTGCGAGACGGCGAGCAGCGCACCGCGGACGATCGCGTCCGGCGCCTTGTCGCCGCCCATCACGTCCAGAGCGATCCGTGCGCTGGGCATCGGGGGGAGCGCCGGGGCCTAGACTTCCTGCTTCTCGAGGACGACGGAGCCCTTCGAGCCGCCCTTCTCGAAGCCGTAGCGGCCGCAGTTCTCGCACACGCGGTGCGACTTGACGGCGGCGCCGCAGTGCGCGCAGCGGTTCGCCGGCGCCATCACGAGGGCGTGGTGCGAGCGGCGGATGCGCTTGCGGTGCTTGGAGTGTCGTCGTTTGGGATTCGGCATGGGGGCGGCTCGGGGCCTACGTAGGTCCCTGGAGTGAAATGGATAAGGCCGGGGATGCTAGCCCGGCCGGGAGGGGCTGTCAACGCGCCGCGACGGCTGCGAGCGCGCTCGCGATGCGTTCGGAGAGCTCGCGCTCGAGCTCCGGCAGCGGGGCAGCGTTCAAGCCCTGGCCCTGGGCCAGATCCGGCCGGCCTCCCCCGCCGCCGCCCAGCTTCGCGCTGACGGCCTTCGCGAGCTCGCCCGCGGCGAGCGGATGCCCCTTCGGGACACCCGGGCAGAGGATCAGGAAAGGCACGCGCTCCTCCTCACGGCCGAAGAGGGCCACGACCATCTTCGGCGCCAGGCTCTTCACGCGCTCGCCGAGCTCGCGCACGCCGTTCTGGTCGAGGTCCGCGAAGGCGAAGACCCCGTGGCGCACGTCGCCGGTCGTCCCCAGGCCCTCCTTCACGCGCACGAAGGCCGCGTCGATGCCGCCGGCCGAGGACTTCTCGCCCTTCTTCTTGGCGTCCTTGAGCTGGGTCAGGAGCTGCTCGACGCGCACCTCGACCTCGTCGGGTGCGGACTTCAGCAGCCGCGCGGCTCCGCACGAGCCGCCGGCGCTGGCGCTGGATCTCCTCGACCGCGGCCGGACCGGTGAGCGCCTCGATGCGCCGCACGCCGGCCGCGACCGCGCGCTCGAGCGTGATCACGAACGGGCCGATGTCGCCCGAGGCCGAGACGTGCGTGCCGCCGCACAGCTCGGTCGACCAGCCGCCGACGTCGAGCACGCGCACGCGCGCGTCGTACTTCTCGCCGAACATGGCGACGACACCGCGCGCCTTGGCGGCCTCGAGGTCCTCGACCGTGGTCTGGACGCGATGGTTCGCGATGATGTGCTCGTTGACGAGGCCCTCGATGCGCTCGAGCTCCTCGGGCGAGACGCCCTTCGGGTGCGAGAAGTCGAAGCGCAACCGATCGGGGCCGACGTAGCTGCCGGCCTGTGCCGACGTGGTTGCCGAGGACTTCCTTGAGCGCCCTGTGCAGCAGGTGCGTCGCGGTGTGGTTCTTCTGCGTGCGGGACCGGGCACGGGAATCGACACACGCCAGCGCGCGGTCGCCGGCGTTCGGGGGCACGCCTTCGAGCTGCCCGAGATGCACGATCACCGGGCCGACCTTGCGCGTGTCCTCGACCACGAAGCGCCAGCGACCTGCGGGATCCGCGATCGTCCCCGGGTCGCCGACCTGGCCGCCGCTTTCGGCGTAGAACGGGCTCTCTGCCAATACGAGTTTCGACGGATCGCCCGCGGCGATGAACAGGACACGGCTCTCGAGCTCGAGTGCCTCGTGCGCCAGCGACTTCGTAGGAGTCAGACCCTCGAGTTGTTCCGCCGAGAGCAGCTGCTTGAACTTGCCCTCGGAGCGGCTCGCGTCCTGGTGCGCCTTCTCGGCCTTGTCCCAGCCGGCGCTGTCCACCGCGAGGCCGCGCTCGCGCGCCATCAGCTCGACCAGGTCGCGCGGGAAGCCGTAGGTCGCGTACAGCTCGAAGGCCGCGGCGCCGGGGATCGCCTGCTCTGGCCGCCGAGCTTCGACTCGACTTCCGCGAAGCGCAGCAGCCCGCGGCCGAGCGTGCGCCCGAACGACTGCTCCTCGACCTTGACGATCTCGCGCACGTGCTCCAGGCGCGCGCGCAGCTCGGGGAAAGTGCCGCCGAGCACGTCGGCGACCGTGGGCACGAGCTCGAACAGGAACGGCTCCTCGAGGCCGAGCTCCTGGCGTCCGAAGCGCGCGGCGCGGCGGATCGAGGCGGCGCAGCACGTAGCCGCGGCCCGTGTTCGAGGGCAGCGCGCCATCCGAGAGCGCCGCGCGTGACCGCGCGCACGTGGTCGGCGCACGACGCGGAAGGCGATGTCCTGGCGCGAATTCGAGGCGCCGTAGGGCCGGCCCGCGATCTTCGAGAGGCGCTCGAAGATCGGCG
Organism: uncultured Planctomycetota bacterium; assembly: GCA_963829015.1. Taxonomy (GTDB): domain Bacteria; phylum Planctomycetota; class UBA1135; order UBA1135; genus JADJLZ01. Next base: position 1,743,277 of record CAWHGR010000001.1, on the reverse strand, counting down.
TGAAGAGATCCGTGTCGTAGTTCGAGCGCTTGCCCTGCAGCACCGACGAGGATGCGCTCGAAGCCCATGCCCGTGTCCACGCGACTGCGCGGGCAGCGGTCGGAGCGAGCCGTCGTCGAGCCGGTTGAACTCCATGAACACGTTGTTCCAGAGCTCGATGAAGCGCTCGTTGCCGGCGTTGACGCCGATCTGCGGGTCCGCGCCGTCGGCGGGATTCGAGTCCGGGCCGCCGCGGTCGATGTGGATCTCGGTGCACGGGCCGCACGGGCCCGTCTCGCCCATCTCCCAGAAGTTGTCCTTGCGCCCGAAGCGCAATACGCGCTCGCGCGGCGACGCCGGCCTTCTCGATCCAGATGCGCTCGGCTTCCTCGTCGGCCGGCAGGCCGTCCTTCTCGTCGCCGCCGAAGACGGTCACCCACAGGCGATCCTTCGGCGAGCTTCCAGACCTTCGGTCAGCAGCTCCCAGGCCCAGGTGATCGCCTCCTCCTTGAAGTAGTCGCCGAAGGACCAGTTGCCGAGCATCTCGAAGAAGGTGTGGTGGTACGTGTCCACGCCGACCTCCTCGAGGTCGTTGTGCTTGCCCGACGACGCGGATGCACTTCTGCGTGTCGGCCGCGCGCTTGTAGGGCCGCGTGCCCGGTGCCGAGGAACACGTCCTTGAACTGGTTCATCCCGGCGTTGGTGAAGAGCAGCGTCGGGTCGTCCTGCGGGAAGACCGGAGCGCTGGGCACGATGGCGTGCCCGCGCTCGGCGAAGAACTGCAGGAACTCGTTGCGCACGCGCTCCGCGGAGCGCTGCGGCTTCGGGCTCTCGGTCATGGGGTACTCAGAGGCGTGTCTGCGATCCGGGCGCGGCGACCGGCGTCGCGGGCTCGTCGCTCTCCGCGGCGCCGACGGAGCTGGGCTTGAGCTTGCCGCGCAGCTCGTGCTCGATCGGCCGCCATCGGTCGGGGTTGTCGACCAGGAAGGCGCGCGCCTTCTCCATGCCCTGGCCGAGGCGCAGCTCGCCCTGCGTCGGGTGCTTGAACGAGAGCCACGTGCCGCTCTTCAGCACCACGCCGGCGTTGACGCCCAGATCGAGCACCTCGCCCTCGCGGCTGATGCCGCGGTTGAAGAGCATGTCGAACTCGACCTTGCGGAAGGGCGGCGCGACCTTGTTCTTGACCACCGTGACCTTCGTGCGGCTGCCGACGACCTCCTCGCCGTCCTTGAGCTGGCCGATGCGGCGGATGTCGAGGCGCACCGAGGCGTAGAACTTCAGCGCGCGGCCGCCGGTCGTGGTCTCGGGGCTGCCGAACATCACGCCGATCTTCTCGCGGATCTGGTTGATGAAGATCACCAGGCACTCCGACTGCGAGATCGCCGCCGTCAGCTTGCGCAGCGCCTGGCTCATCAGGCGCGCGTGCAGGCCGACGAAGCTGTCGCCCATCTCGCCCGCGATCTCGGCGCGCGGAACGAGGGCCGCGACCGAGTCGATCACGACCACGTCCACGGCGTTCGAGCGCACCAGCGTCTCGACGATCTCCAGCGCCTGCTCGCCGGTGTCGGGCTGGCTGACGAGCAGGTCGTCGAGCTTGACGCCCAGGCGCCGCGCGTAGGCCGGGTCGAGCGCGTGCTCGGCGTCGACGAAGGCCGCGATGCCGCCGGCCTTCTGCGCGTTGGCGATCACGTGCAGCGTGAGCGTCGTCTTGCCCGAGCTCTCCGGGCCGTAGATCTCGACCACGCGCCCGCGCGGCAGGCCCTTGCCGCCCAGCGCCAGGTCGAGGCCGATCGAACCGGTCGAGATGCCGTCGATCTCGCGGATCGCCGAGGCGTCGCCCAGGCGCATGATGGCGCCCTTGCCGTAGGACTTCTCGATCTCGCCCAGCGCCGCTTCGAGCGCCTTGGATTTCTCGGTGCGCTTGGGCTCCGACTCCGTGCGCTTGGGCTCGGAGGAAGGTGCGGCAGCCGGGCCGTGGTTGGGGCCGGCGATTCTCTCGGACTTGTCGGTCTTGGGCTTCGGAAGGCTCATGGAGGTCATTCGGTACCTGGTCCTTGGGGCGTGAACCGAGTCTAGCCAGGGCAGAGGGCCACTGGAAGCACGCTCGCCCCTCCCTGGAGACGCTCGGAAGCGCTCCGGGTTGCTCCGGCCGCGCCGAAAAACCGCTCCCGGGCAGTCCTAGACCGTCACGATCGAGAGCAGCTCGTCGTAGCGCAGGTCCACGTCCGTGCGCGAGCGCGTGGACAGGCCCTCGACGCTGAAGCCCTCGACGCAGAACGAGGCCGTCACGGTGCCGAAGACCATCGCCTTGCGCATGCTGGCCGCATCGTGCTGCTTCTTCGAGGCCAGGTAGCCCATGAAGCCGCCCGCGAAGGAGTCGCCGGCGCCCGTCGGGTCGACCACGTTCTCGACCGGGTAGGCCGGGATCGAGAAGTGCACGTCCTTGCTGAGCAGGAAGGCGCCGTGCTCGCCCTTCTTCAGGATCACGTAGCGCGGGCCGAGGCCCAGCACGGCGCCCGCGGCGCGCAGCAGGCTGCGCTCGCCGGTCAGCATGCGCGCCTCCTCCTCGTTCAACACGACCGCGTCGATGCGCCGCAGGAGGTGCAGCAGCGGATCCTTGGCGATCTCGATCCACAGGTTCATCGTGTCGGCCATCACGAAGCGCGGGCGTTCGACCTGGTCGAGCGCCTTGTGCTGCACGCGCGGCTCGCCGTTGGCGAGGAACAGGTACTGCGCCTTGCGCCCGCGCTCGGGGATCTTGGGGTCGAAGTCCTCGAGCACATTGAGGTGCGTCGCCAGCGTGCGGCGCGTGTTCCAGTCGGCCTCGTAGCGCCCGCTCCAGCGGAACGTCTCGCCGGCCGCGACCTCCAGGCCGCTGGTGTCGACGCCACGGCGCGCGAAGAACTCGTGGTGCTCCTGCTTGAAGTCGCGACCGACCACGCTGACGAGGTCGAGCGGCCCGAAGGCGCTGGCCGCGGCGGCGAAGTAGGTCGCCGAGCCGCCCAGCACTTCCTTGCGCTGGTCGTAGGCTGTTTCGACGGAGTCGTAGGCCAGGGTTCCGATGACGAGCAGCGACATGGGGGGGCTCCGGATTCTACCCCGCCTCCTGCTCGTGCTCGATCTCGGCGCGCACTTCCTTGCCGCCCGGGAGCAGCAGGAAGACACCTCCCAGGAGGTTCAACGCGACCGTCAGCAGCCGGTAGGTCACGCTGACCGCCACGCCCAGCGCCTGCGTCGAGCCGAGCAGGTGGAACAGGTAGCCGATCAGCACCTCCCCCACGCCCAGGCCGCTGGGCGCGATCGGCAGCGAGCTGACCGTGTTGGCGATGGCCATGATCCCGAGGTAGGCCGGGAAGGACATGTCCGCGCCGAAGGCCTGGCCGATGGCCATGATCGCCCCGGCGATGCCGCAGTGGTTCACGACCGAGAGCCCGACCGCGAGCAGCAGCTCGCCGGGGTGGTGCGCATACTCGTGCAGCGCGCGCTCGATCGACTTCAGGCGCTCGCGCTGCGGCAGGCGCTCGAGCAGCCGCGAGAGGCCCAGCGCCCGGCGCGGCAGCGGGTGCACGACGACCACGATCCCGAGCAGCATCGCGGCGAAGCACAAGAGCACCGGCCAGCGCATCTCGCGGAACTGGTCGCCCGTGACGAGCACCACCAGCGAGGCCAGGCCGACCAGCACGAGCAGGCCCAGGCCGCGGTCGACGATCACGCTCACCAGCGCGTCCGCGCGGCGCTGCGGGTTCTCGCGCACGACCAGCACGGCCTTGATCACGTCGCCGCCGGTCAGGCCGGGCACCACCAGGTTGAAGAAGAAGCCCAGGAACGTCAGGCGCAGCGCGTTCCACCAACTCGTCGCGCAACCGGCCAGCGCCAGGAGGCGCCACCAGCGCGTGACGCCCATCACGGCCGAGACGAGCAGCAGGCCGGCGGCCTCGAGCAGCCCGCGCGGCTCGATCTCGCGGAAGACGCGCGGCATGCCCGGCTGCCACTCGTAGTGCGGCGCGCTGCTGTCGTCGGGAGCACGCGCGATGCTTGCGCCCGCGGGATCGAGCACTGCCGTGCGCGTCTCCGCGGGCCAGCCGTTCGGGATCTCGCTCCCGGGCGCGGCATGGAAGCGGATCGACGAGTCGGAGCGCCAGGCGCCCTCGATCACACCGGAGAGCTCGAGCTTCGTCTTGCCCTCGACCCAGCTGAGCCGGTCCTGCCAGGGCAGGATCGAGGCCACGAAGGCCAAGAGGCCGAGCGCGAACACGAGGCGCAGTAGCGCGAGCAGCCGCGCGCGCGTCTTCGAGGGCTGGCTCAAGGCAGCGCCTCGCCCGACTCCGAATGCGCCGTGCGCACGTCCCACCAGCCCTGCCAGTCCTCCTCGCGCAGGCTGTGGATGCCCGAGCCGGAGACGGCCGAGAGCACGCGCATCGCCGCGGCGCGCAGCTCGGGCTCCTCGCGGTTGAGGGCGATGAAGTACAGCGCGTGCAGCTGCTGCTCGACGAGCTGTGCCGGCGGCGGCGCCCCGGGCTCGGGCGCTTCGCGCACCAGGCCGCCCTCGCGCAGGCGCTGCAGGATGCGCCCGAGCACCAGCGCGGAGGTGCCGGGCTTGTCGGCGCCCTGCAGCAAGAGGCCCGCCAGCACGCCGTGGCCCGCGACGGCCTCGCAGGCCTCGATCGCCGCCGCCTGCGTGCGCGGCGCGTCGTCGCCCAGCGCGCGCGCGATGCTGCGCGAGGTGCAGCTGCGCTCGAGGTCCTCGACCAGCGCCGCGATCCCGCTGCCGCGGCCCTCCCAGCCCGTGCGCAAGGCCAGGCTGCAGCCGACCTCGAGCGCGCGCCGCGCGCCGTCGAGATCGAGGTTGAGCGTGCGCACGAGCTCCAACGCGGCGCTCAGGTCGGCCTGGGCCGTCGCGTTCCACTCGCCCAGTCCGAGCAGCGGCCGCGCGGCCGCCACCAGCGAACCGAGCGCGCTGCTGACCGCGTCGGGGTCGGAGACCGGGCGGTCCTTCTGCGGACCTGCGGGCAGGATCCGGCCCAGCGGTGCCGCCGCGTGCGCCAGCACGTACAGCGCACGCTCGCGCGAGAGCAGCGCGCTGTCGTCGACCGCGAGACGCGAGCACCACTGGATCGTGCGCGCGCGGTTGTAGCGGTCGGCGATGTCGATCGTCTCGAGCTCGAGCAGCTCCGCCAGACAGGTCTCGGAAGGATCCTTGACGCTCTTGGGCGTCTTTTTCGCCAGCGTGCTCGACGGGCCGGCCAGCGAGGGCACGAGCACCTGGCGGAAGTAGTACTCCCAGCTGCCCTCGAGCGCGGCGGCGTAGTGGTGGTGTCCGTCGCCCGTGTGCAGCTGGTCGAGGTTCCAGGCGCGCACGTCGACCGCGCGGCAGCCGGAGACGAGCGCGACGAGCGCTGCGGCGCGCATCCAGCGGGGGTGGGACACCCGGACGAGTCTAGGAGCGCGGCAGCGCCGCTGAGAAGAGGCAAGTGGTGGAGGCGGCGGGAATTGAACCCGCGTCCCGGAATCACCCTGACCGAGGCATCTACGTGTGTGTCCCGCGCTTTGGTTCTCGTCCCCTCGTCGCGCACGGACGCGCTCTTCGGGCACCAGCCCAGGAAAATCTCGCCGGCTCGCCCCCAGGCAGTGCTCGCCGACCAGCCCGCTATTGGCGTCACTTCCGGATCACGGGCGAACCCGGGGTGACGGCTACCTGATCAGATCAGGCGGCGAGAGAGTAATTGTTGGCATGCAAATGCCGCCCCAAGAGGATTTTACGGGGTGACTCGAGGTCCCCGACACGCAGCCCGGGCCCAGACGAAACCGATCGAAACCGGTGCGCCCCCCGAACCATGACGGCGGCGATCGTAGCACACGCCGAGCCGAATCACCTGCTGCGCTTCGTCGCCCGCTCGATCTCGCGCTTGTCCTCGCGGTCCTTGGTCGCGGCGCGCTTGTCGTAGAGCTTCTTGCCCTTGCACAGGGCCATCAGGACCTTGATGCGCGCGTCGCGGAAGTAGATCGAGAGCGGCACGATGGTCATGCCGCGCTCGCGTACCTTGGCGAACCAGCCCTGGATCTCGCGCCGGTGGGCCAGCAGGCGCCGGTCGCGCGTCGGGACGTGGTTGTAGACGTTGCCCTGGGTGTATTCGGGGATCGTGGCCTGGACCAGCCAGAGCTGGTGGTGCTTGATCAGGCCGAAGGCCTCCTGCAGCGAGCATTGGCCCTGGCGCAGGCTCTTCACCTCGGTCCCGGTCAGCTCGATGCCGCATTCGAGCTCCTCGAGCACCTCGTACTCGAAGCGCGCCTTGCGGTTGTCGGCGATGCGCCGGAGCTTGGGATCTTCTGCGGCCATGGCGAACGGGAGAGCTTAGCGCGCTCTTGAGTCGGGCGCCTGCGCATCCCACCCTGGACGGCGATGGAAATCGAACCCCAGGATCCGACCGATCTGCTCTGCGAGGCGCTGCGCACCAAGGAAGGCGGCTTCGTCGAGCTGCGCTACCACAAGAAGCGCTCGCGCGCCGTGTCGGTCGAGAAGGGCCGCGTCGACACGGCGCAGTCCACCGAGCACACGGGCGTCGGCGTGCGCGTGCACGAATCGGGCACCTGGGGCTTCGCCAGCACGGACCAGGCCGAGCTCTCCTCGATCCGGCGCGCGATCGACCAGGCGCGCTCGGCGGCACGGGCCGGCGCCAGCGCGCGCAAGGAGCGCTCGGTCTCCCCTGCCGCGACGACACTCGCGCGCGGGCGTTTCGAAGCGCCCGGGGTCGCCGAAGCCGCCGCGCGCACGACCGAGTCGCTGCTCGAGCTGGCGCTGAAGACCGAGGCCTCGACGCGCGGGGCCTCGAGCTCGATCCGCAGCGCGAGCTCGAGCTACAGCGAGGTGTTCGAGGAGAAGGGCATCGTCACCAGCGACGGCGCGAAGGCCTGGACGCGCCTCGTGCGGCCGGAGTTCCGCGTGGTGGCGGTGGCCGAGAAGGCCGGCGACATGCAGCGCGGGGCCGAGCTCGTGGGCGTGACCGGCGGCTGGGAGTGCCTGTTCCGCGCGAAGAGCGCGGCGGAGCTGTCCGATTCGGCCGCCAGGCAAGCCGTCGACCTGCTCGACGCGGGCTATCCCGAGGGCGGCCGCGTGCGCGTGCTGCTCTCGCCGGCGATCGTGGGCCTGCTGACGCACGAGGCCATCGGCCACACGGTCGAGGCCGACTTCGTCGCGGCCGGATCGTGTGCGGCGGGCAAGCTCGGCCAGCGCGTCGCGAGCGAGCTCGTCACGCTCTGCGACTCGGGGCACTCGGAGTTCCACGACGGCGCGGGCGGCACGCTGGCGGTCGACGACGAGGGCGTGCCGACGCGCAACACCACCATCATCCGCCAGGGCGTGCTGGCCTCCTACCTGCACGACCGCGAGTCGGCGGCGAAGTTCGGCGTCGAGCCGACCGGCAACGCGCGCGCCTGGGAGTTCGACAACGAGCCGCTGATCCGCATGCGCAACACCTACATCGCGCCCGGCGCCTCGACGCTCGAGGAGCTGATCGCCGGCATCGACGAGGGCTACCTGCTCGAGGGCGCCTCGAACGGCCAGGCCGACTCCAACGGCGAGTTCATGTTCGGCACGCGCATGGCCTGGAAGATCGAGCACGGCAAGAAGACGAAGCTCCTGCGCGGCGTCAACATCTCCGGCCAGGCCTTCGAGGTGCTCTCCAGCGTCGACGGCGTGGGTTCGGAGTTCCGCTGGGACCTCGGCTCGGGCCACTGCGGCAAGGGCCAGCCGGCCAAGGTAGACGCGGGCGGGCCCTGGCTCTCCTGCCGCGTGCTGGTGGGAGGCCGCTGATGGGCACGCTGACCGCCGCTCCCGCCAAGGAAACCTTCGACCCGGCCGCGGTCGAGCGCGAGCTCTCGGCGCGCTGCGCGCACCTCGTCGCCGCGGCCAAGACGCGCGGTGCCGACGAGGCCGAGGCCTATGGTTCGCGCACGCGCACGATCGCCGTGCGCTTCGAGAAGGGCGACCTCAAGCTGGCGCAGGTGGACGAGGGCTCCTCGCTCGGCCTGCGCGTCTTCCGCGAACAGCGCCTGGGCTTCAGCTCGACCAACCAGGCCGAGGCCGAGGCGCTCGAGCGCTGCGCGGACGAGGCGCTGGCGCTGGCGCGCTTCGCGCCGCCCGACGTGCACAACAAGCTGCCCGCGGCGCGGCCGATCCGCGCGCCAGGCGCCGCTGGTCGACGTGCGCCTGGCGCAGCTCTCGGTCGAGGAGGTCGTCGAGCTCGGCCGGCGCTTCGTCGAGCTCGTCGCGCAGCACGACAAGCGCCTCTCGATCGACGCCGCGAGCGTCGAGCTCTCGCGCAGCACGCACTCGATCTGGGCCACGACCGGCGTCGCGGCGACCGAGTCCGACTGCCTGTTCTCCTGCTCGATCGGCGCGCTGGCCGTCGACGGAGAGGACGTGGGCGGCATGCACTACGAGAGCGAGGCCGTGCGCACGCTCGCGGAGCTCGAGCCGGCGCTCGCGCGCGTCGCCGAGGCGGTCGCGAGCAACGCGCTCGAGCAACCTGGCCGCCGCGCGCGGCGAGTCCTACCGCGGGCGCGTGCTCTTCGCGCCGGACGCCTTCTTCGACGTCTTCGTCGCGCCGCTGGTCTCCGCCGCGAGCGCGATCGCCGTGCAACGCGGCCGCAGCCCGCTCTCCGGCAAGCTCGGCACGCGCATCGGCAGCACGGAGCTCGAGATCCTCGACGACCCGACCGACCGCACGCTCGGGGGCTGCGGCAGCTTCGACCGCGAGGGCCAGCCGGCCGTCCCCTACCCGCTGGTGACGCGCGGCGCGCTGGCGGGCTACCTCTACAACGGCTACGCGGCCGCGGTCGAGGGCACGAACTCGACCGGCAACGCGACCGGCGGCGCGCGTGGCGTGCCGGGACTCGGTACGCACGCGCTGGTCGTGCGCGGCGGCACGGGCGGCTCGCGCGAGCAGATCCTCGGGGAATTCGGCCGCGGACTCTTCGTGCAGCGCTTCTCGGGCACCGTCGACGCGGCCTCGGGCGACTTCTCGGGCGTGGCCAAGTCCTCGCGCTGGGTCGAAGGCGGCAAGGTCGTGCGCCCGGTGCGCGAGATGCTGCTCTCGGGCAACGTCTACCAGCTGCTGCACCAGATCGCGCGGCTCTCGAGCGTCGAGGAACGCCTCTCGGGCAGCGCGCGCGCGCCCTACGCGATCGTCGACGGGCTCTCGGTCACGGCGGGCTGAACCCGGCGGCTTGACCGCGGCCCGGGACGACCGTATCGTCCTCGCCCTCCATCGGCCCGGGTGGCGGAACTGGCAGACGCGCATGGTTCAGGTCCATGTGCCGCAAGGCATTGGGGGTTCGATTCCCCCCCCGGGCACCAACCTCACCTCATGGACAAGCTGATCTGGGGTAATCCCGTCTCCGAGTGGCTGATCGCGATCGGCATCGCGGTCGTGAGCTTCCTCTTCCTCGGCGCGGTCAAGCGCTTCGTGGTCTTCCGCCTCGGCAAGTGGGCCGAGAAGACCGAGACCGACATCGACGACATGCTGATCGACCTCGTCAAGCGGACGAGGCGCACCGTACTGTTCGCCGTCGGGATCTGGATCGGCTCGCGCTACCTCGTCTTCCCCGACACGGCGGACCTGTGGTTCCACCGCGGCGTGCGCGTGGTGCTGCTGATCCAGGCCGGCCTGTGGGCGATCGGCCTGCTCGACTACGGCATCCAGAAGGTCACCGGGGGCAGCGACGCCAAGGACCCGGCGCGCAAGATGGGCGTGTCGGTCCTGAACCTGATCGGCCGCACGCTGATCTGGGCCACGATCGCGCTGCTCGCGCTGCAGGCGCTGGGCCAGGACGTCACGACGCTGCTGACCGGCCTGGGCGTCGGCGGCATCGCGGTCGCGCTGGCCCTGCAGAACGTGCTCGGCGACCTGTTCGCCTCGATCTCGATCCTGCTCGACAAGCCCTTCGTGCTCGGCGACGCGATCGTCGTGGGCGACTTCAACGGCACCGTCGAGCACATCGGCATCAAGACCACGCGCCTGAAGAGCGTCAACGGCGAGCAGCTGATCATGGGCAACTCGGACCTGGTGCACAGCCGCATCCGCAACTTCAAGCGCCTGCAGGAGCGTCGCAGCGTGTTCACGATCGGCGTCACGTACCAGACGGGTCGCGAGAAGCTCGAGATGATCCCCGGCATGCTCAAGGAGATCATCGAGAAGACGCACCAGGCGCGCTTCGAGCGCGCGCACTTCGCGAAGTTCGGCGACTGGGCGCTGGTGTTCGAGGCGGCCTACTTCGTGCAGCACCCCGACTACCAGTCGTTCATGGACGCGCAGCAGGCGATCAACTTCGAGCTCTTGAAGCGCTTCGAGAAGGAAGGCATCGAGTTCGCCTACCCGACGCAGACGGTCGTCCAGCAGGCTGCCGCGCTAGCGCGGCCTACTTGCCCTGCGCGCCCGGCGCGCGGTAGACGACGATCGCGCGCTTGCCGAGCTCCTCGGGCAGCTTGTACTCGAAGACCGTGTCGAGCTTGAAGCCCAGGCGCTCGGCCTCGCGCTCGCCGGCGCGCACCTCGCGCGACCAGGAGGGACCCTTCCACATCACCAGGTCCTTGAGCGCGTGGCGCACCTTGCGCAGCGTGCGCACGTTCTCGCGCACCGAGCTGACGGCGCGCATCAGCACCATGTCGTGGCGCGTGCGCGCCAGGTGGTCCTCGCCGCGCGCCCAGACGGCGCTCGCGTGCTTGAGCCCGAGCAGCGCGATGCCCTGCTCGATCACGTCGACCTTCTTCTGCGTCGAGTCGAGCAGCGTGAAGCGCGCCTCCGTGCTCGGCCAGCGCGATCGGGATGCCGGGGAAGCCGGCGCCGCTGCCGAGGTCGAGCACGCTCTTGCCGAAGAAGCCGATGAAGCGCGTCACCTTCCAGGAGTCGAGGTAGTGCTTGGCCGCCACCTCGCGCGGCGCGACGATCGCGGTCAGGTTGACCTCGCGGTTCTTCTCCAGCACGAAGCGCGCGTGCGTGGCGAAGTGCTCGAGCAGCTCGGGCGGCACCTCCTCGCCCGCGAAGGCCCACTGCATCGCCGCGACGCAGTTCGTCCAGCGAGGGCACCGGCGTGTCGGGCCGGCCGGCGAGGTCCTGCTCCTCGGCCGGGCGTCCTCGCCGGCTCGCCCTCGCCGGGCACCGGCTGCGCCGGTTCGTCTTCGCTCGGCTCGCGGTTGGCTCATCGATCGGACGCGCTGGGACCTCGTCGGGGTGGAGTTGGCAGGGCAGGAGGGATTCGAACCCGCAACCTGCTGATTTGGAATCAGCCGCTCTAACCGTTGGAGCTACTGCCCTTCGCGGGAAGCGGCAGCGTACCGAGCGCGTACGCCGGCAGTCGGCGTGGCTCGCGCGCGCAAGCCGCGGCACGCGCTAGAGTGTTGCGCTTCGATGTCCGATCGTTCCGAGCAGCGAGACAGCGCGGTCCGCGGGCGGATTGCCCCGGCGCCGCGCACCGTGCCGCGCCGACGCGATCGACGCCGCGATGCTCGACCAGGACGCGCTGCGCGTGATCTCGCGCCTGCGGCGCATGGGCCACGAGGCCTACCTCGTCGGCGGCTGCGTGCGCGACCTGATGGTCGGCCGCAAGCCCAAGGACTTCGACGTCGCCACCGACGCGCACCCGCGCGCGATCAAGCGCCTGTTCAAGAACGGGCGCATCATCGGCCGGCGCTTCCGCCTGGTGCACATCCACTACGGCCAGCACATCGTCGAGACGGCGACCTTCCGTGCCGACCCGTTCAGCCGCGAGACGCCCGACGACGAGAGCGACGCCCACGCCGAGGTGGCGGCCGAGCCCGAGGAGCCGGACGACCTGCTTGATCACCGAGGACAACGAGTACGGCACGGCCGAGCAGGACGCGCGCCGGCGCGACTTCACGGTCAACGCGCTGTTCCTCGACCCGCTCGAGCACGTGATCCTCGACTACGTCGGCGGCCTGGAGGACCTGCAGGCGGGCCTCCTGCGCACGATCGGCGATCCGCCCGTGCGCCTGGCCGAGGACCCGGTGCGCATCCTGCGCGCGGTCAAGTTCGCCACGCGCCTGGGCTTCCGCATCGACGAGCCGACCTGGGAGGCGATGTGCGCGCTGGCGCCGAGCCTCTCGCGCTCCGCGCCGCCGCGCGTGCTGGAGGAGATCCTGCGCCTGATGCGCTCGGGCACGGCGCTCGGCGCGATGCGCATGCTGCGCGCCTGCGGGGCCTTGCGCGTGATCCTGCCTCAAGTCGACGCCTACCTGGGCTCGAAGGACGCGGCCGCCGACCAGGAGCGCGCCGACACGTTCTGGCGCCTGATGGAGGCGCTCGACGCCGACGTGCACGGGGGCTTCGTGCCCAGCACGCCGGTGTGCCTGGCGCTGCTTACGCTGCGCCTGATCGAGCGCGAGGCCGACCCGCGCACGCGCACGCTGCGCGGCGCTCCGCCGGATCTGGCGCTGGTGGCCTCCGAGGTGCTCGACCCGCTGGCGCTCAGCGCGCGCCTCTCGCGCCGCGACAGCGGCCGCGCCAAGCGCCTGATCCTGCACCAGAAGCGCTTCACGCAGCCCACCGGCCGGCGCTTCCGCCCGCAGGTGTTCCTGCGCAGCGACGAGTTCTCGGAGGCGCTCGATCTCTTCCGCATCCGCATGGCGGCGCGCGGCCAGGGCTGGGACATCTACGAGGGCTGGCGCGCGCGGCACGAGGCCGCGCTCAAGGCCGGCCCGGAAGAGCTTTCCGAGGAGCCCGCGGGCGATGCCCCGCGGCGCCGCCGCCGTCGCCGCCGGCGCGGGGGCGCAGGCGGTCGCGCCGGAGCAGGCGCTCCGCCGGCCTCCTAGGCGCGTCGATTCCCGAACTCCGTCCGACCTCCCTCGCGACCCGGGGTAGAGTTCGTTGGTTCGGAACGGATCAGCCTTTCTGGGAGACGTCAGCGTCCCTCGGAACACCTCGGGGATCGATCTCGCATCGTGGAACATGCGGTGATTGCGATGCGCGAGGTCTCCAGGTGAGGGAACGCGCAGACCTCCCGCGCGGGGGAGGCCCCGTCCGAAACCAGGCAAAGCGACAACAGACCGGTCCGGGAAGGTCCCTCCACCGACCCGATCGGCCTTTGCCCCAGCGGGGGGCGACCCGGAAACGGGTTGCCCCCCGCCTTTTTCGCGTGGCATCCTCTGTCGGTGATCGCCCTCGCGCTGCTCCTCGCACAGACCCCGGCACCGGTCCGCGCCGCGGACGACGCGCGGGCCAAGGCCGCGTTCCATGCGCTCTCCCCCGCCGAGCAGAAGGAGTTCGTCGAGTACCTCGAGCTCGAGCTGCGACAGGCGGGCCTCTTCCAGAACGAGCTCCTGCGCTTCGTCCTGCGCGAGGACGGTCGCGCGCCCGCGGCGTTCCCCGAGGCTGCTGCGCCGAGCTGGTTCGATCCGGCGACGCACGCACCGGCGCAGCCGATCGCGCGCCACGCGCTCGCGAAGGACGATCCGGCGCTGATCGAGGCGCGGCGCGAGTTCCTCGCGGGCGAGCCGCCGCGCCTGCTCGTCTCGGCCTTTCGCTACGACTACGGCCGGCGCGACGTGCTGCGCCTGCCGGGCTGGGACGACACCGAGCGCGTGATCGCCAACGCGCTCGCGGGTTACGCACCCGGACACGACCTCGCCGAGGCGCTGGTCGAGAAGGCGCTCGACGACGGCGCGCAGCAGAAGGCGCTGGCCGCGTTCGCCCACCTCTACACCGACCGCAGCGGGCGCGCATTCCCGGGCGTCACGCTCTACGACGCCTGGAGCTCCGGCGCCGAGATCGAGATGCCCGACGTGGACACGCTCGGGCTCTACCACACGCTGAAGGACGACTGGTCGAGCTTCCGCGCGCCGGTCTCGAACCAGGAGCCGCTCTACAAGGCTCTCGGGGAGCTGTTCCGCGACGCGAGCCGCCATCGCGGCCTGCGCCACGCGCTGGCGCTCACCTACCTCGAGGCGCGGCCGGCGCTCGGGCTCTACGAGGGCATGCTCCTGAACCTGCACCTCGTCTGGGAGCAGGCGCACTCGACGCCCGGCGAACTCGCGCCGACGCTGCCCGCGAGCGCCGGCCGCGAGCAGTGGATCGCCGCGAGAATCGCGGAGGGCAAGGAGAGGCCCGAAGCCTGGCACGCCGCCGAGCTGCGCCGCGATACGTTGGCTGCCGCAGGCGAAGCCGTGCGTGCTACGGTCCTCGCAGGCTTGCAGGAGTTCGGCGCGTACAAGAAGCTGGAGCGCCCGGCACCGAAGGATCACTGACCCGCATCGACCCCCGCACAGGAATCACGACATGAGCACCATGGAACAAGTCGCCAAGGCCCTCGTCGCCCCCGGCAAGGGCATCCTCGCCGCCGACGAATCGACCGGCACGATCGAGAAGCGCTTCAAGCCGATCAAGCTCGCGAACACGGAGGACAACCGCCGCGCCTACCGCGAGATGCTCTTCACCACCGCCGGCTTCGGCGAATTCATCTCCGGCGTGATCCTGTACGACGAGACCATCCGCCAGAAGTCGAAGGACGGCACGCCGCTGACGAAGATCCTCGAGAAGTCGGGCTCGATCCCCGGCATCAAGGTCGACAAGGGCGCCATCGCGCTGCCCGGCTCGCCCGAGGAGAAGATGACCGAGGGCCTCGACGGATTGCGCGAGCGCCTGAAGGAGTACTACGGCATGGGCGCGCGCTTCGCGAAGTGGCGCGCGGTGATCACGATCGGCGCCGGCATCCCGAGCTGCAAGTGCATCGCCGTCAACGCGCGTTCGCTGGCGATGTATGCCTCGCTGTGCCAGGAGGCGAACATCGTCCCGATCGTCGAGCCCGAGGTGCTGATGGACGCCGACAACACCATCGAACGCTGCTTCGAGGTGACCGAGTGGACGCTGACCGAGGTCTTCAAGCAGCTCTCCGATCTCGACGTGAAGCTCGAGCAGATGCTCTTGAAGCCGAACATGGTCATCGCCGGCAAGCTGTGCAAGAAGCAGAACACGCCCGCCGAAGTCGCCCAGGCGACGATCGAGTGCTTCCGCCGCACCGTGCCCGCCGCCGTGCCCGGCATCGTGTTCCTCTCCGGCGGCCAGTCGAGCCCGACCGCGACCGCGAACCTGAACGCGATCAACGCCAGCGGCCCGCACCCCTGGCCGCTCAGCTTCTCCTACGGCCGCGCGCTGCAGGACGAGGCGATCGCAGCCTGGAAGGGCGAAGCGAAGACCGCCGCGGCGGGCCAGAAGGCCTTCCACGCGCGCGCCAAGCTCAACAGCGCCGCGCGCTTCGGCAAGTACACCGAGAAGCTCGAGAAGGAGCTGGTCGGGGTGTGAGATGACGACGGGCTTTGGCGTGCGCGGCCGCGAACGGCTCCTTGCATCGCTCGCCCTCGTCGCAGCGGTCGCCTGCGCGCGTGAACAGCGAACCGAGACGACGCTGGGCGGCAACTGGGTCCCTGTCCATCCGACGACGCATGAGGCCGCTGTCGCTGCCATATTCGTAGAGGGCTTGGGAAGCAGCGGGTATCCGGAGAACGACGAGCGATTGCCACTAACCGTCGGCGTCTGGGCCGACGGCACCGTGCTATGGCGCAAGACCGAGCGCGCAGCACCGGGCCATGCATATCGAATGGGAAGCGTCGACCCAGCCGCCTGCGAGCATCTGCTTGCGACCCTCGAGGGAGTCATGCGCGAGCGCGATGGCAAGCAATGCTCCTACGCGGTACTCGATACCGCACACGACATCCTGGTCGTGCGGGACGGCGAGACGCTACGGAGCATGCGGTCGTGCATCGATCGGTTCGAGAAGAACCCCGACCTGGTCGCAACGTCCGGCGGCATTCAGTCGCGGAAGGAGCGCACCGCCCCAACGGCGGAACCTGCCGCGGAACGGGGACTGAACGACTTCCGGGATGCATGGGCCTCGGCGAAGCAGTCCCTCCTGTCGTTGATCCCTCAGAGCAGCGAGGACGTCTCGCTCCGTGCGATCGAGTACACATGGGTCGGACCCGAGCGGCACTAGGCTGTGCAATCGATGGGGCTTGAGGGTTGAAGCGCGCGGCCAATTCCGCCACTGCGCCAAGACTCTCGGCTCCGCCCAATCAAGTTGAGGATCGCGAGCTTCGCGGTTTCGATGCGTCCTCGAGAATCCTCGAAGAAAATCCGTTGGAGAGCGGGAACCTGCGCGCAACTCGATCGTCTTGATGATGTAGAGAACTCGCGGCGAGTGCATCGCTTCTGCGCAGGGTTGACGCGAGGAGCGAGCGGTACCCGGGTGGCATGCGCGAACTTCTCATGGCGCGGAGAGTGCAACGATGGAGAATCCCGTTCAGGTCCCGAGACGTGAGAGGACGTCGCGCTCGAATCCCGCTCGCACCTTGCGCGAGTCGCATCGCCCGCAAGACGCGCGTCGCCCGAGGGAATCGCATGTGACGAAGGCCGCTGGGAACGCCGGATCGCGCAACTCGCGGCGCCGCACGCGGAAGGTGACGCAGGGGGCGCTGCCCTTCCGCAGCTGGGGCGGCGCGCGCAAAGGGGCGGGGCGCAAGCGCAAGGCCGATCGTCCGCGCATCCCCCATCGGCCGCGCCCGGGGCACGCGCGCAGCGCTCCGGTGCAAGTGACGAGCCGCCTCGTGCCCGGATTGGGCAGCCTGAGGAACGCGGCGGAGCTCGCGATCGTGCGCGACGCGCTTGCGCGCTCTCAGCGCGGCGAGTTTCGAGTCGTCCACCACTCGATCCAGTCGAACCACCTGCACCTGATCGTGGAGGCCGACGACCGCGGCGCCCTGACAGCGGGCCTGCGTGGCCTGCTCGTACGTATCGCCGGCGCGCTGAACCGGCTCTGGCACCGACGCGGCGGCGTCTTTGCCGACCGCTTCCACGAGCGCGAACTGCGCACGCCGCGCGAGGTGCGCAACTCGCTGCTCTACGTGTTGCAGAACGCCCGCAAGCATGGGATCTGGATGCGCGGAGCGGATCCGTGCTCGTCTGGCGCGGATTTCGACGGGTGGGAAGACGCGCGGGATCGGGAGTCCGTGGCGGGGTCCGGCTCCGCCCAATCAAGTCGGAGGGGCTCGCGGAAGGAACGGCCGGAGGCAGAACGGTGGGTGAAGGATGGGCGGGAGAAGGAAGGTCTCTGGCGTCGTGCGCGGACATGGCTCCTCGGCGTGGGCTGGCAACGGCACGGCTTGCTGCGCGAGAGCGAAGTGCCGCACGGAGCGTTCGGAAGCATCGTCTGCGTGCGCGGGAGATGAGCCCGGGCGCGTGAGACGATGCTTGGGCGCGGGGTACGAGACCCGGCCTGAAACGGAATCGCGGGGTCGGGTTCCTCTCGCGCGTGATCGCCGCCGCGCGAGAGGAACCTGGCGCTCGGATGGAGGCAGCGATCAGTTCACGACTGCACGCGCGGCGAGTTCCGCGGTCGCGAACGCCGACTGGAACGAGAGTCCGCCGATCGGGCCGGTGAGGTCGAGCAGTTCGCCGCAGACGTAGAGGTTGTTGATTCCGCGGACTTGCATCGTCGCGGGATTCGAGCGCTTCGAGTGAGAGGCCGCCGCTCGTGACTTCGGCCTCGTCCCAGCCGAGTGTGCCGTCGATCAGCACCGCGAAGGATTTCACCGACTCGACCAGGTTGTGGCGCTGCTCCTTGTCGAGGCCGTTCGCGCGCACGTCGACGTCGAGTCGTGCCTGCGCGGCGACGCGCGCGAAGAGGCGCCGCGGGAGCGACTTCGGCGCCGTTCGCGACGAGGATCTCCCCCAGCGCGCGGCCGAGGATCGGATTGCCGGGGCGGCCGGCGGCTTCGATCAGGAGCAGGCGCAGCCGCTCGCGCTCGATCGTCGGCGCGAGGTCGAGCTCGAGCGTGAAGCAGGGCGGCGTCTCCTTCTTGCGCTGCGCCGTCGCGCGCGCGCGGGCGACGTGCACCGAGAGGTCCATCGCGGCGGGACCCGAGACTCCGTGGTGCGTGAACACGATCGGCCGGCGGCGCTTGCCGAGCACGCGGCGCTCGGCGTCGACGAGGCGCGCTTCGGCGCCTTGAAGGGCTATGCCGGTGAGCTCGCGCGCCCAGGCCTCGGGCGAAGTGAGCGGGACGAGTGCGGGCACGGGATCGACGAGCGGCAGGCCGAGGTCGGCGATCCAGCGGTAGCCGTCGCCGGTGGTGCCGGTCTTGGGGTAGCTCTTGCCGCCGGGGCACAGGATGAGGCGTTCGCACTTCGCACTGCGGCCGCCGGCGAGTTCGAGCTCGAAGCCATCATCGACGCGGCGCACGAACTCGACGCCGGAATCGAACTCGATCCGGGCGCCCGCGTCGCGGGCGTCGTGCTCGAGCGCATCGCGCACGTCGACGGCGCGGCCGCTGACGGGGAAGATCTTCTCGAGCGGCGCTTCCTCGGTCGGCACGCCAAGTTCCGCGAAGCGATTGCGCACCGCTGCCGGAGGCAGCGCTCGGAAGGCATGCTTCAGGAAGCGCTCGCCGGACTGGCCGAAGAGCTTGGCGGCCTCGATCGGACCGAGCGTGGTCGTCAGGTTGCAGCGCGTGCCGCCGGAAGCAAGGATCTTCGAGCCGGTGCGCGGCGTCTTCTCGATCAGCAAGACTTGCGCGCCCGTGCGCGCGGCGCGGCCGGCGGCCCAGAGGCCCGCGGCGCCCGCGCCAACGATCACGATCCTGCTCGAGAGCACGGCGTCCAAGGCGCGGAATGCTGGCGAACGCTCGCCCGCGCGGCAAGCACGCGCCAGAATGCGCGGCCATGCCGCTCGAGATCTTCGCCGTCGCCCTCGCCGGGCTGCTCGCCGGCGTGCACCACGCGCTGACCGGGCCGGATCACATGGCGGGTGTCGCGCCGCTCGTTGCGCGCGCACAGCGGCGGCCGTGGTGGATCGGATTCAGCTGGGGACTCGGTCACGCGGGCGGCGCGCTGCTCGCGGCGGGGATCGCGCTGGCGCTGCGCTCACGGATTCCGGGGCTCGAGGAGCAGCTCTCGGCCGTTTCGGAGCGCCTCGTGGGCATCGTGCTGTGCGTGATCGGAGCGCTCGGGCTGCGCGCGGCATTCCAGGGCGAGCACGCGAGGCACGCGCACACGCACTCGGCCTTCGGGCTCGGCCTCGTGCACGGCGCGGCGGGCTTGAGCCACCTCTTCGCGGTTCTGCCTTCGCTGGCGCTGCCGGGAGTGGCGCTGCCCGCTTGCTACCTCGGCGGGTACGCAGCGGGTTGCCTGGGGGCGTTGACGGGGTTCGCGGCGGTGCTGGGGAAGCTGCCGCGAGAGCGCGCGCGACTGTGGCTGGGCGTGTCGAGTGCGGCCAGCCTCGCCGTGGGCCTCGTCTGGATCGTGCACCCGTTCTGACGACGTACCGCGAAAAACTCAGGCGGGCTGGGTTGTTCTGTTCTGCTCAGGGGTCGACCAGCGTCGGGAGCTGTTCGAGGCCCTTGGTGGCGAACCAGCCGTCGAAGAGGATGGTGCCCATGTGCTCGCGTGAGGAGCCGATCAGCTCGAGGGCGGCGTCGGGGTTCGGCGCGTCGATCACGGCCCAGCCGAGGCCGCCGTCGATGCGGCCGCGCAGGAGCGTGTAGGTCTGGCCGGCGAGCTCGCGTTCCATCTCGGCGCCGTTGGTGGCGGTGATCAGCACGTAGCTGCGGCCGTTGGCGCCCGGCGGCGGATGCTCCCCGGCGGCTTCCTCGGCGGCCATGCGCGCGAGCTCGGCCTCGAGCAGCGCGTGCAGCGCGGCGTGCGTGCGCAGCGGGTGGTACTCGAGCGTGAAGACCTGGGCCTGGAAGCCCGGATCGGTCTCGGCCCAGGCCCGGGCTTCGGCGGGATCGCTCGGTGTCGAGCACGAACAGGCCGCGCAGGTTGACGTCGTGCTTGGGATCGCCGAAGGGGCCGGCGAGCAGGAGCTTCTTCTCCTGCGCCAGGCGCTGCATGTTGGCGAAGTGGCCGGCGAAGACCACCTGACCTTCCTCCTTCGAGAGCTCCTTCTTGGCGCCGGTCTTGAGGTAGACGAGCGTGTAGCCGCGCTCGTCGGGGCCCGAGCTCCCGAAGCGGCAGGCCGAGAGGCAGGTCAGCAGGAAGAGCGACAGAAGGAAGGGCACGCAACGCTGCATCGGATTCTCCTCAACCACCGGAAAGGGACTGTTCCCAGGCCGCCAGCTCCTCCGCGTCGTGCGGCGAGCGCGGCGGCGTGTCGTCGTCGCGCGCCTCGAGGTAGCCCTCGGGCAGGCTGACGCGCTGCGTGCGCGAGCCCTTGGCGCGGTGCGCGCGCAGCGCGGCGAGCGGGAAGGGCTCGGCCTGGTCGAGGCGCGCGAGTTCGCGGCGCATGTCCTCGAGCGTGTCGAGCTTCGAGAGCGCGGCGCGCACGGAGGCCGAGCCGGCGAAGCCCTTCGTGTACCAGGCGCACCACTTGCGCATCTGCAGCATGCCCTCGCGCTCGCCGAAGAAGGCCGCCAGGCTCTGCGCGTGGTGCTCCATCAGCTGCACGATCGCGCCCAGGTTCGGCGGCGCGTCGGGTTCGCGCCCGTCGAAGACCTGCGCCAGCTCGCGGAAGAGCCAGGGCCGGCCGAGGCAGCCGCGGCCGACGATCACGCCGTCGCAGCGCGTCTCGCGCAGCATGCGCAGCGCGTCCCAGCACTCCCACACGTCGCCGTTGCCGAGCACGGGGATCGAGACGCGCGACTTGAGCTCGGCGATCGCGTCCCAGTCGGCCTCGCCCGAGTAGAGCTGCGCCGCGGTGCGCGCGTGCAGGCCGATCGCGGCGGCGCCTTCCTCCTCGGCGACGCGCCCCGCGTCGAAGCAGGTCGTGAGCGTCTCGTCGATGCCCTTGCGCACCTTGATCGTCACCGGCACGGCGCCGGCGCTCTTGACCGTCGCGCGCAGGATGCGCGCCAGGAGCCGCGGCTTGAGCGGGATCGCGCTGCCGCCGCCCAGGCGCGTGACCTTGGGCACCGGGCAGCCGAAGTTGAGATCGAGGTGGTCGACGCCCTCGGCCACGAGGCCGCGCGCCATCTCGCCCACGTCTTTCGGATCGCTGCCGTAGATCTGCACGCTGCGCGGCTTCTCGTCGGCGCTGCCCGGAGGCGAGCAGCAGCGTGCGGCGGTTGCCGTTGAGCCAGGCGCGCGCGGTGATCATCTCCGAGACGTACAGGCCCGCGCCGTACTCGCGGCAGAGCCTGCGGAAGGGCAGGTTGGTGACGCCGGCCATCGGCGCCAGCACGACCGGCGGCCAGACCGAGAGCGGGCCCACGCAGAGGGGCGCGAACTCGCCCGCGCGCGCGACGGGCACGCCCAGGTTCTCCGCCGTCGCAAAGCGCGCTGCCGGGGCCATCGAGGCGCTACTTGGGCTTCTTCGGCGGCTCGGGGTTCTGCTTCTTCGGCACGGGCAGGCCGGCCTTCTCAGGCTTGTCCTCGAGCAGTGTCGTGACCAGCTCGGAGCTGCCCGCCTCGCGCACGCTGCGCTTCACTGCGCCGTCCGGGGCGAACTCCACGACGCGCGCACCGATCGGCCCGCGCAGCAGGTGCTGGCCGGTGCCCGGATCGACGCGCAGGTCCCAGGTGTTGCTCGTGGCGAACTCGAAGTCCTGCAGGAAGAGCGCGCTGAACTCGCCCGGCTTGACGCTCTGGCCCAGGATCAGGTCGGTCAGCACGCTGCCGTACTCGAGGAACGCGGCGCTCTCGCGAATGCGCGGCATGTCGTTGAAGACGCCGTTCAGGTGGCGCTCGATGTTCAGGGTCCCGCCGGCGAGCGTGCCCTTGAGCGTGATCACGCGCGGCGGGCTGCTGACGGTCAGCTCGAGCTCGACCAGCCGGCCGTTCAGGATCTTCTGCGTCGATTGGCACTCGGTGTCGGCCGTCGTGGCCGTGCCGAAGGTCAGCATGCGGCTGGCGTAGACCAGCGCGCCGTCGCTCATGCGCGATACGGCGTAGCGCTCGCCCGAGACGCGCTGGCCCTGGAAGCGCGTCTCGACCATGCCCGAGAGCACGAGCTCGCCCGGCGGCGCGGTCGGCGGCTCGAGCACGAGCGGCTTGAGCGCCAGCGCCTGCAGCTCCTTCTGGCGCTTGGCCAGCTTGCCGCGCAGGTCCTCGAGCGCCGCCGCCGAGAGCATGCGACCGCGGACCACGACGAAGGCCGGATCGTGCAGCGTCTTCAGTTCCTGCTCCGGATCCGTGTCGGTCACCACCAGGTCGGCCCACTTGTCCTTCTCGAGCGTGCCGTACCTGGCCAGCGCGTCGATGCGCTCGGCGCTGCCGCGCGTCGCCAGCCGGAGCACCTCGGCCGGGCTCATGCCGGCGCTGCCGGCCCACAAGCTGAGCTCGTCGAGCAGCGCTTCGCCGGGCACCAGCCAGGGCGCGAGCCCGCAGCAGCTGCCGGGGACCAGCGCGACGTGGTTCTCGTGCAGCGCCTTGACCAGCGCGACGCGCTGCTTGAACTCGTTCAGGTTCTGCTGCAGCAGATCGGGCTTCGTCGGGTCGGTGAACAGCGCACGGCGCTGGGCGTAGTCGAGCTGCCACTGCGCGACCTGGATCGGGCCGAGGTACTTGAGCTCGGGCGGGTTCTCGGCCGGCGGCAGCAGGCGCGAGGCGTAGAGTGCGAGCGTGGGCGTGACCGCCATGTGCGACTCGCCCACGCGCTTGGCGACCGCGGCGAGCTCCTCGGCCGTCACGCTGCTCCAGGTCCTGCCGGCCGGCAGCAGCGCGTCGAGGTGGAAGAGCCCGTCCTGTCCCGCCGCGAGCGCCTGCTCGAGCGTGATGCCGCGCGGCAGCGGGCCCCAGACCTGGCGCCGGGGCTGCTGCTTGTGGCTGAAGTCGATCAGTGCTTTCCAGGCCGGCTCGGGGATGCCCAGGTGCACGGCGAAGTAGTCCACACAGCCCGCCTCCGGGTCGAGCATGCGCGAGGCCTTGTCCACGGCCTCCTCGCGCGTGGTCATCACCACGGCGCTGCGCGTCGCCGGCGGCGCGCCGTCGAGCACGGCGCCGGCGATCCAGAGCGAGGGCCCGGGGTTGCGGTCGCGCGCCTGGCTGTCGCGCTCGGCCAGCATCTGCGTCAGATCCCCGCCCGTCTCGCGCACCAGCGTCACGCCACGGGAGAGGTACAGCCGGTCGTTGTCCGGGTCGAAGCTGACCATGCCGTCGATCAGGCCCGGCAGCACGTGCTTGCCCGTGATCGGGATCTGCGTCGTGCCCGCAGGGATCGCGACGTCCGGGCCGATCGCCTCGATCAACCCGTGGTCGATCAGGATCGTGCCCACGGCCGGAGCGGCGCCGGGGACCATCGTGTGCAGCAGACCGCCGACGAGGGCGACCTTCTCGAATAGCAGCAGGGTCGTGAGCATGCGTGGAGTGCCAGGGTGGGCGAGAGGTTATAAAGCCTTTCCATGCCCGACCTCCATCCCACGGTACGCCTGGACACGGACGAACTGCCTTCCGGGCCCTGGATCTACGGCCGGAACGTCGGTCCGCTGGCCGATCCCCCCGAGGACGGATCCCTGGTGGAGGTCGAGGACCGCGCGGGCCGTTTCGTCGGGCACGCGCTGTTCAATTCCCGTTCCGACATCCGCATGCGCCTGCTCTCGCGCGGCAAGAAGAGCGACCTGCGCAACCCGCGCGACTTCCTGCTGCGCAAGCTGGCCGCCGCCGACCGGCTGCGCAAGAAGACGCTGCGCCTGCCCGAGGAGACCGACGCCTACCGCGTCGTGCACGCCGAGGGCGACGACCTCTCGGGCCTGATCGTGGACCGCCTGGGGTCGGCGCTGGTGTGCGAATACCACGCGCTGGGCTTCTGGCGCCTGCGCGAGGAGATCGCCTCGGCGCTGGCCGAGCTCTATCCCGGCTTCCCGGTCTACCACCGCGTGCCGAAGAGCGCGCGCTCCTCCGAGGGCTTCGAGCCCAAGGGCGACGAGCCGCAGGCCGAGGAGCTCTGGATCAGCGAGAACAAGCTGCGTTTCCCGGTGCTGCCCGCGCAGGGCCACAAGACCGGCTGGTTCTGCGACCAGCGCGAGAACCGCGCCTACGTCGCGCGCTACGCCGCGGGCGCGGACGTGCTCGACCTGTGCTGCAACCTGGGCGGTTTCGCACTGAATGCCGCGCGCGCCGGGGCGCGGCGCGTGCGCGCCGTGGATCTCGACGAGGTCGTGCTCGCGCGCGCCAAGCGCGCTGCGCTGGAGAACAAGCTCGCCATCGACTTCATCCACGCCGACGCCTTCGACTTCCTGCGTTCGCAGAAGAGCGCATCCGAGCAGCCCTCGCTGGTCGTGCTCGACCCGCACAAGCTGATCGTGGGCAAGGCGCAGTACGAGGCCGGCATGCTGCGCTACCGCGACTTCAACACGCTGGCGATCGGCTGCGTGCGGCCGGGCGGACTGCTGGCGACGTTCTCCTGCTCCGGATCCCTGGATCTGCCGGCCTTCATGGGCATGCTCTTCCTCTCGGCGCGGCGGGCGGGGCGCGAGATCCGGCTGCTCTCGGTGCTCGGGGCCGGCCCGGACCACCCCCAGCGGCCCGATTTCGCCCGTTCGCGCTACCTGAAGGGCGCCCTGCTGGCGGTTGACTGAGCGAGAGCACTGGACCGCAGGCCTCCGCTGCGTCATGATCTTCCCCCCGCCCTTGCAGAGCCACACGGCTCCGCGAGGGCGTCTCTGTCAGCCCAGGCCGATTTCGGAGACCCTCATGAGCCTCACCCTCCTCGTCAGCCAAGAGAAGTGGCAAGAGTTCGACCAGGCCTGGATCGACCTCATTCAGTCCGCGGGCCCGGTCGAGGACCTGATCGCGGCGCTGCGCCTGGTGGGCGAGAAGAAGCGCCTCGCGCGCTGCCTGCCCTCGGTCAAGGAGCACGCCGCCAAGCTCGCGCAGGACGGCCGACCGGCCGAAGCCGCGCGACTGCTCGGCACCGCGATCCAGGGCGGCGCCGCGCCGGGCGAGATCCTGCCCTCGCTGCTCGAACATGCGACCGCCGCCTGGGGCACGCAGGCCTGGTGGGCGCGCTACGTCGAGATCTCCGGCCTCAGCACGAGCAACTCCGACGGCCGGCGCGCCTGGGCCTACTTCGAGCGCCTGATCACGTTCCAGAAGGGCCGCCTCGTCTACCACGGCGGCGGCTGGGGCGTGGGCGAGATCGAGGAGCTGGCGCACGACGCGGCCGAGGTCGTGGTGCGCTTCCAGAACAACCGTCGCGACCGCTTCCCGCTCTCGGCGGCGATGGACATCTTCGAGCCGCTGCCCGAGGAGGACCTGCGCGCGCGGCACTTCCGCGACCCCGACCTCCTGCGCAAGGCCGTGCGCACCGATCCGCTCGACGTGCTCAAGGCCGTGCTGGTGCGCCACCAGGGCCGCGCCTCGAACGTGGGCATCAAGAACGCGCTGATGCAGATCGGCATCGACGGCTCGAGCTTCTCGGGCTGGTGGCGCCGCGCGCGCAAGCTGGCCGAGACCAGCGAGTGGTTCAAGGTGATCGGCTCGCCGGTCAAGGGCGAGATCCAGCTCTTGCACGCCGCCAGCGACCCGGCCCAGGACATGCGCACGCAGATGCTCAACCTGCCGACGCTCAACCACGTGCTCACGCGCGTGCGCGACCAGCTCGCCGGCGCCAAGGACGAGAAGATGCGCGCGGTGCTGCTGGAAGCGCTCGAGCTGCGCGTGCGCGAGGCCAAGCCCTCGCACCCGACCGCGCTGGCGGCCTGGATGCTGCTGCGCGACGAGCGCAAGGCGCCGCAGGAGGAGCTGCTCTCCTTCCTGCGCACCGTCGCGGCCGAGAAGCCGCCCAGCGACCCGACCAAGCCGCCGGCGCTGTGGGCGCTGTTCCACTCGCTGCAGGGCGCGCGCGAGCAGGAGCGCTGCGTGCAGGCGCTGCAGGATCTCTACGGCGAGGACTGGAAGCACGAGGGCCTGCGCAACCTGCAGCACGCCCCGGGCGGCATGGCGCGCCCGCTGGTCGAGGCGCTCTTCGCCGAGGGCCTCGGCAAGGAGCTCACGGCGCACTACCGCGAGCTGCTCGCGCGCCCGATGCGCGCGCCGGACGTGCTCGTGGCGCTGGCGCGCCTGGGCGAAGCGGGCAAGCTGCCGGGCGAGATCGGCACGCCGCTCTCGCGCGCGCAGTCGTACCTCTCGCTGGCGGCCTACCTGTACGTCAACCGGCGCCAGGACGCGGGCCTGATGCGCGCGCAGACGCGCCTCTCGGAGTTCCTCACCAAGGGCAAGCAGCCGCTGATCGAGCGCCTGCTCGCCGACGCCGACAACGCCACGCTCTCCAGCCTGCGGCGCACGCTGCAGCGCGGCATGGACGAGGAGATCGACGCGGTCATGACCGACGTCTTCGCGCGCGTCGTGCTCACCGGTGTCGAGGCCGAGGCCAAGGTCAAGCACTTCTGGGACGACGGCCGCATCTGGAGCACCAAGACCGGCCTGGAGAAGCGCCGCGCCGAGATGCGCCAGCTGATGGAGGTCAAGATCCCGGCCAACACCGACGCCATCGGCAAGGCCGCGGCCATGGGCGACCTCTCGGAGAACTCCGAGTGGGAAGCGGCCATCGAGGAGCAGCGCACGCTGACCTCGCGCGCCTCGGAGATGGAGCTCGAGCTGCGCAACGTCGACCTGATCGAGGGCGCGATCCTGCACGAGGGCATCGTCTCGCCCGGCACGACCGTGCGCTACCGCCAGAGCGGCACGCAGACCGACCAGGAGATCACGATCCTCGGCCCGTGGGACACCGACCAGGGCGACCACGTCGTCTCCTACCGCGCGCCGCTCGCGGCCGGCCTGCTCGGCCACCGCGCCGGCGAGACCGTGCAGATCGCGCTGCCCGCGGGCCCGATCACGGTCAAGATCTCGACCGTCAGCACGCTGCACTTCGACTGAACTTCCACCACACCAGGACCCACGCACCCACGCCATGGCCACCGCCGCGACGAAGACTGCCCCCGATTTCAAGGTCAAGGATCTCGCGCTCGCCACCTGGGGCCGCAAGGAGATCGAGCTCGCCGAGCACGAGATGCCCGGCCTGATGGCGATCCGCGCCGAGAACAGCGCCAAGAAGCCGCTCAAGGGCGCGCGCATCACCGGCTCGCTGCACATGACGATCCAGACCGCGGTGCTGATCGAGACGCTGGTCGACCTCGGCGCGCAGGTGCGCTGGGCCTCGTGCAACATCTTCTCGACGCAGGACCACGCCGCCGCGGCGGTCGCGGTCGGCCGCGCGGGCACGCCGGCGAACCCCAAGGGCGTGCCGGTCTACGCCTGGAAGGGCGAGACGCTGGCCGAATACTGGTGGTGCACCGAGCAGGCGCTGCTCTGGCCCGACGGCGGCGGCCCGAACATGCTGCTCGACGACGGCGGCGACGCGACGATGATGGTCCACAAGGGCGTCGTCTTCGAGAAGGCGAAGAAGGTGCCCGCGCCGAAGAAGGACGACGGCGAGGACTACGCCGAGTTCCTGAAGAGCCTCTCCTACTCGCTCAAGCAGGACGGCCAGCGCTGGACCAAGATCGCCGCCGCATCCGCGGCGTGACCGAGGAGACGACCACCGGCGTGCACCGCCTGTACCTGATGCAGGAAGCCGGCGAGCTGCTCTTCCCCGCGATCAACGTCAACGACTCGGTCACGAAGAGCAAGTTCGACAACCTCTACGGCTGCCGCCACAGCTGCGTCGACGGCATCATGCGCGCGACCGACGTGATGCTCTCGGGCAAGGCCTGCGTCGTGCTCGGCTACGGCGACGTCGGCAAGGGCTGCGCGCAGGCCTTGAAGGGCCAGGGCGCGCGCGTGCTGGTGACCGAGATCGACCCGATCTGCGCGCTGCAGGCCGCGATGGAGGGCTACCAGGTCGTGCGCCTCGACGACGTCGTCTCGACGCGCCGACGTCTTCATCACCGCCACCGGCTGCTACCAGGTGATCACCGCCGCGCACATGGCGCGCATGAAGCACAACGCGATCGTGGGCAACATCGGCCACTTCGACAACGAGATCGACATGGCCGGCCTCGCGCAAGCAGAAGGGCATCGTCAAGACCAACGTCAAGCCGCAGGTCGACGAGTGGCGCTTCGCCGACGGCCACTCCGTGATCGTGCTGGCCGAAGGCCGGCTCCTGAACCTCGGCTGCGCCACCGGCCACCCGAGCTTCGTGATGTCGAACTCGTTCACCAACCAGGTCATGGCCCAGATCGAGCTCTTCACCGACAAGGCGAAGAAGTACGAGCAAGGCCGTCTACACGCTGCCCAAGCACCTCGACGAGAAGGTCGCGCGCCTGCACCTCGAGAAGCTCGGCGCGAAGCTGACGCAGCTCACCAAGGAGCAGTCCGAGTACATGCACCTGCCGGTCGAAGGCCCCTACAAGCCCGACCACTACCGCTACTAGGCCCGATGGCCGCCGCCACCGGCCGCCTCGCACCCAGCCCCACGGGGCACCTGCACCTCGGGCACGCGCGCTCGTTCCTGCTCGCCTGGTGGCACGCGCGTTCGCGCGGCGCACGGATCGTGCTGCGCCTCGAGGACCTCGACGTCGAGCGCGTCAAGCCGGGCATGATCGCCGACACGCGCGCCGACCTCGAGTGGCTCGGCCTCGACTGGGACGGCGAGCTGTGGATCCAGAGCGAGCACGCCCAAGCCTTCGACGAGGCCGTGCAGCAGCTCCTCGCGCGCGGCCTGGCCTACCCCTGCGTCTGCACGCGCAAGGAGATCGCCGAGGCGATGAGCGCGCCGCACGATGCGCGCTCGAACCCCGATCTCGGCGAGCACGAGCGACCCGGGTTCCTCCGGCCTGCCCGGTTCAGCCCCGGACCCAGCCGCTGAGAAGAGTCGCTACCCCGGCACCTGCCGCGGCAAGTTCGCGACGCTCGAAGAAGCCCGTCGCGCGAGCGGCCGCGACCCGGCCGTGCGCCTGATCGTCCACCCCGGCCGCCTCGACCTCGTCGACGAGTTCGCCGGCCCCTTCTCCTCCGACGTCCACGCCGACGTCGGCGACTTCCCCATCGCGCGCCGCGCCGGCGCCGTCGCCTACCAGCTCGCCGTCGTCGTCGACGACGCGCGCCAGGGCGTCGGCGAGATCGTCCGCGGCGACGACCTGCTCTCCACCGCCGCGCGCCAGTGGCTCGTCCAGCAGGCGCTCGGCCTGCCCCACCCGAAGTGGTGGCACATCCCGCTGGTCACCGACGAGCACGGCCGCCGCCTCGCCAAGCGCAGCGACGACCTCTCGCTCGCGAAGCTCCGCGCCGCCGGCCTCGACCCGCGCCAGCTGGTCGCCTGGGTCGCGCGCCGCAGCGGAATCGCAGGCCCGCGAACCCGCATCCGCACGCGATCTCGCGCCCCAATTCGACATGGCCCGGGTTCCGCGCGAGCCCGTGCGCTGCGACGGGAAAGCGCTCGCCGAACTCGGACTCTAGCCTTCGGTCGCGGGGCCGGTGCTGCCGATGGATGCCTGCCTCGGGCGAGCTTGACTTGACCGAGGACGTGGGTACCCTTGTGCCCCCGCACGATCCCCGGTAGCTCAATGGTAGAGCATGCGGCTGTTAACCGCAGGGTTGTAGGTTCGAGCCCTACCCGGGGAGCCACTCCCGACGAAACGCGCGAGGCGCGACGCGGAGAGTGGTGAACGTGCCGTTCGAACTCGCGCGCAGGAATTGCCTGGGATGCAAGGGTTTCGGAGACACGCGCGTTCTCCGATTCGCTCGGTGCAGTCGGGTACTCCAGGTGGAATCGCGCTCCTCCACTCGGACCCCGAGCGAGTCTCTGAGGCGAAACGGAGAGACGGCGCCGAATGCGAAAACGGTTAACGGAACGCTGGTCGCCGAGCCTAGGGCAGCCACGTCACTTCCGCTGCGTTCGTCACGTTGAACTGGTTCGATGGAACCGCACAGCCCGGAAGCAGCAGTGTCGTGTCGCGGTAGTACACCTGGTACCAGCGCTGCTGGCCGGCGAGGATCGTGTCGCCCAGCGCGGCCGACCGGGTCGGGATGTCCGCGTCCGTGGGCAACGCCGGTGCCGTGATGCTCCCGCTGACCGCGACCTTGACGTAGAGACGCTTGACGGAGCCAGCCGCACAGCGCACGCCGTGGCCGAACGAGAGGCCCGTCGCGTTGACAGCTGTGCCCTGGATCAGGACCGACCCGACGGTCGCGTTCTCGCCTGCCGTCGTGAAGACCAGCGTCGGAGCCGCAAGCGTACTCCCGCCCGAGGCTGTGATGGATGCACCACCCGTGGCTTCCCTGCTGTCGCAGCCACGATCACTGCCTGTTGGCGGGTTGGAGCAGGGGCAGGCGATTACGCCGCTGACCGCCGGATCGCAGAGGTACGTGACCGGAAGGCCACGGTCGTGGACGAAGACGTCGTAGGCGAGGTTTGTGTCACCCGCTACGAGGTTCCACGCCCAGCTCTCAAACGCAATCAGGCGGCCGTCGCCTGACACGCTCGGGGAAAAGCTATATCCATTCGCCTCCACTCCGCTCGACTCTATGCTAACCCGCTGGGTGGTTCCGTTCTGGCGGTCGCGCACGAACACGTCATAGAACCCGTTCACGTCGCCCGCGATCAAGTTTGAAGCGTTACTGTCGAACGCGACGAATCGGCCGTCGGCCGAAAGTGCTGGATCGTAGCTATGGCTATCCCCCTCCGCACCGCTCGCGTTCACGCTCACGCGCTCTGTCGTGAGGCTCAGGCAATCCCGTACGAACACGTCCATGCACGCGTTGGTATCGCTGGCGACGAGGCCGGTTGCGGTGCTATGAAACCCGACGTAGCGCCCATCGGCGGAGATTGCGGATCCGGTACTGTCGGAGTCTCCCTCCGCCCCGCCTGTCGAGACGCTCACCCGCTGCGTGGTCCCGAGCTGGCGGTCGCGCAGGAAGATATCCGTGAATCCATTCGTGTCGCCCGCAACTAGATTCGAGGCATGGCTCTCGAAGGCAACGAAACGACCATCGGCCGATATCGAGGGCACATCGCTTGGACCGTTCGCCTGGCCCCCGACGGAATCCACGCTGACGCGCTCCGTCGTCCCGCTCTGAAGGTCGCGCAGGAAGACGTCCCAGGTTCCGTTCGTGTCGCCGCTGACAAGATTCGAGGACCCGCTCAGGAACGCTACAAAGCGTCCGTCAGACGAGATGGATGGATTGCCGCAGCCCCAGTTGCCCTGCGCCCCGCCTGAAGCGACGCTGGCGCGATCCGTGAGGCCCAACAGTCTGTCGCGCACGAAGATGTCGGACCACCCGTTGGTATCGCCCGGAACGAGATTCGCGGATTCGCTCCGGAAGGCCACGTAGCGGCCATCCGCTGAAATGGAGGGGCCGGAGCTATCACCGTTCCCCTGGATGCCGCTTGAGTCCACGCTGACGCGCTCCGTCAGACCATTCAGGCGATCGCGCACGAACACATCCAAGCATGCATTCGTGTCGCCAGCGACGAGATTGGATGCCCTGCTTCGGAATGCAACGAAGCGGCCATCGGCGGAGATCGAGGCGTCGTAGCTCTCGAGGTTCCCCTCTACTCCACCCGTGGTAACGCTCACTCGCGCCGTGCTCTGCCCGGTTGCCAGACCGGGCACGATCCCCGCGTACACGCCTATCCATACACACAGCTTGGTTCTCGACATGGGCTCTCTCCTCTGATGGACCACGAGACCGGCGGCGGAACAACCCGCCGCCGGCAGTGACGTGCGGGCACGACACGAGCTGAGGCTCCGCCGTCCGTGCGTCAGCGTCAACTAAGCCGTACTGGGGAGGCGCATGCGCAGTTGGGCGCAGTGTTCATGGTCGACGGCTCATGGACTCGCGCGCAGGATCGTGGCGCTCCGTCAGGCCGCGCGCAGTTTCACCCGGACCCCGGACGCGTCTCTGAGGCGAAACGGAGAAACGGGCTGGAACGCGAAAGCGATTAACCGCACCGGGTTGCGTGGCGGGTTTCCCGACCCTGGCTGCTCAGAGCTGTCGCGGATCGACGGGGAGGAATCGGATGCTCCTCATCACCTGCTCGGCTTCGGCTTTGAGCGCGTCGGTGAGCATCGTCGGCGTCTCCAGCAGCCTGCGTTCTCCGAGTGTCGCATTCACGCCGAGGATCGGGCAACTCGGATGCCGGAAGAAGTACCCTTGGATGTCCGAACGCATCACGACGGGCTTGCCCTCGACGGTGGTGTTCTCTTGCCGAGAGAGCGAGTACCGGATGCAGTCCGTTCCCAGCAGGGCGCAAGCCACCATGTGCGGTGGGTCGTTCTTGTAGCGCGGGTCGGGATCGATCAGTGTGAACAGGCAAGCCGCCTTCAACCCAGCCTCCGTGCTCAGGTCGAACTGCCGAAACTTCTCCGCCTTGATCTCGAGCCCGCACTCGAGCTGGTCGCCGCCGGGCAGGGAGTACTTCGCAGGATCCTCCTTGCTGAAGGTGACGAACCCGGTCGGAGGGTGGTGATACATGAACCAGTGCTCGCCTCGGGGCGGGGCCACCTGGAATCCAGCCGCCACGACTACCGGAGAGTCGGGCTTCACCGGCACGAGGGCAAGCATGTGGCACGCTGACAGCACGAGCGGGAGCACGACAAGGGCCAGTGCGACTCTCCATGCGGCGGCTGCTCTTGCACCTGAATACGAGGCGAGGTTCATGTCGGCTCCGGGCATGGCAATCGGGATGGGACGGCGAGGCGGTATGAGCGGCTAGGGATCGATCCTGACCGGAGGCTCGACGGCGGAGGATCCCGGCGCTGCGGCGGCCTCGCCCGGGACCCTGCGCCAGTAGGTGTTCGGTCGCTGCCAGCCTTCGCGCTCGATGCCCGCGCAGTACAACGAGGCGCTTCCGCGAGGTCCGACGAGGCTGAGCACGCCGAGGGCCTCGGTGCCGACACCTACCGGCACGTCTCCGTAATAGCATCCGCCCTCCCCCAGGCTGCGCGCACGGACACGCTCGATGATCCCGGTGGCGTTGCGCTGGACCGCGATCTCCACGATGTTGCCCGGCTCGACCTTCACGCCTTCTCCGAGGAGTTCGAGTCCGAGGTCGTCGCGATGAATCCCTGGAAGGGTATTGTTCCAGTAGATGCTGTAGCGCACCACGACGAGGCGACCCTGGTCGAGTTGTGAGTCGGTCCAGCCACTGTCACGCAGCCAAGCGTGCAGGTCCGCCTTCGGCTGGCGGGGGCCCAGCTCGCCGGAGTCCACCACTGGCCGCGTGAGCACACTCATCACCTCACCCAGGAGCAGCGTGCCCGGCGGCAGCGGCACGGGAGGAGTAGCGGCGCAGCCGCAGAGCATTGCTGCGGGGGGAAAAAGGAACGAGAGCAACCTTCGACGAATCACATGCAGGAGACTCCGCGCGTGATGCATGAATGTCCACCTAGCCGAACTGGGGTTGCGCATGCGCAGTAGGGCGCAGCGTGAGCTACTGGTTGACGAGGTAGCCCCAGGCGCGACCCGTCGTCCCCTGCGGATGGGAACCATCGGCGTACAGCTGGTGGTGGTCGCGGAGTACGTCCACGACAGGCTTCTGCCAGACGTTGCCGCCGACGAGAACGTAAAGTCGGCAATCCGCACCTGCCGAAGCGAGCTTCAGCGCGAACTTGTCGCTCAGCGCCAGCGATCTGTCGCTCAGGCGAAGGGATCCGAAGAGGAAGTAGCTCACGGTGTGCTTCGTGACCTGTCCGCCGGTGCCGACTGAGGATCCGCACGCAACGGAGTACCGCCGGGATTCTCCCACGAGGCGCGTTCCTCGTCCTTCACACGGATGTAGTGCAGCTTCATCAGGCTCAGCGCCAGCAGCCCACCCCCGATCACGCCGACGAGGGCACCCTGCGCGACGAGCCACACGTCCGTCCACAGGCCTCGGCTCACGGCCTTGGGCGTCGGTTGGACGAGGTGATCGATACGCGCCATCGCCTCGTGGTTGACGAATACGGGCCCCAGGGCGACAGCGATGATTCCCACCACGAGCAGGGAGGAGCCGATCCACACGCCCCAGTGCCACGCGGTGCGGAGATCGGTGGGCTTTGCGGTGTCGGTCATGGCAAGCGCTCCGTCTCCCAGTTTGCCACTCGCGAGGCCCAGCGCACGCTTGCAACCGTGGCAAGCAAGGCGAAGGCAACGAGCCCGTACCGCACGATCCCGCGTGTCTCGATCGCTGCGATGGATGCAAGCACCGCCGCGCCAGCGGGCACCGACGAGGCGAGCGCGACGCGTGAGAATAGCGGCGCTCGGATCTGCGGGGTCGGGGTACGTCCGAGATCGAGCCGATGAACACAGGGACCCATTCGGCGCTCCAATCAGATCCTCCTGCCGGTGTTGTGCTCGTCCGGCTCTCTCGCTGCGGGGCCGCGCGACGCTTGCAACAGCAGGCCGAGCGCCAGGCCAGCAGCGGCTCCAAGCAGTATGCGTACGACCCAGCCGGACACCTCGCGTTGCGCGGCCATGAGGCAGCCGAACAGAACCGAGTAGAACGCGACGCCGATGGGGTTGTGGAAATTCACCGAGGTGGATGGCCCGCTACTTTCCGTCGGCGATGCTCGAAGGGACTGTGCAGAGGTACTTGCCGTGCGAGTCACGCACGAGCAAGTACCCGTTACATCCATCCTCCTGGTCCTTGACGACGAGCGAGGCAACGCCCTCCCCGCTCGTCCCGCAGAGGTTCAGCGAGACCGAGTCCTTGCGTACCGTCTCGACCATGAATCGGACATGGCCGGACGCGTCGAACATCGTGACCTCCGGCCCGTACTCCTCCGAGCACGCAAGCCGGATGCGCTCGTTCCCCGCCGCGTCCCTCAGCGACACCCCGAATCGGTTGCCATCACCTTCTGGCAATGTCCCGAGGATGAGCCGCTCCTTCCGCTGCGAGTCGACGACGGTGACCTGGGTGGTGGTGATCGGGCTGGAGATCTCGGCTCCAGACTGGGGGGTCGGCGGGGCCTTCGCCTGCGACATGAGCAGGAATGCCACGACCGCGACGAGCAGGCCGATGAGGAACGACGATGGTTGGAGGGCGAGCCTGGTGTACATGAGGCCTCCTTGGGCGCTGGGTGCTGCGTGAACCACCAGGGTAGCGCCATCCCCTCACCAGAGACCACCTATGGATCCCGACGTTCGTGATGGAACTTCGCGCGCATCCGTCGAGGCGTCTAGGTCCTGCCTGGAACGCCATTCCTACGCACTCCCGGACACCGAGAGCGTCGAGCGCGATCGAGAGAGTAATGACGACATTCCTCTCGTCGCGCGGCACGGCGGACCGATGACTCCAGCGTTCACGCGTCCAACCAGCCTTCCTCGGAGACCGAAGATGTCCGCCACGCCCATCAGCAGCGCAGCCACCCCGCCCCAGTACACGCCTCCCGCACCGAAGGCGCCGAAGGCGCCGAGCGCGATCGCCGCCGCGACCGAGGAAGCTACCGAAACAGCCGCCGCGACTCGCCAGGAGGCGACGCACGGCGATCAGGTCGCCATCCGCAAGCTTGCGCAGCAGGAGCAAGCGACCCAACCTCCGCCCGCCGCAAGCAAGGCGTCCGGATTGCAGGGCAGCCTCGACGTGCTGGCCTGAACGCCGCCCGCGTCGGCTGAAGCCCACGATTCTCCAGCACCGTCGTCGCCAACGAGCCACGACGGTGCTTGCGTATCGTCCGGGCCTGCATCCGCTGATTGGCCCTGAGAATCTGCGAGTGAGCGCATGGGCAGCGCCGGGTCGCTGGTTGCGGATGCGCGTGTTATCTCGTCTCCTGCAAGTGCAGGTGGTTCGTGATCACCAGACCCTGGACACGCCGTTGAAGATCTCTCGAAGCCTTGGGATCCAGCCGAGTTCAGATCCGCGTGCGCTCAGCCCAATCGGATTCGAGCCGCACGGCTTCTCTCAACCTTCATCCGCCTGCTACGCACCCCCCGTTCACCGTTGAGACCGTGCTCACAGCTGGGCATCTCTTGGGGCTGCGAGCCAACGCGAGCGCCGTGACGAGGAGCTTGCGAGGCATCGGCGTTTCCCTGCCCCTGCGATTGTGCCCCCAACGGCTCCGGGCAGCCAGCACGAGCACGTCCTGGACGCACCGCAGTCACGAGGCGGCTATGCTGGCCCCCCCGGAGAGGAGATCCGTTTCCCATGCTGCACCTCGCACTCGCGCTCGCCGCCTTCTGCTCGTCACCCGACCAGGAAGCCTTCCGCACCGTCACCTTCGATCAGGCGCAGACCGCCGCCCAGCAGGAGAAGAAGGTCGTCCTGATCGACTTCTTCACGACCTGGTGCGTTCCCTGCAAGAAGCTGGACGAGACCACGTGGAAGGACGAGGCGGTCCTGAAGTGGATCGGCGAGCACTGCGTCGCGCTCAAGCTCGATGCCGAGAAGAACGTCGAGCTCGCGCAGCGGTTCCACGTCGGGGCCTATCCGACCGTGCTGCTGCTCAAGGCCGACGGCAGCGTGATCGACAGACTCGTCGGCTACAAGGACGCGAAGGAGTTCCTCTCTGCGGCGGCCGACGCGCTGGCGGGCAAGGACTCGCTCGCGCGCGCGAAGGCGAAGCTCGTCGGGCACGAGAAGGACCCGATGGAGCGTCAGCAGTACGCGGACGAACTCGCGCGTGCGGGCAAGCACGAGGAGGCGCTGGCCGAGTATCTCTGGTGCTTCGACGAGGGGCTGAAGAACGATCGCTCATACACGGGCGTGCGTCTCTCCTTCCTGCTCTCAGACATCCAGCAACTCGGGCGGAGCTACCCGGCCGCGCTCAAGGCCCTCGAGGAACGCCGCGATGCGACCGAGGCGCGGATCCGAGCCGGATCGACCGACTACGACGACGTGGCCGACACGGTCGCGCTCAATTCCTACCTCCGGACGAACGAACGATCCTTGGCCCTGTTCGACGACTTGAAGCGCGCCGGTCCGATCCCGGAACCGCTGCGCTACCGACTGTTCCTGCAGCTCAAGGGGGCGCTCGGGCAGGCCAAGCGCTTCGACGATCTTCTCGGTCTCATCGCAGACCCCGTGGACGAGGTCGCACGCTCCATCGAGAATTGCACCTCCATGCGCAAGAGGTCGGAGCGGGCCGAGGGCAAGCAGAAGGAGCTGTTGGACGAGGCCCACTCCGTCCTGAGGAACCACACGATCGACGATGACGTGCTGATCTTCGAGGCTCTCGTGTCCACGAAACGCGGACCCGAAGCCGACAAGGTGTGCGAGACGTTGATCGCATTCGACGCGACCGGCAAGACCTTCGCCGCGCTGATCAAGGCCGCCGATCGCGCCGGCGCGGCCGAGCGTGTGAAGGCGCTCGGCGAGCGCGGCATGGCCTCGCTGCCCGAGCAGGAGCAGGCCGAGGTGAAGAAGGCCCTGGCGCGCGCCGCAAGGCCGAAGTGATCGGCAGCGTCGATCACGCGCGGAGGGGCGCGTACGAGAGCGACTCAGGCCCTCTTGACGATGCGCACATGTGAGACCGTCTTGGACGGGATGAACTCCGCCACCTCGTAGCGGTCCTGCACGCCCGCCAAGCCCTCGAAGATCCTCTCGCCGTCGCCCAGCACGATCGGCACGAGGACGAGATGCAGCTCGTCGACGAGGCCGGCCTTCAGGTACTGCCGGACCGTGGCGGCCCCGCCGCCGATGCGAACGTCCTTGCCCTTGGCGGCGGCGAAGGCCTGCCGCAGTGCCGACTCGATGCCGTCGCGGACGAAGGTGAAGCTCGTGCCGCCCGCGAGCTCGAAGTTCGAGTGCGGGTGATGGCTGAGCACGAAGACGGGGTGGTGATACGGCGGGTTGTCGCCCCACCAGCCCTTCCACTCCTCGTTCGGCCAGGGCCCGCGCTGCGGGCCGAACATGTTGCGGCCCATGATGGTGGCGCCGATGTTCGCTTCGGCTCTGACGGCGAAATCGTTGTCGACGCCCTCGCTGCCGCCGTCCTTGCCGAACAGCATCTGGTTGAAGAAGCGCGTGGCGAAGGCCCAGTCCATGAGCCGCAGGCCGCCTGCGCCGAAAGGAGCCTCGAGAGTCTGACCCTTGGCGGCGCTGTAGCCATCGAGTGAGACGGCAAAGCAACGAACGACGAGCTTGGGCATGCGTCAACTCCTGCAGGTTGTCGGGGTCTACTCGAGCGGTTCGTCTTCTCGGAGGTCTATCCGTGCACGTCAATCAACCGCACGGACTCGACCATCCGATCGATGTCCTGCTCCGCGCGCACGAGCCGCAAGCCTATCAGCGCCGGGCTTTCGCCGTCCGACGTGCAGAGGCCGGTCGCGCTGCTTTCTTCGCGCGGCGCGCGCGCTGCTTCTGTGCCTCCGCCTTGATGATCACCGAGCCCTTCGCGCTCGGATCGAGACGCAGCTTCGCGAGCTTCAACGCGGCCGCCATCAACACTTCGATCTCCGCGCGGTCGAAGTCCGCAACCGCGTTCAGCACGACATGACGCACCGTCTTGCCGCTGCCCTGCAGCAGCTTGTTCGGATCCGACTTCGACAACAGAGCGCCCTGCCCGAAGAACAGCTTCACCCAGTCCGGGTACAGCGCGATCCCGCACAGCCCATCGTAGCCGTGCTCGGTCGGTGAATACGAGATCACGAGCGCGTTCTGGTTCTCGTACACGTACACGATCTCGAACAGACCGGGCAGCCGATCACGCAGCTTCGCGCGCAACGCCTTTCCGAGCTTGGCCATCGCCGGCTCGTACTTCGCGAAGTAGCTCGCGAGCTGTGTCTCGGCGTTCGTCATGCGTGCTTGGTCAGACATGCCCGGAATCGTATTTCCCGAACGCGCACTTGTCTACGCAGCCTGCATGAAGCGCTTCTGGCACAGCGGGGCAGGCGGCGGCCGTGATGGACTCGATGTTTGCGGAGCGCGGGGAGCTCGAGATCGATCCGAGGACGTGGCCGCGGAAGGGGCTCCTGCGCGTCGGCGCGGTCCGTTCTCCGCATGACTGAGTGCGGTCGGGTACCCCAAGCGGATCCGTACTCCCCCACTCGGACCCCGAGCAGGCCTATCAGGCGAAGGGGAGGAACGGCGTCGAGGGCGAACACAGTCAGCCGAACGATCGCGGATTTTCCGAAAGCCCGTCTGCCTAGTCCGTCGAGCTCGTGGGCCGTCGCGGACTCGGGGGAGTGGGCTTGTTCACGAGCGCATACTTGGGCCCGCGAATCGCGATGAGCGAGAGACGCTGCGCGATGTCGCGCGAGTCGAACACGACGACGAGGCTGTACCCGCCTGCACCCCACTGGTCCTCGACCCGGACGTGCGGCCCCGGCTCCGGCCCGGCGATGGGCGCAATTCCTGTGCGACCGTAGCCCAGGCGCCAGGTCGCGATGCGCCCGGCCTCGAACTGCGCCGCCGGAGGACCGAATCGAAAGACGAGGTCATCGCGCGTCGTCGTTCCCTCGGCCAGGCCGGGGAGCTCGCTGGCCACGGAGGCTGCGGGCATGCGGACCGCGCGATCGAGGCTGCACGCGACGCACCCGAATGCAAGCGACGCGACGGCAGCTGCCGAGGCCAGCCTCGAGCGCTTCACTTCCAC
The DNA here is from genome assembly GCA_963829015.1 of uncultured Planctomycetota bacterium. Classification (GTDB taxonomy): domain Bacteria; phylum Planctomycetota; class UBA1135; order UBA1135; genus JADJLZ01. The sequence continues at coordinate 1,703,912 of CAWHGR010000001.1, read as the reverse complement.
GCCCCCAGCCTGGCGTACCACTCCGCATCGGTTCCGAGCGCCGGCTGTCCCAGGCGCTCCTTGCGCAGCAGCCGTCCGGAGTCGTCGAAGGAGAGCATCAGCGCGAGGTGGCGTGTGAGATTTGCCCCGGAGCTGTCTCCGCCAACGAATCCCCATACCTCCCCCCACACGTACGCGAAGCAACGGTCGTCGTCTCGGCGGAGGTCGGGTTCGCCGAGGAAGAGCAGCACTTCCTCCCTCGTCGTCGATCCGAGCCTCAGTGCGTGGATGTCCTCGCGCGCAACCTCGCCACGCCCTGGACCTGGGGGAGAGACCCGCGCGAACTGCGGATAGATGATGCACCCCTGGGTCCACAGGGCGACGCAGAGCGCGAGGAAGGTTGCTCTCATTCGAGCTCCACGAGGTTGAATCGCGCGACCAGCCCGTTCCCATCGAAGGTGACGATGAGATCGCAGTACCAGGGGCGACCCCACGATTTCGTCCCCATCCTGGGGCTCACGTTCCCGCCGTCGTCCCGTTGGAGAGCCCAGCTGACAATGTGTCGGTCTTCGGAAGCCCAGGCCGGCGTGCCGTAGCGCGCGGTCAACGCAGCGCACGTCGTCTCGCCCGGAACGATGAACGGAAGCGCGGCACGAACGTCCGCTTCGCTCCTGATCGGCGGCGGGGCAACGCAACTGCAGAGCAGCACGAGGAGACTCGCGCCCGCGAGTTTCGACAGCACCGAGCGGGGTTTTCGCGTACATCGGACCATCGGAGTCGAGGGCAGGATCGGCCATCGGAATGTGTGTCCTGAATGAGTGCCCATCCATTCACTTCGCTTCAGCAGTTGTCAGGGCTTGTAGCGCCACAGATCGTTCGCGTCGGCACCACCACCTGTCCCACCGAAGATCCACGTCTCGCCATTCGAATCGCGGCACCCCACAGCACCTGTCCGAGCTTGCGGCAGATTGACGGCGGCAGGGCCCCCCTTAGCGCCGGTATGGCCGAGGTCGTCGACGTTGGCACTCCCTGACATCCAGGCCCAGTTGCTGCCGTCGAAGCGCCACACATCATTCTGAAATCCCCAGCCGCTGCCTCCCCCGAACAACCAGAGATTGCCCTGGGCGTCGGTCCAGCAGGCCGCATCGGCTCGGCATCCAGGCGCATTGCCAGGCTGTGGCACACCGCGCGTGCCGTAGACGCCTGCTTGGAAATACGTGTCGCTTCCTGAAACCCAGGTCCATTCGGTGCCGTCGAAGCGCCACAGGTCATCAAGGGGCCCGGCCCCCACATCTGAACCGAGACCGACCCCACCGAACAACCAGAGTTGGCCCTGCGCGTCGGTCCAGGACTGCGCCCGTTCTCGTGCACCTGGAACGTTATCGGGACCGGGTACACCCTTGGTGCCGTAGACGCCGGTCTGCTCCCGCAGGCTGCTGCCGGAGATCCATGCCCAGTTGGTGCCATCGAAGCGCCACAGATCATTGAGCACCTCCAGCCGAACCCGCCGCGTCGAGTCCTCTGCCGCCGAACAGCCAGAGGTCGCCATTCGAATCCGTCCAGGAGACCGAATCGCGTCGTGCACCGGGGGCGTTGCCTGGCTGCGCGATCCCCTTCGTTCCGTACTGGCCGAGCTGGTTGAGCGAATCGCTCCCCGCAACCCAGGTCCAGTCGGTTCCGTCGAAGCGCCAGAGGTCGTTCAGGATGCCGAAGGATGGCCAGGCGCCGCCGTAGCCTTCACCCCCGAACAGCCAGAGGTCTCCGTGCCCACGTGTCCAAGAGACTGCGTTCGATCGGCCACCCGGCGTATTGTTGGATCCGGGCACTCCCTGCACTCCGTAGACCCCGGGCTGCTCGGTCGAATCGCCGCCAGAGATCCAGGTCCAGTCGGAGCCGTCAAAGCGCCAGAGGTCACTCAGGTATCCGGAGGAGCCGGATGCCGCCAACCCCAGCCCTCCGAACAGCAGAAAGCCTGTCGGTCCGTCGGACCAGGACACCGCACCCGAACGGCCACCAGGTGTGTTGGCTGGATCGGGGAGCCCTCGCGTACCGAAGCTGGCAAGGAATGGAGAACGATCGCGCCCATGGATCCATGTCCAATGGCTGCCATCGAAGCGCCAGAGGTCCCCGAGAAAGTCCCAACAACCCGCGCCGTCAAGGCCACCACCACCGAACAGCCACAGGTTTCCCTGCGCATCGGCCCAGGCCAGCGCCAGGTCTCGAACGCCCGGCACGTTTCCAGAGCTGGCCACGCCCTGCGTTCCATAAACGCCGGCCTGGCCACCCGAGTTGCTGCCGGAAACCCATGTCCAGGTCGTGCCGTCGAAGCGCCACAGATCGTTGTGCTGCCCGGAATCCCAGACAGAGCCCCCGAGCAGCCAAAGATCACCTACGGCATCGACCCAGGAGACGGCATTACATCGCGCTCCGGGTACGTTCTCGGGTGCGGCCACACCCTGCACGCCATAGTGGCCGAGAGCGTTTACTGCGTCGCTGCCTGAGATCCACGTCCACGTGGCACCGTCGAATCGCCACAGGTCGTTCAGGCCGCCATAGAGAGAATTGCCGCTGAATCCCTCACCTCCGAATAGCCAGAAGTTGCCCTGCCCGTCGACCCACGAGACCGAATAGCGACGGGCGCCAGGCACATTGCCAGGATCGCCCACTCCCTGGATCCCGTAGACGCCGACCTGGCCGACAGCGTCGCTGCCAGTGACCCACGTCCACTGGGTGCCATCGAAGCGCCAGAGATCGTTGAGCTCTCCTGCCCAATCCGCGCACGCCCCCCCAAACAGCCAAAGCTGGCCCAGTGCATCTGTCCACGAGACCGCGGTCGCGCGCGCACCGGGCGTGTTGTCCGAACTGGCCACGCCCTTGGATCCGTAAACGCCCGGCTGGTTGATCACGTTGCCGCCCGAGACCCACGTCCAAACGCTGCCGTCGAAGCTCCAGAGGTCGTTCAGGTATCCGTACGTCCCCGCCCTGTCGTAGCCTCGCCCTCCGAACAACCAGAAGTGCCCCTGCAGGTCCGTCCACGAGACCGACATGTCTCTGGCGCCAGGGGCATTGCCCGTCTGTGGAACGCCCTGGATTCCGTAGACTCCGCGCTGGTTGCACGACTGACTGCCCGAGACCCAAGTCCAGTTCGTGCCGTCGAAGCGCCAGAGATCGCCGAGCACCCCTGCTCGACCTGCAGCGTCATAGCCGCGGCCTCCGAACACCCAGTGGCGGCCCAGCAGATCCGTCCATCTGACGGCAGCCAGCCGGGCACCCGGTGCGTTCGTTGGACTAGGCACGCCCTGCGTGCCGTACGCGCCGGCGACTGCTTGAGGGGGCATGCCTGAGACCCAGGTCCATGTGCCGCTCGAGTCGCCACCGCCGCCGGAGCAGCCGATCAGCGCGAGCGCCATTGCACTGACCAGTGAGAACGGACTCGCCGCTATCCGGCGGGGTGCCGACAAGAGCAGGGACAAGGACGAGGACCTGCTCTTGTGTGCCATCGAGCGACTCTCCACTCACGGGCTGCGAGACCGGCGGCGGAACAGCCCGCCGTCGGCTGTGACGTGCGAGCACGACACCCTCTGAGGCTCGGTGGTCGCTGTGCCCGCGTCAACTAAGCCGAACTGGGGGCGAGCATGCGCAATAGGGCGCAGAGTTCATGAGCGCAGCCGCGAAGAATCACGGGGGCCGACCCATGTGTGCCCCCAGGCCGCTCGGACGACACTTGCGTTCCGAGCCGGCTTCAGTGGCACACGATCCCGTCGTGCACCAGTTCGATGGGCAGGAGGACGATGTCGCACAGGGCCGGGATCGGGAGGAGCAGGATCCCGACTCCCTCTCCCTCGAAATACCAACTCGTGTCGCGGTAGCCGGCTTTCGAAATGCCCCACAGCCAGGGCGAGTCGTACGCACACGACGACGTGCTGGCGGCGATCACCAGGACGACGCACAGGAGCTGCGCGTGCACCGCACGGCTCCTTGACTCTCCCACTGCGTGCCCTGGAACCATTCGGCGAACCGGAGCGCCGCTCACCAGCCGCCGCTGGTTGTCTTGAGCAGACCCATCCCGACGGCCCACACCGTGGTGGAACTCGCCGCGCAGACCGCCCAGAGATTGACCGAGGTCGCGCTGTTCTGGCGCTGCCAGCTGAGACCACCGTCGCTCGTGCCGCAAACAAGGCCTTCCGATCCGACGGCCCATCCGTGATCCGCGTCCGAGAAGGTCACGTCGTAAAACCAACCGTACCCCGGGCTCAGGGGAATCTGCTGCAGCACCCAGTGCTCGCCTCCGTCGGTTGTCCTCACTATGGGGGGATCGGAGGAATTGCCACCTACGGCCCAGGCTCGGCTGGCGTCGACGGCGTGGACAGCGCGCAGGTCGGCCGTCGTTCCGCTCAACTGGCCGATCCACGAGACCCCTCCGTCTGTCGTCTTCAGGATCATGCCGCCGGTCGCGACGGCCCAGGCCGTCGTGTGGTCGACCACGCACACCCCGCCGAAGTGGGCGAACGTGCCGCTGACGCGCGGAATCCAGTTCAGCCCGCCGTCGGTCGTGGTGCGGATCACCCCCATTGGCCCGACTGCGATCCCGAAGTCCGCGTCGACGAAATCGACACCCCAGAGCTGGGGGGCTCCGCTGCTGTTCTGCGGCACCCAGGATGCTCCGCCATTGGACGTGTGCAGGATCTGGCTGGAGTTGCCCACCGCCCAGCCGTTTTGCGCGTCGACGAAGTCCAGGCCCCAGAGCTGGTCCACCGTCGAAGCCAGCTGCACGGTCCAGTGGGCGCCGCCATCGGTCGTGTGCAGGATCGAGCGCCGTGCGATCCATCCCTGATCCGCGTCGACGAAGCTGGCGCTCGTCATTGGCGTCCCATCCAACCAACCCGGCTGATACTGCGGCTGCCAGGTGGCCCCGCCATCGGAGGTGTGCAGGATGACTCCGTTCATACCGACGGCCCATGCCTCCTGCGTGCCGATCGACTCGACGGCACACAGGTGCGAACCCGTCCCGCTGCCCTGCACGTTCCACGAGCCCCCGCCGTTGGTCGTGTGCAAGATCGTCCCGAAGTTGCCCACCGACCAGCCCGTCGAGGTATCGGCGAAGTGGATGCCCCTGAAGCTAACGCTGGTCGGAACGGGCAGTTGTCCCCAGGACGCTCCGCCGTTGTTGGTGCCGAAAATCCGTCCCTGCGTGCCTGCGTCCGCCATCCAGCCGCGCGTGGCAGTGGGAAACGAGAGGTCGTAGAGCTCGGCCTGGTTGATCGATTGCGAAGTCCAGTGCGCGCCGCCGTCAATGGTCTTGAGGATGATCCCGGTATTCCCGTTTCCGCCGGCGATCCAGCCCTTCAGCGAGTCGACGAAGGCGACCTTCCACAGGTACTCCGAGGTCGGGCTCGTCTGCCTCGTCCACGTCGTACCGCCATCGGCTGTGTGCAGGATCGTTCCTTCGTCCCCGACGATCCAGCCGTTGGCCGAGTCCACGAAGCTCACGCCGTTCAGGCTGGAGACGGCCCCGGAGGCCTGCAGGGTCCAGTCGAGACCGCCGTTCGTGGTGTGGAGGATCGTGCCGTACATCAGGCCGAACGTCCCAGCCCCGCCCACGATCCAGCCCGAGGAAGAGTCGACGAAGGCGATGTCCGAGAGGCGCGAGTTCGTGCCGCTCCATTGCGCATTCCAGGTCGAGCCGCCGTTCGTCGTGTGCAGGATCGTCCCGGTCGATCCGGCGATCCAGCCCAGGTCGGCGTCCACGAACTCGACTCGATTCAAGTCGTTCACCGTCGGATTGGGAACCTGCGAGGTCCACCCCGGGGCAAGTGGCGTCGCCGCAATCTGCAGCGACCCAAGGCCCTCGCCGACGGGGTTCAAGGCCGCCACCACGAAGAAGTAGTTGGTGAGATTGGCAAGTCCGCTGACCACCTGTGGGCTGACCACGCCATCCGTCCGCATGCCCCCCTGGAGGCTGGCAAAGTTTTCGGCCGTCACACCCGATTCGTTCGCGCGGTAGAGGCGGTAGGAGCTCGCGCCGGCGACCGGGTTCCATTGCAAAGTCACCTGGCCGCTGTCGGCGCGGGCTGTGACCCCCACGGGCGCGGACGGCAGCTCCATCGCGGTCGCGGAGACTTCCGCGGAGGCCGGGCTCTCGCCGAGCGCATTGAGCGCGGTCACCACGAAGTAGTAGGTTCCGTTGTTCGTCAGCCCGGTCTGGCGCTGCGGGCTGATCGCGCCGAGTACCCGCCCTCCGTCGGGCAGCGTCGACCAGTTGCTCGCGTCGACCCCGGGTTCCGAAGCCTGGTAGAGGTTGTAGGACGCGGCCCCGGGGACGGCGTTCCAGGTGATCCGCACCTCGCCAACCGTGACGGATGCCCCGACGTTTGCGGGGGCGTCCGGAATCGTGCTGCTGCCGCTCGCGCCAGATCCTCCTCCGCCCCCGCCTGCGCAGGACGAAAGCAGGCCCAGGGCGAGCGCGCACAGAGAGACACAGGACGACCGAAGAACGCGCACGAGCGCACGGCCAAACATATGAGCCAAGTGCACCGACGAATGTTCGAGCAGCATGGGAAGCCCTCCTCGACACCCCCCAGGCTATCGCGCCCCTGTGCAAGGGCGATATGCCCTCATCGGCCACCGCGAAAGCCCGCTCGCGCTGCTGCCAGGCCACGAGAACCGGGCTGTTGGGCGTACATACGCGTGAGAGACGGCAAGGCCTGTGGATCCGCAGCGCCTCCTCTCGAGCCCCGCGTGAACCAGCGCCAGGCCGAGCGTCGACCCGCTGGTGCGGCCAGTTGAGGCCGATCGAGCGACGTGAAGTTGCGCGCACTGCGCGCCAAGAGCGGATCCCCAGTAGTCCTCGGCGCCGCGTTTCGGCGTACGCTACTCGACGGTTGCGTGAACCCACGCCTGGTAGAGCGCCAGCGGGGCGCTCCCAGGTCGCATGAGCGTGACCTCGCAGCCCACCTCCGCACCCTTCGGGAACGGGAAGCACGCCAGCCGGATATCGCCGCTGTACGCCGTCGGAGACGTTGCGCCGTCCGGGTAGTGCTCGGCGATCTCGGCCGAGGCGGTCGGTCCGGCTGCCTCGCCATGAATGTGAATGGTGCAGTGGATCGATGCGTCGACCGTCCGCGTCACGATGGTCAGGTCGAGGTCGTTGTCACCCGTGCGATGCGCGGCCGTGTGGACGGTCCCACCCCGGAACAGCCCGAACGCGGTGACGGCCCAGGGCTCGGCGCAACCGGGCATGTGCTCATCGAGATGACACACGACCATGGGTGGATTGACCGGCGCAGGCGTGGCAACGGCCCGCGACTCGATGCGGCTACAAGCTGCAACGATGACGAGCGAGCCGCCCAGCGCAACTGCGAGCAGCGGATGCGTAGGGCCCGGCTCGTCCTGTTGGTCCATGCGGACGATCCTCCAGTCGCGGTCAGTTCCGATAGAGCAGGCTCCACGCTGGCCTGTACAGCGCGAACGTGCGGCCCTCTCCGAGGACGTTGTCGAGGGTCCAGATGCCCACGCGCCGCGAGTTCTTGTACGAACCGCTGACCCGCCGTCTTCCGGTCGCGTCCCAGAACTCGCAAGGGCCGTCGCGGTTGCCGTGTCGCATCTCGAGGTGTCCGCGCTCGTGGCCTTCGGGATCGCGAATCGTCCAGACTCCAGAGTCCTTGCCGTCTTGCAGCGGTCCGCTGTAGCTCCACCCGGAGCCCCAAACGAGTTCACTCGAGCCGTCGGCGCGTGTGTGGGTCGAGCCGGGCATATTCCCCTCGAACTGTGGCGGCAGCTCTGGTTCCTCGAACTCGTTCGCGATGGCGTTGTAGTCCGACTTCCTGCGTCCGTTCGCCGTGAGCACGGCCAGCGCGCTCGGGACGACGAGCAACGCGCCGAGCAAGATCCTGTATGCGGGACGCAGCCGCCACGTGACCTCGATCGGGATCATCGAAGCCGCTCCGTCTCCTGCTTCGCCACCTTCCAAGCCCAGCGAATGCTGACGACCGAGGCAAGCAACGCGACGGCCACGAGCGCGTAGCGCGGGAACCCTCGTGCCGCGGTCGCGGCGACGTACGCGAGCACCGCCGCGCCCGCGGGCAGCGACGAGGCGAGCGCAACTCTCGAGAACAGCGGCGCTCGTATCTGCGAGGTCGGGATGCCGCGCATGGTCAGACCATGCTCCACCCGCTCCCGGAGTGGGTCAAGCGGCGAGCGCGCGATCGCTACCCCTCGCGATCCAGCGCCTCGAGCTTCTGCGCTGCCTCCGTGTCTCCCAGCTTCGCCGCCAGTCCATACCATCGACGAGCAGCGCTGATGTTCTTCCGCACGCCGCGCCCCTCCTGGAAGTACATCCCGAGGTTGTAGGCGGCAGCGGGGCGACCCGCGCGAGCAGCCTGACGGTACAGCGCCATCGCCCGCCCGATGTTCCGCGCGGGCCCGCGACGGTTCGCCAGGATGATGCCGAGATTGAGCTGCGCGCTCGGGTATCCCTGCGCCGCCGAGCGTTCGTACCAGTCGATGGCCTTGTGCAGGATCCGCCGGCCCACGAGGCCGTCCGCGTAGATGAGCCCGAGGTGGTACTCCGCCCAATAGTTCCCGGCCTTGCCGGCGCGGAGCAGCCAGGGCAGCGCCTTTCGATACCCTGCCTTCGTCTCCGAGGACATGAGCTGCTCCGCGACGCGGCACTGCGCGTCGATGTCGCCGTCGCGCGCCATGCTCACGAGGCTCAGCTTCTTGGAGGGTTTGGGCATGAGCCTGTGCCTCCTCTCGATGCGATCACGAGGAAGCCGCACGCCATCCTCGTCGGGCCGCCGTTGGCGGTCAAGCGGATCCGGTCCGTGTGCGCGAGGTGCGCTCCACGCAGAGCGCGGCTCAGGGTTGGAGCCGCTGCACGAGCGCGAGCAGCGCGCACTTGTTGTGCAGGTTGTCCAGCGGGTTGGCCTCCATCGCGTGCACGTCGCTGACCTCGAGCGCCTCGCGCGCCTTGTCGAGGAAGCGCTGGTCGTGCGTGATCGTGTAGGCGTACGCGAACGAGGACCAGATCTGGTAGTGGTCCACGATGCCCACGTTGCCGTCGTGCGGGATGTGGTCGCAGAACTCCGGCTGCGTGAGGTCGGCCAAGCCCACGGCCATGATCGCCCACGGGCCGTGGTGCGCGTGCGACCAGACGAGGCTCCCGATCATCCCGTAGATCGAGCCTCCGAGCACGCGGTCCAGCTGCTCGGTGCGCTCGAAGTCGTCGCCGCGGTAGACGCTCTCGCGCAGTCCGACCAGCGCGTTGTCGGTGATCGCGGCCTCGATCGATTGGCGCACGCCGTAGTGCCCGCCGAAGATGTTGATGATGGCCGAGTTCTGGATCGTGCCCGAGCAGCTCGACTGGCCGATCTCGAGCATGTCGATCACCTTGTCGAACCAGGGCTTCACGCGCGCGCGCCACTCGGGTGTCTCTGAGGAGTAGGCGCAGAGCACGGCGTCGAGGCCCCAGGCTTCGGCGCGACCGTAGCTGACGCCGTTGCCCGGACACTGCTGCACGTGGCGCTGCGCGGCGAGCAGGCTGACCGGGCTGACGCTGTCCCACAGGTCCTGCGGCAGGTCGGTGTAGGTGAAGAGGATGCCCTCGGCCTGCGCCCAGAGGTCCTCCTTCGCCAGCGCGTCGTTGCCCAGCCAGACGAGCGCCTTGGGCGTGTGCGTGTAGCGCACGAGGTGCGCCTCGTCGATCGAGGCGTAGCCGAGCAGCTCCTGCTCGTAGGCCGGCGCCTTGCCGTTGGCTTGGACCCACGCGTTCTGGGCGGCGGTCAGCTCGGCGTCGAAACCGAACGGGTCGTGGGCCCAGAGCAGCGGGTGGTCGTACCACAAGACGGGCAGGTAGTCGCCCTGCGGCGCATGCACGGCCCACGACTCCCAGCGCGTGTGCTGTCCGTCGAGGTCGAAGAGCACGTTGTGCTGCCGGTCGGTGTACATGCGGTGGCGCAGTTCCAGCATGCGGTAGCCGTCGCGCGAGGCCGCGGCGGCGCACTCGACGCCCTCGTAGAGGAAGATCTCCTCGCCGCTGACCATGCCCGCGTCGGGGAGGTTCCACGGGTGCGCCCAGCCCATGCCGGTGGCCTCCGTGGGCCAGGGTCCGCTCGAGCCCGTGGCGACCTGTTCGCTGCGCAGTGCGAGTTCCGTCGCGTCGGCGGTGCGCAGGTTGTCGAGTCCCGCGCTCTCGAGGTACGGCAGGACCTGGCGCTGCGGGAAGTAGCGCGCGGTGGCCTCGTTCCACCAGGAGAAGAGCTGCATGCCGGAGGCGTTCTGGCCGTCGCGGCAGAAGGCCAGGTTCTCCTCGTGCAGGTAGGAGAGCGCGCGCGCCTCCTGGCCCTCCGGGCAGATCGCGAGGCGGCGCTCGAACTGGCCTTCCTGGTGGATGACGTGCAGCGTGCCGTCGGCCAGCGGCGCCACGATCGGCCAGACGCGGTTCGGTCCCTCGTCGTAGGGCGCGCCGAAGTACGGATCCGTGAACGCGTTCAGCACGACCCAGCCCTGCGGGAGCACGAGCTCGAAGTCGTGGAAGTACAGCTCGCGCAGCGGATCGTCGTGATCGGTGGTCGTGTCGAGGCCGCTCAGCGCGTTGTGCACGCGCAGGTCGAGCGAGAAGAACGGCTCGTCCTGCCAGCGCGTGAGGTAGGCGTGCACGCCGAAGAAGTGCGGCAGCGTCGCCGTAGCGCCCGCGACCGGCGGATCGGGCAGCAGGACCGAGTGCGTCGTGCGCTGGTCGGCGCTGGCGCCGCTGCGCAGGACGCGCAGCGTTCCGCTCCCCGCGCGCGCGTCGGTCCAGAGATCGCTCGTGTACGCGTTGCCGAAGCAGTCGTGCGAGCGCGCAACGAGGGCGGCCGGTGTCGCGAGGAGCGACTCGACCGCGGCGTCGCCGCTGTACGCCCCGGGTGCCGCAGGCTGGAAGAGCACCGAGTAGCTCAGGCGCTCGCCCGGCGAGTGGCCGCCCGGCCGCGTCACCTTGCCGATCAGTTCGATCACGTCCGCGCCGTCCTCCGCGTGCGGGTAGCGGGTCACGATCTCGGCCTGCGCCGGGAAGCTCCCCGCGTCGCGGTGGTAGAGCTGGAAGGGCTGCAAGCCGTCGAGCCGCGGATAAACGCCCTTCGGCACCGGCAGCGTGGCCCGCAGAACGAAGCTCTCAGCCTCCGGGAGCACGACCTCGAGCGACGCGACGGTGTCCCCCTCGACGAAGACCGGCGTGGGCGGGTCCTCCAGCGAGTAGACCGGCTCGAAGAGGCCGCTGCCGCCCCCGCCGCAGGCCGTGAAGGCCAGCAGCACGACGATCGACCCCGCGACGAAAGCGATTCCACTCCCGATGCGCCCAGCGGCGCGCCGAGATCCCCTGCCTGCCATGTCATCCTCTTCTCTGGGGCGCTGCCACGCCCACGCTGACGGGCTAGCATCGGAGCGTGCTCGGCGAGTTCTTGAACGCCACAGGAAATTCGCGTTCGGTCGGGGCGTGCCCCCTCGCAGAGCGGACTCAGCGGCCCTGCAATCCGTTCGCCCGGGACGCAGCGACCATCTGTCGGCTGAGGACCACGAGCGGCGCCAGCGCCTCCCGAACGAGCGCGCGCAGCCACGGTCGATGGCGGATCAGGTCCGCGAGCGGCGGGCTGAGCCGGTAGTAGACGCTCACGAACGCGCGACCGAGGCTGCTCTGCATCAGGATCCGATCGCGGAACGCGCGCAGCGTGTCGACCTCCTTCGCCAGCGGACTCCCGTAGGCGGCGGTGGCGATGAAGCAACCTGCGGGGCCGCCGTAACTGCAAGTCGTGGTGACCTGGAACCTGGCGTACTCGACACCCGAGGCTCCGCCAATTCCGACCCGGACGGCGGTCGAATCACAGGAGGCGAGACTGGCTCGCACGCGCAGGCGCACCGACTGTCCGTCCGCGACGCTGCCCGGGATGTTCGTGAACGTGGCGCCGTCGATCGAGTAGGACGCGCCGTCGTCGCTGCCGGAGGTGACGACGATGGGCGCGGGTGCGCCCAGGCCCGTGACGACGAACCCTGTGGAGTTCCTGTAGGCGAGGATGTCCACGTTGTCCACGCTGGCGCTCGGGAGCAGATCGGGCGTCGTGTCGGGAAACGTGGTGACGCTGAACACGGCCGAGACCCCGCCGATCGTGAGCGTCGTCGTGACGCCCGTGACGTAGGCGGCGGAGGAGGTCTGGCGCAGCGTGACGACGTCACCGGCCACGACAGCTCCGAGCGCGTTGGTGAACGCGTCGGCATTGACCTGGTACTCGCCGTCGTTGCCGGAGATCGAGATCTCGCTCGGCGCGTCGATGCCGCTCACCGTGATCGAGTCCGAGATCACGGCGGACGAGAGCGGAACGCCCAGTTGATCGACGAACGCGAACGGGTCGGGCGTCGTGTCCTGGACAATCGAGGCGGCAGGTGTCGATCCAAGCACACGCGGGGGCTGGCCGGCGGCTAGCAGCGAGACACCGGCGATGGCGAGCAGCGAAGCTGCGCGTGTGCTCCCTCGACCTGCGGAGCCTGTTGCCTCGGCCTTGGCCCAGCCCGAGCGCGGCCGGCGAGGTCGGATGGACCAGAAGGCCTCCGGTTGTGGGGCCAGCAGTCCAAGAAGTGCCGAGATCAGCGAGCGTGTGCGAAGCATGACCCTCCTCCGTCGGTCGGCGTGCCATCCTCGCAGGGAGCGGGAGGCTGCGCGCAAGTGTCAGGCGACAAGACCCCGTCGGGGAGCCCACGAAATCGGGATTCTTCGGATCCGCCGGGTATCCCCCGCCGGCCTCGACGCGCGCGACGCTAATCTGGCGCCCGCGGCTGTCTCCAGGAGCAGCGCTTCCTCATGAATTCGAAATCGTCAGGCCCGTGCTGGTTCGTTCCGCTCGCGCTCGTGCTCTCTGCCTGTGGATCCACCCCCCCAGTGCCGGCGAAGCCCGCACCGGTCGCGGCTCCCGCGCCGGCGCTCGTGTTGACGCCGCCGAAGGGCTGGATCGTCGAGCCGCCCGCGAACAGCATGCGCAAGGCCCAGTACTCGTTGCCGCACGCCGACGGCGACAGCGAGGACGCCTCGCTGATCGTGCACTACTTCGGCGGACAGGGCGGCACGCGCGAGGTGAACCTCGAGCGCTGGGCGGGCCAGTTCGAGCAGCCGGACGGATCGGCTTCCGCCGACAAGCTCAAGAGCTCCACGCGCACGATCGCCGGACTGCAGGTGTTCGAAGCCGAACTCGCGGGCACCTACGTGGCCGAGACCGCGCCCGGCTCGGGTGTGCACCTGAACAAGCCCGGCTGGCGCATGCTCGCTGCGATCGTCGACACCCGGGAGGGCCCCTGGTACTTCAAGCTGGTCGGCCCCGCGGCGACGGTCGCGAAGTGGGAGCCGAGCTACAGGGAGTTCCTGCAGGCGCTCGAGCCGGGCAAGTGACTCTGTGCGTGCCCGCTAGGGCGCGAACGAGATGTTCAGCGCGTCGGACGTGTTGAATCGTCCCGGCGCCACCGTCGGATCGCGATACACGTACTGGAAGTTCCAGGACGAGCCCGGGAGGATCGCGTTCACGCTGCCTGTGAACGGGAACTGCGTCAGATCGATCGCGCGGTGGATCGTCCCGCTCGGGCTGGATTGCTGCGCGGGCAGCACGACCTGGTAGCTCCCGCCAATGCAGCCCCAGCCGTTGCCGAAGGGCTGCTGCTGCTGTGCGGAGCCGTAGAGGAAGAGCCCCATGCGGCCCGGCGGAAGACCTGTCACGTCTAGAGCGAGGTTGTTCGCGCTCAGCCCCGGACATCCCTCGACGCTCAGTGTGGCGCCTTGAGGGGAAGCCGAGTTGGCCGCGGCTGGCGAGCAGTAGAGCGAGACGGAACCGCAGGCGGGACCCGACTCGTAGCGCGCGACCGTGGTGTTCCCCCCCGCAGAGATCTCCGCGTACGTGACGCCGCCCGGCAGCGCGGGCGTGGCGCACTGGCTCCAGAGGTCGAGACCCCAGGCCACGACCGAGCCGTCGCTGCGGCGGGCTACCGTGTGGTAGGCGCCAGCCGCCACCTCTACGTAGCTCGATCCGGGCGGCAGGGCGGGCACGTTGCACTCGCCATCCCAATTCACACCCCAGGCGAGAACCGTCCCGTCACTGAGGCGCGCGACCGTGTGGTACTTGCCCGCGCGCACCTCGACACAGCCGATGCCGGACAACGTGGGCACGTTGCACTGGCCCTCCACGTTGCGTCCCCAGGCAAGCAGCGAACCGTCGCTGAGCCGCGCGACTGTGTGGCCGGTGCCCGCCGCCACCTGGACATAGCTCAGGCCAGAGGGCAGCGCAGGCACGTTGCACTGGCCGTAGACGTTGTCTCCCCAGGCGAGCGCCGATCCGTCGCTGCAGCACGCGACCGTGTGGGCCTCGCCCGTCGCGACCTCGACGTAGGTCACGCCGGGAGGCAGCGCGGGCACGTTGCACTGACCGTGGGAATTGTCTCCCCATGCGACGAGCGAGCCGTCGCTGCGGCGCGCGGCCGTGTGGTCGTAGTTCGCCGCCAGCTCGACGTAGCTGAGGCCGCTCGGCAAAGGCGGCACGTTGCACTGGCCGTAGAAGTTGTTGCCCCAGGCGACGGCCGTTCCGTCGCTGCAGCGCGCCACCGTGTGGGCCCATCCCGCGGCCAGCTCGACGTAGCTCACGCCGCTCGGCAGGACGGGCACGTTGCACGGCAGCTCTTCGTTGCCGCCCCATGCGACGACCGTGCCGTCGCTGCGGCGCGCGACCGTGTGGCGCTCGCCGGCCGAGACCTGGAGGTAGGAGAGGCCACTCGGGAGTGGCGCCACGCTGCACTGGCCGTAGGCGTTGTCTCCCCACGCCAGAACCGCGCCGTCACTGCGAACGGCGGCCGCATGCCACGTCCCGGCATCGACCGACAGGTAGGTGAGCCCGCTCGGAAGGGCGGGCACGTTGCACTGGCCTCCGAAGTTGTAGCCCCAGGCGACCAGCGAGCCATCGCTGAGCCGCGCGGCCGTGAAGTAGCCGCCGCCCGCGACCTGCACGTAGCTCAGGCCAGGGGGCAGTGCAGGGACAGTGCACTGGCCGTAGGAATTCTCTCCCCAAGCGACCACCGATCCGTCGCTGCGGCGCGCGACGCAGTGGTAGTCGCCCGCAGCCACCTCGACATAGCTGAGCCCGGCGGGCAGCGCGGGCACGCTGCACTGGCCCACGGAGTTGTAGCCCCAGGCGACCACCGAGCCGTCGCTGCAGAGTGCCGCCGAATGGAACCATCCGGCCGTCACGTGGACGAAGCTGACACCCGGCGGGAGCACGGGCACGGTGCACTGGCCGAACTGGTCGTCCCCCCATGCGACGACCGATCCGTCGCTGCGGCGCGCGACCGTGTGTTCCCAACCCGCGGCCACCTCGACATAGCTGAGTCCGCTGGGGAGCGCGGGCACGCTGCACTGGTTGCTGTAGTTGCTGCCCCAGACGACGACCGAGCCGCTGCTGCGGCGCGCGACCGTGTGACTGCCGCCGGCCGCGACATCGGCAAAGGACTCCTGGTTCCAGGCGCTGTCGAAGACCTGGCGCCCCCAGCCGCTGACTCCCGACTGGGCTGATGCTCTTGCCCCGGTTCCCCCGAGGGCCACGAGGGCCAAAGACAGGCGCACGAGCCATCCATGAAGGGCGGACCTCATTTTCGTTCTCTCCGTTCTAGCTGGGACCGCATCCCACAGTCCGGGGGTCGGGGGGGGGCGGTCGGGGAAAGGTCGCGCCAGGCTCGCGGAACCCGCGCACTCTTCCCGGCAGAAAGTCCGCGGATTCGGTGCACCTAGCGGGTACCGGGATGCCGGTCACACCGGCCACAGCAACTCTCGGGCGCCCGTGGATCAGGGTCTGGGCGCCATCGCGGCCCGGACTGCAGCCACGACATCGGCCGCCGCGGGCCAACCACCACCGAAGAGCCTGCCGAGAACGCTCCCGCCGCGCGTCGCGACGGTCTGGCCATCGACTTGCACATCGAACTGCCCTCGCGTGCCGACGAGGAGTTCCGTGGGCTGGCCGAGCTCGTGCTGAATGGCGGCAGCGAGACTCGCTGCCCGTTCGCGGTAGCCTCAGGCCTGGCAGTAGAGGATCTGGATCTTCATCGTGTGCGCAGCATAGGCCGCGGCCAGTCCGGAAGCCCATGAATCCCGCGCGCAGGCCCGTGCCCGTGGATGACCAGCCGTGGGGACGGCGCGTCTACGGCTTCGGGATCACGACGATCCTGTCGGTCGGATGGCGCTTCTCGCACTGCTCCGGCGCGTGCTTGACCAGCGCCTTCTCGAACGAGCGGTCGATCGCGAGCCACTCCTGCGCCATTTCGTCGGGGATCTGCGCCTCGCGCAGCGCCTCGGCCTTGAGCTGCATGCGCAGCGCGTACAGCTCCGGCGTGATGAACATGTGCTTGTGGCCGGGAATCGGGTACGTGCCCTGAAAAGCGCCGGCGATGCCCATCGCCTGGCTGGTCAGGTCGGTCTGCTGGCGCTCGATGTAGCTCTGGTCGACGCCGCGGAAGAACTGGCCCAGCCACGGGTGCGCGTAGACCTTGTCGTAGAAGATGCGGTTGACGCGCTCGAGGACCGGTCGCCCTCCCAGCCGTTCGTAGAGTGTGGTTGCGCGTTCCATGGCTCGGTCTCGAACATCCCATCGGCCAGCGCGCGGCGGGACCTGCTAGCGAAGCCATCCTAGTCCCGGCCCGGGATCGCGCATCCGCACTTGCGCGTAGCGTCGCGAGCTACTCCGCGGCCGGCGAGGGTTCGACCGGCGGAACGCGCACGCGCTGGCGACGGTTGCCCCAGGCGCGTTCGAAGCGCTCGTAGCGGCCCGGCAGCATGGTCGCGCAGTGCGGGCAGCGGCCCTCCGGCGTCAGCGCGTAGCCGACGATCTGGTGCCAGTCGCGCACGATCAGCGGGCTGGCGCAGCCCGGGCAGAAGGTCGTGCCGCCGTCGCGGTCGTGCACGTTGCCGGTGTACACGTAGCGCAGCCCCTCGGACGAGCGCGATCTTGCGCGCGCGGGCGAGCGTCGCCGCCGGCGTGCGCTGGCGACCTCGGTCAGCTTGTAGTCCGGGTGGAAGGCGCTGAAGTGCAGCGGCACGTCCGGGCCGAGTTCGCGCGCGATCCACTTGGACATCGGCCGCGATCTCGGCGTCGGAGTCGTTCTTGCCCGGGATCAAGAGCGTCGTGATCTCGATCCAGACTTCGGTCTCGTGCCGCAGGTAGACCAGCGTCTCGAGCACCGGCTGCGAGGTGCGCGCCGCAGAGCGAGACGTAGAACTCGTCGGTGAAGGCCTTCAGGTCGACGTTGGCCGCGTCCATCTTGGCGTAGAACTCGCGCCGCGCCTCGGCGCGCATGTAGCCGGCGGTCACGGCCACGGTCTTCAGGCCCAGCTCGTGGCAGGCCTCGGCAGTGTCCATGGCGTACTCGGCGAAGATGACCGGGTCGTTGTAGGTGAAGGCCACGCTGCGGCAGCCCTGCGCCTGCGCCGCGGCGGCGATCGCCTGGGGCGAGGCCTCGTGCGCGAGCGTGTCCAGCTTGCGCGACTCGCGAGATGTCCCAGTTCTGGCAGAACTTGCAGGAGAGGTTGCAGCCGGCCGTGCCGAAGGACAGCACGCTCGAGCCCGGCAGGAACTGGTTGAGCGGCTTCTTCTCGATCGGATCGATGCAGAAGCCCGACGAGCGGCCGTAGCTGCTCAGCAGCATCCCGTCGCCGCTGCGCTGGCGCACGAAGCACGCACCGCGCTGGCCGTCGTTCAGGCGGCAGTCGCGCGGACACAGGTCGCACTGGATGCGCCCGTCGTCGAGCGCGTGCCAGTAGCGTGCCGGATGATCGCTCACCGGGGTTCGCACTCCTTCCAGTGCTCCACGGAGTAGCGGTAGACCTTCAGCGCCGGGCTCCAGGAGCCCGCGGCGATCCCGGCCTTCGCGCGCAGCCGGGCCAGGAACTCGCGCGGATCGGGGAGCTGGCTCCAGACCTGCGGCAGGAACGTCGCGCGCTTCTCCTCGCACTCGAGGATCAGGCCGTCCGCGCCCGGCACGAGTCTTCCGAGGAGCTGCGCCTCGCTCGAGACGTCCAGGCGCTCGGGCGCGGAGAGCAGCGAGACCTCGATCGCGAGCGCGTCGAGCTCGCCGTCGGCGAGCGGCGGAAAGCGCGGATCGCGGAAGGCCGCGGCAGCGGCGTTGAGGCGCACGTCGAGGCCCAGCGGACGGTGCGCCTGCAGCGTCCCGATGCAGCCGCGCAGGGCGCCGCGCAGGTGCAGCGTGACGAAGCTCGCCCCCGGGGCCTCGAAGGCCGGATGCACGGGCTCGCGCCCCTGCGTGCGCCCGAGTTGCGTGGCGATCGCATGGCGCGCGGTCGCGAGCAGCGCCGCGCCGAGCGCCTCGTCGCGCGCGAAGGCGAAGGCCGCGTAGCCCACGACGCGCGCCTTCGCGCCGGCCGTGTCGCCCGAATTGCGCAGGTCGAGCAGCTGCGCAGCGAGCGCGTGGCGCCGCGCGCTGACGAGCAGGCCGTTGATCGCTGCCGCACCGCAGGCCTGCGCGAGCGCGAGCCTGCCTGCGAGCGCGAGGACCTGCTGCGCGGTCGCGCGGTCGAGCTCCAGCGCTCGCGCATAGGGCTGATGGTGCGAGAGGTCCGAGCTGACGACGATCAGCGTCTCCGCTCCGCCCCAGAGCCGGTCGAGCACCGCGGCAACCTCTCCGGGCGAGGCCTTCCCGACGGCCAGCGGCACGATCGAGAATTCGTCCAGCACGCTCTGCAGGAAGGGCAGCTGCACCTCGAGCGAGTGCTCGAGCGCGTGCGCCTCCTCGCTCACGACGACCTGCGGCAGCGAGCGCAGGAGCTCGGTCGCCTCGCGCGCGAGCGCCACGCGTCCAAGCGGCGTGCTGAACTCGCGCGAGCCGGGCAGCGCGAGCCCGCGCACGGCCACGCGGTGCGCAGGCCCGAGCAGCACCACGCGGCGGATCGCGGCGCGACCAGGAGCGAGGCGTGCGTAGGCGCTCGCCGCGATCGGTCCGGAGTACACCAGGCCGGCGTGCGGGACGATCAGCGCCTTGGGCCAGGCCTGTGCGCCGGCTACGGGCAGCGGCGCCGCCAGCAGCGCGCGCACGTCGGCGGCGAGCTGCGTGCCGCTCCGGGAGTAGAACGTGCCGGCCACGGCGGCCGGTCGGGTCGCTTGCATCTGGTGCCTCGAGGGCCGTGATCGGCCAGGCGCTACGCTCCCATGAACACAAAGTGCCGCCCCCAGGGCTGCCGTCCTGCGCTTGCCCCGCGCGCACGGCCGGAGCACGATGGCCAGCGCCATTGGCCTCGACCCAAGCAGCCTGGTCCGTCTACTTCGTCCGCGCGCGCGGCCGGGTGCTCTACGCCGGGATCACGACCGACCTCGAGCGACGCCTGCGCCTGCATCGCTCCGGGAAGGGAGCGAAGTACCTCAGGGGACGCGCTCCGTTGAAGCTCGTCTTCAGCCGCGAGCTCGGCGAGCATGGCCTCGCCTTGCGCGTGGAGCGGCGGCTCAAGCGCCTGCCAAAGTCCGAGAAGGAAGCGCTGGTGCACGCGGCACCGTCGCGCGCGGGATTGCTCGCGCGGCTGCGCCTCATGGTGCCCAGTGCACCGACATCGCGTTCGAGGAGTTGAACGTGTCGCCCTGCGGAACGGGGCAGAAGGTCGTGCTCAGGTCGCGGTAGTAGGCGTGGTACAGGCGCGAGCCGTCGACCGGAATCGGATCGCCCAGGGCCGCCGAGCGCGCCGAGATCGCCGCGTCCCCTGCTCCGGGCACGAGCACCGCGCCGCTCGCGGCGGTCTTCACGTACAGGCGCTTGAGGCTCCCCCCGACGCAGCGCAGACCGTCGCCGAAGCGCGTCGGCTGGCCCAGCGCGACGCTGCCCTGGAAGACGATCGTCATCGCGCTCGGCAGCAGGCCGGAGCAGCTGAGGTGCAGCGTGTCGGCCGAGAGGCTCGCCGTGCCAGAGCCGGAGAACAGCGCGCCGCCGGTCGAGGCCGAGTTCTGGCAGCCGTGGCCCGTGCTGCCGTTGTTGCTGCACGGGCAGGGAAGCGTCGAGCCGTCGCCGAAGCAGAAGGCCGTGCCGCTCGCGGGCATGGGCGTCACGCGCATGTCGTCGGCCAGGAAGATCACGCCGTAGTCCTGGCAAGTGGGCGGGACGCTGTCGTAGTGCACCACGACGCTGTTGAAGCCCTGCGGGAAGCTGCAGCTCAGCGTGTCGACCGGCCAGGTGCCCGGGTTGATCGCGGTGTGCGTCGCCGTGCCGACGATCGTGCCGTTCATGCTGGCCGTCACGCGCAGCGTGGCCGAGTCGTCGCAGGCCAGCTCCTGCGGCGAGTAGAGGATCGAGAAGGACGTCACGGTCTGGTCGAAGCTGACCAAGAGGTCGGCGAGAAAGACGCTGTTCGGGTAGATCCAGCGGCCCGTGAAGCCGGCGGGCACGACCGGCGCCGAGTTGTCCTGGATCGAATAGCCCTGGCCGGTGGCGGAGAGGTGCGCGGTGATGCCGCCCGCCGTCTGGTCGAGCGGCAGCGACGAGTACAGCGGCGCATTGTTGAAGTCGAAGAGCACCGTCTGGGCGGAGGCCGAAGGGGCCGCGAGTGCGGCGATGAAGGCGATCTGGCAGGAGCTGATCTTCATGGAGCTGACTCCGGGGGGGGCAGGGTGACGCGTGCGGCAATCGTAGGCACGCCGGCGCAGTGCGGGCCTGCGCTTCAGGGCGCAGAGCTGCAAGAACCTGTGCGCAGCCCCCCTCAGCGCGGAGCCCGCAGCGCGAGCGCCTCGGCGAAGAACGCACGCTCGGGCCGCGGCGCGGGCTCTGCGGATGGATCGGGCAGCCGCGCCAGCTCGGCGCGCGCCGACTCGTCGTTCCCCAGCGCATGCTGCACGAGCGCCAGCGCGGCCGTGCAGAGCTCCTGCTGCTCCCGGTCCCGCGCGCCGAACCTGGCGTCGATGGCCTGCAGCGTGCGCAGCGCCTCGGCCTCGTGACCGACGCGATGCAGCGCCACGCCCAGCACCAGGCGCACGCCTAGATCCCCGTGCGCGAGCTCGTCGGCGGTCCGCGCCCAGCGCAGGGCGCGCGCATACTGCTCCCCAGCGAGACCGTTCGTGCGCACACACTCCCAGGTGCGCTCGCAGACGTGCCGCGGGTCGTCGCACAGGCCCTGCAGCACGCCCAAGGCCTCGAGGCGCACGTCCGCGGGGAGCTGCGCCTCGGCTTCGACGTCCGCCGCGACGTCCGCGACGACGACCTCCTGCGCCAGGCGCGGCTCGATGAACTGGTACGCCGCCAGGAGCGCGTCGTAGTCGTGCCCCAGGATCGCCGAGTACTGCTCGATCTCGGCGTGGGTGAACCTCCGTCCGAGCGTCTTGCGCTCGACGATCGCGAGCACGCCTCCGGCCGTGGTGCAGCGGATGCGCACGTTGCCGTCGGCGCAGGCCGTCGCCAGGTACAGGCTCGAGGCGCTCTCGTCCCACTCGAATTCGGCGGAGATCACACCCGCGCTGTGGCCGGGGAGCTGTGCGCGCAGGCGCGCGGTCTCGGTCTCCCAGAGCCAGGCCGTGCCGTCGCTGCAACCGACGCCGACGAGCTCGTCACTCGGCGAGAACACTGCGACCTCGGCGGCCGACGTGTGCAGCAGCGGCCGCCCCCTTCCGGTCGCGAGATCCCAGATCCGGGCCGTCTGGTCCCCCGCCGTGAGCACGCGCCGGCCGTCGCTCGAGAACAAGGCCGACACGACCGGCCCGAGATGGCCGACGAAGGTCACCTCGCAGACCCCCGAGTCGACGTCGAAGACGCGTGCGAGGCGGTCGCGCGAGCCCGTGACGATCTTGCGTCCGTTCTGCGAGAACGCCGCGCACAGGACGCGATCCTCGTGACCCGCGAAGCTGCGCACGAGCCGCGGCCTGTGCTCCCGGAGTTCCCAGAGCTGCGCCGTCGCACCGGCCCAGACCAGGATGAGGTTGCTGTCCTGCGGCGAGAAGTCGGCCAGGCACTCGGGATCGTGCGTCTGGATCTCGGCGAGCGGCGTCTCGTCGAGCTCGAACACACGCACGACTCCGCTCTCGCCGGCGACCAGGACCCGCTGCGCGTCGCGCGAGAATTTCGCGCTGTGCAGGGCCTCGTTCGCCGGGCCGTACGTGTGCGGCCGGACCCCGCCCTGCAGCCGGGCCGGACCCGTGGCGCCGACGATGAGCGCCTGCCGCCTGCCGACACCGGAGACCGCGACCGCGCGCGCGCCGAATTCGACCGAGCGGTAGGTGGCGATCTCGGCGCCCTTCAGGTGCCAGGTGCGTGCCGTGCCGTCCGTCGAGCTGCTGAGCAGTCGTCCGCGGTCCGGCGTGAAGTCGGGGGCGAACTGCACGCAGTTCACGCTGCCCGTGTGCCCGCGCAGCACGCACACGACCCGGCCCTTCTGGTCCCACACGCGCCCGGTCCGGTCCTCGCCGCCCGCGGTGGCGAGCAGCTGGTCGTCCGGCGAGAACGCGATCGAGCACACGGCACTCGTGTGCCCGCGCAGTTCCGCGACCTGCTCTCCGCCGGAGAGCAGCACGCGCGCAGTCCCGTTCCGCCGGCCGATGGCGAACTGCCTCCCATCGTGCGAGAAAGCGACGCTCGTGACCGCGCTGTGCTCGGCGAAGAGCTGTGCAGAACGCGGAGTGGAAACCTCCCAGATCCAGGCGAAGCCGTCCTCGGTACCGCTCAGGATCCGGCCCTCGGGCGAGATCGCGAGCGCCAGCACCGGCGCGTAGTGGCGCAGGTGTTCCGGCGCGCCGCCGTCCAGGCGCCAGACGTACACGTCGCCGTCCTGCGCGGCACTCGCCAGCCGCTCGCCGTCGGGAAGCCAGGCCAGGGCCGTGATCCTGCCCGTGTGACCGTGGAACTCCCCCAGCGCGGTCCCGTCGGCCTCCCACACGCGCACGCTGCCGTCGAGCGAAGAGCTCGCGATCCGTCCGCGGCTCGAGCAGGCCACGGCGAGGACGAAGTCCGTGTGTCCCTCGAGGCGCCGGTTGCGCAGCGTCGCGCGATCCCACAGGCGCAGCGTGCCGTCTTCCGCACCGGTCACGACGTGCAGGCCGTCAGGGGCGAATGCGGCCGCGCTGAGCGAGCGATCGTCGCTGCTGAGCTCGACCGATGCGCTGCCCTCGAGTTCCGAGATTCGCGCGCCGCGCGCGCCCGAGGCGTACAGCACGCTGTCGCCGGACGGGGAGAATAGAGCCGGCGAGAACCGGCCGGGATGGCCGCGGAACAGCGCGTCCTCGAGCGAGCCGACGAGCGCGCTGTGCAGCTGGCTTTCGACGTCGGTCGAGAGCTGCACGTGCGCCGCCTCCTTGGCCAGCAGCAGGGCGCGCAGGGGATCGACCGTCTCGGCCGCCTTCGAGGCGTCCGCGAGCGCGATCGCCCGGGCGTCCTGCAGCGTCCGCCCGATGGCGCGCCTGGCGCTCGTCTGGACCAGCGAGACCCAGGCCAGGCCGCAGAGCGCGATCAGGATCGCCGCGGCGCTCGCCAGGGCCAGCGCCCGGTTGCGCGCGACCCACTTGCGGAACTCCGCCAGCGCGCCCGTCTGGTAGGCCCGGACCACGCGGTTCTCGAGGAACGCGCGCAGGTCCTCCGACAAGGCCAAGGTGTCGGCGTAGCGCTGTGCGGGATCGCGAGCCATGGCCTTCTCGCAGATCGCCACGAGCTCCGCGGGGATGTCGCGCCGCAGCTCGTGCAGCGGGCGTGGCGGCCCGGCGAGCACCTGCAGCAGCACGCTGCGCGCCGTCGCACGCGCACCCGGCTGCACGTACGGCCGCTCGCCGGCGAGCAGGTGGTAGAGCAGCGCGCCGATCGAGTAGACGTCCGAGCGCGTCGTGAGCTTCTCGATCTCCCCGCGCGCCTGCTCGGGCGGCATGTACGCCGGCGTGCCGACGACGCTGCCGTCGAGCGTGACCAGCGGCGAGTCGCCGAGCTCCTGCCCGGGCGCATTCGCTCCGGTCTGCAGGCGCAGGTCGTGGGCGTCGCGCCGGCCGAGCTCGCGCGCCAGCCCCCAGTCCATCACGTAGACCTCTCCGAACTCGCCGACCATGACGTTGGCGGGCTTGAGGTCGCGGTGGATGACGCCCTTCGCGTGTGCGAAGGAAACCGCTTCGCAGACGCGCTGCAGCACGCCCAGCGCGCGCGCCTGCGTCCAGTTCGGATCGCCGGCCGCGAGGCTGTCGAAGGCGCTCTCCAGTGTGCGGCCCTCGACGCGCTTCATCGCGAAGTACGGCTGCTGCTGCGCGTCCAGGCCGATCTCGTAGACCGGCACGATGCCCGGGTGGCCCAGCTGGCTGGTGACGCGCGCCTCGGTCAGGAAGCGCGCGAAGCGCCGCGCCTCGGCACCGCGTCCGCCGCCGCGGCGCAGGATCTTGAGCACCAGCTCGCGGCGCAGGGCGCGGTCGCGCGCCGAGAAGATCGTGCCCATCCCGCCCTGGGCCAGCGGCGTGGGCTCGACCGCGTACTCACCGAAGCGATTCGGGGCGCGCCCGAGGGCGTCGAGTGCCTCGAGCATCAGCTCGGCTCCGCCCTCGTGCGCGTCCGGCTGCGGCTGGCGCAGCACACCGCAGACGGCGTGCAGCTCGCGCAGCTCGCGTTCGATCGCGGGGTGGCCCGCGAGCCAGGGCTCGAACTCGAGCGGCTCGCCCGCAGCTGCGCGCGCCAGGTATTCGGCCAACGCAGCTTCCGCCTGCGCGAACCTGCGGTCGCGATCGCTGGAAGCAGGCATGGACAGCCCACGGTAGGCGCGCTCGCGGATCCGCGCCAGCCCCTCGCCGGCGCCGCCCGACGGCGTCAGCTAGGCGCCCCAGTCCACGAGCTGGGTCTGCGTGCTGTTGAACGTGCTGGTCGAGGGGCAGTTGCCCAGCACGATCGGGTCGCGGTAGTAGACCGCGTACCAGCGGCTCGTGCCCGCCGAGAGCGTGTCTCCGACGGCCGCCGAGCGGGCGGACACGGAGAGCTCACCCGGGCCGGGAACCTCGATGGCACCGCCCGAGGCGGTCTTCACGTAGAGGCGCTTCACGATCCCGCCCGCGCAGCGCAGCCCCTGGCCGAACGCGACGCCGCTGCTCAGATCCGCACTGCCCTGCATCAGGACACTCGTGCCCGTCGGCCGCTCGCCGCTGGTCGTGAAGTGCAGCGTGTCTGCGAGCAGCGAGGCGTGGCCCGCCGCATCCAGCCGCGCGCCGCCCGTGGCCGAGGAGTTCTCGCAGCCGCGGCCGAGGATGCCCGGATTCCCGCATGGGCAAGGCAGGCGATCGCCGGTGCCGGGGAAGCAGGTGTCGATGCCCGGTGAGCGCGGCGCGAAATCGATCTGCAGGTTGTCGAGCAGGATCGGGCTGTTGAAGCTGCCCTGCAGCCTGATCGTCTGGATCGCTGGGCCGTCGCCGGCGTCCCAACCGTTCCACACCCAGGTGCAGCCACCCGGCAGGGTGATCGGCAGCGTGGCGAGCACCGTTCCGTCGGCGCTGCTGAAGGTGATGTCGCCGCCCGAGTAGGTCGTGTTCTTCGAGAACATTCCGCCGAAGCGCACGATCGGATGGTCGAAGCTGATCTCGGTGTAGTTGTCCAGGCTGCCCTGCACCGCATTGCCGAAGAACCAATTGCCGCTCTGCGGGTGCTGCGTGCACGCGGTCGTGGTCCAGGCGCTGGTTACCAGGCAACCCGGGTGGCCGGGCGTGCAGATGTCCGCGCTGTCGTTGAAGGCGCGGTTGCTGAGGCACAGCGTGTTGACGGTCGGAGTGGCGTTCTCGAACGATTCCGAGCGTGCTCCGGTGAACGAACTGATCACGGTGATTCCGGTGAAGACTGCCGCTGCGATCGTCATGGTGCTCCGTCCTCTGCGGGCGCGAGACTAGCACTGCCGCGAGGATGCCGACACTGTCCCAAGTGGGCAGTCTGCGCCGTGCCGCGCATGTGAGTCCTGTCATCCGCGCGCGGCTCGCGTCAGCGGCGCGGAGCGCGCTCGAACTCGGCGTACGTGCCCGCGTCGGCTCGCAGACGTGCCTGCACGCGGGTTGTCGCGCTCGACGGCGGGATCGTGGTCCGGGCCGCGAACGGCCCGCTCGACAGCTCCAGCAGGAGCTCCGTCGCGGGCAGGGGCTCGAAACGGGCGAGGCCATCCTCGCCGACGCTTGCGCGCACCGGCGTGGCCTCGATCACGGGGGCCCGCGATTCCGGTCGCAGCGCTTCGAATGGCGCGCGCGGCCGGTCATCCAGACTCGTCGGCCGCGCGCTCCCGACGCGCGCGTGGCCGCCGCTGCTGACGCTCACCGCGGTGTACCCGCGCTGCGCACCGTCCGGCGGCTCGGGGACCTCGAGGGCCGTCTCTGCGATGCTGCGCTCCCCGCTGCGGAAGGTGCAGGTGAACTCGGGCGCGCGCCCGGAGGAGTCCGTAACCACCAGCTCGCTGAACACGTCGTCTGCGGCCGCCGCCTGCGCGCGCACGCGCCGCCCCCACTCGCCGGCCAACGAACGGCCATCCGTGTCGAGCAGCTCGACTTCCAGCGTGCGCAGAGCCGGTGCGGCGAGATCGAGGCGCAGGTCCTGTCCTTCGCGCAGCTCGAGCGCTTGCGCAGCTCCGATCGTGCGCTGCTCGGCATCGACGAGCCGCAGCGCGTAGCTCCCGGCGAGCAGGTGCTCGAAAGCGAACGGACCGTCCGCTCCGAGCGTCCGGCGCGAGGCCTCGAGCGCGTACCCGCACGCCGGGCACGGATCGGATCCACCGCCGCCCGGGCACTGGGCGCAGGGCGATCGGCCGTCGCCGAACAATTCCGCCTGCAGACCGCGCTCGGGCCGCAGGTCGCCGGTCGCGAAGCCCGCGACGCGCGCGCTCGCCGCACGCATGCGCAGCGGTTCGGGTGCCAGCGTCTGGCCGGCGACGACGCCCAGCGGCGACAGCTCGAGCGGCTCGTACCCGGGCGAGAGCGCCAGCAGCGAGTACGAACCCGGCGTGAGCGTCAGCCGGAGCTCCGCGCTGCCCGGCGCGGACAGGCGATCCGCCAGGCGCGTGGAGCTCGCGAGGCGCACGCGCAGGGACTGGAGCGGTGCCCCGGTCCGCGCGTCCACCGCGCGGAGCTCCAGCGTGCCGGCCTCGTGCGGGACGAAGTCGGCCAGTCGGACCTGTGCGGCGGGCTCGGTTGCGGAGCGGCGGCCCTCGTCCGTGCTCGCACCCTCGTGGGCCGACTCGACGCGCTCGAGCTCCGCGGACTGCGTGAGCGTCGGGACCTGGTCCCGCGCGGGTTCGAACGGGACGCTCCCCGAGCCCGGACGGCGCAGGAGGCCGAACCCGAGCGCGAGCAGGCCCACGCACAGGGCGAGGAGGGCGAGCGCAGTGGGCTTGCGGATCACGACCGGATCATCCTAGGGCCGGGCCGTGCTCGGGTAACGCACGGAACGGGCTGGGACTTCGCTGAGCCGCAAGAGCCCCCTACAATCCGGCCATGGGTCGACAGTGGCTGCAGAAGAAGCGCGGGATCAACGCCGAGAAGCGCGCCAAGATGACCTCCAAGCTGGCGCGCGAGATCATGGTCGCGGCCAAGATGGGCGCGCCCGATCCGGCCTTCAACCCGCGCCTGGCGCTGGCCATCGAGGGCGCGCGCAAGCAGTCCGTCTCGAACGACGTGATCGCGCGCGCGGTCAAGAAGGGCAGCGGCCAGACCGGCGAGACGGTCAACTTCGACCTGGTGACCTTCGAGGGCATGTCTCCGCAGAACGTGCCGGTGATCATCGAGTGCCTGACCGACAACCGCAACCGCACCGCGCCCGACATGCGCATGCTCTTCAAGGACGCGCGCTTCGGGGCCAAGGTGATGTTCTTCTTCGACCACGTCGGCATCATCGAGGCTGCGCACGCGGACGCCGCGCTCGATCTGGAGACGGCGGCGCTCGAGGCCGGCGCGGACGACGTCGAGGCGCTCGAGGAGCCGCCCAAGGAGGGCGCGGGCGCGCGCTTCTACTGCAGCCCGCAGGCACTCGACGCGATCACGACCGCGCTGCGCGTCGCGGGCTGGGTGGTGAGCCAGGCGGAGATGGGCTACCGGCCCAAGGAACTGGCGGCGCTCACGCCCGAGCAGCGCGCGGCGCACGAGGAGTTCCTCGAGCGCATCGACGACCACGACGACTGCCACCGCATCTATTCGGCCTGAGGGCTCAGCCGGCGAGCAGCTTGCGCGCCTCGGCGCAGCCGGGCGCGGGGAAGCCGAACTCGCTGGCCGTGACGCGCGTGAGCGCGACGAGGTACAGGCCGCGGTGCTCGGCGCGCGCTCCGCCATGCTCCTCCTGCGCGGTGCGGAAGTACTTCTCCGCGTGCAGCGCGCCGTCCTCGCTGACGGCGAACTCGAGCAGCAGCGCGAAGAGCGGCTCCGGAGGATGGCCGAGCGACACGTAGCGCCGCGCCGCCACGCAGGCGCCCTTCTGGTCGCGCGCGCGGATGCGCGCCTCGATCTCGCCGCGCAACGCGGCCGGATCCTCCTTCGTGCAGGCCTCGCCGTCGTGGTCGTACGGCTCAGTGCCGACGTTGCCCGACTGCCCGGCGGTGTGGTACGCGCCGGCGATCAGGCTCGCGAACGCGTTCCGCGCGCTGCCGATGCGCGCGATGTGTCGCCAGGCGTTCGCCGCGTCCGAGGCGTGCAGTCCGGTCGAGGCGCCGTGCACGCTGCCGACCGGCTTGCCGGGCTGCGCCTCCTTGAGCCCTCCGTCCTGGAGCAGGAGCCGTGTCGCCGCGAGCGAGAGCGCGCGGCCCACGTCCTCGGGGTCGTAGCCCTCCGCCAGCGCCTCGGCGGCTGCCTCGGCCGCCCCGGCGCGCGCGCAGGTGAAGACCTTCTTGCCCAGGAGCTCGATCCAGGCCTCGTCCGCCGCGCGCGTGCCGCGCTCGCGCTTCTCGAGGTCGTGCTTCTCCATCAGCTCCGGCAAGCAGCGCGCGGATCTCGTTCGGCGGATTCCCCTGGCTCGCGCGGTGCGCGTCCTCGTCGATGCAGAAGCGCACCGACTGGCGCAGCATGCTCACGCGCCTGCTCCTCGCCGGTGAGCCGCAGCAAGTCGTACGCGCGCCAGGCGAGCACCACGCGGTGCACGTTCATGTCGTCGCGCACGACGGTCTGCAGCTCCTCGTAGGCGCGTGCCGCGCGACTGCTCCTCGAGCCGCGCCAGGCTGCGCTCGGCCTGCGGCAGGTCGCGCGCGCGGACGCTCTCGACGAGCTGCGCCTCGCCCGCGCCGGCCGCGAGCGGCTCGAGCGCGTCCGTGTGCGCGTGGCCGACGTCCTGGATGAAGCGCGCGTTGCGGTGCAGCACCTTGAGCACGGGCAGCGCGGCGCAGGCCCCGGGCATCTGCGCGCACATCTCGTAGCTCGGCATCAGCGCCATCAGCGCGTGGTAGCCGTTGTAGTTGGTGCCGCCGTGGGCGCGCGCATTCGCCAGCGCTCCCGCGGCGACCAGATCCGAGAGCGTCGGTCCCGGCACGCAGCTTCGCCGCGAGCAGCGGCAAGAGCTCGTCCGCGGGCGTCTCCTGCATCAGGTCCACCAGCGGGTCGAGCGCGCCGAAGCGCAGTCGCTCGCGCGCCGTGCGGAAGAGCGTCTCGCTGAACCCCAGGCGCTCGCTCAGCGCGAGCCCGACCGCTGCGCAACCCAACGTGCTGCCGACCCCGCCCAGGAACCCGCGACGGCTCGTTCTCATGGTTCTCTCCTCCAGAGCGAACCCGAGGCTACCCGTTGCGCTCCCACACCGATAGATGCAGCGAGTGCACGAGCGAAAGTCGCGCAAAGTCGCGCACCAGCCGGAATCCGCAGCGCCCGAAGTAGTCCTCCAGCTCGGACAAGGGGGTCGGGTGGCGGTTCGGTTCCTTCAGCCGCAGCGCCACGCGCAGGCGCGAGAGGCCGGAAGTGAACGAATACGGGCTGAAATAGGACAGCAGCACCTGGCGCGCCGCGACGCGGCACAGCTCCGAGACGACAGCCTGGCGCGTGGCCGGGTCGGGGAAGTGGTGGAAGACGCGGAAGCACAGCAGCGCGTCGAAGGCCCGATCGGGATAGCCCAGCGCCAGCAGGTCCTGGCGCTCGAGCGCTCCAGCCCAGCCGCGCCGGGCGAGGTTGGCGCGCGCCAGCTCCAGCATGGGCTCGGAGAGGTCCGCTCCCGAGACGCGGTAGCCGCGCGCGTGCAGGTGCTCCATGACCCGCCCGTAACCGCAGGGCACGTCGAGCACGTGCTGCTCGCACGGAACGAGTTCGAGCGCGCGGTCGACGAGGTGCATCTCCGCGCGGTGCTTGGCCGGGCGCTTGAGGTCCTGGTAGCGCTGCGCCTCCTCGCGGCTGTAGGTCTTGGCGAATCCGTTCATCGCGCGCGCCCTCATCGTAGCGTTGCTGCACCAACGGGCAGGCTGAATGCGCGCGGTTCGTCCGATAGACTCCCGCGCGAGTTCCACCGGAGGGTTCCGCGACTTGCGAGCGTCGCGGCACCTGGGAAGCCCGGTGAGGGCTCTCTCCCTCGGGACCGGTGGCCCCCAAAGGCCATCGGTCCCCTTTTCTTGCCCTGCGGCTCAGTAGATCTGCGCCGAGGAGGCGACGCTGGCGCCGTTCATGCGCCAAACGCTGCGCGCCAGCGTGTCGCTGTGGCGCCAGAGGATGTCGGCCCGGCCGTCGCCGTCGAGATCGCCGACACCTTCGACGCCCCACTTCACGTCCGGGAGCGCCGTGCTCGGGCTGACGCTGCGCACGCTCGTGCCGTTCATCAGCCAGAGCGTGTTCTTGCCGTTGGCCGCGTTGCGCCAGAAGAGGTCCTTCGATCCGTCGCCGTCGAAGTCCGCCGCGGCAACGATCTTCCACTGCGCGTCGGCGACCAGGGTCAGTGCCACGCTCGACGTGCGCGTGGCGCCGTTCATCAGCCAGATCAGGTTGCTCCCGCTGACGGCGTGGCGCCAGACGAGGTCGTCCTTCCCGTCGCCGTTCATGTCCGCCGCGGCGCTGAGCTTCCAGTTCAGGTCGGCCACCGGCGGCAGCGCGAGCGTGGAGCGGATCGCGCCGCCGTTCATCAGCCAGAGCGTGTTCGCGCCGCTCAGCGCGTGGCGCAGGACCACGTCGTCCTGGCCGTCGCCGTCGAGGTCGGCCACGCGCACGATCGCGTTGTTGGCATCGGCCACGGTCGCGATCGTGGACTTCGCGCGCACCGTGGCGCCATCCATCAGCCAGACGTTCACCCGCCCGCTCGTCGCATCGCGCCAGAGCAGGTCCTGCTTGCCGTCCCCGTCGAAGTCGCCCGCGCGCAGGATGCGCAGGCTCGGGCCCGGCTGCGCGTCGGTGGCCTGCACTGCGGAGACGCTGGTGCCGTTCAGGAACCAGACGCTGTCCGCGCCGCTGTTCGGGTTGCGCCAGAAGAGCTCGCTGCGACCGTCGCCGTCGAGGTCCGCCAGCGCGCCCACGCTCTCGAGCTGATCGCGCCCGGTCTTGAGCGAGCGCTGCGAGACGACCGTGGTGCCGTTCATGGTCCAGACGACGTCCTCCTCGTTGGCCGCGTCGCGCCAGACGATGTCGTCCTTGCGGCCATCGCCGTCGAAGTCGCCGATGCCGCTGCACTTCCAGGCGCTCGAGGACTGCGGGGCGATCGCCGCCGTGCCGGCGAGCAGCCCGCCGTTCATGTACCAGATGCTGTTCGCCGCCGTCGTGGAGTGGCTGAACAGCACGTCGTCGTCGCCGTCGCCGTCGAAATCCCCCGCGCCGACCGCCTTCCAGCCCAGGTCCGTGAGCGGGGCCAGCGCCGCGCCGGTCTTCGTGCTGGCGCCATTCATCAGCCAGACCGTGAGCTTGCCGTTGCCGGTGTTGCGCCAGAACAGGTCCTGCTTGCCATCGCCGTCGAAGTCGCCCAGCGTGTCGATGCGCCACTTCACGTCGGGCACGGTCGCGAGCGGCAGGTCCGTCGGCGCGCCCGTGCCGTTCATCAGCCAGACGCGGTTCGTGCCGTCGAGGTAGTTGCGCCAGACGAGGTCGTCGCGGCCATCACCATCGAGGTCGCCGCAGCCGGCGACCTGCCAGTAGGTGCCCACCACCGCGGGGTACGAAGCCAGCCTGGGCGTCGCGCCGCCCAGCAGCCAGCCGACGCTCGAGTTGTCGCCGCCGCGGAAGAAGACGTCGCTGTTGCCGTCGCCGTCGAAATCCCCGCTGCTGGTCAGGCTCTGGGTCGGCGCACAGGCGTTCTGCAGGTCGATCCCGTAGCCGTCGGCCGGCGCGTTGCAGACGCCGCTGACCCACAGGTAGCTCTTGCCGTCGTCCGGATCGGAGCGGAACAGGTCGCTGCGCGTATCGCCGCCGAACTCTCCGACCCGGCTCGCGACGACCTGCCGCGACGGGTAGAAGTTCGAGACCGCCGCACGCACGGCATTCAGGCTGGCGACCGCGTCGGCGCCTTGGGTCGGGTTCGACGAGCTGACGCCCAGCGCGTGGCCGTTGAGCGAGTGCAGCGGGTTCGAGAACTGGTAGACCTTCTGCGCGTCGGTCACGCCGAAGGCGCTGGTGTAGGCCATCACGTCCACCAGCACGCCCTGCAGGCCGTAGCCGGCCGACCAGGACCAGGTCCCTCCCGCGGGATCCTGCTTGCGCGAGTGCACCAGGCCCATGTTGTGGCCCAGCTCGTGCGCCAGCACGTAGTCGCCGGTGTTGATCGCCACGTGCGTGTACATCCAGGGCTTGGAGGCCGCGAGATTGCCCTGCGTCCCGCCGCCGCCCACGTAGCCCAGGCCCGCGATGCCGTCGCCGCAGTAGGGCCGCAGCAGCACGACCATGTCCGCGCCGTACTGCGTGCGCCAGGCCTCGACGTTGGTGAAGGCCGGCGCCGCGTTCTGCTTGAAGGCCGTCAGCGCCGTGTTGCTCGAGACCGCGTCGCTGTAGACGACCGCGTTGGTCTGCACCAGGCGCAGCGTGATCCCGATCTCGCTGTCGGCGTAGATCTGGTTGGTCACGTTGAGCATGTGGTTGACGCGCGTGCCCACGCCGCCGGCGTAGAGCGCCGAGGCGCCGCCGGTGTGCACGACCAGCACGTCGATGTTGACGTTGGGCGGCGTGCCGGCGAAGGCCAGGGCCTGCGTCAGCAGACAGAACCCGAAGCCCGCCAGGGCAGGTGCGGCGCGGAGTCTCATCGCATCAGCCCGGGAGGATCTGGCAATCGGCGCCGCGCTGCTGCAGGCCCTCGCGCTGGTCGCGATAGAGCACGGCATCGTCCCCGAGCGCCTCGAGCGCGTACAGCCCGAGCGGCGTCGCGATCGTTCCGAAGGTGGCGCTCTCGCCCTGGGTGTAGATCACGGGGAACTGCAGCCCGTAGCCCTCGAGGTGGCCGCTCCAGGAGCGGTCGCCGTTGTCGTGGGCGCTGAGGTGCTCGACGCGCGCGAGGAAGCTGCTCGCCGCCGGGCAGCTCGATCGGCACCAGGCTGCCGAGCGCGAGTTGCGCGATCGCGTCGCGATCGAGCCGCACGTGTCGCACGTCGGACACGAAGCCGTTCTGCAATCCGGCCAGCGGCGGCGGCGCGCCATCCGCCGGGTGCCAGAAGAGCGGCGCGCTCGCCGTCGGGCTCGCCGCGGGCGGCCGTGTCGGCAGCGCGACGCGCGTAGGAGTCTGCGCGCTGCCAGCGCGGCGAGCGCGAGCGCATCTTGCGCGCGGCCCGGTTCCAGCGCTCGAGCGGCGCGCGGTCGATAGGAGAGCCCCGCGAGCAGGCTCCAGAGCGCGAACGACGACGCGACGACCAGCGCTCCCGCGACCACGTACCCGAGCCGATGGGCCTGCATGCCACCCCCTGCCAAGAAGGTTCCTGTCCGAGTTCCGCTCGGACCCTCCCCGGAAGGTCCAACTCGGCCGGGCGCAGCTTCGGCACGCAGCCGGCGCGGTCTTGAGCCGCTCCGGGAATCGCGCTCAGCGCGTGCCCCGCGCCGCAGCCCCCGGGCCGAGGTGCGTCTTGACCCAGCTCGATCCACAGCCGAGTGCGCTCGCGCGCATTCACCGGATCGCTGGAGGCGTGCGTGCGCCCCTGGAAGCCGACGAACTCGGTCTCGACGCCGTTGTCCTTGAGCGCGTGGTAGAGCTCGAACGCCTGCGTCGGCGGCACGCGGAAGTCCTCGAGGTTCGTCATCACCAGCGTCGGCGCCTTGATCTTCGGTCGCGTACGTGATCGGCGACTGCTCGCGGTAGGCCGCCGCGAACTCGCGCTTCCAGGGCGAGCCGCCGAAGCTGTAGCGCACCTGCACGTTGCCGTCGGAGAGGTTGTACTGGTCGACCCAGTTCGTCACCGGCGCGCCGGCGATCGCCGGCCTGCCACTCGCTCGGGTACTTGCCGATCAGCCAGGTGGTCATGTAGCCGCCGTAGGACCAGCCGGTGACGGCGGTGCGCGTCGCGTCGACGTACGGGCGCTTGCGCAGCTCGGCGACGCCGGCCATCACGTCGCGGCCCGGGCCTGCGCCGGCGTCGTTCAGGATCGCCGCCTGCGTAGGCGTTGCCGAGGTTGTCGCTGCCGCGGTAGTTGGGGTTGAAGACGACCCAGCCCTCGGCCGCCATCAGCTGCGACGAGCGAGGCTGAACGAGAGCTTCGAGGCCGACGTCGGTCCGCCGTGGATCACGAGCACCAGCGGCCGCGGGCTGGAGAGGTCGGCCGGCAGCGTGACGACGCCGTCCTCCTCGAAGCCGTCGGCGCTCTTCCACGTGACGCGCTCCACCTGCGCCATGCGGCGCGACTGCGCCCAGTCGTTGAAGTGCGTCAGACAGCGCGGCTTGGCGCTGCGGCGAGCTCATCACGTACAGCTCGGCCGGCTTGTCCGCGCGCGAGCGCGGCGAAGGCGATCGCGCCCGTCGCCGCGACGCTGATCTCGTAGCCGTACGCGCCGGAGACGACCAGGCCGTCGAGGTCCAGCGCGCGCGCGGCGCCTTCGAGCGGCTGGATCCACACGCCCACGCCGGCGCGATCGTTGCCCGCGACGAGCAGCTCCTTGCCGCCGGGCATCCAGAGCGCCGTGAAGAGGTTGCGATCGATGCGCGCGCGTCAGGTTGCGCCCGCGTCGCGGCGCGGCGCGACGTACATGTCGACGAAGTTCTCGAGCTTCCCGTCACGCGGATAGCGGTACACGACCGCGTCGCCGGCCGGCGAGAAGAGCGGCGCGTCCTGGAAGCGCTCGACCGCGTTGAGCGCGCGGATCGCGCCCGTCTCGACGTCGAGCAGCGCGGCGTTGACCAGTTCGAGCTTGCCCGTCTCGGTGCCCGGCACGCGCGCGAAGGCGATCTGCTTGCCGTCCCTCGACCAGCTCAGCGGCGACGCGCCGCTGGAGGGCGGGAGCACGAACTCGAGCGACCAGCTGCCGCTGGTCAGGCGCCTGGCCGAGTCGCTCGGTCGAGCAGCTGGATCCAGATGTGCTGCGGCTGGATCGTGTGCTTCAGGAACAGATCCTGGTCGCCGATGCGGAACGTGCTGAGGTGCCGCGCCTCGCCCTCGCGTTTCGGGCGCTCGTCCTCGGCCGCGTAGGCGATCGCGCCGCCGTCCGGACGCCAGGAGAAGTGGCTCACGCCCGTGGGCGAGTCGTCAGGCAGCGCGCCTCGCCGCCGCGCGATCGGCAGCAGCCAGACCTGCGACTCGCCGGCCTCGTCGGCGCGAGGAAGGCCAGCGTCTGTCCGTCCGGCGACCAGGCCGGGGACGAGAGCTGCGCGCGCCCGAACGTCAGCGGCCGGGTCGTGGCCGCGGCGACGTCCAGCGCGACGAGCTGCGACTCGTTCTTGTCGTCGGCGAAGTTCGCGCGCGAGGTGAGCAGCGCGATCGTCGATCCGTCGGGCGAGATCTCGACGCTCGAGACGCCCACGAGCAGGCGCAGGTCCTCGAGCGAGACGGGTTGCTGGGCGAGACGCCGGGCGTCAGGAAAGCGAGAGCCGCGAGGCTGGCAAGGGTGCACATGGCACCCAGGCTAGCCGCGCGGCTCGGCGCGGGCGAGGCCGGATCGAGGCTACGGCCCCCAGGTCGCGGAGATCGCGTTCGTCGCGTTGAACAGGTTGCCCGTCGGATCGGGGCAGTGGGTCGGATCCGGGTCGCGGTAGTAGATCTGGTAGACGCGCGTTCCCGCCCAGCGGGATCACGTCGCCCAGGAAGGCCGAGCGCGCGAGACAGGCGAGTCGGTCAGCCCGGGCACGTGCACCGATCCGCCGGAAGCGATCTGCACGATCAGGCGCTTCAGGTGTCCGCCGGCGCAGCGCAGTCCGTCGCCGAAGGGCAGCGGCGCGACCGTGCCGTCGCCCTGCAGCAACAGGCTCGGTGCGCTCGCCAGCTCACCGCTGGTGGTGAACGAGAGCGTGTCGGCCGTGAGGCTCGGCGACGCCCGAGGCGCTGATCTCCGCGCCGCCGGTACCGGCCGAGTTCTCGCAGCCGCGTCCCGCCAGGCCATTGTTCGCGCACGGGCAGGGCGCCACCGAGCCGTCGCCGGCGCAGAAGGAGGTCAGTCCGCCGTTGCCCGAGGGGATCGTGGCCGCAACCGCGTACGGCCGTCGGCGTGCTGACGTTCCAGATCCCCACGGCGACGCTGCCGCTGGCGGGCGCGATGTTCGCGTCGAAGCGGAAGTTGTAGGTCGTCGCCCAGCGGATCGCGTTGGCGTTCGGGTCGACCGCGGGCGTGTCGCAGCTCCAGGTGATCGCGCCGCCGGCCTGCACGGCGGGCCAGTCGGTGCTGGTCTGGCTGACGTTGTTGAGCCCGTCGCCATTGCGGAAGGTGATGTCGTGGAAGCCGACGTTGCTCAACGACTGCGCCGACCGGGATCGGCACCGAGAACGAACCGCCGGCCAGGTAGGAGTTGACGTTGTGCACCGCGTACTCGTAGTGGTAAAGGCCGCCGCCGAGGTCCGTGGCCTGCGAGCCCACGATGAACAGGCCGTCGTTGGGGACCTGCAGGTCGGTCAGCGTCACGCCGGTCTCGAGCGTCGGCCAGGCGCGGATCGCGTCCTGCATCATCACCGTCGAACCGGTGATGGCGAAGCTGAAGTTCGCGGGCGCGCCCGTGACGTTGATCCCGATGTAGCTCGCGTTGTTGTTGCCGTTCCCGGCCAGCGCGTCGTCGGCCGTGGTGTAGGTGCACTCGGCGAAGTACTGCACCGTCGTCGCAGCTGACTTCGAGCTCGGAGATCAGCGCCTCGCAGCGTCGCGCCGTCGTCCCGCTCCAGGTCGGGTTCGCACCCGGATAGGGGAAGTCCCCGGTGTGCGCGTTGATCTGCCAGCGCGGCGTGAGCGTCGCCTGCGCGCCGGCCTGGCCGGCGCTGTAGGTGTCGGAGCAGCCGATGCCCATGTGCTGGTTGTCGCCGGGCGGCAGGCAGGTGCAGCAGACGTTGGTGGTATCGGAGGCGAAGCCGTGCTTGAGCCAGCTCATGCCGATCTGCTCGAAGCGCCCGGCGCCGTTCACGACGCTGTGCTTGTAGAACGTCTCGCCGATCACCGGGTGGTGGTTCGTCGGGCCGACCCAGTCGATGAGCGTGTTGCCGGCATTGCAGGCCGTGGTGCCGAGCGTGAACGCATCGAGCCCGTTGGTCGGGTTGTAGTTCGCGATGCCGATGATCTGGCCCACGACCACGTCGGGCCCGCTGCTGATGTTGCAGGCCACGTTGCCGGGGACGAGGTGGAACGCTGCCGCTGAACGTGGTGTTCGGGTCGAACGAGCCGATCTGCAGCAGGTACGAGTTGCCCGAGACGGCGTTGAAGATCAGGCGCGACTGCTCGCCGCAGCTGTCGTCGTTGCACGCGATCTCGGTGCCCGGGGTCGGGCAGGTGGCACCGGCGTAGACGGCGATCACCGTGTCGGCCGCCGTCCCACCACAGGTCGAGAAGTTGATCGGCCCCGACTGGGTCGCGTTCCAGAGGAACCACACGTCGTGGTGGATCGTCGCGCATCCGCCCGGCTGCTGGGCTCCATCGGTCGACCCGACGGTCGAGACGGCGAGCGTGCCGGTGGTCAGGATCAGCGGGGCGCTGGCGCAATCGTCGGAGCCCTGCGCGGAGGCGTGCAGCGCCAGGGAAACGGCGCACAGGGAGATCAGCAGGAATCGTTGGGGACGTCGCATGAGGCTGCTCGCAAGGAAATGGCCGGCGGAGACTGAGAACAGGTCGCAACCCTCATGCTACTCGGAATCCCGCGGCCCGCGAGAGGCGAGCGCGAATCCGAGGCCGGGGCTGGGCAGCGGTTGCGCTCAGGGGGCAGACTGCTGGCGGCTCGCCGGCCCGCGCCGGCTGCCACATCCCCCAGCCCGGTTTCTCGAAGTCGTGAGCCTTTCGCCCCGCCCGCACGGGGACAGGAACCGCCATCATGAACAGCCGTGCATTCTCGCTCTCCCTCGCCGTCTCGACCCTGCTCGCTGTGCTGCTCTGCGGCACCGGCGCCCGCGCGCAATCCTGGTCGCCGGGTCACCCATTCCCCACCACGGTGGTGCGCGCCACGGGCGTCTGGTTCCCGCCGAACGGGCGCTTCTACGTCCTCGGCGGACGCAGTTCCGACACGGCCGGCACCGACCTGCTCAACCCGCGCGAGTTCAGCCCGGCCAGCAACACGTGGACGGTCAAGAGCTCGGTCTTCAACGACACCCAGGTCAACAACATGGTCGGCGGCGCACTCGTCGATGCCGGGACGCCGGTGATCTTCCTCGTCGGCGGCTCCGCGGCCGGAGCCTCGACCTCGACCAATGCCGTGCGGCGCTACGACCCGGCTACCGACACGCTCACGCTGCTCGGCAGCGATCCCTGGCCCGGCACGAGCGGCACCACGCTGCCGGGAGGCGGCGCGGTCTACAACAACAAGCTCTACGTGATCGGCGGGTTCACCATCAACGTCTCGATGACCAGCGACATCTGGGAGTTCGATCCCAGCGCCCCGGCGGGCAGCAAGTGGACGCTCAAGACCGCCGCGTTGCCGGTGCCGCGCGGCTACGTGCCTTGCGCCACGATCGGATCGCTGATCTACACCGGGGGGGGCGCCGCCTGGACGGGCACGACGCTCGCGGACAGCAACGATTCGTTCGTCTACGACCCGGTCGCCGACCTGATCACACCGATCAGCAGCATCCCGCGCGCGACAGGTGAGACGCGCGCGGTCGCGGAGGGCGGGGACATGTGGGTGCTGGGCGGCGGACGCGTGGCCCCGAACCCGAGCAACGAGGTCGACGCCTACTCGCCCGGCAGCAGCACCTGGTCGCTCGCTCCGGCCTTCGTCACGCCGCGGCGCAACTTCGCGGCCGACGTCGACCCTGCGACGGGCCGCATCTATCTCGTAGGCGGCTACGCGCCCACGACACCGACCGACATGCTGGAGATCTTCAGCGGCAACCCGATCCAGTCCTACTGCGGCCAGGGCGACCTGTACCTGGCCACCGTCTGCCCCTGCGGCGTGCAGGGCGCGCCCGGGCGCGGCTGCGAGAACTCGGCCCTGACCGGGGGCGCGCTCTTGAGCGCCACCGGCACGGCGGTGCCCGACACGCTCGTCTTGAGCGCCGCGAACGAGCTGCCGGGCGCGCTGAGCGTCTTCGTGCAAGGCACGACTTCCCAGCCCACGGGGATCGTGTTCGGAACCGGCGTACGCTGCGCCAACGGCACGCTCAAGCGCCTGTTCGTGAAGAACGCGCTCGGCGGCGCGGTCAGCGCGCCCGGCGCGAACGATCCCTCGGTGAGCGCGCGATCGGCCAGCCTGGGCGACGCGCTCCTCCCCGGCGCGACGCGCTTCTACACCGTCTACTACCAGGATCCCGCGGGCGGACCGGCGGGCTGCAATGGCGCGTCGTTCAACGCGTCGAACGGCCTGTCGATCCACTTCTAGGGTTCGAGCGCGACTCGCGCGCGGAACTACGGCAGCCAGATCAGGGTGCCGGAGCTCGTGGCGTTGAAGGCGTTCGCCGCCGTGCAGCCGCCGAGCAGGATCGGATCGCGGTAGTAGGTCAGGTACTCGCGCTGCGTGCCCGCAGCGAGCGGGTCCCCGAGTGCCGCCGAGCGCGCGGACACCGACAGGTCGCCCGGACCCGGGGCGCTGATGCTGCCGCCGCTGGCCGCCTTGATGTACATGCGCTTCAGCGTGCCGGCGACGCAGCGCACGCCCTGCCCGAAGGCGATGCCCGCACCGTACTGCGCGGTGCCCTGGAGCAGGATCGAGCTCGCGCTGGCCTTCTGGCCCGCGGTGCTGAACACGATCGTGTCGCTGCCGAGCGAGGGCAGCCCGCTGGCCGCGATGCTCGCTCCGCCGGTGTTGTCGCTGTTGTTGCAGCCCAGGCCCGCGCCGAGCGGCGGGTTGGAGCAGGGGCAGGTGCGTACGGCGCCGGAGCCGGGGCTGCAGTAGACGAGCAGCGGCGAACCCGGATCGAGCATGCCCAGGCTGCTCGAGGGCGGATCCTGGCCGGGGGTCTGGGTCGTGGGCGTGAAGCGCGTGTTGTTGGGACCCGGCGTCCAGCCCGGCTGCGAGCCGGCACCGATCTCGATCAGGCCTGCGGCGCCGACGGGGTCGCCGTCCGTGTTCGCCGTGCCGGCTTCGCCGATCGCGTCATTGATCGCCATGCCCGCGTTGAGGTTGTCGCGGATGCGCCAGCCGTAGGCGTTCCAGGTGGGCCCGCCGTTCGGGCCCCAGTGGCAGATCATGCAAGCCGAGCCCGTGCCGGAGACGACGTGGTCGTCCGTGGTCGAGTCGGGGTACATGCCTACCCATGTCGTGACGAAGCTGCCGTGGGCGGCGGCCAGCGAGGACAGGGCGAGGAAGACCAGGAACGCGGCGAGGACTTGGCGCATGAGCGGGGCTCCCTGACTGCGGATTCCGGGGTAGGACACCCTCATGCTCCAGCCGGTCTGCGGATGAGTCCAGGTGGCCCTGTGCGCATGCGGACCCGCTCCTGTGCGCAGGAACCTGCTCCCCGGCCCGGTCTCTTTATCGAGTCTTTGTAAACGCCAGGCAGGATTTTGCCCGTCTCGACGTTGCCGTCCCCGGATTCACTGCCCCCCACTCCCCAGGAGGTCCGCGCTTGTTCTCCCTGCTCCCCAAGGACGACGTCTTCTTCGACCTGTTCGAGAAGGCTGCCGAGAACGGTCACCAGTGCGCGCTCGCGCTGGTCGAGTTGTTCGAGAAGTTCGACAACCTCGAGGCGCGCGCACGGCGCGTCAAGGAGTTCGAGCACATCGGCGACGAGCTCACGCACGAGGTGATCGACCGGCTCAACTCCTCGTTCATCACGCCGCTGGACCGCGAGGACATCCACGAGTTCGTCTGCCGACTGGACGACATCGTCGACCGCATCGACACGGCGGTCGACCGCGTGTGCCTGTTC
Source organism: uncultured Planctomycetota bacterium (assembly GCA_963829015.1). Taxonomy (GTDB): domain Bacteria; phylum Planctomycetota; class UBA1135; order UBA1135; genus JADJLZ01. The sequence goes on along the minus strand of CAWHGR010000001.1, from coordinate 1,662,641 downwards.
AAGTTCGACCGGCCGATGGAGGAGGCGCGCCAGCTGGCGCGCTGCCTCGAGCGCTCGACGGCCCTGATCCAGGAGATGATCCCGCTGCTGCGCAACATGCGCTCGCCCGAGGAGGTGCGCGTGCGGGTGCGCGAGGTGCACCGCCTGGAGAGCGAGGCCGACGGCATCGAGCGCCAGGCGCTGGTGCGCCTGTTCGAGAACCAGCCCGACCCGATCCACGTGATCAAGTGGAAGAACATCATCGAGGTGCTCGAGTCGGCCACCGACAAGTGCGAGGACGTCTCCAACGTGGTCGAAGGGATCGTGCTCAAGAATGCCTGAGCTCTGGCTCGTCGGTGCGATCATCGCGCTGGCGCTGGTCTTCGACTTCATCAACGGGTTCCACGACGCGGCCAACTCGATCGCGACGGTGGTCTCGACACGCGTGCTCTCGCCGCGCTGGGCCGTGCTCTGGGCCGCGGTGTTCAACTTCGTCGCCTTCTGGTTCTTCGGTCTGCACGTCGCCAAGACGGTCGCCAAGGGGGTCTCCCCGGACTTCTACACGCTGCCGGTCGTGACCGGCGGCCTGATCGGGGCGATCTTCTGGAACCTGCTGACCTGGTGGCGCGGCCTGCCCTCCAGCTCCTCGCACGCGCTGGTCGGCGGCTTCGCGGGCGCCGCGCTGGCCTACGGCGGCCCGGCCGCGCTGATCCCCTCCGTGCTGATCAAGATCGGCGTGTTCATCTTCGTCGCGCCACTGCTCGGCCTGGCGCTGGGCTGGATCCTGATGATGGCCACCTACTGGGCCTTCCGGCACAGCTCGCCGACGCGCGTGGGCAAGCTCTTCCGCAAGCTGCAGCTCGTCTCCGCCGCTGCCTACAGTCTGGGCCACGGCGGCAACGACGCGCAGAAGACGATCGGCATCATCTACGTGGTGCTGCTCGCTTCCGGCCGGCTCCCGCGCGACGCCAGCGCGCCGCCGAACTGGGTCGTCGTGGCCTGCTACGCCGCGATCGGCATGGGCACGCTGATGGGCGGCTGGCGCATCGTCAAGACGATGGGCCAGAAGATCTGCAAGCTGCAGCCCGTGCACGGCTTCGCGGCCGAGTCGGCGGGCGCGCTGACGCTCTACGGTGCGACCTGGCTCGGCATCCCGGTCTCGACCACGCACACGATCACCGGCGCAATCGTGGGAGTGGGCTCGACGCGCGGCATCCATGCCGTGAAGTGGGGTGTGGCGACCAAGGTCGTTTGGGCCTGGGTGCTCACGATCCCCGCCTCGGCCGGAGTGGGCGCGTTGTGCTGGTGGATCTTCTCGCTCTGCGGCTGGCGTTGAAGCTCAATTGCTCCAGAGCACCGAGCCGGTCTGCGTGGCGTTGAAACCGCCCGAGGCGGGACAGCCTCCGAGCACGAACGGATCGCGGTAGTAGACGAAGTACCAGCGGCTCTGGCCCGCGAGGATCGTGTCGCCGAGTGCGGCCGAGCGCACCGAGACACTCAGGTCCCCCAGCGCCGGGTCGGGCAGGTGCACGCTGCCGCCGACCGCGCTGCGCAAGTACAGGCGGTGCAGCTGCCCGCTGGCGCAGCGTACGCCCTGTCCGAATCCGACTCCGACGGCCAGGGCCACGCTGCCCTGCACGAGCAGGCTCGCCGCGCTCGGGCGCTGGCCGGCAGTGTGGAAGACGAGCTGGTCGTTGGAGAGATAGGCGGCGCCGCTGGCGCTGAGGATCGCCCCGCCCGTGGCCGAGGAATTCTCGCAGCCCTGGCCCGGCCCGGCCGGCGGATTGGAGCAGGGGCAGGGAATCACGCCGCCGCTGCCGGGCCAGCACAGGCTGCTGAACCCGCTCGCCAGGCGGTCGTGGACGAAGATGTCGTCGACGGCATTGGTATCGGCCGCGACGAGGTTCGCGGCCGAGCTGCCGAAGGCGATCCAGCGTCCGTCGGCGCTCACGCCTGTCCCGGCGCTCGGCCCGTTGGCCTGCGCTCCCGTGTTGTCGAGGTTCACGCGCTCGACGCTGGCGCGCGCACGATCGGCGAGGAAGATGTCGACCAGCGCGTTGCTGTCGCCCGCCACGAGATTCGTCGCAGCGCTCTCGAAGCTGACCCAGTTGCCGTCGGCGGAGATCACGGCCCAGCCGCAGTCGGCGTCCGCCTCGACACCGCCGGCCCCGACGCTGACACGCTCTGTCGTCGCGAGCAGCCGGTCGCGCACGAAGACGTCCTGCCAGCCGTTGGCATCCCCCGCCACGAGGTTGCCGGCGATGCTGTGGAAGGCCACGAAGCGGCCGTCGGCCGAGATCGAGGGGAAGCTGCTGGCGAAGTCGCCCTGCAGCCCCGAGCTGTTCACGCTGACGAGCTCGTTCAGACCGCTGGTCATGTCGTAGACGAACACGTCGACCGTGCCGTTGAAGTCGGTCGGCAAGAGGTTCGAGGCGGCGCTGTGGAAGGCCACGAAGAGGCCGTCGGCCGAGATCACCGGCCAGTAGCTGTGCAGGTTGCCTGGGCCGCTGCCGCCGGGCACGTTGCTGACGCGCAGCGTCGTGCCGCCCCAGCGGTCGTGCACGTAGCAGTCCAGCGTGCTGACGTAGTCGGGCGTGACGATGTTCGAGGCCTGGCTCATGAAGGCCACGTAGCGCCCGTCGGCCGAGATCGAGCCGCCGAAGCTGTCCTTGTTGCCTTGCACGCCGGCCGTGCTCAGGCTGACGCGCTCGGTCGTGCCGAGCAGCCGGTCGCGCACGAAGGTGTCCTGCCAGTTGTTCGTGTCGCCGAGCACCAGGTTCGTGGCCCGGCTGGCGAAAGCCACGAAGCGCCCGTCGGCGGAGATGCCGGCGTAGGCGCTGTCGCCATTGCCCTGCACGCCGTTCGAATCCACGCTCACGCGCTCGGTCGTGCCGGCCACGAGGTCGCGCACGAACACGTCGTAGTGCAGGTTCGTGTCGCCCGGCACGAGGTTCGAGGCCAGGCTCTCGAAGGCCACGAAGCGCCCGTCGGCCGAGACGACGGGGAAGGCGCTGCCGCCGTCGGCCTGGAGTCCCGCGCCGTCCACGCTGGCGCGCTGCGTCCACTGCGCCTGCAACACGCCACCGGATAGAACAACGATGCCCGCCAGAGTCTTGCCCAGGATCTGCATGCAGCAGACCCTAGGCCATTCGCCGCGCGCGGTCTGTGGGGTGTTGGAGGTATGGCGCGCGCGGCTACGGAGCAGTACGGAGCTCAGAGGATGTCGAGCAGGCCCGTGCCCGCCGCCGGCGTCGTGAGCGTCGAGGTGTTCGCACGGTAGTTGATGTTGGTCGAGACCTTGGCGCTCCAGGGCAGCGACTCCTTGTCGGCCACGATCCCCAGTGCGACCGCGGCGAAGCCGCGCGCCGTGCCGCTGATTTCCTTGCGCTGCAGCATCTGCACCAGCGGGTCGATCGAGCGCGCATCGCCGATGAAGCCCAGCGCCGAGGCGATCGCGGCCTGGCTGGCGAGCGTCTTGGCCTGGGCCAGCATCGAGAGCAGGTCGGGCACGAGCGTCGTGTCGCCCAGCAGCCCGAGCGCGATCGCAGCCTGGCGCAGCAGGTCCGCCTGGTACCTGGAGCCGCGCACGATCTCCTGGATCTCGGCTCGGAACTCGGTCGCGTGGATCATCCCCAGGGCCAGGGCGATGTAGCCGCGCTGGCCGCTCTCCTTGACCTCGCGCAGGCGTTCGTGCAGCACCGGGGCTGCGCCGCTGTCGCGCGCGATCCCGAGCGCCACCGCGTAGGCGCCGGCCGTCTCGTGCGATGCATTGCGCAGCGCGGCCCGCAGTGCGAGCTTGACGTCCTCGTTCGGCGCCAGCGCGCTCGAGCCGAGGTCCTCGACCCCGCGCTCGGCGATGCCCAGTCCCAGTGCGGCCCAGGGGCGCAGCGGTGTCGTCCCGCCGGCGAGCTTCTCGACCAGCAGCCCGCGCAGCTTGTTGAGCGCCTCGGCCGCGTCCTCGCCGCTGCCGGGACGCCCGGCGGTCTGCCCCAGCGCGATCAACGCGAAGGCCCGCTCCTGCAGCTGGCCGTGCTCAGCGGTGCGGCGCAGTTCGGCGCGCGCCTGCACGTCGGCCGGATCCTGGTCGAGATCGACCAGCTGCCCGAGCGCGAGGATGCAGCTCTGGCGCACCTCCTCGCGTTCGTGCGTGTGCTCGCCGATCTTGTCGGTGCACTCGCGCACCAGCGCCTCGCGCAGGGCCAGGCCTTCGGCGGGCAGCTCGCGCTCGTGCGTCAGCAGGTGCGCCAGCGCGCCGGGCGCGTGCGCGCGTACGAGCGGCTCGTTGGATTCGTTGCGGAAGAAGTCCTCGAGGAAGCGGATCTGCGCGCGGCGCGAGCTGGACGCGCCCGACTGGCCCTCGAAGGCCGCGCTCGCGCTCCAGTCGACGGGCGTCAGCCCCAGCGCGACGAGCGCCGCGACCTTGAGGTCGCGCGTCGGGCCGTCGGGCCGGCCGAGCTGCGCGGTCAGCTCGTCGACGATCGAGACGCGCACCGCGTTCGAGGCCGTGCGCGCGCCGACCAGGCCGAGACCGTAGAGCGCGAAGGCGCGTGTGCGGATCGGCACGCTGGACTGCTGCACGATCTTGCGCCCGGCCTCGCTGTCGCCGGCGATCTCGACCAGCGTGCGCACCGAGCTGTCGTTGGCCAGGATGCCCAGTGCCACCGCGGCCGTCTCGGAGATCTCCTGCGAGCGCTCGGGCAGCCAATTGCGGAACAGCTCCTCGAACTCGGAGCGGCCGTCCTCGCCGCGCACGTCGCCGATCTTGGCCAGCGCCACGAGCGCGCCGGTGACGATGTCGTTCTGGCGCTCGCTGGCGAGTGCGCCGCGCAGCGCGGGCACGATCTTGCCGCGAATCTCGGCCTGCGAGGGCACGAGAGTGTTCCCGGCGCCGTCGCCGCCGCCCAGGAAGTCGGGCGTGCGCAGGCCCTGGTAGAGCGCGCTGCGCAGCTGCAGGTACTGGTCCTTGTTGAAGTTCCACCAGTACTCCCAGTTGGTGAGGTCGGGGGCGCTGCCGTCTCCGGTCCCCGCGCCGGTGCCGCGCCCTGCCGGCTGGCCCGTGCCGGGGCCGGTGCCCTTGGGCTGTCCAGGGCTCGGAGTGCCGCTCGAGCCTCCGGAGGGATTGCCCGTCGAAGGAGCAGGCGTCGATCCCCCGCCCGTCGGCCCGCTGCCGCCGGCCGGCACCGTGTCGCCCGGTCCGCGGTAGGTTCCTCCGTGGCCGAAGGCAGTCGAGAACAGGATTCCGGTACCGAGGCTGCAGAGCAGCGGAAGGAACAGTCGTCGAAGACTCATGATGGGCTCGAAGTGAGGAAGTGGGACCTCAGCTCGGCTCATCGCAAGCGCCGTTCCGGCGCGTCAAGCGCGCGTGATGGCACGTCTCGTGCGCTGCGCGTAACTTCGTCGTCGCGGGTGCGGAACCCCGCGCGAGCGCTCAGCCCTTGGGCTTCGGCGCGCCCGGCTTGGCGGCGCCGGACTTGGGAGCGTTCGGCTTGGCGGCGTTCGGCTTGGCCGGAGTCTTGGGTCCGGGCCCGCCGCTCTGCAGCTTCGGAATCGAGTTGTCCGGCGCCGGAGCGGGGCTCGCGGCTTCCGTCGTGTCGCGTCCGAGCGTGCCGACGACGCGCGCCCCGCCCTTCGGGACGGGCTCGAAGCCCTCGTCGTCGATGGTGATCTTCTTGGCTTGCGCCGTGATCAGCGTGAGCTTGCCCTCGGTGCGCTGCACCAGCCAGCCGGTGAGGTAGCCGCCGGGGACCTTGGCGGTCACGTAGAGCAGGCCCGCAGTCTCCTCGGGCAGGCCGTTGCTGGGCTTCTTGGTCAGGTCGGTCTCGAGGATCTGCACGATATCGCTGACGTCGGAGTAGTCGACCGACATGCGACCGAGCGCGACGTCCATGCTGACGTGGCCCTGTCCAACCGAGTACAGGCGGCCCTGGAGGTGCTCGCCGTTCTTGAGCAGCACCCGCACGGCGCCCACGGCCGGCGTGCGCAGCATCGATTCGGCGCCGATCGAGTCGAAGGGAATCGCCTGTGCGGTCCACAGCCCGGCGATCTCGGAGCGCTCCGGCCGGCGCGTGCCCTTGGGTGTCGCCAGCGGGCTGGCTGGATCGCTCGGATGCGAACCCGGGAACGCGACCGGGGTGAAGTCTGCCGGCGGCGCCTGTTCGGGTTGCGGATCGGACTGTGCGAGCGGCTGCTCGGGGGCAGGCTGCGCCACGCTCGCCGCGGGCTGACCCTCGGGGACGGCCGGCGGAGGCTCGAGGGGCGCCTCGACCGGCGCGGTGGCCTGCGCGGTCGCTGTCGGATCCGGCTGCGCCGGCGTGGGCGCGGGCGTCGGCGTTTCGTTGGGCGTGCTGGCGCCCGGCTGCTCGACCGGCGGCTTGACGGCGACGGCCGGGGCCTCGCCCGCCGGCTTCGTGGTCGTCGAGCCGGGAGCCGGCTTGGGCGTCTTCTTGTTCGTGCTGCGCCAGACGATCGGATCGTTGGTGCCGGGCGTCTTGGTCTTCGAGTTCCCGTACCAGATCTGCCAGCCGCCCGCGAACAGCAGCGTCGCCGCGAGTCCTGCCGCGACCAGCCACTGGACCTTGCGCTGCCGGCGCGGATCGACGCTGGGCTCCTCCGCGGCAAGCGCGAACTCGGGCTCTTGCGTGGATTGCGGCAGCTCCTGACCGAGCTGCACGAGATCGTCCGGGCCGGGCAGCGGCGCGGCCGAAGCGTGGCCCTGCTCGGGCAGCACGGACTCAGCGCTCCACTCGGGGGCGGCCAACGCGGGGGACGGCGGCTCGCCGGCGGTCGCTGCCGCTCCGCCGCGCGCCTCGTTCTCCATGTGGAACAGCCAGGCCTGCGTCGGGTTGACTTCAGGCGCGCCGGCTTCTGCCGCGGCCTGCCCGGGCACGGGCGCGCCCAGCGCGCCGTCCTGCTCGAGCCCGAGGAAGTCGGTTGCACCTTCGCCCACGTTCCAGGTCTGCTCGGCGTGGTGCAGCGAGACGACGCGCGTGGCGCCCTCGGCCGGGCGGTTCGACGCGGGAGGGGTGGACCAGGAGGCAGCTTCGGGCGCAGCTGCGTTCTCCGGGTTTTCTTGCGGGTTGTCCTGTTGGCTCATCGCGGGAGTGGCGGGGCGTGGAAAAGGGCTCGCGCTTCCCTCTATCGGCAGGGCGTTGTCCGCTCCCGACTGCTTCCCGCCCGAATCCCGCGCGAATTTCCGCGCCGGAAACGAACCGGCCCCCGGGCGAGCGTGCGCACGGGGGCCGGGACGGAAAGCCTTTCTCGCGGCTCAGCTCACTTGAGCTTCTCCCAGTACTCGGCGGGCATGTCGTGCGCGATCTTGAGCGCGCCGTTGGCGCCGCCGTAGACCGGCTCCTCGATGCGGAAGACCTTGCCGCCGCCGAGGCGCGCGTGCATCTCGCGCTCGATGGCGAGGTCCAGGCGCCTTGATCTGGCTGCCGCCGCCGGCGAGCAGCACGCGGTTCTTCAGGCGGTTCTGGAACTCCGGGTCGAAGGTCGCGATCAGCTGCGCCAGACCCTCGACCATCGGCTTGACGATCGAGAGGCAGGAGCTGCGCACTTCCTCGGTGACGTCGAACTGCGTCGGCTTGCCGTTGACCGGCAGGTCGACCAGGATCGGCGGCATGTTGTCGGCGATCGAGGAGTGCTTCTCCTTGATCTCCTTGATCATCTGCACCGTGAACTGCGCCTGCGGGTACTTCTTGGCGATCGCCTGCGAGAGCTTGGTGTCGACGTAGTCGCCGGCGTAGGTCGTGGTGATCTGGTCGGACTCCTCCGGCATCGTGCCGTGCATGCGGCACAGGTCGGTCGTGCCGGCGCCGATGTCGATCACCAGCGCGTCGTCGAGCATGTCGAGACCGTAGGCGACCGAGAAGGGCTCCGAGCACAGCATGACCGAGTCCACGCTCTCGCGCGCGGCCTTGATGATCGCGTCCTTGTGATGGATCGCGGCCTGGGCCGGAACGCCGCACACGGCGTAGACCAGCTCGTCCTTGCGCGGCTTGGCCAGGCGGATGATCTCGCGGATCAGGTCCGCCGCGGCCTTCATGTTGCCCTCGACGTCGTCCGTCTTGTTGTTCGAGAGCTTCAGCACGCCGGCGGCCAGCGGGCGGTAGAAGCGGCACGAGAGGCGGTGGCTGAGCGCGTCGTCCCCGAACAGGATGTCCTTGCCCAGCAGCTTGCGGGACACGACGTCCTTGGGGTAGCCGACGTGCGAGGAGAGCGTCACGCGGACACCGTTGCTCGCGGCCACGGAGGTCCGCGAGGTGCCGAGGTCGATCCCCATGTACAGGACGCCGTGGTCCTTGTTGGCTTCTTCAGTATTGCTCATGGTGGCAGTGATCGAGCTCTTCTGGCCCGATTCCTTTCCGTCCTGCACAGTGCTCTTGCTCATCGTCATCAGTCTCCGAAAGGTTTCCGTCTTCTCCCTAGGGACTCTGCCGCGCGCACGCTGCGGCGGCGGAGTGTACTCAAGTGCTGGTCGCCGCCGCAGCAGCGGGCTCGTTGCGTTTCTGGAAGGCCAGGTTCTGCTGGAAGATCTCGCCCATCAGCGCCTGCTTGCTCTCTGCCTGCGGGTCGCCGTCGACCAGCCCCTGCACCGTCTGGTAGAGCGAGGCCACGCCGGCGTCGATGTTCTTCATCGCCAGCACGCGCCGCAGCTCGGACTCGGTCACGCCCAGCAGGCTCGTCAGCTTGGCGATGCGGCGTTCGAGCACGTCCATCTGCAGCTTGTGCTCGGACATCTGCGCCGCGACGGCCTTGCGGCGCTCCTCGAAGAGCTCGGCCACGGCCATCTCGATCATCTTCTTCTCGAGCGCCTCGATCTCGGGCGTGCGCGAGACGCTGGCGAACATCTTCTGGATCTTGTCGATGATCGCGGCCTGCTGCAGGCCGCCGATCTCCGAGAGCTCCTCGCGCATCAGGTCCTGCTCGGCCTGGAAGCTCTTGCGCTGCGCCTCGAGCTCGGTGCGCAAGAGGTCGATCTCGGCCTCGGCTTCGCGCCACATCACGTAGCGGTCGCCCGTGCCTTCGGTGGCGAGGTACAGCGCGCGGCCGGCGGCCTGCACCAGGCCCTCGAAGGAGGAGTTCGTCTCGGCCAGCAGGTTGTGCGCCGCGCCCAGGCTGAGCGCCAGCGGCAGCCGGTCGCCGCCGCAGTCGATGGTGATCAGGCGCGCGGCCGCGTTGAGCGCCGCACCGAGCTCGCCCATGCGCGTGGCCGTCGTGTTGGGGAAGATCGCCATGATGCGATCGCCCGACATCAGCGCCATGCCGAAGAAACCGCCCTTGCGGCTGACGTTCTTGAGCGCGTCGTAGGCCAGGCGAATGGCCTCGTCCTTGCCCTTCCAGCCCTGCTTCTCCTGGATGCGCGCCAGCGCGTCGACCGCGACCATCAGCGCGCACATCGGGTAGCGCTGCGTGCGCGCGCGGTGGAACTCCACGCGCATCACGCCCAGCATCTGGGAGATCGAGAGCTTGGGCGCTGTGCGTGCCTGGGGCTCTTTGGACGCGGTCTCGCTCATGAACGTGCGCTTCGCTGGCTCGAATCGAAGGGACTCCGGCCAGGTCGCGCAGCGCGCGCCGGGCCGTTCCGCCACCGATCGGGATTCGCGCGTGCCGTTCTTGAGACAAGCCGCAGCTCCCGGCGCAGCCGCGCGTCGGGGCGAAGTTTCTTCCCGGGCCGGCGAACGACAGCTGCGACATGCGAACCCACTGCGCGCGCTCTAGACTGCCTCCCATGCTGGCCCTGGTCCTCGCACTCGCGCCCGCCCCGCCGGGACTGCTCGTCGTGGCGCCCGCGGAGTGGGAAGGCGCGCTGAAGCCCTTCGTCGCGGCGCGCGCGGCCGAGCGTCCGAGCTCCTTCCTGGCGCTCGAGGACGCACTGGCGCGCAACTCCGGCCGCGATGCGCCCGAGCGGCTCAAGCGCGAGCTCTACCGGCGCTGGAAGGAGGAGCAGCTCGGCTTCGTGCTGCTCGTCGGCGACGCGGACGTGCTGCCCGTGCGCTTCATGGTGCTCGACCGTTGCACCGAGCCGGCCTTCCACTACGCCTTCTATCCCAGCGACCACTACTACGCGGACGTCGCGCGCGCCGACGGCAGCTTCGACGACTGGAACGCCGAGCAGCAGGGCTTCCACGCCGGCTACCTGGGCGAGGTGCGCGGCGAGTGCCACAAGGACGAGCCGATCAACTTCGACCGCATCTCGTACGTGCCCGAGCTGGCCGTGGGCCGCTGGCCGGTCTCGAGCGCGGCGGAGGCGCAGGCGCTCGCGGCCAAGTCGCTGGCCTGGAAGCCGCTGGGCAAGGCGCCGCGCGCGCTGCTCGCGCACGCGCCCGAGTGGATCGACGCGCGCGCCCAGGCCGGCCTGCTGGCCGATGCCTGGCAGGCCTCGGGCTTCGAGGTCGTGCGCCAGCTCTACGGCGGCAAGGACGACGCGCCCTCGCCGCGCTCGGTGAAGGAGGCGCTGCTCGCGGGCGTCGACCTGGCCGTGCACCTGGGCCACGGTTCGGAGGAGGGCTGGCACCGCTGCCTCGGCCCGGCCGAGCGCGACGCGCTGGCCGCAGCGCATCCGGCGGTCTACCTCTCGATCGGCTGCAGCACCGCGCACCTGGTCAACGAGCCGCCCTACCAGTCGTACCTCGACGAGTCGGGCATCGCGCACCGCGGCACCAACGCCGGCGAGGTCTTCCGCGAGCCGCCGCCCGCGCCGAGCTGCTACCAGCCGGGACCGTACAACTCGACCGGCCTGGGCGAGCGCTTGATGCGCATGCCCCAGGGCGGCGCGGTCGCGTACATCGGCTGCGGCACGGGCGCGCAGCCCTGCGCGCTCTCGCTGCTCGAGGGCTTCGGCCGCGCGCTGGCTGCGGACCCGGGCATGTGCATCGGCGAGGCGTGGAAGCAGGCGCTCGCGTTCTACTTCGAACACGAGCACCTGGCCGAGCTCAAGCCGGACGCGGACTGGTATCCGCCGAGCATCTTCTTCCAGGGGATGAAGTTCCTCGTCTACGGCGATCCGACGCTGCGGCTGCGTTGAGCCCGCGCTCGAGATCGCGCCACAGGTCCTCGACGTCCTCGATGCCGACCGAGAGACGCAGCAGGCCGGGCGCGATGCCCGCCGCCGCGCGTGCGGCCTCGTCCATCGACGCATGCGTCATCGTCGCCGGGTGCGCGACCAGGCTCTCGACCCCGCCCAGCGACTCGGCCAGCGTGAAGCACTCGAGCGGCGAGAGCCTCTGCACGGCGTCGACGCCGCCCGCGAGCTCGAACGAGAGCATCGCGCCCAGACCGGGGTAGTGCACCGCGCGCAGCTCCTCGCGCAAGGCCAGCCGCTCGGCCAGAATCCGCGCCGATTGCTCCTGCGCGCGCATGCGCAAGGGCAGCGTGCGCAGGCCGCGCAGCGTCAGGTAGCTGTCGAAGGGCGCGCCGGTGACGCCGATGCAGTTGGCCCACCAGGCGAGCTGCGCCAGCAGCTCCGGATCGCGCGCGACGACCGCGCCGCCGACCACGTCGCTGTGGCCGTTGATGTACTTCGTGGTCGAATGCACCACGAGGTCGGCGCCGAGTGCGAGCGGCTTCTGCAGCACGGGCGAGAGGAAGGTGTTGTCGCAGGCGACCAGCGCCCCCGCGGCGTGCGCCGCAGCCGCCACGCTGCGCACGTCGGTCAGGCGCAGCAGCGGGTTCGAGGGCGTCTCGATCCAGACCAGCGCCGGCTTGCGCGCCAGCGCCGCGGCGAGCGCCGCCTCGTCGCGCATGTCGACCAGCTCGAGCTCGATGCGCTGCTGGCGCTCGCGCGCCTTGAAGAGGCGCCAGGTCCCGCCGTAGCCGTCGTGCGGGGCGAGCACGCGCGCGCGCGGCGGCAGGAGATCGAGCACCAGCGCGATCGACGACATGCCGGTCGAGGTGATCACGGCCCCGCTCCCCTGCTCGAGCTCCGCGAGCGCCGCCGCGAACACGTCGCGGGTCGGGTTTCCGCTGCGCGTGTAGTCGTAGGCACGCTTCTGGCCGAAGCCCGCGAAGCTGAAGTTGGCCGAGAGGTGCAGCGGCGGCATCACGGCTCCGTGCTGCGTGTCGCAGCCGACGCCGGCCCTGGCGGCGAGGGTCGAGTCCTTCACGCGACACCTCCGCGGCGCACGAGCGCACCGACCTGCTCGCGCTCCTTCAGGAACGCGTCGTGGCCGTAGGCGGAAACGATGCGCTGCAATTCGACGGGCCCGGCGAGATCGCGCGCGAGCGCCTCGACCGACTCCCAGGGCACGAGCAGGTCCGTGTCCGCGCCGGCGACGAGCGCCGGCGTCGAGATCGCGCGCGGGAGCACACGTGTGCGTGTCGGTGGCGCGCGAGAGCACGGCCAGCGCCGGAGCGTCGAAGCGCCGCACGAACTCCGCTCCGCGCGCCTCGAGGTAGCTCTGCACGCCCGCGCGCCCGCCGCGCCGCGCCCAGTCGGCACGCGCGCGGTAGGTCGTCAGCGCCAGGCCGCGCGCTAGCGCCAGGGCACGCTCCTCGCGCCCGGTCTCGCGGCCGAGCTCGAGGATCGAGGCCTGCAAGGAACGCCATGCGGACGCCAGCGGATCACTGCACGCCGCCGCGCTGATCACGACCAGCCGGCCCAGCTCCTGCGGGAACTGCTCGGCGAACGAGAGCGCGACCATCCCGCCGAAGGAAGCCCCCACGATCGCGTCGAAGCGCGCGCGCCCGAGCGCCGGCAAGAGCTCGTGCAGCGCCCGCGCCTGGTCGCGCGTGCTGACGGCCGGGAAGTCCCAGCCGAGGCCGCTCGAACGCGGACCGCTCGAGAGGCCCGCGCCGCCGAGCCAGTCGATGCCCAGCACGCATGTCCGGCGCGTGTCCAGCGGCTTTCCGGCGCCGGCGAGCCACTCCCAGAAGCCCGGTCGCGGATCGGCCGCGCTGCTGGCGACGTGCCGGCCGGCCGAGATGCCGCCCAGCACGCACACCAGCGGTCCGTCGGGGTCGCCCTGCAGCTCGTAGGCGAGCTGCGCCGCGGGCAGTCCGCCGCCCTCGAGTTCGAAGCTCGCCGGCAGCGCGAGCACGGTCACATCCCGTTCGATGGTGAAGGCCGAACTCACGCGGCACCGCCCTTCGAGAGCACGTCCGCGAGCAGCGCCTCGGCGCAGCGCGCCGGGCCGAGCGCCGCGCCCACGTGGACGCGGGTCGCACCGCTGCGCAGACGGTAGGCGTAGACGACGCGATCGCAGGGTGCGGCGAGCAGCGATCCAGCCGGCACGATTTCCGGCGCGACGCGCGCGCGTCCGTCGGCAGTGGCGCGCGCGACGAGGCGCGTGCAACCGCCGCGCGGCCGGGAGTCGCGCACGTCGACGCGCTCGATCGCCTCCGCAGCGAGAGGCACGCCGAAGAGCGCCTGGGCGACGATGCGCAGCTTGGCCGCGGCATCGCGGCCGTCGAGGTCGGCCTCGGCCGACTCCTCGCACAGTCCCGCCTCGCGCGCCCGACGCAGCGCGACGGCCCAGTCGGCGCCGCGCGCGACCTCGTCGAGCACGCAGCTCGTCGTGGCATTCGCGACGAGGACGATCTCCGCGACCTGCGTGGCGAGTTCGCCGAATTCGGCCACGAAGCGTCGGCCCGTGCCGCCCAGCGCGGCGTTCAGGCCGATGCGCCTCGCGGCGATCTCGGACCGCCAGACGTGCGCGCGCTCCGCGAGCGCGTCCTTCGAGGCGAAGCACACGCGCGAGCCGGCGCGCAGCGCCCGCTCGGTGCGCTCGACCGCCGCCGCGCCGCCGTCGAAGCGCGAGGCGCTGGCATCGACCAGCACGTCCGCGTGCACGAGTTCGACCAAGAGCTCCAGCGGCAGGTCCTCCGCGAGGCCGGTCGCGGCGAGCGCTCGTCCCTCGCTCTTCGCGCGCTCGAGGGCCCGCGCGTCGAGCCCTGCGCGCTCGACGATCGTCCCGCTGGAATCGGAAGCGGCGACCAGGCGCAGGTTGTGCGCTTCCAGTCGCCGCAGGATGGCCCGGCCCACCTGGCCGAGGCCGACGAGGTGCAGGGTCGCGATCTTCCCCGGGGAGGTGCCCGAGGAGGCGTAGCCGATGGGTGCAACGGGGCTGGCGTCGAGATTCTTCATAGGGAGTCTCCGAGTCGTGCTCAGCGGACTCCCACGGGACGCAGTCCCACGGTCCCTCATCTTCCGGTCGCGTGTGCGAGTGGCCTCGCAGCACGTCTCCGCAGGAGTTGGCACCTTCCGGGATCTCTCCCGTGGTTGCCCCGGCATCGTCGGGCCTGTCCCTCCGCCGGTCTCGATGAGCAGGAGCACGGTATCGGCCAAGGGCGCCACGCGCCAGAGCCCCGCCTGCATAGGAATTCCGGGCTTGCGCGGCGCGGCAGGCGCGGGTATCGCTCAGGCCATGCTGCTCCTCCCGCTGCTGCTTGCGCTCGGCGCAGACGCGCAGCCCCAGCGCATCCTGCTCGAGCGCTGCGTCGCCTGCCACGGGCCGGACAAGCACAAGGGCGACCTGCGCCTGGACCAGGCCGCTTCGGCTGCGCGCGTGATCGCAGCGGGCAAGCCCGAGGAGAGCGAGCTCTATCGGCGCCTCGTGACCGCGGACACCGAGGAGCGCATGCCCAAGGGCAAGCCCGCCCTGCCGGCCGAGGAAATCGAGATCCTGCGCGCCTGGATCGCGTCCGGCGCGAGCTGGCCCGAGGATCTCGGGCACTGGGCCTATCGCCCGGTCGCGGAGATCGAGATCCCGCGGCCGCACGACTCCTCCTGGATCCGCAACCCGATCGACGCCTTCGTGCTCGCGCGCCTGGAGCAGGCCGGGCTCGAACCGCAGCGCGAGGCCGACGCGCGCACGCTGCTGCGGCGGCTGTCGCTGGACCTCACCGGCCTGCCGCCGACGCCCGAGGAAGCGCGCGCGTTCGACGTCGAACGCGTCGTCGAGCGCCTGCTGGCCTCGCCGCACTTCGGCGAGCGCTGGGCGCTGCCCTGGCTCGATCTCGCGCGCTACGCGGACACGAACGGCTACGAGAAGGACTCGCGGCGCTCGAACTGGGCCTGGCGCGATTGGGTGATCGACGCCTTCAACGCCGACATGCCCTTCGACCGCTTCACGATCGAGCAGCTCGCCGGCGACCTCTTGCCCGGCGCTTCGACGAGCCAGCGCATCGCGACCGGCTTCCAGCGCAACACGCTGGTCAACCAGGAGGGCGGCACCGACCCCGAGGAGTTCCGCTTCGCGGCGGTCGTCGACCGCACCAACACGACCGCGACGGTCTGGCTCGGCTCGACGCTCGGCTGCGCGCAGTGCCACAACCACAAGTACGACCCCTTCACGCAGCGCGACTACTACCGCCTGCTGGCCTTCTTCGACCAGTCGCTCGACACCGGCAACGCGGTCGAACCGCTGCTGGCGGTGCCTTCCGCGGAGACGCGTCGGAGGCAGGCCGAACTCGAGGCGAGCGTGAAGGAGTTGGAGCGCCAGCCCGCGCGCATCCCGCCAGCCTTCGATGCCGTCGAGGGCTGGGAGATCGCAGGCCCCTACCCCGGCGAGCTCCCGGCCGCGATCGAATGGCGGCCCGAGACCGGACGCGAGCGCGGAGCCGTGCGCCCGATCACGGAGCAGCAGACGACCTGGCTCTGGCGCCGGCGCTTCACGGCCAGCGCGGCGCAGACCATCGCCTGCTCGCTCGGTGCCGACGACGAGCTGCGCGTCGCGCTCGACGGCCACGTCGTCTACGAGAGCACGCAGTGGGATCCGGTGCTGAAGGACGCACATCGAGTGCTGCTCGAACTCCTTCCCGGGGAACACGTGCTCGAGCTGCGCGTGCGCAACGGCGGCGGCCCGGGCGGGTTGTACTTCGACTGTGCCCCGTACGGGCCGGTCGAGGCGGCGCGGGCCGAACTCTCCGCGCTGGCCGCCTCGGTCCCGACCACGATGGTGATGCAGGAACGTGACGAGAAGCGCGTCGACGCACCTGCACGTGAAGGGCGCCTTCCTGCAGCTCGGGGAGGAAGTCACGCCGGAGACGCCCGCCTGCCTGCCGCCGATGGACCCGGCCTGGCCGAGGAATCGCCTCGGTCTCGCGCTCTGGCTCGTCGACCCGCGCAACCCGCTCGTCGCGCGCGTGCAGGTGAACCGCGTCTGGGAGCAGCTCTTCGGCCGCGGACTGGTCGCGACGAGCGAGGACTTCGGCACGCGCGGAGCGGCACCATCGCATCCCGAACTGCTCGACTGGCTCGCCCGCGAGTACGTGCGCGGCGGCTGGAGCCTGAAGCAGCTGCTGCGCACGATCGTGGGCTCGGCGACCTACCGCCAGGCGGCGCTGGCCGATCCTCGGCGCCTCGAACTCGACCCCGACACGGCGCTGCTCTCGCATTCGCCGCGCACCCGGCTGCCGGGCGAGCTGTTGCGCGACAACGCGCTCGCGATCGCCGGGCTGCTCGACCCGCACCTCGGAGGTCCGAGCGTCTTCCCGCCGCAGCCCGAGGGCGTCTGGGCGCCGGTCTACAGCGACGACAGTTGGATGGAGTCGGCCGGTGGCGAGCGCCTGCGCCGCGGGCTGTACACGTTCTGGAGACGCTCCTCGCCCTACGCGAATTTCATGCTCTTCGACGCGCCCAGCCGCGAGGCCTGCTGCCCGCGCCGCGCGCGCACCGACACGCCGCTGCAGGCGCTCGCGCTGCTCAACGACCCGGCTTTCGTCGAGTGCGCCAAGGCGCTCGGGGCACGGATGCAGCACGCGCCGGGAGACGATCGTGCGCGGCTCGCGCTGGGCTTCGAACGCTGCACCGCACGCATGCCGGAGCCACGCGAACTCGATGCGCTCGCCAGACTGCTCGCCGCGCAGGGCTGGACCCCCGTGGCCAACGTGCTGCTCAACCTCGACGAGACGCTTTGCCGCCCATGAAGATCGACCTCGGACGCCGCGATGCGCTGCGACAAGGGGCCGTAGGCCTCGGCGCGATCGCGCTCTCCTCTCTGCTGGGCGAGCGCGGGCGCGCGCAGTCGGCTCCGCGGGCCAGGGCCAAGCGCGTCGTCTACCTGCACATGGCCGGCGCGCCCTCGCACCTCGACCTGTTCGACCCGAAGCCGGCGCTCGCGGGCCTCAACGGCCAGCCGGTCCCCGACAGCTTCATCCAGGGCGAGCGCTTCGCCTTCATCAAGGGCCACCCGAAGGTGCTCGCCTCGCCCTACGAGTTCGCGCGCCACGGCCAGTCCGGAGGCGAGTTCAGCCAGCTCCTGCCGCGCCTGGCAGCGAACGCCGACAAGCTCGCCATCGTGCGCTCGATGCACACCAGCGAGTTCAACCACGCGCCGGCGCAGCTCTTCCTGCAGACCGGCCACGCGCGCGTCGGACGGCCGAGCTTCGGCTCCTGGCTCTCCTACGGCCTGGGATCGATGAATCGCGACCTGCCGACGTTCGTGGTGCTGACCTCCGGCCGCTTCGGCCCCGACGGCGGGGCCTCGCTCTGGGGTGCGGGCTTCCTGCCCGGCGTGCACCAGGGCGTGCGCCTGCGCTCGCAGGGCGACCCCGTGCTCTACCTCGGCGACCCCGAGGGCCTCGACCGCGCCGGCCGCCGCCGCACCCTGGACACGCTCGGCGAACTGAACCGCATCCACGGCGAACGCACGGGCGACCCCGAGATCGAAACGCGCATCGAGCAGTACGAGCTGGCCTTCCGCATGCAGCAGAGCGCCCCGGAGTTCGCCGACCTCTCGCAGGAGCCCGAGTCGGTCAAGGCGCGCTACCAGGTCGAGCCCGGCAAGACGAGCTTCGGCAACAACTGCCTGCTCGCGCGGCGGCTGCTCGAGCGCGGCGTGCGTTTCGTGCAGCTTTACCACTGGGGCTGGGACAGCCACGGCACCAGTCCGGACGACGACATCGTGACCTCGCTGCCCAAGCGCTGCGGGGAATGCGACGGACCGAGCGCCGCGCTGCTCGAGGACCTCGCCGAACGCGGGCTGCTCGAGGACACGCTCTTCGTCTGGGGCGGCGAGTTCGGGCGTACCTGCATGAACGAGGAGCGCGACGGATCGAAGTTCCTCGGGCGCGACCACCATCCGCATGCCTTCACGATCCTGCTCGCGGGCGGCGGGCTGAAGAGCGGGATCACGCTCGGCGCGACCGACGAGCTCGGCTACCGCGTCGTCGAGGATCCGGTCTCGGTGCACGACCTGCACGCGACGCTGCTCGCACAGCTGGGCATCGACCACCTGCAGCTCACCTACCGCTCCCAGGGCCGCGACTTCCGCCTGACCGACGTCGAGGGCGAAGTGGTCGCGAAACTGCTGGCCTGAAATGCAGCGGGGCCGCGCTTGGCGGCCCCGCCAGGTTCAGGCGCAGCGAGCGCCCGGGATCACGGGCACCAAGGCAGGCGCAGCGCGTCCGTGGTGTTCGAGCCGGCGCCGCCGGCCGCGGGATCGCGGTACCAGGCCTGGAAGAACCAGACCTCGCCCGAGTGGAACTGCAGGCCGCCCGGCAGCGCGTTCAGGTTCAAGCTGTAGGTCAGGTCGCCGAAGACGTTCGACACCGTCGGAGGCAGGCGGTGGATCGGGCTCGCCACGCAGCGCCAGCCGTTGCCGAAGGGCACCTGCGTCTGGGTCTGGCCGAAGAAGAACAGGCCGGCCTTGTTGGCCGGGAGTCCGTAGGCGTTGAGCACGAAGTTGTTGTTGGAGAGGTCGTTGGTGCCCGAGTAGCCCATCACGGCCGCAGCGCCGGTGCTGTTGGGCGCGCTGATGCAGACGTTCGAGGGCGAGGGGCAGATCACCACCAGCCCCGGGAAGCCCTGCACGAGGAACGCGGCGTTGATCTCGGTGAAGTGCGGCGAGCCGTTGGTGATGTCGCCATCGTCGTCGTCCAGCGTGACCCACTGGGTCTCGATGATCGACTTGATCTGCGTCTGGTTGTAGCCGTTCATCCAGCCCAGGAAGAGGTTGTTGGCGGCCAGGTCGCCGGGCGCGTTGCCCAGCGAGGTGTTGAGGTTGTTGCGCACCTTCCAGGCGGCGCCCATCCAGACTTCGCCGTCGTCGTGCACCTCGTTGTAGCAGCCGCCGCAGCAGTCGCCGCAGAACTGGCGCGTGTTGGTGCCCGTGCGGATGAAGTTCGAGCCGGAGAAGTTCTGGCCGATGATCGGCGTGTCCCAGAGGTACATGCTCCAGACGTCGGCATTGCCCTCGCCCATGCCGTCATTGCCGTTGCCGGTCGCGTAGCGGTCGTTCATCCAGTGGCCCTGCTCGTGCGTGATCACGGTCGAGTAGGCCGAGTTCACGCAACCGCCGCCGGAGGGGAAGAAGTTGATCGAACTGCCGGAGTAGAAGGCGTTGCACGTGCCGGTGACGTTGACGTTCGCCGCGGTGATGAAGTCGCCGTGCGAGTCGGTCGCGTTTATGCCGCGGACCCAGTCGCGCATCATCGTCGAGACGATGTAGGCATTGGCCTGCGGCGTGACCGCCGTGGTCGACGACGGATTCATCAGCACGGCGTTGTCCATGTTGGGCGGCAGCGTCTGGATCAGCGCGTAGTCGCTGCCCGGCGAGTAGTTCACCGAAGCATAGGTCCCGACGAAGTTGAACGTGACCGCCGTGTTCCCGTTGAGCGCCGGGAAGATGAAGTAGCCGTTCGCATCGGTGTAGACCGTGCTCGCCCCGGCCTGGCAGCGGCCGTACTTGACCAGCTGCGCGGTCTCGGGATTCGAGGTCGTGTCGGGCAAGAGGCCCGGGGAGGCGTTGGCGTTGACCGTGCCGTGCACGTCGAAGTGCAGGATGCCCTCGTCGATGCGCAGCAGCGCGCCCGACTGCGCGTCGACGTAGAGCAGCTTGCGCAGCGGCTCGGCGTCGGCCATCGACCACTTGCACTCGACCTTCCAGGCCAGCCGGCCGCTGCGCTGGCCGTCGGCGACGACCTGCGCGATCAGCAGTTCGGGTGTGCCGACTTCGAGCGCCTCGAAGTGCGTGGCGTCCAGGAAGTAGCTGCGCGCGAATCCGGCCGCCTCTTCGGCCGCAAGCGCAGGGGCGGTGTCGATCGCGCTCGCGTTCGGAAGCCCGGTCGACTGTACGGAAAGCAGCTCGCCGCGCGTCGAGAAGAGCAGGTTCAGGAATCCGCCCTCCACGCGCACGCCGTTGACCGACTGGCGCAGGCGCACGCTCTGCTTGTCGCCGGAGCCGATCTGTCCCAGCGGCAGGAAGGCCGTCTCCTGGAGGGAGAGCGTCGAGGACTCGAGGCCGTGCAGTGCGGCGGTCGCCGGCGCGGCATCGAGCGCCAGCGCCACGAAGTCGGCGTCGCTGCGCGGCGCGACGGCCGGCGCGCGCGTGTGCCCGCCGTAGAGCATCTCGCCCCAGCCGGTCTGGCTGTCGAGCGCGCAGCTCCAGCTCGTGCCGTTCGTCGAGCGCCAGGCGTTCAGCGCAGCATCCAGAGCCGAGTGTCCGCCCGTGCGTGCCTGGGACCATCCGAGCGGCGCCAATGCGGCGAACGCCACGACTGAGAGAATCCGTGTCTGCATGGTTGAAAAGAGAAGGGAGGAAAAGTGTTCCGTGGAGAGCCCTGCGGGAGGCCGCGAGGCAGGAGAGCCCCGGCCAGTGATCCAGGTCTCGGACGGATCCGCGCGGGTTCCAGTTCCGATGGAATCGCTGCGCAAGAATACAACACGCATCCGCACGCCGGAAGTGATCCAAGTCGAAGGCCCCGCTGGATGCACCAGCGGGGCCCGGAAATGCCTGCACTGGGCGGCATCGCGCTGAGATCACTGCCCCAAGGGGCTGGTGCTCTCAAACCATCGACTTGAGCGCCTTCAGAGGGCGGATCTTGATCACGTTACGGGCCGGCTTGGCCTTGAACATGACCTCTTCCTTCGTGAACGGATTGATACCCTTGCGAGCCTTGGTGGCCGGCTTGCGAACGACGGTGACCTTCATCATGCCGCCGAGGTTGAGCACGCCCGGGCCGCTCTTCGAGAGGTCGGCGGAGATGACCTTGCCGAGCGTCTCGAAGATCGTCGCGATCTGCTTGCGCGGGACGCCCGTGGCGCCGGAGATCGTGGTGTAGAACTCGCCCTTCGTACGCGGCTTGCTTGCGGGGGAAATCTTCATGGGCTTGATGACCGCCTTGGCGGCCTTCGGGGACTTGATTTTCTTGGCCATGTTCGGTTGGTGCCTGTTTCTTCGGGAAAAGCAGGGGTTTTCAGCCCCTCGCCCTCGTGAGTAACAAACGCGCCGAAGCCGATCAACGAGCATTTCGCGGTTTTTTTCGGGAAAAACAGCGCTTCCCGGAGCTCGGCCTCGTTCGGGGCCTCGATCGACTCGGGATTTTCAGGGTCTTCTGCGGCAGCCGCGGACCTGCGGCGGGGCTGCGCTCGGAGCTCAGAGCCGTTCCGTGCGCGGGGCGAAGGGCGAATGCTGCTGCGACCAGCGCATCAGCACGCCCAACCCGGCGATCGTCGCGGCCATGAACAGCCCCAGCCCCAGGCGTCCAGGGCCTTCCGAGTGCATCAGGATCCAGTCGTAGCTGCCGTGCAGCAGCACGGCCAGCACGACCGCCAGCGAGGCCAGCTCGCGCCGCCAGCGCCCGAGACCCAGCTTCGCGCGCACGAGGAAGAACCCCGCCGGGGCCAGGAAGACCACATGCGCGATCGTCGAGGTGAAGCCGCGCACGAAGATCAGGCGCGGGTCCCCTTCGGATACGAGAACGAAGGCGTTCTCGACCGAAGCGAAGCCCAGAGCGGCGGAGGCCGCGTAGACGATGCCGTCCATCGGCTCGTCGCACTGGCGCAGCCAGAGCCCGCCGACCACGAAGGCGGCCAGCTTGGCGATCTCCTCCGCGAGCGCCGTGACCAGGAAGGCGTCGATCAGGTCGTTGCGCAGGCCGGTGTGGTCCGGCAACAGCCACTCCAGACGTGGGCGGGAATATGCGATCAGCAGCGCCCCCAGGGCGCCCAGAACGAATACCCGCATGAGCTTCCGCCGCTGCTCACGCTCGTGCCGGTCCTTGAACCAGAACCAGTACAGCCAGAGCAGCCCCGGAAGCGCGCCGAGCGCAACCTGCCCTAGGATCCACATGTCTGCCGCGCCCCCTATCGGCCGCTCGGCCCGGGGAAATCGAGCGCAACAGCGATGGCCCCGGCGCGCCGCCTCCGGTAGCCTGCAACGCCTTCCGGAGCCCCGCGTGAGCTTGATCTTCTGGACCCTGCTGCTCGTCCAAGCCTTGCCCGGCGATCCCGTGCGCAGCGAGCCGGGAGCGACTGTCGGACGCATCCTGACCGAGGCCCTGAGCTCGGGGCAGGCCTACACGAAGCTGCAGGCACTCTGCACGCGCGCACCCAAGCGCCTCTCGGGCTCGCCCGGCGCCGAGGCGGCCGTGGCCTGGGCCCAGGAAGCACTGGCAGCCGACGGGCTGGAGAACGTGCACCTCGAAGACTGCCGCGTGCCGGTCTGGCAGCGCGGGACGCTGGCCGCGCTGACCGTCCGCGAGCCGGCGGCCGCGCGCGACACGCCGCTGCCGATCCTCGCGCTCGGCGGCAGCATCGGCACGCAGGCCCAGACCGTCGAGGGACCGCTGCTGGTCGTGACGAGTTTCGAAGAGCTCGCGGCGAACGCCGCGCGGGCCAAGGGCGCGATCGTGCTCTTCAACCGGCCCATGGACCCGGCGCGCCTGGACACCTTCGAGGCCTACGGCGAGGCCGTCGCGCAGCGCTCGCGCGGCGCCGTCGAAGCCGCCAAGGCCGGCGCGCTGGCGGCGATCGTGCGTTCGATGACCACGCGCCTGGACGATTTCCCGCACACGGGCGCGATGCGCTACGAGGAGGGCGTCGCACGCGTCCCCAGCGCGGCCGTGAGCACCGCCGGCGCCGAGCGCCTGGCGGCACTCGCGCGCGCCGGCAGCGTGCGCCTGCGCCTGGAGCTCGACTGCCGGATCGCCGAGGACGCGCCCTCGCACAACGTCGTAGGCGAGCTGCGCGGCCGCGAGCTGCCCGACGAGATCGTGCTCGTCGGCGGCCACCTCGATGCCTGGGACGTCGGCCAGGGCGCGGTGGACGACGGCAGCGGCTGCGTGCAGGCCATCGAATGCGCGCGCCTGTGCAAGGTTCTCGGGCTGCGGCCGCGGCGCACGCTGCGGGTCGTGCTGTTCATGAACGAGGAGAACGGCCTGCGCGGCGGCCTGGCCTACCGCGACGCGCACAAGAGCGAGCTCGGCCGGCACGTGCTGGCGATCGAGTCCGACCGCGGCGGCTTCGTGCCGCGCGGCTTCACGCACAGCGGCGGCGCGGCGCTGCAGGGTGCGCTCGAGCCGCTGCGCCTGGAGCTCGTGCGCGCGGGCGCGGGCGAGCTGCGCGCCGGCAGCGGCGGCGCGGACATCTCGCCGCTGGGCGCCGAGGGCGTCGTGCTGATGGAGCTCCTGCCCGACCCGCAGCGCTACTTCGACTTCCACCACTGCGAGCGCGACACGCTCGAGGCCGTGCACCCGCGCGAGCTCGAACTCGGCGCCGGCTGCCTGGCGGCCTTGGCCTGGTTCGTCGCCGAGCGCCCCGAGCGCCTGCCCGGCGGGCACTAGCTGCGCCGCGCGCCTTCGCGTTCGGCCAGCGGCGGCGCGTGCTCGTGCTCGGCCAGAGCGCGCAGGGGCAGGTTGTGGCGCGACTCCCCCAGCGCCTCGTCGAGCCCGACCAGGCAGGCCTCTACATCAGCGTCTGCTGCGTCGCCACTCGGGGTCGCGGGCCGCTCGAGTGGCCCGCGAAACAGGTCAAGCACGACCTTGACCTGGATCCGGTCCATGTCGCGCGCGAGCAGGTACGTGTCCGCGCCGCGGCTGCGCGTGGCGGCCAGCAGACCGCCGTCGACCAGCTCCCCCAGTACGAGTTCGAGCGGCCGCAGCGAGACGCCCAGGGCGCTCGCGAGCTCGGGCGCGCTGCCCGCGGGCTCGCCACGCAACGAGCGGGCCCCGATGCGCGCCAGGGCACGCAGGGCTATGCGTTCGCGTTCGCGCAGGCTGCCGGCCGCAGGGCTGTCGGGGTAGTAGCTGGCCGCGCTCTGGTGCGCAAAGCAGACCTCGGCCCCGAGCAGCACCGTCACCCACGACATCTGCACCCAGATCAGGAAGATCGGCAGCGCCGCGAAGCCGGAGTAGATCGCGTTGTAGCGGGCGATGCCCAGCTGGAACTGGATCTGGATCAGCAGCGTCAGCTGCCAGAGCGTGCCGCCCACCATGGCCCCGATCATGGCCGAGCGCCAGCGCGTGCGCGCATTGGGCATCACCAGATAGATGAAGCTGAAGGAGATCCAGAGCGAGAGCAGCGGCGCGAGTTTCAGCGCGGTCGCGAGCAGCGGGTTGTCGTGCTGCACCCCCTGCGGCGCGAGCCCGTCCTGCGCGTTGCCTGGTGCGCTGCCGGCGATGCGCGTGACGGCGAAGAGCAGGATCGGCGTGACCACGAGCAGCGCCATGTAGTCGGTCAGCTTGCGCACCAGCGTGCGCGCGCGGTGCGCTCCCCAGATGTGATTGAAGCTCTCTTCGACGCTCGAGAGCAGCTTGATCGCGGTGTAGAGCAGGAACAGCAGGCCAACCGTCCCCAGTGTCGAGACATCGGTGCGATCGACGAAGTCGAGCACCTTCTCGATCGCCTGACGCACTTCGTTTGTGCCGAACGTGCTCTCGAGGAACGGCCGGATCGTGTTCTCGATCAGGGCCCCGTAGAAGCCCATGCCCTTCGCCACTGCGAAGGAGAAGGCCAGCATCGGCACGAGCGAAAGGACCGTGATGTAGGTCAGCGCCGAGGCGCGGAAGAGGCAGGCGTCCTCGACGAAGCCGCGCGTGGCGAGGTACACGACGCGCAGCCAGTGGTTGGCCAGCCGACGGCCGCGCGGGAGCTGCTCGAGCTCGTGCCCGAACACGTGCGCGTGATACCAGGCATCGACGTGCCGGCCGAGGCGCAGCAAGAGCGGCGGCGCATGGCGCTCGATGCGCTGCAAGCGGTCCGCGCTTTGTCGGGAGTGGAGCGACATCCTGGCCCTGGGCCATGCAGCATGCGCTGGCGCTCAGCGCTTGCGCAAGAGATCGCCCAGCAGCCGGCCGGCGCCGCCCAGGAGGTCGATCAGGTCGGGCTCGGGCCGGATCGCCGGACCCGGGAACTCGGCCTCGAGTCCGCCCAGCGGCGCTTCGTTCTCGCGCAGGCGGCGCAGGCGCTCCTCCTGGCGCTCGAGCTCGCGCGTGCGTGCGCGGCGCAGGCCGCCCGCGCGCACGAACTCCAGCACGCGCTCGAGCTCGCGGTGGTCGAACCAGACCCCGTGCGTTCCGCAGACGTCGACGATCACGCCCGAGCTGCCGGCGAAGTTGCGCCGCTGCATCAGCTGCCCGCAGGCGACACAGGGGATGTAGCCTTCCGGCCGCGCGCTGCCGTCGACGCGCGCGGGCGCCTGCAGGCTGTCGAAGGCGTCGAGGTCGGCCTGCTCGGCGCGCTCGACGAGCTGCTGGATGGTCTCGTGCGTGAGCCACAGCCCGGCGCAGGACGCGCACTCGATCACGTCGGTCTTGCCCAGCGTGCGCCGGCGCAGCTGCGCCTTGCAGCGCGGGCAGTCGAGCTCGACCGGCAGCGCGTGCAGCGCCTGCGGCTGGATCGCGATCCCGCACTCCATGCAGAAGCGCGCTCCACGCAGCAGGCGCGCGTAGCACGCGGGGCAGACCTCGGACAGGCCGCGGTCGTCGAGCTGGATCTCCGCCTTGCAGTACGAGCAGGCGCGCGCCTCGGCCGGGCAGGCAGCCCCGCAGTGCGGGCAGCGCCGCAGCTGCGGATCGTGCGCCGGCCGGTGGATCCAGCGCAGCGTCTCGCCGCACAGGCAGCGCAGGCATTCGCCGAACTGCAGCTCGCCGACGTCGAACTGGCGCGAGCAGCGCGGGCAGGCGATCAGGCTGCGCGGCGAGGCGTTCACGCGGAACTCATCGGCCGGAGGGCCCGCAGGAGTGGATGCGCGAATCCAAAGTCGCGCAGCCGGCTCCTAGTAGCCCTCGTCCCTGTCGTCTTGCCCGCGCGAACGGCGGCCGCGGCCGCGTTCCGAGCCGCGATCGCGGTCGGGACGGCCGCGCTCCCCGGCGCCGCGCTCGAAGCGCGGGCGTCCCCCGCCCGAGCCGCTCGGGCTCTCGGAGTAGCCCGGTGCGGGAGCCGGCCGGAAGTTCGGCCCGCTCGTCCGCGGCGCGGAACCGGGCACGCGCTCGCGCGCCTCGTTGACCGTCAGGTTGCGACCCTGGACGTTGCGCTCGTGCAGACCGGCGATCGCCTGCGCCAGCGCCTCGGCCGTCTCCATCTCGACGAACCCGAAGCCGCGCGAGCGGCCGGTCTCGCGATCGGTGATGATCTGCGCGCTGCGCACGGGACCGAAGCCCTGGAAGAGCTCCTGCAGATCGATCTGCGTGAAGGTGAACGGCAGGTTGCCGACGTAGGCCTTGTAGGCGGGCATCAGTGCTGACCCTGTGACGAGAGCGCGGAGACGAGCTCGACTTCGAGGAAGAGGTTCTGGCCTGCCAGGGGATGGTTGGCGTCGAGCACCGCGATGCTCGCGCCGATCTCGCGCACCCAGACCGGCAGGGAGAGTCCGTGTGCGGAGGCTTCGAAACGCTCGCCCACCCGGATCCCGGGCGGGAGCTCCTCGAGCGGCACGCGCCGTTCGAGCTCGGGGTCGCGCACGCCGAAGCCCTGTTCGGGCGTGACCGCCACCAGCTTGCTCTGTCCTTCGTGCATGCCCAGCACGGCCTCGCTCAGCGCGCGGATCACGTCGGACCCTCCGGCTGTGAACTCCAGCGGCTGCTCGCGCTCGCCGTGCGTGGTCAGGATCACCGAGCCGTCGGCCAGGCGCGCCGTGTAGTGGACCAGGACTCGATCGCCGCTGCTGACGAGGTTCATCGCACGAACGGTTGCATCACGAGCTGTGCAGCGGAAGGCTCAAGCGGCTCCATCCTAGGTGCATCGGCCCGCATCGGGCAAGAACCTGAGCTCAGGCATTGGTCGCGGCCAGGATCCCGATCGTCGCCGCCAGCAGGGCCAGGACGAGCAGCACGAAGCCCGCGATCTTCAGCCAGGAGAGCGGCGCGTCGCCGACGACCTTGCCGGTCTGGCCGTGGATCAGGACGGCGTAGTTCTTGGCCCCGAAGCGGTAGGTCAGGGACCACATCGGCAGCAGGATGTGCTTCCAGCGCACGTCCTGCACCGTGTTGTGCACGCGCAGGTTGCGCTGCGTGTCGCCGGGCACGTCGCCCGAGCAGCGCCGGCGCTCCTCGGTCTCGATCGTCGACAGCGCCTGCGTCCAGCCCTGCTCGAGATCGACCGAGTACTCCTCGGCGCGCCAGCCGGCGAGGTACTCGGGCCGGTAGCGCACCAGCGCCGACATGTCCCAGGCGCCGAGCTTGGCCGCGAGCTCGGTCGAGAGCCCGCGCGAGGCGTGCACCAGCACGTCGTCGTAGGCGTCGTGCGCGCTGGCCCCAGGCCGGCTCCCAGCGGATGCGCTGCTCCATGCGCGTCTGCACCACCGGCCGGCCGTTGACCATCGTCGTGTAGGTCACCGGCACGTAGTAGTAGTAGCCCGCGTCGGCCGACCACTGCGCGTCCACCGCCGCATCGTAGGTCCAGTACGGGACGTAGACGCCCACAGCGTGGAACTCGCGCGTCTGCGCCAGGGCGTTGGGCCGGAACCAGCGCGAGGCGATCCACTTGCGGAAGCCCTGCTCCACCGCTCGCGCGCCCCACGTCGAGCGGGATCAGCGACTCGGGTCGCAGCGCGTGGCGGTTGGCGCTCTGCTCGAGCACCTGCGGCGAGCCGCAGAAGCAGCACTCCTCGGCCGTCGCGTTGCGCGTCGTAGGCCACCTGCGCGCCGCACTCGGTGCAGCGCGCGACGCGCACCGCGAGGTCCGAGGCCGACCGGAGCCGTGGCGGCCTCCTCCAGCGGGTGCTCGACGATCGTGCCCTCGAGGCGCGGCACCTGGATCGACTTCTGGCAGTGCTCGCAGGCGAGCGCGTCGACGTCCGGATCCCAGCGCAGCGGCGCCCCGCAATTGGGGCAGCGGAAGCGCACGTTCTGCGCCTCGACCGGGGCCGGGGACTCCGCGGGATCGCTCACGCGCACGAGCCTACACCGGGGGCACGGGTGTTCTTCAATCTTGGCCCGGCCGCGAATGAAACCGTATCGTGGGGGTAGGTCGGGCAGCCCGGGGCTCCCGGGCGAGCAGCAACCACCAAGGAGAGGATGCAATGGGCGTGATCGACTGGTTCAAGCGCGGCGTCGGCGAGCTGATGATCGCGCGCCCCGACGAGGCCAAGGCGCTCGTGGTCTGGAAGCACCCCGACCCGACCATCCCGATGAAGTCGCAGCTCACGGTCATGGCCGACGAGCAGGCCGTCTTCCTGCGCGACGGCAAGGTGGTCGGCACGCTGCGGGCCGGGCCGGCACACGCTCGACAGCTCGAACATCCCCTTCCTCTCGAACCTCGTCGACAGCTTCACCGGCGGGCGCGTGTTCATCGCCGAGGTCTTCTTCGTCACCACGCGCGAGAACACCGGCATCCGCTTCGGCGGCCCGATCGGCAACGTCGAGGACCCCAAGAGCGGCGTGCCGGTCGAGACGATGGTGCACGGCGAGTTCAGCTTCCGCGTGGTCAACGCCGAGCAGCTGGTCGTCGGCCTGGTCGGCACCGGCCGCAGCGGCGGCGACCAGGTGCCCGAGTGGATGAAGGAGCAGGTGCTCAAGGTCCTGCGCGACCGCATCAGCACAGCTGTGCGTCAAGAACAAGTGGCCGCTGCTCGACGTGACCTCGGGCGCCTACACCGAGGAGCTCGAGACAGGAGGTGCTCGCCGGCCTCGACCACGCACGTCGCCTCCTACGGCCTCAAGATCGTGCGCCTCGGCAACTTCGTGATCGCGATCCGCGAAGACGGACGCGGTCAACCTGAAGAAGCTCTACACCGACGCGGCCTACCTGCGCACCGTCGGCGGCGTCGGCGCCTACCAGCAGTTCGCGGCCGGCAAGGCGATGCTGGGCGCGGGCGAGGGCATGGCCAAGGGCGGCGGCGCGGGCGGCGAAGGCGGCGGCGGCATGCTCGGCGGCGCCGGCCTCGGCGTCGGCCTGGGCATGGCGCAGATGATGATGAACCAGCAGCGCAGCCGCGCGCCGCCGGCCGACGGGAACCGGCGCGGGCTTCTGCAGCCAGTGCGGCACGGGACTCACCGCCGGCGCGAAGTTCTGCGCGCAGTGCGGGACCAAGGTGCCGGGAAGCTGAGCGCAGCATTCGCCCGCTTCACTCGCGGCGCAGTTCGGCTTCGGCCTGCTGCGCCGCGCGCCTTCCAGCTTCGACGTCGATGCGCGAGAGCAACAGCGCGCCAATGGCGAAGAAGCCGATCAACGGCAGGACGCCAGCACGACTGCTGCCGGTCCACTGGATCGCCAGCGCGAACGCCGCTGGCCCGAGCACCGAACTGAAGCGCTCGAGGATGCCGAAGAGTCCGAAGTACTCGCCGGCCTTGTGCGCCGGGATCATGCTCGCAAAGAGCGAGCGCGAGAGCGCCTGGCAGCCGCCCTGCACGAGTCCGACGCCGCCGGCAACCAGGTAGAATTCCGTCACGCTGGTCATGCGCCAGGCGAGCAGGCACACGAGCACGTAGATGCCCAGTCCGAGCATGATCGCGCGCTTGGCGCCGATCCGGGTGGCCAGCCAGCCGAACCCGAACGCGCAAGGCACGCCCACGAACTGCACCACCATCACGGGCACGATCAAGGCCTTGCCCTCGAGCCCGATGTCAGCACCGTAGAGGGTGGCCATGCGGATGATCGTGTTGATGCCGTCCCCGTAGATCAGCATGGCGAGCAGCAGCAGAAAGGCTGCGCGGTAACGCGGGATCTCGCGCAAGGTCTCTCGCAGGCGCACCAAGGCCGTGCGGAGACTCCCGCCTCCGGGCTGCTCGTCGGTCTCCAGCCGGCGCGCCGGCTCGCGCACGCTCAAGAACAACGGAATCGAGAAGAGCACCCACCAGCAGGCCACCGAGAGGAACGCGAGGCGCACCGGCAGCGTCGAATCCTGCGCCACTCCAAGCCACTGCGGGTGCGTGATGACGAGGATGTTCAGCGCCAGCAGTGTGCCCCCGCCCAGGTAGCCGAGGGCATATCCGGCCGTCGAGACGCGATCGAGTTCATCGGGACGCGCAATGGCCGGGAGCAGCGCGTCGTAGAACACGAAGCTTCCCGCCACGCCGACATTGCCGAGCGCGAAGAGCCAGCCTCCGAGGTTCCAGTCCCCCTTCTCGAGGAAGAACATTGCCCCCGTCGCGCCGGCACCCAGGGCCAGGAACAGGGCCAGCAGCGGTTTCTTGCGTGCGGCGGTGTCGGCAATGGCGCCCAGCAGCGGGCCGCAGATCGCGATCGCGAACATGCTCGCGGCCGTGAGCATCGTATAGCGTTCGAGAACGTCCGTGCGCCCGGCCGCGAGCACATCACGGTAGTACAGCGGGAAGATGGCCGTGACGACGGTGGCGAAGAAAGCCGAGTTTGCCCAGTCGTACAGCGCCCAGGCGCGCAACTCGGGCCGGTGGAGTGCGAGCCGCTCAAGCAGTCTGGGCCGTGTCATCCGTGTTCCGCCGTGTCGAGGACGCTAGCGTTCAGGTGCTCGCGATTCCACGCTGCCGGGGGGTATGCTCCGCCGCATGCGCGTCCGTCCCGGCCTTCCGCTCCGCCTTTGCGCCTGCGTCCTGCCGCTCAGCGGCTGCATGTCGAACCCGCACCCGAGCCCCAGCCCTTCCGCCCTGCCACAGTTGCCCTTGCGCTACCCCGCGACCGAGAAGGGCGCCGTCGTCGACGACTACCACGGCACGCAGGTCGCCGATCCCTACCGCTGGCTGGAGGACCCGGACGCGCCCGAGACGCGCGCCTGGATCGCGGCAGAGAACCAGGTCACGCACGCCTTCCTCGACGCGCTGCCGGCGCGCGCGGAGATCGAGCAGCGCCTGACGCAGCTGTGGAACTTCGAGCGCTGGAGCACGCCGCAGCGCAAGGCGGGGAAATACCTCTACTCGCGCAACGACGGGCTGCAGAACCAGGCCGTGCTGTACGTGACGGAGGCGCTCGAAGCGCCGCCGCGCGTGCTGCTCGATCCCAACACGCTCTCCAAGGACGGCACGATCGCGCTGGGCGACATCGAGCTCAGCGAGGACGGCCGCTACCTGGCCTACATGCTGGCGGAGGCCGGCTCGGACTGGAACCGCATCCAGGTGCGCGATCTCGCGACCGGCAAGGACCTGCCCGAGCGCATCGAGTGGGTCAAGTTCTCCGGGCTCTCCTGGTCGCACGACGGCCGCGGCTTCTACTACAGCACGTTCCCCGAGCACGACACGAGCGGCAAGATCGCGCTCAAGCGCCACCAGCTCTACTTCCACGCGCTGCGCAGCGCTCCGGGCGCGGACACGCTCGTCTACGAGCGCCCGGATCAGCCCGAATGGGGTTTCAGCGCCGCGGTCAGCGACGACGGCGAGCTGCTGGTGATCCACGTCTCGCAGGGCACCGACCCGCGCTCGCGCATCTACGCGCAGGACCTGCGGCAGCCCGGCCAGCCCGTCGTGCCGCTGCTCGACGCCTTCGACGCCGAATACCGGCGTGCTCGGGAAGGCCGGCACGCGCCTGTACCTCCTGACCGACAAGGACGCGCCGCGCCGGCGCGTCTTGGCCTTCGACCTCGGCACGCACGAACTGCAGGAGATCGTGCCCGAGTCGGCCGACACGCTCGAGAGCGCGCGCCTCGCGGGCGGCCACGTGCTGTGCGTGTACATGAAGGACGCGCAGAACGAGCTCTGCGACTTCGACCTCGGCGGCAGGCCGGCCGGCCGCCCGGCGCTGCCCGGCATCGGATCGGTCGCGGGCATCGAGGGTCGCGCCGACGAGGACGAGGCCTTCGTCTCCTTCTCGGGCTTCTCGCGTCCGGCCGAGGTCTGGCGCTACCGCGTCTCGAGCCGGCGCATGGAGCGCGTCTTCGCGCCCAAGGTCCCGTTCGCGCCCGAGGACTACGTCACGCGCCAGGTCTTCGTCCCGAGCAAGGACGGCACGCGCGTGCCGATGTTCCTGTGCCACCGCCGCGGCCTGCGGCCCGGCCCCGAGACACGCTGCCTGCTCTACGGCTACGGCGGCTTCGACATCGCCATGAAGCCGGCCTTCAGCGTCGCGAACCTGGTCTGGATGGAGCGCGGCGGCCTGTTCGCGATGGCCTGCCTGCGCGGCGGCGGCGAGTACGGCCGCGCGTGGCACGAAGCCGGCACGAAGGAGCGCAAGCAGAACGTCTTCGACGACTTCATCGCCGCGGCCGAGTGGCTGATCGGCGAACCACTACACGTCGGCCGCGCGCCTCGCGATCCGCGGCGGCTCGCAACGGCGGGCTCCTGGTCGGCGCGTGCCTGACGCAGCGGCCCGAGCTCTTCGGCGCTGCGCTGCCGGCGGTGGGCGTGCTCGACATGCTGCGCTACCACGCGCTTCACGATCGGCTGGGCCTGGGCCTCGCGACTACGGCAGCGCCGACGACGCGCAGGCCTTTCCCTACCTGCTGCGCTACTCGCCGCTGCACAACCTCGAGCCCGGCACGCACTACCCGCCGACGCTGATCACGACGGGCGACCACGACGACCGCGTCGTGCCGGCGCACAGCTTCAAGTTCGCCGCCGCGCTGCAGGCGGCACAGGCCGGCGACGATCCGGTGCTGATCCGCATCGAGACGCGCGGCGGCCACGGCGCCGGCAAGCCGACCGCGATGCAGATCGAGGAGCTGGCCGACCAGTGGGCCTTCGCCGAGTGGGCGCTCGGGCATGCCGCCGTCCCCTAGCGCACTTCCGCGGGTGGTCTGCACGCTGCCGACCTACAACGAGGCGCAGAACATCCTGGCGCTGGCGCGCGAGATCCTGGCCCTCGGGCCGAACTACACGGTGCTGGTGATCGACGACGACTCGCCCGATGGGACCTGGAAGATCGTCGGCGAGGCGGCGGCGAGCGAGCCGCGCCTGCAGCTCTTGCACCGCAGGCAGGATCGCGGACGCGGGCGCGCCGGGCGGGCCGGCTTCGCGCGCGCGCTCGAGCTCGGCGCCGAGGTGGTGATCGAGATGGACGCCGACTTCAGCCACCAGCCGCGCTACATCCCCGCGCTGGTCGAGGCGCTCGGGCCGCCGGACTCCGGCTGCGGCCTGGTGCTCGGCTCGCGCGCGGCCGCGGGCGGCAAGGACGCCGATCGCGGCTGGTCGCGGCGCATGATCACGCGGCTCGCGAACCTCTACATCCGCGTGCTGCTCGGCCTGCGCGTGCGCGATTGCAACTCGGGCTTCCGCTGCTGGCGCCGCTCGACGCTCGAGCGCATCCGCGCCGGCGAAGCCTTCTCGCCCGGGCCGGCGATCGTGCAGGAGCTGCTCTACAAGACGGCCTGCGCGGGCATCGGCATCCGCGAGCTGCCGATCGAGTTCAACAACCGCCTGCACGGCCAGTCCACGCTCACGCTGCGCACGCTGATGCAGGGCTACACGGCCGTACTGCGCCTGCGCTGGCTGCGCCTCGCGGGCCGGCTCTGACCCGCTCAGTCGTAGGGCTTGCGCGCCAGCAGCCAGACGCGCGCGGCCGGCAGGCAGCCCGCGCGCATGCCGAGGTCCAGCGCGCGGAAGACGCCGCGCAGGCCGCGCGTGCGCAGATCGGGCCGCGCGACCTTGAAGAGCTGCGCCGGCAGCGGCACGGAGCCCTCGCTGCGCACGAGCAGGAAGCCGGCCTGCGCGCACGAGCCGCTCGAGTGCCCGCCGGTCGAACTCCAGCAGGTGGTAGGGCAGCCCGTTGTCGCCGCGCCCGTCGATCTTGAGCTGCGCCAGCAGCGCCGGGCCGAGCCAGGCGCGCGGGATCGAACGGCGCGCGCGCTCCAGCAGGCGGAACCAGGGCGAGTTGACGTAGCTGGGCACGATCAGCACCAGGTGCCCGCCCGGCCGCAGGCGGCGCCAGGCGCTCTGCAGCGCGCGCGCGGGCTCGAGCGAGTGCTCGAGCACGTTGTCGGCGTAGACCACGTCCAGGCTCGCGTCGGGGAGCGGCGCGTCCTCGAACTCGCCGGCGAAGAGCTCGAGCCCCAGCTCGCGCCGCGCGTACTCGATCGCCGGCGGCGAGAGCTCGGCCCCACCGACGCGGAACCCGGCCCGGCGCGCGCCCTCGAGGAAGAAGCCGCCGGCCGCGCCGATCTCGTACAGCTCGCCCGTGCCGCGCAGCTCCTCGGCCAGCGCGCGCGCCTCCGCCTCGTACTGCGCCACGAGCTCGGCGCGGCGCGCGAAGTAGTTCTCGGACTCGACGCCCAGGTTGTAGCCGTGCGTGTAGTAGTCCGGATCGTCGTACATCCAGGCCACCGTGGCGCCGTCCGGCCGCGGATCGACGTAGACCATCCCGCACTCGCAGCGCACGAGGTCGATGAGCTCCGCGCCGATGCGGTACATGCCCGCGCGGTAGAGGCGCGCGCGGTCCAGCCCGCAGACCGGACAGGGCGCGTGCTCGCGTCGCAGCGGCGGCGGCGGTCGGGAGTGCATCCCTTGCGATCCTAGCAGGCCCGTACGCCCTTCGACGGGCGGGAAGCTCTGCACAGAGTACCTGCAGCCTTGCCGAACTCCGCGACTGGGGGGAGACTGAGATGGATTGGGCGACTCGCGCCCCACCGGAACACTCCCCCGCGACGCACGGGCGTCCAGCGACCCTCCCCCATGCGACTCCTTCGATCCGCACTCCTCGCCGCACTCCTGACACCCGCGCTCCAGGCCCAGACGCTGAAGGCCACGTTCATCGTCGGCGGTCTGAGCCAACCCTCCTGGGTCGGGGCGGTCCCGGGCGACACGACGCGCTTCTTCGCACTGGAGCAGGACGGCCGCGTGCGCATCGTGCAGGGCACGACGCTGCTCTCGACGCCGTTCCTGGACATCGATCCGCTCGTCGGCAGCCTGGGCACCGAGCAGGGCCTGCTGGGCATGGCCTTCGACCCGAACTATGCCAGCAACGGGTTCTTCTACGTCTCGTACACCGACAACAACGGCGCCTCGGTCGTGGCGCGCTACACGAACCTGCCGCCGAGTTCGAGCACGGCTGATCCGGCCAGCGCGCTGATCGTCTTCGGTCCGTTGCCCCAGCCGCAGGACAACAACAACGGCGGCTGCATCCGCTTCGGCCCCGACGGCTTCCTGTACCTCGGGCTGGGGGACGGCGGCGCCGCGAACGACTCGGGCGCGGGGCACGACGTCGGTGGCAACGGCCAGTCGATGAACACGTACCTCGGCAAGCTCCTGCGCATCGACACGGCGAACCCGGGCGTCGCGCCGGCCGGCAACCCCTTCCCCGGCAGCGCGATCCCGCTGGCCTGGGACCTCGGACTGCGCAACCCCTGGCGTTTCAGCTTCGACGCGCTCACGGGAGACCTGTACCTCTCCGACGTCGGTCAGAACGCCTGGGAGGAGCTCGATGTCGAGCCCGCAGGTTCGACGGGCGGCGTGAACTACGGCTGGCGCTGCATGGAGGGCGCGCACTGCACGGGCCTGAGCGGCTGCGTCTGTTCCGCGGCGAGCCTGACGCTGCCCGTGCACGAGTACGCCCACAGCTCGGGCAACTGCGCGATCATCGGCGGCGACGTGTACCGCGGCGGCGGCGATCGTGACGCTGACCGGCGCGTACATGTTCGCGGACTACTGCAGCGGCCGCATCTGGACGCTGGTCTACTCGGGCGGCCAGGTCACGCAGCTGGCCGAGCGCACGGCGCAGCTCGCCCCCGGCGCCGGCCACGCGATCAACAACCCGGTCGCCTTCGGCACCGACGGCTACGGCGAGATCCTGATCGTGGACCAGGCCGGCGGCGAGGTCTACATCGTCGGCGAGGTCTGCACCACGCCGAACATCTATTGCCAGGGCGGCTACAACTCGACGGGCTTCGCGGCCAGCCTGACGTTCACGGGCAACGGCAGCCTGACGCTGAACAACCTCAATCTGCTGACCGTCACCTGCCCGCCCTCCGTGCCGGGCATGTACATCTACGGCGAGGGCCAGGCGCAGACGCCGTTCGGCAACGGCTGGCTGTGCAGCTCCTCGAACCTCCGGCACCTGCCCGTGATCTCGACCAACTCGTTCGGTGACGCTTCCTTCCACCCGAACTTCACGACCATTCCGGGGCTGGCGCCGGGCGTGGCGAAGAACTTCCAGTTCTACTTCCGCGACCCGCAGGGCGGCGGTGCGCTGTGCAACACCAGCGACGCCCTGCACGTCCTGTTCTGCAATTGAACGCGGCGCTCTCCCGCCCCACGGTTTCCCTGGACACCCCACAGTCGTCTGGATCGATGAACCTTCGAGGTCTCGATGTCAGGGAAGAAGCAACAGCCCGGATCTCCGCACGGAGGCCGAAGGCCGACTGGAGGAGATCCGGGACGCGAACGGGGTCGTTTCTCGTCGCGTCGAAAGTTGGAAGCGGTCCTGCGTCTCCTTCGAGGCGAGGAGTTGGGCGCGGTCTCTCGCGAACTCGCACGGCGGCTGCAACTGCGCTGAAAGTGCCGGGGCCGGCGAGCGCTTCGCCGGCCCCGGTGTATCGCCAGCGGCCCCGACTGCGCGGGCGCTGGCCGTCCGTTCAGTTCCAGACGGCCTGGTATCCGTTCGACACGTTGAATTGCAGGCTGGCCAGGCAACCGCCGAGCACGAAACCGTCGCGGTAGTACACCTGGTACCAGCGAGTGTCGCCGGGGTTGATCGGATTGCCCAGGGCTGCCGAGCGCGTCGGGATGTCCAGGTCGCCGAGACCGAGGTTCGGGAGCGTGACGGTGCCCGCCGAGGCCACGTGGAAGTAGAGCCGCTTGACGACACCGGCCGTGCAGCGCACGCCCTGGCCGAAGCCCAGGCCCGTGCTGCCGACGGTGCCCTGGATCAGGATCGAGCCCGCCGAGGGCTTCTCGCCGGAGCTGGTGAAGCTCAGTGTCGGCGTGGCGAGCGAGTTCAGGCCCGAGACCGCCAGCGCCGCGCCGCCGGTGCTGGAGGAGTTGTTGCAGCCGCGCCCGGATCCGCTGGGCGGGTTGCTGCACGGACAGGCGAGGACACCGCCTGCGCCCGGATCACAGAAGGCGACCGGCGGCGTGATCTGCGAGGGGATCTCGACGCTGGCGCTGTAGATCTGGAAGTAGTAGCTGGCCATGAGCGTCGTCCCAAGGCCGTAGCAGCCGGTCGCGAGACCCGTCCAGTTTTCGATTCGCACGCCATCCTGCGTGCCCATCCCCGTGCCTGCTTCGGGCGCGGAGCCGGCTGCGAGCGAGGCGCAGAGAGTAGGAGGCGCCCCGAGGTCGATCGCTTCCGAGTTGTCCGGATACTTCGCCGAGATCGTGCCCGAGTCGAACACCGTGCCGTCGGAGCCCGAGCAGGTGGTATACGAGGCGCCGGCAGTCAGGGGCTTTCCGCCGGCGATGATCATTCCGTCGGCGTTGGCCGGACCGCTCGTCAACTGGAACGACCAGCCGAACGTGTCGCCCACTCCGCCGGCCGTTCCACCGTACGTGCCGTCTGCGTCCGCCTGGAGCGTGAACGAAAGCGGTGCGCCGCCCGGATTGCAGTCCGAGAGGTCGACGTCGACGATCCAGCAGGCCAGTGTGCCGGCCGTAGCCGAGCCCGGGAGCCCGCCCACCGCAAAGGCCTGCGTGGCCGTGGGAGGCACCGCGCATGAGTCGTAGGCCTCGTAGAAGCTGATGTTGTAGCTGCGGTTGGCAGCCGCCTTGGTGCAGTACGCGATGCGAAAGCCGTCGATCGTGTAGCTGTTCTGGGTGCCGACCTCCGAGTCGTTCCCCAGGTTGTTCGTGTTGGGGATCACGACGCTGTCCATCGCCGGGAGCCGGCCCTCGTCGGTGAGCTTCGCGTTCAGCGGCATGTTCGTGTAGTTCGTGGGCGAGCACGTGTTGTCGTAGATGATGCCCGGCGCCGCGACCGGCGGGGTGCCCTGCAAGCCCTGCTGGGACCATGTGCCGGTCGCGAGGTGCAGAACGCCCGCGTACTGGATCGGGGCCGTGATCGGGCGCGTCTGGGGCGCGAGGCTGCGCTGCGCGAAGGACGTAGTGGCGAGAAGCACCACACTCGCCGAGCAGAACGAGAAGCGAAGCATGTGAGATTCCTGATAGGGGTAGCGGTGTTGCGGAGTCGACCTGATCGTGCAGTGGCGCCGGCTTCAGGGCGGGCGCTCAACGCGGTACGACGAACGCCCCGGCCCCGGGGTTCCTGCCTCACTGCCAGGGAAACTCTACCACCCACTCGTTGCACGGGGACGCTGAATTGGCGCTCGCGCAGCCTTCCCACGGCCATCAGACCCAGGAATTACGAACCCGTGAGACGCGCCCCGCTGTGCGGGTGAAACCAGTGCCTGGGCGCCGCACGCAGTCCGATCGAGAGCATCGTCCCTGCTGAAACTTCTTCCTGGAAGTCCCCCGCCAGGCGCAGTCGCTGCTCGTCGATCGCAACCTCGAGCACCCGCCGGTCGCCCTGTTCTTCGACCCACACGACGCGCGCCTCGACGTCCCCGCCGGGCGCAAGTTCGTGCGGCCGGAGCCCGAGCACGATCTCGGACTCTCCCCGCAGGGGCGGCGGCTCGAAGCGCAACGCGCCGAGTCTCGCGCAGCCGCCCTCGAGCGGCAGGCGCAGCAGGTTCATGGCCGGGCTGCCGAGCAGCGTCGCGACGCGCGTGGACGCGGGAGTCTCCCAGACCTCGCGCGGGCTGCCGACCTGCTCGACACGGCCGGCGCACAGCACGCACACGCGCGAGCCCAGCGAAAGCGCCTCGGCCTGGTCGTGCGTGACGTAGAGCGTGGGGATCGCGAGGCGCCGCTGCAGGGCCGCGATCTCCAGGCGCAACTCGCCGCGCAGCCGCGGATCGAGGTTCGAGAGCGGCTCGTCGAAGAGGAAGAAGCGCGGGTTGCGCACGATCGCGCGGCCGAGCGCGACGCGCTGCATCTGGCCGCCGGAGAGCTCGGCCGGCTTGCGTGCCAGGAGCTCCGAGAGCCCCAGCAGGGCCGCACTCTCGCGCACGCGCGCGCGGATCGCCTCGCGCGAGAGGCGCGCATTCTCGAGCGGGAAGGCCAGGTTGCGCTCGACGGTGAAGTGCGGGTAGAGCGCGTAGTTCTGGAAGACCATCGCCACGTCGCGGCGCCGCGGCTCCCAGCCGTTGACGCACACGCCGTCGAGGCGCACCTCGCCGGCATCGGGCTCGAGCAGCCCGGCGGCGATGCGCAGCAGCGTGGATTTCCCGCAGCCCGAGGGCCCCACCACGGTCAGGAACTCCGCGCCTTCGACGCGCAGCGAGACCTCGTGCAGCACCTCGGCGGCTCCGAAGCGGTGCGAGATGCGCGCGAGTTCGAGGATCGTCATGGCTCAGCCCTTGGAGGCCGCGACGCGCACGCCGCGCAGGAACAGGCGCTGGCCGACGAAGTAGACCAGCAGGCAGGGGGCCAGCACCACGGCCGAGGCGGCCATCAGGCACTCGACCGAGGTGTCGTAGGTGCGCTGGAAGCCCGCCAGTGCCAGCGAGAGCGTGCGCTTCTCGGGCGAGAGCAGGTACACGAGCGGCGCCCAGAAGT
Organism: uncultured Planctomycetota bacterium; assembly: GCA_963829015.1. Taxonomy (GTDB): domain Bacteria; phylum Planctomycetota; class UBA1135; order UBA1135; genus JADJLZ01. The sequence goes on along the minus strand of CAWHGR010000001.1, from coordinate 1,623,119 downwards.
CGTTCCAGGTGGCGAGGAAGGTGAACAGGCCGACCGTGACCAGCATCGGCCGCGAGAGCGGCAGCATCACCTTGCGCCAGATCGCGAGGTGCGAGCAGCCGTCGACGCGCGCGGCCTCGCCCAGTTCCTCGGGCAGCGAACGGTAGTACTGGCGGAAGAGGAAGATGAACAGCGGCGCTCCCCCCAGCACCGTCGGCAGCACGAGCGGCGCGTAGCCGTCGACCAGGCCCAGCGCGCGAAACAGCAGGAAGCGCGCGATCGAACCGACCGTGTCGGGGAAGCACATGGCCGCCAGCACCAGCGCGAAGCACAGCTCGCGGCCGCGGAAGCGCACGCGCGCGAGCGCATAGCCCGCCAGCGAGCAGGTGCACAGCTGGCCGGCGATCGAGAGCACGGTCACCAGCAGGGTGTTGAGCAAGAGGCGCGGGAAGTCGCCCATCTGGCGCAGCGCGCGGGCGTAGTTCTCGAAATGCGTGGCCGTCGCGAGGCTGCCCGCTTGCAGGCCCTGGCCCTCGGGCTGCAGCGAGGTCGTGAGCAGGAACCAGAGCGGGTAGCCGAAGGCGATGGCCACCAGCAGCGCGCTGGCGATCCAGGCGAGGCGCGCGGGCTTCACGCGGCATTCCCCCCGGCGCGATAGTGCACGAAGCGCCGCGAACCGAGCACCAGCAGGCCGAGCGCCGCCAGCAGCAGCGCGCACAACGCCCAGGCGATCGCCGAGGCGTAGCCCATGTCGAAGTGCAGGAAGCCCGTCTCGTAGACGTACAGCGCCAGGAAGCGCGAGGCATCGCCCGGGCCGCCGAGCGTCATCACGTACGGCTGGGCGAAGATCTGGAAGGCCGCCACCGTGCCGGTGATCGCGTTGAACAGGATCACCGGCGAGAGCTGCGGCAACGTGACGTGCACGAGGCGCCTCCAGCGGCTCGCGCCGTCGACGCGCGCAGCCTCGAGCAGCGTGCGGTCGACGCTCTGCAGCGCGGCGACGAAGACCAGCATCTGCGCCCCGACGCTCCAGAGCGAGACGACCACGAACGAGGGCACGACCCAGTGCGGGTCGAGCAGCCAGCGCGGGCCGTCGATGCCAAGGCGCGCCAGGATCTGGTTCGCCGTCCCGCGCTCGGGATCCAGGATCCAGCGCCAGAGCGCGCCCAGGATCACAGGCGAGACGATCGCGGGCACGAAGACCAGCGTGCGCACAGAGGCCGCGAGGCGCGTCTCACTGGAGAAGAGCAGCGCCAGCGCCAGCGCCGCTGCCAGCGAGAGCGGCACGCTGGCCAGGGCGTAGACCAGCGTCGCGCGCACGGAGCTCGCGAACGTGCCGTCGTGGAACAGGCGCGTGAAGTTCTCGGCTCCGACCCAGCGCGCGTCCTCCAGCGGCGCCAGCGGCGACCAGTCGCACAGCGATAGCAGCAGCGAACCGATCGCCGGACCGAGCAGGAACAGCAGGAAGCCCGCGGCCCAGGGCCAGAGCAGCGCCGCCGCCGAACGCGCCTCGGCGCGCGCCAGCGGGCCGTCGGGCTTGCGCCGCCGCCAGACGAAGAAACCGGCCAGCGCGATCGCACTCGCCGCCAGGCTCGTCTCGAGCACGCCCAGCGGTGCGCGCGGGCGCTCGCCGCGCTGTCTCTCGCGTTCGAGGAACTCGTCGGTCTTGGCCGCCATGCGCGCGCAGGCCGCGGGCACGTCCGTGTCGCGCACGAGCAGGATGCCCTCGAGCTCCGACTGGCACAGCGACTCGATCTTCTTCCAGTTCGCCAGCGGCGGCAAGAGGCGCGCGTGCGGCAGCACGTCGAGGAACACCTGCTCGCTCTCGGGCGGCACGTCGGGCTTGAGGAAGTCGGGCGAGTGCGCGATCTCCATCAGCGCGGGGACACCATTGCCCATGCGCGCCAGGCGCGTCTGGTACTCCGGGCCGACCATCTGGCGCAGGAAGCGCCAGGCGCGCGCGGGGTTGGCGCTGGTGCGCGGCACGACGTAGACCGTCATCGCGACGCTGGTCGCCGCGCACTTGCGCTGCGGCAGCGGCACGACGTCCCAGTGGAAGCTCGTGATCGAGCGGAAGCGGTACGTCTCCCAGTAGCCGACCGGGCCGTAGAACGCGGCCTTGCCGGCCTGGAAGAGTCCCTGGCTGATCTGGTTGGCGAAGCTCGCGTCGAAGGAAGCCACGTGCTCCTCGTGCAGCAGCCGGTGCAGGAACTCGAAGGCCTCGACCGCCTCCGGCTCGCCGAGGCGCGAGTGCGAGAGGTCGGCGCTGACGAGCTCGCCGCCGTTCTGCCAGACCCAGGGCACGACCGCCTGCAGCCACTGCGTGAGCGAGATCCCGTACGTGTCGATGCGCCCGTCGCCGTCGCTGTCGCGTGTCACCTTGCGCGCCGCCGCGAGCAGATCGTCCCAGGTCCAGCCTTCCTGCGGCAGCGGCACGCCGGCCTGCTCGAGCAGGTCGCGGTTGTAGTACATCACGTAGGGCGTGAACGTCGAAGGCAGCCCGTAGACGTGCCCGCGCGCATCGCGGCAGGCATCCAGCGCGAAGGGCCAGATGTCCTCGGCGCGGAACTCGCCGTCCGCTTCGGCGTAGGGCTGCAGGTCCACCAGCGCGCCCTCGCGCACGAAGGCCGCGAACTCCGAGATGTCGATCCGCGCCACGTCGACCTGCAGCTCGCCCGCGAGCAGGAACTTGATCTTGTCGCGCGCCCCGACCGCACCGCCCTCGTCGTACAGCTCGACCTTCAGCCCGGGTTCGGCCGCCTCGAAGCGCCGCGCGATCGTCTCGAGCAGCGGCCAGGACTCGAGCACCTGCTGCTCGGCCATCACGACCAGGCGCTCGTGGCCGGCGTGCGCGCTCGCCGAGCACAAGAGCAGCGCCGCCGCGATCTTCCCCGCACCTCGGCTGCAAGCTAGCCTCTGCACTCGGCGCACATGGTACCGAGCCAACCCGACGAACTCCCCTGCCTGCGCGCGCGCGCGGACCCGCGGCGCTTCGTCGAAGCGACCGGCACGCGCATGGCCTGGCTCGGCCGCGAGAGCGGAGTCTTCGAGCTCTGGATGTGGCCGCTGCGCCTGGCACGCGGGATCGAGCTCCGCGCGCGTCGTTCCGCCGCGGGCGAGTGGCTGCTGCTGTCCAGTGTCGCGACCTCCGTCGAGGTGCGCCCGGATCGGGTGCGGCTGGACTTCGAACATCCGCAGTTCAGCCTGACGTGCACCTGGAGCGTGGACCGGGGCCGGCGCCTTGCCTATCTGCGCGTCCAGCATTCCGGCGCGGAAGCGCTGGAGGTCGAGCTGGGCTTCCCCGCGGATTTCACGCCGCAATGGCCCGCGGGATTGGGCGGCCGCATCGCGCGGCGCGACAGCGACACGGGCACGCTTGTGCTCACCGAGGAGCTGGGGCGCTTCGCGGCGGTCGTGGGCGCGCCCGGCATGCTGCCGCTGGAACTCGACGCGGATCATTCATTGGGCTCCGGGCCGGTGGGAATTCGCGTGCCGCTCGCCCCGCGCGGCGCGGCACTCTTCACGATTGCGGGTGCCGAGCGCGATCCAGAGCCGCTGCGCGCGGCGGCGCTGCTCGGGGAGGAAGACTCCGCGCGCGGCTGGGCGCGTTCGGCCGCGGTGGTCCGGGCCGCCCTCGCGCTCTGGAAGGAACACTCGGCATCCGAGCAGCCCAGCCGCTGCGTGGCCGAGCAGTATTGGCGCGAGTTCTTGGCGCGGACAGCCGAGTTCCAGCTGGCCGACGAGGGCATCGCGCAGGCCTTCCTCTGGGCCAAGATCGCCATCGAGCGCGCCTGGGTCGAGGTCGACGGACTCGGCCGCGGGATCGTCGCCGGCCTGCGCGAGGGCGGCGCCAGCGAACGCCCGGGCTTCGGCTGGTTCTTCGACGGCGATGCGCTGACGGCCGCCCGTGCGATGTGCGCCTACGGCGACTTCCAGGGCGCGAAGGAGGTCCTGCGCTTTGCCGCGCGCCACCAGCGGGCGGACGGGAAGCTGATGCACGAGCTCGTGCTGTCGGCACGGCTCGTGCGATTGGGTCGGGGACTATCCCTACGCCTACTACAAGGCGGGGAACACGCCGGCCTTCCTGGCGGTGCTCGAGCACGTCGTGCGCGCTTCCGGGGATCTCGAACTCGCACGCGAGCTACTCCCGAGCGCCGAACGCGCGCTGGCCTTCTGCGAGAGCTGCCTCGACTCGCGCGGGCTGATCTCGAACCGCAAGGCGGGGATCGCGGCCGTCGAGGCGGGCGTGCTCGTCGGCCGGATCGAGACGGAGATCTTCCTCTCGGGCATCTGGATCAGCGGATTGCGCGGGCTGCTGGCGCTCGCCCGCGCGCTCGAGCGGCCCGAGCTCGCCGCGCGCGCCGCACGGCGCCTTGCCGAGGCCGAGCACGGCTTCGAGAGCTTCTGGTCGGAGAAGGAGCAGCGCTACGGCTTCGCCCACCTCGTCGACGGCACGCTGTGCGACGACCTGAACGCGTACACCGCCCACCCGCTCTCACGCGGCATCGGCGACCCGGGGCGCGCGCGCAAGACCGCGGCGCAACTCAACCGCCCCGAGCTCGCGACGGGCTGGGGGCCGCGCATGTTCTCTTCGCGCTCGAGCGTCTACGATCCCTCCGACTACAACACCGGCAGCGTCTTCCCCTACCTCGCCAACTTCAACGTGCTGGCACTGTACGAACACCACCAGGAGCTTGCCGGCTGGCAGCAGTTGCGCGAGCTCGTCGGCTTGGACGGCTTGACGGGCATCGGCTTCGTTCCCGAGCACCTGCTCGGCGACCGGCGCGTCGAACCGGCGCGCGGCGTGCCACACCAGGTCTTCTCCTCGGCAGCCGTCGTGCAGTCCCTGGTGCACGGCTGGCTCGGCGCGCGTATCGCTCCGGACGGTGCGTTGCACCTGCGGCCCAGCATGCTCGGCACGGGCGACTGGACGGATTTCGTGCGCTTCCCGGTACGCGGAAAGCGCGTGCGCATCGACTTTTTCCGCGTGCAGGTCGAGGACGAGCACTGGACGCTCGCTGTGCATCCGGGCGAGGGAGAGGAACTCGACATCGTTGTCGACCTGCCGCTGCCCCCGGGGACGACGCTGCGCTCGTGCACCGCGCAGCGCACGCTCGGCGGCAAGACCGAGCAAATGGAGGTCACCAGCTTTCCGTTCGCCTGGCGGTCGGCGGACACACTGCTGCTCATTCTCCGGGTCGAATGCGGTCCGCTGACAAACCTCGCCGGCGAACACAGGGCGCCCGACACGGTCGCGCTGCGCTTGCTTGAAGCGCGCGAGGTGCCCGGCGCTGTCGAGTGGCAGGTCAGCGGGCCGGCCGGCACGCTGCACGAACTGCCCTTCCGCTGCGATCGGGCGATCACGGTCGCCGGAGCCCAACGCGAGCATGGACACTTCGAATGGGGACACCTGCGCGTGCAGCTTCCCGATGGCGCGCCGAACGAAGTCGTCGAACACACGATCCGCTTCCAGTTCTTCGGAGATCGGGCATGACCGAACAACGCAAGCCGCGCCAGCAGCGACTGCACGGAGGCCAGGGCGTGCCCTCGCTGGCCGAGATGCCGATCGACGGCGGCGGCGTGGCCTCCGTCTCGACCTGGGTCAGTGATTTCCACGATGCGCAGGGCCGCCTGTGCCGCGTGACCGGCTCGCGGCCGCGACTGCTGGACCAGCGCGAGCCGCGTGCGCCTTCGATCGTGCTCTTGCCTTTGCCGCCGGGGCGCGAGAGCCTGCCCGCGCCGCGCGACGAGCGCGTGCGTTTCGAGTTCGACGGCGAGGTGCTGCGCGCGCAGGTGATCGTCGACCCGCGCGCGACCTTCTACGGCGGCGGCCTGGCCGCCGGACGACTCGTGCGCGACGGGCGCACGCTCTCGTTCTGGAACACCGACGCCTGGCGCTACGGCGAGGAGACGCAGGCGCTCTACCAGTCGCATCCCTTCGTGCTGGCGCTGCTGCCCGGCGGGCGCGCGCTGGGCGTGCTGGCGGACAGCTGCGCGCGCGGCACGCTCTCGGTCGCGCCGGACGGCGTCGAGTTCTCGTTCGAGGGCGAGCCCTTCGAGCTGCTGATCTTCGAGGCGGCCGAGCTGCCGGCGCTCTTCGGCGCGCTGGCCGAGCGCATCGGGCGCGTGGAGCTGCCGCCGCTCTGGTCGCTGGGCTACCACCAGTGCCGCTGGGGCTACGCCAGCCAGAAGGAAGTGCTCGAGATCGCGCGCGAGTTCGACCTGCGCGCGCTGCCGCTCGACGCGCTCTGGCTCGACATCGACCACATGCAGGGCTTCCGCGTCTTCAGCTGGGAGGCCGAGCGCTTCCCCGCGCCGGCCGAGATGAACGCGGAGTTGCACGCGCGCGGCCTGCACAGCGTCGGGATCCTCGATCCGGGCATCGTGCTCGACCCGGACGACCCGGTCGCCAAGGGCGCGCTGGCCGGCCACCACTTCGTCACCGACGCGCGCGACCGGCCGGTGGCGGGCCGCGTCTGGCCGGGTTTGTGCTGCTTCCCGGACTTCACGCGCGAGGAGACGCGCGCCTGGTGGGCCGAACTCGTCAAGCGCCACGTCGAGTCGAGCGGGCTGGATGGATTGTGGAACGACATGAACGAGCCCGCGCTCTTCCGCACCGCGCGCCGCACGCTCTCGGACGAGGCCTTGCACCGCGGCCTGGGCGGCGGGCCGCACGCGCGCCTGCACAACCTCTACGGCCAGCTGATGGCGCAGGCGACGCGCGAGGGTCTCGTGCGCGCACGCCCGGAGCTGCGGCCCTTCGTGCTGACGCGTTCGAACCACCTCGCGGGCGCGCGCTTCGCCGCGACCTGGACCGGCGACAACCAGGCCACCTGGACCGACCTCGCCTGGTCGATCCCGATGGTGCTCTCGCTGGGCCTGTGCGGCCAGCCGCTCAGCGGCCCGGACATCGGCGGCTTCGACGGCGATCCCGAGCCCGAGCTGTTCGCGCGCTGGTTCGAGCTGGGCGCCTACCTGCCCTTCGTGCGCGGACACTCGGAGAAGAGTGCCTGCCGCAAGGAGCCCTGGAGCTTCGGGCCCGAGGTCGAGGCCTGCGTGAAGGCCGCGCTGCGCCGGCGCTATGAGCTCCTGCCCTACCTCTACACGCAACTCGAGCGCGCGCTCGCCGCCGGCCTGCCGCTCGCGCGCCCGAGCTTCTGGGCCGCGCCGCACGAGGACTGGCTGCGCACCTGCGACGACCAGTTCCTGCTCGGCGACGATCTGCTCGTCGCGCCCGTCGTGCGCGCGGGCGAGCGCGAGCGCGACGTGCTGCTGCCGCCCAACCCGGGCGGCTGGTACCCGTTCCCGGAAGGCGGCGCGCCGCTGTGCGAGCCGCGCGTGCGCGTTGCGGCGCCGCTCGGGACGACGCCGGTCTTCGCGCGCGCCGGCTCGATCATCCCGACCGCCCCGCCCGGATTGCGCGCCGAAGCCGCACTCGCAGCGCCGATCCTGCTGCACGCCTTCATGGATCCGCTCGGCTCGGCGCGCGGCTGGCTGTACGAGGACGACGGCCGCAGTCCGACCGGCGAGGGACACCCGTACCTGCTCACGCGCTTCGAGCTCGGCGGCGGGGGCGGACTGCGCAAGTCCAGCGAAGGCACGTTCCAGCCGCCCCCGCGCAGGACCGACCTGCGCGTGCACAGCGCCTGATCACTGCACCAGGCGCAGCGTCAGCGGATAGCGGAACGCGACTCCGTCGGCGGCCTTGACCGCTGCCAGGATCGGCAGCACGAGCTGCGCCAGCGCGACCAGCATCAGCCAGAGCACGATGAACGGGATCGTGATCACCAGGCACAGGAGCGGCAGCGGGAGCACCAGCGCCAGGAAGACCGAGATCTGGAAGTTGAGCGATTCGCGGGCCTCGCCCGTGGCGAAGGCGCTCGAGTCCTTCTTGGTCAGGTAGATCACCAGCGGCGGGATCCAGTGGCCGAAGACCACCACGTAGCCGAGCAGGGTCAACAGATGGGCCAGCATGCCCCAGTTCTTGTCCTCGGGGCGCAGATCGCTCTGGATGGGTTCCATGGCGCGCGCTTACGCGCTCCTGACCGGGCCATTCCCGGGCCCAGGCACTACTTCGCGCCGATCGCGAGCACGCCGCGCAGGCGTTCTCCGACCTTCGTCGAGGCGTGCTTGGGCAGCAGCCGCTCGAGGTCCTTGCGCGTCGCGTCGTCGCCGCCCTTCTCGTAGTAAGCGGTCTCCGCGCGTTCGAGCACCTTGGCGGCCTCCTTCTCGGCCAGACCCTCGGGGCTGGCGAGCTTGGCGCGCACCTCGTCGATGGACTTCTTCAGCTCGGCCTGGCCTTCGCAGGCCTTGGCCAGACTGTCCAGGCGCGACGCGCAGCGCGTCGGATAGCCGTGGTCGAGCTCCCACTGCGCGCGCTCGATCGAGCGCTGCGTGCGCTTCAGGAACTCGTCGCGGGTCGACTGCCAGGCGTCGCCCAGCGCGGGGCGATCCTTCTCGGCGATCGCGTCGACCTGCTTCAGCGCTTCGCCGACCTTGCCCTTGGCGTAGGCGGTCCAGGCCGACTTGAGCGCCTTGGGCGTGTCGGCCGGAGCATTGCGGCGCGCGGCGATGTCCGCGTCCACGAGCCGGCAGATCTCCTTGTGGCCGTCGAGCGGGTTGCCGTTGTAGAGCACCTTCCCGTCGCTGCCGATCAGCACGGCCGAGGGCAACCCCGGCGAACCGCTGTCGCAGGGATGCTCGATGGTCCAGATGCCGCCCGCGCCGCCGAGCCACTTCTGCTTGAGCACGAAGGCCGCGGCCTCCGGTGCGCTCGCACCCTGGCTCTCGACGAAGAGCACCTGCAGATCGTCACCGTACTGCTGGAGGAGCTTGATGGACGCCGGCACGGACGCCCCGATGCAACCGGGTCAATGCGTGCCCCAGAACTCGATCAGGACCGGAGTCCCGCGCAAGTCCTGCAGCGTCTTGATCCCGCCGCCGTTGAGCGGCGCTTCGCGGAACTGGTGCGTCACGGAATCACCGACCTTGACGCCGGCCGGGAGGGCGGCGGAGGCAGCGACGGTCAAGGCAAGCAGGACAGGAATGCGCAGCAGCATGGGGTACCTCTTCGGCACTCCACGCTACGCTCCCGAAGCCAGCTCGGCAAGCAACGCGCGTGGTGCGCCGATATCGACACACACGAGCTCGCCCACGAAGGGCCTGGCTGCCGGCACGAGCAGCCCCGGCTTGCGAGCCGCGAATGTAAGCGTCGCGTCTGCCCGCACGCAGGGATCGCTGCGGGCGCCCGTGTCGGCGTCGAGCCCGGAGGGCAGGTCGAGTGCCACGACCAGCCGGGCGTGCGCGGCGTTCAGCGCCGCGATCGCGGCTGCCAGCTCCGGCCGGAGCGCCCCCTGGAAACCGGTGCCCAGCAGCGCATCGACGAGCAGCGTCGGACCCTCGCCCAGGCCGTCGCAGCGGATGCCCATCGCGTGCACGATGCGCGCCATGACGGCCGCGTCGCCGCGCAGGTCCTCGAGCGGCACGGTGCTCGCGATGCGCACGTCCCAGCCGGCGTTGGCGAGATGCCGCGCGACGACATACCCGTCGCCGCCATTGTTTCCCCCGCCGCAGGCGATGCCTGCGCTCGGCCGCGTCCAGCCCTCGCGCGCAGCACGCGCGAGGATCCAGCGGCTCGCGCCGGCGCCCGCGTTCTCCATCAGCACGACGCCCGGGACGCCGTACTGCTCCATCGCCCGGCGGTCGAGCTCGCGCACGCGTGCGCGAGAGAGGACGGGGAACTCGGAGGGCGCTTGCACGCCTCGGGATTGTGCCTCGCCGCGGCGCCCGGGCCCAGCGCGTTGACACCCGGCCGCCGCGCGGTTCCCATGCTGCGCCCGATGAGCGCGCCCCATCCCATCGCCGCGCGGCGCGCCGTGCTCGGCGCGCGGACGCTGGCCGTCTGCGGAGGCGCGCTCGTCCCGCTGCTGTGCCTGGCCAGCCTGTGCGTCGGGAAGTCGAGCCTGCGCCTCTCACCCGCCGAAGCCTGGAGCGCGCTCGAACGCCTGCTTGGCGGCGGGTCACGCGCGGGCTTCGACGCCATCGTCGACCTGCGCCTGTGGCAGGCGCTGACCACGGCTGGCGTGGGCGCGGCGCTGGGCCTCGCGGGCGCGCTGGTGCAGGGTCTCTTCCGCAACCCGCTGGCCTCGCCCTCGATCCTGGGCATCAGCTCGGGCGCGAGTCTGGGCGCGGTCGCCGCCGTGGTGCTGCTCGGCTCCTTCGGCACCGAGCGCTACCTGCTCCCGAGCGGCGCCGACGCGGGCTGGATCGTGCCGCTCTTCGCGCTCGGCGGGGCGTTGGGAGCCGGCGCCTTCGTCTTCCGCATCGCGACCAGCGCCGGCCGCGTCTCGATCCCGGCCCTGCTGCTGATGGGCATCGCGCTCAACACGATCCTGGGCGGGCTGATGCAGTGGATCCAGTCCGCGGTGCTCGACAGCAACTACGTCTCGCGCAGCATCCTGGTCTGGAGCTTCGGCACTCTAGACGACCGCACCGCGCAGCACGCGCTGCTCGTCTGGGGTGGCCTCTCGCTCGCGCTGGGCGTGCTGCCCTTCGTCTCCTACGAGCTCGACCTGATGCAAGCCGGCTTGGAGGACGCAGAGGCGCTGGGCGTCGACACGGCGCGCGTGCGCTGGATCGCGCTGTGCGCCGCGACGCTGGCTGCCTCGTGCGCGGTCGCGGTGGCCGGACAGATCGCGTTCGTGGGTCTGATCGTGCCGCACCTCGCGCGGCTGCTCGCGGGCCACAGCCACCGCGTGCTGCTCTGGTCCTCGGCGCTGCTCGGGGCGCTGTTCCTGCTGGGCGTCGAGTTCCTGCAGAGCCTGGTGCTCGGCCCGCGCGCGATCCCGCCCGGCGTGATGCTCTCGCTGCTCGGCGGGCCGTTCTTCCTGGTGCTGCTGTGGAACAAGCGCCGCGAGCTGGCGCTCTGGTGATCCCTCAGCGCTTGCGGCGTGCTTCCAGGAACTCGACGAAGCCCTGGGAGAGCTCCTCGCTCGAGTCGTAGCCCAGCGCGCGCCAGCTCTCGGCGGAGAGGCTGTTGCGGTACCAGCTGCGCAGGTACTCGGGCACGAGCGCCGCGTGGCGTCGTCCGGACTCGTTGAGCAGGTAGAAGACCAGCGCCGCGGACTCCTGGTAGAAGATCTGGCGCTCGGTGAGCTCCGCCGAGCCCAGCGAGTGCCGCAGGCGGATCCCCGCCAGCGCCTTGTCGCCCAGCTTCCAGAAGGCGCCGTGGTCGAGATCGACGAGGCGCGCGATCGGGATCAGCATGCGTTCGCCCTCGATCTGCGCGGTCGCGTCCACGGCCAGCACCTCGGCGTCGTCGACGCGCTCGCCGCGGCGGTCCATCTCGAGCACTTGTCCGCTGACGAACTCGGCCAGGCCCTCGACGATCCAGAAGCCGGGCTCGGACTGGCGCGCCGGCAGCAGCTCGCGGGCGCCCCCGATCCAGCGCGACTCGATGAAGTGGTGCGCCAGCTCGTGCACCAGCACGCGCTCGAGCGCCGTGCTGTCGGTCTCGCCGCCTTCGCGCGCGACGTAGAAGCGCGAGACGTTCTCGGCCGGCGAGTAGTGGCCGGCCATCCACTCGGTCGCCGCGCCGGTCGTCTGCTTGAGTTCGGCCAGGTACTCGGCACGGTTCGCGTGCAAACGCACGTCGAGACGCCCGGGCGAGCCCGAGCCCTCGCCCAGCAGGTGCTGCAGCACCTCGAGCGTGCGCTCGCCCAGCTGCAGCGCGCGGCCGAGGATGCGCGCGTCCAGCTCGCGCGAAACGAGTTCGAGGTTCGGGCTGCGCAGCACGATCGATTGCGCCGCCCAGCAGCTCCCCGCGAGGCGCTTCCAGACCGGGTCCCCAGGCGCGACCACGCCGCCGTCCGCCGGCAGGATCGCGCGCGCCAGCGCCAGCCAGCGCGCCACGGCATCCGGCTCGGCGTGCCAGGGCGCGCCCGTCGGCACCAGCGGCGCCACCTCCTCGGCGACGCCCGCGCAGCCGGCATCGACGCGCAGCGCATCGGCGTAGAGCACGCTCGCCGCGAGGTTGAGGGCGTGCTCGCGGCACCAGCGCGCGCTCTCGAGGAACTTCCGGGCGCCCTTCTCGCGCAGGCGCGCCTCCTCCTTCTGTCCGGCCTCGTGCAGGCGCGCGACCGCGCGGTCGTCGCGCGCGGCGCGGCCGGAGAGGCGCTTGTCCAGCGCAGCCAGCTCGCTCGCCTCGGCCCCGAAGTCCTTCTGCAGGTTCATCAGCGCGCGCGCCTCGTCGACCAGCCCGAACTGCAGGTAGGTCTCGAGCTGTGCGGCGAGCGACTCGCGGTAGTCGTAGCTGCAGCTGGCGCACGCAGCGCGGTAGACGCCCAACTCGGGGCCGACGCATTCGACGCCCGCGCGCGTCTCGAGCAGCGAAAGCTCACCCGGGGCGAAGCTGCGCGGCGCGCCGTGCTCGGGCGTCAGCTCGACGCTGCCGTCGGCGGCGCGGCGCACGCTGCCCGGCAGTCGCGTCCCGTCGCGCAGCACGAGCGCCTCCCCGCTGCCCGGCGCACTCGGCCGCGGCGCCTTGCGCGCGAGCGGCGCGGCCTTCGCTGCGCCCGCACCCGCCGCGGCCGGCTCCAGGCCCGGATCGCGCAGGCAGACAAGCTCGTTCTTGGCGCTGACGTACAGCGCCAGGCCGTCGGCGACCGGCCACAGTCCGTGCGCGAGATCGAGCTGCGGCAGCTCCCACAGCACGCGCGCGTCATCCAGGCGCAGGGCCCAGTTCTCGAGGTACAGCACGCCGCGCGCGCGCGTCGCCCCGGACGTGCGTCGCTGCGCCGCGGGCGCCTTGCGGTCCTCGAGGATCGCCGAGTAGCGGCCGTCGGGGTTGGCGAAGACCAGGTCGCCCGACTGCGAGAAGCCGATCGCGCGCCCGTCGACCACGACCGGCGGGCTGCCGAGGTCGAAGAGCATCTTGGGGAACAGCGCCAGGTGCAGCGCCCGGTTGTCGCGCGACTCGAGCAGCTCGGTGCTGAAGACCATCCAGCCCGGCTCGTGCGTCTGCTCGTCCCGGCCGACCGGGATCGGGACGGAGCCCGCCAGCGCTTGTTCGTCGAGCGCGCGCCGGAACTGGCCGTGGAAGCGCGGCTTGCGGCGTGTGAATGCAGGCGTGGGCGTCCCCAGGCCGCGCACCTCGCACAGCTCCAGGCCCAGGTACTGACCGACGTAACGCAGCTTCGGGTCGGGCGAATCCGGCTGGCCAAAGGTCACCGAGCCGACCAGCGCGCGATGCTCGCCCTCCAGTGCGATGACCGCCGGCTGCCCCTGGCCGCCGTCGAAGTGCCCAAGCTCCTTGCCCTGGTCGAGGTCGATGCAGTGCACGCTGTCGCGCCAGTCGCAGACGAACAGCTGCCCGGCGAGCACGCTCGGCGGTCCGGGGAGCGAGACCGGGACGCTCTTGCGCGCGGTGCTGATCTGCCCGCCACGCAGGCTCAGGATCTGCACAGCATCGGGCTGCACGAAGGCGACGAAGCCTTGCCAGACCGCCAGCCAGCCCTGCTTGGCGCCCGGCAGCCGGGTCGAGGCGACCGCGCTCTTGCCGGTCTTCAGGTCGAGCACGTAGAGCATCGGTCCGCGCTGCTGCAGACCGGCGACGAAGACCATCCCGCCCCAGCAGACCGGCTCGGCGTACAGCTCCTGGAAGCCCACGCGCCAGCTCTCGACGGGCGGACGCACGATCGGTTCGACGTCGCAGCTGGCCGAGAGATCGGCGTCCCCGCGCGGCTGGTTCCACTCGCGCGCGGCCTGCACGCTGGCCGCGTCCTGGGCGCGGGCGTGCAGCCCCGGGGCGGCCAACGCCGCCAGGGCCGCGCACGCACAGCGCAGCGAACATCGGATCGGGATCGACAGGCGAGCGCTCCTCCCGGGCCCAGCATAGCCTCCGCGGCGCCACGCCGTATGCTCTCGGGATGCTCCTGTCGCCGCTGCTGCTGCCGCTCTTCCTCACGCCCGGGGCCGGCACCGACGATCCGCCGCGCCCCGCAGCGCTCGAGAACGCCGTGCTGGTCAGCGTCGACGGTCTGCGCAGCGACGCGCTGCTGGCGCTGGCGCCGGCAGCCCTGCCGGCCTTCACGCGCCTGCTCGGCGGTGCGAGCACGCTCAACGCGCGCTGCGATCCGGACTACTCGATCACGCTGCCCAACCACACCTCGATGCTCACCGGGCGGCCGGTGCTCGGTCCGGCGGGCCACGGCTGGGTGCAGAACGACGAGGCCGCCGAGGACGCGACGCTGCACAAGAACAAGGGCGAGTACGTCGCCAGCCTGTTCGACGTCGTGCACGACCGCGGCTGGCACACGGCGCTGCTCACCGGCAAGCCCAAGTTCGCGCTCTACGACCACAGCTACGACGAGCGCGACGGCGCACCCGACGCGCTCGCGCCCGACGACGGCCGCGACAAGCTCGACAGCTACGTCTTCAGCGAGAAGACCGAGGACATGGGCGACGGCGTGCTGCGCGAGCTGGGCGATGGCGCGAAGAAGAGCGTGGTCTTCGTGCATTTCGCGATCACCGACCTGACTGCGCACGCCTCGGGCTGGGACCTCTCGCCGGGCTCGAAGTACCTCAAGGCCGTACAGCGCGTGGACCTCGAGCTGCAGAAGATCCTGGCCGCGATCGACGCGCAGCCGCGCCTGGCCGGCCACACGGCGATCGTGCTCACGGCCGACCACGGCGGCGGTGCGCCGTTCAAGAGCCACGACCAGAACCGGATGTGGGTCGACTACATCATCCCGTTCGTCGTCTGGACCGGCGACGGGCACAAGGGCGAGCTGTATGCGCTCAACGCGGCGACGCGCAAGGACCCCTCGCTCGCGAATCCGCCCAGCGCGGCGCCGGGCCTGCCGCCCGTGCGCAACGGCGAGGCGGGCAACGTCGTGCTGCAGCTGCTCGGACTGCCCGCGATCCCCGGTTCGACGCTCGACGGCAAGCAGGACCTAGTGCTGCGCTGAACGCGCCGCGCTCGCGATCTGCATCACGAGCAGCGCATAGGCCGTGCCGTAGACGCGCGGGTAGTCGTGCATGACGTAGTCCGTCAGCGAGCCGTCCGCCTCCTGCGTGTCGAGCACCACACGCAGCAGCTGCGAGGCATACGGCTCGCGCTGCTCCCTGGGCAAGCTCGCGATCAGCTCGGCCGCGTAGTAGTGCCCGAAGTAGTAGAAGTAGCCCGCGACGGCGTAGTAGCCCTCGTGCGGAATCGGCCGCCGGCGCCCGATCTCGAGGAAGCGGTGCTGCTCGAAGAACGCATCGAGGCCGCGCGTGCGCTGCTCGACGCTCACGCTGCGCCCGCCGCGCAGCAGCGCCAGATTGCAGACCTGGATGCGCCCGAGCGCGCTCTTCACGTTGTCGATGCCCTCGAGCCGGCCCGGACTGGGGATCGCCTCGGCGCTGTAGGTGTAGGCACCCGTCGGCAGACGGCACTGCTCGATGGTCTTGAGCGCGGGCTCGAGCAGCTTGTCGGGGACCTCGAGCCCCGCGCCGCGCGCGTCGAGCAGCGCCAGCACCGCCGCCGCGGTCGTGAAGGAGGTCGACCACTCGGGCAGCCAGGCGGCCTTGGTGGAGGCGTAGTAGCCCCAGCCGCCTGCGCGGCAACGCGCGAGCTTCTCCAGGTAGGTGCGCGCCGCATCCTCGATCGCGGCGCGCCGCTCGGAGTGCGCGAAGCGCGGATCCTGCAGCACGCGTGCCAGCGCCTGCAGTCCGTAGACGTAGCCCCAGACGTCGTCCATGTCCCAGTCCGAGACGCGCTTCAGGTCGCGCAGCGCCACGAGCGCTTCGACGCCGCGTTTCAGGCCAGCATCGGCCTCCGGGCCCTCGCCGAGCAGCGCCATCACCGCCAAGCCGCTCGTGCCCGTGATCCAGGCCCGGTGCGTCTCGGGGTTCGACCACAGGTCGTTGAACGAGCCGTTGCGCGCACTGCCGAAGGAGCCGTCCGACTCCTGGTGCGCGAGCAGATAGACCAGCGCGCGCTTCTCCGCGCCGCGCAGCTCGGCCTCGCTCGGACTCGGCCCCGTGCGCTGCAGCAGCGCGCAGGCCAGCGCGGCGACGATCACGGCTTCCCGCCGGCCGCGGCCGCCTTCTCCTGCGCGGCCTGCAGCTCCGCCTCGGCCGTGCGCAGCGCGAGGCGCCGCTCCAGTTGCGCCACCTCGGCCTCGGGCTTGCCCTCGGCCAGCTCGCGCGTCTTGGCCTCGACGCCGAGCGCCAGCCGGGCACGCTGGCGCGGCAACGTGCGCGTCTCCAGCGTCGCGGCCTCGCGCTCGGCGATCGTGAGCTCGTCTTGTGCCCGTTCGACGCGGCGCCGGCCGCGCTGCAGCACGATCTCGCGCGTCTTGTCGGCCAGGTCCTGCTTCTCGTAGAGCATCTCGAGCTGCGCCAGCTCTTCCTGCTGTTCCGTGAGCGAGTCACGCCGCCGGGCCAGCTCGAGCTTCGACTGGGCGAGCTGGTTGGGCGCATCGCTCTCGTCGAACTGGGTCAGTTCGCCCCGAGCCAGCTCGAGTTCGGCCTGCTTGCGGACGCGGGTAGACTCGGCGCGCTGCTCTCCGAGGTCGAGCTGCAGCCTGGCGATCGCCAGCCGGTCCTGGGCGCTCGCCAACTCGCGCTCGGGATGAGCCGAGGAAACCGCGGGCGCAGGACCCGCCTGCGGCGAGCTCGGGACGCTCCTGCAGCCCGGCCCGAAGGCCAGCAGCCCGAGGACGAAAGGGAGCGCGGAGCGACGAGTGAGCAGTGCGGATGCGGGCAAGAGGATCCTCCCGTGAGATGCGACGGCGTTCGAGCGGGATGGTACACCGGGCAGGGACGAGTGCAGGCCTACGCCCTAAGTCGGAGTGTTGCCTGTGCCATAATCGGGCTAGCGCGGTCCCCCATGAATCTCTCTACCCGAGTCGCACTGTTCGTCCTCCCGCTCGCAGGCTGCAGCGGGGGTTCTTCCTCCAGCTCCGAATCGTCGACGAACCCGCCCGGGGACTACCGTGTGCTCGCGGCCAACGACCTGGGCATGCACTGCATGGACCGGGAGTTCTCGGTCTACTCGATCCTGCCGCCCTTCAACGTCGTCAACGCGCAAGTGCTCTACCGCCGCCCCGGGGCGCACCCGCAGCTGCTCGACCCGGCCGGCGCGCAGGTCAGCTACGAGGGCATCGCCGACGCGAGCGGCTCGATCAACACGCACAGCACGGGCAAGACCGAATTCTGGAGCTACGCGCAGGAACTCTTCGGAGCGAACCTGCCGTCCGGGATGGGCCTCACCGGTCTCTACATGCCGAACGACGCGACACCGAACGGCCCGCAGCCCATGAGCTGGGTCGCCGGCGACGGCGCCTACCGCGCGTTCGGGATCCCGATCACGCCCAGCGACGATGCCGGCGCCTACGTGCCCTATCCGCTGCTGCGCATCCGCGCCCAGGACCTCGGCGGGAACACGCTGGCGACCACCGACGTCGTGGTGCCGGTCGCGACCGAGACGGACTGCCGCAACTGCCACGTCACGGGCGGGATCGCCGCCAGCGACCCGGGCGTGACCTGGTCCGGCGATGCCGACCTCGAGTTGCAGTCGAAGTGGAACGTGCTCTTCTTGCACGACTACCGCATCGGCACGCAGCTCGCCAGCCAGACGCCGGTGCTGTGCGCCAGCTGCCACTACTCGCCGCCGCTCGACCTCGCCGGAGCGGGCGACCCGCAGACGGCGCCCAGGATGTCGGTCGTGATGCACTCCTACCACGGCGCCCTGACCGACTCGCAGGGCGCCCCGATCTTCCCGCCCGGCGGCAGCCCGGCGCAGACCTGCTACCAGTGCCACCCCGGCGTGATCACGCAGTGCTTGCGCGGGGCGATGGCGACGGGCGGCCTGCAGTGCTTCAACTGCCACGGGGACATGCGCTCGGTCGGCGGCGACTTCCCGCTCGCCGTGGGCGGGAGCATGGACGGCCAGAACGACGGGCAGTCGCGCCGCTCGTGGATGGATCTGCCGCGCTGCCAGTCGTGCCACACCGGCGATGCGCTCACGCATCTCTCGGGCGGCGGCACCGTTCCGGCTCCCGGCGGCATCCGTCTCGCGCAGGCCTGGCGCACGGGCGACCCGGCGGCCTCGCCGATCCTGGCCTCGAACTCGCGCTTCGCCGAGAACGCGAACACGCTCTTCCGCTTCAGCAAGGGCCACGGCGGCGTGCGCTGCGAAGGCTGCCACGGCAGCACGCACGCCGAGTGGCCGAATGCGGACGCGGCCGCCAACGACAACGTGGCTGCGATGCAGATCCAGGGCCACGCCGGTCCGATCATGGACTGCGTCGCGTGCCACGCCGAATCGCTCTCCTCGAGCTTGAACGGCCCGCACGGGATGCACCCGATCGGCGGCGGCTTCGCCGGAGAAGGACACGGCGGGCTCTACCAGCAGAACCACGCGGCCTGCCAGGCCTGCCACGGCGCGGACCTGCTGGGGACGGTGCTCTCGCGCACCGCGGCCGAGCGCACGTTCAACAACGAGGACGGCTCGGCGCACCTGCCGAAGGGCACACCGGTGGCCTGCAACTCCTGCCACTCGATGCCCTGAGGGCGCACTTCGCGGTCGCGTTCGCCGACCTCGACCTCGCTGGGCAGGGTCTTGCCGGAGAGCGCGTCACTTGGGCTCGACCGAGGTCACGTTCGCGCTCATGCCTGGGGCGGCCAGGAAGCGCACCGCGTCCTCGTCGCCATAGTAGACATGCGTTGCGTCGGCCGGGGCCTGGCTCCAGGTCGGATCGACGGGGATCCAGCGGCCGATCCAGACCTCGATCCAGGCGTGTTGCCCGAACGTCGGCGGATCGCTGTCCATCAGGATCACGCCCGCGACCCTGCGCGAGGGAATCCCGGCAGCACGCAGCAGGGCGCAGGCCAGCAAGGTGTGTTCCGTGCAGTCCCCGGCACGCGCTTCGAGCACCCCGAGCGCCGTCGAGTGATTGCTGTTGTACGAAGTGACGAGCTCCCGATCGACCCAGCGCACGATGCGCCGCGTGCGCTCCCAGGCGTCATTCGACGACGGCGCGATCTTCGTCGCCAGTGCGCGGATGCGCGGGTCATCGACCTCGCAGGATGGATCGGCGGCGAGCTCCGGCTGCAGCTCGACCGGAACGGATGCAGCCAGCTCGTCGCGCGAGGGAACACGCGCAACGTCGAGCACGAGTTCTTGCGCTTCTCCTTCCTTGAGCCAGCGTGCGTGCTGGAACTCGCGCTCGGGGAGCAGCGTATCGACACCGCGCCACTCCAGACGCATCTGCGTTGCCCCCTCGGGCCGCGCCTGTACACCTGTCACGCGGATAGCGAGATCGACCAGGGGATCAAATCCGCTGTTGGGCGCACTTGCGGCCGCTTCCTCCATAGCCACCAGTTCGACGAGACCAGGTACGCGCCAACGCAGCAGTTGCCCCGTCGCGTCGTACTCGAGCTCCGCCGCAGCGTCCTCGCCCTCCGTGAGCGATTCGACGCGACGCACGACGAGCGCGCGCGACGTGGTGGCCGCGAGCCCGGGGCCTTTCGACCTCAAGCGCGTCGACCTCATGCGGCCCGATTCGAGTTGGAAGGTCTCGACACGGCACTCGAAGGGAGCCTCGCCGTCGATGGCCGCGCGCGTCTGCACGAAGTTCTGCTCCAGTTCCTCGTGAACCTCGGGGATCGGCAGCGTCGCGGCCTGGCCGTTGTCGACCGTGTCCAGAGTCCAGCCATCGGCGCCGTGCTTCAGCCGACGTGTCGTGACGACACCGTCCTCGGCGCTCGTCGATTCGGCCAGGACCAGGGCGTGAGGCGCCGCTGCCCCATAGCGCCGCACCTCGTGCTCGAGCAGGATCGAAGGTTGGCCTGCATTCTCGAACTGCACTACCGAGTCCTCCCGGTAGACGTATTCGCCGCTGGCCGGGTCAACCAGCGTTACCTGCGTCTGATGACCGACCTTCTTCCCCGCGATCAGCACCCCGTAGTGCTGCTTCACGAACAGGCCAGGCAGGAGGTCTTCGGGGCGTGGGTGCCCCGCCACTGGAGCGCGGGCCGCGGGCGCAAAGGGGATATCGGGCGGAGCCGGCGCGCGGCAGGACAATCCGAGCAGTCCAAGAGCGAGCAGGGCCCAGCGACGAGTGTGAGCGTGGGTACGGAGCATGGTGCCTGGAACACTAGGTCGATGCCCTTGTACGGGTCCTCTCGCGCTGGGGATGAGCCTTCAGCCCTCCACAATAGCCTGGGGATCGACGGCTGTCTCACCGACCTGAACACGGAGGGGTTCGCGCGGTTGTCGAGCGACCGTTGCGCGCGCTTCGGCACAGCCCCCTTTCGCTCCATGCAGAGCGTGATACGGTCTGGTCACCTCGACGCGGGCAAGTTCGTCGTGTCCGGCACACCCCCAGGAGCATCTGCATGCACCGCCCCCCGCTCACCCTTCTATGCGCGTTCGCCCTCGCGGCCAGCGCGAGTGCCCAGATCACCGCGACGGGCCCGTTCACCGGCACCCAACCCGAGGGCTTCGAATCCCAGCCCACCGGCTCGACCGCCTGCGTACCAGGCCGGGTGTTCAACAACACCGCCGACCTGTGCACGCCGGGCAGCGCCGGCTGCAACATCACAGGCGGCTGGGGCTTCATCTGCCAGATCTACCCCAACTCGGGAATCCACCTGCTGGGCAGCTCCACAGGGTACTGCCAGTACACGTTCGACTTTCCCCCGCAGCGTTTCGGGGGCATGTTCGGGAACAACTACAACGTCGACGACGGCACCGCGATCTTCTTCGACTCGGGCGGCAATCCGGTCGCGACCCTGACGATCAGCGCGCCCGCGAACTGCAGCTGGACCTGGAACGGCTGGGACTTGAGCGCCGCGCCGCAGATCAAGTCCGTGCAGATCTGGGGCCCCGCGCCGCTCGGTGGCGGCTTCATGATGATGGACGACATGGAGGTCGACTACACCCCGTCCGGTCCGGCGACGTACACCTGCACGCCGGGCGATCCGGGCATCAACAGCTGCCCCTGCTCCAACCCGCCGGGAGGTCCCGAGCGCGGTTGCAACAACAAGGGCGCGACCGGCGGTGCCTCCATCAGCGGCTCGGGATCGAACTCGCTGGCGAATCCCACGCTGGTCTTCACGACCTCGGACGAGAACCCGACGGTCGGTTCGGTGCTGATCCAGGGCTCGGTGTTCAACGCGGGCGTCAATTTCGGCCACGGCGTCCGTTGCGCTGCTGGTGTCGTCAAGCGCCTCTACATCAAGATCGCGGCCGGCGGCAGCATCACGGCCCCGGGCGCCGGCGATCCGAGCGTTCCGGTTCGGTCGGCCACGGTGGGCGCGCCGCTCAACCCCGGCGACATCCGCTACTACCAGGTGTACTACCGCGACACGACGGTCCTGCTCCCGGGTTGCCCGACTGCGGCGAACCAGTTCAACGTGACCGATGCGGCGCAGGTGACCTGGCAGCCGTAATCGGCGCGGGTCAGGTGGTACACCCAGCAGGGTTCGAACCTGCAACCTCCGGTTCCGAAGACCGGAGCTCTATCCAGTTGAGCTATGGGTGCCCGGATCGCCGCGCGGATTCTAACCGCGCGCGCTTCAGCGCGCAGCCGCGGCCGGCTTGGAAGCCTTGGCGAAGTTCTCCGCCGCGAACTTCCAGTTGACCAGGTTCCACCAGCTCGCGACGTAGGCCGCGCGGTCGTTGCGCTTGTCGATGTAGTAGGCGTGCTCCCACACGTCGCACACCAAGAGCGGCACGTTGGCACCGGTGATCGGCGTCTCGGCGTTGGGCGTCTTCTCGACCGCGACCGAGCCGTCGGGCTTGCGCACGAGCCAGGCCCAGCCGGAGCCGAACTGGCCGATGCAGGCGTCGGTGAAGGCCTTCTGGAAGGCCTCGAACGTGCCGAAGGCCTTGGTGATCGCCTGCTCCAGGTCGCCGCTCGGCTTGCCGCCCGCGGCGGGCGCCATCGACTTCCAGTAGAAGGTGTGGTTCCAGATCTGCGCGGCGTTGTTGAAGATCGGGCCGGGGCCGGCCTGCTTGATCACGTCCTCGAGCGCGGCGTTCTCGAACTTGCCGCCGGCGGCGAGCTCGTTGAGCTTCTTGACGTAGGCGGCGTGGTGCTTGCCGTGGTGGAACTCGAGCGTCTCGGCCGAGATGTGCGGGGCGAGAGCGGTCTTGGGATAGGGCAGTTCGGGGAGGGTGAAGGCCATGATCGTCCGTCCTTGATAATGCGGTTCCAGGGGGCCGCCAGAGGTGTACTCGATCGCCCCGTTGCGCTCCAGGGGCAAGCCGCGCGCGCGTCAGGGAGTTCCGAGGTGGAGCAGCGGACGCGGGATGCTGCTGAACGGCCAGGGCGACATGGCCAGGATCAGCGCGAACGCGATCCCGAACCAGAGCGTCGTGTGCCGATGGCGGCCGACATCGCTCGCCGCGCGGCCCGCGAGCACCTTGCCGAGGTGCACGCAGACGACCGTGAGCAGCATCGCGCTCGCGTGCTCGACGGCCCAGAAGCGCAGCGTCGGGTCCTTCATCGCCGCGCTGAAGTCGGTGCGCGCCTGGCTCGTGTACGGGCTCCAGGCGAAGTACAAGCAGCAGTCCCACGATCAGCTGCAGGTCGGCGAAGATCGCCGCCAGCAGCATCAGGAACTTGCCCGAGAGGCTGGGTCCGCGGTCCCCGAGCCAGCCGCGCAGGCCGATGATGAGGAGGCCGCCGCAGACCAGCGTCAGCAGCAGGCGCAGGATGGAGTGGGCTTCGAGGGCGAGTTCGTAGCGGCTCATGCCGCCGAGCATGGCGCCCGGCGCGGCCGAAGTCCACCTACGCGAGCTCGAGCATGACCGAGAGGCGCACGAAGTCGACGTCCTGGATCCGCACCGCGGATCGGGTGGCCCTCGCTGAACGAGAGCGAGCGGCGTCCGGCGCGGATCACCAGGTTCGGGCCCTTGACCTCGGCCCGCTCGCCGATCGAGCGCGAGGGCAGGAAGCCGGTGACGTTGAAGGGCACGAGGCGCACCTCCATTCCCGGCGGCGAGACGCGCACGACGACGGCCTCGATCTTCTCGCCGATGTGCGGGTGCATGAACTGGCAGACCTTCAGGTCGAAGATCGCCGTCTCGGCCATCTCGGCCACGTCCGCCTGCATCGAGCAGTGCGCGGCGACCTCGGTCAGGTCGTGCACGAGTTCCTCCATCTTCAGCTCGCGCTCGGCCTCCGCGCCGCGGCTCTCGACCGCCCAGAGCCAGCGGTGCACCATCAAGTCCGGATAGCGCCGGATGGGCGACGTGAAGTGCAGGTAGGCCTTGCGCGCGAGACCGAAGTGCGTGGCCACGTCCTTGTCGTCCTTGACCTCGTACACGGCGCGCTCGACGAGGCCCATGATGCGCTGGATCAGCGCCTCGGCGTTGGGCTTCTTGCGCGCGGCCTGGATCAGGCGCGCGATGTCGCGACCGGTCAGGCGCTCCTTCTTCGGCACGCGCAACCCGTGCTGCTCGAGCGCGTTGGCGACCTTCTCGATCTCCTCGGGGTCCTTCTCGGGGTGCACGCGGTAGATCGTCGGCAGGCCGCGCGCGCGGAACAGGTCCCCTACCGCCTGGTTCGCGGCCAGCGCCGTCTCCTCGATCAGCGTCATCGAGAAGTAGCGCGTCGCGTCCACGATGGCCCTTACCTCGTGCTGCTCGTCGAAGAGGATCTTCTTCTCGTTCGAGCCGATGCGCATCGAACCCTTGGCGTCGCGCAGCTGCTGCTGCTTGACGGTCCACTTCTGGAACAGGCGCAGAGAGGCCTCGAGCGGCTTCAACGCGCGCGCGCCGGGCGTGTCCTGCGCCGTCGAGCAGCTCCTGCACCTCCTTGTAGGTGTTGCGCCGCGCGCTCTGGATCACGCTCTTGCCCACGCGCGCCGAGAGCCGCTCGCCCTGCTCGTCGAAGACCATGTGCACCGAGTACGCCAGGCGCGGTCGTGCCGCCGACCAGCGAGCAGAGGTTGTTCGAGAGCGCCTCGGGCAGCATCGGCACGACCTGGTCGGCGACGTAGACGCTGGTGCCGCGCGCCAGCGCCTCGGCGTCCAGCGCCGTGCCCGGCACGACGTAGTGCGCGACGTCGGCGATGTGCACGCCGATCTCGACCTTCCCGCCGCCCAGCTCCTGGATCGAGATCGCGTCGTCGAAGTCCTGCGCGTCCTCGCCGTCGATGGTGTAGATCAGTTCCTGGCGCAGGTCCTGGCGGCCGACGAAATCGCCCGGGGCCGGATCGCGCGGCAGCGAGCGCAGCTCGTCCAGCACGTCCTTGGGGAAGACGGTGCGCACGCGGAACGAGGCCAAGAGCTGCATCTCCTCGCTGTCCTCGTCGCGGTAGATCGCAGGCCCGTGCTCCATCGGCCCGAAGGCGCGCGGCCGCTGGGCGATGCGCTCGCGCGAGGTCTCGGCCAGCGCGGAGTCGCCGTACTGCTCGACCAGCTCCTCCGGCCGGCCCTCGCTCGGAGGCGTGGGCAGGTCCGCGCCGCCGCGCGATCGGCGCAGGTCCTTGAAGCTCTTGAACTTGCCTGCCGGGTCCGGGCGCTCGCGGGTCATTCGGGCGCGATCGTACCCGAACCGGCCACCGAACGCGTGACCTGGGTCACTCCGCCCGAGTAGCGCACGTCGCCCGAACCGGAGATCGAGACCGAGAGCCGTGTCTGTGCGTTCACATGCACGTCGCCCGAGCCCGAGACGCTGACCTGGGCCTCGACGGCCGCGAGATCGCGGCACTTCAACTCGCCCGAACCGGTCAGGCTGAGCGCGAGGTGCGCGACCTTGCCGCGCAGGTCGAGTTCGCCGGAGCCCGAGAGGCTGCCCTCGAAGTGTTCGCCCGCGAGTCCCTCGACCCTGAGCGTGCCGCTGCCGGCCAGCGTCGCGGCCTCGAGCGCCGGGCAGGCGATCTCGACGCGCAAGTTCTCGCGGAAGCGCAAGCGCTCGCCGTCGGTGTCGATCACCAACTCGTCGTCGACGACGCGCGTGCGCACGTGCTCGAGCAGGTTGTCGTCGCCCGAGAGCTCCACGCGCGTGGCGCCGCCGACCGCGACGCGCACGTCGCCGGCGAGCGCGACCCGCACGCGGCGGAAGTCGCCGGTCGTGCGCGCGGCCGTGGCGCGGATGCCCGAGCCGGAGAGGCGCGGAGAATCGCTGCCGTACCAGCTGCCTCCGTCATCGTTGATGTGGATGATGCAGGCAGACAGCGACAGTGCGAGCAGCAGGGACAGGCAGCGCAGCAGCGACATGCGTGGGCACCTCGGGTGGGTGCGCCATGGTACGCCAACGGGCAGCAGCGCGTTTCCGGGGCTCTCAGCCGGTCTTGCGCTCGGCGCCGGCGTTCCACTGGCTGATCTGGCTGATGCGGTCCTCGACGAAGGCCTCGAGCCGGCCGCGGTAGGGCGCGATCCCGCCCTCCTCGAGGAACTCCAGGCCGACCATCACGCCGCGCGAGAGGGCGCGCAGGCAGGCCACACGGGCGCCCACGTTGCACTCCTCGGTCGTGCCGGGGATCGTGAAGCGCAGCTGCACGTGTTCGACGCCGGCGAGCTCGTTGGCCGCCTCGCGCGTGAGCCCGATGCCGACGCCGCCGGCCGAGATGTCGTGCGCGCGGGCCTCGAATCCGCCGCCCTCCCAGGTGATGTTGAGCGCCAGCTTGGTGCGCAGGTCGGGCAGGACGCGCGGGAAGCGCCGGCGGTTGAACAGGCGTGCGTGATAGGCGTCGAGCTGCTCGAGCAGCGCGCCGGTCTCGGAGAACATCATCCCGCAGCGCACGCGCACGCTGTCGGCCACGACCACGACGATCTTCGCCTTGGCGCTGACGTCCTTCTCGCGCGCCATCGACTGGAACTCGAGCAGCACTTCCTGGCCGCGGCAGATGGCCGGCGCCTTGACCGCCGGGAAGCAGATCGCCGCACCGCCGAGCGAGAGGTCGAGCACCTCGCAGGGGTGCCCGACGCCGCGCGAATCGAGCAGCCGCGCCGTCATGCCCTGCAGGTTCGCCTTGCGCACGCGGTAGTGGCCGCGCCGGTCCTCGGGCCGCGGCGGGGCAGTCGGCTCGGGCTTGTCCTTGGGTTTCTTGCGGAAGAAGGGGAGCATGGGATCGTTCCACGCCTCCATCGGTCCGTGCCGGGCTGACGGTTGAGGGCCAGAGGCGGTTTCTTTCGCGCGCCGGTGCGCCGCGGGACTACGTCCTATTGCGGCCTCCGCTCGCTGCGCCGTACCCACTGCGCCCCGTCCCCGAGTTCGGTGGCCAGGGGTACGGTCTAGGAGGCACGCCCGGCCCCCCTACCCCACGGGCGTCCCTCAGGAGCCCCCCCTCATGGCCGAGACATCCTCCGGAACTCCGTCCGCACCCAACGAACGCCAGCGCTGGATCCAATTGCGAGAGGCGGGCTGGCGCTCGCCGCTGGCGGCCTTCTCGAACGGGCTGCTGGCCTTCCTGTTCGGGAGCGGGATCGCGCTCGAGCTCCTGCCCTTCAGCGTGTTCAGTCAGCACGCCGTGCTGACGCACACGCTGCTCGGGCTCGTCTTCCTGCTGCCCTTCGGGATCTACACCGTGAGGCACGTGCGCGGCTGGTGGGACTTCCCCTTCACGCACCTCAAGTTCACCGGCTGGGCAGCGCTGGTGGCGCTGCTCGTGTGCCTGGTCTCCGGCCTGGTCGTGACCGCGGAGTCGACCCTCGGCCGCGGACTGAGCCCGGCCTGGAAGCTGACCCACGCGCTCTCGACCTGGGCCGCGCTGGCGCTGCTCGTCCCGCATCTGTGGCCGCTCGTGGCGCGCGAGTGGCGCCGGCGCTCGGATCCGCAGGCCGCGGCGCTGCTCGCGCTGGCCGGCGCGCATGCGCGCAGGGCCGCCTGGCCGCTCTTGGCCGGCAGCGCGGCGACCGTGCTGCTGTGCTTCCTCGTCGGAGCGCCGCAGTTCGTCAACACCTTCCCCAAGAAGTACGACACCAAGCCCTACGAGGGCGCCGGCCCGTTCTCGCCCAGCAACGCCATGACCCTTTCGGGCGGGGCCTTCGACGCGCGCTCGCTCTCCGGCTCGCAGAGCTGCGGCACGGCGCGCTGCCACGACGAGATCTACGCCGAGTGGCAAGCGAGCGCGCACCGCTACTCCGCGCTGGACGTGGTGTTCCAGACCATCCAGGGCGTGATGGCCCAGCAGAACGGCGCGACCTCGACGCGCTACTGCGCGCGGCTGCCACGACCCGATCTCGCTCTTCTCGGGCACGAAGTTCATCGGCGTCAAGGACCTGACCGCGCTGGCCGGCTACCAGGAGGGCGTCTCCTGCGTCAGCTGCCACTCGATCCAGAAGACCGACGTCAAGGGCAACGCCAGCTACTCGATCGCGCAGCCCGAGCGCTACGTCTGGGAGCTGCGCGAGGGTGCCGCTGGCCGGCTTCCTGGCCGATTTCCTGCTGCGCAGCTACCCGCAGAAGCACGTCCAGACCTTCTCGCACACGATGTTCAAGACGCCCGAGTTCTGCGCCGCCTGCCACAAGCAGTTCATCGACGAGGAGGTCAACAAGGTCGGCTGGGTGCAGCTGCAGAACCAGTACGACAACTGGAAGGGCAGCCGCTGGAATCACGCCGGCGAGCCGCAGAAGACGATCGAGTGCCGCGAGTGCCACATGCCGCTCTCCGCCTCGCACGACCCGGCGGCGGGCGACGCGGCCGACTTCAACCGCACGGCCGGCGACGGCAAGCACCGCAGCCACCGCTTCCTGGGCGCGCAACCAGTTCATCCCCGTGCAGCAGAAGCTGCCCGGCGGCGACGAGCAGGTCGCGCTGACCGGGAAGTGGCTGCGCGGCGAGATCGAAGTGCCCGAGATCGCCGAGCGCTGGCGCAGCGGACCGGCCGTGCCGATCGAGATCGAGCGTGCCCGAGTCGATCGAGCCCGGGCAGAGCGTCGCGCTGCGCGTGCACATCCTCAACAACAAGGTCGGCCACGACTTCCCCACCGGCCCGCTCGACATCATCCAGTCCTGGATCGAGCTGCGCGTGATCGACGCGGCCGGCAAGACCGTCTTCGAGACCGGCGCGCGCGACGAGCGCAACTTCGATCCAGACGGGCACGTTCATGTTCAAGGCCGAGCCCGTGGACCGCTACGGCAACCTGATCGACAAGCACAACCTGTGGGAGATGGTCGGCGTGCGCTTCAAGCGCTCGCTCTTCCCGGGCGCGGCCGACGTGGCCTCGTTCGAGTTCCCCTGCCCCGGCGCCGGCCCGACCGCTCCGCCGCCGACCGACGTGACGCAGAAGAGCACGCACGAGCTCGAATTCCGGCCGCCCGAAGGCCTGACGGGCGAGCTCACGGTCGAGGCAAAGCTCAACTACCGCAAGGTGGACCAGTACCTGCTGCGCTTCGCGTTCGGCGAGGACACCAAGCTCACCGCGCCGGTCACAACCATCGCCGAGGCGCGCGCCAAGCTGCGGATCGGTGCCCGGTGATCCCGCGCGCCGGCTCGCGCCGCAGGCCGCTCTCCACGCTGGCCGGCGCGGGTCTCGTGCTGATCGCGGCCGCGGCGCTGCTCTACTGGCGCTCGCGCACGCAGGCCTACGTCGCGGGCACGGGCGCCGAGGGCCTGACCGACTCGCTCGGCCGGGTGATCCCGGCCGAGCACCCCGCGGTCGTGTTCCGCGACGTGGCGGCCGAGGCCGGGCTGCGTTTCGAGCATGCGCCCTTCACGCGCACCAACCGGCTGCCAGAGGACATGGGTTCCGGTGTCGCGCTGGCGGACGTCGACGGCGACGGCTGGACGGACGTGTTCCTGGTCAACGAGGCGCGCTCCCTGCGTCCGAGCGCGGCGGAACTCGCGCGGCCGGCTGCGCGCTGCGCCTTCTTCCGCAACCGCGCTGACGGAACGTTCGAGGACGCGAGCGCCGCCGCGGGGCTCGACCTCGAGCTGCTGGGCAACGGCGCGGCCTTCTTCGACTGCGACTCGGACGGCGATCTCGACCTCCTGATCACGAGCTACGACCGGCTGACGCTGCTCTGCAACGACGGCCAGGGGCACTTCCGCGACGCGACCGCCGCCGCGGGCCTCGACGGTCTGCGCGGCTTCTGGACCGGCATCGCGATCGGCGACTACGACCGCGACGGCTGGATCGACGTCTACGTCTGCGGCTACGTGCGCTGGAAGGACGAGACCGGCGGGGCGGGCAAGCTGGCCAGGCAGTACGACGCGGAGATCCCCTCCGGGATCAACCCCTCGGCCTTCGAACCCGAGCGCAACCTGCTGCTGCACAATCGCGGCGACGGCACCTTCGAGGAGCGCGCGGCCGCGGCCGGCGTGCAGAACCTCTCCGGCCGCAGCCTGGGTGTGACCTTCGCCGACCTCACCGGCGACGGCTGGCCCGACCTGTACGTGGCCAACGACGTCAGCGACAACGCCTTCTTCGTCAACCGCCACGACGGCACCTTCGCCGACGAGTCGGCGCCCGCGCTGGTGGCCGACTACCGCGGCGCGATGGGGCTCGCCGTGGCCGACTTCGACGGCGACGGCGACCTCGACTTCCACGTCACGCACTGGGTCGGCCAGGAGAACGCGCTCTACGTCAACGTCTCGCGCGCGAGCGACCAGCCGCATTTCCTCGACGAGGCCGACCGCTACGGCCTGGGCGCCGCGACGCTGCCGATGGTCGGCTGGGCGACGGGCTTCTTCGACCTCGACAACGACGGCGTGCTCGACCTCTACGCCATCAACGGCAGCACGATCCCGATCCCGACCGACCGCACGCGGCTCCAGCCGCAGACCTCGCAGCTCTTCTGGAACCAGGGCGGCAAGCGCGGCTTCTTCTCGCTCGGCGCGCTGGCGGGCGAGTTCTGGGGCGCACAGCTCGTCGGCCGCGGCGGCGCCTGCTTCGACTACGACCAGGACGGCGACCTCGACCTCGTGGTGCAGGTCCACGGCGGAACGGCACGCCTCCTGCGCAACGACGGCGGCGACACGCGCCCGGGCGTGTGCGTGCGCCTGCGCCAGCCGACGGGCAACCGTTTCGCGATCGGCGCCAGGCTCGAGCTCGTCGTCGGCGACCGCACGTCGTTCGCCGAGCTCGACACGCAGGGCTCGTACCTCTCGCAGCATGCGGTCGGCGAGCAGTCCTTCGGCCTGGGCAGCGCGACGCAGGCCGAGCGGCTGCGCGTCACCTGGCCCGATGGGATGCGCGAGGAGTTCGGGCCCATCCCCGGGCGCACGCGCCTGACCTGGATGCGCGGCAGCGCGCCGCTCGTCGAGCGCCTGCCCGGCCACCGCGCCAGCGCGGACGAGCAGCGCCGCTTCTACGCCGTGCTCGAGGACGCCGGCCGCCGACGCCTCGCAGGCGAGTTCGCCGAGGCGGAGAAGATCTACCGCGAGGCGCTGGTGCTCTGGCCCGGCCACACCGACGCGCTCTACTACCTCGCCAACTGCCTGTGGGAGCAGCAACGCGTGCCCGAGGCGCTGGCGCTGCTCGAGCAGCTGCTCGCCGCGCATCCCAACGAGAGCCGCGCCTGGATGCAGGTCGGCACGATCTCGATCCTGCGCGCCGAGCGCGGCGAGGCAGACCTCGCGCGCGCCGAGCGCGCCTTCGCCGAGAGCCATCGCATCAACGGCGAGGAGAGCCTGCCCGTCGTGCGCATGGGCGTCGTCGCCTGGCTGCGCGGGGATCTCGAACGCGCGGACAAGCACTTCGCCGACGCGCTGGCGCTCAACGCCGCGTCCGTCGAGGCCGCCTGGTACCGCGGCGCCATCGCCTGGAAGCGCGCCGACACGGCGCAGGCCGCAGAGTGGCTCGCCAAGGCGCGCGAGTTCGCCAAGAAGAAGGCCATCGTGGCGCAGCCGACCCTGCACGAGGGCGGCACGAAGAGCGGTAGCGCGATGGTCTCGAGCACGCCGGCGCACGGCGATGCGGCGATCCTGCGCTGGTCGAGCGTGATCGAGCGCACGGGCGGACCGGACGAGGAGTACGGGGGACGGTAGCCTTTCGTTCAGCTCCCCATCCGACCGCGCTCGGACGGACTCTCCTGCTTGACCTCCTTCATGCCGCTAAGTGCGCCGGGAAATGGGACGTACAGGCTGTCAGCGGCCTTCACACTCCCTTCGGCCGACGCTTCCGGTGCGCCAGCGGCCTCCAGTAGGCGCGCCCATGAGCACTGGCAGGCTCGGAGAAACTTGCTTCGCGTTTCGTCAAGGACCACGTCCACGTACTCGATGTTGTCTCCCGAGTAAGTCCACCGCATGTGGTTCGAGTCCATCACCTGAACATCACGCTGCAGCACTGCGGCACCGTCGCACATTGCGGCAGGCACCAGAATCTTGTGCAGGTACTTGTGCCGTTCCTCGTAAAGTTCGCTGAGTTCTGGCGCCGGGCTTGTCTTGCCATACCGAACGGGAATGGACTGCCCACACTTCACAAGGCAGTCGTGGACACTGCCAATGTTCCCGTACATTGAATGAAGAGCAGCGTGCAGTTCCAGGAGTGAGGCGGCATCGTCCGCGGGACAACCGCCATGCGCGGCAGCAAGTGCCCTTCGCATGGCCGATGTCGCGCCCCACGCTCTGATGATTGCAGTGTAGTGCGCCTCAGCAAAGTCCTTCCACTCGCCAATCACTTCTATGCTCTTGGCTGCCCGAGCCGGGCGGACGGGACTTCGGCCGCTGTCCGTGCGCCAATTCCGGCGCGGCCGGCCGCGGCTGCGACAATTCCGCAGACCTGCGGGGCGGTGCTCACGCGACGGCACCAGCCTCGCGGCGGACAGCCTGCAGCTCGGCGTCGGCGAACTCCCGAGCGTGCCCGCCTCGGCTCCAGCAGCGCCTCGTCGCCCCGCTCAACTTCAGCGACGGCTCGCGCTGCGTCGGCGGATCGCTGAAGCGCATGTACGTCACGTTCGCCGTCGCAGGAACGGTCGTCGCTCCTGCAGCTGGCGACAGCCCGATCTCGGTGCGCTCGGCGGCACTCGGCGACGCGCTGACCCAGGGCGCGACGCGCTTCTACCAGGTCTATTACCGCGACGCGAGCACGAGCTACTGCCCGGCACCCGCAGGCAACGCGTTCAACATCTCGAGCGCTCTCTCGGTTCTCTGGGGACCGTGAAGCGCGCTCGCACAGCCTATCGCACCACGAAGTTCACGAGCCGGCCTTCGACGTAGACAACCTTGACGACTTCCTTGCCGGCGAGGTGCGCGGCGACGGCTTCGCGCGCCGCGGCCTCGATCTGCGCCTTGGTCGCGGCCTTGGGCACCGTGATCTTGCCGCGCAGCTTGCCGAGCACCTGCACGGGGATCTCGAGCGTGTCGGTCTCGAGGAACTTCGCCTCGGCATTCGGCCACGGCGCGCGCGTCACGCTGCCGGGCTCGCCCATCCGCTGCCACAACTCCTCGGCCATGTGCGGCGCGAAGGGCGCGAGGCAGGCGAGGAAGCGCAGGCCCTGTGAGCGCGAGAGCGCGCCGGCGAGCGGACCGGCCTCGTTCAGGAAGGTCATCATCGCCGCGATCGCGGTGTTGAAGTTGAAGTGCCGGAACGACTCGTCGGCCTTCGGCGAACATGCGCGCCAGCGCGCGCTCGAGCTCGAGCGTGCCGCCCTTCGAGCGCCTTCTCTGCCGCGCCCTTGGCGAAGTTCGCGCGCACCGGCGCCTCGGCCTCCGGGTCGACGAACAGGCGCCAGACGCGCTCCACGAAGCGCCGGCAGCCCGGGATGTCGCGCGTGTTCCAGGGCTTCGACTCGTCGAGCGGGCCCATGAACATCTCGTACAGCCGGAACGCGTCGCAGCCGTACTCGCCGATGATGTCGTCGGGGTTGACGACGTTCTTCAGCGACTTCGCCATCTTGGTGACGATCTGCTTGAGCGGCTCGCCAGCGCTCTTGCGCACGGGCTTGTCGCCCTGCCAATCGACCTCGTCGCTCGCGACCAGGCGCCCGCTCGCGTCCTCGTAGGCGAAGGCCGTCACCATGCCCTGGTTGTAGAGCTTCTGGAACGGCTCCTGCGTGTGCACGAGACCCGCGTCGAAGAAGACCTTGTGCCAGAAGCGCGCGTACAAGAGGTGCATCACCGCGTGCGCGGCGCCGCCGACGTACAGATCGACCGGGCCCCAGTACTGCTCGGCCTCCTTCGAGAACGCGGCCTTGGCGTTGTGCGGATCCATGAAGCGCAACCAGTACCAGCACGAGCCGGCCCAGCCGGGCATCGTGTCGGTGTCGCGCCGCGCGGGCTTCTTCGTGCGCGGGTCGATCGTCACGACCCAGTCCTTCGCGCGCGCCAGCGGTGCAGAGCCGTCGCTGGCGGGCTTGAAGTCCTCCATCACGGGCAGCTCGACCGGCAGGAACTCGTCGGGCACGGTCACGATGCTGCCGTCCTCGAGCTGCAGCAGCGGGAAGGGCTCGCCCCAGTAGCGCTGGCGCGAGAAGAGCCAGTCGCGCAATTTGTAGGTGACGCGCGCCTTGCCCAGGCCGCGCTCCTCGAGCCAGGCGTTCGTGCGCTGCTTCGCCTCGGGCGTCGCGAGGCCGTCGATCGGGCCGGAGTTCACCGCCGTTCCGTCGCCGCAGAAGCCACGCCTTCGGCGAGGCCCTTCTCGCCCTGCGGCGGACGCACGACCTCGCGGATCTCGAGCCCGAAGGCCTTGGCGAAGTCGTAGTCGCGCTGGTCGTGGCCGGGCACGGACATGATCGCTCCCGTGCCGTACTGCGCGAGCACGTAGTCGGCGACCCAGATCGGCACGCGGCCGCGCGGGTCGCCCTGCTCGAAGACCGGGTTCGTCGCGTAGGCGCCGGTGAAGACGCCGGTCTTCTGCTTCGAAGCGTCCGTGCGGTCGAGTTCGGACTTCGAGGCCGCAGCCGCGATGTAGCTTTCGACCGCTGCGCGCTGCGCAGGCGTGACGAGCTTCTTCACGAGCGAGTGCTCGGGAGCCAACACGAGGAAGGTCGCACCCCAGAGCGTGTCGGGCCGCGTGGTGAATACGGTGATCGGTTCCTTCGAGCCCTCGGCCGCGAAGCGCACCTCGGCGCCCTCCGAGCGGCCGATCCACTCGCGCTGCTGGATCTTGACCGACTCGGGCCAGTCGAGGCCCGTCGAGGTCGGAGAGCAACCGCTCCGCGTAGGCCGTGATCTTCAGCATCCACTGCTTCAGCGGCCGGCGCACGCAGGGGTGATTGCCGCGCTCCGAGCGGCCGTTGATGACCTCCTCGTTCGCGAGCACGGTCTTCAACTCCTCGCACCACCACACCGGCACCTCGGCGCGGTACGCCAGGCCGCGCTCGTACAGCCTGTTGAAGAGCCACTGCGTCCAGCGGTAGTACGAGACGTGGCTGGTGTCGAACTCGCGCGACCAGTCGTACGACAGGCCGATCTTCTTCAGCTGGCGGCGGAAGTTGGCCGTGTTCTCGTCGGTCGTGGCGCGCGGGTGCTTGCCGGTCTGGATCGCGTACTGCTCGGCGGGCAGGCCGAAGGCGTCCCAGCCCATCGGGTGCAGCACGTTGAAGCCCTGCATGCGCTTCCTGCGCGCGACCACGTCCGTGCCCACGTAGCCGAGCGCGTGTCCGACGTGCAGGCCCGAGCCCGAGGGGTACGGGAACATGTCGAGCACGTAGAACTTCGGCTGCCGGGGGTCGAAGCCGGGCTCGCCCGGGCCGCGGGCGCGGTGCAAGCCCTCGGCCTCCCAGAAGGCCTGCCAGCGCGCCTCGAAGTCCTGGGGTCGGTACGGGTTCATGCGGCCCACTTTCCCCGATCGCGGGCCGCGAGACAACCGAAGTTCGCGAGCCCGCGGTTGACTCGAACGCGGACGCTGGGCATTCTCCTCAGCCCAATCGAGGACGCCCCCGCGGCGTCCTGCGGGGGATTAGCTCAGTTGGTAGAGCGCGACAATGGCATTGTCGAGGCCAGGGGTTCGAGCCCCCTATCCTCCACCAGTACCCGCTCCGCCCGGCGCGCGACCTAGCGCGCGGGCGGAGTTTTTTTCCGGCCGCGGCGCGCGAAGGCAGCGGTTCGGCTTCAGGGCGCGCGGCCCGGGGATCGAAAGTCGGGAGGTTCCCCCCTCCCCGAGCGATTCCCCATGAACTTCCGAACCCTGCCCGGAGCGCTGGTCGCTCCGCTGTTCCTGATTCCGATCGCGCTTTCCGCCCGCCCGGTGCGCGAACTTCCCGGCGAGTACGACGGCCGCATCGACCCCTCGCGCACGGTGCTGGTCAGCGCCAGCGCCGACGGCCGGCTGGAGAGCTGCGCCGTGGAGCGCGGCGACCTGGTCGAAGTTGGCCAGGAGCTCGGGCGCATGGACGACCAGCTCGAGGCGCTGACGCTGCGCGCCGCCGAACTGCACGCCGCCAGCGACGCGGGCATCGCCGCGGCCGCGGCCGAGCTGCAGCAGGTCTCGTGCAAGATCGAGAAGCGCGCCGCGCTCTACAGCGACGGCATCCTGGTCGGCGCCGAGCTCGACGAGCTGCGCGACCGGCGCGAGATGCTCGGCATCGCGCTGCACAAGGCCGAGGAGAACCACGCCGAGGCGGCGCTCGAGCTCGAGCGCGCCCAGGCACTGCTCGAGCGCACGCGCGTGCGCTCGCCGATCCGCGGCGTGGTGATGCAGCGCCTGGCCCAGCCGGGCGAGTACGTCAGCCGCTCGAACGGCGGCGCGCTGTTCCGCGTCGCGACCATCGACCCGCTCGAGGTCGAGGTGCACGTGCCGCCCGCCCGCGCCATGGCGCTGAAGGTCGGCGGCCAGGCCGAGGTGCGGCCCGAGGCGACCGAGCAGGTCTACCTCGCGACCGTGAAGTCGATCGACAAGGTCGTCGACACGGCCAGCGGCACCACGGGCGTGCGCCTGACGCTCGAGAACAAGCAGCTGGCGGTCTCGGCCGGCCTGCGCTGCAAGGTCCACTTCCTCGAGTGAACTGATCCCCGGGTGTCGCGCGCCACCCCGCGCGCGGCGCTCCCGCCCCAGCTCCGCGCCGTGTCCCCCGGCTTCGCTCCGCGTCCCCCAGCCCCGCATCCCCGATGAGCCTCTTCGACGAAGACGACGATCCGCAGGAAAAGCCCGTCGATCCTGCCAGCACTCCCGAACCCGCGGCGCCGCTGCCCTCGGGCAGGAAGCCCGCGGCGCCGCGCAAGCCGCTCGAGATCGAGACGCTCGAGCAGCGCATCCTGATGTCGGGCACCTGGGCCGACGCCGGCACGCTGGCGCCGATCGCCGGCCCGACCGGCGGCGCCGACATCTTCACCGGCGACGCGAGCAACGACACGGCCGACGCGGGCGGCGGCAACGACTTCCTCTACGGCGGCGCGGGCAACGACTCGCTCACCGGCGGCGCGGGCGACGACTTCCTGCAGGGCGGATCGGGCAACGACACCATCGACGGCGGCACGGGCACCGACACGGTGGACTACTCCGACGCCGGCAGCGGCGTGACGGTCAACTTGAGCACCACCACCGGCCAGATCACCGGCGGCTCGGGCACGGACACGATCACCAACGTCGAGAACCTGACCGGCTCGGGCTTCAACGACACGCTCACCGGCGACGCCAACGACAACGTGCTGCACGGCGGCGCGGGCAACGACACGCTCAGCGGCGGAGCGGGCAACGACACGCTGCAGGGCGGGGCGGGCAACGACTCGCTCACCGGCGGCTCGGGCACCGACACGGCGGACTACTCCGACGCCACCGGCGCCGTGACGGTCAACCTCTCGACCGTCAGCGCGCAGAACACGGGCGGGTCCGGCACCGACACGCTCTCGCAGATGGAGAACCTGACGGGCTCCGCCTACAACGACACGCTCACCGGGGACACGAACGACAACGTGCTCGACGGCGGCGCGGGCAACGACACGCTCAGCGGCGGCTCGGGCAACGACACGCTGCACGGCGGCGCGGGCAACGACTCGCTCGACGGCGGCACGGGCACCGACACGGCCGACTACAGCGACGCCACGAGCGGCGTGACGGTCAACCTCTCCAACGCCAGCGCGCAGAACACGGGCGGGGCCGGCACGGACATCGCTCACCGGCATCGAGAACCTGAGCGGCTCGACCTACAACGACACGCTCACCGGCGACGTGCAACGACAACGTGCTCGACGGCGGCGGCGGCAACGACACGCTCGACGGCGGCGCGGGCAACGACACGCTGATCGGCCACGCCGGCGACGACACGCTCATCGGCGGGACCGGCGAGGACACGATCGACTACTCGGGCGCCGGCAGCGGCGTGACGGTCGACCTCTCCAATGCCAGCGCGCAGAACACGGGCGGCGGCGGCACCGACACGATCTCGGGCGTCGAGGACCTGACCGGCTCGAACTACGACGACACGCTCAGCGGCGATGCGAATGCCAACGTCTTCGACGGCGGCACGGGCAACGACGTCCTGCACGGCGGCGCGGGCAACGACTCGCTCACCGGCGGAACGGGCGACGACACGCTGCAGGGTGGCGCGGGCAACGACTCGCTGATCGGCGGCACGGGCAACGACACGGCCGACTACACCGACGCCACGAGCGGCGTCACGGTCGATCTCTCGAGCAGCTTCGCCCAGGTCACGGGCGGCAGCGGCACCGACACGCTCTCGAGCATGGAGAACGTGACGGGCTCCGGATTCGGGGACACGCTCACCGGCACCACCGGGGCGAACGTGATGAGCGGGGGCGCCGGCAACGACACGCTCTACGGCGATTCTGGCAACGACGTGCTCGACGGCGGCACGGGCAACGACACGCTGCAGGGCGGCGCCGGCAACGACACGCTCACTGGCGGCGCGGGCACCGACACCGCCGACTACTCGGACATGTTCAGCGCCGTGACCGTGGACCTCACGAACGCGGGTGCCCAGAACACCGGCGGAGGGGGCACCGACACGCTCTCGGGCATGGAGAACGTGACCGGCGGCAGTGGCGCCGACACGCTCACCGGCGACGCGGGCGACAACGTCCTCAGCGGCGGCTCGGGCAACGACACGCTCAGCGGCGGTCTGGGCAACGACACGCTCTCGGGCGGCTCGGGCACGGACACGGCCGACTACTCCAGCGCAGCCAGCGGCGTCACGGTCAACCTCTCGACCGCCACGGCGCAGAACACCGGCGGTGCGGGGACCGACACGCTCTCCTCGATCGAGAACCTGACCGGTTCGGCCAGCGCCGACACGCTCACCGGCAGCAGCGGCAACAACGTCATCGTCGGCGGCGCCGGGAACGACACGATCGACGCCGGCGCCGGGCAACGACACGGTGCGCGGTGGCGCGGGCGACGACACGCTGGTCGGCGGCACAGGCACCGACACGGCCGACTACTCCGATGCGACCAGCGCCGTCACGGTCAACCTCGCCACGACCACGGCGCAGAATACCGGCGGTTCGGGCACGGACACGATCTCGGGCTTCGAGAACCTGACCGGCTCGAACTACGACGACACGCTCACCGGCGACACGGCCGCCAACACGCTCACGGGCGGGACCGGAAACGACAGCCTCACCGGCGGCGACGGCAACGACTCGCTCGACGGCGGCACCGGCAACGACGTGCTCGACGGCGGCCTGGGCGACGACACGCTCGTGGGCGGCTCGGGCAACGACACGTACACCGGCGGAGCGGGGAACGACACGGCGGACTTCTCCCAGGCCGGCAGCAACGTGACGGTCAACCTCTCGAACCTCGCCGCGCAGAACACCGGTGATGGTACCGACACGTTCTCAGGCATCGAGAATCTGACCGGCTCCTCGAACAACGACAACTTCACCGGCGACGCCAACGCCAACACCCTCGACGGCGGCTCGGGCAGCGACACGCTCACCGGCGGCGCGGGAAATGACACGCTGCTCGGCGGCTCGGGAGCGGACAACCTGAGCGGCGGCGCCGACGACGACATCCTCGACGGCGGGTCGAACAACGACACGCTCGACGGCGGCGCCGGGAACGACACGCTCACGGGCGGCTCGGGCAACGACACGCTCACGGGCGGTACGGGCACCGACACGGCCGACTACTCGTCTTCGGGCAACGACATCACGGTCAACCTCTCGACGTTGACCGCGCAGGTGACCGGCGAGGGCACGGACACGCTCTCTGGGCATCGAGAACCTGACCAGCGGCAGCGGCGCCGACACGCTCACCGGCGACTCGGGCGACAACGTGCTCGACGGCGGGTCGGGCAACGACACGCTGGCCGGCGGCCTGGGCAACGACACGCTGATCGGCGGCACGGGCACGGACACGGCCGACTACTCGGCACTCTCCGGTGCCGTGACGGTCGACCTGAGCAATGCAGGCGCACAGAACACGGGTGCGGGCGGGACGGACACGCTCTCCGGGATCGAGAACGTCACCGGCTCCTCCGGCGGCGACACGCTGACGGGCACGACCGGCGCGAACACCATCGTCGGCGGCGCAGGCAACGACGTGATCGATGGCGGAGCGGGCAACGACATCCTCAACGGCGGTCTGGGCAACGACACGCTGATCGGAAACACGGGCACGGATACCGCGGACTACTCGGACGCGACCAGTGCCGTCACGGTCGACCTCTCCAACACGGGCGCGCAGAACACGGGCGGAGCAGGCACGGACACGCTCTCGG
Organism: uncultured Planctomycetota bacterium; assembly: GCA_963829015.1. GTDB lineage: Bacteria > Planctomycetota > UBA1135 > UBA1135 > JADJLZ01. The sequence goes on along the minus strand of CAWHGR010000001.1, from coordinate 1,583,633 downwards.
GCATCGAGAACCTCACCGGATCCGCCTACGATGACACGCTCAGCGGCGACGCAGGTGCGAACGCACTCGACGGTGGTTCGGGCAACGACACGCTGCACGGCGGTGCGGGCAACGACACGCTCACCGGCGGCGTCGGCGACGACACGCTGCAGGGCGGCGCGGGCAACGACACGCTCACGGGCGGGACCGGCAACGACACGGTCGACTACTCCGACGCGACCAGCGGGATCACGGTCAACCTTTCCACGGCCACGGCCCAGGTCACGGGCGGGAGCGGCACCGACACGCTCTCCGGCATCGAGAGCGCCATCGGCTCGGGCTACGCCGACGCCATCACCGGCACGACCGGTGACAACGTGCTCGACGGCGGCGCAGGCAACGACACGCTCACCGGCGGTTCCGGCAACGACACGCTCACGGGCGGCAGCGGCGACGACACGCTGCTCGGCGGCGCTGGCAACGACACGCTCTCGGGCGGCGCCGGCAGCGACACGGCCGACTACTCCGACGCCGCGAGCGGCGTGACGGTCGACCTCTCGAACACAGGCGCCCAGGACACGGGCGGCGGCGACGTCGACACGCTCTCCTCGATCGAGAACCTGACCGGCTCCGCCTCGGCCGACACGCTGATCGGCGACTCGGGGGACAACGTGCTCAGCGGCGGCGCGGGCAACGACACGCTGCGCGGCGGGCTGGGAAATGACACGCTCACCGGCGGCACGGGCACAGACACGGCCGACTACTCCGATGCCGCGGGTTCGATCACCGTCGACCTGTCGAACACCGGGGCCCAGAACACGGGCGCCGGCGGCACCGACACGCTCTCGGGCATCGAGGGCGTGACCGGCGGCGCCAGCGACGACACGCTGACGGGCGACGCGAATGCCAACACGCTCACTGGCGGGGCCGGCAACGACACGCTGATCGGGGCCGCGGGCAACGACACGATCGACGGCGGCGCGGGTGACGACTTGCTGCGCGGCGGAACCGGCAACGACACGCTCACCGGCGGGACAGGCACCGACACGGCCGACTACTCCGATGCGGCCAGCGGTGTGACGGTCAGCCTGGCGACCAGCAGCGCGCAGATCACCGGCGGCGCGGGGACGGACACGATCTCCGGGGTCGAGAACCTGCAGGGCTCCGCCTTCGCGGACACGCTCACGGGCAGCACCGGGGACAACGTGCTCTGGGGCGGCGCCGGCAACGACACGCTCTCCGGCGGTGCGGGCAACGACACGCTGCAGGGCGGCGCGGGCAACGACACGCTCAGCGGCGGCACCGGCACGGACACCGCCGACTACTCCGACGCGGCCAGCGGCGTTACGGTCGATCTCTCCAACAGCGCTGCGCAGAACACCGGCGGCTCGGGCACCGACACGCTCTCGGGCATCGAGAACCTGATCGGCACGGCTTCCGCCGACACGCTCACGGGCGACACGAACGCCAACACGCTCACGGGCGGCGCCGGGGACGACACGCTCGCCGGCGGCGCGGGCGACGACGTGCTCGACGGCGGCACGGGCAACGACACGCTGCGCGGCGGCGCGGGCAACGACACGCTCAGCGGCGGCACAGGTACCGACACGGCCGACTACTCGGACGCCGCCAGCGGCGTCACGGTCGACCTCTCCAACGCCAGCGCCCAGAACACCGGCGGCGGCGGCACCGACACGCTCTCGGGCTTCGAAAACCTCACCGGCTCCGCCAGCGCCGACACGCTGATCGGCGACGCGGGCGACAACACGCTCAGCGGCGGGGCGGGCGACGACACGCTGCGCGGCGGGCTGGGCAACGACACGCTCGTGGGCGGCACGGGCAGCGACACGGCCGACTACTCGGACGCCGCGAGCGGCGTGACCGTCGATCTCTCGAACTCGGGCGCGCAGAACACGGGCGGCGCGGGCACCGACACGCTCTCCGGGGTGGAGAACGTCACCGGCTCGGCCAGCGCCGACACGCTGACCGGCGACGCGGGAGCCAACACGCTCAGCGGCGGAGCGGGCAACGACGCGCTGGTCGGCGGCGCCGGTGACGACGTGCTCGACGGCGGCAGCGGCAACGACACGCTGCGCGGCGGCACGGGCAACGACACGCTCACGGGCGGGGCGGGCACGGACACGGCCGACTACTCGGATGCCGCCAGCGGCGTGACCGTCGACCTGTCGAACGCCGCGGCGCAGAACACCGGGGGTGCGGGCACCGACACGCTCTCCGGCATCGAGAATGTCAGCGGCTCGGCCAGTGCCGACACGCTCACGGGCGACGCGGGCGCGAACGCCCTCTCGGGCGGCGCTGGCGACGACACGCTGGTCGGCGGCGCGGGCGACGACACGCTCGACGGCGGCAGCGGCAACGACACGCTGCGCGGAGGCGCGGGCAACGACACGCTCACGGGCGGCGCCGGGACCGACACGGCCGACTACTCCGATGCGGCCAGCGCCGTGACGGTAGACCTCTCCAACTCGGGCGCGCAGAACACGGGCGGCGGCGGCACCGACACGCTCTCCGGCATGGAGAACGTCACGGGCTCGGCCAGCGCCGACACGCTCACCGGCGACGCCGGCGCGAACACGCTCAGCGGCGGGGCCGGCAACGACACGCTGCGCGGCGGCGCGGGCGACGACACGCTCGTCGGCGGGACCGGCGACGACCTCCTGCGCGGCGGCAGCGGCAACGACACGCTCAGCGGCGGCAGCGGGACCGACACGGCCGACTACTCCGACGCGACCTCGTCCGTGCACGTCGACCTGACGGTCAGCACGGCCCAGGACACGCTCGGCGCCGGCACGGACACCCTCTCCAGCGTCGAGTCGGTCATCGGCGGCAGCGCCGACGACGTGTTCGCCTTCAGCAGCCCGGCCGCGGGCACGACCTACACGGTCGACGGCGGGGCCGGCACGAACCAGATCGACCTCTCGCAGTTCAGCCTCTCGCAGGTGGACCTCTCCGGCGGCGCGGGCCACCTGACGCTGACCATCGACCAGGGCAACGGCACGACCTTCCAGATCGAGTACACGAACGTGCAGCAGATCGTCTTCGCCGACTGCACGATCAACGGCGCGGATTTCCCGCCCACCGCGCACGCCGGCGTCGACCAGGCCGTCGAGGAGAACCAGGCCGTGACGCTCGACGCCACGACCAGCAGCGATCCGGAGGGTCACGCGCTGAGCTACACCTGGACGCAGACCGCGGGTCCCGCGGTGACGCTCAGCAACGTGCACGCCGGCTCGCCGAGCTTCACGGCGCCCGAGGGCCTGAGCAACACCACGCTCACGTTCCAGGTCGCCGTCTCCGACGGCACGAACACGAGCTACGACACGGTCTCGATCGACGTCGCCCGCGACAACGACGCGCCCACCTGCGACGCCGGGCCGCCGCAGGCCGTCCAGGAAGGCGATCTCGGTGACGCTCGCGGGCAGCGCCACCGACCCCGAAGGCCAGGCGCTCAGCTACAGCTGGGTGCAGACTTCGGGTCCGACGGTCACGCTCACGGGCGGGAACACGGCCACGCCGAGCTTCACCGCCCCCAGCGGGCAGCTCAACACCTCGGTCTCGTTCGAGATGCACGTCTCGGACGGCACGAGCACCACCGTCGACACGGTCACGATCGCGATCGGCACGACCAACGAGGCGCCGGTGCTCGACGTCGGCGGGACCGTCAACGTCGAAGAGGGACAGGTCGCCACGCTGCACAGCTCGGCCATCGACCCGCAGGGCGACCCGGTGACCTACACCTGGGTCCAGACCGGCGGGCCGACCGTCACGCTGAGCAACATCCACGCGGCCGAACCATCGTTCACGGCGCCCAACCTGGCCGCCAACACCACGCTCACCTTCGAAGTGACCGCCTCCGACGGCACGCACAGCACGACCGCCACCGAGCAGGTGATCGTCGCCGCGAACGACGACGCGCCGACGGCCGAGGCCGGGCCCGCGCAGACCGTCGAACGAGGGCGACGCGGTCACGCTGGCCGGCTCGGGTGTCGATCCCGAGGGCCAGTCCCTGACCTACACCTGGAGCCAGACCTCCGGCCCAACCGTCGCGCTCGACGACGTGCATGCAACCGCGCCGACCTTCACCGCTCCCGAGGGCTTGACCAACACCACGCTCACCTTCCAGCTCGCGGTCTCCGACGGCACCAACACCAGCTACGACACCGTCGCGATCAGCGTGCACCGCGACAACGACGCGCCGACGGCCGAGGCCGGCCCGGCGCAGACGGTCGACGAGAACGACGTCGTGACGCTCGCCGGCTCGGGAGTGGATCCCGAAGGCCAGACGTTGACGTACACGTGGACGCAGACCGGCGGGCCGACCGTCGCACTCAGCAACGCGAACGCGACCGCGCCGACGTTCACGGCGCCGGAAGGCCTCACGAATACGACGCTGACTTTCCAGCTCGCGGTCTCTGACGGCACCAACACCAGCTACGACACGGTCACCATCGACGTCAACCGCGACAACGACGCGCCGACGGCGGAAGCGGGTCCCGCCCAGACGGTCGCCGAGACCGAGGTCGTCACGCTCGCCGGGTCGGGTGTCGATCCCGAGGGCCAGGCGCTGACCTACACCTGGACGCAGACGGCCGGCCCGACCGTCACGCTCAGCGACGCGAATGCGACCGCGCCGACGTTCACGGCCCCCGAGGGCCTGGCCAACACGACGCTCACCTTCCAGCTCGCAGTGTCCGACGGCACGAACACGAGCTACGACACGGTCACCATCGACGTCAACCGCGACAACGATGCGCCGACGGCCGAGGCGGGTCCGGCACAGTCCGTCGACGAGAACGACCTCGTGACGCTGGCGGGCTCGGGAGTCGATCCGGAAGGGCAGGCCCTGACCTACACGTGGACGCAGACGGGCGGCCCGACGGTCACGCTCAGCGACACGCACGCGACGGCGCCGACGTTCACGGCGCCCGAGGGCCTGACGAACACCACCCTGACCTTCCAGCTGGCGGTGTCGGACGGCACCAACACCAGCTACGACACGGTCACCATCAGCGTGGATCGCGACAACGATGCGCCCACGGCCAACGCTGGTCCAGATCAGGCTGTCAGCGAGAACGACGTCGTCACACTCGTCGGCGCAGGCGTCGACCCCGAAGGCCAGGCGCTCACCTACACATGGACGCAGACCGCTGGCCCTTCGGTCACGCTGAACGACATCAACGCCGCTTCGCCGACCTTCACGGCTCCAGAAGGTCTGACGAACACGAGCGTCACCTTCCAGCTCGCCGTCTCCGACGGCACGAACACAAGCGTCGACACGGTCACGATCGACATCAACCGCGACAACGACGCGCCCACCGCCAACGCTGGGCCGGACCAGAACGTCAACGAGAACGACGTCGTCACGCTGGTCGGTGCGGGTGTTGATCCCGAAGGTCAGGCGCTCACCTACACGTGGACGCAGACAGCTGGCCCCTCGGTCACGCTCAGCGACATCAATGCGGCCTCGCCGACGTTTACGGCGCCCGAAGGACTGACGAACACCAGCGTCACCTTCCAGCTCGCGGTCTCCGACGGCACCAACACCAGCGTCGACACCGTCACGATCGACATCAACCGCGACAACGACGCGCCCACCGCCAATGCTGGTCCCGATCAGAGCGTCAACGAGAACGACGTCGTCACGCTCGTCGGTGCGGGTGTCGACCCCGAAGGCCAGGCTCTCACTTACACATGGACGCAGACCGCTGGCCCTTCGGTCACGCTGAACGACATCAACGCCGCTTCGCCGACCTTCACGGCTCCCGAAGGTCTGACGAACACGAGCGTCACCTTCCAGCTCGCGGTCTCTGACGGCACGAACACGAGCGTCGACACCGTCACGATCGACATCAACCGCGACAACGACGCACCGACCGCCAACGCTGGTCCCGATCAGGCTGTCAACGAGAACGACGTAGTCACCCTCGTCGGTGCGGGTGTCGACCCCGAAGGCCAGGCGCTCACTTACACGTGGACGCAAACGGCTGGCCCGAGCGTCACGCTCAGCGACGTAAACGCGGCATCGCCGACCTTCACGGCGCCCGAGGGTCTGACGAACACCAGCGTCACCTTCCAGCTCGCAGTGTCCGACGGCACGAACACAAGCGTCGACACGGTCACGATCGACATCAACCGCGACAACGACGCGCCCACCGCCAACGCTGGTCCCGATCAGAGCGTCAACGAGAACGACGTCGTCACGCTCGTCGGTGCTGGCGTCGATCCCGAAGGCCAGGCGCTCACTTACACGTGGACGCAAACGGCTGGCCCGAGCGTCACGCTCAGCGACGTAAACGCGGCCTCGCCGACCTTCACGGCGCCCGAGGGTCTGACGAACACCAGCGTCACCTTCCAGCTCGCAGTGTCCGACGGCACGAACACAAGCGTCGACACGGTCACGATCGACATCAACCGCGACAACGACGCGCCCACCGCCAACGCTGGGCCCGATCAGGCTGTCAGCGAGAACGACGTCGTCACGCTCGTTGGAGCTGGCGTGGATCCGGAAGGCCAGGCTCTCACTTACACGTGGACGCAAACGGCTGGCCCGAGCGTCACGCTCAACGACGTCAACGCGGCTTCGCCGACCTTCACGGCTCCCGAAGGTCTGACCAACACGAGCGTCACCTTCCAGCTCGCGGTGTCGGATGGCACGAACACGAGCGTCGACACCGTCACGATCGACATCAACCGCGACAACGACGCGCCCACCGCCAATGCTGGTCCCGATCAGGCTGTCAACGAAAACGACGTCGTCACACTCGTCGGCGCTGGCGTCGATCCCGAAGGCCAGGCGCTCACCTACACGTGGACGCAGACAGCTGGCCCCTCGGTCACGCTCAGCGACATCAATGCCGCCTCGCCGACCTTTACGGCGCCTGAAGGCCTGACCAACACCAGCGTCACCTTCCAGCTCGCGGTCTCCGACGGCACGAACACGAGCGTTGACACAGTCACGATCGACATCAACCGGGACAACGACGCGCCGACGGCGAACGCCGGCCCTGACCAGAACGTCAACGAGAACGACGTCGTCACGCTGGTCGGTGCGGGTGTCGACCCCGAAGGCCAGGCGCTCACCTACACGTGGACGCAGACAGCCGGCCCCTCGGTCACGCTCAGCGACATCAACGCCGCTTCGCCGACGTTCACTGCTCCCGAAGGCCTCACGAACACCAGCGTCACCTTCCAGCTCGCGGTGTCAGATGGCACGAATACGAGCGTCGACACCGTCACGATCGACATCAACCGCGACAACGACGCGCCCACCGCCAATGCTGGCCCCGACCAGAACGTCAACGAGAACGACGTCGTCACGCTGGTCGGTGCGGGTGTCGACCCCGAAGGCCAAGCTCTCACCTACACCTGGACGCAGACAGCTGGCCCTTCGGTCACGCTCAGCGACATCAACGCTGCATCGCCGACCTTCACGGCTCCCGAAGGTCTGACGAACACCAGCGTCACCTTCCAGCTCGCTGTGTCGGATGGCACGAACACGAGCGTCGACACCGTCACGATCGACATCAACCGCGACAACGACGCACCGACCGCTAATGCTGGGCCGGACCAGAACGTCAACGAGAATGATGTCGTCACGCTCGTCGGCGCTGGCGTCGATCCCGAAGGTCAGGCGCTCACTTACACGTGGACGCAGACAGCTGGCCCCTCGGTCACGCTCAGCGACATCAACGCCGCCTCGCCGACCTTTACGGCGCCTGAAGGCCTGACCAACACCAGCGTCACCTTCCAGCTCGCGGTCTCCGACGGCACGAACACGAGCGTTGACACAGTTACGATCGACATCAACCGGGACAACGACGCGCCGACGGCGAACGCCGGCCCTGACCAGAACGTCAACGAGAACGACGTCGTCACGCTGGTCGGTGCGGGTGTCGACCCCGAAGGCCAAGCTCTCACCTACACCTGGACGCAGACAGCTGGCCCTTCGGTCACGCTCAGCGACATCAACGCTGCATCGCCGACCTTCACGGCTCCCGAAGGTCTGACGAACACCAGCGTCACCTTCCAGCTCGCTGTGTCGGATGGCACGAACACGAGCGTCGACACCGTCACGATCGACATCAACCGCGACAACGACGCGCCCACCGCCAATGCTGGCCCCGACCAGAACGTCAACGAGAACGACGTCGTCACGCTGGTCGGTGCGGGTGTCGACCCCGAAGGCCAAGCTCTCACCTACACCTGGACGCAGACAGCTGGCCCTTCGGTCACGCTCAGCGACATCAACGCTGCATCGCCGACCTTCACGGCTCCCGAAGGTCTGACGAACACGAGCGTCACCTTCCAGCTCGCAGTCTCTGACGGCACCAACACGAGCGTTGACACAGTTACGATCGACATCAATCGCGACAACGATGCCCCCACCGCCAACGCTGGTCCCGATCAGGCTGTCAACGAGAACGACGTCGTCACGCTCGTTGGCGCTGGTGTCGACCCCGAAGGCCAGGCGCTCACTTACACGTGGACGCAGACAGCTGGCCCGAGCGTCACGCTCAACGACGTCAACGCGGCTTCGCCGACCTTCACGGCTCCCGAAGGTCTGACGAACACGAGCGTCACCTTCCAGCTCGCGGTGTCGGACGGCACGAACACGAGCGTCGACACCGTCACGATCGACATCAACCGCGACAACGATGCCCCCACCGCCAACGCTGGTCCCGATCAGGCTGTCAACGAGAACGACGTCGTCACGCTGGTCGGTGCGGGTGTCGACCCCGAAGGCCAGGCGCTCACTTACACGTGGACGCAAACGGCTGGCCCGAGCGTCACGCTCAGCGACGTAAACGCGGCCTCGCCGACCTTCACGGCGCCCGAGGGTCTGACGAACACCAGCGTCACCTTCCAGCTCGCGGTCTCCGACGGCACCAACACCAGCGTCGACACCGTCACGATCGGCATCAACCGCGACAACGACGCGCCGACCGCTAATGCTGGGCCGGACCAGAACGTCAACGAGAACGATGTTGTCACGCTGGTCGGTGCTGGGGTGGATCCCGAAGGCCAGGCGCTCACCTACACCTGGACACAGACCGCCGGCCCGAGCGTCACTCTGAGTGACGTCAACGCGGCATCGCCGACCTTCACGGCTCCCGAAGGTCTGACGAACACGAGCGTCACCTTCCAGCTCGCAGTGTCGGATGGCACGAACACGAGCGTCGACACCGTCACGATCGACATCAACCGCGACAACGACGCGCCCACCGCCAATGCTGGTCCCGATCAGGCTGTCAACGAAAACGACGTCGTCACACTCGTCGGCGCTGGCGTCGATCCCGAAGGCCAGGCGCTCACCTACACGTGGACGCAGACAGCTGGCCCCTCGGTCACGCTCAGCGACATCAATGCCGCCTCGCCGACTTTCACGGCTCCAGAAGGTCTGACGAACACCAGCGTCACCTTCCAGCTCGCGGTCTCCGACGGCACCAACACGAGCGTTGACACGGTCACGATCGACATCAACCGCGACAACGACGCGCCCACCGCGAACGCTGGGCCGGACCAGAACGTCAACGAGAACGACGTCGTCACGCTCGTCGGTGCTGGGGTGGATCCCGAAGGCCAGGCGCTGACCTACACCTGGACACAGACCGCCGGCCCGAGCGTCACTCTGAGTGACGTCAACGCGGCATCGCCGACCTTCACGGCTCCAGAAGGTCTGACGAACACCAGCGTCACCTTCCAGCTCGCAGTGTCGGACGGCACAAACACCAGCGTCGACACAGTTACGATCGACATCAACCGGGACAACGACGCGCCGACGGCGAATGCCGGCCCCGACCAGAACGTCAACGAGAATGATGTCGTCACGCTCGTCGGCGCTGGCGTCGACCCCGAAGGCCAGGCCCTCACTTACACCTGGACGCAGACAGCTGGCCCTTCGGTCACGCTGAGCGACGTCAACGCAGCCTCGCCCACCTTCACGGCTCCCGAAGGCCTCACGAACACCAGCGTCACCTTCCAGCTCGCAGTCTCTGACGGCACGAACACGAGCGTCGACACCGTCACGATCGACATCAACCGCGACAACGACGCGCCGACGGCGAACGCTGGCCCGGATCAGGCGGTCAACGAGAATGACGTCGTCACACTCGTCGGCGCTGGCGTCGATCCCGAAGGCCAGGCCCTCACTTACACCTGGACCCAGACAGCTGGCCCCTCGGTCACGCTGAGCGACATCAACGCGGCCTCGCCCACCTTCACGGCTCCCGAAGGTCTGACGAACACCAGCGTCACCTTCCAGCTCGCTGTGTCTGATGGCACGAACACCAGCGTCGACACGGTCACGATCGACATCAATCGCGACAACGACGCACCCACCGCCAATGCTGGGCCGGACCAGATCGTCAACGAGAACGACGTCGTCACGCTCATCGGCGCTGGCGTCGATCCCGAAGGCCAGGCGCTCACCTACACCTGGACGCAGACAGCTGGCCCAAGCGTCACGCTCAGCGACGTAAACGCGGCCTCGCCGACCTTCACGGCTCCCGAAGGTCTGACGAACACCAGCGTCACCTTCCAACTCGCTGTGTCCGACGGCACGAACACCAGCGTCGACACCGTCACGATCGACATCAACCGGGATAACGATGCGCCGACGGCGAATGCCGGCCCCGACCAGAGCGTCAACGAGAACGACGTCGTCACGCTCGTCGGTGCTGGGGTGGATCCCGAAGGCCAGGCGCTGACCTACACCTGGACACAGACCGCCGGCCCGAGCGTCACTCTGAGTGACGTCAACGCGGCATCGCCGACCTTCACGGCTCCCGAAGGTCTGACGAACACCAGCGTCACCTTCCAGCTCGCTGTGTCTGATGGCACGAACACGAGCGTCGACACCGTCACGATCGACATCAACCGGGATAACGATGCGCCCACGGCGAACGCTGGTCCCGATCAGGCTGTCAACGAGAATGACGTCGTCACGCTCGTCGGCGCTGGCGTCGACCCCGAAGGCCAGGCGCTCACTTACACGTGGACGCAGACAGCTGGCCCGAGCGTCACGCTCAACGACGTCAACGCGGCTTCGCCGACCTTCACGGCTCCCGAAGGTCTGACCAACACGAGCGTCACCTTCCAGCTCGCGGTCTCTGACGGCACCAACACGAGCGTCGACACCGTCACGATCGACATCAACCGCGACAACGATGCCCCCACCGCCAACGCTGGTCCCGATCAGGCTGTCAACGAGAACGACGTCGTCACGCTGGTCGGTGCGGGTGTCGACCCCGAAGGCCAGGCGCTGACCTACACCTGGACGCAGACAGCTGGCCCTTCGGTCACGCTGAGCGACATCAACGCAGCCTCGCCGACATTCACGGCGCCCGAAGGCCTCACGAACACCAGCGTCACCTTCCAGCTCGCAGTCTCGGACGGCACGAACACCAGCGTCGACACCGTCACGATCGACATCAATCGGGACAACGATGCGCCCACGGCGAATGCCGGTCCTGATCAGGCTGTCAACGAGAACGACGTCGTCACGCTGGTCGGTGCGGGTGTTGATCCCGAAGGTCAGGCGCTCACCTACACGTGGACGCAGACAGCTGGCCCCTCGGTCACGCTCAGCGACATCAACGCCGCCTCGCCCACCTTCACGGCGCCCGAGGGTCTGACGAACACCAGCGTCACCTTCCAGCTCGCGGTGTCGGATGGCACGAACACGAGCGTCGACACCGTCACGATCGACATCAACCGCGACAACGATGCGCCGACTGCAAACGCTGGCCCGGATCAGGCGGTCAACGAGAACGACGTCGTCACGCTCGTCGGTGCTGGGGTGGATCCCGAAGGCCAGGCGCTGACCTACACCTGGACACAGACCGCCGGCCCGAGCGTCACTCTGAGTGACGTCAACGCGGCATCGCCGACCTTCACGGCTCCCGAAGGTCTGACGAACACCAGCGTCACCTTCCAGCTCGCGGTGTCGGATGGCACGAACACGAGCGTCGACACCGTCACGATCGACATCAACCGCGACAACGATGCGCCGACTGCAAACGCTGGTCCCGATCAGGCTGTCAACGAGAACGACGTCGTCACGCTGGTCGGTGCGGGTGTCGATCCCGAAGGCCAGGCCCTCACTTACACCTGGACCCAGACAGCTGGCCCCTCGGTCGCGCTGAACGACGTCAACGCGGCATCGCCGACTTTCACGGCTCCAGAAGGTCTGACGAACACCAGCGTCACCTTCCAGCTCGCGGTCTCCGACGGCACCAACACGAGCGTTGACACGGTCACGATCGACATCAACCGCGACAACGACGCGCCCACCGCGAACGCTGGGCCGGACCAGAACGTCAACGAGAACGACGTCGTCACGCTCGTCGGTGCTGGGGTGGATCCCGAAGGCCAGGCGCTGACCTACACCTGGACACAGACCGCCGGCCCGAGCGTCACTCTGAGTGACGTCAACGCGGCATCGCCGACCTTCACGGCTCCAGAAGGTCTGACGAACACCAGCGTCACCTTCCAGCTCGCAGTGTCGGACGGCACAAACACCAGCGTCGACACAGTTACGATCGACATCAACCGGGACAACGACGCGCCGACGGCGAATGCCGGCCCCGACCAGAACGTCAACGAGAATGATGTCGTCACGCTCGTCGGCGCTGGCGTCGACCCCGAAGGCCAAGCGCTCACTTATACGTGGACGCAGACTGCTGGTCCGAGCGTCACTCTGAGCGACGTGAACGCGGCTTCGCCGACGTTTACGGCACCTGAAGGCCTCACGAACACCAGCGTCACCTTCCGGCTCGCGGTCTCCGACGGCACCAACACCAGCGTCGACACCGTCACGATCGACATCACCCGGGACAACGATGCGCCCACGGCGAACGCTGGTCCCGATCAGGCTGTCAGCGAGAACGACGTCGTCACGCTCGTTGGCGCTGGTGTCGATCCCGAAGGCCAGGCGCTGACCTACACCTGGACGCAGACGGCCGGCCCCTCGGTCACGCTCAGCGACATCAACGCGGCTTCGCCGACGTTCACGGCGCCCGAAGGTCTCACGAACACGAGCGTCACCTTCCAGCTCGCTGTGTCTGATGGCACGAACACCAGCGTCGACACCGTCACGATCGACATCAACCGCGACAACGATGCGCCGACGGCGAACGCTGGCCCCGACCAGAATGTCAACGAGAACGACGTCGTCACGCTCGTCGGCGCTGGCGTCGATCCCGAAGGCCAGGCCCTCACTTACACCTGGACCCAGACAGCTGGCCCCTCGGTCACGCTGAGCGACATCAACGCGGCCTCGCCCACCTTCACGGCTCCCGAAGGTCTGACGAACACCAGCGTCACCTTCCAGCTCGCTGTGTCTGATGGCACGAACACCAGCGTCGACACGGTCACGATCGACATCAACCGCGACAACGACGCGCCCACGGCGAACGCTGGTCCCGATCAGGCTGTCAACGAGAACGACGTCGTCACGCTCGTCGGCGCTGGTGTCGACCCCGAAGGCCAGGCTCTCACTTACACGTGGACGCAGACCGCTGGCCCTTCGGTCACGCTGAGCGACGTCAACGCGGCTTCGCCGACGTTTACTGCTCCCGAAGGCCTCACGAACACTAGCGTCACCTTCCAGCTCGCGGTGTCGGATGGCACGAACACGAGCGTCGACACCGTCACGATCGACATCAACCGCGACAACGATGCGCCGACGGCGAACGCTGGCCCGGATCAGGCGGTCAACGAGAACGACGTCGTCACCCTCGTTGGGGCTGGCGTCGATCCCGAAGGCCAGGCGCTGACCTACACCTGGACGCAGACGGCTGGCCCTTCGGTCACGCTGAGCGACGTCAACGCAGCCTCGCCGACATTCACGGCTCCCGAAGGCCTCACGAACACCAGCGTCACCTTCCAGCTCGCTGTGTCTGACGGCACCAACACCAGCGTCGACACCGTCACGATCGACATCAACCGCGACAACGACGCGCCGACGGCGAACGCCGGCCCGGATCAGGCGGTCAACGAGAACGATGTCGTCACGCTGGTCGGTGCGGGTGTCGACCCCGAAGGCCAGGCGCTGACCTACACCTGGACGCAGACCGCCGGCCCCTCGGTCACGCTGAACGACGTCAACGCAGCCTCGCCCACCTTCACGGCTCCCGAAGGCCTCACGAACACCAGCGTCACCTTCCAGCTCGCAGTCTCTGACGGCACGAACACGAGCGTCGACACCGTCACGATCGACATCAACCGCGACAACGACGCGCCCACCGCCAATGCTGGCCCCGACCAGAACGTCAACGAGAACGACGTCGTCACGCTGGTCGGTGCGGGTGTCGACCCCGAAGGCCAAGCTCTCACCTACACCTGGACGCAGACAGCTGGCCCTTCGGTCACGCTCAGCGACATCAACGCTGCATCGCCGACCTTCACGGCTCCCGAAGGTCTGACGAACACGAGCGTCACCTTCCAGCTCGCAGTCTCTGACGGCACCAACACGAGCGTTGACACAGTCACGATCGACATCAATCGCGACAACGATGCCCCCACCGCCAACGCTGGTCCCGATCAGGCTGTCAACGAGAACGACGTCGTCACGCTCGTTGGCGCTGGTGTCGACCCCGAAGGCCAGGCGCTCACTTACACGTGGACGCAGACAGCTGGCCCGAGCGTCACGCTCAACGACGTCAACGCGGCTTCGCCGACCTTCACGGCTCCCGAAGGTCTGACCAACACGAGCGTCACCTTCCAGCTCGCGGTGTCGGACGGCACGAACACGAGCGTCGACACCGTCACGATCGACATCAACCGCGACAACGATGCGCCGACGGCGAACGCTGGCCCCGACCAGAATGTCAACGAGAACGACGTCGTCACGCTCGTCGGCGCTGGCGTCGATCCCGAAGGCCAGGCCCTCACTTACACCTGGACCCAGACAGCTGGCCCCTCGGTCACGCTGAACGACGTCAACGCAGCCTCGCCCACCTTCACGGCTCCCGAAGGCCTCACGAACACCAGCGTCACCTTCCAGCTCGCAGTCTCTGACGGCACCAACACGAGCGTCGACACCGTCACGATCGACATCAACCGCGACAACGACGCGCCCACGGCGAACGCTGGTCCCGATCAGGCTGTCAACGAGAACGACGTCGTCACGCTCGTCGGCGCTGGCGTCGACCCCGAAGGCCAGGCTCTCACTTACACGTGGACGCAGACCGCCGGCCCTTCGGTCACGCTGAGCGACGTCAACGCGGCTTCGCCGACGTTTACTGCTCCCGAAGGCCTCACGAACACTAGCGTCACCTTCCAGCTCGCGGTGTCGGATGGCACGAACACGAGCGTCGACACCGTCACGATCGACATCAACCGGGACAACGACGCGCCGACGGCGAACGCTGGCCCGGATCAGGCGGTCAACGAGAACGACGTCGTCACCCTCGTTGGGGCTGGCGTCGATCCCGAAGGCCAGGCGCTGACCTACACCTGGACGCAGACAGCTGGCCCTTCGGTCACGCTGAGCGACGTCAACGCGGCTTCGCCGACGTTTACTGCTCCCGAAGGCCTCACGAACACTAGCGTCACCTTCCAGCTCGCGGTGTCGGATGGCACGAACACGAGCGTCGACACCGTCACGATCGACATCAACCGCGACAACGACGCGCCGACGGCGAACGCCGGCCCGGATCAGGCGGTCAACGAGAACGACGTCGTCACCCTCGTTGGGGCTGGCGTCGATCCCGAAGGCCAGGCGCTGACCTACACCTGGACGCAGACAGCTGGCCCTTCGGTCACGCTGAGCGACGTCAACGCAGCCTCGCCGACATTCACGGCTCCCGAAGGCCTCACGAACACCAGCGTCACCTTCCAGCTCGCTGTGTCTGACGGCACCAACACCAGCGTCGACACCGTCACGATCGACATCAACCGCGACAACGACGCGCCGACGGCGAACGCCGGCCCGGATCAGGCGGTCAACGAGAACGACGTCGTCACGCTCGTCGGCGCTGGCGTCGACCCCGAAGGCCAGGCGCTGACCTACACCTGGACGCAGACAGCTGGCCCTTCGGTCACGCTGAGCGACATCAACGCAGCCTCGCCGACATTCACGGCGCCCGAAGGCCTCACGAACACCAGCGTCACCTTCCAGCTCGCAGTCTCTGACGGCACGAACACGAGCGTCGACGCCGTCACGATCGACATCAATCGCGACAACGATGCCCCCACCGCCAACGCTGGTCCCGATCAGGCTGTCAACGAGAACGACGTCGTCACGCTGGTCGGTGCGGGTGTCGACCCCGAAGGCCAGGCTCTCACTTACACGTGGACGCAAACGGCTGGCCCGAGCGTCACTCTGAGTGACGTCAACGCGGCATCGCCGACCTTCACGGCCCCCGAGGGTCTGACGAACACCAGCGTCACCTTCCAGCTCGGAGTGTCCGACGGCACGAACACGAGCGTCGACACCGTCACGATCGACATCAACCGCGACAACGACGCGCCCACCGCGAACGCTGGGCCGGACCAGAACGTCAACGAGAACGACGTAGTCACCCTCGTCGGTGCGGGTGTCGACCCCGAAGGCCAGGCGCTGACCTACACCTGGACACAGACCGCCGGCCCGAGCGTCACTCTGAGTGACGTCAACGCGGCATCGCCGACCTTCACGGCGCCCGAGGGTCTGACGAACACCAGCGTCACCTTCCAGCTCGCGGTCTCCGACGGCACCAACACCAGCGTCGACACCGTCACGATCGACATCAACCGCGACAACGACGCGCCGACCGCTAATGCTGGGCCGGACCAGAACGTCAACGAGAACGATGTCGTCACGCTGGTCGGTGCTGGGGTGGATCCCGAAGGCCAGGCGCTCACCTACACCTGGACACAGACCGCCGGCCCGAGCGTCACTCTGAGTGACGTCAACGCGGCATCGCCGACCTTCACGGCTCCCGAAGGTCTGACGAACACGAGCGTCACCTTCCAGCTCGCAGTCTCTGACGGCACCAACACGAGCGTTGACACAGTTACGATCGACATCAATCGCGACAACGATGCCCCCACCGCCAACGCTGGTCCCGATCAGGCTGTCAACGAGAACGACGTCGTCACGCTCGTTGGCGCTGGTGTCGACCCCGAAGGCCAGGCGCTCACTTACACGTGGACGCAGACAGCTGGCCCGAGCGTCACGCTCAACGACGTCAACGCGGCTTCGCCGACCTTCACGGCTCCCGAAGGTCTGACCAACACGAGCGTCACCTTCCAGCTCGCGGTCTCCGACGGCACCAACACCAGCGTCGACACCGTCACGATCGACATCAACCGCGACAACGACGCGCCGACCGCCAACGCTGGTCCCGATCAGAGCGTCAACGAGAACGACGTCGTCACGCTCGTTGGCGCTGGTGTTGATCCCGAAGGTCAGGCGCTCACCTACACGTGGACGCAGACAGCTGGCCCTTCGGTCACGCTGAGCGACGTCAACGCAGCCTCGCCCACCTTCACGGCGCCCGAAGGCCTCACGAACACCAGCGTCACCTTCCAGCTCGCAGTCTCCGACGGCACCAACACCAGCGTCGACACCGTCACGATCGACATCAACCGCGACAACGACGCGCCGACGGCCGAGGCCGGTCCCACACAGACAGTCAGCGAGAGCGCCGTGGTCACGCTGGCGGGCTCGGGAGTGGATCCCGAACGGCAGGCTCTCACCTACACCTGGACGCAGACCGCCGGCCCCTCGGTCACGCTCAGCGACGTCAACGCCGCCTCTCCGAGCTTCTCGGCCCCGACCGTCGCGGGCAATACCACGCTGACCTTCCAGCTCGCCGTCTCCGACGGCACGAGCACCAGCTACGACACGGTCACGATCGCGGTCCAGGGCTCCGACCAGCCGCCGGTAGTCGACGCGGGGCCAGCACAGCAGGTGCCGGAGAACTCGGTCGTGCTGCTCGAGGGCGTGGCCTTCGATCCGAGCGGCGATCCGCTCAGCTACACCTGGGTGCAGGTTTCCGGCCCGCAAGTGCAGCTCTCGGACGTGCACTCGGCCACGCCGAGCTTCACCGCTCCCGAGCTGGTCGCCAACACGACGCTGGTCTTCCAGCTCAACGTGTCGGACGGCTCGCACACGACCAGCGACACGGTGCAGGTGCTGGTGAACGCGGTCGACAATGCGCCCACGGCGGATGCCGGGCCCGACCAGTCGATCCAGGCCGGCACGCTGGCCACGGTGCGCGGCTCGGCCAGCGATCCGGAGGGTCTGCCCCTGAGCTACACCTGGCAGCAGGTCACCGGACCGGCGGTCACGATCACGGATCGGCAGGCCGCGGACCTCCAGTTCGTCGCCCCCGAGGTCGCGCAGGCGACGGAGCTCACGTTCGAGTTGGCCGTGAGCGACGGTCGAGAACACTTCGGTCGACACGGTGCGCGTGATGGTGCTGCCCGCGAGCTCGAGCGGCAAGCCGGACGAGGACGCTCCGGTCGCGGCACATCCCGGCCGGGAACATGAGCAGCCCGACGAGGATGCCGCTGCAGCTGCCGGCTTTCGAGTCGCGCGATCTGGCGGTCCTGCGTCCCGAGGTGCAGGGCCTGCAGCCGGACACCAGCGCCGGTGCGACGGACGGGCCGGGGCTCGGCGGGCGGGACCTGCACTCCCTGCACGCCGCGCTGCCTTCGATGCCGGACGCAAGAGGCGCGCTCGATCCGCGGCAGCTCGATGTCGAACGCCTGGAGCACGGAGGGCCGCTGCCCGCTGCCCCGCTGCCCTCCGGCAGCCTGCTGCAGCGCCTGCAGCGCGGCGGCGAGCAGTTCGAAAGCGCCTTCGAGCGCGTGCCCGACGACGCCCAGCGAGCCGGTGCGGCAGGCGCGGCCGAGGGCAGTGCGAGGGTCGACGCCGACGGCACGCAGGAGCAGCCGCTGCTGGAAAGAAGTTCCAGCGGCCTCTTGGCGGGCCTCTTCGGCCTGCTGAAGAGCGCGGCCGGCACGTTCAACTGGCCGCCGGTGGAAAAGCAGGCCGACACTCCTCCGGAAAAGCCCAAGGACCAGCGGAAGGGCTAATCCGCAGCGCCGGAAACAGTCGATCCGAGGACGTACTCCGAGCGCCAACCCCGCGCGCGAGCCCCCTCCACGTCGCCCAGCACCCCCATGTTCGACAGCGATCTCTCGCAGGACAAGTTGCGCCAGGACCTCGACCCCGAGTTGCTGCAGAGTCTCGAGCGGCAGAAGGGCGAGGAGGTCGCCAAGGCCCGCATGCACGCGCGCGTCGAGACCAAGCTCAAGGTCGTCGTGCGCCCCGGCAACTCGAGCGAGGTCATGCTCTTCAAGCTGCAGGGCATCACCGCCGACCTCTCGCGCGGCGGCTGCCGCCTGATCCTGCCGCTGCCGGTCGCGGTCGGCGACGTCTTCCGGATCGAGTTCGAGTCGAGCGAGCACCGCATCCCGATGGCCTTCGCGCGCTGCCTGCGCTGCCGGCTGGTGCGCGAGGACGCCTTCGAGGCGGGCTTCAGCTTCTTTGCCCCGATCGACCTGCCCGTCAGCACCGCCAAGCCCGCGACCGACCTGCTCGGCTGAGCCGACGCCCCTCCCGGCATGTGCCCCCAGACACAGGATCCGCAGCTCGCAGCGACGGCCCAGACGCCGCAGCAGCGCGATTTCGTGCACGGGCTGGTCGAACTCGCGCACCACGCGCACGCCACCGGCGATTTCGCGCGCGCCGCGCTGGCCAGCGCGGGCACGCACTTCGGCGCGCTGCATGCGCTGCTCGAGCTGCGTTCGCCCTCGCACGTGCTGCACGAGGCCTGGTCGGGCCCGGGCAGCGACGCGGGCTACTGGAGCAAGACCGCCGAGGAGAGCCTGACCGAGGTGCTCACCGAGGGCCAGCCGCTGGTCAAGCTCTTCCGCCACCGCTCGGGCGACCTGGCCCTGGCGCTGGTCGCCGCGCCGATCCTCGACGCGCACGCCGGCCCGGCCGGGGCGCTGTGCCTGCTCGTGCCGGTGCAGAGCCCGTCGGACGCCGAGCGCGTGGCGCTCGAGCTGACGCCCGTGGCCGCGCTGCTCGGGCTCTCGGCCCATGCGATCGACACGGCGCGCGCGGCGCAGCAGTCCGCGGCGATCTCGCCCCAGGCACTGCGCAAGGCCTCGGAGTACAGCTCGCGCCTGGAGCTGGCGATCACGATCACGAACACGCTGCGCACGAAGTCGGGCTCCGAGCAGGTCGCGCTGGGCGTCGTACGCCGCAGGCGCGTGCAGGTGCTCTCGATCTCCGGGCTCGACGAGGTCAAGGCGCAGAGCCACGGCGTGGCCACCGTGCGCGCGGCGATGGAAGAGTGCGCCGACCACGGCCAACGCATCGTCTACCAGAAGCTGCAGGACTTCCGCCACGGCAGCGAGTCCGACGGCCACCGGCTCGCGCGCCAGTGGCACCAGGAGGTCGGCGGCGCCGCGGTCGCCGTGCTGCCCATCCGCGTGCGCGGCGAGATTTCGGCCATCGTCGCCCTGCGGCGCGGTGCCGACCATCCCTTCACGCGCGAGGAGCTGGACGAGTTCGCCAAGCTGGTCGAGCCCTACGGCCTGGCGCTCGAGCTGGTCGAGCGCGCGCACCAGGGCCTGCGCGAGCACGCCCTGCGCCGCACGCACGAGCTCGCCGGTCGCATCCAGCAGCCCAAGACCGTGCGCCGCGCGCTGCTGCTCGTGGCCGGGATCGCGGTCTGCGCCTGGCTCGGCTTCGGCACCAAGGTCTACCAGCTCTCGCTGCCCGCGCGGGTCGTGCCCGACGAGGCGCTCAACCTGAGCGCGCCCTTCGAGGGTGCGTTGATCGTGGCGCCGCTGCGCGCCGGCGACAAGGTCGAGAAGGGCCAGCTGCTGGCGCGCTTCGACACGCGCGAGCTGGGCCTCGAGCGCACGCGCCTCGAGCACGAGCGCAACGCCTACCAGATCGACGGCCGGCGCGCCTTCGCCGCGGGCCAGCTGGCCCAGTCGGAGGTCGCGGACGCACGCGCGGCCGAGGCCGCCGCGGGCCTGGCGCTGGTCGAGCGCAAGATCGCCCTGGCCGAGCTGCGCGCGCCCGTCGCCGGCGTCGTGCTGGCCGGCGATCTCTCGACGCGCGTCGGCGGGATGTTCGCCAAGGGCGAGGCGCTGTTCCAGATCGCGCCGGCCGACCGGCTGCGCCTGGAGATCGACGTGCCCGAATCCTCCGTGGGCTGGCTCTCGGTCGGACAGCCGGGACGCTTCGCGGGCTTCGCGCGGCCCGAGGAGCGCCAGGAGATCACGCTCACGCGCATCGCGCCCGCGGCCCAGCTGCACGGCACGAACAACGTCTTCCCCGTCGAGGCCGGCACCGCCCGGCAGTCGTCCTGGATGCGTCCGGGCATGGAGGGCATGGCGCTGATCGAGGTCGGAGAACGCCCGCTGTGGTGGGTGATCTCGCACCAGGCCCTCGACTGGCTGCACATGCACGTCTGGCTATGAGCGCAGGCGCTCCCGCCGCCACGCCCGCGCCCGCGGCCCCGGCTGCAGGCGCGGCGGCCTCGGCCGCACCCGGCTTGGCGATGCGCCTGCGCGAAGTGCAAGTCGGCCTGCGCGCGGACCTGCAAACGACGCGCATGCTCTTCCGCGGCGAAGTGGCCTACATCGTGCGCGACCCGCTGACGCTGGCCAGCCACCGGCTGGGCGTCGCGGAGTACGAGGTGCTCGTGGCTCTGCGCGAAGATCGCACGCTGGGCAAGGTCTTCGAAGGCCTGGTGAAGGCCGGCCGCCTCGGGCGCGAGGAGGAGGAGTCCTTCTACGGCTTCGTCTTCAAGCTGCACCGGCTGGGCTTCCTGGCGCTGCCGCTCTCCGACGAGAAGCTGCTGCACAAGCGCGCCGAGTCCAAGCTCGAGAGCCGGCGCACCAAGTGGCTGACGGCCTTCTTCTACTACCCGATCCCGCTCTGGAACCCGGACTCGTTCCTGCAGCGCACGGCGCTGGTGGGCCGGCTGCTGTTCAGCTGGCCGGCCTTCGCACTCTGGCTGGCGACCGTGGCTCTGGCGGGCATCGTCGCGGGCCGCAACTGGGACGAGTTCACGCAGCCGATCGGCAACATCTTTTCCAGCGGCAACCTGCCGCTCTTGTGGGTCACGCTCGTGTGCCTGAAGGTCTTCCACGAGTTCGGGCACGCCTACGCCACGCGCCGCTTCGGAGGCACGGTGCCCGAGATGGGCGTCAACCTGGTGATGTTCACGCCTTCCGCCTACGTCGACGCCTCGAGCAGCTGGGGTTTCCCGAGGCACAGCCAGCGCCTGCTGGTATGTCTGGCCGGGATGTACGTCGAGCTGTTCCTGGCCGGACTGGCGCTGCTCGCCTGGAGCGTGCTCGAGCCGGGCCTGGCGCGCAGCCTGGCGCACAACGTGGTGCTGCTGGCCAGCATCGTGACCGTCGGTTTCAACGCCAACCCGCTCACGCGCTACGACGGCTACTTCGCCTTCTGCGACCTGTTGCAGGTGCCCAACCTCTACCAGCGCGCCTCCGACCACCTGGCCAGCCTGGGCCGGAGCATCTTCCTGGGCCTGCCCGCGCGCGGCGAGCGCACGGGCGCGTGGCTGGGGGCGCTCTTCACGGGCTACGCGCTCTCGACCACGGTCTACCGCACGCTCTTGATCTTCGGCATCTCGGCCGCAATCGCCTCGCGCTACTACTCGCTGGGCATCCTGCTGGGCACGGTCTACTTCAGCCGCGCCATCGGCCGCAGCGCCGGCAAGCTGCTGCCCTACCTCTGGACCGGCAAGGAGACGGCCGGCATCCGGCGCCGCGCCGTCGGCGTCAGCGTGGGACTGTTCGGCCTGCTGCCGCTGGCGCTGTTGTGCCTGCCGCTGCCGGCGCGCGTGCTCGTCCCGGGCTCGGTCACGGCCGAGCACGAGTTCGTCGTGCGCAGCGGGACCGGCGGCGTGCTGGTCGAGGCGCCGCCGCCCGAGCGCAGCTGGGTCGACGCCGACCGCAGCCTGGCGCGCCTGGAGGACCCGGCCCTGGACCTGGAGGTCGCACAGGCCGAGGCGCGCGTGCGTGCGCTCGAGGCGCAGGAGCGCGACAGCTACGCGCGCGATTCGAGCGGCGCGAAGGCCGACGAGGAGCGCCTGGAGACCGCGCGCGAGAACCTGCGCGATGCGCGCACGCGGCTCGCCAGCCGCGACGTCATGGCCGGGAACTCGGGCACGATCGTGCGCAGCCTCGACAAGAACGAACTCGGGCGCTACCTCGAGCGCGGCAGCGCGATCGCGACGCTCAGCGCCGGCGAACCGCGCGTGCGCGCGATTCTCTCGCAGGACGAGTTCGTGCTCGCGCGGCCCGAGCCGGGCCAGGCCGTGTCGTTCCGGCCGACCGGGGCCGCGGAGAGCGCCATCCCGGGCCACATCACGCGCGTGATCGAAGGCGGCACGCGCGCGCTCGACGGCGAGGGCCGGGTGCTGGCCGAGACGTCCGAGGGCACGATCGCCCTGGATGCGCGCCACCAGCAGACCGAGCGCGCGCACTTCGAGATCCTGGTGGCCCTCGACCAGCCGCTGCCGCTGGCCCAGACCTTCGGTACGACGGGCGTCCTGCGCCTGCCGGCGCGGCGCGAGCTGGTCGGCCGGCTCTTGTGGCGCAAGCTGCTGCTCTTCTCGCACCGGCTGCGCGCAGGCACCTGAGGATTCTGGTCCCGAATACTGTGCAGGGCCGCCGAGGAAATCCCCTCGGCCCCCGCAACCCAGCCCACGGCGGAGCGTCTTCGACATGGGCGGGCCCTGGAGGCCTCGCCCAGGAGACCCGCCGATGTCCTTCCAGCCCGCCTTCTGCCCATGTCAGAGTCCCGAGTGTGAAAGCACTCCCGGATTCCAGTACCAGCGCCGCGGCACCTTCCGTCGCCTCTGCGACGGCCGCCTGGTCCAGCGCTACCAGTGCAAGCGCTGCAAGCGCACCTTCTCCACGCAGACCTTCCGCGTCGACCGCGGCCTGCGTCGGCCTTCGCTCGATCGCCTGATCTTCCTCGGTCTGGTCTCGAAGGTCTCGCAGCGTCAGCTGACGCGCAAGTACCACTGCGGCCGCGGGTCGGTCGCCAGACGGCTCGAGCGCTACGGCAAGCACTGCCGCGCCTTCCACCAGCTCGCGCTCAGTCAACGCGGATCACTCGCTGCCCTGGGAGGGCCAGTTCCAGCTCGACGAACTCGAGACCTTCGAGACCGACCGGCGCCTGAAACCGGTGACGGTCCCGCTGCTCGTGCACCTGCCCAGCCGCTGCATCCTGCACGCGGCGGTGGGCACGCTTCCCCCGCGAAAACCGCTTTCGCCAAGCAAGCAGCGGCAGCTCGAGCGGATCGAGGCGGAAGAGCAGAAGAAGCGCGGCAGCGAGTCGCGGGAGAAGGTCAGCGAGTGCTTCGCGGTGTTGAAGCAGCTCACGCTCGGCGAGGGACAAGTGCGCGTCGGGACGGACGAGAAGTCGAGCTACCGGGCGATCCTGAGGAAGAGCTTCGGCAACCGTCTGGTGCATCAGCGCACGAACTCCAAGGAGCCGCGGACATTCCTGAACCCGCTGTTCCTGGTGAACCACACCTTCGCGATGCTGCGCGACGGACTCGGCAGGCTCGTGCGGCGCAACTGGGGCGCGTCCAAGGAGCGCGAGAAGCTCGAGTGGCACCTGTGGCTCTACATCGGCTGGCGCAACTACGTGCGCCCGATCACCAACAAGCGCTCGCACGAGACGGCGGCCATGGTCGCCGGGATCGCGCCCAGGATGCTCGAGACTTGCGAACTCCTGCAGTGGAGGATCTTCCATCCCCAGCATGCACACTGAACGGGACCAGAATCCCTGTTTCCGCCCACACTGCGCCGCTATCCTCCTCGGCCATGACCGAGATCGCCCACCCCGACCGCGTCGCCAAGCTGGAGGAGCTGCGCAAGCTGGGCCTCGACCCCTTTCCCGCGCGCGGCGTCGCGGCGCGCCCGATCGGCGAGCTGCTGCGCCGGCCTGGGCACGGGATCTGCTCCGGGCCCGCTGGTCGGCGAGAGCGTCACGCTGGCCGGGCGCATGCTCAACTTGCGCGACTTCGGCAAGCTGATCTTCTTCCCGCTGCAGGACCGCACGGGGCGCATCCAGGTCGGACTGCAGCGCGACAAGCTCGAGAGCTGGTGGCCGCGGCGCAAGCTGCTCGACGGCGGCGACCTGGTCGGCGTCGCGCGGCGTGCTCGGGCCACACGCAGAAGGGCGAGCCGACGCTCTGGGCGACCGAGGTCACGCTGCTGGCGAAGGCCGTCGCGCGCCGCCCGAGAAGTGGCACGGCCTGGTGGACAAGGAGCTGCGCTACCGCCGGCGCTACGTCGACCTGTGGGCCAGCGAGGGCGTGCGCGAGCGTGTTCCAGAAGCGCAGCGCGGTCCTGAGCACGATCCGGCGCTGCCTGGAGGAGCAGGGCTACCTCGAAGTCGAGACGCCGACCTTGCACCCGATCGCGGGCGGCGCCGCCGCGCGGCCCTTCGTCACGCACCACAACGCGCTCGGGCATGGACCTCTACCTGCGCATCGCGCCCGAGCTGTACCTGAAGCGCCTGATCGTCGGCGGCCTCGAGCGCGTGTTCGAGGTCTCGCGCAACTTCCGCAACGAGGGCCTCTCGCCGCGCCACAACCCCGAGTTCACGATGCTCGAGCTCTACGAGGCGCAGGCCGACTACCGGCGCATGATGCAGATCGTCGAGCTGCTCTTCGAGCGCTGCGCGCGCGCGGTCAACGGCACGACGCGAGATCGAGTTCCGCGGCAAGCGCTACGACCTGCGCCCGCCGTTCCAGGTGCTCTCGTACACCGAGCTCTTCCGCGAGAAGAACGGTTTCGAGTACGACGACGAGACGCAAGGTGCGCGCGCGCGCCGGCTCGAGCTCGGCCTCGACCCCAAGGCCGAACGCTGGAAGCTGATGGACGGCGTCTTCGAGAGCAACCTCGGCGACGCGCTCGAGGGCCCGGTCTTCCTGACCGACTACCCGATCGAGATCTGCCCGCTCGCGAAGGCCAAGCCCGACGAATCCGCGCCTGGCCGAGCGCTTCGAGGTCTTCGTCGCCGGCATGGAGCTCGGCAACGCCTTCAGCGAGCTCAACGACCCCTTCGAGCAGGCGCGGCGCTTCGAGGAGCAGGTCGCGACCAAGGATCCCGAGGCGCCCGGAGAGGTCGACTGGGACTACGTCCAGGCGCTCGAGTACGGCATGCCGCCCGCCGGCGGCCTCGGCATCGGCATCGACCGCCTGGTGATGGTGCTCACCGGCGCAGGAGTCGATCCGCGACGTGCTGCTGTTCCCCACGCTCAAGCCGCAATGATCGCCACGCACGCGCGCAACCGGCCCCCATGTACAAGAGCTTCCTCTCCTGGCGCTACCTGCTGCGCCGCCCGGTCAACCTGATCGGCATCGTCGGGATCCTGGTCGGGGTCGGCGCGCTGATCCTGATCCTCTCGATCATGTCGGGCTTCCTCGAGGAGACGCGCAAGACCGTGCGCGGCAGCCTGGCCGACCTCGATCATCGAGCCCAGCGACGGCCCGCGCCGCGACGGCCGCGACGGTGCCCGAGGAGCCCGCGCGCATCCTGGCGCTCGTGCGCGCCGACCCGCGCGTCGCGGGCGCCTGCGCGCAGCTCGTCCTGGTTCGGGATCCTGGCGCCGGCCGGCGCCGACGGCGAGATCTCGCACCGTCAGCTCTTCGACCCGCAGAACGCCTCGCGCGCGGGCGTGCAGCTGTACGGGATCGACCCGGCCGACGAATTCCAGACCACCGAGCTTGCGCACGGCGCTGGTGCGCGATCTCGAGCCAGCGGCCACGCGCGCGTGCGTCGATCCCGATCGGCCCTTCGATCCGCCGCCGGAATACGTGCCCGACGGCCGGCCGCTCGCACTGCGTGCTCGTCGGCGAGCAGCTGGCCGAGGCCTTCGAGCCTGCGGCGCGGCTCGGTGATCAACGTCGTCACCGCCAATCCGCGACCCGAGGACGAGGAGTTCAAGCCCTCCAACCGGCACTTCGTCGTGGCCGGCACGTTCCGCTCCAAGGACAACGAGACCGACCTCGGGCGCATCTACCTGGACCGGCGCGAGCTGATGGACCTGCTCGGTCCGCCGCGCCAGTTCAGCCAGGTGCTGGTCAAGCTCAAGGACTACGCGCAGCGACGGGCAAGCGGTGCGCGACGAGCTCTCGCGAGCAGCTCTACCGCGCCGGGTCTGACGCGCCGGCTACCGCGTACGAGGTGCGCACCTGGGAGGAGTTCCAGCAGACGCTGCTCGGCGCGATCGAGCAACGAGCGCGTGCTGATGGCGATCATGCTCTCGCTCGTGCTCTCGTGGCCGGCTTCACGGTCTTCGCGATCCTCTCGATGATGATCACCGAGAAGCGGCGCGACATCGGCATCCTGTCGCGCGCTGGGCGCGACGCCGCGCGGGATCCAGGCGCTGTTCCTGATGATCGGCTTCTGGGACGTGCTGATCGGCGCGAGCCTGGGCGCGCTGATCGGCGTCGTGCGGCGCGTTCAAGATCGACGCGATCGAGCGCTGGCCTCTCGAAGCTCTTCGGGATCGAGATCTTCAATCGCAAGGTCTACCTCTTCGACCACATCCCGAGCGTCGTCGACCCGGTCGCGGTCGCGCTGATCGTGCTGGGCGCCTTCGTCTGCACGCTTCGTGTTCGCCGCTCTGGCCCGCCTGGAAGGCCGGGCGCCTGCACCCGCTCGACGCGCTGAGGTACGAGTGACGCTCCGCCGCAGCACCCTGGCTGCGCGCGCCGCGAGCCAGCGACGGAGACGCTCCTCGCCGCGCGCGGCATCGAGAAGTCCTTCCAGATCGGCGAGCGCAAGCTCGAGGTGCTGCACGGCGTCGACCTCGAGCTGCAGTCGCGGCGAGCTGCTTGGCCCTGATGGGCAGCTTCGGGCGCGGGCAAGTCGACGCTGCTCGCACATCCTCGGCCTGCTCGACCCGCCGACGGCGGCGAGGTGCTGCTCGAGGGCCAGAGCGCCTGGAAGCTGCCGGTCGACGAGCGCGCGCGCCTGCGCAACCAGACGCATCGGCTTCGTGTTCCAGTTCTACCACCTGCTGCCCGAGCTCAACGCGCTCGAGAACGTGCTCCTGCCGGCGATGATCGCGCGCTCGGCGCTCGAGTACCGCGGCCAGAAGCGCGAGCTGCGCGCAGCGCGCCGAGGACATGCTCGAGCGCTTCGGCCTGACCGAGCGCCTGAAGCACCGGCCCGCGCAGCTCTCGGGCGGCGAACGCCAGCGCGTCGCGATCGCGCGCGCGCTGTTCCTCGACCCGCCGATCGTGATCGCCGACGAGCCGACCGGCAACCTCGACAGCGCGACGGGCGAGAAGGTGCTCGAACTGCTGCTCGCCGAGCAGCGAGAAGCGCGGCGCTCTCGCTCCTGCTCGTCACGCACGACGAGCGCATCGCGCGCCGCTGCCGGCGCATCGTGCACATGAGGACGGCCGGATCGACTCCGATTCGAGCCGCCGCGCTGCCGCCTGAGCGGCCTTGTCGGGCTGACCGGACAGGAACGGCTGCGCGGGCGGCGTTTCGCCCGAAGTGCGTATGCGCCGCGCGCCCGCGCGCGACCGATGCGTTCCAGCGCCGCGCGCCGCCGCCCCGTGAAGCCCCTCGAAGACGCAGCAGCGCAGATCCGCTCAGCGCCCCCCCCGCGCCGCGCGCGCTGCTGCCCTGGAACGCGGCCTACGAGAGCGGCCACGAGCTGATCGACCGCGAGCACCGCGAGCTGTTCGCGCTCGCCGATGCCGTGCTGCACGCCGCGCAGGAAATGACGAGCGAGCGCGCAGCATTCCAGTCCGCGCTCGACGCACTGATCGTGCACATCGCACGGCACTTCTCCGACGAGGAGCGTGTGCTGGAGCAGATCGGCTACGAGAGCCTGGAGGCCCACAAGCGCGCGCACCGTGCGCTGTTCGCGCGCGCGCAGGAGCTCGAGCTGCGCGCCGAGACCGGTCAGATCACCGTCGCGGAGCTGACCGACTACCTGGCGCTCGACGTGGTTGCGAGCCACCTGATGAAGAGCGACCGGCTCTTCTTTCCGCTGCTGCACGCGGGCGCGTGAGGCCGGCCTCCGGCTCTCAGAGCAGCCCGTCGTCGGGCGGCGCGAGCAGCTTTCCGGCACGCGCGGGCTCCTGGCCCTCGATCGAGCCCTTCCAGCCCAGCCGGTCGCGCAGGCGGCGGTAGGGATCGAGGCCCGGCTGCACGAGCAGCGGGAACGGCACCGGATGGCGCGTGAGGTGCACCACCTCGCCCTGCTGCACCGGGTAGAAACCCTGGCCGTCGACGACCAGCGTGGCGATGCCGCTCGAGCGCTTGAATTCCAGCACCAGCTTGGCGTCGGGCTCGAGCACGATCGGCCGGTGCGAGAGGCTGTGCGGGCAGATCGGCGTCACGACCAGCGCCTCGAGCGTCGGCGAGAGCACCGGGCCGCCGGCCGCGAGCGAGTAGGCCGTCGAGCCGCTGGGCGTCGCGACGATCAGGCCGTCGGCGCGGTAGTCGGTCACCCAGCGGCCGCCGGCCGAGAGCGAGAGTTCGAGCATGCCCTGGAAGGCGCCGCGCGTGATCACGATGTCGTTCAGCGCCAGCACGCCCACCGGCGCCTTGCCGTGCGAGTGCAACTCGGCCTGCAGGCGCAGGCGCGGCTCGAGCTGCTGCTGCCCGGCCAGGATGCCCTCGAGCACGGCCTCCCACTGCTCCGACTCGGCCGAGGTCAGGAAGCCCACGCGTCCGAAGTTGATCCCCAGCGTGGGCACGGGCGCGTCGGCGAAGGCGCGCACCGCGGCCAGGATCGTGCCGTCGCCGCCCAGCACCACGACCAGGTCGGGCCGCGGGCCGCGCTGCTCGGGCGGCAACTCGCCGAACGCGCGCACGTCGTCTGCGACCTGCACCTCGACGCGCCTCTCCAGCCAGGCGCGCAGGCGCCGCAGCAGGCCGCGCACGCTGGGCTTGTGGCCGTCGGCGAGCACGAGCACGCGGCGGATCGCGCCGGCGCGCGCCGCGGGCGCCTTGCGGGGAGCGGGTTTGCGGGTCATGGGCTCAGACGTGCGCCGGCGCGAGCAGCGCGCGCACGGAGCGTTCGATGCCGTCGGCGTCGAGGCCGGCGTCGGCGAGCTGCTCGGCGCGCGTCGTGCGATGCTCGCAGAAGCGGTCGGGCAAGGCCAGGATGCGCACGCGCGCGTTCGGCCCGGGCAGCTGGTTGAGCGCCTCGAGCACGGCCGAGCCGAATCCGCCGGCGCGCTGGTGCTCCTCGAGCGTCAGGATCCAGCGGTACTGCTGCGCGTGGCGCGCGAGCAGCTCGATGTCGAGCGGCTTGGCGAAGCGCGCGTCGACGAGGCCCACCTGCAATCCGCGCTGCGCGAGACGCTCCTGGGCCTCGAGCGCCTGGTTCACGAGCGCGCCGTAGGCCCAGATCACCAGGCCGCTCGCCCTCGCACAGGACCTCGGCCTTGCCCGGCTCCATCGCGCGCGCGCTCGCTCCTGTGGATGCGCTCCTCGGCCGGGCAGTTGTCGCGCGGGAAGCGCAGCGCGAACGGGCCGTCCTGCTTGAGTCCCAGCTCGAGCATGCGCTCGAGGTCGCTCGCGTCGCGCGGCGCCGCGAGCACGATGCCCGGCAGCGTGCGCAGGAAGGCCAGGTCGAAGACGCCGTTGTGCGTCGGTCCGTCGCCGCCGACGAGACCGGCGCGGTCGAGCGCCAGCACGACCGGCAGATGCTGCAGCGCGATCTCCTGGAAGACCTGGTCGTAGCCGCGCTGCAGGAAGGTCGAGTAGATCGCCGCGATCGGGCGCAGGCCGCCCTTCGCCATCCCGGCCGCCATCGCCAGCGCGTGCTGCTCGGTGATGCCGGTGTCGTGGAAGCGCGCGGGGAAGCGCGTCGGCGAAATCGTCCAGGCCCGTGCCGCTGGGCATCGCGGCCGTGATCGCGTGCACGCGCAGGTCGCGCTCGGCGATGCGCAGCAGCGCGTCGCCGAAGGCCTTGGTGTAGGCCGGTCCGCTGGCGCGCGGGACGTGCAGCCGCGGCCGGCGCGAGCTTGGGCGAATCGGCGCCCGCGTCCTTGGGCGGCTCGGCCGCCTTGACGCCGTGCACGCGCTCGGGGTGCGTGCCGGCTTTGGGGTGGCCCTTGCCCTTCTCGGTCAGGATGTGCAGCAGCACGACGCCGTCGAGCGTGCGCACGCGCTCGAGGTGCTCGACCAGCAGCTCGACGTCGTGGCCGTCGATCGGGCCGACGTAGGTGACGCCCAGCTCCTCGAAGATGTGCCCGGGCACGACCGCGTGGCGCATGACCTCGCCGATCTGCTGCCAGGCGCGGTCGACCCGCGGCCCGATCAGCGGGATCGCGGCGATCAGGCCGCTGACCTCCTGGCCCGCGCGCTGCACGAGGCGGTTGGAGCGGATCTTCGAGAGGTAGCGCGCCAGCGCGCCGACCGACTTCGAGATCGACCACTCGTTGTCGTTGAGCACCACCAGCAGGCGCGCGCCGCTGGCCGCGGCGTGGTTGAGGCCCTCGAAGGCGACACCGGCGCCGAGCGAGGCGTCGCCGACCAGCGCCACCACCGAGGGCGGCCGCGGCTCGTGCTGCGTCGCGAGCGACGAGGCCCAGCGCCAGGCTGATCGCCGTGCCGGCGTGGCCGGTGTGGAAGAGGTCGTACTCGGACTCCTCGGGGTGCGTGAAGCCGCACAGGCCGCCCGACTGGCGCAGCGAGCCGAAGAGCTCGCGCCGGCCGGTCAGGATCTTGTGCGGGTAGCACTGGTGGCTGACGTCGAACACCAGGCGATCGCGCCGGAAGTCGAACACGTAGTGCAGCGCGGTCGTGATCTCGACCGTGCCGAGGTTCGAGCCGAGGTGCCCGCCCGTGCGCTGGACCGACTCGAGCAGGAAGGCGCGCATCGCCGCGCAGACGCGCGGCAGGTCCTGCGTGCCTCGAGCTGCTTCAGCTCGGCCGGCGAGTGCAGCGAGGCGAGCAGCTCTGCACCTTCGAGCCGGGGCGCCGGGTTCGGGGTCGGTTTCATTCGCGCGGGTCTCCCAGTATCCCTCGCTCAGCGCTCGCGGTCGAGCACGAGGTCCACCAGCTCGTGCAGCGGGCCGCCGGGGCGGTCGCCCAGCCGTGTGCGCGGCCGCCCGGGCCAGCCCGCGCGAGCTCGCGCGCCCGCGCGCGCGCGCCTTCGAGACCCAGCGCAGCCACGAGCGTCGGCTTGGCCGCGCGCTGGTCCTTCCCGGGCGTCTTGCCCAGGCTCTCCGAGGTGCCGGTCACGTCGAGGATGTCGTCGGTGGCCTGGAAGGCGCGGCCGAGCGCGATGCCAAAGGTGCGCGCCCGCACGAGGGCCTCGTCCGGCGCGCCCGCGCTCAGCGCACCCATCTCGGCCGCGGCCCCGAGCAGCGCCGCGGTCTTGCGCCGGTGGATCTCCTCGACGGGCGCGCTGCCCGGTTCCAGATCCAGGGCCTGGCCGCCCACCATGCCCTCCGCTCCGGCGGCGCGCGCGAGTGCAGCCACGTGCGCGGCCCCGGAGGGCACGCGTGCAAGCAGCGCGAAGCCCTCGGTGAGCAGGGCGTCGCCGGCGAGCACTGCCAGCGCCTCGCCGAAGACCTTGTGGCAGGTCGCCCGCCCGCGGCGCAGATCGTCGTCGTCCATGCAGGGCAGGTCGTCGTGCACCAGGCTGTACGTGTGCACGAATTCGATCGCGACCGCGGGCAGCTCGGCCGCATCGTCGGCGCCGCCGAACTGCCGGCAGGTCAGGCGCAGCAGCGCGGGCCGCAAACGCTTCCCCGGGCCGAGCAGCGCGTAGCGCATCGCCTCGAGCAGCCGCGGCGGGACATCTTCGCGCGCGAGCTCGCGCTCGAGCAGGCGCTCGGTCCAGACGCGCGTCTCATCCAGCCAACTCGCCGCGCTCACCCGCCCTCCGCGCGCGCGTCGGGATCGCCGGGGTAGGCGGCACTCGTGCCGTCGGCGGCGAGTTCCTCCACGCGCTTGCGGAACGTCTCGAGCGTGCTGCGGCATTCGCGCAGCAGCCGGACGCCTTCCTGGTAGCGCGCGATCGAGGCCTCGAGACCCAGGCCTCCGTTCTCGAGCTCGCCGACCAGCGCCTCAAGTCGCTCGAGCCGCTGGTCGAAACCGGTCTCCGCCGGCTTCGGCGCGCTGTCTTCCTTGTTCCGGGCAGCCATGGGGCCGGGCAGTCTAGCGCGCACGTTTGCTACAAGGAACCCATGCGGATTCCGCACACACTCCTCGCCCTCGCGGGCCTGCTGCTCGGCGCCTGCTCCGACGCGCCCGCCGACTCCGGACCGCTCGACGGAGCCGCGCTCTTCAAGCAGCAGAACTGCGTGCAATGCCACGGCCCCGACGGCAGCGGCACGAATCTCGGCCCGACGCTGCACGGCAAGAAGGTCTTCTGGACACGCGAGAAGCTGGCGAGCTACCTCAGCGATCCGCAGGCGGTGATCCGGGGCGACGCGCGCCTCGAGGCGCAGGCCGGGCAGTACATGCTGCCGATGGTCAAGTTCGTCGGGCTGACGCAGGCCCAGCGCCTGGCGCTCGCGGATCACGTGCTGGCGCTGCCCTGAAGCGCGCGCTCAACGCTTGCGCCCGACCCACAGGCCGTCGCCCAGCGGCACGATCACGCTCTCGAACTCGCGCGAACGCGCCATGAGCTCGTTGAAGGCGCGCACGGCCGGCACGTCGGCGTCGGTCGGGTGCTCGTCGAACAGCTGCCCGAAGGCGAACGCGTTGTCGACCAGCACGAGCCCCCCGGGGCGCAGGATGCGCGCGCAGTGCTCGAGGTACACGGGGTAGCCGCCCTTGTCGGCGTCCACCAGGCAGGCATCGACGCTGGCCGCGCGGATCGCGGGCAAGCTCGCGCGCGCGTCCCCCACGAGCACCTCGACGCGCCCCGCGACGTCCGAGCGCGCGATCCAGCTGCGCGCGAACTCGGCGTGGCGCGCGGAGAGCTCGAGCGTGCGCACGCGACCCGCCGCGCCCAGCGCGCGCGCCATGCGGATCGCCGCGTAGCCGGCCAGCGTGCCGATCTCGAGCACCTCGCGCGCGCCGATGGCGCCCAGCAGCAGCTCGACGAAGGCCGCCTCCTCGGGCGCGATCCAGATCGGCGGGATGCCTGCGGCGCTGGCGGCGGCCTTGAGCGCCACGAGGAAGTCGTCGTCGCCGCGCGCGTGCGCAGCGAGGTACGGGCCCAGGCGCGGATCGACGAGCGAAGGCTGGTCCGACATCGCTAGGCGCCCCTCCAAGGCATGACGAAAGGCTGCGCACGGCCGCCGGCCAGCGCGTGCTCGCCGAAGCACAGGTGCTTGCCGTAGACCGGCGTGAGCACCTCGGGCCGCAGCACGCTCGCCGGCGCACCGTCGGCGACGATGCGCCCGGACTGCATCAGCACGAGGCGCGTGGCGAACTGGCCGGCCAGGTTCAGGTCGTGCGTCGCGACGACCACGGTGCTGCCGCGCGAGCGCGAGAGCTCGAGCAGCTCGAAGACGCGGATCTGGTGCTCGGGATCGAGCGCGCTGGTGGGCTCGTCGATCAGGAACAGCGGCGCCTCCTGCACCAGCGCGCGCGCGATCAGGACGCGCTGGCGCTGGCCGCCCGAGAGCTCGCCCAGGCCGCGCTGCGCGAATTCCGAGGCGTCACAGGCCTCGAGCGCCTCGCGCACCCGCGCCGCGTCGTGCGCGCCGACCCGGTTCCAGCGTGCCAGGTGCGCATAGCGCCCGGAGAGCACGAACTCGGCCACGCGCAGCTCGGGCAGCGCCGGCAGGTACTGCGGCACCAGCGCCACGCGCCGCGCGCGCTGGCGCGGAGCGAGCGCGGCGGCCGACTGGCCCTCGAGCTCGACGCGGCCCGCGAGCGGAGCAAGCAGCCCGGCGCACAGGCGCAGGAAGGTGCTCTTGCCGCAGCCGTTCGGCCCGATCAGGCACACGAGCTCGGCGCCGTCGATGGCGAGGTCCAGTCCGTCCAGCGCGCGGATCGGCCCGGGGTACTCGTACGCCAGTGCGCTGGCGGAGAGGCGCACCACGGCCGCCTCAGCTGCGCGCCGCGGGCGCGCCCCACTCGAAGTGCACCGGGATCTGGACCGACTCGCGCAGGCTCTGGTGCACCGGGCAGGTGAGCGCCGTGCGCTCGAGCGTCTCTCGGGCGCGCGCGTCGTGCTCGCCGGCCATCTGCAGCCAGACCTCGAGCTTGCCGATGCGCCGCACGGGCTCGCTGACCATGCTCTTCTCGACGCGCACGCGGCTGCCCTCGATCTTCCAGCCGTGGCGCTCGGCCACGATGCCCATCACGGTCAGCATGCACGAGCCTAGTGCCGTCGCGACGAGATCCGTGGGCGAGAAGCTCTCGCCCTTGCCGTGGTTGTCGAGCGGCGCATCGGTCTGCAGCGCGGCGGCCGAGGGGCCGTGGACGGCGCGCGTGCGCAGGCCGCCTTCGTAGCGGATCTGGATCTCGACCATGCCGCCAGCGTAACCGCCGGCGCGACCCGCTGCCTAGCGCGCGCGCCAGACCACGTCGCCGTTGACCACGACCAGCTTGACGCGCGACTTGAGCACGTCCTCGGGCTTGGACTTGAGCGGGTCGAGCGAGAGCACGGTCATGTCGCACTGGAAGCCGGGCATCAACCGGCCGCGGCGATCCTCCTGGAAGCAGCCCCAGGCGGCCCCGCAGGTCATCGCGTTGAGCGCGCTGCCGGCGTCGACCGACTGCCAGCTGTCCATGTTCTCGAGCAGGTCCGCGCCCGGGCGCGTGCGCGCGGCGTAGAACGTGTGCTTGGGGCTGGCCGAGCGCGGGTCCGTGGCGCCGCTGCCCAGCGCCAGGCGCTTCAGGTCGGGCGCGAGCATGCGCCAGGCCTGCGTGCCGGCGAAGCGCTCGGGCCCGAGCGCGTCGCCCATCCAGACCAGATCGCGCAGCCAGCGCGAGGGCTGCAGGCAAGGCAGCACCGCGAGCTCCGGGAAGCGCGGCCAGTCCTTGGGCGCGACCACCTGCACGCCTTCGATGCGCGGGCGCAAGAGGCGCGCCGAGGAGTAGCCGGCGTAGAGCCGCTGCAGCGTGTCGAGCGCCAGGCGCGCCGAGCGGTCGCCGTGCGCCTCGATCACGGGCTGCAGCTTCGACTGCGCGGCCTGCGAGAGGCGCATCGAGAAGCGCTCCTCCTCCATCAGCAGCATGCCGCGCTCCTTGGGCGCGTCGGCGTAGGGCTCGAGCAGCGCGGCCGAGCGCGCGGAGACGGGGCCGTCCAGGCACAGGTGCACGCCCGGCACGGTGAGCAGGTCGAGCGGCGCGTCGGTCTGCGGGCCGCTGGGCCAGTTGCCCACCTGCGCGTCGCTCGAGACGTCCGGGTAGCACACGACGCGCAGCTGCAGCTCCCCGCGCGTGCGCAGATCGCGCAACAGCTTCAGCAGCGCGGGCGAGGTGCCCTGGTCGTGGACGCAGGTCAGGCCCTCGGCCAGCAGCTGCTGCTGCACCGCGAGGAAGTTCTTCAGGCGCCGGTCGGGCGCCAGCGCGGGGAACAGCGCGCGCACCAGGCCGCGCGCCTCCTGCACCAAGAGGCCGCTGGCGCGGTCCTGCTCGTCGACCAGCACGCGGCCGCCCTGCACGCGCGGAGGCGGATCGAGCACGCCCGCGAGCTTGGCCTGCTCGAGCGCCAGCGCGTTGACCAGCGCGAACTCGCCCGCGGCGTGCTCCAGGTAGACCGGGTGCCTGGGCACCTGCGCGGAGAGCAGCAGGTGGTGCGGCAATTGGTGGCCGTTCCACTTGTTCTGGTCCCAGCCCTGGCCGAGCACCCAGGTGCCGGGCGGCAGCTGCGCAGCGCGCGCGCTGACGCGCTCGATCAGCTGCGCGTAGCTGGTGCACTCCGAGAGGTCCAGCCACTCCAGGCTCTCGACCATCGCGTCGAGGTCGACGTGCGCGTCCTGCAGCCCGGGCAGCGCCACCGCGCCCTGCAAGTCGATGCGCGCGGCGTTCTTGGCGTCCGGGCGCCGGCTGAGCTCCTCGACGGTGCCCACGGCCAGCACCTTGCCCTCGCGCTCGAGCAGCGCGCTGGCTGCATTGCCGCGGCCGTCGTTGAGCAGGATGCGCCCGTTGTAGTAGAGGCACAGCGGCTCCTGGACCGGAGTCGGCGGGACCTCGCCCGTGTACAGGAACACGGCGGCGAGCAGGCGCAGGCAGCTTTGGATCACGTGGGGACGGCTCTGGGGATGGACCTTCATCGGGGTTCCGGGGCGCGCTTCTGAAGCTGCAGCGGACGAAGCTTTTTCCCGGCCGGCCAGTGCGTAGGATGCGCGCCCATGCCCCAGCCCCTCGCCGACCGCCGCGCGCTCGTCACCGGCGCCAGCTCCGGCATCGGGGCCGCCACGGCGCGCGCGCTCGCGGCCGCCGGTGCGGAGGTTTGGCTCGTCGCCCGCCGCCTCGAACGCCTGCAGGCGCTGGCCTCCGAGCTCGGCCGGGCGCATGCCGTGGCGCTCGACGTGTGCGACGCGGCCGCGGTCCAGGAGCGCCTCGCAGGC
Organism: uncultured Planctomycetota bacterium; assembly: GCA_963829015.1. Classification (GTDB taxonomy): domain Bacteria; phylum Planctomycetota; class UBA1135; order UBA1135; genus JADJLZ01. Next base: position 1,546,166 of record CAWHGR010000001.1, on the reverse strand, counting down.
CTGCCGATCGACATCCTGGTCGACAACGCCGGGCTCGCGCTGGGTCTCGACAAGCTCTCGGATGGAGATCCGGCCGAGTGGTCGCGCGTGATCGACACCAACGTCAAGGGCGTGCTGCACGTCACGCGCGCCGTGCTGCCCGGGATGCTGAGACACAAGCGCGGCGACGTGCTGCTGATCGGCAGCGTCGCCGGACGCCAGGTCTATCCCGGCGGCGGGGTCTACTGCGCCAGCAAGCACGCCGTGCGCGCGCTGTACGAGGCGCTGCGCCTCGAGCACGTCGGCAGCGGAGTGCGCTTCACGACCGTGGACCCGGGCATGGTCGGCTCGACCGAGTTCAGCCGCATCCGCCTGCGCGGCGACGAGGCCAAGGCGCGCGCGGTCTACCAGGGCGTCGACCCGCTGCAACCCGAGGACGTGGCCGAGGCGCTGCTCTGGGCGCTCACGCGGCCTGCGCACGTCAACGTGGGCGAGATCGTGCTCTGGGCCTCGGCGCAGGCCAGTGCGACTTCGCTGCAGCGGCGTCCGGGATGACGCGCAGGCGCAACTTGCCGTAGAATCGCAGCCCCCCCATGAGCGCCCAGGCACGCAACGACAAGGACCCCCTCTCGGCCGAGATCGAAGCCGCCCTCGAGGGCGTCAACCTGCAGGAGATCGACCAGCACAAGCCGCGCAAGGCCGGCGCCGCGCGCGAGCTCGTGCGCGGCCAGGTGGTCGGGATCAGCGGCGCGGACGTGTTCGTGGAACTCGGTCCGCGCATGCAGGGCGTGGCGGCGCTCGCGGAGTTCGACGCCGCGCCGAAGATCGGCGACTCGTTCGAGTTCAAGCTCAACGGACGGGAGGACGACCTGTGGAAGCTCTCGCGCCGCGCGGCGCAGGAGCTGACCGAGGCGGCGGACATCGAGGTCGGCTCGCTGGTCAAGGCGCGCGTCACGGGCCAGAACACGGGCGGGCTCGAGCTGCGCATCGGCACGCTGGCGGCCTTCATGCCGACCTCGCTCGCGGGCCTGCGGCCGGGCGAGGCGCTGGCCAGCCTGCTGACGCAGACGCTGGTCTGCGAAGTGCTCGAGCTCGACCCCGAGCGCCGGCGCGTGCTGCTCTCGCGCCGCGCGCTGGTCGAGCGCGAGCGCGACGAGCAGCGCAAGGAGAGCGTCGGGCGCTTCTCCGTCGGCCAGCGCATCTCGGGCAAGGTCGTGCGCGTCGAGGCCTTCGGCGGCTTCGTCGACCTGGGCGGCGGCCTGGAGGGCCTGGTGCACGTCTCGAACATCTCGCGCAAGCGCGTCGAGAACGCGAACAGCGCGCTCAAGCAGGGCGACACGGTCGAGGCCGTGATCCTGGAGATCAAGGACGGCGGCAAGCGCGTCGGCCTCTCGATGAAAGCGCTCGAGCCCGATCCCTGGGAGGCCGTGGCGCAGCGCTACTCGGTCGACATGGTCGTCACCGGCAAGGTCACGCGCCTGATGGACTTCGGCGCCTTCGTCGAGCTCGAGCCCGGGCTCGAGGGCCTGCTGCACGTCTCGCAGCTGGGCAAGGAGCGCGTGCGCCGGCCCGCGGATCTGGTCAAGCCGGGCCAGGAGCTCGCGGTTCGCATCAGCGCCATCGAGCCCGAGCGCCAGCGGCTCTCGCTCTCGCGCCTGGACTCGCGCGGCGCCGTGCTCGGCTCCGAGGAGTCCGTCGACGCCAAGGAGATCGATCAGGCGCTGAACACGCAGGCGCCGCGCAAGGTCGGCACGAACCTCGGCGCCCTGCTGGGCAAGGCGCTCAGAGAGCCGCCGCAGCGCTGAGCGACAGCGGCGCGAGCAGCGGCAAGAGCAGGATCATCTCGAAGGCCGGCCAGCTGCCGAGCTGCGCCTGCGCGCGTCCCACGAGCAGTGCAGTGCCCTCGCTGTGGACGAAAGCCGGGCGCACGTCGGCCTTGACGCCCTGGCAGCTTTCCGAGCGCACGCGCACGTCCTCGAGGCCCAGGCTGCGCAGCGCGGCGTCGGCCGCCCCGCCGATGAAGTTGCCGATCTCCAGCAGCGCGTCCTTGGTGACGCTGTCGAGCACCGTCAGGTTGCGCTTCGACTTCACGCCGTCGTCGGGCATCATCATCAGGTAGGCGGCCAGCGCGATCGCGTCGGGCAGCGGGACCAGCAGGCTGCCGTGCGAGATCTGGCCCGCGTGCTGGAACCCGAGCTTGAACGAGATGTGCACGAGCTTCGCGCCGGCGACGCGCACGTTCGAGCGCTGCACCTGGGCCTTCTGGATCTTCAACTCGCGGTCGGCGATCATCGACAGGTCGCCGGCGATGCGCTGGAAGATCTCGTCGATCTGCTGCTGGTCGTTCATGGGGCAGGCGCGCCGCGCTCAGGCGGCGGGTTCCTCCATCCAGATCTCGATCGCCGCACAGCCCTGGCTCATGCGGAAGCGCAGCTGGCCTGCGCTGCGCGCGCAGGCATGCGGAGCGCCGGCGCCGAACTTCGGCAGGCCGAGCTTGAACTCGCCGTAGGGATCCAGCGCGCGCGTCTTCAGCGATCCCGCCACCATGTTGGCGCACTCGCCGATCGCGTCCTGCACGTCCGCCAGCGGGATGCTCGTGCCGGCGTCCAGCATCAGCAGGCCGCGCGCGATGTCCGTCGCGCCCTCGGCCGTGCACTGCAGGACCACCGCCCCGTTCTGCGGCCCGTGGAACGCGACCACGGCCTCGAGCTGCACGCGCGGGGCGTCACCCGGATCGGGCAACGGGGCCCGCGGTTCGTTCCCGCAGCCCGCCGGCTCGATCAGCGTGACCATCGTGTTCAGCATGGTCTGGAACACGTCCTGCACGGCCGACTGCAGGTGTGCCAGCAGTTCGCTCGTGCTGCAGTGCGTGGGATTTCCCATGGGGTGCGGCCGCGGGTGCAGCTCAGCTCACGTAGGGGCCGAGGACGCTGCGGATCGACTCGGGCGTGAAGGGCTTGCTCACATGGCCGTTGGCACCGAGCTGCATGGCCGCGCTCAGGACCGTGGAGCCGCCTTCGGTCGTGACCATGATCACGGGCAACTGCTCCTTCGAGTGCGAACAGCGCACCGCCTTCACGAAGTCCAGGCCGTTCATCTCCGGCATGTTCACGTCCGAGAGGATCAGCGCGATGTCCGGGTTCGCGCCCAGCGCGGCCAGTCCCTCGACGCCGTTGGCCGCCTCGATCACGTTGTTCACCCCGATCTCCGCCTGGCGCAGGACGCGCATGATGATCTTGCGCATGGTCGCGGAGTCATCGACGATCAGGACCTTGTTCATGGGCTGAGTGCCTCCTGGGGGGCGCAGGGCAGGACGGGGCCCCTTTCGTCCGCGGACTGCGGCGCACTGCAGCGCGTCCCGGAACTTCCGCGCGCAGGTAGAGCCGGCCCCGAACTAGGGCCCAGGAGTGGGGGGCGGAATCCGTATCCAGATGCGAAGACTGCATTCCGATGCACGCCGGACGCGCATTCCGCATGCGTTCGTACCCACCCCCCATGCCCCGAGTCCCCTCCGATGCCGTGACCCGGCTGCTCGCGATCGCCGAGCGCGTCCGGACTCCAACCCTCGACACGCCCCAGGCAGACGAGGACGCGCGCTTCCTGGAGAGCCTGATCCAGCCGGGGGCAGCCGCTTCTGCACTCCAGGCGCTGCTGCAGCAGTGTGTCCGCGGTGTGCGCGAGCTGCCGGGGCACTCTGATGCGCGACTCGCACCCACGCTGACGCGCGCGCTCGGGTACCTGGCCAAGTTCCTCGAAACCGATGGGGTTCCCGGCTCGCGCGTGCTCGAAGAGGCCGGCGCACGGCTGGCCGAGATCCTGGGCAACGCGCCCGCCGCAGCGCCCAGGCCTGTGCCTGCGCTCCCCCTGACGCTCGACGAGGCGGCTTCGCTGCTGCTCACGCTGGGCCCCGCGGACAAGGACCGCATTGCGCGCCTCGCGGTCATGCTCGAGGGACTCGGGCAAGCGGCATCCGAGCCACTGCGGCGCGAGGACCTGTGTGCGGCCGCGCAACAGGCACGGCTCGCGATCTGCAGCGACACGCCACGCACGCGCGAGTTGCTGGAACAGGTGGGGCAGCTGCTCGAACGTGCCGCGAACGGCCGGCCCGGGCCTGCCCTCGCCGGCAGCGCCAGCGCCGGAGGCTTCCTCGTCTGCGGAGGTCGAGGAACTGCCCGCCGACGCGGATCTCGAACTGCTGGGCGGATTCATCGTCGAGAGCCGCGAGAACCTGGCCGGCGCCGAGAGCGCGCTGCTGATGCTCGAGGGCAGCCCCGACGACCCCGAGTCGGTCAACACGGTCTTCCGTGCATTCCACACCGTCAAGGGCTCGGCGGCTTTCCTCGGCTTGAAGTGCATGGGCGCCTTCGCGCACAAGGCCGAGGGCCTGCTCTCGCGCATGCGCGAGGGCGAGATCCGCTGCGCCGGCCACTATGCCGAGCTCGCGCTGCTCTCCTGCGACATGCTGAAGACGCTGCTCGACGCGACCGAGAAGGCGCTCGAGACGAAGACCATGCGCGCGCCCGACGGGCTCTCCGACCTGGCCTTCCTGCTCGAGCACCCGGAGGAGGCGCAGCGCCGCGAGAGCGGGCCGGCAGCGAAGCCCGAGGCGACGCCCGCGGCAGCCCGGGCCGAAGCCTCGATCCCGCTCGAGCCGCAGTCTCCGCGACCCGCGCCCGAGGAGAAGCATCCCGCCCCGGCCGCGGGCGATGCCGCACTCGACTCCAGCGTGCGCGTGCGCACGGATCGCCTCGACCGCCTGATCGACATGGTCGGCGAGCTGGTGATCGCGCACTCGATGGTCGCGCAGGACGAGCTGATCCGTTCCTCGACGCAGCACGAGCTGCTCAAGAAGGTCAACCGCTCGGGCAAGATCGTGCGCGAGCTGCAGGACCTGTCGCTGGCGCTGCGCATGGTGCCGCTCAAGCAGACCTTCACCAAGATGGTGCGCATCGTGCGCGACGTCGCGCGCAAGAGCGGCAAGGAAGCGCAGCTCGTGCTGCAGGGCGAGGACACCGAGATCGACCGCAACATGGTCGACGAGCTCTCCGACCCGCTGGTGCACATGGTGCGCAACGCGGTCGACCACGGCATCGAGCCGCCCGAAGCACGTCTGGCGGCGGGCAAGCCGGCGCAGGGCACCGTCCACCTGCGCGCCTACCAGTCGGGCGGCAACGTGGTGGTCGAGATGCAGGACGACGGCGCGCGGCATGAGCCGCGAGAAGCTGGTGCAGAAGGCCATCGCAGAAGGGCCTGATCGAGAGCGATCGCGGCCTGAGCGACGCGGAGGTCTACAACCTCATCTTCGCGCCCGGCTTCTCGACCGCCGAGAAGGTCACCGACGTCTCCGGCCGCGGCGTCGGCATGGACGTGGTGCGGCGCAACATCGAGTCGATCAAGGGCCGCGTCGAGATCACGACCGAGCTCGGCCACGGCACGACCTTCCGCATCTTCCTGCCGCTCACGCTGGCGATCACCGACGGCATGCTGGTGCGCGTCGGCAGCGAGCGCTACATCGTCCCGATCACGAGCATCCGGCTCTCCTTCCGGCCGACGCGCCGAGCAGCTCTCGACGATCGCCGGCAAGGGCGAACTCGTGCTGCTGCGCGGCGAGCCGATCCCGGTCGTGCGCCTGCACCAGCTGCTCGGTCGCGCGGGCGCGGCCACGGACCCGACGCAGGCGCTGCTGGTGGTGGTCGACGCCGGCCACCGGCCGCTGGCCCTGCTCGTCGACGAGCTGCTCGGCCAGCAGCAGGTCGTGGCCAAGACGCTCGGTGCGCGCGTCAAGCGCGTGCCCGGCATCTCCGGCGGCGCGATCCTGGGCGACGGATCGGTCGGCCTGATCCTCGATCCTGATGGGCTGGCGAAGCTGACGCTCGCGGGCCCGGGCACTCCCAGCCGCGAGGCGCAAGCCTGCGTCGCCGCGCCCTGAGCTCCTGGAGATCCGCATGAAGACCCAGACCGCAAGCAGCCCGAAGAGCGACGCCCTGGCCGGCAAGTACCTGACCTTCTTCCTCGGCGACGAGGAGTACGGGATCGAGATCCTGATGGTGCAGGAAATCATCGGCCTGCTGCGCATCACGCCAGTGCCGAACACGCCCAGGCACATGCGCGGCGTGATCAACCTGCGCGGCAAGGTCGTGCCGGTGGTCGACATCCGCGAGCGCTTCGCGATGGGCACGGTCGAGGCCACCAAGCAGACCTGCATCATCGTCGTGCGCTCCGGCGAGACCGAGATCGGCGCGATCGTCGACCGGGTCTCGGCCGTGGTGAACATCAAGGCCGAGGAGATCGAGGAGACGCCGCCCATGGGCGCGGGCGTCGACACGAGCTACCTGCTCGGCCTGGGCAAGACCGAGGGGCGCGTGCGCCTGCTGCTCGACATCGAGCGCGTGCTCTCCGAGATCGGCGCGAGCGCGCCAGCCCCGTCCGCCATCCCCCAGCCCTGAACAACTCATCGCCGCCTCATCCGGAAGGAACAAGAACGTGAACCTCCTCTGCAATCTCAGCATCGGTGCCAAACTGGCCGTCCTCGGTGGAGTCCTGCTCGCCATCACCCTGACCGTGGGCGGGATGGGCTACTACGGCCAGAGCCAGCTGGGCCTCGGCCTGAACCAGATCACCGACGTCAACCTGCCCGCCGTGCACGCCATCACGCTGGCGGACATGCAGCACGAGGGCCTGCGTGGCGTCGCCTACTGCGCGGCCCGGCGCGGCGCGCAAGGCGCGGCGGAGAACACCAGGAACCTCGAGTCGGTCTCGGCCGACATGCGCAAGCACTTCGCCGACGTCAAGGCGCTGCCGCTCGACCCCGAGTCGATGGGGCAGGTCGACGAGGTCCTGCCGATCGTCGAACAGTACATCGCCTCGGTCTCGGCCGTGGTCGCCGCAGTCAACGCCGGCAAGCCCTGCGACGAGGAGCTGGCGCAGGTCGACAAGCTCTTCAGCCGCCTCGAGAAGGAGCTCGACGACGCGGCCGACATCATCCAGGAGCGCGCCGAAGCGGCGCAGCACCAGGCCCACGCCAGCCTGAGCCGGGGCGAGAACATCCTCTTCGGCGTGCTCGGCGGCGGCTCGCTGCTCGCCGCTGCTGATGTACTGGCTGATCGCGCGTGCGATCAAGCAGCCGCTGCGCGAGGCGACCGACTGCGCGCAGCGCATGGCTCTGGGCGACTTTTCGAGCCGCGTGGCCTACGTGTCGAACGACGAGCTCGGCAGGCTGGCGGAATCCTTCCGCTCGCTCACCGGCTACGTGCAGGAGATCGCCGGCGCGGCGGACGCACTGGCCCGCGGCGAGCTGGACTCGCAGATCAAGCCACGCTCGGAGCACGACGTGCTGGCGCGCAATTTCCGCCAGATGCAAGTCTCGCTCTCGACCCTGGTCGGCGTGCTCGACACGTTGATCGCCGCGGCACGCGCGGGTCGGCTCTCGGAGCGCGCCGCTGCGCAGGAACTGCGCGGCGCCTACCAGCACCTCGTCGAAGGGCTCAACTCGCTGCTGGACGCCGTCTGCGAGCCGATCGAGGAGTCGGCCACCGTGCTCGAGCACGTCGCGCAGCGCGATCTCACCGCGCGCATGGTGCGCGAGTACAAGGGCGAGTTCGAGCGCATCAAGCAGGCGCTCAACTCCGCGACCGCCAACCTCGAGTCGAACCTCTCGCAGGTCGCCGGCGGCGCCGACCAGGTCACGGCCGCCTCGAACGAGATCAACGCCTCGAGCCAGTCGCTGGCGCGCGGCGCCTCCGAGCAGGCTAGCGCGCTGGAGGAGATCTCCGCCAGCCTGCAGGAGATCCGTTCGATGTCGATGCAGAACACGGCCAACTCGCAGGAAGCGCGCACGCTGGCCGACAGCTCGACCGCCAGCGCCGAGAAGGGCAGCGGCAACGCCGCGCTGCTCTCCGAGGCCATGGGCCGGATCAAGAAGTCGAGCGAGGAGACGGCCAAGATCGTCAAGACGATCGACGAGATCGCCTTCCAGACGAACCTGCTGGCGCTCAACGCGGCGGTCGAAGCCGCGCGCGCGGGCGACGCGGGCAAGGGCTTCGCCGTGGTCGCGGAGGAAGTACGCAACCTGGCCATGCGCTCGGCCGAGGCCGCGCGCACGACCGGCGAGCTGATCAGCGCCTCGCGCGCCCAGGCCGACGAGGGCTGGAAGCTCAACAACGAGGTGCACGCGAACCTGACCGAGATCGCCGCCGGCATCAAGAAGGTCAGCACGGTCATGGGCGAGATCGCCGCGGCCTCGGAGCAGCAGTCGACTGGCGTGGGCCAGGTCTCCAGCGCGGTCGAGCAGCTCAACCAGGTCACGCAGACCAATGCCGCGAGTTCCGAGGAGTCGGCCAGCGCGGCGGCCGAGCTCTCGGCCCAGGCCGACGAGCTGCGCACGCTCGTGACGAGCTTCAAGCTCAGCCAGGCGCCCGCCAGCGCGCAGCGCAGCGCACCGAGGAGCGCGCCCAGGAGTGCGCCGGCCAAGGCCGTCGGCCGCCCGCTGGGCTCGGCCAGGGCGCCCAGCGGCAAGGCGCCCAGCTCCGAGGAATTCATTCCCTTCGGGGATGCGAAGGACGACGTCGTCCTCAAGTCTTTCTGAGCGCCGAGAACGGCCCGCTGCGGACGCATGCAACTCACACCCGAGTCCTTCGCTCGCATCCGCGACACGCTCTACCAGATCTCGGGCATCAAGCTCGAGAGCGGCAAGGAGGAGCTCGTCAAGGCGCGCCTGGTCAAGATCCTCAACCGTCTCGAGCTGCAGGACGTCGAGAGCTACCTCGAGCTGGTCAAGCGCGACACGAGCGGCGAGGAGCTGAAGCGCATGGTCGACGTGCTGACCACCAACAAGACCAGCTTCTTCCGCGAGAACGAGCACTTCGAGTTCCTGCGTCGCACGATCGCGCCGGGCTGGGCGGCCGCCACGGGTCCGTTGCGACTGTGGTGCGCGGGCTGCTCCAGCGGCGAGGAGCCCTACACGCTGGCGATCGTGCTCGCGGAGTGCCTGCCGGCCGGGCGCTTCGCGCAGCTGGCCCTGCTGGCCACCGACATCTCGCTGCGCGTGCTCGACACGGCGCGTGCCGCCGAATACCCCGACGAACTCGTGGCGGAACTGCCGCGCGAACTGCGCCGGCGGCACTTCGAGCCGGGCGCGCCCGGCCGGCAGCGCGTGCGGGCCGAGTTGCGCAAGCACATCAGCTTCGCGCGCCTCAACCTGATGGGACCCTGGCCCATGCAGGGGCCCTTCGACGCGCTCTTCTGCCGCAACGTGATGATCTACTTCGACAAGCCCACGCAGGAGTCGCTGGTCAACCGCTACCACGCGCTGCTGCGGCCGGGCGGCTACATGTTCGTCAGCCGCACCGAGAGCCTGGCCGGCGTGCAGCATCCCTTCGAGTACGTCGAGCCGGGAGTCTACCGCAGGTGACGACCAGCCCCGCCACGAAGCTGCTCGTGGTCGGAATGGCCGACTTCAAGCACTCGCGCGACCGCGGCGAGACGCTGGTCACCTACGCGCTCGGGAGCTGCATCGCGCTCTCGCTCTACGACCCGGTAGCAAGAGTGGCCGGCATGCTGCACGCGATGCTGCCGCAGTCCTCGATCGACCCGGCCAAGGCCGAGGCCCAGCCGGCGGTCTTCGTCGACACCGGCGTGCCGCTGCTCTTCCGCGAGAGCTACAAGCTCGGCGCGCAGAAGGAGCGCCTGGTGGTCAAGGTCGCGGGCGGCGCCTGCACGCACGGCGACCCCGAGAAGGACATCTTCCAGATCGGCAAGCGCAACGTGCTGATGCTCAGGAAGCTGCTCTGGACCAACAACGTGCCGTTGCAAGCGAGCGACGTCGCCGGGACCGAGTCGCGCACGGTCTTCCTCGAGCTGGAGACCGGCCGGATCCGCATCCGCACGCCGCACGGGGAGCACGAGTTGTGAGCTGCACACGCGAGAGGGCCAGCCGATGAAGCTGAACGTGATGGTCGTCGACGACTCGACGGTGATGCGCGCCATGGTCAGGAAGAGCCTGCTCCTGTGCGGCATCGAGCTGGGCGAGGTGTTCGAGGCCGCCAACGGCGTCGAGGCGCTCGAGCGGCTCGCCGGAGCCTGGATCGACCTGGCCCTGATCGACATCAACATGCCCAGGATGAACGGCGAGGAGCTGCTCAACCGCATCCGCGACGACGCCAGCCTGCGGCCCCTGCCGGTGATCGTGATCTCGACCGAAGGCAGCGAGACGCGCATCGGCCGTCTCAAGTCCAAGGGCGCGCGCTTCCTGCGCAAGCCCTTCAGCCCCGAGAGTCTGGGCAACCAGATCCGGGAGATGCTCGGAGGAACCCATGGCGATCGATCTGGAAACCAAGCTCTACCAGTCAGCGGCCCGGACTTTTGAGGAGGTCTGTTTCGTGCTCACGCTGCGCGAGCCAGGGGTCGAGTCCCCGGCCGCCAGCGAGCGCGAGGTCGGCGTGCGCATCGGCTTCGACGGCGTGTTCCACGGGGCGCTGGAGATCACCTGCCCGGCGGCCATCGCCCAGCAGCTCGCCAACGCCATGCTGGGCGGCGCCGAGCCCACGCCGCAGCAGCGCCAGGACGCCTTCGGGGAGCTCTCCAACGTGATCACGGGCAATCTGCTGCCCGCGCTCGCGGGCACCGAGCTGGTCTTCGACGTCACGGCGCCCTCGCCGCTCGCGGGCCAGCCGCCGCTCTCCTGGAAGCCCAGCGCGCGCGTGCGCCTGCGCAGCGACGAGGGGCCGGTCGACCTGGTGCTCTACATCGAGGGCTACGACCTGGAGTCGCGTTCGTGATCCGCGTGCTGGTCATCGACGACTCGGCCGTCGTGCGCAAGGTGCTGGGCGAGGAGCTGGCCAAGGCGCCCGACATCGAGGTCGTGGGCACGGCCGTCGATCCCTACGTCGCGCGCGAGAAGATCCTGCAGCTGCGGCCCGACGTGCTGACGCTGGACATCGAGATGCCGCGCATGGACGGCCTGGAGTTCCTGGAGAAGCTCATGGCCGCGCAGCCGATGCCGGTCGTGATCGTCAGCTCGCTCACGCCGCGCAACAGCGCCCTGGCGCTGAAGGCCCTGGCGCTCGGTGCGGTCGAGGTGCTGTGCAAGCCGGGCTCGCAGTTCTCGGCCCCCGACGTCGGTCGCGATCTCGTGCGCGCGGTGCGCGCCGCGGCGCTCGCACGGCTGAGCGCGCTGCGCCCCGCGCCCGCGAGTGCGTCGTGCCATCCGGCGCGCGCGCCCGCGAGTGCGGGCTATTCGAGCGGCCAGGAGCTGTTCGCCATCGGCTCCTCCACCGGCGGCCCGCGCGCGGTCGAGGCTCTGCTCTGCTCGCTGCCGGCCGACGCGCCGGGCACGATCATCGTCCAGCACATGCCGCAGAACTTCACCGCCGCCTTCGCCGCGCGTCTCGACAGCGTCTGCGCCCTCGAGGTGCGCGAAGCCGCCGAGGGCGACTTCGTCGTGCCTGGCCGCGCCTTCGTCGCGCCCGGCGGACGGCACCTGCTGCTCGAGAAGAGCGGTGCGCGCTACGTGCTGCGGCTCAAGGACGGCCCGCAGGTGCACTACCAGAAGCCGGCCGTGGACCCGACCTTCCAGTCGATCGCGCGTGTCGCCGGCCCGAGCACGGTGGCCACGATCCTGACCGGCATGGGCGCCGACGGCGCGCGCGGCCTGCTCGCGCTGCGCGAGGCCGGCGCACGCACCTTCGCCGAGGACGAATCGACCTGCGTGGTGTTCGGGATGCCGCGCGAGGCGCTGCGCCTCGGCGCCGCCGAGCGCGCGGTGCCCCTGCCCGAGATGGCGGCCACGATGCTCGAGGCGCTGGCGCGCATGCGCGCCCCGGCGGTCTAGTAGCTCTCGGCCTGCGAGGGGAATTCGCGCGCCTTGACGTCCCCGACGTAGTGCTGGAAGGCCTTGCGCATCTCGCCGGCCAGCTCGGCGTAGCGGCGCACGAAGCGCGGATGGAAGCGCGTGTAGAGCCCGAGCATGTCGTGCGTCACGAGGATCTGGCCGTCGCAACCCGGCCCCGCCCCGATGCCGATCACCGGGATCGTGAGCGCGCCCGAGATCTCGCGCGCGACCTCGGCCGGGACCTTCTCGAGCACCAGCGCGAAGGCGCCCGCGTCCTGCAGCGCGCGCGCGTCGCGGCGCAGCTCCTCGGCCTCCGCGGGCGTCGTCGCGCGCACCTGGTAGGTGCCGAACTGGTGGATCGACTGCGGCGTCAGGCCGAGGTGGCCCATGACCGGGATGCCCACGTCGACGATGCGCCGCACGGTGGCGCAGATCGGCGCGCCGCCTTCGAGCTTGACCGCCTCGACGCCCGACTCCTTGACCAGCCGCCCGGCGTTGCGCAGCGCCTCGTCGGCGTTGACCTGGTAGCTCATGAAGGGCATGTCCCCCACGACCAGCGCGCGCGTGACGCCGCGCGCCACCAGCGCGCTGTGGTAGAGCATCTGCTCGAGCGTCACGCCCACGGTGGTCTCGTGGCCCTGCATGACCATCGCCACCGAGTCGCCGACCAGGATCACGTCGATGCCGGCCTGGTCGACGAGCTGCGCCATCAGCTGGTCGTAGGCCGTCAGCGCCGCGATGCGCTCGCCGCGTTCCTTCATGCCCTGCAGCGTCTTGGTCGTGACCTTGCGGCGTTCGGGCGGATCCTTCGAGACCGGTGCGGCGCGCGGCTTCATCGCGGCCACTCTAGCCTGGGCCGGCGGATCGCGCGAGCCCGCCGACGAGCAGCGCCCGCGCCGCGCGCGCGCCGTCGATCGCGGCGCTCATGATGCCGCCCGCCCAGCCCGCGCCCTCGCCGACCGGATAGAGGTTCGTCGAAGCCGCGCGCGCGCAGCGTCTCGCGCTCGCGCGGCACGCGCACCGGTCCCGAGCTGCGCGATTCCAGGCCCACGAACAGGCCCTGCTCGCCCGCGAATCCCGGGATCGAGCGCTCGAAGCGCGCCAGCGCGCGCGCCAGCGCCGCGCGCAACGGCTCGTCGAGCAAGAGGTCGAGCCGCCCCGGCACGCAGCCGAAGCGGTAGCTCGAGACCAGTTCGCCGCGCGATTCGCGCCGCGCCAGGAAGTCGCTCGCGCGCTGCGCCGGGGCGCTGTAGTCGCTGCCGCCCGCCTCGAAGAAGCGCCGCTCGAGCTCGCGCTGGCGCTCGACACCCGCCAGCGCGCCGCCGCCCGAGACGCGCGGGTCGAGTGTGACCACCAGCGCCGCGTTGGCGAAGCGCGAGGAGTGCTTCGAGTTGCTCATGCCGTTGGTGCACAGGTAGCCCGGCTCGTTGACGCTGGCCACGATGCGTCCGCCCGGGCACATGCAGAAGGAGAAGGCCGCCGCTCCCTGCGCGTCGGCGCGCGAGACGAGCTGGTAGTAGGAGGGCGCGACGCAGGCGGCCTGCACGGAGCTGCCGAGCTGCGCGCGGTCGACGAGCTCCTGCGGGTGCTCGATGCGCAGCCCGAGCTGGAAGGGCTTGGCCTCGAGCTCGACGCCGGCCGCTGCGAGCCAGCTCCAGCTGTCGCGCGCGCTGTGGCCGGTCGCGAAGACCAGCGCGTCGCAGGGCGCCTCGCCGCGGCTGGTGCGCAGCGCGCGCACCTCGCCGCGCGCCACGGAGAGGCCCTCGACGCGCGTGTTCCAGTGGAACTTCGCGCCCAGCTGCTCCAGGCGCGCGCGCAGGCGCGGCAGCACGCGGTGCAGCTTGTCGGTGCCGACGTGCGCGCGCGCGTCGAAGAGGATCTCGGAGGGCGCGCCGCAGGCCACCAGTTCTTCGCAGGATCGGCAGCTCGAGCGGGTCCTCGACGCGCGTGTAGAGCTTGCCGTCCGAGTAGGTGCCTGCGCCGCCCTCGCCGAAGAGCAGGTTCGACTCGGGGTTGGGCACGCGCGTGCGCTGGAAGGCAACCAGCTCCCGGCCGCGGCGCTCGACCGGCGAGCCGCGCTCGAAGAGCTCGACCGCGACCCCGCTGCGGGCCAGCATCCAGGCCGCGAAGAGCCCGCCCGGTCCGGCCCCCAGCACGGCCACGCGCGCGCCGCGCAGGCTCGCGTGCGGGCCGTCGGGGAACACGCGCTCGGCCGGCGGCGCCTCGACCACCAGGCCCGAGCGGCGCGCGCGGGAGAAGCGCTCGCCGCGGAAGCCGCGGTCGAGCGCGATCTCGACCTGGTGCACGAAGCGCAGCTGGTGCTCGCCGCCCCGGCGCCGCGCGTCGAGCGAGCGGCGCACGAGACGCAAGGCGCGCAGCACGCCGGGCTCGAGACCCAGCTCGCGCGCGACGAGCTGCGCCAGCTCGCCGGGATCGGCGTCCACGGGCAACTCGAGGCCACGCACGCGCCAGCTCTGCGGCAGGAGGCGGGGGTCCATTCGGGGACGCTCACCGTAGCTCGCACGCACGCGGAAGGCCACGTAGATTGACGCGGTGGACCTGCTCGAAGAACTGCTCGGGGCGCCCGACCGCGACCACTGCCCGGGCGCGCGGCCCGTGGTTTACGTCTCGGGCCAGGAGGAACCCGGCTTCGAGCGCGCACTGCGCGCCGCGCCGCACGAGCGCGTGCTGCTCTCGCGCCGCGGCCAGTTCCACGGCGAGTACTGCGTGTTCGCCCCCGCCGGGCCCGCGCCGGCGCCGGCCAGCCTCGCCGGCCGCTGGCTCGCCGCGCGACCGGTCGTGCTGCCCGGGATCGCGCGCACGCTGCTCGAGGACGAGCTGCAGGAGATCCGCCGCGGGGACGAGCTGGCGCTCGAACTCGCCGAACCGGGGAGCCTGCGCCGCCTCGCCGAACGCCGCCTCGCGGACTCGGGCGAAACCTTCGAGATCCTCGCGCGCACGCAGCCCTTCGACGATCCCGAACGCGACCTCGAGCGCGTGTTCCTCGCCTCGCCCCCGCCCACGCCGCGCGGGCGCAAGGTCCAGGACCTGTGGCTCAAGTCCGGCTGGCTCTCGACCTTCGACGAGGACCGCTCGCTGCGCCTGCGCGTCTCGTTCGGGCGCGAGCGCGAGGACGACGCCAGCGACGACCTCTTGCGCCAGCGACTGACGGCGCGCCTGGGAGCGGCGCTGCTGCCCTGTGCGGCGGCCGTCGCGGCACAGGCGCAGTTGCGCGCGCGCATCGAGGGCCTGATCGGCGAACCGGCGCTGCTGACGCAGGCGATCGGCTACTGGAACGCCCCCGAGGGCGGCGCGCTGTTCCATCACGACGCCTTCCACGAGGACGGCGGCGCCAGCGGGCAGCTGGGCGTGTGCTACGTGCAGCTCACGGGCGCGAGCTTCTGGCTGGCGCTCTCGACGCAGGACCTGGCCGAACGCGTGCGCGAGTTCGTCGAGCTGCTGGCCGAGGGCGAGCTGCACTGGGTGCGCTCGCGCCTCGCGGCGGGTGCGCGCGACTTCGAACGCCTGCTGGAGCTGGCCGCGGACGGGCCGGCGCTGGAGCGCGAGCTCGGCCTGCCGGGCTGCGGGCGCCTGGCGGCGCTGGTCAACCACGGCCCGGAGTTCAGCGCGCTGCTGGCCGACGCGGGGCACGCAGCGCTGCTGCAGCCGGGCGACGCGATCCTGCTCCCCAACCACGGGCCCGCCTGCACCGCGATGCACTCGGTGTTCTGCGCGAGCGAGGAGACCGGCTACGCGCTCTCGCTGGCGATCCGCAGCGATCGCCAGGCCTCTGGCCCGTAGAATCCGCCGCCCCGATGCTGGAAGCCGCACGCACGACGCCCCTGACGCTGGTGCTCGAAGACCTCGGCCTCGCGCCCGAGCGGCTGCGCGTGCCGGGCGCGCCCCCGGTAGCTCCCGGCGATGCGCTGGCCTCGTTGCCGGACGGTGCGCGCGCGCCGGCTGCGGCCGCGCGCGAATTGGCGGACTTCGCCGCGCAGAACGTCTCCGCGTCAGGGGTGCTGCTGCTCGTGCTCGAGGGCGCGCGCAGCGAACGCGAGCTGGCGCAGTGGCGCGACGCGCTCTGGCCGCTGCTGCACGTGGGTGTGATCTACGAGCTGCGCCAGGACGGCATCCTGCGCCGCGCGCTGGCGGGTTCGACGCGCCTGCGCGGCGCGACCGGCGCACACGGCTCGCTGCTCGTCGCGCGCCGCAGCGCCTGGCTGCTCGCGCCGGACGCGACGCAGCAGAAGTTCGACCTGAACGCGGCCGGCTGGAACGCGGCGCCGGGCTCGCCCGGCTACGCGCACTTCCGCTGGATGCGCCGGCACGTGGCGCGCTTCGCCGGCGGGCTGCGAGCGCCACGCGTGCTCGATTTCGGCTGCGGCGCGGGCTGGGTGGGCATCGAGGCAGCGCGGACGGTTGGCGCGGCGGAGCTGTGCGCCTTCGACGCCAGCCCGGAGATGGTGCGCCACGCCGAGGAGAACGCGCGCGCCGCGGGCATCGCGCGCTTCACCGGCCGCACAGGCTTCGGCGAGGATCCGCCCTTTCCGGCCGCGGGCGAAGAGCCCTTCGAACTCGTCGTGTGCTCGGGCGTGCTGAGCTTCTCACCCGACCAGGCGCGCTTCCTCGACGGCCTCGTGCGCGCGCTCGCGCCGGGCGGGACGCTGGTGCTGGGCGACCTGCGGCGCGACTCGCGCGGGATGCAGAGGCGCCGCGCGAGCCGCGCGCTGCTGCCGATCCGCGAGCTCAACGCGCGCACGCCCGAGGAACTGCGGCCCGAACTCGAGCGCCGCGGGCTGCGGGTCGAGGCGCAGCGCGGCTACCAGCTCTCCTGGCCGATGCCGCAGCTGCTGCACGCGAACGAGACGCGCTTCGCGGGTGCGCTCGACCGGCCGCTGCTCGGGCTCAACCGCTGCGCGGGCGCGCTGCTCGGCGGCCTCGCGCCGCGCGCCTTCGACAGCTGGATGCTGCGTTGCTCGCGTCCGCGCTAGCGCGGCGCCAGGATGCCCTGCGCGAGATCCCGCTCTTCGGGCGCGTGCTCGAGCACCAGGCGCGCGGCCTGCTCGTCGAGCTCGCCGCGCGTCGGGAAGCGGATCGGCGTGCCGCCGAAAACGCGCGCTTCGTTGATCTCGGCTTCCGAGAAGGGCAGCGCCCCTGGTGCGGCGGCGAAGGCCTGCTCGAGCGCCTGCGCGTCGACCTGCTCGGGCAGGCCGGGCTCGCCGAACCAGATCTTGGCCGTGGAGAGATCGAGCGTCGGGAAGCCGTCGCTGCCCGCCGGCGAGGGCACGATCGCGACCACGCGACCATTCTTCCAGCCGTGATTGAAGCGCTCGGCCGTCTCGTGGCCGACGTACAGCACCGGCTCGGCGCGGTCGGTGGGCTGGACCAGCGCGGTGTCGACTTCGAGCACGAGCAGCCAACCCGCGCTGTAGCTCGAGCGCTCCTTCCGCCACCAGTGCACGGCCGGCTGCTCGAGCGCGAAGGGCTGCGCGTAGAGGATTCCGCGCACGGGACCGTCGGCCGCGTGCGTGCGCGGGACGGTTCCAGTGCGGACGACGGGCTTGCGCTCGCCGGTCGCGAGCAGCAGCCCGCCGGCACCGAGGACAGAGAGCAGGGCGATGGTCAGGAGGGTCGTGCGCATGGGGCTCTCTCTCAGTCGAGTGTGAATTCGAGGTCGTCCAGTCCGATGCGGCCGACCGTGGCGCCGTGCGAAGGTCCGACGCGCAGTTCGATCCAGCGCACGGTGCGCAGGTCGAGCGCGCGCTCGACGCGGTGGAAGTCCTCGAGCGGGATGCGGATGGTCTCGAACTCGTTGCCCCAGCCGGCGCCCGCGCCGCAGCCGGTGCGCTGGTAGGGCTCCTCGACCCCGCCGCCGTAGGCGCCGATGCTGATCTGGGCCGAGACGCCCGCGGCATCGGTCAGCGCCACGTCGAAGACCAGGTCGCCCAGCGGCGCTGCGGTCGTGTTCGGGTCGCGCGTCATCTGGCAGGCGCGGAACGAGAGCTGCTTGAAGCGGCGCAGGTCGCCGAGGCTCGGCAGCACCTGCTGGCGGTAGGACTTGTCGACGTTGTTCCAGCCGAACGAGCAGCCGCGCGGCCCGGGCGTGTCGGTCGGGCCGGCCTGCGTCATGCCGTTCATCACCTCGCTGACGATGCCGGTGAAGATGGTATTGGGGTCGTCGAGCCGGCCCTCGTTCAGGCTGTCCACGTCGTAGAGCACCGCCCCGCCCGAGCTCGAGAGCGTGACGGCCGGGTTGGTCTGGTAGTCGTCGATCACGCGCTTCCCGCTGGACGCGGCCTCGATGTACTGGCGGTCGAGCACGACGCAGGTCGAGGTCGGCTCGCCCGGCGGCTGGAAGCTCTCCCACTGGCGCCAGAAGAAGTCGGTCGAGGCCGGCGAGCCCTCGGTGTAGTACTTCACCAGCGGCACGAGCTCGGTCTTCATCAGCACGTGCGTGTCGGTGCGGTGCACCTGGCAGGGCCCGGTCACCCACTCGTCGCCGCCGCCGTCGTGGAACGAGCCGTGGCCAACGCCGTGCAGCGAGATCGAGTGGTGCACGCCCTGCGCGCGGCCGAAGAGGTGGAAGGACTGGCAGATGTCGCAGTCCGCGCAGCCGTTGACGTCCGAATCGCCGCCGCCGACCCACAGGTGGTAGGGCACGTCGTGCGGGAAGGCCTGTGTCGGCCCGAGGAAGTCCGTCGGCGCAATGCTCGAGACGAGCTTGATGTCGCTCGTCTGGAAATTGACCGGTGTCGGCGGCGTCCCGTCGAAGAGCCGGTCGTAGGCGCGCGCGACGCCCTCGCCGCCGCGACTGTGGCCGATCCAGACGATGCGGTGCGAGTCGACGTGGCCTTGCATGGCGCCGCCGGCGATCGTGCCCAGGTGGCCCAGGAAGTAGTCCGTGTTCGAGAGCGTCGTCAGCGAGGCCGAGTCGGGGCCGGGCATCGTGTTGTTCATGGTGGCTCATCACGATGCAGCCCCACGAGGCGAGGTGGTTGCCGATGTGGTCGTACCACTGGAAGTTGTGGCCGTTGCCGTGGCTGACCACGACCAGCGGCAGCGCGCCCATGGTCGCGATGTCGCTCGGATAGTAGATGTCCTCGCCCAGGAACGTCGTGGAGCCGGGGTTGATGATCAGCTCCGTCACGGCGTGCTGGCCGGGCAGCTGCGGCGGACTCACGACCCACATGCCTGGCGTGTCGCCCCAGCCGTCGATGTAGTCGCCCGCGTCCAGGCGCGCGTTCCAGTTCAGGTCGAGCACCAGGTCGTGCGCCTTGCCGAAATGGTCGCCCACGTTGCCGCTCACCGGCCCGAACATCACGTCGACGGCGTTGCTCGGCAGGTCGTTGCCCGGGAACCAGACCGACTGCGCCACGCCGCGCACGTCGACCAGCGTCGGATCCTCGGCCCACTGCGCGGGCGTCTTGTGCGCGACGATGAACAGGTAGCCGTTGGCGCCCTGGATCAGAGGGTGCTCGAGCGGGTCGACCGAGACCTGCATCGCCCCGCCCTGGACGAACGTCCGGTCGAAGGTGAACCCGGGCGCCGAGGGCAGCGTGTGGCCCGCGAGCTCGCAGCGCACGACGCTGCCGAAGGGATCGGACACCGAGGATGTGTGCGGCGGTGATTGGACGAAGGCCAGCACGAGCGCGAAGATCGGGGACGACATGGCATCGAAGGATACCACCAGGTTGGAGAGCGCGGATAGGTGGCTCGGGTCATGATCGCGTTCGAAGAGCTGGGCCTGGCGTACGGGGCCTCGGAGCTCGGCCTCTCGCTGCTGCGGCGCTCGAGCCGCACGCAGGCGCGTTCGCACGACAGGGGCACGCTGGCGCTGGTCTGGATCGTGATCGCGCTCTCGCTCGCGGCCGCGATCCTCGTCGCACGCGGGGTCGCGTTCGGGCGCTACGAACCCGGGCCCTGGACGCAGCGCGTGGCCTGGGGCCTGTTCGTGGCGGGGGTCGCGCTGCGCTGGTGGTCGATCGCAGTGCTCGGCCGGTTCTTCACCGTGGACGTCGCGATCCACAGCGGGCACCAGCTCGTGCAGCGCGGACCGTACCGCGTGCTACGGCATCCGTCGTATAGCGGAGCGCTGCTGGCCTTCCTGGGCCTGGGCCTCTGCATCGGCAGCTGGCCGGCGCTGGCGCTGCTGACGCTGCCGCTCGCGGCGACGATGCTGCGGCGCATCCAGGTCGAGGAACAGGCGCTGGCCGGGCACTTCGGGGAGGCCTGGACGGCGCACTGCGCGCGCACGTGGCGGCTCGTGCCGGGGCTGTGGTGAATCGCGGCGCGCCTACTTCGCGTACGCGCCCTTGCCGAAGTCGATCAGCCGCGCCAGCGTCGCGCGCAGGTTCGCGCGGCGCACGATCGCGGTCGATCTGGCCCTTCTCGAGCAGGAACTCCGCGCGCTGGAATCCAGGCGGCAGCTCCTGCTTGAGCGTGGTCGCGATCACGCGCGGGCCGGCGAAGCCGATCAGCGCGCCCGGCTCGGCCAGCGTGATGTCGCACACGCTGGCGAAGCTGGCCGTCACGCCGCCGGTGGTCGGGTTGGTGAGCACGCAGATCGAGAAGCCGCCGGATTCGTTGAGCGTCGCCAGCGCGGCCGAGGTCTTGGCCATCTGCATCAGCGAGAGCATGCCCTCGTGCATGCGCGCGCCGCCGGAGCTGGTGAAGATCAAGAGCGGCTCGCGGCGCGTGCGCGCGAGGTCGGCCGCCAGCGAGACCTTCTCGCCCACGACCTCGCCCATCGAGCCGCCCATGAACGAGAAGTCGAGCACGGCCAGCACGACCAGTGCGCGGCCCTCGATGCGGCCCGTGCCGCAGATCAGCGCCTCCTTCTGGCCGGTGCGCTTCTCGGTCTTCTTGACCTTCTCCGAGTACGGGATCTGGTCGGTGAAGTGCAGCCGGTCGAGCGCGCGCAGGTCCGCGAAGTGCTCCTCGAAGCTCGCCTCGTCGAGCAGCATCGCGACGCGGTCGCGGCCGGGCAGCGTGAAGTGGAAGTCGCAGGCCGGGCAGACCATGCCCTTCTCCTCGAGCTCCTTGCGGTAGATCATCTGCGAGCAGGACTCGCACTTGAGCCACAGGCCCTCGGGCATCTCGCGCTTCTTCCAGCGCTGGCGCGAGCGGCGTTCCTCGCCCGGCGACGGCACCCTCGGGCGCAGGCCCGAGGCCCTCGCCCGCGATCTCGTCGTCGAGCGTGTCGTCCTCGACCTTCGGGATGTCCTCGAC
Organism: uncultured Planctomycetota bacterium; assembly: GCA_963829015.1. Taxonomy (GTDB): domain Bacteria; phylum Planctomycetota; class UBA1135; order UBA1135; genus JADJLZ01. The sequence continues at coordinate 1,525,132 of CAWHGR010000001.1, read as the reverse complement.
CTTGGGAGTGTCCTCGTGCTCGGTCATGCGGGGGGCCATTCTAGCGCGCGGGGGTCAGTCTAGCGGGCGGAGACGCCGCGCGGCGCGGCATTCAGCGCCAGCTCGCGGCAGCGGGACAGCTCGGTGAGCATGTCGCGCGCGCCGAAGAGCGCCGAGCCCATCACGAACGTGTCGCAGCCGGCCTCGGCGCAGCGCGCGATGGTCTCGGAGTTGATCCCGCCGTCCATCTCGACCCGGCCGCGGAAACCGTGCTGGCGCAGGCCGCGGGTCTTCGCGAGCACCTCGGGCATGAACTTCTGGCCGCCGAAGCCGGGGAAGACGGTCATCACGAGCACGAGGTCGACGGCGTCGAGCAGCGGCAGGATGCGCGCGAGGTCCGTGTCGGGCTTGAGCGAGACGCCGACGTGTTTCACGCCCGCGCTGCGGAAGCCCGCGATCACGGCGCGCGCGGCGGCCGTGTCGGCGCAGGTCTCGACGTGGAAGGTGAGCATGTGCGCGCCGGCCTTGGCGTAGTCGGCGGCGTAGCGCAGCGGCTCGCTGATCATCAGGTGCACGTCGAGCGGCGCCTTGGCGACCTTGTGGATCGCGGCGACGACCGGCGGCCCGATCGTCAGGTTCGGCACGAAGTGCCCGTCCATCACGTCGACGTGGTGCCAGTCCGCGCCCGCCGCCTCCGCGCGCGCGAGCTCCTCGCCGATGCGCGCGAAGTCGCAGGAGAGGATCGAAGGCGCGATCAACAGCGGGTTCGTCATCGGGTCGGGATTGTACGGATCGACGGCCGCGGTTCCGACAGTACGGTGCCAGGCTCGCTTTTCACGCGTCCGTGAGAGCCGAGGGCACCGGAAGCAACAAGGCGGACGCGAGAAAACCGAGCCAGGCACCTGCCTGTCGGAAGCGCGGCGGGTCCCCCCTCACCGCTACTTCCTCGCCAGCACCGCTACTTCCTCGCCAGCACCGCGATTCCCGGCAGCAGCGTCCCCTCCAGCAACTCCAGGCTCGCGCCGCCGCCCGTCGAGATGTGATCGATCTTCGAGGCCAACCCCAGCAGCTCGATCGCAGCCACCGAATCGCCGCCGCCGATCACCGTGTAGCCGCTGCACTCCGCCACCGCCTTCCCGACCGCCTCCGTCCCGGCGCGGAACGCGGGCCACTCGAACACGCCCATCGGCCCGTTCCACACGACCGTCTTCGCTCCCGCGATCCGCTGCGCGTACTTCGCGCGCGTCTTCGGCCCGATGTCCAATCCCATCAACCCGTCCGGGATCTCCGCCGTCCCCACCGCGATCGCCTTGGCGTCCTCCACGAACGCCTCCGCGCACACGTGGTCCTCCGGCAGCAACACCTCGACCCTCTTCGCCTTGGCCTTCTCCAGCGCCGCCTGCACGTTCGCGACCTGGTCCTGCTGCACGAGCGACTTGCCGACCTTCTTCCCCTGCGCCGCCAGGAACGTGTACGCCATCCCGCCGCCCACGAGCAGCGCGTCCACCCTGTCGATCAAGTTGTCGACCACCTCGAGCTTGTCCGAGACCTTCGCGCCACCCAGGATCGCGACCAGCGGCCGCGCCGGCTGGTCGAGCACCTTCGAGAACGCCGCGATCTCCTTCTCCATCAACCGCCCCGCTGCGCTCGGCAGCTCGCGCGCCACGCCGCACACGCTGGCATGGTCCCTGTGCGCCGCGCCGAATGCGTCGTTGACGAACACGTCCCCATTGGCCGCGAGCGCCTTCGCGAACCCCGCATCGCCCGCCTCGTCGCCCGCATGGAACCTCACGTTCTCGAGCAGCACCACCGTCCCCGCCGGCGCCTTCGCGATCGCCTCGAGCACCTTGGCCCCGATGCATTCGTCGAGCTTCACGACCGGCGACTTCAACAGCTCCCCGAGCCGCTTGCCCATCGGCGTCAGCCGCATCCCCTCCACGACCTTGCCTTTCGGCCGCCCGAGGTGCGAGAGCAGGACGGGCTTGCCGCCCTTCTTCAGGACCTCCTGGATCGTCGGCAGCGCGGCGCGGATGCGCGTGTCGTCCGTGATCTGCCCCTTGTCGTCCTGCGGGCAGTTGAAGTCCACGCGCACGAGCACGCGCTTCCCCTTGAGATCGAGTTCGTCGAGACGGCGGGCGTCGAGTTTCATGGCGCGCAAGCGTACGGGGGGATCGAGTCCGCGGTCAACGCGGACCGCCACACCCTAGCGCCGGAAGCGCTGCGCGAAGCTCAGCAGATCGTCGAAGGCCTCCGAGTTTCCGGGGGCAGCGCACTGTCCGTACTTCGCACAGCGCGCGAACGTGTCCGCGAAGGGCTTGCTCTCGCGCACCATCCGCACGACCTGCTTGAAATGCGTCTCGAAGTGCAGCGCCAGCAGCTCCTGCAGCAGGCACACGGCCACGGCATGGCGCAGCGTCTCGTCCTTGTGCAAACCCCAGCGCCTCACGAACTCCCAGACCGCCTCGGGCTCGTCCGCCACGGAGGGAATCATCGCCACGATCGCCTGCCAGCGCGGATCGCTCTCCTCCGTGATCGCGCCCTCGCCCGGCAACAAGGTCTCCGCCACACGAATCGCGCGATCGATCTCCATGGATCCAATTCCCGGGCGAGCGGCGCGGAATCCTATTCGAGTCCCTGCAGCGATGCACGCGCCCAGAAGCGCGAGGCCGACAATTCCGAGCCGCAGCACTGGTCCGCATACCGCGCCAGCTCGTCGAAGGCCTCCGCCTGGGCCGGCAACGCCGCCTGGCCGTACTTCACGCAGCGCCGGAACGTGTCGGCGAAGAGGTACTCCTCCTTGACCCGCTCCTCGACCAGCGGGAAGTAGGTCAGGAAGTGCTGCGCCAGCAGCTCCTGCAGCAGACACACCGCGACCGCATGCCGCAGCGTGTCCTCGCCCGCCGCCCCCCAGCGCTTCACGAACGGCCAGATCGCTCCCGACTCGTCGCCGACGTGCCGCCGCAGCGAGAACAGCGCCAGCCAGCGCGGATCCCTCTCGTGCACGATCGGACCTTCGCCCGGCAACAACGACTCGGCCACACTCAACGCGCGTTCGATATCCATATGCACCTGCCTCGAGTGCGCGAGCGCGTTCCCCAAGCGCCGCCCCCGGAGAGCTATCGGCAGATCCGGCCCCCGAAACACTGTCGGAGCTGTCACCCTCGCCCGGCGACCTAGCGCAGCGCCGCCAGCTGCTCCGCCGTGAACTCCAGGATCAGCGGCTTTCCCCCTCCGTAGTCGCTGTAGCGCAGCCAGGTGGGCCGTACTCTGACGTACGTGATCCCCGGCCAGGTCAGGCGGGCGCGACCATCGGAAAATTTCGCGAAGTACAGCTCCTGCACCCGCGCCAGCTCCGCCCCGCGCGGCTCGTCGGCCAACCCCTCGAGCTGCACGCCGCGGTGCTCGCCCTCCTGCAGGCTGCCGATCGCCAGCGCGATCCTCGGGTTGGCGCGCAGGTTCGCCATCTTGCGCGTCGTGCCGAGCGTGTCGAAGAGGATCTCGAATAGGTCGGTGACGACGATGCCCATGATCGCGGCCTGCGGCTGGCCCGCGGTGGTGACCGAAGCCTCGACCGCGTAGCGCGGGCCGCGCAGGAAGGAGAGCAGCTCGGCGCGCGAGAGCGCCACGGCCTCAGCGCGCCGCGCCCGCGGGCTTCTTCGCGCCGGAGAGCGAGTGCGAGTAGCGCACGAGGTCCACCACGCGCGCGCTGTAGCCCCACTCGTTGTCGTACCACGCAACGACCTTGACCATCGTCCCGCCCATGACCATCGTCGACTGCACGTCGAAGATCGAGCTGGCCGGGTTGCCGACGATGTCGCAGGAGACGATCGGGTCGGTCTCGTACTGCAGGATGCCCTTCAGGCCCTTCGACTTCGAGGCCGCTTCGAAGGCCGCGTTGACCTCGGCGACGCTGGTCGGCTTCTTGACGACGCAGACGAAGTCGGTCATCGAGCCGTCCGGCACCGGCACGCGCATCGCGACGCCGTCGAGCTTGCCCTTCAGCTGCGGCAGGATCTTGCCCACGGCCTTCGCGGCACCCGTCGTGGTCGGGATGATCGAGCAGGCCGCGGCGCGCGCGCGGCGCAGGTCCTTGTGCGGGAAGTCGAGGATCACCTGGTCGTTGGTGTAGGCGTGGATGGTCGTCATCAGGCCGTGCTCGATGCCGAAGGCGTCGTCGAGCACCTTGGCGACCGGCGCGAGGCAGTTCGTGGTGCACGAGGCGTTGGAGATGATCTTGTGCTCGGGCTTGAGCGACTCGTGGTTGACGCCCATCACGATCATCGCGTCGATCTCGTCCTTGGCCGGCACGGTCAGGATCACCTTGCCCGCACCCGCGTCGATGTGCTTCTGGCAGGCTTCGCGCGTGGCGAAGATGCCCGTGGCCTCGATGCAGAAGTCGACCTGGTTCTGCTTGTGCGGCAGCTTGGCCGGGTCCTTCTCGGCCGTGATCACGATGCGCTTCCCGTTGACCGTGATCGAGTCCTTGTCGGAGGCGATCGTGCCCTCGAACTTGCCGTGCACGGAGTCCCACTTGAGGAGGTGCGCGAGCGTCTTGGGGTCGGTCAGGTCGTTGATGTGCACGACCTCCATGTCGGGGTGCGAGAGCAGGTTGCGGAAGACGAGGCGTCCGATGCGGCCGAAGCCATTGATCGCGATGCGCATGGGGAGATCGGTGCAGGCTGAGGGAATTGGGTGCGAAAAATGCGGGCCGGAGAGCCTACCCCCGGCTGCCCGGAGGTTCCATCCGCCCCGCGGCGCAGAGGGGCGCTACGCTGTGCGCAATGACCGGCGAGCTGCCTTTCCCGCCGCCCGAGCCCCGGCCCGAGCCGCTCGGGGCGCGCTGGGCCGACCTCGCGCGCAGCGCGGGGCTCGATCCCGAGGCGCCGGCGCTGATCGCGCTCTCGGGCGGCGCCGACAGCGTCTTCCTGCTCACCTGCGCGGCGCAGGCGCCCGAGCGGCCGCGCCTCGTCGCCGTGCACGTGGACCACGGCCTGCGCGGGGACGAGGGCGCGGCCGACGCGCAGTTCTGCCGCGCGCTGTGCGAGCGGCGCTCGGTGCCCTTCGTGCTGCGCAGGATCGAGCTCGATCCGCGCCCCGAGGGCCTCGAGGCGCGCGCGCGCGACGGCGCGCTACGCCGTACTGACCGAGGAGGCGCGCAAGGCGCGCATCGGCACGATCCTGACCGCACACCACGCCGACGACGCGCTCGAGACGCTGCTCCTGCGCTGGGCGCGCGGCAGCGAGCAGGCCGGCCTGCCGGGCCTGCGCGCGCAGCTCGTGCGCGGCGCCGGCGGGCCGCGCGAGGTGCTGGTCGCCCGGCCGCTCCTGCGCCTGCGGCGCGAGGAGCTGCGTGCGCTGCTTCTCGAGCGCGGCCTCGAGTGGCGCGAGGACTCGTCCAACGCCTCGCCGCGCTTCGCGCGCAACCGCCTGCGCCGCGAGTTCCTGCCGCAGCTCGCCGAGCTGGGCGGGCCGCAGGCGCTCGAGTCGCTGCGCGGCTTCGCGCGCGCGGTCGAGGAGTTCGAGGAGCACTGCGCGAGCTTCACCTCCGAGCTCAGCTGGCACGAGCCGGCGCACGCCGCGGCGCGCGCCAGCGGAGCCGGGACGCTGCCGCGGGCCGGCCTGCGCGCGCTGGCCTCGCCGCTCGCGCGGCGCGTGCTCGCGCGCCTGCTGGCCGAGCGCACCGGCGCGCTGCCCGCGCGCGCGACGCTCGACCGGGTGCTGGCCGCGATCAGCGCCGAGCGGCGCCACGCCTGCATGCTGCCCGGAGGCTGGAGCCTGCGCGCCAACTCCGAGCTCGTCGCGCTCGACCCGCCGCGCGCCGAGTCGTATCCCGAGTTCGAACGCGCGCTCGTGCCCGGGAGCTTCGTGCGCCTGCCCTGCGGCCGTGCGATCGCCTGCGAACCCAGCCACTCGCGGGCCGAGCCGCCGCGCCAGGACTGGTGCGCCGAGATCTCGGCCGACACCTTGGGGCAGTCGCCCGAGCTCTGCGTGCGCTACGCCCGGCCCGGCGACCGCTTCCGCGCGCTCGGCTCGCCGGGCCAGAAGCGCCTCGCGCGCTTCCTGCAGGACGAGGGCATCCCCGCGACCGAGCGGGCGCGCGTGCCGCTCGTCGCACACGGCGAGGAGCTCGTCTGGGTGGCCGGCGTGCGCCCCGCAGCCCCGTACGCGATCACGCCGGCCACGCGCACACGCCTCGGCCTCTTGCTCCTGCACCCCGAAGGACTGGGAGGAGCGCCGCGGCACTGGCGCGACGGTGACTTCGGGGCCCGGTAGGGGTACGCTCTTCCGCCGATCCATTGGGGATGCCTTCCGTCTTGACCGCCACGCTGGAATCCAACCTGGCAGGGGTTCGCGCGCGGATCCGGAGCGCTGCCGCCCGCCGGGGCGAGGGATCCGTCGTCGCGCTGGTCGCGGTGACGAAGTCGGTCTCGCCCGAGCGCGCCGCCGAACTGGTGGCGCTCGGCCAGCACGAGCTGGGCGAGAACCGCGCCGACGAGCTCGAGCGCAAGGCGGCCTGGTTCGCCGCGCGCGGCATCGAGGTGCGCTGGCACTTCCTGGGCCACCTGCAACGCAACAAGGTGCGCCGCGTGGCGCGCATCGCCGACGTGCTGCACTCGCTCGACTCGCTGGCGCTGGCGCGCGACCTGGAGAGCGCCGCGGCCGAGGCCGGGCGCACGCTCGAGGTCTACGTGCAGCTCAAGCTCTGGCCGGAAGAGGCGAAGACCGGGCTCGAGCCCGCCGAGCTGCCGGCGCTGCTGGAGGCGCTCGCAGAGCTCCCCCACCTGCGTTTCGCCGGCCTGATGGCCATGGCGCCGCTCGAGGAGGGCCCCGAGGCCGCGCGCACGGTCTTCCGCGAGCTGGCCCGCCGCGCGCGCGCGATCGGCCCGCAGTGCCGCACCTCGATGGGCATGAGCGGGGATTTCGAACTCGCGATCGCCGAGGGCGCGGACGTCGTGCGCGTCGGCAGCGCGCTCTACGAGGAGCTGGAGCCGTGAGCGAACGCCTCGTGCTCGAGCTCGAGGGCGGCGGACGGCCGCCGGCAGAGCTACCGCGCGCCGGCACGCTGGTGCTCGGCGCGCACGAAGGATCGCTGCGGGCTTCCAACTCGAGGGGACCGGCGTGGCCGACGTCCACGCCGCGATCGGCCGCGCCAAGGGCGGCGGCTGGGCCATCCGCGATCTCGGCTCGCCGGCGGGGACGAAGCTCAACGGGCGCGCGATCCAGGCCGCGCGCCTGTCCGCCGGCGACCGGATCGAGATCGGCGCGCTGCGGCTGCGCGTGCTCGACCCGGCGAACCCGAGCGCGGCAGTCAAGCCCGCGAGTTCGCCGAGCGACACCGCAGCGGTCGAGCTCGTCGACACGCCGCCGCGCGGCATGGCGCCGGCCGTCGAGCCGGCCGCGCCCGGGAACCTGCCCCCGCTGCCCGGCTACAAGCTCGAGAAGCGCATCGGCCGCGGCGGCATGGGCGAGGTCTACCTGGCCGTGCAGGAACGACTCGCGCGACCGGTGGCGATCAAGGTGCTCGCGCCGAAGCTCGCCGCCGACGCGCAGTTCGTGCAGCGCTTCGAGGCCGAGGCGCGCGCCGCCGCCGCGCTCAACCACCCCAACGTGGTCACGGTCTACGACGTCGGCCTGCACGAGGGCGTGCACTACCTCTCGATGGAGTACATGGACCGCGGCACGCTCGAGGACCGCGTGCAGAAGGAGGGCCGCCTCTCCTGGAAGGCCGTGCTCGAGATCCTGCGCGACGCTGCCAGCGGGCTCTCCTATGCCGAGTCGCGCGGCATCGTGCACCGCGACCTCAAGCCCGCCAACCTGATGCAGAACCACGCCGGCGCGACCAAGATCGCCGACCTGGGTCTGGCCACGCACGTCGAGGCCGAAGAGCGCGCCAGCGCCGACCAGAAGGTCTTCGGCACGGCGCACTTCATGGCGCCCGAGCAGGCGCGCGGCGAGAAGGTGGACCAGCGCTGCGACCTGTACGCGCTGGGCGCGACGGCCTACCGCCTCTTGACCGCGCACACGCCCTACGAGGGCGCCACCAGCCGCGACATCCTGCGCGCGCTCCTGCGCGACGAACCGCGTCCGATCGCGACCTTCGCGCCCGACGTGCCGCCGCAGCTGTGCGAGATCGTCGGGCGGCTGATGCGCAAGGACCTCGCGCAACGCACGCCCTCCGCGAACGTGCTGCTGAAGGAGCTCGAGGCGCTGCGCTCGGAGTCGTTCGCCTCGAAGCGGCCGGATGAGCTTGCACCCGCGCGCAAGTCGCAGGGCATGCTGGTCGGCCTGGTGCTGCTCGCCGCCGGCGCCGCGGCCTGGTTCGCATTGCGCAGCAAGGGCTCCACATCCGAGGAGCCCGTGCGGCCCGCACCGGCGGTCGTACAGCCCACGCCGCCCGCGCCGAAGTCGACACCGCAGCCGCCCGCAGTCGCTCCGCATCCCGCCGATCCCGTGCTGACGCCGACGGACACCAACCCCGCGCCGGGTGTCGCGCCCAAGCCCGCGCACGAGAGCGACGAGCGCGAACTCGAGCTCTTCGAGACCAAGGCGCGCGTGGCGCTGCTCGAGATCACCAGCCGCCAGATGGAGCCGCAGGAGCGCATCGGCGCGCTGCGCGAGATGGCGCAGAAGTTCAACGGCACCACCTCCGCCACCGAAGCGGCCGACAAGGCCAACGCGCTCGAGCAGGAGCTCGCCAACGCGGGCGAAGCCGCCAACGCGCGCTACGCGGCGCTGCTCGCGCTCTCCGAGAAGCTGCGCGCGGCGGCACAGCTCGACGCCAGCCCGCCCGCGCCGGGCCGCTCGATCCTGGCCATGCGCGCCGTGCCCGGCCAGGAAGCCTTCGCCAGCGACGCCGTGTTCCAGGCCGAGGTCACGCGCATCCAGCAGGAGCTCTTCACCAAGGCCGCCGAGTACGCCAAGAGCGTGCTCGAGGACACGCAGAAGGACCTCGACAAGGGCGACCAGGCCGCGGCCAAGTCGAAGCTCAGCGCGCTGCTGCCGGTCTTCGACCTGCCCGAGTTCCCGCTCGGCCAGGCGCCTCTGGGCGCGGACGTGCTCTTCGAGCTCGGCCGGCGCGCGCGCGAGCGGCTCACGAACCTGGGCCTGATCGCAACACAGATCCAGACCCAGCAGTCGCGCGAGGAGACGCTCGCGCTGGCGCAGGCGCTCGCCGGCCCCGACGCGCTCGAGCGCGAGCTCGCGACACTCGATCTCGCGGCCGCGCACGCACGCATCGAAACGCTTTCGGCCAAGGCCGGCACGCCCAGCGCCAAGCTGCTGCTCTCGAACCTGCAAGCCGAGCTCGAGGGCTCGCAGCGTTCTTTCGCACTGCTCGCGCGCGAGTTCGGAGGCGGCTGGCGCCGCAAGGGCGTCGACGACCCGCGCGACAAGAGCGAGGCGCAGCGCAACGCCGTGGCCGCGGACGCCGAGGGTTTGATGCTCGAGGCCGCCGGCGGCGCCGTCGAGCGCGTGCCCTGGACCGCCTTCGGCAAGAACAGCAAGGCGCTCACGCACCTCTTCGCCGAGCGCCTCGCGCGCGAGTACACCGCGGAGGAAGCGCGCGACGTGATGGGCCTGATGCACCTGACCGCTGTCGCGTCCGCGCTCGAGCTCGCCGGCAAGATGCTCGACCCCGTGCGCAAGGCGAACTTCACCGCCGGCAACGCGAGCGAGATGCTCGACGGCTTCACCGCCGCGCAGGCCTGGGCCGCGAAGGCGGGCGGTGCGACCCCGCTGCTCGACCAGGACCAGGCGGCGGCGCAGCTCTTGGCGAAGGTGCTGCAGGACACGACCGAGGGGTCTTGGTCGGTCGCCGTGGCGGGCACGGAGCGCTTGCTGCGCGAGCACCAGGATTCGCTGCTCGTGCGCATGCTGTCGGACGGCAGCGAGCCCGCGAAGTAGCGGCGCTCAGCGCAGGGCGGGCCTCGGCCGCCGCCCGAGCCAGTAGACCAACGCGCCGAGCAGGAGCAGCCAGCCCATGCCCGAGAGGGTCTCGCGCAGGCTCGTCGGGTCGGGTGCCAGGCTCATCGAGCAGCCGCCATGGTGACTGTGCGACGCGGTCGGGACGCCCAGCTCGGTGATCGGCATCGTGAAGAGCTCCATGCCGACCGTAGTGTCGTAGGCACTCAGGTAGGCCGTGTCTCCGATCACCAGGAAGCCGGAGCCGGGCGAAATGGTCAGGCCGGGGTGCACGTCCGCGAGCCGGCGCGTACCGGCGCTGGTGCCGTCCGAGAGCCAGTAGCCGAAGCCATGCTCGAGGTCCGTAGCGCTGAAGATCACGTGCCGTCCGGTGCCCACCTGGCTGCAGCCGAAGTCCCAGACGGAGAGCGAACCATCCGGACCCGTCGCGATGTCCTTGAGCAGGTGCGTGCCTGCCGGCGTGCCATCCGTGACGTACAACTCGCGGCCGGTTCCGGTGGCCGGGGCACCATCCGCGGCAGAGAAGAAGATGCTGTTCCCGGTCGCGCACAGGCCCTCGGGCTGGCTGGTCGACGAACCAGGATAGATGTCCTCGAGCAGGAGCGTTCCGGCGTCGGTTCCGTCGCTGACGAACAGCTCACGGCCAACGGCCGAATCGTAGGCGACGAACACGACACGATTGCCGAGGGCGGTCAGGTAGCGCGGGTACGAGCCCCACGTGGGCGTGGGCTCGATGTCCTTCACCATGTAGGTACCATCGGCCGTGCCGTCGCTGCGCCAGAGCTCCTCGCCGTGCACGCCGTCGTCGGCGGTGAAGTACAGGAGCCCGTTGACGATCAGGAAGTTCCCCGGCCACGAGTCGCCGACATCCGGATTGATGTCCTTCACCAGCGCCGTGCCCGCGGCCGTGCCATCGCTGAAGAAGAGCTCGTTGCCCGTCGCGCTGGTGTAGCCGCTGTAGAGGACGCCGGTGCCGAAGGCAACCATCCCGCCCCCGTTCGTGACACCGTCCACGAGGCCGGGCTCGAGGTCCGTCACGAGCTGCGTTCCGTCCGGCGTGCCGTCGGTCGTGTAGAGCTCGCGCCCGGTGCCCGTCTTGGGCGTGTAGTCCGCGGCACCGAAGAACACCTTCCCGTTGCTGACCACCAGCGGACCCGGGTTGGAGGACCCCGCCATGTAGTAGTAGTCGATGCCGGGATAGATGTCCTTCAGCATCATCGAGCCGGCGGCGGTCCCGTCGCTGACGAAGAGCTCGAGGCCCGTGTCGTCGAAGGGCGTGGTGAAGAACTCGGACGGGTAGATGAGCTTGTCCCCCAGCGCCACGACTCCGCCCATGGGCATGTTGGGCACGTCGAGGGCGACCGTGCCCGCCTCCGTGCCATCGCTCTCCCAGAACGAAGCCACATCGGACGCGTCGGTGGCGGTGAACAGCAGCTTGCCGTTCCGGCTCATGAACCCGGTCGGATACGAGGAGAGCGGCACGGGCGCTGGAACCGTGCGCAGCGAGAACGTCCCGGCCTCGGTGAGATCGCTGCGCCAGGGCGCGAGGTTGTTGACCCCGTCGTCGGCCGAGAAGAACACGAGCGGCCCAACCGTGCTCGGCCCGGTGATCGTGAACTGGGCGAGTGGCAACGAACCGGCCCCAGGCGTGGGGTTGATATCCCGGACGAGTTGCGTGCCGAGCGCGGTCCCGTCGCTCCTCCAGAGCTCGCGACCGTGATCCGCGTCCGCGAAGGAGAAGGCCAGCGTGCCGGCGACATCCGTGAACCACCCCAGCGTGCTGCCCGTCGGGCCCGGCGTCAGGTCGGCGACCATCAGCGTGTTGCCCTGAGCGTCGAGATTCCAGAGCTCGCGGCCCGCCGTGCCGTCGTCGGCGCTGAAGAAGAGCCGGCCGCCGGAGAACAGCAGGTTCTGCGGAGAAGAGCCGGCGGCGCCAGGGTTGATGTCGCTGACCTGGTGCGTGCCGGCGAGGTCGTTCACCCAGAGCTCGATGCCGGTGACACCGTCCGTCGCGCTGAAGTACACGTTGGACCCGCTGACCGTGATCGAGCCCGGATTGGAGCCCGCACCGGGCGCCGAGGTGTTGATGTCCGCGAGCATCTGCGTGCCCTTCTCCGTGCCGTCGCTGGTCCATAGCTCCGCGCCCGACGCTCCATCGTTCGCGCCGAACACGAGCAGCCCGCCGCGCTCGCACAGGCCGTACGGCGACGAGTTCGCGCCGGCCGTCGGGTTGATGTCCTTCACCATGCGTGTGCCCGCGGCGCTGCCGTCGGTGACCCACAGCTCGATCCCGTGGATGCCGTCGTTGGCGGTGAAGAACAACTGCTGCCCGATCAGCAGCCCATTGCTCGGGTTCGAACCCGCGCTCGCGCTCGTAGTGTTGATGTCCAGCACCAGCTCCGTGCCGGCGGCGCTACCGTCGCTCGCCCACAGCTCCGTCGCGTTGAGGCTGCTGACGCCATCGCAGCCGCCAAAGTAGACGCGGCCACCGAGGGCGCCGAGCAGCCCACCGGGCAGGCCGCCTCCGAACTCGCCCGGCAGGATGTCTTTGACGAGCCGAGTGCCCGCCGCCGTCCCGTCGCTCTTCCACAGCTCACGCCCGTCCTGGGAACCGCTGGAGATCGCGCCGAAATAGAACTCCCCTCCCACGTTCACGAACACCTGCGGAAAGGCGGCCCCGCTCAGGTACGGCCCGAGCACCGGCTTGACGACCCCAGTGCCAGCGAGCGTGCCGTCGGACTTCCACAGCGGGCCGCCCGCGCCGGAATCGAAGGCGCTCGGTTCCAGCCGGAAGTAGAGCTCGCCGCCGAAGACGGTCGCCGCTCCCTTGGCACTGGGCGGATTGAGCGGCACGGACATGCCCGGTTTGATGTCCTTGACCAGCGTCTGCCCGAGAGCGGGACGCGAGCCGAGGAGCAGGGCGAGCGTGAGCGCGGCGATCGAGTGAACTTGTCGCATGAGAACAGACTTTCTGCGTGTACGCGCTCAGTCTCCTGGCGCGCGGGGTAGCGGGAAGCGGACGGAAACCGAGGTCAACCTGGACGAGCGAGCGATTCCTCCGGGGAGATCGGGGCCAGGTCGCAGGAACAGCGGAGCGCGCTCATTTCTGCGGCTCCTTCGCGGCGAGATACTTGGCGAGCCTCTCCTCGAAACCTGTTCGCCTCGGGCCGGCGGACGGGTCGAGGAGCCGCAGGGCCTCCGTTTGAGCAGCACATGCCATCTGCAGGTCGCCGGCAGCGCAATATGCAGTCGCAAGCGTGTCCAGGATCGTCTCTTGGTGGTCACTCCCCAGCGCCACTCCACGCTTCGCGTAGGCGACGGCGTCCACAGGACTGCGCAGGTCCTCCGGCGTGCAGGTCGCCAGTATCATGGCGCAGTTGTTCAATGCGAAGATGTCAGCCGACGGCGGATCGGCGAGTTCGCGCGAGAGCTCAATGGCCTTGCTCGTGAGGCGCCGGGCATCGTCCTTCTCGCCCAGGAGTCCGCTGATCTGTCCCAACTGGAAGTAGGTGCTCGGCAGTTGGCTGCGTACTCGCGCTGCGCCCCGCGCTCCTCCCAGCTTTTCCAGGCCGATTCGCTGTTCGTCATAGTGCCCACGAGCCTGGATACGATCCTCGAGGTCAAGTGCGCACTGCCCCAGATTCCCTTCCATGAAGCAGACGCCCCAGGCGAACTCAGCATTGGCTGGTTCTGCATCCGCCAGCTTCCTGGAGTAGCTGAGCCCCCGACCAAAGTACTCGGCGGCTTCCGCCACCCTGCCTGCGCGGTAGGCCAGGCTACCCAAGTGGTACCAGGCGACCGGAAGGCCCATCAACCAAGACCTTCTCTGCGGAACAAGAGAGGAAAGGCGCTGCACGTAGTCGGCCTCGAGCAAGTAACTCTCTGCGGCCTCTGCGAGTTCGCCACGCTCCAAGGCCAGGTTTCCTGTCGACTCGAAGACGTGCGACATTCGCAAGAGTGAATTAGGATCCCTGGGCTGGAGGCTCTCCAAGCGCGTGGCAATCGACCGGTACTCCGCTAGCTGAATCGCCCACGCGTCTAGATCCCCAGCCCGCTGCGCGAGCTTCACTGCACAGCGGAGCGCCTCGGCGCGCGAGCTCGCCTTGCCCGGATCGTCAGGATACGCGTCCGCAAGCTGCCTCGTGCGCCGCAGCGAACGCTCGCACACATCACGGGCCCCGGGCACGTCTCCGCAGGTCAGCGCGTGGTCGATCGCGCGCTGGTATGACTCGCACAGGTCGGCAAGGATGCTCGGGTCCTTCGGTTCGTCCTGGACCATCCTTTCGCCGCGGGACAGCGCTTCCTGGAAGCACCTGCCCGCTTCGTCCTGATTGCCAACTCGCTCGAAGCACAAGCCGCGCGTGATCGCAACCTGGTTCGCGAGCATGGTAGCCCTGGCGGCGTTCGGCATGACATCCACCAGGTCGCTGGCGATTGCACCTGCTCGCTCGAGGTGCGACTCGGCCAACTCGAGATTCTCGTCGTCATAGAACGCGATCTTCCCGAGACCCAAGTGCGCCCGACCCAGGTTCGCCCTGTTGATCCAGGACTGATCGCCCGCCTCTCGCAGGGCCAGAAGGTGGTCACGCGCGCGCGTGAAGTTCTCGCGTGCACCCTGGTAGTCCAGCAAGCTCCACGCAACCTCACCCAGTTGCTCCTCCCCCCAGGCGAACATCCCCTTGTTCCAGATGTCGAGGGACTCCCAGGCCGATTGGCCACCGAGAGCATTCAGTGCCTGCAGGTGGCACTCGCGCGCGCCTAGCAGGTCCCCACGATTGCGCGCGAGCATTCCGTACAGCATGAAACTGTCGGCGGAGTCGAACCTGGAGAGCGGCGCATCCGGATGCTGCAGGAGTTCGAGTGTCACCAGCTCGCGGAAGTGATCGCAAGCCTGCTGGGCATGGGGTAGGTCGCCGAGAACGAGGTAGGCACGACCCAGAGCCCAAAAGATATGGCGGACCCGGTTCGCCTCCTTCACGTCGGCCTGCACTTCGGCCGCAAGCGCCTCGGAGTGATTCAGGGCTCTTCCGAGCAGCGCGACTTGCATATCGCGCGTGCCGGCGACCCTCTCCAGGTCCGCCGTCACCGAGTTGAGCAGCAGGTCCGCTCCCTCGCGCGCGATTTCGAACTGCCGCTCCGCGTCACGCGTGTGCTGCCGCGCGCGCTCACTCGCGTGGCTGGCGCGCACGAGGCCCACGCTCGTGCCCGCGAGACCGACGCCCAGCATCAGGACCAGCGCCGCGCTCGCCAGCACCCCCACCCGATGCCGCCGCACGAACATCCGCGCGCGGTACACCCGACTCGGCGCCCCCGCCTCGACCGGCTCGTCGTCGAGGAAGCGCTGCACGTCGGCCGCCAGCGCATCGGCCGTCTCGTACCGGCGCGCGCGCTCCTTCTCGAGCGTCTTCATCACGATCCAGTCGAGCTCACCGCGCATCAGCGCCCCGAGCGTGCGCGGCTCCGTGCGCCGGCAGGCCGCCACCGCGGGCAGCGTCCCGCCCAGCGTGCTGACCCTCGTGCTGGGTTTCGACGGCTGCTCTTCGCGGATGATGCGCAGGACCTCCGCGTAACCGGCCTGCTGCAGCCGGGCGACGCTGAAGGGCAGGACGCCCGTCAAGAGCTCGTAGAGCATCACGCCCAGCGAGTAGATGTCGCTGCGCGTGTCGACGTCGAGGCCGGACACGTCCGCCTGCTCCGGGCTCATGTACGCCGGCGTGCCCATCATCTGGCGGAACTCGGTGAAGAGCGTCTTGTCGGTCAGCTGTCTGCTCGAGCGCCTTGGCGATGCCGAAGTCGATCACCTTCGGCACGGGGCGGCCGTCCTGCAGTGCGACGAGCACGTTCGAGGGCTTGAGGTCGCGGTGGATGATCCCCTTCTGGTGCGCGTGCTGCACGGCGCGGCAGACCTCGACGAAGAGCGCGAGCCGCTCGCGCGTCGAGAGCCGCTGCGTGTCGCAGTACTCCTGTGATCGGCAGGCCCTTGACGAGCTCCATCGCGAAGTACGGCCGGCCCGCGGCGGTGGCGCCGGCGTCGTAGACGCGCGCGATGCCCGGGTGGTCCATCAGCGCCAGCGCCTGGCGCTCGGCCTCGAAGCGCGCGACGACCTGGCGCGTGTCCATGCCGGGCTTGAGGATCTTCAGCGCCACGCGCCGGCGGATCGGATGCTCGCGCTCGGCGAGGAAGACCGTACCGAAGCCGCCCTCGCCGATCTGCTTCAAGAGCTTGTAGGGGCCGATCAGGCTCCCGGGGCCCTCGAGCGAACCTTCGGCCGGATCGGCGCCGGCGAGCGGATCGGGAGGCGTGCTCACTTGCCGGCTCCCCCCTGGTACTTCGCGAGCTGCTCCTCGAACTCCGTGCGCCTCGGACCGGGCGCGGGGTCGAGCTTCTTCAAGGCCAGCTCCTGCGTCTTCACCGCCTGCGCCGCGTTGCCGGTCGCGAAGTAGGCCTGCGCGAAGAGCTGGAGCAAGGCGGGCTGCTCGGGCGCCAGGCTCTTCTCGAGGCCGAGCAGCTCGGTCGAGTTCTTCTGCTCCTCGTCCTTGTCCTTGTTGCTCGCCGCAAGGCGCGCCAAGCAAGCGAAACTCGCCGCGAGGCCGGCCTGGTGCTGCCGGTTGTCCGGGTAGAGCTTCACCAGGTCGCGTGCCGCCTTGAGCATCCGCGCGCCGAGTTCGTTCGCGGCGTTGAGGTCGTTGTCTTTCAGCGCGTGCTCGCACAGGTCCTGGCAGACGCGCCGCAACGGCACGAGCAGGCAGGGGTTGTCGCGCCCGGAGTTCAACGCCGCGTCGAGCCTCGAGCGGGCCTTGACGAAGACCTCCGCGGCATCCTCATCCTTGAAGCGCCGCTCGAGCACCTCGCCGAGCTGGGCCTCGCACAGCGCGAGACGCCCCACGCACGTCGGCGCCGTGGGCGAGGCCTCGAGGAGCTTCGTCGCGCTCGCGAGCGCGCTGCGGCAGTGGGCCTCCGCTTCGTCGGCCTTGTCGGCGAGCAACGCCAGGTCCGCGAGCAGCGACTCGACGTGCATCCGGCTCTCCTCGAGATCACTGCCGTCGTCGGGGGCGGGCGAGAGCGGCTCGAGGATCTTGCGCGCCTGCTCGAGATCGAGCCTCGCCTGCGCGAGCGCTTCCTGCCGAATCCCGGACAGCCCGAGGTACTCGTACAGGGTCCCCTCGATCAGCGCGGCCCGCGGCCCATAGCCCGCGATCGCCTGCTCGTCGCCGAGCGCCTCCTTGGCCTGCGCCAGCCACGTGCCCAGCTCCGCGTCCTGCCCGTCGCTCGCAGCCGCCATCGCCGACAACAAGCAGCCGTGCGCCCGGTCGATGTGCGTCGCGGGCAGGTCCGGCAGCGCCTGGCGATCCTCCTCGACCAGCGCGAGATAGCTCTCGAAAGCCGCGCGCGCCTTCGACACGTTCCCCAGGCCCAGGTGCGCGCGCCCCAGCGCATCGAAGTGCCCGCGGATGCGGCGATGCTCGTCGAGATCGCCCGGGCTCTCCTTGACGACGTTCTGGAAGTGCTCCTCGGCCACGCCGAGCAGGCGCATCTGGATGTCGCGCGTGCCCGCGACCTTGGGCAGGTCGTGCGTCAGCGCGTTGAGCAGGATGTCCGCGCCCTCGCGCGCGATCCCGAGCTTGCGGTCCGCGTCCTTCGCTGCGGCCACGTCGCTGGCCTCGGCGATCTGGGCCTTGCGCAGGCCTGCGCTCGTGCCGGCCACGCCGATCCCGAGCAGCAGCACCAGCGCCGCCGTCGAGAGCACGCCCACGCGGTGCCGGCGCACGAACTTGCGCGCGCGGTAGGCGCGGCTCGGCGGCGCGGCGTCGACCGGCTCGTCGTCGAGGTAGCGCTGGACGTCGGCCGCCAGCGCGTTGGCCGTCTCGTAGCGGCGCGCGCGGTCCTTCTCGAGCGCCTTCATCACGATCCAGTCGAGATCGCCGCGCAAGAGCGCGCCGAGCTTGCGCGGCTCCGTGCGCCTGCAGGCCGCAGCGATGCTCGCGAGCCGTCGCCAGCGTGCTGACGCGTCGTGCTCGGCTTCGGCGGCTCGTCCTCGCGGATGATGCGCTGGATCTCGCCGTAGCCGGCCTTGCTGCAGCCGCTGCGAGGTCGAACGGCAGCGCGCCCGTCAGCAGTTCGTACAGCAGCACGCCCAGCGAATAGACGTCGGTGCGCGTGTCGATGTCGAGCCCGAGACCTCGGCCTGCTCCGGGCTCATGTACTCCGGCGTGCCGATCATCTGGCTGGAACTCGGTGAAGAGCGTCTTCTCGGTCAGCTTCTGCTCGCGTCGCCTTGGCGATGCCGAAGTCGATCACCTTCGGCACCGGCCGGCCGTCCTGCAGCGCGACGAGCACGTTCGAGGGCTTGAGGTCGCGGTGGATGATGCCCTTCTGGTGCGCGTGCTGCACGGCGTCGCAGACCTGCGACGAAGAGCTCGAGCCGCTCGCGCGTCGAGAGCCGCTGCGTGTCGCAGTACTCCGTGATCGGCACGCCCTTGACGAGCTCCATCACGAAGTACGGCCGGCCGGTGGCCGTCGCGCCCGCGTCGAGCACGCGCGCGATGTTGGGGTGGTCCATCATCGCCAGCGCCTGGCGCTCCGCCTCGAAGCGCGCGACGACCTGGCGCGTGTCCATGCCGAGCTTGATGATCTTGAGCGCCACGCGCCGCCGGACCGGCTGCTCCTGCTCGGCCATGAAGACCGTGCCGAAGCCGCCCTCGCCGATCTGCTGCAGGAGCTTGTAGGGACCGATGACGCTGCCGACGCCTTCGAGGGCCGCGTCAGGCGGCGCAGCGCTCGCTTCGGGAGCGAGCGTGGGACGGCTGAGGAACTCGCCTGCTTGTTCGTGGCCCATGAGCAGCCGATCGACCTCGGCGCGCACGGCGGGATCGCTGCAGCGCGCGTCGAGGAAGGCGGTGCGGTCGGAAGCGCCGAGCGCGAGGGCCTGGACGAGGAGCAGCTTGACCTGCTCGCGAGCGGACGGGGACAGGGGCGTGCTCATTTGGGACTTTCCTTGGCTGTGTCCGCTGCTTCCTTGGCGGCGAGGGCAGCGCGGTAGAGCGCGAGCCGGTTCTCGAACTCCCCGCGCCTGCGCGACGGCGAGTCGCCGAGAACTCGCAGCGCATCCTCTTGCGTCTTGACCGCCTCCTGTAGCTGCCCGTCGACGAACTGGGCGCTCGCCAGAGTGTCCAGGAGGCCCGGGTCGGTGCGCCTGGTCTGACGGACGCCCTGCTCGGCACACGCAACCGCGGTCCTGGCATCGCGCAGGTCGTCCGGAGTGCAGGTCACGAGCAGCAGGGCGTATTCGTTGAGATCGTGGACAGTCGCTGTGGGGCTGGCCGCCAACTTGCAACGCAACTCGATCGCCCGACGAGTGAAACTGCGTGCGTCGTCCACGTTGCCCAAATGGGCGCTCGCTGCACCCATGTTCTCGTACAGCTGGCCCAGAACATCTTGGCCCTGCGAATCGATGGGATCCTGGCCCGCGAGCCTCACGCAGCGTTCGAGGTCGCTCTGAAAGGCCCTGAGCGCTGCATTCCAATGCCCGCCCCCCATTTCGATCATCCCGCTGTTGCGCTCGACGTTCGTGAGTTGCCAGGCGACTCTCGTGTTCGAGGCATCCTTCTGCGCCAGCTTCTCGAGTCGTGCCCGCGCCTCCGCATTGTGAGCTCGTGCTTCGTCGAGGAGTCCCTCCGCCATTGCCACCGACGTGAGATCCAGAAGCACGTACGACAAGTTCAAGCTGATCTCGGAGTCGTTCGGACGGGCAGACTCGAACTCCTGGTTGATCCGCCGCTGGACCTCGAAGTGCTCGCGTGCCTGTTTCGAGTTCCCCAGCGCCAGTGCGCACCGGCCCAGGTTCTGACGCACGCTCGACTCGGCTCTCCTGAAGTCCGGATTGTTCGGCTCTGCACTTTCCAGTTGCGCGCACAACTGCAGAGCCTCGCCCGAGAGCTCCATGCCCTTTTCAAAGGTCCCGCGCAACCAGGCCGCCTCCCCCATGTCCGCCCAGGCGCCGGCCAGGGATTTCTGTGCAGCGTGGCTGTCTGGAGACGCATCCAATGCGCGCCGAGCGTACGTCAGCTCACGTGAGAAGTGCTCCTCCGCGAGGTCGGCCCGTCTGCGATCCAGTTCCAGTCGCCCATACAACGATTGCGCCGGGGCGAGCATCACGGGCGCATTCCTGTCCTTCGGCCTCTGCGCATCAAGCTTCTCGCCGAGCACGATCAAGCTCGACAGGAATGATTCCTGCTTGTCGCGCTCCCCCTTGCGCTGCGCAAGCGTGGCTGCGCTCTGCAGCGCTTCGACACGCGCCAGCGTGGATGCGGGATTCTCGGGATCTACTTCCAGGAGAAGCTGCGAAGCCCCCAGGGCGCGCGCGCACAGCCTCTCGACCAGTTCCAGTTCTCCGAGGGCGAGGCCAGTCAAGGCTGCGGCACTGCACGCGACGCAGACGTCCATGAGTGCCGCGGGATAGCGCGGATCTTCGGCGGCCAGCCTTTCCGCCAGTTCGAGCGCAGTCGCGTAGCTCTTGCTGGCTTCCCTGTAGTTGCCCTTCCGCTCGAACACGTGGCCCCGCTCGATCGTGACCTCGCCCGCGAACATGAGCACGCCCGGGTCGTTTGGTCTCTCGCCCTGAAGCGCGTCGACGATCTTCTGAGCTTCGGCAAGATGCTGCTCGGCGTCCTCGACACGGGCACCCTCCTCCACCACGGCCAACGTGCCCAGGCTCGCGTACGCGCGTCCCAGGTCCATCCTGTCGAACCACTGCGGATTGCCGAGACGGACGAGTTCGGCATACTTGTCCCGGGCCTGGGTGAAGTGCTCGCGCGCCGCCTTGAACTCCGACTGATTGAACCGCGCGAGGGCGAGTTCCTGGTGCGTCCAGGCAATCATCCGCTTGGTCGTCGCAGGGTAAGTCTTCCAGTCCGACTCGCTCCCCAGCGTCTGCAGGGCCTGTTCATCCTTCTCGAGCGCGCTCGCGAAGTCGCCCTGCTTGCGCGCGATCGATGCGTACAGGGCAAGGCTGTACGAGGCGTCGAGCTTCACCATGGGCGAATCCGGAAACTCGGACGCCAGCCTGGCTGCGATTTCACGATGGTGCTCGCACGCCTGCTTGGCGAGCGGGATGTCGTCCAGGTCGAGGCAGGCACGGCTCAGACTCGAGTAGCTGTCCCGGATGCGAATCGTTTCGTTGAGGTCGCTTTGTTGCTCGGCCCCGAGCTTCTCGCTGTATTTCAGCACGGCTTCGGCCAGCGAGCGTCGTAGCGCGCGCGTACCGCCGGCCAGCCCCAGGTCGACGTTGGAGATCAGTTCCGCCCCCTTGCGCGCGAGCTCGAACTTCCTCTGCGCATCGAGCGTGTGCTGCCGCGCCCTCGCGCTCGCGTGGTTGGCTCGCACGAGGCCCACGCCCGTGCCTGCGAGGCCTGTGCCGAGCAACAGGACAACGGCAGCACCGATGGATACGCCGACCCGATGCCTCCGCACGAACTTCCGCGCGCGGTATACGCGGCTCGGCGCACCCGCCAGGACCGGCTCGTCGTCGAGGTAGCGCTGCACGTCGGCGGCCAGCGCGTCCGCCGTCTCGTACCTGCGCGCGCGCTCCTTCTCGAGCGTCTTCATCACGATCCAGTCGAGCTCGCCGCGCAGAAGCGCGCCGAGCTTGCCCGGCTCCGTGCGCCGGCAGGCCGCCACCGAGGCCGTCGTGCCCGCCAGCGTGCTCACCTTTGTGCTGGGCTTCGCCGGCTCCTCCTCGCGGATGATGCGCAGGATCTCGCCGTACCCGGCTTGCTTGAGTCGCTCGAGATCGAACGGCAGCGCGCCGGTCAGCAGCTCGTACAGCAGCACCCCCAGCGAGTAGATGTCGCTGCGCGTGTCGACATCCAGCCCCGAGCATCTCCGCCTGCTCCGGGCTCATGTAGGCCGGCGTGCCGATCATCTGCCTGAACTCGGTGAAGAGCGTCTTGTCCGTCAGCTTGCGCTCGAGTCGCCTTCGCGATGCCGAAGTCGATCACCTTCGGCACCGCCTTCCCGTCGTGCAGGCCGACGAGGATGTTCGAGGGCTTCAGGTCGCGGTGGATGATCCCCTTTTGGTGCGCGTGCTGAACCGCGCGGCACACGTCGATGAAGAGCTCCAGCCGCTCGCGCGGCGAGAGCCGCTGCGTCGTCGCAGTACTGCTGGATCGGGATGCCCTTGACGAGCTCCATCGCGAAGTAGGGCCGGCCGGCAGACGTCGCGCCCGCGTCGAGCACCCGCGCGATGTTTGGGTGGTCCATCAGCGCCAGCGCTTGGCGCTCGGCCTCGAAGCGCGCGACCACCTGCCGCGTGTCCATCCCCGGCTTCAGGATCTTCAGCGCCACGCGCCTCCGGATCGGCTGCTCCTGCTCGGCCATGAAGACCGTCCCGAAACCGCCCTCGCCGATCTGCTGCAGCAGCTTGTAGGGACCGATGACGCTGCCCGGTCCTTCGAGCAAGCTCTCGTGTGGGGCAGCAACTGCTTCTGGAACGAGCGTGGGGCGGACGAGGAACTCCCCCGCCTCGCCCTGGCCGGCAAGCAAGCGATCGACCTCGGCGCGCACAGCGGGATCGGTGCAGTGCCCGTCGAGGAAGGTACCGCGGTCGGTTTCCCCGAGTGCCAGGGCTTGAGCCAGGAGCCGCTTGACCTGCTGGCGAGCGGCCGGGGACAGGGGCGTGCTCATCTGGGCCCCTCCTCGTGTGTGTCTGTTGTGTTCTTGGCGGCCAGCGCGGCCTTGTAGTTTGCGAGCCGCTCCTCGAACTGCTTGCGTCGTGGGCTCTGCCCTTGGTTGAGAAGCGCATTCGCTGCCGCCTGCGTGTCAACGGCCTCTTGCAGTTCACCGGCGCCGAAGTACGCCAGAGCCAGCGTGTCAAGCAAGGCCGGCTCCTGGCGCTTGCTCAGATCGACGCCGCGCAGTGCAAGTACGACTGCGGCGTTGGCGTCTTGCAGCTCGGCTGGCGCACACGTGAGGAGCAGCATCGCGTACTGGTTGAGGCAGTAGGCGCTCGGCGAGCTGCCATCGGCGAGGGTGCGCAACAGCCCGATCGCCTTGAGCGTGAGCTTGCGCGCCTCCTCTCCTTCGCTGACATGGGCGAGGTTCTCGTAGGCTTCTGCCTCTCTGCTGAGGTAGAAGGCCGCGGAGCGGTTCGGGTTGGCTTCGAGAAGCATCACCACGCGGTCAAGGGCCGCCTGGAACGCCGCGCGGGCCCGGTCGAGTCTTCCCACGCCGACCTCGATCCTTCCGGCATTGAACTCGACGCCAATGAGGAGCCCGCTGACCTCGGGAGTCGACGGCTGTTTCTCGAGCAGTTCTCGCGCACGCTCGTTGTGGGCCCGCGCCTTCTCGCACTCATGGCCGAGGAGCTCAAGCGACGTCAGGTCCAGGTAGACGTCCGCCAACTCTCTCTGCGCTTCAACGTGATGCTTCTCAACATCGAGTAGGGCTTCGTAGCGCGAACGCGAGGACTCGAAGTGTTCGCGCGCGTCGTCGAGATCGTCTATGCTGAGCGCGCATCGGCCTAGGTGATAGTGCGACCTTGCAACGCTCTGCGCGAAGCCAGGATTGTTGGGTTCCGCCGCCCGGAGTTGCTCGCCAAGGGCCAGCGCCTGTTCGAAGTCATCGGCCGCTGCTGCGATACGGCCCGCCATGAGGGCCGCTTGCCCCGAGATCTCCCAAGAAGAGGCAACGTTGAGCAGCAAGCCTCTTCTGGTCGGAGCCATCTGGAGCGCACGCCCCGCACACTCTGCTCGAAGACGGAAGTGCTCGGCCGCCTCTTCCTGCTTGCCGAGTTCCTCGGCCAGTCTGCCCGCCCTCGAGTGGACGTGCATCAGGAGCACGGGCGCATTGATGTCCTTCGAGCTGCCCTCTTCGCACGACTTGGCCATGGCCAGGCACTCCGCGAGCACGGTTTCGCGGCGGGCAGGACTTCCCCCCTGCGCTTCGAGCAGTTCGTCGGCGAAGAGGAGAGCCTGGGTGCGCAGGCCGAGGTGCGCCGCGATCCCAGGCCCCATCTGAAGAAGCCGTTCCGTGGCCTGCAGCGCAAGCGCGCTCATGTTCTCAGCCGACTTAAGGTTCAGGTGAACATCGAGGACATGCTCGAGGATATGCATGCTTGCTGTGCAGAGACCAAACATGAGGTGCGGATCATGCGGATCCTCCGCGGCCAGCCTCTCGGCCAGTTCCTGCGCCCTCACATAACACGCCAGAGCATCGTCTCTCTTGTTCTGGCGGCTGAGTAGTCTGCCCCGCTCGATTTCAGTGTTCACCGCGAGCAACGCAACGGCGCTTGCGTTGGGGAACTCACCGAGAAGTTGATTGGCGATCTCCTGTGCCTTGTTCAGGAGCTGCTTGGCACCCGCCAGATCTGCGCTCTCCTCCATCGCCAACGAGCCGAGTTCGAGGTTTGCGTTGCCCAAGTCCACAACGTCGAGCCAGAGCCGGTGGCCTGCAGCCATCAGCTTCTCATACTCTTCCTTGGCGATCGTGTTGTGCTCCCGCGCAGCCTTGAAATCGGATTGACCTCTTCGCGCCAAGGCGATCTCCTCATGTGTCCAGGCAATCATCCTCTGGATCGGCCAGTCGTAGCTGTCGAAGGCCGCCTCATCGCCCAGGGCCTGCAAGGCCTGCTCGTCCTGCTCGAGCGCGCTCGCAGTGTCTCCCTTGCAGCGCGCAATCGAGGCGCTGAGATTGAGACTGACCGCGGAGTCAAGCCGCGCCTGGGACGAGTGCGGATCCTCGGACACCTCGATGGCAACGAGCTTTCGATGGAGGTCGCACGCCTCCTGAGCATGACGAACGTCGCCCAGTTCGACGTAGGCTCGGCCGAGCAGCCAGTAGGTGAACCGGATCCGGTTCGCCTCACTCGCGCCGCTATCGTGCTCGGCTCCGAGTCTCTCGTTGTAGTCCTTCGCCACGCCGAGCAGCCTGAGGTGCAGCTCGCGTGTGCCCGCGACCGATGGCAGGTCTTGCGTCAACGCATTGAGCAGCAGATCCGCACCCCTGGTTGCAAGCCAGAACTGCCGTGCGGCGTCGAGCGTGTGCTTGCGTGCCCTTGCACTCGCATGGCTGGCGCGCACGAGCCCCACGCTCGTGCCGGCGAGGCCGATGCCGAGCAGCAGCACCAACGCCGCCGTCGTGAGCACCCCCACCCGATGCCTTCGCACGAACTTCCGTGCCCGGTACACGCGGCTCGGTGCGCCCGCCAGCACCGGCTCGTCGTCGAGGTAGCGCTGCACATCCGACGCCAGCGCGTCCGCCGTCTCGTACCTGCGCGCGCGTTCCTTCTCGAGCGTCTTCATCACGATCCAGTCGAGCTCGCCGCGCAGCAGCGCGCCGAGCTTCGCCGGTTCGGTGCGCCGACAAGCAGCCACCGAAGAAGACGTGCCCGCCAGCGTGCTCACCTTCGTGCTCGGCTTCGCGGGTTCCTCCTCGCGGATGATGCGCAGGATCTCGCCGTAGCCCGCCTTCTGCAGACGCTCGAGATCGAACGGCAGCGCACCCGTCAGCAGCTCGTACAGCAGCACCCCCAGCGAATAGATGTCGCTGCGCGTGTCGACATCCAGCCCCGAGATCTCGGTCTGCTCCGGGCTCATGTAGGCCGGGGTCCCGATCATCTGGCGGAAGTCCGTGAAGAGCGTCTTCTCCGTCAGCTTGCGCTCGAGCGCCTTCGCGATGCCGAAGTCGATCACCTTCGGCACCGCCTTTCCGTCGTGCAGCCCGACGAGGATGTTCGAGGGCTTCAGGTCGCGGTGGATGATCCCCTTCTGGTGCGCGTGCTGGACCGCGCGGCACACGTCGATGAAGAGCGCGAGCCGTTCGCGCGTCGAGAGCCGCTGCGTGTCGCAGTACTGCTGGATCGGGATGCCCTTGACGAGCTCCATCGCGAAGTACGGCCGGCCGGCGGCCGTGGCCCCCGCATCGAGCACGCGCGCGATGTTCGGGTGGTCCATCAGCGCCAGCGCCTGGCGCTCGGCCTCGAAGCGCGCGACCACTTGCCGCGTGTCCATCCCCGGCTTGAGGATCTTTAGCGCCACGCGCCGCCGGATCGGCTGCTCCTGCTCGGCCATGAAGACCGTCCCGAAACCGCCCTCGCCGATCTGCTGCAGGAGCTTGTAGGGACCGATGACGCTCCCCGGGCCCTCGAGCGCAACGTCTTGTCCAGGTTCAGGTGCGCTCACTTGGCCCCGTCCTTCCCGGCGGCGGCCAGGTACTCGGCGAGCCGTTCCTTGAATTTCGCATGCCGTGCGGGCTCCGCCTTGATCCGCTCGAGCACATCGAGCGCCTCCTGTTGGGTAGCCGCGGCCCTCTGCGCCTGACCGTCGGCGAAGTAGGCTTGCGCAAGCGTATCGAGGATCGCTGGATCTTGGCGCTTGCTGAGCGTCGCAGCGCGCAAGGCATACTGCACCGCATCCTTCGCATCCCGCAGGTCTTCCGGCACGCAGGTCAGGAGCAGCTGGCAGCATACGTTCAGCGCGTCGCCACTCGCCGATGGATCATCCGCGACTTCATGTTGGATCTTGATTGCATTGAGCGTGAGCGTGCGAGCCTCTTCACCGGCGCTGAAGTAGCTCAGCTTTTCATAGGCTTGGGCCATGCTGCACTTGCAGGTCATGTCGCTTGGATGGGCAGCTTCGAAGGTTTGCGAGAGCTTGAGCGCCTGCTCGTACGCCTTCCGCGCCTCCCCGCGGTTCTCCAGGAGCGACTCGAGCTGTCCCCTGAAAAGCTCGACACTGATGAGGCGCCTGGCGCACCAGAAGTCGGAGGCTTGCTTCTCGAGCAGTGCGCGCGCCTGCGCGAGGTGACCGAGGGCTTCCTCCGGCAACTCTTGGCTGCGCTCCACATCGGCGAGGTCCATCAACACAGATGCAAGCCCCCTGCTCCAGTCGAGCGGTGCTCCGGGAACCTGAATGAGTTCCTGCCAGCGTGCTGCCGATGCCTTCAGGAGCTCACTCGCCCGAGGCAGGTCGCTCATGCGATGTGCGCAAAACCCCAACCCTTGCTGCGCGTTCGCGACACTCTGCTTGAAGTTGGTCTCGCCCGGCTGCACCTTTTCGAGTTCGACTCCAATAGCCAGCGAGAGGCTGTAGCACTCCATCGCTTCCTCGTTTCGGTTGGTTTGGAGGTACAGCCCGCCCAGTCCAGCGAGGCCAGAGGCCATATCGACGCGCAGGCTTTGCCTGGAGGGGGCAGCTCCTGTGGCTTTCTTTGCGTACTCAAGCTCACGACGGTAGTTCGCTTCCGCACGCTCGTAGTTCCCTGACTGTCTACCGAGTTCGCCCAATCTCGCGTAGACGGTGTAGAACAGTAGTGCCACGTTGGGGTCGTTCGGCCTCAGGCTCTCGAACTCCCTTACGCATGCCAGGCACTTCTCGAGCAGCCGCGCGCGCTCCTCGTGGCCCCCAACCTGCTTCTGAGCAGCGAGCACGCTTTCCGCTGCTAGCAGGGAGTCGAGGCGCTGGGAGACCGACGACAGCGCACGAGGGCCCAAGTCCAGCTGCTGTTGCGTTGTCTTCAGGGAGAGCTCGCAAGCTCTCTCTGCCGATGCATAGTCCTTTCTATCCAGGGCGACCATGGCCAACTCGCTGTAGGCTTGGTTGAGGACGAAGAGCACGTAGGGGTGCCGCGGTTCGTCCGCAGCCATCCGCTCTCCCAGGCTCTCTGCCCTCTCGAGGCACTTTCCGGCCTCGTCGCCGCCCAGCCTGCGCCCCCGGAGGTATCTGCCCCGGACAATCTCGATATGCGCCGCGAGGAGGACCACCCTCGTGGCGTTGGGGAGCTCTTTCAGGAGTCGATCCGTGAGCGCCTGCGCCTCATTCAGATGCAGCTCGACACTGGCGGCATCTTGACCCTCATTCAGTGCAACCAGGGCCAGACTCAAGTGAACGTTCGCGAGTTCGACTCTATCCCCCCAAAATAGCTCCTGCGTCTGACTCAAGCGGGCGTAGCAGTCCAGCGCTTTCACGAACTGTCCCCGTGCATGCTCGTACTCCGAGAGTTGCGACTGCGCCTGGCCCAGTTCCCGGTGCAACCAGGCGATCACCCTTCTGGTCTGGCGGTTGTAGGAGTCCGAGGCCGACTCGTCGGCGATCGATTCCAGAGCCTGCTGGTCCAGCGCGAGCGCGGCGGACAGATCTCCCTCTGCGAACGCGATGGCCGCCTGCAATGCGATGCTCGTCAAGACGTCGAGCTTCGTGCCCGCTGCATCCGGCGCCCGGGACACTTCGAGGGCGACGAGGTCTCGAAAGCGAGCGCAGGTCTCCTTGGCGTGGGGATAGTCGCCCTCATCTCGGTAGGCGCGGCTCAGAGAGTCATACGTCGAACGGATCCACGCCTCCTCCTTGGGTCCATTCGGCCTCTCGGCTTCGAGCTTCGCGGCGTGTTCTTGCACGGCCTCCAGCAGTTTCAACTCCACGTCCCGCGTGCCGGCGATCGTCGGCACGTAGTTCGTCACTGCATCGAGAAGCAGGCCCGCGCCGGTGTGCGCAAGTTCGAACTGGCGCTGCGCATCGAGCATGTGCTGCCGTGCCCGCGCGCTCGCATGGCTGGCGCGCACGAGCCCGACGCTCGTCCCGGCGAGCCCCATTCCGAGCAGCAACACCAATGCTGCAGAGGTGAGCACGCCCACCCGATGCCGCCGCACGAACTTCCGCGCCCGGTACACGCGGCTCGGCGCACCCGCCAGGACCGGCTCGTCGTCGAGGTAGCGCTGTACGTCCGCAGCCAGCGCATCCGCCGTCTCGTACCTGCGCGCGCGCTCCTTCTCGAGCGTCTTCATCACGATCCAGTCGAGTTCGCCGCGCAAGAGCGCGCCCAGCTTGCCCGGCTCCGTGCGCCTGCATGCCGCCACCGAGGCCGTCGTGCCCGCCAGCGTGCTCACCTTTGTGCTGGGCTTCGCCGGCTCCTCCTCACGGATGATGCGCAGGATCTCGCCGTACCCGGCCTGCTGCAGCCGCACGAGATCGAACGGCAGCGCGCCCGTCAGCAGCTCGTACAGCAGCACCCCCAGCGAGTAGATGTCGCTGCGCGTGTCGACATCCAGCCCCGAGATCTCCGTCTGCTCCGGGCTCATGTACGCCGGCGTCCCGATCATCTGGCGGAACTCGGTGAACAGCGTCTTGTCCGTCAGCTTGCGCTCGAGCGCCTTCGCGATCCCGAAGTCGATCACCTTCGGCACCGCCTTCCCGTCGTGCAGCCCGACGAGGATGTTCGAGGGCTTCAGGTCGCGGTGGATGATCCCCTTCTGGTGCGCGTGCTGGACCGCGCGGCACACGTCGACGAAGAGCTCGAGCCGCTCGCGTGTCGAGAGCCGCTGCGTGTCGCAGTACTGCTGGATCGGAATGCCCTTGACGAGCTCCATCGCGAAGTACGGCCGGCCGGCCGACGTCGCGCCCGCATCGAGCACGCGCGCGATGTTCGGGTGGTCCATCAGCGCCAGCGCCTGGCGCTCGGCCTCGAAGCGCGCGACCACCTGGCGCGTGTCCATCCCGGGCTTCAAGATCTTCAGCGCCACGCGCCGCCGGATCGGGTGCTCCTGCTCGGCCATGAAGACCGTGCCAAAGCCCCCCTCGCCGATTTGCTGCAGGAGCTTGTAGGGACCGATGACGCTCCCCGGGCCCTCGAGCGCAACTTCGTGTCCAGGCGCAAGTCCGCTCACTTGCCTTCCTCATTCGCGGCAGCGGCCACGTACTCCGCGAGCCGTTCCTCAAACCTGGTGCGCCGGCTGGATGGACGTGGATCGAAAAGAGCAAGCGCCTCCTTCTCCGTGTCCGCGGCCCTCTGCGCTTGCCCGTCCGCGAAGTACGCTTGCGCAAGCGTATCGAGGACCTCCGGGCTCTGACTCTTGGTCTGAGCCTCGGCGCGCTCCGCGCACCCGACAGCGGCCTTGATATCCCGCAGGTCTGCGGGCTCGCAGGTGAGAAGCAACATCGCGCACTCGTTCAGGGCGGCGGAGTCCGCCGATGCATCCGCTGCACGTCTGAGTTGGATCTCCCTCGCCTTGAGCATGAGGCTGCGGGCCTCATCCGCGTTGCTGAGATGGCTCAGCTTCTCGTAGGCTGCCGCCATTCTTCCCTGACTCCAGGAATCGCTGCGGAGAGCGTCATCAAGCGCTCGGGCGCGAGCGAGCGCCCGCTGGAACGCCTTGCGGGCCTCCTCGGGGTGTGCCAACTCCGCGTGGATGTCTCCGGCCATCAATTCATTATTGATGAGACGCCTCGCGCAGCGGCCATCGGAGGCTTGCTCTTCGAACAGCACCCGCGCATCTGCGAGGTGATCCAGTGCCTTCTCGGGCTTGCCTTGGCCGCGGTCCACGTCACTTATGACCATCAGCGCATCGGCCAAATTGCTGCTCCAGGCAAGGGGTGCCTGCGGGGCACGCATCAACTCTCGCCAGAGAACTTCGGACGCCTCGAGTGCCTCACGCGCTCCGAGAAGTTCGCTTCTGGCAAACGCACACTGGCCCAGCCCAAGGAGTGAGTTCGCGACGCTCCAAGTTGAATTCGTGTTGGAGGGATCCGCCTTCCGGAGCTCCTGTCCGATGGTCAGCGCGAGACCGTAGTACTCGTTCGCTTCCTTGATCCGGCCAATGCTGAGCATCAACCATCCCAGACGCTGCAGGGATGACGCAACATCGAGGCGTACTCCTGCGTGAGATGGCGCGGCCTTGACCGCCCTTTCTGCACACTCCCGCAAGTGGAGGAAGTGCTGCTCTGCCTCGTTGAAGTTCCTGAGCTCAATGTCCAGTTGGCCGACTCTCGAGTAGACGGAGCAAGACAACAGCAGCCCAGCGAGTTCGTTCGGCCGAATACACTCGAGGGTCTTGAGCCTTCCTAGGCTCTCCTCCAGAAGGATCGCCCGCTTCTGCGGGTGCCCCTCCTTCTTCTGCGCGGCGAGCACTTGCTCTGCAGCAAGTAGAGACTCGATCCTCATGCCCAGGAAGGCCGGAAGCCGAGGGCTCAAGTCCAGCTGCTGCGCCGTTGCCTGCAGGGAGAGCTCGCAGGCCCCTTGGGCCAGGACGGGGTCGTGCATGGCCACTGCACACTTGGCCGTCTCGCTGTAGGCCTGGTTGAGGACGAAAAGCACGTAGGGGTGACGCGGTTCGTCTGCCGCCATCCGCTCTCCGAGCCGCACGGCCTCGGCGAAGCACTCCCGGGCACCGTCCAGCAGGTTTCGCTGGTAGAGGGACCCACCCCGCAGGAGCTCGATGTGCGCCGCGAGCAGGACCACGTTCGTGGCATTGGGCATGTCCAGTCCCAGTCGATCGGCGATCGCCTGCGCATCCCCCAGATGCGACTCGACACCGGCAGCACCCTGACCCTCATTGAGGTCCACCATGGCCAGGCCAAGGTGAACCTCGCCGAGTTCGACCTGCCTGCTCCATTGCAAGTCCTCGGGCCGGCCCATGTGCACGTAGCCGTCCCGAGCTCTCATGAACTCCTCGCGCGCCGCCCTGAAGTCCGACAGCGCCATCTGGGTGCGGCCCAGCTTGCGGTGCAGCCAAGCAATCAGCGACCGGATCGCGGGGGCGTCGGAGCCCCAGCTCGACTCGTCGCCAAGGGATTCCAGGGCCTGCTGGTCCTTCTCGCGCGCACCGTCGAGATCTCCCTCGCCGAACGTGATCGATCCCTGCAGGTCGAGGCTCAACGCAGAATCGCGCTTCGTGCTGACAGACTCCGGAGCCTGGGCCAGCTCGAGGGCTACGAGGCTACGAAAGCGCTCGCAAGTTTCCCTCGCGTGCGGGTAGTCGCCCTGGTCGAGGTAGGCGCGACTCAGCGAACAGTAGGTGGCCTGGATCCAGTTCGCCGCCTCGGCGCCGCTCGGCCTTTCCCTATCGAGCCTCTCATTGTGCCGTTGCACAGCCTGGAGCAGTTGCAAGTGCATATCGCGCGTGCCAGCGACCATTGGCACGTAGATCGTCACCGCATTGAGCAGAATGTCCGCTCCCTTGCGTGCGAGGTTGAGCTGCCGTTGGGCGTCGCGCATGTGCTGCCGCGCCCGCGCGCTGGCGTGGCTCGCTCGTACGAGGCCCACGCTCGTGCCCGCGAGACCGATTCCGAGCAGCAGCACCAACGCCGCCGTGGTGAGCACCCCCACCCGATGCCTGCGCACGAATTTCCGCGCGCAGTACACCCGGCTCGGCGCACCCGCCAGGACCGGCTCGTCGTCGAGGTAGCGTTGTACGTCCGCAGCCAGCGCGTCCGCCGTCTCGTACCGGCGTGCGCGCTCCTTCTCGAGCGTCTTCATCACGATCCAGTCGAGCTCGCCGCGCAGCAGGGCGCCGAGCTTGCCCGGTTCTGTGCGCCGACGAGCAGCCGCCGCGGAAGACGAACCCGCCAGCGTGCTCACCTTCGTGCTCGGCTTCGCCGGCTCCTCCTCGCGGATGATGCGCAGAATCTCGCCGTAGCCAGCCTGCTGCAGCCGCTCGAGATCGAAGGGCAAGGCACCCGTCAGCAGCTCGTACAGCAGCACCCCCAGCGAATAGATGTCGCTGCGTGTGTCGACGTCCAGCCCCGAGATCTCCGTCTGCTCCGGGCTCATGTATGCCGGCGTGCCGATCATCTGCCGGAACTCCGTGAACAGCGTCTTGTCCGTCAGCTTCCGCTCCAGCGCCTTCGCGATCCCGAAGTCGATCACCTTCGGCACCGCCTTCCCGTCGTGCAGCCCGACGAGGATGTTCGAGGGCTTCAGGTCCCGGTGGATGATTCCCTTCTGGTGCGCGTGCTGGACCGCGCGGCACACGTCGACGAATAGCTCGAGCCGCTCGCGCGTCGAGAGCCGCTGCGTGTCGCAGTACTGCTGGATCGGGATGCCCTTGACGAGCTCCATCGCGAAGTACGGCCGGCCGGCGGCGGTCGAGCCCGCGTCGAGCACGCGCGCGATGTTGGGGTGATCCATCAGCGCCAGCGCCTGGCGCTCGGCCTCGAACCGCGCGATCACCTGCCGCGTGTCCATCCCCGGCTTCAGGATCTTGAGTGCCACGCGCCGGCGAATCGGGTGCTCCTGCTCGGCCATGAAGACCGTGCCAAAGCCCCCCTCGCCGATTTGCTGCAGGAGCTTGTAGGGACCGATGACGCTCCCCGGGCCCTCGAGAGGCGACTCGGTCCCGTTCGACGGGCTCTCGGGCATGCTCAGTCGCGCCTCCTGCGCGCACTCGGGGGAAGTCAGCGAGGCTCGGGGCGCAGCGCCTGCTGCAACCAGGCCCGGGCGTAGGTCCAGTTCCGGTCCACCGTGCTCGGGGACAAGGCCAGCGTGCTGGCGGTCTCGTCCACGCTGAGGCCGGCGAAGAAGCGCAGTCGCACGACCGCGGCCGCCGTCGCGTCCTCCGTCTCCAGGCGACAGAGCGCCTCCTCGAGCATCAGGATTTCGTCGGGATCCGCGTCGAGGGCCAGGTCGACCACGCTGAGCGGCACGCGCTGGCCCCCGTGGGCACCTCCGCGCTTGACTCGGCCGCGAGCACGCGCGTGCTCGATCAGGATGCGGCGCATGGCCTCGGCCGCGGCGACGAAGAAGTGCGCCCGGTTGGCGTAGCGCGGATCCCCGCCACGCGCGATGCGCAGGTAGGCTTCGTGAACGAGCGCCGTTGCCTGCAAGGTGTGGCCGGTGCGTTCCTCACCCAGGCGTTCCTGCGCGATCGCGCGCAACTGCTCGTAGACGAGCGGCAGCAGACCTGCCGCGTCTTTGGGCGTGTCGCGCCCGGGAGGGCGGACGCCCTCGGGGTCCCCTGGCGAGCTCATGGGAGGCTTGAGAGTAGGCAGAGCGAGCTCGGGCTGGCGAACAATTCTCGATTCGGCCGGCAGTCGGCTCAGGTGAGTGCGTCGCGGCACGCAGCATCGCACCGGCAGCTTCCCGCCAGTGAGCGCTCGCAGGAACCGCGCGCTCGGGGAGCCAACGCGAAGGCTCGCTGCTCGTGCGGATGCTGTCCGACGGCAGCGAGCCCTCGAAGTAGGTGCGCGGCAGCCCTGCGGCTCCCGAGTCAGGGACCGAACGACGAGTAGTTCTGCCCGCTGTCGATCGCCGCGTCGCGCTTCTTGTTCTTGGGCACGTCCACGCGCACGCTGCCCGAGCACTCGCCGCCGTGGTTGTCGCGGGCGGTGAAGTGGACCACGTACACACGGCCGTTGCCGTTGTTCCCGCGCTCCGCGCGCAGGTACAGCTGGCCGGCACGCAGCACCGCGTCCGGCCCGGTGTCACCGTGTCCGAGACCCGTGATCGGCTCGTCCTGCGTGACGCTCGTGATCTCGATCGTCACGGGGTCCCCGTCGGGATCGGAGACGCCGGCCACGTCGACGGGCACGAGCTTGTGTTCGGGCGACCAGAGCACGCCCTGGATGCAGCCGTCGCGCTGATCGTGCTCCTCGTCGCCGTCGTCATCGTGCTCGTGCTCGCCGTGCCGCTTGGGCTTCTTGGCCGGGCAAGTGCTGGCGAACGCGTGCGAACAGTCCGGCGGCGCATTGGAGAGGCGCACGTGGATGGTCAGGGAATCGGGAACGCTGTACAGCACTCCGTCGTACACGAACAGCTGCAGCACGATGTCCTGGCCACCCGAGCCCAGCGGCGCGACGAAGCTGGGCGCCCAGGCGAGCGGATCCGAGAGCTGCACGCTGGGCCCGGCGACCTGGATCCAGGAGGGCGTGAGTACGTCGCCGAAGTCCGGATCGAAGCTCGCGCTTCCGTCGAGGAACACCGTGGCGCCTTCGTCGCGCGTCTGGTCGGCGCCGGCGAGCGCGACCGGCGCGTGATCGATGTTCTCCACGCGCACGCTGATCGAAGCAAAGGCCAGCTCGAGGCCGTCGGAGACCGCCAGGGTGAAGACGAACTCCTCGCCTGCCTGTCCGACCTCGGGGGCTACGAACCATGCATTCGGCGTGCTGTCGTCGATGAGGGTGATGCCCGCCGGTCCGAGCCAGAGGTAGGCAAGCGTGTCATTGTCTGGATCCCAGCTCTCGCTGCCGTCGAGCGTCACGATCGAGCCTTCGAACACCGGCAGCATCTCCGCCCCAATCGCGATCGGCGGGTGGTTGACGTTTGCAATGGCGATGTTGACGACGTCTGTCGAGCTCTTCTCTCCGTCACTCGCCGTGAGCAGGAACGAGAGCGTATCGCCCCCGACCGGAACGAACGGGGCCACGAACCACGGATGCTGCGGATCGCTCTCGTCGAGGGCGGCGACCGTGCCCGCAATCTGGGTCCAGTTGTACGCCAGCACGGGGGAGTCGGGATCCGAACTCCCGCTCCCGTCGAGGGTCACCAGGTCGCCCTCGCTGACTGCCTGATCGATGCCGGCATTGGCGAGCGGCGCGCGGTTCACGATGCGCCCGATGTGCAGGTGATCCACCTCGAAAAAGTCGGCGGCGAGCTCGACTCCCCCGCTGCTGCTGATGATCGACGCATGCACGATGCCCACGGGAGAGGTCGCGCCCAGGAAGCCCTCGACGCCGTTGGAGCTGCCCGATGTCTGCCCGGTGGTGGCCAGCACGGTCGAGGTGTACTGAATCCCGTCCGCATCG
The DNA here is from genome assembly GCA_963829015.1 of uncultured Planctomycetota bacterium. GTDB lineage: Bacteria > Planctomycetota > UBA1135 > UBA1135 > JADJLZ01. The sequence goes on along the minus strand of CAWHGR010000001.1, from coordinate 1,489,729 downwards.
ACTACGAACAGGGTGAAGGTCTGATCGACACTGCCCCAGTCGTCGAAGACCCAGGCGCCGAACCCCTCGACGGGCCTGGAGAAGTCGAACGTCATGCGGCTGTAGATCGCGCCCGGAGAGCGGTTGAGCAGCGCGTGGTGCCAGACCGTCCCGCTCGCTTGAGCGAAGCCGAACGTGCTGTTGAACATCTCGGCGCCGACGAAGGTGCCCGTGCCGCCGTTCCGCCGGCCGCCCAGGCCGACGTTCACGGTCACGGGGCCTGCCGCGAACTGCGTGAGCGTCCCGGGCGCAGGGAAGGGCTCGAGGTCTTCCTCGACGAAGACATTCGCGACGGCTGACTCCCAGGCGAGGTCGCCGGCCGCCGCCCCCCCGGACGAGAGGTAAAACGTGGGAGCATTCTGGCCGGAGGCCGAGAGCGCCAGCGCCAGTACGGCGACGACGGATCCCGCAAGGCGGGGCGACGCATGTGCGAGTCGTGAGTGCGGGGACGCAGTCAAGGAGCGGCGAGAACGCATGGGGGGAGTCTCCGAGTGGATGAGAGATGGGATCGAGCCCGGCTGGCTCGATGCGGACGGTGGGTGAGCGCGAGTCGCGCGAACTTGCGGCACGGATCTCGAACAAGATGGGCCCGGATTTCGAACAGCCCGGTTCATCGATCTCAGCCGGCGGTCCTCTGCCGGCCAGCAGCTTCGGGAAGACCGCAGCACCTCCCGACGCCTTGCGCTCCCTTGCCCGTGCACACGGATCGGGATGGCCCGAGGGAGGAGCATCTCCAGACGACCTGCGAGCGGGTCAGAGAGGCCCAGCCATGCCCAGGCGCAGCGCGCCGTGATACGCTTCGGATCCAGCGGCCCAGCCCCCCTCCCCCGCGCGACCATCCCGGCCGCGCACGGGCCGCGGTCTTCCCCGATGAGCTCGACGCCCCCCGCCGATACGCTGGCACTGATCCAGGCCGCCCAGAGCGGCGATCGCAACGCCGAACAGGAGCTCTTCGCCCGCTACCTCGAGCGCGTGCGCCAGATCGTCGGGCTGCGGATGGGCAAGAAGGCGGGCGAGATCACGGACCTCGACGACATCGTGCAGGAAACGCTGCTGGATGCGTTCGTCTCGCTCGAGCGCTTCGAGGCCAAGAGCGAGGGCGCGTTCCTCAACTGGCTGGCCACGCTGGCCGAGAACAACGTGCGCGACCAGGTGCGGCGCTCGCAGGCGCTGAAGCGTGGCGGCGGGCAGCAGCAGCCCGCGGGCGGCTCCTCGATCCTGCGCGCCTCGGGCGTCGCAGGCCTGGAAGCGACACCCAGCCAGGTCGCCGTGGGCAACGAGCTGCAGGCGCGCATCGAGGAGGCCATGCTCGCGCTGCCCGAGCGCTCGCGGCGCGTGATCGAGCTGCGCAGCCTGTGCAACATGGACTTCGACGAGATCGCCAAGGAGCTCGACCTGGGCGCCGAGTCCTCCGCGCGCTCGCTGTACTCGCGCGCCATGGGCGAACTGAGCTCGAAACTCTAGGCCGCGCGCGAACTCGCGCCCGGTCGGGGCAACCGAGGAGAAGCAGACGATGAGCGGCCAGCAACGGACCGTCGAGGAGCTCGTGGCCGAGCTCGTCGAGCGAATGGAAGCGGATCCGGCCACCGATCTCGACGCACTGCTGGCGCTGCACCCCGAGCACGGCAGCGAGATCCGCCGCCGCATCGACATCCTGCGCGCCGCGGGCCTCCTGCCGCGTGCGCCCGGGAACGGCACGCGCACGCCCGACCCGCTCGGGCCGATCCGCCAGCGCCTCGAGCGCCGCGGCGATTTCCCGCTGCGCTACGCGCTCGCCGGCGAACTCGGCCGCGGCGGCATGGGCCGCATCCTCGAGGCGCGCGAGGACGACCTGCAGCGCACGGTGGCGATGAAGGTCTTCCACCCGCGCGACGGCAACGGCGCGCCCGACCCGGCCCTCGTCGGCCGCTTCCTGCACGAGGCGCGCATCACGGCGCGCCTCGACCACCCCGGCATCGTGCCCGTGCACGAACTCGGCCTCGACGACCAGGGCCAGCTCTACTTCACGATGCGCATGGTCAGCGGCGAGGACCTGCGCCAGGTCTACGAGCACGTCGCGACGGGCCACGACGGCTGGAACCAGCCGCGCGCGCTGGGTGTGCTGCTCAAGGTCTGCGAAGCGCTCGGCTACGCGCACGAGAAGCACGTGATCCACCGCGACCTCAAGCCCGCCAACGTGATGGTCGGCAAGCACGGCGAGGTGTACGTGATGGACTGGGGCCTCGCGCGCGTGCTCGGCCAGCACGATCCGTTCGACTTGCGGATCCGGCCCGAGGTGGATTCCGATCCGGCCGAGACGCCCCCGGGCCAGTCTGGCCGCGAACACGCCTCCGACTCGCCGCTGGTCACGCGCAACGGCGACATCGTCGGCACGCCGGCCTACATGCCGCCCGAGCAGGCGCGCGGCGACCTCGCGGCACTCGGTCCGCAGTCGGACGTGTACGCGGTCGGCGCCATGCTTTATCAATTGCTCGCGGGCACGATGCCCTTCGTCGCGCACGGCCAAAGGCCTTCGCCGCGCGCGATCCTGCGCCGCGTGCTCGCGGGGCCGCCCGTCGCGCTCGCAGAGCTGGCCCCCAAGGCGCCGCCGGAGCTGGTCGCGATTTGCGAGAAGGCCATGGCGCGCGAATCGGCGCAGCGCTACGCGAACACGACCGAACTGGCGGAGGACCTGCGTGCGTTCCTCGAGCTGAGGATGGTGCGCGCGTATCGCACCGGGGCCTGGGTCGAGGCCAGGAAGTGGGTCCAGCGCAACACTCCGCTCGCGCTCGCGCTCCTGGGCGTGGTGCTCGCGCTCACGGTCGGATCCATCGCCTTCAAGCTCAAGGCCGACGAGGCGACCCGCACGGCCGACTTCGCGACCAAGGAGTCGCAGCGCGCCGACGCACAGGCGACACAGGCCGATCAGAACGCGCAGAAGGCACGCGAGGAAGCTGCGCGGGCGGATCAGAATGCGGCCGAGGCCACGAAGAGCGCGCTGGCAGCGCAGGCCGAGACCGCGAAGGCCGAGGAGGCCCGGAAGCTGGCCGAGAAGCGGGCGGAAGAGACCCAGGTGGTGGCGAACTTCCAGTCTGAGATGATCACCAAGATCTCCGTGGACGAATTCGGACACGGCATGGTCGTCGAGCTCGAGCGCGCCCTGACGGAGGAGCTGAAGCGCCGAGGCATCGACGACGCCGAGATCGAGGCGGCCTCGACGGCGCTCGGCACCGCGCTCGCCCCGGCCAATCCGACCACGGCCGCGAGTAGGCTGCTGAAGGCGCAGGTCCTCGACCGCGAGCTGGAGACGATTGGCAAGGAGTTCTCAGAACAGCCCCTGATCAAGGCCCGGCTGCTGTCCGCGCTCGGCGCGGCCGCGGCCAGACTCGGCAGCTACGAGATGGCCGAGGCCGCGCAGCGTGAAGCCGTGGAAACTCAGCGCTCGATCCTCGGTGCAGCCAGCGCGGAAACGCTGCAGGGGCTGGGCAGGCTGGGCAGGATCCTGCGCGAGAGCGGCAGGGCCAGCGAGGCCGAGCCCCTCTTCCGGGAGGCCCTCGCCGGTTGCCGCCGCGAGTTTGGCGACGACGACAAGCGCACGATCCAGTCGATGACGGACCTCACGGCCGTGCTGCTGGGCCGCGATCGCAGGGCCGAAGCCGAGCCCCTGCTGCGTGAGGCCGTCGAACGCTCCCGGCGCGTGCTCGGGGACACGGAACCGACCACCCTGACGGCGATCAGCAACCTGGCCCAGCTGCTCGAGGATCGGAGCCAGCTCGAAGAGGCGGAGGGACTGTTGCGCGAGAGTCTTGCGGGCTGCCGGAAGTCACTTGGAGACGACCACCCCGACACGCTCACCTCGATCAACAACCTCGCCGTGCTGCTGGGCGAGCGCCACAAGTTCGGCGAGGTCGAGGCCCTCTACCGCGAGGGGCTGGCCGGATCACGGCGCAGGCTCGGCGACGACCACATCCAGACGCTCTACGCCATGGGAAACCTCGCGGTCCACCTGAACCGGACGGGCAAGCGAGCGGAGGGCGAGCAACTGCTGAAGGCCGCGGTTGCCGGCTGCCGGCGTACGCTCGGCGAGTCGGACCCGAGCACGATCACGTTCACGACGAATCTCGCCCTGCTGACCCAGTCGCTCGGCCGACCGGCCGAAGCCGAGCACCTGTTGCGCGAGGCCTACGCGGCCGCACACGCGGAACACGCCGGCGACAACTCTTCGGCGTTGAGGACGGCGCATGCCCTCGGGGAGTTCCTACAAGCAGCGGGGCGGTCACGAGAGGCTGAGCCATTCTCCCGGGAGTCGCTCGCAGCCTGTCGCCAGCGCTTCGGCGAGGACGACCGCAAGACTCTGGTCGAAACGAACGGCCTCGCGGTCATCCTGCAGTCGCTGGATCAGCTTCCGGAGGCCGAGACTTTGTTCCGCAAGTGCCTAGACCAGTTCCGGCGCGTTCGAGGTAACGCGGACCCGGACACCCTCAAGGCGCTCGACAATCTGGCGAAACTGCTCCAGCTCAAGGGCGAGAACGAAGAGGCCGAACTGCTCACGCGCGAGGGCGTGCTCCTGCGACGTCAGGCGTTTGGTGATGACAATCCGCAGACCGTGAGCGCGATACTCGACCTGGCCAACCTGCTGACGACATCAGGCAAGCTGAAGGACGCCGAGCCCCTCTGGCTGGAGGGCCTGGAACGCCGCCGGCAAGCGATCGGCGCGAATCACCCGGAAACCAAGAAGGCCCTGCAAGCCGTTGTAGGGTTCTACTACAAGTGGCACGACCTCGAGCCCGCAGCGGGCCACGACGCGCAGGCGAAGGCGCTCGAGTCCCCCTCGCCTCGCTGATTCGTCAACCCAGGAATGCCAATCCCACAGGTTTCCTCTGCACTGCCGCCGCCGTCGTACCGAACGGAATTCACGCACCCCAGTTCACGAGCTGGGTCTGCGTGATGTTGAATCCGCTCGACGCAGGACAACTGCCCAGGATGAGCGGGTCGCGGTAGTAGACGGCGTACCACCGGCTTGTACCGGCCCAGATCGTGTCGCCGAGGGCCGCGGAGCGCGCGGAGATCGAGGGGTCGCCCGGAGCGGGGGCGCTGATCGATCCACCAACTGCCGTCTTCAAGAAAAGGCGCTTGAGCCCTCCTCCGACACAGCGCACACCCTGGCCGAAAACAGCGCCAGCGGGGATCTCTGCATCACCCTGAATGAGAATGCTCGGCGCCGTCGGCCTCTCGCCGTTCGTGATAAACGTGAGCGAGTCGAATGCGACGGATGCGCCTCCACTGGACGTGAGTTGAGCCCCTCCAGTGCTGGACGAGTTGTCGCAGCCGCGCGGCGCGCTTACGGGCGGATTCGAACAAGGGCAAGGGTTCACGGCGCCGGCTCCCGGCTGGCACAGATCCGTGCCGGGACTGCTGTACCAGCGCTCGCGCACGAAGACATCGGTGAAGCCGTTCGTATCGCCGACGACGAGGTTCGAGGCATTGCTGAAAAATGCTGCGAAGCGACCATCGCCCGAGAGTGCCGAGTAGTCACTGTAGCTGTTCCCCTGCGCAGCGACTGAATCGACGCTCACGCGCTCGGTCACTCCGCTCTGGCGGTCGTGCACGAATACGTCGGCGACGCCATTCGTGTCGCCGACGACCAGGTTCGTCGCGAGACTCCCGAACCCCACGGATTGTCCGTCCGCCGAGATTGAAGCGCGAAAGCCGCCTCCATTGTTGCCCGGTACCCCGGACGAACTCACGCTGGCACACTCGGTCGTCGCGAGTTGTCGATCGCGAACGAGCACACCAGCAGGAAGGCCAGGAACCGAGCCATTGAACGCCACGAACAGGCCATCTGCCGAGACAACGGCATAGGTGCAGCCGCTGGTCGCCTGCGCGCCAGTAGTAGACACGCTCACGCGCTCGGTCGTCCCGTGCAGCCGGTCGCGCAGGAAGACGTCATAGACCCCGTTCGTGTCCCCCGCGACGAGATTCGTCGCCAGGCTCTCGAATGCTACGAACCGACCGCCGGCCGAGATCGAGGGGTTCGCGCTAAAGTCATTCCCTTGTGCCCCACCCGATGCGATGCTCACACACTCGGTCGTCCCGATCAGTCGGTCGCGCACGTAGACTTGGCCCGCCGTGATACCCGGGACAAGGTTCGTTGCTGCACTCAGGAACGTGACGAAGCGGCCATCGTCTGAGATCCGTGGCGAGGAACTGAAGTTGTTTCCCTGCCCCCCCGCAGAATCGACGCTCACGCGCTCGGTCGTAGCGCTCAGACGGTCGTGCACGAAGATGTCATCGAATCCGTTCGTGTCTCCAGGGACGAGATTCGAGGCGAGGCTCTTGAACGCTACGAACCGGGAGTCGGCCGAGATCGAGGGCTCGTAACTGTCCGCATTCCCTTCCGCACCGGCCGAGTCGATGCTCACTCGTTCCGTCGTCCCGCCCAAGGAGTCGTGCACGAAAATGTCCGCCGCACCATTCGTGTCGCCCATAACCAGGTTGGTGGCGATGCTCACAAACGCGACGAAGCGGCCGTCGTCCGAGATCGAGGGAAACTGCGCCATGGAGTAGCCGTTCCCCTGTGCCCCGCTCGAGTCCACACTCACGCGCGTCGTGCTCTGCCCCGCCGAAGGAAGGGCGCAGAGCACGACACCTGCGAGTGTTGTCGCCAAACCGCCCGTGGTGTGCATGGCCGATCGGATGTTCATAGGCTGTTCCTCGCTGGGTCGTCGTTTCGCTCTGGCGCTGGACTTCTGTTGCGCACGTACGTCATGCACCCCAGTTCACGCGTTGCGTCTGAGTGATGTTGAACCCGCTCGACGCGGGGCAGCCGCCGAGGATGATCGGGTCACGATGGTAGACGGCGTACCAGCGGCTCGTTCCGGCCGAGATCGGGTCCCCTACAGCTGCGGACCTCGCCGATACCGTGAGGTCGCCTGCCTGAGGGATGGTGACCGAACCGCTGGATGCCAGCTTGAGGTACAGGCGCTTCACAAGTCCACCCGCACACCGCACGCCCTGACCGAAGGTGGCGCCCGCTGCGATCTCGGCGCTGCCCTGGAGAAGAATACTCGGCGCCGTCGGTCGCTCGCCGTTCGTGACGAACACGAGGGAGTCGAATGACAGGAAAGCCGAGCCGCTCGACGTGAGTTGCGCGCCTCCCGTGCCGGAGGAATTATCGCAACCGCGCGGCGCGCTTCCGGGCGGATTCGCGCAGGGGCAGGCGAGCACGCCGCCCGATCCCGGCTGGCAGAGATCGGTGCCGGGGCTCATTGACCCGCGGTCGCGCACGAACACATCCCGGTGCCCGTTCGTGTCGCCCGAGACGAGGTTCGTGGCGTAGCTATCGAACGCCACGAAGCGGCCGTCGGCCGAGATGGAGGCAGAAGAGCTGCCGCCGTTGATCCCCTGCGCCCCGCCCGAGTCGACGCTCACGCGCTCGGTCGTCCCGCTCAGGCGGTCGCGCACGAAGACGTCCGAGAACCCGTTCGTGTCGCCCGCGACGAGGTTCGTGGCGTCGCTGTGGAACGCCACGAAGCGGCCGTCGGCCGAGATCGAGATGCCATAGTAGCCGCTGTAATTGTTCCCCTGCGCCCCGCCCGAGTCGACGCTCACGCGCTCGGTCGTCCCGCTCTGGCGGTCGCGCACGAAGACGTCTGGGTACCCGTTCGTGTCGCCCGCGACCAGGTTCGTGGCGGCGCTCTAGAAGGCCACGAAGCGACCGTCGGCCGAAATCGAGATTGCATTGTTGCCGCTGCTGCTGTTCCCCTGTGCCCCGCCCGAGTCGACGCTCACCCGCTCGCTCGTACCGCTTTGGCGATCGTGCACGAATACGTCCGGGTACCCGTTCGTGTCGCCCGCGACGAGGTTCGTGGCGTAGCTCCAGAACGCCACGAAGCGGCCGTCGGCTGAGATCGAGAGAGCAAAGCCGCAGCTGCCGTTCCCCTGCGCACCCCCCGAGTCGACACTCACACGATCGGTCGTCCCGCTCTGGCGGTCGCGCACGAAGATGTCGGCGGACCCATTCGTGTCACCAGCGACGAGGTTCGAGGACAGGCTCCAGAACGCCACGAAGCGGCCGTCGGCCGAGATCGAGGAGTACTGGCTGCCGTTGTTCCCCTGCGCCCCGGCCGAGTCGACGCTCACGCGCTCGGTCGTCCCACTCTGCCGGTCGCGCACGAATACGTCCGGGTAACCGTTCGTGTCGCCCGCGACGAGGTTCGAGGACAGGCTCCAAAATGCCACGAAGGTGCCGTCGGCCGAGATCGAGGAGGTCTGGCTGCCGTTGTTCCCCTGCGATCCGCCCGAGTCGATGCTTATGCGCTCGGTCGTCCCGCTCTGGCAATCGCGCACGAACACGTCCCGATACCCATTTGTGTCGCCCGCAGCGAGGTTCGAGGCGTCACTGTAGAACGCCACGAAGCGGCCGTCGGCCGAGACCGAGGAGAAGAAGCCACTGTCCGAGTTCCCCTGCGTCCCGCCCGAGTCGACACTCACACGCGTCGTGCTCTGGCCCACGGAGATTGGCGCGAGGAGCGCAAGGCCGGCGAACGCCAGGGCCATGGACGCGCTGACGCGAAGCAGTGTGGGAACGCGACCCTGGCGCTCGGCGCTGCGGGTACGAGGACGGATGGATGGCGGGGTCCTGGTCATCGGGGAAGACTCCGGCATGCGTGGACGGCGGCGAGGCGGGGGGATGTCTCTTGGGGGGGCTCCCGAGCTGGACAGCGGCCCCGGGACGCTTGTGGGTGAGCGCTGATATGAGCGAGCGCACGTGTCGCCGCCTTGCTGCAACATTCTACGGGGAATCCCGCCCGGCAGGCCCCAAGACGAGCGCAGGCTCGGTCCCGCGGGGCCGAGCGCCCGCTCCGCCTCCCGACGAAGCACTTGGCTACGGCAGGATCCTGGCCACCGCAACCACCATCGGCGACGCGCTGATCCCGCAGATCACGATCTTTCCGTCGAGGTCGATCGCGATTCCGGACGCACTCTCGCTCTTCCCGGGCACGCCCGCGAACTGGCTGCGGCCATCGCCGTCGAAGGACAGGTCGAGCGAGCCGTCCGCGTTGAAGCGCGTCACGAACATGTCGAAGTAGTTCGGCGCCCCCGTGTTCATGTGGCCGGCGATCACGATCTTGCCGTCGCCCTGGATCGCGCACTGGATGCCCTGGTTGTCGGCGGCGTTGTCGGTCACGTTCCAGCCGTCGCCGTCGAAGGAGCTGTCGAGCGTCCCGTTCGTGTTGTAGCGCGCCACGAGGTGGTGGTACGTGCCGGGCGTGTGGTACGCGCGACCCGAGGCAACGAGCTTGCCGTCCGACTGCAGCGCCAGGCCCCAGACCTTCGCGTTCGTGAGCCCGGTGAAGGCGCCGAAGATCCTGCCGGCCGCGCCGAAGCCCGTGTCGTTGCTGCCGTCGCTGTTGTAGCGCGCGATGACCCAGTCGTTGTAGGCGCCGACGCCAGTCGAGCCCTTGGAGGCGGCCATGACGATCTTCCCGTCGGCCTGGATGACCAGGCCCGCCTGGCGCGGCGTGTCGTTCAAGGTCGTGATGTCGTCGATGCGCTTGCCGCCCGTGCCGAAGCTCGTGTCGAGCGAGCCGTCGGTGTTGTAGCGCACCAGCGCGACCTTGGTCGACGCCGTGCCGGGCGTCGTTCCCGCGACGACGATCTTGCCCGTGACCGGGTCGATCGCAACCGCGTAGCTGTAGTCCTGGGCCGTGCCCGTCCCCACGTTTGTCTGCACGATTCCCGTGCCACCGAAGCTCGTGTCCAGGCTGCCGTCGGCAGCGTTGAGACGCACGACCGTGAACGCGTAGCGCGTGCCCAGCTTCGCGATGCCGGTGAGCACCGCGCGATTCTGGCTGTCGAGCACGATGTCGTAGGCCGTGTCCGTCGTGCTCGTGGCGAGTAGGCTCGCCTTGCCGCCGACGCCGTAGCTCGGATCGAGCGAGCCGTCGGGGAAGTAGCGCAGAACCGCCCATTGGCTGTTCCCGCTGCCGATGTGGTCGCGGCAGGCGACGAGGATCCTGTTCGTGCCGGGCTCGATGGCGAGGTCGTAGCCCAGGCCGTTGGGGTTCATGGCCGTCGTGACGAGTCCGGTTCCGCCAAAGCTCGTGTCGAGCGAGCCGGATTGCGCATGGACTGCGGCGGCGAACGTGCAGGTCACGAAGCAGGACAGGAAGAGCGGAAGTCTACGGTGCGGGGTCATGGTCTTCTCCGAGTGAGTTGGGTGGACACTCGGGCTAGCGCAGGGCCGGGGGCAGCGCTGCGCGGGTTCGCCGAGAATCCGTTCCCAGCGCGTCTTCGACACGGCGAAGCGGGACTCGGCCTTCACCCCCCCACGCGCGCCGGATCACGAGCCTCCGCTCACATCCCGTTCGCTCTCGACGCTCGTCGACTGATCGACTCGGCCGCGTGGACCTGACCTCTGCGCCCCGCTCGCACCGAGCAACCGAGCGAGGCGGACGCCCTCGCTGCGTCTACTGCGACCACACGACCGAAAGTCCCGAAGAGATGTTCCAGCCGTTCCCCGGAGGGTTCGGGCAGAAGTTCGGGTTCTGGTCCCGGTAGTACGTCTGGTAGTAGCGCGTCGCGCCTGCGGTGATCGCATCGCCGAGAATTGCCGAGCGCCCGGAGATCGAGGGGTCGCCGGGCTGGGGTGCACTGACAGCCCCGCCGGAAGCGCTCCGCAGGTACAGCCGTTTGATCGGTTGACTCACGCAGCGCAGTCCGTCGCCGAAGTCAACGGCTGCGATCGCCACGCCTCCCTGGAGGAAGATGCCGGGGACGCTCGAGAGCTCGCCCGAGGAGGTAAGCACGAGCGTGTCGTTTGAGAGCGAGGCATTGCCCGTGGCCGTGAGGATCGCGCCACCCGTGGACGCGGAGTTCTGACAGCCTCTGCCGGCCGCGCCGCTGTTTCCACACGGACAGGCGCCCGCGCTGCCGTCACCGAAACAGATGGCCACTGGGCAACTGACTGGGCCGCAGGGACCCTCAATCCGGGCAAAGGTTTGCCCCCAGTCGGTCGCCAGCGCGACGTATCGGAAGCCCGTCGGCAGCGACAGCAGGTTGCATTGTCCGTAGAAATTGTCTCCCCAAGCAACCGCAGACCCATCGCTTCTCAGTGCGAGTGCATGAGATCCTGCCGGCCCCGCTGCCACACCTGTGTACGTCAGGCCGGGTGGCAATGTCGGCACGTTGCACTGGCCGTAGTTGTTCTGACCCCATGCGAGCAAGGAGCCGTCGGTCAGGCGGCCAAGCGTGAAATTCGCGCCTGCCTGGACCTGAATGTACATCAGCCCGGGTGGTGTAGCCGGCACGTTGCACTGGCCATTGCCGTTCGCTCCCCAAGCCACAATCGTTCCATCACTGAGCCGAGCTGTGGAGTGCGAAAAGCCGGCGGATACTCCCACGCAGCTGATGCCCGGAGGCGGCGACACGACGTTGCACTGGCCCTGGGTATTGTCGCCCCACGCGACGACGGATCCATCGCTGAGGCATGCCATGCCGTGCTTCGCACCAGCGGCTACGGCGGTGTAGGTCGCACCCGGCGGCGGTGAAGGAACGTTGCACTGCCCCTCAATGTTCCGACCCCACGCCACGACGACTCCGTCGCTTCGGCGAGCGAGCGCGAAGCCCCCGCCGGCTGCGATTTCGACAAAGGTGACGCCGAGAGGCAGCGCGGGCACATTTGCCAGTCCATAGGAACTGTCCCCCCACGAAACGACACTCCCGTCGCTCAGCAACTCGAGGAAGAGCTCGTTGTTCGTAGCATAGCCGTGACTGACTGCGACCGCGGTGCAGTACAGGCCCGGTGACAGCACCGGCGGGAGCCACCAGGGAGCCCCCCACCGGAGAACCACGCCATCGCTCCGAACTCCTATCACGCTCCCGGGGGTCGGCGTTGATGCAGCGGACAGAGATACCCAGCTAGTCCCCGCAGGGAGCGCGGGAGTGTTGCACTGGCCGCTCGAATTGTCCCCCCAACCCATGGCGGTGCCGTCGCTCAGTCGGGCGACACAGAACAGCCACGTGCATGAGATCTCGACGTAGGTCAGACCTGCTGGTGGCGTTGGGACGTTGCATGCACCCGATGTGTTGCTTCCCCAGACCACGACGGATCCGTCGCTCAGCCTCGCGCCCGAGATGAATGAATCCGCGGAGATCTCCACGTATGTCAGGCCGGGAGGCAGAGCAGGCACATTGCACTCTCCGAAGGAGTTGCTGCCCCAGGCGACGACCGAGCCGTCGCTCCTTCGTGCGACCGAGTGCTCGCCGCCGCAGGCTACTTCCACGTACGACAATCCAGCCGGCAGCGCTGGGACATTCAACTGGCCAGCGTTGTTGCTTCCCCACGCCCCGACGGTGCCGTTGCTACGCAGCGCCAGGGTATCGAGCCCTCTCGCGGAGATTGCGGTATAGGTCGTGCCTGCCGGCGGAGGGGGAATATTGCATTGTCCCGCGCTGTTCGGTCCCCAGGCGACGATGCTCCCGTCGCTGCGGAGGGCCACGGAATGATCACCTCCGGACACGGCGACGTACGTGACTCCAGGAGCTAGTGCGGGCACCTCACAGCGGCCTCCCAGGTTGAAGCCCCAGCCCCGTGCCGAGCCGTCGTTGAGGAGCACAAGGGCATGCCCAGACGCATTGCAGACCCTTGCGGCCCCCGCCATCCATGCCGTGTTGAACACGTATTGACCAGTGCCACCAAGATCCTCCTGAGCGCGTGCATGGTTTGGGGTACCGAGGAGGCCGAGGATGCTCGCGCAGAACACCCAGACCGAACGAATGGCAATCACGCTGGGGCGGTGCATGGGCTGGTGGGTGACTCTGGGATGGGACTCTCGGGGTACGACCCGCGGGACCATGGTGTGTACAGGGGGAGGGCGAGCGAAGGGACCCCCTCGGTTCGCCGGCTCGGCGAGCGCAGAACCCGGGACTCCGCTGCGGCAATTCTCGGGGACTCCAGTGGAAACCGCCATCCGGCAGCTGGCGGTCGGCTGGAGTCCGGCGGTCGAACCCTTCGCGGCCCCCCTACTTCAGCTTCCCCAACTCCTCGTTCGCGAGGTCGCACCCAGGGTCGAGCTCGAGCGCCTTCTCCGCCTTCTCCTTCGCCTCCGCGTTCCTGCCCAACTCCCGCAGACACATCGCCTCGCCCGCCATCCACTTCGCCTTCTCGACGTCCCCCATCTCGGGCGGCTTGTCGGCGTCCAACTCGACCGGCACGACCTGGCCGATGTGGTACTCGCGCAGCGCCTCTTCCCAACGCTTGCTGGCGACCAGCACCTCGGCCCAGGCCTCGTGCAGCTTCCTGCGGAAGGGGTCGATCTGGTTGGCCTCGTCCAGGCGCTGCGCGGCCTTCTCGGGGCGTCCCTTGGCGAGGTGCCAGGCCGCCGCCGCGAACCTGCCGTCGAAATCGCCCGACTCCCAGTCGAGCCACTTCTCGATCGCTTCCATGGCGCCGTCGGTATCGCCCTTGGCGGTCAGGATCGCGGCCTCGAGGCGCTCGCCGTTGAGCTTCTTCTCGGCGAAGCCGGGGTAGGCCTTCACGGCGGCTTGCGCCTGCACGAGCGCCTCGTCGAGCTTGCCGTCGTCCTTCAAGAGCGAGGCCAGCGCGATGCGCGCACGGAAGTCGTCGCCGCCCTCGGCGAAGGCCTTCTGGTAGAGCTCGATCGCGCGCGGCTTGTCCTGGTCGGCCAGCGCGATCTCTCCACGCAGGATCGCGGCGCGCGGGTGCTTCGACTCTTCGGCGCCGAGGTGGCGCAGGGCTTCTTCGGCGTCGACCTTGCGGCCTTGCTGGTAGGAACCGGCGGCGACGGTGACCCAGTCCTCGCACCAGCGCGCGAGGGCCGTCTTGTCGGCGGGCGGGTTGGGCGCGAGCGTGAGGCGCATGCGCGCGATGCGGCCGGCGTCCCAGAGCGGCTCGATCTTCAGGCCGGCGGTGAGCTCCTCGGCGTACTTCTTGAACGCGCGGTCGACGTCCTCGGGTGTCTGCTTGAGCACGTCGTTGAAGGCCTGGTCGAGGTCCTTGCCGGCGTCGAAGGCCTCGAGCAGGTGCACCAGCGCGGGGAAGCCGTGCGACTTGACCCACATCTCGCACAGCAAGCCGCCCTGGTAGTAGGCGAAGAGGATGCGCTCGGTGCGGAAGGCGGCGTTGAGATCGCGCGTGGGGATCAGGTCCTCGTTGGCCAGCGCATCGACGAGGTCGCGGCGCATGTTGCGCGACCAGGAAGGATTGTGGTTCGTCTCCTCCCAGGTCGCGATGCCCTCGGTGATCCAGCGCGGGCAGCGGTTGTGCGAGAGGCCCAGGTGGATCACGTGCGTGAACTCGTGGAAGCTCGTGCGCGCCCAGGAGAACGTGCCGCGCATCTCTGCCAGCGGCGAGACGGCGGTCACGACCGGACCGAAGCACACGCCCAGCGCCGGGTAGCCCTCGAAGCCCGTCGAGCGCACCGAGAAGTCGGCGTGCTTGCCGAAGACCTCGATCGCGGTCGGGCCGGGCGTGTAGCCGTAGCGCGCGGCGAGCTCCTTGCGTGCGCTGGCGTAGAAGGGCATCAGGTAGGCGGCGAAGACCTCGGCCGCGCGCGGGTCCCAGACGAACTTCAGGTCGCCGTCGCCGGTGCGCAGCAGCTCCTTGTTCATGCGCCCGAGCACCTTGCGCGTGTTGTCGCGCCAGGCGTCCTGGCGCGGCGCGGCGAGCTGCTGGGCCTTGTCGAGCGCCGCCAGGCCGCCGACCTCGTCGCCGCTGTCGGCGAGCGCCTTCCCGAGCACGTTCCAGGACTCGTGGTCGGAGGGATCGCGCTCGGTGGCCTCGCGCGCGAAGGCGACCGCCTCCTGGAAGCGGTAGAGATCGCACAGGTGCGCGGCGAGATCGCGCGCGGGTGCGGGATCGTGCGCGTCCTCCTTGGCCAAGAGGTCGAGCTCCTTGCGGCAGTCCTCGGTGCGATGCTCGACCCAGGCCAGTGCCGCGCGCAGCGCGCGCACGTCGCGGCGCTGCGGGGCCAGCTTCTCCAGGCGCGAGAGCCGCGAGCGCACGCGCTTCAGGTTGCCGTCGTCGAGGTTGGCCGAGGTGCCCGCGACCAGCGCCGGGATCGACTCGGGCCGCTGCAGCAGGTACTCGTCGAGGATCAAGGCCGCGTTCTTGCGCCGGCGCAGCCAGTTGAAGCGGTAGAGCTCGTACTGTCCGAGCGTCGCGCCCTCGTGCGACTTGCACAGGCGCAGCGCCTCCTCGTAGAGCGAGCCGGCCGAGCGCCGCGCGCCCTCGGCGACCTCGTGGTCGGCCTCGAAATACAGGTCGGCCAGTTCGACCAGCACGTCGGGCTCGCTCGAGCCCTCGGCGCGCGTCTGCGCATCGGCCGCGACCAGCGTCTGTGAGGCGGCCGTCAGGTCGCCCAGCTTGCGCTGGCAGCGGGCCTTGCCCAGCAGGCCGTCCCAGGGCTGGTCGTCGGGGCTCGCCGCCCCGGCCTGGAAGAGCGTCCGCGCCGCGTCGCGGTCGCCGCGCTCCCAGGCGACCCGCCCCGCGATCCAGGCGTCGCGGCCATCGCGCGCGGGGTCCAGTGAGGCGGGTGCGAGCAGGCTCGCGGCCTCAGCGACCCGGCCCAGGACCAGCAGCTGCTGGGCCTGGAAGCGCAGCGCCGCCGGCAGGACGGCCTGGAAGGCCTTCCCCGCCGCCTCGAGCGCCAGCTTGCCGTCCTGCAGGGCGGCCTCGTTCTCGGCCTGGTCGGCGTGGCAGCGGGCGCGCAGGAGCAGCGCGCGGGCGTCGGCGGGGTTCTCGGCCAGCGCCTCCTCGGCTGCGCGCAGCGCCGAATGGAACTCGCCCCGGCGGCGGTCCTTGTCCGCCTCCCGCAGGGCCTCTTCGACCAGCTGCTGATCCTCAGCCGAGGCGGGCTTGCGATCCTGGGCCCAGAGCGGCAGGCCCAGCCCGAGTTCGGCGACGAGCAGCAGCGCCAGGAGACTCTTCATGCACCAGGATTCGACCACGGGGACCCGCTCCAAGCCAAGCCAGCTTCCTGTAGGACTGCTGCGGGCCCATTGTTTCGCGCTTCCGGCTTCGGTATCCCATCCCGCCATGAACTCCAGCCTGCTGCGCGCCACGACGCTCGTCCTCGGCCTCCTCGCGACCACCGGCGCCTCCGGCTGTCGCACCCAGAACGTGCGCGCGCCCACGCCCCCGCTGACGAGCGCGCAGGTCGACCGGCGCGAGGTGCTGCCCGCCTGGGTCGAGGAACCCGACGGCGACGAGCGCATCCACAAGATCGAGATGTGGCTCGGCGAGCAGGATCCCGGCCGGCGCGGATTCTGGCAGGTGGAAGCGGAGCTCGAGCTCGGCCTCGCGCGCCTCGACACGGTGCAGCACGAGGTCAAGAGCGACCGCAACCCCGCGCAGGACGCGCTCTTCGCCTCGCGCGCGCGCAACGCGCGCACGGCGCTGGAGAAGATCGCGCACGACGAGAGCGCGGACGAGGGCCAGCAGCAGCGCGCGCAGGACGGGCTGGCGCGCGCCGAACGGCTGCTGGCGCAGCTCGGCCAGCCGCGCAGCGTGCTGGGCGTGCCGCTGATCGCGCGCGCGAAGTGGGGCGCCTTGCCCGCGCGTCCGGCGCTGATGATCAAGAACAGCGGCGGCTGGAAGCGCATCACCGTGCACCACTCGGCCGAGGCCGAGCCGGCGCCGCTCGACGGCAGCGCCGAGAGCTCGTACGCCGCGCTGCGCCAGATCCAGCGCTCGCACCTGAAGGGCAAGACGCCGCCCTGGGGCGACATCGGCTACCACTACCTGATCGACCCCGAGGGACGCATCTTCCAGGGCCGCGATCTCGCCTGGCAGGGCGCGCACGCCGGCGGCGACAACAACATCCGCAACCTCGGCGTGTGCCTGATCGGGAACTTCGACGAGGAGCACCCCGGCGCCGCGCAGCTCGAGAGCCTGCGCAAGCTGCTCGACAACCTGCGCGCCACCTATCACATCCCGCGCAGCGAGGTGCGCAAGCACTCCGACTTCAAGCCCACGGACTGCCCGGGCAAGTTCCTCAAGCCCTGGGTGGACGAGTACCGGAAGGGCGCGGAGCGCCTCTCTGCGCCGCAATAGCGCTGCGCAAGCCGGCGGCGCCCGTGCCGCGCTCGCTCTCGAGATCCGCGCGCACCATCGTGCGGATCAGCGTCTCGAAATCCATGCGCGGCTGCCAGCCGAGCTCGGCGCGCGCCTTGGAAGCGTCGCCGCAGAGCAAATGCACCTCGGCCGGGCGCTGGAAAGCCGCATCCACGCGCACGTGCGCGTTCCAGTCCAGTCCGGCCTCCTCGAAGGCCAGCTCGCAGACCTCGCGCACGCTGTGCATCACGCCGGTCGCGATCACGTAGTCGCCCGGCTCTGCCTGCTGCAGCATGCTCCACATCGCGCGCACGTAGTCGCCGGCGAAGCCCCAGTCGCGGCGCGCGTCGAGGTTGCCCAGCACCAGCTCGCGCTCGAGGCCCAGCGCGATGCGCGCGGCCGCGCGCGTGATCTTGCGCGTGACGAACTCGGTGCCGCGCCGCGGCGACTCGTGGTTGAAGAGGATCCCGCTGGTCGCGAAGAGGCCGTAGCTCTCGCGGAAGTTGACCGTGATCCAGTGCGCGTAGGCCTTGGCCACGCCGTAGGGCGAGCGCGGGTGGAAGGGCGTCGTCTCGCGCTGCGGCGTTTCGGCGGCGTGGCCGAACATCTCCGAGGTCGAGGCCTGGTAGAAGCGCGCCTGCGGCGCGACGTGGCGCAGGGCCTCGAGCAGGCGCGTGACGCCGATGCCGGTGATCTCGGCCGTGTGCACCGGCTCGTCGAAGGAGGTCGGCACGAACGACTGCGCGGCGAGGTTGTAGATTTCCTGCGGCCGGCTCTCCTCGAGCGCGCGCATCAGGCTCGACTGGTCGAGCAGGTCGCCCTGCACGAGGTGCAGGCGCGGCAGGATGTGCTGGACGCGCGCGAGGTTGGCGGAGGAGGAGCGCCGCACCAGGCCGAAGACCTCGTAGCCCTGCTCGAGCAAGAGCTCCGCGAGGTAGCTCCCGTCCTGGCCGGTGATGCCTGTGATCAGGGCGCGGCGCTGGTTCATGCCGCCCTTGACGATCGCACGCGCGGGTTCTTCGCGCAAAGCCTCACCCGGGCTTCCTGGGGCCCCGGGCGACCCCCCCAGGCCGCCTGCGGCCAATTTCCAGGAGTCCACTTCACCATAGTGGGAAAGTGGGCGATACTGAGAGCATGGTCAACCGTAGCACCCAGACCAAGAACACCGACTCCAAGGGACGCTTGACGCTAGGCGAAGCGTTCGCAAATCGGACTCTGATCATCGAGGAGCGCGGAGACGAGATCGTGCTCCGCCTCGCGCGCGTCATTCCGGAAAGGGAAGCCTGGCTCTACGAGAACGAGGAAGCCCGGGCATCCGTTCGCCGCGGCTTGAAGCAGGCCAAGGCGGGCAAGTTCGCCAAGCGTGGGCCTGACCTCGCGGAGGCCGCCAAGCTGGCGGATCAACTGCAGGACGAGTGATGCCATTCTCGCCGCGCTGGTCCGAGGAGGCGGACGGGAAGTACCGCGAACTCCAAGCCGCGGCCTTGGCGTCGCTTCAGAATCGCCTGAAGAAGAGGAAAGCCAAGGCGACCAAGGCTGAGGGGCTTTTCAAGCAGGTCGAGAAGTGTGTGCGGCTCCTGCTGGAGAATCCCAGGCACCCGGGACTGAACACGCACGAGTACGACTCGATCGAGCATCCCTTTGACGACACGGGCAAGGTCTTCGAGGCCTACGTCCAGAATCGGACGCCCGGCGCCTACCGGCTGTTCTGGTGCTACGGACCAGGCAAGAGCGAGATCACGATCCTCGCGATCACGCCGCATCCTTGATCGCAACTAGCCCGCCGGCAGGATCCCGCGCGCGAGCAGCACCCCCACCACGGCCGCCAGCACCAGCCGGTACCAGCCGAAAGGTGCCAGTCCGCGCGTCGAGAGCCAGGCGACCAGCCAGCGCACCGCGAGCCAGGCCGAGACGGCCGCGACCAGCGCACCGACGACGATCGGGGCGCTGCCGTAGGAGGCGAGCATCGCGTGCCCGGAATCGTGCGCTTCCTTGACGGTCGCCGCGCAGAGCGTCAGCACGCCGAGCAGCAGGCTGAACTCGACCGCCGCGGCGCCGGTGAGACCGAGCAGCAGCGCGCCGCCGATCGTCGCCAGACTGCGGCTCGTTCCGGGCAGCAGCGCCAGGCACTGGAAGAGCCCGATGCCGAGCGCCGTCAGCCAGGAGATGTCGACCAGCGCGCGGCCCTGCGTGCCCTGCACGCCGCGGCGCAGCACCGGAACGAGCAGGATCGCCGCTCCGCCCAGCGCCCAGGCCCAGACGACCGGCCACAGGCCGAAGAGCTGGCGCTCGATGAACGGCTTGGCGAGCACGCCGACGATCGCGGACGGCAGGAACGCGAGTACGAGTTGCAGCGCCAGTCGCCGCGCGCCCGCCTCGCCACCCGCGAAGCCGCGCAGCATCCACAGCACGCGCGGCGCGTAGAGCCCGAGCACCGCCAGGATCGCGCCGGCCTGGATGCAGATCGCGAAGGCGCGCGAGGCCTCGTCGTTGCCGATGCCCAGCGCGCGCTGCGCCAGGATCAGGTGGCCCGTCGAGCTGATCGGCAGGTACTCGCTGATCCCCTCGACGAGGCCGAGCAGCGCCGCCTCGGGCAATCCGAGCCCGCGCGTCGATCACGCGATCGCCGCGGCCGCCTCGGTGGCGGGCGTGTAGGCGAGGCCGAAGCTGTCGGCGACCGCCTTGCAGACCAGCTTGCCGCCGATGCAGTTGGCCGCGGTCTCGAGCTCGTGGCTCTGCTTGACCGCGTTGGCCGGACCGAGCTGCGCCAGCTTGACCGTCCAGGGCAGCGTCGCGTTCGTGAGCGCCCAGGTGCTCGTGCGCGGCACCGCGCCGGGCATGTTGGCGACGCAGTAGTGCACGACACCGTCGATCACGTAACGTCGGCTCGGCGTGCGTCGTCGGGTGCACGGTCTCGATGCAGCCGCCCTGGTCGACCGCGACGTCGACGATCACGCTGCCCTTGCGCATCAGCTTGAGGTCCGCGCGCGTGATCGAGCTTGGGCGCGACCGCGCCGGGGATCAGCACCGCGCCGACGACGAGATCGGTCTCGGGCAGCGCTTCGCGGATCGCGTGCGGCGTCGAGTAGACCGTGCGGCAGTTGGCCGGCAGGATCTCGTCGAGGTAGCGCATGCGGTCGAGGTTGACGTCCATGATCGTCACGTCGGCGCCGAGGCCGGCCGCCATGCGCGCGGCCTGCGTGCCGACGACGCCGCCGCCGAGGATCAGCACCTTCGCGGGCCGCACTCCGGGCACGCCGCCCAGCAGGATGCCCGAGCCGCCCGCGGGCGCCTCGAGGTACTTCGCGCCGGCCTGGATCGCCATGCGCCCGGCGACCTCGCTCATCGGCGTCAAGAGCGGCAGCCCGCCGTCGTGCTCGAGCGTCTCGTAGGCGAAGCAGTGCGAGCCGGTCTTGAGCATCGCCGTCGGTGAGCTTGCGGTCGGCCGCGAGGTGGAAGTAGGTGAAGAGCGTCTGGCCCTTGCGCATGCGCGGCCACTCGGACTCGAGCGGCTCCTTGACCTTGAGCACCAGGTCGCTCGCGGCCCAGACCGCGGCTGCGTCCGGCGCGATCTTCGCGCCGACCTTCAGGTAGGCCTCGTCGCTGAGGCTGCTGCCGAGGCCGGCCTTGGTCTCGACCAGCACCTCGTGGCCCGCGGCGCGCAGGCGGTCGACGCCGGCGGGGGTCAGGGCGACGCGGTTCTCGTTGTTCTTGATCTCGCGGGCGACACCGATCTTCAAGGGCAGCTCTCGGGGGGTGTTCAGGGGGCGAAGGGGGCCAAAGTCTAGCGTCGGCGCGCGCGCGGAAAACCCTTGTCGCACTTCGGCCCGTCCCCTACCCTGCCCGGCCCTCGGGTCCGCCCGAGACTCCGGGCGATTAGCTCAGCTGGCTAGAGCGCCACGTTGACATCGTGGAGGTCACTGGTTCGAGTCCAGTATCGCCCACCAGCCGCTCCCGGCCGCTCACAGCGCCGCCGGGAGTGCGTAGCTGCTGCGCTCCCATGCTCACCCTCTTCGCCGCCGCCGTCCTGGTCCAGACCCCGGGCACCCCTCTGACGCCGGAGGAGAAGTACCGCCGGCGCGTGACGCCGATCGTGCAGGTGGTCGAGGCCGCCTCGCCGGCGGTCGTCTACATCCAGACCGAGCAGTACCAGAACGTGCAGGACTGGTGGGGCAACGTGTTCTCGAGGAAGGTCGGCGCGGGAGCCGGCTCGGGCGTCGTGATCATGAAGGAAGGCTTCATCATCACCAACAACCACGTGGTCGAGGGCGCCAAGACGATCAAGGTCAGCTTCGACAAGCGCTTCGACGAGAACGAGTACGAGGCCGAGGTGATCTCGGCCGTGCAGCAGGAGGACCTGGCGCTGCTGCGCATCCGCGGCGAGCGCGAGTTCCCCACGATCCCGATGGGCACCAGCTCCGACCTGATGATCGGCGAGCCCGTGATCGCGATCGGCAACCCCTACGGACAGACGCACACGGTCAGCGAGGGCATCATCTCCGGGCTGCACCGCAACGTCGACATCCCGACCAACCGCCTGCACTTCGACGACCTGATCCAGACCGACGCCTCGATCAACTTCGGCAACTCCGGCGGGCCGCTCTTGAACATCAACGGCGAACTGATCGGGATCAACTCGGCCATGAACGCGCAGGCGCAGAACATCGGCTTCGCGCTGCCGGTGGACCGCGTCAAGGCCGTGCTCGAGGAGGAGCTCATGCCCACCTGGCTGGGCTTCGACGTCGAGCCGGGCGACCACCTCAAGGTGCAGAACGTGGTCGCGGGCGGACCGGCCGCGCAGGCCGGCTTGAAGCAGGGCGACTGCATCGTCTCGCTCAACCACCGCCCGGTGGTCAAGCAGGAGGACTACCGCCTGGCGCGCGTGGGCCTGGCGAACCTGCCCGAGGTCGAGATCCAGGTCGAGCGCTCCGGCAAGACGCGCAACATGCGCCTCAAGGTCTGGGACCGGCCCAACGGCCTGTTGTTCGAGCACCTGGGCCTGAAGGGCGAGAAGATCGGCCTGGGCAACGGCACCTACGTGCGCGTGACCGAGGTCCAGCCCGAGGGCCCGACGGACAAGATCGGCATCAAGGTCGGGGACGTGATCGACGCCGTGCGGCCCAATGCACTGATCGGCGGCCGCCAGCGCGCCGTGATGATCAACTCGCCCGAACAGCTGGCCTGGCTGGTCAACGAACTGCCCGCGAGCTCCGAGATCTACCTCGACGTGTACCGCGACCTGGACGGGAACAAGCGCTTCAGCCAGGACGAATTGCACCGCGGGCTCGTGGTTCTGCGCTGATCGCCCCGGCCGCGCATGACAGGCGCGCGGGCCCGGGATACTCTGAAGGGAGCCCCCGCGCCCCCCAAGTGATGAAGGCCGCCCTCCTCCGTTTCAGCGAGCGCTTCGGCCAGATGCTCTCGCGGGCACTGCTGACGCTGCTCTATTTCGTGCTGCTCGGGCCTTTCGCGCTGTTCTACCGGCTCGTGGCCGACCCGCTGCACCTGCGCCGGCGCAAGGCCGGCAACTGGTCGCCCTGGACGAGCACGAACGACACGCTGGCGCGCGCGCGGAGGCAGGACTGACGATGAACATCCTCGGCCTCTCCTTCTACTACCACGACTCGTCGGCGGCGCTGGTGCAGGACGGCACGCTCGTCGCCGCCGCCGAGGAGGAGCGCTTCAGCCGCGTCAAGCACGACTCGGGCTTCCCCGTGCTCGCGATCGAGTTCGTCTGCAAGCGCGGGCGGCATCACGCTCGCACGACGTCGACTTCGTCGTCTTCTACGAGAAGCCCTTCGTCAAGTTCGAGCGCATGCTGCTCACCGCGATGGCGACCTTCCCGCGCTCGTCGGCCGTGTTCCGCGAGTCGATGCAGCGCTGGATCTCGGACAAGCTCTGGATCAAGTCGCATCATGCGCGAAGCGCCTGGGCCTGCCCGCGGCTCGAAGATCCTCTTCGCCGAGCACCACGTCAGCCACGCCGCGTCGAGCTTCTTCACCTCGCCCTTCGAGGAGAGCGCGATCCTGACCATCGACGGCGCCGGCGAGTGGACCACCTCGACGATCGGGCGCGGCCGCGGGACGAAGCTCGAGATGCTCGAAGGAGCTGCGCTTCCCGCACTCGCTCGGCCTCTTGTACTCGGCCTTCACCGCCTACTGCGGCTTCGAGGTCAACGAGGGCGAGTACAAGCTGATGGGCATGCACCCCTACGGCGAGCCGCAAGTACGTGGACAAGATCCACGAGATGATCGAGATCGGCGAGGACGGCAGCCTGTGGCAGGACATGTCCTACTTCGCCTACCAGCGCTCGACCGACAACACGCTGGCGCGAGCGCTTCGGCGAGCACTTCGGGCGGCCGGCGCGCGATCCCAAGCTGGGCGACAAGTCGCTCGACCCCTACTACTGCGACATGGCGCGCCAGCATCCAGAAGGTGACCGAGGAGGTCGTGCTGAAGATGGCGCGCCATCGCGCACGAGCGGACGGGCTCGAAGCGCCTGTGCATGGCCGGCGGCGTGGCGCTCAACTCGGTCGCCAACTACAAGGTGCTGCGCAACGGGCCGTTCGAGGAGCTCTACATCCTGCCCGCGCCCGGCGACGACGGCGGCTCGGTCGGCGCGGCCTACTGGGCCTACAACCACCTGCTCGGCCAGCCGCGCGGCCCGGCGCTCGACCACGCCTACCTCGGCAGCGAGTACTCCGACGCCGAGATCGAGAGCTTCCTGAAGCAAGAACGACATCGCCTTCGAGAAGATCGAGGACGACGAGCGCTTCTACGACTTCGCCGCGCAGCAGCTGGCCGAGGGCATGGTCTGCGGCTGGTTCCGCGGGCGCTTCGAGTTCGGCCCGCGCGCGCTCGGTGCGCGCTCGATCATCGCCGACCCGCGCCGCGCGGAGATGAAGGAGAAGCTCAACGCGACGATCAAGTTCCGCGAGCCCTTCCGGCCCTTCGCGCCCTCGGTGCTCGAGGAGCGCGCCGACGAGTTCTTCGACATCCCGCGACGCCGAGAAGCACTTCCCTGCGCGCTTCATGCTCTACGTCACGCCCGTGCGGCCCGAGAAGCGCGCGCTGCTTGCCGGCGATCACGCACGTCGACGGCTCGGGCCGGCTGCAGACCGTGTTCAAGGACACCAACCCCGCCTACCACGGCGTGATCCGGCGCTTCGGCGAGCTGACCGGCGTGCCGGTGATCATGAACACCTCGTTCAACCTGAAGGGCGAGCCGATCGTCGAGTCGCCGGCGCACGCCTTCAACACGTTCAGCCTCTCGGGCATGGACCTCCTGTTCCTGAACAACTACGTCGTGCGCGCGCCGGCCAAGAAGAAGATCGCCGAGACGGTCTTCCACCTGCGCCACGAGGGCGACTCCGTCACGGCGATGGTCAGCTGAGGACCCGATGCGCGCGCTCAACGTCCTGCTCGCCGTGCTCGTCAGCCTGCTGCTCGGCCTCGGCGTGCTCGAAGGCGGCCTGCGCCTCGTCGGCCTGGGCCCGGCGGCGACGCTGGGCCAGTTCGATGCCGCAGCTCGGCTGGGTCAAGACGCCCAACGCCAAGGTGCACCGGCACACCGCCGAGTTCGACGTGCACTTCGAGATCAACGCGCTCGGGCCTGCGCGACGACCCGATGACGAGCCCGGCCAAGCCCGCCGGCAAGCTGCGCGTCCTGATGCTCGGCGACTCGTTCGTGCAGGGCTACACGGTCGAGCGCCAGGACCTGTTCGTCGACGTCCTCGAGCGCTGGTGGCAGGCCGAAGGCCGCGACGTCGACGTGATCAACGCCGGCACCGAGGGCTACTCGACCGACCAGGAGGCGCTCTGGCTCGCCGGTCCGGGCCGTGCCTTCCAGCCTGATGTCGTGCTGCTCTTCCCCTACCAGAACGACCTCTACTGGAACGCGGCGACGAGCTACGACCGCTACCAGAAGCCGCGCATCAACCCCGACGGCCGGCCGGAGCTGCGCGTGCTCGCCGATCCGGGTCCCGAAGACGGCCTGGCAGAAGAGCGCGCTGGGCGCGCTGCTCGAGAAGCTCTCGACGCCGCGCCCGAGCTGGACGCCCGACGGCGGCCACGCGCTGGACATGGAGTCGGCCGCCTTCTTCCACCAGCCGCCGGAGTTCATGAAGGAGGCGCTGGCGCGCACGCGCGGCGCGCTGCTGAACGTCCAGGAGACCTGCGCCGCGCTGAAGGCGCGCCTCGTGGTCGTGCCGATCCCGCACAAGGCCAGCATCCAGGCGGACGCGCAGGCGGCGCTGGCGAAGCTACATCGGCGTCGACACGGCGCGCTGGTCGGCCGACCAGCCGACCGAGACGTTCCTCGGTCTGTGCAAGGAGCTATCGATCGAGACGCTCGACCCGCGCTACGCACTCGATAGCCACCACGAGCATGGCGAGGCGCTCTACTTCCAGCGCGACTGGCACTTCAACTCCGCTCGGCAACCGCGTCTTGGCCGACTTCCTGCACGACGAGCTCGACCGGCGTGGCGTGTTCCCCGCGGCCTACGTCGCGCAAGACACCGCAAGCCTGGACCCGCGCTCGAGGCCCAAGGCGAGCGCCTCCCGACATGGCCCTTCGTCTTCGGCGGCCTGTGGCTCGCGCTGGGCACGCTCTACAAGCTGAACTACCGCGACGAGCCGGCCTGGCGCGCCTACCTGCAGGTCGGAGGCATGCTGGCGCTGGTGTTCGCGATCGCGATGGGCGGTTCGCGCCTGGTCGGCCTGCTGCCGCCGATGATCTCGGCCGTGGTCCTGGTGCTGGCTCTCGGCGGGCATCCTGAGCTTCATCCTGGTCAAGCTCGGTCGCGCGCATCGCGACCACGCTCGAGCTGTTCCTCTCCTTCACGCGCCGCGGCCACTGGTACCTGCTGCCGCTGGTGGTCGTGCTGCTCTCGATCGGCAGCCTGCTGGTCGTGGCCGCCAGCTCGCCGCTCGTCGCGCCCTTCATCTACACGCTCTTCTGAGCACGCCGGCCCGCTTCAGGGTAGCGCTTCCGGAACCGTGAACGACACACCGCAACGCACCGGCTTCAAGGGCTTCCTGCGCGAGAACTGGCTCTACATCGTCGGCGCCCTTCGCGCTGATCCTGCTGGGCCTGATCCTGCTGGCCTGCTTCGGCGGGGACGGCGCCTCGGCCTTCATCTACAACATCTTCTGAGCCGCGGGCCTCAGTCGGGCTCGCCGGTCAGCACCCAGGCGGCCCAGTCGCGCGTCGTGTACTTCGGCTTGCCGGACTCGTCCTTCATCGCGCGCAGCTTCTTCTTCGCCTCCCACAGGGCCTGCCACTTGGGTTCCTTCTCGATCCACAGGCGCCGGTAGAAGTCGAGCATCAGCTCCTTCGTCGCCTCGTCGGGCACCTTCCACAGGCTGGTGATCACGCTGCGCGCGCCGGCGATCTGCAGCGCGCGCTGCAGGCTGGCGACGCCCATCCCGGCGCGCGCCTCGCCGACGTTCGTGTCGCAGGCCGAAAGCACGGCCAGCTCGCAGTTCGAGAGGTCGAGCGTCGCCAGCTCCTCGGCCGTGATCAGGCCCGTCACGCGGCCGAGCTCGTCCTGCGGCCGGTTGGCACCGGCCAGCGCCAGGCCGCAGAGCAGCATCGGGCTCATGCCGCCGGACTGGTCTCCTCGGCGCCCTGCCGCTGCCCGAGACCGCGAGAGCTTGTCGACCGGCTCGGGATCCTCCCAGGAGCGGATCGATTCGGGCGCGAACCAGCCGTGCGTCGCGACGTGCAGCCAGCGCGCCTGGGGAGCCAGGGCGACGAGCCGCTCGCACGAGGCCGCGGCGCGCTCGAGGACGTGCGCTTCGGCGTGTTCGCCGAACAGCTCGCAGAAGTAGTCCGCGATGCCATGCACCTCGGCGCGCGTCCCCGGCAGCGTCGTGAAGACTGCCTCCCGGGAGCTGCGCGGGCCGACGCCGGCTAGCTGGTCCTGCGGCTGCGTCCGCGCGTCGGGCCGTCCGTCGAAGTCCGGATTCCCGAGCGCGAGCAGCGCGCCGTCCCCGGCCAGGTGCGCGTGCGGCCACTGCAGCTCGAGCAGGCTGGCACGCGTCTCGATACGCCAGGTATCGCCCAGCAGCTCGTCGCCAGCTGCGGGCAGCGCGTCCAGGGGAACGAGGTGCAGGACATCGTCCAGCACCACGATCAGGTGCCGCGCATCTCCCAGCGCCGGCAGCAGCGGATCGAAGACCCGCCGGCGCAGCTCCGCGGACAGCCGGTCGTTCTCGGCCCGTGCGCCGGCTCCGGCCGGTCGCCCGCGCTCCGGTCGCGCGCCGATCGCCTCGCGCCCGGAGACGACCGCGGCCTGGATGGCGACCAGACTGCCGAGTTCGACGCGCGCGAGCGGACAGTTCGGACGCAGGACGAAGGCACAGACATCCTGCGACTTGCTCCAGACCGGAGCCTGCCCCTGGGCCAGCACTTGACGCTCGTAGCACAGGAAGCTGACCAGGGCCGTATCCTTCTCCAACTGCGCGCCGACGGCGGCAGGATCGAATTCGAGCGCGACCTGCGCAGGACCGGAACTGCGCTGCGCGAGCGCCTGGAACTCGTGTTCGGCGGCATCGTGCTTGGCGCGAGCGCGGGTCAAGCGCTCGTGGTCGCTGCCGGCCTCGGCCAGACGCGCCAGCTCCGCGGCGCTCGACTGCAGGTTCTGGCGCACATTTCTGAAGGCAGGGTCGCTCGAGGCCGCGCGCGAGAGACGACTCCACGATAGTCCCACGCCGCGGCGCGTCTCGGCGATCACGAGGGCCTCTCGCTCCAGCGTCGGATCGTCCGGGTATCGTCCCAGCCCGCAGGCGAAGGACAGCGCAGCGGACAGGGATTCGGAGCCATTGGCCGCGCGCTCCTCGGCTTCGCGCCGCGAGGGCGAGAGCAGGGCCGCTCCCAGATCGTGGCGCAACTCCGCACTGAACTCGCTGATCGCGACCTGGTAGGCCGGGTCGGAGGGCCTGTCCGGTCCCTGGGCACGCAACAGGGCCAGGCTGCGCGCCAGGTTCTGGCGCACGACCTGCGGCACGGCCGCATCCTGCTCCTGGGTCCGCGAGGAGACCTGCAGCGCCTGCTGCTCGAGGGCAATCGCCGCGCGCAGGTCGCCGAGTTCCTTGAGCGTGGAGGCGAGACCCAGGCGCGTCAGCTGCAGCTCAGGGTCGTCCGCGGAGAGCGTGCGCAGCTGCACGGCCAGGACCTCTTCCAGCACGGTCCGCGCTCCCGCGTAGTCGCCCAGCACATGCAGCACCAAGGCCACGTCCCGGCGCGCGCCCTGCAGCTCGCGTGCATCCGGCGGTAGCGCGCGGCGCAGCTGTTCCACGGCGCTCTCGAACAACGCCCGGGCGGCGGGCAGATCATGCAGCGCAAACAGCACGGCGCCGAGATGCGAGCGCGAGGACTGCAGCAGGTGGTGTCCTTCGGGCAGCGTGCGCGAGCGCACCTCGAGCACCTCCTCGAAGACCAGGCGCGCACCCTGCAGGTCGCCCAGCTCGCGCAGCGTGCAACCCAGACTGTCCTTGGCGCCCAGCAGCAGTGGATGGTCGGGCGGGAGCGTGCTCGAGAGCTGTGCGATCAGCGGTTCGAGCTGCGCACGCGAGCGCTGCAGGTCCCCGAGCTCGGCGATGATGTCGGCGAGTTCCACCCGGGTCGACAACAGTGCGAGATCGTCGGCCGGCAGCGTGCGTGCGTAGACTTCGAGCACCTGCTCCTGGAGCGGCAGCGCGGCGCGCGTGTCGCCCAGCTGCCGGAGCGTCTGTGCCAGGCTCGTGCGCGCCAGCTGCAGATCGGCGTGATCCGGCGGCAGCGTGCGCGTGCGCACTTCGAGAACCTGCTCCTGGAGCTTGCGCGCCTGGGCCAGATCGCCCAGCCCCCGGAGCGTCGTGCCGTAGTTCTGGCGCGCGAGCTGCAGGTTGGGATGATCCGCCGGCAGCGTGTGCTCGAAGGCCTTCAGGACCTGTTCCTCGAGCGGGCGTGCGCCCTCGAGGTCGCCCAACTCCTTCAGGCCCACGGCCAGGTTGATGCGCGCGAACTGCAAGTAGGGATGGTCCGCCGGCAGCGTGCGCTCGAAGACGTCGTGCACCTTCTGGAACAGCTCCAGAGCGCCGTGCAGGTCGCCCTGCATCCGGCGGGTGCCGGCCAGATTCCCGCGCAGGCGCTGCAGGTCGAGGTCGTCGTCGGGCAGCGTGCGCGTGAAGACCTCGAGGGCCTGCTCCTCGAGCTCGCGCGCGCCGGTGGCATCGCCCAGCGCCTTGATGATGCGGGCCAGGTTGATCCGTGCGCGTTGCAGGTCGATGTGGTCCGCGGGCAACGTACGCGAGTCGACCTCGAGCACCTGCGCGTACAGCTCGCGCGCCTGTTGCAGCTCGCCGGACTCGCCCAGGGCATTGGCCAGGTTCCCGCGCACGGTCTGGAGCCCAGGACTGTCCGGAGGCAGCGTGCGCAGCCCCTGGTCGAGCACGAAGGTCCAGGCCCGCCGTTGCTGCTCCAGCGCGGAGAGCGCCTCGGCCGTCTGGCCCAGTTCGATCGCCGCGGCCGCAACGCCGTCACTCGTCCCGGCACCCTCCGTCGAGAGCAGCGCCCGAAGCGTCTGCTCGAGGAGCGCGCGTGCGGGCTCGAACTGCTGCTCCTTCTGTAGGCGCTTGATCTCGGAGACCTGTGCGTGCGCCGCCTGGGCCGCCGCGCGCGTCACCTCGGTCTCGGGCGAGGCCTGTGCACAGACGAGCCCCTTGCCGGACTCGCCGCGCTTGGCGCTTGCGACGCGGATGCGCAGCTTGCGCCCGCGCTCGACCTCGAAGGCGATGCAGGCCGCATTGTTGCCGCCGGAGTTGTCGTCCTCCGCGAGCTGCTTCCCGTTCTCGTCCTCGAGATGCAGGACCGGATGGCACTCGCTGCTCGTCGCCCAGACGTGCAGCGTGCCGGCGAACGCGCTCTCGAAGCGCAGGCTGCGCGCCTCGGCCGAGAGCGCGAGCTCGATGCGCTCGCCGGCGTGCAGGAGCGGCGCCTCGGCCTGGGGCGCGAGGCAGAGCAGGAGCGGAGCGAGCCACATGGGAACCGCGCCCCATGCTAGCGCGGATCCGCTCGACTATTCGCCGAGTTCGACCCCGAAGCGCCGCAGGAGGTCGAACCCGCCGCAGGCCTCCGCGACCAGGCGATATAGACGCGTGTTCTCGTCGATCATCACGCGCCGCAGCTCGTAGCGCGGTCCGCCCGCGCGGTTCGTGCCGGCGTGCGTCGTGCTGGCGCTCGCGAACCCGGCCGAACGCACGCCCTCCAGCGACGGCCGCGTGGTAGTCCCAGCGCCGCCCGAACGGATAAGCGAAGCTCGCGCACGGGATGGCCCAGGCCGCGCTCGAGCAGCTGCCTTCGAGCGCGCGATCTCGCGCCGCGCCTCTTCCGGCTCGAGGCGCGCGAGGATCTCGTGCGAGTGCGTGTGCGCGCCGATCTCGATGCCCGCGCGGTCGAGCTCGCGCACCTCGTCCCAGTCGAGGTAGAGCTGATCGCACAGCGCGCGCTCGTCGCCGCCCTGCTCGCGGAAGAGCTCGTCGACGATGCGCGTGCGCTGCTCGGCCGGCGCCTCGTACTTGAGCACGCGCTTCAGCTGCGTAGGCTGAGAGCTGCGGGCCGAGCGCCTGGCCGCCGCGCTCGCGGTACAGCCCGGCGAAGCGCGCCGGGCCGCAGCGCTCGAGCGTCCAGAAGAACTTGTGCGTCCAGTTCACGCGCCGCTCCTCGAGCGGCCGCGCTCTCGAGGTACAGCGTCGCGCAGAGCCCGAGGCGCTGCAGCAGCGGCAGGAGCTGCGTGCGGTTGTCCTTGTAGCCGTCGTCCAGCGTGAGCGCGACGAGGCTCTTCCGGCCCGGCTGCTCCAGCCGCTCGAGCGCGCGACCGACGTCGAGCACCTCGTAGCGCTGCGCGAACCAGGCCAGGATGCGCTCGAGCTCGGCGGCGTCGATGCGCATGTTGGGCCCGAGCTGCGCGTTGTCCGGCGTCGAGACGCAATGGCCCGCGAGCACGAGCAGGCGCCGCGGCATCCAGCGGTCGAGCAGCCGGTGCGCGCCGCTGTGGAACAGGAGCCGCGCGTAGACCTCGCGCACGATCTTCTTCAGCTGGTGTCGGATGTCCACGCGCTCCTGGAAGACTACCCCATGGTCTCGTCGTCGCGGTCGCCGTCGGTCAAGTACCAGCGCGAGGCGTCGAGCGCCGCGTTGCGCCAGCGGGTGCGCGGGATCGTGGACGCGCACGATCACGGAGAGGTGATTCTCCGGCTTGGGCGGCAGGAAGCCGGCCTCGTCCAGCCGCCCGCGCCACCACGAGCCGTCGATCGCGGTGGCGCGCACGGCGCGCGCGCCCAGGCTCTCGAGTTCGCTGAGCGCGCCGGCGATCCCGGCCGCGACGGCGGCCTCCTCGTCGGCCAGCAGGTCGACGAGGTAGCCCACGTTCTCGCCCGGCCGCGGCGGCTGCACGACCACGTAGCCGCGGAAGGCGCCCTCGCGGTTGTGGATCCCGAAGCAGCGGTGCAGGCCCGCGGGCGTGGAGAGGAAGCGCCAGCCGAGGTAGGCCGGATCGCGTCGCACCATCCAGGTGAAGCGCGTCGCGACGCGCAGCGCGAGCGCCTCGACCTCGTCGGGGAAGCGCTCGAGCGGGCGCAGGCTCCAGCCTTCGACCGAGCGCGCCAGCCGCTCGCGCGCCTTGGCGCAGCGGCGCGCGTGCAGCGGCGCGAGCCAGCGCCGCAGCCGGCCTTCACTGGCGCGCACGGCACGCGCGCTCGGGCCGGCACCGAGCAGGAAGGTCCAGGGCCGCAGCTTGCCGGCCTCCTTCCAGCCGAGCTCGAGGAAGATGTGCGCCGAGCGGCGGTTCGGCAATCCGAACACGACCGGCCAGCCGCGCTCGCGCGCAGCCGCCATGCAGGCCTGGTCGAGCGCGCTGAAGAGGCCGCGCTTGCGCCAGTCCGGGTGCGTCATCACGTCGCCCGTCTGGCCCACTGGCGCCAGGCTCGCGGGATCGCCCTGCGTCAGCGCCAGGCGCGGGCTGCAGCTGTAGCCCGAGACCGCCAGACCCTGCTCGGTGCGCGAGAGGAAGGAGAGGCTCGCGCCGTGCGGGCTCTGGTCGTAGCGCCAGGCGAGCGACCGCGCGTCGAGCGCCTTCTTGAAGCACAGGTTGAAGAGCTGCGCCTGCTCGGCACGCGCGGCCGGCGTGCAGGCCTCGACCCGCACGGCCGGGCCCGGGCTCGGAGGCGGCTTCTTCACTTGGTCTTGACCGGAGCCGGCGGACGGGGCGGGAGCGCGGCCTTGCGCGTCTGCATCGCCGCGAGCACCTCCTGCACCGCGCGCTCGAGCTGCGGGTCGCGGCCCTCGAGCTCCGACTTGGGATCGTTCTCGACCACGATGTCGGGGTCGACGCCGTGACCTTCGACGGCCCACTGGCCGCTCGCGTCCGCGTGGCCGAACTCGGGCACGTTGACCTGGCCGCCGTCGATCAACGGGCCGTGGTTGGTGATGCCGACGACGCCGCCCCAGCTGCGCTTGCCGATCGTCGGGCCGAGCTTCGCGGCTTTGAACATCCAGGGGAAGATGTCGCCGTCGGAGGCCGAGTCCTCGTTCAGGAGGCAGGCCATCGGCCCGGTGAAGACGACCTGCGGATACGTGCCGGTGTACTCGCTGTAGCGCGGATACTCGGTGCCGAGCAGCGTGCGGCGCAGGCGCTCGAGGATGATCTGCGAGACGTTGCCGCCGCCGTTGCCGCGGTCGTCGAGGATCAGGCCTTCCTTGCGCACCTGCCCGTAGAACCACTTGCAGAACTCGCAGATGCCCTCGGCGCCCATGTCGGGCATGTGCAGGTAGCCGATCTTGCCGCCCGAAAGCTTGTCCACCAGCGCGCGGCGCGACTCGGTCCAGCGCAGGTAGAGCAGATTGGTCTCGCTGCGCAGCGGACGCCAGAGCACCTTGCGCGCGCCCTCCTTCGTGGGCTTGTCGTTGAGCAGGAACTCGACCGGCCGGTCGGCCTTGTCGCGCAGCAGGCGGTAGGGATTCTCGTTCGCCGGCAGGTCCTCGCCGTCGATCGCCAGCAGATAGTCGCCGACCTTCGCGACGACGCCGACCTCGGTCAGCGGCGAGCGGTACTGCTCCTCCTCGTTCTGGCCGCGGAAGATCTCGCTGATCTTGTAGCGCCCGGCCGCCGCGTCGAGCGCGAGCCGGCCGCCGAAGAGCGCGACCGCGTGGCGCTGCGGCGTGACCCAGTCGCCGCCGGTGACGTAGGCGTGGCCGATGTTGAGCTCGGCGACCATCTCGCCCAGCACGTAGTTGAGGTCCGAGCGGTGCGCCACGTACGGCAGCCAGCCCTCGTACTGCTTGCGCAGCGCGTCCCAGTCGTAGCCGTGCATGTTCGGCACGTAGAAGTAGTCGCGGAAGCGGCGCCAGACCTCGTGGAAGGCCTCGACCCACTCGTCGTGCGGCACGCGGTCGGCGAAGAGGCCGGCGGTCGAGACGCTCTTCTTCGAGTCCTTGCCCTTCGAGCGAGGCGTCGTAGAGCGCGAAGCCGCCGCCCGCGCGCACCAGGATCTTGCTGCCGTCGTCGCTGAACGAGTAGCCGTTGACGTCCTCGGCCAGCAGCGTCGCCTTGCGATCCTTCAAGGAGAACGCGTAGAGATCGCTCGTGCGCTCGCTCTCGCGGCCGTAGTAGAAGCTGCCGCCGCGGACGTAGAAGAGGTTCTCCTTGTTGGCCGTCAGGCCGGAGTAGTTGTCGGCCTCGATGGGCACGCGCACGACGCGCTCGGCGAGACCGTCGAAGTCGATCGCGACCTGCTTCGGCCCCTCGGGCTTCGTCTCGTCCTTCTTCGGCTCTTCCTTCTTGGGCTCGTCCTTCTTGATCGTGACCTCGTCGCTCTCGGGCGGGAACGGGTGCGCGACGTCCTTGCGCAGCGCCAGGGCGAAGATCCCCGTCGTGCGGTTGGCGGTCATGTTCCACTCCAGGCCGTTCATCTGCGGCGCGAACTCGCGGTCGGAGAAGTACCAGAGGTAGTTGCCGTTCGGATCCCAGAAGGGCTCCGTCTCGTTCCACAGCTCGCCCGTGACGCGCGCGAGCTTCCCGTCGGTGGCGCTCCAGATCCAGATCGAGCGGAAGCCGTTCTCGTCCTGCAGCGAAAAGGAGAGCCAGCGGCTGTCGGGCGCCCACGAGTAATCGCCCACGTTGCCGCCCTTGTCGCGCGCGACCTCGCGCACGGCCTTCGTGGCGACGTCGACGCACTGGATCGTGCCGCTGGCATCGCTGAGCGCGATCGACTTGCCGTCCGGCGACCAGAGCGGGCCCTGGCGCCGCCGCGTGCCGCCGCTCGTGAGCTGCTCGGGCTCGCCGCTGCCGTCCTGGTTCTCGAGCCAGAGCTCCTCCTCGCCCGTGCGGTCGGAGATGAACGCGATGCGCGCGCCGTCCGGCGACCAGCGCGCCTCGCGCTCGTGCGCGCCCGAGCTGTGCGTCAGGTTGCGCGTCGTGCCCTTCTCGATCGGCACGCTGAAGACGTCGCCGCGCGCGACGACCAGTGCGCGCTCGCCCTTGGGCGAGAGGTTGCCGCTCTCGATCCAGTCGGCGACCGAGACATGCGCCGGCCGCATCGCGACGCCGTCGGTCGGAACCGTGATCTCGATCGGCGTCACCTTGCCGGTCTTGGTGTCGAGCACGCGCAGCTCGCCGTTGAGCTCGAAGACGATCTCGCCGGACTCGCCCTTGCTCGGCCAGCGCACGTCCCACTGCTTCTCGTTCGTGGCCTGCGTGACCTTCTGCGTCTCGATGTCGTAGTCGTACAGGTTCAGCGTCCCGTCGCGGTCGGAGGCGAACCAGATCTGGTTCCCGATCCACATCGGATCGCGCTCCGTGCGCGGCGAGTGCGCCACCGGCGTCAGCGCGCTGTTCCTGAAGTCGAAGATGAAGAGATCCTGCGCCCAGCCGCCCTGGTAGCGCTTCCAGGTGCGGAAATCGCGCGTCAGCGGCGAGTAGACCGCGTGCAGCATGTCGGGCGCCATGTCGCCGCCGCCCGAGACCGGCATCGGCAGCGCCACCGGCAGTCCCCCGTCGAGCCCGACCGTGTAGAGGCGCGTCCCGGTCAAGTCGTACGCGTCGCGCAGCGAGCGGAAGAGGATCTGCTTCCCGTCGGGCGTCCAGCCGTAGACCTGGTTGTCGTAGCCCCAGCGCGCCGTCAGCGGCCCGCGCGCGGGATACCAGGTGAGCTGCTTCGGCACCCCGCCGCCCGAGGGCATCACGTACACCTGCTCGTCGCCGTCGTACTGGCCCGTGAACGCGATCCAGGCGCCGTCGGGCGAGAACTTGGGGAACAGCTCGAGGCCCTCGTGCGCGGTGAGGCGCGTCGCCGTGCCGCCCGTCGAGGGCGCGACCCAGATGTCGCCGCCATAGCAGAAGGCGACGCGGTCCTTGTGGATGTCCGGGAAGCGCAGCAGCTTCGTGCCGGCGGAGGCGCTGGCGGAGAGGACTGCGAGGAAGAGGCCGGCAAAGAGACGTGTGCGGGGGGAGCGCATGAGGGGGCCCAGGATAGGAAGCGCGCGCTTCCCCGGCCAGCGCTCGCGCTCAGGCGCTCTGCTTCATCACGCGGTCCATCACGTTCTCGCTCTTCGGCGGCGGAACGAGACCGAGCGCGCGGCCCAGGCGCTTCTTCCCGAACTGCGGGTTCTCCATGTAGTACAGCGCCCGCTCCATGAAGCGCTTCGCGCGCTGCGGATAGGCGTAGTACCAGCGCTCGTAGCTGCGCACCATGTTCTTGCGCAGCTCCTCGAGCTCGACCTGCGTGAAGTGCTCGTGCTTGTAGGCCGAGCGGTTCGAGCTGACGTAGTTCTCGGAGAGGTCGGAGAGGTCGAGGTTGGCAAGGTAGCCGTCCCAGCTCTCGGTGCCGATCAGCGGGTTGAAGACGGAGACGCGCACGAGGTCGGGCGAAGCGAGGCGCAGGACCTTCTCGGTCTCGACGATGTCCTCCTTCGTCTCGCCCGGCGAGCCCACGATCAGATAGACCTTGGCCCAGATGCCGGCGCGGCGCGTCATGCGCGCGGCCTCGATGATCGCCTCGGGCGTGAGGTCCTTCTTGAGCACGTCGAGCATGCGCTGGCTGCCGGATTCCCAGCCGTAGTAGATGCGCCGGCAGCCGGCGCGGTGCATGTGCTTCAGGAGCGGGTAGTCGACGCAGTCCGCGCGCGTGTTGGCGATCCACTCGAACTTCAGGCCGCGGCGCAGGATCTCGTCGCACATCTCGTGGATGCGCTTCTTGCGCAGCGTCAGGATCTCGTCCACGAAGAGGATCACGCCCGGGTTGTAGGTCTTGACGATGTGCTCGAGCTCGTCGACGATCAGCGCAGTCGAGCGCACGCGGAAGCCGCGGCCGGTGAGCTCCTTCTGGCAGAAGATGCACTTGAACGGGCAGCCGCGCGTGGTGAAGACGTAGACCAGCTTCTCGGGGTTGAGCTGGAAGTACCTGTCCATCGGCAGCAGGTGGCGCGCGGGCAGCGGCAGGTCGTCGAGCTTCTTGATCAGCGGCGGGGCGGGGTTGTCGATCGCGAGCTGCCCGTCCTTCATCGCGGCCAGGCCCGGGATGGACTTGAGCTCGTCGAAGTTGCCGCCCTCGAGCGCGCGGCAGAACTGCGGCAGCGTCTCCTCGGCCTCGCCCTTGAGCACGTAGTCGAAGTGGCCCGAGTCGAGGAAGATGCCCTGGTCGACCGAGGCGTGCGGGCCGCCCATGATCGTCGTCTTGCCCTTCGACTTGGCGTACTTGGCCCAGGCGATCGCGCGGCGGATGTTGGGCGTCAGCGCGTCGAAGCCGATCAGGTCGTTGCGCTCGATGGCCTCGCGCATGTACTGGTCGTTGACGATGCGCTCGTCGCAGAGCTCGACCGGCACTTGCGCGCGCTCGAGGGCGGCGCCGATGTAGGCGATGCCCAGGACCATGGCCAGCGGATCTTCTTGGACGTGCGGCTTGACGTAGGTGATCAGCGTCTTGCGCATGGAGAGACGATCCTGGTGTCGCGAGCCCGAGGTGACGATCCGCGGCTAACCCTACCCCGCGCGTGAGGTTTGCGCAACCCGGCTTCAGAGAGGAGGTTGCGTCGAAAGCCTCGATCGGCCGCTCAGGCGCGCGGAATGGAGGCCCGAGCCTGTTCGCGGGCGATTTCGTACTCCTCCAGGCACTCCACGGCGAGGCGCTCGATCCCAAAGTGCTCGCGCAAGCGGACTTGGCCGGCCGCGCCCATTCCGCGGGCCAGCTCGGGATCGGCCAGCAGGCGCGCGATGCGCTCCGAAAAAGCTTCCAGGTCGAAGGGGTTCGCCACGAAACCCGTGACACCGTCGGCGACGACCTCGGGGCTGCCTCCGAAGACCGTCGCGACCACGGGCTTGCCGTGCTCCATCGCCTCGAGGTTGACCATGCCGAAGGTGTCGAAGCAGATCGAGGGCGTGACGAAGACGTCGGTCGCGGCGTAGGCCGCCTGCAGCTCCTCGCCCTCGAGCCAGCCCGGTCCGACGACGCGCTCGGCCACGCCGAGCTCGCGCGCCTGGCCGGCGAACTCCTGCTCGTAGAGCTCGCGCTTGCCGAGCACCAGCAGGCGCAGCGCGGGGAAGCGCGGCGCGAGCAGGGCCAGCATGCGCAAGAGCTGCCGCACGCCCTTCTGCTCGTGCAGCCGGCCGCCGATCGCGATCACCTGCGCGCCAACGAGGCCGTGCTGCTCGCGGAAGCGCTGCAGCGCAGCCGCGTCGGGCAGGCGCGGCTGGAAGGCGAGCGCGTTGTGCAGCACGCGGTCGACGCGGATCCGGTTCTCGCGCAGGATCTTGGCCAGCTCCTCCGAGACGGCGCTGATGCGCTGCACGTCGCGCTCGAGCACGCGCCGGATCGCGCCGTTGCGCCAGGGGTTCCAGCGCAGGCGCTGGCAGGGCAGGCACTTCTGCCAGTAGGCGCGCGTGTCGTGCAGCAGGCCGCCGTGCTGCTCGCCGCCGTGGAAGCAGGTCAGCTTCTGGTGGCAGAAGGTCATCACGTCGTGGGCCGTGAAGACCACACCCGCGCCGGCCGCGCGCGCGCGCGTGAGCGAGGCGTAGGAGAGGTGCGTGTGCACGAGGTGGCTGTGCACGACGTCGGGGCGCCACTCGGCCAGCACGCTCGCGAGCGGCGCGCGCACGCGCTTGTTGTCGAGCCCGACCCAGGCGCGGAAGCGCAGCGGGTAGTCCGACCAGATGCGCACGACGTCCAGGCCCTCGATCTTCGTCGGCGTGGCGAGTTGCCGGTCGGTCGTGGTCGAGACGAGCAGCGTCGAGTGCCCGCGCGCGCGCAAGCGCTCCGCCAGCTGGTACACGAGGCGCACCGACGAGCCGATGCGCGGGTCGTGGAGGTCGTTCAGGAACAGGATGCGCATGAGGGACGGAGCTAGTTCAGGGCCGCGCGGTACAGCTCCAGGACGCGCCGCGCGTTCTCAGCCCAGTTCGCGACCCGGGCGAACGCGCGTCCGCCGCCCGAGAGGTGCGAGGCCAGCGCGGCGTCGGTCAGCACGCGCTCGAGTGCCTGCGCGAGCGCTTCGACGTCCGGCTCGACGAGCAGGCCCGTCTCGCCGTCGCGCACGGCGTCTTCCGCGCCGCTGCCCAGCGTGCCGATCGAGGGCAGGCCGCAGGCTGCGGCCTCCAGGTACACCAGACCGAAGCCCTCGAAGCCGCCGTCGGCCGAGTCGACCGGCGTGTGCAGCAGGACGCGCGCGCGCTGCAGGAGGTCGACCAGCTCGTCCTCGCGCACGTTGCCGAGGAAGTGCACGCGCTCCGAGAGGCCGGCCTCTTCGACCAGGGCGCGCAGCCGCGCCTCGTAGGCATCGCCGCTCGGCTTGCCGACCACGTAGTGCTGCAGCTCGGGGTAGCTCGGCGCCACGCGACAGAAGGCCGCCAGCGAGAGGTGGTGGCCCTTGCGCTCCTTCAGCTCGCCGATCGCCAGCGTGTAGGCCTGGCCGTGCCAGGCGCGCGGCCCGATCGAGCGCCGCGCGACGTAGTGCGCCGCGTCGACGGCGTTGGGGATCACGTGCAGCTGCTTGCGCGGCAGCTCGGCCGGCGTGAGCAGCTGCTGCAAGCGCTCGGCGGTGTGGCCGCTGACGCTGATCAGCGCGCGGTAGCGCCGCAGCGCAGCGCGCGCGCGCTGCGCGTGACGCGCATCGGAGAGCGGCTGCACGCTGTAGGTGCCGTGCGCGGTCGCGATGCAGGGCTTGCCGGCCAGCTCCGCCGCGCGCAGCGCAATCCAGCTGTGCGGGTAGTCCTTGAGCGCGTGCACGAGATCGCAGGAGCGCGCCGCGAGTGCCGCGCGCGCGATCGCCGGCAGCACGCTGACCCAGAAGCGCGCGCGGCTCATGTAGAAGAGGTAGTCGGGCGGCAGCGCGACCTCGACCTTCCAGCGCGCGGGCACCTCCGCCGAGGTCGGCCGGTGCTTGCGCGCCAGCAGGAAGCGCGGCTCCAGCGCGGGTTCGAGCTCCTGCAGCGCGCTCACCAGGCGCACGGCGTAGCGCCCAACACCGTCGAGGTCGGAGAGCGAATCTGTGAGGTAGAGGATGCGCATCCGGGAGGGCAGATACGCTAGCGTATCCACGACCGACACTCATGCAGCCACTGCACGAACTCCACGAGAAGCGCGGCGCCTTCGGCGGCTTCGTCGGACCGCGCACGCTGGTGGCGCAGGTCCAGAACGCCGCACCCTGGCTCTTCGACGGCTCGCATCCCGACTCGGGATCCGTCCCGGCGACGAGCGGCGAGCGCCTGATCGAGCACGGCTTCCACCCGCTCGGCTGGTGGTCGATCCTGCGCGAATCGGGCCGGCTCGAGGCGCTGGACGAGCCCACGCCGCGTGCGCGCACCGACTACTTCGCGCTGTGCCTCGCGGTGCACTGCGCCAGCGTCGCCTCCTACGTCCCGACCGATGTCGACGCCAAGATCCGCCACGCGCTGTGGTTCGAGCCGATGCCCGAGGAGGAGCTCGAGCGCATGCGCGCGCTGGCGCTCTACCACGGCGCCTGGGAGGTGCGGCGCATCAGCGCGCGCGTCACCGAGGTCGAGGGCGTCGGCCCGGTCTCGGGCCACGACGGCGAGCGGCTCTCCGTGCTCTGCGGCGGGATGATGGGCATGCTCGCGGCCGGGCGCGCGGAGGACGCGGCCGTATTCGAAGAGGCCGTCGACGCCGAGCTGGCACGCGAGGCGCGCGCCTTCGAGACGCTGGCGGCCGCGCGCGGGCGCGAGGTCGAGCTCTTGAACCTCTGCAATGCGCTGACGCACAACGTCGGCGACGTGATGCAGGCCATCGAGCGCAAGGGCACCAAGGGCATCGGCGATGCGCAGAAGCTGCGCTTTGCCGACCTCGCGCGCGAGCGCTTCGAGCGCTACGGCGGCGCCTTCGGCAAGGCGGCCGCGGTCTACCGCGAGCTGCTCGCGAGCGAGGGCCACCGGCACTACCCGCTGCGCGAGCAGAAGCTCCTGCGCGCCAGCCACGAGCTCCTGCTGCCGCTCGGCCCTTTCATGGACGCCTGGGGTGCCAAGCTCGCGCGCTGGCCGAAGTGGGGCGCGAAAGAGCGCGCGGCCGTCGTCGGCTCGCTGCTCGACGGCTGCCGCAAGGTGCCGGGCCAGGAAGCGTACTACCGCGCGCTCTCAGGCTTCGACGCGGCCGCACCCGGAGGCCTCGAGTCGCGCGAACTCGACGCGCACTTCGCCAGCGCGGCGCGCCGCGAGCTCAAGGACTCGAACCTGCGCAGGAAGCTCGCCGTGCGCAGGGAGAGTTTCGAGTCCAGCTACGCCAAGCGCGCGCGCGCGCTGCTGGAGAGCTGGCGCTAGAGCGATCAACGCCGCGGACGCGCTGGATCTGCCCAGTCCACGAACACGCGGATCATTCGCTCCAGCATGTGCGGGCCTCCGCGCCCCTCGAACGTCCGTTCCTTCACGCAGCAGTGGATCCAGGCGCGCTCCGGATCGAGGTCCTTGAGTTCTTCAGGCAGATCGACGGCGGGGTTTGCGACCAGAAATCTTCGCACGCGCAACCGTGAGCAGCAGCCGCAGCGCTTGATTGACGGACTCGGCTGTTGGAAAGACCTCGGCTACGTCCGCGTCGAGAAGCACTACGTTGGACCCGGCACTCGCTCGCGCGTGGTACTTGCCGCGCACGGGGTGCTTCAGGTCGCCCAGGTCGTACTCGGGCCGAAGTTCGTCCGGCTGCCTAGAACGTGCCTTCTTCGAAGTCATGGGTTTCCCTGCGGGTGGCCTTGCGGGCACTGATGATGCGGATTCCAGCTCCCCGGTCCGCATGCGCGACGAACAGCAGGCGGCCCGCGGTGGAGTGTCCGATGGTGATGAACCTGTCCTCGTCGGAGGAGTGATCTGGGTCGTCGAAGGTCACGGCCAGAGGATCTGCAAAGACCGTAGCCGCTTCGACGAAGGATACCCGGTGCTTGCGCTCGTTGCGCGCAGCCTTGGCCGGATCCCATTCGTACCTCACGACGGCATTCTAGTGCCGCCGTACGCGATCCGCACGGCGGCGAAAACTGGATCCAGGAGGTTCGCGCGCGCTGCTCGAGAGCTGGCGCTAGTTCTTGGTCTCGGCCTTCTCGGCCTTCTCGCCCGACTCGTCCTTGATGAACGGGCCCTCGCCCTTCATCACCTTGGGCGGCAGGTAGATCGCGCCGGTGTAGAAGTCGACGCCGTAGGCGATGACGCCCGGAACGATCCAGAAGATCAGCCCGACCGCGTCGAGGATCAGGATGTTCGGGTCCAGGCGCTCCGAGTGCTCTGCCTTCTGGCGCTGGCTGAAGAAGAGCGTTCCGCAGCTCGTGAAGGGCAGGACGAGGAAGGCGAAGAGGAACAGGCTGGCGAGTTTTTTCATGGCAGCCGCCTTGTACCCTAGCCGCGGGCGCCGATCCAGATGCGGAGGCGCGCCGCACGCGCGTCCCAGGTGTGTTCGGCGGCGCGCAGGCCGAGCGTCTTCCCCAGCCGAGCGCGCAGTTCCGCATCCCCCACCAGCGTGCGGATCCCCTGCGCCAGCGCCTGAGCGTCGTCCGGCGCGACCAGCCAGGCATCCTCGCCGTGGTGCAGCAGCTCGCGCATGGACGGAAGGTCACTCGCCACCAGCGGCAGGCCGACCGCCATGGCCTCGAAGACCTTCAGCGGCGACGTGTATTTCGCGCTGATGGCGGGTTTCGAGCGGTTCGGGACGACGCCGAGGTCGCCCGCGGCGAGGTACAGCGGCACGAGTTCGGGCGGCTGGAAGCCGTCGATGCGCAGGTTCGCCAGGCCGCCGGCCTTGGAGCGCAGGCGCGCGACGTCGGCCGGCATGCCGCCGGCGATTGCGAAATAGACATCCGGCAGCGCGCGCGCGGCCTCGACCAGCAATTCGACGCCCTTCCACTCGAGCAGGCCGCCGGTGTAGACGCACAGCGGCGCGTCGTGCGGCAGCTTGAGCCGCTCGCGCGCCTCGGCACGCGCGGGCAGTGCGGCGAAACGCGCGGGCTCGAAGCCGTCGTGCTCGACGACGATCTTGTGCGCGTCCACCCCCAGCGCGACGAGGTCGTCGCGCACGCCGCCCGAGATCGCGATCACGCCCGCGGCGCCCTGGCAGGCGGCCAGCGTCCAGCGCCGGCGCAGGCGGCTGCCGGGCACGCGGTGCAGCTCGAGGAACACCTGCTCGCGGCGCTTGCGCACCAGCGCCAGCGCGCACTCGACCTCGCGCGAGAGCACGGTCGCGCCGGCGTGACCGCCGAGCACGCGCAGCGCGGCGCTCTTGGCGAAGCTCGACTCCTGCAGCCGCGCGGGCACGTACTGCAGCGCGCGCGGCACGCGGTCGATCCAGTCGATGCAGCGCAGCGGCTCGGCGCTCGGGCGCGGACCGGGCGGCAGTCCGTAGTAGTCCCACAGGTCCACACCCTGCGGCAGCACCGTGGCGCTCGAGCGCAGCGGGTAGAGCAGCGTGGTGCCGATGCCCGCGCGCGCGAAGGCGCCGGCGGACTGCGCCACCTGCAGCGACTGTGCGCGCGGCGAGGGCATGCGTGCGTTGGCGACGATCACGAGCGCCTTCACTTGGGCTCCCTGCCGGTGTAGCCGAACTGCTCGAACAGGCGCTCCTGGTCGAGGTCGCGCGCGGAATGCTCCATCTCGCGCTGCGGCAGGTCCTTGGCCCAGGCGCGCAGGGCCTCGAGCAGCCGTGCGACCTCCTCGGGGTGCTCGGCGGCGAGGTTGTGCTCTTCCGCGGGATCGGCCCGCAGATCGTAGAGGCAGGTCTTGTACGTGCCCTCGACGCCCTTGAGCTGCTGCACGTCGACGATCAGCTTCCAGCGCTCGTCCTGCGCGGCCGCGGCGTACGAAGACTCGGCGAACGAGACCGGGCGCAGGCTCTGCAGCTCGCCGCGCACGAGCGGCAGCAGGCTGCGGCCGTCGATCTTCTCGTTCGCGCCCGGCTCGGGCGGCGGCTGCAGGACTGGCCAGCTCGACCACGGTCGGGAAGACGTCGATCTCGTCGCTGCGCGCGGCGACGCGCGTGCCGGCCGCGAAGGCCTTGGGGTAGCGCATCAGCAGCGGGATGCGCAGGTTGGTCTGGACCATGTGGTCGTGCTCCCACAGGCGCGCCGTGCCGCGCTGCTCGCCCAGCGACTCGCCGTGGTCGGCGGTGACGATCACCAGCGTGTCGTCGAGCACGCCCTGCGCGCGCAGCTCGTCGAGCAGCGCGCCGATCATCTGGTCGGCGTGGCTCACGCCGCCGTAGTACAGGTCGCGCACGCGCTGGATGTCGGCCGCGCTGGGCGTGTACTTGCCCTGCTCGAGCAGCTCGCGGTACTCGGCGTAGAAGGCCCGGATCGGACCGGGGTAGCCCGGATCGCAGTACAGCGCGCGCGCCCAGGCCGGCGGGTCGTAGGGCGTGTGCGTCGAGTACAGGTGCACCATGGTCATGAAGCGCTGCTGTGCGTGCCGCGCCAGCCACTCGCGCGCGCTGCTGGCCACGATCGCGTTGTCGAAGCGCTGCGTGAGCTTGTTCTTGAACAGGAACAGCAGGAGGTCGGAGCGGAAGACGCTCCAGGTGCTGTCGAGGCTCACCAGCTCGTGGCCGGCCATGGCCTCGAAGTACTGGTCGAAGCCGTGCAGCAGGCCCGAGCGGTTGGAGAGCGTGCCGGTGTGGAAGCTGGCCGTGGTCCAATCCTCGTCCTGCATCGCGCGGCCGTCGCGGCGCGTTCCGCTCTTGAGCTCGCGCGCCAGCGTGAGGTTGTCGTAGGGCAGGCGCAGGCCGGGCGCCATCAGGATCAGGCCGTGGCGGCGCGGATACTTGCCCGTGAGCAGCGAGCCGAAGCTCGGCCAGGTGAACGGGACCTGCGTCAGGTGGTTCTCGAAGACGACGCCCTCGGCCGCCAGTCGGTCGAGGTTGGG
This sequence comes from uncultured Planctomycetota bacterium, assembly GCA_963829015.1. Taxonomy (GTDB): domain Bacteria; phylum Planctomycetota; class UBA1135; order UBA1135; genus JADJLZ01. The sequence goes on along the minus strand of CAWHGR010000001.1, from coordinate 1,445,263 downwards.
CGTCTTCACGCGCGTGTCGCCGTAGCAGCCGAGCGTGTCGCGCCGCAGCGCGTCCACCACCACCAGCAGCACGTTGGGCTGGTCGGCGTTGCGCTCGTTCTTCGCGCCGCGCTGCGTGCCCGCGCGGCCCTCGCTCCAGAGGTACGGCGCGCCGCAGCAGACGCACACCCCGAGGTACAGCGCGATCGCGCGGCTCGCGCCTACCGAGAGCCGCAGCGCCACGCGCGTGCCCAGCCAGCCGGCGAATGCGGCGAGCAGCAAGATCCCGCCGGTCGAGAGCAGGCGCTCGATCGAGAACACCGGGTGGCCGTAGAAGACGTAGGGCCGCGTCCACCAGAAGATCTCGGCGAACGCGGCGAGCGCCACACCCACTCCGACCAGGTAGAGATAGCGCCGCGTCAGGTCGCGCGCGCGCGTGCGCAGCAGCGGGTGCGCGAGCAGCCCGAGCGCCGCCAGCGCGAGCATGAACAACAGGCCGTAGTGCAGCACGCTCGCCGCCAGGCAGCCGAGGAACGAGAAGAAGCCCAGGTGCGCCGTGCCCAGCAGCGCCGCCAGCAGCGCGTCGAGCGTTCCGAACAGCGCGCCGCAGAGCGCCCCGGAGGAGAGCCCGGCCGAGAGCGTCGCGCCGAGGCCGGCCGGCCGCTTCCGGAAGAGGGAGTCGTACGCCATCAGGATCCGAGGAGGTAGCGGACGTGGCCGGGCTCGCGCAGGAGTTCGCGGGCAGCCGACGGCACATGGTACTCGACCGCGCGCGCCCCGCCCGCATCGACGAGCCGCTCCTCGACCTCCAGCGCCCCGCTGCCGATGCGGAAGCTGCGCACGAGGCGGCTCGAGCGCAGCGGCGTGCCGTCGCGGTGCGCGAGCCGGCTCTCGAGCGAGAGCCCGTCGGAGAGCACGCTCACGCGCGGCGCGAGATCGCAGGCGCTCGAGACGCGTGCGCTGGCGTAGTCCAGCACGCCGCGCGAGAACACGCGCGCGGGCCGCGCCAGCGCCGCGGCGCGCCGGCCACCGCGCCAGTCGACGCGCGCCAGCCAGAGCGCGAAGCGCAGCTCGCGCGCGCCCGAGCGCCAGCCGCGGCCGGGCGCGAAGCCGCCCGCGGATCCGTGCCACTCGGCCTCGTCGCGGCCGACGAGCAGCTCGCGCCGCTCGCGCTTCGACCAGACGCGCACGAGCCCGGCGCCGCGCGGGCTGCCGTGGTGCACGTTGACGCCCGGCCGCGCGCCGCGCAACCAGGCAACCACGCTCGCATCCTCGAGGCGCGCGAGCCCTGCATCCGCGAACCAGCTCACGGCGACCTCGATCGCGCCCGGGCCGGGGACGGGCCGGTCAGCGAGCTTCAGGCAGCCGTCGAGATCGCGTGCGGCGCGTGCGATCCAGGCCGCGTGCGCCGCCCAGAAGAGCGCGCACTGGTAGCTCCTCCCGCGTCCGGCAGCCTCGGCGTGGCTCGCGGGCCGGCCGTCGCGGCCGAGGTGCGCGCTCCAGGCGCGGAACGAGGCCTTGGCCGCCTGCCCGAGCGCGTCGCGGCCGAAGAGCCGCCAGCCGCTGGCCAGCGCGAAGACGTCGAAGGGATGCGAGGCGACCTCGTAGTCGGCGCCCCAGTACCAGGGCTTGGCCTCGACCAGGCCCGGCTTCGTCCCGTCGGGTCCGACGAGCGCGAGCAGGAAGTCGAGCGCGCGCAGGATCGGTCCGCGGAAGAGCGCGTCGCGCGGGTCGCGGCCCAGCGCCTCGAGCGCGTGGATCAGGAAGCCCGGGATGCGCGAGTGGTAGAAGCTCGAGACGTCCGACGCGCCGACGTGCTCGGCGCCCCACTCGAGCGGGTGGTAGGGAAAGCTGCCGTCCTGGTGCTGGATGCCCTCGAGCACGCCGACCGCCTCGATCGCGGCGCGCTCGAGCTCGGGATCGTGCTCCAGCGTCCAGGCGCCGGCGAGCCCGGTCAGGCCCCAGGCGCGCTGCGCTGGGATGCCCTTGTCGAGCACGGCGTAGCGCAGGTACGTGCGCGCGTGCAGCAGGCTCGCCGCGCGCGCGGCCTCGCGCTCCGCGGCGGGGAGCTCGCTGCCGAGCTCGCGCACCAGCTGGGCCAGCGCGTCACTGCAGGCCCCGCCGTCGATCACGCTGTTGGAGCAGTTGAACGGATCGTGGCGGCCGGGCCGGAAAGTGTGGCACGGGCTGGTGCCCTCGCGCACCAGGTTCGCCACCAGGCGTCGGCCCTGTTCGCGCGCCAGCGCCAGCAGCCCCGCGCGCTCGGCGCGCGCATCGTGCTTCATGAGCTCGCAGGCGAGCACGATCGCGTAGGCGCTCTTGCCGGTGTGCTCGAGACCGTGCTCGGGGCAGAGGATCCGGCCCTCTGCGTCGCGCAGCGAGGCCAGCCAGCCCAGCACGCGGCGCAGCGGCTCGATGAGCTCCTCGGCGAGCGCTTGGGGGGCGGGCATCGCGCCGATTGTCGGCGAACGCGTCCCCCGCGATCAATGGCGCAGGAAGGAGGTGTACTCCAGCCAGACCGAGGTCAGGCACTCGTCCTGGTCCCCGTGGGCGCGCCGCCAGAGCTCGCGCAGCGAGTGGTCGACGACCGCCAGGCCCAGACACAGCTTGACCCACAGCCCGGCAAAGGGCCCGTGGTGCTTGCGGAAGTACTCCAGGCGGTTGCGCTGCCAGTTGGCGTCGAAGTCGATCATTTGCGACGCGCTGGCGCCGCCGAAGTGCTGCACGCGCGCCTGCGGCAGGTAGGCGATGCGCCAGCCCGAGAACCACAGCCGGCGCGAGAGGTCGGTGTCGCTGAAGGCCAGCCAGAGCTTCTCGTCCAGCGGCTTGTCCTCGCCCAGCGCCGTGCGGCGCAGCATCAGGCACACGGCCGGCGGGTTCTCGACCTCGCCCACGCGCTCGTAGTCGAAGTCCAGCGCCTGGTAGCGCCGGCGCTCGGGGCTGCTCGGGAACCAGCGCTCCAGTGGCGTGCCGGTGAAGAGCGGCGTCCAGATCGAGGGCAGGCGCTGCATGCTGCGCTGCGTCGAGTTGTCCAGGTTCAAGAGGCGCGGCACGCAGGCGCCGTAGTACGGGTTGCACTCCAGGAAGAGCAGCATGCGCCGCAGCGCGTCGCCCTGCACCAGCGTGTCGGAGTTGAGCAGCAGCACGTAGTTCCCGCGCGCCAGCGAGACGCCCTGGTTGCAGGCCACGGTGAAGCCCAGATTGCGCGTGTTGCGCACCAGGCGCACGTTCTGAAACTGCTGCGCGACCATCTTCGCGCTGCCGTCGGTCGAGCCATTGTCGACCACGATCACCTCGCTCGAGTGCGGCAGCGTCGTCTCCAGCGCGCGCAGGCAGCCGCGCAGGAGCTCGCGCGTGTTCCAGGACGGGATCACGACCGAGAGTGAACTCATGGAGTGGGCTCCATCTCGCGCACCAGGCGCGCCATCAGGTTCTCGACCTCGTGCTCGTCCTGCACGATCGCGCGCAGGCGCCGGCCGAGTGCGGCCCGGCCCGCGGGGCCGAGTTCGAGCAGCGCCTCGATGCGCTCGGCCAGCTGCGGCGCGTCGCCGGGCGAGAAGCGCAGGCGCTCGCGCTCGGCGCCCAGGCGCGCCAGCACCGGCGGGACCGCCTCGTTGCACGAGAGCGGAACGCGCCCGCTGGCCATCGCCTCGAGCACCACCTTGTCCAGGCTGCCCGTGCGGCTGGCGTTGAGCACCAGCGCGGCGCCGCGGTACCACTGCGGCACGTCGCGGTAGGGAACCGGACCGACGAAGCGCACGCGCTCCTCGAGCCCCAGTTCGCGCACGCGCTGCGCCACTTCCTTGCCGTACTTCAGGTCTGCTGCCGTCATTGCCCCCCCCACCCAGTCCAGAGCGAGGTCCCGACCGCGCCCCACCAGCAACGCCAGCGCTGCCAGGACCGTGAACGGGTCCTTCGCCGGTGTCAGCCGTCCCACGCTCAAGAGGCGCGGGCGCGCCGAGGTCTGCTCTTCTCGTTGTTCGAAATGCGCGAGGTCGATGCCGTGCCCCGTCACAATCCGCTTGGGTGTATCGATTCGCAGTGATTCCGGACTTGCGGTGAAGACCTTTTCCACGCACTCGCTGGCGCGCTCCAGGCGCCGGTCCACGGCGGCGTGGGTGTACCAGAGGTACAGCGGCACCCCGGCCCGGGCGGCCGGGCCGCGCGCCAGCAGCACGTAGCGCGGCACCATGTGGGCCAGCACGCGGTCGAAGCCGTCCTGGCGCAGCGCTTCGGAGAGGAAGCGCCTGTAGCGGATCCAGCGCAGCAGCCGCCCTTCGCGGCCGACCACGCGCACGGAAACGTTTTCCGGCAGCGTCGAGAGGTCGCCCGCCTCGAGCGCGATCGCGCGCACCTCCTCGCAATGGCGCGCGAGACCCGTCAGCCAGCGCGGCACGAAGCCCAGCACCGCATCGCCCGCGTCGACCGTCTGCGTCAGGAACAGCAGCTTCACGCCGGCGCCTCGCCCGCCAGGCGCTGCAGCTCCTGCGCGTAGAAGCGGATCGCCTTGGCGTACTCGTAGACCTGCACGCGCGCCTGTGCCACGGCGCCGGCCGCGCGCCTGCGGACCTCGTCCGAGAGCAGCTCCTGGATGCCGTCGGCCAGCGAGCCGCGGTCGAAGCCCACCAGCTTGCCGGCGCTCCCGTCGCCGAGCAGCTCGCTCATCACGCCCACGGGCGTGCTCACGACCGGCGTGCCGCAGGCCATGGCCTCGACCGTGAAGCGCGGGCCGCCCTCGCAGGTCGAGGCGCACACGACCAGCCGGCTGCGGCGATAGATTTCGGCCAACTCGGCCGGGCTCTCGACCCAGTCGAGGAAGCGCGCGCGCGCGCTGAGCTTGCGCTTCTTCAAGCGCTCCTCGAGCGCCTTGCGCAGCGGGCCCTTGCCCACGAAGAGCACGCTCGCCGGCCGGCCGCGCTCGTCCAGCGCGCCCAGCGCGTCCACCAGGCGCACGAGGCCCTTGTTCTCGACCAGCCGCCCGACGAAGCACACGTCCTGCTCGCAGGGCGGCGGTTCGGCGGCCGGGCGGAAGACCTCGAGGTCGATGTACAGCGAGGGGATCACCGCGATCTTCTCGCGCGGCACGCCCCAGCGCTCGAGCAGCGCCGGCATCTCGTTCGAGTTGACCACGCGGAAGGCCTTGGCGCGCGGGACCGCCCAGCGCACGTAGCGCCGCGCGATGCGGCGTTCGAAGCGCTCGCGCCAGCTCTCGGCCACGGGATAGCCGGGCACGTGGTGGATCTCCGAGAGGTAGGGCACGCCCGTGCGCGCGCTGATGCGCGCGGCTGCCGAGCCGTTGTAGAACCAGCCGTAGTCGTGGCTGACGATCAGGCTCGCGCCGTGCTCGCCGATCAGCTCCTCGCCGCGCTTGGCGAGCCAGCGCACCCGTCGCGCGCGCGTGCACTGCGCCGGGTGCAGGTGCACGCGCTCGAACAGCGTCTGCACGGTCTGCGGCTTGCCGGGCGGCGGGCAGAGCACGTCGATGCGCTCGAAGTAGCGCGAGAACTCGCGCTGCAGCGCGACGAACGGCCCCTGCTCGCCGATGCTGGCCTGGCGGTCGCCCGAGAGCATCAGGAGCCGCATGCGTGCTCCTCGCGCGCCAGCGCGTAGAGGCCCTCGAGCCGCTCGACCAGCGCCGCGGCGCTGTGGCGTTTCTCGATGCGCAGGCGCGCGCGCTGGCCCATGGCCGGTCCGAGCGCGCGGTTCTCGAGCAGCTGCGCCAGGCCGAAGGCCAGCTCGTCCTGCGTCGCGCCCAGGAAGCCCGTGCGCTCGTGGGCCACGAGCTCGGGCACGCCGCCGACGCCGGTCGCGACGACGGGCTTGCCCGCCGCGCCGGCCTCGATCAGCGCGATCGGCAGGCCCTCGGAGCGCGAGCACAAGAGCACCGCGTCGAGGTCGGCCAGCAGCTCGGGCATCTCGGCCCGCGCGCCCAGCATGTGCGCGCGCGCGCGCAGCGCCTCGGGCAGCGCGCCGATGCGCCGCTCGACGAGACCACGCTCGCTGCCGTCGCCGACGAAGACCAGCTGCAGCTGCGGGTAGCGCGCCCCGAGCAGCGCCAGCACGTCGAGCGCCCACTCGCTGCGCTTGACCGGCGCGAGACGTCCGATCACGCCCACGACGAAATCCCCCGCCTGTGCGCCGATCTGCGCCCGCAGCGCGCCGTGGCGCTCGCGCAGCGCGAGCAGCGCGTCGAGCTCGATCCCGGGCGGCACGACCACCAGCTTCTGCGCATCGGGCAGCACCTGCAAGCGCAGCAGGTCGTCGGCGGTCGCGTGCGAGACGGCCGCGATGCGGTCGGTGTGCAGCGCCAGCTTGCGCTCCATCGTGATCAGCGCGCGCGAGACCGCCGGCGGGAAGTAGCCCTCGAAGACGTGGCCGTGGAAGGTGTGCACGCGCGCCGCCTCGGGCAGCGCGCGCGCGGCGCGGCGGCCCAGCGCCCCGGCCTTGGCGGTGTGCGTGTGCAGCACGTCCGGGCGGAAGGCGCGCAGCTCGCGCCGCAGTGCCGCCAGCGCGCGCAGGTCGCCGGCCGGGTGCAGGCCCGGCGCCAGGCCGGGCACGCGCCGCACGTCGAGCCCGCGCGCGCGCAGCACATCGAAGAGGTCGCCTTCGCCGGGCCCGCTCGTGCCCGCGTACAGGCGCAGCTCGTGACCGCGCGCGGCGAGCAGCGGGTCGCTCGCCAGCGCCTGCCGCGCGGGCCCGCCGAGGTTGAGGCGTGTCAGGATGCGGGCGATGCGCATCGGGCGCACTCAGCAGAAGAAGAGCGCCAGGTGGTAGCCGAGCAGCAGCGTGTAGGCGCCGGCCGAGACCCACAGTCCCAGGCGCGCCATGGGGAAGTTCTTGTGCACCGTCAGCACCACCAGCGCCAGCCCGATCAGCCCGCACTTCCAGAACACGAAGCCCTCGCGCCCGGTGGCCAGCAGCGCCTGCGCCATGGGGTTGGCCTCGACGCCGCCGTTCTGCAGGTGCACCAGCGTGAAGAAGCTGTCGGCGACGTTCATCAGCACGATCCACATCACCACCATCCACAGGCGCGTGCTGTAGACGTCCACGAACGCGCCGCTCTGCTCGTCCTCGCGCCGGCCGCCGCGCCGCCGGCCGCCCCAGATCGAGTACAGCGAGAAGCGTCGCGTCGCGCGCTTGCGCCGATCCGGTCCGCGGTAGACGCGTTGCGGCTCGCCGGGACCCTTGCTGGCAGCCTGCCCTTCGCTCATGGCTCTCCTCGAGAGACTGAACGGTACACCGCCAGAGTCTCCTCGACCATTCGATCGAGCCCGAAACACGCGCGCACCCGCTCGGATCCAGAGGCGCCCAGGCGCGCGCGCAACTCGGGCTCGCGTGCCAGGCGCACGAGCGCCAGGGAAAGCGCCTGCGCGTCGCCCGGCGGCACGAGCAGCCCCGTGCGCTCGTCCTCGACCACTTCGGGCACGGCCGAGACGCGCGAAGCCACGACCGGCAGGCGCGCGGCCATCGCCTCGAGGAACACCAGGCCCAGTCCTTCCCAGAGCGAGCTCATCACGAAGCCGTCGCAGGCGGCGAGGATCTGCGGCACGTCGCGCCGGATGCCCGCGAAGATGCAGCGCTGCCCCAGTTCGAGCCGCGCCGCCAGCCGCTCCGCCGCGCGCCGCCCGTCGCCGTAGGGATCGTCGCCGACGAGCAGCAGCGCCAGCTGCGGCTGCTGCTTGCGCGCGCGCGCGAAGGCCTCGAGCAGCACGGGGTGCGCCTTCTGCGGCGCGAAGCGCGCCACGCAGACGAAGAGCACGTCCGCCGGGCCGAAACCGAAGCTCGCGCGCAGCGCGCCGCCCGCGTCGCGCGCCTCTTCGAAGGGCCGCGGGTCGAGCCCGTAGTAGATGCGCACCAGCTTCTCGCGCCGCAGGCGGCCGTGCTCGGCCACGAAGGCGCCGACGTGGTCGGAGAGCACGATCGTGCGCGCCGGACGGTTGCCCAGCCAGCCGTGGATCCGGCCCACCAGCGTGCGCCGCAGCACCTGCTCGTCGTTGTGCTTGCTGGAGACGAGACGCGCGCGCGCCCGGGCCCCGAACGCGCAGGCCGCGACGGCCATGTCGGCCTTGAGCAGGTGCGTGTGCACGATCTCCGCGCCGCGCGCCAGGCGCGCCAGGCGCCAGGGGAAGAGCGGGCCGAGCCCCAGGCGCTCGACGCACTCGGCGCCCGCAGCGCGGAACTCCTGCGCCAGCGTGCCGTGGCCCTTGAGATAGGCGACGCGGACCTCGTGCCCGCGCGCGCGCTGGCCGCGCACCTGCGAGAGCAGGTGCTGCTCCGCGCCGCCCACGTCGAGCGTGGTGATCACGTGCAGGATCCTCACGCGAGCTCCCGGTACACGGCGAGCGTGCCCTGCAGCATGCTCTCGAGCGTGTAGTGCTGCTCGACGCACGCGCGTCCGGCCAGCCCCAGGCGCGCGCGCTCCGCCGCAGGCAGCGCCAGCAGCTCGCGCAGCTCGTGCGCCAGCGCCTCGGCCGAGACCGCGCGCGCGATGCGGCCGCAGGCGCCGCGCAGGGCGAGCTCGCGCGCGCCGTCCACGGGCGTCGCCACGAAGGGCCGCGCGCCGGCCATGGCCTCGAGCAGCACGTAGGGCATGCCTTCCCAGCGCGAGGGCAGCACGTACAGGTCGCAGGTCGCGAGCAGCTCCGGCATGTCGGGCCGGAAGCCGAGCAGGCGCACGCGCCCGCCCAGCGCGGCGGCGCGCGCCTCGAGCTGCGCCCGCAGCTCGCCCTCGCCGGCCAGCGCCAGCTGCACGCGCTCGAGGCCCGGCTGCGCGAGCGCCTCGAGCAGCAGGTCCTGGCCCTTGGCCAGGTTGAGGAGGCCTGCGCAGAAGAGCAGCGGCGCGTCGTCGCGAAAGCCGAGCTGCGCGCGCGGAAGCGGGCGCGCCGCGGCGAAGGGCCGCGGGTCGAGCCCGTTCTCGACCACGCGCAGGCGCTCCTCGGGCACCACACGCGCGGCGCGGATCGTGCGCTGCTCGTCCTGGCTGACGGCGATCAGGCGCTGCGTGCGCTGCGCCAGCCAGCGCTCGACGCCGCGGTACAGCGCGCGCTTCCCGGGTCCGAACATGCCCGCGAAGAGGAAGGCGAAGGTGTGCGGCGTGTGCACGCGCGCGCCGATGCCCTCGCGCAGCGAGGCCCAGCGACCGAGCACGCCGGCCTTGCTCGAGTGCGTGTGCACGATCTCCGGCCGCAGGCGCCGCAGCAGCGCGCGCAGCTCGGCGGCGTGGCGCCGGTCCGCGAAGGGCGCGATCTCGCGCCGCATCGGGATGCGCGTGACACCGATGCCCTCGCGCTCGAGCCGCTCGAGGTCGCGCTCGAAATCCTGGACGCGCAGGCAGGCCGCCGCGACGTGCACCTCCAGGCCCGCGCGCTGCTCTCCCAGGGCGAGGTCAGAGAGGTGGCGCCGCGTGCCGCCGATCGTCGCCTCCATCACGTGCAGCACGCGCATGGCCGGGTCTCGCGCGGACTCAGTAGGCGCCGGTGCCCTTGACCACGGCGAAGCCGGTCAGCGAGAGGATCACCAGGTCGAGCAGCAGCGACTGGTGCTCGATGTAGTACAGGTCGTAGTCCAGGTTCTCGTGGATCGCCATCTGGCGCGCATAGGAGATCTGCCACAGGCCCGTGATGCCGGGCTTGACGCGCAGGCGCTCGCGCTCGAGGGCGCTGTACTTGTCGACGATGAACTGCATCTCGGGCCGCGGCCCGACCACGCTCATGTCGCCGGCCAGCACGTTCAGGAACTGCGGCAGCTCGTCCATGCTGAAGCGCCGCAGCCAGCGCCCGATGTTGGTGATGCGCGGGTCGTCGTGCGAACGCGGCGTGGGCGCGTCGCTGGAGAGGTGCTGGTGCATGGTGCGGAACTTGTACATCCGGAAGGACCGCCCGTCGCGCCCGACGCGCGCCTGGTTGAAGAACACCGGTCCGGGCGACTCGCGCTTGATCAGCACCGCCGCCAGCACCCACAGCGGCAGCGTCGCCAGCAGCACGGTCAGCGAGACGGCGATGTCGAGCAGGCGCTTGACGATCGAGGCGAAGAAGCCCGGGCGCGCCTCGGCGCGCGTGATCAGCGGGATCGAGTCCAGGCTCTCGATGCGCACCTTGAACGAGAGCAGGTGGTGGAAGCGCGGCACCACGCGCGCCTGCACGCCCAGCTGTTCGAGCCGCGCGAGCAGCTCCAGCAGGCGCTCCTCCTCCAGCTCCGGCCGGGCCACGAAGACCTCGCTGACCTTGTGCACGGCGATCAGGCGCTCGATCTCGGAGCTCGTGCCCAGGATCGTGCAGCGCTCGATGCGCTCGCCGCGGCGCTGCGGGTCCTCGTCGACGAAGCCGACCAGGTTCAGGCCCAGCGTGGGGACGAGCTCGAACTTGCGCAGCAGCTTCCGGCCGATCGGTCCGGCGCCCATGATCAGCACGTTGCGGTTGCCGATGCCGCGCCGGTGCAGGCGCTGGATGACCTTGAACGAGGCGAAGCGGCTGGAAGTGGTCAGCACCATGATCAGGCCGAAGGTGCACAGCAGCGTGACGCGCGAGAAGCTGTCGAAGCTGAAGTGCAGGTCGAAGAACCATCCGCCGCTGCCGCCGCCCGCCGGCGCGCGCAGGTAGAGCAGCAGCGTCAGCAGTACCAGGAAGGCCACCAGCGTGCTCTTCACGATGGCCTTGAACTCGTCCATGTTGAGCAGGCTCTTCGTCGGGCTGTACATCCCGAAACTGTGGAAGCTGACCAGGCAGACCGCGGCGACGAGCAGCGAGAGATCGCGGTAGATCTGATGCTGCGACACCAGCGCCCCGGGCGGATCGTTGGGGATGTGTCCGGTGGCGCTGCCGATCAGGTAGCCCAGCCAGCAGCACAGGAGCAGCACGCCGAGGTCGACCACGACCTGCACCGAGAGCACCAGCGGCTCGAAATTCCGGCGCAGAAAGGTCCCGTAGACGCTCATCGGCGTTCCTTCGCGGAGCGGTCGGGGAGCGCGCGAGGGCCTTCCGGGGTCAGGGCCGGGGTGAGGGGGGCTTGCGCGGCGGGCACCTGGGTCTGGGGGCGAGGCTCTTCGATCGGGCGCACAGGATACGCCCGGGGTCTGCCCGCCTCCAGTCACGCTCGCCCACGCTCGAGTTCCTCGAGCAGGGCCGGGATGCTGTCGGCGGCACGGCTCGCCTGCGCCCCGAAGTGTATCCGGAAGCTGGCCCCCGCGCCGAGCGAGGCGCGGTCGGTGACAGCCCGCAGAGCGGCCCAGGGAACACCCGCGCAGGCCGCCACGGCCGCTGCCGCAGCGGTTTCCATCTCGGCCACACAGGGACCGGCGAAGGCGCGCGCGAGGCGCAGGCGGCGCCAGAAGGAGAGCACCGGGCGATCGGCGGTCAGGAACCAGCCTTCCTCGCCCGGAAGGACTTTCTGCCATGCGCGGCGCAGCGTCAGGTCGGCGGAGAGCTCGCGCAGGTGGCGCTGCGCCGAATCGACCTGGGCCGCGATGGTGCAGTGCACCAGGCTGCCGGGCGAGAGCGGCGCGCGCAGGCCGCCGCAGGTGCCGACGACGAGCAGCGCGCGTTCGACGCCTTCCGCGAGCAGCAGCGCCGCGGCCCGGGCCGCCATGACCTTGCCCACGCCGGCGACGCAGGCCAGTGCGGGCCGACCGGCGATCTCGAGCTCGTGGATCTCGAGGCCCGCGCGCGTGCGGCTGGCGCGCTCGTGCTCGCGCAGCCGACCGAGCTCCTCGGGCAGCGCGCACAGGATTCCGATGCGGCCGTTCACGCCCCGAGCCTCGCCGGAGAAGGGGGCCGAGCGCAAGCGAGTCCGGACCGCTATCCTCTCGGCCCCCATGAAGATCGCCATCACCGGCTCGACGGGCTTCGTCGGGCGCTACATGGTCGAGGGCCTGGCCGGAATGGGCCACGAGCTGCGCCTGCTCGTGCGCCCCGGCCGCGAGGCGGCCGCGCCTAGCGGCCACGAGCTGCACCGGGGTGATCTGACGGACAAGGGATCGCTCGAGGGCTTCCTCGCGGGCGTCGACCTCCTGGTGCACCTCGCCAGCGCGCACGACCACTTCGGCGAGGCCGAGATGCGCGCGGTCAACATCGGGGGCACCGAAGCGCTGCTCGAGGAAGGGAAGCGCAACGGGAAGAAGGGTTTCCAGATCTGGGTCGTGTCCTCGGCCGTGATCGGCGCGCCGGTCTACAGCTACTACCGCGACTCGAAGCGCGTGCAGGAGAAGATCATCCGCGGCTCGGGCATCGGCTGGGCGAGCTTCCGGCCGACGCTGGTCTACGGCAAGGGCGACTACCGCCACACCGCAGCGCTGCTGCGCCGCTGCGCGAAGCGCTCGGGCTCGCTCTGGGTCCCGCACGACGGCAAGTCGAAGATCAATCCGGTGCACGTCCTCGACGTGGTGGACGCAGTCAAGCGCTACTTCTCCTTCGACCGCGGTGTCGACTGCGTCTACGAGCTCGCCGGCCCGGCGGGCATCCCCTACAACGAGTTCCTGGATCTCACGATCGCCGCGGCGGGCGGCGGCGTGCGCCGGCGCAACATCCCCAAGAAGTGGGCCGACCGCGCGATCTTCCTCAAGGGCCTGTTCATGGACACGACCGCGGACCGGCGCGCCTCGGCCTACTTCAACCTGCACCACGAGCACGACATCTCGAACGCGACCTACGAGCTGGGCTGGAAGCCGCGGCCCTACGCCGAGGGCATCCGCGAGGTGGCGCAGGGCGACTGGTGGCGCGACGAGAAGGCGCAGGCGCCGTGAAGCTCGCCGTGCTCTGCGCCCTGGCGCTCGGCCTGCTTGCGGCGCTCCCGCGCGCCGACGAGACGCTCGCGCCGGGCAAGCCGCTGCGCGCCGCGCTGCGCGCCAAGACCGAGTGGCGCAAGCGCTTTGTGCTGGACGTCCCGGCCGACGCGATCGCGCTGCGCCTCGCGCTGGTCTCGCCCAACGCGGAGCTCGGCCTGCACGCCGACTGGGACGAGCTCTCCGACGACACCAGCGACTCGACCTACAAGGAGCACACGGACGGCGGCCTGGCGCAGCTCGCGATCGACCGCTTCGGCGAGCACCCGCTGCAGCACGGCAAGCTGTACCTCGAGGTCGCCTGGGAGGGCGAGGGCGCGCCGGAGAGCTCCGACCGGCTGCTGGATTCGCTCGAGTTCACGCTCGAGGCGCGCGTCTTCGTCGCCGGCGCCGACGCCACGCTCGGCGTGGGCAGCTGGACCGACGACGCGATCCCGCCGCACGCGAGCGGCACGCGCTCCTACAAGGTCGTGCTGCAGAAGGACGCGCACGAGCTGCGCGTCGACCTCGACCGCGTGCAGGGCGACCTCGACCTCTACGCGCGCGCGGAGAAGCCCGTCGGCGCGATCGATTCGGGCGTGCGCTTCGCGCGCCACCTCTTCGGCCGCGAGACGCTGGTGCTCGGCGAGGGCACCTGGTTCGTCGACGTGATCGACGTCAGCCCGGAGGAGAGCCCGGTCGGCTTCCGCATCGGCGTGCACGCGGGCAGCGCGGTCCCGCCCGAGCTCGCCGCGATCCCGCCGCTGCCCGAGAGCTTCCCCGGCACGCTGGGCAAGGCCCTGCCGCGCGTGGTCGAGCTCTTCGCCTCGGAGTCGACCGGCAGCGGCACGCTGGTCTCGCCCGAGGGCTGGATCCTGACCAACGCGCACGTCGTGACCGCGATGGGCGGCGGCCAGGAGCAGGAGCTCGTCGTCGCCTGCACGCTCGATCCGCACGACGCGCCGCTCGAGCTCTTCCGCGCCGAGGTGCGCGAGTTCGACGAGACGCGCGACTTGGCGTTGCTGCAGATCACGAAGGGCTTCTACGGACAGCCGCTGCCGGCGGGATACAAGTTCCCGGTGATCCCCTTCGGCGATCCCGCGGCGCTCGCGATCGGCGATCCGCTGCTGCTCGTCGGCTATCCCTCGACCGGCACGCTCGGCAGCCTCGTGACGCTGCACGTGACGCGCGGAATCGTCTCGGGCTTCGACCACGCGGCGCCGGGCATGGTGCTCAAGACCGATGCGGGCATCACCGGCGGGAACTCGGGCGGCGCCGCGCTCGACGAACACGGCGCGCTGGTCGGCGTGCCGACGATGATGGTCGAGATGGCGAGCGGCCAGGCGGGGTACGTGCATCCCTGGACGTGGATGCCGGAGAGCTGGAGGAAGCACCTCGCGCCGCCCCGAGAAGCGCTAGCGCATCGCGCAGCGCGTGCTTCTGGATCTTGCCGCTGCCGGTGCGCGGGAGTTCGCTCAGGAACTCGATCGTGCGCGGGACCTTGTAGGCGGCGAGCTGCTCGCGGCAGAACGCCTGCAGTTCCTCGACGCTGGCGCTCTTCCCGGGTCGCAGCACGACCGCGGCGCACACGCGCTCGCCCCAGAGCTCGTCGGGCAGGCCGAAGACCGCGACCTCGAGCACCGCGGGATGCGCGTGGAGCACGTGCTCGACCTCGGTCGAGTACACGTTCTCGCCGCCGGTGAGGATCATGTCCTTCTTGCGGTCGACGATGTTGACGTAGCCCTCGGCGTCGATCGTCGCGAGGTCGCCGGTCTTGAGCCAGCCGTCCTCGAAGGCCGCGCGCCGTGACCTCGGGCTGGTTCCAGTAGCCCGGCGTGACCGTCTCGCCGCGCACGCGGATCTCCCCCACGCTCTGCTCGTCGCGCGGCACGTCGCGGCCCTGCTCGTCGACGACGCGCAGCTCGACGCCGCGGAACGGCCGGCCGGTCTTCGCGAGCCAGCGCACGCGCTCCTCGAGCGGCAGCGCGGCGAGGTGCGGCTTCAGCAGGCCGAGCGTGAGGTACGGGCTCGTCTCGGTCATGCCGTAGGTCTGCACGTACTGGCAGCCGAAGAGCTCGAGGATCTCGCGCACGAGCGCCGGCGCGATCGGCGCGCCGCCCGAGAGGATCGCGCGCAGGCTCGAGTAGTCGCGGCCGTGCGCGCTCGGATGGCGCACCATCAGGTTGAGCATGGTCGGGATCAGGTTCGTGATCGTGACGCGCTCGTTCACGAGCAGCTCGAGCGCAGCCTGCGGCTCGAAGCGCGGCAGGTAGACGTGCCGGCCGCCGACCGCGGTGATCGCGAAGATCGCCCAGGCATCCGCGAGGTGGAACATCGGCGCGATGTGCGCCCAGGTGTCGTTCTCGCTCAGCCCGAGCTCCTCGATCGCCGCGCGCGCGTGCACGTCGACGTTGCGCTGCGTCAGCACGACGCCCTTGGGCTTGCCCGGTCGTGCCGCTGGTGTAGTAGAGCTGCGCCGGAGCGTCGTACGCGACCTCCGCGACCGGCGGGACCTCCTGGCACAATTGCTCGAGCCCCGCCGCACCCTCGAGCACGAAGCGCGCGCCGCTGTCCGCGAGGATCGCCTCGATCTCCGGCGGCGCGAGGCGCGCGTTGAGCGGACAGAGCACGTACCCGCCGCGCGCGGCGGCGAAGTAGAGCTCGAGGTAGTCGCTCGTGTTCCAGGAGAGCACGGCGAAGCGCTCGCCCGCGCGCAGGCCGCGCGCGGCCAGCGCCCCGTGCAGTCGCTCGCTGCGCGCGCGCGTCGCGGCGTAGTCCGCGCCGGGCGCACGCTCGAGCATCGCCCAGAGCGCGTTCACTCCTCGTTGCTCGCGCAGGCGCGCGAGGACGTTGTAGTCCTCGAGCGTGCTCGTGTCGCCCACGGTCTCGACGCCGGCCGCGATGTCGCGCAGGAGCCGGCGCATGATCTTGCCGCTGCGCGTCTTCGGCAGCGCGTCGGTGAAGCGGATCTCGGCCGGACGCGCGAGCTTGCCGATCTCCTTCGAGACGTGCTCCATCAGCTCCTGCTTGAGCTTGTCGTCGGACCTCGAGCCCGGTGTCGACGGTCACGAAGGCGCAGATCGCCTGGCCCGTGAGCTCGTCGGGCCGGCCGACGACCGCCGCCTCGCAGACCTTGGCGTGGCGAGACGAGCGCGCTCTCGACCTCCATCGTCGAGAGCCGGTGGCCGCTGACGTTGATCACGTCGTCGACGCGGCCGAGGATCCAGAAGTAGCCCTTCTCGTCGCGCCGCGCGCCGTCGCCGGTGAAGTACATGCTCTTGAACTTCGTCCAGTAGTCTGTCCTTGTAGCGCTGCGTCGTCGCCCCAGATCCCGCGCAGCATCGAGGGCCAGGGCTTGCGCAGCACGAGGTAGCCGCCCTGGTTCGGCCCGAGCTCCTTGCCCTGCTCGTCGACGATCGCCGGCGTCGACGCCGAAGAACGGCCGCGTCGCCGAGCCCGGCGTGCGTCGGCGTGACGCCCGGGCAGCGGCGTGATCATGATCGCAGCCCGTCTCGGTCTGCCACCAGGTGTCGACGATCGGGCAGCGCTCGTGGCCGATGTGCTTGTGGTACCACATCCAGGCCTCGGGGTTGATCGGCTCGCCGACGGTGCCGAGCAGGCGCAGCGAGTCGAGCTTGTGCTTCGCCGGGCACTCGTCGCCCCACTTCATGAAGGCGCGGATCGCGGTCGGCGCGGTGTAGAAGATCGTGACCTTGTGCTTGTCGATGATCTCCCACATGCGCCCGGCGTGCGGCGTGTTCGGCGCGCCCTCGTACATCACGACCGTCGCGCCGTTGGCCAGCGGGCCGTAGACGATGTAGCTGTGGCCCGTGACCCAGCCGACGTCGGCCGTGCACCAGTAGACGTCGTCTTCGCGCAGGTCGAAGACGTACTGCGTCGAGAGGTAGGCGCCGACCAGGTAGCCGCCGGTCGTGTGCACGATGCCCTTGGGCCGGCCGGTCGAGCCGGAGGTGTAGAGCAGGAAGAGCAGGTCCTCGCTGTCCATCGGCTCGGGCGCGCACTCGGAGCTGGCCTCGGCGCAGGCGTCGTGCACCCACACGTCGCGGCCCTTGTGCCACTCG
This sequence comes from uncultured Planctomycetota bacterium, assembly GCA_963829015.1. GTDB lineage: Bacteria > Planctomycetota > UBA1135 > UBA1135 > JADJLZ01. The sequence continues at coordinate 1,428,448 of CAWHGR010000001.1, read as the reverse complement.
ATCGGGTTCTTGCGCGCGCCGCACGACGAAGACCGTGTGCACTTGCTCGAGGCCCGCGACGGCCTCGTCCACCTGCGGCTTGAGCGCCAGCACCGCGCCGCGGCGGAAGCTGCCGTCGGCCGTGATCACCGCCGTGCAGCCGGCCGTCCTGGATGCGCTCGCGCAGCGCCTGCGCGCTGAAGCCGCCGAAGACGACCGAGTGCGCCACGCCGATGCGCGCGCAGGCCAGCATCGCGATCGCCGCCTCGGGGATCATCGGCATGTAGATCGCCACGCGGTCGCCCTTCTTCAGGCCGCGGCGCTTGAGCATGTTGGCGAAGCGGCAGACCTCGAGGTGCAGCTCGGCGTAGGTCAGCGTGCGCGTGTCGCCCGGCTCGCCCTCCCAGACGATCGCGCGCTTCTGCGCGCGCGGCCCGTAGGCGTGCTGGTCGAGGCACACCGCGCTGGCGTTGAGCTTGCCGCCCACGAACCACTTCGCGAACGGCGCCCCGGACCAGTCGAGCACCTTCTTGAAGGGCTCGATCCAGGGCAGCTCGCGCGCGATGCGGCCCCAGAACGCGTCCGGCTGGTCGATCGACTCGCGGTACATGCGCTGGTAGGCCTCCTCGCTCGAGAGGCGCGCCTGCGCCTGGAACTCGCGCGCGCGGCGGGAAGAGGCGGTGCTCGTGCAGGACGTTCTCGATCTGGCTCATCGGCGAAGCTCCGGAGGAGCGGACAGCCTAGCGCGACGGACAGCGCCGGGCGAGCGGACAGGCGTCGCAGTCGGGGCTCGCGCGCTTGCACAACTGCTGCCCGTGCGTGCGCAGCAGCTGGTGCGCCGCGAGGCGCGCGGCGGGCGTGCGCGGCAACTCGCCGGCCAGCGCCTGCTGCACCGAGCGGTAGCTCTGGGCGTAGTTCTTCGACTCGCTGCCGAAGCCCAGGCGCAGCAGCACGCGCAGGCCGTTGGACTCGAGCGCCAGCGCGCTGCCCTTCCCGCAGGCCATGAGGATCTTCTGCGCGCCCGGCGCGCCGATCGAGGGGAAGCGCGCGAGCTGCTTCTGAGCCTGCGCCTCCGGCAGCTCGAGCAGCGCCTCGAGTGTCCCGCCGCCGAGCTCGAGCGCCAGCTCGGCGATCTCCTTCAGCCGCTCGACGCGCGCCTCGGGATGCATGCCGCCCAGCGTGGTGACCGCCAGCAGCCGTTCGGCGGAGACGGCCGCGATGCGCGCGGGATCGCAGCCGGTCAGCTGGGCCAGCGCGCGGAACGCGAGCGCGCGCCGCTCGTCGTCGACCAGGTAGGCGACGTTCTCCCAGAGCACCCACTCGAAGGGCGTCCCGGGCAGCGGCCGCCGCGGCTTGCCGTAGCTCGCCTCGAGCGCCTCGAGGATCTCGCGCAGATGCACGCTCAGATGTCCCTCAGCAGGCGCACGTGCACGCTGCCGCGCGGCGCCTCCCCGGCATCGAGGCGCAGCGACTTGAGCTCGATGCGCGCGGGGTCGATCCCCACCTCGAGCAGCGAGCTGCGCACGCGCTCGAGGCGCTGGTGGGCGAGCGCGCGCGCCGCCGCGCGCAGGCGCGCCGGTTCCCTGCGCTGCGCGCCCTCGGCCAGGAACTCGTGCACGCGGTCGAGCGCATCCTCGCTGCGTCCGAGCTCGGCGTCGAGCTCGCGCAGGCGCGCGCTGCCCGCCTGCGCCTCGCGCGTGCGCCCGACCGCGAGCTCGACGCGCAGGCCCGCGGCGGCCTCCGCGCGCGCGCGGGCGAGCTCGGCCTTCTTCAGGCGCAGGCGTTGCGAGAGCTCGCGGCACTCCTCGAGCTCGGGATTCGCCAGCACGCGCACGCGCGCGAGGTCGGCCTCGCTGAACGTGTGCTCGAGCACCAGATGCACGCGGTCGTCGGCCGAGAGCTTGCCCGAGAGCTGCAGCCGCGTGCCCTCGGAGAGGCCTTCGAGCTGCGCGCTGCCCTCGTCGAATCCGAGCAGCAGCTCCGGCGCCGCCGCGCCCTTCGCTCCCGCGTGCACGCCCACGCTGCCGGCGAGACCGCTCACGACGCGGAAGGGCGAGCTCAGGATCGCGCGCGTGAGGATCGTGCTGATCGAGGTCAGCAGCGCCTCCAGGATCTGGGCCTTCGAGATCGAGTCCGACTCGAGCGCGATGCGCGTGGGAATGCGCACGTTGCCCTCCAGGTCGCGCACCAGCGCCAGCGTCGCTTGCAGCGGCAGCGGCAAGCCGAGCGCGCTCTGCAGCGGGCCGTTCTCGTTCTCGGAGATCTCGAGCTCGGAGAGCACCGCCACCGAGTCGAGCGACAATCCGTTTCCGGTCGAGAAGTGGCCGCCGAGCGAGAGGCCCAGCCGGCCGTCCTCCAAGTGCACGCCGTGCGGCTCGGCCAGCGGGCGGAAGGGGGTCAGTTGCAAGTCCTCCAGCGCGAGCTGGAAGCGACCCGAGGTCTCGGGAAAGAGCGCCAGGCGCCCCTTGAGCTCGCAGCCGCTGAACAGCTCGCGCTCGCTCTCTGCTTGCACGTCCCCGTGCGGCGGCAACTGGACCGCGCCCGAGCGCAGGCTGGCCTCCAGGAGCAGCGAGCGGCGCTCGTACAGCGCGCGCGTCGAGAGCCCGCGCAGCTCGAGCTCCAGGTCCGTGAGCGGCAGGCTGAGCGGCGGTTCGACGCTGCGGTCGACGTACAGGAAGTCGAGCCCGTTGACGGAGATGCGCGCGACACCGATCTCGGGCAGCGGCTCCGGGCTCGCGGGCGCGAGGCGCGGCACCTCGGCTGCCTCCGGCGCGAGAGCTGAAGCCTTGCGCAACAGCAACCCGCAGATGTGCAGCCCCTCGGCGCTGCGCTCCGCACGCAGCATCGGCCGCGTGATCTCGATCGACTTCGCGCGCACGCTGCCCGTGCGCAGGTCGATGCGCGGGATCAGCGCTTCGGCGCGCTCGAGTCCGGCGAGCACCTCGCCGCCCGGGCTCGCGCGCAGGGCGAGCTTCTCGAGCGCGAGCTCGGCCGCGAAGGGACGCTGCAGGTCGAAGCGTCCCAGCCCCTTGCGCGCGAACGAGAAGCTGCCCGAGAGCTGCGCCTCTAGCTCGCCCTGCTCGAGGCCGCTGCCGTCGATGCGCGCGGCGAGGCGCGGATCGAGTTCTGCCAGCGCCGCGCCGCGCAGGCCCTGCGCGAGGAAGTGCAGCTCGAAGTGCGGCTCCACCAGCCACTGCTCCAGCGCGACGCGCAGCTCGAGCTTCGACGCCAGCGGCGCCGCCGAGCCGCGCAGCACGAACTGCAGCGGCGGCAGCGCCTCGGGCGCCAGGTCGGCCAGCACCAGCGGAGTCTCGGTCGTGAGGCTGCCCGCGAAGACCAGCGGCTGCGCCGCAGCCTCGAGCGTCTCGTCGCGCAGCTCGAGGCTGGAGAGCTCGAGCTCGAGCTTGCCGAGCGCGATGCGCGGCAGCGGCGGCGGCGGCGCGGACGGCGCGGATGGCGCGCTGGTTTCGGGCGGCGCGGGGACGAGGTGCAGCCCGCCGAGCACCAGGCTCCCGTCGGCCGACTTCAGCGCCGTGGCGCGCAGGCCGCGCAGCGAGAGTTCGCCGATCTCGATCGCCTGCGGCGAGACCTGCGGCAGGTCCAGCGTGGCGCGCTCGAACGAGAGGCGCGCGGGCTGCTGCGCCTCGCCCCAGCTCAGCTGCGAAAGCTCGAACTTCGCGCGCAGGCCGGACTCGCCGGCCGGCTCCGCCAGCGCGTGGAATCCGAAAGCGAGTGCGTCGCTCGCCGAGCGCAGTTCGATTCCCGGCGGCAGGTAGCCCGCGAAGGTCGGCGCGAGGCCGTGCGCGGAGACCTTGCCCTCGAGCGCGATGCGCTCGGGCGCCAGCGTCAGCTGGCCCTCGAGCGCGAGCTGTTCGAGCAGCGCGTCGGCGTGCAGCTCGATCCGGAACGGCACGGGCTGGCCCGCAGCGAAGGCTGGACAGTGCAGCTGGCTTTCGAGCGTGCAATCGACGGTGCGTCCCTGCGCGCGATCCGTCCAGTGCAAGTGCACGCCCTCGATGTCGATTCCCGAGCTGCCGAGTTGCGGCAGCTTGGGCAAGCGCAGTTCGGCCGGTGCCGCCGGCGCAGCCGCCGTCTGCGCCGCCGGGCTCGGAGCGCTGCGCAGGCCGAGCGCGAGCAGCCCGCCCTTCTCGTCGCGCCCGAGCTGGCAGGCGACGCCCTTGACGCGCAACGCGCCGAGCTCGCGCAGCCCGGCCGCGAGCTTGCAGTCCTCGAGCGCGATCTCCTCCACGGAGGCATGGCGCTGCTCGCCGTCCGTGAACTGGAGACCGCGCAGGTGCGCCGAGAGCTTGCCATCCACGATCGCACCGTCGAATCCGCCCTTGAGCTGCGCCTGCTTCCAGCCCACCTCGATCCCGAGCGGCCCGAGCACGGCTTGCGGCAACCTGCCGTCGAGGCCGGCGAGCTCCAGGCTCGCGATCGAGAGCGCCGAGCGGGCCGGGTCGAAGCGCAGACCCTCGAACGCCGCGCGCTGCATGCCGGCCTGTGCGCCGACGCGCAGCGGAGCGCTGCTCCCGCTCCCGGTCCAGACGCCGTCCGCGCCGCGCTCGAAGTGCATGCTTCCCCCGCCTTCGAGGTCGAGCGGCGGCCCCTGCGGCAGCTCCAGCCCCAGCGCCGAGAAGGAGAGCTCGGCGCTCGACTGCGGCCCCTCGCGCTCGAACGCTCCGTGCAACTTCAGCTCGCGCAGAGTTCCACCCGCGCGCGCGGTGAGCTCGACGGTCGTCTTCGCGCTCGTCGCCTCGGGGTCGAACGCCCCGAGCGACAGCGATTCGATCTCGATCCGCTGCGGTTCCGGCGCTGCGGCCGACTCGTCGCGCAGCTCGAGCTCAGCCCGTTCGAGCTCGAGGCCCGCGAGGCTCCAGCGCAGCGGCGCGACCGCACCCGGGCTGGACGCCGGTGCGTCGGGCGCCGGGATGCTGCGCAGACCGCCCAGGCACAGCTCGCCCACTGCGTTGCGCCGCGCGCGCATGCGCAGGCCCGCGAGCTCGACGCGCAGGCCGCGCGCGATCCCCGGACCGAGCTCGGAGAATGCGAGCTTGGCGCGCTCGAGCCCGAAGGCCTGCGCGCCGTCGCTCTCGAGGGCGCACTCGCGCAGATCGAGCAGCAGCGCCAGCGCGCGCGGGTTCTCCGGCGCCGGCCGCAGCTCCAGCGCGAACTGCGCACGGGCCTCGATCGCCTTCGCATCCGGCGCCAGCCCGAGCGCTGCCAGGTAGGCCGCGAGCGGCGTCGGATCGAAGCCGCGCAGCGCGAGCCCGACGTCCAGTGCCGCGGCACTCGCGTTCGAGTGCTCGTGGAGCTCGAGCTCGAGCTGCTCGAGGATCCCCGGGCTGCTGGCCTGGATCTTCAGCGTGCCGTCCCGCTCCACGTAGCCGATGTCGTCGCCGCGGATGCCCACGACGAGGCGCCGCTCGGGAGCGTCCGGGAGCGCCCGATCCTCGACCTGCAGCACGAGCTGGCTCACGCGCAAGTGGTCGATGCGCAGCGGCGCGCGCAGCTCCAGCGGCTTCAGCGGGCCGTGTTCCTGCGGCAGCGGCTCGGGAGCCTGCGTCGAGGCGAAGGCTTCCAGCCAGGGAATCGAGCCGTCCGCGCGGCGCTCGACGCGCAGCATGAGCCCGTCGAGTTCGAGGCGCTGGAAGCGGATCCCGTCGCCCGAGAGGAGATCGCCGAGCGCGAGGTCGGCGTGCAGGCGCTCGAGCGTCAGCCAGGGCGCCGCGGGCTCGTGCTTGTCGCCCGCGTAGCGCGGCGTGAGCGAGAGCCCGCGCAGTTCGAGCTGGCCCGAGCGCAGGCTCAGCGAGAGGCGCTGCCAGTCGACCGACAGACCGTACGAACGCGCGACCCAGCCGGCGACGAGCGGCAAGAGCAGCGCGAGGGCGAGGCGCAGTCCGACGAGCCAGGCGAACAGCGCGATCGGCCAGCGCGCGAGGCGCGGCATGCGCCGCCAGCGTTCGCGCAGGCGCTTCACTTCGGGCTCCCCGCGCGCGCGGCGGCCTCGGTCGCGGCGTCGGCCGCCGCGAGCGCCTTGCGGCGCTCTGCCAGCGTCCCCAGCGGATCGTAGCCCTGCGGTGCGAGAGCGCGCGCGGCAAGCCAATCGCAGGCACGCACGCGCACACCCGCGCTGGCGTCCTCGAGCGCGTCGCGGTTCTCCTGCACGATGCGCGCCTCGAGCGCGGCGAGGTCCTTCGCGCCCGCCAGCAGGTCCTCGACGGCTCCCAGCGAGCGCGCCAGCTCGCCGCCGTGGGCGACGAGCAGCCCGAGCACCTCCGGCGCGAGCGGCTGCTCGTCCATGCCGCGCGTGAGGAAGGCCCAGGCGCGCGACTCGAGCACGAAACCGAGCGTCGCGCCCTGCTGCGCCGCCGCCTGCGCGTCGGGTACCGATTCGAGCACCTCCTTGACGAAGCGCCCGAGCGCGGCATCGTCGGCGATCAGCGCGAGGTCGCCCGCGAGGCCGGCGCCGGTCGCACCCGCGAGGAAGACCAGCGCCGGGCGCGCCTCGCGCAGTCCGCGCAGCGCCTCGAGCGCATTCTCGATCTCGCGGCCCTGCTCTTCCCGTCGCGCGAGGTGCGCGCGCCGCGCGCGGGCCGAGCGCGCGTTCGAGAGCGTCTCGGCCAGCATGCGCTCGTGCGCACGCGCGTGCGCCTCCGAGTCCGCCGGCGCACTCGCGACCTCGACCACCCAGCACAGCGGAGCGCCGGCCGCCTCGTCGGGCGCGCGCAGGAGCTCGAACACGAGCGGCGCGCCGTCGAGCGCGGGCGCGAGGTCGAGCAGACCGTACTCGCGCAGCAGCACGCGCGCCTCGGGGTCCAGGGCCCCGGTCTCGCCGGGCAGCGCGGAGCGCTCCTCGCGCACGACGACCGCCGAGAGCCCGGCGGGCCCGCGCGCGATCTCGAGCGCGACGCGGCTGCGCAGGGCGCCCGTGCCCGGCACCGCCCGCGCCTCGCGCGAGCAGAGCGAGAGCGCGGTCGTCACGCCCTCGGGCAGGGCTCCATCGAACTCCGCCACCAGCCGGCGCTCGAAATCCGGCGCCGTCTCGAGCTCGGCGACCCAGGCACGCGCCTCCTCGCCGGCCGCGATCCGCGCCGCGAGACCGAGGTCCCCGGCGGGACGGAACGGCTGGTCGCCGCGCACGGCGGCCGCGAGGCGCGTGTGCGCCGAGAGCGGCGCGAAGGGACCCGCCGCGGCAGCTGCGCCCGGATCGGAATCCGCCTCGCGGTGCAGCGCGCCCGCGCGGTGCGCCAGCGCGTAGAGTCGCGCACGCACGACGTAGGAACTCGCGGGCTCGGGTGCCAGCGCGCCCGCCTCCTCGGCCGCACCGGCGAGCGGCGAGCCGGCGTAGTGCTCGAGCGCCGGCAGCAGGGCCGGGACGCTCGGCCCCTCGCGCGGGTGCGTCGCGGCGCAGCCGGCGACGAGGCACAGCGCGCCAGCCCAGCGCGGGAATCGGGACTCGGTTGCCACGAGGCGGGAGATGATAGTGGAAGCGCGCGCCCATGCCACGCAGCCCCCGGTGCGCTAGGCTGTGCGCGTGCGCTCCGCTTCCGCGTTCCTGTGGCTGCTCGCCTGCACGGCGACTCCGGCCTGCGCGCCAACGCCGCAGATCCTGCCGCAGGACGAGGCGCAGCGCACGCAACTGGAACGCAGCTGGGCCGCGCCGCTCGAGCGCCCCGGCCTGCCCAACCTGCATCGCATCTCGCCGCTCTTCTACCGCGGCGGCCAACCGACGCGCGAGGGCTTCTTCGAGCTCGGCCGGCTGGGCGTGAAGAGCGTGGTCTCGCTGCGCTCGCTGCACGCCGACAGCATCCCGATCGACGCGAACCTGAAATACGAGCGCATCTCGTTCAAGGCCTGGCATCCCGAGGACGAGGACGTCGTGCGCTTCCTGCGCCTCGTCACCGATCCGGCGCGGCAGCCGGTCTTCGTGCACTGCCAGTGGGGCGCCGACCGCACCGGCATGATGTGCGCGATCGAGCGCGTCGCGCTGGAGGGCTGGACCAAGGACGAGGCCCTGGCCGAGATGACGCAGGGCGGATTCGGATTCCACCCCGAGTGGCAGAACCTCGTGCAGTACGTGCGCGATCTCGACGTCGAGCGCCTCGCGCGCGAAGCCGGGCTGCGGCGCTAGCCCGCGGCGCTCAGTGGCGCAGCGCCAGCCAGCGCGTGTCGCTGAACTGCGTGCTCGGGTCCTCGCCACCGAAGAGCACGATGCTGCCCACCACCGGGTCGTAGGCCAGCGCGAACGACTCGCGCGGCGCCGGCGAGTGGATCGGCTGCAAGTGCTGCCAATTGCTGCCGGTCCACTGCCACGTGTCGGCCAGGTCGGTGCCACCCGAGCCGCCCCCGAACACGACCACGTGCCCGAGGAAGGGATCGAAGGCCGCCTTCGAGTAGTAGCGGTTCGGCGGCTGCACGGCCGGGCTCTCTTCCGTCCAGTTGCTGCCGTTGAAGGTCCAGGTGTTGGCCGTGTTGATGCTGCCCAGGCCGCCGAACATCACCACCTTCCCGGCCGGCCGGTCGAGTGCCACCACCGCGGTCGAGCGCGCCCAGGGCGAGGTCGCCGTCGGGACCTGTTGCCAGTCCGTGCCGCTCCAGCGCCAGGTCGTCGACTGGTAGAACTGCCCGGTGAAGCCGCCGTACTCGTCCGCGTGCCCGTTGACCGGATCGGTGAACAGGATCGGCCCCGTCACCGCCGCGGGATGGTGCACCGGGTTCGCCTGCGTCCAGCTCGAGGCCGCGCCGTCCCAGATCCACGTGTCGCCCAGGTGCTGCTGCCCGTCGAAGCCGCCGTAGAGCACGAGCACGTGCTGCACCGCGTCGTAGGCCATCGACGCGCCCGCGCGCCCGGACGGCGTCGCGGCCGGCTGCTCCTGCGTCCATGTCGTTCCGTCGTAGGTCCAGGTCTCGGGCAGGTACGAACTCGCGTCGTAGCCGCCGAAGATCACCAGCTTGTGGCTGATCGGATCGTAGGCCGAGGTCATCCCCGCCCGCGCCGAGGGCGATTGCACGGGGACGTGCGCGACCCACGACATCACCGGCGGCGGCGGCGGAGCGAGCAGGGCGGAGCTGAGGGCGAAGACAGCGAGCGAGCCGCCGAGTGTGGCGGCGAGGGCGAGACGAGTCATGGTGGATTCCAGTCGCGAGAAGAGCTGCGGGCGCGAAAGACGGTTCACGGCGCCCGCGGTGCGTGACGTGTCTGCAGCGAGTCTAGTGGCCGCACGCCGCCCGGGTGCGCGATCCGGAGTGCGAGAGGGCAACTCAGACGAAGCTCATACAGCGCTGACGGGAGTGCGGCGTCGAGTGTGCATTCAGCGCACGATTTCGACAATTCTGGGCTCACCGGCGACGGGCAGTCGCTCGTCGCCGACGCGCAGGAGGTACGAGCCGTAGCTCGAATCTCGCGGCTCGGCTCCCGCGCGCGCCTGCTGCAGGAACTCCTCCAGCCTCGCCGGCTCCACGAGGTAGCGCCGTTCGCCCCATTGCACGGGCCAGAGGGACTTGCGCACGCACTCCTCCCTGCCGAGTCGGATCTCGAGCAGCCCATCCAGCCGCTCGACAACCTGCCCGGCCAAGCCGGGCCCGATGCCATCCGCGAGGGAGCACTCTCGCGCACCACGCTCCTCCACAGGGCCCCAGCGTCAATGCCGCCGCGCTTGCGTGCTCGGCGCCACGGAAGTAGTCGCCGGCCCACTCGACGCCCGCGCCCTCGTCGGCGATCTCCGCGATCAGATCGTCGCGGAAGTCCAGCTCGTCGGTACGTCCCCACCAGCAGTGCGGGATGTGCACCTCCAGCCCGTCGATCATCTCGATGGAGTAACCGCAGGAGACCAGTTCGCCGCAATCCTCCAGACTCTCCCGGGGATCGAAGCGCGAGTCGGCCGCGCCGCTCTGAAGGACGGTCGATCGAGCGAGTCGAAGTTCGAAGTCGGGCATGACCTCGGGCGCGAGGACGCGCGGGAGCTCACAGCTCACGACCCACTCGGCCAGGAGCACGTGTGCGCTCGTTGCAGCGATCAGGCACGGGATCCAGAACGCGAGAGAGGCAGGCTTCACCGGGGGCTCCAACTGGATAGAGCGCACTCTCCTCCCTCGGCGACAGGCTGGAGCGGATTCCGCTCCCTCGCTCTCAGCCCAGCCAGCGGTGGAACGTCATCCAGTGGCTCGTCAGCTTGAATCCGAGCCTGGTGAACACCGCGTTCACCGGGTAGTTCGTCGAGTGCACGAGGTTGCGATCGAGGCCGACCCCCTCCTCGCCGGCCCAGCACACGGCGGCCGCGACCAGGCGCTTGAAGACGCCCTCGCGCTGGAACGCGGGGGCCACGAAGCCCATCCCGCCGCGCACGTACTTGCCCTCGCCCTCGCCGACCATCTTGGCGCAGAAGAGCGCCACCGCGCGGCCCTCGTGGCGGTAGACGAAGGCCTTGTCGGCGAACTCGGTGTCGGTCAGCGTGCGGTTGGTCCAGTCGACGTAGATCTCGCGGCAGCGGTCGCGATCGAGGCGCGGGTTGGCGAAGTAGTGCCCGAAGCCCTCGAAGACGATCGCGGCGATCTGGCACAGCGCGGCGCTGTCCTGCGGCCCGCCGAGCTCCGCTCCCGCGCGCGCGGAGAGCGGCACGGCGGCCGCCTGGCGGGCGGACATGCCGTAGCCGAGCTGCGAGTCCATGTACTCGAAGCCGTTCTGCTGCAGGTCGCGCACCAGGCGTGCATCCGCGGCATCGACGCGCGAGATCACGAGCTTGACGCCGTCGCCGCGCAGCCGCTCGAGCGCCTGGGCGGGCGTCTCGCTGCGGAAGTCGTCGAGCTTCGCGACGCCGAAGCCGAAGCGCTCGTAGTCGAGCCTGCTCCAGGTGCGCGGGAGCTGCCCCGGCCGCGGATTCGAGCGCTCGAACCCGGCGGCCCCTTCCGAGGTCGGCTGCACGATCAGTTCCTGGTCCGGGGTCGGCGGGGAGATCGTTTCGAGCGCATCACGCAGCGATGGTAACGCTGCGCGAGCGCGCGGACCAGCGTGCGCTTGCGCCGGAGCGCGCAGGCGCGCGCGCGAGTAGGATGGCCCGCACGCGCATGGACCCCGGCCTGCCCACGCTCTCTGTCGTCGTACCCGTCTACAACGCCGCAGTCTCGCTGCCGGAGCTCGTCGCGCGCCTCGAACCCGTGCTGCGCGCGCACTCCTCGCGCTTCGAGCTGCTGCTAGTCAACGACGGCAGCCGCGACGGCTCCTGGAAGGTCGTGGAAGAGCTCGTCGCGCGCCACGGCTGGGTGCGCGGCATCGACCTGCTGCGCAACTACGGCCAGCACAACGCGCTGCTGTGCGGCATCCGCGCCGCGCGCCACGAGCTGATCGCGACCATGGACGACGACCTGCAGCACCCGCCCGAGGAGCTGCCCAAGCTCCTGGCGCGCATGGTCCCCGCCTGCGACGTCGTCTACGGCCCGCCCGAGCGCCAGCAGCACGGCCTGCTGCGCGACCTGGCCTCGCAGATGACGAAGGTCGTGCTGCAGAAGTCGCTCGGCGCGGACAACGCGCGCTCGGTCGGCGCCCTGCGCGTCTTCCGTACCTGCCTGCGCGAGGCCTTCGCGAACTGCAGCAGCCAGCACGTCTCGCTCGACGTGCTGCTCTCCTGGTCCACGACGCGCTTCGACTTCGTGCGGGTGCGCCACGAGGAACGGCGCCACGGGCAGTCGAACTACACCTACCGCAAGCTAGTGGCGCACGCGCTCAACATGGTCACGGGCTACAGCGCTCTGCCGCTCAAGCTGGCCAGCTGGGTGGGCTTCGTCTTCACGCTCTTCGGCCTCTGCGTGCTGGCCTACGTGCTGCTGAGCTATCTCCTGCGCGGCAGCCCGGTGGCGGGCTTCCCGTTCCTGGCGAGCATCATCGCCGTGTTCTCGGGCGCACAGCTCTTCGCGCTGGGCATCATCGGCGAGTACCTGGCGCGCATCCACTTCCGCATGCTGGACCGGCCGACGTACGCCGTGCGCAGCCACATCGGAGGCGCGTGAGCCCGCGGCCTCAGGCCCGCTTCCTGAACAGCGTGAAGTAGCGCGCGAGCTTGCCGGCGAAGCGCACCGGGTTCGCCATCTCGCGCACGAGGCGCTTGGGCCGGCGGTAGAACCTTCGATAGCCCTCGCGGATCTTCTCCTGGATCTCCTCGGCGCTCATGTGCTCGTTGCCCTCGAGCGCCTGGAAGCCCGTCATCGAGGCGTAGTCGAACTCCCGGCTGCCGTTGCAGGATCTTGTACAGCGGCGTGCCGGGGTAGGCGGTCACCGCGCAGAACTGCACCTGATCCGGATCGAGCCGTTCGACGAGCTCGAAGGTCTCCTCGACCATCGCCGGCGTCTCCTCGGGGAAGCCGATCATGCAGAAGGCGCGCGTCTCGATGCCGAACTCGCGCGCGGAGTCGAAGACCTCGACGCAGCGCGCGAGGTCGAGGCGCTTCTGGCCGTCGAGCAGCTTCGAGCCGCAGTGCTTGCGCAGGATCTCGACGTTGCCGGACTCGACGCCGACCGAGAGATGCTTGCAGCCGGCGGCGGCCATCGACTTCAAGCACCTCGCGGTCGAGCGTCTTGATCGCGGTCTCGCACTGCCAGACGAGCTCGAGCTTCTCGCGCACGATGCCCTGCGCAGAGCTCGTGGATGCGGTCCTTGCGCGTGGTGAAGATCGGGTCGCGGAAGACGACGTGCGAGAGCTTGTGCACGCGCTTCAGGTCGACGAGCTCGGCCAGCACGTGCGCCGGGCTGCGGAAGCGGAAGCGCAGGCCCTGCGCGAGCGTGTAGCCGCAGAAGGTGCAGTTGAGCGGGCAGCCGCGCGAGCTCTTGACGGTCGTGATCGGGCCGTCGACGCCGGGGAAGCGGTAGCGCTGGTTGTCGAGCAGGTGGCGCGCGGGCAGCGGCAGCTCGTCGAGGTTGTCGATCTTCGGCCGCTCGGGCTCGTGCACGACCTGGCCGTCCTTGGCGCGCCAGCTCGTGCCGGCGACGCCTTGCAGGTCGCGCTTCCCGGCCACGCGCGCGGCGATCTCGCGCACGGTGTACTCGGGCTCGCCGCGCACGACGACGTCGACGTTGTCGTGCTCGAAGATCTCGCCCGGCGTGTAGGTCACCTGCGAGCCGAGGATCGCGACCGGCACGCCGAGCTCTGCGCGCAGCGCGCGGCACAGGCGCGAGGTCCTGGTCGAGCGAGGTGCTCGAGGAATCGACGCAGACGAGGTCGGGCTTCTCGGCGGCGATCGCCTTGCGCGCACCCTCGACGTCGAGACCGAGCGCGTCGGAGTCGTGGATCGCGACCTGGTGGCCGGCCGCTTCGAGCACGCTGGCGACGTGCGCCAGCTCGATCGGCGGGTAGAGCAGCTCGGGGTTGACCGCCATCCCGAAGCCTCCCATCAAGCCGCGGCTGACCCTGAACTCGGGCGGGCTGGGGGGATTGACGAGGACGACCTTCACGGATGGGGCCTATCGGCCGGGTTGGCGCCTGCGCTCGGTGCTCGGATCGCCAACGTGCAAGTCTAGGGCATCCGGCGGCGCGGGCTGGGGCCAAACAGGGCGCCAATACCTGCCTGTGCTGGAAAACATGGAACAAATGACATCGAGGCGCCATCGGAGGTCCACACTCGGGCGACCTGGAGGGCTTGCGGAGAATCGAAATCAGGGGGAGACTCGATCTCTGCCCCCGCGTCTCGTGCTGAGTTCGCAAGCTTCCACCTCGCGCCTGGGCCCCCCCGCGTCCCCCCCTACCGTTTGATCCCATCTCCGGGACAACACCTCAGAGAGTCCACCGCGATGCTCCTACAGCGCCTGGCTTCCGCCTTCACCGCCCTGCTCGCCTGCGGTTACCTCGCCGCCCCCTCGTCCGCGCAGATCAACCTGACCGCCGGCAACGTCGCGATCATCGGCTGGCAGGACAACGGCTCGCCCACCGACGCATTCACGATCGTGGCGCTGTCCGATTTCACGCCCGGCACGACGATCTACTTCACCAACAACGGCTGGACCGGCCTGGGCTTCCGCAATCCGGCGGGCACCACGGACGGCAACGGGGCCGAGCAGATCGTGCAATTCAGGGCGCTGAGTTACATCACGGCCGGCACGATCATCTCCTCGACGGACGTTGGCCCGGAATTCGTCTGGGACACGAGCAGCCCGATCGTCGGCGCGCTCACCGGCAGCTACAGCACGCTCAGCCTCTCGAGCGCGGGCGACCAGATCTACGCCTTCCAGCACTCCAACATCGTCAATCCGCTCAACACCGCGATCCAGCTGCACCTCTACATGCTGGACGACACCGGTGGTCTTCGAGCACAGCTCGAGCGACAACACGGGCGGACAGCCGCCCGGACTCTCGGTCGCCAGCCACACCGAGGTCACGTTCCTGCACGACGGCCCGACCCAGAACTTCATGGCGTTCGACACGGGCGCGCTCAGCACCGGCACGCAGGACGAGTGGCTGACCGCGATCGCCAACGCGGCCAACTGGACCTTCGGCACGACGGGCACGCTGCCCACGGGGTCGATCAGCGTCCTGAACTGCCCCGGGCTGGTCAACAAGCCTGACAACGTCCAGGTCTGCGCCGCCGGGATCGCGAACCTGAGCATCATGGCGGTCGGCAGCAACCTCACGTACCAGTGGCGGCAGAACGGGATCGACCTCGTCGACGGCGGGCACTACGGCGGTACGCAGACGCCGTTCCTGACGATCACGCCGGTCGGCGTGCCCGAACTCGGCAACTACGACGTGGTCGTGTCCAACGCCTGCGGCTCGATCACCAGCTCGATCGCCGTGCTGAGCTTCGACACGACCGACTCGGACGGCGACGGGACCGTGGACTGCAGCGACCTGTGCCCCATCGATCCGGCCAAGGTCGTTCCGGGCCTGTGCGGCTGCGGCGTCGCGGACACGGATTCGGACGGCGACGGCACCCCCGATTGCAATGACCAGTGCCCGGCGGACCCGCTCAAGAGCGCTCCCGGCGTGTGCGGCTGCGGGAACCCGGATATCGACAGCGACGAGGACGGCGTGGCCGATTGCAACGACGGCTGCCCGCTCGATCCGCTCAAGCTCGTCCCGGGCATCTGCGGCTGCGGCGTGAGCGACGGAGACAGCGACGGCGACGGCACGGTCAACTGCCTGGACGGCTGCCCGAACGACCCGTTCAAGGTCGCACCGGGCTACTGCGGTTGCGGGAACCCCGAGACCGACAGCGACGGCGACGGCACGCCCAACTGCGCGGACGGCTGCCCGAACGACCCGCTGAAAACCACGCCGGGCTTCTGCGGCTGCGGCGTGCCCGAGACGGACACCGACGGTGACAACACGCCCGACTGCGTGGACGGGTGTCCGAACGACCCGCTCAAGATCAGCCCCGGCGTGTGCGGCTGCGGCGCGCCCGAGACCGACACCGACGGCGACCTGACGCCGGACTGCCACGACGGCTGCCCAACCGACCCGAACAAGACCAGCCCGGGCGTCTGCGGCTGCGGAGTCGCCGACCTCGACTCGGACGGCGACGGTGTCCTGAACTGCATCGACGGCTGCCCCAGCGATCCGCTCAAGACGCTGCCCGGTGTCTGCGGCTGCGGCGTCGCGGACACGGACTCCGATGGCGACGGCACGGCCAACTGCATCGACCTGTGCCCCAACGACCCGCTGAAGATCAACCCCGGCATCTGCGGTTGCGGCGTGGCGGAGACCGACAGCGACGGCGACGGCTCGCCCAACTGCGCGGACCTCTGCCCGAACGATCCGCTCAAGATCGCACCGCTGCAGTGCGGCTGCGGCAATCCCGAGACGGACAACGACGGCGACGGGATCGCCGACTGCATCGACAACTGCCCCGCGCTCTCGAACCCGTTGCAGTTCGACGTCGACCTCGACGGGGTCGGTGACGCCTGCGACAACTGCGTGGCCCACGCCAATCCGGGGCAGGAGGACTGCAACGGCGACGGGGTCGGCGACGCCTGCGAGATCGCTGCCGGCGCACCGGACTGCAACCAGAACACCCGGCCCGACGCTTGCGACATCGCGCTGGGCTTCAGCACCGACGTGAACGGGAACGGAGTCCCGGACGAGTGCGAGACCATCAACGGCATGCCGTTCTGCTTCGGCGACGGCTCCGGGACGACCTGCCCGTGCTCGAACTACTCGCTCGTCGGCGCTCAGGAGGGCTGCCTGAACAGCCTGGGCTTCGGCGGAAAGCTCATCGGCGTCGGCCACGCCTACCTCAGCAACGACGACATGCTGCTGACGGTGACGCAGGTCCAGCCGAACGTCTTCATGCTCTTCTTCCAGGGCGCGCACCCCAACCAGGGCGGCCTGGGCTCGCACGGCTACGACGGCCTGATCTGTTCCGGAGGCGCGCCCGTGATCCGTCTGGCGATCAAGAACGCGGGCGCCGGCGGCACGGCCTCGTACCCCCAGGCCGGCGATCCGCTGCTCTCGGTGCGCGGCCAGATCCCGGCCGCGGGCGCGACGCGCTACTACCAGGCCTGGTACCGCAACCCGGCCGGACCTTGCGGACTCCACGCCAACTTCACCAACGGCTGGCGCCTGCTCTGGGTGCCGTGAGCGACTGAGGCGACTCAGCTGCGGCGGAGCTCAGCGCCCGCCGCAGCGAGTTCGCGCTCGACGCGCTGCAGGAACTTGGCCACGTCCTCGTCGGTCAGCGTGCGCGCGTCGGAGCGCAGCGTGACGTGCCAGGCGAGCGAACGCTTGCCGGGACCGAGGTTCGGTCCCTGGTAGCAGGTCGAAGAGCTCGAGCCCGTCGACGAGGCCCTTGCCCGCGCGCTCGAGCGCCGCGGCCAGCGTCCCCGCCGGCACGCCCGCCGGCGCGGCCGCGGCCACGTCGACCTTGACCAGCGGGAACTTCGGCAGCGAACGGTAGCCCTGCGCGCGGCGCGGAGCCGCCAGCAGCACGTCGATCGAGAGCTCGGCCGCGACCGCGTCGCTGGCGAGCTCGCCCGCCAGGCCCAGCGCGCGCGCGAGGCCCGGCTCGAGCGGCGCGAGCGTCACCAGCAGGTCCTCCTGCGTGCCAGAGCGGCCCGCGAGGCACATGCCCGGGTGCGCCCAGCTGGGCACGAGCTCCGACGCCGCAGGCAGCCAGGCGAGCGGCTCGCAGAAGAGCGCTGCGACGAGTTCGTCGAGCAGGCCGCGCAGCTCGGAGCAGGCGCGTCGCGTCGAAGCGCGCCTCCTTGCGCGGCTCGCCGGCCCAGCACGAGCGCCAGCTCGTGCACCTCGCGCGGCTCGCCGCGCGTGCTCGCGTACTCGGGCTGGTAGCCCTTGCCGATCTCGAACAGGCGCACGTCGCCGCGACTGCCGGCGATTCAGGACCGAGCTTGTCGAGCAGGCTCGGCAGCACGTGCGCGGCGGATCTTCGAGAGCCCTTCGGCGACCGGGTTGACGACCGCGACGAAGCGCTGGTCGGTGAGGCCCAGCGTGCCGACCAGCGCGTCGGAGACGAAGGAGTACGAGAGCGTCTCGTGGAAGCGCGCCGGCGCCCGACGAGGCGATCCTGGAGCGCGCGCACGAGCATGCGCCGGTTCCAGCCCGCGTCGCGCGGGGCGGCGCGATCTCGCCCACGAGCGGCGCTCGGGGATGTTGCCGTAGCGGTGGATGCGGCCGATCTCCTCGATCAGGTCCTGCTCGAGCGTGATGTCCTTCGTCGCGCGCGCGCTGGGCACGCGCACCTCGAGCGCGCCGCCGGCGCTGCGTCACGCCGAAGCCGAGGTCGCGAGAGGATCTCGGCCATGCGCGCGTCGGGGATCTCGGCGCCGAGCAGCGTGCGCGCGCGCTCGGGGCGCAGGCGCAGCGTGCGCGCGGGGTCGGTCCACGTGCCAGCGTCGGTCCAGGGCGCCGGCAGGCTGGCGCGCGGCTCGATCTCCTTCAGGAGCTGCACGAAGTGCGCCGCCGCCGCGAGCGGCAGCGTCGGGTCGAGGCTCTTCTCGAAGCGCGCCGAGGAATCCGTGCGCAGCGCGAGGCGCTGCGCCGTGCGGCGCACGCTGGCGAAGTGGAAGCTCGCGACCTCGAGCAGGAGCGTGTCGGTGCCGCTCTCGACCTTCGAGCCCTCGCCGCCCATCACGCCCGCGAGCGCGACCGGCGCGTCGCCCGAGCAGATCAGCATGTCCTCGGTCGTGAGCTTGCGCTCGACGCCGTCGAGCGTCTGCAGCGTCTCGCCCGCGCGCGCATTGCGCACGACGATGCCCTCGGGCGAGAGCCGCGAGCGGTCGAAGACGTGGTTCGGCTGCCCGAGGTCGAGCATCACGAAGTTCGAGAGGTCGACCAGCAGGTCGATCGGCCGCTGGCCGACCGCGAAGAGCAGCGCGCGCAGCCAGTCCGGCGAGCGCCGCGCCGCGACGCCGTCGATCGGCACGGCGAGGTAGCGCGAGCAGTTCGGCGTCTCGATGCGCACGGGAACGGAGCGCCCTTGCCGGGCGCCGGCAGCGCACTCTCGAGCGGGCGCAGCTTGCGCCGGTGCATCGCCGCGATCTCGCCCGCGATACCGCGGTGGCCCCACAGATCCGGCCGGTGCGTGAGCGACTTGTTGTCGATCTCGATCACCCAGTCGTCGAGGCCGAGCGCCTCGGCCACGGGCTTTCCGAGCGGCGCGTCGGCCGGCAGCACCCAGATGCCGCTGTGCTCGTCGCCGAGACCGAGCTCGCGCTCGGAGCAGATCATGCCCGTCCGACTCGACGCCGCGGATCTTCGACTTCTTGATCTTGAGCCCGCCCGGCAGCTCCGTGCCCGGCAGCGCGACCGCGACCTTCTGGCCCGCGTCGACGTTGGGCGCGCCGCAGACGATCGTGCGCAGCGTCGCCGTCGCCGACGTCGACCGTGCAACGCGAGAGCTTGTCGGCGTCGGGATGCTTCTCGCGCGTCTTGACGTGCCCGACGACGACGTCGTGCGAGATGCGGCAGGAAGCGCTCGAGCCCTTCGACCTCGCAGGTCGAGAGCGTCAGGTCCTCGACGACCTTCTCGGGCGTGATGCCCGTGAGGTCGACGTGCCGGCCGAGCCAGCGGTAGCTGACCTTCATGCGAACTGCTCCAGGAAGCGCAGATCGCCGGAGAGCAGGTGGCGCACGTCGTCGATGCCGTAGCGCAGCATCACCAGACGCGAGAGGCCGAGGCCGAAGGCGAAGCCGCTCCACACCTCGGGATCGATGCCGCCGTGCGCGAGCACGTTCGGGTGCACCATGCCGCAGGGCAGGAGCTCGATCCAGGTCGAGCGCTTGCACACGCTGCAGCCCTCCTTGCAGAACGGGCAGCGCGCGTCGAGCTCGAAGCCCGGCTCGACGAACGGGAAATAGCC
Organism: uncultured Planctomycetota bacterium; assembly: GCA_963829015.1. GTDB lineage: Bacteria > Planctomycetota > UBA1135 > UBA1135 > JADJLZ01. Next base: position 1,409,168 of record CAWHGR010000001.1, on the reverse strand, counting down.
CGGCCGCAACCGCACCTCGATCTCCTTGCCGAAGACGCCGCGCAAGAGCGTCTTCATCGCGCCGATCAGGTGGCCGACCGAGAGGTCCTTGCCGACGACCAGGCCCTCCATCTGGTGGAACGTGTGCTCGTGCGACGCGTCCGTCGTCTCCTGGCGGAAGACCTTGCCCGGCACGATCGCGCGGAACGGCGGCTTCATGCGCTCCATCGCGCGCACCTGCACCGGCGAAGTGTGCGTGCGCAGGACGACGCTTGCCCTGCGGGTCGCAGCGGAACGTGTCCTGCATGTCGCGCGCCGGATGGTCGCGCGGGATGTTGAGCGCCTCGAAGTTGTACCAGTCGAGCTCGACCTCGGGCCCGTCGAGCACGACGTAGCCCATCGAGGTGAAGAGGTCCTCGAGCTCGCGCGTCACGCGCGTGACCGGATGCAGCGACCCGCGCTCGGGCCGCCTGCCGGGGATGGTCGCGTCGAAGCCGGCGCCGGAGCGTTCGGACTCGAGCTCGGCCTTCTCGAACCAGGCCTTGCAGGCGGCGAGGATCTCCTCGTTGCGACGCTTGGCCTCGTTCGCCAGCTGTCCGCGCGCCTTGCGCTCCCCGGGCGGCAGCCCGGGAATCGAGGCGAACAGTCCGGGGACGGCGCTGCGCAACTGCTCGGCGGCAGTCTCCTGGTGCTGGCGCACCGCGCTGGCATCCTTCGACCCGGCGATCCGCGCGAGGAGCTCCTCGTGGTCGCTCATCTGCGACCCCGGCGCTACTTGCGCGCCGCGCGCGCTTCGTTCACCAGCGCGTCGAAGCCCTTCGGATCGTGGATCGCGATCTCGGAGAGCTGCTTGCGGTTGAGCGCGATCTTGGCCTTGTTCAGGCCGTCGATCAGCTGCGAGTAGCTCATGCCGCGCAGGCGCGCCGCGGCGTTGACGCGCACGATCCACAGGCGGCGGAAGACGCGCTTCTTGTGCCGGCGGTCACGCGTGCCGTAGGCCCAGGCGCGCAGCAGCGTCTCGCGCACCGTGCGCCAGAGCTTGGAGCGGCCGCCCCAGTAGCCCTTGGCCTGCTTGAAGTAGCGGTTCTTCTTGCGCCGGCGGGCGGCGCCGATCGTTACGCGCACCATGGCTCAGCGTCCTCCCTGCAGCATCGGCCGGATGAGATCACTCCAAGTCTTGTTGAGGATCATCTTGCGGCGCAGCTTGCGTCCGGTCTCGCCGGAGTAGCTGGCGTGCATGTGACCACGGCCGGGGTGGCTGCAGGTGATGCGGCCGGACTTGGTGACCTTGAAGCGCTTCTTGACGCTTCCGCGCGACTTGTGCTTGGGCATCGGACTTCCTCGTTGGATCGGAACGAATCCCTGGTCACTGGCATGCCAGCCGCTCGCAGGGGCCCGGGTTGAGCCCGGGACTTGGAGGCGGAACAGCATAGCGGTTGGCGCGGGCGGGGCAAGGGGGCACGCCCCTGCCGGCCCTTGGGCATACTGGGACGCGATGCTGCTCGCCTGCCTGCTCGCGCTGCTCGTCGCCGGCCCCCTGGCGGGCAGCACGGTCGAGGTGCGCGTGCCCGACACGCCCTGGGTCGTTGCGCTGGAGCTCCCGGGCTGGAAGGGCGGGGTCGAGACGAAGTACGTCCGGCTCAACCCCGAGGACGTGTGCCTGCTGAGCGGCGAGCTGCAGCCCGGCAACACGCTTGTGCACCTGCACTCGCTGCCGTTCAACTTCTGGGAGGCGCACCGCTTGCGGCGGCTCGAGCCCGAGTACCAGCCCGGCGGGAACTTCGACCTCGAGGGGTTCCACTGCGTCGATCGTTCGCTGCGTTTCGACGGGGTCGAGGTCGCGAACCTCGACGCCTACGTCGCCGCCGGGGATCAGCACTTCGAGCTGCGCCTCCTGCGCCCGACGAAGCCGCTGCAGCGCACCGAGCTCGAGCGCATGCTGAAGTCCGTGCGCGTGCTGCTGCTGCGCCACGGCAAGATCGACGACTACCCGCAGGGCCTGGCCGAAGAAATGACGTCGCGCGCGCTCGCCGGCGAGGCGCAGGCGGCCTGGAAGAAGCGCGTGCTGCCCATGCGCGCGCACCCCTGGCTGGCGCCTTTCGTCGAGGCCGAGTTCGCCGCCTACGAGAAGCAGGCACCCGCGCGGCAGGCCGAGCTCTACACGGTCGCGCTGACCGCGCTGGCGGCCGAGGAGCAGCCCACGGAGAAGCTGCGCTTCGCCTGGGGCATGGCCGAGGAGGGCTTCGGGCTCGCCGAACTGCAGGACGGCCAGCCGGCCAAGGCACTCCCGGCCTTCGAGCACGGCGAGGCGCTGCTGGCCCAGACCAAGCGCGAGGAATCCCAGGACCTGGCCTTCGCGCTGGCGCGTGCGCAGGCGCTGACCGGGAACGAGTCCGCGGCGCTCGCCAGCCTCGCGCGCGCGATCGCGGGGAACGCCCGCTGGCGCGCGCGCGCCGCGCAGGAGCCGGACTTCGGCTCGCTGCACAAACAGGCCGCGTTCCAGGAGCTCGTGCGCAAGCCGCCTGCCGCCCCAGGAAAGTGAGCGCGGCGGATGGCAGACTGCGGCCATGCTCCTCGCCCTGCTCAGCGCCCTCGCCCTCCAGCTCCCCACAGCCCACACCCAGATCCAGACGCGCGTGCCGAAGACCAACTGGGTCGTGGTGCTGCTGCTGAACGGCTGGAAGGAGTCGGGCGAGCAGGATCCGCTGCGCAAGGGCCTGGGCGAGAAGGTCGTCTTCAGCGGGACCATGGACCCGCCCGGCACGATCCTGACCATGATCGCCGAGCCCAACGCGCGCTCGATCTCGCCCGATGCCTGGCGCAAGCACTTCGCGGTGCCGGGCACGGAGTTCGACGTGCAGCTCAGCGCCTGCGTGGACGCGAGCGTGAAGCTCGAGAACGCGCCGGGCTTCTCCGACTACCACGCCTACACCTGCGCCGCGGGCTACTGCTTCGACCTGCACGTCTCACGCATCTCGCCCGACGGCCAGGAGGGGCTGCCGCGCGCCGAATTCGAGCGCATCGTGCAGACCATGCGCATCCTGCTCCTGCGCCGCGGCTGGGCCGAGTACTACCCCGACGAGTTCGGCTACCAGATGACGCTGGCCGCGCTCTCGGGTCCAGGGCGCCAGGGCTGGAAGGTGAACTACCTGCCCAAGCACGCCGGCGAGTGGACGGCGAACTTCGTCGAGGCCGAATTCCTGCGCTACGACGGGGCGCCGCTCGAGCAGCAGGTCGCCTGCTACGAGCAGGCTCTGGAGCTGATCGGCAAGCTCGAGAAGCCTGGGCCCAAGGAGCGCTTCGGCTGGGCCATGGCCTGCGATGGCTTGAGCCTGGCGCTGCACGACGGCAAGCGCTTCGCCGACTCGATCGCGCCGCTCGAGAAGGCCTGCGCGCTGCTGACCGAGCTCGACCGCCGCGAGCGCGCGCCGCTCTTCTACAACCTGGCCTGCGCGCAGGCTCTGACCAAGCACGACAAGGAGGCGCTGGCGGCGCTGCAGAAGGCGATCGAGGTCGAACCGCGCTTCCGCGACAACGCCGCGAAGGACGAGGACTTCGCTGCGCTTCGAGCCTCCCCCGAGTTTCAGAAGCTCGTCGCGAAGCCCCCGCCTTCGCCGGCGAAGTGACTGCGCTCAGCGCTTCTTCAGGATCTTCTTCTGGTTGGCGAGAATCGCGCGCTGATTGGCCGTGATCGTCTTCTGGTTGCCCAGGATGCGGCCCTGGTTTGCTTTCAACGCGGCCTGGTTGGCGAGGATCTGCTTCTGATTCGCGAGAACACGAGCGTTCGACATGAACTCCTCCTGGAGCTCGAGACTTCGGGGGGGCGCGACCCGCAGCGGGCCGCGGATGCACATGGTCTAACGCGCTTCACGCGCGCACGGGCGGCCCGCGACGCATAGGAAAACCGGGCCCGGGGGGAAGTCCGGCCCGGGTCTTTCGTCGCAGAGCCCGGAGGAACCCCATGCGACTCGTCCCCGCCCTCGCCCTCGCCCTGCTCGGCGCCTGCGCGCGCCCGCACACGAACCTGGAGCAGCTGGTCAAGACCTGCCAGCTGAAGACCCAGCACAATTTCACCTACGGCCCGGAGACCGCGGCCGTTCTGCGCGAGCACGAGTTTCAGCTCGAAGTCAGCGATCCGGGCACGCCCGAAGCCTGGATGCAGGCGCTGCGCAGCGCGCTCGCCACGCAGGGCCTTGAGCTCGAGAAGATCGGGCCCGAGCACCTCGACGTCTGGCTTGTCCGCCCGCAGAAGAAGGGCTGAATCGCGTTCAGCGCAGCTCGACCGCGCTCCAGGTCGTCCAGCGCAAGCCCGCGTCGGAGTCGTTCACCGGCTCGGCGCGCAGCACGACCTCGCCCGCGGCGTGCTCGGGGAGCTCGAGATCGAAGCGCTGCGGCGTGCGATCCGCCTCGAGCGTGTTCGCGTCGAGCACGCGCTCGAGCAGCGTGACGGGCGGGCCGCCCTCGGGCAGCAGCTCGATCACGAAGCGCAGCGGGCGGCTGCGGCGCGACTCGATCAGGAGGTCGGGGATGCCGAAGCTGCCGCGCAACGCGCGCTGCTCGGCGCGCAGCGGCAGGTGGATGCGGCAGGGCGCCTCGACCAGCAGCACCGCGTCGTCCCCCACGAGCGTGTTGCGCGTGGGCGATTGCGACTCGATGCGCACCGGATAGGGCCGCAGGGCCGGGAACTCGAAGGCTGTCGCAGCGGGCGCGCAGGCCGCGTCGAAGGGCGGCCGGCCCTGCTCGGCGAAGAGCTTCAGCAGCGCGCGCGCGATCTCGGGCGCGACCACGAACGTGCGCGAGTAGTGCGCGACGATCTCGCCCACCGGCGCGCGCGCGTGGGCCAGGGCCTCGAAGCGCTGCGCCAGCTCATGGCGGCGCTGGCCGTACTCCTCGCCGTGCCGCTCGTTCAGCGGCCAGGCCGCAGCGGCGGCGAGCGCGAGCGCGGCGCAGACGCTGCGGCTGCCGTACAAGAGCCAGGCGAAGTAGGCGCCGCACAGGAGCGGCGCCGTGAGGCTCACGTAGCGATCCGCGAAGCCCGCGCGCCAGCCCGAGCTCCCGCGCGCGACCGCGATCACCAGCACCAGGCACAGCAAGGCCGCCAGGGCAGACAGCAGTCCCGCCGCGCGCAGGCGCTCGGAGGGATCGCGTCGCAGGCGCGTCGCGAGCAGCCAGGCGCTCGCGACGAGCGCCAGCAGCACGAACACGCACGAGCCGGGCCACCAGGCGGCCGCCGCGGGACCGATCGAGAGCGCGAGCAGCGCGCCGCCGGTCGGCAGGATCTCCGCCGCCGAGGTCGTGTAGACGTGGCCGGGGTGCTTGAAGCCCACGAGATAGCCCGCGCCGACCAGCGCGAGCAGGCCCAGCGCTCCGATCCCGATGCGGCTCGCGCGCTGCTCGCCGGGATCGAGGCTGCGCCAGCCCGAGCGCGCGGCCGCGGCCAACCACGCGACCCAGGCCGGAAGCTGCACGATCCCCACCCCACCGCAAAGCGGCAGGCACAGCGCCGCGCCGGCACAGGCGAGCATGCGCGCGCGTCCCGGCGGACGCGCCGAGTGCGTCGCGGCGAGCAGCAGCAGGCAGACGAGCGCGACCGGCAGCGTCTCGACCAGCTGCCAGCTCGAGAGCAGGTTCTCGGCGTTGCCCGTGTGCAGCCAGACCAGCGGGAAGAACAGGTCGGCGAAGCTCGAACGTCCGCGCAGCCGGCGCGCGGCGAGCAGCATGGCCAGTGCGATCGCGCCCAGCAGCTCCAGCTCGAGGTACATGCCCGAGCGCAGGTCGCCCGTCACCCTGTAGAGCCCGTGCAGGACGAGACGCGGCAGCGGGACGCGGTGCTCGTTGTGCAGCGCCCAGAGGCTGCCCCAGCTGAAATCTCCCAGCGGCGGCGTGAGGCCCCAGATCGCGACGTCGTCGGCGATCGGGAAGCGCGCCGCGTGCAGCGCCACGAACACGTGCGCCCGGACCAGCAGTCCGAGCCAGACGAGCAGCACGCAGGCGAACGCGAGCTGGCCGCCTACGGGGCGTCGTTGCGCTGCGCCGTGCTCGGGATCCACACCCCGGATCGTAGCGACCCGGGGCGTGCGGCTCCTAGGCCGTGGCCAGCGCGAAGTGCGAGAGCCCGAGCGCCGTCGAGGCGCCCGCGATCACGGCGGCGATGCGCGCGGCATCGTGCACCTGCATCTCCGAGAGGCCCTGCGCCAGCACGGCCCGCTCGTGGCTCTGGATGCACAGCTCGCAGCCGTTGAGCGCGCTGACCGCCAGCGCGGCGAGCTCGAAGTCGGCCTTGGAGGTCTTGGGCTGGCCCAGGCGGTTCATGCGCAGGCGCGCGGGCAGGCTGGCGTACGACTCCTTCCCGACCATGTGGCGGAAGCGGTAGTAGACGTTGTTCATCGCCATCAGCGCGGCGACGGCCTTGGCGTCGTCGATCAGCGCCTCGCTGGCCACGGGCCCGGCGGCCGCGGCCACGGCCCGCGCCAGCGCGTGGTCGCCGCGCGCGAGCGCGCAGGAGAGCGCCACCAGCCAGCGCTGGCCCTCGGAGAGCGAGCTCTCCGAGAGCACGGACTGCAGGTTCAGCTTGAGGTCCTTCGTCGCCTCGGGGAAGAAACCCGACAGTTCGCGCAGCGCCTCCATCAGGAAACCTCCAGCGTCTTCTCGCCCGCCTTCCAGTTGCAGGGGCAGAGCTCGTCGGTCTGCAGCGCATCGAGCACGCGCAGCGCCTCGTCCACGCTGCGGCCGACCTTGAGGTCGTTGACGCTGACCCAGCGGATCAGGTTCTGCGGGTCGACCAGGAACGTGGCGCGCAGCGGCACGCCCTCCTCCTTGTGCAGGATGCCCAGCGCGCTCGAGAGCTCGCGCCTGGTGTCGGCCAGCATCGGGAAGGGCAGGTGCTTGAGATCCGGGTGCTGCTTGCGCCAGGCGAGGTGCACGAACTGCGTGTCGGTGCTCATGCCCAGGATCTGGCAGTCGCGGTCCTCGAAATCCTCGGCGCGCGCGCCGAAGGCTGCGATCTCCGTCGGACAGACGAAGGTGAAGTCCATCGGCCAGGCGAAGACGAGCTTCCACTTGCCCTGGTGGCTGTGGTCGGTGATCTCGGCGAACTCCTTGCCGGCCTCGATCGAGACGACGGACTGGAGCTGGAAGGACGGAAGACGGTCTCCGATGGTGAGCATGGTTCGATTCCTCGTGAACGGGGTTGTTGCGACGGGCCGATCATCGCCCGCGCCGGCGTTCCGCCCCAGGCAATGCGTTCGATGGGCGCGATCGAGACCGTCTATGGAGCGTCCCCTCCGCCCGCTAGGATGGCCCGCCCGATGAAGATCGACCTGACCGCGATCACGCTCAGCGAGCTGCGCTACGCCGTGGCGCTGGCCGAGGAGCGTCACTTCAGCCGCGCCGCGGCGCGCTGTCACGTCACGCAGCCGACGCTCTCGGCCCAGATCATGAAGCTCGAGCGCACGCTGGGCGTGGCGCTCTTCGAGCGCAGCCCCAAGGCCGTCAGCCCGACCGCCATCGGCGCCACGGTGGTCGAGCAGGCGCGGCAGGTGCTCGAGGACGCCGAGCGCATGCTCGAACTCGCGCGCGAGGGCCAGGCGCCGCTCTCGGGCACGCTGCGCCTGGGTGTGATCCCCACGCTCTCGCCCTACCTCCTGCCCTGGCTCGCGCGCCCGCTCTCGAAGAGTTTCCCCGAGTTGAAGCTCGTGTTTCGCGAACTCAAGACCGACGACGTGCTGGCCGAACTCGAGCAGCACCAGCTCGACTGCGGCCTGCTCGCCTTGCCCGTCCCGCCCGGCCTCGTCTCCGACGCGCTCTTCGACGAGCCCTTCCTCTGGCTCGTGCCCGCGAACCACGAGCTCGCGCAGAAGAAGAGCGTCAAGGAGAGCGATCTCGAGAGCGAGCACGTGCTGCTGCTCGACGAGGGCCACTGCTTCCGCGAGCAGGCGCTGGCGGTGTGTGCGCGCGCGCAGGCGCAGAAGGAGCACTCCGACGGCGATTTCCGCGCCACCAGCATCGAGACGCTGCGCCAGATGGTCGCGGCCGGCATGGGCACGACGCTGGTGCCGGCGCTCGCGCTCGGCGCGCGCGCGAAGGCCGGCAGCGGCACGGTCGCGCTGCCCTTCGCCGCACCGGTGCCGACGCGCAGAATGGCGCTAGTCTGGCGCGGCACGCACCCGCGCGGCAAGGACCACCGTCTGCTCGCGCAATGGATCCGCGAGCACCTGCCCGAGGGTGTCGCGGCGCGCGGCTGAACGCGTCGAGCATGCCAAGAGTCGAACGTGAAAGGTCCTTGATCCGCGAGATCCGAGTCAGGACAATGTCGGTAACGATCGGGGAGGAATCCATCTCACATCCCTCGACCGAGGAGGACGAATGCTCTGGGCTCTCCGAGTTTCCGCCGTGGTCGGTCTAGTGGTTGGCGTTAGCTGTGCACGATTCGTGTCCCCGCAGTTCTGGCCGGCTTGCGCGGTACTCGTCGGACTTGTTGTGATGAACATCGGAGCCATGCTCGACCAGATGCGCGCGGGCAGTGCCCGAACCGAGATCGCGAGGCAGATCGCGAGTTTGCGAATTCGGTCGGTCGGGCTAATGGTCTCACTGGTCTCGTTGTTCTTTACGCTCCTTTGGCCACTCGTCACTATCAATCAGAGATTCCTGCGGGAGAATGAGCCGACCACGGGACTTCAGTCCGCTGCGGACAGTATCAGGCAGGTCATGTCCGAGTTTGCTCATCTGCGCGAGGCCTTGACCTCAGCACTCGTCGCACTGCTCGCATTGATCCTGCTCCTGTTCTGGACAGCAGATACCATTTCCAAAGTTGCTGCTGCGCGGGATGCCGAGCACCAGCGGGATCGCTCCAGTCCTGGCTGACTCCGCACCGCCGAGTTGCCGCACGTCACGGGTCAATAACCAGCATCGCCAACCCCTACTTGGTTCACGAGGTGTGTGGGACGAAGCGTGCGGAATCTGGCGCATGGCGCTCGTCTGGCGCGGCACGCACCCGCGCGGCAAGGACCACCGTCTGCTCGCGCAATGGATCCGCGAGCACCTGCTCGAGGGCGTGCAGACGGTCCCAGCGAAGCGATGAACTCCTGGGCCGGCCGACTCTCTATTTCGGATTCCGCCGGCGCCAGACGTGCGAGACCCAATAGCCCGCCGCTGCCAGTGGATGGGTGATCCAGACGCTGTACGAATGGATTCTGCTGTAGAGGAAGACGGCATGCGTCACCTCAGTCAGCTGGCCGTGATTGGACACGAAATAATGGCCATCCTCCGAGCGCCCGCTGACGGCGTCGCCGCCGATGCAGGCCCCCACGATCCAGAACACGGCGAAGTTGACCACGCCCAGGAGCACGAGGACTCGACCGATCCTGGCGCGTTTCTCGGTGACGAACATGGTCCAGGTGCACTCTACTCGACGATCGACGGCCCCGTGTAGTCGGGCTGTCCGGCGAGTTGCATCGGCCCGAGGAAGACGATCGGCCCGAGCTCGCGGCCGGCGGCGGCGATCTCGAGCGGCTCGCGCGCGAGCTTGGGGAAGACGCGCGTCGCGTGGTTCAACGCACGCCGGTCTTCCGCGATCAGCGCGCCAGGCGTTGCACTCGGCTCGAACCCGTTCGTGTGGTGGGCCGGGTTGTAGGACATGAACGACGGATTGTCGTTCATGTCGTAGCCGTACACGTCCACGTGCGGCAATCCGAACGCGTGCCCGAGCTCGTGCTGCAGCGTCGACTGGAAGTTTGGCGCCGCGAGATCCTGCTCGGCCAGCACCAGGATCCCGCCACCCGTGTTGATCCCGCCGTTGATCGGCCGCGCGCCGCCGCCGGGCCACTTGCCCGTGCCCACGAACAGCACGACGTAGACGGAGGCGCAGCTGAAGCGATCGACGTGATCGTGCGCGAAGAGCTCGAGCACAGCCTCCTCGGCGCCGCCGTCCTGCGTCGCCATCCATTCGGCCATCGCCTTCGGGCTGTGCAGCACGAGCGGCGCGCCGGGAGCGATCTCGAAGCTCTCGCGGCCTTCGAGCAGCTCGCGGTAGCGCTTCTGCGCCCATTCGAGTTGTCGCTCGACGAGCCCTGCGCTCGCGGCGGGAGGATCCTGCGCGTCGGACGGCACGATGAACACGGCCCGGACGCGCACGCGCTCGGGGCCGACGTTCACGCGCGCAGCGCTGCAGCCGGCGAGGAGCAGCACGGGCACGATCAAGCAGCGCATCCCCTCAGCGGCCTCCCAGATCCTTGCGCCACAAGACGCGCGCACCGTAGCGCGAGCCCTCGCGCAGCGGTTCGTCGCCGAAGAGCGCGCCGTTCGCGTAGCTCTCGCGGATCCACGCGCCGAACAGCTTGCCGTAGTCGGCGCCGAACCAGGGGAAGCCGTACTCGCCGGTGTTCTTGTGCAGCAGCACGATCGCCGCGGGGGCGGCGCTGCGCAGCTCGGCGACCATCTGCTCTTCGCCGAACATCAACAGCTCGGGCGGCATGTAGTTGACGTACCTCACCGGCGCGGGCACGCGCGCGAGGTAGTTGAGCAGCACGCCCTCGGGCAGCACGACGAAGCTCTCGCCGGGCTTGAGTTTCTGCTCGAGCTCGCGCAGAGCCTGCGCGACGATCCCGGTGCGCGCGTCGCCGCGCATCTCGTCGCGGCCAGTCGCCGATCGGGTACGTCGGCACGCTCTGCCAGAGCGCCATCACGCGCAGGTGGCCGAGCGCGAACGCGCACAGCGCGCCGCAGCCCAGCGCGCGCGCGAGCAGGAAGCTTCCGCCGCGCCGCTCGACGAGGCGCGGCAGCGTCTCGACGAGCAGCAGGCACACGAGCAGGCTCGCCGGCAGCGCGAGCGCGAAGCCGTACATCTCGACGCGGGTGTTGAGCACCATCTTCGCCAGCAGCGCGAGACCGAACGTCGCGAACGATGCCGCCAGGGCGAGGCGCTGCCGGGCGAACCCGACCAGGGCTACCAGCGCGAAGAGCGGCCACGGTCGCGCGAGCTCGAGCCAGTCCGACTTCGAGAGCGGCAGCAGCCAGACCAGCAGCGGCCCGAGCGCGGCGCCGGCGATCCAGCCGACGAGCGCATCGGTGCGCGGCAGCTTGCGCGCGGTGAACCAGCAGCCGCCGAGCAGCAAGAGCTCCGCGGCGGCGTACTCCAGCAGCCGCACGAGGTTGTCGCCGGCCTGGTCGGTGCCCATCACCCAGCGGTAGAAGGCGAGCTCGGTGATGCGCGCATCGAAGACGTAGCGCCAGGCCCCGATCACGCCCAGCATTGCCTCGCGCGCGCCGAGCGCGCTCGCGAGCGCAGCCCAGGCGAGCAGCGGAGCGACGAGCGCCGCGACGGCGAAGCTCCCCCACGCTCGCCAGCTCGCGCGCGAGAGGACGAAGAACGCGAACGCGGCCGCGCCGAGCGCCAGCGTGTACTCCGCCTTGGTCAGGAACACGAGTCCGAACAGTCCGCCCGCGAGCGCCGGCCGGCGCGCGAGCAGCAGCAGGCAGCCGAGCGCGAGCGGCAGCGCGTGCGCGACCTCCTGGCTGTAGGGCGCGACGTAGTTCGAGTCGTTGAGGAACTGGAAGCGCCCGAAGGCGAACAGCGCCAGGAACACGACGCCCGCGGCCGTGGCCGTGAAGCGATCCGCCAGGCGCCGCACGAGCGCGAAGACAAGTGCTGTGTCGAGCGCGACCAGCAGCAGGTTCGCGACGTACAGCGTCCAGATCCCGACGCCGAAGAGCTTGAACCAGAGCGCGTTGACCCAGGGCGAGAGCGGGCCCGTGAAGTACGCGACGTCGCGGTACAGCGCGGCGCCCTGCGAGACGCGCCAGGCGGCGTAGACCTCGCCGCCCCAGTCGACCTGCACGTCGCCCCACGTACCCCAGGTCCACAGCGCGAGCGCGATCCCCAGCGCGGAGAGGACCAGCGCGCTCGACCTCGGCATCGTCCCCCTACTTGTGGGACAAGAGCATCGTCATGCGCTTGCCCAGCAGGCGCGCGTGGCTCTCGATCTTGCAGATGTCGCCGAGGTTCTCGGCGACCTTCTTCATCACCGCGTAGCCGTGCTCGGGGTGCGCCATCTGGCGCCCGCGGAAGATGCACACGACCTGCACCTTGTGGCCCTGCTCGAGGAACTTGCGGCCGGCGTCGAGGCGATACTCGAGGTCGTGCTTGTCGATCGCCGGGCGCACGCGCAACTCCTTCAGCTGCGAAGCGCGGCTGTGGTGGCCGCGTTCCTTCTTGCGCCTGCGCGTACTTGAACTTGCCGAAGTCGAGGATGCGGCACACCGGCGGCTTGGCCATCGGCGAGACCTCGACCAGGTCGAGCTTGGCGACCTCGGCCATCTTCATGGCCTCCGCTGTGGCGACGACCCCGATCTGCTCCCCGTTCTGGTCGATCAGCCGGACTTCGGGGATGCGGATCTGCCGGTTTACGCGATAGTCAGTGGTCACTCAGGTCCTTGGTCAGGGGCGGGAGGGTTGTGGTGAGGCCGCTGAGCATAGTGCCCCCGCGCTGGACGCGCCAGACGGGCGCCCGCTCACGCCGGCTTGGCGGGCGGGGGGACGGCGCTCTGATGTGCACTTCCGAGAGCTGCTCGGGCGCGACCTCGGAGGGCGCCTGGCACATCAGGTCCGTCGCCGACGTGGTCTTGGGGAAGGCCAGCATGTCGCGGATGTTGTCCAGGCCCAGCGTGAGCGCCGTGAGCCGGTCGAGCCCGACCGCGAAGCCCGCGTGCGGCGGCGCGCCGTAGGAGAGCGCCTCGAGCAGGAAGCCGAACTTCTTCTGCTGCTCCTCCGGGCCGATGCCGAGGATCGAGAAGACCTTCTGCTGCACGTCCGAGCGGTGGATCCGCACCGAGCCCGAGCCCAGCTCCCAGCCGTTGAGCACGAGGTCGTAGGCGCGGCTGACGAGACTACCCGAGATCCGGGTTCTCGCCGCCGAGGTTCCAGTCGACCGGCGCCGTGAAGGGGTGGTGCGCCGAGTACCAGCGGCCGGCCTGCTCGTCGTACTCGAACATCGGGAAGCTCGTGACCCAGGTGAAGCGCCAGCCGCCCTTGGCCAGACCGAAGCGCTTGCCCAGGTGGTTGCGCAGCTCGCCGAGCACGCGCCAGACGAGGTTCTGCTTGCCGGCCATGAAGAGGCAGGTGTCGCCCTCGGCGGCAGCGAGCGTCTTCATCAGCGCGCCGGCGCGCTCGCCCGCGCAGAAGCGCGCCAGCGGACCGGATCCGCCGTGCGGCGGCAGCCTTCCAGTAGGCGAGGCCCTTGGCGCCCGAACCCTTGGCCAGTTCCTCGAGCGCCTCGATGTCCTTGCGCGAGAGCGCGTGCGCGGCGGGCACGACGATCGCCATCACGCGGCCGCCCTGCTCGAGCGCGCCCTTGAAGACCACGAACTCGGAGTCCTTGGCCCAGGCGCCGGCGTCCTTGAGCTCCATGCCGAAGCGCAGGTCGGGCTTGTCGATGCCGAAGCGCTCCATCGACTCGTTCCAGCTCATGCGCGGGAACGGAATCGGGATCTCGAGCTGCATCGCCTCGCGGAAAGTCTCTTGCAGCACCGCTCCCAGGTGGCGAAGACGTCGTCCTCCTCGACGAAGCTCATCTCCATGTCGAGCTGCGTGAACTCGGGCTGGCGGTCGGCGCGCAGGTCCTCGTCGCGGAAGCAGCGCGCGACCTGGAAGTAGCGGTCGAGGCCCGCGACCATCAGGATCTGCTTGAAGAGCTGCGGCGACTGCGGCAGCGCGTAGAACTTGCCCGGGTGCACGCGGCTGGGCACGAGGTAGTCGCGCGCGCCCTCGGGCGTCGCGCGCGTCAGGATCGGCGTCTCGACCTCGACGAAGTCCTGGCGCTCGAAGGCGCGTCGCATGGCGTTGATGAAGCGCGAGCGGTGGATCAGGTTCTTCTGCATCGCCGGCGACGCAGGTCGAGGTAGCGGTACTGGAAGCGCGTCTCGAGCGCCACGTTCTCGTCCTCGATCGTGAAGGGCGGCTGTCTTGGAGCGCGAGAGGATCTCGAGCTGCTCGACCTGCACGTCGATCTCGCCCGTGGCGCGCTCGGGGTTGACGTTCTGCGGCTCGCGCGCGACGACACTGCCGCGTGACCGAGACGGTGAACTCCGGGCCGAGCTTGGCCGCGTCGGCCTGCTCGGGGCCGAGCACGATCTGCGTGATGCCGTAGCGGTCGCGCAGGTCGACGAAGTAGATCCCGCCGTGGTCGCGCCGCGCGTGCACCCAGCCGTTGAGCGTCACGCGCGCGCCCGACGTCGGACTTGCGCAGTGCGCCGCAGTGCTGCGTGCGCCGCCACTCGCTGCGCTGCGGCCGTGCTCATGGGCTCGAGTGCTCGAGTGCGCGCAGGCGCCAGAGGGCGCGGCGCAGGGCCGCCTCGGCGCGCTCGAGGTCGACCGCCTCGCCGCCGGGCGTGCTGGCCAGTCGCGCGCGCGCGCGCGCCTCGGCTTCCTTGCGCGCGCTCCTCGTCGATCTCCTCGGCCTTCTCGCCCGCCTCGGTCACGACGCGCAGGTGTCTCGCCGCGCACCTCCGCGAATCCGCCCGAGACGAAGAGCACGCGACTCCTTGCCGTCGATCTGGTAGTGCAGCAGGCCCGTGTCGAGCGCCGCGACCATCGGCGCGTGGCGCGGCAGGATGCCCAGCGAGCCGTCGACGCCGGGGATGCGCACCGATTGCACCTGTGTATCGAGCGCGATGCGCTCGGGCGTGATCACGCGCAAAGTCAGGGTGCCGGCCATGGCTCAGTGGCCCTTGGGCTGGTCCTGCTTGGGCTCGGCCTTGGGCGCCGCGGCCTTGGGTGCTTCGACCTGCTTGGGCTGCTCGCCGGACATCTTCTTCGCGCGCTCGACCACCGCGTCGATGCCGCCCTGGTACATGAAGGCGCCCTCGGGCGACGTTGTCGTGCTTGCCCTCGATGATCTCCTTGAAGCCGCGCACCGTCTCGGCGCGCGGGACGAAGACGCCCGGCGTGCCGGTGAACTGCTCGGCCACGAAGAAGGGCTGCGAGAGGAAGCGCTGGATGCGCCGCGCGCGCGCGACGAGGCGCTTGTCCTCGTCCGGGAGCTCCTCGATGCCCAGGATGGCGATGATGTCCTTCAGGTCGGCGTAGCGCTGCAGGATGCGCTGCGCGTCGCGCGCGACCTTGTAGTGCTCCTCGCCCACGACCTGCGGGTCGAGCATGCGCGAGGTCGACTTGAGCGGATCGACGGCCGGGTAGATGCCGAGCTCGGCGATCGCGCGGTCGAGGATGATCGTCGAGTCGAGGTGCGCGAAGGTCGCGACCGGTGCCGGGTCGGTGATGTCGTCGGCCGGCACGTACACGGCCTGCATCGACGTCACCGAGCCCTTCTTGGTCGAGGTGATGCGCTCCTGCAGCGCGCCCATCTCGCTCGCCATCGTGGGCTGGTAGCCCACGGCGCTCGGCATGCGCCCGAGCAGCGCGGACACTTCCGAACCGGCCTGCACGAAGCGGAAGATGTTGTCGACGAAGAGCAGCACGTCCTGGCCCTTCACGTCGCGGAAGTACTCGGCCATCGTCAGGCCCGAGAGCGCCACGCGCAGGCGCGCGCCGGGCGGCTCGTTCATCTGGCCGAAGACCAGCACGGCGTTGTCGATCACGCTCTGCGTCTTGCCGTCCGGCGTCTTGTACTGCGCCTCGCTCATCTCGAGCCACAGGTCGTTGCCCTCGCGCGTGCGCTCGCCGACGCCGCAGAAGACGCTGAAGCCGCCCTTCTCGACGGCCGTGATGCGGATCAGCTCCTGGATCAGCACGGTCTTGCCGACGCCGGCGCCGCCGAAGAGGCCGATCTTGCCGCCCTTGGCGAAGGGACAGAGCAGGTCGACGACCTTGAGGCCGGTCTCGAAGACCTCGGAGATCGCCTCCTGCTGGTCGAAGGCCGGAGCGGGCCGGTGGATCGGCCAGGTCTCGCCCGACTTGAGCTCGCCCTTGGTGAGCGTGTCGAGCGGCTTGCCGAGCAGGTCGAAGAGCCGGCCCTTGGTGCGCTCGCCGACGGGCACGCTGATCGGGCCGCCGGTGTCGACGACGCGTCATGCCGCGCCGGCAACCGTCGGTCGTCGACATCGCGACGCAGCGCGCGACGTCGTTGCCGAGGTGCTGCGAGACCTCGAGCACGACGCTGATGCCGGCCTTCGCGTCCGTGACGGTCAGGGCGCTGTAGATCGGCGGCAGCGACCCGGCCGGGAAGCGCACGTCGACGACGGGCCCGAAGATCTGGGCGATGGTGCCGGTGGAGGTTTGGACTTGTGGTCGTCATGGCTTCGACTCGCTACTTCACGGCCTCGGCGCCGCCGACGATGTCGAGCAGCTCCTTGGTGATGTTTTCCTGGCGCTTGCGGTTGTGGATCTTCTTGAGGATGTTGCCGATGTCCTTGGCCGCGTCGGTCGCGTTCTTCATCGACACGCGGCGGCTGGCGTACTCGCTGGTGAGCGACTCGAGCAGCGCGTTGTAGATGCGCGTCTCGAGGTAGCGCGGCACGATGCGGTCGAAGATCGTCGCGGCATCGGGCTCGAGCAGCGCCTCGGCGGCGGGCGCGCCCGCGGCGCTGCCGAGCGTCTTCTCGACGGGCAGGAACTGCACCTGCGTCGGCACGTACCTGACCACCGACTCGAAGGCGGTGTAGAAGAGCAGCACCTTCGAGTACTTGCCGGACTGGAAGGCCTCGACCAGGTAGCGCGCGGTGTGCGCCGCCCCGCGGTAGGTCATCTGCTCCAGCACGGGCTCGACCAGCAGGTGCTCGATCTTGCGGCCGCGGCGCTGCAGGTACTGGTAGCCCTTGCGGCCGTAGACCCAGAAGTCCGCCTCGACGCCCGGGTTCTCGTGCAGCCAGAGCTCGAGCTTCTTGAACAGGTTCGAGTTGTAGGCGCCGCACAGACCGCGGTCGGAGGTCACGATCAGGATCGCGACGCGCTCGACCCGCGCCGGGGCGGAAGAGCGGCCGGTCGGAGAGGTCGTCGCCCAGCGCCGCGGCCAGGCGCCCGACGAGGCCCGAGATCTCGTGGGCGTAGGGCCGCGAGGAGACCGCCTTGTCCTGGAAGCGGCGCAGCTTCGTCGTCGCCACCATCTCCATGGCGCGCGTGATCTGCCGGATGCTCCCGACGGACTTGATGCGGTTCCTGAGATCGCGGATCGAGGCCATGTTCCTAGCTCTTCGCGCCGACCTGCATCTGGGCCTTGATCGCCTTGACCGCCGAATCCATCGCGGCGCGCGCGGCGTCGCTGACGTTCTTGGTCGTGCGGATCTCGTCCAGCACGGCCTGGTGCTTCTCGGCCATGTAGACGTGGTAGTTCTTCTCGAACTCCTGCACGCGCTTCGTCGGCACGTCGTCGAGCCCGCCGCTCGTGCCGGCGTAGATGATCGTGATCTGCTGCTCGACCGGCTGCGGCACGTACTGGCCCTGCTTCAGGATCTCGACCAGCTTCTCGCCGCGCGTCAGCTCCTGCTGCGTGGCCTTGTCGAGGTCCGAGCCGAACTGCGCGAAGGCCGCCAGCGCGCGGTAGGACGCGAGCGAGAGGCGCAAGCCGCCGGCGATCTTCTTCATGCCCGCGATCTGGGCCGAGCCGCCCACGCGCGAGACCGAGATGCCGGCGTTCACCGCGGGCTTGACGCCGGCGTTGAAGAGCGCGTTCTCGAGGAAGATCTGGCCGTCGGTGATCGAGATCACGTTGGTCGGGATGTAGGCCGCCACGTCGCCTTCCTGCGTCTCGACGATCGGCAGCGCGGTGATCGAGCCGCCGCCCTTCTTGAAGCGCGGGTTGATCTTGGGCGCGTCGCGGTTGATCTTGGCCGCGCGCTCGAGCAGGCGGCTGTGCAGGTTGAAGACGTCGCCCGGGAAGGCCTCGCGGCCCGGCGGACGGCGCAAGAGCAGCATCACCTGGCGGTACGCCAGCGCCTGCTTGTAGAGGTCGTCGTAGAAGATCACGACGTGGCGGCCCTCGTCGCGGAAGCGCTCGCCCATGGTCACGCCGCCGAAGGCAGCGAGGTACTGCATCGAGGCCTCGTCGTTGGCCGAGGCGGCGACGATGATCGTGTAGGGCATCGCGCCCGCGGCCTCGAGCCGGCGCTGCACGTCGACGATCGTCGACTGCTTCTGGCCCATCGCGACGTAGATGCAGATCACCTGCTCGGGGTTCTTCGGGTCCCCGCCGCCGGTGGTCTTCTGGTTGATGATCGTGTCGATGCACAGGGCGCTCTTGCCCGTCTGGCGGTCGCCGATGATCAGCTCGCGCTGTCCGCGGCCGATCGGGATCATCGCGTCGATGGCCTTGATGCCGGTCTGCAGCGGCTCCTTGACCGGCTCGCGCTCGACCACCGAGGGTGCCGGCTGCTCGATCGTGCGCAGGTCGTCCGGGCCGGTGCCCAGCGGACCCTTGCCGTCGACCGGGTCGCCCAGCGCGTTGACCACGCGGCCGAGCAGCTTCTCGCCGGTCGGCACCGAGATCACGCGCCCGGTCGAGCGCACGGAGTCGCCCTCCTTGACCTTGGTCGCGTCGCCGAGCAGCACGCAGCCGACGTTGTCCTCCTCGAGGTTGAGCGCCACGCCGCGCACGCCGCCGGGGAACTCGAGCAGCTCGTTCATCATGCAGTCGTCGAGGCCGTGGACGCGCGCGACGCCGTCGCCGACGGAGAGCACGGTGCCGACGCTCTGCAGGCCCTTCTCGCCCTGGTAGCCGGCGATCTCCTTCTCCAGGATCGATGTCACTTCTGCGGGTCGGAGGTCCATGGGGTCTTCTCGCTCGTACTGCGGGTCTGGTGGTTCTCTGCGGTGGTCTAGCGGGCGGCGCCCAGCGGCGCCTCGAGCAGCGCGCGGCGCAGGCTCTCGAGCCGGCCGGCGACGGAATAGTCGATCATGCGGTTGGCCACGATCACGCGCGTGCCGCCGAGCAGCTCGGGCACGACGCGGTTCTCGAGCACGACCTGCTTGCCGAGCACGGCCCCGACGCGCGTCGCGATCGTCGCGAGCAGCTCCGGTCCGATCGGCCGCGCGCTCTCGACCTGGCCCTCGACGGCATTGCGGCTCTGCAGCTCGAGGCGCGTGGAACGCGGCAGCCAGGCCGCGCAGCACTTCCTCGCGATGGCGGTCGAAGAGCAAGTTCACCAGGTTCGCCACGAACGGGTCCGCGCCGGAAAGCGCCGCCAGCTGCTGCTTGCGGCGCTCGGACGCGCTCGAGCGCGGCCGCGGGCTGCGCCGTGCCGAGTCGCGCCACGTCGGCGCGCACGCGCTCCAGCCGGCCCGCTTTCGCGGACAGGTTCCAGAGCGCCTCGGCGTAGCGCAGCGTGACGGCGTCGAGGATCACTTGCGCGCCTCGCCCGAGTTGGCGACCAGCTCTTCCGCCAGGCGCCGGTCGTCGGCCGCGTCGACCTTGCGCCGCAGCACCTGGCCGGCGGCGTGGATCGAGAGGTCGACGACTTGCTTGCGGATGGTGGAGATCGCGCGCTCCTGCTCGGCCCGGATCTCGGTCCGTGCGCGCTCGAGCAGCGCCTGCGACTCCTTCTTGGCCGTGTCGATGATCTCGCGCTCGCGCGTCTCGCCGCGCAGCGCGCGCCTCCTCGAGCAGCTTGGCCGCGTCGCTGCGGGCCTGCGCCAGCTGCGCATCGACCGCTGCGCGCGCCGCCTCGGCTCCGCTCTTGGCCTCCTCGGCCGCCGTGATGGCACGCGAGGCCGCCTCGTCGCGCTCGGCGAGCGCGCGCGTGATCGGCCCCATGACCATCTTCCAGATGAAGGGCAGCGAGACGAGGAAGATGACGACGGTCCAGAACAGGCCGCCGCCCTGCGAGAGGTCGAGCGGGTTGAACCCGCCGCCCTCGGCGTGACCTTCCTGCAAGAGGATCGCGAATGTCATGACGGATCTCCGCTCCGCCCGGGCGCGCCCCGCCAGCGGCGAGTCGCGCACGGACGCAGCACGGGACGGATCAGAGCTTGCCTTCGAGCACGATGATCAAGAGCGCGATGACGATGGCGAAGAGCGCCACGCCTTCGATCAGCGCCGCGAAAATGATCGAGGCGCCGCGGATGTCGCCGGCCGCTTCCGGCTGGCGGGCGATGCCTTCGGCGGCCGAGCCGCCGATGCGGCCGATGCCGATGCCGGCACCGATGACGGCCAGGCCCGCGCCGAGACCGGCGCCGAGCTTCGCGATACCCATGGCGTTGGAAGGTTCGAGGATCATCTGTTCGTTCCCTGTCGGGGAGTGGGGTCTGCTGGAGAAGTAGGAATGGATGGAGGGAGCCCCGAGCCGCTAGTGCTCGGGGTGGATCGAGGCCTGGATGAACATCACCGAGAGCATCGTGAACACGTAGGCCTGCAAGAGCGCCACGAAGGCCTCGATGATCATGATGAAGACGGCGAAGCCGACCAGCAGCGGCGAGGTCGCGTAGCTCGCGGCCGGGCCGGCCAGCGTGGCCATCAGGAAGAGCAGGCCCATGAACGAGAGCACGACCATGTGCCCGCCGGTCATGTTGGCGAAGAGGCGGATCATCAAGGCGAAGGGCTTGACGAAGATGCCCACCAGCTCGACCGCGAACATGATCGGCCAGATCGGCGCGGGCACGTGCGGCACGAGCGTCTTCCAGTACGTGAACGGGCCCTGCGCGATCATCCCGCCGAAGAGCATCAGGACCAGCGTGAAGAGCGCCAGCGCCGCCGGTGACGAAGATGCTCGCGGTCGCGGTCGCCGCACCCGGCACGAGGCCGAGCAGGTTCATGAACAGGATGAAGAAGAAGATCGAGAGGAAGTAGGGCAGGAACCTGCGCCCCAGCTCCTTGCCCATCGCGGGATAGACGACGTCGTCGCGCAGCCAGAGCGCGAAGCCCGCGAAGTGGCGCGAGACCCAGTCGCCCTTGCCCGTGCGCAGGTGCGCCGGCACGCCCGAGAAGCACAGGAACGAGCAGCAGCACGGCCGCGATCTGGAACAGCTGCAGGTTCGTCAGCACGAGCTGCGTGCCCGCCTTCTCGTGATCGGCGTCGAAGGCCGCCGGGCCGGGCACGTCGATCTCGAACAGGTAGCGCGGCCCTTGCGCGTGCGCCGTCTCCGGGTTCGAAACGAGCGGCGCTGCCATCAAGTGCATGAACAGCGGCATGAACGGGTCGCCCGGCTTCGATTCGTGGTGCACCACGAAGTGGTTCCCCATCCAGGCCGGGACGAGGATGCACAGCGCGATCAGCAGCGTGCGCAGTTGGCTCATCGGGTGGCCTCGGCGGTCTTGCGCCCCTCGAGCAGGCGCAGCGTGTCGAGCGTCGCGGGCACCAGGATCGCGATCGCGGTGGCCGCGAAGGCCAGCACGAAGCTGAGCGTGTCGCAGACCTCTGCGAGCGGCGCCCAGAAGTGCACCAGCAGCGTCAGCGTCAGCAGCGCGAAGGCCTTGATCAGGAAGCCCGCCAGCACGGCCTGCAGCAGGAGCTGCGGCCGCTGCAGCGCGGCCTTGCGCTGCAGCAGCAGGCACAGGCCGGCGACACTCGCCCCGGCGCAGAATCCGGCCAGCACGCCCGTGCCCTGGCCGCCGCCCAGGCTCCAGCCGATCCCGGCCGCGAGCGCCAGGCCGGCGAGGGTGGTGATGCTGGTGAGGTTCATGCGGGGGGCTTGTTCGGAGGGGGCGGTACCGAGCGCAGGAGCGAGACGAAGGCCAGCACGCCGCCGAGGAGGACGCCGGCGACGAGCAGCCAGGGTCGCGTGCCGCAGAGCGAATCGAGCCACCAGCCCAGCGCGCCGAGCAGCACCAGCGTCAACGTGAACTGGATGCCCAGTCCGGCGAAGCGCGCGAGGTCGTTCTGCAACAAGCAGCTGCTCGGGGAGTGCGGTGGCATCCGATCGCCCGTCGGGTCGCGGATGCTGCGGGTCTTGGAAGAGCGTCCCCCGCGGCCCGTGGCCGGCGGCCGCGAGATCGGGGGTCAGGGGCAAAGAGTGTAGGAATGCCGAGGCTCAAGTCAACGGCCCGGGGCTCAAAACGGGCTCTCTACGGCACTGGCCGCAGGCAGCCCGCGCCGCTAGGCTGGTCGGCCCTTTTCCGTCCGCGGCCCCTGCCCTGAAACCCCGAGGAACGCATGCTCGAACGCACCCTGGTCCTGCTCAAGCCCGATGCCGTCCAGCGCGGCCTGATCGGCGAGATCGTCGCGCGCTTCGAGCGCAAGGGACTGCGCATCGTGGGCCTCAAGCTGCGGCGCTTCGACCTGAAGCTGATCGAGCAGCACTACGCGGTGCACCGCGAGCGGCCCTTCTACGGCAAGCTGGTCAAGTTCATGACCTCCGGCCCGGTCGTGGCGATCGCGATCGAGGGCAAGGACGCGATCGAGGTCGTGCGCAAGCTGATGGGCGCCACCAACTCGCGCAAGGCCGAGGCGGGCACGATCCGCGGCGACCTGGGCATGTCCTTCTCGAACAACCTCGTGCACGGCTCGGACGGGCCGGACTCGGCCAAGCAGGAGCTGGCGCTGTTCTTCGGCGGATCCGGCGAGCTCGTGGACTGGACGCCGGCGACGCTGGAGTGGGTCTACAGCGTCGAGGAAGAGCTCGCCTGAACCTCGCCGCGGCGCACCTCGCCGAGCTGCTCGCCGAGCTCGGACCGCTCTGCGCGCGCGCGAGCGTGCGCGACGTGCACGCGCTGCCGCCCGCCGACCTCTTGCTGGTGCTCGAGCCCGCGGGCGGCGGGCGCATCCTGCGCCTGCGCCTCTCGGCCGACCCCAACGCGCCGCGCCTGCACCTGCAGCACGAGCGCGTGCCCCTGCACGAGGGGCCGCTCGGGCCCTTCTTCCGGCGCATGGTCGAGGAATTGCCGGGCTCCGAGCTGGTCGCGCTCGAGCAGGTGCGCGGCGACCGCATCCTGCGCCTGGAATTTCGCGGCGGCAAACTGCCCGAGCGGCGCACGCTGCTCGTCGAGTTCGTCGGCCGGCACGCGAACATGGCCTGGCTCGGCCGGGCCGACGAGGTGCTCGAGCTGCTCGTGCCCGCGACGCGCCTCGCGCCAGGCAAGCCCTGGCTCGCGCCGCCGGGGGCCGGACCGAAGAGTGCCTCCGCGCCGCTGGCGCAGTCCTTGCCCGCGCCGGCCGCGCCGCCGGCGCAGTGCGCCGGTCTCGCGCCGCTCTCCTGGATCGTCGAGTGCGCGCTCGGCGCGCAGGCCGAGGGCGCGCAGTTGGAGCAGGAACGGCGCACGCTCGTCGAGCGCGTCGGACGCAAGCTCGAACGCGCGCGCGCGCTGCTCGCGGGCCTCGAGCGCCGGCTGGAGGCCAGCGCGCAGTTCGCCGCCGTGCGCGCGGAGGGCGAGCTGCTCAAGGCCAACCTCGCGCGCCTCGGCGCGCGGGATGAAAGAGATCGAGGTCGAGGACTTCCTGGCCGAGGGCGCGCCGCTGCGGCGCATCGCGCTCGACCCCAAGCTCTCGGGCCAGGAGAACCTGCAGCGCGTCTTCGAGCGCGCGCGCAAGCTCGAGCGCAGCGCGGCGGCCGTCGAAGGCGAGCTGGCGCTGGCACGCGAGCGCGTCGGCGAGCTCGAGGCGTTGGCGCGCGAGGCGCAGGACTGCGCCGAGCCGGCGGCGCTGGACTCACGCGCGGTCGAGCGCGGCCTGCTCGACGCGCGCCAGGTCGGCGATGCGCGCAAGCGCCCGGCCGCGCCCGCCCCGCGCCTGCCCTACCGCTCGTTCGCCGGCGCCTCGGGAGCCGAGATCCGCGTCGGGCGCACGGCCAAGGACAACGACGAGCTCAGCTTCCGCCACGCGCGCGGCAACGACGTCTGGCTGCACACCGCCGACGCGCCCGGCAGCCACGTCGTGCTGCGGCTCGAGGGCCGCGGCGAGCCCGAATCCGAGGACCTGCTCGACGCCGCGCACCTGGCGCTGCATTTCTCGCCGCTGCGCGGCGCCACGCGCGGGCGCATCCACGTGGCGCGCTGCAAGGAGGTGCACAAGCCGCGCGGGGCCAAGCCGGGCCTGGTGCAGCTCTCGGGCGGCAAGAGCCTGGAGATCCGAGTGCAACCGGGCCGGCTCGAGCGGTTACTAGGCACGCGCCGGGGCCCCGGCGCGAGCGGAGCCGCCGGAGATTGAGTCGCTGCGCTATCCTCGTGCCCCCGGAACCGAGCCCAACCATGCACCGAACCGTCCTCTGCGCCTGTCTCCTCCTGTCCCTCAGCAGCGCCTGCCTCAGCAGCGGCCCGCCCGAGCCTTCGAAGGAGGAGAAGAAGCGCCTGGTCGAGATCCACACCGAGAGCGCCCAGCAGTACCTCAACATGGGCGAGCTCGACCGCGCCGAAGGCCAGGTCGAGAAGGGCCTGGAGCTCGAGCCGGGCAACCGCAAGCTGGAGCTGATCCTGGGCAAGACGCTGCTCAAGCGCGGACGCTCCGAGGACCTGATGCGCGCCGAGAAGGTCTTCGAAGCGGCCGACCAGACCGACTTCCAGGTGAGCGTCTTCCTGGGCGCGACGCGCGAGCGCCTGGCGGTGCTGCACCGCGAGTCCGCGGTCGACATCCGCTCGGGCAAGCACTTGACGCAGGCTCCCGACCCGCAGAAGCGCGCCGACGATTTCGAGCAGCGCGCGGGGGTCTACCTGGACCAGGCGCGCGTCTGCTACGAGCGCTCGCTGCAGCAGAAGGCCGACAACATCGACGGGCTCAACGGCCTCGTGCGCGTCTTCGCGCTGCAGGGCAAGGACGAGGAGAGCATCGCCAGCGCCGAGAAGCTGCTGCGGCCTCTTGCAGGCCGACCGCAAGTTCTGGGAGCAGAGCCTGGTGCGGCCCGAGATCTCGGCCGACGAGGAGGCGCGCTTCCGCAAGCTGGCGCGCGTGCAGGCCGACCTGGAGGTGTCGATCCACCTGCATCTGGCCAGCCTGCAGCACAAGCACGAGCACGACCAGCAGTCGGTCGAGCACCTCGACAGCGTGATCCAGCTGCGGCCGGACCTGCCCGAGGCCTACAGCCGGCGCGCCGAGAGCCGCATGGCGCTGGCGCAGTACGAGCTGGCCCAGGCCGACATCGACACGTTCCTGCGCCTCTCGACCGGCCGCAGCTCCAACGACCCGGACATCAAGCGCGCCTACCAGCTGCACAGCGAGTGCACGCGCCTGGCGCGCGAAGCCTCGGGCGCGCACTGAGTCGAGCGAGGACCCAATGCAGCGGGGCGGCACTGGGCCGCCCCGCTGCGTGCACGCGCGCGCCTCGTCTCAGAGCTTGCGCGCCTTGGGTGCGGGCTGCGCTGCCGGGCTGGGCGGCTGCGGCGCCGGGCGGGTGCGGGCGTCGCCGCGCCGGCCGGCTGCGGCTCGGCCGGCGACCAGCGCAGCGTGCGGCGCGTCTTCGAGCCCTCGCCCAGCAGCGTGACGGTCAGGTCCGCGTCGGCCTTGCGCTCCTTGAGGATGCGGCGCACGTCGTCGGCGCTGTAGATCGGCTGTCCGTTGAGCTCGACCACCGTGTCGCCGCGGCGCAGGCCGAGGATCTGGGCGATCGTGCCGGGCTTGATGCTCTCGATGCGCAGGCCCTGCTCGGGCTCGAGTTCGAGCTCCTTGGCCTGCTCGGGCGTGAGCTTCTGGCTGTAGATGCCGAGCACGTCCGTGGGCGGCTGCTGGCTGGGCCGCGGGCTGCGCAGCCAGTCGTTGTCCGGCAGGCCGTCGCGCAGGAAGAACCAGTTCTGGCCGGGCGCGCCCTGCAGGTCGAAGTGCTCGCTGCCGCCGAGCTTCTCGCGCAGCTCGGGGTAGTTCTGCAGCAGCTCGTCCATGTTCTTGGCCTTGTAGGTGCGCTTCTCGCCGTTGCCGTCGGCGTTCTCGGTCGACTCGAGCGTCACGCCGTCGGGGCCGATCTGCAGCGTGTAGCCCTGGAAGCTCTGCGTCGTGCCGCGCGACTGCGGCGGCAGCACGGGCAGCGTGCCGAGCTGCGATTGCAGGTTCTCGAACATCGAGTCCATGCCGCCCAGGTTGCGCTCCAGCGCGTCGAAGCGCCGGCGCAGGTCCTCGAACGTGTCGCGCGGCACGCCGGCCTGACCGCGCGCGCGGCCCGGGCCGCCGTTGCGCAGCTCGCGCAGCGCCAGGCGCGCGCTCCAGGAGAGCTCGGGCGTGTCGCTGGCCTTGGCGCACTGCTCGAGCGCGGAGCGCAGCTCACGGTCGTCGCGCGCGCGCTCGACCAGTTCGGCGAAGGCGCTCTCGCGCCGGTCGAGGTCGGCGACGCCGAGCTGACTCTTCCAGTCGTAGGGTGGCGCGTCGGGCGTGCGTGCGCGCTCCTGCGACTGCAGTTCCTGGACGGGTACGCGCGCCAGCTTGCGCGGCGCGGCCGCCTGCTGGGGCGTCGCGAGCAGCGTCAGCGCGCACAGGGGTGAGAGCGAATACAGAATCCAATGTGGAGTTCATGGTGTCATCCTTCGAGCGGGCTCGGACGGGGATCAGTGGATCCCGAGGTGCTGGCTCGCGGCCTGTGCACCGCCAGGCTGGAGCGCGGCCCGCAGGCTCGCTTCGTCCTGGAGTTCCTCGATCGTGACGGCCGACGACGAGAGCGCGCTCTCGCCCGGCGCGAGTCGGCGCAGGCCGACGGGCTGGACGGGGATCGGGCGCGAGTCCCGGTCGGCGATCCACTGCGAGCCGTCACGCGGCTCGGGCAGGACCGGATCGTTGCGCTGGAACAGCCACAGCCCGAGCGCCAAGAGCGCCGCGGCGGCCGCGCTGATCGGGACCCAGCGCGGCATGCGCCGCAGCGCAGCGGCCGGGGCGGGCTGGGCCGCGGGCGCGAGCGGCGCGTGGATCGTGCCGCTCTCGACCAGGCGCGCGCGCACGCCGGGCCAGAGGTCGGGCACGCGCGCGGCCGGGCGCTCGAACCCTGCGCGCAGCGCGGCACGCGCGGCGGCCAGGCGACCGACGGCGCTGCTGCAGGCCGGGCAGCCGGCCAGGTGCTGCTCGACGTCCGCGCGTCCGTGCGGACCGAGCTCGCCGCCCACGAAGAGGGCCAGCTCGTTCTCGATTGCGCTGCAGGCCTTGGGAGTGCTCATCGGAGCCCTTCTTCCTCGGCCAGCCCTACGTCCTGGGCGGTCCCCGTGTTGGCGCGGCCGGTCTTCTCGCGCAGCCGCGCGCGGCGCTCCCATTCCTCCTGGAAGAGTTTTCGGCCCCGGTGCAGGCGCCAGCGCACGGTGACGTGCGTGGCCCCCACGATGCGGGCGATCTCGTTGCAGGGCAGGCCCTCGATCTCGCGCAGCATCAGCACCGACTGGAAGTGCGGCGCCAGCGAGTCCATGCAGGCCTTGACCTCCTGCGCGAGCTCGTTGCGCTCGAGCTCCGCGCCCGGCTGGCCCACGCGCGTGTCGTGCAGCTCTTGTTCGCCTTCGTCGTCGCCCTGCGCGGCCGTGCTCCAGACCGGGCGACGGCGGCGCAGGTGGTCGATCGCGAGGTTGGTCACGATGCGGTAGAGCCAGGTCGTGAACCCGTGCTGGAAGTCGAAGCCCGCGAGGTTGCGGAAGACGCGCACGAAAGCTTCCTGCGCCAGGTCGGCCGCGTCCTCGTCGTTGCCGACCAGGTTGCGCGCCGCACGCCAGGCGCGCGACTGGTGCTTGCGCACCAGCGCCTCGAAGGCTCCCTCGTCGCCCGCCTGCGCCCGGCGCAGGAGCTGGTGGTCCTCCTCGCGCGAGAGCTGCAGCTCGGGATCGGCGCCCTGCGTCTCTTCGCCGGGTTCCGGCTCGGGAATGCCCTCGGGGGACGCCTCGGGGGCGTCCAGGTCTCCACTGTCCGTCACGACACCTCCAGCGTAGCGCCTCAGGGAGGCCGGGGGGGTATGAGGGTGTATGGTTCGTGCGGCGCCGTCGGTTCGCATCGCTCGGTATCCCGGCCGACTACGGGGAGCCGGGGGCCGATGTTGGAGGCCTTGCCCCCTCAGCCGACGACCGGGAAGCGCCCCGGGATCTCCCCTGCCTTGCGGAACTTGTGCCGCCGGCGGGCGACCAGCTCGTCCAGGGGGATCTTTTCCAGGGCCTCGAGCTCGCGCACGATCGCTGCCCGCAGCTCCGCCAGGGCAGCCTGGGGGTTGCGGTGGGCCCCCCCCTCGGGCTCGGGGATGATCGCCGTCGATCAGCTTCAGCTCGAGCAGGTCGGGCGCGGTCAGCCGCAGGGCCGTCGCCGCGTCGGGCGTGCGCTCGGCGTCCTTCCAGAGGATCGCCGCGCAGCCCTCGGGGCTGATCACCGAGTAGTAGGAGTACTCCAGCATCAGCACCCGGTCGCCGACGCCGATGCCGAGCGCCCCGCCCGAGCCGCCCTCGCCGATCACGATCACCAGGATCGGCGTGCGCAGCGAGAACATCCCCAGGATGTTCTCCGCGATGGCCGTCGCCTGGCCGCGCTCCTCGGCGCCGATGCCCGGGTAGGCGCCGGGCGTGTTGATCAGGCTGACGATCGGCAGGCCGAGCTTCTCGGCCAGCTTCATCTTGCGCAGCGCCTTGCGGTAGCCCTCCGGGTGCGCGCAGCCGAAGTTGTAGAGCATGCGCTCCTTGGTCGTGCGGCCCTTGCGGTTGCCGACCACCAGGAAGCGCCGCTCGCCGATGCGCGCCAGCGAGGTGACGATCGCGCGGTCCTCGCCGAAGACCTTGTCCCCGTGCAGCTCGAACGAACTCGTCGAAGACCTTCTCGATGTAGTCGGACGAGGTCGGCCGCTCCTGGTGGCGGGCGACGTTGACGCGCTCCCAGGGGGTCAGGTCGGCGTAGGCGCTGGCGATCTCCTGGGAGAGGCGCTTGCGCAGCGCGGAGACCTCCTCGGAGATGTCGAGGTTGGTGCGCTTGGAGAGCTCCTCGAGCTCGGCCAGCTGGTCTTCGAGTTCCCGGATCGGGCGCTCGAAGGCCATTCCGGGCGGCGTGCTGTCGGCGCGCGTGCGGGACGGTTCGCTCACGGGGCCAGAGCCTAGCCTGCGGGGCCCTGCCCGAACAGCGCGCGCGCAGTGGGAGTGCGGCCGACGAGGCGCTAGCATGCCCCACTTCGTTCCCCAGCCTCGATTTGCGGCCTCGCCCGCCGCAGCGCACCCCATGGCCCCGCCCACCGTGGCCCCCGCCGTCTCCTCCACCCGCACCCGCAACCCGCTGCCCGACGCCTGGCGCGTGGAGGTCTTCCGCGCCGCGACGCGCGACGACCCCGAGGGCGAGAGCGTGCTCGCCGCGATCCGCGAGCTCGGCATCGAGGGCGTCGAATGCGTGCGCAGCGGACGGGGTTTCCTGCTCTCGCCGGAGCTCGCGCCGGCGGTGCTCGAGCGCGCCGCGCGCGAGTTCCTGGCCGACCCGCTGCTCGACGTCGCGCGCATCTGCGCGCCGCGCGCCAGCCCGCCGCCGGCCGCACCGCGCTGGTCGCGCATCCTCGTCATGCGCAAGCCGGGCGTGATGGACCCCGTGGCGCTGACCGTGCAGCGCGCGCTGGTGCGCACGGGCATCGTGCCGCACTCGGCGGCCGCGGGCTTCCGCGTCGCGACCTTCCGCGTCTTCGAGCTGTGCGGCGCGCTCGCGCCCGCGACGCTGGCCGCGATCGGCGCGCGCGTGCTGGGCAACGAGACGATCGACGAGGTGCTCGTCGGCGACGAGGGCCTGCACTTCACGGCGCCCAGCGCGTCCGCGCGCCACGGCCGCGTCGAAGTGCCGCTGTGCGCCGCCGACGACGCGCGCCTCGCGGCACTCTCGCCGCGAGGGCGGGCTCTCGCTCAACCTGCTCGAGATGCAGGCCATCCAGGCGCACTACCGCGCCTTGAAGCGCGAGCCCTCGGCCTGCGAGCTGGAGACGATCGCGCAGACCTGGAGCGAGCACTGCAAGCACAAGACCTTCGCCGGCATCGTCGAGATCGACGGCGAGCGCATCGACAACCTGCTCAAGCAGACGATCAAGGCCGCGACGCTCGAGCTCGCCAGGCCCTGGTGCGTCAGCGTCTTCCACGACAACGCCGGCATCATCGAGTTCGACGAGGGCTTCGACGTCTGCTTCAAGGTCGAGACGCACAACCACCCGAGCGCCATCGATCCCTACGGCGGCGCCGGCACCGGCGTCGGCGGCGTGATCCGCGACATCCTCGGCGTGGGCCTGGGCGCGCGCCCGATCGCCAACACCGATGTCTTCTTCGTCGGGCCGCCGGACCTGCCGCAAGGAACAGCTGCCCAAGGGCTGCATGCATCCGCGGCGCATCCTGCGCGGCGTCGTCGCCGGCGTGCGCGACTACGGCAACCGCATGGGCATCCCGACCGTCAACGGCGGCGTCTGGTTCGACGAGCGCTACGTCGGCAACCCGCTGGTCTTCTGCGGCACGGTCGGCCTGATGCCGCACAGCGCCGCGACGAAGAGCGTCGCGCCCGGCGACGCGATCGTGGTCGTCGGCGGTCGCACCGGACGCGACGGCATCCACGGCGCGACGTTCAGCTCGGCCGAGCTGCACGAGGAGTCGGAGACGCGTCTCCTCCGCCGCCGTGCAGATCGGCGACGCGATCACCGAGAAGCGCGTGCAGGACGCGCTGCTCGTCAGGCGCGCGACCGCGGCCTCTACCGCGCGCATCACCGACTGCGGCGCCGGCGGGCTCTCCTCGGCCGTGGGCGAGATGGGCGAGCCGACTGCGGCGCCGAGGTCGAGCTCGACCGGGTGCCGCTCAAGTACCCCGGCCTCGCGCCGGAGGAGATCTGGATCAGCGAAGCGCAGGAGCGCATGGTGCTGGCCGTCCCGCCCGAGAAGCTCGCGGAGCTGCTGGCGGTCTTCCGCGCCGAGGACGTCGAGGCGACCGTGATCGGCCGCTTCACCGACACGGGCAAGCTGCGCCTCGCTGCGCGCGGCGAGCTCGTGGGCGAGCTCGACCTCGCGTTCCTGCACGAGGGCACGCCGCGCCCGGTGCGCCAGGCGAGCTACACGCCGGCCGAGCTCCGCCGATCCGGGCTGCCCCAAGCCGCCCAAGGGCCACGCCGCCGACGCTGCTCGCGCCTGTGCGCCAGCCCCGACATCGCCAGCAAGGAGTGGATCGTGCGCCAGTACGACCACGAGGTGCAGGGCATGTCGGTGCTCAAGCCGCTGGTCGGCGTCGCAGATGGACGGGCCGGGCGACGCGGCCGTGCTCCAGCCGCTGCCGAGCTCGACGAAGGGCATCGCGATCTCCTGCGGGGCCAACCCGCGCTACGGCCTGCTCGACGCCGGCGCCATGGCCGAGGCCGTGATCGACGAGGCGCTGCGCAACGTGGTCGCGGTCGGCGGCGACCCCGCCCGGACCGCGATCCTGGACAACTTCTCCTGGGGCAACTGCGACAAGCCCGACCGGCTCGGCTCGCTGGTGCGCGCGGCGCAGGCCTGCTACCGCGCCGCCAAGGCCTACGGCACGCCGTTCATCTCGGGCAAGGACAGCCTCAACAACGAGTACCGCGTCGGCGAGCGCACGCTCGCCATCCCCCCCACGCTGCTCGTCTCGGCCCTCGCGATCGTCCCGGACGTGCGCCGCTGCGTCAGCATGGACCTGAAGCGCGCGGGATCGCGCCTCTACCTGCTCGGCCGGACGCGGGCCGAGCTGGGCGGCTCGCAGTACCTCGGTCTCCTGGGCCGAGAGGGCGGGCGTGTCCCGCGGCCGGACCTCGCCGAGGCGCCGCAGCTCTTCGCCGCCCTGCACGCGGCGATCTCCGCCCGGCTGGTGCTCGCCTGCCACGACCTCTCCGAGGGCGGGCTCGCGGTCGCGGCGGCCGAGATGGCCTTCGCCGGCGGCCTCGGGCTCGAGCTCGAGCTCTCCAAGGTCCGGCTCGAGGATCCGGAATCCGCCGGAAAATCCCGGACGGGATTTGATCCCGAGAGCGCGCGCCTGTATTCCGAATCCTGTTCCCGGTTCCTGGTCGAGGTCGCTGAGGGGTCTGCGGCTTCGTTCGAGAAGGCACTGGCGGGTCTGCCTTGCGCGGAAATCGCACGTGTCGTCGAGACGAAGCGCTTCGCCGCGCGCGGAGTGGACGGCAAGCCGCTCTTCGAGCTCGATCTGGAAGAGCTGCGGCGCGCGCACACGAGCGGCTTCCGCGGCTGAATCGCGAACATCCGAGCATGCATCCCACACGAGCCCTGGTCCTGCGCACCGCAGGCATCAACTGCGACGGCGAGACCGTGCGAGCCCTCGAGCTCGCCGGCGCGCGCGTCGATCTCGTGCACCTGCAGCGCGTCCTCGACGAGCCCGCGCGGCTCGAGGAGATCTCGCTGCTCGTGATCCCGGGCGGCTTCAGCTACGGCGACGACGTGTCCGCGGGACGCGTCTTCGGCCTCGAGCTGCGCCACTCGCTCTCGCGCGCAACTCTCCGCCTTCGTCGAACGCGGCGGTTTCGTGCTGGGCGTGTGCAACGGCTTCCAGGTGCTGGTCGAGTCGGGCCTGCTTCGAGCCCGGCCCGTGCCAACCCGGAGTGGCTACCCGCAACATCGCCCTGGCGAACAACGCCTCCAGCCGCTTCGAGTGCCGCTGGGTCGACGATCGAAGGCCAGGACTGCGCCGCAGCCTGGGTCGAGCCCGGCATGTGCCTGCCCGTCCCCGTCGCGCACGGCGAAGGCCGTTTCGTCGTGCGCGACGAGGCGACGCTCGAGCGCTTGAAGCAGAACCGGCAGATCGCCTGGCGCTACGTGCTGCCCGGACGGCAAGCCGGCGGCGGGCTATCCCGACAATCCGAACGGCTCCCTGATGGCGATCGCCGGCATCTGCGATCCGACCGGCCGCGTGCTGGGTCTGATGCCTCATCCCGAGCGCAACCTCACTCCCTGGAATCATCCGCACTGGACGCGCCTCTCGCCCCGCAACGAGGGTGAAGGAGTCCGCTTCTACCGCCGGTTGGTGGAAGCGGCCAGCGGCGCGCTGGTGTAGTCCCTTGCACAACCTGACCTCACACGTTCCCGCCATGCGTTCCGCAATCCTGATCGCTCTCCTCCTCTGCATCGCCCCTTCCTGCGAGCTGCTCGTCCCGGCCACTGCCGGCGCGATGGCCGCGAACTCCAGCGACGACTCGACCTACGTGGTGCAGGTCCGGGCCGGCGTCGAGGTGGCCTGGGCCTCCTCGAAGGCCACGCTCTCGCACCTCTCCCTCAAGCCGATCGACACCGACGACGCGGCGCGCAAGGCGATGGCCGAGATCGACAACTCCAAGGTCACGGTCACGGTCGAGGCCTACGACCTCGACCAGAGCGTGATCAAGGTCTCGGCCATGAAGTTCGCCTTCAAGCGACTCGGCCACGGCGATCATGGTCAAGGACAAGATCCTGGCTGACCTGGAGCGGAAGCGCTGAGGTTCCTGCGGCGTGCGCAGGCGCGGCAGTAGCCGCGCAGGCGCAGGTCGTGGCTCACCAGTTCGAAGCCCTTCTTGCGGCAGGCCGCGAGCTGCAGTTCCTCGATCCGCTCGTCGTGGAACTCCTCGATCTTGCCGCACTCGAGGCACAGCATGTGGTCGTGGTGCATGTGCCCGAGCACGTGCTCGTAGACGAGTTCGCCCTGCCCGGCGTCGAGCGCGGAGAGGAACTTGCCTTCGAGCAAGAGACCCAGCGTGCGGTAGACGGTCGCGCGCGAGACGCGCGGGCCCGGCTCGCTGCGCCAGCCAGCCGACCAGCGCCTCGGCGCTGAAGTGCTCGTGCGTGGCGAAGACGCGCTCGAAGATGCGCCGGCGCTGGCTGGTGAGCTTCAGCCCGCGCGTCTTCAGGAAGGCCTCGAAGGCGCGGATGATCGACTCGCGCTTCACGTGCGCGCGAGCATCCCCGATCGGGCGCGTCCGCGCAAGCGCGGCTAGCCCGGAGCCGGCGGAGCGTCCGCGCCGGGGGTCTTGTCGGTGGCGCGGATGCGGCGCTCGATGCGCGCGCGCATGGCCCGGGCCACGCGCGGGTCGCGCGCCGGCCGGCGGTGCGGCCGTTCCTCGACCGGCGCCCCGTCCTTCAGCTGGTGACGCACGCCGATGTCGCGGCGGCAGAACTTGCCCGCGAAGCGGATCTTGTCGTAGGCCTCGTAGGCGCGCGCGCGCGCGCCGGCGACGTCGGCGCCGAGCGCGCTGATGCACAGGACGCGCCCGCCGCTCGTGAGCACGCGGCCGCCCTGGCCGGTGCGTCGTGCCGGCGTGGAAGACGACCACGTCTTCGAGCGCCTCGGCCGCATCGAGGCCCTCGATCGCGTCGCCCTTGCGCACCGGTCCGGGGTAGCCCTCGGCCGCGGCGACGACACCGACGCACACGCGCTCGTCCCACTCGGGCGGCTCGATCTTGTCGAGCTCGCCCTTGGCCGCGCGCCAGCAGGATCGGCAAGAGATCGCTCTTCATGCGCCGCACCAGCGCCTGGCACTCCGGATCGCCGAAGCGCACGTTGTACTTCGAGCACGCGCGGGCCCGCCGTCGGTCATCATCAGCCCGACGAAGAGCACGCCGCGGAACTCGATCTCCTCGTGGCGCAGCGCGTGCAGCGTCGGCACGAGCACGCGCTGCTCGATCTGGCGCTGCAGCCGCCGCGTGAGCGAGGTGACCGGCGAGTAGACGCCCATGCCGCCCGTGTTGGGCCCCGTGTCGCCCTCGCCGACCTGCTTGTGATCCTGCACCGGCTCGAGGATCAGGATCGTCTCGCCGTCGGTGATCGCCAGCACGCTCGCTTCCTCGCCGCTGAGGAACTCCTCGACCACGATCTTCGCGCCCGGCGTTCGCCGAGCGCCTTCTTCTCCATGATCATGTCGACCGCCTGGCAGGCGCTCTTGGGATCGTGGCGATCACCACACCCTTGCCGCCGGCGAGCCCGTCGGCCTTGATCACCTGCGGCCACTGGTTGCAGTTCTCGAGGTAGCTCTTGGCCGTGCCCGAGCGGTCGAACACGCGATCCTGCGCGCAGGGGATGCGATGGCGCAAGAGCAGCTCCTTGGCGAAGACCTTCGAGCCCTCCAGGCGCGCGCCGCGGGCGCCCGGCCCGAAGACCGCGATCCCTTGCGCGCGCAGCTTGTCCGCCAGCCCCGCGACCAGCGGATCCTCGGGCCCGACCAGCACGAGATCGGGCTTCTCCTTCTTGGCCAGCGTCACCAGGCCCGGGATGTCGTTCAGCGGCACCGCCACGTTGCGTCCCAGGCGCGCCGTGCCGGGATTCCCCGGGGCGCAGACGATCTCCGGCTTGAGCGGCGACTGCGCGAGCTTCCAGCACAGCGCATGCTCGCGCCCACCGCTTCCGACGACCAGGACCTTCATTGTGGAGCGACACAGAGTAGCGTCGAAGCGCGTCGGACGCCATGCGCTGCGTGCGCGCGGGCGTCGCGCTCGCGCGCGAGTGGGAACGGCGTTACGCTCCCTGCTCGCCCGGGGAGTACCTCAGCTGGTAGAGGCGCAGCTTTGGGTGCTGCGAGTCGTGGGTTCAAATCCCATCTCCCCGACCATGCTCGAGTCCGCGACGAAACGATCTGGTCGCAGGCAGACGGGGACGGCCGTCACCGAGGCGGAACCTCCTGCCAGCCGGCACCTGCGACCGCGACTTCACTTGACCGGGGCGGTCCACAGCCAGGATCATGCCACGATGACAACTGCCCACGGCCAGCTCGGAGCGCTCGAGATCCACTTCGGCGACAACGCCGACGTGTTGCCGCGGTTGCCCTCGGAAGCCTTCGACCTGATCTACATCGACCCTCCCTTCAACACCGGGAGGACACAGGAGCGGACGCAACTCAAGACGGTCCGCGACGAAGCCGGCGACCGCACCGGATTCCAGGGACAGCGCTACAAGACGACTCGCATTGGCAGCCGTTCGTTTGCCGACACCTTCGACGACTACCTCGCGTTCCTGGAGCCGCGGCTGCTCGAGGCGCACCGCGTGCTGCGACCGACGGGGAGCCTCTTCCTGCACCTCGACTACCGCGAGGTGCACTACGCCAAGGTGCTCCTCGACGGCATCTTCGGGCGCGAGTCGTTCCTCAACGAGATCATCTGGGCCTACGACTACGGTGCTCGGGCGACGAAGCGCTGGTCGCCGAAGCACGACAACATTCTCTGGTACGCGAAGGACCCGCTGGCCTACACGTTCCGCTACGACGAGATCGATCGGATTCCCTACATGGCCCCCGAACTCGTCGGGCCGGAGAAGGTCGCCCGCGGGAAGACGCCGACCGACACCTGGTGGCACACGATCGTCAGCCCGACGGGCAAGGAGAAGCTGGGCTACCCGACGCAGAAACCGCTCGGGATCCTGAACCGCATCGTGCGCGTGCACTCCAACCCCGGCGACCTGCTGCTCGATTTCTTCGCCGGCAGCGGGACCTTGGGCGAGGCAGCCGTGCGCAACGGACGACGCGCCGTGCTCGTGGACAGCAGCGAGGAGGCGTTGGAGGTCATGGCACGGCGACTCGCCTTCGCCCAGCCGACTCTCCATGGCTACCAGCCGAAAGCGGGGGCTGATGCGCAAGGGCACTTGTCCTTTGGAGGAGCCCATGCCGCGACAGATCACGGATCCTGAGGTCCAGGCACTGGCGATGATTTCCGCCACGCTGCGCGCGGACTACGCAGCCGAGGGTCTCGCCTGGATCGGGAGTCCGTTCGAGTGGATCAAGTCCAGACCCTCGCGCCAGGTCGGCGTGATCGGAGAGAAGCTCGTGGCCGGATGGCTGGCCGCGAAGGGCTGCGACGTCGTTCGCAGCAAGACTTCCGAAGCCGACCGGGTCATCAACGGGGTGCGGGCCGAGATCAAGTTCAGCACCCTGTGGGCCAAGGGCTTCTACAAGTTCCAGCAACTGCGCGACCAGGACTACCAATTCGCCATCTGCCTCGGAGTGAGTCCGTTCGACGCGCACTGCTGGGCGATCCCGAAGGACGTGATCATGCGTCGATGGCGAAGCGGTGACATCCAGCCTCAGCACGGCGGCCGAAAGGGAACGGACACGGCCTGGCTCGCCGTCACGCCGGGCAAGGAACCCGCGTGGCTGATGGAATGGGGCGGCACCCTTAGGGCAGCCGCCAAGAAAGTGATCCTCATCACAGGAGCCAAGTAGCTGGGTGCTGCGCCAGGCTGCGGTCGGGACCTCGCCACGGGTGGGCAGGCGCGCTAGGCTCGCAGGTGTCGTGTTTCAGACGCGCCCGTAGCTCAGGTGGATAGAGCAGCAGATTTCTAATCTGCCGGCCGGTGGTTCGAGTCCACCCGGGCGCGCCATACCACCCCTCGGCCTCGGACCGCGAGATTCCGCACGAAAGACAGGTCGAAGGCGCAACGCGCAGGCGCACGCAGCGAACTCCGCCACCAAGCCCAGCCCGTGAAGCTCCTCTCCGGCGGCAATCCGCAGATCGCGAAGGCCGACGGCGACGCGCCGGTGCAGGCCTACATCGCCGCGCTGCCGGGCTGGAAGCGCGACGTCGGGCGCCGGCTCGACGCGCTCATCGTGCGCAGCGTGCCCGACGTGCGCAAAGCCGTGAAGTGGAACTCGCCCTTCTACGGCATCGAAGGCCGGGGCTGGTTCCTGGTGCTCCACAGCTACACGCACTACCTCAAGCTGGCGCTTCTTCCGCGGCGCGTCGCTGCGACCGGCGTCCTGCCGGGGCCGAGCAAGAGCAAGGACACGCGCTACGTCGACATCCGCGAAGAGGACGTGCTCGACGAGGTACGGCTGGCGAAGTGGGTGAAGCAGGCGGCCGCGCTGCCCGGCTGGGTTCCGTAGCAGTTGGGGTCGCGGGCTAGCCGCGCGCCGAAGCCTTGT
Source organism: uncultured Planctomycetota bacterium (assembly GCA_963829015.1). Classification (GTDB taxonomy): domain Bacteria; phylum Planctomycetota; class UBA1135; order UBA1135; genus JADJLZ01. Next base: position 1,371,607 of record CAWHGR010000001.1, on the reverse strand, counting down.
TGAACGCGACGGCGGCGCGGATGAGGGCCTTCAGCGCGGTCTTGTTCGGGTTGTCGCCCTCGTGGAAGTCGATCGCGCGCCGGGTATTGCCCTCGAGACTGGAATTGAAGAGGCCGGTAGGGTCCTTCAGCGAGGCGCCCTTGGCGAAGGTGAGCTTCACGACGCTCTTGTAGGTCTCGCCGGTGGTGAGGATCCCGTCGTGCGACCAGACCGGAGTGCCCCACTTCCACTCCTCGACCACCTGGGGATCGGCCTCGTGGATCAAGGCGCGCAGCTGCGCGAGGAGCGCGCCCCTCCAGTCGTCCAGGTGCTCGATCTTCTCGTCGATCAGCTGCGCAGGAGACGCGCTGCTCTTGGACGGGCTCTTCTTCATGTCCGCTGTTTCTCCCATGCCTTCCGCGGGCAGAGTATATCCTCCACTCCGATGCCCCCCACCGGTCCCGCCTACTCGATCCGCACCGCGCGCCTCAGCGTGCGCTGCTTCGATCCGCGCGACGCGCCGCTCTTGAAGGCCGCGATCGACGCGAGCCTGGACCACCTGCTGCCCTGGCTGCCCTGGGCGCGCGAGGAGCCGCAGTCGCTGGAGTCGAAGGCCGAGGCGCTGCGTCATTTCCGCGCGCGCTTCGACCTGGACAAGGACTGGAACTACGGCCTGTTCACGCCCGACGAGCGCGAGCTGGTCGGCGGCCTGGGCTTGCACAACCGCGGCGGGCGCGAGGCGCGCGAGCTGGGGTTCTGGGTCGCGAAGGCGCACGCGGGCCAGGGACTGGCGGCCGAGGCGGTCGCGGCGCTGGTGCGCGTGTGCTTCGAGGTCGAGCGGCTCGAGCGCGTCGAGATCCACTGCGACGAGGAGAACGTGCGCAGCGCTGCGATCCCGAGGAAGCTCGGCTTCACGCACGACGGCACGCTGCGCGAGCGCTCGGAGCGCGGCGACGGCAGCCGCGGCGGGCGCATGGTCTGGTCGCTCTTGGCGAGCGAGTACGAGCACAGCCCCTGCGCGCGCGCCGAGTGCACGGCCTCTGACGCGCTCGGGCGCGCGCTGCTCAGCCAGCCGGATCCTGTGCGCCCGCGCTCGCGGAGCGCATTCCGCTGAGGCTCGCGCGCCGCCGCGTTTGCCCCAGGCTGCGTTCGAGCACGTGCTCGACTTCGATCGCGAAGCGCCGCGGCTCGATCGGCTTGCGCATGAAGTCGTCGAAGCCCACCGCCAGGGCGCGCTGCGGCAGATCGTGGCCGGCGCCGGCCGTGATGGCGATGACCGGGATGTCCGCCAGCCCGTGCTCGGAGCGCAGGCTGCGCAAGAGGTCGAGACCGCTGGCTCCGCGCAGGTTGAGGTCGCAGACGACCAGGTCGAGTGCGACGTGGCGCAAGCAGGCCAGCGCCTGCGCGAGCGTGCTGGACGCCAGCACCTGATGGCCGGCGGCCTCGAGCAGGTAGCCCATCAACTCCAGGCTCTCGGGCGAGTCTTCGACGATCAGGATGCGTGCCATCGTGCGGGCCTGGGAACGTCGGTTCTCGTGGTCATACATACATCTCCAACCGGACGGAGCGGGTCCGCAGAGGGGCGCAGTTCATCAGGCAGTTCGTCGGGCGCGCTGCGAGTTCCATTGTTCGAGTTCCGTGGCCGAGAGGGCGGGACTCCAGAGAAAGCCCTGGGCCGCGGGACAGCGCTCGCGGCGCAGCACGGCCAATTGCGCCTGGGTTTCGATGCCCTCGGCGACGAGACACAGCGGAATGCTGCGCGCCAGTGCGCAGACGGCTTCGAAGAGATGCGTGCTGACGGGCTCCGTGCCGACGCCCGCGGTCAGTCGGCGGTCGAGCTTGAGCCCGTCGAGCGGCAGGCTGCGCAGTTCGAGCAGCGAGGCGTAGCCCGTGCCCAGATCATCGAGGGCCACGCGCATTCCCAGGTCGCGCAGTCGTTGCAGGCGCGCGCAGGCGGCCGCGCCGTCGGCGACCGGCGCCGTCTCGGTCAGCTCGATCCAGAGCGGAGCGCCCGCGAGTTCACCCTCGCCGGCGGCGCGCTCCACGGAGCACACGAAGCGCTCGTCGTCGAGCTGGCGCGCGGAGAGATTGAGCGAGAGCTGCGCACGCGCGAGCGCGTGGCCTGCGTTCCGCCAGTGCGTGCGCTGCTGCAGCACCTCGCGCAGCACGAACTCGCCCAGCTCGTGGATCAGCCCGGTCTCCTCGGCCAGCGGAATGAACAGGTCCGGCGGGAGCCAGCCACGCACGGGATGCGGCCAGCGCACCAGCGCCTCCAGGCCGCGCAGCTCGCCCGTGTCGCTGGCCATGATCGGCTGGTAGTGCACGCGCAGATCGCGCCGCTCGAGCGCCCGGCGCAGTTCCGTCTCGAGGGCCACGCGCTGGCGCAGTTCGAGCAGTCGGCTGGAGCGGAAGGGCACGCAGCGCGCGCCCCCGGCCTGTTGTGCCTGGTGCAGCGCGGCGCGGGCCGCGTCCAGAACCTGTTCGGACCCGCAGCCCGGATCGGAGAGCAGCGCCACGCCGGCGCTGAAGCGCAGGCTGGCCTCGCCCCACTCGCCGCTGAAGGGCAGCGCGAGCAGCCCGCGCAGCTCGTCCCACAGCGCGGCGAGTTCGCGCTCGCCGTGCGCCAGCGACACGAGCAAGGCGAACTCCTGCTCTGCCACCTGCGCAGTCGGCAGGTGCGCGGCGCACAGGAGCAGGCGCTCGGCGACGGCGCGTAGCAGGTTGCACGAGCGGGCGTGGCCCAGCGCGTCGCCCAGCAGCGCGTAGCCGTCGGGGGCGCAGACCAGGATCGCGGCCGCCTGCGCGCCGCGCCGGCGCGCCTCGGAGAGGAAGGCCGCACGCGACAGGAGCTGACCCGCGCGCGCACGGACCCAGGTGCTGGTTGCTGGAGCGCATCTCAGTCCTGCTCCTCGCCCAGCTTGCGGGCGCAGCGGTCGCGCAGGCGCGCCAGGATGTTGGTGTGGATCTGGCACACGCGGCTCTCGGTCAATCCGAGCAGCTCGCCGATCTCGCGCAGCGTGTGCCCGACCTCGTAGTACTGCTCGAGGATGAAGCGCTCCTTGTGCGACAGCACCGTGCGCAGGCCGCGCAGCAGCTCGCGCGCCTGCAGTTCCTCGAGCGGAGTGCGCACGCGTTCGTCCTCGAGTGTCGCTTCGTGGTCGGAATCCGAGTCGCCGTCGCGCCCGCGATCGGCCAGGCGCTGCTGGGCGCGCGGCCGGGCCGCGGAGAGCTCGCCCGGCAGCTCCGCCTCCGGGATCCCGAGCTCGGCCGCGAGTTCGGCGTGCGTGGGCTCGCGTCCATGCTCGCCGGCGAGCCTGGCGAGCGCGCGCTCGAGCTTCGCCGCCTGCAGGCGCACGAGGCGCGGCACCCAGTCGCCCGAGCGCAGCGAGTCGAGCATCGCGCCGCGCACGCGCGTGGCCGCGTAGGTCTTGAAGCGCACCGCGCGGCTCGGGATCGTAGGCCCGCAAGGCATCGATCAGGCCGAACACGCCGGCGCTGACCAGGTCCTCGACCTGCAGCGAGCGCGGCAGGCTGCGCGCCAGGCGCTCGGCGACGAAGCGCACCAGCGGCATGTGGCGTTCGATCAATCTCGTTGCGCCAGCACATCGAGCTTGGACGAGGCGGGGCCGAACTTGCGCCGCGTGGCGAGGTAGCCCTGCCACAGCTCCTGCGCATCCGGCAGCGTCGATCGCGGCCAGGCGCGGGGCACCACGGCGATTGCGCTGGGCCGGCAGTGGCGCGGCGGGCAGCTGCTCCTGGCTGGACCGGCCCGTAGGCGTACGGACTCGTCGACGACGGGGCGATCGTCCCGTCGCGTGGGATTTGCGGGGCATCGGGGGGGCTCCTCGGAATGGGGTGCCGAAGATGAAGCAACCGACATGCCGCGCGGTCGCGCTCACCTCTCGCGCACCCGCGCAGGCTCCGCGCTCGCGCTGCCTGTGTATTGGCGCCCCGAGTACCTAGGTATGCCTACCCATGGTTGAGGTCTGCGCGCCACAGTCGGACTGCGCAGCTCACAGCTCAGCGCAGCCCGTACTGGCGGATCTTCAGGTGCAGCGTCTTGTAGTCGGTGCGCAGCTGGCGCGCCGCCGCGCTCTTGTTGCCGCCCGCCGCTTCCAACGCCGCTCGGATCGCCGCGCGTTCCGCCGCCTGGGCCGCGTGCGTGGAGATCTCGCGCAGGCTGAGGCCCGGGAGCGGGCCCCCGGGCGGGGCGGCCTGGGGGGGAGCGTGTGGACCGGCAGTCCCTCCGCCAGCCCCAGCGCAGGACGCAGGTCGGCGGCGGACAGCACCAGGTCTTCCGAGACGAGCACGGCATGGCGCACCACGTTGCGCAACTCGCGCACGTTGCCGGGCCAGGGATGCGCTTGCAGGAGCTCGAGCGCCGCAGGCATGAGCATGCGCGCGGGTCGGCGCAGCTCGATGCTCGCCTCCTCGGCGAAGCGCGCGGCGAGGTAGGCGATGTCCCTCGACGCGCTCGCGCAGCGGCGGCAGCTGGATCGTGAACTCGGCCAATCGAAAGTAGAGATCCTGCCGGAAGTGACCCTTGGCCGCGTCCTCGCGCAGATCGACAGTCGTGGCCGCCACGATGCGCACGTCGAGCTCGACGGGTTTGTGCGCGCCGACCGGCTGCAGCTGCCGCTCCTGCAGCACGCGCAGCAGACGTGCCTGCAGCCCGAGCGGGAGATCGCCGATGCTCGTCCAGGAAGAGCGTCCCGCCGTCGGCGCGGACTGGAAGTCATCCGGCGCGCTTCGCGCCCGGCCCCGGTGAAGGCGCCCTTCTCGTGCCCGAACAACTCGGACTCGATCAGCGCCTCGGCATCGCGCCGCAGTCGAGGGCGACGAAGCGGCGCGTCGCGGACGCGCGCTGCAGCTGTGCACCGCGCGGGCCACCAGCTCCTTGCCCGTGCCCGTCTCGCCCTGCAGCAGCACGGTCATCTCGCTGCGTGCGACGCGCTTGACGCGCTCGACGAGCAGCTGCACCTGCGGCGAGGGTCCCATGCGCAGGAACAGCCCGTGTCCGTTCTCCAGTCGCTCGCGCAGGCTCTCGAGCTCGCGGCGCAGGGCACACTGCTCGAGCGCGCGCTGCAGCACGACGCCGATCTCGCCCATGTCCGTCGACTTCGTCAGGAAGGTGAAGGCACCGAGCTCCGTCGCCCGAATCGCGCTGGGGATGTCGCCGCGCCCGGTGAGGATCACGACCGGCAGCGTCGGATCGTCGGCCTTGAGCTGCGCCAGCACTTCGAGACCGTGCAGGTCCGGCAGGTCGAGATCGAGGACGACCGCGTCGGGTCTGCGCTGGCGTGCGAACTCGAGCGCAGCGCGACCGCCATCCGCCGTGATCACCTCGTGTCCGCGCGGCTCCAGGTACTCCCGCGACAAATTGCGAACGCCCGGGTCATCGTCGACGACGAGGATGGATGTCTTGTTCACCTTTCAGCGGACCTCTTCCGTAGCACCCTAGATACTAGCCAAGATCAGGTGCAAGGACCTGCGCCAAGCCCCATGCTCAAGCGGTCGCCTGTGCGCGAGGCCGATGCTGCGAGTCACCTGAGCGTCGAGATCCCACCCATGCCCCCCGCTCGAATTGCCCCGCAGGACAGCGCGCAACCAGACGCGTCGGTGGATGATCTCGAGCCGGGAATCGTGCTCTTGTACGTCCCCCGAACTCCAGGTGCCCTGCGCAAGCCCGCAGCTGATCGCGGGCGCACGCCTGGGCGAGGCCAACGCCGCCGCGCTGGCGCTGCTGGGTGCCGCGAGCGCTTCGGAACTGTGCGGCCGGACGCTCGCCAGCATCGTCGCCAAGGGGCAGCACGCGGGCTTCGCCTGCGAGCTCGCGCGCGCGATGGTGGGCGGCGTGCCGCGCTTCGCGACGGAACTGGGCCTGCCGGGCGGCGAGCCGCGCCGCGTGCGCGCGTGCCTGCTCGCCTGCGAGTGCGAACCCGCGCGCGGTCCACGGCGTGTGCTGCTGCTGCTCGAAGCAGGTGCGCCGGAGAGCGTGCCGCGCGCGCGGCCCACGCGCGTGTGCGACGAACTCACGCGCGGTCTTTCCCACGACCTGCGTTCGCCGCTGATGGCGATCAGCGGTTTCGCGCAGGTGCTCGGCTACCGCCACAAGGCCGAGCTGGGTGCAGACGCGCAACGCTGCGTGGAGAACATCGTCGCCGCCGCTTCGCGCCTCGAGCGCATGCTGGAGTCGCTCTCCGAATTCGGCCGGCTCGGGGACGGAGGGCTCGCCTTGCAAGCGCTCGACTTGCACTTGCTGCTGCGCGGCATCGAACCCTCGACGCGCGCGCCTGCCGCGCAGCTGGTCCTGCCCGAAGACCTGCCGCACGTGAGCGCGGACCCGCGGGTGCTGCGCAGGTCTTCGCGGTGCTCCTCGAACACGTCCGTCTGCAGCAGGAACACGGAGACGGGCTGTGGATCTTCGGCCGCAACGCGGACGGTCGCGCGCAGGTCCTGCATCTGCGACGGACGCAGTCGGCAGGGCTCCGGCGCGCCCTGGGACGGCCCGGGCCAGCGTCAGCCTCTCGAACCCCACGAGAGCCTGAGCTTGTCGTTCGCCGCGCGCGGAACGCAGTTGCACGCCGGACGCGTCTGGATCGAGACCGCGCCGCATTTCGGCAGCGTCTTCCAGCTCGAATTCCCTGGACTGAACCGCGCCTGAGAGCGAACGCGACGCATGCTCCCTGCCCCCCCCTCCTCACCCGCCGGAGTCCAACCTGCGAATCCGCCGCCTTTCCTCGCCGCGGCCGTGCACGAGTTGCGCACGCCGCTGAACTCGATCCTGGGCTTCACGGGCAGCCTGCTGATGCGCCTCCCGGGACCGCTGAGCGGGCAACAGCAGCGCCAGCTGGTGCAGATCGAGCGCGCGGCGAAACACATGCTGGCGCTGGTGGACGAACTGCTCGAACTCGCCCGGTCCGAATCGGCCATGCCCGAGCGCGCGCGCGAGCCGCTCGTCGTCCAGGAGGTCGTGCAAGCCGTGCTCGAGCTGCTCGAGCCGCTGGCGCAGGCCAAGGGGCTGCAACTCGGCGCAGGGATGCCCGCGCAGGCGCTGGTGCTCTCGAGCGACCGGCGCGCGCTGACCCAGATCCTGCTCAACCTCGTCGGGAACGCACTCAAGTTCACGCAGGCGGGCGCGGTGCGCGTCGAGCTCGAGCCCCGGGCGGACGGGATGGCCTTGGCGGTCGTCGACAACGGCTGCGGCATCGCGGACGCGGACCTGGCGCGCCTGTTCCAGCCCTTCGAGCGGCTGCACTCGGGAACGGCTCCCGGCAGCGGCCTGGGCCTGTACCAGGCGCAGCGCCTGGCGCAGCAACTGGGCGGATCGATCCGCTGCACGAGCTCGCCCGGGCAGGGCAGCCGTTTCGAACTGCGCCTGCACAGCTAGCCCGCGCGCAGCGCGCGGCGTTCGCGCGGCTCGAGTTCGCGCCAGCTGCCCGAAGCGAGCGTGCCGAGCTCGAGCGTGCCGATGCGCACGCGCGCGAGCTTCTCGACGCGGCTGCCGAGCTCCTGGACCATGCGCCGCACCTGGCGGTTGCGGCCCTCGTCGATCGTGATCCGGAAGCGCGTCGCGGGGCCGCGGTCGCCGAGCTTCTCGACCTGCGCCGGGCGCGTCGGGCCGTCGGAGAGCCGCAGGCCCTGGCGCAGGCGCTCGAGCGCCGCGTCGGAGAGGCGCGGGCGGGCCTCGACCTGGTAGGTCTTGGGCACGTGCGAGGCGGGGTTGCTGATGCGCTCCGCGAAGTGCGTGTCGTTGGTGAAGAGCAACAGGCCGCTCGAGTCGGCGTCGAGGCGTCCGACCGGCACGACGAAGCTCTCGAGCTCGCCCAGGAGGTCGTAGACCGTGGGCCGGCCCTGCTCGTCGCGGCGCGTGGTGATGTAGCCGCGCGGCTTGTGCAGCACGAGGTAGCGCTTCGCGGCCGGCGCGAGCGGCCGGCCGTCGAGCTCGATGCGCGCGTCCGCGCGCGTGGGCCGCGAGGGATCGCGCACGCACTGGCCGTCCACGCGCACGCGCCCGGCGCGGATGCGCGCGCGCGCCTCGACGCGCGAGCAGGCGCCGGCCTTGGAGAGCAGGCGCTCGAGCTCGTGCGGCGCGCTCACAGCCGGTCGATCTCGCTCTGTTCGCGCGCGCGCTCGCGCGCGCCGGGCCCGAGCCAGCCCTTGCGGCGGAAGTAGAACACCAGGCCCAGCGCCACGATGCCCATCAGCACCAGCACCGCGGCGTAGCCGTAGCGCCAGTGCAGCTCGGGCATGTCGCTGAAGTTCATGCCGTACACGCCGGCGATGAACGAGAGCGGGATGAAGATCGTGGTGATGATCGTGAGCACCTTCATCACCTCGTTGAGCCGGTTGGAGATGCTCGAGAGGTAGATCTCGACCAGGCTCGAGGCGATGTCGCGGTAGTTCTCGGCGAGGTCCATCACCTGCACGGTGTGGTCGTAGCAGTCGTTCAGGTGCAGGCGCGTGTCGGCCGTGACGGCCGCGTGCTCCGGGCGCACCAGGCCGTGCACCACCTCGCGCATGGGCCAGACCGCGCGGCGCAGCAGCAGGAGGTCGCCCTTGAGTTCGTGGATGCCGTGCAGCGTGCGCGGCACGGGATGGTGCAGCGCCTCCTCCTCGAGCTTCTCGACGCGCTCGCCGAGCTGTTCGAGCACGGGGAAGTAGCCGTCGACGACGGCGTCGATCAGCGCGTAGGCCAGGTAGTCGGCGCCGCGGCCGCAGAGCTCGGGCTCGTGGCCGCGCAGGCGCGCGCGCAGCGGGTCGAAGTTGTCGCCCGCGTGCTCCTGGAACGTCACCACCCAGCCCGGCCCGAAGAACAGCGAGAGCTGGTCGGTCTGCAGCGGCGTGCCGCCTTCGAGCATGCGCGCGACGACGAAGGTCTGGCCCGGGTACTCGTCGACCTTGGCGCGCTGGTGCGTGTTGAGCACGTCCTCGAGCGCCAGCGGGTGCAGCCCGAAGATCTCGCCCAGGCGCCGCACGACCGCCGCGTCGCCCAGGCCGTCGACGTTGAGCCAGACCAGCGGATGGCGCGCGCGCAGCGCGGGGATGTCCTCGACCTCTGCGGGGGCGAGCTCCTCGCTGCCGGCCGGGCTCCAGCCGAAGGCGCGCAGCACCGGCGCGCTGGCCTGCGGATCGGCGATCAGCGTCCCGGGACGGCTGCCGGGGGGCACGCGCTTGTGGATGCGGCGCCGGCGCGGAGGGTTGGGGGCTGCGGCCATGCATCCATCCAACGCTTCCGGCGGGCGCGGCTCAAGCGCGCGCTTGTACGGGCCTCGGGCCGGGCCCAGCATGGAGCCCGATGCAGATCAGCTTGTGCATGATCGTGCGCGACGAGGCGGCCCTGCTGCCGGCCTGCCTGGATGCGGCCCGCGCGGCGGTGGACGAGATCGTGCTGCTCGACACGGGCTCGCAGGACGGCACGCTCGAGCTCGCGCGCGCAGCCGGCGCGCGCGTCGCGAGCGCCGAATGGAGCGACGACTTCGCGGCGGCGCGCAACCGCGCCCTGGAGCTGGCGCAGGGCGACTGGGTGCTGGTGCTCGACGCCGACGAGCGCCTGTGCCAGGCCGCGGCCGCGCGCGAGCGCCTGCTGGCCTTCGCGGCAGCGCACCCGGATTCCGCCGGGCAGCTCGAGGTGCGCAACCTCGGGCCCGAGCCGAGCTGCGCGCAGCTGACGCGCTTCTTCCCGCGCCGGCCGGAGTGGCGCTACGCCGGGCGGATCCACGAGCGCGTGCTGCGCGGCGGACGCGAGCCCGCGCGCGCGCCGACGGGCGTCGCGCTCGAGCACCACGGCTACCGGCCGGAGCTCGTCGCCTCGCGCGGCAAGCTCGCGCGCAACGCGCGCCTGCTCGAGCGCGAACTGGCCGAGCAGCCCGGCGAGGCCTACCTGTGGTACCAGCTGGGGCGCACGCGCGCGGTGGGCGGCGATCACGAGCGCGCGCTGGAGGCCTTCGAGCAGGCACTCGCCCGCGCTCCCGACGACGCGCCCTTCGGCGCGCACCTGCTCGAGTCGGCGGCCTACTCGCTGCGCGCGCTGGGCCGCTCGCGCCAGGCCTTCGAGTGGCTCTCCGGCGCGACGCTCGACGAGCGCCGCGCCGACGGCTGGTTCGTGCTGGCGCTGCTGGCGCTCGACAGCGGCGAGCTCGCGCGCGCCGACGAGCTCTTCCGGCGCTGCCTGGAGCTCGAGGGCACGCGGCCCGAGGGCGGCGAGAGCGCGCCGGGCGCGTCGAGCTGGGCGCCGGCCTACAACCTGGGCGTGATGCGCGAGGTGCTGGGCGACGCCGCCGGCGCGCGCGGCTGGTACGAGCGCGCGCTGCGCTCGAACCCGGCCCACGCGCCCAGCCTGGCCGGCCTGGCGCGCCTCGGCTAGTGCCGCCAGGCCTTGCCGATCACGGCGCGCATCGCGGGCGACTGCATGCGGAAGCTCTCGCCGCGCGAGTTGCCCACGAACCACTTCCACAGGAACGCGCCGCGCAGCCACTCCTGTTCGGGCTCGATCGCGGCGAGCGCCGCGGCGAGGCAGCGCTGCTGCAGCTCCTCGGCCTGTGCGTGCTGCGCTCCGCGCACGTGTCCGTCGGCCCAGGGCCGGCTGGCCGCCTCGAGCGAGATCGTGTAGCCCATCTCGGTGAACACGACCGGCTTGCCGGTGCGCTGGTGCACGGCGCGCAGCTCGGTGATGCGGCCCTTCCAGGACTCGGCCAGCTCCGCGGCGCTCGGGTCGGACTTGTCGCTGAGCGGGAAGTAGGCCTCGACGCCGATCGCGTCGAGCGCGTCCCAGAAAGGCACGCGCTGGTAGTCGCACCAGTTCGAGGCGTAGGTCAGCTTGGCCTTGGTCAGCGGCCGCAGCTCGGCGATGATCGCGCGCCACTCCTGCTCGCACTCGATCAGCCGGTCGAGCTCGTTGCCGATCGAGAAGCCGTCGGCGTCCTGCGCCGCGCGCGCGACGCGCGCCAGGAACGCGCCGTAGGTCTGGAAGAAGCGCGCGCGGTCCTCGGGCTTCGCGAACTCGATCGCGCCGCGCCAGCTCCAGGGGCTGCCCCAGTAGGCGACATGCGGGATGACCAGGATCGAGATGCCGCGCGCGTGCGCCTCGCGGATCGGGCGCGTGATCCATTCGGGCGCCGCGTCGCCCTCTTGCGTGCGCGACTCGATGCCGCCGTCGGCGCGGATGCGCGCGTAGGGGTGGATCGAGACCCAGTTGACGCCCAGCTGCGCGAGCTCGTCGAGTTCGGCGCAGAAGCCGTCGCTGCCCCACTCCCAGCCCCAGGTCTGGCAGGAGATCGTCATGCCGTGCACCACGCGCGCGTCGGCGGGCGGCGTGCCGGCGAGGAAAAGCAGGGCCAGGGCGCAGGAGAGCATGGCGGCTTTCCGATAGTATGGCCCCGGCCGCCGAAGCTCCATGCAACTCGACACCGAACTGCTGCGCTGGATCCTGTTCGTCGCGGCGGCCCCCGTCTGGTGGCCGTTCCTGCGCACGGTCTGGCGCGACATCGACGAGGCGCTGGCCGAGGAGGGCGGCGTGTTCGGGCGCGAGCCCGGCCCGCGCGACCTGCAGCGCATCCAGGAGCGCAAGGCCGGAAAACCCGACCCGCTGCACAGCGAGCCCTGGGCGCGGCCCGACGCGCCGAGCGCATCGGGCGGCTTCCCGCGCCGCGCGCGCCGGGGCGGATTCCGCTGAGATCGGACCCGTGCGTTCCCGCGACGGCCGCGGGTGACTAGGCTTGGGGCCCATGAAGGCCTCGTTGCTCCTCGCCCTGGCGCTGCTCCCGGGCTGCGGCCCGCTGTACCTGCGCACCTCCGAGCTGGCGTTCAACTCCGACACGGCGCTCTCCGCGAAGAGCGGCAGCTGGCACTCGGTCGAAGTGCCCGACGCGCCCAGCCCGACGCGCGTCTGGATGCAGCAGGCCTGCAGCGGTGCCGCGCAGTTCAACCTGGCGCTGTGCGAAGAGCACCCGCCGCTCAACGCCGACGTGCGCGTGCGGCTGCGCGCCGTGGAAGGCGAGCTCGACCAGGGCGGCGGCATCGCCTGGCGCGCGCGCGACGAGAAGAACTACTACCTCGCGCGCTGGAACCCGCTCGAGCAGAACCTGCGCGCCTACAAGGTCGTCGACGGCACGCGCACGCAGCTCCTCGACAAGCCGGTCAAAGCCGGTCCAGGCTGGCACACGCTGCGCGTCTGGTTCTCGCGCGAGAAGGCCGAGATCTGGTTCGACGGCCAGAGCCAGGGCGAGTTCGCCGACACGAGCTTCCTCTCGCCCGGGATGGTCGGCCTGTGGACCAAGGCCGACGCGCGCACGCAGTTCGACGACCTCGAGATCCTGGAGTTCTGAGCATGCTCGACCGCCGCAGCTTCCTGGGTGCCATGGCCTGGCCCGCCGCCGCGGCTGCCGTCCCCGCGCCCGGCTGGCTCAAGCCCGGCGCGAGCCTCGCGCTGGCCGACCTCGCGGGCGACGCGCGCGCGGCCGACGAGGTCGCGCGCGACGAGGACTTCTGGTTCCAGGTGCAGGAGGCCTTCACCGCCGACCGCTCGATGGTCAACCTCAACAACGGCGGCGTCTGCCCGGCGCCGGCGGTGGTGCAGGCGGCGATGAAGCGCTACCTCGACCACGCCAACGAGGCGCCGGCCTACGTGCTCTGGCGCCTGCAGGAGCCGCAGAAGGAGACCGTGCGCAAGGGCCTGGCGCAGCTCTTCGGCTGCGATCCCGAGGAGATCGCGCTGACGCGCAACGCCTCGGAGAGCCTGGAGAACGTGCAGCAGGGCTTCGACCTCGAGCGCGGCGACGAGGTGCTCACCACCGACCAGGACTACCCGCGCATGCTCACGACCTGGAAGCAGCGCGAGCGCCGCGACGGGATCGTGCTCAAGCAGATCCAGATCCCGGTGCCCTGCGAGGACGACGAGCGCATCCTGAAGTGCTTCGAGCAGGCCTTCACGCCGCGCACCAGGGTGCTGCACATCTGCCACGTGATCAACCTGCACGGCATGGTGCTGCCGGTGAAGCGCCTGGTGCAGCTGGCGCGCTCGAAGGGCATCCCGACCGTCGTGGACGGCGCGCACTCGTTCGCGCACCTCGACTTCAAGCATTCCGACCTCGACTGCGACTACTTCGGCACCTCGCTGCACAAGTTCCTCTTCGCCCCGCACGGCACGGGCATGCTCTACGTGCGGCGCGAGAAGATCAAAGAGCTGTGGCCGTTGATGGCCGCGGCCGAGATCCAGGACGAGGACATCCGCAAGTTCGAGGAGATCGGCACGCACCCGCTGGCGAACTTCCTGGCCATCGGCCGAGGCGCTGGCCTTCCACGAGCTGATCGGGCCGGCGCGCAAGCAGGCGCGCCAGCTCTACCTGCGCGACTTCTGGGCCCGGCGCCTGGCGGCCAACCCGCGCGTGCGGCTGCACACCAGCCTCGCGCCCGGGCGCTCGAGCGGCGTGGCGCTGGTCGAGATCGAGGGCGTCGACTCGAACAAGCTCAACGAGCACCTCTGGAACAAGGAGCGCATCTTCACGGTCACGATCCTGCACAGCCAGTTCCAGGGCCTGCGCATCTCCCCCACGGTCTACACGCGGCTCTCCGAACTCGAGCGCTTCTGCGAGGCCATCGAGCGCGTCGTGCGCGACGGACTGCCGCCCGCCTGAGCGCGCCGGACCCGGCCTGGAATGGGCCTTTTCCGGGACAGATGACCATCCGGTCAGCCCGCGCCGCGCGCAACTCGGACGAAAGCGGGCCGGAATACCATCGAGCGCGTAGGAGCCGGCTCTTGCACCGCGCCCCCCGGAAGGCGAAAGTCATGCGTTCCAGCCCCAGGCGAGACCGAGAAACGCATAGCCATGGCCACGCAAGCGATGAGCGAAAAGCTCCAGCAGGACGTCGAGATCCAGTTCGAGGGCAAGAGCGTGAAGCTGCCCGTGCACCGCGGCAGCGAAGACGAGGCCGGCATCGACCTCGCCAAGCTGCGCAGCTCGACCGGGCTGATCACCTTCGACCCGGGCTACGGCAACACGGGCGCCTGCAAGAGCGCCATCACCTACATCGACGGCGACCAGGGCATCCTGCGCTACCGCGGCTACCCGATCGAGGAGCTGGCCGAGAAGTCGAGCTTCCTCGAGGTGGCCTGGCTGCTCTTGCAGGGCGAGCTGCCGACCAAGGCCGAGCTGGCCACGTTCTCGGGCGAGATCAAGCAGCACACCATGCTGCACGAGGACTTCAAGCGCTTCTTCGGCGCGCTGCCCAAGGACGCGCACCCGATGCCAGTCTGCGCCGCGACCGTCGGCGCGCTGGCGACCTACTACCAGGAGCCCGAGAGCGAGCGCCAGATCCACTCCTCGGTCATCCGCCTGCTGGCCAAGATGCCCACGATCGCGGCCTGCTCCTACAAGCACTGCATCGGGCAGCCCTTCATGTACCCGCGCAACGAGCTCGACTACACGTCGAACTTCGTGCAGATGATGTTCGCCACGCCCTGCGAGGAGTACCAGGTCGACCCGGTCGCCGCGCGCGCGATCGACCTCTTGATGATCCTGCACGCCGACCACGAGCAGAACTGCTCGACCTCGACCGTGCGCCTCGTGGGCAGCTCGCAGGCGCCGCTCTTCGCCTCGATCTCGGCCGGCATCTCGGCCCTCTGGGGTTCCTTGCACGGCGGCGCGAACCAGAAGGTGATCGAGATGCTCGAGCACATCGCGCGCGAGGACGGCAGCGCCGACAAGTACGTCGCGCGCGCCAAGGACAAGAACGACACGGCGCGCCTGATGGGCTTCGGCCACCGCATCTACAAGAGCTACGACCCGCGCGCGGCGGTGCTGAAGAAGACCTGCGCCGAGGTGATCGGGCGCCTGGGCAAGTCCTCGAAGCTGCTCGAGATCGCCATGCGCCTCGAGGAGATCGCGCTCAAGGACGAGTACTTCGTCAGCCGCAAGCTGTATCCCAACGTGGACTTCTACTCGGGCGTGATCTTCAACGCTCTCGGCATCCCGACCAACATGTTCACGGTGCTGTTCACCATGGGCCGCTTGCCGGGCTGGATCGCGCACTGGCTCGAGATGCGCCGCGACCCGGACTTCAGGATCGGCCGCCCGCGCCAGATCTACACCGGGGCCACGAAGCGCCCGTACGTCGCGATCGAACGGCGCGGCTGAGCGGCCGCGTTCTCAGCGCGCCGAGTGCTCGCCCAGTTGCGCCTCGAAGGCCGCCTGGGCCAGCGCGAGCAGGCCCTGACGGCGCTCCGACGCGACGGCCAGGAAGTCGAACTCCGGCGCGTGCACCAGCGCGCGGAACTGCTCCTCGAAGCCGAGCGAGAGGTTGAGGTCGAGCTTGTGCGACAGGCTCGCCAGCGCCGCGGCCGGGCCGTTGCGCGCGTTGCTCGCGAAGTCGTGATGCTTGCCCGCGACCTCGACCAGCTCCTCGGGCATGCGCCAGGCGTGCGCCAGCGCGGCGCCCGCCTCCTCGTGGTACTGGCGGAACATGCGGCCGACGAGCGCGGGCGTGACCTCGCTCTCCTTGGTGACCGCCTTGCGCAGCATCGCCAAGAGCGGCAGCTTGCCGACGTCGTGCAGGAGGCCGATCAGGTAGGCGCGTTCGGCGTCCATGCCCAGCGGCTTCGCCAGCGTGCGCGCGATCGCGGCGCAGGAGCTGGACTGGCGCCAGACTTCCTCGGCATAGGTCGAGAGGCTGCGGTCGCCGAGCAGGGAGCCGCGCACCGAGACGGCGTAGAGCATCGAGCGCAGCGTGCGCAGTCCGACGCGCAGCACGGCGTCGTGCAGCGTCTGGGCCGGCTCGTTGCCCACGTAGAGCACCGAGTTGGCCGTGCGCAGCAGTTCGCTCGTCAGCACCGGGTCGCGCTCGACCAGCGCCACGATGTCGTTGATCTCGACGTGCGGGCGCGAGCACAGGTCGATCGCGCCGCTGCTGGTCGAGGGCAGCTGCGGCAGCTCGATCTGGCGCCGTTCGACGCGCAGGCCGACGCGCGCGAGCAGCTTCTGTTCGCGCGCCTGCAGGCCCTGGCCCTGCACGGATTCCTGGTCCAGGCCCAGGCCGCTCTTCGTGGGCAGCGCCGGCTTGGGTTCCGGGGCGGCCGGTTGCGGCGCGCGCGAAGGGGCCGCGTGCGCGTGGACCGCCGTGACGGCGCGCGGGGCGGGCGGGGCGAAGAACGAGCGGAACCAGCCGAGCATGCGTCCCCAGTTATCGGAGTCCGGTGCGCATTCCTGAGCACCGCACTACGCTAGAATCCGCAGCGTAGACCGGAAAAAAACTCCATGCCCCCGCCCTGCTTCCACCTGGCCTTCCCTGTGCGGGACGTCCCGAGCACGCGCGCCTTCTACGCCGGGCTGCTCGGCTGCCGCGAGGGCCGCAGCGCCGCGGACTGGATCGACTTCGACTTCTACGGCCACCAGCTCTCGGCGCACGTGCTGCCCGAGGCCTGCGGCGGCGCGCACGCGCACGCGGTCGACGGCGACGACGTGCCCGTGCGGCACTTCGGGATGGTGCTCGAGTGGAACGCCTGGGAAGAGTTGCGCGCGCGCCTCGAGCGCGCGGGACTCGACTTCCTGATCCGTCCGCACGTGCGCTTCCTCGGGAAGGTCGGCGAGCAGGCGACGCTGTTCGTCTCCGACCCGAGCGGCAACGCGCTCGAGTTCAAGTCCTTCCGCGATCCGGCACGGCTCTTTACGGCAGCCAGCTGACCTGGCCGGACTGGGTCACGTTGAAGCCGCTCGAGGCGGGACAGCCCCCGAGCAGGATCGGGTCGCGGTAGTAGACGGCGTAGATGCGCGTCGCGCCGCTCGTGAGCACGTCGCCCAGCGCCGCCGAGCGCGCCGAGACGCTCAGGTCGCCCGCTGCCGGCAGGTGCACCGAGCCGCCCACGGCGGTCGCCAGGTAGAGCCGCTTGAGCGTGCCGCCCGCGCAGCGCACGCCCTGGCCGAAGACGGCGCCGTTCGTCGCGGCGCTGCCCTGCAAGAGCACGCTGCCCGCGCTGGGCCGCTCGCCGCTGGTCGAGAACTGCAGCGTGTCGGCCGCCAGCGAGGGCAGTCCGCTGGCGCTGAGCTGCGCACCGCCGGTGAACGAGCTGTTGTCGCAGCCGCGCGCCGGCGCACCGGGCGGATTGCCGCAGGGGCAGGCGAGCACGCCCGCCTGGCCGGGGTCGCAGAGCGAGACCATCGGCGCGCCGACGTTGGCGTACAGCGTGCCGACGACCGTGATCGAGCCGCTGGTGCCGCTGGTCGGGTCGAGGAAGTCGAACGTGTTGTTGATCGGGATCGCGAGCTGCAGCTGCCCGCCCACGTAGAGGATCGTGCCGGCCTGCAGGCTGGGCGCGGAGCTGTTGCCCGCCAGCGGCGTGCTCGTCGTCGCTCCGACGAGCGGGTCCACGACCAGCGTGCCGGCCGTGGCCGTGACCGTCACGTTGGCGCTGAACGTGCCCGGCGCGCCGACCGGCGTCGCGGGCGCGTCGACCGAGATGTGCAGGCCGAGCACGTCGATCGTCGCCAGCGGCGGGAGGATCGGGATCGGGTTCGGGATCTTGCCGTGCAGGTCCGGAACCGTGTAGGCGTCGCCGCCGCTGAACTCGACCGCGGTGATCGTGAACGTGCCCGGCGTCGTGGTCAGCGCGAGGGCGGCCTCGCCCGCCATCTGGAAGGTGGTCGAGGGGTTGCCCACGATCGCACCGAGGCTGGTCGTGCCGCTCCAGGTGAAGTTGCTGCTCGCCTGGTCGATCGGCAGCACGAAGGGCACCTGGGCCGCGGCCGGGGCGGCGGAGAGGAGGAGCACGATCGATCCGAGGCTGGGGGTACGCATGGTGGTCGCTGCAGCCTAGCACGGCGGCCCGAATGCGGCTCCAGACCGGGAGGCCCGGCGGACGAAAGGACCTGCGGGAGCGCCCGCCCATGCCTCGCCCGATCCAGGAGATCCTCTCGGACATCCAGAGTCTCGAACCGCTTCCGGCCGTGGGCCTGAAGGTGCTCGAGCTCTCCGACCGGCCCGACCTCGTGCCGGGCGAGCTGACCGCGCTGATCCAGACCGACTCGGCGCTGACGGCCAAGGTGCTGAAGCTCGCCAACTCCGCGCTCTACGGCTGCACGCGCGAGATCGCCTCGATCCACGAGGCCGGCACGCGCCTGGGCACGCGCACGCTGACGAACCTCGTGATCACCGGCTGCGCCGCGCGCCACTTCCGCAACTACGGCGGCCAGAACGAGCGCGCGGTGCGCCAGGCCTGGGAGCGCTCGGTCGCCAACGCCATCTCGGCCAGCCTGCTGGCCTCGATCTCCGGCGCGGTCGAGAAGCACCGCGCCTACACCGCCGGCCTCCTGCAGGACATCGGCCAGCTGGTGCTCGAGCGCCACTTCGTGCGCGAGAACCAGGCCATCGCGGCCGAGCTGGCCGCCGGCGCCGACCTGCTCGCGGCCGAGAAGGCCGTGCTCGGTCTCTCGCACGCCGAGGTGGGCGCGCGCCTGGCCGCGCGCTGGAACCTGCCCGAGCTGCTGGTGGACACGATCCTCTGCCACCACGAGCCCGAGCGCGCACGCTGCGATCCGCTGCTGGCGAGCTTCGTGCACCTGGGCAGCCAGGTCGTGCAGGGCTACAGCGCGCGCGAGGGCGCGGGCGAGGAGCGCCAGTACGCGCTGCACGATTCGGCCCTGACCGCCTCGGGCCTCGATGCGCTGGCGCTCGCGGACCTCGAGGAGCGCCTGGTGCTCGAACTCGGCCGCGCGCAGGAACTGCTGGCGCTGGCCTAGGCCGCGGAGGCAGATTGGGGTGAGCGAGGGGACTCGAACCCCCGACCCCGAGAATCACAATCTCGTGCTCTAACCAGCTGAGCTACGCCCACCGATCCGCCTTTGCGGGCCGAAGAGGATCGTATGGAGACAGGGGCTTGTCAAGCGTCCGCGGGTTAGGGTTCAGGAGAGGCCGATGGGCGACGAACCGCAGGATCCCGCGCCGAAGAGCTTCGGCAACATGAGCGATCAGCACTGGTCGCGCGCGCGCAAGGACCTCAACCCCGAGGCCCTCGAATACCTGCGCGGACGAGCGGATGCGCCCGGGGTGAGAGAGGGCGGCAGCGAGCGCAACTTCTACTGCATGCAGTGCGACGGCGTGATCCCCTACTCGCCGCCGCGCGCGACCTGCCCGCACTGCGGCGTGACCCTGGACGAGTCGGTCAAGCGCTACTTCAACTGGGTCGAGATGAACGATCCGCCGAAGAGCGATTTCAAGGCGCTCTGGCCCATGCTCCTGGCCGCGTTGCTGCTGCTCGTCGCGCTCGCGGCACTGGCGCGGAAGCTGCTAGCATCGTAGGCATGAGCGATCCGGCCCGCCGCTTCGAACGCCAGACGCGCTTCGCGCCGCTGGGCAAGCAGGGCCAGCAGCGCCTCGCTGACTCGCGCGTGCTGCTGGTCGGCTGCGGCGCGCTCGGCGGTGCGCTGGCGCAGTCGCTCGTGCGCAGCGGCGTCGGCGAACTCGTGCTCGTCGATCGAGACCTGGTCGAGGAGACCAATCTCCCGCGCCAGGTGCTCTTCGACGAGCGCCACGCGCGCGAGTCCACGCCCAAGGTGCTGGCCGCCGCCGAGACGCTGGCGCGCATCGGCGGACCGACGCAGCTCGAGACGCACGCGACGCACTTCGACGAGCAGAACGCCGAGGAACTGGCCGAGGACGCCGACCTCGTGCTCGACGGCACCGACAACCTCGCCACGCGCTACTTGATCAACGACCTGTGCGTCGAGGGCGGCACGCCCTGGATCTACGCCGGTGTCGTCGGCTCCGGCGGACTGGTGCTCCCCGTACTGCCCGGCCGCGGGCCGTGCCTGCGCTGCCTGTTCCCCGAGCCCGCGCCGCAGGGCTCGCTCGAGACCTGCGAATCGGCCGGCGTGCTGCAGCCCGCGGTGGCGCTGGTCGCGGCGCTGCAGGCCGGCCTGGCGCTGCGCATCCTCGGCGGCCCCGAGCTCGTCGATCCCAAGCTGTTCGAGCTCGACGCCTGGGAGCCGCGCACCCGCGCGCTCTCCGTCGAACGCGATCCGCAGTGCCCGTGCTGCGGCAAGCGCGAGTTCCCCTTCCTGCACGAGGCCGAGCCGCACCGCGCCGTGCGCTTGTGCGGGCGCAACACGGTGCAGGTGCGCGGCGCGCGCGGGCGCACGGACCTCGACCTGCTCGCGCGCTCGCTGGCCGGCGTCGCGCGCGGAATGCAGCAGAACGAGCTCTTGCTGCGCTTCGAGGTCGACGAGGGCCGCATCACCGTCTTTCCCGACGGCCGAGCGCTGGTCGAGGGCACCGAGGACGTCGGGCGCGCGCTGGCGCTCTACGACCGCTACCTCGGCCGATGAGCCGGCCGGAGATCGTGATCCTCGCCGGCGGCGCGAGCACGCGCCTGGGTCAGTGCAAGGCGCTGGCGGATCTGGGCGGCACGACGCCGCTCGCGGAGCTCGTGCGCGCCGGCGCCACGCTGGTGGTCGGCGGCGCGCACGGCGTCGAGATCCGTGCGGCGCTGCCGCCCGGCGTGGAGTACGCGCACAACGAGCATTGGCAGAGCGGCCGGCTCTCGAGCGTGCGCTGCGCCGTGCGCGCGCGGCCCGGACGCGACCTGTGTCTGGCGCCCGTGGACGTGCCGCTCGTGCCCGCGGAGGTCTTCGAGCTCTTGGCGCGCGCCTGGGAGGTGGCCGGATCGCCCGAGCGCGGCTGGCTCGCGCCCTGGGTGCTCGCCGACGGCCGGCGCAGGCACGGACACCCGGTCGTGCTCGGCCGCGGGCTGCTGCGCGAGGTCCTGGCCGAGCCTGACGAGCTGCCCCTGAAAGTCTTTCGCACCCGCGCACAGCCGCTCTTCGAGGTCGAGGTCCTTGCGCCGGCGATCCTCGACGACCTCGACTCCCCCGCCGATCTGGCGCGATTGCGCACGCGGCGCGGATTCTGACCTCAGCCCCGCGGCCCGCGCGGGCCGATATCCCCGGGAAGAAGAGATGAGCTTCCAGGGCGACGTTGCCGGTATCGGCCTCGCAGACCTTCTCCAGAGTCTCGCGCGCGGCCGTGAAGGGATCCTTAGCTTGAGTGCCAAGGGTGGCCCCCGGGCCACCATCGGCGTCGAGGACGGCCACGCCTTCCTCTTGCCCGAGCAGGACGAGGAGCCCGACTACTGGCGCAACCGCGCGCGCCAGGCCTGGGTGCACGCGCCCGACTTCGCGCTCGAGGGCATGCGCATGGTCGACATCGCGCGCGCGCAGCGGCTCGAGACGCTCTTCGTGCTGCTCGACGGCGACGGCGTGCACTTCCGCTTCACGCCCGGCCCGGTGCCCAAGGAGCCCGAGTCGCAGAACGCGATCTCGCAGGGCGAATCGGGTGTCGTGCCCAGCGGCCTGGGACGCAATGCGGTCTACGTGCAGTCGTTCCAGATCGAGGGGCTGCTGCTCGAGTACGCGCGCCTGAAGGACGAGGGGACTGCGGCCCCCGCCTGGCAGAGCATCCCCGAGCACCTCGTCCTGTGCGTGCTCGAGGCGCCGCCCGAGTCGGGCGCGCTGGCCAGGTTCTTCGAGCACTGCGACGGCGACACGAACGTCCGCGAGCTTTCCGACCGCCTGGGCTGGCCGCTGCGCCAGGTGCAGATCACGGCCGAGACGCTCTTCGGGAAGGGCCTGGTGCGCGCCGCCGCGCCGATCGAGCTCCTGCGCCTGGCGCACGCCGAGCTGGTCGAGACCAACTGCGAACGCGCCGCCACGCGCCTGGTCTCCTGGATCGAGTGCTCGCCGCCGGGCCTGCTCGAGCCCGAGGACGCCGGCATCCTGGCCCAGGAGTGGGAGGCCGAGCGCCTCTCGCCCGCGCTCTCGCGCATGCCGCTGCCCAGCGCGCGCCGGCTGGTGCAGCGCCTCTCGCGCACGATCGCGCAGCCGCTGCGCACGGTCGAGCACTGGGCCGAGCTCTCGCGCATCGCGCAGCACGATACCTTGGTCGACCTGCACCTGCTGGTGGCGCAGATCCGCGCCGCGGTCGACCCGGGCGTGCCCTCGTTCAAGTCGCTGCTCGAGGTCGCGCGCGGCTTCGCCGAGATCGGCCACCCGCTGCGCAGCGCCGCGATCCTGCGCGTGGCAGCCGGGCGCCAGCCCGCGAGCACCGACGAGCGCCTGCAGCTCGGCACGGCCATGCTGGCCGCCAAGCAGCCCAACGAGGCCGTGCCCTGGATCGTGGCCGCCTGCCGCACGCTGCTCGACGAGGGCAAGCCCGAGCGCGCGGTCGAGCCGCTGCGCCAGCTGGTCGAGCTCGTGCCCGCCGACCGCGAGACGCGCCGGCTGCTGACGCGCGCGCGTGCGTTCTCGATGCGCCGCGCGCTGGTCAAGAAGAACTCGCTGGTCACGATGGCCGTCGTGCTGGCGCTCTCGATCGGGGCGGTGGTGCAGTACCGCAGCCAGCACCTGCGCAAGCAGCACGTGGCCGAGATCGAAGCGCACCTGGACGACCCGAACTCGGCGCTCGAGCTGCTCGAGCGCTACTTCCCCGAGGACGGCGACTCCGTCGCCGGACTGCGCGCCACGATCCTGGAGCACAAGCGCGACCACGACAACGCGCTGCGCACGGCCTGGACCGACAAGTACCGCGAGGCGCAGCTGGAGTGCACGCTGGGCGACCCGGTGGTCGGCCTGCAGCGCGCGCTCGAGGTCCCGCCGCCGCCGCGCGACGTCAACTCGAACGAGCCCTGGCCGCTGACCACGGACCTCTTCAACGGCCTCGCCGCGCGCGTGCAGAACACGCTCAAGGAGTGCGGCGACACGATCGAGGTCAACGTGGTGCAGGAGCAGGCCGAGGAGCGCGCACTGGGCCTGATCCGCGAGCTGCAGGGCAAGCTCGCCGGCCACGAGCTCTCGGCCGCGGCCAAGGAGTTCAACGAGCACCTGAAGGAGATCGTCGAGCGCATCGGCAAGCGCAGCGAAGAGCGCAACGTCCTGCGCAAGCAGGTCGAGGACAAGAACCTCAGCAACCGCCAGAACATGCTGCTCGGCGCCGCGCGCGCCTACAAGAGCGCCGGCGACTTCGCGCGCGCCAAGGAGAAGTACGACAGCCTGCTCGAGACCGACAGCAGCCACAAGCTCTCGGCGCTGCTGGAGCGCGAGGTCGTGGCAACCAACAACTGCCTCAAGGCGCTCAAGGACGCGCGCGCCCTGTGCGAGAATGGCAAGCACGCCGAGGCGCGCGCGCTGCTGCAGAAGGAGCTGCCCAAGCCGGGCGAGTACCTGCTGCCCTGGAAGGTCGCCAGCACGCCCAGCGGCGCCAAGGCGCGCCTGCCCGACGGCTCCACGCGCGAGACGCCCTTCACCATCGAGACCACGCTGTTCGAGAAGGTCGAGCTCTCCTTCGAGGCGCCCGGCTACGAGCCGCGGCGCGTCACGATCAACCAGCCGGGCGACCAGCTGGTGCACCTCTCGCGCATGCCCGAGCTGTCCTGGAACAGCAACGGCCGCGTGGACGCGCTGCCGCTGTCGCTGGGCGACGACTACATCCTGGCCGACCGCAACGGCGCCGTGACGCGCGTCTCGCCCAAGGGCAGCGCCTGGAGCCTGAAGCTCGAGACGCTGGGCGGCTTCGCGCGCGCACCGGTCGCGCTGCCCGCGCGCCCGGGCTTCCTGCTGCTGGTGAGCGAGGACGGCGAGGCCTGGGTGCTGGACGCGGCGCAGGGCACCGCCGAGGGCCCCTCGAGCCGCAACGTGGCGCCGCTCGCCGGACCCTACGTGGTCGGCTCGGACCTGCTGCTGCGCTTCCGCGACGGAACGGTCTGGCGCTGGAACTCGAGCGCCTCGCCCGAACCGGTCGCGGCCGACGAGGCCAAGTCCGCGCTGGCGCGCTTCGAGAGCCAGGGCTCGGAGAGCGAGGCGCGCCTGGGCGTCTCGCCCAACTTCGCCACGCTGCGCAAGAGCAGCGCCGAGAAGTTCCACCTCGACTCGCCCTGGAACGACCTGACGCTCGACCTCGGCGAGGGACGCTGCAAGCTGGGCAAGCGCGGCGATGCCACCGCGGTCTTCGACGTCGACCTCGTGGGCGATTGGATCTACGCCGCCTTCGAGTCGCCCTCCGGC
This sequence comes from uncultured Planctomycetota bacterium, assembly GCA_963829015.1. Classification (GTDB taxonomy): domain Bacteria; phylum Planctomycetota; class UBA1135; order UBA1135; genus JADJLZ01. The sequence goes on along the minus strand of CAWHGR010000001.1, from coordinate 1,347,587 downwards.
TCCGCGCCGCGCGGGCGGCTGTGGATCTCCGACGGACGCGGGCTGCGCTCCTACCTTCCCTGAGGCGCTCGAGCGTCGTCCCCGGGCGCGCCAGACGCTAGTCTCGGGCGCATGATCCGCCGCTGGATGCTCGCGCTGGCTCTCGTCGGGGCCGGATGCCGGACGAGCCCGCCCGCTCCGGCCAGCGCGCCGGCGCCGGTCCCGGTTCCGGCTCCGCTCGTCGAGCATCCGGCGCCAGCGCCCGTCGCGCCGCCCGCTCCGCAGGCCGTCGAACTGCCCGCCGGCTGGGCCGCGGTCCCGCTCGAGGGCTTCGCCGCGCTGCTCGAGGCGAGCTTCCCCGCCGCGCAGAAGCGCACGCTCGTGCCCTCGGCCTTCGAAGAGCTCTCGAGCGCGCTGCGCGGCGACGATCCGCTGGCGCTGCGCGCGCTGCTCTTGCTCGCGCGCTGCAGCGATCCGCTGGCCAGCGAGCTCTTGCTGCAGCGCCTCGAGCGCCGCGACCCCGCGCGCGGGGAGCTCGGCGACACGCTCGACCTCGCCGCGGCCGCAGCCCTGCGCGAGCTGCCCGAGGCGCGCAACGGCGCGAGCCGCCTGGAGTCGCTGGCCTACGGCCAGCGCCCGCACCCCGAACTCGAGGTGCGCGTCGAGTGCGCCTGCAGCGCGCTCCACCTCGGGCGCGACAAGGCGCTGCCCTTCCTGCTCGCGATCCTGAAGCACGGCACGCGTCTCGCCGTGGCGAGCTCGAGCTGGAAACCGCTGAGCGAGATGGGCTTCTGCCAGCGGCGCGCGGCCGAGGCGCTCTCCGAGCGCGCGGGCCGGCCTTGCCACTTCCGCGCGCTGCAGCCGCTGGCCGAGCGCGAGTCGGACATCCGCGCGCTGGAGACGCTGCTCGCGCAGCGCAGGCCATGATCCCCGCGCTGTGCCTGGCCCTCGCGCTGCTCGCTCCAGCGGGCGCAGAGCGCGTGCTCAGCGGGCGCGTGCTGGCACTCGACTCGAAACCGCTGGCCGGGGCGCAAGTGCTGCTCGTCGGCCCCGCGCCCGACAAGTCGCAGCCGCGCAAGCGCCTGGCCGAGGCGACGAGCGGCCCGGATGGCCGCTTCGAGCTGCGCAGCCCCGAGGAAGGACAGGCGCAGCTCTTCGTGCGCGGCGAGGGCGCGGGCGTGCGCGTGCTGGCGCTCGAGCCCGGCACGGGTGCGCGCGCGCTGGGCGACCTGCAGCTCGTCGGCCCCGCCTGGCTCAGCGGCCGCGCGAGTTTCGTGGACGGGCATCCCGCACCCGACCTCGAGCTGTGGGCCGTGCCCGAGGACGTGGCGCAGCTGCCCAACGCGCTGGTCCTGTGCAGCGAGCAGGCGCTCGAGCACGAACTCGCGGGCACCGGCCTGTTCACCACGCGCGTGCGCACCGACCTCGACGGGCGCTTCAAGCTGGCCGGCCTGCGCCCGGGCCGCTACATGCTGCGCTGCCCGCGCGCGGCAGTCGTGCTCGAGCCGCGCAGCGGCTACTACCAGGCCACGACCGAGAACATCGCGCTCGCGGTCGAGAGCGCGCGCCTGCGCGTGCGCGCCCTCGACCCCGCCGGGCACGAACTCGTCGGCGCGCGCGTGCGCCTGATCGAGCTCAACGAGGCCGGCGCGGGCCGCTACCAGCCGGGCCAGATCTGGAACGAGACCATCGGCGGCCCGCTCGCCTGCGCCAGCTTCGACGTGCAGCCGGAGTCCGCCTACGGGTTGCGCGTCCAGGCCAAGGGCTACGGCCTGATCGAGGACCTCGTGCTGCTCTCGCAGAAGGAGTACGAGCAGCTGCACGAGTACCGGCTCGATCCCGAGCAGCCGCCCGGACGCGTGCGCCTCGCGCTCGAGCCGGTCGCGCGCATCGCGCGCGGCCCGTGCGAGGTCGAGCTGGTCTCGCCGCTGTACCTCGCGCCCGATCCCGAGGCCGAGCCGCTCAAGCCGGACGAGCAGGGCTGGCTGCCGCCGCTCGCGCCGGGCCAGTACCTGTTCGCGCTGCGCTTCCTGGATCCGCCGGGCGGCCTGAACTGGTACCTGCCGACGGAGACGCGCGAGGTGCTGACGCTCGCTTCGAAAGCCGAGCGCGAGCTGCAGGTGCCGCTCAAGGCCGGCGGCCGCTTCGAGCTGCAGCTCAGCGGCGCGCCGCTGGCGCAGGTGGAGCTGCGCGTCGAGGGGCTCGAAGGCCAGCCGGCGTGCACGCTGCGCTTCAGCGAGGTCCAGGGCAAGCCCGCACGCGGGCTCGACCTGCTCGCAGCGGGCCGCTACACGATCCACGCCAGCGCGCCGCGCTGCCGCGAGCTCGCGGCCGAGGTGCTGCTGGAGGCGGGCCAGACGACGAGCCTCGAGCTCGCGCTGCTGCCGCGCTGAGGCTCGCGCTCAGCTCATCGTGCCCATCTGGCCGGCCTTCTTGGCCAGCTTCTGCTTCTTCTTCTCCTGCTTCTCCTTGATCGAGAGCTTGGGCTTCTTGTCGTCCTTCTTGTGGGTTTCGCCCTTCATGAGAGTCTCCGTTCGTCGATGCCGGGGTTGATCGATCGCGGTCGCGCCGCTCCCGCACAAGGAACGCTAGTGGCGCGCGGCTGTCAAGACTCAGGGCGAGATGCGGTACATCATGCGCGGGAACGGGCTGGCCTCGCGCACGTGCTCGACGCCCGCGAGCCAGGCGACGGTGCGCTCCAGTCCCAGACCGAACCCCGAGTGCGGCACGGAACCGTAGCGCCGCAGGTCGAGGTACCACTCGTAGGCCTCGAGCGGCAGCTGGCTCTCGACGATGCGCGCCTTGAGCGTCTCGTAGTCCTCCTCGCGTTGGCTGCCGCCGATGATCTCGCCCACGCCCTCGCTGCCGAGCACGTCGACGCACAGCGCCTTGCGCGGGTCCTGTGGGTCGCGCTTCATGTAGAACGACTTGACCTCGTGCGGATAGCGGTGCACCAGCACGGGCCGGTCGAAGGAGTTGGAGATGATCGTCTCGTCCGGCGCGCCGAAGTCGTCGCCGTACTTGAAGGTCGACTCGGGGTGCTTCGCCAGCAGCGCGGCCGCCTCGTCGTACGAGAGGCGCGGGAACGGCGCCACGATGCGCTCGAGCTTGGAGAGGTCGCGCTCGAGCGCCTCGAGCTCGGGCCGGCGGCGGCGCAGGACGTCCTGCGCGACGTAGACCAGCATGTCTTCCGCGAGCTGCATGATGTCCTCGAGGTTCGCGAAGGCGACCTCGGGCTCGAGCATCCAGAACTCGGTCAGGTGCCGGCGCGTCTTCGACTTCTCGGCGCGGAAGGTCGGGCCGAAGGTGTAGATCTTGCCCATGCGCCATCGCGGCCGCCTCGCCGTAGAGCTGGCCCGACTGCGTCAGGTAGGCCTTCTGCTCGAAGTAGGCCACCTCGAACAGCGTCGAGGTGCCCTCGCAGGCCGAGGGCGTGAAGATCGGCGAGTCGATGCACACGAAGCCGCGCTCGTCGTAGAAGCGCCGGATGGCGGTGATCACCGCGTCGCGCACGCGCATCAGCGCCCACTGGCGCTTCGAGCGCAGCCACAGGTGGCGGTTGTTGAGCAGGAAGTCCGGGCCGTGCTCCTTGGGCGTGATCGGGTAGCCCTCGACCTTCTGCAGCACCGCGCCGGAGCTGACGCCGATCTCGAAGCCGCCCGGCGCGCGCGGCTCGGCCTTGACGAGGCCGGTGAGCACGAGGCTCGACTCCTGCCCGGCGTGGCCCACGTCCTCGAAGAGCTTCTCGGGCACGTCGCTCTTGAAGAGCACGCACTGCACGAAGCCGGTGCCGTCGCGCAGCTTGGCGAAGTGCAGCTTGCCCTTGGAGCTCTTGTCGTACAGCCAGCCCTGCAGCGTCACGGTCTGGCCGACGTGCTGCCCGAGCTTCTCGATCGTGGTGACGGTCGGTTGGGTCATGTTCTGCGTCCGCTCCGCTTCAGGGGAAGGCCCCGTAGGCCGCCTGCATCTGCACGTCCTGGATCGCGCCGGCCTTGAGCTTCACGCGCCCCTTGCAGGAGACACCGTCGCGGCGCGCCTCGATCACCGCCACGCCCTCGCCGCCGAGCAGCGGCTCGAGCTCGGCGAGCGGCGTCACGAGCTGCACGCGCTCGTAGCCCAGCGACAGGAGGCGCGTGACGATGCGCTCGGCCAGGAGCGCCGTGCCCGCGCCGGCCGGCACGGGCAGGCCCGAGGCGGCGCCGGCGCGCGTGCTCTCGATCAGCGCCAGCATGCGCTCCTCGGTGCGCTTGTGCGTGTCGCGCAGGTCGAGCAGCACGTGCTCGAGCCGGCGCAGGTCGAGCTCGGGCTGCGCCGCGGCCAGGCGCTCGACGCGCTCGCGCAGCACGGCCAGGTCCTGCAGCCGCTCGAAGTGCTTCTCGAAGGCCCGCAGCCGGGCCAGGATCTGCCAGGCACACCAGGCGGCCAGCGCGCTCGCGCCGAGCAGCGCCGCGGCGACCAGCAGCAGCAGGGATTCAGTGGTGGCGGGCATCGGGGACCGGGCAGCCTAGCGCGTACCTCGCGCCCGGCTCAAGGCCGCGAGGCCACGGCCTGGATCTCGACCCTGAAGTTGGCCGGCAGCGCCGCGACGGCCACGCAGGCGCGCGCCGGATAGGGCTTGGGGAAGAGCCGCGCGTAGACCTGGTTGAACTCGCCGTACTGCGCCATGTCGGTCAGGAAGACGGTCACGGAGACCACGCTGGCGAGCGAGAGGTTCGAGCGCGCGAGCTCCTTCTCGAGCGCGCGGATCGCGCCCTCGGCCTCGTCGGCGAAGGCACCGCCGCTCGTGCCGCCCTTGCCGGAGACGAAGACCAGGCCGCGCGACTCGACCGAGGCCGAGTACGGACCGAGCGCGTTCTCCGCGGGCAGGTGCACGCGGTTCGAGGAGACGCAGGCAGCGAGCGGCAGCAGCAGCAGTGCGGCAAGGGCGGTGCGCATGGGCGCGGATGCTACCCGAAGTTGCGCGACACGAGCTCGCGGAAGCGCGTCAGCGCAGGGACGTAGACGGCGTGCGCATGCGGGTCCGGTTCGACCGGGCTGCCCGCCGGTTCGAGGAACCCGCGCGCGATCTCGTCCAGCGCCAGGCGCTCGCCCGCGGCCCGGCGCACGGCCCAGGCCGCCTGCAGCGCCGCGCCCAGCGCCGCCGACTCGGGTTCGAGCAGTGGCTGCACGCGCAGGCCGAGCACGTCGGCCAGGACGCGCGTCCAGGCGCGGCTCCTCGACGCGCCGCCCACGAGGTGCAGCTCCTCGGCGTGTGTTCCGAGCGCGCGCATGCGCTCCAAACCCCAGGCGAGGTTGAGCGCGACGCCCTCCAGCGCGGCGCGGGCGAGCGTTGCGGGAGCGAGCGCGCCCGGACGCAGTCCGTGCAGCACGCCGCTGGCGCGCGGCAGGTCGGGCACGCGCTCGCCCGCGAGGTAGGGCAGGAACGTGAGCCCGCCTGCGCCCGGCGCGACGGACAGCGCCAGCTCGTCGAAGCGCTCGTGCGAGAGCGCGAACGCGCGCCGCACCTCCTCCGCGACACCGGTCGCGTTCATCACGCACAAGAGCGGCAGCCAGCCGCCGGTGGCGTCGCAGAAGGGCGCGATCAGGCCTTCGGGGTCGAGCAGCGGCCCGGGGCTGTGCTGGAAGATCGTGGCCGACGTGCCCAGCGAGCAGACCAGCACGGCCGGGTCGCGTCGCGCCGGCGCCGATCGCCGAGCACATGTTGTCGCCGCTGCCGGCCGAGACCGGGACGCCCTGCGGCAGGCCGGTCAGCTCCGCGCCCGCAGCCGAGAGAGTGGCCGGCAGCGCGTCGGCGGCGACCAGGCCGGGCAGCAGGTTCGAGAGGCGCGCATCGACCGCGGCCAGCGCGCGCGGATCGAAGCGCCGCGTGAGCGGGTCGAAGAAGCCGGTGCCCGAGGCGTCGCCGCACTCCATCCAGGCATGGCCCGTGAGCGCGAAGTTGACGTAGTCGTGCGGCAGCAGCACGCAGGCGACGCGCTCGTAGACGCGCGGCTCGGCGTGCGCCAGCCAGACGATCTTCGAGGCGGTGTAGCCGGCCGGCACGCGCCGGCCGAGGCGCTGCGAGAGCACCTCGGCCTCGCGCGCGGTGGACGTGTCGCACCAGAGCTTGGCCGCGCGCAGCACGTTGCCCTCGTCGTCGAGCACGACCAGGCCGTGCTGCTGGCCGGAGACGCCGACCCCGCCCACGCGCGCGCGCTCGGCCGGCTGCTCGCGGAAGAGCTGCGCACAGGCGTCGCGGATCGCGTCGAGCCAGGTCGAGGGGTGCTGCTCGGCCGCGCCGGCGGGCAGGCCCTCGATCAGGCCGTAGCCCGAGCTCGCGCGCGCCAGCACGCGCTGCGACTCGACGTCGACCAGCAGCGCCTTCGTGCCCTGCGTGCCGACGTCCAGGCCGAGGAAGAGCGGTCGATCCAAGCGCCGTCCTCAGCCGCGCACGCCGAGCAGGTGCTCCATCATCAGCTGGTCGAGCTTCTCGTAGGAGAGGCCCTTGCGTCCGAGCTCCTCGGGGTCGATCGCGGCGCCGCGCAGCTTGGCCGCCTTCTCGCGCGTGTAGTGGCTGAGCAGCGGGTCGAGCGCCGCGTCCTTCTGCTCGGCGATCAGCGCGCGCACCTCGGGATCGGCGTCGAAGCGCCTGCGCCTTGTCCTTGAGGATCTTGTACGTGCGCATCGAGCCGCGCGCGAACTCCCACACGCCGGCCTCGTCCTCGGTGCGGTAGGCGTGGCTGTCGAAGTGCAGCGGGCCGGTGTAGGGCGCGCCGCCCAGCGTGCCTTCGAGCAGGCGCACGAGCAGGAAGGCCTGCCGCACGTCCTCGGAGCCGAAGCGCAGGTCCTGGTCGTAGCGCCCGATCTTCTGCGCGTTGAGGTCGATGTGGAAGAGCTTGCCGCACTCCATCGCCTGCGCCACGGCGTGCACGAACGACAGGCCGGACATGTTCTCGTGCGCCACCTCGGGGTTGACGCCGACCATCTCGGGGTGCGCCAGCGTCGAGATGAAGTGCAGCATGTGGCCCGTGGTCGGGAAGTAGATGTCGCCGCGCGGCTCGTTGGGCTTGGCCTCGAGCGCGAAGCACGAGCTCGTAGCGCTGGTCGCGCACGTACTCGCACAGGTAGTCGATCGCGTCGCGCGTGCGCGCGATCGCCGCGCGCGGATCGCGGCAGGCGTCGGCCTCGGTGCCCTCGCGCCCGCCCCAGAAGACGTAGATCTTCGCGCCCAGCTCGACGCCGAGGTCGATCGCCTCCATCGTCTTGCGCAGCGCGAAGGCGCGCACCTTGGGGTCGTTGGAGCTGAACGAGCCGTCCTTGAAGACCGGGTGCGAGAAGAGGTTGGTCGTGGCCATCGGCACGACCATGCCGTTGTCCTCGAGCGCGCCCTTGAACTCGCGCACGATCGTGTCGCGCTGCGCGGCGCTCGCGCCGAAGGGCACGAGGTCGTTGTCGTGCAGGTTGACGCCGTAGGCGCCGCACTCGGAGAGCTTCTGCACGATGTACGTCGGCCGCATCGGCACGCGCGTCTCGGGCCCGAAGGGATCGCGGCCGGGGTTGCCGACCGTCCAGAGGCCGAAGGAGAAGCGGTCGGACTTGTTGGGTGTGAAGGCGTCCATGGGAAGTTCCTGGGGCGGAGTCAGTGGGCCAGTGCGCGGCCGTTCGAGGGGTCGATCTCGAGGTCGAGCCGCTCGTGCTCGTCCACGTAGAACAGGAAACCATACATCATCTCGTCGTAGGTCTCCTGCCCGAAGCGCACGGCCTTGGTCGGGTCGGGATTGAAGGGATTGAAGCGCGAGTTGTCGAAGTGCGCCAGCGCCTCGACGGTCGTGCCCTTCGCGAAGCGCCGCTCGCCGAAGCGCCAGGGATAGCCCGTCTGCCAGTCGAAGCTGTAGTTGGGCACGCACAAGAGCGTCTCTGCGGGCCCGTCGCCCGCGCGCGCGACGATGCGCATGTCGCGGCCGCGCAGGTGCATGTGCGCGAAGACGCCGATGCCCAGCGCGTCCTCGCGAAAGGTCTTGCGCCCCGAGACGGGCCAGGCCGGCGCGAAGGGCGGGATCTCGAAGCGGAAGTCGGCCAGCTCGAAATGCTGCAGGCGCTGCTCGACCTTGGCGCGCGGGAAACAGAGGCCGATCGAGATGCGCTCGGACTCCGCGCGTCCGCTGCTGACGTAGTGCACCTGCAATCCGAGCAGCGCTCCGGCCGGGATGCGGCAGGCGACGCCCGCGGGCAGCACCATGGCCTCGCCGCCCGGCACCTGTCCGGTGATGAAGTTCTGCGAGCGCACGCTGCCGCCGGGCTGGTACCAGCCCAGGTTCGCGTGGTGCACGACGCGCGGGTTCGAGGAGCGGATCTCGACCGCCTCGACCCAGGTGTCGGCCGAAAACAGGAACGGCACGAGCTGGTAGCTGTAGGGCAGGTAGCCCGTCGCTGGCAGCTGCGTCTCGCCCAGCACCGAGAGCACGAGGTCCGGCTTGCCGATGCGCCAGCCGTCCTCGAGCGGGCGCTCGGGTTCCGCGCGCACGCGCTCGCCGTCCGCGCCGGCGAGCGCACCCGAGCGCGCCCAGCGCACGAGCGCCGTCACCTCGGCCTCCGAGAGCCCGCGCTCGTTCTCGAAGTGCTGCGCGCGCGCGGCGAACCAGGGCGGCATGCGACCCTGCTCGACGACCTCGGCGATCATCGCCGCCTTCGAGGCGGCCTGCTCGCGCGTCGTGAGCGCGAACGGCGCCATCCCGCCCTCGACGTGGCAGTTCGCGCAGTGCTGCGAGACGAGCGGCGCGATGTCCTTGGCCCAGCTCGGCGCCTGCGCGGGATCGACGGGGGCGATCGGCTGCGGCGGCGTGATCCGGCAGCCCTCGAGCGGCGTCTCGGGCACGCGCACGGGCTTCCCTGCGAGCACGTCGAGCAGCGCCTCGCGCAGGTCCGCGCGCACCTCGCCCGGCACGCTGCCGGCCAGCCGCTCGGAGGAATCGAAGCGGCCGCGATAGACCAGCACCGAGCGCGCGTCGAGCACCAGGAACTCGGGCGTGCGCGTCGCGCCCAGCGCGCGCGTGGCCGCACCGTCGAAGTCGCGCCCGAGCGGGAACTCGCAGCCCTGCTCGAGGGCGCGCGCCGCCACCTCGACCAGGTTGTCGCGCGGGCCCACGTCGAGCTCGAGGAACTGCACGTCGCGCGCGCGCAGCTCCTTCTCGAGCGCGCCCACGCGCGGCATCACCCGCGCGGCGACCGGGCAGTCGAGCGCGCTGAAGACGATCACGGTTGCCGCGTGCGCGCCGAGCTCGGAGAGCTCGCGCGGCAGCCAGCGCGTGTCGTGGAAGCCGACGCGTCCGACGCGCGTGCCGAGCGGCAGCTCGTCGAGCGGAAGCAGTGCCAGCGCGAGTGCCGCGAGCATGGCCTGATTATGCCCGAATCCCGCGCAGGACCCAGGCGCCGAGCGCCAGCAGCGACGCCAGCAGCGCACACCAGCCTGCGAGCGGCCGCGGCGCCGCTCCGGCCCCCGCGCCCGAGCCCGCCGGCGGCCGCCAGCCGGGCGCGCCGCGGGCCGTGCGCTCGCCGAGCGGTACGACGCCCGGCGGATCGAGCAGCACGGAGTCGAAGAGCTCGGCCCAGGAGACGGCGAAGGCCGCGGGATCGCCCGCCGGCTCCTCGAGCGCGACGATCGACGTGCGCACGCGGCCGGGCGAGACGACCACGCACGGCCCGCCGGCGACGAGCCAGCTCGTCTCCCCCGCCGCGGGCGCGAGCGGCGCGCCGACCTGGCCGTGCGCACTCCAGCCATCGCGCGCCAGCTCGACTTCGCGCACCTCTCCGGCGGGTTCGAGCGCGAACACGAACAGCGCGCTCCCTCCGGGCGCGAGCCCGCGGCGCTCGGCCCAGAGCCGGGCGAGTTCGCGCAGCGGCTCGGGCAAGCGCGCGTCGATCGAGCAGCCGAGCTCCTGCGCCGTGAACGCGTTCTCGACGCGCACGACGCGCGTGCCGTCCCAGTCCAGGCGCGCCGCGCCCTCGCGCGCGATCGGGCCGGGCACGGCCGCCCCGCCGCTGGCCGAGAAGCCCGCAGAGCGCGGCAGCAGATCGAAATGGTCGCTGATCCAGAGCGCGTCCGCGCGGTCGTAGCGCGGCCAGTCGGGCGCCGACGCCTCGATCCATTCGAGCTCGCCCGCGCCGAGCCGCTCGCGCGCGATCCAGGCCTCGACCGGCTCGAGCGCGCGCTCGCGGCGCGTGCGCCCGCCCTCGACGAGCGCCAGCGAGGGACTGCGGTCGACGACGAGCGTGTAGTGGCGCGCGGCGGTGCCCGACGAGCGCTCGGGCCGCGCGAGCGCCAGCGCCGCACAGGAGAGCGCGGCCGCCAGGCAGACGAGCGCCGGTGGCACGCGCCGCTTGCGCTGCACCTCGGCCGGCCGGCTGCGTTCGGCCGCGCGCCAGCTCTCGAGCGTGCCGGTCACGAGCGCCAGCACCGCGCCGCCGCGCGCGCCGAGCCAGAGTGCCGCGAGCGGCACCACGAGCAGCCACAGGCAGCCCGGCGCGAGGAAGCGGATGCCGGAGAGCTCCACGGTCCTCAGGCGCACAGAGCGCGCGCCAGCAGCCGTTCGAAATCCTCGCCGCTCGAGCCGCGCGCGAGCGCGATCCCGCGCGGCGCCGCGGCGCGCGCCAGGCGTCCGCGCGCTTCTTCCAGCGCGCGGCCGTAGGCCGAGAGCGCCTCGCGATCGACCTCGAGCGCCAGCTCGGCACCTCCTTCCGCGTCGAACCAGCGCACGGCGCCGAGCTCGCCCGGCTCGAGCTCGATCGGCGCCAGGATCCCGATCCAGGTCCAGCGCGTGCCGCCGCGCGTGTTCGCCTGCGACAACGCGGCCGCGGCATCGACGAGGTCGGAGAGCAGGAACGCGCGCTCGGCCCCGCGCAGCGCTCCGAGCTCGGTGCGCAGCCGCGCGGGCTCGAGCGCGCCGCGCGCGACGCGGCCCTCGAGCCAGCGCGCGAGCTCGGCCGACTGCGCGCTGCGGCCGACACGCAGCCGCTCGCGCGTCATCAGATCCACGAGTTCGAGCTCGGCCTCCTCGCGCAGCGCGAGGTGCGCCAGCGCCAGCGCGCACTCCGCGGCGCGCTGCAGCTTGCCCGGCGGCCCGACGCCCATCGAGGCGCTCGTGTCGATGAGGATCGCCCAGCGCTCGCCCGCTTCGGGCCGCAGGACGCGCACCACCGCCTGGTCGCTGCGCGCGTAGACGTCCCAGTCGAGCGCGCGCAGATCGTCGCCCGGCCGATAGGGCCGGTAGTGGTCGAACTCCAGGCCGCCGGTCGAGAGTCCGGAGCGTGCCGCGCCCTCGCGCCGGCCGCGCGCGGCCGCGAGCCGCGCCGCGAAGCGCTGCGCGCGCGCGCGCAAGGCCGCGTCGAGCTTCACCGTGGGGCACGGCAGCGGCGGTCTCTTCGAGGGCGGCGGCATCGCTCGCCCATTGTCGGCGTGCCCCGGGGCGGCGTCCACGGGAAGGCCGGGCGGCGCGCTCGATTCCCCCACAGGCGCGGGCCGGCCCTCGGCCGATATCCGCGGGATCGTGCTCGCATCCGCGCTCCTCTTCCTGTCCCAGACGCCGGCGAACTCCGGGCCGGGCCTGCACGAGCTCGTGACGCGCATCCCGAGCTTCGCGCGCTGCCAATCCGAGGACGGGCTCGGCCCGGCGGATCTCCGCGCGCTGCAGGAACTCACGCTGCGCCGCCGCGGCGGCGAGACGATCGAGTTCGCGGACTGGAAGCAGACGCTGCTCGAGCGCGGCTGGTTGCGCTGGCGCGAGCGCTGGCCGAAGTCCGAGCCCTTCGCGATCGGACTGCACCTGCCGCAGGCCTTCGCCAGCCGCATCGAGCTCGTGCCGCGCGTCCCGGGCTGGCGCAAGGCGCACGCGGACAGCCCGAGTTGGTGCGGCACGGGAGCCTGGGAGACGTTCGAGGCCGAGGACTACCAGGTGCTCGGCCTGTTGCCCGAGGCCGAGCTGGACATCGTCTTCGATCTCGTCCTCGTCGACGGACGCAGTCCGGACTCTCAGCTCGGACAGATCACGCTCCACGTCAGCGCCGTGGCGAACGTGGAAGACTGCCTGCCCGCGCTGCGCGACCACGCCCGCGAAGCCGAAGTCGGCCAGCGGCTCGCACAGGCCGTGCGCGTGATCCGCGAGCTCGACGGCCAGCAGCGCGCGAGCTACGAGGTGACGCTCGATCCCGCAGTCCGCGTCCCGGGCCTGGCGCTGGGCCTGCTGGCGATCCTGCGTCGGCAAGGCAAGGCGCGCGAGTGCGCCTGGGGCATCCCGCTCGAGCCCTGGCAGGAGTTCCACTGGTCCTCCTGGGACCTGCCGCGCAGCCACTACGACCGGCCGATCGAGATTCGCGAGCACTCGCTGGTCCTGCGCGGCGACGCCAGGTACGCGCTGCGCGACTGGGATGCCAGGGAGTACTGGGCGGGCGAGGTCGAGGTGCGGCTGGAGGACTTGGATCGGCGCTGATGCTCAGTGTCTCGGCTTGGTCGCTCCGAGCGCGCCGCGGACGCCCGTGACCCGCCGGAAACGAGCGACTACCGACGGCCGATGCTGCTCGCGCTGTTCCTGGCTCTCGCGCTCCAGGCCCCTGGCCCGGACCTGAGAGCTCTGAGCGAACGCGAGCTGGTCGGGCTCATGCCACGACTGGGCAAGTCGGACACGGAGGTCGATCCGACGACCGGCAGGGACGTCCTCGTCCCCGCGCTCGCAGAGCTGCGACAGCGCATCGCCAAAGGCAGGACGCTGGATCTCGACTGCTGGCGCACGATCCTGATCGAGAAGGGATTCCTGCGCTGGCGCAGGGACTGGCCTGTGAACGAACCCTTCGCGGTCTCACTGCACCTTCCCGCGCTCGAACAGGGCCTGAGCGTCCGCCTCGTCCCGCGCGTGCGCGACTGGAAGCCCGCGACGGCCGTGCACTGGGAGACCTTGTGCTGCGTCGCCACGGCAGGCATCTATGAGGAGGAGGAGTACCAGATTCTCGGCACGCTCGACGCGGACGTGCGCGAACTCAGCTTCGATCTCCTCCCGGACGCGAGAGGCCGCTCCTGGAATCGAGGCGCGACGGCGCTCGTGCATGGTCTAGGCCCGATCACCATCGAGGTCCGTCCGACGCGGCACATGGACCAGGTGCTGCACCGGCGGATGAGCTCCCCGCCCGGCGCGGAGATCCTGCGTACGCTGCACCTCGAGATCGACGCGCGCGAGGAGTTCGGTCATCAGGTCACGCTGGTCGCGCACGCGCCGGACTGGCCCAAGTGGCTTGCCTGCAGCCTCGACGTGACGATCGACGGCAGCTACCCGCTGCCGCCGAACACGAACCTGTGGCTCCGCGGCGGGCGCACGGACACGAGTTGCAGGCTGGTCGGCGTCTCCGCGCATGGGTTGCAGGACAGGTGCTTCGCCGGGTCGCTGAACATCCGACTGCAGGGCTCCTTCGACGGAGCCCTGCGCGACTGGGACGCAACGCAGTACTGGGCCGGCGCCGTCGAGGTGCCGCTGGCGGACTTGATTCGGCACTGAGATGTTCGTCGCCATCGCACTCCTCGCGCTCCAGGAACGGACAGGCCCGACCGCGGGCGCGCCTGTGAGCCTGCACGAGTTGGTCGAGCAACTCCCTCGCCTTGGCGAGTGTCCCTGGAAGGTTGGCCCCGAGCGGTGGGAATCGTCCGCCGAGCGCGCACAAGACGCGCTTCGCGAACGACTGCAGCACGGTGGGCAGCTCGAGCTCGCGGACTGGCGGGTGATCCTGCTCGAGAAGGGCTACCTGCGCTGGCGGGCTCGCTGGCCCGTCGATCGCGCATTCGCGATCGGGCTACAGCTGCCCGATCTCGTGGAAGGCCTGGGAATCGAACTCACCTCCGCGCTCGCAGGCGGCGCATCCGTGCGGGCGTTCACGCGGATGCGAACGGCCATGATGTGCATGGGCCCGGCATCCGCGCTGGCCGACGACTGGCATGCGATCGGTTGGCTGGAGCGGGGTCAGCGCAGCGTTGCCCTCGAACTGCGTGTGGTCGGTTCGACGCAGCCGCTCGGCGTGCTGAATCTGCCCGTAGAATCGGTCGCGGGCATCGACGCTGTGCTCCAGCCCACGAAGGCTGCCCGCTGGGGAGCCTCTCGCACGCTCAATGACCATCGTGGACTCGGAGCTCTGCGCGCGCCTCTTGGTCGGGGACTGGTGGCAGACGGCATGGCTCGCCTGCTCGCTCGACATCGAGCTCCTGCACGACGGCACCATTGTCGAGGCGAGGCAGACTTCGTTGCCCATCCCCGGGCATGAGACGCTTGCACTTCATCATCTTCCTCGTGCCGTCGCCCGTGGCGAGCAGCCGGCGCGCGGCTGGTCCGTGCGCGTCCGCGGTACCTCGAAGAACGTGCTGCGCGACTGGGACGCGACGCAGTACTGGGCCGGCGTGGTCGAGGTGCCGCTGGCGGACTTGATTCGGCACTGAGCGACGCGGCGCGTGTTCGACGGTCGGGGGGTCGACAGTCGAAGGTGGCGTTTCGAGCGACGCGCGCGATCTTGGGCGCTGTGTCCGAGTCCTCGCGTCCGAGTCCTCGCGTCCGCGTGCTCCGTTGGTCCCACGAGCGGGCCTTGAATAGAGAAGCGTTCGAGAATTCGTGCTGTATCACGCAACCCGCAGCGCTCTCGATCGTCCATTGAGTAGAGAGTGTTCGCTGCTGAGTTGAGGGTGCTCGCTACGAATTCTCTCGCAGCGGAACGACGAAGGTGCAGCGGAGAAGAGCGAGAGAGAGAGCGCGAGGGAGTGGTCGCATGAATCAGCGATTGAACACGGCAGAGCGTGCACACCAACGACAGACTCGAAGCGCTGGCCACCGCCGTCGCCGGGCCAGGTTCGAGCAGCAGGAGCTGTTCGCACGCTCCTGGGGCGGGGCCCGGCGCGGCGCGGGCCGCAAGCCGAAGGGCGAGCGCGCGCTGGTCGCGCACGCCGCGCGCGCAGTGCTGGACGCGAGTCATCCCGTGCACGTCACGACGCGCCTCGTCCCCGGACTGCCGAGCCTGCGGCGCACGGAGGAGCTGCGCACGCTCCTGCGCGCGATCGCTCGTGCGCAGGAGCGTTCGGGCATGCGCATCGTCCACTACTCGATCCAGACGAACCACGTGCACCTGCTGGTCGAGGCGCGCGGGCGCGAGTCGCTGGCGCTCGGGATCCAAGGGCTGCTCGTGCGCATCGCGCGTGCGCTCAACCGCTTGTGGCAGCGCGCGGGGAGGATCTTCGCCGACCGCTACCACGCCCACGCGTTGCGACACCCGGCAGAAGTCCGCCGTGCGCTCGCCTACGTCCTGCAGAACGCGCGCAAGCACGGAGTTCCGCTCACTGGGGTCGATGGCTGCTCGTCAGGTCCCTGGTTCGAGGGCTGGAGGGACGCGCCGGGTCTGGCTGCACGACTCGCGGAGATTCGCCGGCGGCTCGGAAGGCTGCTCTCGGGCGAACCTGGCCGCGGAGAGCGAACTCGGCCGCTCGCAGCGCGGACGGACGGCGCTGTGGGCGCGGGTCCCATCGCACGAGCGCGGACGTGGCTGCTCGCACGCGGATGGATGCGCGGCGGAGCGATCGGCGTGGACGAGATCCCGGGCGGAGTTGGAGTGCCCCGCATTCCGGGCAAGGTCGGTGGGCGCAGCCGGCCGGGTCCGGTTGCGGCGCCTGCCCGGTCTTGATTCGGCATGGAATCGCTGCGCGCCATCACGGAACGCGACTGCGCGCTCGAGCGAGTGAGGGCTTCGCTTGCGGAGCAGGCGAGCCTCACCGTCGGACACGGCAGCGGCGGGCGATTCGTGCGCGGCAGCAGCGTGCGCGGCAGCATCGTGCGCGGCGGCAGCGTGCGCGGCAGCATCGTGCGCGGCGGCAGCGTGCGCGGCAGCATCGTGCGCGCATTGTCCGCCGGGTTGTCCGTCGAGCCCACGTGCGAGTGGCCTCCAGACGCTGAACCGGCACGGATTCGAGTCCGTCGCCGTGCCCGGTCGATAGAGACAGGTCATGCTCGCCGCCTTGCTCCTCGTCATCCTGGCTTCGAACGAGTCGACCTCGAAGCCCAGCGAGCTCAGCCTGCTCCAGTTGGTTGCGCGCCTGCCTGAACCGGCGGACTACCCCCTGATCAGATACGACCTACCCCCCGACCCGCGCCGTGAGTACGTTCTCGAGTTCGAGTCCCGGATGGGCCGCGGGGAGCTGCTCGGGCCCGAGGAGTGGAAGTGCCTGCTCCTCGATCGGCACTGGCTGCGCTGGCGCCAGCGCTGGCCGCGCGCAGAGCCCTTCGCGGTGGGCTTCCTCCAACCACCCTTCTGCCGACAAACGCTGAGGCTCGGGCCACGGGTCCCGGGCTGGAAGTCAGCGTGGAGCTATCCGGTTTTCGGATGCGAGTCACCCATGCACCAGGCCTGGGCAGCCGACTACCAAGTGCTCGGCATGCTCCCGCAAGCGGAGAACACGATCGTCTTCGACCTGGTCCCCTACTCGAATCCGCATGACGCGGGATCTCTGGTGAACGGTCTCGGCACGATCGAGCTGCACATCCGTGCGATGGACTCCGCCGAGGACTGCCTGACGCCGCTTGCGGATTCAGAGCGCAGCGCCGAGATCGAAAAGGAACTCGCCGCGAACCTGTTCTGCAGTTCCCGCGGCGGATCGAACACTCCCAGCGAGTACAGGCTGAGGCTGTTCGAGCGCTTCCAGCCTCCGGCGGACGTAGGGGTGGGCCTCGAAGCCGTCCTGCTCCACAAAGGCACTCCCGAGCGTCGCTCCTGGATGGTCGTGCGGCACGACGGATGGCCGTACTTCTGGGAGGACGGCGGTCCGTGGACCGCGAACTTCATCCATATGCGGTTCGATCCGCTGACCGAGGCCGAACGCCAGGTGCTCGGCCGCTGGATCGAGCCGTCCTTGGATCGCGTGCGGGCCGAGGGCAACAAGCTCTTCCTGCGCGGCTCGGCCTTGCGCGCGCTGCGCAACTGGGACGCGACGTACTACTGGGCCGGCGAGATCGAAGTGCCGCTCGCGGACTTGATTCGGCGCTGAACTTCGCCGCTCAGCGCGCCGGCTTCGGCGCCTCGAGCTCGAGCGGCAATCCGCCCGCGTTCGAGAGGCACTTCCCGGCCCAGAACACGACCTCTCCGCGGCGCACGACGAGCTTGGGGAAGCCCGCCAGCTCCCAGCCCTCGAAGGCAGACCACTTCGAGCGCGAGGGCAGCTCGGCGCCCACGACCTTGCGCGTCTCCCTGGGGTCGAAGAGCACGAGGTCGCCGTCGAAGCCGGGCGCGAGGCGGCCCTTCTTCGGCAGGTGCAGCGATTTCGCGGCGCGCCAGGTCACCACCGCGAGCGCGAGCTCGGCATCGAGCTGCCCGCGGCGCACCAGCTCCCAGGTCAGCGGCCAGAGCAGATCGACCGTGGGCATGCCGCTCGGTGCCTTCGCGTACGGCCGCAGCTTCTCGTCCAGCGGATGCGGCGCGTGGTCGGTGCCGATCGCGTCGATCGCGCCGTTGCGCAGGCCCTCGAGGATCCCGCGCGCGTCGTCCTTCGTCTTGATCGAGGGATTGACCTTGAGCAGGTTGCCGAGCTTGCCGGCGTCCTCGTTGGAGAGGTGGATGTAGTGCGGGCCCGTGCTCGCCGACACGGGCAGGCCGCGCTGCTGCGCCGCGCGCACGAGCTCGGCGCCGGCGCGCGAGGAGAGGTGGAAGACGTGCAGCTCGGCTCCGGTCTCCTCGACGAGCTCGATCGACTCGCGGATCGACTCGACCTCGGCCGCGGTCGAGCGCACGAGGTGGTGCTCGGCCGCGGTCGCGTCGGGGAAGCGCTCCTTGTCGGCGCGCAGGAGCTCCTCCTTCTCGCAGTGGCCGACGATCATCCGGCCCGCGCGCGCGGCGCCGGCGAAGAGCTCGCGCAGCGTGCGGCGGTCGGTCTGGCCGCCCAGGCCCGTCGAGCCGCCCAGGAAGCACTTGAAGGCCGGCGTGTGCGGCGCCATCGCGGAGAGTTCGGGCAGCGCGTCGGGCAGCAGGTTCGCGAGGCAGCCGAAGTCGACGCGCGAGCGCGCGCGCACGTGCTCGATGCGCGAGCGCAGGGCCGCGAGCGAGGTCGAGAGCGGCGGGTTGTTCTGCACCTCGACGACGCTCGTCACGCCGCCGTGCAGCGCGCCGGCCGAGCCGTGCTCCCAGCCTTCCTTGTGCTCCAGGCCCGGGTCGCGGAAGTGCACGTGCACGTCCACCAGGCCCGGGATCGCGGTCAGGCCGCCGGCGTCGAGCTCGGGCAATCCGGTGCGCGGCAGCTTCTCGCCCACGCTCTCGATCGTGCCCGCGACGATGCGCACGTCGAGCGTGCGCGCGGCCGGCCCGGGCGGGTAGCTGCGCGCGCCGCGGACCAGCAGGCTGGCGCCGCGCCCGCCGCCGCTCATGCGCCGGGCTCCGCGGTGCGGCGCACGACCACGACCGTCATGTCGTCCTCGCGCTTGCCGCCGGCGAACTCGAGCGCGCTCTTGACCAGCGCCTCGACGAGCTGCGCGGCGTCGAGCTGGTCGCGGCCCGCACCCTCGATCACGGCGCGCATGCCCGACTCGCCGAAGAGCGCGTTGGGGTCCGAGATCGAGCGCGCCTCGGCGAAACCGTCGCTGAAGATCACCAGCAGGTCGCCCGGCTCCAGGCGCGTCTCGTGGTTCTCGTGGTACTCGAAGTCGTCCATCATGCCCAGCGCCGGGCCGTGGCCCTTGATGCTCTCGGAGGAGCCGTCCTTGGCGCGCCAGAGGATCGGCGGCGTCTGGCCGGCGTTGATCATCTGCACGCGCCCGTCGCGCTCGAGCACGGCCGTGAAGAGCGTCAGGAAGCGCCCGTCGTCCATGCGCGGGCCGATGTCGGCGTTGAGCAGCGTGATCGCCTGCGGCAGGTCGTTCACGACGCGCAGGAAGGCGCGCAGCCCGGCCTGGGCGGTCGCGGCCAGCACGGCTGGTCCGGCGCCGTGGCCGGTCGCGTCGCCGAGCACGACACCCAGGCGCCCGTCCTTCATCTTGACGAAGTCGTAGAAGTCGCCGGTCGTGCCCTCGGCCGGCTTGTACCAGCCGTGCACGTCGTAGCCCGGCAGGTCGCGCGGCGCCTGGCTGATCAGGTCCTTCTGGATCTGCTCCAGGATCACCAGGCTCTGCTCCAGGCGCGCCTTCTCGATCGTCACCGCGTGCAGGCGCGCGTTCTGCAGCGCGATCGAGATGTGCTGCGAGAGCGCGGCGAAGAGCGCCAGGTCCTCGTGCCGGAACTCGCGCGTGGCGGCCTTGGAATCGACGTACAGCGCGCCGCGCTCGCGCGGCTGGACGCTGTCGCGGCCGGCGGCGACCAGCGGCACGCACATCACGGCGCGCAGCTTGAGGTCGAAGACCGAGCTGCCCAGCTCGAGCGCCTCGGACTCGGAGGTCACGGTCGCGCGCACGGGCTGCTGCTCCTCGAGCACGCGCCGCACGACGCTGGTCGAGTAGCGCAGGTCGCCCGCGACCGGCTTCTTGCCGCGCGCGCGCGCCACGCGCACCGAGAGCAGGCCGCGCTCGTCGGCCAGGATCAGGAGGCCGCGCTCGGCGCCGGTGATCTCGATCGAGGTGTCGACGATGTAGAGCAGCAGCGACTCGAGGTCGCGCGACTCCGAGACGCGCGCGATGGCGGTCAACAGGATCTCGACCGAGCGCCGGTCGACGTTGTTGTTGCCCGTCAGGAACTGCGTGGCCGAGTCGGGCGTGCCCACGGGCGCCGGCGGCACCGGGGCCGGCGCTTCGGCGTCCTTCTTGCGGCGGAAGAACATCCGGCGGAGTCTACAGGGGCAGACACGGGCTTCCAAAAGTCCTTGCGGGATCCCCTGCCCGCAGGCGAAGATGACCGTCCACCCCCCCTGAGCTCGAGGAACCGGAATGCACATCAGCGTCGAACCCCGCGAGGATTACGCCATCCTCCACCTGCGTGGCGAATTCGATACCTACTACGTTCCGGCGCTCCAGCAGGAGATCGATCAGCTGGGCAAGTCCGGGATCCACAAGGCGGTCCTGAATCTGCGCCTGGTGCGCTTCATCAACTCGACCGCCCTGGGCGCCGTGATCAAGTCCAGCAAGCAGCTCTCGCAGAAGGGCGGCAAGCTGGTCATCTCGCGCCCCTCGACGTTCTGCCGCGACATCTTCGAGAAGGTGGGCCTGGACCGCGTGGTGCCGGTCTTCGATTCCGACGAGGCGGCCACCGAGGCGCTCAAGAAGGGCAACCTCGGGCGCAGCACGGCACCCGACGACTCGGCCGACAACCCCAGCTCGGTGCTCTTCACGCCCGTCGACACGGCGCGCGTCGAGCACTTCCTCTCGCAGAGCCAGCGCACGGTCAACGTGCCCGTGACCAAGGAGAAGATCCAGGCTTGGAGTGGCGCCGGGCGCATGCTGGCGCTCGACGAGAACGGCCTGCGCTTCACCTGGAACGGCGGCCAGACCGACCTCTCGCCCTTCGCCATGGCCCAGATGGTCGCGATCGGCACCGAGTGGAAGGTCAAGTTCCGCCTGCCGCTGCTTGCAGAAGGGCTATTGCGAGGCCGTGTGCGTGGTGAGCGAGGTCGAGGAGCGCCCGGACGGCGTCAAGCTCGGCGCCTCGTTCAAGGCCATCGACGCGACCACGCGCGAGGCGATCAAGCAGTACGCGCGCGACATGGCCTTCCTGCGCGACGAGCTGCGCAAGGCGACCGACAAGGCCTGATACGCCGCGGCGGTCTGATACGGAACCAGGAATTCTTCTCCCCGATTCGCCCTGAAGCTGCTCGGCGCCGTCAGGCGCGAGGGCGAATCGGGGAGAAGAATTCCTGGTTCCGTATCACGCGCGCTCGGCCCCGTGCGCGGCCTGGGCTGCGAGTTCCTCCGCGCCCGCCACGAGGCGCGCCTCGATCTGGCGCGCGATCTGCGACCAGGCCAGGCGCTCTTCGGCGATTTCGCGACCGCGGCGGCCCCAGCGCTTGCGTGTCTCGGGCGACATCGCCGCGCGCTGCAGAGCGGTGGTCCAGGCCTGGAGGTCGCCCCCCGGCACGACCAGGCCCGAACCCTCCGGCTCGACCAGGAAGTGCAGGATCGGCTTCTCCGAGCACAGGACCGGCAGGCCGCAGGCCATCGCCTTGGGAATGTGCTGGCCGCGCACGGAATCGTCCAGCCCCGGCACCGCGAAGAGCGTGCTCGAACCCATCAGGCCGGCCACCTCCTCGACGCGCGGCGTGCCGACCCAGTGCACGCACGAGCCGATGCCCAGGCGGTCGACCAGCGCGCGCAGCGCCGGGCGCTCGGGCCCGTCGCCGGCGAGCACCAGCGACCAGTCGCTGCGCTGGCCGACGGTGTCGGCGAAGGCGTGGATCAGCATGTCCAGGCCGCGCCCCGGCCCGATCCAGCCCAGGTAGAGCAGGATCCGGCCGCGGATGTGGTGGCGCAGCACGAGACCGCTGGCGAGCCCGGGCCGGAATGTGGCCAGGTCGACGCCCGGCGGGACGAGCGAGACCCGCGCGCGCGCGAAGCCGTGGCGCAAGACGCGCTCCTGTGCGCCGGGGTCGAGCGCCACGACGGCGCTGGTGTAGTGGCGCACGACGCGGCCCCAGAGCCACTCGCCGACCTTGCGCAACGAGTGCGCGCGCCAGCTCTCTTCGCTGCGCGAGCCGACCTCGACCAGCAGCAGCGGGATGCGCCGGCTGCGCGCCACGCGCGCGCCCAGCCAGGCGGCCGGCGAGAGCGCCTGGTAGGCGATGATCGCGTCGGGCGCGAAGCCGGCGACGCCCGGGCCCTCGGGCAGCGCAGCTGCGGAAGGATCGGCGCCGGAGCGCGGGATGACGCCCTCGGGCGCACCGAAGCCGCGCACCGTGTGTCCTCGTCCGAGCAGCTCGCGCGCGAGTTCGGGCGCGTGGTCACCGCCCTTCACGTGCAGCGTGAAGGGGTCGACCAGGATCGCGATGCGCAGAGGGCGGGTCACGGAGGTTGGTGCTCGGGCGGCGGAAGGCGCGTGAAGTTCTTATCGGAAACCGCAGGCCAGACGCAGCATGCGCCGGTCATTTTTTCCGCGGTCCCGCACTCGTGCGCAGGCTTCCGCTCGTGGCTCCACGATTCGCCGCTGCGTGCTCAAGTACAGCCAGGAGCAGCCGAAAACCGGGCGGTCCGACTCCCGTCACGCGAGCGAGCCCAGCATGACCCGCCACCGTCGCCTGCCCCCCATCCCCGGTACCGGTCTGCCGCCTCGCGGCCTGTTCATCGCGCGCTGGAAGGCGCTGCTCTGCGCCCGCGGGCTCGAGGCGCTGCCGCGTCTCGATGCCGGAGCGGTCGCGGCGGAGGCGCTGCCGCTGCTCTTCCGCGCCGCCCAGCAGGGCTGGCAGGTCTACGTCGTGGGCAACGAGCCCGGCGTGGCCGCAGGACGCGTGAGCGAGGAGCGCTGGGACGAGTTCCGGCTCGAGCTCGAGGCGCTGCTCAGCGCCCAGGGCATCCCGGTCCGGCGCCACTACGCCTGCCTCGAGGACCCGAGCGGCAAGGCCCGGCACCGCAAGGACTCGGTCTTCCGCTTCCCCAACACCGGCGTGCTCTACCACGCCGCGCAGGAGGACGGCATCGAGCTCGGCGAGAGCTGGATCGTCTCCTCCGAGACCGACGAACTGGCCGCCGCCTGGCGCGCCGGCGTGCGCACGCTCGCGCTCGACTGGCAGGGCCAGGCCGCCGCACGCACCTCGGAGCTGCAGGTCGAGCCCACGCTGCGCGGGAGCGATCTCGCGCGCGGCCTGCGCGCGCTGCTGGCGCTCGATCCGCTGGCGCGCGTCTAGCTGCGCCTTGACGCCCGCCTGCCCGGGCATTGCAATCCGGGAGCCGATTCGCGCGCCGCGATGCAACCCACTCCGTCCCCCTTCTCGCGCCTCGTCTCGGCCGCGCGCGCGATGCACTACAAGTGGTTCCGCCGCGGCCCGACCGCCGAGGAGTGGGAGCAGCGCGTGCGGCGCGTGGTGCAGGAGACGGTCCAGAGCGCACTGCCCTGGATCCCGCGCACGGACGCCGTGCTGCTCGACGTGGGCGCGAACATCGGCGTCTTCACCGAGGAGGTGCTGCGCCAGCGGCCCGGCGCGCGGGCCTACCTCTTCGAGCCCGTTCAGGAACACTACCAGCGCTGCCGCGCCCGCTTCGCCGGCCAGCCCAACGTGGTGGTCGAGCCCTTCGCCCTGGGCGACGTGCGCCAGCGCACGCGCATCTGGAAGCCCAAGCACAACCCCGGCGGCAACGTGATCGAGGAGGAGATCGTGGCCAAGCGCCGCTGGCTGATGGACTTCCGGCCCGAGGAGATCGAGTGCCGCGTCTTCGACGAGTACGCGCGCGAGCAGGGCCTCACGCACGTCGATTTCATCAAGAGCGACACCGAAGGCTACGACTACCGCGTGCTGCGCGGCATGCTGCCCTTCCTCGAGCGCGTCGAGCGTCGCCCGCCGATCCTGGCCGAACTGCTGCGCGAGGACATCCACCCCGAGTACGCGGCCCAGCTCGACGTACTCGAACGGCTCTACGCGCTGGGCTACCAGCGCGTGGACCTCGGCGGCATGGGCCACGTGCAGGACTTCCTCTTCCTGCCGCACGGGGCGCGGCCCGTCGCGTGAGCACGCCCGCGCAGCCCCCGCCGAGCACGGGCTTGCGCCGGCTGCTCGGGCACAAGCTGCTGCGCGACACGCTCACGCTGCAGACGAGCTCGCTCTTCAACGCGCTCTCGAACCTGGCCACGACCGCGCTGCTGGCGCACCTCTTGGGCGCGCGCGTGCAGGGGCAGTACTACGTCGCGCTCTCGCTCTACGCGCTGCTCTTCTTCGTGCTCAACCAGGGCGTTCACGGGGCCACGGTGAGCCAGGTCGCGGCCGCCAGCGCGCGCGGCCTCTCCGACAAGGTCGCGGCCTGGCTGGGCTTCCTGGTCAAGGCCTATGCGCTGGTGGGCCTGCTGCTGCTGGCGCTGGGTTTCCTGGTGCTGCCCTGGTTCGCCACGCGCGTCGTGCACGCCGACGCCGAGACCGCGCGCTGGGCCTTCTGGCTGACGCTCACGCCGTTCTGCGAGCTGCCCAAGGTCGTGGCCTGCGCCGCGCTGCAGGGCACGCGCCGCATGCTGCCCTTTGCGCGCATCGAGAACGGTGCGGAGCTGCTGCGCCTGTTCGGCGTGTGCGTGGGCGCGCTGGTCACGGGCAGCGCGCTCGGCCCGGTGCTCGGCAGCGTGGCCGCGGCGCTGCTCTCGAGCGTCGTGGCGCTGGGCATCTACGCGCGCGTGCGGCGCGAGGGAGCGCAGCTGCCGCGCTGGCGCGAGATCCTGGGCCACGCGCGCGACGTGCCGCTGCTGCAGGGCCTGCCGCTGGGCTTCAAGCTGGGCCTGGTGCGCTCGATCGACGCCGTCGGCACGCAGGCCCTGCCGACGCTGATCCTGCAGCACGTCAGCCAGTCGCCCGAGGCGGTCACGTACCTGCGCATCGCGCAACGCCTGCTCTCCGTGCCGCTGCTGCTGATGCAGGGCGTCAGCCGCAACGTGCTGCCGATGTTCTCCGAGCTGGTCGGGCTGAAGGACCTGCAGCGCTTCCGCCGGCTGTTCGTGCGCACCAGCCTCTTCTCGGGCGCGATCGTCTCGCTGGGCGTCCTGTGCGCGCTGCCGCTGGTGCCCTGGGTGGTGGGCCTGGTCTATCCGGCCGACTACCACGCCCCGGTGGCGCGCATGGCGCTGTTTCTCGTGCCCGGCTTCCTGGTGATGTCGTTCTCGATCGCCAACGACACCTTCTACCTGGTGACCAACACGCTGCGCGTGGGCGTGCTGATCTGCGCCCTCTCGCTGGTGCTGAACGTGCTCGTCGTCTGGTACCTGGCCTGGGTCGACCCGTTCTACGGCGTGGCCTGGGGCCTGTCCTTCACCTACGCCAGCGCCTCGCTGCACTACGTCTACGAGTTCGTCTGGTTCCGGCGCCACAAGCGCGAGCGCGAGCTGCCGCCGCGCAGCTAGGGCCGCGGCGCGATGCCCGCCGCCTGCGGCGCGGGCCGATCCGCGGGCCGCGCGTGGCTCTTGATCGCGCCCAGGTTGGCGCGCAGCGTGCCCTGCTCGTCGAGCAGCACCAGCGTGCCCGGGGCGAGCTCCAGATCCGAGTTCGCGCGCAGCACCCAGGCCGGCCTGGGCGCGTCCGAGCGCAGGCGCAGCGTGATCAGGCCCTGCTCGCTGCGCTCGACGACGAGGTCCGCGCGCTTCTCGATCGCAGAGGCGCCGACGAGCTCGAGTTCCTCGCGCGCATGGCCCTGCCAGAGTTGTGCGTCGAAGGGCGGCAGCGGCGCGGGCGCCGGCTTCGCCGGTGCGAGCTCGGGCGCGGGCTGCACGGGCGCGGGCTCGGGTTCGACAGTCACCTGCAGCACCTCGGGTGCCGGACCCCAGGGCCAGCTGACGCGCGCCCAGGCCGCGTGGCTCTCGGGCGCGCCACGGGTTTGCGTGCTCCAGTCGGGCGGCAGCAGCACGCGCTCGCCCGAGCCCGGCCCGGCGCAGGGCCGCATCAGCCCGTCGCGGCTCCACCACAGGTGCGGTGCGCTGCCGGCCACGGTCTCGATCTCCAGCACGCCGCCCGGCAGCGAGCGCAGGCGGTAGGCGCCGGTCTCGAAGCGCGCGTTCCAGTTCCAGGGCAGCTCGAGCAGCAGCGGGCCGCGGCGCACCTCGAGTTCGCCGTGCTGCAGCTCGAAGACGCGCAGGAAGACCTCGCTCGCGCCGCGCCACTCGAGTCCCGCGCGGCCCTGCGTCAGGAGGCTCGCGCGCGCGGGCCAGAACAGGCGCGCGCTGGCCATCGAGCCGGCCTCGAGCAGGCCCGGACCGCTGCAGTCGCGCGGACCCAGGCCGGTCAGGAGCTCGACGTGCTCGGAGCTGCCGAGCGTCTCGACGCGGCCCTGCAGGCCCTCGATGCGCAGGCGCTCCTGCGCCGGCGCGAGGCGCGCGCAGACGAGCAGTGCGAGCAGGGGCAGCAGGCGGCGCATGGGGATCCGCGCCTCCGATCGACGCGCGCGCGCGCGCTTCTTGAACCGCGACAGGGAAAAGTCTGCCCGGTCGCCCCTAGGGCTCGCGCTCGGCCAGGCGCTGGCGCAGCCAGGACGCGCGCAGGCGGTCGCGCTCGCTGGTCTCGCACAACTCGAGCTCCGGCGTCTCGTGCGAGAGCGCCTGGATGTGCGCCTTCTGGACCTGCACGGTCAGCGTGTTGAGCAGCTCGAGCGAGAGGCCGCGCAGGAGGCCCAGGTAGACGCCCAGGCGCACGTTCGAGAGGTGCGCCAGCGCGCCCTCGGTGGGCATCGCGCGCGCGGTGCGCAAGAGGCCCAGCGAGCGGCTGACGCGGTCCTTGAGCGCGGACTTCTGCTCCTCGAACAGGATCGAGCGCAGCTGACGCTCGTAGTCGACGATGCGCGCGGCCAGCGACTTCAGGTCGGCCACCAGCTGCGTCTCCGAGCGCCCGAGCGTGATCTGGTTCGAGACCTGGTAGAAGTCCCCCACCGCGCGGCTGCCCTCGCCGTACAGGCCGCGCACCGCGAGGCCCGTGCGCTGCGCCGCGGCGAAAACCTTCTCGATCTCGCTGCGCACCAGCGCCAGCGCCGGCAGGTGCAGCATGACCGAGGCGCGCAGGCCGGTGCCGACGTTGGTCGGGCAGGCCGTCAGGTAGCCGAGCTCGCGCGTGAAGGCGAGCCCCACGCGCCGCTCGAGCTGCTGGTCGAGCTCCTGCGCGCGCTGCCAGGCGAGTTCGAGCTGGAAGCCGCCCGCCAGCGCCGTCAGGCGCAGGTGGTCCTCCTCGTTGACCATCACGGCCGTGGTCTCGCTCGCGCCGAAGGCCACGGCGCGGCCCGGCAGCGCGTGCGAGCCGTCCTCGCTGGGCGAGAGGTCGCGGCTGGCGAGGTGCCGCTCGCGCAGCATCAGGCGCAGCAGCGGCGGCGCCTCGGGCAGGTGCACGAAGCGCGTCTCGCCCTCGATCGCGAGCGCCACGAGTTCGCCCTTCAGGCGCTCGCACAGCTGCAGCGCCTTGGCCTCGTCGAGGCGCGTGACGAAGGGGAAGCCCTCCAGGTTGCGCGCCAGGCGCACGCGGCAGGAGACGGCCACGTCGGACTCCGGGCCGGGGCTGCTCATCCACGAGCCCGGGTTCATCGCCAGCCGGTGCAGGTCTCGCGCTTGGAACTTCACGTCTGCGCGCTTGTAGCATAGCGCCCGCCGCGCCGGAAGCGCCGCAGCGCGGCGCGCGCCGACTCACTCGCCGGCGGTCGGGCGCGCGGGACCGAGAGCGCGGCGCAGGCTGCGCAGGCGGCTCTTGAGCTCGGCGCGCAGGAGTCCGATCAGGCGCTCCTTCTCCTCCAGCGCCCCGGCCGCGACGTTGATCTCGCCGCGGGCGCGCTCGAGCGCCGCGCGCAGGTCGGCCAGCTGCTCGCGCGCGTGCGCGAGCTCCGCCTGCGTGCGCGCCTGCTCGGCCTGCGTGTGCGCGAGCTGCGCCTGCGTGCGCGCCTGGCCCGCCTGCGCCTGCGCGATCTCCGTCTCGCGCTGAGCGAGCAGCTGCTGCTGCCCGGCGACGAGTGCACGGTGGCCCGCGAGGTCGGCGCGCAGGTCGGCCGTGACCTGGCGGTACTCGGCCAGTTCGCGCTCGCGCTCGCCCAGCACCGCCCGGTGCTCCTCGAGCTCGCGCCGCAGCTCCTGCTGCAGCTCGCCGTGGCGCCGCAGCTCGGCATCGCGCGCGGCGACCACGGCCTCGAACTCGCCGCGCTCCCGCTGCCAGGCCTGCGCCAGCAGAGCGTGCTCGCCGTGCTCGCGCTGGCGCAGCTCTTCGAGCTGCCTGGCGTGCGCCTCGCGCGCCGTCAGCTCGCGCTTGAGCTCGCTGCGCTGCGCGTGCAGCGCGCCGATCTCGCGCTCCAGCTCGGCGCGCACCGAGTCGTACTCGCGGCGCTCGCGCTCGCGCAGGCCCAGCAGCTTGGTCTTCTCGGCCTCCAGGCTGGCGACGCTGCCGCGCAGCTCCTCCAGCACGCGCGCGTGCAGCTCCAGCTCGCGTTCGCGTTCGCCGATCAGCGCGCGGTGCTCGGCGATCAGCCCTTCGTAGCGCGCGACGCTCTGCGAGAGCTCCTGCAGCGTGCCGCGGTGGCCCTCGAGATCCTGCTGCAGGGTCGCGATCACCTGCTCGGATTCCGTGCGCAGCTCGCGCAGCTGCTCGAGCGAGCGCCGGTGCCCGTCCAGATCGTACTGCAGCGTGCGCGCCACGCTCTCGGCTTCGCTGCCCCGGGCCAGCGCCTCCTGCAGGCTGCGCCGGTGGCCTTCCAGGTCCGAGCGCAGCGTCGCGATCACGGCGACCGACTCGGCCTGGCGCCCGCGCAGCTCCTTCAGGCTCTGCTGGTGGCCTGCGAGGTCGGTCGCGAGGTCGTGCACGACGCGCTGCGCCTCGGCGCGCCGTTCGAGCGCCTCGAGCAGGCTCTGCTTGTGGCCGGCCAGATCGGCCTGCAGCTCGCGGATCACGCTCTGCAGGCGCTCGAACTCGGCCTGGTGGCCGTCGCGCTGCGCGTCGAAGGCGGCCAGCTCCTGCGCGAAGTGCAGCAGCTCGCGCGCGGGCGGGCGCGCCTCTGCCCGCACGGGGTGCGGCTTGGGCAGGCGCGCGTCGCCCAGCGCCGCGACGAGCGCGTGGCGGTAGACCGGCGGCTCTTCGTCCTCGCCGAACAGTCCGCGGTTGTAGAAGCGATGCAGCCGCACGGCCAGCGATTGCAGCGCCGGAGTGTGGTCCATGTAGAGCGCCATCGAGATCAGCGCCAGCCAGCGCTGCACGTTGCCGTGGCCCAGGCTGACGACGCGCGCGCCGAGCTTCTCGAACTGCTTCTCGGTCGCCTCGCGATCGGGCAGGCCGTGGTGGCGGTGCTCCTCGAGGTAGCGGTGGCGCACGCCCAGCTTCTGCTGCAGGAAGCTGCTGCAGCAGCTGCTCGGCCTCCTCGACCTCCTCGGACTGGTAGGGCCCGGCCAGCACGACCCAGCGCCGCGCCACGCGCGCGCACTCGCGCACGAAGCGCGCGCGGCGCGCGCGGCGGCACGTGCTCGAGCGTGTCGAAGGCGCACACGAGATCGAAGCTCGCGTCGCGGAAGGGCAGCGCAGCGCCGTCGCCGAGCACGAGGCCCTTTCTCGCCGAGGCCTCGAGGTCGACCAGCGTGATCGTGGTCCTGCTTCAGGAACTGGCGCAAGAGCGCCGTGCGGCCGCCGACGTCCAGGATCTCGAGCGACTCGCCCTTGCCGCGCAGCTCCTCGACCAGCGTGCTGACCAGCTTGTAGCGCTGGAACTGGTCGAAGGGCAGGTCGTAGAGCTTGCTCACGAGCTGGACTCCGAGCGCTCCTCGCGGCCCGTCGTGGCGCCGCACGATCTGCCAGCGCGTGGGCAGGTAGAGCATGCCGTGCTGCAGGCGCCGCGCGTCGAGCACCTCGAAGGAGAGCGCGTGCTCGCGGTGGTCGATCGCCGTGGGCGCGGCCTTGCTGTGGTCGTAGAGGAAGGTCGTCAGGTAGTAGGCGCCTTGCAGGAGCGGCATGTGCTCGAAGGACATGAGCAGCTCGCCCTGCTCGCCCGCGCGCGCCAGCTCGATGCCGATCGGGTGCTCGCGCCAGTGGTGGTTCGAGCCGTTGACGTAGGTGCCGTCCGAGCGGTAGATGCCCAGGCCGAAGACCGGCTGGCGCACGTCGCGCAGCACCTTGTAGCGCAGGCGCACCTGGAAGGGCTCGTTGGTCTGGAACACCAGCGTCGGCGCGCCGGAGCCGTCGAGCAGCTCGACCTCCAGCGTCTCGATCTCGCCCGTGCCCCAGCGCGGATAGGCGCTCGGACCGCGGTTGGCCAGGGAGAGGCGCTCGTTGCCGCGCGTCTTGGCGCGCTTCAGGTACTCGTCGGCGACCTTCTCGGCGTTGCCCTGCGCCAGCACCTCGCCCTTCTCGAGCAGCAGCACGTGCTGGCACATCGCTCTTGACCGCGCCCATGTCGTGGCTGACGAAGACCGTCGTCTTGCCCTGCTCGCGGAACTCGTTCAGGCGGTTGATGCACTTGCCCTTGAAGTGCTCGTCGCCCACCGAGAGCGCCTCGTCGATCATCAGGATGTCCGGGTCGACGCTGGCCGCGACCGAGAAGCCCAGGCGCACGTACATGCCCGAACTGTAGGTCTTGACCGGCCGGTCGATGAACTCGCCCAGTTCGCTGAACTCGACGATCCTGGGAAAGCGCTCGGCGATCTCGGCCTCGCTCATGCCCAGGATCGAGCAGTTGAGGTGGATGTTGTCGCGCCCGGAGAACTCGGGGTGGAAGCCCGCGCCGAGTTCGAGCAGCGAGGCCACGCGGCCCTGCACCGCCAGCTCGCCCTCGGTCGGGCGCGTGATGCCGGTCAGCAGCTTGAGCAGCGAGGACTTGCCCGCGCCGTTCTCGCCGATGATCCCGACCGTCGAGCCGTGCGGCACGTCGAGGTAGACGTTGCGCAGCGCCCAGAACTCCTGGTGCAGCTTCCGGCCGGGCAGGAGGAGCTCGAAGAAGCGCGCGCTCGGCCGCGCGTACATGCGGTAGGCCTTGCCCAGGCCCTTGGCCAGGATCGCGCTCGTGCCCGAACCGCTCTTGGTCGCAGCCGTCATCAGAGGAGATCCGGGAAGCGCGGCTTCTGGCGCATGAAGAAGGCCGAGCCGAGCAGGAAGGCGAGCAGCGCCACCGCGCCGAAGCTCGCCACGGCCATGAGCTTGGGCCACATGCCGTAGAGCAGCGCGTTGCGGTAGCTGTCGATCAGCCAGTACATCGGGTTCAGCCGCAGCACCCACTCCATCTTCGCCTCGACGACCTTGCGGGCCGGGTAGAAGATCGGCGTGAGGAACATCCAGACCTGCAGCGCCACGCCCATCACGTGGTAGATGTCGCGCAGGAACAGGTTCAGCGCGGCGAAGAAGTAGCCCAGGCCGAGCGTGAACACGGCCTGCAACGCCATCAGCACGGGCAGGGAGCAGAGCGACCAGGACAGGCCCAGCACGTGCGCCGGCGGCGCCTGCGGGTCGACGGGCAGCGGGTGCAGGTAGGCGAACCAGACCACGCCCAGCAGCGTGATGCCGGTGCCGATCAGCATGTTGATCAGCGAGGAGAGCACCAGGTAGAGCGGCAGCACCTCGGAGGGGAAGACCACCTTCTGGATCAGGTTCTGGTTCTCGACCAGCGTGTTGGTGATGCGCGAGACGCTCTCGGCGAAGGCCTGCCAGACGATGATCCCGCCCAGCATCAGCAGCGCCGTCTCCTGCTTGGGCTGGTTGGCGGCCCAGCGCGCGTCGAGCACCACGCTGAAGACGAACATGTACACGACCAGGTTGACGACCGGGAAGATCACCGACCAGAAGAAGCCCATCGACGAGCCCACGTAGCGCGCGCGCAGGTCGCGGCCGACGAGGTCGCTCGAGCAGGCGCCGGTTCTTGCGCAGCGATCGCAGGAGTTCGAGCACGCGCGCCTTTCAGAGCACGGCCTTGCCCAGCGCCGAGAGCGCCAGGTCGACCGCCACGCGCGCGGTCGCGTTGCCGTTGTCGAGGATCGGGTTGATCTCGGTCATCTCCAGGCCGAGCAGTTTCCCGGACTCGGCCGCGTGCTCCATGATCAGGTGGCTCTCGCGCAGCGTCGTGCCGCCGGGCACCGGCGTGCCGACACCGGGCGCGACCGAGGGATCGGTGCCGTCGAGGTCGAAGGTCAGGTGGAATCCGGCCGTGCCCGTGCAGGCGATCTCCATCGCGATGCGCATCACCTTGTGGATGCCGTGCATGTCGATGTCGCGCAGCGTGAAGACGTGGATGCCCGAGTCCTTGATCTCCTGCTTCTCCTGCACGTCCAGCGTGCGCACGCCGATCAGCACGGCCTTCTTGACGTCGACCATCGGGAAGCGCTCGCCCAGGTGCGTGAGCTCCTTCGCGCCGCGCCCGATGCAGCAGGCCAGCGGCATGCCGTGGATGTTGCCCGACTCGGTCGTCTCGGGCGTGTTCATGTCGCCGTGCGCGTCGAACCAGATCAGGCCGAGCTTCTTCTTCTTCTTGTGGTAGTGGCTGGAGAGCGCCGCCACCGTTCCCACCGCGATCGAGTGGTCGCCGCCCACGACCAGCGGGAACCAGCCCTTCTCGAGGATGCCCTCGACGCGCGTGCGCAGGTCGGCGCAGGCGCGCGCGATCTCGGGCAGGAAGCGCGCCTTGGGGTCCTTGGGCGTGCGCGAGGGCGGCTCGGGCACGGCCACGTTGCCGCAGTCCACGAACTCCAGCCCCAGGCCCTTGACGCCCTCCTCGATGCCGGCGATGCGCACGGCCGAGGGACCCATGTCCACGCCGCGGCGCCCGCCGCCGAGGTCCATCGGAACGCCCACCAGGGCGACGGTGCGGTTGGTCGTCATGCTCGTCTCCGGAGGATCAGCTGCGCGCCCGGGCGGAGTCCCAGGCGCTCGGCCGCGCTGCCGTCGCGCACGGCGATCTCGACTGCGGCGTAGGAATCTACCAAAGCGAGCAGTTCGCCCGGTTGCGCGTCGGAATAGCTGCGCGCGAGCGGCAGCGCGCGGCCCGCCAGCGCGACCTCCCAGGCTGCTGCTCCGCCCTCCAGATCGCGCTCGCTGGCCGAGAGGATCAGGTTCCCGTAGTGGTCGGCGAACAGCACCTCGGCCGCCAGCTCGTCCGTGCCGCGCCGCGCGGCGCGCGGGAACTCCAGGCGCACGTGCGCCCGCTCGAACGGACGGCCCAGTTCCCCGGGCTGCTTGCCGGCCAGCAGCTCCCCCGCCGCGGGCGCGAACACGTCGCGGCCGTGGAAGGTGGCGCTCGCTCCGCGGGAGTCGAGTTCAAAGAGCTGCGCCGCGGGCGAGAGCGCCGCTGCCAGCAGCCCGTTGTCGGGACCGAGGAAGCACTGGCCGCGGTCGAGCGCGCACAGCAGCGCGCGCTCGCTGCCGACGCCCGGATCGACGATGCACGCGAACACGGTCCCACCGGGGAAGTACGCCCGCGCGTGCATCAGGAACCAGGCCCCGCGCTGCACGTCCTGCGGCGGCACGCCGTGCGTCAGGTCCACCAGCTGCGTGCGCGGCGCACGCGCGAGCACCACGCCCTTCAGCACGCCCACGTAGGGATCCTGCAGGCCGAAGTCGGTCAGCAGCGCCAGCACGCCGCAGGGCTGGAAGCGCGTGGCCATGCTCACTGCGTCCGGGTCGAGAGGAAGCCCAGCAGCGCGCCCTGCAGCGCGGGTGCGCCGGAGTTGTAGCGCAGCAGGCGCGCCAGCGACTCCAGTTCGGGCAGCCCGCCGAAGCTGCCCAGCGCGAAGCCCACGCGGCGCATGTCGGTCGAGCGCGCGCTGGCGGGCGGATTGGCGGCCTCGTCGCGCAGCGCGTGCATGCCCGAGATCTGTGCCAGCAGCGCGCCGGCGAGCAGCGAGACCTCGAAGCTGCCCTTCCACAGCGCGGCCTGCAGCAGCGGGTAGACCGGGGCGTCGCCCAGCTCGACCAGCGCCAGCGCCAGCTCGATGTTGAGCGCCAGGTTCCCGGGCGTGTCCTCGCGCGGGAAGCTGGCGCGCACGGCCGCTGTGTCCTCCGAGGTGAGCCGCGCGCGCAGCGCGGCCAGCAGTTCGCGCGCGGACTCGGGCGGCGGCGGCGGTTCGCCGATGAGCGCCTCGCGGCACCAGGCGCGCGCCTCGCGCACACCCTCGCGCGCCAGCGCCAGCGCGAGCCCGCGGCGTTCGTCCTCGCGGGCGCGCGGGAACTGGTCCTGCAGCAGCAGCAGCGCCGCGCTCGCGCGCGCGTTGGTCTCCAGCTCGGCCAGCAGCTGCGCGCGCAGCGGCTCGTCCGGATTCGCCAGCGCGGCACGCAGCGTTGCCTCTGCCTGGCGCGAACCCAGCAGCAGCGCCGCGACCAGCGCCGCGGAGCGCAGCGCGGGCTCCTTCGAGGCCGAGAGCGCCGTCAGACGCGGGAGGTAGGCCTCGTCCTCGCTCTCGCCCATCGCGCGGCAGAGCAGCACGCGTTCCGCGACGCCAGCCTTGGGCAGGAACTCGTCGATCAGGGGCGCCAGGTCCTGGGCCCCGGCGCGCGAGCACAGCTCGAGCGCGCGCGCCTTGAGCGCTGGCTCGGCCAGCGCGGCCTCGAACAGCTCGGGCGCATAGGCCTCCAGGTGCTGCTGCTCGAGCTCGTCGAAGATCTCCGTCCACTCCCGCAGGTCGGCGGGCTTCCAGAGACCGTTCTGCACCAGCAGCGCCAGCTCGCGCGGGATGCCGCGCGCCGCCGCGCGCAGGCGGCCCTGGCCGCTGCCGTGCAGCAGCGCGCCCAGCAAGAGGTCGCGCACGCCCGGCCGGTCGATGGCGGCCGCCGCGCGCAGGATCACCTCCGAGCGGAACTCGGCGCGCTCGCCCAGCGCGCGGTAAACGAGCACCTTCCAGGACTGCCCGTCGACCAGGCCGAACTCGCGCGCGGCGCGCCAGCGCAGCTCGAGCCACAGGCGCGCGGGCGGCGTCGGCTCGGAGCGCGCCGGGTCGGTGGCGAAGGCCAGCAGCTTCGAGGCCAGGCTCGCTCGGCTGTCGCGCGTGTCGGCGGCGAGTTCCTCGACCGTGCGGCGCAGGGTCGGCTCGTGCGTGCGCAGCAGCGCCAGCAGCGCGCAGCCGTGGATGCGCGGGTCCTGGTCGCGCGCGAGCTCGAGCAGCAGCTCCCCCGAGCCCTGGGCGAGCTCGCCCAGGGCCAGGATCGCCGCCCGGCGCTCGAAGTCGTCGCCCGAGCGGGCAGCCGACTCCAGCGCGCCACGCAGTTCGCTGCTCCCGACGGAACCGAGCGCCAGCCAGGCGGCGGCGCGCCGCTCCTTGGGGACCTTCTCCCCCTGCAGCGCGTCGGTCGCCAGCAGCGCCGTGCGCGGGCTGAACGCGAGCCGGGCATCGCGCGCGAGCAGCTCCTGCCAGCCGTCCCGCGGGGCGGCCTGCCCGGCCGGGGCGCCCTCCGGGGTCTGGGCGGAGGCTGCCCCCGCCGTCAGCCAGAGCAGCGCGGTGAGGCCGGACGTGCAGACGAGGCGGCGCATCGTGGGGTCGATCGACAGGAGTCGGAACGGACTTGCATACCCTAGTCCGCGGGCAAGCTCCAGCCGCGCGCGGCCGGGCCCAGCTCCCACAATTGAACCTTCCTAGTCCTGGTGCGGCCGGCCGAGCAGTCCGAACAGCTCCGCCTGCTTCTCTTTCGCGAGCGCGGCGTCCGAGGCCTCGAGGTTGAGCCGCAGCAGCGGCTCGGTGTTGCTGGCGCGCAGGTTGAACCACCACCAGGGCGCTGAACCGAGTTCGCCGTACTCGACCGTGATGCCGTCGAGTTCGTCCTGGCGCCCGTCGCGGTAGCGCACGCGCACCGCCTGCAGCAGCGCGTCCTTGTCCGCGACCTCGAAGTTGATCTCGCCGCTCGCGTGGTAGCGGCGCAGGCCCAGGACGAGCTTCGAGAGCGGCTGCTGCGAGCTCGAGATCAGGCTCAGCGCCGTGGCGAAGGCGATCTCGCCCGAGTCGCAGGTGTAGTTGTCGGCGAAATAGAAGTGGCCCGAGAGCTCGCCGCCGAAGACGGCCTGCTCCTTGCGCATCGTGGCCTTGATGAACGAGTGCCCGACGCGGTCGCGCAGCGCACGCCCGCCGGCCTTCTCGATCTCCTCGCGCACGACCCATGAGGAACGCAGGTCGTAGACCACCGCTGCGCCCGGGTGGCGCGCCAGCTGCACGCGCGCCATCAGCGCCGTCATCAGGTCGTTGGGCACCGTGCGCCCGGTCTCGTCCACGAAGCAGCAGCGGTCGGCGTCGCCGTCGAAGCCCACGCCGAAGTGCGCGCCGGTCCTGCGCACCAGCTCGCGCACCGGGTCGAGGTTGTGCTCCTTGAGCGGGTTGGCTTCGTGGTTGGGGAACGTGCCGTCGGGCGTCATGAAGAGCGTTTCGACGGAGAGCTGGCCGAGGCGCTCGAGCACCGGCGGCAGCGTGTAGCCGGCCATGCCGTTCGAGGCGTCGATCGCGACCTTGAGCGGCCGCGCGATCTGCGCGAAACGCGCCACGTGCTCGGCGTAGGCCTCGAGCAGGTCGAGTTGTTCGCGCGCGCCGCGCTGCCCGCCCGGGGCCGGCAGCTCCTGCTTGCAGAGCTGCTCGAGCTCGACGATGCCGGTCGCGCCCGAGATCGGCGCCGCGCCCGCGCGGCAGAGCTTCATGCCGTTGTACTCGCCCGGATTGTGGCTGGCGGTGACCACCAGTCCCCCGTCGCAGGGCTGCGATCCGACCGCGAAATAGGCCATCGGCGTGCTGGCGAGGCCGATGTCGAGCACGTCGCAGCCCGCCGTCGCGGATGCCCTCGATCACGGCTTCGGAGATCTGCGGCGAGTGCGTGCGCATGTCGCGGCCGACGACGAGCTTCCTGGCCTTCAGGAGCTGCGCGAAGTGGTAGCCGATCTTGCGCGCCAGCAGTGCGTCGAGCTCGGAGGGAACCTTGCCGCGGATGTCGTAGGCCTTGAAGATCGACATGGGGTTGCTCAGACCGGCTGCAGGCAGGCGCGCACGCGCCTGAGGCCCTCGACGATGTTGGCTTCGCTGTTGGCGTAGCTGAAGCGCAGGAAGCCCTCGCCCAGCGCGCCGAAGCTCGTGCCCGAGAGGCACGAGACGCCGTTCTCGAGCAGCAGCGCCTCGAGCTTCTTCGAGGAGAGCCCGGTCGCCGAGGTGTTGGGGAAAGCGTAGAAGGCGCCCTTGGGCGTCGTGCAACGGAAGCCCGGGATCGAGTTGAGCTCCCTGACGATCAGCTTGCGGCGCGTGTCGAAGGCCGAGCGCATGCGCTCGACGCACTCCTGCGGTCCGCGCAGCGCGGCCATGCCGGCGATCTGCGCCGCGGCGTTGGTGCAGGAATTCGAGTTGATCTGCAGCCGCTCCGCCTGCGCCGTGAGCGCCCTGGGCCAGACGCCGAA
Organism: uncultured Planctomycetota bacterium; assembly: GCA_963829015.1. Taxonomy (GTDB): domain Bacteria; phylum Planctomycetota; class UBA1135; order UBA1135; genus JADJLZ01. The sequence continues at coordinate 1,310,688 of CAWHGR010000001.1, read as the reverse complement.
GCCCATGCGCCAGCCGGTCATGGCGTAGGTCTTCGACCAGCCGTCGAGCAGGATCGTGCGCTCGCGCAGCGATTCGTACGCGAGCAGGCTGGTGTGCTGCTCGCCGTCGTAGAGCAGGCGCGAGTAGATCTCGTCCGAGAGGATCGCCACGTGCGGGTGCTTCTCGAGGCCCGCCACGAGCTTCTCGAGCTCGCTCTTCTTCACCACGCCGCCGGTCGGATTGGCCGGCGTGTTGAGGATCAAGAGGCGTGTGCGCGGCGTGATCTGCGCCAGCGCCGCCTCGGGGTCGAAGGAGAAGCCGCGCGACTCCTCGAGCGCGATCGGCACGGGGGTCGCGCCCGTGAAGCGGATCGCCGATTCGTAGATCGGGAAGCCCGGGTTGGGGTAGAGGATCTCCGCCCCCGGCTCGCCGAACATCAGGATCGCGTAGAACATCGTCGGCTTGCCGCCGGGCACGATGAGCACGTCCTCGGGGTCGACCTTGGCCTTGTGGAAGCTGCCGCAGTAGTCGGCGACGGCCTCGCGCACGGGCAGCAGGCCCTTGGCGGGCGTGTAGCCGTGGTAGCCGTCGGCCAGCGCCTTGCGCCCGGCCTCGACCACGTGCTCCGGCGTGCGGAAATCGGGCGCGCCGATGTGCAGGTGCACGATCTGGCGGCCCTGGGCCTCGAGCGCCTTGACCTTGTTGACGATCTCGAAGGCGGTCTCGGTCCCGAGCTGGGACATGCGCGAGGAGAGTTGGAGTCGGGCTGTCACGGGGTTCTCCGCTGCTGGTGGAACTCCAGAGACTAAGCGCTGCACGCCGAAACGGTCAAGCAGCGTGCCGCTGCGCCACGCACCAGAGCACGGTCGCGATCCAGCCCAGCGTGTTGAGCCCGAAGAGCAGGTCGCCGCCGAGGAACAGGCGCGTGGGGTTGCCGCCGCCCTTCTGCGTATGCACGAGGAGCATGTAGCGCGCCAGGCCGAAGACCACGAAGGGCACGGTGTAGACCAGCTGGCCACCGCGCGCGAACTTGGCCACCGTCTCGGGTGCCACGCTATACATCGTGTAGGTGACGATCGCGCAGGCCGCCAGCAGCGAGAGCATCTGGTCCAGAAAGCGCGTGTCGTACTCGAGCAGGATCGCGCGGTGCGCGCCGCGCTCCTCGCCCAGGAGCTCGCTCTCCGCGCGGCGCTTGGCCAGCGCCAGGAACAGCGCCAGGAACAGCGTGCAGAGCATCAGCCAGTGCGAGACCGGCGCGCCCGCCGCCGCGGCGCCCGCCTTGACGCGCAGCAGGAATCCGGCCGCGATGCAGAAGGCGTCCACCAGCACGACGTGCTTCAGGCGCCAGCTGTAGAGCAGGTTGAGCACCAGGTAGGCGCCCAGGATCCAGGCCACCGGCTGCGGCGCGCCTTCGGCGGCGAGTCCCAGCGCGACCGCCGAGACGAGCAGCGCGCCGGACCAGAAGAGCGCCAGCGCCACGGGGAGCTCGCCCGCGGCGATCGGCCGCAGTTTCTTCTCGGGATGCTTGCGGTCCTGCTCGACGTCGAGCACGTCGTTGACGAGGTAGATGGCACTCGAGCCGAGGCAAAAGGCCAGCAGCGCGTAGAGCGTGCGGCGCGCATCGTCGCCCCAGGCGAAGACGTCGCCGCCGTGCTCGCCGCGCGCGAAGACCAGCGCCGCCAGCACGAACAGGTTCTTGGCCCACTGCTGGGGTCGCAGCGCGCGCAGGAGCGGCGGGGCCGTGCTCATCGGGCCCCAACCCTAGCGCATCGCGCCGGTCTCAATCCACCGACAGGCAGCGCAAGGCCTCGACCGGCGAGTCCGGACCGACGCTCAGGATCTGCTCGTCCTTCGCCAGCGTGCCGTTCTTGTGCAGCTCCATCAGCTCGAAAGTGCTGGTGGTGCCGTCGGCGTAGAGCACGACCGTCGCGCTCTTGTGGTTGCCCTCGCCGGGCTTGGAGCAGTTGTCGTCGGCGACGAGGATCTGCTTGCCGCTGCCGGGCACCTGACCGATGCGGCCGCAGCCGTCGCTCTTGCCCTTGGCTGCCTTGCCCGGGCCGGGAGCGTTCTGGTCGCGGCCGGCATAGGCCGAGTACCCGCCGTCGACGCTGTCGAGGTGCATGAACCACTGCTGCGCGTCGTCGATGTCGTTCAGGCTCAGCTGGCTGATCGACACGCCCGGGCAGGTGAGCTTCTTGCCGTTCGGCTCGGTGTCCTCCCAGACGCCGTCGGCGATCAGCGCGGCAAAGAATTTGACACCGCTGCCGGTCGGGATGCAGTCCTTGGTCTTGTTCTTGGTCTGGTACTGCACCAGCCCGCTGAAGATCTCGGACATGTTCTTCCGGCAGGCCGTGACCTTGGCCGAGTCGACGGCCGAGGTGACCTGCGGGATCAGGAAGGTCATCAGGATCCCCAGGATCAGGATCACCGCCAGGAGCTCGATCAGCGTGAAGCCCGCCGCAGCGGCCCGCCGGGCCAGGTTGGGAGTGCGCATGATCTCGTTCTACCCCAGGCTCCCCGGGGAGTCACCAGCGGGCCGAAAAGCTACTTGCGGACGGCCGAGGCGACGGCTTCCTGCAGGGCTGCCGTGCGGTTCGACTCTTCCCAGGGGAAGCCCTCGCGCCCGAAATGGCCGTGGTAGGCGGTCTTCTCGTAGATCGGCCGGCGCAAGTTGAACTGCGCGATGATCGCCGCCGGGCGCAGGTCGAAGACCTTCTCGACCGCGGTCGTCAGCTCGAGGTCGGAGAGCTTGCCGGTGCCGAAGGTGTCGACGCGCACCGAGAGCGGCTTGGCGATGCCGATCGCGTAGCTGACCTGCACCTCGCAGCGTTCCGCGAGGCCGGCCGCGACGACGTTCTTCGCCACCCAGCGCGCGGCGTAGGCGGCCGAGCGGTCGACCTTGCTCGGGTCCTTGCCGCTGAACGCGCCGCCGCCGTGACGGCCCATGCCGCCGTAGGTGTCGACGATGATCTTGCGCCCGGTCAGGCCGCAGTCGCCGTGCGGTCCGCCGACGACGAAACGCCCGGTCGGGTTGACGTGGTAGATCGTCTTCGCGTCGAGGTATTGCGCCGGGATCACGGGCTTGACGATCTTCTCGATCACCTCGCGCCGGATCGTGTCGTTGTCGACCGAGTCGGCGTGTTGCGTGCTGATCAGCACGGTGTGCACGCGCACCGGCTTGTGGCCCTCGTACTCGACCGTGACCTGGCTCTTGGCGTCGGGCCGCAGCCAGGGGATGACCTTCTTCTCGCGCAGCTCGGCCTGCTTCTCGACCAGCCGGTGCGCGTAGTAGATCGGGAAGGGCATCAGGCTGGGCGTCTCGTTGCAGGCGAAGCCGAACATCAGGCCCTGGTCGCCGGCACCCTGCTCCTTGTCCTTGTTGGTCTCGACGCTCACGCCCTGCGAGATGTCGGCCGACTGCTTGCCGACCACGACCATCACGCAGCAGGAGTCGGCGCTGATGCCGAACTCCTCGTCCGTGTACCCGATGCGCCGCAGCACGCCGCGCGCGAGCTTCTGGTAGTCGAGCTCCTTCGCGCCGGTGGTGATCTCGCCCGCGATCACGACCAGGCCCGTCGTCGTCAGCACCTCGCAGGCCACGCGCGAAGCGGGGTCCTCGCGCAGGCAGGCGTCGAGAACGGCATCGGAGATCTGGTCGGCCACCTTGTCGGGGTGGCCCATGGAAACGGATTCGGACGTGAAGAGTTGTCGTGCCATGTTCGATTGATCCCCGAGGATACCACGGCCTCAGCCGTGTTGTCGCGCGCGCAGCGGCTCGAGGCAGCCGCGCCGCAGCGTCTCCAGCGTGCGGGCGCTGGCGCCCTTCTGAGACTCGACCGCGTTCATTCCGGCGCGGCCCATCTGCTGCGCGCGCGCCCCGTCGGCAAGCAGCTCGCGGAAGGCAGGGCCGAGCTCGGATTCGCCGGTCAGCCTGCGGCTCGCGCCCGCGCGCTCGAGCAGCGCCGCCTCCTGCAGGAAGTTACGCAGGTGCGGGCCGTAGACCACGGCCCGGCCCAGCGCCGCGGGTTCGAGCATGTTCTGACCGCCGTGCGGGATCAGGCTGCCGCCGACGAAGACGAGATCGGCCAGCGCATAGACCTGCTCCAGCTCGCCAATCGTGTCCACCAGCGCCGGCCGGCCGGGGTCGGGCGCCTCGCCGGCGCGCAGCGCGGTCAGCCGCTGCACGCGCACGCCCAGCGCCGCGAGCTCGTCGCAGATGCCGGCCGCGCGCTCGGGGTGGCGCGGCACCAGCACCAGGCGTGCCTCGGGCACGCTCTCTCGGCAGGCCTCGGCCAGCCAGCGCTCCTCGGGCGCGTGCGTGCTGCCCGCCACGAGCACCTTCTGTCCCGGGCGCCCGCCCAGCAGCGCGCGGATCTCGGCCCGCGGCTCGAGCACGCCGGTCTTCAGGCCGTCGGCCTTGATGTTGCCCGTGACGCGCACGCGCGCGGGATCGGCGCCGAGGGCGCGGAAGCGCGCGGCGTACTCCTCGTCCTGCGCGCAGAAGAGCGAGATGCGTGCGAACTGCGGCAAGAGGCTCTTGAACAGGCGATAGCGCGGGAAGCTGCGCTCGGTGATGCGCCCGTTGGCAACGCACAACGGGATCCCGCGCCGGTTGCAGACGCGCAGGAAGCTGGGCCAGAGCTCGAGCTCGATCAGGATCACGCACTCGGGGTCGACGCCGCGCAGGAAGCGCGCCACGAGCGGCGAGAAGTCGAGCGGGAAGCGCACCACGCTGAGCCCGGGGTAGAGCTTGCGCGCCACGTCCTGGCCCGTGTCGGTCACGGTGCAGATCACGATGTCGTACTGCCCGCGCAGCGCCTCGACCAGCGGCCGCGCGGCCTTGACCTCGCCCACCGAGACGCCGTGCACCAGGAGGCGCGGCCGCGCGCCGCGCGCGCGCGGGCCCGGCAACGCCCCGAAGGTGCGCGCGATCGAGAGCGCGCGAAAGCGCCGGTCGACCAGGCCGCGCAGGATCCACCAGGGCGAGCAGACGACGAAGGCCACGGCCCAGACGCTGTCGTAGACGAAGTGCAGCGCGAAGCGCGCGGCCCCGGGGGTGGGGTCTCCGACCAGCGGCGGCGGGATCGGGGCGCTCGAGTCCTTCAGAGGTTCTTCCCGTGGCACTTCTTGAACTTCTCGCCGCTGCCGCAGGGGCAAGGATCGTTGCGGCCCACGCTCGCCGGATCGATCTTCGTCTGGGCCGGCTTGGGCGGAGCCTGCTGCGCGGCGGCGATCTGCTGCTGGCGATGGTGCGCGTCGAAGGCGCGGCTGGCCGGAACCGGCATCGGCCGACGCGGCGGCGGCGGAGGCGGAGCCGCCGGCGCCGGCGCGGGCTTCGGCTCCGCGGCGGTCGCGTTCTCCGGCGGCTTCTGCGGCCGGAAGAGATTCGAAACGCTCCCGCCCCCCAGCACGGGGGCGGCCGGACGCGCCGGCGGCGCGGCCGGGTCCTGCTTGCGCACCTCGATGCGCATGACCAGGCTCGAGACCTCGTCCTCGATCGCGGCGAAGAGCTTCTGGAACAGCTGGAAGCCCTCCTGCTTGTAGATGTTCTTGGGATCGACCTGGGCGTAGGCGCGCAGGTGGATGCCGTGCTTGAGCGAGTCGATCGCGTAGAGGTGGTCCTTCCAGCGCGAGTCGACGGCGTTGAGCAGGATGTAGCGCTCGACCTGGCGCTGGATCTCGGGCCCGACGACCCTCTCGCGCTCGTCGTAGTGCGCCAGCGCCGCGGCGATCGCGCCCTGCGGGTCGCCCTCCTTGGGGATCGTGGCTTCCTTGGCCAGCTCGGCGTCGAGCTCGATCCCGAACGAGCGCTGGTACCAGGTGCGCAGGCCCTCCGGATCGCCGAGGAAGGTCTCGCGCGCGCCGCGCCGCACGGCCGACTCGATCATCCCCACGACCTTCTCCTTCAGGCCGATGCTGCCCAGGACCTCCTGGCGCACGCCGTAGATGGTCTTGCGCTGCTGGTCCATCACCTCGTCGTACTCGAGCAGGTTCTTGCGGATCTCGAAGTTGCGGTCCTCGACCTTCTTCTGCGCGCGCTCGATCGCGCGCGTGACCATGCCCGACTCGATCGGCACGCCCTCGCCCATGCCCAGCCTCTGCATGAAGTTCTTGACCCAGTCGCGGTAGAAGATCCGCATCAGGTCGTCTTCGAGGCTGAGGTAGAAGCGCGAGGTGCCGGCGTTGCCCTGGCGACCCGAGCGGCCGCGCAGCTGGTTGTCGATGCGCCGCGCCTCGTGGCGCTCGGTGCCCAGCACGTACAGGCCGTCGAGCTTGAGCACCTCCTGCTCGTCCTGGTCGCACTGCGCGCGCACGCGCTTGCGGATGGCGTCGATCTCGGCCAGCTTCTCCAGGTCGCCCAGCACCAGGCCGGCCTCCTCGAGCGCCTTGTTGAGCCGGTACTCGAAGTTGCCGCCCAGCTTGATGTCCGTGCCGCGGCCGGCCATGTTGGTCGCGACCGTGACGGCGTTCTTCTCGCCCGCGCGCGCGATGATGTGCGCCTCGCGCTCGTGGTTCTTGGCGTTGAGCACCTCGTGCGTGATGCCGTCCTGCTTGAGCAGCTTCGAGAGGTGCTCGCTCTTCTCGATCGAGGTCGTGCCGACCAGCACGGGCTGGCCCTTCTTGTGCAGCGTGGTCAGCTCGTCGACGATCGCCTTCCACTTCTCGGGCTCGGTGCGGAAGACCGTGTCCTCGTAGTCCTTGCGCACGACCGGCATGTTGGTCGGCACGCTGAGCACGTCGAGCTTGTAGATCTTGAGGAACTCGCCCGCCTCGGTGATCGCCGTGCCGGTCATGCCGGCCAGCTTCTCGAACATGCGGAAGTAGTTCTGGTAGGTGATCGTGGCCAGCGTCTGGTTCTCCTGGCGCGGCGGCAGGCCCTCCTTGACCTCGACCGCCTGGTGCAGGCCGTCGGACCAGCGCCGGCCCTGCATCTTCCGGCCGGTGAACTCGTCGACGATGATCACCTCGCCGTTCTCGACCACGTACTCCTTGTCGAGCTGGTAGAGCGAGTGCGCGCGCAGCGCGTTCTCGATGTAGTGCGGCCAGTCCTCGTGCGGCGGCACGAAGAAGGTCGGCACGCCGACCATCTTCTCGGCCTCCTCGATGCCGGCCTCCTTGAGCGTCGCCTGGCGTTCCTTCTCCTTGACCTCGTAGTGCTCGTCCTTCTTGAGCGCGCGCGCGATCTTGTCGGCCAGCGCGTACTTGTCGATCGAGCCCGTCGCCGGCCCGGAGATGATCAGCGGCGTGCGCGCCTCGTCGATCAGGATCGAGTCGACCTCGTCGACGATCGCGTAGTAGAGGACCTTCTGCACCTGGTCCTCCAGCCGGTTCTTCATGTTGTCGCGCAGGTAGTCGAAGCCGAACTCGCTGTTCGTGCCGTAGACGATGTCGCACAGGTAGACCGGCTGGCGCTCCCAGGGCGACATGTCCGACTGGATCGCACCCACGGCGACACCCAGGTAGTCGTAGATCGGGCCCATCCAGGCCGCGTCGCGCCGCGCCAGGTAGTCGTTGACCGTGACGAGGTAGACCGTCTTGCCGGTCAGGCAGTTGAGGTACAGCGGCAGCGTCGCGACCAGCGTCTTGCCCTCGCCGGTGTACATCTCGGCGATCGCGCCGCGGTGCAGGATCACGCCGCCCACGAGCTGCACGTCGAAGTGGCGCATGCCCAGCGTGCGCACCGAGGCCTCGCGCACCAGCGCGAAGGCATCCGGCAGCACGTCCTCGATCGTCTTCTCGCCCGCAGCGATCTCGGCCTTCCAGGCCCGCGTCTGCTCCTGGAACTGCTCCGCGGAGAGGCCCTTGGCCCAGGGCTCGAGCTCGTTGATCGCGCTGCACCAGCGGCTCGAGCTGGCGCACGACGCGCTCGTTGCGCGAGCCGAAGACGTTCTTCAGCCAGCGTCCGGAGTCGCTGCCGAACTTGCCCAGGCGGTCTGTGAGTTGGTCCCAGTCCATCGTGTTCCTGGCGGGCCGACTGGCACCTCCCGGCCGCCGGTCCCCCGGGGGGGACGCCCGCGAGGGCGGCTGAGGGGCTCCTTCCGGACGTCTGGCCCGGGGGAGCGGGCGAGCATTAGAAGCCGGGGGCTGCGCTTCATGGAAGCGCCGACCTTGCGGGAAGGGCGCCTAGGGCTGCTGGGCCGGAACGCCGGTCGTCTCGAGCATGCGGCTGATGATCGGGAACAACACCTCGCGCGGGTAGGGCTTGCGCAGGAAGCCGGTGGCGCGCGGCATGCGCGCCAGGTCGATCGAGGAGGCCGTCGCCAGCAGCACCGGCAGCGCCGCGGTGCGCGGGTTGCCGCGGATGCGCGCCAGCACGACCTCGCCGTCGAGCTCGGGCATGGCGTAGTCGAGCAGGATCAGGTCGGGCAGCGGATCGCTGCTCGAGGCGCTCGAGCACGGCCTTGCCGTCGTAGGCCAGCTCGACGTCGTAGCCGCGTGCCTCGAGCAGCGCTCCCAGGCCGCGGCAAACGTCGGTCTCGTCGTCCACGACCAGCAGCCGGTGGCGCTTCTTCGACTCGCGCTCGAACTGCGCCAGGTGCTCGGCGATGCGCCGCAGGTCGCGGTTGCGTGGGCAGGCCGGCCGCGGCCCAGGCCTCCTCGATCTGCTGCTTGAGCGCGCGATTGTGCGAGCGCAACTCCTGCCAGGCGTCGTAGTCCGGGTTGTCCGAGCGCACGTCGAGGTCGTCGTGCGTGTCGACCGAGAAGAAGTACTCGCTGGTCGACCAGGTACTCCTGCACGACGAACTTCATGAACGGGTAGCGCCGATTGCCCAGGCGCAGCGTGTAGCGCGGCGAGAGCGGCCCCTGCTCGAGCTTGACGCGCTCGAAGCGCGCGAAGAGCTCGTCCAGCGTGTTGCGCTCCCTCGAGGTCGCGCACGCTCACGCGCGGGCGCGGGAACTCCATGCCGGGCCAGGCGATCTCCAGGTAGATCGCGACGGCGCGGCGCAGGTGCGCGGGCGTGAGGTCCTCCAGGCGCATGATCGCGCGGCGCCGCGGGCCCAGGCAGCCGCTAGCGGCTCCCCCCGAGCGCGTTGGCGGCGTCCAGGCCCTCGCGCGGGCCGCGCTCGCCCTTGCCGGCCGCGGGCAGCGCGCGGCAGGCGCAGTGATCCGATCAGCTCGCGCACGTCGGCGATGCGCTCGGCGTCCAGCAGCGCCTCGAGCTCGCCCGGCAGGCGCGCCAAGAGGCCCGGATCGCTGAACGAGGCCGTGCCCGACCTGCACCGCCGCTGCAGCCGGCGACGAGGAACTCGAGCACGTCCGCGGCCGAGCCGATCCCGCCGCAGCCCATGACCGGGATCTTGACGCTGCGCGCGCACTCCCAGGCGCAGCGCAGCGCGATGGGCTTGATCGCGACGCCCGAGTAGCCGCCCTGCACGGTGTAGAGGCCCGGCGCGCGCGTGCGCCAGTCGATCTTCATGCCCAGCACCGTGTTGACGGCCGTGATGCCGTGCGCGCCGCCCGGCCTCGACCGCGATGGCCAGCTCCGAGAGGCGCGAGACGTTGGGCGAGAGCTTGGCGAAGCACGGGCTTCTTCGTCGCGGCGCGCACGCGTCTCGATCACGCGCGCGGCCATCTTCGGGTCGGTGGCGAAGGGCAGCTTGCCCTCCTGCACGTTGGGACAGGAGAGGTTGACCTCGAAGGCGCGCGATCGCGCTCTCGCCGTCGAGCATGCGCGCCAGCTCCTCGAACTCCTCGACCTTCTCGCCGCCGATGTTGGTGATCACGCACGTGCCGGCGCGCGCCATCTGCGGCAGCACGTCGCGGCGGTAGGCCTCGACGCCGCGGTTCTCCAGGCCGATCGAGTTGAGGAAGCCGGCCTCGGTCTCGCAGATGCGCGGCAGCGGATTGCCCGGCCGCGGCTTGAGCGTCACGGTCTTCGAGACCAGGCCGCCGAGCAGCGACGGCGGCGACGATGTGCTGCATCTCCAGGCCGTGTCCGAACGTACCCGAGGCCGAGAGGATCGGATTGCGCAGGGCCAGCGTGCTGAACTCGACCGAAAGGCGCGCCATGCGCCTGCACTGTAGCCCTCGAACGCGGGGCTCGGCAATCCGGACGTTCCTCAGTCCGCGGCCGCGGGCGCGGCCTGCGCGGGGCGTCCGAACAGCCCGCTCAGGACCAGGAGCGCTGCGCCGCCACGCCGGCCCCGCGCAGCCACGGCGCTTCATCCCGCGGCCGCCGGCTCGGGCTGCTGCTTGCGCGTGAAGAGCCCGTTGAGGATCAGGATCGTGGCGCCGACCGTGATGCACGAGTCGGCCACGTTGAAGGTCGGGAAGTGCCAGTCGGCGAAGCCGAAGTAGACGTCGATGAAGTCGCGCACGAGCCCGAAGGGATGGCCCGAGCCGGGCTCGGCCTGGAACAGGTTGTCGTACAGGTTGCCCAGCGCCCCGCCCAGGATCAGCACGAAGGCCGCCGTGACCCAGGGCTTGCGCGGGCTCGCGCGCAGCAGGAGCCAGGTGACGAAGAGCACCGCCACGATGCGCCCGCCGACCAGGAAGTAGGGCATGTCGCCCAGCTTGCCGAAGGCGGCACCCGGGTTGCGCGAGAGCATGAAGCCCAGCCAGTCGCCGAGCAGCGGATAGCGCGGCGCGTGGCCGAACAGCCCGCAGTGATGGCGCGGCAGGTCGCCCGGGCCCAGCGGCGTGAGCCAGGCGAAGACCGCAGCCTTGCTCCACAGGTCGAGCGCCACGAGCAGCGCGACCCAGCCAAAGCGCGTGAGCAGCAGGCCGGCCGCGGGCCGATCGCTCGCCGCGACCTGTGCGGGCGCCGCCGCTGCCTCGGCCTCGCTCAAAGGACGCCCTCTTCCTCCTTGCGCTGGCACTCGATGCAGTTGCGCGCGTGGGGCATCATCTTGAGGCGCTCCTTGAGGATCGGCTGCGTGCACAGCTCGCAGTTGCCGTAGTCGCCGCCGCGCAGGCGGTCGAGCGCCGAGAGCACCTCGCGCACCGTGCTCTCGTCGCGCTCGAGCAGCTGCAGGCTGAACTCCTGGAAGTAGCTGTCGGCGCCGCCCTCGGCCGAGGCGTCCTGCGGCAGCGACTGCTCGCCCAGCGCCTCCTGCTCGAGCTTGTCGATGTCGCCCGTGAGGATGGCCAGCAGGCTCTTCAGGCGTGCCTCGTAGTCCTCGAGTTCCTTCGGCGTGAGCTTCTTCGTCATGGATGGAGTGGGGAACCGGGCCGAGCGGCGGCAGGGCGCCCTCGCGCACGCCCGCTGCCTCGGCCGTTTTTCGGAGGGCGAGGAGCATAGCGACGCCCCCCGGAAGCGACAAGCCGCCAGAGCTGGCTCTTGCGCCGCAGTCCGGCGATCGGGACCCTCGGCGGCGCCGTGAGACTCCCGCAGCGAACCGCGCCCCCCGCCGAACTGCCCCCGGCGCTGCGCGCGGCGCTCGCCGAGTTCCTCGAGATCCTGCGCGTCGAGGCCGGGGCCTCGCCCCACACGCTCCAGGCCTACCGGCGCGACCTCGAGGCGCTTCCTGCGCTGGACCGCCGCGCGCGGCTGCAAGACACCTGCAAAGATCGACGCCGCGCGCGTCGTGGACTGGCTGGAGCTGCGCCGCTCCCAAGGCCGCGCCGAGGCCAGCGTGGCGCGCGAGCTGGTGGCGATCCGCATGCTGCTGCGCACGCTGGTGCGCGAAGGGCAGCTGAAGAAGGACCCGACCGCGCTGCTCTCCTCGCCCAGGCTGGCGCAGGCCCTGCCGACCACGCTGGCGGTCGAGGAGGTCGAGGCGCTGCTGGCGGTCTGCGCCGGCGAGGCGCCGCTCGAGCAGCGCGACCGGGCGCTGATCGAGCTCCTGTATGCGACCGGCGCGCGCGTGAGCGAGGCCGTGGGCCTGCGCACCGACGCGCTCGAGCCGCGCTTGCGCGTCGTGCGGCTCTTCGGCAAGGGCTCGAAGATGCGCGTCGTGCCGCTGGGCGAGGAGGCGCGCATCGCGCTCGAGCGCTGGATCGGCGGCGGGCGCAGGGTGTGCGTCCGGAAGGGCGACTCGCACTTCGTGTTCGTCACGCGCTCGGGCGCGCCGATGTCGCGGCAGGACGCCTGGAGGAGGATCGTGCTCGCGGCGCGGCGCGCCGGTATCGCGCGACAGGTCTCGCCGCACACGCTGCGGCACTCGTTCGCCAGCCACCTCGTCGAGGGTGGTGCGGACCTGCGCGTCGTGCAGGAGCTGCTCGGACACGCCTCGATCCGCTACGACCGAGGTCTACACGCACCTCGACAGCGGCCACGTGACCGGCATCCACCGGCTGTACCACCCGCGCGGGTGAGCTCGCCCAGCGGGGTTAGGGGTGCCAGGGAATGTCGATCTGCTGCGTGATGTTGAACGCGCTCGTCGCGGGACAGCCACCGGACACATTCGGGTCGCGGTAGTAGACGCTGTAGTAGCGGTGGGTGCCTTGGGTGATCGGGTCGCCGACCGCCGCGGAGCGCGCGTGCACGCTCGCGTCGCCCGGCGCCGGCGCGCTGATCGATCCGCCCAAGGCGGTCTTGACGTACAAGCGCTTCAGCGCGCCCGTAATGCAACGCACGCCCTGGCCAAACACCGTGCCCGCCGAGTTCAGTGCCGATCCCTGCAGGACGAGGCTCGGCGCGCTCGGGCGCTCCGCGCTGGTGGTGAACACGAGCGAGTCGTTCACCAGCGATGCGATGCCGCTCGCGTCGATGCGCGCGCCTCCGGTATGCGCGCTGTTGTCGCAGCCGAACCCCACTCCCGCTGGCGGGTTCGAGCACGGGCAGGCGAGCGTTCCGCCCAGACCCGGATCGCAGACTTCCTGGCCCAGCGGCCAACAGCCCTGGGGCAGGCCCCACTTGGAGAGGAAGCTCTCCTGCGTGTCGTAGCACGAGGGGAACGAGCCTCCGGCGAAGAGCGCCGGCCCGCCCATGTGGTCATAGACGGCGAGCGCGAACACGTCCTCGTCCATGCCGCTGCCGGCGTCCGACCAGCCGCTCGCGTCGCGACGCGCGATGCAGGTCAGGTCCCCCTGCGGGTTGAGGAAATTCCCGCCCACGTAGAGCGCGGCCCCTTGACCGTCGTCGTACGCGCAGAGCGAATCGACCCAGCCCAGCGTCATCCACGGATTGCCGAACGCGGTCCAGCTGCTGCCGTTCCATTTCGCGAGGTCGAGGCTCAGCTGACCGCCCGCGAACTGGAACCAGCCGCCGACGAACAGTTCTGGCCCGCTGCCGTCGTCGTACACGAGCAACGCAGCGAGGCTGCCGTCGGTCCCGGCGCCGAGTGGCGACCACGTCTGGCCATCCCACCTCGCGATGTTGTGCGCCGAAACGCCGCCTGCGGTCGAGAAGATTCCAGCGGCGTACAACGCGGCCCCCGTGCCGTCGTCGTAGACAGCCAGCGCCGAAACGCTCGCCAGAACCGGTCCGTAGGTGACCCCCTGGCCGAGCGCCGACCACTGGCTGCCGTTCCACTTCGCGATCGAGTTGGCGGGCACACCGCCCGCGCTCGTGAACTCGCCGCCGACGAACAGGGCCGGTCCACTGCCGTCGTCGAAGACGCACAGGGCCTGGACGGGGATCCAGCTGGTCGCCGTGTCGACGCCACTGCCGAGCGCCGACCAGGTCGCGCCGTCCCACTTGGCGATATTGCTCACCGGGACGCCGCCAGCCGAACTGATGCTGCCGCCGACAAACAGCGCGGGACCGCTGCCGTCGTCGTAGGCGGCCAGCGCGGACGCGACCGGCACGCTGCCCGGTCCGCGGACGCCGTCACCCAGGGCGTGCCAGTCGTGACCATCCCACCTCGCGATGTGGTTGGCGGGCACGCCCCCCACTCCGGTGAACCCGCCTGCGGCATACAGGTCGAGCCCGCTCCCGGCGTCGAGGGTAGACAACGCACGCACGGAGTTGTTCGCACCCAGCGTCAGTGGGGACAACACGGCTCCGTCGCAGTAGGCAAGGCGATTCGCAGGACGATCCCCGGCCATCGTGAAGTTGCCGGCGAGGAACAGTCGATCGCCGGCGCCGGCGTCGAACACGCACAGGCTGAGGACGGCCGTCCGCGGGTAGCCGTCTGCGACGCCGCTGCCGAGCGCGGACCAGCTCGTGCCGTCCCAACGCGCGAGATTGCGGGCCGACGCGCCGCCGGCGCTGTCGAAGGTACCTCCCGCGTAGAGCGCGGGAGCCGAGCCGCCGGGGTAGACACGCAGCGCATCGACCTCGGGCTGGAGTGCAGCCCCCAAGCCGCCGCCGACCGCCGACCACTGGCTGCCGTCCCAGCGGGCGATCCCGGTCGCGGATTGGCCGCCGGCCGTCGTGAACGAGCCGCCGGCGAACAGCCTCGCTCCGCTGCCCTCGTCGAACGTGACCAGCGCGCGCACGATCGAACTCGTGCCCGAGCCGAGCGCAGACCATCCCGTTCCATCCCAGCGCGCAACGTGGTTCACGACCACGCCTCCGGCGGCGCCAAACTGTCCGCCCGCGTACAAGGCTGGTCCGCTGCCGTCATCGAAGGTCGCCAGGCTGGTGACGTCGGCGCTCGCACCCGAGCCGATGCTGGACCAAACGCTGCCGCTCCATTTCGCAATCGAATCCGCAGCCTGGCCGCCCGCGGTGATGAATCGGCCGCCGACGAACAGGGCCGGGCCGCTGCCGTCGTCGAAGGCGAGCAGCGCGAGGGCCCTCGGTGTGAACGAGGATCCGAGCCCAGCTCCGAGGGGAGACCAGCTCGAGTTCTTCCACTTTGCGATGCCGCTCGCGGGTGCCCCGCCGGCGTAGTTGAACTCGCCGCCGACGTACAGCGCCGGGCCGCTCCCGTCGTCGAACACTGCGAACGAGTCGACAGCTCCGTTCACTCCGACTCCGAGCGCTCTCCACGTGCTTCCGTCCCAGCGCGCGATGGAAACGGCCTCGATGCCGCCGATGCGCCCGAACGTGCCGCCGACGTAGAGCTCCGGTCCCGCTCCGTCGTCGAACACGGCCTGGGCCCTGATCTCGTTGTTTGCACCCGGCATGCCGCCGAAAGTCGGCAACCAGTCGGGCTGACAGCCGGTCGCCTGTGCGAGGAGCGGCGGTGCCGTCGAGATTGCGCTCACCCGTGCTGCGGTCTGCGCTCCGGCGAGAGCGGGGATCGAGCCCAGAAGCAGCACCAGCGCGACGAGGGAAGGAACGCGACACGGGGTCGGGCGACGCATGAGAGTCCTTGGAGCGCGCGAATCACGCCGCCAGGTCCAGGCGAGATGCGCTCTGTTGGCCCTACCGCAGCCTTCGAATCCGGTTACCGCGGGCGTCGGCCACGGAGGCCAGAGGACATCGAGCTCCTGCGCGATGAGGATCGTCCTCCCCGACGCGCAGCTGCCCGACACGCGCGTGCCAGTCGCAGGAGCCCGTCCGCTGCCGCGTGCTCGAGGAGAACCGAGAGCGTGGGGAAGTTGAAGCACGCCCCCGCGAAAGCCCGGCATCCACCGGCTGTACCACCCGCGCGGGTGAGCTCGCGGGTCAGTACCAGGTGACCAGCATCCCGCTCGACACGTTGAACGTGAGCGCGGGTGGGCAGCCGCCGACGACGATCCCGTCGCGATAGGAGATCTGGTAGGAGCACGTCTGGCCGGCGAGGATCGGATGGCCCCGCGCCGCCGAGCGGCCGGGGATGTCCGGATCGAGCGCCGCGAAGTCCGGGAGCGTCACGCTGCCCGCGAGCGCCTGCCGGAAGTACAGGCGAGCCAGACCGCCCGTGGTGCAGCGCACTCCCTGGCCGAAGGCCACGCCCGGCCCCGAGCTCGTGCCCTGGATCAGCAGCGAACCGGCGCTCGGAGTCTCACCGGCGGCAGTGAAGCAAAGCGTTGGCGTCGCGAGCGAGCTCCAGCCCGTCGAGCTCAGCGTGGCGCCGCCCGTCGCCGCGGAGTTCTCGCATCCGTGGCCGATCGCGCCCGTGTTGGCGCACGGACAGGGCGTCGGCTGCGTGCCATCGCCGAAGCAGAAGCTCGTGATCGGGATCGGCTCGAGCCGCGCCAGCGTGTGGAATCCGCCGGGCGCGATCTGGACGTAGTGCATGCCGGGTGGCGCGGGGGGCACGTCGCACTGGCCGTGATTGTCGTAGCCCCACCCCACGACCGTGTCGTCGCTCAGGCGCGCGACGGTGTGTCTCTCGCCGGCCGTGACCTCGACGTAGGCGAGGCCGGGAGGAAGGGCCGGCACGGTGCACTGCCCGAAGGCGTTGTCTCCCCAGGCCTGGAGCGTGCCGTCGCTGACCCGCGCCACGCTGTACAGATCGCCCGCGGCCACCTCGACGTACGTGAGCCAAGGCACGAGTGCGGGCACGTTGCACTGGCCCGAGGCGTTGGATCCGACGGCCACGATCGACCCGTCGCTGAGCAGGCCCAGCGTGTGGTATTGGCCCGCCGCCACGTCGACATAGCTGAGGCCGGACGGCGGCGCAGGCAGATTGCACTGACCGTAGTAGTTGAAGCCCCAGGCGACCGCCGTGCCGTTGCTGCGGCGCGCGACGTTGTGATTCCAGCCGGAGGCTACCTGCACGTACGCGAGTCCCGCCGGCAGCACGGGCACGCTGCACTGACCGTAGTAGTTGAAGCCCCACGCCACGACCGCTCCGTCGCTGCGGCGCGCCACGCTGTGCAAGTACCCGCCCGCCGCCTGCACGTACTGGAGCCCCGCCGGCAACACGGGCACGTCGCACTGGCCCAGACCGTTGTATCCGAAGGCGACCAGGGCTCCGTCGCTGCGGCACGCCAGGGTATGCGCCGCGCCGCCTGCGATCTCGATGTAGCTGAGGCCGGGCGGCAGCGGCGGCACGTCGCACTGCCCGTAGGCGTTGAAGCCCCAGGCCGCAACCTGGGACTGCGCTCGCGCCTCCGGCAGAACGGCCGCGAGCAACACGAGCCCGGAAAGCGAGCTGCGAACGAGCAAGTTCGGCACGGGAAGCCTCCTTTGGCCCGGCCGTGATCCTACACCACGGCGGTCACGCCGGGTGAGCTCAGCTTTTCGCGCGCTGCGCGAGGCGCATCAGCCCGTCCACCGCCGCGCGCTTGTAGAGGATCGAGAGCGTCGGGAAGTTGAAGCACGCCCCCGCCATGGCGTCGATCGTCCCGCCGAGCTCCATCGCCAGCTGGCCGTAGTGCACCAGCTCGGTCGCCTTGTCGCCCACGACGTGCACGCCGAGCAGCTTGTGGTCGGAGGGGCGGAAGACGAGCTTCAAGAGGCCCTCGAGGTCGCCCTCGATCTGCCCGCGCGCGTTGTCGCGGTAGTGCGCGCGGCCGACCTCGTACTCGAGGCCCTTCGTCTTGCACTCCTCCTCGTTCAGGCCGACGTAGCCGACCTCGGGGATCGTGTACAGGCCGTAGGGCAGCGTCTCGAGGCGCACGCACTCGCCCGACTCGCCGAAGGCGTTGCACACCGCCAGCCGGCCCTGCTCCATGCCCGTCGAGGCGAGCGAGGGGAAGCCGATCACGTCGCCGGCGGCGTAGATACCCGGGACGCTGGTCTGGAAGCCCGCGTCGACCGCGATGCGCCCGCGCTTGTCGGGCACGCAGACCGATCTGCTCCAGGCCCAGGCCCTCGATGTTGCTCGAGCGCCCGGCCGCGATCAGCAGCTTGCCGGCCGAGAAGCGCCGGCCGGCCTTGGTCTCGACCTTGACGCCCGGCCCGGGCACGTCGATCACGCGCTCGACGTCGTCGTCGAAGACGAGCTCGATGCCCATCGAGCGGAAGCGCGCCTCGAGGCGCTCGCGCAGCTCCTCGTCGAGGAAGCCGAGCAGCTTGGAGCTGGACTCGAGCAGCGTGACCTTGACGCCCAGGCAGGCGAAGATCGAGGCGTACTCCGAACCGATCACTCCCCCGCCGACCACCGTCAGCGTGTCGGGGATGCGCTCGAGCTCGAGGATCGTGTCCGAGTCCACCACGTCCGGGTCGTCGAAGGGGATGCCCTCCGGCCGGCGCGGGCGGCTGCCGGTCGCGATCAGGATCTTGTCGGCGCTGACCTTGCGCTGCCCGTCGAGCAGCAGTGTGTGCGCGTCGACGAAGCTCGCGTTGCCGTGCACGATCTCGACCTTCACGCTGCGCAGGAGATCGGTCACGAGCTCGATCTCGTTCTGGATCACGAGGTTCTTGCGTGCGAGCAGTTCCGCGACCGTGATCTGCTCGCGCTTGAGCCCGAGGTCGACGCCGTCGAGCCCACGCTGGCTGAAGCCCGAGAGGTGCAGCGCCGTCTCGCGCAGCGTCTTCGAAGGCAGCGTGCCGGTGTTGATGCCCGCGCCGCCGATGTCCTTCAGGCGCTCGATCAGCGCGACCTTCTTCCCGCGCCGGCCGGCCTCGACGGCAGCCATGGCGCCCGCGGGTCCGGAACCGATGACGGCGAGGTCGTAGTCGTAGCTGGGCATTGCGGGTGCAGAGCTTAGCGCCCGCACGTCGGACGCGCGCCCTACGGAGTCCAGAGCACGCTCAATTGCTGCGTGATGTTGAAGCCGCTCGAGGCGGGACAACCACCGAGCACGTTCGGGTCGCGGTAGTACACGCCGTAGTAGCGGTGCTGGCCCTGGGCGATCGGGTCGCCGAGCGCCGCGGAGCGCGCCGAGACGCTCAGATCGCCCGCAGCTGGAGCGCTGATCGAGCCTGCGACCGCAGTCTTGAGGTACATCCGCTTGAGCGCACCCGCCGTGCAACGCACGCCGTGTCCGAACGTGACGCCGCCCGAACTCACGGCATCGCCTTGCAGCACAATGCTCGGGGCAGTGGGCCGCTCGTCCGTCGCCGTGAGCAGCAGGCTGTCGTTCGCGAGCGATGAGACGCCCGTCACGGAAAGGCGCGCGCCGCCGGTGAGCCCGCCGTTGTTGCAGCCGCGGTCCGGCCCACCGGGCGGATTCGAACAGGGGCAGGCGCTGACGCCACCGATGCCAGGCTCGCAGAATGAGTCGCAGCCCGATGGAGGAGCCCAGCGCGCGAGGTAGGCGTCGCCGGAGTCGGGGCAGATGAACGAGCCACCTGCATACAGCGCTGGACCGCTGCCGATGTCGTAGATCGTCGTCGCATAGACCGGTCCACTGACATCGCTGCCGAGCGTAGACCAGGCAGCTCCGTTCCAGCGCATCAGGTGCGCCGGTGGACCACCTCCCGCCGGCCCGAACCAGCCGCCGGCGTAGAGCGCGGGTCCGGTTCCATCGTCGAGCGTGTTCAGCATCTGGACCCGGTCGTTCAGGCCATTCCAAGTCCCGATGACCGACCAGGCGCCCCCAATCCACTTCGCGACGTGATACGCCGCCGGTCCGCCGCCCACGCTGAACCATCCGCCCGCGAACAGTGCCGGACCGCCGCCGTCGTCGAAGGAAGCCAAACACTCGACCCCGCCCCCCCCGGTGGGATCGAGCCCAGCACCCAGTACCGACCAAGCTGTGCCATCCCACTTGGCGACTCCTAGAGCCGAGAGACCTCCCGCGCCGGTAAACGTCCCGCCCACGTAGAGCGCCGGCCCACTGCCGTCGTCGTGCACCGTCGAGGCGCGAACGGCATTGTTGAGTCCGATCCCGAGCGCGGACCAGGCGCTGCCATCCCAGCGAGCCATGAAGTTCGCGGCGACGGTTCCCGCCAGCGTGAAGTCCCCGCCCACGTACAACGCGGGTCCGCTGCCATCATCGAACACGGTCAGCGCGTTGACCTGCGTTTGGTAGTACGTGCCGGAGAATCCGTAGTACTGCGGGTAGCCACCGTCCATGCCGCCGAGCAGCGCCGACCACTGGACCCCGTTCCACTTGGCGATGCGGTTCGCACCCAACCCGGTGATCGAGAAGTTTCCCCCTGCGAACAGGGACGGTCCGCTTCCAGGGTCGAATGTGGCAAGGCTGCCAACCCACGTGCTCGTGTGCCAAAAAAGCCCGTCCCACCAGGACGACCCAGGGCTGAAGTTTCCGAGCCAGGTCCAAGCCGTTCCATTCCACCTCCCGACGTACCTGGTTCCAGACGGGATCGGAAAGTACCCCGCCGCGAAGAGCGCGGGGCCGCTGCCGTCATCGTGACCAGCGAGCCCACTGACGGGACCAGGCACGGCGCCGAACGTCGGTTGCCATGCCGGAGTACAGGGCACGCTCTGCGCCGTCGCGAGCGGTGCAGCGATCGAGGTGAGAACCAAGCCGGCCAGGAATCCAAGTTTCGTTGCCATGAGAGAGACCTCCTGCAGCAGTGTAGCGGCGCCGCAGGGATCGTGGTCAGCAAACCCTCTCCCGTATCAGGACCGCTCGCGCGCGAGATGTTCCCGAATCGACTGCGCGAGCTCCATCCCGATGCCCTCGATGGCGGCGATCGCCTCGACGCTCGCTGCCTTCACGCCTTGCACGCTGCCGAACGCGCGCAAGAGCGCCTTCCTGCGCACCGCCCCCACGCGCGGGATCGAGTCGAGCTGCGATTCGATCCGGCCGCGCTCCTTGCGGTGGTACGTGATCGCGAAGCGGTGCGCCTCGTCGCGCACGCGCTCGAGCAGGTGGCGCGCGTCGTTGTGCCGGCCGAGCTCGATCGGCTGCTCGACGCCCGGGCAGGAAGATGCGCTCCTCGCTCTTCGACTTCTCCTTGCCCCCCGACCTTGCGCTCGGAGCGCGCCTTGGCGAGGCCGATGAACTTCACGTCCCAGGCGCCGGCCTCGTCGCGCGCGGCGATGCGCGCTCTCGAGCTGCTGCGCGCCGCCGTCGATCACGACGAGATCGGGGAGCTCGCCCTCGTCCGTGCCGCGTTTCAGCGAGCGGCCGACGACCTCGCGCATCGAGGCGAAGTCGTCCTGGCCCTCGACGCCGCGGATCTTGAAACGGCGGTAACCCGCGCGGTCGGGATGGCCGGAGCGGAAGCGCACGCGGCTGGCGACGACGTTGGTGCCCTGCAGGTTGGAGATGTCGAAGCAGTCGATGATCTCCGGCAGCGCATCGAGGTCGAGCAGCGCGGCGAGCGCCTCGAGGCCCGCTTCCTCGCGCGCCTCGGTCGCGCGCGAGCGCTCGAGCTCGCTGCGCGCGTTCTCGAAGGCGACAGCCAGCATGCGCGCGCGCTCGCCGCCCTGCGGCACGACGAGCCTGGTGCGGCCGGCGAAGAGGTGCTCGAAGAGCGAGCGGTCGGCCGGCTCGCAGGGCAGCACGAGCTCCTCGGGCAGCTCGCGGCCCTTGCCCGAGTAGAGCGCGGTCAGCACGCCGTGCAAGAGCTCGGGATCGTCGAGCTCCGAGCGGAAGACGTGGCTGCGGCTCTCCGCGAGGCGCCCGTCGCGGAACGAGAGGCGCTGCACGACGGCGCGCTCGCCGGCGCGCGCGAGGTGCAGCACGTCGCGCGCGGTCGCTGTCGCGCGTCAAGACGCCTTGGCGTTCGCTGGTCGCGCGCAGTGCGGCCAGGCGGTCGCGCCACCAGGCGGCGCGCTCGTAGTCGCGGCGCTCCGAGGCCTCGCCCATGCGGCGCTCGATCTCGACCTCGAGCTCGCGCGCGTCGCCGGCGAGCACCTTCGAGGCGCGCTCGACGAGCTCGCTGTAGGCCGCCGCGTCGATCAGGCCAACGCAGGGCGCGGCGCACAGGCCGATCTGGTGCTTGAGGCAGGGCCGCGTGCGGTGGTTCATCACCGCGTCGGGGCAGTCGCGCATCGGGAAGACGCTCTGCAGTTCGGCGAGCGTCTGGCGCAGCGATTTGGCCGACGCGAAGGGGCCGAAGAGGCGCGTGCGGCCCTGCGCGCCCTCGCTTGGGGCTGTGCGCGCGCACGAGCTTGAAGCGCGGGAAGCGCTCGGCGAGGTCGAGGCGCAGCATCAGGAACGACTTGTCGTCCTTGAGCCGGATGTTGTGCGGCGGCTTGTGCGTCTTGATCAGCGAATCCTCGAGCAGGAGCGCCTCCTGCTCGGTGCGCGTGACGATCGTCTCGAGCGTGCGCGCGACGCTCGGCGAGGAAGCGGATCAGGATCCGGCCGTCGCCCTCCTTGCGCGCGGTAGCGAGCGCAGGCGCTCGCGCAGGCTAGCCGCCTTGCCGACGTAGAGCACCTGCCCCTCGCGCGTCGCGGAAGATGTACACGCCGCTCTCGCGCGGGAAGTCGTCCTTCCACCAGACCGGGTCCATCGGATGCCTCAGCGCGCGAGCTCGAGCTCCTCGAGCGTCTTCAAGCGGTCGCGCAGCTTGGCCGCGTCCTCGAAGCGCAGCTCGGTCGCGGCGTGCAGCATGTCCTCGCGCACGCGCGCGATCTCGCCGCGCAGGCGCTCGATCGGCCACTCGCGCGCCGGATCGGCCGGGCCGCGCGCCTTCTTCTTGCCGCCGGGCTCGGGCAGGTCGGCGACCTCGACGTAGTCCATCTCGTACAGCGCCTCGAGCGAGTCGCGCACCGGCTTCAGGATCGTCTGCGGCACGATGCCGTGCTTCGCGTTGTACTGCTCCTGCGCCGCGCGCCGGCGCTGCATCTCGCCGATCGCCTGCTCCATCGAGGCCGTGCGCGTGTCGGCGTACATGATCACGCGCCCTTCGACGTTGCGCGCCGCGCGGCCGCAGGTCTGCACCAGCGAGGTCGTTCGAGCGCAGGAAGCCCTCCTTGTCGGCGTCGAGGATCGCGACCAGCGCCACCTCGGGCAGGTCGAGGCCCTCGCGCAGGAGGTTGATCCCGACCAGCACGTCGAAGGCGCCCAGGCGCAGGTCGCGCAGGATCGCCGTGCGCTCGATCGCGTCGATCTCCGAGTGCAGCTAGCGCACCTTGCACGCCGAGCTCGAGGAAGTAGTTCGTCAGCTCCTCGGCCGAGCGCTTGGTCAGCGTCGTGACCAGCACGCGCCAGCCGGCCTTCACCGTGCGCCGGATCTCGTGCAAGCAGGTCGTCGACCTGCGTGCGCGCCGGGCGCACCTCGATCGCCGGGATCGAGCAGGCCGGTCGGGCGCACGATCTGCTCGGCCACGGCGCCGTTCGAGAGCGCCAGCTCCTGCGCCGAGGGCGTCGCCGAGACGTAGACCGCCTGCTTGACGAGCTGCCGACCACTCCTCGTAGCGCAGCGGCCGGTTGTCGAGCGCGCTCGGCAGGCGGAAGCCGTACTCGACCAGCGTCTCCTTGCGCGAGCGGTCGCCCTTGTACATGCCGCCGACCTGCGGCAGCGAGACGTGGCTCTCGTCGAGGAACACCAGCCAGTCGTCGGGGAAGTAGTTGAGCAGCGTGAAGGGCGGCTCGCCGCGCGCGCGCCCGTCGAGGAAGCGCGAGTAGTTCTCGATGCCGTTGCACAGGCCGGTCGCCTTGAGCATCTCGAGGTCGTGGCGCGTGCGCTGCTCCAGGCGCTGCGCCTCGAGCAGCTTGCCCGCGGCCTTCAGCTCGGGCAGGCGCTCGGCGAGCTCGAGCTCGATCGCGCTCGATGGCCTTGATCAGCCGCTCGGCCGGCGCGACGTAGTGGTTCGCCGGGTAGAGCGTGAGCTCCTCGCGCTCCTCGAGCACCTCGCCGCGCAGCGGGTTGACGATCGTCGAGCGCCTCGATCTCGTCGCCGAAGAGCTCGACGCGGATCACGCGCTCCTCCTCGTAGGCCGGGAAGACCTCGACCACGTCGCCGCGCGCGCGGAACGTGCCGCGCCGGAAGTCGATGTTGTTGCGCGCGTACTGCATGCGCGTCAGCGTGCGCAAGAGCTCGTCGCGCTCGATCGCCTGGCCCTTCGCGAGCGGCAGCGCCATCCCGGCGTAGTTCGTCGGGCGAACCGAGACCGTAGATGCACGAGACCGAGGCCACGATCAGCACGTCGCGGCGCTCGAGCAGCGAGCGCGTGGCGCTGTTGCGCAGGCGCTCGAGGTTCTCGTTGCGGTTGGCGTCCTTCTCGATGTACGTGTCGCTCGAGGGCACGTAGGCCTCGGGCTGGTAGTAGTCGTAGTAGCTGACGAAGTACTCGACCGCGTTCTTCGGGAAGAGCTCCTTGAACTCGCGAGTAGAGCTGCGCCGCGAGCGTCTTGTTGGGCGAGAGCACCAGCGTCGGCCGGTTCTGCTGCTCGATCACCGCCGCCATGGTGAACGTCTTGCCCGAGCCGGTGATGCCGAGCAGCGTCTGGTGCGGCTTGCCGGCGGCGATGCCGCGCGAAAGCGTCGCGATCGCCGCGGGCTGGTCGCCCGTCGGCTGGTAGGGACAGACGAGCTCGAAGCGGCCCTGGCGGGCCGTGCCCCTTTTCTGCGTGTTCGCCATCTCGCGTCCCACTCCGCCCATCCTAGGGCGGCGGATCGTCGAAGGCATCCAGCGCGGGCGGCGCGCCCCCCATGCCGTTGACAGCGCCGCGTGGGACGGTTCCTCGACCGCGAACGCTCGGCCGTGGAGTAGGATCTGCGCGAGGACCATCCCGGGGCTGTGGAGCGCCGCGGGGTGAGCTCTCGCTCGAAGAGTCAGGGTTTCCAAACTTCTGGAAGCTGTGTGTGACCGCTGGACGCCCTCGGACGTTCAGGGATGCGGCTCGCCGGCGCCAGAAGCGGAAGGATCCCGGACTTCGCCCATCCCGTCCCCCGCGCCAGCCGCCTCTCGTCCCCAGAGGAACTTCCATGAGCCGCTCAGACCGTCCACTCGCACGGACGCGGGTCACCGCCCGGGGGCGCATGCGCCCCGGTGTGGTCCTGCTGTGCCTCGCACTGGGCGGGTGCGGGTTCGGAACGGCTGCGGTCGTGAGTTCATCCAGCAGCGGGAGCGCGACGAACGCGGCGCCGGCGATCTCGGCCTTCCATGTCACGGACCCGAAGAGGTCACCCTGCACGATCCGATTCGTGCTTTCGGACGCGGAGAGCGATCCGGCAACGGTCGAGTTCCTCTACCAGGCCCCCGGGATGCCCCAACCGGAGTCCATGACGCAGTTGGCCGGCGCACCGGGGAATCCAGTGGAGCAGCTCCCGACGACCGCGCAGGGCGTCACCTACGCGATCCTGTGGAGGTTCAAGGACGAAGCGTCGCTTCCCGCGGATGCGAGCCTCACGCACGACGTGCTCGTTTTCGCAAGGGCCCAGGGCGCGCCGGACGTGATCGTCAACGGCGCCAACGCGCAGACTTTGGATCTCGGGAACGATGCCCCGGTCCTCAGCGTGGATGATCCGCCGGCCGACGTCTCCGGGATCGTGCCCGTGCGCCTGCACATGTTGGACAGTTCGTCGGACGCACTCGACATTCGCGTCGAGTTCGACATCCTGGGCGACGTTCCCGACACGGGCTGGTCGCTTGCGATGCCGGCCGGACTGCTGCCGGGCACGCCCCCGCCCGCCTATGCTTTCGTGGGGGTCACCGCCGACAGCCAGGGCTCGGACCTCGTGTTCTTCTGGGACACCGACGTCGACCTGCACCAGCTCGAGCGCGACGTGCGCCTGCGCATCACTCCCATTGATCCCGTCGTTGCGGGATCGTCCGCGATCACAAGCGTCTTCAACGTGGACAACAACGCCGCCCCGATCGTGCAGCTGCACGAGGGCGCGTTCCTCACCAACACCGACTCCGTGCGCGGCATCCTGGTGCCGTGCACGGTGATCGACGAGGAGAGCGACGAGATCACCCTCGTCTTCCAGTGGCGACGCGAGGGAGAGGACGGCTTCTTCGACTCGCACCCGTTGCCGAGCACTCCAGCCGGGATCGAGGCGCTGCTGGCCAGCGAGAGTCTGCGCCGGGAGTTCCACGTCTGCAGCCCATACCCGCGCCGGTTCGAGGGCCGGCCGGTGTGGATCGACTCGACGCATGTGCGCCTGCCGGAGCTCTGGGGCCAGGACTCGATCCTGGTCACGCCAGACATGGTCGGCCGCGAGCTGGAGATCCTGCGACCGCCAATGAAGCTGGCACCGGTCTCCGGCCCATGGCACCCGAACATGCTCGTCCATCCGCTGGCGGACCTGCCGCTGGATGGTGGAACGAAGGCGCTCGTGCTGGACGAGAACTCGATCGGAAACTGGCGTCTGGTCGAGTTGCGGCTCCTCGATGGCGTCATCGAGAGCATGATCGCGCACGGCAGCGGCTCCCCGGGCGCGCTGTGCTTCGAAGGCGGCGAAGCGAGCGTGCTGGTGGCCTCGGCCCTGGGCAATGCGTGGCTGGTCGATCGCATCACGCTCGCGGACGGCGCGAAGACGCACCTCGCCGACTACACCGACGGCAACGTCGAGCAGGGTCTCCCCCGGGGCATCGCGAGCCTCGGGACCCACGCAGCCGTCCTGACCGTGGGCAGCTCCCTCGTGCACCTGGACTGGAGCACCTCACCCGGGGTCGCGATCGCGGTGCGGACGGACCTCGCGCGGCCGTGGGGGGTCGTCGTCGATCCGCGCAACGCGGGCTGCGTCCTGCTCGCAGAGAACAACGCCACGGAGTCGTCCGCACCGGGCCGCATCGTGGCGCTGGACCTCGCAACGCATGCGCTGGCCCCCGTCGTGATCCTGCCCGACGCGGCGGACGGGCTCGCCTTCCCGCGGCCGCGAGGCATCGCCACGCTGCGCAAGGGCGCGCGTCTCCTGGCCCTGTGCGAGACGGATCCTCTGACCGGACGCGTTGAGTTGCGCAGCGTCGACCTCGGGCGCGCGGACACGAGTCCGGCTGTCTCCCTCGGCCAGGTGCTGGGAACCAGCCCGGCCGCGCTCGCGGCGGGCGCAACGGACGACCTGCTGGTCTCCACCTCCGCAGCGGATCGCCTCGTGCACGTCGCCGGTGGCGTCGAGCGACGCGGCACGATCGCCGATTTCGACTGTGCGACCGCAACGGTGACACTCGCGAGCGCGTTCACACCTGAGCTGGATCCGAGTTCGCGCTGGAGGGTGACACTCTCCGACGGCACTCCGTTTCGCGTGACGTCGAGCCCGGCGGGAGTGCCCCACGACTTCCTCTGGGACAGCTCGGACGTGCCAGGCGGCGGCGGCGCGTTGCTCAAGGTGACGCCGATGGACACGGACATCGGAACGGTCGTGTCGTCCACTGGACCGAAGCAGGTCAGCCCCGCCTTCGAACCGGCTCCTCTAGCGCTCACGGGTTCCTTCGGCGCTACCGGTTACGACGATGCTGATGTGGTCCAGGCTGACCTCGACGGGGACGGCGATCTCGATCTCGTCGGCGCGGGGATCGACGGAAACACCCTTGCGGTCTTCTGGCAAACCGCCCCGGGCGTATTCAACCCCGCCCCGACCACGCTGGGCGACGCATCCACCACCCCGCACCCCAGCTGCGTTCAGGCCGCGGACCTGAATGGGGACGGCCGTCTCGATCTCGTCGGCGCGAACTACGGCGGAGACAACTTGACGATCTTCTGGCAGACCAGCACGGGCGTATTCAGCCCGACCCCGACTCCGCTAGGCGACGCATCCACGACGCCGGGCGCATTCTGGGTGGAGCCTGCTGATCTCGATGGGGACGGCGATCTCGATCTCGTCTGCGCGAACCGCGACGGAAGCAACCTGAGGGTCTTCTGGCAAACCGGCTCGGGCGTGTTCAACCTCGACCCGACGCCGCTGGGCGACGCATCCACGACCCTTGGCCCGGCCTCCGTGCAGGCCGCTGACCTCGATGGGGACGGCGATCTCGATCTCGTCTGCGCGAACCGCTACGGAAGCAACCTGACCATCTTCTGGCAAACCGGCCCGGGCGTGTTCAGCCCCCAGCCCACCACGCTGGGCGACGCATCCACTACCAATGTGCCACTCTCGGTGCAGACCGTTGACCTCGACGGGGACGGTGATCTCGACCTCGTTTCCGCGAACGCCCAGAGCAAGACCGTGACGGTCTTCTGGCAGACCGCTCCGGGCGTGTTCGACCCCACTCCGACGACAGTGGGCGGGCCCTCCATCCCCTCGGCCATCTTGTACGTTCAGGCCGCAGATCTCGATGGGGACGGCGATCTTGATCTGGTCTGCCCGATCGGCAACAACAACATCCTCGCGGTGTTCTGGCAGGTCGCTCCAGGCACGTTCGATCCACTCCCGACCTTTGTGGGTGGATCTTCCACGACCGTCTTCCCGCGCTCCATCCGGGCTGCCGACATCGACGGGGACGGCAGCCTCGATCTCGTCTCTGCGAACACCGGCTGGCCCTCGAGCACGGACGCCGGCCTGACGGTGTTCTGGCATGCCGCCGCAGGCACGATCGATCCGACCCCGACTACCGTTGTGATCGGAAACCCCGCGGCCTTCGCTCCGGCTTCCGTTCAGGCTGCCGACCTCGACGGAGACGGCAATCTCGATCTCGTCTCCGCGAACCAGATTGCGTTCGGCATTTATGGAAGCGACCTGACCGTGTTCTGGCAGACCGGCCAGGGGACGTTCGACCCCACCCCGACTTCGGTGGGAGGGCCTTCCATTACCGACGCACCACGCTCGGTTCAGGCCGCCGACCTGGATGGGGACTGCGATCTCGATCTCGTCTGCGCGAACTTCAGCAGTGACGAGCTGACGGTGTTCTGGCAATCCTCGACGGGAACGTTTGAGCCCACGCCAACCCATGTGGGCGACGCATCCACGACGAATGGCCCCGTCTTCGTGCTGGCCGTCGATCTCGACGGGGACGGCGATCTCGACCTCGTCTCCGCGAACAATACCGGCAACAACTTGAGGGTGTTCCGGCAGGCGGCACCGCATACGTTCGACGCCAATCCGACGCCGCTCGGTGGTGTTGGTATCACCGACGCCCCAACCAGCGTTCAGGCCGCCGACATAGACGGGGACGGCCTTCTCGACCTCGTCTCCGCGAACTCCGGCAACGACACGCTGACGGTGTTCTGGCAGACCTCGCCCGGTACGTTCGATCCAGTCCCGACGATCGTAGGCGGCACATCCACGACCCATGGCCCAGACTTCGTGCTGGCCGTCGATCTCGACGGGGATGGCGATCTCGATCTCGTCTCCGCGAACGGAGCCGGCAACGACCTGAGGGTGTTCTGGCAGACGGCACCGCGTACGTTCGACGCCAACCCGACGCCTCTCGGTGGTGTTGGCATCACCGACACTCCAACCTGCGTTCAGGCCGTCGACCTCGACGGAGACGGCGATCTCGATCTCGTCTCGGCAAACAGCGTCGGCAATAACCTGACCGTGTTCTGGCAGACCGCGCCGGGCACATTCGACCCCACGCCGACGAGACTCGGCGGACCGGGCATCACCGACAAGCCAGTCTTCGTCCAGGTCGCCGACCTCAATGGGGACGGCGATCTCGATCTCGTCTCCGCGAATTTCGCTGGCGGCACCCTGACCATTTTCTGGCGCCGGCATTGAGGCTCACTCTTCCATGACCGACCCCGCCCAGCCCCTCGACCCGCTGATCGGTGCCTTGCTGCACGGCAAGTACCGGCTCGTGCGCCGCATCGGTTCGGGCGGCTTCGGCACGGTCTACGAGGCCAGCGACGAGCGCGGCGCCGGGAACCGCGTGGCCGTCAAGCTGCTCAACAAGGAGTTCTCCTCCGACGCGAATCTCGTGCGCGCCTTCCGCGCCGAAGCGCGGCGCGTGACGCGCCTCTCGCACCCCAACATCGTCGACTGGAAGAACTTCGACGTCGACGAGCACGGGATCTGCTACTTCGTCATGGAGCTCGTCGAGGGCGAGGAGTTCGACCGCGTCCTTGAGCGCGACCGACCGCTGCCGCCCGAGCGCGCCGCGCGCATCCTGCTGCAGATCCTCGACGCGCTGCGCACGGCGCACCACCTGGCCGAGGGCGGTTCGGTGCTGCACCTCGACCTCAAGCCGCGCAATGTGTTCCTCGTTCCCGGGCGCCCGGGCCGGCCCGAGCAGGTCAAGGTGATCGACTTCGGCATCGGCCAGCACATCGGCGAGGAGGCCGAGGAGGAGCCGGCGCTCCCGGGCGGCTCGAGCGGGCCCGGGACGAGCTGGGTCAACGAGTTCAATCCCTCGACGCTGCACTTCCAGGAGTCGAAGGTGATCGACCCGCCCGGCCTGCGGCGCTGCCACGGCTGCACGCCCGAGTACGCCTCGCCCGAGCAGGCGGCGCACGTGCTCGGACTGCCGGACGTGCTGCCGCTGGACGGGCGCTCGGACATCTACTCCCTGGGCGTGATGGGTTACCAGATGCTGACCGGCGCGCTGCCCTTCGCGCGGCCCGTGGTGCGCAGCGACTATCTGCGCCTGCACCTGTCCGGCAAGCCGCGCAGGATCACCGCCACCGGCGTCAAGGTTCCGCGCGACCTGGCGCGCTTCGTCGAGCGCTGCCTGCAGAAGGACCGCGAGCTGCGCTACCCCGACGCGCGCGAGGCGTATGCGGCGCTGGAGCGCGTCGTGCGTCCGTCGTTGGCGCTGCGCATCGGCGTGGCGGCGCTGGTCCTCGTCGGTGCGGCGTTCGTCCTCGGTCGCTATCTCCTGCGCGGGGAAGGGCGCGCGGAGGTGCTGGCTTCTGCGAATGCGGGAGTGCTCGGGCTGCAGAACCCGCTCTACCTCGGTCCGAACCAGCGCGAGGCCGTACTGACGTTGCCTAGAGCCGGTCTCGTCGACGGTGGATCTGCGTTGACGCTCGTGCGCGAGGGCGAAGCGACGGCGGTGCCCGGCAGCAGTGTGGAGCTGCAGAGCGAATCCAAGCTGCTGCTCGCGCTCGGCGCCGAAGGCCTGGGTGAGCCCAAGGGGCGCCAGGCGCTCTCCGTGCGCGTCGCAACCAAAGGCGTGAGCTTCGCACCGTTCAATATCGTCTGGCTGGGGCCCGATGCCTGGAAGCTCGAGGGCGTGCGCGCGGGCGCCCTCGAATTCGGGCCGGAGACCCGGACCGTCGAACCACAGGGCCTCGACCTCGAGGTTTCACTCGCGGTCGCTGACCGCAACGACGTCGCACGTCTGTCGGTGCAGCCTGACGGCGGCGACGAACGGCAGCTCTCGGCTTCTACCTTCGGGGAGAGCCGGCTGGTCTACACCCTGGTCCTCGCCCAACTCAAACTGCACTCCGGTACCGAACACATCACGGTGACCGCTGTGGACCGCGCCGGTGGCCATCAAGTGCTCCCTGTCCCGCTTGAGGTCGTCGACTCTTCCCTCACAGCCGAGGCCAACCTGTGCGAAAACGGCGCCGCTGGAGGACTGGAGCCATTCAACGCGGTCCAAGGGCGCTTTCTGCTCGCTCCCGACTCCAAGCCTGTCCTGCGGGTCGAGGCCGTGCGGCCCGCGGCGCTCGAATGGCGCCTGCGGCTGGAAGGCATCTCAGGGGAGCCGCGCTGGAATCAAGCACCGGCGGCAAAGCTGCATGAGATCGAGATCCCGCTCCCGACGGCTGCCGAAAATGCTCGGCTCATGGGTACCCTCGAACTGCGCCTGGACGAGAGCGCTCTGGTCGTGCGGGCCGATCGAGCCCGCAGTCTGTGCTCGCCGACCGTCAAGTTCGAGGTCACCTCCGAGCATGCGGATTTCGACGCATGGCTCGAGGTGCCCGGTACGACACCCGAAAGTCTGCGGCTTGTGGAAGGGAAGACATCCTGGGTCGGTTCGGGCAGTTTGAAGCTCGTCGTCCGGAGTGTCAGCCGCCCTGCGATGATGCTGAAGATCGATGATGGCCAGACCGAACGCAGCGTGAAGCTCATGGCGGATCAAGAG
Source organism: uncultured Planctomycetota bacterium (assembly GCA_963829015.1). Classification (GTDB taxonomy): domain Bacteria; phylum Planctomycetota; class UBA1135; order UBA1135; genus JADJLZ01. The sequence continues at coordinate 1,279,278 of CAWHGR010000001.1, read as the reverse complement.
GAGCAGCCGCTGAACCTCGAGCTGCCCGGAAATGCGTCCTGCACGCTGAAGATCCAGAGCTTCCGCTTCGACACCACTGCACAGTCCAGCGCCAAGCGGTTCGACAAGGAGTGCAAATTCAGTATCGGTGTCGATACGCTTCCCCCCCAGCTCAGCCTGCCCGAGGGGCTGGACGGTCGGCACTTCCTCACCTTGGACTCGCTGCCGGATAGCGTGACGCCGGGACGCACGGTCGGCGACGCAGATTCTCCCGTGCACGTGGAGTGGCAGCTCGAGAGGCAGCCGGACGGGCTCGTGCGGAAGGGCACCTGGCTCAGCGGGGAGGAGCCGATCCAGTTCCGCGCCCTGTGGGGCGAGCAGGGCCGACTACCCGACGGCGACTGGCGGCTGGAGCTTCGGGCCAAGGACGAGGCCAAGAACCCAGCCCAGCCGATCGAATCGCGCTTCACCGTGGCGCTCGTTGGACCCGAGGTCCGCTTCGAGGCGCCCGTTCGGGGAAACTGGCAGCCCGTGAATGAGAAAGATGGCTGGCTCGTTCAATTGCGCGTCAGCGACCCCAACGGCGTGGACGAGGCGACCTGCATCGTCCGCGACGAGAACGGTGAGCAATTGCTCGTCCGGCTCGCCCAGGGAGCAGGCCCCGATGAACTCCGAGGCTACGTCAAGCTCCCCCACGAGTGGTCGAAGCACAATGTCCGGATCGAGGTGGAGGCACGCGACAAGGAGGGACAGACGAATCAGCCCGCGCTCTTTTCCGGGCTCGTGGTGCCGGACATCGCCCCGCAGAAACTTCCGGCCGTCTGCGACAGCGACGGCCACGGAGCAGTGATGCGCCTGGTCCGGGGCAACGACGCGCAGTATCTCTTCGGCGGTCGCGGCGACGAAGTCGAGAAAGCCGCCCTCAGGGTCGCGCAGCTGTCCACGCTTGCGCAGTCGGGCACGGTGCGCTCGTGGAGCGTGCCGTACGAAAAGGGCGAGATCGGCGACTACTACCTCGACGAGCGCGAGGTCACGCGCGGGGACTTCCTCGAGTTCGTGCGCGATCCGCAGGGCTACGCGCAGGCCGCCCACTGGCCGCCGGGCTCGGAGCCGCCGACGCAGGCGCGCCAGGAGCTGCAGCGCTCTCGACTCGCAGGCGATCTCGACCTGCCCGTCACCGACGTCACCTGGGAGGAGGCCTGTGCCTTCGCGCACTGGAGCGGCCGTCGGTTGCCGACCTGGATCGAGTTCGAATATGCCGTCCGCGGCGGCCCATCGGCATACCGACAGTACGCGTGTTTCCAGGGCAGCCCGCCGGCCCAGGGAGACGTCAATGCGAAGGGCCTTGGACCGGGTCACCCTTGGACCGCCGGCTCGTCGCGGGACATCACGCCGCTCACTGCCATCCGCGACCTCGCGGGCAACGTCAGGGAATGGACGGCGACACCGCTGTTGCTGAGCGGCGATGGCGATCGGGAGACCGACGATCGCGGCGTCTATTTCAACGAGCATCGGGAGCAGCTGCTCGCGCGCACGGGCAACGAGAACTGTGCGAAATTCTGGATCGCCGGCGGATCGTTCCGCCAGCAGTTCTTCTTCTTCGAAGCTGCCGTGGCGCAGCCGCGCCGTGGCTTCGAGGCCGACCACGTCGGCTTCCGCTGCGCGCTCTCGATCGAAGAGGTCCGAGCCGGACTCGACAGCGGCCGGCTCGTGGAAGCGAAAGAGGCGCTGAAATGAGGACCCTGGCCTGCGTCCTGCTCAGCCTGCTCAGCGCGGCCTGCACCGCGAACGAGCCGCGTGACGAACGCAAGCCGCTGCCGTTCCACATCGCGATCGCACCCCTCACGGAAAACGACGTCCAGACCACAGACTCCAAGCCAGGCAGCGAATACGACCCGACGGACATGCGTCTCGATGCGAGCTTGACGGCGGCCCTCACCGGCGAGCTGCAGCAGGTTCTCGCAAAGAAGGCGTTCGTGCGTGTGACGTCGCTCGAACTGCAGGCCCCGGGCGGGACTCGACCGCAGGACGCGATCCAACGCGACACCCAACTCATCCACGCGGCGCAAGAGCAGGGCGCGGACCTGCTGCTGTGCCTCAAGCTCTCGATCCAGACCGTGATCCGCGAGGACAAGCCCGGCGCCTACTACGTGAACTTCGGGCTCTTCGCCTTGGGGGGTCCCTTCTGCTGGTTTCTGCCAGACCACACGTACATCGTCGACGCAGAGGTGTCGGGCTGGTTCTACGACCCGCGCACGCTCGCTCGCACGCCGCTCGCGCTGCCGCTCAGCGAGACCCGCGCCGAGCTCGCCAGTGGTCTCGGCCATACGGAGCCCATCAACCTCAACTTCACGCAGCGCGCGCCGAGCATCGGCGACTACCTCCTGTCGTTGATCTGCCCCTGCGGCTTCCTGCCCTTCGGGAACGAGAAGCTGAAGCAGGAACTCGTCGATCGAATCGTGGGACAGCTCAGCCGGGGGCTCGCAAGCAGCGTGCTCGACGAGGAAGCACGGCTCGAGCGAGGGGACGCGCCGTTCTTCCTGGAACTCGGGCAGTCGAAATTCAATCACGACGCATCGGGCGGGCTCATCCTGAGCGGCAGCGCAAGGCTCAGACCCACGCGGGAGATCGAGTCGCTGGGAAGCTGGAAGGTCGAGGTCAACGGCGTCCTGGCCCAGCCCCCCACCATCGACGAAAGCGAGCCGGACAAGGACGGGTACCTGCACTACCGCCTCGAAGCTCGACTGGGCCAGGTGCGCGAGGGCGCGTTCGTGCGCCTCGTGATCGAAGCTGGCGAGCGCACTCCGCGCGTGCGCTCGTACACTTTTCGCGCCCCGCGCTAGGCGAGCCCGAGCCGCTCGCGCAGATGCTCGCGCGCGCGGCTGAGACGCATCTTCACCGCCGGTACCGTAAGCCCGAGCTCGGTCGCGATCTCGCCCACTGTCGCGTCGTGCAGGTAGGCCAGCTCGAGCACCCGGCGGTCGTGGAAGCTGAGCTGCTGCAGCGCCTTCAAGAGGTCGGCCGTGCGCTCGTCGGGGATCTCGAGCGGCGGCCCGGCGGGCAGCTGGGACGCCAGCGAATCGAGCACCTCGAGCGGCTTCTTGCGGTCCCGCCGGCGCCAGCGGTCGATCAGGATGCGCTTGGCCGTGCGCCAGAGGTAGGCGCGCAGCGCGCCGCGCGACTCGAACTCGAGCTCGCCCCGCCGCTCGAGCAGGCGCGCGCCGGCCTCCTGCGCCACATCCCCCATGCTGGCCGATGCCCCGCCCAGGTCCGCGTGGTGGCGCTCCAGGTGCGCCCGGAGCCGCGCGAGCTCGGAGTGGAAGAGGGAGTCCGAGGGACCCCCTCGCCCGGGAGGTTCAGGGAGGGTCATCGAGTGCGTGCTGGCGGTCATCCCGGGGTGCTCGGTGCACACCCGGACGGATGGGACAGGTCGCGGGTCACGGGAAGCGCGCTTTTTTTCTCGGGAGGCCCTCGGGGAGGCTCGGAGGGCTTCGGCACCAGGCGGCGGCGGCCCCACATGCCGTGGCGCTGGCACAGGAGCCCCTGCGCGAGCCGTGCACCTCACACTCAGAGCTGAGTGAGGTGATAGGTTTCGTCAACATTGAAGACGGGAACGCCCCCGACCACGATCGTGCCCCCGAATTGCAGTGTGTGCTGCCCCGGGGGCAGCTTCTTGAGGAAGACGAAGTATCCGTCAGCCACGGCGGTACCCTGGCCTCCGCCGCCGAGGATGCTGGGGTTGGGGGCATTGAAGCTGATCTGCGGCGAGAGGAAGCGGTAGTTGCTCGCGTTCGGGAGCGACACGCCGTCCAACGTGAAGTAGACGGAATTGGGATCTATCGAATCGGCCTGCGCCACGGCGGCCGCGAGCTGCGACGGGTAGTCCGGGAAACCCTCGAGGCTGGACTCCTCCCCGTTGATCATCGCGACGAACAGGTACTTGCCCTTCGGAATCGTGCACGTGCGTTCGACCCCGTCGGTGGTCCCGCACAGGAACCAGACCTTTCCCGTCTGTCCCTCCGTAACGTCGAACGGGTGGAGCGAGTCGTTGCCGAACGGGTGTCCCACGAGAGGCAGCTCGATGGCCCACTTCCACCACTTCGCCGTCCAGGCGCTCTGGGAATGCCCCAGGGGGGACATGCCGGGACCATAGGCAAAGGTCGGCGGTGGGCCGCCGAGCGGCTTGGCGATGCTCGCCGCGCCTACAGCCCAGATCAGACTTGCGCCAGCCGCGACGGAAACCAGGACGCGACCAAGGACCTGCTTGTTCATGGAACCCCTTCCTCTGCGAGCTGCGAGTTGCCGGAAAACGGTTCTCCAGTCGGGTCTCCTCGGAGAGACGTGGTGATGCCTCGCCGCGCACTCCTCAGAACGGGGAGGCGCGCCAGACCGTAGCTGACGCAAGTCTAGGGATCCTGGGCCTTCTCGACAACGGCCGAGGTTTGCTTCATTCCGCCTCGCCCCTGGGGTTGGCACTACACTGGGTCGCCAGCGCGGGACCCGGTCGGTCCGCACTGTGTCAACTCGCCTCCCTTCCCCGACCTCGGTCAGGACACCCTACGAGACCAACGATGAGACTCCATCTTGTCGCGGCGTGCTTGGTTGCCGGCGCAACGTGGTCGTCCGCTCTCGCGGACGCGCAGGCATCCGCAAGCAATCCAAAGACAGTCCAGCGGCCCTTCAACACTGTTCAGAAGCTGGCACCCGCCGGGGGTCCGACTCGCGCGCAGTGGTCCTTCCTGCGCAAGCAGAAGCAGGCGACCTCTCAAGCGAGCGTCGAACAGCAAACGCGAGCGGGGCAGGGCCGGGCTCCTGCCGCCGGCCAGCCAAGCGGCAGCACGGGCAACCCGCCCCCCAACCCCATGGGTGGGAGCGCGACGGTGAACAGCGACGAGTGCGCCAATGCACAGCCCATCACGGGGTCAGGGTCATTCGACTTCGACAACACCCTCGCCACGACGGGTTCGGCTGGCCAGAGCGAAGCGCTGTGCAACATCTACGGGAACGCGGCGATCCTCCAGGACATCTGGTGCACGTGGACGGCGCCCAGCTCGGGGACCGCGACGCTGTCCACCTGCCAGTCCGGGCTCGACACCAAGGTGGCGGTCTACAGCTACAGTGGAGCGGGACCGGCTTGCCCAACGGCCCCTGCCCTGGCCTGCGACGACGACTTCTGCGGCCCTCCGAACTGGGAGTCACAGGTCGTCTGGACCTGCACGCAGGGCCTGAGCTACACGATCCAGATCGGGAACTACCCCTTTGGCGGCACTCCTGGCGCGGGCTCATTCACATTGACCGTCGCAGCAGGTCCACCGCCGAACGACTCCTGCGCCACGCCGACCGTGATCTTTGGCGAGGGCACGTTTCCGTTCGACAACACGACGGCCACGCTTGGCACCGAGGGCCAGAACCAGCAAGTCTGCGACATCAGCTCAAATCACAATATCCGGTGCGACGTGTGGTTCGAGTGGACCGCCCCCTTCACGGGCATGGCTACCTTCTCAACCTGTGGTCAGACGATTGTCGACACGAAGATAGCTGCCTACCCCGGTGCAGGCTGTCCGAGCGACTACCCTATCACGGTGGCGTTGGGCTGCGCCGAAGACACGCAGGGCTGCTCCATCCAGTCGAGATTCGATTTCCCCGTGTCCTCGGGAGCGATCTACATGCTCCAACTCGGGGTCAAACCCCTCTTGACGCACGGCGGGTCTGGCACGTTCGAGTTGACCGTGGCTCCGACTCAATCCGAGGGCGACGACTGCGCTTGGCCGGTTGATCTTGACCTGCACCCCAACTTGTGCCCCCAGCTCCCCTGCTCGTTCGCGTTCGACACGACGAACATGACGACGAGCCCGCAGCAGGGCGCGTGCGGAGGCACCTGCGGACAGGACATGTGGTTCCTGTGGACCGCCCCGACGACGGGTATCGCCGAGGTGATGACGTGCGGCACCTCGTGGGACACCTTGATCAAGGCGTATGCCGGAAGCGTCTGCCCCTCCGGGCCTGCGCTCGCTTGCAACGACGACAGCTTCTGCGGCGGGTCCTTCGGCACCCAGAGCGCGATCGACTTCCCGGTCACGGCGGGCAGCCAGTACCTGCTTCAGGTCGGCGGGTATGCAGGCAGCTTCGGCGCCGGCGAGCTGAACCTCGACGTCGTTTCCGCGACGAACGACGAGTGCAGCGCGGCGACGGCGATCAGCGGAACGGGGCTGTTCCCGTTCGACAACGGCCTCGCCACGACGGGGACCCAAGGCCAGGGCGACGCGTTGTGCAGCATCTACGGCAATACCGCGATCACCAGCGACGTCTGGTACGTGTGGACGGCCGCGGCAACGGGTCTCGTGTCGGTGGACACATGCGGCCTGACGAGCGTCGACACGAAGATCGCGGTCTACCCGGGGGCCGGCTGCCCAGCCGCCGGCAGCGCGCTGGGTTGCAACGACGACGCCTGCGGACTGCAGTCGCAGGTCATCTTCTCCGCCACGGCGGGCAGCAGCTACACGATCCAGCTCGGGACCTGGCCCTTCGGTGCCGTGGGCGGCACGGGCAACTTCGAAGTTCTGCCGGTCAGCGGGCTGGCGACCTATCTGTGCACGCCGGGCTTCGACGGCGTCCAGGATTGCCCGTGCTCGAACCCGCCTGTGGGGCCCAGTCGCGGCTGCGACAACAAGGAGGCGACCGGCGGCGCCTCGATCAGCGGCACGGGCTCGAGCCTGCTCTCGAATCCGACGCTGTCCTTCACGACGGCGAACGAGAACGCGACGGTCGGGTCGGTGCTGATGCAGGGCACGGCCTCTGGCACAGGCTTCGTGTTCGGCCACGGCGTCCGCTGCGTGGGCGGCACGATCAAGCGGCTGTACGTCAAGCTCGCTGCGGGCGGCAGCATCACGGCGCCGCAAATGCCCGCCGATGCCGACATCCCGACGCGCTCGACCGCGCTGGGTGACACGATCCTGCCCGGCCAGCAGCGCTGGTACCAGGCCTACTACCGTGACGCGACGCTGCTGCTCCCGGGTTGCGCGATTCCCTCGAGCCAGTTCAACGCAACCAATGCAGCCGTGGTCACCTGGGGACTTTGAAGCAGGCGCACGAGCCGCACGTCACTGCTGCTCGTACTCGAGCACGTAGTAGAAGCTCGCCCCGCTGCCGCCATTCGCATCCGAGATGCGCACGTAGTAGGTGCCGGAGGCCGGTGGGGCCCAGACCAGGCCGCAGGTCGGCAGCGGCTGCGTGACCGACTCCGTGTAGGAGCTGTTCGCCGGTGCGCTGGTGCTCGAGGCCAGGACCGCACCCGTGCCGTCGACGAGTTCGATCCGCGGAGCGAGGTCGGAGCCGTGGCCGGAGTAGTTGAAGTCGGCGTCGGCATCCGTGTAGGCGCTCGAGGCATAGCACACGAAGCGCGCGAGCCTGTCCTGGGAGAGGCTCACGCGATACGTATCCAGGTCGATGCCCGAGTCGATCACACCCGAGACGCGCTCGGAGAGCGCCGCGGCCTCGGCCAGCGTGTTGTTGGGCTCGGTCTCGTAGGTCGAGGATGCGAAGCGGGTGAGCTCGATCGCGTACGGCGTGCTGGCCGTCCCGCCTTCGACGCGCACGTAGAACGTGCCGCTCTCCTGCAGGATCGTGCTCAGCGTGTGCAGGCTGTCGCCCCCGCCGCAAGCGAGGTTCGTCGCGCCATCGGTGCCGAGCAGGGCAAAGCTGGGGCTGTCCGTGGCGTCCTGCTTGTTGCCGCCGTCGAAGTACTGCAGGCGCAGCATGTCGCCCGCGACTCCCGTGAACTGGAAGAAGTCGCTCGCGCCCGCGTCGATCGTGCCGCGGCTTCGAGCGCCATAGGCGATCGGGTTGGCGCCGGCAGCATCGTCGTTGGGCTCGGCTTCGAGCGTCCCGAGGCCGGTCGAGGTCGAGAAGCCCAGGAAGTACTCGCCCGACATGCCCGGGCCGATCTGATCGACCGAGAAATAGTAGGTCCCAGCCGTGTCGATCTCGTACTGGATGCCGGAGTCGTAGAAGTAGGCGTCGTCGTTGAAGGCCAGCTCCGTGGTCCCGTCGCTGTCGTACAGGTGGACGCTGGGATCGTAGTAGAGGCCCGAGTCGTCGTGCACGCCGTTGCGGTAGGCGCTGAGCTCGAAGCGCACCACCGTCGGCGTGCTGACGCTGAAGGAGTAGTAGTCGAGTTCGTCCGCGACATGGTAGCCGTGGATCGTGCCCGGCGTGATCGCCTGGGCGGTGTCGAACGTGTCGTTGGCGCCGGTCGTGCCGCTCTGCTCGGCTTCCTCCTGCAGGCCCGAGAGGCTGACGTAGCTGGCGCGCAGGATGTATGCGCCGCCGCCGGCGGCGTCGTTGTCCTGGGTCACGACCGCGTAGTAGGTCCCGGTCGCCGGCACCTCGAAGAGCGGGATGTCGAGGTCCTCGAAGCCGAAGTTCCAGCCGTCGCTGAAGTTGCCCGAGAAATCCTGCTCGAGCAGCTTGGCATTGCCGTTGGCATCCGTGTCCAGGATCGTCAGGCGCGGGATGTTCACGTTCGCGTCCCAAGTCGACTGGTCTGTGCGCGTGGCAAAGAGCTCGAACTGGACTACGCTGCCGGCGCCGAGGGCGATCGCGTAGCAGTCGACGTCACCGGCCGTGCCGACTTCGCCCCGGATCGGCGTGCCGACACTGAGCACGTTCGCGCCAGCGGGCGTGTCGTTGGCGGGGACCTCGTTCTCGGTCGTGACGGCAGGGATCCCACCACCTCCACCTCCCCCGCCGCCGCAGGAGGCGAGCGAGAGCAGCAGGAAGAGCAGGAGACGATTGCCGTGGGAGCGCGGCAGGCGGTCTTGGGGTCGAGTCATGGGCCCTCTCCCCCGAGTTAGAACCCGGGGAATGCGAAGCAGGGAAGGCAGTCGAAGCGGACGGGGTTCGCAGCAGACTACCACCCACCGGGCTGTGCGCGCCATCCGCCGCCCCGTGACACCTAAGGCGGCGGATCGTCGAAGGCATCCAGCGCGGGCGGCGCGGGATCGCTTGAAGGCTGGCCCTGCACGCCGGCCGTGCCGCCGCGGCGCGGGTCGCTGACGGCGATCGGCGGGCTGCCGGGCTCGGGCACCTGGATCGCCTGCACGCTGCCGAAGCGCTGCTTGCTCACCTTCACGCCGTGCTTGAGCCGCACGCGCAGGCCCTCGACGATCTCGCGGTCGAAGCCCGGCTCGAACTCGGTCTCTTCGGGCTTCCACTGCTGGTGCAGGCGCGGCGCGCGGATCGCCTCCTCGAGCGTCTGGCCGAAGAGCTGCGTGCGCAGCAGCACCTCGGCCACGCTGCTGATGATCTTCGGTCCGCCCGGGCTGCCGAGCACCATGCTGGTCGTGTGCCCGCCGTCGCGCACGACCGTGGGCGTCATCGAGGAGAGCGGGCGCTTGTCCGGCCGGATCGCGTTGGCGGCGCTGCCCACCAGGCCGAAGGCGTTGGGGCTGTCGGGCGCGAGCGCGAAGTCGTCCATCTCGTCGTTGAGCAGGAAGCCGCCGCCGCGCACGAGGATCCCGCTGCCGAACTGCAGGTTGAGCGTGGTCGTCAGCGAGACCGCGTTGCCACTCGCGTCGAGCACCGAGAGCTGCGTCGTCTGGCCGCCCTCGCGCGGCGGTTCCCAGGGCCCGAGCGAGGGCGCGGCCAGCTCGCCGATGGCGATGCGCCGGCGCGCGATCCAGCTGGGCGAGAGCAGCTCGTCCACCGGGACCTTGACGAAGTCCGGGTCGCCCATGTGCGCGGCGCGGTCGGCGAAGGCGCCGCGCAGCGCCTCGATCCACCAGTGCGCCATGCGCTCGGAGAGTCCCGGGTGGTCGATCGGCTGCAGGTGCGTGCTCTCGAACTTGAGCTTGGCCTTGAACTCCGCCGCGCGCATCTCGCTCTCCAGCGGCAGGCCCTCGAGCACGCCCAGCGTCTGCAACAGCACGATCCCGCCCGAGGAGGGCGGCGGCATGGTCACGATCTCCTGGCCGCGGAACCAGCCCACCAGCGCCTCGCGCTGCACGGCCTGGTAGCGCGCCAGGTCGTCGAGCGTGATCCAGCCCTCGCCCGTGAGCTCGCTCTCGGGCACGCGCGCGCGCGCGATCTCGGCCACCAGCGCCTCGCCGATGCGCCCGCGGTAGAAGCCCTGCGCGCCGCGCTCGCTGAAGACGCGCAGCGTCTCGCCCAGGTCCTTCTGCACCAGGCGCGCACCCTCCGCCAGCGGCTTGCCGCCGGGGAAGAAGAGCTCGCGCGCGGCAGGGTTCATGCGCTCCGCGACGCCTTTGCGCGTGAGATCGCCGGCCAGCCAGGCGTCGATCTCGAAGCCGTTGCGCGCCAGGTCGATCGCGCGGCGCGCAAGGTCGGCCATCGAGAAGCGCTTCGAGCCGTGCTGCGCGAGCAGCATCTCGAGCCCGGCCGGCGTGCCCGGCACCGCGACCGAGAGCGGACCCTCGCGCGAGCGCCTGGCCACCGGCTTGCCGTTGTCCAGGTAGCGCGCCGCGTCGGCGGCCCTGGGCGCGCGCTCGCGGAAGTCGAGCGCGTCGGGCTTGCCCTTGTGCGGCACCCAGAGCGCGAAGCCGCCGCCGCCGAGATTGCCGGCCTGCGGGTAGACGACCGCCAGCACCAGCGCCGAGGCGACCGCCGCGTCGGCCGCGTTGCCGCCGGCATCGAGGATCTCCAGGCCCGCCGCCGTCGCCAGCGGGTGCTCGCTGGCGACCGCGCCGCGCCTGGGCGCCGGCCAGGTGGGCTCCTTGGCGAACTCCTGCGTGCTGCCGCAGCCGGCGCACCCGAGCGCGACGAGCAGCGCGACGGCCAGGACGCGGAACGCCGGAGGCACGCGCATCGGCGGCCTCAGCGCACGTCCGTGTCCTGCATCTCGTCGACGCGCACGCCGCGGCTCTTCAGGTAGCCGACGGCCGACTGGATCTTCTGCTCCTCGCCTTCGATCTCGACCACCACCAGCGCCATCGTGTCGGTGATGCTCGCCGCGCGGATGTTCGGGATCACGCCGAACTTCTCCCCCAGCGTGTGGCTGATGATCGGCTCGGAGATCAGCTCCTGGGGGAAGGTGCAGAAGTACTTGTGCTGGGCCATGCGTGTCTCGCGGCCGCGGACGGGAGCGCCTCAGGCGGACGCGCGATCGCGCGCGTGCGCACGGGCGGCCCCGAAGGCTGCGAGCGCGCATCCCAACAAAAGCAGGGTCGGCCCTGCAAGCTTCCCTCGAAAGGGCTGTCGCAGGCCCGGGTCGATGTCCAGCGCGCCGGCCGGTTCGTAGATCGAGGGATGGCGCAGCCAGTCGACACCGGCCGACTCCATGCAGACGCTCACCGGCGAGAGATCGAGCAGGCGCGCGGCTACCTTCGGCGGCCAGGGCCGGCCGAGGAACGAGCCTGCAGCGGGCAGGACCGAGACGAGCACGGCGCAGCACAGGCCCGCCGCGCACAGACGCACGCCCGCGGCGCTCGCGCGCGCTATGCCCCAGCCGGCGGCGAAGAGCCCGGTCCAGCCCAGCGCCGCCCAGACCGGCGTCGGGAGCGCGCGCTCGGACATGGCGCCCGCGAGCGCGAGCGCGATCATCCACAGCGCCGGCACGCTGGCCGCGAAGGGCCAGGCGCGCAACTCCAGCGCGCCGCAGCCGAGACCGCAAGGCAGCGCGACGATCGCGAGCCAGGCCAGCTCCGCCAGCGGGTCGGGCCCGTGTTCGCCCGGCAGCGCGCCGAGCGCACCGAGCGCGCCGAAGGCAACTGCGAGCAGCAGCTGGCGCGCGAGCGTCGCCGGCGCCGCCTCAGGGACAGAAGGCGACGCGCCGTCCATAGCTCGTGTTGACGTTTGCTCCGCCGGCCGCCATGTCGCGGTGCCAGAACTGGAAGTGCCAGGTTTCGCCGCCGTGGATCACGAGCCCGGCCGGCAGCGCGCCGAAGTCGAGCGCGCGCTGTCCGGCCCCGCTGCCGTCGAGGTGCACCAGGCCCAGGCGCTGGATCGGGCTGGCGACGCACAGCGTGCCGTTGCCGAAGGGAATCTGCTGCGTGTTGCGGCTGGCGAGGAACATGCCGTTGGCATTCGGCGGGCCGTCGAAGGCCTGCAGCACGAAGCTGTTGGCCGCGATGCTCAACGAGCCCGAGTCCACGATGCCCGTCACCTGTCCGGTCGAGTTGGGCAGCGAGCTGCAGTAGTCCTGCGCGAAGCACTCGCACTCGTCCGGCACGCCGTTGGCGTTGTAGTCGGTCGAGCTTCCGGACTGGATGTCCTGGTCGTCCGCGATCCCGTTGCCGTTGCAGTCCACGATCGGATAGGCGAGATCGACGATCACCGGGCGGTGGTCGGAAGCCGTCGCGCTGGCCGCTGCGGGCACGGCGTAGGTCGCGAGCTCCGGCGGCAGCGCCCCGCTCGGCAGCGTGCTCGTCTCGAACACCAGCGCCAGGCGCTGGCTGACGATCGAGTCCTGCCAGCACAGGTAGTCGTACTTCGCGCCGGTCACGTGCGTGTCGTCGCTGCCGGTGAAGAAGTCGAGCGCGTGGTCGAAGGTCGCGTCCGTGCCGTCGTGGTCCGTGCCGTCGCTCGTGCCGCCGGTCGTCTGCGCCATCGAGAGCCACTCCGCCGGCCCCTTGGTGCCGTTGGTGAACTCGTCCTCGTTCCAGTCGCCGCCGATCACGAATGGCGTCGAGGCGTCGAGCACGCTCGTCGCGGGCGGGTTGTCGCCGATCTTGCCCAGCGGATCGGGCAGCGAGCCGCCGTTGCCGTTCCACCAGTAGCGCAGCACGTACGAGACGTTCTGCGCGGCCAGGATGCGCTGCGAATGGTCCGAGGGCTGGCTGCCGGCCTTGAGGTGCGCGCAGCCGACGAGCAGGTTGCCCGCATAGCTCGCCGGCAGGTCCACCTCGGCGAACATGAAGCCGCGGATCCCGCCGTTGCCGCCCGGCGCCCACTGCGAGGCCGTGACCTGCGGGATGTCGCCCATGGTCGCGAGCTCCGTCGCCGTTCAGGTCCTGGAACGGATAGCGCGAGAGGATCACGTTGCGGTTGAAGCCGTCGTTGACCGTGTTGACGAAGACGTAGGGCAGGTCGTAGCCCGGCGCGTACTGCTGCACGTACGAGGTGACGGGCGTGAAGCCGTGGAACGAATCGAGCCCGCCGTGCAGGAAGTAGTCGATCGTCGTCGTGAGCTGCGCCACCGTGTCGATCGCCGAGCCCGTGCCGTTGCCGCTGTTGTCGGCGCACTCCTCGAGCAGCAGCACGTCGGGCTGGAAGGCCGCGACGATGCGCGCCAGCGCGCACCAGTTGTTCGCGCCCTCGACCTTGGTGTTGGTCGAGCAGATCCCGTCCTGCACGTTCCAGGTCATGCAGCGCAGGTCGGTCGCGACCTGCTTGCCCCACTGGCCCGCGGGCGGATTCCACTGGGCGAAGGCCGGGCTGGCGAGGAGCGGGAGGAGGAAGAGGAACGCGGGGGCTTGGAGCTTGGGCATGGCCGAGGGGGCGAGCGGCGAGGGCCAGTCTACCCGCCCCCGCCGGAGCAGGGTCGGTGCGCCCGTCCGACTCGTACCCCGAGTGACTTGACACGGATGTCAATCACGCGCAAGGTGGATCGAATGCCGCGCACGCGCCCGACTGCAACCCGCGCGATCAGGATCGACGGCGAGCCCTACGTGGTACTCTCGCAGGCCGAATACGACCGTCTCGCCGGCGTCGTGCGCGAGACGCCGCTTCCGCTCTACCCGGAACCGGACGCGCGCGGAAATTTCCCGGCCGTCGACTACGCGCGCATCTCGATCGCGCGTGACATCCTCACCGCGCGCGCGCGAGCGGGGCTCAGCCAGAAGGAGCTCGCCGAGCGCGCGGGAATCCGAGTCGAGACGCTCTGCCGACTGGAGAAGGGCAAGCACTCCGCCGGACTCGAGACGCTGCTGGCGATCGACCGCGCGCTGAAGTCCGCCGCGAAGGGTCCCCGCGCTCGCCGGAAAGGCGCCTGAGCCTGGAGGCGGCACCCGGACTTGAACCGGGGATAACGGATTTGCGAGCCCCTGGGGGGGGCATCCATGGAGAGTGCAGAACCGCATCCTGGACGCCTAGAAGGCCGATCTGAGCCCACTGAGTTCAGCAGGAATCCGGAGGAAGAAGGCAAGCAGAACGCCAAGACAGAATGGGACTCGTGGTTGGTTGCGGCGGGGTCGGAGTTGGGTGAGGTGTGTGGGCATTGGGACTCGCTTCCCGAGGCGCTGCGTACCGGCATCCTCGCCATGGTCCAGTGGGCTGCGCGGCGGACTTGACTAGATTCGCCTCCGCATCGATCGTAGCACCGCGTCTCCTTCCCAAACTGTCCGGCCAAGCGCCGCGGCATTCCAAGAGAAGACTCGAACATGCAGAAGCCTGCCCACACGTCCTCGCCCGTTGCCTTCCCGCTCCACCTGCCCTGCGCCGGTTGCGGAGCCGGGATCAAGCCCCTGGCCACCGCCGACTCGAGCGGCGACCGGCCAAGGAACCGAAGCAGTCGATCTCGAACGAAGTGTCTCCGCGCGCTCTGCGCACTTGCGGCCTTGCTGCTCTCGCTTGTCGCGCAGGGATGCGCGGCGACCTACACCCTTGAGTACGGGGTCGTATTGAAGGACCACGGGACGGAGGGCCCTCTCAAGTTCAAGGACGAGAACTTCGCCTTCGAGTTCCGACCGACCCCTGCAGGTGTGGCCTTTTCCGTCGACAACCTGTCGGACAAGGACGCCTCGCTTGATTGGGATCGGTCGTTCTTCGTCCAGCCAGATGGGAACAGCTACAAGGCCATCAACACGGACACCTTGGAGGAGCAGAACGTGATCGCGATGAAGTCGCGGTACACGACGATCGTTCCGCGCGGTGCTCGCGTATGCAGGTTCACGACGGCGACGGTCAACGCTCAGCAGCACCTTGCCGTGAGCATGTCCGGAGTGGCCAACATGTACCGGTCCACCCGACTGGATTGGGACCCCACAGTGTATGGGCCCTCTGGGGGACCGAACTGGAGCTACTCAAGTGCGGCGACCGCGACTTCGTTCTATTCGCTCGTGGTCGCTTCCACGAAAGCCTCGTACACGTTCCCTCTCTACTACACCACCAGCGTCACCGCGGATGATCGGAAGATCCTCGCCAAGTTAGGCGAGGTGACCGACCAGATCCGCGCCCACCCGAAGATGAGCCTGGGCCTCACGCTGACCGTGGGAGACGTGGAAAAGACCTACCTGTTCGAGTTCCACATTGTCAGCGTCTTCGCGAGCCAAGAGGTACTGACTCAGGGTGCAGACAAGCAGGAATCCATCGAGCGGCTCGCCTTCACCGCGAGGGAGGACCAGGGGTGGACCTGGCTGGACGTACGCCCGTCCAAGCCGACGGCGAAGCCAGAATCGCACGCCGAAGGCGAACGCATGAAGGGTGCGCAGCCGTAGCTTCGCTCCCGCCTCGAGCCCGACCTGCTCCGCTACTGCGGGCGTGATGCCCAGCTCGTGCACGAGATCTTGGAGGCCGTGAGGCGGACTACCCGGGCTCGGGGTATGGTAGGGATACTACTTGGCAGCGCGCGCCGGCCCGCATAGGCACTTCCTTGCCCGCCGCGACGGCCACACGCCGCTGCCCCTGATAAAGGGCTCGATCATCATGCAGGAGTTCGTTCGCGCTTCCCTGCTCGTCGTATCCTCGCTCGCGTTGATCGAGGGGGGGCTTCTGGCCCAGAGCACGACACGCGTGAGCGTCGATTCGGCCGGGGCGGAGGCAACAGGCGGGGACAGCCGCCTCTCATCGATCTCGGCCGACGGCAGATTCGTAGCGTTCGAGAGCGGCGCCACCAACCTGGTCGCGGGTGACGGGAACGGGACCCGCGATGTCTTTGTTCGCGACTGCCTGAACGGGACGACCGAGCGCGTAAGTGTGGCGACAGGGGGGGCAGAGGGGAACGGCGGTAGCTGGTATCCCTCGATCTCGGCCGACGGCCGGTTCGTGGCTTTCACGAGCGGCGCATCTAATCTAGCTCCGGGTGATACGAACGGGTTTGCCGACTTCTTCGTTCGCGACCGCCTGAACGGGACGACCGAGCGCGTGAGTGTAGACTCGGGCGGTGCGCAGGGAGATGGAGACAGCTACATCCAGCTGACTACCGGCTCGATCTCGGCGGACGGACGCTTCGTGGCGTTCCTTAGCGCCGCCACCAACCTCGTTGCGGGGGATACGAACGGGTGGCCTGACGTCTTCGTTCGCGACAGACAAACCGGAACAACCGAACGTGTGAGCGTTGCCACTGGCGGGGTGCAGGGGAACGATGAAAGCGGTGCGTTCTCAATCTCCGGCGATGGCCACTTCGTAGCGTTTTATTCTGGCTCTTCCAATCTTGGCGGCCCGGCGGGCGGCGTGTACTTGCGCGACCTTCAACTCGGGACGACCGAGTGCGTTAGCTTGGCTAGCGGCGGGGCACCATCGTGGGGGACCGCGCCCTCGCTTTCCTTCGACGGACGCTTCGTGGCGTTCCTGAGTGGCTCCACGATACTCATCCCGGGGGATACCAACGGGGTTGCGGACGTATTCGTGCGCGACCGCCAGCTTGCAACAACGGAACGTGTGAGCGTTGCAACCGGCGGGGCGCAGGGCAACTTGGGGAGTGCCTTAGCATCGGTCTCGGCCGACGGGCGCTTCATCGCATTCATGAGCGATGCTACGAACCTCGTTGGGGGCGACACCAATGCGGCAGCGGACATCTTCGTGCGCGACCGTTTGAACGGGACGACCGAGCGTGTAAGTGTGAACTCGGCAAACCTGCAGGGGGATAGCTCCAGCCAGTATCCTTCGATCTCGGGAGACGGTCGAATCGTTGCGTTCGAGAGCCCTGCCTCAAACCTGGTCGCCGGTGACACGAACTGGTTGCAGGACATCTTTGTGCAAGATCGCACCTGCACGGGGGCCATCTACACCTACTGCACCGCCAAGACGAATAGCCTCGGGTGCATGCCCTCGATTGGGTCCAGCGGCCTGCCCAGCCAGAGCGGTCCGGACAACTTCTACGTCACGGCCGGCAACGTGCTGAACAACAAGAACGGCATGATGCTCTGGAGCCTTTCCGAAGGCAGCAACCCCTTCTTCGGCGGAACGCTCTGCGTGGCCCCTACGATCTTCCGTACGCCCGCGCAATCGTCGGGGGGCAACCCGAATGGCAACGACTGCAGCGGCACGTACTCATACCACTTCACGCAGCTCTACATGCTCCAGCACCTGCTGGCGGGGAACACGACGGTCTACGCGCAGTTCTGGAGTCGCGACCCGGGCTTTGCGCCCCCCTACAGCGTCGGCCTTACGAACGGCATCAGCTTCACCATCTGCCCGTGATCTCCCAGCCCGAATTCCTCCGTCTTCCCCTACCTTGCAAGCGTGCCGCAAGGGCGTCTCGGATCCAGGTTTGCCTTGCGCGATCGGGAGTACGGAATGTGAACCAGCTCCACGGCCTTCCGCTTCGTCTTCGCGTCGCGGTGGTCGTACTCGCAGTCGTGTGGATGTTCGAGTGGCCAGCGAGCCGTTGCACCGCAGCGATGTCCGCGCCGTTCTCCAGCAGTGCCGACACAAACCTGCGCCTAAGCTCGTGCGGGGAGAACCCCAGTCTCCCGCTGGGCTCTTGCGAGAGCTTGCGACGTGATGCTGCTGGAGGCGGCACCCGGACTTGAACCGGGGATAACGGATTTGCAAGCCCCTGGGGGGGTACCCCCCGAGGGTACAGAACCGCATCCTTGGTGCCTAGAAGGCCGATCTGAGCCCACTGGGTTCAGTGAGGATCCGAGGGAAAAAGGCAAGCAGAACGACAAGACAGAATGGGATTCGTGGCTGGTCGAGGCGGGGTCGGAGTTGGGTGAGGTTTGCGAGGCGTGGGACGCACTGCCAGAGGTGCCCCGGGCCGGCATCCTTGCGATGGTCAGGTCTGCCGGGAAGTCGGGCACGTGAGCCCAGGACGGCCCGCGCGACCAGACGCTCCGCCGCAACGATCGGATGGGCCAGGAAGGAATCGCCGCGAGCCGCACCGGGGCCGTGGTCCCCAAGCGCCGGACGTCCCTCTGCACGAGCAGAAATCCGGCTAGCCTCTCATTCAGCCGGACCGCCTGCAGAGGTGACCTCATCCACGTCGACCCCCGAGAGCGATGCAACAAGGTCCAGAACCTGAGCCTCGCTGATTGCACCTCGTTCGATCCAGGGTGCCGCTGCCTGTAGGACGCGAGCACGAATCACCGCAGCCTCAAGCAACGGCCTCGTGTCGAGGAAGCCGCGGCTAGCAAGGTAGCCCTCAAGCTCGATCCGCTTTTCCTCGCGAAACCTACTGGTGCGCTCGTCGGGGGGCGAACTCCCAAACGCAGCCAGGAACCGACGGGCATCACCCCGAACCTCCTTCACAAGGTCCATGAACTTGTCGAGGTAGTTCCCGCTGACCACGCCGCTTGCCAGGAGCGCCGTGCGATCAACGCGCGCGCCACGTCCTACCCGGAACGCTTCGTACCAAGCGCGTGTGCACGCGATGCGGGCACCGATGGCCGCAAGCTCCGAAGACGAAATAACCCCGCGTGTATCGTTTGCTCGAACGAGATCCGCGATGGACTCGAACGCTCCGATCGAAGTCGAGCCAACCATGGCAAGGACTCGATGGAGCAGCCGCAGTTCGTCGCGCAGGGCATGATAGAGATGCGCACTCTCGATCGGCTGGAATGGGTCGAGTGCGGGCACGCGCAACACCCGCGCGTACTCCTCGGAGCTCAAATCTCCTGGTGCCGGTACTTCCGAACGAGGTCGAACCGCCAGATCCTTCGGAAGAGCAGCACCGGCAATGGCCCGCACCTCGCCCAGGTCAATCACCTGCGGCAGAGGCGCGCCGAGCTCTCGGCAGAGAACCTTCCAATGCTGGACGTCCTGCGGATCGGCCGCCAGATAGATGACCTGCCGACCATCGCGGACAAGGTCGACCACGGCCTCAACGACGCCCCGGAAGCGCTCGGGGCTCGACACCGCAAGGGCCTCGTCAAGGAAGATGGGCAACCTAGTACCACGCTCAGCTTCAAGTGCAAACGCGACACGGGCTGCGATTAGGAGCTGTGCGCGCGTTCCATCCGAGAGCTGGTCTAGGCTGCGGGCGATCCCACCAACACGACGCGCACGAAACTGCGCCGCATCACCCTCGCCCGAAACGACAAGGTCCCACTCACCGCGCGTGAAAAGACTGAACAGCCGCTGTGCACTTGCCAGCACCGCCGGCCTTGCACGCTGTTCATGTCGGCTACGTAGGCGCTCCAGGAGATGGCGCCGAAGTGCCGCATCCAGCGAAGCCTCGTACACAGCATCAAGTGCGCTCCTGGCGTCACGCTCAACAGCGCGAGCGCCCTCGAGCTCGACGCCACTCATCGCCGCCTTGACGGAGGAGTTAATTTCGCTGATTTCTTTTACCAGCGTCTCATGCTGTCCCAACCGCGTTCTGGCCAACTCCATCTCGAGGCCAAGCTCCTCGCGAGTCTTTGCTTCCAATGCAAGCCGATCGAGGCGCTGAAGCCGAAGTCGTCCTCCATCGATCTCACCTTGAAGCCCAGCCATTCGTTCGCGCGCCTTTAGGAACGCTACCCGTTGGGCAGTCAGCTGAACCAAGTCCACGCGGGCTTCTTCGCGCGACGGGGCGTCGACTTCCGCACGCGAAAGCAGTTCTTCCAGCTTCTCTTCCAGGGCCGAGGCCTCTCGTTCGCACCGCTCGATCTGGGTTCTCGCGGTCTTCAACTCATCGCGAGCACGAGCGAAGGCGACTGCCCGAATCTGGAGTTGCAGGGTCGCGGCTTTCGCCTGAACAGAATCGGCTGGCCGCGTTCCTCCCAGCGTTGCGAGGCGTGCACCGAGGGACTCGAGCTGCTCGTCCACCTGGAACTGCGCAGCCTTGGCGTCGGCCTCTGCCTCAGCACACCTTGTTCGCGCGCGCCGCCAAGCCAGAACTCGCTCAACAACGTCTCGGAGGCGTACGTCGCCGATCGACGGACCTAGGCGTAGGCGTGCAACCAGGGCGCATCGCAGCTCTTCGTGCCCTTCAAGCTGTTGCGCCTTGTCAGCACGCTTGGCGTCAACCCGCTGCTCCTCGTCCTTGATCGTCTCATACCGCAGCACGGCAGCGAGGCCGGCCGCTGCGCCTTCGAGTTGGGCCGCAGCACGGTTGCTCGTCCACGCAGGTTCTCGGCCGAGCCCAAGCCCTGCGAGCTGGGTCTCGATGGTAGCGAGGTGCGCAGGCTTCATCTTGCTTCCCTTCGCGAGGAGGATCGCGAGGGCTCCGACCGCCACCAGCGCAATCGTGAACCCAGGAACCGGCGTGTTCAGGCCGATCACGCAACCACCTAGGCACACGACGAGGGCGATCCAGCGCACAAGGGACCAGCCTTGTGGCGCGGCGGGCACCGCCTGCTTGAGCCACGCGGACAACCATTCCACCTGGCGCTGAAGCGTGACGGCATCCGCGTCAGGCAGCGCAATTCCCTCTAGCTCCCGTCGTAGACCCGCCACGAACTGTGCGAGCGCAGCAACTTCCGATGCGAGTTCGGCACGGCGCCCGAACCACTCATCGGCTCCCACGAGATCGGCCTCGTCGATCGATTCGAGCACCTCATGCGGAATGACATTGACGAGTTGCCGGCTTGCATCGGCGAGTTCCTCCCTTCGGGTCGACTGCGTTCGAGCCGCTTCGCTTGCACGCGCAGTCAGTCTCTCCACGGCCCCCACCAGCAGCGCAGACTCCTCTAAGAGAAGTGGATCGGGCTGCGAATCTCCGAATCCAGCATCGGCAAGAGCCGTACGCGCAGCCTCGGCCTTGCCGTCCCAAAGTGCGCGATCCTCGTCCTTCTTGTCGCGCTCGCTTCGGAGCTCATCGAACCGCTGGACCTCGTCATCTCCAATCCGAGCGAGTGCACTCGGCATGCCATGCAGCTTCACCTTCACCGCGGACAGATCGCTGACCTTGTCGGTGAGCGTGAGCGCTTCCGCCAGCGCAGCCTCATCCAGCTTGGCCTGGCGCGCTGCTGCCAGCTGTCCCTCCAGCTGGGCGCGGTCTTGTAGCCGTACGACAAGGGCCGCGTGCCCTGAGTTCAATGCGGCGGATGCAATTGTTGCCGCTCGCAACGCCTTCGAGGCGGCCCGAGCTTCCGCCGTGAGCTCGCGTGTCTCCACCCGCAAGAGGTCGTAGCCCCCAGACATGGCGACGCGCACCCGGCGTGCGAGTTCGTCGGCCGTTCCGTCGCGAACCGCAACCAGTTCCGAAACACCTATCGACCAACAACCGGAGAGCTCTGCTGCCGGCAGGACGGGAGCCGGCCTGTCAGAGCCATCGGCCTGCCACCGCACGGCTCCGCGTGCCAGTTCGGCCACGCGAACGATGCCATGATCTTCCCAGGTGGACACCACGTCACAGCCATCGCGCCACTCGCGCAACTGGCCTCTTGCGCTCCACTCGTCGGCTGACGGCCAGATCGTCGCGCGCACAGCGCGGCACAGTGACGACTTCCCCACCCCGTTCGGGCCAGAAATGAGCACAACCCCAGCATCCGGCTCCAGATCCACGGCAAACGTGCCGTCGATCCCGGGTAAGCGGGCGACCTGAATGCGCGTCAGCCTCACGACGAACTCGCTCCCCCACCGTTCATCGCGAGCACGTCCTCAAGCAGCGCACGAGTAACTCGAGTTAGGCGAGCACGAACATCGTCCCCATCCGGCCGCATCTTTCCAAGCAAGGCGTAGTCGCCCGAGTCGGCGATGCGCCTAGCAGCCTCTGCTGCGCCCCGGACAAGGTCAGCAGCTTCTGCGGAGTTCGTGGCGAGTGCTTGCAAATCCTGCGCGAGCAGACCGGGGGGATCATTCGCTTGCGCGAGCGCAACAAGGTCAAGCTCCGGCTCAGCCCGATCCTCGATGAGCTCCATGCCCACACGGGTATGGCCCCGCATGATCTGGAGAGCCTGGAGTTCTCCGCTGGCGACCAGCGTGCGCACCTCGCGGTGGTGACGCGTGCGCCCAGTGAGCTGTAGCCGGCAACTCACGACCTTGCAGGGCGAAGGGGTGCCGTTTGCACTGCAGCGCTCGGCAACGCGCTTCAGGCCACTCGTTATGCGCGATGTCAGTTCCGTTTCGAGTTCGTTCGCGCTTGCGACTTCCATTCCATCGAGCGGGATCGTCTCCACCTCGAAACGCACTGGCGCAAACAGCAGTTGACGGCACTCGGTGATGACCTCACCCGCGACCTCCACTAGCCATGGTCCATGCTCACCCCGCTCTCCCTCGCCGGGGTCAAGTCCGACGAGCGAGCCCAAATAGCCGATGGGCCGAGGTCCAGGCTCGAGCGAGGGCTTGTGCACGTGGCCGAGGAACCAGGCGGCAACCGGCGAGCGCTCGAGTTGGGAGCGCGTGACCGGTGCGTAGTCGCTCTTGAGCTTGCCCAGGTCGCAGTGAAGCACACCGAGGGTTGCTCGTCCTGCCGTCGGCTCGGTGCGGAAGGAATCGAGGGGGCTGTCGGGTTCTTTCTCGCGGTGGAACGACCAACCCGCGATTCGAACGGAACTGCCGTCCGGTCCATAAACGTCGACCGTTTCCCAGCGCCCTCCCCGCCCGATGAGCTTGAACTCGGGGATCTGATCGGCCAAGCGCGGGAGTACCTCGACGTCGTGGTTGCCGGCCACGCCAAGGACTTGTATCCGGTGTTGCCGTAGCCGGGTCACTCCACGCTCAAGGTGGCCATAGGCCTCGAACCGGTCGAAATGAGACGCGCTGGGACCTCCTGTTTCGGAATCCACCCTCCGTGCAGCAGAGGAGGTACGGGGTGTACTGTCCGGTCTGCGAGGGATTGGTCTGGTCCCAAGACTTCCGTGAGGGGTGCGATCATCTTCTCGGGCTCATCGTCGATTTCGCACCAGAGCAACGCCACGTGTACCCTGGGCTAGACGACAAGATCCCTGGGTGGGACTGGGGGACCAGGACGCTTTCGTTTGATCCCCTCGATCCGGTCTACGAGCGCAACACGAGATACCTCAAATACGAAGACTGGATTGCTGTGCCCATCTGCTGTCAGGACGGCCCCGGGGGAGAACCTCTTAAGGCTGTGTTTGCGCTGCCAGTGACGTGGCTTGCCACCTGCGGTGCCGATCCACGTTCCTGGATCCGAGGAACGTTACACGGATGCCGTCCGTGGGGATGTGGTTACCCGTGCGGACATCATGGAAGCGGAAGAAGGCCGCATCCCAAATCCCCCGGATCACAGTGTAATTGGCAAGGCTAGCTTGACGATTCCGGCCATTCACGGAGTGCTTCGGCGCGCTTCCTTGAATGCAGTGATCCTGGAGGACGGGGCATATGGTTGCGGCGATGACGACATTTTGATCCCCCATCACGGAATCCCGGTCTACATCACGCTCCTCAACGGTAGCGACATGGTCATTCGATGTTTCGCCGCGTTTGAGCTGGCAGCAGGGACATCTCACTCTGAATCACAGGGTCTGTTGGATGCAATGTCTAGGCATGCACCACACCTCAACCTTGAGCTTTATACCGACTACCTCCCGGATGTATTTCGCACATTGTTCCCGAAAGACCAGGAATGGGCAGAACCGGCTATTCCCAAGACGCGCAATGTGTCTGCCTCTTGCGACCTTCACGTCGCACACGAAGTTTCGCACTCCCAGATTCTCGCAACTGTTTCGGCCTTCGCGCGTGCGTTCGCTTCAGCAATCAGGACATGCGACACCCGGAGGCGAATCATCACATGACTTGCTTCGCTTTCCGTAGGGCTGCGGCGTCTGTGACACAGTGGCATTGACCCGCATCCAAGTGAGGTGACCGAGCCCCCGAATTAGGACCCCGCGAAGTCTCACACTCGGGGTTGGTGTAGATGGTACGGGGAATCGCCGCCGTCCGTCGAGTGGCCTCGATCGATCAGCAGCGCCGCAAAGCCCGGGCGGGCATGCCCGCCCGGGCTCTGAAGTAGAAACACGCTCGGCGAGAGTCCGCCCAGCGAGGTGTGCGGTCGGATGAAGTTGTAGTCGTCGCGCCAGGCCAGGCACATGTCGCGGGCGTGCTCGACGGCGTCGAACCAGTGTTGGTTGAGGCATTCCTCGCGCACGCGGCCGTTGAAGCTCTCCGCGTACGTGTTCTCGGTCGGCTTGCCCGGCCGGATGAAGATCAGCTCGATGCCGCGCTCGTGCGCCCACTGGTCGAGGACGCGGCTGGTGAATTCGGGCCCGTTGTCCATCACGATCGACTTGGCGTAGCCGTAGAGCTCGCCGGCCTGCTCGAGCGCGCGCACGACGCGATGCGCCGAGAGCGACAGGTCCACTTCCATCGCCGGGCAGAAGCGCGACCAGTCGTCGACGACGTTGAAGACGCACAGCGTGCGTCCGTCTTTCAGGCTGTCGCTCATGAAGTCCATCGACCAGCGTTGATTCGGGCCCGTCAGCTCCGGCCTGGTCTCGCGCGGCGCAGCTGCCACGCGCTTGCGCTTCTTGCGTCGCACGACGAGCCCCTCGTCGCGGTAAATGCGCCACAGGCGCTTGTGGTTGACCACCACGCCGCGGCGGCGCAGCAGGCATCCAAGACGGCGATAGCCGAAGCGCGGACGCTCTCCCGCGAGCTTGTTCAGCTGCATGCGCAGCCCGACGTCGGGCTCGCGCTGGCTCTGGTGGCGGCGGACCGATCGGCTGAGCCCTGCCAGCTCGCACGACAGGCGCTCGCTGAGCTTCATCGACTTCACGAAGAAGTCGACGAGCTCGCGACGCTGTGCAGGGCTCACCATTTTTTTCTCAAGGCCGCCTTCAAGGCTCGGATCTGCAGGCTCTGGTCCGCGACCATCTGCTTCAGCTCGCGGTTCTCGTCCTCGATCGCCTTCAGCCGCCACGCCTCGTTCACCTCCAGGCCGCCGAACTTCGATCGCCAGCGGTAGAAGGTGTGCGCGCTGATCCCGTGCTGGCGGCACACGTCCGTCGCTGGCGTGCCCGCCTCCGCCTCCTTCAGGATCCCGATGATCTGCTCGTCACTGAACTTGCTCTTTCGCATGTCACGCTCTGGGGGTGTTCTACCCGGAGTGTGATCAACGCGCTGGACCGGTTCTCGGGGGCTCGGTCAGATCGGATGCCACGGAAGTAGACGGCGAACGAGGCCGACCTTGCGCCAGTGGCTAGGCTGGCACTCCCCCGAGAAGTTCGACTCGGGGAGCGCCGAGGCGACTTCCTGCATTTCCTCGAAGCTCGCACCCATACGAACTTGGACTCAGCCCGTACCGGATTGCCGCCCTTCCGCGTTCAGTTTACCATCGGGAGCAACAGCTCGCCCTGCAACAGCACCTCAGGTCCCGCGCTATCGCACTGTCCCCGGGCCTGGACTGAAGGCACCTAGACGGCGCTTTCGGCGCTGATGGTCTCCATGCAGAACGCACCACCCGTGCACCCCTTACGTCGCCCATCACCCCATGTTGCATCACACGTCCGACTCACTTGCTCCACCGGTCCATCGCCTTCTCGCCGCAGCAGCACTTCTGTTGGGAACCGCCTCCTGTGGAGGCGGTGGAAGCACTAGCTCCAGTGGAGGGAGTGCGACCGCGGCCCCGAGCGTGTACCGCTGGAGCCCCGATTTAGGATTGGGGAGCGAGATCTACCCGTCAGCTGAGAGGCTCTCGAGCGGCACCACCCTCATTCAGGCGGAGGCTTGGCAGGGAGGCACGTTCATCGGCTCCAGGGTAGGCTTGGCGAAGACAACAGGCACATGGCGCAGCTACGACCTCCTTAGCGGCCTGTGCGGGACGATTGTCGCGCCTGACAGGGTCGTCGCGGTGCTGTGGGATGGAGGGGCCGAGATCGATCTCCAACCGCTGCCTCTGGATGCAAGCCAGAACCCAAGTGCATCTACCCGAATATCCTTCGAGGCGAGCTTCGGTGAATATGCCTATGCCGCTCGCACCGGCGAGCGCAACTTTCTGATCGGGGAACGAGTCTATGCCCGCGTGGGTAACACTGGGTCGGTAGCATGGTGCAAGACTCTCCCGAGCCCAGCGCTCCCCTACCCGCCCCAAGAGCAACTCACCGAGGGTGGTGCGCTGGGACTCCTCGTTCTGGAGCCCCACGGCGCGCCCGACAACGAGGACATCTATGTCAGTTGGATCAACGGAGATAGCGGCGTAGCCTCATCGATCGACGTACTCGCGTCGTCCATCACGGCCGGCAGCACCTATTCTACGGCGTTCCATACCATTCATGGCCCGGTGATCGCCGGCTACGGCAATCCCGCCTCAGGCAACGCGACCACGGGCTATGCAGTAGCGATATCCGAGCAGGCCCAGTACCAGGGCGCGTGGACATTTCAGCGATCGCTGCCCGGATACACCCAGAACGCAGTCAGCGCGTACCCAGGACCATCCTGGGACCTTCAGAACCGCATCGTTTTCATAGAGTCTCATGGGACAGGCGTACGCAGCTTCGGATTGGCTTCAATAGGTAATGGAGGGTCGCTCGACTGGACGGCTGGCTACACCTCACCGACGACGGGAGCCAGTATCGTAGCCTCGATGGTCCGTCCTATGCATGCGCTGGGAACGCTTTGCTACGGGACTTACAACCCAGCCGGATCGGCCGCGCGCACATGGTTAGCACTTCTGGATGGCGACGGGGCGGTCGTTGGATCGGTCGCCTTTACTGCAAGTGCCACTGTAATTGGCGCAGCGAGATTCTCGGATGGCAGCACTTCCGTGCTTCTGGACTCTCCGGCCGGGTGCTACCTACTCCGATTCGACTCCTTGTTCGGATTGCTCAGCCAAAACCGCCTGCCCGGCCCTGTATCATACGCACAATTCGCAGAGCTCAATGGAGCCGTCTTCCTCGAAGGACTGAACTACTCGGGCCTGCTCGGCCGGTTCAATCCGGACGGGACACTTCAATGGCTCGTCAGGCCACTGGACTATGCTTCGTATAGTATCTCCTACAGCGCCAGTAGCGATGGTACTCTTGTGCTTTCGTGGGCAGAGTCTTCCGGGGATGTTGCCGTGACGACCCTCGCCGCAGATGGCACGCCAGAGGATTCTTGCACGTTAGAATCTGCGTCACTAGAGCCCTCCAGTCTGCCACAGTTCACGTTCACGCTGCTGCGGGACACTTCAATCACTACGACATTCATCTCCCCAGCTGTTCAATCCACGGTACGACTCCAGGATTTGAGTTGGAGCAGTGTCGCAGGTAGCGCACCGGTGCTTCGCGGGCTCGTTGGCCCTCTCTGCGGAGGTCCATAGCTACGCTTCTCCCCATGTACCGCCAAACACCGGGACCGATCATGCGAGGCACGGAGATGCCAACGTTGCGATGCTGAGCAAGTCGAGCTTCCTGAAGGGTCGGCAGTGTGGCCGTCGGCTATGGCTCGCGCTTCATCACCCGCCTGAGCCGCCGGTCGAGTCAGACGACGTGTGGGAGATGCGCGAGGCCGAGGGCGCCGAGGTCGAACGGGTTGCCGAGACGCTCTTCACCGGGATCATCCGCATCGCGGACGCGCCCGAGGATGAAGCGCACGAGGAGTCACGACTTGAGTTCGCCACCCTCGCTGCCCGGACTCAGGACGCCCTGCACGAAGAGGCGCCCCATTGCGCAGGCACACCTTGAGGCTGGAGGGCTGCGTGCGGTCGCCGACATCCTCGAGCCGCGGGGCGATGGCTGGTACCTCTGGGAGGTCAAGGCCTCGACCAAGCTCAAGCCGATCTTCGATTGGGACCTGGCTTTCCAGGTGGAGGTCGCGCGGCGAGCCGGACTGACGATCGTCGGCGCGGGTGTCTTCCTCCTCAACCGCAGCTACGTGCGTCGCGACACTCTCGATGTCCACCAGCTCCTGGGGGAAGGGGTGAATCGCACAGCGGAGGTTGAGCAGTTCGCCGTGGCTGTCCAGCGCGAGATCGCGGAGCAGCTACTGATCCTCTCGCAAGCCGCCGTGCCGCCAGCGCGCCCGGGCGCGCGCTGCAAGAGCAACCCAGACGCCGCGGCCGGCGACAGGCCGAGTGCGTGCGGGCACCTGGAGACGTCGGGGCATTGCGGCAGGGACCTTCCCAGGTACTGGGCTGGACGACTGCCGCGCCTGTTGGGAGCGAAGGCGACTCGAGTCGAAGGGATGGTCGCCCCCTCCATCGAGACACTTGACCCCGACGACTCTACGTGGAGCTGGACGCCCGACCAGCGTCGCGTGATCACCGCTGTGCGAAGCGGCCAGCCCCAGATAGCCAGCGCCGCAATGCGCGCCGAGCTTCAAAGCCTTCGCTGGCCGGTCGCCTACCTGGATTTCGAGTTCGACCCCGGGATGGCAGTGCCGCGATTCCCCGGCACGCGCCCGTACGATCGGATCCCCTTCCAGTGGTCGATGCGCGTGCAGCGGACTCAGGGCGGGCTGCTCGAGCCGCCACTGGACTTCCTTTACACGGAGGCGGACGACCCGCGCGGGCCGTTCGTTCGACTCGCTCCTCGAGGCAGACCCTGACCCGGACGGCAACGGAAGCATCGTCGTGTACTCGCGGTCGGCAGAGCAGACGGTACTCAACGAACTGCGCGCCGGCCTACCCCCAGACCGGGCCGCACACGTAGAGCGCCTAATCGGCCGCCTGTTCGATGCCAAGGACGTCGTCGAGGCCGGCTACTACCACCCCGACCAGCAGGGGAGCTACTCGCTGAAAAAGGTTGCGCCCGTTCTCGTCGGCAAGGGATACGACGATCTCGCAGTGCGGGACGGCATGGCCGCGGTCGTCGAGTGGAAGCGAGCCAGCAGACATGACTGCCCCCCAACCGATCGTGAAGGCATCCGCCGGGGTCTGCTCGCCTACTGCGGCCGCGACGCCGAGCTGATGCACGCCATCCTCGAGGCCCTTCGCGGGTTGCCGGGCGTCGTTTGAGTCGGCGGCGGCTCCACCCGCACCATAGGCGGCGCCTCTTGCTAGCTTGCATAGCGCGTTTGCCCCACTCCTCACTCCATCCAAGATCCAAGGCTACTCGAGGTCCTACCGACGATGACCGACAAGCCCAAGGCCCACCTCACGAACACCGAAGGCAACGGCGAGGCCGGAGCTTCGAGCAGATCCAAGAGCACATCCAGCACGAGTACCACGGGTAAGGCTGAGCCCCCGCGCCCCAGGGCGTTGCCGGCGATCGTCGAGGAGAACGGCTGCTATCGCCTTGCGGGACACCTCACGATCGGGGGCGCGCCCCTGGCTTCGCATCAGCGAGGCGGTCGTCGAGTCCATCGCGCGCGAGCTGGCTGAGAAGGGCGAACTGGATGCCTCGGACTTCGGGCCCTACTCCATCTTCAGTTCCTACCGGGACTTCATCGTCGGGCCGGGTTCGTCCACATGGGGTTGGTCAACGAGTTACTGGACTCGGACCACGTGCAGATCGCCCCTAGAGTGCCAGTGTATTTAGAAGCAGGAGGCCCCGAGCTTCGGAAGCGGTACTTGGCCATGTGCAGCCGGATCGGCGTCGACGCGGCGGATCGCATCGCGAGTCCTGAGTATCGTCAGTCGCTGCTTCGTTACCTCACCGCCCTTCCGACCACAAACTGTCTCGCGCTACTAAACGGCGGTACGTGGCATCCCAATCTCCGTCTCTCTCCTGCTCCTTCGAGGAGACATGTCGATCATCGAACTTCAGAGCTCTTGAACGAGCGCATACGACGGGCGGGCAGATCACTGATCCTGACTATGTGCCCTACGAGGACGAGGCCGTGACCCTCATCGGCGCGTTCCTCGTGAATATGTCGCAGTGCCACCTGAGTTCGATCAAGGATACGCATCCATGTTCGGCGCCTCGACCGCGGGAATGCCGGGCCGTGAGCGCAGATTGAACGCTCGCTAAACAGGTACATACAAAACCGAGTACTCCCCCAGACGGTGGGCGCAGAAGACGAACCCCGGAGTCGGGCTCAACCGTAGGTGGTGCACGGAAGAAGCCAGCGGTCATGACCGACTCGTTGAAATCACTACTCAGTGGCATGTTGGCCCAGGTGCTGCGTCAGGATCTCCGGCGCAAAAAACTCCGTGCCCCTCGTCCACTGAATCGCTCTGGATTTCGGACGGAATCCAAGCCATCCGACGCCTTGCCGCCGTTCACTCCGCGCCACGGGCAGAGGATGCCGCAGATCGAGTATTCGCCGTACATCGATGCCTCCGAGATCGCGTGGTCCGGAGCGCTGGACGGCATCTGCGATCCGAGCGCTCCGCCGTGGTCCGACTGGGCAGCGAAGGACCGGTACCTGTTCGACCGAGGATTCTGCCCGGGTGTGTTCGAACTCCGGCACTGCATCGTCGGCATCGAGTCCCTCACGGAGGCACGACTGGAGGTCCACTTCGAACGCGTCGCGCCCGTTCGCGTTGGGGAGAGCCCGCTTACGTTCAGGCAGCTGCTCTTCATGGCCGCAACGCCTTGCCCGATGGGTGGACAACGTTGGTGGTTCACGTGCACGCTTTGCAGCCGACGGTGCGCGCGCCTCTTCAGGAGCCCCAGTGGCTTCTTGGAGTGCCGCAAGTGCTGCGGCCTGACGTACAAGACGCAGCAGGTCCACAACAAAGCGAGCCGCCACGGTCGCGGGCTGCGCCGTCTCTGGGCACATCTCGATTGCGAGCCGAGGTGGATCGAGGCGGCCGCACGGCGCACGAACCGGCGAGGACTGAGTCGGTGGCGGAAGGACGTGCGCGGCGACGAGCAGTACAGGATTGGCCTGCCCGTCCTGGTGACAGGGAGACCGCTCGAGCCCGCCCCGGGTGCGTAGGCGCACGACGGTTTGACACCGAGATCGACGGCCGGGGAACTCGGCGATGGCCACGAAGTGCCGGTGCCACGCCGGATCAGCCCACCCGGGAGCAAGCTGTCCCGACTCGGGGTACCATGGAAGTACCCCCCAAGCAGCAGGCACAAGACCCCGAGGGCCACTCCACGCTCTCCCGGACTGCCCGCCGTCGCTGCTCTGCAGTGAAGGACTCGAACATGCAGAAGCTCGCCCGCGCTGCACACCTCGCCATCCCCGCCGCGCTGCTCATCGGTGGGCTGCACGCTCAAACCACGACGAGGGTCAGCCTCGGCTACCTAGGCGTGGAGCCCGACGCCGCTAGCGGGGGCTTTTCGTCGGTTTCCGCCAATGGCCGCTTCGTGGCCTTCATGAGTGCGGCCACGAACCTCGTGCCCGTTGACACGAACGGATTCCAAGACATCTTCGTTCGTGATCGCCTCAACGGATCGACCGAGCTAGTCAGCATCGCAACGGGCGGCGCACAGGGGACCACGGACTGCGATGGCTGGGCTTCGATCTCCGGTGACGGCCGCTACGTCGCGTTCACGAGCCGTGCCTCGAACCTGGTTGCAGGCGACACGAACGGGTGGTGGGACATCTTCGTCCGGGACCGCCTGAACGGGACAACGGAGCGCGTTAGCCTTGATTCAGCAGGCGCAGAAGCGAACGAACGTAGCTTCTACCCGACCCTCTCTGCGGACGGCCGGTTCGTGGCTTTCCTGAGCTACGCCTCGAACCTGGTGGCAGGCGACACGAACGGGTTCGGTGACGTGTTCGTACGCGATCAACAGACGGGACTCACGGAACTGGTGAGCATCAGCACGGCGGGCACGCAGGGAGACAACTTCAGCGTCCCCTGGTCCGTCTCTCCCGATGGACGGTACGTGGCATTCTTCAGCTACGCAACGACGCTAACCCCGAACGACACGAACGGATTCGGAGATGTCTTCCTCAGGGACCGACTCCTTGGAACGACTTCTCTCGTGAGCGTTGATTCCGCCGGGGCGCAGGGGAACGGCGACTCCGGCGCGTGTTCGCTCTCGGCCAACGGCAGGTACGTGGCCTTCTCATCCAGTGCGACGAACCTCGTGCCAGGAGATACGAATGGAGCGTCGGACGTGTTTGTCCACGACGGCCTGACAGGGCTGACGGAACGAATCAGCGTGGGCTCTGCCGGGACCGAGGCGAATCTGCAGAGCGAGCTCCCCTCCATTTCGGCTGATGGCCGCTACGTTGCGTTCCAGAGCGACGCAAGCAACCTTGTTGCGGGCGACACAAACGGCAAGGTGGATGCGTTCCTACGAGATCGACTCGCTGGCTCCACCACTCTTGTCAGCGTGGCCGCTACAGCTGTTGCGGGTGATGGCCGCAGCGACCTCCCAGCTATTTCAGCGGATGGCAGCTGCGTTGAGTTCCGTAGCGAGGCCACGAACCTCGTACCCGGGGACAACGGCATGGTTGACGTCTTCGTTCGCGACGTGACGTGCACAGGCTCCATCTCCATCTACTGCACCGCCAAGACGAACAGCCTCGGATGCCTACCCTCGATCGGCTCTGTCGGCCTCCCGAGCCAGAGCGGGCCAGACAACTTCTACGTGACGGCAAGCAATGTGCTCAACCAGAAGTCGGGGATGATGATCTGGGGTGGCGCGCAGGCAAGCATCCCGTTCCATGGAGGCGTCCTCTGCATTGCGCCGCCGATCGTGCGGACGCCCATCCAGAACTCAGGCGGGAGCACGGGTGCTTCGGACTGCTCGGGCTCGTACGCCTTTCACTTCACGCAGGCGTACATGGCCCAGCAGTTCCTGATAGGCGGATACTCGACCGTCTACGCGCAGTATTGGAGCCGCGATCCCGGCTTCGCTGCCCCGAACAGCATCGGGCTCACGAACGCGCTCAGCTTCACGATCTGCCCGTAGGCCAGTCGCCGCTATCCCTAGAGGTCGCCAAGCCCTCGCAGTCCGAACGCCGAGGGGCCCTCGCAGTCGCGACCCGATGAACCGGGGCGGGTGGCCGATGGTGCATCCGACGCTTCCGACGCTTCCGGCGCTTCGGTCGCGTGTCGATGCGAGCGCGGGCCGAGGGGCCGGCGAAGCAGCCGTCTCCCCCAAGTCCGCGGCATGCACACTCCGGCTTGCTTTCGGGCTTCAGGCCGGTCCTCGGGTCCAACCTGGCTGCGAACGCGTGTCATCTATTCTTGAGAATTATTGACACTTCCGGCCGTAAGTGCTCAGATATCAGGCCTCAAGCAGGCCCTTGGCCCTCCCCCACCATGCCCAAGATCGTCGAGACCGCCGTCAGCTACGTCCGAGTCAGCGGCAAGGGCCAGGTCGAGGGCGACGGCTTCCGCCGGCAGCGCGACGCCATCACCCGCTACGCCAAGCTCTCCGGCGTCCAGCTGCTCGAGGAGTACCGCGACGAGGGCGTGAGCGGCACCCGCGAGCTCGAGGGCCGCGCCGGCCTCGCGGCGCTGATGGACCGGCTCGAGTCCAACGGCGTCCGGCTCGTGCTCGTCGAGCGCGCCGACCGCCTCGCGCGCGACCTGCTGGTCAGCGAGATCATCCTCGGCCGCTTCCGCGACATGGGCGTGCGCGTGGTTGCCGCCGAGAGCGGTACCGAGCTGACGGTCGAGGAGGACAACCCGACGCGCAAGCTGATCCGTCAGGTCCTGGGCGCCGTGGCGGAGTACGACAAGACCGTGACCGTGATGAAGCTTCGCGCCGCACGCGACCGAATGCGACAGAAGCTCGGGCGGTGCGAGGGCCGGAAGCCCTTCGGGATGAAGCCGGGCGAGGCCGAGTCGCTCGAATTGATCCGCGAGCTGCACCGGAAGCCACGCGGCAGTGAGCGCAGGAGCTACGCCGAGATCGCGGCGGAGCTGAACAAGCGCGGGGTCAAAAGCCGCACGGGCCGGCAGTGGAGCCGTGGGACGGTGTGGGCGATCGTCCGGGCACAGCGCTGAACCGGCGAGGCGCGATTCACTCGACCCAGCAGGCAAGAGTTGCGAACGCCTTGCGCGTGGACTTGGTCTTCGTACCGTTCACGAGCGCGTGGTGTGGATCTTCCTTGGTCGGATCCCGCGCGATCTTCTGCTTGTGGTCACGGCACTGGCCCGCCGTGAGGGAAGCGATTCGGCACCGGGGGAAGCGCTTGAGCACGACTTGGGGTGTGACCCCATCGGCCCGGGCCTCGCGCCCCAGCGTGACGGACATCCCGGAACCGTCGCTGCTGTTCTCGAACGCGGCTGAGCTCGGACGGCTGGCACCATTCGCGTCGGTCACCATCTGCACCGGGACGACGCGACGCCAGAGCGGATCCTCATTTCGAACGCTATCGTCGTCAGGAGCCTCGGCCATCCGGTGCCCCGCTGTCAGCGAGTCTGCCCGAGCCTTCCAAGCCACGAGCGAATAGCCGGGTGCCCCAGTCCCACCCAGCGCTCCTCCCGGTCACCGGAGCTGGCGTCCTCGCCGAGCAAGCACACGCGGCCGTCCGGCATGATCTCGAGTTCCACGTCCACCCGCCCGACGTGCCACTCAAGCTGAACGCCACCCTTCCCGGTCGGAACGACGCTCACCCCAGGGTACGCGTGGTAGGACAGCAGGAACGCGACGGCGATCCGTGCAGCAGTCGGCGAGATCGGCGATGCCCCGTACGTATCCCAACCTGGCCCCATCATCAGAAACGACTTCAGCCGGGGGATCATGGCTTTCAGCAGCGTGTCGCCCGTGCGAGAGGTTTCCAGGCCAAGGTCTTCGTACGCACCCGTGTAGTAGATCGTTCCGGTTGACGGCCCGGAGCTCCAGAGGACCGCAGGGTTCCACGCCGATATCGACTGCTCAGCCTCCATGACGGCCGCCGGACGCAAGTCGGCGACCTTGTCGAGGGTTGCGGTCATCGAGTTCTCCCCCATGCCTCGTGCATATGCGGCGTTGTCAACTCAGCGAAGCCCTTCACGATCGATCGGTGCCCGAGGTCAAGGAACTTGATCACTCCCGCCCGCCCCTTACCTAGCGGCTCGCCGCGAGCGGTCAGCGTCATCGCGAACATGGGTATGCCTCCGTCCTTCATCAGCCCAGACACCACGGAGACCCACAACCTACCGACAACTCGCCCGCCGGCCAGGGTGATTGGATGGGCCGTCTCGTAGCGTAGATGCTCAAGATTCCCAAGGGAGCCCGATTGCGGGGATGCTGCGAAGCCACCGAACACCTTTCCCGCCTCTCGGTAGTGGTCCCAACCTTGCCCCGCCACGATATTGTTGATGTACGTGAGCTCGCACTGGTTGGCTAGAACTGTCCCGAGCTTCTCCCGCACCACGATCGACTCGACGGTCTCAAGCTCCGACCCGAAGCGCTCCCGGAGTTTCTCGTAACGTGGGTAGGTTCTTCCGGCGTCCATGCGTCGCCAGTTGTGGTGGAACCGATCCTGCTGAAACTGCAACAACTCGTCGCCGACCTCGTTGATGAACCAGCAGCGCGGGAGTGGCGGTCGGGTCATCAGGTTCAGGTCGAGTTGCACCGTCGCCGGCTCTGCCAGCGGCCCCAGCCTTTCGAAAGCCGTAGCTAGCGTCGGGCGGTCCTCCGTGCGCGGAAAGTCCTTTCGGAACCGGTCCCAGATGGTGCCGAGGTGTGCCGCCGTCAGCCCAACGATCGGGTCGAACTGGACTCCGAGAACGACTTCCGCGAGCGGGGGACGCTCGAACTCGGGCAGCCCATCGTCGGGGCGGCGGGACCGCTTGATCTTGAAGGGCGTCATCGAGGGGCGGGACTGAGTTCCACGGTACCTGGAATGGAGGCTACTTTTCTACGGAGGGGGTGCCGGAGAAGTCGGCGACCTGGACATCAAGGGCCGGCGAGGTGATCCCCTGCGTACGACCCGACCACCCCGGACGCTAGTCGCTCTCGAACCCGTGGTTGGTGAACTTCAGCGAGCGGCTGTTCTCGGTAACTGTTCGAACGGTATGCGCGGACGCGCCGCTGGGAAGGGTGGCCGAGATCTCTAGGGTCACCGTGACCTTCGCGCCGACTTGGCCGGCGAGATGGGCCACGACCTCGTCTGCGATCTTGCTGGCATCGCGACCTACGCGCGCGGCATCGAGCTCTACGGTTCCGTGGTAGCGGCGCAGCACGACGGCTGGCGTCGCGCCTGGCTTCGAGCTTGGCGCTGCGCCCGGCGCAGCCTGTCCTGACCCGGCCTGGCCTTGTGAGGCTCCGGCGCTATTCGCAGCCGGCCCAGTACCGGGGGAGGTTGCCGGCGCTTCCGCCTCGAGTTGCTGGCGCGCCACGTCCGGCTTCACGAGGAGCCCGATGGTTTCTGCGGAGAGCGTCACGACTTGCCCGCTCCGCAGGCCCCGGTAGCGTCCGGCTGCTTCGTCGTAGCTCTCGGCATAGGCGAACGTGTCCGACTGCCAGGTGAGCAGCGCGACGCCATCGCGCATCGCCTGCACCAGCACCTCTGGCCCGGCGAGGCGCGGCAGGTAGAGGTAGCGCGCGAAGTCCTCCACGAGCTGCCTGAACGGCACGTCCGTCGCCGCGCCAGAGCGGCACGTCGTCGAGGTGCTTGCGCAGGATCGGTGGAGCCGAGCGACGTCACCAGACGCTCGTCGCTCCGGAGCTTCTTGCTCGCTCGCACGGCGAGCGCGTCGCCGCCGGAAAGTCGGATCGCCTGCCAGGTGATCGGAGCGGCTGGGTTCGCCTGCTCCGGCACCAGCAGCCACTGGTAGGTCTCGGGCAGTCGCGCCGTCACCGCGCCGTCCGCGGCCTGCTTCTGCGTCTCGGCCTGCCGCACCTGATGCGGGTCGAGGTTGAGCGTCTCCTTCTCGGCGAGGATCGACTTCCAGGCCAGGAACCGGCGCACCGCCTCGTCGAGGTCCTGCAGGCGCACCTTGTCCGCCGCGAGGAAGACCAGCGTGTTGCGGTAGAGCCGCGGTGTGTTGCCGCGCGACTCGAGAATGGCCTGCGCCGCCGTCTCGGCCGCGCTGCCGGCCTCCTTGGTGTACGGGTGCTCGGACGAGCAGCACGACCAGCCGTGCATCGAGATCGTCGGGCACGTCGGCGCCTGAGCGGGGCAGCGGGTGGATGCGCGAGAAGTCGCCTGTCTTGCGCAGGTCGGCGCGCAGCCGCTCGTCCAGCTCCTGCGCGACCTTGTCGGGGTCGCGCTTGAGCTGCTCGGCGCGATCCTCGGCGAGCTTGGTGACCGTCGGCTGCGTGGCGTACCAGAAGCGCGGACCGTCCTGATAGAGGTAGGTCGCCGCCGCCGCGAGTCGCCGCAGCGCATCGCCGAACACGGCCGGCGACTCGCCCGGCATCACGCAGCCGAGCTTCACGCGGCGGTCCTCGAGCCCGCGGTGCGCAGCGGCCGCCGTGGGTGCCGAGCCGAGGTAGATCGTGCGCGCCACGCGCCGCGTCGCGTGCAGCTTGCCGAGGTTCGGCTGCTCGGCGTCGATCTTGAGCGGCAGCGAGTTCGGCCCGTCCACGTCCTTCTCGATGATCGGCGCCCAGTTGTCGGAGAGGTAGCGCGTCAGCTCGGACTGCACGCGTGCATCGTCGATCGGCATCGTCGACGGCAGGATCAGCGGGTTGCGGTCGCCCTTCTCCCACAGGCTGTGGATCACCGCGGCCATCAGACGCAGCACGCCGCGCGTGCGCTGGAACTTCACCAGCGTGGACCAGTCGGTGTAGAGCCGGTCGAAGATCTCCGGGTGGATCGGGTAGGCGGCCTGGATGCGCTTCTCGTAGTCGCCGCCCTTGCACTCGGGCGGGAACTCGGCGCTCTGCGCGTGATAGAGGTCGGCGAAGGCGCGCGCCGTCACGTCGCGCTGCTTGAAGGCGTCCGGCCCGGCGAGCGGCTCGAACAGCCGCCGCCGCACGATCTCGAAGCCTTCCTCGGCCGTCGCCGGCCGCCACGACGACTCCACTCGCCCGACCACGTTGCGCAGCCGGTCGAGCGCCTCGCGCCCGCGGATGCCGCCGACCTCCACATCGTCCGCCTGCGTGTGCGGCGAGCCCGGCGTGTCCGAGCCGGCAGCGAGATCACCAGCAGGCAGTTGCCCGCGAGCTTGGCCGACTCGGTGAGCGCCTGGGCGAAGGTGAACTGGGTCTCGAAGCCGCCGGCGGGCAGGTCGCTCTGGTCGTGGAGCTGGCGCGCGTAGGCCACCCACTCGTCGATCAGGATCAGGCACGGTCCGTACTCCTTGAACAGCTCGCGCAGCACGTCGCCCGGGTTCGTGGCCTTCTCGTCGTCGGCCTTGACGCGCGCGAAGGCCTTCTTGCCGCCGAGCTGGTCCAGGCCAGCTCGCCCCACAGCGTGCGCACCACCGTGCCGTCCGGCTTCGTGACGGGGTTGCCCGGGCGAGATCTTGTTCCCCACCAGCACCACGCGCTTCGCCTTGGGCAGGCTCTTCACGCCCGCCTCGGCCAGCACCGCGTCCACGCCCGGCAGCTCGCTCGCGTTCGCGCCCGAGAACAGGTGGTAGAGCGCCAGCATCGAGTGGGTCTTGCCGCCGCCGAAGTTGGTCTGGAGCTGCACCACCGGGTCGCCGCCCTTGCCAGAGATGCGCTGCACGCCGCCGACCAGCAGGCGCTTCAGGCTCTCGGTGAGGAAGGTGCGGCGGAAGAACTCCTGCGGCTTCCTGTACTCGTCCGAGCCCTCGCCCAGGTGCACCTGCCAGAGGTCGGCCGCGAACTCCGCCTGCTGGTAGCGCCCGCTCGCCACGTCGGCGTGCGGCGTGACGATCTCGCGCCAGGGCTTGAGCGTGCCGGTCGATCGCCGCCTCGATCAGCGAGCCGCCCGCCTTGCGCTTCTCGCCGCGCACCTGCTCGTCGAAGGTGAGCCGACGCAGCTCCATCTTCATCTTGCCGACCTCGTCGGCCTCGCGTCGCCGAGACGGCCGTGAGCAGCCGCGCCATCGAGTCGAGCGCGCGGTCGGTGTCGTCGCTCGAGAAGGGCTCCTGGTGCGCCCACTTGTTGCGGCAGTCGCGCAGCTCCTGCACCAGCGAACGCTCGGCGCGGCCGAGCGTCCTGCCGAAGACGTCGTTCCACGCCTCCCACATCAGCTTCAGCAGCGCCGCCACGTCCCACTCGGTGATTGGCTTCTTGCCGACAGTCCGGTCGTCGCCGAAGTAGCGGCGTGCCGCCTCGAGCGGCCTGCGCCTTGTGCTGGCTCTTGAACTCGCGCTCGACGAACGGCGCGAGCCCCGCGCGGAGCAGTTCCATCGCCTTGCCGACGCGTTCCTGGTTGGTGATCGCCATCAGTTCTCTCCTCGCGGATCAAGCACCTCTGCCTTGAGGCGGTCGAGCCCCGCCATCACCACACGGAAACTGCGCGAGCCATTCTCGCGCGGTAGCAGCTGCGCCAACGTTCGCGCCCCGGACACCTTCTGGAACTCGGGCACGAGCTCGGTCAGTGCGACGGCTGGCTGAACGATCGTGTCCGGGTCTCGGAACCGAGCCTTCGCTGTGATGGTGCGAAGTCGCTCATCACCGAAAGCAGCCGCAAGCACGTCCGGTGCGCCGAAGTACCACGCCTCCAGCTCCTGGCAGGCGATGCGCACCAGCGTGTCCTTTCGCCCGCCCTGCTCGCACAGCGAGAGGAGGCTCTCCTTCAGCTTCAGGCAGTCCCCGCCGTCGTTGTCCCGAATCACGCAAAAGCGCACGCCAGGCTCTCGCCATGCTCGCAGCTTTCGCGGGATGCTCTTCTCCAGATCCTGCTTGCCCTCGTGTGGCACGCACAGGAACTGCAACTCCGGGAACAGTCGCGGAAGTAGGCCGTCGAGCAGGACCTTCATGGAGTACTCCTCCAGTAGGAACACGACACGTCTCATCGAAGTCCGGCTCCCTCAAATAGGCCCTGCTTCCAGATGGCGCCGGGCAGATCGCCCTCTGCGACGAGGTTCCGCAGCAGCTCGCTGTCTTTTGCCCGGTGGATGGTCGTGAAGCCCTGCTCCTTGACGAGCCAGTAGATCTCGTCGAGTTGGACGCCGTTCAGAAAGTCCGGCGAATGCGTGGAGACGAAGGCCTGGCCGCCGCGCCGCGCGTAGTCGCGGAACTCCTCGACCAGTTCGTGGAGTAGCTCAGGGTAGAGCTGGTTCTCGGGTTCCTCGATGGCGAGCAGCGGATGCGGCTTGGGATCATAGAGCAGCACGAGGTATGCGAACATCTTGATCGTGCCGTCCGAGACGTAGCGCGCGATGAACGGGTCCTTGAAGCTGCCGTCCTGGAATCGCAGCACGAGACGCCCGTCCTCGGTCGGCTTCGCCTCGACCCGGCTCACGCCAGGCACGCGTTCGCTCATCACCTTGAGCACCTTGTCGAAACGCTCGCGGTGATGCTCGTAGAGGTACTGCGCTACCTGCGCGACGTTGTCGCCGCGCGTTGAAAGATGTTCGGCGTAGCCGGCTTCGGAGATCGGACGTGCGTCGCTGATGTGGAAGTCGGAGATGTGCCAATTCTCGATCAGGCCGCGGAACTCCGCGACCACGCGAAATTCCTTGAACTGGCCGAGCCCCTTGATCGCGAGAACGCTGGGATCGTCGAGGACGTGATCATTGCGTTCCTCGAGCGCGCCTTCCTTTCCATAAGCTGCCTCGTTGGTGATTGCCGTGCCGCGCCCACGCGAAAAATCCACGAAGTGCCAAGGCTGGCCGTACTGCCCACGGCGAAACTTCAGGACCTCGCGCTCGACCACGGTCTTGCCAGCTTCACTCGCGATCTCAAGCTGGTACGTCGCCAGACGCCCGCCACTCTCCCGAAACTTGACAGTGATGCCGATCGGCCCTCTCTCGCCACGGCTGACAAGCTCGGCGAATCCCCCACGGCGCGAGACTGCTTGCGCGACGTTCTGGGTTAGCGCCTCCTTCAGGAAGCTGAAGGCGTCGAAGAGTGTGCTCTTGCCCGAGCCGTTGGCACCTACGACGACCGTCATACGCGGCAGATCGGTGAACTTCGCGTCGCGGAAGAGGCGGTAGTTGCGAAGTTCGATGGACTCGATCTGCATTGGCTACTCCTTAGGCTCCCCGAACATCGCCGCCTGCTCAGACCTGGGTTTGCCGCCCTCCCGGCCGAGGCGGGTGATCTCGGGCCAGCTCTGCACGAGGCCGTTGTAGGCGAGCGCCTCGGCCGCGCGCTTCTTGCGCTCGCAGAGCGTGTAGAGGCGGTAGGCCAGCTCGCGGGCGATCTCGGCCTTTGCGCCGAGCTTGGCGACGAGCTCGGCCGCCGCGCTTTCGCCGCCGCTGGCGAGCACGCGGATCAGGTGGTGGACGATCTCCCACGCGGTGAGGCGCGGGTCGGTGGCCGGGTCCCAGTCGGCGGGCAGTTCCTCGGGCCGGAGCAGCCGCACCTTGCCGCGCTTCGATTCGAGGATGCCGGCCTCGACCATGCCGGCGACGCTGGTGTTCTTGGACTTGGAGAGCTGCTCGGCCACGCCGTACTCGCCCTCGGCGAAGCCGTGACTGCTCGAACCACGTGAGCGCCCAGCGGCTGTCGGCGTCGAAGTCGCCCTCCTGCTCGGCCAGCGCCTCGTCGAGGGTCTGGTTGATGAGCGCCAGCGCCTCGCGCACGCGTGAGCGGCTTGCCCTCGGCGTCGAGCACCTTGGCGTAGCGGGTGTAGACCGCCATGCCCGGGCCGATGGCCGCCTGCGCCAGGTCCACCGGCGCGATGTTGCCGCGCTGGAGGTGGGCGAGCGCCTGCGGCAGCTCAGCCTTGAGCGCGGCGACGAACTCGCGGCGCGTGGCCGTGGGTGCGTCGGCGGCGCGCGGGCGGCAGACGAGGACGATGCTGGAGGCAAGGGCGTTGGTTCCGATGCCGATCAGAGCGAGCTGCCGCGTTCCGTGCGCATCGGCCAGGTGCCGCTGATCGCGAAGCCTGCTTCGAATGACGGCGTCAAGGAAGGTCTCCCAACCGGTGCTGGCTGTGCCCTCCGTCGTCGTCGCTCTCCGACTGCTTGAAGGCGTAGTAGATGGTGACCGGGAAGGCCGGGTGCGCCTGCTCGGCGAGGCGGTGCATCGCCTGCGTCATGCCATCCAGGAAGAAGCTCTCCGCCTTCTCCTTGCTGCCGTGACGGTAGGGCGTGGCGACCAGCTCCTCGGCCTTGGGCACGGCGAGCGTGGCGAAGAGTTCGGGAAAGACGGGCCGCAGCGAGCGTCGCAGCCAGACGTAGAAGAAGTCCGACAGGTCGGCGTAGCCGATGTTGTCGTAGTAGGGCGGGTCGGTAGAGACGACCGCGCCCGTCCGCGAGATCTGTGCGTATGCGGCATCTCCCTGACTTCGCTCTGCCAGCCGGGCAGCCAGCAGCGCATCCGCTGAGTGCGCCGGCAACGATCCCGACGGACGCTCGAGAAGCTCCCGCCGATGTCGCTGAGCGGGTTTGCCTCCGCGAAGTCCCAGATCATTGGGATCGCTTGCCGTGCGAATAGTCGCTTGGCGACGGTCCTCGCTTGGCTGTACCAGCGGACAGATCGTGCAACCGTAGTCGCACGTCTTGTCCTGACGCGAAGGCCAGATAAACACGCTACCGCATCCGCGTAGGCGGTGGCGCCGGTGCCGCCGTCGCGCAGAGGCTTGGCGTCGTCGGGCAGGCCGGCGGCGAGGGCGTCGCGCTTCACCCGCTCGCGCGCTTCCTGCACCAGGTCGGAGAAGGTCGTCAGCGCCACGAGCTGGCGAGGGGTGAAGAGGTCGCGCCATGTAGTCATGCCGTATTCCTGCACGCCGAAAGCCGAGCGCCTTCGCGGGCAAGTCAGTGTCCGGCGCTCCACGTCGGCTTCGCACTAGAGCGCGATGGCTTCCATCTCCGGCGTCGGCGCGAGATAGACCCGCCCGCGATCGCCCTCGGCGACGATCGCCATCAGCCGCGCGCCCATGCGCCCGGCCTTAGCCTCGGACCGCGATGTAGTCGAACGGCATCGGCGTTCCCGACATCAGGCAGAGGAAGTTGCTGCCGCTGCTGCCCGAGCTTCGTGCCGTTCTTCGCCGCCTCCGCATCCTTCGGCTTCCCCACCTTCACCGTGAAGCGGTAGCCGCCGCTCTCGATCACCGGCTCGACGTAGCCTCCTTGCCCGCCTTGGTGGAGAGCATGAAGGTCGAGGCGAGCGGCACGTCCACCTGCGCGAAGGCCGGGTTCGGGCTCTTCACCGTGCGCGCCCAGAGCCAGGCGATCACGGTGAGCTTGCTGGCCGACGTACGGCTTCAGGTCCGGCCGCTCCTTCGCCATCTCGGCGGTGACCTCGATCTTCGGGTAGAGGTGGCCGATGCGCTTCTCGGCCTCGTCGCGCATCCACTGGCCGTAGTAGCGCACGTCCTCGGCGAGGCCCTGCGCGCCCCTCCACTCGCGGGCGATGAGCGACTTCTCCATGCGCGCCTCGGGGTTCACCGGCGGCTTGCCCGCGAACTTCGGCGGGATCTCGATCATCGCCTTGTTGATCAGCACCGCCACCGGATTGAGGTCGCTGGCGTAGCTCTCGAGCCCGAGTCGCTGCGCCTCGAGCGGCAGCGCACCGCCACCGGCGAACGGGTCGTGGAAGGCGGGCAGTCTTCTGCGGTCGAACAGTTCCTTGGCCCGCGGGTGGTCGGCGTTCTCGGCGCAGGCGCGCCGCCAGCTCGCCCAGATCTCGTCGCGCGCCGCCTGCAGCACCGTCTCGTTGGTGGTGTTCTCCCACAGCACGAGGTCCTCGATGATGCGGAAGAGCCGCTGCGCTGTCTCCTTCTCCTGCGGCCTTCTCTCGCCGTCGGGGAAAGCAGTCGTCCGGGTGCAGCTCACGACGGGTCGTCCACCATCTGCGCGAAGATCACCGCCCGCGCCGCCGCCAGCGGTCGCCGCGCCCACCACAGGTGCAGCGTGCTCGGATGCCCGTGACGGATCGACTTCTCCCGCGCCGACGCCTTGTTGATCGCGTCGAGCGGCAGGGCGACTTCGATGAGCTTCTTCTTCTGGGTCATGCGGGCTCTCCGACGCGCGACGCCGCACGCGAGCAGTCGGCAAAGTCATAATTGACGCTGGTGACGCCGAAGTCCGGCTCGCGCTGGAAGGGCCGGCGCAGGTAGTGGACGTCGGTGCGTCGTCGCCGTCCAGGAACTCGACGATGGCGAGGATGAAGTCGTCCGGCTTGTTGAGCGAGTAGAGAATCTCGTTCTTCGTCACGGTGACGGTGTCGGCGCCGGAGACGCGGCCCTTGACCTCGATGAAGCGCAGCCGTCCGGTGCCGGGGATCGCGGCTCTCGATGTCGTAGCCGAGCTTCTCGAACTCGCGGTCGGTCGGGTCGAAGCCGAGGCTGCGCTCGACCTCCATCACGATGGCGCGAGCGCGAGCAGCGGAGGCCTGGGTGTCGGCGGGGCTTGCAGGTCGCGAGCCGCGTTCGCCCGGTCATCGCGGCGATCAGGCCCATGCGGCACGACCACCAGACCGCCCAGCACGACCGGCGGCAGCGCCGAGATCTGGGCCTCGCGGTCCAGCTCGGCCAGGCGCTTCTGGAGCCGCGCCTGCAGGTCGTCGGCGCGCCGGCGGGCCTCCTGCGAGTTGAGCCGCGCGTTGGCCTTGCCGGCCTGCTCCTGCAGCTTGAGCTGCTCGGCGCGGTGGTCCCAGTAGGTGATCTCCTTCGTCAGGCGGTCCTTCACCGCGGCGCGCGGTCTTGTCGATCCACGTGAGCCGCCGGCCGCGCACCTCGGCGAGGTGCTCCGGCACGACGTGCGCGATCGCGTGGCTCTGCGCCTTCTGCTCCAGGCTCGCGGGTGATCCAGGCGCACTCGGGCCGGGCGAG
This sequence comes from uncultured Planctomycetota bacterium, assembly GCA_963829015.1. Taxonomy (GTDB): domain Bacteria; phylum Planctomycetota; class UBA1135; order UBA1135; genus JADJLZ01. The sequence continues at coordinate 1,234,790 of CAWHGR010000001.1, read as the reverse complement.
GAGGTCGGCGACCGCGGGCTCGCCCTCGCGCGAGCGGCCGGTAGTCGAGGTAGGGCGCGTAGTGGAGGTGGCGCGCGCTGCCCGCGGCGTCCATCTCGACGTAGAGCATCCGCTTGGAGATGGTGCGGCGCTCGCCCGATGGGCAGGAGGCTCGCGTCCTGGATGGCGTGCTCGAGGTAGAAGAGCACGCGCGGGCTCGTGCCCGGGTCGCGCTCGTCGACCAGCACCGTGCCGCGCTTCAGGAGGTCGCGGTGGCGCTCGAGCGTGAGGTCGAGCGTGGCGTCGAGCAGCGGGTGGCCGGGGCAGACGAAGGCGGCCAGCGGCTGGCCCTGCGGCGCGATCAGGTCCTTCTCGAAGGTGATGCGCTCGTAGCGCGGCGAGCACCGGGTCGCCCGATGCCGATCTGGCGGTCGCGGTTGCGGACCGGCGCGGGCACGTGGGTGATCTCGTAGCGGCGCGGCTCGCGCTGGCGCGACGGTGCCGCCGAGGCGCTTGAAGGCCTCGAGGAAGAACGACTCGATGTAGTGCGGCTGGAGGCGGCGCGCCTCGGCGCGCTCCATCTCCTCGCGGACGCGCGCCACGCGGCTCGCGTCCATCGCGTCGTGGGCGAGCGCCCGGTCTTCGAGCAGGTCCTCGAGGTGCGGCCGGTCGACGCCGTGCTCGATGGCCTGGGTGAGGCGGGCGCGCACCTCGGGCTGGTCGCCGTAGCGGATGGCCTCGATCAGCAGGTCGCGCAGCGGCTGGCCCTCGAACTGGAGCTTGCCGAGCACGTCGAAGACCTGGCCGCCGAGGGCCTGGCGCGCTTCCTCCAGCTTCTCCAGCAGCCGGCGGTAGACGTCGCCCTCGCGGGTCTCCTCGGCGACCAGGTTCCAGAGGTGGCAGACCTCGGTCTGGCCGATGCGGTGGATGCGGCCGAAGCGCTGCTCGAGGCGGTTCGGGTTCCAGGGCAGGTCGTAGTTCACCATCAGGTGCGCGCGCTGGAGGTTGATGCCCTCGCCGGCGGCGTCGGTGGCGAGCAGGACCTGCACCTCGGGGTCGTGCAGGAAGCTCTCCTGCGCCTTGCGGCGTTCCTCGCGGCCCATGCCGCCGTGGATCAGGACGACGGCCTCCGGGCGGCCGAGCAGCGTGCCGATCTGGCGCTCGAGGTAGTTCAGCGTGTCGCGGTGCTCGGTGAAGATGACGAGCTTCTGGCGCGGCGACGGGACGGGCTTCGGGATCGGGCCGGCGCCGTAGGGCACGGTGGGCTCGCCGACGCGGTCGCCGAGCGCCGCCGGCGTGAAGATCTCGCCGAGCAGGTGCGAGAGCTCGCGCCACTTCGTGTCCTGGCCGCTGCGGCGGACCTCGGCGGCGAGCGCCTCGAGGCGGCTGAGCGTGGCGATCTCGAGCTTCAGCTCGGCGATCGTGCGCGGCGGCCGTGGCCTGGTCGAGGATCTCCTCCTCGGCGGCCTCGACCTCGTTCTCGGGGGCGTCCTCGAGGTCCTCGACGTCGTCGGCGTCGAGCACGGGGCCGGCCAGCGTCGAGCGCGGGCGTCGCAGCCGCCGCGCTGCAGGAGTTCCAGCTCGCGCAGCCGCTTCTCCAGGCGCTCGCGGCGGCGGCGCAGCGACTGGTAGATCGCCTCGGGCGACGAGGCGAGGCGGCGCTGCAGGATGGTGAGCGCGAAGCCGACGGTGCCCGCGCGCTTGTCGTTCTGCGAGCGCCTCGGCGCGGTTGAACTCCTCGCGGACGTAGTCGGTGACCTCCTTGTAGAGGCGCGCCTCGGCGTCGGAGAGCTTGTAGGGGACCGTGTAGGCGATGCGCTCGGGGAAGAGCGGCGTGCCGTCGAACTTGAGCAGGTTCTCCTTCACCATGCGGCGCATCAGGTCGGAGACGTCGACCTGGTGGACGCCGTCGCGGAACTTGCCCTCGAAGCGGTCGCCGTCGAGCAGCGCCATGAAGAGCTGGAAGTCCTCCTCCTTGCCGTTGTGCGGCGTGGCCGTCATCAGCAGGAAGTGGCGCGTGAGGCCCGAGAGGAGCTGGCCGAGCCGGTAGCGCTTCGTGTACTTGACCTCGCCGCCGAAGAAGGTGGCGGAGAGCTTGTGCGCCTCGTCGCAGACGATGAGGTCCTAGCGGCAGTCCGGCGCGCTGAGCTTCTGCTGCACGTCCTCGTTGCGCGACAGCTTGTCGAGGCGCGCGATGGCGAGGTCGTTCTCGAGGAACCAGTTGCCGGTGCGGGCGGCCTCGAGCTTGTCGTTGGTCAGGATCTCGAACGGCAGGTGGAAGCGCCGGTGCAGCTCGTCCTGCCACTGCTCGGCGAGGCTGCCGGGGCAGACGATCAGGCAGCGCTGGAGGTCGCCGCGGGCGATCAGCTCCTTGATGAGCAGCCCGGCCATGATCGTCTTGCCGGCGCCGGGATCGTCGGCGAGCAGGAAGCGCAGCGGCTGGCGCGGCAGCATCGCCTCGTAGACGGCGGTGATCTGGTGCGGCAGCGGCTCGACGAGCGAGGTGTGGACCGCGAGCACGGGATCGAAGAGGTGCGCGAGGCGGATGCGGTGCGCCTCGGAGACGAGCCGGAAGAGCGCGCCGTCGCCGTCGAAGCTCCAGGGCCGGCCGGCCTCGACGATCTCGAGGCGCGGCTCGTCGTGCCGGTAGAGGATCTCGTCGGCCACGCGGCCGGTTCGGTCCGCGGTAGACGAGGGTCAGGGCGTCCGAGCCGTGCCACTCGACGTTGACGACGGTCGCGGCTCCGTCAGGCAGGATCCCGCGAACCGTGGCGTCGGGTTGGAGGTCCTCCAGATTCACGCTGGTGACCTCCGGCCGAGAGTCGTGTCCTGGGGCGTATCACGGATGGATCTGCCGGGACCCGCATGGGGCCGGTGATCGCCCTGCGCGAGTCGATCAACTTCAGCGACTTCCAAGCGTCGCCGGGCGCCGGTCGCGAACATCCCCACTCTGGGGACATGGGTCAGCGTCGCCGCTGTCGTCATTCGGGGAGACTCCGTCCCCGGGTGGTGCGCACGTGGGTCTTCTCCCCGCTATCTGCGGCGGGGAGGGCACGAGACTGCTGTTCCGGGCGATGCGGGACTGTGAGCACGGGGGAGGGCGAGGGCGGCGCGGATGGGTGAAGGCACCGGGGGGGGGCCCAAGATTCTCTCCGCGCGGGGCACGCACGACAACCAGCGGGTCGAGCCCCCGTGGCGGTTGCCCAGCACTGAGAGCGCACTAGCCCCCGGATCCGGTGTTGTGGCCGTGCCGGGCGGCGCCACTCGGCGGCCGCTGGTCGAAGCACACGCCCTGCTCGCCGGACGGGGGGTTCGTTTGGCCAGACCTAAATTCACGCCCGGGCGTCGCGCACGGCCGAAGGTGACGGGAAGGTTGCAAGCTTGCTGCTCGCAACCAGTAGGGCCTGCTGGCGCGAAAAGTTGGATGCCCTTCCGCGCGGAGTTTCTAGGCTCCGCGCGGGGGGCAGGTGAAGCCTGCTGAATCGCAAATGATCAAAGTGAACACGTTCATGAAGGTGATGCGCGAGGCCGGGTGGCTGCCCGACGCGCCGTTGGCGGAGTGCGAGGAGCTGTTGCGTCGGCCTCCGATGCCCGTGGGGCTGTCGACGATCGACGTGGTGGGCATTCACTTCCTGCAGAACGTGAGGTGCATCGTCCGCCGGTTCTGGAGCACACTCGGCGAGGGCGGGTTTCCCGAGCAGGAACTCGAGGACATGGCGCTCCGCCACGTTGTGCGCCAGACCCGAGTTGAAGGCGAGGTTACGGCAGCATTCATCGCGGAGTGGCACGCGAACGTCATCAGATGGCATCGCGAGGTCTACACGCCCATCCACGAGGCGCTCATGAAGGCGCTGCCGTCCGCGCAGTTGGACGCAGATTGGCTCGAGACGAACCGCGGCCGCTTCGAGCCCGCGATCACCGACGCGCTCATCAGCGCGTCGCTCGGCTTCACCGATGTCGATCGTGACCGGAAGTTGATGGCCCTAGGTCGTGCTATGCACGAGGAGGACTCGACCAAGCCCCGAGCGACCATCCCGACTTCCGTCGAGGAGTTGGCGGCGTACTTCGGGTTGCTCTGCAAGGACGGGCTCCTCTGGGATATCGATGCATCGGGCGCAGTCGTGCTCAGGCCCCTCGCGGTGAAGACGGCTCTCGATGCAAAGCTGACCCGAACGGGCCCCGGCCCAGATTCGGTGGAAGCGCGGACGGTGCCGGGCACAGATCATGTTGGCGCGGATGACTGGTTTGACCCCTCCATGCGCGAGGCCGGTCGGGACGAAGTGGACCCGCTGTCAGCCCTGGCAGACTTGGACCTCGCCCGAACAGGTTCGCGAGGTCATCGAGGTACGACAGGCGACCGCCAACAAGGGTTCGGGCAGGTGGTGGATCCTCAGCAACCTTGCCGCGCTGACCAGTGGCGCAACGACCCTCTCGGACCTGGCCGCAGCATCTGGCCTGTCCTACAGCTCGCTTCACGAGGCCTACCAGGGCGAGTTGGTTGCCATGGGCGAAGCTCTCCGAGCCGCCTAGTTTCCTCCGGAATCTTCCGGAATCTGCCAGCCCAGCTCTGCCTGGGGTGGCCATGTCCAACAACACTCCCCACCAGGAGATCGTGGCGCGCGCCGCCCTGCCCGAGCTGATGTTCGAGCAGGACCTCGCCCTCGCCGTCGGTCTCCCCGTGAACGAGGCCTCGGCGCAAGCCGCCGCGGGCTCGTTCGGTCCCTTCCTCTTCATCGGCGGGCGCGTTGCCGTCCTCCGGAGTGACTTCCTCGCCGCCATGTCCCGGCGCGCGTCTGCGCGTGACGGTGCGGGCAAGGAGACGCTGAATCAGCGGGCTCCCACGGGCCGCATGTTCGGCCTGAAGGGAGGCTCGCAATGAGGCCCCCCGAAAGCGCACCGGCCCGCGTCAACGGGCCGGGCGAAGAAGTGCCGGAGGCTGTGGGGCGCACCGACGCGCAGATTCTAGCTCGACCGCTGAGCTTCCTCCAGCCCGCAGCACTCGACATCAACGGTGTTGCCGCGCTGCTCGGCGTATCACGCGGCTTGATCGAAACGATGAACGCGGCGGGCGAGATACCGCGCGCGCTGCGCCTGCACCGACGCCGGCTGTGGTCACGTGTGGAGATCGAGAACTGGATCGCCGCTGGCGCGCCCTCGCGCGTTCGATGGGAAGCGATGAAGGGAGGTGCGAAGTGAGCGACTCCCCCAACGACACGCTGCGCATCCTGCAGGCGCTGTTCCCAGACGAGATGAAGGGTTTCATCGAGGTTCGGCTGATCGAGGACAAGACGAAGGAGATGCAGGCGGCGAAGCGGAAGCCGAACCTCGTCGGCCGGTACTGGTACCCCAGTCCCGCAGCCCTCGCTGAAGACCTCGGGATGCTCCTCGACCAGGCGCAGGCAAGGCAGGCCGGCGTGTTCTTCGGCGTGCTGCCTCGGAAGCAGCGGGACAAGGGCACGGCGAGTGACTTGCTGAACGGGTCCGTCGTCTGGGTAGACCTAGACAGCAAGGACTTCGCCGACGGTATCGATGGCCTCCGCCGCGCGCTGGCTCGTTACCCGATCGAGCCGTCGATCATCGTGGCCTCGGCGCACGGCCTCCACGCGTACTGGCTGATCCGGGAAGAGCACGAGCCCGCCGAACTCTCGGCAACATCGAAACGGATCGCCAAGGCCCTGGGCGGCGACCACGCATTCGACGCGGCGCGAATCCTCCGCTTGCCGGGCAGCCTCAATCGCAAGGACCCGGCGAACCCGATCCTGGTCACCGTCGAGAAGATCGAGCCCGACCGGCGCTACAACCTGTCGGAACTCGCCGACGCCCTCGACATGTTGGGAAGCCCGTGCCCCGCGCTGGCGCCGGGACCCGCAGTTGCGAGCCCGGATAGCGCGTGCGCGGCGACCGCGGAGCCCGCGCCAATCAGCATCGCGGGTGCCGTCAGCGAACGTGTGCAGCTCCTGCTCGACCTCGAGCCGAAAGTCCGGGGCTACTTCCTGGGCCGGGGCAAGCCCGAGAAGGACCAGGAGGGGAAGCAGTTGGACGCGAGTTCCAGCGGCTACGACTTCTCGCTGGCGATGTCCTTGATCCGAAACGGCGTAACCGATCCGGCGGAGATCGCGACAGCTCTCTGGTACCGCCCCGACGGCCACTCCAGGGCAAAGGGGCAGCGCTACGTCGAGTTGACCGTTCAGAACGCGATTGCCAAGTGCACGGGAACAACGACTACCGCCGACGCCCCGGCAGACTTCAAGGTCGATCGCGCCCTGATCTACGACTCGATCCCCCCGCAGTACGAGTTCGTGATCAACGGTATCGCGCTCAAGCTGACGGCGGGCGACCTGAAAGACTCGGCGCGATTCGAGCTTCGCCACCTCGAGGCGCTCAACAGAATCCCCAACCTCCCCAAGGGGAAGACCAAGTGGAAGCAATGGGTGAACGAGCAGCTAGCCGCGGCCGTAAGGGTCGCCATGCCGTTCGAGGCCTCCGAGGACGGGGCGCTCCACGACTCTGTCGCGCGCGTCGTCGACAACTTGCCCACCAGCGATGGAGCCGACATCGACCTCGAGAGCACCCGAACGAAGTTCCCGCTCCCGGACGGGCGCATTGCCTTCAAAGGGGAGACGGTCCTGCGGCGCGTCCGCGAGGACAACCCAAAGGTTGTTCCGGCCGCGTTCTACCGGGTCCTGAAGGAGCTCGGACACCAACCGGTCAACGAGTGGATCGGCCCCAAGCGCGTCCGGCTGTGGATCCAGAACGCGGACCAAGTACGCGGGAGGACCGGAGATGCCGACGATGCCGTCTAGTCAAGGCGAGGAACACCTGTTCCAGTGTTCCAGTGTTCCAACCCGGCATCCGGACGCGGGTGCTTGTGTGGCCAACGGCAACGGCGTGGCGTGGGCCTCCCACACGCGCGCATTCTCCGTGCCCGATCTCGGGCTCCGACCGGGCTGGGAACTCGTGCTGGGCCCGCCTGGGTGCGGGAAGACGCAGGTACTCTGCGACCGTGCCTGCGCGCACCTGGACGCAGGCATGCCCGAAAAGCAGATCCTGTGCCTTAGCTACAGCCGGGCCGCGAAGCACGAGCTCCTGGCGCGCTTGCAGGCCGCTCGACCCGACTTGGTCGAGGTGGACTCGATGGTGTGCACGATCCATGGGGCCGCCTACCGCCTACTCAAGAACGCGCGCGGCGACATCATGGTCGAGAAGCACTGGCGCGAGTTCGCCGCGCGGTATCACTACAAGTTCAAGGCTCTGGAGTGGGACGATGACTTCGAGGATCTCGCGGCGCGCGTGCCTCCCCGAAGCACGCCCGACGATCTCCTTCGACACGCCTACGACTGGGGCCGCAACCTTGAGCTGACAGTCGAGCAGACTCTGGCCCGCTACGACGCCGGCCCACTGCTTGTGTCCGAGTTCAGGGCCTACGTTCGGCGCTACGAGGCGTTCAAGAAGGAGCAGGGGCTGCGGGACTTCATCGATCTCTTGCTTGATGTGCTCGCCGATGCGCTCAGCCCGGAAGTCAGCGTATTCGCCATCGACGAAGCGCAGGAGCTCTCCCCCCTACTCCGCCGCGTGCTCTTCCTCTGGATCGAAGGTTGTGAGCATGTCTACTTCGGCGCGGACGACGACCAGGCCATCCACGGGTTTCAAGGAGGCGACCCAGGCTGGATCCTGGAGCTCAGCAAGATCTGCAAGCTCACGAAGCTGACGCAGTCGAGGCGCGTCCCGCGAGAAGCGCACGAAGTCGCACAGAGGATCATCGGCCGCAATCGAGCGCGCATCCCGAAGGACTATCAGCCCAAGGATGGGGCCGGGGAGCTCTTGCGTCTGCCGCGCGAAAAGGTGATTGCGCTGCTGGATGGCTCGCGCTCGACCTTCGTCCTGGCCCGCAATCGCATGTTCCTGGCCTCGATCGCGCATGAGCTGATCGACCGGTGCATACCGTTCGTCGTCGAGGGTGACGGAGCCCCGAGCCCGCTCTCCCGCGGAGGCCTCGGAATCGCAGCGAGAACCGCCATCGCGATCCACAAGCACGACAGCGAAGGCGTTCCGGTCGCATCGCTTGAGTACCTGCTCAGATTCGTGAGCGACCCCCGCGTGCTTCCAAGCGCAGCAATACGAAAGGTGCTGGCGAATCTCGCCGAGCAGCAGAGGGTGTTGCCCGTTGGAGAGTTGGTGGCTTGGTACGGTCTTGGACCGCTCTTCGAGCGAATCGTTGCGGAGGGACCCTTCACCTGTCTCGAGCGGCTGACGCCCAGGATTCGCGGCTACTTGAACGGACTCTACGCACGACACGGGACCATCCCTGAACCGCGCATCGTGCTGACCTCGATACACGGATCGAAGGGGCGCGGAGCGGAGCTTGTCGTCGTCCTACCGGACATGACGACGAAGAGCTACCGGCAGTACCTTGGGAAGGACCGCGAGGAAGAGAACCGAATCTCCTATGTCGCGGTGACACGCACCTCGAACACGCTCGTGCTTGTCGATCCGGTGGGCAGGAAACACTTCGACTTCCCCAAGCCAGATCGCGAGGCCGGGGGTCAGTCGAGCCTGAAGCAGCCGGAGGCAGACTGCGATGACACTTGACAGCGGCATATCGTTCCAGGACAACGCCGCCGCGCTCGGCACGCACGACGCAGGCGCGGCGGCCCGACGCAGACGCGCGCGAGGGACACACCGATGAGGATCTACAAGCCGACCTACACCGATCGCAAGGGCCAGACGAAGAACGCGGCCAAGTGGTACGTCGAGTTCCGCCACCTCGACGTCGTTCACCGCGTCCCGGCGTTCAAGGACAAGCAGGCAAGTGCGCTGCTCGGCGGCAAGATCGAGCGCCTCATCGCGTGCAAGGACAACGGTGACCCGCCGACCGCCGACCTCCTCGTGTGGATCCGGGACATGCCCGCGGCGCTGCGCACGCGACTCGGCGAGCTCGGGCTGATCGACGACCGGCGGATGTCCACGACACGTCCGCTGGCCGAGCACCTGACCGACTTCGAGGCGGCGATACGCGCTCGCGGGACGACCGAAGGGCACGCGAAGCTGACGACGCTGCGCGTGCGCACCCTGTTCGAGCGCTGCGGGTTCAAGTCCTTCGCTGACATCACCGGCAGCGTCGTGCAGCGCAAGCTCAAGGAGCTGCGGGACGCGAAGGTGAAGCCGCTCTCGGGCACGGAGGGCGCGTTCACGCGCGCGGGCAAGAAGAAGCACGAGAAGGGTCAGTACGACCACCGCGCGATCACGCTCCAGACCTCGAACTACTACCTCGGGGCCGCGAAGCAGTTCTGCCGCTGGATGGTCCGGGAGCGCAGGGCGCTCGAGTCCCCCCTCGAGCACGTCCAGCCGCTGAACGCCCGGGTGGATGCGCGCCTCGGCCGCCGCGCCCTGACGGTCGAGGAGCAGCGCAAGCTCATCGCGGCGACCGAGGCGGGCCCGGTGCGCTTCGACATGACCGGCCCCGAGCGCGCGATGCTCTACCAGCTCGCGCTCGAGACCGGTCTGCGCGCCGGCGAGCTGCGCAGCCTACGGCGGGATTCGTTCCGCCTCGACCAGCACCCACCCACCGTGACCGTCGCCGCGGCCTACAGCAAGCGCCGGCGTACGGACACCCTCTACCTCAAGGTCGACACCGCGAAGGCGCTGGAGCGCTTCCTGCGCAGCCTGCTGCCCGCGGCGCAGGTCTTCCGGATGCCGCACCCGATCCACTTGGTCGAGATGCTACGCGAGGACCTGGTCGCGCCCGACATCAAGGACAACGAGGAGGGCGTGATCGACTTCCACGCGCTGCGGCACAGCTTCATCACGACGCTGGTCCGGGCCGGCGTCGATCCGCGCACGGTGCAGGCGCTCGCGCGCCACAGCACGATCACGCTGACGATGGACCGCTACTGCCACTCGGGTCGCACCGACCAAGCCTCAGCGACCGAGCGGCTTCCGAACCTCTCCGCGGCGCAGCTCACTCAACTGCGACCCACAGGAACCGAGGGAGAAAAGGCAAGCAGAACGCCAAGACAGAGCCCCTCGAGCACAGGTGTGCGCACCAGCATGCGCAGCGCAACTCGTTGTCGCGCCAGCACGTGCGTGCTGGAGGCGGCACCCGGACTTGAACCGGGGATAACGGATTTGCAATCCGTCGCCTTACCACTTGGCTATGCCGCCCGAATGAGGGCGCTTGAGGATACCGGCACCTGCGCATCGGTCAAGGAAGAGCGTGGGTTCGACGCGGGCGCGTCGAATCAGGGTTCGCCGCACAGCGCGCGCTAGACTCGGCCGCGCTCGGGCCGCGGGGAAGTGGCGGAACCGGAAGACGCATCGGACTTAAAATCCGAAGGCTGCAAGGCCGTGCGGGTTCGACTCCCGCCTTCCCCACCACCGGCTAGGCGCGCCGCGGTTCACGCAGCACGGCGGCGAAGAAGCCGTCCGCGCCGTGCACGTGCGGGAAGAGCTTCAAGTAGCGGCCGTCGCTGGTGCAGACGCGGTCGCCCAGCGCGCCGCCGAGCACCTCGCGCGCGGGCACGAGCTCCATGCCGTCGGCCACGAGCTGCTCGGCGATGGCCTCGTTCTCGGCGCGCAGCAGCGTGCAGGTGGCGTAGACCAGGCGCCCGCCGGGCGCGAGCCAGGCGCGTGCCTCGCGCGCGATCGCGAGCTGCTCGCGCGGCAGGCGCTCGAGCGCGCGCACGTCGAGCGTGCGCAGGATGTCGGGCTTGCGGCGCAGCACGCCCACGCCGCTGCAGGGCGCGTCGACCAGCACGCGCTCGGCCTTGCCGCGCGCAGCGGCGAGCTCGCCGGCGAGCGGCGCACCCGCGACCGGGGCGGGCAGCGGGATCACGTTGAAGGCCCCGGCACGCGCGGCGCGGCGGCGCAGTTCGGCGAGCCGCCCCTCGTGCGGGTCGAGCGCCAGGATGCGGCCCTTGTTGTGCATGCGCGCCGCGAGCGCGAGCGTCTTGCCGCCCGCGCCGGCGCAGGCGTCGACGACCAGTGCGCGCCGCGGCGGCGCGACGAGCTGGGCCGCGAGCTGGCTCGACTCGTCCTGCAGCTCGAACTTGCCGGCGGCGAACTCGGGCCACTCGAAGACGTTGGCGAAGCCCTCGATGCGCAGCCCGTCCTCGGCGATCGGGCTCAGGCGGGCCAGGATCCTGCGCTCGAGCAGCGCCGCGCGCAGCGCCGCGCGCGTGCCCTGGAGCGTGTTGGCGCGCAGCGCGATCGGTGCCGGTTCGCGCAGCGCGGCCGCGAGCGCGTCGGCTTCCTCGGCACCGTACTGCTCGAGCAGGCGTGCCGAGAGGAAGCGCGGCAGCGAGTGGCGCTGCGCGAAGGCGCGCACGGCGTCCGGACTGGCGCACAGGTCCTCGTCGCGCGACTGCACGAGCTCCCAGTCGACCGCGGAGAGTTCCTGCGTGGCGCGCGCGCGGTCGATGCGCCCGCGCAAGAGCTGGCTGGCGACGTGCATCGCCAGCAGTTTCTCGCCCGCCGCGAGGGGCTCGAGTTGCGGCTCGAGCGCGGCGCGCGCGCGCTGCTCGTCCTGCAGCAGGCCGGCCAGCGCGCCGACCAGCGCGCCGCGCGCGGCGGGCACGATCCAGCTCTCCTCGCGGAACAGATCGCGCAGGACCTGCGACCAGCGTCCGCCGGCCTCGAGCGCGTCGAGGGCGCGGCCCAGCGGCCGGCGCAGCGAGGGATCGAGCAGCCCGGCGCGCGGGAAGAGCGCGCGCAAGCTCACGCGCGTGCGCGTTCCGCCCGAGAAGCGCTCCTGGATCGCGCGCAGGCGCTCCTCGAACGGACCGATGCGCCAGAGTTCGTCAGGGGCGAGCTCCGCGAGCGGCGCGCCGCGCTCGTTGAGCGGGCAGACGTCGCGCAGCTCGACGGGCTCCGCGGGTGCGGCGCGCTCTTCGACCACGGCCAGCGGCAGGCCGTGCGTGCGGCAGACGTAGGGCCGCTCGGCGTAGATGCGGCAGGCGCCCTCGGCGTCGAGGAAGGCGCAGGCGCCCGGAGCGTGAGGCGTTCCCCGGGCGAGCAGCTCCGCGTGCTTCGTGCGGATCGCCTGCGCTTCGACCTCGAAGACGGTGATGTCGTCGAGGCAGCAGCCCGCGCAGCCGCGCTTGCATTGCAGGCGCTGCGCGTGCTGCGCGGCGAGCTGCGCGGTGCGCGCGTCCACCTCGGCGCGCAAGAGCGCGAGCTCCGCCAGCGCCTCCTCGCGGCCGGGTTCGTTCACGGATCCCTCAGCGCGTCTCCAGCCAGCGCACGAGCATGCGCGCGCCGACTCCCGAGCCCAGCGGTCCGCCGACCCAGTCGCGCGCGGCGCTGCCCCAGGCGGTGCCGGCGATGTCGAGGTGCGCCCACTCGGTGTCGCCCGCGAAGGGCGCGAGGAAGGCGGCGCCGGCGCTCGAGCCGGCACCCATGTCGCCGCCCGAGATGTTCTTCAGGTCGGCGTACTGGCCCTTCATGCCTTCCTTGTGCACATCGAGCAGCGGCAGCGGCCAGAGGCGCTCGCCGGTCTCCTCGCCCGCGGCCAGCAGCTCGTCGCGCAGCTTGTCGGTCGAGGCGAACATGCCCGAGAGCTCGTGGCCCAGCGCCACCACCACGGCGCCGGTCAGCGTCGCGAGGTCGACGATCGTGTCGGGCTTGATCTTCGAGACGCAGTAGCAGAGCGCGTCGGCCAGCACGAGCCGGCCCTCGGCGTCGGTGTTGAGCACCTCGACCGTCGTGCCGTTCATCGCGCTGTGGATGTCGCCGGGCTTCGTCGCCTGGCCGCCGGGCATGTTCTCGGTGCAGGCGCAGACCCCGTGCACTTCCCAGGGCACGTCGAGCTTGCGCAGCGCGTGGAAGACGCCCAGCACCGCGGCGGCGCCCGACATGTCGTAGCGCATCTCGTCCATCTTGGCCGAGGGCTTGATGCTGATGCCGCCCGAGTCGAAGGTCAGGCCCTTGCCGACCAGCGCGACGACGCCGCGCGATTTCTGCTTGGGCTTGTACGAGAGGTGCAGCAGGCGCGGCGGCTGGCGCGACCCCTGCGCGACGCCGAGCAGGAGCCCCATGCCGAGCTTCTTCATGTCGTCCTCGTCGAGGATCTGCACCGCGATGCGGCCCGACTTGGCCAGCGAGCGGCCGGCCGCGGCGAGGTCGCGCGGCGTGAGCAGGTTGGCGGGCCGGTTCTGCAGGTCGCGCGCGAAGGCGTTGGCCTCGGCCAGCACGAGGCCGCGGTCGAAGCCGCTCTCGGCGCTCTTCGCGGCCGCGAGCACGACCGCGCTGCCGAGCTTGGCTTCCTTGGGCTTGCTCTTGCCCTCCTCGAAGCGGTAGGCACCCAGGCGCGCGCCCTCGGCCAGCGCCTGGCCCGTGCGCTCGGCGCCCAACGCGTCGCAGAGCCACTGCGGCGCGAGGATCGCGACGCTCGCCGCACCCAGCGCCTCGGCGCGCTGCACCGCCACGGCCGCGAAGCGGCGCGCCTTCTCGACGTCGAGGGCCGTCTTCTTGCCCAGGCCGTAGAACAGCACGCGCCGCGCGGGACCGCCAGTCGCGTCGGCGACGCGCGTCTCCTTCCACTCGCCCTTGAGATCGGAGAGGCCGACCTTGGCGAGGCTCACGCCCTGCGGCAGGCGCGGCTTCTCGCCCTCGCACAGCGGCAGCGCGAGGAGGTGCGTGTTGGGGACGCGGGAGGTGAATGCCTGGAAGGTGAGCTTCATGGATCGTCGGAGGCGTGGGCCTCACATGTTGGCGTACTTGGGGCCGCCGCCGCCCTCGGGGACCACCCACTCGATGTTCTCGTAGGGGTCGGCGATGTCGCAGGTCTTGCAGTGGACGCAGTTCGAGAAGTTGACCGTCGGGTCCCTTGGGCTGGCCCTCGGCCGGCCACTCGTAGACGGCCGCGGGACAGAAGTGCTGGCAGGGATTGCCGAACTCGCTCGTGCAGCGCTCGACGCAGATGGTCGCGTCCTTGACCAGCAGGTGCGCCGGCTGGTCCTCCTCGTGCATGGTGCCGGAGTGGTAGACGTCGGTGAGCTTGTCCATGCAGCCCTGGTCGTCGTAGCTCGGCTTGCTGCTCTTCGAGAGCTGCACGCGCTGCATCGTCTGGTGGTCGGCGCGGTTCGTGCCGGTGCGCCTTCGAGGCCGTGCCCGCCGGTGAGCAGCTGCACGCCGGCGTCGAGCATGCCGGGCACGAGGCCCGACTCGAAGGCCTGGCGGAAATTGCGCACGCCGTAGAGCTCCTCCTTGGCCCACGAGGCGGAGAAGAGGTCGGAGTAGCGCTGCAAGCGCGCCGCGCTGGTGTCGCCGGCAGCCAGCGCATCGGCCAGCGCTTCCGCCGCGAGCATCCCGGACTTGATCGCGAGGTGCACGCCCTTGAGCGTCGAGGCGTTGAGGAAGCCCGCGCTGTCGCCGACCAGCACGTACGACTCGCCGTAGAGGCGCGGCATCGACCAGTAGCCGCCCTCGGGCACGGTCTTCGCGCCGTAGGAGAGCACCTTGCCGCCGGCGAGGATGGCCTGCATCGCGGGGTGCTGCTTCCAGCGCACGAAGAGCGCGTGCGGGTCGAGCTTCGCGTCGGGATGGTCGAGACCGACCACGAAGCCGAGCGCGAGCTTGTTCTCCGGCAGCCCGTAGACGAACGAGCCGCCGTAGCCGACCGTGCCCAGCGGATAGCCGCCGGTGTGCAGCACGCCGCCGAGCCACTGCGCGCCGCGCGCGGCCGGGATCTCCCAGATCTCCTTCACGCCCGTGCCGTACATCTGCGGGTTCTTGCCCGCGTCCAGCGCGTGGCGCTGCACGAGGTGCTTGGCGAGGCTGCCGCGCGAGCCCTCGCCGAACACGGTCGCCCGGGCGCGCACGTTCATGCCGGGCTGGAAGTTGTCCTTCTTCTCGCCGTGCTTGCCGATGCCGCTGTCGCGCGTGACGACGCCCGCCACGCGCTCGCCGGCGCCCGCGCCCTCGAACAGGATCTCGGCCGCGGCGAAGCCGGGGTAGACCTGCACGCCCGCGGCTTCCGCCTGCTCCTTCATCCAGCGCACGACCTTGTTCATCGAGACGATGACGTTGCCGTGGTTCTGGAACTGCGGCGGCACGAGCATGCCGGTCAGGCGCTTGCTCTTGTGCGCCGAGTAGAGCACCTCGACCGCGTCCCACTTGACGTCCGACTCGACCGGACAGCCGCGCTCGCGCCAGTCGGGGAAGAGTTCGCTCATGCCGCGCGGGTTCATCACCGCGCCCGAGAGCGTGTGGTCGCCGACGTCGCCGGCCTTCTCGAGCACCAGGATCGACTTGCCCTCGATCCCGCGCGCGGCCAGCAGGCGCGAGAGCTGGATCGCGCAGGCGAGGTTGGCCGCGCCCGCGCCGACGAGCAGCACGTCCACCTCGAGCGTCTCGCGCTCGATGCCGGGGAGGTTGAGGGAGTACTGGCGCGGCGTGCTCATGGCGTCGGGAGAGGCCTCCGAAGCGCCTCAGGATAGCGTCGGCATGGCCGGCTCACGAGCGGTCCCCGATCCAGTGCGCGCCGTCCGCGTAGATCTCCTTCTTCCACACCGGCAGCGTGCGCTTCAACTCGTCGATCAGGAAGCGGCAGGCGGCGAAGGCCGGAGCGCGGTGCGGGCTCGCGACGGCGATCACGACGCTCGGCTCCCCCACCGCGACGATCCCCACTCGGTGCGCGACGAGCATGCGCAGGCGCGCGTCGGGCTGCTCGCTGCGGCAGCGCTCGAAGATGCGCGCCATCTCGGGACCGGTCATCTTCTCGAAGGCCTCGTATTCGAGACGCACGACGCGCTTGCCGCGGTTCTCGTCGCGCGTCGTGCCGGTGAAGCACACGCAGGCGCCGCAGGCGGGATGGGCGACGCGCGCCTCGAGCGCGGCGGGCATCGAGCGGCTCGCGCACGAGCTCGAAGACGCCCTGTTCGTAGTCGTGGGCCACGTTCAGCCTCCCGAGACCGGCGGCAGCAGCGCCAACTCGTCGCCCGCGGCGATGCGCTGGCCCGCGCGCGCGTAGCTCGTGCCGACGACGACCGCCACGTGCGCCAGCGAGCCGAGTTCGGGGTGCGCGCGCTCGAGCTCGCGCTTCAGCTCCTCGACCGCGAGCCCCTCGCGCAGGCCGGTCAGCGCGCAGCTCCGAGCGTCCCGCGCGCTCGCGCAGCGCGGCGAAGAGCTGGAGCGTGAGATCCACCGCGGCTCCGCGGATCAGAAGGGCGTGTCGTCCGGCGCCGGGAAGCCGCCGTCGGCCGCTTCCTGCTGGGCGCCGCCCGCAGCCGCCGGTGCGCTGCGCTCGCCCATCGGCGCGCCCTCGCCGCGTCCGCCGCTCGCGCCGACGAACTCCCAGGTGTCGGCGACGACGTAGAGCTTCGAGCGCTTGCCGCCGCCGTTCTTGTCCTCCCAGGTGTCGAGGCGCAGCGTGCCCTCGATGAAGGCCGGCTTGCCCTTCGTGTGGTAGCGCGCGAAGGGCTCCGCGCGCGCGCCGAAGATCGTGATGTCGACGAAAGTGGGCTCTTCCTTCCACTCGCCGCTCTGCGAGTCCTTGAAACGGCGGTTGACCGCCAGCCCGAACTTGCAGATCGGCATGTTGCTCGGCGTGTAGGTCAGCTGGGGATCGCGCGTCAGGTTCCCCATCAGGATCACTTTGTTGTAGCTCGACATGGTTGCTCCGGGGCGCAGTCTAGCCGCTGGCGCCACGCAGGGGAATCGCGCGGGGAAGTTCGGGACATCCGGCCCCGCGGCACCGTAGGATGCCCCCAGGCCCCTCGAACAGCGCACCTCGCGATGCCGACCCAAGACCGCCCCCAGAAGAAGCCCCTCTCCGGTTCCGAACGCCGCCGCTGGCTGCGCGCAGCCTGCGACATGCCGGTCACCCTGAACCTGGGCGGCACGCGCTGCGAGGCGCGGTTGCGCGACATCTCGCGCGCCGGCGTGTGCTTCTTCCTCGACCGCTCGATCCCGCTCATGACCGTGCTCGACTTGTCGCTCGACCTGCGCCTCGCCGCGGGCCTGCGGCGGATCCGCGGCGCGGGCGCCGTGGTGCGCTGCGAGCGCATCTCCAAGGCGCTCGAGCACTACGAGATCGCGGTCTTCGTGCACGAGATGGCCGAGATCGACCGCAAGGCCGTCGAGGAATTCGTGGCCGGCCTCGGTCCCGAGGCGATCGAGCGCGCCAGCGGCAAGTCGGGCGCCTGAGAGCGCCTCAGTGGCGGCCCTGCGGCGGATCCGGCGCCTCGAGCCAGGCCAGATCGGCCAGGTCCTTCGGCCTTCCGGCCGCGCGCTTGTTCACGAGCAGATCCGCGCGCCCGAGCACCGGGATCTCCAGACCAGCCAGCGGGACCTGGATCCTGCGGGTCCACGCCGCCTCGAACTCCACCCCGTCGATCGCGGTCAGGATGTCGACGCGGTTCGGAGGAAGGCCGATCTGGAACACGACGTCGGCATCGCAGAGGTCCGCGAGGCGCAGACCCTCGAGCGGCGCGCCGAACGCCGCGAGAGCCTTCCACACGCGTTGCGCATTCTCCTTGGTCGGCCGGACCCAGAGGTCGAGATCGCCGGTGGCGCGCGGGCGACCGTGCGCGGCGAGCGCGTGCGCGCCGACGACGAGAAACTCAGCTCCCGCGCCGCACAACGCGGACAACATGTCGCTGAAGTCGCGGTTCATGCGCGAGACCTTCCTTGAAGGCCCAGGCCTGCAGCGTCAATTGCCAGACCATCGACATGCGCTCCCCCGGGCTCAGGCTGCGCACGTGGCTCTCGTCCTCGGGATCGTGCAAGCCGACCTTGCGCGTCGGCCAGTTCGCACGCGGTCCGTCCGACGCAGGCTCGTCCTGCGCTCCGGGGCCAATCTCTCGCTCGCGATCCACGCCCAGAGCCTAGCCCCGAGCGAGCCGCGCGACCAGCACGCGCTCGATGCCGGCGAGGTCGCGCACGAGCGCAGCCTGCCAACCCAGCTGCTGCGCGCGTGCGAGCACGCGCGCGCCCTGCTGGTGGCCGAGCTCGACCAGCAGCGCGCCACCCGGCGCGAGCCAGCCGCGGGCGCGCTCGAGCAGCGTGCGCGCCCAGAAATCGGGATCATCCTCCGGGGCGAAGAGCGCCAGCTCGGGCTCGTGCTCGCGCACCTCGGGCGCGAGCGTCGCCTGCTCCGCGCGCGTCACGTAGGGCGGGTTGGAGACCAGCAGCTCGAACGGCCCGCGCTGCGCCAGGCCTGCGAGTCCGTCGCCCTCGGAGAGCTCGATCTTCGCGCCGAGCAGCTCGGCGTTGCGCTGCGCACAGAGCATCGCCGCCGGCGCGAGGTCGAAGGCCGTGACGCGCGCGCGCGGCAGCTCGAGCGCCAGCGTGATCGCGATGCAGCCCGAGCCCGTGCCCAGATCCGCGATCCGCAGCTCGCGCTCGCCGAGTTCGGCCGCGACGCGCCGCGCCTCGTCCACGAGCAGCTCCGTCTCCGGCCGCGGGATCAGGACGCCCGGCCCGACCTTGAACGGCCGGCCGTAGAACTCGCGCTCGCCCGTGATGTAGGCCAGCGGCTCGCGCTTCCCGCGCCGCACGAGCAGGTCGCGCGCGCGGTCGATCTCGGCTCCGTCCACCGGCCGGTCGAGCTGCATGAAGAGCCGCAGCCGGTCCAGGCCGAGCGCGTGCGCGACGAGCAGCTCGCCCTCGAGGCGCGCCTCGCCGACGCCCTTGCGCTCGAGGAAGGCGCGCGCCATCGCGAGCATCTCCTGCGCCGTGCGCGGGCGGGTCGGGGTCGGGGGTGTGGCAGTCACGGTCCCTGTTTTTCCATGTTCCGGGCGCAACCTCCAGCCCCGAGGCGCGTCTTCGGGATGGAGGAACCTCGATGAGCTGCTGGATGGAATTCCATACTGACGATACACTTCTCCGTATGAAGACGACCTTGACGATTCCCGACCGCGTCTTCGCCGACATCAAGCGCGAGGCGGCCCGGCAACACAGCACGATCTCCTCCGTCGTGGAGGCCGCCCTGCGCATGTACCTGCAGCGTGGCAAGGAGCAGCCCCCTCCGCTCGAACTACCGATCCTCGACGGCGGGCGCCTGCTCGTCGACATCTGCGACCGCGAGAAGCTCGACGAGCTGTTCGACGAGGAGAGGCGCAAGCGTTGATCCTGGTCGATGCGAACTTCCTGTTCTACGCGATCTACCCCGAAGGACCGGAGCACCGAGCCTGCCGCAAGCTGCTCGAGCAATGGTCGGGCGGAGAGACGCCCTGGTACACGACCTGGAGCGTTGTCTACGAATTCCTGCGGATCACGACCCATCCGCGCGTGCTCGAGAAACCGTGGCCCCTCGAGAGGGCAATCGCATTCGTGCGGACGCTCATCACAAGCGGAGGCCTGCGCGTACTCGAGCACACGGAGGAGCATCTCGAGGTGCTGACGGACTGCGAACGGTCGCATCCCGGCTTGCGAGGCAGCATCCTGCACGATCTGCACATCGCCGTGATGATGCGTGAGCACGGCATCCGCCGCATCGTCACGCGCGACCGGCACTTCCATGCCTTCGACTTCGTCGAGGTGGTCGATCCGCTGAAGCTGGCGCGCTCGAAGGGCTGACGGCTCGAGGCTACTTCGAACGCCCCCGCGCCTTGCGCTTCTCCGCCGCAAGCAGCGCGCGCGCCTGGTCGAGCTCCGCCTTGCGCGGGCCGACGACGCGCGGGAAGGAGAGATCCAGCGCCTCGAGCGTCTCGATCAGCCCGGCCAGCACCACCAGGCGCATGAACCACTTCGAATCGGCCGGCACGACGTACCAGGGCGCGTGCGGCGCGGCAGTGCGCGCGATGGCCTGCTCGTAGGCCTCCTGGTAGGCGCCCCAGCGCGCGCGCTCCTCGACGTCGGAGAGGCGGAACTTCCAGTGCTTGGCCGGCTCGTCGAGGCGCTCCTGGAAGCGCCGGCGCTGCTCGTCCTTGCTGACGTTGAGGAAGAACTTCGCGATCGCGACGCCGCTGTGCGCGAGATACGCCTCCCAGGCGGCGATGTCGCGCGCGCGCTGCTTCCAGAGCGCCTCGCCCGCGGGCTTCCTGGGCAGGCGCTGGCGCTCGAGCAGCTCGGGGTGCACGCGCACCACCAGCAGCTCCTCGTAGTGCGAGCGGTTGAAGATCCCGATCCGGCCGCGCTCGGGCAGCGCGCGAGCGACGCGCCAGAGGAAGTCGTGGTCGAGCTCCTCCTCCGAGGGCGCCTTGAACGAGGTCACCTGGCAGCCCTGCGGATTGACGCCCGACATCACGTGCTCGATCGTGCCGTCCTTGCCGGCCGCGTCCATGGCCTGCAGCACCATCAGCACCGACCAGCGGTCCTGCGCGTAGAGCCGCTCCTGCAGTTCGCGCAGGCGCTCGCGCCCGGCTTCGAGCAGCTGCTTCGCCTGCACCTTGCCGGAGACCGCGCGCACCTCCGCCGGGATCGTGATCGGCGAGACGGAAGCGGCGGCCGTCCTCGACACGATAGTGCCGCGCCAGCCTCGCCAGCAGCTTCCCGGGATCCGCCACGCTGCGATGGTAGCGCGTGGCGACGCGCTCAGGCGAGATTCCGGATGCGCTCCTCGCGGTCCTGCGCCACCAGCGCGTCGAGCAGCGGGTCGAGCTTGCCGTCGAGCACCTGCTCGAGCGAGAAGTTCTGGTTCAGGCGGTGGTCGGTGACGCGGTTCTGCGGCCAGTTGTAGGTGCGGATGCGCTCGATGCGGTCGCCCGCTCCCGACCTGGCTCTTGCGCTCGGCCGAGCGCTCGGCGTGCGATGCGCGCTGCGCTCGCGCTCGTAGACGCGCGCCTTGAGCATGCGCATGCGCGCTGCGCGCGGTTGCGCTGCTGGCTGCGGTCGTCCTGGCAGACGGCGACGAGGCCGGTCGGGATGTGCGTGATGCGCACGGCCGACTCGGTCTTGTTGACGTGCTGGCCGCCCGCGCCGCCGGCGCGCATGGTCTCGATGCGCAGGTCGTCGGGCCGCAGCTCGATCTCGAGCTCCTCGGCCTCGGGCAGCACCGCCACCGTCGCGGCCGACTGGTGTGGATCCGGCCCTGCGCCTCGGTCTGCGGGCACGCGCTGCACGCGGTGGCCGCCGGACTCGAAGCGCAGGCGCGCCCAGGCGCCCTCGCCCTCGACCGCGAAGACGACCTCCTTGAAGCCGCCGATCTCGCTCGTGGAGACGTCGAACTCCTCGACCTTCCAGCGCCGCGCCTCGAAGTACTTCCGGTAGATGCCGTACAGATCGCGCGCGAAGAGCGTCGCCTCGTCGCCGCCGACGCCGGCGCGGATCTCGACGATCACCTTGCGGCGCAGGTCCTCCTTGTCGGTCGACCAGCGCCTGCCTTGAGCTCGGCGTCGAAGGCCTGCTCCAGCGGCTCGAGCTGCTGCCAGCTCCTCGCGCGCGAGCGCCGCGAGCTCCGGATCGGGCGCGCCTCGGCCAGGATCCGCCTCGGCTTCCCGCCGCCGCTCCTGCAGCTTGTCGAGGCGGCGCAGCCAGGTCGGCCAGCGACTCCAGCGCGCCACGCTCCTGCAACAGCGCCGGCAGACCGCTTCGTGTCCGCGAGGATCTCCGGGCTGGAGAGCATCTCGGTCAGCTCGCCGTGGCGCGCTGCCTGCGCGCGCAGCTTGGCGACGATGGAGGGAGCGAATCTGCATGCCGGGCAAGCGCCCGCGCCGGCCTAGGTCGTCTTCTTCTCGAGCGCGGCGGTCTTCTCGCCGAACTTCTTGCGGAAGCGGTCCACGCGACCGGCGGCGTCCACGAACTTCTGCACGCCCGAGTAGAAGGGGTGGCAGACGTTGCAGATTTCGATGTGCAGCTCCTTCACCGTGGCGCGCGTGGTGAAGGTGTTGCCGCAGCCGCAGTGGACGTGGCAATCGAAATACTTGGGGTGGATGTCGGCCTTCATGATGTTCGCCTGCGCTCGTTGGGCTCCGGGAATCCCCGGTGCGGGGCCTCGGAGCGCGATTCGGGGTGGAACAGGGTAGCCGCGCGACCTCGCACAGGCAAGTTTTTCGGCTTGCACGGCTCGCGGACGAGGACCCTACAGGGCCGCGCCGAAACGGGTCGATGAACGGCCGCAAGTCCCCATGCCGCCCCGCCGCCCCCGGTGGATCCTGGCCCTCGCCCCGCTCGTCTGGGCCGGCCTCGCGATCAAGCACCACGCCGACATCCAATCGGCGCTGGACCACTATCGCAAGGAGTCCGCGGACAGCTCGCTCGACGTGGCGCACGAGCTCGAGCACACGGTGCTGCAGATGTACCAGGGCCTGCGCACGATCGCGCGCCTGCCGGGCGTGCGCTCGATCGACCGCTACGCCCACGACTTCGGCGAGGACGCGCGCTACAGCGTGCAGGAGATCTACAACACGCTGGCGCAGAACGTGGCCATGAGCGAGGTCTACATCGTCCCGCTCGACCTCGACCCGGATCGCATCGACCCCAACACGCACGAGGCCGAGGCGCCGATCACGACCTTCGACGAGCTGATCGTCGGGCGTCACGCCGGCCCCGAGGAGCCGAAGGGCAAGACTTCGGAGCTCGAGGAGATCGAGGTCTACGAGTACCGCCTGATGCGCGAGCAGCTGGCCTGGATGCGCGAGCGCTGCCCGCAGGAGCAGGCGGTGGACGGCCTCAGCTACCCGCTGCTCTCGGGACCCGAGGTGATCACCTGCGACAACTCGCGCCTCTCGCCGCTGCACCCCGACGACGCGGACCGCTCGGGCCTGGTCTGGTCCGTGCCCTTCTTCGCGCCCGATGGCCAGCTCAAGGGCTGCATCTCGGGCGTGATTCTGACGCACGCCCTGCGCGACCTCCTGCCGGCCGGACGCTTCGCGCTGTGCAACGGCCAGCGCGGCTACGCGGCCGGCTCGCACGTCGGGGGCGCCTGGCAGGAGCACCTGCCCAGCCTGCGCGCCGGGCTGCCGGCCAAGGAGCTGCTCTACTCCGAAGTGCTGCCGCTCTCGATCCACGACCTCGCTCCCTGGACGCTCTGGGCCGGGCGGCCCGACGAGCGACTTCTGGGAGCGCGCCGAGGTGCGTTCGGCCAACCAGTTCACCTGGGTCTCCGCGGCCGGCTCGCTGCTGCTCGTCCTGGGCGGCTACTTCTTCGCGCGCTCGGGCCAGAAGCACCGCGCCGAGATCGAGACGCACAACGAGTCGCTCGAACAGCGCGTGCAGGAGCGCACGGCGGAGCTGGCGCGCGCCAAGGAGCAGGCCGAGGCGGCCAGCGAGGCCAAGAGCGCCTTCCTGGCCATGATGAGCCACGAGATCCGCACGCCGATGAACGGCGTGCTGGGCATGAACCGGCTGCTGCTCGAGACGACGCTCTCGCAGGACCAGGCCGACTACGCGCGCACGGTGCAGTCCTCGGCCGAGGCGCTGCTGGCGCTGCTCAACGACATCCTCGACTTCTCCAAGATCGAGGCGCGGCACCTGGAGCTCGAGCAGATCGACTTCGACCTGCACACGGCGATCGAGGACTCGGTCGAGGTGCTGGCCGAGCGCGCGCACGCCCAGGGTCTCGAGCTCGTCTGCCGCATCGAACCCGACCTGCCGCGCTGTGTGCGCGGCGACCCCTCGCGCCTGCGCCAGGTGCTGGTCAACCTGGTCGGCAACGCGATCAAGTTCACCGAGGAGGGCGAGGTCTGCGTGCTGGCCAGCACGCTGCCCGGCCCGAACGGCGCGCCGCTGGTGCACGTGCGCGTGCGCGACACGGGCATCGGCATCCCGGAGGAGGCGCGCCTGCGCCTGTTCCAGGCCTTCACGCAGGTCGACTGCTCGACCACGCGCCGCTACGGCGGCACGGGCCTGGGCCTGGCGATCTCCAAGCGCCTGTGCGACCTGATGGGCGGCGAGATCGGCGTCGAGTCCGCGCCCGGCAAGGGCAGCAGCTTCTGGTTCACGCTGCCGCTCGAAGCGCGCCCGCAAGGCGTGCTGGCGCCGGCCGAGCTGCCGGCCGAACTGCGCGGCCTGCGCGTCCTGTGCGTGGACGACAACGCCACCAACCGCGCGCTGGTGCGCGAGGAGCTCAACGCCTTCGGCTTCTCGGTCAGCGAGGCCGAGAGCGCGGCCGAGGCGCTCGAGCTCCTGTCGCGCGCCGAGGATGCGCGGCCCTTCGCGCTGGCCGTGATCGACCTGCACATGCCCGAGATGGACGGCATGGAGCTCGCGCGCCGCATCCGCGCGCGCAAGCAGGGTTCGGCCCTGCCGATCCTGATGCTCAGCTCCTGGACGCAGCGCGGGCACAAGAGCGAGGCGCTCAGCGCGGGCATCAACCGCGTGCTCACCAAGCCCGTGCGCCGCGAGCACCTGCGCACCGCGGCCGTGGCGCTGTGCGGGCCGCAGCTCGACGAGCCGCGCGCGCCGCTCGCCAGCAAGCCGCTGGCGGCGCTGCCCAAGCTCAAGGGCCGCGTGCTGCTGGTCGAGGACAACCCGGTCAACCAGCGCCTGATGCTGGCCCTGCTCACGCGCCTGGGCGTCGAGCACCTGCTGGCCGAGGACGGCGCCGAGGCGCTCAGGATCTGGGAGAGCAAGCAGCCCGACGTGGTGCTGATGGACTGCCAGATGCCCGTCATGGACGGCCTGCAGGCGACCCGCGAGATCCGCAGCCGCGAGAAGGGTGGAGCCCGCACGCCGATCGTCGCGCTGACCGCCAATGCGATGGACGGCGACCGCGAGCTGTGCATGCAGGCCGGAATGGACGAGTACCTGGCCAAGCCCGTGGACCAGAAGGACCTGCACAGGCTGCTGGAGCGCTTCCTGGGGCAGTCGGCGCCGCGCTAGAATCGGCGGCATGGAGCCGCTCGTGCTCTCGCGATCCTGGCACCTGTTCAGCCTCTTCTGCGGCGTGCTCGCACCCACCCTGGTCTGGGGCTGGATCGGCAAGGCGGAGGCCGAGCAGATCCTGCAGGAACCATTCCTGTTCTGCTGCCTCGCGATCGTCGTGCTCAAGATGGGCGGACTCGTGCTCTGGATGCTCACCGAGCACCGCTCGCGCACCTCTGAGCTCGCCTTCGCCGCACTCTTCGCGTTCGGAGCGCTGTTCGCCGCCGCGTGGAGCTGCTTCGGGCTGATCGGGCTCATCGCGATGCTGCAGGCGATCTAGCATGCGACCGAGCCCGGCTGGTGGAGCTGCGTGATGATCGCCGCGAGCCCGCTCGCCTGCATCGTGGTCTACGGGGGCAATGCGCGGCTCGCATTCGCGCGCGCCAGGGATCTGAAGCGGCAGACGGCGAGCGCGTAGCAGGCTCAGCTTGCCTGCGGCCGGGCTAGAATGGCTGCCATGGGTCTCGAGAGTTCGGGCGACGTCAGCGGATCGCTCCGCCGGAGCCGCGTGCCCTTCGAGTACACGCTCGCCTGGCGCATCCTGAGCTTCATCCTCGGCGTGGCAGGGCCCGTGTGGATCTGGACCTGGATCGCGCAACTGGAATTCGGAACGCCACCCGAGTCCGCAGAGCCGAGCTCGCTTGCCCACCATCTCCTATGGCGTGGATCGACCGTGTTCGTCGCGCTCGAGGTCGCAGGCATGACGCGCTGGCTTCTTCGCCGGCCGGTCTCGGCCGCTGCCAGCCGAGCATTTGCATTCCTCTTCGGTCTCGGAGTTGTTTTCGCGGCGGGCTGGTCCTTGTTCGCGCTCTGGGGCCTGATAGCGCTGCTCGGTGAGCCCGAACGCGACATGCTCTGGCACAGCCCAATCGCGCTAGTCTTCGCCAGCCCAGTCGTCTGCATGTTCGTCTACGCGATCCACGCGCGCGTCGCGTGGATAGGGCGAACCCGCGTTGGCGCCTCCTGACGAGGGGTGAGAAACTCAGGCGGGCTGGTTCTCTCACCCAGGCCTGCGCGGCGGTTCCGGAAGTGCGAGGAGAGTCGTAGAATCCAGCCGGGCTGGAGTGTCCATGACTGACGCACACCGAGAGCAAGCCCGACCGGTCGGGGAGCGCTGGTGGTGGAGGACACTGTCGATCATTTTCGGCTTCGCACCCTGCGTCGCCGTGGGGAACGAATCCTCCGTGCTGACTGGCTACGCGTTCTTCATGGACGAGAGGGCGTGGCCGCTTGCAATCACGACCGCGCTGGACGCGGTGCTGCTGTTCGGCACAGGGCTCTCGCTCGTCTTCTGGTTCTTCGGAACGGCGAGATCGCAGGTCCGGGAGCGCGCGCTTGCTCGTTGGATGCTCCTCGGGGGCGCACTGGTGCTCGCGCTCGGCCCCCTCGTCTTCGTATGGCTCCCGCCCACCGTCGAGTCGAGACAGTCATTCGCGATGCAGATCATGGCCCTGCACGTCTGCGTGGCTCCCTGGCTGCTCGTCAATGGCTGGTGGGCTCTGCGGCGTTCGCGCGCAACCCCGCCAGCCGTCGCCCCCGCCTGAAACTCGGGAAGGACTGGAGAGTGCGGCATGTTTCACCGTTCAGCTGCACTGGTCGAGCTCGGCGAGCAGGCGCAGGGAGAGTTGGACGAAGAACTCAGGCGGGTTGGTGTTCTTAGAGGGCGGGGCAGACTCGAAGCGTGGCCTCTGGGGCGATCTCGAGCGGGGGCGGGAGGCAGGCCCACCACGGGTCGAAGGGTAGAATTCGGTCATGGAGCCCTTCGAGCTCTCCCGCGGCTACCGCTGGTACGGCTTCCTGTTCGGGGTGATCGGCCCCGTACTCCTCTGGCCGCTGGGGTTCATCGCAATCTTTGGTGAGCATGGCGATTACGGACCGAATGCCTGGATCGTCGGGGGTCAGGCCATCTTCGTTGTCATCGAGGCGGCCGCCCTCTCGCTCTGGATTTCCAGGAACACTCGCGGACCTGCAAGCGAGCTCGCGCTCGCGATCGTCTTGGTGCTCGGCGCGTTGTTCGCGACTGCGTGGTGCGCGCTCGGACTGTTCAGCATCATCAGGGAATTGGAGGACGTCGGTTTGTTCGGCTTGTTCTTCATGGTCATCCCGGCTCCTTGCGTGGTGATCTACGGGTTGAGCGCCTATCACGCGTTCAGGAACTCGAGGCAACTCGCCCGTCGAACGCGTGCGATCTCGGACCCAGGATGGCCGGGGAGTCGAAGCGCGCCGGGTTGAAAACTCAGGCGGGCTGAGTTTTCAACCCGCGCTGGTCGAGTTCGGCGAGCAGGCGCAGGGAGAGTTCGACGGGCAGGCCGACGACGTTGTCGAAGCCGCCTTCCTCGAGTGAGGTGACGAAGCGGTCGGCGGTCTCCTGGATGGCGTAGGCGCCGGCCTTGTCCTGCCATTCGCCGCTCTCGACGTAGGCAGCCAGTTCGGCGTCGGTGATCGCGCGCATCGTGACGAAGGTGCGCTCGAAGCCGCGGCAGAGCGCGAGGTCGCGCGTGCGCAGGGTGCAGACGCCGGTGATCACGCGGTGGCGGGTACCGGAGAGCGTGCGGAGCATCTCGCCCGCCTCCCGATCGCCGGCCGCCTTGCCCAGCATCTGCGCGCCGACGGCGACGATCGTGTCGGCGGCGAGGATGAGCACATCGCGCCCTCCCATCCTGTGCGCGACCGCACGCGCCTTGCGCTCGGCCAGCTCGAGCGCGGCTTCCTCGGGCGGGGTGAGCGGATGGAGGTCCTCGTCGACGGAGGAGACCTCGATCGTGAACGCGAGGCCGGCCTGCTCGAGCAACTCGCGCCGGCGCGGCGAGGCCGAGGCCAGCACCAGCGGACGCGAGAGCGCGGGCACGCTACTTCTTGCGCGCCTTGCGCGCGCCGTTCACCTTCTTGGCGGCGGCTGCGGCCTTCTTCTTGGCCGCCAGCTTCTCGGCCAGCGCCTTGCGCTTCTGCTCGGCCTTCTGCGCCTCGAGCTTGCGCCGGGCGATCTCGGCGATGCGGCGCTGCTTGGCGGCCTCGGCCTCGCGCTTGCGGGCCTCGATCGCGGCGCGCTTCTGCTTCTCGCGCTCCTGCTTCTGGCGGATGGCGTCGTTCTTCTTCTGCAGGCGCGCGGCCTCGCGGTTGAGGCGTTCCTGCTCCTTCTTCTCCAGCGCGGCTCGGCGCGCGGACTCGCGCTGGCGCTGCGCCTCGGCGCGCGCCTGCGCGACCTTCCACTCCTGGAAGGCCTTCTTGCCGAAGGTGCACTCGTCGACCAGCGGACACTCGTGGCAGGCGGGCGTCTTGGCGTGGCACCAGCGGTCGGCGACCTCGCCCACGCGCTCGAGCAGCGCGCTGCCTTCGGAGGAGGGCAGGATAGTCCTCGAGGTCCTTGGCCTTCTTGAGGTTGCCCTTGCCGACGATGCCGGTGCGCTCGAGCACGCGCACGAGCGCGGGGTGGGCGGGAACCTTCTGGTCGCCGGCGAGCGCCAGGATGCGGCAGGTCGCGGCCGTGCCGAAGATGGGCATGTGCGCCAGCATCTTGGCGCCGGCGGGGACGTCGCCGCGCAGGAACTCGAGGTCCATCGCGTGCGTCTTCTGGAAGATCTCCTGCAGGTAGTCGCGCGCCTCGCGCGCGGGCTCCCAGACGCTGCGCAGGCGCTCCGGCGCGGCGCGGCCGCCCTTGAGGATGCCGGCGATCTCGTCGGTCTGCGCCACGCGCATCTCGTTCCACTCCGGGTAGGCCTTGCGCAGCGCGGCCACGAAGGTCTCGGCGCGCTCCTGCGGGACGTGGCGCGCGAGCACGCACAAGAGGCCCTGCTCGAGCAGGCTGAAGCCCTCGGGAGGCTTGGGGAGCGCCGCCCGCGGGGTGATCTTCTTCAGGAGCTTCGAGAGCTGTTCGTTCTTGCTCGACACGCGGAGATCTGCAGGGCCGGGTGGACGCGGGAGGAACCGGTCGCGCGCGCGCGCCGGACGAGGGGACGGCGGCGCCGGACGCGCCCGCCGCCTGGACGACTCACTCTGCCTTCTTGGGCTCGGCGGCGGCGGCCTTGGCCGCGGCGCGCTTCGACTTCTTGCGCGCGGCGGCGCGGGCGAGCTTCTGCTCGCCGCGCTGCTTGCTGCTCGCCTCGCGCTGCGCGCGCGTGGCGGTCTTCTTGTAGCGCACGCGCTCGCGCTTCTTCGCCGGCCGCGCCACGACGATGCCCTGGCGGCGCAGGATCGAGGCGACCGAGTCGCTGGCCTTGGCGCCCTGGTTGAGCCAGTACTCGACGCGCTCCTTGTTGAGCTGCACCTGCACCTGGCCTTCCTTGCGCAGCGGGTCGTAGAGACCGAGCGTCTCGAGGCTGCGCCCGTCGCGCGGAAAGCGCGAGTCGGTGGCGGTGATGCGGAAGCAGGGGAGGTTCGTGCGCCCCGTTCGGCGGAGGCGGATGACTACGGCCATGAGCGTGAGATCGGGTTGGGGATGGGCGCGCTGCCCGGGAGCTCTCCGGGCGGAATGCGGGGCGAATAGGACACACTTTCCCGCGCCGGATGGCAAGAGGCGGCCGCTGGAAATGCCCTCCGGCGCCCGGAAAGGTGCTCAGCGGCGGCGCTTCTTGTCCTTCTTCTTCTTGCCCGACTTGCGCGTGTGCGAGGAGCCCATCGGCCGCGGCCCGAAGGGATTCTGTCCCCCGCCCAGGCCCGGGAATCCGCCCGGCGGCAAGGCCGGAGCGCCCCCGCCTCCCCCGCCGAACAGGCCGCCGATGCCCTTGCCCAGGCCGCCGAAGAGGCCGCCGCCCGCGCTGCCCGAGGCCAGTTCGCCGGTGCCCGACATCGACTTCAGCGCGGCTTCCTTCTGCTTGCCGCCGAACTGCGAGGCCAGGCCCATCTTGTTGAGCTGCTTCATCAGGAGCTTCATCTCGCGGTGGCGCTTCAAGAGGTCGTTGACCGCGCCGACCTCCTGGCCCGAGCCGCGCGCGATGCGCCGGCGGCGGCTCATGTCGATCACGTCGGGCTGCAGCCGCTCGCGCGGGGTCATCGAGGTGAAGAGCGCCTCGAGCCGGTTCATCTGCTTGTCGTCGATGTCGAGCGAGTCCACCTGCGAGCCGATGCCGGGCATCATCCCGAGCACCTTCTTGAGCGGCCCGAGCTTCCGGATCATGCGCAGCTGGCCGAGCATGTCCTCGAGCGTGAAGTCGCCCAGCACCATCTTCTCGAACGAGGCCTGGGCCTCCTTCTCGGAGATCGCGCTCTGGGCCTTCTCGACCAGCCCGACCACGTCGCCCATGCCCAGGATGCGGCCGGCCATGCGCTCGACGTGGAAGCCGTCGAGGTCGTCGAGCTTCTCGCCCACGCCGGTGAACAGCACCGGCTTGCCCGTGACCGCCTTGAGGCTGACCGCCGCGCCGCCGCGCGCGTCGCCGTCGAGCTTGGTCAGGATCACGCCGGTCAGCTCGAGCGCCTGGTTGAAGGCCGCGGCCGAGTTGACCGCGTCCTGGCCGGTCATCGCGTCGACGACCAGCACGGTCGCGGTCGGGTTGACGCTGCGCGCGATCGAGCGCACCTCGTCCATCATCTCCTGGTCGACGTGCAGCCGGCCGGCCGTGTCGAGCAGCACCAGGTCGCAGCCCTTGACGCGCGCCTCGGCCACGCCGCGCAGGCACAGCTCCGGCGGCGCGAGCCCGGCCTGGTGGAAGACCGGCACGTCGATCTGCTTCCCCAGCACGCGCAGCTGCTCGACCGCGGCCGGGCGCTTGACGTCGGCAGCGACGAGCAGCGGCCGGCGGCCGAACTTCTCGCGCATGTGCTTCGCCAGCTTGGCGCAGGTCGTGGTCTTGCCCGCGCCCTGCAGGCCGGCCAGCAGCACGATCGTCGGTCCGTTCTTGGCGAACTCGATGCGCGCGTCCTTCGGCCCGAGCAGCTCGACCAGCTCGTGGTGGAAGGCGGCGATGAACTGCTGCGAGGCGTCGACGCCGCCGATGCGCTTCTCGCCCAGCACGCGCGCCCGGACCTTCTCGGTGAAGTCCTGGACGACCTTGAAGTGCACGTCCGCCTCGAGCAGCGCCGCGCGCACCTCCTTCAGGCCCTCCTCGACGTTGTCGGCCGTGAGCTCCTTCTTGTCGCGCAGGAAGGAGAAGGACTTCGTCAGGCGCTGGGTGAGGGTCTCGAACATGGGTGCAGTCGGATCAGGCTAGCACGCGGGTCGGGAACGGCTCCAGGGAGCGCGCGGGGACGCATCCCAGGCAAGTCCACGCTGATCGCCTACTGCCCTTCGAGGGCGCGGACGTCCTCGAGATCCTGCGGCCGGCCGACCGCACGCTTGTTGCGAATCAGGTCGAGCTTCCCCAAGTAGGCGACGGCGCAATCGGCGTACTGTGCGGGTACGCGCCGCTCCCAGGCATCCGGAAAGGACACGCCTTGGATTCCCATCAGCACATCGATGCGGTTCGGAGGCAGTCCGATCTGGAACACGAGCTCGGAGTTCGCGAAGTCGCTCGGCTTCAGCTCCTGCAGCGGGGCGCCGAAGGCCACCAGCGCGCGCCAGGTGCGCTCGGCGTTCAGCGGATCGGGATCGACCCAGACGTCGAGGCCCTTCGTGAAGCGTGGCCGCGAGTGGAAGGTGATCGCGTACCCTCCCACGATGAGGTAGCGAACCTCAGCGGCGTTCAACGCGAAGAACAGATCTCTGAAGTCGCGGTTCGTCGCCATTCAGGCCTTTCAGCTCGCGCACCTCGAGCACCATGTCCCACAGGCACTCGACGCGCTCCTCCGGGGTGAGGCGGTTCCAGAACTCGCGCTCGAACTCGCCCTCCGCCGCGCCGCGGCGCACGAGCCGGGCGGTGATCCTGCGCGCGCGTTCGGGTGTCGGGGTCACAACGGCATCCTATCCGGTGGGGATTCCGCGAGGCAATCCGTCTCACTCGTCCGGCCGCTCGCGCACACGATCGGGCTCCCCCTTGGGCGGCGTGTCGAGGAAACGCACCTCGCGCAGCGCCTTGCCGAGCGCGTAGAGCTGCTGCAGCTCGCGCAGGCGGCGGTCGACCTCCTCGGGAGGGATCGATTCGGGCGGCTTCTCAGCCATTTGCCCCTCGCTTCGGATCACGAGTGAGCGTTTCGATGTCCACTGCGTCCTGCGTGCGACCCGAGATGCGCTTCATCTCCACCAGCCCATCGCGCGACACGACCCAAAGCTCCCGACCGCGCCATTCGACGGGTTGGCGGGTTGCCCAGACCCGACCCAAGGCTCGACCGGCGAACAGCAGGTCGAGCGTGAGATGATCCCGACCATCGACCTTCGTGAGCCGCGTCATCTCGCGCTCGTTCGGCGTGCCGGCGCCGAACCGCAGGGGAATGCCCTCGAGCGTGAACCCGCACGTGCGGGCCACTCCAGCGAGGCGCTCGCGATCCGCCGCTTGGACGAGAAGGTCGATGTCCTGCGTGAACCTCGGGTGTCCATGGATGGCGAGCGCGATGCCGCCGCAGACGGCGTAGTCGATCCGCCCGGCCTGGAGGGCACCCACCAGGCCGAGCAGCTCCTCGATCAGGTCCATCAGGCTGCGAGTCTACCCGGCCAGTGCTGCGATTCTGCGCTCATCGGCCTCTCGACCCCTGGCAGGGGCTCGCTACACTCCCGGCATGCTCGTTCCCGCTTCCCTGGACGAGACGGCGCATCGTCCCTATCCACCGCCCAGCTCGTCCTGGTCCCTGCGCCAGACCTGGTACCACCTGCTCTTCGCGCACTGGCGCGTCGAGGCGCGCAAGCTCGCGCAGCTGCTCCCCGCCCCGCTCGAGCTCGACCTCTTCCACGGCGAGGCCTGGGTCGGCGTCGTGCCTTTCGGCATGAAGCGCGTCGCACCGCGGCTCCTGCCGGTGCTGCCCTGGATCTCGAACTTCCTCGAGCTGAACGTGCGCACCTACGTGCGCCACCAGGGCAAGCCCGGCGTCTATTTCTTCTCGCTCGACGCCGCCAATGCGCTGGCGGTCGAGATCGCGCGGCGCTGGTACCGGCTCAACTACCTGCGCGCGCGGATGGAGCTCTTCGAACGCGGCGGCTGGATCGAGTACCGCTCGCAGCGCACCGACCGGCGCGCGAGCGACGCGCGGCTCGAGCTGCGCTACCAGCCGCTGGGGCTGCCGTTCCTGGCCTCGGTCGGCTCGCTCGAGAGCTTCCTGACCGATCGTTTCCGGCTCTTCACGGCGCGCGGCGGTTTCGCCCAGTGCGCCGAGATCCACCACGGCCCCTGGCCGCTGCAGCGCGCGCGGGCCGATTTTGGGACCAACACGATGGCGATCGCGGCCGGGATCGAGCTCGAGCCGATGACTCCGCACCTGCTCTACTCGCGCGAGATCCCCGTCGTGGCCTGGTCGCCCGCGAAAGCCGGCGGATGAACATTGCAGCCGACGGCTGCGCGAGGGTACCTCTCTCCATCCAGGAGTCTCATCCATGCTCTCGATGCTCATCGCTCTGGCCCCCGCCCTCGCGCCGCGCGCCTCCGACGACGTGCTGGCGCTCGTGCCGCAGCCGGTCTCCGTGCAACGCGGGCCCGGGAGCTTCACGCTCGACGCGGGCACGCAGGTCCTGACCGAGGCCGAGGACCTGGGCACGCGCGGCGCGGCCGCGGCCTTCGTGATCCACTCCCGACCCGCGACCGGACTCCCGCTGCCGATCAAGGATCTGCAGGGCGAGAAGCCGGCCAACAGCGTGCTCTTCACGCGCACCGGCGCCGACGCGCAGCTCGGCGCGGAAGGCTACACGCTCGAGGTCGGGGACGGCGGCGCGGTCGTGCGCTCGATCGGCCCGGCGGGCCTGTTGCACGGGGCCGAGACGCTGCTGCAGCTCTTCCCGCCCGAGCTCTGCGCGCTCACCACGCAGACGGGCGTCGCCTGGAGCGCACCGGGCGTCCTGATCCGCGACCGGCCGCGCTTCGCCTGGCGCGGCCTCTTGCTCGACGTCTCGCGCCACTTCATGACCAAGGACGAGGTCAAGCACGTGCTCGACACGATGGCACTGCACAAGCTCAACGTCTTCCACTGGCACCTCGTGGACGACCACGGCTGGCGCATCGAGATCAAGAGCCACCCCAAGCTGACCGAGATCGGCGCCTGGCGCGCGGCGATCGGCTTCGGCCTCGAGCCCAA
Source organism: uncultured Planctomycetota bacterium (assembly GCA_963829015.1). Taxonomy (GTDB): domain Bacteria; phylum Planctomycetota; class UBA1135; order UBA1135; genus JADJLZ01. Next base: position 1,200,980 of record CAWHGR010000001.1, on the reverse strand, counting down.
GTCCTCGAGCGCCTACGACAAGGCCGGCCGCTACGGCGGCTTCTACACCCAGGACGACATCCGCGAGGTCGTCGCCTACGCCAACGCGCGCTCGATCACGATCGTGCCCGAGATCGAGATGCCCGGGCACTCGGTCGCGGCGCTGGCGGCCTATCCGGAGTTCAGCTGCAGCGGCGGGCCCTTCGACGTCAACGTCCCGGCCGGCGTGCACGCCGGCATCTACTGCCCCGGCAACGACGCCACCTTCGGCTTCCTGGAGGACGTGCTCACGGAGGTCTTCGCGCTCTTCCCCGGCAGCTTCGTGCACCTCGGCGGCGACGAGGTCCCGCGCGAGGAATGGAAGAAGTGCGAGCGCTGCAAGAAGCGCATGCAGGACGAGAAGCTGACCGACACGGCCCAGCTGCAGAGCTGGTTCTTGAGGCGCATCGAGAAGTTCGTCAACTCGAAAGGCAAGCGCGTGATCGGCTGGGACGAGATCCTCGAGGGCGGGCTCGCGCCCAACGCGGCGGTGATGAGCTGGCGCGGCACGCAGGGCGGCCGCGACGCGGCCCAGGCCGGCCACGACGTGGTCATGTGCCCCAACGAGTCGCTCTACCTCGACCACTACCAGGCGCAATCGGGCGAGCCGCTGGCGATCGGCGGCTTCACGCCGCTCGAGGAGGTCTACCAGTACGAGCCCGTGCCACCAGGGCTGACGAAGGCGCAGGCCGCGCACGTGCTCGGCGCGCAGGGCAACCTCTGGACCGAATACGTGCCCAACGCCGCGCACGCCGAGTACATGCTCTGGCCGCGCGCTTGCGCCGTGGCCGAATTGTGCTGGACGCCGCGCGAGCAGATGGACCTCGCGGACTTCCAGCGCCGCATGGCGATCCACAAGCGCCGCCTGGGCTTCCAGGGCGTGCACTACCGCCCGATCCCGCCGCCCGGGCTCGAGGGTGCGCTGGTCTTCGACGGCGGCTCGCCGCCGCGCCTGCACGTCGCCCCGGTGATCCCGGGCGCGACGGTCAAGGTCAGCTTCGACGGCAGCGACCCCGACAAGAGCGGTACGGCGCTGGAGGGCACGATGCCGCTGCCCAACGGGAACTGCCGCGTGCGCGCGCGGCTCTACCGGCCGGACGGCAGCGAGAGTTTCCTGGTCGAGGCGCTGGTCGTGCTGGGCAAGGCGCGCGTGCGCACTTCGCTCGCCGCGTCGGGAGGCCATGAGCTCGAGCGCGCCTTCGACCTCGACCAGTCGAGCTACTTCTGGTCCAACGGCGCCCTGGGCCTGAACGACCACGTCACGCTCGAGCTCTTCGGCGTGCGCACGCTCAAGCACGCGCACGTCACCACCGGCGACGCGGAGAAGCCGGACGACTGCCTGCAGCACGGCGTGCTGGAGGTGCTGCCCGTGGGCGGGGACTGGATCGAGGTCGCGGGCTTCACGGACGGGGCGGTGGATTGCGACCTGCCGCAGCAGCCGATCCGCGCCGTGCGCATCCGCGCCACCGAGGCCCAGCCGAACTGGCTGCGCCTGCACGAGTTCACGATCCAGTGAGGCGCGCCCTCACTTCTCCAGCGCGATCTCGCTGAACCCGGCGCGGCCGGCCTGCTTGCCCTTCTCGCGCGCGAGGATCTTGATCTCGATCCGGCTGACGAGCACCTGCTTGCCGAACGAGAACTGCGTCGGGCGCAGCTCGTCGGCCTCGAGGGCGAACTCGAGCGGCTCCTTGTCCTTGTTCAGCCGCACCGACACGCGCGTGATGCGGTCGTACTCGCCCTTCAGCGCGGGCGTGTTCTGCGCCTGGCCGAGCAGCAGCGCCGAGGCCTTGACCGGCCGCGCGAGCTGCACGACGAGCTGCGGCGCCGCGTCCTTCTCGCCGCACAGCCAGCGCGTGCACTCGAAGCCGTCGATCGCGTCCGTGGCCGGGCCGGCGCCGGGATCGCGCGAGCTCGACGTCGCGTTCGCACCGAGTCCGGCCAGCAGGTTGCGCGCGCGCGCCTGGGCCGCGAGCTCCATCCAGGGCTCGTAGGTGCCGTCGGAGACGAGCGTCTTCTCCTGCGACTCGAGGCTGGTCACGGTTTCGCTCGAGCCCGAGGGGGCGTCGGGCGCGACGATCCAGACGCGCGCCTTGACCTTGTACGTGCCGGGCTCGGCAAAGGTGTGGCGCACGACGAAGTCCTCGGTCGTCCAGCCCTTCTGCGGATTGCCCGGCACGCTCTCGACCACGGCGCCGTTGGCGACGTACTCGACGCGCGCGATGCGCAGTCCGGAGAGCGCGCCGCCGCCCCAGCGCGCGAGCACCGCGTCGCTGAACCCGCCCAGGAACAGCACCGCCGTGGTGCGGCCGCTCGCGCGCAGGTGCACGGGCTCGCCCGGGTCGAGCGCCGGCTTGGGCAGCGCGAACTGCTCGAAACCCGCCGTGCGCACGACCGGACGCGAGGCGCGGCGCAGGAACAGGAGCGCCCAGCAGGTGTCGTACTGGCGCGAGTGCGTGTGCCAGTTGTCGGGCGCCCAGCGCGCGTCGGTCCAGCTGCCGTCGCCGGACTGGGTGGCGAGCGACCAGCGCGCGCCCTCGGCGTACCAGTCGTGCGTGCCGATCCACTGCAGGTCGTTCAGGATGCCCACGCGCTCGAGGCCGTAGAGCAGGTAGTAGCGCCAGCGCGAATCGCCGCCGACGTTCTCCTCGATCGAGAAGTTCGCGCCCAGCCAGTTGATGCCCAGCTCGATCGCGCGCTGGCAATCGGAGACCTGCTTGGAGGTCGCGCGCGGGCCGAGCTCGGCACGCGCGATGGTCAGGACCGTGACGCCGGCCGCGGTCATCGAGGCCGAGACGCCGCCCGAGAGCGCATAGCTGAAGCCTGCCACGGGCAGCTTGCCCGTGCCCGTGGCGCCGCTCTTGATCGGCACGTCGGCGTTCGAGGGCGTCTCCTGCAGCCGCAGCGCGCTCTCGATCACCTCGTTCCAGAGCTTGTCGGGGATCGCGACACCCGCGTGCGCGGCGGCGCGCAGGCCGAGCACGGCGTACTGCGTGTTCGAGAGGTCGGGATTGGCGGGCATGCCCTTCCAGCCGGTGAAGCCGTCGTCGTTGGGCTGCTCGGGGTAGCTCCAGTGGCCCTGGTGCTGCCACTCGATCAGGTTCGCCACCACGAGCTCCATGCGCGGGCGGTAGCGCGGCTCGAGCGTCGCCTCCCAGGCCATCAGCGCGTAGCCGGCCGAGTAGGTCTCCTCGGGCGTGTTCTGGTCGAGGAACTCCAGGCCGCGCGCGACCGCCGGATGGTCGAGGCCCAGGCCGCAGCGCAGCAGCGTGTAGACGCACAGCGCCGTCTGGCCGGTCAGGAAGCCGCGCTGGTTGCAGGGCCAGGAGCCGTCGCGCTGCTGCTCCTTCACGAGGTAGCCCAGGCCGCGCTCGACGGACGCGTCGATCGCGCCCTGCAGGTCGGCCGCGGGCGGCGGCGCAGCCGCGGCCCGCAGCGTGCCCTCGATCGAGAGCCGGAAGAGCTTGAGCCTGCCGCTGCCAGGCGAGAGGCCGAAGCTGCCGATCGCCTGCGCGCCGATCGTGTGCTCGTAGACCGGCGTCTTGTCGAACACCACGCTCAGCTTCTCGCCGCTGCGGCGCAGCTCGAGTTCGAAAGGCTTGCCCGCCGACCAGGCCTTGCCCGCCTCGGAGAGCAGCGTGTGCTGGTCGCCGAAGAGCGGACCCTCGGTGAAGGGCTTGCCTTCCTCGCCGTCGATCCCGAAGCGGCTCGAGCCGAGCAGGACCGCCGCGCGCTGGCCCTTCTTCTCGGGCAGTTCGAGGCGCGCGCGCAGCACGAAATCGCCCTCGCAGAGCTGGCTCGCGCCGAGGAGCTCGTTCGCCTCGCCGCTGCCCTCGAGCCAGCTCTTCTCGAGCTTCCAGGCGCGCGCGCGGAAGAGGACGTCCTCGAGCCTGCGCCCGTCGAACAGCGCGCGCTCGCCGGATGGCAGTGCGGCTGCGAGAGCGAGCGTAAGCATGACGGTGCGCACGCGGGCCTGCCGTTCAGTGCGAGAAGGCGCTGACCGGGACGGCCTCGGAGGCGTGGCTGCCCGATTTCCAGGAGAGATCGAGGGCCGCGCCGCCGGTCGCGTTGAACCAGCCGACCACGATCGGGTGTGGACCGGCCTCGAGCACCGCGACGCCGCTCTTCGCGAGCGCGCCGTGCAGGCCGTCGTTGTCGACCACCAGCTGGCCGTCGATCCAGAGCTGCGCGCCGTCGTCGCTCTCGAGCGTGAAGACCCAGGCCTCGCTCGAGGGCACGTCGACGAAGCCCATGTAGCGGCGCGCCTCGTGCTCCTTCTTGAAGCCCTGCGGCAGGCGCGGCGCGGGCTCGATGCGGCGCGTGGCCGGCAGCTCCTTGCCGAAGTCCGGCACGCGCTCGAAGGAACCGGGGTAGATCACGCATTCGAGGCCGGGCATCGCGCCGCCCTGCGCGGCCGCGGCCGAGGGCGCGACGCGCTTGAACTCGGCGCTCGCGAGCGGCGAAACCGGCTTGCCGCCCTGGAAGCTGCGCGCCTTGACCGTTGCGCTGTGGTCGAGCACGACGTGCCCCGAGGCGATGGCCGAGCTGCGCGAGGGTTCGCTGCCGTCGAGCGTGTAGCGCACCTCGAGGGCTTCCGAGCCGCTCGTGATCGAGACCTCCAGGCTCTTGACGAAGATCGGCGCCGCAGCCTCGATGCGCGGGGCGCGGTGGACGATCGGCTTGCCGGCGATGCGCAGCACGACCACGCCCACGCAGGGATCGGGCCGCGAAGTGGGGACCTGGATCGAGAGCTCTCCGCCCTCGCGCGTGACCCGCAGCGGCTTGCCGGGCGCGATGGCGAGCTCGGCCGAGAGCGGCTCGTTGCCCAGGCCTGGCACGACGAGGCGCCCGTCACCGGGCCAGGAGAAGACGAGCAGGTTGAGACGCGTGTTCTGGCCCTCGGCTGCCTGCGTGCAGCGGCCCCAGGGCAGCTCGTCGAAGGGGCTGGCGCTCGTGCCGTAGATCGCCTCGCCGTTGACCCTCATCCAGGCGCCGATCGCGGCGAGCCGCTCGACCGCCTCGGGCGGGAACGTGCCGTCGGAGCGCGGGCCGATGTTGAGCAGGAAGTTGCCGCCCTTGGTGGCGATGTCGCACAGCTTCTGCAGCAGGTCGAGCGGGCGACTTCCAGTTCGTGTCGTGGCTGTTGTAGCCCCAGTGGTCGTTCATCGTCATGCAGGTCTCCCAGTCGACGCCGGGCATGCCGGTGGCCGGGATCTCCTGCTCGGGCGTGCCGAAGTCGCCCAGCGCCTCCTCGGAGTCGCTGAAGCCGCCCATGCCGCCGCGGTGCACGTCGACGCGGTTGTTGACGATGATCTTCGGGTCGAGCTTGCGGCACAGCTCGAAGAGCTTCTGGCCGCGCTCGTGGGTCCAGGTGTTCTCCCACTCGCCGTCGAACCACAGCACGCCCGGGTCGTAGTCGCTGGACGACCTCGGTCACCTGCGCGTGCAGGTACTGCTCGAAGCGCTCGAAGTCGGCGCCGCTCGGCCGGAGCGGCGTCTCCCAGCTGCGACGCGGCAGGTAGTCGGGGTGGTGCCAGTCCATGATCGAGTGGTAGGAGCAGAAGCGCACGCCGTGGCGCGCGCAGGCGGCCGAGAGCTCCTCCAGGATGTCGCGCTGGAACGGCGTGCCGCCGATGTCCCAGGTGCCGTCTGCGTCGAATCGAAGAGGCCGAAGCCGTCGTGGTGCTTGCTGGTGATCACGAGGTACTTCATGCCCGCGTCGGCGGCCATCCTGGCCCAGGCCTCGGCGTCGAACTTCACCGGGTTGAACTGCGCCTGGAACTTCTCGTACTCCTCGACCGGGATCTGCGCCGTCTCGCGGATCCACTCGGCGTGGTCCGTCTTGCCCTTCCACTCGCCGGCGGGGATCGAGTAGAGGCCCCAGTGGATGAACATCCCGAAGCGCGCCTCGCGCCACCAGGCCATGCGCAGGTCCTGCTCGCTGCGCGCATCGGGTTGCTTGGGGCCGCTGTCCCCGGACGAGGAGCAGCCGGCCGCGAGCGAGGCGAGGACGAAGAGCTGGGTCAGGGTGCGCAGGTTCATGTTCACTCCAGGGGAATGCCGGTGCGTTTCGAGATGTCGCGCAGGTCCTCGACCACCGCTGCGACGAGCGGCACGCCTTCGGCCTTGCGCACGCGCTCGGAGGCGCGCTCGGGGTCGCCGGGGATCAGCGGCCCGTCCGTGCCGGGCGCGGGCTTCGTGCGCCGGAAGGTGCGCACGAGGTCGTCGATCTGGCGCTTGAACTCCGTCGGATCGCGGAAGCCGTCGATGCGCATGGCGCCGAAGAAGTGCCCGATGCCCTTGCCGACCGAGCGCGCGGGAACCTCCTGGCGCAGCGCGAAGGGCGGCGTGAACGGGCCCCAGTTGGCGCCCGAGAGCACGGCCGAGAGCACGTCCACCATCAGCGCCAGCGCGTAGCCCTTGTGCCCGCCGCGCTCGCGCTCCGAGCCCAGCGGCAGCAGCGCGCCGCCGTCGATCATCGCCTGCGGGTCGCTGGTCTGCCGGCCGTCCTTGTCGATCGCCCAGCCGAGCGGGACCGGCTCGTGCTTGCGGCGCGCGATCTCGACCTTGCCGTAGGCCGCCGTGCAGGTCGCGATGTCGATCACGATCGGCGGTTCCTCGAGCCCGGGGAAGGCGATCGCGATCGGGTTGGTGCCCAGCATGCGCTCGGCGCCCCAGAGCGGCGCGACGAGCTTGGTGGAGTTGGTCATCGACCAGCCGATCAGCTCGCGCTCGAGCGCCTGCAGCACGTACCAGCCGGCGATGCCGTAGTGGTTCGTGTTGCACACGCTGACCCAGCCGCTGCCGACCTGCTCGGCCTTGTCCATGGCCAGGCGGTTCGACCAGGGCCCGACGACCAGGCCCAGGCCGTTGTCGCCGTCGACCATCGCGGTCGACTGCGTCTCGCGCACGATGCGCGGGCTGCAGCGCGGGTTGATGCGCCCGAGCTCGAGCATGTCGAAGTAGGTGTGCAGCCGCGCCACGCCGTGCGAGTCGATGCCGCGCAGGTCGGCGGCGATCAGCACCTCGGCCGCGGTCGCGGCGTCCTGCTGCCGGCACGCCGAAGTGCCGGAACGTGCGCTCGCAGAACTCGCGCAGGCGCTCGTGCGGGAAGCAGCGCTCGGAGCTCACCGCAGCGCCTCCTCGAGCTTGTCCACGATCGCCGAGCCGATCGCCAGCGAGGCCGTCGCGGCGGGCGAGGGCGCGTTGAGCACGTGCACCGAGCGCTCGCCCTGTTCGAACCAGAAGTCGTCCACCAGCGTCCCCTGCGGCGTGAGCGCCTGCGCACGCACGCCGGCGTGCGCGGGCAGGAGGTCGTCCTCGCGCAGTTCCGGCATCAGGCGCTGCAGCGCGCGCGTGAAAGCACTCTTCGAGAACGAGCGCTGCATCTCCCCCATCCCGGCGCGCCAGTGGCGCTGCGCCAGGCGCCAGAAGCCGGGGTAGGAGAGCGCGTCCGAGAGATCCGGCCAGTCGATCGTCGAGCGCGTGTAGCCCTCGCGCGCGAAGGCCAGCACCGCGTTGGGCCCGCACTCGACGCCGCCCAGCACCAGGCGCGTGAAGTGCACGCCCAGGAAGGGGAAGTTCGGGTCGGGCACGGGGTAGATCAGGTTGCGGCAGAGCTTCTGCGCCTCGGGCCGCAGCTCCCAGTACTCGCCGCGGAAGGGCACGATGCGCGCGCGCGGGTCGAGCCCGTCGAGCTCGTGCGATGCGGTCGGCGAAGAGACCGCCGCAGTTGACCAGCGCGCGGCCCTCGAACTCGCCGCGCGGCGTCGAGGCCACGATCGCGCCTGCGCGGCGCTCGAGGTGGAAGACGCGCGCGCCGAGCTCGATCCGGTTGCCCTGCTCGCGCACCAGGCGCGCGAGCGCTGCGCACATGCCCGGGTAGTCGACGATGCCCGTGCCCGGCACGTGCAGCGCGGCGATGCCGGCCGCGTGCGGCTCGAGCTCCTTCAGGCGCTCGGGGCCGATGCGCTCGGCCGCGACGCCGTTGTCGCGCGCGCGCCCGGCGATGCGCTCGAGCGCCGGCAGCTCGCGCTCGGAGAGCGCCACCACGACCTTGCCGCAGGTCTCGAAGCGCACGCCCTGCTCGCGGCAGAACTGCTCCAGCTGCTGCTTGCCGGCGAGGCACAGCTGCGCCTTCTGCGAGCCGGGCTTGTAGTAGATGCCCGAGTGGATCACGCCCGAGTTGCGCCCGGTCTGGTGCGCGGCGATGCCGGGCTCCTTCTCGAGCAGGCACAGCTTGCGGCCGGGGAAGCGCTGGCCGAAGCGCCAGGCCGTCGCGAGGCCCACGATGCCGCCGCCGATGACGAGCAGGTCGTCGCTCATGAGCCTTGCACCGTCACCTGCCGTTGTTCGCCCAGGCCCTCGACGGACAGGCGCATCACCTGCCCGGGTCGCAGGTACAGCGGCGGCTTCATGCCCAGGCCCACGCCCGGCGGCGTGCCGGTCGAGATCACGTCGCCGGCCTCGAGCGTCAGGAACTGCGAGAGGTAGCTGACGAGCATCGCGACACCGTACACCATCGTGCGCGTGTTGCCGTTCTGGTAGCGCTGGCCGTCCACCTCGAGCCACAGCGCGAGCGCTCTGCGGATCCGGGACCTCGTCGCGCGTCACGAGCCAGGGCCCGAGCGGCCCGAAGGTCTCGCAGCTCTTGCCCTTGATCCACTGCCCGAGGTGCTCGAGCTGGTACTCGCGCTCGGAGAGGTCGTTGACCACGCAATAGCCGGCGACGTGCGCGAGCGCGTCGCGCTCGGCAACGTGCTTCGTGCGCTGGCCGATCACCACGCCGAGTTCGACCTCCCAGTCGGTCTTCAGCGAGCCGCGCGGGATCTCGACCTCGTCGTAGGGCCCGCAGATGGCACTCGTCGCCTTGCCGAATACGATCGGCTCGCGCGGCACCTCGGCCCCGGTCTCGGCCGCGTGGTCGGCGTAGTTGAGGCCGATGCACAGGAACTTGGGCACGTTCGCGACGCAGGCACCGAGGCGCGTGCCGGCGGGCACGAGCGGCAAGCGCTCGCGCTCGAGTCGCGCGCACGTGCGCCAGCCACTCGTCGGCGAGGAACATGCCGCCCCAGTCGGCGACGACGCCCTCGAGCGAGCGCACGCGGCCTGCTGCATCGAGGATGCCGGGCTTCTCCGCGCCCTTCGGACCGAAGCGCACGAGCTTCACGTGCTCCAGCCTCCGTCGACGACGTGGATCGTGCCGGTCGTGTAGCCCGACTCGTCCGAGGCGAGGTACACGACCAGCGCGGCGATCTCCTCGGCGCTGCCGAGGCGCCCGATCGGCTGGCGCGCGACGAAGGCCGCCAGCGCCTTCTCGGCATCGCCCTGCGCCGCGACGCGCCCGCGCATCGAGGGCGTGTCGACCGTGCCGGGGCAGATCGCGTTGCAGCGGATGCCCTGCGCGACGAAGTCGGCCGAGACGGACTTCGTCAGCCCGATCACGGCCGCCTTGGTCGCGCCGTAGACGCAGCGCTTCTGCGCACCCTTCACGCTCGAGGCGACCGAGGACATGTTGATGATGCTGCCCCTGCTGCGCGGCGAGCATCCCCGGCAGGCAGGCGCGGATCGTGCGCACCATCGAGAGCAGGTTCAGGTCGAGCGAGCGCTGCCAGTCGCCTTCCGAGGCATCGAGCAGCGTGCCGTGGTGCACGAAGCCGGCGCAGTTGAAGAGCACCTCGAAGGGGCCGAGTCGCGCGACGAGTGCGTCGACCGCGCGCGTGTCGGTGCACGTCGAGGCGCGCGCGTCTCGATGCGCGGCTCCTCGGCGCGCGAGGCTCGCGAGCCGGCCTCGTCCACGTCGGTCGCGACGACGCGCGCGCCCTCGCGCGCGAGCGCCAGCGCGCTCGCGCGACCGATGCCTGCGGCCGCCGCCGTGACGAGCGACTCGTTTGCCCTGCGACTCGTCCGCTCATCGCGCGCTCCAGACGGGTCCGAGGGGGAACACGAAGCGCTCCAGCGAAGCGCGCTTCATCGTGATGCCGTAGCCCGGCGCCTCGGGCACGAGGTAGCGCGCGCCGCGCACGACGCAGGGGTTCTCGAAGTGCTCGTGCAGGTGGTCGACGTACTCCGCCACGCGGCCCTCGCTGGTGCAGGCGATGCGCGCATGGTCGATCATGATCAGGTGGTTGACGTACTCGCACAAGCCGACGCCGCCCGCGTGCGGGCAGACCGGCACGCCGAAGCGCTGCGCCAGCAGCATCACCGCCAGCACCTCGTTCACGCCGCCCAGGCGGCAGGAGTCGATCTGGCAGAAGCGGATCGCGTCGGCCTGCATGAGCTGCTTGAAGATCACGCGGTTCTGGCACTGCTCGCCGGTGGCGACGCCGATCGGCGCGATCGCGCGCGCGATCGTCGCGTGGCCGAGCACGTCGTCGGGCGAGGTCGGCTCCTCGATCCACCAGGGGTCGAAGCGCGCCAGCTCGCGCATGTGCGCGATGGCCTCGTTCACGTCCCAGCGCTGGTTGGCGTCGAACATCAGCTTGCGCTGCGGGCCCGATCTCCGCGCGCACGAGCCGCCGCGCGGCGCATGTCGTCCGCGCAGGTCGGCGCCGACCTTGATCTTGAAGTGGTTCCAGCCGTCGGCGATGCCCTCGCGGCACAGGCGCGCGATCTTCTCGTCGGGGTAGCCGAGCCAGCCGGCCGAGGTCGTGTAGGCGGGATAGCCGCGCGCTCGAGCTCCGCGATGCGCGCCGCCTTGCCGCGCTCGCCCGCGCGCAGGATCTCGAGCGCCTGCTGCGGCGTGAGCGCGTCGGTGATGTAGCGGAAGTCGATCAGCGCCACGAACTGCTCGGGCGTCAGGTCCGCCACCAGGCGCCAGAGCGGCTGCTTGCGCGACTTCGCCCACAGGTCCCAGACCGCGTTCACGAGCGCCGCCGTCGCGAGGTGCACGACGCCCTTCTCCGGGCCGACCCAGCGCAGCTGCGAGTCGTTGGTCAGCGCGCGCCAGAAGCCGGCGAAGTCGCGCGTGATCTCGTCGAGGCGCCGGCCCACGACCAGCGGCGCGAGCGCGTGCAGCGCCGCGACGCAGAGCTCGTTGCCGCGCCCGATCGTGAACGTCAGGCCGTGGCCCTCGAGGCCGGGCGCGTCGGTGCGCAGCACGACGTAGGCCGCCGAGTAGTCCGGATCGGTGTGCACCGCGTCCGAGCCGTCGAGCTCGTCGGAGGTCGGGAAGCGCACGTCGAGCACTTCGAGATCGAGGATGCGCAGCGCGCTCATGCGGCCTCCAGACGGTAGAAGTCGCGCGCGTTGCCGCCCAGGACGCGCGCCTGCTCGCCCAGCGAGAGTCCGCGCAGGAGCTGCAGGCTGAGCTCCCACCAGTGCTGGTAGTCGCCGGCGAGCAGCACGACCGGCCAGTCGCTGCCCCAGAGCACGCGCGCCGGGCCGAATGCCTCGAGCAGCGGCTCGACGAAGGGCGCGAGTTCGTCGAAGCCCGCGCCGGGCCGCGCTTCGCTCAGCAGGCCCGAGAGCTTGACCGAGCAGCCCGCCTCCGCGAGCAGGCGCAGGCGCTCCTCCCAGCGCGCGCGTCCGCCCCAGCCGCAGCCCTCGCGGATCGCCGGCTTGGCGCCATGGTCGATCACCACGCGCAGCCCCGGGTGCCGCTCGACCAGCTCGACCAGCGCCTCGAGATGCTGCGGCCGCACCAGCGCGTCGAAGGCCAGGCCGTGCTTCTCGAGCGCCGCGAAGACGGGGCGCAGCGCGGGGCGCAGCATCCAGCGCTCGTCGGCGAGGTCCTGGATCATCGGGCGCAGTCCGACGAGACGCGGGTTGGCGCGCCGGCGCTCGAGCTCGGCCAACGCGTCGGGCGCCTCGAAGTCGATCCAGCCCACGACGCCCGCGATCGCGGGGTTGCGCTGTGCCAGCGCCAACAGGTGGTCGGTCTCGGCAGCGCTCGGCGCGGCCTGGACTGCGATCGTGCGCGCGATCCCGGCGCGCGCGAGCTGCGGCGCGAGGTCCGCCGGCTCGAAGTCGCGGTACAGCGGACCGAGCTCCGGCTTCAGCCAGCCGTAGTCGCCGCGCGCGAGGCGCCAGAAGTGCTGGTGCGCGTCGATGCGCTGCGTGCTCATCGCGCACCCCCATCGCGCGGCAGCGGCGTCCCGCGCGACTCGTCCGAGACGTACAGCGCCTCGACCAGCGCCATCGTGTGCCAGGCATCCTCGACCGAGGTCGGGAGCCGCGTGTCCTCGCCGCCCGCGACGCGCTGCAGGCTCGACATCGGGCCGCGGAAGGCGTCGGGGAACCAGTGGCCCTCGAGCGGCACGCCGTGCCAGGTCTGTTCGCCCTCGAGCGCGATCTCCAGCGCGTCGGGCCGGCCGCGCGGGTAGTCGAGGTTGACGCCCAGCGTCACCACGGCCGCGCCGCGCGTGCCCTCGACGCGCAGCTCCGAGTGCTGGTGCTTCGGGCCGTGCTTGTGGTGGTGGTTGACCGAGAGCGCGCAGCGCACGTCCGGGCCGTAGTCGAGGATCGCCGTGGTGCGGCTGGAGGCCAGCTCCGGCGCGTCCGGGTGCTTGACCGTGCGCGCCATCACCGCGCGCGGCTCGCCCAGCAGCGCGCGGATCGTGTCGAGGTAGTGGATCGAGTGCAGCGCGATCTCCATGCGCTTCAGGCCCTTCATGAAGGGCCAGAGCTCCCAGGGCATGCGGCAGTTGACGTGCACCTCGACCTCGACGAGGCGCCCGAAGAGGCCGCGCTCGCAGGCGTCGGCCAGCGCCAGCAGGGCCGGGCTGAAGCGCAGCTGGAAATTCAGCGCGGCCGTGATGCCGCGCTCGCGGCAGGCGCCGCGGATGCGCGTCGCGTCGGCGAGGTCCAGGCCGAGCGGCTTCTGCAGCAGCGCGAACGAGCCGCGCGGCAGCTCGGCGACGACTTCGTGCAGCACGCCGGGCGGCAGCGCCAGGTCGAAGATCGCGCCGCGCGTGGCGAGCGCCTCGGCCAGCGTGGCGTGCACGCGCGCGATGCCCCAGCGCTCGGCCGTCGCCTGCGCGCGCGCGGCGTCGATGTCGAAGACGCCCGCGACCTCGAGGCCCAGCGCGCGGTAGGCCGGCAGATGCGCATCGTTCACGATCCCGCCCGCGCCCACGATCACCACCGGGCGCGGGCGCGCGGCCACCGGCCAGCGCTGGCGCAGGTCGCGCGGCAGCACGGGGGCGGCGCTGCTCATGTGCCCTTCGCGAGCGGTTCCGCCGCCGTGCGCGCGGCCGACCCGAGCAGCACCGAGAGCCGCTGCGAGGCCTCCTGCAGCGCGGCGCGCACCACCGCCGGCCCGCCGGGCTCGGAGCGGTCGAGGCGCTCGATGAAGGGCACGGTCAGCGCACCCACTGCGGCGCCGCGGTGGTTGAAGACCGGGTAGCTGAAATCGTGCACGCCGCGGATGCGCGTGCTCTCCATCTCCTCGTAGCCGCGCCGCTTGACCTTGTCGAGCACGCTCGCCCCGCCCTCGAGGCTCCCCGGCGACTGCGCCAGCAGCTTGCGCCGGTCCTCCTCGTCCTGGAAGGCGAGCAGCACGCGGCCCGAAGCCGTCGTCGAGAGCTGGATCACCGAGCCCACGCGCACCGCGAAGCCGATCTCGCCCGGCGCATCGGCCTGCGCGATCACGATGCCGCGGCCCTCGTGCAGCACCACCAGGTGGCAGGACTGGTGCACCTCCTCGGTCAGTGCGCGCATCAGCGGCAGGGCCGCGTCGAGCAGGCGCGCCAGCGGCGCGTGGCGGTGCGAGAGCTCGAACAGCTTGAGCGTCAGCACGTAGCGGTCGCCCGGGCGCAGGATCGAGAGGTAGCCGCGCTCGACCAGGCAGTTGAGCATGCGGAAGATCTCGCCCACCGAGCGGCCGAGCGCGCGCGCGATCTCGGCCTGCGAGAGACCCTCGGGGTGGCTCGCGGAGAGCTCGAGGATGTCGAGACCCTTCTCGAGGGCCGGCGCCCGGTAGCGGCCAGGGGCCTGGGTCGGAACACTGGCACGGCGCGGCATGGGGGGACCTCCGGTGTGGGCGTTTTACGCGCACAGCGCGCTTTTCGCAAATACAAGCTGCGGCCTCGGAGCGTGCGCAGTATGAAATGGGCCCTCGTGATGATGCACGCGCGCCCGCTCTTCTGCGCCCTGCTGCTGCTCGCCGGCTGCTCGAAGGCGCACGATCCGGCCGCGCCGCTGAAGCCCGTCTTCGCCGTGCTGCCCAAGGGCACCACGCACGTCTTCTGGAAGGCCGTCGAGCGCGGCGCGAAGGAGACCGCCGCCGAACTCGGCGTCGAGCTGCAGTGGAAGGGCCCGCTGCAGGAGGACGACCGCGCGCAGCAGATCCAGCTGGTGCAGCAGTTCACCGCGCAGAAGGTCGCCGGCATCGCGCTCGCGCCGCTCGACCACACCGCACTCGCCGCGCCGGTCAAGGCCGCGCGCGCGGCGGGCATCCCGGTCGTGATCTACGACTCGGGTCTCGACGGCACGCCGGGCGTCGACTACCTCTCCTACATCGCCACCGACAACCTGAAGGGCGGATCGATCGGCGGCGAGGAGCTCGCGCGGCTCTTGCCGCAGGGCGGGAACGTGGTGCTCTTGCGCTACATGGTCGGCTCGGCCAGCACGGCGCAGCGCGAGCAGGGCTTCCAGGACGCGCTGGCGCAGCACGCCGGGCTGAAGCTCACGGTCGACAACCGCTACGCCGGCGCGACCGGCGGCGAGGCCAAGACCGCCGCGCTCAACCTGATGGGCGAGCTGCGCAAGGCGCAGGGCGTCTTCTGCCCCAACGAATCGGCGACCTACGGCATGCTGCTGGCGCTGCGCCAGGAGGGCCTGGCGGGCAAGCTGCGCTTCGTCGGCTTCGACTGCTCGCCGCCGCTCCTGGAAGCGCTCAAGCAGGGCGAGATCGACGCGCTGGTCGTGCAGGACCCGCGCAAGATGGGCGCGCTGGCCGTGCGCACGCTGGCGGCGCACCTGAAGGGCGAACCGGTCGAGGCCACGATCGACACGGGCGTCGTGCTCGTGACGCGCGAGAAGCTCTCCGACCCGGCGATCCAGAAGCTGCTCGAGTAGCGCCCCATGCGCCTCGTGATGCGCGGCCTGGCGAAGAGCTTCGGCGCGACGCGCGCGCTCTCGGGCGTCGACCTCGATCTGCGCGCGGGCTCGCTGCACGCGCTGATCGGCGAGAACGGCGCGGGCAAATCGACGCTCTTGCGCATCCTCTCGGGCGCGCTGGCGCCGGATGCGGGGACGATGGAGCTCGAGGGCCGGCCCTTCGCCCCGCGCACGCCGCGCGAGGCCGCGCAGGCCGGCGTGCGCATGGTGCACCAGGAGCTCGCGCTCTGCCCCGGTCTCTCGGTCGCGGACAACCTGCTGCTCGGAGAAGAGCCCGCGCGCGCGGGTTGGATCGACCGCAAGGCACGGCGCGGACAGGCGCGCGCCGCGCTCGCGGCCGTGGGCCGCGCCGAGCTGCCGCTCGAGGCGCCGGTCGCGAGCTTGGCCGTAGCCGAGCGCCAGCTGGTCGAGATCGCGCGTGCGCTGCGCGGCGAACCGCGCGTGCTGGTGCTCGACGAGCCGACCTCGAGCCTGCCGCGCGAGGAGGTCGAGCGGCTCTTCGCGCTCGTGCGCACGCTCTCCGGGCGCGGCGTCTCGGTGCTCTACGTCAGCCACGCGCTCGAGGAAGTGCGCGCCCTGTGCGACACCTTCACGGTGCTGCGCGACGGCCAGAGCGTCGGCGCGGGCAGCGTCGCCGGCACGAGCGAGCGCGAATGGATCCGCCTGATGGCCGGCCGCGAGGTGCGCGAGCTCTACCCGCGCTCGGCGCGCGCGCGCGGCGAGGTGCTGCTGCGCGGCGCGGGCATCGAGCTCTGCCGCGGCGAGGTGCTCGGGCTCTACGGCCTGATCGGCGCCGGCCGCACCGAGCTCTTGCGCAGCCTCTTCGGCCTCGACGCGCCGCCCGCGGGCACGCTCGAGCTCTGCGGCGAGAGCGGCGCGCGCACGCCGCGCCAGCGCTGGCGCGCCGGCGCGGGCTTCGTCAGCGAGGACCGCAAGCGCGAGGGCCTGGCGCTCGGCCTGTCGGTCTCCGAGAACCTCTCGCTCGCGCGCCTGGAGCGCTTCTCCCGGCGCGGGATGCTCGACCAGCGCGCGCTCGCGGGCTCGGCCACGACCTGGGCCGGCCTGCTGGGCGTCAAGTGCGACTCCGTCGCGCAGCGCTGCGGCGAGCTCTCGGGCGGCAACCAGCAGAAGGTCGCGCTGGCTCGGCTGCTCGGCGCCGGCTCGCAGCTCTTGCTGCTCGACGAGCCCACGCGCGGCGTCGACGTCGGCTCGAAGGCGCAGATCTATGCCTGGATCGACAAACTCGCCTGCGGTTCCCCCACCAGCACGCCCAAGGCCGTGCTGCTCGTCTCCAGCTACATCCCTGAGCTGCTCGGCGTGTGCGACCGCATCGCCGTGATGCGCCGCGGCACGCTCGGCGCGGCGCGCCCGGTTGCCGAATGGAACGAGGAGCGGCTGCTCGAGGAAGCGCTGCTCGGCGCGGGAGCCGTACCGTGAACACCCCAGCCCGCCTGGATTTTTCGCGATGAGCGCCCTCCCCCGCTTCACCCGCACCCCCGCCTTCGGCCCCCTGCTCGGCCTCGTCGCCGCCTGGCTGCTGTTCGCCGCCTGCGCGGGCGGCGATTTCACCGCGCTCGCCAACCAGCGCCTGATGCTCTTGCAGACCGCCGTCGTCGGCACGGCCGCGATCGGCGCGACGATCATCATCGCCAGCGGCGGGATCGACCTCTCGGTCGGCTCGTCCGTCGCGCTCGGTACCGTGCTCGGCGCGCTGGTGCTGCGCGCGGGCGGTCCGGTCTGGCTCGCCGCACTGGCCTGCGTGCTGACCGGCTGCGGCGCGGGACTGCTGCTCGGCAATCTCGTCGTCGGTCGCCTCGCGGCGAGCGCCGCGCTCGTGCTGGGGGTGATCGGGGCCTTCTTCGCCGCGCGCATCGGGACGTCCGCCGCGCTGGGCGTGCTCGCGCTCGCGCTCGCCGCCTCGTTCCTGCTCGCGCAGCACAAGGCGCGCCTGCCGCTCTCGCCCTTCATCGTGACACTCGGCGCGTGGGGCGCGCTGCGCGGACTGGCGAAGGGCCTGGGCGACAATCAGCCCGTCTATCCCGCGAGCACGGGCTGGATCGGCGAGCTGCTCGGCGGCGGCAGCGCGCTCCCGCCCGGCGTGTGGATGCTGCTCGCGCTGGCCGTGCTCGCGGCGCTGTTCCTGCGCGACACCGTGCTCGGCAGGCACATCTATGCGGTCGGTTCGAACGAGGAGACGGCGCGCCTGTGCGGCGTCGACCTCGAGCGCACGCGCATGGCGGTGTACGTGATCGGCGTGGGCCTCGCGGGCGTCGCGGCGCTGCTGCAGCTCTCGTATCTCTCGATGGGCGACCCGACCACGGCCGGCGGGCTCGAGCTGCGCGCGATCGCGGCGGCGGTGATCGGCGGCGCGAGCCTCGCGGGCGGCAGCGGCTCGATCCTCGGTGCCTTGTTCGGCGCGCTCTTGATGACCGTCGTCGACAACGGCTGCACCAAGCTCGGCCTCGACAACTGGGTGCAGGAGATCGTCACCGGCGGGATCATCCTCGCCGCGGTCGCGCTTGATCGCGCGCGCGCGAAGGCGCAGGCGTAGGAACAAGGAGAGTCCGCTGAGTTGGGAGGGTGAGGTCCGGCGAATCGGAGACGGCGAGCGGTCGGTCGCGTTCGATTTCGCGAGCCAGGGTGATCTCTCCCTGCGCTGCACGGAAGTCGAGTTGATCCGAGGCGCCTGAGCGCCCTCAGTCCGTCTCCGCGAGCGCGTGCTAACCTCTGCGGCCATGACGATCCTCGCCCTGCTCGCCCTGCTGGCCCTCGGAGCGCGCGCCTCTCCCGCCGGCCTGCGTTTCGAGGTCGCGCTCGGTCCGCAAGTGCAGCCGCAGTGGACCCGCGGTCGCATGCTGCTCGTGCTCGCCGCGGCCGACTCCAAGGATCCGCGCCGCGCGATCGGGCAAACGGGCCTGGACGGCGCGCCGATCCTCGGCTGCGATGTCGCCGAGCTGAAGCGCGGCACGACCGTCGTGCTCGACGAGCACAGCGCAATCGCGCCGATCGCCAGCCTCGCGGCGCTGCCTGCGGGCGACTACAGCGTGCAGGCGGTTTTCCGCTGCAATCCTGACCTGCGCCTCGTCGTCGCGCCCGGCAACCTCTCCAGCGAGCCGCTCAAGCTGCACCTCGACCCCGCCTCCCCCGCGACCGTCAAGCTCGAGCTCGCGCGCGTCGATCCGCCGGAAGAGCTCCCGGCCGACACCGAAGACGTCAAGTTCCTCAAGTTCGAGTCGAAGAAGCTGTCCGACTTCTGGAAGCGCCCGATGTTCCTGCGCGTCGGGGTGCGTCTGCCGCGCGACTTCGCCAGCGACGCCACGCGCCGCTACCCGCTGCTGGTGCGCATCGGCGGCTTCGGCGGGCGCTACTCGGGCCTGGGCCGCGGCCGCGCGCGCACGTCCGAGGCGGACGACGCGCCGCGCTTCGTCACGCTGCAGCTCGACGGCGCCGGCCCGCTCGGCGATCCCTACCAGGTCGACTCGGCGAACCATGGCCCCTACGGCGCGGCGATCACCGAGGAGCTGATCCCGTTCGTCGAGCAGAAGTTCCGCTGCATCGGCGAGCCGCGCGCGCGCTTCACCACCGGCGGCTCGACCGGCGGCTGGGTGAGCTTCGCGCTGCAGGTCTTCTACCCCGACTTCTTCAACGGCTGCTGGTCCTTCTTCCCCGACGGCGTCGACTTCCGCTGCTTCCAGCTGGTGAACGTCTACGAGGATTCGAACGCCTACGTCAACCGCTACGGCTTCGAGCGCGCATCGCAGCGCAACGTGGACGGCGAAACCGTGTACACGATGCGCCACGAGTGCGGCATCGAGAACGTGCTCGGCGAGCTCGACAGCTACACCACCTCCGGCGGGCAATGGGGCGCGTGGATCGCGACCTACTCGCCGCGCGGCCCCGACGGCCGGCCGCTCGCGATCTGGGATCCGAAGACCGGCGCGATCGACAAGGCGGTCGCGGAAGCGTGGAAGAAGTACGACCTGCGCCTCGTGCTCGAGCAGAACTGGAAGACGCTCGGCCCGAAGCTCGCGGGCAAGATCCACGTCTACGTCGGCGACGCCGACGACTACTTCCTCAACAACGCGGTCGTGCGCCTGCAGAAGTTCCTCGAGAAGGCCGAGCCCGCCTACGGCGGCACGATCCAGTACGGCTGGCGCGGCGGGCACGGCTGGTCGCCGCTCTCGAACGCGGAGACGTTGAAGCAGATGGCGGCGCGCGTCGAGCCGGTGCCTGCCGGGAAGTAGGGCGCTGCGTCCCTTCGCCCCAGATCGGGGCTGCTCACGGAGTCACGACCAGCTTCCGGCACGGCCGCAGGCCCAGGATTGCTGCTTGGAGATCGGGAGTGGACGAAAAACGCGCAGCGCAACGCGCCCCCCCGGCCGCACTGGCGTTGTTCCCGCCGCGGGTCACTCGGTACGTCGCTCCCTGCCACGGAGTCAGCGGATCGAGGCGCTTCCCCCATGGTGTGCCGTTGTATCCGTCCATGCACCACTCCGCGACGTTGCCGAGCACTTCGTGGAGGCCGTACGGATTCGCGGGATAGGTGCCGACGGGAGCGTGAAGACCCCAGCCGTCGTCGAGATCGGGCCAATCGTCGAGCTCGCTCCAGAGCGCGCCATTCCTCCGCGCGGCCTGGTCGGCGATGTTCACCTTGCCTCGCAGGCTCTCACGCTCGGCGCCGGTCCACCAGGGCGTGTCCGTTCCGCCGCGAGCACCGTTCTCCCACTGCGCCTCGCTCGGCAGGCCAAGGCCCAGTCGCCCCAGGATCAGGACCCCCTGCCTCCACGTGACCTGCTCGACCGGATGCCGCAGGTCCACGGCTCGGCCCGACTCGATGACCCACGGCCCGTACGCGCTCGGATTGAATCCCGTGGTGCGTGCGAACTGCCCTTGCGTCATCTCGTACTTCGACAGGAAGTAGGGGCTCAGGGTGATCTTCCGCACCGGCCACTCGTCGTCGTGTGCACGCCGGTCGTAGTTGGGCTGCGACGGGTCGGCTGGTTGCGCACCGAGCCAGAAAGTGCCGCCCGGGATGAGGACGAAGACCAGCCCCATTTCCTCGGTGACCTGCAGCTTGCCGTCCGCGCCGCGCACAGCGGGTGCGCCGGTTTGCAGATGGGCGAACTCGAAGAGATGCGAGTCCGGATCCTCGCCGATCGGCAGCAGGCCCAATTGAGGTTCGATCAGGAGCCCGCCGTAGCGGGGGCTCTGCGCGATCGCGGCGCGAGCCTCGTCCCAGCGTTGCTTGGCCTCCGGGCCCGAAACGGAGCGCTCTGCGATCGTGCGCGCGAATTCCGCGCGCCTGGCGATGCCCCAGCCGTACTCGGCCGAGATTCCAGCGCTGAGCAGCCCGCCGGAGGGCACATCGATCAGCGAGCGCAGACCGGAGACGAGGCTCGAGAGCTGCGTGTGCCACCAACGGTCCGTCGCAGAATCGAAATCGTAGGTCCGCCGTTCATCGACCTTGCGCCGCAACTCGGCGATCCGCTGTGCCAGTCGTTCGGCTGCCTGTTCCTGCATGGCGCGCGCCTCTGGGCCATCCCACTGGGAAACGAATTGCTTCAGGCGCGCGAGCCCGATCGCGGCGGCCGCCCTCCACTGCGTGGGGATCGAATCGATGGCGAGGTTCTCCTCGTCCAGCGCTTTCTCGAGGAATCCGCAGCGGTACAGGGCCCACGCCAGTGTGTCGTGAACCTGTGTGAGCTCCCCCCCTTTGGCCGCAGCCAGGGCACGCCGGGCCAGGACAAGCCCGAGGACTTCCGAGCCGTACACGGTCGTCGGCCCAGTGGACCCAACCAGGAAGAACGCACGGCTGTTCAGACTGCGCTGGTCGGTCGGCGGGTCGTCTTGGTCGAGCGCCGCCTCGACCTCGGTCTCCGTGGGCCAGGGCTCCTGGCCGAGCATGCGCCGCATCCACTGGAGTTGCGCACGCGCGTGATCCCATTCGTCGAGGTACGTGCCGACATGCCTGTCGAAAGCGATCTGCTCGGGCGTGAGCGGCCTCGCATGCTCGCGCAATGCAGCCAACTTCGCTTCGTAGCCCGCGAGGCTGGGCCGCGCGGGGACGCCCCGGGCAGGATCTGCCGCGGATCCGTCGATGAGCCGTTGGGCCTGGCCCATCCACGACTCGTACTTCGGCAGCAGCTCCGGAGTGGCCGGCCAGAGCTGGTCCGCCTGGCTCTCGAGCTCCCTGAGGTCCTGGATCGCCGAAAGCGATAGGACCTCGTTCGCCTTGCCCGTCGCGAGCTGTTCCTTCGCGTCGGCTTGCGCCTTGAAGAACAGGCTCGCCGTGAGGCCGCCCGCCAGCAGCAGCAGTGCGGCGAGCAGCGAGGCGGCGAGCGACCTGTTGCGCTGCACCCACTTGCGTGTCTCGGCCCAGGTTCCCGTCTCGTAGGCGCGCACCACGCGCTGGTTGAGATAGGCCGAGAGATCCTCCGCCAGCTCCGACATGTCGCGGTAGCGCTGCTTCCAATCGCGCGCCATCGCCTTGTCGCAGATCGCGAGCGAGCTCGGCCGGCGTCTGCGGCGCGAGCTGCGCGATCGGCGTCGGCGGTCCCTCCTGCACGCGCGCCCAGACCGCATAGTTGTTGAGCCGCACTCCGCGCGGCGAGGTAGGGCGGGTGCCCCGCGACAGGTGGTAGAGCATCGCGCCCAGCGCGTACACGTCCGAGTGCGGCCCGACCTCGTCGACCTTGCCCGCGGCCTGCTCGGGCGGCATGTAGGCCGGCGTGCCGACCACGTCGCCGTCCATCGTGTACAGCGGCGAATCGGGCGTCTTCGGCGCGCTGCTCGGCGCGCACGCCCTGCATCTCGGTCACGCGCGGATGCTCCTCGCGGATGCGGATGTCCTTCCGGTCCTTCTGGCCGTCGATGCGCGCCAGGCCCCAGTCCATCACGTGCACCTCGCCGAACTTGCCGACCATGACGTTGGCGGGCTTCAGGTCGCGGTGGATCACGCCCTTGTCGTGCGCGTAGGCCATCGCCTCGCAGACCTTGAGCAGCACGTCGAGCGCGCGCGTCTGCGTCCAGCCGTCCTGGCCCTCGCGCACGTGCTCGAAGATCGCGTGCAGGCTCTCGCCCTTCACGAGCTTCATCGTGAAGTACAAGCGGCCCTCGGGATCGAGCCCGAGCTCGTGCACCGGCACGATGCCGGGGTGGTCGAGCTGGCCGGTGACCTGCGCCTCTTCGAGGAAGCGCGCGACCCTCGGAGCTCTCGACCGGCGGCGTCTTGCCGGTGCTGGGCGCATCCGCCTGCCCGAGGATCACCTTCATCGCCAGGTGCCGGCGCAGATCCTCGTCCCAGATCTTCAGGATCGCGCCCATCCCGCCGCGCGCGACCTCGCCGCGGATCCGGTAGCGGCCGAAGCGCGAGCTGTGCGCGGAGAGCTGCGCGACCAGGGCCGAGGACAGGTCGGATGGCGTGGAGCCATCCTCGCGCTCGCGCAGCGATACCTGCGTCAGGCTCTCCTTCCCGAAGCGGCTCTGGATGCGCTCGTGCAGCGAGCGCAGGGCCTGCGAGGGCTCGCTCGCCTGCGAGAGTCGCTGCCAGGTCGCGTGCAGCTCCTCGAGCTCCAGCTCGAGTGCCGGGTACTGGCGCAGCAGCGCGTCGAACTCGACGGCCTCGCCCCGCTCGCGCCGCGAGAGCCAGTCCGCGAACAACTCCAACGCGTGCCCGTGGGCGCTTGCATCCGCCGAGTCCATCTGCTCTCCCGTGCCGCACTTGCGCGTGCGTATCCGCTCAGCCTACCAGACGCTGCCGTTGCCTCAGCGCGAACCGCCGCCCGCGCCGCCGGACCACTTCTCCAGCAGTTTCGTGTAGAGCTCCGTGCCCTTGCGGAATCGGCGCCAGGCGGCGGAAACGCCGATGCCCAGGCGCTCGGCGATCACATCCATCGTCAACTCCTCGAGCAGGTGCATGCGCACGATCGGCGCGAGGTCCGGGGGCAGCTCTGCGAGCGCCTTGTGCATCGCCTCGGCACGCTCGGCGTGCATCAGGAAGCGGCTGGGCGTGCTCGAATCGGGCGGCAGCCTGCCGGCTGAGCCGGAACGACCGCTCTCGAGGTCGGAGAGCCGCGCCGCCGGCCGGCCCGCGCCGCGCTTGTCCGTGCGCAGCCTGCGCGCGGCGTCGCGGATGCGATTGCGCGCGATCTCGAACAGCCAGGCGCGGAACGCGGTTGCGCCCTGCCAGCGATGCTCGTGGCGCGCGTTCCAGGCCTGGGCCAGCGTTTCCTGCCAGATGTCCTCGGGCGAGCAGTGCTCGCGCAGGGCCTTGCTCATCGAGGAGGCGATCACCACGAGGAAGGCCGCGGGCCGGACCTCCTCGATCAGCCGCTCCCAGCGTGCGGGGTCGGCCAGTGGCGATGTCTCGCCCTCGGGTTCGTCGCGATTCGAGCTCGGCGGAGGCACTGGGCTGCAGCGAATCGTAGCAGGAGCGGCCGTGGAATCCGCGGAATGTCCGACAGTCGAACCGGCAGCCCGCGCTCCCGGGAGCAGAGTCCGGTGCGTGCGCTTCGCTCGCCCGGCCTCTCTTCCAGAATTTCGCTCCCCCGCGCGGCGCACCGCCCGCCGGCGATTCCCAGCAAATTGAGGTAGCTCCTTCATGAAGTCTCATGTTCTCGCCCGCCTGCTCGTCTCCGTCCTCGCCGGCGCCTGTGTGCTCTGGGCCGTCAGCGGCCCGAGCAGCGCGCTCGCCCTCGGCGGCCACGGCCAGCCGCAGTCGTTCGCCTATTCCCCGAACGCACACGTCAAGGGCCACTCGCAGGAGTACTGGTCCGCCAAGCTCTGGAAGTGGCTGCTCGAGCATCCCGTCCTGGGCCATCCGGCCGCGGACACGCCCGACTTCGACGTGAGCTCGGGACAGACCGGCAGCGTCTGGTTCCTCGGCACACCGCTCGTCTACACACCGACCGACTCGACCCAGCGCACGGTCACGATCCCGGAGGGCAAGTCGCTCTTCGTCACGCTGGTCTCGGGCGAGTGGTCGAGCCTCGAGGGAGCGCCGACCGAGGGCGAGCAGCGCGACATCGCCGTGTGGCAGGCCGATCACGTCGTCCCCGGCAGCCTCTCCTGCACGCTCGACGGCCAGACGCTCGCGAACCCGGACAACTACCGCCAGGAGTCGCCGCAGTTCGCCTTCACCGCCCCGAATCCCTGGTTCTGGGGCAGCGTGAGCGGTCCGGGCACTTCGGTCGCCGACGGCTACTACGTGTTCCTCAAGGAGCTCCAGCCCGGCCAGCACACGCTGCACTTCACGGGTCAGTTCCACTTCACGCTTGCGGACGACGGCTTCGATTTCGACGGCTACGCCAACATGACCTACGACATCACGCAGCTCGGCGGCTGCCAGGACGACTGAGCGACGAGCGCGACGCACGACGAATGGGAGCGGGGGCGCGCGCCGGCGCGCCCCCGCTGCTCCCGCAGCCCCAGCGCTTGCTTTCCTGGGCGACGGCCCGTGCAATTCGTTTCCCTGCCCAAGGGGAGAAGATGCTCGCGTTCCTCCTCGCCGCCGCGCTGTTCGTCGAGACGCCCGTGGTCGTCAGCGGCCCGCTCGGCGCGACGCTCGACGACTACCTCTCGCGCTGCGCCGCCTGCGGCTTCTCGGGCTCGGTGCTGGTGGAATCGAACGGCACGCTGCTGCTGGTCAAGGGCTACGGCCTCGCCGAACGCGAGACGCAGCGCGCCAACACGCCCGACACGCTCTTCGACATCGGCTCGCTGACCAAGCAGTTCACCGCGACGGCGATCCTGCGCCTCGAGCAGGACGGCAAGCTCGCGACCACCGACACGCTGGCGAAGTTCTTCAAGGAGGCGCCGCCCGACAAGGCCAGGATCCAGCTGCAGCACCTGCTGACGCATACCTCGGGCCTGCCGCGCGGGATCGTGAGCGTCGGTTCGGAGCTGCAGGATCGGGCCGCGCTGGTCCGGACGCTGCTCGCAGCGCCGCTCGAGTCGAAGCCCGGGCAGAACTTCAGCTACTCCAACCTGGGCTACGAGCTCCTCGGCGTGATCGTCGAACTCGCGGCGGGCGTTCCCTACGAGGACTACCTGCGCGAGAAGCTCTTCGCGCCGGCACACATGAGCAGCACCGGCTTCCGCAAGGACGGCCGCCTGCCTGCCGCGCTCGCGGCGCGTGGCTACAAGTCGCCGCCGCAGCCCGACCTGCCCGGCTCGACCCTGCGCGGCGAGACCGAGACGCGCTGGGAACCGACGCTCGCGACCGAAGGCTGGTACTCGTGGGGCTTGCGCGGCGCGGGCGGCGTGCTGACCACGCTCGCGGATCTGCGCAGCTGGCAGCAGGCGCTCGACGCCGGGACCATCCTGAAGCCCGGTCAGCGGGACAAGCTCTTCAAGCCAGGCCTCGGCGACTACGCCTGCGGCTGGTACGTGCTGAAGACCGAGCGCGGCAGCAGCTGGATCGAGCACGGCGGCTCGACTGAGAACGGTTTCGAGTGCAAGTTCACGCGCTTCCCCGACCAGAAGCTGCTGATCCTCGCGCTGGGCAACGTGCACGACGGCAGCCTGCCCTGGGTCAACCTCAACCTCGGCAAGCTCGCGCGCGGCGAGACCGTCGCCTGGCCGCCCGCGGCGGGGAAGGCGAGCGCCGACGGGCTGCGCGCGCTCGAAGGCGCCTGGGAAGCGCCCGGGAACGCGCGCTTCCAGATCAGCATGCAGGCTGGCGCGCTCGTGCTCGAGGCCTCGAACGAGAAGGCGCTCGCCGCGCTGTTCCCGCCGGCTACGCCGCGGGCAGCGGGTTTGTCGCAGCGCGGCACGCAGCTCGCCGCGGCGCTGGCACAGGACGACTTCAAGCCACTGCACGCGCTCGAGGACCGTGATCACCCGCTCGCCTGGCTCGACGAGTGGTGGCGCGGGCTCCAGCAGCAGCTCGGCCCGGCGAAGAAGGTCGCGCTGATCGGCAGCGTCAGCGATCCGCGGGAGGGCGACAGGAGCCTGATCCGCGTGGACTTCGAGAAGGGCGCCGAGATCCTGAAGCTCGCCTGGAACGGCGACACGCTCACGGGCATCAGGATCGGTCCTCCCTATCCCTCGCGACGCGTCCTGCATCCGACCGCGGAGAACAGCTGGGCCGACTTCGACCTCGTCGCCTCGAAGATGCGGGTCGAGCTGCGCGCGCCGGCCGGAGAACGCGCCGGGCTGCAGCGGCTCGAGCTCGTCGCGAACGGCAAGAGCGTGGCGCTCGCGAGAGCCAAGTAGCGCGTTCGCGCCGTGCGCGGCGTGCGCGGCGTGCGCTGGACTCCGCGCGTGTTACGCGCAGGTTGGGTTACCGAATTCCTCGCCGAATCCATTCTGCGGTACGCCTTTGTCGGAGCAGTCGCTGCCCACATCGGAGCGCTGTTCGCGCAGGCCTCGCGTGGATACGTTCTCGTTCGACTCCTGGCAGCGCATCGGGAGCGAGTCTCCGCGGCTCAACGAACGCGGAACCTCCATTCAGAGAGAGAGCAGACGGACGCTGAACTGGATCGGGCAATCGGAGCCCGCTCGTTGACTTCCGGTCGGGTCCGCCAGGGAAGTCGGATGATCATGAGTTCGTTCCACCGGGCTGGTTTGGTTTGGATCCTGGCGACGTTCACGGCCGATCTTGCGGCCGCCCAGAGCACAGCGCGCGTGAGCGTGACCTCCGCGGGCGCGCAGGCAGACGCGGGCAGCGGCTGGCAGTGGAGAGGCTCCGCGCTCTCCGCCGACGGCCGCTACGTCGCCTTCACCAGCTACGCGACCAACCTCGTGCCGGGCGGCACGAACTACTGGCCCGATGCCTTCCTGCGCGACCGGCAGAGCGGGACGACCACGCAGCTGAGCGTCGCGACCGGCGGGCTGCCGGGCAACGCGGGCGTCTCGCTCGAGGGGCTGTCCATCTCGAGCGACGGGCGCTACGTGGCCTTCGCCAGCAGCGCGACGAACCTCGACCCGGCCGACACCAACGCGAAGTACGACGTCTTCGTGCGCGATTGCCTGAACGGGACGACGGTCCGCGTCAGCGTCGACGCCGCCGGCAGCCAGGCGAACGACGGCAGCTTCCAGCCCTACCTCTCCGCGGACGGCCGCTTCGTCGCCTTCCAGAGCTACGCCACCAACCTGGTCGCCGGCGACCTGAACGCCGTCGCGGACATCTTCGTCAAGGATCTGCAGAGCGGCGCGATCGTGCGCGTGAACGTCGATTCCGCGGGCACCGAGGCGCTGCCGGGCCTGGCCACCGACACCTATCCGGGCAGCTACACGCCGGTGCTCTCCGCCGACGGCCGCTTCGTCGCCTTCGCCAGCAGCGCCCCGAACCTGGTGGCGGGCGACACGAACGGGATGCAGGACATCTTCCTGCACGACCGCGACACCGACGCGAACGGCATCTTCGACGAGCCGGGTGCGATCGCGACGACACGCGTGAGCGTCGAACCCGTCACGGGCGCCGAGGCGGACAACGTGAGCCGATTCCCTTCCCTCTCGGGCGACGGCCGCTTCGTCAGCTTCCACAGCTCGGCCACGAACCTCGTCGCGGGCGACACGAACGGGTTCTACGATGCCTTCCTGCTCGACAGGCAGGCCGCGCTGCTGACGCGCATCAGCGTCGACGCGCTGGGCGTGCAGGGCAACGGCGACTCGGACTTCGTGCAGCTCTCCCTGGACGGCCGCTACGCAACCTACCAGAGCGCGGCCAGCAACCTCGTGCCGAACGACACCAACTTCGCCCGCGACATCTTCCTCTACGACCTCGCGCGCGCCCAGACGAGCCGCGTGAGCGTCGGCTACGCCGTCCTGAACGCGAGCGGCGCGAGCAACTTCCCGGCCCTCTCGGCCGACGGACAGCGGGTGGCCTTCGCGAGCACGGCCACCAACCTGGTCACGAACGACACCAACCTGATGCTGGACGTGTTCGTGCGCGACCTGGGCCAGCCCGGCGTCGCCTTCTGCTTCGGCGACGGCAGCAGCATGGCCTGCCCATGCGCGAACAACGGCCTGGCCGGCCGCGGCTGCGACAACTCGGAGGCGACCGGCGGCGCGCGGCTCGAGAGCTCGGGCGCCCCGATGCTCGGCTGGGACACGCTGGTGTTCAGCTGCTCGGGCGAGCGCTCGGCCGCGCCGACGATCGTCTTCCAGGGCGATGCGGCGAGCGCTGCACTGCCCTTCGGCGACGGTCTGCGCTGCGCGGGCGGTTCGCTCAAGCGGCTGTACGTGAAGATCGCATCGGGCGGCACGATCACCGCGCCCGAAGCCGGCGACGCGTCGATCTCGGCACGCTCGGCCGCGCAGGGCGACACGCTGGCCGAGGGCATGACACGCTACTACCAGACCTACTACCGCGATCCGCTGGCGACCTTCTGCCCCGCCCCCGCGGGTGACCTCTGGAACGCGAGCAGCGCGCTCTCGGTGACCTGGCTGCCTTGACATGGGTGGACCTGTCAGCAGCTAGTGGACAGGAATCACGCAGCGCCTTGTGCGAGGCCGGGTTGGATTTGTTCCAGCCCGGCCTCGCTCACTTTCGGCGCATGCCCCGCAGGCCGAAATCCACGTCACCTCTCGCGACCGCACTCCAGGGCACGACGTCGATCCCTTCGCCGAGCCGGAATGCCTGCTCGCCACCGTACACGATCCAGCCGTGCTTCAGTCGCAGGTCCTGCATGCAGTTGCGCAGCCCCGAGAGATCGCGCGCGTCGACCTGCTGTCCGAGCTTGATCTCGATCGGCACGAGGCGTCGTCCATCGCCGATCAGCAGGTCGACTTCCGCGCCGGCGAGCGTGCGCCAGTACGCCAGGTAGGGACGCGGCGCGATCCCGGCCGCACGAGTGCACAGCTCCTCGATCACGAGCCCTTCGAAGGACTGCCCGCGGCGCGGCCAGCGCTCGAGCTCCTCGGGCCGGCGCAGGTCGAGCAGGTGGTGCAGGAGCCCGGTGTCGCGCAGGTACACCTTGGGGCTCTTCGAGAGGCGCTTCTTCACGTTGGCGAAGTGCGGCTGCAAGCGCCGGAGCATGAACGCGCCCTCGAACAGGTCGAGGTAGCCCGCGACCGTGTGCGAGGACACGCCCAGCGACTTCGCCAGGTCCGAGACGGTGAGCTGGCCGCCATGCACGTGCGCCAGCATCGTCCACAGCTTCCGCAGGCGCTCCACCGGGAGCGAATAGCCCAGCGCGGGCAGATCGCGCCCGAGAAAGGTCTCGACGTAGCTCGCCAGCCATTCGCGCCGCTGCGTGCTGGTGCGCAGCGCCAACACGGCCGGATAGCCTCCCCAGAACCAGCGCGGCTCCGCCAGTCGGCCGCCCGCGAGCTCGCGCGCGAGGAACGGCGTCAGCTCGAGGATGCCGATGCGCCCGGCCAGGCTCTCGGACACCGAGCGCAGGATGGCCGGGCTGGCCGAGCCCAGCAGCACGTAGCGTCCGGGACGGCGTCCGCGATCGATCGCCGGGCGCAGCGCACGGAAGAGCTCGGGCAGGCGCTGGGCCTCGTCGAACACGACCTGGCGCGGATTGGCCGCGAGGAAGCCGTCGGGATCGGCGGAGAGCAGACGGAAGTCCGGGCCGCGTTCGAGGTCGAGCTGCTTCCAGCTCGGAAGCGCGTGCTGGACGAGCGTGCTCTTGCCGCACTGCCGGGGGCCGTGCACCAGCACTGCGGGAAAGGTGCGCAGCAAGGCGCGCAGCCGCTCGGAAGCGTCGCGGGGCAGGTAGCGCATGCCTTGTATTTTTGAACCTCGGGTTCAAAAAAGCAAGCGGGGCTCCGAGGCTTCGCGGTCAGACCTCCGCCAGTTCCTTCTCGTCCGCGCGCGCGATCACGGCGCCCAGACCCGCGAGGCGCTCCTCGATGCGCTCGTAGCCGCGGTCGATGTGGTAGACGCGGTGCACTTCCGTGGTGCCCTCTGCGACCAGGCCCGCCAGCACCAGCGCCGCGCTCGCGCGCAGATCGCTGGCCATCACCTGCGCGCCGGACAGGCGCTCCGTGCCCTGCACGATCGCCGCCGTGCCGACGCGGCGGATGTTCGCACCCAAACGCGCGAGCTCCGCGATGTGCATGTAGCGATCCGGGTAGATCGCCTCGTCGATCACGCTGATCCCGTCCGCGAGCGTCATCAAGGCCATCCACTGCGCCTGCAGATCCGTCGGGAAGCCCGGGTGCGGGTGCGTCGTGACGTCCGTCGCGCGCGGCCGGCGCGCGGGATCGCGCGGGTGGTAGGGCTGCGTCTCGATCCAGTCCGGGCCCGCGTCGAAGGGCACGCGCGCTTCCCACATGCGGTCGAGCAGCGCGGTGAGATGGTCGGGCCGGCACTTCTCGACGCGCACCTTGCCGCCGCTCATCGCGCCGGCGATCACGTACGTGCCCGCCTCGATGCGGTCGGGGATCACGTCCCACTGCGCGCCGCCGAGCTGCGCGACGCCCTCGATCTCGATGCGCGGCGAGCCGAGGCCCTTGATCTTCGCGCCCATCGCGAGGAGGCAGTTGCCGAGGTCCTCGACCTCGGGCTCGCACGCCGCGCCGTGGATCACCGTGCGGCCCTTGGCGAGCGTCGCCGCCATCATCACGTTGGCCGTGCCCAGCACCGTCGAGCCCATCGGGCCCGCAAGGTGCATCTCCGCGCCGCGCAGGCCGCCGCGCGGCGCCTCGGCGATCACGTAGCCGTGCTCGATCTTGACCCGCGCACCGAGCGCCTGCATGCCCTTCAGGTGCAGGTCGATCGGGCGCACGCCGAAGACGCAGCCGCCGGGCAGCGAGATCTCGGCCCGGCCGGTGCGCGCGAGCAGCGGCCCGAGCACCGCGACCGAGCCGCGCATCTTGCGCACGTTCTCCCAGTCCGCCTTCTGCGTCGGGCGCGCGGCCGCGCACAGCTCGACCGAGCCGTCGGCGTTGCGCTCGGCCGAACATTCCAGGTCGCGCAGCACGGCCATCATGGTGCTCACGTCCGAGAGCAGCGGCGCGTTCCCGATGCGCAGCTTCTCCTGCGTCAGCAGCGCGGCCGCAAGGATCGGCAGCACGGCGTTCTTCGACCCGCAGACTTCGACGCTGCCTTCGAGCGGATGACCGCCCTCGATGACCAGTTTTTCCAAGTTGACGAAACCCCTCTGCTTGTCGTTCCCGAGATTCGAGCGGCTAGCCTGATCCCGCCGCCGGGAGCATGCGCCCCAGCTTGCGGCCGCCGAGTACGTGCAGGTGCAGGTGCTGCACCTCCTGGCCGGCGTGCTCGCGCGTGTTCGCGATCAGGCGCCAGCCTTGTTCGAGCTTCTCCGAGCGTGCCAACTGCGCGGCCACGGCGACGAGCCGCCCGGCGAGCGGCTCGTCCTCGAGCTCCCAGAGCGAGGCGACGTGCGCCTTGGGGATCACGAGGATGTGCACCGGCGCCTGCGGCCGGATGTCGCGGACGGCGAAGCACAGCTCGTCCTCGTGGACCTTGGTCGACGGGATCTCGCCCGCGCCGATGCGGCAGAAGATGCAGCTCATGAGTGCGCTCGCACGTGCGAGGCACACGCTGCGTACCAAGTGCCGGGCAGCGGATCCAAGGCGCGAGGTGCGAATGGCCTCCAAGTCGTTGCCGCGCGTGGAGTTGCAGGAACCGCCGCAGTTCGCGCACCGGCCGCTCCCGTACGGACGCCGGCGGCCTGCCGCGCTTGACGACACACGCGCGCGCCCCCTATCATCCCAGGTTGCGAACGGCCCTTCCCCGTCTCCCGTGCACCCCGCACGAACGGGCCCGGGGCTCTCCGCCCACCGCCGATGAACACAGAATTCTCCCAGGGTTCGAGCGCCACGGCCGAGCTCGCCGAGTTCGACATCAAGACCAGCCCGATCTCGAGCTTCGCGGCGCTGTGCAGCGCGCGCTCCGAGGTCTTCCGCGAGGCCAGCGAACTGCAGTCCTTCCGCACGCGCGTCGCGGCGCTTTCCGACGCCGGCGAAGAGGGCCGCCGCAAGGGCCTGGCGCAGTGGATGCTGGGCGACCATGCCGCGGCGGCCGAGACGCTCGCGCGCTACGAGTCCGACCACGTGGCCGCGTTCACGCGCGCCAAGGCGCTGATGGCCGCCGGGCGCCCGGCGGATGCCGCGCCGGTCTTCGAGCGGCTCTCCAAGACCTTCCCCGAGGAGGCGCGCCCGCGCGGCGGCCTGCTCGAGGCGCGCCTCGAGGCCGAGCTCGCCGCCGGCGACGAGGACAAGGCGCTCGCGAACCTCGAGCGCGGCATCAAGGACGCACCCGCCTCCTTCGCCGCCAGCGCCGAGGGCTGCTACCTGCGCGGCCGCGCCGACGAGCTGCGCCGCGAGCTCGAGTCCGCCGTCGGGCACTACGACGCGGCGCTGGCCGCCGACCCGACGCACCGCTCGGCGCTCTTCCGCGTGGCCTACCTGTGCGAGCGCGTGGGCGAGGAGGAGCGCGCCCTGGACGCCTACCAGCAGCTGGCCGCCCTGCTGCCGATCGATCGCAACGTATTGATCAACCTGGGCATCCTCTACGAGGACCTCGGTCGCGACCAGGAGGCCGCCGCCTGCTACGACGTCGCCTCGCGCTCCGCGCCCACCGACCGCCGCCTGCGGCGCTACCTCGAGGACGCGCGCTCGGGCATGGACATGTACTACGACGAGGATATGGAGCGGAAGGAAGACCGCCTGAACCAGATCCTGCGCGTGCCGATCACCGACTTCGAGCTCTCGGTGCGCGCGCGCAACTGCCTCAACAAGATGAACATCCTCACGCTCGGCGACCTGGTGCACCACACCGAGCAGGACCTGCTCTCGTACAAGAACTTCGGCGAGACCTCGCTGGCGGAGATCAAGGAGATCCTGACCAGCAAGGGCCTGCGCCTGGGCATGGGCCGCGAGGAAGCGGTGGCCAGCATCGAGGCCGCGCGCCGGCGCCACGGCGTCGCGGACCCCAACGACCTGATGAACAAGCCGGTGACCGAGCTCGAGCTCTCGATCCGCTGCCGGCGCGTGGTCGAGGCCATCGGCTGCGTGACCATCGGCGACATCACGCTGCACACCGAGGAGGAGTTCCTGGCCATGCCGAACTTCGGCTCGACCTCGCTGCAGGAACTCAAGGCCAAGCTGACCGAGTACGGCCTGAAGCTGAAGCCCAAGAGCCCCTGAGGCGGCCGTGTACGACTTCCTCGAGGGGGAGGTCGCGCAGCGCTCGGCCGCGCGCCTGGTGCTCGACGTCCACGGCGTCGGCTACGAGCTCGCGATCCCGGTCGGGTCGAGCTTCCCGGCCTCGGGCCGCACGCGTGCCTGGACGCAGCTCGTCGTGCGCGAGGACGCGCAGCTGCTCTTCGGCTTCTCCGAGCGCGAAGCGCGCGAGCTCTTCCGCCTGCTGCTCTCGGTCGGCGGCGTCGGCCCGACGATCGCGCTGACGATCCTCTCCGGCATCGCGCGCGAGGCGCTGCTCGCGGCCATCGCCGAGGGCGACGTCGAGACGCTGACGCGCATCAAGGGCGTGGGCCCGAAGACCGCCGGCCAGATCGTGCTCGACCTGAAGGACAAGGCGGCCAAGCTGCGCCGTGCGGGCGCTGCGCTCGCGGATCCGGGCATGCTGCAGCCGCAGCCGCGCCCCGACGGGCTGGTCGAGGACGCCGTGGCGGCGCTGACATCGATCGGCTACACCGAGAAGGAGGCGCGCAAGAGCGTCGAGCGCGCCAGCGCCAGGGGCGCGAAGAAGGACCTCGAGACGCTGCTGCGCGCGGCGCTCGCGGGCTGAGGCGGGCATGACGGCGCACAAGGCCTCGATCCTCGTCTGCGACGAGCTCTCCCCCGCCGCGCTGGAGATCTTCCGCGAGCGCGGCTACGCGCCCGTCGTGGCGCTCAAGCAGAGCGAAGAGCAGCTCGTGGCGCGCGTGCAGCAGGGCGTCGAGGCGCTGCTGGTGCGCTCGGCCACCAAGGTCACGCGGCGCGTGATCGAGCAGGCGCGCGAGCTGCGCGTCGTCGGCCGCGCGGGTGTCGGCGTCGACAACGTGGACTGCGACGCGGCCAGCGAACGCGGCGTGATCGTGATGAACACGCCGGGCGGCAACAGCATCGCCACGGCCGAGCTGGCGCTCGGGCTGCTCTTCGCTCTCGCGCGCCACATCCCGCGCGCCGACCGCACGACACGCGCCGGCTCGTGGGAGAAGAAGCCGCTCACCGGCAGCGAGATCACGGGCAAGACGCTGGGCGTGATCGGCCTCGGCCGCATCGGCCGCATCGTGGCCGAGCGCGCGCTCGGGCTGCGCATGCAGGTGCTCGGCTACGACCCCTATCTCGCCCCGGGCAGCGCGCCGATCGCGGGTCTCGAGCTCGCCGCGCTCGACGAGCTCTGTGCGCGCGCCGACTTCGTCACGCTGCACGTGCCGCTCTCGGCTGCGACGCACCACCTGCTCTCGCGCGAGCGCATCGCGCGCATGAAGCCGGGCGCGCGCCTGCTCAATTGCGCCCGCGGCGGCCTGGTCGACGAGGCCGCGCTGCTCGAGG
Organism: uncultured Planctomycetota bacterium; assembly: GCA_963829015.1. Classification (GTDB taxonomy): domain Bacteria; phylum Planctomycetota; class UBA1135; order UBA1135; genus JADJLZ01. The sequence continues at coordinate 1,166,483 of CAWHGR010000001.1, read as the reverse complement.
CGCTCGACGCCGGGCGCCTGGCCGGCGCCGCGCTCGACGTGCTCGAGGAGGAACCCCCGCGCAAGGACCATCCGCTGCTCGGGCGCGAGGACGTGATCGTGACGCCGCACATGGGCGCCTCCGCGCACGAGGCGCAGCACGCCGTGGCGCTCGAGATCGCGCGCGCGGTGTGCGACTTCTTCGAGACCGGCGTGGCGCACAACGCGGTCAACCCGGCCGCGGCGCGGCCGCGCTGACGCGCGGGGCCCGTTCAGTTCTTGGCCGGAACCGACTGCGCCGTCGAGGGGGCCGGATCGGCGGGCTTGTCGGAAGCGACCTGGCCGTGCAACCCGGCGGCTTCGATGTAGCGCCGTGCGGCGCTGCCGCAGGCGTCGAAGCGCTGGTCGAGATCCTTCGCGCGCTCCGCCAGGGCGGCGACCTCGCCCGTGATGGCGGCGACCGCCTCGCGATTGAAGTCGTGGCCGAGGAACAGCGCGTGATCGTGCAGGTCGGCATTGAACGCCTCGAGGCTCGCCTGCGCGGCCGCGCTGGCGCTGACGACCGCCTCGTAGCGCTTGCGCGTCTCGTCCATGCGCGCGCGACTCTGGGAGCGCAGGCGCGTGTTGTGCATCGCCTCGAGGTCCTTGGTCCACTGCTGGAAGACGTCCCCGGCCGCGTCCTTCATCGGCTCGACGCTGTCCCGGAGCTTGGCGGCCTGCTGCTGCGAGGCGCCGATCGCCTCCACGTAGTCCGCGTAGGCCTGCGCCGCGTCGCCCTCGAACTCGGGCCGGGCGAGCTGCACGAGCTGATCGAGCGCGGCGTGCGAACGCTCCTTCGAGACGGCCGACTCGGCCTGCACGCGCTCGATGCTCGCGAGCAGCTGGTCGACCTGGCTCAGTGTGTTCTTCTGCTCGCCCATCAACAGGCTGCAGCCGGAAAGGAAGATGCAGGACGCCACGATGGCGGGCAGGAAGACAGACCTCATCACGCTTGCTCCGAGGGGTGGAGCGTCGTCGGAACCCGCTGGCTGCGGGTGCGCTCCCCCGTCGGGGGCGGTCTTCGGCCGCCGCGCGGCCCGATCTTGAGCCGGCCGCTCAGATCGTGGCGCCGCTCGGGGCGCCGCCCCGGGCCTTGCCCGCCGGCGGGGTCGGCGAGGGGATCGGGCGCTGGGCCTCGGCCCTCAGGCGCGCGAGCGTGTGCTCGCGAAACCAGCCGAAGGTCCCCAGCAGGACGATGCCCCACTGGATGCCGTAGTAGGTCCACAGCGCGTTGCGGATGCCGCTGGTGAAGCCGTAGCTGTGCAGGCCCGACGCCCAGCAGGTTGACGCCGAACCAGGAGAAGGCGACCACCGTGCCGCCCAGCGCCGCGGCGGCGCACACGCCGTGCTCCTTCAGGTAGCCGCCCATGCGCGCGTGCAGGATCACCAGCTGCGAGAGCACGATCAGCAGCGCGCCGTTCTCCTTGGGGTCCCAGCCCCAGAAGCGGCCCCAGGAGTCGTTGGCCCAGATGCCGCCGAGGATCGTGCCCACGGTCGAGAAGATCACGCCGAAGCACAAGACGCCGTAGACCATGCGGCCCAGGCCGGCATAGAACGACGCGCTCCTCGCGGCGGAAGCCGAAGGCCTTGAGCGACGAGGTAGAAGCTCGCCGAGGGCCGCGGCCAGCATGCCGGCCGAGTAGCCGACCGTGATCGCGGTCACGTGCGTGGCGAGCCAGAAGTTGGTGTCGAGCACGGCCACCAGGCTGCGGCATCGTGTCCTTCTTGTCGAGCGTCTCGTAGCCGTTGGCGATGAACACGCCGACCAGGCCCAGCACGGCCGCGGCCGAGAGCGCCAGGCGCTGGCGCGTGATGCGCTCGGCGACCAGCGCCACGAAGCGTGCTCACGCCGGTGATGAACAGCACGGTCTCGTAGAGCGTCGAGACCGGCGGACGGCCGCGGATGATGCAGCGGATCGCGATCGAGGCGATCACCAGCGCGCAACCGCTGACGGCCAGCAGCGCCGCGATGCGATAGGGCGTCTTGGCGCGCGGCGCCATCCAGGCGAAGGCCACCGCCAGGAAGGCCAGGATGAAGACCACCTGGGCCTTGGTCAGCAGGTCGGCGCTGTAGTAGAAGCGCTCGAGCGGGATGCGGTTGTACTCGTGGCGCGCCTCGGCCGCGGGCACGATCTGCGCGCTCAGCGCGGCCAGCTGCAGCTGGAACGCGGCCGGGTCCTCGGCCTTGCGTCGCCAGGTCGGCGAAGCCCGCGGCAAGCTGCTTCTGCTGCGCGCCGAGCTTGTCCTTGAACATCGGCGCCGTCTCGCGCAGCTGCACCTCCTCGGGCGTGAGCCACTCGGAGTCCTTGGGGGCGGAGAGCTCGGGCGGCACGACGGCCAGCGCCATGCGGCCGCTGAGCGTGCCGTAGATGTCCACCGCCTCGGCCAGGTTCACGATCTGCGTCTGGACCGAGTCGCGCTCCTTGTCCGGGATGCGGCTGTACTCGTTGGCCTTCTGGAACAGCTTGTCGAGCCCCGGCTGCAGCTCGCGGTAGCAGTAGCGGTCGCGCTTGCGCTTGTCGACGTGCGCGAGACCGATCGCGTCGAGGGCTGCGTCGTCCGAGACCAGGAACACGCGGTCTTCGGCCGCGGCCTCGGGATGGTAGATCAGGCCCGAGCAGCCACTCGCTGGAGCGCACGGTCAGCTTGTCGTCGCCGCGCTCGCGCGTCAGGCTCTTCTTGCCCGAGAGCCGCAGCAGCGTGAAGTCGGCGTAGGTCGAGACGGGTTTCACGCGCCCGCCGTCCTGGATGGGCAGGATCTCGAAGATCTCGACCGCGCGCGGCGTGATCTGCGGCGTCTGGGCCTGCGCGACCAGCGTGCCGCCCGCGAGGGCCAGGATGACGGTCAGGATGCGGGAGCGGAGGTTCATGTCTTGCTTCCTTCGAGGCGCACGTGGCGCACGAGCTTGCGCGAGAAATGCAGCAGCAGGCCCGCGGCGATCACCAGGCAGGACCAGAGCGGCCACTTGTCGGAGGGGTTGCTGACCACGGCCAGCGTCGAGAAGAGCCGGTCGCCGGGACGCGCGTTGGAGGGGCCCCAGGAGGCCTGGTAGAGCACCAGGCCCTTGTCGCGCAGCGGCTGGTTCATCGAGATCTTCAGCGCGCGCGTGCTGTTCGGCCCGGTCACGGTGACGTCGCTGGAGAACTCCTTGGCCATCGCCATGCGCGGGTGGTCCTCCTTGGTGAACTTGTCCAGGCGCACCGCGAAGGGCATGGGGAACTTCTGGCGCCGCAGGATCAGGCCGAAGCTCTTGCCGTCGAAGTTGGCCGAGAGCGGCCCGTTGGCCTCGCCCGTGACGATGCCGGTCGTGTGCGTGCCGTCGCGGCCGATGGCCGTGGCGTACAAGCCGGGGACGTTCTGCTCGGTCTCCTTGTCGAAGGCCAGCTCGCTCAGGAAGGCGCCGTCGATCACCGGCACGTCGACCTCGAACATCGGGCCCTTGGGCATCACGCGGCAGTTGCGCATGTAGTGCGTCAGCTGCAGGTCGAAGGGCAGCGTGGGATCCTTGAACATGCGCCCTTGCGCGCCGGTCGAGCTCTCGACCGCCTTGGGCGCGATCGGGTGCTCGATCGTGGTGCCCTTGGCCGTCGGCTCGAGCACCACCAGCTCCCAGTCGTAGTAGGACTCGTACTCGCTCTTCGACTGGCCCTCGTAGAGCGTCACGTGGCCCTCGTTGGACCAGTAGAACTTGACCAGGCCGGCGCCGAGCATCATCAGGATGCCGATGTGCCCGATGATCACGCCCGCGGTGGCCCAGCCCTTGCGGATGCGCACGAGGCCGCCCAGCACCAGGTTGACGAAGAGCGTCATCATCACCAGGTAGGCGCCAGGCAGCGGGATCGGCCCGATGGCGTTGAGCACGATGATCGACTCGAAGTACTTCTTCTGCGCTTCGAACAGCCCGTGCTCGACCTGGTCGATCGTGCCCAGGTAGGTCAGCACCGCCAAAAGGATCAGCAGCGCGCAGGAGAGCCCCAGCGACGAGAAGAAGTCGAGGGTGCCCTTGAGGACTGCCTTCACTTCGCCTCCTTGAGCGACTGCGCGAAGGCCTTGAAGTTCTCGGTCTCCTTCAGCACCGCGTCCTTGGGGCCGGTCATCTTGACGAAGACCGAGCGCGCGCCGACGATCGCCATCGCGCCGAGCATTTCCTGGCCGGCCTTGGCCCCCGCGCCCTCGATGGCGACCATGCGGCCCTCGGTGCCGAGCATCGAGAGCTTCTCGAGCTTCTCGAGTTCCTCGGCCGGCAGGCCCGCGCAACCCATCTGGTCGCGCCAGCGGTTCATGTTCGCGCCGATGCCGCCGGCGTCGCCGCCGATCACGGTCACGTAGCACTCGGCGCCGCCCGCGGTCTGGTAGGTCACGGCGCGCGTGGACTTCTCGGCGCCCTTGTTCCAGGTGCCCGGCGCCATCCAGGTGAAGCCGCCCTGCTGGCCGGCCATCGAGGCGACGGCCGGATTGTTCGGGTCCATCGCCGGCGGCGGAGTCGTCGCGCCCGGCGCGGGCTGTGCGGGCGTCGGAGCCGGCTGCAGCGCGGGCATCGGGGTCTCGGCGGTGAAGCCCGCGTGCGAGGGCCGCAGCGACTTCGCCAGCGCGAGGAAGTGCTCCTTCTCGGAGGCGATCAGCGCGTCGGGGCCGAACATCTTGAAGAAGGCCGAGCCCGCGGCGTCGACCTGCAGGATCCCGGTCAGGCGCCAGCCGGCGTCGTTCTCGGTCCCGCCCATGCCCTTCCACGTGCCGGCGAAGTCGACCACGACGCCGTCGCGACCGAGCAGCATCGTGTGCGGCAGGGCTGCGAGCTCATTGGGCGGCAGCGGCGGCAGCGAGATCTGCGAGCGCCAGCGATCGACGTTCGAGGCCAGACCGCCGGCCTCGCCGCCGAGCAGCGAGAGGTAGCACTCGGCCTTGGTCGTTGCCCGGCAGGCTGAAGTTCGCCTGGCGGAAGTTGTTCGTCGGCAGCACGGCCCAGCCCGCGGGCAGGTCCCACTCCAGCGCAAGGGCGGGTCCGCCCGTCACCGTGCCGTTGGCGCCCGAGGCCATCGGCGGCATGTTGAAGCGGTCGGGGCCTGCGCTGTTCAGGTTCGCGTTCCCGGGGGTCTCGCGAGGAGCCTGGAAGCCGCCGGACGGCCCGTCCCCGCCGCAAGCGGGAATGAAAGCTGCCAGGAACAGTGCACCGAGCCCGCCAGCGGGCATCTGAAGTCTCTTCTCGTTCTGCATCTTGCCGGCAATCCTACGCCATCGAGCCCCGCCTGGATCAAGTCCCTCCCGGGCGAAGCATCGGGTTTCCACCCCCAACGCTTGAGGCCGCCGGGAGTGCCGCACGCGCGCCGGGGAATCGAGATCCGGGGATCCCGTGGAACACCCTCCCTGACTGCGCCGGCGACCGTCATCCTCTACTGGGCCACGAATCGCGATCGCAGTGACAACTCGGTCACTACGACGCGCGCCTTGGACCCGCATGGAACCGCTGCCCGACGCTCCGCCGCCGTACCGGACCTGCCTCTTCGACTGCGACTCGACGCTCAGCGCGATCGAGGGCATCGACGAGTTGGCTGGCTCGCTGCGGCAGGACATCGGAGAGCTTACACGGCGCGCGATGGCCGGAGAGCTGGCGCTGGAGTCCGTATACGGGCTGCGCTTGGAGCGTATCCGCCCCGCGCGCGCCGCCGTCGAGGCTCTCGGCGCGCAGTACGTGCAGCGACTCGTCCCCGGCGCGCGCGAGCTCGTCGCCGCGCTGCGCTTCCTCGGCAAGCGCGTGTGCATCGTCAGCGGCGGCCTCGCGCCCGCGGTCGGCGCGCTCGGGCGCGCGCTCGGCTGCGAGTCGCGCGACGTCTTCGCCGTGCCGATCGAGTTCGCGCCCGACGGCAGCTACGCCGGCTTCGACGCGCGCTCGGAGCTCTCGCGCTCGGGCGGCAAGCGCGAACTCGCGGCGCGGCTCGCGCGCGAGGAGGACGGCGCGCCGATCGTGCTCGTCGGCGACGGCATGAGCGACCTCGAGGCGGCCGAAGGCGGCGCACTGGCGCGCTTCGTGGCCTACGGCGGTGTCGTGCGCCGGCCCGAGGTCTTCGCGCGCGCACGCGCCGCGGCGGACGGCAAGCACCTCGCCTGCCTGCTGCCGCTGCTGTTTTCGGAGCGCGAGATGCGTATCCTCTCGCGCTCGCGCGAGCACGAGCCCCTGTGCCGGCGCGCACGCGCACACTCATGAGCGAACCCATCCTCTGGATCCCCGGCCCGACGCAGGTGCGCAAGCAGATCCTGGCCGAGTGCGCGCGGCCGATGATCGGCCACCGCTCGAAGGCCATGACGGCGCTGACCGAGCGCCTCGACCCGGGCCTGAAGCTGGCCTTCGGCCTCGCCGGCGGCAGCCGCGCGCACGTCGCCGTGCACACGGCCAGCGCCACCGGCCTGATGGAGGCCGCGCTGCGCGGCGTCGGGCCGCGGGTGCTGAGCCTCGTGAACGGCGCCTTCTCGAAGCGCTTCGCCGAGATCGCCGCGCTGGTCGGCAAGCAGATCACGCAGCTCGAGGCGCCGCTGGGCCGGGCCGTTCCGATGAACGAGCTCGCGCGCGCGCTGCGCGAGCAGGGCCCGTTCGACGCCCTGACCGTCGTCTCGAACGAGACCTCGACCGGCGTGCGCCAGCCGCTGCCCGAGCTCGCGGCGACGCTGCGCGCCTTCCCCGACGTGCTGCTGCTCGTCGACCTCGTCAGCTACATCGCCGGTGCGCCGGTCGACTTCGACGCGAACGGCATCGACTTCGGCTTTGCCGGCGTGCAGAAGGCCTTCGCGCTGCCGCCCGGGATCAGCGTCTTGTGCGCTTCGCAGCGCTACCTCGAGAACGCGCAAGCAGGCAGGCGCTGCGCGGCTTCTACCTCGACCCGCTCAAGATCATCGAGGGCCACGAGCAGCGCGCGACCCCCGCCACGCCCTGCATCTCGCTCTACTACGCGCTGGCGCGGCAGCTCGAGGACATCGGCGAGGGCTGGGCGGCGCGCTTCGACGAACACGCGCGCATGCAGCGGCGCACGGCGGCCTGGGCTGCCGCGCACGGACTCGAGCTGCTGCCGCCGCCCGAATTGTGCTCGCCGACGATCTCCTGCATCCGCTCCGGCGCGACTCGACGTCGCGGCCTTCCTCGCGGCGATGAAGGCGCGCGGCCACGAGCTGGGCGACGGCTACGGCGACGCTCAAGGGCCAGACCTTCCGCATCGGCCACATGGGCGACCATACCGAAGCGGGGCTGGCGGCGATGCTCGCCATCGCCGACGATGTGATCGCCGGATTGCGCGCCGCGCAACCGGCCCGATGAAGATCGCCGCCGTCGCCAGCGCGTTCCCGGCGCACTACCACACGCAGGCCGAGGTGACGGAGGTGCTCCAGCGCCACTGGCGCCTCGAGCCCGAGGCGCTGCGGCGCCTGCGCGCCCTGCACGCCCACTGCGGCGTCGAGGGCCGCCACTCGGTGCTGCCGCTCGAGCGCTACTTCGAGCTCGAGCGTTTCGGCCAGACGAACGACCTGTGGATCGAGCACGCGCTCGCGCTCGGCGAGCGCGCGATCCGCGCCGCGCTCGAGCGCGCCGGGCTCGAAGCGCGCGAGATCGAGCTGCTGCTCTTCACCACGGTCACGGGACTGGCGGCGCCGTCGCTCGACGCGCGCCTGATGAACCGCATCGCCTTCCGGCCCGACACGCGTCGCCTGCCGCTCTTCGGCCTGGGCTGCGTCGCGGGTGCGGCGGGGATCGCGCGCGCGGCCGACTTCCTGGCCGCCCGGCCGCGCGGCGCGGCGCTGGTGCTCTCGGTCGAGCTTTGCTCGCTGACATTCCAGCGCGACGACCACCGGCCGGCGCACGTGATCTCGACCGGCCTCTTCGGCGACGGAGCCGCGGCTGCGGTGCTCGTCGGAGCGGAACGCCCGGCCGCCGGCCCGCGCATCCGCGCCTCGCGCTCGGTCTTCTACCCGGACAGCGAGGACATGATGGGCTGGGAGATCAGCGAGCGCGGCTTCTCGCTGGTGCTCTCGCCCGATGTGCCCGTCATCGCCCGCGAGCGGCTCGGCCCGGATGTGGACGCGTTCCTGCGCGACCAGGGCGTCGCGCGCAGCGAGATCGCGTTCTGGGCCTGCCACCCGGGCGGGCCGAAGGTGCTCGAGGCGGCGGGCGAGTCGCTCGGGATCGGGCGCGAGGAGCTCGCCTTGGCCTGGGACAGCCTGCGCCGCGTCGGCAACCTCTCCAGCGCCTCGGTGCTGCACGTGCTCGAGCGCACGCTGGCCGAGCGGCCGCCGCCGCGCGGAACGAAGGGCCTGCTGCTGGCGATGGGCCCGGGATTCTGCTCGGAGCTCGTGCTGCTCGAGGCGTGATAGATTCGTCGCGTGCTGGCCCCGCTCCTCCTCGCGCTCCAGTCCAGTCCTTCCGCGCCGCGCGACGAGGCCCAGGAGGCCTTCTTCGAGGCGCGCGTGCGGCCCGTGCTGGCCGCGCGCTGCTACGAGTGCCACAGCCACGCGGCGAAGAAGCTCAAGGCGCATCTCCTCCTCGACACGCGCGAGGGCTGGGTGCAGGGCGGCGACTCGGGCCCCGCGATCGTCGAGCGCGATCCGGATCAGAGCGCGCTCGTGCGCGCCGTGCGCTACGAGGACTCGAACCTGCAGATGCCGCCCAAGGGCAAGCTGCCGCAGAACGAGATCGACGACCTCGCGGCCTGGGTCAAGAGCGGCGCCTACGATCCGCGCACGCAGGCGGCCGCGGTCGCGAGCACTTCGAAGCCCGACGGCCGCGAGCACTGGGCCTTTCGACCCGTGCAGGCCGTCGAGCCGCCGGCCGTGCGCGACGCGCGCTGGGTCACGAATGCGATCGACCGCTTCGTGCTGGCGCGCCTGGAAGCCGAGGGAATCGCACCCGCGCCGCAGGCGGACCAGCGCACGCTGCTGCGGCGCGCGACGTACGACCTGATCGGATTGCCGCCGACTGCAGCAGAGCTCGCCGAGTTCGAGGCCGATTCTTCGCCACAGGCCTTCGAGCGCGTCGTCGATCGATTGCTCGCCTCGCCGCACTACGGCGAGCGCTGGGGCCGGCGCTGGCTCGATCTCGCGCGCTACTCGGACTCCAACGGCCTCGACGAGAACCTCGCCATGGCGCAAGCCTGGCGCTACCGCGACTGGGTGGTGAACGCGCTCAATCGCGACCTGCCCTACGACCAGTTCGTGACGCAACAGCTCGCAGGCGATCTCCTGCCGAAGCCGGCCGACGAGAAGGCGCTCGGCGAGCAACTCAGCGCGACCGGCTTCCTCGTGCTCGGGCCGAAGGTTCTGGCCGAGCAGGACAAGGAAAAGCTCGTCATGGACGTCGTCGACGAGGAGATCGACGTCACCAGCAAGGCGCTGCTCGGCGTGACGATGTCCTGCGCGCGCTGCCACGACCACAAGTTCGATCCCTGGTCGCAGCGCGACTACTACTCGCTCGCGGGCATCTTCAAGAGCACGAAGACGCTCGCCAACCTCGACTTCGTCTCGCGCTGGAACGAGGTCGAGCTCGCGACCGACGAGCACAAGGCCGCACGCGATGCGTTCCAGAAGACGGTCATGGAGGCGGACGCGAAGGTCGCGGCGCTCGTGAAGCGCGGCGAGGCCGAGACGAGCGGGCGCTGGCCGCAGGAACTCGCCGCCGACCTGCTCGCCGCCTCGAGCCCCCGCGGCGAGACGCGCGTGATCGAGGCCGAAGATTTCACGCGCGGGAACGTGCTCATCGACCGCGAGACCTGGGGCGCGAAGGAAGACCCGATCGTGCGCACGGGCAACGCGGAGCGGCCGCAGTTTGCGGAGTACGAGTTCGAGGGCTTCGGCGCGGTCGACGTCTACGCGCGCTACGCGGCGCAGGACGCGCGTCCGGTGCGCGTGCTGCTCGACGGTGTCGAACTCGCGAAGGCGGGCCTGGGCGAGGTGACCGGCTCGTGGTTCCGCGAGAGCCAGCGCTGGCGCAGCGTCGGAACGCGTGCGATCGAGAGCGGTACCCATGTCCTGCGCATCGAGAGCGCGACAGATCTTCCGCACATCGATGCGCTCGCGTTCGACTGCACGGACCCGTATCCAAACAACCCGAGCGTGAGACTCCCATCGGGCTCCCCCTATCCTCCACTCGTGCCAGGACCTGCACTGGCGTCGAGCTGGCCCGTCGTCAACGGGCTCAAGGTCCGCATAGCCAAGGCGCGCGCACGGCCCGATCCGGTGCTCGCGGCGTGGACTCGGTTCGGGGATCCCGAACCGACAGGCGAATCGCCGCTGGCGCGGATCCTCGACCAGCCGAAGCCCGCCTCGCTCGAGGAACTCGCCGCGCGCTACCAGGTCGCGGCTACGGTCGTGCTCGACGAGTGGAGAGCGAAGAAAGCGAAGGACGAGAAGGCGGCCGGGCTCGACGATCCTGCGAATGAGCTCTTGCGCAAGTTCCTCGTCGGGCCCGACGGGATCTTCACGATCCCGGCTGAGCAGCTCGAGACCTCTTTCCCGGCCGAGGTGCGCTCGGAGCTCGCCGCCGCACGCAGCACACGCAAGGAGCTCGACGCGCACGCTCCGCCGCCGATCGAGAAGGCGCTCGGCGCCTCCGAGGGCGAGATCGTCGACGTGCCCGTGCACATCCGCGGCAGCCACCTGAACAAGGCCACGAGCGCCGAGCCGCGCGGCTTTCCGGCGCTGCTCGCGGAGATCGCTCCCCCACCGGCGATCCCCGAGCACGCGAGCGGGCGGCTGGAGTTCGCGCGCTGGCTCGCCGATCCGGCGAACCCGCTCTTCGCGCGCGTGATGGTGAACCGCATCTGGCAGGGGCACTTCGGCGTCGGCCTGGTGCGCACGCCGTCGAACTTCGGGCTGCGCGGCGAGGCACCGACGCATCCCGAGCTGCTCGACTGGCTGGCGGCGGAGTTCGTGCGCCAGGGCTGGTCGCTGAAGGCGCTGCACCGGCTGGTGCTGCTCTCGAGCACCTATCGCATGGACTCGCGCGCCAGCGACGCGGCCGCGGAGCGCGATCCCGAGAACCGGCTGCTCTCGCACGCCAACCGCCGGCGCCTGGAGGCCGAGGCCGTGCGCGATTCGCTGCTCGCGGCCAGCGGGCGGCTCGATCCCGCGCTGGGCGGCTCGCTGCTGCCGACGAAGGACGGCGACTACGTGACGAACGACCAGTCGGCCGACGCGGCGCAGTACATGGGCACGCGGCGCTCGATCTACCTGCCGGTGATCCGCAACTCGATCTACGACCTGTTCTCGACCTTCGACTACGCCGACCCGAGCATGGCGATCGAGGCGCGCTCCTCGACGACCGACCCGAGCCAGGCGCTGCTGCTCTTGAACAGCCCGTTGGCGGTCGGCGAGAGCCAGGCGTTCGCGCGCTCGCTGCCGGCACTCGACGATCGCGCTCGGATGGAAGAGCTCTGGCAACGCGCCTACCAGCGTGCGCCGCGCGAGGCGGAGCGCCTGCGCGCGCAGGCCTTCCTCGCCGATCACCTCGCGCACGACTCGGGCGGCGAGGCGCGCGAGCGGGCGTGGGAAGCGCTCTGCCGCGCGCTGTGCGCCTCGAACGAATTCCTCTACGTGGATTGACCATGCACGACCCGAACTGCTCCTGCCACGTCCCCGGCCGCCGCGAGTTGCTGCGTGGGATCGGTGCGGGCTTCGGGATGCTGGCACTGCGCGGCCTGGTCGAGGCGCAACAGGGCGCGCGCGTCTCGCCGCTCGCGCCGCACAAGGGCGCGCTGCCGGTGCGCGCCAAGCGCGTGATCTTCCTCTTCATGCACGGCGGGCCCTCGCAGGTCGACACCTTCGACTGGAAGCCGCTGCTCGAGCGCGACGACGGCAAGCCGCTGCCCTTCGAGAAGCCGCGCATCCAGTTCGCGCAGACCGGCAACCTGATGCGCTCGCCCTGGAAATTCGCCCAGCACGGCCAGTCGGGCGCCTGGGTCAGCGAGCTCTTCCCCGAGGTCGCCAAGCAAGTCGACGAGCTGTGCTTCCTGAAGTCGCTCTGGGGCTCGAACCCCGCCCACGGCGGCGCGCTGCTCAAGCTGCACACGGGCTCGGACAACTTCGTGCGCCCGAGCATGGGCTCGTGGATCGTCTACGGCCTCGGCACCGAGAACCAGAACCTGCCCGGCTTCGTCACGATCTGCCCGACGCTCGGACACGGCGGCGTCAACAACTGGTCGAGCGGCTTCCTGCCCGGCGATCTACCAGGGCACGCCGATCGGCAATGCGAGCGTGCCGGCGAAGGACGCCACGATCCGCCACCTCTCCGACACGCACGGCACGCGCGCCGAGCAGCGCGCCGAGCTCGACCTCCTGCAGGCCGAGAACGCCGAGCACCTGGCCGAGCGCGGCGCCGACGCGGCGCTCGAGGCGCGCATCGAGTCCTTCGAGCTGGCCTTCCGCATGCAGACCGAGGCCGCCGGCACGCTCGATCTTTCGCGCGAGAGCGCCGCGACGCACAAGCTCTACGGCATCGACGACCCGCTGACCGAGAACTTCGGCCGGCAGTGCCTGATGGCGCGCCGGCTCGCGGAGGCGGGCGTGCGCTTCGTGCAGTGCTCGCACAGCTACAAGTGGGACCAGCACGAGAAGCTGCGCGAGCTGCACGCGCAAAACGCGCGCGAAGTGGACAAGCCGATCGCCGGCCTGCTGGCCGACCTCAAGGCGCGCGGCCTGCTGCAGGACACGCTCGTCGTCTGGGGCGGCGAGTTCGGCCGCACGCCGACCGTGCAGGGCACCGACGGCCGCGACCACAACCCGCACGGCTTCACGATGTGGCTGGCCGGCGGCGGCGTGAAGCGCGGCTTCAGCTACGGCGCGACCGACGACTACGGCTTCTACGCCGCAGAGAACAAGGTCCACATGCACGACCTGCACGCGACGATCCTGCACCTGCTCGGGCTCGACCACGAGCAGCTGACCTACCGCTACGCCGGCCGCGACTTCCGCCTGACCGATGTCGAGGGGCGGATCGTGAGCGAGATCTTCGCCTAGCGCCGCGTGATCGGCGCCTGGCCGGGGCTCGGGATGCGCGAGCCCGGGATGGGAGTCGGGGCCGGGGCCTGCGGGTGCGCCGGGGCACTGGAGTGCGGCAGCGGGCCGCGCGGCGCCGGCGTGCCGGCGCCGGGAGCGGCCCCGAGGTTGATCAGCGGCTCGGAGCCCGCGTCCTCGAGCGCGGCCGTGAGGCTCACCTGCGCCTGCTGGCACTTGCGCATGAAGTCCTCCTTGTTGACGCACTTCTTGAAGGCCTCGTTGGCATCGACCGCGCCGTTGAGCACGAGATCGAAGAGCGCGTCGTTGAGCTGCTTGCAGCCGATCTTGCCGTTCATCTGCATCAGCGAGGGGATCTGGTGCGTCTTGCCCTCGCGGATGTTGGCCGCGATGCCCGAGTTGACGATCAGCACCTCGAGCGCGGCCACGCGCCCGCCGCTGGCGCGCTTGAGCAGCGTCTGGGCCACGACGCCCTTGAGCGAGGAGGCCAGCATCGTGCGCACCTGCGACTGGCGCTCGGCGGCGAACTGGTCGATGATGCGATCGACCGCGGAGTGCGCCGTGGTCGTGTGCAGCGTGCCGAAGACGAGGTGGCCCGTCTCGGCCGTCTCGATCGCGATCTCGATCGTCTCCAGGTCGCGCAACTCGCCCACCAGCACGATGTCCGGGTCCTCGCGCAGCGCGGCGCGCAGTGCGCGCTTGAAGCTCTCGGTGTGCGCGCGCACCTCGCGCTGGTTGATCAGGCACTTCTTCGAGTTGTGCACGAACTCGATCGGGTCCTCGATCGTGATCACGTGGTCCGTGCGCGTGGTGTTGATGTGGTCGATCATCGAGGCCAGCGTGGTCGACTTGCCCGAGCCGGTCGGCCCGGTCACGAGCACCAGGCCCTTGGAGAGCTGGCACAGGTCGAGCACCGGCTTCGGCAGGCCGAGGGACTCGGCGCTGGGGATCTTCGAAGGGATCAGGCGGAAGACGCCGCCCGGGCCGCGGTGGTCGCGGAAGAGGTTCGCGCGGTAGCGGCCGCAATCGGCCAGCTCGTAGGCGAAGTCCGTGTCGAAGACCTTCTGGTACTCGCGCTTGTTCTCCTCGGGCGCGATCTCGAACAGGATGTTGAGCATCTGCTCGTCCGTGATCGCCGGACAGCCCTCGACGGGCTGCATCTCGCCGTCGACCCGGAACATCGGGACGAGCGTGGACGTCATGTGCAGGTCGGAGGCTCCGGTCTGCACCATGCGATGGAAGAGAGTGTCGATCCAGGCCATGGCGGTTGCGCTTCGGTCCTCGTGGCGGTCGGGAAAGCGCTTCTTCGACGGGCCGGGCAGCCGGCCTTGAGGCTAGAGCCGGTCGAGGCCCTGCTTGTGCGCCAGGCTGCGCGCCAGCCTGCGCAATTCTTCCGGCCCGAGACGGTGCAGCTGCAGCGCCAGCGTGCGCTGCGCGTCGAGGCCCGGAAAGGAATGCGCGTCGCGCGCGAGCTCGCGGTCGAGCGTCGCGAGCAGGTCGCGCAGCAGCCGCAGGTAGGCCGCCGCGTGCGGCGTGAGGCCGGCGGACGGGCCGCTCTCGGCCCCGTCGAGCACCTGCGCCAGCGCGATGCGCGCATCGGGGCTGTCGCACAGCGCCACCAGCTGCGCGCGGTACTCGAGCTGTTCCATCACCCGGCCGGGCGAGGCGCCGCAGTCCAGGAAGAAGCCCAGCGCGCGCGGCAGGTGGCGCGCCAGCGGCAGGAAGCGCGTGCGGTCGCACAGGTGGCCTTCCTCGTGCATGCCGGCCACGTCGACGAACTCGTCCAGCGCGGGCATCCCGCGCTCGCAGAGCAGCGCCAGGCGCACGCGCTCGCCCTCGCCCAGCAGCGCGCCCGGCGCCGAGCGCAGGCGCGAGAGCTCGTCCTCGTCGTGCGCGCGCAGTGCGAGCCCGGAGAAGGCCAGCAGCCGCGCGGCGCGCTCCGCGCCCTGCGCGCCCTCGAACTTGCGCGCCAGCCCGCGCCAGTGCGTCTCCTCGGCGCGCAGCGCGTCCACGTCCAGCCAGTAGCCCTCGTGCAGCGCCGCTCCGGCGATGCCCGCGCGCGCGCGCGCGGCCTGCGGCTCCAGATCGGCCGTCTCGCACAGCGCGACGCTGCCCGACCAGGGCACCGAGAGATGCGTGCCCGAGCGCCACTCCAGCTGCAGGAGCGGCAGCAGCGCGCCGTCCGGCCCGGCGCCGCGCAGCTCGCCGAAGATGCCGAAGCGGTGCAGCGCCAGCAGATCCGCCGCGAGCCCGCCGACGGGCGTGCCCTCATGGCCCAGCCCGGCCTGCTCGTCGGCGCGCGAGAAGCGCGGGCCGGGATGCACGAGTTCGCCCACGAACCCGAACGACAGGCGCGGCGAGTCGACCAGCCGCGCCAGGCCGCCGGAGGGCCGCGTGGCGGCGAGCAGCTGGTCGAACCGCTCGAGCAGGCCGTCGAGGTCGCGCACCGGGGCGCGCGCGGCGCGCAAGGTCGCGCTCGAGCCGCTGCTCGGGCGGCTGCCGATCTGGGCCAGCACGGCCGCGCCGGCGCGCTCGCGATCCAGCTCCAGCAGGCAGCGCCGCAGGCCGGCGAAGGCCGAGAGTGCCGCCAGCGCGCGCGCGTCGAGGGCCAGCGCCGCGTCGAGGTCGCTGCGCGCGAGCAGGCCCGCGATCTCGCGCGCCTCGAGGAACCAGCCGGCCTCGCACAGCGCTGCGCCGAGCGTCTGCTGCGCGGCGCTCGAGTCCGGGGCGGCCGCCGAGGCGCGTTCGGCCAGGACCACGGCGCGCAGCCGCTCGTCGCGCGGCAGGCCGTCCTCCGCGCGTGCGCGCGAGGGCAGCGCGGCGAGCCAGCTCTCGACGCCCAGCGTGCTCTCGCCGGCCGCGAAGCGCGCCGTGCGCAGCAGCGCGCTCTGCGCCGGTCCGCCCTGCGCGGCCTCGCTGCGCTCGAGCAGCCCGAGCGCCAGCGGCGAGGGCGCGCTCTCGAGCAGGCTCTGGGCGCGCAGCCGGTCGCGCACGGGCGAGGAGCGCCGCGCGAGTGCGCTGGCGAGTTCGAGCAGCCGGCTCTCCTCGCCCAGCGCGCTGGCGCGCAGCTGCGCGTAGAGCTCGGCCACCTCGCGCTCGGAGAGCGGCTCCTCGGCCAGCAGGCGCAGGCCCGACTCGTAGCCGGCGCGCACGCGCTCGGGCCGCTGGCTCGAGAGCGATGTCAGCGCCTGCAGCACGCGCAGCGCGCAGCGCTCTCCGGCTGGCGCCTCGTCCGCACGCAGGCGCCGCTCGATGCGCTCGAGCGCGTCCTCGCGCCGTCCGGCGGCGATCTCCAGGCGCGCCAGCGAGGCCTCGAAGTAGCCGCGCTCGTAGGCGTCGCGCGCGCGCGCCAGCGCCGCACGCGCGTAGGCCAGCGCCTCGCGCGAGCGGTCGGAGCTGCCGGCGGACCAGGCCAGGCCGTGCTGCGCCCAGGAGAGGTTCGGGTCGGCGCGCAGCGCGAGTTCGAAGCGCTCGCTGCCTTCGCGACCCTCGAGCCGGCCGGCGAGGTACAGCTCGGCCGCGTCGCCGGGCTGCGCCTCGATGCGTTCGCGGTGGCGCTCGAGCGCCTCGGCCCCGCGCAGCTCGTCGCGCTCGGCGTCGTCGAGCAGGCGCTGCGGTGCGACCCAGCCCGGTGCGAGCTCGAGCGCGCGCTCGAGCTCGGCGCGCGCCGCGACCAGATCGGCCTCGTGGCCGGGCAGCTCCGCGCTGCGCCGCAGCTCCTCGGCCTGCAGCAGTGCTGCGCTGGCCGCGGGCGCGACGGGCGTGACGCGCAGGCGCGGCGCCACCAGGCAGGCCCCGGCCGCGCCTGCGGCACAGGCCAGCAGGAAGGCGGCCGGCAGCCCGGCCAGGCGTGCCCGCCCGCGTCCGGCGCCTGCGCAGTGGTTCCCCATCCCGCGCCAGCCTAGCAACCGTTGCGCGCCGGGCGAGGGCGCGCGAGACTCGCTCGGCATGGCGAGCCTCCTCGAACTGGGCTTGTGCGCCGGACTGCTGCTGCTCCCCGGAGCGCAGACGGGCGGCAAGCCGCGCGGCAAGGAGCCAAGAAGCCCGAGCCGCAGAAGACGAGCGACCCCGCCGCGCTGCCCCCGCTGCAGGTCTTCACCGGCAAGGTCGCGGACGCGCGCAAGCTCGCGCGCGAACGCAACGCGGGCCTCCTGATCCATGTGCTGATCAAGGACACGGAGAGCGAGAACGCCGAGTACCGCAAGCGCTTCCTCGACGAGCCCGGACTGCGCGCGGCCTGCGAGCGCCTGATCGTGCTGATCAGCGACAACGGCCAGCACCCGTCCACGACGCTCGAGGAGACGGTCGAGGGCAAGAAGCAGACGCGCAACGCCTGCTCGGTCTACCCCTGGTTCGAGACCTGCGCGCAGCACCAGCTCAACCTGAACGACCTGGCGCTCGAGTACCGCGACGAGGACGGCAGCATGCACTGTCCGCAGACGATCCTGCAGGCGCCCGACGGCAGCGTGCTCGTGCGCCTGAACACGGGCGGGGTCGGGTCGCCGGACGAGATCGTGGCCGGTCTGGCGGAGCTGAAGAAGAAGTTCGGCCAGGGCCTGCTGCCCGCGGAGTGGACCGAACTCTTGCACGCCATCGAGCAGGGCCGTGCCGCGCAGGCGGCCAAGTCCTGGCCCGCGGCGCTGCGCCAGTGGACGCGCGTGCGCGAGCTCAGCCCGCTCTCGGCCTACGGCAGCCGAGGCGGCGAGGTCCTGCCGGAGATCGAAAAGGCGCTCACGGCCGAGATCGAGGCCACCTGCAAGGGCTTCGTGCCGGGCAGCGCCGCGACCGCCTGGAAGCGCCTCTCGGAGCTGCAGACGCGCCTGCGCCGGCCTGCCCCTCGAGAAGCAGATCGCCGCGCGCCTCAAGCAGGCCGAGGGGCAGAAGGATCTGCAGGCCGAGTTGGCCGTGGTCAAGCTCGAGGCCGAAGCCGGGGCGCTGCTGCGCACGGCGCAGGAGCTCGCCGACGCCAAGAAGGACAAGGAGCTCGAGAAGACCGTGCGCAAGCTGCTCGGCAAGCGCTACGCCGCGACGCCCGCGGCGCAGAGCGCGCGCACGCTCTGGCCCGAGTGGGCCACGGACGAGGCGCGCAAGGCCGGCAAGTAGGGCCGCGAGCGCGGCGCGGCGCTCACCAGGTGATCGTCAGCATGCTCGAGGCGTTCCAGGTGTTGCCGGCCGGGGCCGGGCAGAACGTCGGATCGGAGTCGACGTAGTAGGCCTGGTAGTAGCGCACCTGTCCGAAGCTCGGGACGATCGGATCACCGAGTGCGGTCGAACGCGCGGCGATGCTCGGATCGCCCGCCTCGGGGGCATGGGCCGCGCCGCCGCTGGCACTCTTGGTGTACAGGCGCTTCAGCACGCCCGTGGTGCAGCGCAGTCCGTCTCCGAACGTGATGCCGTTCGCGTTGAGCACATCGCCCTGCAGGAAGACGGTCAGCGCCGCCGGCAGCTCGCCCGTGCAGATCAGCACGACCTGGTCGCTGCCGGGCAGTCCGGCGCCGTCGAGGCGCGCGCCGCCGGTCAGGGCCGAGTTGTCGCAGCCGCGCCCGGCCGCGCCCGTGTTGGCGCACGGGCAGGGCGTCGGCGTGCTGCCGTCGCCGAAGCAGCTGGCGGTCGCCGGCGTGGGCTCGCAATCGTCCGGCACGCCGTTGCCGTTCCAGTCGTGGCTCGTGCCGTTGGCGATGTCGCAGGCGTCGTGCACGCCGTTGCCGTTGCAGTCGACGATCGTGCCCGGGATGACCTTGAAGACCTCGCCGCCGAGGTCGCAGATGTAGAGCTCGCCCGCGGCGTCCTCGCCGAACGAACTGATCGAGTTGATCGCCAGTCCGCCGCCCGGCGCGAGCTGCGCGGTGCGGTCGGTCAGGTTCGAGACCACGCTGCCGTTCCACTGGAAGGTCCAGATCCTCGAGGAGCAGTAGTCGGCGAAGAAGTACAGCCCCTGGAAGCTGCACAGCACGTTGCCGCGGTAGCGGTAGCCGCCGATGACGGTGCAGTTGCCCGAGGTGTGGCCGTAGGTGTGCACCGGCGGCGTCAGCAGCGGTCCGTTGCAGACGCAGCCCGTCAGGCCGGTGCAGCTCAAGCCCTCGGTGCAGCGCCAGCCGAAGTTCAGGCCGCCCATGCCGGCCGGGACGAAGTCCACCTCCTCGACCGCGTTCTGACCCACGTCGCCGATCCACAGGTCGCCGGTCAGGCGGTCGAAGGACGAGCGCCAGGGGTTGCGCAGCCCGAAGTGCCAGATCTCGTCCAGTCCCGCGGTCGCGCCGTAGAAGGGGTTGGTGGGCGGGTTGGCGTAGTTGTTCGCGGGGTCCGCGGGGAAGTCGTCGGCGTCGACGTCGATGCGCAGCATCTTGCCCAGGCGCACGTTGATGTTCTGCGCGTTGTTCGGCGGGTCGTTGCCCGAGCCGCCGTCGCCGGTGTCGATGTAGAGGTAGTTGTCGGGCCCGAACGCGATCCAGCCGCCGTTGTGGTTGCTGTTCAAGGGGTGGCTGATCGTCATCACCTGCGTGGCCGTGGTCGCGTCGGCGGTGGTCGCGGTGCTGTAGGGCGCGTTGGCCTGGTAGCGCACCACCTGGTTGTTGCCCGCGCTGTTCGTGTAGTAGACGAAGAAGTAGCCGTTGTTGGCGAAGTCCGGGTGGAACGCCAGACCGAGCAGGCCCTGTTCGCCGCTGGCCAGGATCGGCGTGACCGTCAGATAAGGCGTCGCCAGCAGCACGGGCGGATTCTGGGTCAGGTCGAGGATGCGCAGGCGGCCGCTGGTGCCCGAGCCCTGCTCGACGATGAAGGCGCGGCTGAAGTCGCCCACGGGTGCGGTGACGAAGACCGGGTTCGTCAGGCCGAACGCGACGCGCGTGGTGTGCATCGTGGTCTGCGCGGCGAGCGGCGGCAGCGCCGCCAGGGTCGAGAGCGCGAGGAGGGCGAAGGTCGCGAGGCGCGGGAGTCGGTGGAGCATGGTCGGTTCCTGTGCGAGAGCGGTAGGCCAGGACTCTACGAGCGTATCCGCACCCGCCGGGCCGGCCAAGTCCGGAGGCTCTTCGGCGGGCGGATCACCAGCTGATGCTCAGCATGCTCGAGATGTTGTAGCCGTTGCCTGCGGGGCCAGGGCAGAAGGCCGGATCGGGGTCGCGGTAGTAGGCCTGGTAGTAGCGCACCAGCCCGGACAGCGGCGCGAGCGGATCGCCCAGACTGGTCGAGCGCGCGGTGATCGAGGCCTGTCCCGCGGCCGGCGCGTGCGCGACTCCGGCGCTGGCCGCCACGACGTACAGGCGCTTCAGCGTGCCGGTGGTGCAGCGCACGCCGTCGCCGAAGACGATGCCGGCCGGGGTGCTCGCGTCCCCCTGCAGGAAGATCGTCGGCGCCGAGCGCCGTTCGCCGGAGCTCGCGAGCACCACCGTGTCCAGCGCGGGATCGCCCACGCCCTCGAGCCGCGCGCCGCCCGTGGCAGCGGAGTTGTCGCAGCCGCGCCCGAGCGCGCCGGTGTTGGCGCACGGGCAGGCGGTCGCCGTCGTCCCGTCGCCGAAGCACCCGGGCGTCCCCGTCGGCTGGCACTCGTCGGGAACGCCGTCGCCGTTCCAGTCGCTGCTCGTGCCGCGCGCGAGGTCGCAGGCATCGTGGTTGCCGTTGCCATTGCAGTCCACGATCGTGCCCGGCTCGATGCGATACACGTCGCCCTGCGTGTCGCACAGGTACAGCTCCCCGGCGGCGTCTTCGCCGAAGGAGGTGATCAGGCTGATCGGCGGCCCGCCGCCGCTCGCGAGCTCGACCGTGCGCTCGGTCAGGTTCTGCACTCCGGAGCCCGTCCACTCGAGCGTCCAGACCCTGCCCGAGCACCAGTCCCCGAAAAAGTAGAGCCCCTCGAAGTCGCACATGGCCTGCCCGCGGTAGCGCGCGCCGCCGATGATGCAGCAGTTGCCCGAGGTGTGCGGGTAGACGTGCACGGGCGCCGTCAACGCGGGATCCGGGCAGGCGCAGCTGCCGACCCCGGTGCAGTTGAAGCCTTCCACGCAATCCCAGCCCAGGTTGCCGCCGCCCACTCCGCCCGGGATGAACTCGACCTCCTCGAAGGCGGCATTGCCCACGTCGCCGATCCACAGGTCGCCGGTCGCGCGGTCGAAGGAGGCGCGCCAGGGGTTGCGCAAGCCCACGAGCCAGAGTTCGGGCAGCGCGCCGGTCGTGCCGACGAACGGATTGCCGAACGGAATGGCGTAGTTCCTGGCCGAGTCCGCGGGGAAGTCGTCACCGTCCACGTCGATGCGCAGCACCTTCCCGAGCGGCAGCCCGAGATCCTGAGCGGTCAGGCTCGGACCGCCGTCGCCGACCGTGATGTAGAGCAAGCCGTCCGGCCCGAAACCGATCCAGCCGCCGTTGTGATTGCTGGCGTAGGGATGGATGATCGTCAGCACCTCGACCTGCGAGGCCGGATCCGCGCTGTCCGAACTCAGGTAGGGCGCGTTGCCCTGGTAGCGCGCCACGTGGTTGTCGCCGTTGCTGTCCGTGTAGTAGACGAAGAAGTAGCCGTTGTTCGCGAAGTCGGGGTGGAACGCCAGCCCGAGCAGGCCCTGCTCGCCGTTGGCCATGATGGGCGAGACCGTCAGGTAGGGCGTCGGCTGCAGCAGCGGCGGCTGCTGCGTCAGGTCGAGGATGCGCACGCGACCGTCGTTGCCCGCAGCCTGCTCGACCAGGAACAGGCGGCTGAAATCGCCGGCCGGGGCGCAGATGGCGGTGGGGTTGACGAGCCCCGAGGCCACGGGCGTCGCGCGCAAGCTCGTCTGCGCCGCCAGGGGCTGGGCGTGGAATTGCGCAGCGAGCACGAGCAGAACGGTCGGGAGAATTCGATTCTGCATCTGCGATCCGGGTGAGTATCCAGTTGGCGCGAGCCAACGAGGATACCCCGAATCGGCGCTTCCGCCCAGCTGCCCGGCCGCGGCCTCTGCGATCACCAGGTGATCGTAAGCATGCTCGACATGTTGTAGCCGTTGCCCGCGGGAGCCGGGCAGAAGGCCGGATTCGGATCGCGGTAGTAGGCCTGGTAGTAGCGCACCTGGCCGAAGCTCGGAACGATCGGATCGCCCAGCAGGGTCGACTGGGCCGAGATGCTCGGGTCGCCGATCTCGGGCGCGTGCACCACTCCGCCGCTGGCGATTTTCACGTACAGGCGCTTCAGGGTGCCCGAGGCGCAGCGCACCCCGTCGCCGAACGTGACGCCGCCCGAATTCGAGAGGTCGCCCTGCACGAAGATCGTCGGAGCGCTGGCGCGCTCGCCGGAGCCGACCAGCACGAGCGAATCGATGGTCGGATCGCCGATGCCGTCGAGCCGCGCGCCGCCCGTCGTCTCCGAGTTCTCGCAGCCGCGTCCGAGCGCGCCGGTGTTGCCGCAGGGGCAGGGCGTCGGCGTGCTCCCGTCGCCGAAGCAGCCCGCCACGCCGGTCGGTTCGCACTCGTCGAGCACGCCGTTGCCGTTCCAGTCGTGGCTGGTTCCGTTGGCCAGGTCGCAGCTGTCGTGCACGCCGTTGCCGTTGCAGTCGGTGATCGTGCCCGGGATGATCTTGAACACCTCGCCGCCGCGGTCGCAGATGTAGAGCTCGCCCGCGGCGTCCTCGCCGAAGGAAGTGATCGAGTTGATCGCCAGCCCGGCGCCCGGCGCGAGCTGCGCGGTGCGATCGGTCAGGTTCTGGATGATGCTGCCGTTCCAGCTGACGGTCCAGACCTTGGCCGTGCAGTAGTCTCCGAAGAAGTACAGGCCCTGGAAGCTGCACAGCGCGCTGCCGCGGTAGCGGTAGCCGCCCGTGATCGAACAGTTCCCGGCGGAATGCGGGTAGGTGTGCACCGGCGGGGTCAGCGTCGGCCCGTTGCACACGCAGCCGGTCAGCCCGGTGCAGCTCAAGCCTTCCGTGCAGCGCCAGCCGAAGTTCAGGCCGCCCATGCCGGCCGGGACGAAGTCGATCTCCTCGATCGCATTCTGGCCCACGTCGGCGATCCACATGTCGCCCGTCAGGCGGTCGAACGAGGCGCGCCAGGGATTGCGCAGGCCGTATTGCCAGATCTCGCCCAGGGCCGTGGTCGAGCCGTAGAACGGGTTGCTGGTCGGGATGGCGTAGTTCTTGTTCGGATCCGCGGGGAAGTCGTCGCCGTTGACGTCGACGCGCAGCTGCTTGCCGAGCCAGGTGCTGAGGTCCTGGGCATTGCCGGTCGCGAGCGTGTGGCCCGGGCCGGTGTCGTTGCCGTTGCCGCCGTCACCGAAGTCGATGTAGAGCAGGTTGTCCGGACCGAACCCGACCCAGCCGCCGTTGTGGTTCACCTGCGGCTGCGCCTGCGTCAGCACGGTCTGCGCCGAGGTCGCGTCGGCGGTCGTCGAGGTCATGTAGGGCGCGTTGGCCTGGTAGCGCGCCACGACGGTCGTGCCGGCGGAGTTGGTGTAGTCGACGTAGAAGTAGCCGTTGTTGGCGAAGTCCGGGTGGAAGGCCAGGCCGAGCAGGCCCTGCTCGTCGCTGATGCTGACCGGGCTGATCGACAGGTAGGGCGTCGCCAGCAGCACCGGCGGGTTCTGCGTCAGGTCGAGGATGCGGATGCGCCCGATGCTGCCCGAGCGCTGCTCGACGATGAACAGCCGGTTGAAGTCGCCCGTCGGGGCGGTGACGTAGAGCGGGTTGACCAGTCCGGACGCGACGCGCGTCGAGTGGATCGTGTTCTGGGCCTGGGCCGGCGGGAGGATCGAGAGGAAGGCGGCCGTCAGGACGGTCGCGTACGCGCTGCGGAGGATTCGTTGGAACATCGAAGTCGTCGAGGTCGGGCCACGCGAACGGAAGGTCGAAGCAGAGTACCCCGGATCCGCGGCCGCGGACAGGCGCGCCGCCTGTGAAGCCTGCGCAATTCGGGCGCGGGGCCGCGCACGCCGCTGCGCAGGCCTTCAGTTCTCGAGCAGGAACGCCTCGAGCACCGAGTCCCCGCCCAGCTCGCGGTCCTGCCTGCCTTCGAGCTTGAGCCGCACCAGCGACTCTCCCATCGAGGGCCCGCGGCCGCCGTTGACGGCCCCGGTGTAGATGCGCAGCTGGTCCACGAGGCCGGCGGCGAGCTGGCTCGAGAGCAGCGTCGGTCCCGCTTCGAGCAGCACGCGCCGGAAGCCCTGCTCCCACATCCACACCTGCGCCTCGCGCAAGGAGATCTCGCGCTCGCTGGAGACGTGCAAGGCGTGGATGCGCGCGCCGGCCTCGAGCAGCGCGCGCTCGCGCGCGCCCTCGATCCCGGCCAGACACAGGATGTGCACCGGTCCCGCGGCTTCGCCGGGCCCCGGCTTGCGCAGCAGCGCGGCCTCGGGCGGCGTGCGCAGGTAGCTGTCGTAGACGATGCGCGCGGGGGGATCGCTCAGGTCCCCGGGCGGACGCACGCTCAGGCGCGGGTCGTCGGCGAGCACGGTCCCGACGCCGGTCACCAGCGCGTCGACGCGGCCGCGCAGCACCTGCACCTCGCGCTGCGAGTCGGGCCCCGAGATCCAGCGTCCGCCGCCGACGTCCTCGGGCGGCAGCAGCTGTCCCGTGCGCGTCTGGGCCCACTTGGCGATCGTCCAGGGGCGCGGACGGCGCACGCGATCAGGGTCGGTCCAGCGCACGAAGTGCGGCGCAACGGACGAGAGCGGCGTGAAGCCGTCGCACAGCAGCACCTCGACACCGGCCTCGCGCAGCAGCCGCAGGCCCGCGCCCTGGTGGCGCGGATCGGGATCGAGCGCGCCGACGATCACGCGCTTGATGCCGCTCTCGAGGATCAGCTCCGTGCAGGCCGCCGTCTTGCCGCGCGAGGAGCAGGGCTCGAGCGTGATCACCAGCGTGTCCCAGGCGCTCTGCGGGACGCCGCTGGAGCGCGCGGCTGCGATCGCGCGCACCTCGGCGTGCGCCTCGCCCCAGACCTCGTGGAACCCGCGGCCGAGCACGCGCTCGCCGCACAGCACGGCCGCGCCGACGCACGGATTGGGGGCGACTTCGAAGCGGAACCCGACAGCCTCGCGCGCCAGTTCCTCGAGCAGCCGTCGGATCAGGGCTTCGTCGAGGGTCGCGCTCGCGGCCTGCGTCATGCTGGACACATCGGCTCCTTCGGGGCTGGAAGACGTACCCAACCGTGCGCAGTGCACGGCCGGGGCCAGCCTTTCTAGGATACTCCACCCGCCGCTGCCAAGTTCCTCGCCCCAACTGCTTTCCTTTCACGCGGCGCTTCGCACACTACGGCCCTTCGCCACCTCATCCGAACCCCTCCCATGACCAAGTCCCCCATCCGTGTCGCCGTCACCGGCGCAGCCGGCGCCATCGGCTACGCCCTCCTCCCGCGCATCGCTTCCGGCCAGATGTTCGGCCCCGACCAGCCGGTCATCCTGCAGCTGCTCGAGATCCCCGACGAGAAGATCATGAACGCGCTCAAGGGCGTCGCGATGGAGCTCGAGGACTGCGCCTTCCCGCTGCTCTCCGGGATGGTGCTCACGAGCGACCTGCCCACGGCCTTCAAGGACGTCAACTGGGCACTGCTGATCGGCAGCCGCCCGCGCGGACCGGGCATGGAGCGCAACGACCTGATCAAGATCAACGGGCCGATCTTCGTGGGCCAGGGCCGCGCGATCAACGAGCACGCCGCCAAGGACGTGCGCGTGGCCGTCGTGGGCAACCCCTGCAACACGAACTGCCTGATCGCCATGCACGCGGCCAAGGACGTCCCGCGCCAGCGCTTCAGCGCCATGACGCGTCTCGACCAGAACCGCGCGCAGTGCCAGCTCGCGACGAAGGCCGGCGTGCACTCGACCGAGGTCAAGAACACGCTCATCTGGGGCAACCACTCCGCCACGCAGGTGCCCGACTTCCACAACACCACGATCCGCGGCAAGAGCGCCGCGCAGGTGATCACCGACGAAGCCTGGCTGAAGGGCGACTTCTTCAAGACCGTGCAGCAGCGCGGCGCCGCGATCATCACCGCGCGCGGCTCCTCGAGCGCCTTCTCGGCCGCGGCCGGCCTGGTGGACCACGTGCGCGACCTCGTCCAGCCGACGCCCAAGGGCTCTTGGAACTCGGTCTGCGTCGTCTCGGACGGCAGCTACGGCACGACCGAGGGCCTGATCAGCTCCTTCCCGATCGCCAGCGACGGCAAGGGCAGCTGGGAGATCGTCAAGGGGCTCGCCCTGCAGCCCTTCATCAAGGACAAGATCGCCGCCACCGTGAAGGAGCTCGAGCAGGAGCGCACGGTCGTCGCCGATCTGCTGAAGTAGCCTGGCCATGCGGGTCTTCGTCACCGGCGCCAGTGGTTTCGTCGGCTCGGCCGTGTCCGGCGCGCTGGCGCGTGCCGGGCACGAGGTGCTGGGCCTCGTGCGCACGGCATCGAAGGCGCGCGCGCTGGCGGCGCAGGGCATCGAGCCGCTCGTGGGCGAGATGGCGCTGCCCGTGGCCTGGCGCGCGCACGCCGCGCAGTGCGCGGTGCGGATCCACTGCGCGGCCGAGTACTCCGAGCGCTACCGCGAGCTCGACCGCGCGACGACCGCGGAGCTGCTCGGCCTCTCCGCCCCGCGCGGCACGACCCCGCTCGTGATCTACACCAGCGGCGTATGGATCTACGGCGACACCGGCGGCAGGGTCGTCGACGAGCACACGCCGCTCGCGCCCTCGCCCTTCATCCTCCCGCGCACCGAGGTCGAGGCGCTGGTGCTCGGCGCCGACGGTCCCAAGCTGCGCACGCTGGTATTGCGCCCGGGCTGCGTCTACGGCGGCGCCGGCAGCCTGACCGCCGGCTGGTTCGAGAGCGCAGTGAAGGAAGAGGCCGCGAGCTTCGTCGGCTCCGGCGCGCAGCGCTGGGCCATGGTGCACGTCTCCGACCTCGCGCGGCTCTACCTGCAGGCGGCCGAGTCCGGCCTGCACGGCGAGGTCTTCAACGCGGTCGACGCGGGCACGTCCAGCGTACGCGAGTGCGCAGAAGCCGCCAGCCGTGCCGCGGGCGCCGGCGGCGAGACGCTCTCCGTGCCGGTCGAGGAGGCGCGCAAGCTCTACGGCCCGATGGCCGACTGCCTGTGCTACGACCAGCTGGTCAACTCCGACAAGGCTGCGCTGATGCTCGGCTGGAAGCCCAGGCAGCGCACCTTCGTCGAACAGGCCGAGACGCTCTTCCGCTCCTGGCAGGCCTGCAGCGCCGGGTGAGAAGAACCAGCCCGCCTGGTTTTTTCACCATTCCCGACCGGCTCCGTACACGCCCAGCTCGCGCGAGCCGCTAGGCTCGCAGACATGCGTTGCACGCTGCTCTGCGGACTGTTCCTCCTCGCCTCCTGCAACAGCTCTCGGCTCGCCAGCGCTCCGCCGGGCAGCTACCTCGTCGTGCTCGACAAGAGCGACGCGACGCTGCGCATGATCGAGCCCAACTCCGGCCACGTGCGCGACCTCGTCCCGACCGGCATCGGCCCGCACGAGGCCGTCGCCGCGCCCGACGGCACGCTGGTCGTGGTCAGCGACTACGGCGACCAGGCGACGCCGGGCCACACGCTGACCGTCTTCGATCCTTTCGCGCGTCACGTGGTCGCGACGATCGACCTCTCCCCGCACACGCGCCCCCACGGCATCGCCTTCCTCGACCAGCGTTCGACGGTGCTCCTGACGAGCGAGACCAGCAAGGCGCTGCTCGTGGTCGACCTCGGCGCGCGCAAGGTGACGCGCGTCATCCCGACCGAGGCCGAGCTCTCGCACATGCTGGCCGTGACCCCGGACAGGACGCGCGTCTTCACTGCCAACATGCGCGGCAACTCGGTCAGCGCGATCGACCTTTCGAGCGGCAAGGTCCTCGAGGTGCTCGAGACCGGGAGCCAGCCCGAGGCGATCGCGGTCACGCCCGACGGCAACGAGGTCTGGATCGGCCACAACGGCGACGACAAGATCGTCGTGCTCGACGCGCACACGCTGGAGAAGAAGGCCGAGTTCGCCTGCGGCAAGAAGCCGATCCGCATCGCCTTCGTGCCGAATGGCGAGCTCGCGCTCGTCTCCTGCGCCGATTCGGACGAGCTCGCGCTGATCGACGCCCACGCTCGCACGGAGCGCAAGCGCATCGCGCTCTTCGCGGAGCCCGTGCCGCCCGGTCACAAGCCGGGCGATCCGCTGCCTCCTTCGCTGCCGATCGGCGTCCTGTGCGATCACGACGGCAGATTCGCCTACGTCGCCTGCAACGCCGCGAACGAGATCGCGGTGATCGACCTCTCGAGGCTGGAGCTCAGCGGCTACATCACCACCGGCAAGCAACCCGACGGCATGACCTGGCTCTACAAGCGCGAGGGCTACAACAACCCGGACGGGTCGCCCTGGCACTGAGCCCAGGAATTTCGAATCCATGGCCATCCACTTCACTGCCGTCTTCAAGCAGGTACCCGAGGGCTACATCGGCTTCGTGATGGAGATCCCCGGGGCCAATGCTCAGGGAGCGAACCTGTCCGAAGCGCGTTCCAGCCTTCGTGATGCGCTCGTGCTGGTGCTGCAGAGCCGCCGTCAGCAGAGTCGGGAGGAATTCGGCACGGACGGGGACATCAGAGAGCCGCTGGGATGATGGCTACGGTCTCGCTAGTGAGCGACATGCCCAATTACCAGTTCATCATCTACTGGAGCGACGAGGATTCGGCGTTTATCGCTGAGGTCCCCGAGCTGCCCGGTTGCGCAGCACACGGCAAGACCCCACGCAAGGCCTTGGAGAGCGCGGAGGAAGCCGTCGATCTGTGGATCCGAACGGCCAAGAAGCTCCGACGCCCCATCCCCAAGCCCAAGGGACGCCGGCTCAAGTTCGCCTAGCGACGGAGCCGCGACCCACGAGCGCTCACGGCACTGTTCAGGCGCTCGAGTTCGCGATCGGACCTCGCAACCTCACGCGAGAACTCCCGAGAGTCCGTAGGCGCTCGCGCCCTCGATCTTGACGTCGACTTCGCGGCCGACGAGCTCGGGCGCGCCGGCGAAGGAGACCATGATCCCGTGGATCGTGCGGCCCGCAACTTCGCCGTCGCGCTTCTCGGCGACCTGCTCGACGAAGGTGCGGCGCACTTGCCCGACGTGGGCCGAGTTGCGCGCGAGGCCGGTCTTGGCGCCGAGCTCGAGCAGGCGCTGGTTGCGCGCCTTCTTCGTCTCCTCCGGCACGTCGTCGGCGAGCGCCTCGGCCGCAGTCCCCGGCCGCGGGCTGTACTTGAAGATGTAGTTGACCGCGAAGCCCTGCTCGGCGAGCAAGCGCTCGCTCTCCTCGTGCTCGGCGTCGGTCTCGCTCGGGAAGCCGACGATCCAGTCGGAGCCGAGCTCGATGTCGGGCACGGCGCTGCGCAGCATCTCGGTGCGCTTCCCGTACAGCTCGACGTTGTAGCCCCGTTTCATCGCGCGCAGGATGCGATCGGAGCCCGACTGCGCCGGCAGCGGGAGGAAGCGCTCGACCTTGCTGCACTCGGCGATCGACTGCGCGAGCGCGGGTGTGACGTACGAGGGGTGCAGCGTGATCAGCCGGATGCGCACGAGCCCGTCGATCTCCTGCAGCGCGTAGAGCAGGTCCGCGAGGCTCGGGCGACCCTGACGACCGCGCAGCACGGGCTCGCCCGGCCGCGGGCGCGGCGAAGTCCTCGCCGTAGCTGTTGACCGTCTGCCCGAGCAGCGTGATCACCCTGACGCCCTTCTCGACGAAGCCGCGCGCCTCGCGCACGAGGTGCTCGATCGGGTAGCTCAAGCACGCGCCCGCGCACGCTGGGCACGATGCAGTACGTGCAGTTCAAGTCGCAGCCGCGCATCACGGTCAGGTAGGCGTGCAGCTCGCCGTCCCAGGGCTCGTCGCCGCGGTCGACAGCGAGCGCGTCCTCCATGCCCAGCGCGAGCACGCGCGCCTTGCGCCGCGTGCCGTTCTCGCGCGCGCGGCGCACCTCCTCCACCAGGCGCGGCAGGCGCGCGAACTGGCGCGTGCCAGCCACGATGTCGACGTGGCCGGCGCGCGCGAAGATCTCCTCGCCCACGCGCTGCGCCATGCAGCCCATCACGCCCACGACGAGCTCCGGGCCGGCGCTGCTTGACGCTCTTCAGCTCGCCGACCCAGCTCCAGGTGCGGTCCTCGGCGTGCTCGCGCACCGAGCAGGTGTTGAACAGCACGAGGTCGGCCTCCTCCATCGAGGAAGTCAGCGCCCAGCCCTCGCGGCGGAAGCGGCCCTCGGCGAGCAGCGAGTCGTACTTGTTCATCTGGCAGCCGAAGGTCACGACGTGCAGCTTGGGCACGGCGCGGGCCTCCCCGAGGACGGGGGCCGTGTCGGCCGAGAGGACGCGTGTGGTGCTCATGACTGCCCGGAGTGCCGTTCCGAGTCGGCGGATTGTGCCAAAGGCCCTCGAAACAGGCCATACTGGCGCGCGTGCCGCGGATCCAGGCCGAACGCATCGGACTCGTCAAGCTCGGCGCGATCGGCGACGTGGTCAACACGCTGCCCTTCGCGAACCGCCTGCGCGCGGGCTATCCCAAGGCGCGCATCACCTGGGTCATCGCGCCGCTCTCGCACGCGCTGCTCGAGGGCCATCCGTGCGTGGACGAGTTCCTCGTGTTCGACGCGCAGCACCCCGCGAGCTGGCCGGGCTTCGTGCGCGAGCTGCGCGCGCGGCGTTTCGAGCTGGCGATCGACCTGCAGCGCCTGATCAAGAGCGGGATGATCACGCGCGCCTCGGGCGCGAAGACCCGCCTGGGCTTCGACCGCGCGCGCTGCAAGGAGCGCAGCCAGCTGTTCACCAACCTGCGCATCCCGCCCAATCCCGATCCGGGCGTGACGGTCGCGCAGTACCTCGAGTTCGCCGACTTCCTGCAGCTTGCCGCGCAGGCGCCGACCTGGAAGCTGCCCTCGACGCCCTTCGCCGGAGCGCGGATGAACGAACGCATCGTCGTGCTCAACGTCGGCGCAAGTTGGAGCTCGAAGCTCTGGTCGAACGAGAAATGGGCCGAGCTCGCGCGCCGGTTCAGCGAAGAACTGGGCCTCTCGGTTCACCTTTCGGGCGGCAGGGAGGAGCGCGAGTCGGCCGAGTCGATCGCGCGCCTGTCGGGCGTGCACGTGGTCTCGCACGCGGGCGAGTTCACGCTGCGCGAGACGGCCGGCCTGCTGGCCTCCGCGGAGCTCGTCGTCAGCGGCGACACGGGCCCGCTGCACATGGCGGTCGCGCTCGGCCGGCCAGTCGTGGCGCTCTTCGGCGCGGCCGATCCGCGTCGCACCGCGCCCTTCGGCCAGCCCGACGCGGTCGTGCGCCATCCGGTCGAGTGCTCGCCCTGCCGCAAGCGCGTGTGCCCCGTGCCCGGGCACCCGTGCATGCGCGACCTCACGGCCGAAACCGTCTTCACGCGCGCGCGCAGCCTGCTCGCCGCGCGCCCGGGCGCCGCTCTGGCGCACTAGAGACTTCGTTGTCCCCCGCCTGCCCGGCTCGGCCGGGGTAGGGTTCGGGGAGGCAGCGCAGTTGCAATCTTTTCCAGTCGCTTGGCGCAGGGCACGCGCATTCGCCGCGCCGCTCGCGCTCGTGCTCGGCGCCTGCCAGGTGCTGCCGCCCTCCGAGGAGGCGCGCGGGACGCAGGGCACCGTGCGCGCCGCGAGCCAGGCCCGCGCGCGGGAGATCGCGCGCGCGCTCGACGAGCTCGCGCCGCGCGTGCGCGCGCTGCTGCCCGACGCGCGCGAACGCAGCCTCTCGGTCTGGGTGCAGGAGGTGCCCGAGTTGTACTGGCTGCCGCGCACGAGCATGCCCGAGGCCGACGGCTTCTACGCGCCCGGCATGCACCGCATCCACCTGCGCGAGCAGGCCGAGGACCTCGAGCGCACGCTGGCGCACGAGCTCGTGCACGCCACGCTGGGCGAAACCTGGGAGGCGCTGCCCGGCACGCTCGAAGAAGGTCTGTGCGACGTGATCGCCGCGCGCCTGTGCCCGGACAGTGCGGCGCGCCTGCGCGCGGGCCGGCTCTCGAGCGCCTGCCTCGCGCTGGGCAACATCGGCTTCGAGCTCGACGGCTCGCTGCCGCCCGAGGCCTGCGCCGACGGCGTGCAGCTGCGCTTCCTGGCCCACCTGCGCGTGGACGGCCCCGCGGCCGCACCCGTGGACCCGCTCGACGTCTTCCGCTCCAGCGCCGGGCTCTCGTCGGCCAAGCTCTCGCCGCACCTCAAGAAGGCGCTCTACGGCCTGGCCGGCATGGTGGTCCAGCGCATCGTCGACCGGCGCGGGATCGAGGGACTGCACGAGCTCTGCCTGCGCGCGAAGCTCGAGGGCCACGCGCACGTCCCGACCGGCTGGATCCTCGAGGCCGCGGGCCTCGACCGCGAGCGGGAGCACTGGCGCGCGGCGCTGCTCGAGGGCATCGGCCAGGACGAACTGCTCGAGTTCGTACGCGGCCACCCGAGCCTCGCGACCTCGGCGCTGCTGGAGTTCCTCGGCCCGCAGCACGCGACCCAGCCCCCCGGTCCGGTGTTGCACGCCCTGCACGCCCGCCTGCGCCTGCCCCAGAGCGGGGCCTCGATCGACCTCTTGGCCCAGCCCGAGGTCGTGGCCTCGCTGCTGCAGGCCTGGACACCCTGAGTCCGGCGCGCCGGGAAGAAGCCCGCCGGCCGCTCGTCCCACGGCCTGCCATGAAGAACGCACTGCTCTTCGCCGTCGGCAGCGCCGGTCTGCTGGCCACGGTCTTCGCCCTGCGCGGCGGCGCGACCCAGGGGGAGAAGCGCGTCGAGTACTACGCCAACGGGCAGGTCCAGTACGAATGCGAGCTGCAGGCCGGAGTGCGCGCGGGCGAATGCCAGCGCTTCTGGCCCAACGGCAGGCTGCAGGCGCAGGGCCGCTACGAGGACGGCTCGATGAGCGGCAGCTGGACGTTCTGGAACGAGGACGGCAGCCAGGACGGCTCGCGCAGCGGCCGCTACCTGGCCGGCGAGTACGCCGGCCCGTGAACGCTCAGGCCGGCGCGGAGAAGTAGTACACGCCGCGCTGGCCGCTGGTCTCCTCCACCGCCAGGCGCAGCGTGAGCACGCGCACGTCGGGGAAGCGCCGGCGCACCTCGGCCAGCAGCTCGCGTCCGAACCAGCCGGCCAGGTTCTCGGAGCTGGTGTTGTTGATCGGCAGCACGAGCACGTCCTCGCGCGGGACGCGGTAGAGCCGCTCGCGGTAGCGCACCTCGATCGCGCCGCCGGACTCGCTCCAGCGCAGCACCGGGTGCTCGCCCGGGACCAGCCAGTGCTCGTCGAGGCGGTCGCAGATCTCGCGCACCACGGGCTTGATGGCCTTGAAGTCCATCACCAGGCCGTGGGTCGAGAGCTGCGCCTCGAGTTCGACGAAGACGCGGTAGTTGTGGCCGTGCAGGCGCTCCGCGCTGCCGTCCGGGAAGATCAGGAAGTGCGCCGCGGAGAACTTGAAGGCCTCCTTCTGGAGGTCGATGGCCCAGCGTTCCATGGCGCGCCAAGGTAGCGCGCGGCGGGCGGAAAATCCTTCCGGCGCCTGGACACTCAAGCTCGTGGCGGTCCGGCGGCCGATACAGGCGCCATGTCCCACCGCACGCGCATCGCCGGCTTCGGCCGCCTCGACATCCTGCTGATCGTGGCGCTGCTGCTGGTGCTGGCCTTCATGATGATCCCCAGCCTCTCGATGCGCGCGGCTTCGCAGCGCGACGCGCGGCGGCTGGAGGACATGCAGCGCATCGAGGCCGCGATCGCCCGCTACTGGACCGACCACGGCTGCTTCCCGCCCGCGCACGAGAGCCCCGATCACGACGGCTGGGACGTCTCCACCGACGGCGACTTCATCCCCGCGCTGCGCGAGGGCGGCTACCTGCAGGACGCGCCCGCCGATCCGCGCAACGACGAGCAGTACCAGTACCGCTACCGCGTGTTCCCGAAGGGCAGCTTCGGCTGCGCCGCCGACGGGCCGACCTACGTGCTGGGCGTGCGCGACTTCGAGACCGTCTCCGCGCGCCGCATGCGCCAGGGCGGCTTCCGCTGCCCCGACCGCGACTTCACCAAGGAGTTCGGCTGGGTGAGCGGCAACTCCGCCCCCGCGCGCTGAGCCGGGCAGCGCGAGACGCGCGCGCGCGCGCCTGCTACATTCGCGCGGAATGCAGCCGCGCACCCGCCTCGTCCGGCCGCCCGCGCTGGGCCTCGAGTTCGAGGTGCTCGAAGGCGACGCGCTGATCGGACCGGCGATCGCGGCGCGGCGGCTGGGAGCCGCACGAGAGCGCGCTCTTCCGCGCGCATCTGTCGCCCGGCGCGCGCGTCGCTCGACCTGGGCGCGAACGTGGGCTGGTTCAGCTGCCTGGCGGTGCTCGCGGGAGC
Source organism: uncultured Planctomycetota bacterium (assembly GCA_963829015.1). Taxonomy (GTDB): domain Bacteria; phylum Planctomycetota; class UBA1135; order UBA1135; genus JADJLZ01. The sequence continues at coordinate 1,132,201 of CAWHGR010000001.1, read as the reverse complement.
CGAAGTGCACGCCTTCGAGCCCGTGCCGGCGATCGCCGAGGTCTGCGCGCGCAACCTCGAGCGCGCCAACGCGCGCGGGCCGGGCCGCGCGCTCCTGCAGCGCTGCGCCGCCGCCGAGCGCGCGGGCCGCGCGCAGATCGCGCTGGCCGCCGACGAACATGGGCGACAACCGCGTGCTCGACGGCGACCTGCGCCCGCGCGACATGGGCGCCGGCGAGCGGCTCGAGATCGAGCTCGCGCGCGTCGACGACCTCGTCGAGGGGCCGGTGCGCGTGCTCAAGATCGACACGCAGGGCTCCGAGTGGCACGCGCTGGCCGGGATGCCGCGCCTGCTGGCCGCCAGCCCGGAGCTCGCGCTGTTGATCGAGTTCTGGCCCTACGCCTTGCGCGGCGCGAAGCCCGAAGAGCTGCTCGACTTCCTCGTGCAGCAGGGCTTCACGCTCGGCAAGGCGACCGACGCTCCCTATCCGATGGACCAGGCACGCATCCTGCGCCAGGCGCTCGCGCGCGATCCGGTCAAGGGCGGGCTCGATCTCTACGGCACGCGCGGCGTCCCCTTCCACGTGCTCGGCCTCGGCGCACGCATGCACGGAGCCTGGCGCGCGCTGCGCGAGGACTGAACCCATGGCCCTGATCGACTTCCACACGCACTGGTTCTCGCTGCTCTACTTCCGCACGCTGGCCGCGCAGTCGCCGCGGCCGGGCACGCCCGAGGAGAAGCTCGCGGCGCTCGCGCAGCAGACCGGCATCGAGCTGCCGTCCGCGGATCCAGCCGCGCACCGCGCGCGCTGGCTGGCAGAGCTCTCGAAGCACGCCATCGAGCACCTGTGCACCTTCGCCAGCCTGCCCGAGGAGCTCGAGGAGGTCGGCGCGGCGGCACTCGCCTCGCAGGGCCGCATCAGCGGCTTCGCGCTGGTCAACCCGCGCGTGCCCGGAGCGGCCGAGCGGGCCGAGCAGGCGCTCGCTTCCGGCGGACACAAGGGCGTGCTGCTGTTCCCGGCGCTGCACGGCTACGCGGTGGACCAGCCCGAGCTGCGGCCGCTGTTCGAGGTGCTCGAACGCCGCCGCGCGATCGCCTTCGTGCACTGCGGCCTGTTCGTGGTCAAGCTGCGCGACCTGCTCGGCTTTCCGCGCACGCAGGACCTGCGCCGCGCCGATCCGCTGGCGCTCGTCCCCGCGGCCAACGCCTTCCCCGGGGTGCGCTTCGTGATCCCGCACTTCGGCGCGGGCTTCCTGCGCGAGACGCTGATGGCCGGCGCGCAGTGCCCGAACGTCTTCGTCGACACGTCCTCCTCGCACTCCTGGATGGCGACGCAGAGCCCGCGCGCGAGCCTGCGCGAGGTCTTCGAGCGCGCGCTGGAGGTCTTCGGGGCCCCGCGCGTGCTCTTCGGCACCGACTCGACGACCTTCCCGGCCGGCTGGCAGCGCGCGCGGCACGCCGAGCAGCGTGCTGCGCTGGCGCAGATCGGCGCCAGCGCGCAGGACCAGGAGCTGATCTTCGCCGGCAACGCGCGCAGGCTGCTCGGGCTCGCGCCGCCGCGCGCCTGAGCGGGCTCACTTCGGGGCGGAGCGCGCGAACTCGCTGCTCGGCTTCCAGGCCGGCCAGAGAGCCCCGCGCGCGACCTCGCGCCCGAGTTCGTAGAGCAGCTCGACGTCCTCGACGGCGCCCGCGAGGTCCCAATCGTCGTGCAGCTTGTCGGCCGGCTTGTGGTAGCGCTCGCGCGTGTACTCCTCGCGCTTCTTCCGGCCCGTGCCGGCCGGTTCGCCGATCAGCTCCTCGCCCGAGTCGGCGTACAAGGCCGGCACGCCCTTGCGCGCGAACTCGTAGTGGTCGGAACGGTAGTAGTAGCCCTTCTCGGGTTCGCTGTCGCCGCGCAGCACGCGCCCGTGGCGGTGCACGAGCTCCTCGAGCGTCGCGTCGAGGTTCGTCTGACCCAGGCCGATCGAAATCAGGTCGCGCGTGCGGCCGAACGAGTTGAGCCCGTCCAGGTTGATGTCGCAGAGCGTCTGCTCGAGCGGGTAGAGCGGATGCTCGACGTACCAGCGCGCGCCCAGCAGGCCCTTCTCCTCGGCGGTCGTGGCCAGGAACAGGATCGAGCGCGGCGGCGGCGCGGCGTGCGGATCGGCGAAGGCCGCGGCGATCTCCAGCAGGCCCGCGACGCCGGAAGCGTTGTCGACGGCGCCGTGGTAGACCTTGTCCTCGCCCGGGAGCGCGGGGTCGATGCCCAGGTGGTCCCAGTGCGCCGAGTAGACCACGAGCTCGCCGCTGCGCGCGGGATCGCTGCCCGGCAGGCGCGCGACCACGTTGCGCGAGCGCAGCTCGTGCTGCTCGTTGTGCACGTGCAGCTCGGCCTTGAAGTCCTTGAGCGCCACGGGTCGGAACTCGCGCTTGGCGGCCAGCGCCTTCTGCTGCTCGAAGTCGAGCCCCGCGGCCTTGAACAGCTCCTTGGCCTTGTCCAGGCGGATCCAGCCCTCGATCGGGACGCGCCGCAGGTTGCCCGGGTCGGCCGCGTCGGCGAGCTCGAAGTTCTCGCGCCCCCAGCTCGCCTGCACGACGCCGAAGGGATAGCCCGCGGGGCCGTCCTCGTGCACCAGCAGCACGGCGGCCGCCTCCTTCTTGCGCCCGATCTCGTACTTGTACGTCCAGCGGCCGTAGCGCGTCATGGCCTTGCCGCCGAAGACGCTTTCGTCGAGTCCCGCCGGATCGCGCGGATCCGGGACGGGCGGGTCGTTGACCAGCATGATCAGCACGCGGCCGCGCGTCTCGACGCCCTTGTAGTCGTCCCACTGGAACTGCGGCGCCTCGATGCCGTAGCCCACGAAGAGCACCTCGTCGGCCTTGACCTCCACGTCGAGCGCCGACTGGCCCTGCGGCGCGAGGCGCCTAGAGAAGGCCACGCAATCGGCGGGCAAGGCCAGCGAGGTGCGCTCCTCGCCGTGCACGAACGTCAGCGTCGGCTTCGACGAGCGGATGCCGACCATCGGCACCTCCTGCACCCAGCTCCCGTCCGGATTGCCCGGCGCGAGTCCGAGCGCCTGGAACTGGCGCGTGAGGTAGTCGACGGTCAGCTGCTCGCCGGGAGTCCCCGGACCGCGGCCCTCGAAGCGGCTCGAGCTGAGCTCCGCGATGTGCGCGCGCAGATCGACCTCGCGGATGCCGCGCTGCCGGGCAGGCGAGTCGGGAGCGAGCAGTGCGGAGCAGCCGGCGCTGACGAGGACGGCGAGCGGGAGCAATCGCGGCTTCATCGTGGCAGCATGGTAGGCACCATGACGCTGGAGAAAAACTCCCTTTCGGCGCTGCGCGAGGCCCTGGGCGAACTCGAGCGCGGCTTCGAGCGCCTGCCCGAGCACCAGGCCGAGCTCGCGCCGGCCGAGCTCGCGCGCCTGCGCGCCGTGCTGCTCGAGCTCGCGCAGCGCCTGCACGACAACTTCCCCTACCCGCACCCGCTCTACGCCGGCCAGATGCTGACGCCGCCGCACCCGGTCGCGCGCACGGCCTACGCCCTGGCGCAGTGGATCAACCCCAACAACCACGCGCTCGACGGCGGGCGCGCCACCTCGGCGCTCGAGAAGGAGGCCGTCGGTGAACTCGCCGCCATGTTCGGCTGGCGCGAGCACCTCGGCCACGTCACCAGCGGCGGAACCATGGCCAACCTCGAGGCGCTCTGGATCGCGGGCCGGCTCGCGCCGGGCAAGGCGCTTCTGGCCAGCGCGCAGGCGCACTACACGCACGCGCGGCTCTCCGAGGTCCTCGGCCTCGCGTTCGAGAGCGTGCCGGCCGACGCGCTCGGCCGGATGGACGCCCGGGCGCTCGAGGCGCGCCTCGCGCAGGGCGGCGTCGGGACGGTGGTCGCGACGCTCGGCACGACCTCGACCGGCTCCGTGGACCCGCTGCCGCGCGTGTTCGAGCTCGCGCGCAGGCACGGCGCGCGCGTGCACGTCGACGCGGCCTACGGCGGCTACTTCGGCCTGGCCTCGAACCTCGGCGAACACGCGCGCCTCTGCTTCGACGCGCTGGGGCAGGCCGACTCGATCGCGATCGACCCGCACAAGCACGGCCTGCAGCCCTACGGCTGCGGCGCGATCCTCTTCCGCGAGCCCGCCGTGGGCCGCTTCTACAAGCACGACTCGCCCTACACCTACTTCAGCTCGGGCGACCTGCACCTGGGCGAGATCACGCTCGAATGCTCGCGCCCCGGCGCTGCCTCGGCCGCGCTCTGGGCCACGCAGCAGATGTTCCCGCTGGTCGAGGGCGGCCCCTTCGCACGCGGGCTCGAGAGCTGCCGCCGCGCGGCGCTGGCGCTGCACGCCCACCTCGCCCGCGACCGGCGCTGGCGCACGCTCTTCGAGCCCGAGCTCGACATCGTCGTCTGGGCGAGCCGCGAGAAGAGCGCCAGCGCGACCTCGGCGCGCTCGCGCCAGCTGTTCGAGGCGGCGGCGCGCAAGGACCTGCACCTCGCGCTCGCGACATTGCCACGCGCGCTGCTCGAGCCGCACTGGGACGGGATCGAGTGGGACGCGAACGCTGCGACCGTGCTGCGCTCGTGCCTCTTGAAGCCCGAGCACGAGGCCTGGGTCGGAAGGATCACGGCGATCCTCGACGGGCTGTAGATACGGAACCAGGAATCCTTCTCCCCGATTCGCGACGAGTGCCGATGCAGTCGCCGTGCAGATCGACTACGTCCAGATCGTGGTGCTCCTGCTCTGCATGAGCTTCTTCGTCAAGGGAGCACGCATGGACGTGCGCTCGCCTGTTCTCTGGGGAGCGCTGAGCCTCGGCATGTGGCTCGTCTTCACGCAAGTCTTCGGCTGTGGGGTTTTCGGCGGCCTCGTCTCCCAGCTGCTGCTGATGGCAGGTCTCGCGGGCTGGGAAGAGATCCGCGAGCGCAGACGACACTCGAAAACCGATCAGCGCGTGCAGGACCAGCACCAATCCCGACACTAGTCGGGCGCGAGCCCTCGACGCGAACTAACCTCGGATCACGAAGGCGCAGGCGAGGTCGTTCTTGTCCATCAACACCCAGGCATCACCATCCATGGTGATGACGGAGAAGGCCGCGCTGGGATCGTACGTCGACTTCGGAGCGGCGTAGACGACCACGAGTTCCTTGCCCTTGAGCGCCTTGCCTGCCGGGCTCTTCTCGAAGTGCGCCCTGCGCTCGTACTCCGAGAGCCAGCGGCTCCAGCGCTTGAGGTCCGTGTCGACGAGCAGTTCCAAGTCGCGTCTCCCGTAGCTCGAGCGCCGGAGAGCGGCTCTGGCTGCACTCAGCACGCGCTCGGTCTCGGAGGGTGCTTGTGCTTCGGCGGGAGCCGGTGCGGATCTCGGTTGCGCCGTCTTGCAGGCACCGCTCAGCAGCAGGATGGACATCGCCGCGCAGCTAGTCATCGATGCGCTCATCTGCAGACTCTCTGGGGCCCGTCAGGGCAGCTTCGCGCGGAACTTCTCAGGATCGGCCCAGAACTCGCCGGGGCACTTGTTGCAGCAGAAGCCGATCACCCGGCCTTCGAACACGACCAGGAACTTCTTGTTCACCGGCGCGCCGCTGACCGGGCAGACCGTGTTGACCGGCTCGAGCGAGACCGCCACCGCGGCCGCCGGAGCCGCTCCGGGGATCGGCGCCTCGTTGGTGAACTTCGGCGCGGCCTCGCTCTCGAGCGTCGCCGCGGCGGCCGCGTCGCCGGCGTCGACGGCGAGCTTCGGCCGCTCGCCCGAAAGGCGCGCGAGGCCCTCCTTGCTGATCCCGCTCTGCCAGAGGTAGACGCGCTTCAGCGCCGGCAGCGCGAGCAGCGTGTCGACGCTCGCGTCGGTCAGCTTCGAGCGCACCAGCACGAGCTCTCCGAGGTGCGCGTGGTTGCGCAGGCCGGCCAGCGCGCCGTCCTCGACGCCGGCCGCGCGCAGGTCGAGGCGCTCGAGGTTGGGCATGCGCGCGGCGAGCGCCAGCGTCTGCGCGCCGGCCTGCGTGCGCGCGAGCGAGAGCTCGCAGACCTGCGGCGCGACCGGCGCGAGCGACTTGGCGAGCTCCGCGTCGGTCCACTTGGGCGCGTTGGCGGCGAAGTCGACCCACAAGAGCTCGGTCGCGGGGTCGGACTTCTCGACGTGCACGAGCGCCTGCTCGAGCGCGGCGACGGCCTTGGGGTCGGCGGCCGGGATCACGACCTTGGCGACGACCGGTGCGCTCGCCACGGGAGTCCCGGGCGCGTCGAAGCTCGCACCCGCCGCGATCCAGGCGCTGAGCGCCGCGATCTCCTCCGCGCTCGGCTGCGGCCGATCCTTGGGCGGCATGTGGTCCTCGTGCTCGAGCGGCAGCGCTAGGCGGCGCAACATCTCGCTCTCCTGCGGCTTGCCCGGCACGATCACCGGGCCGTCGAGACCGCCGAGCTGGATCGCCTCGGGCGTGTGCAGCGCGAGCTTGCCCTTCTGCTTCTCGGTGCCGTGGCAGCCGGTGCAGCGTTCGGCGAAGATCGGTGCGATGCGCGCCTCGTACTGCGTGGGCACGGGCTGCGCGCCCGGCGCGGTCGCACTGCAGCCTGCGAGCAGGAAGAGCGCGAAGCCTACGCGAGCCATTCGCGGATCACCTTGCCCGTGACGTCCGTCAGGCGGAAGTCGCGGCCCTGCGAGCGGTACGTGAGCTTCTCGTGGTCGAAGCCCGAGCAGGTGCAGCATCGTCGCGTGCAGGTCGTGCACCTCGACCGGGTTCTCGACGATGTTGTAGGCGTAGTCGTCGGTCTTGCCGTAGCTGATGCCGGGCTGGATGCCGCCGCCCGCCATCCAGCAGCGTGAAGCAGCGCGGGTGGTGGTCGCGGCCGTAGTTGGTCTGCGTCAAGCGTCCCCTGGCTGTAGACAGGTGCGCCCGAACTCGCCCGCCCAGAGCACGAGCGTGTCGTCGAGCAGCCCGCGCTGGCGCAGGTCCTTCGAGCAGCGCCGCCTGCGGCTGGTCGACCGCCTTCGATTGCGCGCGGATCTCCTCGGGCAGGTTGTTGTGCGCGTCCCAGCCGCGCATGTAGAGCTGGATGAAGCGCACGCCGCGCTCCGCGAGCCGCCGCGCCAGCAGGCAGTTCGCCGCGAACGAGCCGGGCTTCTTCACCTCCGGGCCGTACATCTCGAGCGTGCTCTCCTCCTCGCCCGAGAAGTCGGTCAGCTCGGGCACGCTCATCTGCATGCGGTAGGCCATCTCCGACTGTGCGATGCGCGACCGGATCTCCGGGTCGAGCGTGCGCGCGAACTCGGTCTCGTTCAGTCTGCTCGACCGTGTCGAGCATCGCGCGCCGGTCCTCGCGCGTGACGCCCTCGGGGTCGCGCAGGAAGAGCACCGGGTCGCCGCCCGAGCGCAGCTTGCAGCCCTGGTGCTCGCTGGGCAGGAAGCCCGTGCCCCAGAAGCGCGCCGAGAGCGCCTGCATGTTGCCCGTGCCCTGCGTGATCAGCACGACGAAGTCGGGCAGGTTGGCGTTGCCGCTGCCGAGTCCGTAGCTGACCCACGAGCCGAAGCTCGGCCGGCCGGGCTGCTGCGTTGCCGGTCTGGAAGAACGTGATCCCGGGCTCGTGGTTGATCGCCTCGGTGTGCAGCGAGTGCACGAAGCACAGCTCGTGCGCGAGGCCGGCGGTGTGCGGCATCAGCTCGCTGATCCAGGCGCCGTCCTGGCTGTTCTCGTAGCGCGTGAAGCGGAAGAGCGAGGGCGCGATCGGGAAGCGCGACTGGCCGCTGGTCATGCCGGTCAGGCGCTGGCCCTGGCGGATCGAGTCGGGCAGGTCCTGGTCGTAGCGCTGGCGCAGCTCCGGCTTGTAGTCCCACAGGTCGATGTGGCTAGGGCGCGCCCTCCATGTGCAGGTAGATCACGCGCCTCGCCTTGGGCGCGAAGTGCGGACCGCGCAGCGGCGCCGGCGCGGGAGCGGCGCGCAGGATCTGCGACAGCGCCGCGACGCCCAAGGCGGCGCCGGCCGTCTGCGCGCCGGCCGAGAGGAAGCGCCGGCGGGTCAGGTTCAGGTGGTAGAGCTCGCGCGGGTCCATGGCTTCAGTTCCTGCACAGCGTAGCGTCGAGGTTGAGCACCGTGCTCGCGACCATCGTCCAGGCCGCGAGCTCGCGCGCGTCGGCATTCTCCGGCCGCGGCGCCATGCCCAGGGCCACGAGCTTCGAGGCGCCCTCGGAGTCGGAGGCGTAGCGCGCGCGGAAGTGCTCCAGTCCGCGCTCCAGCGGCGCCAGCGCGGCCTCGGCCACCGGCCGGCCGGTCGCGCGCACGAAGAGCGCCTCCAGACGCGCACGGTCGTCGCCCGCGCCGGCCAGCGTGCGCTGCGCCAGCACGCGCGCGGCCTCGACGAACTGCTCGTCGTTCCAGAGCACGAGCGTCTGCAGCGGCGTGTTGGTGGTGATGCGCCGTATCACGCACGACTCGCGCGTCGGCGCGTCGAAGGTCTGCAGCGCCGGCGGCGGGCAGGCGCGCTTCCAGTAGGTGTACAGGCTGCGGCGCCAGAGATCCTCGCCCGTGCCCTGCTCGTAGATGCGCGTGTTCGAGGCCGGCATCGCGATCTCCTCCCACAGCCCGGGCGGCTGGTAGGGCTTGACCGACGGGCCGCCGAGCTTCTCGACCAGCAGACCCGAGACGTACAGCGCCTGGTCGCGCAGCTCCTCGGCCGAGAGGCGCCGGCGCGGGTAGCGCGAGAGCAGCCGGTCGTCGGGATCCTTCTCGCGGCTCTCCGGCCGCAGGCGCGAATCCTGGCGGTACGTGGCGCTGGTCACGATGCGCCGCAGCAGGCCCTTGACGTCCCAGCCGCTCTCGCGGAACTCGACCGCCAGCGCAGTCGAGCAGCTCGGGGTGGCTGGGCCACTCGCCCTGCTGGCCGAAATCCTCGCTGGTGCGCTCGAGTCCCGTTCCGAAGCAGGCTTCCCAGAGGCGGTTGACCGCCACGCGCGCGACGAGCGGGTTCTCCGGCGCGACGAGCCACTGCGCGAGACCGAGTCGGTTCGCGGGCGCGCCCTCGGGCAGCTTGCCCAGCGCGGGCGGGATGCGCGCGCCCCACCGGGCGCGACTTGTCCGGCTGGTCGTACTGGCCGCGCTTCAGCACGTAGGTCGGCCGCGGCTCGCCGAGCTCCTTCATCACCATCGTGCGCGGCACGCGCGCATCGATCTCGGCCACGCGCTTTTCCAGCGCCGCGATCTCTCCGGTCAGCGCGCGGTAGCCGGGGAGAATGCGAGCTTCCAGGCGCGCTCGATGCGCGTCTCTTGCGCGGCGACGCGCGAACCCGCGGGCAGCAGCGCCAGCAGCAGGTCCGGAGGCAGCTCGTCGACGCCGGGCAGCGTGCGCCAGTAGAAGCCCGCACGCCCGCCGGTGTTGACGACCTTCAGGACCAGCGTGCTCTCGCCCGCCGGCACGTCGAAGTCCAGCTTGTCCTGGTCGGCGGCCAGGCTGCGGTCGATCTCGCGACCGAAGACCTCCTTGCCGTTCAGGAAGACGCGCAGGCCGTCGTCGCTGCCCGCCGAGGCCTCGACGTGCCGCGCGCTGGGCGCGTAGAAGCGCTTGGCGACGTAGCTCGCGTTGGTGCCCTCCGCGAGCTCGTTCAGCCGCGCGTCGGCGAACTCCTGCGAGAAGGTCCAGTACTGGTTGCCCGCGCCGAAGTTGTGCTTGAGGTCGAGCTGCGCGTCGCCCTCGGGTCCGTAGGCGGTGGCGTAGATCTCGTTGCGGTCCGTCGGCCGGGAAGGGTCCGACCGCGTACCAGCCGCTGCCGAAGAGCGGCAGCCGCGCGAGCGCCGATTCGTCGAAGCTCGCGACGCTGACGCGCTCGCGGCCGAAGATGTGCTGCATGTAGATCGAGTCGTAGCCGAGCTTGACGACGAGCTCGGTCCCGCCCTCGAAGCCGAAGGGCTCCTCGCTGAGGAACAGCGCGACGCGCGGGTCGTTGCGTTCGTAGCCCTCGACCGCCCAGCCGACTGCGCGGTCGGCGTCGAGCACGTTTGCCAGCCGGTAATCGCCGTCGGCCTGCTCGTGGTCGGCCCAGCACCAGCGGAAGGCGAGCGTCTTCGTCTGCGCGGGGTCGCGCAGCGAGCGCGCCTCGACCTCGAAGCTCGTCAGCACCGCGTTGCCGTCTGGGTGCGCGGCCGACGCTCGCATGATCGAAGCTCGGGTCGGTCAGGCCCTCGAAGGCCACGAGGCGCAGGCCCGTGGCCTGGGTCGTGAAGTGCAGCTCGTGCTCGTCGGTGTCGGGGTTCTTGCCCGACCCGAGCACCGAGCCGTCGGGCTGGATCGTGAGCGTCGCGCCCTGCGCACTGGACGCCGAGCTGGGCGCGAGCTCGGCCCAGACGAGGCCGGCGCCGTAGGCCAGCTTGTCCACGAAGGCCGCCAGCTGATCCTGCTCGGCCGCCACGGGCAGGTCGAGCTGCTGCTTGCGCTGTCCGAGCTCGGTGCGCGCGTCGTCCAGCTCGCGCAGCTGCTCGGGCGAGGGCACCTCCATGAACGGCTCGAAGGCGCGCTTGGTGTCGGGCAGCTGGCTGTACAGGCCCGGCTCCTCGAGCGAGTCGAAGTAGGCGTAGAGCGAGTAGTAGTCCTCCTGCGTGAACGGGTCGAACTTGTGGTCGTGGCAGCGCGCGCAGCCCATCGTCAGGCCGAGGAAGACCGAGCTGGTGGTGTTGACGCGGTCGACCGCGTACTCGACCAGGTACTCGTCGGCGATCGCGCCGCCCTCGTCGGTCATGATGTGGTTGCGGTTGAAGCCGCTGGCGACCTTCTGATCCTGCGTCGCGTCCGGCAGGAGGTCGCCCGCGATCTGCTCGGTCACGAAGCGGTCGAAGGGCATGTTCGTCGCGCAGCGCGCCGAGCAGCCAGTCGCGCCAGGGCCAGATCTGTCGTCCCGCGTCGGTGTGGATGCCGTTGGTGTCGCCGTAGCGCGCCGCGTCGAGCCAGGGCACGGCCAGGTGCTCGGCGTAGCGCGAGCGGTAGGGCTCGTCCTGCAGCAGCCGGTCGACGCAGCGCTCGTAGGCGTCGGGCCGCACGTCGGCCAGGAACTCGGCCAGCTCCTCGGGCGTCGGCGGCAGACCGGTCAGGTCGAGGAACACGCGCCGCAGCAGCGTCTCGCGCTCGGCTTCGGGGCTCGGGGCGAGCCCTTCCTGCTCGAGGCGCGCGAGCACGAAGCGGTCGAGCGGATCGCGCACCCAGTGCGCGTCCTTCACCGCCGGCGCCGGCGGTGCGACGGGCGGGACGAAGGACCAGTGCGGCTCGTAGACGGCACCCTCCGCGATCCAGCGCCGCAAGAGCTCCTTTTCCGCGTCCGAGAGCGGCCGCTTGCCTGAGTTCGCCGGCGGCATGCGCTCGCCGGCGTCGTGCTGCGTGATGCGCTTCCAGAGCTCGCTCTCGTCCGGCTTGCCGGGCACGATCGCGATGCCGTCGGGGTGCGCCGCGAGCGCGCTCTCGCGCTGGTCGAGGCGCAACTCCGCCTGGCGCTTCTTGGCGTCCGGCCCGTGGCAGGTGAAGCAGCGGTCGGCCAGGATCGGCCGCACGTCGCGGTCGTAGCGCGGCGCGGCGCCTCCGAGGAGCACGAGGCTGACGAGGATCACGTGCATCGCCCCGTGAGCGTACGCCCATCGGCCCGGACCCGGCAAGGGATCGCGCTAGTGGATCCCGGCGGCCTCGAGTGCCGCCTGCTTCTTCACCGGATCGGTGATGAAGACGCCCTTCTCGTAGACGGCGCGGCCGCGCACGCTCCCGTCGGCAGCCCAGCCGGTCCAGACACCCTCGCGCTCGCCGTTCAGGTAGCTGCCCTCGGTGGTCTTGTTCTCGTCGCGGTCCCACTCGGTCCACAGCCCCTCGGGCTTGCCCGCGCGGTAGGAACCGTGGCTGCGCTTCTTGCCGCTCGGCCAGTGCTCCTCGTAGGCGCCGTCGAGCCGGCCGCCCTGGTAGTTGGAATCGACGGAGAGCTCGCCGTTCGCGTGCCAGCGCTGCCAGCGCCCGCTCTGCTCGCCGTCGCTGTAGCTGCCGAGCGAGGCCTGCTGCCCGTTCGCGTGCCAGGTCGTCCACAGGCCTTCGGGCTTGCCGCGCAGGTAGCGAATCTCCGACCAGGGCTTGCCGTCGGGGAAGAACGTCTTGCGCACGCTCTCGGCGGGCGGCGCCTGCCCGCCGCAGGCGCACAAGGCGAGCAACAGGGCCAGGCGCTTCATTTCGGCTTCGCCTTCGGCTTGTCCTTCGGCACGCCGCCGCCGTCCTTGCCGTCGTCGCCGATGTAGCCGGTGTGCTTGGCGCGCTGCATCTCGGAGGGCGAGAGCGCCGACTCGCCGATCTGGTGGTGGCCTCCGGCGATGCGCCGCGCGTCGCGCAGGCGCGTGAGGATGCGCTCGCTCAGCGTCGCGGCGTGTGAGGCCTCTTTCGCGCGCAGGTCGCACTCTTCGTGCGGGTCCGCGGGGATGTCGAAGAGCAGCGAAACATCCTGCTCCTCGGCGTGGCCTTCGATGCGCTTCCAGCGCCCGACGTGCAGGCCGCGCAGGTCCTGGCCCGCCTGCCAGCGCACCTCCGAGAGCGCCACCTGCTCGGGCAGCGCCTGGCCGCAGAGCAGCGGCGTCAGCGCCTGGCCCTCGAGCTCCTGGCGCGGCTCCACGCGGCACAGCTCGAGCAACGTCGGCAGCACGTCCACCGTCGGCGCCACGTCGGGCACGCGCCGCGCCGCCACGCCGGGCACGCACAAGATCAGCGGCACGCGCACGCACTCCTCGTAGAGCGCGTAGCCGTGGCCGTTGTGGCCGTGCTCGCCGAACTCCTCGCCGTGGTCGGCGACCACGAGCACGATCGTGTTGGCCGCCTGCGGCGAGCGCGCCAGCTCGGCCAGCAGGCGCCCGATGTGCTGGTCGGTGAAGGCGATCTCGCCGTCGTAGAGATCGAGGTCCGAGTCCGTGCCGAAGGCCTCCGAGACGCCCGGGTGCGCGAGGTACGGCGCGTGCGGGTCGTAGAAGTGCAGCCAGAGCATCCACGGCACGCCGTCCTGGACCGCGCCCTTCTGGCGCAGCCAGTCGATGCCCAGGTCGCTGACCTGCTCGGAGGTGATGTCGTGCTCCTCCTGCACCACGCTCGTGTCGACGTGCGTGAAGCCCTGCTGCAGGCCGTAGGGCGCGCTCAGGAACAGGTGGCTGGCGACGAGCTCCGTGTCGTAGCCCGCGTCGCGCAGGAGCTCGGCCAGCGTGCAGTACGAGGGATCGAGGCGCGAGCCGAGGTGATCGCAGTTGTGCCCCGAGACCGAGAGCCCGGTCATCAGCGAGGTCATGCTCGGCAGCGTCCAGGACGAGGCCGACTCGGCCTGTTCGAAGACGACCGCGCGCGCCGCCAGCGCGTCGATGCTGGGCGAGGTCCCGCGTTTGTAGCCGTAGCAACCGAGGTGGTCGGCGCGCAACGTGTCGATCGAGACGATCAGCAGGTTCGGACGCGGCGCTTGCGGCGCGGGCTGCGTGCAGGCGGCGAGGAGCAGCAGCCCTCCCGCAAAGATCCGGCTCGTGGGCATCGAAGTCGCTCGATCGTACGACGCCTCTGCCCCTTCGTGCTACTGACGCTCGCCTCAGGCGCATGTCTAGAATCCGCGGCGTGCCCCGCCAGTTCGTCTTCCAGCGTCTGCTCCCCAGCCTGCTGCTCTTCTTCGCGCTGCCCGCCGCGGCCATCGGCCTCGACTACCTGCTGCACGCCTCGGGCGCCGGCTGGGTCGGCGAGCGCTTCGGGCCGATCGGCAGCGGCCTGCTCGTCGTCTCGTTCGTCTACTCGCTGCGCAAGCGGCGCCTGATCGAGTTCGGCGCGCCCAACGTGCTGCTGCGCTTCCACGAGGTGCTGAGCTGGACCGCGGCGCTGCTGCTCACCGTCCACGGCGGGATCCACTTCAACGCCTGGATCCCCTGGCTGGGCATCGCGGCGCTGCTGGTCGTGACCGCCAGCGGCCTGGCCGGACGCTACCTGCTGGCCGACGCGCGGCGCGCGCTGGCGCAGGGCGGCGGGCCGGACGAGCAGCTGGCGCTGGCGCTGCTGACGAAGGCGATGCAGAAGTGGCGCAGCGTGCACATGCCCATGACTGCCTGCTTCGCCGGCCTGGCGCTGGTGCACGTCGTCGCGACGCTCGTCTTGTGGTGAACCGATGAACCGCGCCCTGACCGTCTTCCTGTTGACCTTCGCCGGCGGCGGTGCCTGGGCGGCGCTCGCGCCTGGACCCGCGATCCAGCCCGGCCAGCTGCTCGCCGCCCATGCGCAGCTGCGCAACGACTGCGGCGCCTGCCACGCGCTCGGCAGCGGCGTCGAGAGCGCGCGCTGCGTCAAGTGCCACGAGCGCGCCTCGATCGGACTCACTCCGGGGCGACCGCGGCCCGAGGTGGCCGCGCTGCACGCGCCGCTGGCGGAGGTCGAGTGCGCCGCCTGCCACGCCGAACACGCCGGGCGCCTCGGCCGCGCGCCCGCCGCGCGCTTCCGGCACGAGATGATCGAAGCGGACCTGCGCGCGGACTGCCGGCGCTGCCACGACGCGCAGCGTCCCGCGGACGCGCTGCACAAGGCGGCCGGCAACTCCTGCGCGGCCTGCCACACGAGCGAGAGCTGGACTCCGGCGAGCTTCGAGCACTCGGTGCTCGGCCGGGACGACTCCTGCGCCGGCTGCCACGCGTCGAAGGCGCCCTCCGACGAGCTGCACGCGCAACTGAAGAGCCTGGCCGAGAGCGATTGCCGCGCTTGCCACGCCACGGACACGTGGAAGTCCGCCACCTACGACCACGCGCGCTGGTTCCGCTTCGATCGCAACCACCCGGCGCGCTGCAACGACTGCCACGAACCGGCCCAGGGCTTCAAGACCTACACCTGCAACACCTGCCATCCGCTGTCGCGCATGCAGCACGAGCACGACGAGGTCGGCGCGCGCGACCTCGCGAAGTGCGCCGAGTGCCACAAGAGCGGCAACAAGCACGATGCCGAGCACGGTGGCGAGGGTCGCGAGGGCGGCGAGCGCGAGCACGGGGAAGAGGACGAGGACCACTAGGATCGCTGGGCGGCGCGCAGGCTGCTAGGATCGCGGGCCCCTGCTCCCGAAACGATCCCGGAGTCCCCACCCATGCGCCTCCTCGCCCTCGCCGCCGTCGCGCTCACGATCTCTCTCTGCCCCGCCCAGGACCGGCTCAAGACGATGCCGGGCTACGCGCGCTACCAGGAGGTCGGCAAGAAGATCCAGGGCTCGCTGAAGTCCGGCTCGATCTCGGTCCAGTGGCCCGAGGACGGCAAGACGCTCGAGTACAAGCAGGGCGGCAAGAGCTGGATCCTCGACCTCGCGACACTCAAGGCGAGCGAAGCGCCCGAGGCCAAGCCCGACGCCGAGCCCGATCGCCCGCGCAACGGCGCGCGGCGCGGCACTGGCGGCGGCGGCGGGCCCGCGCGCGGCAGGCAGTTCAGCACGGCGCTCTCGCCCGACGGCAAGCTCAAGGCCTTCTGCCGCGACCGCAACCTGTGGATCAGCGACGCCGAGGGCGAGAACGAGTACGCCGGTCACGACCGACGGCAGCGAGAAGACGCGCATCAAGAACGGCGTCGCGAGCTGGGTCTACGGCGAGGAGCTCGACCAGACCACCGCGATGTGGTGGTCGCCGGACAGCAAGAAGATCGCCTTCTACCGCTTCGACGAGAGCCAGGTGCCGGACTACTACCTGGCATCGACCAGACCAAGCTGCAGGAGCAAGCTCGACGTCGAGGCGTACCCCAAGGCCGGCGCGCCGAACCCGGTCGTCGATCTGCTCGTCTACGACGTGGCCGGCAAGAAGACGCACGAAGCTCGACGTCCGCGACGGCAAGCCGTTCGAGCGACGACGTCGTCGGCCACTACGTCTACCACGTCTCCTGGTCGCCGGACGGCAAGGAGCTGCTCTTCAACCGCACCAACCGCCGCCAGAACGTCATGGAGTTCGTGCGCCGCCGATCCCGACGACCGGCAAGTGCCGCGTGATCGTCCGCGAGGAGTGGCCGGCCGAGTTGGGTCGAGAACCACCCCGACGATGCGCTTCCTCGAAGGACAACAAGCGCTTCATCTGGATCTCCGAGCGCAACGGCTGCCGAACTTCTACCTCTACGACCTCACCGGCAAGCTGCTCGCGACGCTGACGAAGCACGAGTTCGAGGTCGCGAACATCGTCCGCGTCGACGAGGAGGCGGGCGTGCTCTACTACATGGCCCGCGGCGGCGACAACCACATGAAGCTGCAGCTGCACCGCGTCGGCCTCGACGGCAAGGGCGACGTGCGCCTGACCGATCCCGGCCTTCAACCACACCGTCGACCTCGCGCCCGACGGCAAGCACTTCATCGACGTCGCGCAGACGCACGACACCCCGCCCGTGCACGCGGCTCGTGCGACGCCGAGCGGCAAGGTCGTCGAGGAACTGGCCAAGAGCGACCTGTCCGAAGTTCGACAAGCTCGGCCTGAAGCACGGTCGAGCTGCTTCACCTTCAAGGCCGGCGACGGCGAGACCGACCTCTACGGCATGCTGCACTTCCCGTCGAACTTCGACCCGACGAAGAAGTACCCGCTGCTGGTCTCGCGTCTACGCCGGCCCGGCGACCAACGGCGCGCGCGAGAACGTTCACGACTGCCGAGCGCGCTGACCGAGTACGGCTTCCTCGTACGCCTCGCTCGACTCGCGCAGCGCCGGCCGGCCGCGGCAAGAAGTTCCTCGACGCGATCTACGAGAAGCTCGGCGTCGCCGGAGATCGACGACCAGGCCGCCGGCGTGAAGTCGCTCTGGGACCGGCCCTACGTCGACAAGAACCGCGTCGGCATCTTCGGCACGTCGCTACGGCGGCTACGCCTCGCGTCATGTGCCTGCTGCGGCACCCCGACGTGTTCCAGGCCGCGTGCGCCTCGCTCGCCGGTGACCGACTGGCGCCACTACGACACGATCTACACCGAGCGCTACATGTGGACGCCGCAGGAGAACAAGGACGGCTACGACGCGGGCAGCGCGATGACCTACGCGGACAAGCTGAAGGGCCGGCTGATGCTCTTCTACGGCACCGCGGACAACAACGTGCACCCGAACAACACGCTGCAGCTCATCCAGGCGCTGCAGCGGCGCCGGCAAGAGCTTCGACGTGCAGGTCGGCCCCGACCAGGGCCACTCGGCGATCTCGAACCGAGCGCGATGATGGAGTTCTTCATCGAGAACCTCGTCATGAAGCGCGGGGATTCCTGAGTCGTCTCAGTTCGCGACCTTCTCGTCCACGCGTGGGAGGCGACCAATGGTAGGTGCCAGGAACGAGGACTTCCGCGAAGGTGACCGATCGGAGTACCTCGCCCAGTATCTGCTGTCAGCGATAGGCATCGCCGCGCCGGTCATTCGGCAGGAAGACACCGGAATCGACTTTGTGTGTGCGACTGGCCACACAATCTCCCCTGGCGTTCAATCCTATGGATCGGCCTTCGCCGTCCAGGTGAAGTCCTCTTCCAAGCCGAATGTCACGCTCGGGGGAATCCGCAAGAAGAAGCCCAGCTCACAGAAGTGGCGAAGGTACGAGCTTGAGTGGATGCAAGATCAACGGCTGCCGCTTCTACTCGGCATAGTAGACAAGACGGCACTTCGCATAGCGCTCTACTCAACGTCCGCTGTCGGACTCTCATACGTCGCCAGCCGAGGCAAGAGGCCGTTCGAGCTACGTCTGATCCCACGCTCTCCCAATGCAGCCGGCGATGTGGGTATGCCCAAGGAGAGTTTGCCCAAGACGGGCGTTGGCCACGGGAACGGCAAGAAGTACAGCGTGGACCTTGGCCCTCCCTTGGTTAGCTTCGATGCCGCAGCCATTGGCGATGATGGCCTCCGAGCCGCCATCATCGCAGATCTTGATCACGCACTTTCGTTCGAGCATCTCTCCGCGAGTTTCAAAGCCCTCGGGCTCGGGTTCTTCTTCTGGCACCTCGGTGGGAGGGATCAGTCCGGAAGACCACGGTACGCTTATATGGCCCAGCCCTCACACGCTCCGCAGAGTCCGGTGCTCGGGATGAGCCTCGGGGCACATGCCATTGAACTTGGAACGAGGCTCCGCTCGCTCGACCGGTCAGATCTAATTCAAGATCTCTGGAACATCCTCGACTTGGCCGGTGCTAGTCATGCCATTCCAAGAGAAGTCGCAGAGTCGCTCTTTGGGAGATCTCCCTGACTCAGTTCGCGACCTTCTCGTCCACGCGGGCTTGCTGGCCGCGCAGCACGGTGCTGTCGCCGTAGGCGCCGCTCTGGTCGATGATCGTGGCGCCCATCAGCGCCTCGACGTCGAGCTGGCCGGACTGCGCGTAGGCGTCGATCGCGTTCTGGAAGGTCGTCTTCTCGACCCACTCCTGGCTCGACGCCGCGCTCGAGCATCAGGTTGGCGGTCTTCGGCACCGAGAGCGGATCGGAGATGCCCCAGTCGGCCGAGCTGTCGACGATGATGCGCTCGGGGCCGTACTTCTTGACGATCTCGACCATGCGCTCGGAGCCCATCTTCGTGTGCGGATAGATCGTGAACGCGGCCCAGGCGCCGAAGTCGAGCACGTCCTGGACGGTCTCCTCGTTGTTGTGGTCGATCACGAGCTTTGACATCGGCAGGCCGCATTCCTTGGCCAGCTTGAGCGAGAGGCGGATGCCGTTCTTCTTGTCGCGGTGCGGCGAGTGGACCATCACGACCATCTCGTGCTTCACGGCGAACTGCAGCTGCGCGATGTAGGCGCGCTCCTCGGCCTTGGTGATCTCGTCGAAGCCGATCTCGCCCACCGCGACGACGCCTTCCTTGAGCGCGAAGTGCGGCAGCAGCTCGAGCACCTCGTCGGCGAGCTTCTCGTTGTTGGCCTCCTTCGAGTTGAGGCCGATGGCGCAGTAGTGCGCGATGCCGAACTGCGAGCAGCGGAAGCGCTCCCAGCCGACGAGGCTCGAGAAGTAGTCGACGAAGGTGCCGAGCTGCGTGCGCGGCTGGCCGAGCCAGAAGGCGGGCTCGATCACGCCGCGGATGCCGGCCTTGGCCATCGCCTCGAGGTCGTCGGTGGTGCGGCTGGTGACGTGGATGTGCGGGTCGAAGAAGCGCATACGGAACCAGGTATTCTTCTCACCGATTCGCCGAGAGAGCAAGGGATGTCCAGGCACCGAGGGCGAATCGGTGAGAAGAATACCTGGTTCCGTACATCAGCGCGAACGCGCCAGCACTTCGCTTGCGGCCTGCTTGCCCGCGGGCGTGCCCGAGGCGAGCTCGCGCTCGAGCGAGGCGAGGCCGCGCGCGCCGCCATGCTTCGCGACGAGGCGCCAGCTGTCGGGGTTGACCGGGCGGCCGGCGCTGCGGCGTTCGTCGGCGAGGTCGAGCGCCATGCGCGCGGTTTCGCTGTCGAGGCGCGAGTCGAGGCCGAAGACGCGTTGCAGCGGCGCCTCGACGAAGAGCGCCTTGATCAGCATCTGGCGCCAGGCAACGTCGTCGAAGTGGCGCACGGGCAGCGCGTTGTCGCAGGCGACCGACTCGAAGACGGACTTCATGCTGCTGCGGCAGCCTTCGCCGGCGCGCCAGACGAAGCGCTTGGGATCGGGCAGCAGCGCGAGCGACTTGTAGAGCGCGCACAGCTCGCCCATGTCGGCGTAGCGGAAGGCCTCCTCGATCGCGGCGGCCCCGGCGGGTGTCGCGAGGTCGCTGCGCGCGAGCACGAGCAGCGCGCGCGCCGCCTCGAGTTTCGTCCAGCGCTCGGGGTTCCAGCCCTCGACGAGCTGCGACGCCTGCGCGAGCTGCGCGGGCGACCAGCTGAAGCCCCCGCGGCGCGGGACGTAGCGGCTGGCGAGCGAGACGAGGCCGCAGAAGCGTTCGAGGCTCGCGCCGCGCGCGACCTCCTTGCAGGCGCCCTCGAGCCAGCTCCACGCATCGGCCGGAATCGAACCGCGCAGGGCGGCTCCCAGGAACTCGCTCGAGGATTTCATTTCTTCGCCGGCGCGCTCTCGGGTTTCGACGGCGCCACCGGCTTCGCGCCCGCAGGCGCGTTCGAGTGCGTGAAGCGCTCGGGATGCAGCCCGAGCTCGAGCGCCATCACGGCGAAGCTGGTGGCGTAGGTCCAGCTGTAGAACGAGCCGATGAAGTCGACCATCGAGCCGTCCTCCTGCTGCGCCTTGGCGATCTCGGCGCGCAGCTTGGCGTGCCAGGCCTCCTGCTCGGCCTCGGGCAGGCAGTTGATCACGCGCGCGGCGTGGTAGTGCCCGAAGAAGTAGAAGTAGCCCGCGTTCTTGTAGTAGGCCTCGTGCGGGATCGGGCGCAGGTAGGCGACGTCGAGGAACTTGTGTTCCTTGAAGAACTGCTCCAGCCCCCAGCGCAGGCGCTCGTCGGTCATCGTCTTCTCGCCGGCCTTGCGCAGCGCCCAGCCGGCGACCTGGATGCGGCCCAGCGAGCCCTTGACGTTGTTGATGCCCTCGCCCAGCGAAGGATCGGGCGTCGGATCGAGCGAGTACTCGATCGCGCCCGTCGGCAGCTGACACTCGCGGATGTAGGCCACCGCGCGCCCGGTCATCTTCGTGTCCACCGGCCAGCCGAGCTGCGCCGCCTCGACCAGCGCGGGGATCACGCTCGCGGTGGCGAAGCTCGTCGACCAGGTCGGCCGGCGCGAGATCACCGGGCCTTCGTAGTAGCCCCAGCCGCCGAGCGGGTCCTGCGACTTCGCCAGGTACTCGTTCCACTCCAGCGCGCGCGCCTTGATCTTCTTCTGCCACTCGGGCGACTGGAAGCGCGCGTCCTGCGCCGCCTGCACCATGCAGTTGAAGCCCATCAGCGCCGGCCAGGTGCTGTCGATGTCCCAGTCGCTGCCGCGCTTCGGCAGCGGGCGCGTGACGACCCAGTCGAGCGCCTTCTCCAGCGCGGCGCGCCGCTCGGGCGTCTCGTCCGCGACCATCAGCGCCTGGCAACAGAGCGCATCGCCGGCCATCTGCCAGGCGTAGAAGCTCGCGCGCGAGTAGTTCTGCTCCCAGAGCGAGACGGGCTTGTCGCTGCCCCACGAGCCGTCCGGGTTCTGCTTGGCGACCATCCAGCCCAGCGCGCGCTTGACCACCGAGCGCGCCTCGTCGGCGCTGAGCGGCGCCACCGGCCGGGCCATCGCCGGTGTCTGGGCCGCCGGCGGCGCGCCGGGCGCGGGCGCGGCGGGATCCTGCGCCGCCGCGCACAGGGAGATAAGCAGCGCGATCACGTCTTCTTCTCCTCCTTCTTCGGCTCGTCCATCTTTTCCGCCGGCTTCTCCGCCGGCTTCTCCGCGGCCTTGAGCTTGTCCTCGAGCTTCTTGATGTCGGCCTCGAGCTCGTCGATCTCGTGCTCGGTGCGCTTGTTCTTGAGCTCGGTCTCCTGCTTGCCCTTGTCCTGGCGCGCCTTGGCTTCGCGCAGCCCGCGCTCGGCGCGATCGAGCTTCTGCGTCAGGCCGGCTTCCTTCTGCACCAGCTCGAAGTCGCGCTTGTTGTCGAGGCTCTTCTGCGCCAGCGCGAGGCCGCGCTCGGCGAACGCGACCGCGGCCGTGTGGCGGCTCATCACCAGCTCCTTCGTCAGGTCGGCGAAGTCCTGGCTCTTGTAGAGCGCCTTCAGCTCGTCGAGCTCCTGCTGCTGCTCCTTCAGGCGCTGCTGCGAGCGCTCGATGTCGAGCGTGCCCTCGTCGAGCTCGTGCTGCTTGACCACCTTCTGGAAGTTCTCGAGCTCCTTCTGGGCCTGGTTGCGGTCGAACTCGGAGTTGTCGACCTCGTTCTTGGCGCTGCGCGCGCTCGACTCGCGATCCAGACGCTCGATCTTCGCTTCCAGGCGCTTGCACTCGAGCTCGAACTTCTTCTTGTCGAGCTCCTTCTGCTGCTTCTCGCGCTCCTCGGCCGTCAGCGCCTTGGGCGCGTCGGGAGTCACCTGCGCACCGGCCGGCGCCGCGCCGGCAGGAGCCTGCTGCGCCACCGGCTCGGGCTTCTTCGTGCTCTGGCAGCTGCCGAGCAGGGCGAGGGAGGCGAGGGCGGGGAGGAAGAGGCGCGCGCGGCTGGTCATGATCGGCTCCGGTGGTTGGGGGTTCTCGGCCGCCATGATGATCCGCCGCGCGCCGCAGGGGAAGGCCGCGGACCGTACTCGACGCGCAAAGCCTCCGTTTGCGATACTGCAGCGCTCAACTCCGGCCCAGGCAACCTCCGCCATGACCCACGGCGCCTTCCACGTTCCCCTCCCCGTCAACGAGCCGGTCAAGGGCTACGCCCCCAAGAGCCCCGAGCGCGCGTCGCTGCAGCGCGAGCTCGCCGCGCAGTCCGCGCGCGAGCTCGACATCCCGCTCTTGATCGGCGGCAAGGAAGTGCGCACCGGCCGCACCGAGGCGATCACGATGCCGCACGCGCACCAGCAGGCGCTCGGCCGCTACCACCAGGCCGGCCCGGCCGAGGTCGCAGGCCGCGATCGACGCCGCCGCGGCCGCGCGCCCGGCCTGGGAAGCGCTGCCCTGGGAGGAGCGCGCCGCCGTCTTCCTGCGCGCCGCCGAGCTCCTGACCACCACGCACCGCGACCGCGTCAACGCCTCGACCATGCTCGGCCAGTCGAAGACCGCGCACCAGGCCGAGATCGACTCCGCCTGCGAGCTGATCGACTTCTTCCGCTTCAACGCGCACTTCGCCGAGCGGCTCTACGACGAGCAGCCGCTCTCCAGCCCCGCCGCCTGGAACCGGCTCGAGCACCGCCCGCTCGACGGCTTCGTCTTCGCGATCACGCCGTTCAACTTCACCTCGATCGCCGGCAACCTCCCCACCGCGCCGGCGCTGCTCGGCAACACCGTCGTCTGGAAGCCCGCCTCGACCTCCGTGCTCTCGAACTGGTACCTGGTCGAGCTCCTGCGCGAGGCCGGACTCCCTCCGGGCGTGATCAACTTCGTCCCCGGCTCGGGCGCGACCGTCGGCGACCCCGTGATCGCCGACCCGCGCCTCGGCGGCGTGCACTTCACCGGCTCGACCAGCGTCTTCCAGGGCATCTGGTCCTCGATCGGCAAGAACATCGCGCGCTACCAGCAGTACCCGCGCCTCGTGGGCGAGACCGGCGGCAAGGACTTCGTCTTCGCGCACGTCTCCTGCGACCTCGACGCGCTCGCCGTCGCGCTCGTGCGCGGCGCGTTCGAGTACCAGGGCCAGAAGTGCTCCGCCGCGAGCCGCGCCTACGTCCCGAAGTCCCTCTGGCCGCGCCTGCAGCAATCGCTCGGCGCGATCCTCAGCGAAGTGAAGATGGGCGACGTGCGCGACTTCTCGAACTTCGTCGGCGCCGTGATCGACCAGCGCTCGTTCACGAAGCTCAAGACCGCGATCGAGACCGCGAAGAAGTCGAAGGACGCCAAGGTCGTCCTCGGCGGCAAGTGCGACGACAGCCAAGGCTGGTTCATCCAGCCCACCGTCATCGAGGCCACCGACCCCAAGTACGACACGATGTGCACCGAGCTCTTCGGGCCCGTGCTCACGATCCACGTCTACCCCGACGAGCGCTACACCGAGACGCTCACGCTCGCCGCGAACGGCTCCGAATACGCCCTCACCGGCGCCATCTTCGCCACCGACCGCGCCGCGATCCGCCAGGCGACCGACGCCCTGCGCTTCGCCGCCGGCAACTTCTACGTCAACGACAAGCCGACAGGCGCCGTCGTCGGCCAGCAACCCTTCGGCGGCTCGCGCGCGTCGGGCACCAACGACAAGGCCGGCTCGATCCTCAACCTGATGCGCTGGATCTCCCCGCGCACGATCAAGGAGACGTTCGTCCCGCCGCGCGACTGGCGCTATCCGTTCCTGGCGAAGGACTGAGACAGCACAGACAGACGGCGGAGCTATTATCCGCCCCCATGCTGCGCCGCGTCCGCACCCCGCTGCTGCTCGCCATCCTGCTGCTCGCGCTCCTCTCGGGCAGCTACTGGCTCTGGCACGGCCTGCGCAACTCAGGCAGGTCCGACGACTCGGGCTCGCCCACGTCCGACTCCGCGCGCCACGCGGTCGAGCTGCTCTCGAAGGAGCCTCCGCCCGGCGACGCGCAGCCGCCGCTGCCGCCCGAAGGCAAGCACTCCGAGCGCGCGAAGGTCTCGCGCGACTCCACCGGGCGCGCGCCGGCCTTCGATCCCGACGCGACGGCCTCGATCTCCGGTCAGATCCTCGATCCCGAGGGCCGGCCCGTGCCGGGCACACGCATCCTGCTCGCGCGCTGGACCGAGGACGAGAGCGCGAGCACCGAGCCCTCCTTCCTCGACGACCCGGCTGTGGCCGAGTTCCTGCACGCGGCCGGCCGCGCTCGCCTCGCCGCCCAGAGCGTCGCGCGCATTCCCGCGCGCATCGCCGTGCACCTGCCGATCGACCTCGCGGATCCCGCCAGCGTCGGCCTGCCGGTGCCGCTGTGCGTGCAGCCCGACGAGGCCGGCAGCTTCCGCATCCCGCTGCCGCCCGGCCGCTGGCGGCTGCTCGTGCGCTCGACGCTCGCGCCCTACGAGCGCAACGATCTCCTGCTCGCGGCGAACGAGCAGCGCGAGCTCGCGCCGATCGTGCTGCGGCCCGGCATCACCTACCGCTTCCAACTCAAGGACGCGCGCGGCGCGAAGGCCGCCGACATCCGCGCCGCGCCGCTCCTCTCCGGTCTGGGCGCCGACTTCCCGCCGCTCCTCGGCGCGCTCGCGTTGCCCTTCCTCAAGGCGCCGCCGGAGAACGACGAGCCGCAGCTCTCGCTGCCCCAGCGTCCCGTCCCGCTCTCGCTCTGGCTCGCCGGGCCGCACACGCGCGCGCTGCGGCTCGAGCTCGATCCCGCCAACGCCGCGCTCTCCCTTGCGCTGCCCGACGCCGACCACCTGCATGGCGCAGTGCAATACCCGGCGGCCTCCGCCGAGGGCGCCTTCACCGTTCACGCGCGCCCGCTCGACTACTTCGAGTCGCCGATCCCGGACGAATTCCGCGCCGATCTCGCGCATGCGGGCGAGCAGCAGCACGCCTTCGACCTCGAGCTCCCGGAGCGCGGCACGCTGTACGAGATCCAGGCCGCGTTCGGCGACGAGCCGCCGCTGCTACCGAGCCCCTGGTCGCCGCCGCGCTACGCGCTCTCCGACCTCGGCGGCGACCCGCGGCCGCAGCACGATGAGCTGCACGAGCCGCTCGTCTGGCTCGCCGACGCAGAGCTGCGCTTCGAGCTCGCGCTCCCCGACCTGCCGCTGCCCGCCTCCCCGGCCGAGCTCTTCTTGCCCGGCGTCTTCGTCCGCGGCGCGATCCCCGGCGAGTCGATCGAGCTGCCCGAGAACGCGCAGCTCCTCGGCGGCCTGCGGCTCCTGCGCAGCCCCGCCCCGCAGTTCCTCCTGCGCCGGCCCGGCAGCGAGCCCTTCTCCCAATCCCTCGCGCTCGTCGCCGGTGGAACCTGCGAGCTCGGCCGGCTCGCGCTGACCGCCTTGCCCGCCTTCCGCGTCCAGGTCACCGACGCCAGCACCACCAAGCCCATCGCACGCGCGACCGTGAGCGCCTTCGAGGAACTCTCCGGCTTCGGGCTGCTCGAGCCTTCCGGCCCGCTCGTCCTCACCGACGAGCGCGGCGAAGCGCAGGCCTTCGCCGCCCAGATCGACTTCTCCCAGTTCGAGATCCGCGCCCCGAACTACGCGCCCGCCTTCGTGCCCGCGCGCATGCGCGCACCCGACGGCTCGCTCCCCGTGCGCCTCTACCGCGGAGCGACCGTGCTCGTGCGCGTCTTCGATTCCGACGCGGCGCCCCTGCGCGCCGCCGCCGTCGAGTGCACGCGCGCCGACTGGACACCCGACCTCGGTCCCCCCGCCCTGCTCGAGACCCAATCGACCGACGTCCAAGGCTGCGCCACCTTCCTCCACGTCACTCCAGGCAAGCACTCCTTCCGCATCCGCTCCTCGCGCAAGCTCCAGCCCTCCGAGTGGACCATCGTCGAACTCGCCGACAACTCCACCCGCGAGCTCTCGCTCGCCACGCGCGCCCGCGCGCGCCTCAAGGTCCGCGTAACCGACTCCTCCTTCCCGCGCGCGAACGCCCTCCTCACGCTCGAATCCACCACCCTCGACCTCTCCGCGCACCCGCTCCCCGCCGACGACCCGCTGCCCTACGGCATCGACGCCTACACCGACACCCGCGGCGAGGCCCTCTTCGACGACCTCGATCCCGAACGCGCGCGCCTCACGCTCACCCTCCCCGGCTCCCCCGTCCGTCTGCGCCGCTCGCTGCGCCTGCACCCCGGCGCCCAATCCTTCACCTTCGACCTCTCCGACACCCACCTCACCCTCGCCAACACGCCCGCCACCGCCACGTCCCTCGACCTCTACCTCCTCCCCGATCCCACCCAGCTCCAGCTCGACGACGATCCCATCCCCCTCGCCTCCCTCGACCTCGAGCACACCTCGCGCCTCGACCGCCGCGCGGGCCGCCCGGACCTCACGCTCTCGCTCTCCGGTCCGCTCACCCTGCCCTCCGACCTCCTCTCTTCCACCCTCCTCCTCACCACCCCCGCGCTCGCCTGCGCCATCAACCCCCACTCCTCCCTCGACTCCGCCAACTCCACGCCCGCCCTCACTCCCACCTCTACCCTCGAGCTCACGCTCCTCTCCCTGCACCCAGGCGATCGCTACGTCGTCGTCCTCGGCCGCACGCTCGGCTCCCAGGTCCGCGCCTTCCTCGACACGCACCCCGACATCCGCGCTCAACTCTCACCCAACGATCTCGCATCGCTCACCTCCTCCGACACCCTCTTCCTCGAGCGCACCCTGCCCTTCATCGCCTCCGCGCCCTCGCTCACCTTCTCCCTCACCCACCTCTTCCCCGGCGAATCCCTCCTCCGCCTCTACCGCCTCGCCCCCAACCCCACCCTGCTCCTCCCCGACTCGACACCCCAATCCGTCACCCTCTCCGCCGACACCCCCGCGCGCCTCCAGCTCACGACCCTCAACTAACTCCCCCCCATGAACTGGCCCGCCTTCTTCACCATCTTCTCCTCCGTCTTCGTCGCCGAACTCGGCGACAAGACCCAACTCTCCACGCTCCTCTTCGCCTCCGACGCGCGCCATTCCCGCTGGCTCGTCTTCCTCTCCGCCTCCCTCGCGCTCGTGTGCACCTCCGCCCTCGGCGTCCTCGCCGGGTCCCTCCTCGGCAAGTCCCTCTCGCCCACCCTCCTGCGCTACCTCGCCGGCCTCGGCTTCATCGCCATCGGCATCTACACCCTCCTCAAGCACGACTGACCCGCCCACCGCCCCCCCCTCTTCCCCCCCGCGCGCCTCATCTCCCTCGCGCGCCCACCCCTGAACTCCGCGCGCAATATCGTGCTGCGGCGGAGCCGCAGCGCGATCTTGCGTGCGGAGTCGCGGGGCGGCTCCGCCGCCCCGCCTCTTCTCCCTTCGGCGCTGCTCGCGCCTCTCCCCCGCCGCTCACCGAATCGCCGTCAGCACCTCGACGAATACCTCCCTCGGCTCACTCGGCAACACCGCCACAACCGCGCCTCTAACCACCCTCGTGTAGTTGTCGCGCAGCCCCGCACTCTGCACCTGCACCGCTCCCGCTGACCACGCCACCCGCGTCGCATCCCTCCGCTCCTCCCCGCCACTCTCAATCTCCCTCTTCAAGCACCTGAGCAACACCACTCTCCGCTCTCCCTCCGCCCCCCCAACCTCCCCGCCGACGAACCTCGCCGCCTCCTCCCGCGTCAACCCACACCACGCCCTCGACTCCAGCCTTCCGACCGCCTCGCTCACCCGCGCCGCGCTCACCTCCCAGCACTCAACGCGCGCCGCCTCGCCGAATTCCTCCGTGCGCTCCACCGGCACGCGCCGCCACCAGCCCTCCTGCTCCAGCGCTCCGCCGGCAAGCACATGCCCATGGCCGCCCCCCATGCTCTCCCTCTCGGGTCGGCAACCACCGAGCACCCCGAGCACTCCGAGTACCGCGCTTCCGAGCACCACCCTCGAGTTCATGCCACTCGCCCGCGCCCTACTCCGCCTTCCCCATCTCCACGCTCAGCGCCCAAGCCCCATCGATCTGGAAGTACTCCACCTCCAGCTTGTGCATCCCCGCGCCCAACTCCACCACGCCCTCATTCCTCGTCGGCGCGTGCCAAGTCCAATTCTCCACCACGGCCTTCCCGTCCACCTTCAGCCTCACCCCGTCATCACTCACCACCGCAAACCGATACTTCCCCTTCTCCTTCACATCCACATCCGTCCGTCCCACCATTCCGAACTTCACCTCGCCCACCAGCTTCTTCGCCTCCGCATCCCCGCCCCACGGATCCATCCAATTCCCGACCCGCTTCGCCACCAGCGGCTTCTCCGCTCCCTTCTTCCACTCCGCCTCGCGCTCTCTCGGATCGGGCCCGTCCTTCCACGACCACCACGTCGCCAGCCACGTCACGTCCTTCAGCATCCCGCCCGGCAGCTTCGCCTTCGGCTTCGGCTCACCGCTCCTCCAGTCCCACGGTCCCCATGCCCCCATCACGATCGTCTCCAAGCCCTGCTTCTCACCGCGCTCCTTCGCGAACACCTGCAGCGTCCCCTTCACCTCCGGGCACTTCCACGCCCGCGCCCTCCTCGCCCACTCCGGCTCCTTCCCGTCCCACAAGCCCACCGTCCCGTCGCTCACCGCTCCGCTCGCCGTCTTCCCGTCCCTCCCGGTCATCCACGCCGCCATCTCCCCTTTCCCCACCTGCACCCTCTCCATCCGCATCTCCCCGCTGCCGTCGAATCCATTCCCCCCCATCCACAACCCCGTCGTCTTCCGCGCCACCAGATCCTTCCCGTTCCGCCCGAACGCATTCCCGTACACCCACACATCCCGCGACACCGTCTCCTTGTGCTGCCCGAACGGCCCTTCGTCCAAGTTCTTGTTCTCGTCCGCCCACAGCTCCACCCCGACCTCATTCCCCTCGATCTGATTCTCCGCCACCACGTTCTCCTGCCCGTGCTCGATGCTCACCGCTCCGCCCAGCGTCCGCTCGATCACATTCCCCAGCATCACCATCCGGCTCGAGTACCCGCCCCACACTCCGTGCTGGTGGCTCCCGTTCAGCGCATTCCCGATCGCCCAGTTGTCCCGTGAGAACGTCGCCTCGATCGCGTTCGCAACCGCGTACGAGAAATCATTCCGCCACCACACATTCCGATCGCACCCGCCCGCGTCCTTCTCGCCGCGCTTGTAGGCATTCCCCTCGTCCACGATGTCCAGCCCCGCGAACAAGAACACCCCATCCCCGCCGTGCGTCGCGCTGTTCCCCGCGAACACATTCTCGCAGCACCTCTCGAACATCAATATCCCCGCCGAATCCTGCCCTCTCCAGTACACCCCGTCGCTGAACCCCCGCACGCAATAATCGAACATGCAGTGACTCACCACCATCTTCGACGTCCTGTACATCCCCAAGCCCCACCCGCTCAGGAACGAGAAGTCGCAGTCCCAAACTTCCCCGCCCTCGCACCTCGTCAGCAACAGTCCGTTCTGGCCGTGCCGTCCCTTGCAGCCCTTCACTTCGATCTTCCGGCAGTTCGTCAAGCTCACCGCGCCGCCGTAGTTCTTCAACCACTCGCCCGCGTCGTTGTGGTGCGGATACAGCCAGTCCTCGCCGTCCTCGTACGCGACGTTCGACGTCAGCTTCCGCCCGTACCAGCCGTCGAACACCACTCCATCCAGCACCACGCCCGTGCAGTCCTCCGCCACCACGCACCCGCGATAACCGCCCAACTTCCCGCCCTTGACCGTCACGTCCTTGCACCCGACGAGCACCACTCCCCAGCCCGCGCTCTGGTCGAGGTCCGTTCCCTCGTTCGTGCCTCTGAGTTCCACACCCGTCAAGTCCAGCACCACCCCACTCGCCGCCTCGACCCGAATCACCCCGCGCAATCCGCCCTCCCCGACCGGCGGCAGCACGTACTTTCCCGGCGCCACCTTCACGCTCGTCTGCACCTCAAACGTCTTGCCCGCGACCGGCGTCACATCCCCAACACCCATCGCACACAGCACGACCATCGCGTTCAGCATCGTTCCGCTCCTTGGTTTCGCCGGAGCGTACCGTCCACGCGCGGCATCCCCTATCCTGTTCCTCCCCACGCATGCCGCTCTCCACCACGACACCCCTGCGCACCGGCGCGATCGCCTCCTCCGGCATCGTCCTCCAGCCCGAGATCCCGATCTGCCAGACCGATCTGCCGCTCGACTGGTACCAGTCCGAGTTCAAGCCCTACGCCGAGGAGTACCTCGCGCTGCCCGACCGCAAGCCCGCGACGGTGCTGCCCTGGATCGACCGCTACGCGCTCCCGCGCGCTCGACCACTTCGGCCCTTCGCTGCTCCTGCTCGCGCACTTCTACATGGGCGGCGAGATCGTGAAGCTCGTCGAGCGCTACGGCGGCAAGGTCGCCGACTCGTACCAGCTCGCGCTGCAGGCCGTGCGCAACCCGAGAAGTCGATCATCGTCGAGTCGGCCGTGCACTTCATGGCCGAGACGATCGCGACGCTCGCGCGCCCCGACCAGCAGGTCTGGATCACCAACCCGAAGGCCGGCTGCACGATGGAGATGCTGGCCAAGGAGTACATGGTCGCGCCCGTCGTCGACCAGCTCGCTCGAGCGCTACGGCGACGACCTCGCCGTCGTCGCCTACATGAACACCTCCGGGCGCGTGAAGGCGCTCGCCGGCCGCACGGGCGGCGCGGTCTGCACCAGCTCGAACGCGCACCTCGTGCGTCCAGCTGGTCCGCGCCAGAGCGCAAGAAGCGTGCTTCTTCGTCCCCGACCAGCACCTCGGCCGCAACTCCGCCGCTGCGTCTCGGCATCGCCCCGCGCGCAGATCGCCGCGCTGCCCGCAGCCCCGAACGCTGGCGCATCTTCGTTCTCGCTGCGCGACCTGCCCGGCGGTCCCGCCTCGCTCGACTCGCGCACGCGTGATCCTCTGGGGCTCGCTTCTGCGGCGTGCACACGATCTTCACGCCCGAGCACGTGCACTACTGGCACGCGCGCGGCTACCGCGTCGCTCGTGCACCCCGAGTCGCCCGCACGAGGTCGTGGCAGCTCGCCGACGGCTCCGGCTCGACGACTACCTCTGGAAAGCGATCATGCCTCCGCGCCGTCCGGATCGCAGCGCTCGCGATCGGCACCGAAGGCCACTTCGTGCGCAACGCGCGCGAGCAGGCAGCGCTGCGCGGCGTCGAGGTCGTGCACCTCGCCGACATCCCCGACCCCGCCCTTTCGCGCGCGCGGCTGCGGCTGCGCGACCATGTCGCGCAACGACCCGCCGCACCTCGTCGGCATGCTCGACCTCCTGCGCAAGGGCACGCCGCCCGACATCAACCGCGTGCTCGCCGGCGACGTCGTCGACGAGACTCACCGGCGCGCGCGAGCGCCTCTGCGTCCGCCGAGCGCGCGACGCTCGTGCGCGACGCGCCGCAAGGCCTTGCAGCGCATGATCGAGATCACCGAGTCCAAGGCGCGCGACTGACCTGCTCCATACCCGGAATCCCGTCCCCGACAGCAACATCCACCCCGCGCGGATATAGTCTCTGCCAGCCTGGCGCGCCGATCCCCCAAGGGAGACAGGGTTGGATTCCATCCTCCTTCGAGCACTGCTCACATTCGCAGCCGCCAGCCTGCCCGCACTTCCCGCGCGCGCGCACGGCGGCGCCTACGCCCCGGTCGGCTGGGGTGTGCCGATCCCGAGCACACCCGGAGGGCCCTCGACCGGCGCGCCCAGCATGCCCGGCCCGATGACCGGCGGCCCGTCCGGCTCCGGACCGAGCACCAGCGGCGGCGACCCTTCGGCCGGCCTCGTCTCGTGGCGCGACTGGTGGCACTTCAACCAGGACGCCTTCCTCGACCTGCGCCGCTCGATCCAGCAGGCCGTCGTGCGCACAGCCAGCGACGGTGCCAGCGCCCAGCTGCGCTCGCTGCTCTCCGCGCGCCTGGGCAACGAGCTGGTGCGCGACAAGCTCACCCCGGCGCTGTGCGAGATCATCACCGACGAGCGCAGCAACGAGCTCTCGACCGGCGCGCTGATCGCGCTCGCGCGCGTCGGCGATGCGAACCCGGCCGACGCGCAGCATTCGCTCGTCCCGGTCCTGCGCGAGCGTCTGCTCGACGCTTCGCAGGAGGTCTCGGAGAGCGCCGCGCTCGCGCTCGGGATCCTGGGCGACGAGTCCGCGCTCGAGCTCCTGGCCGGCCTCTTGGCCGACGATGCCGGCGCGCGCACGCTGCTCGGCGGCGGGCGCTCGGTCTCCTCGCGCACGCGCGCCTTCGCCGCCTACGCGCTGGGCCTCGTGGCCGAGCAGGCGCGCAACAACCGCACGCGCCAGCGCTGCGCGCGGGCGCTGCTCGTGCCGCTGGAGGCGACCAAGGAGCCGCAGCAGGACCTGCAGGTCGCCTGTCTCGTGGCGCTCTCGATCGACCGGCTCGACAGCGAGCGCGGCGAGGCGCTGAGCGCCAACTGGGTCTCGCGCCAGTCGCTGGTGCACTTCCTGCTCGCCTACCTCGCCGAGCCGCGCCGCCGCGCGCTGGTGCGCGCGCACACCGCGAACGCGCTCGGCCTGCTGGCACTCGACGCGCCGAGCACGCTGCGCACCGAGGTCGAGCTGGCCCTGCTCGCCGAGCTGCGCCGCGGGCGCGCGCTGGAGAATCCGGTCGCGGAGAGCTGTGTCCAGGCGCTGGGCCTGCTGGCGGATGCCGACTCCGATCCGCTCGACGTCGAGCTGCGCGCGGCGCTCTTGCGCGCCGTGGCAGACAACGACCAGCCGACGCGCTTCTTCGCGCTGATCGCGCTGGGCGAAGCCGGCGGCCACACGGGCAATTCCGAGCGCTCGGAGGAGGGCCGCGTGGCCTGCCGCAACACTCTCGTCAACGAGCTCGTGCGCGGCCGCAGCCGCATGCGCCCCTGGGCCGCGCTGGCGCTGGGCGTGCAGGAGTTCCGCGTGCGCGCGCAGGGCGGCGAACCCTCGAGCTTCGTGCACAGTGCGCTGCGCGACTGGCTGCGCGCGGAGTCGAGCCCCGAGGAAGTCGGCGCGGGCTCGATCGCGCTCGGCCTGTGCCACGACGAGGCCGCGATCCCGCTCTTGCGCGAGAAGCTCGCCAGCTCCAGCTCGACGGACTCGCAGGGCTACGTGGCGCTGGCGCTGGGCATGATCGGCGCGCGCGAGGCGGCGCCCGAGCTGCGCACGATCGTGCTCGGGGCGCGCTACCGGCCCTGGGTACTCGAACCGGCGGCGACGGCGCTCGCGCTGCTCGGCGACCGCGAGCTCGAGGGACAGCTGGTCGAGGCGCTGCGCACGTCGCAGAGCCAGAGCACGCAGGCCGGCCTGGCGCGCGCGCTGGGACAGATGGGCGACGCGCGCGCCTTCGAGCCGCTGCTGGCGCTGGCGCGCGACAAGGGCTCGCCCGGCAGCACGCGCGC
Source organism: uncultured Planctomycetota bacterium (assembly GCA_963829015.1). GTDB lineage: Bacteria > Planctomycetota > UBA1135 > UBA1135 > JADJLZ01. The sequence goes on along the minus strand of CAWHGR010000001.1, from coordinate 1,098,860 downwards.
CTTCGCCGCGATCGCGCTCGGGATGCTCGGCGAGCGGGGCGATCTGCCCTGGCATGTACCCTTGGCGCGCGACCGGAACTACCTGGCCGTGACGCCGACGCTGCTGGGCGGCGACGGCCAGGGTGTGCTGGAGATCTTCTGACCTCCTCCCGCCGCCTGCATGAGACGATCTCCGCCCCCCATCCGCCGCTCGCATCCATGAAGCGCCCGCTCCTCCTGCTGCTGCTCGCGTGCGCGCTCGCGAGTGCGCCCGCGAGCGCGCTCTTCCACGGCCATCCGGTTCCGCCCGCGCCCAGCGGTCCGGCGCCGGGTACATCCGGGCCCGGGGGCGGACCTGCGGGACCCCCCGGTCCCGGTCCCGGCTCCGGCGCCCCCAGGGGTGCGCCGCCGAGCCCCACGCCCTCCGGCGCGACGCCCACCGGCGCGCCCCCGCGCAGCGGCGGCGGCAACGGCTCGGGCGGACCGCAAACCGGTGGCGATGCGCGCTGGCTCGATCCGACCTGGGACCTGTGGTGGCACTTCCACAAGGAGGAGTTCCTGGAGCTGAAGCGCCGCGTGCACGCGGCCGCGCCCTCGACCGACGGGCTGGAACGCGGAGGCGCGCTCGCGCCGCCCACGAGCTCGAGCTATCGCCCCGGCGCCGAGCAGATCGCGCGCGAGGTGGTCCCGCTGCTCGTGGAGGTGCTCGGCAAGGAGCACAACAACGAGCTCGTCACCAGCGCGCTGCTGGCCGCCGGGCGCGTGGGCGAGAGCGCGCTGGCGCCGGAGTCGGCGCGCTTCGGACCGCTCTGCGCGCACCTGCTGCGCGAACCCAACCAGGAGATCGTCGAAGTCGCGGCGCTGGCGCTGGGCGTGCTGGGCGCGGACGAGAACCTGCCGCTGCTCGCGAGCCTGCTGCACGACGACACGCGCGGGCGCGAGGCGCTGGGCGCGCGCGAGGTCCCGATGCGCACGCGCTCGTTCGCGGCCTACGGCCTGGGCGTGCTGGCGCAGCACACGCACTCCACGCGCACGCGCCAGATGATCGCGCGCGCGCTGACCGACGAGCTCGCGCGCCGCGACGGTTGCACGACCGACACGCGCGTGGCCTGCGTGCTGGCGCTGGGGCAGGTGCAGCTCGAGCTCGAGGCCGAGGAGAGCTCCAGCGCGCCCTGGATCTCGCGCCAGACGGAGCTGCGCTTCCTGCTGCAGCTCGCCGGCGATCCCGAGACGCGCCCGCTGCTCGTGGCGCACGCCGCGACCAGCCTGGCGGGGTTGGCGGCCGACTCGACCTCCGAGGCCAAGGGCGTCGCGGCCGACTTCCTGATCGCGCTCCTGCACCGCGAAGCGACCGAGGCCGCGGTGCGCGAGAGCTGCCTGATGGGACTCGGGCGCCTGTGCGACGACGACCAGGATCCCGAGGACAAGCGCGTGCGCGTCGAGCTGCGCCGCACGCTGGTCGCGGGCTCGACCGCCGAGCGGGCCTTCGCGCTGATGTCGCTCTCCGAAGCCGCGGCGCGGCGCGGCAGCGGCGTCGAGCCGGGCAGCGCGCTGCCCGAGTGCCGCGAGGCGCTGCTCGAGGAGCTGGCGCACGGCAAGTCGCGTTCGCGCGCCTGGGCCGCGCTCGCGCTGGGCGTGCTCGAGTTCCGGCTGCAGCGCCAGGGCGCGCAGCCCGCTCCCGGCGTGCGCGAGGCGCTGCGGCGCGCCTTCGGCAATGCGGCCGGGCCCGACGAATCGGGCGCGTGCGCCGTCGCGCTCGGGCTGGCAGGCGACGCGGAAGGCGCGGCCGCGCTCGGCGAGCGGCTCGCCGGTCCGGGCGACGACATCCTGCACGGCTACTTCGCGCTGGGCATCGGGCTCTCGGGCAACCGCGCGCTGGCCGAGGTCGTGCGCACGGTCTCGAGCAGCGCGCGCTACCGGCCTTTCCTGCTGCAGCAGTGCGCGATCTCGCTGGCGCTGCTGGGCGACAAGAACCTCGCGCCCGATCTCACCAGCGAGCTGCGCAGCGCGACGGGCTCGGCCAGCCAGAGCTGGCTGGCGCAGGCGCTGGGCATGGTCGGCGACGCGCGCAGCGTGCCGGTGCTGGTCGGCATGATCCGCGACCGCGTGCTGACCGATTCGGCGCGCGGCAACCTGACCAGCGCGCTGGGCATCGTCTGCGACAAGGACGAGTTGCCCTGGTACCACGCGCTCTCCTCGCGCGTGAACTGGCGCGCCGTGACCTCGACGCTGATGGCCGGCAACGGGACGGGCGTGCTGGAGATCCTCTGACGCGCGGGCTGCGCCGCTGCGGTTGCCCCGTTGCCGCGGATACCGTCAACCCGGTAATACGGTGCCAGTCCCCTTCTTCCCGGGTTTCTCCCGCGGCGCTTGAAGCTGCTTCGCGCGTGGCGGAAACCCGGGAAGAAGGGGACTGGCACCGTATTACCGGGTTGACGGCGACCAGCCGCGCTCGGTTTCTCAGCCGCGCTCAGTTTTTCAGCCGCGCTCAGCTTCTCAGCCGCGTTCGACTTCCCAGACCTGTGCGCCGAAGTGGTCCCAGGGCAGGCGGCCTTCGTCGCAGGTTTCGTCGGTCGTGAACTGCACGTCGACGAAGTAGAGGATCGTGCTGGTCGTCGCGGGGCGCAGGTTGCGGCAGCCGTGCGCCACGCCGGGCGGGATGCGCACGAGGCGCGAGCTGCCGTCGCCGAGCACCAGACGCAGCACTTGCCCCTCGGTCGGCGAACCCGCGCGCACGTCGGCCAGCACCAGCAGCAGCTTGTCGGAGGGCGGCACGAACCAGACGTCGGTCTGGCGCCGGTGCATGTGGAAGGCCTTGATCGCCAGCGGCTCGAGCACCGAGTAGTTGACCTGGCGCACGACGAAGCCCGGCAGCTGCTTGTGCAGGCCCTGCTCGAGCCGTCCGAGCTCCGTCATCGAGCCGCCGTCGTCGTTGAAGCGCTTGAGCTCGACGATCTCGACGCCCTCGATGCGCTTCTTCGTGGAGTAGTCCTGTTTGGAGTAGCGCTTCTCGGCGTCGGGGGAGAACTTCGTCATGGGCTGGGTTCCGGGGGGCTGGCGAGTTCGAGACGGTAGCCGACGCCGGGCTCGTTGTGGAAGATCCGACCGCGGGAAGGGTCGGGCTCGAGCTTGCGGCGCAGGTGCGTCAGATAGACGCGCAGGTACTGGGTCTCGCCCGCCGATTGCGGGCCCCAGACCTCGGTCAGCAGCTGGCGGTGCGTCACGACGCGCCCGGCGTGGCGCGCCAGCACGGCGAGCAGCCGGAACTCGATCGGCGTCAGGCGCACCTCCTGGCCGGCGAGCTCGACGCGCCGGCGCGCGAGGTCGATCTTGAGCGGTCCCTCCGTGAGCACGCTCTCCTCCGCGCCCTCGGGCCGCGCGGCGCGCCGCAGCGCCGCACGCATGCGCGCCAGCAACTCGGCGAAGCCGAAGGGCTTGGTCAGGTAGTCGTCCGCGCCCGCGTCGAGCGCCTCGACCTTGTTGCGCTCCTCGCCGCGCGCCGAGAGGATCAGGACAGGCACGCGGCTCCAGCTGCGCAGCCGCCGCACGACCTCCGTGCCGTCCATGTCGGGCAGCCCGAGGTCGAGCAGCACGAGGTCCGGCACGTGCTGCGCCGCCTCGCGCAGCCCGAGCGCGCCGTTCTCGGCCTCGAGCACCGCGAAACCGTGCGCCTGGAGACTCGTGCGCAGGAAGCGCCGCACCTGCGGCTCGTCCTCGATCACCAGCACCAGCGGCTCGCTGGCCTTCACGGCAGCGCCTCCGCCTCGGGCGGCGCGGGCGGCGGCGGCGTGAGCGTCACCGGCAGGTGCATGCGGAACGTCGCTCCGCCGCCGAGGCGGTTCTCCGCCGACGACCGCCCCGCCGTGCGCCTTGAGGATCGCGCGGCAGACGGAGAGGCCCAGTCCCGAGCCCGCGGCGCGCTTGCCGTCGGGCAGGCGCACGAACTTCTCGAAGATGCGCTGCTCCTCGCCGGCGGGGATGCCCGGACCGCGGTCGGAGACCTCGATCACGACCTCGCCCGGGCTGCCGCTGCGCGCGCAGCTCGATCGGCGAGCCGGGCGGCGCTGTACTTGAGCGCGTTCTCGAGCAGGTGCACCAGCGCCTGCCCGATCAGCACCGGATCGACGTGCACCTGCAGGATCTCGCGCCGGCAGGTCGAGCTCCAGCGGGCGGCCCGCGAGCGCGTCGCGCAGGCGATCGAGCGCGCCGCGCACGAGCTCCTCGACCGGGCACCACTCGCGCCGCGGCTGCAGCGCGCCCGAGTCCAGGCGCGTCAGGTCGAGCAGGTTCGAGACCAGCTCCGAGAGGCGCTGGCTCTCGGACTGGATCGTCTCCAGCAGCTCGCGCTGCTCGACGCGCCCGACGCCCTCGCCGCCGGCCAGCAGCACGCCGGCCGAGCCGGCGATCGAGGCCAGCGGCGTGCGCAGGTCGTGCGAAACGCTCGAGAGCAGGTCGGTGCGCAGGCGCTCGGTCTCGACCGCGCGGCGCGCCTCGTCGGCCTCGGCGCGCAGGCGCACGCGCTCGAGCGCCAGCGCGGCCTGGGCCACGAAGGTGTCGAGCATCTGCCGGTCGGAAGGCCGCAGCTCGCGCTCCAGCGGCCCGAGCCGCACGCCCATCACCGCGATCGTGCCGCGCGGCACGCTCATCGGCAGGTAGAGCGCGCTCGCGGCCGGGCAGCGTGTCGGTGCCGAAGCCCGCGCGCTTGTCGTTCTCGAGCACCCAGCGCGCCACCGCCGCCTCGCGCTCGTCGTCGGCGCGCCAGTACTCCGTGCGCGCCGCTGCGCGCAGGCCGCCGCCGGGCTCGGGCAGGAACAGGCAGGCCTCGGCCTGCAAGAGGTCGTGCACGCGCTCGACGCTCGACTGCGCGATCGCCTGCGGATCGTCCTCGACCGCGAAGGCGCGCGTCATGGCATACAGCGCGGCCGTGCGCCGCTCGCGCTCCTGCGAGGCGCGCGGCCTGCTCGCGGATCTGGATCGTGCGCTGGCTGGCGATGAAGCCCACCACCAGCATCACGGCGAAGGTCAGCACGTGGTGCAGGTCGCTGACCGCGAAGGTGTAGTAGGGCGGGATGAAGAAGAAGTCGAAGCTGGCGACGCTGGTCAGCGTGGCCAGGAAGGCCGGCCCGCGGCCGGTGATGCTAGCCGCGATCAGGATCGCCAGCAGGTTGATCAGCGCGTGGTCGGCGATCGTGAGCGCATCGCGCGTCGCCAGGCCGAGCAGCACCGCGACCAGCACGGGCAGCAGCGCCAGCGGGTACTCGGCGGCGGGCGTGGGCAGCTCGCGGCGCGGCGCGCGGCGCTCCTCGGCCTCGTCCTGGATGCCCGGCGTGACGAGCACCTCGAGCGCTTCGGCGCGGCGCACGAGCTCCTCCGCCAGCGGCGGGAAGAGCGCCGCGAACAGCCCGCGGCGGCGCGAGCTGCCGACCACGATGCGCGTCACGCCGCGGTCGCTGCGCGACATGCAGGATCTGCTCCGCCGCGCGCTCGCTGCCGCACGACCAGGCTCTCGCCGCCCAGCTGGCGCGCCAGCTCGAGCAGCTCGGAGACCTCCTCGCGCTGCTCCTCGGACAGGCGCTCGAGGTGCTCGGCCTCCGGCACGAGCGCGATCCAGGGTGCGCGCAGCTCGACCGCCAGGCGCCGGCCGGCGCGCAGCACGTCGAGAGCGCGCGCGCCGGGCTGCAGCACGATCAAGAGCCGCTCGCGCGCCGCGCCGCCGCGCGCGCGGCCCTGCGCGCGGCGGTACTCGCTGCCCTGCTGGTCGACGCGCTCGGCCGTCTTGCGCAGCGCCAGCTCGCGCAGCGCGATCAGGTTCTCCTTGCGGAAGAAGCTCTGCAGCGCGCGCTCGGCCTGCGCCGGCACGTAGACCTTGCCCTCCGTGAGCCGCGCCAGCAGTTCGTCCGGCGGCAGGTCGACGAGCTCGATCTCGTCGGCGCGCTCGAGGATCGAGTCGGGCACGGTCTCGCTGCACGCGCACGCCCGTCAGCCGCTCGACCACGTCGTTCAGGCTCTCGACGTGCTGCACGTTGAGCGTGGTGTAGACCTCGATGCCCGCGTCGAGCAGCTCCTCGACGTCCTGCCAGCGCTTGGCGTGCCGCGAGCCCGGGCGCGTTGGTGTGCGCCAGTTCGTCGAGCAGCAAGCAGGCCCGGCTTGCGCGCCAGCGCCGCGTCGAGGTCGAACTCGTCGAGCACGATGCCGCGGTGCTCGACGCGCCGGGGCGGCAGCGGCACGAGGCCCTGCGCCAGAGCGCTCGGTCTCCGCGCGGCCGTGCGTCAGCACCACGCCCACCAGCACGTCCGTGCCGCGCGCCGCGCGCGCGCGCGCCTCCTCGAGCATGGCGTAGGTCTTGCCCACGCCGGGCGCCATGCCGAAGAAGAGCTTCAGACGGCCGCGCAGCGCCTCCGCTTTCTCGCGCGCGATGCGCGCGAGCAGTTCCTCCGGGCTCGGGCGCGTGTCGCTCATGCAGACGGGCGCAGCCTAGCAGGCGCTGCGACTGTGCTCCAGCGCGGCCGCAGGTCGATCAAGGCCAGCGGTGGCGCCTGCCCGAAGACGACTGACCCCTCCAGGCCAGCCAGAGCACGGCGGCATTGCTCGCGATCGGGATGCCGACGATGAGCATGTCGATCCACATGGTGTCCTCCGCGAGGACATGTACGACGTCGTTGCGAGAACGAGGCGCTAAGACCCGGGCCGCCGCCGTTGATTCAGCGCTAATGAGCGGCGCCGTTCCGGGCTCAGAAGCGCACCGAAACGCCCAGGCCGAAGCTCGCGTCGGGCGTCTGGTCATTCAGCGCGAAGTCTCCCCACAGGTCGAGTTGCACGTCGTGCGTGAGCAGGTACGTCGTGCCCAGGCCCCAGACGGCCTGGTCGCTGCCGTTGTGCAGATCGGGGAACCAGCCCAGCTCGCCGTACGCGGACCATTGTTCGTCGATCGGATGTCCGAGGGTGGTCGTCAGCACGCCGGTCGCCGCATAGTCCGAACCCACCGGGATGCGAAACGCTCCCAGCGTGGCGCCAAGCGAGTTGCTGCCGGGCAGGCTCCATCCGGCAGCCAGCGTCAGGTCGTAGCCGGCCTCGCCCGAGCTGAACTCGTGCTTGCCGGTCGGGAAGCGCACGCCGCCGACGAGTGCCAGGGACGGAGACGATTCCCCGCCGCGCGAAAGGGCGAGCTTGCCGCCGAGCTCCAGATCGCCGAAGCCATCGACCTTGCTGCCCGTGGACTCGTCCTTGACGTCGGTCCAGCCCGTGCCCGAGAGCCGCACCTCCGCGCTGTCGCCCAAGCCGTAGCGCGCCAGGAACGGAGTGCTCCACGCACGCACGTCGACGCCGTCGCCGCGCAGCAGCGTGATCGTCGGCAGGCCGAACTCGAGCTGAAACCGGTTCGGACCGACGGTGCTCGTCGACAGACCGATGCCCGGTCGATCGGTGGTGATCGAATCCTGCGCGACAGCACTGGAAGCTCCGCCGAGGACGATGGACAGAGGAAGCACAGAACGCGAAAGGGCGCGGAGACACTGCATGGGGATCTTCATGCGCACAGTCTTCGGCGAACTCGCCGGCTCCACAATGGGTACCCGGCGCGGATTAGCAGCGCATTCACGCGCCGTGCGCGCAATTTAGCGGCCCCTTAGCGCGCGGCGATCCTAAGCTCCGAGGCATGTGGCTCGAACCCGTCTGCCTGGCGAGCGCACTCGCCTTCTTCGTGCTCCTCGATTGGATCGTCGGTCGCATCGCGGACCACGAACCGGAAGGAGCGAGGTGATCCGATGAGCATCGTGCACTGGATCGCCGCCGTCGTGACCCTGGCGCTCTTCGTCTACCTCTTCATCGCGCTGTTCAAGCCCGAGAGCTTCGACTGAGCCGGAGACCGCCATGAGCTGGCTGCAGATCCTCTTCTATCTCGTCGTGCTCGTCCTGCTGGCCAGGCCGCTGGGCACGTTCATGGCGCGCGTCTACGAGGGCGACGTCCCGGCGTTCCTGCGCTGGCTCGCTCCGCTCGAGCGCGCGATCTACCGCTTCTGCGGCGTGCGCGCGGACCAGGAGCAGGGCTGGAAGGCCTATGCCGGCGCGATGCTGGCGTTCAACCTGCTGGGCTTGCTGGTGGTCTACGCGCTGCAGCGCCTGCAGGGCGTGCTGCCGCTCAACCCGGCGGGCATGGGCGCCGTCTCGCCGGACTCGTCGTTCAACACCGCGGTCAGCTTCGCCACCAACACCAACTGGCAGGGCTACGCGCGGCGAGACGACGATGAGCCACCTGACGCAGATGCTCGGCCTCTCCGTGCAGAACTTCGTCTCCGCCGCGTCGGGCATGGCGGTGCTGCTGGCGCTGGTGCGCGGCTTCACGCGCAAGGCGAGCACGACCATCGGCAGCTTCTGGGTCGACCTCGTGCGTTCGACCGTCTACATCCTGCTGCCGCTCTCGATCGTGCTGGCGCTCGCGCTGGTCTCGCAGGGAGTCGTGCAGAACTTCGCGGCGCCGGTCGTGGCGCACGCACTGCAAGGCGGCGAGCAGTCGATCTCGATGGGACCCGCCGCCTCGCAGATCGCGATCAAGCAGCTGGGCACGAACGGCGGCGGCTTCTTCAACGCCAACTCCGCGCACCCGCTCGAGAATCCGACCGCCTTCTCGAACCTGCTCGAGATGCTCTCGATCCTGCTCATCTCGGCGGCGCTGTGCTTCACCTTCGGCAAGCTGGTCAAGGACAAGCGCCAGGGCCTCGCGCTGCTCGCGACGATGCTGATCGTGCTCGTGCCCTGCATGCTGATGGTGCACGTCGTCCGAGCAGGCGCGGCACCCGCGCGCAGCAGCAAGCAGGCGATCGAGCTCGCGGCCGGCGAGGATCAGCCCGGCGGCAACATGGAGGGCAAGGAGCTGCGCTTCGGCATCGCGAACTCCGCGATCTGGGCCACGGCGACCACGGCCGCCTCGAACGGCTCGGTCAACGCGATGCACGACTCGTTCACGCCGCTCGGCGGGTTGTGGCCGATGTGGCTGATACAGCTCGGCGAGGTGATCTTCGGCGGCGTGGGCTCCGGTCTCTACGGCCTGCTGCTGTTCGCGATCGTGGCGGTCTTCGTCGCCGGGCTGATGGTCGGCCGCACGCCCGAGTACCTGGGCAAGAAGATCGAGCTCGTTCGAGATGAAGATGGGCTTCGTTCGCGATCCTCGCGCCCTGCATGGCCGTGCTGCTCGGCACGGCCGTGGCGGTGCTGCTCGACGCCGGCCGCGCCGGTGTCGCCAACCCGGGCGCGCACGGCTTCAGCGAGATCCTCTACGCCTTCAGCTCGGCCAGCAACAACAACGGCAGCGCGTTCGGCGGGATCTCGGCCAACACGCCCTTCTACAACCTCGCGCTGGGCGTCGCGATGCTGATCGGACGCTACCTCGTCGAGCTGCCCGTGCTGGCGATCGCCGGCTCGCTGGCGGCGAAGAAGCTCGTCCCCGCCGGACCGGGCACGCTGCCCACGCACGGCCTGCTCTTCGTGCTGCTGCTCGTCGGCGACCGTGCTGCTCGTGGGCGCGCTCACGTTCATTCCCGCGCTGGCCCTGGGCCCGATCGTCGAACAGCTGCAGATGCTGCGCTGAGACCGCCATGAACAAGAAGAACGCTCTTCGATCCCGCGATCACGCGCCGCGCCGTGCGCGACAGCTTCCGCAAGCTCGATCCGCGACTGCAGATCCGCAACCCGGTGATGTTCGTCGTCTGGGTCTGCGCCGTGTTCACCAGCGGTCTCGCGCTGCAGGCGCTGCTGGGCCACGGCGAGGCGCCCTGCGACCTTCATCCTGGCCGTCTCGCTCTGGCTCTGGATCACGCTGCTCTTCGCCAACTTCGCCGAGGCGCTGGCCGAGGGCCGCGGCAAGGCGCAGGCCGAATCGCTGCGCAAGACGCGCCGCGACGTGATCGGCAAGCGGCTCTTCGACGCCGAAGGAGCGCACGCGCCACGAGCCCGTGCCGGCGCCGAACCTGCGCAAGGGCGACGATCGTGCTGGTCGAGGCCGGCGACGTCGTGCCCTGCGACGGCGAAGTGATCGAGGGCGTCGCCTCGGTGGACGAGAGCGCCATCACGGGCGAGAGCGCGCCGGTGATCCGCGAGAGCGGGCGGCGACCGCAGCTCGCGTCACGGGCGGCACGCGCGTGCTCTCGGACTGGCTGGTGGTGCGCGTGACCGCGAACCCGGGCGAGGCCTTCCTCGACCGCATGATCGCGCTGGTCGAAGGCGCGAAGCGCCAGAAGACGCCCAACGAGATCGCGCTCGGACATCCTGCTGGCCGCGTTGACGATCGTCTTCCTGCTCGCGACCGCGACGCTGCTGCCCTTCTCGGCCTTCGCCGTGCAGGCCAGCGGCCAGGGGCAGCTCGTGACGGTCACGGTGCTCGTGGCGCTGCTCGTGTGCCTGATCCCGACCACGATCGGCGGTCTGCTCTCGGCGATCGGCATCGCCGGGATGGACCGCATGATCCAGGCCAACGTGATCGCCAACTCGGGGCGCGCGGTCGAGGCCGCGGGCGACGTCGACGTGCTGCTGCTCGACAAGACCGGCACGATCACGCTCGGCAACCGCCAGGCGGTCGAGTTCCTCGCCGCGCCGCGGCGTCACGCCCGCGGAGCTGGCCGACGCGGCGCAGCTCGCCTCGCTGGCCGACGAAACGCCCGAGGGCCGCAGCATCGTGGTGCTGGCGAAGGACGCGCTACGGCCTGCGCGAGCGCCAGATCCACGAGATCGGCGCGACGCTTCGTGCCCTTCACGGCGCAGACGCGCATGAGCGGCGTGGATTTCGAGGGGCGCCAGATCCGCAAGGGCGCCGACGACGCGATCGCGAGCTGGGTAGCCTCGCGCGGCGGTAGCTTCGCGCCCGAACGTGCGCGCGCAGGTGGAGAAGATCGCGCGCGGCGGCGGCACGCCGCTCGTCGTGGCCGAGGGCGCGCGCGTGCTGGGCGTGATCCACCTGAAGGACATCGTCAAGGGCGGCATCCGCGAGCGCTTCGGCGAGCTGCGCCGCATGGGCATCCGCACGATCATGATCACCGGCGACAATCCGCTCACCGCCGCGGCGATCGCGGCCGAGGCCGGCGTGGACGACTTCCTGGCGCAGGCGACGCCCGAGAAGAAGCTCGAGCTGATCCGCGAGCACCAGACGCAGCGGCCACCTCGTGGCGATGACCGGCGACGGCACCAACGACGCGCCCGCGCTGGCACAGGCCGACGTGGCGGTGGCGATGAACAGCGGCACGCAGGCGGCCAAGGAGGCCGGCAACATGGTCGACCTCGACTCGAACCCGACCAAGCTGATCGAGATCGTCGAGATCGGCAAGCAGATGCTGATGACGCGCGGCTCGCTGACGACGTTCAGCATCGCCAACGACGTGGCCAAGTACTTCGCGATCATCCCGGCGGCCTTCGCGCTGACCTACCCGGAGCTGAAGGCGCTCGACGTCATGCACCTCGCCACGCCCAGCGCGGCGATCCTCTCGGCGGTGATCTTCAACGCGCTGATCATCGTCTGCCTGATCCCGCTCGCGCTGCGCGGCGTCGCCTACCGGCCGGTCGGCGCGGCGGCCCTGCTGCGGCGCAACCTGCTGGATCTACGGCCTCGGCGGCCTGATCGTGCCCTTCGTGGGCATCAAGGCGATCGACCTCGCACTCTCCGGACTGGGGCTCGCATGATCAAGCAACTCGCCGTCGCCGCGCGCATGCTGCTCGCCCTGAGCATTCTGACCGGCATCCTCTACCCGCTGCTCGTCACCCTGATCGCGCAGCTGTGCTTCCACGCGCAGGCCAACGGCAGCCTGATCGTCGAGGCGGACGTGGTGCGCGGCTCCGCGCTCGTCGGCCAGTCCTTCGACGACCCCAGGTTCTTCTGGGGCCGGCCCTCGGCCACGACGCCGCCGTACAACGCCTCGGCCTCGAGCGGCTCGAACCTCGGGCCGACGAATCCCGCGCTGACACAGGCGCTGAAGGAGCGCATCGAGAAGTTGCGCGCGACGCCCGGAGGTGCGGCGCCCATTCCCGTCGATCTCGTGACCGCCTCCGGCAGCGGTCTCGACCCGCACATCAGCCCGGCCGCGGCGCGCTTCCAGGTCGCGCGCGTGGCCGCAGCGCGCGCGCTGCCGCCCGAACGCGTGCGCGAGCTCGTCGAGCAGCACGTCGAGGGGCGATTGTGGGGCTTCCTGGGCGAGGCGCGCGTGAATGTGCTGGAGTTGAACCTGGCCCTGGGACGTTAACCGGGGGGCATGCCCCTCGCCTGCCTGTGCCTGCTCGCCTTGGACGGCGCCCAAGCGATCAGCGGTGATCGTCCCGGGCTGCTGAACAGCTCGACGCTGGTGCCGCGCGGCTTCACGCAGCTCGAGATCGGCTACGCCCGCGACCACGCGCGCGGCACGGGCGACACGAGCGCCTTCCCGACCGCAGTGCGCTGCGGGCTCTCCGACGAGCTCGAGCTGCGCGCCTCCGCGAACGGCTGGAGCCGCCTCGACGCGCACGGCGCGCCCGACGAGCAGGCCGTCGGTCCGCTGACGCTGGGCGTCAAGGGCCCGATCGCGCGCGACTGGGCCGACCTCGACTTCGGCTGGGCGGATTCGGTCGCCTGGGTGGCCGAGCTGCGGCTGCCGGGTGGCGCGCTGGGCGACGAGCCGAATTCGTTCTCGCCCTCGCTCAGCGCGGTCGCGAGCTGGACGCCGGAACAGGGTCCCTGGCAGGCGGGCGCGCAAGTCGGGGCGGCCTACGAGCCGAGCGCGGGGGCGATGATCCTGAACCTCGCCGCGGGCGCGAGCCGGCCGCTCGGAGACACGACCAGCCTGTACCTCGAAGCCGGCTGGTTGCCGCGCACACGCGGCGGGCCCGATCCGCTCGTGGTCGGCGCCGGGCTGATCGCGCTGGCCTCGCGAGACGTGCAGCTCGACCTCGGCGTGGACCTGGGCCTGGGCGAGACGAGCGGCGACTGGAGCGCCGGGCTGGGACTCTGCTGGCGCTGGTAGAATGGCGGCATGATCCGCTCGCTCCGGTTCGATCGCGATCGTTGTGCTGCTCTCCCCACTGCCGCTGCGCGCACAGACGACGCTCGCGACGCTCCCCGGCCCGCCCGACACCGCGCTGGGCACGTCCGTCGCCGGCATCGCCGACTTGAACGGCGACGGAGTCCCGGACGTGGTCGTCGGCATGCCGCGCACCAGCACGCCGAACGGCGCCTTCAGCGGGCGCGTGCGCGTCTACTCGGGCGCATACCTGCTCCACGGCACGCCGCCGGACGTGCTCTACGAGTGGGATGGCGACCCGGGCCAGGGCGTGAACTCCGGTGAGAGCGTTGCGGCCGGCGGAGACGTCGACGCCGACGGCGTGCCGGACATCGCGGTCGGCGCGAGCGGCGACGACCAGGGCGGCTTGTCCTTCGACTGCGGCAGCGTGCGCGTCTTCTCCGGTGCGACCGGAACGGCGCTGGCCACGTTCTACGGCGGCGGGCACAAGGGCCTGGGCGTCTCGGTCGCCTTCGTCGGCGACGTCAACGCCGACGGTTTCGACGACGTCGCCGGCGGCGAGACCTGCTTCTGCGTCGGCCCGACGTTTCCCGGCAAGGTCTTCGTCTGGTCGGGCGAGTGGATCGCGAGCACGGCCGCTGGACAGGTGCCGGCGACGCCGATGGTCCTGTACGAGCTCACCGGGGTCGCCGGCGGCGACCACTTCGGCGCGGCGGTCAGCGCGGCGGGCGACATCGACCAGGACGGCGCGGCGGATTTCGCGGTCGGCGCGAGCCAGGGCGGACTCAACGCCGGCGGCTACGTCACGCTCTTCTCGGGCGCAAGCGGTGTCGTGCTGGCGACCATCCAGGGCAGCCACACGTTCGACTTCTTCGGCTCGGCGCTCGCGCGCGCGGGCGACGTGAACGCCGACGGCTGGCCCGATCTCGCGATCGGCGCCTGGGGCGACGACCTCGGCGCGAGCGGCATCAACACCAACTACGGCTCGGTGCGAGTCTTGTCGGGCGAGTGGGTCGCGCGCACCGCGCAGGGACAGACGCCGCTCTCGCCGCAGTTCGTGCTCTCCGTGGACGGTCCGGGCGCGGGGGACGGCCTCGGCATGGCGCTGGCATCGCTCGGCGATCTCGACTTCGACGGGAGGGACGAGCTCGCGCTGGGCGCGTCGCAGGACCGCAGCGGCACGACCACCGGTCCGGGCTACGTCGAGATCGTCTCTGGCGGCAGCGGCACGATCCTCGGCCGCGCGTTCGGCGACTTCAGCGGAGACAGTTTCGGCTCGGCGCTCGCCGCGGCCGGGGATCTGGATGGCAACGGGGTCGCGGATGTGCTCGTCGGCGCGCCTTCGAACACGAGCGGCGGCGCGTTCTCCGGGCAGGTGCGCGTGTTCACCGCCTACGACCTCGTCGGCAGCCCGTTCTGCACCGCGGTGCCCAACTCGACCGGCCTCGCTGCCTCGATCCTGGGCCACGGGAGTCCCTCGCTCGCCGCCAACCAGCTGCTGCTGACGGTCGAGCACGTCCAGCCGCACGTCACGGGTCTCTTCATCCTCGGGACCGGCCAGACGCCCTTCCCGGTCGGCAACGGCGTCCTGTGCCTGGGCGGAGCGCCGATCATCCGTCTCGGGCTTTCCTCCGCCGACGGCGCGGGACGATTCGCGCGCGCGCTCGACCTCTCCAGCCTGCCGATCCCGCCCGGCTCGACCCGGAACTTCCAGGCCTACTATCGAGACGCTCCCGCAGGCGGCGCCGGTTTCAACTTCTCGAACGCGCTGTCGGTCCAGTTCGTTCCCTGAGCGCGGGACTTTGCATCCGCAGGCGCGCACGTACACTGTGCGCCGCATGCCGACGCGCAAGGACCACAAGGCCGCCTGCCGCATGGCTCCCGGGGCGGGCCGCGAGCTCGTCACGACGCCCGTGACCGAGGCCGAATCGCTCGACCAGCTCTTCGAGCGCTCGCTGCCCTCCTTCGGCGGCGCCTACCTGCGCCGCGTCTGGACGCTGCTCGACGAAGCGCGTCGGCAAGGGCCTGCCGATGACGCTGCTCGATCGCCGGGCCGGTGACGGTCTCGGGCCAGCACTACGCCTGGTTCGAACCCGCTGCTCGACACGGGCTGGTTCATGCTGCTCTCGACCACCGACGCCGTCTGCTACCACGACGGCCACCGCGCGCTCGACGGCGCGAAGCAGCACCCGTTCCGCGAGGTGCCGATCTTCGGCGACGACGGCGCGCTGCGCGACGAGAAGACGATCCGCGTCACCGACATCGGCTTCGACGAGGACGTGCTGCTCGAGCAGGACCAGTTCATCACGGCCTGCCTGCGCGAGCCCGAATTCCAGCGCAGCATGACCGGCCCGCAGTTCCGCCAGCTGCTGGGCCAGCGCTACGCCGCGCAGGAGAAGCAGAACGGCGTGCCCGAGGGCCTGCTGGCGCTGTGCGCGCGCAAGAACGTGCCCGATCTTCGTCGGCGCGCCCGCCGACGGCTCGGTGTTCCTCAACTCGATGAAGCTCTGGGCGCTCGCGCAGGCCGCGGGCGGCGAGCACCGCTTCGAGCTCGACCTGCACGAGGAGGTCTTCGAGAGCTGCGCCTACCACTTCTGGGGCCTGCGCCAGACCGATGCGGCCGCGATCGGCACGCTGATCCTCGGCGGCGGCGTGCCCAAGAACTTCAACCTGCAGCCCGAGCCGGCGCTCTCGCAGATCCTCGGCCTGGAGGACATCTCGGGCTTCCTCTACGACATCCAGATCACCACCGCGCCGATCACCGACGGCTCGCTCTCCTCCTGCCCGCCGGCCGAGGCCGTCACCTGGGGCAAGGTCGACCAGGAACACTTCCGCTCGACCTGCGAGAGCCTGCTAGGCCGACTACTCGATGGTGATGCCCTTCCTCGCCCGGCGCTGCTCGAGAAGCGCGCGCGCTTCGAGCGCTGGGCCGAGAAGATGGGCCGCGAGGCGCTCTTCGCGAAGCACCCGTTCGCGCGCGGCTACCTGCGGCCGCGCGAGGGCTACCAGCTGCTCGGCAAGCGCAAGCAGCTGCTCGCCGAGCTGATGAAAGAGGTCAAGAAGAACGCACCGCGCCTCGAGAAGGAGAGCCGCTATCCGCTGGCGGGCGCGAAGAGCGCCGCGGCGAAGCCCGCGCGTCGGCCGGCGACAAGACGCTGAGCGCGCGCCACGCGTCATCCGCACAAGGCCAGGGATCCACGCTGCTCTTCAGCGATTCGTGTCGAGCGCGCTCCAGCGCCCGGCGCGGCGCATGAAGAGCTGCTTCGAAACGAGGTGCTCCCCGCCCGACCAGACGCGCTCGACGATCCCGCGAAGCTGTTCGATCCCGTCGGCGCGCGTCGAAGGACAGAAGCACAGGACGTCGCGCGCGGGAGCAGCGGCCACGGGTTGCCCGCCGGCCTGTTCGCGCAGGACCTCCTCCCACAATTCGTCCACCATCAGCAGGCTGGCCTCGAAGTTCCCGTCGCAGGTCAGCATCCAGGATGGACCCTGCGCATGCAGCTGCAGGTTCGCGCCGACACGGCGTTTCAGGTTCTCGATCGCGCTCGCATGGAGCCGGGCTTCGTCGGTCTGTGAAGCGAGCAAGTGCCGACGCTGCACGTAGGAGAAGCGACCGCCCTCGTCCCAGAGGTACGCACACAGGAGCCCCGGCGCGAACGGCACGAGCACGGGCTTGTCCCCGTCCGCAAGCGGGCAGGCGGTCGACGAGTCCGTGTCCGGCAGTTCGCCCTTGAGATAGGCAATCGACTCGACCGGCGGGCGCTCTTCCATGACGACCGAGTCTACACGGGCTCCGGGTCGGCAGATGCGTCGCCCGTGAGCTGGCCGCCGTTCGTGTTTCGCATGTCCCATGCGAGCCGCGCGAGCGTAGGCTCGGCACTATGATCTTCGCCGCACTCGCCCTCGTCCTCGCCGCCCCGCTCGTGCAGGAGCCGCCCAAGAAGCTGCCCGATCCGGACGCGTCGAAGTACTCGGCGCTGCTCGGCAAGTACGTCGAGAACGGACTCGTCGACTACGAGGGCCTGCGCAAGGACCGCACGGCGCTCGACCTGTACCTCAAGGCCGCCGAGGAGGCGCGCGGCGAGCACGGCTTGGCGTTCTGGATCAACGTCTACAACGCCAGCGTGATCCGCGACCTCTTGGACAGCGGCAAGAAGCTCCCCACCAAGGTGACCGATCTCAAGGGCTTCTTCGACGCGCAGAAGCACAAGGTCAACGGCAGCGAGCAGACGCTCAACGAGCTCGAGAGCTTCGTGCGCAAGCAGTGGAAGGACCCGCGCGTGCACTTCGCGCTGAACTGCGGAGCGCTCTCCTGCCCGCCGCTCCCCGCGCGTGCGCTCGGCGACGAGAAGCTCGGCGCGACGCTCGACGAGCTCACGCGCACGTTCCTCGACGGGCCGGGCCTCGTGCTCGACGAGTCGAGGAAGGAGCTGCGCGCGACGAAGCTCCTCGACTGGTACAAGGACGACTTCGTCGCCAAGGACGGCTCGCTCGAGGCCTTCCTGCGCAAGCACGTCACCGACGGCAAGAAGCTCGCCGCGCTCGATCCCAAGAGCGGCTGGAAGCTGGCGTTCCAGGACTACGACTGGACGCCGAACGCGCGGCGCTGAGCGACTGCGATCAGGTCCCCGGCAGCCTGAAGCGCTCGACTCCACGCGATTTGGGGTCGAGCACCCACAGCTCGTCCACGCGCGCGGGCAGCAGCAGCTCCCGATCGGCACCGCCCGGCCCGAGCGGGAACTCGAACACCTCGCGCGTCGAACGGCGCACGAGCAGCGCGCTGCACTTGTACCAGGCGTGCACACAGAGCCAGTCGCCGCGCGCAACGAGACCCCAGACGAGGTCCGCCGGCAGCGTGAACTGCTCGCGCGCCTCGCCGCGCTCGGTGAAGAGCACGAGCCGCGCCTGGTCCTCGCCGCGCCAGAGGCAGGCGTTGTCGAGGATGGCGATGGCTCCGTCCTCCAGCGGCAGCGCCTCGCGGATCCAACCGAGCCACTTGCCGTCGAGACGCTGTGCGAACTGGACGAGCGCAGTGCCGTCGGGATCGTCGCCGAGCGTGGTCCAGGCGTGCGTGCCGAGTCCGTCGCTCCAGAGGTGATTCCCGTCGGGCAGCGTTGCGATCGGCTCCGCATTCGAGCGCGAGGGCGGCCGGCGCAGGTGCTGCGAACGCTCCTCGGGCGCCATCGACTGTGGGGCGCCCGCGCGCTCGAGCTGGACGACGCGGTACGCCGGCGCGGGCTCGCTCGGCTCGTCCGGCGAGGCTCTGCGTCCGACCTCTTCGACGCACAAGTCGGTGCAATCGCCATTCGTGCAGTAGTAGCGCTGCTCCATCGCGTCGTCGACCGCATCGGGCTCTTGCCACTCGCACGGCATCCGCAGCGTGAACCCGCCTATGAATGGCCCCATCGCGAACTCGGACTTCGGGCCGCCGCACAGGTAGCACACGTTGCACCATTCGAAGTGCTCCCACAGCACGTGGCCCTGCGCATCGTAGAGCGTGAATTGGCCGGCCTCGTGCGCGAGCAGCGCATCGTGCACGCCGATCGGGCCGAGCGATTGGAAGGGCCAGTTCGCTCCCGCAACATGCGGTGGACGCTCGGGCAGGATGCGCGTCCCCCACTCGCCGCTCGCCATCGCGATGGGCCACCACTCCTCGCGTTGCGTGCGATTTCCGCGCCGCGTGACGCGCAACAGCGCACGCGCGTGCTCGGGCTGCAGCACGAGGCCGGCGCCCGAGCAGGACTCGAGCTGCGCTTCCGCGGGCAGCGCGCATTCGCGGAACGTCCCGCCGTGCGCGCGCAGGAAGAGCGTCGGGCGCTCGGTATCCCAGCGGTTCCTCGAGCACCAGCCGGCGATGTCCCCCGCATCGTCGACGACCGCGTCGCGCAGCGTCCGAGGGAGCGACTCGTCCGCGTAGAAGTGCTGAGCCTCGCCGATCAGCACGCGACACGGGCCGCTGCCGTCGCGCGTGCTGGGCACGACCTCGACGAAGTGCCGGCCCGAGGGCGAGGTCGCGCGGTAGGGATCGCAGGATGGCGTCCCGGTCGAACCGGGATCGATCGCACCGACGAAGAGCAGCGCAGCGAGCACGGGAAAAGCCTATCGCTTGCAGACCCCGTGGCAACCGGACTTCCCGCCCTCAGCGCGGCTGCAGCCGGAACCGCTCGAGCCGGTGCTGCTCCTCATCGAGGACGGCGAGCTCCGTGGCGTCCGCCGAGAGCGCCGCGAGCGCGTCGCGACCGCAGGTGCGCGTCAGGACCTCGAAGCGCTGCCGCGTGCGGCGCTCGAGCAGCGCGACGGTGGCGCGGCCCCGCGGCACAACCGCGATCCAGTCCCCGCGGGAGGTCACCGCCGAGACTTCCGCGAAGGGCAGGAGATGCTGGTCGACGACCGTTCCGGCGGCGTCGGTGAGCAGCAGGCGCGCAGAGCGCTCGCCGCGACCGAGCTTGGGCAAATCGACGAGCGCGTAGCCGCCATCCGGCAGCCTCGCGCTCGCGACGATCACGTTGATCCAGGAACCGTCGATGCGACGCTGCGCGGCCGCCGGCGGCGCGACGGGCAGCTCGGCCTCCAGTGTCGCATCGGATCGAGTGCCGAGCGAGTCGAGCGTGACGTGCGGCCAGGCGCAGGAGACCTCGGGGGCGCTCGTGCGCAGCACGCGCAGCCGCGGACGGAGATCCAGCCCGCTTGCGCGCTCGCGCTCGAGTTGCTGCAGCCGCTTCTTCTCCGCGAACCAGGCGTTCCCGCAGGCCGGCGCATCGTCGTAGGCGAGTTCGACGGGATCGAATCCGATCCCACCCAGGGGCCGCAGTCCCTGCGTGCAGCCCTGCGAGTCGAGCACGCGCGACCAGACGGTGTGCTCGGGCCCCGATTCCGACGCGAGCAACACACGCATCCGCGAGTCGACCAGCAGCAGCGCGAACCCAGGCCCGATCGCACCCTCAGGGACGACGGTGGATCCCCACGCGCCGCGTGCGAAGTCGAAGCGCCACCAGCGCTCCGCACGGCTGCGGCCAGTCGCGTCAGTGATCGCATCCCGCACGCGAACGAGTGCGGCGTCCTCCCAGTCGAGATCGAGCAGACCGACGACCATCGTGCGGGGGATCGCCTCGTAGGGCGGAGGCAACTCGCGGAACGCGCTCTGCATTGCACCGCGGAACCACAGCTGCTCGTCAAGCGCGCAGCCGAGCACGGCACCATCGCGCGCGAGGACGGCGTCGCGAAGAGTGAAGGGCAAGTCCTCGACCCAGGCAAGCTGTCCATCGCGCAGGAGATAGACCGTCGAAGGACCGCGCCCTTCGAGTTCCGATGGGTCGACGTGGAAGAGCGAGCGGCCGTCGGCGGAGACGCGCTCGTAGGGATCGAGGATGCGCGCCTCGCGCGCGGCGTCGATGCGCGCCGAGGTCCCGGTCAGCGCTTGGAGGAACAGGGCCAGCACAGGCTCACCCTAGCCGGGCTGGACGCTTTGGCAACACTCCCTGCTCACCACAGCCACCCCGCGCCCTCGCGGATCGCCTCGGCGGTCACCCTCTTGCCGCGCAGGCCGTCGAGGGTCACTTCTCGGGCAGGGCCGCGCGCAGCAGCCGCTTGCCTCTGAGGTCGACGATCCAGAACTCCCCTTCCGCGGGTGGGAGCAGCACGCGGAAGTTCCAGCTGTTGAACTCCCCACTGAGCCCGTAGACCTGCTTCGCGTCGAGGTCCGCGAGGAAGCAGGCAGCAGCTCCGTAGCCGTTGCCCGCGAGCCAGCGCCCCCTCGTACTCAGGTACCGCGCGGATCCAAGTCGCGCACGGAACTGGTCCATTCCATGTCCCGCTGCGTCGAAGCGTGAGATGGTGCTCTGGCCGGGGCCGATCGTCATCACGCCCGCGAGTTGAACATCGACCGTGACCAGCGTCCCGTCCTGCGCGACTGCCCCGCCCTCCAGTCGACCGAACCAGGTTCCGTCGGGATGGCGAGCGAGGCGCGTGGTGACGGCGGCCTGCGGATCGTCATCGGCGTAGCGCAGCACCTCGTTCGTATCGATGAACCAGCGTGCGCCCTCGACCGCGTGACTGGCCGGCTGAGCCAGCGCGTGGTGCCATCGGTCGTAGGCTTCGGTCAAGCGCTCGCCGCTGCCACTCCAGGTCGAGAAGGAATCGCCGACGGCAAGGTCGAATCGGTCCTTGCGCGTGCCGAGAATGCGGTCCACGTACTTCCCCGCCTCGCGCAGCTCGATCCTGTCGAGGGACTCCCCCTGCGCATCGAAGTGGTGCAGGTGCGAGTCCTCAACTTCGAGCACGAGCAGTTGGCCTTGCCCATCGATTGCAGCATCCGACCACGTGCCGACCGAACAGGGCTTTCCTTCGGGCGACGTCGCGAGAGGGCGCTCCGACAGGAGCTTCGGCGTAAACGGGCGTGCCACGACGACTCCGGGTTCGGCCTCGACCTGAAGAGGGTGAGCTTCGCGCGAGACCTCAGTGACGTTCCATGTGCCGGGCGCTTCGGATCGTTCCACGACACGCCAGCGGATGCGCTCGTCCGGCCGTATGCGTTGGAAGGTGAACTCACCAGCGCCTGTCGTCGAGAGTCTCTCCGCGCTCCCCATCCAGGCGAAGTATCCGCTGTTCAGGGGCCGTGTTTCCTCGAGCGCGACGGACCACACCTGCTCTCCCTGGAGGTCGAGCACTTCGACCAGCGCCTCCCCGTTGCTCCCGAACCACGCCTCGCAGCAGATCAGCGGAGTGGATCGCACTGCGAACACTCGCCGGAGGGTGGCAATCCCTTCGCGCTGAAGGAGGTGAGGAACGAATCTTTGCAGGCGTTCGCCCGTCGAAATGCGAACTGTCTGCCACTCCTCCCGCTCATGGCTCGTGAAGAGATCGCCCCGGATCTGATCGAGGCGGACGACCGCGATATCGGCTGTGGACGCGACAGCAATGCTCTTGACGTAGTTGCGTGCTGAATCAGGGAGCCAGTCGACGTTGCGTTCCTTGCCTTCGTGATGCAAGGATTACGATCCCCAACTGGTTCTTCGAATCGGGATTCTCGGTCCGTAGAGCCCAACCGACGATCTCGCCACGCTCAGTGATCTCCGCGTCACGCAGCGAGTAGTCGAGTACGCGCGACCAGATCTCGCGCCCGCTCGCATTGCGAAGTGCGGTACGAGCTCGGCCGAATCCTGTCCGCTGCTCGGGATCCACCGACAAGGTCCGAGCGCCGTCGATGGAGGGCTTCGACCAAGGATCGAGTGCGCCGAACGAGCCCTGAGGCAAGTTCGGCAAGGCAGCGAGGAGCAGTGCAGCGAGCACGGACTCAGACTACCCGGGCTGGGCGCGAAGGCTACACCCCCTACCTACCACAGCCACCCCGCGCCCTCGCGGATCGCCTCGGCGGTCACGCGCTTGCCGCGCAGGCCGTCGAGGATCCCGAGCGCCTTCGCCGCGCACGGCCTTGCCGCGTCCGCGGAAGATGCCCGAGCAGCCAGAGGAACGGGCAGGCTCAGGACGTCGTACAGCGACGAACCTCAGCCACTCGCCCGCGCGCGCGTGGCGGCGCAGGAACCAGATCGAGTTGACGCCCATCATGTACTTGCGGCGCGGGTTGTAGCCGCCGCCGGTGGCCGACGAGCTGGCGTGCAGCACGGCCGCATCGCCCGCCAGCCAGACCTCGAAGCCGGCGCGGCGCGCGCGCAGGCACAAATCGACGTCCTCCATGTAGGCGAAGAACTCGGCGTCGAACATGCCGACCTGCTCGAGCACCTCGCGCCGCGCGAGCAGCGCGCAGCCGGGCACGTAGTCGACCGCGCGCGTCTCGCGCCACTTGGGCCCGTCGGGCTCGAGGTGGCCGCGCAGCGTCGAGAGGTTCTCGCGCCAGGTCAGCATCCCGCCCGCGCACCAGACGCGCTCGGGATCGGACCTGGTCAGGACGCGCGGGCCGACGATGCCGCGCCTTGGGTCGCAGGTCGAGCTCGGCCGCGAGGCGCGTCAGCGTGCCGGGCCGCGCGACGACGTCGTTGTTGACGAAGAGGACCGCGCGCGCGCCGAGGTCGAGCGCGAGCTTCGCGCCCTGGTTCGAAGCCTCGCCGAAGCCGAGGTTGGCGCGGTTCTCGATCACGCGCAGCGCCGGGATGCTGGCCGCGCACCAGCGCCAGCGAGCCGTCGCTGCGAGCCGTTGTCGACGAAGACCAGGTTCGACTCGGAGAGTCCCTGTGCGATCAGCGAGCGCAGGCACTCGAGGTTCTCGGCGCCGCCGTTCCAGTTGGCGACGACGGCGTAGATGGAGGCGAGCTCCACGCGCTAGCGCTCCTCTTCCCGCGCCGACTTCGACGCGCGAGACGAGCAGGCCCTCGTGCAGGACGCTCTCGATCTTCTCGCCGGACTTCACGCCCTGCGCGCTGCGCACGAGCGTGCCGTCGGCGCGGCGCGTGATCGAGTAGCCGCGCTCGAGCACGCGGAAGGGCGAGGTCGCCTCGAGCGTCGCCGCGGCGCGCTCCATGCGCTTCTCGGCGCGCGCCAGCGGGGCCTCGGCGGCCACGCGCAGCCGCACGCCCGCGCGCGCGAGTCGCGCCGAGAGTCCCTCGAGGCGCGCGCGCGGATTGTGGCGCTCGACGCGCGTCGCCAGCGCCGCGAGGCGCGCGGCGGGCCGGTCGAGCAGCGCCGCCGCCGAGAAGCGCAGCGCGCGCGTGGCGTGCTCGAGGCGCGTCAGGCGCGTCTCCAGCGTGCCCTCGATCGCAGTGCCCAGGAACCCGGCGTAGCGCTCGAGTTCCTCGAGCAGCGCGCGCTTGTCGGGGATCACGGTCTGGGCTGCGTCGGTGGGCGTGTGCGCGCGGTGGTCGGCCACGAGATCGGCCAGCGTCGTGTCGGTCTCGTGGCCCACGCCCGTGACCACCGGCACGCTCGTGTTCCAGATCGCCTCGGCGACCGGAAGCTCGTTGAAGCACCACAGGTCCTCGAGCGAGCCGCCGCCGCGCGCGAGCACGATCAGGTCGACGCCCGAGGCGTCGATGCGCCGGATCGCGGCCGCGATCTCGTTCGCCGCCGCGGCGCCCTGCACGCTGGTGTGCACGAAACGCACGGGATAGAGCGGCCAGCGCAGCGAGCGCGTGCGCAGGAAGTCCTGCAGCGCCGCGCGTGTCGCGGCTGGTGACGAGTCCGATCACGCGCGGCAGGCTGGGCAGCGGCCGGCGGCGCTCGAACCAGCCGCGCGCCTTGAGCTCGGCCTTGAGCGCCTCGAGCTTTGCCAAGAGGTCGCCGATCCCGCGTTGCTCGAGGCGCTGCACGATCAGCGAATAGGTTCCGCGCGGCGCATAGACGTCGAGGCGGCCGTGCGCGACGACCTTGGCGCCCTCCTTGAGGTCGAAGCGCAGCGCCGCCCCGCAGCGCGCTGCGCCAGATCGCGCACGAGACCTTCGCGTCGAGGTCCTTCAGGTCGAAGTACAGGTGCCCGGCCGCGGCGCGCTTCAGCTGCGTCACCTCGCCCTCGACCGCCAGGCGCCCGAAGCCGTCCAGGCTGGACTTGATCGCGCGCGTCAGCTCGCGCACCGAGATCACGCGCGGGCCGAAGAGCTCGGCCTCTGCCCCGGCGGGCGCTTCGTCGCGTTCGCTCACCCGCTCCTTATGTCGCCGCTGCGCGCCCGCGTCAATGCCGCTACCGGCGGAGCCGGCTCGGGCGGCTTGGCGCGCACGAGCGGCACGCCGGCCTTGTCCCAGGCCTCGGGCAGGGCCTGCGGCAGGAAGATCCGGTAGCGGTCGTCGAGGAAGGGCAGCTTCTGGTCGCCGCGCACCTGCGCGCCGTGCTCGAGCAGGAGCTGCACGCCCTTGCCCTCCTCGAGGATCGTCAGCCGGTCCGCGAACAGCCGCCGCTCCTGGTTGCCCTCGCGATCGAAGCCGTCGAGCACCACCTCGCGCAGGACTTCGTGCTGCACGCCGCCGAGGTTGCTGAGCCGCCACCAGCCCGCGGAGGCGTCCTCGCGCAGGAGCGCGTTGAGCGCGACGCGCACCGCGGTCAGGTCGTGGTGGCCGTCGTCGATGGCGCCTTGCCCGGCGGACGGGCCGAAGAGCTCGGGCACCTTCTCGATCCAGCGCCGCGGGTCGATCTCGGGCAGCTCGATGCGCTTCGTGCCGCGCCGCGCCGCGCTCTCCGGTGCGGTCTCGGCGGCCGGCGCGACCGGTTCGTCGAAGGGGAAGCGCTGCGTGCCGCGGCGCTCGTAGCCCTGCTCGAGCACGAGCGTCAGCGTGCGCGCCGCCTGGCTGCCCTCGAGGTGCAGACGCTCGGCGCAGAGCGTGCCGTAGGGCCGGCCGTCGGGGTCGAGCTCGCGCAGCACGACCGGTCCGAGCGCGCCGTCGGCGAACTCGCCCACCTCGAGCAGGTCGAGCCCGGCGACCTCGTCGGAGAAGAACAGCGCGCGCAGCTTGGGGAAGAGCTCGCGGCCGTGCCGCAGGCGCTGCTCGCGCCCCGGATCGGGCGCGGGCGCGGCGGCCGGCGGATTCTCGCCGGCGAGCGGGGTCGGGAACTCGGGCGTGGGCACGCCCGCGGCACGCGAGAGCTCGCCGATGCCCTGCGTGAAGTGCAGCCACTCCTCCTCGCGCTTCAGGCGCTGCGCGCGCTCCTCCGCCAGCTGACCCTCGAGTTCCACGATGCGCGCACGCAGCGCCGCGTCGGGTGCGGGAGCCTGGACGATGAGCGCGGGAGCGGGAACCGGGGCCGGCGTGGAATCCGGAGCAGCCGCAGGCGAGCACGGCCGCGAGCAGCGCGAGTGTGGACGATCGGGACATGGGCCGGGGACGCTCGACGCCGATCGGGCGCGCTTCTTCCCGGTCGCGGGACTACTTCTTCTCGGCGTCCCAGTTGTCGCGCTTGTTCTTGTTCCACCAGGTCTGCCAGACGACCGGGTCGCGCTCGTCGTGCTTGGAGAGCTTCTGCAGCGCGGTGATCATCGGCGCCGCGACCACGTCGTAGCGCTGGCGCGCGACGGTGTCGTTGGGATTGCCCTGGGTCTGGCTGTAGGCCGAGGTCAGGGTCTTGAGGATCGTCTCGAAGACGTTCTTGCGCTCGACCAGTTCGAGCTCGGAGTAGTTCGAGAGCGCGCTGGCGGCGGCACCCACCATCCAGTCGTCCTTGCTGTTGAGCATCCCCTCGAGCGGCTTGAGCGCCTCCTTGTCCTTGGTCTTGCCCAGCGAATCGACGAGGCGCGACTGCAGCGCCTGGTCCTTCTTGAGGTCCTTCTGGCCGATCCACTTGAGCAGCTCCTTGGTGCTCTCCGGCGCCATGTACGAGAGCGCCACCGCGGCGGCCATGTAGAGCTTGTTGTTCGGCGGGTCGCCCTCCTTGACCATGCGCCGCACCTCGAAGCACTTCGAGAGGCCGGTCACGACCAGCTGGCGGTCCTTCGTGCCGCAGTTGGGGAAGTCCTGCATGATCTGGTCGATCACGCCGATCGCGTCGGTGTCCTTCTCGCCCTTGCGGTCGTCGATCAGGCTCTGCAGCTTCGTCATCCGGTCCGCGACCTCGGGCCGCTTGTCGGGCTTGGCCTGGGGATCGGTCTTGCCGGCCTGCGAGGCGGGCAGCGGGCTCGCGAGAACCGGCGCGGGGCAGAGCAGCAGGGCGGAGAGGAGCAGGGGTTTCCACATAGTCATCACCTTGGGGCCACCATTACCGCAAGCGGCGTGCCCCGGAGCAAGGGGCCGGCTTTCGTACAGGAGCAGAGGCCGCTCAAGCGCACGCGTCCTCCTTCCAGGACGCTTCCTGTGCGCGGATGCGCTCGCGCACATGGCGCAGGACGGGCCCGGCCGAGCCCGGCAGGCCGCGCGCGAGGCCCCGGACCTCGACCACCGGCAGCGCTCGGCCGGTCGTGTTGGACAGGAACACCTCGCTCGCGCGGGCGAGCTCCTCGAGCTCCAGGCGCCCGACGCGCGGCGCGGGCTCGTCGCGCTCGAGCGCTTCGAGGATCAGCCCGCGCATCACGCCCGCGAGACAGCCGCGCTCGGTCGAGGGCGTGCGCAGCACCCCGTCGACGACCGCCCAGACGTTCGAGAGCGTGCCCTCGGAGATGTCGCCCTCGCGCGTGCACATCAGCGCCTCGAAGGCGCCCGCGCGCTGCGCGCGTTCGCGCAGGAGCACGTTGCGCAGGCGATTCGTGCTCTTGATCGACTCGAGCGGGTCGTGCGCGTCCTTGGCGTCGCGCTCGAGCGTCACGCAAACGCCCGGATCGGGCGGACGCACGATCGCGCGCGCGCCCACGACCAGCGTCGAGCCCGCGCCCGCGACGCCGCGCGTGAGCGTCAGCCGCAGGGCGCAGTCGCGTGCGCCGAGCGCCGCGCAGAACTCGCGCACGGCGCGCGCGGGCTCGAAGCGCGGCTCGATCGCGAGCTCGCGCGCGCCCTGCGCCAGGCGCGCGAGGTGCCGGTCGAGCAGCCAGGCCGTGCCCGACTCGTAGAGCACGGTCTCGAAGACCGAGAGCCCGGAGAGGAAGCCCTGGTCGTCGGTCGAGAGCGACCCTTGGCCCGGTCCGAAGAGCCGGCCGTCGACCCAGCTCGGGAAGCGTTCCGCTGCACTCATGCCTCGCCCTCCAGCGTCTCGATCAGGCGCGCCGCCTTGAGCAGCGTCTCGCGCTCCTCGGCGTCCGCGTCCGAGCTCCAGGTGATCCCGCCGCCGACGTGGAACGAGAACTCCGCTGGCTCCGGACGCCAGACCAGCGTGCGGATCAGGATGTTCCAGGCCGCGTTCCCGCGCACGTCGAGAAATCCGAGCGAGCCGCTGAAGAAGCCGCGGCCCTCGCGCTCCTCGCGCGCGATCGCGGCCATGCTCGCGAGCTTGGGCGCGCCCGTGATCGAGCCGCCGGGGAAGAGCGCCGCGAGCGCGTCCTGAGCCGTGCGTCCCTCGGCGAGTTCGGCCACGACATCGGCCATCAGGTGGTGCAGGCCGGCGTAGCTCTCGAGCCGCGGGAAGCCGCCCTCGACGCGCACGCCTCCCGGCCGGGCGACGCGCCCGAGGTCGTTGCGCACGAGGTCGACGATCATCGCCAGCTCGGCGCGGTCCTTCTCGCTCGCGCAGAGCGCGTCGGCGGAGGCGCGGTCCTCGCGCTCGTCGGCCGAGCGCGCGGCCGTGCCCTTGATCGGCCGCGAGCGCGCGCGGCGGCCCTCGACCTCGAGCAGCAGCTCGGGCGAGGCGGAGAGAATCGCGCCGGTGCCGAAGTCGAGGTAGCCCATGTAGGGCGCCGGGTTGACGCGCGCCAGACGCGCGAACCAGGCCAGCGGGTGGCCCTCGACGCGGCGCGTGAAGCGGTGCGCGAGGTTGGCCTGGTAGTACTCGCCCGCGGCGATGTCCTCGCGCACGCGCTCGACGCGCGCCATGTGCTCTGCGCGGCTCGTGTGGCGCACGAGCGGTCCGGCCGGCCGCGGGCGCGCGAGCTCGGGCGCCGCTCGTTCGAGTCGCACGCGGACCTCGGACTCGCGCGCGGAGTCGCCGAGCGCGAGCCAGCGCTCGCCGCTCGACTCGTCGCGCACCAGGAAATCGGTGTACGTCCCGCCCACCGAGAGCGGCAGCTGCCAGGGATCGCGCGGCAGCTCGATCCGCTCTCCCTGCGGGCCGAGGTCGTAGGAGAGTGCTCCGATGAAGCCGCCGGCGAAGGGGCCGGGCACGTCCGCGGGCGCGGCGGGCCCCGGCCGCGGGTCGAATGCCAGCAAGCCCCAGCGTCCCGGCGTCTCGCCCGCACCCTCGAGCAGCGCGAGGCCGCGCGCATCCGCGAAGCGCGGCAGGAGTTCGCGCAGCGGTTCGCCACGGCCGAGGGCCACGACGAGCGGCACGGCTCAGCCCTCCGCGATCAGGACCTCGCCGCCGTCGCGCGGGAACGTCGACGCGTAGCGGCGGTGGTAGGTCCAGGCGATGGCCGTCGAGAACAGCAGCGTGGCGCTGGCGGCGAAGAACGGCACCTCCGGACCGAAGCTCGTGAACAAGAGGCCGGCGATCGCGGGCGCGAGCAGGCGCGCGAGGCTGCCGCCGGACTGGTTGAGGCCGAGGAACGCACCCTGGCGCTCGGGCGGGACCGCGCGCGAGAGCAGGCCGTTGACCGACGGGTTCGAGAGCCCGAAGCCGCAGGGCATCAGGATGCAGCCGAAGATCACGATCGTCCAGGTCGGCGCGCCGCCCACGATGCCCAGCGCGAGCGCGAGGATCGCCGGTCCGGCGATCGCGAGGCGCGTCTCGCCGAAACGCGGCACGAGCCGGCGGATCAGCCCGCCCTGGATGATGGCCGAGATGACACCCACGCCGAAGAGGTAGTAGCCCGCGACCGGCGCGGCGCGCAGCACGTCGTCCATCGTCGGCGTTCCCGCCACCGTCGGCTGGTGGAAGGCCGCGGGGAACTTGGCGATGCCGAAGTAGATGAACATCGTCTCGAAGGCGGAGAAGGCCGTGATGTTGCAGAAGTTGAGCAACAGCAAGAGCCCGACCCGGCCGTTGCCGAAGGCCTCGCGCAGCTGCGTCACGCCGAACGTGCGCGAACCGCCCTTGTGGCGCGCCGGTTCGGGCAGCTTCCAGAAGCCGAAGGCAGCCGCAAGCAGCGAGAGGCCCGCCGCCGCGTAGCCCGGCACGGGCGGCAGCTGGCCCTCGACGTGCGAGTACTTCGAGAGCATGCCGCCGATCAGCGGCCCGAAGGTGAAGCCCAGGCCGAAGGCCGCGCCGATCATGCCCATGCCCTTGGCGCGGTCCTTGCCCTCGGTGACGTCGGCGATGTAGGCCTGCGCGACGGAGATGTTCGCGCCGAAGAAGCCCGCCAGGAGGCGCGAGGCGTAGAGCATGCCCATCGAGTTCGCGTGCGCGAAGAGCGCGTACGAGGCGGCCGTGCCGATCAGGCCGCCGATCAGCACCGGCCGGCGGCCAATGCGGTCCGAGAGCCGGCCCCACATCGGCGCGAAGAGCAGCTGCATCCCGGAGAAGCAGGAGAACAGGAGCCCGGTCTCGAGTCCGCTCGAGGCGAAGGCCTTCGAGTAGATCGGCATCAGCGGGATCACGATCCCGAAGCCCAGGAGGTCGATGAAGACCGTCAGGAAGATGAACAGCAGGGGCGAACGTCCCGCGCCGGGGGGCTTGTGGGCAGCCATGGAGCGCCAGAGTATAGGAATCCGATGCAGCCGCGGGACGCCTGGAAGTCCTTTCCGTCCCGGACTTCAGGTTGCCCGTGCTGCGGCTCCGATAGGAGGCAAGTCATGAAACTCCAGCTCACGTTCGCCGTTCTCGCTTCCGCCCTGCTCGTCAGCTCGCTGGCCTTCAACGCCAGCGCCGGGCCGCAGGACCCCGTCCAGCAGCGCCTCGACGTGATGCAAAAGGACATCCTCGACTCGCGCGCGCGCGTCGAGCAGCTGGTCGAGGAGTTGAAGGGCGCGCGCAAGACGCTCGAGGAGGCGCAGAAGTACATCGACGCGCAGGCCAAGGCCGCCAAGTCGATGGCCGAAACGCTCGACGCCTCCGAAAAGGCCGGCTTCACGTTCGGCATCAACCCCGAATCGCGTGAAGTGCTCTTGAAGGGCTGGCGCGAGGAGCTCGACACGCTGCAGCAGGGCGTGCCCACGCCGCTGCCGGTGTCCAAGGACGCGAAGGACGCCAAGGACGCCAAGGACGCCAAGAAGCCCGAGGAAAAGAAGCCCTGACGCCAGCCCGCGGCCGGAGGCCCGCATGAACGACTCGCAGCCCAATCCCCCTGCCCCCCTGCCGTGCAAGATCCGAGCGCTCGCCAAGCGCTTCGAACTCTCCAAGCTAGCCGTGCTCGATGTCGGCTGCGGCCTGGGAGCGAACCTGGCGCACTTCTCGCCGGCCAGCCTGGGAGTGGACCGCGACGACTTCTGCGTGGCCGAGGTGCAGTCGCGCGGCCTGCGCGTCGAGAAGCGCGACGTCTCGCGCTGGGGCTGGAGCCAGGACCTCGGCCGCTTCGACCTCGTCTGGCTGTGCGAGATGCTGGTCAACCTCGAGGACCCGCGCGCCTTCCTCGAGGAGGTTCCCGGCCTGCTCAAGCCGGACGGACGCGTGGTGGTAGCCGAGTGGGTCTGGCCCGAGAGCACCATCGCGACCACTGCGTTGTCCTGCATCGTGCCCGGCGGCCGCAGCATGCTGACCTCGCCCGGCCTGCGCCGCCGCTACCACAGCCGGACGCTCGCGGCCGATCTGCACGCCGCCGGTCTCACGATCGAGACCTCGTTCCATCACGGGCTCCCGGGGGGGCCGCTGACGCGCCCCCTGGAATCGATCTGGCCCCTGCGCACGATCGTGGCCAAACCGGCATACTGAGAGGATGATCGCACTCGGAACGCTGCTCTGCGTCCTGGCCGCGGCCCAGGACGGAGGGAAGCAGCCGCCCAAGCGCGCGCCCGCGGCCGAAGCGCAGAGCGCGCTGAAGGAGAAGGCCTTCGCGGGCAAGCCGATCCCGCGCGCGGAGATCGACTCCGCCATCCAGCGTGGCATCGTGCTGCTGCTCGCGGCGCAGGAGTCGCTCGACCCGTCGGTCGCGACCAAGGCCGAATGGCCCTACGAGGGGGTGTACCGCGCCGACGAGAACGGCAAGCGGCGCGTGATCCCGATCGGCTACCGCGTCGGCGGGACGTCGATCGCGGCGCTCGCGCTGATCGAGGCCAGCGAGCAGAAGCCCAGTGCCGAAGTGCGCAGCGCCATCGAACGCGCGCTCGCGTTCGTGCTGGCCGAGCTCGACGAGCCGCTGATGGACGCGGGCTTCCTGAACGGCTACGACGTGCGCGGCTGGGGCCACGCCTACGCGCTCGCGTTCCTGCTGCGCCTGCGCGAGGCCGGGCTCGTGCCGGAGTCCGCGCGCGCCACGGTCGCGCACGCGATCCCCTACCTCGTCGAGATGCTGGCGAAGACCGCGATCGAGGATCCGGGCGGCTGGAACTACGCGCGCGGCAGCGACGCCGCGCACGCCGCGCCCTCGACGTTCATGACGGCGCCCACGCTGCTGATCCTGTTCGAGGCCGCGCGGGCGGGCGAAAAGGTCGACGCGGCGGTGGTCGAGAAGGCGCTCGCGACGCTCGAGGCCGCGCGCCTCGACACGGGGGCGTTCCAGTACGGCACGAACCCGGGAGCGAAGACGGGCCAGGGCTTCGAGGACGTGCCCGGCTCGATCGGCCGCTCGCCGATCTGCGAGACCACGCTCTACCTCGCCGGCCGCGGCAGCCTGGAGCGCGTGCGCGCCTCGCTCGACGCGTTCTTCGAGCACTGGCAGTGGCTCGAGGTGCGCCGCAAGCACGACCAGACGCACATCCCGCCCTACTTCATCGCGCCCTACTACTACTTCTACGCGCACCGCTACGCCGCGCAGGCGATCGAGCTCCTGCCCGAGAGCGAGCGCGCGCCGCTACCGCGAGCGCCTGACGAAGCTCCTCTGGGCCGTGCGCGAGGAGGATGGCGGCTGGAACGACCGCGTCTTCCCGCGCAGCGAGAACTTCGGCACGGCGATGACGCTCCTGGCGCTCGAGTCCCCCACCCAGCGCGCGCCCGCGGGCTGGACGACGAAGAAGGAGAAGTGATCCGATGCTGCTGACGCTCCTTGCGCTGGCGCTCCCCTGCGCGCCGACAACTGGCGCACCGACCCCGTCTGGTACGACGGGCAGGCCGAGGTCGCCGTGTACCAGGCCGAGCGCGAGATCTACGGCGCCGTGCGCAAGTACCAGGCGACCGTCTACACCAACAAGGAGAACGTCGACCCGCGCACGAGCTGCAAGACCGACGGCAAGGGCCTGGAGGTCTTCAAGCACCACTGGCGCGAGCACATCCCGACGCCCAACTACGCCTACGACTACTCGACGATGAGCTACACGCTCGCCGCCGATCTCGCGCCCTTCAAGCTCACGATGAGCTCGCAGGAGGACTGCGGCGCGAGCCAGAAGGAGTTCTGGCGCGACGAGGAGGGCCGCTTCGTCTGGAACACGTCGAACTACTTCCCCGGCGGCGGCAACAAGTCCGGCCGGCTCGCCAACCCGAAGAACGCTGGTCTTCGAGGACGCGCTGGCGCTGGTGCTGCGCGGCTACGACTTCGAGCATCCCGCCGAGCGCACGCTGGCGCTCGTCCCGTTCCAGCGCTTCAACACCGCGACGCCGCTCGAGCCGGTCGAGGCGCGGCTGCGCTACGTCGGCAAGCAGGAGCTCGAGCTGCCGATCGGCAGGGTCCAGGCGCACGCGCTCGCACTGTTCGACGAGCAGGGCCAGCCAATCGCCCGCTACTGGTTCCACGCCGACGGCGCCGCACCCTGGCTGCACGCGCTGGTGCAGTGGGAGCGCCCGGCGCAGAAGATCCGCTGCCAGCTCGTCTCGCTCGTGCGCAAGGCCTACTGGAAGCGCGACTGAGCCGATGCGCGCGCAGCTCGAGCTCTACCTGCGCGAGCTCGCCGCCGCGCGCGGCGCCTCGGCCCACACGCTGCGCGCCTACCGCGGCGACCTCGAGAGCTTCTGCGCCTTCCTCGACGAGCGCGGGATCACGCGTCCCGCGGACGTCACGCCGCGCACGCTGCGCGCCTGGCTCGCGACGCTCGACGAGCGCGGCCTCGCCAAGAGCTCGCTGCAGCGCAAGCTCTCGGCCGCGCGCTCGTTCTTCAAGTACCTGCTGCAGCACGGCAAGATCGACGCGCACCCCGCGGCCGGCCTGCGCCAGCGCCGCGGCGAGCGCAAGCTGCCGGCCGCGCTCTCGGTCGAGGAGCTCGACACGCTGCTCGCCGCGCCGGATGCAGCAGAAGTCGACGGCAGCCGCGACCGCGCGATCCTCGAGCTGACCTACTCCGCCGGCACGCGCGCGGCCGAGACCGTGGGCCTCGACCGCGGCGACCTCGACCTCGCGCGCGGCCTGGTGCGGCTCTTCGGCAAGGGCAAGAAGGAGCGCATGGGCGCGCTCGGCCCGCAAGCCGTGGCCGCGCTGCAGGCCTACCTCGCGCATGAGAAGCGCCCGCGCCCCACGCCGCGCGCCAAGCAGGCCGTGTTCCTCAACGCGCGCGGCGGGCGGCTGACCACGCGCAGCCTCGGCCGCATCCTCGAGCGCTACCTGCGCGAAGCCGGCCTCGTGCGCCACGCCTCCCCGCACACGCTGCGCCACAGCTTCGCCACGCACCTGCTCGACCGCGGCGCCGACCTGCGCAGCGTGCAGCAGCTGCTCGGCCACGCGCACCTCACGACCACGCAGATCTACACCCACGTCTCGATCGAGCGCCTGCGCACCGCCTACGAGCAGGCGCACCCGCGCGCCAGCGCCGCGCGGCCGACGAAGGCCGCCAAGACGCAGAAGAGCTGAGATGGAAGCCCCCTTCCAGGCCAAGAGCCTCTGGTCGGCCGAGCGTCCGAGCACGCTCGTCGTGTGCTGCTCCGACGGCCGCTGGCACGAGCAGATCGAGGAGTTCGTCGAGCACGAGGTCGACGAGCGCGCGGACCTCGTCGCCGTGCCCGGCGGCCCGGCCGTCGTCGATCCCTGGAACTCGAGCTTCGACGAGGCGCGCGTGTTCGACCTCTCGATGCGCATGTTCGTCGAGTTCCACGCGCTCGCTGCGGTCTGGCTGATCAGCCACTACGACTGCGCCTACTACAAAGTGCGCCACCCGGAGCTCGACGAACAGGCGCGCCTCGTGCGCCAGCGCGCGGATCTGCTGCGCGCGGCGAGCCTGATCAAGGAGGGCTACCCGCGGCTCGAGCTGAGGTGCGTGCACGCCAACCTCGTGGGCGACAGGGTCGTGTTCGAGCCGGTCGGTTAGCGGTCGAAACGCTTGAGCTCGCGCCAGCAGAGCGTGCTGCCCTTGTCAGAGGTCTCGATCGCGCTCAACAGGTCGAGGCGGTCCGTGCCTTCCCAAGTAATCGTCCGCAGCAGGCAGCTGTGTCCGGCGATCGCGAGCGGGAAGCCGCGGAGCAGCGAGTTGATTCGCTGCTCGTCCGCGGGCCGGAGCGCTCGATTGCTGACTCCATCCGGGGCGAGAAAGACCGATCGCACCGACCAGAGGAATTCGAAGGCTTCGGTCTGGGGCGCCTCGAGACCAGCAGGTGCGCCACCGCGAACTACCGCCGCGTATTGCGCCTGATCGAGCGCACCAAGGTCGAGCAGGAACCTCCCTTGGAGGGTCCCCTCGTACAGGCCGACCTCCCAGGGATTGAGCATGTACGCCTCGTTCTCGATCGAGTAGTACGAGCCCCCACCGTCCCCTTCCGCGAGCGGACTGTAGGGCTCCGAGACCAGTCGGAACCACCCCGAGCGACTCGCGCCGGCGAGCCTCCAAGACTCGCGCTGCTGTAACTCCGGCGGAACCTGGATCAGGCTGGGCGCCGCTAGCCTGCGGACTTCGTGGATCAGCTCCGCGAGCTTCGGCACCTCGAGTTCCTGCAGCCAAGCGGGAGCCGGTGGCACTTCCGGGATCTTGTGTCCGCGCACACCCCCGCGGTGCTCCCCAGGAGCTGGGAAGCGTAGCAAGACCCGCCATGCGATGGTGATGTAGCCGTCGCGCTCCTCCAGCACCCGAACGCCTACAAGGTGATCGTGCTCATTGGGACTGAGCGTCCGCACGAGGTATGTCATCCCGACGCGGGCCGGCGAACTTCCCAGTCGCATCGCGCTCACTTGGGACTGGAGGGGCCGCACTCCTGCTTCGTCGTAGTTCGGCGGAAGGGTGAAGAGCATTTCCCAGCCGGGGACGCGTTCCGGGTCAAGATCACCCGGGGGACTCGACGCCCTCGGCGTGAGCGTGGTCAGGTTCTGATCCCCGATGGGAAAGACCATTCCCGTCATCAACCCGTAGAAGCCAGACTGCAGATTGCCGACCTCGAATCCAAGATCCGGTTCGTAGTCGTAGTCGTGCTTCAGGGTCGCGAAGGAGAAGTAGGCACCTCCACCGCGTGCAAAAATCTCGCCTTCGTGGACTGTGCGACCTCCTTGCCTCCGCGAGTAGATTCGCGTGACGCCGGTGTCGGGCAGCGCGAGGAGCGTTTGTTGTTCTTGAACGAAGCGCGGATCGGGCGTGAACACCAACTCCTCGAGCCTGAGCATTGCCTGCACCGCGAGATCGCGGAGTTCGTCCGGTCCGAGTTTGGCGAGGTCGGGTTTCTGCGTTGCCGCCGCCTGCTGTGCCGCGCTGATCGCGCTCATGGACTCGCGCTTCGCGCTCGGCACCGTCGCCGCAAGCTCGCTCGGCGCGACCGGTTCCGATGCCGGCAACTCAATCGTCAGCGACGCAGGTGCCGTCGCGCGACCTGACATCATCCGCGGCCATACCCACGCGCCCACGCCGAGTAGCCCGACCCCGAGACCAGCCGCAACGAGGACGCCCGCCTTGCTCTTCGTCGCGATCGCCCACGGCAGCAGCACGCCGGCCCACGCCGAACGGTCGCCGCCGTGCTGCTGGTCGAGCCGGCGCTTCAGGATCTCGTGCGCGCGCGAGAGCTGCGAGCGTACGGTCGCCGCGCTGCGGCCGAGGCGCTCGCCGATCGCCTGCGGCGCGAGCTGCTCGTAGTACGCCAGCAGCACGACGCTCTTGTACGGCTCCTCGAGCGCCAGCACGGCGTCGACGACTTCGCGCTGAGCCTCGAGCCGTGCGTGCAGCGCATCGACCGACTCGAGCGCCTCCCCGCGCGCGGCCTCGCGCTCGCGCCGATCACGACGCGCGCTGCCGCGATGCTGGTCGATCGCCAGCCGGCGCGCGACGCGCGCCAGCCAGCCCTTGAGCGATCCGCCCTTGCTCGGCCCCTGGTGCAGCGCGCGGATCCAGGTCTCCTGCAGCACGTCCTGCACATGGCTCTCGTCCCTCAAGAGGTCGCGCACGACCGCGCGCACGAAGGGCTCGTGGGCGAGCAGGGAATCGGATGACGGGCGCATCGGCTGGGTCATGGGAAGCCTCTCCGTATCGGGGACTGCTTCCAGGACGCCCATCGTGCCCCGCGCGCGGCAGCCAAGGCCGAAAAAGACACGGGCGAGCGCCGGGAACCGGCACCCGCCCGCGTTGGATGGTGACGCCAAGGGGATTTGAACCCCTGTCGCCAGGATGAAAACCTGGTGTCCTAGGCCTGGCTAGACGATGGCGCCACGTGTTCGGCGACGCTCCGCAGGGCCTCGCGGCACTTCGGAGAGGGCGGAAGGTTAGTGACCGCCCCCTACCCGTGTCAACCGGCGCGCGCCCAGCCGCGGGCCTCGAGCCGGCCGATCACGTGGCGGTATTCCCGTTCCAGGCCCTCGACCAGCGAGCCGGGCCCGCGCGCGGAGCCGGGCAGCACGTCCCAGGTGTAGGTCTCGATCTCGACGTGCAGCTCGGGCGACTTCCAGCGCGCGGGCGCGTCGAGCAGCGCGTCGAGCAGCGCGTCGGCGTGCGCGCGCGTCGTGCGCAGGCCCGCGCCGAGCTCCTCGCGGTCGACCGGCACGTGGAAGTGGCAGCGCACTTCGTCGCAGGCGAGCCAGTCGCACGCTCTCGCGGCTCCTTGAGGGACTGGCCCAGCTCGGGCAGGTCGCGCGCGTGAAGGACCGCTGCGTCCGTGACGCCGGTCGACCTGGTGCAGGTAGCGCGGCTTCGTCGAGCGCGAGCAGCTGCTGCGAGGCCGGCGCGGTTCGTGCACCGGCCGCGAGAGCGCCAGCGCGCTCGTGAACTGCAGCTTGCCGAGCGCACCGCACGCGCCGGCGCGATCGCGAGCGCCGCGCGCGGGTCCTCGAACTCGACCGCCGAGTGGCAGGCGTCGAGACAGATGCCGCAGAAGCGCTCGAAGGTGCGCCGTGTCAGGGGGCCGCCGAAGCCATCGTCGTCGTGCTGCACCTCGGCGGTCCAGCGCTCGAAGAAGTGCGCCAGCTCGCTCGTGTTGCCGAGGTTGGCGCCGGGTTCCGACTCGAGCGCGAGCACGATGCGGCAGCCGTGCGCGCGTTCGAGGCGATCCAGTTCCAGCACCAGTGCGCCGTAGGCAGTTCCACAGCACGGGCTCGGGGATCTGCTGCGCCGGCAACTGGCCGAAGCCGCCGGTGTGCGTGCTGATCGAGACGTGCGAGTCGGGTCCGCTGGTCGTGCGGAGCTGCGCGGCGATGCGCGCCACCTCGCGCGTGTACTCCATGCGCGCGGGCTCGGCCCAGGTCGGCTCGAAGACACGCTGCCTTCAGGCCGCGCGGCGTGGAAAGCCGCCGTACGGGAAACGCATTGAACGTGAACGGGTCGAGTCGCTCGCGCTCGAGGAACTGCCCGAGCTCCTCGATCGCCGCGCGAACGCGGCCAGGTGCTCGCGCCGAGCGCGGCCGGCGAGGTACATGCCCACGCCGAAGTCCTCGCCGGGCCGCGCGAGCCGGTCGCGCAGCGGCAGCGTGATCGTCGCGCAAGCCCCGCGAGCAGCTCGCTCGAGCGTCTCCGCGGGGTGGACGTTCAGGCAGTACGCCAGCGCACGCACCGTCCGGCATGCTCGCGGTGCGTGAAGCGCACGAGCGGCCTCGCTCAGGAGAGCGCGATGCCCTCGTCGACGAGCAGCACCGGGATGTCGTCGCGCACGGGATAGACGATCTTGCCGTCCTGGCGCACCAGCCCGCCCGCGAGCGCCTGCTTCACGGCCGTGCCGCCGACGTTCTTGATGCTGCCCGCGGCGATGCGCTCGTTGACGCGCTTCAACAGGTCCGCGCCCGCCTCCGCGAGCGGCTGGCGGGTCTCGGGGCAGGCGAGGATGGCGAGCAGGTCCTTGTCGATCACGCGCCCCATGTTCCTCGATCTCGAGCCGCGGCTCAAGTGCGGCGCTTGACAGGCCCCCCGGGTGCGGCGAGCTTCTGGGGATGCTGCTCGCCCTCTTCGCCGCCACGGCGCTCGCGCAGGAGCCCCCGGCGCGCGTCCTGCCCGAGGGCACGGCGGCCGAGCGCACGGCGGCGGCGCTGCACGGCGGCGTCGTGGCGAAGCCGCTCGCGGCGCCCGCGCCGGGCAGCGCCGAGGCCTGGAAGGGCTGGGCCGCGGACCTCGAGACGGCGCGCAAGTCGCAGGAGCCCGATCCGGCGTGCGAGGCGCGCCTGGCGCTCTTCGCGCTCGCGCAGCAGCGCTGGAACGAGGCCTGGGCGCATTTCGAGCGCACCGGCGGCGAGCCGGGCATCGCCGCCGCGCTGCTGCCGCGCTTCCTGCCGGGCGTCGCGGCCGATGTGCCGCTCGAGAAGGACGGCTTCGCGGGCGCGCTGCCCGACGGCGCCGTGTTGCGCCCGTCGCTGCCGCCCGCGAAGGGCGATGCGCCGCCCGGGCGCATCGAGCGGCGCGAGATGAAGCTCGCGCGCCTCGCGGTCGGCAAGGCCGTCGTCTCGCTGCGCGTCGCGGCCGAGTACGACGGTGTGGTGGTCGAGCTGGCGCACGTCTCGGGCGAGAGCTGCAAGCTCGCGGTCGTGCTGCCCTGCGAGCAGGGCTACCTCTTCGCCAACGAGTACATCGACTGGTACGTGCAGGAGACGCACGGCGCGCCGCTGGTGCTGGAGCTCAAGCCGGGCGAGGAAGCGCACACGCTCTACGGCCGCATCGAGCCCAAGCCCTTGCGCGCGCCCGAGCGCGTGCCGGAGAAGCTGCCCGCGCTGGCCGCGCGCTCGGGCCTGGTGCTCGAGCTCTTCCCCGGCGATCCCGACGAGGCGCTGGTGCGCGCGATCGCCGAGAGCCTGCGCGCGCCGCCGCTGGCGCTCGACGCGCGCGTCTGGGTGCGGGACGGCAAGCCGGCGCCGGCCGGGCTGCGCGTGGACCTGACGCGGCCCGACGAGCGTCTGCAGCGCCTCGCCGATCTCGGGAACGCGATCGAGCGCTTCGTGCTCGCAGAGCCGCGTTGAATTCCCCCCGGCCGGCCCGCGTAGCGGGCGTTTCGTGACGCCGACCCCCCGCGCAGATTAGTCTCTGCGGCGAGGAGCCTCCCCCCCATGAGCTGGATCGAAATGCTGACCCTCGGTTGCGCCGTCATCGGCGGAGCCGTACTGCTGCTCCAGACCGTGATGTCGCTCTTCGGCGGCGACCACGGCGACATGGGGCACGACGTCGGCGACCCGGCGGGTCACGACTCGGCCGCGAACATGATCTCGGTGCGCTCGGTCGCAGCGTTCCTTGCGTTCTTCGGGCTCACCAGCTGGGGCTGCCTCAAGTCCGGCTGGAATCCCTACGCCGCGCTGGGCGTCGGCCTGTTCGCCGGCCTCGTGATGCTGATTGCCGTCGCGCTGCTCTTCCGGCTGCCGGCCAAGATGCACTCGCAGGGCAACATCGAGCCCGAGGGTGCCGTTGGCAAGGTCGGCCACGTCTACCTGCGCATCCCCGCCAACAACTCCGGCAAGGGCAAGATCACGCTCGTGCTGCAGGGACGCACCGCCGAGTTCCACGCCTGCACGCGCGGCGCCGAGATCCCCACCGGCGCCGAGGTGCGCATCGCCCGCTTGATCACCTCCGACACCTTCGAGGTCGAAAGCCTCGCCTGACCCCCCATGCACGCACTTCCCCTCGCTCTCGTCCAAGGCATCTTCGACGGCGGACAGGTGGCGCTGGCCGCCGGCATCGCGCTGATCGTCCTGCTCGCCTTCAGCTGCATGATCGTGTTCGTGCGGCGCTACAAGCGCTGCCCGTCGAACCGGATCCTGGTCGTGTACGGCAAGACCAGCGCCGGCCGCTCGGCGCGCTGCCTGCACGGCGGCGGCACGTTCGTGATGCCGCTGATCCAGCGACTACGCCTTCCTCTCGCTGGATCCGATGCAGATCGAGATCCCGCTCTCGGGCGCGCTCTCGATCGAGAACATCCGCGTCAACGTGCCGAGCGTCTTCACGGTCGCCATCGGCACCGACGAGGAGACCATGAACAACGCGGCGATCCGCCTCCTGGGCCTGGATCCGCGGCAGGTCGATGAAGCTGGCCGAGGACATGATCCTCGGCCAGCTGCGCCAGGTGATCGCGTCGATGAAGATCGACGAGATCAACAAGGACCGCGACACGTTCCTCTCGAAGATCCAGACCTCGCTCGAGCCCGAGCTGAAGAAGATCGGCCTGGTGCTGATCAACGTCAACATCAAGGACATCAGCGACGAGTCGGGCTACATCGAGGCGATCGGCAAGAAGGCCGCCTCGGAGGCGATCCAGCAGGCCACGATCGACGTCGCGCACCAGGAGAAGCTGGGCGCGATCGGCGTCGCCAGCGCCGCCAACGCGACCGCCAGATCGAGGTGGCCAACAACGAGAAGCTGCGCGACATCGGCACCAAGGACGCCGAGCGCGAGCGCGCCGTGCGCGTGGCCGAGCTGGAGAAGGAGCGCACGATCGGCGAGCAGAAGGCGGGCTTCGAGCGCGAGGCCTCGGTGCGCGAGGCCGAGCGCGTGATGCGCATCGCGGTGGCCGAGGCCAACGCCAAGGCCGTCGCGGGCGAGAACAAGTCCAAGGCCGAGATCGCCGGCGCCAACGCCGAGCTGCGCGTGCGCGAGGCGGATGCCTACCAGCTGGGCGAGACGCGCCAGCGCGAGAGCCAGGCCAAGGTGCTCGAAGTGCAGTACATCGCCCAGGCGCGCGCGGCCGAGGCGCAGGGCAAGAAGGTCGAGGCCGAGAAGCGCGCCGAGCTCGAGTCGCTGGCGCGCGCCGTCAAGGCCCAGACGATCGTCGACGCCGAAGCCGCTCGCCGAGAAGCGCCGCATCGAGGCCGAGGGCGAGGCGGCCGCGATCTACGCGCGCCTCGCGGCGCAGGCCAAGGGCGAGTTCGAGATCCTGGCCAAGAAGGGCGACGGCCTGAAGCGCATCATCGACGCCTGCGGCGGCGCGCAGCCCGCCTTCCAGCTGATGATGCTCGAGCACATCGACGAGCTCTCGAAGACCGCCGCGACGGCGATCAGCAACGTCAAGTTCGACAAGGTCGTCGTCTGGGACGGCGGCTCGGGGAAGGACGGCACCAACGCCACGGGCAACTTCCTGCGCGGCATGGCCAACACGCTGCCGCCGGTGATGCACATGATGCGTGACATCGGCGGCGTCGAGATGCCGGCCTACTTCGGCAAGCTGGTGATGGACCCCCCCAGCGAGGCCGCGCCGACGCCCGCGCCGGAGAAGCCCGCCAAGCCCTGAACCGCGCATGTCCGATCCCGCCTTCCACCAGCAGAACCGGGCCCGTCTGGCCGAGCGCCTCGGCGCGCGGCGCGC
Source organism: uncultured Planctomycetota bacterium (assembly GCA_963829015.1). GTDB lineage: Bacteria > Planctomycetota > UBA1135 > UBA1135 > JADJLZ01. Next base: position 1,056,829 of record CAWHGR010000001.1, on the reverse strand, counting down.
CGCCGGTCTCTTCTTCACCGCCGCGCACAAGGTGCGCAACCACGACAGCGAGTACCGCTTCCGGCCCGAGAGCGACTTCTGGTGGCTGACCGGCTTCGGCGAGCCCGAGAGCGCGCTCGTCGTGCTGCCGCCGCTCGAGGGCACGGGCGCGGCAAAGCTCGCATCCTCTTCCTGCGCGACAAGGACCGCGAGCGCGAGATCTGGACCGGCCGGCGCCTGGGCGTCGCCGCGGCGCCCGCGGCGCTGAGAGTCGACGAGGCGCGGCCGATCGAGCGCCTGTGGGACGACCTGCCCACGCTGCTCAAGAACTACCAGCACATCGTCACGCGCACCGGCATCGAGCCCGAGCGCGACGCGCGCGTGCTGGAGACGCTGACGAAGCTGCGCCAGGCCGCGCGCGGCATGGTCGTGCCGCCGCTCGAGCTCTGCGACGTCGCGCCCTTCACGCACGAGCTGCGGCTCTACAAGACGCCCGCCGAGCTCGAGCGCATGCGCAAGGCCGCGGCGCTCGCGCGCGCCGGGCACACGGCGGCGATGCGCGAGTGCAAGCCCGGCCTGCGCGAGTACGAGCTCGAGGCGCTGCTCGAGCAGCAGTTCCGCAAGGGCGGCTCGACCGGCCCGGCCTACGCCAGCATCGTCGCCGGCGGCGCGAACGCCTGCATCCTGCACTACGTCGAGAACTCCGAGCTGCTGCGCGACGGCGACCTGCTGCTGATCGACGCCGGCGCGGAGTGGGAGTACTACGCCAGCGACGTGACGCGCACCTTCCCGGTCAACGGCCGCTTCTCGCCCGAGCAGAAGGCGCTCTACGAGGTGGTGCTCGAGGCGCAGCTCGCCGCGATCGCAGCAGGTGCGCCCGGGCGTGAGCTTCGTCTCGGTGCACGAGCGCGCCCTGCGCGTGCTGGTCGAGGGCTTCGTGCGCCTGGGCCTGCTCGCGGGCAAGCCCGAGGAGCTGATCGCCGCGGATGCCTACCGGCGCTTCTACATGCATCGCACCAGCCACTGGCTGGGCCTGGACGTGCACGACTGCGGCGCCTACGTGGTCGACGGGGGCTCGCGCACGCTCGAGCCGGGCATGGTCCTGACCGTCGAGCCCGGCTGCTACGTGGCCGAGGACGACGAGAGCGTGCCGGCGCGCTGGCACGGCATCGGCATCCGCATCGAGGACGACCTCGCTCGTCACCGCCGCGGGCCACGAGGTTCTGACCGCCGCGATCCCGAAGACGGTCGAGGAGCTCGAGGCCGCCTGCGGGGGACGCTCGCTCGCGCGCGTCTCCTGAGTCGCGCTCGCCGATGAGCACGGGAAATAGCCCCACACCGTCCGCGCAGACGCCGCGCGTGTCGCGCTGGCTGGGAGTCGAGGGCGAGGAGTTGACGCTGGCGCGCGCGCGCGCCGCGCTGGCCCTGTGCGCGCGCGGTGCGGGGCGGCCGGGCTGGATCTGGCTGGCGGGGATCTTCTATCCCGCGCTGGACCTCGTGCCGGGCGGGCTGTGGAGCTACCAGATCGGCGCCACGAGCGGCGAGGAGACACCCAACGTGCTGGCGGCCCAGCTCGGGGTCGCGCTCTCGATGATCCTGCTCGTGATCCCGGTGCGGCTGATCGTCGGCCTGGCGGCGATCAGCACGCCGCAGGCGAGTTCGCTGCTGGTGCGCGAGGATCGGCGCCCGCGCCTGCGCGACGCGTGGAAGGCGGGCAAGGGCATCACGCTCTCGGGCTGCGCGCTGACGCTCGAGCTGTGGCTGATGGCCTGCATCGGCATCGCGCTGCTCGTCGCGCCGCCCTTCTTCTTCCTCAAGGGGCTGGGACTCGAGCCCGGGAGCGGCCTGTTCGCCGTGGTGCTGGCGCCCTTCGTGGGCGTGTGCCTGGTCTTCCTGGCGCTGCTCTCGGTGATCTACCAGCTGGCGCTCTCGAGCCTGGCGCACAACCGCCGCGGCTCGAGCTCGGCGCTGATCCACGGCTGGCGCATCGCGCGCCACCGGCCCTGGGCCACCACGCGCGCGACGCTGGTCGACCTCGTGCTGTGGGTGATGCAGCGCGTGCTGATGGGCGTCGCCGGCCTGGCGCTCTTCTTCACTTGCGTGGGCATACCGCTGATCCCGCTGGCCGTCGTGGCCATCGTGGGCTTCATCGGCGTGACGCGCGCGGCCTACTGGGCGCGCATCTACCGCGAGCTCGGCGGCCTCTCGCCCGAGGACGGAGTGCCGGGACTCGCGAGCGCGGGCGTCAGGGCTTGACCGAGGCCTGCAGCCCCTCGTCCATCCAGGCCGAGACGAGCGTGTAGGAGACGGCCAGCACGATTGGCCCGATGAAGATGCCCACCAGGCCGAAGGCCATCAGTCCTCCGATCACGCCGGAGAGGATCAAGAGCATCGGCAGGTCGGCGCCCTTGCGGATCAGGTAGGGCCGCAGGAAGTTGTCCAGCCCGGTGACGAGCACCGTCCAGATGGCCAAGGCGATGCCCCAGCTCGTGTCGCCTTTCCAGAAGACCCAGATGACCGCGCAGATCAGCACGGGACCGGCCCCGATCTGCGCCACGGCGAGCATGAACATCACGGCCGTGAGCACCGCCGCGTAGGGCACGCCCACGATCGCCAGACCGATGCCGCCCAGGACCGACTGCGCGAGCGCGGTCACGACCACGCCCAGCGCGACGCCGCGAATCGCCTGACCGGCCAGGCGCACCGCGCCTTCGCCGCGATCCCCGCCGACGCGGCGCGCGAAGCGCACGACACCGCCGGCCGCCGTCTCGCCCTTGGCGTAGAGCAGCGCCGTGATCCCGACCGTGACCAGGAACTGCAGCACGATCGAGCCCAGGCTGCCGAGCTGGCCGAGCAGCCAGGAGACGAGCCCCGCGGCGAAGGGCGCGACCTTCGCGCTCAGCTCGCCCGAGGGAGCCAGCTCGCGCCAGGTCGAGTCGAGCCGCTCGCCGATCCAGGGGACACGCAGCACCCAGTCCGGTGGCGTCTCGAGCGCCTTGACGTCGAGCGAGTTGACCCAGCCCGTGATGTCGTCGATGTGCACCACGAGCGTCCCGATCGCAAGCGAGAAGGGAATCACGAAGACGAGCAGCATCGCCAGCGTCATCAGCAGCACCGCGGGCCAGCGGCGGCGCCCGAGCCGTCGCTGCAGCGCGAGCATCATCGGCCAGGTGGCGACGGCGACCATCGTGGCCCAGATCAGCGCCGGCAGGAACGGCTTCAGGATCCAGAGCGAGAGCGTGATCAGGAGGCCGATGAACGTGATGCTCAGGATCAGGCGGAAAAGATCGCGCTGGGGTTCGGGGGGCATGCGCCCAGGGTACGTCCGCGGCGCGTCGCGCGGCAAACCCGTCGCGGGACGCGCGCGGATTGCATAGTCTTTCCGGCGATGAAGCCGATCTGCCTGCCCCCGATCCTGACCGTCGTGCTCGCGCTCGCCGCGGGCACGAGCGCCTGCGTCTCCCAGAACCTCGAGACGGGCGAGATGATCCCGCGCGGCAACCAGCGCTATCCCTGGGACAAGGTCGTCGAGCTGGAGAAGAAGCTGCAGAAGGGCATGAGCAAGCCGCAGGTGCTGATGCTGATGGGCTCGCCGGCCGAGATCGACGCCGAGGAGAACCAGTGGATCTACCTGCCCGAGCGCTACGGCATCCTGATCCCGGCCCAGGCGCTGCGCCTGGAGTTCAAGGAGCAGGTGCTGGTCGACTACGGCTACCGCGCGATCGTGCTCGGCGCACGCATGTAGGGCCGGCGCGGATCGCCGCGTATCATCTCGCCTCCATGACTGCCTCTCCCGTCGAGTCCCGCTGGGACGACCGCGCCTGCAAGGGCTTTCCCGAAGAACAGCTGCTGCTCTACCGCTCGCAATCTGCTCGGCTCCGACCTGCGCGTCACCAACTTCGCGCGGCGGCAACACCTCGGCCAAGATCGCCGGGCGCGACCCGCTCAGCGGCGCGCCGGCCACGGTGCTGTGGGTCAAGGGCTCGGGCGGCGACCTCGGCTCGATGCAGCTCGACGGCTTCGCGACGCTCTACCTCGACCGGCTGCTCGCGCTCGAAGGCCGCTACCGCGGCAAGGCGCACGAGGACGAGATGGTCGGCCTACCTGCCGCACTGCACCTTCGGCCTCAACCCGCGCGCGGCGAGCATCGACACGCCGCTGCACGCCTTCGTGCCGCACGCGCACGTCGACCACATGCACCCCGACGCGCGTGATCGCGCTGGCCGCTCGCGCGCGACGGCGAGACAGCTCACGCGCGGAGGTCTTCGGCGGCGCGATCGGCTGGCTCCCCTGGCAGCGGCCCGGCTTCGAGCTCGGGCTGCAGCTCGGCCGCTACTGCCGCGATTATCCCGAACAGCCGCGGGGCGGTGCTCGGCGGACACGGGCTGATCACCTGGGGCGAGACGAGCCGCGCCTGCTACGAGAACACGATCGAGTGCATCCAGAAGGCCGAGGCCTTCCTCGCCGCGCGGCGCAAGAGCCCGGCCTTCGGCGGCGTCGCGACCGCGCCGCTCGCCGCCGCCGAGCGCGAGCGCATCGCCGCGGCCGTCATGCCCGATCTGCGCGGGCAGCTCTCGTCGAAGGTCCACAAGCTCGGCCACTTCGTCGACAGCCCCGACGTGCTCGAGTTCGCGGGCAGCCGCCGCGCGGCCGAGCTCGCGGCGCTCGGCACCTCCTGTCCCGACCACTTCCTGCGCACCAAGATCCGCCCGATGCTCCTGCCCGCGGCCAACTCGACCGAGGGCCTGCTCGCGGGCCTCGTCGGAGCGGCTCGCGGCCTACCGCGCGGACTACGCGGCCTACTACGAGCGCTGCAAGCGCGCCGACTCGCCCGCGCTGCGCGACGCCGATCCGGTCGTGCTGCTCGCGCCCGGCGTCGGCATGTTCACCTTCGCGCGCGACAAGGCGACCGCGCGCATCGCGGCCGAGTTCTACACCAACGCGATCCACGTGATGCGCGGCGCGAGCGACGTCGAGCGAGCTACGTCGGCCTGCCCGAGCAGGAGGCCTTCGACATCGAGTACTGGGCGCTCGAGGAGGCCAAGCTGCGGCGCATGCCGGCGCCCAAGCGCGCTCGCCGGCCGCGTGGCGCTCGTCACCGGCGGCGCCGGCGGCATCGGCCGCGCGACCGCCGAGCGGCTGCTCGGCGACGGCGCCTGCGTGCGTGCTCGCGGACATCGACGCCGCGGCGCTCGAGCAGGCGACGAGCGAGCTGCAGAAGCAGCACGGCGCGCGACCTCGTGCGCGAGCGCCGTGTGCGACGTGACGCGACGAGGCGTCGGTCGTCGCGGCCCTTCGCCGCCGCCGCGCGCGCCTTCGGCGGGATCGACATCCTCGTCAGCAACGCCGGCATCGCCTCCTCGGCCCGATCGAGGAGACCACGCTCGAGCTGTGGAACAAGAACCTCGCCGTGCTCGCGACCGGCTACTTCCTCGTCGCGCGCGAGGGCTTCCGCGATCATGAAGCGCCAGGGCACCGGCGGCTCGATCGTCTTCGTCGGCAGCAAGAACGCGCTGGTCGCCTCGACGCAGGCCGTCGGCCTACAACACCGCCAAGGCGGCCGAGCTGCACCTCGCGCGCTGCCTCGCGCTCGAGGGCGCGCCGCTCGGCATCCGCTGCAACGTCGTCAACCCCGACGCGGTGCTGCGCGGCTCGCGCATCTGGTCGGGCGAGTGGCGCGAGGAGCGCGCGGCGGCCTACGGCATCGACGAGGAAGCGCTCGAGGAGCACTACCGCGAGCGCAGCCTGCTGAAGCGCAGCGTCTATCCCGAGGACATCGCCGAGGCGATCTGCTTTCTTCGCCAGCGACCGCTCGGCCAAGTCGACCGGCAACATCCTCAACGTCGACGCCGGCAACCTCGCCGCCTTCACGCGCTGAATGAGCCGGCCCCTTCCGCATCTCGTCCGAAGATCCTGGCCGAGCACAACCGTGCGCGCCGGGCCGACCTCGAGGCGGACTACGAGCACCTCGGCGAGGCAGCTCGCGCGTGCGCGGCTCGACATCGATGCGAGCTGACCGACAGGCTGCAGCGCTTCGCGCGTGGCGATCCCGTCCTGGGGCGTCGGCACCGGCGGCACGCGCTTCGCGCGCTTCCCCGGACCGGGCGAGCCGCGCGACGTGTTCGAGAAGCTCGACGACTGCGGCGCGATCCAGCAGCTCTGCCGCGCGACACCCGCGGTCTCGCTGCACATCCCCTGGGACGAGCCCGAGCGACGCCGGCGCGCTGCGCGCACGCCGCGGAGGCGCAGGGCCTCGCGCTTCGACGCGATGAACTCGAACACCTTCCAGGACCAGCCGGGCCAGGAGCACAGCTACAAGTTCGGCAGCCTGACGCACACCGACGCCGCCGTGCGCGCGCAGGCGATCGCGCACAACCTCGCACGTGCATCGAGCTCGGCCAGCGCGCTCGGCAGCAAGGCGATCACGGTCTGGATCGGCGACGGCGCCAACTTCCCCGGCCAGCACGCACCTCCGCGCCGCGCTCGAGCGCTACCTCGAGAGCCTGCGCGCGATCTACGCGCGCGCTGCCGCCGGACTGGCGTGATGTTCCTCGAGCACAAGCTCTACGAGCCCGCGTTCTACGCCACGGTGCATCAACGACTGGGGCACGAGCTACTGGTGCGCGCAGCGAGCTCGGCCCGCAAGGCGCGCTGCCTCGTCGACCTCGGCCACCACGCGCCGAACACGAACATCGAGATGATCGTCGCGCGCCTGGTCGCAGCTCGGGAAGCTCGGCGGCTTCCACTTCAACGACAGCAAGTACGGCGACGACGACCTCGACAGCGGCTCGATCAACCCCTTCCAGCTCTTCCTCGTCTTCCACGAGCTCGTCGACGCGGCGCAGCGCGACGCCGGCCTTCGCGCCGGCCTACATGCTCGACCAGAGCCACAACGTCACCGACCCGATCGAGTCGCTGATGAGCAGCGCGGGCGAGGTGCAGCGCGCCTTCGCGCAGGCGCTGCTCGTCGACCGCGAGCGGCTCGCCGAGCTGCAGCAGCAGAACGACGCGCTGGCCGCGCACCGGCTGCTCAAGCAGGCCTTCCAGACCGACGTGGCGCCCATGCTCGCGATGGCGCGCCTGCGCTCGGGCGGCGCGATCGACCCGCTCGGCGCGTTCCGCCAGAGCGGCTACCGCGCGGAGAAGGCGCGCGAGCGGCCGGCGATCGCGGGCCACGGCTCGGGAATCGTGTGAGGCCGGCGGTGCGCGAGCGCGGCTACCTCGCGATCGACCTCGGCGCCGGCAGCGGGCGCGTGATGCTGGGTCACCTGCGCGACGGAGCGCTCGCGCTGCACGAGCTGCACCGCTTCACGCACGAGCTGCGGCGCGTCGACGGACACGAGCGCTGGTCCTTCGCGGCGCTGACGCGCGCGATCGAGGAAGGCCTCGCGGCGGCCGCGCGACAGGAGATCGTGCCGCTGGAGGCGCTCTGCAGCGTCGGCGTCGACGGCTGGGGCGTCGATTTCGGCCTGCTCGACGCGAACGAGCGGCTGCTCGCCGATCCGGTCTGCTACCGCGACCACCGCACCGACGGGCATGCTCGATGCGCTCTTCGCCGCCGTGCCGCGTGCCGAACTCTTCGCGCGCACGGGCATCCAGTGCATGCCGATCAACACCAGCGTGCAGCTCTTCGCGCAAGTGCGCGCGGGCGAGTGGCCGGCGGCGGCGCGGCGTCTCTTGCTCGTCCCCGACCTCGTGCACCACTGGCTCTGCGGCAGCACGGTTTGCGAGCAGACCAACGCCAGCACGACGCAGCTCCTGCTCGGCCGCGACGCGCACTTGGGACACGCAGCTCGTCGAGCGCCTCGGCATCCCGTCCGCGGTGCTGCCGCCGCTCGTGCCCGCGGGCACGCGGCTCGGCGCGCTGCGGGCCGAGCTCGCCGCGCGCACGGGCCTGCCGCGGCTCGCCGTCGTAGCCCCGGGCACGCACGACACCGCCAGCGCCGTCGCCGGCACGCCGCTCGCGGACGGCTGGGCCTTCCTCTCCTCGGGCACCTGGTCGCTCGTCGGCGTCGAGACGCGCGAGCCCGTGCTCGGCGCGGCGGCGCTCGCGCGCAACGTCACGAACGAGGCTGGCGTCTACGGCAGCAACCGGCTGCTCAAGAACGTCATGGGTCTGTGGCTCTTCGACTCGTGCTGCCGCCGCTGGCGCGAAGCAAGGTCGCGAACCGCGCCGCGACGAGCTCGAGCGTGCGCTCTTGCCGCGACCGCCCTCGAGCCTGCGCATCGATCCCGACGACCCGCACTTCCTCAACCCGCCCGACATGCCCTCGGCGATCGCGGAGTGGATGCGCGCGCGCGGCATGCCCGCGATCGACGATCCGTTCGACCTCAGCCACGTGCTGTTCTCGTCGCTGGCGCAGCGCTACGCGGAGATCGTCGGCTGGCTGGGCGAACTCAGCGGCCGGCGCATCCAAGGCGTGCACATCGTCGGCGGCGGCAGCCGCAATTGCGTGCTCGACCAGCTCACCGCCGACCTGACCGGCCTCCCCGTGCGCACGGGCCCCGTCGAGGCAACTGCACTCGGCAATGTGCTCGTGCAAGCGATCGCCGACGGGAGCTTCACCGACCTCGCACAGGCGCGCGCGGCGCTTCGGCCTTTCGTCGAAGACGCATTCGAGCCGCGGGGGTAGAAAGGAATGCGCGTGCTCTCCCTGCGGCAGATCGGCAAGACTTTCGGGCCGGTGCGCGCGCTGCACGCGGTCGACCTCGAGCTCGTGGCGGGCGAGGTGCACGCGCTGGTCGGCGAGAACGGCGCCGGCAAGAGCACGCTGCTGCGCATCCTGACGGGCGGACTTGCGCCCGACACGGGCACGATCGAGGTCGACGGCGAGCGCCCTGCGTCGCTCACACCGCTGCATGCGCGCGCGCTGGGCATCGCCGTCGTGCACCAGCATCCCGCGCTGCTGCACGCGCTCAGCGTGGCCGAGAACCTGCTCTTCGGCAGCGACGGCGCGTGGATCTCCTGGAGCGCCCGGCGTGTCCGCGCGCGCGAGCTGCTGGCCGCGGTCGGCGCCTCGATCGATCCGGATGCGATCGCGGGCGCACTGCCGCTGCCCGCGCAGCAGCTGGTGCAGCTCGCGCGCGCGCTGCGCGAGGAGCCGCGCATCCTGGTGCTCGACGAACCGACGGCGGTGCTGCCCGAGGACGAGGCGCAGCGCCTCATGGGCCTCGTGCGCAGCCTGCGCGAGCGCGGCACGGCTGTGCTCTACGTCACGCACCGGCTCGAGGAACTCCCCCAACTCGCCGATCGGGTGAGCGTGCTGCGCGACGGCGAGCGAGTCTGGACCTCGGCCATGTCGGAGGTCACGCCGGCGGAACTCATCCGCCACATGGTCGGCCGGCCGCCCGCGCTGCACCCGCCGCGCGCCGAGAGCGCGCTCGGTCCCGAGGTGCTCGCGCTCGAGCAGCTCGGCAGCGCCGAGGCCGGCCTGCGCGGGATCACGCTCGCGCTGCGCGGCGGCGAAATCCTCGGCCTCGCTGGCCTCGTCGGCGCCGGGCGCACGGAACTCGCCGAGTGCCTTTTCGGCCTGCGACGCATCGACAGCGGCCGCATGCGCCTCTGCGGCCAGCCCTTCGCGCCGCGCTCGCCCGCCGACGCGATCGCGCGCGGCCTCGTGCTCGTGCCCGAGGACCGCCGCCGGCACGGCGTGATCCCGGAGATGACGCTGGCAGAGAACGTCACGCTGCCGAACCTGCGCGAGTTCGCGCGCTCCGGACTGCTCGACGCGCGCGCCGAGAGCGCCGCCGCGGAGCAGGCGGTCAGCGACTTCGGCGTGCGCGCCTCGAGCGTGCAGGCCCCGCTCGCGACGCTCTCGGGCGGCAACCAGCAGAAGATCGCGCTCGCGCGCTGGCTGCGTCACCGGCCGGCGGTGCTGATCCTCGACGAGCCGACGCAGGGCATCGACGTGGCGGCGCGCGCCGAGATCCACGAGCGCATCCGCGCCGAGGCCGCGGCCGGCTGCGCCGTGCTGCTCGTCTCCTCCGACCTCTCCGAGCTCTACCTGCTCGCCGACCGCATCGCCGTGCTGCGCCAGGGCACGCTCGCCGGCGTCTTGCCGCGCGCGGGCACGAGCCCCGAGGCGGTCATGGCCCTGTGCGTGCACGGAGGACACTGAGCGCATGACGCACACGCGCTCGCTGCTCGTCGTGCTCGGGGTGCTGCTCGCCGTGCTGGCGCTCTTCGCGCCGGGCTTCTTCGCGCCGGGTCACCTGCAGAGTCTGGCACTCGACCACGCGCCGCTCCTCGTCGCGGCCGCGGGCATGACGCTGCTGATCGGCGCGGGCCAGATCGACGTCGCGATCGGCGCCGAGACTGCGCTCTGCGCCGTCGTCGCCGGCCTCGCCGCGCGCGCCGGGCTGCCGCGGCCGCTGTGGATCGGAGCCGCGCTGCTCACGGGTGCGCTGCTCGGCCTGGCGAACGGTCTCCTCGTCTCGCGCTTGCGCATCCCCGCACTCGTCGCGACGCTCGCGACGCTCGCCATCCTGCGCGGCGCGCTGCGTCAGGCGACCGGCGGTGTCTGGATCCAGGACCTGCCGGCGACGTTCCAGTGGTGCGGACTGGGCCAGGGCGCGGGCCAACTCGCCTACCTCGCCGTCGCCGCCGCGATCTGCATCCTGATCGCACTCTTCCTGCGCAAGAGTGCCGCGGGCCGCGCGGTGCTCGCCGTCGGCTGCGACGCCGAGTCCGCGCGCCTGCTCGGCGCACGCCCCGAGCGCGTCGTGCCCGGCGTGTTCGTCGCCTCCGGCGTGCTGGCCGCGATCGCGGGGCTGCTCGACCAGACGCGCAATCCGAGCGTCGCGATCGAGGCCGGCACCGGGCTCGAGCTCGCCGCGATCGCCTGCGTCGTGCTCGGCGGCGCCTCGATCCGCGGCGGCCGCGCCGGCGTGCTCGGCAGCGCGCTGGGCGTGCTGTTCTTCGCCGCCGTCTCCGGACTCGTGTTCCTGCACGTCGATCCGGTCTGGGAGCGCGCGATCCAGGGCGCGATCCTGCTCGCCGCCGTGGCGCGCGCACGCCTCCCGGAGGCCGGACATGCGTGAGCGCACGCTGGCTCTCGTCGCCGTGCTGCTGTGCGAGGCGCTGGTCTTCGCGCTGCTGGCGCCCGCGTTCGGCTCGTTCGCGAACCTGCTCGAGATCGTGCGCACGGCGACCGAGCTCGGGCTGCTCGCCCTGGTGATGACGCTGTTGATGCAGGCCGGCGCGCTCGACCTCTCGGTCGGGTCGGTGATGGGCCTTTCGGCGGTGACGCTCGGAGCCTGCCGGCCCGCGGGCATGCCGATCGCGATCCTCGCCGCACTCGGGGCCGGCCTCGCCTGCGGCGCGGTGAACGGCGCGCTCGTCGCGCGCCTGCGCATCCCGCCGCTGCTCGCGACGCTGGCGACGATGGCGCTCTTCCGCGGCATCGCGGAGGGCAGCACGCGCGGGTACGCGGTCTTCAGCGACTTCCCGGCCGAGTTCCTCTTCCTCGGGCAGGGATATCTCGCCGGCGTGCCAGCACAGCTGCCGCTGCTCTGCGCCGCCGCCGCGGGCGCCTTCGTCCTCGCGCAGCGCACGCCCTTCGGCCGGCGCCTTGCGGCGATCGGCCACTCGCCCGCCGCCGCGCGCCACGCCGGAATCGCGGTCGAGCGCCACCTCTTCGCCGTGCACGCGCTCGCGGGCCTCGCCGCGGCTGCCGCGGGCGTGCTCTACACGGCGCACCTCGGCCAGGCCAAGGCCGACGCGGGCACCGGCTACGAGCTCGCGGCGATCACCGTCGTCGTGCTCGGCGGCACGCGCCTCGAGGGCGGGGTCGCGTCGGTTCCGGGCAGCGTGCTGGCGCTCTTCTGTCTCGCCGTGTTGCAGAATGGCCTCCTGCTCGCGGGACTGCCGGGCGAGCTGGCGCTGATCCTGCAAGGCGCGCTGCTGCTCCTCGCCGTCGGCTTCGGCAACCTCACGACCCGCACGACCAGCGCCCTCCCCTCACTCCCCTTCCGCATGAAGAACTCGCAAGTCGCAGCCATCGTCGTCGCCATCCTGCTCGCGGCCGCCATCATCGCGCTCACGAACCTGGCCCTCGTGCGCTCGATCGCCAAGGCGCCCGCCGGCCCCGCGGCCGCGCAGCGCGTGAGCGTGGCGCTGATGCCGAAGAACAAGAGCGATCCGTACTTCGCCTCCTGCCTGCAGGGCGCACAGGCCGCGGCCGCGGAGCTCGGCGTGGAGCTCATCTGGGACGGGCCCAACGACACCGACGCCGCGCGGCAGAACGAGATCGTCGAGGCCTGGATCACCAAGGGTGTCGACGTGATCGGCGTCAGCGTCGAGAACCAGGCCGCGATCAGCACCGTGCTGCGCAAGGCGCGCGCGCGCGGCATCAAGGTGCTCACCTGGGACGCCGACGCGGCGCCCGACGCGCGCGACTTCTTCGTCAATCAGGCCACCGAAGAGGCCATCGGCCAAGCGCTCACCGACGAGGCCGGCCGCATCCTCGGCGGCAAGGGCACGTTCGCGATCGTCAGCGCCTCGGTCACGGCCGCCAATCAGAACGCCTGGCTGAAGCACATCCAGGCCCGTCTCGCGCAGAAGTGGCCGGACGTGAAGCTCGCGACGACGCGCTACAGCGACGGACTGCGCGACAAGGCGATGACCGAGACGCAGAACATCCTGCGCGCCTTCCCCGACGTGCAGCTCGTGATGGTCATCGCCGCCGCCGCGGTGCCGGGTGCCGCCGAGGCGGTCAAGCAGAGCGGCAGCCGGGTCAAGGTGATCGGCCTCTCCGTGCCGAGCCTGTGCCGCGAGTACGTGCACGAGGGCATCATCGAGAGCATCACGCTCTGGAACACCGTCGATCTCGGCTACCTCACCGTGCACGCGGCCAACGCCGCGGCGCAGGGCCGGCTCGTGCCGGGAGTGGAGACGCTGCGCGCCGGACGCCTGGGCGAGACTGACCGTCAAGGGCGACCAGGTGCTGCTGGGCACGCCCTTCCGGTTCACGAAGGAGAACATCGACCAGTTCAGGTTCTGAGGCGCCGCAGCACGGGCTTCTTGCAGGCGAAGCGGTAGCGGCCGGACTGGAGCTCGAAAACCGCCGCGTCGCTCTCGGCGCGCAGGAACTTCACGCCCCGCGAGCTCGCCGCGGCAACTCCGCCTCTCGGTGACCGACGAGGCCTCGCTCGTCGGGACGAAGAGCGTCGCGCTGGTGTTCGGAGGAACAGCCACTTCGAGCACGAGCGCGTCGCCGTCGAGCTTCCAGTCGCTCTCGATCCGGCCGCGGATCGAGTCGTAGCCGACCTTGGCCCAGGTCAGCTCGCCGCCCGGCTGCGGACGGAGCACGATCTTCGCGAAGCCCGGCGCGTCCTGGCGGATGCCGCCGATGTTCTCGAACATCCACTGCGTCACCGCGCCGAACGAATAGTGCGCGAACGAGTTCATGCCGGGATCCTGGAATCCGTTCTCCGGCGTCCAGCCGTCCCAGCGCTCCCAGATGCTGGTCGCGCCGTTCTGGATCGTGAAGCCCCAGGAGGGGAAGGTCTTGTTGAACAGCAGGCGGTAGGCGACGTCGTTGCGCCCGATCTTCTCCAGCGCGAGCATCAGGTCCTTGGTGCCGACGAAACCGGTCGAGAGGTGCCAGTCGCGCTCGGCGATGCGCTCGACGAGGTGCTGCGCGACCTTCTCGCGCTGCCGGCCCGTCGACGCAGATCGAACGCGATCGCGAGCACGTAGGCGCACTGCGTGTCGCCCTTCACGATGCCCTCGGCGTCGACGTAGGCCTGGTTGAAGGCGCGCTTCACGTCCTCGTAGAGCTTCGAGTAGCGCGCCGCGTCCTCCGTCTTGCCGAGCGCCTCCGCGCTGCGCGCCAGGAAGCGCGCGCTGCCGGCGAAGTAGGCCTCGAAGATGACCTCGTTCGGCGTGTCGGCGTCGGATCGCGACCCAGTCGCCGAAGCAGTGGAACTTCTCGGGCGGCAGGAGCTTCACGCTGCGCTTCTCGCAGAACTCGACGAAGCGCTTCATCGATTCGTAGTGCCGTGCGAGCAGGCGCCGATCGCCGTACACGTCGTACACGGTCCAGGGACAGATCGACGCCGGCGTCGGCCCAGGCCGGGCCGCCGTCGTCGCCCGCGACCTTGAGCGGCGCCACCATCGGGAACTGGCCGTCGGCGCGCTGCGCGTCCTCGAGGTCGACCAGCCACTTCGTGTAGAAGGCCTGCGCGTCGGCGACGAAGTTCGCGGTGCGGATGTAGACCTGCGCGTCGCCGGTCCAGCCCAGGCGCTCGTCGCGCTGCGGACAGTCGGTCGGCACGTCGATGAAGTTCTCGCGCTGCGTCCAGCAGGTGTTCTGGTAGAGCCGGTTGATCATCGCATCGGAGGTCTCGAAGCTGCCGCTGACCGGCGTGTCGCTCGAGAGCGCGACGCCGACGACCGTGTCGTGCTCGGGGCGCCGGCCGAGGCCAGTGACCTCGATGTACTGGAAGCCGTGGAAGGTGAAGCGCGGCTCCCAGGTCTCGCTTCGCGCCACCCTTGCAGACGTAGCTGTCGGTCGCGCGCGCGCGAGCGCAGGTTGGTGGTGTAGATCGTGCCGTCGGGGTTCAGGCGCTCGGCGTAGCGCAGCACGATCTTCTGCCCGGCCTGGCCGTGCGACCTTGAGCCGCGCGACGCCGGCGATGTTCTGGCCCAGGTCGAGCACCCAGGTGTCGGGCGCGACCTCGCGCATCTCGCGCGGCTCGAGCGCGCGGATCTCGCGCACGGGGAAGCCCGGATGCGCCTCCAGCTTGGCCGAGATCGGGTCGCTCACGTCCACCGGCGACCAGGCCGAGTCGTCGAAGCCCGGCGAGCTCCAGCCCGCGGGCAGCCTCGTCGCGTCGTAGCTCTCGCCCATCAGGAAGTCCGCTTCGGCGAGCGCGCCGGTCGAGGCCTTCCAGCTGGCATCGCTGGCGACGACGCTGCTGCGTGCCGTCCTGGTGCTCGAGCACGAGCTGGACGAGCGCGCGCGTCTTGTCGCCGTAGTGATTGCGCTGCCTGCCGTAGCCGACGTAGCCCGCGTACCAGCCGTCGGCGACGATCGCGCCGATCGCGTTCGCACCCTTGTGCACGAGCGACGGTCACATCGTAGGTGCGGTAGTCGACGCGCTTGTCGTAGTCCGTCCAGCCGGGCGTGAAGAAGTCGTCGCCGACCCGACGGCCGTCGAGCTCGACTTGCACGAGGCCGAGGGCGCTGACGAAGAGCGTCGCGCGCGTGACGTCGGACCCGCCGTCGAAGCTCTTGCGCAGGTAGCGCGGCGGCGGGAGCACCAGCGGCTGGGCCCCGACCTTGCCCCAGGGCGCCACGCCGTACGCGCCGAGGCTCTTCGCCGCGGGCCAGCTCGCGTCGTCGAACGCGGGCGCGCTGCAGTCCGGCGAAGATTGGTCGCTCGAGCGCCAGCTGCCATCGCTGATCCAGCCCTGTCCCGCGATGCGCAGCTTCGCCAGCACGCCCGCCGCGCCTTTCGTCGCATTGGTCGCGTGCACCGCGACGACGTTGTCGCCGGCCTTCAGCTTCGCGCCGACGGCGAACTCCGCCCCGTTGCGCCAGGCGTCGATGTCGTCCTGCTTGTCCTGGCCGACCTTCTCGCCGTTCAGGAAGAGCTCGAAGTGGTTGTCTACGGAGATCGAGAGCCGCGCTTCGGCGAGCTTCGCGTCCGCCGGCAGGACCCAGTGTCCGCGAAACCAGCGCTCGCAGGCGGGCGCATCGCCCGGCGCATCGCCGGCGAACCAGATCCACTCGGCACCGTCGTAGTTCGAGCTCTCGTTCGACTTCGCCGCCAGCGGCGCGTCGAAACCGATCCACTTGGCCTGCCAGTCGCTGGCCTCGAACAGGCCCGTCGTGAAGCTCGCCGGCGCACTCCAGGAGGAGGACCTGCCGCCGGCGTCGACGACGCGCACCTTCCAGACCGCGCGCTGGTTCGACGCGAGCGGCTGGCCGCGGTATTCGATCTCGGTCGTCTCGGCGGACGGCACCGCGCCCGAGTCCCACAGGTTGCCGCGCTCCTCCGCGAGCGTCGCGAGGTCGGTCGCGACGAGCACGCGGTAGCTCTTCTGGGCGAGACCGCGCGCGTCCGCGTCGAGCGCCTCGAGGCGCCAGTCGAAGTGCGGCAGGCGCTCGCCGATGCCGAGCGGCTCGGAGAGGTGCTCGGTACGCAGCTTGACCACGCGCAGGGTCGCCGAACTCGGCAGGCTCGAGCTGTCCGGCGCGGGCGACTGACAGGCGGCGACCAACAACACGCACAGGATGCCGAGCTTCATCGAGGTTCCTCCGCTCAGGGCGGCGAGTCGGTGTTGGTACCCGCGGAAGGGCTCGAACCTTCGACCTGATGATTAAGAGTCACCTGCTCTACCAACTGAGCTACGCGGGCGCGTTCGGAAAGAGGGGCGGAGAGGATAGCAACTCCGCCGTTCGGGGCAAGCTGGTGAGCGCGGAAGGAATCGAACCTTCGACCTACTGGTTAAAAGCCAGTTGCTCTGCCGACTGAGCTACGCGCCCGGCAGGGGGCGAGAGGATAACCGATGCGGGGCGCCCGGCAGAGCACCAGCCGCCCGTCCCTCAGACCTCCATGATCTCGGCCGTCTTCTTGTCGAGCACCTGCGTGACCTTGTCCTCGTACTCCTTGAGGATCTTCTGGATCTCGTCCTGCAGCTTCTTGTGCTCGTCCTCGGTCAGCCCGCCGCCCTTGGATTCGCCGTCGGCGTGCTTGTTCTGGTCGCGGCGCGCGTTGCGCATCGCCACGCGCGTCTCCTCGGCCATCTCCTTGACCTTGGCGGCGTACTTCTTGCGCTGGTCGCCCGAGAGCGGCGGCATGGTCAGGCGCAGCAGCTTGCCGTCCGACTGCGGGTTGATGCCCAGGTCGGACTTCTGGATCGCCTTGACGAGCTCCGTCAGCGACGAGGCGTCGAAGGGCTTGATCACGATCTGGCGCGGCTCGGGGATCGAGATCGAGGCCATCTGCGAGATCGGCGTGGGCGTGCCGTAGTAGTCGACGCGGATGTGCTCGACCAGCGCGCTCGAGGCGCGCGAGGTGCGGATCGCGCGCAGCATGTCCTGCAGGTGGTGCAGGGACTTGTCCATCTTGTCGCGGGTGTCCTTGACGATCGCTTGGTAGCTCATGCTCAACTCCGGATGCGCGTGCCCAGGGCCTCGCCGCGCACGACGCGCTCGAGGTTGCCTTCCTCGAACAGGTTGAAGACGATCACGGGCAGGCGGTTCTCCATGCACAGCGTGATCGCCGTGCCGTCCATCACCGAGAGCCCCTGCTGCAGGACCTCCATGTAGGAGAGCTCCTCGTAGCGCTTGGCCAGCTTGTCCTTCTTGGGGTCGGCGGTGTAGACGCCGTCGACCTTCGTGCCCTTGAGCAGCACGTCGCAGGAGAGCTCGGTCGCGCGCAGCGCGGCGGCGGTGTCCGTCGTGAAGAAGGGATTGCCCGTGCCGCCGGCCAGGATCACCACGCGGCCCTGCTCGAGGTGCGAGAGCGCGCGCCGGCGCACGAAGGGCTCGGCCACCTGGCGGATCTCGATCGCGGTCTGCACGCGCGTCTCCAGGCCCTGCTGCTCGAGCGCGTCCTGCAGCGCCAGCGCGTTGATCACCGTGCCCAGCATGCCCATGTAGTCGGCGCTGGCGCGCGTGGCGCCGAGCTTCGAGAATTGCGCGCCGCGCAGGATGTTGCCGCCGCCGACCACGATCGCGAGCTCGACGCCCAGGCCCGCGACGCGCGCGACCTGGCGCGCGATGCGCTGCACCGCCTCGGGCTCGATGCCGTGGCCGCTCTGGCCGTCGCCGAGGGCCTCGCCAGAGAGCTTGAGCAGGACGCGCTGGTACGGAGTGGCCATGCGAGGTCGTCTGCCCGCGAGTGTACGCAGGCCGGCTGCCGGAGGGAAAGCGCTACTTGCCGATCTGCAGGCGCGTGAAGGCGTCGATCTTCGTGCCCTTGCCGAGTGCCTCGTCGAGCACCTTCTGGACGGTCTTGGTGTCGTCCTTGATCCACTTCTGCTCGGGCAGGACGCGCTCGGCGTAGAACTTCTCGAGCTTGCCGGCGACGATCTTCTGCTGCATCTCCGGCGGCTTCTCCTTGACCTCCTCGAGGTAGATCGCCTTCTCGCGCTCGAGGTCCGCGGCGGGCACCTCGGCGCGCGTCACCGCGGCCGGGTTGTTCATCACGACGTGCATCGAGAGCTCGCGCAGGACCTGCGCGGCCTTCTCCTGCGGCGCCGCGGTCGTGACCGAGACCAGCGCGCCCTTCTTGTTGTCGTGGTGCACGTAGGAACCGATCAGGCCCTGCTTGTTCTCGTAGCGCGCGAGGCGTGCGACCTTGATGTTCTCGCCGGTCTTGCCCACCAGCAGCTTGACCGTGTCCTCGACGGTATTGCCCGAGGGCAGCTTGACGGCATTGAGCGCCGCGGCATCCGCGAGGTTGTGCTTCACGGCCAGCGGGGCGAGGCTCGCGAGCAGCGACTGGAACTCGTCGTTGCCCGCCAGGAAGTCGGTCTGGCAGGTCATGGCGACCAGCGCTCCGGCGCGCGCGCCGGGCTCGACGTGCACGGCGAGGCGGCCCTCGCCCATCTCGCGGTCGGCCTTCTTGTCGGCCGACTTCATGCCCTGCTTGCGCAGCCAGTCGATCGCCGCCTCGAGGTCGCCCGCCGTGGCGGCCAGCGCCTTCTTGCACTCCATCATTCCCTGGCCGGTCCGCTCGCGCAGGTCGGCCACCATCTTCGAGGTGATCTCCATCGTGCTCATCGTTCCTCAGTCGGGGGCGGGGGTGGCGAGCTTGTCGAGACCGCCGGAGAGGCCGGTCGGTTCGGCGCGGCGTCCGCGCGCGAAGCGCCCGGACATGTTCTCGGGCATGCGGTTCTTGCCCGTCGGACGCGGCTCGTCGCCGCTGCGCGGGGTCGGGTCGTCGGAGTGCTTCTCGGCGGCGCCGGTGGTGGCCATGCGCTCGCGGTGGTTGGCGCAGCCTTCCTCGACCGAGCGCACCAGGTTGTCCAGGATCAGGCGCACCGACTTGAGCGCGTCGTCGTTGCCCGGGATGACGATGTCGATCCCGCTCGGATCGCAGTCGGTGTCCAGCACGCCGATCACGACCAGGCCCATCTTGCGCGCTTCCTTGACCGCGTTGGCCTCGCGCGCGGGGTCGACCACGACCATCGCGCCGGGGATGGTGGTCATCTCGCGGATGCCGCCCAGGTTGCGCACGATCTTGCGCCGCTCGCGGCGCAGGCTCGAGCCCATCTTCTTCGAGTACTGGTTCATGCCGCCCTCTTCCTCGAGCTTCTCGAGCTCTTCGAGGCGCTTCAGGCGGCTGCGGATCACGCCGAAGTTGGTCAGCGTGCCGCCGATCCAGCGCTCGGTGACGATCGGCATGCCGGTGCGCTGTCCGGCGTCCTGGATGACGCCCTTGACCTGGCGCTTGGTGCCCACCCAGAGGACGTTCGAGCCCTCGGCCGCGAGGTGGTAGAGCAGGTTCTTCGCGCGCAGGATCCCGCGCAGCGTCTCGCGCAGGTCGATGACGTGGATCAGGTTGCGGCGCCCGTGGATGTAGGGCGCCATCTTCGGATTCCAGCGCGACACGCGGCAGCCGAAATGCACGCCGGCGTCGATCAGTTCCTGGAGGTTGATGTCTTGCATGAGAATTCGCTGGTGCGGGAGCGGCTCCCGCTCGAGGCGCCCACGTGCGCCCGAGATCATCACGGGTTGTCACCGGCGGAACGTCCGCCGGGCCCGGGTGACGAACTCCCCGCGCGCCGGGCGCCCGAGTGCGGCCTGCGCGTGCGCCGAGGAGGAGTGTGGATCCGCTGCAGCACCGGGCCTCGACCGCGCCGGCGCGCCCCCCCGAGCCGCGGGGAGCCGGTGGCTCCCGGAGCGCGAAATGCGGGGCCCAAGAGTGTAGCGGCGCCCTTTCGCCCGTCAACGCCGCGCCCCTGGCCCCGGCTCCGGGGATAAAATGCGACTTCGTTCCAGCGGGGTAGACTTCGGTGCCCGCCCCTGCGCCCGGCCGCCATGGACCAAACCCAGAGCCTGCTCGTCTGCAACCACCGCGGCCGGGGGCTTTCCGACTTCGTAACCGCGCTCCAGGCGGCGGGCTGGCAGGTCCGGGAGAGCGAGCGCCTGGAGCAGAGCGCCCGCAGCCTGGCCGAGGGCGCCCCTGACCTGGTGCTGCTCGACCCGCTGGTCGAGGGCGGCGCGGCCGAGATCGAGCTCGTGCTGCAGGCCTCGAGCCCGCCCGTGCCGGCGCTGCTCTACCTCGTCGAAGGCACGGGTCGCGAGGAGGCGCTGGCGGCATTGCGCGGGCGCGAGCCGCTCTTCGACCTCTTGCCGCGCACGGCGCAACCGGCCGAGCTCGTCTGGCGCGCCGCGCGCCTCCTGGCCCAGCGCCGGGCCTCGGGCGAGGTCGAGGAGCTGCGCCGGCGCGCGCTGTTCGACGAGCGCACCGAGCTCTTGCGCCCCAAGGCTTTCGAGCAGCGCCTGATCGAGCACTTCGCGGCCGCCGAGCGCCACCGCTTCCCGCTGGCGCTGGTGCTGCTCGACCTCGACCGCTTCGGCGAGTTCAACAAGCGCCGCGACCACACCTTCGGCGACCTGGTGATCGCGCGCGTGGGCGGCGTGATCCGCCGCAACCTGCGCACCGAGGACGCGGCCGGGCGCCTGGGCGGCGACGAGTTCGCGGTCGTGCTGCCCTACACCGGCCCGGTCGAGGCAGCCAAGGTCGTGCGCCGCATCCGCGACGAGATCGCGGCGCTCAGCGGCCCGCTGCTCGGCGGCGGGACGGGCCTCTCGATCGCGGCCTCGCTGGGCTTCGAGTGCTTCGACGGCAGCGACCTCGACTCGGTCGGCACGCTGCGCGCGCACACCGAGCGCGCGCTGCGCGCGGCCAAGGAGCAGGGCGGAGACCGCGGCGTGTACTACCGCAGCCTGGCCAACGCCGGCTAGCGCTGCAGCGTCAGCTCGAGCCAGTCGGCGCGATCACCGGCGAAGCCGTCGCCGCCGTCCCCCACCTCGAGCGCCAGCTCGGCCGCGCCCGCGAGGCTGATCTTCGGCAGCGCGCGCGGCGCGTCGCCGCCGTGCAGCAGCTCGCTCTCGAAGACCTGCTTGCCGTCGACGAAGACGCGGAAGACCACCGAGCCGCGCAGCGCCAGCGCCGCGCTCTCGTCGTCGACGGCGATCAGGCCGTGCAGCTCCTTCCACGCGCCGGCGAGCTTCCAGGTGCTGCGGCTGGGCGCGTGCATGCCGATCCCGCGCGCGAAACGGCGTCCGCCGGCCGCCAGCGGCCCGCCGCCGACGCTGCCGTCGACGCGCGGCGGCCAGGTCATGCCCAGGTCGTCGCCGAAGGGTGCGGCCGCGCCGGCCTGGGCGGGCGCGAGATCGGAGAGGTAGGCGATGCGCGCGTCCTCGACGCTCAAGAGCAGCAGCGACTCGAGCGGCAGCTTGAGCGCCTGGCCGTGCGCGCGCATGAGCTCGACACCCTGGGCCGAGAGGCGCACCAGCCCGCCGCGCAGCCGGCCGCCGTCGGCGAGGTCGAGCGCGACCGGCACGCCCTCGAACTTCGGCGCCGCGGCCTCCTTGCCGCTGGCCCGGTCGATGTACAGACCCGCGACCTCGGACCAGGGCACGAGCTTCTGGCCCACGCGCTGGTCGTGGAAGGCGACGCCCTCGTCGCTGAAGCCCTCGACGCCGCCCTCGAGCACGTCGAGCGCCTCGCGCGCGCGGCGGTAGAGCCGGTCGCCCTCCGCGGCGGGCTCGAGCGGACGCGACCACAGGTCGGGGATGCGCGCGGGGAAGCGCAGCGAATCGAGCTCGTCGAGCTCGATCACCAGGCCGACGCCGCCGCTCGTCTGCAGCACCAGCAGCTCCTTCTTGCCGCCCTTGATCGCGCCGCGCAGGCGCTCGCCGGTCCACAGGCGCACCTCGCCTGCATCGCGCGCGGGGCTCGTGCCCGCGCCGCTGAAGCGCACGCGCCAGGCCTGCTGCGCGCGCGGGTCGGTCGTGTCGAGCTGCTCGAGTGCGACGCTGCGCTCGCTGCCGTCGAGCGCGACGAGGACCGGGCGGAGCGGGGCCTGGGTCTGCGCAGCGAGCGCGAGGAGCGTGAGCAACATGCTGACGATCCTAGCGCCGATGCTCGCTGCGGTAGTGTTCGAGCAGCGCATCTCCGCCGAGGTCGTGCGCCTTGTCGCGCCACAGGCGGTGGACGTGGTTGGCGCCGCCCTGCACGTTGTCGAGCTCGAAGGCGCACTGCGGTCCGCTGATGCGCCAGTAGTGCGCTTCGCCCTCGCGCGTGCCGCCGCACCACGCGAAATAGAGCGGCTCGACGGGCGCCGCGGCCGCTTCGGGCGGGAAGTCGCCGACGATCTCCCCGACCAGGGCCGCGGCCAGGCTGCGCGAGACGGGCGGCAGCTCCGCGAACGCAAGGCCCTCGGGCTTGTCGAAGCACCCCGCGCGGCCGGGGCCGAGGATCACATCCGCCGGCACCTCGCCGGCCAGCGTGGCGCGCGCGCGCAGCTTCTCGTCGAGACCGAGGTACAGCTCGCGCGCGAGGTCCTCTTCCCGGCGCAGGATGCGCAACCCGGCGCGCGGGCCCGACGGGACGCAGGCGGGGTTCGTGCCCAGGAAGAAGGGTGTCACCCCCGCGAAATCCGCCCCCTGGCCCGAGACGTTGAGCGAGACGTGGTGCCCTTCGAAGCGCACCGTCCAGGCCGCGCTGCCGGGTTCGCCGTAGAACGCGAGCCAGTAGCGACCCGGATCGCGGTTGTCGTTGTGCTCGAGCTCGCGCAGCGTGTTCTCGAGGTCGACGATGCCGACGACCTTCAGGTAGCCCTGCGTACTGAGCAGCCGGCCGAGCAGCTCGTGCGCCGCCTTGCGCCCGCGCGGGTCGAGGTCGCGCAGCGCGATGCCTTTGCGGTCGCCGGGGACGAAGGCCCAGGTCGAGCGCTCGGGGGACGCGAAGTCGAACTGCGCCGCGCTGCGCTGCTCGGGGCTGAGCCCAGCCAGGAACTCCTTCGCCGCCGCGACCGCGCGCTCGGCCCGGGTCTCGCGCACCTGCGCGTGGATCCACTCCTCTGTGCCGAGCAGGGCGAGGCAGATCCCGAGAGCGACCAGGGTCGAGCGCATCGGCGCGAGTCTAGCCGCGCGCGCTCCTGTCAGGATGGCGGAAGGTCGGGGGATGCTCCGAGCTTCCTGCCAAGCAGGCAGAGATGCGGCCAGCGTGCGCCCGCTCAGCCATGCGGCACCGTTCTTGCTTGGCCGGGCCGTCTTCCGTTCCCTGCGGCGCGCACCCTTCGTCGCCAGCGCGCCCCCCGCACACCCATCCGGCAACCCCACGAGCCCCGATCCACATGGCCAAGCAAATGGTTTTCGAGTCCGACGCGCGCGATGCGATCCGCCGCGGTGTCGAGAAGCTCGCCAAGGCAGTCGTCACCACCCTCGGCCCGCGCGGCCGCAACGCGATCCTCGACAAGGGCTGGGGCGCGCCCACGGTCACGAAGGACGGCGTCACGGTGGCCGAGGAGATCCAGCTCGCCGACCCCTACGAGCACATGGGTGCGCAGCTCGTCAAGGAGGTCGCCAGCAAGACCAGCGACGTCGCCGGCGACGGCACGACGACCGCGACGCTGCTGACCGAAGCGATCTTCACCCAGGGCCTGCGCGCGGTCACCTCCGGGGCCTCCCCGGCGCGCCTCTCCAAGGCCATCAAGGACGGCGCCGCCGCGGTCTGCACGGAGCTCGAGAAGTTCTCGCGCCCGGTGGCGAAGAACGAGGAGATCCGCCAGGTGGCGACGATCTCGGCCAACAACGACCCCAAGATCGGCACGTTGATCGGCGACGCGATGGAGAAGGTCGGCAAGGACGGCGTGATCACGGTCGAGGACGGCAAGACGCTCGAAACGGTCGTGGACGTCGTCGAGGGCATGCAGTTCGACCGCGGCTTCCTCTCGCCGCACTTCGTGACCGAGCCCGCGCGCATGACCTGCGAGTTCGAGAAGCCGCTGATCCTGGTCACCGAGCACAAGATCAGCTCGGTCCAGAAGCTGCTGCCGATCCTCGAGCTCGTCAAGCAGGGCAATCGCCAGCTCCTGATCGTGGCCGAGGACGTCGACTCGGAGGCGCTCGCGACGCTGGTCGTGAACAAGATGCGCGGCGTGCTCAACGTCTGCGCGGTCAAGGCCCCGGGCTACGGCGACCGGCGCAAGGAGATGCTGCTCGACCTGGCCATCTCGACCGGCGGCGTGGCGCTGATGAAGGACGAGGGCCGCGAGCTCGACCAGCTCACCCTGCGCGACCTGGGCACCGCCAAGCGTGTGGTGATCGACAACGACAACACCACGATCGTGGGCGGCGCGGGCAAGAAGGAGGACCTGCAGGCGCGCGTGGCGCAGATCCGCGTGCAGATGGACGAGACCAGCTCCGACTACGACCGCGAGAAGCTCCAGGAGCGCCTGGCCAAGCTCACGGGCGGCATCGCGCAGATCAACGTCGGCGGCGCGACCGACACCGAGGTCAAGGAGCGCAAGGCGCTGATCGAGGACGCGCTGCACGCCACGCGCGCCGCGGTCGCCGAGGGCACGCTGCCGGGCGGCGGCGTGGCTCTGCTGCGCGCGCGCGAGGTGCTCAAGGGCCTGAAGACCAAGGACGACCAGGACTACGACATGGGCATCGACCTGCTCTACGCGGCGCTGGCGCGCCCGGCGCAGCAGATCGCGGCCAACGCCGGCTTCGACGGCACCGTCGTGGCGCACCGCATCCTGCGCGAGAAGAAGCAGAGCTACGGCTTCGACGCGCTGCGCGGCGAGTACGGCGACCTGTACCAGAAGGGCATCGTCGACCCGACCAAGGTCACCAAGGCGGCGCTCAACAACGCGGTCAGCGTCGCCACGCTGCTGCTCTCCACCGACGCGCTGATCGCCACCAAGCCCGAGCCGAAGAAGGCGGGCGGCCCCGGCGGCCCCGGCGGCGGCATGGGCGACGACGAGATGGGCGGCATGGGCGGTATGGGCGGCATGGGCGGCGGAATGGACTTCTGAGCCGCGCTCCGCGATCCAAGAGACCACGAACACCCCGGCACACACACAGAGACTAGGAACCCATGGCAAAGCAGATCCTGTTCGACGACAACGCGCGCGCCAAGATGAAGAGCGGCATCGAGAAGCTCGCCAAGACCGTGCGCGTGACCCTCGGCCCGGCGGGCCGCAACGTGATCCTCCAGAAGTCCTTCGGTGCGCCGCAGGTCACCAAGGACGGCGTCTCGGTCGCCAAGGAGATCGAGCTCGAGGACCCCTTCGAGAACATGGGCGCCAAGCTGGTGCTCGAAGTGGCCAACAAGACCAACGACGTGGCCGGCGACGGCACCACGACGGCCACGGTCCTGGCCTCGGCGATCTTCAACGAGGGCCTCAAGTACCTGGCCACGGGCGTCAACACGATCGAGCTGCGCGCCGGCATCGAGAAGGGCGTCGCGGCCGCGGTCGAGTCGATCCAGCTGCAGTCGCGCAAGGTCAAGTCGCGCGAGGAGAAGGCCAGCGTGGCCATGATCTCGGCCAACAACGATCCCGAGGTCGGTCAGCTGCTGGCGGACGCCTTCGAGAAGGTCGGCGACGCGGGCGTGATCACGATCGAGGAGAACAAGGGCCTGGACACCGTGCTCGACGTGGTCGAGGGCATGCAGTTCGACAAGGGCTACCTCTCGCCCTACTTCGCCACCGACCTCACCAAGCTCACGACCGAGTTCGAGGACCCGCTGATCTTCATCTACGACAAGAAGATCTCCAACGTGCGCGAGTTCCTGCCCGTGCTCGAGGCCGCGGCGCGCAGCGGGCGCCCGCTCTTGATCATCGCCGAGGACATCGACGGCGAGGCGCTGGCGACGCTGGTGATCAACCGCCTGAAGGGCGTGCTCAACGTCTGCGCCGTCAAGGCCCCGGGCTTCGGCGACCGCCGCAAGGCCTACCTGGGCGACATCGCGGTGCTGACCGGCGGCACGGCCATCACCGAGGAGCTCGGGCTGCCGCTCGAGAAGGTCACGCTGGAGCACTTCGGCAGCGCGCGCCGCGTGCGCGTCACCAAGGACGACAGCACGCTGATCGGCGGCCGCGGCACCAAGAAGGCGATCGAGGAGCGCGTGGCCCAGATCCGCGTGCAGATCGCGAACACCAAGTCGGACTACGACAAGGAGAAGCTCGAGGAGCGCGCGGCCAAGCTCACCGGCGGCGTCGCGGTGGTCAAGGTCGGCGGCAAGACCGAGGCCGAGATGAAGTCGCGCAAGGACCTGATGGAGGACGCGCTCAACGCCACGCGCGCCGCCATCCAGGAGGGCATCGTGCCCGGCGGCGGCGTGTGCCTGATGCGCGCCGTCGAGGCCGTCGCGGCGCTCAAGCTCTCGGGCGACGAGCTCTTCGGCGCGCGCATCATCGAGAAGGCGCTCGAGGCCCCCATGCGCCAGATCGCCGCCAACGCGGGCGAGGACGGCGCGGTGGTGGTCGAGAACGCACGCGAGAAGGGCAAGACCTTCGGCTACGACGCGCTCAAGGGCGAGTACGTGGAGATGTTCAAGGCGGGCATCATCGACCCGGCCAAGGTCGTGCGCTCGGCGCTGCAGAACGCGGCCTCGATCGCCGGCCTGCTGCTGACGACCGACTCGATGGTCACCGAGCTGAAGGACGAGAAGCCCAAGGTCGAGGGCAGCCTGAGCTGATCCCGCTGCCTCCGCCCGGCTCCCGGCGCGGCCCCAGCGAAGCGGCATGAGCGGGAAGCGCGACTACTACGAGGTCCTCGGCTTGGCGCGCAGTGCGAGCGCCGAGGAGATCAAGAAGGCCTACCGCAAGGCCGCGCTGCAGTTCCATCCCGACCGCAACCCGGGCGACAAGCAGGCCGAGGAGCGCTTCAAGGAGTGCGCCGACGCCTACGCGGTGCTCTCCGACGAGCCGAAGCGCAAGCAGTACGACCAGTTCGGCCACCAGGCCTTCGGCCAGGGCGGCGGCTACGACGGCCAGCGCTTCACGAACATGGAGGACATCTTCTCCGCGTTCGGCGACGTGTTCGGCTTCGGCGAGGGCTTCGGACGCGGGCGCCGCGCCGGCCCGCAGCCCGGGCGCGACCTGAAGATCGACCTCGAGCTCTCGCTCGAGGAGATCGACTCGGGCGTCGAGCGCACGATCGCGCTCAAGCGCAACGAGTCCTGCAAGACCTGCAAGGGCAGCGGCGCGAAGGCCGGCACGCAGCCGGTCGTGTGCGCCACCTGCGGCGGACGCGGGCAGGTGCACCGCAACCAGGGCTTCTTCACGCTCGCGACCACCTGTCCGCGCTGCCGCGGCGAGGGCAGCTTCATCGAGCACCCCTGCAGCGACTGCCGCGGCACGGGCAAGCAGGCCGAGAAGAGCGAGATCAAGCTCAAGATCCCGCCCGGCGTCGAGGACGGCCTGCGCCTGCGCGTGCCGCAGCAGGGCGACGCCGGCGACCAGGGTGCCACGCGCGGCGACCTGTACGTGGTCGTGCGCGAACGCGAGCACCGCGTCTTCCAGCGCAACGGCGCGGACCTCCTGTGCGAGCTGCCCTTCGCCTTCCAGCAGCTGGCGCTGGGCGACAAGGTCGAGATCCCGACCTTGCGCGGGCGGGCCGAGATGTCGATCCCGCCCGGCACGCAGAGCGGCAAGGTCTTCCGCCTGCGCCACCAGGGCCTGCCCGAGCTCGAGGGCTCCGGACGCGGCGACCAGCTCGTGCGCGTCTTCATCGAGGTGCCCGAGAAGCTGACCGAGCGCCAGAAGGAGCTCTTGCGCGAGTTCGCGGCCATCGAGCAGAAGCGCAGCGGCGACAAGAGCTTCTTCGAGAAGATCTCGAGCTACTTCAGCTGAACCCCGCCATGAGCACCGAAGATCCGCAGGACGAGTCACCGGACGCCCAGGCCGCCGCGCCGCTGGACGAGTTCGCCAAGGCCTGTGCCGAGCGCGACGAGTACCGCGCCAGCTGGCAGCGCGCCCAGGCCGACTACCAGAACCTGCGCCGGCGCATCGGCAGCGACACCGAGGCCGCGGTCGCGCGCTCGAAGCAGGCGCTGCTGACCGAGCTGCTGCTGGTGCTCGACTACCTCGAGATGGCGCTCTCCGCGCCCTGCGCCAGCGCCGAGGGCCGCAACCTGCATGCGGGCGTCGAGCTGACGCGCGCGCAGCTCTGGAAGGTGCTCGAGCGCGAGGGCGTCAAGCTCGTGCCCGAGGCGGGCCGCTTCGACGCGGCGGTGCACCAGGCGGTCGAGCGCGTCGAGACCGAGGACGAGCCCGAGGGCACGATCCTCGCGACCCTGCGCCGCGGCTACACGCTCGGCAGCCAGATCCTGCGCCCGGCGCACGTGCGCGTCGCCGCCAGCGCGAGCCGCGCGGCCGGGGAGGCCGACTGATGCCGACCTACGACTACCGCTGTGCGGCCTGCGGGCACCAGCTCGAGATCTTCCACGGCATCTCCGAGAAGCCGCGCCGCACCTGCCCGAAGTGCAAGAAGCCGAAGCTCGAGCGCCTGATCTCCGCCGGCGCGGGCCTGGTCTTCAAGGGCAGCGGCTTCTACCAGACCGACTACCGCTCGAAGTCCTACAGCGAGGCGGCCAAGAAGGACAGCGCGCCCGCGAGCCCGGCGCCCGAGGCCAAACCCGCCGCCGAGGCGCCGAAGCCCGCTGACCCCGAGCCGTCCGCCAAGCCGAAGAAGCCGGGCAAGAAGCGCTGATACGGAACCAGGCATTCTTCTCCCCGATTCGCGCTTCCGCGCCGGGCGGCCGCGAGCGTCAGGGCGAATCGGGGAGAAGAATGCCTGGTTCCGTAAGGAACAACTCCTCGACCAGCTCGGCGATCGCGGGCCCGTTGTTCGAGCCGATCACGCGCTGCGCGACCGCGCGCGCCTCGCTCATCGAGTTCTCCATCGCCACCGACAGGCCCGCCAGCTCGAACATCGGGATGTCGTTGGTCGCGTCCCCCACCGCCACCACGCGCGCGCGCGGGATGCCGTAGCTCTCCTCGAGCACGCGCAGCGCCTCGCCCTTGCCGCGGCAGGGCGGGTGGATGTCGAGCACGTGCAGCGGGCTGGCGCGGTGCGAGGCCAGTGCGTTGAGCGGGAAGTGCGTGGTGTAGAGCGGCAGCGCGACCGAGCGCTCGAGCTCCTCGGCGAAGTGCTCGGAGCGCGCGTGGCTGCGCGAGAAGAGCGTCACGCGCATGACGTACTCGGCGGCGAGCTCCTCGCGCGCGACGATCTGCAGGCCGGTCATCAGCGACAGCGCCGCCTCTTCGGCCGCGTCGCGCGGCTCGAGCGCGAGCTTCTTGTCGGCGCACATCACCACCGGCAGGTGCCCGTGCTCTTCGGCGAAGGCCAGCGTGCGCTGCAGCGTGCGGTTGCCAAGCGTGCGCTCCTCGAGCAGCCGCCGGCGGCGCGCGCAGTACAGCCCCGCGCCGTTGAAGACGATCGCCGGCGCCTCGAGCCCGAGCTCGACCAGCACGTCGTGGGCCGAGAGGTTCGAGCGGCCGGTCGCGACCATCACGCGCACGCCCCGGGCGCTGGCCGCGCGCAAGGCCTCGTTGGTGCGCGCCGGCACGAGGCTCTGGTCGTCGAGCAGCGTCCCGTCGAGGTCGAGCAGGAGCGCGTCGTAGGCGCGGGCGGACATTCCGCGCATCGTAGCCTCGCGCGCTGCGTGCTGTCAGCGCGCCGGGAAGCGCACTTCGAGCGTCTCGCCCTCGTGCAGCTCGAGCTCCTGCACGGCCGGCTCGGGTCCGCCGGCCCCGCCCTGGCGTGTGCAGACGAGCTTGTAGTGTCCGGGCGCGAGCGCGCGCAGTTCGTCCTTGCGATTCCAGGGCCCGATCCAGGTCGAGGAGCGCTGCTCCTCCTTGCCGTCGCGCACGAGCAGCGCGCGCACCTCGTACCAGCTGCCCTGGTTCGCCTCGCCGCCCTCGAGCTCGACGCGGATCGTGCCGGCCATGCGCAGCGCGAAGTCCAGGCCGTGGCGCAGCTCGTCGGGCGCAAGCGTCAGCGGCGGCGAGTCGAAGGTCTCGACCGATTCGCCCTCGATGTGCACGCGCAGCGGCACGTTCGAAGCCAGGCCGCGCAGCTCGTAGTGCCCCTGCGCGTCGGTGCGCGCGCTGCGCCGGGCGGTCTGCTCGTAGTTGACGCGCACCGAGCCGCGCTCGTCCTCGCGCAGCACGATCTGGTAGGGCTCCTGCTCGTCGCCCTGGCCGGCGAGCGGGGCGGCCCAGACCTCGAGGCCGGGCAGCGCGTGGCCCGCGAGGTCGCTGACGCGGCCCTCGACGACCGTCACGTCGAGGTCGAACTCGGCGCTGCGCTCGCTGGCGCGCACCTCGACCGGGAAGCGCGCCGGCATGCGCCGGCTGGGGTGGTGGATCACCAGCGTGTAGCTGCCGCAGCGCAGGCCCTCGTAGCGGAACTGCCCCTGGTGATCGGTCACGCTGGCGAGCGGGTCGTTGGGCCCTTGCCCGCCCTGATCGCCCTGCTCCTCGCCTTCGCGCTGCTCCACTAGCCGCAGGCTGGCGCCCTCCAGCGCCCGTCCGCCCTCGCGCACGCGCCCCACGAGCGTGCCGCGCGGCGGAGCGCGCAGCTCGACCGTCTCCTCGGAGCCCTCGACCACGGTCAGCTGCACCCAGCCGCGCGAGGCGGCCGCGCTGCCGAGCTCCTGCCAGACCTGGCCGGTCTGGTCGTGCACGCGGAAGGCGTGCAGGCCGGGCACCAGCGCCTCGAAGCGCGCCACGCCGGCCGAGTCGCTCTTCAGTTCGGCCTCGTCCACTTGCCAGTCCTCGTCGCCCTGGCCGTCCGCTGCGGGCGGCTTGTGCGCGATGCCCACGCCAGGCACCGCGTGGCCCAGACCGTCGCCGACGCGCACCAGCACGCGCCCGCCGTGCGCGAGCCGCAGCACGACCGACGTGTCGCCCTCGGCGGGGATGTGCAGCTTCTGCGTCTCGCTGTCGAGCAGGCCCTTGGCGTCGGCGCGCAGGGCGAGGTTCTGACCCGCGATGGCCGTGAAGCTGGCCGTCCCGTCGCGCGCGCTGCGTGCGAACTGCCAGTTGAGGTCGCCCCAGAACTCCTGCTCGTCTGGCCCCGAGAGGAAGTCGGCCGGATCGCCCTTGTCCTGCTGGCCGCAGACGATGCGCGCGCCCTCGACCGGCGTGTCGTCGCGCGCGTCGAGCACGCGCACCTGCACGCGCGCGGCGCGCTCGAGCCGGATCTCGCCCAGGTCGGTGGGCGTGCCGGCGCGGATCTGCACGTTCTTGTTCTCGTAGTCGCGGTAGCCGGTGGCGCGCACGCGCACGAGCACGGGTCGCGACGGCGTCTGCGGCTGCAGGTCGCTGCACTCCACGCGCCCGCCCTCGAAGCGGCGGCGCGCCTCGTTCCTGTCGTCGCGCAGCAGCCGCTCGCGGCCGATGCCGGCCCAGACACAGAACTCCTCGAGCGGAGCACCGCTCGACGCGTCGACGACGTGGAAGCTGAGCGTCGCCGCGGGCTTCAGGCGGAAGCACAGGCCGCGCTCGCCGGCCCAGGCGGCGAGGGCCTCGACGCCCGGCACGCGCTTCCACTTGCCGTCGGGCCCGTCCTGCCAGAGCGTGAAGCGGTAGCGCCGCGCGCGCTCGAGTCCCGAAAGGCAGAAGTTGCCCTCGGCGTCGACCGCGGCGCTGCGCATGCGCATCAGACGCGAGGGCGCGGGCAGCGGCTCGGCCGCCTGCGGCGGAGCCTGGCCATCGCGCTCGTCGGAGAGGCGCGCCTGCACGTGCAGGCCGGCCGGCAGCGGCGAGTTCGCCTCGGCCAGCACGCGCCCGCAGCAGTCCGTGCCCGACTCCAGACGCACGAAGAGGTTCTTCTGCTCCTCGCCCGGCCGCTCCGTGCGTCCGTCGAGGTCGGCCACGGCGTAGCCGGGCGCGTCGAAGAGGATGTGCCAGGGACCGGCGGGCAACTCGTCGACCAGGAAGGCGCCCTCGGCCGTGCTCTCCCCGAGCGGCAGGCCGCGGCCGGGAGCGGCGATGCCGGAGGCGCCGTTGCCGCCCTCGAGCACCTGGAACAGCTTGACGCCCGCGAGCCCCTGGTTTGCGCGGTCGACGACCTTGCCCGAGAGCGCGACACCCTGCAGCAGCGCGAAGTCGCCCAGATCGTGCAGCTTGTACGCGGGCGGCAGCGTGAGCCGGTCCTGGCGCAGCGGCGCGCAGGCGTGCGCGCGGATCTCGAGGCGCAACGGACCGCTCTTCAGCTTCTCGAACACGAAGCGACCCTCGGCGTCAGTCTGTGTGCGCTGGATCTCGGGCCAGCCGCGCGGGATCGCCTCGGGCTCGATGTCGAGCGGGATCAGGCCCCAGTGCTCGCCCGAGGATGCGTAGACCAGCGCTCCGGGCAACGCGGCGCCTGCGGGCGAGAGCGCACGGCCGGTGACCCGCGCGGGCGCCTTGGCCGCGGCTTCCGCGGCGACGTCGGCCTCGGTCACGCCACCGAGCGCGATGCGCCGCGACTCGTCCGCGGCCGCGGGATCCTGGCCAGTGCGATTGAGCTCACCCGCCGCGAGCAGCGCGTGCGCGCGCTGCGCCCCGGCCCCTTCGGCGTTCTCGCCCGCAAGCACGCGCGCATCGCGCGCATCGACCAGCAGCGCCACACCGACCCAGGCGAGCGCCAGCGCGAGCAGCAGACAGAGGAGGATCCGGGAGCGCACGGGAAAGGGCCTCGGCCCTGCCAGTCTACTCCCCGCGCGCCGGCGCGTGTCAGTGCAGCTCGTGCTCGGACTTGCTCGTCTCGCCGGGCTTGATCTCGACCGCCTTGCGCGGGCTCTCCTGCGGCTCGGCGTTGGTGTCCGGGCTGGCCGAGAAGTCGGTCACGCTGTACTCCCACTCGCCCGGCTCGAGGCCGGTGAAGTGCGCCACGCCGCCCGGGCCGGTCATCTCGGACTGCTGGTTGTCCTCGGTGCCGTCCTTGCCCTTGTGGAACGCGTTGACCAGCACGCCCGTCGCCGCCTGGCCCGCGCGCGTGACGTGCACCTCGAGGATGCCGCCCTGCTTGGGGTGCACGTCGATGCCGCGCACGGTCTGGTCCGGCGCGCAGCGGAACTTCTCGGAGTTCGCCGGCGAGAAGTCCTTGCCCGTGGCGTGCACCACGAGGTCCGTGTCGGTCAAGAGGCCGCGCAGCGTGTAGCGCCCGTCGGCATCGCTGCGCACCGCCTCGCCGCCGCCGCTGCCGCCGAAGCTCATCACGTCGCCGTTGTCGCCGGCCATCACGACGTTGAAGACCATCTGCGTCTGCGCGGACTTCTCCTGGGCGCGCTCGGCGCTGATGCGCGCGCCGGCGATCGGCTTGCCGTCCGGAGCGAGCACGCGGCCTTCGACGATCGCGATCGGCAGCTCGATGTCGTAGCGCAGCTCGCCCTCGGCGACCTCGAGCTCGCCTTCCCAGCCCATCGCGCGCGAGGGGTGCGTGACGTGCACGCTGTACTTGCCGGGCTTGACGCCCTCCTGCTTGTACTCGCCGCTGCCGTTCGTGCGCGGCCCGTTCTGGCCGCCGAAGAAGGGCATGTCCGGCATGCCGGGACTGCCTTCGCGCTGCGCCTCGAGGCGCACGCTGGCGCCCGCGAGCGCCTTGCCGCCCTCGCGCACGCGGCCGACGACGCTGGCCCGCGCGGGTGCGAGCAGCTTGAGCGGCGCATTTCCGCCTTCGAGGACCTCGACCGAGCTCCAGGGATCCTCCTGCGGCTCGGCGCCGCCGGAACCGTCCATCACGAACGTCGCCTGGAACGAACCCGCTCCGCCGCCGCCGCCGAAGACCATGGGACCGTTGCCGCTGCTGACGCGGAAGCGGTGCGTGCCTGCCTCGAGGTGCGCGAAGACCAGCTCGCCGCGCGCATCGGTGCGCGACGTACCCTCCCCGTTCATGCGCCGCATCCAGCCGCTCTGCTCCGTGCCAGCGGCGCTGGAGTGTTCGATCTCGACGCCCGCCACGGGCTGGCCCTTGGAGTCCTGGACCGTGACGAGCACCTCGCCGCCGCGCGCGAGCTTGACGGTCTCCTGGTGGTCGCTGCCGCTCGCGAGCGTGAGCGGGCCGCTCTGCCAGACCGCGTAGTCGTCGTGCTTGACCTTGAGCTTCGCTTGCTTGCCGGGAAAGCTCGAAAGCACGACGGTGCCGTCGGCGCCGGTCGTGCCCTGGCTCTGGCCCTGGTCGTTGACCGTGCGCGTGCTGCCGCCGGCGCGGCGGATCTGCACGTTGCTGAAGGGATTGCCCTCGTTGCCGGTGTCCTCGCGCAGCAGCACCTCGGCGCCCGCGATCGGCTGGCCGGTGGAGAGATCGAGCACCTGCACGCGGCACACGGGCGCGCGCTCGAGGCGCACGACGCCGAGGTCGAGGTCCTGGCCCTGCACCGCGGTCAGCTCGGGGCTCTCGTAGCTCTTGTAGCCGGTCGCGTCGATGCGCAGCTTGAGCCCGGAGCCGCCGCCGAAGCGCGGCGGCAGCCGGTCGAAGCGCACGTTGCCGTCGGGGAACGAGGTCTTGGGCTTGTTGTCCGCGTCCATCAGCGGCATCGACCAGCCGTAGCCCGCCTTGACGTCCATCTCGGTGATCGGCTTGCCCGTCGCGGCGTCGACCACCTGGCAGACGATCGCGGCCGCGGGCTTGAACGGCACCTCGATGCCGCGGTCGCCGGACTTGGCGCTGACGCCGCCGCGCGCGCCCATGCCGTAGCCGAAGAACCCGTTGTCCGCCGGCTGCGCCGCGAGCCTGTAGTTCTGGTTGGGCTTCAGGCCGCGTGCGACGAAGCTGCCGTCGGCGCCGACCTTGGCCTTGCGCGGCGTGACGAAGCCCTCGGGCCCGAAGACCAGCCCCTCGCCGTTGGCATCGTCGTTCTCGGAGCGCTGCTGCGCGTTGACCTGCAGCTTGGAGAGCGCTTCCCCCGCCGCGCCCGTGACGCGTCCGGAGATCTGCGCGCCCTCCTCGAGCGCGAACTCGAGGTTGCGCGTGACGGCGCCTGGCCGTTCGGACTCGCCGTCGAAGCTCTTGTCCGGGTGGTCGTCGGAGTTGACCAGCATGCGCCAGGGTCCGCTGGCCAGCATGTCGATCTTGAACCGGCCCTGGGCGTCGGTCGTCGCGAGCGGCGGCCGGCCGCGACCGCCCATCATCTCGATGCCGAAGCCCGCCGTGCGCGGGCGCGAGTAGATCTGCGCCTCGGCGACAGGGCGCCCGGTCTGGTCGATCACGCGGCCTTCGAGCACGACGCCCTGCTCGAGCGCCACGTCGCCGAGGTCTCGTTCGCCGCGCGCCAGCGTGCGCTCGGCGTCCAAGGGTGCGAAGCCGCTCGCGCGCACCGCCAGGCGCACGTGCGTCTGGCCGGAGAGCGGCAGCTGGAAGCGGCCCTGGGCATCGCTCACCGCCTGCGCGCGCTTCGCGCCGCCCAGCAGCTTCGAATCGGCCGCGTCGAGCGGCAGGAAATCGAACTCGCCCGACGGGGCGGCGTAGACCTTGGCCGCGGGCACCGGCTGGCCATCCGCCCCGACCACACGACCCTGCAGGCCGTTGGCCAGATCGCTCGCGGCCGCCGAGCCCTCGAGCTTCACGGCCCCGGCCGGCTGCGCGGCGCGCTCGGCCTTCGCGTCGGGCGCGTCCGTGGCCGAGAGCTCGGCCTCGGGTGCGGGCTTGCCCGGCGCCAGCGGGGCTTCGGCCGCGCTGCGCTCGAGCGTGTCGGCCGTGCGCTTGCCGCTGAGCCAGAAGAGTCCGCCGACGAGGAGCGCAACGAGTGCGAGAAGACCGATCAAGCCGTGGAGGGGGCGCATGGGACGACTCTCTTCGAGAGGACGGAGCCTGGAAGGCGGGACGGGCGCGCTACGCCTCGTTCCCTCCCGGGTTGGTAAAGCTTGAAGGAAGCACCAGGAAAAAGCGACCCCCGCCGTTCCCTGCTTGCCGTCCAAGGGGGCGGATCTTGCTACTCTGGACGCGACGCCCTCCCACCCAGGAGTCGAATCATGAGGCACTTCAGA
Source organism: uncultured Planctomycetota bacterium (assembly GCA_963829015.1). GTDB lineage: Bacteria > Planctomycetota > UBA1135 > UBA1135 > JADJLZ01. The sequence continues at coordinate 1,020,891 of CAWHGR010000001.1, read as the reverse complement.
GCCACCTTCCTGCTCTCCCTGGCCGCACTCCTGCTCGCCGCACCGCCCGCTCGCGCGCAGGCCCCGAAAGTCGGCGACTGGTACAAGGAGTCGAGCGAGCTCGGCTTCCAGGTCCGCGTGCCGGACGGCTACCAGCTGATCCCGCCGGATCCGAACGAGGGCAACGTGATCGCCAAGTTCGACCCGAAGACGATCAAGTACACGCTGGTGGACAAGTCCCAGGCCCTCTTCCTGCACGTCTGGCTGGTGCGCTTCGACGCCGCCTCCGCGAAGAAGGACAAGGACAAGGACTCGGGCAAGAAGATCGACATCAAGCAGCGCTCCAAGGACCTCGCTTCCTATCTCAAGCGCGAAGGCGAACTGCAGGACTTCGCGAGCGCCAAGGAGGTCTCCAAGAAGGAGCTCGAGATCAACAAGATCCCGGCCACCGAGTACGAGTACTCGGCCATGAAGGGCGCCGACGAGATCCGGCTCTACGTGATGCTCTACAAACTCAACCCGTCCACCGAGGTGGCCTGGATCGGTGTCGGGGTGGGCGGCAAGAAGTGGCCCAAGTACGAGCAGCCCTTCGAGCAGATGGCCAAGTCGTTCAAGCCGCTGGAGGTCAAGGACACCTCCGTGGCCCTGGCCGAGGGCGCGACCTACCGCGACAAGCGCCGGGCCGAGCTGCAGGCCGACATGGCCAAGCTGAACGGTGTCTGGAAGCTCTACGAAACCCCGCGCTACTTCATCATCTCCGACAACACCGACAAGGCCTTCCTGGACGAGCTGATGATGCGCCTCGAGGCGATCCGCGACGTCTACGAGGAGGACTATCCCTACGAGAAGATGCAGGAGATCAAGGCGGCCGCGGCCAAGGCGCACACCGGCGACTCGAAGGAGAAGGATCCCGAGAAGGAAGCCGAGAAGAAGGCCGAGCAGGAATTCGACAAGGCGCTCAACGGCAACGTCGACCCGCGCGAGGCTTCGAAGTGCAGCATCGTGCGCGTGTGCAAGGACCAGGCGGAGTACTCGAGCTACGGCGGCCCCGGCGGGTCGGCCGGCTACTGGAGCCCCAGCGCCAAGGAACTCGTGCTCTACGACGACCGCAAGGTGGGCGGGAAGGGCGACACGTGGATCGTGCTCAACCACGAGGGCTTCCACCAGTACATCTACTACCTCTACGGCAAGCTCTCGCCGCACAGCTGGTACAACGAGGGCACCGGCGACTACTACTCGGGCTTCCAGCGCCAGAAGGCGGGCGGGAAGTTCAAGCTGGAGAAGAACTCCTGGCGCAAGGAGGAGATCGCGCAGGCGATCCAGCAGGGCCACACGGTGCCGCTGAAGGAGCTGGTCAAGATGGACCAGCGCGCGTACTACTCGTCGAACGAGAAGTACGGCACGGACATCGGCATCCACTACGCCCAGGGCTGGTCGTTCATCTACTTCCTGCGCACCGGCAAGGCGGCGCACGCCAAGGGCTGGAATCCGGCCTGGGACAACATCCTCGCGACCTACTTCAAGGTGCTGGGCTCGACCGAGGACCTCGAGCAGGCCGTCAACCAGGCTTTCGACGGCGTCGACTGGGACGCGCTCGAGCAGGCCTGGAAGGACTACACCAAGTGATGCGCCGCGGCTCTGCACTCGTCTGCGGCGCGCTGCTCTTCGCGGCGCCCGCGCTGGCCGACCGCGTGCTGACGCAGGACGGCCGCGTGCTCTCGCCCAAGAAGGCGCGCGAAGAGGGCGCCGGCTACAAGTTCACGTTCGAGAACGGCGAGCTCGTGATCCCCGACAAGAAGGCCGTGCAGTCGGTCGAGATCGAAGGCGACATGTCGGAGTACGTGCCCAAGAACGACGACGAGAAGAAGAAGCTCGCCGACGGCTTCGTCAAGTACCGCGGCAAGTGGTTCTCGAAGCCGGCCTACGAGGAGGAGCTCAAGAAGGAGCACGAGAAGAGCAAGGCGCACACCGAGGAGCTCGCGGCGCACGCCGACTGGGGCAACGCCTGGACCAAGGAGACGGCGCACTTCGTCTTCAAATCCGACACCTCGCCCGAACTGCTCGACTACTACTGCGAGCTGCTCGAGGCCTACTACAACATGATGGACCAGAGGATCGGCATCAACCCGACGCCCGTGATGCGGCGCACGAAGATGACGATCAACATCTACAAGACCTACGACGAGTTCCTGACGCTCTCGGACTCGCGCGCCGGCGTGAGTCCGGGCGTGCTGGGCTACTTCTGGTCGTTCAACAAGACGCTCAACTTCTTCCACGACTACTCCGAGCCCTCGCTCACGACCTGGGTCGCGCTGCACGAGTGCACGCACCTCTTGACCTACCTGATCAACCAGCAGTACGAGCCGCAGATCTGGCTCAACGAGGGCATGGCCGACTACTTCGGCTCCTCGAAGGTCGAGCGCGACAAGAACGGCAAGCTCGTGATCAAGCCCGGCGAGCTGCAGACCGACCGCGTGCTGACCGTGCAGGAAGCGATCAAGGGCGAGAAGGACGGCGGCGTCAAGACCGGCGAGAGCGCCGGCAAGGGCGCGAAGGGCAAGTCGCGGCGCTTCGCCGAGCGTCCCTTCACCAAGCTCGAGGAGCTGTTCTTCCTCAGCCACGACGAGTACGACGGCTTCCAGTACGCCTTCGGCTGGGCCTTCGTCTACTTCCTCAACAACTTCGACAACGGCAAGTACCAGAAGTCCTTCAACAAGTTCTTCAAGAGCCTCTACACGCTCGAGAAGGGCCTCGAGGTCGAGAGCGTCGCGACCGGCGGCCTGACCGGCAACGGCAAGATGGTCTCGCCCGCGAACATCCGCAAGTTCCTGCTGCAGAAGCTGGGCCTCAAGGACAAGGACGAGGAGCAGCTCGAGCAGGACTGGCGCACGTTCATGGAGAACATCCCCATCGCCGGTCCGGAAGCGCGCCTCAAGCGCGGCATGTACCTGATGCAGCGCGGCGACTTCGAGAACGCGCACATCGACCTCGACGCGGCCATCGAGGCCGGCTCGAGCGATCCGCGCGCGTACTGGGCGCGCGGCAAGTGCGCGATGTTCAAGAAGGGGCCCAAGGCCGGCCTGGAGGACCTGAAGAAAGCGGTCGCGATGGAGCCGCTCAACCAGAACTTCCACTACGACTACTCCTGCGCCCTCTCGGGGCGCCTGAATTTCGGCAGCCGCTTCGGCGGCGGCAGCATCACGCTCTCGAGCAGCGAGGACGAGGACAAGAAGATCGACAACCCCGAGGCCAAGAAGGAAGCCGGCCTGGCGATGGAGCTCGACCCCGAGAACGACGGCTACCGCCAGTGGTTCGGGCGCTTCCAGTGAGCCTGCTGCCGCGCATCGCATTGCCGGCGCTGCTGGCGCTCGGCTGCAGCGCCTGCATCGGCTCGCGCGTGCTGGCCGACCCGACGCTCACGATCCGCACGCAGAAGGGCGACGAGCTCGGTGTCGCGACCGACCACGGCCTGGTGTTCCTCGGCCATACCGCCAGCTCGGGCCGGGCGGAGGTCACGGCCTGGTTCGGCGACGGCCCGAGCGTCGAGCCGGTGGTGATCGAGCCCGTCGGCGGCGGCCTCTACACGGCCGAGACCGAGATCCGGCTGCCGGAGGTGACGATCAGCTTCGTCGATCCCAAGCCGGGCCAGGAGCTGACCGTCGTCGGCCGCGACGGACACGGTCCCTGGGAGGCGCTGGTAACGGTCGCCGACGAACCGCGCGCGCTGGGCATCCTGACCAGCATCCCCAAGGAGCTGCGCGGGCGCGAGGACCAGACCGGTGCGGGTGTCTTCGTGCCCGACCCGGAGGATCCCTCGCGCCGCAAGCTCGTGGGATTGGCGGCCGGCATCGTCAGCTTCCAGTCGGGCGGCAAGACGCGCGAGTACCTCGCGGTGGTCGGGCCACAGGACCTCTGGCGCCTCGTGACGCACCGCCACGACGAGCAGAAGAAGCGCCGCTGGATCTACCGCGAGGACATCAACTGATCAGCCGCGGCGCGCGCCCAGCGGCGGCGTCCAGCGCGGCCAGGGCCCGAGCTCGCTGCGGCGCTCCTCGCCATCGCGCGTGCCCAGCACGCGGCGCGTGGCGAACTCGTAGAGCGGCTTGACACCGCGCTTCCAGGCGCGCGCGATCCAGGAGCGGCGGTAGGCGGCCCCCGCGCCGGCCTGGCTCTCCCCGCGCGGCCCGCGGCCCAGGCGCGTGTAGCGCCGGCGGTGCTTCTCCGCGTGGCGCAGGTCCTCGCGCACGCGGCTCGAAAAGAGCGCACCGCGCCGCGCGTGCACGCTGGCGAGCTGGAAGTCGACCAGAAACGGCAGCCCGTCGGGGCCGACCAGGATGTTCTGCTCCTTGTGCAGGTCGTTGTGGCACACGCCGCGCGCGTGCAGCGCAGCCACGAGCCGGTCGAGGTGCTCGAAGAAGTCCTCGGGCAGCTCCTCGGCGCGCGCCAGCGGCCGGCCCTCGATCCAGCTGCGCAAGACGACCAGGCCCGGGTGCGCGCTCTCGAGCGCGGCGTCCTGCACGAGCCGCGGCACGCCCTCGAGACCGGCCAGCGCCTCGAGCGCGCGGCGTTCGCGGCGCGCGCACAGGCGCGCGAAGAGGCCCGAGAGCGGCACGGAGCTGCCGCAGGCCACGCGCCGCACGCACGCGCCCTGTGCGCCCTCGACGCGCTCGACGCGCCCGAGCTGGTCGCGCTTGAGGACCGTGATCGCTTGCTGCTCCATCGTGGGGCCCCTATTCTGCCTCGCGCACGCCTTGAACGCAGTCACCCCCACTTCGGCCGGCACGATCCGCGCGCGCGGCCTCGTGCGGCGCTTCGGGACGAAGACGGCGCTCGCTGGCGTGGACCTCTCGGCCGGCCCGGGCGGCGTGATCGGGCTGCTCGGGCCGAATGGCAGCGGCAAGTCGACGCTCTTGCGCATCCTGCAGGGCCTCGTGCGGCCCGACGCGGGCGAGGTCGAGCTCGACGGCGCCGCGCTCCAGGGCGACGGCCTCGCGCTGCGCCAGCGCGCGAGCTACGCGCCGGGCGAGATCGCGCTCTACGGCGAGCTCACGGGCGAGCGGCAGCTCGAGTTCCTGCTGCGCGGCCGCGAGCACGAGGCCTTCGACAAGGCGACCGCCCAGGCGCGCCTGCTCGGTCTGCCGCTCGAGCGCCGCGTGCGCGGCTACAGCCACGGCATGAAGCGCCAGCTGCTGGTCTGCGCGGCACTCGCCCCGCGCGTGCGCGTGCGCATCCTCGACGAGCCCAGCGAAGGCCTCGACCCGCACAAGCGCGGCGAGGTGCTGGCGCTGCTCGAGGCCGAGAAGGCGGCCGGCACGACGATCCTGCTCTCCTCGCACCACCTGGGCGAGATCGACCGGATCTGCGATCGGCTCGTGTTCCTGCACCAGGGCCTGAAGATCGCCGACGAGACGCGCGAGCACGTGCTCCTGCGCGCGCGGCGCCTGGTGCGCCTCGGTTTCGACGCGGCGCCGGACGAGCGCCTGCTGCGCGAGCTCCCGGACGTCGCCAAGCTGCGCGTCGAGGGCGTGCGCGCCTCGATCGAGCTCGCCAGCGACGACCCGCGCACCTTCCTCGGCGCGCTCTCCTCGCAGCGCGCAGCTCGCGGCCCCGCGCGCGATCGAGTACGGCGCGCTCTCGCTGCCCGATCTCTTGCGCGAGCTCTACGGCGTGGAGGCCCTCTGATGCGTTCCGAGCTGCGCGCCAAGCTCTGGATGGGCCTCTCCTACTTCGTCGTGCTCGAGGCGCTGCTGGTCGCGGCCATGCTCTACTGGCCGCAGTTCGCCAAGAACCTCGAGCACCTGAAGTCGCTCATCCCGCTCGAGGTGCTGCGCGAGATGGCCGACCGCATCGACGAGTCGGGCGCCAGCGCCTACGTGCACGCGCAGCACTTCTTCAAGGGCTGCAACGCGCTCGGCGGCCTGGTGGCCGTGATCTTCGCCATGAACGCCGTGGCCGGCGAGGCGCAGCGCGGCACGCTCGAGATCTGGCTCGCGCGCCCGCTCTCGCGCCGGCGCCTGCTGCTCGAGCGCTGGTTCGCGGGCGCCTTCTGGATCAGCCTGCCGGTGCTGGTCTCTACCGCGACCGTGCCGCTCCTCGGCAACCTCGTCGACGAGTCCTTCGACCTCTCGCTGCTGCTCCTGTGCGCCGTGCACCAGTGCCTGTTCCTGCTCGCGATCTACTCGGTCACGTTCCTCTGGTCCTGCGCCGCGAGCAACCCGCTGGCGATCGGCTTCTCGATGCTGCTCGGCGCGATCGCCGAGCTCTCGCTGTACATGATCGAGCGCATGACGCACTGGTCGGTCTTCCGCTTCGCCGACGTGGGCCTGTACCAGGGCATGTACGACAGCGGCTCGCTGCCCTGGCGCATCACGCTGCCGCTGGCAGCGGTCTCGCTCGTGTGCGTGCTCGTGTCGCTGCGCGTCTTTGCGCGGAGGACGCCTTGAGACTTGCCGGCATGCAGACCCCGTAACTTCGAAGAGAACGGCATGGCCACTCAATTCCGACAACTGAATGACGGCTGGAATGCCGAGCCGAACGCTCCCCACGAGGCCGTTCGCGTCGAGGGTGGCGATGTCATTCTCGAGTTCTATGCGAATCCGTTCCAGTTCCCCCGTTTCCCGGCTCTACGGCGGACTCTCCGATTTCTCGCTCCGGCTCCCCCAGAGAGGAGCAGCGCCTCCGTCTGCGGTTCAAGAATGCACGGAGGTATCGACTCGGTGCGACCAACGACGAGGGCTGGTACATGGGCCAATGCCGCTTCAGCAGAGAGGCTCCGGCCTGGGGCGAGTTCTATGAGGTCCTGGGAGACCGCAAGTTGGAACAGTGCCCAAGCGACTGGCAAAGAGTCGGAGAGTCTCGCGAGCCTGGGCGGCACTTCCTCTTCTACCTTCGTGACGGCACGTTCGAGTGCGAGGCAGATGACTGGACCCTCCATGAGTGAGCAGTCACACCGGATATCAGCGACACTGAAGCCCGAAGGCGCTGCGTCGCTCGTGGCGTCGCACGCCTTCGCACGCCGCACGGCGTGACGCGCGACTCCGGGGGTACCCACCATTGCGAGGACGGGTTCGCACAAGAAAGTGGGCCCGCTGCGGCGGGCGTCTCCGTACTCTCGTGGGCCCCTGGGCATGTCCCGTGCTGCGGACCTCGACGGGAGAGAAACATGAGCATGCTCACACGCCACCTCATCCTCGCCCTGGCATTCGCGGCGATCGGTTGCGGACCCGCGAACGACTCGCCGACGCTAGCCGCAACGTCCGGCGACTGGCGCGAGTTCGAGGGCTCCTGGAACGCCGCCGGCGCGCGCAAGACGATCTGCGCTCGGCGTGGATCGGCACGGCTCGATCGTCGAGCTGCGCGGGCACGCTGCTGCTCGACGGGCGCGGGTCGGCCGGGCGTCGGCTTCCACTCCGAGGTGATCGGGCTCACCGACAGCGCCACGGGCTTCGTCGGCCGCAGCGTCTGGACGGACGAGCACGGCGACCAGGTGTACAGCGAGCTCCAGGGCGAAGGCACCGCGGCGAAGAACCACATCAGCGGGAACGATCCTCTCCGGCACGGGGCGCTACGCCGGCGCGACGGGCACGCTACGAGTTCTCCTGGCAATGGGTGATGGAAGCCGAGGACGGTTCGATCCAGGGGCGCGCCGTCGACTTGAAGGGTCGCGTGCGCGCCGGTCCTGCGGCGGGAGGCACGCCTCGATGACCACCGCAGCCCGACTCAAGCGCACGGCGCCGTTCGTGCTCGCGCTCGCGATCTGGTTCTTCCCGGTTCCGGCGGGACTCACGGCGCCGGCCTGGCACCTGTTCGCGGTGTTCGCGGCGGCCATCGCCTCGGTGCTGATCAACGCCTTCCCGCTGCTGACGGCCTCGATGCTCGCCGTGGGCGCCATCGTGCTGACCGGCACGATCAAGCCGGAGCAGGCCTACTCGGGCTTCGCCAACTCGAGCGTGCTGCTGGTGGTGATCGCCTTCATCGTCGCGCAGGCGGTGGTGAAGTCGGGCCTGGGCCGGCGCATCAGCCTGTTCATGGTCAGCCTGCTTCGGCGGCTCCTCGCTCGGCCTCGCGTACAGCATCGTGCTCACCGACGCGGCCATCGCGCCGGCCTTCCCGAGCAACACGGCGCGCGGCGGCGTGCTCTTCCCGATCGTGCTCTCGGTCGCCAAGGGTGCCGGCTCGAAGCCGGACGACGACAAGAGCCGGCGCCTGGGCGGCTACCTGATGTTCTGCTCGATGGCGGGCCTGGCGGTCTCGTCCGCGCTGTGGATGACGGCCACGTCCTGCAATCCGATCGGCGTGCAGATCGCCGAGAAGGCCGGCCTGTCGATCGACTTCGGCAAGTGGATCCTGGCCTCGTCGGTGCCGACGCTGGTCGCGATCGCGCTGCTGCCGCTGATCGTCGCGAAGTTCTTCCCGCCCGGCGTGGGCAAGACGCCCGAGGCCCCCGCCGCGGCGCGCAAGGAGCTCGCCGGCATGGGCCGCATGTCGCGCGAGGAGTGGATCACGGCCGTGACCTTCGTGTTCATGGTCGCCGGCTGGATCTTCGGCGCGCAAGCTGGGCCTCAACACGACCAGCGTGGCCTTCATGGGCTTCGGCATCCTGCTCTTCCTGGGCGTGATCACGCTCGAGGACATCACCAGGCAGGGCGACACGCTGGTGACCTTCCTCTGGCTGGCGGTGCTCTTCGCCATGAGCGCGCAGCTGAACGAGCTGGGCTTCATGGGCTACGTCGGCGAGCGCCTCGCCTCGGGACTCGGCGGCCTGTCGTGGACGACGCTCTACGTGACGCTGATCGTCCTGTATGTCGTGATCCACTACATGTTCGTGAGCCAGACCTCGCAGGTGCTGGCCCTGTTCGGCGTGTTCCTCGACGTCGGCACGCGCGGCGGGGTGCCGCTGCCGCTGATGACCTTCGGCCTGCTCTTCGCGAGCAGCTACTTCTCCGTGATCACGCCGCAGGGCGGCAGCCAGAACATCATCTTCGCGGCCAGCGGCTACCTCACGCAGCGCGAGCTCTACAAGCTCGGCGGGCTGATCACGCTGTGCTTCCTGGCCGTGTACCTGCTGATCGGGTCGCCCTGGGTGTACTTCATCACGCGCTGACGGCCGCCGCACCCGGGCCGGCTTGATGCACCCGAGTCTGGCGCTGTAGATTCGCGGCATGAACTGGAGGTCGTTCTGGGCCGTGGCCGCGGGCGTGATGGTCATCATCTTCGTCACGACGGTGGTCGACATCCTGCTGCACGTCTTCGGCGTCTACCCGCCGATGGGCCAGCCGATGGGCGACGCGCTCTCCGCGCTCGCGCTCTCGTATCGCATCGTGATCGGCATCGGCGGTGCGTGGCTCACGGCGCGGCTCGCGCCCGCGGAGGCCGATGAAACACGCGCTGATCCTCGGCGGCGTGGGCTCCGGCCTGGCGCTGATCGGTCTCCTGGTGACCTGGAACATGGATCTCGGGCCGAGGTGGTACCCGATGTCCCTGGTCGTGCTCGGCATCCCGCAGTGCTGGGTCGGCGGCCGGATCCGCGAGTCGCAGACGGCGCAGCGCTGAGGTCGCGGGCATGGAGTACCTCATCGGAGCGGGATTGGCGCTGCTGGTAGGTCTGGGCGCGACGTACATCGGATTCGACCGCGACCGGGCGTTCTATCCGACGGTGATGTGCGTCATCGCTGTCCTGTACACGCTCTTCGCGGTGATGGGCGGATCCTCGCACGCTCTGGCCGCCGAGTCGCTGCCCATGCTCGCGTTCCTCGCGGCCGCCATCGCGGGCTTCAAGCGCTCCTTGTGGCTCGTCGTCCTGGCGCTCGCGGGCGCATGGCGTCTTCGATCTCACGCACCGGCTGTGGATCGACAATCCGGGTGTGCCCGCGTTCTGGCCGGGCTTCTGCGGCTCCTACGATGTCGTGGCGGCGGCGTATCTGGCGTGGCTGCTTTCGCGCTCGAGGATCCCGGCCACGGCGCGCTGAAGGCGGCGCAGTCACACGTTGCGGTGCGTCTCCGTGTACCACGAGCCACCCGGGAAGCAAGTGGTAGCGGAAACCTCGGACCAGGCTGTATCCTCGGCTGAACGCCTGCATCGTTTCCCATGCAGATCTTCCGACGGATCGCCAGCTGGTTTCGCCCGCCCGGGGAGAGACCTGCTTTCACGCTGGTGAAGGGGCCGAATGGCGAGAAGATGATGGTCGATGCGGAGACGCTGGCCCACCTCCGATCGACCGCACCGCAGCCGACGCAGGCGGCGCTCGATCGGATCCTCGATCGGGTCCGCACGGTGCGGGTCTTCAGGAGCGGATGCCGAGGCGAGACGATCCTGGCCGACGACCTGGTCCTCACAGCGACGGAACCGGCGGACCTCGCAGCGTTGCGCAGGGCGCTGAACATCGCGGAGGGCCCGGGCGGCCACTGCATGTGCCACGGGGGACCGACGCTCGAAGTGCTGGCGGCGGATGGAACTCGGCTGGCCCTGCTCGGGGTCCACCACGGTCAGGCGATTCGATGGAATCGATGGAAAGACGACGCCCGACTCGCGGACGGCCGCTCGCTGCTCGGATGGCTCGCCGAACGGGGCTTCTCCGAGCCCTTGCGCGAGTCCGAGGCCGCGCAGTCGCGCGAGCGCGAGGAGCGGGAGGCCTGGGTCCACTGGGTCGATTCGATGCCGGCCTACATCAAATCGCTGCCGCAGGAGATGTGGCGGCGCGCCGTCACGAGCGCGGACCTGAGCGCGGTGCTCGCGGCCGCAGCCCAGAGCTGTCCGAATGCGCACGAGCGCATCCTGGGCCTGTTCGAATGGTTCGGAAACGGAGCGGGAGCCTGGAACCCATCTCCGGCATGGGAACAATTCCCCGAGCGCCTGCTGCTCGAGTTTTCGCTGGCGGAACTCGTGGATGCGGCTGATCCCGCTGCCCTCGCAGGTGCCCGAATCGAGGGCGCCGCTCGATTCTTCGCGGGATGGGCGTTCCAGACTCGAGGGACCGAGCGCGCGGCAAGCGGGCCTCTCGCGATCGGATTCAGCCAATACAGCGTGTCCCAACCGAGCCGGTCCGGTCAACCGATCGGATTGCCGGAAGCGCTGCGGCGGCGACTGTGGGAGCACTGCGAGAATTCCACGGACCCGGACAAGCGACAGCGCGCGGAATCGGCGTTCCGCGGTCCGCCCAGGCCTGACGCTACGCCCGTCGCAGGCTCCTAGCTCCGCCTCAGGCCACGCGCCGCAACCAGGCGAGCATGACCCACTTCGCGTCGGCGCGCTTCTGGTACTGCGCGCGAGTCTTCGTCACTTCCCCCACGCGCGCCAGCGCCGCGCGCGCCTCGGCGCCGCGATCCAGGCCGCGCAGCGCGAGCGCGCGGCGGTACAGGCTCTCGGGCGTGTCGCCCTGGCAGCGCTGGTGGCGGTCGAGCGCCTCGAGAGCGCGCGCGGGCTGGCCCGCGTCGGACTCGGCCTCGGCCAGGCGCAGCAGCATCTCGCCGTAGGCGTACTCCTCGTCGCGCGCGGCGACCTGCGCCAGCTCGCGCGCGGCCTCGGCCGGCCGGCCCGTGCGCAAGAGCGCGATGCCGTAGCGGTAGCGCCACTCGAGCGATTCGGGCTCGCCCGCGACCGCGCGCGCGAGGCATTCGGCGGCCGGCCTGGCGCGGCCCTGCACGAGCAGCAGGCTGCCGAGCTTGCCCTGGTTGTGCGGCGTCTCGACCGCGCCGAGCTGGCTCGCGGCGCGGCGGAAGCGCCGGCGATCGACGGTGCGCGAGCCGAGCCAGGCGAAGAACGAGCTGACCAGGATCGCGGTCAGGAAGAAGCCGAGGAGCGGGATGCCGAAGACGGCGCCCAGGCCCGGGATCTGGCGCAGGACCCAGAGCAGGGCGAAGGTCAAGAGGAAGAAACCGACCAGCGGGAGCACGACACAATTGTGCCGCGCTAAGCTGCGCGCCGCACGCGATCGCTTGCTGATGGGCGCATCCCCCTCCCCCGATCTCCTGGTCCTGCGCGAGAGTGCGCGCGCTCTCGGCCAGGGTCTGGCACTCCCGTTTCGCGCGGCGGCCTACCTCGCGCGGCGCGAGCGGCTGCAGCGCGAGCTGCGCGCCGACCTGGCTGCGCCGCGCGCGCCGGCCGAGCCGCCGCCGCTGCCCGACCTGCGCGGCCAGCGGCCGGTGATCTTCCTCTCGGCGGCCGAGGCGAGCGGCGAGATCCACGCCGCGAACCTCGCGCGCGCGCTGCGCGAGGCCTGCGCCGCCGCGGGGGCCGCCGAACCGCGCCTCGTCGGTCTGGGAGGCGCGCGCCTCGCGTCGCAGGGCGTCGAGCTCGTCGGCCGGCCGGTCGAACGCGCGCAGATGGGCCTCTCGGGCATCGGCGCGAACCTCGGCTACTGGCTCGGCCTCGTGAAGGACTGCGCGCGCGCCTTTGGCCGCGAGCGGCCCTGGGTCTTCGTGCCGGTCGACTCGCCCGCGCTGCACGTGCCGCTCGCGCGCATCGCGCACAGTCACGGTCTCCCGGTGGTGCACTTCGTCACGCCGCAGTACTGGGGCTGGGCGCCCTGGCGCGCGAGGAGCTACGCGCGCGCCGTGGACCGCGCGCTCTCGATCCTGCCCTTCGAGCCGGCCTGGTTCGAGCGCGCCGGCGTGCGCGCCGCGCACGTGGGCCATCCGCTGCAGGACGCGCTCACGGGCGTGCCGGCCAGCCGGCCGGCGGAGGGCGCGCGCGCGCTCGTGATCCTTCCCGGCAGCCGCGTGGGCGTGCTCGAGAAGAACCTGCCCTGGATGCTGGGCGTCCTGGCCGACGTGCGCGCGCAGCTGCCGGGCGTCGAGCTCGTCGTGGCGCACGAGGACGAGGCGCTCGAGACGCGACTGGCAGAGATCGTCTCCCGTTCGGGGGTCGCGGGCGTGCGCCTCGCACTGGGCGACCTGCACGGCACGCTGGCCGGCGCGCGCGCCGCCTTCTCGGTCTCGGGCACGGTGCTGCTCGATCTCTTGCACCACCGCCTGCCCGCGGTCGTGCTCTACCGCCTGGCGAGCGCGCGCGAGGCCTGGCTCGGCCGGCACTTCCTCTCCGTGCCCTGGTTCAGCTCGGTCAACCTGCTGGCGGACGCGGAGGCCTACCCCGAGTTCAGCTTCCACGGGCAGGGTCCGCGCGCGGAAGTTGGCGCCGCGCTCGTGCGCTGCTACAACGACGAGCCCTGGAGGAAGCTCTGCGCCGCACGGCTGGAGCTCGCGGCCGGGCGCCTGGGTGGCCCGGGCGCCTGCGCGCGGGCGGCCCGGCACGTGCTGGCGAACCTGCGCCCCGCCCCCCCGCTTGGCCCCCGCTGAAGAAAAGTTTCGAGCTGGCTCGAAGGCCGAGCCGCCCGAGGGGTACGAGGAGTCCGCGATGTCCTGCGAGGCGACGCGGCTGATGCTCGCCACCAAACGCGGCGAGCGGGAGGCCTACGACCAGCTGGTGAAACAGCTGCGCTCGAAAGCCTACGCCCTGGCGCATGCGCTCGTCGGCTCGCGCGACGACGCCATGGAACTGTGCCAGGAGACCTTTCTCAAGATCTATCGCGCCCGGGAGACCTTCCGCGACGAGGACCCCTTCCTGCCCTGGTTCCACCGCATCCTGCGCAACACCTGCTATTCGTTCCTGCGCGAGAAGGGCCGCGCCAGCGAGCGCTCGGTCTCGGCCCTGCCGGCCGGCGCCGATTCCGACGAGGGCGACTGGCAGATCCACGACAGCGAGGCGCCGGTGCCCTCGCAGGAGCTCGAACAGGACGAGCGCGCACAGCTGTTCCAGAAGGCGCTCCAGCGGCTCTCGGCGCACGATCGCGAGATCCTGGTCCTGCGCCACTACCAGGAGCTCTCGTACAAGGAGATCGCGAGCACGCTCAGGGTCCCCGAAGGCACGGTGATGTCGCGCCTGTTCCACGCGCGCCGGCGGCTGCGCGAGAACCTGCCCAGCAGCCTCCTGGCCGATCTCGAGCCGGGCTCGGGGAGCGAGGTGCGATGAGCGAACGCGAGCCGACGCGCGACGAACTGCTGGCGATGGCCTACGCCGATGGCGAGCTCGCGCCGGACGAGCGCGCGCGCTTCGAGCAGCGCCTCCCGCGGGAACCCGAGCTCGCGCGCGAGGTCGCCGAGTTGAAGCGCCTCGAGGTCCTCGCGCGCCACGCCGCGCCGCCCGAGCCGATGGACCACGAGTGGGAGCGCCTCGCGCGTTCGAGTGGCCAGCGCGGCCTGTGGAGCGCCGGCTGGCTCCTGTGCGGCGCGGGCCTGCTGGGCCTCGGCGCCTGGGGCCTCACCTGCCTGGAATGCTCGCAGGCCTCCTGGGTGCCCAAGCTGCTCGTCCCGCTCGCGATCCTGGGCGCCGTGCTGCTCGTCGTCGCGGCGGTGCGCGCGCGGATGCGCACGCTGCGCTACGATCCCTACCGCGACGTGAAGCGATGATCCTCACCACCACCGAGAGCGTGCCCGGCCGGACGATCGCCACGACCATCGGTCTCGTGCGCGGCAGCACCGTGCGCGCGGCGCACGCCGGCACGGACATGCAGGCCTGGCTCAAGAACCTCGTCGGCGGCGAGATCGAGGAGTACACCAAGCTGCTGGCCGAGGCGCGCGAGCAGGCGCTCGATCGGCTCGAGGCCGAAGCGCACGCGCGCGGCGCGGACGCGGTCGTCGGCCTGCACTTCTCGAGCTGCGAGATCGCGACGGGCGCGGCCGAGTTCCTGGTCTACGGCACCGCGGTCAAGCTCGCACCGCGCTCGGCGTAGCGCGCGAACCAGCGCCGCACTTCGACGAGCTCGTGGCCGCGCGCCGCCTGCGCGCGCGCGCGCAGGCGCTCGAGGTCCGCGGGCGTGTCGACGTCGTGCCCCGGCGCGAGCTCGGCCACCACCAGGCGCCGGTCGCGCGCCAATTCGAGCGTGCGCGCGTACATGCCCGGCTCGCTCATCGCGACCTCGGTGAAGAGCACGCCGCAGGGCCGGCGCAGGCCGACGAGGTAGTAGCCCCCGCCGCCATCGGGGCCGAGCACCAGGTCCGCGCCGTCCGCGAGCCGCTGGTGCGCCTCGAGCACGCGCTCGAGCGGCACCTCGGGCGCGTCCGAGCCGAGCACGACGGCGCTGGAGAGCTTCTCGCGCGCGAAGGCCTGGTCGAAGTGCGCCGCCAGGCGCGCGCCCAGGTCGGCGCCGCGCTGCGTGACGAGCTCGCCGAGCTCGGGGAAGCGCGCGTGGAACCAGGGTTCGGAGCCGGCCGGGTGCACGGCGAGCTGCGTGCGGAAGGCGCTCGAGGCGAGGCAGCGCGCGAGCCCGTCCGCGAGCATCGCCTCGGCCAGTCCCGCGGCCTCGAGCCCGGTGAGCGGCGGGCACAGGCGCGTCTTGACCTCGCCGGCGCGCGGCAGCTTGGCGAACAGCGTGGTCAGGCGCGCGCGCGGCACGGGACGGGCATCCTAGCGCGGAGCGCGAAAGGCTCCGAAAGCGCCAGCGGAATTGCGCACAAACCTTCCCTCCGCGCAGCGTGGTTGCCGCGGTTGGTTGCGGCACTAGGGAGCACTACCATGTCGCCCCTCATGAACGTCATCGCTCTGCTGCTCCTCTCCCTCGCCCCGATGCAGGCGCCGGCCGCGCAGGCGCCCGCCGCACAACAGCGTCCGCCGGATCTCGAAGCGCCGGTGGACGAGATCGTCGCCTGGTTGCGCAACTCGCAGGACCGGGTCAGCGGTTGCTACGCCGGCGGCGTCGAGGGCACCTCGTGGGTGCTGCGCGCGCTGGCCGACTGCCGCCGCAAGTACCGCCGCATCGACGGACCTTTCGTGGCCAAGGCGCTCGACGCGCTGGCCGCACGCCAGGACAAGGACGGCTCGATCCACGATCCCGGCGCGAGCCCCGAGGCCGTGCGGGCGCAGACCGCGCTGGCAGTGATGGCGCTCAACCGCCACGCCGACGAGGCCAGCAAGAGCGTGCTGTCGCAGGCGCTGGCCTACGCCGCGAACAACAAGGTCGAGCCCGCGGGCACCGACATCGGGCCGCCGGCCTCGCGCGAGGAGGCGCTCAAGCTCGCGCTCAGCCTGCTCGGCAAGCGCAACAAGGACGGCGTCTGGGACGGTCCGCGCGGGCCGGTGATCGAGTCGGCGCGCGCGCTGTGCGCGATCAGCGCGGCGGCACCGCTGCTCGGCTCGAAGAGCGAGCCCAAGCCGGCCGCGAGCCTGCCCAAGCTCGAGGAGGCGGACCGCGCCAAGGCGCTCGCCGCGCTGCAACGCGGCGCGGACTACCTCGTCGCACAGTGCCTGCCCGATCGGCCGGGCCTGTTCGGCTTCGGCGGCCGGGCCGATGCGGGACTGACGAGCATGGCGGTCGGCGCGCTGCAGTGCGTGCCCGAGCCGCGCCCCGAGAAGATCCAGAAGGCGATCGACGGCGCGCTGGCCTGGCTGGTCTCGCTGCAGAAGCCCGACGGCGCGATCCACGACGGCATGCTGGCCAACTACTGCACCTCGGCCGCGATCATGGCGCTCGCGCGCGCGAAGAAGCCCGCCTACGAGCCGGTGATCCTGAAGGCGCGCGATTTCCTGATCCGCCTGCAGAACGACGAGGCCGAGGGCTTCTCGCCCGACCACCCCTTCTACGGCGGCAACAGCTACGGCGACGAGCAGCGGCCGGACCTCTCGAACGTGCAGATGGCGCTCGAGGCACTGGCCGCCTCGGGCCTGGAGAAGAACCACGAGGCCTACCAGCGCGCGCTCAAGTTCCTGCAGCGCTGCCAGAACCGCTCGGAGTCCAACGACATCAAGATCGAGGACGGCGGCAAGGTCGTGGTCTCGGGCGACGACGGCGGCTCGGCCTACTACCCGGGCAACTCCAAGGCCGGCTACATCGACCTGCCCGACGGCCGCAAGGTCCCGCGCTCCTACGGCTCGATGAGCTACGCGCTGCTCAAGAGCTACATCTTCTGCGGCGTGCCGAAGGACGACCCGCGCATGCAGGCGCTGCTGGGCTGGCTCAAGAAGAACTACACGCTCGACGTCAACCCGGGCTTCACCGGCGCCAAGGACCCGAGCGAGCCCTACCAGGGCCTCTTCTACTACCTGCACACGATGGCCAAGGCGCTCGACCTCTACGGCGAGGAGGAGATCGAGGACGCCAGCGGCCACAAGAACCCCTGGCGCAAGCAGCTCTCGGGCCGCATCGTCTCGATGCAGAACAAGACCGACGGCTCGTGGACCAACCAGAACGCCGCGCGCTGGTACGAGGGCAACCCCGTGCTGGCGACGAGCTACGCGCTGCTGGCCCTCGACCTCGCGCTGCCGCACTGAAAGCCGACCGATGCCCAACGTCAAGAGCCTGCACGTCTACACGCTCTCCTCCGGCACGCGCAGCTACGTGATGGAGGTCGACGGTGCCTGGCTCGACCTCTCGGCGCACCTCGCCTCGCGCGCGCTGCCGATCGACCTCGGCACGCTGATCGAGTCGCACTACTTCGCGCGTGAGAACCTCGAGCGCGAGCTCGCCGCGGGCAGCTGGCCCGAGACCCAGCCCGTCTTCGGCGAGTTCGGGCTCGACCTGCCGCTGCCCAGGGAGCGCGTGGGCAAGATCCTGGCCCTGGGCAAGAACTTCCGCGAGCACGCGGCCGAGTTCAAGGAGGGCGTGCCGGAGGAGCCGATGTTCTTCAACAAGCTGCCCGAGACGCTCGTGCCGAGCGGTGCCAGCGTGCGCGTGCAGCCCTGGTACGACGGCAGAGTCGACCACGAATCCGAGCTGTGCGTGGTGATCCAGCGCACGGGCAGCTGCATCCCCGCCGCGCGCGCGCTCGAGCACGTCGCCGGCTTCACGGTCGCCAACGACCTCACCGCGCGCTCGCTGCAGGGCAAGGACCGCGAGCTCAAGTACCCCTGGTTCCGCGGCAAGAACATGGACGGCTTCTGCCCGCTCGGCCCGTGCTTCGTGCCCAGGGACTTCCTCGACACGAGCGACCTGCGCGTGCAGTGCAAGGTCAACGGCAAGCTGAAGCAGGACGCGACCACGAAGGATCTCGTGGTCGGCATCCCGCAGGCGCTCGAGTGGTTGTCGAAGCACCTGACGCTGCGGCCGATGGACCTCGTCTTGATGGGCACGCCCGCCGGGGTGAGCGCGCTCGGCGACGGCGATCAGGTCGAGTGCAGCATCAGCGGGATCGGCACGCTCTCGACGCGGATTTTGCGGTCTAGGGAGTGAACTCGCGCACGGCCGCGTCGACCGCCGCGAAGGTCCTGCGGTTGTCCTGGCGCGGGTACGCCTTCAGCGCCTGCTCGTACTCGGGCACCCGGAAGAGGAAGTCCCCCAGCAACTCGCGCGTCATCTCGCGGCCGTCCCTGCCCCAGCCCTGCCGCCCGAGCAGGAACGAGTTCAGCTCCTGCTCGAATTGCCCGCGCATCGGCAGCGCCAGCAGCGGCTTCCGGAGGTGCAGCGCCTCGCCCAGCAGCGTGAAGCCCGCCGTCGCGATCACCGCGCGCGCGCCGGCGAGATCGGCCAGGAAGCCCGCGGCGGAGAACTTCTTGAACTCGAGGTTGCGCTCCTTGCCCGCGCGCTCGAAGCCGTAGAGCCGGAACGGGACGCGCGCGATCGAGCGCAGGTCGTCGAGCAGGTTCGGATAGGGCTGCGTGCAGTAGACCAGCACGTGCTCGCCGTGCGTGGGCTTGGCGGCCAGGATCTCCGGGCGCAGGATCGGCGGCACGAGGAAGGTGCGCGCGTTCTTCGGCTGGCCGGGCAGGAAGCTCGTCACGATCGAGCGCTGCGAGCGCGGCACCAGCGCGCGCACGATGGCCAGCGTCAGGCGCGCGTCGGCCGTGCGTCCGGGGACGCGCTCGTGCTCGACGTAGCGGATGAAGTGCTGGTTGTCGAGCGTGACCAGCGGCACGCGCTCGCGCAGGGCGAGGTGCGCGGTCAGCGGCTCGAAGTCGCAGATCACGAGCTCGGGCTGGAAGCGCTCGAAGAGCTCGCGCTTCAACTTGTGCACGGAGCGCGCGCCGGCGGGCAGCTTGCGCACGTTCTGCGCCAGCGTGCGCAAGAGCGAGACCTTGTTCTCGCGCGCGACGATCGCCAGGCCCTCGATCGGGGTCACGTCGAAGTCCTTCCCCAGCGCGGCCACACCGCGGTCGTAGGTCGCCACCTTGAGCGTGTGGCCCTTCCCGGCGAGGTGCCCGAGCACCACGCGCGAGCGCATGGCGTGCCCGGAGCCCTCGCCCGAGAGGCCGTAGAGGATGCGCGCCATCCCGGCCTACTTGAGCTTCTCCCAGAATTCGCTGGGCATCTCCTCGGCCAGCTTGAGCGCGCCGGTCGCGCCGGCGTAGAGCGGCTCCTCGACCAGCAGCACGCGGCCCTCGCCCAGGCGCTCGCGCATGGCCTCCTCGAGCGCGCGGTCGAGGCCCTTGATCTGGCTTCCGCCGCCGGCGAGCAGCACGCGCTGCTTGAGGCGCGGCTGGAATTCCGGGTCGAAGCTCGCGATGAGCTTCGCGAGCCCGTCGACGATCGGCTCGACGATGCCGATGCAGGCGTTGCGGATCGGGTCGGTCAGGTCGAAGGGCAGCGGCTTGCCCTCGACCGGCAGCTCGACCACGACCATGGGCGCGTTGCGCGCGACGTTGGAGTAGCGCTCCTTGATCCCCTTGACCATCTCCTTGGTGAACTGCGCGCGCGGGCCGACCTTGCGGATCTCCTCGGACAGGCGCTCGTCGATCCAGTCGCCGGCGAAGGTGTTGGTGATCTGGTCGGACTCCTCGGGCATCGTGCCGCGCATGCGGCACAGGTCGGTCGTGCCGGCACCGATGTCGATCACCAGCACGTCGTCGAGCATGTCGACGCCGTAGGCCACCGCGAAGGGCTCGGAGCAGAGCATGACCGAGTCGACGCAGGCACGCGCGGCCTCCATGATCGCCTGCTTGTTCTTGAGCGAGGCCTGGGCCGGCGCGCCGATCACGGCGTAGACCAGCTCGCCCGGCTGCGGGCGCGCGCGGCGCACGGTCTCGGCGATCAGGTCGCGTGCCGCGCGCAGGTGCTTCTCGCCCTCGGCTCCCTCGGAGCGGATCACGCCCTGCGCCAGCGGACGGTAGAGCTCGAGCGCCAGGCGCTTCTCGATGGCCTCCTGGCCGTAGAGCACGTCGCGCTGCAAGAGCTTGCGGCTGACGACGTCCTTGGGGTAGCCGACGTAGGAGAGCACGGTCGCGCGCTGGCCGTTCGAGGCCGCGATCGACGTGCGCGACGTGCCCAGGTCGAGGCCGACGTACAGGATGCCTTGCGAACGCGAGTCGGCCATGGCTTCAGCCCTCCTGTCCGCCGCGCTCTTCGATCTCGCGCTTCATGTGGAAGTTGGCCGTGAAGATCTCCTTCATCATCTCGCGCTTGCGCTGGGCCTGCGACTCCTCCGCCAGGCCCTGCACCTCGCGGTAGATGGAGGCGATGCCCAGGTCGACGTTCTTCAGCAGCGCGATGCGCTTCAGCTCGGACTCGGTCACGCCCAGCTGGGCCACCAGCTTGGCGATGCGCCGTTCGAGGATGTCGTTCTTGCGCTTCTCCTCGGCCAGCTCGCCATGCGCGACGGGCGCGCGCTCGTCCTGCAGGCGGAAGAGCAGCTGCGTCAGCGACGGCTTGTCGAGCCGCTCGGGATCGTCGACGCGCACGCCCATGGCCGAGAGCACGTCCAGCAGCGTGTCGCCCAGGCCCGGCGCGCGCGCGGCCGGGGCGGCCGGCGTCGCGGGCGCGTCCGCGGCCGACGCCTCGGCCGGCGCGCCCCCGCGCAGCGCCTGCTGCTCGCGCGCGCGGCGCTGCTGCTCGATCAGCTGGTACAGCTCGGTCTCGACGAAGCGGTCGCCGCCGGCCGCGTCGGCCACCGCCAGGCCCTCCTCGGCCACGCTCAGCAGCGTGTCGAAGGAGATCGCGTCGCGGTGGCGGTTGTGCGCCACGCCGATCGAGAGGCTGATGCGCAGGCTGCGGCCCTCGCGCTCGAAGCGCATCTCGCGCGCGGCCTCGAGCAGCTTGCGCGCCAGCAGCGCGCCGATCTCGGGTGCGGAGTGCGGGAAGAGCGCCACGATGCGCTCGTCCTGGAGCGCGCACAAGAGATCGTGCTCGCGCGTCACGCGCCGCAGCGCCGCCAGCGAGGCGCCCAGGATCTCCTCGCGCGTGTCGCGGCCGTAAAGGTCCTGCAGCGTGCCCAGGCGGTCGACGCCGATCAGCAGGCAGACGAGTGGCAGGCCGTGGCGCGCGCAGCGCTCGAACTCGACGCGCATCAGCTGCTCGGTCT
Organism: uncultured Planctomycetota bacterium; assembly: GCA_963829015.1. Lineage (GTDB taxonomy): Bacteria > Planctomycetota > UBA1135 > UBA1135 > JADJLZ01. The sequence goes on along the minus strand of CAWHGR010000001.1, from coordinate 999,693 downwards.
CGCGCGGCGAGAAGAGCCCGCGGCCCTGGTCGCGGCTGCGTGTGTCGTGGAAGGGAGCCATGGCTGGGCGCGTCAGGACATCAGGGGAACCGCCGGCGACCCCGCCCGTCAACTGCGAGCCGGCCGCTCATCCGAGCCACCCGCCGGCGACCTCGAGGTCGGTGCCGGTCACGTACGAGGCCTCGGGCGAGACGAGCCAGGCCGCGGCGCGCGCGATCTCCTCCGGCGTGCCGGCCCGGCCCAGCGGCACGCGCGCCAGCCGCGCCGGATCGAGCGTCTCGGGCGCGGCGTGCTCGTGCGGCACGATGCCCGGCGAGAGCAGGTTGACGCGCAGGCCGTGCGGCGCCTCCTCGAGCGCCCAGGAGCGCACCAGCACCAGCAGCGCGCTCTTCATGGCCGTGTAGGCGGCCGCCTCGCGCCGGCCGCGCAGGCCCGTGAGGCCCGCCGTGCCGAAGAACAGCGCCGCGCCCCGGCTCGCGCGCAGCGCCTCGCGCGCGGCGCCGAAGCAGGCGTGCGCGCTGGCGACGTTGTTCTCGAACAGCGCGCGCAGTCCCGCGGGCGCCAGCGCATCGAGCGGCCCGGCGCCGAACTCTCCCACGGCGTGCACCAGCACGTCGAGGCGCCCGTCGCGCGCGAGCACGGCGGCGACCAGCGCGCGCGCCCCGTCCTCCTGCTCCAGGTCGGCGCGCTGCAGTCGGCCGGGGAACTCGCGCTCGAGGGCGCGCGCCGCGGACTCCGAGCTGCGCCAGCCGATGTGCACGCGCAAGCCGCGGCGCGCGAGCTCGCGCGCGGTGGCGAGCCCGAGTCCGCGGACGCCCCCGGAAACGAGGGCCACGGGGGCGGAGGGTGCAGTCACGCACGGGGAGATTACGCTCCCGGCGCGCGCGGGAACAGGGCGCTACTCCAGCACGCCGACCCGGGTCGGCGGCCAGATGCACACGTCCACCTTGCCGACCAGGTTCTCGCGCGGCACCAGGCCGAACTCGCGGCTGTCCGAGGAGTGCGGACGGTTGTCGCCCATCACGAAGTAGTGCTCCGGCTCGACGCGCACGAGGGTGTCGCCGCGCGGGTCGGGCTCCGAGATGTAGGGCTCCACGAGCACCTCGCCGTTGACCGAGACGTAGCCGTCGTGGATGCGCACCAGGTCGCCGGGCAAACCGATCACGCGCTTGATGTAGTCCAGGGTCGGGTTGAGCGGGTAGCGCAGCACGACGATGTCGCCGCGCTGCACCGGCTGCAAGAAGTAGGTCAGGTGGTTGACCAGGATGCGATCCCCGTCGTGGATCCCGGGCGACATCGAGCTGCCGCGCACGACCGAGAAGTTGAACACCAGGCCGTAGAGCACCAGCAGCACGGCCCCGACCTTGAGCGCGGCGAGCAGCCGGCGCACGGCCTGCTCGGAACGCTCGGGAGCGGCGCGCTCCTGCAGCGGGAAGCGCGCCAGCGGTGCCGGCTCGGCCGGCGGCGCTGCACTTTCGACCCCGGGCGCGAGGAGCGTCTCCGCGGCGGTCTGCTGAGGGTCGGGGTCGAGCGGCGCGGAGGACATGGCGCCCCCTGCTATCGGGCCGGAAGGGACCGAGGGTTGAGCCCGGGCCCGTGCTCCGGATAGGGTTCAGGCCGTGGAGCCCTCTCTGCCCCCCCTCTCCAGGCGCTCCCTGATCGCCGCCGGCGCGCTGGGGGCGCTCGGCTGCGCCAGCGCGCATGCCCAGCGGCCGCCCCCGAGCGACGAGTCGGAAAAGATTCTCGCGGCGCTGACCGACCAGCGCGCGAGCGTCACGCCGATCGGCGAGTCCGATCGTGCGGCTCGGCGCGCGCGCTGCGGCAAGCTGCTCGCGGAGCTGAAGCTCGACGCGCTGCTGATGGAGAGCGGCACGACGCTCGAATGGCTCACGGGCGTGCGCTGGGGACGCTCCGAGCGCCTCTTCGCGCTGGTCGTGCTGGCCGACGGCAGCTTCTTCTGGATCTCGCCGGCCTTCGAAGCCGACCGCGCGCGCCTCTCGATCGAGAAGCAGGGCGGCCCGGGCGGCGAGATCGTCACCTGGGACGAGGACGAGTACCCCTACAAGCCGCTCGCGGCAGCGCTCGAGAAGCGCGCAGCCAGGCGCGTCGCCATCGAACCCTCGCTGCGTTGGGGCTTCGCCGACCGCTTCGGCGAACTCTTCGGGCGCGAGAAGCTCGCCAGCGGACAGGCACTGCTCGTGCGCCTGCGCGGCGTGAAGGATCCGGCCGAGCTCGCCATCCTGCGCCGCGCCAACGAGCTCACGCAGCTCGCCGTCCGCAGCGTGGCGCAGTGCGTGCGGCCCGGCATGCAGGGCCGCGACGTGGGCGCGCTGATGGACCGCGCCCACCAGAAGCTCGGAATGAGTGGTCCCTGGTGCCTGCCGCTCGTCGGACCCGCCGCGGCGCTGCCGCATGGCGACGCGAGCGACGAGCCCATCCGCGAGGGCTCGCTGATCCTGGTCGACACCGGCGGCACGCTGCACGGCTACCAGAGCGACATCTCGCGCACCTGGGTCTTCGGCGGCAAGCCGACGGCCGAGATCGAGCGCGCCTGGAACGCCGTGCGCGACGCGCAGCAGCGCGCCTTCGAGGCGATCAAGCCCGGGTCGATGTGCCGCGACGTCGACCGCGCCGCGCGCGCGCTGTTCGTCGAGCGCGGCTACGCCGCCGGCTTCCACGACTTCACGCACCGCCTCGGCCACGGCATCGGCATGGAGGGCCACGAGGACCCCTACTTCGACGGCGGCAGCGAGGTCGTGCTGCGGCCGGGGATGACGTTCTCGGACGAGCCGGGCCTGTACTTCCCGGGGAAGTTCGGCGTGCGCATCGAGGACATCGTGCAGGTGAGCGAGAGCGGCGCCGATCACTTCGGCACGTGGCAGAAGGCGATCGGAACGCCCGACTAGTTCGCGAGCACGACGCCGACGATCCCGGCGAGCCCGACCGCCGTCCCGAGCCAGGCCAGTCCGCCGTGGCGCTCGCCAAAGAAGCGGCTCAAGAGCAGCGTGAAGAGCGGCGTCGTCGAGCACAAGACCGCCGCGATGCCCGGCTCGAGGCCCTGCAGCGCGAAGTGGAACAGCGGCAGGCCGATGATCGAGTTGGCCGCGACCGCCAGCAAGAGCGGCCGCCGCAGCGCGGGCTCGCGCAGCGGGCGCGTGAGCTCCGCCAGCGCGTTCGGGACCGGCACGATGCGCTGCTCGAAGGGCGCCACGAGGAACGCGCCCGCGATGCCGGCGAAGATGCGCACCAGCGAGCCGCCGAAGAGCGCGATGCCCGAGAGTCCGCGGTGGCCGAGCACGATGTTGACCGCGTAGGCCAGCATCGCGATCGTGACCAGCAGGAGGCCGCGGCGCCGCTCCGCGCGCGCGTGCGGCGCCGCGTCGGCGCCCTCGGAGAGCACCAGCAGCACGCCGGCCAGCACGACCAGCATGGCCAGCACCACGCCGGCCGAGAGCCGGCTGCCGAACAGGCCGAAGGCCAGCAGCGCAGCCAGCGGCACCTGCAGCAGCACGACCATCGCCGCGCGCTGCACGCCGGCGCGCGGCAGGGCCGCGATGTAGAGCGTGTCACCCACCGAGAAGCCCAATAGGCCGCTGCCGATCAGCCAGGGCAGCGAATCGAGCGTCGGCAGCCTGGCGCCGTCGAGCAGCCACAGCGCGCCCATCACCAGCGCCGCGAGCGCGTTCTTGGAGAGGTTCAGCGCGCCCGGCGAGGGCGGCCGCACTCCGCTCTCGCGCCGCAGGAGGCGCCGGAAGAGCAGCGAACCGAAGGCCCAGGTCGTCGCGGCGCCGAGGGCCGCGAGCGCGGGCAAGAGGTGCTCAGGCGCGTGCGCGCCCAAGGCCGGCGACCCTCACGCTCCCTTGCGCTTGGTCTTGGGATTGCGCGCCTTCAGGATCGCCCGACCCGAGCCCATGCCCATGTTCTTGGGACGGCGGCGGCCGGCGGTCGGGCCGTAGGTCTTCACTTTGGACTTTGCCACGGGGAGCTCCTCGAGAGGGTGAAACGGGGGCGCAGGTTGTACCCGAGCGCCGCGGCCGGGGCAAGCGCACGGAACGCTAGGCTAGGACGCGTGAACCTGAGCGTGCACGACCTGCAGTCCTGCATGAGCCGCGGCGAGGGCATGCGCCTGGAGTTCAAGCGTCGCCTGCCGCGCGAGGAGCGCGCTGCGCGCACATTGTGCGCCTTCGCCAACACGCGCGGGGGCCTCTTGCTCGTCGGCATCACCGATCGCGGGCGCGTGCACGGCGTGCACCACCCCGAGGAGGTCAGCGCCACGCTCGTGCGCATCTCGCAGCAGTGGATCGAGCCCGAGCTGGCGCTCGAGCTGCAGGTGCTCGAGGTCGAGGGTCCGCGCGTGGTGGCCTGCTCGGTGCCCTGGTCGAAGGGCCGTCCGCACGCACTGCTGCTGCCCGACGGCGAGCGCCGGTACCTCGTGCGCGTGGGCGCCTCCAACCGGCCCGCGGACGGGCCGACGCTGCGCGCGCTCAAGGTCGCGCGGCGCTCGACGCGCGGTCTCACGCCCTTCGAGCGCGCGCTGCTCGAGTGGGTCTCCGCGCAGGCGCCGAAGTCCTCGCACCCCGGCGGCACGGCCACGGTGGCGCGCTTCGCGCGCGGCGCCAACGTCAGCGAGGCGCGCGCGCGGCGCTCGTTCGTGCGCCTGGAGACGCTCGGCCTGCTGCTCGGACACGGCGCGGGACGCGCGCGGATCTACCATCCCGCATGAGCGCGCGGCGCAGGATCTTCGTCGGCGACATCCAGGGCTGCCGCGTCGAGCTCGAGCGGCTGCTGGAGGAGCTGCGCTTCGACCCGGCCGCGGATGCGCTGCACCCCGTGGGCGACTTCGTCAACCGCGGGCCCGACTCGCTGGGCGTGCTGCGCCTGTGCCGCACGCTCGGCGCGGGCGGCGTGCTCGGCAACCACGACGTGCTGCTCTTGCGCGTGGCCGCAGGCCTGCGCCAGTGGCGCGCGCGCGACACCGCGCAGGACGTGCTCGCCGCGAGCGACGCAGCGGAGCTCGTCGCCTGGCTCGGCGCGCGGCCGCTGGTGCAGGCCTTCGCCGACGTGATCTGCGTGCACGCGGGCCTCGATCCGCGCTGGAGCGATCCCGTCGCCGCACTCGCGCGCCTCGATCCGCTGCGCGAGGAGCCCGACCTCGCCTTCGCCATCTCGGCGCGCTACTGCGACGCGCGCGGCACGCGCCCGGGCCGCGACTGGCCCGCGCCGCCGCCGCCGTTCCAGCCCTGGCACGAGTTCTGGCCGCCGAACGCGGGCGAGCGGCGCACGGTGGTCTACGGCCACTGGGCGCGCGCGGGACTGCTGCTGCGGCCGCAGCTGCGCGGCCTGGACTCGGGCTGCGTCTGGGGCGGAAAGCTCTCGGCCTGGATCGCCGAGGAGGACCGCATCGTGCAGGTGCCCGCCGCGCGCGCCTACGCCGAACTCGAGGACTGAGCGCCGAAGTCGCCGAAGAGCCGCCGCGAGAGCCCGGTCTGGAGCAGGTTGTGCGGGTCGAGCTGGCGCTTCAGCGCCACGAAGCGCGCCAGGTTCTCGGCCGGGAACATGCGCCGCGCCTGCGCGGGCGTGAGCGTCGAGTCCTTGGCGAAGTAGAAGCGCCCGCCCGCGTCGAGCACGCGCTCGGTCAGCGCCTCGCAGTGCTTCCACAGTGCCGCGCGCCGCTCGGGCTCGACCTTGAAGTCCAGCGCCAGGCTGTAGCCGTCGAGCGCGTGCGTCAGCAGGAAGGCGTCCGGCCGGTGGCGCTTGAGCACGCCCAGGTACGGCACGATGCGCGCGCGCTGGCTCGTCTCCAGGATCTCGCGGTAGAGCTCGAGCGCGGCTGCGCGCGGCACGAAGGCCTGGTACTGGATCAGGCCGCGCTGGCCGCTGCGGCCGTAGGACCACTTCCAGTTCGGCACGTAGTCGAGCAGGAAGGCGAAGGCCGCGTGCGCCTGCCGGTACGGGCCGCGCCAGACCTCGAGCGCGCCCGAGTGGTACTTGCAGGCGTTGAGCGCGCGCATGCCGGGGTCGTTGAACAAGAGGCGCAGCACGCGCCAGGCCTCGGACTTGGGCACGCCCAGCACGCTGGCCGGCAGCTCCTGGTGCGCGAGCTGCAGCGTCTCCCGCGCGTGCCGATCCTCGCCCGGTTCGAGGTAGCGCGCCTCGTGGATCAGGCCGCGGCCGAGAGACTTGCCGCGCGCGAAGCCGTCGATCCAGGCGACGAGGTAGTCGCAGCGCGTGCGCTGCGTCTCGAGGTGCTCGAGCGCGAAGCCGAGGTCGGGCGCGCGCACGGCGCGCACCTCGAGATCGCCCGAGTGCACCTTCTTCGTCTCGAGCTCGAGGCGCGTGAAGACGCCCAGCATGCCGAAGCCGCCGATCGCGGCGTGGAAGAGCTCGCTCTCGCGCTCGCGGCTGGCGCTGCAGAGCTCGCCGTTCGGCAGCAGGAGGTCGAACTCGCGGATCGCCTCGCCGATCGGCCCGACCTCGAAGTTGTTCTTGCCGTGGATGTTCATCGCCGCGACACCGCCGAGCGTCGGGAACATCGTCCCGGGCACGACGCGCGGCCACCAGCCGTCGGGCAGGATCTTGCGCCACAGATCCTCGATCGTGACGCCCGGCTCGCAGATCGCGCGACCGCGCACGGGATCCCAGGCGAGGATGCGGTTCATGCGCGAGAGATCGAGCACCTCCGTGCCCGCCGGCAGGCTCGCGTCGCCGTAGCTGCAGCCGGCGCCGCGCAGCGCGAGCTGCGTGCCGCGCGCGCGCGCACGCTCGAACACGGCGCGCAGCTCGTCGACGCTGGCCGGGTGCAGCACGCGCGCTGCGCCGCCGCTGTGCATGCCCCAGGCCTCGACGTGCTCCCAGGAACGCGCGGGCTCCGCGCGCGCGGGCAACTGGAGCAGGCTGCGCAGCGTGGCGCTCACACGTTCAGGCGGCGGAAGAGGAACGAGGGAATGCAGCGGATCGCGGTCGCGACGAACCACCAGCGGCGCGGCACGAAGCGCTCGTTGGCGCGCGCGCGGGCGGCACGCAGGATCTGCCGCGCGGCCTCCTCGGCCGAGATCAGCCAGAAGAGCCCGGGCTGGCCGCGCGTCATGGCGGTGTCGACGAAGCCGGGCTTGATCGTGCACACGTGCACGCCCGACTCGGACAGGCGGTTGCGCAGCGCCTCGAGGTACGTGTTCATGGCCGCCTTGGTCGTGCCGTAGACCGGCTGGCCCTTGCGCCCGCGCTCGCCCGCGACCGACGAGATGCCCACGATCGTCCCGGCGCGCTGCGAGCGGAAGAAGACCGCCGCCGCGTTGCACCAGGCGATGCAGCCGCCGACGTTGACCGCGAGCATCTCGATGTCCTTGCGCGTGTCGTACTCCTCGCGCCCGACCCTCGGCATCGCGGCCGCGGCGTAGACGAGGAGGTCCAGGCCGCCGAGCTCCTGGACCAGCGACTCGAACAGCTCCGGCACGAGGTCGAAGTCCTTGGCGTCGTGCGTGCGCACGAGTGCACCGCATTCCTTCCCCAGCGCCTCGAGCTCGGCTCCGCGCCGCGCCAGCGCCGCCACGCGCCAGCCCTCGCGCGCGAGCTGCCGCAGCAGCGCGGCCCCGATGCCGGAACTCGCACCGACGACGATCGCACGGCCAGCGCTGCTCGGGTTCATGGGGCGCTGGAGGATACGGGATCGGTGAGCTCGCTGTCTTGCCCCCGCGCCCGCGGCGGGGTACATGGTCGTTCCCCACCCCCTGCAGCGAGGCCTACGTGAAATCTCCGCGCCTGATCGCCTGGATCCTGCCCTGCGTCCTCGTCCTGGCCGGCTGCCCGAAGGAATCCGCCGACCCGCACCAGGACGAGCTCGCGCGCGAGCGCGCGGCCGCCTGGTTCGAGAAGTCGAAGTACGGCGAGGCGCGCACGGCACTGCAGGAGCTGGTCGGCCGGCCCGCGGCCCCGCTGGGCGATCTCCTGGGCGGCGCCGCGATCGAGTACTCCGACAGCAAGCCGGAGGCCGCGCGCAAGCTGCTCGAGCGCGCGCAGAAGCTCGCGCCGGACTCGGCAGCCGTGCACTACATGCTGGGGCAGATCGCGCGCGACTCGGGCGAGTTCGACAAGGCGTTGCCGCAGCTCGTGAAGGCCGAGGCGGCCGCGCCGGACGACCTGCCCACGCGCCTCGCGCTGGCCAACGTGCAGCGCGAGCTGGGCGACTCGGCTTCCGCGCGCAAGAACCTCGAGCTGATCGTCGCGGTCGGACTCGACAACGGCACGATCTGGTACGTGGCCGCCGTGTACCAGCTGATGGGCCTCTTGATCCAGGAAGGCCAGGACGCCGAGGCGCAGAAGTACGGCGCGATCTGGAACGACCTGCAGCGCCTGAAGCTCTCGCAGCCGGACGCGATCGTGATGGGGCGCGGCAACTTCGGCGTGCTGCGTCCGCCGCCGGCGCCCGGCAACCGCGCCAGCGCGCCGCCGCAGGCCCCGGCCTACAAGGCGCGCGCGGCACTGCTGCCCGAGTTCGCGCAGGCCGCGCAGCTCGAGGCCGCGGACCTCGACGGCGACGGACAGCTCGACCTGTGGGCGCGCACGCCGGCGGGCGTCTTCGCGGCTTTCGCGAAGGATGGCGCGTGGCGCGCCGTGCCGGTGGCCGCCGGCGCGTGCGATCTGGCGCTGTGCTTCGACGTCGAGAACGACAACGACCTCGACTTCCTGGTCGTGCAAGGCGCGAACGTCGCGCTCTACCTGCAGGACAAGGGCGCCTTCACCAAGGCCGAGATCCCGCTGCCCGTGCTGCCCGCAGCTCCGGCCGACGCGCTGGCGCTGGACTACGACCACGAGGGCGACCTCGACCTCGTCTTCGCCGGCCCGTTCGGCGCGCGCGTGTGGCGCAACGACGGCGCGGGCATGCCCGAAAAGGACGGCAAGCAGGGCCGCTTCAGCGACGCGACCGACGGCTCCGGCCTGCCGACCGACCGGCCGCTCGCCTGGTGCGTGGCCGAGGACTTCGACGGCGACAACGACGTCGACCTCCTCTTCGGCGGGCCACAGGGCGTGTTCCTGGCCGACAGCCTGCGCGGCGGGAAGTTCGCCGACCGCTCGAGCCGTTTCCCCGCGGGCGCGTCGCAGATCGCGACCCGTCCGGTCGTGGCCGACTTCGACGGCGACGCGCGGCCCGACCTGTGGACCGGCACGCTGCTCTACCGCCAGCAGCCGGACGGCAGCTTCGTCGCCGCGCCGGCGAAGTCCGCGCGGCCGGTCAACAGCGCCTTCGTGCGTGCGCAGGACATCGACCTCGACGGCACGCTCGACCTCGTCTGGGCGGGCAGCGAGGGTCACCTCGCGCAGGCGGCGCTGGCGGTCGGGCTGCCGCAGGAACAGCTGGCCTGGATCGACGGTGACGCCGCGGGTCTCGCGGGAACGATCGCCCTGGGCGATCTCGACGGCAACGGCACGCTCGACATCGCGCTCTCGACCGCCGAGGGCCTGCGCATCCTCGACGCCGCGGCGGGTACGAACCGCGGCCGGCGCGTCGACTTCAAGGGCAAGCGCGACAACCCGCGCGCCATCGGGGCCATCGTGGAGTTCCGAGCCGGGCCGATCTACCGCCGCATCTACTGGCGCGGCGGACCGCAGCTCCTGGGCGTCGGCACGCAGCCGCGCCTGGACGTGCTGCGCGTCACCTGGCCCAACGGCAACGTCAACACGCGGCTCGACCTCGCGCTCGACGCGCCGTTCGAGAGCTACGTGCAGGAGTCGAACCAGTATGCCTCGTGCCCGTTCCTCTACTCCTGGAACGGCACGAAGCCCGTCTTCGTCTCCGACGTGCTCGGCATCACGCCGCTCGGGCTGCCGATCGCGCCGGGCGAGTTCGTGCCGCCCGACCACGACGAGTACGTGCTCGTCAAGGGCGAACAGCTGCAGCCGAAGGACGGAGCCTACGAGCTGACGCTGACCGAGGAGCTGCGCGAGGTGACCTACTTCGACCAGGCGCGCCTGATGGTCGTCGACCATCCCGCGGACACGGAGATCTTCCCCAACGAGCTGTTCAAGTTCCCGCCCTTTCCCGAGCCGCACACGCACACGCTGCGCGGCGCGCTCTCGCCCACGAAGGCGACCGGCAGCGACGGCAAGGACTGGACCAAGGAGCTGGCGGCGATCGACGACGTCTACGCCGAGCCGTTCACGCTCCCCGCGCCGCAGTTCGTCGGGTTGGCGAACCCCTGGTTCGTCGAGCTCGAGTTCGACAAGGCGCGCGTGGCCGACGCGAAGCAGCTGCGCCTGGCGCTGACGGGCTGGTTCTTCTGGAGCGACGCGAGCGCCAACATGGCCAGCGCGCGCGCGCCCGGCGTGGCCTTCATCCCGCCCATGTTCCAGGTGCCCGACGGCCAAGGCGGCTGGAAGGACACCGGGCCGCCGGTCGGGTTCCCCGCGGGCAAGACCAAGACGATGGTGATCGACGTCGCGCCGATCCTCGACCGCAAGGACCCGCGCATCCGCGTCTTCTGCGCGCTGCGTCTGTACTGGGACGCGATCCGCCTGGCCGTCGACGACGACGACGCGCCGCTCGAGGTGCACACGCTCGAGGCCAGCGCCGCGAAGCTCTGGCTGCGCGGCTTCAGCGCGCCCGATTTCGGCGACCAGCGCGACCCGCTGCAGCGCCGCCGGCCCGAGCGCTTCGACTGGACCAAGCTCGCGACCAGCGCGCCCTGGGACCAGCATCCCGGCCTGTACACGCGCTACGGCGACGTGCTGCCGCTCGTGCAGCAGGTCGACGACCAGTTCGTGATCCTCGGAGCAGGCGACGCGCTGACGCTGCGCTTCGACGCGCACGGCCTGCCGCCGCCTGCGGCCGGCTCGCGGCGCGACTTCCTGGTCTACCTCGACGGCTGGGCCAAGGACCGCGATCCGAACACGATGCAGGCCGAGAAGGTCGAGCCGCTGCCGTTCCACGCCATGAGCGGCTACCCCTACCGCGCCGACGAGCACTTCCCCGACGACGAGGCACACCAGCGCTGGCGCGCGCTGTGGAACACGCGGCCGGCCCTGCGCTGGATCCGGCCGCTCTCGAGCGTGCGCGAGCGCGAGTGGCTCGAGGGTGGCTAGGAAGCGCCTGCTGCGCGCCGCGCTGCTGCTTTTCGGGAGCGCGCTCGCGGCCGACCAGCTCGTGCAGTGGACGCTTCTGCGCAACGGCACGCTCGCCGGCCGGCGCATCGCGCCCTTCGACCCGCCGCTCTTCGACGCGCAGCAGGAGGCGAAGCTCGCGCAGCTGCGCGCGCGCGCCGCGGGCACGGACACGAGCGTGCCGCTGCTCGACTTCGACGCCGACTTGGGCTGGTGCTCGCAGCGCTCGAGCGGCGACGCGACCTACGCCTTCGACTGGGCCGGCGCGCGCATCGCCGCGGCCGAGCTCGCGCGCGCGCCCGCGCCCGGGCGCACGCGCGTGGTGGCAGTCGGCGACTCGTTCACGTTCGGCCTGGAGGTCGGACCTCAGGAGACCTGGATCGCCGACCTCGAACGCGCGCGCCCCGAGGTGGAGATCGCCAACCTCGGCGTGTGCGGCTACGACCTCCTGCAATCGCTGATGCGCTGGCGCCGCGACGGGACGCAGCTGCAGGCGCGCGAGCTGTGGGTCGGGTTCGTGCCCAGCCAGGTGTTGCGCAACGTGACCGTCTACATGCCGGCCTGGCGCCACTGGACGCCGATCCTGGCCTTCAAGCCGCGCGCCGAGCTCGGACCCGGCGGCGCGCTCTCGATCGTGCCCTGTCCGGTGCGCTCGCCGGCGGAGCTGGTTGCGCACGTCGACGACCAGGCGCGCTTCCTCGAGGCCGTCGGGAGCCACGACCGCTGGGTCAGCGCCTGGCCGGCCGCGTATGCGCGCACGGGCTCCTCGGTGCTGCACTGGAGCGCGACGGCGCGTGTGCTGCTCACCGCCCTCGAGCACGGCGGTCGCGCGCCCTCCGACGAGCTCGAGCGACCGGACAGCGAGGTCGCGGAGCTGTTCTCCAGGGAACTGGCCGGCGCGTTCGGGGTCCGGCTGCGCATCCTGATCCTGCCCGATCGCGACGACCTCTGCTGGTTGCGTTCGCACGCTCGCGCCTACTGGCAGCCGCTCCGCGATCGGCTCGAGCGCGAGGGTCACGAGGTCTTCGATCTCTCCGCCGGACTGCTCGAAGCCGGTGTCGATCGCGACGAGCGTGCCTGGGCTCCGGGCGGGCACTACTCCGCGCGCACGAACGCGCTCGTGGCCGAGCTCCTCGAGGCGCACTTGCGCTAACGCAGGCCCTCGAGCGACTCGATCGCGCGGCGGAACTCGGGCTCCATCGGCCGCTTCGCGCCCGTCGCGGGATCGTAGAGCACGAGACGCGCCTCGGCCTCGGCCCACAGCGTTCCGCTCGCGGCCTCGAGCACGCGGTAGCACTGCGTGAAGCTCGTGCGTGCCGAGCTCGCTCGTGCGCGCCTCGAGCTCGACCTCGACGCCGCCCTTGCCCGGCGCGACGAAGACGCACGTTGGTCTGCGCCAGCAGGAACGGGAACTGGTTCTGCGCGCACGAAGCCGAGCTTCGAGAAGTAGGCCAGACGCGCCTCCTCGAAGAGCGTCAGGTAGACCGCGTTGTTGAGCACGCGCTGGTTGTCCTCGTCGCACCAGCGCGTGCGCAGCCGGACGCGGAAGCGGAACTCCTCGGCTGCGGGGATGCGCGGACGTTCCATCTCAGACCGCCTGGCGCGCCTCGGCGCGCGACACGAGCCAGATGCCGGGGAAGAGCAGCGCCGCCGAGAGGCCCATCAGCGGCGTGACGTGCTCGTCGAGCAGGTACCAGGCCGCGATCGCCGTGCCGAGCGGCTGCGCATAGATGTAGACCGCCGTGGTCGAGGCGCGCACGCGCGAGAGCGCGAAGACGTTGAAGAGGTAGGCCAGCGTCGTCGGGAAGACGACGATGAAGCCCAGCGCCCAGAGCGCCTGGGCGCTGGCCGCGCGCGGCAGCAGCACCTCGCGCAGCGCGAACTCGCCCGCGCCGCGCGCGACGTGATCGCGCCAGAGCATCAGCGGCAGCCAGGGCAGCGAGGCCACGAACATCCAGGCGATCACCGCCAGCGGCGGATGGCGCTGCGCCAGCGGGCGCACCAGCACGAGGTAGGCGGCGTAGCCGGCGCAGTTGCCCGCGATCAGCACGTTGCCCAGCGTGTGCTCGCCGCCGAGGTCGGCCTGTCCGGCGACGAGCAGCGCGGCGCCGGCCGAGCGCGAGCAGCAGACCGCCCACGCGCCGCGCACCGAAGCGCTCGTGGCCCAGCGCGGCCGCGATCGAGAAGGTGAAGACCGGGATCAGGCAGATCATCAGCGTCGCGTTGCCCGCGGTCGAGCGCTTCAAGCCCTCGAGGTAGAGCGTCATGTTGGCCGCGACGCCCAGGATCGAGAGCACGGGCGATGCGCGGCAGCTCGCGCAGCGGCGGCAGCGCCTGCGCCCCGTGCAGGGAGAGCGCCAGCGCGCGAGCGTGAAGGCCCCGAAGAGGATGCGCGCCGCCCCGACCGCCAGCGGCGTGTAGACCCCGCCGCGCGAAGGCCAGCTTTCCGAAGACCGGGAAGAGCGCGAAGAAGAGCTGCACGGCCGCGAGCGCGGCGTGCGCCGCGAACTCCCCGCTGCCCTGCGCGCGCACCCGCCGCCTCGGCCTCCATCCCGGTCACGCTATCCCGCGACGGGCGGCGCATCCAGTTGCTAGGCTCGGGGCCCGCATGGCGCACGATCCGGAGCAGCGGCGGCCCGCGGCCCTGGCCGCGTCTCACGAGCGAGCACGGCCCGTCGCATGATGATCTTCCGGCCGCGCTACGACACGCTGCGCAACCCGCGCACGGACGAGGTGCATGCGGCGGCTCGTCCTCGAGACGCCCGACTGGGTCAACGTGGTCGCGCTCACGCCCGCGCGCGAGCTGATCGTCGTGCGCCAGTACCGCTTCGGCAGCGGCAGCGTCACGACCGAGATCCCCGGCGGCGTGCTCGACAAGGGCGAACAGCACGGCGCCGCCGCGCAGCGCGAACTGCGCGAGGAGACCGGCTACACGAGTTCGCGCTGGACCTACCTCGGTGCGGTCGAACCGAATCCGGCCTTCCAGAACAACCTGTGCCACCACTGGCTGGCCGAGGAGGCCACTGCGCACGCACGAACTCGAGCTCGACAGCGGCGAGGACATCGTCGTCGCCACGATCCCGCTCGCAGAACTGCCCGGGCTCGTGCGCTCGGGCGCGATCCGCCACGCCCTGGTCCTGACGGCCCTTTCCCAGGTCCTCGATCTGCGCCGATGAAGATCTCGCTCGCTGCTCGTGCTCTTCCTCCTGTCCGCCTGCGGCTCGCTGCAGATCCCGCTCCTGCCGCAGGGCGGCAGCGCCACCGGGGTCTCGAACGGCAAGCTCGCGAGCGTCTGCCGCGACGCCTGGGACGCGGAGCTCGAGTTCGCGCCGCGCTTCGCGACCGAGCTCGGCGATCCGCGCGGCAACGCGCGCCTGGAGGACAACTCGCCCGCGGGCGAGGCCGCGCGCGCCCGGAGCCGGCCGAGCTGCTCGCGCGCACGCAGGCGATCCCCGAGGACGAGCTCTCGGACTCCGACCGCATCACGCGCGGCCTGCTGCTCGAGCGCTGGCGCACGGAGCTCGACCTGCACGCGCTCGACATCGACGTCGCCTCCTGGAACCTCGACGGCCGCGGCGGCCCGCAGAACCAGTTCCTGACGCTCGGGCCGGACCAGCCCGCGCGCAGCGAGAGCGAGAAACGCGCGGCGCTGCAGCGCTGGCGCGCGATGCCGACGTTACATCGACCAGTGCAGCGCCAACCTGCGCCGCGGCCTGGCGCGCGGGCGCGTGGCCTCGGCCAAGGCCGTCGAGGACACGCTGGCGCAGCTGACGCAGCTCTTGGGCACGCCGGTCGGCCGCAGCCCGCTGGTCGCGGCCGCCCAGGAGGACGCGAATTTCCGGAAGCAGCTCGAGCAGCTCGTCGAGCGCGAGATCTACCCGGCCTTCGCGCGCTACCGCGACTGCATCCGCGACGAGATCCGGCCGCACGCGCGCGACGATCGCCACCCGGGGGTGTGCTTCGTCGAGGGCGGCGGTCCGTTCTACCGCCTGTGCATCCGCCGCGAGACCTCGCTCGACCTCGCGCCCGGGGAGATCCACACCTACGGCCTGACCGAGATCGCGCGCATCCGCGACGAGATCCGCGAGCTCGGCCAGCGCCTGTACGGCACGAGCGAGCTGCCCGCCATCCGCGCACGGCTCGAGCAGGACCCGGCGCAGCACCCCGCCGGCGCCGAGGCGCTGCTCGACAAGGCGCGCGCCACGCTCGCGCGCGCCGAGCAGGCCCTGCCGCGGCTCTTCGGCACGCTGCCGCAGGCGCGCTGCGAGGTCGTGCCGATCCCCGCGCACGAGGCGCCCTTCTCGACGCTGGCCTACTACCGCCCCGGGACGCAGGACGGCTCGCGGCCCGGGCCGCTACTACGTCAACACCTTCGAGCCGGAGACGCGCCTCCCGTTCGAAGCCGAGGCGCTCTGCTTCCACGAGTCCGTGCCCGGCCACCACCTGCAGATCGCGCTGGCGCAGGAGAACCGCTGCGCTGCCGCTCGTGCGCCGCTACTTCGAGCAGAACGCCTTCGTCGAGGGCTGGGCGCTGTACTGCGAGCGCCTGGCGGACGAGCAGCAGCTCTACAGCGGCGACAGTGACCGCCTGGGCATGCTGAGCTACGACGCCTGGCGCGCCGCGCGCCTCGTGGTCGACACCGGCCTGCACGCCTTCGGCTGGTCGCGCGAGCAGGCGCTGCACTTCCTCGCGGAGAACACGCTGCTCTGGCCCGAACAACGTCGAGAACGAGGTCGACCGCTACATCGCCTGGCCGGGCCAGGCGCTGGGCTACAAGCTCGGCCAGCGCGAGATCCTGCGCCTGCGCGACGAAGCGCAGCGGCAGCTCGGCCGGCGCTTCCGCCTGGCGCGACTTCCACGACCGGCTGCTCGAGAACGGCGCCGTCTCGCTGGCCGTGATGCGCGAGCGCATCCACGCCTGGATCGCCGACGAGCGGCAGAAGCCCGAGCCGCCCGTGACGGGCACGGGGACGCGGTGATCGCGCTGCTGCCTGGCGCTGGCGCTGGCGCAGGCCGGGACGCTGGTCCTGTGCGGCGAGAGCTTCGAGCTCTCCGAGGCGCTGGCGCGCGAGCTCTGCGGCGGCGCGCCGCACCTGGTGCTCGACTTCGGCAGCCCCGGCCCGGATCCGCTCGCGCGCGGCGGCTCGCCCGCCGTGCGTCCCGACCTCGGCGGAGCCTGGAGCGCAGCGCGCGAGGCCGCGCTGCTGCCCGAACTCGAGCGCACGCGCGCGGTGGTCGTGAACGCGCCGACCTGGCTCTCCTGCTGGCAGCACTTCAAGCCCGAGCAGAAGGACTCGCGCTTCGAGCAGGAACTGCGCGCGGCCCTGCGCGCCGGCCGGCCGCTGATCGCGAGCGGGGCCGCGGCGGCGTACTGCGCCTCCTGGTCGCTCGTGACGCGCGAGGAGATCGGCCGCGTGCAGCGCAATCCGCGCCGCGCAGACCCGAACCTCGTGGCCAACGGCCTCGCGTTTGCCGAGGGCTGGATGATCGACACCTCGGCGCAGGAATCCGCCGGCGCGCTGCGACTGCTGGGCGCCGCGCAGCACTTCGGCAATGCGCGCGCGCTCTATCTCTCCGGCCCGGTGGCCTGGATCGTGCGCGGCGGCGACCAGGAGGCGCAGGTCGCGGGCAGCGGCTGCGCGGCCGTGTTCGACCTCGCGCACGCGCGGCGCTCGCGCGCGGACCTGAAGGAGGGGCGGCTCGTGCTGCTGCAAGACGGCGATCGGCTGCGCTTCGAGAAGGAGCTCGAGTCTCCGACCGGGCGGCGAGGCAGCCAAGGATCCGCCCTGGAAGCAGCTGGCACTGCCCTTCCAACCCGCCAGCGCAGCGCGTCTCGACTACCGCTTCGACTGGATCGTTCAGCGCTGAACCGCCCGCGCGCGCGCCGCAGCCAGGTCGAGCTTGCCTGTCGCCAGGCGCGGCAGCGACTCGAGCGCGACGAAGTCCGTCTCGCGCGGACGGAACAGGTTCGGCAGGCCGGAGCGCGCGAGTTCCTCGAGCCAGGCGCGCGGCTCGAGGCGTGCGTGCGCGTGCAGCACGACCAGGCGTTCGCCCTTCTTCTCGTCCGGCACGCCGACGACCGCCAGGTCGAGCTCGCTCTCGCCCGCGGGTGCGGCGCCCGCCAGCGTCCGGTGCGCCTCGCGCAGCGCCTGCTCCACCCGGCCGTGCGGGACCATCTCGCCGCCCAGCTTGCTGAAGCGCGCCAGGCGGTCGGTGATCGAGAGGAAGCCGTCCTTGTCGAGCGTCGCGACGTCGCCGGTCGAATACCAGCCGTCGCGCAGCACCTCGGCCGTGCGCGCGGGATCGCCGCGGTAGCCGGGCGTGACGTTCGGCCCGCGCACGAGCAGCAGGCCCTGCTCGCCCGGCGGCAGCAGCCGGCCGCTCTCCAAGTCGACGATGCGCAAGGCCACGCCGGGCAGCGCGCGGCCGACGCTGCCGGGCCGCTGGTTCTCCTGGCGCGCGCCGACCTCTTCGAAGTCCGGCACGCTGACCGCGGCGACCGGGGCGAGCTCGGTCGCGCCGTAGCCCTCGAAGAGCGGCTTGCCGAAGGTCTGCTGCCAGGCACGCGCGAGCTCCGGCGCGAGCTTCTCCGAGCCGCACACGCACAGGCGCAGGCTGGCGAAGTCGCGCGCCTCGATGCGCCGCTCGTAGGCGCGGCAGAAGGTCGGCGAGGCGAGCAGGATCGTCGGCCGTTCGCGCCGGCACAGCGCGCCGATCCCCGACGCGTCGAGCGGATTGGCGTGAAAGACGGCGCGCGCGCCGGAGAGCAGCGGCAGCCAGATCGTGGCCGTGTAGCCCAGCGCGTGGAAGAAGGGCAGCACGCCCAGCACGCCGTCCTCGCGCGCGAGCCGGAAGACCTGGCTCGTGCTCTGCACGTTCGAGGCGATGTTGGCCTGCGTCAGCACGACGCACTTGGGCGCGCCGCTCGAGCCGCTGCTGTGGATCAGCACCGCCGGGCGCGTGCCGGCCGGCTCGGGATCGACGTGCAGGGCCGCGGCGCGGCCGCGCATGCGTCCGATGCGCGCGGCCTCGTCGCGGTCCTGCGGCGTGACGAGCGCGCGCAGCGCGGCCAGGCGCGCGGCGTCGATGCCCGGCTCGGGCGGCAGGTAGGGACTGGCGGGCACGGCGGTCTTGCCGGCCAGCACCAGCGCCACGTACAGCAGCGCCGCGTCGGCGCCCGTCGGCAGCGCCACGCGCAGCTCCTCGGTCTGCAGCTCCCGGCGCAGCACCGCGGCGAGCTCGAGGGCAGACTGCAGCAGCTCGGCATAGCTGACGCGAGCGCCGCTCGCATCGACCAGCGCCACGCGTCCGGCGTGCGCGCGCGCGCTGCGCACGAAGCGGTAGGCCAGCGAGCGCGACTCGGCCGCGGCCCGCGTGCGCGCCGCGGCCAGCTCGGCGGCGAGCGCGTCGCGCACCTGCCAGGCCGCGCTCGCGGGCGGCAGCGGCGCGCCGACGATCACGTCGATCGGGTAGGGCAGGCGCTGCGGCAGCTTCCAGAAGAAGCGCCCGCTGGAGAAGCTGAAGATCGAACCCCAGACGCGGTCGAGCACGACCGGCACGATCGGCACGCCGGACTCGCGCGCGATCGTCTCCAGCCCGTGCTTGAAGCCCAGCAGGTGCCCGGTGCGCGAGATCGCGCCCTCGGGGAAGATGCACACGAGCTCGCCGGCACGCGCCAGCTGCGCCGCGCGCCGCAGCGACTCCTGCTTCTCGGCCGCGGAGTCTTCCGAGGCGACGGGGATGGTGTCGAAGAGCTTCGCCACCCAGCCCACCACCGGCGTGCGGAAGAACGAGCGGTGCATCAGGAAGTAGACGCGCCGCTCGATCGCGGCCCCGACGAAGAGCGCGTCGCCGTGCGAGAGGTGGTTGACGCACAGCAGCGCGCCGCCGCGCGGCAGCTGCTCGAGGCCGCGCACGCGGATGCGGTAGAACGCGTGCAGCAGTGCCAGGAGCAGCGCGCGCGCAAGCTTCTGGATCATGCTACGGGCGGTAGATCTCGCGCCCCGCGGGCGCGGAACTCCTCGGACTTCGCCGCCATCCCGGCGGCGATGGCCTCGCCTTCCGAGAGGCCCTGCTCGGCTGCCAGCTTGCGCACGTCCTCGGTGATGCGCATCGAGCAGAACTGCGGCCCGCACATCGAGCAGAAGTGCGCCGTCTTGGCCCCGTCGGCGGGCAGCGTCGCGTCGTGGTAGCTGCGCGCGGTCTCGGGGTCGAGCGACAGGTTGAACTGGTCCTGCCAGCGGAACTCGAAGCGCGCCTTGGAGAGCGCGTGGTCGCGCGCGATGGCGCCCTTGTGGCCCTTGGCGAGGTCGGCCGCGTGCGCGGCGATCTTGTAGGCGATCACGCCCTGCTTGACGTCCTCGCGTTCGGCAGGCCGAGGTGCTCCTTGGGCGTCACGTAGCACAGCATGGCCGTGCCGTACCAGCCGATCATCGCCGCGCCGATCGCGCTGGTGATGTGGTCGTAGCCCGGCGCGATGTCGGTCGTCAGCGGGCCGAGCGTGTAGAAGGGCGCCTCGCGACACAGCGCGAGCTGCTTCTCCATGTTCTCCTTGATCAGATGCATGGGCACGTGGCCCGGGCCCTCGATCATCATCTGCACGTCGTGCTTCCAGGCGATCTCGGTCAATTCGCCCAGCGTCTCGAGCTCGGCGAACTGCGCCGCGTCGTTGGCGTCCGCCTGCGAGCCCGGCCGCAGGCCGTCGCCCAGGCTGAAGCTGACGTCGTAGCGCTGCATGCAGCTCGCAGATCTCCTCGAAGTGCGTGTAGAGGAAGTTCTCCTTGTGGTGCGCCAGGCACCAGCGCGCCAGGATCGAGCCGCCGCGGCTGACGATGCCCGTCAGGCGCTTGGCCGTCAGCGGCACGTGCGCCAGGCGCACGCCGGCGTGGATCGTGAAGTAGTCGACGCCCTGCTCGGCCTGCTCGACCAGCGTCTCGAGGAACAGCTTGATGTCGAGCTTCTCGACCTTGCCGCCGACCTTCTCGAGCGCCTGGTAGATCGGCACCGTGCCGATCGGCACGGGCGAGTTGCGCAGGATCCACTCGCGCGTCTTGTGGATCTCCGCGCCGGTCGAGAGGTCCATCACCGTGTCGGCGCCCCAGCGGATCGACCACTGCAGCTTCTCGACCTCGTCGGCGATCGAGGAGCGGATGGCGCTGTTGCCGATGTTGGCGTTGATCTTGACCAGGAAGTTGCGCCCGATCAGCATCGGCTCGAGCTCGAGGTGGCGCTTGTTGGCCGGCAGGATCGCGCGCCCGCGCGCGATCTCGCTGCGCACGAACTCCGGGTCGACGCCCTCGCGCGCAGCCGCGTAGGCCATCTCCTCGGTCACGAGGCCCTTGCGCGCGTAGTGCATCTGCGAGTGGTTCCGGTCGCCGCGCTGCTCGCGCCGCGCGACCCACTCCGCGCGCAGCTTGGGCAGGCCGACGGCGCGGGTCGAAGCCCTGCGGGCCCGTGGTGTCGTAGACGTCGAAGGGCGGCTCGCCGCCGGCGAGGTGGATGCGCCGGAACGGCACGCTCAGCAGGCCGTGCTTGTGCTCGACCTCGCGGTAGAGCTTGTGCGAGGAAGGGAAGGACTGTTCGAGCGGACGCGCGGCGCGCGGCGCGCCGGCGCTGGACTGGCTTTCGGTCTGCATGAGCTTTCCTACGCCGGCATGACCCGGATCAGGTTCGAGGGGTGCATCTCAGGCGCCCGTGCGCCGCCCCCAGCTGGATTTCGAAGCCGCGAGTCTAGCGCTGCCGCTCCCGATCGACGAGCCGCCACATGAACCAGCAGCCCACGCTGGCGAGCGGGCTCCAGCTGCGCGCCCGTTCCAGCACCTGCGCCGGGTTCGGGCGCTCGTCGAGCCCGTCCAGCAGGCGCAGGCCCTCCTGCACGCCCAGATCGCCTTCGGCCAGCACGTCCAGACGCCCGAGGCGGAACATCAGGAACATCTGCGCGCTCCAGCGGCCGATGCCGCGCACCTCGACCAGTTCCTCGATCACGCGCTCGTCCGCGCAGCGCGAGAGGCGCGGCAGCTCGAGGCGGCCGTCCTCGATGCGCTGGCACAGGTCGCGCAACGCCGCGATCTTCGCGCGCGAGAGCCCGGCCGCGCGCAGGCGCTCGTCGGGGTGCGCCAGGAACCGGGCGGGCTCGGGAAACAGCGCGCCCCCATCGAGCGCGCAGACGCGTTTCCAGATCGTCTCGGCCGCCTTGCCGGAAAGCTGCTGGTAGACGATCGCACTGGTCAGCGAGGCGTAGTGCGAGCGCTGGCGCGGGTGGCCGCGCAGCGGGAAGCCCGGGAAGGGCGGCAGGGCGCGCCAGGCGCGTGCGAGTCGCGGGTCGCGGCGCGCCAGCGCGCGCAGTTCGGAGGGCGTGGGCTTCATGGCGCAGGGTCGTGCACTGTAGCGGCTGCTAGGATGGGCGCGATGTGCCTGGCCCACGCCCTGCTGCTGCTCGGAACGGCCTGCCGCGCCGAGCCGCCGGCCGTGGACCTGCGCCCGGAGCTGGAGCGCCTGGGCCTCTCCCCGCGCGCGCAAGGGCCGCGGCCGACGTGCTCGATCTTCACGACCTGTTCCGCGCTCGAGTTCGCGCTCGCAGAGGCCGAGGAAGAGCCGCAGCGCATGAGCCCGGAGTTCCTCAACTGGGCCGCGAACCAGTGCAGCCACGACAATGCCGACGGGGACTTCTTCCACCAGGCGCTGGCAGGCTTCGAGCGCGAAGGCTTGTGCAGCGAGAGCGCGCTGCCCTACGCCGCGGCCTGGGATCCCGGGCTGAGTCCGCCGCCCGCCGTGCTCGCGCAAGCACACGCGCTGCGCGAGCGCGTGCGCCCGGAGCTTGCGATCCACTGGATCGTGCCCTGGGTGCCGAACCGCTTCGGCCTCTCCGAGGCGCAGTTCGCCGAGGTGCGGCGCACGCTCGCGGCGGGCTGGCCGGTGGCGGCCGGCTCGGGCCACAGTCGCCTGCTCGTCGGCTACCGCGACGATCCCGCGGCCGAGGGCGGCGGCACGTTCTTGACTTGCGACTCGGCGCTCGCGGCCTGGAGCGAAGTCAGCTACGCGTTCGTGCGCCGGGACGTGGCGGACGTGTTCTGGGTCGAAGGTCGGCCGCGCTGAGCGCCTGAGCCTCGGCTACTCGCTGTCGGCGTCGTCGTCCCCGTAGAAGTACTCGTCGACCTTGTCGTCCTTCTCGTCGTCGTCGTCCTCTTCCTCGTCCTCGTCGTCCTCGTCTTCGTCCTCGTCCTCGTCGTCGGATTCGCCGATGTCGAAATCGAGGTCGAAATCGCCGTCGTAGTCGTCCGAGGCCAGGACGAGCAGACCATCGCCGCCGCGCTCCGGGGCAGGGAGCTTCTCGGGGTCCAGGCCAAGGCCGCTGGAATTGCGCAACTGCATGGAAGTTCTCGGGGGTGCGTGCGGCGCGTCCTGCGGCGCGCCCAAGGCTCTCGTGAGGGGACCCGCTCGCCTGATCCGGGCGCGGGGAGGGTTCTTTTCCAAGGCAGGGGCCGGTTACGCAAGGAAAAAAAGGACCCGCCCTGGCCGGGGCACCTCGGACGGCAGCGCGCCGAGTGCCCCGGGCCGCCTTGTCTCGCCTCCCGGGCGCCGCTACCTTCCACGCGGCCAGCCCTTCCCCCATCCCCCGTCGCGCGCGCCCGGCCGAGCGCTGCGCCTGCGGACTTCGAACCACCCGCCATGACTGCCACCGCCCGCGAAGACGCCGTGCGTTCCGTTTCGCGTGAACGCTCCCGCTCCAGCCTGCCCCCCGAAGCCAAGGCGCGCCCGTTCCTGACCGAGATCTACGGCGCCTACGTCTTCAGCGACAACGTGCAGCGCCAGCGCCTGCAGCGCTCGGTCTACGAGGCGCTGCGGCGCACGATCGACAGCGGCGCCGAGCTCGACCCGCGCATCGCCGACACGGTCGCGAACGCGATGAAGGACTGGGCCATCGAGCACGGCGCCACGCACTTCACGCACTGGTTCCAGCCGATGACCGGCCTGACGGCGGAGAAGCACGACTCGTTCCTGCGCCCGATGCCCGACGGCCGCGCGATGGCCGAGTTCTCCGGCAAGGAGCTGATCAAGGGCGAGCCCGACGCCTCCTCGTTCCCCTCGGGCGGCATCCGCGCGACCTTCGAGGCGCGCGGCTACACGGCCTGGGATCCGACCTCGCCGGCCTTCCTGCGCAAGACGCCCTCGGGCGCGACGCTGATGATCCCGACCGCCTTCTGCTCCTGGACCGGCGAGGCGCTCGACAAGAAGACGCCGCTCCTGCGCTCGTGCGAGGCGCTCGACCACGCAGGCCGTGCGCCTCTTGCACCTCTTGGGCGAGAAGAACGTCACGCGCGTGACCGCCACCACCGGCCCCGAGCAGGAATACTTCCTGATCGACCGCCAGTTCTACACGCTGCGCCCCGACCTCGTCAGCTGCGGGCGCACGCTCTTCGGCGCGCGTCCGCCCAAGGGCCAGGAGCTCGAGGACCACTACTTCGGCGCCATCAGCCAGCGCGTGCTGGCCTTCATGATGGATCTCGAGCAGGAGCTCTGGAAGCTGGGCATCCCGATCAAGACGCGCCACAACGAGGTCGCGCCGTCGCCAGTTCGAGCTGGCGCCGATCTTCGAGCAGGTCACGGTCGCGACCGACCACAACATGCTCACCATGGAAGTGCTCAAGGAGGTCGCCGAGCGCCACGGCCTGTACTGCCTGCTGGCCGAGAAGCCCTTCGCGGGCGTCAACGGCTCGGGCAAGCACAACAACTGGTCGATGGCCGACGACCTGGGCAACAACCTGCTCGAGCCCGGCTCGCACGCCGCACGACAACCTCAAGTTCGTGGTCTTCCTGACGGCGATCATCCGCGCCGTCGACCTGCACCAGGACCTCTTGCGCGCCACCGTCGCCACGGCCGGCAACGACCACCGTCTGGGCGCCAACGAGGCGCCGCCGGCGATCGTCTCGATCTTCGTCGGCGCGCAGCTCGAGGAGGTGATCTTCAGCCTGATCGAGGGCCGCCCGCCGCGCACCGGCGCCGACCGCAAGGAACTGCGCCTGGGCGTCAACGCGCTGCCGCCGCTGCCGCGCGACCAGTCCGACCGCAACCGCACCTCGCCCTTCGCCTTCACCGGCAACAAGTTCGAGTTCCGCGCGGTCGGCTCGAGCCAGTCGATCGCCTACCCCAACACGATCCTCAACACGATCGTGGCCGAGTCGCTCGACTTCATGGCCAGCGAGATCGAGAAGCGCGGCGGCAGCGGCGACCGGCGCGAGCTGATCCAGCAGCTGGTGCGCGAGACGCTCACGAAGCACCAGCGCATCCTCTTCAGCGGCGACAACTACTCGGCCGAGTGGGTCCAGGAGGCCGAGCGCCGCGGGCTCGCGAACGCCAAGGACACGCCCACCGCGCTGGCGGCCTTCACGGCCAGGAAGAACATCGAGCTGTTCGAGAAGTACCGCGTTTTCAGCCCGCGCGAGACGGATTCGCGCGCGACGGTGCAGTACCAGATGTACGCGCACCGCGTGCAGGTCGAGGCCGGGTCGATGCGCGACATCGCCTCGACGATGCTCGTGCCGGCCGTGATCGCCTACCAGAAGCAGGTGGCCGAGGCGATCGGCGCCGTGACCGCGGTCGAGCCCAAGGCCGACCTGCGGGCACAGCGCGAGCTGCTGGCGCGCCTGTGCGAGGGCGTCGGTCGCCTGCGCACGGCGATCGGCGATCTGGAGCACGCACGCCACGCGGCCGAGGAGCACGAAGGGCGGGCCGGCGGAGGTCGCGCGCGCCTTCCGCGACAAGGTGCTGCCCTCGATGAGCACGCTGCGCGAGATCGCCGACGGCCTCGAGCCGCTGGTGGACGACGCGCTCTGGCCGCTGCCGAAGTACCGCGAGATCCTGTTCCTGCACTGAGCGCGCACGTGCTGCATGGCCGCCCGCCCTACCGTGCGCGTCGCGAAGCTGCTGGGCTGGGCGACCCTGCTCGGAGGCCTGGGACTGGCGGGCTGCCGGAGGTCCGTCGCCTCGCACTGGCCCACGGACACCGCGCGCAGCGCTGGTGCGCTCTCGCGGCTGCAGGGCACGCGCGAGGGGCTGTGGACCTTCTGGTTCCCGAACGGCGAGCTGCGCGAACAGGGCCGCTATCAGGACGGACTGCGCGTCGGCACCTGGAAGCAGTGGCACGCGAACGGGCAGGCGCGCTCGGAGGGCGAGCGCGAGGCCGATGCGGCCCTCGACGCGAGCCCGCGCACCGGCTGCTGGCGCTTCTGGTTCGAGAACGGCGCGCTCGAGGCGCAGGGCGTCTACGTGCACGGTCTGCGCGAGGGCCACTGGGACTACCACTTCACCGATGGCGAGCTCGACGGCGACCGGAGCGGTGAATACCACCTCGACCAGATCCTCCGCTGACGCCCCGCGCACGGGCGTGCTGCTGGCCAACCTCGGCACGCCCGCCAGCCCGTCGGTCGCGGACGTGCGCAGCTACCTGCGCGAGTTCCTCTCCGACCCGATGGTCGTGCGCGCGCCGCGCTGGATCTGGTGGCTCGTGCTGCGCGGGATCATCCTGCCCTTCCGCGCGCCGCGCTCCGCGGAGCTCTACCGCAGCATCTGGACCGCCGCCGGCTCGCCACTCTACTTCCACAGCCGCGCCCAGGCGCGCGCGCTGGCGCAGCGCCTCGGTCCCGCGACGCCGCTCGCGCTGGGCATGCGCTACGGCGAACCGAGCCTGCGCGCGGCCTTCGCCGAGCTCGCCGAGCAGCGCTGTGGACGCGTGCTGCTCGTGCCCATGTTCCCGCAGGAGAGCGCCACGACGAATGGCACGCTGGTCCTCTGCGCGCGCAGCCTGGCGCACGAGCTCGGGCTCGAGCTCGACATCCTGCCGCCCTTCCATTCGCACCCGGCCTACGTGGGCGCTCTGGCCGCGTCCGTGCGCGCGGCCGTTCCCGAGGGCGCGGGGCTGGCGCACGTCTTCAGCTTCCACGGGCTGCCGGCATCCTACGTGGCCTCGGGCGATCCCTATCTCGGCCATTGCCGCGCCACGAGCGCGCGGCTCGCCGCGGAACTCGGCCTCCCAGAAAGCCGCTGGAGCCTCGCCTTCCAGTCGCGCTTCGGCCCGCAGCGCTGGCTGGAGCCCTACCTCGAGCCGCACCTCGTCGAACTCGCCGCGCGCGAGCGACGGGTCGTGCTGGTGACCCCTGGCTTCCTGGCCGATTGCCTGGAGACGCTCGAGGAACTCGGCAAGCGGGCTCGGGAGCGCTTCCACGCGGCGGGCGGCGAGGAACTGCTCCTCGTGCCCTGCCTGAACGACCGCCCCGAGTTCATCGAGGCCCTGGAGCGGATCGTGCGCGAACGGCTCCAGGCGGGCTGGTAGCGGTGGCCGGACTTGAACCGGCGACACGCGGCTTATGAAGCCGCTGCTCTACCGACTGAGCTACACCGCTCGGAGCGCTGCACGCCAGCGTGCGGGCCGGATGAGGGGGGCGGACTCTACCATGAGGCCGCCGAGGTTCAAGCCGCGCTCCCCGGGGCATCTCGAGCAGATTTTTTCGGGAATTACGGGCTCTCGAGGGTCCAGCCGACGTTTCTAAGCATGGCGGATCGCGGAGGACGGCTCATTCCCGGAGCCCGAGACCGAAGACCGCGCCCCCGGGCACCCGCCTTGGCAGGCTGGGAGCTCTGGACACGGGGTAACCCGAACGAGAGAGAGCCGTAAGGGCACCTGCGCTTCTGGCGCAGGTGCTTTTTCGTTCGCCCGCGCGCGCCGCCCCGGTCAAGTCAAGGGGTCGCGGAGTGGTAGATCAGCTGCTTGGACAGCACCGCGCCGCTCTCCCCGTCGTAGACCTGGCACACGTCGATCGGCCGCGCATACAGGTGCAGCGAGACCGCCGGCTGGCCGCCGTAGGGCCGCACGCGGTGCAGAGCGATGCGGTCGTGGATGTAGGCCACCTCGCCGCGCTCGAACACGCGTCGGCCGCAGGCGCGCAGAGGCCCTGCCCCCGGCTCGGCGGGCACGGAGTACTGCAGTTCCTCGATGCGACCCTGCAGCACGGCCATGAAACAGTGCTGGCCGGCGTGGTCGTGGATCGGGCTCTCCTGGCCCGCGCTCCAGCACAGGACCAGCATCTCGAACTGCTCGTTGCGCGCCACGAGGTTGCGCGTGTAGAGCTCGGGATCGAAGCGCACGAAGCGCGTCCAGTCCCCGTGTTCGCGCGCGTAGCCGCCCAGCGCGCGCGCCGCGTCGCGTCCCTGGGGGTCGCGCCGGAAACAGGCCTCGAGTTCCTCGACCAGCTGCGCGATGGGTTGCTTCATCGGGGTGTCTCCTGCGCGGGGTTCCGGGTTTGTGGCGCAAGCACCTGGGCCAGCGCGTCGACCAGCGCGCGCAACGACTCGCGCGTGCTCGAACGGCCGAGGCTGAAGCGCAGGCTGGCGCGCGCGTGCGCGGGCTCGAGCCCCATCGCAGTCAGCACGTGCGAGGGCGCGCCACCGCCGGCGGCCGCCCCGACCGCGACGCTGACCCCCAGTTCCGCCAGTGCGGCCTGGGCCTCGATCGCGTCCGCACCGGGAAAGCAGACGTTGAGCGTGTTGGGCAGGAACGAGCCGGCCCCGTTGCGCAGCGCCTGGGGGAAGCGCTCGCGAAGCGCGAGCCAGAGCTCGTCGCGCAGGGCGCTGAGCGTCTGCGGCGACCCGAGCTCGCCGCGTTCGAGGAGTTCGATCGCGCGCGCGAAGCCGACCACCGCGAGCACGTTCTCGGTCCCCCCCCGCAACCCGTTCTGCTGGCCGCAACCGTGGATCAGCGGCGCGATGGCGACGCCCTTGCGCACGTAGAGCACGCCGCAGCCCTTCGGCGCGTAGAGCTTGTGGCTGGCGAGGCTCAGCAGGTCGCAGCCGATGGCGCGCACGTCCACGGGCAACTTGCCCAGCGTCGCGACCGCGTCGGTATGGAACAGGACCCCGCGTTCGCGGCACAGCTCGGCGATCTCGCGCACGGGCTGCACCACGCCGGTCTCGTTGTTCGCGGTCATCACCGACACGAGCAACGTCTCGGGCCGCAGCGCGTGCTCGACATCGCGGCGCCGGACCGCGCCGGAGCCGTCCACCGGCAGCAGCTGCAGCTCGTAGCCGCGGCGCTCGAGCTCGCGCGCGGTCTGGAGCACCGACTTGTGCTCGATCGCGCTCAGGACGAGGTGCTTGCGCGGGCTGGCCGCGGCGCAGCCCAGCAGGGCCCAGTTGTTGGCCTCCGTGCCGCCGGAGGTGAACCAGACCTCGTCGGCGCCCGCGCCGATCGCACGCGCGATCGTCGACCTGGCCGCGTCGATCGCGTGCCGGGCCCGCCGGCCCTCGGCGTGGGCCGCGGAGGGATTGCCGTACAGGTCGGCCAGCAGGCCTTGGCAGGTCTCGAGCACCCGCGGGTGCAGGGGCGTCGACCCGTTGGTGTCGAAGTAGAGGTCGGGGAGCATGGAGGGCTCTGGGCTGCGGCGATTATGCCCGGCCCCCCGGAGGATGCACGCCCCCACTTTCCCAGCGGCGGGCAGGCGCGGCGAAAGGCCCGTCTGCGGCTTTCGACGAGGCCAGCCGGCCCAGGCTCGCGGTCGATAGGTCCGGCGGAAGGCCTGATGGGGACGACGCAACTTCGAACGAGCTGGAGCACGCTGGTGCAAGCACTCGTGGAAGCGCACGGGCAGGGAGCCCGCGCGCGGATGCTGCTCGAGAGCGTCGCCCGCGAGTCGTGGGTGCAGGCCTGCGGATTGTGGCGCCGCGAAGACGGGCCCGATTCCTGGACGGCCCTGCTCGTGCGCGGTTCGCCCGATTGCCTGCACGGTCGTGGCTTCCTGGAGGCCGTGGCTGCCGGCCGCTCATCCGCCGATCTCGTCCCCGGTCGCGGCGTGCTGCTCTCCGGCCAGTCCGCAGGTGCGCTCGCGCTGACGTACGCGGGGAATCCCGAATCGGAGTTCGAACTCGATCTGGTCTCTGCCCTGCTGCACGTCGTGCGACTGGCCGATGCTGCCGAGCAGCTCGAATCGTCCGCTCGCGTCGAAGGATTCGTCCCTGCACTACCTGCACTCCCTGCACAGGGAGCCGCGGGGATGGGCGCAGGACTCGAGCAGCCGGATTGCCAACCCGCGCAGCTGCTCGAGGGATTGTGCGATTCGGAGTCCGAACACTGTTTCCGACTTCGGATCGCATTCCGGCTCGAGTTGGAATCCGGACTGGGCGCGTGTCGCATCGCGCTCCCACCGTCCGAGTTCGTACGCGCCGCCCGCAATCTTGTTTCAAACGCCCGCGAAGCGCTCGAACCGAGACACGAGGGCGGCCGGATCCTGGTCTCCCTCGGGCGCGCGCCCGACTCGCAGTTGCAGCTGTCGATCGAGGACAGCGGTCCGGGACTCCCGCACGAGATCCTGGCTGCACTGCAGGGAGGTGGTCCGGAGGATCTTCCGGGGCCGGGCCTGGGCCTGGCCGTGAGCTGGGGAATCGCGCTCAGCGTCGGCGGGCGCTTGCGCGTCGCACAGAGCTCCGAGCTCGGGACGAAGATCGAGATCTCACTCCCGCTCTCGACCCGCTCCTGAAGGTTTTTTCACCGGAACTCTGCTTCCAGCCTCTGGAGCGCGTACTTATAATCCGGCTGCGCAATGGTGATGAACCATTGGCGCAGCGAGTCTCATCAAGAGGTGTTGCACTTTGCGAGCGGTGCTTCACCCGGGAAGCTTGATGAGTACTCCTCTCTCCCTCGGGCTGGTGGCCTCAAAAACCACCAGCCCCCTTTGTTTCGGGGGCTGGTGACTGCGTCGCTAGTGCGCAGGGCTGGCCGCGAGTTTCGCGCGGCTCAGCTGCGGATCAGAAGCGAATCTGCCAGAGGTGAGCTGCCCCGCCCGGGCTCTTGAGCTGGCAGGTGCCGAGCTGCGAGTCGTACACGCAGGTGGCCGGCAGTCCGTCGCGGGTGACCAGGATCGGCGCATAGGGAACGTTCGTGAGCAGCAACTCGTCGTCCGAGCCGTCGGCGCTCATTTGGTTCCAGCGCAGGGTACCGGCGTAGCTCAGGCCGAGTGACTCCGCGTCGACCTGGATGCACCGCAGGTTCTTCGTGCCCCACACGCTGAAGCGGTTCGCGTTCGCGTCCACGTACCACTGGAAGGGCGTGAATGCACCGGCCGAGTCCTGCTGCACTTGGAAGCGGTGAACGGGCTGGCCATCCTCGTCGGCGAGCTCGTTGCCCTGGATCGGCTCGGTCGCCCGGATCGGATCGAACCAGTCGCAGGCCATGCTCGCGTCGAGCGCGTTCCACGAGTGCCCGACGTACGGCACGCTGACGAACCTGTTGTCCACGCCAAGGCGTTGCAGTTCGCCGACCCAGGTTTGCGTCTGGAAGGGCAGGTAGGGATGCGTGTCCCCCGTCGCCAGGACGGTCATCACCTTGAGCTGCCCGAGGTTGCGCGCCAGGTCCGTCAGGACGTCGACCTGGCCCGTCAGCGGGTCCATGTCGATCGTCGAGCAGCGCGAGAACGAGAAGGCCGCCGTCGCGGGCGTGCCCCCGTTCCAGAACTCCATCAGGTCCGGGGCCTCCAGGTTCGGGCCGCCCGGGCAGGGCCCGTCGTCGGCGTCGTTGTCGTCGTAGTCGTTCGCGAAGGCGTGCGCGATCGAAACCGTTCCGGTGTGATTGATGATCGCGGCGAAGTGCGGCGCATCCGGATCGAGGTGCCGGGCCGCGAAGGTCGCCACGGCGCCGCCGCCCATCGAGAAGCCCACGCCGTAGATGCGCTGGCGGTCGATGCGATACACGCTGCAGACGTAGTCGAGCACGCGCTGCGTGTTGATCTGGCTGGCGAGCGAGCTGAAGTGCCGCTGGTGGCCGCCCAGCGGCGCCACGAAGAACCAGCCGCGCCGGCGGCATTCCTCCGGGAAATTCGTCGAGAGGAACGCATCGCCGTGGCTGACGTTGGCGCGGTGGAACGCGACCAGCATCGGGGCGAAGCCCGCTACGCGCCCGGGAATCTGCAGCACGAAGGCCTCGGCGTATCCGCTGCCGGTGTTGCGCAGCGTCACGTTGAAGACGCCGGTGTAGCCGGGCACGGGCACCATCGTGACGCCCATGCTCGTCGACGTCGCCAGCATGCCCGTCAACCCCGCATCGGGGATGCCGGCTTCCGGCACACTGCCCGGGCCGGTCTTGAAGAAGGCCTCGGCGCTCTCCATCGGAGTAAGCGGAGGCGGAGCCTGCGGCGTCCCGATCAGCGAACTCACGGGGGTTCCCGAACCGGGCGCGCAAGCGCCAGCAAGGGACGCTCCCAGGGCCAGACAGAACAGCAGTTTCCTCATGAAGGCTCGCGTGCCCGCCAGCGATGTCGCAACGGTCCTCCCGGGGCGGGCCGGAAGAACTGCCAATCGAGTCTACCCCACAGCAAGAGACGCGTCGGAAACCCCTTTGGTTTCCTCCGGTTACCCTGAAATCGAGATTCCGAGGGGGCAGGGGAGCTTCCTGGTCACCCGTCGGCCCTGGAGAGCTGCCGGACCACCCCGAAGCGCAGCCCCCGTCCGCTGGCTCGCACCGATGCCGGGGCGAGGCGTTCGAGTGCCGCCGCCGCGCAGGCGAGCCCTGCGGGCAGGATCGCGGCCCGCTCGCGCTCGATCGGGAGTTCGAGGCGCTGCCCCAGCGACAGCCCTGCCAGGCGTTCCGCCCAGCGCCGGGCCCCTGCCGCGGAGACCTGCCGGCCCTCCGCCCAGAACGGATCGAAGCGCGCACCGCCCTGCTCGAGGCAGGCGAGGTTCAGTGCCGTGCCTCCGAGCAGCACGCAGGCCTCGCCGGCCGCTCCGCGCTCGGGGAAGCGCTGCGCCGCAGCGTCCGCCGCCGCGAGCAGTTGTGCGAACTGCGCCGCCGCGGGATAGCCCTCGCTCAGCACCACGGCTCCGATCGGGATCGAGAGCCGCTCCGCGCCATCGGCACTGCTGAACTCCGTGCTGCCTCCGCCGACGTCGACGATCGCGGCCCGCGCGCCAGCGAGCTCGCCGGCGACGGCCAGATGGCCCAGCGCGGCTTCCTCCGCCTCGCTCAGGACCTCGATCGCGAGGCCCGTACGCTCGCGCACACGCTGCACGAACTCCGCAGCGTTGCGCGCGCGGCGCAGCACGGCGGTGCCGACCGCGCGCGTGCGTGCGCGCGGCTGGCCGAGTTCGGAGAGGCGCCGGGCGAAGCCCTCGAGCGCCTCGAGCGCGCGTTCCGCGGCCGCGGGCGCGATCGCGCCCGTGCGCGCGAGCCCCTCGCCCAGTCGCGGCGTCCGGCAGTGGTCCTCGAGCACCTCCAGTGTGCCGCGCTCGTCCACGCGAGCGACCAGCAGCAGCACGGTGTTGGTGCCCACGTCGAGTGCGGCCCAGCCCTGGCGGTCGCCTGCGCTCATGCGCCTCCAAGGGCAGCGCAGGAGAGATCCGGGAAGCACCCGAAGCAACGCCCGTCGAGCGCGAAGACCTGCACCCGGTCGCCGCCCCGATCGAGCAGCGCGATGCGCGTGTGGCGCTCGTCCCCGCCCGGCTCGAGCGCCAGCGAGCAGGGGTCGCAGACCTGGCCCTCGTCGGTGCCGTGCTCGGCCAGCGAGCGCAGCAGGCTGCCGTCGGACTCGAGCAGCACGAGCGCGCTCGACTCGCCCGCCTGGGCCACGACCAGGCGTCCGTCCTCGAGCGGTGCGATCGCGCAGGGCCGCAGCCCGGCCGTGCGCAGTGCGTAGTGGAACTCGCCGTCGCGGAAGACCTGGATGCGCCCGGCCTGCTCCTCGCAGGCGTGCAACGTGTGGCCCGCCAGGACCAGATCGCACAGGCCGGAGAAGCGTCCTTGCGGATCCCCCAGCGGCCGCAGCGAGACCGGCTGCGAGTTCTGCGCGCCGCACAGCGCCAGCGCGTGCCGCCGCTCGCCGCCCGAGCCTGCCGCGAGCAGCAGCTCGTCCTCGACGCCCCAGGCCGCGAGGGCCGAGAGCTGCTCGAAGCCCGAGTGGCGCTGCGGCCGAGCAGCTGGAGCCGCGATGCGCCGCACCTCGATCCCGAACACGCTGAACGCGCGCAGCGCGCAGGCAGCGCGGTCCGCGATCCACAGGCGCCGATCGCCGTCGACAGCCAGCGCGCGCGGGTCGCAGGCGCTGGATTCCGCGGCCGGGATCGAGAAGCCCTCGCCCAGCGCGCGCCCGTCCCAGTCGTAGGGCCGCAGTCGCGGCCCGCGCTCGTCGCGCAGCACGTACAGCACGCCGGCCGCCGAGCAGAGCCTGGCTCTCATTGGTCGCGCAGGATAGCGCGGATTCAGTGCTGCGCGTCGGGTGACTGCGGGGGTGCGACCAGCAGCTCCTGGCCGGGCACGAGCGCGCGTCGTCCGCTGCCGTCCAGGAAGCTCGATCCCGGTGCACCCGCGAGCATGTGCAGGCCCTGCTCGTCGATGAAGATCTCCAGTGTGCCCGTGCTGGCCTGCACCACCCCCAGCGCACTGCTGACCGTGCAGGCTCCGCGGCAATGCAGCCGGCCCCCGAAGAGATGCACGCGCAGCGGTCCGAAGCTCTCGCAGTGCAGCATGCCCTCGCCCTCGAACACGAGCTCGGTCTGCCCCTCGCTCAGGCGCACGCGGGCGCCAGCCCCGGCCGTGATCCGGGATCCGCGCGCGAACGGCAGCTCCGCATCGCCCACGGCGATCAGGTGGCGGTCGACCTCGATCGCGCCCTGCAGCGCGAGCGCGCTGGCAGGACGCGCCTCGCTGCCCGGCAGGCCGATCGCGCCGAAGACCAGCAGCGCTGCGAAGGGGATCGCGAGCTTGAGCCAGGCCGCGCGCTTGCGCGGACGCCAGGCGCCGCGCGCGACCGGCGGCGCAAAGGCGATCAGCGAACGGCGCTCGGGCGGAAGCGCACTCGCGGACTCCGCGACCGGCTCCGGCTCGGCGGGCGCACCGTCCCGGCGCGCGCGGTGCAGGCGCGAGAGCATCTCGACCGTCTCGCGGTAGTGCTCGTCGCACTCCTTGCAGGCGGTCATGTGCGCGCGCCAATCGGCGCGCCGATCGAGCACGCCGCCGCCCGAGAGGAAGGCGCGCGTGAGCTCGCGCGCCTCCTGGCACTCCAGACTGCTGTCGCCTCGCAGGGGCATCCCGGAGGCTGGATCGGTCGAAGGGCCGCGCGCCTTGAGCGCGATCAGGAAAGCCTTTCCAGCGCCAGGGCGAGCCTCCGCAGGCTGCGCTCGGCTCCCAGCCAGGCGAGCACGTCGAAGGTATCCGGTCCCGCGGCCATTCCGGAGAGCGCGCAGCGCAACGGCTGCAGGAGCTCCGGCGTCTTGAGCCCGTGCTCGGTCTGGAAGAGCTTGGCCCCCTCGCGCAGCGCCGCGGCGTCGACACCCTGCGCGACTCGCGGACGCAGCCACTCGAGGAAGGCCTGCAGCGTGGCGATGCGGCCGGCGTGCTTGCGCGCATTGCGCTCGGCCGGCTCCTCGTAGACCAGCTTCTCGTCGGCCGCGAAGAGGTAGGCGATCTGCGCCGGCAGCTCGCCGTAGGTGCGGATGCGCTCCTTCGAGCCGGCCACGACCGAGCGGTACCAGTCGGAGCGCGCCGCGATCTCGGCTGCGCTCATCAGGCCCGCGGCGACCACGAAGGGCGCGCACATCTCGGCCAGGTGCTCGAGCGTGTCGCGCCGGATGTACTCGCCGGCCATCCACAGGAACTTGTCCATGTCGAAGATCGCGCCGGCCTTGGTCACGTCCTTGATGTCGAAGTGCGCGACCAGCTCGTCGACCGAGAAGATCTCCTGCGTGCCGTTGAGCGCCCAGCCCTGCAGGCACAGGAAGTTGACCACCGCCGCGCGCGGGAAGCCCTTGTCGCGGTAGTCCAGCAGCGCCGTGTCCCCGGTGCGCTTGCTGAGCTTCTTGCGGTCCGTGCCGAGCATCAGCGGCAGGTGGCCGAACTCGGGCGTCGCCGCGGCGAAGGAACGGTAGAGCAGCACCTGCTTGGGCGTGTTGACCAGGTGCTCCTCGCCGCGGAAGACGTGGCTGATGCGCATGTCGATGTCGTCGCACACGACCACGAAGTTGTAGGTCGGCGTGCCGTCCGTGCGCACCATCACCCAGTCCTCGACCTCGCGGTTCTCGAAGGACATCTCGCCGCGGATCAGGTCGTGGAAGCGCGTCGTGCCGGAGGGCACGGCAAAGCGCAGCGTCAGCGGCTCGCCCGCTGCCGCCCGCGCAGCCGCCGCGGCGGGATCGAGCGCGCGGCAGAGCCCGTCGTAGGCGACCTTCTGCTTGAGCGCCTCCTGCTCCTTGGAGAGCTGCTCCAGCCGCTCGCGGCTGCAGAAGCAGCGATAGGCGCGGCCCTCGGCCAGCAGGCGCGCGGCCAGCTCGCGGTGGCGCGCGATGCGCTGCGACTGGTGGTAGGGCGCGCACGGCCCGCCCACGTCCGGGCCCTCGTCCCACTGGATGCCCAGCCAGCGCAGGCCCTCGAGGATCGCCTGTTCGAACTCCCGGGTCGAGCGCTCGGGGTCGGTGTCCTCGATGCGCAGCAGGAAACGGCCGCCGTGGCGGCGCGCGTAGGCCCAGTTGAAGAGCGCGGTGCGCGCGCCGCCGATGTGCAGTTTGCCGGTCGGACTGGGAGCGAAACGGACGCGGATGTTCGAACTCACGCGCGGCAGAATACGCGTTGGAGCACGCGGCTCAAAACGCTAGATTCGCCCGCATGCCGACCCACGCGCCGCAGAAGCCCGCGCGCGCTCTCGTGCAGCGCGCCCCTAAGGTGCTGCTGCACGAGCACCTCGACGGCGGGCTGCGTCCGCAGACGGTGCTCGAGCTGGCCGAGGCCTGCGGCTACCGCGAGCTGCCCGAGCACGAGCCCGAGGCGCTCGCACGCTGGTTCGCCGCGGGCGCCGACCGCGGCAGCCTGGCGCTCTACCTCGAGGGCTTCCGCCACACCATCGCGGTGCTGCAGAGTGCCGCGGCGCTCGAGCGCGTGGCCTACGAGTTCGTCGAGGACATGGCGCGCGACAGCGTCGTCTACGCCGAAGTGCGCTTCGCCCCGCACTTCCACACCCAGAACGGCCTGGGTCTCGACGGCGTGATGGAGGCCGTGATGCGCGGCCTGCGCCGGGGCATGCACGAGCACCCGGTCAAGGTCGGCGTGATCGTCTGCGCGATGCGCAACCTCTCCTCGATGCTCTCGATGCAGATGGCCGAGCTGGCCGTCGCCTGGCGCAGCCGCGGTTGCGTGGGCTTCGACCTCGCCGGCGAAGAGGCCGGGCATCCGGCCAAGCACCACATCGACGCCTTCCAGCTCGTGAAGCGCATGAACTTCAGCATCACGATCCACGCCGGCGAGAGCTTCGGGCCCGAGAGCATCTGGCAGGCGCTGCAGTATTGCGGCGCGCACCGCATCGGCCACGGCACGCGCCTGGTCGAGGACATGGTGCTCTACGAGCAGCAGGCCATCAGCCTCGGGCCGCTGGCCCAGTACGTGCTCGACCACCGCGTGCCGATCGAGATCTGCCTCTCCTCCAACGTGCACACCGGCGCCACCCCGCGGCTCGATCAGCACCCCTTCCCGCACTACCTGGCCAAGGGCTACCGCGTCACGCTCAACACAGACAACCGCCTGATGAGCCGCACCAGCATGACCGACGAGTGCATGCTGGCCGTCGAACACTTCGGCTGCACGCTCGACCAGCTCGAGAAGCTCGCCATCAACGGCATGAAGAGCGCCTTCGCCAGCTACGACGAGCGCATCGCGCTGATCTTCGAGCGCATCAAGCCCGGCTACGCGCTGCTGCGCGAGGAACTGGGGCGCGTGTCGGCGCCATTGGCGCGACCGGCTCAGTAGCCGACGGCCGCGAAGAGCTGCGCGTTCAGCGCCAGCACGTACGGCGGACTGCCCGCGGGTGCCACGACATCGCGCACCACGAAGACCAGCGTGCCGGGCGGGGCCTGCGCGGCGGGGAGCGGCAGGCTCAGCGAAGCCGTGCCGTTCGAGGCCGTCCGGGCCTGCAGGTTGTTCGCCAGCAGGCTCAGCGTGCCGCTGAAGCTCAGTTGGTACAGCGCACCCTGCACGCGGTAGCCCGCGCCAGCCGAAAGGCCGCCGCTGACGAGCGTGACGTCGGCCTGCAGCAGGTTGGCCGGCAGGCCGGGCACGATCGTCAATCCGATCTGTCCCACGGCAACCGGGTCGCCGAGCACGCGCGGCCGCGTGTGGAAGACGGTGCTGGTGTCGTTGCGCGAGTTGCCCGCGGGATCGCGCAGCAGGAGCTGGATCTGGATCGTCGAGTCCGGGCTGAGTCCGTCGAGCAGCACGTCGTGGTGCGTGTCGTACGCGACCGGCCCGAGCGGCAGGCGCTGCACGAAGTAGCCGCCGTTGTAGGCGATCGCGACCTTGGTCATCTCGGTCGTGTCGAACTCGAACTTGAGCGTGTTGGTCGAGGCCCAGACGAGGTGCACCGGCGCGGCCAGCGCGGGCGCCTGCGTGTCCGGCGAGGCCGAGTTCGGCACGAGCGGGTTCATGCCCCAGTCGACCTCGTAGCCGTCGGGATAGCCGTCGCCGTCGCTGTCCCAGGTCTCCGGGTCGGTGCCGCGCCGCTGCTCGTCGAGGTCCCACA
Organism: uncultured Planctomycetota bacterium; assembly: GCA_963829015.1. Classification (GTDB taxonomy): domain Bacteria; phylum Planctomycetota; class UBA1135; order UBA1135; genus JADJLZ01. The sequence continues at coordinate 962,063 of CAWHGR010000001.1, read as the reverse complement.
AGCCGTCGCAGTCGCGGTCGAGGCCGAAGGTGTAGCCCATGCCCAGCGGCAGGCCGACGAAGGTCACCGGATGGCCGGCGGCCGCTTCGGCGATCAGGAAATCCGCGCTGACCTGCGGCGCCGCGCGCAGCGCGGGCTGGAAGCGGCCCGAGACGGGATCGAAGCGCCCGCGGATCTGGACCTGCGCTCCGCTCGCGGTCTGGCCCCGGCTGCGATAGAAGATGAGATCGCACTGCCCCGTGCGCGCCTGGTTCATCAGGAAGCGGAGATCGCTCGCCAGGAACGTCGCCGCGTTGGCCGGGTTGGCCGTGGCGATCATGCCGGTAGCGGGCGCGAGGCCGGAGTCGAACTCCTCGAGGAAGGCGACCAGCTGGTCGACCTCCTGCGAGGTCAGGTTGAAGCGCGGCTGGCCCGTCTGCGGGTCCTTCTTCAGCACCGCGTCGCGCAGCGTGGGCGCGCTGCCGCCGTGCAGCCAGCCGGCGCCGAGCTCCGTGCGTCGGCCGAAATCGCCGCCGATCCAGAACGGAGGCGCACCCTTGTCGGCCACGCCGCGCAGTGCGGGCACGTCGGCCGAGTGGATCATCCCGTCGGCCACCTCGCTCACCAGGTCGCCGCCGGTGCCGACCGGCAGCTGGTGGCAGGAGGAGCAGGTCAGGCTGCCGATCAGCGGCTTCTGCAGGAACACGTTCGCGCCCGCGAGCGCCTGCGCCGAGTAGCGCCGATCCGGCCGGGCGCGCGGGTTGGGCGGGTAGTTGAGCCGGTTGAGGTACTCCTTCAGGTAGTGGAAATCCGGCCCGATCAGCGCGGGCTGGCCCCCGACCTGGTTCTCGAGCAGCGCGATGAACGCGCCCTGGAAGTCGTCCAGGCTCTTCTTCTCGCCGCGCCAGTGGAACGGCCCCTGGTCCTGCATGTGGCGCGTGCTCTGGGTCACCAGGGGGCCCTTCGGATCGAGCGGGAAGGCAAGCTGGTCGTCGGGCGTGCCCTCGGGGTCGAGGTAGTTCCCCAAGTCCCAGACGAGGCCGTCGAGGTGCGCGTCGACGTGGCACGAGGCGCAGGAGGAGGTCAGCGATTTCGAGAAGTTCGCGTTGGTGAAGAGGTGCCGGCCGAGCCTGTCCACGCCCGTGGAGGATTCGAAGCCGAGCGCGAAGGGCAGCCCCGCGCTGACCGAGAAGCCGCCGCCGGTCGGCAGCGCGGTGAGGTCCACCACGCTGACGCTGGTGTCTACGCGCTCGTAGACGTAGAGCTGCGTGCCGCTCGGCCCGATCAACGAGGCGCGCGGGCCGGTGCCGCGCGGGTAGGCCTGCTTGGGCGGCAGCGTCACGACCCCGGCCCAGACCGCCTGCGGACCGGGCAGCAGGTCGAGCACGGCGACGACATCGCTGCCGAAGCCCGTGACGTAGGCGCGCCTGCCGTTCGGGTCGAACGTGACCGAGGTCGGCTGGGCGCACTTGACCGTGGCCGGCGCGAGCGCATCGAGGTCGATCACCACCGGCGGCAGGTTGTTGGACGTGTCCACGACGCTGATGCGGTTCGAGACCACCTGCCCCGCGACGAAGTTCTTCTCGCCGCGGTGGTCGGCGTTGAGCGCGTCGGTGTTCGGGATCCAGAGCTCGCTCGTGCCCGGCCGCAGGCAGACGTTGAAGAGCGTCGTACCCAGGCCCGTGCGCGTGGCCGCCGGGTCGAGTGCGTCCAGTGCCGGATTCGACTGGGTCACGATCGCGAACAGGTCGCGGTCGGGCAGCGGGTTGAGGCCCGCGCCGCTGACGCGCCGGACGCCGACGACCTTGCCCGGATTGCCCGCTTCGCCGACGGGAGCGGTGTTGTTTCCCGACTCCAGCGGCACCAGCCAGGCACGGCCGTTCTGCCAGACGATCCCGCGCGGATCCCGGGCCGGGATCGCGATCGACTTGACCAGCGCGCCGGTGCTGCCGGAGAGCACGTCGACGCGGTTGACGCCGCCGCAGGTCACGTAGGCGCGGTCACCGCTGTCGGTGAAGGCGATGCCGTGCGGCAGCCCGCCGACGCGCGTGCTGCTCACGATGGTCGCGCGCAGCGGGTCGATCACCAGGACGCTCGAGGCGATCTCGTCGACCACCCAGAGCTCTTCGGTGCCCGGACGGCGCGCGATCGAGACCGCTCCGATGCCGATCGGGATCTCCGCGAGGCGCGTGTTGGTGGCCGTGTCGACGACCTCGAGGCGCGCGCCCGGCGTGTTCAGCACGTACAGGAACGAGCCGTTGCCGGAGAGCTCCATCGGCGCGAGCTGGGCCCGCTCGAAGTTCAGGGAGCGCCCCTTCTGGTTGTCGCGCGGGATCTCCTCGTTGGTCAGCGCGACCTGGGCGAGCAGGGGCGAGCCGCCGAGGAACAGGGCCAGGAGACGCACAGACGGAGCGACCAGAGGGTGCATGGGCAGAACAGAGTGGGGCGGGGAACGCCGACGCTGTGCATGCCAACCTATGCGAGATCCCCCACTTCGGCAAGGCGCTCAGGCGCCCGGGTACGCTTCCCAGCCCGGATGTCGCGCTTCCACGCAGGTGTGGATCCCGCCTCGCACCAGAAAGTCCCCCACGACCGACATGCGCCGCGGCGCGAGCAGCGCCACGAGGTCGCCGAGGATGCGGTTGGTGACCGCCTCGTGGAAGTGGCCCTCGTCGCGGAAGCTCCACAGGTAGAGCTTGAGGCTCTTGAGCTCGACGCACAGCTTGTCGGGCGTGTAGCGGATGCGCACGGTCGCGAAGTCGGGCTGGCCGGTCTTCGGGCACAGGCAGGTGAACTCGGCGCACTCGAAGCGGATCTCGTAGTCGCGGCCCGGTTCGGGATTGGGGAACGTCTCCAGCGCGCGGCTCGGGCGGGTGCTCATCGGCCCAGAGCATCGCCGGGCACGCCCTGTCCGGTCAACGCCTGCCCGAGAGTCGCGCGACGCAGCGGTCTCCGAGCAGCGCCTCGAGCCTGCACTCGAGACCGGTCCGGACATTCCAGCCGACTGGGAACTCGAACTCGAGCGCGCCCGCCGAGGAGCGTTCCGGTGCAAGCGTGGCGGTCTCGAGCCGGCGCGGGTCGAAGAGCACGAGTTGCCAATGCAGATCCCCCGCGGCGCTCGCGAGCGGCTGTGTCTCGGCCGGCCGCGCGCTCCAGCGGCCGGAACGTTCGCTCGGCGCCTGCGCCAGCACAGGCTCCGGCAGCGCGGCCAGGAGGTCGTAGGCCAGATCGGGCTCGCCGCCTTCGAGCCAGATGCGCCGCACACGGCCGCACAGGAGCCAGCGCGGATCCTGCGCGAGGTCGAACAGCGCAATAGGCCCGTCCGCGCCCTCGATCCAGGCGCCCTGCGCGCTCGCCACCGGCGCGCCCTCGTCCGAGCGCCAGGCGATGCGCGGCCGCCCGTTATGCAGCACGCCCGGCCCCGGGCGCACGCGCACGCAGCGCAGCCACTGCGGATCGACATCGAGCACGGGATGCGAGCCGCGGCTCTCGCGCCAGCTCTGCGGCGCATCGGCGCTCGCGCGGCGCTGCACGAGGCGCGTCGCGGGCAGCACGTCGGCGAGGAACGGCGCCTCGGTCGAGGCGCTCGGCTGCAAGAGGTAGGCCTCGGGCGGGAAGCTCGCGCTGCCGGCCCAGGCCGTGAGCCCGGCCGTGTCGGCCAGCACGAGTTCGCGCTCCAGGCCGGCCGCACGCGAGAGCCAGCGGCTCGCGATCGGCTCCGGCACGAGCACGAGGCCGCGTTCCTCGCGCGCGGGCGAGAGCAGCACGACCTCGGCAGCGCGCCGCGGCGCGCTGCGTGCGTGCTGCGCCAGCCCGGCGACCAGCGCGTCGAGCCGGCGCGTCGCGGCCGGCCAGGAGCGCACGATCGGCCGGTCAAGCGCGAGCAGTGCGAGTGCGAGCACCCAGGGGAACGAGCCGCGCTTCCAGCCCGAGAGCGACGTCGCCGCCGTCGCGCAGGCGACACCCAGGCACAAGGCCGGCGCGCACATCCAGCGCAGGCGTGAGAGGTCGCCCGGCGGCTGTGCGGCGCCGAACGGCGCGGGCAAGAGGCAGACGAAGATCAACAGGCTCCAGGCCAGCGCGAAGCGGCCCCAGGTGCGCGGCGCGCTGCGCGCGGCGACGAGTGCTGGCTGCAGCACGAGCAGCAGCGCCATCCCGGCCAGCGCCGCGCGCGCGAGATCCGGCTGCGAGGGATGCACGGGCACGAGCACGCGACCGAGCGCGCTGAGCCAGTCCGCCAGCGCCTCGGGGCCGGGCTCGGAGAGCTGCACGCCGCCGCCGGAGAGCCACTGCGGCGCGAGCAGCGCCAGCGCGAACCCGACCAGCGTCGTGAACGTCGTGCGCACGCGCGCGAGTGCCGTGCGATGCCGGCGCGCGACGATCCACTCGAGGATCCCGCACAGCGGCGCCAGCAGCCAGCTCTCCGCGCTCGCCGCGCCCGCACCGAGCGCCAGCGCCAGGCTCGCCGCCAGCCAGCGCTGCTCGCCTTGTTGCCGCGCGCGCAGGAAGGCGAAGGCCGAGAGCGCGGCGAAGAGCAGGCCCAGCAGCTCGCCGCGCGCCGAGGCGCTCGCGACCGCGACGAGGCACCAGGGGTGCAGCGGCAGCAGCACCACCGCCGCGCGCTGCGCCGCGAACCCGACCTCGTCGCCCAGCCAGGCGCGCAACGTGCGGCGCAAGAGGGCCGAGAAGACGAGGCAGGCGAGGAAGAGGTAGAGCGCGTTCTCCCCGCGCAGCGCGCGCGCGGCGAGATCGGCCTGGTGCGAGGGCGTGCCGAAGAGCGCGCGCGTCAGTTCGAGCGAGGCGTTGCCCAGCGCGGAGAGTGTGCTCACGCGCCCGCCGTCGGCCGGGAAGAGCGCGAGGTCGGCGCCGACGAGGCCCGCGCGCCAGAGCGGCGCCAGCGCGAAGCCGGTGAGCAGGGCTCCGGCCGCGACGTGCAGGAGGAGCGATCGGCCGCGCGACATCGGGCGGATTCTAGGGAAGCGCGCGGGCGAGTCCCATGGCCTGTCGGCGGCTCGCTCGACTCGCGCAGGCGCCGCGAGTCCCGCCAACTCCTTCCTCTGCCCTGCCCCTTGTGCACCGGACCGAGCGACTGTATGGTCCGTACCCGTACAGTCATGCAGTTCCAGGTCTCGCCCAACTCCGGCGTGCCGCTCTTCCGGCAGATCGCCAATCAGGTCAAGGCCGCGCACCTGCGCGGCGCGCTCGCTCCCGACGAGCGCCTGCCCTCGGTGCGCGAACTCGCGCGCGACCTGGCGGTCAACCCGACCACCGTGGTCAAGGCCTACGAGCTGCTCGAGCGCGAGCGCCTGATCGTCTGCCGCCACGGACAGGGCGCCTTCGTGCGCGGCGGCATCGAGCCCCTGCGCGACGAAGAGCGCGAGCGTCTGCTGGGCGACCTCGCCGCCGAGCTCGCGCGCGAAGGCCGACGCCTCGGCACCAGCGAGGCGCAACTGCTGGGGCTGCTCGAGACCGAGCTGCGCAAGCTGCGCCCGAGGAAGGTGAAGTGATGGAGACCGTGCTCGCGACCCGCGATCTGACCAAGGTCTACGACGAACGCGCGGTGGTCGACCACCTCGACTGGCAGCTCCCCGCGGGTTCCGCCTGCGCGCTGCTCGGACCCAACGGCGCAGGCAAGACGACCACGCTGCGCATGCTGATGGGCTTCACGCCCGCGTCGCTCGGCCGCTGCGAGATCTTCGGCGCCGACGGCTGGGATCCGCCGGTCGAGGTGCGCCGGCGCGTGGCCTTCGTCTCCGACCAGCCGATCCTCCCGGCCTGGATGCGCGTCGACGAGCTGATCCGCTTCCACTCGAGCTTCTATCCGCGCTGGGATGCGCGAAGGGAACGCGAGCTGCGCCAGCTGTTCGAGCTCGTGCCGCGTGCGCGCATCGGAACCCTGTCGAAGGGTCAGCACCAGCGCTTGATGCTGGCGCTCGCGCTGTGCCAGAACTCCGACCTCTTGCTGCTCGACGAGCCGGCCTCGGGCCTCGACGTCGAGGTGCGGCGCTCGTTCCTCGGCCTGCTCGGCGAGTACCTCGGCCAGGGCGAACGCAGCCTCGTCTTCTCGACGCACCTGCTCACCGACGTCGAACGCATCGCGACGCGCGTGCTGCTGATCTACGAGGGCCGAGCGATCGAGGACTGCGAGCTCGACGCGCTGCAGGAGGACGTGCGCGTGGTGACGCTCTCGCGCGAGCTGCGCGAGCGCACGCGCGCGACCTGGGAGGGCGCAGGGATCCTGGCCGAGTCGAGCAGCAACGGCTCGGTGAGCTTGACGCTGCGTCACTACCGCGGCGCGGCGGCGCAGCTTGCCGCGAGTCTCCCTGCCTCGTCGATCGAGGCCGCCGCGATGTCCCGGGCGAGCTGCTACACTCCCCTCTCATGCTCGACACCTTCAAGCCGCTCTTCGAGGCCGCGCATGGGCTCGATCTCAGCAAGCCCGCCGAGGCCCGCGCCGAGCTCCAGAAGCGCCTCGACCCGAACTCGCCGCGCGCGCAGACGCTGCGCACCTCGCTCCTCTGCCTCTACGAAGAAGGCAAGATCGCCCAGAACGGCGCGCTGCCCGTACGTTGGGGCCGCGCCGCGAAGGCCACGCCGGAGACGCTCGAGCAGTCGATCGACGTCGTGGTCATGAACGGCCCTGGTCCGCTCCACCGCCACCCGCTCGGCGAGGTCAACTACTGCATCGCCCTGGAAGGAAATCCGCGCTTCGACGGCCAGGAGCCGGGTTGGGTCGTCTTTCCGCCCGAATCCCGCCACGTTCCGACGGTCTCCGGCGGAACCATGTTGATCGTCTACCTGCTTCCGAAGGGCCAGATCGAGTTCATCAAGTAGGCTTTTCTCACCCCCCGACTCCGGCTCGCGTAGCCTACAGCCGAAAAGTACCCCTGCCATGCCGTCCGCCCGCCAGCGCCCGCTCACCGAACGCCTCCTGATGGCGTGCGTGGCGCTGCTCTTCCTGCTGCAGCCGCTCGCCGGCGCTGCGGGGAGCTGCATGCTGCGCGCGAAGCTGTTCGGGAGCCCGTGCTGCTGCTCGCAGAGCGTGGAGTCCGCGCCGCGCTCGAGCTGCTGCTCGAAGCGCGCGGGGCACGATGCACCGGCGCAGCAGCCCGCGCCGAAGAAGTGCGAGTGCGAGCTCTCGGCGCCGCCGCTCGTTCCGCCGAGCGGCTCGACGCAGCTGCCGAACTTCCTGGGCGAGCTCGCGCGCGCGCTCGATCTCCCGCTCGCGCCCTGCCGTTCGCTCGAGCTCGCGCACGCTCTGCCCCGCGCGCACGCGCCGCCGGGATTCGCAAGCTGCTTCCACGCGCACCTCGCTGCGGGCATGGCCCGCGCGCTGGCCTTCGAGCGCACGCTGCGCTGCTGATTCGTTTCGGATCGCCTTCGTCCGCGCGCACTGTCGCGCGCGGCGGCTGCGGAGCCCGTCGCTCCGCGTTGCGGCTCCGATCGAATCATGTCCCACTTCCATTCCGGCATTCCGTTGCTCGGCGCGCTGGCCCTCGCGGGCTGCGTGCTCGCGCCCAAGGGCCTCGACGAGGAGCAGCAGGCGCTCGCGCACGAGGACCGCGACTGGTCGAAGCCGGTCGAGCAGCGCACGCTGCCCGAGCTCTCGGCCGAACCCACGATCGAGGAGCTGCTGCGCCGCGCAGAGCTGGCCAATCCCGAGCTCGAGGCCGCCTGGCAGGAATGGCGCGGTGCGCTGGCGCGCGTGATCAGCGAGTCGAGCTACCCGGACTCGGCGCTCTCGCTCTCGCTGGAGCAGATGTTCCCCGGCGGATTGTCCTTGGACCGCACCACGATCGGCCTGGCCTTCGACCCGATGCTGAGCCTGCCCTCGAAGGTCGCCGCGCGCGGCAAGCTGGCCTTCGAGGAGGCGCGCGCGAGCGGCGAGCGCTTCCGTGCGTTGCGCGTGGACCTGCGGCTGCGCGTGCGCGTCGCCTGGCAGGAGCTCTGGCTGGCCGAACAGCGCTGGCACGCCGAGGAGGAGCTCGTGGCGCTGCTCGCGCTGCGCAAGTCGGCGGCCGAGAAGTCCGTCGGCGCGGGCGAGTCGCCGCGCGAGCTGTTGCGCCTGGAGTTCGAGACGCGCCTCACGGACGACGAGCAGTTCCGCCTGCGCGTCGAGGTCGGCTCGCGCAGGGCGCGCCTCAACGCGCTGCTGGCGCGCGCGGCCGACGCGCCGTTCACGATTCCTTCCGAGCCGCTGCCGGCGCGTGACCTGGGACTGGACGACGCGCAGCTCTTCGCGGCCGCGGCGCGCTCCGACCCCGCGCTGGCCGTGCTGGCGGTCGAATTCGCCGGACGCGAGGACGCGCTCGAGGTCGCGCGCAAGCGCTTCCTGCCGGACCTCTCGCCCATGGCCTCGTGGAGCGGCGACGAGACGCAGTCGCTGGGTCTGGCCATCGGCATCCCGCTCAACCGGGCGGGCCTGCGCGCCGGCCTGGACGAGGCGCGCGCCGCGATCGCGGCCATCGGGGCCGCCGTGCGCGGCCGGCGCCTGGACAGCGCGGCCGAGCTGACCGCCGAGCTGCTCGCCTTCCGCGAGGCCGAGCGCACGCTCGACTGCTGCCAGAACCTGATCGAGCCGCTGGCGCAGCGCATCGCGGCCAGCACGGAGGCGAGCTACGCGGCGGGGACGATCCCGCAGCGCGATTGGCTCGAGAGCCTGGCCATGCGCAGCGAGGCGCACGTCGCGGTGGCCGAGGCGCGCGCGCAGCGCGAGATCGCGCTGGCGCGCATCGAGGCGCTGGTCGGCGGCGATCTGGCGCTGGTCGCGGAAGAGGCACACAAGCAGGAACCGAAGGAGCCCCACCATGGTTGAGCGACGGAACGGCATCTCCCCCATGCTCGCGATCCTGGCCTGCGCGCTGACGCTGGCGCTCGGCTTCTGGCTCGGCCACAAGCCGTCCGCGGCGGAGACGCCCGCGCCGAGCGGCAGCACGAAGCAGCTCTGGACCTGCGGCATGCACCCGCAGGTGATCCAGGACGCGCCCGGACTGTGCCCGATCTGCCACATGGAGCTGACGCCCATGGCGGCCGGCGGCGCGGGCAGCGCGGGCCTGCTCACGATCGATCCGGTCGTGGTGCAGAACATGGGCGTGCGCATCGAGAAGGTGCGCCGTGCGCCGCTGACGAAGAGCGCGCGCTTCGCGGGCAACGTGCTCGAGCCCGAGAATTCGCGGCGCGAGGTCGTCGTGCGCGTCGCGGGCTGGATCCGCACGCTGCAGGCCGACACGACCGGCATGGAGCTCGGCGCCGAGGCGCCGCTGTTCGAGCTCGACAGCCCGGAGCTCTCGGCGGCGATCGAGGAGCTGCTCGCGGCCGGCCGGGCCATCGGCGAGGCCAAGACGGAGCTCGCGCGCAAGTCGGCCGAGAGCGTGCACGACGCCGCGCACCGGCGCCTGGTCTCCTTCGGCCTCTCCGAGGAAGCCATCGCGCAGTACGAGCGCGAAGGCAAGGCGCCGGCGACCGTGAGCTTCACGACAGCGAAGGCCGCGCACGTGCTCGAGCTGATGGTGCGCGCCGGCCAGCGCGTCGAGCCGGGCATGAAGATCATGACGCTCTCCGACCGCCACTCGATGTGGATCGACTTCGCCGTGCCCGAGGGCGATCTCTCCTGGCTGCGCGAGGGCAGCCACGGGCGCGTGCACGTGGCCGCGCTGGGCACGCACGTGCTCGAGGGCCCGGTCAGCCTGCTCTTGCCGCACCTCGACATGGGCACGCGCACGGCGCGCGCGCGCATCGTGGTCGAGAACCCCGACATGCAGCTGCGCGAGGGCATGTCGGCCGAGGTAGCCGCCAGCGCCCGCGTCGAGGAGGCGCCGCTGGTCGTGCCGCGCGAGGCGGTGATCGACACCGGCGCGCGCCAGGTCGCGTTCGTCGCGCGCGGCGCGGGCCACTTCGAGGCGCGCGACCTCGAGCTCGGTCCCGAGGGCGACGGCGGCCTGGTCGCGATCCACGCGGGGCTCGCCGAGGGCGAGGACGTGGTCGTCAGCGGCCAGTTCCTGCTCGACGCCGAGAGCCGCATTCGCGAGGCGATCCGCCGGCACCTGTCCGGCGAGCCCGCGCCGCTCGCCGGCGCGCGCGAGGAGCACCCTGCGAGGCCCGCGCTCGAGGGCCCGCTGCAAGAGCGCACGGACGAGTTCTTCCGCCTCTACCTGGCGCTGGCCGAGCGCCTGGGCGGCAGCACCACCGACGCCGAGAGCTTCGATCCGGCGCCGCTGGGCGAGGCCTCGCGCTCGCTCGAGGGTGACGCGCAGAGCGAGGCGCAGAAGATTGCGCGCGCGATCACGCTCCAGGTCCGGGGCCTCGCGAAGCTGCAGGGGCCCGAGCGCCGGCGCGCGTTTGCGGCGCTCTCCGACCTCGTCATCCGCCTGGCCGAGCGCCAGCCGCCCTCGACGAAGCTCGTGCCGCGGCTGTTCATCGCGCGCTGCACGATGGCGCCCGGGAGCTGGCTGCAGCGCGCCGAGGCGATCCAGAATCCCTTCTACGCCGATCGCATGAAGACCTGCGGCGAGATCGTGGGCTCGATCGAGTCCGCGACGGAGCGCTGAGCCGATGATCAGCCGCCTGATCGAGTGGTCGGTGCGCAACAAGGCGCTGGTGCTGATGCTGACCGTGCTGCTGGGCGTCTTCGGCGCCGTGGCGGCGCGCAACATCCGGCTCGACGCGATCCCGGACCTCTCCGACGTGCAGGTGATCGTGACCACCGAGTACCCGGGCCAGAACCCGCAGGTGGTCGACGACCAGGTCACGCTGCCGCTCTCGACGGCACTGCTCTCCGTGCCCGGCGCCACGACCGTGCGCGGCTACAGCATGTTCGAGCAGTCGTTCGTGTACGTGCTCTTCGAGGACGGCACGGATCTCTACTGGGCGCGCAGCCGCGTGCTCGAGACGCTCTCCGCCGCGCGCGACCGATTGCCGGCCAACGTGCAGCCGAAACTCGGGCCCGACGCGACCGGTGTGGGCTGGGTCTACCAGTACGCGCTCTACCCGGGCTGGTACTCGCCCGACTACCCGCAGGGCCTGTGGCGCGACGAGCGCGAGCAGCGCTGGTACGCGAAGCCCGAGGACGCGCCGCAGGAGCGTCGCGGCGAGCTCGTGCGCGTGCGCGGCTTCGAGGAGCCGGGCCAGTGCCCGCTGACGGGCAAGCCGCTCGTGAGCTCGGGCCAGGACCTCGCCTCGCTGCGCAGCCTGCAGGACTGGTACATGCGCTTCCCGCTGGCCTCGGTGCCGGGTGTCGCCGAGGTCGCGCCCATCGGCGGCTTCGTGCGCCAGTACCAGGTCGTGCTCGACCCCGAGCGTCTGCGCAGCTTCGGCATCCCGCTTTCCGACGTCGTGATGGCGGTCGAGCGCTCGAACCAGGACATCGGCGGCTCGGTCGTCGAGCGCTCCGAGACCGAGTTCATGGTGCGCTCGCGCGGCTACGTGCAGGGCGTCGCCGATCTCGAGCGCGTGGTCGTGGGCCGCGGGACCGGCGACGTGCCGGTGCTGCTGCGCGATCTCGGGCGCGTCGAGGTCGGCGGCGAGGCGCGGCGCGGCGTGAGCGAACTCGACGGCCGCGGCGAGGCGGTCGGCGGCGTGGTGATCGCGCGCTTCGGCGAGAACGCCTGGAAGGTGATCCAGGACGCCAAGGCCAGGATCCGCGAACTCGAGGCGGGCCTCCCGGCGGGCGTCTTCGTCAAGACCACCTACGACCGCTCGGCGCTGATCGACCGCGCGGTCGGGACGCTCTCTGAGGCGCTGCTCGAGGAGCTGCTCGTCACGGCGCTGATCTGCATCGCCTTCCTCTTGCACGTGCGCAGCTCGCTGGTCGCGCTGGCGGTGCTGCCGATCGGCCTCTTGGCCTCGGTGCTGGTGATGCAGCAGATGGGCATCAACGCCAACATCATGAGCCTGGGCGGCCTGGCGCTGGCGATCGGCGTGATGGTCGACTCGGGCATCGTGATGATCGAGAACGCGCACCGGCATCTCGAGCTGGAGCGCGGCAGCGGCCGGCCGCGGTCCGAGATCGTGCTCGAGGCGGCCAAGGAGGTCGGGCCCTCGCTGTTCTTCTCGCTGCTCGTGATCACGGTCGCCTTCCTGCCGATCTTCGTGCTGGGCGAGCAGTCCGGGCGCCTGTTCAAGCCGCTGGCGTACACCAAGACCTTCGCCATGGCGGCCGGGGCGCTGCTGGGCGTCACGGTCGTGCCGGTGCTGATGGTCTACCTCGTGCGCGGCAAGATCCCCAAGGAGGAGTCGAACCCGCTCAACCGCTGGTCGATGCGCCTGTACGAGCCCTTCTTCCACGCCGCGCTGCGCCATCCCTGGCTGACGCTCACGACCGTGCTCGTGCTGGGCGCCTCGGCCTTCTACCCCGCGCTGCACCTGGGCTCGGAGTTCATGCCCGCGCTCGACGAGGGCGACCTGCTCTACATGCCGACCACCGAGCCCGGCATCAGCGTGGGCAAGGCGCAGGAGCTCCTGCAGCAGACCGACAAGCTGATCCACAGCGCGCCCGAGGTGAAGAGCGTGCACGGGAAGATCGGCCGCGCGGACACGGCCACCGATCCCGCGCCGCTCTCGATGGTCGAGACCGTCGTGCAGCTCGAGACCGACCACACGAAGTGGCGCACGCGGCGCGAGACGCGCTTCTTCGACGGCTGGCCGCGCTTCCTCGCCTGGCCCTTCGAGAAGACGTTCTGGCCCTCGGAGCGGCCGATCACGACGCAGGAGCTCGTCTACGGCTGGACCGATCCCGACGGCACGCTGCACCCGGGCCTCAACACGCTGGTCAGCTTCCCGGGCATCGCCAACGCCTGGCTGCACCCGATCGAGACGCGCATCACGATGCTCTCGACCGGCATCAAGACGCCGGTCGGGATCAAGATCTTCGGGCCCGATCTCGTGCGCCTCGACGAGCTGGCCGGACGCCTGACCGCCATCGCCGGCGCGATCCCGGGCACGACCAGCGCCTACAGCGAGCCGATCTTCGGCGGCCACTACCTCGACTTCGACATCGACCGCGAGGTGGCGGCGCGCTACGGCCTCACGACCGGCGACGTGCAGGACGTGATCCAGACCGCGATCGGCGGGATGAACGTCTCGACGACGGTGCAAGGCATCGAGCGCTACCCGATCAACGTGCGCTTCGCGCGCGAGCTGCGCGAGGAGCCCGAACAGCTCGCGCGCGTGCTCGTGGCGACGCGCACCGGCGCGCAGATCCCGCTCGGCACGGTGGCCAGGATCGTGCGCCGCGAGGGCGCGCCGATGGTGCGCAACGAGGACGGCCAGCACACGGCCTGGATCTTCGTCGACGTCGCCGGACGCGACATCGGCAGCTGGCTCAAGGACGCCAAGGCGCGCGTCGCGGCCGAGATCGCGCTGCCGGCGGGCTACTCGGTCGTCTGGGCCGGCCAGTTCCAGCAGCTCGAGAAGGCCAACGAGCGCCTGCTGCTGGTCTTGCCGGTGACGCTGGCGCTGATCGTGCTGCTGCTCTACGTCTCGAACCAGAGCTGGTTCCGCGTGGCGGTGATCCTGCTGGCGGTGCCCTTCAGCCTGATCGGCGCGCTGTGGTTCCTCTGGGCGCTCGACTACCACATGAGCATCGCGGTCTGGGTCGGCATCATCGCGCTGCTGGGCATCGACGCCGAGACGGGCCAGGTGATGCTGCTCTACCTCGACACGAGCTTCGACCGCTTCCGCAAGGAGGGCCGGCTGAAGACGCGCGCGGACCTGTTGGTCGCGATCCACGACGGCGCGGTCAAGCGCATCCGGCCCAAGACGATGACGGTGGCGACCGACATGATCGGGCTCCTGCCGCTCTTGTGGGCGACCGGCACGGGCGCCGAGGTCACGCGCCGGCTGGTCGCGCCGCTGGTGGGCGGCATCAGCGTCAGCTTCGCGATGGAGCTGCTCGTCTACCCGGTGATCTTCTACCTCTGGAAGCGGCGCGAGATCCGCTGAGACCGGCCAGCGGATACGGGTCTCCTCCGACGCGCGCATCGAGCACTTCCGCACGGAGCGACGGCTGAAACCGCGCGCCGGCTTGGGCCGCAGTTCGCGTGTGGGGCCGCATCGGCAGTGGCACGAGTTCTGCGGACTGCCGGAACTCGGAGGAGGAGCAAGATGAAGCTGACTCGCAGGTTCCTGGCTGGAACAATGGTCTTCGCGGTCCTCGCCACGACCGCCGTATCGCAATCGAAGTCGGGCGGAACGATCGGGGGTGGGACGGCGGCGCCCTCCTCGGCCGGAGGATCGAGCTCCGGCATCGACCTCTGACCCGAGTTGGGCATGCCGGCGAGTTCGCCGGCCCCGACCCCGAACGCTCGCCCGCGCGTGTCCCACGCCGGCGCCTCGAGCAGCGGCTCGACGCGCTCGAGGGGCAGCGCGGTCGCGGGTAGCGCCAGCACGGGCGCCGTCCCTGCCGGGGCGGGTCCGGTCACGGGGGTGACCGCCCCCACGACCCGTCCGCACGGCCCGACGACGCGCACGCTGCTGCAGATCCAGTGGGACTACCCCGTCTACGCCGGCGGACCGGCGACGCGCGCCGACGGGACGCCGCCATCCGCGCGCAGCGGGCCGCTCCCGCTCGAGGAGGCGCTGCGCTACATCACCCGCGACGACCCGCGGCCGCTGCTCGTCGTGCGCGAATGCCCGCGCTGCAATCGCACGGATCGCGCACTGCTCACGCCCGGGGTGGACAACGAGAAGACCATCCTGCTCTCGCGCTGGTTCCACTGCGTCAAGCTCGCGATGGACGTCAGCCAGCCCGACCATCCGCTGCACGCGCTCTTTCCGCGCGCGGATGCCGAGCACCTGTTCGTGTCGGCGGCGGACGGATCGGGTCGCACGCCGCTCGAAGCCGTCACCTCGCGCACCGACCTGTGGGCGGCGATGAGCGCCACGCTCGCCCGCGCCTACGCCGCGGATCCGACGCCGGCCTACAAGCAGCTCGCGGCGCTGATCGACGGCTTCGACCTGACCGACCAGAAGCTGATCGCCCTGCAGGAGCGCAAGAGCCGCGTCATGGAGTCCGAGCATTTCGATGCGGCCGAGTTGCGCAAGCTCGAGGACGAGATCGAGAGCCTGCGCACCGGGATGACGCGCGACCTCGAGCGCGTCGAGCAGCTCTCCAAGGGCGAGTTGCAGTCCAGGACCTCGAAGGCCCTCGCCCACCCCGCCGGAAGCTGAGGATCGCCCGGAGTGCAGCAGCTCCCCCTGCTGATCGGATTCGCCCTCGGTCTGTGCGCGCCGGCCCCGTCGGGAGCGCGCCAGGATCCGCAGGGCAAGCCGGAGGAAGTCCCGTTCGTCGATCCGTACACGCGCGCAGCCCCGAAGGCGCTCGAGCGCGCGGGCTATGTCTCGCTCGGCCCCTTCGCGGTCTCGTGCGGGGTCGGCACCGACGATGTCGAGCGGGCCCTGGGAGGCGTGCACGTCCTGTGGGTCGAGAGCGCGCATTTCAAGCTCGGCTCGACGCTCGCCACGTATCGCAGCGGGGTGGACAACCCCGAGGACAAGCAGCTGCGCGCGGAACTCGGACGACTGGCGAAGAAGTTCGAACACCTCGAGCCCCCGCGCAATCGGCTCGACCCGTGGCTGCGGCTGCACCTCTTCGCGCAGCGTCTGGAGGAGCAGTACGGCGAATTCCTCTCGCGCTTCCGCTTCGGCGCTCTGGAGTTCCCTGCCGCGCCCTCGCCGCCGCTCCCCGGCGCGCCCGACTTGGGCTCCGGCCCGTACCTGGGCATGCCGCAGAAGCCCGTCGTGCTCCTGACCGAGGACCGCGCGACCCTGGAGCGCTTCCTCGCGCGCTACTCGAACGAGAAGGACCCGCGCAACTGGCGCGGCCGGCTCGCGGACGGGACGCTGTTCCTGGTCGAGAGCGCCGAGGGCCTGCGACAGAACGGCTTCGAGCTCGACGCCGCGCTGCACTGCGCCGTCGCGGCCGACCTGGCCTGCAACTTCGTCGACGGCTTCCGCGGCTACCACGACTCCTCGCCGGAGTGGCTCCGCTCCGGGCTCGCGATCTGGTTCTCGCGCCGAGTCGACGAGCGCTGGGCGACCTACGCGCGCGGGACGACCTTCACGCACGGCGACGATTCCTGGAGATGGCCGCCGCGCGTGCGCGGGCTCGTCGCCAACGGTCTCGCGCCGCCCTGGTCGAAGATGCTCGAGTGGAAGCGCTGGGAGGACATCGACGCTCCGGGGAGCATGGTGCTCTGGTCGCGCATCGACTGGCTGCTCTCGCGCAAGGACGCGGACTTGCGCGCCTTCCTGCTGGGCATGACGGAGCCCGTGGTGCTGCTGCCGCAGCAGGAGCAATGCCTGCGCGCGGCCCTTGGCGGATCCCCGGCCGAGCTCGACGCCCGCTGGAGGGAGTTCGTGCTGCGGAGCACGCCCGGGAAGTGATCGTCCGCTAAGCTCTGCGGCGCATGGTCGCCGCTCTCCTCGCGCTCGCGCTGTTCGCCCAGGATCCCGAGCGCGGCTTCGCGCTCAGCAACGAATCGGGCGCATTGCACTGGACCACCCGCGCGGCGTACGCGGCCTTCGTGCTCGACGCAGGCGAGGCCCTCGACCCGCGCTCGACCGCCGGCCTCGGCGCGGCGACGTTCGAGGGCCTGATCGACCTCCTGCGCCAGGGCCAGTACTCGTTCGAGGCGCAGGCCCAGGGTGGCCGGGCGACGCTCGAGTTCTCCGACGCGGGCGGCAAGCCGCTCGCGCAGCCGATCGACGGCCGCGCGGGCAGCGTGCGCCTGCGGCTGCGCTTCGATCCCAAGCCCGGAGGCGCGCTGCGTCTGCAGCTGCGCTGGAAGCTCGAGCACTCGCCGCAGGGCGACTTCGACTGGGAGCCCGTGCCCGCGCGCCTGGTCTCGATCCCGTCGGAGCTCGCGGGCGCCGTGCACGAGGGCGAGCTCGCGCTGCGCGGCCGCATGCTGCTCGAGCAGAAGGGCTGCACCAACTGCCACTTGCCTTCGGATGCGATGGCGCGCTCGGTCGGACGACGCAAGGCGCCGCGACTCGGCGACGTTCCCGCCTTCGGCGCGGGCTGGCTCGCGCGCTGGATCGCCGATCCCTCCGCGCTGCGCCCCTCGGCCGACATGCCGGCGCTGCCGCTGGCCGCGAAGGACGCGCAGGCGCTCGTCGGCTGGCTCGCGAGCCGCGGCGTCGAGACCGCACCGATCGCGAACGAGGCCGCGGTGCTCGCGCAGGGCCGCACGTTCTACCACCGCCTCGGCTGCGTCGCTTGCCACGGTGCCTTGGAGTCCCCCGCCGTGGTGCTCGCGAACGAGTTCCTGCCGGAGCAGACGCCGGCGCAGCGGCTCGGCGATCTCAGCGGCAAGTGGCAGCCCAAGGCGCTCTCGAACTTCCTCTTGCACCCGGACGCGCGCATGCCCTCGCTCGCGCTCAACGAGAGCGAGGCGGATCTGCTGGCGACGTACCTGCTCGCGCGCTTCGAGCCCGCGGGCGCGAGCGCTGCGGCGCCCGTGCCGTTGCCCGAATCGGCGCAGGTCTGCAGCGCCTGCCACGAGATCGCCGGCCTCGAGAGCCGACCGGCGGCGACGAAGTCGCTCGCGCAACTCGACCCCGCGCACGGCTGTCTCGATCGGAAGGACATGGCGACGCCGCGCTATGCGCTCACGGACGAGGAGCGCGAGGCGCTGCGCCTGGGGATCTCCGCGACGAAGCTCGGAAGCGGCGCAGCGGCACCGCTCGACGCGGCCGAGCGCGCGTTCGAGCGGCTGCGCTGCGGCGCCTGCCACGCGCGCGAGGGCCGCGGCGGCCTCGCCGAGGAGCTGCGGCCGTACTTCGTCGCCACCGACGAGCGCGTCGACATCGGCGACGAGGGTCGCATCCCGCCCGAGCTCTCGGGCGTGGGTTTCAAGCTCACGAGCAGCTGGATGGGCCAGGTGCTGCTGCACGCCGGCCGCGCGCGGCCGTACCTCGCCGCGCGCATGCCGCAATTCGGCGAGGAGTCGGTCGGCGCGCTGGTGCGCGACCTCGCGCGGCGCGAGGGCGTCGTGCCCGAGAGCGACGCCACCGAGCCGGTCGCGACCGACGAGCGCGTGCAGTCGGGGCGCGCGCTGATGGGCCGCGGCGCGCACGGCTGCATCAGCTGCCACCTCTTCAAGGACGCGCCCTCGGGCGGCACGCCCGGCCCGCGCCTGGACCAGTTCGCCGAGCGCCTGCGCTACGAGTGGTACGCGGCCTACATGCCCGATCCCGTGCGCTTCAAGCCCGGCACGAAGATGCCTTCGTTCCAGACGAAGGGCCTGAGCTCGGTCAGGAACGTCCTCTCCGGCGACTTCCACGCGCAGAACGAGGCCATGTGGTGCTACTTCACGCTGGGCAGCTCGATGCCGCCGCCGCCCGACCTCGATCTCGGCGGGCGCCGGCTGCAGGTCGTGGTCGGCGAGCGACCGATCGTGCTGCGCGCGTTCCTGGCCGACGTCGGGCCGCGCGCGATCGCGGTCGGCATGCCGAGCGGGCTGCACTTCGCCTTCGACGCCGGCAGCGCGCGCCTCGCGGATGCCTGGAAGGGCGACTTCCTCGACAGCAGCGGCGCCTGGGCCGGCCGCGGCGGCAACGAGCTCGGCGGACTGGGCGAGCGCGTGTGGGTCGCGCCCGCGGGTCCGCTGCTCGCGCTGCGCGGACGCGACGCGCCCGCCGCGCACTTCGAGGGCTACGAGCTCGACCGCCAGGGCCTGCCGACGTTCTTGTGGTCGCTCGGCGAGGCGCGCGTGCGCGAGACGATCCGCAGCTCGCTGCTGCCGAAGCCGAAGCTGCGCCGCGAGCTGCGCATCACGGGCCTGCAACCGGGCCTGCGGCTGCGCCTCAACTCCGGCCGCGGCGTCGATCCGCTCGAGCTCGCCGGCGCGCAGCTCGCCCCGCGCGAGGGCGAGTTCGGAGTGCTCGACGTCGTCGCACCCGAGGTCTCGTTCACGCTGGAGGTGTTTCCGTGATCGCACTCGCTCTCTTCGTCCTCGCCGCTCCCGCCGACCAGATCGCCGGCAAGCCCTACGAGCGCCTCGCCACGCGCGAGGCGACCGAGCTGCGCATGCGCGAGCTCCTGGCGCCCACGCCAGCGCGCTTCGGCGAGGGCTGGGTGCTGGCGCCCTTCCCCTACGCCGGCTTCGACAAGGGCGAGCTGGCGCGGCCCGAGGCGGTCGAGTCGGAGCTGGCGAAGATGGGCGCCGGCGCTCCCGGGCCCGATCTCGCGCGCAGCTACGTCGGCAAGAAGAACACGCCCGTGCAATGGCGCCGCGCGGGTGCCGTCGCCGACAAGAAGATCGACTTCGCGGTCTTCCAGGATCCGGAACTGCAGCAGTTCGTCTCGGGCTTCCTCTACTTCCCGATCGATTGCTCGGCCGACGGCCTGTACGAGTTCGACTGCGGCAGCGACGACGGCCTGCGCTTGTGGGTCAACGGCAAGCTGATCGCGGACCACGACGTGCCGCGCTCGCTCGATGCGCACGACGAGCACCTGCGCCTCGACTTGAAGAAGGGCACGAACCACGTGCTCGCCAAGGTCGGCCAGGGCGGCGGCGAGTGGGAGTTCGAGCTCTTGACGCACAAGCCGCTGCCGCCCGAGCAGGACGCGCTGCTCGAGTACTACCTCGAGCGCGACTTCCCGCCCTTCGAGAGCCGCAAGCACTACCGCGCGCTGACGATCCCGGTGCCCGAGTCGCTCGTGCTCGAGGTCGGCGGCCTCGACTTCCTGCCCGACGGCCGGCCGATCGTGTGCACGCGCCGCGGCGACGTCGTCGCAGTGGACAAGGCCTACGAGGAGCCGCCGGCGCACGCGCAGTTCCAGACCTTCGCCAGCGGGCTGCACGAGCCGCTCGGACTCGCCGTGCGCAAGGACCGGGACGGCACCGCGGTCTACTGCGTGCAGCGCGGCGAGCTGACGCGCCTGATGGACCGCGACGGCGACGGCGCAGCCGAGCTCTACCAGACGTTCAGCGACGGCTGGGGCGTCTCGGGCAACTACCACGAGTTCGCCTTCGGCCCGAAGTTCGATGCCGCCGGCAATGCTTGGGTCACGCTCAACGTGGGCTTCTGCGGCGGGCTCGGGAAGTCCGTCGCGCCCTACCGCGGCTGGGCGCTGAAGATCACGCCCAAGGGCGAAATGATCCCGGTCTGCGACGGCTTGCGCTCGCCGAACGGCATCGGCTTCCTGCCCGACGGAACCGCGCTCTACGCCGACAACCAGGGCGACTACGTCGCGACCAACAAGCTCGCCGAGCTGCGCCCGGGGTCGTGGCACGGACATCCGGCATCGCTGCGCTGGCGCACCGATTTGAAGAGCCCGGGCGAGCGCCCGCCGCGCATGCACGCGGCGATCCTCTTCCCCTACAAGAAGCTCGGCCAGTCGGTCGCCGACATCGCGGTCGACACGACCGGCGGCAAGTTCGGCCCCTTCGCGGGCCAGGTCTTCTGCGGCGACCAGATGCAGTGCTCGGTCGAGCGCGCGTTCCTGGAGAAGATCGAGGGCGACTACCAGGGCGCGTGCTTCCCCTTCGTCGAGGGCCTCGACTCCGGCGTGAATCGCGTCGCGTTCGCGCCCGACGGCTCGCTGTTCGTCGGCGAGACCGACCGCGGCTGGGGCTCGACCGGCCACAAGAGCCAGGGCCTGCAGCGCATCGTCTACAGCGGCCAGCTGCCCTTCGAGATCCTGGCCATGCGCGCGTTGAAGGACGGCTTCGAGCTCGAGTTCACGATGGACGTCGAGCCCAGGGCGGCTGCGAATCCCGAGAGCTATCGCCTCGCGCGCTTCACCTACGAGTACCACGCCGACTACGGCGCGCCCGAGGACGACACGACGCCGGTCGTGCCGCAGAAGATCGAGCTCGTCGGCAAGCGCAAGGTCAAGCTCGCGCTGCGCGACGCGGATCTGGTGCCGGAGTACGTCTACGAGCTCACGGCCTCGGGCGTGCGCGCCGCCGCCGAGCCTGCGCGCGCGCTGCTGCACGAGCAGGCCTGGTACACCATGGCCAACGTGCCTGGCCAGGCCGCGAAGGAAGCCAAGCGCAAGCTGCCGCGCGTGCTCTTCCTGACGCACTCGGCCGGCTTCGTGCACGACGTCGTCAAGCGCCCCGATCCGTTCGTGCTCTCGGTCGCCGAGGAACGCTTCACCGAGATGGCCAAGGGCAGCTTCGAGGTCGTCTGCACGCAGGACTGCGCGGCGATCAGCGCGAGCAACCTGATCGGCTTCGACGCCGTGATGTTCTACACGACCGGCGAGCTCCCGATCCCCGACGAACAGCGCGCGCAGCTGATGGACTGGATCCAGGCCGGCCACGCCTTCGTCGGCATCCACTGCGCGACCGACACGCTCTACCAGTACGCGCCCTACCAGGCGATGATCGGCGGCGCGTTCGACGGCCATCCCTGGCACGAGAAGGTCGGCATCCAGGTCCTCGATCCCGACACCGCCGCGACGCAGCACCTCGGCGCGCGCTTCGAGGTCGAGGACGAGATCTACCAGTTCAAGAACTTCGTGCGCGAGCCGCTGCGACTCCTGCTCGCGCTCGACAACACCTCGATCGACGCCTCGAAGGGCAACAAGGGCAAGGACGGCCTCTACGCCAACGCCTGGATGCGCGAGTGGGGCGGCGGCCGCGTCTTCTACACCGCACTCGGCCACGAGCCGGCGCTGTGGAAGGACCCGCGCTTCCAGAAGCATCTCCTCGGCGGACTCTCGTGGGCGGTCAACGGTCCCGATCTGCCCGCGCCGCTGCCGAAGGGAGCGCAGGTGCTCTTCGACGGGCGTTCGCTCGAGGGCTGGCGCAAGCGCGACGCCGACGCGCCCGCAGAATGGAAGCTCTCCGAGGACTTCATGGAGGGCAAGCCCGGCTCGGGCGACATCCAGACGCGCGCCGATTTCGGCTCGGGCTGGCTGCACGTCGAGTTCATGGTCCCGCAGGAGGGGCCTGAGCACGAAGGACAGGAGCGCGGCAACAGCGGCGTCTACGTGCAAGGCCGCTACGAGGTGCAGGTGCTCGACTCCTACGGCCTGAAGAGCGGCGACGGCGACTGCGGCGCGATCTACGGCAAGAGTGCGCCGAGCACGAACGCCTGCCGCCGCCCGCAGCGCTGGCAGACCTACGACATCCGCTTCAATGCTCCTCGGTTCGACGCCACCAACAAGAAGAGCGCCAACGCGCGCTTCACCGTGTGGCAGAACGGCATCGAAATCCAGCATGACGTCGGCGTCGACGGCGTCACGGGCAGCGCGATCTCGGACGCGGAGGCGCCTGCGGGTCCGCTGCTGCTGCAGGACCACGGCCACCTCGTCCGCTACCGCAACATCTGGTTCGTGCCGGACGCGAAGTAGCTAGCGCGCTGCGACCGGTTCCATTCGGAACCACGTCGAGCTGTGCAGCTCGCGCGCGCCGGTGAATTCGACCAGTTCGCGCGCGTGGTCGGCGCGCACGTTGCCCGCGGGCACCACTCCGATCCGCCCCGCGGCGTGCTGCACGAGTTCGCGCAGCTTCTCGCGGCCGCTCCAGGCATCGGCGAGTCCGCCCGAGCTGAGCACGCGCTCGACCTTGAGCTCGATCAGCGCGTCGAGGCTCTTCAGCGGCTCGTGCGCGTGATCGAAGGCGCGGTGGAACGTGACCGCCATCGGCCGTGCGGCGAGCACGAGCTCGCGCGTGCGCTCGACGTCGATCTTGTGGTGGCGCGTGAGCAGGCCGAAGACGACTCCCGGCGCGTGCAGCCCGCGCAGCTCGTCCACCTCGCGCAGCATGCGGCGGAACTCCTCGTCGTCGTGCACGAAGGTGCCCGGCCGCGGGCGCACCATCACGAAGAGCGGCAGCTTCGATTCCTCGAGCGCCTGCTCGAGCAGCTCCTCGGTCGGGCTGAGGCCGTCGAGGTCGAGGCGCGAGCAGAGCTCGAAGCGCTGTGCGCCTCCCTGCTGCGCCGCGCGCAGCTTCTCGATCGTGTCGACGCACACCTCGAGCAGCGGCATGGGTGAAAGGTTAGCAGCCGGAGCGCTGCAGCGGTACCCGGGCGCTTCTCCGTAGCGCGCTCCGGGGATAGAGTCCGGCTCCCCCCCATGCCCCACTTCGACTGGCTCGTCGACGGCTCGATCGTCGGCGTCTATCTGCTGCTGACGATGATCGCGGGCCTCGCGGTGCGCAAGTACGTCGGCAAGGTCGAGGACTTCCTCGTCGCCGGGCGCGAGATGAACGTGTACCTGGGCATCGCGTCGCTGGCGGCGACGGAGTTCGGGATCATCACCTGCATGTACACCGCGCAGAACGGCTACAAGTACGGCTTCGCGGGCGTGACGCCGGGGATCCTGCAGGCGCTGGCCATGTTCGTGATCGGCATCACCGGCTTCTGCGTCAAGCCGCTGCGCGATTCGGGCGTGATGACCATGCCCGAGCTGTTCGAGAAGCGCTTCGGCCCGCGCATCCGCTGGGCCGCGGGCGTGGTGATCGTCCTCGGCGGACTGCTCAACATGGGCGTCTTCCTGCGCATCGGCGGCGAGTTCCTGGTCGTGACGACCGGGCTCGATCCCAAGCGCCTGGAGCTCACGATGACGCTGCTGCTCGTGGCCGTGGGCGTCTACACGGTGCTGGGCGGCATGCTCTCGGTGCTGATCACCGACTTCCTGCAGTTCGTCGTGATGAGCATCGGCCTGATCGTGGTCACGGTCCTGATCCTCTACCAGGTCGGCTGGGCACACATCACAGCGACCGTGGAGCAGAAGTACGGCGCGGGCGGATTCAATCCGTTCCTGAACGGCGAGCTGGGCTGGAGCTTCGTGATCTTCCAGCTCTTCCTGCAGACCGCGGCGACGCTGACGTGGCAGACGACGATCGCGCGCGTGCTGGCCGCCAAGGACACCGACACCGGCCGCAAGATCTACACGCGCACGAGCTTCTTCTTCGTCTGCCGCTCGCTGATCCCCTGCCTGTGGGGCATCGCTGCGCTGGCCACGCTGGCACCGGCAGCCTATCTGGTGCTGACCCCCGGGATGCAGCAGCAGCCCTCGCTCTACGGCATGCCGCTGTTCCTCTCGACCTTCGTGCCGATCGGCCTGATGGGCCTGCTCGTCGCGGCCATGCTGGCGGCCGACATGTCGACGGATTCGAGCTACATGCTCACCTGGTCGAGCGTGATCTACAACGACATGCTCGCGCCCTTCCGCAAGCAGCCCTGGAGCGAGACGCAAGGGACTGATCTGGAATCGCGCGATCGTCGCGGTGATCGGCGTGTTCCTGCTCTTCTACGGACTGTGGTACGAGCTCAAGGGCGATCTGTGGACCTACTGCGGCGTGACGGGCACGATCTACCTTGCGGCTCTCTCCGTCCTGCTCATCTCGGCCTGCTACTGGAAGCGCGCGAACTCCTGGGGCGCCGGCGCCGCGATCGTGGTCGGCGCGCTGTTCCCCGTCGGCTACCTCGTGATGGAGCAGGTCGAGGGCACGAAGGCGCTCGCCAAGGAGATCGGCCCCTACTGGAGCGGAGCGCTGGCCTACGTGCTGGCGGCAGTCGGCATGGTCGTCGGCTCGCTGCTCAAGCCGACGGTGAGGAAGGAGGCCTGAGATGGCTCATCCGCTGTGGTGGCTGCTCACGCTGGCCGCGGTCGTCTGGTACTCGACCGTCACGATCTACATCTCGGTCCGCGGGATGAAGGACATCCGCGGCATGCTGCAACGACTGAAGGACAAGCAAGCGCCATGAACGACTCCCGCCGCGATTTCCTCGCCAGTGCCGCAGCCGCGGCGATCTCCGCCAGCGCGCTCTCGGCCTGCGCGGCCGAGGGCTCGAAGCAGTCCGCGACGCACGCCGGCGCACCCGCGCACGGCGGCGGGCTGTTCCGCGCGCCCGCGATCCCGAAGGTGCGCATCGGCTACGTCGGCACCGGCCTGCAGGGCACGGGCCACCTGAACAACCTGCTCAAGATCGAGGGCTGCGTGATCAGCGCCGTGTGCGACATCGTGCCCGAGAAGGTCGAGCGCTCGCAGAAGCTGGTCGAGGCGGCCGGCTTCCCGCGGCCGAAGGGCTTCTCGAGCGGCCCACGCGACTTCGAGCGCTTGTGCCAGGAGGATCTCGACCTCGTCTACACCGCGACGCCCTGGGAGTTGCACGTGCCGGTGCTGCTGTGCGCCATGAAGAACGGCAAGCACGCCGCGACCGAGGTGCCGATGGCCTACCGCACCGAGGACTGTGGGAGCTGGTCGAGACCAGCGAGAAGCTGCAGAAGCACTGCGTGATGATGGAGAACTGCTGCTACGACCGCACCGAGATGATGGTGCTGAACATGGTGCGCAAGGGCGTCTTCGGCGAGCTCGTCCACGGCCGAGGGCGGCTACCTGCACGACCTGCGCGGCGATCAAGTTCGAGAACGCCAACGAGGGCCTCTGGCGCCGCGCGCACTCGCGCGCAGCGCAACGGCAACCTCTACCCCACGCACGGCCTCGGCCCGGTGGCGCAGTGCATGAACATCAACCGCGGCGACCGCTTCGACTAGATGGTCTCGATGAGCAGCAAGACGCGCGGCCTGGAGCTCTTCGGCAAGGCGCACATCCCGGACGGCGACCCGCGCCGCGCCGAGACGTTCAGAACGGCGACGTCAACTCGAGCCTGATCCGCACCGCCAACGGCTGCACGATCTACGTCGGCCACAACTGCGACAGCGCGCGGCCCTACAGCCGCATCAACCTGGTGCAGGGCACCAAGGCCATCGCCAGCGGCTACCCCGACCGCATCTACATCGAGGGCGTCAGCCCGGACGACGAGTGGGAGCCGATCGAGAAGTACCTGCCCGAGTGGGACCACCCGCTCTGGAAGCGCGAGGAGGAGAAATCGAAGGGCGCCGGCCACGGCGGCATGGACTTCCTCGAGGACCTGCGCCTGATCGAGTGCCTGAACAAGGGCGAGCCGCTCGACCAGGACGTCTACGACGGCGCCGCCTGGAGCGTGATCGGCCCGCTCTCCGAGAGCTGCGTCGCCGAGCGCGGCAAGCCGCAGGACGTGCCCGACTTCACGCGCGGCGCGTGGAAGACGCGCCCCGTGCTGGGGATCGTCGGGACCTAGCCCGGCCCGCGACCGCCGCGACTCCTACTGCCGGCCGAGCGCCGCGCGGATGGCATCCTCCGGCTTGACCAGGTGATCCGAGTTGTTCGGGTCGTCCGTGATCGAGAGCTGCACGCCCTTGACCTCGCCGTTGAAAGCGTTGCCCACCGGGCCGTAGTCGTGCGAGATCGGCGAGCCCGAATCCTCGCCCACGTCGCAGCCGTCGTCGGCGGAGAAGATCGTCGCCAGCGTCGCCTCGACCGTTCCCTCGCCCACCGGCTTGCCGTCGGTGTACAGCGTCACCTTGCCGCCCTTGCCCAGGCCGCCGCCGGCGTAGGCGAACTCCATCCGCACCTGGTGCTGTCCCGCGGGGAGCGCGTCCTTGGCGGCGATGACGAAGGTCTTGAAGCCGCCCCAGTTGTAGCAGTACTTGAGCTTGCCCTCGTCGGCATACAGCGTCCAGCCGCCGATGTCGCCGCCCTGACAGACGATCACGCCCTTGACGCCCTTCTCCGGCACCACGATCTCGGCGGTCACGGAGTGCGACTTGTTCTTGATGTTGAGCACGCAGTTCTCCGAGAGGCGCCCCATCCCGCCCACGAGCAGCTGCGTCTTGCCCTGGATCAGCACCGGGCGTCCGGCGAGGTCGGGGTTGAGCTTCTCGAACAGCCGGTCGTCGAGCGGCAGCACCTTGTAGCGCGCGGCCTCGATCAGCCACTGGCGCTGCAGCTCGTGGAGCTTCTCCGGCTGCGCCTGCGCGAGGTCCTGCGCCTGGGTCCAGTCCTTGTCCGAGTAGAGCTCCCACACGTCGTCGTCGAAAGCCGGCCTCTTGGACTGGATCCAGGGCGTGTAGTGCTTCGTGACCGCGGTCCAGCCTTTCCAGTACAGGCCGCGGTTGCCCATGATCTCGAAGTACTGCACGTCGTGGCGCTCGAGCGCCTTTCCGTCGCCGAAGGAGTAGAGCATGCTCGTGCCCTCGATCGGATCCTGCGCGATGCCGTCGACCGAGAGCGGCTGCGGGAGATGGGCGGCCTCGAGGATGGTCGGGGCCACGTCGATCACGTGCGTGAACTGCGGGCGGATCTCGCCCTTCGCCTGGATGCCTTTGGGCCAGTGCACGACGGTCCCGTTGCGCGTGCCGCCCCAGTGCGAGGCCACCTGCTTGGTCCACTGGAAGGGCGTGTTCATCGCGTGCGCCCAGCCCACGGCGTAGTGGTTGTAGGACTCGGGTCCGCCCAGCTTGTCGATGCGCTGCAGTGAGGTACTCGGCCGTCTCGAGCGACTGCAGGCCGTTGAAGTAGCTCATCTCGTTGAAGCTGCCGTTGAGGCCGCCCTCGGCCGAGGCGCCGTTGTCGCCGACGATGTAGTAGATCAGCGTGTCGTCGAGGATGCCGAGCTTCTGCAGCAGATCCACGATGCGGCCGACCTCGTAGTCGGTGTACTCGAGGTAGCCCGCGTAGACCTCCATCTCGCGGCGCAGCACGGGCTTGATCGCCTCGGGCATCGAGTCCCAGGACGGGATCTCCTTCGGGCGCGCGGTGAGCTGGCAGTCCGCCGGGATCACCCCGAGCTGCTTCTGCCGTGCGAAGGTCTCCTCCCGCAGCTTGTCCCAGCCCTGGTCGAACTTGCCCTTGTACTTGTCGGCCCATTCCTTCGGGACGTGGTGCGGCGCGTGCGTCGCGCCCGGGGCGAAGTAGATGAAGAAGGGCTTGTCGGGCGTGAGCACCTTCTCCTGCGCGATCCACTTGACCGCCTTGTCGGTCATGTCCGCCATCAGGTGGTAGCCCTGCTCGGGCGTCTTCTTGTTCTCGACCGGCGTGGTGCCCTCGAAGAGCGTCGGATACCACTGGTTCGCCTCGCCGCCGAGGAAGCCGTAGAAGTACTCGAAGCCGCCGCCGCCCGTGGGCCAGGCGTCGAAGGGGCCGACCGGGCTCGTCTGCCAGACCGGGACCTCGTGGTTCTTGCCGAACTGGGCCGTGGAGTAGCCGTTGAGCTTGAGCGTCTCCGCCAGCGGCGCCATCGAGTTGGGCCGCACCGAGCAGTAGCCCGGCGCACCGGTCGCGATCTCGGTGATGCCGGCCATGCCGACCGAGTGGTGGTTGCGTCCGGTCAACAGCGCCTGGCGCGTCGGAGAGCAGATGGCCGTCGTGTGGAAGCGCGTGTAGCGCAGGCCGCCCGCGGCCAACTTGTCGAGCGTCGGAGTCTGACAAGGTCCGCCGAATGTGCTGGATGCGCCGTAGCCCGCGTCGTCGATCAGGACGATCAGCACGTTGGGCGCGCCCGGCGGCGGGCGCAACTGCTCGATGGGCGGGTTCTTCGCATCCGGGCTCTTCGCGTCGTAGACCACCGTGCCCGAACGAGAGGTGTTCGGCATGGGCAGGTGCGTGCGGTCGAGGGCAGGACCCGGGGTTTGCGCGAGGCCCTCGGAGACGAGGCCCGTTACCAGAATCAGGCAGGGCGCGACCAGGATGTTGCTCGGCTTCATGTGTCCTCGGGGTTGTCGGCGTTCCCCCGCGGCTTGCCGGCCAGCGCATCTCGTCGATGGCGCAGGGGTGAGCGGCCGGCAGCGGGCGGGAGTTGGGGAGGGCAAGTGACGGCCGGTTCTGCAGCCTTGATCGCTGTCGGCGCGGCGCCGAGCGCATTCCGGGGCAGAAGGGCGATGCCCGCCATCAGCAGGGGTTCGAAGGACGCTCCGGTGAGGTGCGCAGGTCTCCGGCTTTGGGAATCGTCGGAACCTGAGCCGCACAGCTCTGGATCCGCGCCCTCGCGCTCACTAGCGTCGCGCCTCGCGGCCGCGAGGGGCGTCCGCGAGGGCAGAGGGACGAGGGAGGGGTGCGGGCATGGGCGCGAAGGTTCTCGTGGGTGCGCTCGTCGGCGCGCTGGCGGTCTGTGGCGGAGTCTGGAGGCTCGGCGAGCGGCGCTCGGAAGCGGTCGCGCTCGCCGCGCCTACGCAGATCGAGGAGCGGCGCGAGACCTCGACCGCTGCGCTCGAGGCCCCGCGCGAGACGCGTGTCTCCGCGCTCGAGCCCGAGCTCCTCGCGCCGGCGGTCGACGAGACCGAGCCCGGCCTCGCGCTCACGCCGCGCGAGATCGCGGGCCTCGTCGCCGATCTGCGCGACGACGACGTGAAGGGGAACGCGCTGCGCGCCGTCCGGAGGCTGAGCCAGGGCGACGACGATGTGGTCGTCCCGCTCGAGGGAGCCTTGCGCTCGAACGACTGGCAGCAGCGCCAGCTTGCGGCGATGGCGCTCGTGGATCGCCAGTACGCGGCGCCCTCGCAGGTGCTCGCAGACGTGCTCGTCGAGGGACTCGAGGAGCGCGACTGGAACGACGGCTCGCCCGATGCGTTCGACCCCCATCCGCAGATCGACCTCTATACCGGCTTCGACATCCACGAGCACTCGCGCGAGGTGCTCAGCTGGGCCCCGCCGCTCTACGCGCTGGCGGAGCCTGGCATCGCGCGGCTGCTCACGTCCGCCTCGAGCCCGACGCGCTTCTCGGCCGCGCGCGTGCTCGCCGTGCACCGCTCGGCGCTCGCGCGCGAGCGTGTTCTGGCGACGCTGATCGAGCACCTCGAGGACAATCAGATCGCAGGCGACGCGCGCATCGCGCTGCCGGCGATCGCGGGCTACGGCGCCGAGGCCCTGCCCGCGCTCGAGCACGCCTGGCCCGGCCGGGACGAGCAGCAGCGCGCGCTGCTCGGCCACCTCTTCTGGACCCTCGCGCCGGCGCACGCCTGCGCACATGAGCTGAAGCCGGCCGACTTCCACGCCCTGGGCTTCTCGCGCTGGAACCCGTTGCCGCTCGAGGATCAGGCCCGCACCCAGTGAGCGCCCACCGCTCCAGCGATCGCGCCGCGCGGTCGAACTAGGGACTCGGGCGCTCTATCCTGGCGCCGCTCCCCCGAGCCCCGATGACCCCCGACGAGCTCCGGCCTGTCACGCCCGCCCCCGAGCGCGTGCCCGAAACGTCCGCAGCGGACACGATCTTCGGCCCGCGGCCTGCGCAGGGCGCGCGCGCGGGTTCGCTTCCCGCGCAGGACGAGCGCACGGCCGCGACCCCCGTGCTCGAGGAGCGCGCCGCCGCGCTCGGCGCGCCCAACACCGTCTTCGCGGCCACCGTCGTGCTGCCGCTCGTGTGCCTGATGCTGATCGCCGGAGCGATCGTCATCGCACCGGCCGCCGAACGCGGCTCGATCGCCTGGGCCAGCCTGATCGCGCTCGCCTCGGGCCTCGCCGCGAGCTCCATCGGCGTCTACGGCGGCGTGCTCGTCCCCGGCCTGCTCTTGCTGGGCGTCGACCCGCGCTTCGCCGCCGCCGCCTCGCTCTTCCTGCAGGTGCTCGTGATCCCGCTCGGCGCCGGCGCGCACATGCGCCTGGGCAACGTCAAGCTGCGCCTCGCCATGCCGCTCGTCGCCGGCGGCATCTTCGGCGCCTTCACCGGCCCGTTCTTCGCGGCCGCGCTGCCCAAGGAGCTCACCGCGCGCGTCGTCGCCGGTCTGATCGTGCTCGTCGGCCTGCTGGTGCTGCTGACGCTGCGCCTCGGCCGCCTGCGCGAGCCGCTGCCGCCCGAAGAGGTCGCGCGCACGAAGATCGCGGGCGTGGGCCTCTTGGCCGGCTTCTCCTCGGGCGTTTCCGGTGCCGGCTGGGGCCCGATCGGCGTGAAGCTCCTGATCCTCCTGCGCATCGAGCCGCGCGACGCGATCGGTTCGTCGCTGCTCGGCCGCGTGTTCATGGCCGCCTCGGCCGTGGTCGGCTACCTGCTCAGCTCGTCCGCCTTCCACGACATCCACCCCGACTACTGGCTGCTGGCCCCGCTCTTCGCCGGCTCGATCGCGACCATGATCCCGGGGGTGTTCCTGGTCAGCCGGATGAAGAGACAGAGCGCGGTGGTGGCGATCACGCTGCTCTCGATCGCGCTGGCGTTGCCGGTGTTGATCCGGGGGCACTGAGATCCGGAGCGAGCGTACACGCGCAATTCACATCCCGGCGGTCAGGTCCTCGAGATCCTGGGCCAGGTAGCCACGGCTCTCCGCGGCCCGACGGGTCGCCGCGGAGTGCAGCGTTGCGATCGCGACCTTCTCGACCCTCCAATCCGTCAGGCGCGGGAACCTGTGCAGGAATCGCTGCACGTGTCCCTCGAATCCGGCAAGGTCGGCCGCGAGGCGCTCCGCGTTGCGCTTGCAGGTTCCCAGGCGCACGACTCTGTCCGTCTCGCTCAAGGCGACCAAGTCGATCTCCGTGTCGCCCACGTCCCAGTAGCCGCGAACGTGCTCGCTGAGGGGGAAGTCTCCGAGTCCCTTGCGGGCGCGCTCTTCGTACAACTGCCCCACCAGCCGTTCGAGGCCATGGCCCTCCGCATCCTCCAGCCGCGCGTCCGCCTCCGCGAGCGCCTCCTCCAGCGGACGGAAAGCGATGGCCGCCACGGGCGTCGAGAGCGCCGCCAGCCAGGAGCGCAGGAAGTTGTCGCGCACGTAGTAGCGCGAATTGCGCGCCGTGGGTTTCGAGAACACCGGACGCAGCGACTCGACCATTTGATAGCGCTCGCGCAACACCTTCAGGTAGCCGCCGACCTGCCGCTCGCCCTCCGGTTCCTCCGAGCGCGCATGCGCCTCGATCTCGCCATTGGTGCAGCCGGGATGCCGTGCGATGAACTTCAGCACGAGGCCGTATCGTCCGCGCAGTTCGCGCAGGAACCAGTTCTCGGCCTCGCTGCGCAAGGGTGAGGCGCTCGAGAAGAAGAGCTTGCGCAACACATCGCGGCGCTCGGCCGCGAGCACGTCCTGCTCGTAGCCGTCGCGATAGAACTTCGGCACACCCTCGAAGAGATTCCAGAGGAAGAGCAGGCGCTGCGGCGAAGGCTGCGAGTGCACGCGCAGGATCTCGAGCACGGATTCGATGTCGAGGTGGCCGAGTTCGAGCGTGTCCGTCAGTCGATTGAAGAGCGGCGCGGTGCGTTCCTCGAGCAGCGCCGACATCTCGGTGTGAATCGAGCCGAGGACGATCAGTCCGCCGCGAATTCGGTCCGCCCCGGCAGCCAGGCGATCGACCTCGACCTGCAGGTGCGAGTTGAACTCGTAGAGCACCTTGCGCGAGAAGTACTGGAACTCGTCCAGTGCCACGACGTAGCCGGCGCGGATCGCCGCCGCGACGCAGACCGCAAGCGAGCGCAGGTCCGTCGGCAGGGGGCCGTCGAGGTGGAACGACTCGAAGAACTCGCGCGCCGAATCCACGACGCCGGCGGGATCGGAGTCGGGCACCGGGAAGTAGAGCACCTTGTCGCGCTTCTCGAGCGCCAGGGCCTGCTGGACGAGGCTCGTCTTCCCGATGCGCCGACGGCCGGAGAGTTTGAGAAAGAAGAAGCGCTCGCGGGCCAGCACGGATCGCAACTCGCCTAGCTGCTCCCGGCGGCCATAAAAGCCCCATTCGGAGGGTGTTAGGGCGGTCATGCACCTAAGGTAAAAGGTTTTGCCCTAGCCTGCAAGTTGGGGATGTGGGCTGCCCTCGCCTGGGTCGGCCGGATCAGCCTGCCGCCCTTCCCATGACACGGAAGCGCGTGGCACGCCAGCGCTGATCAGGTATCGTCGGCCCTGCATTCAGACGGTCCGGCGCGCGAGCGCCGGGCGGCCAACCTGGCGAGGAGAAGCCAAGGTGGCGAGATCGGGCGCGTGAGCCCGGTCGATGCGCGCGGGCGAGCGGCCCAGCGAACGAACTCTCCTGCGAGGTCCCCCTGGACCGCGCGCTGGGTGCATCCCTGAACGGAGCCACTCATGCACCTCGTGAGCCTGTCGGTCCGCATCGACCCCGCCAACCCCGACCACCACCTCTGGGACAATCACGGCACCTGGTGGTGCCACTACACGCTGCACCGCGAAGGCCGCAAGCAGCGCGTGCGCGTCTCGCTCGAGACGCACGCGCTCGGCGAAGCGCGCAAGCGCCGCGACGCGCTCTTCGCGGCGCTCGAGTCGCTCGGTGTCGCGACCAAGCCCCTCACTCGCCCGGAAGGAGAGCTCGCCGCATGAACACGCCCGAGCAGCGCCCCAGCAACCTCCTCGCCTTCCGCCCAGCGTCCTACTTCTGGCCCGAGAGCTTCACGTCACGCCTCTACCATCGCATCCAGGGCGCGGAGCGCCGACGCGAAGCGCAGCTCTACATCGAGCAGGGCCGCGTCGACGAGCTCCCGGCCTTCTTCGCCAAGTCCGCGCTCGACGCCAAGGAGCGCGAGATGTTCGGCCGCCTCCATCCTTCCTGCCTCGGCGGAGAGTTCCTCCCGAAGCTCGACAACGGCGAGGTCGAGATCCTGCGCTGCACGATCCACTCGGTGACCCAGGACGTCGCCTGCGTCTACGCGCGGCCGGGGAAGGGCTCGATCCTCTACCGCGTGGTGGATGAGTACGGCGATGACATGCTGCAGCAGCCCACGCGCTGCTGGTCCCGCCGGCCATTGACGCTCGGAAAGCTGATCGGGTTCTTCGACGGTGCGTGGTCGATCTACGACATCCTGGAGATGAACTTCCTCAACGACGAGCCGAGAAGCGTCAAGGAGATGCTGCAGTTCGTGGCGAGCTTCGAGTCGGAGTTCTATCCGGGAATCGATGCGCTCTACCGCGAGTGGATCCGCGTCTGGGCGACGCAACGGCTCGCGGACTTCGGCCGGGGCCCGGATGGCCGGGAGAAGGAGGAGCGATCGGAGGGGAGCGGGGCGGGGTGAGCCGGGGAGGATCGAGGTCAGCTGAGCGGAGGCCAGCGGAAGATGCCGCCGAGTTCCGGCTCCCTGTGCCAGCGAATGAACTCGAGTTCGACCGGCGGGCACCCCGGAATGGTCTCTCGGATACTGCGATGGTGGTAGGGCCGAAGGCTTTCGATCGCCGAGTCTGAACCGGTGAAGTGCTTGGAGACCAGGACTCTGCGATCGTCGGACAACGTCCACGCGCCAAGGTCAAACAGTTTGTGGAGCGTCGGCGTGAGTGCCAGTCCGTTGCTGACCGTGGAGGGGCCACCCTTTGAATGCCAATGCACGTGCGCCGCCTCCAGCCCCATGGGCGTACCTGAGATCAGCGCCTGGAAGCCGCTCAACGCGCAGCGCCGGTCGTAGGCGATCAGGACCTCCTCGCGGAAACCTGCATCGCGGCGGCTGCGTTCGAGTTCGGCAGGCCCGGGATCGGCCACCATGTCGGCGGCCGGGAGAAGGACCTCGCGATCAAGTCCGACAGCAGCCAGTACCTCATCATGGAGCGAGGGCTCGAAGTGCTGGTCCAGGATGATGCGAACAGCGCGAGCCCGGACCTGCGGCTCCCCCACGAGGATCGTAGAGAACCGCTCAGGAATGTTCCCATGCGTGGTTCGGAGAACCGCAATCTCCGGCATTGCCGGAAGCCTGGGAAGATTCTCCTGAGGGGCAATGGGAGCGCCCCACTTGTCGACGACAGTCCAAAGCCGGTCCGCCTGCAGGTGCCAGTAGGGCAAGTGCGGGTTGACGCCGGAACTCACAGGCGGGGCGTAGGCCGAGAGCAAGGGCGCCAGCGATCTCCGAACCTCTTCGAAAGGCAAATCGCGGACGTGTGCGCGAACCAGTCGCGCGATCGCGTGGAGCAGGAGCAGAGGCTTGTGCGGCTTGCGCTTTCCGCCGCTCTTGTCGACGTTCAGGTTTGAGACGCGCTCGATGAGTTCTCGGCGATCAGACTCCCGGGACACTCTGTGAGCGTAGCGCGCCCGCTACCCCACCCCCAACTACTCCGCCATGCGAGGCAGACCGCATCCTGTGGCGCTCGCACGCTCGGGGCAGCCTCACGGCCAAAGTGAACCCTCCGCCAGCGCCTGGTGCAGCGCCCCGATCGGCCAGACCTCGATGCCCTCCTCGGTCTTCATGCGCCGCTCGCCGCGGTAGACGAGCACCCGGCGCACGAGGCCCTTCAACTCCTCGACGGCCTTCAGGCCGCGCAGGTCGTCGGGGCCTACGCGCTCGCCCGACTTGACCTCGATCGCGAGCCACTCCTTGCCGCGACGCAGCAGGAAATCGACCTCGGTGCGCAAGGCCTCGGCGGGCGACCAGTAGCACCACTCCTCGAAGAGCCCATCGTAGTCGCCGTGGATGCGCAGGAGATTCGCGACCCAGCCTTCGAAGAGTGCGCCCGATTCCTCCGCGTCCGGCCGGCCAAGATGGCCGCGCACGGCGCGCACGATTCCTGCATCGACCCAGTAGAGCTTGGCGTGCTTCTTCTCGCGCACGCGCAGGCGCGCCGCGTAGGCGCTCAACCGGAAGGCAAGCAGGGTGTCCTCCAGGATCTGGAGATAGCCGTTCACGGTCGTGCGCGAGACACCTGCATCGCGCGCCAGGCTCGAAGTGTTGAGCGTCTGGCCGTGGAACAAACCGGCGATCGGCAGGAAGCGCGCGAAGCCGGGGAGGTTGCGCACCAGTGCCTCGGCCTGGATCTCCTCGCGCAGGTACATCCGGGCATAGGCCTCGAGCGCCTCCTTGCGGGAGCTCGAGCGCCAGATCACCGGCAGCGTGCCGTAGGTTAGCGCGGTCGCGAGGTCGAACTCGCGCCCGAGTTCCGCGGGCACGAACGGGTGCATCTCGCGGCGCAGCGCCCGCCCCGCCAGCAGATTGGTGCCGTGCTCTTTCAGCTTGCGCGAACTCGAACCGCAGAGGACGAAGCGCAGGTCCTGCTCTTCGAGAAAGCGGTGGACCTCGTTGAGCAGCGCCGGGACGCGCTGCACCTCGTCGACACAGACGGTCGTTCCGCGCGGAAGCGCGCGCAACTCGTCGGCGAAGGCGCCCGGACGGGCGAGGTAGTCGTGATAACGGGCCTGGTCGAGCAGGTCGATGCGCACAGCCTGCGGGAACCGGCTGCGGATCCAGGTCGTCTTGCCCGAGCCGCGCGGGCCGAACAGGAAGAAGGACTGCTCGGGGGCGCGCAGCCGCCGAGGGTAGTCCGCATTGAACACCATGCCGTCATATTACGGCGTAAAGTGACGGCATGGTTGACAGAATTCGGACTTTCCCTGGCCGCGCTCGCTATCGTAGGCGCCCCCGCAACCCCGCTGCTGCCTGTGAGACCCCCGTGAGCCACCGCCTCCCGCTCCTCTGCGCCGCCACGCTCTTCCTCGCCTGCACGCCGCTCTCCGCGCACACGCCGAACCAGGAGCCGAAGTCCGGCAAGCCCGCGGAATCCGCCGACGACAAGTCCGGCAAGAGCGACAAGCAGGACGAGAAGACCGAGAAGCACGACGGCGCGAAGACGGCGGACGACATCAAGGAGACGCAGTCGGTCACGCACCACAAGCTCAAGATCGGCGGGAGCGAGATCGCCTACACCGCCACCGCGGGCACGCTGCTCTTGCGCGAGGAGGACGGCAAGAAGCAGGCCTCGGTGTTCTACGTGGCCTACACGCGCGAGGGCGTCGCTGATCCTGCGCTGCGGCCGATCACGTTCAGCTTCAACGGCGGGCCGGGCTCGTCGTCGGTCTGGCTGCACCTGGGCGTGCTCGGGCCCAAGCGCGTGGACATGGGGCCGGAGGGACTCGACGCGACGCCGCCCTGCAGGCTGGTCGACAACGAGACGAGCTGGCTCGACCTGACGGACCTCGTGTTCATCGATCCGGTGACGACCGGCTACAGCCGTGCGGTGCCGGGCGAGAGCGACGCGGCTTTCCACGGCGTCGAGGGCGACGTGCAGTCGGTGGCGCGAGTTCATCCGGCTCTACACGACGCGCGAGAAGCGCTGGACGAGCCCGAAGTTCCTGGCCGGCGAGAGCTACGGCACGACGCGCGCCGCGGCGCTGGCGAGCTACCTGCAGTCGCGCGACGGGCATGTTCCTGAACGGGATCGTGCTGGTCTCGGCGATCCTCAACTTCCAGACGGCGGAGTTCGACGCGGGCAACGACCAGCCCTACGAGCTGTTCCTGCCGACGTACTGCGCGACGGCCTTCTACCACAAGAAGCTCGCGCCGGAGCTGCAGCGGGATCTGCAGGCGACGCTGGCCGAGTGCGAGGCCTTCGCGCAGGGCGAGTACGCGCTGGCGCTGCGCAAGGGCTCGGCGCTCCCGGACGGCGAGCGCGCTGCGATCGCGACGAAGCTGGCGCGCTTCACGGGCCTCTCGAAGGAGTACGTCGAGCGCACGAACCTGCGGGTCGAGATCAGCCGCTTCTGCAAGGAGCTCGAGCGCGAGCGAGCGCAAGACGGTCGGCCGGCTCGACAGTCGCTTCGAGGGCGTCGACCGCGACGCCGCGGGCGAGACGCCCGAGGGCGACCCGAGCATGAGCGCGATCCAGGGGCCGTACACAGCGGCGCTCAACCACTACCTGCGCGCGGAGCTCGGCTACGAGAGCGACCTCGTCTACGAGATCCTCACCGGCCGCGTGCAGCCCTGGAAGTTCGACAACGCCGAGAATCGCTACCTCGACGTGGCCGAGCGCGCTGCGCCGGGCGCTGACCGGCAATCCCGCGCTGCGCGTGTTCGTCGCCTGCGGCTACTACGATCTGGCGACGCCCTACGCGGCCGCGCACTACACCTTCGACCACCTCGGAATGGAGCGCGCGCTGCGCGAGCGCATCACGTTCGGCCACTACGAGGCCGGGCACATGATGTACATCCACGGGCCTTCGCGGCTGCGCTTGAAACAGGACGCGAGCGCGTTCTACCGCGCGGCGCTGGCGCGCTGAGTGCCGTTCGCAGGCGGGCTCCCGGAAAGGATTTCCCTGTCGACTGCGCGCTCCGCGGCCTGAATGCGATTCCGGAATACGGCCGCTTCATCACGAACGCGTTGTAATCTTCGATTGCAACCATGATCCCCGTGCGACCGAACTCCGAATCCGGAAACCCAAGCATCGAAGCGCTGGCGACGGGCTGGCAGGAACTGGCGCGACAGATGCGCTTCCTGGGCCTGCGCGGCACGCCCGTGCACCCCGAGGACCTGAAACGCCTGCAGCTGCTGCTGACGCGCGGCGTGGATTCGGTCGGCGCGATCGCGCGCGGCGAGAGCGATGCGACGATCGGGCTGCAGGTCCAGAGCTCGCAGCGCGGCATCGCGATGCGCATGCTGCAGAGCGGCTGCCCCGCGGCCGACGGAGCCCATCCCTCCGAGGGCGTCGACCGGCCGCCCAGCCGCACGCACGTGCAGACGCTGGCCGGTTCGGAGTCGATCCTGGGCGCGCAGGAGCTGGTGCTGCTGCTCGCCGCGCGCAACCAGGTCGGGATCCTCAAGCTGCGCACGGATCGCGAGACCTTCACGCTCGAGCTCGAGCGCAACGAAGTGGCTCACATGCACACCAGCGCCGCCGCCGAGGGCGAGCGCCTGGGCGACATCCTCGTGCGCCAGGGCGTGCTCAGCACGCTGCAGGTGGACAACATCCGCAAGCGCAACCCGCGCGGACGCATCGGCGAGGTGCTGCTGGGCGGGAACTTCGTCAGCGAGACGCAGCTCTTCGCGGCCCTGCAGACGCAGATCCACCTGCTGGTCGGCCGGCTGTGCCGGGCGCAGGTGCGCAACTTCTCCTTCTGGCAGGGACCGCTGATCTTCGGCCTGCCGCGCCTGCGCATCGACCTACAGGCACTGCTCTGGATGCCCTTCCCGGACGCGCCCGCAGCGGCCCCGCCCGCGCAGCGCGCGGCGGGTTGAACGTGCCGGCGTGACGCCGGCCCGTGCGCGTGCCAGGATGGAGGCGGCGACGAGCCGCGACTCCCATGCGCACGCTTTCCGTCTCGATCGCGCTGCTCGGCCTGCTGGCGCCGGCCGCGGCCGCGCCGCAGCAGGAGAAGCCCGAGGAGGTCTTCGAGAAGACCGATCCCTGGACGCGCGGCGCGAAGGAGGAGCTCGCGCGCGCGGGCTACGAGTCCTTCGGCCCGTTCCACTTGGCGGACGGCCTCGAGACGCGCGACATCGAGGAGACCTGCGGCGTGCCGCGCATCCTGTGGGTCGAGACGGCACACTTTCGCCTCGGCTCGACGCTACAGACCTACGAGTGCCCCTCCGACGAGTTCGAGGAGCAGAAGCTCAAGAGCGAGCTCGGGCGCCTGGCGAAGCGCATCAAGCGCGCGCCGCGCCAGGCCGCCAAGCTCGATCCCTGGCTGCGGCTGCACCTCTACGCGCAGCGACTGGAAGAGCTCTACGCCGACTTCGAGGCGCGCTTCGGCCTGCGCGAGGAGGAGTTCGAGCACAAGCCGGACTCCAAGCTCGACCTCGGGCCGGGCCGCTACCTGGGCTCGGAGCTGAAGTACACGGTGCTGCTGACCTCGAAGACCGCGCCGCTCGCGCGCTGCGGCAAGCGCCTGCTGCAGATCGACGAGCAGGGCTACTACCGCGGCCTGCTGCCCGGCGGCAGCTGGTTCCTGGGTGCCAGCGCCGAGGGGCTGAAGCAGCTCGACTGCAGCTTCGACTCCGGCCTGCACGCGCTGGTCGCCTACGCGCTGGCCGAAAACCTGTGCGACGGCTTCCGCGGCTCGAAGCGCGAGAAGCCGCTGTGGTGGAAGCACGGGGTCGGGCTCTACTACTCGCGCCGCGTCGAGGAGCGCTGGTCGGTGCACGTCGCGCGCACGGAGACCGGCAGCGAGGCCGACGCCTGGCGCTGGGAGCCGCGCCTCACGGCCCTGGTTGCGAACAATTTCGTACCCACCTGGGACGAGATGCTCGGCTGGCCGGGCGGCAAGCAGCTCGACGCGGCGCAGCACATGAGCACCTGGGCGCGCGTCAGCTGGCTCTTGGGGCTGGAAAAGGCCGACCTGCGCGGTTTCCTGCTGGCCATCAGCGAGCCCTACGACACGGGCCTCTCGGACGCCGAGCGCGCCAAGGCCCTGGCCGAGACCAGCCGCAAGGCGCTGCAGGCCACGTTCGGGAAGTCCCCCGCCGAGCTGGACGCGGCCTGGCGCAAGTGGCTGGCCAAGAAGTTCCCCAAGCGCTGAGCGAGGTGTAGGATCGAGCGCACCATGAAGACCCTGCTGCCGATCGCCCTGTGCGCCGCATTCCTCGCTGCTGCGCCTTCCATCGCCCACGCCGGCTGCTGAGGCCAGCCCCGGCCGCCGTCAGTTCCGACGGCACCCCGCGGACCGAGCACGGTCGCGATGCTCAAGCTGGAGTGGGACTTCGCGGTCTACGTCGAGACGCAGGAGCCGAAGAGCGAGGAGACCGGCGTGCGCGCCGCGCGCTCGGCGCTGCCGCGCGAGAAGGCGCTGGCCGTGATCGCGGGCAGCGACCCGCGCCCGCTGCTGGTGCTGCGCGAGTGCGCCAAGTGCAACAAGACCGACGACGCGCTGCTGACGCCGGGCTACGACAACGAGAAGGTGCTCTTCCTGGCGCGCTGGTTCCACTGCGTCAAGCTGCCGATCGACGTGGTCGAGCCGGTGCAGCCTTTCCACACGCTGTTCCCCAGCAACGAGGCCGAGCACCTCTTCGTCGCGACCGCCGACGGCGCGCTGCGCCTGCCGCTGGAGTCCGACACCTCGCGCACCGAGCTGTGCGCGGCGATGACGAAGGTCCTGTGCCAGACCTACAAGAAGGACCCCGGCACGCTCTTCAAGGAGCTGCACGCGCTGGCCGACCAGCTCGACCTGCTCGACGCGCAGATCAAGACGCTCTCCGACAAGCGCGCGGCCCTGATGGAGTCGCGCGGCGCCGGCTCGAAAGGCGGCGACGCGAAGAAGAAGGTCGAAAAGCTCGACGCCGAGATCGATGCCGCGCAGAAGCAGATCGCGGACAAGATCGCGGCCTTCCAGAAGTCGGCCAGGATCGAGCTCAAGGCCGAGCTGCCTGCGAAGTAGGCCCGCGGCCGGGTATCCTCGCGGGCATGGACGTCCAATCCAGCCCGCTCGCCTTCCTCTCGATGATCGTGGCACCGGCGGTGCTCACGAACGCGACCTCGGTGCTCGCCATGAGCACCTCGAACCGCCTCGCGCGCGCCAGCGACCGCGCGCGCGAACTGGCGCGGCAACTCGAGGACACCAGCGACATGTCCACCCCGCAGGCGGCGCGCCGCCTGACCGAGCTCTCCGCCGCGGAGCATCGCAGCCTGCTGCTGCTCTCCGCCCTGCGCAGCGTCTACGTCGCGCTCGGGAGCTTCGCCTGCGCGACGCTCTGCGCGCTGCTCGGCTCGCTGCCGCAGGAGCACTCCTGGCTGGAGAAGCTGTCGCTGCTCGGCCTGGCGGCGGGACTCGTCGCGCTCGGGGCGCTGGTCCACGGCTCGATCATGCTGGTGCGCGAGACGCGCATCGTGGTGCAGGTGCTGCAGCAGCGCGCGAAAAACATCCGCGCGCGGACGGCCGGCGGCCCTCCGCGCGCGGGTTGAGGTTGGCGCGGCTACCGCGGCGCCACTTCGAAGCGATTCGCGACCGTCGGCGGCGCGAGCGGCTGGGCCGGGTCGACGCCCCAGGTCGTGACCGTCAGCGCGTGCGTGTCCGGCGCGATCTCGAACTCGCACCAGCCGTATACGTGCGTCGCCACGTAGCTGCCCTCGAGCAGGGTCGCCGGGATCGCCGAGCCCTCGAGGCCCAGCGCGTTGTAGCCCAGCGGCGCCGTCGCCCCGTCGACCAGCTGGCGCACGAAGGCGTCCTTCCAGGCCGTCGGCAGCGAGTTGTAGAAATCGAACTGCTGCTGCGTGATGAAGCCGAGCAGGTAGGCCACGAAGACGTTCGTCGGCCCGAAGGGCGCGTCGTAGGCGATCGCCGGCGTGCTGATCTCGAAGGCCCCGCTGGGAATCTGCGCCTGGCCCGGCCCGAGCTGGTAGTCGACGTCGTTGACCAGCGTGCCGTGGATGTCCGCGGTGACGAAGACCACGTTCTGGATCCCCTGCGTGGCGATGAAGTCGAGCAGCTCCGTGCGCTCGGCCGCGTAGCCCTCGTAGCGATCCGACGCGGCCAGCACGCCCAGGTTCTGGATCGGCTCGGGGACCATCACGAACTTCCAGATCACGCCCGCGTTCTGCGCCTGCTGCAGGTCGTGCTTCAGGTCGTGCAGCTGTTTGTGGCCCAGCAAGGTGCGCGACGGATCGAAGGAGGCGGCCAGGTAGGCACCCACCGAGGCCGGGTCGCCCGGGTTCGCCGGCGCGAGGCCCGGGTCGCGGAAGGAGCGCGCGTCGAGCAGGAAGACCTCGGCCGTGCGGCCGTAGCGGCTGGCGCGGTAGAGCTTGCGCTTGTGCGCCGTGCGCGGGTCGTGCGTCTGGCCGTAGTAGGTGGCGTTGAGCGGGTTGTACTCGACGAATGCGCGCACGCCGCTGCGGAAGAGCTGCGTCTCGTTGATGTAGTCGCCGTTCAGGTCGAAGCGCGGATCCGAGGCCGGGGCGGCGCCGCCGGCGAAGTCGTCCGTGACCTCGTGGTCGTCGATCGTGGCCAGCAGCGCCGTCGAACGCCGCAGGTCGGCCAGGAAGTTCGTGCCAGCGAAGGGCGAGTAGACCTCCGCGTGCTTGATGCGGAACTCGTCCAGCGTGCTCGCCTGGGCCACGCCCGGCAGCCCGGGCGATTCGACGTCGGCGTAGATCGAGTCGCCCAGCATCACGAAGAAGTCGAGCTCACTGGCCGGAACGTTGGAGACGGAGCCGAAGGGCGCGTTGTCGCCGCGCACGTCGCCGCCCACGCCGAAATGCAGGCCGGGCGTCGCGGACGTGGCCGGGGCCGTGCGGAACACGCCGTTCTCGCTGGCGCCCGAAGAATCCTGGGCGTCGTAGTAGTAGGTGCGAGCCGCATGCAGCGCGCCGACCTGCACCTTGACCGGCTGGGCGGCGCTCGAGGCGTAGGCCCAGCGGTGGCGAGTCGGGCCATTGAATTGCGGGTCCTCGGCCACGCGGAAGTGCACGAAGCCGGTCGCGCTGGCGCGTGCCCAGAGCACGGCGGAGTTGCGGGTCACCTCGCCTGCGGCGACGCCGTTGGGGAGTGTCTGCGCGGGCGCGAGAGTGCTCATGCTCGCGGCCGCGAGGACGGTGGTCAGGATCAGGGACGAAAATCGCTTCATGGGGATGCTCCTCTGGTTCTGGAACGGGTCCGGGAAGGCGGAACGCCGCCCGTTGCAGAGGCGCCAAGTGCCTGCCCGTCCGGCCCGGGAAAGGCCGAAAAACAGCGCTTCCCGCTCCCGCATGCTGCCTGCGGCCCTGCGCCCGCGCTCGATCAGCGATTGAGCCGCCAGAGCGCGAGGTTCAGCACGGCGGCGAAGCTCGACCAGGCGAGGTACGGCAAGAGCAGGGCTCCGGCCGCCGGGCGCACGCGCCAGAACGCGAGCAGGGTGGCTGCGAGCGCCAGCCAGAGGGCCAGGATGTCCACGAGCGCGAGGTCCGGCCGGTGGAGCCCGAAAAAGAGCGGCGTCCAGAGCGCGTTGAGCAGCCACTGCAGCAGGAACAGGAGCAGCACGCGCCGCTGCGCACTCCAGCCGCCTGCGCGCCAGACGAGCCAGGCCGCGACCGCCATCATCACGTAGAGCAGCGACCAAACCGGGCCGAAGAGCCAAGCTGGCGGATTCCAGGAAGGCTTCCGCAGGTTCTCGTACCAGCCGCCGGTGGAGACGAAGAACGCGCCCGCGGAAGCCGAGAAGCACAGGAGCAGCCAGCCGCCGAGCGCGAGCCCGCTCGATGTCCTCGCGCGCTCGCTCATCCCGCTGGTGTAACCGCTCCGGGGCGCTCGTGCACGCTCCGGAGCTGCGCCGCTCTCAGAAGCGCGACCAGAGGTACTGGTTCGTCACCTCGTGGTGGAACTGGATCTCGGACGCCTTGATCATGCGCGCCGAGCGCCTTCGGGCAGCGCTCGGCCGCGGCGAGCTTGAGCTCGGCGAACTTGCTCGTGCACGTCGCTCGCCGAGCAGGTCGCCATCGAACTTGCTGCGCCTTGAACAGGCGGATCGCGTCGTAGATGTTGTCGGGCAGGAAGCGCGTGCGCGCGGCGCTTGCCGTCGTCCTCGTCGCTGCGCCGGCCCCTCGAGGCCGGTGCGCAGCAGCGTGTAGAGCGCCAGGTACGGGTTGGCGTCGGGCGCGATCGAGCGCACCTCGATGCGCGCCGAGCTGCTCGTTGCCGAGCGGGATGCGCACCATCGAGCCGCGGTCGATGGCCGAGGCCTTGATCTGGTTCGGCGCCTCGAAGTGCGGGTCGAGCCGGCGGTAGGCGTTGACGCTCGGGTTGAGCATCAGGCAGATGTCCGTGCGCGCTGCGCGAGGATGCGGTCGATGAAGTCCCAGCCCGACTTGCGACAGGCCGTCCTTGCCCTTCGTGTCGTAGAACAGGTTCTTCGCCCTTGCGGCGAGCGACAGGTTGGTGTGCATGCCGTTGCCGTTGACGCCGGTCGACCGGCTTGGGCAGGAAGCTGGCGGTCATGTCCATGCGCGCGCGCGACCTGGCGGCAGAGCAGCTTGTAGAGCTGCACCTGGTCGGCGGCGATCGTCGCCTCGGTGTAGCGAGTAGTTCATCTCGAACTGCGACGGCGCCACCTCGGGGTGGTCCTTCTCGTTCTCGAAGCCCATCGCGCGCTGCACTTCGGCGGCGGTGTCGATGAACTGGCGCAGCGCGTCGCCCGGCAGCGAGTGGTAGTAGCCGCCGGTGCGAGATGAACTCGAACTTGCCGGTCTCGTGGTAGTGCCGCTCGGCGTCGCGGCCCTTGAACAGGAAGCCCTCGATCTCGTTGCGCCGCGTTGCAGACCG
Source organism: uncultured Planctomycetota bacterium (assembly GCA_963829015.1). Lineage (GTDB taxonomy): Bacteria > Planctomycetota > UBA1135 > UBA1135 > JADJLZ01. The sequence goes on along the minus strand of CAWHGR010000001.1, from coordinate 917,474 downwards.
TGCCGTCCTTCTTGAACAGCTCGTCGGTGTAGCGCCTTCAGCCGCGCCGCGCATGTCGGCGCGGTACGGCGTGCCGTCGCGCTCGAGCACCTCGCCGAACACCAGCACCTTGCCCGGGCCGAAGACGTCGGACGGCAGCCAGTAGAAGGCCGGCCAGTCGATCGCCAGGCGCAGGTCGCGACTCCTGCTGCTGCGAGAAGCCGCGGATCGACGAGCCGTCGAAGGTCAGGTTGTCGGCCGACTTGAGCAGGAACTTCTTGTCGTAGTCGAGCATGTGCAGCCGGCCTTCGAGGTCGGTGAAGCACACGGTGACCGCCTTGATGCGCTTCTCGTCGGTCGAGGTACTTCATCGCGCTGCTCGCGCACCTTGTCCGGGCTCGACGCGGTCGAGGCGCTGCCTCCTTGGCCTCGAGGTTCATCTCCTCGAGCTGGTCGTAGGGGATCTCCAGGAAGTCGCGCAGGGGGATGGCAGGCATGGTTGGAGGGGACGACTGGGGAACGAGTGGTGTGGTCCTGATTCGGCGAACTCTACACTATTTCTTGGATGGTTTAGTATTCGTCCATGCACTTTTGTGAGGTCCAAGCCGAGCCCCACGCGCTGCGCGAGATCCGGCCACGAGCGGCCGTCCTGCCCGGGCATCCCGCAGCCCGGCTGGCGAGAGAGAGCCCGCCTGGATACGCTGCGAATCGAACTCCGTCCCAGGGAGACCCCCATGATCGCAGCCCTAGCACTGCTCGCATCCGCTCTTCCGCTACAGGCACAGGCCCAGTCCCGGCCCGAAGCGCGCTTCGCGCCGCCCGTGCGCCTCTCGGCCGGTGACAAGCTGCTCGGCGCGCACCGCCTCTTTCCCTCGCCGGTGTTCCACGACATGAACGGCGACGGGCTGCCCGACCTCGTGGTCGGCGACCTGATCGGCAAGCTCAGCGTTGCGCTGCGCGTGCCCGGCGCGGATCCGCGCGCGTTCGCGCCGGAGACCGAGCTGCAGGCGGCCGACGGCAAGGCGATCGACTTCCACAACTGGTGATGCATTGGCATGAGTCCACAGTTCGTGGACTTCGACGGCGACGGCAAGCTCGACATCGTCGCCGGAACCTTCGACGGGTCGCCGCACGTCGCGCTCTGGACCGGCAAGGCCTGGCAGCAGCCGCAGCAGATCCTGGATGCCAGCGGCCAGCGCATCGTGCTCAACCAGTTCTGGAACTTCGACACCAAGCGCTGGGACGAGACCACGCGCGCGGACCTCGAGGGCGCGCAGTCGGGCCACCTGACCTCGGCCGTGGCCTTCGACTGGGACGGCGACGGCGACCTCGACCTCCTGCTGGGAGACCACAAGAGCGGCCGCATCTACCGGCGCATGAACGAGGGCACGCCGCGCAAGCCGGCCTTCGCCGACAAGAACATCCCGCTGCGCGCGGGCGCGGCCGAGCTCGACGTGCCGGGCACGGTCGCGACGCTGCGCCTGGTGGACTGGAACAAGGACGGCCTCCTGGACATCGTCGCCAGCGCCATGGGCAATGCCTACGAGGGCGGCAACGCGGGCGTGTACTTGTTCCTCAACACGGGCACGGCCCGCGCGCCGAGCTTCGGCGCGCGGCGCACGCTGATCGAGCCCGGCGACCACAAGGGCCTCGAGGACGTTGCGCGTCCGGACGCGGGCCTGTACGTGGACGTCGCGGACTTCGACGGCGACGGCGACCTCGACCTGGTCGTGGGCGGGTACTCGCACTGGTCGGCCAAGGCGCCGGTGCTGAGCCCGGCCCAGGCCGCGCGCGCGGAGGCGCTGCAGCGCGAGATAGCGGCGTGCGACCAGGCCCTCGGCGATCTGAACAGCCAGCTCGAGAGGGCCAGCCAGGGCCTGGGCGAGGAAGCGGCAGAGAAGCTGCGCGAGGAATTCTTCACGGCCCACCGCGAGGAGTTCTCGACGCACTCCAAGCGCCGCAAGGCGCTGCAGGAGGAGCTCGATCCGCTGGTGCCGGGCCAGAAGCGCGACTCGTTCGTCTGGCTCTACGAGAACCTGGGCGGGCCGGCCGGGCACTGATGCCCGACCTGGGCAGCGAACGGCTTCGCCGCGATCGGCTACGGTCGCGGGCGAGCAAGATCCGAGATGGAGACAGCCCCTGGCGAGCCCCGCGGGCGCTGCCCTCATGCTGCACACGTCCATCTCCTGTCTCCTGCTCGCGGCCCCGTTCGTCTGTTGCATCTGGGCCGCGGCTGGCGCCGGCCTGGGGCGCAAGCAGGAAGAGACTTCCGGGCCTGACGACGCCGTTCCGGCGCCGTTGCCGGACGTCGAGAGCGCGGCCGGCCGCGTCCGCACGCAAGTCGGCAACCTGAACGGGCGGCTCGCGAACTTCGACGCGAAGCTGCTGCTGCTGGCCGAGGCCAACAAGCAGCTGGTCCAGACGCTGCGCTCCTGCACTGCACAGCTGTGCCTGGCGCAGGCCGAGATGGGCAACGACAAGGACGAGCTGGCCCTCTCTCGCGCGCGCATCGGCCAGCTCGAGATGCTCGACCACGAGCAGCGCGAGCAACTCGAGCGCGGCGCACTCCGGCTGCGCGAGCTCGAAGCCGAGCTCGCCGCCCGCACGCGCACGGCCGAGACGGCCGCCGAGCGGCTGGCCGAGGCCGAGCGCGCCTTCCCCGAGCGCATGCTCGAACTCGACGGGCGCCTCTCGGACGGCCAACGCGAACTCGCGCAGCGCGCTGAACAGCTGGCCGTCGCGCTGCAGCGCTGCGAGGATCTCGAGGAGGACCTGACGCGCCTCGACGAGGAATTCCGCCGGCAGCTCGAGACGCAGCGCGCGGCCGAGAGCCGCAGCGAGCAGCGCGAGCACGCGCATTCGGCGCAGGTCGGCACCCTGCAGGGCCAGCTGGCGCAGCGCGACCAGGTCTTGCGCGAGCGCGTGATGCAGCTCGAGAGCCTGCGCAGCGAACTGGCCCAGGCCGCCGCGCGCGAAACCGAGCGCTCGCGCCGCTGCACCGAGATCGAGCAGGAACTGCGGCTGCAGGACGAGGCTCGGCGCCAGATCGAGGTCCGCGCGGCGGGGAACGACGAGGAGCTGCGCGAGCGCGCGACACTGCTCGAGAGCCTGCGCAACGAACTGGCCCAGGCCGCCACACGCGAAGCCGAGCGCTCGCGCCGCTGCACCGAGCTCGAGGAGGAGTTGCGGCTGGAGGTCGAAGAGCAGCGCCGGAGCGCGGCGCGCGCCGGCGAACTGGAGCAGGAGCTCGCCACACGCATCGCCGAGCTCGAAGCGCGCGCCGGCCGGCGCGACGAGGAGCTGCGCGAGCGCGCCGCCGCGCTCGAGGCCTTGCGCGGCGAGCTCGCCGGCGAGTCGCAGCGCGGCGCCGAGCAGGCGCGGCGCCGTGCCGAGCTCGAAACGGAACTGCAGCAGCGCACCCTGGAGCTGCAGGCGGGCCAGGGGCGCGTGCGCGAGCTGGAGACGCGACTGGGGCTTTGCGAGCGCGAGCTGCAGGAGCGCTCGGCCGCGGCCGAGGAGTTGGGCGGCCGGCTCGCGCGCGACGAGGCCGGGAGCGCACGGCTCGGCGCGCGCTGCGAGGAGCTGGGGCAGCAGCTCGGCTTGCGCGAGCAGGAGCTCGCGGCGGAGCGCGGCGAGTTTGCGGCGCTCTCCGCTCGCTGCGCCGGGCTCTCGCGGACGCTCGAGGATCGCGATCGGGATCTGGGCGAGCAGCAGCAGCGCCTGGCGCAGGCGCGCGCGCGCATCGGCGTGCTCGAGGCCGAAGGCGCACGCCGCGCGGGCCTGCACGCGACCGAGCTGCTGCTGGTCGACGAGCTCGCGCAGTCGCATCTCGCGGCCGTGCTGCACGGACACGCCGGACAGCGGCCACGGGCGCTGCCGCCGGCCTACCTCGCGGGTCTCGAGCAGCACGATCTCAACCGCGCACTGAGCGGCCTCTTGGGCGGCCCGGGCGCGCTCTCGAGCGACTCGATGCTGCAGCTCGGCGAGCACTGGCAGCGCCAGAAGGCTGCCTGGAACCGCGAGCCGATCGAGGGCCAGGTCGTCTACCTGTGGGCCGCTGCGCCCGAAGTCCGCGTCGGTCTGGAGACGGAGGGCGCGGCGCTGCTCGTGATCGTCGCCGGCATGCTCGACGGCTCGCGCCGCGTGCTCTCGGTCGAGTCGGGCGCGCGCGAGTCCGCGGACGCCTGGTTCGCCTGCCTCGAGCGCCTCGCGCGCCGCGGGATGAACCTGCCGCGCCTGGTGATCGGCGAGGACGGAATGGGGCTCTGGTCCGCGCTCGAACGCGCCGGCTGGAACTGCGCGCAGCAGCGCTCCTGGGAGCGCCGGATCGAGCACGTGGTCGAGGCCCTGCCCAAGCGCCAGCAGCGCAAGGCCGGCGAGCTGCTGCGCGCCGTCGCGAAGGCCAAGACGCGCGCCGAGGCCGAGCGGCGCAAGCGCGCCTGGGTCAAGCGCTACGTCGCGCGGCGCCCGGAAGCGGTCGCGCGCATCGAGGCCGATTGGGAGCAGCTGCTGAGCCTGTACGAGTTCCCCGCTGCGCACTGGTCCTACTTGCGCAACACGGCGATCGTCGAATCGCTGCTCGCTTCCCTGCGCCTGCACACGCGCCGGTCGAAGGCCCATCCGCCCAGCGCCAACGCCGAGGCGCTGATCTGGAAGCTGCTGCAGATCGAGGCCAGCGGCCTGCGCAAGCTCAATTCGCCGCAGCTCATGCCCGCGGTCGCATCCGGCGCCGCCTGCAGCGACGGCGAAGCGCGCCAGCGCGCGGCCTGAGCCGCACGGCTGCTGCTCGCCGGACGAGCGGTCAACGACTGCGGATGCGCGATCATTCCGTGGCGCGGCCGGCGAGCCTACGTTCTCCGGCCAGGAAACCGCGCGGCCGCGCAACGCAGCTCTCGACCGCGTCGGACACACCCTCATCCAAGGTTCCCGTCCTCACAGGAGACTCCATGTCCAGCACGCACAACGTTCTCGAGAACCATCTCGGCCGCTTCGCAGCCGGCGACCTCGACGGCCTGATGGCCGACTACACCGAGGAATCGGTGCTGTTCACGCCCAGCGGCGCGCTGCAGGGCCGGCGCGCCATCCGCGGCCTGATGTCCGGCCTGTTCGCCGAGTTCGCCAAGCCCGGCGCGCGCTTCACGATGCAGGTGCAATCGATCTCCGGCGACGTCGGGTTCATCGTCTGGTCGGCGGAGACGGCGGACAACCGCTACGAGTTCGCCACCGACACCTTCGTCGTGCGCGGCGGGAAGATCTCGCACCAGTCGTTCGCGGCCAAGCTCGTGCCGCGCGCCTGAACCGCCTTCCCGGCCGTCCTCAGGCGAGCTGCCCCATTTTCCCCGTCTGGTAGTCGACGATGGCCTGCTGGATCTCCCGCTGCGTGTTCATCACGAACGGTCCGTACCCGACGATGGGCTCGTCGATCGGCTGACCGCAGAGCAGGAGGGCCCGCGCGCCTTGCGTGCTCTCGAGCTGGACCTCCGTGCCGCGGCGGTCGAGCAGGGCGACCGACGCGGGTCCGGCCTGGGCGCCGTTGACGCTCAGGCTGCCCCGCAGCACCACCAGCGCCGTCGTGAACCCTTCGGGCACCTCGAGGCGCGCTCGCTGCACGAGGCGGACATCCCAGACGTGGATCGGCGTGAAGGTCCGCGCGGGGCCCTGCTGGCCGGCGAACTCGCCGGCGATGACGCGCAGCTCGCCCTGCCCGTCCTCGAGCCGGACCACGGGGATGTCGGCGCTCAGGATGCTCTGGTAGCGCGGCGGCGCCAGCTTGTCCTTGGCCGGCAGGTTCACCCAGAGCTGCACCATCTCGAACGGCCCGCCGCGGCGCGCGAACTCGCGGCCGTGGAACTCCTCGTGGACCACGCCCGAGGCCGCGGTCATCCACTGCACGTCGCCGGGGCCGATCTGCCCGCCGCCGCCCGAGGAATCGCGGTGCTCCACCTCGCCCTCGTAGACGATCGTGACCGTCTCGAAGCCGCGGTGCGGATGCTCGCCGACGCCCAGGCGCGCGCTCGTCGGCGCGAACTTCCGCGGGCCGCCGTAGTCGAGGAGCAGGAACGGGCTGAGCTCCGCTCCCGAGTCGTGGTAGGAGAAGAGCGTCCGCACGGGGAAGCCGTCCCCCACCCAGTGCATGTCGGCCGTGCCGCGGATGCCCAGCACCCGCTTCGAGAATCCCTGCGATCGAGTCGTCGTCATGAGCCAGTCCTTCCTGGCCGAAGGTAGGCCACAGTGGTATCCTCCTGCAACTCGTTACCTCTTGGAGACTGAGTACCCCAAGGACACCAATGGCCAGGCGCTCGAAGGACAGACCGGTCGGGCCGTGCAGCGTGGGCGATGCGGTCGAGGCGCTCGCCTCGAGCTGGAAGGGCGAGATCCTGTGGTACCTCGCGGACGGTCCCAAACGCTTCATGGAGCTGCGCCGGTTGATCCCCGCCATCTCGCCCAAGGTGCTCACGCAGGCGCTGCGCTCCCTGGAGCGGGATGGTCTGGTGTTCCGCGAACACCATCTCGAGATCCCTCCGCGCGTCGAGTACTCCCTGACCGCGCTCGGCCGCTCGGCCGGCCCGGTGCTGCAGGTGATCGCCGAGTGGTGGAAGAAGCACGGGGAAGCGGTGCGCAGCTCGGCCGCGCGGAAGTGAGCCTCCGCGAATCGTCGCCCTTCGCGGTCCAGGTTGCGTTCCGGCTCGGCGCGTGGCGGAATCAACCGGCATGAGTTCCAGGTTGCTGCAAGGCGTCGGCGTTCTCGCGATCCTCGGTTTCGTCGCCGGCTCGATCGCGGCACTGATCGTGGTCAAGCAGCGGATCCACGTGACGATCGCGGAAGAGGAAGCCGCGGCACGGCGCGGGCCCGATCCGCTCGAACTGCTGCGCGCCGACGTCGGCTCGCTCGGCGCCGATGTCGCGCAGGTCGACAAGCATCTCGGCGCGGCCCTCGGGGAGCTGCGCGACTCGCTCGAGGCCTCGGCGGGCGAGCGCGAGCGCAAGCTGGCGGCGCGCATCGACGCGCTCGAGGCCAGGCTCGACGCTCGTTCACCCGCTCCGGCGCAGGACAGCACGCCCGCGCCGGCTGAGCCTGCGGCCGCCCCGCCGCCGACTCCCGCCAAGAAGGGCTTCCTGGCCTTCGACCTGCCGGCCGCGGCGTTCGCCTTCGAGCAGCGCCAGTGCTTCGCGATCGTCCCCGCGCTCTCGCGCGTCGGCTTCGACGCCAAGAGCACCTTGCACGATTTCTCGGGCGTCAGCTCCAAGGTCGAGGGCACGTTCACGGTCGACCTCGCCCAGGCCGGCCTGCGACCGACCGGGAAGCTCACGGTCGAGGCTGCATCGCTGGCCACCGGCCTCGCCGATCGCGACGTCGACATGCGCAAGACGCTCGACGTCGAACAGTTCCCGAGCCTGACCTTCGAGTGGGACGGGTTCGCGGCGAGCGCCGTCGACGCGCGCGCCATGACCGTCGCGGGGACCGCGAGCGGCAAGCTCACGATCCGCGGCCAGACCCGCGCTGTGTCCATGCCGGTCAAGGTCTCGGTCGATACGAGCCGGCGCGTCGCGATCGAGGGCGAACTCGCGATCCAATTGAGCGACTACGAGGTCGTCCCGCCCAGCCGGGTCGGTCTGATCAAGGTCGCGAACGAGTTGAAGCTCTGGATCGCGTTGCGCGCGCGCTTCCTGCGACCGGCGAAGGAGGGCGAGTAGCGTGCGCGCGCTCCTGCTCGTGCTCTTCCTCGCCGCCCCGGCCTGCATCATGCCCAGCGTCCTGGACGAGCAGGCCCGCGCCGTCGAGCACGCCCCCGCCGAGGTTGCCTGGCAGGCGCTCGAGGCGCAGAACCTGAACGGCTTGTTCGAGTCGGTCTCGATCGAAGGTGAGCGTGCGGCGCTGCTGTGGAAGATCTACTACCACTTCGCGAGCGACGGCACGTTCACCGGCGCGGCGCTGGTGATCGGCGGAGCGCAGCCGGCGTTCCAGACCTTGTCGGGCAACTGGAAGCTGGACCCGAACGGCCTCGATCTCGGCGACGGCCAGCCGGTGCGCGCGTCCTGGGCTCCCGGGCAGCTGAAGCTCGAGTCCGAGGGCACGGTCGTGATCCTGCGCCGCGTGGCGATCTCCTGAGCAGCGGAACGGGGTCGCCCGCAGCCCCGACGGCGCTACGCGTTCGGCCACATCATCGAGAAGATCCACCCGCAGGCCAGGGCGTACAGCAACGCGTCCACGGCGCTCCTGAACGTCGTGGACCACTTGCGCTCGTACCAGATCGACATCGGGACCGCGCCCAGCGCGTAGCTCAGGAACGTGATCACCGCGATATGGTGGAACACCGCGTGCGCGTTGCCGCCGGGAGGCATGATCGTTCCGACGACGCAGGCCACGATCGCCGAGACCACCACGACGAAGACGAACCACAGCCCCATGATCTTCCCGAGGTTCCACGGTCCGGACGGAAGCACGGTCAGGAACAGCACCGGTCCGCCCGCGCGCTTGGCGTCGTACTCCGGCGACTTCATGTACTCGCCCGTCCCCGGATGCGGCACGGCATAGTCGTTCGGCGGGAGGTTGAACGGGCGCAGTGCCTTCAGCACGCCGTCCTCGTCGGGCAGCTTGACGTAGTCGCGCCTGTGCCAGGAGGTCATGTGAATGATCATCGAGAGCACGAAGACGGCGACGGCGGAGACGACGACGGGCAGCAGCAACGAGAGGAACGGGGTCATGGGAGCCTCGGGCAGTGTTCTGGGGTACCGAGCATTCTGGCGCCGGAAGTTGTAATCGAGACCGACGATCGAAGTCAGCAGACCGATTCGGACTCGGCCGGGCTTTCGGACGACACGAGTCCAGTGTCCCTGCCCCGAGCGTGCTCCCGACGCTCCGAGTACGATGGCGTCGATCGAAGGCACGAGTGCGGCGGCGAACCGATCAGCGCAAGGCGATGTCCACGGGCATGTGCAGGCTCGCGCTCACGTCGATCACGACCTTGCCCACGAGTCCCTCGAGCGTGCGCACCTCGACCGAGGCCTGGCCCGCGGGCAGGAAGATGGTGAAGTGGGAGACGCCTCCCTTGTCTGGATCGAGCCCGACGCGGTGACAGCCGAGCAGTCGCCCCTTGCCATCCCGCGCTTCGATCGTCACGTCGCCCGTGCCCGGGTTGGCGAACGTCAGATCGACCGGAGTGGCCGGTTCGGCGTTGAGTTCGAGCTGCACGCTTGTGCCCGAGACGATCTCGAATTCGCTGCCGCGAAGACAGAATCCCTTCCCGCTCGCAGACACCATCCAGCGGCCCGCCGCCAGATCCTCGGAGCGCCACAGGCCATCCTGCCACTCGAGCTTGGCGCTCGCGAAGTGATCGACAGCTTCGAGTGAGGCATCCAGGCGGGAGGCATCCGTAGGAAGCCCTGTGATCCTGATTTCCACGCGCCCCGGCGGACCGAAGCTGAGGTCGCCGAGCTCGGTCACCTTCGATTCCTCCAGCGCGAACTCCGCGCTCGTGAAGAGCACACGGCTTCCCCGTCCGACCTGGATCCGATAGCGCCCCGGTTGGGAGCGAGCCTCGAAGGCACCGGTGCTCGTGTCGAACTCGAGGAAGTTCCCCTCCCGGCCTCCGGTTCGCCAGAGCGTGAGCTGGACGTCTTCGAGAGTGTGCCCGCTCGAGTCGACGATGCGCGCACGTACCGTCCCCTCCTCCACGGCCGCGTCGGCGACAATCAGGACGACATCCTTGGTGCCGATCGGGACATTGAACGCCTGTGCGCGCGGCGGTCCGAACTTGGGGCCTCGAACGCTCAGGTCGTGCTTTCCATCCCCCAGGCTGAGCAACGTGAAGCTGCCGTCGGCGGCGGTCTTGGCATGTCGCGGGTACCACTGGGTCATCAACCCAGCCGTCTCGGAGTAGACGCCCCAGCCAGAGAGCGGTGCGCCGTCCTTGTCCTGCACGCGGCCTGAAATCGTGTTGCCGCGTTCGAGGTGCAGATCGCAAGCCGTCATTTCTCCCGCAGTGCAGGTCACGCTCGCGTGCGCGCGCCCAATCTCGGGCCTGCGAAAGTCGTCCGCGTTGATCTCGCACGCACCGGGTCGGATCCAGTCGAGTGTGAACCGGCCTTGCGCGTCGCTCACGGAGGTCGAGGGCGGGAACGCATCCCAGAACCAGCCGCCCTTCTCCTCCTTCGATGCCCGGACCCGCGCGCCGGCGACAGGCGCTCCGTCGAAGCCAAGGAGCCGACCCTCGATGCGCGCCGGGCGCTCCAGGCGGATTTCGACGACCGCAGTCTTGCCGTCCTCGACCTTGACCTGGCCCTCCCACACCGGACATCCGCGCGCGGTGGCGAAGATCGGTTGCACGCCGGGCTCGAAGTCGTCGATCAGCTCGAAGCTTCCGTCGCTGCGCGTCTCGACCGTGGCCGGGACGGCGGAGTAGCCTCGGATCCCCGATTTCAAATCGAGGTTCCACATGCCCCGCGGTCCGCAGAGGACACGCGCGTGCTCGAGTGGCGCACCATCGGCGTCGAGCACGCGACCTCGCACACGACCGCCGCTCGCGCCGAGCTGGAGCTCGACCGTCCGCACTCCGAGCGGACCGATCGGCACGCCCTCCGTCATCACAGTCGGCGAGGGCCGGTAGTTGCACGCGCGCGCCCCGAACAGCGCCCGCTCGGTGATGTCACGCAGGCGAAAACTCCCATCGCCGCCGCAGGAGAGTGCGAAATAGGTGTCCGGTTCCAGGGCGTTGCTGCCCTTGCACCAGATCGAAGCCGTGCCGACTGGCTGCCCGGCCGGATCCACGACGCGGCCTTCGACCTGGATGCCCGCGGGAAGTGTGTGCTCGATCGTGCGTGTCACACCGGCCTCGACCTCGGATTCGAAGCGTTCGCGCATGTCAGGGACGAGCGCGATCTGGCCGGCGAACAAGTCCGGGAAATGCACAACTCCCTGCGCATCGCTCAGACCGCGAAACGACTCCACGCGGGGAAGAGTAGGAGTCTCGCAGCGCGCGATGAGCCCGACGTCGGCAGCCGGCTTGCCGTCGGACCAGGAGAGGTGGACTACGAGCGCTCCCGTCGTCGGCTGCGCGGGAGCGATCAAGGGAGCACGCTGCGCCGATTCCAGCTCCGGCGCCGACACCGGCGACTCTTGCGTGGCCACCTGGCCCAGAGCGACGGGAGTCGGGCGGTCCTTGGCGCCGAGATCCGCGTCGAGTGCGCCGTGCGGCCACGCCAGCCATGCGAGCAGGAAGAGCAGCGCCGCGATCCCGACCAGCACGAACTTCTTCACCACGATGACTCCAATCGTTGCCTCGATCAAGCCCGCGGCCACTCCGGCACCGTGCCGGACCGCGAGCGGCGCGAGCGCCTCCATCCACTTGCTTCGATCACCGCTCGAACGCGCGTCGAGCTTCTCGCGCAGCGCAGCGATGGCCCGCGTGTGGCGCGTCTTCACGGTCTTGAGCGGGACGCCGAGGCGCTCGGCGATCGCGGTCGGCGTGCAATCCTCGTAGTAGCGCAGGTAGAGCACCGTGCGCTGTTCGGCGGGCAGCGTCAGCAGAAGGTCGACCAGCAGGCGCTGCAGCTCCAGCCGCTCCTGCGCGAGTTCGTCACCATCGGCGAGTTCCGAACGCGCGATGCTCTGCTCGCGGAGCTCGCGTCGCTGCTGACTGCGCCGCGCATTGCGCGCCAGATTGGCCGCCACCGTCGCCAGCCAACCGCGGAGGGAACCCTCAGCCCTTGGCGGATGCCCGAGCGCGACGACGAGCGTGTCTTGCGCCAGGTCCGACGCGCCGTGAGCGTCCGACACGAGTTCGCGCGCGAGCCGCTGCAGGAAGCCCGCCTCGGCCAGCAGCTCCTCCGCCGAAACGGATCCGGATCGAGGGTTCAAGGGATGACGACCTGCACTTCATCCTAGGCACACCGCGGAAGGGCGCTGGTCTTCCGGATTCGGCGGAATCCAGTGGGACGCGATTGTGCGCCAGCCTGCCCCCTGAAAGCCGGAGAGGATTCGGGCGAAATGCCCCAGTCCTTTCCAGTGTGCGGTAGCTGGGGCGCGATGCCAGCGCCCGGGGAGCGAGTTCTCCTCGACAAGTCGCGCATTCCGCGTGCTCGCTCGCCCCTCACTGCAACTCGAGTTCGACGTCGCTGACGCCGTCGACTTCGATCTGGCGCTCACTCCGCTTGCCTTCCATGATCGCGCCGTAGGACACGCTGTAGAAGCCCGCTTCGAGGCCGCTGAGCACGGCTATGGTCTCGCCCTGGGAGTTGTGATCACGGAACAGGAACGGCGCCTGCTCGCGACGGGCGGATACGTAGATCCGCGCCGCGGCCTGGCCTTCCTTCACCGTCTGCCGGATCCGCAGCGACGAGCCGCGCGAGAATTTCGCCGTGCCCAGGTCGGTGAGACCTTCTCCGATCTCGACATCGGTGAGCACGAGCGGCGCATACTCGCGACCGGCGTCGATCCAGAAGCTGGCCCGCCCGCGAGCCACGCCGGTGAAGCGCAGCGCGCCGTCGACCAGCGGCGCGTGCAGCCAGGCGCGCGGCTCGCCCTTGGCCGGACCGTCGTAGTAACCCACCCGGGCGGCGGAGAGGTTGCGCAGCTCTACCAGCTGGGGCACTTCGATGCGCACCTGATCGCCGGCCGCGAGCTTCAGCACGACACCTTCGCGACCGCCGTCGACGACGATCTCGCCCCCGGGTTCGGCAGGCGCGAGCCAGGGATGCCAGGCGCGCAGCGTCGTCGGCGTCCCGCGCTTCACCTGCATCTTGAAAGTGCCCTCGGCCGACACGTACGCGCCCTCGGGTGCTTGCATGCCGGGGAGCCACGCGGCGCGCGGGTTCGACTGCGACGCGCTGCTCAAGACGACCACGCGCGAGAGATCCGCAGGGTCGGGCACCTCGACACGCCCGCTCACCCATTCGACACCCTCCAGGTCGAGCGCCACGCGCGCCTCGGCCTGGCCCGCGACGATCTCGACGGGCTCCGAAGCGATCTTGCTGCGCTCCTCGAACACCTGGTAGCGCCCGGGTCGCAGTTGGAAGAAGCGGAACGATCCGTTCGGTCCATTGGGCGTCGACAGGCCGTTGTGGTAGCCCGGCGCCGGCCCCCAGGCTCGCTTCGCTTCGTTCCAGGCCTGGATCTTTACTTGGATCCACTCCTTGTCGCGAGGCCGCGTGACCAGTGCGGTGAGCATCGAGCTGCGCGCGAGTTCGAGCACTGCGTGCGATTCGGTTCCGTCGCGCACGATCGGCAGCGTCACCAGCCCCGGCAGGAATCCCGGCGCCGACAGGGTCAGGCCCATCTCTGTGCCGGTCGCCGGCGGCACGAGTTCGAGCAGGAGTTCGCCGCGTTCGGGGACCTCGTCGAGGACCTTCGCGGAGCGCAACAGGTATTCCGGCGGAAGCTGCGCCTTGCCCTCGATGCGCACTTCAAGTCGCGCGCGCATGCTCGCGCTCGCCGGGAGCACGACCTCCACGCGGCCATCGCCGCTCTCGAGGTTCACGCTGCCCGCCTTGACCTCACCCGCGCCAGCCGTCGGCCCGAGCACGTAGACCTCGGCCAATTCGCCGTAGAGTCCGGTCAAGCTGGCGTGCCCGTCGGCGTCCGTGCTCGCAGGTTCACCCAGCGCGTTGTTGCCCTGGTTGCGCGCTTGCGCTTGCGCCTTTGCGACGGGCGTGCCGCCGCCATCGCGCACGGACACCTCGATCGTGCGCGGCCTTCGAAACGAGGCAGGCAGCCCGACGTCCGCACTTTCGTTGACGTAGAACTGGGCGATCGATCCGTCCGGCGCGCTTCCGAGGAAGTACCCGTACCCTTCGATGGCCTGCGCGACCACTTGTCCGTCGCGAACGACGCCCTCGCGCGGCGGCGGCGGAGCTTCGCCGTAGATTTCGCGGCCACTTCCCGGGGCCGACCGCAGAGTTATCCGCGCACCCTCGGGCGGTGGCGGCACTTCGCCTGTCGCGATCGGCCAACGCACGCTGCGCGATGCGACGCGCGCGAGTTCGATGCGCAAGCTCGGCTTGTCGGCACCGACACGCTCACCGAGAGAGACCTGCGGCGGATAGCTCTCGACACCCGGGCTGCGCACGTGCACGCGGTAGTCGGCACTCGCGGAGAGGCTCGGGAAGCGCGCGAGCCCCCCCGCGTCGGAGGTCACCGTGCCGCCGGCTGCCTTGCGCGAGGTGATGTACTCGCCAAAGCCCATGCTGTTCGCGTCTTCTGACGAAGGAGCCTGCACGTATTCGTCGAGTTCGACCGCGGCGCCCGCGATCGGCGCGCCAGACGCTTTCTCGACGAGCGTGATGAGCGCATCGAAACGCGGCGCGAGCTCGATGCGCACGTCGCGCTCCTCGGGCAGGAAGACACGCGCGCGTCCTTCCGCGCCGGCGTGCACGGCCTCGATGTTGGTGCAGCCGTCGGGCAGTGCCGGGGAAGTCAGCTTCCCCGCCGCGTCGCTCGTCCCGCGCCACAGCACCGCCGGCTCGACCCCCAACCGGATGGCCACTTCCGCCTGGGCGACGGGCTGTCCCGCATCGACGACGCTGATCTGCAGGGCTTGCGCCCGGCGCAGCGTCAACGTGCCCGCGTCGACATCGCCCAGCGGCGCCGGAGCGCCGAGAAATCCTGTGTGAACGGGTGGCGCGCTGCCCGGCAGTCCCAGCGACCTGACCGCCGTCGTCTCGTCGCGCAACGCCCAGAGCGTGACGCTCTCCCATTTCTCGGGCCGTGCGGGGATCGTGAATTCGAACCGACCGCTCTCGTCCGAACGCACGCTGCCGATCGTGCCGTTCGCGCGCACCAGGCGCAGCTCGACACCGGCCGCGGCGAAGCGGCGTGCATCGACGACCTTGCCGCGCAGGAAGAACGCGCTGGCCGTGGTTGCCTCCGCAGAGCGCGTTGCGGTGCTCGGCTCCGACGGAATCGGCGCGCGCTCCGGGGCCGCGGACGGCTGCGCCAGCTCGGAGTCGGTCGGGCCCTTGCTCGTCGAGCCCTCGAGCAGCGGCCCGGCTCCAGGACGGGAGTCACGGGAGTGGACCTCTCGCGCGATCCACCAACCGGCGATCGCAAGAGCGACCAGCAGGACTGCCAACAAGAGCGGCTTGCGAGCCATGGGTCAGGACTCCTCGCGAAGGGGGCGCAGGCGCGCTGTCCGCGTCCGCCCTCCGCTGCGGCATCCTACTGTGCTTGCATGGGAGCGCACCCCCCGGGCCTGCTCACTTCGCGCTCTTCTTGAAGTCGAGGCTGGCCGAGTTGATGCAGTAGCGCTTGCCGGTGGGTGCCGGGCCGTCGTCGAACACGTGCCCGAGGTGTCCGCCGCAGCGCGCGCACACGACCTCGGTGCGCACCATCCCCAGGCTGGTGTCGGAGTGCTCGAGGATCCGTCCGTCCTCAACCGCGCGGGTGTACGAAGGCCAGCCGCAGTTCGACTCGAACTTGTCGGCCGAGGTGAACAGCTCCGCCCCGCAACCGGCGCAGACGTAGGTGCCGTCGTCCTTCAGGTTCCAGTACTTGCCGGTGAACGCGCGCTCCGTGCCTTTCTGGCGCAGGACCGCGTACTGCTCGGGACTCAGGCTGGCCTTCCACTGCTCATCCGACTTCATGATCGTGCCTTCCTCAGGGGTTGGCTCCGCGCGTGACTCGCCGACGGCCGGCGGCGGGGCCGGCGAGGCATCCTCTGGACGCGAGCAGGCCTGCAGCAGGACCGGACCGAGCATCCAGAGGAGGAGTTGGCGGAGCGGAAGCATGCCGGTCCATTGTCTCCTCGAAAGCAGAAAGGACCCAGGTGGAAGCGCCCGAGTCCTCTCTTGTGTGCGGTATTGGGGGCATGCTGCGAGCGGCAGGAGAGGCCCCTGCTCGACGCGAGGAGACCCCGCGCTCGAGGCTCGCGGCGCCGCGCCGTGGCACGGAAGCCGCGGACCGGGCACCCGTGGACAAGGCCACTCGGGCGGAAGTGCGCCGTCAAGCCACGAACGGATTCGCGTAGCGCACGGTCGGTCCGAGCGCGTCGAGCCCGTCCTGTCGTGCCCGCGCCAGCGCCGCCAGCATCTGCGAGCGCAGGCTGGCGAGCACGCTCGAGTGGTCCGACGGACCGGCCACCGTCACGGGCTCGGCGACGCGCAGGAACACGTCGCGCGGTGCGACGGCGCGCGGCACGATGCGCGCGAGGCTGTCGCGCAACGCGCCGCGCAACCAGTCGACCCGCAGGCGCTTGATGCGCTCGTGGACCTGCTCTTGCGTCATGGTCGGCTGGTCCACCGCAGCCGGCACGAGCCGCAGGAAGCGGTCGATGACCTGGATCGGGCGCCGGAACTCTGGCGGCGCATCGGGCAGGCGTCGCGCAGCCGAACGCCAGGCGCGGGCCGCGGCCGCGGCATCGGCGGGCAGCGCCTCGGGCCGGTACTCGGGCCACTCGTCGTGCAAGCGCGCGAGGCCGTGTGCGAGGCCGCGCCGGTAGCGGGTCACGAACCCGTCCGAGCGCGGCCCGATCTCGAGCGCGAACTCGTCGGCCGAGCGCTCGAGCAGCGTCTCGTACAGTGCCCCGAGCCGCTGCGCGGGCCCGGCGAGTCGCGCCGTGTGGACGCCCAGCCGCGCCTCCACGTAGTCGAGCTCGCGCTGCAGACCCCGCGTCGCGTCCACGCGGAAGCGCAGGAACCACGCGAGCGGAATCAGCGACGCCGCGCGCCCGAGCTGTGCTGCGCCCTGTTCGGCGATGCGCACGGCGCCGGCGCGCAGGGTCCCGAGCGCCTCGTTGTCCCAGTTGACCTCGCCCTCGGGGTGGATGAGCGCGCCGTGGCCACGCGCCAGGCACTGCCCCGAGTAGGAGAGCGCGAGCTCGAGCTCCGGTCCGTGCACGGCGGCGACGAGGCCATTCGCGAGCCAGAAGGCCCGCATCGCCCGGCCCATTCCGTTCACGGTCGCGGTATCGGCCCACGACGCGGCGAGCGGCGCGTGCCGGTCGCACAGGTACTTGTCGAGCATCCAGTCGGTGAACAATTCCGGGTGGTTCGGGCAGAGCACGAACGGTGCCCGGGTCGCGTCCCGGAGGCGCGCCTCGTCCTCGGCGGGAAGGCGGATCGCCTTCACTCGCGAAACGTGCGGGAGCACGACATGCGCATTCACCCAGCCGAGCGCGCGCATCAGCCCGGGCCTGGGGTTCGGTGTGTGGAAGCGATCGAGGGACATCATGGGTGCCGGCGGCGCAGCGTGGACGGAGCAGCCTACGCCGGAAGCCGGCTCGGGGAACACGCACGGGGAAGGGAGACGACCAGGGCTCCCGGGCTGGCCGGGCGAGCTCTCTCCTCTGCGGGACCAAGCGCAGGGTACATCGCCCGAGGGGCGACGAAAAAAGGGACCCGCGCTGTCTCGCAAGTCCCTTCGTGATTGGTAGCGGGGGCGTCATGCCCGTAGCAGGAGAGAGCACGGGCCTTCGTTCCGTCCCAGCCGCTTTCCTTGGCCGGCCGCTCACTCCTCCGTCTGGGGATCAAGTCCCAGCCGCTCCCGCACGTGCCTCTGTTTCCAGCGCAGCATGGGCTGCGCGCGGATGCGCTGCTGCAGTCCGACTTCCGGGCTCAGGTGCTCCGGCTCCAGTTCGCCTTCGTCCAGCAGTCGATCGAGGAAGCGCCGTTCGCCCGCCGACCAGTTCGTCATCCTTTCGACGGCCGCGGGCAGACGATCACGAATCCGCGTCATGAGCTCGTCGGCATCCGGAATCGGCTCGCCGGGCTTGCGCCTCAACACGGGCAGGAGCTGGGTGCGAACCTCGTTGCGAACGAGCTCCGCCCCCGCTCGCCTGCGGCCGCGCAAGTCCTCGCGCGCCGCGGCCAGGAAGCAAACGAGCGCGAGACGAAACGCACTGCTCGCCAAGACCTCTGTCCGAGATGCGAGCAGGCCCGCGACGTCGTAGTGGTCGCGCGCCGCGCCTCGGTCGAGGAGTGCGCAGAACTTGCCCGCGGCAAGTTCCTCGATCACCAGCGTCGGCACGGGGGCGCGGCCCGCGAGAGCCCCCAGCGCCGGAACGCGCGGCTCGATGCCGTAGAGCGGGACGCGCGCGACGTAGCTCACGTCGATCTCGAGCCCCTGATCGCCTCCGAATGCACTCGAGTATCGCAGCCGAAACTTGCCTCCCGCGTGCTCGCCAGGCGCACGGCGGACCTCGCAGCCCTCCGCGACCGAGCAGCGCTCCAGGCCCTTCTCGAACCCGGGCCGCAACCGCAGCATGCCTTCCCTGTCCGGCGTCGCGACGAAGTTGAGGTCGATGTCCACCGAGAGTCGCGGCAGCTCGAGGTGATAGACCTGCAGCGCGGTCCCGCCCTTCAGCACCCAGGCTCCGCGGGTTCGGTCGTCTTTCTGCAGTCGATCGAGCAAGGCGAGCAGCAGCACGACCTTCTCGGTCGTGTCGGGTTGCGCGCCGAGTTCTTCGGCGAGCGCGCGGATCTCGCGCGCGGTTCTCACGCATCCCCCCAGGCGTCGTCCGAGAAAAGCGCTTCCGGGACGATGACGTTCCAGCGCCGTTCGAGCCGCCCGCGCACTCCGCGCTTCCAGTAGAACGGCGCATGCGGAACGAGTCGTTCGAGCTCGGACAGCACGCGCTCCGGCACATCGAGTTCGGCCTTGCGCCGCTCGAGCAGCAGGCCGAGCTTCGCGGCCACGGTCGGTCGAGAGAGGAGGCGCGTGTACGCGAGCAGCTCCTCGAACTCGAGGTGCGGGAGCGCCGTCAGCGCGCGCCAGACCTCGGCAGGCCCCGCGGCGAGCTCAGGTCGATCGAGCACATCGACGACCGTGCGCTCGCGCGTCGTGACGCGCACCTCGTGGGGACCTCGGTCGACCGCCGCGCTCCAGCCCTGGTGCTCCCCCACGCCCAAGAGCTCCGCACGCGGACGCACAGGGATGAATCGCCGGCCGTCGAACTCCAGTGGGCGCGTCTTCGTCCACGTCGCGAAGACGACATCCTCGAAGAGCACCTGCGAGAGACCGTGGACGACGAGCGCAGTCCCGTAGGCGAGCACGGCGTCGGGTGCCATTCGGCAGCCGATTGCCTGGTGGTCCGAGGACTCGAGTTGGATCCCCGAGCGCACAAACAGGCCGCGCTTCACCGAGAGAACCGATCCGCGCTGGAGCCACTTGTTGAGCGTCGACTCGCTGCCGCTCACGCTGCGGTCGCTGTCCACGCTCAGGGCGGAGATCAGCTCCTCGCGTCGGAAGACCCGATGGGTGAGACGGAATTGCTCGGGGGTCACATGCATCTGTTCGCCTGAATATGCCTAATAGTGTATGTTTCAGGGATACATCGCAAGTATCGCCGGCTAGAAATGGCACCGAGCCATGGGTCCCCTCCCCCGTGAGGGCTCACCCGGCAGGCGACCACAGCGGGCCCGTCCGTCGCCTGCGGGATCGTGCGGGCTCCACTCGCCGCCCCCGCGGCCGCACGACAATGGCCCGATGGATGCCGGCCTCCAACCGCTTCAGGTCCTTCTCACCACCCTCGCCGGCTGGGTCAACCGCCGCCAGCAGCGCGTGATCGAGTACCTCGTCGAGGAGAACCGTGTGCTGCGCGAGCAGCTCGGCGGCAGCGTGCCGAGGTTGAACGACGACCAGCGCCGGCGACTCGCCGCGAAGGGCCAGGTCCTCGGCCGGCGCGCGCTCGCCGAGGTCGCCACGATCGTCACGCCCGACACGATCCTGCGCTGGTACAGGCGGCTGATCGCGGCGAAGTGGACGTTCGCGTCGAGGCGCGCGGGCCGGCCCGGAGTCATGCAGGAGATCCGAGCACTGATCGTGCGCTTCGCCGAGGAGAACCCGCGCTGGGGCTACTGCAGGATCCAGGGCGCGCTGCGCAATCTCGGGCATCGTGTCGCGCCGAGCACGATCGCACGCACGCTGAAGGAGCACGGCATCAAGCCCGCGCCGGCCAGGCCGAGCTCGTGGCGCACGTTTCTGAGGGCGCACTGGGGCGAGGTCGCAGCGACGGACTTCTTCACGACTGAGGTGTGGACTCTCGGCGGGCTCAAGACCTACTACGTGCTCTTCTTCCTCGAGTTGAAGTCGCGGCGCGTGCACATCGCCGGGATCACCACGAACCCAACCGACCTCTTCATGGGCCAGGCGGCGGAGCGTGCCGCGAGATTCCTGAAGGGCTGACCGACCATCCGAAGGTGACCGCTCTGCGTGGCTACCGCACCGGCGCAAGATCGGTTCTCGCCTCGGGTTGGAGAGGTGTGCCGACCCGCTGCGCGAATTTCAGGGCCCCGAAATCGGTCAAGTCCCGGTCAACCAACGGTCACCTCGAACCGAGGGACACGGACGGCCCGGAAAAAAACAGAGAGGACCTCGGCCACAGGGCCAAGATCCTCTCCGGGTAGTGGTAGCGGGGGCATCATTCCAGTACCGGGATAGCGAAGGATCCTCCCCCGCCGGACTGTTCCGACTTCCTGCTGGCCCCTTGACCCGGCCCTCAACCGTCCGCGCCGCGCGCCACCCGCGCGCCGATCACCCTGCGAGCGCCACGCACGACCCCGCCGCTGTCGGACATGTAGCGCCAAGTGTTGCTGCCCAGCACACCATCTGCCACTCCACGCGGCGCCGAATATCCCGGATCCACCGCACCCGAGACCCAGGCCGGAAGGCCGTCAGGATGTCCCGGAAGCTGAGCCCGTCCGATCCGTCAATCGCCTCGGTGGGATGCTCCGGTACTACCACCGAGCGGCCTGACTTCGATCCAGCGTTCGCTGCGCCTCGCGATTCGCGCGGCAGCTCCGTCTGCGCGGGCGCGTAGCCGCGCGGTCGCGACGCTGACCACCGCCTTCAGGACCCCGTTTCGGCCTCGGCTGAGTTTTCGGACACTACGGGGTTTCCAACTATACGTCCTTCGCACTCAAGGAGTTCGCACGCCAATATGACCGACTCGTGTCACCTGCTTTGTTCTCGCCTCCAGTCTCCACACCTGGCCATCTCGCATGCGCATGAGGAGATCGCCGCTGCTGTCCACATGGGCGTCGTGCACTCCCGGGTCGCACTTCCGGATCTCCTTGAATGAACCATCTTGCCATTCTTCAACTTGGCTTCCTTCATGCACATCGCCCACGATGCGGACAATCACCCCCCCCTCTAGCCCATATACTTGTACCCGATCGCGAGACTCACTTGTGACCTGATCCCAGTGAAGTCCCCCATCGTCCGTCCGAGAGACCACGGCTTCTCGAGCACCTACTCGAGCACCAACAATGCCCCTAGTATGCTCTGGAAACATCAGCCATGTACCCCACTCCCGGCCATCGCCTGCTGGCGGTGGGGGTACACTTTGCATTGCATTGCCATCAATAGTACCACGCTCTCGGTCCAGATGTCCTTGGCGCATAGCACCATCTGACATCACTACGCTAAGTGTATCATCGCCCCCCAACCACAGTGCTGTTGCAATCGCACCAGCATGGGATTCGATTGCTCTCCACGTCCGCCCCTCATTAGGACTTGCGTACAGCATGTCCGTAAACCCGGGTCCAACGATCTCTGCCTCATTTGAGTCCGCAATTCCTTGGGTGTACTTGTCCGCACTAACGGTGTAGCCTTCCCAAATCCACAGCGCACCACGACGCAGCCTAACGCCACTTGTAACTGAGCACCTCGGCAGCCCCGGCAGCCGAGATAGCCCCTCCTTTGTCCGAACCCATTCAGCCCCACCGCCCTCTGAGAAGGGCACGAAGCAGGTCCCATCACGCCGAGCGCTTACCCCTGCAATTCCTTCCCCTTGCCCGCACTCTTCCCAGTGCTGCCCACCATCGGAGGACTTATATAGAGCAATAGACGACGCCCCAACAAGCACCCCATCCCTTGTCACATCCCAGTAGTCACACTCAAGCCACGTCGGAAGCTCGCTCACGACCGTCCATGAGCATCCCTCTGACGCAGCAGTGTAAGTACACACTTTTCCCCTTCCGTCCGTGAGAATCGCGGCGCGCCCGCCATCCCCCGCTATTGCAAGTGGTGCATCAGGTGCTGCGCCATGCCACCTCCTGACGACCTCGAGTGTACGAGACACAGCCCATACTACTTGGTCGTCAGTAACGACGATCATCTCCCCCGCATTGGAATGAGCATTGACAACCCGATGGCCATCCACTTCAAGAACTCTCCAGGTCGCCCCATCCTCCCTCGACCGATAAAACACCTGGCCACCTTGGCTAGCCAATAACCACTCGCCTAGGACAGTCAGCTGCTGAACTGTTTGCACTGTCGCCGCCACGTTTGCAGGCCAGAGCGAGCGACCATCACGCCCCCTCACCGGGGGGTGTTCTGGTTCCCGTGACGTGTGCTGGGGCGCGCCGACAGGCGGCCCACACTCGTCCGCTGGAGTCTTAAGTCGCACCCATGAGTTCCCCGCATCGGTGGTCTTCCATAGCTCATTCCATAGTGATCCAACATACCCTACCTGAGCTGACTCAAAGTGCACGCACGACAAAGCATGCTGCGGCGAAGCGGGACTGTGCGCGATTGCCCACGATTCTCCATAGTCCTGTGACGTCAAGAGGATTCCATCGGACCCAACAATCCATGCATGACCATCTGAAGCCGCCTGGGTGTCGTTGACGTATAGCTCGCAGGGTAGCTCGCGTTCCGACCACGATATCCCTCCAGTACACGTCCAGAGCACTTTGTTACGTGATCTCCATCCGATAAAGCCTGTAAGAATGGCATGATTCGTATCGAAGAAACACAATCGCCTGTATTCATCTCTATTGCCTGCGCCGACTCCACCGGTTCGTCCGGGCAGCTCTGTCATCTCCCAGCGTTTTCCCCAATCGCGACTAACGTACCCGTAGCCATTGCCATCGCACATCCACAAGGCGCCGCTTGGACTCTCACTGAGTACGGTGGCGCCTCTCAACTGAATGACAGCGTCCCGGCCGTGGCTTGCATCTGAATCTCTGCATGAGGCCATGAAACTACTATAGATCAGCGCCAGGCACATTGCGCCCGGAGCCCCCGAGCGCCTGAGTGGCTGCACTCCATAAGGTGACTTCCAGGTAGCCATGAGGCGACGAATCATTGTTGTGCCCTAGTCATTCATTGTGCCACTGTAGATATTGTTGGTTACCGGGGTGTGTTGTCGTTTACATTGACCGCAGCACTCAATGCATTTATAGGATGGCTAGCTGATGAGCTACATGCTCTAGACGAAGTTGGAACATCAGAAAGGACTGGCATTCTCCAGGAGCTCAACGACGTAGCCAGCGTACTTGGCGTTCGTTAGCACAGACGTGCAATGGCTAGTAGAGATCTCCTTCTCATCGCGAGGTGGGCAGGGTGTGCATTAACGATGATTCAAGAGGACTGGCCCCCATCCAAGTATAAGGAGGAATTGGATAGTCCGAGGGCAATAGGTGATCGCAGTGCACGCAGTCGCAGTCCTCAAGCCATATGTATTCATATGCATAGGCTTCAGTCTCCATTTCATCTACAGTCCTACTTCTCTTGCCATTGTTACCGACGGCATCCTCTGCGTTTTGCGAAGCATGATACAGCTCGTGAACTAGTGTGTTTGATCCGCCATTCTTCGTCTCCTCGGGTGCAAGATTTGCGAGATACACGGTTACCTTGGATCCACCTGTCAGGCGATTGTTCTTATCCTTGTCAGCATCGGTATCCCCCCCCCTTGGAGTCACCTCCGGTTTGCCCTTCTTATCCTTGACTGGTTTTCCCTTCGCATCTGTGACCGGATCAGTGGGGTGCGATTTGAGATCGATGCATAGATTGACATTGAGGATTGAGCTGGCCTTCACTTTTGTCAGCAAATCCTTCAGGCTAGTGTGCCCTTGTTTCGCCAATGATTCACCGCAGGCCCCAACACAGTCGAACAGGCACAACATATATGAGTCGGTAACCTCCCCGGTGCCATCGCAGTTGTAGAGTTTGAGCCCCATGGGATCGCAAGCATCAGCAGGATCTCCGCCGCATAGCGCATACAGGCTAGGCCCGTCGATATAGCCAAGAGGATCTCTAGTTATCCATCGTCCAAGATCCGCCGCCAACACCCTATTCCTCGCCAACCACTTCCCCCCCGCCAGCCCGCTCAGCGCCTCATACCCCGCATACCCCTTGCGGTTCACGACGTTGCTCGCCGAGAGCACGCCGCGCCCGAGCGTGATGCCGGATAGCTGTTCCGGATCGTGCTCTTGTCCGTCGCGTCGACGTGCCGTCGAGATCGATGTCTCCGCGGACGTCGTATGTCGACCGCTGATCCAGGTCTGCACTTGGCGTAACGTCAGTGGTGTCGCAGTCTCCGTCCGAGTCCGTGTCGCCGCCCGGCAGCCCGATCGGCGTGCCGTAGGCCGAGTACTTGACCCACTCCCGGAGTTCGGTCCCCGCCGACCCGACGAGCTTCACCAGCGCCGAGACATCCGCGCGCCAGTTCTGGCAGTAGTAGGTGCGCTCCTCGAGGCTCCCGTTGACGTCCGTGTCCTTGTTGCGACAGATGACGAGGTCGATGTAGCTCGACCCGCCATGCCCGCTCGCGCCCGCCTGGTGCGGCACGAAGTCCTCTCTCGGGGTCGACTCGCTCCCGCTGTACCGCGCGAGCTGCCGCCAGCGCTCGTCGAACACGTCGTACCACCACGCATCGCTCGCATCGACGTCCCCGTCGGGTTCCCGGTCCTCGTGCACCCCGATGCGGTGGTTGAGGCCGTTGTAGCGGTACTCCGCGACGAGCGCCGAGTTGCCCGTCTTCTTCACCTTCCGCAGCCGGTTCCACGCGTCGTAGACGTACTTGTAGTCCTTCGCGTCGTCGGTCATGTTCCCGGCGGCGTCGTAGGTGGGCGAGTAGTTCGGTCGAGCCGTTGCTGTCGGTGTCGCGCGCCGTCAGCTCGTTGACCGCGTTGTGCGTGCGCGTGTCGTCGAGCTCGCCGGCGTCCGTGAAGTCGCCGTCGCCGTTCAGGTCGAGCTTCGTCGCGGTCCCAGTTGCCCGTGTGGCTCAGCGTCCACTGCTCGTCGCGCGTCGTGGTCGTGATCGAGCCGCCGGACAGCGTCCCCTCCTTCGCCTCGGTCAGGCGGTTGACGTTGTCCATCGTGTAGGCGACATCCCAGCCCGTCGCCGATGCCGTGGTAGTCGCCGTGGACGCCGTCGAGCGCGCTCGTGATGTTCGAGTCGCGGTCGTAGGTCAGCGCCACCTGGTAGAAGTCCCGGTCCGTCGAGAGGTCCTTCGTCCAGCGGCTCGTCGTGATGCGGTTGAAGATGTCGAGGTCGACGATCGCGTTCGAGTCGTCGAAGACCCGCGACATGCAGGAGATCTCGTTTAGCTTGGTCCGGACCACGGTCCCCACCCCCAGGTAGTCGTACTGCGCCAAGGTCTACCTCCCGAGTCGACGACCAGGCGTGACCCTGGAGCTCTCGTCGTCGTGCAGGCCCCCGGCCGAGCGGTACTGGTAGGCTGATCGACCCGGAGTCCGGCAGCGTCATGCTGGTCTTGCGCAGGGTGTAGCGCCCGGTCGCGTCGGCGCGACCTTCGGCCAGGTGTAGGTGGTCGTGTACTGATTCCCGCCGCCCGAGACGGCCGAGTCCTTGTCCTCGGCGTAGGTCGAGGACGTTGCCCCAGTCGTCGTAGGTGAACGCGACCCCATCGGTCGCGCTGCCCGAGCTGGTCGGCGTCGTACTGGACGACCGAGCTCGTCCGGCCGAGCGAGTCGTAGCCGGTCTCGACGCGCTTCACGGCAGTCGTCGAAGCCCGAGATGATCGTGGTCGCCTTGTTGATCGTCCGGCGGCCGGAGTCGTCGTAGACCGACTCGAGGATGGTCCCGGCTGGATCCTTCTTCCAGATCTCCTGGCCCTGGGCGTTGTAGGCGTAGGTAACGACATCACTCCCGCTCACGGAATCCGGATACGTGACCTTCTGGAGCAGGTGCCCGGTCGCGACCTTCGAGTCACCAGGGCTCGTGCCCTTCGCCCCGCCGAGATGGCACCAAGGTGCTGACCTTCTACTACGGCTGCGGCACATACGTGCGACGCGGCAGGACTGCCTGCAGGTTCGGGCCGGTGGACCAGGGCGTCCTGGAGCAGGCGGTCATCGTCGCCCTGCTAACGCACTACGCGCGCTACACGGACGAGCCGCGCCCCGCGCTGCTGGCTGCAACCGTCCACGAGGCGCTCGGCCAGGAGTCCGAAGACGTCCTGGGTGCCCGCCTACGGGCGCAAGAGCGCAAGGCGGAGCTCACGCGCACAATCTCAAACCTCCTCGACAACATCACTGCCGCGAACCGCGGCTTCGTCGACGAGCGCCTCGCGGTGCTCGGTCGCGAGAAGGACGAGGTCGAGCGCCGACTCGAGGAACTCGAACGCGTGGCGCAGGCACGAGTCGAGGAGAGCGCGCTGGTGCGCGAGGCATGGGAGTTCCTGCACGAGCTGCCCGCAGTGCTGCGGCACGGCTCTCCGGAGAAGCGGATCCGCGCGATGCGCCGATGTGTCGCCACGATCAGGGTCGACATCGAGCGTCGTGGAGCGCTACTGTCGCTCCAGCGCGTGCCGGTCGCCGAACTCCAGGGCCGGACCGTCGAGGTGGAGGTCGCGCTACAGACGACCGCGACCCGCCGCCTGGTGGTCTGAGCACGCACAGCTCATCGCGGAGCCGAGAAAAGGGGTCTGGGGCCGCCACCGCGCGCCGGGAGAGAGGTCCGAGTACCAGCTCGCAGCGCGGCCCCAGACTTCGGGCCGACTTCTCGCGGCCCGTGGCTGGCTCCATACTCCGCACGGACGGCCGCTTCGACAATGCAGAATCGGATGAAGGTTTCGAGCGGACCCCCCAAAGCACACGCGCGGCCGTGGCGCGGGCACCGCGATTGCCCAGGCCTTGCGCCGTACGAGAGCACGCGCCCCGGTCCGGTGCCTCCAGGGCGGTGCCTACGCCGCGTCCGGCGCGGCCGGCTCGTCCATTACCTCCAACCTCCGCGCGACGTAGATCACCTGAACCTCGATGGCGGATTGCACCTCCGGGGTCAGGGGCCAAGCGCACGAATGCCAACGCCCTGCGCGCGAACGGATCCGCGGATACGCAAGGTAGAGGCTCCCATCGGCTTTCCGTCTACGCAGGTCAGCCTGGAGGCCAATCGTCCCGTAGAGCTCCAGCACGCAGCGCTGGAGGATGCCATCCGCAGCAGCGCCACGCTCCGCAGGCAGAAGGGATACGACTCTGACCGGGCAGGTGCGCTCGGCCGCCATGAGCTGTTCGAGGGTGAACTTCATGGCACCCCCCGGGACGGGGCGTCGGCTGCGATTCGGCTGAATCCCGGAAAATGTGAGTCCGCTCTGTCGCCTGGGCTGCCCGCTGGCTCAGCTTGTCTCCAGCAGGGCTCGGACGGCCGGCAGCATGCTCAGCTCTGCCAGGACAGTCGTTCGCGCCTCGCTCAAAGAGGCCTTCGCCAGGCCGACCCGCGCAGCTAGGTCCTTGATCGAGAGCGTCTGCGACTGCAGATCGTGGAGTGACTCGAGGACGGCGTGGCGTGCGCTTCCAGGCCGGGCAGCCTTGAGTTCGTCATGTCGGTAGGCGCCGACCGCACTCGAGCACTCTCGTACTGCCGCAAATCGTGCCGCGTCTGGAGCGTGTGGATCGCCAAGCACTTCGTGGAGCGTGACTCCCCCCGCATCGAGGGGGTCGTCCAAGTGCTCAGCATTACTCGCGCTCGGGTCCTTGGCCCGCGACTGGGAGTCGCGCACCGCACGGGTGCCGAAACAGAGCCGGCGATCACTCTCGACCTTCAGCAGTCGCTCGACGCCGGGTCCGTTGTTCAGGAGCATCCAGATCTCGACTGGCAGGGCGGCGGGGTCGAAGTTCGCATCCCATGCCTTGGTCGACTCGCCGCGGCGTTCTGCTGCAGCCCGCAGCCCTTCCTTGAGCCGCGAGAGGAGCCGTCCAGACTCGGAAATGCGGTGGTGCGCGATGCGAGCACCAATGTCCACGAGCGCCTTGCGACGAGCGTCCAGTCGATCGATCTCCACCTGGTTGGAGGGATGGGAAAGCTCGGCAAGCTCATCGACCCAGGCCGCAACCCGACGATCGAACGTGTGCTGCCAGTCGGCGATGGTGACGGTCAACCGGCTCAACAGCCCCGCCTTGACAGCCAACGCCTTGTCCGCGCGGATGACGAGATCCAGGGCCTGGTTCCAGCAGCCCACGACCACGCCAATGTCGAGCTGGGTGCCGGCCTCGAATCGGGCGTGCTCGAAGACGCAGCTCACGATCAGCGAGCTGACGAGTGCCTGGTCGATGGGCTCAAGCGCCGGATACTCCATGCTCGTGAACGTCAGGGCGCACCGGACGAGCTTGACGACGTGCGGTGGCGCGGTACGTTCGATCGGTTCGATGCGCGCAATGGCGTAGTCCATCTTCGCTCTCGGTCGGCGGTGCGTTGCCCTCTCGCACTCCCGCCAACACGGATCGTAGTCAGCCTTGGCAGCTTGTCCAGGCCGGAGGGAGCGCGAGACCGCGGACGGGGGCCTCTCCCCCGCCCGCGGTCTGCGTGCTGACTTGGCCCGCTCAGGCGGCGTTCGTCGCCACGGGCAGCGGCGCGGCCTCGATCCAGCCCTTCTCCACCGCGAACACCAGAGCCTGCCGCAGCACGCGCTGGGTCTTCGCGATCGAGAGCGGGCTCTTCGGCTTGCCGGTGCGCGTGCGCGTCACGGACGGGCACTCGAGGAAGCCCTCGACCTGGGACACCCCGAGGTCCGCGAGGTTCGTCTCGGCGCCGAGCCACTCGATCGCCAGCTCCAGCTCGCCGCGGTAGCTGAAGCACGTGCCCCGCGACTTGCCGATCTCGGCCAGGTTGTCGAGGTAGTGCTCGGCGAGTTCGGAGAGCGTCCGGCCGCCTCCCTGCTTCTTGCCCTTGGGCTTCTTGGGTGCCGGCGCGATGCCGGCCTCGGGCTCGTCCGGCTGCGCCGGATCGGCTTGAGCGTCGTCGGTCGCCTCCGGTTCGGCGACGGCTGACGTCGCGTTATCGTTCTGCTTCGGGTTCGCGGCGGGCCTGGCCGCCTTCCTCTTCGACTTCTTCTGCTTAGTCATGATCGTTGTCCTTTCGGCGCCCCACCATGGGGCGCGTGGACACACTGAGGCTCAATTCCATCAGACACGGAAGCCTCCAATTCGCAGTCTTTCGCGCAGCGTCAGACGACTCGCCAGTGAGCGCCATGGCCCGTAGGATGAGTACCCGCGAGTGTTCAGGACCGACACCGTCCCCACGCCGCGGAATTGGTTGGACTCCCACGCCGCCAGGGCGAGCGCAATCACGCCGTCATCGTGCCCGCTGCCCGCGGCGCGCATGCGGATGTTGCCCTCGTCCGTGAGGCTGTACTCGAACCCTTCGAGCTCCTCGACGAGCTCGGGGCACTGCTGGTACGTCGGCAGCTGGAGCTGGCGCTGCTCGAGCATGACCATCAGGTTGGTGATGATGTCGCTCTTCGACTTCGCGGTGAGCGTGTACGCCTGCACGCGCATGCCGGCCTTCTTCAGGAGCTCGTAGATCGGTTCCCCGACGCCGGTCGAATCGACGAGGACGCTGCAAAGGGGGTAGCGCGACGTCGCCGCCTTAAGGCGCGCGACCTGCAGGCCCCAGTCGAGGCGGTGGAACCTGTCGACGAAGACGACCTGGTGCTTGTTATTCATCACGACGAGCACCGTGAAGTCCTCGGTTCTCGCGAGGTCGATTCCGGCGAAGTAGCGCTCCCCCTGCTTGGCTTCTTGCAGCACCCCGGTCGCGGCCTCGCGCACGTGCCGGAACACAGCGCCGGTGCCTTCGATGAAAGCGCCGGCATATTCCTGCGCGAAGACGTTCGATGGCAGCCGCGCGCGCTCGGCCTCGATCAGGTCGGCATCGAGCGTCGGGTTCTGCCAGCTCGGGCAGTTCCAGCTCTCATAGTCGGCGTCGCGCCCTTGCCCACGCTGGAACGCCTCGAAGAACCACCCCCGCCCGCGCGGGGTGGAGATGGTCAGGGACCAGCCGTGGCGGTCGACGAGGCGTTGGCTGATGTACGACTGCCAAATGGAGCTCTTGAGCTGCGCCGCCTCGTCGATGACCACCCAGTCGAGCGCCTCGCCGAGCAGCGAGGTCGGGTTGTCGGCCGACTTGACCCGGATCTCGGACCGTCCGCCTGCGAGGTTGGAGAGCATGAGCAGCCGTTCGCTCTCCTTCAGCTCGCGGATGCGGTGCCGCAGTCGCGTGGTCGAGAGCTCGACGACCTCCCGGAAGACTTTTTGGCCAAGGTCGTAGGTCGGTGCAACGATCCAGCCGCGTGACTCCTTGCGCGGCTGGATCGCTGCGGCAAGTGCCTCCCAGGCCGCGACGCGCGTCTTGCCCCAGCGAACTCCACATGCGAGCACGCGACGGGGAGCCTTCGACTGGTGGACGGGCAGTTGACCTGGATGCGGCGTGTACCCGAGGTCGTGGAAGAACGCGAACTTGTCGAAGCTCTTCACGCGCTCGCCTCCCCGTCGCCACCGCCGTTGGCCGGCACATCGGGATTGGCACCAGGCTCCGGCGAAGGAGCCTCCTCCGCGTCCTCGCCCTCGTCCGTGGCGGGGTCCTCACGCATCCAACTCTCGAACTCCCGGCGGATGATCGACTCCGTCGTGAGCTCGGTGCGCTCGGAGGGTTCACCGCGGATCAGGCGTTCCTGCCGCACGGCGATGTCGAGCGCACGCACGGCTTCGATCGCGGTGTCGAGCGACATTGCCTTGAGCGCCTCCAGCGCCTTCTTCTGGATCACCTGCATGACCCGCAGGTGGCGGTCGTTCATCGCCTCGATCGTTTCAACTGCACGCTCCTCGCCGCGCTGCTTCGCATCACGCTCGACCCGCGCGAGCTTCACTTGCCAGTCCTCGCGGTTCGCGAGGTTTACGACGGCGGTCTTCGAGACGCCGTACTTCCTTGCGACCGCCTCGTAGCTTCGCGAGGCGCCGAGGCTGACGTAGTACTCGAACGCATCGCTCGGAATTCGGGTCTTCACGGGTGCCGCCCTTCCGCAGCGAGGGCGTCGTAGGTGCGCTCGTCGCCTTCGAGCACCGCGGCCCTGCCGCTCGCCTTCTGCCACCGGCGGATCGCGACGTCAACGAAGGCAGGCTGGATCTCAATCGCGCGGCATCGGCGCGAGAGGCGCTCGGCCGCGATCAACTGGCTGCCGCTGCCGCTGAACGGTTCAAGGACGATGTCGCCGGCACGCGTGTGCTGTTCCATCGGGATCTCGAAGATGCGCGTCGGCTTCTGCGTCGGGTGCTCGTTGCCGACGATGCGCTGCTTGCCCTCCCAGTCGAGTTCCCAGACGGTCTCCATCGCGCCGTGGCCGTGCTCGGGCTTGTTGCCACGCTTCCAGCCGAATGCGCAGGGCTCGTGGCGCCATCGGTAGAAGCAGTGGCCGAAAGTCGCGGTCGGCTTCACCCACACGAGGATCTGGTGAAGCAGAAGCCCGTGGCGCTCAAAGGCCGCCGCGATCGTGGGCTGCTGCACGTGCGCGTGCCACACGTAGATGCCGGCCGCATCGTCAGTGTGAGGAAGGCACGCCCCGAACACGGAATCCATGAACGCGCCCAGGTCCTTGATGTCGACCTCGTTATAGAGGTGCGACCAGTCCTTGCCGCTAGGCTTACCGTCGTGAATCGGCCGGTCGTTGCCCGTGTAGTTGACGCAGTAGGGCGGATCTGTCGACAGCAATGCCGCGCGGTCGCCCGCCATCACGCGGCCGACGTCCTCGGGCGAAGTCGAGTCCCCGCAGAGCAGGCGGTGATCGCCGAGCATCCAGAGGTCTCCGCGACGCGAATGCGGCTGCTCGGGCGGCTCTTCAGGTCCCTCGTCATCGACCTCGCGCGGCTCGACCTCGCTCGCGATCGACCGCAAGAGGTCGTCGATCTCGTCGGTCGAGTAACCGACGCCCTCGAGCGCGTCCTCGGCGCGGAGCTCGATGAGAAGCCGCGCGAGCGCAGGTTCATTCCAGGTGCTGAAATCGTGGGTCTTGTTGTCCGCGATGGCGAAGGCGGTGGCGTCGAGGTCGGTGCCGTCGAACCAGTGGACGGGCACGTGCTCCAGGCCCATTTGCTGCGCGGCCTTGAGCCTCGTGTTGCCGGCGATTACCTCGCCGGATCGCTTCGCGACGATTGGTTGACGCCAGCCGAAGCGTTTGATCGAGGCGGCCACGTGCGGCACGGCCTCGTCGTTGTTGCGCGGGTTCGAGGGACTGAGGAAAAGGACCCCGATCGGAACCCAACCGATTTCCAGCAATGCTTCCAAGGCGATCTCCGCCAGGCTGGGCCTGGTCGAGCAGCGTCGTGGAGATCGGTTGTGATGGGGCCGAAGCCGGCCGTGGAGATGCGCTGGAGATGGACGCTGTGTTCGGGATCGTGAGCCGTCGCTGGTCGTCCGTCAAGTGGGCGCGATGTCGAGGGCGACGAGTTCGACTCCGACGTCAGCGTCTGACTCGCAAGGTGACCGGTTGTCGGAAGGTGACCGACCACCGGCTCGATCGGACCGCGGGAACATCGTGCGGCAACCGACCTTGGAACGGCAGCCCGTTCGGGGTCGCGATTTCTGGGGGCCTGAAATCGGTCAAGTCCCGGTCAAGTCCCGGTCACCCCACGCGCGGGCCCACCGTCGCCCGAAAGAAAAACAGAGAGGACCTCGGCCACAGGGCCAAGATCCTCTCCGGGTATTGGTAGCGGGGGCAGGATTCGAACCTGCGACCTCCGGGTTATGAGCCCGACGAGCTGCCAGACTGCTCCACCCCGCGATCGAGGCGCAGAGTATGACCGCTCCGCGCCCGCTGTTCAAGCCTGCGGGCTGCCGAGACCTCCGCGCAGCAGCCGCGCAACCTCGGCCGGGCTCATTCCTTCGGTGCGGATGCGCAGGTGCGCGACCTCCTGGTAGAGGCCCTGGCGCGCGTCGCGCAGGACGGCGAGTTCGGCGGGGCTGGCGGAGCCGGTCAGGCGTCCTGCGGGCGTGAGCGGCGGGCGCGGGTTGGGATCCGAGGCGAGGCGCCGCGCGAGTTCCTCGACGGGCGCCTCGAGCCAGACGACCCAGGTCTCCTGGCGCAAGAGCGCGCGGTTCTCGTCGCGCAGGATCACGCCGCCGCCGGTGGCGAGCACGAGCGGGCCGCGCAGGGCGAGCGTCTCGCGCAGCGCGCGCGCTTCGAGGTCGCGGTACAGCGGCTCGCCCAGGCGCGCGAGGATGTCGCCCGCGCGCAGGGCCGATTCGGCCGGACGGCTCTCGGCGTTGAGGCGCTCGATCTCGCGATCGAGGTCGACGAAGGGCCGCGCGAGCTCGCGCCCGAGCAGCGTGCCGACGGTGCTCTTGCCGCTGCCTCGCAGGCCGACCAGCGCGATGCGCGCCGGCGTGCGGGCCTGGTCCTGGCCGGCGCGCGGATCGCGCAGCGCGCTCACTCGCCCACCTCCGCGTACAGCTTGACCAGCGTCTCGCGGAAGAGCTTCTCGACTTCGGCCAGGCCCAGCGTGCGGCCGAAGCGCGGCGCGCCGCCAATGCCCGCACCGGTGAAGAGCGCGAACTGCTGCGCGGCCTGCTGCACGAACCACTCGCCGCCGCCGTAGGTGTGGCAGCCGCGCTCGCGCGCGAGCTTCATCAGCGGCGTCTCGCGCGGCCGGTAGACCGAGTCGACCACCACCGCGCCGGGGCGCAGCAGGCGGCCCTCGATCGGCAGCTTGCCCGGGTCGGCCAGGGAACCCTGCGGGGTGCAGTGCACGAGGCCATCCCATTGCAGGCCCGCGACCTGCTCCATGCCGAGGGCGCGCCCGCCCAGTTCGCGCGCGATCTCGACCGCGCGCTCCATGTTGCGCGCGGCGACGAAGGCGCTGCCCCCGGCGCTCGAGACGGCCTCGACCGCGGCGCGCGCGGCGCCGCCCGAGCCGAGCACCAGGACGCGCAGTCCGCCCAGCGAGCGCTCGACCGCCATGCGGCCGAAGGCGCGCCGCAGCACCTCGCGCACGCCCACGACGTCGGTGTTGCGCGCGTGCCAGATGCCGTCGAGGCGCACGAGCGTGTTGACTGCGCGCATGCGCTGCACGCACTCGTCGGGCGCGGCGCGCGTCTGGAAGGACGGCTCCTTGTGCGGCGCGGCGATCGAGAAGCCCTCGTAGGCGGGGTAGGAGAGCAGGCCGAGGAACTCGAGCATGTCGCGCACCTCGAAGGGCACGTAGACCGCGTCGGCGCCCAGGCGCCGCAGCGCCAGCGTGTGCAGGCGCGGCGACCAGGAGTGCTTGATCGGGTTGCCCACCACGCCGAAGACGCGCGTCGTTTCCGAGAGTCCGCCCGCGGGCAGCTGCACGCGCAGCTCCTCGGGCGTGAACTGGCCCGGCCCGGTCGGCTCCGGCGCGGGGGCGTTGGGCAGCGCGGGCGGCACGCAGTAGGTCCACTCCGAACCGTGCAGCCCGCACAGGACGCGCGTGAAGCGCCCGGCCTCGCCGGTCGAGAAGCCGATGCGCGCGCCGTGCGTCTCGCGCAGCGCAGCCAAGAGGCGCATGCCGTCCTCGGCACAGGAGGCGTGCGCGACGAGCTTCACCAGGCCGTGCTCGCCGGCCATCAGGCGCAGATCGCGCAGGAGTTGCCCGGGGTCCTCGGGCATGCGCTCGCGCTCGTGGTGCGAGACGATGCAGCGGCAGGTGAGCGGCAGGCCGCCGAGACCCGCGGCCAGGCGCAGCTCGACGTCGACGTAGCTCGCACCGGCGCGCGCGGCCATCGAGAGCAGCTCGATGCGCTCGGAGTCGCTGCCCTGGAAGCCGCCGAAGGCCTCGGGGCCGTGGGCGGCCACGATCACGGGCTTGCCCAGGCGCCGGATCAGCGAGCGCAGCTCGCCCTCGCGCGGCGGCGGCATGCCGTCCAGGCGCAGCTCGATCAGGTCGCCGCTGGAGGCGTGCGCCTCCGCCTGGCGCGCGAGCGCGTGGAAGCCGGTGGACTTGTGCGATAGGACGATCTTCATCCGGGTCGGGGGGTGCCGAGGAGCCTCGTCAGCTGGCGCTGCCGGTCCGGCGCGAGGCGCGACGCGGCGAGTCCGAGCAGCACGCGGCCGAGAGCGCGGTAGAGCGCGCGTTCGTCGCCGCGCGCCGTGCGCGCGAGGTGCCCGCGCACGCTCTCGAGATCGCCGCGCGCGATCGGGCCGGTCAGCGCCGCGCGCGGATTCGACTGGGCCAGGTTCGCGGCGGTCGCCGCGAGCAGCGCCGCGAAGGCCGCGCGCGCCTGCTTGCGATCGCGCGCGGCGCGCTCGAAGTGCGCTCGCGCGAGTTCGAAGAGCGCCAGCGCGCCGTTCGAGACCAGCGTCGCCGCGAGGTGGTAGTCGGCCTTGCGGCCCGGGCGCAGATCGAGCTCGCGGCCGCCGAGCGCGCGCACGAGCCTCTGCGAGGCCGCGCCCGAGGTCGCGAACCAGACGCCCTCGAAGCGCCGCGCGCCGCCCTTGCGCGGCAGCGGCAGCAGCGGGTGCAGCGCGCCCGTCTTCCAGCCCGCGCGCGCGAGTGGCGCGAGCGCTCTCTCGTCCCGCAGCCCGCTCGCGTGCAGCACGGCGCGTCCGCGGCCGGGGCTGGTGCGTGCCAGCGCGCGCGCGACCTCGGCCAGCGCGTCGTCCGGCACGCACAGGATGAAGAGCGTCGCGCGCTCGAGCCCGGCGACCCGCGCACGCGGGGAACGCAGCTTGCGCACCAGCCCGAGGGCCGCGGCGGGGCGCCGGGCGGAGACCACGACGCGCGCTCCGGCAGCCAGCAGCGCCGGGGCCAGGGCGTGCGCCAGCCCGCCGGCTCCGATCAGGGCCACCGTCTCGCCGCGCAGGGATGGCAGCGCTTGCATCCGCCTCACGCCCGACGATCCTAGCGATCGGCGTCGGCGGAGGACTCGTCCAGGTAGTCGTAGTCGAGGTCGTCGAAGCTCTTGGCCACGTAGCCCTCCTGCTTCGAGCGCTCGAACTCGTCGTAGTAGGCCTTCAGGATCTGGGTCTGGACGAAGTCGCGGGCGTCCTGGTTGATCGGGTGCGCGATGTCGGCGTACAGGCGCGGCCGGCCGCGCTCGTCGAGGTCGCCGCGGTTCTCGGAGAGGCGCGTGCCGCAATCGCTGCAGTAGCGGCATCGGATGGGGTTCTTGGCGGCGCACGAGGGGCAGCGGTCGCAGAGCTTGCGGCTGGGCATGGCCACGAACAAGCCCTTGCCGCCCTCGATGATCTTGATGTCGCGCACGACGATCAGGTTGTCGAGCGTCACGCTCGCGAAGCCGCGCAGCTTGTCGCGCGAGTTGAACAGGAGCTTGATGCGGATCTCGGTGATGTTCATGGGCGCCGGACGGACGGGAAGCCGCTCCCCCGAGCTTCCGCAGGCCCATGGCCCCTTGGTTCAAACAACCTGCAGGATCTCGGCGCCGCGCCCTGAAACGCGCGCCATCCAGGTCCCGCGCGGCACGAGGCCGCGCGCGCGGAACGCGCTCTGCGCGCGTCCGAGATCGGCCGCGGCGAGTGCGGGATCGTCGTGCGCGGCGAAGAAGGCCGAGCCGCTGCCCGAGAGCTGCCAGCGCGTTTCGCCGCAGGAATCCAGCGTTTCCCGCCATGCGCGCAGTTCTGGCACGGCCGCCAGCGCCGCCGGCTCGAGCTCGTTGGGGCCGCCCGATCGGCCGGCGAAGGCCGCGTATACCTTGCCTGTCGGACACGACACCGCGGGCACGAGCAGCGCAACGCACGCGGGGCTCGCGGGCGCCGCGGCAGGCTCGACGCGCTCGCCGCGCCCGAGACAACGCGCATAGCCCGTCATCGCGGCCTTCCAGAAGAAGACGCAATCCGATCCGAGCGCGGCGAGCACGCGCTCGCCGTCCGCGGACCAAGGATCGAGGCCGAGCAGCGTCGCGGCGCCGACCCAGGCCGCCGCGGCGTCCGAGCTGCCCCCGCCCAGACCCGAGCCGCTGGGGATGTGCTTCTCGAGCCGCAGCGCGAGCCCGTCGCTGCCGGGCGCGAGGTCCAGGGCCGCCTGCGCGGCGCGCGCGGCCAGGTTGCTCGCGTCGGCGGGGATGTCCGGGCTGGCGAACGGGCCCGAGAGCTCGAGGCGCACGCCGCTGCCCGGCGCGCGCACCATTTCGAGCCGGTCGAAGAGTTCGAGCGCGCGCAGGCGCGTGTCCACCTCGTGGTAGCCGTCGGGCCGCTTGCCCAGCACCGCGAGCGAGAGGTTGACCTTGGCCGGCGCGCGCAAGCGCACGAGGGTCGGCTTCACAGCGCGCCGTCCTCGGTGTGCAGCGCGCGGTTGTCGATCAGGCGCACGGCGCCGAGGCGCAGCGCGACCAGCGCCACGGCGCGCTCGAGCTCCGTGCGCGGCTCGTCCGCACTCCAGCGCTCGGGGTCGCGCACGGTCGCGTACTCGAGCGCGAAGGGCGCACGCTCGAGTCCCGCGCGCAGCGCCTGCGCGAGCTCGGCCGGCCGGCGCTCGCCCGCGACCCAGCGCGCGCGCGCCGCCTCCAGCGCGCGCGGGATCGCGGCCGCCGCGGCGCGCTCGCCGGGGCCCAGGAACACGTTGCGCGACGAGCGCGCCAGGCCGTCGGGCTCGCGCGCGGTCGGACAGACGACGATCGGCGGGAAGCCCAGGCGCCGCGCCAGGTCGAGCACCACGCGCGTCTGCTGGAAGTCCTTCTGGCCGAAGTAGGCGCAGCCGGGTCGCACGAATTCGAACAGCCGGCGCACGATCGTCGCCACGCCGGCGAAATGGCCCGGCCGCAGCGCGCCCTCGAGGCCCGCCGCCGCGGGCCCGGGGTCCTCGAGCACGGGCTGACCGTCCGGAAAGAAGCCCGCCAGCGTGCCGGTGAAGACCATCGCGGCGCCGACGCCCTCGAGCAGGCGCGCGTCGCGCTCGAAGTCGCGCGGGTAGCGCTCGAAGTCGCTCTTCTCGTCGAACTGCAGCGGGTTGACGAAGATGCTGACGCACACGCCGTCGTGCTCGGCCGCGGCGCGGCGCACCAGGCCCAGGTGGCCCTCGTGCAGCGCACCCATCGTCGGCACGAAGCCCAGGCTCAGGCCCTGCTCGCGCTGCACCGCGCACCAATGCGCGGCCGCGGAGGGGTCGGCGAAGGTCGCGATCAAGCGCGGGCCCCTGCGTGCAGTTCCTGCACCCGCTCGCGCACGCTCTTGCCGCAGCCCGGCAGGCACAACTCGGGCGCGATCTCGGCCAGCGGTTCGAGCACGAACAGTCGCCCCTCGGCGCGCGGATGCGGCAGTTCGAGCCCCGGTTCGCTGCGGCGCAGGTCGCCGTAGAAGACGAGATCGA
Organism: uncultured Planctomycetota bacterium; assembly: GCA_963829015.1. Lineage (GTDB taxonomy): Bacteria > Planctomycetota > UBA1135 > UBA1135 > JADJLZ01. The sequence continues at coordinate 879,271 of CAWHGR010000001.1, read as the reverse complement.
GGTCGAGCACGCGCGGGCCGTGGCGCACTTCGCCGACGCGCGTGCGGCCGGCCTCGCGCTCGAGGCGCTGCATTTCGCGCAACAGCTCGGCCGGGCCGAGCGAAGTCGCGAGGCGCACGACGCCGTTCAGGAAGCGCGGCTGGCCCGCGGGGCCGCCGACGGGTTCGGTCTCGTGCCAGCGCGAGCGCGCGACGAGGCGCGTCCTGGGCAGGGCGCCGAGCCGTTCGACCGCCGTGTCCAGCGCGCCGGCCCGGTCGCCGAGGTTCGATCCGAGGGCCACGGTGGCGAGCACCTCGCCGGGCATCATGCGGCGGGCTCCGGGTTTGGATCCTTCCGCAGCGCCAGGGCGAGCCCCACCAGCACGTACACGTTGAAGACCAGGAACATCGCGATCACGTGCTCGATGTAGAAGCAGAAGCCTCCCACGACCAGGACCACCAGCGTCACGAACTGGCTGCGGCCCGAGAGGAACGAGGTCGTGTGCACGTAGCGCACGCGGCTGACCATCAGCAGGCCGAGCAGCGGCAGCATCCAGGCCAGGGCCGGCATGAACCAGTACAGGGTCGACTTTTGGACGATCCAGGGGAACTGCTGCTTCAGCTCGCCGATCAAGCCGTCAGGGTGCGGCTCGTTGAGCGCCAGGTACATCAGCATGGTCGCGACCAGCGCCCCGGCCGCGCCCGGCGAGGGCAGACCCTTGAAGAACTGGTGCGCGGAGGCGTCGGGCTCGGTCTCCAGGTTGAACCGGGCGAGCCGCAGGATGGCCATGATGGCGAAGACCGCCGCCGCCACGAAGTCCAGGCGCAGGTGCACCGAGTAGCCCAGCGACGCGCCCTCGTGCTCGATCAGGATCTTGGCCAGCAGCGCCGGGGCGACCCCGAACGAGAGCATGTCGCTGAACGAGTCGAGCTGCGCCCCGAAGGCGCTCGAGCCCCCCACCATGCGCGCGACCTTGCCGTCGAGGGCGTCGAAGAGCATGCCGACGAAGATCAGCCAGCAGGCGCTCTCCATCTTGGTGTAGAAGAGGCCCGGGTCGGCCTGCGAGAACGACAGGGCATCGATGCCCTTGGCGATCGCCAGCAGTCCGCAGAAGGAGTTCCCCAGCGTGAGGAGGTTCGGGAGCAGGTGGATCTTGCGCACGGGTGGGCCCGCTGGATTCCGGACGGACCGGCCGGCGGGCGCAAGAAAGTAGCCGCTTTCGGGCCCGACTGCCTCCTCTTACCCGTTCCCACGCCCTTCCCCGGCCCGTACGATCTCGCCCGATGAGCTCCATCCTCCACATCCAGGGCCGCGAGATCCTCGACTCGCGCGGCAATCCCACGCTCGAGGTCGATCTCTCCCTCGAGAGCGGCGCCCGCGGCAGCGCCTGCGTCCCCTCCGGCGCCTCGACCGGTGCCCACGAGGCGCACGAGCTGCGCGACGGCGGCACGCGCTACGGCGGGAAGGGCGTGCAGAAGGCCGTGGCCCACGTCAACGAGGAGATCGCGCGCGAACTGATCGGCCTCGAGGGCCTCGAGCAGGCCGCGGTGGACCGGGCGATGATCGAGCTCGATGGCACGCCCAACAAGCAGCGCCTGGGCGCGAACGCGATCCTGGGCGTCTCGCTGGCGCTGGCCAAGGCCGGGGCCGAGGAGGCCGGGCTGCCGCTCTACCGCTACATCGGCGGCGCGCAGGCGCACATCCTGCCCGTGCCGATGCTCAACATCCTGAACGGCGGCCAGCACGCGGACAACAACGTCGACGTGCAGGAGTTCATGGTCCTGCCCTTCGGCGCGCCCACGTTCCGCGAGGGCCTGCGCATGGGCGCCGAGGTTTACCACGCCCTGAAAAGCGTCTGCAAGCAGCGCGGACTGAACACCTCGGTCGGGGACGAGGGCGGGATCGCGCCCTCGCTCTGCCTCGAACGAGGAGGCGATCACGCTGATCCTGACCGCGATCGAGAAGGCCGGCTACAAGCCGGGCGAGGAGATCCGCCTGGCGCTCGACGTGGCCGCCTCGGAGCTCTTCAAGGACGGCAAGTACCGCTTCGAGGGCAAGACCAAGACCGCCCACGAGATGGTCCAGTACTACGTCGGCCTGTGCGAGCGCTACCCGATCTTCTCGATCGAGGACGGCCTGGACCAGGACGACTGGGAGGGCTGGCGGGCGCTGACCGCGGCCTTCACCACCTCCGGGCGCTCGCACGTGCAGCTGGTCGGCGACGACCTGTTCGTGACCAACGTGAAGCGCCTGCGCGAGGGCATCCAGTCGAAGGCCGCGAATGCCATCTTGATCAAGCTGAACCAGATCGGCACGCTGACCGAGACCTTGGACACGATCGCCTTGGCACACCAGAACGGCTTCCGCTGCGTGACCTCGCACCGCTCGGGCGAAACCGAGGACACGACCATCGCCGACCTCGCGGTCGCGACCAACTGCGGCCAGATCAAGACCGGTGCGCCCTGCAGGAGCGACCGCGTCGCCAAGTACAACCGGCTCCTGCGCATCGAAGAGGATCTCGGACGCCACGCGCAGTACGCCGGCAGGGAGCTCGCCGGCGCGTGAACGAGGTTCCGAGCGTCGAACCGGCCCCCGAGCCGGTGCGCAGCACGCCGCTGGCCGAGCTCGGCCGCCGGCTGCGCTACTGGTCGCCGGTCTTCGCGCTGATGCTGCTTTTCGGCGAGATCGCCTTCCTCGGGCTGCGGCCCGCGCTGGCCGAGAGCCGCCGGCTCGATGTCGCCGAGCCCGCCGTGCAGGAGCGGCTCGCGCGCGCAGAAGAAGCGAAGGCGACGCTCGATCTGCAGCTGCGCGCGCGCGCGGATCCGGTCTACCAGGAGCGGCTGCGCCGCCAGCGCCTCTACCCCGCGGACGGTCGCTGATCCCCCGCCGGCGCGCGCCATGATCGCGGCCGCACTGCTCGTCGCGCTGGCGCAGGAGCCGCCGCGCGAAAACGACCTGCCGCTGCGCAACGACGCGCAACTCGGGCTCGCAAAGGAGCTCGGCGACGAGTTCGCGCGCGGCGACGAGCTGCCCGCGCGCTCGGCGCAGGCCTTCGACGCCTGGCACCGCGCGCTGCTCATTGGCGCGCAGGACGCGGGCGCGCTCGCGCCGCTGCCGGCCGAACAAGGCGGCGCTGCGCGCGGCGGCGAGTGCGCCGAGCTCGCGCTCCTGCGGCGGCTGGCGGCCCTCGGCGACGCCGGGCTGGCGCGACTGGCGCGCGCGCTTCGAGGACCTCGCGCGCGGCGAGCTCGCGCGCGTGCCGCCCGAGGCAGAGGCGCTCGAGCGCTTCGTCGCCGCGCACGCGGGCAGCGAGTCGGCGCAGCTCGCCGCGCTGCGCCAGGCCGACCTCGCGCGCGAGCGCGGCGACGAGGCGGGAGCGCGCGCGGCGCTGCGGCGCGTGCGCGCGCAGGGTCCGGCGAGTGCCGCGCTGGAAGCGGCGCTCGCGCGGCGCGCGCTCGCGCAAGCGGTACCCGGGGCGCGCGGCGGATCGAAACTCGAGCGGCTCATCGCGCTCGAGCTGCGGCCCGACGAAGCGCGCGAGGACTGGACGTCCGCGCGCCGCGCCGGAGCCGCACTGGCCGAGCTCGGCGACGGGCGCATCCTGTGGTGGACGGCAGGCGCGCTGCGCGGCGTCGACGCAGAGGGCAAGGCAGAACTCTTCGACCTCGCCGCGCTCTCGCCGGTGCACGCCTGGAATTGGGTCCCGCCGTTCCGCGACGAGCCCTCGCCCTGGACGCCCACGCTGCTCGCGCGCGGCTCGCGCGCGTTCGTGCTGCTCGGCCGCGCGCGCGGCCGCGACGGCAACGTCTTCGCGGCGCTGGAGTTCGAGCCGCGCGGGGCACCGAAGCTCGCCTGGGCCTGGGGCGCCGACGGCTTGCTCACCGGCGAGGGCGAACCCGAGCGCGTGCTGCCCGCGGGCTTGTGGGAGTACCAGCCGGGTGCCTGCGAGAGCGCGGGGCGCGTCGCCTTGCTCGCGCGGCGCTACGGCGAGACGGTCGACGAGCTGCACGGCGAGACGTGGTGCCTGTGCCTCGAGTCTGCGACCGGCACGCTGCTCTGGCAGCGCAGGCTCGGGGAGGGCGCCGATCCGGCGACGCGCGACCCGGCGCGCCGGCCCGAGCCGCGCGGCTTCTGCGCCCCGGCGGATCCGCTCGCGCTCGCGGACGGCCGATTGTGGTGCTCGAGCGGACTCGGATGGCTCTCGGTCCTCGACCTCGACGCCGGGCGGGTGCTCGCGTCCTGGCGCGCGGGGCTCGAGGCCGAGGAGTTGGGGACGCGCGAGCTCCTGCTGGCGCCGACGCTCGCTGGCCCGGACGTCTTCTGGCAGCCGGCCGCCTCGAAATGGAGCTACCGCGCCCAGCCCGGCGCGGAGTTCGAGCTCGAACCCGCGGACGGGGCGCGGCGGGTCGCCTCCGTCGGCGGGCGCTCGTGGGCGATTCGTCATGCAGACGGCGCGCTGCGCATCGAGACACGCCTGACCGGTGTGCCCGGCGCGCGCCTCGGCGTGGCCCTGCCGCGCGGCGAGCGGTCGCAGGCCGTGCTGGCGCTCGGTCCGGAGCTGCTGGCGCTCGCGAGCGAGCGCGCCGTGTACCTGTTCGACGACCGCGATCCGGCGCGCCTCGTCGAGCGCGCGCTGCTACCCGAAGGTGCACGCGCGGGTCCGGGCGGATCGGGCGCGCTGCTCGCGAGCGGCGAGCGGCTCTGGTGCGCGGTCGGATCGGCGCTCGCGGCCTGGCGTGTCCGCTGAGGGTCCCCCCGGGCATGTCTCCCCCACTTGCGGGGTTGGAGGCGAGTGGTAGGGTGAACACAGGTCACCTGCGCGGGTTTCCCAACCCGCCCTGCGGCTGGCGACAGCCGCCGGGTTCCCAGGGCAGGGGGCCAACGGAGGAGGTCGACATGCTCGCAGGTTCTCTCTTGATTCCCCTGCTGACCGGCCTGTGGTCTGCGTGCCCGGTACAGCAGGGCATGATCCACACACTTGTTTCGTCCTACACGCCGGGTGAGCAGATGAGCTTGGAGGTGACGCCGGACGGTACGCGCGGGTTCCTGGCCCTCGGCGCGACGATCGCGGTGCTCGATCTCACGCAGACGCCGCCGGTCGAGATCGACAAGCATCCGATGCCGGACTGCCAGCCGCTCGCCATGCGGTACTACCAGGACAGCTCTGGTGCGCGCTTCCTGCTCATCGCCGGCGGTGCGCTCGGCGTCTGGCGGGTAACGCTCTGCCCGAGCCTGTTCACGACACCTCCGGGTCCGTGCACCGCGGGGTACGCCGACCTGCTCATCCAGGATCAGACGGGCATCGAGTTCGGGTACTTCCAGCGCAAGCGTTGCGTCGACGTCGAGATACTCGCAAGCGCCAACCCGCCCGTGCTCTTCGCGCTCTTCGCATCCGGGAGCGACAAGCCCGTTGCATCGCAGGTCACCGAGCTGCGCGCCTACAACTTGAGCAGCCCGATACCGGCGTTGATGGCGACCTGCTACTTCGACACCGCCCAGTCTCCCGTCCAACTCGGCACGGCGCTGGCCGCGGACCCGGCAGACAACAACTCGGTGTACGTCGCGATGGGCAAGGGCGGGATCTGGCGCGCGGACCTCGGCGGAAGCGCGGGGAGTTGGACGCTGTCGAGGACACAGGTCTGGTCCACGGCGAACTGCAGCGGAACCTACTCGACTCAGCACGTGCGTGACATCGCGATCGTGCGAGTTCCGTTCGTGTCGAAGTCGGTGCTCTACGGGGCGCTCAACTACAACGAGCTGTTGGAGATCACCGACATCGGAGGCACGCCGTCGTGCAGCAGGATTGTCCCGAGCACACCGGGCTACCCCGAGCGGATCGCAGCCTACACGAACGGCACTTCCGACGTCCGAGTGGCCGTCCTGACGCAGGCGGTCAACGGCAAGTGGGAAGACGACGCAGCCCCCAACAACAACAACGCGGCGTGGGTTGGCATCTGCTTGGAGTGGCTGAACGATCCGGACGCCCCGCCCGGGGTCCTTTCCAGCCAGGTCCAGTTCTACAAGCACGACTTCAATCCATCGGGCGGCTCTCCCCTCGCGCCGTTGCCGCAGGGGTTCATCAACTATCCGAGTACGTCCATGGGCTGGAATTCAGCCGCACTGCAATCGGGGACGGGCGGCGGAAATCGTCTCTTCGTCAGTTCGCGATTGGTCGGGATGGAGATCATCGACATCGCGGCCACCGCCGGCCCGCCGACTCCGGTCGGGCAGCCATTCATGGGCGAGGCCTTCAGCGTGGAGGACAACGTAGCTTCGTACTCGAACCCCGGCGTTCTCGTGTGCGGGACAGAGTACGTCGGGGCGGTCACGCCGCCCGCGCAGATGGGGTACATCGACCCGCTTCCGCCGTATCGCATCAGAACAGTACCCAAGACCACGAACTCCCCCTGCGAGAACGCCTATCCGCTAACGCCGTACTGCTGGCCAGTGCACCCGCCCCCGCCCACCGCTCCCCCGCGAGGCCCGATCGAACCCGCGCTGTATCTTGGCCATCTCGAGGACCTGGCCCACTGGGTTGACCCGGCGGCTCCCGAGTATGAGTACTTCTTCCGCGGGGAGAAGATCTGGGAGCGCTACGACGGACTGGTTCAGGGCTGCCCTGTGATCGCCGACTGTGATGGCAACTACATCACTCCGTGCGACTCGTCCGGGAATCCCACATGGGGTCTCGAGCGGCCGGTCGACGCCGCGGGCCACGACATGACGCACATGGGCTGGAGACTTGTCAGACTCAGGTTGCCGACTGGGTCCGCGATGCCAGTGGACGGCCCGTCCCTGGTGGCGAAAAGGTGGGTGATCGACGAACCTCATACGGGTGTCGTCGGGCTTCAACCCGCCGAGGTCGAGGCCGATACGGACGATCGCACGCAATCGATCGCTGACCCCCGCATGAAGAACGGGCTACCTACCGTGGTCTACGCTACCCGGTCTGGTAGCTCGCACGGGGTGACCGCCTTTAGGACTTTCGAGATCATGGGTCTATCCCAGAGCACCTGCGGTGCCGCCAAGGCGGGTACTGGCGAGCACCTCTACCCCGCAAGTCAATCGGTCATGACGCACCTGGAGATGGAGTACTTCGGAACATCCGGGACTGTCGAGTCCAGTTGCAGGCAAGTCGCGCATTGCCAGGCTTCCTATCGCGGCGAGCGTCGCACGCTCGTCAACGACCACACCGACCTCTACATGACGCGCGACTTGAGCGGTGCCCCGCTTTGGGTCCTGGCGATCGCCTCAGGATACGTTGCAGCAGCTGATGACCCTTCTGACCCCAACGACCAGAAGCCCGGCTGCCGATGGACGCCTTACGCCGGCCTGCCGATGCTCGTCCTGGTCGATGTCACCAGAACCGGGGATGGCGTGACTTTCGCAACTCCAAGTGTCCTGCGAGTGGCCCTCGGAAACGCGCATGGCGGACCGGGCAATGCATTCGCCGTCCGAACGAGGAGCGTCGGAAACAAGACGTACGCGTACGTGGGCGACATCACGGGCAAGATCCTCGTATTCGACGTCACGGGCAGTCAGCTACTCCCCCCGCCACCCCATCCCTACGTCGGGCTCGGACCTCCTCCGCTCTTCCTCCGACCCGTCTTCGAACTCGGCCTTCCGATGGACCCGTGTGACGGACTGCAGGCCAATTGCATCGACATCGAGATCGTCGGGAACTACCTCTACTGCGCACTGTCGCGACACGGGGTCGGCATCGTGGATCTCACGCACCCGACGGCGCCTGCGCTGATCGACGTGATGGACACGCCGGGACTTGTACTTGGCCTGTCCACGCGCACGGTGGCGACCTCCCACGGACCAGACACTCAGCTCATCGTGGGCGACTCGCACTGCGGCGTCCGAGTGTATCAATGATGGGAGCTCCAAACCGTCGAAGGACATCCAGGAGGACTCGATGAAAACAATCGCATGGATGCAGGCACTCCTCACCCTTGGTGCGCTCCTATTTGCGTTCGCCTCAACCGCACGCTCCCAATGCATGTACTGGGATGCTGCTGGGATCCCGACATGGTCTCCACAGTATGCACTTGACATGACCGTTTACGACATGGGCGCCGGACCGCAGCTGTTCGCGGCCTATCCCGATAGCGTCGACATTTGGACGACGCAGACGGGATGGATGTCCTTCTTCGACACGCTCGATGACGAACCTCAGGCTCTCTGCGGATACGACGATGGCACGGGGCCCGCGCTCTACCTGGCGGGGCCCTTCAGGTCCTTCTATTGGACGGGCATTCCGATCTGGCACATCGCGAGGATTTCGGGGACCCAGTCCGTTTCCGTCGGCGGAGGTTTACCAACAAACGACCTATTCCCCAATATCGGCCGTATGTTGGTGTTCGACGATGGAACGGGTCCGCAACTCTACGTCGGAGGGTCATTCAGCACGCCCTCGAGCCTCAACTCGAACAACATCGTGCGTTGGAACGGGACGACCTGGAGTGGCGTCAGTAGCGGGCTCCCTTATAGCGTTGTCACGCTCGCCGTCTATGACGATGGTGGCGGCCCTGCGCTATTCGCATCTACCTCTGTTGGCGTGTCTGGTGGAGGCATCGTTGGAACCCTTGCCAAGTGGAACGGGGCTGCCTGGATCATGATGGGCTCGGGAATCACGAGGGGTGGCCAGGCTGGAGGCGTGTCGTCGATGGTGGTGTTCGACGATGGAACCGGTCCGGCTTTGTTCGCCGGAGGCAACTTTGATCATGTTGGAGGAGTGCCCGCAATCTGTGTCGCGAAGTGGAACGGCACGAACTGGTCGGCCCTCTCGGGAGTTCCACTCGCGGCGGGGAACAGCGTGACGAGCTTGGTAGTGCACGATGACGGAAGTGGTCCAGCCCTTTATGAAGGCTCGTTCGGTGGCGTTCCGGCGTGGCTTCGCGTAGCTCGTTGGGACATCACACATTGGTCTGCGCTCGGCAGTGGGCCCCTTGATTCCGTGTACTGTCTCGAGTCCTTCGACGACGGGTCAGCCGGGCCTGCACTCTACGCGGGTGGCAATTTCTCGACCGTCGCCGGCAACCTCGATTCATGGGCTGTTACTCGGTGGTACGGCGGCTGCACGCAACCCGTCGACACGATGTGCTTTGGTGACGGCACCTTCGCGGAGTGCCCGTGCGCAAACTACGGCGCAATTGGATCCGGCTGCCGCAATTCGGCCTCTATCTCCGGCGCGCTGCTCTCTCACAGCGGGACCACGGTTCCCGACACGCTCGTGCTCAACTCGTCTTCGGAACCGACGACGAGCACCTCGGTCTTCCTCCAGAGCGCTGCACTGCGGCCAGTCCAGCGCTTCCTGGGCGACGGAATCCTGTGCCTCGGCGGCCAGTTGCGTCGCATGTACGTGAAGTCGGCCGTTCTGGGCACAGCCCAGGCGCCGCAGACCGGAGACCTGTCGATCACGCAGCGCTCTGCGTCCCTGGGAGACCCGCTGGTTCCCGGATCGGTGCGCTACTACCAGGTCTGGTACCGCGACAACGCGACCTACTGCACGCCCGCCGCGTTCAACATCTCCAGCGGCTTGCGGGTGGTGTGGTAGGCGCGCAGCGAATCACCCCGAGATAGCCCATGCATCACACGGAGCTTCCCCCATGAACCACTGGCAACCGATTCTCCTTCGCGGCAGTCTCCTGCTCGGGCTGCTCGCAACCCTCCTATTGCTGTGCTTCCGGCCTGTCCATGCCGCGCTCGATGACCCGCCGACGACGGTGCGAGTCAGTGTTGCCGCCAGTGGTGCGGAAGCCGGCGGACCCAGCACGTATCCGGCCATCTCCGCGGATGGCCACTTCGTTGCTTTCGCGAGCGATGCTGCAAACCTGATCGCCGGCGACACCAACGGCGCCGGCGACATCTTCGTCAAGGACTGCTCGAGCGGTGCGATCATCTGCGCGAGCATCTCAGCGGGCGGCACTGCCGCGCAGGGCGAGAGCTACGCGGCCTCCATCAGCGCCGACGGCCAGCGCGTGGTCTTCGTCAGCGAGGGTCCGGATCTCGTCACCGGGGACGAGAACGGCCTGCCCGATGTGTTCGTGCGCGACCTCGCGAGCGGGACGACCACCCGGGTCAGCGTGTCGGCGACGGGTGGCGAGGCCGACGGGGCGAGCACGGCGCCACAGATCTCGTCCGACGGCAGGTTCGTGGTGTTCGTGAGCAGCGCGACCAACTTGGTCGCGGCCGACACGAACGAGAGCCCGGACATCTTCGTGCGCGACCTCCAGGCGGGCACACTGGAGCGCATCAGCGCCGGTGCGGCCGGCGAGCCCGCCGATGGCGAGAGCGGGGGGCCTGCGGTCTCGGCGGACGGCCGCTACGTGGCGTTCGCCAGCAATGCGCGCAACCTGATCGCCGGGGAGAGCACGGAGGGCGTCGATCAGGCATGGGACGTCTACCGCCGCGACCGGCAGACGGGCACGACCATCCGCATCAGTTCGAGCCTCTCGGGCGGCAAGGGCGACGGGCAAAGCTTTGCGGCTGCCATCTCCGCGGACGGGCGATATGTCGCTTTCGCGAGCCTGGCCACGAACCTGATCACGAGCGACCTCAACGGCAAGACGGACATCTACCTGCGGGACACCCTCTTGGGAACGACGGTGCGCGTCAGCATCGGGCCCGGCGGGCTCGAGCCTGCGGGAGAGAGCCAGCGCCCCCGAATCTCCGCCGACGGTCGATTCGTGGTGTTCGAGAGCAGCGCTGGCAATCTCGTCGCGGAGCCCGCGCCGGACGGGTCCACCTGGAGCTACGTCCGCGACCTCACGAGCGCCACGACAATCCGTGTCGTCTCGGCTTCGCCGGAGGCGCTGCCCGAGTCGGGCTCGGTCAGCCCGGCCATCAGCGGCGACGGACGCTGGATCACCTTCTCGTCCGCCGAACCTGCGCTCGTGGCCGGTGACACCAACGCCATCGAGGACGTCTTCAGCCGCGGACCCTTGCACTGAGCGGGAGCGTCGGGTCGCGGACGGCGTGGCCGAACTCGAGCGCGACGGCGACCACCGCCCACCGCCGTCGAAACAACCCGAGTTTTGCTCGGAACCGTGAGGTTCCGAGCGTCTATCAGCTATTCTCGGCGCTGGGCCGAACTGCCCGACCCGCGAGGACGAGGCCGAGGGCCTCGACCGGGTTCCGACCGATGAAAGGATGACCATGCCGGAAGAGTCCCTGGACAAGCTGCGCCACGTCCACGCCACGATGAAGAAGGAGCTCGCCCGGGTGATCGTCGGGCAGGACGAGGTCATCGACCAACTCCTCCTGGCGATCCTGACCCGCGGGCACTGCCTCTTGGTCGGCGTCCCGGGCCTCGCGAAGACGCTGATGATCTCGAGCCTGGCCAAGACGCTCGACCTCAGCTTCAGCCGCATCCAGTTCACGCCCGACCTGATGCCCTCGGACATCACCGGCACGGACCTCTTGCAGATCGACCCGGCGACCAACGCGCGCGCGTTCCGCTTCGCGCCCGGGCCGCTGTTCGCCAACGTGATCCTGGCGGACGAGATCAACCGCACGCCGCCCAAGACGCAGGCGGCGCTGCTCGAGGCGATGGTCGAGCGCCAGGTGACCTCGGCCGGCAAGCGCCACCAGCTGCCCGACCCCTTCTTCGTGCTGGCGACGCAGAACCCGATCGAGCAGGAGGGCACGTATCCCCTGCCCGAGGCGCAGCTCGACCGCTTCATGTTCCAGGTGCACGTCGGCTACCCGAGCGCGCAGGAGGAGAAGGAGATCCTGCGCCGCACGACCGGCGGCGAGAGCGTGACGCTGCAGCGCGTGGTCACCGCGAGCGAGCTCTTCGAGGCGCAGAAGTCCGTGCGCGCGGTGCAGATCGCCGACCACGTGGCCGACTTCGTGCTGGCGCTGACGCGCGGCACGCGCGTGCGCTCGGACTCGATGCTGCCCTTCCTGCGCGACTGGGTCACCTGGGGTGCCGGTCCGCGCGCGAGCCAGTTCCTGGTGCTGGGCGCCAAGGCGCACGCCGCGCTCAACGGCCGCAGCCACGTCTCGGTCGAGGACGTGCGCGCGGTCGCGCACCCCGTGCTGCGGCACCGCATCCTGACCAGCTTCTCCGCCGCCGCGGAGGGCATCACGTCCGACGCGATCATCGATCGGCTGCTGAAGGAGATCCAGCCGGGCGCGAGCGTGGGTGCCGGTGTGCCGGGCGTTCCGCGCGCCTGAGGCACTGCCGTCCCGCGATCGGCCAGGAAGCCAGCATGGCCACCAAGAGCTCGGCCCTCGACCCCAAGGTCCTCGACCGCCTTTCCAGCCTGTCGCTGGTGGCGCGCACGGTCGTCGAGGGCTTCATGTCGGGACAGCACCGCTCGCCGCACGTCGGCAGCTCGGTCGAGTTCGCGCAGCACCGCGAGTACGTGCTCGGCGACGAGCTGCGGCGCGTGGACTGGAAGGTCTTCGGCAAGCTCGACCGGCTGGTGGTCAAGCAGTACGTCGAGGAAGAGAACCTGATCTGCCACCTGCTGGTCGACGCCAGCGAGTCGATGGCCTACGGCTCGGGCGACTGGACCAAGTTCGACTACGCGCGCTGGACCGCGGCCGCGCTCTCGCACCTGGTGCTCAGCGCGCGCGACACGGCCGGCCTGGTGGTCTTCGACGAGACCATGCGCACCAAGGTGCGGCCGGCCAGCGGCGCGCTGCAGGAGAAGAACATCCTCGAGACGCTCGAGAAGGCCGAACCGACCGGCCCGACGCACATCGGCTCGGTGCTCGACTGGGTCGCGCCCAAGCTGAAGCGCCGCGGCATCGTGTGCATCCTCTCGGACTTCTTCGACGAGCCCGACCGGATCGTCAACGGCCTGCGGCGCCTGGTGCACGCCGGCCACGAGCCGATCCTGATGCAGGTGATCGACCGCAAGGAGCTCAGCTTCGACTTCGACACGCAGCTGCGCCTGGAGGGCCTCGAGGGCGCCGGCGTGCAGCGCGTCGACCCGCGCGCGATCGCCGAGGCCTACCGCCACGAGGTGCAGGAGCACAACCGCGCGCTGGCGCGCGCCGCGAGCGCGCTGGCGCTGGACTTCATCCAGTTGCCGACCGATGCGCCGCTCGAGGGCGCGCTCTCGACCTACCTCGCGCACCGCATGGCGCGCGTGCGCGGCGGGAGGCGGCGCTAGATGGGCGGCTGGATCGGAGGCTTCGTCAACCCGGCGCTGGTCGCGGGTCTCTGCGCTGTCTCGCTGCCGCTCTTGATCCACCTGCTCAACCGCCAGCGCCACAAGCCCGTGCGCTGGGCCGCGATGCGCTTCGTGCTGGCCGCCTACAAGAAGACGCGCCGGCGCGTGGAGCTCGAGAACCTGCTGCTGCTGCTCCTGCGCATGGGCGCCGTGGCGCTGCTCGCGCTGGCGCTGGCGCGGCCGTTCACCGGCAGCGCACAGCCCGCTCGCGTCGCTGACCGACATCGCGCCGCGACGTGGTGGTCGTGCTCGACGCCTCGGCCTCGACCGGCCAGCGCGACGGCGTCGAGACGGTCTTCGAGCGCGAGCGCGAGCGCGCGCGCACGCTGGCGCGCGAGCTCAACGGCGCGCACGGCGACCGGCTGCGGCTGATCCTGGCCGGCGGCCACCCGCGCCTGCTCTCGTGGACGACGCCCGAGCAGGCGCTCTCGCTGCTCGAGACGGTCGACACGCCGACCGGCGAGTCGCTCGACCTCGCCGGCGCGCTGTCCGAGGTGCTGCGCCTGGCGCAGGAGACGCAGTCGGGCGGCAGCGCCAACCTCGAAGTGCACGTCCTGACCGACATGCAGCGGCGCGCCTTCCTGCCCTACGAGGGCGGCGAGACGGAGCAGAACCCGCGCTCGCGCGCGCTCGACGAGGTGCTCGACGGCCTGAGGCAACTCTCCGTGCACGTGATCCTCGAGGACCTCTGCCCGGGCGAGCGCGTGCCGGCCAACCTCTCGATCGAGTCCGTGCGCGCGCTGGGCGAGATCTACGCCGCCGGGCTGCCGAACGAGATCGCAGTCGGCCTGGCGAACCACGGCACGCAGGCGCGCATGGGCGTGCGCGTCTCGCTCAGCGTCGACGGCGAGCGCCGCCCGAGCCTGGCGCTCGACCTCGAGCCGCGCGCGAGCGGCGAAGTCGTGTTCCCGGTCACGTTCGGCAAGAGCGGCGAGCACCTGGTCGTGGCCTCGATCGAATCCGACCGCCTGGCGATCGACAACGAGCGCGCGCAGGTGTTCGAGGTGCCCGACAGCCTGCGCGTCCTCTTGGTCGACGGCCAGCCCTCGGGCCTGATCGAGGAGGACGAGGTCGGCCTGTTGCGCGCGGTGCTCGATCCGCCCACGGACGACTCCCATGCCGGAGGAACGGGACCGGCGCCGTTCCAGACCAGCGTCGTGCGCGCCGAGGAGCTCGGCACGCTCGACCTGACGCTGGCGAACTACGACGCGCTCTGGCTGGCCAATCTCGATCGCCTGGCGCAGCCCGTGGCCGAGCGCATCGAGCACTTCGTCACGGCCGGCGGCCTCTTGGTGGTCTCCTGCGGCGATGCCATGGACGTCTCGGCCTGGAACCAGCGCCTGTACAAGGCCGACGGCGACTGCCTCCTGCCGGCCGAGCTCGGGCGCAAGCTCGAGGTGCCGCTGCGCAGCGAGTCGCACTGGCGCGTGGCGAGCTTCGACAGCGAACATCCGGCCCTGGCCTTCTTCGCCGACGAGCGCTTCAAGCTGCTGCTGACCGAGGCGCCGGTCTACGCGCTGCTCGCGACACAGCCGCTGCCGCAGGCACGCGTGCTGGCGCGACTCGACGACCCCGCGAAGAGCGCCTTCCTGATCGAGCGGCCCTACCTGCGCGGGCGCGTGCTGCTCTGGACCACGAGCATCGACAACGCCTGGACCCACATCCCCGACTCGCCGGCGACGCTCGTGCCGCTGGTGCACGAGCTCCTGCGCTACGGGGCGCGCGCCGAGCTGCCGCGACGCAACCTCGCGCCGGGCGAGCCGCTGGCGGTGCACGTGTCCGTCTTCCCGCACAACCTCGCGCTGGTCGGGCCCGACGGCACGCGCCGCGCGCTCGAGGGCGACGTCGTGCCCGAGCTGGGCGGCAGCTGGAAGCTGCCCCCGGTCCCGGGCAAGGACACCGAGCGCATCGGTGCCTACCGCATCGAGCGCGAGGGTGCGGACGCGATCCCCTTCGCCGTGCAGCTCGACGCGCGCGAAGGCGACCTCGAGCGCCTGCCGCCCGAGGAGGCGGCGCAGCTCTCGCCAGTGTTCCTGCTGCCGCACGGCGAGGCGAACGCGGACAAGGGCGCGGCACAGCCCGAGCGCGGCGAGCTCTGGCGCCAGATCGCGCTCGGCTGCCTCGTGTTCCTGTGCCTGGAGAGCCTCTGGGCGGCGTATCTCGGCCGCAAGCGGAGGGTCGCATGATCGCCAGCCTGGTCCTGGGCCTGCAGACGCCCGCGGGCGGCGAGGGCGTGCGCCAGACGCTCAAGCTGCTCGACCTGCCGCCGGCCTGGGTGGTCGTACTGCTGATCGTGCCCGGCTGCGTGCTGCTGACCTGGCTGTGCTACTCGCGCGAGAAGCTCACGCTGCGCGCGCGCGGCGCGCTGGCGCTCTTGCGCCTCGCCGCGCTGCTGCTCTTGTGCCTGATCCTGTTCCGGCCGGTGTTCATCGAGAGCCACGCCGAGATCAAGCCGGCCGAGGTGCTGATCCTGGTCGACGACTCGGCCAGCATGCTGCGCCAGGACTCCTACGCCGGTCCCGGATCGCGGCGCTCGGACCTCGAGCAGCTGACCGGCAAGCCGCCCGAGACGCAGAAGCGCCTCGAGCTCGCGCGCGCGGGCATCGAGAAGGAGCTGCTGCCGCTGCTGCACTCGAAGGGCTACGTGCCGCGCCTGTTCCGCTTCGGCGACACGCTCGAGGCGCTCTCCGACCTGAAGGAACTCTCCGGCCGCGGGCGCACGACGCAGCTCGGCAGCGCGCTCTCGCAGGCGCTGGCCAGCCACCGCGGACGCAACGTCAGCGACGTGGTGATCGTCTCCGACGGCCGCAGCAATGCCGGCACGCCGCCGCTCGAGGTCGCGCGCGCCGCGGGCTCCTCGGGCATCCCGGTGCACACCGTGGTCGTGGGCGACACGCGCCCGGAGAAGAACGCGCTGGTGCAGATCGCCGAGGTGCCGCCCAGCGCGCTCGAGGGCGACGAGATCGAGCTCAGCGTGCGCGTCGCCGGGCGCGGCCTGCCGGCCGGCACGCACGCGCGCGTGGTGCTCGAGGAACTCGGCGGAGAGGGCGACGCGCGCCCGCTGGCCGAGGAGGACGTCGAGCTCGACGAGAACGGCCGGCGCGTGGTGCTGCTCGCGCCGCCGCTCGAGGGCGGCACGCGCGGCAGCGAGCGGCGCTTCCGCGTGCGCATTCCCCCGCTGCCCGAGGAGACGCTGCGCGACGACAACGCGGTCGAGTTCAGCGTGCACGTGACGCCCGAGAAGATCCGCGTGCTGCTGGTCGAGGGCTACCCGCGCTACGAGTACCGCTACCTCAAGAACCTGCTCCTGCGCTCGGACCAGAACCTCGAGGTGCAGAGCTTCCTGCTCTCGGCCACCTCGGACTTCGTGCAGGACTCGACCAAGGGCCTGGCGCCGCTGGCCGAGGTGCCGACCAACCGCAAGCAGCTGCTCGACAACTACGACGTCGTGATCCTGGGCGACGTCAACCCCTACAAGGTCTCGCCCGACCCGCTGCGCTGCGCGGAGTTCATGGCCTCCTTGCACGAGTTCGTCGAGCGCGGCGGCGGCCTGATCGCGATCGCGGGCGAGATCGACAACCCGCGCGCCTATCTGGGCACGCCGCTCGAGGAGCTGCTGCCGGTGGTCGTCGATCCCACCGGCGTTTCGAGCGGCGACAGCTCGGGCAACGTCGAATTCCACGGCAAGCTCGAGGACACGTCCAACCCGCACGAGGTCGTGCGCCTGGTGCCCGACCCGGCCGAGAACCGCGCGCTGTGGGAGACCGACGCCGGGCTCTATCCCTTCACCTGGTTCTACCCGGTGCTGCGCGCCAAGCCGGGCGCGCAGGTGCTGCTGCGCCACCCCGAGGCGCACAACGCGCAGGGCAACTACCCGCTGCTCGTGTGCGGCTACTTCCCGGCCGGGCGCACGCTCTTCGTCGGCGTGGACTCGACCTGGATGTGGCGCTACCGCTTCGGCGACCGCTACCACGAGCGCTTCTGGCGCAACGCGCTGCGCTGGGTCGCGCTCGGGCGCCTGAAGAGCGGCGACCGGCGCGTGCAGCTCGACGCGCTGCGCTCGCGCTACAACCTCGACGAGCGCATCACGCTCGAGGGCCGCGTGCTCGACGAGGACTACCGGCCCTCCGAGGCGCCCACGGTGGACGCGCACCTCTCCGGCCCCGAGGGCGCGGAAAGCGAGCTCAAGCTGACGCTGGTGCCCGAGCACCCGGGCCTGTACCGCGCCTCGCTCGACGTGCAGCGCCCGGGCCTGTACCGCGTCTACACCGAGACGAGCGGCGTGCGCACGGCCTCGGCCGACTTCGAGGTCGTGCTGCCCTCGCGCGAGAACTCGGAGCCCGCGCCCGACCCCGAGCTGCTGGCGCGCCTCGCCCAGGCGAGCGGCGGTGCTGCCTGCGAGCTCTCCAAGCTGGACTCGCTCGCCAGCCGCTTCCGCGGCGACAAGGAGAACCGCGACGCGATCAGCTCGGAGATGAAGGACGCCTGGGACCACTGGGGCACGCTGGCGCTGGCGCTGCTGCTGCTGTGCGCCGAGTGGATCCTGCGCAAGCGCTGGGAGCTCGTCTGATGCGGCGCCGCGCGCTGCTCCTCGGCCTCGTGCTCGCGCTGCCCGCCGCGGCCCAGGATCCGCAGCCGGCGCCCAAACCGGCCGAGCCCGGCGACGACGAGCAGCAGCACGCCTTCGCCATCCCCGAGACGCGCGCCGCCAAGGCGCGCCTCTTTCAGGCCGAGGAGCACCTCGCGGCCGCGCGCTGGAGCGAGGCCATCGAGGAACTGCAGAAGCTGATCGAGGAGCACCGCGGCGAGATGCTCGGCGGGCAGACGCGCCTGCCGAACCGCACGCGCCTCTCGGAGATGCCGGTCAACGCCGGCGCCTCGCAGCGCGCGCGCGAACTGCTCTTCTCCATGCCGGCCGAGGCGCGTGCGCTCTACCAGGCGCGCTTTTCCTCGGCCGCGCAGGCGGCGCTGGCGCACGCGCGCGCGCAGCGCGGCCGGCGCGAACTGGCCGAGGTCGGCCGGCGCTGGCCGATCACCGGCGAGGCCGAGCTGGCCTGGTGGTCGCTGGGCGATCTCGAACTCGAGGAAGGCCGTGCGCGCGAGGCGCGCCTGTGCTGGAGTCGGGCCCTCAGCGTCGCGCGCTTGCGCCCCGAGCTCGAGCTCAGCACGCCCGAGGAGTGGAATGCGATCGCCGCCGAGCTCGCGTCGGGCGACGCGCGTTCGCAGGCCGCGGCGGCGCGCGCGCGCGCGGCGTCGGCGCTGGCGGCCGATGCGCGCGCCGAGGCCGCGCGCGACGAGGCCGAGGGGCTGGGCTCGCTGCACAGCGGCCTCGCCGGGCGCGGCAACGCCCAGGGTCCGGGCCGCGGGGCGAGCTCCTGGGCGCAGCCCTGGCACCTCGTCGACCCGGTGCCCTACCAGATCCCGCGCCTGGACGCGTTCTTCCTGGCGCGCTCGGGCGACCTCTTGTTCGTCAACCCGCCGCTGCACGTCGTGGCGCTCAATGCCTGGACCGGCGTGCCGGTCTGGGAATCCGACGAGCCGGAAGGCTGGAAGGCGCTGCGCGGCGACGCGCGCAGCGAGCTCTGCTCGGGCGTCGACCAGGAGGGCGCGCTGTATGCGCCGGCGGCCAACGAGCGCGTCGTGGTGGGCGTCTTGCAGCTGCCCTTCTCGCTCTCCGAGGTGCGCTACTTCTCGAACATCAAGATCACGGTCCCGATCCCGCAAAAGCGCCTGTTCGCCTTCGAGGCGCGCACGGGCAAGCCGCTCTGGGACCACCGGCCGCCCGAGGGCTGGGACGGCGGACCGGCGCCCTTCGAGCAGCGCATGATCGTCGCCGGTCCGCCGGTGATCAGCGGCGACCGCGTGCTGGCGCCGATGTACCTCTCCGAGGGCCGCATCGACTACCACGTGGGCTGCTTCGACATCGACACGGGCGAGCTGCTCTGGTCGCGCGCGCTGATCAGCGGCCAGCGCGAGCTGAACATGTTCGGGCGCACGCCGCACGAGTTCAGCGCGCCGCCGCTGGTCGTCTCGGGTTCGCGCGTCTTCGCGCTGACGCAGCTCGGCACCGTGGCCTGCCTGGACCTCTTCACCGGCGAGGTACTCTGGCAGACGCGCTACGAGCAGATCGCGATCCCCAAGAACACCAGCATGGGCGCCGCACAGATGGAGAACGTCTGGCGCCCGGCAGCGCCGGTCGTGAGCGGGCGCACGCTGATCGCGACACCCTTCGACAGCCCGGACATGATCGGCGTCGACTGCGTCTCGGGCGCGCTCTCCTGGTCGCTGCCGCAGGGCTTCTTCATCACGCAGGGCGCGGCCAAGGCGAAGAGCACCAACCTGCTCTTCCTGGGCGCCGGCGAGCACGCCGTCTACGTCATGGGCCAGACGATCGTGGCGCTCTCCTCGCGCAGCTTCGAGCGCGAAGCCCCGACCGTGGCGCAGTTCCGCTGGGAGCATCCCGACCTGCAGCGCAACCTGCTCGCGCTCTGCCGGCCGCTGATCGCCGGCGACCGGCTGGTCGTGCCGCTGCTCGCCGGGCGCGTGGACATCGAGCTGCCCTCGGGCCGCGCGCTGCCCCCCGTGCCCTGGGCCGCGGGCCAGAGCGGCGGCAACCTGCTGGTCGGCCGCGGCGAGCTGTTCACGATCTCGAAGAACAGCATCGAGGGCTACTTCGAGTGGACCCAGATGGTCGAGCGCGCGCGCAGCGAGCACCAGCGCACGCCCGGCGACCCGCACGCGACCGAGCTCCTGTGCCAGCTGCTCGGCACGGCGGCCGACAACGCGCTCGCGGACGGCAAGAGCGAGGCCGCGCGCGCCGCGATCGAGGAGGCGCGCACGACGCTGGCCGACTTCGCGCGCGCCAGCGGCACGCTGCCGCCCGCGCTGGCGGCGCTCTCGCACCGCACGCTGCGCCTGGAAGCGCGCGTGCGCCTCGCGCTGGCCGACGGCGAGCGGGCGCGCGCGGCGCTGCGCGAGGCGCGCGCCAACGCGCCCACGCTCGAGGACCTGCGCGACACGCTGCTCGAGGAGCTGGCGCTGGCCGGCGCGCGCCCCGGCGCGCGCAGCGAGCTGCTGGCGCTGCTCGAACAACGCGTGCCCGGCCAGACGCTGGAGTGCGTGCAGCCGCCGCTCTCCGACGGGCACGCGCCCGACGCGCTCGAATGGCATCCGCTGGCGCTGGCCGGCGCGGGCGGCGAGGCGCATGCCCAGAGCCGCGAGCTGACGGTCGGCCTGTGGGTGCTGCTCGAGCGCGCCAGCGACGCGCGCCGCGCGCACGCGGTGGCCGCCGAGATCGAGAGCCTGGGCGCCGTGCTGGCCGAGCACGCCGACCAGCCGCTGCTCGCGGGCGCGGCCGGCGTGCTGGCCCGCGCGCGCATCGCCGAGCTCTTCGCCGGCAGCGCTCGCGACGGGCTCGAGCCCTTCGAACAGCGCGCCGCGGCCGCGCTGGCCGACGCGCGCACGCGCTCGGACCGCGCCGCGCTGGCGCGCATCCCCGAGCTCTTCCCCTGCACGCGCGCCGCCACGCAGGCCGACGACGCGCGCGTCGAGCTGGCGCTCAGCGCCGGCGCGCCGGGCGAGCTGCTCTCGATCCTCGCCGGCGAGATCCACGGCGAGTGGCAGCTCGCGCGCGCCGAGAAGCGCGAGCTGGAGCTGTGCGCGCGCGCCGCGCTGGGCTTCGAGCGCGCCGGCAACCTGGAGCTCGCCTCCGAGTTCCTGCGCACGCTGGCCGAGGCGCGCCCGGACTTCCGTCCTGCCGACGCGTTGGCCGGCGGGCGCGATCTCGCCACGCTGGCCGCGGGCCGAGCGCGCTGGCAACCGCCCGACAACGCCGCACCCATCGGCCGTTTCCAGCCCGACGCGCCGCGCCTGTGGGCGCTCGAGGGCCACTTCCAGATCCTGGCCCGCACGCTGCCCGAGGACCCCGCTGCCGAGCGTCTGCAGCTCGTGGCCGGTGCCGAGCGCGACCAGGGCGGCTGCGAGCTGCGCGCCTGGAGCGGCGCCAACCTCGAGCAGCCCTTGTGGGTCGCCGACGTGTCGGAGCTCGCTCCCGGCGGACGGCTCGACGCCGGTGCCTGGCGCGCGCGCACGGGTTGCTCGCGCGGGCGCGTCCTGCTCGCCGGCTCGAAGGGCGTCGTCGCGCTCGACGAGCGCAGCGGCTTGCCCGCCTGGCAGTGGAGCGCCGAGGATTCGGGACTGGAGTGCGTCAGCCTGGCGCTCGCCTCGGGCATCGCGCTGGTGGCGCTGCGGTCGGACTCCGAAGGCAGCGCCGCGGGCGACTGGCTGCAGGCGCTCGACGCGCACGGCGGCGCCCCGCTCTGGCGCATCCGCTCGCCCGGCTCGGGCGCGCGCGCGCTGCCCTTGTGCAGCTCGAACCGGCTCGTCTTCCTGCCGCCCACGGGCGGCAAGGAGATCGCGCTGCACGACCTCTTCAGCGGCGCGCGCACGGGCGGCTTCGCGCTCGAGCAGAGCGTGCCGGCCAAGCTCGAGGAGGACGCCTGGATCGAGGGCGACCGGCTGATCCTGCCCTGGACCGAGAACCAGAAGCGCGCGCAGATCGAGTGCTGGGACCTGCAGACAGGGAAGCGCAGCTGGCAGCTCGACCTCAACGCGGGGGTCTCCGAGCCGCGCAAGCTCGTCGGCGTGCTGCAGTTCGGCGCGCGCACCTGGCTGCACCTCAAGCCGGGCAACTCGGGCAGCAGCGAGTCGAACCCGACGCTGTGCGAGCTTTCGACCGGCATCGGCGCACTCGCGCCGCTCTCCAACGTGCGCCTCGCGCCCGAGGACTGCCTGACCGGGCCCATTGCGCAGCGCCGCCGGCGGCTCCCCTCGAGCGAGCTGTACGTGCTCTCCGAGCGCCCGCAGGCCAAGGAGGAGACGCGTGTGCGCTGCATCGACCTCGTCTCCGGCGAGCGCTGGAGCGCGACGCTGCGCGCGCCCTTCAAGGAGATCGGCAAGGCCACCCCCGCGCCGGCTCTCTCGGCGGACGGGCTGGCGCTGGCGTACACTCCCTCCGCGCGCCCCGAACGCGCGAACAACATCGGCTCGAACGTGGTCTTCCTCGACCGCGCGAACGGCCTCCTGCGCGCCGACAAGCGCTCGCTGGGCACGGAGCCCTTCGGGCGCAGCGACGCGCTGGAGTTCGTGCCGCTCGGCGACGGGCTGATGGTGCGCGGCGAAAACCGGCTGGAGGTCTGGCGATGAGCTTCTCGAGCATGCTTCTCCTGTGCACCCTGCTCTCCCCCGCCGAGCCGGCACAGGTGCCGGCCGGCGACCGCAGCACGCTCGAGGCCGTGACCGAGGAGCAGGCGCGCGCGGTCGAGCGCGGCCTGGCCTGGCTGGCCGACCGCCAGGAGCCCAACGGCTGCTGGATCGCCGACGTGGGCTTCAAGCTCAACGAGGACTACTCCGTCACCGGCCGGCAGAAGGGCCACCTGGGCGTGACCTCGCTGGCCGGCATGGCCTTCCTGGCCGGCGGCCACCTGCCCGGCCGCGGAAAATACGGCGCGCGCGTCGAGAAGGCGCTCGACTACGTGCTCTCGTGCGTCTCCGAGGACGGCTACATCTTCGCCAACGGCTCGCGCATGTACGACCACGCCTTCGCCACGCTCTTCCTGGCGGAGATCTGCGGCATGACGCACCGCGAGGACGTGCAGCTCGCGCTGCAGAAGGCGGTCGACTTCATCGTGCGCTCGCAGAACAAGGAGGGCGGCTGGCGCTACGAGCCCTACGCGCGCGAGTCCGACATGTCGATCGTCGTCTGCCAGGTGATCGCGCTGCGCGCCGCGCGCAACATCGGCATCCGCGTGCCCAAGACGACGGTCGACCTCGCGGCGCGCTACGTGGTCGACTCGGCCGTGACGCAGGAGTACCAGGGCCGCGGCAACCCCTACTTCGGCAACGACCCGGGCACGTTCTGCTACCAGCGCGACCGCAGCTCGCGCACCTCGTTCCCGCTCACCGCCGCGGGCGTGACGGCGCTGCACGGCCTGGGCATCTACTCCGACGACTTGATCAAGAAGGGGCTCAACTACCTGGCCTCGGAGCAGGAGCGCTTCAACAACGCCGAGACCAGCCGCAAGGGCCACTACTACTTCTGGTACGGCCACTACTACGGCGTGCAGGCGATGTACACGGCCGGCAGCCCCTACTGGGAGCCCTACTTCGAGAACTTGCGCAGCGTGCTCTTGCGCATGCAGTCCGGCGACGGCTCCTGGCCCAACGCGGTCGGGCCCGGCCCGGCCTTCGGCACCGCGGTGGCCGTGCTGATCCTCGAGATTCCGTACCGTTTCCTGCCCATCTTCCAGCGCTAGATTGCCCGCGCCCTTGAAGCCCGACCCGCACAGCCCCCGCGCGCCGAACCCCGCCCTGCCGCGGGTCGAGGAGCGCCTGCGCGCGCTCGCGGCCGGATTGACGCGCCTGGTCTGGATGCACGGCCTCTCGACGGCGCTGGGCGTCGCGGCGCTGTGGATGCTGGTCACCTTCGGCATCGACTGGTGGCTGCACGTGCCGCTGGGAGTGCGCTGCCTGCACCTGGCGCTGCTCGTCGGCGTGCTCGGCTACCTCGGCTGGCGCGAGCTCGTGCGTCCGCTGCGCGCGCGCCCCGACCGCGCCGGGCTGGCCGTGCTCTACGAGCGCTCGCGGCCCGAGCTGCGCGAGCTGCTGGTCAGCGCGGTCGAGCTCGCGGGCGATCCCGCGGACGAGGCCGAGCGCTCGGCGCGGCGCTCGATCTGGAGCGCGGCCGAGGCGCTCGCGCCGACGCTCGAACCCGCGCGCGCCCTCGACGCGCGCCGGCCGCGCCGGCGCCTGTGGCTCGGGACCGCCGCGATCGGACTGCTCGGGACGGTCTTCGCCGCGCAGCCCGATGCCGCGCGCATCTACCTCGAGCGCCTGCTGGGCGGCTCGACGCCCTGGCCGCAGCGCACGCACCTCTCGATCGAGGTGCCCTCCTCCGACCCCGAGCACCCGCAGGCGCTGGCACAGGAAGCGGGCGAGATTCGCGTGCGCCTGCCCAAGGGCTCCGACCTGCCGATCGTCGTGCGCGCGCGCGGCAGCGTGCCCGAGGAGGTCACGCTGCAGCTCTCGAACGGCAGCCGGATCGTGGTCAGCTCCTCGGGCGGCGACAGCTTCCGCACCTTCGTGCGCGCGCTGACCGAGGACTTCTCGCTGACCGCGAGCGGCGGCGACGACGAGGACGAGGAGCCGCGCCTCGTGGTGCGCGTGCTCGAGCCGCCGGACGTGATGGGCATCGCCGTGGCGGTCGAACCGCCGGCCTACAGCAAGCTCGCGCCGCAGCTCTCGTTCGAGCCCGAGGTCGAAGTGCTGGCCGGTTCGAAGCTGCGCGTGGCGCTCTTGCCCAAGCCGGCCGACGCGCACGGCAGCGTGCAGCTGCTGCCCGAGGACCGCACGCTCGAGCTCGTGCCGGCGCCCTTCCCGGCGGCCAAGGAGGGCGAAGCCGCGCGCAGCGGCCTGGGCTTCGAGCTCCTGGCCACGAAGAGCCTGCGCTACCGCCTGCGCCTCACGGACTCGAACGGGCTCTCGAACCCCGATCCGGGCCTGTACTCGATCACCGTCGTCGCCGACCGGCCGCCCGAGATCGAGCTGCTCGCCCCGGCGCGCGGCGACCTCGACACGGTGCCCGGCGGCTGGCTCGCGCTGCGCCTGCGCGTCGAGGACGACTTCGGCCTCTCGCGCGTGTGGTGGAGCGCCAGCCCGGCCGGCGCCGACGAGGCCGCCGCGCCCGAGCACGCGCTCGAATGGCGCGTGCTCGCGCCCGAGGAGCTGCGCGAGGAGCCGCAGAAGAACGCGCGCGTGCGCGTGCACGGCTTCGCGCGCGCGCGGCTCACGATCCCGGAGATCGCCGGCGCGGGCGACGTGGTCGAGGGCGCGCAGTACCGGCTCGTGCTGCACGCCGAGGACGACTGCCAGCCCAGCGCGCACGAAGGCCACTCCTTCCCGATCCAGGTGCGCGTCGTCTCGGTGGACGAGTTCCTGCGCCGCGTGCAGGACCGCCTGGGCCGCGCGCAACTCTCGACGCGCGCGCTTTCCGACCTGGCGCGCGAGAAGCTGCACGCCACGCAGGAGCTGGCGACGCTGCTCGTCAGCGACGCGCCCGAGCTCAAGGACGGCGCGCGCGAGATCGCCGCGCTCTCGACCGGTCTGCGGCGCGTGCAGGGCGACGCGCGTTCGCTGGCGCGCGAACTCGTGGCGCTGGTCGAGGCCGTGCTCTACGCGCGCCTCGACGAACGCTCGCAGGCGGCGCTGGAGGAGATCGACGGGGCGCTCTCGCAGTCCACCACGCGCGGCTTCGACGCGGCGCCCTGGCGCGACCTGGCCGGCCGGCGCCGGCGCGGCGAGCTGGCGGCCGACACGCTGGCGGCCAAGCTGGTCGAGGTCGCGGGCCTCTCGCTGGAGGTCAGCGAGGACGAGTCGCGCGAGGCCAGTTCTGCCTGCAGCGAGGCCCAGGACGCGGATTCGATCGAGAAGATGCACACGTCCCTGGCGCGCGCAGCCGATCGGGAAGGTGCGGCCGTGACCAAGCTCGAGCGGCTGTCCGAGCTGCTCTCGGAGTGGGACAATTTCCAGTCCGTGCTGAACCTCACGCGCGACATCCTCAGCGGACAGAAGAACCTGAACGAGCGCACGAACAAGTACGCCAAGGAGCACTGACATGCAGCTAGCCGCAGGCCTCCTCCTCCTCGCCGCCCTCGCGGGCTTCGCGCCGCGCGCCGCAGCCGTGCCGCAGCAGGGCGAGTCGCGCACGCAGGCCTCGCTGGCCGAGGACCAGGCGCTGCTGCTGCGCCAGATGAAGCGCCTGCGCTCGACCATGGAGCTGCTCGCGCAGCGCTTCGAGGCCGAGGGCCGCAAGCACGCGGCCGAGCTCCTGCGCCAGGGCCTCAAGCACCTCGACGAGCGCCGCCCGGAGTTCGGCGACAAGACGCTCGAGGAGCTGATGAGCTCCTCGCAGCAGAACATCTCCTCGGGCATGAGCGTGCAGGCGCTCGAGACGCAGCAGAAGGTGATCGAGGGCCTGGAGAAGCTCTACCGCATCCTGACCGACCGCCTGGGCCTCGAGGACCTGCAGAAGTCGCTCGAGAGCCTGCAGAAGATCCGCGCCGACCTGACCGCGCTCACGGCGCGCGAGCACAAGCTGACCGAGGAGGCGCAGAAGCTGCAGCAGGAGCAGCTCACGCCCGAGCAGAAGCAGCTGGCGACCGACCTCGCCGCGGCCGAGCAGAAGCAGCGCGAGCTGCGCGCTGAGACCGAGAAGAATGGCCGCGAGCAGCGCAACCTCGACCTCGAGGCGCTGCGCACCGAGCTCGCGCGCATCGTCGAGGACCAGCTGGTGGACGCGGCCGTGGCGCGCAGCTGGTCGCCCGACGACGCCAAGGAGCTGCACGCCGCCGACGCGCCGCTGCGCGCGGCGCTGGAGTCGGCCACGCACGCCGAGCGCCTGGCGCGCGCGGCCGGCGAGCTGCGCAGCGCCGCGGGCGAGCTGCGCGACCCGGCCGCGGCCAAGGCCAGCGCGCAGAAGCGCCTGGAGAGCGCCGCCGGGCGCGAGGAACGCGCCGCGCAGGCGAGCTCCGACCCGGCCGCGGCCAAGGCCGCCGAGGCGCTGCGCAAGGGGGCCGAGGAGGTCGCCGCGAGCGCCGACCCGCAGCCGGCGCGCGACGCGACGGCCCAGGCGCTCGAGCAGCGCGCGCAGGGGCTCGAGGCGCTGGCCAAGGCCGAGAGCGAGGCCGCGCAGCGCAGTCGCGAAGCCGCGCAGGCCAGCCTGCAGTCCAACAGCCGCGCCCAGAGCGGCGCCGCGCAGGCTGCGCAGCGCGCGCTCAAGGCGCTGGGACCGGACGGCAAGCCCGCACCCGGCCAGGAACAGGCCGCGCGCACGGCGCTGGAGAAGGGCAAGAACGAGCTCGAACTGGCCGAGGCGGAGCTCGAGCAGCTCGGGACCGAACTCGCGCGCAGCGAGAACGAGCAGGCCGCGCGCACGGGCACGCTCGAAAAGCAGTTGCCCAACGCGGTGCCGCAGGCCGGTGAAGCCGCCGCGCGGGCAAGTGCCGCGCTGCAGCGCGCCTCCGCGGCGCAGCAGTCCGCCAGCAAGTCGGCCTCGCAGGGCGACCCCAAGCAGGCCGCCGAGCAGACCGCCGCCGCCGAAGAGGCGCTGCGCGAGGCGCAGAAGGAGCTCGACGCACTGGCTGCGGCCAAGGATGCCGAGAGCGCGGGGTCGGAGGCCATGCGCGCGCTGTCCGAGCAGCAGAAGCAGCTCGGCGAGGCCGTGAAGAAGCTCGGCCAGAAGGCCGCGGCCTCCGGCAAGGAGTCCGCGCAGGCGCTGACCGACGCGCAGAAGGCGATGGAGCAGGCCGCGGGCGAACTCGAGAAGGGCCAGACCGGCGAGGCCTCGCGCTCGCAGGGCGAGGCGCTCTCGGCCCTGCAGCGCGCGCAACGCGCGAGCTCGCAGCCCTCCGGCGCGCGCACGCCCGAGCAGCAGCAGAAGTCCAAGGACCTCGCACAGGAGCAGGAGCAGGTCAAGAACGAGCTGGCCGAGCTGGCCGAGCGCAACC
The DNA here is from genome assembly GCA_963829015.1 of uncultured Planctomycetota bacterium. GTDB lineage: Bacteria > Planctomycetota > UBA1135 > UBA1135 > JADJLZ01. The sequence goes on along the minus strand of CAWHGR010000001.1, from coordinate 851,538 downwards.
GCAAGCGCGAGAACTCGCAGCCCGCGCCGAGCCTCGACCGCGCGCAGCAGAGCGCCGGCAAGGCCAAGCAGTCGCTAGAGGAGGGCGACATGGAGAGCGGGCAGGAGGACACGCAGCAGACCGAGCGCGACATGCAGCAGGCGCAGAAGGAACTCGGCCAGGAGGAGGAGCAGTACCAGCGCCTGCGCCAGGAGGAGCTGCTCTTCCGCATCGCCGAGGAGGTCAAGCAGCTGATCGAGGAGCACAAGCTGCAGACGAGCGCGACGCTCGAGGTCGACAAGGCCCGCCCGGCGGGCGAGAAGCCCACGCACACGCAGCGCCTGCGGCTGAAGAAGATCGCCAAGGCCGAGGCCGCGCTGGGCGCGCGCGCGGTCGAGATCCAGAAGGCCATCACCAGCGAGGGCAGCCTGGTCTTCGCCGAGATCCTCGAGCAGGTGCAGTCCGACCTCGCGCGCATCGGGCGCGAGATGGGCGAGGAAGGCGACTACCAGAGCGGCGAGCGCGTGCAGGTGCTGCAGCAGGACGTGGCCGAGTCGCTGGCCTGGCTGGCCGAGGCGCTGGCGCAGGAGAAGGAGCGCCGCAAGCAGGAGCCGCCGCAGGGCGGCGACCAGCAGAGCCAGAACCAGCCGCACCACCAGCTGGTGCCCGACACGGCCGAGCTCAAGCTGATGAAGCGCCTGGAGCTCGAGATCCAGGACGCGCTGGCCAAGTTCAAGACGCTGCACCCGGAGGTCGACCAGGGCCGCGAGCTCGACCCGCTGCTGTACGAGGACCTGCAGCGCCTGGCCTGGCGCCACCAGCGCACCAGCGACCTGTTCGAGAAGTTCCGCAAGCGACTAGGCATCCCCGATCCGGAGACCGACAAACCCTGACCAACACGAGAAGGAGGAGGAGCTGATGATCCTGCACGTACTGCTCTGGCTCGCGCCACTCGCCCCGCTCCAGGACCCGCAACAGAAGCCGGCGCCGGTGATCCACGTGCCGATCCCGCACGCCGCCGACGACCCGCACGAGCAGATGCGCAAGCTGATCGGCGAGGTGGAGCAGCGCCTGCGCCAGATCGACAAGCTGCTGGCCGAGGCCGGCTCCGCCGCGCGTCCGGCCGCGAGCCCGGGCGTGCACACGGCCGAGCTCGTGCGGCGCACGCAGGACGAAGGCAAGCAGGTCGTCGAGGCGATAGACAGGATCCTCGAGCTCGCCGACCATCCGCACCCGCCGGGCTCGTCGTGAATGCGCTCGGGGGGCCTCTGAAGGGGCTCCTCGGGGTCCGGCGGTTCGCCGGGCACACAGCAGGGACAGAGCGGCAAGGGCGACCCGCGCACGGGCGCGCGCGACACGACCACGCAGCGCGAGAACACGCCCGACAAGCCGGGTGCGGAGAATGGAACGTGCCCCAACGGCGAGAAGCCGGCCGAGAGCGGCAACCCGAAGGGCAACAAGAAGGCCCAGGGCGACGGCCAGCAGCTCGCGGGCGAGAAGCCCACGAAGCCCGCGACCGAAGCGGTCGCGCACGCTCCGGATGCGCGCGAGGGCTGGGGCTATCTGCCCGAGCACGCGCGTGACGTCTTTCGCACGCAGGGCGGCGGACAGATGCCCGCGCGCTACCGCGAGTGGATCGACGCCTACTACAAGAAGCTCAACCAGAGGCCCTGAGCGCGCCTGCTCCGGGGCGCCCGGCGCGTTCGCGAACGAAAAGTCCAGGCAAACACTGGGCGCGGTCGATTCCTGGGGCGAACATTCAACCGAGCCAACCATGAATCGAATCACCCTGCGCCTCGCCCTGATCCTCGTCGCCGCCGGCAGCAGCGCCTTCGCGCAGGAACCGGCCAAGCCCGCGATCAAGCCCGAAGCAAAGCCGGAGCAGAAGCCGGAGCAGAAGCCCGAAGTGAAGCCCGAGGGCGACCACTCCGTGATGCACGTGCCGCTGCCCGCGGGCATGGAGGACGCGCGGCAGAAGATGATCAAGCTCTTCGGCGAGGTCGAGACGCGCCTGCGCCAGATCGACAAGCTGCTCTCGGAGGCCGCGGCCGGCGAGCGCGGCGTGCAGGATGCGCAGAAGCCGCTCGAGAAGTCCGCCGCCGGCATCGGCGCGCTGGTGCAGCGCACGCAGGAAGAGGGCAAGGCGGTCGTCGAAGCGATCGACAAGATCCTCGACCTCGCCCAGCAGCAACAGCAGGAAGGCCAGGGCAGCGGCAGCGGCACGGGCCAGGGCGGCAAGAGCTCGAGCAACTCGCAAGGCGGCAAGACGGGTCAGCAGGGCGACGATCAGGGCAAGAGCCCGCTCGAGGGCCAGCGCGACACGACCACGCAGCGCGAGAGCACGCCGGACAAGCCCGGCTCCGAGAAGGGCAAGCAGCCCGACGGCTCGCAGCCCGACCAGAACGGGAACCCCAAGGGCAACAAGAAGGCGCCTGGCGACGGCAAGAACACCAGCAGCAAGTCGCCTCCGGGTTCCGAGACCGAGAAGGCCGCGCACGGCCCGGATTCGCGCGAGAGCTGGGGCTACCTGCCCGAGCACGCGCGCGACGTCTTCCGCACGCAGGGCGGCGGGCAGATGCCCGCGCGCTACCGCGAGTGGATCGACGCCTACTACAAGAAGCTCAACCAGAAGCCGTGAGCCGGCGGCGCGCAGCGTGCGCGCTGGTCGCGCTGCTCACGCTCGCCCCGCTGGCCGGCGCCGAGCGCGCGGACGACCACGCGCGCGCGCAGCAGCCCGCGCCCGGCGCACCGGCGCTCGACACGCGCTCCTCCGCTGCCGAACGCGAGGACGCCGCCTCGCGCGCGGCGCTGCAGCGCGCGCTCGGCTTTCCTGGCTGCCTCGGCGCGCGAGGGCGACGGCTCGCTGCCGGTCGCGGACGCGCGCATCGGCGCGAGCGTCGCCGTGACGGCCCTCGCGGCGCTGGCCTGGATGGCGGGCGGCAACACGCCCGAGCGCGGCCCGCAGGGCCACGAGCTGGCCGCGGCGATCGACTGGCTCGCCGCGCACACCGACCAGAGCGAGCCCACGATGCCTTCGGGCTACGTCTCGAGCTCGAGCGACCTCGTCTCGCGCATGCACGGCCACGGCTTCGCGACGCTGGCGCTGGCCGAGGCCTGGACCATGTCGCCCGCGACCGCGCGCGGGAAGCAGGTCGCGCGCCGCGCTCGAGGCCGCGACGCGCTGCATCGAGCGCAGCCAGGGCGTCGAGGGCGGCTGGTGGTACCAGCCGCAGAAGGGCCTGAACCACGAGGGCTCGATCACCATCGCCGCCGTGCAGGCGCTGCGCGCCGCGCGCGATGCGGGATTGAAGGTCGACACGCTCGGTGATCGCGCGCGCAACCGACTACGTCGCGCGTTCGCAGAAGGAGGACGGCTCCTTCCGCTATGCGCTGGGCGACGAGCACTCCAGCGTGGCGCTGACGGCCGCGGCGATCTCGACCCTGAACGCGGCCGGCACCTACGACGGCAGGATCATCCGCAACGGCTACGACTACCTCGTGCGCGAGCTCGCCGCGCGCGAGAAGGACGGCCTGTGGGGCGCGCAGGCCGCCGACCCGAAGGACGGCCAGCACGTCTCGTGTCCCTACTACGAGCGCGTCTACCTGGCGCAGGCCTTCTGGCAGGCGCAGGACCGCTCGCTCTTCGCGACCTGGTACGGCAGAGAGCGCGAGCGCGTGCTGGCGCTGCAGGAGAGGGACGGCAGCTGGAAGGACGAGCGCTACGGCAAGTCGTACGCGACGGCGATGAACGCGCTCTTCCTCGCGCTGCCCGAGGGATTGCTGCCGATCTTCCAGCGCTGATCCGCGCCGTGGTCCGGTAGGCTGGTCGGACCATGGCCGAAGCCCCCCCGCCCAAGCCGTCGCACGACGAGCCCGCCCCCTCCGTCCTGCAGCTCGTCGAGCAACGCCTCGGCGAGGCGCCGCGCGTCACGTTGCGCGACGAGGAATCGGGCAATACCGCCTCGCCGGTGATCGACGCGAGTTCGAAGGAGAAGACCGCGGTCCCGCGCGGGCGCAGCAACTACCAGTTCCTGGGCGAGATCGCGCGCGGCGGGATGGGCGTGATCTTGAAGGGTCACGACACGGATCTCGGGCGCGACGTCGCGGTCAAGGTGCTCGACAAGCGCCTCGCGGACCGGCCCGAGGTCGTGCAGCGCTTCGTCGAGGAGGCGCAGATCGGCGGCCAGCTGCAGCACCCGGGCATCGTGCCCGTGTACGAGCTCGGCACGATGCAGGACGAGCGGCCGTTCTTCACGATGAAGCTCGTCAAGGGGCGCACGCTGGCGATGCTGCTCGCCGAGCGCGAGTCCCCCGCCGCGAACCGTCAGCGGCTGATCGACATCTTCGAGTCGGTCTGCCAGACGATGGCCTACGCGCACTCGCGCGGCGTGATCCACCGCGACCTGAAGCCGGCCAACATCATGGTCGGCGCCTTCGGCGAGGTGCAGGTCGTCGACTGGGGCCTCGCCAAGGTGCTCGCGCGCGGCGGCACGGCCGACGAGAAGCGCGCGCGCGTGGCGCACACGCAGCTCACGATCCTCGAGACGGTGCGCTCGGGACTCGAGCAGCGGTTCGGACTCGATGGTCGGATCGGTGATGGGCACGCCGGCCTACATGCCGCCCGAGCAGGCGGCCGGCCACGTCGATCGGCTCGACGAGCGCTCGGACGTCTTCGCGCTGGGCGCGATCCTGTGCGAGATCCTGACCGGGCTGCCGCCGTATGTCGGCGAGCGCGACGCGATCATCGCCGCGGCGGCGCAGGCGGAGTGCGAGCCCGCCTACGAGCGCCTGGCGAAGTGCGGCGCGGATCCCGAGCTCGTCAAGCTCACGAAGCACTGCCTGATGCCCGCCGCGGCCGCGCGTCCGGCCAATGCCGGCGTGCTGGCCGAGCGCGTGCACACCTACCTGATCACGGTCGAGCAGCGCGCGCACGCGGCGCAGGCCGAGAGCGCAGCGGCGCTCGTGCGCGTCGAAGAGGAGCGCAAGGCGCGCCGCCTGACCGCGGCGCTCGGCGTGGCCGGCGTCGCGATCCTGCTCGTCGGCGGCGGGAGCTGGGCCTACGTGCAGAACGAGCGCCGCACGCACGAGCGCGAACAAGTCGCGCGCGACGCAAAGCTCTCGACCGAGGTCGGCGCGGCGCTGGCCGAGGCCTCGGGCCAGAAGGGCGGCGGGCATTGGGACGAGGCCGTCGCAGCCGCGGAACGGGCCCAGGCGCTGGCCGGGAGCGGCGGCGCCTCACCCGAGATCTCCGCGCAGGTCGCATCGGTGCTCGGCGAGCTGCGCAGCGGCAGCGAGCGCGCGCGCAAGCAGGCCGAGCTCGAGGCCGACAACCGCAAAATGCTCGCCGAGTTGATCGAGGCGCGCGAGCCGATCTGGGACCCGGGCCAGGGCGCGAGCGCCGGCTCGGCCGAGGCCTACGTCGCGACGTTCAAGCGCCACGGGATCGAGCTCGACGCGGGCGCGCCCGAGGATGTCGCGAAGGCGCTGAAGCAGCGCGGCTTCGGCTCCGAGATCGCGCTCTTCCTCGACTCGCTGACCGCGATTCGGCGCGGCGCCCACGACGAGCCCGGCACTGCGCGCGCCCTCGACGTCGCGCACGCGGTCGATCCGGACGCGCTGCGCGCCGACCTGCGCGAGGCGCTCGCCGCCGGCGCGCTCGACGTCCTGCGCGGGATCGTGCAATCGGGCTTCGAGGACCAGCCGCCGATCACGGTCGAGCTGCTCGGCTCGGCGCTCGAGGAGCTGAAGCAGCGCGATCTCGCGCGCGCGGTCTACCGCCGCGGCATCGACCGCTTCCCGGCGGATTTCTCGCTGCACTACCGGCTCGGCCGCCTGCTCACGCCGCCCGAGCTCGACAGCGGCCCCACCGACGAGATGCGCGAGGCGGTCGAGAACTACCGCGCGGCGCTCGCGCTGCGTCCCGACAGCATCGTCTCGCGCTACTACCTCGGCCGGCTGTACTTCAAGCTCGGCGAGTTCGACCGCTCGGTCGAGCAGTTCACGATCCTGCTCAAGCAGCGGCCCGACGACGGAGCCTTCCTCTTCCACCTCGGCGTCGGCCGCTACAGCCTGGGACAGATTCCCGAGGCCGAGGCGATCCTGCGCCCGCTCGTCGAGCGCCGGGATCCGGACTGGGTGCACGGCTGGGCGGCGCTGACCGTCAGCCACTGTGCGCTGCTGCGCGGCGACCCGAAGGAGGCCAAGCGCCTCGCGGAGGTCGCCGTAGACTCGAATCCCAACATGGCTCCGTTCCGCGCCGCCCTGTTCGAGGCCGTGCTCTCGGGCGATTCCGTGGACGACCGCCAGCAGCTCGTCGAGCAGTACCTCGGCGCGTCGAAGGCCGACCCCAACGTGCTCAACAACCTCGCCTGGGTGCTGACCTCGACGCCCAACGAGAAGATGCGCGACTACGCCGCGGCGGCGCAGCTCGCGCGGCGCGCGGCCGAGCTCGGCAACAGCTTCGAGGCCTGGAACACGCTCGGCGTCTCGCTCTACTACACGGGCGACTGGAGGGGTTCGATCGAGGCGCTGCAGCAGTCCGTGCGCCTGCAGGGCGCCGGCCAGGCGATGGACTGGATGTTCCTCGCGATGGCAAACGAGAAGCTCGGCAACTCGGGCGAGGCCAAGCTCTGGTACGAGCGCGCGACGACCTGGATCAGCACCCAATCGGGCATCGATCCGGAGCTCGCGCGCTTCCTCGAGGATGCGAAGGCGCTCTTCGGGCACTGACCCGGACGTACCTGGACCGAACAGCCCGCGTGCGTTGTCGCTCACCCGCTGAGCGGTAACCTGCCAGCCGGAGGTGTGTAGCAGCTCCGAGGCCGCGTGGCATGGATCCTGCACCCGTCCCCCGCCCATCCCGGTCCCACCCATGAACAAGCGCTCATTCCTGGCCCTGCTCGCCTGCTCGCTCGTCCTCTCCTCGACCGCGCGCGCGGGCGACGAGACGAAGGAGCTGCGGCGCATCCTCACGCTCGCCAACGGCCAGACGATCCGCGTCGTCTCGAAATGCGTCGACGGGACGTGGACCTACAAGAACAAGAAGGGCTGGCAGGAGCTGCAGCCGGGCATGGTCACGCGCGTGATGGACGAGAGTGCCGCGCTGGCGCAGTACAACAGCACGGCCAAGCTGGCCGACAAGAAGAACCTCGGCGCGCGCGTCGAGCTGGCGCACACGGCGCTCGGACTCGGGCTGCTGCAGGAGGCGCTCGCCGAGCTCGACGCGGTGCTCTGCGCCGACGCCGACCACGCGGGTGCGATCGCGACGCTGCAGCGCGAGAACCTGCTGAAGGTGCCGGCGATCGAAGGTGCCGCCGACGAGGCCGCCGCGCGCGAGGCACTGATCCGCTTCGCCTCGCCGCTCGGCGCCGCGCCGCGCGAGGTCGCGATCCACGAGCTCGGCAAGTGCGTCGACAAGCAGGCGCTGCAGCAGGCGCTGACGAAGGACCTCGGCTCCGAGGTCGTCGTGCGCCGCAGCTTCGCCGCGCACGCACTGCGCCGGCTGTGCCCGGGCGTCGCGGGCAAGTCGCTGCTCTTGCACACCGTCTACGACCCGTCGGCCGACGTGCGCCTCTCTTGCGCGCGAGGCGTCAAGGCCTCGGGCAAGGAAGCCTGGATCGTGCCGCTGGTGCGCACGGTCGAGGACTCGAGCTCCAGCACAGCGCGCGCGAACGCGGCCGAGGCCCTCGGGGTGATCGGCAACTCGGCCGCGGTCGCGCCGCTCGTCGCGCGACTGGCCTCGCCGGCGCAGTCGACCAGCACGGGCCGCATCCCGCACTCGCACATCTTCGTCGGCACGCAGCACGCCTACGTGCAGGACTTCGACGTGCAGGTGGCGCAGTTCCAGGCCGTCGCGGACCCGGTGGTCAACGTGGTGCTCGAGGGCATGGTCACCGACGCGGCCGTCGACGGCGTGCAGGACATCCAGTTCCAGGTCGAGAACGCGACCATCCGCACTGCGCTCTCGAAGCTGACCGGCGAGCACCCGGGCGAGTCGAACAAGGCCTGGGTGGCCTGGTGGAAGGCCAACGCCGAGCGCTGGCAGCGCGGCGAACCGAGCACGGGCACGAAGAGGGAGGGCTAGGTTCGCGACGAGGTGAGGTCGCGAAGCCCTGGCAAGGACCGGTCCTGAGCCGGTCCTTGCGTTTGGCGAGCGTGCTGCGAGCATGAGAGGCATGGGACCTGCCTTCCTCGTCTTCATCGGCATCGCCTTGCTGGTCGGAATCCCGCTGGCGGCGACCGCGGTCGGGCTCGGCTGGTGGATGCGGCACGCGCAGAAGCGCGCGGCCTTCAGCACCTGGATCGGTGCTTCGCTCTCGGGCGCTTTCGCCTACTTCGCCGGCCTGGGCGCGGTCGCGCAGCTGATCCGCATCGCGGTCCGCGAGGAGCGCAACCCGGGCTACTACGACACGCACCCGGCCCGGCCGCTGATCATGATCGCGCTCGGCCTGGTGGCGCTCTTCGCCGCCTGCGTGTGCGCGGTCTTCTGCATCTGGACGCTCGCGCGCCTGGTCCAGGCGCCGCCGGCGCAGCCGCTGCGCACGACGCCGGCGGCTTGAAGCGCATCAGCTCTTGCGCAACAGCGGCAGGCAGAGCTCGAGCGCGATCAAGAGGATGATGATCCACTCCAGCACCTCCATGCGGATCTCGGTCGCGTGGTCGTGCACCTTCTCGTAGATGTCCTCGATCGTCTCGAGCTTGCGCAGGATGCCCGCGTTCCACTCCGCCAGGCGGTAGCGCCCGGCCGCCGCGCGGTAGACGCGCGCCAGGTACTGGTCGCCGATCAGCTTGAGCGCGTTGTTGACCTGCTCGAAGAGGATCGCGCCGTCCACGCGGAACTGCGCCACGCGCCGCAGTTCCGCGCGCGTGTGGCCGGGCATGCGCAGCTGCACCAGGCGCCGGCGCGCGCCCAGGATCTCGTAGGAACGGTCGAGCGAACGGTCCAGGCGCGCGTCGAGGTAGCGCAGCTCGAGCAGCTGCAGGTTGGCGAACTCGAGCACCGAGATCACGTCCTCGGGCTCGCTGTCGCAGAGCAGCGCCGCGTTCCAGTCGATGATCGCCACGTCCGCCAGGCCGAAGGAGACGCGCGCGCCGAGCGCTTCGGCCACCTCCTGCTCGCTGAGCGGGTCGCGCTCCGCGCGCAAGAGGCGCGCCAGCGCCTGGCCGTGCGGGCCGGGCAGCCCCGCGGGCTCGAGACCGCCCTCGAAGCGGCTGACCTGGAAGATCGAGTACTCCTCGGTCAGGTCCTCGATGTTGGGCTGCGAGACCGAGGGCTCGATGAACGTCATCAGGTGCTCGACGCGCGCGCGCGAATCGTCACGGAAGGCGGCGCTCGAGGCGAGATCGCAGGACAGACCGACCAGGTCCTCGAGCGGACCGGCGATCGGCACCTCGTAGAGGACCGAGATCCCGCCGAAGTCGTAGATCACGAGCTCGACCTGCGCGCTGGAGCGGAAGCGGCCGATCGAGAGCGGCTCGATGGCCTGCGTCACGCGCAGCGGCAGCGGGTCGAACTGGAAGAAGGGCGGCGCGACGCCCTTGTGGCGGATCTTCGCCAGCTCGGTCAGGTCGGTGATCGAGCGCCGGCACTGCTCGAGATCGACCAGCAGGCCCACGTCGTAGGCCACGACGACGTGCAGCGTGCCCTTCTCGACGCACAGCGTGGCGCTCATGCGCCTATCGTACGAGCGGGCGGATGCGGATGTCGCGGAACGAGACCGGATCGCCGTGGTCCTGCAGCGCGAGGTGGCCGGTCTTCTCGAGGCCGTAGCCCGGCATCTTCGCGAACTTGCTGCCCGCGACGAGCGCGTTCCACTCCGGTGTCCAGAGTTCGTATTCGAGCAGCTTGACGCCGTTCAGCCAGTGCTCGACGTGGCTGCCGAGCACGCGGATGCGCGCGACGTTCCAGCTGCCGACCGGACGCGTGACGCCGGGCGGCGGCGCAATCAGCGCGTAGTTCGAGCCGGCCGAGGTCTTGGGGTTCTGGCCGTCGGGGTGGTGCGCGTCGTCGAGGATCTGGAACTCGGGCGCCGACTCCCAGACGAAGTCGTGGTCCTCGCTGGCGTGGAAGAAGATCCCGCTGTTCGAGCCCTCGGGGACCTTCCACTCGAGTTCGAGCTCGAAGTCGGCGAACTCCTCGCGGCTGACGATGTCGCCGCCGCCGCCGTGGTTGACGAGCGCGCCGTCCTCCACGCTCCAGCCGGTCGCCGGCATCTCCTTCTGCTTGTAGCCGCGCCACTCGGAGACGTTGTGGCCGTCGAAGAGCACCTTCCAGCCCGGCTCGCTCGCCGGCTTCGGGCGCGGGAGGACCTGCACCGGCTTCTGCTTCGGCAGGCGCCGCAGGTCGTACCAGGCCTCGCTGCTCCAGGCCGCGGTCCCCTTCTCCGAGGGCAGCGGGCCGAGCGCCGAGAGATGCACGACATGGCCCGCTTCGAGCCCGGCGATCTCGAGCTCGACGTGCTTGCGATCGGCCGAGACGCTCGCGGAGCGGATCTCGAGCGCGTCGGCGGACCAGAGGGACGGATCCCAGCCGAAGCCGGGCGCGAGCGGCTCGGTGAACTCGAGCTCGAAGCCATTGCTGCGTGCGTGCACCGCCAAGAGGTCGAGGACCTCCGCGCCCGTGTACGCGAGCTTCGCGACGCTCGCGCCCCCGCCGACGTACAGCGCGCCGTCCGGGCCGGGCGCGACGCACTCGTCGCTCGCGAAGCGCAGCTTGCAGGCCTGCCGGACGCCCTCGATCTCCTCGAAGCACTCGCGCACGAGACCGTGGTCCGCACGGCAGGATTGCCCCGCGTACGGTCCGCAGTCCTTGGAGAGTGCGACGCGCACGAACTCCTCGTCGCCGGAAGACACGTCCTCGGCGCGGCCGTCCTCGAGCGCGGCGCGGATGCGCTTGCCGCTGGCCAGCGTGGTCGTGAACCAGCCGTCGCGGAAGGAGAGGCCGCGGACCGCCTCCGCGGGGTCGTTGCCCACCTTCCACGAGGCGCACAGGCAGCTGTAGGTGTCGGCCACACCGTCGTGGTCGAGGTCGATCAGCTCGCTCAGCTCCTGGCGCTGCAGCACGAACAGCCGCTCGCCCACGAGGCACAGCGCGCTGGGCCGGTCGAGGCCGGCGGCGACGCGCTTGGCGCGCACCTGTCCGCGATCGCCGGAGAGCACGCCCGAGAGGCTCCACACGCTGCCTTCCGCGTCGTCGCAGAGCACGAGGTCGCCGCCCGGCCGGAAGGCCAGGGCGCCGACGTGGTGCTCGAAGCCCGCGGGCAGCAGCTCCGCGCGCTGGAAGGCGGGGTGCACCCCGGCGAGTGCGAGTGCGAGCGGCAACAGCACGCTACTTGCCCTCCTCGCGCTTCCAGTAGAGCAGCGCGTTGTTCAGCGGGCGATCGCCGGCGAGCACGATCCAGCCTTCCTTGCTGTCGGGGTTCTCGCGCTCCATCGACTCGACGTACTTGCCGCGCGCGCCGCCGAAGGCCAGGCGCAGGCAGACGCGCACGTCCGCGGGCATCTGCGCCGCGAAGAACGAGCGCCGCAGCCCCGGATCGCCCTTGAACAGCACCAGGTCGCCGAGCTGCTCCTCGTTGAACAGGTCCTCGGGGCGCGTGAACTCGGGCGTCTCGCGCACCTGGAAGTGCCGGCCGTCGGGCAGGAAGACCTCGAACAGCATCGTGCACACGCCGTCGTGCATCCAGTAGCCGCCCCAGAGCACGTCGGCCTGCACCAGCTTGTCGCCGACGTAGACCTCCCAGGCGTGCTCGTCGAAGCCGCTGGTGTAGCGCGTGCCCTCGAGTTCGAGCTTCGTGCCCGTGCCGCGCACGCTGCCCTTCCAGGCGGCGTAGAACGCGCAGCGCTGCGCGTCGTAGGCGCAGTACATGTCTGCATCGAGCGCGAAGACGACCATGCGCGGCCGGCCGTCGAGGGCACAGCGCACGACCCACGGATCGCGCGGGCGTTCGGGAGCGCGCGGGACCTGCGGCGCGAGGCCGAGGGCGAGCAGCACGAGGACGATGGACCGCAGCATCGTTCAGCTCGCCTCGGCCGGTACCGGCTTCCCCCGCGGATAGAAGAGCAGCAGCAGCACCAGGCAGGCCATCGCGGCCCACATCGGCACCGAGAAGAGCTTGTGGTAGTCCATCGTCCCGCTCGCGCTCGCCCAGGCGGCGACCTCGCCCGCGATCTTGCTGCCGACGATCACGCCGATGCCCACGATCACCAGGTTGAACAGGTTCTGCGCGCTCGCGCGCACGTCGCCCGAGGTCTCCTCGTCGACCACCATGAAGGCGACGAAGATGAAGCAGCCGAAGCACAGGCCGTGCAAGGCGATGCCGAGCACCAGCGTGACCATCGGCGGCAGCGGCAGCGTGTCGACGTTGGCGAAGAGCTCCATGCGCAGCGCGTAGGCCACGAGTCCGATCGCCAGCAGCGTCCTGCGCGGCACCCTCTTCGCCACCAGCGGGATCGCGCCCAGCACCAGCACCTCGCTCATCTGCCCGATCGTCATCAGCCCGCCGCCGCCCTCGCCGAAGAGCGTCTTGAAGAAGGCCGGCGCCGCGGCCTGCTTGGCGCCCAGGAAGGACTCGGTGTGCACGAAGTAGAACTGGTGGATGCAGCTCACCGGCACCGCCAGCAGGAAGAGCGTGATCAGCGGCTGGCGCGTGATCTCGGAGAGCGCATCGATGGTCGCGTTCGACCTCGCGCTCTTCGTCGGCGGCGTGTGCGGCAGCGTCCAGCAGTAGAACCCCATCACGCCGCCGAGGATCGCGGAGAGGCGGAAGGCGTCCGCCTTGCCCGCGACGACGTCGGCCGAATGGTGCAGGTGCAGCCACTGCCCCATCGCGAGCCCCACCACGATCCAGCCGAAGGTCCCCCACAGCCGGACCTTGCCGAACTGCGCGTCGCGGTCGGGCAGGTGGTGGAACGCGAGCGAGTTCGTCAGCGCCAGCGTCGGCGCGTAGACCATGCCGTAGACGAGCGAGAAGACGAGGAAGCCCGAGTAGCTCTCGATCGAGGCCAGCTCCCAGACCAGCACCGCGCCGACGAGGTGCGAGAGCGCCAGGAACTTCTCGGTCGCGAACCAGCGGTCGGCGACCTGGCCGGCGATGAAGGGCCCGACGATCGCGCCGACCGCTCCCGCCGCGAACATGTTGCCGATCTGCGCCGGCTGCATGTGGCGCTGGCCCGCGAGGAACGACCACAGGAACGGCAGCCACGCGCCCCAGATGGCGTACTGCAGGAACATCATCAGGGACAGGCGCGGGAGCAGCGCGGCGGGGGGCTCTTCGTCATCGCGCGCTCAATCCGCGAACGCCGCGTCGAAGGCGCGCGCGCTGCGGTTGAAGTCGAGCCGGCGCACGAAGCGCGACCGACTCCTTGGCGCCGTGCTCGCGGTCCATCGCCGAATCCTCCCACTCGACCGTCAGCGGGCCGTGGTAGTCGACGTGGTTGAGCATGCGGATGATGCCCTCGAAGTCGATGCGGCCGCGGCCGGGCGAGCGGAAATCCCAGAAGCGTTCCGTCGTGCCGAAGCCCTGCATGGCCGCCGAACACGCCCGCCCCCATCGGCGTCTCGGACCACCAGACGTCCTTCACGTGCACGTTGCAGATGCGCGCGCCGAACTCGCGAGAGGAACGCGAGGTAGTCGACGCCCTGGTAGCCGAAGTGGGTCGGGTCGAAGTTGAACCCGAAGCGCTTGTGGTTGCCGACCGCCTGCAGCGCCATGCGCGTCGAATGCGATGTCGAAGGCGATCTCGGTCGGGTGCACCTCGAGCGCGAAGTTGACGTCGAGCTTGTCGAAGGCGTCGAGGATCGGCTTCCAGTCGGCCGCGAACTGCGCGTAGCCCTTCTCGATCGCGCCCGGCGTGTGCGGCGGGAAGGCGTAGGCCATGTGCCAGATCGGCGAGCCGGTGAAGCCGACCACCGTCGTGCGGCCGGAGCGCTTGAGCTGCTCCTTCACGCTCTTCGGCGCGGCGTCGAAGAACGCGCGCGCGGCCTTGCCGGTGTCGATCATCTCCTGCTGCGCGCGCTTCTTGACGCCTTCGGGCTTGCCGTCGCCCCAGACGTGCTCGGGCAGGATCGGCTTGTGGCGCTCGTCGATCGGATCGCAGACCGCCTGCCCGACGAGGTGGTTCGAGATCGCGCAGCGAGACGAGGCCGTTGTCCTGCAGCAGGTCCCAGTGCTTCTTCGCGTAGGTCTTGTCCTTCAACGCGCGCTGCACCTCGAAGTGATCGCCCCAGCAGGCGAGCTCGAGGCCGTCGTAGCCGAAGGACTTGGCCTTCTTGGCCAGCGTTTCGAGCGGCAGATCGGCCCATTGGCCGGTGAAGAGGCAGACGGGGCGCGGCATGGTGGGAACAGGATAGCGAATCTCCGCTCGCCCGCCCGCACCGCCTTCAGCGCGTCAAGCGCAGCGTCTTCGGCGGCCGGCAGGCCTTCTCGTCGCAGACCGTGTACGTGAAGTCGATGGTGAGCGCCTCGCCCTTCCCCACGCGCCGGATCGGGACCTTGATCTCCACGTAGCCGCGCATCGAACCGTCGGGCTCGGCATCGCAGAGCGGCTCGCCGGCAGCCTCGAAGGCCGAGCCGGCGAGGATCTCGAAGCTCACGGCCTTGCCCGCGGCCGCCTTGGGCGAGTAGACGTGCCAGCCCGCGCGCACGCGCAGCGTGATCGTGAGCGTCGTCTCGGTCGCCTCGGCCTTGACCGTCACCGGATCCTCGGCCTCCGCGGCCTCGACGAGGCGCAGCGCGGGGCTCTTCGCGCGCGTGCCCTTGACGCGCCAGATCCAGCCGCCGGCCTCGGTGAAGTAGAGCTGCTCGCGGTTCTTCGCCAGCCAGGCGCCGAACTCGGGGAGCGGCACGTCGGGCACGTAGCGCGCGGCGAGCGTCGTCGCGAGCGCGTCCTGCTTGTCCTTCGCGAGCCGCGCGGCGAGCGCGTCGAGGAACGGCAGCGAGTCGTTCGCGAAGCCGAGCGCCTTGCACTCGGGATCGACCGCCAGCTGGTAGGCCGTGTTCCAGTCGGAGCCGTCGGCGACCGGGTGCAGGAATGGCGCGCGCTCGGCGTACCACTTGCGGCCGGCGGCCTGGTCGGTGAGCAGCTCGGCGGGGATCGGCTCGCCCGCGAAGTGCCGCTGGAGCATGCCCGCGCGCTCGGCCTCGGGGTACAGGCCGAGGAAGATCGTCAGCGCCTCGAGCAGGTCCGTGCGCGAGGGCCGCAGGCGCAGCGTCTCGACCTCGGCGCCCTTGTGCGCGACCGCGTAGGCGAGCGCGTTGAGGTACAGCCGGCGCCCCGCGTCGGTGAAGCCCTCGGGCAGCGCGTGGAAGCCCCACATCACGAACGAGCCGTGGCGCGCGACCGCGGCGTAGTCCGGGCCCTTCATGTTGATCCCGCCCAGGATGCGCTCGGCATCGGGCACGTCCTCGAAGCCCATGTCGCTCGTCACGAGGCCGGGCTCGTCCTTCTTCTCGTCGTAGGCGGCGAAGATCGGGAACGTCTTCAGCGTGGGTCCGAAGCCCGGCTCCCACTTGGCGAAGTTGTCGGGCGAGGGCGTGTCCTCGAGCGCGATCGTGACGGGGAAGGGCTTCTGGAAGAGCTCGTGTCCGGGCCGCAGCACGACGGCCCGATTCGAGAGGCACAGTCAGCCCGCGTGCCAGCTCGTCTTGAGGTGCAGGTCGTCCGAGACGAAGCCGCCCTGGCCGCCCATCAGGACGACGGGGAAGCCCTGCAACTCGTCGAGCACGAGCTTGACCTTCTCGCTCTTGAGCGTGAGCTCCTGGCCCGGAGCCTTCGACTCGACCTCGCCGTCGATGACGAGCAGGTCGAAGCCGGCGAGATCGGCGCGCTTGAGCGCGCTGCCCGCGACGAACTTCACGCGCGTGGTGTGTTCGCCGAGGAACTTCTCCCAGGCCGCGCTGTAGGGCGTGCCCGGGTTGCCGGCGTAGAGGACGGAGAGCGGAAGTTTCTCGGTGGCGGGCTGCTGCAGCGCGAGCGCCCCAAGGACGAGGGAGAGGAGCGGGACCATGATCGCTCCATCCTAGCGTGGAGCGCTCCGTTCAGCTTCCCGGCGCGGAAGTGGCGAACAGCGCCTCGCATCCCGCGGCGTCGGGCACACCGTGCCCTGAGAAACCGGAGCATGAAAACCCGCGCGTGCGTTCGCGCTGCACGCGCAGGACACCTGCCTCGTCGAATTCGAATAGCAGGTAGTGATCCTTGCCCCAGAAGAGCTCCGCGCCTTCCACCACGATGTAGACCATCGCCATGCTGTCGTACTCGCACGACCAGTACACGAAGCGCTTGCCGTCGACACTGGCCCAATGGGGCGCGCCGAGTTCGCACAGCACGTCCTCGCGCGTCACCCGGCCGGGCTCGAGCGCGGCCCGCGACTCCGTTCGGATGCCGAGCCTCAGGCCGTGATCGGGCCACCAGAGACAGCCGGCGCAGAGGCTGAGCGCCGACACGGACAGCAGGTGAATCAGCGCATGCAGCCTCATTCGAAGTTCACCAGGCTGGCGCGCACGATGCGCTGGCTTGCATCGAAGACGAGGACGAGAGTGTGATGCGGGTCCCAACCCTCGTCCACGGGCTCCCAGCACACGTCCCAGGTCTGGATGCGCTCGTTCTCGAAGCTGCGCTGGGGAGGCCCGAGCCTCTCGAGGACTTCGGAGCGCTCGGTTGTGCCCTCGTGCAGCCAGGCGAGACGCTCGGGCAAGGGCACCCGGTGACGATAGCTGTCGCTGAGGCAGGCCGTGCACGGCGCCGCGAGCACGAGGGCAAGCAGCAGCCTGCGGCCACGCATCACTTCACGTCTTCGAGCTTGACCGCCGAGCGTTCCTTGGCGCTGACCAGCGCCGCCACGAGCACGCGCTGCGTCTGGTAGGCGTCCTCGAAATCCGGCAGCGGCACGATCGGCTCCATGCCGGAGAGCACACGCACGATGTCGGCCGCCATGTTGACGAAGCCGTGCTCGTAGCCCAGCACGTGCGCGTCGGGCCACCAGTTGGCCGCGTAGGGGTGCGCGCCCTCGGTCGAGGTGCACATGATCCGGCGCCAGCCGGCCAGGCGCTTGCCCAGCGTGGTGTCGAAGAACCACAGCTCGTTCATCGACTCGAAGTCGAAGCGCAGCGAGCCGAGCTCGCCGTTGATCTCGATCGTGTTCGAGTTCTCGCGCCCGGGCGCCAGACGCGTGGCCTCGAAGCTGGCCGTCGCGCCGCCGGAGAAGCTGGCCAGGAAGAGCAGCGCGTCGTCGACGTCGCTCTTGCCCTTCTTGGGCGGCCCCTTGCCGGAGAGCGACTCGGGCAGGATGCGCTCGGTGATGAACGTGCGCGAGAGCGCGCCCTGGATCTCGGTGATCTCCTCGCCCACCAGGAAGCGCGCCATGTCGACCAGGTGCGAGTTGAGGTCGCCGTGCGCGCCCGAGCCGGCGTGCTTCTTCTGGAAGCGCCAGAGCAGCGGCGTCTGCGGGCCGCCCCAGTCCTGCAGGTAGGTCGCGCGCACATGGTAGATGCGGCCCAGGCGGTTCTCGCGCATGAGCTGCCAGGCCAGCGCCAGGGCGGGGCAGCGGCGGTAGTTGAACCAGACGAAGGTCTTGAGCTTCGGCTTCTGCAGCGCCGCATCGCGCATCGCGCGCGCGTCGGGCAGCGTGGCGGCGAGCGGCTTCTCGCAGGCCACGTGCTTCCCGGCCTCGAGCATCGCGATCGACATCTCGGCGTGCACGTCGTTGGAGGTGCCGACGTCGATCAGGTCGAGCTCGGCGTCCTCGGCCAGCGTGCGCCAGTCGGTAGTGCCCTTCTTCCAGCCCCACTTGTCGGCGAAGATCGCCAGCTCCGTGGGGTTGCGTCCCGCGACCGTGTCGAGGCGCGTGACCATGGGCAGGTCGAAGAAGCGGTTGACCTGGCTCCAGGCGTTCGAGTGGGCACGGCCCATGAACTTCTGGCCGATCAGGGCGATGTGCAGCGGCTTGGGCATTTGGGAAGCCTCGGGTTGGGCCGCATTGGAGCGGTGCGTTGCCCGCGGTGCAAGCGCGCTCAGCGCCAGAGTGCGAGCAGCGCGCAGCCGGCGAGCAGCCCCAGGCCGAAGGTCCAGGCCAGCCGCCGGCCGAGTTCGCGTCCGCCCAGCACGAACGCGAGCAGTCCCTTGAAGCAGAGGTTCGAGAGCGTGGCCAGCACGATCAGGCGCCAGGCCGTGTCCGGCTCGAGACGTCCGCTGTCCACCAGCCGCGCGGTCGAGAGCGTGATCGCGTCGACGTCGGTCAGGCCGGAGAGCGCCGCCACGCCGTACAGCGCTGCGGGGTCGGCGAAGTAGTGCCGCGCTGCGGCCACGGCGAAGAGCACGGCGGCATAGATCAGGGCGAAGACCAGCGCCGGCCGCAGCTCGGCCGCCTGGGCCGCGTGCTCGACCGGGACCTGCGCCGGCTTGCGACCCCTCCAGGCCCAGGCGCCGATCAGGACGAAGCAGCCGAGCAGGATCAGGATCGGCGGCAGGATCTCGCGCGCCCGCGACGGCGTCACCGCCAGCAGCAGCACGGCGACGCGCGCGTAGACGACGGTCGAGGCGATCAGCACGACCAGTGCCGCGGTGCCCGCCAGACCCGGCTCGGCGCGCACGCGCCGCGCGTAGCTGGCGGTGGTCGCAGTGCTCGAGATCAGCCCGCCCAGGATCCCCGCCAGCAGCGTGCCCGCGCGCTGGCCGAACAGCCGGTAGGCGACGTAGCTCGCCAGGCCGATGCCGACGATCAGGACGACCATCCACCAGATCTCCTTCGGGTTGAGCACCTCGAAGGGACCGTAGGCCCGGTCGGGCAGCATCGGCAGCACGACCAGCGCGATCAGCACGAAGCGGAACAGCACCAGCACGTCCTCTTCGCTGAGCCGGTGCGCGAGCGCGTGCATGCGCTCCTTCAAGTGCAGCAGCACGGCCAGCGTCCCCGCCAGCACGACGCAGGGCTCGAGCAGCCCGGAGACGATCCCGGCGCCGACGAGGTACATCAGGAGCAGCGCGATCTCGGTCGTGATGCCCGGGTGCGTTGGCGGCCCGTCCTTGAGGCGCAGGAGATCCCCCACGCCGATCGTCAGCGCCAGCGCAACCAGTCCGGCGGCCGGTAGCCAGGCGCCGAGCGCCGGCGCGAGCAGCCCCGCCAGCGAACCGAGCAGCGTCACCAGCGGGAACGTGCGGAATCCCGCCAACGGCGCCTCCGAGCGTTCCCGCTCGAGCCCCACGAGCAGGCCCAGCGCCAGCGCGATCCCCAACTGCAGGAAGCTCTCGGAGGTATTCAGCGGATGAGCCTCGGTCGCGTCCGAGTCTAGCCGTTCCGGCTCCGCGCCCCCCCTCCCGCACCGGACGAGGAAGCCTCGGGCGTGATTCGTACGGAACCCTCGGCCTTGTTGCCCCGTCCGGGACGGAGGCATAATGGGCTGCGTCCTGGCGGTGGCTCCTTCGTTCGAGGAGGTTTCCGTGAAGCGTTCTGTGTTGCTCGGCGGCCTGTCGTTGATCGGTTTGCTCGTCCTCGCGGATGCGTCCGCGGCCCAGCGTCGCTGCTGAGGCGGGATGCGTGGAGGCGGGCGTGGCTCGTACTCTGGTCCTGGCGGCGGCGGCTACGGTGGCGGCAACTCGGGTGGCGGCGGCGCGTCCACGGGCGGCGGCAGCGCGCAACCGGGCGGGACGAACGGATCGATTCCACGGCCGCGCATTCCCTCGCTGCCTTCGTACGCGCTCGAGACCGGTCCGACGACCGAGGACCCGGCCGACTGGCGCAAGTGGTGGGAGTTCAACCAGCAGGCCTACCTCGACCTCGGCGGCCGCTTGCACGGCAGCCTCTCGCTCGGCGACCAGGCGCTCGGTGCGGATGCGCCTACCGACTACGCGAGCTACGTGCGCGCGCGCCTGGACAAGGCGCTGCGTGCGCTGATCGAGAAGTCCGGCGGCACGGTCCCCTACGTCAGCTCGGCCGTGCTGGCGCTGGCCGAGGTCGCACAGGATCCGGGCGACGGCGAGCTCGATCCCTACATCTCGTTCTACCTGCACGAGGGCACGCTGGACCTGCGCGGCGCGGCCGCGTTGGCGCTGGCCGTCGAAGGCCGCGCGGGCACGCTGCAGGCGCTCGGGTCGCTGCTCGCGGACGACGCCGACGGCCGGCGCCTGGCGCAGGTCGAAAAGGTCCCGCCGCAGCTGCGCGCCTTCGCGGCCTACTCGCTCGGGCTCGCCGGTTCGCGCGCGGACACGGCCGAGCAGCGCACGGAGGTCGTGGCCCAGCTCTTCGCGGCGCTGCTGCAGCCGGAGTGCTCCGAGGAGATCCGCGTCGCCGCGGTGATCGCGCTCGGGCTCGTGCCCGTGGACGAGAAGCTCGGCCCGCCCGGCTGCGATTGCGGCGGACTGGGACACGATCCAGAGAGCTGCCGCCTCTCGCAGATCGCCTGGCTGTGCGACGTGCTGGGCGACGAGAAGATGCCCGTTGCGGTGCGCGTGCACGTGCCGACGGCGCTGGCGCGCCTCGTCCCGGGCATGCCCGAGGAAGTGCGCACGCTGGTCGCCGAGGCGCTGCTGCCGGTGCTCGAGAAGGGCGCCAAGGAGTACGGTGCGGTGCGCCAGAGCTGCGTGATCGCGCTGGGCGAGATCGCGCGTCCGAACGACGCGGACGTCGACCGCCGCATCCGCGCTGCGCTGCAACGCACGGCCGGTTTCGGCGAGGAGGCCTCGCGGCGCCTGGCACTGGTGGCGCTCGCGCGCGGCGCGGGCAAGGCAGATGCGCGCGAGGCGGCCGTGCGCGACGCGGCGAACTTCCTCGAGCAGTCGCTGGCCTCGAGCCAGAACCGCATCCGCCCCTGGGCGGCGGTGGCGCTAGGCGTGCTGGCGCACGAGCTGCAGCGCAATGCGCTGCCCGTGCCGGGCGACATCCCGGCCGCGCTGCGCTCGGGCCTCGAGCGCGCGCGCACCACGGACGAGTTCGCCGCCTGCGCGCTCGGAGCCGGATTGTCGGGTGATGCGTCGCTCGCCGAGCCGCTCGTCGCAGGTCTGTCGAGCTACAAGGACGACACGGCGCGCGGCATGGCGGCGCTCGGCCTGGGGCTGATGCACGCGAGTTCGGCGGTGCCGGCGCTGCTGGCGGTGCTCGACGAGCCGGTGCACCGGCCCGCGGTGCACGGGCGCGCAGCGCTCGCGCTGGGCATGCTCGGCGAGGACGCGCTGGTGCCGCAGCTCGTGGCCAAGCTCTCCGCGGCGACGAACCCCGAGGCGCGCGCCTCGTACGCGCGCGCGATCGGCGGGATCGGCTCGCCGGCGGCGCTCGAGGCGCTGGTCGCGCTCGTCGGCGACACGGCGGCGCCGCTGCCCGCGCGGCGCAAGGCGCTGCAGTCGCTCGGTACGCTCGCCGCGCGCGACGGCCCGCGCTGGAACGTCACGCTCGGCCCCAACCAGAACTACCTGGCCGCGACCTGGTGCCTCTCGAACAAGGACGGCAGCGGCGTCTTCGACCTCGAGTAGCGGAGCTCAGGGCAACGTGCCCAACGACTCGCCGGCTGGCACCGGCTCCTCGGTCACGTAGGCGTGCAAGAACGCCTGCATGATCGTGCGCGCGACGAAATCGTCGCGCACGTGCCGGCCGTCGGGCTGGCCGTCGGGTGCCACGGCGCGCCATGCCTCCTCGCGCTGCGGCGCCAGCGTCACGATCTCGTAGCTCGGGAAGTAGTCGATCGGCACGCCCTCGCCCTTCAGCACGGCGATCGCCTCGTGCAGCGCCGAGCGCAGCGTCGACTTGCTGACGCAGTTGGAGACCAGCACGTCCGGTCCGCAGAACGTCGCCTTGAGCGGCACGGGCGAGACCGAGGCCAGGAAGCGCACGCGCGGGTTCGCACGCCGGACGAGGCGTACGAAGTCGAGCATCGCGGCCAGGTTCTGCGCGTGCGTCGTCTGGCGCAGCTCGAAGCGCTGCTTCCAGGTCGAGAGCGAGGAGAGCGGCGGCGCCTCGTTGGTGTAGAGGTCGCAGACCCGGTCGTACCAGGCCTCGATCAGGCCGTAGGTCAGCACCATCAGGTCGCAGCTGCGCACGATCTCTGCCGCCGCGCGCTGCGCCTCGAGGTGCGCGTCGAGCACTTCGGCGCGCGAAGTGTTGAAGCGCGCCGGGTTGCGGTGCGGGTTGAGCCAGCGGCCGTCGGGCGCGCACAGGATCTGCGCCGCGCCGAAGCCGCCCTCCAGGCACCAGCGCAGCTCCTGCAGCATGGCGAAGGCGTTGTACTTGAAGTGCAGCCCGCCATCGGAAGCGTCGAAGCCCAGCGCGCGCAGCACGTCGCCCACGCGCCGCGCGAAGCAGCTGCCCATCACCAGCACGCGCTCGTCGCGCGCGATCTTGAACGAGGGCTCGATCGCGATGCCCAGGTCGCCGAGCGCGAAGCGCGCATTGTCGAAGACCGCCGCGGGACCGAACTGGTAGTACTCGAGGTTGATGACGTTGCCCATGGCCGCTCCTGGATCCCGCAGGGATCGGCCGGATCGCGCGGGCGCTTGAGGGGGCAAAGGGCGCAGCCCGGGAGTTTCCCGATCGCGCGGAACCGCCGGCGCGCGGGCGGGTTACCCCGCTCGTGACGCTGCTCGGCCTGCTGCTCTCGACGCTTTTCCTCCAGCAACCGGTCCCCGATCCGCGGTGGGGCGAGGATCCGCACGCGCCCAGGGGCTACCAGTCCTTCGGCGCAGGCCTGGCGGACCTGGGCGACATCGACGGCGACGGCCTCGACGACTTCACGATCTCCGATCCCGCGGGCAGCGTGCCCGAGACGATCTGGATCATCTCCGGCCGCAACGGACAGGTCATGCAGGCGCTCTGCAGCGACGACGACTCGCGCTCGTTCGGCGGCTCCATCTCGGCGCTGCGCGACGTCGACGGCGACGGCGTCGGCGAGATCCTCGTCGGGCTCGCCCCCGACTGGAACGAGAGCGCGCCCGGCCGCGCCGCGATCTACTCGGGCAGGACGCGCGTCCTGCTGCGCACGCTCGACGCGCCGGCGGGCGTGCGAGGCTTCGGCTCGCGTGTAGCAGGCATGAGCGACGTCGACGGCGACGGGGCCGGCGATGTGCTCATCACCTGCCGCGAGGACAGCCAGGATGGCTTCGGCTTCGTCTACTCCGGCCAGACTGGCCGGTTGCTGTACCGCATCCAGTCGCCGGCCGGTGTCCAGGCGCGGCGCATCGATCCCGTCGGCGACGTCGACGCCGATGGCATCCCGGATCTCGCCTTCATCGGGTTGATCACGCGCGTGCAATCGCCCCTGTTGCGCCTCGTCTCGGGCTTCGACGGGCATCTGATCAGCGAGGTGGACACCCAGATCACGAGCCACGGCATCGGGCTGCGGACCATGCCCATCGAGGACCTCGACGGCGACGGGCTCTCCGATCTCTTCTTCTGCTCGCGCGGCGTCGTGCAAGTGCGCTCGGCCGCGAACCTGCGCGTGCTGCGCTCGTTCGACACCCCAGACCTGCGGCCCTCGGACTCCGTGCGCGGGATCGCGCGCGTCGGGGACATCGACGGGGACGGCGAGACCGACCTGGTGCTCGGCAACCCCGACAACTTCACGGGCAGCTTCGACGCGATGTCCGGCGCGACGGGCGAGGTCCTCTGGAAGCGCAGCGCACCGTGCTCCTGGCGCAACGTCGACCTGTACGAGGCCGGCCACGAGCTCGTCGCGATCCGCGACGTCGATCACGACGGCGTGCGCGAGTTCCTCTGGGTCCCGGACAACTCCGAGAGCGGCGGCCCGGGCCTGGTGTTCGTCTCGTCCGGCAAGGACGGACGCATCCTGCGCGTGTTCGTGCGCGGGCCGGGACTCAGCGTGATGTGCGTCGGGCCTGGGGGTTGAGATAGGCCGCGAGCTCGTGACGGGTGAAACCCTCGACCGAGAGCAATTGGCCAATTTCCCCTGTCCGCTCGCTCGCGAACGCGAGCTCGTCGCGGCCGACTTCGACGCGCGCGGACTCACCGAGGTCGCGCACGCGCAGTTGGCGCAGGCCGAGCTGCTTCAGTGCCTCTTCCGCGCGCTCGATGCGGCCGAGTCGCTCGGCACTGACGCGCGTGCCGACCGGCAAGCGCGACGCGAGGCAGGCCGACGACGGCTTCTCCGCAACGACCAGCCCGGCCTCGCGCGCGTAGCGGCGCACGTCCTCCTTCGAGAAGCCCGCGGCCGATAGCGGCGCGACCACGCCGAACTCCTTCGCCGCGCGCGCGCCGGGGCGGAAGTCGGAGAGGTCGTCGGTGATCTCGCCGAACGCGAGCGCGCGGAAGCCCTGCGCGCGGGCCCAGGGCTCCATCGCGGAGAAGAGCGCGCTCTTGCAGAAGTAGCAGCGGTCGCCGGCATTGGCGCGGTAGCGCTCGTCGTCGAGTTCGTTCGTGGCGATCACCTCGACGCGTGCGCCGATCGTGCGCGCGAGATCGAGCGCCTCGCGCAGCTCGCGGCGCGGCAGCGAGGGCGAGTCGGCGATCACGCCGCAGGCCTTCTTCCCCAGCACGGAGTGAGCGGCGTGCAGCAGCACGGCCGAGTCCACGCCGCCGGAGTAGGCGACGGCGAGGCTGCCGAGCTCGCGCAGCGAGTCGAGCAGGCGCTCGCGGCGCTCCTTGTAGCCCGGCAGCTCGGCGTGGACGCTCATGGCAGGTACTGGCGCACCTTCTTCACGTAGCCGTCGGCGCTGCTCGCGATGCGCGCGACCTCCTCGTCGGAGAGCGTGCGCACGATCTTGGCCGGCACGCCGGCGACCAGCGAGCGCGGGGGGACGACGAAGTTCTCCTTGACCACGGCGCCCGCGGCGACGAGCGACTCGGCGCCGATCACGGAGCCGCCGAGCAGGATCGCGCCCATGCCGATCAGGCAGCGGTCCTCGACGCGCGCGCCGTGCAGCACGCAGCGGTGGCCGACCGTCACGTCCGCTCCGATCACGTTCGAGACGCCCGGGTCGGCGTGCACCATGGTCAGGTCCTGGATGTTCGTGCGCGCGCCGATCACGAGCGGCGCGTCGTCGCCGCGCAGCACGCAGCCGAACCAGACGTTCGCCTGCTCGCCGAAGGTGACGTCGCCGGTGACGATCGCGTTGCTGGCGACGTGCGCGCCGCCGGGGACCGGGCGCATCAGGCCTTGGCGGGGAAAGCTGCTCATGCTCAGGAGATCCACAGGAGACCGTGGCCCTGCAGCGTCTGCACGGCCTTGGGGAACCAGAATACCGTCGCGAAGACGAGCGCGTTGTGCAGCGCGTGCACGCTCCAGCTGGCGACGAGGCGCTCGGTGCGCAGCATCAGTCCGCCGAGCAGGAGCGCGAAGGCGAAGATCGGCACGCCCGCCGCCGTGCCGTGCAAGAGCGCGAAGCACAGCGCGGTCAGCACGAGGCCCAGACGCTCGCGCAGGAGCTGCACCAGCAGCGGCTGCAGGAAGGCGCGGAAGAGCAGCTCCTCGAAGAAGGGCAACACCAGCACGCCCAGCAGCACGGCCGGCCAGCGCTCTCCCGGCGCGAGTTCGCCCGCCCAGCGCAGCGCCGGCTGCACGCCGATCGCGGGATCGACGCGCGCGAGGATCCAGCTCCAGGCGAGCATCAGGCCGACCAGCCCGGGCAGGAAGAGCAGGTAGACGGTCCAGCCCGTGACGGCCGCCTCGAAGTTCCGTCCGCGCGGGAAGCCCAGCGCGCGCAAGCCCTCGGGCTCGAGCTTGCGCGCGAACAGCGCGGCCAGCGCGCAGCCGGCGCCCAGGCCACAAGCCATGCGCCAGAGTCCTGAAACGAGCGGATTCTGTCCCGCGGCGATCGGGACGAGCTGCGTGGCGAGCGCCAGCGCGGCGGCGATGCACGCGAGCACGAGCAGGACGTGCGTGAAGCTCCAGCGCCGGACCGCCGCGCTGCTCCCGGGGAACATCCGCCGCGCGATCACCAGGATCAGCGGCGCGAGCGCCAGCGACGAGGCCGCCAGCACCAGGCCGATGCAGCCGAGGTCGGTGAGGATCCGGTCCTGCTCGAGAACGGGCATCGACCCCCCATCCTCCCGACTCGGCGCGGCGACTGCAATGCGTTCCGGCGCGCGCGGCTCGCTCCGCCAGCTAGACTGGAATCCCCCCCGTGCCCGACCGCCTCGAGAGCCTGTTCGAGCAGTATCTGGATTCCGTGCTGCGCGGCGTCGCGGTCGACGTCGAGGCGTTCCTGGCGGAGAGGCCCGAGTTGGACGCGCAGGAGCGCGAGCAGCTGCGCGCGCTGGCAACCGGTCTGGGATCGGGGGCCGCACTTCAGCCGGAGACGCAGCCCGCGCCGGCCGAACCGAGCGATCTCGGCACGCTCGGCTCGTACCAGCTGCTGCGCGAGCTGGGCCAGGGCGGACAGGGCGTCGTCTACCTCGCGCTCGACCTGCGCCTGCAGCGCAGGGTGGCGCTCAAGGTGCTGCACCTCGCGGGGCCGCCCGGGATCGGCAGCACGACGCGCAGCGCGGCCGCCGCGCGGCTGCGGCGCGAGGCCGAGCTGGCGTCGAGGCTCGATCATCCCGGGATCTGCGCCGTGCACGAGATCGGCACGGCGGACGGCGCGCTGTACGTCGACATGCGCTACGTCGAGGGCCAGACGCTGGCGCGGGTGATCGCCGATGCGCGCGCGGGCGCGCGGGCGCAGGTCGAGATCGGCGAGACCGCAGCGGGCGGACAGCTGGCGGCGAGCGATCCGGGTTCCGGCGCGACCACGACCAGCTCCGGCCGCCGCCGCTCGCTGATGCGCTGCGTGAGCTTCGTCGAGAGCGCCGCGCGCGCGCTGCACCTCGCGCACGAGGCGGGCATCATCCATCGCGACGTCAAGCCGGCCAACCTGATGG
The DNA here is from genome assembly GCA_963829015.1 of uncultured Planctomycetota bacterium. Taxonomy (GTDB): domain Bacteria; phylum Planctomycetota; class UBA1135; order UBA1135; genus JADJLZ01. The sequence goes on along the minus strand of CAWHGR010000001.1, from coordinate 824,765 downwards.
TCACGCCCGCCGGCGAGCCCGTGATCCTGGATTTCGGCCTCGCGCGCAACCGCGACTCCGGCGCGACCACGCTGACCGCCGCGGGACTCAACCCGGGTTCGCCGGCCTACATGTCGCCCGAGCAGATCTCCTCGCGCGGCGACGAGTTGGACCGGCGCACGGACGTGTACTCGCTGGGCGTGGTGCTGTACGAGTGCCTGACGCTGCAGCGGCCCTTCGAGCATCCCACGCCCGAGGGCGTGCACCAGCGCATCCTGCACGACCCGACGCCCGATCCGCGGCGCGTGCGGCGCGAGCTGCCGCGCGATCTCGCGGTCGTGGTGCAGAAGGCGATGGAGAAGGAGCGCGAGCGGCGCTACGCGAGCGCGCTCGAGCTGGCCGAGGACCTGCGCCGCGTGCGCGAGCTGGTCCCGATCCTGGCCCGGCCGGCAGGGCCGCTCCTGCGCCTGCGCCGCTGGGTCCAGCGCAACACCTGGCAGACGGTCGCGGCGGGCACGCTGCTCGTCAGCGGACTGCTGCTGGCCTACGTCCTCTCGCCGCGACCTTCTGCGTTGCAGCGACGCTTCGACCAGGCGCTGGCGGACGCGCAGCGGCTGTGGTCGCAGCGCGACGGGTCGCGCGGGAATTTCGATGCGTTCGTGACGGCCATCGGCGACGCGCGCAGCGTCGATTCGCAGCAGCGCGAGCTGCTGACCCTGCTCGGGATCTCGACCGGGGCGTTCATGGAGGACGCGCGGGCGCACCTGGAGCGCGCCTCGAGGTACGGAGCGCCGCCCGAGCTGGTGCAGGCCGAGTGCGCCGGCGCGCGCGAGGCCAGCGAGCGGGCGATCCAGGTCGATCCAGGCTGGGAAGGCGGGCCGCAGCTGCTGCGCGAGATCGCAGCGCAGGTCGAGCAGGCGCGCCCTGCGACCGGGAGCAGCGCGACCGCCGCTCGCCTGCAGGTCGTAGGATCACCGCCCGGCGCCGAGGTCTGGCTCTTTCGCTACCGTCAGCTCACGGAGCTGAGGAAGGACGCAAAGCCGCGCCTGGTGCCGGCGCCCGTCCGTGTCGACAAGGGGGCGGCCTCTGAATTCTGGCCGCTGCGCGCGGGAGCGGACGGCGGCTCAGCCGCGTTCGAGCCGGGGGATCTTGCGCTGTGCGCGGAATCGGTCGCGCCGGGCTCGGCCGGCGCGCGCGCCGGCCTCGAAGCAGGGGATTGCCTGGTGGAGATCGCGGGTCGAGCGGTGTCGCCGGGTCTCGTCGCGCTGGCCGATTTCCGGACCGATGATGTTCCCCCCATCTCGGTGCACGCATTCGATCCCGTCGTGCGCCTCGGCGATTGCGAGAACCCGACGGAGTTCGAACGCGACGTGCTGCTCGGGCGCTGGAGCGCGGGCACGCGACTCGAGGCTGTCTTCCGCTGCGCTGCGGGCACGCCTCGGATCGCGATCCAGAAGCATGCGCAGGGGACGTCGCCGGCGCTGGGCAGCCTGATCGAGGCGCTGGCCGGAGACTTGCCTGCAGGCGGACTCGATCTCGTCGCGCTGCACCGGGGCGAGCTCCGGCCGCTGCACGTCGGTGGCGGCCGGCCGCTCGGGCTCACGCTGCTATTGACCGCTGCGCCGCTCGTGCTCGATGAACGCAACCGGATCGGGGCGCTGCCCGAGTGCGGCTGCACACTCCAGCCGGGAAGCTATCTGCTCGTCGCGCGCAGTGCAGGATACGACGACATGCGCATCCCGGTCGCGATCGCGGAGTCGGACTCCCAGGTGGTACGGGCGGATCTCGTGCCCGAGGAGGAATCGCTCCCGGGGTTCGTCTTCATCCCCCCCGGCGAGTGCTCGATCGGCGAGGAAGCGCCCGCCGAGAACGTGCGCCAAGGCGAAAAGCTCTGGCTCGATGGCTACTGGATCGCGCGCAAGGAGCTGACCGTCGGCGAGTACCTGGACTTCCTGCAGGCCGAGGAAACCAGGTCCGCGATCCACATCGGGGAACTCAAGGGCACGCACCTGCGCGTCCCGCGCAAGCTGAGTGCCCGCCTGCCGTGGAATTCGCCCTGCGAGGTGCTCCCCGGCTGGGACACCCATGGCGGCCCGTTCGAGTGCGCGCAGGATCGCTCGCTTCCGATCTGGGGCCTGACGTGCGAGGACATGGACGCGTATTGCGCCTGGCGCACGCAGCACACGCCCGAAGGGCGCACAGGCTGGTACTTCCGGCTCCCGACGGAGGACGAGTGGGAGAAGGCCGCGCGTGGCTGCGATGGGCGCAAGTTCCCCTGGGGCAGCCGGGCGGATCCCTCCTACTGCCGGTGCAAGGACGCGCGGCTGGCGCTCGATCCGCCGGCGGAGATCATGGAGCCCGGGCTGCGCTTCCCGATCGACGAATCGCCCTACGGCGTGCGCGACATGGCCGGAGGGCGGTTCGAGATGTGCGTGGGTTGCCTGAACGGCCCGTTCCAGCGCCCCTGGCGCGGCGGACACCAGCACCTCTCGCTCGTGCACGAGCCGATCGAATTGCACAGCGCCTACCACTACCACGGCAACCCGACGACGCCCGGCCAGGACGACGGCTTCCGGCTCGTGGCCTGGCGCCGCGCGCCCTGACGCGCGCCGGCCCTACCCGATCACCTCGGTCCACTTGACGAGCTTCTTCGCCAGGCTCGTCCGCGCGTGCGCCACGCGCGTGCGCGCCGCGTCCGGCGAGATCTGGAGTTCGCGCGCGATGCCCGCCGCGTCGAGCGAGCGGAAGTAGTGCAGCTCGAGCAGCTGCCGGTCCTCAGGCTCGAGCAGCTGCAGCGCGACGCTGAGCGCATCGGCGTGGTCGCGCGCCTCGACGCCTTGCAGGCCGCCCGTGCTCTGCAGCGCCTGGTCGAGCTGGCCGGTGCGCGAGGTGTCGAGCTGCAGGACCGGCGCCTTGCAGCGCCGCAGATGCTCGGCCAGCAGGCGCCGCGCGGCCGTCCAGAGGTAGCCGCGCAGCGCGTTCGGATGCTCGAAGCGCGGCGCGGGCTCGACCTCGAGCGCGCGCAGGACGACCTCCTGCGCCACGTCGCTCACGCTGACGCTGCGGTCGACCGCGCGCGCCCCCTGCCGGCGCAGGCGTCCCTTGAGCACGCCGATCTCGATCCAGAGCAGCTCCTCGAGCGCCGCGCGGTCGCCGCGCTCCTGCCAATCACGCAGCAGCTCGGCGGAGCGCTCGGGTCGGGGTTCGCTCATCCGCGCCCCGGCCCCGCGCCCGCGATCAGCCCTTCCGTGGGCGAGGAGGCGTTGGCGTAGAGCTTCTTCGGGATGCGGCCGGCGAGGAAGGCCTGGCGCCCGGCCGAGCAGGCGTCGCGCATCGCGGCCGCCATGCGCAGCGGCTCACGCGCGCTGGCAATCCCCGTGTTGAGCAGCACGCCTGCGACGCCCAGTTCCATCGCCAGCGCGACGTCGGAGGCCGTGCCCACGCCCGCGTCGACGATCACGGGCACGTTCACGAGCTCGAGGATGATCCGGATCGCATTCGGGTTGAGCACGCCCTGGCCCGAGCCGATCGGCGAGCCGGCGGGCATCACGCTCTTGGCGCCGAGCTCGGCCAGGTGCACGCACAGGCGCGGGTCGTCGGAGCAGTAGACCAGCACCTCGAAGCCCTGGCGCACCAGTTCGCGCGTGGCCTCGAGCGTGCCGACCGGATCCGGCAGCAGTGTCTTGGGGTCGCCCAGCACCTCGAGCTTGACGAGCCTGGTGTCGAGCACGTCGCGCGCCAGCTCGGCGGTGCGGATCGCGCTGGCGGCGTCGAAGCAGCCGGCCGTGTTGGGCAGGATCGCGTAGCGCTTGCGGTCGATGAAATCGAGCAGCGAGGGCCCCGTCTTGCGATCGAGGTTGACGCGCCGCACGGCGACCGTGACGCACTGCGTGCCGCTGACCTCGAGCGCCTCGCGCGTCTGCTCGAAGGAGCTGTACTTGCCCGTGCCGACGAGCAGGCGCGAGCTCAGGCGTGTCGAGCCCAGGATCAGTTCTTCGTCGGCCAGGCAGGCGGGGGTCGTGCTGCTCGTCATGCTGCTCCTAGCCGCCGCCCACCAGGGTCACGAGTTCGACGCGATCGCCGGCGGCGAGCGGCGTCGTGCCGCGCTCGGAGCGCCGCACGAGCTGCGCGTTGCGCTCGACCGCGACGAGTTCCGGGCGCAGACCGAGCGACTCGAGCAGCTCGGCCAGCGTGCTGCCCTGCGGTACGGTCCGAGCGACACCGTTGACCTCGATCTGGATCTGCATGGGCGCGGGCGCGGATTCTTGCACAGGCCTGCGTGCACGTCCATGCGCCCTCGACGTTACCCTGGGGCACGCCGGAGGACTGGCCGATGAACGACACCACGGGCCTGGACACATCCAACCCCGCGCGCGACTCGATCGTCGTCGCGGGCATCCCGCTCGCCTGGGACACGCGCGCGGGCACCTGCAGCTTCGCCGGGCTGCCGGTGGCGATGATGTGGGTCGACAGCACGCTGGCCGGGCTGATGGCCGGCGTCGAGGCCATGGTCGGCCCCGAGCGCTTCGTGCTCGCGCTGCAGGCCGAGGGGCGCAAGAGCGTCGAGGAGGACTGGCAGGTCTTCGCGCGCGAGCCGGACTTCCGCGCGGGCTTCGAGGCCATCCGCAAGGTGGCCGCGGTGGCCGGCTGGGGCGACTGGCAACTGCTGCTGCTCGATCCGGCCGCCAAGCGCTGCGTCTTCCGCGTGCGCAACCACTGGGAGGGCCTGTACCAGCGCAAGCTGGGCGTGAGCTGGGGCAGCGGCATGCTGGCGGGCAAGTTCGCCGGCTACTGCAGCAAGCTCTTCGGCAGCAACTGCTGGTCGCGGCAGACGGCCTTCCTCGCGCGCGGCGACGCCTTCGACGAGTTCGACGTAACGCCTTCGACGCTGCGCGTGGAGCAGGAGGTCGAGCGCCTGCTCGCGACCGACCAGTCGACGCGCGCCGACCTGGCGGTCGCGCTGCGCAAGCTGCAGGAATCCGAGCGCCGCCTGCGCGTCGTCCTGGACAACGCCCCGATCGGGATCTGGCTGCAGGATTCCCGCGGCCGGCTGCAATTCGTCAACCGCGCCTTCTGCGAGTCGGTCGGCGTCTCCGAGGCGCGCTTCCTGGCCGTGCCGCACTACTCCGAGCTCTGGGACGAGGCCACCGCACGCTCGTGCATGGACTCCGACGCGGCCGCGCGCCGCACGCGCGCACCGCACGTCTCGCGCGAGCGCCTGCGCTTCGTGGACGGTGCGCTGCACGACGTGGAGATCATCAAGCTGTGCGTCGACCGCGCCGACCACGACCACGAGCTGATCGGCCTGTCGATGGACATCAGCGCGCGCCTGCGCGCCGAGGAGGAGAAGGCGGCGCTCGAGGCCCAGCTGCGCCAGACGCAGAAGCTCGAGGCGATGGGCACGCTGGCCGGCGGCATCGCGCACGACTTCAACAACATCCTGGCCGTGATCCGCGGCAACACCACGCTGGCGCTGCACGACGTGGGCGCCGGTCACGCGGCGCGCGAGAGCCTGGACGAGATCCAGCGCGCCTGCCTGCGCGCGGAGGCGCTGGTGCGCCAGATCCTGGTCTTCGGGCGGCCGCAGGCCTCGAACCGGCGCGCGATCCGGCTGCAGCCCGTGATCGAGGAGGCGCTCGACCTCCTGCGCCACACGCTGCCCGCAGTGGTCGAGTTGCGCTGGACCTGCGGCGCGAACGTGCCCGAGGTGCTGGCCGACCCGGCGCAGATCGGCCAGGTGCTGATCAACCTGTGCACCAACGCCTGGCACGCGCTCGAGGACGAGCCGGGCCGGATCGAGATCGGCCTCCAGCGCTTCGAAGCCGGGCCGCCGGCCTCGGCCGACGCGCTCCCGGCCGGCGTCTACGCCTGCCTGTGCGTGCGCGACACCGGCAAGGGCATGGATGCCGCGACGCGCGAGCGCATCTTCGAGCCCTTCTTCACCACCAAGGCGCCCGGCCGCGGCACGGGCCTGGGCCTGTCGGTCGTGCACGGCATCGTGCGCGGGCACGACGGCCGCATCCGTGTCGAGAGCGCGCCAGGCCAGGGCAGCTCGTTCACGATCTGCCTGCCCGCGGCCAGCGTGCCGGCGCAGCCCGAGCCGCCCGCGGACAGCGCGCAGGTGACGCAGGCCCAGCGCGGCCAGCACATCCTCTTCCTCGACGACGAGGAGGCGCTGGTCTCGCTCGCGCGGCGCGTGCTCGAGCGCCTGGGCTACAGCGTCAGCGCCTTCACGCAGCCCAGCAAGGCGCTGGCCGCCTTCCGCGCCGACCCGCGCGCCTTCGACCTGGTCGTGACCGACCTCAACATGCCGGGCGTCTCGGGCCTGGACATCGCGCGCGAGATGCTCGCGCTGCGCCCGGACCTGCCGCTGGCGCTGGCCTCGGGCTACCTGAACGACTCGCTCGCCGCGCGCGCCAAGTCGCTGGGGATCCCGCATCTGCTGTTCAAGCCCGGGACGGTCGAGGAGTTCGTGCAGATGATCGACAAGCTGACGCGCAAGCGCGCACGCAGCTGAGGGCGCGCGCGCGCGCGCGGCTGCGCGTCCGGTTGCGCGACTCGTTGCCCGTTCCGTTGCGTGTCCCGTTGTGCGTCCAAGTTCCCGGCCCCGCACACGTACCCTGATCCAGACCGGTGAGGGCGCGCTCCCCGCACATGCAAACGGCGCGGCGCACGAAACTTACCCCACCCTGAGCCAGTACACTGCACCCCGATGTCTCGCGGCATGGTCCTCCTTCTCGCGACGCTCCCGCTGCTCGCTACCGGAGCCGTGATCGTGGTGCGCGGTTTGCAGCCAGCTGATCCTCCTCGAGGCGTCCCGGTCGATATCGCCCTTGCGACCGAGCCTGCCCGCCCACTTGAATCGGCGCAGGATCTCTGGCTGCGTGAGGCAAAGCCGAACCCCGTCCCGGAGGCACACGACACTCCGGCTCCGGCACAACTCGGGGCCGACCCGCGCACGGACGCACTCACTCCACAAGCGCAACCCCATTCGGGAAGCGCTGAGTCGGGCGAGGCACCGCCCCGCGAGGGCTACTTCCAGAAGAAGAACGCGGACGGCCGCGTCGTCGAGGAGGGCTCGTACGAGCACGGCGAGAAGGAAGGTCCATGGACCTACTGGAGCGACAAGGGCACCAAGCTGCTCGAAGGCAGCTACCTTCACGATCGCGCCACCGGCTTCTGGCGCGGTTGGTACGACGACGGGCGGCCATCCTGCGCGGGCTCGTGCGACAACGGCCAGTTCGATGGAGCCGTCCAATTCTGGAAGGAGGACGGCGAAGTAGACGAAGGGCGCAGCGGCTACTACCGCGCGGGCGAGCGCATTCGGCGCTGAACGGACCCGCCACTGGGGGACTCGCCGCTGAAGGGACTCGCCGCTGGGGGGACTCGCCGCTGGGGGGACTCGCCGCTGGGGGGACTCGCCGCTGAACGGACTCGCCACTGGGGGGACTCGCCACTGAACGGACTCGCCGCTGAGGGAACTCGAACCGGATGGAACGCGCGACTGAACAGATCGGCCGCTTTTCGCAGGCGCATCTGGACGAGTGCCTCTCAGTAGGCACGCGGCGACGAGGCATTGCCAGGCTGAGCGCGTGGGGCCCTGAGCACGTACACAGGAACATTCGCGACTCGAGCTCCATGCGACGTCGACCTGCGTCTCTGGTGCGGGAAGCGCGTTCACCTTGGTTCCATTTCCTCCGCCGAATCAAGCATCCCGGCGCGATTCCGATCGTCAATGGGATGAGGGAGAGTGTGATGCGAGAGTCGCAACAGGGAGCGAGACGAGTGCGTCTCCGTGGGCACACTGCGACGAGGCACTGCCAGGCTCAGCGCGTCGGTACCCGAGCGCGTGCGCGGCCGCATTCGCGACTCGAGCTCCATCCGACGTCGACCCTCCGTCTCTGGTGCGGGAAGCGCGTTCACCTTGGTTCCATTTCCTCCGCCGAATCAAGCAACCCGGCGCGATTCCGATCGTCATAGGGATGAGGAAGAGTGTGATGCGAAAGTCGCAACAGGGAGCGGGACGAGTGCGCCGGGGCGCAGAAGTGCGTCGGGGCGCCGGCAAGAAATCAACGGTTCGAAGCGGGCGCGCTGCGCGTTCGAACAAGCCCCCGCAACCCGCGCAGCAAGGCGAGTTCGAGTTTCGCTCGTGGGGCGGAGCGCGCCGGGGCGCAGGGCGCAAGCCGGCTGGAGCGCGCGCGCTTGTTCCGCACGATTCGCGCCCGGCACACAAGGCGCGCTTCCCGGTGCTGGTGACGACGCGTGTGCGGCCGGGATTGCCGAGCCTGAGGCGACCCGCCGAGGCTGCGGCCATTCGCAACGCGCTCGCGAGCGCGACCCTTGGAGGCAAGAGAGAGGACGGGGAACGGGCACACTTCCACGTGGTGCACCATTCGATCCAGTCGAATCACCTGCATCTGATCGTCGAGGCGTCGGATCGTTGCGCCCTGAGCGGCGGTATGCGCGGGCTGCTGGTGCGCATCGCGCGGGCGCTCAATCGCCTCTGGGGACGCAGCGGGTCCGTGTTCGCGGATCGCTTCCACGAGCGGGCGCTGCTCAACCCGCGCCAGGTACGCAACGCGCTGGTGTACGTGCTCCAGAACCTGCGCAAGCACGGCATCCATCTGTCCGGACCGGATCCGTTCTCGTCGGGGCCGGAATTCGACGGGTGGCTTGATGAGCGCGCGGCATGGGGAGGCGCAGAGCGGCCCGGTGCCCCGAAGGGCGGCGGCGCCGGCGGAGCGACCGGACTCTCCGGGATGCAGCGCGCTGCGCGTGGCGAAGGCCCCCAGCCGAAGACGTGGCTCCTTGGTGTGGGCTGGCAACGGCACGGTCTGATCGATCCGCACGAGGTTCCGCGGGCGCATTAGGAGGCCGCAGGCGAAATGGCCGTGCGGAGCGTGAGGCACTCCGGCCAATCCACGCACACCGGCAGCGCGGGAGATTCGCGCGGCGCGAGGTTTTCCGGCAGCGCGAGGGAGGGCGGCAGCACGAGGGACGGCGGCAACGCGGGGGACGGCGGCAACGCGGGGGACTCGCGCAGCGCGAGGCCGAGGAGGCGCGAGGCGGAACGCGTCGGCCGAGCGCGGGCGCGCTCAGCCGACGCGCTCAGCCGACGCGCACGAACGCGCACTTCAAGTAGTGTGTCTCCGGCAAGGTCAAGAGATGCGGATGATCCCCCGCCGCGCCGCGCAGCTCCTCCAACCAGGCCGTGCGCTTCGCGGCGACCGCGGCCTGGGCCAGGAAGTCGACGAACTCCCAGGCGCGCACGTTGTAGGAGCACGAGGCGCTTACCAGCAGGCCCATGGGCTCGACCAATTCCAGTGCGCGGCGATTGACCTCGATGTAGCCGCGCGCGGCGCCCTCGGCCTGCGCGCGGTTCCTGGCGAAGGCGGGCGGGTCGACGACCACCATGCCCCAGCGCTCGTCGCGGCCCGCGCGCGCGCGCAGGTCGTCGAGCGCGTCGACGCGCTCGGTCGCGAACTGCTGCGCGACGCCGTTGCGCTCGGCATTGCGCCGCGCGCGCTCGAGGGCCTGGGCGGACTGGTCGAGGCACAGCACGCGCTCGGCCCCGCCGAGCGCGGCGCGCACGCCGAACAGGCCGTCGTAGCTGAAGACGTCGAGCACGCTGCGGCCGCGCGCGAGCTCCGCGGCGCGCCGGCGGTTCTCGCGCTGGTCGAGGTAGTGGCCGGTCTTGTGGCCGGTGAGCACGTCGACCTCGTAGACGAGCTCCTGCTCGCGCACGAGCAAGAGCTCCGGCAGCGCGCCCTCGAGCACGCCCGCGCGCGCCTCGAGACCCTCGAGCTTGCGCACGCCCGCGTCCGAGCGCTCGACCACGCAGGTGATCGGCAGCACCAGCTGCTCGCGCAGCGCGGCCAGGATCTGCGGCGCGATGCGCTCGGCGAAGTGCGTGCCGCTCTGGACCACCAGCACCGAGGCGTAGCGGTCGACCACCAGGCCGGGGATGCCGTCGGAGTCGCCAGCGACGAGGCGCTCGGCGCCCGCGGGATCTCCGTAGCCCGAGCCGCTCGCGCAGGGCGCGCGCGCGCGCGACGCGCTGCTTCCAGAAGTCCGCGCCGGGTTGCTGCTTCTCGCGCGTGACGAGGCGCACGGCGATGCGCGAGGCCGCGCTGTAGCTGCCCCAGCCCAGGTGCGCGCCTTGCGCGTCCTCGAGCGCCACCAGCTCGCCCGCCTCGGCCTCGATCGCGGAAAGGTCGTCGCGGTAGATCCAGGGATGGCCGCCCTGCATCCAACGGCGGCCTTTGGCAGTCAGTCGCACGATGCCCATCCGCGCATCCTCGCTTCCCGCGGCTCAGCGCGCCAGCAGCGCCTGGAAGCGCGGCTCGTCGCGCAGCGCATCGAGATCCGGGTCGCCGCGCGCCCAGTTCTGCTGCCGCGCGCGCATGCCGGGCGTGGGCAGGTTCTGCTCGAAATCGCGCTCGAGGAAGTCCAGCGCCTGCGGCTTGTCGCCCAGCAGCGCCCAGGTGCAGGCCAGGTTGTAGAGCGTCTCGGGCGCGGGCACGATCTCGCGCAGCAACGCGCGCGCCTCGTCGGTGCGCGCGGCGCGCGCGAGGTAGCAGGCGCGCAGGGCCTTCATGAACTCGTCCTGGCGCAGCTCCCAGGCGCGCTCGAAGTAGGCCAGCGCCTGCTGCTGCTCGTGCTGCTTGACGTTGGCGTTGACCGCCAGGCCCACCAGCACGCTCGAGCGCGTGGCGCGCAGCCGCAGCAGCGCCGCGCGCGGCACGCCGCGGCGCACGAGCTCGTCCTCCAGCGCCTGCAGGCGATCGAGCGCCTTGGCCAGGTCCACTTCGGCCTCGGCCGGCTTGTCCATGTCGCTCTGCGCATTGCCGCGCAGCACCTCGCACTCCGCGCGCAGCTCGACGCCCCAGAGGAAACGCTGCGCCGCCGGATCGCGCTCGAGTGCCGCCTCGGTCGCGGCCGCGAGCGCGGCGGCCTCGGCGTTGCGGCCCTCCTCGCGCAGCGCACGCGCGAGGTCGAGCGCGAAGCCGCTGGGCGTGCGCAGCTCGTAGAGCGCCTGCTCCTCTCCGCGGCCCGCGGCGGCCTGCTGCTCGGCCAGCGCGCGGCGCGCGGACTCGAGCTGCGCGAGCTCGCGCTCCTCGGCCGGCTCGAGCCCCGTCGGATCGCCGCGCTCGCGCGCCAGCGCACGCCCGAGGCGCTCGCCGAGCTGCTCGTCCGCGCGCCGCGCCTCCTCGCGCATGAGTTCGCGGTAGAGCGCGGCGCGCGGCGGATCGGCCAGACCCGCGCGCGCGGAGCCCGCCCCTGGCCAGGGCTCGAAGCCCGGCAGCTCGCGCGGCGCGACACAAGCCAGCGTGCGTCCGAGGTCGCGCTGCAGGTCCAGCGCGCGCCCGCGCTCGAATCCCGGCCGCCAGGGGTTCTCGCACAGCAGCACCAGCGGCGAATCGGCGCCCGAGAGCAGTTCGTCCAGGCTGGAGAGGCGCCCCTGGCGCGCGCGCGAGGCGAGCAGCTGCCAGCGCAGCGCGTCGCGCTGGATCTCGGCCGCGGCCGCGAGCGCGTCTGCCACCGGTTCCTGGCCCGGGCTCGCGAGCAGGAGCTGCAAGAGCTGCGCGAGCTCGACGCGCGCGCGCAGGCCGCACAGCTGCGCCTCGCGCGCCGCGCCGGCCGGCGAGCGATCGCGCGCGGCCTGCTGCAGCTGCGTGTCCAGGTCGCGCCGCGCCTGTGCGAGCGCCGCGCCCGCCGCCGGCAGCTGCTGCAGCGCGAGCAGGCTCAGGGCCTCGAGCGTGCGCGCATCGGCCAGCAGCGCGGCGCGCTCGGGATCGCGCGCACAGGCCGCGCGGGCCGCGAGCTCGCGCGCGGCGAGCAGCGCCTCGCCGGCATCGCGGCCGACCATCAGCGCGGTCTGAATGCGTTGCCGTGCGCACTCGTCCGCGTCGGCGCCCTGACCGGCCAGCGCGCGGGCGAGCTCGAGCGCGCGCTCGGGTTCGCTGCGCGCGCGCAGGCGCCGGAACAGATCCAGGCGCGCCAGGCGCGCGGCCTCGGCCACGTACGGATCGGGGTCGCGTGCGAAGCCCAGCAGCGCCGCGCGCTCCTCGGGGCGCGTCCCGCCCTCGGGCAGGTCGGCCAGCGCGCGGCCGTAGACCGAGAGCAGCGGCGCCAGCACGCGCGCATCCTCGCCCGTGCGCGCCGCCGCGAGCACGCGCGCGACCACGCGCGGCGCGAGGTGCGCGTGCCCGGCGATCGCCTGCGCGACGCGCGGGCGCAGGCGCGCATCGCCGCGGTCGAGCAGTGCGTCGAGGCGCTCCCAGGCCTCGCTCTGCCAGGAATCGGCCAGCGCCTCGACCGCCCGGCCGCGCACCGACTCGCTCTGATCCTCGAGGGCCAGCGACTCGAGTGCCGCGCAGCGCTGCGCGAGCGCTTCGGCGCCGAGGTCGGCGCGCCCGAGGAAGGCCGCGAGGCAGCGCGCGGCGTTCGGGCTCGGGCTCGTGCGCCAGCGCCGAGAGGGCCGCGGGCACGTCGGCCCGCTCGCCGCGGCCGGCGAGCACGCGCGCGGGCAGCTCCTGCGCCGGCTGCGCGCAGGCGAGCAGCAGCCAGCCGATCACGGCTCTTCCTCGACGGCGCGCGCGCGCGCCTGGCGCTGCTCGAAGGCCTTGCGCGAGAGCCCCAGCGCGCGCGCCGCGGCCGCGACGTTGCCGCGGCTCTCGTGCAGCGCCTCGGCGAGCAGCGTGCGCTCGAACGCGGACAGGCCGACCCCGCGCGCGAGCAGCGCGCGCGCCAGCGGCAGCAGCGCGTCCGCGCGCGCCTCGTCCAGGAACCCGAACTCGCCGGCCTCGATCTCGACGGCCCGGCCCGCGCCCAGCACGAGCACGCGCTCGAGCGCATTCTCGAGCTCGCGCAGGTTGCCCGGCCAGCGGTGCGCGGCGAGCGCCTCGCGCGCCGCGCCCGAGAGCCTGCGCAGCGGCAGCCCCAGCCGCGCCGCCGCCGCGGCCAGGATGCGCTCGGCGAACTCGGGCAGGTCCTCGGCGCGCGCGCGCAGCGGCGGCACGTCGATCACGACCACCGCCAGGCGGAAGTAGAGGTCGCCGCGGAAGCGTCCCGCGCGCACGGCCTCGCGCAGGTCCAAGGCGGAGGTCGCCAGCACGCGCGCGCGCACCGGCAGCGACTCCTCGGCACCGACCGGCTCGACGAGCCGCTCCTGCAGCACGCGCAGCAACTTCGCCTGCAGCTCCTCGGCCAGCGTCTCGATGCCCTCGAGCACGATCGTCCCCGCGCCGGCGCGCTCGAAGCGTCCCGCGCGCGCGCGCTGCGCACCGGTGAACGCGCCCGCGGCGTGGCCGAAAAGCTCGGACTCGATCAGGCTCGGCGCGAGCGTCGAAAGCTGGGTCGCGACCAGCGGCTCGCCGGCGCGGGCCGAACGACGGTGGATCGCGCGCGCGCAGGCGCTCTTGCCCGACCCGCTCTCGCCCTGCAGCAGCACGGGCACCTCGCTCGCGGCCACCTGGCCGAGCAGGCCCTCCAGCGTGCGTGCAGCGGGGCTTCGTCCCTCGATCCAGTCCATGAACGGCCGTGCGTCCTCCGAATCCGCTGCCCGAACCCGAGCGCGGGTCCGGGTCCGGGACCGTCCGAGGTTGACTCGCCGGTCCATCCCCTCCACAATGGCGGATCTCGCCCGCGAGGTCGAGAGCCTGGATCCACGATCCGGACTGCGGAAGCGGGGGAACCCGCTTCCTTGCGTATATTGACAGCCCCAGACCAAGGTGCCGGCCGAATGCGACCCGCGCCTCCAACCTTCCACGCCCTCACATGAACCTCGAAGAACTGATGCGGATGGTGGACGTGCTCCACCGCGAGAAGGACATCCCCAAGGAGGTCATCTTCCGCGCGCTCGAGGAAGCCATCGCGGCAGGGGTGCGCAAGCGCCTGGGGGTGGGCGAGGACCTCGTCGTGCACATCGACCGCAAGTCGGGCGAGATCACGATGGAGGACGCCGAGGAGGAGTACGAGTTCGACATGCAGGAGCTCGGCCGCATCGCCGCCCAGGCGGTCAAGCAGGGCCTGATGCAGCGCCTGCGCGAGGCCGAACGCGACGTCGTCTACGAGGACTACGAGAAGCGCGTCGGACACCTCGTCAACGGCGTGGTGCAGCGCTACGAGGGCGACTTCCAGGTGGTCAACCTGGGCAAGGTCGAGGCCTACCTGGGCAAGGAGGACCGCGTGCGCGGCGAGACCTTCAACCCCGGCGACCGCATCCGCGCGATCATCGTCGAGGTGCGCAAGGAGGGCTCCAAGGTGCGCATCCTGGTCAGCCGCACGCACCCGGACCTGGTCAAGCGCCTGTTCGAGCTCGAGGTGCCCGAGATCGCCGACGGAATCATCGAGATCAAGCGCGTCGTGCGCGAACCGGGCTACCGCACCAAGATGGCCGTCGCCTCGAACGACCCCAAGATCGACTCGATCGGCGCCTGCGTGGGCGTGCGCGGCTCGCGCATCAAGGCCGTGATCGACGAGCTGCGCGGCGAGCGCATCGACGTGATCAAGTGGAGCGATTCGCTCGAGCAGCTGATCATGAACGGCCTCAAGCCGGCCACGATCCACATCGAGAACATCTACCCCGACGTCGACTCGCGCTCGGCCGCGGTGGTCGTGGACGACGACCAGCAGTCGCTGGCGATCGGCAAGAAGGGCCAGAACGTGCGCCTCGCCAGCCGCCTGTGCGGCTGGGAGATCGAGATCAAGACGCGCGCCGAGTTCGAGGCCGAGGCGATGGGCCTGCCGGTGCCTCCGCGGCCTGCCGAGGACTCGCCCGCCGGCGAGGCCGGCAGCGAGGACGAAGGCGTCACACCCGAGGAAGGCTCGCCACGAGCGAGCGCCGCCAGCTAGGGTTTTCCTCGCTTCCCGCACCCGCGCCGCCGAGAATCTCCACCCCCCCGACTCCCACCGAGCCCTGAACGGACAAGCTTGACCCAGAAGAAACGCATCTACGACCTCGCCAAGGAATACGGCATGTCGGGCCAGGATCTGGCCAAGCACCTGCGCGACCGCGGGTTCTCCCAGATCAAGGGCCACATGACCGCCCTGGACGACTTCGTGGTACTGCAGATCCAGGGTCTGCTCGAAGCCGAGGGCCACACTCCGCTCGCCGCGCGCGGCGGGGCCGAGTCGGCCGATGCCTCCGGCGGCCTGATCCTCAAGAAGCGCAAGAAGAAGACCAGTGCAGCCGCCGACGGCGCCGACGCGCCGGCAGAGGAAGCGCCCGAAGCGCCGCCCGCCCCGCCGCAGGCCGAGGTCGAGCCGCCGCCCAGCGCGCCCGTGCGCGCCCATCCCGCGCGTCCGAGCCCGATCGAGGTGCAGCCCGAGCCCGAGCCGCTGCCCGAACCCCAGGCGCCGATCGAAGAGGCCCCGGCCCCGGTCGAAGCCCAGGCGCCACTCGTGCCCGAGATCGTGGCCGCCGAGATCGAGCCGCCGGTCGAGCGCGCAGAGCCCGAGCAGGTCGTGCGCGCCGAGGCCGCGCCGGCGGCTCCGGCCGCGCCTGCGCCCGTGGCTCCGCCCGCGCGCAAGATGGGCGGCAAGGTCGTCGGCTTCATCGACCTCTCGAAGATCAAGAGCCAGCCCGTCCCGAAGAAGGAGGAGTCGCGCCGCCTGCGCTCCTCCGACGACGTCACGCTCAACGTCCAGCCCACGCTGGGCGCGGACAAGAAGAAGGCGCTCCTGCGCGGCGACCGCAACGCGCGCGGCACGATGACCGCCGGCCAGCTGCGCGAAGCGCAGTCCTCGCGCTTCCTGCGCCGCAACGCGACGCGCGGCGCGCCCGGTCCGGGCGGCGCGGGCCCCGGCGGCGGGCGTTCGGGAGGCTACGGCGGGGCGACCCAGGAGCGCCAGCGCCGTGGCGAGGCGGTCTCGCCGCACACCGGCGGCAAGGTCGAGATCGGCATGCCGGTCACGGTCAAGAAGCTGGCCGACGTGCTCTCGGTCAAGACCAACGAGCTGATCAAGATCGCGATCCAGCGCCTGGGCATGGATCTGTTCAAGGTCACGATCAACTCCCTGCTCGACGAGGACACGGCCGTGCTGCTGGCCCAGGAATACTCGGTCGAGCTGGTCGTGACGCACGAGACCGGCGCCGAGAAGTCGCTGGTCGAGGGCATCAAGAAGAAGCGCGCCGACATCGAAAGCGAGAAGCTCGCGCTGCGCGCCCCCACCGTGGCCTTCCTGGGCCACGTGGACCACGGCAAGACCACGCTGATCGACGCCATCCGCCGCTCGCGCGTCGCGGAAGGCGAGGCCGGCGGCATCACGCAGCACATCGGCGCCTACCAGGTCACGACCAAGTCCGGCCACGCGCTGACGATCATCGACACGCCTGGCCACGCGGCCTTCACCGCCATGCGCGCGCGCGGCGCGAACGCGGTCGACATCGTGGTCTTGGTGGTCGCCGCGGACGACGGCGTGATGCCCTCGACCGAGGAGGCGCTGGCCCACGCGCGCGCCGCCAAGGTGCCGCTGGTCGTGGCGCTGACCAAGATGGACAAGCCCGAGGCCAACGCCAAGCGCTGCATGGAGCAGCTCGCGCGCCTGGAGGTCAACCCCGAGGAATGGGGCGGCTCGACGGCCTTCATGCCGGTCAGCGCGCTCAAGAAGCAGGGCGTCGACGAGCTGCTCGACCGCGTCTTCCTCGAGTCGGAAGTGCTCGAGCTCAAGTGCCACCCCGAGGGCCCGGCCCAGGGCGTCGTGCTCGAAGCCGAGATCAGCGAGGGCAAGGGCATCGTGGCGCACCTCTTGGTGCAGGACGGCACGCTGCGCCGCGGCGACGTGATCCTGGCCGGCGAGGGCTACGGCAAGGTGCGCTCGATGCACGACGACCGCGGCAAGACGGTCGACTCGGCTCCGCCCTCGATGCCGGTCGAGGTCTCGGGCCTGACCGCGCTGCCGGGCGTGGGCCTGACCTTCTACGTCGTCGAGGACCTCGGCTCGGCCAAGGAGGTCGCCGAGGAGCGCACGCGCCACAACCGCGCGCTCTCGATGGTCGAACGCTCGCCGGTCACCGCGGCCTCGCTGCAGAAGGCCGTCGACGACGCCAAGCGCAACACGATCAACGTGGTCGTGCGCGCCGACGTGCAGGGCTCGGTCGAGGTGCTGCGCTCCTCGCTCTCGGCGCTCAAGCACGAGGAGGTCGAGGTGCGCGTGGTGCACGCCGGAGTCGGCGCGGTGACCGAGAGCGACGTGCTGCTCGCGGCCACCACGGGCGCCACGATCATCGCCTTCCACTGCTCGGTCAACGACAAGGCGCGCGTCACGGCCGAGCGCGAAGGCGTCGAGATCCGGCGCTACGAGATCATCTACGAGCTGCTCGACCACATGCGCGACCTGATGGAGGGCCTGCTGGCGCCCGAGATGGCGCAGGAGATCACCGGCCACGCCGAGATCCGCGCGGTGTTCAAGTCCTCGAAGGTGGGCAACATCGCCGGCTGCAACGTCATCGACGGCTCGCTCTTCCGCGACAGCAAGGTGCGCGTGCAGCGCGGCGGCAAGACGATCCACGAGGGCGCGCTCTCCTCGCTGCGCCGCGAGAAGGACGACGCCAAGGAAGTGCGCGAGGGCTTCGACTGCGGCCTGACCGTGCGCGACTTCCAGGACTACGAGCTGGGCGACGTGCTGGAGGCCTTCAAGGTGGTCAAGAAGAAGCGCACGCTGGGCGACAAGGTCGGCAGCTGAGCCTGTGGCCGGGGCTTCGCTCCCGGCGCGAGTCCGAACGGCATCCCCATGGCCAACCCGCGCACGATCGCCCGACTGCAGGAGCGCATCCGCGAGCGCGCCGCCTACTGCCTGCAGTTCGAGCTCGCCGACCCGCGCGCCTCGTTCATCACGATCACGCGCGTCGAGCTCGCCCACGATTTCAGCTACGCCAGGATCTACTACTCCGTCCTGGGCGGCGAGGCGGACAAGAGCAAGGCCGAGCACATGTTGAAGAGCGCCGCCGGCTTCATCCAGCGCCAGGTCGCGCGCGTGCTCGAGACGCGCCGCGTGCCGCACATGCACTGGATCTTCGACGGCAGCACGGAACAGGCGGCCGACATGGATCGCCTGATCCACGAAGCGCGCGAACGCGACCGTGCGATCAATCCCGCGCTGGGTCCGGAGAACGAGTTCGCCCGGCCGCGCGCGGACCAGCCCTCCCCGGCCGAGGCGCCGCGGCGAGGCGGCCCGAGCGGCGACTCGAGCGACTCCGAGCCGAGCCGAGACCGACGAGACCGACGAGACCGAGGACGAGTAAGATCGCGCGCGTGCTGCGCTACCTCTTCGGCGAACTCTTCCGCAAAGGATCGCGTCCCATGCTGCAACCGGGAACCGTCGCTCCCCCCTTCGAGTTGAAGGACCACCTCGGCCGCACCGTCAAGCTCTCGGACTTCAAGGGCCAGCCGGTCGTGCTCTGGTTCTACCCCAAGGCCGACACGCCCGGCTGAACCAAGCAGGGCTGCGGGTTCCGTGATCGAATCCGCGACTACCAGCAGAAGGGCGTCGTCGTGCTCGGGATCTCCTTCGACACAGAGGCGGAGAACAAGGCCTTCGCCGAGAAGTTCGGCTACGACTTTCCGCTCTTGTGCGACACCGAGCGCAAGGCGGGTCTGGCGTACAAGGCCGCCGAACACGTCAAGGACCGCTACGCCAAGCGCTTCACCTACGTGATCGGCGCCGACGGCAAGATCGCGCAGGCGATCGACACCAAGGACCCGGCCGGGCAGGCGGCGGAGCTCTTGAAGGGTCTGTGACCCGCCCGCGCCCGTGACGACCCCGAGACCCGCGCAGGATCCGCTCGAGCGCTTCGGGCGCCTGATGCCCAGGCGCGTGCGGCGCATCCTGCTGGTCGCGAGCGCCTACGACTCGTTCATCCTCGAGCAGGACGGCCAGCTCTCGGACCTGATCCTGACCGAGCTGCTCGATCCCAACCTGCGCAACGTGCCCTCGATCACCTCGGTCTCGACCGGCGCCGAGGCGCTGGCGATGGCCGCGAAGAAGCGCTTCGACCTGCTGATCACGACCAGCGAGCTGGGCGACATGGGCCAGCGCGAGCTGGCCCGGCGCCTGCGCGAGGCCGGCGTCAAGACGCCGATCGTGCTGCTGGTCTTCGAGAACCGCGAGCCGGGCCGCGCGGCGGTGCCGAGTTCGCTGCCCGACATCGAGCGCGTGTTCGTCTGGCAGGGCGACCGGCGCATCCTGCTGGGGATCATCAGCCACCTCGAGGACCGCTGGAACGTGCAGCACGACACGCGCGAGGTGGGCGTGAGCTCGATCATCCTGATCGAGGACAACCCGCGCTACTACTCGGCCTTCCTGCCGCTGCTCTACGCCGAGCTGATGAAGCAGACGAAGCAGGTGATCGCCGAGGGCACGAACCTCTCGAACAAGCTGATGCGCATGCGCGCGCGGCCGAAGATCCTGCTCTGCACCGACTACGAAGAGGCCTGGCGCAGCTACCAGAGCTACCGCGGCACGGTGTTGGGCATCATCTCGGACGTTGACTTCCCGCGCGACGGCAAGCTCGAGCCGCAGGCCGGGCTCGATTTCGCGCGCGCCGTGCGCGAGCAGGATCCCGAGCTGCCGATCATGCTGCAGACGCTCGACCCGCAGGCCGCGCGCGGCGCGGCCGACCTCGACGCCGAGGTGGTGCTCAAGAACTCGCCCTTCCTGCTGCACGAGCTCTCGCGCTTCGTGACCGAGCGTTTCGGCTTCGGCGACTTCGTCTTCCGCAGCGGCGCCGCGGGCGAGGTCGGGCGGGCCTCGAACCTGCGCACGCTGCTGCAGCTCCTGGGCACGGTGCCCGACGAGTCGATCGCCTGGCACGCCGAACGCAACCACTTCTCGACCTGGCTGCGAGCGCGCACCGAGTTCCAGCTGGCCCAGAAGCTGCGCGCGCGGCGCAGCGGCGAGTTCGGCTCGGTGGCCGAGATCCGCGAGCTGCTGCTGGACTCGATCCGCAGCTTCCGGCGCGAGCGCCAGAGCCGCACGATCTCGGACTTCGACCCGGCCGGCTTCGACACGCTGACCAGCTTCGCGCGCATCGGCAGCGGCTCGCTGGGCGGCAAGGCGCGCGGCATGGCCTTCTGCCGCGAGCTCCTGCACGGCCAGCAGCTTGCGACGCGCTTCCCGGAGGCGCGCATCTTCGTGCCCTCGGCGGTGGTGCTGGCGACCGGCGTCTTCGACCAGTTCCTGGAGCAGAACCGGCTGCGCGATTTCGCCATCGAGGAAGAGGACGACGCGCGCATCGAGGCGCGCTTCCTCGAGGCGCGTTTCCCAGAGCAGGTCTTCGAGTCGCTGCTGCAGTACGTCGACCTGGTGGACTACCCGCTGGCGGTGCGCTCCTCGAGCCTGCTCGAGGACTCGCCCTCGCTGCCCTTCGCCGGCGTCTACGCCACGCACATGGTGGCCAACGTGCACCCCGACCGGAAGGTGCGCGTCAGGCAGCTCGTGCAGGCCATCAAGCGCGTCTACGCCTCGACCTTCTTCGCCGAGGCCAAGGCCTACATGCGCACGACGCCCTACCGCCTGGAGGAGGAGCAGATGGCGGTGATCCTGCAGCGCCTCGTGGGCCGGCGCCACGGCCGGCGCTTCTACCCCGACTTCTCGGGCGCCGCGCGCTCGCACAACTTCTATCCCACGCCGCCGATGCGCGCCGAGGACGGCATCGCCGCGGTCGCGCTGGGCCTGGGCCAGACGGTGGTCGGCGGCCGGCGCGCGCTGCGCTTCTCGCCGCGCTTCCCGCGCCATCCGGTGCAGTTCTCGACGCCCGAGGAGATCCTGGCCAACTCGCAGTCGGGCTTCTACGCGCTGGAGCTCGACCCGGATGCGAGCGGCACGGAGCCCGCGGCCGGGCCGGGCCTGGTGCTGCACGACCTGGATTGCGCGGCGCGCGACGGCACGCTCGCGGCGCTGGCCTCGACCTGGTCGTCCGAGAACGATTCCGTGCGCGACGGCCTGGGCCGCGAGGGCGTGCCGCTGGTGACCTTCGCGCCGATCCTCAAGCAGCAGCTCTTCCCGCTGCCGGAGATCCTGGTGCAGCTGCTCGAGAGCGTGCAGCGCGGCCTGAACGTGCCGGCCGAGATCGAGTTCGCGGTCAACCTCGCCGTGATGCCCGGGGAGCTGGCCGAGTTCGCCTTCCTGCAGTTGCGCCCGGTGCTCGTGCCGCGCGAGCAGGAGCGCGTCGAGCTCGAGGCGCTGCCGCGCGAGCGGCTCCTGTGCCGCAGCTCCAGCGTGCTCGGCAACGGCCGCATCGAGGACGTGCGCGACGTGGTCGTGGTCGACCGCGCGCGCCTCGATCGCGCGCACAGCGCGGAGATCGCGCTGGAGGTGGCGGCCCTGAACCGCCAGCTCGAGCTCGAGGGCCGGCCCTACCTGCTGATCGGCGTGGGCCGCTGGGGCGCTTCCGATCCCTGGCTGGGCATCCCGGTCAGCTGGGAGGCGATCGCCGGCGCGCGCGCGATCGTCGAGTGCGCCTTCCGCGACCTGGCCGTCGTGCCCAGCCAGGGCTCGCACTTCTTCCAGAACCTGGTCTCCTCGCGCGTGGGCTACTTCACGGTCCAGTCGGACTCAGAGGACTTCGTCGACTGGGACTGGCTGGCCGCGCGCCCGGCGCAGTCCGAGACGCGCTTCGTGCGCCAGCTGCGCTTCGAGCGGCCGCTGCTTGATCGCCATGGACGGCCGCACCGGCGCGGGCACGATCGCCCGGCCGGACTAGACCAGACCCTGGTCCAGCATCGCGTCGGCGACCTTGAGGAAGCCGGCGATGTTCGCGCCTGCGACGTAGTTGCCCGGAATGCCGAAGCGCTCGGCCGCCTCGCAGCGCCGCGCGGTGGATGTCCTTCATGATGCGCTGCAGCTTCAGGTCGACCTCCTCGCGCGTCCACGAGTAGCGCTGCGAGTTCTGGCTCATCTCCAGGCCCGAGACCGCGACGCCGCCGGCGTTGGCGGCCTTGGCCGGGCCGAAGAGGATCTTCGCGCTCGAGGAAGACGTTCACGCCGCCCAGCGTGGTCGGCATGTTGGCGCCCTCGGCCACGACGAAGACGCCGCCCTTGAGCAGGTTGGCGGCATCGGTCTCGTTGATCTCGTTCTGCGTCGCAGCAGGGGAAGGCGCAGTCGGCCTTGTGCGCCCAGAGCGGATTGCTCTTCGCGCCCGCCTGCACCGGCGTGAAGCGCGCGCCCTTGAAGCGCGCAGCGTAGTCCTGGATGCGTCCGCGCTTCTTGTTCTTGAGCTCCATCACGAAGGCCAGCTTCTCCGCGTTGATGCCGTCGGGATCGTGGATGTAGCCGGCCGAATCCGAGAGCGTGACCGCCTTGCCGCCGAGCTGCGTCAGCTTCTCGACCGTGTACTGCGCGACGTTGCCGCTGCCCGAGACGAGGCAGGTCTTGCCCTCGAGCGTCTGCTTGCGCGTCTTCAGCATCTCCGCCGCGAAGTAGACCGCGCCGTACCCAGTCGCCTCGGGCCGGATCAGCGAGCCGCCCCAGTTGAGGCCCTTGCCGGTCAGCACGCCGGTGAACTCGTTGCGCAGGCGCTTGTACTGCCCGAACAGGAAGCCGATCTCGCGCCCGCCGACGCCGATGTCGCCCGCGGGCACGTCCGTGTTGGGGCCGACGTGGCGGCAGAGCTCGGTCATGAACGACTGGCAGAAGCGCATCACCTCGGCGTCGGACTTGCCCTTGGGGTCGAAGTCCGAGCCGCCCTTGCCGCCGCCCATGGGCAGCGTGGTCAGGCTGTTCTTGAAGACCTGCTCGAAGGCCAGGAACTTGAGGATGCCCAGGTTGACCGAGGGGTGGAAGCGCAGCCCGCCCTTGTAGGGCCCGATGGCACTGCTCATCTGGATGCGGAAGCCGCGGTTGATCTGCACCTCGTTCTGGTCGTCGGTCCAGGGCACGCGGAAGAGGATCACGCGCTCGGGCTCGATCAGGCGCTCGAGGATCTTCGCGCGCGTGTACTCGGGATGGCGCTCGAGCACCGGTGCGAGCGAGATCAGCACCTCCTCGACCGCCTGGTGGAATTCGGGCTCGCCGGGGTTCTTGGCCTTGGTACGCGACAACAGGGAAGCGACGGGGCTGCTCATGAGGACCACGGTTGCGAGCGCGCCGGGCGCCGTCAAGCTCCTGCTGGCGCGGGCGGGACGCGCGCGCCAGACTGGGACTCGCCCGTGAAGGAGTCCGAAGAGGAACTGCGCCGGCGCATCGGCGCGCTGTCCGACGAGGAACTCGTGCGCATGCTCACGCTCGAGGCCGACGAACGGCCCGTGCCGGAGCTGCGTGCCGCACGCGCGGAGGCGCGCGCGCGCAAGCTCGATCCCGGCGCACTCGGAGAGAACCCGCGCGCGATCCTGCGCCCGGCCGATCCGCCGCCGGCGGCCTCGTCCGACCTGATCGAGCCGCCCGACACGCGCACGCTGGCGAGCCTGTGGCCCTGGGCCCTGATCGTGCCTGGCGGGCTCGCGCTCGAGGTCTGGATCGTCGTCCAGGATCTGCAGGGCAGCGCGGATGCGAAGCTGGCGCTCTTGTGCGGGTCGCTGACGGGCTTCGCCTTCTACCTGCACGCCGTCCAGCGCCTGCACACGCTGCTCAAGCAGGCGACAGGCGGAAGCTACCCGGTCACGCCCGGTGCCGCCGTGGGCATGCACTTCGTGCCCATCTACGGCTTCGTCTGGAGCTTCAGCTGGGGCGCGCAGCTCGCGCGCTTCACCGAACAGCACGGCCGCGGGCGGGCCGTGAACGCCTACCTGCCCGGCGTGCTGTTCCTGGCGGCCTACGGCGCGGGCTACCTCGAAGGCAGCCTGCGCCTGCTGCTGCTGGCCGCGGACGTATGGTACCTGCGCTGGAGCGTCACCCGCAGCCTCGCGCACCTGCGCGCGGAGGAAGCGCAGGCCGGCGACTGGAGCTCCTCGGCGCGCAGTTGAGGAGCGTTCAGCTCTTCTTCTTCCAGGACACGCCCTGCGCCGTGTCCTCGAGCACGATGCCCTTCCCGAGCAGGTAGTCGCGAATTCGGTCGGACTGCTTGGAGTCCTCGCGATCTCCAGGACAACGGCCGGCATGGCGAGATCGGCGAGGCTCCACTAGGATCACTCGCGGCTTCTCCTGGGAGGGACCTTCAAATGTCGATCTCGGAACGATCGTGGTCGCTCGTGTTCGCGGCGGTCGGGATGTTCGCGCTCGCCGGGAGCGCCGAGGCCCAGTGTCCGGATTGGGATCCCGGATTCGCTCCGCGCGGGTTGAACGACACCGTGAACGCGCTCGCCGTCTTCGATGACGGCACCGGACCCGCGCTTTACGCCGGGGGAGCATTCACTTCGGCAAACGGGGTCTCTGCCAACCTCGTCGCGAAATGGAACGGCTCGACCTGGTCGCCGCTCGGCAGCGGACTCGGCGGAACGTATCCCGAAGTGCAAGCTCTCGCCGTCTTCAACGACGGCTCCGGAGACGCGCTCTACGCCGGCGGCAGTTTCACGACAGCAGGCGGCGTGGCTGCGAGCTGCATCGCCAAGTGGAACGGTTCGACGTGGTCACCTCTCGGAGCGGGGGTCCTTGGTCCCGTCTTTGCACTGGCTGTGTACGACAGCGGAACTGGACCGGCGCTGTACGCGGGGGGGGGCTTCAGCAGCGCGGGTGCGGTGGGTGCGCACTATGTCGCAAGATGGAATGGTTCGAACTGGTCGGCGCTGGACGGGGGAGTCAACAGCACCGTCTTCGCACTGACCTCATTCGACGATGGATCTGGGCCAAGGCTCTACGCGGGCGGCAGTTTCACGACCGCGGGCGGAACCACCGCGAGCAAGATTGCGCGCTGGAACGGCACGAGCTGGTCCGTGCTCGGCGGTGGTATCAACGACACCGTCTATGCTCTGGCCTCATTCGACGACGGTTCGGGAGCGGCGCTGTTCGCAGGCGGGATCTTCACCGCCGCGGGAGGCGTGGGCGCGGGTTGCGTAGCCAAGTGGAACGGCTCGGCGTGGACGCAGCTGGGAGTCGGACTGGGCGGCCTGATCCAGCCATGGGTCAGCAGCTTCAGCGTCTTCGACGGCGGTTCCGGACCGGAGCTGTGCGTCGCCGGCTACTTCAGCACGGCTGGAGGCATCACGGCGAACCGAATCGCCAAGTGGAACGGAGCAGCATGGTCGGCC
Organism: uncultured Planctomycetota bacterium; assembly: GCA_963829015.1. Taxonomy (GTDB): domain Bacteria; phylum Planctomycetota; class UBA1135; order UBA1135; genus JADJLZ01. The sequence continues at coordinate 799,661 of CAWHGR010000001.1, read as the reverse complement.
GTCGGCAGCGGCTTGGCCGGTACCTACGCCGTGGCACTCGCCCTGAGCGTGTTCGACGACGGAGCCGGAGCTGCGCTTTACGTCGGCGGCTACATTGTTGAACAAGACGGCGCGAGGAACATCGCCCGATGGGACGGTGCGGGATGGACGGCCTGGCCCGGGGGCAATGGGGTCAACAGCTACGTGTACGCGCTGACTGCGTTCGACGATGGGTCGGGCCCAGGGCTCTTCGCTGGCGGGTTCTTTTCTTTTGCGGGAGGCACGCTGGCAGCCGGGTCGGCCAAGTGGAACGGATCCACCTGGACGTCGACGGGGACCTGGACGGCCGGATCCTCCCCTGCGGTTACGGCCTTCGGGGCGTTCGACAGCGGGTCCGGTCCGGAACTCTTCGCCGCCGGCTACCGATACGGCGGCTCGTGTCAGTGCTCGACTGCGGAGATCGCGCGTTGGAACGGCTCGAGCTGGACGACGATCGCCGATCTGATCGAGTCCGGGTACTGGTACTACAGCACGTACACCTACGGCAGCGCGGACGCGAGCGCCCTGACCGTGTTCGACGACGGGTCGGGGCCCGCGCTCTACGCCGGCGGTACCTTCGACACCCTCAATGGCCAGCCGATCCAAGGGGTCGCCAAGTGGAACGGTTCGACGTGGACCGCGCTCGGCAGCGGGATCTCCGGCACCGTGTTTTGCCTGGCGGTGTTCGACGACGGATCGGGGCCCGCGCTTTACGCAGGGGGCAGCTTCGGCGGCGCCGGCGGCGTGAGTGCCGGATGCATCGCCAAGTGGAACGGCACGAACTGGTCAGCCGTCGGCAACTTGAGTGGTGGGACCTACACGAGGGTGAACGCCCTGACTGCGTTCGACGACGGGTCAGGACTGGCGCTCTACGCCGCAGGCAACTTCACCAGCGCTGGCGGCGTCGCCGCGAACAACGTCGCGCGCTGGAGTGGTGTGCAGTGGACGCCCCTCGGCAGCGGGATCCAGGGCACGCCTCCTTATTTCACGGTCTCGTCCCTGGAAGTGTTCGATGACGGGGCCGGGCCCGCGCTCTACGCCGGTGGCAATTTCACGAGCGCCGGGGGCGTCAACGCGGTCAACCTCGCCAGGTGGGACGGCGCCAGTTGGACCGGGGTCGGTGCAGGGATCGGTACGGGGCTCGAATACGGCGTATGGGCCCTGGCCGTCTTCGACGATGGATCCGATGGCGCCCCGGACCTCTTTGCCGGCGGATCCTTCACGGTCGCCGGAGGCCTGCCCTCGGCGAACTTGGCCGAATGGCGCGGCTGTGAGCACTCCGGCCAGCGCTTCTGTTTCGGCGACGGCAGTTCGACTTCCATGCCCGTGCGCCAATACGGGCGCGCTGCGTCACGGCTGTGACAACTCCGCAGCCACCGGAGGCGCGCTCCTCGAATCGACGGGCTGGTCGAGTCTCGCCTTCGACTCGCTCGTCCTGAAATCCTCCGGCGAGTTGCCGACGTCGCCCAGCGTGTTCTTCCAGGGCGACGCGCAGATCGCACCGGCGCAGTTCGGCGACGGGCTGCGCTGCACAGGCGGGCATCTCAAGCGACTGTATGTAGCCGTCGCCAGCGGCGGAGTGGCCTCGGCCCCGCAAGCCGGAGTCGCTTCGGTCTCCGCGCGTTCGGCCATGCTCGGCGATCCGATCCCGGCGGGTGCGGCGCGCAACTACCAGGCGCTGTACCGCGATCCGAATTCGACCTTCTGCCCGAGCCCGCAAGGGAATCTCTGGAACGTGTCGAGCGGGCTGCGGATCGCTTGGACTCCGTAATCCCGCAGCGCCGCCCCCGGGCGTTCAGCTCTTCTTCTTCCAGGACACGCCCTTCCCCGTGTCCTCGAGCACGATGCCCTTGCCGAGCAGGTAGTCGCGGATGCGGTCGGACTCCTTGAAGTCCTTCTTCCGGCGCGCTTCCTGGCGCGCGTCGATCAGCTTCTGGATGTCGTCGCCGATCAGCTCCTCTTCGGTCTGCATCACGCCCAGGACCTCGTTCGCCCGCTTGACGAACTGCAGCGCGGCCGCCGCGGCGCTCTGGCCCAGCTTGCCCTCGAGCACCAGCGTGCGCAGCTTGTAGAGCTCCGCCAGCGCGCGCGGCATGTTGAGGTCGTCGTTCATCGCGGCCTCGAATTCGCTCTTCGTCTCCCCCACCGCATCCAGGCCGTCGTCCGCGCTCGGCGCTCGCTCCCTCGCCGCGCGCGGCCTTGCGCAGGCGCACGACGAGGTCGTCGAGGTTCTCGAGTGCCGCAGCGCTCTCCTTCAGGATCTCCCAGGTGAAGTTGAGCGGCGCGCGGTAGTGGCCGCGGATCAGGCAGTAGCGCAGCGCGCGCGGCTCGAAGCCCCTGGCCTTGACGTCGTCGAGGCTGTAGACGTTGCCCAGGCTCTTGGACATCTTGCCGCCGTCGACCTGCAGGAACTTGGCGTGCATCCAGTAGCTCGCGAAGGGCTGGCCGGTGAAGGCCTCGCTCTGCGCGATCTCGCACTCGTGGTGCGGGAAGATGTTGTCCTCGCCGCCGGTGTGGATGTCGAGCTGGTCGCCGAGGTGCTTGCGCGACATCGCCGAGCACTCGATGTGCCAGCCCGGGAAGCCGTCGGGCCCGAAGCGGCTCGGCCACTTCATCAGGTGCTTGGGGTCGCTCTTCCAGAGCGCGAAATCGGCCGGGTGGCGCTTCTCCTCGCGCACCTCGATGCGCGTGCCCGCGTCGAGCTCGTCGACCTTGTTGCCGGAGAGGCGGCCGTAGCGCGGGAACTTCGGCGACCTCGAAGTAGACGTCGCCGCCGACCTGGTAGGCGTAGCCCTTCCCGATCAGACCCTCGATGATCGCGAGCATCTCGGGCACGTGCTCGCTGGCCTTGGGATTGACGGCGGCCTTGCGAAAGCCGAGTGCGGCGAGGTCCTGGAAGAAGAGCTCGGTCCAGCCGCGGCTGATCGCCCAGGGGTCCTTGTTCTCCTTGCGCGCGGCGGCCTCGATCTTGTCCTCGCCCTCGTCGGCGTCGGCCTGGATGTGGCCCGACGTCGGTGATGTTCATCACCTGCTGCACGCGAAAGTCCAGGTACTCGAGCCAGCGCCGCAGCGTGTCGGCGAAGAGGAAGCTGCGCAGGTTGCCGATGTGCGCGCGGCCGTAGACGGTCGGCCCGCAGTTGTACATGCGCACCAGGCCGGGCTCGAGCGTGCGGAACTCTTCCTTCTGGCGGGTGAGCGTGTTGTAGACCTGGAAAGTCATGGCTGGGGTGCTCTTTGCTAGCCTCAGCAGCGTAACGCGAGGCGCTTTCGAACTCCCGGAGGAACCCATGGCAGCCAAGCTCTTGCTCGCCGCCGCGCTCGCACTCCTCCCGCAGTCGAAGGAGCCGGCCCCCGATCCCTATCCGCCCAAGCGGCCGAAGGCGCACGTGCTGTTCTTCATGCTCGAGGGCGAGCTCAAGGCCGAGCCCATGCGCAAGGCGCTCTCCGAACTCGGGACGAGGGAGGCCGAGTGCAAGCTCGTCTACGGCCCGCGCAAGACGGCGGCACGCCCGGGCGCGCAGTTCGTCGCGCTCGAGGCGCCCGCGGCGCTCGGCGCGAAGGAGCTCACGGCCGCGCTGCGCAAGGGCTGCTCGAACGCCGAGCCGGTGGCCTGCACGGTTTTCAAGGGCGAGGCCGGCGGAATGGGCGCGAACTCCGAGGGCCAGGGCTTCCTCGGCATGGGCGCGCGCGATTTCGTGCTGGGCATGAGCGGCGACATCCGCTGGTACGACGCGCTCGGAGGCTGGCGCCAGTTCTATTTCGGCGCGGGCAAGATCGACGCCAAGGAGATCGCCGACCGCTACCAGAAGCTCTTCGGTCCGCTCGGGGGCGGCACGGCGGGCGAGGTCGTGCGCGAGAATCTGCGCTGGACGCTCGCCGAGCCGCTCGATCCCAAGGCCGCCGCGCGCGCGGAGAAGGCGCTGGCGAAGCTGCCGGGCGTGGCACGCGCAACGCTCGACGCGGGACAGCGCCTGCTGACGCTCGAACTGCGCCTCGAGAACTTGAACAGCTCCGGGCCCGTGCTGGCCTTCCCCGGCGCTCCGGATCCGAGCCCGGTGCGCGTGCGCTTCGACACGCAGGCGCTGTTCGAAGTTCTCGACAAGGAGAAGCTCGCACTCGCGCCCGCGCCGCCGCCCGCCGCGGGCGGGAAGTAGGCCCGCGCAGATGGCAGAATGAGGGGCTTCGAGAGCGCCCCGTGGACCTCACTCCCCTCCCCCGCTTCAAGCTCGACCGCGAGCTCGGCACCGGCACCTCCGGCCGCGTCTGGCACGGCGTGCTGCTCGATCCGGCGGGTTCGGCGCCGGCCGGCACGGCCGTGGCGGTCAAGTACCTGCACCCGCGCCTGGAGAACGACGCCGGCGCACGCGCAGCCTTCGAGACCGAGGCGCGCGCTGGGCTCGCGGCGCACCACCCGGGCCTGGTCGAGGTGCTCGGCAGCGGCCGCGACGCGAAGGGCCACTGCATCGTGATGCGCTTCGTCGCCGGGCGCTCGCTGCGCGAGGTGCTGCGCGAGGAGGGCGCGCTGCCCGAGCCGCGCGTGCGCTCGATCGGCAAGCAGATCGCCGGCGCACTGGCCGCGCTGCACGAGGCAGGCTTCCTGCACGGCGACCTCAAGCCCGAGAACATCCGCCTCGACGCCGAGGGCCATGCGGTGCTGCTCGACCTGGGCTTCGCGCGCGAGCTCTCCGCGGGCGGACGCTCGCGCGAGCACGGACCTGCGCCGGGGGCCGGCAGCCTGCCCTACCTCTCGCCCGAGCAGGCGCGCGGCGAGCCCGCGAGCCGCGCCAGCGACGTCTTCGCGCTGGGCGTCGTGCTGTACGAGATCGCCACCGGCCAGCACCCCTTCGCCGTGCGCGCGCGCGAGGGCGCGCCCGCCGCGCAGCACCCGCTGCTCGAGGGCAGCGGCTCGAGCGGTGCCGTCGCACGCGCCGCGCTCGAGCGGCCGGACGCCGACCGCCTGCTGGCCGCGATCGCCACCGCGCGCTTCGTGCCGCCTTCGCGCAGCGTGCCGCAGATCTCGCCCTTCCTCGACCGGCTGCTGGAGGTCGTGCTCGCGCGCGATCCCGAACGCCGGCCCGCGAGCGACGAGTTGGCCGTGCAGCTCGCGCAGCAGGAGAGCGGCGAGTGGTGGCGTTCCGAGGTGCAGTTCGAGGCCACCGAGCGCCGCGGCGGCACGGGCGAGTCCGATGCGCGCCACCTGACGCCGCTGGTCGGGCGCGAGGCGAGCTGCAGGCCCTGTTCTCGGCCTACGACCACGGCGTGCGCGGCCGGCCGCTCGAGGAGCTCGGGGCCGCGCCGCACACGCGCCCGGCGGCACCGCGCGCCTTCCTGGGCGCCGCGCTGTGGATCGAGAGCGCCGCCGGCACGGGCAAGTCGCGCCTGGTGCACGAGTTCGCCTCGCGCGCGCGCACCAGCGACGACCCGCCGCTGTACCTCTACGCGCGCTGCCGCGAGCTCGACGAGGAGCGCCCCTGCCACCCGATCCTGCGCCTGGTCGAGAAGTACCTGCGCCTGCCCGCGCGCACCGCGCCGCGCGAACGCGAACACGCGCTGCTGGGCCGGCTCGTGCCGCCGCGCGTGGCCGAGACGCTGGCCCAGGCGCTCGATCCCGAGCACGAGGGCACGAGCCCGATCGCGATCCCCGTCGCGCTGGCGCTGTGGCTCGTGGCGCTGGGACGCGAGCTGCCGCTGGTCGTGTTCCTGGACGACCTGCACTGGGCGCGCGAGGACACGCTCGAGGTGCTGACGCTGGCAGCCGAGAAGCTGGCCGGGACGCGCACGCTGCTGGTGCTCGCGCGCCGCAGCGCTGTCGCGTCGCGCTCGCCGGAAGCGCTGGCGCGCCTCGCAGCACGGCTCGCGGCCGAGCTCCCCTGCTGGCGCCTGGAGCCCGGGCCGCTCGCCGAGCGCGACGTGGTGGAGCTGGTCGAGCGCATGTTCCACCACACGGCGCCGCAGCTGCATCTGGCGCGCGTGCTCTGGCAGCGCAGCCGCGGCAACCCCGCGCACCTGGTCGAGATCCTGCGCGGCCTGCTGGCGCGCGGCGAAGCGCGCCCGCACGCCGAGGGCAGCGGCCTGGTGCTCGCGATCCCGCCCGACCAGCTGCCGCTGCCGCCCTCGCTGGCGCAGGCGATCCAGGAGTCCTACCGCCGGCTCTCGCTGGCCGAGCGCGCCTGGCTGCGGCGCCTGGCGGTCGCCGGCGGCCGCATCGAGAGCGAGTTCCTCGAGCGTGCCTTCGCGCCGCGCCAGGGCGCCGAGGTCGACGCCGTGCTGGCGCAGCTCGTGCGCGCCGGCTGGCTCGTGCCGGTCGGCGCGCGCTACCGCTTCGCGCGGCCCGCGCTGCGCGAGGCGGTCTACCGCGGTCTCTCGCGCGAACAGCGCGTCAAGCTGCACGGCGCCGCGGCCGACGCGCTGCGTCCGGCAGCGGGCGAGATGGCGGGCTTCGAGGACGCCTTCCAGCGCGCGTTCCACCTGCGCGCCGCGGGCCGCCACGAGGAGCTGCTCGACTGCCTGCACGAGCTCCTGCCGCGGCTCCTGCGCGCGGGCCAGCCGCAGCGCATCCACTCGCTCGCCTCCTGGGGCCTCGACTCGCTCGAGCACTTGCCGCACACGCGCGAGACCGACCAGCAGCGCATCGAGCTGCTCGAGGCCGCGGTGGACGCGGCCGACCGTCTGGGCTTCCGCGCCGGCCAGCGCGAGCTGCTCGACCTCTTGGCCGAGCTCGACTTCGACCCGGACGTCGATCCCGAGTCCGTCGGCCGCGTGTACATGCTGCACGGCCGCTACGCGGTCTCGACCGGCCAGTTCGGCCTGGCGCGCGGCATGCTGCGCAACGCGGTGCAGCTCTTCGGCCGCGCCGACAGCCTGGTGCAGCTGAGCGAGGCGCTGCGGCGCCTGGCGCAGGTCCAGGCGCACGTGGGCGAGCTGAAGGAAGCGCGCGAGCTGGCGCTCGAGGCGCTCGAGGCCTCGCAGGCCGACGCGCAGCGCGCGCTGGCGCACAATGCGCTGGGCGTGATCGACGTGCTCGAGGACGAGCTCGAGAGCGCGCTCGAGCACGCCGAGCACGCGCTGGCGCTCTTGCGCCGCGACCGCGGCTACCACATGCCCGGCGCGCACGCGGCGGCCTACCTGCTGCGCGCGCGCGTCTACCGCATCGCCGGCTCACCCGGCCGCGCGCTCGCCTCGGCCGGACGCGCCGTGCGCCTGGCCGAGGTCGCCGGCGAGCGGCGCCTGCAGGCCGAGGCGACCGCGCGTCTGGGCGGTCTCTTGCTCGACGTCGACCGGCCGGCCGAGGCCGAGGCGCGCATCCGCGAGGCGCTGCGCCTCGCGGAGGAGATCGAGGACCGCCGCGGCCAGGCGCTGGCGCGCTTGTTCCTCGGCATCCTGCTCTGGGAGCAGTCCGATGCCGAGGCTCTGGCGACGCTCGAGGGTGTCGGCGAACTGGCCGTCGAGATCGGCCTGAATCGCATCGCGGCCGTGAGCCTGGCGCTGCAGGCGCGCGTGCACCACGAGGCCGCGCGCATCCAACAAGCGGCGGAGCTCGCGCAGCGCGCGCTCGGGCTGCTCGAACGCTTCGGGGCCGAGTTGCACGACCGGATCGTGATCACCGGCACGCAGGCGCTGCTGCTCTCGACCCTGGCGCGCGACGCCGAGGCCGAACGCCTGGCGGGCGACCTGCGCGAACGCATCCAGTCCGATGCCGCGCGCATGCGCTCGCCGCTCTTCAAGCTGCGCTACGCGCGTGCCGCCGAGCGCCTGCTGACGGCGGTGCTCTCGCCCGAGGGGCCGGTCTGGCCGCGCGCGCACCTCGAGGCTCCCGGCCGGCCTGCCTGAGCGTCGCCTACGCACTCCAGCCCCGGGAATCTGCGTCCTCTACTTGAGATTCGATCTCAATTAGAACTGGAGTTCCGGCCGAAGAAGCGGCATGCTCGCGCCCATGTTGCTGCTGCCCCAGAGCCCCATGCCGGCCCCGCCCGGCGCAGCGCCGATCGCCAGCCAGGCCGAGTCGCACTTCCACTTCGGCGGCTACGGCGAGATCCACTTCGGCCAGGAGTCCGGTCCGGGCGGCGAGCGGATCGACCTCTCGCGCTTCGTCTTCTACCTCGGCTACGACTTCGCCGACTGGATCACGCTGCACTCCGAGACCGAGATCGAGCACGGCTTCGTCGAGGCCGACCAGGGCGAGATCGCGATCGAGCAGCTGCACCTCGACCTCGGCTTCTCCCCCGCTCTCAATCTGCGCGTCGGGCGCTACCTCCAGCCGCTCGGGATCGTCAACCAGCGCCACGAGCCGCCGAGCTTCAACGGCGTCGCGCGGCCCGAGGTCGAGACCTTCGTGCTGCCGAGCACCTGGTGGGGCGACGGCCTCGGCCTGTTCGGCGAGCTCGCGCAGGACTGGAAGTACCAGGTCTACCTGGGCTCGAGCCTCGACGGCAGCGGCATCGACCCGGTCGAGGGCCTGCACGAGGCGCGCCAGGAGGGCCAGCCCGGCCTGAGCCAGCCGGCCGTCTCGGGTCGCGTCGACTGGATGCCGGCGAGCTCGCTGCGCACCGGTGTCGGCCTGTTCGCCGGCGGCCTCGACAACGGCCCGGAAGGCGTCAACCCGGGCAACGACGCGCGCATCCTGGTCAGCAGCGTGGACGCGCAATGGAACGTGGGCGCGTTCGACTTCGCCGGTCTCTACGTGCTCGACTCGATCGACGGAGCGAGTTCGATCGGCCCGACCGTGGCCGAGAGCATGCAGGGCTGGTACCTGGAGGGCGCCTGGCATTGCCTGCCCGAGACGGCCAAGCAGGGGCGCCTCGTCGACGCGGACGCGCGCCTCTTCGCGCGCTACGAGGCGCTCGACACGCAGGCCGGCATGCCCGCGGGGGCGAGCGCCGATCCGGCCGGCGAGCGCACGATCTGGACCTTCGGCGCGGCCTTCTATCCGGTATCCAACCTGGTGCTGAAGCTCGACTACCAGGTGCGCGACGACGCGAGCGCCGCCGGACTGCCCGAGCGATTCAACCTCGGCATCGGCTGGCAATTCTGATGCTGCGCGCACTGGCCTTGCTCGTCGCACTTGCACTGCCCGCACGCGCGGAGGTCTACCTCACGCGCGAACAGGCGCTGCAGCTCGCCTTCCCCGCCGCGACCGCGCGCGCCGAGCGGCAGACGAGCTTCTCCGAGGCCGAGCGCAGCGCTCTGGGCGAGGCTCCCGCGACGCTCTCCTGGTGGCGCTTCGAACGCGACGGCACGCTGCTCGGCTACGCCTGCATCGACGACGTGCCCGGCAAGGCGCAGCCGATCACGTTCCTGCTCGCCACCGATCCCGAGCTGCGCATCCGCTCGGTCGAGATCCTGGCCTACCGCGAGTCGCACGGCGGCGAGATCCGACGCGCCGACTGGCGCGCGCAGTTCGCGGGCAAGCAGCCGGGCGACCCGCTGCGCGTCGGCCGCGACGTGCGCAACATCGCCGGCGCGACGATCTCCTGCCGCAGCCTGACCAACGGCGTGCGCGTGCGCCTGGAGCTGCTCAAGCGCGCCGTCGCGCGCGAGCCGCGCGCTGCCGCCGCGCCTGTCGAGGCCTCGAGCCGCGCGCCGGGCGCGCCGCTGCGCCGCTCGCAGCTGCTGATGGGCACGACGCTCACGATCACGCTCGACGCGCCCGACGACGGCGCTTTCCAGGCCTGCTTCGACGAGGTGCGGCGCCTCGAGGGTCTGCTCTCCGACTGGGACGAGCGGAGCGAGCTCAGCGCGCTCAATCGCTCCGGCGCGCATGCCGTCGGTCCGGAGCTCGAGGAGCTGCTCGGCCGCTCGCTGGAGATCGCCGGGCAGTCGCAGGGCGCCTTCGACCCCAGCGTGGGCCCGCTGGTCGTGCTCTGGCGCACGGCGCGCTCCAGCGCGGTGCTGCCCGCCTGCGCCGATCTGGAACGGGCGCGCGTGCTCGTGGGCTGGCAGCGGATCGAGCTCGATCGCGCCGCACACGCCGCGCGACTGGTGCGCCCCGGCATGGCGCTCGACCTCGGCGGCATCGGCAAGGGCTACGCGCTCGATCAGGCGGCGGCGATCCTGCGCGCCCGCGGCTCCGCGCGCGCGCTGCTCGACTTCGGCGGCCAGCTGCTGGCGCTGGCCGCGCCGCAGGGGCGTTCGGGCTGGCCGGTACGCGTGCGCGATCCGCGCGGCGGCGAGCAGCCGCTCTACGAGCTCGAGCTGTGCAACCGCTCGCTCTCGACGACCTCCGACGACCAGCAGGGGCTGGTGCTCGGCGGCAAGCGCTACTCGCACGTGATCGACCCGCGCAGCGGCGCGCCGGTCGAGGGCCGGCTGGCGGCCTGCGTGCTCGCGCCCGACGGCACGCGCGCCGACGCCTGGTCGACCGCGCTCTACGTGCTGGGCGCCGAGAGCGGCCTCGCGCTGGCCGAGAAGGCGGGCCTCGCGGCGCTGGTGCTCGAGGCCGACGGCTCGCTGCACATGACGCCGACCCTGCGCCAGGAGCATCCGTGAGGGAATTCCTGCAGCCGGCCGACCGCGGCCTCGAACTCCTGCGCCCGCCGACGCGCTTCGCGCTGGGGCTGCTGCTCGTGTTCGCGCTCGCCGCCTACGTGGTGATGGCGCTGCTGGGCATCTCGCGCTCGGGCCTCGCGCCCGCGTCGATCGCGGGCTACTACGCCGGCGCCGTGAGCGGCGAGGGCAAGACGACCGGCGAGCTGCTGGAGATCACGCACTTCCACCTCTTCGCGATGCCGCTCTTCTGCTTCGTGCTGGGGCACGTGTTCTTCCTCTGCCGCTGGCCCGCGCCCGCGCTGCGGCGCTGGATCGTGCTGGTCGCGTTCGCCGGCGCGGCCTGCGACCTCGCCGCGCCCTGGCTCGTGATCCACCTCTCGCCGCTCTGCGCCTGGGTCAAGATCGCCGGCCGGGTGCTGCTCGGACCGGCGCTGCTCGCGATGACGCTCATCCCGCTGTACGAGATCGCGCGCGCGCGACCGAGGAACTAGGGTCCGCGGCGCAAGCCGAAGAGCCGTTCGAGGCCCCAGCCCAGGCGGTGCCAGCGCAGGTGCCGTCCGTGCGCCTCGGAGACCGCATGTGCGAGCCTGCGGCGCCGCGCGGCCTGAGGCTCGTAGCCGGCGAGAAAGCGCAGGTAGTCGCGCGCGTGCAGCGCGCGCGCCCCGCGCCCTTCGCGACGCAGCACGAAGCGCAGCAGCCGGCGCAGATTGCGCTCGCGCGAGTTCGCCGGCAACTCCTCGAGCAGCTGCGAACGGTCGAGGTCGAGCACCACGAAGCGCGGGCCCTCGCGGACGAGCAGGTTCTTGGTCGTCAGGTCGACGTGGTAGAGGCCCGCATCGTGCAGACGGCGCACGAAAGCCCCCGCGCCGCGCACGATCGTGGCGAAGTCGGCCGGCCGCGGGTCCCCGCGGCGCAGGCCCTCGAGCAGGCTCTCGAGATCGCGCGCGCCTGCGATGCGCAGGCTGAGCACGTCGAGCAGCCAGCCGCCCGCGGGAGCCGCACGCGCGCGCGCGCCGACGACTTCTGGTGTCGCGATCCCGCGCGCGAGCAGCGCGGCCGAGAGCGCGAGCTCGTGGAAGGGCCGCGCCGGATCACCGAAGCGCGAACCGGTCAGCGCGCGCAACAGGCCGCCGTGCGTGAAGCGCCGCAGGAGCAGGGTTCCGCGCGCGGTCTCGAACTCCTCGAGCGGCCGGCGGCCGGCGAGCGTGCTCGTGCGCGTGAGCGGCTCGCTCTCCGGCCCGTAGCCGGCGCGTTCGAGCAGCTCCAGCCAATCGCGGTGCCGCGCACACGCTGCGCGCTCGCTGTGCGCGAGCGCGTACTCCGCCGGCAGGGGCGGCAGGTCGGGGAGCGCCGACATGGGTCCACGCTCCCCGCCGGGTCAGAGTCCTGCGCCGAACCCGGCGTCGCTGCTGGACTCGCGGCGCGCCGGTCTGGCCGGGCGCTTGGGCTCGACGACCGGGGCAGGCGCAGGCGCTGCCGGCGGCTCGCTGCGCGGCGGAGGCGGCGCGGGACGGCGCTCCTCGCGGCGCTGCCAGCTCTCTCGTTCGGGCGCAGGCCCGCGATCCTCGCGGCGCGGCGGTTCGTGACGAGGCGGTTCGTGACGCGGTGCATCCTGGCGCGGAGGCTCGTGACGCGGTGCATCCTGGCGCGGGCGGTCGTCGCGGAAGCCTCCGCGGCCGCGATCCTCGCGGTACCCGCCGCGATCGCCACCGCGCGGGCCACCCTGTTCGCCGCGGTATCCGCCCTGTCCGCCACCCGTGTGCGCGGGGCGCGGGGCGCCGCCACCGTAGCGCTGTCCACCGCCGCCGCTGCTGCTGCTGCCGCCGCCGCTGCTGCCGCCCTGGCGCGGACCATCGTCGCGACCCTGGCCGTGCCGCGGGCGATCGTCGTACGGACGTGCAGGTGCGCCGCCACGTTCGGGACGGTCCTGGAAGCCGGGCGCGCGCGGCTGCGAGGGCTCGCCGGACGGCGGACGGCGATCGTCGCCGAAGTCGCGCCCGCGTCCGCGCCCGCCGCGGCGTCCGCGCCGGCGCTGGCCGCCACCTTCACCCGGACCGCGCGGCGCGTATCCGCGCGGAGCGCCGGGAGCGCCTCCGGCATCGCCGCCGGCCGGGGCTTCTTCCGTGGTCGATTCCGCTGCGCCCGCGTGCGCGCCGGCGTAGGACTCCTCGCGCGCGTGCTCGTGCGACGGCTCCGCGCGCTCCTCGATCTCGCTGATCTCGAGGTAGTGCGTCGGGATCGGATCGGAAAGGAAGAGCGCCTTGCGGTCGTAGAAGCTGATGCCCTCTTCCCAGGCGTCGAGCGCGTGCACCTTGACCAGCACGGCGTCCTCCGAGGAGCGCGCTGCGGTCTCGAGCGCGTCTTCCGCCGTGAGCGCCAGGTGCAGGAAGCGGCGACGTCCGGGCCGCAGGCCGAAGCGCTCGGCGCGCTCCGCATCCTGGCGCGAGACGCCGACGTAGAGCAGTTCCGGCGGCTGCGAGGGCTCGCCCGGCTGCACGTCGATCGAGTGGCCGTAGAGCGCGCGGATCATGCCGCGGTCGATCTCGTAGCGCTGGCGGTCGCCCGAGCTGACGGCATCCTGCACGTCCTCCTCGGCCACCGGTTCGCCCAGCCGCTCGTTGAGCGCCCGCACCACTTCGCGCAGGTCGGCCCAGCCGAATTCGTCGAGTTGGAGGTCGAATTGCTCCGGCTGGTGGCGGAGCATGTACGCGAGCGAACGGGTGATCCGCTCAATCAGGTCGGGATGCGTCATGGGAGGGCTGCGGGCTCGTTCCCGGTGCAGGGGGCCCGGTGTTGGAAGGCCGTCCTCCGGCTGGATCGTGTGCCGCCTGTACGGGCACTCCGAGCGCGGGGATCAGGGCGCTCGATTCTAGGGACAGGAGGGCGCCGTGCCAAGCACGCCCGGACGAGGGCCGCGGCTCGGGGGCCCGCTCAGGCGCTCTGGTGCCGGATCACGACCCTGCGTTCGGGGGCGGGCGGCGCGAGCGAATCCGCGCGCACGGCGAAGCCCAGGCCAAGGAGCTCCGAGACGAAGGTCCCGCCGCCCCACATCTCGACCCACAGCTCCTCGCCCGAGGAAGGGTCGATCCAGGAGAGCAGGACGGGGCGCTCGGGACCGGCACCGGTGCCCATCGCGTCTTCGGCATGGCTCCACTTCTCGAATAGTTCCATGGGGTCCACCAACCTCTGTCTCGCTGTCCGCGGGCCTTTGTCGCCCGCGGGGCGCATTTCCTTTGCCAGGGTCATGAAAAATGCGCCCTCCCGTACGTGGGACCCCGTCTACGCGAGGGCCGCAGCCCGCATTTCGACCTTTTCTTACTCCCGCGAGTCAGCGCGAGACGGAGAGCGCGGGCCGGTCGTAGGCAGCGGGCACCGCGACACCGAGCAGCTTCAGCGCAGTCGGCGCGATGTCGAGCAGGTCCGGGCCGTTCGCGGGCAGCTCGACCTTGCGGTTGCAGAAGAAGATTCCGCGCACGAGATCGGGGCTGACCGAGACGTGGTCGCCGGACCAGTTGGACTGGTTGTCGCTGAAGGCCGGCGCGACGTCATTCGAGTCGCTCACGAACTTCAGGCTGCCGAGCGTCGTCACCCAGCTGACGCGCCAACCTGCCTCGAACCCGACGATCAGATCGGCTTCGTCAGGCAGGTAGGGACCGCTGTGGATCTTCGAGATGCGCTCGACCGAGTGGATCGCCTTGTGGCCCTGGTCCTCGGTCGCGAGCAGAGCGTTCGAGATGCGTTCGAGCAGCGCGGGCACGTCGGCCGGCGCAACGATGCCGCCCGACTCGCGACCGGCCTGGTTGACGTAGATCATGCCCAGGCCCATCGAGTAGGCCTGCGTGCCCGACCAGTCGATGAAGCTCGGGAAGCCCTTGCTGGCCGCCTTGAGGCCGGGCTTCAATTTCAGATAGCCGTGCTCGGCGAGCCAGTTGTTGAGGTGGCACTGGCGCCGGAAGCTCTGAAACCCGTGGTCCGAGCAGACCAGCAGCACGTCGCCTGCTGAGAGCTTCGAGAGCGTCTCCCCCACCAGCCTGTCCATCGAGCGGTAGCTGGCGTCGATCGCCTGCGCGTAGCTGATGTCCTCGCCGAAGAGCTTGATGCGCGTTGCGGCGGCCTGTGCGTCGTAGAGCGGGTGCGCCGTGTCCGCGTACTGGTAGCACATGTGCTGCACGCGGTCGGGCGTGCTCTCGACGTCGACGAGCAGCTTCCAGTCCTTGCGCTCCAGCGCCGCGAGCAGGAGCTTGCGCCGGCACTGCTGCGTGAACTCGATATCCTCGAGGAAGGAGCGCGGGTCGATCTCCTCGTCCTTGAAGCCGTGCGTCAGGCAGGCCCAGCCGACCGTGTCGTAGGGCGCGCCGATCGAGCGCGCGAGTTCGCCGGCGAACTCCTGCGGCTGGCTGATCGGCTGGTAAAAGGCCGGGTTGCGCGGGTCGAAGTGCAGGAAATCGACCAGCAGCTCGAGCGGCTCCTTGAGCTTGCGCAGCTTGACGCGCGTGACGGTGTGCACCTGGAAGAGCGGGCTGCCGTCGAAGCGCGGGTGGAACCAGTTCGACCACTGGCCTTCCGCCAGGGTCTGCCGCTCCTCGCCGATCCTGACCTCCAGCTTGTCGTCCCCGGAACGCGTGAGCGTCAAAGGTACAGACAGCCGGTAGTCGTCGCTGTCGCCCCGATCGCGGATGTCGCGCAGCTCGGCCTCGAGGTCGCTCTTCGAGCGTGCCAGTTCGCGCTCGCGGGCGGCGGAGAGATTGCCGGCGTCCAGCTCGCTGCGCATTGCTGCGAGCCGCGTCTCGAGGTGCTCGTGCTGCACCTCGTCGTTGGGACCGTAGAGGAACGTGTCCACGCGGCCGTCGTGCTCGTCGATCCGGAAGACCCGTCCGCCGCTCTGCGTGCCGTTCCACTGCGGCGCGACCCGTTGCTCGTCCGTGCTCGTCGTGTAGAGGCACCAGCTGCCGTAGTCGCCGCGCGCGTCGGGCACGCCCAGGCCCGCGAGCACCTTCGCGCCCGGCACCTCGGGCCGGTCCCAGGCCATGGCGCCGTCGATCACGACGCTCGGCACGCCTGCGCGCGCGGCGTCCTCCCAGAAACCGCCGACCTTCGTTGCATTGACCCACACGTCGGCGATCGAGCGCGGCAACGCGTGCGAGGCGCTCCAGCCGCCCCAGGCTCCGGCCGCACCGAGCAAGAGCGCGAGTGCGAGCGACAACCACCAGGTGAGGCGCAGCACGAGGAAGAGCAGCAACGCGAAGGCCAGCGCGCTCGCGAGCCCCAGGATCCAGGCCGCGGCGGCCGGGGAGCGCGAGACCAGGAAGCGCTGCCAGAACGAAAGCTGCAGGTCCTCCGTGCGGCGCGTTTCGTTGGAGTAGAAGCCCATCCCGGGCGTCGGGTCGCGGTTCGCTCGGAACTTGCGGTTGACGAAGCCGCTGACGTTCGTCTTGGCCGGATTCTGGCCGCTGTTGAGCGCGGCCCAGGCGACCGGCGACTCGACCGGCACGCTCGTGCCGAGCGGCGCGAAGCTGCCTTGCGCCCGCAGCTTGGCGAGGTTCGGCAGCTGGCCCGCCTGCATCAGGCGCTCGACCGTCGCGGCATCCGCGCCGTCGAAGCCGAGCACCACGACCCGGCCGGGCGCCGGCTGCTGCGGCTGCGCCCACAGGCCTGCGGCGAGCGCGACGAGCAGCACGATGAGCGCGCAGGCGATATGCCGCAGGCGGACGAATCCCGGTGGCGTTGTGGGGAAGCGGCTCTCGTGGATAGGATCGCGTTCCCGCACATGAGCGAAGGTAGTGAACACAGGTCCGGACAGTCAATGCGCGCCGCCGCGCTGCTGCTCGCAGGGCTCATCGGCCTGGGCCTCGTCGGCCTGTGGATCTGGTTCCCCTCGCGCGCACCCGTCGCGGCCACGCCGGATCCCGCGCCGCTCCCCGGACCGATCGCCGTGCCCGGAGCCGAGGTGATCGAGGTGCGTCCGAGTGGTGCCGCGAGCACGACCCGCGGCGGGCAGGATCCCGAGCGCATCAAGGAGGCCTACTCGCTCGAGGGCACGGGCACGATCCGCGGCCACGTCGGCGAGCGCGGCGGCGCCGTTTTCCCGCGCGAGTGGGACCTCGTGCTCGAGCCGCATCCCTTCCTGCAGGGCCGCGAGCGCGCCGAGTCGCGCCGCATCCAGCTGCGCGCGGGCGAGCGCGATTTCAAGGTCGAGAACCTGCATCTCGGCGGCTACCGCGTGCGCGCCGAGGCCGCGGCCATGAACAGCAGCTCGGCGGACGTGCTGCTGGTCAAGGGCTCGCCCGACCAGTTCGTCGAGCTGGCGCTCTCGCCCGCCGGCTGGCTCGACGGCAGCGTGCTCGACGCCCAGGGCCGGCCGGCGGAGGGCGTCGAGGTGCAACTCGTCGAGACCACGACGCACGCGCGGCTGCAGACCAAGACCGACCCCGCCGGCGCCTACGAGTTCCGCGCGCTGCTCGACGGCGATTACGAGATCCACTTCGGCGTCGGGGCCCAGGCGCTCGGCGAATCCAGGCTGCTCAGCTTCCGCGCGCCGCGGCTCAGCTTCCCGGTCGAGAAGCTGCCGCCCACCGGCTCGCTCGCGGTGCACGTCTTCGACCTGCTCGGCAAGCCGGCCATCGGCGTGCGCGTGACAGGCTTCGGCCATCCGCAGGGCGCGCTCGACCTGCAGACCGACGAGCAGGGCATCGCGTTGCTGCGCTGGGCGCTGCCGGGAGCCTGGGAGGTCCAGGCGCTCGATTCGGCCGAGAGCCTGCACGCCCAGGGTGAAGTCGCGGTCGAGGCGGGGCAGGACGCGCAGCTCTCGCTGCGCCTCGCGCGATGAAGCTCGCGACTCACAGCGCGCTGCTCTGCGCCTTGCTCGCCGGAGCTCTGGACGGCCCGCACCAGGTCAAGGACGAGCTCGCGCCGGATTTCGGGGCCGAGCAGCCCTACGGCCTGGCCGCGGAACCCGTGGCGCGCGACAAGGCGCGCGCCGAACTCGGCCGGCAGCTGTTCTTCGATCCGCGCCTCTCGCAGGACGGCAGCGTGAGCTGCGCCTCCTGCCACCTGCCCGAGCACGGCTTCGCCGATCCGCGCGCGCACTCGATCGGCATCGCCGGCCGCACGACGCCGCGCAACGCGCCGAGCCTCTTCAACCGCGCCCTGGGCAAGAGCTTCTTCTGGGACGGCCGCGCCGCGACGCTCGAGGAGCAGGTGCTGATGCCGATCGAGAACCCCGACGAGATGGGCAACCCCGTCGCGCAGGTGCTCGAGCGCCTCGGCGGCGAAGCTGACGCGCGCCGAGCTCGGCGCCGCACTGGCCGACTTCGTGCGCGGCGTGTGGATCGGCGACAGCCCGGTCGACCGCTTCCAGGGCGGCGAGTTCGCCGCGCTCGAGGCGCCCGAGCGCCTGGGCCTGTGGGTCTACGAGAGCAAGGGCCGCTGCTGGCGCTGCCACTCCGGCCCGAACTTCAGCGACGAGGACTTCCACAACACCGGCGTCGGCGCGCGCGAGGGGAAGCCCGAGGACGCGCGCATGGGCATCACCAAGGACGAGCGCGACCGCGGCCGCTTCAAGACGCCCACGCTGCGCGGCGTGGCGCTCAACCCGCCCTACATGCACGACGGCAGCCTGGGGACACTCGAGGACGTCGTCGCCTTCTACAAGCAGGGCGGCGGCGCCAACGCGCAGCTCGACGAGGCGCTGCAGGGCATCGAGATCAGCGACGAGGACGCGAAGAACCTGGTCGCCTTCCTGAAGGCGCTCTCGCGCCGCGCCGAGGGCGAGCACAAGCCGCGCTGATTTTCCTGAACCGGATCGCGCGCGTGCGACCATGGACGGTCAGATGGACGCCCGCGACCGGATCCCCGAGGAACTCCTGCGCGAGACCGACGCCCTGCGCCGGGTCGCGCGCGGCATCCTCTTCGAGCCCGCGCTGGCCGAGGACGCCGTGCAGGAGGCCTGGCTCGCGGCGCTGCGGTCGCAGAAGCGCGAGGCGCACAGCGGCGGTTGGCTGACCGAGGCCGTGCGGCGCATCGCGCTGGGCCTGAGACGGCAGGAGGCGCGCCGCACGACACGCGAGCACGGCGGGGCACGACACGAGGCCCAGCCCTCGGCCAGCGACAGCGCCGCGCGCGTCGAGCTGCTGCGCGAGCTGCTCGACGCGCTCGAGGCGCTCGAGGAACCGTACCGCTCGGCCGTGCAGCTGCGCCTGCTCGACGATCTCCCGCCGCGCGCGATCGCCGCGAAGCTCGGCATCCCGGTCGAGACGGCGCGCACGCGCGTCAAGCGCGGCATCGAGAAGCTGCGCGCGCAGCTCGATGCACGCAACGCGCACCGCCGCGGCGAGTTCCTGGCCGCGTTCGCGCCGCTCGCCTTGCCGAGCGGCTGGAAGCTCGGCCTCGGCGCGTACGCAGGTTCGAAGACGATCCTCGGAGGAATGATGAGTGCCCAAGTGAAGCTGGCCACCGCCCTCGTGCTGATCCTCGCGGCCGGGCTCTTCTGGACGCATCCCTGGTCGGGGAACGCGCCGGAGCATGCGCAGGCTTCTGCGACAGTTCTGCCCGCATCGAAGACGACCTCTCAGACTGACCCCGCCGTTCCGCTGCTCGAAGTCGGCATGGTCGAGGACTCGCGCAGTGGGATCGCCAGCGCTGCGCAGACGAACTGGATCATCCGCGGTCGCGCGCTGCGCGAGAAGCACCAGCTGCTGCCCGGCGCGTCGGTCTCGCTCGAGCTGATCGCCGGCTACGACGGACCGGGCGCAAAGTTGAACCAGCAAGACGTGTCGGCCGACGCAAAGGGCGAGTACGCGCTCGCCCTACCGCGGCCGGAGAGCGCCGTGCGTGTGCGCGCCCAAGGCAACATGCCCGGCTACCTGTGTTTCCCGAGCGAGGTGCTCGTCCTTCGCGGCGCCGGTGCGCCCTCGCAGCTCGACGTCACCTGCTACGCACTCGACGTCGTGGTCCGCGGCCACGTGCGAGATTCGCACGGTGCCCCCATCCGCGCTGCACACGTGGGCGGACCCATGCAGCCAGTCGACACCGACGAAGAGGGGCGCTTCGAGTTGCGCTCGTCCTCCGCCCTGCTCCAAGACGCCAGTCTCCGCGCCTGGGCGGATGGGTTCGCCGAGGCGCGGACCTCGGTCCTGGCGCGCGGGGCCGGCATCTTGGATGGGGTCGAGTTCGAACTGCATCCGAGCCCCGCGCTGCGCGGACGCGTGCTCGATGAGGACGGGAGTGCGGTGCCGAACGCGGAGGTCAAGGGCTTTCCGGTCGGACATGCATCGGCGACGAGCGATCGCGAAGGGCGCTTCACCCTCCACGGGCTGCCCGCGGATGAGCACTGGCTCACACTGCGCTTCCAGGCCAAGGGCTTTGCCAGCCTGCATCATGACCTGGAGGACGGGCGCATTCCGTCCGAGGTGCTGACGGTCGTTCTGCAGCGCGGCGTCGGACTCTCAGGCCAGGTGGTGGACGAGTCCGGGCAGCCCCTGCCCGGGGCCCAGGTGGTCGCAGGCACCTCGCGCTACGACACCGACTCACAGAACACGATCTCCGGCGACGAGGGCCTCTTCTCGTTCGAATGCATTTCGCGCAGCACGCGCGAGCTGCACGTCGAGGCAGCCGGCTGTGCTCCGCACCAACAAGCGCTGGCTCTGCCCGAGAGCGGGCGCGCCGATCTGCTGCGAATCGTGCTCGAGCGCGGACTCACGCTGCAGGGGATCGTCCTCGATGAGCAACAGAAGGCGCTCGCCGACTTCGATGTCTATGTGAAGCGCGAAGGCGAGTACATCGAGAACGCCGGCGCGAAGACCGGCGCAGACGGGCGCTTCACGCTCGAGAGCCTGCCCAAGGTCGAGCGCCTGGTGCTCGAGGTGCTCGGCGCCGGGTTCATCCGCGCGCGCACCGAGTTCGATCCTTCGTCGCCGGCCGAGATGCGGGTCGTGATGCAGCGCTCGGCGGGGCTCGCAGGTCGGGTGCTCGACGTCGTGAGTGGCAAGCCGATCACGGCCTTCCGCGTGCGCTTCCTGCGCGGAAAGCTCGAGCCCGGCGAGCAGCCCATGAGCGACTACTCCGGAAGCTGGGCCGAGGCAGGGCGCGAGATCCGCGACCCCGACGGACGCTGGGATACGGATGGCGAGATGCTGCTGCCCGGGGTCGTCACCGGCGTCGAGATCTCCGCCACCGGCTATGGGCCCGCGCTCCTCGATCACGCGGTCACGCGCCTGCATCCGGAGACCAATCCGATCGTGGTGTCGCTCGGCGCGGCGGCGAGTATCCGCGGACACGTGCTTGAGACTCGAACCGGCACGCCGATCGTGGGCGCAAAGGTGCTGCGCCTGCGCTCGACCGACGAACCGGGAATGTGGGGCCGATGGGATCCGCCGTCGAACGGGATGACCGAGACCGATGCCAACGGCGACTTCTTGCTCGCGGGAGTTCCGCTCGAGTCGATGATGCTGGCCATCGAGGCCAAGGGGTTCGCGCCAAGGCTAGACGGGCCCTTCGAGCCACGAGTCGGGACCGAGCGCACGATCGAGCTCGCGGCGGGTGGGACGCTGCGCGGCGTGTTGCGCGACCGCCAAGGACACGCGCTGGCGCACGAGCCGATCATGGTCAGCGGGAGCAACGGCGAGCTGGGCAAGCTCTACCGCACCTGGCAGTTCGAGACGGACGGCGAAGGACGCTTCGAGCTGGGCGACCTGATGCCCGCGACGTACGGCGCTTCGCGCCTCTTGAAGTACGAGTTCGGCTCCGTGGGCGACCTCAGCCAGAACGTGACCATCACCGAGGCGCGCGTCTACGAGGTCGAGCTGCGGCCGCGCGGCAGCGGTTCGGTGAGCGGCACGATCCAAGTGCGCGGGCGCGGCGCGCCGCTGCTGGCGATCATGGCCAATCGCACGGACCTGCCCGCGAGCCAGGTCTCCTGGCGCAGCGCGATCGCGCGCGACTGCCGCTTCCAGATCGAGGGCCTGGAGCCCGGTCGCTGGCATTTCGCCATCTGGGAGCCTGGGGCGCAGGACTCGCGCGGAGGCAGCGCGGATGCGGACGTCGCAGCCACGGGCGAGACGAGCGTCACGATCGAGCTGCTCGAGCGCTGACGTCTAGACGCGCGCCAGCGCCTGGTCGAAGTCTGCCACGAGGTCGGCGAGGTCCTCGACGCCCACCGAGACGCGCACGAAGCCGGCCGGGATGAGCGCGGCCGCGCGCTGGTCGGGCGTGAAGCGCGCGTGCGAGGTGTTGTAGGGCAGCGAGACCAGCGTCTCGACGCCGCCCAGGGAACTCGCCTCGAGCGCCAGTTCGAGCGCACGCACGAAGCGCAGCGCGGCCGCGTCGCCGCCCTGGACGACGAAGGAGAGCATGCCGCCGAAATCGGGCAGCAGCTTGCGCGCGGTCGCGTGCGAGCGGTGCGCGGGGAGCGAGGGATGCAGCACCTGCGTCACGCGCGGATGGCCCGCGAGGTGCAGCGCGAGCCCGCAGGCGTTGGCGCAATGCGCGCGCATGCGCAGCGGCAGCGTCTTCAAGCCGCGCTCGAGCAGCGCCGCCGAGTGCGGGTCGAGGCAGCCGCCGGCGAGCTGCAGCCAGCGGTAGATCGGTTTCAGTCCGCGCGCGAGCCGGCGACGACGCCAGCCGTGAGATCCGAGTGCCCGCCCAGGTACTTCGTGGCCGAATGGATCACGAGATCGACGCCCAGCTCGGCCGGCCGCTGCAGCGCGGGCGAGGCGAAGGTCGCGTCGACGAGCAGCTTCGCGCCCGCGGCGTGCGCGTCCTTGGCGATCGCGGCGAGGTCGGCCACGTGCAGCGTGGGGTTGGAGACGCTCTCGCAGTAGACGACCTGCGGCTGGTGCTGCGCAAAGGCCTGCGGCACGCGCCTGGGGGTCGTCGAGATCGACGAGCTCTGTGCGGATGCCATAGGGCGCGAGCTGGTTGGCCATCAGGTCCCAGGAGGAGCCGTAGAGCTCGCGGTGCGCGACGATCGAGCCGCCGCGCGGCAGCGAGCTCATCAGCGCGGCGTGGATCGCGGCCATGCCCGAGGCGAAGACCAGCGCGTGCTCGGTGCCCTCGAGCGAGGCCAGGCGCTCCTGCACCACGTCCAGCGTGGGATTGCCCAGGCGCGTGTAGATCAGGGCTTCCTCGGCGCGCCCCTCGAGCATGTGCCTGTACGACGCGTCGTCGAGCAGGAAGGTCGTGCTCTGCACCAGCGGCGCGACGACCGCCGGGCTCGCGGGCGTCGCCCGGTAGCCGGCATGGATGCAACGCGTGGCGAACTTCCGTGCGGATGTGCTCATGCATCCATGGTAGGAATCCGCGCATCCGCTCCCTACACTGCTGCGCTTCATGCCGGCCGAACCGCTGCTCGATTTCGAGAAAACCGACCTCTCGCACGTGGTCGCCAACCGTGCGGACATCGAGACGAAGATCAAGCAGCGCGGGCGTTTCTCGCTGCTGGACGGGATCCTCGAGCACGGTGACGAGTCCAAGGTGGTCGTCGGTTTCAAGGACATCCGCGCCGACGACTGGTGGGCCAGCGACCACATCCCCGGCCGGCCGATCTTCCCCGGGGCGCTGATCGTCGAGGCCGCGGCGCAGCTCGCGACCTACGACTACATCAGGCGCAATCCGCCGCAGACCGACATCTTCCTGGGCTTCGGCGGGCTCGATGCGGTGCGCTTCCGCGGCATCGTCGAGCCGGGCGTGCGGCTGCTGCTCGTCAGCAAGGGCCTGCGTCTGCGCAGCCGCATGTTCACCTACGCCGTGCAGGCCTTCGTCGAGCGCAACCTGGTCTTCGAGGGCGAAGTGCTGGGCATCATCGTCTGAGCCGCGGCGCTCAGCTCACGCCGCTGCCGAAGCCGCGCGGTTGCGGGCGCTTCTCCTCCTCGCGCCCCTCGACGTCGAGGATCGCGGTCACGTCGAGCTCGACGCAGCGGCACGGGACGCCGACCAGCTCCGAGAGCGAGGGCCGCGTCTGGCCGTCCTCGCCGTGGATCGCCTCCTTGACGTAGGTCCCGTGCTCGGTGCGCATGCGCACGCGCCAGTCGGGCGAGCCCTCGATCGGCTCGATCGAGGCGAACTCGATCCAGCGCTCGCGCGCCTTGTCGGCGCGGCGGTGCGCGACGCGCTGCGGCGTCTGCTGCACGATCGCGAGGCGCTTGCCGAGGAAAGCCTGCGTGCGCGCGGGATCGAGCGGCCCGCCCGCCTCGACGCGCGCCTCGTACTCCTTGGCGTGCGGCGTCTCCTTGATCACGCGCACGCGCTCCTTCTCGGTCCAGTGCAGTCCGAGCACCTCGAGCCGGCCCGCGTTGCGGCGGTTGATCTCGGCTTCGAGCGCGGCGAGGTCCACGTCGAAGACCTTGGGCGCGAGCAGTTCGAGCACGAAGGGCCGGCCCTGGCCCAGCATGCGCACGTCGACGTCCTCGCGGCCCGCGCCGTGGAACTTGTTCTTGCGCGTCTTGAAGAAGGCGCCCGCGACCCAGCCGACGAGCTCCTGCACGCTGTCGCGCGTGAGCTTGCCGAAGCCCTGGCAGCGCTCGCAGCCCTGGCGCCGGCGCGGGTGGCCCTTGCACAACGGGCAGAAGAAGACCGTCTGCGGCAGGTCGCGCGTGAGCTTGCGGTAGCGCCCCTCGAGGAAGATCTTGGTCGAAGGGACGCTCTTCGGGACGAACTCGCTCATGGCGGGACACCCCTCCGGGGGTGGGGAGCGGGGAGCTCCGGTCGGTGCGGGACCCTCGGCCGCGCGGACGAGGGCCGAGAAGGATAGCGCGCCGCCCTACCCGGGCAAGCTCGGCGCTCCCTAGAATCCCGCCCGTGCATCCGATCCTCTTCACCATCCCCGGCCTCAACTTCCCCATCCGTTCCTTCGGCCTGATGCTCGCGGTGGGCTTCCTGGTCGGATCCTGGATCCTCGGGCGCCTCGCGGCGCGCTACGGCGACGATCCAAAGGGCGATCCCGAGCGCTTCTCGCGCGTCACGTTCTGGATCCTGATCGGCGTGGTGCTCGGTGCGCGCGCGCTGTACATCCTGGTCGAGGTCGGCCAGGGCACCGAGGTCGGCCACGAGTTCACCTCGCAGCCCTGGAAGATGCTCGCGGTCTGGGAGGGCGGCCTGGTGATGTACGGCGGCATGTTCGGCGCCTGCACGCTGGGCATGTGGGCCGCGAAGAAGCGAGCAGATGCGCGTCTGGCACGCGCTCGACCTCGGCCTCGTGGCGGGCATGGTCGGGCTCGCGATCGGGCGCGTGGGCTGCTTCCTCGTCGGCGACGACTTCGGCAAGGTCGTGCCCGAGAGCTGCAAGGACCTGCCCTGGCCGATCACGCTGCACGTTCCGGCCAAGCTGCCCGACGGCAGCCTCTTCGGCCCCGACAACGCCGGCAAGGTGCTCTGGGCGACCGAGAACTGGATGAGCATCAAGGCGCTGCTGATCGCCTTCATCGGCTGGCAGCTCCTGAAGCGCCGGCGCTACGGCGGCCAGGTCGCGCTCACGATCGTGCTGCTCTACGCGATCCTGCGCGGAACGATCGAGTTCTTCCGCGGCGACACGATCCGCGGCCTGTGGTTCGGCAACACGATCTCGACCTCGCAGCTGATCGGCATCGTGATGGCGCTCTTCAGCGCCACGCTGCTGGTCAAGTTCCGCAACCGGCGCGACGAGCCGAGGCCCGCGTGAGCGCGCGGCGCCGGCGCGACGCGGGCCCCTCGCTCTTCGCCGAGCCCGCCGAGCCCGCACCGCCTGCGCGCGTCCCGCGTGTCGTCGCCGGACTCGACGAAGCGGGCCTCGGTCCGCTGCTCGGGCCGCTGGCACTCGGATTCAGCGCCTTCCGCGCCGACACGCACGCGCTCTGGCCCGCGCTCGAGTCGATCGCGACGCGGATCGTCGTCGCGGATTCGAAGCAGGTCTTCACCCGCGACGCGCGCGGCGAGCAGCGCCTGGAGCGCACCGCACTGTGCTTCCTCTGCCTAGCCGGCACGCTCAAGGCGCCCGAGAGCGGGGCGCAGCTCTTCTCGAACCTGCCGCCCGAGCTCGCCCCCGAGCGGCCCTGGAGCGAGCAGCACTGGTTCGAGCACCTGCCGCGCGAGCTGCCCTGGGCCGATGACAAGGCCGAGCTGGTGCAGGCGAAGCTCGTGCTCGCGCGCGCGCTCGCCGCGGCCGACATCGAGCTGCTCGAGGCCGGCTTCCGCGCGCTGCCGGTCTCGGAGCTCAACCGCTCCTTCGACGCGACGCAGTCCAAGGCGCGCACGCAGTGGGAGAAGACGCTGCCGATCCTCGAGCGCCTGTGGCAGCGTCACGCAGCCGAGGGCCTCGACCTCGTCGTGGACCGCCAGGGCGGGCGCATGCGCTACCAGGCGCCGCTCGAGCAGGCCTTCCCGCGCGCGCGCGTGCGCGTCGCGAGCGAGAACGAGACGCTCTCGGAGTACACCGTCGAGGAGCCCGGCGGCCCGCGCTGGATGCGCGTGCGGTTCGCGGTGCGGGCGGAATCGCTCTCGTTCCCGGTCGCTCTTGCCTCGTGCATCGCGAAGTACGCGCGCGAGACGTGCATGCGCGCCTTCAACGCCAGCTTCGCGGCACTCGAGCCCGCGCTGGTGCCGACCGCGGGTTACGTGACCGACGCGCGGCGCTGGCTCAAGGACGCCGAGCCCGTGCTGGCGCGCTCGGGCATCGAGCGCAGCGAGCTCATCCGCGCGCGCTAGACCCGCGTCTCAGCGCCGCACGATCAGGACGACCAGCGCGAGCAGCGCCAGTTCCCCCGCCACGACCGCGAGCCGCTGCAGCGCCGGATGGAGTTCGGAGAAGCGCATGGGAGACCTCCTCGCTCTGCTTCCGTCTGCGCCTCCTTCCGCATGGGATAATTCTCCACTCCCCCTTTGCTATCCTCCCCCGCTTGCTCCGGCCCAGAGGACCCACCGCCCCGTGAAGATCGCCATCCTCGGCGCCGGCGTCTCCGGCCTGGCCCTGGCCCGTTTCCTCGTCGAGGGCGGCGTCTCGGCCGATTCGATCTCGCTCTTCGAGGCCAGCGCGGGGGTCGGCGGCCTGTGCCGTTCGAAGACGGTCGAGGGCTACACCTACGACGTCGCGGGCGGGCACATCCTCTACAGCAAGGACGCGGCCGTGCTGGAGTGGATGAAGCAGTGCGCGGGCGGCGACGCGGCCTTCGTGCAGAAGCAGCGCAACACGCGCATCCGCTTCGAGCACCGCTGGGTCAACTACCCGTTCGAGAACGGCCTGGGCGACCTGCCGCCGCAGGCGAACTTCGAGTGCATCCGCGACTATGTGCAGGCCTGGCACGCGCGCCAGCTGCCCGGGAGCGCGACGCCGAGTGCCTTCGGCGCCTGGATCCGCTGGCGCTTCGGCGAGGGCATCGCGCGGCACTTCATGGAGCCCTACAACCAGAAGATCTGGAAGCGCGAGCTCGACGCGCTGACCAGCGACTGGGTCGCCGGGCGCGTGCCCGATGCGCCGGTCGAGGACGTGCTGCGCAGCTCGGTCGGGATCAAGACCGAGGGCTACACGCACCAGGCGATCTTCTTCTACCCGCTGCGCGGCGGCTTCCAGGCGATCACCGACGGGATCGCGAGCACGCTGCTCCCGCGCGTGCGCCTCTCGACGCCGGTGCGCGAGCTCGTGCGCGCGAAGAGCGGCTGGAAGGTCAACGGCGAGGAGTTCGACCTCGCGGTCAGCACGCTGGCGCTGACGGACCTGCCCGCGCTCGTGCCCGGCCTGCCCGACGCGGTCGCAGAGGCGCTGCGCACGCTCGAGTACAACGGCATGGTCTCGATCCTGCTCGGCCTCGAGCGGCGCGAGCACCCGGATCTCTCCTGGATCTACCTGCCGCACGCGGTCCAGGGTCCGGCGAACCGCGTCACGTTCATGTCGAACTATTCGCCGCACAACGCGCCGAAGGGCAAGTGCTCGTTCCTGGCCGAGGTGACGGTGCCCGGCGGCCAGCGCTTCCCCGGCGCCGAACTCGAGGTCGAGGTCGTCGCCGGCATGGCGGCCGCGGGCCTCCTGAGGCGCGACGAGGTGCTCCTGACCGACCGCAGCGAGGTGCGCCACGCCTACGTGGTCTTCGACCACGAATACGCGGCCCGGCGAGCGGCGATCTTCGCCTGGATGGACTCGGTGGATCTGATTCCGCTCGGCCGGTTCGGCAGATTCGAATATGACAACTCGGACCAATGCGTGGTCCGGGCCCGCGCCCTGGCCGGGAAACTGCTTCCGCGGATTCGAAAAGGGCACTGACAGCCCTCCCAGACAACCTGAATTCGCGTTCGGTGCGGAAATTCGGGTCGAACTGCACAACTTCGAAAGGCCGGGATAGTCTTCTATTCGGAGGCTGATCCGGATCCGCACGGTCTGGGTCAGGCGCGTACCGACTCTGGCAGGATGGTCCGGCAGGGACATCCCGGCCCAGGGACTCGACCGGGCAAACGGTCGGGCGGGCAACAGGACCCGAAGGGCACGCCAGGCCGACTCACCGAGGCAACCATGAACATTCGCTCGAAGCTCTGGATCTCGATCCCGCTCACTCTGCTCTCCGCCTGCGGAGGCAAGTCCGGCGGGAACCCCGGAACTCCGCCGTCGGCACTGCAGTACTCGGAGACCTTTCCGGTGTACATGGTCGACGCGACGCATTCCGCGCTGACGCCGAGCGTCACTGGCAGCGTCACCAGCTGGAGCGTCACGCCGGCTCTGCCTGCGGGACTTTCCCTGGATCCGCAGACGGGCGAGATCTCGGGTACGCCGCAGGCCTCGTCGCTGCGCCGGATGTACACGGTGCGCGCGGCGAACGGCGCGGGCTCGACGCAATACGAGCTCACGTTCGCGATCGAGAAGCCCGAGCGCTACGCCTACGTCACGAGTCCAGACGACCGCTCGATCACGATCCTCGGGCTCGGCCCCGACAACGGCGCGGTCTCGCGCCGCGGCTTCATCGTCACCCAGTCCTGGCAGGGACACCCGGAGAGCTTCGTCGCGAACACGCAGACGCCCTTTGGCTACTCGACCACCATCGAGGGCGTGCTCACCACCTGGGCGATCGACCCGGCCAGCGGCTGGTTGACCGAAATCGACACGCTGGGGCTGCTCTTCGGAGCCCACGCGCTGGCGGTCTCGCCCGACGGGCGCCATGTCTTCGTCAGCCGCAAGGGCTACGCGAACGTCTGGGTCTACACGGCCGATCCCGACACGGGTTTGCTCTCGGGCCCCGGTCCGGTCATCGGTGTGGCTCCGTCGCCGGTTGCGCTCGCGCTCAACCCCGCGGGCACGCTGCTCGCGGTTGCCTGCGCCGGCGATTCCGTCTCGGGCGTCGGCAGCATGCTGACGCTGCACACGGTCGACCCCGCCAGCGGCGCGGTCACGGCGCTCGGTTCGATCCGCCTCAACGGCGCCAAGCCGGCCGGCGTCGCCTTCTCCGCGAACCAGGACGTCGTCTACCTCACCTTCCCGGACCTGCAGCGGCTGGTGGGCATCGCCTTCGACCCGATCTCGGGCGACATGGCCTCGCTCGGCAACGCCTTCAGCGGCGCCGGTTGCGGCGCGCTCGCGGTGGACCCGCTGGGCGGACGCATCTGGGCCGTGAACGAGACGGCCGGCACGCTGGCTTCCTTCGCCGTCCAGCCCAGCGGCGCCGTCTCCGCACTGGGCGCGATCGCCTCCGGCACCACGCCGGGCGCTCTGGCAATCGACCCGCTGGGCCGCTTCCTCTTCGCGCTCGACAAGAGCACGCAGGAGCTGGGCCTGTACGACCTCGATGCACAGTCGCGCTCGCTGACGCCGCGCGCGGCCTGGCTCGCGCGCAGCCATCCGGTGCACGTCTCGTTCGGTCGCGGCGAACATGCGTTGCAGACCACGAGCGTCGAGCTGCTGGCGACGGCCTTCGCCTCGAGCGAGCTGCACGTGCACCCCGTCGATGCCAACTCCGGGCTGCTCGGCGCCGGCGTCTCGCTGCCGACGAACACCGGGCCGATGAGCGTCACGATCGAAGCCCGCCAGCGCTTCGCCTTCACGGGCAACGCGCAGGACAACTCGATCGGGCGCTACCGCATCGACGCCGCCACCGGCGCGCTGACCGAACTGCTGCCCGTGGTGCCGCTGAACGGCGTGCCGATCCGGGTCAGCGCCGACGCGTCCGGCCGCTTCCTGTACGTGGCGGCGCGCGAAGTGATCGTGCCGACCGACGGCTACGTGTTCACCTACGCGATCGACGGATCGACAGGCGATCTGACGCTCTTGAACAGCGTGGCCTCGGGCATCGAGCCCAACTGGCTCGGAACGGATCCGGCAGGCGAGTTCCTGTACGTCGCCAATGGCGGCGACGGCACGGCCGGCTCGGCCACGATCGCGGCCTTCCGCCTCGACCCGATCAGCGGGCTGCCGATGGGCCTCGAGTCCTCGCCGCAGGCTTCGGGCGTGTGGTCGGTGGGCTTCCACCCCTCGGGCAAGTACCTCTACGCCGCGCTGCGCACGACGAACTCGACCCGGCCCTACAAGATCGACCGGTCGAACGGCGCGCTCTCGCCCGCCGACACCGGCCCGGAGATCGTGCAGGAGCCCATGGCAGTGGCCGTGACGCCCGACGGGCGCTGGGCCTACATCGCCAACCGCAACAGCGGTGCGTCCGGCACGATCGGGTTGTTCCCGATCGACCCGGCCACGGGCGGGCTCGTCGCGCCGGCTTCGCCCTTCCTCGACGGAGTCGCGCCGGTGGATCTGCACATCGATCCCTCGGGCAAGTTCCTCTACGCCGCCAACAGCGGAACGGACACCATCTCCGTGTTCTCGATCCGGTCCAGCGACGGCTTCCTGCAGCCGCTCACTCCGGCTCCGACAGGTGTGGGCCCGAGCGCCCTGGCCCTGCTGCAGCACTGGCAGTGAGCGCGCGCGGCCGCCTACCCGCTCGTGCACGGGTCGAGTAGCCTGCGCGGGCCAAGGAGGCCCGCATGCCCGCTCTCGCCCTGTTCGCCCTCGCTCTCCTCGCGCCCGGTGATCGCATCACCGGGCGCGCGTTCGTCACGCGCTCGGAGGTGATCGCGCGCCACGGCATGGCCTGCACCAGCCAGCCGCTGGCGACGCAGGCGGCACTCTCGATCCTGCAGAAGGGCGGCAGCGCGGTCGACGCGGCGATCGCCGCCAACGCCGTGCAGGCGCTGGTCGAGCCCGTCAGCTGCGGACTGGGTGGCGATCTCTTCGCGATCGTCTGGGACGAGAAGGCGCACAAGCTCGCCGGCTACAACGGCAGCGGCCGCTCGCCGGCCGCGCTGACGCTCGAGGAGTTCCAGAAGCGCACCCTGAAGCACGTGCCGGCAACCGGTCCGCTGCCGGTCAGCGTGCCCGGCTGCGTGGACGGCTGGTTCGCGCTGCACGAGCGCTTCGGCAAGCTGCCCATGGCCGAGATCCTCGCGCCGGCGATCGCCTACGCGCGCGAGGGCGCGCCGATCGCCGAGCTGATCGCCTACTACTGGTCGCGCGGCGCGAAGACTCTGGCGAAATTCCCGCACTTCTCGGACGTCTTCCTGCCCGGCGGCAAGCCGCCCGCGACGGGCGAGATCTTCGCCAACCCGGAGCTGGCGCACTCGCTCGAGCTGCTCGCCAGCGGCGGCCGCGACGCCTTCTACAAGGGCGAGATCGCGCACGCGATCGACGCCTACATGAAGGCGAACGGCGGCTTCCTCTCGTACCAGGACCTCGCCGCGCACCAGGGCGAGTGGGTCGAGCCGCTCTCGGTCGACTACCGCGGCTACGACGTCTGGGAGCTGCCGCCCAACGGCCAGGGCATCGCCGTGCTGCAGATGCTGCACCTGCTCGAAGGCTACGACGTGCGCTCGCTCGGCTGGGACAGCGCCAAGTGGGTGCACCTCTTCGTCGAGGCGAAGAAGCTCGTCTTCGAGGACCGCGCGCGCTTCTACGCCGACCCGCAGTTCGCGAAGCTGCCGGTCAAGCAGCTGCTCTCGAAGGAGTACGCGGCCGAGCGGCGCAAGGCTGATCGACCTCGACAAGGCCGCCAAGCAGGTCCCGGCGGGCAACCCGGCGCTCGAGCAGGGCGACACGATCTACCTCTGCACCGCCGACGACGCCGGCAACATGGTCTCCTGATCCAGTCCAACTACCGCGGCATGGGCTCGGGCATGACGCCCGACGGCTGCGGCTTCGTGCTGCAGGACCGCGGCGAGCTGTTCGACCTCGAGCCCGGCCGCGCGAACAGCTACGCGCCGCAGAAGCGCCCCTTCCACACGATCATCCCGGGCTTCGTGACGAAGGACGGCGAGCCCTGGCGAGGCTTTCGGCGTGATGGGCGGCGCCACGCAGCCGCAGGGCCACGTGCAGGTGCTGGTGAACCTGATCGACTTCGGCATGAACACGCAGGAGGCCGGCGACGCGCCGCGCATCCTGCACGACGGCTCGTCCGAACCGACCGGCGAGGTGATGAGCGACGGCGGAAAGGTCTCGCTCGAGTCGGGCTGGGGCTGGGAAGTCGCGCGCGAACTCCTGCGCAAGGGCCACAACGTGGTCTGGAACAACGGCGACTACGGCGGCTACCAGGCGATCCGCGTGGACCGCAAGACGCACACGTACTTCGGCGCGAGCGAGTCGCGCAAGGACGGCCAGGCGGCCGGGTACTGAGCATGCAGCGCCTCGCTCTCCTGGCGCTCCTCCTGCTGGGCGGCTGCGTCACCGACGCGGCCACGCGCAAGCTCACGCTCGAGGACGAGGTCATGGACGCGGACCGCGCCTTCGCCCACGACGTGCAGCAGCGGCGCCTCGAAGGCTGGGTCGCGGCCTTCGACGAGCACGGCTCGCAAGTGGACGAACAGGGCGCGCCGGTCAGCGGGAAGGACGCGATCCGCGCCTACATGAAGGCCGCCTTCGACGACCCGGGCTTCCAGCTGAGCTGGGAACCGGTCGAGGCGAGCGTGCCCGAGGGCGGCAAGCTCGGATTCGTGTGGGGACACTGGACGCTGCGGGCCACTGGCGCGCAGGAGACGCACGGGCACTACCTCGACATCTGGAAACGCGGAGCCGACGGCAAGTGGAAGCTGCTGTTCGACGTCGGCGAGTCCGTTCCGTCCGGCCACTAGGGCGGTCCGAGTGCCGTGCGCTCGGTGAGCGCGGGCTCCCAGTCCGGCAACCGTGCGAGCACGCGCTCGAGCAGTTCGGCCGCCTCCGTGCGTAGACCGCGCACGCGCAGGACGCGCGCCAGCGGCAAGAAGTTGCGCACATCGACCGGCTCGAGCGCTGCGAGCTCGCGCGCCGCGCTCTCGGCCTCGACGAGCTGGCCCTTGTTGGCCAGCGCCGAGACGAGGTTGCCGCGCATGTCCGCCGCTCCCGGTCTGCGCGCAATCGACTGGCGCAGGTGCTCGATGCCCGCGTCGAGACGGCCGAGCTCGCACTCGCACACGGCCAGGTTCGAGAGTGCCGAGAAGCTCGAGGGATCGATCTCCAGTGCGCGCTGGAAATGCGTGCGCGCGAACTCGAAGTCGCGGCGCAGTACCGCGTCCGCGGCGAGGTTGTGATGCGCCGCGTAGCTCCCGGGATTCGATTCCAGCACGCGGCCGAAGAGCGTCCGAGTATCGCGCCATGTCGCCGCTTGCGCGAACGAGAGCAGGCCACAGCACAGCGCCAGCCCGAGCGCGCCCAGCGCGGCGGGAGTCCCGTAGCGTCGCACGCAGCAGCGCCACCGAAGAGCGCCGCACCGGCCAGCGCCACGTAGGCGTAGCGATCCGCCACGGTCGACTTCGCCTGGTATCCGAAGGGCACGAGGCCGAGCACGGGCAGCAGTGCGAGCTCCGAACACGGCCAGCGCGCACAGCGCGCGGCGCCGCTCGGGAAACGCGAGCGCCGCCCCGAGCGCGAGAGCCAGGGCCAGTGCGGCGGGCCAGAGCGCGATCGAATCCATCACGAGCTGCGGACTGCGCCCGTACTCCGCGCACAGGCCCGCAGGCCAGACGAGCTTCGCGAGGTAGAAGCCCAGCGCATCGAGCGCGACGGCGGGACGATCGAGCAGCGGCGTAAACCAGCTCAGCTCCTCGTCCGACATGCGACCAGCGCGTGACGCAGAAGCGCGCACGCGGCGAGCACGAGCCAGGGCCAATAGCTGGACAGCATCGCATAGCGCCAGGGCCGCCGGCGCCAGCCGATCTCCTGCACCAGCACGAGCGCGGCGAACGCCACCGCCGCCGGCTTCGCAAGCAGCGCCAGAGCGAACAGCAGCACGGCGCACCCGACGCCGGCCGCGCAGGGCCAGACAGGAGTGCCCCGAAGCCCAGGACCGCCGACAGCAGCCCGCGCAGCTCCGTGACCCAGCACACGCTCTCTACATGCAGCGGATGCAGGGCGAAGAGCAGCGCACCCGCCGCTGCCGCGCGCCGGTCCTCGACGAGCTCGCACAACCAGCGGAAAACGAGCACGACCGCGAGCGCATGCAGGATCACGTTCGCAGCGTGGAAGATCGCAGGCTCGAGGCTGCCGAACAGGAGCCGCGAGACGAGCGCGATCCCCCACCAGGCCGAGTAGGAGACTGGAACGTAGTAGTTCTCGGAGCTGCTGGCCCAGAACCGGCCCAGCGAACCGAGTGTCGGCGGATCGAACGCCGGGTTGTTGGCCACATTCCCCGGATCGTCCCACACGACGAACCCGAAGCCGACGCTGCGGCCGAAGACGCAGGCCACAGCGAGCACGAGCACGAGCGGCGCGAGCTGCACCGCGAACCGCTCCGACGCCTGCGACATCCGGCCGCGGCACAGCAGGAAGCATGCCGGGATTTCCTCGGGCCTGCGGCCCTGCCGCGCGCCGACCGAGGCGCCACGAACCCGCTCGGATCACCGAGCTGGATCGCACTCCGAACTAACGCGCAGGCCGCTTCCAGCCGCGCATCGCCGTGCGCAGCCAGCTCTCGATCTCGGCGACCTTGAGCTTCTCCTGCACCATCGTGTCGCGGTGGCGCACCGTGACGACGTCGTCCTTGAGCGTGTCGCCGTCGATCGTGACGCAGAAGGGCGTGCCGATCTCGTCCTGGCGGCGGTAGCGCCGGCCGATGGCCGCGCTCTCGTCGTAGTAGGTGCGCAGGCGCGCGGCGCGCAGCATGCGCTCGATCTCGGCCGCCTTCTCGGGCATGCCTTCCTTCTTCACCAGCGGGAAGATGCCGACCGTGATCGGCGCGATCTCGGGGTGGAAATGCAGCACCACGCGCTTCTCGCCCTCGACCTCCTCCTCGTCGTAGGCGTCGATCAGGAAAGTCAGCGCGGCGCGGTCGATGCCCGCGGCGGGCTCGACCACCCAGGGGAAGTACTTCTCCTTCGTCTCCTGGTCGAAGTAGCGCAGGTCCTTGCCGCTCGCTTCGGAGTGGCGCTTGAGGTCGAAGTCGGTGCGGCAGGCGATGCCCTCGAGCTCGCCCCAGCCGAAGGGGTACTCGTACTCGACGTCGGTGCAGCCGGTCGAGTAGTGCGCCAGCTCGTCCTTGGCGTGCTCGCGCAGGCGCAGCTTCGCCTTGTCGATGCCGTAGTCGGAGTACCAGCTGCCGCGCTCCTCGACCCAGTACTTGTACCACTGCTCGTTCTGCGCGGGCGGGATGAAGAACTCCATCTCGGCCTGCTCGAACTCGCGCGTGCGGAAGACGAAGTTGCCGGGCGTGATCTCGTTGCGGAAGCTCTTGCCGATCTGCGCGATGCCGAAGGGCGGCTTGACGCGCGAGCTCTCGAGCACGTTCTTGAAGTTGAGGAAGATGCCCTGCGCGGTCTCGGGCCGCAGGTAGGCGATCGACGAGTCCGACTCGACCGCGCCCACGTGCGTCTTGAACATCAGGTTGAAGGCGCGCGGCTGCGGTCAGCTCGCCGCCGCACTCGCCGGGCTTCTTGCTCGGCCGCTCGGGGCAGCGCGCGTCGTCGAGCTTGTCGGCGCGGAAGCGCGCCTTGCACTTCTTGCAGTCCACCATCGGGTCGGTGAAGCCCGAGACGTGGCCCGAGGTCTCCCAGGTCTTGGGGTTCTGGATGATGGCCGAGTCGAGCCCCACGATGTCGTCGCGCAAGGTCACCATGCGCGTCCACCAGGCGTCCTTGACGCGCCGCTTGAGCTCGACGCCCAGCGGGCCGTAGTCGTAGGTGTTGCCGATGCCGCCGTAGATCTCGGAGGCCTGGAACACGAAGCCGCGCCGCTTGCAGAGCGAGACGATCGTGTCCATGAACGCGGTGTCCTTGGTCTGACTCATGCGGGCGAAGAGGGTAGCGAGCGCGCGGGCCCGGGGCGAGGACCGGCTCAGCGCGGCTTGTGCCTCTGCTCCGCCTCGCGCACCAGCGTCTCGAGCAGCGCCGGCAGCTCGGCCCAGGGCAGGTTGCGCGCGCGGATGACGCCCTGCGCGTCGACCACGAAGACCGCCGGCAGCGCATCCAGGCTCCAGAGCCGGCCGATGTCGCTGTCGCGCGAGCCGAGCAGCGCGCAGGGCCAATCCACGCCCGCGGCGCCCAGGCCCTCGCGGAACATGCGCGCGTTGCCCGAGTCGATCAGGCCGCCGATCCAGCGCAGCGGCCGGCCCGCGAACGAGCGCATCAGCTCGCGCCGGCGCGCGATCTCCTCCGCGCCGAAGTCGCTCGTGGCGCTGCCGAAGTCGAGCACGCGCACGCTGCCCGCGGAGTCCTCCAGCCGGAACTCGTGCCCCTGCTGGTCGCTGCCGCGGAAATCGTGCGCCTTCGAGCCCGGCCAGACGTTCGTCAGCAGCGTCAGCTGTTCCCTGGCGCGCGCGGCGATCTCCTGCGTGCCGAAGCGCTGCAGCAGGAGCTCGAGCTCCGCGCGCGCCGCCTGCCAGTCGGCCCACTGGTTGTGCCGCGAGAGCGCGGCGGCGTGCGTGAAGTGCGCCAGCGCCGGCGCCGCCGGGTCCGAATCGTCCGCCAGCGCCGGCGCGAGCGCCGCCTCGAGTTCCGGCAGCGGCAGCGCGCCGCTGTACTGCGCCAGGTCGGAGAGCGCGCCGACGAGCAGTGGCCGACCGTGGTACTGCCGCGCCACGACCTCGATCAGGCCGAGGCGCGCGCGCAGCCAGTCCGCGTCGCCGGCCGGCGCGTAGAGCATCCACCAGCGCTGCAGCCAGACGAGACCGCGGCCCATGTCGTTGCCCTCGGCCTGCTGGTAGGCGGGGTAGACGTGCTCGATGAACTCGGTCGCCTCCACGCCGCCCGCCGCGGCGACGGGCAGGTACTTCTGCTGCCAGGCGTGCATCGGCTGCGGCGGCCAGTCCTTGACCGGCCGGCCCTGCGCCTGCAGCGCGCGCACGCTCGCCACCCAGCCGAGCTCGGCCTGCACGAACTGCTGCTCGAGCCGCGAGAAGACCACGCCCGCGACCTCGCGTGCGGCGCGCGTGCCCGGGTGCACGAGCAGAATCTCGTCCTGCAGCTCCCCCACCTCGTTCGCGCGTTCGCCCAGCGCCCAGGCCTCGAGCGCGAGCGCGCGCGCCTGGTTCTCCGAGCCCTGCGCCTGCTCGTGCGCCAGGCGCAGCAGCGCGACCAGGCGCTCGCGCCCGAAGCTCTCGAGCAGCCCGCGCAGCGCGATCAGCGCCGGCTCGACCGCGCGGTGCCCGGGATGCGTGCGCAGGAGCTCGCGCAGCGCCGCTTCGGCCGCGTCGGCGCGTTGCGCGGCGAGCGCGAAGGCGTGCGGCGCCTCTTCGACCTGCCACTCCAGCGCCTCGGGATCGCCCGCGCGCGCCAGCGGCTCGAAGCGCTTCCACCAGGCACCCGCCGGGTGCGGCGGCGCGGCCTGTGGATCGCGCTTCTCCGGCGGCAGGCCGACGTTCGCGTGGTCGAAGCGCCGCAGCGCGGCGGCGTAGTCGTTCAGCGCGCCGCTCCAGGCGTTCGCCAGCGCCACGAACTCGGGCGATGCGTCCTTCGGCGGCGGCTGTTGCGCCGAACCGACGAGCAGCGCGAAGCCGAGGACGAGTTGCAGCAGGGCGGTCATCGCCTCCAGAATCCGCTGCGCGGGTCGCGGATGCCAGCCCCCCGGCGCGCTACGGCTTCTGGGCCGGCTTCTCGGGCGGCTTCTCGAGCGGCTTCCCAGGCGGCGGCACGGCCGGCTTGGGCTGAGCCTCGAGCTCGGCCAGCAGCTCGTCGACGGCGCGGTCCATGGCCTCGCCGCGCACGCGCGTGAAGCGGATCACGCCCTTCGCGTCGAGCACGTAGATGGTCGGGAACGAAGTCACGTTCCAGGCACGGCACAGCGGCCCGCCGGTGCTGCCGTCGAGCGCGTTGCGCCAGGCGATCGGGTCGGCCTTCGAGCGCTGGCGCCAGCTCTCGGGGTCGTCGGTGTTGATGCCGATCAGCGCGAAGGGTTTGTTTTTCAGGCGCTCCACGAGCTCCCGTTCATGGGGCAACATGGCCCGGCAAGGCTGTCACCAGTAGCCCCAGAAGTCGAGCACGACCACCTTGCCGCGGTAGTCGCTGAGCTTGAACGCGACGCCGTCGGCATCGCTGGCCGCGAAGTCCGGCGCCTGCATCCCGATCGAGAAGCCGACCCGCGCTTCGCCGCGCGCCTGGCGCGCCGCGAGCGTGTCGGCGTACTCCGCCGCCAGGCGCTTGCCGAACTCGGCCGCCTTGGGCGAGGCGCAGCCCGGCGTGCCGCGGCGCTTGGCGATCGAGGCGCGGTAGAGTGCATCCGCGGCCAGCTCGCGCTGCTGCGTGCGCTTGACGAAGTCCTCGACCGCCTCGTCCACCATCACGGGCGGGGCGTCGAGGTAGAGCACGGTCATGGCGCGCGAGATCTCGCGCTCGAAAGGCGTGTTGGCGCCGGCAGCGACGGCCGCGAGCACGTGTTCGCGCCAAGGCGTGTCGCGCTCGGCCCCGGCGAGCTCGGGATGGGCGCTGGGGTAGAGCATCGCCAGCCACAGGCGCGCGCCGACGCAGCCGCGCCCGGCCAGCGCCTCGAAACGCGGCCAGAACGCCAGCGCGGGGTTGGCGGGCTGCGTCTCGGGCCGCAGCGCGCCCTGCTTGCGCAGCTCGTCGAGGCGCTTCTCGAACTCCAGGCGCGCCGCACCGAACTCCTTGCCCAGCGCGTCGAACTCGGCCTGCAGGGCGTCGGGCTGGATCACGGGCGGCCGCGCTCCCGCGGGCGCGGCGGGCTGCTGCTGGGCCGGGAGCGCGAGCAGCGTGGCCAGGCAGAGCGCGAGCATCTCAGTGCTTCTCCCCGGCGCCGGCGAGTTCTGCGAGCAGCGTGTCGACGGCCTTGTCCAGCGCTTCGCCGCGCGGACTGATGTAGCGGATCACGCCCTTGGCGTCGATCACGTACGTGGTCGGGTAGCTCGTGACGCCCCAGGTGCGCGGCAGTTCGCCGGTGATCCCGCCCTGCCAGGAGTTGCGCCAGGTGACGCCCAGTTCGCCGCACGCCTTGCGGAACTGCTCCTTGTCCGAGTCCGTGTCGATGCCGATCCAGGCGAAGGGCTTGTCCTTGACGCGTTCGATGAGCGCGCGCTGTTCGGGCAGCAGCTTGACGCAGTTGCGATTCCAGAAGCCCCAGAACTGCAGCACGATCACCTTGCCGCGGTACTCGGAGATCTTGAAGGGCTTGTCCTCGACGTCGCGCGTTTCGAACTCGGGCACGGTCTTGCCGACCTTGAGGTTCTCGAAGCGGAAGAGCTGCCCCGCCGCGCGCACGCCCGCGTCGGTGGTCGGGTAGTCCTTCGACAGCTTGCGCATGAGCGCGAGCGCCTCGGCCGGGAGATCGGCGCCCGGCGTCAGGCCCTGGCCCTGGATCCCGAGCTCGGTCTCGAGCGCCAGCGATTTCGACTCGGGTGTCGCGACCTTGTCGAAGATCTCGCTGCACAGCGCGAGCGCCTTGGTCTTGCCGATGGAACCCGAGGCCATGCCGATCGAGCGCAACAGCTCGGGAACGCCGAAGATCGAGGGCCACCAGGAAGCGGGCCGGGCGGGATCCTCGGCCGAGAGCGCGAACGGGACGAGCAGCGTCTCGCAGGCGAGGAAGATCTCGTTGCGCTCGGCGACCGCCTCGGACGTGGAGCCGTTGAACTGCAGGCACCAGCTCGCCGCCCCGGGGTGGCCCGCGCGCGCGAGCTCGACGAAGCGCCCGGCGAACTCCTTGTGCGGCCCAGGGGGGATCGGCTTGCGCTGCGCGCGCGCCTCGGTCGCCTGCTTGTTGTAGTTGTCGTTGGCGGTGTTCCAGTCTTCGACCAGCTTGTCGTAGCGCTGCTGTACTGCCGGAGGAACCTCCGGCAGGCGCGGCTCTTGCGCCGGGTCCAGGCCGGTCGAAAGGGTTGCGATTGCCAGTGCCAGGAGAAGGGAGTGCATAGCTCCAGGGTACCCCAGGAAGCCCCCCCGTGCCTTCCCCTATACTGCCGGGCCATGACCCGCTCGGCCGACCTTTGTGCAGCCCCTGTCTCGCCCGGCTGGCGCGCGCCGCGCGCGAGCCGCGCCCTCGACGGCCCGGCGGGCGCCGAGATCGCGCGCATCAGCGCCAAGGTCGAGGAGGGACTGCGGCTCACGCCCGAGGAGGGCTTGTTCCTGCACGAGCAGGCCGACCTGGGCACGCTCGGCCAGCTGGCCGACCTGGTGCGCGCGCGCAAGCATCCTGAAGGGGTCGTCACCTACATCGTCGACCGCAACATCAATCCGACCAACGTCTGCATCACCGACTGCGGCTTCTGCGCCTTCTACCGCCGGCCGGGCGACAAGGAAGCCTACGTGCTGCCGCGCGAGGAGCTCTTCCAAAAGATCCAGGAGACGGTCGACCTCGGCGGCCAGCAGCTGCTGATGCAGGGCGGCCACCACCCCTACCTGACCAGCGAGTGGTGGGTGCGACTGCTGTCCGACATCAAGCAGCGCTGGGGCATCAACGCGCACGCGCTCTCCGCCAGCGAGGTCGAGCACCTCTCGAAGATCGAGAAGCGGCCCGTGACCGACGTCCTGCGCGACCTCCGCGACGCGGGCCTCGGCAGCCTGCCCGGCGCGGGCGCCGAAATCCTGGTCGAGCGCGTGCGCGAGATCATCGCGCCCAAGAAGACCACCACCGACGCCTGGCTGGACGTGCACCGCAAGGCGCACGAGCTGGGCCTGCGCTCCTCGGCGACGATGATGTTCGGCCACGTCGAGAGCGCCGCGGAGCGCATCGAGCACCTCGAGCGCCTGCGCGCGCTGCAGGACGAGACCGGCGGCTTCACCGCGTTCGCCTGCTGGTTGATGCAGCCCGCGGGCGTTCCCGAGGAGCACATCTACCCCAGGAAGGGCACGCCCGGCCTGTACCTGCGCGTGCAGGCGCTCGCGCGCATCTACCTCGACAACTTCGACAACATCCAGACCAGCTACGTCACGCAGGGCATCAAGATGTCGCAGGTGACGCTGCGCTTCGGCTGCAACGACTTCGGCGGCACGATGCTCGAGGAGAACGTCGTCAGCGCCGCGGGCTGCTTCCACCTGGCCTCGATCGCGAAGATCGAGAACGTGATCGCGCGCGCCGGATTCCGCCCGCTGCAGCGCAACAGCTGGTACGGCATCGTCGACCCGCGCTGGGAAGGCAGCCGTTTCCCGGAGAACCGCGAGGCCGCCGCGACGCACAAGGCGGCGCAGCGCGCGCTGGAGCTCGCGCGATGAAACGCGCTCAGGTCCTCGCGCAGCGCGCCGGAATCGGCGACCTGGCCGCAGAAGGTGCTCGCGCGCGAGCGACTCACGCTCGAAGACGGCCTGCGCCTGTACGCGGCCGACCTGCACGCCGTCGGCGCGCTGGCGAACCTCGTGCGCGAGCGGCTGCACGGCGACCTCGCCTACTTCAACGTCAACCAGCACGTCAACTACACGAACATCTGCAACAAGCTCTGCCGCTTCTGCGCCTTCCAGCGCCTGCCCGGACAGGAGGGCGCCTACTGGATGACGCCCGAGGAAGTCGCCGCGAAGATCGAGGCGCAGCTTTCCGAGCCCGTGACCGAAGTGCACATGGTCGCGGGCATCCATCCGAAACTCGAGTACGGCTACTACCTCGACATCCTGCGTGCGGTGAAGCGCGTGCGCCCGCAGATCCACATCAAGGCCTTCACCATGGTCGAGCTCGACCAGATCGCGAAGAAGGCCAAGAAGCCGCTGGCCGAGGTGCTGCCCGAGCTCGTCGCGGCCGGCCTGGGCTCCGTGCCCGGCGGCGGCGCCGAGGTGTTCGCCGATCGCGTTCACCAGGAGAGCTACCACCTGAAGATCTCGGGCGAGCAGTGGCTCGCGATCGCGCGCACGGTGCACCAGGCCGGCTTGAAGTCGAACTGCACCATGCTGCACGGCCACATCGAGACGCTCGAGGAGCGCGTCGACCACCTCGATCGCTTGCGCAAGCTGCAGGACGAGACCGGCGGCTTCCAGACCTACATCCCGCTCTCGTTCCACCCCGAGAACAGCGAGATGTCCGACGTGCCGGGCCCGACGGCGGTCGACGAGCTGCGCGAGATCGCGCTCGGGCGCCTGATGCTCGACAACATCCCGCACATCAAGGCCTACTGGATCCTGATGGACATCCCGATCGCGCAGACGGCGCTGTCGTTCGGCGCGGACGACGTCGACGGCACGGTGGTCGAGGAGAAGATCTACCACGAGGCCGGCGCGACGACGCCGCAGAGGGTGCAGCGCGAGGAGCTCGTGCAGTGGATCCGCGACGCGGGGCGCGTGCCGGTCGAGCGCGACACGCTC
This sequence comes from uncultured Planctomycetota bacterium, assembly GCA_963829015.1. Taxonomy (GTDB): domain Bacteria; phylum Planctomycetota; class UBA1135; order UBA1135; genus JADJLZ01. The sequence continues at coordinate 757,532 of CAWHGR010000001.1, read as the reverse complement.
TACAACGTCGTCTGGTCCGAGGACGAGACGCTCGCGCGCGCGGGCGAGCACGCGCCGGTCGGGGCGTAGCACGGGAGGGTCTCATGCCCGAACTGAGCCGGTTCTTCGGCATCTCGGTCAAGATGTTCTACAACGACCATGCGCCGCCCCACTTCCGCGTGGAGTACGGCGAGCACATGGCGGTGGTCGAGATCGAGACCCTGGATATTGTGCGTGGCGCACTACCATGACGCGCCCTCAGGCTGGTCCTCGAGTGGGCCGCTTTGCACAGGCGGGAACTGCGCTAGATTGGAGTCTGGCTCAGGCGGGCAAACAGCCCCGCCCGATCGAGCCGCTCGAGTGAAGTCCACGACGATGATCCGCATCCGCCAGGTGCAGACGGTTCCCCCGACCGGGCTGAAGCTGACCCTTTCACACGGCACCGTAGTCGAGCGCGACATCCGCGCGCTCCTCGTGGGTCCGGTCTTCGATACGCTGCGCGATGACCCGGCAGCATTCGCCGCGGCTCGCGTAGAATCAGGGACAGTGGTCTGGCCCAACGGAGCCGACTTGTGCCCGGACGTCCTGATCTGGGGCGGGATGCCGCCGAGCGACGCGAGCGTGAAGCCCCCGGCCAAGCTCGCGATCCCGAGCCAACGCGCCTCGGCCTGAAAGGCCCCCTAGGATAGGACTCATGCAGTCCCACCTCGCTTCGCTTGCGTTCGCGTTGGTCGCGCTTCCCTCCTGCATCACGATCCACGACTCGGAGTTCCTGCAGGCCTTCGAGAACGACAAGGGCGTGAGGGGCAAGGTCCTCGGCAATCTGACCTGGATCGAGGCGCGCGAGAAGCTCAAGCCCGAGACGATCGTGCTGGTCCCGCTCGGGGCGGAGTCGAAGGAGCACGGGCCGCATCTGCGCCTGGCGAACGACGCGTTCATGGCCTGCGCGCTCTCGCTCGAGGTCACGCAGCAGTCCGACGTGATCCTCGCGCCGATCATCAACTACTCCTACTACCCGGCCTTCGTCGAGTATCCGGGCTCGACTTCGCTGCGTCTGGAGACGGCGCGCGATCTGGTGGTCGACGTCGTGCGCAGCCTCGCGCACTGCGGGCCGCGGCGCTTCTACGTGCTCAACACGGGCGTCTCGACGGTCAAGCCGCTGAAGGCGGCGCAGGAGCTGCTCGCGGCGGACGGGATCACGCTGGCGTTCACGGACATCATCGCCGCGGGCAAGGCCGCCTGCGCCGAGGTCGAGACGCAGCCCGAGGGCACGCACGCCGACGAGATCGAGACCTCGATGATGCTCTGCATCGCGCCCTGGACGGTCGACATGAGCAAGGCGACCAGGGACTTCCCACACGGGAAGGGCCCGCTCTCACCCGATCCCTCGGCAGGCGAGCGCTGCTCGCCGAGCGGGATCTACGGCGACGCGACGCTGGCCACGCGCGCGAAGGGCGAGAAGGTCGTCGAGTGCGTGGTGAAGTCGATCCTGGCCGACATCGAGGCCCTGCGCGCGAGCCCGCTGCCGGCTGCGAGGCCCTGAGGTTGAAAAACCAGGCCGGCTGGTTTTTTCACCCGACCTGGTAGCCGAACTTCAGCAGCGCGCCGCGCAGCTCGGCGAAGTCCTCGGTGTTGAAGTAGACCAGCGGCGGGTAGAGCTTGCAGGCGTGCTCGATGGCGACCCACTCGCCGGCGAAGGAGTTGACGCGCACCACGCGCGTGACCTCCTTGTGCTCGAAGCGGAAGTAGATCGGCGTGCGCGACCAGAGGCCGATGCGCAGCGCCAGCTCGCGCGCGTTGACGCGCAGCTGCGCGGGGTACTGCAGCAGGCGCGCCTCGGCGTGGCCATAGCGCAGGCCGCCCGGCTGGCGGTACTCGACGTCCGTTCCTTCGCCGCGGAATCCCATGGCACGGCCGGATTCTCGCGTCAGAGCTCGTGCACGTCGAGGTCCTTCACCTCGAGCACCGAGCCCTCGTGGTGCTGCTCGATCAGGATGCGGCCCTTGCCGAAGAGCTTCTGCGGGTCGAGCGCCGCGTTCACCTCGACGCCGTTCATGCGCACGCTGATGCGGTTGCCGTTGGGCCGGCTCTCGACGCGCAGCACGAGGTCGAACCAGGTGTCGGCCGGCGCGAGCACGACCTTGCGCGGCGAGAGACCGGCGATCGAGCCGGTCTTCTCCGGGTCGGGGTGCGAGGCGTTGAGCCTGACGCAGTAGCCGCTCGGCGGGCCGCTCTCGGGCGCGTCGGCGCGCAGCCAGATGCCCGAGAGTCCGCCGTCGTTGATCTTGCAGCGCGCGCGCAGCTCGAAGTTCCCGAAGTCGTCGCGCTGCGTGGCCAGGAAGCCGGGCTTGCCGCCGCTCGTCAACAGCTTGTCCTCGCGCTTCCAGGTCGCGGCGCCGACGGACTTCCAGCCTTCGATCTCGTCCGGAGCCAAGAGCGGCGTCCAGCCTTCGGCCGGCCAGGGCACGTCGAGCGGACGCACCATGATGCCCGCGACCGCGCAGCTGCCGAGTCCGCCGCGGATCACCAGCGGGCCCTTGACGCTCTCGGGGCCGCTCGCGCCGCGGACCGGCTCCGTCAGCTCGATCTGGTTCTGCAGCAGCACGTCGTCGACCATCACGCGCTCGAAGCGCGCGTTCTCGGTCTTGTTCCCGGCTGCGTCGAAGCGCGGCGCGCGGAAGAAGAAGTCGAGCTCGTGCCACTGGCCCGGGCCCTTGAAGGCCGGCAGGAGCGGCGGGGAGCCGGCGAAGTGCTCGCCGGGCAGGACCGCACCCAGGCTGTGCAGGCCGAGCGACTGCGCGTCGCCCGGATCGCAGAGCAGGATGTCGTAGCGGCCGTGCACGCTGACCGCGGTCGCCCCGCCCTTCGGCAGCGCGCACTCGACGTGCACCTTGGCGTCGCCGAACGTGAAATCGGAGACGAAGTCCTCGGCCGGCGCGACGCCCTGGTTGAGCAGCGCGCTCGAGCCGTCCTTGAGCGCGAACTTCGTCGGGTCGGCCGGGTCGAGCTCGAAGTCCGCGAGCTTCCAGTGACTGGGCTTCCACATCTCGAAGGCCGAGCCGTAGCACACGCGCAGCCAGCCCTCGGCGCCGCTCTCGCGCGCGGGCGGCGGCGGCACGACGCGCGCCACGGGCGTGTCGCACAGCGGGCCTTCGGGCAGCTGGTTGACGGTATAGGCGAACTCGTCGTGCAAGAGCGGCTTGCCGAGCTGCGAGACCAGGCCCTCGAGCTTGACCTTGGCGACCTCGCCCGCGGCGAGGTCGGCGAAGCGCACGACCAGCGACTTGCGGTCGGCCGAGGGCGCGAGCGTCGTGCCGCTCAGGAGCCGCGTGCCGCGCTCGGGCGAGCCGTACTCCCACCACCAGTCGTAGTGGTACTGCGTCGCCTGCACGCGCCCGGGATCGGGCTTCCAGTTGGCCGAGAGCGGCTCGGTGAACGTCAGCTCGAAGCCGTCCTGCAGCAGGTGCACGTGCTCGATGTCGAAGGGCATCCTGCCGTTCCAGCGCACGCGCGCGACGCCCGAGCTCGGCGAGAGGCCGCCCCAGCCGCGGTTGGTGAGACCCGCGAAGAGCGTCCCGTCCTTGCCGAAGAGCACGCGGATCGCAGAGCCCACGCGCTGGCGCAGCATCAGGCAGGCGCCCTGCGTCTGGCCGCGCACTTCCTCGAGGTCGGCGCGCAGGACCAGACCGTTCGTCAACTCCGCCAGCGCGAGCTGGCCGCCGCCGGGGCCGAACTTGCCGTCGCGCGGGATCGTGCGCATGTCGCCGGTCGAGCGCGTCCAGCCGTAGGGCATCCACAGGGCCGGCGCGACGCGCGGCATGTCGGGCGGATTCGTCAGGCTCGGGACGGACTTCGTCTCCTGGTACTGCGGCGTCCATTCCAGCGAGGCCGGCGCGCCGTGGAACTCGTTCGGGTGCACGACGTAGAGCGGACAGACCGGCTCCCAGTCGCCCTGGTTGTCGGTCAGGAGCAGCCGGCCCGCATCGTCCATGCCCAGGCCGCAGGGGCTGCGGAAGCCGAAGGCGAACGGCTTGAGCGCGCCGGTCTTCGAGATCTGCACGATCCAGCCGCGGTAGGGCGCGAGCGAACGGCCGTGCCACCACTTCGGCTCGGTGAAGCCGAGGTTGAGCGAGACGTAGAAGTTGCCCTCGCGGTCGACCGGCAGGCCGTAGGCGAACTCGTGGTAGTTGCCCGAGACGCCCCAGGAATTGCAGATCGTCTCGATCGTGTCGCACACCCCGTCCTTGTCGGTGTCGCGCAGGCGCGAGAGCTCGGCACGCTGCAGCACGCAGATCTCGCCGTCGACGACGTGCAGGCCCAGGCCCTCCTGCAGGCCCTCGGCGAAGAGCTTGAAGTGCGCGTCCTTGGGATCGCTCGCCAGCGGATCGTCGACGATCCAGACCTGTCCGCGGCGCGTCGAGAGCGCGAGCCGCCCGTCGGGCAGGAAGTCCATGCCGCCGACCTCGACCTGCGCGCCGGCCGGCGGCAGGAGATAGTCCACGGTGTAGTAGTCGGCCTCGCTCGCGGCGAGCAGCGCGGGCGGGTTCTGCAGCAGCAGCAGTGCGGCGAGGATCATCAGCGCGCAGCCTCCGTCAGGAACGTCTTCATGAGCTTCTGCTGCTCGGCCGGGGCGGCCGGCCAGAGCACGCCGGGCAGCGTGACCTCCTCGAGCACGAGCAGGTCGGCGCGCGGCGAGGGCAGCCCGCGGCGCAACTTCAGCTCGGCCAGCGCGCCCTTCGACTCGTGACTCGCGAGTCGAGCCTCGGGATCCGGCACGCCAGGCTCGATCTCGAAGCGCCGCGCGTAGCCGCCGCCGATGCTGCAGGCGAATGTCGAAGGAGTCTCGACCACGCCCGCGATGCGCTGTCCGGTCGGTCCGAGCAGGTCGTAGCAGAGCTGCGCCCGTCCCGCGAGCACGCTGCTCGCGCGCAGTTGGCGCTGCGCCAACGCGCCGAAGCGCGCGAAGGCCCAGGCGTCGTCGCCGTCCGCGCGCAGGTGCACCGCCTTGCCCAGAGGCACGAGCGCGTCGCCGCCACGTCCGCGCCAGTCGGCGCGGTCCACGAACTCGCCCTTGAGCACGGCCAGGAGGCGCACGTCGTCGACGCGGTACTCGAAGCTCAGGCCCTCGGGCGTGCCGATCAACAGGCCGCGCGGAAAGGCCGGTCCACCCTCGACCAGCGGCGGCAGCTTGCCGCGCACGACCAGCGGCCGGTCGCTCACCGCCAGCACGCTCTCCTTGGGATCGGTCTTCTCCTGCGGCGGACCGAGCAGCAGCACGTACTCCGCGAGCTGCTTGCGCTGCGCCAGCGTGAGCGCCTTCTCGAAGCTCGGCATGGGCGAGCCCGGGATGCCGTAGGTGATCGTGCGCACCAGCGCCTCGGGCGTGTTGCCGTAGCTGAAGCCGCCGAGCTGGAAGCTGCGCGCATCTCGGTCGAGCTTGGTCGTGCCCTTGCCGTCGCCGGTCTCGCCGTGGCACTGGGCGCAATTGGCCAGGAAGAGCGGCCGCGCGGGGTGTTCGGCATGCACGTCCGGCGGCGCCGGCGGCTGGCCTTGCGGAGGAGTCTGAGCCGGCTGCTGGAGAGTGGCGAGCAGCGCGAGAATGGCAATCGGAATCGGCATGTCGGGCTCCGTAGGGAGCCGCCGAGCCTAACCGCCGGACGGGTCTCCCTAGAAGGGACTCTCGCGCCGCACGGCCTTGTGGGCGGTGTCGTCGAGCTGGAACAGCTCCTCCAGCGGCTTGCCGAAGGCGTGTGCGAGCTTCAACGCCAGCTCCAGCGTGGGAACGCTGCGAGAGTTCTCGATCGCATTGATCGTCTGTCGAGCGACACCGGTCCTCTGGGCGACTTGGCCTTGCGACCAGTGCTTTTCGGTTCGTGCTTTGCGGATGTGGTTGCGCAAGGGAGCGGAATCCTCGAGCACTCGTAAGCTACGGTGTGCGCGCGCGTGCGCCACATTCGCGTAGGGAAAATGCGCCGGATCCGGAGATCTCCTGTCGTCTCCATTTTACGTCTCGCGACGCCAGGATCGGACTTGCCCGCGCTCCAGGTCGTGGTGCGTGATTTCAAAACCGCCAGGAATCCCAGCGGAAAATCGCAGGTACGCGACCTGTGCTCGACCGAAAGGTTGCCCGAGCGCCCCGACGTTGACGCACAGGCAGCGCTCGAGTTGCACCGCCGCCGGCGCCTCGTGGATGTGGCCGCAGACGAGCGCGCCGTCGTGAGCGAACGCGCGCTCGCGAATCGCTTCGCTGCCGACGTGCTGCACGCGATCGTGCAGCAGATCGAGCTCCGTGCGCGCCGGCGGAGTGTGGCAGAGCAGGACGTCGCACGCGAGCGCCGGGCGTGCGCGGATCTCGTCCTCGTCCCACTCGTAAGCAAATCTGAAGCGGCCGGGTCCGGCACCGCCGATGCCGCCGATGCGCAGGCCCGCAAGCTCGGCCACGCGACCATCGACGTTGCCCGGGAACGCGAGATCCGGCAGGTCGTGATTGCCGGGGACGTAAAGCAGATGTTCGCACACCGCTCGCGTGCGGCGCAGCACCTCCTCGACCGACGCGAGGTAGCGGGCGTCGCGCGCCGGAGTGCGGCGATTGGAGTAGGAGAGATCGTGCGAGCCGAGGTCACCTACGAGCAGCACGCCGTCGGGACGCTCGAGCGTCAGCCGCTCGAGCACGGCGTCGAGGCGCTCCCACTGCGCGTGGATGTCGCCGATCACGGCAAGGCGCACTTCAGATCCGGACGGCATGCTCGGAATGTACCGCGCGGGGCGGAACCCTCCGCAACGTGCGGGGTTGGAATCGGCGGCCTCCCCTACTGGAGCAAGTCACATGACGAAAAACTGGATCGTGGCAGGGATTTCCGGGCTCTTGCTGGCGAGCGTGCTCGCCGCGGGCGCCCTGGCGCGGGGCACGGGCACGGGCACGCGCGGTCGGGCGCATCCGCAACACGCGCGGCCGCTGCTGCGCGCGCTCGGTCTCACGCGCGCGCAGAAGGAACAGGCGCTGGCGGTCGCGCGCGAGGCGCAGCCGCTCGTGCGCGAGTTGCGCGCCCGGATCCGCGCCGAACGCGGCCAGGGTCGCGAGCACGTGCGCGATCTCGTGCGCGAGACCTTCCAGGAGCTGCGCCCGCAGGTGCGCGGCCTGCTCGACACGCTCACGCCCGAGCAGCGCGAGCGCGTCACGGCACTGGCGCGGCGCCACGGCCGCACGCTCGACGAGGGGCGCCTCGAGCGCCGGCTGGCCTTCCTGCTCAGCCGACCGGGCGCCGCCGCGCGCATCCAGCGCAACCTCGAGCGCTGACACGAGCCGTACGCGGGCGCGGAAGACGCGCGCCCGGCCGGCGTCCATGCAGACGGGGGAACGAAGCCTCCCTCCTGGCCGGACACGCGGTCCACCAGGAGGGAGGCGCCCTTGTTTCGCGCGCGCGGGCGCGCATGCGATGCTGGAGGCATGCTCGCGAGCCTCGCACTGGCCCTGCTCGGCGGATCCGCTGCGGACGATCCGCGCGCGGGCTACGACGTGCTCGCCTACCGCATCGACCTGACGGTCGATCCGCGCGCGCGGCGCATCGAGGGCACGGTCGGCGTCGAAGCCAGGGTCGGCGCGAGTGCGCTCGCGAGCCTCGTGCTCGATCTGGATCCGCAGCTCGAGCTGGGAGCGGTGCAGCTGCTCGCAGGCGCGCTCGACGGCACGCGCCCGCTCGCCGGCACGCCGTTGCGTGTGCGGCGCGAGGGCCGGCAGATCGTGGCCGAGTTCGCCGAGCCGCAGAAGCCCGGCGCGCGCATCGCGCTGGCCATCGCCTACGGCGGCACGCCGCCCGAGCCGAACAGCTTCGAGGGCTTCCACTGGAAGAAGAGCTCCGACGGCCAGCCCTGGATCGATGTCGCCTGCCAGGGCACGGGCTCGAGCAGCTGGTGGCCCTGCAAGGACTCGTTCTGGCATCCCGAAGACAAGCCCGAGCGCACGTGGATCAACCTGCGCGTGCCGGCCGGCCTCTCGGGCATCGCCAACGGACACCTGGTCGCCAAGGAACAGCAGGGCGCCTGGGATCTCTTCCGCTGGCAGCACGACTACCCCTGCGAGACCTACGCGCTCTCGATCTACGTCGGCGCCTACACCGAGGTCGCGACCACGCTCGAGATCGCCGGCCACAAGCTCGACTTCGTCTACTGGGTGCTGCCCGAGGACGCGGCCAAGGCGCGCCTGCAGTTCGAGGACGTGCCGGCCATGCTGGAGACCTACAGCGAGGCCTTCGGCGAGTACCCCTTCGCCAAGTCGAAGTTCGCGCTGGTCGAGAGCAGCTACTGGGGCATGGAGCACTCGAGCTGCGTGGCCTACGGCTCGAGCTTCCCGAAGTGGTGCGCGCAGCAGGGCGCGCCCGACCGCTACGCCGACCAGAACCGCTTCTTCGACTACATCCTGGTGCACGAGAGCGCGCACGAGTGGTGGGGCAACGCCGTCAGCGCGCGCAGCTGGGACGACTTCTGGATCCACGAGGGCTTCGCCACCTATGCCGAGTCGCTCTACGTCGAGCGCGTGCTGGGCGAGCAGCCGCTGCTCGAATTCTGGGAGCGCCTGCGGCCGCTGGTCGGCGCCAAGGACCGGCTCTGCGCGGGCGGGACGCCCGACTCGGGCGCGGCCTACTCGGGCGCGCTGTACCACAAGGGCGCCTGGGTGCTGCACACGCTGCGCTGGTTCGTCGACGACGACGAGCTGTGGTGGAAGACGCTGCGCGAGTTCAACGCGCAGTACCGCTACAAGAACGCGGGCACCGACGACTTCCGCGCGCTGCTCGAGCGCAACACGGGCAAGAAGTGGGAGCGCTTCTTCCGCGCCTGGTTCCAGGGCTCGGGCTACCCCGAGCTCGAGGGGCGCGTGTACCTGGAGCGCGACAAGGTGCAGCTGGAGATCGAGAACCGCGCCAGCGACACGACCCAGTTCGAGGTGCCGATCCTGCTCGAGTGGCGCGACGGCAAGGAGCGCCACCGGGAGCGCGTGATGCTCGCGCCGGGCACGAACAAGCTCGAGTTCGCCTGCAAGTCGAAGCCCGCCGACCTCGCCGCGCACGGCTGGGAGCACGTGCTCGGCCGGCACAAGCTCAAGGTCGAGTGAGCTGGCGGCGGGCGAGCTCCCACTCGGCCAGCGCCGGCAGCGCGGCCAGGCAGCGCACGCGCTCGCCGCTGGTCGGGTGCTCGAAGCCGAGCTCGCGCGCGTGCAGCGCGATGCTCTGGTCGGCGAGCGCCGCGCGCGCGCCGTACTTGAGGTCGCCCAGCAGGGGGGTGCCGAGCGTGGCCGCCGCGACGCGCAGCTGGTGCGGCCGGCCGCTGGCGGGCCGAAACTCGTACAGCGTGCGCCCGGCCTCGCGCGCCAACACACGCCAGCGCGTGCGCGCCTCGCGCGCGCCCTCGCGCGCCTTGCCGCAGACGTGCACCTTGTTCTTCTGCTCGTCCTTCCAGAGCCATTGCACGAGTTCGCCCGAGTCCTCGCGCGGCGCGCCCTCGGCCAGCGCCCAGTACACTTTCTCGGCGCGCTGCTCGCGCAGCGCCTCCGAGAGGCGCGCGGCCGCCTTGCTCGTGCGCGCGAAGACCAGCGCGCCCGAGACTGGCCGGTCAAGGCGCTGCACCACGCCCAGGAAGACGGCGCCGGGCTTGTGGTAGCGCTGCTTGACCCAGGCCTTGGCGCGCTCGAGCAGGCTCTCGTCGCCGCTCGAGTCCGGCACGCTCGGCAGTCCCGCGGGCTTCTCGACCACCAGCAGATGGTTGTCGCACAGCAGCACCTCGAGTGTCTCGGCCATGGCGCTCAGAGCCCGCGCCGCCAGCGCGCGCAGAAACCGGCCGGCAGGCTGCGCGCGGCCGCGTCGCGCGGCGCGAGCACCAGTTCGCCCGACTCGAGCTCGCCCGGGCCCAGGTCGCAGAGCAGGTTCTCCAGCGAGAGCGGCGAGCAGCCGATGGCATAGGTCGAGAGCACCACCAGCGCGCGCGGCTCGAGGATCCCAGGCAGCGCCGCGACCAGCTCCGCGGCGTGCTCCTCGAACTGCCAGGTCTCGCCCTTGGGTCCGCGGCCATGGTGCGGCGGGTCGAGCAGCACGACCGAGTAGCGCGACTTGCGCCGCGCCTCGCGGCGTGTGTAGGCCAGCGCGTCGTCGACGACCAGGCGCAGCGCGTCGGGCGAGAGGCCCGAGAGCTGCGCGTTCTCGCGCGTCCAGCTGACCGAGGTCTTCGAGGCGTCGACGTGCGTCACCTCGTAGCCTGCCTGCGCCGCCAGCACGCTGGCGACACCGGTGTAGCCGAACAGGTTGAGCAGCCGCGGGCGCGCGAGGTCGAAGCCCCGCGCCAACGCGCGCACCAGCTCCCAGTTGGACGCCTGCTCGGGGAAGACGCCCACGTGCTTGAAGGGCGTGGGCCGGACGAGGAAGCGCCCGCCGCCGATCGCCATCGGCCAGCGCGCGTCCTTGCCGCGCGCCTCGGCCGGCGCGGAACGGCGCGCCTCCCAGCGCCCGCCGCGGTCGGACTCGCGCACGAAGTACAGGTGCGCATCGGCCCAGCGCTCGCGGCCCAGCGCCGGGCGCCAGAGCGCCTGGGGATCGGGCCGTGTCAGCAGCACGTGCCCGAAGCGCTCGAGCTTCTCGCCCGCGCCGCTGTCGACGAGCTCGTAGGACTCGAGCGGGAGCGCGGCGAAGGCGGCGGCGTGCATCCGCTCAGAGTAGCGGAAAAGGATTCCGGTTCGACCTTTCCGGATCGCCACGTCCTCCCTCAACGGCAGGATCGGCACGCGCCGATATCCCGAGCGTGTCCAGCCAGCCCCAGGCCCAGGAAGCGCGCATCCGCGCCAGCAGCAACGCCGCACCCCTGCTGCGCGGCGCGGCCTGGCTGCTCGGATCGGTGCTGGTGCTGATCCTGTGCCTGACCAGCTGGCTGGTGTACTCCTCGCAGTCGCAGCAGCTGGAAGTCAACGGGATGCAGGTCTTCCAGCTCGAGGCGCAGGAGCGCCAGCGCAGCTTCGAGGACAATGCCGCCGCGCTGCTGCGCTCGCTCGAGGCGCTCACGCGCCACCCGGCGATGTCGAACCTGCGCGACGGCGACTCGGAGCACAAGCTCGACGCGGCGCTGCGCAACTGCATGCAGCGCAATCCGAGCCTGGTCTCGATCGCCTGCTGCGAATCGCACGGCCAGGTGGTCTCGGCCGTGGGCCAGGACAACCGCCGCACGCTGCTCAAGTGGACCCGCAGCGAACGCGAGCGCTGGAGCAGCGGCGTCACGGTGCAGGTCACGCTCGAGGGCGCGCTGTTCGTCGTGCGCGTGCCGATCGGGCCGGGCCGCGGCGAGAGCGGCTTCCCCGGGCTGATCGAGGCGCGCCTGCGCGTGCAGAGCATCCTGCCCGACACTTCGCAGCCGGGCTGCGCGCTGCTCGGCGCGGACGGCAACGTGCTGGCGGGCAGCGGCGGAGTGCGCGATCTCGAACGCTTCGGGCGCGTGCCCTTCGGCCCGAGCTGGACCGAGGACGAGCTCGCCTGGCGCGGCCCGGTGCACTGGCCCGACGGCGCGCGCGCGCCGGGCCTGTCCTTCGCGCTGGCGGCACCCTCGGCCACCTACCTCGCCACACGCGGTCCGCTGCGCGAGCTGACGGTCAAGATGACGCTGGCGGCCTGCCTGCTGGTGATCCTGCTGGTCGTCAGCTTCACGCGCGTGCAGCGCGAGCTGATGCGGCGCCTCTCGGACCGCGCCGCCGAGCTGCAGGAGAGCAACGCCGAGCTGGAGCGCTCGCAGGTGGCGCTGACCGAGGAGAGCCACAAGGCCGCCGCCGCCAACCGCGCCAAGAGCGAGTTCCTGGCCAACATGAGCCACGAGATCCGCACGCCGCTCAACGGCGTGCTGGGCATGACCCAGCTCTTGATCGACAGCGGCCTCTCGGCCGAGCAGCTGGAGTTCGCGCGCACCGTGCAGCGCTCGGGCCGCACGCTGCTCGAGCTGGTCAACGACATCCTCGACTTCTCGAAGATCGAGGCCGGGCGCATGACGCTCGAGGACGTGCCCTTCGAGCTGGGCGTGCTGCTCGAGGAGGCGCTCGAGATGGTCGCCGGCCGCGCCGAGGAGAAGGGCCTCGAGCTGGTCTGCCACGTGCACCCCGGCGCGCCGCGCGGCCTGCGCGGCGACCCGCTGCGCCTGCGCCAGATCCTGGTCAACCTGCTGGGCAACGCGGTCAAGTTCACCGAGCAGGGCGAAGTCGTGCTCGAGGTGCACCCCGGCGCCCACGACGGCGACAGCGTGATGCTCGACCTGAGCGTGCGCGACACGGGCATCGGCATCGCGCCCGAGGTCGTGCCGCAGCTGTTCCAGTCCTTCATGCAGGCCGACGGCTCGACCACGCGGCGCTTCGGCGGCACGGGCCTGGGCCTGGCGATCACGCGCCGGCTGGTCGAGCTGATGCAGGGCTCGATCGAGGTCGAGAGCCAGCTCGGCCACGGCAGCACCTTCCGCGTGCGCGTGCCGCTGGCGACCGGCCCGCAGGCGCCGCTGCCCTGCCCGACCGCGCTGCGCGGCAAGCGCGCGCTGGTGATCCACTCCTCGCCCGCGCTGCGCGAGATGCTCGTCTCCGAGCTCGAGCGTGCCGGGCTCTCGGTCTCGGTCTGCGCGCAGGTCTCCGACGCGCGCGAGTCGCTCGAGCGCGGCGAGCCCGAGCTGGTCATCGCCGACGCCGCCTGCCTGGCGCGCGGGCCGAGCGCGCTGCTCGAGGAGTGGCGCCGCACGCGCGCGGCCGACGGCGTGCGCCTGCTGGGGCTCGCGCCCATGCGCGCGCTGCGCTCGACCACGCGCGCCGCGCTGCTCGAGGCCGACGGCTGGATCACCAAGCCCGTGCGCCCCTCGCGCCTGCTGGCGCAGGTCGAGGCTCTCTGCAGCCGGCGCCACACGCCGCTCTCGCCGGAGGAGCCGCCGAGCGAGGCCGAGACGAGCTGCCTCTTGGCGCGCCGCGCGCTGCTGGTCGAGGACAACCCGGTCAACCTGCGCGTCGCGCAGCGGCTGCTCGAGCGCATGGGCTGGCGCTGCGACGTCGCCTACCACGGACGGCAGGCGCTCGAGATCCTGGCCACGCGCTCCTACCCGATCGTGTTCATGGACTGCCAGATGCCCGAGATGGACGGCTACGAGGCGACGCACGAGATCCGCCGCCGCGAGAGCGTCGTCGGCGGGCACCAGGTGATCATCGCCATGACCGCCAACGCGCTGCGCGGCGACGAGGAGAAGTGCCTGGCGGCAGGCATGGACGACTATCTCGCCAAGCCGGTCGAGCCCGCGGCCCTCGCGCGCATGCTGGAGAAGTGGTCGCGCGCGGGCGCGCTCTGATCCGTCGTGATTCTGGCTGCCTTCACTGTGCGCCCCGCGGATGGAAGATCTTCCACTGCAGGAGTTCGCTGACCTCGAGCATCCTCGGCGCCAGGCCGGCAACCATCGCCGCCGACTCGTGCTGGCGCGCGTTGGTGATCGGTCGCACATAGTTGCGCCAGGCGATGTAGACCCACAGGTGCCACTCGAGCTTCTCGCGCTGCTTCGAGACCGCCCAGTTCCTCCGCACCAGCCGACTCAAACCGTCGCGCAGCATCGCGAAGGTGTGGTTGACGACGAAGAGCGGGTTCCAATAGGAGCGCGGCTCCTTCGAGTTCGTCGTCTCGTGCACCAGCCGATCGCCGAAGGCCTGCTTGAGCAGCGCGCGGTACGTGTGCTTCTGGTCCGTGTTGACGGTCACGATGCCCGTGGTCGGGCAGATGCCCTGCAGCACCTCGAAGCACTCGGCCACCTTGGCGCGTGATTCGCTTCGTCGCCTTCCTTCGACAAGCTCGAGCTGCTCGAGCTTCTTCTGGTTCGCCGGCGAGAGCGGTTTTCTCGAGGGAAGCGTGCCGACCGCGGCGTGCAGGATGCAGTGGCTCGGCTTGTGGACGAGCGCCGGCACGGTCAGCGGCTTCAGGCGCCGGTTGTGCTCGTAGGTCTCGAGCTCGTCGAGCAGGAAGCGGCCTTGCCAGGGGCGAGACTGGCCGCGCTCGTGCAGCACCCGCTCGTGGAACGCCCGGCAGTGCTTGCCGAAGCGCTCGAGGCGGCGCGCGATCGCGCCGCGATCGCACTTCAAGTCGCGCGCACCCTGCCGCTGCGTGACCTTCGAGATCAGGAGCAGGAAGACACCGCGATCGAGCGCGGGCTTGCGCAAGCGGTAGTCGACGCGAAACGTCTGCGTCGAGAACGTGCGTTTGCAGCGCTTGCACTGGAAGCGCTGCACCGCTCGTCCGTCGCAGGCGCGCGTGAAGGTGCCTCGGCGCTGGTACTGGAACGAGGACCCGGAGCGGCACTCCGGAGCCTCACATGGGCAGAAGCCCGGCTGGAATTCCATCGATCGATCCTCCTGGGCGAGGCCGGGATGGCCCGCCCAGGGGAAGACGCGGCGAGGGCCGGGAGGTTGCGGGGGCTGCGCGGATTTTCCGCACAGTCAGGGCAGCCAGAATCATCAGCGATCCCCGCCGATCAGATTGCCCAGACCGAAGGCGCCGTTGAGCACCGAGCCCTGCTCCTTGCCCCAGCCGCTGGCCGCGCGCTGCAGGCGATCGGCCAGGCGCGAGAAGGGCAGCGACTGCAGCCAGACCTTGCCCGGCCCGGTGAGTCGTCGCGAAGAACAGCCCTTCGCCGCCGAAGAGTGCCGTCTTGATGCCGCCCACGAACTGGATGTCGTAGTCGACGCTGGGCTGCAGCGCGACCAGGCAGCCCGTGTCGACGCGCAGCGTCTCGCCGGCCTTCAGTTCGAGCGCATGCACCGTGCCGCCGGCGTGCACGAACGTCCAGCCGTCGCCCGGTCAGGCGCTGCATGATGAAGCCCTCGCCGCCGAACAGGCCCACGCCGATGCGCTTCTGGAAGGCGATCCCGATCTGACACGCCGCGCGCGGCGCACAGGAACGAATCCTTCTGGCAGATCAGCTCGCCGCCGAGCTGGGCGAGGTCGAGCGGGACGATCTTGCCCGCGTAGGGCGCGGCGAAGGCCACGCGCTCCTTGCCCGTCGAGCCCTGGTGGTGAAGACGGTCATGAACAGGCTCTCGCCGGTGATCAGGCGCTTGCCCGCGCCGACGAGCTTGTCGAGGAAACCCTGCGGCGCCGTGCGCCCGTCGCCGAAGACCGTCTCCATCTCGATCTGCTGCGTCATGTACATCATCGCGCCGGCCTCGGCCACGGCCGTCTCGCCCGGGTCGAGCTCGATCTCGACGAACTGCATCTCCGAGCCGTGCAGCGTGTAGTCGATCTCGTGCGAGCTGCGCCGCAGCGCCGGGCCCTCGGCCTCGTCGTGCCCCGGCGCCGCGCCCGGGACGACCGCCGAGAAGTCCGGGATCTCGCGCAGCTTCTTCCAGCCGCTCATGCCCGGGCTCCAGAGCAGCGTGTCGCCGTCGGCGCTGCCGTTGGCCAGGTTCTTCTGGATGTCGGCCTGCGTGACCGGGCCGACCTGCTGGCCGCCGATCGACATGTACCATGCGTCCTGATTCGCCATCGCGTTCTCCTCAACCGGCCGCGGCGATGCGCGCGGCGACGTCCTTTTCGATCGCCCCGACGCGCGCCGCATCGAGCCCGAGCAGGTTCGCGAGCTGCACCAGGAAGACGCGCTCGGCGCCGTTCACGTCGGTGTCGGCGCGCACGATCGTGTAGCCGAGCACGTAGAGCGCCTCTTTCTCGCTGGCTTCGGTCACGCCCGCCACGATCTGCGCCAGCGGCATGGGCCGCGCGAGCTCGCTCTCGATCGTGCTCTCCGCGCCGACCTCGCGCGCCTGGGCCAGGATCGCCGCGCGCTCCTTCTCCCCCAGCACGCCGTCGCAGCGCGCGGCCGAGATCACCAGGCGCAAGAGGCGCTGGACGCCGGGCTGCGCGACGATCACCGGCGGCGGAGGCAGAGGCGGAGGCGAGCTGCGCAGCACGGTCGTGCCCTCGGAGACGATCGGCGGAGATGCACCCAGCGCCGGTCCGCCGTTCGAGCGCAGCGCGTAGTAGGCCGCGGTCGCGAGGCCGGCGAGGCCGAGCAGCCCGCGCGTGCCGTGGAAGGGCGACCCGCCGCCGAAGAGGAAGCTCGCCGCGTTGTGGTGGGGCTTGTTGCGGGCGCCCATGGCGGCGCCGACGAGGGGACCGAGGAAGGAGAGGCTCATCGCGCGCCCAGCCTACGCGAGCTCGCGCGCTCCATTCGAGTCGGGACCGGCCAAGTTCAAGACGCCCGCCTGCTCCAGTAGAATGCGCGGATGCCCCCGCTCCCCCTGCGCGTCGGAAGCGTGCCCTACCTCGTCGGGCGCCCGCTCGACGACGGCCTCGAGCGCGAGCCGGGCATCGAGTACTCCCGGCGCGTCCCGGCCGAACTGGTCGAGGGCCTGCGCTCCGGCGCGCTCGACGTCGCACTGGTGAGCTCGATCGAGCTCTTCCGCCAGCCGGGCTACCGCTACCTCGCCGGCCTCGCCATCGCCGGCCGCGGCGCGGTCGGCAGCGTGCAGCTCTTCCTGCGCAAGCCCGTCCCCGAGCTGCGCACGATCGCGCTCGACCCGGCCAGCCGCACGGCTGCCGCGCTGATCCAGGTGCTCCTCGCGGGCCAGGACCTGCGCTTCGAGGAGTGCGCGCGCGGCGTCGATCCGCGCAGCGCGCCGGCCGACGCCTGGCTGCGCATCGGCGACGCCGCGCTGCGCGAGACGCTCGCCGCCGACGCGCCGCCGGTCTTCAATCCCTCGCAAGCCTGGTGCGTGCGCACGCGCCTGCCCTTCGTCTTCGCGGCCTGGATCGTGCGCCCGGGCGCCGAGCTCACGCCCGGGCAGCTCGCCGCCTTCGCCCGCGCCCGCGCGCGCGGGAAGCTGCGCGTGGCCGAGCTCGCGCGCGCGGCGGCGGCCGAGTGGCAGCTCGCCGAGGCCGACTGCCTGCATTACCTGCGCGAGCAGTGCGCCTACGAGCTCGCGCCCGACGAGATGCGCCGCGCGCTCGAAGCCTTCCGCGACGGCGCCGCCCCGCTCGGCCTCGCGCGCGCCGAGCTCGCGCCGCAGGCGATCGCGCTCGAGCCGCTGGCCGCCGGGAGCAGCGCGTGAGCCCGCGCCTGATCGACACGAGCCATTGCCCGCACTGCAAGGCCGAGCTCGGCCAGCCCACGCCGCGCGCCTGTCCGAAGTGCGGCGGCTCGCTGCAGCAGCGCTACCTGCGCGCCGGTTGCCTCAGCAGCGCGCCCAAGCTGCTGCTCCTCGGCGCCGGTCTGTGGTGGCTCGTGCGCGAGACGCTGGCGCGCACGAGCTGAGCGCGCCGCTCGCGCAATCGCGACTTTCCTGCGACGATTCGCGCCCGGGCGGGCCTTCTCCCCCGTCATGAGCGAACCGCTGCGCATTGAACCCGAACGGCTCCTGGCCCAGACCGCCTGGGTCAGGCGCCTGGCGCTCTCGCTCTCGCGCGACGAGTCGAGCGCCGACGACCTCGCGCAGGACGCGCTCGTCACCGCGCTGCGCCGTCCGCCGCCGGATGCGACGAGCGAGGGCGCGCTGCGCGCCTGGTTCGGCGCCGTGACGCGCAACCTCGCGATCCACCGCGCGCGCGGCGAGTCGCGCCGCAGTGCTCGCGAGCTGGCGGCCGCGCGTCCGGAACTCGAACGCAGCCAGGAGCGCCTGCGCGAGCTCGAGGAGCTGCGCGGCGAGCTCGTGCGCCACGTGCTGGCGTTGCCGGAAGAGTCGCAACAGGTCGTGCTGCTGCACTTCTTCGAGGAGCTCGATTCGGCGGAGATCGCGCGTCGCCTCGGCCTGCCCGACTCGACGATCAGGAACCGACTGCGGCGTGCGCTGGCGGAGCTGCGCGAGCGCCTCGAGCGCAAGCACGGATCGGACTGGCGCAACCTGTGCCTGTTCGTCCTGCCGAGCACGGGCGCGAAGGTCGCGGCGGGCGGCGGAGCGCTGGCCGCGCTGTTCATGGTCGGCAGCAAGCTGAACCTCGTGCTGGCGCTGCTCTTGCTGCTCGCATCGGGCTGGTACGCGGCTCGGCCGCAGGCCGAGCCCACGGACGCGGCGCCGCTGGCCGTGGAGCCGGCCGCGCTCTCAGGCCTCACCGAGCAGCCCGTGTCGAGTCCCAGCGACGAGAGCCGCCGCGCGCCCGCAGCTCCGACGGCACGCAAGGACGCGAGCGTTGCGGGCGCGCTCTACTGCCAGGGCGCGATCCGATCGTCCGCCGGCGAAGCGGTTCCGAGCACGCGCGTGCGCTTCCGCGACGAAGCGCGCGTGCTGGTCGCGACCGACGAGCGCGCCGCGGGCTGGTACGCCGTCTCCGGGCTCTCGCCCGGACACTACACCGTGGAGGCCGAGGCCGAGCGCTACCGCAAGCGCTCGTTCCAGTTGGATCTCGACGGCCTCGCGAATCCGGGGCGCCTCGACCTCACGCTGGACCCGACCTCGTTCGTCCAAGTGCGCTTCGTCGACGAGGCCGGGAAGCTCGTGCGCATGGCTGGCCTCGGCCGCCAACTCGACCAGGAGCTCGGACTCTCCGTCGTCGCCACGAGCGAGAAGCCGCCCACGCAATTGCCGCCGTCCGCGAGCGGACACGTGTGGTTCGGCATGGGGCACTGGTACTCCGGCGAGTCGTTCCGCCGCCCGGAGTTCGTCGAGTCCGGCAGCTCCGGCGCGCTCGAGATCCTCGGCGAACTGCCTTGTTTCGTCTCGCTCGTCGTGCGCGGGCGCGTGCTCGGCACGAAGCTCGTCGCGCGCGCAAGCGAGACCGTCGACTTCCCGCTCGATCTCCCCGCGCTGCAGAAGGAGCGCGGCAGCGTGCGCATGCGCTTCATCGATGCGCATACGAAGGCTCCCATCGCCGAATTGCCCATCCAATTCTCGCCCTCCTGGCGCAGTGGCCGTCCGGCGAAGACCGACGCCAGCGGCATCGTCAGCTTCGAGGATCAGCCGTTGATCCCGCTGCGACTCATCTACCGGGGAATCGAGCGCCGAGTCCAGCTGCACGCGGGCGAGAACGAGATGCTGACGATCGAGGTTCCGGCCGTGCGCAAGCTGCGCGTGCGCATCGTCGACGAGTCGGGCAAGCCGGTCGAAGGACAGGTGAACTGGATTCCCATTGCGCCAGACCTGCCTGCCGAGGACTTCGATTCGTACAACTCCGCGCTGGCCGAGGTCGGGAAGACGACGGAGGTCGAGGCCGTCGACTCGCGCCTGCGTGTGACGGCCAGGCCGCAGTACGGCCCCGGTGCGTGGACGTCCGTCGGTACGATCGTCGAGGCCGGCAGCGAGCCGGTGGAGCTCGAGCTGCACGCCGTGCGCGGGGTCGAACTCGAGATCGCCTGGCATCAGAAACCCGAAGGCGATCGCGATCTCCTCTTCCGCGCGCCCGACGGCGAGCCGTGCCTGCGCAGGTACGCCTACGGCGAAGGATCGGACAGCATCCGCCTCGCGCCCGGCGAGTACAGCGTCGAGGCATGGCAGGGCGCGCAACGACTGGGGACGCAGAAGATCTCCGTCAGGCCGGAGACGAAGCGCATCGAACTCTCGCCCTGAACTGGCATGTCACACGAACCCAGGATTCCGCTCTGGATGCCGATCGGCGCGCTCGCGCTCGCGCTCTTCGCGGTCGGTTGGATCCGCTCGCGGCACGCGCAGCCCGCCGCGCTCGCGCCCGGACGAAGCACGACCGCCCGCGCGCCGAGCCCGACTCCCGAGCCGGTCGCGCCTTCGCACAACGCGGCCGAGCCCCCGTTGGCCGTGCCGGCCGAGCCCGCGCGAGCGGCTCCCGCGGCGAGCGAATCCCTTCCGCCCGTCGTGCTGCTCCACGGTCGCGTGCGCGACGCCTCGGGTGCGCCGCTCCCGGACGTGATGCTGAGCTTGGTGGACGCCGCCGGTCATGCGGCGAGCGTGAATCAGTCCGAGGGCAGCTACATCACCGGCGGACTGGCTCCAGGGCGCTGGACCGCCAGCCTGACTGGCCAGGGAATCTCGCCGCTGCAGGAGACGCTCGAGCTCACAGCCGACCCGGGTCTCATCGAACACGACTTCGTCGCGAACGTCCGTCGGCGCGTGCCGGTCGCGCTGCGCACGCCCGACGGAGCCGAGCTCCGCGTCGCGCTCGAGGAAGACAAGAACAAGTTCACGGTATTCATGCGACTCTCGCTGGTCGCCACCCGCGAAGAGTCGCCCCGTCCCTGGAATCCCCCAGGCCTGGATCGATTGTCGGGCAATTCCTGCGGAGAGTTCGAGCCGCGCGACTTCAGCGGCAGGACGCAGCTTCCCGAAGGCTGCTGCGGGACCTTCGAATTCCGCGTGCCGCCTCCGCTCTGGATGCACGTCGTCCTCGGACACGAACGCGTGGCGAGCATGCGCATCGATGCGATACCCGAGCAGCTGGAGATGACCGTGGATCCGGCCCGCATCCATTCCATGTACGGATCCGTCCTGCTGCGGCCCGTCGATCCCAAGAGCGGCGCGCCCCTCCCGGATGCATCCGCGACATATGGAACGATGCAGTTCGGCAGTCAGATGATCCGGGAAGGCGAGCGGCTCGTCCTGCGCGACATCGCGCCAGGCGCCTATTATCTGCGGCTGGTGGCCAAGACGGGCTGCATGGTCACGCGCGAGCTCGTGCTCAATGCCGGCCAGACCCTCGACCTCGGCGACGTGCCGTTGCCCTCAACCCGTCCGTTGAAGCTGCACTTCGCGGACACGGACGGCAAGCCGTTGGAGGTCTACTTCAACCTGTACGCGCTGGTTCCCGGCGACCCGCGCGCAACGCGAGGGCGATTCCAGGATTCGATGAGTTTCAAGAGCGATGCAGATGGCATCGCCGACCTCTCCTATCTCGCGCCCGGGAAATGGGTCGTACACACCGACCGGGGGCCGGAGGGGAAGCCGGACCCGCACAAGGCAGTGCTCGGCGCCCGGCCTTGGATTCTCGACGCGACCTGCACGGATTGTCCGGAGTCCACGCTCGTACTCGAGCGGACCTCCGAGCTCGCGCTCGTGCCCGGATCGGCTGCGGCCATCGGCCTCTCGTATTGGATCGACACGCCCGAAGGCCTGCCCGCCCAGGCGAGCAGTATCTGGAGCGCGGAACCGCAGCGGCTGCGGCTCGCACCCGGTCAGTACACGCTGACGGTCGAGGATCCGGACGGAGTCGAGCTCTTGCGCAAGTCGATCGAACTCGGCGCAACGCCGGTCGAGATCCCGCTGCCGCGCTGATTCGACGCGCGCTACCATTCCCGCCCGGTCCCTGGAACGGAGGAACTCGCTCATGATCCGCGCTCTCGTCGCCGTCCTCGCGCTCGCCGGTCTCATGCCCGCCGCCGCGCTGCTCGAGCAGAAGCCCGCCAAGCCCAAGCCCGACGCGCCGCAGAAGAAGGACGCCAAGGACGAGCTCGACGCGCCCGACGTCGCCGACGTGCCGACGCAGGACCTGCGCCTCGGCAACGACGAGAACAAGCGCTACCTGCTGGCCGGGCCGCTCAAGGACGAGAAGCAGCCCAAGGACGGATTCGCGCTGCTGGTCGTGATGCCCGGCGGCGACGGGGCGGCGGGCTTCCATCCCTTCGTCAAGCGTGTCTACAAGAACGCGCTGCCCGACGGCTTCCTCGTCGTGCAGCCGGTGGCGGTGAAGTGGACACCGGACCAGAGCACGACCTGGCCGACGGAGAAGTCGAAGGTCGCTGGCATGAAGTTCACGACGGAGGAATTCGTCGAGGGCATCATCGAGGAGCTGGAGAGGACGCACAAGATCGACGCGGCGCACGTCTTCACGCTCACGTGGTCCTCGAGCGGGCCGGCGGCCTACGTGCTCTCGACGCGCAAGAAGGGCCTGGTGAAGGGCTCGTTCATCGCGATGTCGGTCTTCCACCGCGAGGAGATCGACCTCGACCTGGTGAAGGACCAGCCTTACTACATCCTGCACTCGCCCGACGACACGACCTGTCCGTTCAAGCTGGCCGAGGAGGCGCGCGACACGCTGCGCAAGAAGGGCGCGAAGGTCGAGTTCGCCACGTACCTCGGAGGGCACGGCTGGCAGGGCAACGTCTTCGCCAACATCCGCAACGGCGTGGAGTGGCTGCTCGACCCGAAGGTCAAGCCGGAGAAGGCGGGCAAGGGCGAGAAGGAGAAGAAGAAGTAGGCCGAAGGCGCTTCTCTCTCAGTAGAAGAGGAACACCCACCAGTTCTTCATCGGCTTCTTCCGCTCGTCGAGGCTCTTGTTGTCGAGCCCGGGGACGTTCTGGCGCCAGTACACCAGCCACGGACCCATGCAGTCGGGCGCGAGCTCGGTGTACCTGGCGAACCTCGCCGGCGTGAACTCGATCGTCTGGTCCTTGCCGTCCGGGCCGTCGAACCTGCGCCAGTGCTCGATGGTCGAGAGCACCGGAGCGGGGTTGTCGAGGTCGTAGTCGTGGCGCGCATTCGGCGGGAAGTGCACGTTGCCGCCGGCGACGAGGTAGTTCTCGCAGCGGAACTCCTTGCCCGCATGATGCAGGACGAGCGTGTGCGCATCGGGGTACGACGCCTTGTCCTGTCCCCCGCCGTCGGCGGCGTAGAGCGAGTCGACGGGCAGGCCGAAGCGCCGGTCGAGGTCCATGCCGGCGAACTCGTCGAAGTACTGCTTGAACCAGGGCAGCACGCCGTCGCGCGCCATGCACTCGAAGGAGTGGCCGAAGTTCTCCATCGCGCAGCCGATGCCGCGATCGTAGTTGATGTAGTTGATGCGCAGGCTGCGGCCTTCCCAGGGCTCGTTCGGATCGCCGCCGTTGCCGCACTGGCGGTGCTCGCCGCCGACGCGCTCGAAGCGCTCGTCGTAGACCGGCTTCTGCTCGATGCACTCGAAGGGCGAGCCCAGATCGCCCTGGCGCGCGAGGAACCAGAGCTCGTTGATCGTGCCGTTCGCGACCAACTCGCCCAGCGTCAGGAAGCGGCCGGGCAGCTCCGGGTCGGGGTAGCCGTAGTTCCTGGCGAACTCCTGCGTGTGCAGCGCGGCGTAGTCGAAGTTGACGCCCTCCTTCCAGTCCTTGACGCGCGGGTACTTCGTCGAGCTGCCGTCGGGCGTCTTCTGCCGCGGATCGGAATCGGTCAGGTCGACGAACTTCGCGATCCGGTACTGCAGGAAGACCGGTGCGGCGGGATCCTCGAAGCCGTGGTAGCGCGAGCTCTCGGCCAGCGCGGCGATCAGCTCCTCGGTCTTCTTGCGCGCGTCGGCGAGCGGCACGCCGTTGACGAAGTCGAGCACCAGCAGGCGCGGCTCGAGGCGCCGGATCGCATCGTGGTGCTCGACCAGCCAGGAATCGGAGTTGGCCGAGCTCGAGGCATTGGGCCAGATCGTGAGCTCGGGCGCGGGGGCTTTCGCGGCCGTTTGGAAAGGCGCCAGGAGCGGCAGAGCCAGGAGTTGAATCGCGGGGTGCATTCCTCGCAGCCTAGCGCCTCCCGCGGGGTGCTCGCCCTGCGCTGTTCTACCCCGGAGCCAAACGCAACCAGAATTGCGTTTGGTAGCCCCAAACGAAAGTCAACCTGCAGGTGGCGCGGTCCTATTCGCGCTCGCCGCGCACGGTGGTCGGCTCTTGCAATCGCCCTCCGCGGTCTCTATCCCAGCCCCTTCGACCATTCGAGGGACCCCGTGACCGACTCCAAGACTCCCGGCGCGACACTCTTCGACGAACTCGACGAGGCGCCTCCGCAGAAGACCGCCAAGCCCGTGCTGAAGAAGAAGACGAAGAGCGAGGAGGACAGCGCTCCGGCCGCCGGGGCGCCGCGCGCGAAGGCCCGGCCCAAACCCGCGCAGGCCGAACTGCCCGTGGCCGAGGCCGGCGAGCCCGCTGCAACGGAGCCCAAGCCGAAGGACAGCGAGTCGAAGGAGCCCGGCCGGCGCGCCAGCGCCGACGAGATGGCCTCGCGCCAGCGCGAGATCTCGGTGGCCGAGTTCTTCACGAAGAACCGGCACCTGCTGGGCTTCGACTCGCCGCTCAAGGCGCTGCTGACCGCGGTCAAGGAAGCCGTCGACAACTCGCTCGACGCCTGCGAGGAGGCCGGCATCCTGCCCGAGCTCTTCGTCGAGATCTCGCCCATCGCCGAGGACCGCTTCCGCGTCGCGATCGAGGACAACGGGCCGGGCATCGTGCAGGAGCAGATCGGCGCGCGTGTTCGGCAAGCTGCTCTACGGCTCGAAGTTCCACAAGCTCAGCCAGACGCGCGGCCAGCAGGGCATCGGCATCTCGGCCGCGGGGATGTACGGCCAGCTGACGACCGGCAAGCCCGCGCGCATCGTCTCGCGCACGGGCAAGAAGGCCAAGTCGCACGAGTTCTAGCTCTCGGTCGACACGGCGCGCAACAAGCCCGACGTGCACGACGAGCGCGAGATCGACTGGGAGCCCGAGCACGGCACGCGCGTCGAGATCGAGATGGAGGCGCGCTACCAGAAGGGCCTGCGCTCGGTCGACATGTACCTGAAGCTCACGGCCATCGCCAACCCGCACGTGACGATCCGCTACACGGATCCGGGCGGCGAGAAGGTGGTCTACGAGCGCGGCACGAAGTCGCTGCCGCGCGAGACGGTCGAGATCAAGCCGCACCCGCACGGCGTCGAGCTCGGCCGGCTGATCCAGATGGCCAAGGAGACGAAGAGCCGCACGCTCTCGGGTTTCCTGCAGGAGGAGTTCTCGCGCGTCGGGCCGAAGGTCGCGCTGGAGATCTGCAAGGGCGCCAAGGTCTCGGAGAAGGCGCACCCGGCGCGCATCGCGCGCGAGGAGGCGGCCGCGCTGCACGCCTCGATCCAGAAGACGAAGATCATGGCGCCCAGCACGGACTGCATCTCGCCCATCGGCGAGGAGCTGATCCAGGCCGGCCTGAAGAAGGAGGTCGAGGCCGACTTCTACTGCGCGGTCACGCGCCCGCCGGCCGTGTACCGCGGCAACCCGTTCCAGATCGAGGTCGGGATCGCCTTCGGCAAGCCGGGCGGCGTCGGACTCGAGATGACCGAGGAAGGCCGCATCCAGAAGACGGCCAAGGTGATCGCGACCGAGGACATCGTCGGCAACGCCGACGAGCCGATCCGCGTGCTGCGCTTCGCGAACCGCGTGCCGCTGTTGCACCAGCAGTCGGCCTGCGCGGTGACGAAGGCGGTGATCGCGACGAACTGGAAGGCCTACGGTCTGCAGCACCCCAAGGGCGCCTTGCCGCTCGGACCGATGGCCGTGATGGTGCACATCGCCAGCGTCTGGGTGCCGTTCACATCCGAGTCGAAGGAGGCGATCGCGAACTACGACGAGATCCAGAAGGAGATCCGCCTGGGCTTGCAGGAGGCCGGTCGTCGCCTCGGCACGTACATCCGCAAGGGCAAGCGCCTGCGCGCCGAGTTCGACAAGCGCTCGTACATCGAGAAGTACATCCCGCACATCGGCATCGCGCTGCAGGAGATCCTCGACCTCACCGATCCGGATCGCGATGGCACGGTCGCGACGCTCGACGACGTGCTGCAGAAGAGCCGCAAGTTCTGAGCCCTGCGCGTCCCGGGGGCTGCGCACTCGGCCGCAGCCCCTCCGCCGAGCGTGAAACGCTAGAATCGCGGCGCCCGGCACTCTCGCCGGATGAGGAGAACTCCGATGTCGAGCCTGTGCCTCTGCCTTGCCCTCCTGGCCCCGACCGCCCCGCCGTCCGACACCCAGCCGATGGCCTACAGCGTCGAGGCCCCCTCGCTGGCCGCGCTCTACGCCACGAGCGAGGAGCCGAAGAAGACCGCCGACTTCAGCTACACGTTCCTGCAGCTCGGCTACGCGTCCACGAACCTCGACGCGATCAACGACGACGCCACGGGCCTCGCCGGGCGCGCTTCGCTCGGCCTGTTCGACTTCCTGTACGTGTTCCTCGACTACTCGAACATGACCACCGACTACCAGAACACCAACGCCGATCTCTACGGCCTGGGTGCCGGCGCGCACTTCAGCGTGATGTCCAGGCTGGACATCGTCGGCGAGGCGGCCTGGATCTCGAACGACATCGGCAGCGACCTCAGCACGCTCAACGAGTCGAACGACGGCTGGACCGCGATGGCCGGCGCGCGCTGGATGCCGCTGCCCTGGGACGGCGGCGGGCTCGAGCTCGACGGCGGCTACCGCTGGATCGACATGAAAGGCCTGCTGAGCGACGAACAGACCGGCGCCTGGGAGCTGGGAGCGCGCGTGCACCTGCTGAAGCTCTTCAGCGTGGGCGCCACCTACACGTTCCTCGAACAGGACTACCAGTGGGGCCTGAACGCGCGCGTCGAGTTCTGAGAGCCCCGCGCACAGTCCTGCTACCGCGGCGAATCGCGGGCGGATAGCCTCTCCGCCCACGATGGACCCCGCCGTTCTCTCCGCACTCGTGGCCGCCGGACTGTTGCTGGGCATGCTCGCGTGCCTGGAGCTCGGGCGGCGCATCGGCGTGCGCCGCATGGCCGCGGACCCCGACGGGGTGAAGTCGGGGACCGGGCCGGTGGACAGCGCGGTCTTCGCCCTGCTCGGGCTCTTGATCGCATTCACCTTCGCTTCGGCGGCGAACCGCTACGAGGCGCGGCGCCAGCTGATCCTCGAGGAGGCCAACGACATCGGCACGGCCTACCTGCGCCTGGACCTGCTCGCCGATGCCCCGCGCGCGGAGCTGCAGCAGCTCTTCCGCGAGTACCTCGACTCGCGCCTCGAGACCTACCGGCGCGTCGACGAGCCCGCGCTGGCGCTGACCGAGTACGCACACAGCGTCGAACTGCAGGGCCGGATCTGGGCCCGCGCCCTGGCCTCCGCGCGCGAGGTGCCGAGCCCGGCCGCGCAGCAGCTGCTGCTGCCGGCACTCAACGAGATGTTCGACATCGCCAATACGCGCCGCGCGGCGATGCTGATGCACCAGCCGCCGATCGTGTTCGGGATGCTGATCGCGGTAGCCCTGTGCGGCGCAGTGCTCGCGGGCCACAGCCTGGCCACAGGCCGCGCACGCAGCTGGATCCACATCCTGGCCTTCGCGGCCGTGACCGCGCTCACGGTCTACGTGATCCTCGACCTCGAGTACCCGCGCTTCGGGCTGATCCGTGTCGATGCGCACGACCAGCTGCTGCTGGACGTGCGCGCGGGGATGAAGTAGCGCCGCGCACCGGCAACCCAGCAGCGCTCGACGGCCTGCCGCACCGGGGCCCCGAATCCTCGTCGCGCCTCGCGCGTCTCGATTCGCAGGTCCGGCCGCCGCGGGATAAGATCCAACGCCCTGCCTCTAGCGGCAAGGCAGTACGCCATGGCCCACGAACGAATCGAGATGAACCCCGAGGTCCTGCTCGGCAAGCCGGTTCTGCGCGGCACGCGAATTCCGGTTGAACTCGTGTTGCGCAAGCTGAGCGAGGGGGCAACCGAGGCGGAGCTGCTCGACGCCCACCCGCGCCTCTCGCGCGAGGACATCCGCGCGGCGCTTGCCTTTGCGGCCGACTCCCTGGCGCACGAGAGGATTCATCTCCCGAAAGCCGGATGAGAGATGACCGCGCTGCGGTTCCTCGCGGACGAGAGCTGCGACCAGGCGCTCGTGCGCGCCCTGCGGGCGGCCGGTCACGAGGTCACGGCAGCAGCCGAAGAGGGACCGCGCTCCGTCGATGCGGAACTCATCTCGCGCGCGCGTGCTGAACAGCGCGTCCTGATCACGGAGGACAAGGATTTCGGCTGGCTCGTGTTCGCCAGCGGAAACAAGTCGGCAGGGGTGATCCTGATCCGCTTCCCGGGCAATGCGCGGCGCAGTCTCGTCGACGCGGTCCTCGGGCTCGTTCGGGAGCGTGGAGCTGAACTCGTGAACTCCTTCGCCGTCGTGGAACCCGGTTCCATCCGGATCGCGCCGCACCCCTGACGGCCCTTCCCGTGAAACGCAGCGGGCGGCCTTTGCCGGCCGCCCGCGTCGCTGGAGGGCTTGCCCCTCAGCTCAACTTGGACTTGTCGTCCCAGTCGGCGCGTTTGTTCCTGGTCCACCAGCGCTGCCACAACTCGGGGCTGCGCGCGTCCTGCTTGGAGAGCCGCTGCAGCGTTGCGCCAAAGGCGGCCTGCAGCGCGTCGTAGCGCTTGACCGCGGCCGCGTCGTGCGGCGAGTTCGGGTCGAGCGTCTGCTGGACCTGTGAGTCCTTCTGGTCCTTGGCCTGGGTCAGGGCCTTGAGCGTCTCCTCGAAGAGCTGCTTGCGCAGCGCGAGCGGCGCGCCCTCGAACTCGCCCAGCGCCTCGCCCGCGGCCGCGACGATGCCGTCGTCCGGGCTGTCGAGCAGCCCGAGCAGGGTCTTGGTGACCGACTTGTCGCGCGTCTTGCCCAGCGCCAGCACCAGTGTGCGGCCGATCTCCTTCTCCTTCAGCAGCGCCTTGTTGTCGAGCGCGCGCTCGAGCACGGGCAGCGACTCGGGCGCCATGCCGGCCAGGGCGCGTGCCGCGTGGCAGACGAGCTCGCCGTCGGGCTTGCCCTGCTGCTTGGCGGCGAGGCAGCGCTCGATCGCGCGCACGATCGGCGCGCGCTCCCTGGTGCCGCTGATGGCGAACTCGGCCGCCAGGCGCAGGACGAGCTCCTTGGCGTGCGCCGCGTCGATGGCCTTGCGCGCGAGCTCCTGCTGCAGCTCGTCGACCAGACCGGACACGACCGGACGCACCTCGGCAGGCCCGGAACCGGCCGGTGCCGCAGCGGGAGGCGCGCAGAGTGCAAGGAGCAACGCGAGGGTCGTCGAGACGAAGCTGCCGTGGAACATGAGCGGGAAGTGCCGACTGCCGATCGGGCTTGCCTGGGAGCCCGGGTTCCCTGCCCCCTGCCAGGGGCGAGTGAAGCAGGGATTTCGGAAGGGCCGGGCGGCGATCCTGAGCCGAAGGCGCGAATCCCTGCAGGCGGCCAGGCCGGCCGCCGCGCGCTTGCATCGGCGTCCGCACTCCTCTACCTATGCCCGCTCGCGACCCTCCGGGCGCGACCCACGCACCATGGCCGACCGCAAGAAGAAGGACGAGGCCGCGCAGCCCGTCAAACGCGCCCCGCGCAAGCTCGACGAGCTCGACAAGCAGACGCTGCGGATGATCGAGGGCACGGCCACGCGCGTGCGCGCCTCGATCGACGGGCGCAAGCTGCCGGAGCTGCGTTTCCCGACCCGCTCGCTCTCGAACGTCAAGTACGACGCCAAGGTGGGCTACTTCGAGCTCGGCCGCGGCACGAGCGCGCGCGCCCTCTCGGTCAACACGGTCAAGAGCTTCGCCCAGACGCTGCGCCTGATGGCGATCAGCAAGGAGATGGTCGAGAACAACGACTTCGCGACCAAGCGAGAGGCCTACTACGTCTCGAAGAACTGGGGCGACTGCAAGTTCGACGAGCAGCCCGAGTCCGACACGGTCATGGACGACATCGAGGCGATGGCCTCGGTCGTGGGCCTGTCGCGCGAGCAGCTGCGCTACTTCCCCGAGGAGCACGGCGGCTCGGTCGCGGGCAACCTGGTCGTGATCGACATCGACTCGGAGACCGGCAAGGAGATCGAGATCGACTGCACCGGCTTCGGCACGGGCAGCTACTCGATCCCGCACTCGGTCGAGCACCTGAAGTTCGAGACCGAGGCCAAGTTCATCCTCGCGATCGAGACCGGCGGCATGTTCCAGCGCCTGCAACAACCACAAGTTCTGGAAGAGCGCGAGCTGCATCCTGGTCGAGACCGCCGGCGTGCCCACGCGCGCCACGCGGCGCTTCATCCGGCGCCTGGCCGACGACAAGGCGATCCCGGTCTACGCCTTCGTCGACTGCGATCCCTACGGCATCGCGAACATCTACCGCACGCTCAAGGTCGGCTCGGGCAACGTGGCGCACATCAACCGCTTCTTCTGCGTCCCGCAGGCGCAGTACCTGGGCGTCACCCCGCAGGACATCGTCGACTTCAAGCTGCAGGACGCGACGCACCCGCTGCAGGAGGTCGACGTCAAGCGCGCCAAGGACGCGCTCAAGAACGACCCCTTCTTCATGGCCCACAAGCCCTGGGTCAAGGCGATCGAGCAGATGCTCTCGATGGGCGTGCGCGCCGAGCAGCAGGCGCTGGCGAAGTGGGGCCTCAACTACGTGATCGAGGACTACCTCCCGCGCAAGCTGGCGAACCGGAAGAGCTTCTTGCCCTGACCGCGGAGCGCCAGAGGGCGGAGTGCGAAGGTCGGCGGGGCATGCAGCCCATAGGAGCTCGATCCTTGTCCCTAGATTGCATATATGCAAACTCGCCCCGCGGGAGCTGCGCGCCGCGGGCCCGCACGGTGTTGGTGGAGATTCCCAAGAAAAGGGCGGAAACCGGGCCTGACCCCCTCCCCAGATTGTGAAACACAGGTAGGGTAGGGGTAGCCGGAGGGTCGCGGGTGTTCCTCCTCCCTCTGGACTGGCTTCGTTCACTCCCGTTACCTCAGGAAAGACCCCTACGAGATTCCCGATGAAACTCCCCCTGATTGCTGCCTGCCTCGTCGCAGGCTCAACGTGGTCGTTCGCAACCGCGAGCTTGACCACGTCCAACACAAACCCGAAGACGACACAACGGTCGTACACCGGTTCCGCGAAGTCCGTGATCGGTGCGCAGGCCGCCGGTACCACGAAGTCCGCGGCTTCCGTGGCCCAGGCCGGGATCTCGGAAGAGCCCACGCCCGAGCAGATGGCGAAGTTCTGGGCGCGTCAGGCGCGCGCGAGTTCGCGCCAGGCCGCAGCGTTGGGCCTCGGTGCCGCAACGGGCGCGACCTCGAGCACGACCGGTCAGCCCAACCCGATGGTCGTCGCCGCGCCGACGAATGACGACTGCTCGACCCCGGACATCCTCGCGCCCGCCGCGGGCGTGGTCACCTACGCGTTCGACAACACGTCCGCCACGACCGGCGTCGAGGGCCAGGACCTTGCGACGTTCGGCTGCAGCGTCGTGCTCTACGGAAACCTGCAGGACGTGTGGTTCCAGTGGACCGCTCCCTGGACCAACACGCTGAACATCAAGACCTGCGCGATGACGGGCGTCGACACCAAGCTCACGTTCTACCAGGCTACCGGCTGTCCGACGGCCTCCTACATCGCCTGCAACGACAACGGCTGTTCGCCGCAGTCGCAGATCCTCAACATCCCGGTCACGGCCGGCACGACCTACATGCTGCAGCTCGGCTGCTCGCCGCAGACCGGCCTCGCCACGGGCGGCCCGGGCAGCGTGAGCTTCGAGATCTATGCTCCGCCCCCGCCCCCGGTCAACGATGACTGCACGGCCGCGACGGCGATCGCCGGCCCCGGCAGCTTCGCGTTCGACAACTCGGGCGCGACTGTCGCCGCGGGCGCCCTGCCCACGTGCGCCACGTACGCCAACGACGTGTGGTTCGACTGGACGGCCTCGTTCACGGGGACGTGCCAGTTCCAGACCTGCAGCAGCGTGCCGCTGTTCGACTCGGTGATCTCGGTTTATGCCGGCGCCGGATGCCCCGGCGCGGTCGCGCCGATCGCCTGCAACGACGACAACGCCGGTTGCGGCGGCACCGGCGGTCTCAGCATCGTGACCTTCCCGTGCGTGGCGGGCTTGCACTACGAGTTGCAAATCGGTTCGTGGGCCCCCTCGATGGGCGGCGCGCCGAACGGCACCACGGCGACGGGCACGATCGACATGATCAACCTGACGCTGCCCCCGTCGAACGACGACTGCGCCACGCCGATCGTGCTGGCCGGCCTGGGCACGTTCCCCTATGACAACCTGGCCGCGACCACCGGGACGCAGGGTCAGGCCGAGCCGCTCTGCAACCTCGGCGGCGTGATCGGGATCGACAAGGACGTGTGGTACCAGTGGGTCTCCCCCGCCGGCGGCTGCACGAAGATCTCGAACTGCGGCGGTACGCACGACTCGAAGCTGGCCGTTTACGCCAGCTCGGGCTGCCCGGTCGCGGGCAGCGCGATCACCTGCAACGACGACTTCTGCGGCGTCCAGTCCGGCGTGAACTTTACGGCCGTCGGCGGTCAGACCTACATGATCCAGCTGGGCAGCTACCCGGGCACGCTCGGCGCGTCCGGCAGCCTCTTGATCACGCAGGTCGCCTCCGGCGCGGGCAACGACGAATGCAACGCCCCGACGGTGCTCGTCGGAACGGGAACGTTCCCGTACGACAACTCGGCCGCGACGACCGGCTGCGAAGGCCAGACCGAAGCGCTTTGCGGCGCCCAGGGTGGCGGCTCCACGATGGAGAACGACGTCTGGTTCCAGTGGGTCGCGCCCAGCTCGGGCTATGCGATGTGGGATACGTGCGGCCTCACCACCGACGACACACGCCTCGGCGTGTACGCCGGCGCGGGCTGCCCGGCTCCTGGCAGCGCACTCGCCTGCCGCGACGACTCTTGCGTCGGCTTCGAGACGACGCTGATCTTCCCGGTCACCTCGGGCTCCACCTACATGCTTCAGTTCGCGAACTACCCCGGCTCCCTTGGCGGGGTGGGCTTCTTCACGCTGAACATGACCAACGCTCCTGGCCCGTGCGATCCCTGGGACGACGGCACGATGAACGTCGGCTGGGGCTACTTCGGTGCGAACGACATGGTCTACCTGAACCGCTTCGGCACCCCGGGCAACCCCGCGACGATCAACTCGGTCGACGTCGCGACGGGCAGCTTCACGCCCACGAACCTGCCCAACGGAACCCTGACGGATCTCTTCATCTGGCAGGACGGCCCCTCTCAGGACGGCGATCCGAGTGACGCCACGCTGCTGCTCACGCAGCAGTTCCCCATCACGAATGGTGGCACACTGGTGAACGTCCCGCTGACCACTCCGCTGACCATCACGGGCAAGTTCTTCGTCGGCACGCACGTCATGGACCCGCTGGGCGTCATCCAGACGCCGGGCTCGGGGTACACCCTCGGTCTCGACACGACGGTGCACAACTGGCTGGAAACCACTTGGCTCTTCGCCAACTTCGGTGCGGGCATCCCGGCTGACTACGCGAACCCCACCAACAACGCGCTGCCCGTGCAGAGCGTCGAAACGTGGAACGCGCAGTACGGCCAGGCGCTCATCCGCGTCAACTGCACGTTCGGTCCCGCGACCTACACCTGCTCGCCGGGCGACCCGGGCATCAACGCATGCCCGTGCTCCAACCCGCCGTCGGGCTCCGGCCGCGGCTGCAACAACCAGCAGGCGACGGGTGGTGCCTCCATCACCGCCGCCGGCTCGAACTCGCTGGCCACTCCGACCCTGGTCTTCACGACCGCGGGTGAGAACGCGACCGTTGGTTCGGTTCTGATCCAGGGCACGGCGTTCAACCCGGGCATCAACTTCGGCCACGGCGTCCGCTGCACGGCCGGCATCGTCAAGCGCCTCTACATCAAGATCGCGTCTGGCGGCAGCATCACGGCTCCCGTGTTCCCGACCGACGCGGACGTGCCCACTCGTTCCGCCGGGCTGGGCGATGTGATCCTGGCCGGTCAGACGCGCACGTACCAGGTGTACTACCGCGACACGACGGTCGCCCTGCCCGGTTGCCCGGTTCTCGCGAACCGGTTCAACGTGACGAACGCGGCGCAAGTCGTGTGGCAGCCCTGAGCTGACGTGAGTCGTTGGGTCGCGCTCGCGTGAGCGGGTGCGACTCGAGATCCTCCGGGGCCGGCGAGATCCTCGCCGGCCCCGGTTCTTTTTCTCGAGCCCTGCGGTTCCGCTCGAGAGAACTCGGCTCGAGCTTCCGCCTTGCGGATGCACTCCAGCTGCATGAACCCGAACGCGGCGACGAATCGAAAGGCGGCGAGGTTCCCTCTCCTCACGGGAATCCGCGCCTCAACTCGACCACGCTGACAGCGTTCGGTCGCGACCAGGCCGAGAGCCGGGGCCGGGGCGGGTAACCAATTCTCCCGAGGAACCCAAGAAAATCGGGGAAGAAGTGCGGGGAGGGTCTCCCCAGGAACGGGATTCCATGTAGGCTGGGTATACCCGGATAGGTGCAGAACCCCTGCTCCGGCCGGACTGGCTTCGCTCTCTCCCCCTTTTCTCACCTCAGGAAAGACACACTACGAGACTTCCGATGAAACTCCCCCTTATCGCTGCCTGCTTCATCGCAGGCTCTACGTGGTCGTTCGCATTCGCGGATGCCACGTCGGCTACCAATCAGAAGACCGCGCCGCGGCCGTACTCGGCTTCCCAGACGGGAAGCTCTCTCGGCACGCAGTCCACTCCCGTCAAGCAGACACCTGCCGCGTTGCGTCAGTCGGGCATCCAGCAGAAGAAGGCGGATGTGCAGCGCAGCCTGCAGAATCCCGCGGATCAGGCACAGAGCGACAAGATCCGTGCGGCAATCGAGAAGGCCCGCGAGCAAGAGGCGGCGGCTGAAGCGCTGCACACAGCTGGGCAGCCGCAGCGGCCCGCGCTGCAGACGACGCAGCAGCGCAAGCGCGCACTGGGCATCCAGCCGGTCACCCCGGCTCCGCACTCGATGCTCGTGGCCGCGCCCGTGAACGACGATTGCTCGGCCGCGATCGTGATCTCCGGCGCCGGTCCGTTCGCGACCGACACCACCACCGCGACCACGGGTTCGCAGATGCCCTCCTGCACGGGCTTCATGTCGCTTGACATCTGGTACGAGTGGACCGCCGGCTCGACGGGCAACGCCACCATGGAGATGTGCGGCGGCCCCTCGTACGACAGCGTGATCGCAGCGTACGCCGGTGCCGGCTGTCCGCTCGGCTCGTCGATCGGGTGCAACGACGACGGTTGTGCTCCCTTGAGCACGATGACGTTCCCCGTCACCGCCGGCAGCACCTACATGCTGCAGGTCGGCGGCTGGAACGGCAACTCCGGTGCGGGCTCCTTCACGATTAACGTCTTGGGCGCGATTCCGGTCGACGATTGCTCGCTCCCGCAGGTGATCTCGGGGCTGGGCTCGTTCGCGTTCGACACGACGACCATGACCACGGGCGGGCAGCAGCCCCAGTGCACGGGCCTCATGACGAACGACATGTGGTTCCAGTGGGTTGCTCCGTCCTCGGGCAACTGCTTCATGGACACGTGCGGCAGCGTGTTCGACACCGTGATCGCGGCCTACGACGGCGCAGGCTGCCCGATCAATCCGTCGATCGCTTGCAATGACCAGGGCATCTGCGGTGGCGTTGGCACCATCCAGAGCGCGACGGTCTTCCCGGTCACGGGCGGCAACACCTACACCATCCAGGTCGGCGGCTGGAACGGCGCTTCCGGCACCGGCACGCTGAACCTCAACGTGCTTCTCCCCCAGCCGTTCGATGATTGCTCGGGCCCGCAGGTGATCTCCGGCCTGGGCTCGTTCCCGTTCGACAACACGCTGATGACCACGGGCGGGCAGCAGCCCTCCTGCACGGGCCTCATGTCGAGTGACATGTGGTTCCAGTGGGTTGCTCCGTCCTCGGGCAACTGCTTCATGGACACGTGCGGCAGCTCGTTCGACACCGTCATCGCGGCCTACGATGGCGCTGGTTGCCCGATCAACCCGTCGATCGCCTGCAATGACCAGGGCCTCTGCGGTGGCGTTACCACCAACCAGAGCGCGACGGTCTTCGCGGTCACGAGTGGCAACACCTACACGATCCAGGTCGGCGGCTGGAACGGCGCTTCCGGCACCGGCACGCTGAACCTAAACGTGCTTGTCCCCCAGCCTCTCGACGATTGCGCGCTCCCGCAAGTGATCTCGGGCAACGGCTCGTTCCCGTTCGACAACACGCTGATGACCACCGGCCCGCAGCAGTCCTTCTGCGGCGGCGGTGCGCAGAATGACCTCTGGTTCCAGTGGACGCCCACTGTGACCGGCGTGGCGAGCATGGACACCTGTGGTTCCGCGTTCGACACCGTGATCGCGGCCTGGGACGGCGCCGGCTGCCCCGTGAACCCCGCTCTGGCTTGCAACGACGACGGCTCCTGCCCGCTGCAGAGCTCGCTCACGTTCCCGGCCACGGCTGGCAACACCTACATGCTGCAGGTCGGCGGCTTCTTCGGGGCCACCGGTACCGGCAACCTGAACCTGACCGTGCTCATTCCCCCGGCGAACGACGACTGCGCGACGCCTGCGCCGATCGCCGGTCTGGGCGTGTTCCCCTACGACAACACCGCCTGTTCGACGGGTGCCGACGGCCAGAGCGAGGCTCTCTGCATGGCCTTTGGCAACCCGGCGATCCAGAATGACCTCTGGTTCTCGTGGGTCTCCCCGATGACGGGGCCGGTGTCGGCTGACACGTGCGGTCTCACCGGCCTCATCACCAAGATCGCGGTTTATAGCGGCACGGGTTGCCCCGTGGCCGGAACCGCGCTTGCTTGCGGCGAACTGAACTGCGGCAACCAGTCAAGGGCGCTCTTCAACGCGACGGCGGGCACGACCTACACGATCCAGCTCGGGACGTGGGTCTTCGGTACCGGCGGCGGCGCTGGTTCGTTCGAACTCATCGATGCCACGCCCCCGGCCAACGACGACTGCTCGACCCCGACCGCGATCTCCGGCACGGGTTCGTTCCCCTACGACATCACGTTCGCCACGACGGGCGTCGACGGACAGAGCGAATCCCTGTGCAACTTCTTCAGCACGACCGCGATCACCACGGACGCCTGGTTCACGTGGACCTCCACGGGCACCGGCTGCACGGTCATCGACGTGTGCGGTAGCGGCTTGGACGGCAAGATGTCCGTCTATGCCGGTTCTGGCTGCCCGACCCCGGGTACCAGCATCGCCTGCAACGACGATGCTGGCGGAACGTGCGGTCTCGCGCCCCAGGTTCGCTTCATCGCGACCGCGGGCTCGACCTACACGATCCAGCTCGGCACCTGGCCCTTTGGTGCGGCCGGCAACTCTGGCTTCCTCAACGTGGTGCAGACTCCGGCCGGCATCGGCAACGACGAGTGCTCGGCACCTACGACCCTCGTCGGTACGGGGCTCTTCCCGTACGACAACACGGCCGGGACGACCGGCTGCGAAGGCCAGGATGTCCAGAACTGCGGTGGCACGATCTTCAACGACGTCTGGTTCCAGTGGACCGCTCCGACCACGGGCTACGCGGTCTACAGCACGTGCCCGCCCGGCGTGAGTGCCGAGGACACCATCCTCGCCGCGTACCCCGGTCCTGGCTGCCCGGCTCCGGGCAGCTCGCTGGCTTGCAGCGACGATGCGTGTGGCGTCGCCGGTCCGTCGACGGCCATCTGGGCGGTCACGGCCGGCACGAACTACACGCTCCAGCTCGGTGACTTTGGTGCCACGCCCGGCGGTGCCGGGTTCATCTCGCTGGAAGTCATTCTGCCTCCCGGCGCGTGCGATACCCTCGACGACGGCACGGTGGAGAACCTCTGGAGCACTGGTGTTGCCGCAGGCACCACCAATGACAACGTCTGGCTGGTTCGGTTCGGCGAACTCGCTACGAGCACGACGATCGACTCGATCGACATCATGTACGGCGCCCTCGCCTTCCCGGGCAACGCCCCGCCGAACGGCACGCCGACGGACATCATGCTCTATGCCGATGGCCCGTCACAGGACGGCGACCCGACGGACGCGACGCTCCTGGCCACGATTCCGAGCACGGCTCAGCTCGTGGACACCGACACCTACGTCAACATCCCGCTGCCGACGCCGATCACGGTCTCGGGCTACTTCTTCGCGGGTGGCCACGAATCAGCCGGTCTCGGCATCTGGGTCGCTCCGAACGACACGGGCTCCTTCTGGTCCGGCCGTTCCTTCATCTTCGGCAACAACTCGAGTGGTCTCGCCGACCTCACCACCCCGAGCAACAACCTCCAACCGCCCGTTGGGTTGGAAGCGTTCGGGGGCGCGGGCAACTTCTGTGTGCGCGTGCACTGCTCCTTCGGTCCCGCGACCTACACCTGCACGCCGGGCGATCCGGGCATCAACCTGTGCCCGTGCTCCAACCCGCCGACGGGTTCCAACCGCGGCTGCGACAACCAGCAGGCGACCGGTGGTGCCTCCATCACGGGTTCCGGTACGGCGTCGGTCTCGAGCTCGAGCCTGGTCTTCACGACCGCGGGCGAGAACGCGTCCGTCGGCTCCGTGCTGATCCAGGGCACGGCCTTCAATGCGGGCATCAGCTTCGGCCACGGCGTCCGTTGCGCGGCCGGTGCGGTGAAGCGCCTCTACATCAAGATCGCAAGCGGCGGGAGCATCACGGCTCCTGGCGGCCTCGATCCGAGCATCCCCGTCCGGTCGGCAGCCCTCGCGGCACCGATCCTGCCGGGCGACACTCGCTACTACCAGGTGTACTACCGCGACACCACGGTCTCGCTGCCCGGTTGCCCGGTTCTCGCGAACCGGTTCAACGTGTCGAACGCAGCCGTGGTCGTCTGGCAGCCTTGAGCTGACTTGAGTCGACGAGTCGCATCCGCGTGAGCGGGTGCGACTCACGAAACACCGGGGCCGGCGAGTTCTTCGCCGGCCCCGGTCCTTTTCATGAGCTCCTTCGCGCAGCGACGTCAGCGCAGTCCGAAGAGCCTCGCGCAGCCGACGGCATCGCCCTCCCGAGCATCGGAACGGACGAGGAGACGCGGCCCTTCAGTTCCAGCGCTGGCCCCGCGCGAGCGTGCCTCGCGCGGAGGCTCAGCCGGCCTCGGTCGCGTGCTCGTTCGCCAGCGCGAGCAGCCAGGCCAGCACTTCGCGGGCGTTCTCGTGCGGCGGGAAGACCGGGTACCAGAGCTTCTCGATGCGGCCGCGCTCGATGTACCAGACCATGCGCTTGATCAGCGTGGTTGGGCCGCCCTCCTTGACCGGGAACTCGAAGGTCGGGAGGCGCAGCGCGCGCGTCAGCACCAGCTGCGAGTCGCTCAGCAGCTCGAAGGGCAGGCGGTTGCGCTGGGCGAACTCGCGCTGGTAGCCCGAGTTCTGCGTCGAGACGCCGTAGACTTCGATGCCGAGTTCGCGGAAGGCGGGGTAGAGATCGCGGAAGCCCAGCGCCTGCGGCGTGCAGCCGCGCGCACCGGGGATGCGGTCCCACTCCTCGCCGGCAGGCTGGCCGGGCTTGCCGCTGCGCGGGAAGAAGAACACGACCGCGTGCTCGAGCTCCTGCATGTCGAGCTCGCCGTCGCGCGTGCTGAGCAGCTTGAGGTTCGGGAGCGGGAGTCCGACCAGGTGGCGCGCGGCACCGTCGTCGAGCGGCGCGTCCAGGTTGGCGGGCAGATGGTAGGGATCGTTTTCTTCCGGGATCATCGAGCGCTCCTCGGGCCGGGGCCTTCTCCCGCAAGGCTCCCTGGCCTGGCCTGAGTCTAGCGCCTCCCCCCGGGGAGCGGCAGCCTTGCTCCGCTCCCCTAGCGCAACTGGCGCAGGATCGCCTGCTCGACTGCCCGTTCGCACACCCGGCAGAAGCGCGTGGGGTTGCGGGTGAACATGATGCAGTCGGCCTCGGGGCGGTAGAGCCCCTTGGCCTCGTACATCGCCCCCTCGAAGGCGCCGGTCCGGCCGAACCAGCGCTCGGCGCGCAGGAACGCGCCCGAAGTCTGCTTGACCGAGCGCATCAGCGCCTCGGAGGCCTCCTCGCTGGCCTGCGCGGCGATCAGCTCCGCGCGCTGCCTCTGGTAGGCGAGGTCGGCCGCGTCGTACTCGGGCTGGCGCCAGGGGGTCGGCAGCGGTGTGCCCGGCTCGACCAGGTCGCCCCATTTCGGGTGCTGCGGGTCGGCGAGGCGCGTCACGTTGGGCTCCCAGGGCTCGCTGCCGGCGGGCTGCAGGTCCTCGTAGGAGACCTGCGAGGTGTAGTACTCGTCGGCCAGGCCCGCGAAGGAGTGCCCGAACTCGTGCACGAAGATGTAGGCCGCGGGCTCCGTGTCGGCGGCGCAGGTGCACCACAGGTTGTAGATCCCCCCGCCGCCGTACTTGCGCTCGTTGAAGAGCAGGATCAGCGCGTCGTAGGGCGCCTGCGCCGCGAGCTCGCGCAGCTTGCGGTCCTGCAGCGTGAGCACGTAGCGGTCGCTGTCGAAGGAGTTGAACGAGAGGCCGTAGACCGACTCGTGCCAGACGTTCTTGCGCGGGTTCGAGATGCCCGACTGCGCGGTCGGCACGAACAACAGGCGCACGTTGAACTCGCGCGCATGCCGGTCGTAGGGCGGCGTGGCGAACATCACGGCCACGAGGCGCCGCGCGTCGGCCACGAACTTGTCGCGCTCGGCGGGCCCGTAGCCGTCGGCCAGCACGAGCAGGTCGACCGCCTGCGCCGGCGGCGCGTTCTCGGAGAGCGTCACGAGCTCGCCCGCGCGCGCGAGCGGCGAACGGTCCACGAAACGGCTGGCGGGATCGAGGCTCGTGCGCGAGAGCTCCTTCCAGCCGCCGGCCGCGAGGCGCTTCTGCAGCACCAGCTCGACCGGCTTGCGCGGCTCGGGGAAGCGCTGCGACTCCTCGATCGCGCGCCAGGCGAGCTTGGCCTCGCCGGTCGTCTCCCATTCGCCGTAGACGCTGCAGAAGCCGCGCGAATAGAGCGGCGCGTGGCTGGCCGCGTCCTCGACCACGAAGCGGTAGCGGCCCATGTCGGAGTCGTCGAGCAGCGTGCCGCGGCTGCCGGGCCAGGCGCCCTCGAGCCGGAATCCGGCCGGCGCGATGTGCTCCTCGCTGGCACAGCCGGCGTGGTGGTAGTCGAAGCGCAGCGTCGCGCCGGTGAAGGCCGCGTCGAAGCCGGTCGGTTCCTGCGCGCCCAGGCTGCCGCAGGAACCGAGAACGCAGGCACACAGCGGCAGCAGCACGGCGGCGGGCCGCAACTCAGTGCCCCGCGCTGGCCGGGGCAGCCTGCTTCTGCGCGCGCTCGACCTTCTCGCGCGTGTCGAGCAGCGACTGCTTGATCGTCTGCACCTCGGCCGGAGTCAGGTTCGTGCGCGTCTTCTCCAGCATCGAGACGAAGTGCGCGATCTCGACGTCCTCCGACGGGAAGCCCATGTTCTTGCCCGGCGCGTAGTAGCCGTCGACCAGCGCCTTGCCGTCGGCAGCGAGCACGACGATCCAGGGCCAGCCAGGCTGCTTCTCGCTGTAGCGCTTGAGCACCTCGGGCGCGCCCGTGTAGCGCTCGACGTCGATCATCAGGTCGACGTAGTCCTTCGCGAACAGCGGCGCGACCTCGGCCTCCGCCATCCAGCCCTCCAGGCGCCGGCACCAGTAGCACGAGGGCGTGCTGAAGTGCACGAACAGGCGCTTCTGCTCGCGCGCGGCGCGCTCGAGCGCGGCGGAGAGCAGCGCCTCGGCCTTGACCGGCGCGGCCTGGTTCTGCTTCAGGAACGCCAGCACCTTGGCCGGGTCGTGGTGGTCGCTGTCCTTGACCTCGAGCTCGTTCGTGTCCTTGTTCGTGACCAGCTTGCCGTCCTCGTCGAGCACGGTCAGGTACGGGACGCCGTGCGCCTTGAAGTCGGCCTGGTACTGCGCGGCCAGGTCGCGGTGCTTGAGCGCCTGCCACGTGCCGATGTCGACGTGGACCGTCTCGTACTCGTAGAGCAGCTCGTGCGCGATGTCCTTGTCCGAGCGCGAGAGGTCGTGCAGCTTGACGCACCAGCCGCACCAGTTGGCACCCCACTGGATCAGCACGCGCTTGTGCGCGAACTTCGCCTTGGCGAGCGCGGCGGCGACCTGCGCGCTGCCATCGGCCGATTCGTCGTAGACCTTGGGCTTCTCCTGCGCGGGCCTGGCGGCGGGGGCCGGCGCCGGATCCTGCACAGCAAGTGCGAAGGCGCTGGAGGCGAGAGCGAGACCGAGGGCGAGGAAAAGGGAGCGCTTCATGCGCCCTACGCTACGCCGGCGTTGCCGGCCCCGCAACGCGCGCGCTCGGCCCCCAGCTCAGCCGGCCGTGGCTGCGACGCGCGGCGTGTTCGGGACGAGGAAAAAGCGCCCCACCGCGGCCTCGAAGCGCGAGCCGTCCTCGCGCTCGAATGTGTAACTGCCTTCCATCGTGCCCCAGGTCGTGTGCAGCGGGCAGCCGGAGGTGTACTCGTAGCGCTGGCCCGGCGCGAGGTCGGGGAACTCCCCGACCACACCTTGGCCGCGCACTTCCTGGCGGCCGTTGTCGGCATCGAGGATCACCCAGTGGCGCGAGCGCAGCCGCGCGGGGCGCGTGCCGACGTTCGTGAGCGTGATGCGGTAGCCGTAGACGTACTGGCGACCCTCGGGATTCGAGTCCTTCGGGATGTAGTGCGCCGAGGCTTCGACTCGGATGCCTTCCGTCGTCGTGTCCGAGCTCGCTCGCTGGGGCTTCTGATTCACGCTAGTGAAGAGTATTCCCAAGATGACGATCCGGCAAGCCTGACCCGCAACCGGACGGTAGACTTCCCCGGAACCGGCCGAGGCCGGGTTCGGCGAAGCGAGCATGCAGCAGGCAAACGGCGTCCAAGTCATCGCCCAGGGCGGTCTGGCCCATCTGCGCGAGATCCAGGGGATCCTCGCGCGCCGCGGCGTTTCCTCTGAGATCGTTCAGCCCCCGAAGGGGCAATGCGGCTCCTGAGGGACGACCCTCTGGCTCGCGGTCGCGAGCCCGGACGCCCAAGCCGCCGCGCAGGCGATGGAGGACAGCTGGATCGAGCAGCTGCCGGAAGAGGCGCGCGCCTGTGCACGCGTCGTGAACGACGCCGATAGCTCGGAGCGCACCTGTCCCGCCTGCCTGACCGTCTTCGCAGCCGGGCCGCCGCACTGCCCGAGCTGCCGCCTGTTCATCGGCGGTTGATCGTCAGCGTGACCGCTGGAAACCCGACAATACGGAGCCAGTCCCCTTTTTCCACCAATCGCCCGAGCCCGCGGCAGCGCCCTCGGCTTCGCGCGATTGGTGGAAAAGGGGACTGGCTCCGTATTCACCGATCGGCGCGCAGCTGCGCGTCACTTGTTGACGCGTTCCTTGTACTCCATCGTCTCGGTGTCGATGCGCACGCGGTCGCCGATGTTGATCACCATGCCGACCTTGACGGTCAGGCCGTTGTCGAGCACCGCGTCCTTCAGGCCGTTGAGCACGCCCTTGATCGGCGGCGTCGTGTCCGTGACGGTCGCGACCACCGAGGGCGGCGCGGCGACGGTGAGCAGCTTGCC
The DNA here is from genome assembly GCA_963829015.1 of uncultured Planctomycetota bacterium. GTDB lineage: Bacteria > Planctomycetota > UBA1135 > UBA1135 > JADJLZ01. The sequence goes on along the minus strand of CAWHGR010000001.1, from coordinate 714,584 downwards.
GTCCACGAGCAGCCCGTCGTAGCGCTCGGCCTTCCACTTGAGCACGTCCTCGACGGCCGGGATGGGACAGCGGTATTCCTCGCCCTCGGGCGTGTAGAAGACCTCGTCGTTGCCGTCCTGGTAGCTGTGCGAGAGCGCGATGCGCTCCGACTCGAGGATCTCGTACTTGTCGTCGGCCTGGCAGGTGATCTCGCTCACGCGTCCGGTGAGCAGGTCCTTGACCTTCATCTGGATCTTGCTGCGGCGGTCGGACTTCCAGGCGTTCCAGTGGATCACGGTGGTGATGCGGCCCTGGTAGGTCACCAGGAAGCCCTTGCGCAATTCGATCGCCGACAGCTGCATGAGGAGTCTCTTCGGGACTGGGTGGATTCGGGGGCGAACAGGATACGGTGCCGGGCCCGATCCTGCACGCCCCGGCCGCGGTGCACGAAGCGACTGCGCGCTTGGTAGGCTCCCGCGCGATGGGAGTGGCCAACGAGCCCGCAATTGGCGCCCGACGCGCACTCGCCTGCGTCGGGCTGTTCCTGCTCGGCTGGTGGCTCACGGCGCGCAGCATGGAGCCGTCGCGCGCCCGGGACGGCAGCGCCCCGCCCGCGGAGTTCTCCGCCGGCCGCGCGCTCGAGCGTTGGCGCGGCCTGCCGGGCAGCGCACGGCCGCACCCGGTCGGCAGCGCGGCGCACGAGGAGCTGCGCACGGGCATCGTCGCGGCCCTGCGCGAGCTGGGCTGCGAGCCGGAGCTGCAAGAGACGCTCGTCGCACAGGCGGGCATGGTCTGCCGCGTGCGCAACGTGCTGGCGCGCATCCCGGGCAGCCTGCACACCGAGGCGCTGCTCGTCTGCGCGCACTACGACTCGGTGCCGGCCGGACCGGGTGCCGGCGACGACGGCGCGGGCGCTGCGAGCGTGCTCGAGATCGCGCGCGCGCTGAAGCGCGGGCCGCCGCTCGAGCGCGACGTGATCCTGCTCGTCGACGACGCCGAGGAGCTCGGCCTGCTCGGCGCGCGCGCCTTCTCTGAGCAGCACGCCTGGGCCCGGGACGTGAAGTACGTCGTCAACCTCGAGGCGCGCGGCACGAGCGGGCCATGCTTCCTGTTCGAGACGAGCAGCGAGAACGCGGCGCTGATCACGCTCGCGGCCGACGTGCTGCCGCAGCCCTCGGCCTGGTCGGCCTCCTACGAGGTCTACCAGCGCATGCCCAACGACACGGACCTCACGGTCTTCAAGCAGCAGGGCTGGCAGGGCTACAACCTGGCCTTCATCCGCGGCCTGCGGCACTACCACACGCCGCGCGACGACGCGCAGCACCTTTCTCCGGGCAGCGTGCAGCAGATGGGCGAGAACGCGCTGGCGCTCGCGCGCGGCATGGCCCAGGGCCGGCTCGACCCCGACGCGCGCGGCCGCGCGGTGTACGCGGACTTCCTGGGCCTGGTGCTGTTGCACTGGAACGAGCGCTCGAACCTGTGGATCGCTGTCGGCCTCGCACTGGCGATCGGCTTCGCGCTCTGGACGCGCACGCGCGCGGGCCGCTGGCGCTGCGCGCCGGCGCTCCTGTGCGCGGGCACGGCGCTCGGCGGCGTGCTGCTCGCAGCGCTCGTCGCGCACGGCCTGCAGGCGCTGGTGCTCGCCGGCAGCTCGAGCGAGTGGCCCAACGCGGCCGAGCCGCTCTGGCTGCGCGGGGCGATCGGCGCGGGCGCGCTGGCCGCCTGGTTCGGCCTCGCGAGCGCGCCCTGGTGCACGCGCGCCACGCTCGAGGAGCGCTGGGCCGGCACGGCGATCTTCCTCGCGCTGCTCGCGATCGGCCTCTCGCTCGGCCTGCCGGCGGCGAGCTACCTCGCGATCCTGCCGCTGGTCTTGACGCTGCTCGGCTTCTCGCTGCACGAGATCACGCGCGAGCGCAAGCCGCAGGGCAAGCCCTGGATGCTGGCGCTGCCGGCCTTCGTGATGAGTGCCGGCATCGGGGCACCGCTGCTGGTGGCGCTCGAGTGGGTCTTCGAGTTCCGCCTCTCTGCGGCGCTGGGCTTCCTGGCCGGCTTCGTCTTCCTGCCGCTGTGGATCATGGCGGCCGAGTCCCCGCGCGTCGCGCGCGCGGTCGCGCTGGCCGCGCTGCTCGCCGCGCTGGGCCTCTCCTTCGCTGCGCGGCGCTCGCCCGAGTGGAGCACGGAACACCCCGCGCCGCTCGCGCTGCAGCACTACCAGGAGGCCGAGGGCGGCGAAGCGCGCCTGTACCTCGAGACCTTCGAGCGCGAGTTGCCCGCCGCGCTGGCGCACGACTTCGAGCGCGCCGAACGCGGACCGCTGGGCGCCGTGCGCAGCGGGCGCACGAGCTTCGTCCGTCCGGCCCAGCGCTTCGACGCAGCGCCACCGCGTCTGGAGCTCGGCGATGTACCCGGGCGCTTGCAGCTCGAATCGCGCAGCGGCGCGCGGCTCTCGATCCTCGAGCTGCCGCAGGGCTGGAAGTCCGTCACGCTGGAATGCAGCGGCGGCCGCGTGGCGCTGCCCGCAGAGCAGGGTCGCCGGCTGCTCTTGGCCGGCTTCGGGAAGGAAACGCTGAGTCTCGAATGCGAGCGCGGCGACGCGCAGGACCGCCAAGGACAAATCGAACTTTTCGAGATCGACGAATTGCATGAGAGCGCGGCACGCGAGTGGATCGACAAGCGTCCATCCGAATTCGTTCCGAATTCCTGGGGCGACGTCGCGATCGTCCACAGCACGCTCAAACTCTGAGCGCTTGCGCGCGATTCGCGCTCGCGTGCGTCGATTCGAGTTCACGCGCGCACGCGAAAGAGACTGGATTTTCAGGCACTTCCTCGCGCAACTGCACCGATAGCTCACGGTAGTCTGGAGCGCAGGAACGCGTCGCACGACTCGAGCCGCGAGGGAACGGTGGTCGTGCGCGGGTGCTGCTCTTCACGGGAGAATCGATCGATGAAAACCAGGAACCCCTTCGAGTTCGTGAGCGCGACCTTCCGCAATTCGCCGTGGATCATGATCTCCGTGTCGGTGCACGTGATCGCGATCGCGATCCTCGCGGTGTGGTACATCGCGAAACCGCAGACGCAGCCGATCGACATCCCGCTCGTGATCAACACGGGCAAGCCGCCGGACACGCTCGAGGAGCCGCTCTTCCCGCCGGTCCTGATCGACCGCAACTCCATCCCGCCGCAGCGGGAGACGATCCTGACCTCGGAGCCAGTCGAACTCGACTTCACCATTCCGATCACCGAGCCGCCGGATCCGAACCTCGTCATCGGGAACCCCGACGCCAATCCCGGACTGGATCAGAGCCCCAGCGCCAGCACGGCCATCGGGGTTGGACACGACGGCGGAGGACGCGGACCAGGTCACATCCGGAAACCGCACTTCAAGGACACTCCCGGCGGCGGTGGTGGCGGGACTCCGATCGTTCACAGCACGATGGACAAGCTCGTCCTCGACGGCCTGCGCTGGCTCGCGCGGCACCAGAACGCCGACGGCTCTTGGACGGCCTCCGGTGTGCGCGATCACTGCAGCGCGGACAACCCCTGCCCGGATCCGAAGGCGATCTGGTCGCGCAACTACGACGAGGGCCTGACCGGCATGGCCCTGCTTGCCTACCTCGGCGCGGGTTTCAGTCACGAGTCGAAGGACTGGTTGCTCGACCCGATCACGCAGCAGCGCTGGCAGGTCGGCGAGGTCGTGAAGAACGGCCTGCGCTGGTTGAAGAGCCGCCAGAACGCGGACGGCTCGTTCAGCCGCGACCGCGCCTTCCTCTACAACGAGGCGCTCGCGACGCTGGCGCTGACCGAGGCCTACGGCCTGACGCAGAACCGCTACTGGATGGAGCCCGCGCAGCGCGGCATCGATTTCATCCAGAACGCGCAGCGTCCGAATCCGACGGGCAACGGCGCCTGGGGCTGGCGCTACGCCTCGCGCCAGGAGATCGAGGCGAAGTACCCGGGCGGCTCGCTCGACGAGACGGGCAAGAAGGAGCTCTTCGACTCCGACCTCTCGGCCACGGGCTGGTGCGTGATGGCGCTGAAGAGCGCGCAGCTCTCGAACCTGCGTGTCGCGCCCGCGGCCATGGAGGGCGCGCTGGCCTTCACGCAGTTCGTCAGCCTGCCCGACGGCCAGGCCGGCTACCTGGATGCCAAGGGCGCGGGCCAGAAGGTCAGCGGCGTCGACGACCACTTCCAGTACCACACGGCCTCGATGTCGGCGCTCGCGATGTGCGTGCGCGCGTTCACGGCGCACGACGCGGGCGACCCGTTCCTCGAGGCTGCGGCGCGGCGCATCGCCGTCGACCTGCCCGCGGCGGGCAAGGACGGCCTGCAGGCCGACTACTACTACTGGTACTACGGCTCGCTGGCCCTGCACCAGTTCGACGGCCCCGAGAGCCCGCGCGCCTCGGGCAAGTACTGGGGTCCCTGGAACAAGGCCATGGTCGAGGCCCTCACCTCCACCCAGAGCCACGACTCGAAAACCTGCCACGACGGGGGCTGGCTGGCCCCCGACCGGTGGTGCCACTCCGGTGGCCCGATCTACGCCACGGCGATCAACGTTCTGACCGCCGAGGTGTACTACCGCTACGCGAACGCCTTCGGCGCCCGCCGCCGATGAGCATGCCTCTCTGTCCCGTCCCCTGGCTCACCTTGGTGCAAGGGCTCCACCACAGGCGGTTGTCAGGCGGTCAAAATCGGGTAACATCCCCGCCCTTCCTGGATAGCTCCGCGGAGCTCCAGGGAGGGTCGAGCCCCCCGTTGAGCCCGGATACGGCCCGTCTCTGGGCGCACAAGGAGACCTTCGATGGCATTCAACCCCGCCACGTCACTACGCAACTTCATCAAGAACTCGCCATGGGTGTTCATGGCGGTGGCGGTCCACGTGATCGTCCTCTCGGTGCTCGCGATCTGGCAGTTCGCCAAGCAGGCGCCCAAGGTCGATGACACGCCGACGACGGTGAAGCTCGCCGCGCCCAAGGAGGCGCCGCCCGAGGACACGCTCCCGCCCGAAGTGCTCGACCGCAAGGCGATCCCGAAGAACGAGGAGGCGGAGATCGTCACCTTCGAGGAGGACGTCTTCATGCCGACCGAGCCGACCGAGGACCTGCACCTCGACCGCGGCGATCCCGAGTCGGTGGACAACCTGACCGCCGGACAGCCGGGCGGCACCGCGATCGGCGTCGGCACGACGGGCCACCACGGCCTGCGCCCCGGGCTTCGCCGGCCGCAGGCTCGGCGGCGGCAAGGCCGGCCGCGGCGGCGGCGCGACGCAGGGCACCGAGAAGGCGGTGCTCGAGGGACTGCGCTGGCTGGTGCGCCACCAGAACCCCGACGGCTCGTGGGGCATCCTCAGCCTGAAGTCGATCTGCGACACGGACAAGCCCTGCTTCGATCCCAAGGAGAGCTACACCGAGCACGCCGACGAGGGCCTGACGGCGATGGCGCTCTTGTGCTTCCTCGGCGCCGGCTACAGCCACGAGTCGAAGCAGGACCTCGTCGATACGGCGCGCGCCAAGCGCTACAAGATCGGCGAAGTCGTGAAGAACGGCCTGACGTGGCTGGTCAAGCGCCAGAACGACCAGGGCTACTTCTCGAAGGACCAGGTCTTCATGTACAACGAGGCCCTCTGCGCGCTGGCGCTGACGGAGTCCTACGGCCTGACGCAGAACCGCTACTGGAAGGACCCGGCCCAGAAGGCGATCAACTTCCTGCAGCGCGCACAGCGCCCCAATCCCTCCGGGTCGGGCAACTGGGGCTGGCGCTACAGCTCGCGCCAGGAGATCGAGGCCAAGTATCCCGGCGGCTCGCTCGACGAGACCGGCAAGAAGGAGCTCTTCGACTCGGACACCTCGGTCACCGGCTGGGTGGTGATGGCGCTCAAGTCGGCGATCATCTCCGGCCTGCAGGTCGACAAGAACTCGATGGACGGCGGCCTGGCCTTCGTGAAGTGGTGCACGGCCAACGACGGCCTGGTCGGCTACAACGACCCGAAGAACGCCGGCCTGACGGTGCAGGGTCGCGGTGACGACAAGTTCGACTACCACGCCACCTCGATGACCTCGCTGGGCATCTGCATCCGCATCTTCTGCGAGCACGATCCCAACGACGCCTTCTTCGAGCCCGCCGCGCAGCGCCTGATCAAGGACCTGCCGACGGTCGACAAGGACCGCCGCAAGATCGACTACTACTACTGGTACTACGGCTCGATGGCGCTGAACCAGCTCGACGGCCCGGACAGCCCGCGCAAGAGCGGCAAGTACTGGGGCCCCTGGAACAAGGCCATGGTCGACGCGGTCATCGGCCTGCAGGACACGCAGGAGCGCTCGTGCAACCGCGGCGGCTGGATCCAGCCCGACCGCTGGGCCTACGCCGGCGGCCCGATCTACTCGACCGCGATCAACGTGCTCACGCTCGAGGTCTACTACCGCTACGAGAACGCCTTCGGCGGAGGCAAGCGCAACTGAGAACGCGCCGCGTGCGCGTCCCAACCCTCCGACCGCGGCCCTGACGCGCACCGGCCCGCCCGGGCCGGTGCGTCCCCCCCTCAGCGACCTCGATCCCCGACCTGGCCTGATGAACGTCCGCCCGATCCTCCTCTCCCTCGCCCTCGTGACCCCGACCCCGCTCTTCGCCCAGAGCGCGCGCGTCCTGGGCCGGGACGATGCCACCTTCGCCCGCAAGCTGTTCGAACGCGGCTACACGGACCTGTCCGACAAGCTCGTGGCGCTGATCGAGTCGGGCACCGTCGCGCCCAAGGACCAGGCCGACATCAAGGCGCTGCACCTGGCCGTGCGCCTCGACCTCGCGCAGAAGGAGACCGACCCCTACAAGCGCAAGGACCTGCTCAAGCAGATCATCACCGAGAAGGAAGACCTGGTGAAGGGCTACAGCGGCAGCACGGCCTCGGAGGACACGGCCAACACGCTGCCCGACACCTACAGCCTGCTCGGCTCGGCGCTGCTGGCCTGCATCGGCAAGGAGAAGGACGTCAACCTGATCGCGCAGCTGCAGAACGAGGGTCAGAAGGTGTTCGGCCAGGCCGAGGAGAAGCTCAAGGCGCGCATCGCCGAGCTGGTCGAGCGCAAGGACGACCCGACCGTCGAGGGCACCTACATCTCGGCGCGCTTCAACCTGCCGAAGACGTACTACTTCCACTCGCTGCTCTACCCGGCCGGCGACTTCGCCAAGAAGAAGCTCAACGACGACGCGATCACGCTCTTCGCCGAGTTCGGCCTGGACTACAGCGACCGGCTGCTCAACTACGAGGCCTGCATCTTCGCCGGGCTCTGCTACAAGGAACTGGGCAGCAAGGAGGACGCGACCCAGTCCTTCAACGAGGCCATCGCACTGCGCGAGCAGTACGAGAAGGACGCCAAGGGCGTCTACCTCGTCGAACCGGCCTCGGCCGACGTGATCTCGAAGGCCGTGCTGCAGAAGGTCAACCTGCTGGTGGACCAGGGCGACAGCCGCGGCGCGATCGACTGCGCCAAGGACTACTTCGCCACCGTCTCCGACGCCTACGAGGCGCTCAACGGTCTGGCGATCCTGGCTGCGCTGGGCAAGGCGCAGCTGACGATCGACCCCAAGGGCTGCGCCGAGACGATCGACAAGCTGCTCGAGATCGACGGCAACGGGCCCTGGGGCGCCGTGGCGCGCGAGCTGCAGGCTCCGCTGGCGCAGCGTGGCGCGGGCATGTCCTCCGGTGAGCTGCTCAAGATCGCCTACTCCTTCGCGCAGCGCGGGATGGGCGAGAAGGCCCAGACTTTCGCGCGCCAGGCGATCGGCGTCGCCAAGGGCGAGAAGGACGCGGCGAACGTCGCGGTCGACGCCTGGCTGCTGATCGGCGCGGTCTTCGTGCAGCGCGGCTGGAACATCGAGGCGGCGCTGGCCTTCGACACCTGCTACGAGCGCTTCCCCAACTCGGAGAAGGCGCCCGAGGCGGTCTACCAGGCGCTGATGCAGTACGTCGCGCTGGCCTCGGGCGAGAAGAAGCCGCTCTTCAAGACGCGCGTCGAAGAACGGCGCAAGACGCTCACCACCAAGTACCCCACGCACGACCGCGCGGCTTTCGCGCAGCTGGTCGAGGGCGACGGACTCACGAGCGAGGGCAAGTACCTCGAGGCGGTCGACTCCTACAGCAAGGTCCAGGCCTCGAGCCCGAGCTACTACGACGCGCAGCTCAAGATCGGCTCGTGCTACTACCTGCAGGCGCGCGCGCTCGACAAGGACGGCAAGAAGTCCGAGGCCGCGCAGTACTACACGCAGGCCGAGACGATCCTCAAGAAGGCCATCGACGACTTCGACCGCCTGGCCAGCGGCAACCTCGACCTCGAGAAGCTGCAGCGCTACGAGAAGAACGGCTTCAACGCGCGCCGGCAGCTGGCCGACCTGTACCTGCAGACGGGCAAGTTCAACAAGGTGCTGCCGCTGCTCGAGGGCGCGGACACCAAGTACGCCAACGACGCCGAGAACCTGAGCCAGGTCTGGGGCCTGCGCATCCGCGCGCTCAAGGAGCAGGGCAAGCTCGAGGACGCGATCAAGCTGCTCGACGCGCTGGCCTCCAAGGACCCGAACTCGAAGGCCATCGCCAGCGGTGCGGGCCTGATCGCGCGCGAGCTCGACGGCCAGGCCGCGGCCGCGCACGACGCCAAGAAGTCGAAGGAAGCCAACGAGCTCTGGAAGCGCGCCGCGAACTACTACGGCATCAGCGGGCGCGCGCTGCTCAAGAGCGACTCGATCAAGCCCAAGGACGTCGAGGACATCGCCACGCGCCTGTACGTGCTGGGCCTGCTGTTCAACGGCGTGCCCGAGGGCCAGGACACGTTCATCGGCTGGGACACGAAGAAGGTGAAGGACACCAAGCTCTGGGAGCTCTCGGCCGAGCTCTACCAGGCCGGCCTGAAGATCTCCCCTTCGACCGAGGCGCAGCTCAACCTGGCGCGCATCTCGGCCTTCCTGGCCCGCTGGAAGCTCGCCTCGGATGCCTTCGGCGAGTACGCCAACAGCTCCGGATCGATCTTCGACGCGCTCAACACCAAGAAGCTCTCTCCGGGCGTCGGCGCGGCCGCGATCCTGGCCGCGATCGAGCGCGGCGTGTGCGACCTGCAGGTCGCGATCGCCGAGAAGGACAAGAACCGCTTCGACCTGGCCGAGGACACGCTCAACCGGCTCTACACCGTGCTGCAGGTCGACACGCAGCTGTGGTGGTACTCGGCCTACTACCTGATCGACTGCCGCTTCGAGCGCGGGAACTACCGCGAGGCCGCGAGCTGCTGCACAGCATCGAGCGTTCGGTCAACAAGCTCGGCGGCGACACGAGCCTCGCGGCGCCTTCGTCGAGCTGAAGAAGGAAGTCGAGAAGAAGAACCCCGGTGATCCGCCGCCCGACCCGCGCGCCCTCGAAACACACGCCCCGCAACGCCCGCACCCGAACATGAACATCGCACGCAACCTGTCCCCGCTCCGCACGCGCCTCGTCCTGGCCCGCTGCTGGGCCTCGCGGCCCTCGCGCTGCCCTGCTCCGCCGCCGGCGGCACGCCGCCCGCCGCGCAGGCCGCCAAGGAGGACGTGGTCAAGCTCAAGAACGGCACCGAGGAAGCCGGCCGCATCAAGAGCGAGGAGTACGGCGGACTGACCTTCGACCCCGCCAAGGGCCAGCAGCACACGATCGCCTGGGCCGACATCGCCTCGATCACCTACCAGGGCGGCGATAACTTCGACTCGGCGCGCGACCTGCTCAACCAGGGCAAGCTCGAGGAAGCGCTGGTGCAGCTCTCCGACCTGCTCAAGCCCGAGGTCAAGCTGCGCGGACTGATCAAGCAGAACGTGCTCTACCTGATCGGCAGCGTGCAGAACCGCATGGGCAAGTCCGACGAGGCGATCGAGAGCTACAAGGCCGTGCTCAAGGAGTTCCCCAAGAGCCGCTACCTGCCGGACATCGCCGAGGGCCTGGTCAACGCCTACGCCGCGAAGGCCGACCTCGAGAGCGCCAAGAAGGCGCTCGACGAGCTCAACACGAGCTCGGTCACCGCGGGCGTCGAGCCCAACTTCTCGGCCGTGGTCGCGATCCAGCGCGGGCGCATCCTCGAGCGCCAGGAGAAGTGGTCCGAGGCCTTCTCGGCCTACAACGCGGCCGGCACGACCTCGGGCGTCACCGCGCTGGCCTCGCAGCAGGCGCGCCTGGGCCAGGCGCGCTGCCAGATCAAGCAGAAGAAGGTCAGCGAGGCCGAGGCCATCTTCCGCAAGATCAGCGGCGAGGACGCGCCCAACTCGATCCTGGCCGGCGCCTGGAACGGCCTGGGCGACATCGCCAAGGCCGAAGGCCGCGAGAAGCGTGATGCCGCCGTCCTGCTCGACGCGCTTTACATGTACCTGCGCGGGGTCGTGGTCTACGGGCCCGTCCCGGGCGAGAGCACCTACGAATACGAGCGCGCCCTGGCAGGCGCGGCCGAGAGCTTCGATAATCTCTCGCAGGTCGAGAGCAACAAGGACCTGAAGGCGCGCTACGCACGCAGCCGCGACGAGCACAGGGCCCAGCTCAAGAAAGAATTCCCGAACTCACCGTTCCTCCCCAAGTAGGCCGGAGCCCGCGCGCCCCTCCAGGGACACGCCCGTCGCCGCGCCACCCCAGACCCCCCACCCCCCAGCCATAGTGCTCCAGAAGAGATGAACCCGTCCCGCATCAAGTCCATGTCCCTGGCCACGCTGGCCATGGTTCTCCTCCCCGCAATGGCGCTCGCGCAGGAGGCTGCCAAGAAGCAGTCGGCCTGGGAGCTCTTCCAGCACACCGGCATCGTCGGCTGGATGATGGTGCTGTGCTCCGTGTCCGGCATGGCGCTGGTCATCGAGCACATCGTCAACATCCGCCGCGAGAAGCTCTCGCCGACGCCGCTGATCCAGGACCTCGAGGCCCTGATCAGCGAAGGCTCGTACGACGAGGCGATCGAGATGTGCGAGCAGGAGGGCGGCTACGTCTCCACGCTCGTCAAGGCCGGCCTGCTGATGCGCAACCTCGGCTACGAGGAAGTGATCAACAGCGTGGGTCTCGCCGCGGAAGAGGAGGGCTTCAAGCTGCAGGCCAAGATCTCCTACCTCTCGCTGATCGGGAACATCGGACCCTTGCTCGGTCTGCTCGGCACGGTGACGGGCATGATCACCGCCTTCCAGCGCATCGAGCAGATGAAGGCGCCGACGCCGAAAGACCTGGCCTCGGGCGTGTACGAGTCGCTGGTCAACACGACCATGGGCCTGTTCATCGGCATCACCTTCCTGACCTGCTTCTTCATCTACAAGAACATGGTCACGCGCATGTCGCTGCAGATGAACCTGCAGGCGGTCGAGCTGATGCGCGCGCTGGCCGACAAGGAAGCGGCCGCGCACGCCGGCAAGCACTGAGCCCGCGCGGGCCCCGCGCGGGGCCCGCACGTGACCGCCAGCAGGTCCACGACCGAACCCGAGGACTCCCGCAATGCACAGAAAAGTCAAGAAGGGCAAGCTCAAGGAAGACATCTCGCCCAACGTGGTGCCGATGATCGACATCATGTTCCTGCTGCTCCTGTTCTTCATGCTCGGCGCGGACATGAGCCAGCGCGAGGCGATCGAGATCTCGATCCCCAAGGCCAAGAACGTGCCCGAGCCCAAGGACATCGATCAGAAGGACGTCTTCACGCTGACGGTCAACATCCACCACGCCGCGCCCGGCGGGGCTGCCTGCCCGATCAACGACAACGGCGGGGTCTGCCGCGAGAACGATCACTGGCAGTGGCAGATCATGGGCGAGGACTTCAACCGCGAGGACATGAAGAAGCAGCTCGTGATCATCGCCCAGGATCACCTCGAGCCGGTCGAGGACGCGGTGGCGAAGACCAAGCTCTCCGCGCTCTTCCTGCTGATCCGCGCCGACGAGAAGGCGCCCTACGGCGACGTGCAGAAGCTGACCGAGTACGCCGGCCTGGCGCACATCTACAAGATCCAGCTCGCGGCCAACAAGCCGCTGCCGGACAAGTGATGCGCGCCGGACTCCCCCACTCGAACTCCAACCCACAACCCCGATCGACGAAGCGGTGATCCCATGGCCGGTGGCGGCGAAGCAGAAGACAACCCTCTACCCATCAACGTCGTGCCGATGGTGGACATCATCTTCTGCCTGTGCGTGTTCTTCATGTGCTCCTTCAAGTTCCGCGAGACCGAAGGCAAGTTCGACTCGTGGCTGCCGAAGGACAAGGGCGAGGGCGGCGCCCCCGACCCCGGCCCGCTGCAGGAGATGCGCGTGATCATGACCTGGGACCAGTCCACCGGGATCCTCTCGCGCCAGTACCTGCACAAGAAGGTCAAGGACGACGCCGAGCTGGAGCAGTGCATCCGCGAAGCGCACGAGGATTTCAAGGCCAAGAACAAGCCCGAGATCCCGCTGATCATCGACGGCGGCGCAAACGTGCCCTGGAAGGAAATCATGACCGTGGTCAACATCGGCAAGGCGCTCGAGATCAAGAACCTCGAGTTCGCGATGGGCACGGCCGACCAGCCGCCGCCGAAGTAGCCGGCAGCACGAAGCTGTGCATGCACGCGGGCCGGGCACTCCCCGGCCCGCGCTGTTTTCCAGCCGGATTCGCGGTAGCACGGCCGGCCGGCGCGTGTAGCTCTGCTGGTCTCTCGCAAAGGAGCTGCACGATGCACGACGCCCGGTGGAACGCGCGCGAACCGCAACGCGACCTCGCGCTGCAGGTCGTACCGCTGATCGACATCATGTTCCTGCTGCTGCTCTTCTTCATGCTCGGCGCGGACATGAGCCAGCGCGAGACGAGCGAGCTCGCGCTGCCGCGCGCCGACGTGCCGCTCGAGCAGGACGCTCCGGGGATCCGTCGCCTGGTGGCCAACGTGCGCCACGACGCCGCGCCCGGGAGTTGCGCGCGCACGAGCAGGCGGCGAATGCCGCGACGCGCGCCACTGGCAGCGCTCGGTGCTGGGCGTGGACTGCACGCCTGCGGAGCTCGAGCACACGCTCGCCGGCGCGGCGCAGGACGCGGGCGCGACGCCCTCGTCGCTGCACCTCCTGGTGCGCGCCGACGAGCACGCGCCCTACGGCGCGCTGCAGCAGCTGTTCCAGAGCGCCGCGCGCTGCGGCGTCTTCCAACTCGAACTCGCCGCCGCGCGGCGGCGCTGAGCGCCTGGAGGCGCACGAACCATGGCCGGATCCGATTCGCCCGACAACCCGCTGCCCGTCAACGTCGTGCCGATGGTCGACGTGATCTTCTGCTTGTGCGTCTTCTTCCTGGCCAGCTTCCACGTGCGCGCCGAGGAGTCGCTCTTCGACACCTGGCTGCCGAAGGAGCGCGGCACGGGCCCGGGTTCGATCGAGACGCCCGCCGAGATGCGCGTCGTCCTGGGCTGGCAGCCCGCGACGGGGGTGATCACGCGCCGCTTCGGCCGCCGCGACCTGCACAGCGTAGGCGAGCTGGCCAGCCTCCTGCGCGAAGCTCAGGGCGAGCAGCGCGCGCGCAACGGCCCCGAGCAGCCGCTGATCCTCGACGCCGAGCCGGGCCTGCCCTGGGCCGCCGCGGTCGAGATCGTGGACCTCGCCCGTGAGCTCGGGATCGCGAACCTGGAGTTCGCACAGGGGCCCCCCTAGCTCCCCAAGAGGGCGGACTGGCTTCCAGGGCCCCGCCCGGCGAGAGTGGTGCCCTGGCCGGTCACGCGCGGCCTGTTTTTCCGTACTCCAGGCTCCCCCGGACACTAGCTAGCAGGAGCGATCCATGAACGAGAACCAGACTCCGCCGGAAGAGCCGCGTCCCTCGTCTCGCAGCTCGGAGCGCCTGGAGGAAGCCCGCCGGCGACTCTTCGACCGGCCGCCGGCGCCGCCCTTCTGGGCGACGCCCGAGTTCCGGCGCGCGGGTGGGCTGATCTTCCTGCTCCTGGTGCTCGGCGCCGCCGGCGTGCTGATCTACCTGGACCAGAGCCGCAAGGAGCAGGAGCTCGCGCAGCAGGAGGCAGCCCACGCGCTCGCCGGAGCGCCGGTGCTCCCCGATCCGATCCTGCGCGAGCAGAATCTCGCCACGGCCTTCCAGGGCGCGCTCGCCGACACGCAGAACGGCGAGAGCTTCCGCGAGACTTCGGGCTACACGACGCTCGTGCGCGAGCTCGGGGCCTACACGCCCGAGGAGGTCGCGAAGAAGGCCCAGCGCTGGCTCGACTACGCGGGTGCGGTCAAGGACCCGGACGGCTGGCGCGGGGCGTGGGTCCGCACGCGCGGCCTGGTGGCCGGCCTGCGCGCGACCAAGCTCGACTCGCCCGTGCTCGGGATCAAGGACGTCTGGCGCGGCTACCTGAGCCAGCCCGACAAGAGCGACAAGGTCGTAGTCGACCTCTTGAGCGAGCCGCCGCCGATCCAGACCAACTACGACGCCTGGGACGTCGAGGGCGTCTTCTACCGCACGGTCAAGTTCGAGGACAACGACGGCCGCACCTGGGAGGTGCCCTACCTGCTGGCCAAGTCGATCCACCCCGCCGAGGCTCCCAGCGCCCTCGGGATCTTCGATCACCCCATCGTCCTGCTCCTGGCGGTGGTCGGACTCGCGCTCTTCCTGGCCCGGCTGTTACTATTGCTCGCCAAATCCAGGCGCCCTGCCCCCCCCAGTGCCAGCGAACACGTCCGCCGGCTGATGACGTTGCAGCAGGCGCGCAAGACGTCACCCCCGACTCCCCCCCCGCCCTCCTGATCGGAGCGAGCAGACCACGATGTCCATGGACAAGAGCGACTCAACCGACGCCAGCGCCTCCAAGGGCCCGAGCATGAAGGAGCGCCTGCTGGCGCAGCGCAAGGCGGACGCCGACGCGGCGGCCGCGAAGGCCGCGGATCCCAAGCTGGCGGCAGCGGCCTCGCGGCCGGCTGCGGCCCCGGCGGCGAAGCCGGCTGCGGCGCCCGCAGCCAAGCCCGCACCCGCCATCACGCCGCGCGCGCGCGTCGCGGCAGCGGACGCGGCCGCGGGCAAGCCCAGCGCCGCCGAGCGCATGGCCGCGCGGCGCGGCATGGGCCACGCGCACGCCGAGCTCTCGCCCGACGTCAAGCGCGAGGTGCAGCTGCTCAAGGAGCGCGAGAGCAAGACGATGACCTACGTCTGGATCGTCTGCGGGGTCTTGTTCCTCGCCGCCGGCGGCGTGCTCGGCAACACGCTGATGAAGCGCCATGCGGCGGACGTGAAGGAGCAGGAGTACCAGCAGTCGCTGGACAATCTCCTGAAAGAGGTCAAGAGCCACGATCCGCTCAAGGAGAACGATGCGCGGCAGATCCTCGACATCTGCAACAAGCCCGAGAACAAGGCGCTCTGGAAGAACTCGCGCATCGAGGGCGACATCGCGCGCATGATGAGCCTGGCCCAGCGCACGATCGACAACGCGACCGAGCGCGGCGAGATGAACACGCGTCTCGACGAGCTGGTGCGCACGTCCGAGAGCGCGGACAGCCAGCCGATCGACACGATCAAGCGCGCGAAGCGCACCGGCCAGGACCTGTTCGAGAAGCTCTCGGGCACGCCCATGGACGACGACTACAGGAAGCGCCTGGGCGATTCGCGCGAGAAGATCGACCGGGCCTACCTCTCCAAGCTGATGAGCGACGCCAAGGCCAAGGGCCAGACACGCGAGGCGCTTTCGGCCTACACGACGGCGGAGATCGAGATCCGCAACGCGCTCGACAACACGCTGCGCGGCACGAAGGACGCGGACCGCAAGAAGTGGTACACGGACCTGTACAAGACGCTGCTTGCCGATTCGGATGCGGTCGCAACGACGGTCTTCAGCCAGAGCGTGATCGACGGCGAGCCCTGGAAGGACGCGCTCACTGACGAGAAGGACTGGCTGCACAGCCCCGACCTGGTCGGGTTCCAGATCAAGGACGGCCAACTGCACGCGGTCGGCGCCAAGGCCGGCAGCAGCCGTATCGGCACGCTCTCCGTCGGCGACCGCCAGCAGCTCAAGGACTTCGTGGCCCAGATCGAGTTCACGCCGGTGAAGGGCAACTTCAAGATGTACTTCCGCGTCTACAACCGCATGGACAGCTCGGAGTACTTCGCGGTCAGCACGATCGGCAAGGACCCCGAGTTCAAGCCCGGCCAGAGCTACACGATGGAAGTGCGCATGATCGGCAGCAAGCTCAACGTGAAGCTGCCGAACACGGACATCAAGGGCCTGGAGGACATGGAAGTCTCCGCCACGCGCCAGCGCTTCGGCAGCATCGGCCTGGCGCTGGACGAGGAATGCGAGATCAAGATCACGGCCTTCAAGTACAAGGAACTGCGCTCCAACAAGCGCCAGTGAGGCCGGTCCGGAGCGGCCCGCGGGGCCCTTCTGCCTGACGCAATGCGCGGCCGTCCCGCAGGGGGCGGCCGCGAGCGTTCTTGGGGCCCCGAAGCGCCGCCCGGGCGCCGGAAAGCGCCTCCAGGGCGCTCCAGGCTTGGCTTCGGGGCCTCTGGCCGGTACAACCTTCGGCCTCGTTTCCGGGGGGGCATCCCCCCCGGCAGGGCCCCCCTTCGATTGACGGAGATTCCGCCACGATGTTCTCGTCCATTTCGGCGCTCATGAGCAGCGCCCTCGCCCCCCTCGCGCAGGCCACGGAGCACACGAAGAGCGAGTTCGACCTCGCCCTCCCCGACCTGTCCAAGGCCACGTTCCTCGGACTCGATGGCCACCACCTGCTGCTCTACGGGATGGCGATCTGCGTGCTCGGGATCGTCTTCGGCCTGGTGATCTACAAGCAGCTGCGCGACCTGCCGGTGCACAAGGCGATGCTCGAGATCTCCGAGCTGATCTACGCCACCTGCAAGACGTACCTGCTGACGCAGATCAAGTTCATCATCGTCCTCGAGGTCTTCATCGGCTCGATCATCCTGGCCTACTTCGGCCTGGTGCATCACAAGCCGGCATCGGAACTGGCGCTGATCATCGGCTTCTCGCTGATCGGCATCGCCGGCAGCGTGCTGGTTGCGGCCTTCGGCATCCGCATCAACACCTTCGCCAACTCGCGCACGGCCTTCGCCGCGCTGGCCGGCAAGCCCTACCCGGTCTACCAGATCCCGCTCAAGGCCGGCATGTCGATCGGGATGCTGCTGATCTCGGTCGAGCTGCTCTTGATGCTGGTCGTGCTGCTCTTCATCCCCAGCGACCTGGCCTACAAGTGCTTCCTGGGCTTCGCCATCGGCGAGTCGCTGGGCGCCTCGGCGCTGCGCATCGCGGGCGGCATCTTCACCAAGATCGCCGACATCGGCTCCGACCTGATGAAGATCGTCTTCAACATCAAGGAGGACGACGCGCGCAACCCGGGCGTGATCGCCGACTGCACCGGCGACAACGCCGGCGACTCGGTCGGCCCGACGGCCGACGGCTTCGAGACCTACGGCGTCACGGGCGTCGCGCTGATCAGCTTCATCCTGCTGGCGGTCCCGGAGGGTGCGGGCAAGGAGCTGACCCAGACCTCGCTGATCGTGTGGCTCTTCGCGATGCGCCTGATGATGATCGTCGCCTCGGGCGTCTCCTACCTGATCAACGAGCAGATCTCGAAGGCGCGCTATGGCAATGCCGACCACTTCGACTTCGAGGCGCCGCTGACCTTCCTGGTCTGGTTGACCTCGTTCGTCTCGATCGGCATCACCTTCGGTGCCTCCTACCTGCTGATCCCGACGCTGGGCGACGGCACGCTGTGGTGGAAGCTCTCGGCAGTCATCACCTGCGGCACACTCGCGGGCGCGATCATCCCCGAGATGGTCAAGGTCTTCACCTCGACCAAGTCGGGCCACGTGCGCGAGTGCGTCGAGGCCTCCAAGGAAGGCGGCGCCTCGCTGAACGTGCTGGCCGGCCTGACCGCGGGCAACTTCAGCGCCTACTGGATGGGCGTCGTCTTCACTGTCTTGATGGGTGCCGCGTGGTACCTCTCCGCCGACCTCGGCAGCATCGTCGGCTACGCGCCGATCTTCGCCTTCGGTCTGGTGGCCTTCGGCTTCCTGGGCATGGGCCCGGTCACGATCGCGGTCGACAGCTACGGTCCGGTGACGGACAACGCGCAGTCGGTCTACGAGCTCTCGCTGATCGAGGAGGTCCCGAACGTCAAGGCCGAGCTGCAGAAGGACTTCGGCTTCGCGGTCAACTTCGAGAAGGCCAAGGAGTACCTCGAGGAGAACGACGGCGCGGGCAACACCTTCAAGGCGACGGCCAAGCCGGTGCTGATCGGCACGGCCGTGGTCGGCGCGACGACGATGATCTTCGCCACGATCATCTCGCTGAAGAAGCAGTACGGCGATGCAACCGTGCTCGAGAAGCTCTCGCTGCTCAACCCGGGCTTCCTGCTGGGCATGATCATGGGCGGCGCGGTGATCTACTGGTTCACCGGCGCCTCGACCCAGGCCGTCGCGACCGGCGCCTACCGCGCGGTCGAGTTCATCAAGAAGAACATGAAGCTCGACGGCGCCAAGAAGGCTTCGACCGAGGACTCCCAGCAAGGTGGTCGAGATCTGCACGATCTACGCGCAGAAGGGGATGTTCAACATCTTCCTCGTGATCTTCTTCTCGACGCTGGCCTTCGCCTTCGCCGATCCGTTCTTCTTCATCGGCTACCTGATCGCGATCGCGCTCTTCGGTCTGTTCCAGGCCATCTTCATGGCCAACGCCGGCGGAGCCTGGGACAACGCCAAGAAGGTCGTCGAGATCGAACTGCGCGCGAAGAACACGCCCCTGCACGCCGCCGCGGTCGTCGGCGACACGGTCGGCGACCCGTTCAAGGACACGAGCTCCGTGGCCATGAACCCGGTGATCAAGTTCACCACGCTCTTCGGCCTCCTGGCGGTCGAGCTGGCGGTGGCGATGAAGGACAACCCCGCGCTGGTCCACGGACTCGCGCTGGGCTGCTTCCTCGTCTCGTCGGTCTTCGTCTACCGCTCGTTCTACAACATGCGCATCAAGAGCAACTGAGACACGGGCGTCTCCCCCATCCAGACGGCCGGTCGCCCCTCAGGCGGCCGGCTGTCTGCGTTTCTCGGACCAGTGCCGCGATCGGATAATACGGAGCCAGTCCCGTTTTTCACCGCATTGCCCCGACCGCGCAACGGCCGCCGAACGCGCTCGGGGCAATCGGGTGAAGAACGGGACTGGCTCCGTATTATCCGAGTCGCGGCGCGCTTCTGCGACATGCGCAGCATCGCGAAGTAGAGCAGCGCCAGCACGACGACCGCGCCGACGATCCAGAGCATGTTGCTCTTGATCGCGTGACTCATCGCCTCGGGGTCCTCGATCAACTTGGGATCGGCACCGAGCACCTTCTGCCCGAACCAGGCCAGCACGGCGCACCAGATCCCCGAGCCGACGATCGTCATCGCGCTGTAGGAGAGGAAGGGCATGCGCACGATTCCGGCCGGGATGCCGATCAGGTGGCGCACGACGGGCAGGAGCCGCGCGAAGAAGATGCCGCCGCGCTCGTAGCGCTCGAGGAAGCGCTCGGCGCGCTCGAGCTTCTCCGGCGTGATGCCCACGAACCGGCCGTAGGTCAGTACCAGCGGCCGCCCGAGCCAGCGCGAGAGCGCGTACATCACCGTCGCGCCGAGGTAGGAACCGAGCGTGCCGACGAGCACCACGCCGGCGAGGCTCATGCCGTGCTTGCCCTGCGCCGCCCAGTAGGCCGCGGGCGGGATCACGAGCTCGCTCGGCACGGGCAGGATCGAGGACTCCATCGCCATCAGCAGCAGCACGCCGAGGTAGCCCCAGTCGCGGACCCACTCGAACCAGGTGACGACGAGTTCGTGCATGGTTTCGAGCTCAAGCCGCGGTCGAGACGCGTCGGAAGATCGCGAAACCCGCGCCCTGCGGATCGGCGGCGACGGCGAAACGCCCGGTGCCCGGGATGTCGCGCGGCTCGACCCACAGCTTGCCGCCGAGCTCGACGATCGTGCGCGCGGACACGTCCACGTCCGGCACGGCCACGTAGGCCAGCCAGTGCGAAGGCGCCTCCGCGTTCGGCGGCATCTGCATCATGCCCGCCGCGTCGAGCGCGCCGCGCTTGAAGAGGTGGTACGTGCCGTGCGGCCCCATCGGCACCTCCTGCACCTGCCAGCCGAAGACCTCGCTGTAGAAGGCCGCGGAGCGCGCCGAGTCGCTCGAGAGCAGCTCGTCCCAGCAGAAGCGCCGGTCCTCGGGCTGGACCTCGCGTTCCGGACTCGCGGGCTCGAGCGAGCGGAACGGGGAGATGTGCGCGCCGGTCGGGTCGATCAGGACCGCGAAGCGGCCGACACCAGGGATGTCGCAGGGCGGCACCGCCAGCGTGCCGCCGCAGCGCGCCGCGCGCAGGCAGCAGTCGTCGACGTTGCCGACCGAGACGTAGGCGATCCAGTGCGGAGGGATCTCCGGCTGTGCCAGCGTGACCATACCGCCGAACATCACGCCCGCCGACTCCAAGTGCAAGTACGGGTCCTTGGGATTCTTCGAGCCGACGAACTTCCAGCCGAAGAGCGCGCCGTAGAACTTGCGCGCGCCCTCGACGTCCGCGGTCATCAAGTCGTGCCAGACGAAGCGCGCCGGTGATGCGCTGTGCATGTGGGCCTCCCTCTCGCGACCAGGATACGCATCTCAGCTCCTGCGCGCCTCGGAGAACGAGCGCGCCAGCGCCGCGCCCAGGATCAGCGCGCCGCCCAGGTTGGTGTACAGACCGGGCCGTTCGCCCTGGAAGAGGAAGCTCCAGAGCGGGTTGAGCACGGGCTCGAGCAGCAGCAGCAGCGAGACCTCGAAGGCCTCGAGATGCTTGACGGCCGAGGAGACGAGCGCGTAGGCGAGCCCGATCTGGAACACGCCCAGGAACGCGACCAGCAGCCAGCTCTGCGGACCGGCCTCCCCCAGCGTCAGCTCGCCGCGCAGCGCGGACGCGCCCAGGCAGGCCAGGGCCGCGAAGGCGTTGCCCCACAGCGCCGCTCCGAGCGCACTCGAGCCCTCGGCTCCGCGCGCCAGCCAGCGCAAGCCGATCATGGTCAGCGCCCAGGTGAAGCCCGAGAACAGCGCCAGGCGATTGCCCAGCGAGGGATCGCTGGCGCTCGCGAGCGGCGCCTGCTCGTCGAGGAAGAGCAGCGCGATCCCGCCCGCGATCGCGACCAGCAGCAGGAGGTCGCGCGCACGGATGCGTTCGTGCAGGAGCAGCGGGGCGAGCAGCAGCACGTACAGCGGCGCCGTCGACTGCAGGAAGATCGTGTTGGCCGAGGTGGTGAGCTTGTTGGCCAGCACGAAGGCCGTCAGCGTCGCCGCGTAGGCCAGCGCGACCAGCAGCTCGCGCGGGTGCGGGCGCGCGCGCGTGGCCGGCATGAACAGCAGGAAGGCCAGCACCGCGACGCCCGAGCGCAGGCCCGCCAGCTCGAAGCCGCGGAAGCTCGTGCCCTTGATCGCCGCACCGCCGGTCGAGAAGAGCGCCGCGGCCGCGAGCAGCGCCCAGCGAGCCCTGGTCTTCGGCGACATTGCGGGACGATGCCAGACGCGCGTCCGCCGGCGCAAGTCCCTAGAATCGGTGCGTGGGCCGATCGAGCTGGAAGCGCGCGCAGAGCTTTCCGGAGCTGTGCGAGCTCGGGGCGCGCTTCATCGAGGGCCGCGAGCGAATCTTCCCCGGCTGGGGCGCGCCGCAGCTCGATGCCGAGAGCCTGCCGCTCGTGCCCGTGCTCGCCGAGCTCAACCGCGCCGGCTTCCTGACGCTGGCTTCGCAACCCGGGACGCTGCTCGGGGTCGATGGCTGCGAGCAGCGTGCGTTTGCGAGCGGGTTCTGCCGCGCGGCCGACGCGCGCAGGCTGCGCCGAGTGGGTGCGCGCTGCTTCCGCTGCGGCGATCGCAGCCGCGCCGGCGTGGCGGTCACGCGCAAGGCTGGCCGCGCGCGCGTGCTGGCCGGCCACAACGCCTTCGCGAGCGAGCTCGAGCTCTTCCGCGGGGCGGTCGGCGAACAGGCTCTGGCACAGCTCGCCGAGTGCGTCTACTGGTGCGCCTGGGACCCGGTCTGGGGCCGCGAGGAGGTGCTGTGGCAGAAGCTCGAACGCGCCTCGTCGTGATCGGCGCGAGCAACGCCAGCCGGGCGCTGCCGGGCGTGCTGCGCACGCTGGCAGGGCCGTGCGAAGTGCTCGTCGCGGCCGGTCACGGCCGTTCGTACGGCGTGCGCAGCCGCTACTTCGCGCGCGAGCTGCCTTCGATCCTCGAGTGCGGCCTGTGGCCCGAGCTCGCTCGCGCCGGGGGCCCCGTGCACGCGCTCGTCACCGACGTCGGCAACGATCTGGCCTATGGAACCAGCGCGCGGGTGATCGCGGGCTGGGTCGCCGAAGTGCTCGCGCGCCTCGAGACGCGCGTCACGCTGAGCGCGTTGCCGCTCGAGAGTCTCGAGCAGCTCTCGCCGCTGTTCTTCCACGCCGTGCGCCTGCTGATCTTCCGCGGCCGCCCGCTGGAACGCGAGCACGTGCTCGCCGAGGCGCGCGAGCTCGATGCGCGCATGGCGGAGCTCGCGCACGCGCGCGGCGCGCAGCTGGTGCGCATCCCGCCCGCGAGCATCGGCTGGGACGGGATCCACCAGCGCCGTTCCGGGCAGGCGGAGCTCTGGAACAGCTGGCTGCGCGGCCTCGGCCTGGAGCTCGACACAGGGCCTCGTCCGCGCTTTCGGGGAACGTTTCGCGCGCAGGAGCGGCGGCTGTTCGGCCGTGTGATGCACACTCCGCAACCCTGCGCAGAGGCCCCGGACGGAAGCCGCGTCTCGATCTTCTGATCGAGCGCTCACGCGCAGCACAGATCCGCGTAGACCGGGCCCATACAATCTCCCCCACGATGAACGACTCGACGAAGGTCTCTCCCCTCGCACGTCTGGCCCTAGGGCTGTGCGCGATCTGGCTCGCGGCCGGCGCGCTCGCAAAGCTCTTCTTCGGCTCGCCGACACTGCTGCCCGCGGTGATCCGCGAGCCGGTGCCGGTCAACCTGCTCGACTTCGCGTACACGCTGGTGATCGGCATCGAGCTCTCGCTCGTGGCGCTCGCGTTCCTGCGCCCGCGCCAGGCGTGGCCGCTCTACATCGCGCTCTACGCATTCTTCGATTTCGTACTGACGACGCAGCTCGCGGCGGGCGCCGAATCCTGCGGCTGTTTCGGCGGCGGGTTGAAGGTCTCCCCGGCGCTCATGATGGTGGTCGACAGTGCGCTGCTCCTGTTCCTGCTCGCGACGAAGCCCTGGGCCTCGCTCAAGAGCCGCGGGGCTGGCATCGGGATCGTAGTGGGCGCGCTGATCCTCGCGTTCGCGCTGCCCGCGGTCTGGATTCGCGTGCGGCAGAGCGAGGGATCGGTGAAGCCGTCGCCGGGGAACGGCACTCCTCCGCCCGTCAAGGCGCCCGCATGGCTCACGCTCGACCCCGCGAAGTGGGTCGGCAAGAGCGTCTACGACGTCGAGGAGCTGACCAAGTGGGTGCCGGCCGAGAAGCTGCCCAGCGACGGGCAGATCGTGCTCTGGCGCCAGGGCTGCACGCACTGCGCCGACCACCTGCGCCAGATGGCCAACGGTGACAAGGGCGACCATCCGATCCTGCTCTTGCAGATCCAGGACGACGAGAAGGACAGCCGCGCCGTCGATGCGCTGCCCACGGGCGCCCACGTGACGACGGCCGAATTCCCCAAGGGCATGCAGGTCGTGCTCGAGACGCCTTGGGAGATCACGGTCGCCGGCGGCAACGTGACGGCAGCGCTCGACCGCAAGGCGCTCGAGGAAGCGCCCAAGTAGCGCTTCAGCCGTAGGCCACGAGGTACGCGACCAGCCCGACGCAATCGCGGCTCGTGCTCCCGCGCTGGTCGAGCTTGAACTTGCCGTTGCCCTCGCCGTCGGGCCGGTCGGTCTGCTCGAAGTACGAGTCGACGTGCTTGAAGCCCGCGTCCTCGAGCGCCTCGCGCACCTCGACGATCGACCAGTAGCGCCACTCGTAGCGGAAGCAGCGCTCGAGCTTCGAGCCGTCGCGGAAGCGGAAGTGGATGAAGCACAGGTACTCGCCCGTGCCCGGGTAGTAGCAGTTCTGCTCCCAGATGTAGCGCGCGCCGCGCGTGAGCGGCTTCTTCTCGCTGACCTCGGCCATCGCCTCGCTGCCGCCGTAGACGTCGAGCGCGAACATGCCGCCCTTGGCGAGGCTCGCGCGTGCGACCTTGAAGTAGCCCACGAGCTCCCTGCGCGTCTGGAAGACGTAGTAGGAGAAGTTCTGCGCCAGGCGCAGGTCGGCGCGCCGCAGCCCGGGCGAGCGCACGTCCTGCCTGTGCAGCGTCACGCGCTCCGCCGCCGCGCCGATCGGCGCGAGGTTGTGCTTCTTGCCCCAGGCGAGCGGCTTCCGATCGAGGTCGAAGCCCTCCGCCGTGTGGCGCTTCGAACGCAGCACCCAGGTCGAGGAGAGCAGCGCGGTGCCGCAGAAATCCTCGCGCAAATGCAGCGCCTCGCGCCCCGTGTGGCGGCGGTAGATGCGCCGCAGGAAGGCGAAGTCGTCCTCGGGCGACTGCACGGCCTCCTGGTAGAGCGCGTAGCGATCGGCGTTGCGCGCGGTCAGCGCGGGACGGCGTGCCATGCGTCAGCGCTTGGGCTTTTCCTTGGGCGCCTTGGTCTTGAAGACCGGCACGACCTTGCCGTTCGCGACGAGGTCGACGGCCTTGAGCGCCTCCTGCGCACAGGATGTCAGGTGGTCGAAGTCGATCCCGTCAGCCTCATCCTTCACGGTGTGGTAGTCCTCGTGCAGATTGAAGGTCGAGAAGGTCTGCCCGACGATGCCCTTGCGCACGTAGGCGATGTTGTCCGAGCGCTCGTAGAAGTGCTGGTCGAGACGCTTGTCGGGCGCGATCTTGACGCCGGCCGCGACCAGCGATTCGCCGAGCGTCGTCTCGTCCCAGCCGGTGAGCCACATCATGCCCGCGCCGCCGACCAGCGGATCGGGGCGGCCGAGCATCTCGAAGTTGAGGTTCGCGAGCGTGTCGGCGAGCGGGACCGCCGGGTGCTCGAGCTGGTAATCCGCCCCGACGTTTCCGATCTCCTCGCCCGTCGCGAGCAGGAAGATGACGCTGTGGCTGCGGTGAGCTTCGTGCGCCAGGGCTCCGGCGAGTTCGAGCACGACCGTGCAGCCCGAGGCGTCGTCGTCGGCGCCGTTCTTGATCAGATCCTCCGTGTCGCCCGGGCGCTTGGGCTCGCCCCCGAGGTGGTCGTAGTGCGCCCCGAGAACGATCGCCTGCTTGGCGCCCGGACCCTCGCCGGGCAGGATTCCGACCACGTTGTAGGCCGGAACCTCGCGTTCCTCGTAGGTGACCGCGAGCGTCAGTTTCTCGGCGTTTCCGGCGCGGAATGCAGCCAGCAGCGAGCCTTCGAGCGCCAGCATCGGCGGGTTGCGCGCGAGCGGCTGCTTGCCGCGCGGGACCACGACCAGGCCCACGCCCTCGCCGCGGTTGTGGCCGGAGCTCTTGAGCCACTCGCGCTGCTTGTCGCGCTCGTCCTGGTCGAGGAACAGGGCCTTGTCCGAGAGGCCGTCCTTGGGGATCTCCTCCGCGCTGTGGGCGACGACGACCGTCAGCGTGCGCTTCTCGAAGTTGGCCTTGGCAAAGCGCCAGTCGGTCTCGAACACGCAGCTCGGCTTCGAGCCGTCCTTCGTCGCCACGTCGAGCGTCGGCGTGCCGCTGATCGTGTTGCGCTTGTAGTGCACGTTCTGCAGGTACGTCCCGTCGTCGCCAGCCGGCTTGACGCCGTAGGCCTTGAGCACGTCGGCAAGGTAGTGCGCGGCGATCTCCGACTCCTTCGAGCCGGTCGCGCGGCCGAGCATCGCGTCGCTCGCGAGCGTGCGGAGGTGGTACTCGATCTCCGCGCGCGTGATCTCGGGCACGAGCTTGGGAAGCGACGGAGCGACCGGCGCGTCCTGCGCCGAGGAGAGGGAGAGCAACGCCAACGCCAGCATGAACCTCTGCATGCGGCTCAAGGTACCAGAGCCGCGAACCGGAGGCTCAGCGGCGGACGACGGCTTCCTTGAGCGTGCGCAGCAGCGCTTCGTTCGTGCGCGGGTCCGCGACCTGGATGCGCACGGCGCCGTCCACCTGGCGCGGGATGCTGACCACGCCGGGCTGCAGCTTGCGATTTACGCGCCGCGCGAGTTCCTGCGGGTGCGCGACGTGCAGCAGGATCCAATCGCCCACCGAGGGCATCGGGCGGATGCCCGGGATCGTGGCCAGACGCGAGTAGAAGCGGTCCTTTTCGTCGATGTACATGCGTTCTCCTGGGGCGCCGTGGCAGCGGAGTGGTGGGCTGTCGCGATGCCCGGCGGCCCCCAGCCGTCGGCGCATCCCCTCGCGCCAGCCCACCCCCGCCGGTCCAGTTCGACCCCCCGGTGATTCAGGGGCCGTTCCTTCCCTCCCGAGGACAGGGTCAGAGCAGGCAATCCTCCGGTCCGGTTTCCCGTCCTTCCGATCCCTCTCTTCCAACCACGCCCTCGGACGGGCGTGGGCGCACGTTATCTGGTGTCTCACGACCCCTCAAGCGCGAGATCGTGTGGTTGTGGTCGAATTGTGGATGCTTCCCGTGATTGGGAAGCTGCGTCGCACGCCGTGCTGTGCTCGACGCTCGCGAGCGGCACACGCACAATCCGCGGCCCGCACTTCCCCACGATGAATCCACAGTCACCCGACTGGGCCGGTTTGCGCCTGCGCGTCCCCGCCTCGACCTCGAACCTGGGCCCAGGCTTCGATTTCCTCGGACTCGCGCTTTCGCTCTGGCTCGAAGTGCGCGTGGTCGAGCGCACCGGCGGCCCGATCGAGTTCGTCGAGCTCGGCGGCACGGCCGCCGACTGGCCGCGCGGCAGCGACAACCTGCTCAGCCGCGCATTCGAGCTCGGCAGGCGCGGATTGCAGGCACCCGCGAGCGGCTTGCGCCTCAGCGTGACGAGCGAGATCCCGATCGCGCGCGGCCTGGGCTCGAGCGGAGCCGCTGTCGCCGCGGGACTGCTGCTCGCCGAGCGCGCCGCGGGCAGGACGGCCGGCGAGGAACAGCTGCTGGCCTGGGGCCTCGAGCTCGAGGGCCATCCGGACAACGCGAGCGCGGCGCTGCTCGGCGGCTGCACGCTGGCGGTGCCGATCGGCGGCGGAAAACTGCGCGTCGTGCGTCCCGAGCTCTCTCCCGCGCTGGGATTTGCGCTGGCCTGGAGTGAAGAGACGCTGCCGACGCGCGCGGCGCGGGCCGTGCTTCCCGCGCAAGTTCCCTTCCCCGACGCGGTCGAGAACCCGCGCCGGCTCGCGCTGCTGCTCGAGGGCCTGCGCCGCGGCGACCCCGAGCTGCTCGCGCTCGGCATCGAGGATCGCCTGCACGTGCAGCACCGCTTGCCGCTCATCCGAGGCGGGCGCGAGGCGCTCGAGGCCGCGCGCGCGGCCGGCGCCTGGGCCGCCACGATCAGCGGCAGCGGCTCGGCGCTCGTGGCGATCGGCCCGCGCGCGCTCGTCGGCGGCGTGGCCGAGGCCATGGCCGTCCCGCTGCGCGCTGCGACGGGCAGCGCGACCGCGCGCGTGGTCGAGGCGCTGCACGGCGCACCGCGCTTCGATCACTCGCGCGCGTAGCCGTGCCTGTAGCCCTGCACGAGCGACTGCATCTCGGCCTGGCACGAGGCGCGCGCGGCCAGCGTGGCATTGCGGCGCGCCGTGCGCAGGTCCACCGCCGAAAGGCTGGCGATGAACTCTTCCAGGCCCACCGGCGCGATGCAGAAGTGCTTCAGGCCGGCGCCGAGCAGGAAGGGCAGGTTGACCGGGCTGACCGCCGTGACCCCGAAGGTCGAGAGCGAACGCGCGGACTGCTCGCAGATCTCGACGATCTGCAGGATCAGGCGCAGCGCGAAGGGGTGGATCGGCTCGAAGCAGTGGCGCAGCTCGTGGTTCTCGCGGTCGGCCGCGACGAGGTACTGCAGCAGCGAGTCGAGGCTCAGCACCAGGAAGTCGGCCTCGCGCGCGAGATCGCGCGCGCCGAGCGCCGCGGCCGGCGTCTCGATCACCGCGCCCAGCTCGACCTGGTCCTGGAAGGGCACGCCCGCCTTGCGCAGCGCGTAGCGCTCCTCGAACAGGATCTCCTTCACGCGCCGCAGGTCGGCGCAGTCGGTGACGAAGGGCACTACGATGCGCGCGCGCGTCTGGCTCGCGGCCGGAGCGGCGCGCAGCAGCGCCTGCAGCTGGCGCCGCAGCACCTGCTCGCGCGCCAGCAGGATGCGCACGCCGGCGCGGCCCAGGCCCGGGTTGAGCTCGCGCGCCTCGTGCAGGTACGGCACCTCGAGGCTCGAATCCACGTGCAGCAGGCGGAACGTGACGCTCTCGCCGCGCGCGTGCTCGAGCACCGCCGCGTAGTGCGCCGTGAGCGACTCCAGCGAGGGCTGCTCGCGCTCGACGAGGTAGAGCAGCTCGGTGCGGTACAGGCCCACGCCCGGCAGGCCGAGTTCCATGGCCTGGTCCACCTCGGGCAGGTTGCCGCAGCTGGCGCTGAGCGCGATCGCCTGGCCGTCGCGCGTGCGCGCGCCGCGGCGCGCCAGCAGCGTCGGCCGCTCGCCCGAGGGCGGCGCGGCCGCCTCGCGCCGCACCAGCGCGCTCGAGGCGCGGAACTGCGCGCGCACGAGCTCGTCGGGGTTGACGCGCACGCTGCCCTCGGTCGCGTCGACGATCACGAAATCGCCTTCGCGCACCTTCTCCAGGAGGCCGGCCACTGCGGTCAGCGTGGGGATGCGCATCGAGCGCGCCAGGATCGCGGCGTGGCTCGTCAGGCCGCCCTCCTCGGTCAGGATCCCGAGCACGTGCTCGTTCTCCAGGTTGAACATGTCCACGATCGAGAGCTCGCGCGCGACCAGCACGTAGTCC
Organism: uncultured Planctomycetota bacterium; assembly: GCA_963829015.1. GTDB lineage: Bacteria > Planctomycetota > UBA1135 > UBA1135 > JADJLZ01. The sequence continues at coordinate 685,742 of CAWHGR010000001.1, read as the reverse complement.
GGCGCGGCCACGGCCTTCTCGTCCACCGCCACGCGCTCGAGGTTGCGCAGCACGCGGATGCCGACGTCGCGCAGGTCCACGGCGCGCTCGCGCAGCGTCTCGTTCTTGACCAGCCGGAAGATGCGGTCGAAATCGGCCACGACCTTGCCGATCGCGGCCTCGAGCGCCATCTGCTCGTTCAGGATCAGGTTCTCGACGTCCGAGAGGAAGACGCCGTCGCGCAGCAGCGCCGAGTGCGTGTCGAGGATGCGCACGTGGTCGGCCGAGACCTTGCCCTGCAGGCGCGTCTTGAGGTCCTCTAGCTGGCGCTTGGAGTCCGAAAGCGCCTTGTGGAAGCGGTTGAGCTCGCGCTCGACCTGCTCGAGCGGGACGCGCTGGCGCGGCGCGTTCAGGAGCTCGTAATCCTTGATGTGCACGGGGCCGAGGACCAGGCCCGGCGAGACGCTCGTGCCCTTGAGCTGCACCCCGCTGGGGGTCTGCCCGCCTTCGCGTTCCGGGCTGGCCGGAGAAGCCGGGAGTTTTTCGCTCATGCGGGCCGCTATCCTACCGGTCCGCATGCCGAGCTTCACCTCGCACTCGCCGGACGGACGATGAACGCCCCGCGTTTGACAGCCGCCGTGCTCTACGCCGCCGACGGCTACACGACCGAGGGACGCGACATCAAGGGCCGTCACGCGGCCGGCGAGGGCTTCCTGCGCGGCCTGCTGCGTCACGGCGAGCTCGAGCGGCTCACGCTGCACTGCCAGACGCGCGAGCAGGCGCGCCAGTGCGAGCGCCTCTACGAACACGAGCTGGCCGGCAGGCCGGTCGAGTGGATCCCCGCCGCCCGGCCGCAGGCGCTCAAGGAGCCGGGCACGCTGTACGTGCCCGACCCGAGCCTCGCCCGCCAGGCCTGGGCCCGGCGCCGCAGCGCGGCACAGCGCGACTGGAGCCTGTGCGGCGTGACGCACACGATCGCGACCCAGGCCGCGGTGGGAATGATCCAGGACCTGTTCGAGGCGCCGCTGCAGCGCTGGGATGCGCTCGTGTGCACCTCGCGCGCGGTGCAGGGCGCCGTCTCGAAGCTGCTCGAGGCGCAGCAGGAGTACCTGCGTGGACGCCTGGGGGCGCGCGAGTTCGTGCTGCCGCAACTGCCGCTGATTCCGCTGGGCGTCGACAGCTCGCTCTACGCGGAATCGCCGGCGCGCCGCGACGAGTGGCGCCGCTCGCTGGACGCGGGCGAGAACGCGACCGTGGTGCTGTTCTTCGGCCGGCTCAGCTACCACGCCAAGGCGCACCACGCGCCGCTGTATCTGTCGCTGGAGCGCGCCGCGCGGCGCAGCGGCAGGCCGGTCGTGCTGGTGCTGGCCGGCTGGTTCGCCAACGACGCCATCCGCAAGACTTTTGCCGACGACGCGGCGCGGCTGTGCCCGTCCGTGCGCGTCGTGTTCGTCGACGGCCGCAAGGGAGATGTGCGCCACTCGATCTGGCAGGCGGCCGACGTCTTCTGCTCGCTCTCGGACAACATCCAGGAGACCTTCGGGCTGACCCCTATCGAGGCCATGGCCGCGGGGCTGCCGCTGGTCGTCTCCGACTGGAACGGCTACCGCGAGACCGTGCGCGACGGCGTCGACGGCTTCCGCATCCCGACGCGCAGCCCCGCGCCGGAGACCGGCAAGGACCTGGGCTACCGCTTCGCGCAGGGCATCGACAACTACGACAGCTACTGCGCCTACTCCTGCCAGTTCGTCGAGGTGGACATCGGCGCTTGCGAGCTGGCCTTCACGCGCCTGATCCAGGACGCCGCGCTGCGCCGGCGGATGGGCGCCGCGGGGCGCGAGCAGGCGCGACGCGTGTACGACTGGTCGGTGGTGGTCGCGCAGTACCAGGCGCTTTGGGCCGAGCTCGCCGAGCTGCGCGCGCAATCCGAGGAGAGCGCGCCGCGCGGCGACAGCGGCGCCGGCGACCCCGCGCACCTCGACCCCTTCGCCATCTACGCCGGCTACCCCACACAGCCGCTCGGGCCGGCGCTGCGCGTGCGACTGGCGACCACCGACGCCGAGGGCGGCCTCGCGCAGCTCTTCTCGGCGGAAAGCTCCGCACCCGGACGCTTCAAGGAACTCGTTCCGGGGCAGCCGGAGCTCCTGGCGCTGCTGCGACTCGTCGAAGCGCAGCCGGGGCTCTCCGTCGGGGAACTCGCCCGGCGACTCCCGCTGTCGAAGCAGGCCAGCGCGCTGCGCGCACTGCTCTGGCTGGCCAAGCACGGACTGCTGGAGCTCTCCTGATTCCAGGCTATCCTCGCGGCCCGCATGCTTGCCGCGCTCTCCCTGCTCGCTGTCCTCGCGCTGCCCCGCTGCGCCTCCGAGTTCCACGTCAGCGAGTGGGTCGAGCTCGAGCGCGTGGTGGACGGCGACACGCTGCACGTGCGGCGCGCGGGCCGGACGGCGAAGCTGCGCCTCCTGTGCGTCGACACCGAGGAGCGCTTCCATCCCGGCCAGCCTGCGACGGGCGGCAAGCCGCAGACGGTCTTCGGCGAGGAGACGGCGCTGTGGGCCGAGTCGTTCTTCGCCGGCCTCGCGCGCGAGGGCGAACCCCTGCGCCTGGGCCTGTGCTTCCCCGGCGGGCGCGAGCAACGCGACGCCTACGGCCGCACGCTGTGCCACGTCGTGCTGCCCGACGGGCGCGACTACGAGCTCGAGCTCGTGCGCACGGGCCACAGCCCCTACTTCAACAAGTACGGCAACAGCGAGCTCGCGCACGCGGCCTTCGTCGCCGCGCAGGCCGCAGCGCAGCGCGCGCGCCTCGGGCTCTGGAATCCGGAGACCAACACTCCGCGGACGCCCGGTGTGCCGGCGGCCAAGCGCCCCTACGCGCGGCTCGTACCCTGGTGGAATGCGCGCGCCGAGGCGCTGGCCGACTTCCAGAAGCGCAGTGCGGCGCACGAGCAGGGCCTGGTCGATGCCGCAGATGCTGCGGCGCTCGAGCGCCTCGTCGGACAGGAGGTCGAGCTCTTCGGCGAGCCCAGCGGAGCGCAGCGCGCCTGGTTCGAGGTCGAGCTCTCGAAGCAGCTGCGCCTTGTCGTGCCCCAGCGTGCGCGCGACGCGCTCGCTCCGGCGCGGCTCCAGGATCTCGGCCGCGAGTACCACCAGAACTTCTTCTACGCGCGCGGCCGGCTCGAGCGGCGCGGGCGCGGGCTCGAACTGCGCCTCGAGCAGCCCGAGCAGATCCGGCGCGCGGGCCCCGAGCCGGCGCCGCGCTGAGGCTCAGGCCGCGGGCCCGCGCAGCTGCGAGACGAGGTGCCCGGCCTCGGGCAGCACGATCTCGCGCAGCGCGAGATCGAGCGCCTTGGGCGAGCCGGGCAGCGCGATCACGGCCTTGCGCCCGATCACGCCGGCGCAGGCGCGCGAGAGGATCGCGGCGCTGCCGATCTCGCGGTAGGAGAGCCAGCGGAAGAGCTCGCCGAAGCCCGGGATCGTGCTCTCGAACATGCGCTCGAGCGTCGGCACCGTCTGGTCGCGCGGCGCGAGTCCCGTGCCGCCGGTCGTGAGCACGAGGTCCACCTCGCTGCTCGCCAGGCACTCGCGCACGGCGCGCTCGATCTCGCGCGGCTCGTCCTTGACCAGCGCGCGCTGCGTGACGCGCTGGCCGGCGGCCTCGAGCAGCTCGACGATGCGCGGACCGCCGCGGTCGGTCGCGGCGTCGCGCGTGTCGCTGATCGTGATCACGGCGAAGCGCAGCGGCTGGCGCGACTCGGAGCGGTGCTGCTCGAGGCTCATCGGGCCAGGCTCCGGAACAGGCGCGCCAGGGCGCGCACGCGCGCCTCCTCCACCGGGGCGGAGACGCGGCCGCCGCGCTTGAGCGCCGTGCCCACGATCGCGCCCTGCGCCCCGGCGAGCAGCTCGCGCGCGTTCGCGAGCGTCAGGCCCGAGCCCAGCAGCACGGGCGCACGCCCCGCCGCGGAACGCACTTCGGCCACGGCACGCGCACCCGGCGCCGAGCCGGTCGCGCGGCCGCTCACGATCAGCGCGTCCGCGAGCGCGCGCTGCACGAGGTCCGCGGCCGCTTCGCCCAGGCTCTGGTCCGAGAGCTGCGTGGCGTGCTTGACCTGCACGTCGGCCCAGATCCGCGTGCGCGGACACAGGCGCGCGCGCTCGCGCAGCGTCTCGGCCGCGCGGCCCTCGAGCAGGCCCTGATCGGTGACCGCCGCACCGGCGTGCACGTTGATCCGCAGGAACTCGAGCTCGAAGGCGGCGGCGAGACCCAGCGCCGCGCGCGCGTCGTTGCGCAGCACGTTGACGCCCAGCGGCAGGCGCGGATGGGCCGCGCGCACGGCCTCCAGCGCGCGCGCCATGCAGGCGATCGTCTCGGGCGGGACCGCGCCGGGATGGAAGGGCACGTCGCCGAAGTTCTCGACGATCAGCGCGTCGCAGCCGCCGCGCACCAGCGCGCGCGCGTCGCGCAGAGCTGCGGCCAGCACGGGCCCGAGCCTGCCGCCGTAGCGCGGCGCGCCGACGAGCGGGGCGAGGTGCACCACGCCGATCAGCGCGGGCCGGCGCCGGGAAAGGAATTCGGGCATGCGGTCCGGCATGCTAGACGCTCGCGCGCACGCGCGCGAGGGCGCACAGAGCGCGCCAGAGCCTGCGCTGCGAGCGCAGGGCGCGCACGTAGCGCAACTCGTCCAGCGCGCCCTTGAGGCAGGCGACGCGCGCGGCACCGCGCCGCTCGGCGCGGCTCCAGCGCTCCACGCCGGGGAGCGCACACAGGAGCGGCGCCCAGCGCTCGAAGGCCCGGCGCTCATCCGCAGTGCGCGCGCCGGAGCGGCCCAGGCGTGCCTCCGCCGCGCGGGCGCAGGCCGCTTCGCTGCCGTGCCGCGCGAGCTCGCGCAGCGCGGCCTGCGAGACGCGTGCGAGCGGGAAGCGCCCGAGCACGTCGGCGCGCGCGCGTCCGGCCGACCAGAAGAGCGGCTCGCGCGCGAGCGCGCGCAGCGTCGCCGGCGTGGAGCGCGCTCCGGGACCGCGCGCGAGCTCGCGCCGCATCCGCGTGCGCACCGCACGCGCGTCGGGCCGGAAGCCGAGCTTCTGGTAGAACCACCACGCGCCCGAGGCGATGCCCTCCTCATTCTCGTGGCCGAGCTGGTAGGGGTCGATCGTGAAGCTGTCGGCGCCGTAGAGCACGCGCAGCATGCCCAGCACGCGCCCGTAGACCTGCGCCGCTTCGGCGCCGCGCCAGGTCTCGAAGACGTTGTAGGCGACCTCGCACGAGCCGAGGAAGGCGCTCGCCAGCACGTAGCCGATCGGCACGCCGTTCTTGAGCGTCAGGAAGGCGTGCACGGTCTCGAGCGCCAGGCGCTGCGCCGGTTGCACGCCCAGCATCGCGAAGCACAGGCCCTCGCCGCAGTCCACCAGGCGCACGTCGCGCGCATCGGCGTGCATGAACGCATCGAGATCGCGCGCGCGAGCGGCCATGGCGTCCTGCGCCAGGCGCACGAGTTCGCGCGCGCGCTTGCCGCGCAGGCGCACGACCGAGCGCGGCGGCACGCGCCAGGCGGCATGCAGGTCCGGGCGCTCGCGCCGCAGGCCGCGGCGCTGGCAATGCACGGGCAGCCAGGCGGCCAGGCCCGTGCGTGCGCGAGGGCCCGCCCGGGCAGGGATCGAGCCGCAGCCAGGGATCGAGCGCGTCCCAGAGCTGCGCGCGCACGTCGGACCGGCCTCGAGTTCGGCGAAGCGCCGCGCCAGGAACGCGCCCTCGCCCTCCCCGCGCGCGCGCGCGCGCGGAGAGCCAGCGCTGCGCGCGTCAGGCCCTCGTCGAGCGCGCTCGCCTCGCTGGCGCGCACGAGCAGCGGCAGGAGTGCCTCGAGCCGCTCGTGCTGCGCCTCGCCCCAGGCCTCCCAGTCGACACTCAGCGCGCCCGGAAACGCCCGCGCGAGGCGCGCAGCGGTCGGATGGAAGAACTGGAAGCGGATCGGCGTGCCGTCGATGCCGCTGTCGGCGAGCGCGCGCGCGAAGCGGCGCAGATCGGTGCGCTCTGCGAAGCGCGCGAGCAGCGCGCGCGCGGCGGCGCGCACGCCGGGCGAGTCGGGAACCGCCGAGGCGAACAGCGCGAGTTCGTGCAGGCGCGCGACGTCCCTGGCCGTGCGCAGGCGCGAGTGCGCCAGCCGTTCGAGGCAGCGCTGCTTCGCCTCGGCGCGCCCGGCGCCGAACTCGTTCGTGCAACGTTTCGAGCTCGCGCAGCGTGTTCACGTGGCTGGAGCCAGAGACGGGATTTGAACCCGTAACCTCCGCTTTACGAAAGCGGCGCACTACCGTTGTGCTACTCTGGCCGGTTGGAAGGCCTCTCTTTCGACAAGAGAAGGTCTCCCATTGAAGCGTCGAGCGCGGCTCCTAGCCAGAAGTCGCGCTCGAGAATCTCATGCGCGGGACCGCCCGCTCACTTGGGCTTGGCGGTGCCGAGCTGCAGCTGCCGCAGGATGTTGGCCCGCTGCTCCGAGTCCATCTTGGCCAGCGCGAGCGCGCGCGCGGCCGCCTCGCGCACCGAGGCGGGCGCGGTCGAGACCGAGACGGCCCCCACCTTCGCCAGCACGTCGGCGACCCGCCGCCGCGCTGTCGCGTCCGAGGATTCCGGCCAGCGCCAGGCCTGCGGCGCTGCGCACGCTCTCGCCGCGCGCCTCGTCGGCCAGGATCGCGACCACGGCCGGCACCTGCTCGGCAGACCCGCACGAGCCGAAGATGCCCAGCGCGGGAGCGCTGACCGAATCCGGGCGGTTCGTGAGCGCGCTGCTCACCGCGGTCAGCACGCCGGGCGAGCAAGCGCAGCGGCCGGCATGGCAGAGGTTCGAGAGCGTCGTGGCGGCTCGGCCGGCGAGGTCCTCGGCCAGCGCGCGGTCGCCGGTCATCGCGGCGCTGAGCGCCTCCTGGACCGGCTTGAGGTCGTCGGCGTTGCTGATCGCACCCTTGATGCGATCGCCGTAGGTCGCGGCGGCGTCCTCGGCCTTGGCCGCGAGCAGCACGACGGGAATGTCCTTCAGGCGCTCGTCGCCCTTGAGCGAGTCGAGCACTTCGGCCGTGGTGATGTCGGGCAGCGACTCGGCCAGCAGGATGACGTCGAGGCCCGTCGCGCGCCGCGCCTGGATCAGGCCCAGCGTGCCCTTCGGTCATGCAGGTGGTGAACACGCCCGCCTGGTCCAGGCCCGCCTTGAGCTTGCTCGAGCGCTCGGCGTCCGCGTCGATCACGAGCGCAACGCGCGTGACCTCGCGGCCGATCGACTCGGCCAGCAGGTTGACCACGTCCTCGCCGGCCTTGCCGCCGGAGTGCAGCGCGATCGTGCCCAGCGCGATCGCGGCCTCGGAGCGCAGCGCGCCATCGTCGCTCGCCAGCGCGGCGTTCAGGCCGGCCGTGGGCGCGGAGGCCAGCGGGCCGAGCACGCGGCAGAGCGCGCCGCCGGTGGTCGAATCGCCGGACTTGACCGACCAGGCGAGCGCCAGGTCGAGCCCGTCGATGCCGACGGCGTGGATCGCGGACAGCGCCTGGTCGGAGCGCGCCTTCCACGGTCCGACGTCCTTGCCGGCCTGCTCGAGGCGCGTCGAGCTTCTGCTGCTCGTCGCACCAGGCGCGGGCCAGCCCGGCCAGGGCGTCGTTCGAGCTCGGTGTTGAGCATGCAGCGCGTGCAGGTAGCAGAGCTTCGACATCTCGGCCGAGTACAGCTCGCGCGGGATCGGCGTGGCGGCGATGTTGCGCTCGCCCCAGCCCCAGATCACGTCGCTCTTCATGTCGTCGGAGAGCACGTTGTCGTGGCCGAGGAAGTAGTCGTTGCCCAGCGCCAGGAACGAGCTGTAGGCGTCGCCGCCGGCCTTCATGCGCGCGAGGCCGTCGGCGGCCGCCTGCTTGACGGTCTCGTCGGCGTCGGCCGCGGCCAGGAACTGCAGCACGGCCGTGGTGCGCGCGTCGCCGATCGAGCCGAGCACGAGCGTCGACGTTGCGGCGCTGCACGGCGTCCGGGCTGTGCAGGGCGGCCATCAGCGGCACGGCCACCTCGTGGCCGAGCTGGATCAGGGCGTGCATCGCCAGCCGCTGGCGCTCGCCCTGGCCCTCGTTGCCGAGGAAGCCGAGCAGGTACTCGGCCGCGTACTCGCCGTGGTCGGTCGAGAGCTTGCGGATCGCCTTGTTGCGCTCGAGCGGGTCGGCCACGTCGTCGGTCGCGACCTTGACCAGCGCCAGGATCGCGTCCTTGTCGGACTTGCGCGCGTTGCGCTCGGCCATCGAGAGCTGCATCAGGCGCTTGGCGATCAGCTGGAAGTCGCCGCCCTCGACCAGCAGGTCGGTCCAGATCTGCGACGGGGTGTTCTGCCAGAGCGCGTAGGCCTGCTCGCGCGTGGGGCTCGTCGGCCAGCAGCTTCTTGAAGACCGCCAGCGACTCGTCGCGCCGTCCGCGCTGCGAGCAGGTCGATGCCCTGGTTGAAGGTGTCCTGAACCTCGTCGGCCCGCGCGCTGGCGATCCAGGGGGAGGCTTGGAGGGCGGCCAGGGCGGCCACGATGCAGAATGTCCGGCGCAGTCCGGTCATGGGGATTCCTTCGGCGTCGCTGTGAGCGTCTGGAGGGGAACGCGGGGGGGGCGGGGGGAGGGACAGGCGCCTCGGTTGGCTTCCGCGGGGGGATGCGGACAAGCCAGGGCGCAGCAAAGGGTTGCGGGATGATAACGGGGAGGGTTTCGAGGTCAAGCCAGGAATGCCCGCCCGGGCGTTTCCCTACCCCGTCCGAGGCCCGCTGGCAACCGTCGGAAGGCTGATCTTCCCCAGCACTCGACCCGCCGCGCGCTCCGGTCGCCGCGGGCGCGCTGCTCGGGATCCCCAGCACCGCGCGGGCGGCCAGGACCGCGAAGACGAGCCCCTCGCGGGCGTCCGGGTCGACGCCCCGCTCGGCCGTCGTGGCCACGGGGCAGCCGCAACGTGCCTCGATGCGGGCGAGCAGCAGTCGGTGGTGGACTCCCCCACCGGCGACGAGCAACTCGCGCGGCCGGCCAGGGGCGCCAGCGCTCGAGGCTGTCGGCGATGCTGGCGGCGACGAATTCGACGGCGGTCGCGAGCAGATCGACGTCCGGGCCGCCCGCCTCCAGGCAGGTCTCGACCCAGGCCGCTCCGAACGTCTCGCGCCCCGTGCTGCGCGGCGGCGGGCGCAGGAAGAACGGGTGCTCGAGCCAGCGCCGAACCAGGCGCTCGTCGGGCTTGCCCCGCGCTGCGTGGCTGCCCTCGGGATCGTATTCGCGCCCGAGGCAGCGCAGCGCGCGAAGCCGTCGAGCAGGCTGCCGGCCGGTCCGGTGTCGAAGGAGCTGCAGGTCGCCGCGCTCTCCGAGCAGCGTCAGGTTGCCCATCCCGCCCAGGTTGAGGATCGCGAGCGGCCGCGGCACGTGCTCGAAGATCAGCCCGTCGGCCAAGGCCGAGATCGGCGCGCCCTCGCCGCCCGCGGCGAGATCGCGCTGGCGGAAGTCGCTGACGCACGGCGCAGCCCGACTCCTCGGCCACATGGTCGCCCTCGCCGAGTTGCAGGCTCGCAGGTCCCGAGGGCTCGAGGCCATCGTGGTGGTAGACCGTCTGGCCGTGGCTGCCGACGAGATCGAGCGCGAGCCCCGCGCGGCCGGCCGAGCGCGCGCGCCGCGCGGCCGAAGCTGCGACCGAGGTCGCGCGAGAGCAGCGCAGCTTCGCGCAGGCCGCAGGGGTCGCCGTCGAGCAGCGCGCGCAGGCGCCGGGCCATCGCTCGGGCTCGAAGTCCGAGCGTCTCGAAGGCCAGCAATTCAGGCCGCGCGAGCTTGCCTGCCCGCGTGCGCAGCGGCAGAGCGCCACGTCGATGCCGTCGGCCGAGGTACCCGAAAGCACGCCCGCGACGAGCGCGCCGCGCGTCTCGAAGAGCCTGCTCCAATCGCGGCCAGCGGGTGCATCGCGTGCTCCGAGCCTAGGGCGCGCGCGGTGGCGCGGGAAAGCGCGCCTTGGCATCCTGCCCGGATGAGCGCCGCCGAGAAGGAAGCCCGCACGGTGGTCCTGGTCGTCGACGACGACCCGGACATCCGGCTCGCGCTCGAGATGCTGCTCGGCTACGAGGGCTACTCCGTCTGGACCGCCAAGGACGGCGAGGAGGCGCTCGCGCGCATCGAGAGCGAGGCCGCCAAGGGCCGCCGGCCGGGCGTCGTGATGACCGACCTCAAGATGCCGCGCATGGACGGGCTCGAGCTGCTCGAACGCCTGCGCGCGCGCCCCGATCCGCCGCCGGTGGTGCTGATCTCGGGTCACGGCGACATCCAGACCGCGGTCGAGGCGATCCGCCGCGGCGCGCTCAACTTCCTCGAGAAGCCGCTCTCCGAGGAGCGCGTGCGCGTGACGATCCGCGGCGCGCTGCGCGAGACGCGCCTGGCGGCCGAGAACCAGCACCTGCGGCGCCAGCTTGGCGAGCGCTGGGAGCTGGTCGGCGCGAGCCCGGCGATGGAGCGCCTGCGCGCGCAGATCGAGCAGGTCGCGGCCTCGGAAGCCTCGGTGCTGATCACCGGCGAGAACGGCACGGGCAAGGAGGTCGTCGCGCGAGCGCTGCACCTCGCCAGCGCGCGCGCCGGCGGGCCCTTCGTCACGGTCAACTGCGCCGCGATCCCCGAGGAGCTGATCGAGTCCGAGCTCTTCGGGCACGAGAAGGGCAGCTTCACCGGCGCGCACGAGCGGCGCATCGGCCACTTCGAGGCGGCCGACGGCGGCACGCTCTTCCTCGACGAGATCGGCGACATGCCGCTCGCCGCGCAGGCCAAGGTGCTGCGCGCGCTGGAGACGCGCGAGATCACGCGCGTGGGCGACAGCAAGCCCGATCCGCGTCGACATCCGCATCCTGGCCGCGACCAACGCCGACCTGGCCGCCGCGGTCGAGGCGAAGAGCTTCCGGCGCGACCTCTTCTACCGCCTCAACGTCGTGCCGCTGCACCTGCCGCCGCTGCGCGAGCGGCGCGAGGACGTGCCCGCGCTGGCGCGCCACTTCCTGGGCCGAGATCGGCAGCCGCTCGGGGCCGCGCGGCGCGCTCGCTGGCGCCGCAGGCATTGGCGCTGCTCGCCAGCCTCGACTGGCCGGGCAACGTGCGCCAGCTGCGCAACCTGCTCGAGGGCGCGAACGTCTTCGCCCAGGGCTCGGAGATCACGCGCGCAGACCTGCAGCAGCTGCTCGAGACCGGCCCGGGCCTCGCGCCGCCCGCGAGCGCGCCCGTCAGCCCCGCGCGCACGGCCGATCCCTTCGCCGCGCGCAGCTTCGAGGAGTTCAAGGACCTCTCGGAGAAGCTCTTCATCGAGCTCAAGCTGGCCGAGAACGAGGGCAACGTGAAGCGCACGGCCGAACAGCTCGGGATGCAGCGCAGCCACCTCTACAAGAAGCTCGACCGCTTCGGCCTCAAGTAAAGCCGACGCGCGCGGGCCGCCCCTCCAGCGGCCCACGCGCGCAGCGAAATCGAATCCGGATCAGGGCAGGTGCAGCGTCATTCCGTCGCGCAGCGCCTCGGGTGACTTGAGCTTGTCCTTGTTGAGGTTGTAGATCTCCTCCCAGCGGCCGCCGTCGCCCAGTTCGGCCTTGGCGATCTTCCACAGGCTCTCGCCCTTCTTCACGGTGTGCATGCGGCCGGCGGCCGAGACCGGTGCGGCGACGGTCTTCTTCTTGGCTTCGGGCTTGGTGGCCGGCTTCAGGTCGGCCTCGACGACGTTCTCGACGTCGAAGACCGGGACCAGGATCTTCTCGCCGGGCTGGATGTCCTCGCGGCCCTCGTTCGCGTTCTGGATCAGCGTGAACTTGGTCGGCTCGCCGTAGAGCTTCTTGGCCAGCGCGACGTAGGAGTCGCCCGACTGCCAGGTGTAGAGCAGGCGCTGCGAATCGAAGCCTTCGGAGAGACCCGCGGTAGTCTTGAGCAGCGAGCCGTTCGGGATCGCGAGCGGCTGGGGCACGAGGGGTGTCGCAGCCGGTGCCGCTGCAGGAGTCGTGGTCGGCGCGCTCGAGCCGACGTTGGCCGAGAGCAGCTTGTTGTTCGGCTCGTTCTGGGCCAGGGCGGGGGCCTGGATCGGGACCTCGGAGGGGGCGCTGGGCTTCTCGCCCAGCACGGCGGCCTTGCCCTTGTCCACCGGGTTGTCGGTGGTCATCGAGACCACGAGGATTATCGCAATCAGGAGCAGGACGGCCAGGACGGTGAACTTCTCGACTCTACCCATGGGAACTGTGCTTTCTCGTCAAGTCCTTTTTGGACATCGACTTGTGATGATCTGTGAGCGCGCATCACTCGTGCGGCGACTCTGGATCCGGTTATGGGAAACGCGGCGCGCGAGCGTCAAAGGGAAACCGGCTCTTTTTCTGATCTTTCCACAAGATGGAGTGGCCGAGGGGCAGACCCACACAGGATCCGGGGGCGTGTGGAGAGACGGGGAATACGTTGGGGAGCGCCTCGCCCGTCGCCTGCCCGCCGCTAGGATGCGCGCGCCCCATGGCGCGCTTCCACGACTGGATCCTGCCTCCTGAAAAGGCCGCGCCGATCTTCGACAGCTCGGGCCAAGAACTGCCCAGCTGGCGCGACAAGGGCGTGCTGCTGCTGCTCGTCTTCGTGCTGCTGCTCGAGCTCGTCGCCTGGCACTACGCCGAGGGCTATCCGATCGCGGACTCGGTCGAGTACATGGAGCGCGCTCGCACCTTCGTGCGCGGCGAACGCATCATCGACTCGGGCCAGATCCGGCCCTTCGGCTTCTCGCTGCTGATCGCGCCGATCTACCTCCTCGCCGATTGGGTCGGGCTGGTCGATCCGCGCCCCGTGCTGTGGTCGATCTGCCTGCTGCAGATCAGCTGCGGGCTGCTGCTCGTCTACGTCTGCGTGCGCCTGGGCGCGCGCCTCGGCGGCCGGCGCACGGGCCTCGTGGCGGGCTTCCTGGTTGGAACCAATCCGGCCTTTCTGACCTACTGCGCGATGCCGATCTCGGGCATCGCCGCCGCGGTCTGCATCGGCTTCGGCCTGGAATCGCTCTGGGAGCGCGGCAATGCGCGGCGCGAGTGGATCGGCGCGCTGTGGCTGGCCGCCTCGGTGCTGATGATCTACCAGTGCGGGCTGATCGTGGCCACGATCGGCGGCTGCATCCTGCTGCGCGACCGCAAGCAGGGCCTGCGCGCGCTGCGCACGATCGTGCTCGCGCTGCTCTGCGCGCTCGCGCTGCAGATCCTGCTCGACCGCCTCGTGTACGGCTCCTTCGGCGCCAGCCTGGGGGCCTACCTGGCCATGAAGGGCGGCGGACTGCTGAGCTCGATCTGCATGCGCCTGGGGCGCTGGACGAACGTGCAGTTCCTGAAGGACTGGTCGTTGGCGATCGCGCGCGCTGCGTTCGACAATGCTCCGAGCGTCGCGAGCAGCGGGGATCTGCGCTCGGCACAGCCTTTCTGGTGGTACTTCGTGCACCTGCCGCAGTTGCTCGTCTGGCCGGTGCTGCTGCTCTTCGTCGCGGCCCTCTGGAGAGCGCTGCGCCGCCCGAACTGGCGCACTTCCTTCGCGTGGCTGGTGTTCGGCGCGAACCTGCTGGTGATGACCTTCAATCCCTCGAAGGACTTCCGGCTCTGGCTGCCGCTCTTGCCCTGCGTCGCGCCGCTCTGCGCCTGGGGCGGACGCTTCGGCTGGAGCGCGCTGGGCGAGCGCGTGCGCGGCGCGCACGAGAACGTCTTCTGGCGGCGCGCCTTCACATGCGCGCTGCTGTTCAGCTCCGCGCTGCTGGCCCTGACGCCGTTCCTGCAGCAGAACCGGCGCGAGTACGGCGGCTACTGGAAAGCGATCGACTGGGTCAACGAACTCGCCGCGCGCTCCTACGCTTCGCGCGCCGCGCAGGCCCAGCGCACGGTCGAGGGCGCGCCGCCGCCGCGCGTGCGCGTGGCCTTCGACTACAACTGGGCCGCGTTCCAGCGCGAGTCGCCGCTGGTCGAGCTGGTCAAGCTGCCGGCCCAGCTGAGCCTGTGGAACACGAGGTCGCTCGCAGCCGCACGCAAGCAGGAGCTGCTCGCGAGCCTGCCCGAGTTCGATCTACTGGTACTGCACCTGCCGGTGCTGCAGACCAACCCCGACTTGTGCGCCTGGGTCAGCCGGCACTTCCAGGTCTGCGGGGCCTTCTACGACCGCAGCACCTACGAACACGGACTGGGCCCGATCCTGGTGCTCTCGCGCCGGCGCGGCACGGGCGACGAGAACCTGTTCTTCGAGATCGAGCACGAGGCGCAGCCGGAGGCGCTCCCGCGCGGGATCGCGTTCGCACGCGCGGACGGCAGCGAAGAGCTCGATCTGCTGGGCTTCGAGTACCGCACGCTGCCGCCGGAGGGCCTGGGCTGGATCAGCTACCACTGGTACTCCCCCACCGGACTGCACACGCCCTGGACGATCCTCGATCGTCTGACGGCGCCCGACGAGCGCGATGCCTGGCAGAACAACCACGCTCCGGCCTGGGGCACGCTGCCGAGCGAGAAGTGGCCGGCGCAGGCGCGCGTGAGCGAGGGCTACCTGGTCGTGCCCGCGGCCGAGCCCTTCGACTTCACGAAGCCCTACCGGCCGCTGGGCGCGGGCTACCGCGGCGGAGATCTGCTCCCGCTGCACCTGTGGATGCGCATCGTGCGCTACGACCAGGCCGCGCTCGAGCGCGGGGAGGCGAAGGTGCTGGACAGCCTGGAGCCGCGCCTGCGCGCTCCGAAGGAACCGCTCACGCCCAACGGCGACGGCACCTCGCAGAGCCCGGATGGCACCCTCTGGAGCGGCGACGAGATGCTGCGCATCGGGAACTTCTTCATCCCGGTGCCGCTCCGGGATACGCTGGAAACGCAATGAAGCTCGAGGCACTTGCTTGGGTGTTCCTGCTCGGTCTGGCTCCGGCCTGCAGCAGTCCGAAGTCCTCGGCCCAGGACGCGTCCGCGAAGGACCCGCGCGCCACGCGCGCCGAGCCGATCAGCGACGAGGACTGGAACCACCTGCGTCCCGAGCGGCCGCACGGCGAGGCGCAGTCCGTGCGCTTCACCGACTTCCGCAGCAACCGCCGCCTGTCGCTGGTCAACGAGTCGCACACCGACCCCAGCGAGCAGTACTCGCAGCGCCGCAAGGCCGAGGACGCGATGACCAAGGTCGGCCACGACGAGGTCGTGGCGGCCCTGCTCGAGCGCTTCGAGGAGCACGGCTTCTTCAAGATCGCCGAGGCCGGGCCGGCGCCCACGGCCGGGGCCGGGAGCTGGAACATGACGCTCGAGGTCGAGCGCAAGGACGGCCTGCACCACATGGCGCTGGGCGCGAGCTCGAGCAACGCGCAGCGCGAGACCTTCGCGCTCTGCCGCGCGGACTTCGTGCAGCTCTACAGCAGCATCCTGGGCCTGCAGGCAGTCGAGCGCGTGCCGGACTGGAAGTCGGGCACGCCCATCCCGCCGACCAAGCACTGAGATGCCGCGCGCGCTCGCGATCATCCCGGCCCGGCTCGCCTCGAGCCGGCTGGCGCGCAAGATGCTGCTCGAGGCGCAGGGCCTGCCGCTCTTCGCCCACAGCGTGCGCAACGCGCAGCAGAGCGGCGCCTTCGCGCGCGTCGTGCTGGCCACCGACTCGCCCGAGATCCTCGCGCGCGCGCGCGCCCTGGAGATCGAGGCGCTGCTGACGCGCGCCGAGCACCCCAGCGGCACGGACCGCGTGCACGAGGCCTGGCAGGCGCTGAAGGCCGCCGGCGAGCGCGCCGACGTGCTGGTCAACGTGCAGGGCGACGAGCCCGAGCTCGACCCGCGCGACCTGACGGCTCTGGTCGCGGCCTTCGGCGACCCGCGCGTGCGCGCGGCCACGCTGGCCGTCCCGCTCGAGGACCCCGAACTCGCCGCGCGACCGAGCGTCGTCAAGCTGGTCGTCGACCGCAACGGTGACGCGCTCTACTTCTCGCGCGCTGCGATCCCGGCCGCGGGGCACCCCGGGGCGGATTCCGGCGGCGCGCGGCACAAGACGGTTCACCGGAGGCACGTCGGCGTGTACGCTTTCGCTCCGGCCGCACTGGAGCAGTTCTGCGCACTGCCCCGGGGCGAGTACGAGATGCGCGAGAACCTGGAACAGTTGCGCTGGCTCGAGGCCGGAGAACGGATGCGCGTGGTTGCCGCCACGCGCGTGCCCGAAGGCATCGACACGCAGCAGGACTTCGAGCGCTTCGTGGGACGACTGCGCGAGAGAACGAGCTGAATGGCCAAGCACATCTTCATCACCGGCGGCGTCGTGTCCAGCCTCGGCAAGGGCCTCACCTCCGCGGCGATCGGGATGATCCTCGAGCGCCGCGGGCTGAAGGTCTCGATGCAGAAGCTCGACCCCTACATCAACGTCGACCCGGGCACGATGAGCCCGTTCCAGCACGGCGAGGTGTACGTCACCGACGACGGCGCCGAGACCGACCTCGACCTCGGCCACTACGAGCGCTTCACGCACGCGCGCCTGACCAAGGCTTCGAACTTCACCACCGGCAAGATCTACTCGCAGGTGATCGCCAAGGAGCGCCGCGGCGACTACCTCGGGCCGCACGGTGCAGGTCATCCCGCACATCACCGACGCGATCAAGGAAGCGATCCACGAGGGCGTCTCGCGCGCCGAGGAGGCGCTCGGCGGCCCGGTCGACGTGGCCATCACCGAGATCGGCGGCACGGTCGGCGACATCGAGAGCCTGCCCTTCCTCGAGGCCGTGCGCCAGTTCGCGCTGGAGAAGCCGCGCGGCGACGTGCTCTTCGTGCACCTGACGCTGCTGCCCTTCCTGCGCGCCTCGGGCGAGATGAAGACCAAGCCCACGCAGCAGTCGGTGGGCAAGCTGCGCGAGATCGGCATCATGCCCGACATCCTGATCTGCCGCACCGAACAGCCGATGACGCGCGAGATGGCACAGAAGATCAGCCTCTTCTGCAACGTGCGTCCCGAGGCGGTGATCGAGGAGCGCGACGTCGACTTCTCGATCTACGAGGTCCCGACCAACCTGGTCGACGCGGGCCTCGACCAGCTGATCTGCGAGCGCCTGGGGCTGCCGCGCGGCGAGCGCACGCAGCTCGACGACTGGCGCGCGATGCTCGAGCGCATCCGCCAGACGCGCGAGAGCTGCGACGATCGCGCTCGTGGGCAAGTACATCGAGCTGCACGACGCCTACAAGTCGATCTACGAGGCCTTCAGCCACGCCGGCATCGCCAACCACTGCAAGGTCGAGGTGCGCAAGGTGCGCGCCGAGGACGTGCTCGCCCAGGGCACGAGCCTGCTCGAGGGCGCGCACGGCATCCTCGTGCCCGGCGGCTTCGGCGAGCGCGGCATCGAGGGCAAGATCAACGCCATCCGCTACGCGCGCGAGCAGCAGATCCCCTTCTTCGGCATCTGCCTGGGCATGCAGTGCGCGGTGATCGAGTTCGCGCGCAACGTGCTGGGCCTCGAGGGCGCGCACACGCTCGAGCATTCGCCGCACACGCCGCACCCGGTGATCAGCCTGATGGAGGAGCAGAAGACCAGCGCTCGACAAGGGCGGCAGCATGCGCCTGGGCTCGTATCCCTGCTCGATCGCGCGCCGGCTCGCTGGCGCGAACGGCTCTACGGCACGCGCTCGATCGCCGAGCGCCACCGCCACCGCTACGAGTTCAACAACGACTACCGCGCGCTCTTCGCGCACTCGCAGATGAAGCTCAGCGGGCATCGAACCCCGAGCGCGACCTGGTCGAGATCGTCGAGCTCTCCGGGCACCCGTTCTTCATCGGCGTGCAGTACCACCCCGAGTTCAAGAGCACGCCGCTCGTCCCGCACCCGATCTTCCGCGGCTTCGTGGCCGCCGCGCTGGCGCACTCGCGCAACGGCGGACGCGGGCGCGTGCGCAGCATGGAGCTGGCCTAGGGATGGCGCCCGAGCGCAAGGCCAGCGAGGCGCCGCTGCCGGGCGGGAACTTCCGCCTCTTCACCACGCGCCTCACGTTCCAGACGATGATCTCGCTGGGCCTGCTGGAGAACCCGCTCACGCAAACGCGGCGCGTGGACCTCGACAGCGCGCGCATGCTGATCGAGGACCTGCGCATGCTGCGCGAGAAGACGCGCGGCAACCTCGACGGGGACGAGGAGGCGCAGCTGGAGAAGAGCGTGCAGGACCTCGAGCACGCCTTCGAGCGTCTGGGCGGCGAAGCCTAGGGGCTCAGCGCAGGAAGCGCCGGCAGGCTGCCGCGAGCGCCTGCAGCTGCGGTCCGCAGCGCGCCAGCAGCGCGTCCTCGTCGGGATGCGGCTGCCAGTCGAAGGTCAGCGCCTCGACCGCGCCGCGGTGGCCCTCGAGCGGCACGCGCAGGATACCCTCGGGAATCCACAGGCCCGCCTCGTCCCAGCCCGAGATCACGCGCACGCGCCCCGGCACGGGCGCGAGCAGGTTCTCGCCGTTGCAGTAGTCCGCACGCGCGGAGGCCGGCACGCCCAGCAGCTCGAGCAGCGTGGGCGCGAGGTCCACGTGCGCGGTCGGCCCCTTCTCGCGGCCGGGCGGGATGCCCGGGCCGCCGAGCACGAAGGCCACGTGCACCTGCTCGGGCGTGAAGTTGCTGGTGTGGCCGAAGTGCTCGTGCTCGAGGAACTCCTCGCCGTGGTCGCCGGTGACGCACACGATGGTGTGCTCGAGCTCGCCGGCGGCGGAGAGCTCCGCCAGCAGCTCGCCCAGCACGTGGTCGGCGTGGTGCACGGCGTTCAGGTAGCGGTTGCGCACGGCCGCGATCTGCTCGGGGCTGGGCGTCGAGGACATGGCCACGTAGTCGACCTCGTCCGCGCTGGGCCGGAAGAGCTCGCCGCCGGGCGGGTAGGAGTAGGCCTGGTGCGGCGAGTCGATCAGCGCGAAGGCGCAGAAGGGCCGCTCTCCCCCGAGCAGGCGCCGGGCATGGTTCCAGGCGCGGAAACGCTCGGCCAGATGCTCGTCGCGCTCGTACTTCTGCTTCTGCGGGTAGTTGTCCTCGACCGCCGGCTCCATCGAGACGAAAACCGTCGAGCGGAACTCGGGCGAGGAGAGCGAGGGGCCCGAGAAGGCGTGCAGGTCGTAGCCGAGGTCGGCCAGCGTGCGGATCAGCACCGGCGGCGCGTTCTCGTCCAGCACGGGCATCCAGTACGAGCCGTGCAGGCCGTAGAACAGCGAGAAGATGCCGTAGCGCGTGGCGTTGCCGCCCGAGAGGTGGTTCTCGAAGACGCGTGCCCCGCGCGCGAAGCGCGTGAGCTCGGGCATCACGTCCTCGCGCAGCGCGTCGGCGCGCAGCGAGTCGATCACCACCAGCAGCACGTTCGGGCGCGCGCCGCGCGGGTCGGGCTGCGGGCGCGCCAGCGGGTAGTGCAGCAGCAGGCCGTCGCCGGCCAGCGCCACGCTCGGGCGCTGGGCCAGGTTCATCCCGAATGCGCGCTGGGCGAGCTTCCCGATCGTCAGGCGCTGGTAGAGCGGGAAGCAGCGCGCCAGCACGGTCACGCGGCGCTCGCGCACGAGATCGGCACGCGCGAAGAGGCCCTTCTCGAGCAGCACCAGGCCGAGCACGCAAGCCGCGCCGATGCGCAGGCCGCGCGCGGGCCGGGCCCAGCGGCCGGCGCTGGCGCGGAAGAGCCAGCCCAGCGCGGCGCAGGCCAGTGCCGCGCCGCCCAGGGCCAGGATCCAGTTCGAGAGCGGAATCTGGACCGCGTCGCCGGCGCCGCCGGTCGTGAACAGGTTCCAGACCATGCCGTTCATGTGGTAGCGGAAGAGCGCGAACACACGCGTGTCGGCGTACAGCGCCAGTCCGAACAGCGCCCAGACCGCGGCCTGGATCCAGGCCTCGCCCGGCACCCGCCGCGCGCGCAGCAGCAGCGGCGCGAGCAGCAGGGTCGGCAGCAGGGCCAGCGTCGCCGCGGTCGAGACGAGCGCCGCGTGCGCGAAGAGCCAGGGCTGCACGCCGGCGAGCGGCAGGCCCGCGATCCAGCTCCAGCCCGCGAGCGTCCCGGTGGCGCTGCCCACGAGCCAGGAGAAGCACACGGCGCGGCGGCGTTCGGGCCCGGCGTACATTCGCTCAGGATACGCGACAGACCGCGATCTTCAGCGGCGCCTCGGCGTCGCGCGCGGGAAAGTCCTCGTCGGGCCCGAGGAACTCGAGCGCGGCCAGCGGCCGGCCGGCCTTGCGCGCGCAGGCCTCGAGCTGCGCCGCGAACTGCGCGCGCGTCACCGCGGCCAGATGGTTCGTCGCCAGCAGCGTGCCGCCCGCGGCCGTCGAGAGCAGCGCCGGCTTGAACAGGCTCGGATAATCGCGCGCCACGTCGACCGCGCCGAAGGGGCCCTTGGACCAGGCCGGCGGATCCAGGAAGACCAGTTCGAACTCCCGCGGCTGGAGACGCAGGTGCGCGCGCGCGCTGGCGCGGCCCTTGACCTGCAGGCCGGCCAGCTGGCGCAGCACCGGCAGCACGTCCTCGTGCACGAACTCGAGCTCGGGGCCGAAGAGGCCGTTGAGCTCGGCGCTGGCGCGGCCGATCTCCAGCGCGCTGGCCGAGAAGTCGACGTTGCACACCGCGCGCGCCCCGGCCTGCGCCGCCGCCAGCCCCGCGCCGCAGGTGTAGGCGAAGAGGTTGAGCACGCTGCGGCCGCGCGCGAGCTCGGCCAGGCGCCGCCGGCCGGCGCGCAGGTCGAGGAACAGCCAGGGATCCTGCCCGCGGTGCCGCGCGCGGAAGAAGAGGCGCAGCCCGCGCTCGCGGATCTCGCGCTCGGCGAGCGCCTGCGGCGGCGCATCCGTCTGCGCGCCCGCACCCGCCCCGCGCTGGTTCCAGACGCAGTGCGCGAGCCAGGGGCAGCGCGCGCGCAACACGCGTTCGAGCAGCTCGAATTCGCCGGGCGCGAGCGGCTCGCGGAAGGTCTGCAGCAGCGCCAGGTCGCCGTAGCGGTCGATCGAGAGGCCCGCGCGGCCCTCGGCGGCGCCGTGGAACAGCCGCCAGCAGTCCGTGTCCTCGGCCTGCAGACGCTGCGCGAGCCCTGTGCGAGCATCGAGCGCGCGCTCGAGCAGCGCCGCGAGCTCCACGGTCAGCGCGCCGGCTGGCCGGCGCCCTGGCGCAGGAGGTGGATGCGATCGACCGCCAGCGGACCGAAGCTCTCGCGCGTGCCGTCCGGCCAGCGCACGCTGGCGAGGCCCAGCGTGGCGACGTTGCCCAGGCCGATGTGCAGGCGCGGGTCGTCGGCCGAGGCGTAGCTGTCGCAGACATGCACGTCGCGCACCAGCGTGCGCGTCCCGACCGGCAGCGTGATGCGCGCCTGCAGCGCCGGCGCGCCGGCGCGGTTGCGCAGGTCGAGCTCGATCCAGTGCCCGTGGCGCGGGGCCACGTTGCGCAACAGGCGCAACGGCCCGTTGCTCTCGTTGATGGCCACGTCGATGTCGCCGTCGTCGTCGTAGTCGGCGAAGGCCGCCCCGCGGCTGGTGCCGAGCAGGTCGGCCGCCAGGCCGCCGTGCGGGACCTCCTCGAAGCGCTTGCCGTCGATGCCGCGGAAGAGCTGCTTGGGCTCGGCGAAGAGGTCGGTCTGCGAGTAGAACGGCTTCCACAGGCCCACGCGCCCGTTGGCGATGAACAGGTCGAGCACGCCGTCGAGGTCGAAGTCGAAGGCCCCGTCCCCGAAGCCGGTGAAGGGCTGGCTCGCGACCGCCATCCCGGTGCGCGTGCTGACGTCGCGCAGGTTGCCCTTGCCGTCGTTGTCGTAGAGCGTGGTCGACTCGCCGCGCAGGTTGGTGATGAACAGGTCGGGGTCGCCGTCGTCGTCGAAATCGGCCACGACCGTGCCCATGCTGGCCTGGCTCGCGCCGTTGCGGTTGACGGCGGCGCCGCGGCGCAGGGCCTCGTCCACGAACTTGCCGCCGCCGCGGTTGATCCAGAGCTGGTTGGGGTTGCCGTCGTTGGAGACGTAGATGTCGATGCGTCCGTCGCCGTCGAAGTCCGCGAAGGCCAGCCCGAGCCCGTTGCCGAAGGCCGTGGACAGGCCCGCCTGCGCGGTGGCGTCGTGGAAATGCCCGTTGCCGTCGTTGACGTACAGCACGCTCTGCGCGGGCGCGTTGTAGTTGTTCGGCGCGCAGTAGTCGCGCTCGCCCGAGGCCGACTTGCAGACCACCTCGGTCTCCTTCTTCCAGCGCACGTATTGAACCACGAACAGGTCGAGGTCGCCGTCGCCGTCGATGTCCACGAAGCCGCAGCTCGAGCTCCAGCCCACGTGCCCCACGCCGGCCGCCGCGGTGACGTCGCTGAAGGTCCCGTCGCCGTTGTTGTGGTAGAGGATGTTCGCGCCGTAGTACGTCACGTACAGGTCCACGAACCCGTCGCCGTCGTAGTCGCCCGCCGTGCAGCCCATGCCGTAGCCGTGTCCGGCGACGCCCGCGCGCGCCGTCACGTCCTCGAAATGCCCGTTGCCCAGGTTGTGGAACAGCTTGCAGCCCGGCACGGGCTGGTCGCCGGGCTCGAGGTCGCCGCCCTGAACCACGTACAGGTCCGGGTGGCCGTCGCGGTCGTAGTCGAGCCAGCACAGTCCCGCGCCGACGAGTTCCGGGAACCAGAAGCGCTTGGTCAGGTAGCGCATGTGCTGGAACTCGAGTCCGCTCTGCTGCGCGACCTCCTCGAACCACACCTCGGAGGGTGCCGGTTTCCCGCTCACCGGAGTCTCGCCCCCGCCGCAGCCGGATGCGATCAGGGCCAGGGCCAACGGCGCGCGTGTTCGAACTCGCATGCGCGCTGACCTCAGTGTCCGGCCTTCTGCATCTCGGTACGCAGCGCAACCGTGCGCGGATCCTGCGGCGCGACTCGCTCCAGCACGGCCAGCGCCAGCTGGGCCTCCTCGACGTCACCCGCCTTGAGCGCCAGGATGCCCTGCATCCCGCGGCCCGGCACCGAGTTGGCGTCGAACTCGAGCGAGCGGCGGCACCAGCCGCGCGCTTCCTCGGAGAGGCCCAGGACCATCGCCGTCTGCGCCAGCGCCAGGAACATGCGCACATCGCGCGCGTCGAAGGCAACCGCCGCCTTGAGCTCGCGGTAGGCGCCCTCGAAGTCCTTCTGCGCCCCGAGCACCTTCGCCAGCTGGAAGTGCGTGCGCCCCACCGTGCCGCCGATCTCGACCGCACGCAGGCCCTCTTCGCGCGCCTGGGGCAGCTTGCCCTGCTGCATGTACAGCTGGCTCAGATTGAGGTGCACGGCGAAGGACTGCGGCGCAATCGAGAGGGCCTTCTGCAGCATCTCGTCCGCGCGCTCGAGCCGCCCGATCTCGATCAGGTTGGCGCCCAGATTGCTGAGCATGTCCGGATCCTCGGGTTTGCGCTGGACGAGCCGCTCGTAGAAATCGACCGCGCGCGCGTAGTCGCCGCGCGCGTTTGCACCCGCGCCCTCCGCCGCGAGCGCGCTCGTGGCCAGCACGTAGCCCTGGATTTCGCGCGAGAGCTCGTCGGGAAACCAGGTCACGCTGGCGTTCACACCCGCCGCGAGCAGCGCCTTGGCTTCCTCGTGGCGCCCGAGCCCCTGCAGGGCCCGGCCGCAGGCAAAGTACGCAGGCGCGTAGTCCGGCGTACCCTTGAGCGCGCGCCGTGCGAGCGTCAAAGCTTCCTTCCAGCGTTCGTGCGCCAGCTCGACGCCCGCCAGGCCGGTCAGGAACTCGGGCTGGTCGGGCACGCGCTTGAGCGCCAGCAGGAAGGCCGCGCGCGCACCCTCGCTGTCGCCGCCCTCGAGCAGCCACTGCCCCAGGCGCTGCTGCACGGCGGGATTGCCGGGCAGCTCGCGCGCCGCCCGCTGCATCTCCGCCATGCCGGCCTCGAGCTGACCGCCTTCGCGCAGCGCGATCGCGTGGTGGAAGATCAGGATGCGCCGCGGATCGTCGAGCTTGAGCGCGTTGGCCAGGCTCTGCTCGGCCGGTTCCCAGAGCGCGTTGGCCTCGTAGACCAGACCCAGCGCGGCATGGGCGCCCGGATCGGCCGGCGAGGCGCGCACGGCCGCGACCTTGGCCGCGACGAGCTCCAGGACCTCGGCGTCGATCGAGTGGGTTTCGGTCAGGACGACCGGTTCGATGGGCGCCTTGCCGCAGGCGCAGCACAGCCCGGAGACCAGGACGGAGAGTGCGAGCAGGGCTCGTAGCATGGGGTAGTGCAGCATAGTCGGAAGCGCGCGGGATCGCACGGCCCCACCGGCGGCGCTAGGCTCCGGGGATGGCGCGCCTGGCCGGCATCGAAGTCTCGGGCATCTCGATCGCGGGCCTGGAGACCTGCATCGACCTGCCCGAGTGGAAGCTGTGCTTCGACCTCGGACGCGCCCAGTACTTCGCGCTGGCCCGGCCGCTGGTGCTCTTCACGCACCCCCACATGGACCACCTCGGCGCGGTCGCCTGGCACTGCGCCACGCGCGCGCTGCGCGGGATGCGCCCGCCGACCTACGTGGTCGGGCCCGAGCACGCCCCGGCCCTCGAACGCCTGTTCGCGGTCTGGCGCGAGCTCGACCGCTCGCAGATGCCGCACACGCTGGTCGAGCTCGGCCCGGGCGGGGAATTCGACCTCGGCCACCAGCGCTTCGTGCGCCCCTTCCGCTCCAGTCACCGCGTCCCCTGCCAGGGCTACGTCGTCAGCGAGCGCCGCCAGAAGCTCAGGCCCGAGCACCGCGGCCTGCCCGGCCCAGAGATCGCGCGCCGGCGCGCGGCGGGCGAGCAGGACCTGTTCGAGCTGCAGGAGACCGCGCTGCTGGGCTTCACCGGCGATTCGCTGATCGACGTGCTCGAGCGCGAGGAGGTACTGCGGCGCGTGAGGCTGCTGGTCATGGAGTGCAGCTTCGTCGACGAGCGCGTCAGCGTGGCCGAGACGCGCGCGATGGGCCACGTGCACCTGGACGAGATCGTCGAGCGTGCGGAGCTGTTCGGCAACGAGGCCGTGCTGCTGACGCACTTCAGCGAGCGCTACACCAGCGCCGAGATCGTCGCGGCGCTGGACGCGAAGCTCCCGCCCGCGCTGCGCGCCAAGGTCACGCCGCTGCTGGCGGGGCGCAGGGACTGAGCGTTCAGCTCCAGTGCGCGCCGGGCCTGTAGGTCCCGAAGTACCACTCGTTGCCCTCGCAGTCGCGCGCGATGTAGCCGCGCGAGCCGTACTCCTCGTCCTTGAGCGGCTGCGTGATCACGGCCCCGGCGGCCTGCGCGCGCGCGCAGTGTGCGTCGGGATCGGAGACGCGCACGCAGACAGACGCGCTGCGCGTCTTCTGGCTGCCGGTGCCGGCCCAGTTGCGCTCCTTCTTCGGCGAGCTGACCATGATCACACCGCCCTCGTACTCGAGCTCGGAGTGCATCACCGTTCCGTTCGGGCCCGGCACCACGAGACGCTTCGTGAAGCCAAAGGCGCGCACGAGGAACTCGATCGCGCGCGGCGCGTCGTCGTAGCAGAAGCACGGATAGAGATTCCCCTGTTCCAGGGCTCGAGCGGTCATCGCGGCCTCCTTTCGCGGCGGGCGGCGCCCAGTCTAGCGCGAGGGCATGCCCGTGCCCTGGCGCAGGACGTGGATCCGGTCGACGGCCAGCGTGCCGAAGCTCTCGCTCGTGCCGTCGGGCCAGCGCACGCTCGTGCGGCGCAGTTCGGCGAAGGAGCCCAGGCCCAGGTGCACGCGCGGGTCGTCGGCCGAGGCGTAGCTCGAACAGACGTGCACGTCGCGCACGATGGTGCGCGTCCCGGCCTGCAGCGTGACGCGCGCGCCCAGCGCGGGCGACCCGGCGCGGTTGCGCACCTCGAACTCGATCCAGTGGCCCCGGCGCTGCGCGACGTTGCGCAAGCAGGCGCAGCGGCCCGTTGCTCTCGTTGACGGCCACGTCGATGTCGCCGTCGTCGTCGTAGTCGGCGAAGGCCGCGCCGCGGCTCGTGCCGCACAGGTCGGCCGCCAGGCCGCCGTGCGGGATCTCCTCGAAGCGCTTGCCGTCGATGCCGCGGAAGAGCTGCTTGGGCTCGGCGTAGGCGTCGCTCTGCGAGTAGGACGGCTGCCAGCGCGCCACGCGGCCGTTGGCGACGAAGATGTCGAGCACGCCGTCGAGGTCGAAGTCGAAGGCCCCGTTCCCGAAACCGGTGAACGGATTGCTCGCGGCCGCCATGCCCGTGCGCGAGATCACGTCGCGCATGTTGCCGCGGCCGTCGTTCTCGTAGAGCGTGGTCGACTCGCCGCGCAGGTTGGTGATGAACACGTCGGGGTCGCCGTCCTCGTCGAAGTCGGCCACGACCGTGCCCATGCTGGCCTGGCTGGCCCCGAAGCGGTTGAGCGCACAGCCGCGCGGCAGCGCCTGGTCGACGAACTTCCCGCCGCCCGTGCCGATCCAGAGCTGGTTCGGCATGCTGTCGTTCGAGACGTAGACGTCGATGCGCCCGTCGCCGTCGAAGTCCGCCAGCCCCAGGCCCATGCCGTGGCCCGTGACACTGTTCAGGCCCGCCTGCGCACTGCCGTCGTGGAAGCGGCCCTGCCCGTCGTTGACGTACAGCCGGCTCTGCGCGGGCGACTTGTAGTTGTTCGGCGCGCAGTAGTCGCGCTCGCCCGCGGCCGACAGGCAGGGGCTCTCGGACTCCTTCTTCCAGCGCTCGTAGTTGACGACGAACAGGTCGAGGTCGCCGTCGGCGTCGACGTCGACGAAGCCGCAGCTCGTGCCCCAGCCGGGAGCGCCCACGCCGGCCTCTTCGGTCACGTCGCGGAACGTGCCGTCGCCCTGGTTGTGGTAGAGGATGCTCGGGCCGCAGCAGGTGACGAACAGGTCCACGCGTCCGTCGCCGTCGTAGTCGGCCGCTGTGCAGCCCATGCCGTAGCCGCGGCCCGCGACGCCGGCACGCGCGGTCACGTCCTCGAAGTTGCCATCGCCCAGGTTGCGGAAGAGCTTGCAGCCGGGCAGCGCCTGGCCGGCCGGCTCGAGGTCGCCGCTCTGCACGACGTAGAGGTCGGGGTGGCCGTCGCCGTCGTAGTCGATCCAGCACAGGCCCGCGCCCATGATCTCGGGCAGCCAGAAGCGCTGCGTCAGGCCGCGCAGGTGCTGGAACGAGAGCCCGGAGGACTGCGCGACCTCCTCGAACCACAGCGCGCCCGGCGCGGCCGTGGCCGGGTGCGCCTCGCGCGTCGCGTCGTCGCCGCAGCCGGCGAGCAGCAGGCCGAAGAAGAACGGCGCGGGATCCGTGGTACGCATGCGGGCACTCCTCAGCGGCGCGCCTTCTGCAACTCCGAACGCAGCAGGCCGGTGCGCGAGTCGCCCGGCGCCACGCGCTCGAGCACTCCCAGTGCCGTGCGCGCCTCGTCGAGGTCCTGCGCCGCGATCGCCAGCAGTCCCTGCAGGCCGCGGCCGGGCACCGAGTTCGGGTCGAGCTCGAGCGCCCGGCGGCACCAGCGGCGCGCCGGCTCCAGCTGGCCCAGCTTCGAGGTCGCGTTGGTCAGCTCGAGGAAGATGCGCGCATCGTGGACGTCCAGCGCGACGGCGGCCTCGAGCTCGCGGCGCGCGCCCTCGAAATCCTGCTGCTGCAGCAGCACGGCCCCGAGCTGGTGGTGCGTGCGCCCGAGCGAGCCGCCCAGCTCGACCGCGCGCTCGGCCTCGAGGCGCGCGTCGGCGATGCGGTTCTGGCGCATGAAGAGGTTGCTGCGTTCCAGGTGCACGGCGTACGACTGAGGCGCGAGCGCGAGGGCCTTGTCCAGCACCTCCTGCGCGCGCTCGAGCTGCCCGACTTCGGTCAGGCACCCGCCCAGGCTGCGCAGCAGGTCGGGGTCCTCCGGCTTGCGCCGCACGAGCGTATCGTAGAGTTCGAGGGCGCGCGCGAAGTTGCCTTCCGCCAGGGAGCTGGACGCCTGGCTGGAGAGTGCCACCGTCCCGATGCGGTAGGCCTCGAAGTCGTGCGACAGCTCGTCGGGATACCAGAGCACCTTGGCGTCCACGCCCGCCGCCAGCGGGGCCTTGGCATCCTCGCCGCGCCCCAGGCCCTGCAACGCCTGGCCTTCGGCGAAGCGCGCGGGACCGTAGCCGGGGGCGCCTTTGAGCGCGCGCCGGGCCAGCGCGAGCGCCTCACGCCAGTGCTCGCGCGCGAGCTCCACGTAGGCGAGGCCGGTCAGGAACCCGGGCTGCTCGGGCCGCAGGGCGAGCGCGCGCTCGAAGGCTGCGCGCGCGCCGTCGGGATCGCCCGTCTCGAGCAGCCACTGCCCCAGGCGCTGCTGCACGGCCGGCGAGTCGGGCATGCGTCCGGCAACCTTGCGCAGCAGCTCGAGCGCCGCCTCGCGCTTGCCGCTCCCGCGCAGGGCCAGCGCGCTGTGGAAGAGCCAGATCGGCTTCGAGCCGTCGAGCGCCAGCGCTTGCGCGTAGCTCTGTCCGGAGGCATCGAACAGCTCGTTGGCCTCGTAGACCAGCGCGAGGTCGGCGTGCGCCTGCGCGTCGGAAGGCGCCGCGCGCACGGCCGCCACCTTGGTCTCGATCAGCTGCAGCACCTCGGCGTCGAGCGTGTTCGTCCCGCTCGCCAGGACCGGATCGAGGCGCGGCTTGCTGCAGGCGCCGCACAGGCCGAGCGCGAGGGAGCACACGTCCAGCAGGGCTCGCCGCATGGAGCGCTGCGCCATCGCGGTACTCAGCGGTAGGCCGGGATGCCGGTCAGCTCGTGGCCGATCGCCAGCGTGTGGATGTCGTGCGTGCCCTCGTAGGTGCACGACCGACTCCAGGTTGCACATGTGGCGGCCGGTCTGGTACTCGAGGCTGATGCCGTTCGCGCCGAGCATGTCGCGGCAGGTGCGCGCGGTCTCGAGCGCCAGCATCACGTTGTTGCGCTTGCCCATCGAGACCTTCGCCGGCGTGAGCTTGCCCTTGTCCTTCAGGCGCCCGAGCTGCAGCGCCATCAGCTGGCCGAGCGTGATCTGCGTCGCCATGTCGGCCAGCTTCTTCTGCGGCAGCTGGAAGCCCGCCAGCGGCTTGTCGAAGACGACGCGCGCCTTGGAGTAGCGCGAGCGCCTCGTCGAAGCAGGCGAGCGCGGCGCCGAGCGCGCCCCAGGCGATGCCGTAGCGCGCCTGCGTCAGGCAGGCCAGCGGCGACTTCGAGCCCGCCCGAACTCCGGCAGCGATCGCGTCCTCGGGCAGCTTGACGTCCTGCAGCACGAGCTCGCTCGTGACCGAGGCGCGCAGGCTGAACTTGTGCTTCTGCTCGGGCGCGCTGAAGCCGGGCGTGCCCTTCGGCGACCAGGAAGCCGCGGATCGTGCCGTCGGCGCGCGCCCAGACGACGGCCACGTCGGAGACGGTGCCGTTGGTGATCCACATCTTGCGGCCGTTGAGCACCCAGCCCTTGCCGTCCTTGCTTCGCGGTCGTGAGCATGCCGCCGGGGTTCGAGCCGAAGTCGGGCTCGGTCAGGCCGAAGCAGCCGATCGCCTTGCCGCTCGCGAGCTGCGGCAGCCAGTGCTGCTTCTGCGCCTCGCTGCCGAAGGCGTAGATCGGGTACATCACCAGCCCGCCCTGCACCGAGACGAACGAGCGCAGGCCCGAGTCGCCGCGCTCGAGCTCCTGGTAGATCAGGCCGGCCGCGACGTTGTTCAGGCCCGCGCAGCCGTACTCGGCCGGAATCGTCGGGCCGAAGACGCCCAGCTCGGCCAGCTCGGGCACGAGCTGCATCGGGAAGGTGCCGGCCTCGAAGTGCTCCATCGCCAGCGGCAGGTAGCGTTCGGTGACCCAGGAGCGCACGGTGTCGCGCACCATGCGTTCGTCCTCGGAGAACTGGTCGTCGAGGCGGATGTAGTCGAGCTGCTGGAAAGGTCTCATCCGGGCTCCGGGCTGCTGGAATCTGCTGTGGGACGGGGCCGCAAAGGGGGCATCCTATCCTCCGCCGTCCCGCGGCGGAACCCGCACATGGACCCGCTCCCCTGCCGCACCTGCGGCTACCACGCTGCGACCGAGGAATGCCCGCTCTGCGCACACGCGCCGCGCGAGCCTTCCCTGCAGGCACCCCGCGCGCGCGGCGCCGCGCGGGCGTTCGAGGGCTTCCGCGCGCTCGGGCACGGCCTGCGGCTGCTGCTCACGACGCCGCGCACCAAGCGCCTGCTCGTGCCGCCCTTCCTGCTGAGCAGCGCCGTCTTCGGGCTGGTCTTCGCCTGGGCCTGGTCGTGGATCTCGGGCGCGCTCTCGGCCTTGGACCGCGATCTCTCGGGCGAGCTCGAGCAGCTGCCGGCGCTGCTCAAGCCCGTGCTCGGCTGGCTCGTGCGCAGCGGCGCACTGCTGCTCTCGGCGCGCGTGCTGGCCTTCGTCGCGCTGGCGCTGACCGCCAGCCTGGTCTGCCTGTGGTGCTTCTCGGTCGTGTACGAGGCCTTCTGCGGGCCGTTCCTCGACTCGGTGCAGGCGCGCATCGAGGCGCGCTGGTTCGGCAGCGACCCGCGCGCGCGCCTGGAGGAGCGCGGGCTGCGCCCGCGCGCGGCGCAGCGCATCGGGCGCGAGCTCTCGACCTGGTGGACGAGCATCAAGGCCTCGCTGCTGGCGCTGCTCGTGCTGCTGGCCTTCGTGTGGGTCAAGTTCCTGCCGCTCTTCGGCGTGCCGCTCTTCGCCGTCGTGGCCGGCTTCGCGACCGCCCTGACGCTGCTCGACATCCCTTTCTCGCGCCGGCGCTGGAGCATGCGCCAGCGCCTGGCCTTCCTGGCCGCCCACCTGCCCGAGTGGATCTCGCTGGGCATCGCCAGCGGCCTGTGCTTCGTGCTGCCCTTCGTCGGTCCGCTGGTCGGCGTGCCGGTGGCCTCGATCGGCGGATTGTGGCTCTTCGTGCGCCTGGACAAGTCGGATCTGCGCGCCCGGCCCGCGGTCCGGCGGGCGTGACGGCTGATTCACTACCGCGCGGGCTGCCGGATCCGTATCTTGGCGGGGGAGGTTGATCCGCATGCGTCTGCTCGTCGTCGATGACGATCCCAAGTTCCGCGCCTTCGTCGCTGCAGGCCTGGAGCAATCCGGCAACCAGTGCGAGACCGTGCCCGACGGCGGCGCCGCGCTCGAGCGCCTGGCGCAGGCCACGCAGGCCGGCTTCGACATGATCCTGCTGGACGTGATGATGCCGGTGAAGAACGGCTGGGAGTTCCTGAACGAGATCCGCGAGCGCGGACGCGAGACGCCGGTGATCTTCGTCACCGCGCGCGACTCGGTCGAGGAACGCGTCAAGGGCCTGCGCCTGGGCGCCGACGACTACATCATCAAGCCCTTCGCCTTCGAGGAACTGCTGGCGCGCATCGACTCGGTGGTGCGCCGGCGCAAGTCGCTCGCGCCGATCGAGCTGGGCGACCTGCGCCTGGACCTCGCGCACCGCAGCGTGGCGCGCGCCGGGCACAAGGTCGACCTCTCGCCGCGCGAGTTCGACCTCTTGCGCGTGCTGCTGACGCAGCCCGAGAAGGTCTTCTCGCGCGCCGAGCTCTTGCTCGAGGTCTGGGGCATCGACTTCGACCCGGGCACCAACGTGGTCGACGTGCACGTGGCGCGCCTGCGCCGCAAGCTCGAGCGCACCGGAGCGGCCGTGATCCAGACTTCGCGCGGCGAGGGCTATCGCATCGCGCCGCTGTCCGAATGGGAGAAGCAGGCGCCACGGACCTGAAACCGGCCGGCGCTGGCGGCGCGCGGCCCTGGTCGCTGGCCCGCAGGCTGACGACGCTGTTCCTGATCAGCACCTCGCTGTTCGTGATCGCGATCAGTGCGGCCAGCGCCTGGTTCCTGGAGCGCTCCTTCGACGGCGAGGTGGACTCGCTCGCGAAGGAGGAGCTGGACGAGATGGGCAACAACCTGGAGAAGGACGCGCTCCCGCCCGACCCCAAGGCGCCGCTCGAGGAACTCGCCAGTCGCTGGCCCAACGAGACCAAGATCAACCAATGGGTCTCGGGCCTGGCCGGATTGCATTCCGACTGCCACTTCGCCTGGCGCATCTGGCGCCCGGGCGCCAAGGATGATGCCCCACCCTGGCTCGAGCGGGGCTCGCCTCCGGCGCTCTTCACGCCCGGGTTCCCGGATCGCTGGCCGAGCGCGGATCGCGGCAAGATCTCCCACGGCAAGCTGTGGCTGCGCCGGCAGACCGAGCCGAGCGGCTGGCGCATCCTGCTCGCCGTGGAAGCCAACGCGCTCTACCGCCCGCTGCGCGAGTTCCTCACCTACGCGCTGGTCGTGATCCTGGCCAGCATGGGCGTGGCTCTCGTCTACAGCCGCTTCTTCTTCGCGCGCGTCTCGGCCCTGCTGGGCCAGGTGGCCAGCCGCGCGCGCGAGGTGCGCAGCCTGGATGAGCCGCTCGCGATCGCGGTCGAGCACGCGCCGATCGAGATCGCGACCATCGCCGACGCGCTTTCGGAGATGCTCGAGAAGGTGCGCCGCGAGACGACGCAGGCGCGCATCTTCACCGCCGGCCTGGCGCACGAGCTGCGCTCGCCGGTGCAGAATCTCGTGGGCGAGACGGAGGTGGCGCTGCTGCGCGAGCGCGACGGCGAGGCCTACCGCAAGGTGCTCACCTCGCACCTCGAGGAGCTGCGCTCGCTGGGCGACGCGATCGACAACCTGGTCACGATCTGCTCGGCGGGCGAGGCCGGCCGAGCGCATCCGCGCGAGCTGATCGACCTGGGCGAGGAGGCGCAGATCCGCCTGGCGCGCGAGCGCACCCAGGGCGCGCGCCACAAGGTGCAGCTCGAACTCACCGTCGAGGGCGACACACGCATCTGGTGCGACCGCGAGGCGCTCTTGCGCGCCATCCGCAACCTGGTCGCCAACGCGATCCAGTGGAGCCCGGCCAACTCGAAGGTCGTGGCGCGCGTGCGCGGCCTGCCGCAGGAGATCGAGGTCCTGGTCGAGGACGCCGGCCCGGGCATCCCTCCCGAACTGCGAGCGCGCATCTTCGAGCCCTTCTTCCGCGGTCCGCAGGCCGCCGGCCGGCGCATCGGCTACGGCCTGGGCCTGGCCTTGACGCGCATGGCCGTCGACGAGCACGCCGGCTCGATCGAGGTCGGCGAGTCGACGCTCGGCGGCGCGCGCTTCCGCGTGCTCCTGCCGCGGCGCATGCCCGAGGCCGAGAGCAGCCCGGACAACTCCGGCAACGCGCTGCCCTCCTGAGCCGCACGCGCCAGGCGCGCGCGCATGAGCGCCACGGCCTCGGGGTTCGAGTCGATCAGCACGCACTCGCGGCCGTGGCGCAGGGCCGCCTCGCCCAGCGTGCCGCTGCCGGCGAAGAAGTCGAGCAGCCGTTCGCCGGGCCGCGAGTGCACGCGCACGATGCGCTCCAGGATCGCCAGCGGCTTCTGCGCCGGATAGCCGGTCTTCTCCTTGCCGGTCGGGCTGACGATCGTCTGCCACCAGGTGTCGGTGGGCGTCTTGCCGCGCGCGGCCTTCTCGCGCGTGACCAGCTCCGGCGCCAGGTACGGAATGCGGTCGATCGCGGCGTAGTCGAAGGTGAAGCGCGTCGGGTGCTTCGTGTACCAGAGGATGTTGTCGTGCTTGCGCGGCCAGCGCGACTTCGAGCGCGCGCCGTAGTCGTAGGCCCAGACGATCTCGTTCTGGAAGCACGCGCGCCCGAAGAGCTGGTCGAGCAGCACCTTGACGTAGTGCACCTCGCGGCTGTCGAGGTGCACGAACAGGCTGCCCGTGGGCGAGAGCAGCCGGCGCGCTTCGACCAGGCGCGGCTCGAGGAAGCCGAGGTAGTCGTCGAAGCTGTCGGCGAACGAGCGGCTGCCGAGCTGCACGCTCGCGTAGCGCGTTCCGCGGAAGCCGCGCCGCGCGCCCTGCGCGTCGCGCACCACGCGCGTGCTGCTCCTGTGCTGGCGCCTGCCGGTGTTGAAGGGCGGGTCGATGTAGACCAGCGCGAAGCTCGCGTCGGCGAGGCGCGGCAGGAGCTCGAGGTTGTCGCCCTGGTGGATCTCGATCTGCGGCATGCGCGCCGCAGGCTACTCAATCCGGGCCGGGTCCCGTCAGGGTGTGCTGCGCCTGGCGCGCAGCGAACACCAGATACAGCGCCGGCAGCACCAGCAGCGTCAGCAGCGTGCTGCTGAGCACACCGCCGATCACGACGGTCGCGAGCGGACGCTGCACCTCGGCCCCCACGCCCGTGCTGAGGGCCATCGGAACGAAGCCCAGCGCGGCGACCAGCGCCGTCATCAGCACGGGGCGCAGGCGCGTCGTGCAGGCTTCCTCGATCGCCTGCGCCAGCGGCAGACCCCGAACGCGCAGCTGCCGGATGTAGGAGACCAGCACCATCTCCGCCAGCACGGCGACACCCGAGAGTGCGATGAACCCCACAGCCGCGGAGATCGAGAACGGCATCCCCCTCACCCACAGCGCGAGGACACCGCCAACGGCGGCAAAGGGCACGCCGGCGAACACGATCAGCGAGTCGCGCGCGCTGCGGTAGGTCAGGTAGAGCAGCGCCGACGATGAGCGCCAGCACGATCGGCACGACGACCAGCAGCCGGCCCCGGCGCGCGCGAGATTCTCGAACTGGCCGCCCCACTCGATCCGATAGCGACCCGCGGGGAGTTTGACCTCCTTCTCGATCCGGCGCTGGGCCTCGGCGACGAAACTGCCGACGTCGCGCCCGCGCACGTTGGCTTGCACGGTGATCCGGCGTTGGCCCCAATCGCGGCTGATCGGTCGAGGGCCCTTCGAGCTCCCCGATCCGCGCGAGAATCGAGAGCGGAATGCGCTCGCCTCCGGCGGTGCTGACGGTGATCGCCCCGATCGACGGCGGCATCCTGGCGCTCGCGCTCGGGCAGGCGCACGACCAGCGGGAAGCGCAACTGGCCCTCGACGACCTCGCCCAGGTGTTTCGAGCCGATGGACTCGACGATGTCCATCACGGACTTCGCCGGGATGCCGTAGCGCGCCAGGGCATCCTGGTCCGACGCGGATCTCCAGCACGGGCTGGCCGCTGATCTGCTCGGTGCTGAGGTCGGTCACGCCCTCGATCGAGCCGAGGACCGCCCCGATCTCCTGGGCCTTGGCCGTGAGCACGGCGAAGTCGTCGCCGTAGAGCTTCATCGCCACGTCGCCGCGGACGCCGGCCACCATTTCGTTGATGCGCATCTCGATCGGCTGGGTGAGTGCGATGCGCTGGCCCGGGCATGTCGCGCAACTCCCGCTGCACGAGTTCGACCAGCTCGGCCTGGTCGGCGGCACGCTTCCAGGTCTCCCGCGGCCTGAGCGAGAGGAAGATGTCGGTCAGCTCGACGCCCATGGGGTCGGTGGCGACCTCCGCTGTCCCGATGCGGCTCCATACGTGCTCGATCTCGTCGGGGAACGCCGCAGGAGTGCGCGCTCCATCTGCGTGTTGTAGCGCACGGACTCCTCGAGGTCCGTGCCCGCGAGACGCACGACGTTGACGACGATCGCGCCTTCCGAAAGGCGCGGCACGAACTCCGAGCCCAGTCCGCGCGCAACGATCGACGCCGAGCCGCAGTAGTCGCGAGCCGCCAGCCCGAGCATCGCGTAGCGCTGGCGCATGACGCCGCGCAGCACCGGCGGTAGAGCCACTGCGCGCAGCGCACGAGCAGCGGGTCGCGCTCTTCGCATCTCTGTGCGGCAGGAGGTAGCTCGCCAGCACCGGCATCACGGTCAGCGACAGGATCAGCGACCCGAGCAGGGCGAGGATCACCGTCAGCGCCATCGGCCGGAACAGTTTCCCCTCGATGCCTTCGAGCGTCAGGATCGGCACGTAGACCAGGATGATGATCAGCTCGCCGAACATCGTCGGCTGGAGCACTTCGGATGCCGCGTCGCGCACGACGTCGATGAGCTTGCGCTTGACCCGGTCGTGGGCCATGTGCCGCACCGAGTTCTCGACCTGGATCACCGCACTGTCCACGACCAGGCCGAAGTCGAGCGCGCCCAGGCTCATCAGGCTGCCCGCGATGCCGAACTGCAGCATTCCCGTGAACGCGAACAGCATCGAGAGCGGGATGGCAGAGGCGACGATCAAGCCCGGCGCGCAGGTTGCCCAGGAACAGGAACAGGACCGCGATCACCAGCAGCCCGCCCTCGAACAGGTTCTGTCGCACCGTGTCGATCACGTGGTCGACGAGTTCCGTGCGGTCGTAGACCGTGGTGAGGTGCACGCCGGCGGGCATCAGCCGCTTGACCTCCTCGAGCCTCGCCTTCAATCGGCGAGGTCACCTCGTGGGTGTTCTCCCCCATCAGCATGAATCCCAGGCCGAGCACGGCTTCGCCCTGGCCCTGGTAGGTCACGGCGCCGCGGCGGATCTCGGAACCGATCTCGACGCTCGCAACGTCCCGCAGCGGATCGGAGCCCCGTCCTTGGCCGCGACGACGATCTGCGAGAGCTGTTCCAGGTTCGTGACGGAGCCAATGCCCTGGACCAGGAGCATATTGCCCGACGTCGCGATGTTGCCGCCGCCGGCGTTCAGGTTGTTCTGCTCGACCGCTTCGACGACCTGGTCGAAGGTGAGCCCGTGCTTCACCAGGTGCGAGGACTCGATGCGCACCTGGTACTGCTTCTCGTTGCCGCCCCAGCTGTTCACTTCCGCGACCCCGGGCACGGCGCGCAGAGCCGGCTTCATGATCCAGTCCTGGACGGTGCGCGCCTGCGTCATGTCGCCCGTATCGGAGGTGACGACGTAGTGGAAGACCTCACCCAGGCCGGTGGCGACCGGACCGAGCTCGGGCCGCGCGATCCCCGGAGGGAGCTGCACGGCAGCGAGCCGCTCGCTCACGAGCCGGCGCGCGAAGTAGATCTCGGTGCCGTCCTTGAACGTCACGACCACCTGCGAGAGCCCGAACTTCGAGATCGAACGCACCGACTCGAGCCTGGGCAGCCCGCTGATCGCCTGCTCGATCGGAAACGTGATCTGCTGCTCGACCTGCTCCGGCCCGAGTGCCGGCAGCCACCGTGTTGATCTGCACCTGCACCGGTGTCGTGTCCGGAAAGGCGTCGAAGTCGAGCCGGCGCAGCGAGACCACGCCGATCACCAGGAATGCGAAGGTTGCACCGAGCACCAGCACCCGGTTGCGCAACGACCACGAGAGGATCCAGTTCAGCATGAGTGGTGCGCGTGCCTCACTCGTCCGTGCAGCCAGCGCCGAGGCTGCTCTTCAGGATCTCGGACTTGAGCACGTGGCTGCCCGTGGTGGCGACGATCTCGCCCGGCGCAAGGCCGCCGAGGACCTCGGTGTAGGCCGAATCCTTGGCCCCGAGGCGCACCTTGCGCGTCTGGAAGATGGCCTCGCCGACACGCACGAAGACGACGAAACAGCAGCCTTCCCACTGCACTGCTTCGGTCGGCACCGCGACCGCCTGCGGGCTCGTGCGCACCACGATCTGCGCCCGTCCAAAGGAGTGCGCGCGCAGCGCGCCGGTCGGATTCTCCACGTCCGCCCGCACCTTGACGGTGCGCGTCATCTCGTCGACCGCGGTGGACATCCAGCCGACGCGGCCGACGACCACCTCGTCGCGCGCATCGTCCGGGCGGAAGATGACCTCTTCGCCGAGGCTCACCCGGTGCGCGTCGGTCTGGGGCACATCCATCGTGACCCACATGCGGGTGGTGTCGGCGATCTCGAACAGAGTGCGCGCGGGATCGACCACCTCGCCGGTCACGACGGCGCAGCCCACGACGACGCCCGCGAGCGGCGCGCGGACGGCCGCGAACTCGTCCTCGGGCTCGAGTCCGAGGTTGACGCACGCCCGGCGCGCGTTGTGCAGGCGGATTTCCGCCGCGCGCGCGAGCGCCTCGGCCGCGAGCCGCTCGGCCTCGGTGCGGAACCCCGCCACGCTCGAGCGCTGCGCTCGCTCGAGGGAGCGCGCGCTCGACTCGGACTCGCTCTGGGCTTCGAGCAGTTCGGCCCGCACGCGGCCAACCTCGGCCGAATCGATGCGCAGCAGCACGTCGCCGGCCTGCACGCTCTCGCCCAGCGCGTGCTCCACCGCGCGGGCGGTGCCGGCCACACGTGGCGCGAGCCTGGCGAAGCGCCGGCGGTCGTAGTCGACTTCGGCATTCACCACGATCGAGTCCGACATCGGGCGCTCGACCACCTGGCCCAGCTTGACGCCGCACTTGTTCAGCGCGGCGAGCGAGGCGAACTGGACCTTGAGTGCGTGCTTCTGGCACGTGCGCGGATCCCGGATCGCGCCAGCGGCCGGATCCGGCCCTCCTTGGGGATGGTCCTCCCGGCGCTCGTTCTCGTGCGTGCCGTTCGAGACGATCAGCGGATCCCCGTCGGCAGGCAGCTCGCCCTTGCGGGCGATCTCCGGATGGCAGGTCGGACAGGCCGACTCCGGCACTCCGTGCTCTGCGCACCAGTCCTGTGCGACTCCGGTCGTCAACAACTCGGGGTGACACACGGTGTCCTTCGATTCGGGCATGCCGTGCTCCTTGCACCAGTCGGCAGGGTTCGCCCCGCTGAGCTCAGGGTGGCAGGCGATGCACTGCGAGTCGGGCACGTTGTGCTCCAGGCACCAGTCCTCCTTCTGGGCCGCGGGTGCTGACCCGAACAACTCCGAGAATCTGGGCGCCCGCCACCCGCTGTGATGTCCCCAGTATCCCACCGCCCCGATGCCACCGAGGACGAGCAGCGTCGGGAGCGCAGCGAGCACGGAACGAGCGCGGGACCGGGGCTGGGGAGCTTGCGGATGTTGTGAACTCATGATCCTCACCGTTTCGATTCTTCGCCCTTGCCCGCGTTGACGACCGCAACGAGGGGCGCACCCACTGCGGAGTCGAGGTCCACGACGGCACTTGCGTAGCGTGTCAGCGCATCGAGCAGGTCTCGACGTGCCTGGATGGCTCGACTCCGGGCGGCAAGCCACTCGAACACGGACAACTCATGCGCCCGCAGCGCCGCCTCGAAGAGCGCCTCCGTTCGCTGCACGAGCGGCAATGCATCGCGCTGCTCGAGTTCGACCTCGGCTCGCGCCCGGCGCACATCGGCGCGCGCCTCGAACGCCCGCGCGCGCAGCTCGTGGAGCGCTGCGACGTACTCGAAACGCCGGCGCTCGCGCAGCGCTTCCTTCGCGGCGATTCCGCCCTGGTTGCGGTCGAAGAGCGGAAGCTCGATCGACGCCCCGAGCCCGAGCCCCTCGCTGCCTTCGATGTCCTTCTCGTAGGTCGGTCCGAGCTGGATGCCCGGGTACTGCATCGAAACGGCGAGGCGCAGCTCCGCCTCCGCCTGACGGTAGTCCGCGGCGCGGGCTCGGAGCTCCGGAGAGTCGGAGATCAGCCGTGCGTCGATCTGCGCGTCGGAAAGATCCTGGCCGATCGTGAAGACCAGATCGACTCCACTGCCTGCGAGGCCGAGTTCGAGCGTGGGCGGGACTCCGAGAAGCGCATTGAGCCCGCTGCGTTCCCGCTCGGTCGACGCCCGGGCCTCGCGCACTCCGCGCTCGACGGTCGTTCGATCCAATTCGACGAGGGAGAGGGCCAGCTCGGTCGCCTCGCCCAGTTCGCGTTGCCTGCGCACGAGCGTCACGGCCTCGGTGCGCACCGCGAGTTCCTGCTCGAGGAGGCGCAGCGCCTGCTCGGCCGAGAGAACCCCGATGCGCGCGCGCCGGACGAGCGCGATGAGGCCCAGTTCCTCGACAGCGATCTCGGCTCGAACCAGTTCGACCTGCGACTCGGCGACCTCGCGCTTGGCCGGGCGCTCGTCGGGCCGCAGGAGCGCGAACATGGCGTCGAGGCCGAGCCCAGTGCCCGAGGTCCCGCCCACGCCCGAGCGGATGAACGCACCCAGGTCCGGATTGGGCAGCAGTCCCGCCGAAACGAGCAGCGCTCGTGCCTCCCCGACTCCCGCGCGCTTGGCACGCAGGCCGGGGTTGAGCGTCAAGGCGAGGGCGGCCAGCTCCGCTTCGTCGAGGCCGTCATCCGCGTCGAATGCACGGAGATCCGGAGCGGCCTGCGCTCCCGCCACCGAGTACTCGATGCGCAGTTCGGCTAGGTTCGAAGCTCGCAGGAGCGCGAGCTCATCTGCAGGAGCCAGCGTTCGCGCGCTGTAGCTCACGCAGCCCAGGCAAGCGAGGCTTGCGGCGCAGAGCAAGCCGGGACGGAACGGCACCAGGGTCAAGCACATCCTCCGCGTCGATCGGGTCCAACAGATGCCCGAACGGGATTGCCCGGGCATGAAACCATCCGCCCCGCGTGGTCGAGCACGCGCGGCATCGGGACGGGCAGGCCCTCAGAGCAGAAGGATGACGCTGCGGATCAGCGCCAGCGAGCCGGGCGGCCGCGGAACCTCGGCGCGGGCGCTGCGCGAGGCGGGCGGAACCAGGACGGGCACCGGGAGCGCGTCCACAGGGGCCGGGGCCGGCGCGAACTCCAGTTGGGGGCCGATCGGCCGGATCTGGCCCGAACGAACCTGTGCGACGCCGAGTACGACGAGGTCCACGCAGGCGCAGCCGGCCTCCCCGAGCACGCGCGCGTCTTGCACGGGCGCCGCAGCGGCCTGCTCGTGCGACTCGCAGCAACTGCAATGCTCCGAGGGCGCCGCGAGGTCCACGCTTACGCAACCGTCCGCCTCCAGGCACAGGACGAATCCCTGCGCCGGCGGCAGGCCGGTCAGCAGGGCCGTCGCCAGGCACAGCCAGGCGGTCAGGCGTCGGAGGAGGGACGGCATGCGAGCGGCGATCGTACGACTATCGGCCGATTCCGCGCAACCCCGCACTCAGCACTCGCCGCCGACGCAGGGCTGCACCTCGACCGTGACGTGCGCGAGGTGCCCGATGCCCTGCAGCAGCTCCTTGTAGTGGTCCGGCGCG
This sequence comes from uncultured Planctomycetota bacterium, assembly GCA_963829015.1. GTDB lineage: Bacteria > Planctomycetota > UBA1135 > UBA1135 > JADJLZ01. The sequence continues at coordinate 645,072 of CAWHGR010000001.1, read as the reverse complement.
CGCGGCTCCGTGCTCACGATCGAGAGGATCGCCGCGAAGTTGCCCGGCCCGACGCGCCAGACGTGCAGGTCGGCGAGCTTGTCGCCGTTCGCGCCCTCGATGCGCTCGCGGATCCGGGTGCTGAGCTGCGGATCCGGCTCGACGTCGAGCAGCACGGCGCCGGTGTCGCGCAGCAGTCCGAAGGACCAGCGGGAGATCACGGCCGCGCCGAGGACTCCGCACAGCGCGTCCATCCAGGACCAGCCCAGGAACTTGCCCGCGCACAGGGCGCCGATGGCGAAGACCGAGGTCAAGGCGTCGGCCAGCACGTGCAGGTGTGCGGAACGCAGGTTGTGGTCGTGGTGCGCGTGCCCCTCGTGCTCGTGCTGCGGATGCGGGTGAGCGTGCTCGTCGTGCCGCTGCTGCAGCAGGAGCGCGCTGACGATGTTCACCACCAGACCCAGCACCGCGACGAAGATGGCCTCGTCGAAGCGGATCGACTCCGGACGCAGCAGCCGCCGGAACGACTCGAATCCGATCAGGCAGGCCACCCCGGCGAGGATCACCGCGCTGCTGAAGCCCGCGAGGTCGCCCACCTTGCCGGTGCCGAACACGTAGCGCGAGTCGCGCGCCTTGCGCCGCGCGAAGGCGTAGGCGGCCGCGCTGACCGAGAGCGCCCCCGCGTGCGTCGCCATGTGCCAGCCGTCGGCCAGCAGCGCCAGCGAGCCGTAGATCGATCCGGCCACGATCTCGCCCACCATCATCAGCAGCGTCAGCCCGACCACCAGCCGGATGCGGCGCTCGTTGCGCGCGTGGGCGGGGCCGAGGAAGACGTGCTCGTGCTGCCAGCGTTCCATCGAGTGTGCGTGCATGATTAGGCGCATTCTCCGCTCCGACCGGCGGCGCCGCCAGGCGCGGCTCGCAACCGCGGCGCGCACAGGACATCATGCTGGGGTGAGCCCCTCCGCCAAGCCCCGCTACCTCGTCACCAGCGCGCTCCCCTACTGCAACGGGCCGATCCACTTCGGCCACGTGACGGGCGCGTATCTCCCGGCCGACGTCTACGTCCGCACGCTGCGCATGCAGGGCGAGGAAGTGCTCTACGTCTGCGGCGGCGACGAGCACGGCACGGCGATCACGATCAACGCCGAGCAGGAGGGCGTGCCCTACGCCGAGTACGTCGCGCGCTGGCGCGCCTCGATCAAGGACACCTTCGACCGCTTCGGGATCCGCTTCGACGTCTGGTCGGGGACGAGCATCTGCCCCGAGCACGCCGCGACGAGCCAGGAGTTCTTCCGGCGCCTGGACCTGAACGGCTACCTCCAGAAGCAGTCGACCGAGCAGCTCTACTGCCCCAAGGACCAGAAGTTCCTGGCCGACCGCTACATCGTCGGCACGTGCTACTTCTGCGGCCACGAACAGGCGCGCGGCAACGAATGCCCGAAGTGCGGCCAGGAGCTCGAGCCGCTCAAGATGAAGGTCGCGCGCTGCAAGATCTGCGGCACGACGCCCGAGAAGCGGCCCACGCTGCACTGGTACCTCGACCTCGCCCGGCTGCGCGACGAGCACCTGGGCGCCTGGTTCGAGTCGCACCCCTGGAAGCCGAACGTCACGGGCTTCATCGGCAACCAGCTGGCGCAGATCGGGCTGCGGCCGATCACGCGCGACATGAGCTGGGGCGTGCCGGTGCCCGAGGATCGCGCCGGCGGCGAGCAGGGCAAGGTGCTCTACGTCTGGTTCGACGCGCCGATCGGGTACGTCTCGTTCACGCAGGAATGGGCGCGCCTGCTCGGGCAAGCCCGACGAGTGGAAGCGCTGGTGGCAGAGCGCGGACTCGCGCCTCGTGCACTTCATCGGCAAGGACAACATCGCGTTCCACTGCCTGATCTTCCCCTCGATGCTGTACGGGGTGAAGCAGGAGTACGTGCTGCCCTGGCAGGTGCCGGCCAACGAGTTCTACAACCTGCAGGGCGGCAAGTTCTCGACCTCGGAGAAGCGCACGATCCCGATCGAGGATTTCTGCGCGCGCTTCGACGCCGAGGCGGCGCGCTTCTACCTGCTCGCGAGCGCGCCCGAGACGGCCGACAGCGACTGGCGCTGGGAGGACTTCCAGGCCTGCGTCAACGCCGGGCTGGCGGACAAGATCGGCAACCTCGTCACGCGCGTCCTGCGCTTCCTCGACAAGAACTACGAGGGCCGCGTGCCGCCTTGCGACGCGGCCACCGCGGCCGAGCTCGAGCGCGTGCTGCTCGCCGACTGCGGCGCGATCGGCGACCCGGCGGTGCTCGTGCGCGAGTTCAAGTTCCGCCGCGCGGCCGAGCAGCTGCTCGCGAACGCCGTGGTGGCCAACGTCTTCGTCGACCGCCTCGCTCCCTGGACGCTGCGCAAGACCGACCCGGCGCGCGCCGGCGCGGTGCTCGCGATCTGCTGCGAGTGGATCGCGCTGCTCGCGCGCTGGATGACGCCCTTCATGCCGGGCAAGGCGCAGGCGGTCTGGGAGATGCTCGGCAACGTCGGCCCGGTCGAGGCCGGCGGCTGGCCGGAGCTGCCGCAAGCCGGCCGCTGGCGCACGCTCGCGGCGGGCCAGAAGCTCGGCGCGGTCGGCCCGCTGTTCGCGAAGATCGACGACGCAACGGTCGCGGCCGAGGTGGCGCGGTTTACGGAACCAGGAATTCTTCTCCCCGATTCGCCCGGAGGCTGATCAGCAAGCGCAGCCGAAGCGCGAATCGGGGAGAAGAATGCCTGGTTCCGTACAAACGGTCGGCCGGCCCCCGGAGGATTCCGGGAACCGGCCGAATGCGTTCGGACAGGTCGATCAGGGGGTCAGAAGGATTCCTTGAGGGCCTTGCCCACGCGGAACCCGACCCGACGGCCTGGAGCGATCTGGATCGGCTCGCCCGTGTGCGGGTTGCGCCCGACGCGCGCCTTGCGCGCCTTGAGCTCGAAGGTGCCGAAGCCGGTGAGCGTGACGCTCTGGTCCGTCTCCAACCCCTTGCGAATCCCGCCCAGGACCGTCTCGACGAGGAGCGCGGCCTGGAGCTTCGAAGTCTTCAGCTCACCAGCGACCAAATCGATCAGGTGGCTCTTGTTCATGCGAGCCTCCCTGGGCGTTCAGCTCACTTCTTCTTGCGCGAGGCCTTGCGCTTGCCCTTGCGTGCGCCCTTGCGAGCTGCCTTCTTGCGGGTCTTCTTCTTCATCGCCATGTGTCAGGTCTCCTTGGACCGAGAGTCCGGTGGGTTTCGCCCGGTATGGGCGACGCCACGACATCCCTGGTTACTTCGGTGGAGGTCGGAGACTCCTTGCCCCGTCTTTGGAACTTTTTGGGAGAGCGCGCAGCATCCACCTCGCTCGCGCTGCAGGAATCGCATCCCAGGAGATTCCAATCCATGCCGCGGCCAGATCCCGCGCGCCGGCCGCGTTGGGATCTTGCTTTCGCGCTCGCGCCTTGTTTTTCCGCTCGAAACGCAGGCGCCACCCCTGCGCACCAGGACCTTCGGGCCGGCCTCGGCGCGGGGCAGCGGACGGGCGCGAAGTGCGCCTTCCTGTGGATGGGCGCGCGCTTCCCGTTCCTGGGAGAAAAGCAGAGGGCGCCCGGAAGGCGCCCTTCGATCGGACCGTGGTGTGCTCGGCCCTCAGGCGGACTGCGGCGCGCGGACCTTCTTCGTGATCGCGTTGGACTTGAGGCAGCGTGTGCACAGTCGCACGCGCTTGGACACGCCGTCGACCACGGCGCGCACCTTCTGGATGTTGGGCTTGAACTTGCGGAGCGTGTGGCCGGTCGTCTTCAGACCGACGCCACCGTCCTTCTTGGCGAGACCGCGGCGGGCGATCTGGCCGCCGGACTCGGTGCGCTTGCCGCAAAAGGTACAGACGCGTGCCATGGGTGAAAGGCCTCGGAGGGAGGGTACAGCGAATCGAGGGCGAAGCAGGGTAGCGAACCCACTGCCGGCCTGCAAGCCCCCCCCCCGGGCACCCGGCTCCTAGAAGAGCTTGTCGAGCGCTGCGGCCGCGCTCTGCCCGAAGCTGGCGTCGAGCCCCTCGCCGGGGTTCAGCGCCTGCGGCGAAGCGGCGATCGCATCCATGATGCGCTGCAGCTTGCGCGTGGTCTCGACGGCGTAGTAGCGCACCAGGCCGAGGTTCGTGCGCTGGTCGAAGACCATCGCGAACAGCGCCCGCTCGCCCACGGTCGAGACCTGGATCGAATCGCGGTTGCCCTGGTGGAAGAGCGTGCTGAACTGCTCCTCGCCCATCAGTCGCGCGAGCTCGCGCGTGGCGGCGAAGGTGCCGGCGACCAGGGCCGAGATGGACTCGAGCGAGCTCTGCGGCGCGTCGCCGCGGCGCGTCACGAGGTGGCCTTCCTTGTCGATCAGCAGCGCACAGCGCGCGCCCGAGAGCTCGAGGAAGCCGTCGAGTTCGCTGTCGAGCCGCGTGACGTCCTTGGCGTAGAACACCAGGCGATCCTGGCGCAGCTTGGCATCGGAGATCTGACCCATGGTGATTCTCTCCCGGCGGGGCTCTCAGAACATCGAGAACACGATCTTGGCGACGATGGCACCGACGCCGACCGCGGCGAGCACGAAGATCCCGGTGTAGACGAGCGACTTGCTCTTCTTGGGCGCGACCGTCGCGGGCGCCGGTGCGGCCTGGCGCGACCCGGGACGCGCGGTCGGCGCGTTGGCGGCGGCCGGAGCGGCCGCGGCCGGGCGAGCCTGCGCCTGCCGTTCGGGCTGGGCCGAGCGCTCGGCCAGCGAGCGCGGAGTCGGGAGCACGCCGCGCTTTTCCTGCGCGGGAGCTGCGGCGGCCGGCGCGGGAGCCGGAGCGGGCGCTGCCGAGCGCGGCGCGTGGGCGTTCGACGCGGACTTGGCCGCCGGGCCTGCAGAGCCGCCCGAGTTGGGCTGCACCATCGAGAGGCCGGCACCGTGTCCCTGCGCGGGCGCCATCGAGATCGAATTGAAGGCCTGCTGCGGCTGCTGTTGCGGCTGCGCGGGAGCCGGGGCCTGGCGCGTCGGCTGCGGCGGCGCCTGGATCGTCGTCCGTGCCAGAGGCTCCTTCGCGCCGAAGGTCGGCACGGGCGGGAGGGCGGAGTTGGTCGCGGGTGCCGCCGGGCGCTGGAAGCCGCGCTGGTACGCGGTCTGCGTCAACGAACGCGCCGCCGATCCGGCACCAGCCGCGGCCGCCTGCTGGTGGAAGCCGGTCTGCGAGACGCCCACGGCCACGGGCGCCGGAGCGGAGACGGGGGTGTTCTTCGGAGCCGGTGCGCTCGCCACGGGGGCGGCGGGATGCGGCGCGGGCGCGGCGGGCGCGGCCGCGGGAGCCGCGCCGGGAGCTGCAGGCTTCGCGCCACCGTGGATCGACTCGAGCACCTTCGCGGCGAGCGACTTGAGCGTAGGGAAGACTCCCTGCCCGGTGTTCGCGACCGCCTCGAAGGTCGGGAAGCCGTGCGGATTGAGGATGCGGTTCAGCTCCTCGACCGGCAGCGCGTCCGGCAGGTCGCGCTTGTTGTACTGCAGGATCACCGGGATCGAGGTGATGCTCTTGCCGTACTCGTTCAGGTTCTGCTCGAGGTTGCGGATCGACTCGAGGTTCTCCTCCATCATCGAAGCCGAGGAGTCGGCCACGAAGACCACACCGTCGACGCCCTGCAGCACGAGCTTGCGCGTCGAGTTGTAGTACACCTGGCCGGGCACGGTGTAGATCTGGAAGCAGGTGCGCATGCCCGCCACCGTGCCCAGGTCGAGCGGCATGAAGTCGAAGAACAGCGTGCGGTCGCCGTCCGTGCTGATGCTCGTCAGCTCGCCCTTGTTCGGAACCGGCGCCCGCTGGTGGATCACCTCGAGGTTGGTCGTCTTGCCCGACATGCCCGGGCCGTAGAAGACGATCTTGGCGTTGACCTGCTTCTGCGCGAAATTGATCTGAACCATCTCTGTCAGTCTCCGCTCGGGATCGAGCCGGGGTTGTCGGTCTGCGGGTGCATCGGATATGAGCTGTTGTTCCAATCGGGCGCCGGGATCGCGCCGGGAGCCGCGCCAGTGCGGAAGGGCAGGGGTCCGGGGATCGCGCCGGGCACGCGCTGCTCGTCGATCGTCTCGATCGAGCGCAGGTGCCGCTGCACGCGCGCCACGACCGAGTCCATCGGCAGGCGCAGGTCCTCGGGTCGCACGCCGCCTTCGAGCAGCACGACCAGCACGGCGCCGGGCGCCTCCTGGACGAGCAGCGTGCCGCGCGCGGCGCGCAGCACGAAGCGGCGCGGCGTGTCCCAGGACAGCGGCGCGCAGCAGCGGCCGACCTCGCCGATCCAGCTGGTGGCCAGGGCCGAGAGCGCGTGCACGTCCAGGCCCTGCGAGCCCTCGGATTCGCCCTCGGGCGGCGTCGCGGGCGCGGGGCGCGAGTCGTGCGCGATCGACAGGTGCCAGATCGGAACGCCATCGGGGGTGGCCAGGGCCGTCATGCGCACACCCGGGATGCGCGCCAGCGTCTCGAGGAACTGCTTCACGCCTGCGCCTCCCGGCTGACCGCCGTCAGCGAGGACAGGTCCTGCAGCCCCTGCTCGAGCTTGCGCGAGAGCTGCGTGCCCTCCATCCAGACCGCGCCGGCGCCCATCTCGCCCGGCGACATGACCAGCGTTCCGAAGCTGCCCTCGAGCCGGACCTCGAGCGCCTGGCCCAGGCCCAGCTTGCGGCCGGCCGTGCGCGAGGCGGAGAGGATCTCGCCCACGCCGCGCGCGGTGCGCTCGGCGGTGTAGCCGCGCGGGCCCTGCACCAGCGCCGTCTGTCCGCGCACGTAGAACGAGGCCAGCACGCCCTTCTCGCGCGTCAGCGCCTGCAGCAGCGGACGCACGGTCAGGCCCGCGTTCTGCGGCGGACCGCCGGCCGATTCCTCGGCCTCGTCGGCGAAGCGGCCGGTGCGCTCGACCTCGCGCAGGCAGGCCTCCAGGTCCTTCGAGCGCGCGACCAGCGCGGCCACGGTGCGGAAGCGCGCCTCGAGGTAGGGCTCGCCGGGGCAGATCTCGAGCAGCCGCGCGAGCACGCGCCGCGCGTCCGACCAGGCGCCCACGCGGCACAGGATCTCGAGCATCAGGCGCAGCGGCCGCTCGTCGCTGGGTGTCGCCTCGCGCGCAGACTGTGCCAGTTCGAGCGCGACGCGCCCATCCTCGCGGTGGCGGTCGATGAAGTAGCGCTCGGCGCGCGCGCGCGCGCGCCAGTAGACCGCCTCCGCGCTGTTCGTCGCCTGAAACCACTCGAGGGCGATCTCCTCGGCGCGCGGCACGCGGCCGTCCTCGAGCATGATCTCGACCAGCTCGCGCCACAGCGCCGGCCGCGGGCTGGCGGCCAGCTCCTCGGTCAGTTCGCGCGTGCGGCCCTCGCGCAGCATCTGGCGCGTGCGGTCGAACAGGCGCCGCAGCTCGGGGTCCTTGGGATAGGCGCGCAGGCCCTCGGTCGCGACCTCGAGCGCGTCGTTGAGCGAGCCCTGCATGGCGTAGAGCTGCGCCAGCTCGGCGTAGTGGCGTGCATTGGGATCGTCGGCCAGGCGGCGCGAGGCGCTGCGCACCTTGCCCGAGGCCAGCCAGCGCTGGATCAGGCGCATGCGACACCACCCTGGGCGGCCGGATGCCGGTGGAAGGAGTTCACGGCTTGCCGGCCTTCCAGGCCTCGATGGCCGAGATGTCGCGCAGCACGCGCTGGCGCTGCTCCCAGCGCTCGCCGCCGAGCTCGAGCGCCTGGCGCAGGTCGCCCAGCGCCTCGTCGAACTTGCCGCTCTTGACGTTGAGCATCCCGCGCAGGCGCACGTCCTCGGCGTCCTGCATGCGTTCGAGCTTCTGCAGCGAAGCGGTGCGCGCCGCGCGCGCGGCCTCGTCCTGCAGGCGCTGCACCTGGGCGCGCAGTTGGTCGCGCTCGCGCCAGGCCTGGAAGACGCCGCCCCAGTAGTGCTCCTGCGCCAGCAGGCCCTCGATCGCATCGAGGCGCGACTGCAGCGACGTGGCGTCGCCGACCACGGCCTGCGGCAGCGCGTCCCAGCGGTCGCGCACCTTCTGCTCGCGCAGCACGAGGTAGTAGCCCAGGAAGCCCACGATCATCATCGAGAGCACGATCTTGGCCACCGTCGTGCGGTAGGCGCGGCGATGCTCGTCGTCGCGGCGCAGGTCGCGGATCATGCGCGCCACGTCGAAGCGGTCGCGGTCGAGCTTGAGGATCTGCTGCAGCAGGCGCACGGCCTCGCGGCGCTTGCCGCGCGCGATGCAGCGATCGGCGTCGGCCAGCAGGCCGTCGATGGTCGCCACACGCTCGGTCACGCTGGCCTCGTCCTGGCCCGCGACCGTCTCCTCGGCCGGATTGCGCGGCAGGTTGGTCGAGAGCATGTCGAGCAGCTGTTGTGCGCGCTCGCTCTGGCCGCCGCGCTCGAGCACCACCGCCAGGCGCCGGCCCTCGGTCTCGAGCGAAATGCCGTGGCGCGCCAGGATGCGCGGGTGCGCCAGGCCCAGGATGATCAGCGACTCGAGGCCGAGCAGGTCCTGCGGGTTCTGCGAGAGCTCGCTGAAGAGCGCCCGCGCGAAGGCCTCCGCGGTGCGCTCGTCGAACTCCACGGCCGCGCGCTCCATGCTGGAGCGCAGCGAGCGCGCCGGGACGCCGCCGATCCCGCCGGTGATGGCGGTGATGACGTCTTCCACGAACAACGGTCGATCGAGTGAGTTCGGTCCCAAGCGGGGATTTCCTGCCCCAGGCGGGGCTGGTGGTTACGAGGTCGTATCGGGCTGCCGACCTCCGGGCCTGAAGTCCCCCCGCCGAAAAGGGCGCCGTTGCGGGGCGCGCGGCTCGGTCTGGGTCCTTCCCGGGGCGGGCATGGCGTTCACTCCAGGGGGTTGCTGCTGAGCGGCCCGCCCGCGGCGTTCCCGGCGGGGTCGCGAATGGCCGCCACCGAGACGAGTTCGCCCGCGCCCAGCGGCGCCGAGAGGCTCACCCGGTAGTGCTTGTCCGAGAGACGCAGCACCGCGGCGACGTTGGCGCTGCCGTTCGTGCTCCAGTTGGAGAGCGTGCTCGCGCTCGCGGCGACGACGTCCTCGCTGAAGCCCACGTCGATCGTCGCGCCGCCGGCGTCCACGGCCCAGTCGACGAAGGCGCTGGCGATGACGGGCGCGCTGCTGTCGCCGCTGACCGCACCCGTGGTCGCGACGGTGGCCGGCATGGCGTTGCCCGCGACGTCCTGCACGTTCGAGATGCTGACGTGCACGCTGACGGAGGAGTCGAGCTCCTGGCCGCGCGCGAGCTGGAACGTGACCGTGTTGGTCGCCGAGTTGTAGGTCGGGAGCGAGCCCACCAGCGAAATCGGCGCGCCATTGCTGGTCACGACGTAGTTGGCCTGGCTGAAGGCCGTGAGAGTCTTGACCGGCTCGCTGTAGGTGATGCTCAGCCGGTCGCCGCCGTAGCCGCTGGTCGAGACGCCCGCGACGGAGGAGACCAGCGGGCCGGCCGAGTCGGCCGACTGCAGCGTGCGCGTGAACACGCCGCTCGTGTTGCCGGCCATGTCCGTGCCGCTCACGTCGAGCGAGTCGCCCGGGGCGGGCGTCACGGCGAAGGTCGCGCGCACCACGCGCGGGCCGACGAGCGCCGCCGCCGTGGCCAGGTTGCCGCCGTTCAAGTCGTAGTTTGCGAGCGTCGCGGCCGCGGTCGGGCTGAGCGCCTCGCTGAACTCGATCAGCAGCGAGTCGGCGACGGAGGGATCGAGCCGGACGTTGTTCACGCCCACGCTGGGCGCCGCGAGATCGCCCGTGACGGCCTGCGGGCCGACCGAGCTGCTGCCGGCCACGGCCACGCCCTGGGCCGAGTACAGGCCCGAGGCGCTGATCGTGAGGGCGTCGCCGGTGCTGAGGTTGCTCGCGCCGCTGCCCGCCAGCGTGAGCGTGACCGTCGCATCGCCGTCGAAGGCGAAGAGGGCGCGCTGCAGGCCGATCGCGCCGGAACCGGCCGTGCTGAGCGAGTAGTGCGCGTAGCTGGTGATGCCCCAGGGGCTCATCGGCCGGTCGAAGACCAGCACCAGCGTGTCGTTCGAATCGCCGCTCAGGGTCGTGGCCGTGGCCGAGAGCAGCGTCGGGGCGCTCGTGTCCTCGACCTGCAGCGGCTGCGCCAGCACGGGATAGAGCGGGTTGCCGGCCGGGTCGGCCACGCCGAGCACGTCGAGCGTGTCGCTGGGGTTGACCGTCAGGCCGAAGAACAGGCGCACGGAGAGCCCGCTCGAGAGCACGCTGGACATGAGCGCCTGCCCGCGCAGCGCGCCGCCGCTGTCGCGCAGGACGAAGCGCGTGCCGTCCGGGTTGAGGCTCGCATCGTAGAGATCGTCGAGGCGCGCGCAGGGCTCACTGAAGGTCAGCACGACCTGGTCCGCCGACGAGCTGTCGAGGTAGGCCGCGGCGATCGTCGGCGAGATCGTCTCCGACGTCACCTGCCCGGTCGTGGCCGTCGCGGCCAGGGCGTTGTGGCCGACGTCGTGCAGGCCGGTGAAGGCGACCGAGAAGTCGCTGCCGTTCTGCAGATTGGCCGTGGCGGCCTGCAGCGTCAGCGTGGCGCGGTGCAGGCTGGCGTCGTAGGCGACCGAGCTCGGCACGAGGTCGAGCGCGCTGCCGATGGGCGATTCGACCGTCCAGTTCGTGGTTTCCGTGACCTCGCCCTCGTACATGCGGTCGTCGAAGGTGACGACCAGGGTGTCGTTCTGTTCTCCGGCGAGCGCGTTGGCCGAGGCACTCGTGACGCTCGGCGCGCTGGTGTCGGTCGAGGCCGTGACGAGCTGCGTGAACATCGTCGGGTTGCCGGCCAGGTCGGCGATCGACAGGCAGCTCAGGCTGTCGACCGTCGGGATCAGGGGCGCGTCGAAGACCAGGCGCACGATGTTGGGGCTGGCCTGGCGCGTGGCGGAGACGATCGATTGTCCGCCGAGCGCCAGCCAGTTGGCCGTCGTCTCGGCCTGGACCTCTTCGACCTCCTCGTCGAAGCTCACGTCGATCGTGGCGCCCGTGGTGTCGACGCTGCGGTTCTGGACGATGCTCGTCACCAGCGGTGCGGCGGCGTCGCCGGCCACGCTCTGCAGGTCGGAGAGGGCGCTGTAGACGCCGTCCACGTCGACCACGTCCGTGGCGGAGAGCGTGAAGTTCTGGCCGTTCTGCAGGTCGAAGTCGAGCGTGATCGTGGTGACGTGGTTCACCAGGTCGTAGGCGAAAGTCTGCGTCGAGAGGTCGACCGGGTTGCCGGCGACGTCGAGCGTCCAGTTGTGCCAGTCCAGGGCCGAGTCCGGATCGAAGGCGATGGTGGTCGTGAACGTGATGTAGTCGTTGCCGCTGTTGGGCAGCGTGACGGCCTGCGACGGCGTGGCGACCGCGTTGGGCAGCGGGTTGGACTGCGCGATCGCCTGGTTCGAGTCGGGGAAGGCGTTGCCGTGCGCGTCGAACAGGCCGTTCAGGTCGATCGTGTCGAGGCCCGGGACGATCGGGTTGTTGAAAACCACGCGCACGATCAGCGGCGAGAGCGCGTCGGCCGCGATGGCCAGGTCCGAACCCGCGCCGGCGTAGCGGCCGAGGCTCGTGAACATGACCGGGCTCATGGCCTCGTCGAAGGTGAACTCGAGCGTGCGTCCGAGCGGGTCGAGGGCGAAGTTCTGCTCGGCCGAGACCAGCGTGGGCGCCGTCGCGTCGCCCGTGCCCGTGCCGTCCACGCCCGTGCCGTCCGCGTCGACCTCGGCCACCGACTTGACGCCCGCGGCGACCAGCGTGAAGTCCGGCCAGACGTTGGCCGAGAGGCCCAGGTTCATGGTCAGCGTCTGCGCGCCCGCATCGAACACGAAGCTCGAGTCCGAGAGGTCGATCGTGTAGCTGCCCGCGCTGAGCGCCCAGTGCGCGACGTCTTCCGCGCTCGCCCCGACCACGTGCGTGCCCGCGAACTGCAGCACGATCACGTCCGCGCCCAGGCCGGCGTTCATGTCCGCGCTCGTGACCGTGTAGGTCGGCGCGCTGCTGTCCGAGCTCGTCACGGCGTGCTGGGCCGCGCTGATGCCTGCGACACCCGCGACGGCGACCGTGTCGGCCGGCGAGACGCGCGCGTCCCAGGTGACCGTCGCCAGCGCGCCGGCGACCTGCACGTCGAGCGCGGTCTGGCCGCCCGAGGCCGTGAAGTTCGCGCTGCTCGCGCTGGCCAGGCCGGACGTCGAGCGCAGCGTGATCACCGTCACGAGCCCGTCGGGATCCTGCGCCAGGTCCTGCACGGCGCTCTGGATCGAGTTCGTGCCGCCGGAACTGCCGCTCGAGCAGCCGGTGGAGAGCGACACGACGAGCAGGACGATGCTGAGGCAGAGGTGCTTCCCAAGACTCATGACGGGGGATCCTCGAACGTGCGGCCGACGGGGAGGCCGCGGGGGGGCGTGGAATGGGTGCGGGTAGCCCGCGGAGCCGATGCGCCGCGGATTTCCAGCGCTATCGAGCACCGTCGACGCGGCGCTTGAGCGCGAGCCGCGGATCCGCGGACCTCGCCCTCTCGACCGGAAAGCCCTTCCGGGTCCGGCCGGCGCTCAGAGCACCAGCGCGTCGAGCCGCGTGGCGCCGAAGTGCAGCACGCCGCCCGCGCGCCAGGCCGCCTGGAAGTGGCGCTCGCTGCCGATCAGGAGCGGGTCCGCGGGGATGGGCGTCGAGAGGTCGGCGCGCCCGTCGGCCCCGGCCATGCGCGAGCGGATCGTGAGCGCATTGCGGCGCAAGAAGAGCGCGCCCTGCGCGCCGCGGAAGAAGTACGGAGCGCCGGGCTGGCCCTCGACGAAGAACACGGCCCCGCTGCCCGTGCGCTCGGCCGAGAGCTCCAGCGAGCCGCCGATCGCGGCGCGCGCGCGCAGCACCAGGTCGCGTTCGCCCGTGTCGTACAGGCGCACGCTGCCCAGCGTGCCGAACTGGTTCGCGTGCACTTCCTTGTGCGCCACCGCCAGGCGCTGGCCCTGCGCGTCGAGCGCGAGACCCTGCACGCTGCCGGGCAGGTCGGCCGAGAGCACGACCTGGCCGTTGCGTGCGACCAGCAGCAGCTCGGGCTCGGCCGTGCCGTCGCCCCACAATCCGAAGGCCGCGCGCTCGCCGTCGTCGCTGGCGGCGAGAGCCGCGGGCATGTCCTGCGGACCGCCGCCGATTCCCGGCTGGTACTTCTCCCACAAGAGCCCGGGAACCGCGCAGTCGTAGAACTGCAGTCGCACGGCCGTGCCGTTCTGCGCGTTCCACCAGCCCAGCGCCAGGCTGCGTCCGTCGCGCGAGAGCGCCACGCGCGCGGCCAGCTCACCCGCGGCGGCGGGCAGCGACCAGCGCAGCCCGTAGGCGCCCGAGGGCAGCGCCTCGAAGAGTCGCAGCTCGCCCGAACCGCCCAGCGCGCACAGCGCGCCGTCGCCCGAGAGCGCCAGCGCGTTGGTCGACGTCGCCAGCAGCTCGTGCTGGCGCGTCGCCAGCTGCTCGTCGAGGATCCACAGGTCGAGGCCCGCGGCCAGCGCGACGCGCGTGCCGTCCGCAGACAGCGCCAGCTCGTTGAGCGCCAGCGCGGGCAGGCGCACGCTGTGCAGCAGCGCACCGCTCGCGCCCTCGAGCAGCTCGAGTTGCACCTCGTGCGTCGCGGAATCCCAGACCGCCAGCGCGACATGGCTGCCGCTCGCGTCGCAGACCAGGCGCGCCGCGCCATTCGTGAGGAAGCCCGCGTCGTGCGACCAGAGCTCTGCGCCGCTGCCCTGCTGGGCCGCCGGGTCGCGGCGGGCGCAGAGCGTGCTGCGGTGCAGCGTGTCGGGTGCGGGGAACTGCGCCAGCGTGAAGAAGGCGCTGCTCGCGCTGCCGGCGCAGACGCTGAACGCGCCGACGGAGTTCGCAAAGCTGTCGTCGCGCTGCAGCGCGGGCTGGACGCCGTTGCCGGGCAATGGGAGCAGCTCGACGTGCCGGTTGCCGCTCGCCGCCGCGATCCAGACCTCGTTCAGGTCGGCGCCGAAGGCCAGCGTGCGCGGGATCCACTCGTCGCTCGCATCGGCCGCGCGCGTCCAGCGCAATCCTGGCTGGAACGGGTCCTGCGCCGAGGCCGGCAGGCAGAAAAAAAGGGCCAACAGGCCGGCGGAAAGGCTGCGGGAGGCCCCGCGGGGCCTGTAAAGAGGGCACTGCACTCCGAACTCTACCCCAGCCCTCGTGCGGACGGTGCCCGGCCTTGGCGGCGGGCCCCCGATCCCCTAGAGTCTGCGGCCCGCACAACTCGGAACCCAGGTCCATGGAGAGTTCCCGACGCAGGTCGGGACGCCGAAGGGGCAAGCGCTGGAAGCCAGCGCGAATCTCTCAGGTACAAGGACACGGACCTGGCAGATCCTCCTGGACTCGCTCCACCCGCTTCGGGCCGGAGCCCGGACGACAGGGGCGCACGGCACAAGCCTCGGCGCCCCTGTGTCGTATCCGCGGCGGATCCAGAAGCATGAAAGACACACCCCTGCGCGACGTGCACGTGCGCCTCGGCGCCAAGATGGTCGAGTTCGGCGGCTGGTACATGCCGGTGCAGTACGGGCCGATCCTCGAGGAGGTCACGACCGTGCGCACGAAGGCCGGCCTGTTCGACCTCTCGCACATGGGCCGCGTCAACGTCAAGGGCCCGGACCGCCTGCGCTACCTCGAGCGCATCTGCACCAACCACGTGGAGAAGATCCCGCTGGGCGCGATCCGCTACTCGCTCTTCTGCCGCGCCGACGGGAACCCGATCGACGACCTGCTGGTCTACCGCGGCAGCGACGAGGTCTACCTGGTGGTCAACGCCTCGAACACCGCCGTCGACCTGGCCTGGATGCGCGAGCACGCGCAGGGCCTGCAGGTGACGATCGAGGACCTGACCGACGCGCAGGCGATGATCGCGCTGCAGGGCCAGGTCTCGACGTCGGTGATGCAGCCCCTGTGCGAGGGCATCGACCTCGCGAAGCTCGGCTACTACAAGTTCGGCTTCGGCACCTTCTGCGGCCTGCGCAATACGCGCATCTCGCGCACGGGCTACACCGGCGAGCAGGGCTTCGAGGTCTACGTGCCCGCGAGCGAGGGCGTGCGCTGCTGGAACCTGTTGATGCAGGCCGGTGCGCCGCAGGGCGTGAAGCCGATCGGCCTGGGCGCGCGCGACACGCTGCGCCTGGAAGCCGGCATGCCGCTCTACGGCCACGAGATCGACGCCACGCACAACCCGATCGAGGCCGGACTGGCCTTCGGCGTCTCGTTCGCGCCCGAGAAGGGCGACTGGATCGGGCGCACGCCGCTCGAGGCGCTCTCGAAGGCGCCCAAGCGCAGGCTCGTGGGCCTCAAGACCGACGGCCCGCGCGTTCCGCGCCAGGGCTACAAGCTCTTCCAGGGCCAGAAGGAGATCGGCTACGTCGTCTCCGGCAGCGTCTCCCCCACGCTCTCGACCAACATCGGCACGTGCTACGTGCCGGTCGGCGTCGGCCAGCCCGGCGAAGCCTGCGAGCTCGACGTCAAGGGCAAGCGCCAGCCCGCGAGCTTTTGCGCGCTGCCCTTCTTCTCGCGCACGCGCAAGTGAACCACCGCCGCGTCCGCGGCGGATCCCCACCAGACCCCGAGAACCAGCAATCCTCATGCGACCCAACGACCGCAAGTACGCCGAGACCCACGAGTGGGTGAAGAACGAAGGCGAGACGATGCTGATCGGCATCACCGACTTCGCCGTCAGCGAACTCTCCAACGGCAACGAGGGCGACCTCGTCTACTGCGACCTGCCCGAGGCGGGCCGCATCCTCGAGCAGGGCCAGACCTTCGGCGAGATCGAATCGGTCAAGGCCGTGGCCGACCTCAACAGCCCGATCGCGGGCGAGGTGCTCGACATCAACCCGGCCATCGAGGACCACCTCGAGGTGCTCTCGAAGGACCCCTGGAACCAGGGCTGGCTGATCCGCGTCAAGCCCGCGCTGAAGAGCCTCGACCACCTGATGAGTGCCGAGGAGTACGAGAAGTTCATCGCCCAGCCGCACTGATCCCCGCACGCACCACCGACACCATGAGCACCGCCACCCCGAGCGCCAGCCCGGCGCAACGCGAGAAGTCCGACGAGGCGACACGCAGCGCGCTCTACGCGCAGGACCGCTTCGCCGATCGCCACATCGGCCCGCGCGCGAGCGATCTCGCGCCGATGCTGGCCGTGCTGGGCCTGCGCACGCTCGAGGAGCTCTCGGATGCGGCCGTGCCGCAGGCGCTGCGCCTGCGCGTGCCGCTCGCGACGGGTGCGGCCGCGAGCGAGCGCGACGCGCTGCGCGAGCTCGCCGGCATCGCCGCCGAGAACCAGGTCTGGCGCTCGTTCCTGGGCCTGGGCTACTCCGACTGCGTCACGCCGCCGGTGATCCAGCGCAACGTGCTCGAGAACCCGGGCTGGTACACGCAGTACACGCCCTACCAGCCCGAGATCAGCCAGGGCCGGCTCGAGGCGCTGCTCGACCTACCAGACGATGGTGCTCGAGCTCACGGGCCTGCGAGATCGCCAACGCCTCGATGCTCGACGAGGGCACGGCCGCGGCCGAGGCCATGTCGCTGTGCCTGGACGTGTGCAAGGACCACGCGCGCAAGCACTTCTTCGTCGCCGCCGACTGCCACCCGCAGACGATCGACGTCGTGCGCACGCGCGCGCACGCGCTCGGCCTCGAGGTCGTCACGGGCGATCCGGCGCTGTTCGACTTCGGCGACGCCGGTCTTCGGCGCGCTGCTGCAGTATCCCTCGACCGACGGTATCGTGCGCGACCCGCGCGCCTTCATCGAGCGCGCGCACAAGAACGGCGCGCTGGTCGTCATGGCGCGCCGACCCGCTGGCGCTGCTCCTGCTCGAGTCGCCCGGCGAGCTCGGCGCCGACATCGCCGTCGGCAACACGCAGCGCTTCGGCGTGCCGCTGGGCTACGGCGGACCGCACGCGGCCTACTTCGCCACGCGCGAGAGCTTCAAGCGCTCGATGCCCGGGCGCCTGATCGGCGTCTCGATCGACCGCCACGGCCAGCCCGCCCTGCGCCTCGCGCTGCAGACGCGCGAGCAGCACATCCGGCGCGAGAAGGCCACGAGCAACATCTGCACCGCGCAGGTGCTGCTGGCCGTGATCGCCGCCTGCTACGCCGTCTACCACGGGCCCGAGGGCCTGAAGCGCATCGCCGCGCGCGTGCAGCGGGAGACGCAGGTGCTGGCCGAGGCGCTGCGCGTCTCCGGCAGGCGCGTGCGCGAGGGCCTGGTCTTCGACACGCTGCGCATCGACCTCGCCCCGGGCGAGCAGCGCCGCATCCTGCAGGCGCTCGAGGCGCGCCAGTTCCTCGTGCGCCAGTACGAGGACGGCCTGGGCCTCTCGCTCGACGAGACGACCACGGCGACCGAGCTGGCGCAGATCGTCGAGTGCTTCCGCGGCTCGCCCTGCGAGGCGAAGGAGATCGACGAGCTCGCGCGCAGCCTGCCGGCCGGCGATTACGGCACGTTGGCGCGCACGGGCGCGCTGCTGCAGCACGCGGTCTTCAACAGCTACCACTCCGAGACCGAGATGATGCGCTGGCTGAAGCGCCTCGAGGCGCGCGACCTTTCGCTCACCACCTCGATGATCCCGCTCGGCTCGTGCACGATGAAGCTCAACGCGGCGGCCGAGATGCTGCCGATCACCTGGCCGGGCTTCGGCGCGCATGCACCCCTTCGCGCCGGCCTCGCAGACCAAGGGCTACCAGCACCTCTTCCGCGACCTCGAGCGCTGGCTGTGCGACATCACGGGCTTCGCGGCCTGCTCGCTGCAGCCCAACGCCGGCTCGCAGGGCGAGTACGCCGGCCTGCTGGCGATCAAGAGCTGGCACCTCGAACGCGGCGCGGCGCAGCGCACGGTCTGCCTGATCCCGCACTCGGCGCACGGCACCAATCCCGCCAGCGCGGTCATGGCCGGCTTCGAGGTCGTCGTCGTGGACTGCGACGCACAGGGCAACATCGACCTCGCCGACCTGAAGAAGAAGGCCGAGCTTTTCTCCGCGACGCTCGGCGCGCTGATGGTCACCTACCCCTCGACGCACGGCGTCTACGAGGCGGCGATCAAGGACATCTGCGCGCTCGTGCACCAGCACGGCGGCCAGGTCTACATGGACGGCGCCAACCTCAACGCGCAGGTCGGCCTGCTGAAGCCCGGCGAGCTCGGCGCCGACGTGTGCCACATCAACCTGCACAAGACCTTCTGCATCCCGCACGGCGGCGGCGGCCCGGGCATGGGCCCGATCTGCGTCGGCGAAGCACCTCGCCGAGCACCTGCCCGGCCACCCGCTGGCGAAGCTCTCCGGCAGGGCCGGCACGGTCTCGGCGGCGCCCTGGGGCTCGGCCTCGATCCTGCCCATCTCCTGGATGTACATCCGCATGATGGGCGCCGACGGCCTCAAGCAGGCGACGCAGGTCGCGCTGCTCAACGCCAACTACCTGGCGAAGAAGCTCTCCGCGCACTACCCGGTGCTGTACACGGGACAGGGCGGCTTCGTGGCGCACGAGTGCATCTTCGACACGCGCGGCTTCAAGGCGCGCCGGCATCGAGGTCGACGACATCGCCAAGCGCCTGATGGACTTCGGCTTCCACGCGCCGACGATGAGCTTCCCGGTGGTCGGGACCTTGATGGTCGAGCCGACCGAGAGCGAGTCGAAGGAGGAGCTCGACCGTTTCGTCACCGCGCTGGAGACGATCCGCGCCGAGATCCGCGCCGTCGCGGAAGGCAAGCTCGACAAGCAGGACAACCCGCTCAAGAACGCGCCGCACACGCTGGCCGAGGTCACCGCGAGCGAGTGGAAGCACTCCTACTCGCGCGAGCAGGCGGCTTTCCCCGCGCCCTGGCTGAAGCAGCACAAGTTCTGGCCCACCGTGGCGCGCATCGACAACGCCTACGGCGACAAGCACTTGGTCTGCGCCTGCCCGAGCGTCGAGAGCTATCGCTGAACGATCGCGCATGAGCGAGTTCGGCGACTGGATCCGCGAGGCGCGCTCCAACCTCGCGGCGGCGCTCGCGGCGGGAAGGCTCCCGCGCACGGAGCGGCCGCCCTGGCTGAAGGAGCCGGACCTACTCGTCCGCGCGGTCGACGAGCAGGAGCGCCTGCTGCGCGAGGGGCAGGTCGTCTGGGCTGCACTGGTACAGTCGAACGACCACCTCGATCATCGCGGCTGGATCGACATGCCGGCATTCGTGATCTACGGACTCGACCCCGCCCTCGAAGAGGATCCGAACCGCCTGCTCGGGCCGGCGCAAGAGCTCTTCGCACTGCGCGGCGGCGGCCGGAAGACGGAGGACGAGCGCTCGTTCGGCGCTCTGCTCGACGACGAGCGCAACCGCGCCACCTGGAGACGCGTGCCCGCTTCGATCGCGCCCGGAACCGAGCTCTACGGATCCGCAGTTCTGATCGTTCGCCTCTGGCTGCCGAGCACGACCTTCGCCAAACTGCCCCTGCCGCTGCTCGTGCACCCCTCGCGCACGGGCCCCGTGCTGCCCCTGCCGCAGCAATTCTGGCCCGAACAGATGCGCGCGAACTGGATCGCGGACGCGCCCGAGCCGCCTGCTAAGAAGGAGGAACTGCGCGTCGGAGGACTCGGATTCCTCTTCCCGATCGTGCTGCTAGGCTCGCTCGTGCTCGTGCCCGCGCTGGTCGATCGCATCGGCCTGTGGATCGGCGATGCTCCGCAGGCGCGCCACCGTTGGCTGCTGGCGTTGCTGCTTCCCGCAATCGCGCTCGGTCTCGTCGGCTGGATGAGGAAGAAGTGGCGCAAGTCGCCAAGCGATCGGATCGTGTACGAGGCCCTGGAGGGACACGAGATCAAGCTCCTCTCCGATGACGACCTCGGGCTCAGTCTCGCGCAATGGGCCGGAGTGCTTGCGCTGCTTGCCGGCGTACTCAGGGGCGCCCTGCGCCAGTAGGCAACGCGATGACCAGGATCCTATTCGCTGTGTGGCACCTGTCGGCGCGCGGCTGGTGGTGGGCCGCGCCGCTCGTGTACCTCGGCGCCTGGGGACTGCCCGAGGCGACGTTGCGTCTTCTGCACGCCCCCGAAACGCCGCTCGCGCGCGGGATGCGCGCGCTGTGCTTCCTCGCGGCAGCCTGGAGCCTGACGGCGCTCGCGCGCAAGCGCCGCGTCCACGTGCTGCGCTTCATCTTCGACCCCGACGAAGGCCGGGTGACGAGGCTCCCGTGGTCGGACGTGTTTCTCGGCGTGACGCTCGCGCAGTGGGCCTGGCTTGCCCTGCCGCTCAGCGGCTGGGCGCTGCTTCGCGTCGCAGGCTGAGCGCGGCGCGGACTACTTCACGACCTGCAGCACGATCTTTCCCTGCGTGTGGCCGGCTTCGGAGAGCTCGTGCGCGCGCTTGGCTTCTGCGAGCGGCACGGTCTCGCTGACGACGCACTTCAACTTCTTCGCTTCGATCAGCTTCGAGAGTTCGTCGAGCTCCTTCGCGTCGGGTTTGACCAGCATGATCGAGCCCTTCAGGCCGAGTTCGTCGAGCTTCTTCTTCTCCGGCGGCTGCACGATCGAAACCAGGAACCCGCCCTTCTTCAAGCAACCGAGCGAGCGCGCCTGCGTCTCGCCGCCGATCGAATCGAGCACGACGTCGACGTCCTTGGCGAGCTCCTCGAACTTCTGCGTCTTGTAGTCGATCGTCACGTCGGCGCCGAGCTCCTTGAGGAAGGCGAGGTGCTTGGCCGAGGCCGTCGCGATCACCTTGGCGCCCTTCGACTTCGCGATCTGGATCGCGAAGTGCCCGACACCGCCCGCGCCGGCGTGGATCAACACGGTCTGGCCTTCCTTCAGACCCGCCGTGTCGACCAGCGCCTGGTACGCCGTCAGCGCCGCCAGCGGCACGCCGGCCGCGTGCACGAAGTCCAGCGACTTGGGTTTCTTCGCGAGCTCGCTCTCGGGCACTGTGGCGAACTCGGCGTAGCCGCCCCAGTGCGTCAGCGGCAGCAGCGCCCAGACCTCGTCGCCGGCCTTGAAGGACTTGACGTCCGCGCCGCAGCTCTCGACGACACCCGCGATCTCGCCGCCCAGGATCATCGGCAGGCGCGCCTTCGACTTGCCCAGCAGGCCCTCGCGCACTTTCCAGTCCACCGGGTTGACGCCCGCGGCGTGGACCCTGACCAGCACCTCGTTCGACTTGGGCTCGGGCCGCGGCGCGTCCTCGTAGACGAGCACGTCGGCCTTGCCGTACTCGTGCATGCGCACGGCCTTCATCGTCGGCGCGGACTTGTCTTGTGCGGCGAGCGCAAGCACCGTGATTGGAGCGACGAACGCAAGGAACGCGAGCCGGATGGGGTGCCACATGCCGACCAGGGTAGCGCCCGAGGTCAGAGAGGGTCGATGTCCTCGTGAATCCGCGACGCGGCTACGGCCCGAACCTTTTCCGACATCGGATAGGAGTCCTTCCCCGCGTGGATCACCGTGAGGGAGGAGAGCTTCAGGTCCTCGAGTGCAATCCGCATCGACGGCGTGAGCTTGGGGGCCTCGCTGCGCTTGATCTCGAAACCCAGTCGCTTGCGCCCGCGCACGACGAGCAGATCGAGCTCGGCACCCTGGTGCGTGGCCCAGTAGTGGGCCTCGTCGAACCGAATGTCGAGGTGGCGCACGACCTCCTCGATCATGAAGCCCTCCCAGGACGCACCGACCTTGGGGTGGCTCTCCAGGTCCTCCATCGTCCGCACGTTGAGCAACTGATGCAGCAGGCCGGAATCGGCGATGTAGACCTTGGGCGCCTTGACCTGGCGCTTGCCGATGTTCTCTCTCCAAGGCAGGAGCTGTCGAACCATGAAGGTGGCACTCAGCGAATCGAGATGCCGGCGTACAGTCGAGTCGGACACGCCAAAGGCGCGCCCGAACTCGGAGGCGCTCCAGCGCTGCCCGTGATAGTGCGCCAACATCGTCCACATGCGGCGCATGGTGACGGAAGGCAACGAGATCCCGAGCTCGGGCAGGTCTCGCTCGAGATAGGTGCGAACGAGGTTCTCCCGCCACTCGCTGGCGTCCGCATCCGTCTTGGCCAGATACGCCAGCGGATACCCTCCGCGCAGCCAACGGCGTTCGAGCTCCCGCGGTCCGACATCGGCGAGCGAAAGACCCGAGAGTTCGTGGTAGTGGATGCGTCCCGCGAGCGATTCCGAACTCTGGCGCAGCAGTCTCGGAGCTGCGCTTCCGAGCACGAGAAAGCGCGCCGGCCGGCCGGCACGATCCGCGAACACGCGCAGGATGGGAAACAGTTCCGGGCGACGCTGTACTTCGTCGATCACGACCAGACCCCGCAGGTCTCGCAGCGCGAGGCCAGGATCGGCCAGCTTTTCGAGATCCAGGTGGTCTTCGAGATCGAAGTAGGTCACACGCGAGCGCAGGCGCTTGGCGACCTGCCGGGCAAGGGTGGTCTTCCCCACCTGCCGTGCACCGAGAATCCCGACGACGGGGTAGGTCCTGAGCAGTCGCGTGAGCTTGGCGATGTCCTCCAGGCGCTCGATCACGCCGGACAATCTACCATGAAATCTCGGCACGCGACGCTGAGATTTCATGGTACGCGATTCGACTTCGCAGGCCCCTCCCTACAATCCGCGCCGGCATGGACACCTGGCGGCTGATCACGACCTTCGGCGCCGATCCGGGCTTCAACATGGGGCTCGACGAGGCGCTGCTCGAGGACGAGCTCGCGCCGCCCACGCTGCGCTTCTACACCTGGGAGCCCGACACGCTCTCGCTGGGGTACTTCCAGAAGTTCGCGGAGGTCCCGGCCGCTTCCGGCATCGACGGACGCAAGCCCGGCGCGCTGGTGCGGCGCATCACCGGCGGCGGCGCGATCCACCACGTGCACGAGCTGACCTTCTCCTTCGTCGCGCCGGCCACGCAGCGCCTCTATCAGGGTCCGGTGGGCGAGTCGTACAAGCGCGTGCACGCCGCAATCGCCGCGGCGCTCGCTGAGCTCGGCATCGGCGCCGAGCTGCGCGGCGAGCAGAAGCTCGACTCCGACGTGCCCGCGACCGGCATGTGCTTCCACAAGTCCAGCGAGCTCGATCTCGTCTGGGGCGCGAAGAAGGGCGTCGGCTCGGCGCAGCGCCGCACGCGCGGGCGCGTCCTGCACCACGGCTCGATCAAGCTCGAGAGCTCGGTCTTCGAGGGCTCGATCGCGACCGTGCGCGAGAGCGCGCGGCGCGTGCCGGCCAGCGAGTTCGCGCCGCTCTTGCGCGCGGCCTTCGAGCGCGTGCTCGAGATCAAGCTCGTGAGCGGCGTGCCCGAGGCGCACGAGCGCTCGCGCGCGCGGCGCCTGGGCCTGCGCTACCTCGACCCGGACTTCGTGCGGCGGCGCTGAGGCGCGCGGCTACTTCTTCGCGCCGCAGGCCGTGAAGTCGGCCGCCTTGTCGAGCGCAACCGAGATCACGAGCTCTTCCTTGGCGATCGCCCAGTGCGGGTTCTTGCCCGGGATCGTGGCGAAGCTGCCGGGGCCGACCTCCGTGCCCTTCGTGGCGTCGACCGTCTCGCCGGTGCCGAGCAGCGCGAGTCCGCTGACGATCGTGACCGTCTCGCTGGCCGAGTGCCAGTGCGCGGGGATCGTCATGCCCTTCGGGAACTTCATCAGCAGCACCGAGGGCCCCTTCATGGGATCGCCGCTCTGCACGGCCATCTTCGCGCCTTCGATGAACGGGTGCGCGCCCCACTTGACGTCCGCCGCGCGGACCACGACGGTTTCCTTCGGGGCAGGCCGGGGCTCGACCTGCGGCGGTTCGTTCTGGACGGGAGCAGCGAACGAACCGGCGATCAGCAACGCGAACAGAGCGGTCTTCATGGGTCCTCCTGGCAAGTGGACGGGGAGCGGGCGGGGCCAGTGCCCCGCTTCTTCGCGAGCCAGTCTACGGAAGGCGCAGCTCGATGCCCCAGTCGGCCTGGGTCGTGTCCATCGAGAAGCTCGTGCCGACGAGTTCGACTCCCTCGAAGGAGGGTGACGGCTTCCAGGTCTCGTGGCTCGGACGTTCGGAGAGCCAGTTCGCGCGCGCGCAGGCGTTCGAGAGGCTCTCGACGGCCAGCGTGGGCGTCGTGTCGGCCAGCAGATCCACGGCGAACTCGAGCGCGCCGCGCTTGCGCAGGCGTGCGTCGTTCGTAACACCGTGGAAGTAGAGCTTGGCCTGGCCGCTGTGCGTCAGCGGCGGCAGGACCTGCACGCTCGTCGGTGCGCCCTCGGGCAGGCCGATCGTGGCGTTCAGGCCGTCGCTCACGCGCACTTGGACGCGCGTCACACCGTCGACGAAGAGCGTCGCCTGCTCGCGGTCCCCTGCCGGCGCGGGCGCGACGTGGCGGATCTTGGCCTCGCCGAGCCGGGCGGCCAGCAGTGCGGCGAGGTCGACCGCGGTCGTGCCGCGCAGCAGCACCATGTGCAGCGACACGGACTGCGCCTCGTTCCCGTCCGGGCCGCGCGCACCGAATTCGACGTCGATCGCGCTGTTCGTGTTGAACACGTGCCCGCTGAGCATCAGCTGCACCGTGCTCTGCGCGGACGCGGGGAGGGCGAGAAGGACGAGCGCCGCGAGGCGCGGGGTCCAGGAGAGCATGCGGGGGATCCTCGGCTGTCGATGGAGACGCTCGTGATCGACGCACCGGTGCGTCCGATCTTCCGCCCCGCGGCTGGTTACCCCGCCTGGACTCGAACCAGAACTAGCAGGACCAAAACCTGCTGTGCTACCGATTACACCACGGGGTAGGAGTGGCGGAGACCTGCGCGCCGAGCTTGGTTACCCCGCAAGGATTCGAACCTTGACTAAGAGGACCAGAACCTCTTGTGCTACCGTTACACCACGGGGTAGCTCGGCGCAGAAGGCGCGGAAGGATATCCAAGCCCGCCCGGGGGGTCAATCGAGCACGCGCCGGCGCGCGAGGTCGAGTGCCGTTTGGGCCGCGAACTCGCGGATCAGGTCCCGCCCGCGCAGCGCGAAACGCCGCTCGGTGCTCTGGACCAGGCCGTCGAAGGAGGTACCGAAGCAGACCAGGCCCACAGGCTTCTCCTCGGTTCCCCCATCGGGGCCCGCCACACCCGTGATCGAGATCGCGAGGCGCGCGCCGGAGCGCTGTGCCGCGCCGCGCGCCATCGCCTCGGCCACGGGCAGGCTGACGGCTCCGTGGCTCTCGAGCAGCGCCGGCTCGACGCCCAGCAGCCCCTGCTTGGCGGCGTTGGCGTAGCTCACGAAGCCCCAGCCGAAGACCGCGCTGATGCCCGGCAGCTGCGTCAGGCGCTGCGCCAGCAGGCCGCCGGTGCAGGACTCCGCGGTCGCGACCGTGATCCCGCGCGCCAGCAGCAGTTCGCCCAGCACGCGCGCGAGGTCGCCCGAGTCCTCGCTGAAGATCCACTCGCGGAAGCGCTCGCGGAACTCGGCCGCGCGCGCGGCGATCCGCGCCGGGCTGGAGCTCGCGAGTTGCGCCGTCAGCACGCCCGAGTGCGCCGTCACGCCCAGCAGGGGATCCGCGTCGCGCGCCATCCACTCGCCGCAGCGATCGGCGAAGGCCGCCTCGGGCAGGCCGAAGAGCTGGAAGCGCGCCAGCGCGCGCGCCGGCCGCGGCGGCAGGAGGCGCTCGAGTCTTCCGCGCAGCTCGTCCTCGTAGACGCGCTGCATCTCGCGCGGCGGGCCGGGCAGCGCCGCGACGAGCGCGGATCCGCAGCGCATCAGGAAGCCCGGCGCGGTGCCCACGCTGTTCGGCAGCAGCTCCGCGCCGCGCGGGAAGAGCGCCTGGCGCCGGTTGGACTCCGCGAAGGGCCGTCCGCGCGCGGCGAACCAGGAGCGCAGCGCCTCGAGCGCGCGCGCGTCCTCGACCAGCTCCACGCCCGCGGCCGCGGCCAGCGCGTGGCGCGTCAGGTCGTCGAGCGTCGGTCCGAGGCCGCCGGTCACGAGCAGCAGCTCGACGCTGCGCGCGGCCTCGCGCACGAGCTCGCGCAGCGCGGCCTCGTCGTCGCCCAGCACGACGAAGCGCTCGGTCGCGACGCCCAGCGCCGCCAGCTCGCGCGCCAGCCAGGCCGAATTCGTGTCCAGGCCGCGGCCCTCGACCAGCTCGTCGCCGCTGGCGACGATCCAGGCGCGCGGTGCCCTGCTCACGCCGCGCTCCCGTCCGGTTTCCGGCGCGGACGCGCGCCGATCCTGGCCACGATGATGCCGACCTCGTAGAGCACGAGCATCGGCGCCGTCATCAGCACCTGCGAGATCCAGTCCGGGCCGGGCGTGAGCACCGCGGCGACGAACAGCGCCACGATGATGAAGTGCGGACGGTACTTGGAGTAGGTCGCCGGTTCGATCAGGCCCAGGCGCGAGGCGAAGATCATCACGATCGGCAGCTGGAACACGGCCCCCATCGCCAGGCACATGGTGGTCAGGAAGCTGGTGTACTTCTCGAGCTGCGTCATCTGGCGCACCATCTCGGGCGGCAGCGTGATCGCCAGGTAGTACATGCCGGTCGGGATGATCAGGAAGAAGCAGAAGAGGACCCCGGACAGGAACAGCAGCACGCTGGCCGGGAAGACCTTCAGGATCGCGCGCTTCTCGTGCTTGTAGAGACCGGCGCCGACGAACTGCCAGATCTGCCAGAGCACGAAGGGCGAGCCGATGAAGACCGCGAAGTAGAGCGAGTTGTTGAGCACGAAGAAGAAGCTCTCGCCGATGCCGAACATCACCGGGCGCTCGTCGATCGCGTCGCGCATGCGCTTGTCCGCTGGATCGTCGCTGAGGAAGAAGTCCGAGCGCTTGTGCTTGGTCCCGGGCAGCGCGAGCTCGGTCTCGTGCTGGGCCAGGATGTCGGCGTTGATCTGCTGCGCGGCCGTGCGGTAGGGCCAGAGCATCCACTGCGCGATGTCCTCCTTGAACCACCAGGCCGCGCCGAAGGCGATCGAGAGCACGAGCACCGAGCGGAAGAGGCGCTTGCGCAGCTCCTCGAGGTGCTCCCCGAGCGACATGCGCGTCTCCTCGACGCCCTGCGGCTTGTGTTGGTCGGCCATGGGTTCGCGGGGCGGCGATTATGGCCTCTGTGAGGCCGGCCACGAACAACGCGGGCGGGTCCGCCTCGGCGAACCCGCCCGCTGGATGCGGATCGCGGACGTTCTCAGAACGTGAAGTACTGGCGCAGGTCCTTGACCAGCACGATCTGCACGCCCTGGGCGACCGCGTCCTTGTAGACGGACAGGTCGGAGGGCTGGATCGGGGTCTCGACCGGCTGGCCGTTCTCGTCGGTGTACATCTCGCCGCCGACGATCAGGAAGTCGGTCGACTTGTCGAGCTTGGTCTGGACGCTCATGCCCATGCCCTTCAGCAGCGGCTCGATCTGGTTGCGGTCCAGGCGCCCGATCAAGAGCGCCGCGCGCTCGCCGCGCGGGTCGAAGAGCGGGTTGAAGACCACGTCGCCGGCCACCGGCGGATCCATCGGGTCGGCCTGGTCGTACAGGCGCACCTCGGCCATGTCGCCCTTGACGGTGGTCACTTCGCACCAGGCCTTGACCTGCTTCGAGTTGTGCGAACCGGAGACCACGCGGAACTTCATGCCGGCCGCCAGGCGCTCCTTGCTGCCGATGTCGATCCAGCCCAGGCCCAGGTCCTTGGAGACCTGCAGCAGCTTGGCGTCCGCGCGCTCGGGCTCCTTGACGAACGAGTTGAGCTTGCGGCCCTGCTCGTCCATGCGCGTCTGCAGCGAGAGCCGGTCGCGCTCGAAGCCCGCGCGCGTGTCGGCCAGCTCCTGCTTGAGCTTGTTGATGCCGTTGTCGGAGGCCTTGAAGTTCTCGCGCGCTTCGCTGACCTGGCGCTCGAGGTCGGTCTTGGTGTCGTTGAGCCGGTTCTCGGTGTCCTGCAGCTGCTGGCGCAGGTCGTTCTTGTCCTTCTCGGCCGCGGCCAGCGCCTCGTTCATGCGTCCGCCCAGGGCCTTGCCCTCGGCCACGGCGTTGTCGAGCTGGCTCTGCAGGTCCTTGATCCGGCCGTCCTTGGCGGCGTACAGCGGGATCAGGCTGCGCACCACGCTCTGGTAGTCCTTCGCGCCCTGATCGGCTTCGGGGATCGCCTTGAGCGCCTCGGCTCGACCCTTGGCGGCGGCTTCGAGATCGCTGGCCGAGGGGTTGGCCGGGTCGGTGAACCCGAGTTGGTTGGAGATGTCCAGGATCTGCTTGGTGCGATCCTTGTTGTCCTTCTCCAGCTGGGCGATCTTCGCGTCCTTCGCGACGAGGTCGGTCTGGGCCTGTGTGTTCTGCTCGTTGGAGAGGAAGAACATCACGATGGCAATCAGGAAGGCGACGACCAGGCCGACCAGCCAGATCACGCTCACCTTGGCAGTACCACGCTGGGATCGCTTCATGTCGAGGTCTCGGGGGGAGTCGATGGGGCGGCTGGGGGGAGCCGCAGGGGGGGCGGGGGACCCTCGTCCCGGGCGCGAGGGCGCACCGTGATACCCGAAGTGGCCCTCCGCCGGCAAGTCCGCAGCAGTGCTTGCGACGGCTGGCTCGGACCGCTACGAGAGGGACCTCGCCCCGGACCGGGATCCAGGGGCAAGACCTACCTGCACCCGCGCGCCCGGTTTCGCCTTTCCCCCCACCGATGCCCCCCGCCCCCACGCCCCCTCCGTTCGTGATCGGCGTCCTGGGCGGCATCGCTTCGGGCAAGTCCTGGGTGGCGGCTCGGCTGGCCGGCTCCGACGGGCTCCTGATCGACGCGGATGCCATCGCCCGCGAGGTCCTGGAGTCCGAGGAGGTGCGCGCGGAGCTGCGCAAGGCCTTCGGCCCCGCGGTCTTGCGCCCGGACGGCCTGCCCGACCGGGAAGCCCTCGCCCGGCGGGTATTCGCGCTGCCCGAGGAGCGCGCGCGCCTGGAGTCCTTTACCCACCCGCGGATCCGTGCCAGGATACGCGAGCTCTTGGAAGGGGCACGTGCGCGGCGCGTTCCGCGCGTCGTGCTCGACGTCCCCCTGCTCCTCGAGAACCAGGCCGCCAACGGCCTGACCGAGGAGTGCCACGAGCTCCTCTTCGTGGATTCCGATGCAGAGGCGCGTGCGCGGCGAGCCGCGGCGAGCCGCGGCTGGGAACCCGGGGAGGTGGCACGCCGCGAAGCCCAGCAGTTGCCGCTCGAAGACAAACGCGCGCGCGCGCACTTCGTGATCCGCAATCGCGGCACCCTCGAGGAACTGGAATCCGAAGTCCTCCGCTACCTCGCGCATCTCGATCCGCGCGCCAACCGACTCCCCCATGGCTGAGACGATGGGTCCTCCCGACAAGCAGCAGCATCCGCCGCAGCAACAGCAGCACCAGCACCAGCACAAGAAGCGCTTCAAGAAGTGGAAGCACTTCCGCGATCGCGAGCACGGCGGTGGCGGCGGTGGTGACGGCGGCGGCGGCCAGCACCAGGGCGGAGGGCAGCGCGGCTTCCGGCGCCCGGCCAACATGCAGACGGCGCAGAACGAGGTCGTGACCTTCGACTTCGCCAGCTTCCCGGCCGATCTCGACGAGGCGGCCCTGCTGGCGCTCGACGAGACGCTCGCGCCCGCGGCGAAGAAGAAGCAGAAGCCCGTCGAGCACATCGAGCTGCAGCAGAAGAACCTGGCCGACCTGTTCGAGGTGGCCGAGAAGGAGGGCGTCGAGATCCAGAGCGCGCGCAACCGGCGCGACGTGATCTTCGAGATCACCACCCAGCGCCTGAAGCACCACGTGCCCGTGCTGGTCGAGGGTGTCGTGGCCCTGCAGGGCCCGCACCAGATGCTGCGCTCCTCCTGCTACGACTACATGCCGGCGCAGGACGACGTGGTCATCCCGCCCTCGGTCGTGCAGCGCTACGCGCTCGTGCCGGGCATGACCGTGCGCGGCCGGCTGCGCGCCCGCGCGCGAGGGCGAGAAGCACTTCGCCGCTGGTCGACATCGACGAGATCGACTGCCACCCGCCCGAGGAGGCCAAGACGCGCGCGCCCTTCAAGGAGCTGACGCCGCTCTATCCCGAGCAGCGCATCATCCTCGAGGGTGTGGGCGACAACCCGCTCGAGATGCGCATCGTCGACCTGATCACGCCGCTCGGCCGCGGCCAGCGCGGCCTGATCGTCGCGCCGCCGCGCACGGGCAAGACGATCCTGCTTGCAGATGCTGGCCAAGTCGATCGTGCAGAACGCGCCCGACGCGCACCTGATCATCCTGCTCGTCGACGAGCGGCCCGAGGAGGTCACCGACTTCGAGCGCATGCTGCCCGAGGGCAAGCGCGAGATCGTCAGCTCGACCTTCGACGAGCCCGCCTCGCGCCACCTGCAGGTGGCCGAGATGGTCATGCTGCGCGCCAAGTCGCTGGTCGAGGCCGGCGAGGACGTCGTGATCCTGCTCGACTCGATCACGCGCCTCGCGCGCGCCTCGAACATCGAGGCGCCCTCGAACGGCAAGCTGCTCTCGGGCGGCATGGACGCGACCGCGCTGCAGTTCCCCAAGCGCTTCTTCGGCGCCGCGCGCAACATCGAGGGCGGCGGCTCGCTGACGATCCTGGGCACGGCGCTGATCGAGACCGGCTCCAAGATGGACGAGCTGATCTTCGAGGAGTTCAAGGGCACCGGCAACATGGAGCTGGTGCTCGACCGGCGCCTCTCGGACCGCCGCATCTTCCCCGCCATCGACATCAACCGCTCGGGCACGCGCAAGGAAGAGCTGCTCTTCACGCCCGAGGAGATCAAGCGCATCTGGATGCTGCGCAAGCTCCTGAACGAGATGGATCCCGTCGAGGCGATGGAGATCCTGGTCTCGAAGATGAAGAAGACGCGCGTGAACGCGGAGTTCCTGATGTCGATCGGCTGAGCGGGCTCAGCCGGCGGCGTTCGCGAGCAGCGCACGGAAGCGCAGCCGCGCGGCGCCCGCGGGCCGTGAGCGCGCCAGGGCCGGCAGTTCCTCCAGCGCCAGCGCCAGCGCGACGAGTTCCTGGCGCTGGCCCTGCTCGGCCGCGCGCAGCGTGCGCTCGAGCAGCGCCGCCAGGTGCTCGCGCCAGAGCTCTTCCTCGTCGAGGTGCTTCCAGGTGAAGAGCAGGCGCGCGCGCGCCTCCTCCAGCGCGCTCGCCTCGGGCTCCCCGGCCTGCAGCTCGACCTGCGAGCCCGCGACGCGCAGCAGCACGCGCCCGTCGCGGCGCGCGCGCCAGCCGAGATCGCGCGAGAGCCAGCTCCCGGGCTCGAAGAGCGGGTCGAAGCCGCGCGCGAGCAGTTCGTCGCGCCGCAGCAGCGCCGCGGCAGAGGAGAAGAGGCCCAACTCGCCGGCGGCGGCGGCCCCCGGCTCGCAGGCGAGCTCGCCCGCGTTCCAGTGCGGCTCGAGCGCGGACTCGCCCGCACGCAAGAAGGGCACGGCCGCGAAGACGCGCGGGTCCTCGAGCGCCGCGCAGAGCGGCTCGAGGAAGCCCGCGCGCACGTGCAGGCCGGGCGCCATCAGGAACACCAGCGCGTGCGTGGCCTCGGCGACGCCGGCGCGCAGCGCGGCGGCGGCCCCGGTCCCGCGCGCGAGCTCCAGCGTGCGCAGCTCGCAGCTGGCGCGCTCGAAGGTCGCGGGCGGCGGGAAGCGCTGCGCGGCCCAGGCCGCGAGCTCGCCCGCGCCGCTCGTGTCGAGCAGCAGCACCTCGTCGCCCGCGGCGCGCCACTCGAGTTCGCCCAGCAGCGCGACCAGCGCGCCCTCGAGCTCCGCGCGCGCGGCGCCGGCGCGGATCACGATCGTGACCGGGGCACTCACGGCGCTGCGCCCTTCCAGCGCCGCGCGCGCGCCTGCAGCCCCGGCGCGAGCAGCGCGAAGCGCAGGCCCTCGAGCTCGCTTGCGGCGGCCTGCATCTCGGCGCTGCGCCACTCGCGCTCGGCGCGCAGCGCGGCCAGCTCGTGCTCGATCTGCTCCAGCGCGCGGCGACCGAGCTCGAGCGCGCCGCGCTCCTCGGCCAGCTCGCCCGCACGCTCCGCGCGGGCGGCCTCTGCCCCGCGCAATGCCTCGAGCTCGTGCTCCAGCGCGCGTTCGCGCTCGGCCGCGGCGCTCCGGGCGCGCTCCTGCGCCGCGAGCGCCGCGCAGCGCTCGGCCAGCTCGCGTTGCGTGGCCAGCAGTTCGGACTGCAGCGCCAGGACGGCCTCGGGGCGCACGCGCGCGAGCAGGCTCGCGAGCAGCAGCTCCTCGTGGTGCGCGCGCGGCCCGAGGATCTGCTCGGAGAGCTGCGCGATCCCCGCCAGGCAGCGCGCGGCCAGCGCGCGCGTCTCGAGCGCTTCGAGGCGCTGCGCGCGTGCGGCGAGCTCCTGTTGCGCAACTGCGTGGGCGGAGGTGCTGGGCATGGGCGCGGATCCTCAGCTCATCAGCGAGCCGTTGTTGACGTCCAGCGACGCGCCGGTCACGCCGCGCGCATCGTCCGAGATCAGCCAGGCGACCAGGCCGGCGACGTCCTCGGGCTGGCCCATGCGCCGCAGCGGCACGGAGGAAAGCGCGATCGCGCGCGCCTCCTCGCTGCTCGACTGCAGGGCGCGCGCCATCTCCTCGATGCCCGCGCGCGCCATCTCCGTGTCGACCCAGCCGGGCAGCACCGCGTTGACCTGCACGTTGCGCGGCGCGAGTTCGACCGCCAGCGCGCGCACCAGGCCGCATACGCCGGCCTTCGAGGCGCAGTAGCCGGTGTAGCCGCCGATGCCCAGGCGCGCGAGCACCGAGGCGATCGCCACGAGGTGCCGCGTGCGCGGACCGGGCAGCAGGCAGCGCTCGGCCGCGCGCAGGCAGTGGTAGGTGCCGGTCAGGTTGGTGGACACCAGTTCGCCGAAGCGGTCCGCGCTGCCGGGCGCGTTCGCGCCGCCGATGCCGCTGTTCGCCACCAGCGCATACAGCGGGCCGGCCTGCTCGCAGGCCTCGCCGAAGGCGCGCTCGACCGCTTGCGCGTCGCGTGTGTCGCAGGCGATCGCGCGCGCGGCGCCCGCACCCCGGGAGCGTGCCTCGAGGGCAACCTTTTCCAGGCGCCCGAGATCGCGCGCGAGCAGCGAGACGCGCGCACCCTCGGAGCACAGGCGCAGGGCGATGGCCCGGCCGATGCCGCTGCCGGCTCCCGTGACCACGACGTGCAGGTTGTCGAAGCGGCGCGCGGGCTCGGGCATGGGCGCATTGTGCCGCTCACTGGAGGCGCCCGCGAGGTCCTGGAAGCGGGCGAACGGGGATATTGGGAATTCCTATCAAGAGCCCCTGGCGTGGGGTCGATGGGGAATCACCGCAGCACAAAGAGGCAACCGTGAATTCCCATCGAACCAACCGCATTCTTCGGGGCGCAATGCGTCCTTCCCGGCGTGGCAAGGCTGGCCAGTCCGGCTTCACCCTGATCGAAGTCGCCGTGGCGGTCATCGTGCTGCTCGTCGGCCTGATGGCGCTCTCGGCCTCGGCTGTGCGCGTCCAGGGCCTGGCGCGCGCCGCGCGCGAGCGCATGGCCGCCCAGAACGCGCTGCGCGCCAAGGCCGAGGAGATCCGCTCGGTCTCGCGCGCCGGCCTCTCCGACCCGCTGGGCTGGGGACTGCACGTCTCGAACGCGATCGCTGCGCTGGCCACGTTCCCGGTCGAGGGCCTGACGCCGATCGAGGGCCAGCCCTCGGTGGGCTCGGTGCGCCTGATCACCGACGAGACGCAGGCCGATGCGGCGCTGGGCGTGGAGCTCGGCATGCCGCGCGACCTCGACGGCGACGGCCTGGCGACGAACAACGCGGTCACGACCACGGCCCGGCTGCTGCCCGTGGTATTCGAGGTGCGCTGGAACTCGCCCTGGGGCGAGCAACGGATCACCCAAGGCCTCTGGATCCTGGGATACTGAACATGCTCGCCGCTCGCCGCTCGCGCTCCGCCTTCACGCTCGTCGAGGCCGTCTTCGCCGCCACCCTGGTGAGCGTCGTGATCATGGGCAGCATCATGCTGCTCTCGCACGAGATGGACGTCTCGAAGGGCTCGATCAGCGTCCAGGTCGCGCAGAACCAGGCGCAGACGCTGATCTACGCCATGGAGAAGGAGCTCTCGAACGCGAAGGGCGAACGCCCCGTCGCGACGCTCACCAGCGCGCTCGGCGCAGGCGCCGGCGGCAGCGTGGTGCTCGACTCCAGCGCCGGTTTCCCGCCCGCGGGCATGCTCACGATCGACCGCGGCACGAACCACTCCGAGCACATCAGCTACACCACGCTGGCGGCGGACGGTTCCACGATCACGGGCCTGACGCGCGCCGTGCAGGGCAGCAGCGCCAGCAGCCACGCGCAGAACGCCGAGGTGCTCTGGAGCGGCCTCGCGGAACTGCTCGCGCTGACCGGCACCCCGCCGGCCGACCTGTACGACGGCCAGGCGCTGGAGTCCGCCGGCCCGACGTACTTCCGCGGCGACGGCACGGGCATCTCCTACCGCATGCCCACCGACCCCAGCGGCGGGCACGACTTCTTCGCCAACGGCCAGCTGCAATGGGGCGCGACCGTGGGACAGGCCCCGCTGCTGACGGGCTGGTGCGCGATGTACTTCGTGCCGGTCACCACGTTCAGCGAGGCGCAGTCCGGCGTCGACATCAACCACGACGGCGACCGCACCGACGTGTTCGACATCGGGCAGATCCACCGCCGGCGCTGGAGCACGGCCAACCCCGGCAGTCCCGACAGCAAGGACGTGGCGATCGGCCCGAGCGTGGTGCTGCAGGAGCGCAACCGCTACGGCTCCGACCTCGACGGCGACGGCTTCGCCGACCCGATCTTTCTCTGGGATCCGGTCAGCGGCCGCCTGCACCTGCGCCTGTTCGTGATGGGCCGCAACCAGCAGGGCTGGCCCACCGTGCGGCGCGTCGAGTCGATGGTGTTCCTGCGCAACTCCGACGGGGGCTGAGAGCCCCGCGGCGGAACGCGCCGGCAGGCAGGATTCGAGTTCGAAGAGAAGAGAGAGAGAAGAGGTTCCCGGATGGTTTCGTACGCACGCATTCCGTGGGGACGGAAGCTCGTGGAGTCGGCACGGCAGGGCACCGCGATGGTCCCGGCACTGCTGCTGCTCGCGGCCTTGAGCGTCCTGGTCCTGTCGTTCCTCTCCAGCGGCGTCTCGGGCAAGCGCGTCGCGCTGCAGCAGGACGACGACTACCGCCTGCGCAGCGCGGCCGAGAGCGCCGGCAACCTGGCGGCCGAACGGCTCTGGTCCGCCTACCTGCGCGAGCAGGGCGGCGCGGCGGGCAGCATCGCGAGCTTCCGCTCCTACCTCGCCGCGCACGGCATCCTGGACGGCGCGCAGCCGGTGGACGAGTTGGTGCAGTCGCAGCTGCCGCAGACCGGCGGGCTGGACCACGAGCGCGTCGACGCCCTGAGCGTCGCACGCCGCGACCAGGGCCTGACGACGCAGCTCTACTACACGATCACGACCAGTTCGCGGCGCGGCGAGGGCAGCGCCCAGGGCGGCATCGCGCGCACGGTCGAGGTGGTCTACAACGTCGCGCCGGACAGCTTCGACGGCTTCGACTACGCGATCCTGACCAAGAACGTCAACTGCATCTTCTGCCACACGAAGGTCGACAACGCCAGGCGCGTGTACAACCACGACAGCTCGCTCACGGGCAGCTTCGCCAAGATCAAGGTCGGCGCGCTCGCCAGCCTCGAGCTGCGCAGCGACCGCGGCAACGGCATCAGCGACTCCGACGCCGACTCGCTGATCGCGGGCACGCTCTACACGCGCGGACAGGCCTTCAACCAGTCCGGCACGGAGATCTCGAACTGGAACCTGCAGACGGCCAAGTCGTGCCTGTTCGACAGCCAGGGCCACGTGCTCGAGGACTCCAGCGGGCAGGTCACGCCGCAGTCCTTCGTGCCCTCGCCCACGGACCCGTTCCTGCCGAACCAGAACCTGTACCTGCAGTACCCCTCCGAGTACGCGGCCATGATCGACGGCGGATTGCCGGCCGATTTCCCGCCGCCCTTCCCCGACGACGGCGGCATCGACCCGGTCACGGGCCAGCACACCTCGAGCGGCGCGAACAACAAGCACGTCGACCCGGACGAGTTCTACGCCGCGACGCTGACGGCCACGGGCACGCTCGGCGGCGGCGTGATCCAGGTGCTCGCGCCCGGGCAGGCGATCGCGACCGACGCGGCCTGGTCCAACGCGACGACGGCCGGCAACACCGACACGCTGGGCGGCGTCGGCAGCGACGGCCTGCCGCTAGTCACGCACGGCAACGTGGTGATCACGGGCACGGCCAGCGACCCGATCCTCCTCTCCGGCACGCTGGCGATCGACGGCGACGTCGTGCTGCAGGGCGTGATCAAGGGCCAGGGCGTGATCCTGGCCAAGGGCAACCTGTACGTGCCCGGCAACCTGACCTACGACGACGGCAAGGCCTACAACCCCGGCGACGCGCCGGGCTCGCCCACCGGCCCGCGCACCTTCGGCGTGGCGCAGGACGGCACGACCAACGCGCTCGGCCTGGCGGCCGGCGGCAACATGCTGATCGGCGACTACCTCGATCCGAGCGTGTTCCAGAGCCACGCCGACAACGCCATCGTCGACGGCACGCCCTCCAGCCCGTGGAACTTCACGCTGGCGGAGATCTCGATCTTCAACCGCACGGAATGGGCCTACACGCAGTCCACGCTGCCGGACCACACCGGGACGCAAGTGCCCAATCCGAACTACAAGGGCGCCGACTACGTCCCGCGCTTCTACCAGTTCGGTCCCGGCGACACGATCCCGATCCTCAACAAGGGCGGGCTCTACTTCGAGAACGGCACCTGGCACGGACCGGAGACGGCGCTGGCCTGGGACACGAGCAAGCTCACGCTGCTCGACCCGGGCGACACGGCCAATCCGCTGCTCTACGACCAGACGACCGGCGCGCCGCGCGCCAGCGTGCTGCAGGCGACACCCAACGGCGGCTGGCTGGCCGACCAGGTCTACGAGAACGCGCTCGAGGGCTGGAAGGGCACGCTCACCCCGGGCTCCTCGGTGATGATCGACGGCCTGCTCTACACCAACAACGCGATCTTCGGCATCGTGCACCGCAGCGACGTGATGGACGGCCAGCTGATCGTGAACGGCTCGCTGGTCTGCTCCGACCTGGGCCTGCTGGCGCCGGGCAAGCAGAGCACGGCCACGCAGGGCACCGACGCGAACCTGCCGGGTTCGCCCTTCAAGATCGGGTTGAGGCTCAACTACGACGAGCGCACGAAGGCCATGCTCAACGTGCAGAACCCCAACCAGGTCACGATGCGCCGCGCGCTGGTGACACCCGGCGCGTCGAGCAACTAGCTCGCGCAGGGAAGACTCTTCCAGCGTCCACCCTGCACTTGCTTCCGGGTCGGGCGGCGTACGGGCTGCACTGGAACTGCAATTCCGCGCGAATTGCGCTATCGCCAACATTGCGGTTCTGTTGCCTGGAATTGCTGGCTAGATCGGCGTCATCGGACGCGCAGGCGTCGACTCTCGGGAGCCATCCAGCGAACCTCATCGGGGGGATATCGCCGGTTGGCTCCATCTGCCCGCACGCGGATTCCGATTGAGAACAGATTCCACATGACGCGCACAGACCTCACACTCCGCTCGTTCGCGCACGGCCGTTCCCGCAGGGGATCCGCGCTGTTGATGGCGCTCATCATGCTCACGTCGATGGCGATGTTGACCATGTGCATGCTCTCCGCCGGCATGTCGGGCTCGCAGATCGGCAGCAAGCAGGACGACGACTACCGTCTGCGCAGCGCGGCCGAGAGCACCGGCAACCTGGCGATCGAGAACCTCTGGTCGGGCTACCTGCGCGCCAACGGCGGCGGGGCGGGCGACATCGGCAGCTTCCGCGGCTTCCTGGCCAGCGAGGGCATCCTGGCCGGTGCGAACTCCGGCTTCGGCAAGTCCATCTCCATGCTCCAGCGTCTGCCCATGCCGCACTCCCAGGGCATCGACAGCGCGCTGATCGACGATCTCAGCCTGGTGCGCCGCGACCGCGGCCTGTCCACCGAGCTCTTCTTCACCGTCTCGGCCAGCTCGCGCCGCGGCGAGGGCCACGCGCACGGCGGCACCAAGCGCACGATGCAGCTGGTCTACAGCATCCAGCCGGCTTCCTTCGAGGGCTTCGACTACGCCATCCTGACGCGCAACGTCAACTGCATCTTCTGCCACACGAAGATCGACACCACCGAGCGCGCCTTCAACACGGATCCGGCTCTGTACGACACGTTCGCGCGCGCCAAGGTCGGCACGCTCGAGAGCATGGAGATCCGCAACGACGGCAAGAACGGCATCACCGACCAGGATGCCGACACGCTGCTCGCGGGCACGCTCTACATCCGCGGTTCGGCCTACACCGGCTCGGCCTCGGGCGCAACCGGCGTGCCGATCACCGATTGGAAGCTGCAGTCGATGATCTCGAGCACCTTCGACGCCGAGGGCCAGCTGACGACCGACAACCTGGGCAACCTGGTGCCCAACTTCTTCACGCCCGGCGACCTCGCGGCGCCGATGGAGAACCTCTACCTCAACTACCCGCTCGACACCGCGCACATGGTCGACGGCGTGCTGCCGGCGGACTTCCCGCCGCCCTTCCCGGACGACGGCGGACTGGACCCCGTAACCGGCGTCGCCACCAGCGCGGGCGCGAGCAACAAGATCGTGGACGCCAACGAGTTCTACGCCGCCACGCAGAAGGCCGAGGGTACGGTCAGCGGCGGCGCGATCTACGTCTCCGGCCCGGGAGCGACGATCAACTCGGACGCGCTCTTCAAGAGCGCATCGAGCATCGGCAACACCGCCAGCCTCGGCCCGGTCACGCACGGCAACGTGATCCTCAGCGGCACGACGGCCAGCCCGATCGTGATCAACGGCACCGTGGCGATCGAGGGCGACGTCGTGCTCCAGGGCGTGATCAAGGGCAAGGGCGTGATCCTGGCCAAGGGCAACATGTACATGCCGACGAGCGTCACCTACGCCGACGGAAAGAAGTACCTGCCGAAGGACCTGCCGGGGATGCCCAGCGGGCCGCGCACATTCGGTGTGGCGCAGGACGGGACGCTCAACGAGGTCGCCTACGCCTCGGGCGGCAACCTGATGATCGGCGACTACCTCTCTCCCAGCGCCATCGGCGGCAGCAGCGGCAGCTCTGGCAGCAGCAACGGAAACAGCAGCTCCAACAGCAACAACAGCACGGCCACCACCAACAGCGGCAAGGGCAAGAACAACACCACGACCAGCAACGGCAAGACGAGCACGCCCGCCGTCCCGGCGATCAGCACCACCGATCCGATCGTCGACGGGACGACGCGCCGGCTCGTTCAACTTCGCGATCTCGGAGATCACGAACTTCAACCGCACGGAGTGGACCTACACGCAGCCCAAGCTCCCGGGCAAGGGCCAGGACCCGACCAAGCCGGCCACCTGGACGGTCGTGAACCCGACCTACAAGGGCCCCGACTACGTCCCGCGCTTCTACCAGTTCGGTCCCGGCGACGCGATCCCGATCTACAACAAGGGCACCGGCCTGTACTACGACCCGGTCGCCGAGACCTGGCGCGGTCCCGAGACGCCCTTCAGCTGGGACATGACGATGATCTCGCTCATGACCCCGGGCGACAAGACCAACCCGCTGCTCTACGACCAGAAGACCGGCGCGCCCAAGGCCACGATCCTGCAGCTGACCTCGAGCGCCGGCTGGCTGCCCGACCAGATCTACGAGAACGCCACCAGCGCCTGGGAGAAGCCGCCCAGACGCAGGGCACGCCCTTCCAGGTCGACGGCCTGATGTACACCAACAACGCGATCTTCGGCATCATCCACCGCAGCACGAAGTTCGACGGCGCGATGAACGTCAACGGCTCGATGATCTGCGCCGACCTCGGTTTGCTCGCTCCGGGCGTCGCGAGCTCGAAGACGCAGGGCACGAGTGCCAACCTGCCGGGCTCGGGCTACAAGATCGGCCTGACGCTCAACTACGACGCGCGCCTCACGGACCTGCTCGACATCCCGAACCCCTATCGAGGTCCACCTGCGGCGCATGCTCTGGGTCCCGATGGGCTCCGAGTGATCGGGCCGGCAGTCTCCTTCCCGGCTCGATCCGGTCCATCTCCTGCCGAGTCGCGCGCGGCGACGTCGATTTGAATCGACACTCGCGAAGCTTGCGACTGCATTCAGCGTCGAATCGACAACCGGACGATTCTGTCGCTGGACAATGCTGGCTAGTGGCCGGCCATCTCATCGGGGATAGGTTGCGTTGCAGGGCCGGACCGCTCCGCGTCGCCTCTCCCGACCGGGAACTCTTCCACCCGACTGCCAGCCGGCACTGCCACGAGAGGGACTTCGATGACGAACCACAGACTCGCACACCGGTACTCGGCGCGCCGCGCGCTCCCGCCGCGCGCAGGCTCGGCGCTCCTGACCGCGCTGATGCTGATCACGGCCATGGCGCTGCTGGCCATGTGCATGCTCTCCGCGGGCGTCTCCGGCGCCCAGGTGGTGCGCCAAGCAGGACGACGACTACCGGCTGCGCAGCGCGGCCGAGAGCACCGGCAACCTGGCGGTCGAGAACCTCTGGTCGGCCTACCTGCGCGCCAACGGCGGCGCGGCCGGCAACATCACGACCTTTCGCACATTCCTGGCCGACGAGGGCATCGTGGCGGGCGCGAACGGCGGTTTCGGCGCCTCGATCGACCTGAAGCAGCGCGTCGCGCTGCCGCCCTCCCAGGGCCTCGACCATGCGCTCATCGACGCGCTCTCGCTGGCCCGCCGCGACCGCGGCTACTCGACCGAGCTCTTCTTCACCGTCACCGCCAGCGCGCGCCGCGGCCAGGGCGTCGCGAAGGGCGGCACGCGGCGCACGATGCAGCTGGTCTACAGCATCCAGCCGGCCGAGTTCGAGGGCTTCGACTACGCCATCCTGACGCGCAACGTCAACTGCATCTTCTGCCACACGAAGATCGACACCACCAAGCGCGCGTTCAACACCGACCCGGCACTGTTCAACACGTTCGCGCGCGCCAAGGTCGGCACGCTCGAGAGCATGGAGATCCGCAACGACGGCAAGAACGGCATCACCGACCAGGATGCCGACACGCTGCTGGCGGGCACGCTCTACATCCGCGGTTCGGCCTACACCGGCTCGGCTTCGGGCGCTACCGGCGTGCCGATCACGGACTGGACGCTGCAGTCGATGCGCTCGCTCCGCCTTCGACGCCCAGGGACAGGTCGTGGCCGACAACCTCGGCAACCTCGTGCCGGAGTTCTTCGCTCCCGGTTCGCTGGCGCAGCCGATGGAGAACCTCTACCTCAACTACCCGCTCGACACGCCGAGCATGGTGGACGGCGTGCTGCCGCAGGATTTCCCGCCGCCCTTCGCCGACGACGGCGGCATCGACCCCACGACCGGCCTGGAGACGCCCGCGGGCGGGGGCAACAAGAAGGTCGACCCGAACGAGTTCTACGCCGCGACGCTGGGCGCGCAGGGCACGCTCAGCGGGGGCGTGATCTACGTCGCAGCCGCGGGCCAGAGCGTGGTCACCGACGGCGGCTGGCAGGCAGCTGCGCTGACCGGCAACACCGTCAGCCTGGGTCCCGTGACGCACGGCAACGTGATCCTGACCGGCACGGCGGCCAAGCCGATCGTGATCGACGGCACGGTCGCGGTGGACGGCGACGTCGTGATCCAGGGCGTCATCAAGGGCAAGGGCGTGATCCTCGCCAAGGGCAACATGTACATGCCCGCGAGCGTCACCTACGCCGACGGCAAGAAGTACCTGCCCACCGACCTGCCCGGCAGCCCCAGCGGCCCGCGCACCTTCGGCGTGGCCCAGGACGGCACGCTCAACGAGGTCGCCTATGCCTCGGGCGGCAACCTGATGATCGGCGACTTCCTCGCGCCCGGCGGCAACGGCAACAGCGGCAAGAGCAGCAGCGGCAGCAACCCGATCGTCGACGGCACCAGCGCCTCGGCCTTCAACTTCACGGTCTCCGAGCTGGTCAACTTCAACCGCACGGAATGGCAGTACACGCAGCCGTTGCTGCCCGGACAGGGCCAGGACCCGAGCAATCCGGCCACCTGGACGGTCGTGAACCCGACCTACAAGGGCCCGGGCTACATCCCGCGCTTCTACCAGTTCGGCCCGGG
This sequence comes from uncultured Planctomycetota bacterium, assembly GCA_963829015.1. Taxonomy (GTDB): domain Bacteria; phylum Planctomycetota; class UBA1135; order UBA1135; genus JADJLZ01. The sequence continues at coordinate 603,032 of CAWHGR010000001.1, read as the reverse complement.
CGACGCGATCCCGATCTACAACAAGGGCAGCGGCCTGTATTTCGACCCCGTCGCCGGCACCTGGCGCGGTCCCGAGACGCCGTTCTCCTGGGACATGAAGATGATCTCGGTCTACGACCCGACCGACAAGACCGTGCCCGTTCCTCTACGACCCCGTGACGGGGGCGGCCAAGGCGACGGTCCTGCAGATCACGCCCAGCGGCGGCTGGCTCGCCGACCAGGTCTACGAGAACGCCACCAGCGCCTGGGAGAACTCGCTGGCGCAGGGCACGCCCTTCCAGGTCGACGGCCTGATGTACACCAACAACGCGATCCTCGGCAGCATCCACCGCAACTCGAAGTTCGAGGGCGCGATGAACGTCAACGGCTCGATGATCTGCGCCGACCTGGGCCTGCTCGTCCCGGGCACCCAGAACAACAAGACGCAGGGCACTTTGGCCAACTTGCCCGGTTCGCCGTACAAGATCGGCCTGACGCTCAACTACGACGACCGCATCACCGACCTGCTCGATATCCCGAACCCCTTCGAGGTCCACCTGCGGCGCATGCTCTGGGTCCCGATGGGCGACCAGTGAGCGGTTTCCGGGGCGGCCTGAATCCGCACAAGTTCGGCCGTTCGGATTTCCGATAGAGGGGGTGCGCCCGATTTGGGGATCGGGTGCCAGGCAGCGGGAACGCCAGCCATGGCCAGGCAGGGCCGGGGGCGCTTCCAGGACCACCCCGGCAGGGCTCCTGCGCGAGCGGGAGCGGTATCCATGAAGTTCCACGGTCTCGAGGAAGGGTGCTCGGCGCACAGCGCCGTGCACGCGAACAGGTCTGCGCGTCGAGGCTCGGTCCTCCTGATGGCCCTGGTGCTGCTCACCGCGCTGTCGGTGCTCACGATCGCCACGCTCTTCTCCGGCACTTCGGGTGCGAAGGTCGTGAACCAGCAGGACGACGACTACCGCCTGCTCAGCTCGGCCGAGAGCACGGGCAACCTGGCGGTCGAGAACCTCTGGTCGGCCTACCTGCGCACGAACGGCGGAGGCGCGGGCGACATCAGCAGCTTCCGCACCTTCCTGGCCGGCGAGGGCATCGCGGCCGGGGCCAACGGCGGGTTCGGCAATGCGGTGGACTGGCTGCCGCGCATCGAGCTCACGCAGTCCCACGGCATCGATCACGCGCGCATCAACGCGCTCACGCTGCAGCGCCGCGACCACGGCTACTCGACCGAACTGCACTTCAACGTGAGCAACAGCACGCGCCGCGGCGAGAACGTCGCGCGCGGCGGGACGCAGCGCACGCTGGAAATGGTCTACAGCGTCCAGCCGGCGCCCTTCGAGGGCTTCGACTACGCGATCCTGACGCGCAACGTCAACTGCATCTTCTGTCACACGAAGATCGACAGCGCCCGGCGCGCGTTCAACACGGATCCGACGCTCTACGACAGCTTCGCGCGCGTGAAGGTCGGGACGCTGGAGAGCATGGAGATCCGCAACGACAACAAGAGCGGCATCAGCGACCAGGACGCCGACACGCTGCTGGCGGGCACGCTCTACATCCGCGGCGAGGCCTACACCGGCTGGGCCCAGGGCCCGACCGGCGTGCCGATCAGCGACTGGACGCTGCAGTCGATGCGCTCGGCCCAGTTCGACTCGCAGGGGCAGATCCAGGCCGACAACCTCGGCAACCTGGTGCCCAACTTCTTCGCGCCCGGCAGCCTGTCGGACCCGATGGAGAACCTGTACCTCGACTACCCGCTCGACACGCAGAGCATGGTCGACGGCGTGCTGCCGCAGGATTTCCCGCCGCCCTTCGCCGACGACGGCGGCATCGACCCGGTGACCGGCGCAGAGACGACGTCCGGGGCGAACAACAAGAAGGTCGACGCGAACGAGTTCTACGCAGCCACGCTCAGCGCGCAGGGCACGCTCAGCGGCGGCGTGATCAACGTCTCCAACACGGGCGCCGGCATCACGACCAACGCGGCCTGGACCAGCGCCACGACGGTCGGCAACACCGCCAGCCTGGGTGCCGTGACGCACGGCAACGTGATCCTGACCGGCACGGCTGGCCAATCCGATCGTGGTCAACGGCACCGTCGCCGTCGACGGGGACGTCGTGCTCCAGGGCGTCGTCAAGGGCACCGGCGTGATCCTCGCCAAGGGCAACATGTACATGCCCAAGAGCGTCACCTACGCCGACGGCCGGACCTACATGCCGAACGACGCGCCCGGCAATCCCACCGGACCGCGCACCTTCGGCATCGCGCAGGACGGCACGGTCAACAAGCTGGCCTACGCCTCGGGCGGGAACCTGCTCATCGGCGACTACCTCGCGCCCAGCGGCAGCAACAGCGCGCAACACCTCGATCGTCAACGGCACCAGCAGCGGCGCGTTCAACTTCACGCTGGCCGAGGTGGCCGACTTCAACCGCACGGAGTGGACGTTCACGCAGCCGCTCTTGCCCGGCCAGGGCCAGAATCCGAGCAATCCCGCCACCTGGACCGTCGTCAACCCGCTCTACAAGGGAGCCGACTACATCCCGCGCTTCTACCAGTTCGGTCCCGGCGACGCGATCCCGATCTACAACAAGGGCAGCGGACTGTACTTCGATCCCGACCACGGCCACGTGGAAGGGCCCCGAGACGCCGTTCAGCTGGAACATGAGCATGATCTCGGTCTACAACCCGGCCGACACGACCAACCCGCTCTTCTACGATCAGACCGACGGGCGCGCCGCGCGCCGCGATCCTGCAGCTCACGGCCAACGGCGGCTGGCTGGCCGACCAGATCTACGAGAACGCCACGAGTTCCTGGGAAAACGCGCTCGCACAGGGCACGCCCTTCCAGGTGGACGGGCTGATGTACACCAACAACGCCATCCTGGGCAGCATCGAGCGCGACACCAAGTTCGAGGGCTCGATGACGGTCAACGGCGCGATGATCTGCGCCGACCTGGGCCTGCTCATGCCCGGCAAGCAGAGCAACTCGCACGCAGGGCACGCCCGCCAACCTGCCCGGCTCCTCCTACAAGATCGGCCTGCGGCTGAACTACGACGAGCGCATCAAGGACCTGCTCGACATCCCGAACCCCTTCGAGGTGCACCTGAAGCGCATGCTCTCGGTCCCGCTCGGCGCATCAGTAGAGCGCGCGCGGCTCAGTGCGTGCCCTGCGCCTCGAGCCAGCGCTCGCAGTCGATCGCGGCCATGCAGCCCGAGCCCGCCGCGGTCACCGCCTGGCGGTAGACCTTGTCGGTCACGTCGCCGCAGGCGAACACGCCCTCGACGCTGGTGTACGTGCTGCCCGGCTTGACCTTGATGTAGCCGACCTCGTCCATGGTCGAGCTGGCCCTTGAAGATCTCCGAGTTGGGCTGGTGGCCGATGGCGATGAACACCCCGTCGCAGACGAACTCGGTCATGACTCCGGTCTTGCGCGTGCTGGAGCTTCAGCGCGCGCACCTTGCGGCTTGCCCGCCTGCGAGAGCACGTCGAGCACCTCCTGATTCAGGTGCCAGGCGATCTTGGGGTTCTTGCGCGCGCGCTCGAGCATGATCTTGCTGGCGCGGAAGTCCTCGCGGCGGTGCACGACCGTCACCTTCGCGGCGTGGCGCGTGAGGAAGTTGGCCTCCTCCATGGCCGTGTCGCCGCCGCCGACGATGGCCACGTGCTTGTCCTTGAAGAAGGCGCCGTCGCAGGTGGCGCAGGCCGAGACGCCGTGGCCCATCAGGCGCAGCTCGCTCGGCAGGCCGAGCAGCTTGGCGCTCGCGCCGGTCGAGACGATCAGGCTCTGGGCCTGGAAGCTGTCGAACTCGCTCTTGATCGTGAACGGCCGGCGCGACGAGGTCGACCTCCACGATCTGCTCGAACCTGACCTCGGTCCCGAAGCGCTGCGCCTGGGCCAGGAAGTCCTCCATCATCTTCGGGCCGAGGACGCCCTCGGGGTAGCCCGGATAGTTCTCGACGTCGGTCGTGATCGTCAGCTGGCCGCCGGGCTGCATGCCCTGGAAGAGCAGCGGGCGCAGGTTGGCGCGCGCGCTGTAGATGGCCGCCGTGTAGCCGGCCGGGCCGGAGCCGATGATGATCACGTCGCGCACGTCGCTCATGGGGTCGAGGGTCCGGGTCCGGGGGAAAAGGGTGCGCAGTGTAGGCCGCCCGCGCCGCGAGTCCATCCGCGGCCGGCGGCGCAGGATCCGGGCCGCGCATTGACCCGGCCCCCCTCGGCAAGGCAAAAGGAGTCCGGCTGCGCCATGGACACCTCTGCCTCCGAGCTGCTGGACCACTGGATCATCCCGCTCTTCGACCTGTGCGAGCGCATGCGCAACGCCGCGCGCGGGGTGCTGCTCGCCGCGCGCCGCAGCGGGGACTTCTCGCGCGCCGTGCGCGCCGTGCGCGAAGGCGCCGGCGACACCAGCTATGCGCTCGACGAGGCGTCCGAGGCCGTGCTGCACGAGTGGGCCCAGGAAGTCGCGCGACTGCAGCCGCTCTCGCTGCTCAGCGAAGGCCGCGGCTGGCGGCACCTGGGCCCCGAGTCGGGCGGCGTGCGCGAGCTCGCCGGCTTCGACCATGGCGGTCCGCGCATCGTGGTCGACCCGGTCGACGGCACGCGCAACCTGATGACCGACCTGCGCAGCGCCTGGAGCGTGGTCGGCATGGCCGGTCCGGGCGCGAGCGTGCCGCGCCAGAAGGAGCTCCTGTTCGGCATGCTCTCGGAGATCCCCGACACGCGCGCCGCGAGCTACCGGCGCCTGTCCGCGATCCGCGGCGGGCCGTGCCACTTCGAGGAGCGCACCTTCTACAAGGGCGGTCCGATCGTCAAGCCGGTCGAGGTCGACACCGGCAGCGACGATCGCGTGGACCACGGCTACTTCCCCTTCTTCAAGTACCTGGCCGAGCAGCGCCCGCAGATCGCCGCGATCGAGGCGCGCTTCCTGGAGCGCATCGAGCGCGCCGAGGGCGCCGACGTGCGCAGCTGCTGGGACGACCAGTACATCTCGAACGGCGGGCAGCTGGCGCTGCTCGCTATCGGCACCTACCGCATGCTGGCCGACCTGCGCGCCCACCAGGCCGAGCGGCGCGGCAAGCCGACGCTGGCCACCAAGCCCTACGACATCGCCGGCGCGCTGCTGTGCGCGCAGGCCGCCGGCTGCATCGTCACCGCCGTCGACGGCAGCGAGCTCGACTTCCCGATCGACGTGAAGACGCCGATCTCCTGGGTCGGCTGGGTCAACGAGCCGACGCGCGCGCGCCTGGCGCCGCACCTCGCGGCTGCGCTGGCCGCCGCGCCCTGAGCCGCGCTCAGCCGCGGTCGCGCGCCACGTCGAAGCGCCGCAGGATCCAGCCGCCGCCGAACGAGAGCGCCACGTCGACCAGCAGCAGCACCAGCCAGGAATAGGTCAGCGCGATCATCCAGGCCGTGCCGTCGTCCAGCCCGAGCGAGTCGCGGCCCAGGATCAGCGCGACGGAGGGCGCGCCTGCGATCGCGAGTGCGGCCCCGAGCAGCGTGACGCGCAGCAGCAGCAGCAGCAGCGAGCGCCCCATGTGCTGCAGCGCGCCCTCCTGTCCGGGCGTGAAGCGCACGGGCGCGTAGAGGTAGACCGCGTTGTCGACCGCGATCCAGGCGTAGGTCACCAGCGGCTGGAAGAACAGGATCGGCAGCAGTGCGGGCTGGAAGCCCATCCAGGCCGCGCGCACCAGGATCGCGCCCGAGAGCAGCAGCGTGATCAGCAGCACCTCGGGCAGGATCGTGGCCACGAAGATGCGCGTGGGCGCCACCGGCCAGGTCTTGACGAGGTCCATCAGGTCGAGGTCCTGGCGGAAGTCGAAGCGCAGGCCTGCCGCGAGGTACATGCTGCCCACGGCCGCGATCATGCCCGCGCCGATCAGCTCGTCGTCCTGCCCGCCGGGATGCACGAGCAGCGGGAAGCCGACCGCCACCAGGGCCACGACCAGGACCGAGAAGAGCACTGTGCCGCGCGCCTTGCGCATCATCGCCACGAACTTGAGCCAGGCGATCGCGCCGCAGGGACCATGGCCCAGCAGCCAGGGCACGCGCCAGCTCAGCGCGACCTTCTCGGCCTGCGAGCCGCCCACGCCCGCACCGCCGCGGCGCAGCCGCTGCAGGCGCCGGGCGACGTCGGCCGAGGTCGCCAGCGAGAGCTCGCGGAAGTCGCCCGGCAGCCGGGCCGTGAGCTCGAAGGCCGCGAACCAGAGCAGCACGCACAGCCCGAACCAGCCCAGGAACTCGCGCCCCGTCTCGGCGTTGATCGCGTGCGCCCAGGGCAGCGTCGGCACGAGCAGCGTCTGCGTCAGCGGCGAGTGGAACCAGGACTGCTCGTGGATCGGCCCCGTCCCGCTGCGCGTGAAGAGCCGGGTCAGGCCGCCGTCCTGCCCGGTGGTGACGAAGACCAGCAGCAGCACCAGCAGCAGCGCGCCCAGGACCGAGAGCGAGCGCGCGGGCACGCGGCTGGCGAAGCGTGTCCAGCGGTTCTCGGCGTCGCCGAGCAGGATCGCGGCGGCCTGGCCCAGGATCGGCAGGATCATCAGCACGGCGAAGGTGCCCAGGAAGGCGTGCACGGGGTGCGGCAGGCGCTGCGCCGCGCCCAGGCCGACGATCACGCCCGCGACCAGCGAGCGCAGCAGGTTGGTCAGCAGGCGATAGCGCACGAGGTCGCTGCGCGCGATCGGCGCGCTGAAGACGAGCTCGATCTCCTGCTTGGGCAGGTACAGGCCGCGGTGGTTGAACGAGCCCACCAGCGTCAGCAGCGCCATGACCAGGATCACCACGCTGGTCCAGGCCAGCTCCGACTGCGGGTCGCTGGGCGCGAGCAGGCGCAGGCGCGGCATCATCACGAAGTACGTCACCCACCAGCAGATCAGGATCAGGCCCACGGCCAGGAAGATCCAGTTGCGCGGCGAGCGCAGCCGGCGCACCTGCGCGCGGATCGCGCCGCGCAGCTTGAGGCGGATCAGCAGGCGCAGTGCGGCCGGTCCGAACATCGACTAGCCCTCGCCCGTCTCGGGCGCGGGGTGCGTCACGGCGAAGAAGATCTCCTCCAGGCTCGAGCCCGCGGGAGCCTGGCGCATGGCGCGCGCCTCCGCGAGCGTGCCGGCGAAGACCTTGCGGCCGCGGTCGAGGATCAGGATGCGGTGCGCCAGCTCCTCGATCAGGTCGAGCAGGTGCGAGGAGAGCACGACCGCCGTGCCCGTAGCCGCCAGCTCCTGGATGGCGGTCTTGGCCGAGCGGATCCCGCGCGGGTCGAGGCCCGAGAGCGGCTCGTCCATCAGCACCACCGCCGGCCGGTGCAGCCAGGCGCAGGCCAGGGCCAGCTTCTGACGCATGCCGCGCGAGAGCTCGCCGCCCAGCGCGTCGCGCTTGTGCGCCAGCTCGAAGCGCGCCAGCAGCTCGAGCGCGCGCGCTTCCCAGTCGAGGATGCCGTACAGCGCGGCCGTGAAGCGCAGGTGCTCGTGGACCGTCAGGCTGTCGAAGGGCTGCGGGTCGTCGGGGATCCAGGCCAGGTGCTGCTTGGCCGCGCGCTCCTCGCGCGCAAGGTCGTAGCCGACGATGCGCACTCCGCCGTGCTGCAGCGGCAGGATGCCCACGACCGAGCGCAGCGTGGTGGTCTTGCCCGCGCCGTTGGGACCGACCAGGCCGAGGATCTCGCCGCGCGCCGCGTGGAAGGAGAGTTCCTGCACGGCTGGCGTGCGCTCGTAGGTCTTGGAGAGCGCCAGGACCTCCAGCGGGTGTCCGAAGGAGGGCGGGGCGGCGCTGGTCTGTCCGGGGTCGCTCAAGGTGGGCCGATGGCGGCGCAGGATTAGAACCCTTCGAACCGCGCCGCTCCAGCCCGGGCCCGCGCGGAGACGCTCACATGAGCGGAGTGGTGCGCCGGGCAAGGCCGAACACCATGTCGCCCAGGCCCTTGGTCACGCGCGCCATGCGCACGTAGTCCAGGTTCGTCAGCACGTCGCGGCTGGTGCCCACGCCCGCGTTGCGCAGCTGGGCCGTGTCGGTCACGCGCAGGGCGGGGAAGCCCGAATCGCGCATGATGCCGTCGTCGGAAGCCGAGATGAAGTCCAGCGCGCTCGGCAGGCTGAACGCCTCCGTGGGGAACTTGCAGGTCAGGCGGAACTGCTCGACCGCATGATCCATGATCCCGCGCGAGCCCCAGTCGCCCACGAAGGCCAGGAAGTTGCCGCGGTCGGGGTAGCTGAACTCGAAGGGGAACGGGACCGACTGGCTGCCGACGAGATCGGTGTAGATGCCCAGCGAGTCGAAGCACAGCACCGCCGCGACCTTCTCGTGCCGGCTGTGCAGGCGCTTGGCGTAGGCGGCGGCGGCGGACTTCTCGGTGCCGGCCATGGGCGCGGCCCCGCCGGTCCAGAAGACGAAGCGCAGCGTGCGGTCGCAGCCCGCACCCGAGAGCGTGCGCAGGAGCTCGAGCACGACCGCCACGCCGGTGGCGTTGTCGTCCGCGCCGGGCGAACCCGCGGCGCTGTCGACGTGCGCGGCCAGCACGATCGTCTCGCGCCCCAGGCCGCGGCCGGGGACCATCACCTCGAGCGCCTTGCCCTGCTGGCCGGCGCAGTCCAGGCCGATCTCGGCCGCGTCGAACTGCATGCGCCGCAGCTCGTGCTGCAGGAAGCTCTCGACCTGCGCCTGCGACCCGGCCGTGTGATCCCCGCGCGGGCCGATCTCCTGGACCAGGCTCTCGCAGCTCTGCTGCAGGCGGTCGGCGATCTCCTCCTCCGCGCTGGTCGCGGGCGGAAGGGTGCCCTTGAAGCTCTCCCCCGGCGCGCTGCTCGAGAACGCGAGCAGCAGCCAGATGGAGGCGAGCAGGATGACGACGCCGATGATGTAGCTCTTCACGGGGAGTCCTCGCGGGGTACGGTCGGGTCGAGTCTTCGTCCCCCCGCACTGCTGGACTTGACCCCGGAAGGGATTTCCTTGCGCACGACCGGCGAGAGCCGCGTTGCAAAGGCCCGCGGCGGATGCCTACGCTGCGCTGCGAGCATGAGCACCCCCACGCTCGTCGCCCACCGCGGGCACGCGGCCGCCTGCCCGGAGAACACGCTCCGCGCGCTGGAGCAGGCGCTCGTGGCGGGCGCCGCCTGGGTCGAGCTCGACGTGCAGCTCAGTGCGGACGAGGTCCCGGTGCTGTTCCACGATCGCACGCTGGAGCGCATGTGCGGTGTGCCCGGCGCGATCCACGAACGGCGCTGGGAGGAGCTCGCGCAGCTCTCCTGCGCCGAGCGCGGCCGCTTCGGCGCGCGCTTCTCCGGCGAGCGCCTGGCGCGCCTCGAGGACCTCGCGGCGCTGCTCCAGCGCCATCCGCGCGCGCGCGCCTTCGTCGAGATCAAGCGCATCGCGCTGGAGCGCTTCGGCGCCGAGCGCGTGCTTGCGCAGAGCCTCGCGCCGCTGCGCGCGGTCGCCGAGCGCTGCGTGCTGATCAGCTTCTCGCTGCCCTTCCTCGAGTACGCGCGGGCGCACTGCGCGCTGCCGCTGGGCGCCGTGTGCGACCGCTGGGAGGAGCGTCTCGAGCCCGCCGTCGCGCGCATCGCGCCCGAGTTCCTCTTCTGCGATCTCGAGGGCCTGCCCGCCGCGGGGCAGCTCGAGCATCCCGGCGCGCGCCTCGCGGTCTACGAGGTGGCCGATCCGGCCCTGGCGCGCGCGCTGGGCGCGCGCGGCGTCGAGCTGGTCGAGACCTTCGCCATCGTCGAGATGCTGGCCGCGCTGGGGAAGGACGGCCGCGCCGCGTGAGCACAGGGGTCGAGGACTTCGACCTGGTGGTCGTCGGCGGCGGGATCCAGGGCGCCGGCGTGCTGCAGGCGGCCGCGGCCGCCGGCTGGCGCACGGCGCTGGTCGAGGAGCGCGCGCTGGCTTCGGGCACCTCGAGCCGCTCGAGCAAGCTGATCCACGGCGGCCTGCGCTACCTCGAGTCGCGCCAGTTCGCGCTGGTGCGCGAGTCGCTCGCGGAGCGGCGCACGCTGCTCGCGATCGCGCCGGCGCTGGTCAAGCTCGTGCCCTTCCACATCCCGGTCTACCGCAGCGCACAGCGCCGCCCGTGGCAGATCCGGGCCGGGCTCTCGCTCTACGCGCTGCTGGGCGACCTCGAGCCGAGCGTGCGCTTCGAGAAGCTCCCGCGCCGCGCCTGGGAGACGCTCGACGGCCTCGCCACCGACGGGCTGCAAGCCGTCTTCCGCTACCACGACGGGCAGACGGACGACGCCGCGCTGGTGCGCGCGGTCGCGCGCTCGGGCGAGGAGCTCGGCGGACACATCGCCTGCCCGGCGCGCTTCGTGCGCGCGCGGCGCATCGAATCGGGCTACGAGGTCGAGATCGCGCAGGACGGCCGGAGCCGCGCCTGGCGCACGGCGGCGCTGGTCAACGCCGGCGGGCCGTGGGTCAACCTCGTGCGCGAGCGCATCGATCCCGCGCCGCCGGGCCTCGAGATCGACCTCGTCGGCGGCACGCACGTCGAAGTCGAGGGCCGGCTCGAGCGCGGGATCTACTACGCCGAGTCGCCGCGCGACGGCCGCGCGGTGTTCTTCATGCCCTGGATGGGACATCTGCTGGTCGGCACGACCGAGACGACCTACCGCGGCGACCCGCGCGTGGTGCGGCCGCTGCCCGAGGAGGTGGGCTACCTGCAGTCGGCGCTGGCGGCCTACTTCCCGAATCAGGCGGGCAAGCTGCTCGACAGCTGGGCCGGACTGCGCGTCCTGCCGCACGGCGAGGGCGCGGCCTTCCACCGCCGGCGCGAGACGACGCTCGTCTGCGACGACGAAGCGCGCCCGCGCGCGGTCGCGATCTACGGCGGGAAGCTCACCGGCTACCGCGCCACGGGCGCCAAGGTGGTCGCGCTGCTCGCGCGCACGCTGCCCAACGTGCAGCGCAAGGCGGACACGGCCACGCTGGCGCTGCCCGTCGCGCCGCTGGTGACGATCAGCGTCCCGCGCTGAGCGCCTGCGCCAGCGCGGCACGCCAGCGCGCGTGCCGCGCCGCCAGGAGCGCGTCGCCGCGCGGCTCGAAGCGCGTCGCCGCGCGGGCGGGACCCTCGAAATCGGCGCCGCGCACGAGCCAGGCCAGACCGCGCGCGCTGGCCTCGCTCTCGGCCGGGCGCTCGAGCGGCAGCTGCGCCAGATCGGCGAGCCGCGCGCAGAGCGCGTCGCTGCGCGCGAGACCTCCGCTCGCGATCAGCACGCTCGGCGCGCCGCAGGCAGGGCGCATGGCGAGCTCGATCTCGAGCAGCAGGAAGAGCACGCTCTCCGCGACCGCGGCGTGCTGCTCGTCGGCACCGCCCGCGCCGATGAAGCGCGAGCGGAAGTCCGCGCGCCAGAACGGCGCCGCGAGGCCCGAGTGGCCGTTGAGGAAGAGCGGCAGCTCGGCCGTCGAGCGCAGGCCGCGCTCGAGCGCCGCGACCGGGTCGGCTGCGCCCAGCGCCGCGAGCGCGCTGCCGGCACCGTTGACCGTGCCCTCGAGCACGAAGCTCGCGCGGCCGTCCTCGAGGCGCACGAGGCTCGTCAACAGGCCCTCGACGCGCCGCGCGAGCGCGCTCGGGCGCTGCGCGAAGGCGCCCGTGCCGAGGTTCAGGTAGAGCGCGTCGGCGCGCGGCTCGCCGCCGCCAAAGAGCGCCGCCGACTGGTCGCCCGTCAGGACACACAGCGGGATGCGCCGCCCGGCGCAGACGAACGTGCCGAAGTCCGCGCGCGTCGCGGAGCAGCGCGGCAGCACCTCGCGCGGGATGCCGAAGCGCGCGAGCAGCCAGGGATCCCAGTCGGCCGCGTCGAGCCCGTAGCACAGCGTGCGCGTCGCGTTGGCCGCGTCGGCGACGAGCGGCCGCTCCACGAGCAGCCGGAAGGCGAGGAAGCTCGCCAGCGGACCACAGGCCAGCGTGTCGCGCTCGTGCCCGAGGTTCTCGAGGCACCAGGCGATCTTGCTCGCGCCGTAGTGCGGCGAGAGCCGCAGGCCCGTGCGGCGCTCGATCTCGCGCGCATCGGGCTCGAAGCGCGCGAGCCACGCCGCGGCGCGGCGGTCCTGCCAGGAGAGGATCGGCGCGAGCGCGCGGCCGGTCCGGCGGTCCCAGCAGGCGAGGCTCGAGCGCTGTGTCGCCAGTCCGCAGGCTGCGACCTCGCTCGCGCGAGCTCCCAGGGCGCCCAGGGCCTGCTGCGCTGCCTCGCAGAGCGAGCGCACGAGCTCCTCGGGATCCTGCTCGACGCGTTCGGGTGCAGGACGCGCTTCGGCGACCGCCACGGAGGCCTGCGCCAGGAGCTCCCCGCGCGCGTCGAACACGCACGCGCGGCTCGACTGCCCGCCCTGGTCGAGCGCGAGGACGAGTCCGGCGGAGACGGCAGGGTTTTTCATGCGCGCGGCCACAACCTTCGGCGCTCCCGAGAGTCTTCCAGTTGGCGATGGACACTGGCAAGCGCTTCCATTTCGGGCCGTGGACGCAAGGTATGCTGCCTTCCGTGCGCACGCTCCCGCTGCCCTCGGTTTTCGGTCCGCGTTCGATCGGCGGCTGGCTCGCCGAGCGCGCGCAGACCGTGAGCGAGAACGGCCTGGTCCTGCTCGTGCGCTCGGGAACGCGGCTCGAGCCGGCGGGTATCGTCCTGCTGGCCTCCGAGATCGCGCGCAGGACCGAGGAAGGCCGCGCGACCGCGCTGGAATTCGAACCGGGCTCCGAGACAGCGCTGGGCGAGCTCGCCGACCTGCGCTTCTTCCAGGAACTCGGCCTGCCGGAGCCGAGGTCGCCCGCCGTCCCCGAGCGCTGCGTACCGCTGCGCCGGATCGGCGACCTCCCCACCGCGCGGCTGTTGGCGGATCGCACGCGCGACCTGCTCGAGCGCGAGCAGCCCGATCTCGCGCCGAGCCCCGTGCGCGCGGCCCAATTCGTGTTCGAGGAGCTCGGCGCGAACATCGTCCAGCACAGCGGCCGCACGAGCACGGGCTTCGGGCTCGCGCGCGCCGATCGCGAACGCGGACGCCTGCAGGTGGCCTTCGCCGACGCGGGCATCGGCTACTGGCGCAGCCTGGCGAGCAACCCTGAGTTCGAGGCGCGCATCGAGGGCCACGCGCAAGCGATCCGGCTCGCGCTGCACCGCAACGTCACGCGCGGCGGTCGCGGCAACATGGGCCTGGGACTGCACCTCTTCGCCGAACTGGCCGAGCGCCTGCGCGGCGAGGCCTGGGTCGCGTCGGGCGACGCGCTGCTCGAGCGCTCCTTCGCCGATCCGACGGGAGCGGTCGAGCGCAGGCTGCAGATCGCGGGCTGGAACGGGGCCTGGATCTGCCTCGACGTGCCGCTCTCGGTGAGCTGATCGGCCTCAGGCGGGGATGGGCTCGCCTTCGCTGGCGGTCTTGCGCGCGAAGAGCTCGCACAGGCGCGCCGTCAGCGGCCCGCGCTCGCCCTTCCCGATCACGCGCCCGTCGATCTCCTTGACCCACGAGAGTTCGCCCATCGTGCCGGTGGTGAAGACCTCGTCGGCGGTGTGGAACTCCATCAGCGAACAGCGCCGCTCGGCGCACGGGATCGCGTTCGCGCGCGCGAGCTCGAGCACGATCGCGCGCGTGATCCCCGGCAGGCAGAAGTCGGGCAGCGGCGTCGCGAGCATCGCCGCGCTTCACCAGGAACAGGTTCGTGGCGTTGGTCTCGGCGACGTAGCCCTCGCCGTCGAGCATCAGCGCGTCGTCCGCGCCGGCCACGTTGGCCTCGATCTTGGCCAGGATGTTGTGCAGCAGGTTGTTGTGGTGGATCTTCGAGTCGAGCACCTGCGGTCCCGCGCGGCGCACCGACGAGCTGACGAGCTTCAATCCGCCCGAGCCGTAGACCGGCGCCTTCCACTCCGCGAGCACGATCAGGCACGGCCCGGACTGGTTGAACTTCGGGCTCATGCCCGAAGTGACCTTGCTGCCGCGCGTCAGCGTCAGGCGCACGTGCGCGCCGTCGCGCATGCCGTTCCTGGCCAGCGTCTCGAACAGCGCGCGCTTGATCTCCGCGCGCGCGGGAACGCGCTCGAAGGCCAGCGCCTTGGCCGAGTTCTCCAGCCGCTCGAGGTGCTGCTCGAGCGCGAAGACCCGCCCGCCGTAGACGCGCAGGCCCTCCCAGACCGCGTCGCCGCCCTGGACGGAGCTGTCGAAGACCGAGACCTTGGCCTCCGCACGCGGCAGGAGCTCGCCCCCGACGTGGATCCAGATCTTCTCGTTGCGCGGATCGGGCAGCTTCGCTTCCATGTCGGCATGATGACGAAGATCGCTGCCGCTTTCCTCTGCCCCCTGGCTCTCGCGCTGGCCGCCTGCCACCCGCGGCCGCAGGCCTCCCTGGCGGTCAATCCGCCCTGCGCCGGCTTCGACGCGGCCGGCTCCGACCCGCGCGCGCTGGCGCTCGCCGACGAGGTGATGCAGACGCTGGGCGGCCGCGCCGCCTGGGACAAGGCGCGCGTCGTCTGCTGGACCTTCTTCAGCCGGCGCAAGCACGTCTGGGACAAGTGGACCGGCGACTACCGCCTCGACGAGGGCAACCAGGTCGTGCTGATGAACCTCGAGACGGGCAAGGGCCGCGTGTTCGACAAGGGCGCCGAGGTCAAGGACCCGCAGACGCTCGAGGCCGCGCTCAAGCGCGCGCGCTCGATCTGGATCAACGACAGCTACTGGCTGGTGATGCCCTACAAGCTCAAGGACAGCGGCGTGACGCTCAAGTACGCCGGCGAGGGCGACCTCGCGGACGGGCGCAAGGCCGACCTGCTCGAGCTCAGCTTCAACGCCGTGGGCGACACGCCCGACAACCGCTACCGCGTCTTCGTCGCGCGCGACACGCACCTCGTCGAGCGCTGGCAGTACTTCGAGCACCGCGCCGACACCGAGCCGAAGATGGACACGCCCTGGACCGGCTGGGAGTGGCACGGCGGCATCCAGCTCGCCTCCAGCCGCGGCGAGAAGCGCCCCATGGGCGGCCTGCAAGTGCTCGACCAGCCGCCGGCGAGCCTCCAGACGCCCTGAACAGAACAACTCAGCCCGCCTGAGTTTTTCGCGGTTGCGCGCGCAACGCGAGGCGCTCGAGCTCCGCGAAGTGCGGCCGACACTCCGCCAGCAACGGCTTCAGGCGTTCGGGGAAGGGCGCGTTCTTGCGCGTGTACGTCTCGAAGCCGCTCGAGCGGTGCACGTTGGCGTACCAGTGCGGCGCCCAGATCCCGTCCTCCGGCCGCGCACCCGGCTTCCACGAGAGCATGCGCTCGTCGAAGGGAATCCCGAGCCGCGCGCAGAGCTGCGTCAGCACGCCGCGCGGGTCGAGCAGCAGCTCGCGCGCCACGAGCACCGGCGGCTCCTGCCCCAGCGCCCGCAGCTCGCGCAGCAGTCCCGTCTGCATCGCGTAGCCCGTGTCGCGCAGCGTCGGCCGCTCCAGATTCTTCGCCAGCGAGGGCAGCATCTCCTCCGGATCGCGCGTGAGGAGCACATTGGCGCAGCGCGCCAGGAACGAGCGCTCGAGCTCGACCAGATGGTGCGCCATCTGCTTGAAGAACACGACCGGCCGGTCGCAGGGCCCGAGCAGCAGCTCGCGCACGACCTTCTCCCCGTCCTGCTCCTGCGCCGCGAGCACCTCCGCCCGCCCGGGATGCTCGGCCCCCGAGACGCGCAGGTAGTGCGCGTAGAGCGGCTCGTCCACGACGCGCGTGTCGGCGCGCTGCGCGAACGAGTACATCAGCGCCGTCGAGACGTTGCGCGGGCCGGACCAGAGCTGGATCCGCAGCGTGGGACGTGTGTCTTGCATCGGGCTCCTCGGGATGCACAGACTATCCGCCCATGGACGAAAACCTCCCCAGCTGGGGCCTCGTGCTGGTGCGCATCCTGGTCGGCGGCCTGCTGGCGGTGCAGGCCTGGAACATGCTGCAGGCCGGCGCGGGCGAGGAACTCGTGACCGGCACGCGCGAGGCCTACGCCGCCGCGCCGGGTGTGGTGAAGAACTTCGGCGAGAGCATCGTGCTCGTGCACCCCTGGTTCTTCTCCGAGGTGGCGCTGTTCGGGACGCTGCTCGGCGGCGTGTGCCTGTTCCTCGGTGCGCTCACGCGGCCGGTCGGGTTCTTCCTCGCGCTGCTGTTCCTGAACGTGTTCTTCGTCAGCGAGGGCGCGGACCGGCTGCTGGCGCTGCTCTTCGGCGCCTGCTCCCTCGCCTGCGCAGTCTCGCGCGCCGGGATGAGATCGGGGGCGGACGTGTTCTTGCTGGAGAAGCTGCCGGTGTGGATGACCTGGTCGCGGGCCTGAGGCAGCGCACTTCAGACGGAGGTGGCGAGCAGCTCGCGCTCCTCGAACTCCTCGGCGACGAACCAGCTGCGCCCGAGGATCAGCGCCGCCACGGCCATGTCGCTCGCCGCGTACTGACCGCGGCTGAAGACGCGCAGCGGGTGCGGATCGAGCGCGCTCGGGCGCAGGCCCGCTCCCTCGAGCACGCGCGCGTACTCGCGGATCAGGAACGAGGGCCCGCTGGCGAGCTTGCCATCCCCCGCGGAGAACAGCTGCGCCATTCCAGGGCCCGGCGCGAGGTAGCGACCGAACGGTATCCAGCCCTGGCTCACGGAATGGTGCGCGGCCCGGAGCTGGCCCGCGACCTCCAGCGGAGATTTCGGGACGCCACGGAAGTACAGCTCCTGATGCGTGTCGGTGAACTGCCGCGCGAGGACGTGCCCGTGCTCGTGCAACTCGAGGCTCCCGCCCGGATGCTCGATGCGGTAGTCGCGCACGCCGCGCGCAAGCACTTCCCAGCGGCTCCAGGTCTCCTGACCCCCGTGATTGGTAACGCGCAGCAGCAGCTTCAACTCCCGCGGATCGAGCGCGAGCGCATCGAGGTGGACCCACGCGTCGTCGTCGTGATCGGGTCGATGGAGAAACGCGAGCAGTCGGTCGAGCATGCGCGAGGGGCGGCCTCGGCGGGGAAGTCTAGCGGCAAGCCGTCCACTTCGACTGTCCCAGGATCTCGCACCCGATCGCGACGACCGCGTTGCCCGCAATGGCCGCGAGCATCGGTGACACGAACGTGAGCGGGACGACGACGAGGATCGTCGCCAGGATCACCAGCGAGCCCGCGGGGAGCCAGCGCCTCTCCCAAAGGCAGCCCACGCACCAGCACCAGGCCCAGAGCATGCCGAGGAGCACGAACGGCCAGAAAAGCATCCCCCACGCAGGCTCGCGCCAGGGTGTCCAGAGTTCGACGAGCGGGTCCTGGTACTGGAGGACGAGGACCAGGAAGGCGGCGTGGCCCGTCAGCAGCGCACCGGCAAAGGACAGGAGCAGTATCCCACCCAATCGCGCGAGCATGCGCGGCACCGAGACGCCTGGCAGCACGATCTGCGAAAGGTCGAGTGCTCGCACCATCCACTCAAGACTACGCCGTCAGCGACAGTGCCGCAGCAGCTCCACCGGCCCGCTCGAGAGCGTATACAGGGCACAGAACAGACCGCAACAGGGGCCTCTGGGCGGAGCGCACGCGCCTCAGTACCGCACGACCTCGCTCGTCGGCGTGGGCAGCGCAGGCGCCGCGCCGTCCACGGGCGTGCGCTGCACGTCCTGGAGCGCCTCTTCGGTCGCGAGCACCGCGTCGGTCATGCGGTTGATGTCGCGCGCCAGCGCCTCGAGTTCGTCGCCGCTGTGGAAGACCACGTGCGAGCGCTCGCCGCGCCAGAGCCGGCGCGTGCAAGCCAGCAGGCTCTGGATCGGCTGCAGGACACTTCTGCGCGCGGCCCAGTAGGCCAGCAGGCTCAGCACGAGTCCGCCGCCGGCGAGCGTTCCAAGGATCCCGAGCATGATCTCGTGCCCGGCCCGGCGCACGGCGCGCTCGCGCGTGACATGCAGCACGAGCGCCGGCTTGCCGTAGAGGTCGGGGAGCAGGCCGTAGCCCGAGATCTGCTGCTCGCTGCTCTCGGCCACGAAGCTGCCGACGCCGCTGACCAGCGTCGTGCGCGCCTCGCGCTCTTCCGGCCCGCTCGGCTCCTCCGAGCTGCGCGTGAGCTGCAGCTCCAGCGGGCAGAACTTGCGCACGCCCTGCAGCCAGGACTTGTCGATCTCCTGCGCCGTCACGAGTCGGCCGCGCGCCGGCGCGTCGGCGCCGGTCGTGGTGTGGATCGGGCGCGAGCTGACGATGTAGGTGCGGCCGCGCAGGGCGAGCAGCCCGGTGAACGGCTCTCCCGGGCGCATCAGGCCGCGCGGCGTGAGCTGCTCCAGGAAATCGTCCGCGCAGGGCTCGAGCGCCGTGCCGGCCTCGTCGATCTGCGTGGCGTAGACCGGCACGCCCTCGTCGCGCGCGATCACGAGCACGTCGGCCTGCAGCTCGGTCAACGCGGACAAGTTCATGTTCGCGTTCAGGAAGGCCTGGTTGCCGTCGCCCAGGAACTGCGCCATCGAGTCCCAGTCGGACCAGCTGGCGAGGCTCTCGCCGTACTCGTCGGCGCAGTGCCGCAGCATCGCGCAGGCGTCCGTCACGTCGGCCGCGCTCTGTTCGCGCTCGACGCGGGCCAGGCGGGAGAGGACCTGGCCGTCGATGAACCACAGCGCGGCGCCGATGAAGGCGGCGATCGAGAGCACGACGAAGGCGAGTGTCTTGTGGGGCAAATTCATGCGCAGCAACCAGCGTCCCGGGGGTGCGGGACATGGGGTCCTTGCGCATCGACCCTCAGGACCGCGAAGCTTGAGACGGACACGTCTCCAGAGCCGGAAACTCCTTCCGGGAGCGCGCGCGCCTCAGCGACAGAGCCGCAAGAGCTCCCCCACCGCCCGCTCGATCCCGCCCGCGACCTCGCTGATCCTGGCCTCGTACATGTACGCCGGCGTGGTGACGATGCGGTTCTCCTCGTCGACGCGCATCTCGCCCACGGGGCAGGCGACGTGCCGCGCGCCCAGCGCCTCGAGCGCCTGGGCCGTGCCCGCGTCGTTGCCGATCGTGAGCTTCGGCTTCGCTTCCTTGAGCGCCGCGGCGAGCACGGCCGGCGCGATGCACCAGGCGCCGATGGGCTTCTTCGCCGCGTGCATCTCGCGCACGAGCTTCAGCACGCCCGGCTCGACCTTGGCCTTGGGCCCCGCGGCCGCGAAGTCGCACAGGTTCTTCGCCGCGCCGTAGCCGCCGGGCAGGACCAGCGCGTCGAAATCGGCGGCCTTCACCCGGGCGATGTCCTGCAGCTTGCCGCGCGCGATGCGCGCCGACTCCTCGAGCACGTTGCGCACCGACTCGGCCGGATTGCCGGTCCGGTGGTTGACCACGCTCTTCTGCTCGATGTTCGGCGCGAGACACAGCGCCGTCGCACCCGCGCGGTCGAGCGCCAGCAGCGTCAGCACCGCCTCGTGGATCTCGCTGCCGTCGAGGAAACCGCAACCCGAGAGCACGACGCCGACCTTGACCATGGCTGCTACTCCAATTGCCGCACCGTGATGTCACCCAGGACCTTGAGCTGGCAGCACAATCGCGCGCCCTCGACCGTGGTGCACATCTCGAGCGTCTCCTGCTCGTCGGGCGTGAGCGGGTTGACGTTCGCGGCACCCTGCTCGAGCACGCTGACGCAGGCACCGCAGCTCCCGGCCGTACAGCCGAAATCGTGCGGGGCGTTCTGGTCGAGGCAGAAGTCGAGGAAGGACGTGCCCATGGGCACCTCGTAGGTCTTGCCGTTGCGCAGCAGCGTGATCCTGGGCATGGGGGCTGCACAATACGGAGTGTCGCGGACGAGGCAAGCGCCCACCCGGGACGCGCGCGCACGGACCTGCTAGGCTCGCGCGCGATGCGCATCATCGCCCCGCCGCCCTTCCCGATCCCCGACCAGGCCGGGCCGAAGCCCGCGCCCGAGCCCGGGCCGAAGAGCGGCACGCGCATCTGGCTCGTGCGCCACGCCGAGGTGCACGAGGACTGGCACGCGCGCGCCTACGGCAACACCGACGTGCCGCTCTCGCAGAAGGGCGAGCAGCAGACGCGCGCGATGAGCTCGTCCTTCTCGGGCCTGCGTCTCGATCTCGTCGTCGCCTCGCAGCTCGTGCGTGCCAAGGCCATGGGCGAAGGCATCGCGCGCGCGAGCGGCGCGCCGCTCTCGATCGACGAGCGCCTGCGCGAGATCTGGCGCGGCGAGTGGCAGGGCCTCCCCTCGGTCGAGTTCCGCCGCAGGTGGGAGCTCGAGCAGCAGCTCTTCCTGGCCGATCCCTGGAACTGGAAGGGCCACAAGGGCGAGAGCGATGCCGACGTCTTCGCGCGCGCCTGGCCCGCGCTGCTCGAGTCGATCGCGCGCGCGCGCGGCGGGACGGTCGCGCTGGCCAGCCACTACAACGTGATCCGCGTGCTGGTCACGAAGGCCCTGGGCTGGCGCCCGCACGAGAGCTTCGCCTTCCAGAACGACCCCGCGCACGCGGCGCTGATCGTCGACGCGCCCGGAGGCTGGACGCTCGAGGCGCACAACCTCGACTCGGCCTCGAGTCCCGGCGACTGACGCGGCCTCAGGGCCCCTCGCCCAGGAGGCCCGACTCGTGCAGGCGCTTGCGCTCGGCCGGACTCAGGTCCGACGCGCGCTTCGTCCCGCGCAGCACCTCGCGCGCGCGCGCGACGTCGGCGTACCAGTCGATGCCCGCGCGCTCCATGCCCGCCGCGCGCGCCTCGTCGATCACGCCCGCACCGAGGTGGCCGAGGTCGTCCGGCTGCGTGCGGTCGTGCAGGTGGCGGCGCACTGCGGCGCTTGCCTCGCCGCCCGTCCAGGAGCGCAGCAGCTCGGCCGAGCCGCCGGCCGCCGGCTGGATGCTCTCGAAGCACCAGCGCGAATCGCAGACCGTGAAGCCGCCGTGCAGTCCGCCGGTCGCGAAGCACAACTCGCGCGGGCTCGGGCCGGTGCCGAAGAGCACCGGCGCGAGCGAGACGCCCGACATGCCCGGCGGCTTGGGGAGCTTGGCCAGCTCGAGCAGCGTCGGCGCGACGTCGGTGATGCTGGCGAGCTGCGTGGAGCGCACGCGTTGCTTGCAGCGCAGGATCGGCGCCGGGCGGATGATCAGCGGCACGTGCAAGTCGACGTCGGAGAGCGTGCCGCTGTCGAGCAGCAGGCCCGCCTCGCCGAAGCCCACGCCGTAGGTACCGACGATCACGACCGTGGTGTTGCGCAGGCGCTCGCGCTTGCGCAGCTCGTCGAAGAGCTGCTTGAACTTGGTGTCCAGGCGCCGCAGCGCGCCGTCGTAGAGCGCCTCGTACTCGCCCAGCGTGCGCGTCGCGTTGCGCCAGCGCGGGCGCGGCACGGCGAAGAAGCTGCGCTCGGCCTGCGCCACGGGCGGGACGAAGTCGAGCTCGGGCCGCGGGCCGAAGAAGGTGTCGAAGCGCTCCTCCGAGCTGCCTTTCTCCCACAGGCGCTCGAGGTCGTTGACGTGCACGTAGGCGAACCAGTCCTCGGTGGCCGAGCGCTCGCGCAGCCAGCCGAAGAGCTTGCTCGCGACCGCCTCGTAGCCGACCGAGCTCGCCTGGCGCGAGTCGGGCGCGAAGCACTGGAAGTCCTCGAAGCCCGAGCCGTAGCCGTATACGTCCGAGAGCCCGAAGTGGTCCACGAAGGCCGCGGTGGTGTAGCCCGCGGCGAGGAACTCGCGCGCCAGGCGCGGCAGGCCCTGCGGCAGCGACCAGTCCGAGAGGCGCGCGATCGGGTCGTCGGTCGGATCGCGCGCCAGCTCGGCGCGGTAGGCCAGCGCCGGCTCGCTGCCCGAGAGCAGCGCGGCGTGCGCGCCCTGCAGCTCGGGCGAGGGCGAGAAGGCCTGCAGGAAGACCGTGCCCTGCGCCGCCCAGCCGTCGAGCACGGGGGTCGTGTCGCGGTCGTAGCCGAAGCAGTGCAGGTGGTCGGCGCGCAGCGCATCGACGGCGATCACCAGTACGCCGCGGCCCTTCGAGCCGGGGGGGGCGGGTACACGTGTGCAGGCAGATCCGGCGACGAGCCCAAGCGCCGTTGCAGCGAACCAAGCCGAGGGTCGAGACCATGTGACCACGATGCCAACCATCCGCTTCATTGGGGCGAGGAACAAGCAGTTCCTCACTCGCCCGGCGAGCAGGTCGGGACACGCTCGCCGACGTCCCGTTGGCACACTACTTCCGGTAGGGCACCAGACACGTTGCTAGGTCCGCGGTGCGGAATTCCATCACAATGTCGTCAGCACCAAAACCCAGGGAGTAGTTGGGGCTCGGAGGTTCGGCCCCGACCGCGTCAAGAAAGCTCCAACCCGAGTTCTCCCGAACGCCGGTGTCAGGGTTCACGTGCATTGTCCATGCTTGATCACGTACTAACACCAACGGCTCCGGGGCAGTTGGAGAGAGATCATACTGATATAGAATTGCGGGCACGCCTGGCCATGGTTGAGAAAGCGTGATCTTCACACCAGGGTGCCCATGTGCTCGACCTGCTACTTGTAGGTACTCGGGTTGACGGTGCGATGCTGCGATTCTAGAGGCGAACAATGAGCGCAGTTTGTCAAGCATCTCAAACAGTCGCCTGTCATCTCCTCTCTCTATGAAGGCCACCACTTCTTGAGTTTCGTCAACAATGAACACTGGCACGCAGTCATTGGTCACCATCATACCAATTTCCGTCCTTAGTCCACCATCAGCAGGGATGGCGCCTTCGAGATGCTTGGACGTCTCAATATGATGCCGAATTTCCGCCTCTATTGCCTCAATGGCCTGAGGATCGCTTACGCCGTCCAAGGGTGACCCGCTCTCACGCAATAAATTCAGTATCCCCCCAGACGTAGCCGGCCCATGGTGCACTGATGATCCAGGTGTCCTCCACTGGAGAACCCATCTCGTCGCAAAGAATGTGAATACGGCAACCACTGCGAGAACGGCTCGCTGCCTTCGAGATTCCGCACCTATGCCGACGCCAGCCATCCCGCTCAACAGTCACATTGAACACAGAAACTTGCGGCGTCCGAGCATGTGTCGTCGCCAGCAACGAAGTAGGCGCAACCCGCGGTGTGGGAGGCGCACTTCGCCTGTGGCAAAGCCAGCTCAAATGTACTTCCAGTCCCTGATGTTGCGACCCCTCGATCAATAAGCACCCACCTGACAGTTGAGGCACAATTGACAACGCTAAGACTGAACCCAGCAGTAACCTGGCAGGGAAGCGTCGGACATGCTCCTGGATTACAGTTGATATCGGTGTACCCCGGAGTGGGATTGCCGTGCTCAGCTGTTATCTTGAAGCAGCAGTGGCCGCTGGGGGTTGTGCTAG
Source organism: uncultured Planctomycetota bacterium (assembly GCA_963829015.1). Taxonomy (GTDB): domain Bacteria; phylum Planctomycetota; class UBA1135; order UBA1135; genus JADJLZ01. Next base: position 579,847 of record CAWHGR010000001.1, on the reverse strand, counting down.
TAACAAAAGAAGAGCATCTATGAGCGCAGCCAGCGTCGTCTTGCGCCCTTGTCATTGCTGACGCCGCAGCCGCAATTGCGATGGTAAGGCAGACTTCTAGTGTCGGAAGATGTGCTGTCATTTGTGATTTCCCTGCTCTGCGTTCCTGCGATTGGTATTTTGGATACAGAGGCGTGCTCGCGAGGCGAGGTGCTCAAGTGCTGTAATGTCGGTGTCCAGAATCGTATTGTCCACATGATTTTGAGAGTCATGGGCCTGAATCCTGTCACCGGCGACGCGCAATGAGAGCATTTCTCTAAGTCTTTTCAGGATTGGAAACTCATCAAAGCTAACAGAATACTCCCTTTGGTGAAGCAGCAATACTAGGTCTGTTCCGGTGCGCCACTTCTCGGGCTCAATCATGCCGGGCGTTCGCGCGACATAGTCGCCACGATCGTCTAGGAGTTCTGCGATACATTCAACCGCAAGTTGGTATCCGCTGATTGCGGTATGTTGTTCTCTGAATACTCCTAGCAGGCCATCAAGTTGTGAATTGCACAGCTGCGTACTCGGCGGCTGCACTACTTGCGGGGCGGTAGCCTCAGAAGCGGGGACTGAAAGTAGCTCAGCCCGAGAGTCCGGACTTCCGAAAGGTTCGCTCTCTAGATCACCAAGCGTGTTTTCCCTGGCAATATTGTGCGGGGAAGGGCGGTCAGAATTCAAGGGACCTCGGAGATGGACTCCAAATCGTCCGATGAGCACCACAATGCAGACAGCGCACGCGGCGCACATGGCCGCGAGCAGGCCGCGTGCGTACCCGGGGCTTCGCACCACGAGATCCTCCATGTCCTTCTTCGGCACTGGAGCCGATGTAGGGTCGCGTTCGTTGGAATGAAGCCGGGGGCTCTTGCTCATCACAGCGAAGAAGGTCGCGGCTCCGGAGTTCTTGATCCAAGACGCCATCACTGAAGGCCTTGCTGCGTGACATCTTACCAGAATCTCCTCCAAGTATGGTGGGTCGCTTGAGAGCCTCCGGTACGCCCCCCCGGCCGCCCGGCGTGGTTAGCAAGGAAGGGGGGTGGCGCTCTCGCGGGCCGAGGGGAGGGCCGCATTGCTTCCGCGCGGGTCCGCACGCGCCTCGGCGTGCTAGCGCCGCAGCGCGAAGAGGGTCTCGCGCCGGGCCCAGCCCGTGCCGGCGCCCGGCTGCTCGACCTTGATCCAGTCCGGCAGCTCGTCCTGGTAGCGCACGCGCTCGCCGGGCTTGAGCTCCAGCACCTTGGCCGCATCCTCGCGCGGCTCGCTGCGCAGTTCGAGCGGCGCCGTCGCGACGACCAGCAGCTCGTTGCGTTCCGCGCGCGCGCCCTGCACCAGCCAGGGCACGAGGCAGGCCGCCAGCCCGAGCGTCGCGAGGCGCGCCAGCCAGGCCCAGCTGCGGCCGCCGAAGAAGGCCTCGCCGGCCAGCACCAGCGCCCAGACCAGCGCCCCCCAGAGCACCAGCGCGCGCGACTCCTCGAGCGTCAGCGAGGTCGCCAGCCGCTCGAGCGAGGAGTAGAGGTCGCCGCGGTCGGCCGGCTCGAGGTGCGCATCGCTGCGCGCCTGCTCGAGGTTGTGCCAGGTGTCCGCGTCGCGCGGGCGCTGCTCCAGCGCGGCGCTGTACCAGCCGACGGCCTCGAAGAGCTGGCCCTCGCGGTAGGCCACGTTGCCGAGGTCGTAGAGCACGCGGCCCTTCTCGTCGCGCGAGCGCTGCAGCTCGGGGTCGGCCAGGCAGCGCTGCCAGCACTGGCGCGCGCTGGCGAAATCCTGCCGGCGGTAGGCCTCGACTCGCGGAGCGGTCGAGCTCGCGGTAGCCCGCCTGCGGCAGGCAGCCGAGCAGCAGACTGGCGAGGAACAGCATCACAGCCCGCTCCTTTGCAGCCGCTCGGCGATCGCGACGATGCGCGCAGGATCCAGCGGCGTGTCGGCGCCGGCCCAGATGCGCTCGTCGAGCTCGCGCTCGAGCTCGCGCCAGTGCGCGCGCTTCCTCGGGCCCGGGCCGGCGCGGCTCGGGGTGCGACTCGCGCCAGGCCTCGAGATCGCGCCCGACCCAGGCCTCGCTGCGCTCGCCGCTGCGCGCGGCCAGAAAGCGGTGCAGCGCGAGCGACTGTTCCGAGGCCTTGTGCGCGCGGGCGAGCTCGCGCACGAGCATGCGCCGGGCGCGGCGCCGCGCGCGCAGGACCGGCGAGGAGGGATCGCCGTGGCGGCGCACCAGCGTGCGCGCGCAGAGCCAGCCGCCGGAGCACAGCGCCAGCACCGACCAGACGACGGCCGAGCTCGGCGCGAAGGGCGCGCGCGCCTCGTTCGGCTCGGTCTGGATGTCCTGGATGTCGAGCGCGCCGCTCGCGACGGCACCCTCCTCCGAGAGCGTCGTGGCGTGCTTGAGCGGGCGCACGCGGATCGGCACGGGCTGGGTCGTGATCGTGACGTAGGCGTTCTGCTTCGGATCGAAGACCGAGAGCGGCACGGGCGGGATCTGCTTCAGCTTGTCGCTCGTCGGCGCGAGGTCGTAGGTCAGCATGCGCCGCTCGGCGGTCTTGCGCTCGGTCTTGCCGAAGACGCGGAAACCCTCGAAGGCGTCCAGCCGGTCGAGCTCGGGCGGCGTGAAGAACTCCAGGTTGCCCTCGCCGGTCCACTCGACGTTGAGCTTGATCGAGTCGCCCACGTCGACGTCCGTGCGGTCGGCGCGCGCGCTGGCGTGCAGCACGCCCACCGCGCCGCTGAAGTCGAGCGGCCGGCCCTGCTCGGGCAGCGCGATCACGTCGATGGCGAAGTCCGGGAAGCGCTTGTAGTAGAGCTTCGATTCGCGCTGCAGCAGGAAGTCGCTCACCTTGCCGAACTCGAGGTGGCTGGTGGCGAACTCGAGCTTGCCCGGCGCGCGAGGCCAGGAAGCGGCGCCGGATGCGGTACTGCGTGAACTCGCCGGCCTGCTCCTGGCGCAGGTTGGCCAGCGCCTCGGCCATGTACTTCCCGTCGTTGTTGATCATCACGCCGTCGATGCGCCGCGTGCCGGCCTCGGGCACGGGCGGGTCGAGCTCGACCACGCCGCCCAGCTCGCCGTACCAGGGCAGCGAGAGGTTCGCGCGGTTGACGTCCAGGCGCGTGTCCCAGCCGAAGACCGAGCTCGACCGTGAAGGGCTGGCCCTCGATCACCGTGCTCGGGGCGTGGATCTCGAGCTTGCCCAGCTGCTCGCCCTGCAGGTCCTCGACCACGCGCAGCCAGACCTCGTTCGAGCGGCAGAGCTTGCCGTCGGCCGTCACCTCCAGCGGCGGGATCTTGAACTCGCCCTTGCGGTCGGCCGTGATCGGGAAGGACCAGGTGATCGTGCTCGAGGAGCTGCGCTGGCCGTTGACGAAGCTGAAGTAGCTCTGGCGCGAGGGCGGGCCCGGCCGGCCGATGTGCAGGCCCTCGACCTGCGGCGGGTCGGAGGGCTGCGCAGTGGAGGCGCCCGCGACCTCGAGCAGCAGCGCCGCGGGGCTGCCGAGCTTGACGATGCCGCTCGTCAGGCGCGCGTTGACCTGCACGCCGTTCTGGGCGCTGGCCGTGGCGAGCAGCGCGAGGCACGCGCCGAGCGAGAGCAGGGTCTTCATCACCAGTCCTTCTTCACCGCCACGCGGCGGGCCTTGTGGATCTGCGCGCGCAGCTTGGCCGCCTGCTCCTCGAGCTGCTGCAGCTTGTCGAGCAGGCGCGTGAGCTCCTCCTTGGAGAGCTGCTTTTGCTGCTCGTCCTTGGGCTGCGGCGGCGGTTGCGTCGTCCTGTTGGGGCTTGTCCTCGGGCTTCGGCGGCTCGGGCTTCTGCGGATCCTGCTTGTCCTTGTCCTTGGGATCGGGCTGCTGCTGCGGATCCTGCTTGTCCTTGTCCTTGTCCTTGTCCTTGGGATCGTCCTTCGGCTTGTCGGGATCCTGCTTGTCCTTGGAGTCCTGCTTGTCCTGCGGCGGCTTGTCGTTCTTCGAGTCCTGCTTCTGCTGCTGCTGCTTCTGCTGCTCTTCCTTGCGCTGCTTCTCGATCTCCTCGAGGCGCTTCAGGCGCCGCTGCACGAGTTCGACGTCCGCGCGCGTGTCGGCGTCGTTCCACTGCGCGCGCAGGCGCTCGACGAAGTGCTCGCGCGCCGCGAGGTAGCCCTGCTTCGCCTGCTGCAGCGGATCCGGACCGGGCGGCTGGCCCGGAGGCTGAGCGGCGCGCAGGCTTGCCCGAGACCTCGGGCAGCTTCTTGAACCACTCCTCGGCCTGCTCGAGCGCGAGCGAGCCGAGGTTGTACATCGCGGCGAGGCGCAGCTCGCCCGCGCCGTCGGCACGCGCGCGCTGGAAGGCCGCGGCCGCGGGTTCGCGCTCGTTCGCGCCGGCGTGCACGACGCCGCGCGCGTACTCGATCGCCGCGCGCTCGCGCGCGCCGCGCCCGGCGAGCAGCTGCTCTGCCAGCGCCAGCGCTTCGGCCTTCTGACCGCCCTGCGCGAGCTGCTCGACGCGCTGCAGGCCCTGCGCCAGCGGGGCCGTTGCGGGCTGCTGCGCGAGGTACAGCAGGATCAGCGCCAGGGCGCTCATGCCGCACCTCGCTGCGCCAGCGGCTGGGCGTAGCTGCGCGGCTCGCGCGCGCGGCGCTCGCGCAGGCCGCTCGCACCGAGCAGGCACAGGGCGCCCAGCACCAGCGGCCACTGGTAGCGGTCGTGCGGGATGCGCTCCTTGCCGGCGAAGAGCTCGCGCGTCTCGAGCTTGGTGATGCGCTTCTCGTACAGCTCCTCGCAGCGGGATAGGCCGAGCTCTCGGCCGAGAGGTAGGCGCCGCCGGTGAGCTCGGCGATCTGCTGCAGGCTCTTGCCGTCCAGCGTCGAGACGACTTCCTTGCCGCTCCTCGTCGCGCATGGAAGCCGCGTTGCCGTCGGGGATCTTGCCGCCGCGCGGCGGTCGCCATGCCGACGACATAGACCTGGATGCCGCGCTCCTGCGCCTTCGTCGCCACCTCGAGGCCGTGGCCCTCGAGGTCCTCGCCGTCGGTCAGCAGCACGATCGCCTCGTGCGCGCCCGTGCGGCCGTCGAAGAGCGCGAGCGCGCTGCTCGAGCACGCGCGCCGATGTCGGTGCCGCCGCGCAGGTTGTCCTCGGGCTCTGCGCGTCGACGAAGACGGCCAGCGTCTCGCGGTCGTGCGTCAGCGGCGCGACGTCGCGCACGTCGCCGGCGAAGGAGAGCAGCGCCGCGCGGTCGCCCTCGAGCTTCTCGAGCAGGCCGTTGATCTCGCGCTTGGCGCGCGTCAGGCGGTCGGGCTTGATGTCCTGCACCAGCATGCTGCGCGAGGTGTCGAGGCACAGCACCAGGTCGAGGCCCTTGCGCTGCACGTCGCGCAGCGTGAAGCCGCGCACCGGGCCGAGCAGCGCCAGCGCCAGGAACAGCGCGCCGGCGGTCGCCAGCGCCACGCGCAGGCGCGCGCGGTTCTCGGAGAAGAGCGGCAGGAAGCGCGCGAGCTGCCGCGCGCTGACCAGCGCCAGACGCGCGCGCGCGCGCGCGCGCAGCGCCCACCAGCCCGAGCAGCAGCACCAGCGGTGCCGCCAGCAGCACCGCGGCCCAGCCCGGGTGCAGGATCTCGAAGCCGAGGAAGCTCGGGCGGTTCACGGCAGCCTCCGCAGCAGACTCGCGCCGAACAGCCAGGCCAGCGAGGTGCAGCCCCAGGGCCAGCGCCAGGAAGCGCGGGTAGAGGTCGAAGGTCTGCGTGAAGCGGTGCTCGATGCGCTTGGTGCGCTCGAGCTGCTCGATCTCGCCGTAGATCTTCTCGCAGGTCCTCGCGGTTGCGCGCGCGATAGAAGCGCCCGCCGGTCGTCTGCGCGATCTCTTGCAGCTCGCTGGTGTCGATCTCGCGCTCGGTCGGGCGCAGCTTGCCGAACATGTCCGGCACGTAGACGTAGCGCCCGGCGAAGATCGTGTAGACCTTGATCTGCGCCTCGGCCGCCATGCGCGCCGCGTCGGCGGGCGTGATCAGGTCGATGTTGTTCTCGCCGTCGGTGAGCAGGATCGCCACGCGCGACTTGGCCTTCGAGCCCTCGAGCGCCTTGACGGCCTTGGCCAGGCCCACGCCGATCGCGGTGCCGTCCTCGGCGCGGTTGTCGACCGGCTTGAGCCCGTCGAGGAAGCCCGTGATCGCGTCGACGTCGAGCGTGAACGGGCACAGGAGCTGCGGGTAGGCCGCGAAGGCGATCAGCGCCACGTTGTCGGCCGCGCCCTCGCGATCGGACATGCGCCGCACGGCGAAGTCGCGCACGACCTGCTTGATCACGTCCAGGCGCGTGGCCTTGGGATCGAGGTCGTTGCGCTCCATCGAGCCCGAGTGGTCGAGCACCAGCGCGATGTCGACGCCTTCCGATTCCGAGAGCGTCTGCTCGCTGCCGCGCAGCGGCCGCGCCAGCGCCAGCGCCACCAGCGCCAGCGCGCCGAACTCGAGCAGCGGCACGAGGAACGAGAACTGCTGCGCCAGCGTGCGCCCGGCCGCGACGCCGGTCAGCGCCGGCACGCGCGCGCGGTCGCGGCCCGCGCGCGAGCGGCCCCAGACGACGGCCAGGAGGCCGAGCGGCACGAGCAGCAGGAACCACGGGTCGCCCAGCGAGTAGTCGCCCCAGAGCTTGAAGTGCTCCTCGGCCGCGCTGCGCACGGGACCGCCGGCTTCCTGCACGAGCTCCAGCAGGCTCATGCGGCCAGCTCCTGGCGCAGGTCGAAGGCCTGCAGCACGGCACGCGCACGCCCGAGCTGCTCCTCGACGGCGAAGCGCGTGGGCGTCGCCAGCCCGTACTTGACCTCGGCCGCGGTCTCGAGCAGCTGCCGCGCGGGCGTGCGCGCGGCCGGCGGCGAGTGCGGGTCGGACTCGACGGCGCGCAGCCACTCCTCGTCGGGCAGGGAAACGCGCGACAGGCCGCGGGCGGCATCCACGCGCTCGCGCACGAGGTGCGTCAACTCGAAGACGATCTCGCGCGCGCGAGCAGGATCCGCCGCGAACTCGCGCTCGAGGAGCGCCACGCGCTCGAGGTAGCCGGGCAGCCGGGCGGGCCCGGGGGCAGCGCGCCCGCGGATGAGCAGCAGGGCCGCGCCCCCCACGAGCAGTCCGAGCACGGTCCAGCCGATCCAGGTGTGCGCGGGCGAGGACTCGGGCGGCGGCAGGAAGCCCTTCTGCGGGCGCGGCGCGTCCTCGCCTTCGGCCAGCGCCGCGCGCACGTGCAGCTCGCCGCCCGCGGGCTGCAGCGTGACGCGTCCGCCGGAGGTTTCGACCGGGATCTCGAGCGCGAAAGGCGCGCGCGCGCCGGGCTCGAGCGCGAAGAGCTTCCAGCTGAGGTCGAGCGCGAGCTCGTCGCCGCGCTCGCTGCGCACGACGCGCCGCGGCTCGAGCAGCACCCAGGCGGGATCGAGCGCGGGGTCCTTCTCGGGCAGCAGCACCGCGCTGCCGGCGGGCGCGCGGATCTCGAGCCGGCACTCGACCGGCTCGCCGATCTGCGCCTCGGCCGGCGTCAGCACCCAGCGCGCGCTGGGTTCGCCGGCGCACAGGGCCGCGAAGAGCAGCCACAGGCCGGCGCTCATGTCTTCGGCGCTCCGCGCGCCAGCACGCGCCGGCGGAAGAAGGCACGCAGGCTGTCGCCCACGTCGCGCGTCGTGTCGAGCTCGAGCAGGTCGGCGCGCGTCCGGGCGAAGGTCGCCAGCAGCGCCTCGCGCCGCGCCTTGGCGCGCGCGGCCCAGACGTCGCGCACCGCGCTCGCGCGCGTGTCCAGCTCGCGCGTGGCTCCGCCCTCGAGCTCGCGGAACTCGAGCATGCCGGCCGCGGGCAGCTCGGACTCGAAGGGGTCGCTGACGCGCACCGCGACCAGGTCGTGGCGCAGCGAGAGGCGCGCCAGCGGCTGCGTCCAGTCGCGCGCGCGCGGCGTCGGGCCCTCGAGGAAGTCGCTCACCAGGAACACCACCGAGCGCCGGCGCAAGAGGCGCTCTTCCTGCTCGAGTGCGGCGGCGAAGTCGCTGCCCGGCGAGCTGGGGCGCGCGGCGAGCACCTCGCGCACGATGCGCAGCAGGTGCTGGCTGCCCTTCTTGGCCGGCAGGTGTAGGCCCGGCCGCTCGCCGAAAAGCGTCAGCCCGACGCGGTCCTGGTGGCGCAGTGCGGCGAAGGTGATCAGCGCGGCGAGCTGCGCCGCGACCTCGCGCTTCGTCCATTCGCGGCTGCCGAAGTCCATCGAGCGGCTCTGGTCGATCACCAGGTGGATCGTCAGCTCGCGCTCCTCGGCGTAGGTCTTGACGAAGGGCTCGCCCGTGCGCGCGGTCACGTTCCAGTCGATGCGCCGCACGTCGTCGCCGGGCGAGTAGGCGCGCACCTCCGAGAACTCGATGCCCGAGCCGCGGAAGGTCGAGCGGTAGCCGCCCGAGAGCGCCGTGTTGACCAGCTTGTGCGTGCGGATCTGGATCGCGCGCACGCGTGCCATCAGCTCGGGCGTGAGCAGCTGGCGGTCCTCCAGCGCCTGTGCGGCCGCCGCGCGGGCTGCCGCGCGCGCACGCCTGCTCGTGAACAACCCCAGCGCGGGCATGGCTCAGGGAACCGGGCACGGTCTCGAGCACGCGCTGCACCAGCGCGTCCGAGGACAGGCCCTCCGCCTCGGCTTCGTAGGTGGGCGTGACGCGGTGGCGCAGGACGTCGAGCGCCACGGCCTTGATGTCGGCCGGCGTGACGTAGCCGCGGCCGGCCAGGAAGGCGTGCGCGCGCGAAGCCAGCGCCAGCCAGATCGTCGCGCGCGGGCTGCCGCCGTACTGGATGCGGCCGGCGAGCTCGGGCAGCTTGTAGGCCTTCGGATCGCGCGTGGCCATGACGAGGTCGACGATGTACTCGCGCAGCCGCGCGTCGAGTGCGACCTTGTCGATCACCTCGCGCGCCTGGAAGACCTGCTCGAGCGTCACGACCGGCTGCACGTCGAGCTTGGGCCTGCGTGCTGGCCATGCGGTCGAGGATCTCGAGCTCTTCGGCGCGCTTGGGGTGCTTGACGATGATCTTGAGCGCGAAACGGTCGAGCTGCGCCTCGGGCAGCGGGTAGGTGCCCTCCTGCTCGATCGGATTCTGCGTCGCCAGCACCAGGAAGGGCCGCGGCAGCGGGAAGGTCTGGCCGCCGATCGAGACCTGGCGCTCCTGCATCGACTCGAGCAGCGCCGACTGCACCTTGGCCGGCGCGCGGTTGACCTCGTCGGCCAGCACGAAGTTGGCGAAGATCGGGCCCTTGCGCACGCGTGAAGCTCGCCTCGCGCGCGTTGTAGACCTCGGTCCCGACGAGGTCGGAGGGCAAGAGGTCGGGCGTGAACTGCAGGCGCGTGAAGCTGCCGCGCACCGCGCGCGCGAGGCTCGAGACGGCCAGCGTCTTGGCGAGGCCCGGCACGCCCTCGAGCAGCACGTGGCCGTCGGTCAGGAGGCCGATCATGAGCCCCTGGAGCAGGTTCTCCTGGCCGACGATGACCTGGTTCACGGAGCTGCGCAGCTCCTGGATCCAGGCCGAGGCGCGCTGCACTTCTTCCTGGGCGGGTACGGTCGTGGCGCTCATGCGGGGTCCGTCGAGGGGGGTGGCAGGCGGGTACGAGTCGCTCCCGCCGGATGTTGGCCGGGGGAGGCGCGGCAGATGCTAGCGCATCGGCGGCCTGCCCGGCGCGGGTCCCAATCGTTCGAGTTGCATGCGTGCCTCGCGCGCTTCCTCGTGCCGGCCGAGGGCCTCGAGGATCGTTGCGCGGTCGAGCCACGCACCGGGCAGGTCGGGATCGAGCGCGAGCGCGCGTCCGAGCGCCTCCAGCGCCGGCTGAGCCCGGTTCAGCCGCCCCTGCATGTGGCCCGCCGCAGCCCAGGCCGCTGCGGACTCGGGGCTGCGCCGGGTCCATTCCGCGCACAGCGGCACGGCCTCGGCGGGCCGGCCCAGGCGGTCGAGCAGCGTGATCAGGTTCGACTCGGGCGTGTCCAGATCGCCCTGCGTCGCGCGCGCGATCTCGAGCGCCGAACGCAAGGCCGCGAGCGCCTCCTCGCGCAGCGCGGGGGCGTGCGCCGGATCAAGTTCCGACAGCGCGGCCAGCACGCCGCCGCGCGCGTTCTCGAGCTGCGCATCAGGGCCGAGCTGCAGGCCCTCCACGCACAGCGCCAGCGCTTCCTCCAGGCGCGCGCGCCGCACTGTGCTGTCGGCCGCCGCGCGCGCCTCGGCGTAGATCGCCGGCACGAGGTTGCGCAGCGCGCCACGGCTCGCCGGATCGAGCTCGCGCGCACGCGTCCACAGTTCGCGGTCGCTGCGCCAGGCGCGTGCATCCGCGTGCGCGCGCCAGCCGGGCAGCAGCGCGAGGCACACCGCCGCCAGCGCCGGCCCGCGCGCGAGCCGCGCGATCCCTGCGCCGGCGAGCAGCGCCAGCGGCAGGCAGGCGAGATAGCTGTAGCGCGCGGCGACGAGCTGCGGCCCGGCCTGCGCGAAGCCCAGCAGCGGCAGCGCGAGCAGCGTGTAGCCGAGCACGGCAGCCCAGAGCTGCGGCCAGCGCCGGCGCAGCGCCCAGGCCGCGCCGAGCAGCGCGGGTGCCAGCACGAGCGCGGCGAGGAAGCGCGGCTCGAACGGGTTCAGCGGCAGCGGCAGGTCGTAGATCGGCCGCACGCCGACCACCGCGAGCGTCTGCAGCGGGTAGTAGAGCCAGCCGTAGCAGGCCTGCGCGAGGCGCGCAAGCAGGCCGTGCTCGCTCCAGCTCGCCAGCGTGCCGTGCAAGCGCGCCTGCCCGAGCAGCGCCAGCGCGGCGAAGCCCAGCGCGAGTGCGAAATAGGGCAGCTTCTCGCGCACTCGCAGGCGCCACGGTCCGCGCTCGAGCACCCACACGTCGAGCGCCAGCAGCACCAGCGGCCAGCCGACCGCACTGGCCTTCGAGAGCAAGCAGGCCGCGTAGGCCGCCAGCGCCAGCGCGTAGGCGCCGCGCCGGCCGGGTGCGGCCGTGTATGCGAGCCAGGCGCGCAGGGAAAGCAGCAGGAAGAGGCCCGCGAGCACGTCGCGCCGCTCGGTGACCCACACGACCGACTCGACGCGCAGCGGATGCAGCGCGAAGAGCGCCGCGGCCGCGGCCGCGCCCAGGTCGCAGGCGAGGTCGCGTCGGCGCAGCAGCTCGCGCGCGCACAGGAAGCACAGCAGCGCGTTGAGCGAATGCAGCAGCACGTTCGTGCGGTGGAAGGCCTGCGCATCGAGGCCCCAGAGCTCCCAGTCCAGCGCGAACGAGAGCCACGCGAGCGGCTGGTAGGGCCCCATGTGGAACGTCGTGAACATCCAGCGCAGCTGCTCGACTCCCAGTCCGCGCCAGCGCGTGTTGTCGAGCAGGTTCGCCGCGTCGTCCCAGAGCAGGAAGCCGGCCGAGAGCGCCGGCGCGAACGCTGCCCAGGAGAGCGCGACGAGCGCGGCGCAGACGAGCGCGGGACGCAGGCGTTCGAGCGCTCGCTCGCCCACGGCGCTCAGGTCCCGAGCACGTTGCCGCCCGGCAGGACGAGGTCGGCGTTGCGCGCGGGCTCGACGCGCTCGTCGAAGGCGCGCTGCACGGGCAGGAAGTGGCGCCGCAGGCGCATCAGCGCCTCGGCCCCGTCGAGCGCGTCGCGTCCGGCCACGCGCCGCAGGCAGACGTTGTCCGGGGCGTCCAGTTGCAGCACGCGCTCGAGCCGCGCGCGCATGAGCGGATGCAGCAGGAACAGGCCGTCGAGCAGCAGCACGTCCTCTGGCGCGACGACGATGCGCTGTTCGCCGCGCCGGTGCTCGACCGGCTGGCCGGCGGCGTGCGGCGCGATCACGGCCTCGAGCAGCTCGGCGGTGTCGAAGCCCAGCTGCAGGTGGTCGAGCGGCCGGTCGAGCGGCCAGAAGCTCGTCGCGGAGAGGTCCGCCTCGGGCTTCAGGAACAGGTCCAGCGCCACGACCACCGCGCCGCGGCCGTGCGCGCGCAGGATGCGCGCGGCGTCGCGCGCGAAGAACGACTTGCCGCTGCCCGAGTGGCCGGTGATGCCCAGCGAACGCGCGCCGTCCGTGCCCAGCAGGCCGAGCGAGCCCAGCGCGCGCTCGATCCACTGCGCGCGCCGCTCGAGCAGCCCGACCAGGCCGCCCATGTCCTCGATCACGGCCTCGCAGGCGAGGTCTTCGCCGGCCTGCGCGAAGCCGCGCGCGCTGTGCACGTGCGGCAGGCCGTTCGACCAGGCCGCGTCGCGGTCGCCCTGGCGGTCGCCGACCATCACCACCGCACGCGTGCCGAAGCGCTGCAGCAGATCGCCGACCATCGCGCTCTTGGTGCGCATCCCGGGCGAGTCGAGGCAGCGCGCCTCGCCCACCCAGCGCTGCAGCCCGAGTTCGACCAGCATCGTGCGCAGGTAGTCGCGGCCGCAGTTCGAGGCGATGCCCAGCTTCAGCCCGCGGCCGGCGAGCTCGGCCAGCGTCTCGGCCACGCCCGGCAGCAGCGCCGCCTGGCCGGCGCGCAGCGCGCTCTCCTCCTCCTCGACGCAGCGCCGCAGCAAGCAGCGCGAGCTGCGGCCGGCGCGAGGTCGGGGAAGAGCTGCTCGAAGCCCTCGCCGAGCGGCAGGCCGACCAGGTTCATCCATTCGGCGCCGCTGGGCAGCTCGCGCGCGAGCCCGAGCTCGGCGAAGGCGCGCCGGGCCCCCGCGCGGGCCGCTTCGACCCAGAAGCGGTCGGTCGCGACCAGCGTCCCGTCGAGGTCGAAGACCACCCCGTCGAAGAGGATCAGCGGGTCCATTCGCCGAGAGCCTAGCAGGCGCAGCTTGGGAGGGCGCGTGCCCGGCCCTATCCTGGTCGCCCCCCGCACCCATGCTGCCCCTCCTTGCGACGCTGACGCTCTCCCTCTGTCCCCAGGCTCCCTCGACCGGCCGAGGAGGCGCCGGCGCGCGCGCTGCTGCTCGAGCTGACGCGTTCGAGCCGCCTGGCCGGGACCTCGGGTTCGCAAACGGGCGCCGACTTCGTCGCGCGCGTGCTGCGCGAAGCGGGCTTCGCGGTCGAGATCGACGAGCGCGAGGTGCTGCTCGGGCTGCCGCGCGCGATCAACTTCTCCGTCCTGCGCGGGCCCAACGACCCGCGCCCGCTGCTCGAGCGCCACGAGACCTTCGATCCCGATGCGCTGCCGCCCACCGACGTGCCCAAGTGCCTGGGCTGGGCCAAGAGCGGCAGCGCGCGCGGCGCGGCAGTGGACGCGGGCTACGGCACGCGTGCGGACTTCGAGCGGCTCGAGGCCGCGGGCGTCGCGCTGCGCGGCACGCTGGCGCTGATGCGCTACGGCCGCTGCTACCGCGGCATCAAGGTCGACATGGCGGCGCGCTTCGGCTGCGCCGGCGCGCTGCTCTTCAGCGATCCGGCCGACGACGGCGCGGGCAAGGGCCCGGTCTGGCCCGAGGGCCCGTGGAAACCCGACTGGGACGCGCAGCGCGGATCGATCTCGCCCATGGGCCGCGCGCCCGGAGATCCCTCGACGCCGGGCTGGGGCTCGGCGCACCCGGGCGAGGCGCACGCGCGCCGACTCTCCGAGGCCGAATACGACGCGGCGCTGCCGACCATCCCGGCCATCCCGATCGGCGCGCGCGATGCATTGCTGATCCTGGCCAACCTGGCCACGCGCACGCTGGCCGACGAGAAGGGCGAGAGCACGACGCGCGCGATCGGACCCGGGCCCGCGCTGGTGCAGCTGACGCTCGAGCAGCCGCGCGACCTGCGCCGCATCCGCAACGTGATCGCGCGCCTCCCGGGCGAGGAGGAGCGCACGGTCATCGCCGGCGCGCACCGCGACGCCTGGGTGCGCGGCGCGAACGACGACGGTTCGGGCGTGGTCGTGCTGCTGCGCGCGGGCCAGCGCCTCGGTGCGCGCGCGCGCGCGGGCTGGAAGCCCAAGAACACGATCACGCTCTGCCTTCTGGGACGCCGAGGAGTGGGGCATGATCGGCACGACCGAGTGGGCCGAGGCCAACGGCGCCTGGCTCGCGCACGCACGTGATCGCCTACGTCAACGCCGACACGACCGTCAGCGGCGTCGAGTTCGGCGGGCTCTCGGGCACGCCGGGCATGCTGGCGGTCGGCCGCGCCGTGTGCGAGCGCACGCCCAGCATCTCGGGCCTCGCGGGCGCCTCCAACCTGTGGGAGGAGTGGAACCTGCGCTCGAAGAGCCCGCCCGACCTCGGCCTGCCGGGCTCGGGCTCGGACTTCGCGGTCTTCCTGCACCACCTCTCGCTGCCCGTGCTCGACTTCGGCTTCGGCGGCGGCCACGGCGGCCAGTACCACACGACCTTCGACGACTTCGCCTTCGTCGAGCGCTACTTCGACCCGGGCTTCAAGGGCCACGAGGCCGCCGGCAGCTTCTGCGCCGAGCTGCTCGGCGGAGCTCGCGCTGCGCGGCGCGCAGAGCTTCGACGCCTGCGAGGCAGCGCGCACGCTGGCCGGCGTCGCGCGCGCGGCGGGCAAGGAAGCAGAAGGCCGGCGTCGCCTGGCTCGGAGCCGAGCGCGCGGAGCAGCTCGCCGGTGCCTTCGAGGAGCTCGCGGCCGCGCTGGAGAACTCGCCCCAGCGCTCGCGCAACATCTATCCCGCGCTGGCGCTGCCCGAAGGCCTGCCCGGCCAGGAGTGGTACAAGAACCGGCTCTGGACGGCGGAGCTCGAGAACGGCTACGCCTCGCGAGAGCCTGCCCACGCTGCGCAGCGCGGCGCGCAAGGACGCGGCGGCGCTCGATGCGGAGCTCGACGCACTGGTCGCCGCCGTGCGCGCGCTGATCCCCGAGCGCCGCTGAACCCATGGCGCGCATGTGGCGATTCTTCCGGCGCTTCCTGCGCCACCGGCGCCAGCTCGTGGCGGGCTTCCTGTGCATCCCGCTGGCGCAGCTGGCGGACATCGCGGTCACGGTGCAGATCGGCAACACGCTCGACCGCCTGCGCGGCGGCAGCGCGACCGGCTTCCTGGCGGGCGTGATCGCGATCGTGATGGGCCTGTCGCTCTTCCGCGGCGTGGTGCGCTACTTCCAGCGCTGGTGGATCGTGGCCGTCTCGCGCTACGTCGAGAACGAGCTCAAGCAGGACCTGTTCGACAAGCTCGTCTCGCTGCCGCTCTCCTTCCACGCCAAGAGCCGCTCGGGCGACGTGGTCAGCCGCGTCACCTCCGACGTCGAGAACATCCGCATGTTCCTCGGCCCGGGCGTGATGTACTCGCTGGGCGCGTTCGTGATGGTGCCGGCCTCGATGGTGCTGCTCTTCACGCTCAACGCGCCGCTGGCGGCGACGATGATCCTGCCGCTGCTGCTTGATGGGCTTCGGCATGAAGTTCTTCACGCCGCGCCTGCACAAGTGGTCCGAGGCGGTGCAGGAGTCGATCGCCGAGCTCTCCAGCCGCGCGCAGGAGAACTTCTCCGGCATCCGCGTGGTCAAGGGCTACGGACTCGCGGCGCAGCAGTGCGCGCGCTTCGACGAGGCCTCGCAGCGCAACATGCAGAACCAGGTCAATCTGGGGCGCTCGCGCGGGCTCACGCAACGCGCTCACGCACGCGGCCAACGACCTGACCTTCGTCACGATCCTGGTGCTCGGCGGCTGGGCGATGATCGACCGCTCGCTGCCGGCCGGCGACCTGTTCAAGTTCATCGACCTGACCTTCAAGGTCTTCTGGCCGATCATCGCGCTGGGCTGGATCGCGGGCATGTACCCGCGCGCGCAGGCCAGCGCCGGGCGCATCGAGGAGCTGCTGGCCGAGCGCCCGCGATCCGCGACGCGCCGGACGCGCAGCGTCTCCCCGCCCCGCGCGGCGCGCTCTCGCTGCGCGGCCTCTCGTACACCTACGCCGGAGCCGCGCGGCCCGCGATCGCGGGCATCAGCGTCGAAGTCCCGGCCGGCAGCGTGCTGGGCATCGTCGGCCCGACCGGCTCGGGCAAGACCACGCTGCTCTCTGTGCCTGGGCCGGCTGCTCGAGCCCGAGGGGCTGCTCGAGTTCGACGGGATCGACGTGAAGCGGATCCAGGTCGGCGAGCTGCGCGCGCGCGCTGGGCTACGTGCCGCAGGACAGCTTCCTCTTCTCCGAGCGCTACCGCGACAACATCGCCTTCGGCTGCGACAGCGCCGCTCTCCGACGCGCGCCTCTGCGGAGCTGATCGAGCTCGCCTGCATGCGCGAGGAGGTGGCGCACTTCCCGCAGGGCGTCGAGCACGCTGGTCGGCGAGCGCGGCGTGACGCTCTCGGGCGGCCAGCGCCAGCGCACCTGCATCGCGCGCGCGCTGGCGCGCGAGCCGCGCGTCCTGATCCTCGACGACGCGCTCTCGGCGGTCGACACCGAGACCGAGGCGCAGCTGCTCGCGAACCTGCGCCGCGCCGGGCAGGGCCGCACCGTGGTCGTCGCCGCGCACCGGCTCTCCTCGGTCGCGCGCGCCGAGCGCATCCTGGTGCTCGGCACGCGACGGCCGCGTCGAGGCGCAGGGCACGCACGCCGAGCTGCTCGCGCGCCCGGGCTGGTACGCGCGAGACCTGGCAGCGCCAGCAGGCGCAGAGGGAGCTCTCCGTCCTGTGAGCAAGAAGGACGACCTCGACCCGGAGGACGACGACCTCGTCAGCTCGAAGGCCTGGGACAACACCATCCTGCTGCGCCTGGCGCGCTACGCGAGGCCGCACGCGCAGCCTCTTCTACGGCAGCTTCGGCGTGCTCGGCCGTGCTCTTCGCGCTCGACATGCTCGGGCCCTGGATCTGGCGCCACGCGCTCGACGGCCCGGTGCGCGCCGCGGTCGCCGCGCGCGCGCAGGATCCTGCGGCCGACGTCACCGGCCAGGTGCACTCGTTCTGGATCTGGGTCGGCGCTGCTACCTCGGCCTGGTCGTGCTCTCGATCGTCTTCCGCTACCTCGAGGTGGCGCAGCTGAACCGCACCGGCCAGGTGGTGATCGCCGACCTGCGCACGCGTCTCTTCCGCCACATGCAGACGCTCGACCTCGCCTTCTTCGACCGCCGCCCGACCGGCGCGCTGGTGACGCGCGTCACGAGCGACGTCGAGAACCTGAACGAGATGTTCACCTCGGGCCTGGTCGTGCTGCTGTTCGACTTCGTCAAGGTCGCCGGGCGTGCTCGTGTTCCTGTTCCTGCTCGACTGGCACCTGGCGCTGGTCGTGACGGCCGGCACGCCCTTCCTCGTCGGCGTGAGCCTGTCTTCCGCGGCGGCGCGCGCCGCGCGCACCGCTCCGTGCGCGCGCGCCTCTCGCGCCTCAACGGCTACCTGCAGGAGGTGCTGCAGGGCATCCGCGTGGTGCAGGTCTTCCGGCGCGAGGAGCAACGTCTCGGCGCGCTTCGCCCAGCACCTCGACGGCTACCTCGACGCGAACCTCAAGACGATCTTCCTCTTCGCGCTCTTCTTCCCGGTGATCGACTTCGTGGTCAGCGCGATCCAGGGCTCGACGCTCTGGGTCGGCGGCCTCTCGATCGCCGGCGGCCAGCTCTCCTACGGCGAGTTCGTGCAGTTCTGGTTCTACCTGGCGCTGCTCGTCGCGCCGATCCGCGAGCTGGGCGAGCGCTACAACATCCTGCAGAGCGCCTTCGCCTCGGCCGAGCGCATCTTCGACATCCTCGACACGCACCCGACCCTGCAGGCCGAACAAGCCAGCCCGCCTGGATTTTTCGCGCACGCCGCGCCGCTCTCCGGCCACGTGCGCTTCGACAAGGTCTCCTTCTCCTACGCCGCCGGCAGCGAGGTGCTGCACGAGCTCTCGTTCGAGATCCGCCCGGGCGAGACCGTCGCCGTCGTCGGCGCGACCGGTGCGGGCAAGAGCACGCTGGTCAACCTGCTGCTGCGCTTCTACGCGCCGAGCTCGGGCACCGTCTCGATCGACGGCCACGACCTCGCCGACGCTCGACCCCGCGCGCCTGCGCCGCGCGATCGGCCTGGTGCTGCAGGAGGACTTCCTCTTCGCCGGCACGGTCGAGGAGAACCTGGTGCTCGAGCGCGAGAGCGTGACCGACGAGTCGCTCGAGCTGGCGCTCGAGGCCAGCCGCGCCGACGAGCTGATCGCGCGCCTGCCGGGCGGCCTCGCGCACCCCGTGGCCGAGCGCGGCGCGACGTTCTCGACCGGCGAACGCCAGCTGCTCGCGATCGCGCGCGCGCTCGCAGGCGATCCGCGCATCGTCGTGCTCGACGAGGCGACCGCCAGCGTCGACTCGAACACCGAGGCGCAGATCGAGGCCGCGACGCGCAAGCTGCTCGAGGGCCGCAGCGCGCTGGTGGTCGCGCACCGGCTCTCGACCGTGCGCCGCGCCGACCGCATCCTGGTGCTGCACCGCGGCAAGCTGCGCGAGCAGGGCACGCACGCCGAGCTGCTGGCGCAGGACGGCATCTACGCGCGCCTGCACAGGCTGCAGTTCGCGGACGCGATCGGCCTAGAGCTGCCGCAGGCAGGCCGGCAAGAGCCGCTCGACCGTCAGCGTCGAGTTGTCCGCGTCCGGACGGTACGAGCCGTAGTCGGGCGCGGTGCTCAGTACCTTCTCCCCCAGCCCATAGAGCTCGATCTCCGCCGCCGAGGTGGGCGCGAAGAAGGCCACGATGCGCCGTTCGAGCGCGACCGCCATGTGCAGCGCCAGGCTGTCGCTCGTCACGAGCAGCGTGCAGAGCTCGACGCGCGCGGCGAAATCGAGCAGGGCGTGGTCGGTGCCCGCGTCGATGAAGGCCGGCTTGTCCGGATGCGCGCGCAGGCCGGCGACGATGGCGCGGTTGCGCTCGGCCTCGGCCTGGCCGCCGAGCACCAGGAACCGGACCTTGCCCTGCCGCTCCCTCGAGATCGCCCCGGCGAGTTCGACGGTGCGATCGACGGGCAGCTGCTTCCCCACCCAGCGGCCGCCGGCGCCCGTGTTGAGCCCGACGAGCGGCGAGCTCCCCCGCCAACGCACGCGCTCCGGCGCGCGCGGCCTCGGGCAGCACGAGCGCGGGCTTGCCCATCTCGATCCCGAGCATCTCGGCGTAGATCTGCGGCTGGCTCTTCGGTTCACGAGCTTGAGCCGGTCGGCCTCCTGCTTGCCGTGCACCGAGAGCAGCCCCATGTCGAACCAGGGCGCGACGTCCGAGGTGTACGCGCGCTTGCCGTCCGGCCCGAGGTACGCTCCGCTGAGGCGCGCGCGTCCGGAGCGCGACGGCCAGCGCGCAGAGCGGCTCCTCGTCGTCGAGCGAGATCACCCAGTCCCAGCTCCGGTCGAGCAAGGCTGGCCGGGGCGTCCGCCCCGAGCGCCACGACCTCCGCGACGAGCGGATGCGTGCGCACGAGGTCCACGGCCGCCGGCGCCGTGACCCAGGTGATCGGGACGCCCGGGTGACGCTCGCGCGAGGCCCGGGCAGGATCGAGGTCGTGCGCAGCACGTCCCCCAGCGCGGCCGTCTTGACGATCAGGATCCCGGGGAGTTGCATGCAGCCGCGGTCGACGCCAAGAGCATACGATCTGCGGACAGGGAAGCGTGAACGGCTCGATCAAGATCGGCAGCATCCTGGGCATCACGCTGCGGCTGCACGTGTTGCTGCTCGTCCTGCTCGTGATCCTGATCCGCTGGGGCGAGAGCCCGCTCGTCTTCGCCGTCCTCTTCGGCTGCGTGCTGCTGCACGAGCTCGGCCACAGCCTGGTCGCGCTGGCCTTCGGGATCCGGGTCGTGGACATCACGCTCTGGCCGCTGGGCGGCATGGCGCGCATGAGCCAGATCCCCGAGTCGACGCGCATCGAGGCGCTGATCGCGATCGCCGGCCCGGCGGTCAACTTCGTGCTGGCGCTGCTCGGCCTCCTGGCCTCGGGGTCCTTCGACTACCCGCCGCGGGACCTGTTCCAGTGGTTCAGCCTGGTCAACCTCTCGATGGGCGTCTTCAACCTGCTGCCGGCCTTCCCGATGGACGGCGGGCGCATCCTGCGCGCGCTGCTCGGCTGGCGCGGCGACTGGCTCGGAGCCACGGAGCACGCCGTCTGGATCGGGCGCTGGTTCGCACTGGCGCTGTTCCTGCTCGGGTTCACGGGCCTGCTCGCCCTGCCGCTCGTCGGTCTGTTCATCTGGTGGAGCGGCAACCAGGAGCTCGCCGCCGTTCGCGCTCGACATGCGCTGGCGACCGCCGCGCGCGCCGAGCGCTCGGGCTTCACGCCGGAGGAGATCGCCGCGCTCGAGCGCTTCCGCGGACGGCTCTCCGACTCGCACTCCGACGAGCGCTGAGCCTTTCGTGTCTCGTACAGAGAAGGCCTTCCGGCCCGGCCTACGGCTCGACATACTACCGCGGTAGTAGTTGGCCGGCGGGAGGAATTCACCATGCGCGCAATCGTGCTCGCGCTCGCGCTCTGCGCGGCGCCCATGCAGGACAAGGCCGAGGAGCAGTACGCCTACGTCGCCGCGCTGGCGGAGAAAGGGCTGAGCGAGCGCGTGGTGCGCGAGGCGCAGAGCTTCCTCAACGAGCACGCCGACCATCCCAAGGCCGACACGGTGCGCTACCGCCTGGGCTGCGCGCTGTTCGAGCTGCACCGCGAGAAGGACGCGGCGCCCGTCTTCCGCGAGCTGGCGCGCAAGCAGGAGTTCGAGTTCGCCGCCGAGGTGCAGTTCCGCCTGGGCCAGTGCCTGCTCGCCGGCGGCGAGCGCGAGGCGGCCGAGAAGGCGCTCGCCAAGCTGCTCGCCTCGAAGAAGGAGTACCTGATCGCGCCCGCGCTGGCGCTGCTGGCGCAGTCCGAGCTCGCGCGCAAGGACCACGAGCACGCGCTGGCGCACTTCGAGCAGCTCCTGGCGCGCAAGGACGCGGGCGACTACGCCGGCGACGCGCGCTGCAGCCGCGCCTGGTGCCTGGAACGCCTCGGTCGCGCGGCCGAGGCGGCGCAGGCGGCGCGTGCGGCGCTGGCCGACGCCCCGCCGGCACGCAAGGGCGAGATGTCCTTCCTGCTCGGCGAGTGCCTGCTCGATGCGCACGACGCGCGCGGCGCGCTGGAGGCCTACTCCGCCGTGCGCGAGGGCCCCTACGCCGATGCCGCGCTGCGCGGCTCGGGCTTCGCGCGCGTCGAGCTCGGCGACGAGATCGGCGCGGCCAAGGACTTCGGCGCGCTGCTCGAGCGCTTCCCGCAGAGCCCGCTGCGCGGCGAATGTGCGCTGCAACGCGGCGTGGCGCTCCTGCGCTCGGGCGACGCGCGCGGGGCGCTGGCCGCCTTCTCCGCGCCCGAGTGCCCGGCCGACGCCGAGACGCTCGGCTGGCGCGCGCGCGCCGAGGAGGCGGCGGGCGACAAGCAGGCGGCGCTCGCGAGCGTCGAGCGCGCGCTGAAGTCGAAGCCGGCGCCCGAGAGCGAGCAGCGCCTCGCGCTGCAGCGCGCCGACCTGCTCGCGGCCCTCGGCCGCGGCTCCGAGGCACAGAAGATCTGGGAAAAGGTCGGCAACGACCGCGCGCTGCTCGCGGCCGCGGTCGCGGCCCTGGCGGACAAGCGCTGCGACGAGGCCGCGCGTCTCGCGGCGGCACTGCTCGAGCGCTTCCCGCAGAGCACGCTGCGCGCCGACGCGCTGCTTGCGCGCGCCGAGGGCTGCTACGGCGCGAAGAAGTGGCAGGAGGCCGAGCAGGCCTTCACGACCGCCGCGCAGGAGGACCAGGACGCCACGCGTGCGCTCAAGGCGCGCTCGCGCGCGGCCTGGTGCGCCTACCAGGCCGGCGAATTCGCGCGCGCGGCGCAGGCCTTCGACGCGCTGGCGTGCGGCAAGGGCGACGCGCCGGAGATCGAGGAGGCCGCCTTCATGGCCGCGCGTTCGCGCGAGGACGCGAACGATCCGGGTGCGAGCGAAGCCTACGCGCGCTTCCGGTCGCGCTATCCGCAGGGAGCGCACCAGCAGGAGGCGCTGCTGCGCGGCGCACTGCTCGCGCCCCCCGACCAGCGCTGCCAGCGCCTCGACGCGCTGGGCGGGCAGTTCGGCGACGGGGCGCTCGCCGCCCGTGCGCACTACGAGCGCGCCTGGTGCCTCTACAACCAGAAGAACTACGCCGAGTGCACGCGCGAGCTCGAGGCCGTGCGCGGCGCCGACGCGCCGCTGCAGCAGGCCGCCTCCGAGCTCGCGCTGTGGTGCACGCTGCAGGGCGGCGACCTCGATGCGGCGCTGCGCGAGTGGAACACGCTCTCCCAGGCGGGCCTCGACGAGGCGCGCGGCGGCGCGCTGCTCTCGGCGCTCAGCGCCGCGCTCACGAAGGCCAGGCGCGAGGCCGACGCGCGCACGGTCGTGGAGGCCTTCGCACAGTCCGCGCGCACGCCCGCCGGCCGCTCGCGCGCGGCCTTCGAACGCGCCGAGCTGCTGCCCGACGCGCAGGCGCTGCCGCTCTACGACGTGGCGGCCAAGGAGGCCTCCTGCCCGGTCGCCGACCGCGCGCTCTACAAGGCCGGCTTCGCGCGTCTGCGCACGAACGACCTCGCGGGGGCCGAGCGCTGCTTCCAGAAGTTCGTCACGGACTTCCCGAAGAGCGAGCTCTTCCACGAGACGCTCTTCCTGCTGGGCGAGACGCAGTACCGCCAGCGCCGCTTCGACGCAGCCGTGCCGAATCTCGAGCGCGTGCGGCGCGAGGCCCCGCGCCACGCGCTGATGCCCAAGGTGCTCTTCCGTCTGGGGCTCGCGCTGGGCGAACTGCAGCGCTGGAAGGAGTCGGCCGAGGTGCTCGGCGCGCTGGTGCGCGCCAACCCGGACTTCCCCAACCTGGCCGAGGCCGAACTCGGCCGCGGCCGCGCGCTCGCGGAGAGTGGCGATGCGCGCACGGCGCGTGTGGCCCTCGAGCGCGTGCTGGCGCTCGACAAGGGACTGCTTTCCGCGCAGGCGCACCTCGAGCTCGGGCGGCTTTCGTACGGCGCCAACGACCTCGACAGCGCGCTGTCCGAGTTCCTCAAGGTGGCCGTGCTCTACGACGGCGACGAGGAGCTGGCCGAGGCGCTGGTGCTCGCCGGGCGCGTGCTCGAGGACCAGCAGCAGCCCGAGAAGGCCGCCGAACAGTACCGCGAGGTGCTCGGGAAGCATCCCAAGGCCCGCTACGCGTCCGAGGCGCAGAAGCGCCTCGACGCACTCCGACCCCGCTAGCCGAAACCGTCCGAGGAGGAACACCGATGATCCCCGTCCAGGCCGCCAACGGCGGCGCCATGCCTTCGCTCTGGGAACTGATCGTCAGCGGCGGTCCGCTGATGTGGCCGCTGGGACTGTGCTCCGTCGTCGCCGTCGCGTACATGGTCGAGCGTGCGCTGCGCCTGCGCCGCAGCGTGCTCGGCAGCGAAGCCGCCGGCAAGCGCATCGTCGACACGCTGCGCAGCGGCGGCACGGCCGCGGCGCTGGAACTCGCGCGCGCCGAGCGCACGCCGCAGGCGCGCATCGTCACCGCCACGCTCGAGCACGCCGCGCTCGCGCCGGCCGTGCGCGAGAAGCGCGTCGAGGACCTGGCCGCGCTGGAAGTGAAGCGCCTCTCGGGCAACCTGCGGCCGCTGATGATCGTCTACGTCGTCGCGCCGCTGCTCGGACTGCTGGGCACGGTCTGGGGACTGATCGAGGCTTTCGCGACCGTGGCCACCAAGAACGCGCTCGGCCGGCCCGAGCTGCTCGCCTCGGGCGTCTACCAGGCGCTGGTCACGACCGCCGCGGGCCTCACGATCGCGATCCCGGCCGTGATCGCCTACTACCACTTCAAGAGCCGCATCGAGGACTTCTCGCGCGGCCTCGAGCAGCTCTACGGCGAGATCGACCCGCTGCTCGTCCCGAGCGAGGTGCCCCATGCGAGTGCGTGACGAGGAGTCGATCCCCGATCCGGAGTTCAGCATGGCTCCGCTGATCGACGTCGTGTTCCAGATGCTGGTCTTCTTCCTGGTCGCCTCGAGCTGGGGCGTGATGAAGGAGAAGCAGCTCGACCTCGAGCTGCCCAGCGCGCAGTCCGCCAGCGCGCCCAAGGAGGCGCCCGAGGAACTGGTGATCGACGTGCGCCGCGACGGCAGCACCGTGCTGCGCGGGCACGAGGTCGAGCGCAGCGCGCTGCGCGGCGAGCTCGACCTGCTGGCGCGCGCCAACCCGCGCCTGCCGGTGACGATCCGCGGTGACCGGCTGGTGCACCACGAGGACGTGGTGGCCGTGATGGACGCCTGCGGCCTCGCGGGCCTGACGAACCTGGCCATCGGGACGCTGGACAGCCACTGAGGAACGACGATGGCGCGCGCGGGCAGCAAGGAGATCGTGATCGTGGCCGCGCTGCTGGCCGCCGTCGGCTACGTGGTCGTGCAGCGCGTGCGCTCGTACGCCGAGGGCGCCGGACGCCTGGGCGACGGCCGCGCCGCGCTGGCCGAGCTCGACGGCCCGCTCGTGCGCCACGCGCTGTGGGAGTCCCCCGCCGAGCTCGCGCCGAAGCTCGCGGGCCCGGGCGGCGAGTCGCACCCGGCGCTCTCCCCCGACGGCCGCTACCTCGTCTTCTCCAGCGGCAAGCGCGGCGAGGACGCGAACCTGTTCGTGTGCGAGCTCGCGGGCGGCGAGCCGCGACCGCTCGGTGCGCTCGACAGCGCCTCCGACGAGGTCGCGCCAGCCTTCTCCGGGCAGTACCTCTACTTCGCCTCGGACCGCGCCGGCGGCAGCGGCGGCCTCGACCTCTACCGCGCGCGCTTCGCCGATGGCCGCTGCGCGGAGCCCGAGCGGCTCGACGACGCGCTGCAATCGCCCGACGACGACACCGATCCCGCGCCCGCGCTCGACGAGCGCGAGCTCGTCTTCGCGCGCCAGCGCGGCTCGCACAGCGAACTCTGGCGGGCCCTCCTATCCGCGGATGGGCGCGCGGCGGAGGGCCCGACCAGCCTGGCCTTCGCGGACGCGCGCGAGCCGGCGCTCTCGGCCGACGGCCGGGTGCTCTGGTTCAGCGCGCCGGAGGGCGCGAGCCGCGCGTTGTGGCGCTCGCTCTGGCTGCGCGAGCGCTGGCAGCCAGCCCAGCGCATCGAAGAGCTCGACAGCGAGGCCGACGAGGGCGGACCGTGCCCGGCAGCCAACGGCTTCGAGCTCTTCTTCACGCGCGCAGAGGCGGGCAAGCCCGCGCACCTCTGGCAGGCACGCTCGCGCGAGGTCTACCTGCTGCCGCAGCGGCCCTGGACCTGGATGGACAGCGCCGTCGTGGCCTCGCTGCTAGGGCTGGCGCTGATGGCGCTGCTCGCGCGGCGCTGGCCGGCGCTCGACCTGATCTACAAGTGCCTGCTGGTCTCGGTGCTGCTGCACCTGCTGCTGCTCTTCCTGATGCGCTACGTCTTCCTCGGCGGCGGCGAAGTGTCGCCGCGCGGCAGCGAGACGCACCGCGTGCGCTTCGTGCCCAGCGCGCGCGCCGAGCCGATCGCCGAGCGCGGACCGGCGCCCGCGCGGGCCGAACTGGCCAGCATGGCTGCCGTGCCGGAAGCCTTCGAGGCGCTCGCGCAGTCCGCGCCGAGCGAGCCGGCCAGCGCGCCCGAGCGCGGCACGCTGGCGCTCGAGGCACCGCCCGCGACGCCGGCGGAGGTCGCGCTCGCAGCACCGCACGAGGAACGCCAGACGCGCGGCGGAGCGGCGCCCGCGCTGCCGCTCGAGGCGAGCGCAGGCCAGTCCGCCGCGCAGCGCGCCGCGCTCACGAGCCCGGCGGCGAACTCGGCGCTCGAGGGACCCGCGCTCGCGCGGCCCGAGGCCGAGGCCGCTCCGGCGCCCGAGCGCGGCGCGGATTCCGCGGCGCCCGCGCCCGCGAGCGAAGCGCACGTGGCGCTCGCGCAGCCGCGCGAAGGCGCGACGAAGACGCGCGGTGGCGCAGCACCGGCGCTGCCGCTCGAGGCTTCCTCCGGCCAGGCCGGTGCGGCGCGTGCACAGCTCCAGAGCCCGAGCGCGAGTTCCGCGCTCGCCAGACAGGCGCTCGCGAAAGCTCCCCCGTGGCCGGCGCCGCGCCCGAGCGCGGCAGCGTGGACGCGGCTCCGACTCCGACCGGCGACGTGAGCGTCGCGGTGCAAGGTCCGCGCGCGGAGCGTCCGCGCAGCGCGGCGCAACCCGCGCCGGGCCTCGAGCTCGGCAGCTCCTCGAGCGCGGCGAATTCCGGCGCGCCCGAGCGTGCGGCGCTGGCCAACGCGGGCGCGGCTGCGCCGGGTCCGTGGAAGCTCGGCGCACCCGCAGCCGAGGAGCACGCGCCCGCGCGCTCGCCGGGCGTCGACGCACCCAAGACCCAGGGCCCGGCGCCTGCGGTCGCGCTGGCCGATCGCGAGAGCGTGCCCGCGCCGCGGCGCTCGTCGGGCGCCGCGCCCGCCCCCGATCTCACTTCCGATCTCGGCCGGGGCATCGAGGCCGCCGCGCCGAGCCGGCCGGAGAGCGTGCGCGACTCGCGCGCGGTCGAGTCCCCCGCCCGCGACTCGCTCGTGCGTGCGCCCGAGAGCCCGCGCGAGGAGCCGAAGATCGAGCGCAAGAGCTGGGACCACACGCCCTACGAGAACCGCGCGCCCGAGCAGAAGGCGCGCGCGCTCGAGCTGCACGGCGGCGACGAGCACACCGAGGAAGCGGTCGCGCGCGGACTCGACTACCTCGCGCGCATCCAGCAGCGCGGCGGCAACTGGGGCAAGCTCGACGGCTTCGACCAGAAGTACGGCCAGGTCGCGGTCGGCAAGACCGGCTTGTCGCTGCTCGCCTTCCTCGGCGCGGGCCACACGCAGGCGTCGAACACGAAGCACTCGGCCGTCGTCGCACGCGCGGTGGACGCGCTGATCGCGCTCCAGGATCCCGAGACGGGACACTTCGGGCGCTCGGACGCCTACAGCCACGGCATCGCGACCTACGCGCTGGCCGAGGACCTCGCCATGACCGGCGACGCACGCGTGCGCGCGGCGCTCGAGCCCGCGCTGCGCCACATCCTGGCCGAGCAGAACACGCAGGCGGATGCGCGCCTCGCCGGCGGCTGGAGCTACTACTTCCCCGACGGCCACGTCTTCGACCGCTGGCCGCGCACGGCGATCACCGCCTGGCAGGTGATGGCGCTCGAATCCGCGCGTCTCTCGGGCCTCGAGGTGCCCGATGCGACCTTCGATGCCGCGCGGCGCTTCCTCGAGAACGCGCGCGACGAGCAGCAGGGCAACTGGCGCTACAACCACGACCCGCAGCGCCTGAACTCCGAGTACTCGACGCTGCCGGCCTCGACTCCCGCGGCGATGTTCGCGCTGGCGCTGCTCGGCGACGACCTCGCCGGCGCCGACTACGCGCCCGCGCGCGCCTACGTGCTCACGCGCGCGCCCAGCGGCTACCGCTTCACCAGCGAGGACGACTTCGTCGCGCGCGGCACGGGCAACCTCTACTTCTGGTACTACGGCACGCTGGCCATGTTCCGCGCCGGCGGCGCCGACTGGACGCGCTGGAACGAGGCCATGAAGCGCACGCTCCTGCCCGCGCAGGCGCGCGACGGCTCGTGGGAGCCGATCGACCCGTACGCGCGCTACGCGCAGGACTCCGCCGCCGACAAGAGCTACTCGAGCGCGCTGTGCGTGCTCTCGCTCGAGGTCTACTACCGCTACTACCTGCCGCTCCTGCGCGTGCGCTGAGCGGCCTCGGGCGCCGCTCCGGGCTGCATCTCGCGCAGGAACAGGTACAGCTCGCGCAGCACGATGCGCGCGTCGTCGAAGCGCTCGACGCCCACGCGCGCGCCGAACTCGCGCGCGGCCTCGACGTACAGGCGCCGGCGCGCCGCGGGATCGAGGTCGGAGAGCACCGCCGGCTCGCCGCGCGCGAGCAGGTTGCGCAGGTAGGCCAGGTCCGCGCGCGAGAAGCGCGCCGCGAGCGCGGGCGCGAGCGGCAGCACGCGCGCCTGCAGCGCCGACCAGCGCTCGCCCGGCCAGGGTTCGCGCAGCGCGGCCGCCGCGCGCGGCAGGCGCACGACCATCGTGCCCGCCGCGAGGTCGCCCAGGCGCTGCGAGAGCGGCGTTGCGGCGACGAGCAGAACGCCCACGAAGGTCAGGTCCAGCGGCAGGAACGCGCTGCGCAGCAGCAGTTGCAGCGGCTGCGCCGGACCTCCGTCGAGGCTGCGCACCTGCAGTCCCAGCGCGCGCTTGCCCGGCGTCTGGCCGCCCTGGAAGAGCTCGAACCCGAACCAGTAGCCCGCGACCACCAGCATGGTGCCGCCCGCGACCAGGCCGAGCAGGAATCTGCCCACGCCGGTGCCATCGACGGTCGTGCTCAAGGCGAGCGCGAGGAGCAGGAGCGCGATCGAGACGAGCAGGATCGCGAGGTCGATCGCCGCCGCGCAGATGCGGCTGCCCGCCCCGGCCAGGTCCTGGCGCAGGTCCACCCCCTCGGCCGTGTGCGTGATCCAGAGCGCCACGTGCGCATGATCGGCACGCGCGAGGCAGCGCGCAAGCGCGCGCCGTGGACAAGGCCGCGCCCGGGTGCGCAGAATGCGCCGCATGACCAGCCCGCCGCGCGCAGCGCCCGAGCAGGAGCTCGACCGGCTCTCCGCGCTGGTCGCTCGCGTGCGCGGCGGCGGCTGGCGCGCGCTCTCGGACGAGGAGCTGCAGCTCTTCCCGCGCCTCTACCGGCGCGTCTCGACGCTCGTCGCCGAGCAGCAGACCGCCGGCCAGGACGACACCGAGCTGCAGCGCCGCCGCGGCCTCCTGCTGCAGGCCCACGCGCTGCAGCGCACGCGCTCGCACGGCGCGCGCGCTTTCCTGGGCACGCTCTGGCGCCTCTACCTGGTCGAGGTGCCGCGCAGCGTGCGCCGCGAGTGGAAGCTGATCGGCAGCTCCTTCGCCATCATCTACGGCCTGGCGCTGGTCTCCTACCTGCTCGTGCGGCAGGACCTCGAGCTGGCCTTCTCGCTGCTCTCGCCCGCCGCGGCCGCCAACGAGATCGCGCAGCTGCAGCAGACCGCCGCGGGCCAGCCCTTCCGCGGCAACTTCACGTTCGGCCTGGGCGACTCGCCGCTGCAGGCGGGCTGGATCATGGCCCACAACATGGGCGTCGGCGTGCTGTTCTTCGGCGCGGGCCTCGTGCCGCCGTTCTTCCTGGCCCTGCTGGCCTTGAACGGCCTGATGCTCGGCACCTACACCGCGGTCGCCGTGCACTGGGGCCAGGGCTGGGAGATCTCCTCCATCCTCTGGTGCCACGGCATGCTCGAGCTGCAGGCCTTCGTGCTCGCCGGAGCGGGCGGGCTGGTGCTCGTGCGCGGCTGGGTCGCGCCCGGATCCTGGTCGCGCCGCCACGCGCTGACGCTCGAGTCGGGTCGCGCGCTGCGACTGCTGGCGCCGGTCTTCCCGATGCTCTTCGTGGCCGGCACGATCGAGGGCTTCGTCAGCCCGCACGCGAGCCTGCCGGTGCGCATGGTGGTCGCCGCGACGAGCCTGGTGCTGATGGTGCTGTGGTTCGGCTTCGGGGGGCGCGGGGAGGACGACTAGCCCCCACGCCGCATCGACAGCCACGCCGCGAGCAGCGGTGCCGCGGCCTCGGCCGGCAGAGCATCCAGCACCCGCACGCCCTGCGAGCCGAGCTCGCGCAGGCTCGTCGCGCGGTCCCCCATCAGCTCCACCGCCGCCGCGCGCAGCAGCGGATCGGCCGCGACGCGTCCCTGCGCCGCCGTGCGCAGCGCCGGGTCGTCGAGTGCGGCGAAGAGCACCTTGTGGCGCCGCGAGGCGGCGCGCAGCGCGCGCTGCTGGCGCTCGATGCTCAGCGGGTCGGCGACGTCCGACAGGATCACGACGTACGCGCGCCGCCGGTGCCTGAGGCCGAGCTCGCGCAGCGCGCGCTCGAGATCGCTCTCCTCGGGGCTCGCCTCGAGGTCGAAGAGCGCGTCGCGCAGGCGCTCCTGCTGTGCCGCGCTGCGCATGGGCGGGATCCAGCGCAGGACGCGGCTGTCGAAGGCCAGCGCGCCGACGCGGTCGCCCTGGCGCAGCGCCACGGCTGCGATCTGCAGCCCGGCGTCGAGCGCGTGGTCGAGCTTGGTCCAGCCCGCGAGCTCGCCGCCCGCGCTGGTCGCCGCCATGCGCCGGCCCGCGTCGAACATCAGGATCAGCTCCTGGCCGCGCTCCTCCTGGAACTGGCGCACGATCGGCCGGCCGCGCTTGGCGAAGGCCTTCCAGTCCACGAGGCGCAGGTCGTCGCCGTGCACGTGCTCGCGCAGCGACTCGAACTCCGAGAGCCCGCCGCGGCGGCGCAGCTTGCGCACGCCCGGGTCGCGCCAGCGCTCGCTCTCGGCGAGCTGCAGCGTGCGCCGCAGACCGAGCAGCGGCGGTTCGATCTCGATCTGCTGCTCGCCGCCGAGACGCTCCTGGCGCCACCAGAAGCCCCAGGGGCTGCCGATGCGCACGCGCACGTCGCCCAGGCGGTGCACGCCGCGCAGGCGCGAGCGGTAGGTGCGGTCGAGCTCGAGCGTGCCGCTCGCGGGCAGCTGCACGCCGCTCGCGGCCCGCCGCTCGGATCCACGGCGGCCGCGGGCGTGCGCGCCTCGAGGTCCTGGCCGAACTCCTCGTCGAGCTCGAGCGGCAGGCCGGCCGCGCGCTTCGTGCCCGCGCGGATGCGGATGCGGCGCTGGAACTCGACGCCCAGAGCCGGCACGCGCGGGCAGCGTGCGCTCGAACTCGAGCGTGCGCGGCCGCGGCGTGCGCGCGAAGTCGATCCAGCACAGGCCGAAGAGCAGCGCGTCGAGCGCCATCGCCACCAGGCGCCCGCGCGTGTCGAAGGCGCCCCAGCCGGCCGCCGCGAGCGCCAGCGCGAGGCAGCACGACAAGCGCGCGCGCGGGATCATGCCTTCCTCAGCGCGGGACCTCGACCGCGTCGAGGATGCGCTTCAAGGCGTCGTCGCTCGTGCCGCCCTCGAGCTCCTCGGCCGGGTCGAGCAGCACGCGGTGGCGCAGCGCCGGCACGAAGACCGCCTTGAGGTCGTCGGGCGTGACGAACTCGCGGCCGTCGAGCGCCGCGCGCGCCTTGGCGGCGGCGATCAGCATCACGCCCGCGCGCGGGCTGCCGCCGAGCACGAACGAGGCGTCGCTGCGCGTCGCGCGCAGGAGGCGCACGACGTAGGCCGGCAGGTCCTCGCGCACCGCGACCGCGAGCACGCCCGCGCGCAGGTCCAGGATCTCGGCCGGCGACGAGACGGCCGAGACGCCCAGCTCCTCGGGCGTGGCGTTGGGCGCGCGCCGGTGGCCGGCGTCGATCAGTGCGCGCCTCGACCTCGGGTGCCGGGTAGTCGACGACGAGCTTGAACAGGAAGCGATCGAGCTGCGCCTCGGGCAGCGGGTACGTGCCCTCGTGCTCGATCGGGTTCTGCGTGGCGAAGACGCAGAAGGGCGCCGGCAGCGCGTGGCGCGCGCCGTCGACCGTGACCGCCCCCTCCTGCATCGCCTCGAGCAGCGCCGACTGCGTCTTGGCCGGCGCGCGGTTGATCTCGTCGCACAAGAGGAAGTGCGCGAAGATCGGACCCTCCTGGAAGCGGAAGGCCGACTCGGAGGGGCGCCAGATGCTCGTGCCCGTGACGTCGGCCGGCATCAGGTCGGGCGTGAACTGCATGCGCGAATAGGTTCCGCCCAGCGCGCGCGCCAGCGTGCGCACGAGCAGCGTCTTGGCCACGCCGGGCGGGCCCTCGAGCAGCACGTGGCCGCCGGCCAGCAGCGCCACCAGGCAGTGCTCGATCTCGCTCTCGAGTCCGACCAGCACGCGCGCGGCCTCGTTGCGCACGCGCGCGGCGAGATCGCGCGCGTTGGACGTCGTCGTGGGTGTGGCAGGGCTCTCCATGCGCTGAGCATCCGGGTCGGGACGGGTGCCTGTCAACGGCGCGCGCCCGGAGGCGCCTCGAGCTGCCGCGCCAGCGCCTCGAGTTCGCCGGCGGTGGTCTTGCGCACGCGCTTGCCTTCCGCAGCGCGCCGCAGCGCGCGCACGCCCAGCTGCGGCCGGCCGCCGGCCTTCCAGCTGCGCGCCAGCGACTCGGCGCGCTCGAGCGGCGAGGTGGCCGCGAGCGGCGGCGGATCGCGCGGGAAGGCGCGCGCGAACGAGTGCGCCCAGGCGAAGAGCACGAGCAGCGCCAGCGCGTGCGCGCTGAGCAGGAAGACGCGCGGCGAGGCCGTCAGCGCCAGCGTGCTCTCGGGCTGCCAGTCGCCCAGGCAGTACTCGTCGAAGAGGAGCTGGCCGCCGCGCGCGAGCTGCTCGAGCAGGCGCACGCCGGCCAGCGCGTTCTGGGACTTGCCGATCGCGCCGTTGTCGAGGAACGCGTCCTCGCCGAGCAGCACCACGCGCCCCGCGCCGCAGGCGAATTCGACCGCCGCGAGGTCCTCGGGGCCCTTCTCGCCGGGCTGCTTCTCGATCAGCCACAGCTCGCGCCCGGGCGAGCCGGCCTCGAGCGGGCGCAGGGCCGCCGAGAGCTCGAGCTCGAGCGTTTCGCCGCTGTCCAGCCGCACGCGGCGCCGTTCGCGCGCGTGCGCGGGCGCGAGCTCGAGCCCCTCGGCCGCGGACAGGCCGAAATCGTCGCTCAGGAACTCGAGCAGGTCCTCGTTCAGCGGCGCGACCAGCGTGCCGCCCTCCTCGACGAAGCGCCGGTAGTTCTCCAGGCCGTGGTTGGGCAGCACGCTCGGCAGGTCGGCCTGCGGTCCCTCCTTGATCTCCTCCGGCCGCCAGGCTCTCGGGCGCTCGGGCAGCCAGAGTACGTGCTCCCCGCGCGGCAGCTCGCCCGGCGCGCGGCGCCACTCGACCGGCGCGAAGCCGAGCTCCTGCGCCAGCAGGAAGAAGCCGCGCCGTCCGTCTTTCTCCGTGCTGGCCACGCTGTGCGCGTGCGCATCTGAATCCACGTGCAGGCCCCGAGCGACGAAGGCCAGCCCGAGCACGAGCAGCAGCACGATCAGCGAGAACCAGCCCTCGAGGCGCATGCGCTTCATGCGATGACCCCCAGCAGCTCGCGGCAGACCGCGGCCACGCGCGCGCTGTCCTGTGCGCCGCAGGGCTCCCCGCCGAAGCTCTTGCCGTCGATCTCGCGCACCAGAGGCGAGAGGCGCGCGCGCACCTCGGCGCCGGCGCGGCCGCGCTCGAGCATCTCGCGCGCCGTCCAGGCGTCGCGGTAGGCGAGCTCGCCCTTCTGCGAGAGGCCCACGACCAGCGCCCAGAAGTACAGGCGCAGCGCGCGCAGGTGGTCGCCGGCCAGGTCGGCCGCGCGCGCCTCGGCCAGGAGGCGCGCGAGGCGCGCGGCGAGCGTCTCGGGCGGCGGCGGCAGCGCGGCCCGGGCGCGCGCGCGCGCACGCCGCGTGTCGACGATCGAGCGCGCGACGAGCCAGATCAGCCAGGCGATCAAGAGGCCGAGCACGACGTAGAGCAGCGTCGTGAACGTGCCGCCCACGTTCCCGGACTTGATCTCGAACAGGTCGCCCAGCCAGTCCCCCAGGCGTTCGAGCGTGCGCGCGAGCCAGCTCTTCTCCTGGGGCACGAATCCGTTGCGGCCCATGACCTTTTGCAGCGCGTGCGCGACCTCCTCGGCCTCTGCCGGCGCGCGGCCCTGCAGCCAGGGCCCGATCACGACGGCCCTCCCGCGCTCGCGAGGCGCGCATGCTGCGCCTCGAGGTCCGCGCCTTCGCGCCGCACGCGGCAGTCGGCGTAGTAGATCGTCAGCACCGCGGCCTGCAGCGCGGTGGCGACGCCCAGCAGCAGCGAGCTCACCAGCACGAAGAGCATGTCGAAGCTCGTGCCCGAGAGCCCGCTCCAGGCCAGCGTCTGCGCGCGCGAGCCGGGCCAGTCGGCCAGGGTCGTGATGCCGGCGAAGGGCAATCCGATCAGGAAGGCCGCGAGCGCCAGGAAGACCCAGCGCCAGAACCCGCGGCGCGTCAGCAGCCAGCTGCGGCGGATGCTGCCGCGCAGGCCCTGGCCCTCGATCACGCAGGCCATCGGGGCGACGGAGAGCTTCCAGGCCAGCGGGACCCAGGGAATGATGCAGGCGCAGAAGCCCGCCGCCAGGACGATCGCGGTCAGGAACGCCAGTCCGAAGACCACGTGCAGGCGCGCGAGCACGGCGCGCAGCGTCGGAGCGAGTGCCAGCTCGCGGCCTTCGAGCTGCGCGTGCACGATGCGCGCGAGCAGCACCGAGGCGAAGCACTGCGCCATGGCCGAGCCGCCCGTGTTCACCAGGCTCGACAGGCTCGGGCCGAACATCGCCCCGCTGCCCATGCTCTGCTCCCAGACGTGGGCGCCGATGAACGGCTGCAGCATGCGCACCGGCAGCCAGGCCAGCGTTCCCAGGCCGACCAAGAGGCCGAAGTTCTCGCGCAGGATCGCGATCGCGAGGTCGAGCATCTCGAGCACGCCGCGCTGGCCGGCGACGAACTCCGCTGGCGCGCCGCGCCTGCGAGCCGGCGCCGCGCCTCGCCGCGCGTGCGGGTTCCGGCCCCAGCTCGTCGAGCGGGCGCAGGATCACGACCGTGACCGGGGCGTGCGGCATCGTCGCCGGAGCTTAGCGAAGGGGCCCGCGCCTTTTCCGGGCTTTTCTGGGACGATCGCGCGCGCCCGTGCATCGGTCCTGTGCGCCATGAGCCCCGCCCGCCCTTCGATCCAGGTCGAGACGCTGCTCGCCGATGCCAGCTGGGTGCGCCGTCTCGCCGCGCGCCTCGTCGCCGACCCGGGCACGGCCGACGAGCTCGCGCAGCAGACGCTGGTCGCGGCCTGGCGCACGCCGCCGGCCGCGGGCACGCCCGCGCGACCCTGGCTGGCGCGCGTGCTGCGCAACTTCGCGCGCCAGAAGCAGCGCGCCGAGTCGGCCCGCGCCTCGCACGAGCGCACACAGGCGCGCGGCCCGGCCGCACCCGACGACCTGCTCGAGCGCGCCGAGCTGGCGCAGCGCCTCGCGCGCCTCGTGCTCGAACTCGACGAGCCCTACCGCACGACCGTGCTGCAGCGCTTCTTCGACGGCTGGAGCGCGGAGGAGATCGCGCGCGCGAGCGGCACCAACGCCTCGACCGTGCGCACGCGCCTCGAGCGCGCGCTGGCGCAGCTGCGTGTGAAGCTCGAGCGCGAGCGCGGCCGCCAATGGCTCGCGGCACTCGTGCCGCTGGCCAAGATCTCGGGAGGAGTCGTCGTGGGAACCGGAACGAAGGTCGCAGTCGGTGTGTGTGTCGCCGCGCTGTGCGGCTGGTTCTTCTGGCCGCGCTCCGAGCCGCTCGCGCCCGCACTCGAGCCGCCCATCAGCGAGGCCGCGGGCACGCGCACGGCACTCGACGGCCCGGGCGCGAACGTTGCGTCCGCGCGCGCGCCTGAAGTCGGCGAGAAGCCGGCGCCCGCGCCCGCAGCACAACCCGTGATCCCGAAGATCGTCGCGCCGGGCACGATCGAGGGCCTCGTCGTGCGTCGCCACGGCGAGAGCGAGCTGGCGATCAAGGACGCGCGCGTGACGCTCTGGCCCGCGGGCGAGGCCGCGCAGACCGCGCCGGGGCCCGAGCTCCCGCCCGAGGCCGAGGCGCGCTCGAAGTCCGACGGCTCGTTCCGCTTCGCGCACGTCGCGCCGGGCGCCTACGAGCTGCGCGCGCGGCTCGGCCAGGGTCCGGTGCACGCCGCGCAGGCGCGCGTGCCCGAGAAGGGCCCCGGCGCAGAGGTCAAGATCGCCTTCGGCAGCACGCGCATCCACGGCAAGGTCTACGACGAGCGCGGCGAGCCGCTCGCGGGCGTGCCGATCCGTGTCGAGGGCGGCCAGGAGTCCGCCTTCGCGCTGCACGCCGAGACGCAGAGCGACGAGCGCGGTGCGTACGCCTTCGATGAGCTGCCTGCGGGCAAGTTCTACGGCCTGGTCACGCGCGACTGGCAGAACCTCTGGCCCGGCCGCATGTGGAACCTGACGCTCTTCGACGGAGACGACCTCGAGCTCGACCTGGGCGCAGCCGCGCGCGCTCACGCATTGGCGCGGGACGGTGCGCACCTCGCTCGGCGAGCCGGTCAAGTGCGGCGGCACGCTGCACCTCGAGCGCACGGAGAGCTTCCGCTTCGGGAGCGTGGTAGGGACCTACCGCGAGATCCTGTTCGACGCCACGGCCCGCTTCGACGTCGTGCTCGAATCCGCGAGCTGGCATCCCATGGTCAGCCTCGAGTCGAACCCCGACACCCAGCGCGGCTTCGAGCCGATCGGGATCGGGAAGGACGACCTCGAGCACGACCTCGTGCTGCCGGGCGCGCGCGTGAGCGGGACGGTCTACGACTCGGTCACGCTCAAGCCGCTCAGCGGCTACGCGGGCGTGCTGCAGGTCAGCGTCAGCAAGCCAGGCAGGAAGGACCCGAGCGCGTTCCAGACCGTGCACGTCGATGCGGCGGGCGGCTTCGCGATCGACATGCTCGACGAGGGCCCGTGGGAGATCAGCACGTTCCCGCTCAAGGTCGCGGCCACGGGCGAGAGGCTCGCGTTCACGGTCGCAGCGGGCCAGACCGAGCTGCAGCTCGACGTGCAGGTGCAGAAGCCCTGATGCTCAGTACCATGAGCGCGTGAAGCGCGCTTCGCTCACGCTCCTGCTCGTCGCGGCCGCGCTGTGCGCGTGGTTTCTTTGGCCAAGGAGCGCAGCTCGGACACCGGAACTCGGTACGCCCGCGCCAGCGAAGGGCACGCACGCCGAATCCGCGGCGAAGATCGAACCCGGCGCTGCGCCGGAGCAGGCCGCGCCAGCGCCCCGGGTCGAGCTGCCGAGCGCAACCGTCGACAGCCAGGCGCAGGTCCCCGACCCGGCGCCAACCCCGCGCGCCACGACCGAGCTCGACCCGCCGCCGGGCACGATCGAAGTCCTGGTCGTGCGCGGGCGAGAGCGAGCCCGCCGGCCGGTCGTCGGAGCACAGGTGACCTTGCACGCGAGCGAGAGCGAAGGCGATGCGCGCCCGGCGCGCGACCAGGCTCAGCTCGCGATCGCCTTCGCGGACAAGGACGGGCGCTGTCGCTTTGCGGACGTCGGGCCGGGTCACTACGAGCTGCGCGCCATCGAGGGCGAGTCCGAGCGCGAGGGCAAGGCCGAAGTGCAATCGGGCGAACCCACTCCGCGCGTCGTGCTCGTCTTCGGGACGAGCCGGATCCACGGCACGGTGTACGACCTCGACGGGAAGCCGCTCCCGAACTGCACGCTGCGGCTCGACTACACGAGCGCCTACAACCGCACCTCGACACCCTCGACCTTGCGCGCCGTCGCCTCCACGGATGCCAAGGGCAAGTACGCCTTCGGCGAGCTCGCGTCCGACACCTACTCGCTCGTGCTTTCGGGTCCGGGCAGGGAGTCCACAGACGGCTGGCCGGGCAGGACGTGGATCTTGCGCCCCGGCGAGGACAAGGACCTCGAACTCGATGCGGGTGCGCCGCGGGGCGCGGACCACTGGACCGGCGTGCTGCGACGACGCAACGGGACTGCGGTCCAGGAGACGAGGCCGATCAGCCTCAGTTGCGACAATCCGCCCAACGCCGAGGGCGTGCTCGAAATCTCGATCGAATCCAGTTGCTCGAGCACGGGCGATTTCGATTTCCCGCTCGAGCCCGGAACCTGGCTGCCAGTCGTCAGCGCGACACCCTTTCCCAGCGAGTCCTACTCGGTGGAGCGCCGCGACGTGCCCGTCGGCGGGCTGCACCAGGACATCATCGCGCCATGAGCTGGGTCCCTAAGCTCGGGGATTCCTGGGGCGCTAGCATGTTCCCGTGAAGCGCGCTGCCCTCACGCTCCTGCTCGTCGCGGCCGCGCTGTGCGCCTGGTTCCTCTGGCCGCGCGCAGCTCCGAGCACGCCGGCGCTCGTGCCGCTCGCGCAGCAGGACGATGAGCCCGCGGACGCCGTCGCGGACGCTTCTGCGGATGACGTCGACGTGCGCGAAGCGGAGAACACCCGCACCGAGCTCCCGAGCTCGCCCGCCGAGAGCGAGCCCGCGCCGCTGCGCCAAGGCAAGGTCACACGCCCCAAGACCGCCGCGGAATCGGCGCCCGGGACGATCGAGGGCCACGTCGTCCGCGGCCAGCAGCCGGTCATCGGCGCACAGGTGACGCTGCACAGCAGCACTGGCTCCGCCGACGCGCGCCCGGCGCGCGAGCAGCGGCAGGTCGCGTCCACCTACTCGCTCTCCGACGGCTCCTTCCGCTTCGCGGGCGTCGATCCGGGGTCGTACACGCTGCTCGCGGTCGAAGGCCACTCCGAACGCGAGGGCGCGGCCAGCGTCTCGAAGCGCCGGCCCACACCCTTCGTGACGCTCGCCTTCGGCAAGGGCCGGATCCGCGGCACGGTCTACGACGTCGGCGGCGCGCCGCTCCCGGGATGCCCGCTGCGGCTCGAGTACACGGCGCGCGGCACGCGCGGCAAGACGCCTTCGAGCCTGCGCTCCGTGGCACGCACGGATGCAGAGGGAAAGTACGCCTTCGAGGAGCTCGCCGCCGACACGTACCAGCTCGAGCTCTCGCGACCCGGAGGGAAATGGACCGAAGGCTGGCCGGGCCGGACCTGCTACGTGCCGCTGGCCGAGGAGCAGGACCTCGTGCTCGATGCCGGAGCGCCGCGCGGCGCGGATCACTGGAACGGCGTCCTGCGCAACAAGGACGGAAGCGAGATCCAGGAGGTGCGGCACGTGACGCTGGAATGCAGGCAGCCCGGCAGCGATGTGCACAGGCTCACGATCTCGATCCACGGGAGTACTTCGAACACCGGCGCGTTCGACTTCGCGCTCGAGCCCGGTGAGTGGAGCCTGATGGTCGACCTGGACCCCCATGGCAGGGCGGCGATGGGGCTCGAACCGGGCACCGTGCCCGCCGGCGGGTTGCGGAAAGACATCGTCGTGCCCTGAATCGGTTTGCCGAGCGCCCACTTCGCGGCTTTCCGCGCTTTCGTGCGACGATTCGGGCCGCGCTGCATGGAACCCTTCGCGATGACACCCGATCCCGCACGACTCGAGGCCCTGCTGGCCGAGACGGCCTGGGTGCGCGCGCTCGCGCGGCGCTTGTGCTCTGACTCGGCGACGGCCGAGGACCTCGTGCAGGACACCTGGCTCGCCGCTCTGCGCCACCGGCCCGACGACCGCGCCTCGCCGCGCGCCTGGCTCGGCAAGGTGCTCGTCAACCTGCACCTCGCGCGCCGGCGCAGCGAGGCGAACCGCGGTGCACGCGGACGCAGCGCGGCGCGCGAGGAGAGCCTGCCCTCGAGCTCGGACGTCGTCGAACGCGTGCAGAGCTCGCGCGCGCTGGTCGAGCACGTGCTCGAGCTCGAGGAGCCGTACCGCTCGGCGGTGCTCGCGCGCTTCTTCGACGGGTTGAGCGCGGAGGAGATCGCGCGACGCGAGGGACTGCCCTCCTCGACGATCCGCACGCGCATCCAGCGCGGGATCGAGAAGCTGCGCGCGCGGCTGCAGCGCGAGAAGGGCGCGGACTGGCTCGCAGCGCTCGTTCCGATCGCGCGTCTGGAATCCTCGACGAGCACGCTGGGCACCGGAATCACAGGAGGTCTCGTGATGGCGGCTGGGGCCAAGATCGCATTCGTGCTGTGCGCGGCAGGGATCTCCACGTGGCTCCTGTGGCCACGCGTGCAGCCGTCCCCGCTCGCGCTCGAGCCGCCCGAGCAGTCCTCGCTCGCCACGCAGGACAAGGTCGAGCCGCTGCCGGCTCCGCCGACGGAGCGCAGGCAAGCGGGAGCAGCGCCGGCGACCGCGCAGGCCGTCGAGGCACAGCCCCTTCGGCTTGCCCCCGCCTCGAGTGCGCCCGGAGCGATCCAGGGCATCGTCATCGCACTGGCCGGGGCGAACGAAGTCCCAGTCGAGGGCAGCGAGGTCGGGCTCTGGTCGAGCAGCCCAACGAGCTCCACGCCTGCCGACCCGTTCGCAGACCTTCGTGCAGATCCGAACGCAAGCCCGGAGGCGAGCACCCGCTCTCGACCGAACGGAACCTTCGAGTTCGCGAATCTGCGGCCGGGGAACTACTGCGTGAGAGCGCGCAGAGGGAACAGCCCTTGGCGCGGTGTGCGGACGAAGGTCCCCGATGCCGGCTCTGGGCCCGCCGTCCGAATCGAATTCGGCGAGTCGCGCGTGCACGGACACGTCTACGACGAATCGGGAGCCCCCCTGGCGGACTTCCCGCTATTGATCACGGGCGGCGGCGCGCGCGGGTGCGAGGTCACGGCCGAAACCTCGACCGCAGGTGATGGAGCCTTCTCATTCGCGGACCTCGCCTCGGGGCAGTACACCGGATTCCTGACCCACAACTTGTTCGGTCCGTGGCCTGCCCGCTCATGGGCCATCGAACTTGCCGACGGCGACGACCTCGAACTCGACGTCGGTCGCCCCGGTCCGGCCGCCCACTGGCGCGGGACCATCCGTTGCTCGAATGGGGATCCGGCAGGCGGCCCCTTCGTGCTGCGGTTTCAGCGCCAGCAGCGGAGCGCAAAGGGCAGCCTCGTCACGACGATTCGCCACCTGCAACTCGGCGACGAGCCGCACTTCGATGCGATTCTCGACAGCGCGAACTGGGTGCCTACGGCTGGCATCGGGAGGAGAATCGAACAGGGGATTTCTTGGGATGAAGTCGCCATCGACCGGGTAGATGTGGAGCACGACTTGGTGCTTCGTGGCGCACGTGTGTCCGGGAGGATCCTCGACTCGATCACGCAGCAGCCTCTCGCTGGCTACAGCGGAAAGCTCGAGCTCTCTATTCACAAGGCAGGATCGGCACCGGGGACTGCATTCTTCTCCCGGGACGTCGAGGTCTACGAGAACTCTACGTACGCGATCGACATGCTCGGTACTGGGAGTTGGGAGCTGATCTCCTCACCGCTGCTCATCGGTGCCAGCGGGAACAAGCTCGAATTCACCATCGGCCCGGGTGAGACAAGGAAGCAGGTCGACGTGCTCGTGCGCAGGCCCTGACGCCCGCCGCTCAGAGATTCCCGAGCGAGATCGCGTC
Source organism: uncultured Planctomycetota bacterium (assembly GCA_963829015.1). Classification (GTDB taxonomy): domain Bacteria; phylum Planctomycetota; class UBA1135; order UBA1135; genus JADJLZ01. Next base: position 539,032 of record CAWHGR010000001.1, on the reverse strand, counting down.
CGTCGGGCAATTGCGCCCGCGGGAGTGGTCGCGCGTATCGGGAAACTTCAGCTAGACTGCTGGCGTGGGTCGATTGACGGTCGTGATCGTGGCGCTGATCGGCGTGCTGCTGTTCGTTGTGTGGCCGAGAAACTCCCCGATGGGCGTTCCGCCGACACCTGCAGCCGACGTCGTAACGTACAAGGCATCAGAGCGCTCCGAGCAGGCCCTCGAGTCACCCCGCCAACAACCGGAGCCGGCGGCGGACAAGTTGGCTGTAGAGCCGGAGACGCGGCGAGACATTCTCCCGCGCCCCCAACCGGGACCGGGCAGCATCGACGGCATGGTGCTCCGGCGGGATGCGAACGGGGAGTCCCCGATCGCGGGGCTGAGCGTTGATCTGATCCAGGGATTCGAGCCAGTTCCCGACGATCCGACCAGTCTCTCTCCGAGAGTCGTCGGTAGGGCGCGATCCGCAGCTGACGGTTCGTTTCGCTTCACCGATCTTGCTCTTGCGGACGACTACTCAGTCCGAGCGGTGCTCTCACATCACGCAGTCCGAGAGGTTCAGGCGAGGTTGAGGGCGGACGCGCCACACAAGAAGATCGTCCTGGTCTTCGGGACAGGTTCGATCCGCGGCCGCCTACTTGATGTCGACGGTCAGCCTGTACCCAATCACGATGCTTCGATCGTGAGCTACCTGGAAACCAACGATTTGAAGGAGTCCCTTGCCGATGCGTGCCGGACGGATGCGGATGGGTGGTTCGCCTTTCGGGAGCTCCCTGCTGCGCCTTGGGATTTCGCGATGAGGGAGTCGAGCGGGAGCAAGCCAGAGTGGGTCGACCGCGTGTGGCACATTGACCTCGCAGAAGGCGAGCACCTGGCCCTGGGCCTCGATGGGATGCTGCAGACCACACGCCTTCGAGGTTCATTCAAGCCGGGCAACGCAGAGAGCTTCGGCCCTCGGTTCGTGATCCAGTTCGATCGCGATGACCGTTCCACGAACGGGAGCACGTACCACACGGTCCAGACGGCGCATTGTTGGGAGCAGGGGACCGATTTCGACCTCTTCGTTCAGTCAGGGAGTTGGAAGGTCTCGGTCGCCCAGGGTGGAGCCAGCATCACCCTCAAAGCGGGGCTCCAGGACCTTGTCTTGCCCGAGCTGCTCACGATCGAAGGTCGCGAAGTCGTTCACGACATCGTCCTCCCTGGCCCAGCACCTCGCTGAGGCCCGCTGCCGGGGAGTTCCCCTGCCCGCTGGGTTTCGACGCAGACGGCGCCCCGCTCAGAGATTCCCGAGCGAGATCGCGTCCGTCGGGCAATTGCGCGCGCAGGCATGATCGCGCGTGCACTCGTAGTTCGACAGCTTCCTCACCGTCGCCTTCTCGCCGTGCGCCCAGAAGGCCTCGGTCTCGCAGACCATCTCGCACATCCCGCAGCCGATGCAGCGCTCGGCGTCGATGCGGATCGAGACGTAGTCCCTCGGCCGCACCGGGCAGGTCAGCCCGTCGATCACCTGCGTGCTGACGAGCTCGCGCGTCGCGGCGTGCGAGGTGAGCACCTTCAAGGCCTCGATCCTCGCCCTCGCGCACGACCTCGCTGGCCTTCTCGAAGTCGAAGCGCGAGGTGTGGCTGACCTTGGGCTGGATCAGCGCCACGCGCCAGTCGACGTGCATGTGCAGCGACTGCTCGACCAGCACCTCCTCGACGATCTCGAAGGTGCGGTAGAGCGTCGAGAGCAGCTTGTTCTTGTAGTCCGGCGCCTTGAACGTGCCCTTGAGCGAGAGATCGACGGCGATGATCAGCTCGGGGTTCAGGGTCTTGGCGAAGCGCAGCGGCACGGAGTCGACCATGCCGCCGTCCATGTAGTTGAAGCCGTCCTTCTCGTAGGGCTCGAAGACGCCCGGCAGCGCGCAGGAGGAGTAGACGGCGTCGAAGATGTCGATGTCCTGCATGCCGGGCGTGCCCCAGAAGACCGAGCCGCCGGTCTCGAGGCGCACCGCGTTGCAGTAGAAGGGCACCTTCATGCCGCTGAGCGGCACGTCGGGCAGGATCTTGCGCAGCGTCGCCTTGAAGGTCTCGCCGTGGTACATGCTCTGCGTGCGCGTGCCCTTGAAGAGGAACTTCAGGAAGTTGAGCCGGAAGTAGTCCTCCTTCTGCATGTTGGCGACGAGCGACTCGATCTTCTCGATCGAGAGTCCGCCGGCCGCCATCGCGCCGACCAGCGCGCCGATGCTCGTGCCGACGATCGCGTCGTACTCGATGCCCAGCGTGCGCATGGCCTTGAGCACGCCGATGTGCGCCATGCCGCGCATGCCGCCGCCGCCGAGCACGAGGACCGTGCGCGGGCGGTGGGTCGAGTGCTGGCCGGGGTGGCGCAGCGCGTAGGCAGTGCGGGAGAGGTCGAGGGACAAGGGGCTTCGGTCGAGCGCGAGGACGCAGGGATATCCGGAAGGAGTTTCGGCAGGCTGGAGAGGCGGGTTGAGGGTCGGACGGCGCCGCGGCGGTCTCCGGTCCCGTCATAGGTCCGGATCCGGAGCGACTCACCCCGCAGACTGCGGCCCGCGCGCATTGCAAAGCGACCCGGGCACTTGGCAGCCTGTGCCGGTGCCCCCCTCCTCGCCCTGGCCCCGGATCTCGAGACTGCCGCGCGCCGAGCTCGAGGAATTGCAGCGCAACGCGCTGCGACGCTACGTGCGCCAGGAGCTCTACCCCTTCTCGGCGCATTACAGGCGCGTATTCGACGCGGCCGGCGTGAAGCCGACCGACATCCGCGACGTCGGCGACCTCGCGCGGCTGCCGCTGACGACCAAGAAGGACCTGCTCGAGGCGCAGCTCGACCCCGCGCGCAAGCGTGATTTCGTGCTGATCCCCTCGGCCGAGCTCGTGAAGCGCCACTGGCCGCTGGGCAAGAAGCTCAGGCTGCTCCTCGGGGGCCAGGCGGCCAAGGACGAGCTCGAGTACCAGTACACGCCCAACTTCCTGACGTTCACCACCGGCCGCTCGAGCGACCCGGTCGGCTTCGCCTACACGCCCTTCGACATCGAGATGCTGTGCGAGGTCGGCTCGCGCATGCTCGACGTGCACGCGATCGAGAAGCAGGCGCGCATCCTCAACGTGCTGCCCTTCGCGCCGCACCTCGCCTTCTGGCAGACGACGCTGGCGGGCTTCCGCACCGGACGGCTGATCCTGCCGACAGGCGGCGGCAAGGTGATGGGCACGGCCGGCAACCTGCGCATGGCCGAGCGCATGAAGCCCACCGTGCTGATCGGCGTGCCGGGCTTCGCGTACCACCTCTTGCGCGAGGCAGCCGAGAAGAAGAGCGATCTCTCCGACCTGAAGCTCGTGATCCTGGCCGCGGAGAAGGTCACGCCGGGCCTGAAGCAGAAGATGGCCGAGTCGCTCGCGCGCTGCGGCGCCAAGGACGTCGTGATCTCGGGCACCTACGGCTTCACCGAGGCGCGCTCGGCCTTCAGCGAGTGCCCCGCCGCGCACGACCAGACGCCGGGCTACCACCTCTACCCGGATCTGGGGCTGTTCGAGGTCATCGACCCGGTGAGCGGGAAGGTCCTCGGCGAAGGCGAGACGGGCGAGCTCGTCTACACGCCGCTTGCACGGGCACGGAACGGTCGTGTGCCGCTACCGCACCGGCGACCTCGCCGTCGGCGGGATCACCTGGGAGCCTTGCCCCTGGTGCAAGCGCACCGTCCCGCGCATCCCGAGCGAGCTGCGCCGCGCGAGCGACCAGAAGGACGTCAACCTGACCAAGATCAAGGGCACCCTGGTCGATCTCTCGCACATCGGCACCGTCGTCTCGGGCATCGAGGAGGTCGAGGAGTGGCAGGTCGTGCTGAAGAAGATCCACGACGACCCGCACGAGCTCGACGAGTTCGTGCTGCGCCTGTCGCGTGAAGCAGGGCATCGACCGCGACTACAGCGAGAAGCACGTGCGCCAGATGATCCTGGACGCCACGGAGGTCGCGCCGAACCGGATCGAGTACCACACCACGAAGGAGATGCTCGAGCTGCTCGGGATGGAGACCGAGCTGAAGGAGAAGCGCTTCCTGGATCTGCGGCCGAAGTGACTGGGCCTGTCAATAACGCAAGGGCCGCTTGTGTTATTGACACCACCCCTAGCCTCCCGCGCCCCGGCCCGTGTGCGTATCCCCCGCCCGGAGCTTGAGTTCCGCCTCCCGACATGCCTAGCATCGAGCCCTCGTGGCCGATCGCTCTCCCCTGGTCCTCGCCGCCGGCATCCGCACGCCCTGGGCGCGCTCGGGCGGCGCCTTCGCCAGGGAGGACGCGGGCCACCTCGGCGCGCTGGTCGCGCGCGAGCTGATCGCGCGCACCAACCTCGACCCGGGCACGCTCGACGAGGTGATCACCGGCTGCGCCGGGCCGCCGCACGACCAGGCCAACGTCTCGCGCGTGATCGCGCTGCGCGCCGGCGTGCCCGAGCACGTGCCCGCGCGCACGGTCGCGCGCAACTGCGCCAGCGGCATGGAGTCGGTCGCGACCGCGCTTACCTCGATCAAGGCCGGCGAGGCGAGCCTGGTGCTGGCGCTGGGCGTCGAGGTGATGAGCCGCTACCCGCTGATCTTCAGCGAGAAGGCGACGCGCGGTCTTCGCCGAGCTCTCGCGCGCGCGCGGCACCGGCTCGCGCCTCTCGGCCTTCGCGCACTTCCGCCCGGCGATGTTCGCGCCGCGCATCGCGCTGCTCGAGGGCCTGACCGACCCGATCCCCGGGCTGATCATGGGCAAGACGGCCGAGCTGCTCGCGCGCGAGTTCGATCTCTCGCGCGAGGACGCCGACCGCTTCGCGCTGGCGAGCCACGAACGCGCGAAGAGCGCGCGCGAGGTCGGCCGCTTCGCGCGCGAGATCCTGCCCGTCTTGCCGCTCGGGCGCGAAGGACGGGGCGGCGGCGCTCGAGCACGACGACTCGATCCGCGACGACCAGACGCCGGCCGCGCTGGCGAAGTTGAAGCCGGTCTTCGAGAAGCCCGACGGGCGCGTGACGGTCGGCAACTCGTGCGGCATCACCGACGGCGCCTGCGCGCTGCTCGTGACGACCGAGGACAAGCGCCGCGAAGCTCGGGCTCGAGCCGCTGGCGCGCTTCGTCTCCTGGGCCTGGGCCGGGCTCGATCCGGCGCGCATGGGCCTCGGGCCCGTGTACTCGAGCGCGAAGGCGCTCGAGAAGGCCGGGCTCGCGCTCGAGGACATGGACGTGATCGAGTTCAACGAGGCCTTCGCGGCGCAGGTGCTGGCCTGCGTGCGCGCGAGCGAGTCGGACGACTTCGGTCGCGAGAAGCTCGGCCGCAAGAAGGCGCTGGGCAAGATCGACATGGCGCAGGCTCAACCCCAACGGCGGCGCGATCGCGCTCGGCCACCCGGTCGGGGCGACGGGCTCGCGCCTGCTGCTCACGGCCGCGCACGAGCTGATCGCGAAGAAGAAGCGCTACGCGCTCGCGACGCTTGTGCATCGGCGGCGGACAGGGCGGCGCGTTCGTCCTGGAGAGGATCGGAACATGATCGACCTCGCCGGCCTGCCGATGCCGACCAACGCGCCCGCCGCCGGCGGCTGCGTGCGCGCCGAGAGGCCCGAACCGAACCTGGTCGAGATCGTGCTCGACCCGCCGCACCGCACGCTGGCGGTGTTCGACCTGCCGCTCTTGCGCGACCTCGACGCGGCGCTGGATGCGATCGAGCACGACGCCCTGGTGCACGGCCTGGTGATCACCGGACGCAACACCAGGCAGTTCGCGGCCGGGGCCGACATCGACGCGCTGGCCGAGCTCACGCGACCCGACGCTGATGGCGCGCATGGTGCACCTCGGCCAGCAGGTCTTCGAGCGCATCGCGCGCCTCTCGCGCGAGCGCCGCGGCTTCACCAGCGTGGCCGCGATCGGCGGCGCGGCGCCGGGCGGCGCCTGCGAGCTGGCGCTGGCCTGCGATTTCATCGTGCTGGCGAACTCGAAGGAGACGAAGATCGGCCTGCCCGAGACGCAGCTCGGCATCCTGCCCGGCTGGGGCGGCTGCCAGCGCCTGCCGCGCAAGATCGGTGTGCCCGCGGCGCTCGACGCGATCCTGAACGGCAAGCTCTACTCGCCGCGCGAGGCGCTCAAGCTCGGCCTCGTCGATCGCACGACCAACCCCGAGGACCTGCTGCGCGTCGCGCGCGGGATCGCGCATGCGGCGCGAGAAGCTCGAGCACAAGGAGCGCGTGCTGGCGCGCGTGGCGGTGGACAAGAACCCGCTCGCGACGCGCTTCATCGCCGCGCAGGCGCGCAAGGCGGTGCTGGCCAAGACGCGCGGCTTCTATCCCGCGCCGCTGGAGGCGCTCGAGATCGTCGCGCGCGCGCCGCACACCGATTTCGAGCAGGGCTTCGCCGCCGAGGTCGAGGCCGTCGCGCGCCTGGGCACCGGCCGCGGTCGCCAAGAGCCTGATCCGCATCTTCCGCGCTCTCCGAGGACGCCAAGAAGCTGAAGCAGCTGGCCGGACGGCACGAGCGCGCGCGGGCCCGCGCGCGTCGGCGTGCTCGGCGCGGGCGTGATGGGCCGCGGCATCGCCTCGCTCTCGGCCGAGCGCGGGATCGGCACGCGGCTCTTCGACATCGCCCCGGCCGCGCTCGACACCGCGCTCTCCGAGCACCGCGCGGGCGTCGACGAGAAGAAGAAGCGCCGCCAGCTCGAGAAGCACGAGGCCGAGCGCGCCGATCGACCGGCTCGACGTCGACGCGCACGCTCGTCGGCTTCGGCCGCTGCGAGATCGTGATCGAGGCCGTGGCCGAGAAGCTCGAGGTCAAGCGCACGGTCTTCGGCGAGCTCGCGGCCAGATGCTCGCCTCCGACGCGATCCTCGCCACGAACACCTCGTCGCTCTCCGTCGGCGCGATCGCCGAGGGCCTGCCGCACCCCGAGCGCGTCGTCGGCCTGCACTTCTTCAACCCGGTCAAGCGGATGCCGCTGGTCGAGATCGTGCGCGGCCCGCAGACCTCGCGACGAGACCGTCGCGCGCTGCGCGGCGCTGGCGCTCGAGCTCGGCAAGACGCCGGTCGTCGTCGAAGGACGTCGCCGGCTTCCTCGTCAACCGCCTGCTCGGTCCGTACCTCGACGAGTGCGTGCGCCTGTTCGAGGGCGGCGTCGAGCCCGCGCGCCTCGAGCGCGCTGCTCGACGGCTTCGGCATGCCGATGGGCCCGCTCGAGCTGCTCGACGAAGTCGGCCTCGACATCGCCTCGCACGCCGCGCCGCGCTGCACGCGGCCTACGGCGCGCGCATGACGCCGGCGCGCGCTGCTCGAGCGCTGCTGCTCGACAAGCGCCTGGGCAAGAAGGTCGGCCAGGGCTTCTACCTGCACACGCAGCACGCACGGCTCGAAGGAGAAGCCCGTGCTCGCCGGCGACCTCGCGCGCTACGTGCCGCCCGGCTCGCCGCGCCTCGCCGGTGCTGCGCGACGAGGAGATCGCTCGACCGCGCGCTGCTCGCGATGCTCAACGAGGCCGCGCGCGCGCTCGAGGAAGAGGTCGTCGCCGGCCCGCGCGAGCTCGACCTCGCGACGATCTTCGGCATGGGCTTCCCGCCCTTCCGCGGCGGCCTGCTCGCCTGGGCCGACTCGCTCGGCGCGAAGGAGCTCGTCGCGCGCCTCGAGCGCATCGCCGGCGAGGCCGACATCGCGGCGCGCACGGGCGGCAAGGAGCGCTTCACGCCGGCCGCGAGCCTGAAGCGCATGGCCGCCAGCGGCGCGCGCTTCCACGGCTGACGTGAGTACGCCCGCTGCGACCTCGGGCAATCGGGGGCTCGCGCTCGCGGCCGCGCTGCTGATCGTGCCCGGCCTGTGGCTGCGTGTCCGGCAGCTCGATTGGATGGAGTTCTCGGGCGACGAACTCGCCCTCCTGCGCGAGTCCTACCGCGCCGGACACGAGCACTTCGCGCTGCACGGCATCCCGGCCTCGATCGGCCTGCCGCTGCCCAACTTCCTGCTCTACCTGCTCGCGCTGCCGCTGAGCTGCACGCGCGACCCCGTGCGGATCGTCGCGCTGGTGGCGCTCTGGAACGTGCTCGGGCTGGCCTGCGTCCTGCGCGCACTGTGGCGCCTCGTGCCGCCGGCCACGGCGCTGGCGGGCACGGCACTGCTGGCGAGTGCGCCTGGTCCGCTGCTGCTCGCGCGCAAGATCTGGAACCCGGACTTCCTCTTCGGCGGCGTGGCGCTGCTCCTGCTCCTGCTGGCGCTGCACCTCGAGCGGCCGCGGCGCTGGGTCACGCTCTCGATCTGCGCGGCCTGCGCGCTGCTGTGCGGCTTCCACGCGAGCGCCTGGCCGCTGTTCCCTTGCGTGCTCGCCTGGGCCTGGATGCTGCGCGTGCCGTTCGAGCGGCGCGGTCTGCTGCTCGGCCTGCTCGGCCTGCTGGCGCTCTTCGCGCCCTACCTCGTCTACGTCGTCTCGAGCGGATTCGACGACGTGCGCGGCCTGTGGTGGGCGCACCAGGCCGGCGCGCCCATCGCGGAAGGGTGGTGCGCGGCCGTCGCGCGCCACGCACGCGCGGCGCTCGACGCCTCCTGCTGCGGCGAGCTGCTGGCGAGCGCGTCGAGCGGATCCTGGAGTTCGCCGCTGGCGCGCGTGGGCGCGGGCGCCTTCCTGCTCTGGACGGCGGTCGCGTCGCTGACCGTGCTCCTGCGCTCGCCCTGGGTCGCCTGGCGCGCCTGGCGCGGGCAGGAGGTCTCGACCTTCGACAAGCTGCTCGCGTTCGGCGCGCTCTTCGAAATGCTGCTGCTCGCGCTCTACGCTCGGGCACACCTGCCGTCGCTGCCGCACCACTGCGCAGTGCTGAGTCCCTTCCCCACACTGGCTGCGCTCTGGCTCGCCTGGCGCGTGGGCGCGCGCATCGGCCAGCTGCCGCTCCTCGCCGCGAGCACGCTGGTCGTGGCCGCGCACACTCAGCTCTTCTGCGGCTTCCAGGCCGAACTGCAGCGCCACGGGCCTCCGCCGGGCATGCACCTCGCGCTGCCCTTCGAGCCGCACGCAGCACGCTGGCGCGCCGAGATCGAGCGCAGCTTCGAGGAGATCGACTCGGGCCACGCGGCCGAGCGCGCCGAGCAGCAGCGGCTGCGACTGCGCTACGAGGCAGCCAGCGAGGTGCTGATGCGCTACGACGCGCGTCGCGACGATCCGCCGGTCGCGCGGCAGGGTCGGGTCGAGACCCGGCCAGGACCCGACGGGCTCGAGGTCTTCGGCAGCAGCCCGGTCGACCTGCTGCGCCTGCCGCCCCTCGAACTCGGCGGCCGCGGGCACGCGCTGCTGCGCCTCGAGATCTGGTCGCCGAAGGAGGTCGCGGGCTTCGTCTTCTACGCCACCGTCAAGGAGCCCGAATACGCGCGCAACCGCACGCTTCCACTGCCGCTGCGCGCCGGCGAGAACACCGTCTACCTCGAGATCCCCGATGCGGATGCGAGCGGGCGCCTGATGATCAGCCAGCGCGCGTACCGCTGGCTGCTGCGCGCGGCGGAAGTGCGGCGTACCGTGGACTGAGATCCTGCTTGCCCCGCGGCGCGCGGGCGGTATCAATGTCCCGCGCGTGAGCGACTCGGCCTCCCCCACTGCCGGCCGCTTCCAGACCGCGTTCGTCTGGAACCTCGGCAGCCTGGCCGTGCTGGCCGTCGCCGGCATCGCGCTCAACGCGCTGATCGGAGCGCTCTACGACGAGGCCGCGCTGGGGATCTTCAACCAGGCGCTGGCGGCCTACGTGTTCTTCTCGCAGGTCGCGGTCGGCGGGCTCGACCGCTCGCTGCTGAAGGAAGTCGCCGCCTGCGCGCACGAGCGGGCGCGCGTGGCCGCCACGCTGGCCGCGGCGCTGCTGCCCGCCGTGCTGCTGGCCGCCCTCGCGACGCTCTGCTTCTGGCTCTCGCGCGCACCGATCGGCCGCTGGCTCGCGAGCCCCGGCACGGCCGAGGCCATCGCCTGGGCCGCTCCGGGCCTGTTCTTCTTCGCGCTCAACAAGCTGCTGCTCGCGGTCGTCAACGGACTGCAGCGCATGCGCGTCTTCGCCGTGGGCCACGCGCTGCGCTACGTGCTGATCCTGGCGGCGCTGGGCGGCTTCGCGCTGTTCGACACCGGCCGCACGCAGGCCACGCACCTCGCCGGCGTGTTCAGCTTCGCCGAGGTGCTGCTGTTCCTCGTGCTCGCGATCGAGGTCTGGCTGCAGGTGCGCGGAGCGCTCGCGCCCGGCTGGAGGGCGCTCGTGCGCCCGCACGTCGTCTTCGGCCTGCGCAGCCTGGGCAGCGGCGTGCTGCTCGAGCTCAATGCGCGCGTCGACGTGCTGATGATCGGCTGGTTCCTCTCCGACCGCGACGTGGGCGTCTACACCTTCGCCGCCATGGTCGCCGAGGGCCTCTACCAGCTGCTGGTCGTGCTGCAGAATCTCTACAACCCGATCCTCGCGCGCGGTCTCGCGGCGCGCGCCTTCGACGAACTGCACGCGACGATCCAGCGCGGCAAGCGCCGCACCTACCTGGGCATGCTCGCCGTCGCGGCGCTGGCCGCGCTGCTCTACCCGTTCGTGCTCGAGCTCCTGACCGACAAGCCCGGCTTCGCCGGGAGCAGCGTGCCCTTCCGCTGGCTGATGCTCGGCCTGGTTCTGTGCGCGGGCTACATCCCGTTCGCGCAGACGCTGCTGATGGCGGGTTTTCCCGGCACGCACTCGCTCTACATGCTGCTGACCGTGCTGCTGAACGTGGCCGGCAATGCGCTCCTGATCCCGCGCCTGGGTCTCGCCGGCGCCGCGATCGCGACGGCGATTTCCATGTTCCTCGGCGTGTTCGTGCTGACGGGGTTCGTGCGCGCGCGGACGGGGCTGCGGCTGTAGGACCGCGAGGCCACACAGCAGAACCTGCCCTGCAACCGGGCGGGACTGCGGATAGCATGGAGCCCCTGGAGGAGTTGCGTGGTCGGCCCTTCCCCGTGGCCGGCTGCTCTTCCGCGGTTCGAGAAAAGGAGACTCGCATGAACTCGCGATGGAAGTCGTGGTCGGTCGTCGGGATCGGATTGCTGGCGGCGGGTTGGGTGAACGGATGCCGGTGCACGGATTGCACCACTGCCGTCGTGGCCGACACCCCGCGAGGAATGCGGGTGCGGGCGGTCGGGCTGTTCACGAACCCGGCCCTGTCGACGGGCAAGTACATGGCGCACGTCAACGTCGATGTCCTGGCTCCCAGTACAGGAGTCACGAGCGATCGCGTGACCACAGAGCGCCTCGAGTTCTACGGCGCTCCGGGGATCCTGACGATGGCGGAACTTCACCAGCCTGCGCACCTGATCACGGCCTTGCCCAGGCTCGGTCAGGACCCCGGGATCGATGTGATCGAGCCCCTGAGCTGGTCGAGCGGCTGGATGACCGTGCCGCTGGACGCGGCCCCGTCGAGTTTCAGCCTGCTCGTCTGCGGGACGTTCGATGTGTGGTTCGCCAACAGCTTCGATGTCCGCTCCGAGTGTGTACTGCTGACGTTCCCGGGAATCATCAGCAATGCCACGATGAACGGTGTCGTCTCCGCCGAGGACGGATCCGCGACTCCGCCCGTGAGCGCCACCGGGAGCTTCTACGGAACCCAGCACCTCGCCATCTACGACGTGAAGGTCCTGCACGGCCCTCCCGACTCCACCCATCACGTCGCAAGCATCACGATCAGCGAAGGATCTTCCCCGACTACGGCCAGCATCATCGGGGGCGTCACGAACCCGGTCTATTCGCCCTGGATCGCCCACCTGAACGGACGCTGGGACTGCAATCCGATCAACTACCTCTATGTGGATATCGTCTACCAAGCCAATCCCGGCACCAATGCTCCGCCCATCCCCAATCCGCCGCGGTACATCGTGATGTTCTCGGGGCTGACCGGCCCGTCGGCGAATGGCCAGGTGGTCCAGGGGCAGACGCCCTAGCACCGGTCCCGGATCAGCGCGGCGGCTCGCCGATGTAGACGTAGCCTGCCCACATCGAAGGCTGCCAGAGCACGCTCGAACTGTGCACGGGTTCCCCGCGCACCGCGTTGCGCTGCCTGAAGGCCTGCCGCGCTGCACGAAGCGCCTCGGCCGGGTGCACTGCGAGCGCGCCCTGCCGCCTGGCCTCGAAGTCCTGCAGGATCTCGCCCGCGTCGCGGTCCGAGATTCGCCACAGGGTGGCCAGCACGGCACGCGCACCAGCATTGAGGAACGCGTAGGCGAGCGACTGCACGCCTTCGCCCGCGAGCACACGCCCGCGCGCTGTCTCGCAGGCCGAGAGCACGATCAGGTTGGCGTCGAGCTTCGCGTTCCAGGCCTCCTCGAGCGCGAACAGCCCGTTGTCCTGCGGGGAGAAGCTGAACACCAGCCCGGTGCGCCGGGGATCGACAGGGTCCATGTGCGCGTGCAGGGCGAGATGCAGGTCGGAGTACTCGCGCAGGTCGCGACGGAAGATCCCGGCTGTCGCAGCCCCGCGCAGATAGAGGTCGAAGCAGCGCGCGGACAGCTCATGGTCTCCGTCAGCATCGCGCTCGAGTTCCGCCAGGTCGGGCGCGCGCTCGTGCTCCTCACCGGGCTGCGACCGGAGCAGCTGCCTGGCCAGGCCAACGACCTCCGCGCGCGAGTAGGTCAAGCGCGGCATGTCGGCCAGCGAAGGGTCGAGCACGCGACTCCCGGTGGCGCCGTTGCCCGCGCGGGTCTCGCCGGAATAGCGCGCATCGCCGACGATCAGGTGCCGCTCGGGCGCGCGCCGCGCGGGACGCGCCGCGAGCGCGGGCAGGAGGGCGCTGGCCGGCGCATAGCACACCAGGAAGTCGTCGATCACGCAGCGCGGTTCGTTGGCGATCGGGGAATGCCCCGGTCGGGGTTCGCTGACGAGAGCCTCGAACGGAACGGCGGCCAGGACCGGGGCAGGCACGATCACCAGCGTGTCCACGCCGCGCTGCAGTCGGTCCAGCAGCGGTGCGAGCAGATCCCTCCACAACGCGGCCGCGGAATCCACGAGTTGCTGGGGGGGCGCGCGGCTGTCCGCGATCTGCTTCGTGAACCGCCCCGCGTTCTCGACCAGCTCGTGCAGGTCGCACAAGTCGATGCGCTCGAGGCTGCCCTTCTGCACGAGGTAGGCGCCCAGCCGGTCGGTGGTCTCGAAGTACTCGAGCAGCGCCGCGTGCGGGGGCAGCCAGGCCTGCAGCTCGGCCGCCGAGGCGCCCTGCGCCACGGCGGGATCCGGAAACCTGCGCGCGAGCGACTCGAGCAGCGTGCGACCCTTCCAGCCTGCGTCTGCCTCGAGCCCGCGCTGCACGATCGCCTGCCGCGTGACATCCGGCCCGGTGCACTGCGCCAGCTCGATGTCGACCAGTGCCTGCTCGAAGGCGCCCCAGTTCGCGAAGCGCGCCCTGTACCAGGCACGTTGCAAGGGTCCGAGCCCCTCGCGCTCGAAGCGTCCGAGGAGTTCGCGCGCGCGATCGAGCTCGGTGCGCAGGGCAGCAGCATCCGCTTCGCGCAGGGCCACCTGTGCCAGGGTGTCGTGTGCGTCGAGCGCCTCCTCGGGCAGACCCAGGGCCTCGAGCTCGCTGGCCGACGCCCCGGCGAACTGGCGCGCCTTGGCCGAATCGTGGCGCAACTCGGCGATCATTCCCAGGCCGCCCTTGGCCAGCGCAGCCAGCAGCGGATCGCTCGCAACGCAGGCGAGCGTGGACGTCCGGGTGTAGGCCTCGTGCGCGCGCTCGAGTTCGCCGCGGCGCTCGAACAGCAGTCCGCGATCGAGCCAGGCCCGGCCCAGCAGTTCACCGTCACCCGAGCTCTCGGCGCGCGTGATCGCCTCGTCCAGGCGCGCCTCCGCGGCGGAGCGCTCGCCCTGCTCCTCGAGCACGAGCGCGAGATCGATGCAATCCGCGGCCGAGCCCTGGGCGACGCCCAGCGCGTCTGCACTCTCGAGCGCCTGCTGGAGCTCGCTGCGCGCCTGGGCCAGGTCGCGCAGCCGGTAGGCCAGGACACCGCGCGTGCGGTGCAGCGCCGGCTCGAGCACTTCGAAGTGCGCTTCCGCGATGAGCTTGCCGAGGTCGTCCAGCCAGAGCGCGGCCTCCTCGTAGCGCGCCAGGTCCAGGCACGCATTGGCGAGCGTGCCCAGGGTCTCCGCTCGAATGTTGGGCGGTGGCCCGAGCCCCAGCGCCTCGAGTGCGCGCAATCGGCCTGCCTCGCTGGCCCCGCGTCGAACCTCGATGCGTGCGCGGGACATGCGCACCTCCGCGCGAAGCTCCGGAGGGCTATCGACCGGCAGGCTGGCATCACAGCGGTCGAGTGCCAGGTCGGCCTCCGCGGCCTCCCCGCACTCGTCGAGGGCCAGCGCCAACTTCGACCAGGCACGCATCGACTGCTCCGCAAGACCCAGACCTTCGAGCGCCTCGGCGGCCTTGGCGTACTCGGGTGCTGCCGCGCCCAGGCTGTGCAGGTCGCGCAGAGCGTCCCCGAGTCCGTCGTGGAGTGCGGCCCGCTGCCATCTGCACTTCTGCGCGTGCCGGTCGTCGCCAGCACGTTGCGCGAGAGCTTCGATCCTGGGTTCGAGTTCGAGCAGCTCCGCGCGCGCCTTCTGGGACTCATGGGAGAGTTGATCGCAGAGGGCGAGCAGCAGGCGTGCCTCGAGCAGATCCTCGTCGTAGCGCAAGCGCTTGGCGAGGTCGACACAGTGCCCGAGGTCCTCGCGCGCCCGCGCGCAGTCCGCGGGTCCGTGGGCGATCGAGTGGGCGACCTCCGCCGCCACGAGCCAGTATTCGATTGCTCGTGTGTCCTCGTGCCGCGCTTCGGCCCGCTGCGCGATGGCCACGAACGCCTCGTGGAGTTGCGGCAGCTCCTCGTCTTGGGATGGCGCGGGCTCGACTCCAGCCCGCGTGCTCAGGGAATACTCGCCGCCGCGCGCATCCAGCGCTTCGATCCCGATCTCGTAGAGTCCGGACGACTCGATCGTGGGGGTAAGGCACGAGTCGCAGCACAGGCGGATCGAACCCTCCCCCACGACTGTGCGGCCAGGCAACGCGTAGAGCACGAGCCGGGGCTGGAAGTCGAGGGAGCGCGCCGTGAGCGTGCAGGGCCCGCCCGCCTTCAACTCGACCTGGACTCGATCGATGGCCTGGTTCCGCCCGTCGCGCACGTCAACGGCCAGCACACGCGTGACCTCGGAGCCGAACCGGACCGAATCGGACCGGGCGAGGATCGGCGTCTGGACCAGGAGGACGAGCAGGATCCACATGGCGGGTCACACGCGCCGGGGCACGCCGAACCGGACCACGCGCAGCCAGCGCCCGTCGAGGAACTGGTGCAGCCGGAGGACGGGCCCGCGGACCGCGGCGTCCGTCAGGAAGACCCGGATGCGAAGCGGAAGAAGCGGCCCGGCGGCTGCGCTGGTGCGCGGGACGAAGAGCCGTTCACTCGCACGCAGGGAAACCATGTTCCCGAGGATCCGGGCACTGCGAGCACCCTCGACATCCAACAGCTCGCCCGCCTGCGCCTCGTCGAACGTCGTTCGCTTCGAACTCCCGAGCCTGTGCGCGAGCGCGGCCAGTGGCATTTCGACCTCGAAGCGTCCCAGCCCCGGACGCAGGCGCAGCTCGAATCCCGTGCGCTTCTCCGGGAAGGCGAGTTGCAACATTGCCTTTCGGCGACGGCCCGAGCGCCCGGCCTGCGCGAGCTGCGCCTGCTCGGTGTTGAAACCCGGAGGATGGGCCGCCCAGTGGCGCGGGGCCGCAATCCCTTGCAGCATCACGGGCGGGCACAGCCCATCGGCTGACAGGCTGCCCCATCCCCACGCGTCGTCGGGAACGGCAGCGGTCTGAGGTTGGGCGTGGGTGCGCAGATCATCCTGCACCGTCGCCCAATCCGCGCTGTTCGACGACCATTCGAAGATGATCGCAGCCGCTCCGGCCACGAGCGGGGCGGCCACGCTCGTGCCGGAGATGCGTCCATATTGGGGCGTGCCCGGCGCGAGGGGCATCGAGCGGTCGAGGGGAATGGGGGCCGAGACGCTCACGGGCGCGCACACGTCCGGGCTCGGCCGATCGTCGCGAGTCCGACCACGCCCGCTCTGGTCGGCCACCTGCGGGCCTGGCACCTCGGCGTTCGGATCGGAACTGGGATAGAAGTGCGCGCCAGCGACGATCGCCTTCGCACCGGTCGCCGGCGGAGCCACCGTCCCCTTGTCCGTAGGCGTTTCGAAGTGCATTCCAGCGTTCGCATGCGTCGTCCAGGCGTGGACGCGGGCCGACCGCGGACCGCAGTGGATCCTGATCCGCAGTCTTGCCGCTGCGATCCCCGATTTCATGAGCAGTGGGATCAGGAAGATCGAAATGCAGTCATCGCCGTTGGCCAAGACGCCGTGAGTCGAGACGACTCGAATCCGGCCGAAGGGTCGCAGCACCTTCGTGAGCGCTGGGTCTCCGGTGATTCCCGAGCATGTTCGGTTGCCCCCCAACGGCGAGTCGGGATCGTGCGTGACCTCGAACCCCCAGTCCGAACCGCCGGGGAGCCAGACCTGGATCTCCTCGGGCACATCCAGGTCGGGATGCGAGAGGTAGATCTCGTTCCACCCGGGGGACAGGTCATCGGTGAAATGCGCGTTCTGGTCGGCCTCGTTTCCAGCCGAATTGACCCAGGCTCGCCCCGCTCGATCGATCAGGCCACTGAGATGCTTCTCCAGTGCGGAAGTTCCGTCGTGCGACCCGAGCGTGTCGTTCTGGCTCAAGCAGAGCACGCACGGCTTGCCTGCGCTCTGTGCGCGCGCAAAAATGTAGCTGGCTGCATTGGCGATGTCAGTCGTGTCGACGAGGGCCAGACTGGGATCGGCTGCCTGCGCTCGCTGCGTGCGGCGCCAGGCGATCTCCGGCTTCAGGTGCACGAAGATGAGTTCGGCCGCGGGCGCCGCACCGGGCTTCAGTGCAGGGCCATCGCCGCTGCCGTTGCCCACGGCGCAGCCGGATACCTGCGTTCCGTGCCAATGCTCTTCGGGGACTTCCATCCTCCCGGTGAGGCCCGAGAGACGCGCAGGCGGACGATGACGCACGCTCTGGAGCGCCGGCGCGAGCGCAAGGTCCTGGTCGATTTCCGTCTTCGAGTATTCGACGCCAAAATTGAGTCCGGCAGTGGAGCCAGCGGCGCTTGCCGTTCCCGCCGGACTGCGCTCGCTCCCTTGCGCCGTGAGCTCCTGGTCCCAGAGCCAGAGGATCCGTGTGCCTGTGAACACGGCATCGCGGAAGGCGGGGTGCTGCACGTCCAGATAGCGATCCGCGATGCCGACGATGACGCCGTCCCCCTGGTGCGTGCCGTGCATCACGTCCAGCCCCGTGTACTGCATGGCCAAGTTCAGGCTCGGGCGCGAGGCACGTGCGAGTTCGACGTGTCGCACGTCCGGGACCGATGCGATGGACTCGAGTGTGGACCACGTGGCCCAGGCCGTGAAGACATCACCTGACCGGCAGCGGACGTGGATTCCATGGCGCCGGAGATAGCTTGCAGACCGACCCGAGCGCACGAATACCGAGAGCACCGGTTCGCGCTTCCTTCGCAACCTCTCGGGCAGTCCCTGCTGCTCGCCGGGAAACCGGATCGCGGCTGTCAGGGGTGAGAAGACGCGCTGCTGCAACTCGGCCAGCAGCCTGCGGCCAGCGGCACCAGGGCGGCCGCGCAGCCTGGCCGCCAGCCGAGCCTTGTCGATCTCGAGCGCGAGTTCGTGCAGCGCTTCCAGTTCGCGCCGGCGCAGGCTAGCGACCAGGCGCTGGCCCAGTGCGAGCAGCGCATCGAGTCGCGGGTCGAGCCAGGGCCGGCGCGCAGCGCGCGCCAGCTTCCTCTTCCTCTGCGGCATGAGATCCTCCTGGGAATGGAGAGCGATTCCTGCGCGGGCGATTCTACCGCGCAGGCTCCGCACTGTCGCACAGGGGCGGCGGGCGGGATTTCGCACACGTGCAGGGCTCGAGAGCCGGCATTTCCCGCCCCTGGGTTGCACCCGCCCTGCGGCGCGGAAATGCTTTCCGCCCCCTCAACCCGCCGGCCGGGACGTCCGATCGTCTCCGCGGCAGGACCCTCTCCGCCCCCTGCCCCGCCCCGCCCCGTCGCCGATGCAAGCGCTCGATCTCAGCGGAGTGAAGGTCGGGGTGCTGATCCCCTGCTACCGGGTCGAGGGCCAGATCGAGGCGGTGATCCGCAGCGTCCCGCCCGAGATCCGCTCGCTGATCGTCGTGGTCGACGGCAGCCCCGACGGAACGCGCGCGGCGGTCGAGGCGCTCGCCGATCCGCGCGTGACGCTGCTCGTGCACGAGCGCAACCGCGGCGTCGGTTCGGCGATGCAGACCGGCTTCCGCGAGGCGCTGCGCCAGGAGCTCGACATCGTGGTCAAGATGGACGGCGACGAGCAGATGGACCCCGAGCACCTGCCGCGTCTGATCGGGCCGCTGATCGAGGGTCTGGCCGACGTCACGAAGTGCAACCGCTACAGCTCGCTGGCCTCGCTCGAGACGATGCCGGCGGTCCGCATCGTGGGCAACGCGGGCCTGACCTTCCTGGTCAAGCTGGCCTCGGGCTACTGGAACACCTTCGACCCGGCCAACGGCTACCTCGCGCTGCGCACGGACGTACTGGAGCGGCTCGAGATCGGGCGGCTGCCGCGGCGCTACTTCTTCGAGAGCGGCCTCCTGATCGCGCTCGGCATCCAGCGCGCGGTCGTGCTCGACGTCGCCGCGCCGGCGCGCTACGGCGACGAGCGCTCCTCGCTCTCGATCCCGCGCTCGCTGCTCGGCTTCCCGCCGCGCCTGATCCTGGGCTTCGCGCGGCGCATCTTCTGGCGCTACTTCGTGCACGACTTCTCGGCCGTCTCGCTGTACCTCCTGCTCGGGCTTGCCGCTGATCGGCTTCGGCGTGGGCTACGCGCTGTGGTGGATGACGCGCGCCAAGGCGCCGGGCGAGGTCGCGTCCGCCGGCGACGTGATGCTGGCCGCCATGCCGATCATCCTGGGCGTGCAGCTCCTGCTGCAGGCCGCCGCGCTCGACATCGAGGGCGTGCCCGCGCGCCCGCTCTCCCCGCCGCTGCGCCGGCGCGCGAGTGCAGCCGCCACGCGACCCGGACCGGGCACGCAACTACACTAGCGGGGCGCGCCCCACCCCAGCATGTGCGGAATCTTCGGAGTCGTCTTCGGCAAGGACACGCAGCTCACGGCCGCCTTCGCCGGCGGGCTGATCGACCGGCTCTACCGCTACTCGCAGACGCGCGGCAGCGAGGCCGCGGGCCTGGTCTCCTTCAACGGCGAGACGATCGACGTGCTCAAGCAGGCCGGTTCGGTCGAGGACTTCCTCGAGAGCCGCGAGTATCGCGAGCTGCGCGCGCGCGCGCTCGAGCGCTACCGGGAGAACTGCAGCTCGGGCTCGCAGATCGGCCTCGTCTGGACCGGCCACACGCGCCTCGTCACGAACGGCTTCCAGTCGAACTCGGACAACAACCAGCCCGTCGATCGCCCTCGGCGCGGTCGCGCGTGCACAACGGCATCGTCGTCAACGACGCCGCGCTCTGGCGACGCTACCCCGAACTCGCGCGCAGCTCCGAGGTCGACACCGAGATCCTCGTCACGCTGCTGCGGCGCTACCGCGACGAGGCCGGCGACCTCGCCGCCGCCGTGCAGCGTCTCTTCGGCGAGCTCGAGGGCTCGGTCTCGATCGCGTCCTCTTCGACGACCTCGACGACCTGCTGCTGGCGACCAACACCGGTTCGCTGTTCGTGCTCGCCAACGAGCGCCGCACGTTCCTGTGCTTCGCCTCCGAGCGCTTCATCCTGCAGGAGCTGGCCGAGTACGCAAGGCGCGCGGGCAACGCTCGGGCAGCTCGCGATCCGCCAGCTGCCGGCCGGCCACGCGCTGCTGGTCTCGCTGCGCGACCTCGCGCAGCAGGAGTTCGCCTGCCGTCCGGCCACCGGCGCGCCGCCCGCGCGCGTCGAGTCGCACAAGCGCCTCTACGACCTGCCGATCGTCGACCACACGCTCAGCGCCGAGCGGCCTGCGGCGCTGCACGAAGTGCATCCTGCCCGAGACGCTACCCGTTCATGCAGTTCGACGCGGCACGGCGTGTGCAGCTACTGCCGGCGCTGGAAGCAAGATCGCGCCCAAGGGCGCGCGACGCGCTGCGCGCCGCGGTCGAGCCCTACCGCTCGAAGGACGGCAGCCCGGACGTGATCGTCGCGTTCTCGCGGCGGGCGCGACTCGTCCTACGGCCTGCACTACGTGAAGAAGCGAGCTGGGGATGAACCCGATCGCGTTCACCTACGACTGGGGCATGGTCACCGACCTCGCGCGGCGCAACCAGGCGCGCCTGTGCGGCAAGCTCGGCGTCGAGCACATCATCCGCTCGGCCGACATCCCGAAGAAGCGCCGCTACATCCGCAAGAACGTCGAGGCCTGGCTCAAGAAGCCCGAGCTCGGCATGGTCACGCTGTTCACCGCCGGCGACAAGGAGTTCTACCACTACGCGCGCCAGCTCCGGAAAGAGACCGGCATCAAGCTCGTCGATCTTCTGCACCGGCAACATGATCGAGGACACGCCCTACAAGACCGGCCTGTGCGGCATCCGCGAGGACGACCACGGCATGACGCTCACCGGACTCTCGTTCCGGAACGAGATGGCGCTGCTCTGGTACTACGTCAAGAACTACGTCGAAGAACCCGGCTACATCAACGAGTCGCTGCTCGACACGCTCGGGCGCCTTCTACGCAGACGTTCGTGCGTCAAGGACGACTTCCTCTACCTCTTCCACTACCTCCCGTGGACCGAGGAGGAGATCGTCGGCACGATCCGGCGCGAGTACGACTGGGAGAGTCGCGACCGACACGAAGAGCACCTGGCGCATCGGCGACGGCTCGGCGGCGTTCTACAACTACATCTACCAGACGATCGCGGGCTGGTCCGAGGACGAGGTGATGCTCTCGAACAGATCCGCGAGGGGCACTTCACGCGCGAGCAGGCGATTGCGCGCGCGCGGCGCGAGTTCGCGCCAGCCGCGGTGTCCGTCGATCCGCGAGTACGCGCAGCTGGTCGGATTCAACTGCGAAGAGGCGCTGACAGTGATCAACGGGGCGCCGAAGCTCTACTGAGCGCTAGGATCTTGCGCGTGTTCCGCGCTGCCGCCCTCGCGTTCCTCGTCCTGGCCTCGGCCTGCAGTCGGGTCGACCAGAAGCTCGACTCGGCCCTCAACGCCGCGCACCACGCGATCCAGGAGCGGCGCTACGACGAGGCGCGCGTCGCGCTGGCGGGCTACCTGAAGTCCGGCGGCGCGCGCCCGGCTCAGGCCGAGTTCCTGATCGGGCTCTCGTACCGCGAGCAGCGCTCGAATGCCGAGGCGCTGGCGCACTTCGACCGCTGCGCGGAGCTCGAGCCCGGGTACCTCGCGAACCTCTACTACCGCGGCATGTGCGCGCTCGATCTCGGTCAGGTTCCGAAGGCGCGCGCGTCCTTCGAGGTCTACCTTTCGGCCGAGCCGCAGAAGACGGAGGTGCTCTTCGGGATGGCGCTCGTCGAGCTCGAGGAGGGGCGCAATCCCGAAGCGGCGAAGCATCTGGAGCAGACGGTCGCGCTCGCACGCAAGCGGTTCGCGAATGCGAAGGAGGACACCGACGCGAAGCGCGATCTCGGGCGCTACCTCGCGCGCCTCGGCGATGCGTACACGCGCACGAACGAGCTCGACAAGGCGCGCGCGGCACTGGAGCAGTCGATCCCGCTCCTGCCCGACCTCCAGGAGCCGCGCGCGAAGTTGCAGCACGTGCTCGAGCTGCAGGCGGCGGGCGCGGGCAGCGGCGCTGCGCCGCAGAACGGCTCCGCTTCCTCGCGCCCGATCCATTTCACCGACGTCACGGCCCAGAGCGGTATCGACTTCGGCCTGACCAGCGGCCGCTTCCCGCCGACGCAGATCCTCGAGGTCAAGGGCGGAGGAATGGCGCTCGTCGACTACGACAACGACGGCGACGAGGACCTCTTCGTGCCCAACGGCGCCTACCTCGACGCGCCGGAGAACGGCCCGGGCGCTCGCCTCTACGAGAACCTCGGCGGGCTGAAGTTCCGCGACGTGACGAAAGAGCTCGGCCTCGACTTCCAGCGCTGGGGCCAGGGCGTCGCGGTCGGCGACTTCGACGGCGACGGCTTCGACGATCTCTACGTCGCCTGCTTCGGCAAGGACGCGCTGCTGCACAACGAGGGCGGCAAGCGCTTCGTCGAGATCACCGACGCCGCCGGCCTGGGCGACAAGCTCTGGAGCACCGGCGCAGCGTACGGGGACCTGGACGGCGACGGCGACCTCGACCTGTATGTCGCGAACTACCTCGTCTTCGATCCGCAGCACCCGCCGCCGAAGCAGGACTACCACAAGGTCGAGGTCTTCGGCGGGCCGTTGACGCTGACGCCGGAGCCCGACGTGCTGTACGAGAACCTCGGCGACGGCCATTTCCGCGACGCGAGCGATAGTTCGGGCATCCACGCGGTGAAGCCGGGACTCGGCCTCGGCGCGCTGATCCTCGACCTCGACGGAGACGGGAAGCAGGACGTGTTCGTCGGTAACGACTCGACGCCGAAGTTCTTCTTCCACAACCTCGGCGGCCTGCGCTTCGAGGAGATCGGAACGCGCGCGGGCCTCGCGCTCAACGCCGACGGCGCGGCGCAGGCGACGATGGGCATCGCGGTCGGCGACCTGAACGGCGACGGGCAGCCCGATCTCTTCACGACCAACTTCGCGGACGATACCAACACGCTCTTCGTCTCCGTGCCCGGGCGCGCGCTGTGGAGCGACGCGACGCAGAGCTACGGCCTCGGCGCCGTGAGCCGGCCCTTCGTCGGCTGGGCGACGTGGTTCGCGGACTTCGACCAGGACGGCGACGAGGATCTCGTCGTCTTCGACGGCCACGTCTATCCGCAGGCGACCCCCGCGTCGATGAGCTCCAGCTTCAAGCAGACGCCGCTACTCTTCTCGCGCGCTGGCTCGCGCTTCGAGCGTGTCCTGTTCGAGACGGCCGGCACGTGGCTCGCCGAGGAGCACGTCGACCGCAGCGCCATCTTCGGCGATCTCGACAACGACGGCGACATCGACATGATCGTGGCGGGCATCGACGGCAAGCTGCGCGTGCTGCGCAACGACGCAATCGGCGGTCACTGGCTCGAGGTCGCGCTGCACGACGGCCGCAAGGAGTCGAAGAACCATCGCGGCCTGGGCGCGAAGCTCACGCTGACTTCGGGGAGCTCGAGACAGACACGCTGGATCTTCAGCGGCGGCAGCTACCAGGCCGCGAGCTCGACGCGCGCGCACTTCGGCCTGCCAACGGCCTCACCCGTCGCGCTCGAGATTCGTTGGCCCGACGGCACCATGCAGCAATTGAAGGACTGCGCGGTTGATCGTCAGGCGACGGTCGAGCATCCCTGAGGTCGCTACACTGCTCGGGCTTCCCAGCAAGGAGACCGAAGAGCCATGTCGACATTGCCCGCAGTCATTTCGATCACTGAGGCCAAGGCAACTTGGTCTCGCTTGGTACGCCGCGTTGAGTTGGGAGAAGAGATCGTCATCACTCGCTCCGGTATCCCCTGCGCGCGGCTGGTCCCGGTAGTTGAGGTCTCGCGCCGCAGCATCGCCGGAATGGATCAAGGGCGCATCTGGATAGCCGAGGACTTCAACGACACGCCCAAGGACGTCATCGACTCGTTCGAGAACTCGAAATTCCCCTCCGAGGAACAACGCGACAGCTAGCCGCTCGCGAGTCCCTCGCGCAACGCGCTCTCGAGCGCCGTCGCGCGGTCGGTCTTCTCGTCGCGGTACTTGACGATCAGGGCGCAGGCTGCGTGCAGGCCCTTCAGTGAGCCCCACACGCCGCCGACTGGGCGCGAACCGGGCACGAGCACCGCGCGCTCGGGAATCTCGAGCGGATGTTCGCGCGTGCCGCGCAGCTCCGTTCTGGTTCACGAGGTCGAACACCGGCGTGCTCGCGGTGAGGATCACGCCCGCCGCGATCACGGCGCCCTTGCGCACCAGCACGCCCTCGTAGATGCCCGTGTTCCCGCCGACGAAGCACTCGTCCTCGACGATCACCGGGCGCGCGTTGGCGGGCTCGAGCACGCCGCCGATCTGGGCAGCGGCGGAGAGGTGCACCTTTTCGCCGATCTGCGCGCACGATCCGACGAGCGCATGGCTGTCGATCATCGTGCCCGCGCCGACGTAGGCACCGACGTTGACGTACATCGGCGGCATGCACACGACTCCGGGCGCGAGGTAGGCGCCGCGGCGCACCGCCGAGCCGCCCGGGACGACGCGCACGCCGTCCTGCTCGCTCCAGTTGCGCACGGGAAAGGCCTGCTTGTCGCGGAAGGCGCTGCCCTGCTGGACGATCGGGCTGGAGCGAAACAGCGCGAGGATTTCTTCCTTCACCCAAGCGTTGATCGTCCAACTTCCATCGGCCGCGCGCTCGGCCACGCGCACTTCGCCGAGTTCGAGCGCATCGAGCAGCGCCTCGCCCTTGAACTGCTTCACGCGCCACTCCTCGCGAGCAGCTCACGCGCCGTCTTCACGTGGCGCGCCGCGGCGAGCTCGATGTCGCTCGTCTTGACCTTCTCGTGATCGGTGTGCGCGTCGAGGATCGAGCCCGGCCCGTACAAGAGCGGCCTGCCCCAGCGCGGCATGTGCGGCACATCCGTGCCGAACGCGATCGTGATGCCCTCCTCGCCCGCCGGCACGTCGAACTCGAGCGGCGCGTAGCCCTTCGAGTTCTCCGCGACACGCACGTGCGGCCCGAGGCAGCGCTCGAGGCGCGCGCGCACGTCCGAGAGCGGCTCGACGGTGCGGATCATCACGTCCGCCTCGGCCTCCTCGGCGACGACGTTGGCCGCGACACCGCCCTTGATCACGCCCGAGGTTGAGCGTGCCGGGCCCGAGCACGGGATGCTGACCCCATCTCTCCGAGAGCAGCCGGTGCGCGCAGTGCACGAGCTCGTGCACCGCACTCGGCCCGACGTCCTGCGAGCTGTGGCCCGCGACGCCGCGCGCGACGAGCTTGCCCTTGAACGTGCCCTTGCCGGCGCGCACGAAGCGGTTGCCGGTCGGCTCGCCTACGATCACGTGCCTGGGGTGCCAAGGCTCGGCGAGACGCGCGTTCGCCAGCGCCGCACCCGCGCTGTCGGTCTCCTCGCCGACCGTGAACAGCAATCCGAAGCGCCGCTCGCCCGCGGCGAGCAGCGCGCGCGAGGCCTCGAGCATCGCCAGCGCCTGCCCCTTGGCGTCGCAGGCTCCGCGGCCGTGGATCCACTGGCCCTCGGCGCGCGGGCCGAAGAAGGCCGGCACGGTGTCGAGGTGCGTGCAGAACACGACCTCGGGCGCCTCGGCGCGCACGAGCACGTTGAATCGGCCGGGCGCGAGCTGCTGGCGCTCGACCGAGAGGCCCAGGGCGGCGAACTCGCGCGCCAGCGCGTCGCCGTAGTCGCCCTCCGCCCCGGTGACCGAGGGGATCGCGATCCAGTCGAGCAGCGTCCGGAAGGATCGTTCCATGCGTTCGGCGCGCTATCCTACGCAGCCCGCTCCCCCAACCCGCAAGGCCCAGCCATGCTGCTCCTCCCGCTGCTCCTCTCCGTTGCTCCCGCCCTCTCCGCGCCCGCCGACTTCAAGGAGGTGCGCAAGCAGTACGTCGAGCTCGCAGGGATGCACGACAAGGACGGCGTCGTCGCGCTCTGGAAGGCCAACCCGGGCATCGTGCTGCCCGTGATCGACGTGGACCTCGAGGGCAGCCTGAAGGACATGGAGAAGGGCGAGGCCGCGACGTCGGCCACGGTCAAGGAGAAGCAGCAGCGCGCGCTCTTCGGCGCCGAGTGCGCGACGATCGCGACCGGCCACCCGATCCTGCTGGACTACGCGGCCTCGTTCGTGGGCTGGAACAGCGAGCAGAAGCGCCAGTTCCGTGACGGGCAGAAGGTCTACCGCGTGGCGAGCGAGGCGCTGGCGAAAGGCGACAAGTCCGCGGCGCTGGTCAAGGGCAAGGAGTGCATCGAGCGCGCCAGCGCACTGGGCGACTGGTGGGGCACGGCCATGGGCTACGACGCCGTCGGCCGCGCCGCGCAGGGACTGGGCGGATTGGACGACGCGCTCACCGCGCTCTCAGAGGCGCGGATCCTGAACCACGACCTCGGCCTCGCGGGCGACGAGTACGAGGAGCTCGTGCTGCTGGCCGACCTGTGCATCGCCTCCGAGCGCTGGCAGCGCGCGCTGGCGTGCGTGCGCGACGCGCAGCTGCTCGCGGACAAGCTCGGCAAGGCCGAGGACCAGAAGACGCTCGAGGCCAAGGCGGCCACGGTGCGCGCCAAGCTGGGCGGCTGAGAACGATTTTCGCGGCGGGCTTCAAGTCCAGCGGGCTCGAATCCCGAGGAGCAGCCACATGCTGCGCTTCCTGTCCGCGACCGTCTGTGCGCTCGTCCTGTCTGGTGCCACCGTCGAGGACGGCCAGGCCTGGCTGCAGAAGGCCGAGCAGCAGCTCTACCGTTGGCCCGCGCCCCACGCGGTGGTGCACTTCCAGGCGCACACCGACGCGCTCGCGACGCTGATCGGCGCCCTGAAGCGCGACCTCGCGAAGCAGCCCGACGCGGAAGGCTCGCGCTTCGTGGCCGCGCTCGAGAAGGCCGAGGTCTCGGGCTCGATCGACACTGCGACCGGCCGGCTCGAGACCGAGGTGGCGATCGACTTCAAGAACCCCGATGCCGCCAGGCAGAAGACGCTCGACACGATCCGGCAGCGCCTGCAGATGACGCTCAACGGCTGCTTCGCCAGCCTGCCGCTCCAGGATCCCTCGCTGTTGCGCAAGGGATCGCGGGTGGATGCCGCGGAAGAAGCCAAGGGCGAGTTGCTGGTCACGAGCAACGGTGTCTGCACCGGCGACAAGACCGTGCTGCACTTCGCCAAGGACACCGGCCTGCCGAAGCAGATCGAACTGCCGCAGATGACGATCGACCTCGCCTACAGCGAACTCTACCCGGGCGCCTTCGCCCCTTCGCGCCTGGACCTGCTCACCAAGGGCGCGCCCGCCTCGCGCATCGAGCTCAGCTGGCAGCACGAGGGCGACGTCTGGTTCCCCGAGCACGTGCACCTCTCCTCCAAGGGTGCGCAGGCCAAGATCGACTTCGACCACCTCGAGGTCGCGCCGCGCAAGCACTGATCAGGGCGCGGCGCCGCTCTCGACTGCGAGCGTCACGAGCTTCGCACCGGCGCTGACCGCCTGGCCGGCCGCCACGTGCAGCTCCTGCACCAGGCCCGCCTGCGGCGCAGCGATCTCGTTCTGCATCTTCATCGCCGATAGGATCAGGAGCGGCTGGCCCTTCTGGACGCTCTGGCCCTTCTCGACCAGCAGTTCGACGACGATCCCGGGCATCACCGCGTTGACCACGCCGCCGCCCTTGCCGCCCGCGCGCTCGGCCGCGTGCGCGGCGCGCTCGCGCTCGTCCTCGAGCTCGATCTCGTAGAAGTGGCCCGCGTGCGTGACGCACACGCGCTCGGCGCCGCCCTCGATCGAGAGCGCGAAGCTGCGGCCCGCGCACCGCACGCTGACCTGGCCCTGCTCGTCGACCTCCCGGTAGTCGAGCTCGAGGCGCTGGCCGTCGACGCGCGCGACGAGCTGTCCGCCTTCCTCGACGAGCTCGACCTCGTGCGGCCGGCCGTTGACGCTGGCGAAGTACTTCATCGCGGCTTCTGCGCGCGGCGGCTGCGCTCCGTCCAGGCCTCGCGGTCGGCCGTGCGCGGCGCGAGCGCGCGGCGCGTGGCCCGCTGGTGGCGCCAGATCGCGGCCGCAGCCGCGACCAGCGCGTCGTTCTCGCTGTGCTCGTGCGCGAGCTCGAGCCCCTCGAGGAAATGCGTGTCGAAATCGCCCTTCTGGAAGCGCTCGTGCTCGAGCACCGCCAAGGCCGCCGGCGCGCTGGTGCGCACGCCGCCGACGTTGAGCTCCTGCAGCGCGCGGCGCATGCGCGCGATTGCCTGCGCGCGATCCGCGCCCCAGACGATCAGCTTCGCCAGCAGCGGGTCGTAGTCCAGGCCGACCTCCATGTTCGCGTAGAGGCCGAGGTCGAGGCGCACGAAGGGCCCGCCGGGCAAGCGCAGGTTGGTGATCGTGCCGGTCGAGGGCACGAAGTTGTGGAACGACGTCCTCGGCATTGAGCCGCACCTCGATCGCCCAGCCCTTCCAGCGCACGTCCTGTTGCACGTAGCCGAGCGGCTCCCCCGCCGCGATGCGCAGCTGCTCGCGCACGAGGTCGGTGCCCGTGACCATCTCGGTCACCGGGTGCTCGACCTGCAGGCGCGTGTTCATCTCGAGGAAGTAGAACTGGCCGTCCGACCAGAGGAACTCGACCGTGCCCGCGTTCTGGTAGCCGACCGCGCGCCCGGCCTTGAGCGCGACCTCGCCCATCGCGTCGCGCGTCTGCGCGTCGACCACGACCGAGGGGCACTCCTCGAGCAGCTTCTGGTGCCGGCGCTGGATCGAGCACTCGCGCACGCCGTAGTGCACGCCGTTGCCGTGCGTGTCGAACAGCAGCTGCACCTCGATGTGGCGCGGCTTGTCGAGGTAGCGCTCGAGGTACACGCGTCCGTCGCCGAAGCTCGACTTGCGCCTCGCTCGACGCGGTGCGGAAGCCGCTCTCCATGCCGGCCGCGTCGCGCACGATGCGGATGCCCTTGCCGCCGCCGCCGGCCGCGGCCTTGATCGCGATCGGGTAGCCGATCTGTTCGGCGGCGCTGATCGCGGCCTTCGCGTCGGCGACGGGTTCCGTGAGACCGGGCACCACCGGCACGCCGGCCGCCTGCATGCGCTGCCGGCTCTTGATCTTGTCGCCCATCGCCTCGATCGCCTCGGGCGGCGGACCGATCCAGACGAGGCCCGGCCTCGCGCACCGCGCGCGCGAACTTCGCGTTCTCGGAGAGGAAGCCGTAGCCCGGGTGGATCGCCTGCGCGCCGGTCGACTTGGCGGCCGCGATGATCTTCTCCGCCACCAGATAGCTCTGCGAGGGCAGGTTGCCGCCGAGCGGCACCGCGACGTGCGCCATGCGCGTGTGCAGCGCGCGCGCGTCGAAGTCGGAGTAGACCGCGACGCACTCGATGCCCATCTCGCGCGCGCGTGCGGATCACGCGCAGGGCGATCTCGCCGCGGTTGGCGATCAGGATGCGCTGGAACATGCGGGCGTCAGAGGATAGCGGATCGCGAGCACGCATGGCAGCGTCAGGAGGATCACCCGACCAGTGACAGCCGCTCCGCCATGAGGGTAGACTCCAGCATGGAGCCCTCGACCATGGTCCAACTCCCTCCGCCCCTGGAGCAGATCCGCCCGCGCCTGGAACGGGAGTTTGGCCCGCGCCTGCGTGGGGTGCTGCTCTTCGGATCGCGTGCCCGCGGAGACCATCGCCCCGACAGCGATGTCGACGTGATGGTGCTCCTGGCCGCGCCGTTTTCGCTGGCCGAAGACCAGCACCGGGTCGTGCATGCGCTGTACCCGATGCAACTCGAGACCGAACTGCTGATGCACGCGTTGCCCGTGGATGCCAGCGACTACGAGACGCAGCGATTGGCGATCTTCCGCACAGTCCGCCGCGAGGGCGTTCCACTGTGAACGCCGACGTTCTCGCCCATTGGCGCCACGCCGACCGAGCGGGCATCGAGCGCGCCCGCCGGATCGTGGACACAGTTCGTGCGCTGCTGCCTGCGGGGCTGTTCTGAGCCAGGCGCGTGCCGCTACTTCCCGCGCCGCGCGAGCGCGAAGGCCCAGTCGGTGCCCAGGCCGGCCTTGTAGGCCGAGTGGATCCAGAGCATCGCCAGCGGCTCGAGCCAGCGCGCGCTGGAGAGCTTGCCGGCGTCGACCGGCTCGAAGCCCGCGTCCTCGACGAGCTTCACCACCGTCGGGCGCCAGGCATCGTCGTTGCCGCAGTAGAACATCACCGGCTTGTGCGCGAACTCCGCCGCCTTGGTCATGTTCTCCGCGCCGGTCGTGTTGAAGGACTTGAACACCGGCGCGCCGCCCGACCACTGCGCCACCTGCTCGCCGCCCGAGGTGTTGCCCGAGACCGAGAGCCCGCTGAGATCCGGCGCGAGCGGGTTGGTGCAGTCGATCACCAGCTTGCCCGCGAGCTTGCCGCAGCTCTGCAGCGTCTCCTGCGCCGCCGGCCAGGGCGTCGCGAGCACGACCACTTCGCAGGCCTGCGCGGCGCGCTCGGGCGTGTCGGCCTTGGCGCGCTTGCCGAGGTTGGCGACGAGGTCCTGGACCTTGACGCTCTGCGGCTCGCGCGTGCCGAAGACGATCTCGTGGCCCTTGCGCGTCCAGACGCGCGCCAGCGCGCCGCCGACGTTGCCCGTGCCGAGGATGGCGATCTTCATGGGGTGGTCTCCGGGAAGTGGCGCCGATGGTAGCGCGCGGCGCGCCACGACTCACCCGAATTGGACCGAGCGCTTGCTGAACGCGCCGAAGGCCCAGCCCTCGATCGGGAAGCTCGGGAATTCCCCTTCGGCCGACGCGCCGAGCGTCACGAACAGCGGCACGTAGTGTTCGTGCGTCGGGAGGGACTGGCGCACGCCGGGAGCCTGCGCGCGGTAGTCGAGCAGCGCATCGACGTCGCGCCTGCGCAGGGCCTGCGCCGTCCAGGCGTCGAACTCGGCCGCCCAGGCGGGCGTCGGCTGATCCGCTCGCGAGACGAAGGCGCGCAGGTTGTGCGTCAGGAAGCCGCTGCCGACGATCAGCACGCCCTCGTCGCGCAGCGGCGCGAGCGCGCGCCCGAGCTCGAGCAGCGTGCGCGGATCGAGCCTCGGCAGCGAGAGCTGCAGCACGGGCACGTCGGCCTCGGGGTACATCGGGATCAGCGGCACCCAGGCGCCGTGGTCGAGGCCGCGCTCGGAGTCGGCCGTGGCGATGCGCCGATCGGAGAGCAGCGACTTGATCCGCGCCGCGAGCTCGGGCGCGCCGGGCGAGGGGTACTGCACGCGGTAGTACTTCTCGTCGAAGCCGTAGAAGTCGTAGACCAGCGGCACTGGCCTCGTCGCCGAGAGCGTCGCGGGCGCTTCCTCCCAGTGCGCCGAGAGCATCAGGATCGAGCGCGGCCGCGGCAGCGCCTTGCGCCCACGCCGCGAGCTCGCGCATCCACAGCTCGTCGTCGAGCAGCATCGGCGCGCCGTGCGCGAGGAAGATCGCGGGCATGCGGGTCTGGGTCGGCGGCGTGCGCACGCGCCCAGCATACCCAACCGCCTCAGGCCCGCCGCTCGTGCAGCGCCGCGACGAAGCGCGCCGCCGCTGCCTGTTCGTGCACGGGCAGCGTGAAGTGGAAGGTCGAGCCGCGGCCGGCCTGCGATTCGACGCCGATCCGGCCGCCGTGCAGCTCGACGAGCTGCTGCGCGATCGCCAGCCCCAGGCCGGTCCCCTCCGCCGGCCGGCCCGAGTCCGTGGCCAGCTGCGTGAAGCCCTGGAAAACCCGCTCGAGGTCCGCCTCCGGGATCCCCGGCCCCTGGTCCTGCACCAGCACGCGCACCGCATTCTGCCGCGCCTGCGTGCTCACGCGGATCTGGCCCTGCTCGGTGAACTTCAGCGCATTGCTGAGCAGGTTGCTCAGCACCTGGCTGACCTTGTCCGGATCGCAGGCGACGAGCGGCAGTCCGTGCGCGAGCTGCAGCACCAGCGCCACGCCCTTCCTGCGCGCCGGCAAGTCGAAGCCCTCGGCCGCCTGCTGCACCAGGCGATTGAGGTCCACCGGCTCGATCACGAGATCCACGCGGTGCGCCTCGAGCTTCTGGAACGTCAGCACCTGGTCCAGCAGGCGCGCCAGGCGATCGACGTTGCGCTTGGCCGTCTGCAGGTGCGCGCGCTGCTCGGGGTTGAGCGGGCCGCTGGTGCCGTCCGCGACGATGTCGATGCCCTCCTTGATGCAGGTCAGCGGCGTGCGCAGCTCGTGCGAGACCATCGACGTCAGCTCGGACTTGATGTCCATCAGCTCGAGCAGCCGGCGCTCGGTGCGCTTGCGCGCCGAGAGCGCGTAGGCGGTGATCAGGAAGAACGCCAGGCTCACGACCGCGTTCCAGGGCGGGATGATCGGGCTCTGGTAGGGCCTTCCGCCGTACAGATCGGCCAGCAGCCAGACGGCGGCGCTCAGCAGCGCCAGCCCGTTGCCCGTGCGCGGACCGATGAACCAGGCGCCGAGCGAGATCGGGATCAGGTAGAAGACCGTGATCGCGATCTCGTTGCCGCTCCAGTAGTCGATCGCGCCGATGAGTGCGACCAGCAGCACCAGCGCGGCGATGCCGAGCGCCCGTGCGCGTGCGGAGGCCCGCGCCTGCGGATCAGTCCAGGCCGGCATCCTTCAACAGTTGCCGGATCGTGCCCAGCAGCTCGGCCGAGTCGTAGGGCTTGGTCATGTAGGCGTCCGCGCCCGCGCCGAAGCCGTAGAGCTTCTCGGTGGCCTGGATGCGGGCCGTGAGCATCAGGATCGGCACCATGCACGAGTGATAGCGCCGGCGCAGGTTCTCGCTCACCGCATAGCCGTCCGTGTCCGGCAGCATCAGGTCGAGGATCACGAGGTGCGGCCGGATGACCTCGGCGCGCTGCACGGCCTTGCGTCCCTCGCCTTCGATGAACACCTCGTAGCCGTTCGCCTCCAGGCGCGCCTTGAGCAGGCCGGCCACGTCTTCCTCGTCCTCGACTACCAGGATGCGTTTGCTCTCGCTGCGGTTCGCAACCATCGTCCGCCACTGCCTTTCGAGGCCGGACTACGCAGGCCGGGGGGCGGAGTGAGAGCGGGAAGGCGCGAATCGCTCCGGTGACGGTCGCTAGAGCGGGATGTTCCCGTGCTTCCTCACGGGCTTCTCCTCGTGCTTCGACTTCAACAGCTCGAGCGAGCGAATCAGCAGCGGGCGCGTCCGGCTGGCCTCGATCACGTCGTCGATGAACCCGCGCGCCGCGGCCTTGTAGGGGTTGTTGAACTTCTCCTCGTACTCGGCCGTCTTCTGCGCCTCCATGGCCTTGGGGTCCGGCGGCCTTGTCGATCTCGCGCTTGTGGATGATCTTGGCCGCGCCGGCCGCGCCCATCACCGCGATCATCGCGCCCGGCCAGGCCAGGTTGACGTCGCCGCGGATGGCCTTGCTCGACATCACGTCGAAGGCGCCGCCGTAGCCCTTGCGCGTGATCACGACGATCTTCGGCACGCTCGCCTCGCAGTAGGCGTAGAGCAGCTTCGCGCCGTGGCGGATGATGCCGCCGTACTCCTGCGCCGTGCCGGGCAGGAAGCCGGGCACGTCCTCGAAGGTCACCAGCGGGATGTTGAAGGCGTCGCAGAAGCGGATGAAGCGCGCGCCCTTGACGCTGGCGTCGATGTCGACGCAGCCCGCGAGCACCGCCGGCTGGTTGGCCACGACGCCCGCGACGCGGCCGCCGAAGCGCGCGAAGCCGACGATCAGGTTCTGCGCGTGGTCGGCCATGACCTCGAGCCACGAGCCCGCGTCGACGATCCGCTCGATCACGCGGTGCATGTCGTAGGGCTTCTGCGAATCGGTGGGCACGAGCGTGTCGAGCTCGGCGTCCATGCGATCGGAGGGATCGTCGCTGGCGACGAAGGGCGGGTCCTCGGCGTTGTTGAGCGGCAGGTAGGAGAGCAGACGGCGCAGGAGCATCATGCAGCTCTTGTCGCTCGGGCTGACGAAGTGCGCGACGCCCGAGCGCGAGGCGTGCATGTGCGCGCCGCCGAGGTCCTCGCTCGTGACCTCCTCGTGCGTGACCGACTTGACCACGTCGGGGCCGGTGATGTGCATGTACGAGGTGCCCTCGACCATGCAGATGAAGTCCGTGATCGCGGGCGAGTAGACCGAACCGCCGGCGCAGGGCCCCATGATCGCGCTGATCTGCGGCACGACGCCCGAGGCGCGCGTGTTGCGCCAGAAGATCTCGGCGTAGCCCGCCGAGCGAGTCGACGCCCTCCTGGATGCGCGCGCCGCCCGAGTCGTTGAGCCCGATCAGCGGCACGCCGACCTTGAGCGCCATGTCCATCACCTTGCAGATCTTGTTGGCGTGCGCCTCGCCCAGCGAGCCGCCGATGACGGTGAAGTCCTGGCTGAAGAGGTACACCGGCCGGCCCTCGATCAGCGCGTGGCCGGTGACGACGCTGTCGCCGAGGAACTGCTGCTCCTGCATGCCGAAGTCGGTGCAGCGGTGCGTGACGAAGCGGTCGAGCTCGACGAACGAGCCCTCGTCGACCAGGAAGTCGATGCGCTCGCGCGCGGTGAGCTTGCCCTTCTTGTGCTGCGCGGCGATGCGCTCGGGCCCGCCGCCCTGCGAGCGCGAGCGCGCGCATGCGCTGCAGGCGTTCGAGCGGGGATTCGGACTTGGGGGACGTCATGGGATGAATCGCGAAAAACCGAGGCGGGCTGGAGTGTTCACGAGAGCGCGTAGGATTGGAGCAGGCCGCAACGCGGGCAGCGATAAGCGATGACCGTGTGCTTCTCCTTGCCCTTGGTCTTGATGCCGACCCAGAAGTTCCTCTCGGGCGTGCCCTCGACCCACTCCGGCAGGCGGGCCTGGTTGGCGTGGCCGCGGTCGAGGACGAAGCCCTCCTCCATCCGCTCGCGGCAGTAGGGGCAGTTCGGTTCAGACATGGCCATGGCGGATCCTCCACGAGTTCCATCAGCACGCCGCCGGTCGACTTCGGGTGCACGAACGCGACCTTGGTGCCGTGCGAGCCGGGCTTGGGCGCGTCGTCGATCAGCTTGAGTCCGGCGGCCTTCAACGCGGCGATCGCCTGCGCGCAATCGTCGACGCGCCAGGCGAGGTGGTGGATGCCGGCACCGCGCTTGGCGAGGAAGTTCGTGATCGGCGAATCGGGCGCGGCGGGCTCGACCAGCTCGATGCGCTGCGTGCCGGAGAAGAGCACCAGCACGTTGACCTTCTGGGTCGGCGACGAATTCGATCGGCGTGCGCGCGCATGCCGAGCGCCGTCTCGTAGACGGCGCGCGCCTCGGCGAGGCTCGGCACCGCGATCGCGACGTGGTGCAGGCCGCGCGTCACGCCGCGCAGCGCTTGCGGGACCTCCATCAGAGCACCTCCGGCGGCTGGTAGCGCCCGAAGACCGTCTCGAGCGTGCTGCAGATCTCGCCCAGCGTCGCGTAGCGACGAGACGGCGACGAGGATCGGCTCCATCAGGTTCGTGCGGCTCGCGCGCGCGGCCTCCCCCACCGCGCGCAGCGCGCCCTCGACCTTGGCCGGGTCGCGCGTCTTGCGCACCTCGGCGAGGTCGGCCAGCACCTCGGCGCGCGCCGCGGCGGAAGGCTTCTGGATCGCCGCGGGCGGCTCCTCGTTCTGGAACTGGTTCACGCCCACGACCACGCGCTCGCCGCGCTCGACCGCGCGCTGCCAGGCGAGCGCGCTCCTGTGGATCTCGCGCTGCACGAAGCCCGATTCGATCGCCTTCACGGCGCCGCCGCGGCGTTCGACCTCGGCCATCAGGGCCAGCGCGCGCGCCTCGAGCTCGTCCGTGAGCGCCTCGACGAAGGGCGCGCCGCCGAGCGGGTCGATCACGTCGGCGACGCCGGACTCGTGGGCCAGGATCTGCTGCGTGCGCAGCGCCAGGCGCGCGCTCTCGGCGGTCGGCAGCGACGAGCGCCTCGTCGCGGCCGTTGGTGTGCAGCGACTGCGTGCCGCCGAGCACGGCGGCGAGCGCCTGCAGCGTCACGCGCACGACGTTGTTGTCGGGCTGCTGGCTGGTCAGCATCGAGCCGGCGGTCTGCGTGTGGAAGCGCAGCATCCAGCTCTTCTCGTCCTTCGCGCCGAACTCCTCGCGCATGATGCGCGCCCACATGCGGCGCGCGGCGCGGAACTTGGCCACCTCCTCGAAGAGGTCGTTGTGCGCGTTGAAGAAGAACGAGAGCCGCGGCGCGAACTGCGTCGAGCTCGAGGCCGGCCGCGAGCGCCGCCTGCACGTAGGCGCGGCCGTTGGCGAGCGTGAAGGCCAGCTCCTGCACCGCGGTCGAGCCCGCCTCGCGGATGTGGTAGCCCGAGATCGAGATCGTGTTCCACTGCGGCACGCGCGCGGCCGCGAAGCGCCATCAGGTCGGTGACGAGGCGCATCGAGGGCCCGGCCGGGAAGCGGTAGTTGCCGCGCGCCGCGTACTCCTTGAGGATGTCGTTCTGCACCGTGCCGCGCAGCGCCTCGAGCGCGACGCCCTGCTTCGTCGCCAGCGCGCAGTAGAGCGCGAGCAGCATCGGCGCCGTGGCGTTGATCGTCATCGAGGTCGAGACCTCGCCGAGCGGGATCTCCTCGAACAGCCGCTCGAGGTCGCGCAGGCTGTTGACCGGCACGCCGACCAGGCCGACCTCGTCGCGCGCGAGCGCGTGGTCGGAGTCGTAGCCGATCTGCGTCGGCAGGTCGAAGGCCGACGGAGAGGCCGGTCTGCCCGCTCTCGAGCAGCTAGCTGGAAGCGCCGGTTGGTCTCGCGCGCGCTCGAGAAGCCCGCGTACTGGCGCATGGTCCAGAGCTGGCCGCGGTACATGCTCGGGCGGATGCCGCGCGTGTAGGGGTACTGGCCCGGCAGTCCGCCGTCCGCCGCCGCGCCGTAGAGCGGCGCGAGCTCGATGCCCGAGCTGGTCTGGAACGGCTGCTTGCGCTCGGGAGGACGCTCGCGCGAGCGTCCGGAGGCCGGGGGATGGGCGCCGTCCCGCCTCTGGCTGCTGCGTTCGCTCATGGGGCGGCTCGCCGCGCGAGCGGCAGCGCGCGATTGTAGAGCTGGCCTGGAGCACGGGCAAAGGCCCATGTTTCGGCCGGACTCCGTAGAAGAACCGTGAGTCCGCGGCGAAGGCTACGGCCGCGCGCGCTCGGATGGGACAATGTCCGGCGTCGCCGCGCCCGAGGCTCCCCCGCCATGAAACGCTTCCTCCTCCCCATCCTGCTCCTCCTGCTGCTCTTCTCCGGTCTCGCGGCCGGCATCTGGATCCTGACCCGCAGCGCGCCCGAGCGCGGCGCCTCGACTTCGGACTTGGCGCAGACGCCGGCCAAGTCCGCCGCCGACACGCCGGTCGCGCTCGAAGGCCCGGAAGCGGGCGGGGCCAAGTCCACATCCGAGCGCAGCGTCGAAGCGCCCGTGCCGCCCGCCGGGACGATCGTGCTGCGCGGCACGATCCGCAGCCCGGCCGGCATCCAGGACCCGGGCCCGATCGTGGTCTACGCGCTCTCGGACAAGGCCAGCTACCGCGATCTCGCGCGGCTGCTCGACCGGCCGAAGAAGGACGAGGCCGCCAAGCCGGACGAGAACGCGCTCCGGATCATCGGGCAGTGCACTGCAGGCGCCAACGGCAGCTTCGAGCTGCCCTTGCCGCCGGGCGCGACGCACGCCTTCGTCGAGCTGCAAGGCCGCTTCCTCTATCTCGACCACACGCGCGACCTCGACCTCGCGCGCACGCCCAACCCGCAGCTCGTGCCCAAGGCCGGCGCGCTGCTGAACGGCAGCGTCAAGCTGCCCGAGGGCACTCCGCTCGGCGCGCTCGAGGCGCTGCGCGTCGAGCTCGATCCCGTGGTGCGCGGACAGATGGCGATGCGCCCCGACCGGCCGCCGCAGCGCAGCGTGCCGGCGACGGGCGGCAGCTTCGAGATGCGCGCCATCCCGGCCGAGGCGGACTACCGCCTGGGCGCCGCGTCGGAGACCTTCGCCTACGCCGAGCGCACGGTCGAGAAGCTGCACCCGGGCGAGACGCGCTCGCTCGAGCTCGCGCTCGAGCCGGGCGGCTCGCTGCGCGGGATCGTGCAGCAGCCCGACGGCAAGCCCTGCGATTCGGCCGAGGTCGAGGTCGCGCGCGAAGGCGACTGGTTCGGTGTCGACGACAAGCAGGTGCGCAGCGCGAAGGGCGACGCCGAGGGCGCGTTCGAACTGGCGCACGTGCCGGCGGGCAAGCTCAAGCTGCGCGCGCGCGCGCCCGGCTTCCTCTCCAGCGAGAAGCAGGAGATCGAGCTCGCCGCCGGGCAGGTCACGGAGGGCGTGCGCATCGTGCTGCGCGCGGGCAAGAGCGTCGCGGGCACGGTCGCGTTCGCCGATGGCAAGCCGGCGCCCGGCGCCGAGGTGCAGCTCTCCTTCGACCTCTCGCAGGCCGCGGGCCTGGGCGGCATGAGCGCGCTCGAGGGCGCCGATGGCAAGGCCACGGCCGATGCCGAGGGGCACTTCACGATCGGCGGACTCGGCAACGGCCCGTTCACGCTGCGCGCTTCGGGCCTGCCCGCGGGCCGGACGCTGGCCGAGGGCGAGAAGAAGGCCGACGTCGAGCTGCGCGCGCGCGCCGACGGCGTCACGCCCGGGACGAAGGACCTGCAGCTCGTGCTGCGCGAGGGCGCCGGCCTGAAGGGCCGCGTGGTCGACAGCGCGCAGCAGCCCGTCGCGAAGTTCAAGCTCAAGGTGCAGCACGAGGGCAAGGGCCTGCTCGGCTCGCTCGGACAGGATTCCGAGGAGCGCACGATCGACGACCCCGAAGGGCGCTTCCGGGTCGGCGGGCTCGCCGAGGGCAGCTGGAAGCTGTGGATCACGGCCGAGAACTTCGCCAACAGCGACGCGACGAGCGTCAGCCTGCCGCAGGCGCCCGACGGGCCCGAGCTCGTGCTCACGCTGCTGCCCTGCTGCACGGCCAGCGGGCGCGTCGTCTCCGCCAAGGGCGAACCGGTCGGCGGCGCGAAGGTCACGCTCGACTCCGGCGGACCGGCCTGGCAGAAGAGCGATCAGCGGCGCGCCGAGCGACCCGGACACCGACAGCGACGCCGACGGCAGCTTCCGCCTCTCCGGGCTCAAGCCGGGAGCCGCGGCGCTCGTCGCCAGCGCGCAGGGCCACGCGCGCAGCCTGCCGCAGTCGCTCGAGCTCGTCGCCGGCGTCGAGACCAGGGACGTCGTGCTCACGCTGCGCGAGGGCGGCTCGATCAGCGGCGAGGTCTACGACGAGCAGGGCAAGCCGATCGCCGGCATGTTCGTGCAGCTGACCGAGATGGCGCTCTTCGACATCCACTTCGAGAACACCGACGGCGAGGGGCGCTTCAAGGCCGAGCACCTGCAGGCGGGCACGTACCAGGTCGTGGCCTTCCCGGGCAAGGCGCTGGGCAAGGCCGGCTCCGACCAGGGTGCGGCCTTCATGAGCAGCATGAAGATGGCCACCGCCGACGTGCGCGAGGGCGAGGACACGCACGTCGTGCTCGGCGCCCCGCCCGCAGACCCGGTGCAGGTCGTGGGCCGCGTGACGCACGCCGGCCAGCCCTACTCGGGCGCGATGGTCAGCTTCGTGCACGAGGGCAAGGACGTGATCGCGCGCATGAAGAACGTCCAGGTCGACGCGCAGGGGGCCTTCGAGCTGCGCCTGGACGAGCCCGGCCGCTACGCGATCTCGGTCCAGCGCATCCGCAGCAGCATGGGCCAGCAGAACACGACCGAGTTCCTGCGCGAGATCCCCAAGGAGAAGCGCTACGAGCTCGTGCTCGAGATGCCCACCGGGCGCATCTCCGGCAAGGTGCTCGACCCCGACGGCAATCCGGCCCAGGGCGAGCGCGTCACGCTGCAGCCGCGCTCGGCGCTGATCGGCGGGACGATGTGGGGCGGCATGTACGTCGAGGACAAGACCGACGGCAGCGGCGCCTACGACCTCGAGGCCCTGCGCCCGGGCGAGTACGTGCTCTCGGCCGGCGGCATGTCGATGGGCGGCATCTTCGGCCCCGACGCGGCGCACGGCCGCGACCTGCGCAGCGACATCAGGATCGCCGAGGGCGACTGGCTGCGCGACGTCGACTTCCGGCTCAAGAAGCCGGCGAAGGTCGACGTGCTGGTGGTCGGCGAGGACGGCCAGCCGATCCCCAAGGCCGCGATCTTCGCGCGCGACGCGG
This sequence comes from uncultured Planctomycetota bacterium, assembly GCA_963829015.1. Classification (GTDB taxonomy): domain Bacteria; phylum Planctomycetota; class UBA1135; order UBA1135; genus JADJLZ01. The sequence continues at coordinate 499,179 of CAWHGR010000001.1, read as the reverse complement.
GCGGCAACCTGCTCGACCGGCTCTCGATGGTCGCCACCGACGAGAGCGGCCAGGCGCACTACGGCGGCCTCGCGCCGGGCGAGTACAGCTTCAGCTCGCGCATGGACGTGCGCGCGAGCAGTGAAGGCGCGCGCGTCAAGCTCTCCGAGGGCGAGACGAAGAACGTCAAGCTCGTGCTGCAGGGCGCGTCGATCCTGCTCGTGACCGTGCAGGACAACCAGGGCCAGACGCTGCAGGCGGCGCTGAGCGTGCTCGACGCCCAGGGCCACGAGGCGGGCGGGATGTACGGCCTGAACGAGCTGATGGAGCTGTTCACCAAGAACGGTGTCGACTTCAACGTCTCGCGCGTCGGCCCGCTGCCGCCCGGGAAGTACACCGTCACGGCCCGGACGGCGGACGGCAAGTCGGGCTCGAAGCCCGTGACGCTCACCGGCCAGCCCGAGCGCAAGCTGACGATCCGCGTCGAGTGAGCGCGCGCTAGACTGGCGGCGTGCGCTGGCGCTCGCTGCTGCTCGTGGTACTGCTCTGCCTCGGCGGAGGACTGGCGTCCTGGTTCGTGCTGCGCGGCGCGCACGCGCCGCCACCGGCTGCCGCACGCGCGAGTGCATCCGAGGAGCTCGATCGCCGCGCGAGCGAGACACTCGAAGCCGAGTCCTCGCCGCGCCGCGAGCAGTCGGCGGAGCACGCGCCCGCAGCGCGCGAGCCCGCGGCCGCCAAGGCGGGCACGCTGTCGCTGCGCGGACGAGTCCTCGACGAGCACGACCAGCCTGTGCAGGCCTTCGAGATCGAGTGCTTCCCCCACGGCGGAGGCGAGAGCGTGAAGCAGCCGCTGGCTTCGCTCAGCGGGGAGTTCGTCGTCGGCGGACTCGCGCCGGGCAGCTGGTGGATCACCGTGCGCGCCCCGGTGCTGCAGATGCGGGATCCCGCGTTGCGGATCGAGCTGCCGCACGAACCCATCGAGGTGCACATGGTCGGGGCTGCCTGCGTCACGGGCATCGTGCTCGACCTCGCCGGGGCGCCCGTCGCGGGCGCAGAGGTGGAGCAGCTGCGCATCCGCAACGGCGCCTCGTGGGTCGAGTCGCGCATCGAGTGCGACACGGAAGGCCGCTTCCGCTGCGAGTCGCTCGACCCGGGCGTGCACGCGTTCCGTGCCAAGGCCGATGCCGGCAGTGCGCCCAGCGAGACGGTCGTGCGCACGCTCGTGCCCGGGATCGACCCGCAGGAGGTGCGGCTGCTGCTCTCCCGCGGCGGAACGATCGAAGGCGAGATCACGCGGGCGAGCCTGGATCGCGTCCGCGAGCGATCGGTGAGGCTCTCCAACGGCATGGGCAGCCTGTTCGAGAGTTCCTTCCCGGAAGTCGAGGCCGACGAGTCGGGCCACTTCCGCTTCGAGCACGTCCCTCCGGGATCGTGGTGGCTACTCGCCGACAACGAGTCGTCGGGCGGGGCCTTTTTCCTGAGTGCCCAGTGCACGGTGCGCGACTCGGAAACCACGCACGTGACGCTCGGCCAGCGGCGCGAGGATTCGGTCCTGGTGAAGGGCAGGCTGCTGCGCCGCGGCGCACCCGCGCCAGGGGCGGGCGTCCTGGCCCTGCTCGATGGCGTGCCGGCGTTTCGGTCGGCCTGCTACGCCGAGGCCGACGAGGAAGGGCGCTATCAGCTGCTGCTGAGCGGCTGCGGACCTGCGACCTTCCTCGTCTCGGAGCACCATTTCGAGCTCGACGCACCCGCCGTTCACCAGCGCATCCCCTGCCAGCGCGAGTTCACGCTCGATCTCACGCTCGCGCGCGGAGGAATGCGCGGCACCATCGTGAACAAGGCCGGCGAGCCCATCCCCCTCGCCAACGTCTGGGTCGTGCCGGCCGAGGGCCCGCGCCTGGTCATGTTCCAGGCCGACTCGCTGGTGCGCGGCAATTGGCGCGAAAACGCCGACGAGCAGGGCCGCTTCGAGTTCCTGGACCTCGCCTCCGGTTCCTACGTGCTGCTCGCGGGCGGCGGAAACCTCGAGCATCCCTCCATGGATGCGGGGCGCACGCAACTGCCCGTGCAAGTCGGTCCCGAGGAGACTCGTCGACGGACTCGTGCTGCGCGTGCTGGATGCGGGCCTGGTGCGCGGGATCGTCCGCGACCACGCGGGCCAGCCCTGCGCCCGGCTCGACATCTACGCGCGCATGTCGTCGGGAGTGTTGCTGCAGCCTCTGCCGATGTGCCACAGCGACGAGCACGGCGTCTTCCGCTGCGTGGGGCTCACGCCAGGCCGCTACACCTTCTTCGCCCGCGACGCGGCGCAGGAACTGGCCGGCCGCGGCCCGGTCGCCACGCGCGAGAGCGCACCCGTAGACGTGCAGGCCAGCGCGGGCGACGACGAGCCGTCGGGATTCGCCGTCGTGCTCGTCGCCGACCCCGCGAGCTTCCTGCGCGTCGCGATCCTGGACGGCCGCGACGTGTCCCTGCCCGCACAGCTGCGCGTGCTCGACGATCTCGGGCGCGAGGTCGGCGGAGTGCTCGGGAAGAGCGAGCTCGACGACGCCTTCGAACACGGCGCCTTCGGCCATCGCTCGCGCTTCGGACCGCTGCCGCCGGGCCGCTACACGCTCGAGGCGCGCACGGAGGGCGGGCGCGTGACGACGCAGGCCTTCACGCTCTCCGGCGAGGCCGAGAAGCAGCTCACGCTGCGCGTCGAGTGAGGCCGCGCTAGACTGGCGACGTGCGCTGGCGCTCGCTGCTGGTGTTGGTCCTGCTGCTCCTCGGCGGAGGAACGGCAGTCTGGTTCGTGCCGCGCGCCCATCGCGCACCTGCGCGGCTCGCCCCGGCTCCGGCCGCGTCCGCGGCGCAGCCCCTGTCCGCGGCGGAACCGTTGGAGTCCCCCGCCGAGGCGCTGCCCGAACTGGCGGCCGACGAACAGTCGGCGACGCGCAGGGCGCTCGCAGGCGCGCCCGCTGCGGCCGCGCAGCGCAAGGGCGCAACGGCGCTGCGCGGGGTCGTCCTGGGCGAGGACGACACGCCGGTGCAAGTCTTCGATCTCGAGCTGCTGCACGATGCCTTCTTCTCCGACGAGAAGGCCAGCCGCCATGTCGAATCTCCCGACGGCAGCTTCTGCGTCGAGTCGCTCACGCCGGGGACGTGGAAGATCGACGTGCACGCGCCGGCGATGGTGATGAAGGAACCGGGCTTCTCGGTCAAGCTGCCGCACGAGCCCGTGCTGCTGCGCATGCGGCGGACGGCCTGCATATCCGGACTGGTCCTCGACGCTGCCGGCGCGCCGGCGGAATTCGCCGACATCCAGGCGCAATGGGTCCGTTCCGGCGCGCCTGCGGCGCGCAAGTCCGTCCAGAGCGACGCGCACGGCAAGTTCCGCTTCGAGGATCTCGAGGAAGGCGACTGGGTTCTCATCGCCATGCGCAGCAGGCACGAGGCACCGAGCGAGCGCGTCTGGAAGACACTCGCGATCGGAGACGTCGTCGAAGGCCTCACGCTGCGCCTGAAGAGCGGCGGGACGATCGTGGGCGATCTCAGCCCGGAGTGCCTGGAGACCTTCCGCGATCGCAGCGTGAACCTGTTCGACGGGCTCGAGTTCGAGAACCACCGCGACGAGCAGATCGGCCAGGACGGCCTGTTCCGCTTCGAACACGTCGCACCCGGCCGCTGGTGGATTTTCGTCGACGTCCCGCACGAGTTGGAAGGGCCAGGCCTAGTCGCGCTCACGGCCGAGTGTGTGGTGAACGAGGGTCAGACGACCCAGGTGCACCTCGGAGCGCCTGCGCCCGGCTCGGTGCGTGTGCATGGCCGGGTGCTGTGGCGCGGAAGCCCCGTGCCTGGGGTGCAGATCGCGGCGTTCCTCGACGGTGTCTCGGCGCTGCAATCGGCGCGTATGGTCCGGGCCGACGCCGAGGGCCGCTACGAGCTGCTGCTGGGCGCCTGCGGACAGGCGACCTTCCTGGTCTCGGAGGAGGCGGCCGATCTCGAGTCGAGCGCGATCCACGTGCGGATCCCTTGCGTGGGCGAGCACGCGCTCGACCTCGGCTTCACGCGCCGCAGCGCGGAGCTGCACGGCCAGGTAGTGGATGCGGCCGGCAAGCCGCTCGCGGAGCGGCAGGTCAAGGCCATGTCGCTCGACGCCGACAACCCCTTCCCGAGCAAGCGCATCTGGCAGGAGGAGCAGAGCGACGCGAACGGCTGCTTCGCGATCACCGACCTGCGGCCGGGCAAGTACCTTGTGCTCGCCGAGGGCCGTGGCGGCCGTTGCGAGGCGCTCGCGCGCCAGACCGTGCAGGTCGGCGAAAGCGAGGTCGTCGAAGGACTGCTGCTGCGCCTGGTTCGCGCTGGAACGGTTCACGGATTCGTGCGCACGGCCGACGGTTCGCCATGCGCGGGTCTAGAGGTCTACGCGCGCCAGGCTTCGGGCGAGCTCGTGCAGCCGACCGCGAGCTGCGAGACCCAGCAGGACGGGGAGTTCGTCTGCGAGGGGCTCGCGCCCGGTCGCTACACCATCTTCGCGCGCGGGCAGGCCCAGGAGCTGACAGGCCGCGGGCCGCTCGCCGCGCTGGAGTCCGCGGCCATCGACGTGCAGGCGGCACAGGAGGGAGAGGGCGTGCCGGGAACGGCCATCACGCTGCTCGCAGTCCCGGCGAGCTTCGTGCGCGTCGAGCTGCGCGACGCCGAGGGCTTCTCCAGCCTTGCCCGTGTACGCGTCCTCGACGAGGCCGCTCGCGACGTGGGCTGCGCGATCCTGCACAGCGATTTCGACGACGCCCTCGCGCACGGCGATTTCGGCCACCGCTCGCGCTTCGGACCGCTGCCGCCGGGCCGCTACAGGCTCGAGGCGCACACGGAGGGCGGGCGCGTGACGACGCAGGCCTTCACGCTCGCCGGCGAGGCCGAGAAGCAGCTCACGCTGCGCGTCGAGTGAGGCGCGCTAGAATGCCGGCATGCGTTCGCGTTCGGCGTGGCTCGTCGGCGCCCTGCTGCTCGGCGTGGCGGGAATCGCGGGCTCGTACCTGCTGCACAACTCGCGAGTGCGCGGGGCGCTCGAGTCCGGCCTGAGCGCGCTCGCGCCGGAGGCGCAAGCTCCCGAGGAACCCGCCGAGTCCATGCCCGAATCCCCGGGGGACGCGTCGAGCTCCGCGCGCGAGAGCGCAGGGCGCGCGGCGCAGGCGGCGCCGCAGAAGAACCGCGTTGCGTTGAGCGGCCGGGTCGTGGACGAGAACGAGGCGCCCGTTCCTGTCTACGACATCGAGTTCGTGCACAGCGGCTTGTTCCACGACGAGAAGCACGCAGCCCATGTGGAGGCGCTCGACGGCGGGTTCTCCTGCGCCGCACTGGCGCCTGGAAGCTGGACGATCCGCGTGCGCGCTGAAGGACTGGCGATGAGCGATCCCGGCTACGGGATCAAGCTGCCACACGAGGACATCGTCCTGCGCCTGTATCACACCGCGCGCGTGAGCGGCATCGTCATGGATCCCTCCGGGGCGCCCGCCGCGGACGTTCGCGTGGACGCGACCAGGATCCTCGGCGGCACGCGTGCCGCATCGACGGAAGCCACCAGCGATGCGCAGGGGCGCTTCGGATTCGACCAGCTCGCCCCCGGCTCGTATGCATTCGAGGTACCCGACCAGCCCTGCGATCCGGTCCTGCGGACGCTTGCCGCGGGGCAGGATGCGGAACCGATCCTGCTGCAGCTGAAGAGCGGCGGGACCATCGCGGGCGAAATCGCTCCGGAGTACCTCGAATCCTTCCGCGGTCGCGAAGTGAGCCTCATCACCACCGCTTGGGGCCAGATGCGACGCGCGAAGCAGGATCGCAATGGTCGGTTCCGCGCCGAACACCTGCGCGCCGGCACCTGGCTGATCCTCGTCGACAACTCGAGTTCCGATTCCTCCGGGGCCATGCAGCTGACGGCTACGTGCGAGGTCCAGGAGGGACAGACGACGCGCATCGTCCTGGGCGAGCGTTCGGCCGACTCCGTACGGGTGAGCGGTCGCGTCCTGTGTCATGGCGCGCCAACCCCGGGGATCGAAATCGGGGCCTCGCTCGAGGGTGCGCCGGCGCTGCAGGCGATGCGCGTCGTGCGGTCCGACGCACAGGGCTGCTACCAGATCGTGCTCGACCACGGCGGTCCGGCGAACTTCCTGTTGGTCAAGCGCGAGTCCCGAGCCGGAGCGCAGTACGTGCGCTGCGTGATCCCGCGCGTCCGGGAGCATGCGCTCGATCTCGAGCTCTTCGAAGGGAGCATTCTGGGAGTCGTCCTCGACGAGGCCGGGCGGCCGGCACACAAGGTTCACCTGTGGGTGCTTCCGCTCGATGGCAGTCGCCTGGTCCAGGAGCTCCGGTCCGCGCGCGAAGCAGCGAGCGACGAAGACGGGCGCTTCGCCTTTCGCGACCTCGCACCGGGCCTGTACCAGCTGCTGGCCGGCGGCAAGGAGCTCAGGGAATCGGACGGCTCGGCCGCGCGTGTACAGACCGCCGTCCATGTAGGGCCGAACGAGATCGTCGACGGCGTCGTGCTGCGCCTCCCGCGGCCGGCGGGCGTTTCCGGAATCGTGCGCGATGGCTCCGGTCGACCCTGCGCGGGACTCGGAGTCTATGCACTGGCCCAGACAGGCGACTTGCTGCAGCCCTTTCCCGTCTGTCGAACCAAGGAGGACGGTCGATTCGAGTGCGACGGCCTCGCGCCCGGACGGTACTCGTTCTTCGCTCGCGCGGAGGAGCAGCTGCTCACGGGACGAGGCCCGCTCGCGACGCCATCCAGCGAGTGGATCGAGGTGCAGCCGCAGGGCCCGCTCGACCCGAGGCCCGAAGTGGAGCTCGTCGCAGGTCCGGCCACGGTGCTGCACGTGGACCTGCGCGATGCCGAGGGAAAACCGGCCTGTGCGGACCTGCGCCTTCGCGGCCCCGGCATGCGGGATGTTGGGGGGGCGATCGACAGCGGCGATTACGACGAGGTCTTGATGCGCTCAGCCCTGGGCTATCGTTCGCGCTTCGGACCGCTGCCGCCGGGCAACTACACGCTGGAGGCGCGCGGGGCGAACCTGCGCAGTGGCGGTGAGCAGTTCACGCTCGCCGGCGAGCCCGAACGCAGGCTGACGCTGCGCGTCGAGTGACTTGACTGGCGGGGGGGCGCTGCGACCTATCGGAGAGGCGCGACGGTGCCGAAGTGGCCCTGCCGGCCCTCCTAGGGCGCAGGAATTCAGTACGATCATGCCAGTTGACTAAATTTAGCCGTATGGCTAAACAGTACTCAATATGGCCACCACGACATCCCGCCCGCCTCCGAACCCGAATCCCTTCCGCCCGGGGGCGGGACACCCGCCGCCGTATCTGGCTGGCCGGGAAGAGGAGCAGCGTGAGTTCGAAGTCTTGTTGCAACAGCAGCCCGTGATGACCAATGTCGTCTTGACCGGGCTCCGCGGCGTCGGGAAGACGGTCCTGCTCGAGACACTCAAGCCGATAGCCGTTCGGGCGGGATGGCTCTGGGCAGGGACGGACCTTTCGGAGTCCGCGAGCGTGACCGAGGAGGCGATCGCGGTGAGGATCCTCGCCGATCTCGCGCCACTCGTCTCGAACATCGTCATCGACCAGAGCGAGCGCCGCCGCATCGGGTTCGGATCCGAGCAGGAGGTCGAGCCCATTCATCTCGACTACCTCGTGCTCAAGTCCGCCTTCGATCACACTCCCGGCCTGGTCTCGGACAAGCTGAAGGCGACGTTGGAACTCGTCTGGGCCAGCCTCAAGCACACGCAAGCGCGCGGGATCGTGCTGGCCTATGACGAGGCACAGAACCTGGGGGATCAGGCGGTCAGCCAACAGTTTCCGCTCTCACTCCTGCTGGACGTCTTTCAGTCGATCCAGAAGCGCGAGCTCCCCATCTTGCTCGTGCTCACTGGCCTGCCGACGCTCTTTCCCAAGCTCGTGGATGCTCGGACCTTTGCCGAACGAATGTTCCACGTGACAACCCTTGGGCGACTGGACGAGGCAGAGTGCCGCGATGCAATTCTGAAGCCGTTCCACCAGCAGAAGAGTCCGGTCAAGTTCACGGAAGTCGCGGTGCGCGAGATCACCAAGCACTCTGGGGGCTACCCTTACTTCATTCAGTTCCTGTGTCGGGAGATGTTCGATTCGTACTTGCAACAGAAGTCACAGGGCGAGCTCAACCCCGTCGTGACGGTTGAGCAGACCATTCGCAAGCTCGATTCGGATTTCTTCGCTGGTCGATGGAATCGAGTCACAGATCGGCAGCGGGATCTGCTCTCGGTCGTCGCTCATCTCCCAAACTGCGATGAGGAGTTCACAGTGCAAGAGGTCGTCTCGAAGTCGAAGGAGCTGCTCGAGAAGCCCTTCAGTCCCAGCCACGTGAATCAAATGTTCGCCGCGCTCGGAGAAAATGGTCTCGTCTACAAGAACCGGCACGGCCGGTACTCTTTCGCGGTTCCTCTCCTTGGCGGGTTCATCCGACGACAGGAAGAGACCTCGGGGCGAGCGTAGCCGCTTTCGACTGATCCCCTACTCGGCCCGGTTCGTCCTCAGCCACTCGAGCACCGCCGCCATGTCCTCGGGCAGCGGCGAGTCGAAGTGCAGCGGCTCCCCGCTCACGGGATGCGCGAGATCGAGCGCGCTCGCGTGCAGCGCATGGCGCGCCATCGGCGGCGCCTCGGGCGGCAGCGGCGTGAGGTGCTTGCGCGCGGGCTTGTAGACGTGCTCGCCGAGCAGCGGGAAGCCGATCGAGGCGAGGTGCACGCGCACCTGGTGCATGCGGCCGGTCTTGGGGAAGACCGCCAGGAACGAGAAGTCCTTGAAGCGCTCGCGCGTCTCGTAGTAGGTCGACGAGAACCGGCCCTGTCCCTCCTGGAGCACGCGGATGCGGTCGCGCGACTTCTCGTCGCGGCCGATCCAGTTCTCGATCCACTCGCTGTCGAAGCGCGTCGTGCCCTGCACCAGCGCGAGGTAGGTCTTCTGCACCGCGCGCGCCTGGAAGGCGGCCTTCAATCCCTCGAGCGCCGCCTGCGTCTTGGCGACCAGCAGCACGCCGCTGGTGTCGCGGTCGAGCCGGTGCGCGAGGCCCGAGCGTTCCTCCTCCTCGAGGTGCGGCAGCTCGCCCCAGCGCGTCGTGGCCCACTCGGCGACACCGCCCTCGCGTCCGCCCGCGTTGGCGTGGCTCAGCAGGCCGGCCGGCTTGTCGAGCGCCACGAGGTGCTCGTCCTCGAACAGGATGCGCGGCTCCAGTCCGGCGGGCATGACGCTGCCCTGCTCGGGCGGGAGCGCGATCACGAGCTCGCCGGCCTCCTCGATCAGGTGGCCGGGCTTGGTGACCTCGGCCCCGGCGAGGCGCACCCGGCCCTCCTTGATCAGCTCCTGCAGGCGGGTGCGCGACCAGCCCTGCATGCGCGCCACCAGGACCTGGTCCAGGCGCTGGCCGCGCTCCTCGCCGCCCAGGGCAAAGCTCTGCTCGCGTGAGACTTCCATCGTGGCCTTCCACTCTAGCAGCCCTGCTGGCAAGATCGGCCTAGTCCTGGCCAGGCTCGTGCGACTCCCATGACCGAAGCCCGTCCCTCCGTGCTGCTCGTCGACGACGAGCCGCGCACCCTCGAACTGCTCGGCGCCGTCCTCGAACACCAGGGCTTCCAGCCCACGCTGGCGCGCTCGCCGCAGGCCGGGATCGACCTCCTGCGCACGATCCGCTTCGACGCGGTCGTGAGCGACATCGTCTTCGACGGCTTCGCCGAGGGTTCCTTGGTGCTGGCCGCCGCGCGCGACCTGCAGCCGCACGCGATCATCCTGCTGATGACCGGCTACCCCAGGATCGAGGGCGCCGTGTCCGCGATCAAGGCCGGCGCCCTCGACTACATCCAGAAGCCGGTCGACCCGATCGTGCTGGCGGCCGTCCTGCACCGCGCGCTGAAGGAGCGCGAGATCGAGCGCCCCAACCTGGTTTTCAAGGACCTGATCGAGATCCTCTCGGGCATGGTCGCCAACACGATCGAGCGCGTCGACCCGTACACCGCGGGCCACGGCGCGCGCACGCGCAAGTACTGCCGCTTCCTGGCCGAGAAACTCGGCCTGTCGCGCGAGCGCACCGAGCACCTCGAGCTGGCGGCGATCGCGCACGACTACGGCAAGATCTACCTCGACGACCTGGGCTTCCTCACGAAGAAGGGCCCGCTGACCGACGAGGAGTTCAAGGCCGTGCAGCGCCACCCGCAGCTGGGCGCGAAGAAGCTCGGCCACCACGCGCAGCTGGCCGAGGTGCGGCGCTTCGTCGCCGAGCACCACGAGAAGTGGGACGGCACGGGCTACCCGCTGCGACTTTCCGGCGATCAGATCGCGCTCGAGAGCCGCATCCTGTGCGTGGTCGAGGTCTTCGACTCGCTCGCCACCAAGCGCTCGTACAAGGACGTCTGGCCGCTGGCCAAGGTGCAGGCGCACTTCGCCGAGCAGCGCGGCAAGGCCTTCGATCCGCTGGTGCTCGACCCGTTCCTGTTGCTGCTCGAGAACGAGGGCGAGCGCTGGATGCGCGCGCCAGCCGAGGACCTGCGCGCCGCCGGACTGCCCGTCGAGGCCTGAAGCCATGCCGGCCCTGCTGCTCTGCGCCTGGCTCGCCCTCTCCGGCCCGGGGACGGAGGATGCGCCGCCCGGCCTCGTCCTCGTGCCCGGCGGCCGCACGCGCATCGGCATCACGCAGGAGGAGCTCAAGCGCCTGCTCTCGGTCGATCCCAACTCCGAGCGCTACGCCGGCGCGCTCTCGGCCGAGACGCCGCAGCACGAGGTGCAGGTCGAGGGCTGCTTCATGATGCCCACGGAGGTCACCAACGAGCAGTACGCGGCCTTCGTGCGCGCCAGCGGCTCGAAACCGCCCAAGACCTGGGGCGAGGCCGCGATCCGCGCCGGCGAGGAGCAGTTCCAGCGCGAGCAGGTCCAGGCCAAGGCCGATGCGACCACCCAGGGCCTGCCGCTGCCCGAAGTTGCCGTGTTCGACCCGCAGTCCTGGTGGGAGGCCAACTGGCCCGGTGCGGCCTGGAGCGTGCCCGCGGGCGACGAACGCCGGCCGGTCGTGTTCGTCGACTTCGGCATGGCCACGCGCTACGCGCGCTGGGCCGGCTTCCGGCTGCCGAGCGAGGAGGAGTACCAGCGCGCCGTGCGCGGCGACAGCGAGCGCAAGTACCCCTGGGGCGACAACTGGGACAACGAGAAGTACGCCGCGACGGACCTGCTCAAGCGCAAGGGCGGACCCTTCGTCGTCGGCAGCTTCCCCGCCGGCGCCAGCAAGCAGGGCATCTTCGACCTCGCCGGAAACGTCTGGGAGTGGACGCGCAGCCCCTACATCCCCTACCCCGGCTACGAGAAGAAGCTCTTCGAGTTCGGCTACGGCAGCAAGGTCCGGCAGGTCAACGCGCTGGCCGCCTTCGACGAGCACGAGCGCGTGGTCGTCGGCGGCTCGTGCCAGACGCGCAACCTGATGTGCCGCGCGACGACGCGCGTGGACGTCGCCGAGAAGCTGGCCACCGACGCCATCGGATTCCGCTGCGTACGCTCGCAACGCTGGGGCGTCGACGCGGCGCAGCTCGTGCTCGAGCTCGAGCTGACCGACTTCTGGCGCCCGCGCGTCGACGAGCAGCCCGTCGTCTACGAACCCGCTGCTGCCACCGCGCTCGAGCGCTGGCGCCTGGCGGATCTGCCCGAGCTGCCGGGCCAGCCGCTCGTCCCGGGCTACGCCGTCGTCGCCGCGCACGACCAGATCGTCTTCTGCCCCGTGAAGCAGATCCGCGCCAGCGACCCGGGCACCTTCAAGGAACTCTGTTCGGACGAGGGCGTGCTGCAGCTCGGCTTCCTCGTCACCACGATCGGCCTCTCCGATCCCGAACTCGCGCCGGGGACCTACCTCGTCTCCTACCGCCAGAAGGGCGTGCCGCGCTTCCTCTCGACGCTCGACCCGCAGAAGCGCGCCGGCCGTCCCGCGCCCGAAGGACCGCCGCTCGAGGAGCTGCTGAAGATCGACATCCGCTTCGACCACGTGATCTTCTCCGACCTGCACGGCACGCCACTGCGCGCGCTGCGCCACAGCGTCGAGTTCGGCACCTACAAGGAACCGCGCATCGAACTCGCCGAGCTCGAGGAGAAGCCCGTCGCTCGCCTGTCGGCCGGGATCGCCAGCCGCACGGCGCAGAAGGGCTTCCTGTGCGAGCTCGATCTCGTGGCCGAGCCCGGGGCTCTGACCGGCGATTGGCGCAGCGATCCGCGGCCGCGCTGATTCTGGCTGCCTTTACTGTGCGCCCCGCGGATGGAAGATCTTCCACTGCAGGAGTTCGCTGACCTCGAGCATCCTGGGCGCCAGGCCGGCGACCATCGCCGCCGACTCGTGCTGGCGCGCGTTGGTGATCGGCCGCACGTAGTTGCGCCAGGCGATGTAGACCCACAGGTGCCACTCGAGCTTCTCGCGCTGCTTCGAGACCGCCCAGTTGCGTCGCACCAGCCGACTCAAACCGTCGCGCAGCATCGCGAAGGTGTGGTTGACGACGAAGAGCGGGTTCCAGTACGAGCGCGGCTCCTTCGAATGTCGTCGTCTCGTGCACCAGCCGATCGCCGAAGGCCTGCTTGAGCAGCGCGCGGTACGTGTGCTTCTGGTCCGTGTTGACGGTCACGATGCCCGTGGTCGGGCAGATGCCCTGCAGCACCTCGAAGCACTCGGCCACCTTGGCGCGTGATTCGCTTCGGCGCTTTCCCTCGACAAGCTCGAGCTGCTCGAGCTTCTTCTGGTTCGCCGGCGAGAGCGGTTTTCTCGCGGGAAGCGTGCCGACCGCGGCGTGCAGGATGCAGTGGCTCGGCTTGTGGACGAGCGCCGGCACGGTCAGCGGCTTCAGGCGCCGGTTGTGCTCGTAGGTCTCGAGCTCGTCGAGCAGGAAGCGGCCTTGCCAGGGGCGAGACTGGCCGCGCTCGTGCAGCACCCGCTCGTGGAACGCCCGGCAGTGCTTGCCGAAGCGCTCGAGGCGGCGCGCGATCGCGCCGCGATCGCACTTCAAGTCGCGCGCACCCTGCCGCTGCGTGACCTTCGAGATCAGGAGCAGGAAGACACCGCGATCGAGCGCGGGCTTGCGCAAGCGGTAGTCGACGCGAAACGTCTGCGTCGAGAACGTGCGCTTGCAGCGCTTGCACTGGAAGCGCTGCACCGCTCGTCCGTCGCAGGCGCGCGTGAAGGTGCCTCGGCGCTGGTACTGGAACGAGGACCCGGAGCGGCACTCCGGAGACTCACATGGGCAGAAGCCCGGCTGGAATTCCATCGATCGATCCTCCTGGGCGAGGCCGGGATGGCCCGCCCAGGGGAAGACGCGGCGAGGGCCGGGAGGTTGCGGGGGCGGCGCGGATTTCCTGCACAGTCGAGGCAACCAGAATCCCTAGGCAGCGTCGCCCGCGACCGCCGCCAGCAGCGCCGTGCTGTCGACCGGCTTCTGGAACCAGGCGCGCGCGCCGGCGGCCAGCGCGCGTTCGCGCACGCGCGCGTCGTCGAGCGCCGACATCAGGTGCACATGCAGGCCCGAGCCGTTCTCGAGCAGGCGTTGCAGCAGTTCCGGTCCGCTCATGCCCGGCATGCTCACGTCCAGGAGCAGGAATCCCGTCGCGGGAACGGGCTCCCGGGCCAGGAACGCAGTGGCCGAATGGAAGGTCTCGACCTGGTGTCCCTCCGAGCGCAGGAGCCGCGCCAGCGCGCGCGCGAGCATCACGTCGTCGTCGACGATGAAGATGGGCTGGCCGTGCGCGCGTTCGTGAGGGTCTGCCATGGGACTGCGATCCACGATCGATCGTGCCCCAGGATGCGCGCGGCGGCCATTGCCCGTTCGGGCAGGCGGCCGCCCGACCGCTCAGCGGTTCGCCGGACGCAGGTCCAGGGCCTCGGCCATGCGCACGAGGTCCGCGACCGAGCCCGCGCCCATCTTCTCCAGCACGCGCGCGCGGTGCAGCTTGACCGTGCGCTCGGCGATGCCGAGCGTCTGCGCGGCCTGCTTGTTGAGGCGCCCCGCGACGACCTCGAAGAAGACCTCGCGCTCGCGCGCGGTCAGCGCGGCGTAGCGCTGCTGCACCTTGGCCAGCTGCTGGCGCTCGGCGCGCGAGCGCGCATCGAACTCGAGAGCGCGCGCGAGGGCCGCGACCAGGTCCTCTTCGCGCACGGGCTTCTCGAGCAGGTCGATCGCGCCGCCCTTCATCGCGAAGACGCTCGTGGGCACGTCCGCGTGGCCGGTGAGGAACACGATCGGCGGCGTGGCGCCGCGCTGCGCCAGCGTGCGCTGCAACTCGAGTCCGCTCTGTCCCGGCAACCGCAGGTCGAGCAGCAGGCAGCCGGGTTGCGCCGGATCGTAGCTGGCGAGGAACTCCTCCGCGGTCGCGAAGGGTCGGACCACGAAGCCGTGCAGCCCGAGCAGCCGCGTCGTCGCGCGCCGCAGCGCGTCGTCGTCGTCGACCAGGAACACTTGTGCAGAGCTGCTCATGCTGCCTCTCCCGCGACCGCCGGCAGGTCGATGTGGAAGACGACGCCGGCTCCGCTGCGGGAGTCGGCGGCCAGTCGTCCGCCATGTGCCTCGACGATCGAGCGGCAGATCGCGAGCCCCAGCCCCATCCCGCCCTCCTTGGTGGTCACGTAGGGTTGGAAGAGTCGGCCGGAAACCTCCGGCGCGAGCCCAGGTCCGTTGTCGGAGACGTCCAGCAGCACGCGCCCATGGTAGCTCCGCGACCGGATTTCGAGGCTACGGGGTTCCGGACGCCCCGCCAGGGCCTCACAGGCGTTCTTGATCAGGTTGACCAGGACCTGCTGCAGCTGCACCGGGTCGGCCAGGATGCGCGGCAAGCCCTCCTCGAGCTCGAGTTCGGCCCGCAGGCCCTGGTCCTGGAGCTCGCGCCTGACCAGCGGCAGCGTCTCGCGCACCACCGAGTTGAGGTCCACGGCCAGGCGCCGCGCCTCGTTCTTGCGCAGGAACTCGCGCAGGCGCCGGATCACTTCCGAGGCGCGCTGGCCCTGCTGCGCGATGTCGGCCAGGACCTCCTCGAGCTCGGCGCGCGCGAGCGGCTGGCGCGCGAGGAAGCGCTGGCCTGCCTCGGCGTTGGTGACGATCGCCGCCAGCGGCTGGTTGACTTCGTGCGCCAGCGAGCTCGCCAGCTCGCCCGCGGTCGCCACGCGCCCGGCGTGCGCCAACTCGTCGCGCAGGCGCGACTCGCGCTCCTCGGCCTGTGCGCGGCCCTCGGTCGCGTCGAGCAGCACCTGCCCGCGGCGGCGCACGACTTCCACGCGCCTGCGGTGCGCGAAGAGCAGCAGCAGCGCCGCAGCGAGCACGACCGCGATGCGGAAGGCCGCGGTCTGCCACCAGGCGGGCAGCACCTCGAGCGCCAGCCGCGCCGGTCGCTCGCTCCACAGTCCGTCCTCGTTGCGCGCCTCGACTTCGAAGACGTACGGCCCGGGAGCGAGCGCGGTGAAGGCCGCCCAGCGCTGGCCGCCGACCTCGATCCAGTCGGGGTCGAAGCCCGAGAGCCGGTAGCGGAAGCGCGTGCGCTCCGCGGCGCTCAGTGCGAACGCGGTGTAGTCCAGCACCAGATGCCGCGTCAGCGCGGGCACCTCGACCTGCCCCTCGAGCGCGAGCGCGCGCTCGTCGGCGTGCAGTCGCTCGATGCGCACGCTGGGCGGCGTGCGGTTGACGGGGAAGGCGCGCGGATCGATGCGCACCGGTCCGGCGATCGTGCCGAACCACAGCCGCCCGCGCGCATCGCGCATGCCCGCGGGTGCGCCGTATTCGGACTCGGACATGCCGGCCTCGGGTCCGAGCACGACCGGCGCGAAGCTCGCCGCCCGGTGCGTGGCGACCGCGAGCAGTTCGTCCCGGCGCGCCACGACCAGGCCCTGGTTCGAGAGCATCCACAGCCGCCCGAGGCCGTCGTCGCGCAGGGCGGAGAGCGAATTGTCGGGCATGCCCTGCGCGCGCGAGATCGTCGTCCCGACCCCGTCCTTCAAGTAGCCCAGGCCGCCACCGTAGCTCGCCACCCACAGGCCGCCGTCGGCGTCGGCGAGCAGGTCGCGCAGCACGCCGCGCGGCAGCTCGCTCGCGCCTCCGGGCGAGACGAGCTGGCCCTGCACGAGGTGCAGCAGCGTGCCGTCGCCGCCGATCCACAGGCTGCCGTCGGGCCCCGTGGCGAGCGAGTGCACCTCGCCGGGCAGGTCGTAGCGCTCGAGCACGCGGTCGTCGGCTCCGACGTGCACGAGCTGGCCGCCCGCGCTCGAGACCCATGCTCCGCCCTCGGCCGCGACGAGCAGCGGGCCGATCACGCCTTCGATCCGCAGCTCCGCGAGCACCGGACGGAACTCGCCCGAGACGTGCAGGTCCAGGCGCAGCAGCTGCCCGGCTCGCCCGACCCAGATGCGGCCCTGCGTGTCGCGCAGCAGCGCTTCGATGCACGCGCTGCGGTCCGCCAGTTCGGGGAGCGCGACTTCCTCGGGCATCCAGCGCCCCTCGACGAGGTGCGCCAGCCCCTTGCACGCGCGCGCGACCCAGGCGCCGCCCTCGCCGTCGTCCGCCAGGCCATTGACGCCGCTGCGCCAGTCGGGCGGTCCGAACGAGGTCAGCGGGTGCGGCCGCAGGCGGATCAGCCCGAAGCCATCCGAGCCGACCCAGATGTTGCCCTCGCGATCGCAGAGCAGCGCGCGCACGCCGGCGTCCGGGATCGGCTCGTTCGAGTCGAGCCAGGCGCTGCGCGCGGGTGCCCCGTACGGGAAGAAGTGCACCGGACCGTGGGACGTGCCGAGCCACAGGTCGCCGCCGCTGCCGGGCAGGATGCACTGGATCGCATCCGGCAGCTGCTCGCTCAGCGCGACGGGCTCGATGCCGTGCGGGCCCAGGTGCGCCAGCCCCGACGCGAGTCCGATCCAGGGTCCCTGCTCGTCGCCCGTGGCGAGCGCCTGGATGCGCTGCGCGGCCCTTGCGCGCAGGCGCTGCGTGCCGTCGGGCTCGAAAATGGCGAGTTCGCTGCCCAGCGCCGCCGAGACGCTGAGGTCGCGATTCAGGCACAAGCCCTCGTAGCTCCCGCCTCCCTCGGCCGGCGCGACCAGCGACCAGCGGCCCGCCGCGAAGCGCCGCACCGAGCCGCCGAGGCATTGCACCCACAGGGCTCCGTCGGGGTGGCGCAGGAGCGCGAGCGGCTCGGTGTCCACGCCGGCGATGCGCTCGACCGAGAGCGCGCGTCCGGCGCGGAAGTGCAGCAGGTGTCCGCTCTGCAGCGCGACCCACAATCCGTCCGCGCCGTCCAGCACCAGCGCCGTGGCGCGGCTCGAGGGCATCGCCGGCAGGCTCTCGAGATCGAAGACCTGGAATTGCAGTCCGTCGAAACGCAGGAGGCCGCCGAAGGTCGCGGCCCAGAGCGCGCCGTCCTGCGTTTGCACGAGGTCGTTGATCGAGCCCTGCGGCAGCCCGTTGGCGATCGTCCAGATCGAGGCGCGGTAGGACTCGGGCTCGAGCTCGCTCGGGTCCTGCGCGGCGGCCGCGCCGGCCAGGACGAGGCTCGCGACAAGGGCGCGCATGGCGCTGAGGATACTAGAAGCCGGCTGCGTTGCGCTCGAGCAGCCCGAGCTCGAGGTCCATCTCGACGAAGCGCGCACGCTCCTCGGCCACGACCTCGGGGTCGGCGCGCTCGCAGAACGCGGGGTTGGCGAGCTTGGCCTGGAGCGCCCCCATGCCAGCGCGCACCTTGGCGACGCGACCCTCGAGCACGGTCTTGAGCTTCACCCGATCGACGGACTCGGGCAGGGGCACGAAGATCTCGACGCCGCCCACGACGCCCACGGCCGAATGCGCAGGTTGCAGGGGATCGGAATCGATCAGCGGATCCTCGAGGAACGCCAGCGCACAGAGCGTCGCCTTGTGCTGCTCGAGCACGCGCCGCTCGTCCTCGCGCGGCGCGCGGATCACCGCCCTGAGCGGCGTGCGGTCGCCGAGCGTCGTCAGGTTGCGGATCTGGCGCACCGCGCCGACCGAGATCCATGATCACCTGCATCTCGCGCTCGGCGGTCGCGTCGTGCGCGAGACCGGCGCCGTCGGGCCAGGCGGCGCCGATCAGCAGGCCATGCGGCTTCCCGAGCGTCTCGTGCAGCGCCTTCCAGAGCGCCTCGGTCAGGTAGGGCGTGAACGGGTGCAAGCAGCGCCAGCGTGTCGGCGATCACGCGCGCCAGCGTGCCGCGCGCGGCAGGCGCGCTGGGGTCGTCGGCGCTCGTGAGGCGCGGCTTGACGAGCTCGACGTACCAGTCGCAGAAGTCGTTCCAGACGAACTGGTACAGGCGCTTGGCCGCGTCGTTGAGGCGGTACTCCTCGAAGCGCCGCGCTGACCTCGCGCCGCGCGGCCTCCAGGCGCGAGAGGATCCAGCGGTCCTCCAGGCGCGCCGTGCGTGTCGCTCGCGCGCGCCCTGCATGTTGAGCAGCACGAAGCGCGTCGCGTTCCAGACCTTGTTGGCGAAGCGGAAGCCGCTCCTCGAAGCGCTCGGGCGCGAGCTTGACGTCCTGGCCCTCCTTCGTGAGCAGCACCAGCGAGTAGCGCACGGCGTCGGCGCCGTACTTGTCGATCATCTCGATCGGGTCGATGCCGTTGCCGGCCGACTTCGACATGCGCCTGCCCTTGGCGTCGAGCACGGTCGCGTTGCACGTTGCAGACCTCGAAGGGGCAGCGCTGGTCGCGCCGGCAGGTGGTCCATGAACTCGTAGCCGGCCATGACCATGCGCGCGACCCACAGGTAGATGATCTCGCGCGCGGTCGAGAGGAACTGCGTCGGGTAGAAGCGCTCGAGGTCGGGCGTGAGGTCCGGCCAGCCGAGCGTCGCGAAGGGCCAGAGCCACGAGCTGGCCCACGTGTCGAGCACGTCCTCGTCGCGGCGCACGATCGGCTTGCCCGTCTTGGGGTGCGGCGCGCCGATCTCGAGGTCGGTGCGCGACGCGCACGGGCACGCCGTCCGCGTCGTACCAGACCGGGATCTGGTGCCCCCACCAGAGCTGGCGGCTGATGCACCAGTCGCGCACGTTGAGCAGCCAGTCGAGGTAGACCTTGGTCCAGCGCTCCGGCCGGAACTTGAGCGCGCCGCTTCGTCACGGCCTCGATCGCGGGCTTGGCGAGCGGCTCCATCTTCACGAACCACTGCTCGCTGACCAGCGGCTCGATCACGCTCTTCGAGCGGTCGGAGATCGGCCACGTTGTGCGTGTAGTCCTCGACCTTGCCCAGCAGGCCCAGCGCCTCGAGCTCCTTGACCACCGCCGCGCGCGCCTTCTCGCGCGGCAGGCCCGCGAACGGCCCGCCGTTCTCGTTGAGCACGCCGCCGCTTGTCGAACAGGTTGACGATCGGCAGCTTGAAGCGCGCGCCGCGCTCGTAGTCGGCCGGGTCGTGGCCGGGCGTGACCTTGACCGCACCCGTGCCGAAGTCGCGCTCGACGGTCTCGTCGCCGACGAGCGGGATCTCGCGCCCGACGAAGCGGCAGCACGCAGCGTCGCGCCGATGCAGCGCCGTGTAGCGTTCGTCGTGCGGGTGCACGACGACGCCCGTGTCGCCGAGCATCGTCTCGGGCCGCGTGGTCGCGACGGTCACGAACGTCGTCCGGCCGGCCCTTCACCGGGTAGCGCAGCTGGTAGAGCTTGTCCTTGCGCGGCACGTACTCGATCTCGTCGTCGCTGACGGCCGTCTCGAGCACGCAGTCCCAGTTCACGAGGCGCGCGCCGCGGTAGACCAGGCCCTTCTCGCACAGGCGCACGAAGGCCTCGCGCACCGCGCGCGAGAGACCCGCGTCCATCGTGAACTGCGTGCGCGTCCAGTCGCACGAGGCAACCCAGGCGCGCGGTACTGCTCGAGGATGTAGTTGCCGTGCTGCTCCTTCCAGGCCCAGACCTTGGCCAGGAAGGCCTCGCGCCCGAGGTCGTTGCGCGTCTTCTTCTCCTCCTCGTAGAGCTTGCGCTCGACCACCGCCTGCGTGGCGATGCCGGCGTGGTCGGTGCCCGGCAGCCAGAGCGCCGTCCAGCCGCTGCATGCGGCGCTGGCGGACGATGATGTCCTGGATCGTGCCGTTGAGCGCGTGGCCCATGTGCAAGCACGCCCGTGACGTTGGGCGGCGGGATCATGATCGTGAACGTCTTCTCGCCCGCCTTGCGCGGTCCGGGCGTGAAGGCGCCGCTCGCGACCCACTGCTGGTAGATCGCCTGCTCGAGGTCCTGGGGCGTGAAGCGCGTCGAGAGCTCCATGGGGGCGACCAGTTCAGCGGTGCGAGCCGCGAGCGTCAAGAACGGCCTGGAGCGAGCTCGGCGCTCACGCACACGAGCGTCACGAGGCCGGGCTTCGAGCCCGGCAGCCAGGCGGCGAGGATCTCGCCCGGCGCGAGATCGTAGCTCGAGGCGAGCGTCCTCGACTCGAGGTCCAGCGAGTGCACCATGGGCTGCTCGCCGTTCGAGAGCGTGATCTGCACCTCGCGCACCGGACGCGGCAGCACGGTGCGCTCGAGCTTGTACTGCAGGTGCAGTCCTTCCTCGCCCGGCCCGGGACAGAGCTCGTATCCGAAGCCCTCCTGGACCACGGTCGTCACCGGTGTGGATTTCCAGTTCGCGTCGACGGTGTAGTCCTGCACCCACTCGGAGCGCTCGTGCTGCGCGCTCCCGCAGGGCACGCCCGCGCGAGTCTGGAAGCTCATGCGCGAGAGCGTCGCGATCCCCGAGCGCGAGCGCGCCGCCATGCGCACGCGATCGAGCACCGTCTCGCTGCGCAGCTCCACTCCGAGCTCGTCCAGGCCGGCCAGCTCGTGCACGAGTTCGGCCGGCATCTCGTACAGCTCGGCCTGGATCGTGTAGTAGCGCCCCTTGCGCGGCACGCTCGGACAGGCGGCGAGCAGCAGGACACAGGCGATCGAGAGGTGCTTCGGCTTCATGCGCAGGGCCGCGCAGGATAGCACGGCGCCCGCTATCCTCTCTGCCCGCCGATGCCGACCCTGCCCTTCTCGCGCGCGCTGGTGATCGTCAATCCGATCGCCGGCCGCGGCCGCGCCGAACGCGCCTCGCGCG
This sequence comes from uncultured Planctomycetota bacterium, assembly GCA_963829015.1. GTDB lineage: Bacteria > Planctomycetota > UBA1135 > UBA1135 > JADJLZ01. The sequence goes on along the minus strand of CAWHGR010000001.1, from coordinate 478,133 downwards.
AGCTCTGCGCGGCCCTCGAGCGCGAGGGCGCGACGGTCGAGCTCTGCGCAACGAGCCGCAAGGGTGACGCGCGGGAGCGCGCGGCGCGCGTCGGGCCCGAGTTCGAGCGCCTGGTGGTCGTCGGCGGCGACGGCACGGTCAGCGAGGTGCTCGAGGGCCTGCCGCGCCACGAGCTGCCGATCCTGATCGTACCCATGGGCACGGCCAACGTGATGGGACTCGACCTGAAGCTGCCGCGCGACGCCGAGCGCGCGCTGGCGGTGCTGCACGGCGACCGGCGCCAGAGGATCGACGTCGCGCGCGTCAACGGCGAGGCGCTCTCGTTCCTGGTCACCGGCGTGGGCATCGACGCGCTGGTCGTGCGCGAGCTCGAGCGCCTGCGCCGCGGGCCGATCACGCACTGGAGCTGGGCGCGCGCGGCCCTGAACGTGCTCAAGCGCTACCGCGAGCCGCGGCTCACGGTCGAACTCGACGGCAAGGTGGTCGAAGGCCGCTTCGGCTTCGTGATCTTCAGCAACGTGATCAACTACGGCGGCCTGCGCGTGCTCTCGGCCGACCGCCGGCTCGACGACGGCCTGTTCGAGGCCTACCTCTTCCGCGGCTGCGGCCGCTTGGGCCTGCTCGCGCACGGTCTGCGCGCGCTCGGCCCGGGCTTCCCGAGCCCGCGCTGCGAACGCCACCGCGCGCGCCGCATCCGCGTGAGCTCGGAGGAACCCGTCCCCTACCAGGTCGACGGCGATCTGGGCGGCCTGACCCCGCTCGAGGTCGAAGTGCTGGCGCAGCCCTTCACGCTCCTCGTACCCTGAGGGCCAAGATGAGCGCCCGCCGCCCCACCGTGAACGTCGCCGGCCAGACCCTGGGCGGCGGCGAGCTGTTCCTGATCGCCGGCCCATGCGTGCTCGAGACGCGCGAGCTGGCGCTGAGCGTCGCCGGGCGCCTCTCCGAGATCTGCTCGACGCGCGGCATCCCGCTGATCTTCAAGTCGAGCTACGACAAGGCCAACCGCTCGAGCGGCAAGGCCGTGCGCGGCCCGGGCATGGACGGACTCGCCTGGCTGGCCGAGGTGCGCGAGCGCTTTCACGTGCCCGTGCTGACCGACGTGCACGAGCCCGATCACTGCGCGCGCGCGGCGGAGTACGTGGACGTGCTGCAGATCCCGGCGTTCCTGTGCCGTCAGACCGACCTCCTGCTCGCCGCAGCCGCGACCGGCAAGGCCGTCAACGTCAAGAAGGGCCAGTTCCTGGCACCCTGGGACATGAAGAACGTGGCGCAGAAGATCACGGCTGCGGGGAATCCGAACGTGATGCTGACCGAGCGCGGCGTGAGCTTCGGCTACGGCACGACTGGTCGTCGACATGACGGGCTTCGAGCACCTCTCGGCCGCGGGACATCCGGTGGTGTTCGACGCGACGCACTCGGTGCAGCAACCCGGAGCGCTGGGTGATCGCACGGGCGGCGATCGCAGGCAGGTGCCCGGCCTCGCGCGCGCCGCGGTGGCGACGGGCGAGGTGGATGGTCTGTTCTTCGAGGTGCATCCCGATCCGGATCACGCGCCGAGCGACGGGCCGAACATGGTCGTGCTGGATCAGTTCCCGGCGATCCTCGACGGCGTGCTCGCCGTCCATCGCGCGCTGCGCGCCACCTGAGCGCGCAATCTTTTCCGCCGCGCGGAAAGCTCTTCCGCTCGCGCCGAATTCGCCCGTGATCACGCGATAAATCGCAGGCGCCGTTTGCCTCAATGCGATATCGTAGATATACTGCTGGGCTCCGAAGATGACGCGATAAGGGCAAACCAGTTGTGAGGCTGGGACGCAAAGCCACGGGCCCACGCAAGCGGGCAGCCGAGCTACCGAACGTCGTCGCATCCGAGGGGCAACGGAACGCGTTCCTCCTCGGGATTCGTCGAGCGACCGGGCCCCGCGCCCGCGCTCTTCCCTCCCCGGGTAGTCGCGCTGTTCCACAGCGAACGCCGACTCCAGGGATCCAATGGGACAAAGCACGATGCGATCAGGCAGCGCGAAGCGGGTAGAGAGAACCGCGTCGCGAGCAGTCGTGAGGGTGGTCGCGCGGGCATGGAATGGCGTTCGCCCCTACAACGGCATCCCGGCAGGGGTGACTTGGCAGTTCTGGCAGAGAGTGTCCTGCGCTTCGGCGCAGGATCGGGACGCGTCCGCGGGTTGGGGAACCGGCGGCGTCGTCCTTGGAGGAGAAGTGCGCCCGGCTTTGTGGGGACGAAGCCTGGCGTGCGTTGAGGAGGAGATGCGCTCGTCGCGGACCTGTGGGGACGGGTCCGTGCGTGGCGCCTTCCGGCTCGTGCGTCCTTCGGGACGCCAGCTTTCCGCCATGGGGAGTGCAATGCGCTAGCGTTGTACGGCGGTTCCAGGCCCCCGGCTCATCCCGGGTGCCGGCCGGAAATCACGAGAGCATGGGGCCGCGCCTCATGCTCTCGTCCTATCTGGAGCCGCGCTCGTCAGCCCGCGGTCGCCAGGCGTTCCTTGAGCCGCTCCAGGAGGCGCATGTGGATCTTGCACACGCGCGACTCGGAGAGGTGCAGGAGCTCGCCGATCTCGCGCAGCGAGAGGTCCTCCCAGTAGCGCAGGTAGACGATCTGGTACTCCTGCACCGAGAGGCGCTGGGCGACGAGGCGCACGAGGTCGTCGCGGCCCAGGCGCTCGCGCGGCGCGTCGGAGTCGGGGTCGGCCAGCACCTCGAGGCCCGCCAGCGCGTCCTCGTTCGCGTCCTGGGTGTGGCCCGAGCAGATCGGCCGGGCGAAACCCGCCGACAATCCCAGCGCGAAGCCGCGGCGCGCCTCGTCGGGACCCAGCTCGACCGCCAGCTCGGCCTCGGAGGGCTCGCGCTGCAGGCGCGCGCGCAGCTCCTCGCTCACGCGCCGCAGCTGCTCGAGCCGCGTGCGCACGGGCCGCGAGAGCCAGTCCTGGTTGCGCAACTCGTCGAGCAGCGCGCCGCGCACGCGCCACTCGCAGTAGACCTCGAAGCGCACGCCGCGCGAGGCGTCGAAGCCCTCGATCGCGTCGATCAGGCCCAGGTTGGCCGCGGTGCCGAGGTCGCCGCGCTCGATCAGGCGCGGCAGGCGCGCCGAGCAGCGCGAGACGATCTCCGAGACCAGCGGCTGGTAGTGCTCGACCAGGCGGTTGCGGGTTTCGTCGCCAGGGGAACGCGCGTAGGCGCGCCAGAGCTGCTCGATCGTGCTCGCGGCCTTCCGCTTGCGTCTGCGGGCCGGCTTGCGCACCTCGGCGATCATCGTCCTCTGGTTTCCATGCCTGCGCGCGGCCGATGACCGCGCCGCGCTCTTGGATGCCCGATTCGCGCGTGCGATGCAAGCGCTCTTGCGCGTCGCGCGAGAATTTTCCGCGCGCGTTGCAATCGTGGGAAGGAGCGTCAGGGATGCGGCAGCGGATCGTCCGCGTAGCCGAGCGCGCGCAAGACGCGCGTCTCGGCCCGGCGCATGCGTGCACGCGCGCGCGGCGCGCGATCGTCGTAGCCGCACAAGTGCAGCGCGCCGTGCACGAGGTACAGCGCCAGCTCGCGCCCGGCTGCGACGCCGCGCTCGGCCGCCACGCGCCGGGCGCAGGTCGCGCTGACGTAGAGCTCGCCCACTTCGGAGTGCTCGTCGGAGAGCTCGAAGCTGATCACGTCCGTGCGGCTCCGGTCGCCCAGCCAGCGGCCGTGCAGGCGCGCCAGCGCCGCATCCCCCACGAAGACCACCGAAAGCTCGAGCCCCGGCCGGCGCCCGTGCTCCAAGGCGCTGCGCAGGATCTTGCGCACCCGGGTATCCGCGAGCAGCCGGCCGCGCACGCGCCAGGCGATCTGGATCCGCGCGCGCCTGGCGCGCCTCACGGACGGTCGGTTTCCCGGCGCTCGCGCGCGGGAGCTTCGTAGGCGCGCACGATCTGCTCGACCAGCGGGTGGCGCACGATGTCGCGCGGCCCGAACTCGACGATGCCGATGTCCTGCCAGCCGCGGAGGCGCACCAAGGCGTCGATCAGGCCGCTCTTCTGCTCGCGCTCGAGGTCGTTCTGGCTCGGGTCGCCGGTGACGACCATGCGCGAGCCTTCGCCCAGGCGCGTCAGGAACATCTTCATCTGGCTGATGGTCGTGTTCTGCGCCTCGTCGAGGATCGCGAAGGCGTGGCTCAGCGTGCGCCCGCGCATGTACGCCAGCGGCGCGATCTCGAGGATCCCGGCCTCCTCGAGGTGCGCGATCTCCTCGAAGTCCACGAGGTCGAAGAGCGCGTCGTAGATCGGGCGCATGTAGGGGTTGAGCTTGGCCTGCAGGTCGCCGGGCAGGAAGCCCAGGCGCTCGCCGGCCTCGACCACCGGGCGCGTCACGACGAGGCGCCGGCAGTGGCCGTTGCGCAGCGCGCGCACGGCGGCCGCGACGGCCAGGTAGGTCTTGCCCGTGCCGCCCGGCCCGATGCCGAAGGTGAGCGTGTTCTTCTCGAGCAGCTCGAGGTAGCGGCGCTGGTTCTCGGTGCGCGGCTCGAAGGGGTTGACGCGCAGGCTGCGCGCGTTGACGCGCGCCTGCGGCTGGGCCCAGGGCGGGACGGCGCCCTCGTCGTAGCGCTCGGCGCCCGGGCGCGCGCGCGGGGCCGGACTGCGCGGGCTGGGATGGTTCGCGCGCGCCGTGGGGCTCGCCGGCGTCGTGCTCGGCGGCTCGCTGCCGAGCAGGATCGACTCGATGTCGGAGTTCTCGAGCTCGCGGCCCTTGCGGCTCTTGCCCAGCAGATGCTCGATGCGCCTGCGCGCCTCCTGCACGCCCTCGTCCGAACCCTTGAGGCGCAGGTTGCCGCGGCGCGTGAAGACCTCGATCTCGAGATCCTGGCGCAGGAGCTTGGCGTAGCGGTCGTAGGGACCGAGGACCAGGATGGCCTCGTCGTGCGAGCGCAGCGGGATGGTGATCTCGGTCAAGCCGTCGAGAGGATCCGCATGCGAGCGCGCGCTGTCAACTTCCGGGGAAGATCCAGGGCCAGGTCGCGGCGGCCATCGGGATCGTGAAGAGGAAGCTGTCGAGCTGGTCGAGCAGTCCGCCCGAGGGCCCGAAACAGCTCGAGGAGTCCTTCACGCCCGCGCGGCGCTTGATCCAGCTCTCGAACAGGTCCCCCGCCTGCGCCGCGAGGTTGAGACCCGCGCCCGCGAGCAGCGCGCCCTGGATCCCGAGCGGGCTCTGGGGCAGCACGCCCGCGAGGTAGAGCAGCACGGCGAGGCCGGTCGCGGCCAGGAACGAGGCCACGCAGCCCCACTCGGTCTTGCCCGGGCTGATGCCCGGGAACGGGTGGCGCTTGCCGAAGGCGCTGCCGCCGTAGTAGCCGGCCGTGTCGCCGATCTTCGAGAGCACGAGCAGCGCCACCAGGCCCGAGGTGCCGTAGACCTGGAACAGGCTGAAGAGGAACGGCAAGGGCGGCGCGAGCCAGAGCGCCAGCAGCGCCGCGCCGGCGAGCTCGCGCCCGCGTCCGGCCGCGAGCAGCGCGGGCAGCGCACCGACGAGCACGACTCCGGCGCAGAGCGCCGCGGGCAGGACGCGGCTGCCGGCCGAGAGCGGCTCGTGGAGCACGAACACCAGCAGCCCGAGGCCCGCGAGCCATGCGACGCGCCGCAGGCGCGCCAGCGTGAGCGCGTGCAGGCCGGCCCCGAGCGCCAGCGCCAGGAGCGCCATGCGACCGTAGCCGCCCGGGTGCGCGCCGGAGAGCGCCTCGCCGAGCTTCCAGCCGCGGCTCTGCAGCTCGAGCTCGGCGCAGCCGCGCGCGCGCGCCGCGAAGGCCAGGCCCACACTGGCCGCAGCGGCGCATCCCAGCGCAGCGAAGAGGTTCCAGGAGCGCAGGCTGCCCATGCGCGCGAGCTCGAGCACCGCCGCGCCGAGCACCAGCGCCAGCGCGACCAGCAGCACCAGTCCGCTCGAACTGTGCGCGTTCCAGACCAGCAGCAGCGCCAGACTGCCGGCCAGCGCGCTGCCGGAGAGCGTGCGCCTCAGGATCTTCTGCCGATCCATCGCGCGCGATCAGGCCCCGCGCCGCGAGGCGCGAGCGCGCGCGTCCGCGTCGCTGCCGTCCTGCTCCAGGCCGCCGAACTTGCGCTTGCGCGAGGCGTAGGCGCGCAGCGCCTCGTGCAGTTCGCTCTTGCGGAAATCGGGCCAGCAGACGGGCGAGACGTAGAGCTCGGAGTAGCTCGCCTGCCAGAGCAGGAAGTTCGAGAGGCGCAGCTCGCCCGCGGTGCGGATCACCAGATCGGGGTCGGGCGTCTCGGGATCGTAGAGGTAGCGCCGCAGCGTCTCCTCGTCGACGTCGGCCGCGGCGATGCGGCCGGCGCGCGCGTCCTCGATCAGCGTCTTCAGCGCGTCGGCGATCTCGCTGCGGCTGCCGTAGCTGAGCGCGAGGCGCAGGAGCATCCCGCGGTTGCCGCGCGTCTGCTCCTCGGTGCGGCGCAGCTCCGCGAGCGCGCTCTTGGGCAGCTCGTCGAGGCGCCCGATCGCCGAGCAGGCGCACGTCGTTGTCCATCAGCGTCGCGCGTTCCTTGGTGAGGAACAGGCGCAGGAGCTGCATCAGCGTGCGCACCTCGAGCGCCGGGCGCTTCCAGTTCTCGGCCGAGAAGGCGTACAGCGTCAGGCTCTCGACGCCCATGCGCGCGCACTCGGTCGTGACCTCGCGCACCGAGGCGATGCCCTCGCGGTGGCCGAGGATGCGCTGCAGCCCGCGGCCCTCGGCCCAGCGGCCGTTGCCGTCCATGATGATCGCGATGTGCGCCGGGAAGGCGCCACCGAAGTCGGGACGGACGATGCGCGCCTTGGTCATGGTCGTCAGAGGCCGCGCGGGATCACTTGTTCGCGCTCGGGCCCCACGGAGAGCATCAGGATCGGCGCGCCGACCTCGCGCTCGAGCGCCTCGACGTACTGGCGCGCGGCCGCGGGCAGGTCGGCGAACTTGCGCACGCGCGTGATGTCCTCGTTCCAGCCCGGGAAGGACTGGTAGAGCGGTTCGACGCCGTCGAGGCGCGAGAGTTCGGCCGGCCAGTCGCGCCGCTCGACGCCCGCGTGGCGGTAGCGCGCCGCGGCGCGGATCTCCGGGAAGCCCGAGAGCACGTCGAGGTTGGTCACGATCCAGCCGTCGGCGCCGGAAATCTCCAGCGCGTAGCGCACGGCCACCGCGTCGAACCAGCCGCAGCGGCGCGGACGCCCGGTGGTCGAGCCGTACTCGTTGCCCTGCTTGCGGATGCGCTCGCCGGTCGGGTTGTCCTGCTCGGTCGGGAACGGCCCCTCGCCCACGCGCGTGCAATAGGCCTTGGCGATGCCGATCACGCGCTCGATGCGGCGCGCGGGGAAGGAAGCACCGGCCGCGATGCCGTTGGCGCCCGTGTTGGACGAGGTCACGAAGGGATAGGTGCCGGCGTCGATGTCGAGCATCGCGCCCTGCGCGCCCTCGAAGAGGATGCGCTTCCCGGCCCGGGCCGCCGCGCGCACCAGCGCGCCGGTGTCGCACACGAAGGGCCGCAGGCGCTCGGCCAGCGCCGTGTAGCGGTCGAGCTGACCCTCGAGGTCCAGCGGGCGCTCGCCGTGCACGCGCTCGATCAGCGCGTTCTTCTCGGCCAGCGCGGCGCGCAGGCGCGTGCGGCAGTAGACGTTGTCGAGCAGGTCGGCCACGCGCAGCCCCGTGCGCGCGGCCTTGTCGGCGTAGCACGGCCCGATGCCGCGCCCGGTGGTGCCGATGCGGCCCTCGCCGCGCCAGCGCTCGGAGAGCTGGTCGATCAGGCGGTGGTGCTCGAAGATCACGTGCGCCGTGGCGGAGAGCTTCAGGCCGTTGCCGTCCACGTGCACGCCGCGCGCGCGCAGGCCCTCGACCTCCTCGAGGAACTTGAGCGGGTCGACCGCCACGCCGTTGCCGATCACGTTGACCTTGCCCGGGTGCAGGACGCCCGAGGGGATCAGGTGCAGGACGTACTTCTCGTTCCCGACGACGACCGTGTGGCCCGCATTGGCGCCGCCCTGGTAGCGCACGATCACGTCCGCGTCGCGCGCCAGGAGGTCGATCAGCTTCCCCTTCCCCTCGTCGCCCCACTGGGCACCAAAAACGCTCGTCGTGGGCATGCGGTCGCTCGGGCGGAATCCGGGGGTGCGGAAGGCTTCCGGCAGGCGTGGCCGGGCCAGGGATTCTTGCGCGACCGCACGCGGGGAACAAGCACAAAACGAGCCCCGGAAGGGTGCCGCGGCGGGCCCTTCGGCGTACGTGTTCCGCGCGCCTCTCAGCGCACGTCTTCGGGGAAGTCCAGGACCTCGTGCGGGGTGCTGTCCATGAGTTCCCAGCGGATGAGGGGCGTGATGCGCATCTCGTCGTCGACCTTGTGGCGCCAGACCACCGAACGCACGACGCGCATCAGGCTGTCGCCCTTCTCCTCCGCGAGGCGCAGCGCCTGGGGGTCGCCGCCGAGCGCGCTGGCGTCCTCGGCCGCGGTCGGGCGGCGCGCGACGACGAAGATCGAGAACACGCGCGACTGCACGGTCAGCATCGACTTGATGCGCGACTGCACTTCGCTGGTGAAGTCCTTCCAGCCGTCGACCTCCTCGAGCTCCTGCAGGTTCTCGAAGATGCGCCGCTGGATGACCTCGCGGCCGTATTCGTCGAAGACCGGCTCGGGCTCGGTCTCGGGCTCCGCGGAAGGAGCCTTGTTCTTGTCCTTCTCCTCCGCGAGGTTGCGGTACTGGATCACGGTGTCCCAGAAGCGCGGGTTGACCTCGCGGTCGTCGAAGAGCGACTTGAGCACGGCCGGCGGAGCGGTGTTCAGGTTGACCTGCCAGCCGCCGGTGTCGACGCCCGAGCCGCCCGAGCCGCCGCTCGAACCGCCGGAAGGCTGGTTCGCGCCGTTGCCGGAGCCCGAGCCGGCCGGTGTCGATCCGCCCGGCGTCGAACCGCCGGGGATCGCGCCCGCCGGCGCACCGCCCGCATCCGTGGCCGGGCTGGAGGGAGTCGCGCCGCCCTTCGTGTTGCCTGCATTGCCCGAGGAACCCGCGTTGCCCGAGGAACCCGAGGCGGGCTTGGAGTTCGAGCTCGCGGAGCTGGCGTTCGGCGGCGGCGGCTTGTCGCCGGCGGTCTCGAGCGCGGACCAGACGGTCAGGAAGCTCTCGATCGAGTGCACCATCACGCCGCGCTCGTCACGGAAGTCGCGGAAGTGGCTGGGCTCGAAGGGCTTCAGGATCTGGAACTCGCGCAGCGAGCGCGGCAGCTTCAGGTCCTGGTTGGCCGGGTCGTCGGAGATCTGCGTCGCGCGCGGGACCTCGGACTTCTTGCCCTTGGTCATGTACTCGAGCATCGCCTTGGCCATCTCCTCGGCCGTGCGCGAGTCGATGTCGGCCGTGGTGCCTTCGCGGCAGCGGTCGAGCACGCGGATCACGCGCTCGTAGGCCTCCTTGGCGGCCTTCTCGTCGCGCACGAGCATGGTCAGCACGTTGACCTTGCTGTCCTCGTCCTGGGCGAAGATGCGCAGGCGCACCTCGTTGATCTCCGTGCGCGCGGGCGTGTACCACTCGTCGCGCTGCGAATCGCAGGACTGGCCGCCCTGCGAACCGCCCGCGGGGCTCGAGCCGCCGGGCGCCGCACCCCCGCCGGCGCCCCCGGAGGCACCGCCCGGCGCCGCGCCCGAGGAGCTGCTGTCCGACGCCTCGCCGTCGGTCTTCAGCTTGTCGTACATCTCGAGCAGCGACGACTCGATCGCCAGCTCCTGGGCGCTCATGGCGACGTCGTTGCGACCGACGCGCGCGGCCGTGCTGGTCGCGACGAAGATCTGGAACACGATCGCGGCCAGCACGATCAGGATCAGCACCGCCAGCAGCAAGGCCGCGCCGGAGCGACCGGGATGGGCTCGTAGGGCTCGCAAAGGCATGGATCGAGGGTCCAGGGCGGTGGGACGGGCGAGCCCGGGGGCTCTTCCCGGGGCCCTAGAATTCCGTGTGCAGGTCGCTGCCCTGCAGGATGCGCGGGCGGATGAAGAAGAGCACGTTGGTGAGCTCCTTCTTCTTGAACGTCGAGCGGAAGAGCAGCGGCCCGAGCAGCGGGAGGTCGCCCAGGATCGGCACCTTGTTGATCGCGTCCACCGTGCGCTCGGCGATCAGGCCGCCCAGGATCACCGCCTGTCCGGGCTCGAGGTACACGACCGTCTTGGCCCCGCGCTTGGCGATGATCGGGTTGGAGATCGTCTGGCCGTTCTGCAGCGAGAAGGTCGTGGCGCTGCCGGCCTCCTGCGAGGCCTCGACGTCGATGTTGAGCGCCACCGTGCGCGTGCCGACCACGCGCGGGATCACGAACAGCTTCACGCCCACCTCGACCATCGCGAGGTTCGCCGCCACCTGCCCGTTCACGGCGATGCTGTTGACCGTGTAGTACGGGATCTGCAGCGTGTTGACGATCTCGGCGCGGCCGCCCTCGCGCACGGCGATCTTGGGCCGCGAGTTGATCGAGACGTTCTGGTACGTCGCCAGCGCCTCGAGGATCGCGTTGAAGGCCATGCCGTCCTGCACCGCGCCGAGTTGCAGCAGCGCGTCGCCGGTCGAGAAGTTGGCCTGGTTGGGCAGGTTGTAGTTGAACTGGCTGACGAAGGTGTGGTCGGGGAAGCCGAAGATCGGCGTGTTGGTGTCGATCGGGCGCACGCCGTAGTCGAGCGTGTCGGTGGTCGAGACCTCGACGATCTTGGCCTCGATCTCGATCTGCGGCACGCCGGCGGCGAAGATGTTGATGAAGCTCTCGACCTCCTTGAGGCGCTCGAAGCCGGCCGTAACCACCAGCCAGTCGGCCAGGTTGACCAGCGTGCCGTCGGTGGTCATCGGAACGCGCAGGTCGGCGACCAGCGGCTCCATGTCCCACTTCTCCTTCAGGTCCAGGCGCACCGTGTCGGGCCGCTGCGGCCCGGACTTGGGGTCGTAGAGCGGGAAGTTGCCGAACGTCGTGAGGAGCTCGTTGAGCTTCATCCCCGTGCCGACCTTCAGCGGGTAGGGCTTCATGATCAGTCCCGTCTCGGGATAGACCTGGATGCGCTTGCCGAAGAGGATGTAGGGGTTCTCCGGGAAGGCCGTCGTCGCTTCCACCGGCTTGGGCGACTCCGCCTGCGGTGTATTGCCCTCCTCGAGCCGCTCGATCGCCTTGCCGAAGACGTCCTCGTCCATGTCCGGCTTGGCCTTGTCGTAGGGATCGTCCTCCATCGCGTGGACGGGCTTGAGCGCGCCCTGCGAGATCAACTCCTGGAACTTCTGGACGGTGAGCGTCTCGTCGGGCTTGTCCGGCGCGGGCGGCGGTTCCTTGGAGCCGGGAGTGTGGCAGCCCGATGCGAACGCGAACACGAGCACAGAAAGCGCAAGACCCCTGCCCCAGGCAGAGGTCGAGCAGCAATGCGGAGCGGTCAGGGTTCGCATGGGGCGGCTGGCGCCCGGGTCGCGCTAGAGCAGCGCCTTCACCTGGTCCGTGATGTCGGGAACGGCGCGGCCGTCGCTGTGCTTGATCGTCTTCCAGACCGAGCAGTAGCTGTTCTGCTGGCGGATCTTGTCGCAGGCGTCGCGCACCTTGTTCGCGGCTTCCTGGCGCAACTGGATTCCCTCGGGGGAATTCACGTCGATCTTGTTGTCCTTGATCTTCTTGTACTGCGGCGTGGCCTTGAGCAGCGCGTCGTAGTCGACCTTCGCGGGCTTCGAGAGCGTCTTGGCGTCGTCGAGGCCGCAGATGTTGTCGGCGCGGTCGACGATCCAGCCCGCCACGGGCTGGGCGTCGCATTCGGGCAGCACACTGCGCTGCGGACGCGCGGCGCCCGCGAGGCAGGGAAGCAGCAGCACTGGAGTGCAGACCAGGGCCAGGATCAGCTTCTTCATGATCGAACCTGTCGTTGAACCGGAGTCGGAGTCGAAGTGAAAGCCATCGTCGGACCCGGCCTGCACGCCCGGCAGGGTCCGGCCTCGTTCTAGCAAACGGCGCCGGAGCCGGGTGGCGCGTTTCCCAGGATTTTTCGGCGCCTCCGAAAAAGCCCTGTCTCGGTGCGAGTCCGAGCATCGACCATCCGTGGGCCGATTCATCGGCTGACTTGGAGGTAGAACGTGACCACCAACCGCCGAAGAATCGCCCGCTCCTCGAGAACGGAACCAGCGCTCGGGACGAGGGCGAAAATCCGGAAGAATCTGCGCCGCGGGGTCTGCGCACTCGGGCCCAGGCTCCCCCGGAATAGAGCGAGCCGGACCCTCGGGCCCGGCTCGCATCGATCCTCTGGAAGGGCGCGGGAGCTCAGCTCGCGGCGGGCTCGAGGGCCTGCTTGTGGCTGAGCTTGATCTTGCCGCGGTCGTCCACGTTGATCACCACCACGTCGATCACGTCGCCGAGGTTGACCACGTCGCCGACCTTCTCGACATAGCCCTCGGCCAGCTCGGAGATGTGGCACAGGCCCTCGACCCCGGGCAGGATCTCGATGAAGGCCCCGAAGTCGCGCACGCTCTTGATCGTGCCCTTGTAGCGCGCGCCGATCTTGGGCGTCTCGCACATGGCCTGGATCGCCGCGGCGCAGGCCTGCACCAGCTTCGAATCGCTGCCGAAGACCTGGATGTTGCCGGTGTCGTCGACGACCGAGATGCGCACCTTGTACTGGGCCTGCATGGCCTTGATGTTCTTGCCGGCCGGCCCGATCAGGAAGCCGATCTTGTCGCCCGGGATCTGCAGCGCCTCCATGCGCGGGGCGTACTCGCTGATCTCGCGGCTGGGGCGCGGGACGACCTCGAGCATCTTGCGCAGCACGTGCTTGCGCGCCTCCTTGGCCTGCGCCAGGGCCTTGCTCATCAGCTCGCGACTGACGCCCTTGACCTTCAGGTCCATCTGCAGGGCGGTGATGCCGACGCCGCTGCCGGCGACCTTGAAGTCCATGTCGCCGTTGTGGTCCTCGGAGCCCTGGATGTCGGTCAGCACGGCGGCGCGCTTGCCGTCCGTCACGAGGCCCATCGCCACACCGGCGATCGGCTGGCTGAGCGGCACGCCGGCGAGCATCATCGAGATGCAGCCGCCGCACACGCTGGCCATCGAGGACGAGCCGTTCGACTCGGTGATGTCCGAGACGATGCGCACCGTGTAGGGGAAGGACTCGCGCGGCGGCACGACGGCCAGCAGCGCGCGCTCGGCCAGCATGCCGTGGCCGATCTCGCGCCGGCCCGGGCCCATGATGCGGCGCGTCTCGCCCACCGAGTAGGGCGGGAAGTTGTAGTGCAGGTAGAAGTTCTTTTTGTACTCCTCCTCCAGGCCGTCGATGATCTGCTCGTCGTCGGGCGTGCCGAGGGTGCAGGAGACCAGCGCCTGCGTCTCGCCGCGCGTGAAGAGCACCGAGCCGTGCTGGCGCGGGATGAAGTTGGGCAGGATCGTGATCTCGCGCACTTCGTCGAGCTTGCGCCCGTCGATGCGCTTGCCCTGCAGGCACATCTCGCGCTCGACCGACGTGACGAGCTCCTCGAAGGCGGCCTTGACCGCCTTGGTGCGCGCGGCCTGCTCCTTCTCGTCGAGCACGCCGGCCGAGAGCTTCTCGACGCACTCGGCCTTGATCGCGTCGATCGCGGCGTAGCGCTCGTGCTTGCCCTGCGTGAAGACCGCGCTCTCGAGCGCCGGGCCGAACTTCTTGACCGCCGTGTGCAGCGCCTCGTCGCGCACGGGCACGTTCCAGGCGATCGGCGGCTTGCCGGCCTTCTCCTGCAGCTCCTCGACCATCTCGACGATCTGGTGGATCAGGCCTTGCGCCAGCTCGAGCGCCTCGAGCATGCCCTCCTCGGGAACTTCCTGGGCCGAGCACTCGACCATGCAGATGCCTTCCTTGTGGCCGGCGACCACCAGGTCGAGCAGCGACTCGGAACGGCGGCGGTCGTCGGTCGGGAACGCGACCAGCTGGCCGTCGAGGTGGCCGATGCGCACCGCGCCCAGCGTGGCGTCGGTCGGCAGGCCGGAGATGCGCACCGCGGCGAAGGAGGCGATCATCGCCAGCACGTCGGTGTTGTTCAGGCCGTCGTAGCACAGGGCGTGCGACATGACCTGGACTTCGTTCTTGAAGCCGTCGGGGAACATGGGCCGGATCGCGCGGTCGATCAGGCGCATGGTCAGGATCTCCTTCGTGGTCGGGCGTCCCTCGCGCTTGAAGAAGCCGCCCGGGATCTTGCCCGCGGCCTCGGTCTTCTCGCGGTAGTCGACGGTGAGCGGGAAGAAATCCTGCTCCTGGCGCGGGGTGCCGGTGGCGACGGCCGCGAAGGCCATCGACTCGCCCAGGGTCGCGATCACGGCGCCGTGCGCCTGCCGGGCGACGATGCCCGTCTCGAGGACGATCCGCTTGCCGCCGATCGTGCGCTCGACTCGAACGTGGTTGAACTTCATCGGGTCAAAGATCTCACTTGTGGTTGCTTACGTTTCTCGTTTGCTGTGGACATTCTGCCGGCGGCGCCGCCTCGGGGAAAGGCGGCGGCCTGCACCGGTCAGGGAATGCTCGCGCACGGCTCAGCGGCGCAGGCCGAGCTTCTCGATCAGCGCCCGGTAGCGCTCCGGCTGCTCGTTGCGCAGGTACTTCAGGAGCTTGCTGCGGCGGCCGACCATCACCAGCAGGCCGCGGCGCGAGGTGTAGTCCTTGCGGTGGGTCTTCAGGTGCCCGGTCAGGCTGTTGATGTTCTCGGTCAGCAGGGCGACCTGGACCTCGGGAGAACCGGTGTCGCCCTTCTTCTGGGCGAACTTGGAGATGACTTCGGACTTGCGTGCGACGGGGACGGCCATGGCGACTCCTTGTGCATGGCGACTGCAGGACTTGCCGCGGTCCGAAGGCAAGGTCCCTCGGTCCGGGTGCGCCACGCCCCCCGGAGGAGGGCGGGTCGAAGGGCGTTCAGGGCCGACTTCGAGTGGCGGACAGTCTACGGCCGGGGGCCGCGGGGGGCAAGCGCGGCCGGTTCCTCAGGGCTTGGACTTGCCCGGCACGGGCTGGCGCGCAGGCATGGCCTCGAGCAGCTCGTTGGCGATCGACTCGCAGGCGTGGCGGCGCAGGGCGCCCTCGGTGGTGAACTGCTCCTGGATGTCGCCGAAGTCGCAGCGCTTCTCCAGCACGCCCGACCAGAGCTCGCCGGAGGGGTTCTCGGGCGAGACCATGCGCGCCCGGATCGTGACCTCGATCACGCTGCGCGTGTCCCAGAGGTGCGTGTCCCAGCGCTGAACGTCGAGCAGCAGCACGGCCTGCTCCTCGAGCGTGCCGGGCCGGTAGGCGGCGTTGACGACCTTGCTGTCGACGAGCTCGAGCGAGATCGGCGTGTAGCGCCGGCGGACCAGCGCGCTCTGGAACGCGCTGCGCAGCTCGTTGCGCGGCAGCTCGGCGTTTCCTGAGGAGTCGGTCAGCGGCGCGATCGCCACTTCGATCGGGCTCTGCTGCTCGAGCGCGCTGCCCTTGCCCGTGGCGACGAACTCGCCGGGGCGCTTGGGCAACTGGTTGCAGGCCGTGGCGAGTGAGAGAAGGCTGAGAAGCGGAACGAGAATGCGCGCAGACACGGTGACTTCCTCCGGGAGAGCCGGCGCGAGCGATCCAGCGACGAATCCCCTCGGATCGGGCGCGACAGCGGCGTGGGCCGGATTCTAGGGACCGGCCCGGCCGGAAGAAAGCATCAGGGCGGCGTGACCGTGAGCAGGCTCGAGCGCGAGAAGAGGTCGTACTCGCGCTCGACGTCGCTCCAGAGGAAGCCCGTGAGGTCGAGCGCGGGCCAGGCGAAGAGCTGGATCCGGCAGTCGAGGTCGCCCGGGGCGAGCGGCAAGTTCACACCATCGAGGTAGGGCAGACGGACCTGCACCTCGGGCCCCTTCGCGTCGGGAGGATCGGTGGTCCAGATCACCCAGCGCCCGCCGCCGGCGTCGGTCAGCACCACGCGGTACAGGCCGGGCTGGCCGGCCGAGTCGGGCAGCACGTCGGTGAAGTTGAGGTCGTCCGCGGCCCCGAACGGGTCGAGCGCGATCGGGATCGCGCCCAGCGCGGCGGGCGCGGGCGGGTCCTCGGCGACCGGGTTGCTGGAGAAGCGCGGCCGGACGCCGCCGATGTTCCCGGCGCTGTCCTCGAGCTGCATGCGCAGCCGCAGATCGGCGTCGAGCGTCCCGTTGAGCACGTAGATCCCGAGCCGGTCGTCGGGCGTGTCCTGGATCCCGTCCACCGAACCGGGGTAGGCCGCTCGCACGCCAAAGCTCCCGAGCGGCAGCGCATCCGTGAAGGCCTTGCCCACCCCCACCACGACCGTGCCGGGCATGCCCGGCGAAGTCGCTTCGACGCTGATCACGGGCTCGCCCACCAGGGAGGGGTAGGCGCTGGTCGTCAGCAGCTGCGGCGGCGCGTCGATCGCGGCCTCCTCGGGATCCAGACCCGGCTGGTCGAGCATGTGCCGGTGCGCCTGGTCGTTGGCCACCGCAGCGCCCGGGGCCGCGGCCGGGACCGGCAGTTCGAACGTCGCAGCCTTCAGGAAGGCCGCGGGCGTGTAGAGGATGATGCTCGGCAGCGGGACGATCGCGAAGGCCGACTGCGCGCCCACGCGGCGGCTCAGGATCGGATAGGGATCGTAGGGACAGGAGAAGATCTGCGCGCCGGCGTCGAAGCCGCAGGCCGCGACCGGCTCGAAGATGCGCCCCGGGTCGTCGAGGCGCGAGTCGGCCACGAGGTTCGTGTAGAGCCCGATCTGCGGCGTGGCGGCGGAGACGCTGCCCTCGACCGTCGCCCCGGCATCCAGCAGCGGATGCAGCGGCACGTCCACGCGGTCCACCGTCACGCCGTCGAAGGTGAACAGCTCGTAGCCGGCGGCCTGCACGCTGAGGATGTTGCGCAGGTCGCTGGAGGCCGGGATCAGCGACGAACCCGTTGGCGTCGGTCTGGAGCTGCGCGATCGCAGTCGCTCCGGCGAAGTCCCAGCCGTGCGTGTAGACCTGTGCCGACTGGATCGGCGCGAGCGTGTTGGCGTCGAAGACGCGCACGGCGATCTCGGTGAAGCTCGTGTTCCCGGGCCCGACCCCGCCGAGTTGGCGGTAGCTGGAAGTGAGCGGCCCGGCCTGGTTGAGCGCGCGGTCGTAGATCGTGAGCTGGAAATCGAGCGGCATCTGTGCCGGATCGACCAGACCCAGCGCCACCGGCTTGCAGATGAAGAGACCGTTCGGGTTGCTGCCGGCGACCGCGGGCGCTCCCGGGTTGCCGCCCATGTTGTCGCCCAGCGCGCAGCTGACCGTCGCCGCGCGCAGCGCCTCGCTCGCGCGTCCGACGACGACCAGGTCGCGCATGTCGGACTTGAAGCTGTTCGTGATGGTGCCCGTGCTCGAGAGCCCGAGCAGCACCGGCGGCGTCGTGTCGAGCACCGCCGCCTGATTGCCCGCGACCAGCGGATCGACGTCCAGGCGCGTGATCGGGCTGAGGATGCTGCCGCGCTTGAGCTGGAAGGCGAACTCCACGTTGCCGTCGGCCACGCGGCCCTTGACCGGCGAGCCGGGCGCGAGCAGGTCGAGCTCGGCCGCGGTGAGCGTGAACTCGGTGAATGGCGCCGTCAGCGCCACGTCGCGCGAGAGGCAGATCAGCTTGGGGTTCTGCGCCACGTTCGGCTCGGTGCCGAAGATGTACACGCCCAGGTGGTCGCCGCTGGCCGCGCCCTCGAAGGTCACGCGCACGGCCAGGTCCTGCGGCCCGCTGATGTTGTCGATGCCGATCGCGTCCTGCGGCAGCGAGGTGATCGCGCCGCCGACGGGTGCGCCGAAGGGCGCGCTGCGGTAGTCGATGATGGCGTGCGGGACCGCGTTGCCGTCGACATCCATCAGCGCGGTGGCCGCGGGCGAGAGCTCGAGCGTCACGGCCGCGTCCAGGCCGAGCGACTGCGGATTGCCGTTCGCGTCCACGTCGCGCCAGCGCACGACGCGCGCATCGGTGGACACGCCCGCGAGCGTCAACACCGACGGCTCGATGGGCGGCACGAGGTCGGCGCCGTTGACCTGCACGTGGAACGCGACCGAGTCGAGCGAGAGCTCGTCGAGCGGCCGGTCGAAGATGGCCAGGATCTCGCCCTTCGCGCCCTGGTTGGTCGAGTTGTCGGCCGGCCAGCTCGCGAGCAGCTTGGGCGTGGCGGAGTCGCTGGCCGAGACGGTGAAGCTCGCGACCTGTGTGTCGGTCGGGATCGCCAGCTCCTGCCCGTTGCGGTCCTGGACGTGGGCGTTGGGGTTGTAGCTCAGCGTGTAGGCCGTGCTGGCGGCCAGCGCCTGCACCGGCAGCAGCACCAGAACCCGTCCGTCGCCGATCAGCGACGTGACTGCAGATCGCCGGCCCGGTCGAGTCCTGCAGCAGGAACAGCGTCGACATGCCGCTCGAGGACATCGACTCGCTGAAGACGACCACCAGCGGGGTGCGCGAATCGACGGTCGGCGTGCCGTTCGGCGAGACGCGCAGCACCGTGGGCACGGCCGAGTTGAGCCACTCGTTGTTGGCCGGGACGGTGGCCGCGGCCGTTCCGAGCGCTCCGCTGGGCGCTTCGCCGAAGCAGTTCCCCCCGAAGACGCAGGCGGGGTTGTCACAGCCCGGCAGCCAGAGCGCCGCTCCGGCGAGGAGGGAGCCGAGGGCCAGGAGGCGCAGTCGCTGCATGCGGGGCATGGTTCAGGAGGAGGCTAGCAGGCAGGCCCGGCTGGCGCGAGCAGGCCAGGGACGCGCCACGTGGCCGGTTCTTCCCCGGGTGACCCTCCCTTCGCGCGCGGGTATCTGGCCGCGCCTGCGGCACGGCCCGGCTAGAATCCCCCGCCCCGTCCTTCGAGCGATGCCGCGTCCCCTCCTCCTCCCGATCGCAGCCGGCGCCTGTGCGCTGCTCGCGAACGCCTGCCAGAGTCCCTCCGCGCGCAACCGGGAGGCCGAGGAGCGGGCCCGCGAGCTGCTCGCGCGCTGGTTCCCCGAGGCCAAGCAGCCGGTGGACCGGGCCAGCCTGCTCTCCGCCCTGGTGCCCGAGACGGCTCCGCAGGTGCCCGCCGGGACGCCCCTGGAGGAGGATCTGCGCTCCGCGGCCCAATCGGCGCTGGCGCGGACCGACTTCCAGCAGGCCCGAGACCTGCTGGTCGAGTGGCTCGGCCCGCGCGAACTCGACCTCGCCGAGCGCGTGCTCGAGGGCGGCGACCCCGCCCGCGCGCTGGCCATGCTCGACCGCTGCGCGCGCAGCAACCCGGAGAGCCCGCGCCTCTACTCGCTGCGCGCCCGTGCGCGCTACCTGGTCGGGATCCAGCAGGGTCCGGAAGGCCGCGAGCTGGTGCAGTCGGCCCTCGACGACGGTCTGCGCTCGGCGCGCTCGCGCGGCGGGCCGGAGGACTGGACGCAGGCCAGCGAGGCGGCCTTCTGGCTGGGCCAGACCGGCCCGGCGCGCGAGTACTCCGAACAGGCGGTCGAGCGCGGGGCCGCGCTGGCCGACGGCGCGGCCGAGAGAGCGCGCGCGCAGGCCAGCGTGGCCGAGCTGCGCGAGCTGGAAGCGGCTGGCGCCGCGCCCGATGCACTCGCGGCGCCCGCGCAGCGCACGGCGCGCGCGCTGGAGGAGTTCCTGGGCTTCGCTCCGGCCGACCTGTGGGCCTGGCAGCAGCTGACCGGGATCCTCGAGCAGCACGAGCGCGCCGGGCGCGCCGCCGCCGCGACCGCGCGGGCGCTCGAGTTCGCGCCCGCCGACCCGTTGCTGCACGAGCGCGCCGCACGGCTCGCGCTGGCACTCGGCGGCCGCGAGCGGCTGCTCTCGGACTACGCCGATTTCTCCGCGCGGCATCCCGAGGTGGCCTTGGGCGCGTGGTACCCGGCCGTCCAGCACTACGAAGCGGGCTGCGAGCTGGCCGCCGTGCAGCGCGACGGTCGCACCGAGTTCGAGGCGGCCGACGCGCTCTTCGCCCGCGCGGCCGCGCTCGAGCCCTCGATCGCGCCTGCCTGCCAGGACTACCGTGCCGCCTGCCGCGTCGGGATCGGCTGGTCGCTGCTCGAACGCGACGTGCAGGCCTCGGAAGCCGCCTTCCACCAGGCCGAGACGCTCGCGCCCGGCCGCGCGCTGCCGGCCGGCCTGCCCTCGCCGCTCGAGGGCCTCGACCGCCTGGCGCGCCACTGGGCCGACAAGGACCTGCTGCACGCCAGCGAGCTCTTCGGCGAGCTGCACCGGCTCGCACCGGAGAACGCCGGCTGGGCCAACGACGCGGGCCTGGCGCTGCGCGACAGCGCGGTCGAGCTCGAGTCGCGCGCGCGCGCCGCCTGCGCGCGCGGTGCGCGCGGCGAGGCCGATGCGCTGCTCGCGCGCGCGCGCGAGCAGATGGAGCGCAGCTTCCGCGCCTACCAGGACGCCGTGCAGCTCGCGCCCGACGACGTCGCGCTGCTGAACGACTGCGCGCTGATCCTGGTCTACCACCTGCAGCGCGACCCGGACGAGGCCGAGCGCATGCTGCGCCGGGCGCTGGAGCTGGGCGAGGCGCGCCTGCCCGAGCTGGCGCGCGCGCTGGCCGAGGCGGGACTCGAGGACGAATCGAAGAACCAGCGCAAGCTCGAGCAGCAGCGCCTGCTCTCGGCCATGGGCGACGCCTGGCAGAACCTGGGTGTCTTGTGCCTCTCGCTGCGCGGCGACGCGGCGCACGCGCTGGAGTACCTCGAGAAGTGCCGCGGCCTGGACCCGCGCCAGGACGTGACCGGCCCGGGCGGCTACCTCGAACAGGCGCAGGCGGCGCTCTCGGGCAAGCTCGACCCGCGCGTGACCGACGCCACGCGCTGGGCCGCGCCCTGCAAGGACAAGTGAACCCGATGATGAATCCGATGCTCTCGTTCCTCTTCCTCGCCCTCGGATTCGCCCCTGCGCGCGCGCAGGAGACGCCCGAGGCGCTCGTGCAGCAGGGCCGCGCGCTGCTCTCGCAGAACAAGGCGCCCGAGGCGCTGACGCTCTTCGAGCGCGCGGACGAGCTCGGCAAGGGCGGTCTGGCAACGCACATGTGGGTGCTGCGCTGCCAGCTGAAGCTGGGCAAGATCAACGACACGCTCGATGCGATCGACAAGCTGGCCAAGACCGAGAAGGGCCCGGAGATCGACTACCTCTACGGCATGGGCTTCTGGTTCACGGCCAAGGACCGCATGGCGCAGCAGGCCGGCGGCGCGATCATCGGGATGAACTTCGCCGACGCGGTCAACTTCCTGAAGAAGGCCACCGCGGCCGACGGCAAGCGCTTCTTCGACGCCTGGCTGCCGCTGGCGGAGTCGGCCTGGTACGCGCAGGACCTGCCCGGCGCGCGCACCGCGGCCGAGCAGGCCTGCGCGGCGGAGCCCAAGGACGCACCCGCGTACCAGATGCTGGGCCAGATCGCCTTCTCGCAGTACATCGCCGCGCGGGAGGACGAGGCGCAGAAGGAGCAGGCCGCGGCGCACCTCGCGGCCGCGCGCGGCGCGTTCGAGAAGGTCGAGGCGCTGCTCGCGCCCTCGAGCGCGGTGGAAGACCGCGTGCTGCGCGCGCAGGCGCACAAGCAGCTGGGCGACATCGCCTCCTGGTCGAAGGACAAGCAGGCCGCCAGTGCGGCCTACGGACGCGCGCTGGGCCTCGACCCCAACGTGATCAAGCTCGAGCAGCTCTATGCGCAGATCGCGGGCAGCTTCGACAAGGAGTACCCGGAGATCTTCCTGGCCACGATGGAGGGCGCCGAGCAGGCCTTCGTCGCCAGCTGGGGCGCCGAGAATCCCGGCGACGCGACGCTGCTCTGGTGGCTGGGCTGGGCGCGCATGGAGCAGAAGCAGTACGAGACGGCCGAGAAGGCCTTCGCGGGCGCGGTCCAGAAGTGGCCGCAGTACTACAACGCCTGGTTCTTCATCGGCGTCTGCCGCTTCTCGCACCAGGACTACAAGGGCGCGATCGAGTCCATCGCGCGGCACTGCAAGGAGAACAGGGACGACCTCGTCGCGACCGTGCAGCAGAACCCGGCGCGCTACCTCGCGATCCTCGACAACCTGGTCGGCGAGTGCGCCAAGGCCGACCTGAAGGTCACGGCCGCGCAGTTCTCCGAGGTGCAGGCGCTGGCCTCGGGCAAGGACTCGCGCTACTGGAACAATGCCGGCCTGTTCTGGCGCGACGCGGGCGACGACCTGCGCCGCGGCAAGAACGAGAAGGACCACAAGCTGGCCATGGAGTACTACGAGACGGCGCTCAAGGACTACGAGCGCGCGCTGGTGCTCGAGCCCGAGCACCCCAACTACCTGAACGACACCGCGGTGATGCTGCACTACTGCCTCGACCGCGAGCCCGAGCGCGCCAAGGCGCTCTACCAGAAGGCCTACGAGCGCGCGCAGGCGCTGCTGGAGAAGAAGGACCTCAGCCCGGCCGACCGCGAGCTCTACGGGGTCGCGCTGCGCGACTCGAAGAACAACCTCGCCAAGCTCGAGAAGGGCATCAAGACGCAGGGCTAGCGTGCGCGTCGCCGAGCTGCCGATCCGCATCTTCGACGCGCTCCCGGCCGAGCCGGTGCTGAGCGTCGACGGCGCCTGGGACGCGCCCGGGCTGAACCTCTCGCACTGGCCGGGGCAGAAGACGCCGCCCGAACTGCGCCACGACCTCTCGACCGGCATCGCGCTCAACTTCGCGCGCCTCTCCGAGGCGCGGCAGGCAGAGCTCGCGCGCGGCTGCACGGCGATCGCGAACAACCACTACGACACCGACGGCGTGCTGGCGATCTTCGCGCTGGCGCGGCCGAACGAGGCGCTGGCGCGCGGGGAGTTCCTGCTGCAGGCCGCAGCGGCCGGCGACCTTTTCCGTGTGCCGAACGAGCGCGCCTTCGCGCTCGACGCGCTGATCAGCGCCCTGGCCGAGCCCGGCTCGCCCTGGGAAGCGCTCTGGGGCGGGAAGAGCGGCGCCGAGAAGCACGAGCTCTTGGTGCGCGAGCTGGTCGAGCGCCTGCCCTGGATCCTGGACGGCGGACTGGAGCAGCTCGCGCCGCTGTGGAAACCGCGGCTCGAGCGCCTGCGCGGCGATCTCGAGGCGCTGCGCGGCGCCGCAAGGGACGAAATCGTGCACCTCGAGCTGGCCGTCTGGACCAGCGAGCGCCCGATCGATCCGGGCAGGCACGCGCTCTTCGGGACCAGCGAGCGCGACCGCGCGCTGGTGCTTGCCCGGGAAGGAAGCGGCACGCGCGCGCGGCTCGTGCTCAACACCAGCTCCTGGTTCGAGCTCGTCTCGCGCCCGGCGCTGCCGCGCCCGGACCTCGAGGCGCTGGCAGCCCGGCTCAACGAGCTCGAGACGCTCGCGCCGGGCGCAGCACTCGCCTGGCGCACGCAGCCGACCGACAGCCCGGCGCCCGAGCTGTGGTTCGGCCGGGCCGAGCTCGAGTTCTTCGCCGAGCACAACGACGCGCAGGCGCACAGCCGCCTTGATCCGCTCCTGATCAAGCGCGCGCTGCTCGAGAGCCTGCGCGCGGCCTGGGTCTTCCCCGAGGCCGACTGAGGCGTTGCAGCGCGCGCGGCGCTCGCGTAAGACGGCGGCGTGAGACAAGCCCCGCCTTTCGAGAGCGTCGCGGCGATCGACCTGGGCTCGAACAGTTTCCACATGGTCGTCGCGCGCCTCGTCGGCGACCAGCTCTCGATCCTCGACCGCTTGCGCGAGCGCGTGCAGCTCGGCGCCGGCCTGGGCGAGAAGAAGCGCCTCGACGAGGAATCGCAGCAGCGTGCGCTGGCCTGCCTGGCGCGCTTCGGCGAGCGCGTGCGCGGCATGCCGCGCGGCAGCGTGCGCGCCGTGGGCACGAGCGCGCTGCGCGTCGCGCGCAACTCGACCGCCTTCCTCGAGAAGGCCAGCGACGTGCTCGGCCACCCGATCGAGATCGTCTCCGGCCAGGAGGAAGCGCGCCTGATCTACCTGGGCGTCGCGCACGACCTCGCCGAAGGCGCGGACCGGCGCCTGGTCGTGGACATCGGCGGCGGCTCGACCGAGTGCATCCTGGGCGAGCGCTTCGAGCCGATCGAGGCCGACAGCCTGCACATGGGTTGCGTCAACTGGTCGCTGCGCTTCTTCCCGCGCGGCGAGATCGACAAGGAGCGCTTCGAGAAGGCCGTCCTGGCGGCGCGCCTCGAGGTGCGCTCGCTCGAGCGCCACTACCGCGCGCTGGGCTGGAGCGAGTGCGTCGGCTCATCCGGGACGATCCTCTCGATCGAGCAGATCCTGCACGAGAACGGCTGGGACGGCGCCGGCATCACCGAGAAGGGCCTGAAGAAGCTCAAGAAGGAGCTGCTCGATGCGGGGCAGTGCGAGAAGCTCGACTTCAAGGGCCTGGCCGAAGAGCGCCGCGACGTGCTGCCCGGCGGACTGGCGATCCTGCTGGCGCTCTTCGAGGGCCTGGGGATCGAGCACATGCACGGCTCCCTGGGCGCGCTGCGCGAGGGTGTGCTCTGGGACCTCGTCGGCCGCATCCGCCACGAAGACCTGCGCGAGATGACCATCCGCCGCATGGGCGAGCGCTACGCCGCGGACCTGGTGCAATCCGGCCGCGTGCAGCGCACTGCGCTCGACCTCTTCGGCCAGTGCGGCGAGGAGTGGGCGCTCGAGCGCGAGAGCTCGACACGCTTCCTCAGCTGGGCCGCGCGCCTGCACGAGATCGGGCTCTCGATCTCGCACCAGGGCTACCACAAGCACGGCGCCTACATCGTCGCCAGCTCCGACATGCCGGGCTTCTCGCGCCAGGACCAGCAGCTGCTCGCGGCGCTGATCCAGGGCCACCGCCGCAAGCTCGAGCTGGAGCCGATCCAGGCGCTGCCCGAGCTGCTGCAGCCCGAGGCCCTGCGCCTCGTGCTGCTGCTGCGCCTCGCGGTGCTGCTCAACCGCGGCCGCGGCGCGCAGCCCGCGCCGCCGGTCGCGCTGCGCACGCGCAAGACGGGCTACATGCTCGCCTTCCCGGAGGGCTGGCTGGAGCAGAACCCGCTCAGCCTGGCGGACCTGTCGGAAGAGCGCGAACGGCTGAAGGCCGTCGGCTACGAGCTCGAGTTGCGCTGAGCGTCCTCGAGGAACTCCAGGATGTGCGAGCGCCCGAGCTTCGCTGCGGGAGTTCCCGCAGCGAGGCGCTGCTCGATCTCCTGCGCCAGGCTGGCGAAGGCCGCCGCGGCCGGCTGCCGGCCGGAGACCGAGAGCGGCAGGCGCTGCGCGGCCATGTTCTCGACCTGGGCCGAGTACGGGATCTCGGTCGCCAGGAAGCCCAGGCCCTTCTCGCGCACGAACGCGCGCACCTGCCGGTGCAGCGCCTTGCGCGCGTCGAGCATCGAGAGGAAGGGCAGGAGCTGCAGACCGCGCTCGCGCTCCGGCTTCAGGTGCTGGTAGAGGCTCGCCAGGGCGCGCAGCGAGAGCGTGCTCGGGATCGTGGGCACGACCAGCGCATCGGCGGCATCGAAGACGCAGGCGGTCAGGCTCGAGAGCCCCGGCGGGCAGTCGAGCACGATGCGTTCGTAGCGGCTGGAAAGGTCCTCGAGCGCGCGTGCGAAGGCGCGCGCGGGCTCGTCCTCGTCGTGCAGCCACGACTCGAGCTTGCGCAGCGAGAGATCGGCGGGCAGCACGTCCAGGCAGGGCCAGTCGCTGCCGCGGATCGCCTCCCACAGGTTCTGGCGGTCGCGCAAGAGGCGCCGCGGGCGCGTCTCGGAGCTGACGCGCACGCGCAGGATCCAGCTCGCCGCGCCCTGCGCATCCAGATCCCAGAGCAGCGTCGCGCGGCCGCCGCGCGCGGAGAGGTGCGCGAGGTGCACCGCCGTCGTGGTCTTGCCCACGCCGCCCTTCAGATTGTGCAGCGCCAGGACCTTCATGCTGCTCCCTCCGTTCGCGGCTCGAGCGCGCGCAGGATCGCCTTGAAGCCCGCGCGCGAGTCGGCGGCCAGGAACTCGGCCGTGAGCTCGGCCTGGCGCGCCCGTGCCGCACGCCCGTTCTGCGCCAGACGCTCGAGGAACTGTCCGAGAGCGAGGTGCGCGCGCGTTCCGGCATCGACGGCGAGCTCGAGCGCGAGCCTGCGCGCGAGTTCTGCCTGCACGGCCGAGTCCTGCAGCGCGCCGAGCACGCTCTGCAGGCCCTTGAGGTGCTGAGAGGCGCCCGCGAGCTCGTCCTTGGACACGAAGCCGCGGCAGCCCTCGAGCAGGTAGCGCAGCTTCTTGCACGAGATGCGCAGCTGGTGCAGGTCGGCCGCCGGGCTGTGCTCGGTCAATTGGCCGGCCAGCGCCGCGACCTGCCGGAACCTGCGCCGCAGGCGCGCGGCGAGCAGTTCGCGGAACGGCATCCCGGCCTTCGGGCCCGCGCACTGCGGGTCCCCCTTGCCGGAGAACACGCTGCGCAGGCGCGTCCGGATCGCCTGCGCGCGCCCGGAGCGGAAATCCGCCTGCAGCACGGCCTGAATCCGCTCGCGCTCGGCCGCGAAGGCCATCACGACCGGCTCGAGCTCCGTGCGCAGCTCGGGTTCGCCGAGGCGCAGCTCGAAGAGCAGCGTGTCGAGATCCCGCGCCGGGCCCGTGCGGGAGGCGAGCCAGCGCAGCTCGTCCGCGAGGTGCTGCTGCTCGGGCTCGGCGAGCACGCCCTTCAGCTGCGAGACCAGCGAGCGCAGCCGCCGCATCGCTACGCGCACGTCGTGCACGAACTCGGCGTCCTCGTTCGCGAGCAGGCCGGCGTGGTTGGCGCGCAGGATCGCGAGCTGCGCGCGCGCGATGCGCGTCAGGGCCTCGAAGGCGCCCACGTCCGGCGCGAGCAGCGGCCAGCGTCCCCCGCTCCGCGGCGCCGGTGCGAGCTGCGCGCGCGGGTCGAAGTGCGCGTCGGGGAGGGCCACGAGTCCGGGCACGCGCCCGAGCAGTTCGGCCAGACGCGCGAGCTCGGCGTCGTAGCCGCGCACGCCCTGCAGCACGAGGCGCCGCAGCACTCGGGGCTCGGCGCCGTTGCCCGGGCGCAGCTCGTGCAGCTCCTCGGCGATGCGCGCCACGACCTTGCGCTGCTCGTCGAGCACGGCCCAGCACGAGGCCCTGAGCGCGTGCTCGCCGAGTGGACGCAGCGCGCGTGCCTCGAGGAGGCCGGCCAGCTCGCGCGCGAGCGCGAAGGGCAGGTCCCAGACGAAGACGGGCCGGCGCTCGAGCTCGAAGGTCTGCGCGCCGAAGCGGCACACGACCCCGCGCTCGGCGGGCCGCAGCGCGAGCTCCAGGCCGGCTTCACCCAGGCGGCGGTCGAAGCTGTCGAGCAGCACCTCGCTCGAACAGCGCTCCGGCTCGGCCTGCAGGTTCGTGCCCGCCAGCGCGTCGCGCCAGGGTGCTCCCTGCGAGGGCAGTTCGAAGGCACAGTGCGGAACGCCCGCCAACGCGGCGTTCGCGAGCGCCTCCTTCCGTTCCATCGCCGGGGCCACGAAGCGCGAGTCTGCCACAGCCGTCTGCATCGCGATACTCGGCAACGCGCTCGGCAGGCACTCCCGGGCTCAGGCCGACTGGCGCTCGGCCAGGCCGCGCAGGAGCAGCCGCAGACCTCGCTCGCGCACCCGATCGGCCGCGCGCTCCACGCGCAGCCACTTGCGATCGCGGACGTCGTCCTCGCTCCAGCGCGAGAGCTCCTCGGTCACCTCGAGCAGGAAGACGACCACGGTGCGCGCTTCGCGGCCCTTGCGGTACTCGTAGGCGCCGAAGGGCCGCAGACCGATCCGGCCGAGCAGGCCCGCTTCCTCCGTGGCTTCGCGCAGCGCAGAGCGGCGCGGCGTCTCCCCGGGCTCGATGTTGCCCTTCGGAACGATCCAGTGCTTGCCCTGGCGCCGCGTGATCAGCGCGACCTCGAGGCGGCCCGAACTCCATCGAAACGGAATGGCCGCCGCCTGGTCATCCATCGTCACCCTCAATGCTGCCATGCGTGTCCCCTCGCGCCCCACTTAGCCAAACCCGCAATCCACTTGTCCATGAGCGAGTGGATTCTCTTCACGCGAGATGAATCAGTCTCAAGCTTCGTTCACGGTTCGCGTGAAGCCGTCCTCGTGCGCGGTGTGCGCGAACCGGACTCCGCTGCGCTCAGGGCCGCGGGAGCGGGGTGAAGCGCTCGGCACTCGAGCTCAGGCCGCCCGCCCGCTAGGGAGCGCCCCTCGTACCGCTGAGTGAGAGCGACCTAAAGCGCCACTGCGCAATCAGTTACGCTTGCCTACGCGCCCCCGTGCCGCTGCAGCAGCTCTTCCTGCGCGACGCGCGGCTTCTGGTTGCCGGGCTTGGCCTTCTTGTACTTGCCGTCCGGGCCGAGGATCCAGGCCTGCGAGTTGTCGGCCAGGTAGACCTCGATCGCCTCCTGGTACACGCGCTGCGCCAGGCGCTCGTCGAGCACGGGGAACATCACCTCGACGCGCGCGAAGAAGTTGCGCTGCATCCAGTCGGCGCTGGAGCAGAAGACCAGCTCCTTGCCCTCGGCCTCGAAGTAGAAGACGCGGCTGTGCTCGAGGAAGCGGCCGATGATCGAGCGCACGTGGATCTTGTCCGAGACGCCCGGGATGCCCGGCCGCAGGCAGCACACGCCGCGCACGACCAGGTCGATCTCGACGCCCGCCTGCGAGGCGCGGTAGAGCGCCTGGATGATCTTGGGCTCGGCCAGCGCGTTCATCTTGGCCGCGATGCGCGCGGGCTTGCCGGAGCGCGCGATGTCGGCCTCCTGGTCGATCAGCGCGATCAGGTTCTTCTGCAGCGTGAAGGGCGCCTGGCGCAGGCGCTTCAGGCGCGCCGAACGGCCGAGGCCGGTGAGCTCGGTGAACAGGCGCTGCACGTCCTCGCCCAGGTCGCGGTCGCAGGAGAAGAGACCGATGTCGGTGTAGGCCTTGGCCGTGCCGGCGTGGTAGTTGCCCGTGGCCAGGTGCACGTAGTTGCGCATCTGCGCGCCCTCGCGGCGCACGACCAGCAGCAGCTTGGCGTGCGTCTTGTAGCCGACGACGCCGTAGACGACCTTGACGCCGGCCTCCTGCAGACGCGTGGCGACCTGGATGTTGGCCGCCTCGTCGAAGCGCGCGCGCAGCTCGATCACGGCCGTGACCTCCTTGCCGTTGCGCGCGGCCTGGACCAGCGCCGCCACGAAGGGCGACTCGTTGCCGGTGCGGTAGAGCGTCTGCTTGATCGCCAGCACGTCCGGGTCTTCGCTGGCGGCGCGCACGAACTCGACCACCGGCAGGAAGGACTCGTAGGGGTGGTGCAGCACGATGTCGCCGGCGCGGATCCACTCGAAGGGGTTCTTGGCCTGCTCGAAGCGCTTGGGCACGCGCGGCGTGAAGCGCGGGTACTTGAGGTCGGGGCGCTCGACCAGCTCCCAGATCGCCACCAGGCGGTGCAGGTTGACCGGCCCGTTGACGCGGTAGAGGTCCTGCTCGTCGAGGTGGAAGCGCTCGAGCAGGTAGTTGACGAGCTCGGTCGGGCAGTCGAAGGCCACCTCCAGACGCACGCCCTCGCCGTAGTTGCGGCTGGAGAGCTCGCCCTTGATGGCGCGCAGCAGGTCGTCGACTTCCTCCTCGTCCACCCACAGGTCGCTGTTGCGCGTGACGCGGAACTGGTGGCAGGACTTGATGCTCATGCCCGGGAAGAGCTCGCCCACCTGGTCGTGCACGATCGAGGAGAGCATCACGAAGTCGTGCGGGCCCTGGCTGATGTCCTGCGGCAGCGCGATCAGGCGCGGCAGCGCGCGCGGCACCTGCACCACGGCGTAGCCCGCCGTGCGGCCGAAGGCGTCCTGGCCCTCGACCTCGAGCACGAAGTTGAGGCTCTTGTTGAGGATGCGCGGGAAGGGGTGCGCCGGGTCGAGGCCCACGGGCGTCAGCACCGGCAGCACCTCGCGCAGGAAGTACTTGCGCACCCAGCGCTGCTGGCGCGTGCTCCACTGCGCGCGCTTGACCACGCGGATGTTCTGCGCCTCGAGCTCGGGCAGCAACTGCTCGTTGAGCACGCGGTACTGCTCGGAGACCAGCGCGTGCGCGCTCTCGCTGATGCGCCGCATCAGCTCCTGCGGCGCGAGACCGTCGGCGCCGGCCTGCGTGACCTCGAAGGCCACCTGCTGCTTGACGCCCGAGACGCGGATCTCGAAGAACTCGTCCAGGTTGGTGCTGCAGATCGTCAGGAAGCGCAGGCGCTCGAGCAGCGGCGTGCCCGGGTCCTTGGCCTGCTCGAGCACGCGCACGTTGAACTCCAGCAGCGCCAGTTCGCGGTTCTGGTACAGCGCCGGATCGCGCAGGTCCTGCGCCGGCTCGGCCGCGGGAGCAGGCTCGGGCCGCGCCGACGGGAGCAGCGTGAAGGTCGGCACCGGCTTCGGTGCGCTCTCGCCCGGTGCGGGGATCTCAGGCTGCGGTTCGGGCGCCATGGTGCGAGGGGCGATTCTCCCAAAGCGCGTGCGGCGGCGCCACGTGCTGCGGGAATGAGTGGTCTCTATCGGTCGTTCTTGATCGGATCTTCAGAACCGGGCCGAAATGCGACTGGAGACGTAGGATGGCGGGTTCGATGGTCGCCCCGCAGCCCTGGATCGATGCGCTGCTGCGCCATGCGCAGCACGCGCGCGAGAGCCCCGACCCCGAGAGCGTGCACCAACTGCGCGTGGCCGCCGGGCGCCTGTCCGTCTGGCTGCGCCTCGCGCGCCTGCGGATCCTGCGCGACGACCTCGTCTGGCTGCGGCGCAGCGCTGCACGCGTGCGCGACCTCGACGTGCTGCTCGAGCGCCGCGGCTGCGAGCCCTGGACCGAGGTCTTCGCGCGCGAGCGCCCGCAACTGCTGCGCGAGCTGTTCGACGCGCTCTCCAGCCAGCGCTGCGCCGGCCTCTTGCAGGCGCTCGAGCTCCTGCCCGAGCTCGAGCAGTTGGCGGCGGAGGAACGCCTGCCGCAGCTGCGCGAACGCGTGCTGGCAGCCGCTCACACGGCACTCGAACCCGTCGAGCCAAGGCTCGAGGAGCTGCATCGCCTGCGCAAGCGCGTGCGCCAGCTGCGCTACGCGCTCGAATGGCTCGGGCGCGATGCGTCGGCGGCCAAGGGCCTGCAGGACGCGCTCGGCGAGTTGCGCGACACCGCACTTGCCCTGCGCAGCGCCGGCGCGGCGCCTGCTGCGAGCGCGGAGACGCGCGCCGAGCTCGAACGGGCCCTGCTCGAGTGCCACACGCGCATGCGCGAGCACTGGCGCGGCTTCCTGCACGCTTCCGAGTGCGACTAGGCCATGCAGCTCTTCCTGATCCGCCACGCGATCGCCGAGGACCCGCGCGCCGGCCTGCGCGACGAGGCGCGCGCGCTCACCTCCGATGGTCGCAGGCGCTTCGAGGAGGAAGTGCGCGGGCTGGAGCGCCTGGGCATCTCCTTCGAGCGCTTGCGCCACAGCCCGCTGCGCCGTGCGCTCGAGACAGCCGAGCTGCTGGTGCCGCTGGTCGAGGGCGAGCTCGAGGTCGATGCGCGCCTGGCGACCGCGCCCGGCACGGAGCTGATCGCGAGCCTCGCGGGCGAACGGCTGGCGCTGGTGGGCCACGAGCCCTGGCTCTCGGAATTCGCCTGGCAGCTCGTTTCGGGCAGCGGCGATGCGAGCGGCTTCGCGCTCAAGAAGGGCGGGATGCTGCTGCTCGAGGGCCAGCCGCGCCCGGGCGGCATGCGCCTGGTGCAGGCGCTCGCGCCGGCCACGCTGCGCGCGCTGG
Source organism: uncultured Planctomycetota bacterium (assembly GCA_963829015.1). Lineage (GTDB taxonomy): Bacteria > Planctomycetota > UBA1135 > UBA1135 > JADJLZ01. The sequence goes on along the minus strand of CAWHGR010000001.1, from coordinate 446,510 downwards.
GCGGCGGCTGAGGCCCCTCAGTCGTTCGCGCTGCGCGCCTCGGCCTCGGCCGGCGCTTCGGCTCCGTCGCGCAACCGCGCGCGGATCGCATCCGCCTGCTCGGCGCGCTTGCCGAAGGCCGCGACGATGCGCGGGTCGAAGTGCTTGCCCGACTGCTCGAGGATCAGCTTGAGCGCGTCGGCATGCGACCAGGGCTGCTTGTACGGCCGCGCCGAGGTCAACGCGTCGTACACGTCCGCCAGCGCCACGATGCGCGCCGCGAGCGGGATCGCATCGCCCTTCAGGCTCGAGGGGTAGCCCGAACCATCCCATTTCTCGTGGTGCCCGCGCGCGATGTCGCGGCCGCAGACCAGGAAGCCCTGGTCGGGGAACTCGCCGATCACGCTCTCGATCGTCTGCGCGCCGATCTCGGCGTGCGTGCGCATGATGTTCCACTCCTCCGGCGTGAGCTTGCCCGGCTTGAGCAGGATCGCGTCGGGGATGCCGACCTTGCCGATGTCGTGCAACGGGCTCGAGCGCACCAGGTTCTCGATGAAGCGCTCGTCGATCACGTCCAGGAACTGGCCGTCTGCGCGCAGGCCCTCGGCCAGCAGCTGGCAATAGGAGGAGACGCGCTCGAGGTGCTGGCCGGTGGCCTGGTCGCGCTGCTCCGAGAGCCGCGCCAGGGCCAGGATCATGGCCTGCTGCGCGTGGTCGCGCTGGCCGCGGCGCAGCTCGTTGCGCACGGCCACGGCGCACGAGGTCGAGATCGAGCGCAGCGCGTGCGCGTCGCGCTCGTCGAGCCCGCGCTCGGGCTTCGTCCCGAGATCGATCGTGATCTCGCCCAGGATGCCGTCGCGCGTGAGCAGCGGCTCCTCGTGCAGGTGCGCCGACATCTCCGGTCCGTGGAAGGCCTCGACCGCCACGTCGCGATCGCCCCAGAGCTGCACGTGCACGCCGCGGCCGTGCATCAGGCCCGAGACCGCGCGCGCCGTGACGCCCGCGATCTCGCCCAGCGTCTCGGCCGCCGAGAGGTCGACCGCGAAGCGGTGCAGGCGCTCGAGCAGCCCGGCCTGCTCGGCGATGCGCTCGCCCAGCACCTCGTTCAGGCTGTGCAGCGATTCGCGCACGAAGTCGAGTTCCTCCTCGCCCAGGCGCGCGGATTCGATCTGCGCGTGGTGCTTGAGCGACTCGTCCACCGCGCGCAGGAGGTGCTCCTCCGAGGCCGGATCGGGCAGGTAGCGGAAGACGTGGCCATCCTGCACCGCGCCCATCAGCTGTTCGATGTCGACGCCGCCGGTGAGCAGCACGCCCACGCTGGCGGGGTGCTCGGCGCGCAGCTCGCGCAAGAGCGCGATGCCGCTCGTGCCCGCCGCGTGCTGCCTGGCGACCACCACCGGGAACGGGCCCTGCTCGCGCGCGAGGCTCAGCGCGCGCTCGGCGTCGGGCGCCTCGGCCACGTGGTAGCGCTCGCCCAGCAGGCGCTTGTGCGTCGGATGCAGATCGTCGGCGTCGACGACGAGCAGGATGCGTTCCTTCACGTGTTCCTCGGGATGCATGGTTGGGGGGGCGCGCACGGAGAAGTGCGTGGACCGTCATGGTTCTCGGAGGAATCGCGCAGCGCTTGCGCGCGCGTCACCCGATTTTCGAACGCGCGAGGCGAAGTTCCTTCCACGTCCGGCCATCATTTCCCGCCCAGTGGCTGCTCGGGAGCGATGAACGTCAGCGTGCCGTCGATGGCGCTCGTGTAGACGATGCAGCCGAGCTTGTCCTCCGCCTCGCAGGCCGCGAACAGCCGCGTACCCGAGGGATGGTAGAGCGAGATGCGACCGCTGCCGTCCTGGTCGTCGACACCGCCGTAGAAGGCCGGGTGCTCGCCGGGCGAGTAGGCCCGAATGAACCCGCCCGGGTTGTCGTGGTTCTCGCCCAGCGTGAGGACCTTCCCGCCGCTCGCGTCCGTCACGTCGAGGGAGGCATTGTCGTGCTCCTTGCAGCAGCCCGCCCGGACGCGCTCCCCGCCGCGCACGTCGAACAGCCCGAGTCGTCCGCCCTGCGCCTCGGCGGCGAGCGTCGCGCCGGCCTTCGCGTCGGGGCCATAGAGGACGATGTCGGTCTGGCCCTCCGCGCGCGTCCCGACCTCGAAGGCCGTGTGTCCGTCCTTCGCCAAGAGCTGCAGCAGCGGCTCGCCGACCTGGTTGGTGCCCAGCACGCCGATCGTCGCGCCGCTCGCGTTCCAGGTCTGCAGCACGCCGTCGCCGCGCACACCGACGCCCAGGAAGGCCAGCACCTTCTCGTCCGCCCCGAAGGTGGTCACGCTGCCGTGGTGCAGCTCGTTGTCGCGCGCCACCACCAGGATCTTGCCGTCCTTGGCGTGCAGCGAGAGGTTGCCGCCGCCGGCAGGCTCGCCGCCGAGGTAGACGACCTCGCGCCCTTCCGCGTTGCGCAGGCGCAGCGCTCCGCCGAGCTTGGGGAAGGCGCCGATCTCGGCCAGCGTCTCGCCGGATTCGGCGCGCAGCTCGATCGAGCGCGCGCTCAACGTGCCGGGCAGCTCGATGCGCGCCTGTGTGAGGTAGTACGCGGCGCCGGCGATCACGCACCAGGGAACGAGGGCCAGGAGCAGCGTGAGGTACAGCAGGCGCTGCAGGGACTTTACGCGCAACTCGAGTTCGGGGGCATCCATGCCCCCCCTTCGAGAATCCGCGCGCCCGTTCTGAAGCGCAGGGATATCAGTTCTTGTAGCTCTGCAAAGGCGCCGGGATCCTCCCGCCGCGCGCGCTCAGGATCCTGCACGAGAAGCGACCGGGATCCTGCACGATCGCGGTGCCCAGCAAGCCGCCCCACTCGACCTTCTCGCCCGGGCCCTTGCCGGGCACGGGGATGATCCTCACCGCAGTCGTCTTCCAGTTGACCATCCCGATCGCCATCTGGTCGGCGATGATGCCCGCGATCGTCGCCGCACTGGTGTTGCCCGGCACGGCGACCATGTCGAGGCCGACCGAGCAGACCGCGGTCATCTCGCCCAGCTTGGCCAGCGAGAGCGCGCCCTTCTCGACGGCGCGGATCATGCCCGCGTCCTCCGAGACCGGGATGAAGGCGCCCGAGAGCCCGCCCACGCTCGAGCTGGCCATCGCGCCGCCCTTCTTGACCGCATCGGTCAGCAGCGCCAGCGCCGCGGTCGTGCCCGGCGCACCGGTGACGTCGACGCCGATCAGCTCGAGGATGTCCGCCACCGAATCGCCGATCGCGGGGGTCGGCGCGAGGCTCACGTCGACGATGCCGAAGGTCGTGCCCAGGCGCCGCGCGGCTTCGCGGCCGACGAGCTCGCCCATGCGCGTGATCTTGAAGGCCGTGCGCTTGACCGTCTCGGCCACGGCCAGCAGGTCCGCATCGGGACCCAGGCGCGCCAGCGCCGCGCGCACGACACCCGGACCGGAGACGCCCACGTTGAGCACGGTCTCGGGCTCGCCGATGCCCATGTGCGCGCCCGCGACGAAGGGGTTGTCCTCGACCGCGTTGCAGAAGCAGACCAGCTTCGCGCAGCCCAGGCCGCCCTGGCTGCTGGTCGCGTCGGCCGTGCGCAGCACGATCTCGGCGAACAGGTTGACCGCGTCCATGTTGATCCCGGCGCGCGTGCTGGCCAGCGAGACCGAGGCACAGACGTGCGCCGTCTCGGCCAGCGCGGCCGGGATCGAGTCGAACAGCGCGCGGTCGGCGGGCGTGAAGCCCTTGTGCACGTAGGCGCTGAAGCCGCCGATGAAGTCGACGCCCACCGCCTCGGCCGCAGCGTCCATCGCGCGCGCGAAGGGCACCAGGTCGCGCGTGGCCGAGGCCGCCGCGACCAGCGCGATGGGCGTGGTGGCGATGCGCTTGTTGACGATCGGGATGCCGTAGTCGCTCGAGATCGACTGCGCCACCGCGACCAGGTCGCGCGCGTGGTGCACGATCTTGGCGTAGACCTTCTCGCAGGCGCGCGCGGGGTCCGGGTCGGCGCAATCCAGCAGGTTGATGCCCAGCGTGGTCGTGCGGATGTCGAGCGTCTCGAGCTCGATCATGCGCACCGTCTCGAGGATCTCCTGGTCGGTGAAGGGCATGCGGCGCGCCATTCTGGGTACCAGGACGTAGGCGGCAAGTAGGAAGCATGAATCGCCGGATTGCGCACTAGGCGTCATGGTCCGCCGGCCGCGGAATGCCGAGGATCGAGCGTGTCCCGGGGCCTCCAGGCCCGCCCGCCGGCCCCCGGGAAGCCCAGATGCTCCGCTCACCACTTGGCGTGCTCGTCCGGGCCGTCTGCTGCGCCATCCTCCTGCTGCAGCCGGTCCGCGCGGCACAGAACCCGCCGCAGGACGGACTGTGCCGTGCCTGTCACACCGTCGCGACCGCTCGTACGACGAAGGACGCACACGCCCACGCCGGAATCGCCTGCGTCGACTGCCACGCGGCGCTGAAGACCTTCGACGTCAGCGAGGGCGAGCACGCGACGCCGCTGGAGAAGGTCGACTGCACGCGCTGCCACGCGAGCGAGGCCGAGGCGCAGGGCAAGAGCGTGCACGCCAGCGGACTCGCCTGCGCGCAGTGCCACGAGCCGCACAAGATCGGCGTGACGCCCAGGGAGGCCGCACGCAGCCTGGCCTGCGCGCGCTGCCACGCGGAGATTGCCGCCACCTGGCGCGCCAGCGAGCACGCCTGCGACCCGGGCAACAGCCGCGCGGCCGCGGACTGCAGCGACTGCCACGGCACGCACGAGATCCGCGCGCGCGCCGACCCGCTCTCCAGGGTCTACCCGCTGCGCCTGCCCGACACCTGCGAGAGCTGCCACCATCCCGAACCCTCGGCCGAGCACCCCGCGCCGGGCGGCGCGAAGGTGCAGCAGTACGAGAGCAGCGTGCACGGCCAGGCGCTGCGCAAGGTCGGCCTGATCGTGACCGCGACCTGCGCCTCCTGCCACGGCGCGCACGACATCCGCAAGGCGCACGCGGACGACGCGCCCACGGCGCGCAAGCAGATCCCGTTCACCTGCGGCAAGTGCCACGCGGGGATCCTCGCGACCTACCTCGAGGGCGTGCACGGCGCCGATTTCAAGAACGGCTCGAAGGACGTGCCGGTCTGCACCGACTGCCACACCGAGCACGCGGTCAGCGATCCGGCGCTCGAAGGCTCGAGCACCTCGAAGGCGCTGGTGGCCGAGACCTGCGCGCGCTGCCACGCCAACGACGAACTCGCCAGGCGCTACGGCTTCCGCTCCTCGGTGCGCAGCTCCTGGGGCAGCTCCTACCACGGCATCGCGACGGCCTTCGGCGATCGTGCGGTGGCGAACTGCGCTTCGTGCCACGGCTACCACGACGTGCTGCCCTCGAGCGACCCGCGCTCGCCGGTCAACGCCGCGAACCTCGACAAGACCTGCGGCAGCTGCCACGTGCACGCCAGCGCCGCCTTCGCGCGCATCCCGGTGCACTCGGTGGTCGAGCGCGCGCAGAACCCGGTGCCCTGGTGGGTGCAGCGCATCTACTCGGTGCTCGTGACCGGCATGATCGGCCTCTTCGTGCTGTTCGTGCTGGCCGACCTCTTCTGCCGGCTGCGACTGCGCATGCATTGGGGCCCGCTCGAGACGCAGCACGTGCCCGCGCAGCAGTGGCCGGACGAGGAGCAGCTCGTCGCGCCGCACGAGCAGTTCAAGCGCATGAGCCTCTCACGGCCGGCTGCAGCACGGCGTGCTGATCGTCTCGTTCAGCCTGCTCGTGCTCACGGGCCTGCCCGTCTTCCTGCACGACACGCCCTGGATGCAGCGCCTGATCGACCTCGAGGGCGGCTTCCACCTGCGCAGCCTCTTGCACCGCGGCGCCGCGTTCGCGCTGATCGGGCTCTCGCTCTGGCACGTGGCCACGCTGCTCCTCTCCTCGGGCGCGCGCGGCTGGTTCGCCAAGATGATGATCCGCCCGCGCGACGTGCTCGAGTTCGCGCAGGAGATGGCCTTCGACATCGGGCTCTACAAGCACCGGCCCGCGCTGGGCCGCTACGGCCTGGTCGAGAAGCTCGAGTACGGCGCGGTCGTGTGGGGCAACCTGGTGATGATCGCGACCGGGCGCGATCCTCTGGCGGCCCGACTGGTTCCTGGGCTGGCTGCCGCTCTGGACCTTCGAGGTCTGCCGCATCGTGCACGGCTTCGAGGCCACGCTGGCCTTCCTGGCGATCATCATCTGGCACATGTACCACGTGCACCTGCGGCCGGGCGTGTTCCCGATGAGCCGCGTCTGGCTGGACGGCAAGATCTCGCGCGAGGAGCTGCGCCAGCACCACCCGCGCGAGTACCTCGAGCTCTTGAAGTCGCGCCGCGCGGGCAAGCCGCTGGCGCTGCTGGCCGCGCTGCTCGCGCTCGCGGGCGGCGCGCGCGCGCAGGACAACGCGAAGTGCATCGAGTGCCACGCCACCGAGGGCCTGACGATGAAGCGCGACGGCCACGACGTCTCGCTGCACGTCGACGACCCGCGCTTCCAGAAGAGCGTGCACGGCAAGCAGGACTGCGTCGCCTGCCACACCGACCTCGCCGGCACGGAGACCTACCCGCACAAGAAGGGCCTCGCGCGCGTCGACTGCACCGAGTGCCACAACGACGACGCGGGGCCGGTGCAGGCCTGGCGCGAGAGCACGCACGGCCGGCGCGCGGCCGAGGGCGACAAGCTCGCACCGCTGTGCCAGGACTGCCACGGCAACCACTACGTCACCAGGCTCAAGGACCCCGACTCGGCCATCTCGCCCTTCAACGTCCCGGCCATGTGCGCGCAGTGCCACACCGAGGGCTCGCCGGTCGAGCGCACGCACGCGCTGCCCGAGGAGCAGGTCTTCCAGCGCTACAAGGACAGCATCCACGGCAAGGGCCTCTACCAGCAGGGCCTGACCGTCACCGCGGTCTGCACCAGCTGCCACACCGGCCACAACGTGCGCCCGCACACCGACCCGAAGAGCTCGATCCACAAGGACAAGCTCGTCGGCGACCTGCATGAAGTGCCACGGCAAGATCGAGGCCGTGCACCGCAAGGTGATCGCGGGCGAGCTGTGGGAGAAGGAGGGCTCGGTGCCGCTGTGCGTCGAGTGCCACTCGCCGCACGAGATCCGCAAGGTGTTCTACGACACCAACATGGCCAACGCGGACTGCCTGCGTTGCCACGCGACGCGAGATCAAGGCCAGTTCGCGACGGCCGCTCGCTGAAAGTCGACGCGGCCGAGCACGAGCGCTCGATCCACGGCCGCAAGAGCATCTCCTGCGCGCAGTGCCACGCCGGCGTGACGCCCTCGCTCGAGCGCTCCTGCTCGACGATCACGCAGAAGGTGCAGTGCTCGACCTGCCACGAAGGCCAGGTCAAGGACTACGACCGCGGCGTGCACGGGCAATTGCACGCGAAGGGCGACGCCAACGCGCCGACCTGCACCACCTGCCACGGCGAGCACGGCATTCTCGAGCACAAGGCGCTGCCGGACGCCAGCGGCGCGCAGAAGGAGCTCGTGCGCAGCTCCCCCACCTTCAGCCGCAACGTGCCCGCGCTGTGCGCGCGCTGCCACGAGGACGGCGGCGCGGCAGCCAAGCGCTATCTCGGTCCCGAAACGCACATCATCGAGAAGTACTCGAACAGCATCCACGGCAAGGGCCTGATCGAGAGCGGCCTGGTCGTCACCGCCGTGTGCACCGACTGCCACACCGCGCACAAGGAACTGCCCGCCAGCGACCCCGATTCGACCGTGCACGCGGGCAACATCGCCGCCACCTGCGGCAACTGCCACGACGGGATCTACGAGAAGTTCCAGAAGAGCATCCACTCGCGCGCCGGCAACCCGAACTACGTGCAGCTGCGCGGCATGCCGCCGCTGCCCGACTGCAACGACTGCCACACCACGCACACGATGCGCCGCACCGATCTGGCCGAGTTCAAGCTCGGGATCATGGAGCAGTGCGGCAAGTGCCACGACAAGATCACCGAGACCTACTTCGAGACCTACCACGGCAAGGCCTCCTCGCTGGGCGACACCGCCAAGGCCAAGTGCTACGACTGCCACGGCGCGCACGACATCCTGCCGCCCGCCTCCCCCGCCTCGCACCTCTCGCCCGCCAACATCGTCGGCACCTGCGCCAAGTGCCACGACAACGCCAACGCGCAGTTCGCCGCCTACCTCCCGCACGCAACGCACCACGACCGCGAGCGCTATCCCGCCCTCTACTGGGTCTTCATCGGGATGACGGCGCTGCTCGTCGGCACCTTCGCCTTCTTCGGCCTGCACACGCTGGTCTGGCTGCCGCGCTCGTGGAAGCTGCGCGACGCCTACCGCAAGCACGTGGCGGAGATCGGCGACAGCGCGCGCCAGTTCCGGCGCTTCACGCCCGTACCAGCGCGGGCTGCACCTGACGATGATCCTGAGCTTCTTCGGCCTGGCGATCACGGGCATGATGCTCAAGTTCTCGCACGCGACCTGGGCGCACGTGCTGGCGCGCTTCCTGGGCGGCATCGAGGGCGCCGGCTGGGTCCACCGCGTCTGCGCGGTCGCAACCTTCGGCTACATGTCGACTGCACCTCGTCGACGTCGTGAAGCGCTTCCGGAAGAGCAACAAGAGCCTGCGCGCGTTCCTGCTCGGCCCCGACTCGCTCGTGCCGAAGTTCTCCGACATCGGGGAGTTCGTCGCCACGATGAAGTGGTTCGTCGGCCGCGGCCCCGCACCGCGCTACGGGCGCTGGACGTACTGGGAGAAGTTCGACTACATGGCGGTGTTCTGGGGCGTGGTGATCATCGGCAGCACCGGCCTGTGCCTGTGGTTCCCCGAGTTCTTCACGCGCGTCTTGCCGGGCTGGTCGATCAACGTCGCCACGATCATCCACAGCGACGAAGCGCTGCTCGCGACGGGCTTCATCTTCACGATCCACTTCTTCAACACGCACTTCCGTCCCGAGAAGTTCCCCATGGATCCGGTGATCTTCACCGGCAGCATGAGCCTCGCCGAACTCGAAGCACGACCGGCCCGAGCTCTACGAGAGCCTGGAGAAGAGCGGCGAGCTCGAGCAGCACCTCGTCGACGCGCCGACGCCCGGCCTTCTCGAAGCGTGGTGCGCGTGTTCGGGATGACCGCGCTGACCGTGGGGCTCACGCTCGCCGCGCTGATCCTCTACGCGCTCGTGAAGTCCTAGGGTGTGCGCGGCGAGGGCACTGCGAGCCAGCGCTCGAGGGCGCCGAGATCTTCTGCGGTCGACGGCTCGTCGTACGGCAGAGAGTAGACGCTGCCAGAGGCTCCGATCTCGAAGACACTGCCCTTGCAGCGCAGTCCGCACTCCTGCAGCGGCACGTTGACGATGCTGCCGGACAGGATCACGAGCGGCTTCACATCGAGCCGCCGCACCAAGAATCCACCGGGTACCACGTGCGACTCGCCACGCAGCACGAACAGGCGGTTTCTCGGGTCCTCCCCGAGGAAGTGCTCGATGATGGCAAGCGTCTCGAGTTCCCGTGCACCCGACCGATCCTGCGCGTTGAGCTCGCGCCAGTTCGTCTCGAGCGGAATCGTTTGCAGTCCGAGCGAACGCGCCAGCTGGAGGACGCTGCCCTGTGAATCCTCGACCGACGGCTCGAAGCCGATGGCCTCGAAGGCCGGTTGCCTGACGAACGCATGCAGCAGCGCGCATTGACTGTCGCGGATCGGTCCTTCCGACATGTGCATCTCGCCGCAGAGCACGAGGCGCGCGTGCGCCGCGCGCTCCTCGACGTCCTCCTGTGGCACGCGCTTCCAGCTCGCGCGCTGCAGTTCGCCGATCGCTTCGAGATTTTCGGAGCTCCAGCGCTCCTCGAGTTGAGCCTCCGCGACGCGCGGCGAGCCCCCGTCCTCGAGCCGAGCGCGCGCGCACTCGGCTTGGAAGCGCACGTTTGCGTTCGCGCTGCCAAGCAGCTGCTTTGAACCCAGGCACAGAGGCGCGCTCACGCAGGAACGGCAGCAGCTGCGCAAGCGAGTAGTCCCACGGACCGCCGGCATTCTGCTGGATGAGTTCGACGGCGCATTTCTCGAAGCCCTGTGTTGCGCCGATCTCGCCCCACGCGATGGCCGCCGCGACCTGCGTGTCCGTGGGCTGGTCCACGAGGCAAGCGCGAATCGTGTCGAGCTGGCCGGCTGCGGCCTCCCGGCAGTCGCCCAGTGCGGTCAACGCGAAGTAACGCACGCGGCTCGGAGCCCCGCGCACGGCGCGCGCAAGATACTCCGCGGCGCGCGCCCGATGATCGCCGCCGCGCATGTCCATCTCGGCCAGCGCCTCGACCGCAGCCACCGCCACGGACTCGTCGGGATCGGCGAGCAATTCTCCGACGACATCGATGCTCGACCCCGAGCCACGATTGCCGAGCACGCGCACCGCCGCGCGGCGCACGGCCGGATCGGAAGCGCGTGTCGCGGCCTCGAGCTCTGCGCGCAGCGAACTGTCGGGGTCCGCCGGGACAATCGCTCGCGCGGGCTCGGAACGGCATGCGGCGGTGGCGCACAGCGCGAGTGGAAGCAGCGCGAGACGCGAGGGGAAGGCTCCCACCGCGGACGCAAGGCTGTGCCTGGTCCATTCGGCTGTCAAGCGAGCTACGAATCGCCGCAGGATGTGCGGCGAATAGGAGTCGCAATCGCCGCAGAATCTGCGGCGAATAGGGCCGGCAATCGCCGCAGACCCCGCCCCGGGGCGTCCCGGGCCTACTTCAGCGCCGCTTCGACCGCCGCCTGGACGGCTTCCGGCGGGATCGTGATCTCGAACAACTGCTCGGTGTCGCTGGCGATCACCCTGAATCGCGGCTTTGCGGGGAGCTCCACCCCACCGCCGCTGAACATGCCATCGCCGCGCAGCACGGTGACTCCCACCTGGCATTCGTACAGGCCTGCGGCCGGCATGCGCAGCGCGAGCTCTCCGCGCTCGTCGAGCTGGTACCTCTCGATCGGGCTGCCGGCCCAGAATTCACTGCCCCACACCGGGCCGACCCAATTGCCGTTCGGGTCGAGCGAGGAAAGATGGAGGTTGACCGAGTAGTTCGGATTGCTGCCGCCGGGCTTCGTGCCCGTGTGCAGACGGATCGGATAACCCGTATCGAGCACGACCTCGCGATCGGCATTCACGCCGGGCAGCCTCTGCCTCAGGTACCCGAAGGCCGAGACCTCCAGATCGACCGGCAGCGTCTGGCTGCGCACCACGCACAGGCCGTCCGTGCCGCTGAGCGCGGCGGGCTTGTCCCGATGCCGGGCGATCGAGACGCCCGCGTTCTCGATCGGTTTCGAAGCGCGGTCGACGACGCGGATCCTGAGGCTCGGGAGCACGTTCGCGATGCGCAAGGACTGGATGCGCGGATCGCGGCAGGTCTCGCCGGCCAGGACGAGCAGCTCCTCGACGAGCGCCGCCGGCGGTTCCTCCCACTCGCCGTCCGCGCCGCGGCGACGCACCTCGAACGAGTACGAGCCCGGCTGGAGATCCGTCGCTCGGAAAGTCTGAGTCGGGGAGCAGCTGGAGGACCTGCCCGGCTTCGCTCGCGAGCGTGAGCCCGAGCTGCACGTCGGCCTGCCCGAGCCCGGGATCGAGCAGCAGCGAGCCCGCCAATGCGCCGGCTCGCGCCAGCACGACCTCCACATTGCGCTCGCCGCGCCGGATCTCGCGCAGCTCGTCCGCGATGTAGCCCTGGGCGCGCGTCACAAGGCGCAACTCGCCGCTGGGCGGCGGCTCGCCGGGCGCCAGATAGACCGCGAACTCGCCGTCCTCCGCGGTCGCGCTCCGGCCTGCCGTCGAGACTCGGTGCCAGGACTCTCCGTTGCTCAGTTCCCTGCGCGTGAGCACCAGGGAGAACGCGTCCTTGAGCGGCCGGCGCGCGCTGTCGACGATGCGTCCGCTCACGAGCAGCTCACCGTAGTCGAAGAGCACATCGCCGAGGTCGAGGCCCGCGGGCGGGACGTCCTGGTCGAGCGGGATGTCGACGACCATCTGGCCGTGGTCGTAGGGCTGCTCCCCGTGGACGTTCAGCGTGCGCGTTCCGTTCGCGGGCCGTGCCTCGAGCACAGGCATGCGGAAGCGGCCGCCCTTGTCCACATCCACCGGACGCATGCGCGGCATGCGTGAGGAGATCGGGAAGAGCGTGGTGAAGACGTTCACCCTTCCCTCCGGCCAAGGCCGCCCGTCGCGCAGCACGAAGCGTCCCGTGACGAAGGTCGGCGTCGCCCGCGGCAGCACGATCTCGCACAGCAGCTCTTCGCCGGCACGCACGGGCCCCGCGATCGAGCGGGCGACGAGTTCCTGCCCCTGTTCCAGCAGTGCGGCCTTGAGCTGCAGGCCCAGGCCGATCCACGGCACCAGCGCTTCGCCGGCCGCGTCGAGTTTCGGTTGCGCCCACGGGCCGTCGGGCCAGAGGCGCGCAGCGCCGTCCTGTTCGGATGCGTCGAGGTGCAACTCGACGCCCTGCAGATCGGGAATGCCTCCGTCGAGCGCGCGCACGCGAACACGCATGCGGCCGGTGTCGGGCAGGACCAGCGTGAGCGGCGGCTCGATCGGCGTGTCCCCGTCGACGGGGATCGAGCGCTGGTCGCGCACGGGGAACGCGAGCAGCACCTGCCAGCCGATGCCCTGCGCCAGCCGGCGCTGGAAGTGCAGGAAGGCCGCGACTCCCGTCTGCGCCTGTGTGTCCGTCCACTTGAAATCGAAGGGTCGCACCTCGGTCGGCCGGCGCAGGGCGACCGGCACTCCCCCGGCGGGGCTTCCGGCGGCATCGACGACGCGCACCTCGAGCACCCGGTCTGGCCCGAGCTTCAGCGTGACGCAGTTCTCCTCGGGAATCTTGAAGACGTACTCGGTGGCCCAGTCGTTGCGCGAGCGCGCCTCGACCAGCGCGTGCACGGGCGGAGTGGCGATGAACACGCAACCGTCCGCGCCGGTCCGCGCTTCGACGCTGTGCGCGGGACGCAGGCGCTGGCCCGCGAGCGTGTCGAGGCCGACCCCCTCCGCAGCGAGCGCACGCCGCAGCGCATCCCAGTCGGTCACCGAGACCCTGGCGCCGGGAACGGCGGCCTGCGTGCTCCCATCGAGGACGCACACGCGCCAGCCGCTCTCGCCGGCAGCCGCGGGCTCGGCGCGGGCCTCGGACGGCGCGACTTCGGTGCGCTCCACCGCAGGCGCGATGAGTTCGGGCACGCGCTGCGCCTGCACGACCTCGGCCTTCGGCGGTGGGGCGAGCACCGCGCCCCGCGAACCGTTGGTGCGTGTCGCGAGGAAGATCAGGACACCGACGATCCCCGCGACGAGGAGGACCAGTGCGGAGCGCTTCAACCAGCCCAGTGTAGTGCCGGGCTCACTGGACGGTGAGGGATTGCAGCGCCTCGGTCAGCAACTGCTTCGCCTGTTCGAAGTTGTGCGCGCCGCGCGTGCCGTCCTTCTTGACCGCGTCGTACGCGCGCCGCGCGGACTCGAGCGCCACAGGCGTCACGTTCGCGGCCGGCTTCGCCAGCGCCGCATCGAGGCTCGCGAGCAGCGCGCCGATCTCCTTCTGCCAGGCGAGGAACATGTCGTCGTAGCCGGGCTTGTGGCACAGCACGCAGGCGGTCGGCTTGGGCCGCAGCACGGCCGGGATCTCGCCGTGGCACTCGCTGCACTCCATCTGCGACATCGTGCCGGGCTTGTCGGGGAAGCTCGCGACCTTGCCGGTCTGCAAGGCGAGCTGTGCGGGGTGGCAGGTCGCGCAGGCGGGCGCCTCACCCGACTCGGGCTCCTTGTGGTGGCAGCTCGCGCACTGCGAGCGCGGGAACGAGGGCTTGCCGTGCTCGCTCGTGCTGTGGCAGGTGTCGCAGTCGAAGCCCGGCTGCGCGAGGTGGCGCTGGTGCGGGAAGCGTTTCTCGGCGGGCCAGATCGACTCGGGGCGTCCGGCGCCGGCGTGGCAGTTGGTGCAGCCGTGCTTGGAGACGAAGGGGAAGCCGGCGCTCGCCGGCGGCTCGCCTTGCACGCCGAGCAGCGTGCGCGCGCTGTCGATCTTGCGCGGCGCTCGCGCGCAAGCGCGTCGAGCGCGTAGCCGACGTTGTGCACGCCGTGCGAGCCGTCGAGCGCGACGAGCAGGATGTTCTTCTGCGCATCCTGCAGCGCGGCGTAGGCAGGCGCGCTCTTGTGCGTCTCGAGCTGCTTCGCAAGGTCCGCTGCGAGCGGCTCGAGGCGCTCGAGCTGCTCGCGCACGGCGGACTGCCACTGGCCCAGCAGGCCGTTGTAGTCGGTGCCGTGGCAGTGGATGCAGTCGGCGTTGCCCGCGGCGGCGACGACCGCGGCCGTGCCGCCAGCGTGCGCCACGTGAGCCGGCACGTGCTGCTCGGTCTGTGCGAGGTAGCCCGTGCGGCCGGTGTGGCAGGCGGCGCAGACGACGCGCGTCTGGTACATGCGGCTGGGCCGATCCGCGACGTCGACGGCGCCCGTGCCCGAGTAGAGCTTGAGCGCCGCGTCGTGCGAGTTCTCGTGGCACGAGCCGCAGCCCTCGCTCTTCGCGCGGCCCGGGCTTCTGCAGCGGCAAGAGGCCGTGCTGGATCTCGTCGTGGCACTCGAAGCACTCGACCTTGTGCTCGGTGACGTGCTTCTCGTGCAGGAAGGCCTTCTCGCCGATGCGCTCGATGTGGCCGATCTCGGTGTGGCAGGAGTGGCAGCGCTCCTTGCGCACGGCGCCGTCGCCCTGGATCACCGGGTTGTGGCACTCGTGGCAGTCGACGCCGCGCTCGACGTAGCCGGCGTGCACGAACTCGCGCCCGTCGACGACCACCTTCTCCTTGGGCGGCCCGTGGCACAGCAGGCAGTCGCTCTGGCGCTCGGGCGCCTTGCCGTCCTCGCCGGGCTTGAAGTGGCAGGCGAAGCAGGTCGCCTTCGAGACCGCGATGTGCTGGCCTTGCGGGTCGCCGCCGTGGCAGGTCACGCAGCGCAGGCGCCGGCCGCGCTGGCTCTCGAGCAGGTGCTGCTTGTGGTCGAAGGAGACACGGCCGAACTGCACGCGGCCCTCGAGGTTGCGCACCGAGTGGCAGCCCGAGCGCATGCAGCTCTGGTCGCTGACCTCGGCCCAGGGCTTGGTGCCCTGCGTGCGCGTGACGTATTTCGCGAGCTGCGAGAGCGCCTTGAACTTGCCCTCGGCGGTCTCGAGCGCGCCGGGCTCGTAGTGGCACTGGATGCAGGCCACTTCGTGGTGCGGCGAGCGCTGCCAGGACTCGTAGTAGGGCTCCATCAGGTGGCAGGAGTTGCAGAACGAGGGCTGCGCCGTGTGGTGCACCGCGGCGTAGAGCACCAGCGCCACCGCCGCACCGCCGAACAAGCCCAGGATCAGCAGCGTGCCGAGGAGGCGCATCGCTCGCTCGCGCAGTCGTCCGATGCGGATCCTAGTCTTCACGGTCCGCCTCCCGGTCGCCGGGCAGCGTGTGTTTCCAGCCGCCGCGGATGATGCGCCCGTACATCAGCAGCACCAGCGCGAAGACCGCGGTCAGGCCGCAGAAGATGCCGGTGTAGATCTTGCGGTCGCGGAAGATGCGCGCCTTGGTGGCCAGACCCTCGCGCGTCTGCTGCACCAT
Source organism: uncultured Planctomycetota bacterium (assembly GCA_963829015.1). GTDB lineage: Bacteria > Planctomycetota > UBA1135 > UBA1135 > JADJLZ01. Next base: position 430,969 of record CAWHGR010000001.1, on the reverse strand, counting down.
CGCGTCGGCGCGGTCGAGCAGGTCGGTCTGCGCGGGCGGCGAGAGCCTGTGGGTCGAGGCGCGCGCGCGCACGAGCAGGCCACGCGCGTCGTCGAGGTAGCCCTTCTCGGGCCCGAGGAACAGGCCGCGGCCGGCCGCCTGGTGCAGATCCTGCTCGGCCGTGTCGATCAGCTGGCCCAGGCCGACGATCCCGTCGTGCAGCTGCAGGGCGACGCCGCGCGCCTTGTCCTGCTCGTCCATGTGGCACGAACCGCAGTGCTTCTCGTCGTCGCCCAGGAACATCTGCGGCGAGGGCCGGCCAATCGTGTGGCTGCCGTGACAGGAGTTGCACTGCACCGCGCTCTTGCCCTGCGCCGCGGCCTTGGCGTGCGGGCTCTCGTCGTAGTGCGCCTGCACCACCGAGTGGCACTGGCCGCAGACCTGCTCGATGTCGCTCGTGCGCGGCGGGTTGGCGCCGTGCGAGCCGTGGCAGGTGGCGCAGGCGGGAGCCGCGGGGTGCGCCTCGTCCATCAGCGCGCGGCCGTGGATCGACTGGCGGTACTGCGCGACCACGCCGGCGTCGAGCTTGTACTGCCCCATCAGCGTGGCGTCGGCGTGGCAGCGCCCGCAGGTCGCGACCTGGTTGAAGGGGTGCACCGGCGAGCGCGTGTCGTGCACGGGCAGCACGTCGTGCGTGCCGTGGCAGCTGCTGCAGATCGCGACGTTCGCGTCGCCGTCCGCCGCGAGCTTCTGGCCGTGCTTGCTGGTCCAGTAGAGCGAGAGCTGGTCGGTGCGCAGGCCGTAGACGCGCATCTTCTGCACGTCCGAGTGGCAGCCGCCGCAGGTCTCGAGCGTCTCGCGCGGCGTCTTGTAGCGCTTGAGCTCCTTGCCGTGCGCGGCCTCGACCTCGAGCGCCGTGCCGTCGCCGCCGTGGCAGCTCGTGCAGCCGATGCCGGCCCGGGCGTGGATGCTGCGCGCGAGCTCGTGGCCCTCCTTGCCGTGGCATACGACACAGCTCTCGGGCGCGGGCGCCTGCTGCGCGAGCAGGAACAGCACGGCCAGGATCATCGGATCGGCCCCCCGAAGGTCATGTACAGCCAGCCCAGCAGCAGCAGCAGGCCGACCCACCTCGGCCAGCGTGCGCGCGAGCGTTCGAGCGTGGGCAAGAGCAGCGCGGAGAGGCCGAGCGCGTACAGGCACAGCCAGCCGAGCCAGGCTCCGCCCTGCGGGAAGAGCGCGACGAACGAGAGCGGCGCGCGCACGTACCAGGGGTAGCCCAGGTCCTGCGGCGGATGCTGCGGATCGATCGCGTCGCCCAGACCGGGCGGGTAGTTGCCCGCCAGGAGCACGAGCAGGCCGGCCAGCAGCAGGCAGCCGGCCGAGAGGTGCACGAAGTGGTACGGGTAGAAGCGCCGGCCGGAATGGCGCACGCGCGGACCCGAGGTCGGCACGAGCGCCTCGACCTGCTCGAGCTTGAGCAGCTTGCGCGCCGCGCGCGTGGGCCCGGCGACGAGGTGCACGAGCGGCTTGGACCCGCCGCGCAGCACGCGGCCCTCGATGCCGCGCTTCTCGAGCTCGCGCAGGACCTCGTCGAGCTCCGCCTGCTCGATGCCGGGCTTGAGCACCAGGATCACGCGCGTGCCTCCTTGCGGCCGCGCAGGCGCAGCGCGAAGAACCAGCTCTCGAACACCACCAGCGATCCGAGCACCCAGGGCAGCAGCAGGCTGTGGACCGAGAAGACGCGGCTGAGCGTGGTCGCGCTGACCTCTTCGCCGCCACGCAAGACGTGCGCGATCCACGGACCGACCAGCGGCGCCGACTCGACCTGCTCCAGCGCGCGCGTGATGCGCCAGTAGGCCGTCTGGTCCCAGACCAGGAACTCGCCCGAGTAGGCCAGCAGCGTCGCGCACAGCAGCACCAGCAGACCCAGGTTCCAGCTCGAGGAGCCCTGGCCGCGGTAGCTGCCGCGCCAGAGAATGCGCGCGACCTGGAAGGCGCACAGCGGCAGGATCGCCTGCGCGGCCCAGTGGTGGATGCCGCGCACGACCCAGCCCCAGTCGACGTCGCGCATGATCAGCTGCACGCTGTCGGCGACGGTCCCCGGCGAAGGCTGGTAGAAGAACGCCAGCAGGATCCCGGTCGCGACCTGCAGCCCGAACAGGAACAGGATCAAGAGCGCGAGCAGGAGGTTCGTGCGCTCGGCCGGCGGCACCGGGCTGCGCAGCAGGCTCCAGAGCGTCTTGAGCATCCCGTGCTGTGGCAGCGGCACGCGCACGTCACACCTTGCGCCGGACGAAGACGTCCGGCCCGATCAGCTCGACCTTGTAGGACTCCAGCGGGATCGAGGGCGGCCCGTGGACCACGTTGCCGTAGACGTCGAAGGCTCCCCCGTGGCAGGGACAGACCAGCTCGCGGCGCTCCTCGTTCCAGTCGAGGTGGCAGATGTTCATGTGCGTGCAGATCGCGGAGAGCGCGAACCAGCGCTGGTTCTCCAGGCGCACGAGCAGCACGGGCTGGCCGAGCAGCGTCATGCGCCGGCCGGTGTGCTCCTTGACCTCGTCCTGGCCGGCGACGCGCACCAGGTCGCGGTCGGGGATCACGCCCTTGGGCGGCAGCAGGAAGCCCAGCACGGGAATCCCCGCGCCCAGCGCGGTCAAGACGCCCAGACCGCCGGCCATGCCGGCCAGCATGCGCCGCCGTGCGCGGAAGTAGCGGTACTCGCGTTGCGAGAGGATCGGCAGCACGTCGACGTCGCTGCGCTGGCCCAGGCGCTCCTCGAGCGCGGCCGGATCGCCCTCGCCGGCGAGCGTCACGATCGTCTGCTCGCTGCCGCGCGAGACCTCGCCCTTCCAGCCCAGCGACTGGCATTCGCGCAGGAGCTGGTCGAGCACTGCCGCGCTGCAGTCGTGGGACAGGACGAGGATCATCTTGGGGGGGATTGCACGGACAGAAGCAGGGCGGAGCGGTTGCCGTCAGTGCCGCGCGGCAGTGCCTGCCCCGACTGGCGGGCGGGGCAGGCCTGCGCGCAGGATCTCGTTCGGGAGCGGACTACTTCTTCTGGGGCAGGTCCTTGCACGTGCCCTTCTTGCACTCGCAAGTCGCGTCGCAGGGGCACTCCTTGAGCGGCGTGGGCGGCTTGCGCGTCCCGCGCGGATCGTAGTGCCCGATCTTCTCCATGCGCTCGTGGTAGCAGAAGGGCTTGTAGCTCGGCGATTCCGGGTTGTGGCAGCCCTGGCAGAACTTCGGGTTCCCGTTCAGCGCGATCTCGCCCTCGGGGACCGTCTTGCGCACCTTCGGGTCGGCCTTCTCGTCGGCCGCGGCGGCCGCCATGCGCGCGGTCATGTGCGCCTCGCCCGGACCGTGGCAGGTCTCGCACTGCACGCCCGCCGTGCGATCGAAGCCCTTCTTGAACTGGTCCTCGGCCAGGCCGAAGCCCGTCACGTGGCACTTGACGCACTTGTCGTCCTTCTGCGGATCGGTGACGCCCTTCGCGGCGCCGGCCTTCTTGGCCTCGTCGCCGGCCAGCGTCTTGAACGCCTCGGCGTGCTTCGACTTCGTCCAGCACTCGTACTGGTTGCCGTTCTCCGGCGTGCTGTGGCAGTTCTTGCACTTGCCGGCGCCGATGTAGTGGTTGATCTTCTTGGCCTGGGCCGGCTCGGACGGGGAAGAGGAGGCCAGGGCGACGGTGACCATTCCCAGCACGGCAAATGCCAGGGCGGCGATCAGCTTCTTCTGCATGGCTCGGATGACTTTCATGGGTTCAGCTCCCGGGGTTACGACACACAGGGGATGATCGCATCGAGAGCGCACTCGAATCCCTGCGCAGGGGGCGGGAGTATAGCCCGCCGAAGTGCGTAGGCACCAGCGCGTGCGGCCTGCGCGAGCGATGCGCGCCCGCTCAGCACGCGCTCTGCGCCGCCGACGGGACTCGCTCGCCGAGCGCCGACTCGGGTGTCGAGCCTGGTCCGCGACGAAGCGCGATTCCTGCTCGGCCAGGTGCAGAGCGTCGCGGGTCAGGAAGCCAGCCTTGTCGCGGACTCGGGCTCGCGTGAACGCGAGCAGACGCCGCGCTGGTGTCGAGGCGTAGGGAACCGCGCGAGCGCGGTCGTGCGGCTGTACCCGCGGGTCCGCGATGATCGAGGCAGCCTCCGCAGCCGCTCCAGTCGAGCCCGGCGCCTTGCGAACCGCGCCGTATTGCGCGCGCTAGCTCGCGAGGCGCTCTTCGAGGATGCGTTCGTGCTCCTCGGGCACCGGGTACTCGCCCGGAGACTCCGGAATCGTGTCCCAGATCTGTCCGATCAACTCGATCCGCTCGGCGACCGAGAGCCGCAGGATTTCCTCGCGAGTCAGGCGCATGGCTGCATGATCCCCCCGCTCCTCGCGCAGCGCAGGACGGGATCCGCCCGCTCAGATCCTGTGCATGAAGCGGAACACGCGCTCGTGCATCACGCGCACGACGAAGTCGTCCGGACCGCCCAGGCACTCGAGCGTCTGCTTGATCGCGCCGACATTGGCGCCCGGCTGCAGCTCGACCATCAGCACCATGTGGAAGTAGCCCTCGACCATCTTCTGCGAGACGTCGAGGATGTTGCCTTCGAGCTTGCCGATCGCGCCGGTCACTTCGGCCAGCACGCCGGGCCGGTTCTTGCCTGCGGCCGTGACCACGATGCCGGAGCCGATGCTCTCGTCCACGGGCTCGGGCAGATGCGGCAGGGACTGCGCCGCACGCGCGGCATCCGGGCCGCGATCGGGCGCGGGCTCGGTGTAGCCCGCCGGCCCGTTCACCAGCGAGACGCCGTGCTGGCGTGCCCACTCGAGCGCCTGCGGCGTGACCAGCGTGTCGGCGTCGACGTGGATCTCGCGCGACTTGCTCTTGACGAGGTCCTCGACGGTCAGGAAGCGGCGCGGCATCGGCTGTTCCTCGTCGCGTTCAGAGGTGGCGCACCAGCTCGGGGTGCGGGCGCGGGATCACGACTTCGCGCGCGAGCAGGCCGCGCTCCTGCGCGTTGCGCGCGCCGGCCGCGACCGAGGAGCGCACGTCGCTGACCTCGCCGGTGAGCGTGAAGAAGCTCTTGCCGCCGAGACCGTTGGCGATGCGGAAGTCGATCAGGTCCACCGTCGCGGTCTTGAGCGCGGCGTCGGCGGCCAGGATCGAGCTCGCGACGGTGGTCGTCTCGACCACGCCGATCGCGTCGAGGTTGCCGTTGATCGTGCCGCCGCGGCGGCGCAGCATCGGCACGATCTGCTCGTGCACCTGCGGGATCACGAGCTGGTCGACGAGGTCGGTCGAGGCGAGCGTCGCGCCGCGCGCGACCGAGGCGCGCACGTCCTGCACGCCGCCGGTGAAGAGCATCACGTACTTGCCGGGCTGCACGGGCGAGGCGAAGCAGCATCTCGACGCTTGGCCTCCTTCAGCACCGCGTCCGCGACCTCGACGCCGCGCGCCACGGAGCAGAGCTCGAGCAGGCCGATGCACACTTCCAGCGCGACGTCGTCGCGCATCTCCGGGTTCTGGTCGTTGCGTTGCATGTCGTTCCTCTCGTTCAGGCCTTGCGGCGCCGGCGCGGGTTCGTCCTGCGCGGCGACCTGCCCGATCATCCGTCCGTCCTCGAGCTCCATCTTGTCCACGATCGCGCTCACGGCGCACTGGAATCCGACGTCGTGGCCCTTGCCGATCGCGTGGCGCGCGGCGCGGCCGAAGACGACCAGCACGCGCTCGCCGATGCCGGCGCCGAGCGGGTCGACGGCGACGATCGTCTCGGCGCTCGGCTTGCCGTCGAGCGTGAAGGGCTGCACGACGAGGAAGCGCACGCCCACGAGCGTCGGATCCTTGCGCGTGGCCCAGACGTTGCCGACGACGGTGCCGATCAGCATCAGGGCGCTCCCCGCACGGGATCGTGCTCGTCGTTCCAGTGCGCGGGCGCGAGCGGCGCGTCGATCTCGTCGACGATGCCGACGATCGCGGCCTCGAAGGCGAAGTCGCCGTCCATGCCCAGCGTCGCGACGCGCGCGGCCTTGCCGAAGGCCACGATCACGCGCTGGCCGAGGTCCGCGCCGAGCGGATCGGCGGCGACGACGGGTGTGACCTTGGGCGCGCCGGGCTCGCGCCGGTCGTCGAGCGGCTGCACGACCAGCAGGCGCTTGCCGGCGAGGTCGCCGACCTTGCGCGTCGCCCACACTTCGCCGACGACTCGTCCGAGGAACATCAGCTCGTCCCCGTGTTCGGGCCGGCCGCGCACGCCCTCGAGCGCGCGGCGCACGGCCTTGACCGCTTCCTCGATCTCGGCGTCGCTGCCGGCGAGGCGCAGGCGGCCGACGGCGCCCTCGGCGCCGAGGCCGACGAGGCGGATGGGCGAGGCCTTCTCGGCCTCGTTCGCGGCCAGCACGACGTACACGGCCGGATTGACCTCGAGCGTGTAGAGCGTGTCGTCGCCGAGCACGAGCATGCCCGCGCGCGTGCGGTTGATCATCATCGCCTGGTGGTCGGAGATCTTGCGGATGATCTCGGAGGTCATCAGGTTCGGCGCGAGCCCGTCCTCGGCCGAGAGCCCGGCCGCGCGCAGGATCACGGCGCCCGCCTGGCGCACCATGCCCTGGTCGGGCGAGTGCACCTCGAGCGTGCCGTAGGAGCGCTCGGTCACGAGCGCGCCGGGCTTGACGTCGCAGCTCTTCAGCGCCGCGTCCATCAGGCGGTTGATCACGATCCCGGGCTGCACCTCGAGCCAGAACGCCGCCTCGCCCGAGACGGGGAAGAACCCGTCCGAGTTGGTCGCCACCGTGGCGGCGAACTGCGGCTGCATCTGGTCGATGAAGACCGCGCCACGCAGCTCGATTGGATTGCCGGCAGTCATGCGGAGGCTCGCGCCGTGCCGACTACTTCGGGCTCCGGCAGCTTGGGCAGGAACTTCTCGATGTCGACCGCCGGGCGCGGGATGACGTGCGTGCTGACGAGCTCGCCCACGCGCTTGGCGGCGGCGGCACCGGCTTCGACGGCGGCCTTCACCGCGCCGACCTCGCCGCGCACCATCACGGTCACGAGCGCGCCGCCGGAGCGCGACTCCTTGCCGATCAGCGTGACCTTGGCCGCCTTGAGCATCGCGTCGGCGGCCTCGATCGCGCCGATGTGGCCCTTGGTCTCGATCATTCCCAGTGCGATCAGCGTGTCCATCGTCTCGTTCCTTCCTTCGTGTGCCGGTGTTCGCGTGCTCATGCTCCGCACGAGCTCGTGGTCACTTCGTGGTGCGGGCAGCCCTTGCAGGCGCCCATCGGGCAGCCGGCACCCGCGTGCGCCATCAGGGCCTGGATCTCGTGCGCGTCGAAGGCCGAGCCGACGTAGGGGCTCGAGCGCCTCGCGCTCCGCGGTGCCCGAGCCCGGCGGCGTGATCGGCACGACCGGCGGTGTCGCGGCCTGCGCGGGCGCCGTGTACGTGGCGAGCGCGGGCGCGGAGGCGCCGAAGCTCATCGGCGGCGACTTCGGTCGAGCGGTCGCGACGGCGGCGGCGTGCGTGCCGCCGCTCTTCTCGGACAGCGCGGGGTTGCCCTGCCAGTTGGAGCTCGGCGAGGCCGTGAAGGCGCTCGAGCTCGCGGGCGGCGTGCGCAGCGTGAGCGCCGGATCGCCGCTCATGCCCGAGCCGCGCGGCGCGCCCTCGCGCGTCAGGTCGGACGACGCGCTGGTGGTCGCGCGCCTCGAGCTGCGTCCAGTCGCGGCGCAGGAAGGCCGCGCGCTTGATGTTGACCAGGTGCCGCGCGCTGATGTTGTCCGAGCTGATGTTGCCGGCCTGCGGCCCGCAGCCGAGCGACATCGAGGGCATCAGCATCGTGCTGTAGCCGACCGCGCCCTGCGAGCAGGGCCCGTTGACGATGATGCGGTTGGCCGGCTTCTCGAGGAAGAAGGCCTCGAGCACGCGCGAGTCCTTGGCGTGGATGCCGCAGCGTGTGGCCCAGGCCCTCGGCCTTGAGCATCTGCGATCGAGACCTTGCAGCCCTCGGTCCAGCCGTCGACGAGGTGCAGCGAGAGCACCGGCGCCAGGATCTCGATCGAGAGCGGCCAGTCGCGGCCCACGCCGCCCTGCCAGGCGAGCAGGATGGTCGTGTCGCTCGGGACGTGGAAGCCGGCGAGCTCCGCGATCCTGTGCGGGTCCAGCCCGACGACGTCGGGGTTCATGTGGCCGCGCACGTTGCAGAGCTTCGCGAGCTGCGCCGTCTCCTTCTCGTCGCACACGTGCGCGCCGCGCTTCTCGAGCTCGGCCAGGAGCTGTTTCGCGATCGGCTTGTCGATCACCAGGCCCTGCTCGGAGCAGCACAGGGTCGCGTTGTCGAAGCTCTGGCTCGAGACGATCGCCTGCGCGGCCCAGGGGATGTCGGCCGAGCGGTCGATGTAGCAGGGCACGTTGCCCGGACCGACGCCGTAGGCCGGTCGGCCCGAGGAATAGGCCGCGTTCGACGAGGCCCGTCCCGCCGGTCGCGAGGATCAGCGCCACGTCGCGGTGCTTCATCAGCGCGCCGGTCGACTCGATCGTCGGATTCGAGAGGCACACGACGAGGTCGGGCGGCCCGCCGGCGCGCTCGATCGCGCGGCGCATGACCTCGACCGTCTCGCCGATGCAGCGCCGCGCGCGCGGGTGCGGGCTGATCACGATCGAGTTGCGGCCCTTGACCGCGATCAGCGCCTTGAAGATCGCCGTCGAGGTCGGGTTGGTGGTCGGGATGATGCCGGCGATCACGCCCGACGGCGGTCGCGACCTCGACGACGCCGGTCTTCTCGTCGCGCGCGACGATGCCGACCGTCTTCTCGTCCTTGATCGAGGCCCAGGTGCCCTCGGCGCCGAAGAGGTTCTTGAGCACCTTGTAGTGCACGCTTGCCGATGCCGGTCTCCTCGACCGCCAGGCGCGCGAGATCGAGCGCCGCGCCGGCCGCGGCCTTGGCCATCGCCGCGCAGAGCGCGTCGATCTTGTGCCTGGTCGTAGTGGTGGATCGCCTCGCACGCGGCTTTCGCGCGCGCGACCATGTCGCGCACTTCCTGGAGCGCACGCAGATCGGGATCGAGGGACTGCACGGCGGCCGGGCGCGCCGCGAGGCGCGCCTAGGGGCTACTTCTTGACGGGCTGGACCGGGCTCAGCGGCGGAAGGATGCGCCAGAGCTGGTCGTGCGGACGCGGGATCACGTGCACGCTGACGAGCTCGCCCACGCGGCGCGCCGCGGCGGCACCCGCATCGGTGGCGGCCTTGACCGCGCCGACCTCGCCGACGACGAACATCGTCCAGTAGCCGGCGGTGACGTTCTCCTTGCCGAAGAGCTCGACCATGGCCGACTTGACCATCGCGTCCGCGGCCTCGATCGAACCCACGAGACCCTTGGTCTCGACCATTCCCAGAGCTGTCGGCTTCATGGAGATCTCGAACTCGTCTCTGCGCCAGGAGCCCGCGGGGGAGTGTGGATGGGCTCCGCCTCGGCGCGGGCGCGGAGTGTATCGCCGGCCCGGCCGATCTCAACGCCGAGGAGTGCGAATCGGAAGCAGCCTCGCGCTTGCAATGAACTTGGCTCCAGGATGAGAACCTCCCGCCGTGCTTCCCTAGCGGGAGCGCGGTTGCGTATCCTCGCGCTCGATGCGTCGCACGAGCGTCTACCGGCTGCTGCGCCTGCGCGTCTGGCTGGCCGAACGCTTCCGCACCGGGGACACGCTGTCGACGTATTTCTGGGCCGGGGTGGTCGGCCTCGCGGGCGGCGCGAGCGGCCCGGCCTTCCGCTGGCTCTGCAGAGAGCTGCAGTGGCTCTTCGTCGGCAACACGCAGGATCTCGTCTCCGCGGCGGACGACCTCTCGAGCTGGCGCCGGCTGCTCGTGCCCGCGCTGGGCGGACTGCTGGCCGGGATCGTGCTCACGCTCGGTGCGCGCCTGCTCAAGGGCCAGCGCGCGACCGACTACATGGAGTCGGTCACGCTCGGCGACGGCGAGATCCGCGTCGGACCGACGCTCGTGCGCATCGGCTCCTCGATCTTCTCGATCGCCTCGGGCGGCTCGCTCGGGCGCGAGGGTCCGATGGTGCAGCTCGCGGCGATGATCGCCTCGGGCCTCGGGCGCCTGGGCCGCCTGCCGCGCCCGCGGCTGCGGCTGATGGTCGCCTGCGGTGCCGCCGCGGGCATCGCCTCGGCCTACAACGCGCCCATCGGCGGCGCGCTGTTCGTGGCCGAGATCGTGCTCGGCTCGATCGCCATGGAGAGCTTCGGCCCGCTGCTCTTCGCCTCGTTCATGGCCAGCGTGCTGGCGCGCGCGCTGGGCAGCGGCATGGCGCTCTACGAGGTGCAGGCCTTCCACCTCGAGTCCTTCGGCGAGCTGCCGGCCTACCTGGGCCTGGGACTGCTGGCCGGAGTGCTCGCGCCGGCCTTCCTGTGGCTGCTCGAGAGCAGCACGAAGCTTTTCGCGCGCCTGCCGCTGCCGCTCTGGGGCCGCATGGCCCTGGGCGGCCTGATCGTCGGCGCGATCTCGATCAACCATCCCTACGTGTGGGGCAACGGCCAGGGCGCGCTGCACCTGATCCTCGACACCGACTGGGTCTGGAGCGTGCTGCTCGTGCTGCTGGCGATGAAGCTCGCGGCGACGGCCGCGACGATCGGCTCGGGCGCCGTGGGCGGCGTCTTCACGCCCACGCTGCTCGTCGGCGCCGTGATCGGTGCGCTGGTCGGCAACGCGGTGCACGGCTTCGCGCCCGAGCACACCGGCCTGCCGCACTTCTACGCGCTCGTCGGCGCGGGCGCCTTCCTGGCCGCGACGACGCACGCGCCGCTGATGGCGATCCTGATCATGTTCGACATGACCCTGGCGCACGAGATCGTGCTGCCGCTGATGCTGGCCTGCGTCGGCGCGCACCTCGTCGCGCAGGCGCTGCGCCCGAGCTCGATCTACGCCGTCCCGCGCAAGGCGCGCCACGAGGAGCTGCCCGCGCGCGAGACGCTGGCCACGCTCACGGTCGCCGGACTGCTGCGGCCCGATCCGCCGCGCATCCGCGACAACGCACGCTTCAGCGAGATCCTCGACGCCTTCGTCGGCCGGCGGCACAACAACCTCTACGTGGTCGACGAGCAGGGCCTGTTCCAGGGCGTGATCCCGCTGCACGAGATCAAGTCGATGCTCAACGATCCCGAACTGCACCGCATGACGATCGCGCACGACTTCCTGCGCGAGGAGTTCCCGCGCGTGCAGCGCGAGACGCCGCTCGACGTGGCGCTGCAGCTCTTCACCACGCACCCGATCGAGCGCCTGCCGGTGGTCGACGAGGACGGGCGGCTGATCGGGAGCATCTCGAAGACGGACCTCCTGCTGACGCTCGCGGGAACGAACGCGAACGCGAAGACCTGAGGCTCAGCGCGCCTGCGTCCGACGCCGCAGCGCCGCCAGCTCCGGCTCCCCCACCAGCGCCTCGATCGCGCTGGTCCAGCTGCGCGGCGCGCGCGGATCGAGCCGCGCGGCCTCGAGCAGCTGCGCGGGTGCGAGCTTCTGCTGCCCCGCCGCGTGCGCCGCGACGCACATCTCGCGCAGCCGCGGCACGCCGATGCGCTCGACGATCAGGTAGCCGACAGCGTAGAGCAGCTCGCGGTTCTCCGGCGGCTTGACGTCGTGGTAGCTGCGACCGTCGAGCTCGAGCATGCGCTCGGGCGTGGGCAGCAGGTCGGGCTCGAGGCGCGCGTAGAACGTCTGCGGCTCGCGCCCCTCCCCGCGGATCGCGAGCCCCGGCCCGGTCCAGGAGCACAGCCGGATCGCGTGCGCCAGGCGCCGCGCCGCGCCGCAGGCCGGGCTGGCCGCTTCGCCGGCGTGATCGGCCAGACCCTCCTCGACGATCTGCGGCAGCACTTGCCAGGTCTCGTCGAAGAGCGCGTGCGCCAGCTCATGTCCGAGCAGGAAGCGCTGCTCGTCGGCGTCCTCGCCCAGCGCGAGCTCGATCCACGCCTGCTCGCGCCGCGCGGGATCGCCCAGCCAGCGCGTCGAGCCCGACGCGGCCGCGCCGCCCGCGCTCGCGACGCGGATCTCGATCCGTGCGCGCGTGCGCATGCCCGGCAGCTGCTGCGCCGCCGCCAGCCCGCGCTCGGCGTTCGCCAGCACGCGCTCGGCGTGGGCCTGGTCCGCCGCATGCACGCGCAAGGGCGCGTGCTCGGCCTCGGCCGGCATCGGCCGCGGGCGACTCGAGCGCGCAACCCGCGACGAGGGCGAGGAGCAGCGCGGCCGGAGTTCGTCTCATCGGGCGCGCCTCAATCCTTGCCGAAACGGAAGGGCCCCTCGTCGCGCAGGCAGTGCTGCAGCAGCTCTTCCTCCGGCTCGCGGATCAGGCGCTGGCCGCTGATCGCCCACAGGCTGCCGGAGGTGCGCGAGAGGCCGGCCGCCTCGAGCACCCAGTCGGCCGGGATCTGCGGCAGGCCCGACTGCAGCGCGCGCTCGCACAGCTGCTTCAGCTTGGGCACGCCGATCTGCTGCACCAGCGCGTAGCCCACCGCGTAGAGCAGGTTCTCGTTCTGCTCGCCGCCGACATCGTGGTAGCTGTTGCCGTCCAGCGCGAGCATGGCCGCAAGATCGGGCAGGCCCTGCTCGGTCTTGCCCATGTGCAGCATGCCGGCCTCCTTCTTGCCGTTGCGCTCGACGACGTAGGGCCAGCCGATGCCGGCCCAGGTCACGAGGCGCAGGCCGTGGAACAGGCGCCGGCACACGCCCGCCTCCGGATCGGCGCTCGCACCGGCCATGTCGGCCAGACCCTCCTCGAGGATCTGCGGCAGCGGATTCCATTCCGGCGCCAGCCAGCTGTGCGCCAGCTCGTGCGCGATCACGAAGCGTTCCCAGACGAACTCGCTGCCGATGTCGATCTCGATGCACTGCACGCGGCGCAGCTCGGGATCGCCCTCGGTCAGGTTGCGGCCCTCGCCGTAGTGCCGGTCCACCGGCACGCAGAAGATCTCGACCGGCGCGGGCGAGCCGGCGGTCGGGCTCGAGAGCACGGCGGGTGCGACGGCCTGGCACTCCGCCAGCACGCGCTCGGCCGTGGCGCGGTCCTGCGCGTGCACCGTGAACCAGCTCGCCTGCACGCTCTCGGTCAGCGCGGCGTGGCCGGTCGCGCTGCAGGCGCACGCGGACACGAGCAGGAACAGGGCCAGGAACACGCGCATCAGCGCACCCTACTCATCCATCCGCGTTCCTGGAAGACCGCGTCCGCGAAGCGCTCGCCCTTCGGCCCGTGCACCGTGCGCTCGAGCGCGAAGTGGAAGAGCAGCGGGTTGTAGTCGTAGACCTCGTCGAGCGCCGCGCGTTCGGCCGGCGCGAGGAAGCCCTGCTGCTCGAGCCGGCCGGTCGAGATCAGCACGTGGATCGCAGGCAGCGGGTAGTCGCTGCCGTACAGGAGGCGCGCGTGCAGGTCGCTGCGCTCGAGCAGCGTGCGCAAGACGCGCGCATCGCGGTTGCGGAAGATGGCGGCCGAGATCTCGCCGTACAGCTCGCCCTTCGTGCGCGGCTCGTCCATCATCCGCAGGAACAGGTCGAAATTCGGCACGCGCCCGCGCTCGGGGTGGTCGAGGTCGAGCCCGTCGCCCAGCGAGCCGCAGTGCGCCGCGACCACGCGCACGCCGTGATCGAGGGCGCGCCGCAGGCGCAGCGGGTTGCCCAGCTCCTGCAGCTCGGCCGCGTCGACCGCCTGTTCCTCGCCCGTGTGCACGAGCAGCGTCAGGTCGTGCCGCGCGAGGCACTCGTAGAAGGCGTCGCAGCGCGCATCGGCCGGGTCGATGTTCATCGAGTTCGGCAGCCACTTGACGAGGCGCGCGCCGCGCGCGGCCCAGCGCTCGAGTTCCGCGACCGCATCCGCGCGGTAGGGATGCACCGAGATCACGGGCACGAAGAGCTCGGGGTGCTCGGCCGCGACGCGCACGGCCCACTCGTTGGGCACGTAGAGCTCGCTGCGCGCCTCGTCGATCGCGCCCGCAGCCGTGTACGCATGGTCGAAGGCCAGCAGCGCGCAGCGGATCGGCACGGGCGAATTCGTCGCGCGCTCGACCAGCCGGTCGACCAGCTGCCGGTCGGCGTGCTCGCGGCCCTGCACGCCGGCCGCGTCGAGGTAGAACAGGAACTGCACGCGCTTTTTCGGGTGCCACCAGGAGAAGACGCGCGCGTCGACGCCGCAGCCGCTCTCGTCGGTGCCCAGGCCCGCGAGGTGCACGTGGTGGTCGAGGATGCGCGCTGGATCGAGGCCCGCGAAGGCGCGCGCGACGAGTTCGCGCGCCGCGGGCGAGGCCTGGGCCGCGAACTCCCCGGGCGCGTGGCTCGAGGCGGCGCCCAGCTCTCGCAGCGCGAAGCAGGCGCCGATCGAGAGCGCGAGCAGCAGCGCCCCGGCCCAGAGCAGTCCGCGCGCCATGCGCTTCATCGCGGCGTCTCCCGATCGATGCGCCCCGCGCGGTAGGCCGCGATGCGCTGCTCCAGGCGTCCCGTCCACTGCGCCTCCGTGTCGCCCAGCAGCGCGCGCGCCTTCTGCGCCGCGGCGAGCGCGCGGGCGAAGTCGCCGTTCGCCGCGGCCGCGAAGGCGAAGGCATCGAGCAGCGCCGGCTGCTCGCCGCCGTTGCCGAGCGCCAGCTTCGCGAGCTCGAGCGCCTGCTGCGGCCGCGCCAGCGCTCCCTCGGTCGCGAGCGCCAGGATCCAGGCCTCGTCGGCCAGCACCGGCGCGGAGCCCGGGCGCGTCGCCGCGGCCGCCTGCGCGTGCTGCCAGGCGCGCTCGAGGTCGCCGCGCGCGAGCTCGACGCGTTCGAGGCCGCGCAGCGCGTCGAAGTTCCCCGGCTCGTGCTCCAGGACCAGTTCGAAGGGCGCGCGCGCCTCGGCGGGCCGCTCCAGGCGCAGCAGCAGCCGGCCGAGCATCAGCTGCGCCGTCCAGTTGTTGCCGCGCAAGGCGGTCGCGTGCCGCAGCGAGTCGAGCGCCTCGTCGAGCCGCCCGAGCGCCTCGAGCGCCACGGCGCGGTTCTGCCAGGCACCGATGTGCTGTGGATCCAGCGCGACGGCGCGCTCGAGCGCGACCAGCGCCTCGGGGTAGCGCTGCCGGTTGTTGTACAGGCCGCCCAGCAGGCTCCAGGTCTGCGCACGCTGCGGCGCGAGCCGGCTCGCGGTCAGCAGCACGCCCTCCGCCTCCGCGAAATCCTCGTGGCGCAGCAGCGTCGAGCCGAGATTCGAGACTGCATCGGGGTCGGTGGGTGCGATGCGCACCGCCTCGCGCAAGAGCGGCAGCGCCTGCTCCAGCAGCCCCGCCTCCGCGTAGTACGAGCCCAGCAGGTCGCAGGCGACGTTGTTCGACTCGGTCACTTCCAGCGCGCGGCGCGCCAGCGTCTCGGTGTCGTGCCAGGTCGCGATCTGGCGCCAGCTCTGCCAGCCGAGCGCCGCCGCAAGCGATGCAGCCGAGCAGCGCGAGCGCGCGGGCCGCCGAAGCGCGGCAGGAGCTCGCGTTCCGCCAGCAGCAGCAGCGCGAGCAGCAGACCGAGCCCGGGCAGGTAGCTGTAGCGATCGGCGTGCGCCTGTCCGCCGACCTGCACCAGTCCGATCACGGGCACCAGCGTACCGAGGAA
Source organism: uncultured Planctomycetota bacterium (assembly GCA_963829015.1). Classification (GTDB taxonomy): domain Bacteria; phylum Planctomycetota; class UBA1135; order UBA1135; genus JADJLZ01. The sequence goes on along the minus strand of CAWHGR010000001.1, from coordinate 415,414 downwards.
CCACAGCCAGCCGACGAGCAGCCCGGGCAGTCGCGCGCGCGCGAGCCAGGCTCCCAGCGTGAGGAGACCCAGCACGCCGCCTTGCAGCAGCATCTGCCCGACGCGCGGCTCGTGCGGGGCCAGCGGGTAGTGGAACGCGAGACCGCTGGGCCAGAGGCTCTTCCACAGGTACCAGAGGTACGAGTCGAGCGCGTTCTCGACGCGCAAGCCGAGCGGCAGCAGGGAGAGCTCCTGCAGCGCGCGGGCCGAATGCTGCGCGCGCACGGTCAGGATGCTGGCGCCGAGCGCCAGCGCGAGGAAGATCAGCGTGGCGAAGTCGCTGCGGCGCGGACGCGCGCTCGTGCGCCCCAGCGGCCACCACTCGAGCAGCACGAGCAGGCAGGGCAGCGTCACCAGCATCGGCTTCGACATCAGGCTGCAGGCGTAGAGCGCCAGCGCCGACGCGAGCCTCCAGGCCTGTCCCTCGCGCCTCCACGAGAGCCAGGCGAGCAGGCTCGACAGGCCGAAGAAGGCGCACAAGAGGTCCTTGCGCTCGACGATCCAGGCCACCGACTCCGCGCGCAGCGGGTGCACGGCGAAGAGCAGCGCGCCGGCGAAGGCGAAGGAGCGCGAGAGACCCAGGCGCTGGAACAGCGCCAGCACCAGGCAGGCATTGGCCGCGTGCCAGGCCGCGTTCTCCAGCTGGTGGCCCGCCGGTCGCAGCCCGAACAGCTCCACGTCCAGCATGTGCGAGAGCCAGGTCAGCGGATGCCAGTTCGCCGCGTAGAACTGCGTCGCGGCCCAGCCCAGGTTCTCCCACGAGAGCCCCGAGAGCACGCGCGGGTTGGCGCTCAGGTAGGCGCTCGTGTCGTAGTCCACGAACTCGTGGCGCGCCGTCTGCGCGTAAAGCACGAAGACAGCCGCGACCAGCGCGAGCGGCGGCGCGATGCGCGCGAGGAGCGTGCGGGATTCCATGTGCTGGCGCGCCAGCCTAGCGCGCCCTCTCGGCACGCTCGAACGAGTCGCGCGCCTCGTCGTGTCGGCCCAGCGCCTCCAGCGTGCGGCCGCGGTTCCGCCAGGTGCCGGAGTGGCCCTGCTCGAGCGCCACCGCGCGATCGAGCGCGGCTAGCGCCTCCACGTAGCGCTGCCGGGAGAGGTACAGGCCTCCGAGCAGGCTCCAGACCTGCCAGCGTCCGGGCGCGAGGCGGCTCGCGCGCAGCAGCAGCTGCTCGGATTCGTCGACCTCACCGAGGCGCAGCAGCGTCCCGCCCAGGTTCGAGAGCACGGTCGGGTCGGCCGGCGCGATGCGCAGCGCCTCGCGCAGGTACGGCAGCGCCAGCGCCTCGCGGCCCGTGTTCGTGTAGTAGTCGCCGAGCAGATCGCAGGCGACGAGGTTGTCGCGCGTGACCTCGAGCGCGCGCAGCGCGAGCGTCTCGGTGTTGCGCCAGGTCGCGATCTGTTGCCAGCTCTTCCATCCGAGCGCCAGCGCCAGCACGCAACCGATGCCTGCGAGCACGCGGCCGCCGAGGCGCGGCAGCAGCTCGCGCTCGGCGAGCAGCAGCAGCGCGAGCAGCAGACCGAGCCCGGGGAGGTAACTGTAGCGGTCGGCCTGCGCCGCGCCGCCGACCTGCACGAGTCCGATCGCGGGCACGAGCGTGCCCAGGAACCACAGCCAGCCGACGAGCACACCCGGCACTTGCCGGCGCGCGCGCCAGGCGCCGAAGCTGAGCGCGAGCAGCAGCGCTGCGTCGAGGAAGAGCGGCAGGCTGCGCAGCTCGTCCTCGCGCAAGGGGTAGTAGCAGGCGAGCCCTGCCGGCCAGAGGCTGTGCCCGAGGTACCAGGCGTACGCGGCCAGCGCGTTCTCGAGCCGCAGAGCCAGCGGCCAGCTCGCGCTGTTCTGGATCGCCCCGCCCGCGGATTGCGCGCGCACGGTCAGGATGCTGGCGCCGAGCGCGAGCGCGAGGAAGATCAGCGTGGCGAGGTCGCTCCTGCGCGGACGCGCGCTCGTGCGACCCAGCGGCCAGCACTCGAGCAGCACGAGCAGGCAGGGCAGCGTCACCAGCATCGGCTTCGCCAGCAGGCTGCAGGCGTACAGCGCCAGCGCGAACACGAGCCTCCAGGCCTGTCCCTCGCGCCTCCACGACAGCCAGGCGAGCAGGCTCGACAGGCCGAAGAAGGCGCACAAGAGGTCCTTGCGCTCGACGATCCAGGCCACCGACTCCGCGCGCAGCGGGTGCACGGCGAAGAGCAGCGCGCCGGCGAAGGCGAAGGAGCGCGAGAGACCCAGGCGCTGGAACAGCGCCAGCACCAGGCAGGCATTGGCCGCGTGCCAGGCCGCGTTCTCCAGCTGGTGGCCCGCCGGTCGCAGCCCGAACAGCTCCACGTCCAGCATGTGCGAGAGCCAGGTCAGCGGATGCCAGTTCGCCGCGTCGAAGCTCGTCCACGCCCAGCCCAGGTTCTCCAGCGAGAGCCCGCCGCGCACGTGCGGGTTGTCGGTCAGGTACGGGCCGGTGTCGTACCCCACGAACTCGTGTCCGGCCGTCTGCGCGTAGAGCGCGAACACCGCGAAGACGAGCGCCAGAGCATCGAGGGGCCTGAGAGAACCCATCCGGGGCGCGCCAGCGTAGCGCGGAAGACTGCGCGTACGCAGGTCTTCGTTCCCCTGCTGCCACCAATGGCGTATGCCCCGCACGCCGCACTCCGGCGAACATCATCCGCAGTAGTACGGGTGCCGCCCGGCGCGGCCAGAGGAGGAACGGATGTCCGCGACCGTGACCAAGATCGAGGGCTGGCGCTGGGAGATGAACGCTCCCGGTTCCGGATTGACGCGCACCCGGGTCGAGAACTTCGAGCCGCGCGCGGACGAGGCCGTGGTGAAGGTCGCGGGCTGCGGCCTGTGCCACACCGACCTCGGCTTCCTCTACGACGGCGTGCGCACGCGCAAGGCGCCGCCGCTGGCACTCGGCCACGAGATCTCGGGCGAGGTCGTCGCCGTCGGCGAGCGCTATCCCGAGCTGCTCGGCAAGGCCGTGATCGTTCCCGCGGTGACGCCTTGCGGCGACTGCGAGGACTGCCACGAGGGCCGCGCCGCCGTGTGCAAGCGCCAGATCATGCCCGGCAACGACGTGCAAGGCGGCTTCGCGAGCCACGTGATCGTGCCGGCGCGCGGGCTGTGCCGCGTCGACGTGCCCGGCGCGCTCGAGGGCCGCGTGCTCGGGAAGTCGGGCTGCACGCTGGCCGAGCTCTCGGTGATCGCCGACGCGGTCAGCACGCCCTACCAGGCGATCTGCCGCTCGGGCCTCGGCGAGGGCGACCTCGCGCTGGTGGTCGGCCTGGGCGGCGTCGGCGGCTACGCAGTGCAGATCGCGAAGGCGCTCGGCGCGCACGTGATCGGCTTCGACCTCGACCCGGCGCGGCTCGCGGGCCTCGAACCCTACGGCCTCGACCTGGGCGTAGACGTGCGCGCGGGCGAGCAGGCGGCGGTCGAGGCCGCGCGCGCGTTCGCCAAGGAGCGCGGCCACTCCGGCGCAGGCTGGCGCATCTTCGAGTGCTCGGGCTCGAAGGGCGGGCAGTCGCTGGCCTGGCGCCTGCTGGGTCCGGCCGGCTGGCTCTCGGTGGTCGGCTTCACCATGGACAAGTTCGAGCTGCGGCTCTCGAACCTGATGGCCTTCGACGCCACCGCCGCGGGCAACTGGGGCTGCGTGCCCGAGCTCTACCCCGAGGCGCTGGCGCTGGTGCTCGAGGGTCGCGTGGCCGTCAAGCCCTTCGTGCAGAGCTTCCCCATGGACGAACTGTGCGAGGTGCTGGTCGCCGCGCACGAACACCGCATCCACAAGCGTCCCGTGCTGATCCCCGGAGCCCAGCGATGAGCGAGCCCATGACCCTGCCCCACTTCGTCGACTTCGACCTCGTCCCCGCCGACGCGCGCTTCGAGGGCGTGCGCTACGAGTTGCGTCCGCTCTTCGACCGCCGCGGCAAGCCCGCGGCCGGCCTCTACACGGCCTGGATCACGCTCGACAACACGCCGCAGCTCAACTCCTACACGACCGAGATGATCAAGGGCGTGATCCACGGCTTCCGCCGCGCCTCGAACGCGCGCGACGTGGTGGCGGTGGTCTTCACCGGTGCCGGCGAGCGCGCCTTCTGCACCGGCGGCAACACGCAGGAGTACAGCGAATACTACTCCGGCCAGCCGGACGAGTACCTGCGCTACATGCGCCTGTTCAACGACATGGTCACGGCCATCCTGCACTGCGACAAGCCCGTGATCTGCCGCGTCAACGGCATGCGCATCGCGGGCGGCCAGGAGATCGGCATGGCCTGCGACTTCACCGTCGCGAGCGACCTGGCGATCTTCGGCCAGGCCGGTCCGCGCCACGGCTCGGCTCCCGACGGCGGCTCGACCGACTTCCTGCCGCTGTTCACCGGCGTCGAGCGCGCGATGCAGAGCTGCACGCTGTGCGAGACCTGGACGGCCTACGAGGCGCTGCGCTTCGGCCTCGTCACCGACGTCGTGCCCGTGCTGAAGAGCGAAGGGCGCGTGATCCCCAATCCGCTGGTCGTGACCGAGCGCTGGCTGGACGACTCCGGGCGCGTGGTGCACGGCAGCCCGAGGACGGGCGAGGCGCTGGCGCGCGGCAAGGAGCTCTTCAAGAGCGGCACCATCGACCTCGCCCCGCTGGATGCCTGCGTGCAGCAGCTCGTGGCGAAGCTGGCCGACACGATGCCCGGCTGCCTGCGCAAGACGGTCGAGTCGGTGCGCAAGCACAAGCTCGCGCACTGGGACAAGAACCGCGAGACGAACCGCGCCTGGCTGGGCCTGAACATGCTCAGCGAGGCGAACCTCGGCTTCCGCGCCTTCCACGAAGGCCCCAAGGACAAGCGCGAGGTCGACTTCATCGAGCTGCGCCGGCGCCTGGCCGAGGGCGGGCGCTGGAGCGACGAATTCATCGAGGCCCTGCTGCCGAAGGCGAAGTGAAATGGCGAAGACGGAGATCCGCAGGAACGTGCGCGTCGAGCCTCTCGAGGGTGGACGCATCAGTCGGCTCGTGGTCGACGCGGGCAAGGGCAACGTCATCACGGGCGAAGTGGCCGAAGAGCTGCGCGCGGCGCTCGAGGACGCGCAGCGCCAGCGCTCGCTGTGCGCGCTGCTGCTTCGACCACGAGGGCCCGGACTTCTCCTTCGGTGCCAGCGTGCAGGAGCACACGCCCGCCGAGGTGCGCAAGATGCTGCCCAAGCTGCACGCGACGGCGCTGGCGCTCTGCGCTTCCCCGTGCCGGTGCTGGCCTGCGTGCGCGGCCGCTGCCTGGGCGGCGGCTTCGAGCTGGCGCAGTGCGCCACGCTGGTCTTCGCCACGCCCGGCGCCGTGCTGGCGCAGCCCGAGATCCAGCTGGGCGTCTTCGCGCCGCTGGGCTCGGTGATCCTGCCGCGCGTGATCGGCCCGCGGCACGCGGCCGACCTGCTGCTCACCGGGCGCAACCTGAACGCCGAGGAGGCGCAGCGCCTGGGCCTGGTGCACACGCTCTCCGACGATCCGACCGCGGCCGCGACGCAGTGGGCCAGGAAGCACCTCGCCACGCGCAGCGCCAGCAGCCTGCGCCACGCGCTGACCGCGCTGCGCGGCTGGGACGTGGATGCCTTCGCGCGCGAGTTGCACGCGACCGAGGAGCTCTACCTCGAACGCCTGATGAAGACCAAGGACGCCGCGGAAGGCATCGGCGCGTTCCTCGAGAAACGCCCGCCCGCCTGGAAGGACCAGTGATGACCACGCTCGAACCGCTCATCGAACGCTGTCGCGAACTGGTCGAGGACCTCGAACTCTCCTCGCGTCAAGGCCTGGAAGGCCGCGCACCCGCGCGGGATCGCCATCGGCTACCTGCCGATCTACGCGCCGCGCGAGGTCGTGCACGCCGCCGGCGGCCTGCCGGTGGGCGTCGTGGGCGCGGGCGAGGAGCTGGAGATCGTGCGCGGCGACGCCTGCTTCCAGTCCTACATCTGCCACCTGCCGCGCTCGGTGATCGAGCTGGCGCTGACGGGACGCCTCGACGTGCTCGAAGGGATGATCTTCCCCTCGACCTGCGACGTGATCCGCAACCTCTCGGGCATCTGGAAGCTCAGCTTCCCGGGCAAGTGGGTGCACTACCTCGACCTGCCGCAGAACTTCGAGCCGGAGCTGGGCGGCGTCTTCTACCGCCGCATCCTGCACGAGATGTACGCCGAGCTGTGCGCCTTCACCGGCCTCGAGCCCGACCTCGAGCGCCTGCGTGCCTCGATCCGCCTCTTCAACGAGAACCGGCGCCTGGTCGGAGAGCTGTACGCCGCGCGCGCGGCCGAGCCCTGGAAGTTCGGCGCGGTGGAGAGCTACCTCGTGCTGCGCGCGGGCCTGGTGCTGCCGGTGGAGGAGCACACGCGCGTCCTGCGCGAGTACCTCGCCGGCTGCGCGGCACGCGCCACGCGGCCGCTGGACAACGCGCGCATCGCACTGCGCGGCGCGTTCTGCGAGCAGCCGCCGCTGGCGCTGATCCAGACGCTCGAACGCGCCGGCTGCTACGTGGTCGAGGACGACTTCCTGCCCATGCTGCGCTGGCCGGAGAGCGACATCGCCGAGAGCGGCGATCCGCTCGAGGCGCTGGTCAGGGCCTGGCTCGAGACGCCCTGCGAGTCGGCCTCGCGCTACGTCAAGGACGTGGACCAGAAGGGCTGCACGCTGGTCGGCAGCACGCGGCGCACGAAGGCCGAGGGCGTGATCTTCGCCACGCCCAGCTTCTGCGATCCGGCGCTGCTCGACCGGCCGATGATGCAGGCCGCGCTGACGAAGGCCGGCATCGCCTTCACCTCGTTCAAGTACGCGGAGAACACGGGCCAGATGCAGCCCATCCGCGAGCAGGCCGGGACCTTCGCCGACTCGATCAAGCTCTGGGGAGAAGCATGAAACCGACCATCGCCAAGGAACCGTCGATGCTGCGCCAGAAGGACATGGTGGCGGGGCATTACCACAAGCTGGGCGAGGCGCAGCAGTCGGGGCACAAGGTCGCCTACACCTTCGTGCCCGGGAACCTGACCGAGCTGATGCTCTCCTTCGACCTCCTGCCGGTCTACCCCGAGATCAACGCGCTGCAGAACGCGATGCGCAAGCTCTCGGGCGACTACATCGCCGAAGCCGAGCGCGCGGGGCACTCCGAGGACGTCTGCACCTACGTCAAGTGCGACATCGGCATGATGCTCAAGGGCAACACCGGCCCGACGGGCGAGAAGATGCCGCCGCCGGACGTGCTGCTGCTCTCCTACACGGGCTGCTTCACGTTCATGAAGTGGTTCGAGCTCTTGCGCGAGAAGTACCGCTGCCCGACGGCGATGCTGCACGTGCCCTACATGCCCGACGGCGTGATCACCAAGGAGTCGCGCAACTACGTGGTCAAGCAGCTGAAGGACGTGATCATCCCGGCGCTGGAGAAGTCCAGCGGCAGGAAGTACGACGAGGAGCGCCTGCGCGAGATGCTCAAGCTCTCGGCCAGGGCCGAGGACGACCTCGTGGCCGTGCTCGAGTCGGCCAAGCGCCGGCCCTCGCCGATCGACTCGTACTTCGGCGGCGTGTACTACATCGGCCCGCTGTTCACGGCCTTCCGCGGCACGCAGGAGGCGGTGGACTACTACCGCGAGCTGCGCGAGGAGGTCGAAGGCCGCCTGGCGCGCGGCGAGGGACCGATCACGCCCGAGGGCCAGGTCTCCGACGAGCGCTTCCGCCTGGTGGTCGAGGGCCCGCCCAACTGGACGCACTTCCGCGAGTTCTGGAAGATGTTCCACGACGAGGGCGCCGTGGTCGTCGCCAGCACCTACACCAAGGTCGGCGGCCTGTACGACCGCGGCTTCCGCCACGATCCCGACCGGCCGCTCGAGTCGCTGGCCGAGTACTGCCTGGGCTGCTACACGAACCTGGGCCTGCCGCGGCGCGTCGAGCTGATCAGCGAGTACGTGCGCGACTACCAGGCCGACGGCTTCGTGATCAACTCGGTCAAGAGCTGCGACTCCTTCTCCTCGGGCCAGCTGGTGATGCTGCGCGAGATCGAGAAGCGCACGGGCCTCGCCGGCGCCTTCATCGAGACGGACCTCGTCGACCCGCGCTACTTCTCCCCCGCCAACGTGCGCACGCGCCTGGAGTCCTACTTCCAGATGCTGGCGCAGAAGCGCGAAGGAGCGCTCGCGCGATGAAGGTCTACGTGGGCATCGACCTGGGCTCGACCACGACCAAGTCGGTCGTGCTCGACGAGCACGGCCGCATCTTCGGGCGCGGCATCACCAACTCGCGCTCCAACTACGACGTCGCCTGCGAGATCGCGCGCGGCGAGGCGCTGGCGGACGCGCGCTTCAAGATCTTCGGCGAGCTGCTCTCGCGCGATCCCGAGCTGGCCGCGCAGCGCGACGCATTCCTCGAGCTCCTGCGGCGCAACTTCCGCCTGGAGCAGTACCTCAACTCGCTGGGCGAGCTGGAGGCGCGCAGCCTGGTGGCGGCCGAGCAGCTGCAAAGCGTCGGTGCGCCGGCCGCGCTGGCCGCGAGCCTGCGGCGCCTCTTCGCCGAGATGCGCGCCGAGGCGCCCGCGCTCTACTCCCCCGGCGCCAAGGCGCGCTCGGACTTCTTCCGCGACCTGGCCGGATCGCGCTTCGCGCAGCTGGCCAAGGGCCAGGCCGCCGAGCACGGCGTCGACTTCGAGCTGCTGGTCTCGATCTACGACAAGTCGATCCTGGGCGTCGAGAACACGGCCGCGACGGCCGCCTTCCAGGAGCTGCTCGAGGCCGCCGTGCGGCGCAGCCTCTCGGAGCAGAACAGCACGCGCCTGGCGCGCGAGCTCGAGTTGGCCTGCCGCGAGGCGCTCGAGATGCACCTCGTCGAGGCGGTCAGCGTGGGCACGGGCTACGGCCGCGCGCGCCTGCCCTTCCCCAAGGAGCGCATCCGCTCCGAGATCCTGTGCCACGGCCTGGGCGCGCATGCGGCCTTCCCCGACACGCGCACCGTGCTCGACATCGGCGGCCAGGACACCAAGGCGATCCAGGTCGACGAGCACGGCGTGGTGACCTCGTTCCAGATGAACGACCGCTGCGCCGCGGGCTGCGGGCGCTACCTGGGCTACATCGCCGAAGAGATGAACATCGGCCTGCACGAGCTCGGCCCGATCGCGCTCAAGTCGAAGAAGCCCGTGCGCGTCAGCTCGACCTGCACGGTCTTCGCCGGCGCCGAGCTGCGCGACCGCCTGGCGGGCGGGCACAAGCGCGAGGACATCCTCGACGGCCTGCACCGCGCGATCATGCTGCGCGCGATGTCGCTGCTGGCGCGCTCGGGCGGCGTGCACGAGCAGTTCACCTTCACCGGCGGCGTGGCCAAGAACCCGGCCGCCGTGCGCGCGCTGCGCGGGCTGGTGCGCGAGAGCTACGGCGAGCGCACGCTCAACATCTCGGCCGATTCGATCTACACCGGGGCGCTGGGCGCCGCGATCTTCGCACTGCGCGAGGAGCGGCCGGGCGCGGAAGCCGCGCCGGTGCTCATGGGAGGTGCAGCATGCTCCTGACGGCCGGGATCGACGTGGGCTCGAACGCCGTCAAGGCGGTCGTGATCGAGGAGACCAGTGCGGCGCCGAAGCTGCTGGGCCGCGGGCGGATGAAGGTGCGCGGCGGCGACCTGAACGAGGTCGTGCGCGCGGCCTTCGAGTTCGCCTTGAAGAGCGCCAACGTGCGCGAGGACCAGCTCGCCTACATCGCGACCACGGGCGAGGGCGAGAACGTGCCCTTCCGCACCGGCCACTTCTACTCGATGACCTGCCACGCGCGCGGCGGCCTGTACCTGGTGCCCGACGCGCTCGCGGCGCTCGACGTCGGCGCGCTGCACGGCAAGGTGATCCGCATGGACCCGCGCGGGAAGGTCCTGGGCTACCGCATGACCAGCCAGTGCGCCTCGGGCTCGGGCCAGTTCCTGGAGAACATCACGCGCTACCTGGGGATCACGCTCGAGGAGATCGGCCCGCTCTCGCAGCGCGGCGCGAACCCCGAGGCGGTCTCGAGCGTCTGCGCCGTGCTGGCCGAGACCGACGTGATCAACATGGTCAGCCGCGGCATCTCGGTGCCCAACATCCTGAAGGGCATCCACCTCTCGATGGCCGGGCGCCTGTTGCGCCTCGTGCGTTCGGCCGGCGCGGAAGGGCGCGTGGTCGTCACGGGCGGGCTGGCCGCGGACACGGGCCTGCTCGCGGCGCTGGCCGAGAGCGCCGGCGAACTCGGCATTGCGCTCGATCTCGTCGCGCACCCCGACTCCTCCTACGCCGGCGCGATCGGCGCGGGCATCTGGGGCGCCTACCGCCAGCACAAGCTCGCGGGAACCGTCTGATGGGCCGCCTGCGCGCCGAGTTCCACGGCGAGGTGGCGCTCGTCACGGGCGGGTCCTCCGGGATCGGCCTCGCGATCGCGCGCGCGCTCGTTGCAGCCGGCGCGCGTGTGCACGTGCTCGACCGCCAGCCGCCCCCGCAGGCCGAGGAGTTCGTCTTCCACGTCTGCGACCTGGCCGAGCGCGATGGTCCCGCGCGTGTGGTCGAGGCGCTGCTGGCGCGCGAGGGCCGGCTCGACCTCTTGGTGCAGGCCGCCGGCATCACGCGCGACAACGTGCTCTGGAAGCAGAGCGACGAGGACTTCGAGCAGGTCCTCGCCGTGAACCTGACCGGCGCCTTCCGCGTGCTGCGCGCCGCCGTGCCGCAGCTGCGCAAGCAGCAGAAGGGCCGCGTGGTGCAGATCGCCTCGATCAACGGGCTGCGCGGCAAGTTCGGCCAGTCGAACTACAGCGCCTCCAAGGCCGGCCTGATCGGCCTGACGCGCACCGCCGCGCGCGAGCTGGGCTCGTTCGGCATCACGGTCAACGCCGTGGCGCCGGGCCTGATCCAGACGCCCATGACCGGCAAGCTGCCGCAGCCCGTGCTCGACAAGGCGCTGGCCGAGACCGCCACCGGCCGCCTGGGCTCGGTCGAGGACGTCGTCGGAGCCGTCTTGTTCCTGCTCAGCGACGAGGCCGCGCACGTCACCGGCGAGGTGCTGCGCGTCGACGGCGGACAGATGAGCTGAAGGAGACCGCATGCGCACGATCATCGAACCCTTCCGGATCAAGAGCGTCGAGCCGATCCGACCCAGCACGCGCGCGGAACGCGAGGCGGCGCTGCTGCGCGCGCACAACAACCTCTTCGCGCTGCACACGGCGGACGTATTGATCGACCTGCTCACCGACAGCGGCACGGGCGCGATGTCGAGCGAGCAGTGGGCGGCGATCATGCGCGGCGACGAGACCTACGCGGGCGCGATCAGCTTCGACCGCTTCCAGGCCGCGGTGCGCGACCTGACCGGCTTCGAGCACGTGATCCCCACGCACCAGGGACGCGCGGCCGAGCACCTGCTCTTCGGCCTGCTCGGCGGCCCGGGGCGCATGATCCCCAACAACACGCACTTCGACACCACGCGCGCCAACATCGAGATCGGCGGCGCGACCGCCGCCGATCTGCCCTGCCCGGAGGCGGCCGACCTGCACTCCGACGCGCCCTTCAAGGGCAACATGGACCTCGAGGCGCTCGAGCGCGTGCTGCACTCGGCCGCGGCCAGCGTGCCGCTGGTGATGGTCACGATCACCAACAACGCCGGCGGCGGCCAGCCGGTCAGCCTCGCCAACCTGCGCGGCGTGCGCACGCTGTGCGAGCGCTACCGCGTGCCGCTCTTCCTGGATGCCTGCCGCTTCGCCGAGAACGCCTGGCTGGTGCGCCTGCGCGAGCAGCGGCCAGCAGTCGCGCTCGCCGCGCGAGATCGCGCGCTCGTTCTTCGACCTGGCCGACGGCTGCACGATGAGCGCCAAGAAGGACGGCCTGGCCAACATCGGCGGCTTCGTCGCCCTGCGCGACCCGGCGATCGCCGAGGAGCTGCGCACGCGCCTGGTGGTGACCGAGGGCTTCCCGACCTACGGCGGACTGGCCGGGCGCGACCTCGAGGCCATCGCGGTCGGCCTCGGGGAGGTGCTCGACCCCGACTACCTCGAGTACCGCCACGCCAGCATCCGCTACGTGGTCGAGCGCCTGCGCGCGCGCAACGTGCCCGTCGTCTGGCCCGCGGGCGGCCACGCCGTGTTCCTCGACGCGCGCCGCTTCCTGCCGCAGCTCGAGCCGCACGAGTACCCGGGCCAGGCGCTGGCGCTCGAGCTGTACCTCGAGGGCGGCATCCGCAGCTGCGAGATCGGCAGCGTGATGCTCGGGCGCAACGACCCCGTGACCGGCGCGCTGCAGCCGGCGCGCCACGAGCTGGTGCGCCTGGCGATCCCGCGCCGCACCTACACGCAGAGCCACATGGACTACGTGCTCGAGGTGATCGAGGCCGTCTGGAAGCGCCGCGACGCGATCCCCGGCGTGCGCATCTCGAAGGGCCCGAGCGTGCTGCGCCACTTCCGCGCGGAATTCGAGCGCCTGCCCGCGCGCGCGGGGGCGGCGCGGTGAGCGCGGCGGTGCTGGCGCACGATTCCTCCGCGCTCGACGCGCGCGAAGTCGAGCGCCGCTTCGCCGAGCAGCGCGCGATGATCGGCGACACGCCGCTCCTGGCGCTCGACCTCGCCCTGCGCGGCCGCGAGCTGCGCATCTGGGCCAAGGACGAGAGCCGCAACCTGACCGGCTCGATCAAGGACCGCATGGCGCACTTCGTGCTCGAGGACGCGTATCGCGCCGGGCGCTGGCGTCCGGGCGACGAGATCGCCGAGGCGACCAGCGGCAACACGGGCATTGCCTTCGCTGCCCTGGGCCGGCGCTTCGGCTCGCCCGTGCGCATCTTCATGCCCGACTGGATGAGCAAGGAGCGCAAGCTGCTGCTCTCGAGCCTGGGCGCGACGCTGGTGCCGGTCTCGCACGCCCAGGGCGGCTTCCTCGGTTCGATCGCACTGGCCGACGAGTGGGCGCGCACGCACGAGCGCGTCTTCCGCCCGCAGCAGTTCGGCAATCCCGCCAACACCGAGGCGCACCGCCGCAACACCGGCCCCGAGCTCGCACGCCAGCTCGAGACGCGCGGCGTGCGTCCGACCGCCTTCGTCGCCGGCGTGGGCACCGGCGGCACCGTGATGGGCGTCGGCGCGGCGCTGCGCGAGCGCTTCGGCCGCGTGGCCGTGCACCCGCTCGAGCCGGCCAACTCCCCCACGCTGCGCACCGGCAAGCGCGAGGGCGTGCACCGCATCCAGGGCATCAGCGACGAGTTCATCCCCGAGTTGCTCGAGCTCGCCGCGCTCGATCCGCTGGTCGACGTCTGGGACGGCGACGCGATCCTGATCGCGCAGCGCCTGGCGCGCGAGCTGGGCCTGGCCTTCGGCATCAGCTCGGGCGCGAACCTGCTGGGCGCCGTGCAGATCGCGCTCGCACAGGGCCCGGATGCCGTCGTGACGACCGTCTTCGCCGACTGCAGCCGCAAGTACCTCAGCGGCCCGCTGGGCGAGACCGAGCCCGTCGCGGCCGGCTACCTCACGCCCGAGATCGAGCTCAAGGGCTTCGAGCTCTTCCGCTGAGACTTGCACGGCGCGCGCGCCGAGGCGATGCTCGCGCGCCTGGAACCGCGCAAGCTCTCCCTCTTCGACGCCACGATGATGGTGATGGGCGGCATCATCGGGATGGGGCTCTTCTTCACGCCCGCCGCCGTCGCCGCCGAGCTCCCGGGACGCGCGCCGATCCTGCTCATCTGGGCCCTCGGCGGGTTGGTCGCGATGTGCGGTGCGCTGACCTTTGCGGAGCTGGGCGGGACCTTCCCGCACGAAGGCGGCTGGTATGTCTTCCTGCGCGAGGCCTTCGGGCGCTTCCCGGCCTTCCTCTTCGCCTGGGTCGTGCTCTTCGCGATCTCGGGCGGCTCGATGGCCGTCGTGCTGGGCTTCTGCACGAGCCGGATGCACGATCTGCAGCCGGAGCTCGTCGGCCCGGCGGGCAGCGCGAGCGGTCTCGTCATTCGGCGGACTGGTCATCGTCCTGGTCACGGGCATCAGCATGCTCGGGGTCAAGGTCGGCGCGCTGTTCCAGAACGCCTGCATGCTGATCAAGCTCGTCGCGATCGCGGCGCTGGTGATCGCTGCGTTGAGCTTCGGCGGCGGCGCGCCGGCGACTCCGCTGCCCGCGCCCGCTTCGGGCTCGATGGGCAGCGGCATCGCGCCGGCTCTCCTGGGTGTCTTCTTCACCTTCGGCGGCTGGCAGATGGTCTGCTACATCGCGCCGCAGGTGCGCGATCCGCAGCGCAACCTGCCGCGCGCGATCGTGCTCGGGGTGCTGGGTGTGGTCGCGGTCTACATGATCGCGAACTTCGCCTACCTGCACGTGCTGGGCGTCGGCGGGCTGGCGGGCAACCGCGACTTCGCCTCGCAGATCTCGGCGCAGGTGCTCGGCGCGGGCGGCTCGCGCGTGCTGCTCGCGGCCCTGGTCGTCTCGGGCATCGGCCTGTACACGGTCAACGTGATCACGACGCCCTGGATGTACGTCGCGATGGCGCGCGAGGGCCTGTTCTTCCGTCGCTTCGAGCGGCTGCACCCGCGCTTCGGCACGCCGATCCTCGGGCTCGCGCTGCAGGCGCTCCTGACCTTCGGCTACCTGTGCTGGAAGGACACGCCGAAGCTGGCCGACTCGGTCGTCTTTGCCGAGTGGATCTTCCATGCACTGGTCGCCTGGGCGCTCCTGCGCGTGCGCTGGAAGCGCCCGGATCTGCCGCGGCCTTTCCGCAGCCCGCTCTATCCGCTCGCACCGGCGGTGTACCTCGCGATCGCGCTGTACGTGGTCTACGGCAACCTGACCGGCATGCAGTTCATGCGCATCGGCGTCGCGCTCGCGACCTTGGCCGTCGGCGCGCTGGTCTTCGTGATCTGGCGTCCGAGGAGCGCGTGAAGGTCGAACGCCGCAGCGGGCTCGCCGCCGCGCCGGACGCGCGCGGCACGCTGGTCGTGATCGACGTCCTGCGCGCGTTCACCACGGCGGCCTGCGCCTTCTCGCGCGGCGCGCGCGAGATCGAGCTCGTCTCCACGCTCGAGCAGGCGTTCGCGCGCAAGCGCGAGGATCCGCTCGATCGTCCTCGTCGGCGAAGAAGAGGGCCGGCCCGTCGCGGGCTTCGACTTCGGCAACTCGCCGCCGGCGCTGCTCGCGGCCGAGCTCGGGGGCAAGTGCCTGGTGCTGCGCTCGACCGCCGGCACGCAAGGCGTCGTCGGCGGCGTGAACGCGCGCACGATCGTGCTCGGCAGCCTGGTGGTCGCGCGCGCGACCGAGAAGCTCGTGCGCGCGCTGGGTGCGGACGTGACGCTGCTCGCGATGGGCTCGCCCAAGGGCGGGCCGGGCGACGAGGACGAGGTCTGCGCCGAGCTGCTCGAAGCGCGCCTCGCGGGCCGCGAGCTCGATCTCGAGCTCGTGCGGCGCCGCGTGCGCGAGTCGCGCGCGGGCCAGAAGGCGCTCGATCCGGAGGTCGAATGGATCTCGGCCGGCGATCTCGAGATCGCGCAAGAGATCGACCGCTTCGACTTCGCGATGCGCGTGGCGCGCGAAGGCGGGCGGCTCGTGGCGCGGGCGCTGCGCTAGGACTTCGACCTGCGCAGCAGCGCGCGGAACACGAGCACGTGCCCGAACCAGGCGGCCAGCACGTACAGCGCCGGGATCCAGACGAACACTCCGCTGAGCACGATCGTGTTGGCCGGCTCGTTCTGGTACGCGCGCCAGGCCCCGGGCATGGAGCGCACGGCGATCACGACGATGTTGGCGAGCAGCAGCAGCGATCCGAGGTTCCAGACCCAGACCAGCCAGCGCCCGCGCATGCCGCGCGCCAGCAGCGCGGCGACGAACAGGGCCGAGATGCCGCTGACCACGTCGAAGTTGACGCCCTCGAAGGTCATCTGCTCGGGCAGCACGCCTTCGCGGAAGAGCAGCCACAGCAGCAGCTCGACAGCGATGCGGAAGGCCTGGTAGCCGACCAGCCAGGCCAGCGGCAGGCCCTCGATCAGCACGCGCCCGAACGGGCTCAGGGCCAGCCCCGCGCAGAGCACGGCCCCCGGTCCGAGCAGGAAGAGGGCGCGCGGCGGGAGGCGCTCGAAGTGCAGCAGCCAGCCGCCGTGCGCGACGCCGTAGGAAAGGCCCAGCCAGGCCGCGAGCGCGAAGGCGAACAGCACCGTGCGCTGCAGCGCGAGTTCGCGCGCCCCGCCCGCGCGCAGGCCGGCGTTCCAGACCGCGCGCACGAAGAGCACGAGCAGCAGCAGCACCAGCACGAGGTGCGCCGCCAGGGCGAAGGTCGAGGGCTTGAGTGCGGGGTTCATGCGCGGAAGGAGTCGCGGTCGAGCGAGGGTTCGCGGTTGGCCGCCAGCCCGAGCGCCAGGCCCAGCGCCAGCAGCGTCGCCATCAGCGACGATCCGCCGGTCGAGAAGAGCGGCAGCGGGATGCCGGTCAGCGGGATCAGGCCCAGGTTGACGCTGGCGTGGATGAACAGGTGCGCGGCGAAGTACAGGCCCACGCCCGCGACCGCCAGGCGCGAGAAGCGGTCGCGCAGCCGGGCCGCCGCGCCGAGCAGCGCCGCCACGAGCAGCGCGTAGCCGAGCAGGATGCCGCTGGTCCCGAGCCAGCCCGACTCCTCGGCCACGACCGCGAAGACCGAGTCGCAGTCGCGCTCGGGCAGGTGCGCCGCCGTGTTGGCGATGCCCTCCCCCATGCCCGTGCCGGTCAGGCCGCCGTTCCCGATCGCGACGCGCGCGTGATAGGAGTGGAAGGCAGCACCGCTCTTGCCCTCGATCAGCTCGCTGGCGGCGAAGCTCTGCAGCCAGGTGTCGATGCGCCGCTTCTGGTAGTCGTGCACGCCGAACTCGAACTTCCACACGCAGGCTCCGAGCAGCAGCGCCGCCAGCAGGAAGCGCAGCAGCACGCCGGCGCGCGCGCCCGCGATGTAGAGCATGCCCAGCGTGACCGGCACGAGCGAGAGCGCCGTGCCCAGGTCGGGCTGGCGCGCGACCAGCGCCATCGGCAGCAGCGCGACCGCCAGCGGCGGGCCCCAGTCGCGCGGCCGCTCGAGCTTGTTGCGGTAGAGGATGCGCGCGAGCATCAGGATCACGCCGACCTTGGCCAGCTCCGAGGGCTGCAGGTCGAAGCGCCCGAACGAGATCCAGCGCTTCGCGCCGTTGAGGCTGTGGCCCACGAAGGGCAGCGCGACGAGCAGCGCCAGGCAGCCGGCGTAGACCAGCCAGGCCTGGCGCGCCACCCAGCGCGCGCGCAGCGCGAGGCCCAGCACCAGGAAGGGCAGCGCCATCAGCACCTTGACCACGTGGTTCTCGAAGTCGACGGTGTCGCTCGCCGGGCGCTCGTGCAGCACGTCGGCGGCGTGCATGGCGTGCACGAAGGCCATCCCCAGGGCGAGCAGGCCCAGCGCCAGCGCCAGCACGTGCCAGTCGAGCGCGCTCCAGCGCACCGAGCGCAGCGAGAGCACGCTGGCCAGGGGACTGCGGCGCCGCTCGGAGGAGGGCTCCCTCATCGCTTGGGTTCCTCGCCGCAGGCGAAGCGCCGCACGGCTTCCTGCTGCAGGAACTGCGCCGCGATGTAGACCGAGCTGCGCGTGGCGGTCTCGGAGACGTCGTGCAGATAGACGACCAGGATGCCGCGCGGCTTCTCGGCCGGGAACCAGCCCGCGATCCAGGTGTGCTTGCGCACTTGCCGGCCAGCATGTCGGCGCGGTCGGCGGGCGTCAGCTCGGGCGTGTCCGCGAACTTGCGCACGTCGGCGCTGCCCGTCTTGCAGGCGAAGCTGAAGCCCAGCCGCGCCTCGGACAGCTCGTTGATGTGCGCCGTACCGCCGGGTTCGCGCACGACGCCCTCGAGCGCCTCGCGCACGAAGCGCAGATTGCTCTCGGAGATCCCCAGCGACCGCGAGCGCCGCGGCTGCTCGGCCCCGCCGATCGACTGCACCAGGCGCACTTCGGGCAGCGTGCCGCTCGCGAGTCCCGCGGTCGCGCGCGCGACCTGCATCGGCGTCGCCTCCATCGGACACAGCCCGCAGGCGAAACGCATCAGCGTGCCGCGGTCCTTGAGCTCGTCCCCGCAGGCGCTCCTCCTCGGGGATCAGGAAGTCCTCGCGCAGCAGCGCGCGCCTGCTCGTGTTGAGCGCGGAGAGCCCGGTCGGCTCGCCGAATCCGAAGACGTGCGCCATGGCCACGAAGTCCTCGGGCTTGTAGCAGGCCTCGGCCAGCTGCCCGAAGTAGGCATTGCACGACTCGACCAGCGCCTCGCGCAGCCCGATCATGCCGTGGCCGTGGCAGTGCATCGTGGCGTAGCCCTTGCCGCCGCCCTTGAGCTCCAGGCAGCCGAAGACCTGGCTGCGCTCGAGCTTCAGCCGTTCCAGCGCGTAGGCCGCGACGAACGGCTTGAAACACGAGCCCGGCGGGTTCGCGGTCGGCCGCTGCAGCGTGCGCTCGCGCAGGTACGAGTGCTCGTCGTCGCGCCCGGGGGTCGGGGCGAGCCCGTTCTTGCCAGGCGCCGAGGCGGCCACGAGCGTGTCGCCCTCGGGCGTGAGCAGCACGATCGCGCCGACCGGATACTGGCACCAGAGCTGGTCGCTCTCGTCGCCGTTGGGCATGACGGGGTGCGCGAGCACGTCCTGCGCCGCGCGTTGCAACCCGGCATCGAGCGTCAGCACAACGTCGGCGCCGTCGATCGGCGCGCGCGTGAGTTCGGAACCGGCGGCCTGCACTTCGCCGGCCATCGAGAACGACTCCTGGTAGCCGTTGCGGCCGCGCAGTTCGCGATCGAGCCAGCCTTCGACGCCGGTGCCGCCGGTCCATTCGTCGTTGCGGTACAGGCGCGCGGCGAGATCACGCAGCTCGAGCTCCTGCTCCGCGCTGCGCGCCAGCTGGTTGCGCAGCTCGGAGAGGCGCACGCGCTCGCGACTCTGCGCCAGGAGATCGGCCAGCGAAGGCCGGCGCACGCTGCCGACCAGTCCCGCGGCCAGCTCGAGGCCCTGCCCGTCGTGCTCGGGGTGCAGGCGCAGGCTGGTCGGACTGGCGCGGAAGCCGTCGTAGTCCGCCGCACCGCGCGTGACGAGCGCGATCTGCTCCCAGCTCGGCTGGCGGCAGACCACCACCGGACGCGTGCTGCGGTCGCGCAGCAGGCTGCGCTCGGCCTCGGCTGCGCGGCCCAGGCGCGCCTCGTCGAAGGGCAGCGGGGAGTTCGCGCCGCAGTGCTCGTAGACGAGGTCGAGCTGGCGCTCGAGCTCGTCCTGGAAGCGCGATTCGAGCGCGAAGAAGAGCCAGGAGAGCTCGGTCAGGCCGGCGTCGGTGTCCAGGCGCTTGTGCTCGGCCGCGATGCGCCGCCAGCGCAGCGCCGCATCGAGCGGGCCGGCGGGCGGCTGCCAGCCGGCGGCACGCGTGCGCACGCGCGGCTCGACCGCGGCTCCGCGCGCAAGATCGGCCAGCGCGCCCACGATGCGCCAGTGGTCCTGCTCCACGCGCGCGAGCTGGTCCAGGCCGCCACCCTGGAAGGGCAGCACTGCGCGCGGCTCCGCGGGCGCGCGCGCGCCGGTCGAGCGCTCGTAGAGCGAACCCAGTTCGCACAGCACGGCCGGCTCGTCGAACTCGCGCCAGGAGCGCGGCTGGCCGTCGCTGGCGCGCAGATCCTCGTCGCCCGGCGCCCAGAGCAGCGCCAGCTCGGAGAGCAGCCGGTCGGGGCGCCGCGCGCGGATGGGCTCCTCCTGCGCGCGCAGCAGCATGCGCGGCAGCAGCACCTCGGCCACGCTGTCCTCCCACTGCGTGCGCCGGCTGGCGATCCACTCGTGGCGGCGCGCGTCGTCCCAGCGCAGCGCGCGCGCGATCCACGAAGTGTCGAAGCGCTGCTCGAGCAGGCGCGTGCGCACGCGCCCGGGGTCGAAGCCCGCCGCCTCGCGGAAGAGCCGGTCGGCCGTGTCCTCCTCGATGTCGCGCCGCTCGCCCTCGAGCAGTCCGAGCAGCCGCGCGAGCGGGCTGCTACCCGGCGCCGCCAGGGGCTGGCCGTCGCGCTCGATCAGCGCGGCGAGATGCGAGAGGCGCGTGCGCGACTCGCCCAGCCGGCGCGCGAGATCCTGCTCGAGCGCCGCACTGGAGAGGCCGCGCGCGCGCGCGGCGAGATCGAGCAGCGAGCGCCCGGCCTCGGGGCTCTCGGCCTCCGGCTTGAAGCAGCGTCGCAGCCGGGGCTCGAGCTCGAGCAGCTCGGCGGCGTAGTAGCGCAGGTCGTCGGCGCGCCGCTCGCGCAGCGCGACCTTGGCCTCGTCGCGCGCCAGCTCGGGCACCTCGCCGGCGCGCAGCGCGGCCCCGCCCGCGAAGGCGTACAGGTCGCTCGGCCGGAAGTGCACCAGCTCCTGCGCCCAGGCCTCGAGCTGCTGTTCGGCCTCGGGCAGCGGCACGGCGCGCATCTCCAGGCTCGAACGCGCGTGCGCCACCTGCGCGATCGCGCTGCCGCGGCGGAAATCGCGGTAGCACAGGCGCAGCTCGAGGCGCTCCTCGTCGCGCGCGAGCTCTAGCCCGCTGCGGTCGAGGATCCGTCCGCGGTGGTAGGGCAGCACCTCCGAGCTCTGCAGCATCGCGGCGGCCTCGCCGGCCCAGATGCCGTGCTCCAGCACCTGCACCTGGAATGCGCGTGCGAGCAGCAGCGCCAGCATCGCGCCCAGCACGAGCAGCAGCGGACCGACGCGGCGCTGGGTCACCATCGGCGGCTCCGCAGCGGGCTGAGCCCGGGCAGGTGCGCCAGCAGCGGTCCGGCGACGAAGGCCAGCAGGCCCGAGCTGAGCGCGACGAGCAGCAGCGAGGCCAGCGGCGGTTGCCAGCCGGAGAGTTCGCCGCGCGCCCAGTAGACGCGCGCCGCGCAGGCGAGCGTCAGCCACAGGTCGAGCGCGAACACGCACAGCACGGTCGCGGCCGCGCGCAAGAGCGGGGCGCCGATCTCGAGCGAGGAGCGCAGCGTCATCACCAGCAGCGCGAAGCCCAGCAGGCCCGCGAGCTGCACCAGCGGCGGTTCGCTGGCGAAGGCTGAGCGCACGAGCGCCGCGAGCAGGCCCGCGATCCAGGCGTCGCGCTCCTCCATGCGCGCGAGCAGCGCCAGCAGGAAGACCAGCCCGAGCTCGGGGACGCAGGGCGCCAGCGCGCCGCGTGCGAGCCGGCCCTGCAGTGCGAAGCAGCCGAGCAGCCAGACTCCGAACGCGAACCAGGCCAGCAGACGGTCGTTCTTCACGGGCTCTCGGCCTCCGCCGGCTCGCCGATCCAGGCCTCGAGCTGTGCGCCCGCGGCGAGCGCTGCCGGGCCGCGCTGCAGCACGAGCCGCTGCGTGCCCGCACCGGCCGGCAACTCGCAGCTCCCGAGGTACAGCCCGGGCGGGATGCCGCGCTCGCCCGAGGCAGTGTAGAGCTGCGCGCGCTGCGCGCCGGCCCCGAGGGCGCGTGCGACCTCGTCGCTCTCCTCCCAGGCCAGATGCACCTCCCCGCGCGAGGCGTCGCGGTCGAGCGTGAGCACGCGACCGAGCTGCAGCGGCGCGCGCCGGCCGGGCACGCTGGCCAGCACGCGCAGCCGGAAGCCCGGGTCGCCGAGGCACTCGACGTCGGCCGAGAGGAAGTCGGCGTGCGCAATGCGCCCGACGAACTCGCTGCCGCAGGCGACCGCGGCGCCCTCGACCAGCCCGGCGTGCGTGCCCGCCAGCAAACGGCGCGTCTCGCGCCAGGGCACCAGCCCGCCGTCGAGCGCGGCGCGCACGGATAGCCAGCAGCGCGGCTCGAAGGGATCCTGCGCCAGCAGCGCTCCGGCGGGCGCGCGCTCGGGCGGACAGAGCACGAAAACCTGGCCGAATCCGCCGCGGTAGTCGAGCAGCGGATCGATGGCCCAGGTCGTGCGCGTGCCCAGCGCCTGCGCGACCAGCGTGCCCAGGCGGTAGCCCTCGGCCAGCGTGCTCCACGCGCCGCCCGCCGCGGGATCCTCGTGCACGCGCAGCTCGCGCTCGGCGCCCGGCGCACACTGCAGTGCGCGCACCGCCAGCAGCCGCGGCCGCGTGCGCGGCTGCTCGGCGCGCACCAGACCGCCGGCGACGAGCTCGACCGCGCCCGCTCGTGCGCCGACGCGCGCGCTGGCGGCGGTCACGAGCCGCACGCGCGCCTCGCCCGGCCGCAACGGGCCGCCGACCTCGAGCACGCTGCCGACGTAGATCTCGCCGCACACGACCGGCATGCCGGGCGCGATCGAGGCCGCGGGCGGGAAGCGCAGCACGAGCAGGTCGGCCTGCTCCTCGGAACGGTCGATCACCTGCGCGTGCACCAGACCGCGGCGCTCGAGCAGCGCCGGATCGGCGGGGCGCGCGCTCTCCTGTTCGGCCAGCAGCAGCTCGCGCACGCGCGCACGACCCTGATCGTCGCCGGCGGCCTGCACGCTCGAGAACCAGGAGAGCGGCGCGGCAACGCGCGCGAGCTGGCGCGCGGGCTCGAAGACGACGCGCGCCGCGCGATCGACCAGGCCGATGGGCCGCAACGCCAGCGCGGCCAGCGCCAGCCAGATCACGACGACCGTGCTTCTGCCCATCGATGTCCCCTCCCGGACGGGCTGCGCGATTCCCGCCGCGCCGCCGCCGGACTCCAACCCCCGGGCCGGAGCTTACGAATCTTCCTCTTCCGAGGACAAGACGCGCGAGAAGACGTCGAGCTTCTCGAGGAAGACGCCCGTGCCGCGCGCGACCGCCGTGAGCGGGTCGTCGGCGACCTTGGCCGAGATGCCCAGCGTCTCGGCCACGCAGTTGGCGATGCCGTAGAGCAGCGCGCCGCCGCCGCACGAGGGTCACGCCCGTGTCGCACAGGTCGGCGGAGATTTCCGGGCGGCGCCTCCTCGAGCACGCCGCGCACGGCCTCGCAGATCAGGCGCACCGGGTGCGTCAGCGCCTCGCGCATCTCGATCGAGGTGACGGTGGTCTTGCGCGGCAGGCCGGTGATCGTGTCGCGGCCCTTGACCTCCATCGAGAGCTCCTGCTCCATGGGCCAGGCCGAGCCGATCGTGAGCTTGACGCGCTCGGCGGTCTGCTCGCCGATCAGCAGGTTGTGGTGGCGGCGCAGGTGGTTGACGATCGCGTCGTCGAGCTCGTCGCCGGCGACGCGCAGCGATGGTCGAGGCGACCATGCCGGCCAGGGCCAGCACCGCGATCTCGGTCGTGCCGCCGCCGATGTCGACGATCAACGAACCGCGCGCCTCGATCACCGGCAGGCCGATGCCGATGCCGGCTGCCATCGGCTCGTCGATCAGGTACACGCGCCGCGCGCCGGCGCGCTCGGCCGAGTGGATCACGGCGCGGCGCTCGACGGCGGTGATGCCGACCGGAACCGCGATCACGACCTGCGGCTTCACGCAGCCGGCGGCCCTCGTGGACCTTGGTGATGAAGTAGCGCAGCATCTTCTCGGTCACGTCGAAGTCCGCGATCACGCCGTTGCGCAGCGGGCGGATGGCTTCGATGTTGCCGGGCGTCTTGCCGAGCATGGCCTTGGCCGCGTTGCCGACGGCCATGCCGTCGAGCAGCACTTCGCCCGTGTCGCGACGCACGGCGACCACGCTGGGCTCGTTGAGGATGATGCCGCGGCCGCGCACGCTCACGAGCGTGTTCGCAGTGCCGAGGTCGATGCCCATGTCGATCGAGAATCGACCGAGGGCCCACTCCAGCGGCTTGAAGACCACGTCAGCCTCGCTCTCTCGTTGCGACTTCGGGGGGGATGGAAGGGCGTGAGCTCGCGCGCTTCATCGAGTTGGGCCGCAGTCTAGCGGTCGGGGGAGCCCGTTCAAGACAGCGCAAAGGGTTGGGAGCCGCCGTCACGGGGCCCGGAAGGAAACCGCAATGCGCCGCGAGCCGCGCCCCGGGGGGCACGGCTCGCGATTCGATCGGACGCTCGGCGTCTGCTCAGGGACCGAAGAAGACGGACTTCCCGAGCTTGTGGCCCATGTAGTAGTCGGTCATCAGGATCGCCGCGATCAGGAGCACGGTCGAGACGATCGCGATCGCCTCGCCCAGACCCGCGCCCGGGGCGGCGGGGGCCGTGGCTTCGGTGCCCTTGACGGACGTAGCGGTCGGCCCGCGCGTGGTGGTCGTCTTGGAGGTGACTGTGGTGCGACGTGCCATGGTTTTGGGCTCCTCAGCGGCTCACAGGCGGGTGGCGGCGCCGTCGCCCACGCGGATCGTCTCGCCCTTGACCTTGCGCACGAGCACGGCCGAGCACATGTCGGGATAGACGTACTCGACGCGCGCCTGGCCCTTGTAGGTGGTGCCCTGGTAGAGCTCGAAGGTGTAGCCGCGCTTGACCTTGGCGCCCTCGCCGCAGTTGATCGAGACCAGGCCCGGCTCGACGCCCATCTCGACCGCCAGGACCTTGCCCTCGATGAGGGGCATGGCCTGGATGTCCTTGAGGTTGTAGCCGGTGGCCGCGACCACGGTTTCGAGCTGCGTCTTGACCTGCTGGCGCTCGGTCTCGGCCGTCTTCAGCTCCTTCTCCTTGTTCGCGAGCTCCTCGTTCTTGGCGATAAGGTCGCCTTCGAGCTTGGTGGCCTTGGCTTCGGCCGCGAGCTGGGCAGCGGAGGCGTCCTTGGCCTTGCTCTCGGCGTCGTGCTGGGCCGCCTGAGCCTTGAGCTGCGCCTCGTGGGCCGTCTTGGCGTCCGCCTGGATGCCCTCGAGCGTGCCGGCGATCTTCTTGTAGTCCGACTCCATCGTCTCGAGCTTCGAGGCGTTGGCCTTGTTGTCGTTGTCGACGCGCGAGTTCTCGGCCTTGGCTTCCTCGACCTGCGTCTGCAGGCGGGTGCGCGCTTCGTCGGCTTCCTTGAGCTTGGCCGCGAGCGCGGACTTCTCCGTGCCGAGCGCCTGCTTGGTCGCCTCGTGCGCAGTCTTCTCCGTCGCGAGGTCCTGCATGTACTGGTTGTTCAGCTGGACGGCGTTCGCCGCCCATCCGAGGAAGGCGGCAGCGAGGATCACGTTCAGGACCGTGAAGATTTTGGCGATGGTGCTCATGCTTCTCCGAGTGGGGAGGGGGGGTTGAGGGGCCCCGACTTGGATCGAGTCGTACGTGGGTTGCGAAGACCTGTGGTCTGGGGGGGTGACGCGCGCAACACGCGCGTCGGTTGACCTAAGGCCTTGATTGGCAAGGATCTTGTGACGTCGCTGCCGAGGGGCTGAGCGCGGCGCGAGAGTCTAGCGACGGCCCTAGCAGGGGTCAAGGTGCTCTTACACGGTCCTCAGGAGGGGGTAACCGCTCGAGGTCGGCAAAGGCCGAGCAGCAGCAGCGGGCACAAGACGGCGAGCCAGCGCAGCCAGGGCTCCAGGAGGACGAACGGCGTCCGGTCGGCCGCGTGGCCGAGCGTCGGGACCGGCAGGTCGACGAGCAGGCTGCCGCCCACCATGCGGTCCTTGCCCCCCACTCGCAGTCGGGCGAGCTCGGCCCCGTCGGGCCCGAACAGGGCCGAGATGCCCGAATTGGTCACCCGCGCCAGGGCCCGGCCGCTCTCGATCGCCGCCAGGCGCGAGAAGGCCAGCATGTGTTCGTACTCGCAGGACTCGCCGTACCAGGCCTCGTTGCTGAGGACGAGGTGGGCGTCGAGCGGCCCCTTGCGCAGCGGACCCGTGTAGGGGTCGTCGTAGGTGTTGTCGAAGCAGACGCTGAGTCCCAGGCGCACGGGTCGGAACTCCTTCACGGGCAGCTCGAGCACGCTCGTTTCCTCGCCCGGAACGAGGTCGGGCACGTAGCCCGCGAGCTCGTGGGCCGCGTCACGGACCCAGGACCAGCGTTCCAGGCCGGCCATGGTCTCGCCACCCGGGACGAGGTGCAGCTTGGCGCCCCAGCCGATGCGCTTGCCCTCCGGTCCCCAGAGCACGGCCGCATTGGCTCGGCGCACTTCGCCGCGGTAGGCGACGAAGAGCTCCGCGCCCGCGAGAAACGAACAACCCGGAGGGAGGAGCCCCTTGCCGAAGATCGTGCTCTTGATCTCCCGCTCCTCCGTGCGGTCCATCCTCGAGACGTCGTCCCGAGACACGGGAAAGTCCAGCCAGGGCGGCGGGTGCAGGTCGCCGGCGCGGCTCCCGCCGTCGAGCGGCCAGGGCCAGAGCGTCTCGCCCCAGCAGACGAGATCGACGCGACGGACACCCTCGAGACCCTTGCGGGTCATCTCGAGCATCGGGGTGTAGGTGTCGTCGCGCTCCATCTTGCGGTGCTGCTCGAACGCGGGCTGCACGAGCAGGAGGCGCGGACCGGGTTCCGTCGGCGGAGGCGAAGTGGCCAGGCTCAACACGGGCGCGAGCGCCAGCGGTCCCGTTGCCAACGCCCTTGCGATCCAAGCCCGTGCAGCCTGGCCGCCCGCGGTAGGCCGCTCGGGCGCTGCGGTCATCCCGAATCGCGCTCGGATCCAGTCCGCCAGCGCTCCCGCCGCGCCCGCGACCAGCACCGACAGTCCGACCACGCCCCACACGCGTGCGCTGCCCGCGAGCCAGGGAATCGCGCTCAGGTAGTGGCCCAGGCGCAGCCATCCGAAGCCCAGCGGCGGTTCGACCCAACAGCGCAGCGTCTCGAGCGCGACCCACGCGGACGGAATCGCGAGGGCGAGCGGAACGGAGCGCGCGAGCCGCCTCAGCAGCGCTCCGGCGCAGGCCATGTAGAACGCCGGCACGAGCGCGACGCCGATCAGCGCGACCCAGACGACCAGCGTGCTCCACCAGCAGATCGCCGAGAGGCCGATGGCCGCGGCCAGCCACTCGACCAGAAAGGCCTTCTTCGCGGGTCGGCTCGCTGCGAGTCCCCAGAGGACGATCGCGGCCAACGCGAGCAGCGCCGAACCGTCGTCGAAGAGGACGCCCGGGCTCGCCAGCCACAGAAGCGCCCAGGCGCTGCCGACCCAGGCGAGCCTCATGCGAGCGGCCGCCAGGGCACCAGCATGCCATCCTGCGCGCTCGTCCCGGCCGCGACGACCGCCAGCCCGTCGGCGCGCGTGATGCCGACGATGTCGGCCGAGCTGCGCCAGACGAGCGGCTCGAGATCGAGCAGGCCGTCCGCAGCCTGCCGCACGCGCACTGGATGGTTCTGCTGGCGCGGGTTCTCCTTGAGCGCAGCGCCACGCCAGCGTCCGAGCCGCAAGTGCTCCTCGGCCCACTCGCTCGCATCCGCGCCCGACATGCGCGCCAGCGCGCGGCGCACGAAGGCGTGGAAACCGACCAGGCACGAGACCGGATTGCCGGGCAGCCCGAAGACCGGCGTCGAGCCGCGCTGGCCGAACCAGAGCGGTTTCCCCGGCTTGATCGCGATCCTGTGCAGCACGGGCACGACGCCGACCTGCTCGAGCGCGCCGCCCACGAGGTCGTGCACGCCCATGCTCACGCCGCCGGTCGTGACCAGCGCGTCGTGCGTCTCGAGCGCGCTGCGGAAGTGCCGCTCGAGCTCCTGCGCGTCGTCGCGCACGATGCCCAGGTTCGTCACGGCCGCACCGGCCGCGGCGAGCGCGGCGGCGAGGTAGAGCGTGTTGCCCTCGCGGATCTGCCCCGCACGCGGCTTCGCGCCGGCCGGGACGAGCTCGTCGCCGGTGGTGACGAGCGCCACGCGCACGCGCGCGAAGACCGGCGCAGGCTGGCAGCCGACGGCCGCCAGCACCGAAAGATCGTCGGGCCGCAGGCGCCGGCCCGCGCGCAAGACCGTGTCCCCCACGCGCAAATCCTCGCCCTTGTGGCAGACGTGCTGTCCTCGCGGCGGCTGGTCGTCGAGCCAAATGCCGCGCGTTCCCGGCCGCGAGCGCTCGACCATGACCACCGCGTCGCATCCGGCCGGCAATTCGGCCCCGGTCGAGATCGCGACGCACTGGCCCGCTCCGACACGGCCCTGGAACGGAGCCCCGGCTCGCGATTCGCCCGCCACGGTCCATTCGCGCGCGCCCGCGGAGGCGGCGCAATCGGCGCTGCGCAGCGCGAATCCGTCCATGGCGCTCTTCTCGAAGGGCGGCAGATCGAGGTCGGAGACGGCGTCCTCGGCGAGCACGCGCCCGAGGGCTTGCTCAAGAGGAACACGTTCGCGTGAGCGCACGGGTGCGACGCGCTCTAGAATCAGGGCAATAGCCTCCTCCGGCGTTCGCATGGGGGCCGCAGTCTAGCCCCCCGTCACTCGAGAGTCCCCCTTCATGAGCCCCCCGCGCTCCCTCCAGGCACTCGGCCTGCTCGTCTGCGCCTGCGCTCTGCCGCTTGGTTTCTCGTGCGGCGGCTCCCCGGGCGCGAACCAGCCCCAGGCCGCCGCACTCAAGAAGCGCGAAGCCGCGCGCGTGCGCGCCGAGCCGGTCGTGCAGCGCGAGATGGTGCGCACGCTCGAGTCCACGACCGTGGTCGAGTCGGAGAAGGAGATCAAGCTCTACCCGCGCGCGAGCGGCACGCTGATCGGCCTCGAGGTCGAGGAGGGCGACGCGGTCGCGGCCGGAGCCGTGCTGGCGCACCTCGACCCGCGCGAGGCGCAAGCCAAGGTCGACGAGGCGCGCGTGGCGCTCAAGGAAGCCCAGGACACCGCCACCCGGCTGGCGATCCTGGAGCGCGAGGCGCAGGCGCGCGTGGAGAACACGCGCCTCGCGATGGAGCAGAAGCAGCGCGAGTACGACCGCAACGCCAAGGCCGCGGGCGTGATCTCCGAGCAGGCGCTCGACCAGCTGCGCCTGGCGCGCGACACGGCCAACTCCGAGCACGAGACCGCCAAACTCGGGGCCGAGCGCGCGCAAGCCGACTCGCACGCCTCGAAGACCACGCAGGAGAAGCTCGACCTGGCGCTCAAGCGCGCGCAGCTCGACCTCTCGTACACCGACATCGTGGCGCCCTTCGCGGGCGTGATCGCACAGCGCACGGTCAAGACCGGCGACCAGGTCGGGCCGGCGACGCAGGCCTTCGTGCTGACCGACGCCCAGAACCTGCGCGCGGTCTTCTACCGCCCGCAGCGCGAGCTGGCGCTGTTCCAGCCGGCGGGCAACGTGCAGGACGGCCTGGCGGCGATCGAGATCCGCGCCAGCGCCGAGGCGCTGCCGGGCGTGCAGTTCCGCGGCCGGATCCAGCTCGTCTCGCCCTCGATCGACGCGCAATCGGGCAACTTCCGCGTCACGGTGCGCCTCGAGCCGGCGACCGAGAAGGACGCCGCGCACAAGCTCCTGCCGGGCATGCTGGTCAAGCTCTCGATCGTGACCGATCGCCACCCCAGCGCGCTTGTCGTGCCCAAGCGCGCGCTGCGCCGCGAGGGCGAGTCGAGCCTGGTCTTCGTCGTGCGCGAAGGCAAGGCGCGGCGCGTGGAGGTCGAAGAGGGCTACGGCGGCGACGACGACGTCGAGATCCTGCCGCGCAACGGGGTCGCGCTCTCGGCCGGCGAGCCGGTCGTGGTCGTGGGCAACCGCGAGCTCGAGGACGGCGCCGAGGTCGAGCTCGAGGCCCTGCCGGCCGAGAAGCCGGCCGAGGCTCCCGAGCAGCCGGGCGCGCAGGCGCCGGCGAAGGGCTGAGGCGCCGGCGGATGGCTTCCCGCCCGCTGACACGCCTGGCGCAGGGCACGTTCCTGCCGCTGATCACGCGCCGGCCGGTCGCGATCTGCATGTTCATGGTCGCGATCGCGGTCCTGGGCGTGGTCTCGTTCACCAAGCTGCACACCGACCTCTTGCCCGAGATCAGCTACCCGACGCTGACCGTGCGCACGACCTACAAGGGCGCCGCACCCGAGGACGTCGAGGACCGCGTCTCCGAGCGCATCCAGGAGGCGCTCTCGACGCTGCCGCACATCGTGCGCACGACCTCGCTCTCGCGCGCCGAGACCTCCGACGTGGTGCTCGACTTCGAGTGGGGCACCTCGATGACCTTCGCCGTGCAGGACGTGCGCGACCGGCTCGACAGCGTCGTGCTGCCGCGCGACGCCGAGCGGCCGCTGATCCTGCGCTACGACCCCAACCTCGACCCGATCCTGCGCATCGGCATCACGCTGCCCGAGGGCAAGAAGTTCGCCGGCGACAAGGAGCGCGAGCTGATCCAGCTGCGCTGGCTGGCCGAGAAGCGCATCAAGCGCGAGCTCGAGACGATCCCCGGCATCGCGGCCGTGCAGGTGCGCGGCGGACTGCAGGAGGAGATCAGGATCCGCGTCGACCCGTTCAAGATGGCGGCCCAGGACCTCGACCCGGCGCTGCTCGGCACGCGCCTGGCGCAGGAGAACCTGAACGCCTCGGGCGGCCTGATCCGCGAAGGCTCGAGCGAGTACCTGGTGCGCACGCTGAACGAGTTCCGCAGCGTCGAGGAGATCGAGAACCTCGCGATCGTGAGGCGCGGCAACGCGGTGATCCGCATCAAGGACATCGGCAACGTCACGCGCACGCACGCCGAGCGCGAGGTCGTGACGCGCATCGGCGACCACGAGGCGGTCGAGATCGCCGTCTTCCGCGAGGCCGGAGCCAACATCGTGCAGCTCGTGGACGCGGTGCGCGAACGCGTCTTCGGCAGCGAGGCGCAGCAGGCCTGGGCCAGGCAGCAGGCCGAGAAGCAGGGCGCGCAGGGCACCTTCGGCGAGCGCAACATGGCCGACGACCTGGCCTGGCAGCTGCGCAACGACGCGCGCTTCGACGTGCTCTCGGACCAGTCCACCTTCATCCGCGACTCGATCCACGACGTGCGCGATTCGGCGCTGGTGGGCGGCCTGCTGACGATCTTCGTCATCTGGCTCGCGCTGCGGCGCTTCGTGCCGACGCTGATCATCTCGGTCTCGATCCCGATGTCGGTGATCGTGACCTTCGCGCCCATGTACATGCTGGGCGTGACGCTCAACATCATGTCGCTGGGCGGCCTGGCCCTGGGCATCGGCATGGTGGTCGACGCCTCGATCGTGGTGCTCGAGTCGATCATGCGCTGCCGCGACGAGGGCGACAGCCTCGTCGACGCGGCCATCCGCGGCACGCGCGAGGTGGCGGGTGCGGTCAGCGGCTCGACGCTGACCAGCATCGCGGTCTTCGCGCCGATCGTCTTCGTGCACGGCATCGCCGGGCGCATCTTCGGCGACCAGTCGATGACGGTCGTGAGCTCGCACGTGATCTCGCTGATCGTCGCGCTGGTCCTGATCCCCGTGCTGGCCTCGCGGCGCCTGCTCTCCGCGGCCGAGGAGCTGCTCGCGGCCGAGCGGCCGGTGAGCGAGTTCGCGGGCCTGGACTGGGGCTGGGGCCGCGCGGTCCCGGATGCGCTGACCGCCTTCGGCCGCTTCAGCCTGCGCCTCGTGGGCTGGCTGCTGCGCGCGACCGCCTT
Organism: uncultured Planctomycetota bacterium; assembly: GCA_963829015.1. Classification (GTDB taxonomy): domain Bacteria; phylum Planctomycetota; class UBA1135; order UBA1135; genus JADJLZ01. The sequence goes on along the minus strand of CAWHGR010000001.1, from coordinate 384,151 downwards.
CCTGGTCTTCCTGGTCTCGCGCGCGTTCTCGTTCGTCTTCCAGCCGCTGCTGCGCCTGCACGACTGGGGCTGGGGCCACGTCGAACGCCTCTATCCGCGTTTCCTGGGCGGCGCGCTGGCGCACCCCTGGAAGGTCGTGCTGGCGAGCGTGCTGCTGCTCGCGGGTGCGGCCTGGCGCGCGCCGAAGCTGGGGCTGAACCTCCTGCCCGAGGTGCACCAGGGCGAGTTCACGGCCTACGTCGGCCTGCCGGTCGGCACGCCGCTCGCGACCACCGACAGCGTCATGAGCGCGCTCGAGCAGCGCGTGCGCGTGCTGCCGGGCGTCGAGCGCACGGCGCTGACGGTGGGCGTCGAGAAGGACACGCTCACGCGCGAGATCGAGGGCAAGCACACCGCGCGCCTGACCGTGCGCCTGCGCCGCGAGCTGGCCAACCCGCGCGACGAGGAACGCATCGTCGACGAGGTGCGCGCGATCATCGGCAGCGACGCGCACGTGCGCTCGATCGACGTCAAGCGCGCCAATCCCTTCGCGCTCGAGGCGCCGATCGAGGTCGAGGTGCTGGGCTACGACCTGGAGAAGATCCACAGCGTGGCGCGCGAGGTCGAGGCGCGCATGCTGCGCGTCCCCGGCCTGGCCGACGTGCGCAGCACCATCCGGCCCGGGCACCCCGAGGCGCGCATCACCTTCGACCGCGACAAGATGCTCGAGTACGGCCTGGACATCAACGCCGTCTCGACCTACGTGCGCGACCAGGTGCTGGGCAACGTCAGCACGCGCTTCAACCAGGGCGACGAGCGCATCGACATCCGCGTGCAGGGCGACGAGATCCTGCTCGGCTCGCTCGAGCGCGTGCTGACGCTGGACGTCAGCCCGGCCTCGACGCGCTCGGTGCCGCTCTCGGCCGTCGCGCGCGTGGACGTGATCGAGGGCCCGGCCGAGATCCGCCGCATCGGCAACACGCGCGCGATCGTGGTCAGCGCGATCACGGGCGGCGGCCTGGACCTGGGCGGCACCTCGGGTGCGATCGAGCGCGAGCTCGCCTCGCTGCAGCTGCCCGAGGACGTGGTGGTGCAGATGGGCGGCCAGAAGCGCGAGATGGAGGAAGGCCAGAAGAGCATGACCTTCGCGCTGCTCTTGGCGCTGTTCCTGGTCTACGTCGTGATGGCCACGCAGTTCGAGTCGCTGATCCAGCCGCTGATCATCCTGGTCACGGTGCCGCTGGCCTTCGTGGGCGTGGTCTTCGCGCTCGACGCGCTCTCGATCCCCGTCTCGGTGGTGGTGTTCATCGGGTTGATCCTGCTGGCCGGCATCGTCGTGGCCAACGCGATCGTGCTGATCAGCCGCATCAACCAGACGCGCGAGGGCGGCCTGGAGCTGCGCGAATCGATCCTCGAGGCCGGCGCCACGCGCCTGCGGCCGATCTACATGACGGCCAACACGACCGTGATCGGGCTCCTGCCGATGACCGGCTGGCTGGTCTGGATCCCGGTCGTCGGCGCCCTGGGCTCGGGTGCGGGCGCCGAACTGCGCGCGCCCATGGCGATCACCGTGGTCGTGGGCCTGACCTGCTCGACGCTGCTCACGCTGGTCGTGATCCCCACGGTCTACTGGCTGCTGTATCGTGGTCGCCAGACCCGGGCGGTCGCCGCATGAGCACGCACGCACGCAACTCGGCCTTCTTCGGCGCACTCGTGCGCCGGCCGGTGATGCTCTTCACGCTGTGCCTGACGCTGGTCGTGATCGGCATCGTCACCTGGGTGCGCATCCCGGTGCAGATGATGCCCGACGGGATCGTCGAGCCGGGCCTGCAGGTCTACGTGCAGAACATCGGCGCCAGCGCGCCCGAGAACGAGGAGCAGGTCGCGCGCGTGCTCGAGGAGGAGCTGCGCACGATCCAGGGCATCCAGGACATCGACTCCTCGGCGCGCCAGGACTCGGTCATGGCCAGCGTGCACTTCCAGGCCACGACCGACATGAACCTCGCCAAGGCCGAGGTGCGCGACCGCGTCGAACGCGCGCGGCCCAAGCTGCCCCGGACCGTCAGCCAGATCAACATCTGGTCGTGGAACGAGAGCGACATGCCGGTGATGTTCTTCGCCCTGATGCACCCGGGCGACTCGCCGCGCACGGACTTCCTGGTCAAGGAGGTCATCCAGCGCCGCCTCGAGTCGGTCGACGGCGTGGGCAAGGTCGACGTCTGGGGCCTGCTCGACGACTCGCGCCGCATCCTGCTCGACGAGCAGAAGGTCAAGGCCGCGCACCTGGACCTCGGCGCGCTGATCGCGCGCCTGTCCTCGGACAACTTCGCGCTGCCCATGGGCGAGATCGAGGACGGCGGCCGGCGCATCCTCCTGCGCGCCGACATGCGCTTCCGCTCGCCCGAGGAGATCGAGGGCTACCCGATCGGCAACGGTCTCAAGCTGGGCGACATCGCGCACGTCGAGGACGTCAAGACGGTGCGCGACTCGCTCTTCCGCATCGACGGGCGCTACGCCTACTTCGGCCAGATCCAGAAGGACGGCCAGGCCAACGTGGTCGAGACCTGCAAGCGCCTGAAGCGCGAGCTGGCCGACCTGGAAAAGGACCCGCAACTGGGCGGCGAGTTCCAGTTCCTGCCGATCTTCGACCAGGGCCAGTTCATCACCAGCTCGCTCAAGCAGCTGGAGAACACCGCCGTCGAGGGCGGCCTGCTGGCGGTGCTGATCCTGTTCATCTTCCTCTGGCGCGTGCGCCTGACGCTGCTGGTCGCCACAGCGATCCCGCTCTCGGTGCTCTTCGCGCTGGCCTGGATCTACTTCCGCGGCGGCAGCTTCAACGTGCTGACCATGACCGGCTTCACGCTCGCGCTGGGCATGCTGGTCGACGACGCGATCGTGGTGATCGAGAACATCACGCGCCTGCGCGCCGGCGGCGCCAGCAAGCGCGAGGCGGTGATCAAGGGCACGGGCGACGTGGCGCTGGCGGTCGTGCTCTCGACGCTCACGACGGTGGTGGTGTTCCTGCCGCTGATGTTCATGAGCGACAACCCGATCGTGAAGATCCTCTTCGGCGAGCTCGGCCTGCCGCTGTGCATCTCGATGCTCTTCAGCCTGGTGGTGAGCATGATCTTCCTGCCCGTGGCCGCCGAGCCGCTGCTCGAGGCGCACCAGGTCGCCGCGGGTGGGCTGGCGCGCGCGCTGCGGCCGCTGGTCGAGCTGCCCGGGCGGCTGCTCGAGCTCGTGCTGCGCGGCGCTGCGTTCCGCGACGCACGCGCTGCTGCGCGCGCTGCACCCGCTGCAGCGCGGCCTGCTGGCGCTGCTCGTGCCGCTGCGCTGGCCGATCGCCGCGGCCGGAGCCGGGCTGGCGCTGTGGAGCGCGCGCCAGTACCTCGGCCTGGCGCAGGCTACCGCCGACGTCGGCGCCTTCGGGCAGGGGCTGCCGCAGGTCGCGCAGGCGCAGCCCGGGCGGCTCGTGTTCGCCGCGCTGGCGCTGGTGCTGCTGGCGCTCTTCGGATTGCCGCGCTGGCGCGCGCGCGCCGCGGCCGGCCCGCCGCTGCCGCCGCCGCGCCCGCGGCACTTCCGCTCGGTGATCGACGCCGTGGTCGCGGGCAACGGCGCGCTGCTTGCATGGAGCCTGCGCCACCGCGTGGCCGCCAGCACGCTCTCGATCCTGTGCGTGCTCTCGGTCGCCATCCCCAGCCAGCACATGCAGGTGGCCGGCTTCGGCGAGGACGACAACCGCACGCGCTTCGTCTTCCAGGTCGTGCTCGAGGACAACTTCACGCTGGCGCAGGCGAGCGACGAGATGGCGCGCTACGAGAGCCTGATCGAGCCGCGCCGCGCCGATTTCGGCTTCGACCACCTGGCCGCGCGCTTCAGCCGCAGCGGCGGCCAGATCCGCCTGTTCTTCGACCACCCGCAGAGCAAGCAGCACTTCGAACAGCTCTCCAAGGAGCTGCAGCACGGTCTGCCGCGCTTCCCGGGCCACAAGCTGCTGTTCACCGACTCCGAAGCGGGCTCGAGCGGCGCCGCCTCGCGCCTGACGAGCGAGGTCAGCTTCCTGCTCCAGGGCCCGAGTTCCGAGGAGCTCGCGCGCCTCGCGCCGCAGGCGATCGCGCTGCTCAAGGGCGTGCCCGGGCTCTCGAGCGTCTCGTCGCCGCTGGAGAACGAGCGCCGCCAGGTGCGCCTCAAGCTCGACCAGGAGATCGCGCAGAAGCTGGGCATCGACTCGCAGACCGCGCTGCAGAACGTGGCCTGGGCGCTGCGCGGCTTCCAGCTCGCGCCCTACCAGGAGCCCGGGCGCGAGGTGCCGCTGATCATCGAGTACGACGGCACCGCCGACGCCGGGCTCTCGACGCTGCGCCGGATGGAGATCCGCAGCGGCCAGAGCTCCGTGCCGCTCTCCTCGATCGCCACGCTGGGCTTCGAGGACGGCCAGCGCACGATCTACCGCCACAACGGCCAGTCGACGCTGACGCTGCGCGCCAAGCTCGACAACCCGGCCGGCGCGCAGGAGGCCTACCGCGGCGGGCTGCGCGCGCTCGAGGGCCTGGACCTGCCGCGCGGCTACTCGATCGCGCGCGAGGATTCGCTGCTGCAGCGCCAGGAAGCGGAGATGTCCACGATCTGGGCCGCGCTGCTGCTCGCGCTGGGCCTGGTCTTCATCGTGATGGCGATCACCTTCGAGTCGCTGATGCTGCCGCTGGGCATCATCTTCACCGTGCCGGCCTACGCCGGCGTGGGCGCGTTCTGGACGCTCTACCTGACCGGCACGGCGATGAACTCGGTCGGCTGGATCGGGATCATCATCCTGATCGGCGTGGCGGTGCGGAACGGCGTGGTGCTGATCGACCGCATCCAGCAGGTGCGCGAGGAGCACCCGGAGCTCGCGCGCACGGCGGCGGTGATCGAGGCCGCGCACAATCGCGTGCGCCCGATCCTGATGACCACGCTGACCGCGGTGCTGGGACTGATCCCGATGGCGCTGACCGAGCCGCCCGGCGAGAGCATCGACTACCGCGCGCTGGCGACCTGCATCGCCGGCGGCCTGACCGTCTCGGCCGTGCTGACGCTGTGGGTCGTGCCGCTGGTCTACACGCTGCTCGACGACCTCTCGAAGGCGCTGTTGAAGATGCTGCGCTGGAGCCTGCGCCGCAAAGGCACGCCGATCCTCGAGCCCGGAGCGGGCGAGATCCCGGCCGACGCTGGACTGGCGGGTGAGCCCCGCTAGAATCCTGCGCCCGCTCGTCCCCGACATCCTCCTCCACCCACGCGGGCCAGCACCCGCTCCTTGCCAACACGGCCATGTCCCTCGATCGCGGATCGAAAGGTCGACGCCGCCCGCGCCCTGCGCGCGCGCGGATCGGGGTGGTCGTGTCGAGCTACCACGAGAAGCTGACCAGCGCGATGCTCGCCAGCGCGCTCGAGGAACTCGGCCTGGCGGGCATCGCCGAGGTGCGCGTTGCCGTGGCTCCGGGCGTGTTCGAGATTCCGCTGCTCGCGCGCGAGCTGGCGCGGCGCAAGGACGTCGACGCCGTCTTGTGCTTCGGCCTCGTCCTGCGCGGCGAGACCACGCACGACCACTGGGTCGCGCACGGCGCCGTCACGGGCCTGATCCAGGCGACGCTCGAGACCGGCAAGCCGTTGGCCCTGGGGATCCTGACCTGCGCCAAGCTCGCCCAGGCCAAGGCGCGCGCGAAGCCCAAGGGCCGCGAGGTCGCGCGCGCGGCGCTGGACGCGCTCGAGGCCCTGCGCCTCGTGCGGAGGACCAGGCCGTGAAGAAACGCACGCGCGCGCGCGAGCTGACGCTGCAGTTCCTCTACCAGCTCGACCTGCGCGGCGACGAGCTGTACGCCGAGGCCGGCGCCTGGCTGCGCACCGAGGAGCGCGACGCCGAGACGCTGCGCTTCGCCACGCGCCTCGTCGAGGGCGTGTGGGACAACTGGGACGAGATCGAGCGCACGGTCCAGGCCGTGGCGCAGAACTGGAACATCGCGCGCATGGCGGTGATCGACCGCAACGTGCTGCGCCTGGGCACCTTCGAGCTCTTGCACTGCCCGGACATCCCGCCCAAGGTCGCGGTCAACGAGGCGATCGAGCTCGGCAAGCGCTACTCGACGGCCAACTCGGGCGCCTTCATCAACGGCATCCTGGACAAGATCATGAACCGCAAGCCGGCCTCGAAGCCCGCCGAGGCGGCGCAGCGCGACGAGCAGGCCGCGCGCGTCGCGCCGCAGCCCGAGGGCGAGGCGGAAGTGCTGTCTGAGCCCGACGAGCGCCCCGAGGCGGCGCAGCGCGGCTGAGGCGCCGGAAGAGACACCCGTGGGACTGCTCGACCGCCTCAAGCAGCGCCTGACCCGCACGCGCGGGGCGATCTCGGACGGCATCAGCGGCCTGTTCCGCGGCGGGCGGGCGATCGACGATGCGCTGCTCTCCGAGCTCGAGCAGCTGCTCTACACCTCGGACCTCGGCCCGCTCTCGGCCGTGCTCGTCGCCGAGCTCGCGCGCGCGCACAAGCGCGGCGAGATCAAGGGCGAGGCCGACGTGCGCGCACGCCTGCACGCCGTGCTGCTCGAGCGCCTGGCGCAGGACACGGCCGAGATCGGCTTCGCAGAGCACCCGACCGTGATCCTGGTCGTGGGCGTCAACGGCTCGGGCAAGACGACCTCGATCGCGAAGCTGGCGCATCGCTTCCGCTCGCAAGGCAAGTCGGTGCTGCTCGGCGCCGGCGACACGTTCCGCGCCGCCGCGGCCGACCAGCTCGAGATCTGGGCCCAGCGCAACGAGGTGCCGATCGTGCGCGGCAAGGCCGAGAGCGATCCGGCCGCGGTGGCCTTCGACGCGGTCGACCAGGCCGTCGCGCGCGGCGTCGACGTGGTGCTGATCGACACCGCCGGCCGGCTGCACACGCAGAAGAAGCTGATGGACGAGCTCGGCAAGGTGCGGCGCGTGATCGAGCGCCGGCTGCCGGGCGCGCCGCACGAGACCTGGCTGGTGCTCGACGGCACCAACGGCCAGAACGCGATCGCGCAGGCGCAGCTCTTCACCGCCGCCGTGGCGGTCACGGGCCTGATCGTGGCCAAGCTCGACGGCACCGCGCGCGGCGGCGCGCTTGTTCGGGATCAAGGCGGCGCTGGGCCTGCCCGTGCGCTACATCGGCACCGGCGAGCAGCTCGAGCTGCTCGAAGTCTTCGAGCCCGAGGCCTTCGTCCGCGCGCTGCTCGAGCCCGCATCTTGAAGCACGACGACCAGCCGGCGAATGCAGGAGAGGCGCTGACCGCGCTCGCCTGCCTGCTGCCCGCGCTGGTCTGTGCCTGGCCCGGACCCGGTGCGCTGCTGCGCGAGGATCCCTGGCCGCAGCTCTCGGGCGCGGGCATCGAGATCCTGTGCGCGATCCCGGCGCTGCTCGTGCTGATCGCGCGCGGCGCCTTCCCGGGCGTGCGCTGGCTGACGCTGCTGCTCGTGCCGCTGCTCGTGCAGGTGGGCTGGATCTCGTTCGGCTCCCCCAGCGACACGCTCGAGGCCTCGCGCGCCCTGTTCGTCACGCTGGCGGGCCTGGCGCTGTGCTTCGCCGGCGCGAGCCTGGGTGCCGGCGGACGGCGCATCTTCGCGCGCGGCCTGGCACTGCTGGCGCTGCTCTTGCTCGTGCCGGCGCTCTGCGACGGCGAGCGCGGCTACACCGGCGCGCTGGGGAACACGGGCAACCTCTCGCAGGGCGCGCTGCCGGGCGCCGCGGCGGGCGCGCTGCTCTTCGTCTACGAGCGCGGGGCGTGGCGTGCCCTGGGCGCTTGCGCGCTGGCCGCGTTCGTCGCCTACGTCGGGCGCGTGCCGGTCCTGACCGGTGCCGCCGTGCTGGCGCTCGTGCTCGGGCTCTCGGCGCTGCGCGCGAGGAACCTGAGGCTCGTCGCGGGCGCGCTGCTCGCGCTGCTCTCCTTCGCGCATCCCTGGCGCGTGGCCCAGGCCCCCGCGCCGAGCACCGCGAGCATCCGCGTCGCGGCCGCGGGCGACACGGGCGGCCTCGCCGTGCGCGGAAAGATCCTGGTGCGCACGCTGCGCCTGGCGCAGGCGAACCTGCTGCTCGGCGTCGGCCCAGGCCAGTTCGCCGCGCGCTTCCCGCCCTACCGCGACCCCGCCGAGATCGAGCTCTCGACGCACCAGCGCCGGCTCGACACCGAGACCGAGGTCGAGCACCCGCACGACGACTGGATCCTGCCGCTGGTCGAGGGCGGACTCGTCGCGGGCCTGTGCTGGATCGCGTTCCTCGGCGCGGCGGCGTGGACGGCGCTGCGGCGCCTCGCGACCCCCGAGCCGCTGGCCGCGGCCGCGCTGGCGCTGCTCGCCAACGCCGCCGCGCACGGCGTGCTGTGCTTCGACGCCGTCTCGTCCTCGCTGGCCTTCGTGTGCTTCGGCGCGCTGCTCGCGCGCGAGGACGCGCCGATCACGGGCTGGACGCGGCGCTTCCTGCCTTTCGCAGCGCTGGCGCTGTGCGTGGTGCAGATCCCGCGCGCCTGGGCGCTGGTGCGCCACGGCCAGGCGCTCTCCGCGCTGGGCACGCTCGACCTCGCCTCGGGTTCGCTCGAGCGCGCCGTCGACCGCGCGCTCGAGGCCGCGCCCGATTCCGTCGCCGCGCGCTCGCTGCGCGCGCGCTTCGCCCCCGCCGCGCAGCACGACCCGGCGCTGGCGCGCTCGATCTGGGAGCAGGTCCTGGCGCTGCGGCCGAACCGCTTCGAGGCCTGGATGCAGCTCGGGACGCTGGCCGCGCGCGCCGGATCGCGCGAGGAAGCGCTCTCCGACTTCACCCAGGCCGCCGCGCTCGACCCCGGCCACCCGGGCCTGCTGCAGAACTTCGTCACGCTCTTCGCCGAGCTCGGCCGCACCGACCTCGCGCTCTCGGCGCTGGCCGAGCTGCAGGCGACGCACCCGCAGCCCGCCAGCTGGATCGCCGAGCGCGGCGCGCGCGCCTGGCTCGCCGGCCACGAAGCGACCGCGCGCGCGCTGTTCGAGAAGAGCGGCGTGTTCGCCCTGCCCGAGCTCCCCGGCGCGTGCTTCGCGCAGGCGCGCGAACGGCGCCAGCGCGGCGAGAAGCTCTTCGCCGACTGCCTCGAGAGCGCCGCGCAGCGCGGCTTCGCGCGCGAGCACGCAGCGGCCGGCGCCTGGGCCGACGCCGTGCGCAGCTACCGCCAGGAGCTGCACGTCAGTGCCGACTACGAGCCCAAGGGCGCGCGAGCCGTGCGCCTCGAGCTCGCCGCGGCGCTCGCGCTCGACGGCAAGCAGGAGGAGGCGCGCGCGGCCGCGCTGGAGCTCGCTCCGACCAAAGCCGAGCTCGCGGCGCTGCCGCAGTGGGGACTGCTGAAGCTCGAGCCGCTGCTCGATGCGCCGCGCTAGGATGTCGCCGTGAGCCTCCCGGCCCTCCCGCGCCGCTCCGGCGACCTCCTCTTCGGAAGCCACCTCGTGCTGGCGCTCGCGCTGATGCTCTGGCGCGCCTTCGAGTCGCTGCCCGGACACTCGGCCGAGGACGGCGGCAGCTTCAGCAGCAGCGCCGCCGGCCGGCTGCTGGCCTTCGCCACGCTGGTCGCGTGCGTGCTCGCCGCAGTCGCGGTCGTGGTGCAGACGGCGCGGCGCTGGCGCGATCCGCGCGTCGCGCTGCTGGCGCTCTTCTTCGCGCTCGGGCTGACCTCGCGCACGCGGGCCGATCTGTTCGATCTCGTCTACGCGGGCCTGGCGGTCGCGTTCGCCGCCTGGTGGTTCCGCAGCGAGCGCGCGGACGCTCAGGCGCGCGCGTAGAGCCAGGCGCTCTGCGCCGCCGCGAGCAGCGCCGCGACGAGCGCGAGCCGTGCTCCCCCGCCGCGCACGCAGCACGAGAGCAGCGCGGCCGCGAGGAAGGCCGCGAGACCGGGCGAGAACGCGGGTGCCTGCGGCAGCACCAGCCGGTCGATCACGCGCACGCCGATCTGTGCGCCGTCCCGGCCGAAGAGCTCGAGCTGCACGCTCCAGGCCGGATCGCGCAAGTGTGCGCGTCGCACGGGAGCGTGCGTGAACTTCGTCGCCGAACGTTGCATCGGCCGCTCGAGGCGCCGGCCGTCCGCCTCCGAGACGAAGGCCAGCACGACGCTCGCGACCGGCACGCGCGCGTCCACCTCGACCGTGTAGGCGAGCTCGTCCGTCTTCTGCCACTGCACCCACTGGTCCTGCGCGTCGAGAGGCTCGCCCGCGTTGGCCAGCGGTTCCTGCGGATTGCCCGCCAGCGCCAGCGCCGCCAGCAGCACGGAGGCAGCCGCGCCGAGCGCGCGCGCCTCGCGCGGCGCAGCGGCCAGCCCGTCGGCGGCGACCAGCGCCAGGCCTAGAGCTGCGGGTGCCGCGAGCATCCCGCAGCGCTCGGGCAGGCGCAGCGCGAGGAAGCTCGCGCAGAGCGCCAGCGCTTGCACGAGTCCGCGCCCGCGCAGCTCGCCCGCGGCGCTGAAGAATCCCGCGCAGGCGAACATCAGCACCGGGCTCGCGATGAGCGAAACACTCCAGCGCGCCGACTCGCCTTCGATCCCCGCGGCGTGCGCGGCCGCGGCAAGTCCGCCAAGCGCGAGCAGGATCCCGAGCGCGCCCGCCCAGCGCGGACCGGGAGCCGCTCCCGCGCCGCGGCGCCAGACCGAGACCAGGGCCACGAGCGCGATCGCGGCCCCGATTTCCGCAAGACTCGCGTACGAATCGAGGTCGCCGCGCGGACTTCGACCGGCGAGCGCCGCCGATCCTGCGAAGCCGGCGGCCGCGAACAGCGCCGGCGCGGACGCGAGCCCGAGGCCGCGCGCGAGCATCCACGCCCCGATCCCGCCGAGCGCGAGGCGCGGCGGGAGCTGCGGCAGCAGAGCCGTCCCGAGCGCGAGCAGCGCGCCGGCGACGACGAGGGACCAGCGCGCACGAGCGTCCAAGCGCAGCGATGGTCGCACGCTCGCGGTCCGGGGAGCTAGAATCGACCTGTCTCGTTTTACGTGATCCTGCCTGACCAGCATGGGGATCCGGAGCGTACGCGCGCGCGGCGCGCGCCGAGCTCCGGCCGGAAGCGCGCCTCTTCCCTTTCCCCCCTGCCCACCGAGGTGCCATGACCCAGCTTTCCCCGACGATGAACCGTCCCCAATCGCAGACTCAACGCATCCTGGTCGTCGAAGACGAGGAGATCGATCGCCCTGGGCGTGCGCGACGCCCTGCAGCACGCCGGCTTCCAGGCCGAGGTCGTGCACGACGGCCTGCGCGCCCTGGAGCGCATCCGCGCCGAACAGCCCGACCTGGTGGTGCTCGACCTGATGCTGCCGGGCATGAGCGGGCTCGAGATCCTGGCCGCGCTGCGCAAGGAGAAGCGCACGCTGCGCGTCGTGATCCTGACCGCGCTGGCGACCGAGAACGACCTCGTGCGCGGCTTCGAGCTGGGCGCCGACGACTACATGAAGAAGCCCTTCTCGCCGCGCGAGCTGGTCGCGCGCGTCGAGGCGCAATTCCGCCACAAGGCGGTCGACGAGGGTCGGCCGGTCGAGCTCGACCTGCCGGGCGGCATCAAGGTCGACCTCTCGCGCCTGGAGGTGCACCGCGACGGGCAGCTCCTGCCGCTCACGCCGCGCGAGGGCGACATCCTGGCCTACCTGATCAAGCACCGGACGCGCGTCGTCACGCGCGACGACCTGCTGCTCGATGTCTGGCACTACAAGAGCGCGAACGTCGAGACGCGCACGGTCGACATCCACATCGTCGGCCTGCGGCGCAAGGTCGAGCCCAACCCGGCCGAGCCGACGCTGATCCAGACCGTGCGGGGCAAGGGCTATCGTTGGTACAGCTAGGCACGAAACGCACCGCGCTCGTCCTCTACTGCGCGCTGCTGGTGCTGCCGACGGCCGTGCTCGGCTCGCTGCACTGGCGCCAGCTGCGCCTCGACCACGCCAACGACCTGGCATCGATCCCGCGCGACGCCCAGGATGCTGCGCGCCGGCTGATGGAAGCGATCCGGCTGCGACTGACGCGCCTGCTCGACCGCGAGGAGCAGCGCCCCTTCTACGAGTACTCGCAGCGCTACCTCTTGCCCGGCGCGATCGGGGCCGACCTCGCGCGCGTGGACTCGCCGCTGGCGCGCGTGCGCAACGAGGACCCGCCCGAGGGCGTGCTGGCCTGGTTCGAGTACAAGGGCGACATCCTCAGCGGCCAGCCGGAGTTCTTCGCCGGCTCGCGCGAGAACCTCGAGAGCTGGCCGGCGCTCAAGTCACGCCTGCACGGCGCGGCCGACGAGCTGCAGAAGATGGACGCGCGCGAGGCCGGCGGCGACCGCAACCAGCGCGTCTGGCGCCTGCGCGCGCGCCACGGCGTCGCGCGCGAAGAGGGCAGCGAGGTCTCGATGCTGCTGGTCAACCTGAGCCAGGAGAAGGACATCGCCTGCATCCGCGATGCCCTGCCCGCGGTGCAGCAGCTCTCCACGCAGACGATGGAGCTGCAGGTGACGCCCTTCCACGTGCGCTTCTTCGTCGACGGCGAGCACCAGCCCTGCGCCGTCGCGACGCGCATGGTGATCGTGCCGCGCAACGACTCGCTGGGCGACATGCCCAGCTGCTTCGCCGGCTTCCAGAAGGGCATGTGGGTCGTGCAGGGCATCTTCCTCGACATCGACTGGCTGTGCGACACGCTGCCCAGCTCGGTCGGCATGCAGATCCTCGATCCCAACCAGCAGCTGCTCGGCCTGCGCGAGAATCCGCCGCCGGGCTCGGAGGTGGCCGCACTCAACCTGGTCGAGAAGCTGGGTTTCGAGACGCCGCACCGCGAGGACGCCAAGCCCTACGTGCTGCGCGTGGCGATCGACCGGCTCGAGCTGGACTCGCGCCTGCGCTCGCGCGAGCTGGCCTTCCTCTCCGTCGCGGGCATGCTGGTGCTCTCGCTGGGGACGGGCCTGGTGCTGCTCTTCCGCAGCGTGCAGCGCGACCTCGAGGCCGCGCGCCGCACGGAGAACTTCGTCTCGGCCGTGACGCACGAGCTGCGCACGCCGCTCTCGGCGATCAAGCTCTACGGCGAGATGCTGGTCGAGGGCTGGGTCACCGACGAGTCCAAGCGCTCCGAGTACTACCGCCGCATCCTGCGCGAGTCGACGCGCCTGGAGACGCTGGTCGAGCGCGTGCTGCACAAGGGCCAGCTGACGCGCAACGAGCTCACGCCCGAGCCGGGCGACCTGGTGCGCACGATCGAGCCGCTCGTGCCGCTGCTCAATGCGGACGGCGGCCCGGCCGACACGCACGACCTCGTCTTCGAGCTGCCGCAGGGCCTGCCGATGGTGATGCTGCACACCGACTGCGTGCGCTCGATCGTCACCAACCTGGTCGAGAACGCGCGCAAGTACGCGCCCGTCGATCCCGCGAACCCAGGCAGCGAGCCGATCCGCGTGCGCGTGGCGCTCTGCGAGCGCGAGCTGCGCCTGGAGGTGCTCGACCGCGGCCCGGGCATCCCGCCCGAGGAGCGCTCGCGCATCTTCCAGGCCTTCTACCGCATCGGCAACGAGGCCACGCGCGCCTCCAAGGGCACGGGCCTGGGGCTGCACCTCGTGGCGCTGCAGGCCGAGGCCATGGGTGCCGAGGTCGAAGCGCTGGCGCGCGAGGGCGGCGGGACGCTCTTCCGCGTCAGCTTCCGCCTGGCCGAAGAACCGCGCGCCTGAGCGGCGCACGCGCGTTCACTCGCCCGCGGCCTGCTTCTCGTTGAAGGTCAGGCCGTAGCGCGTCTGCAGCGCGTTCAGGCTGAAGTTCTTCTGGTGGAATTCGGTCATGCCGGCCTGCTTCGCGCTGCCGGAGACGCTGGCGAAGTCGTTGGCCTTCATGCGCGCGGGATCCGGGTCGCGCGCGCCGCGCGCGCGCAGCACGTAGGCGTTCTTGCCCTCGAAGTCGCTCGCGGCGGGCAAGACCGCTCCGACCTTGGCCGTGTAGAGCGCGGGCTGCATGCGCGCGAAGACGTCGATCGCCGGCGGCGGCTCGCCCGTGCCGGGCGGCATGCGCTCCTTGAAGTCGCGCAGCAGCGGTTCGAAACCGGAGCTCCGGGCCAGGTCGTAGAACTGCGCCTCCTCGACCTCCGGCATCCAGGCCGGCGCGGGCTTGCCCGGCTCGGTCTCCGGGCGCGTCCCGAACTTGTTGCGCAGCGCCTCGAGCCGCACCAGGGCGTAATCGCGCGCGCGCTTCTGCACCAGCTCCTCGCGCAGCCTGTCGGCGAGCTCTTCGAAGGGCGGGATGGCCGCCTCGCGCTTTTCGTAGACCTGCAGCAGCGTGAAGCCGCCCTCGTCGACGATCACCTTGGGGTAGAGCTTGCCCGCGACCGAGTCGGTCGCATTGTTGAAGAGCAGCGCGGCGACCTGCGGGCCCATCCAGGGTGCCGGCTTGTTGGCGACCCATTCGGACTGCTCGAGCGCTGCAGGCATGTGCTGCTGCGCGAGGCCGAGCACGCTGCCGTCGGAGCCCAGGTTGACCGCCAGGCCGCGCTCCTCGCGCGAGCGCATGTCGGCCAGCCAGACCTGCAGCGAGCCGTAGACCAGCGCCTCGCTGCGTGCGCGGTCCTTGGCCTCCTCGTAGGTCTTGCCCGCGAAGCGCTTGGCGCCGAACGAGTCGAAGTAGGACTTGGCCTGCTTCTCGATCTCGGCCTCGTCGGTGGGCTTCGGGAACTTGGCGAAGAGCGCGTCGGGCGAACTGCCTTCGTAGGGAAACCCGGCCAGCTCGGCGGAGAGCTTTTCCTTGGTCTTGTAGCTGTCCTTCTTGGGCTGCGGCAGTCCGTCGAAGTAGGCGTGCAGCTCCTCGTCGCTGATCGGCGCCTTGCGGGCATCGTCGAGCATGCTCGCGATCGGCAGGGCGATGTAGTCGAAGGCGTACTCCTGGTGCTGCTTCTTCCAGGCCGTCTCGATCTCGGCGATGTCGGGCGTGTTCCAGGCGCCGCCCATGAGCGTGATGTAGCGCTCGACCGTGAGCTCCTGGCGCAGGGTCTTTTCGAACTCCGTCGAGCTGCAGCGGAAGCGCGCCAGGGCCATCTCGTAGACCGACGTGACGCCGAAGCTCCCGAGGATGAAGTGCGCGAGTTCCTCGTCCGTGACGGTCACGCCCTGGTCCTGCGCCAGCGCGCCGACGATCAGGTGCCGCGCCGCGCGCTCCTTCGCGTCCTTGTCCTCGAGCTGCTTGCCCAGGATCGACATGGTCTTGCTCAGCGAGCGCAGGCAGGCCTGCCACTCCTCGTAGCTGACCGATTGCACGCCCGCGCCCGGGCGGTTCCAGTGCACGTAGGCCGAGGTGCGTCCCTCGCCGGTCGCCAGCTTGCGGATCTCGTCGCCGACGGTGAACGTCGTGAGGATCAGGATCAGGAGCAGGATGCCCATGATCCAGCGCGCCCGGTGCTTGGTCGGCGTGTGCAGGATCTCGTCCGGATCGTGCGGCTTCTGCTGGACGGGTTCGGTGCTCGGTTGCTGCTGGGCCATCGGGGGTCTGCGACAGGGTTCCGCTGGGACGAAAAGCGACCGGGCAGTCTACGGGCGAGGCGCCGGAGGGCGCAAGGAAAGCGGCCCGGGACGGGTCGTGGCCGCGCTCAGTCGCGCGAGAGCTCGGAATCGCGCGGCAGCTCGTCCAGGCTCGCCAGGCCGAAACGGTCCAGGAACGAGCGCGTGGTGGCGTACTGCAGCGGGTGGCCGGGCACGTCGGCACGGCCCTCGACGCGCACCAGGCCGCGGTCCACCAGCGTGCGCAGGATCGGGCCGGCCTGCACGCCGCGGATGGCCTCGATCTCGGCCTTCGTGACCGGCTGGCGGTAGGCCACCACGGCCAGCGTCTCCAGCGCGGCGGCCGAGATGCGCTCGGCCTTGCGCGCCTTGAAGAGCCGCTGCACCAGCGGCCCGAGCTCGGGCCTGGTCAGGAGCTGGTGGCCGCCGGCGATCGCGCGCAGCTCGAGCGGCAGCCCGGTCGCGGCCAGGCGCTCGCGCGCGCTGGCCAGCGCGGCGCGCACGCGCTCCAGGCGCGGGCCGTCGCAGAGCTGCACCAGCCGGCGTTCCGACAGCGGCTCGGGCGAGGCGAAGACCAGCGCCACGACCGACTGCACCAGCTCCTCGTCGCTGAGCTGCTCGCCCGCGCCGGGCTCGGCGTCGATGCCCGGTTCGGGCAGCGAGGATTCGGGCGCGGGCGCGGGTTCGCCCTCCGGTTCGGGCTCCTGGGCCTCGTCCCCGGGCTGCTCCTGTTCCTCAGGCTCCAAGACGGCCTCGGCGCGGGTCGGCTCCATGGATCGAGAGCATTGCGGCCGCCGGAGCGCGGGTCAAGAGTCAGTGCAGCGGCTCGCCGCAGACGCGCAGGATCGGCGTCAGGTCGATCTGGTAGCGCTTCTGCATCGCCGCCTCCCACTGCTTGTACTCGATGTCGTCGATGTCGTTCCCGCCCAGGCTCTTCTCGACCTCGGCCGAGATCTCCTTCCAGCCGCCCTCGAGCGGCTTGGGCCGGCTCTCGACCTTGACCAGCAGCCAGGCGCCCTGCTGGTAGTCGGGCCCGCCGATCGCCCCGATCGGCGTGTTGAAAGCCAGCTTGCCCATCGGCGAATCGCCCTTGATCACCGGCGCGATGCGCCCGCCCTCCTTGGCCGACGAGTCGGCTGAGCGGTTCTTGGCGACCTCCTCGAAGGCCGTGCCCGCCGCCAGCTCGCCCTGCGCGAGCTTCAGGTCGTCCTCCGACTTCAGCGCGATCAGGCGCACGTTGGCGTGATCGCTCTGCAGCACGAACGCGCGCACGCAGCGCTGCGCCAGCCAGCCGCGGCGCGAGTCCTCGCGCACCACCTCGCGGTACTTGAGCGGGTCGAGGCCCAGCACCGAGTCCACGAACTTGTCGAGCGTGATGCCCGGGTACTTCTTCTGCAGGCTCTTCTCGATCTCCGCCACCGCCTCCTTGTAGCGCTGCTCGGCCGCCGCCTCGTCCACCACGAGACCCAGGCGCGCCGCCTCGAGACCCACCAGCCGGTTGGCGACCAGCCGGTTGATCTGCTGGAACACGTCGTAGCTGTCGCGGTGCAGCCACTGCTTGAGCAGCTCGGTGACCTCGATCGACTCGCCGGCGACGCGCGCGATCACGAGCGGGCTACCCGAGGCGGGGGGCGGGCCGGCGGGCGGCGTCTGCGGGTTCGGCTGCGCCGCAGGTTGGGCCGCGGGTTGGGCCGCGGGCTGCGCGGCGGGTTGTCCGGCCGGCGGCGGCGCGGGCTTCCCCGCCTCGGCCAGCTCGGGCGCGGGCGCGCTGGCCTTGGCCTGCGCACCGGGCGAGCTGTCGCGCGCGGCCTTCTCGCGGTCGGCGGCCCAGGCGGCAGGCGCCTTCACGGGCTCGGGGTTGGGAACGGCGTCCTGGCAGGCAAGGCCCGACACGATGAGCAGGAGTGAGAGCATGCGCGTGACCATGGTTCTGGACTCGGGGCCGAAGAGTCTGCCGGATCGGGGCCGCGCGAGGAAGCGCGCATCCGTCAGTGCAGGAACTCGCGGGTCACGGATTGCGGCTGCAAGGGCAGCGGGGAGAGGCGCAGCAGGCGCACGAGCGCTTGCACCTCGCCCTTCGAGAACCCGCCCGTGCCGCCTTCGATGATCCCGCTTCCGGGAAGCCGCGAACGCACGGTCGCGAGCGTCAGGATCTCCTCGTCGAGCACGATCGCGAGGCCCTGGCCGAGGATCTTCTGCGTCCAGTCGCTGAAGTCGCCTTGGCGTTCCTTCGCGAGGCCGAAGGAGACCGCGGGAAAGCCCCTCGAATCCTGCGAGAAGCCCGTCTGCGAGATGTCCTTGCCCGCGAAGCGGAAGCGCGGGTCCGTCGAGCGCACGAGCAGCACATGCTCCTCGCTCGCGCGCCTGCGGCGCCAGACGCAGCCCGGCAGCGGGCCGCCCTGATCGCGCGCGATGGCATCGAAATCCGCAAGGCGCGCGGCCGGCTTCCACTTGCGCCAGGCGAGGAAGCGCTCGTACTCGGCCTCGAGCGTCGTACCGTTCTCGCCCAGGAACTCCTTCGTGGCTTGCGCCAGGAACTCGATCTCGCCTCGCGCGGAGAGCAGCGTGTACACGAGGCCGTCCTCGAACACCATCAGCCGTGCGCCTGCGGCGTGCGCGGAGATCGTGGAACCGAAGATCCCTCGCTCGCAGGCGGATCCTCCCAGGCGGAGCCACTCGTCGTCGATGCGCAGCAGTCCAGGCCCGGATAGTGCAGGGTCGCACGAGAGCTCGACCTGGTGCGCGTCGGCGGCCAGTGCTGCGACGAGCTTGCGCGGTTCGGCCAGCGCTTCGAAGGCGGAGTTCACCGCGAGCTCCGTCGTGATCGTGGCCGAGCTGGCATCCGCGCGGAATTCGGCCGCTGAAAACTTGGGACCGAGGCGCTCCTTGTAGGCCGCGACGACTTGCTTCAGTGTCGCCTCGTCGGATCCGGTCGCGAACTGGACCGTGTAGCGCACGCGCTCACCCGCGGGCGGAGCGGCGGAGACGGAACAAGCGGCGAGCAGGCACAGCGCGATCGAGGCGAGCTTCATGGGACCTTCTCCTGCGCGCGATTCTACTCCTCGAGCGCGCGCCGGTATCCTCTCCCCCACCATGACCCTCTCCGCCAGCCTGCTGCCCGAATTCGAGCACGAGACTTCCAACCTGCGCACCGTGCTCGAGCGCGTGCCGGAAGCGAAGCTCAGCTGGAAGCCGCACGCGAAGTCGATGAGCCTCGGCGGCCTGGCGACGCATCTCGGCAACACGCTCAGCTGGGGCGAACGCGTGATCCTCGAGAACGATTTCGACCTCGCGCCGCCGGGCAAGCCGGTGCCGAAGATGGTCGAGCTGCGCACGCGCGCGGAGATCCTCTCCACCTTCGACACCAACCGCGCCGCGGCGCGCAAGGCGCTCGCCGGCGCGAGCGACGCGACGCTGCTCGGGCCCTGGTCGCTGCTCGTGAGCGGGAAGGCGCTCTTCACGCTGCCGCGCAGCGCCTGCCTGCGCAGCTTCGTCTTCAACCACATGATCCACCACCGCGGGCAGATGACGGTCTACCTGCGCATGCTCGACGTGCCGCTGCCGGCGCTCTACGGTCCGAGCGCCGACGAGGGCAAGCTGGGCTAGGACGCGCGCCGCCCCGCGCCCTCAGCGATACGAGATCCGCCGCACGCGCCCGAGGCCGTGGCAGGTCTCGCAGTTGACCTTCTCCTCGGTGCCCGCGGGCTTGTTGCCCTGCGTCTGGGCCACGTTGCCGCCGGCCAGCGCGATCACGCGCACGCCGGTGCCGCCGCACTCGCGGCAGTTGTCGAAGAGCGGCTTCTGGCTGACCTCGAACTCGCCGCCGTACTCGGCGAAGTAGGCCAGGATCCACTGCGAGCGGCCGGTCGAGCTGAACTCGCGCCAGAAGGCCTCGCGGTCCTCCGACTTCTCGCTGTCGGTCTTGGACTTGGCCACCATCTCGCGGTTCTGCAGGAAGCGCTGGATCTGCTCGTTGAGCGCGGCGCGCTGCTTGTCGAGCGCGCTCTGCGGCTTCGCCGGCCCGCCGTCCTTCCCCTGGTCGGGCTGCTCGCCCTTGAGCGCGCGCTCCTTGCCGAGGAGCCAGGTGCCCATGCCGTAGGAGGCGCGCTCCCAGCGCAGCTTCTTCTTGTCGCGCGCCATGAAGAGCTTGTGCACGGCGTCGGGGTCGAGCTGCTTGGTGAGCGACTGCACGTCCTTGGCGACCGCGGCCAGCAGGTCGGCCTTCATCTGCGACTCGAGGTAGCTGATGGTCTGCTCGTAGGTGAACTTGGTCGAGGCGTTGCGCGCCAGGCGGCTGGCGAGCTCGATGAAGCGCACGCGCACGTAGTCGGCCAGGAAGGCGTCGCGCGCCTTGAGCACGCGGTCGTGCTTCTTCTTCGATTCGTTGAGGAAGGGCGAGCCGGGGAAGCGCTCGGCGAAGGCGTCGGCGCGCGCCAGCGCCTCGTCGTACTGGCGCCGCGCGAGCAGCGAGTCGACGTCGGCCAGGTACTCGAGCTGCTCGGCGTTCTTGGCCTTCTCGGCCGTGCGCGCCAGGGCCGCGGCCAGGTCGTCGGTGTGGAAGCTCGGGTCGAGCTGCTGGGCCTTCTGGTAGTGCTCGGCGGCGTGGGCGAAATCGAGCACCTTCTCGCAGAAGCGCGCGATCTCGTAGTTGCCGGCGGCGTCCGCGACCGACACGGCCGCCAGCTCGCGCGCGTAGAGCTCCTCGCGCGTGTAGAGCATGCGCGCCGGCACCTCGACCGGCACCGAGGCGCCGGCCAGGCGGTCCTTGGGCAGGATGATGGTCGAGCCCGCGACCTTGAGCACGATCTCGGTCGGCGTGCGGTCGATGATCAGGCCGACGATCTCCTTGCCGTCGATGGTCGTCAGCTTGTCGGCCATCAGCAGCACCTGCTCGCTCTGCAGGTCGAGGTAGCCGAAGCGCCGCAAGAGGTCCTCGGCCTGGCGCGGTTCGAGCAGCCCCCAGTTGATGCGCGCGACGCCGCCGTTGTCCAGGCGCGTGAAGACCAGGCCCTCGGAACTGTGCGACTGGATCGTGCCGAAGCGGAACGAGCCGTCGCGCAGCTGCAGCATCAGCACTTCGGGCGCCGGGTCCTGCGCAGGCGCAGGTGCGGCGAAGCTCGCCAGGCAGAGCAGCGCGAGGAGCACGGGGATGCGGTTCATGAGGCTCATCAGTCTACCTGCCTTGCTTGCCGGGCCGGCCACCGGGAATCGCGGGCTGGGCCGGGCTGGGGATCCGCGGCGCTTCCTCGGACTTGGGCTGCAGGCCCTCGACGAAGCGCCGCCGCAGGCGCTCGCCGAAGGGGATCTCGCGCAAGAGCAGGGTCGTGAAGACCTTCTCGCGCTCGACGCCGGCGCTGCTCCAGCGCAGGCGCAGCTCGACCTTGTACTCCAGCGGCCGGTCCGGGTTGGGCGTGGCGCGCGCGGAGTAGACCAGCTCGGGGAAGCCCGGCACGGCGCGGTCCTGGATCGGACGCGGCTCGCCGGCCTCGCCCTCGGCGTCGAGCGGGAAGAGCGTCTCCTGCAGGTCGGCCAGCACCGCCTCGGTGGCCGAGGAGCCGACCGTGCGCAGGTGCGAGGAGCGCGAGAGTGCCGCGCCGAAGGTGAACAGACTCAGCACGGCGGTCATGCCGAAGAGCAGGATCGCCAGCGCCAGCAGCACCTCGATCAGCGTGAAGCCGCCGCGCGGGTTCGTCGTGCGCATCATGGATTCCAGTCCTCCCTGCAGGTCGTGACCGTGAGCTCGCGCGTCAGCGGCGCGCCCCAGTGCACCAGCGCGCCGCGCGCGTGCGAACGCGGCGTCGTGCCGCGCACGCCGCGCACCACGGCCGCGGAGTCGCCGTCCACCGAGCTGAGCTGCATCCACTCGGCGTCGATGCGCACGCAGGCGCCCGGCTCGGGCAGACGCGAGCCGTCGTCGAGCGCGAGGCGCCCGTCGGCGGCGTCGACCTGGTCCAGGAGGCGCGTGCGGCGCGTGCGGTCGCTCTCGCGCTCGACCTCGAGCTCCAGGCGCACGCGGCGCGGCAGCGCGGGCCGGCCGTGCGCGGGCCGCACGCCGGGATGGGGCTGGTTCCAGGCCACGGCCGAGGCATCCGGCCGGTCCTTGGCCCAGGCATCCCAGGAGGCCGTCGCGTCGCCGGGCTCGAGGCCCAGGTGCCAGCGCTCGTGCACGACCGAAGTCTGCGCGGCGCACAGGACCTGCATCCACAGCACGCCGCCGCTGAGCTCCTCGGTCGCGCCCGCGGGCGGCCGCCCGGAGCTGCCCATGAAGTCGGGCGCGAAGAAGGACTTCGTGGTCGCGTCGTCCTGCAGGCGCTCGCCGCGCCAGAGGATGCCCTCGGCGCGCGCGTCGGCATCGGTCAGCGAGGCCGGCGCGACGAGCCAGATCGACTCGATCAGGCCCGGCGCGGCGCGCAGGACGCGCGCGGGCGCGTCGGCCGTGCGCGGGGCGCCGCTCTCGCGCTGCAAGTCCTCCTGCAGGCGCGCGACCTCGGCCGAGGAGCCCTGGCGCACGAGGCGCAGGCGCGGCCAGTTCGTCTCGGCCACGCCGTCGCCGTCGGTGTCGAAGCGCACCCACTCGAGCACGAGGTCGCCCTGCACGCCGTTCTCGAGCCCGCGCAGGTCGTGCGCGAAGAGGTCGGCCACGCTGGCGGCCTGCTCGAGCAGGCTGCTGCGCGTCTCGCTCTTGCGCCACACGCCCAGCGTGCGGTCGATCAGCTGGAAGACGAGCACCATCAGCGCGGCCAGGATCAAGCAGCGCGCACATCAGCTCGACCAACGTCACGCCGGCGCGCTTCATCGCTCGACGCTCCTCAGCACCGCGTCCGGCGCGTAGTAGAAGGCGCCCAGGCGCTCGAGGCGCGGCGTCTGGCGCCAGCCGTGGCGCAGCGAGAACTTGGGATCGAAGGCGTCGGGGGAGTACTTGACGAACACGCGCCAGCGGATCGAGTCGGACTGCTTGCCGATCGAGAGCGGCGCGCCCTCCTGGTCGCCCTTCCAGTACAGCGCCAGGCGCTTGTCCTGGTCGGGATCGGCGTCCCAGGGCGCCTCGGGATCGTCGCGCTCGAGCACGCCGATCTGCGAGCCCTCGGTATCGGTCTTCATGAAGAAGCACGACTCCCACCAGGCCGAGGGCTGGTCGAGCGCGAGGTCGAAGTGCGCCAGCTCGGGTGCGTCGGCGCGCTCGGCCCAGCGGTCCCAGTAGCGGAAGGGGAACAGGATCACCGGCGTGCCGCTCGAGTGGCCGGCGGGCGTCGTGCCGAAGCGCCCGCGGAACAGCGGACCGCCCTTGCGGTCCATCTTGCCCGGCTCGCTCGAGGCGCGCGGCATCACCAGCGTGTTGCCCTCCAGGTGCGTGTAGTGGATCAGCTCGTCGTCGATCAGCACCAGGCCCGAGCTCGGGAAGTCCGCCACGCTGGCGAGCGGCAGCTCCGCGGCCGTGGCCGAGAGCTCGCCCGCGAGCACGCTCACGCAGCAGTCGTCGAGCAGCTGCACGCCCTCGTGCGCATGGTGCGGCTGCGGGCGCGTGCCCAGGAGACCACGGCCCGTGACCGCAACCTCGACGGCGCCCGAGGAGGGCGTGCGCGTGCTGTAGCACAGGAGCTCGTCGCCGATCTGCAGCAGCCCCGCGTCGGCCGGCCACTCGTTGAGGAACTCGTAGTTCGAGTTCCAGTGCACGTCGGCCGGCAGGCGCACGGCCGACTTGTCGACCGTGAAGCTCGAGCCCGCCTGCGCCAGCTCCGTGGTGAGCCACATCTGCGCACCTTGGCCGCTCTCGGGCGCGAGGGTTCCGTCGCCGGTGCCGAAGGTGCTGCCGCCGAAGACGATCTCGTCCGCCAGCGCGCTCGGGATCGCACCCGCGGGCGAGGAGGAGACCAGCGCGCCGCCGATGCGCAGCCCGCTGACGACGCGCGGCCGCTCGCCCGAGGGGTGCTTGGTCATGCGGTAGCGCTTGCGGATGTCGGGCACGCTCGTCGAGCTGCCGACGCCCGCGGCATCCGCGTCGTAGGGATAGGGCGTCGGCAGCGCCTCGCGCAGCCCGACGTAGACGCACGAACCGTCGACCGGGTTGTCGATCAGCACCAGGCCGTTGGGGTTGGCCATCGGCGGCTGCGTGTCGAAGAACTGCTTCTCGCCCGTGACCGCGTCGGCGATCGGCACGAGCGTCGTCGGCGCGCTCTGCTTCCAGTGGTAGGTGCGGTAGCGGTACGGGATGTACGCGCGCTGCACGCGCGCGGGGTTGCCGAGCAGCTGCGTGTTGTCCTCGACGAAGAAGACCGGATCGTCCACGCCGGGCCGGCCCGCGTCGGGCTCGGCCTGGTCGCTGCTGCCGCCGGGCGCGCCGCCCGGACGGCGCACGACGCGCACGACCGGCAGCACCGGCGTGCTCGCCGCGTGCGCGTGCGAGAACGTGCCCAGCACGCCGCGGAACTGCAGGAAGCTGCGCGTCGAGCGCGTGATCGGACCTTCGGAAGTGTCCGGCGCGCCGACCTCCTCGTTCCAGTACGAGCCGGTGGTCTGCGTCTGCGCGGCGGGCTGCGGCTCGGCCGCAGGCGACGCGAGCAGGTGGCCGTGCGGGGGAGTGCCGCCGCCTGTGCTCCCGGGACTGCCCGGACTGCCGGGGACTCCAGGGGGCGGACCGACGGGCAGCGTACCCTCGGCCACGTCGCTGAAATTGACGCGCGTGATGGCGCCGTAGGCCGAGTACAGCGCGCCCGATTCCGTGCGCACGAGCTGCTCGTCGCCGATCTCGTCGTAGCGCACCCACTCGGTGTTCTCACCGCTCGTGCCCTCGGTGATCTGCGCGTACTCCGAGCGGTAGACCTGTACCGTGGCCTGGCCGCGGTCGGTCTGCTGCAGGATCGAGACCGGCACCTGCGAAGTGCGCGGGTCGAGGAAGTGCGAAGATGCGCCCGGCGCGGGCAGCGAGACCGGGAAGACGAAGACCTCCCACTCCAGGCGCGTGTCGGGATCGACGATCGTGGCAGGGTCGTCCGGATTGGCCACCGGAATGCTCGAGTCGAAGTCCACCACGAAAGCGCGCTGGATCTGGGCGGCGCTCGTATTCTTGAAGCCGGTCGTGTTGCCGCGCCGGTTCATGTTCAGGAGCAGCTGGTTGCCCTGCACGCCTGAGTACCAGATGAACTCCATCCCGCCGATCGGCGCGTGGTGGGCGGTCTCGAACGTGCCCTGGCCCGCGCGCTGCCAGCCGCCGCGGTGCTGCACGACCAGCAGCCAGCCGCCGCCGGGGTTGAAGGCCGACATCAGCTGCGACTGGCTGGTCTCGCTATCGGCGGGCTTGATCTCGAGCGCCGTGACGGTCGAGGTGTTGCCGTCCATGCCGAAGCCGAGGTCCACGGTGACCGGCGGCGCCGGCGGAAAACCAGGGAACGACATCTGCAGCCGCTCGCCCAGCGCCGAGGCGTTGCTCGTCACCGCCTTGCTCACGATCCCGACCGCGAAGGCGCCGAGCTGCGCGGGCAGGCGCGACTCGCCGCTGGGCGCGTTCGAGCGCAGCGGCATCGAGTAGCCGAAGACCTCGACCGTGGTCCCCGACGGATGGTTGCCGACGTTGGCCGGCGCCTGCGTGCCGGCGCCCTGGCCGAAAAGGATCTCGGGCACGCGTTGGCCGCCCACGAGGATCGTGCGCTCGCGCGCCATGCGCCCGCCGAAGCCGGCGTTGGTGCCGGCGGCGATCGGCGTGCAGTCGAGCATGTTGCCCGAGCCGAGCGTGTACTCGACCAGCTCGTCGCCGATGCGCGCCACACCGTGCGCGGGGAAGCCGGCCACGGACTCGACGCTGATGCGCAGCGTGGAGGGGTCGATCGCACTGGCGAGGCGCGTCAAGCCGAAGCGCCGCACGCCGTGCGTCTTGCCGTTGACGAGCAGCGTGAGCTGGTCGGGACGCGTGCCGCGCACGTCGAAGGCGACGTGGCTCCAGACGTCGAGCGGCAGCCCGGGCGCGTCGGTCCCCGGCGCGAAGGCGTAGTGCGCCTCGCCCACCTCCGCCTCGCTCGTGGCCGGGTGGTCGCCCGTGCCGTCCCAGGCGCGCAGCACCAGGTCGCCGCGCTCGAAGAAAAGCCCGATGCGGTCGGCCTCGGCGCTGCCGCCGGCGACGTCGAGCAGGCACGCGTCGGCGTACGAGCGCGGCTTGATCCACAGCGCGCCCGCGGGCGGCAGCATCAGCGCGCCGCTGTTCGCGCCGGAGGCACCCGGCGCGTCCACCCAGCCGACCAGCTTGTCGCTCGGCGCGCGCACGACCGGCTCGTCGGGCAGGTAGCGGCCCTCGGGATCGTGCGTCTCGGTGTCGAAGTGCAGCATGCGCCCGACGTGCCGGCCGGTCTCCTCGACGCGCGCGGGCCAGAGCTGGATCCAGGCCGCGCTGTCCTGCGAGGCGAACACGTGCTGCGCCGCGCTGGGCATGTTGGCCGGCGTGTTGCCGGCCGCGGCCACCGTCCCGGGCAGGAACACGCCGCCGGCCCAGGTGCCCCAGTGCGGCACCAGGCGCGAGGGCGGGTTCGAGCCCACGGGATCGAACATCGAGGTCGCGTTGGGCGCCGTGGACCAGAAGGGCGCGCAGCCCGTGAGGCGCAGCTCCTCGTCGTAGTCCTCCTGTGTCGCCCAGAGCTGCATCAGCCGGCGCTGCGGCGCGATCACCTGCACCTCGTCGCGCACCAGCGTGAAGCGCTCGACGCCGCTCTCGGCGTTGACCGTCGCGCGCAGCTCGAGCTCGTAGACGTCGTTCGAGCGGAAGCAGAAGGGCAGCGTCGAGAAGGCCAGCTGGCCGTCGTTGGCGTTGAGCCCGTTGCGGTACAGCGCCAGCGCGTCGAGCTCGTCCAGGAAGCCCTGGCCCGCGGCCAGCGCGCTGGGCACCGTGGGCGCGTCGGCGGGCAGCTTCTCGATGCCGCAGGCGGGCAGCACGACGCGGCGCAGGAAATCCTCCCAGCCCTTGAGCGGCCGCGACTCGATCACCACCTGCGCCAGCGTGGCGGCCTCGTCCTTGTTGATGCGCGCGTTGCGGCCGCGCACCTGCAGGTTCTGGAACAGCGCCTCCAGCACGGGCTGCTCGGCCGTGTTGAGGTTCACCGGCCGGCGCGCGAGCACGCGCACCTCGGAATCCCAGGCGCGGTAGTCGTTGACCAGGATGCGGTCGAGGTAGACGACCCCGTCGCGGCCGATCTCGACCACGATCGCGGTCTCGCGCGACTGGCCGTCGTAGACCTGCAGCGTGCTGCCCGGACTGATCCAGCAGGTGCTCTCGACGCGCAGCCGGCCGTCCTTGCCGCCGGTGACGCTGCCCACGAGGCGCACCGGGCGCATCCAGCGCTGCGCGTCGCGCGCGCGCGCGTAGACGCTGCCGTGCACGAAGAGCGGCGACAGCAGGTCGCCGTCCCAGACGCTCGCGCCCGCCTGCTCGCTGCCGGCGGTGGCGCGCGCCAGGGCGAAGTCGCCGCAGCGCGAGAGCGCCGCGATCTCGTCCAGCTCGCGGAACGAGCCGTCCGGCCCGGCCGCGCGCCAGAGCGGCACGGCGAAGGCGCGCTGGTCGAGCACCGGCGCGCCGGCGGCGTGCACCGCGGGCGGCCTGGGTCCGCCGACCCACTGCTCGCCGGTCGAGCCGACGCCGCGCGTGAACTGCTCGAAGGCCGAGTCGCCCAGCTTGCCGTAGTGGATCAGCTCGCCGTCGCACCAGAGCATGCCTGTCGGCTCGAAGCCCGCGAGCGAGCCGACCGGCAGCTCCTTGTCGTCGGGCTTGATCGGACGCGAGAAGCGCGTGGAGAGCCCCAGCAGGTTGGCGAAGAGCTGCGGCGGCGCAGTGTCGAGGTCGATCTTGCCCGAGACGTCGCGCGCCTCGGCGCGCCACATCTCGCCGTGCTCGTCGTTGGCGTCGAGGAAGCCCTCGGGGAAGCCGTCCGGGATGCGCAGCTCCTGCTGGTCGTCGTAGTAGGGCGTGGTGTCGAGCGCGGGATGCGTGTCGCCCAGCACCGCGCGCGCGTGGCGCGCGGCGGCGTCGAGCGAGAGGCGCGTGTCGACGCGGTCAGCGAGCTCCGTGCTGGCGCGGTCGGCGTTGCGCACGCCCAGCAGGAACGGCGCGCAGAGCACGAGCAGCGCCAGCAGCACGAGCAGCACGATGATCAGCGCGAAGCCCGAGCGGGTTCCGGCGCGCGCGCGCTGCAGGCGGCTCCTCATTGAACCGTCCCGTAGGGTTGCACGGTCACCACGGACTCCGGGCCTTCCTCGCGCAGGAGCCGGATGCGCAGCGCCTCGGGGTGGCGCGCGCGGTCGAGGCCGCCGCCGGGCTGGAAGAAGATCTCGGCCGGCGCGTCCGGCGCGAAGTGCGTGTTGCGCGGCAGCTCGGCCTCCGAGGCGGCGCCCACGGCGCTGACCACCAGGCTGTCGATCGCGCCGGCGAAGCTCGTCTGGCCGGGCGAGATCCTCAGCGCGCCCTCGAGCGCCCAGACGCGCGCCTGCTCCTCGACGCTGGCCACGCGCACTCCGTCCACGAGCAGCTCGAACAGGTTGCGGTCGTAGCGCAGCTCGACCTGCGCCCAGCGCCGCGGCACGAGCGTGTGCGCGGCCGCGCGCAGGCTGATGCGCCCGCCGCGCACGGGCTGCTGCTGCGCGTCGAGGCGCTCGGTCACGAACCAGCACGAGAGCGCGCCCTGCTCGCCCACGTCCAGGCCGACCACCGCGCCGATGTCGAGCACGGCGGCCGAGGCCTCGGGCTCGACGCGCAGCGCGCAGCGCACGCAGAAGCCGTCGGCGAGGTCGAAGGCCGGGTCCTGGCGCACGCCGATGTCGACGCCCGAGCGCGCCGGCTCGCCCACGAAGGACAGCGCCTTGCCCTGGAAGCCGTCGTCGACGAGCTTGCCGCCGAGCTGCGTGCCGTCGAGGCCGAAGGCGCCGCGGATCGGCAGCGACTCGAAGTGCCAGGTGCCGACGACCAGCTGGCCCTCGGCGCGCAGCGTGCCGTGCTCGCGGTCGATGCGCACCCGCGCCGGCGCCCCCCGCGAGACGGCCCAGTTCTGCGCCGAGCGCAGCACGCTCGCCACC
Source organism: uncultured Planctomycetota bacterium (assembly GCA_963829015.1). Taxonomy (GTDB): domain Bacteria; phylum Planctomycetota; class UBA1135; order UBA1135; genus JADJLZ01. The sequence goes on along the minus strand of CAWHGR010000001.1, from coordinate 355,647 downwards.
AGCGGCCGGCCGACGCGGTCGGAGACGTCGATGCGCCCGAACAGACCCGCGCCCACGCCGAAGAGCAGCGCGATGATGACCATCACCGCCATCAGCTCGACCAGCGTGAAGCCCTGCCGTCGGCGCGCGCGCATGCGTCACTCCTTCCAGTTCGTGATGTCGTCGCCGGTGCCGAACTCCCCGTCCGGGCCGGCCGACACGAGCTGGAAGCCCTTGGGGTTCCAGAACTGCCCCGTCTGCGGGTTCAGGCGCGCCTTGAACGTCGATTCGCCGGGCGGATTGGTCATCACGTAGACCTGCACCTGGGCATAGTCGCGCCGGTGCGCGTAGGCGACCGGATTCTTCCACTCGTCGATGATCTCGAAGAGCGTCGGCTTGGGAAAGCGCGCCAGGGCCTTCTTGGACTCGTCCTCGTCCGTGTTCCCCAGCCGGTCCTCGGACAGGCGCGACTGCCACTTGCTGCCGAAGAGCTGGATCACGAGCGCCTCGGCGCCGATGTTGGTCGAGTTGGGCGCGGGGCCCCACTCCTCCTTCCAGCTGCTGCCCGGGTAGTCGCCCTTCTCGTTCTCGTACTCCGCGATCGCCGCCGAGAGCCCCTGCAGGTAGCCCGCCTCGGCCTTGACGCGCGCCGACTCCTGCGCGCCGCGGATCTGCGGCAGCAGGAAGACCATCAACAGGCCGATGATCAGGATCACGGCCAGGATCTCGATCAGCGTGAAGCCCGCGCGCGCCCTGTGCATCGGAGACCTCCTACTTGCTCGCTCTGTAGACCACTTCGACGTCGTCCACGTCGACCGTGACCTTCTTGCCCGTCGCGCCCTCGGCGAAGAGCGAGAGCCGCAGCGGGTTCGTGCCGCGGCCGAGCTGCGACATGGGCTTGCCCTCGACGACCGGGAAGCCGTCGACCAGCATGCGGATCTTGGTGTCGCTCGCGTCGCCGCTGCGCTCGATGCGCACCACGATCGGCTGGTCGAGCTTCCACTCCAGGCCGGCCACGTCGGTGTAGGGATCGTCCTCGTGGCCGCGCGTCATCAGGCGCGTCTGCACGGTGTTGCGCCCGGGCTCGAAGTGGCGCTGCACGACGGCCTCGGCCTCGATCTGCGTCTCGCCCGCGCGCTGCGTCTCGCGCGAGACCGAGAGGCCCACCAGCGCGTTGGTGTCGGCGTGCACGGTGACCTTCATCTCGACCGAGACGAAGGCCGCGGCGCCGATCTCGCGCCACAGGCGCGCGCGCTGCTTGACGCCCGTGCCCTTGAACACGCCCGCCAGCGTCACGAAGCCGTCGTGGATCGTGATCTGCGGGCCGTTCTTCTCGTCCATCTCCCAGCCGTTCATCAGGTTGCTGCGCTCGAAGTGGTCGGTCCAGGCGACCTTCTGCACGTGGTCCTGGATGCGCTCGATCTGCTCCTGGGCCCAGACGCGCAGCGGATCGGTCGCGGGCAGCGCGCGGCGGCTGTCGTCGAGGTCGCGCAGGCTCGAGATCGCCTGCGTCGGGTCGTTGCGGCGGTACTCGCACCAGGCCTGGCCGGCGCGCGCGCCCGGGTCGTTGGAGTCGAGAGCGCGCGCGGCGCGGAACGAGTCCTCGGCATCGCGCAGGGCGCCCATCAGGATCTGGTTCAGCCCGCGCAGCGCGAGCACGTCGGGACGCTTGGGCTCGAGCAGCAGCGCGCGCTCGAGATAGCGCTCGGCGGCCGCGTACTCGCCGCGGCGGTGCTGCAGCTCGCCCATCGCAACCAGCGCGTCGCTGAAGTCGAGCTCGACCTCGAGAGCGCGCGCGAAGGCCTCCTCTGCGCCGTCGAGGTCGTCGCGCGCCTCCGCCAGGCGGCCCTTCTGGTACAGCGCCCAGGGGTCGAGCGGGTCGTTCTCGAGCGTCGCCTCGACGAAGTGCAGCGCCTGCTCGGGGTGGCTGGTGGTCTCGGCCAGCCAGGAAAGCGCGCGCAGCGCAACCGAGGCGCGCAGCGGGTCGACCGCGGCGGCCTGCTCGAGCAGGTCCTCGGCCTCGCGCGCGCTGGCCGCGTCGCGCGTGCCGAGCTTCTCGATCCCGCGCGCGAGCAGGAGCTCGAAGCCGGGGCTCTCGCTGGCGCCGTCGGCGGGGTCGGGCTTGCCCGTGCCCAGCGCGGAGAGCGAGAGCCGCGCAGCCTGCGCGCGCGCGTCGCCGGGATCGGCCTGCAGCGCCTTGTCCACCCACTGCGCCGCCTCGGAGAGCTCGCCCGTCGCCATCAGCGCCGCGGCCAGCTCGACGCGCAGCCCGGCGCGCTCGCGCTTGGCCTCGGCCGCGGTCGGCTCGAACTGGTTGGCCAGGCGCAGGTGCTCGATCGCCGCGGCGTACTCGCCGCGCGCGGCGAGGAACTTGCCGAGAGCCAGCTGCACGCGGTACTCGGTGCGCCCGCCGCGCGCGGCCTCCTCCAGGCGCGCGCGGGCCTGGTCGAAGAGCCGGAAGCGCGCCTCGAGTTCCGCCAGGCGCGCCATCACCAGCGGGCTCTTCGTGCTCTCGAGCAGCGCGCGGTACTCCTGGAAGGCCTGCTCGAACTGGAAGCCGGCCTCGTAGCAGCGCGCGAGTCCCAGGCGCGGCGCGGGGTCGGTGGTGATCACGCCCGCGGCGCGGCGGTAGATCTCCTCGGCCACCGCCAGCGCGCGCGGCGCCTCGTGGCGCTTCTCGACGCACCAGTCGGCGAAGGACAGCGCCGAGTCGTACTCCGCCGCGGCCAGTGTGCTGCCGTAGGCCGCGCGCTGGATCTCGATCTGGTTCGGGACCGTGTCGGCCAGGCCGAACTCGGGGACGTTCTTGCGCTCGTACGCCACCGCCGGCGCGCCTGGGATGCGCGGCACGCCCTTCTCCGGGTCGTACTCGATGAACTGCAACGGCTCGTTGGGCCGGCGCTGCAGCTCGAAGCGCTCGGGGTTGACGATCTGGCCGAACTTGTATTCGTTGGTGCGCACCCAGTCGAAGACGCGCTTGTAGCTCGCCAGGCGCTGCGCGAGCGGCAGGCTCGCGCCGTTGCCCGGAGCCTGGCCGGCGGGCGCGGCGGGTGCCGCTGCCGCCTCGGCGGCGAAGAGCTCGGGTGCGTCGAGCGGCGCGACGGAGCCGCGCAGGAGCTTGCCGTACTGCGCGGGTGCCGGTCCGGGGACCGGCGGCGGGCGCAGCCCCGGGAACGCGGCCAGCGGCGGCGGCTGGAACTCGAGCGGCGGCAGCGGACGCGTGTCGCTGGGCGGCGCGAAGAGCGCTCGCGCGCCCTCGAGCTCGCTCGCGCGCGCTGCGGGCGAGACGCGCGCGGGATCGGGTGCGGGGTGATCGACGAAGTCGAGCGGCTTGGCCGGCTTGTTCGGCGGCGGTCCGCTGCGCGGCCCGAGCGAACGCCAGCCGAGCAGGCCCAGCAGCGCCAGCGTGCCGAGGAAGACGAGTTGTTCCTTGCGGATCTGCACGGTCATCAGTTCTCGCTGGTCCGCGGGTGGAAGCGCACGACGCAGAAGACCGCCTCGAGCGTCGCCTCGTCGGTCTTGTTGCGCGCCGGCGTCAGCTCGACGCGCTCGAGCACCAGCGGCAAGAGCGGCACGGCGCCCTCGCTGGCGCGGCCCTGCGAGGCCAGCAGCAGGCGCACCAGCGGCTGCGGATCGCCCGCGGCGACGAAGGTCACGCGCGTGCGCTCGATCTCGCCCACGCCGGCGCGCGAGGAGAGCCCGGGGTCGAGCTTGATCTCGATGCGCTCGACGCGCTCGACGCCGCTCTCGAGCGCGAGGTGCAGCACGCGCTCGACGAGGTCGAAGGCCTCGAGCGTCTTCTGGATCTCGAGCTCGCGCGTGGGCGAGAGCGCCGGCAGGCCGAGGTCCTCGGGCAGGCGCAGGTTGGCGCGCCCGGCCGCGCGCAGGAGCTCCTCGCGCACGGCCGAGACCGTGCCGAAGTACTGGTTCGAGGCCGGACCCTTCGTCGCATCGAGCTGGAAGCGCGGGCGCGCGTGGAACTCGACTGCCTGGGTGAGCTTGCCGATCGCGAGCAGCAGCGCGTCGTTCTGCTCCTGCGCGCGGCCCAGCTCGGCCGGCCCGTAGAGCGGCGTGTTGCGCAGCTTGTCGCCCTTCTCGCGCGCCTCGCGCTCCTGGCCCTGCAGCTCGCTGCGGAAGAAGCTGTCCACCACCATCGAGCCGATCACGAACAGGATCGCGCCGGACGCGACGGTCACGACGAAGCGCTTGTTCTCCTGCCAGAAGTCGTTCAGGTCCATGTCACTTCCCGGGCGCGGCTTCGGCGGGTTTCTGGGGCGGGACGAAGACCGACAGGTCGATGCTGAACTTCGCGCCGCTGGGCGCGAGATGCTCGCGCAGCGCCGCGTCGGCGGGCAGCGTGGCGCGGAAGTCCTGGATGAACTTCTGGTACAGCGCGGCGAGCGAGTTGGTGCCCTCGCGCGCGCGCCCGCCGAGCGTCAGGATCGGGCGCTCGGCGCCGCGCGGGACGCCCAGCTCGGGATCGGCCTTCCAGTCGGTCGACAGCTGCGTCAGCCAGAACTCGGAGGGCAGCTTGCCCTCGAGCAGGTCGAGCGTGCGCGCCAGCTGCTCGCCCGAGCCGGCGCTGTACTCCAGCTGCGCCGCGAACAGGGCCAGCTTCTCGTTCTGCGCGATCAGCTCCTCGGTCTTGCGGTTCGTCTTCTCGGCGCGCGACCAGCTGTCCCGAGAGCTCGCCGGCCTTGCGTTTCGCCACGGCCAGGCGCTGCGAGGTGTTCCAGGCGTCGAAGCCCAGCCAGCCGAGCGCCAGCACGCCCGCGGCGATCATCCACAGCTGGCGCTCGAAGAAGCGCGCGCTTGCGCGCCAGCGCGCGGGCAGGAGCTCGATCGCCCAGGTCGTGTCGTCGGCGGCCATCGTCGCCAGGCCCAGCGCGACGACCGCCTCGAGCTTGTACTGCTCGAGCTCCTGCTGCTCCTCGGGCGCGAGCGCGCTGGTGTCGACCACGCGGAAGGGATCGAAGTACTCGACCGGCACCGCGAGGCCGCCCTGCAGGTACTTCGGCAATCCCGCCAGCGCCGAGCCGCCGCCGCAGAGCAGCACGCGGTCGAGCTTGAGGCTCGAGATCTTGATCTGGCTCTTGCAGAAGAGCACGGTCGACTGCAGCAGGCCCAGCAGCTGGCCCGCCGCGCCCTTGACCGCGTCGCGCGCGCGCTCGGCCAGCGCCTCGCCGGGCCGCGCGCGCCGGGATCGAGGTCGACCAGCGTCTCCTTGATCTCGGCAGGCCTTCTCGGCCGAGACCTGCAGGCGCTGCGCGAGCGCGTCCTCGAACAGGCGCGAGCCGCCGGCCAGGTTGCGCGCGAAGATCAGGTCCGGCCCGCGCACGATCACCACGTCGATGTTGTCGTAGCCGATGTTGGCCAGCAGCACGGTCTCGTCCTGCACCACGCCGTAGCGCAGGAAGGCGTTGTAGAGCGCGATCGCGTTGGGCGAGAAGGCCTCGAGCGCGCCGCCCGCGGCCTTCGACGCCGGCGGCGTGCGCCTCGAGCAGGCCCTCGCGCGCCATCGCCAGCAGCACCACGTCCTCGCCCTCGATCTCGGGCAGCTGCGGCAGCAGGTTGAAGTCCGAGGCGACGCCGGCGCCGGACTGGTCGCCGATCTCCTCGACCTCGAAGCGCATCAGGTTGCGCAGCTGCCAGTCGGGGACGCGCGGCACGCGCGTGTAGCGGATGTTGACGTCGCGGCCGGTCAGGCCGATGCGCGCGCTGCCGGGCTTGAAGGGCGGCGCGAGCCCGGCCCAGCCGTCGGTGATCTCGCGCGAATCGAGCGGCAGCACCGCGAAGTCGGTGACGCGGAAGCTGTTGCCCTTCGTGTGGCCGCGCAGCAACTTGGCGTTGCGCAGTCCGAGGTCGATGCCGGTCACGATCCTGGCCATCTAGTTCGTGCCTCCGAGCTTCGCGAGCGCGCCCTGCACCTCGGCCGCCAGGCCCTTCGATTGCGTGCGCCTCGAGCGCGCGCAGGATCGCAGTGAGGCGCTGGCGTTCGGCGGCCGCGCGCGCCGCGCGCGCGTCGCTGAGGTCCTCGGCCAGCCCTTCGGCGAGCTTGTGCGCCTCGAGATCGACCTCGCTGCCGGCGTAGCGCTCGCCCGTCGCCAGCGCGCGGTCGCGGCAGCGCTGGTACAGCTCGGGCAGGCGGAAGAAGCGCGCGCGCTCGATGTCGGCGCGCACCAGGCGCAGCTCTGAGAGGCCCTGCTGCACGAGGCGCGCGCGCGCCTCCTCGGCCTCCTTCACCAGCTGCTCCTCGAAGGGATAGTCGTCGAGCAGCGTGCGCCACTGGTGCAGGCACTCGCCCAGCTCGCCCTTGCGCTCGGCGGCGCGCGCCGCGTGCGCGACGTTGCCGGCCTCGCGGCGCTCGTCGCGGAAATCCGTCTGCAGGCCCAGCTCGCCGGGCGCCTCGGCGAACTCGAGCGCGAGGTGCACGCCGCTCTCGCCGCGCACGGCCTTGACCGAGAAGGGCGCGCTGCAGCGCAGCGCCACCAGGTCGTGGCCCGCGCCGAAGAGCAGCGTGCCGACACCCGCGCGCTCGAACTCGCCCGCGCCGTGCGAGCGGTAGCCGGCGTCCGGCGCGGCCTTGTCGGCGCCCAGCGTGGCGATGCCCTCGCGCGCGAGGTCGCCGTCCACCAGCAGCGTGAGCTTGCGGGTGGCCTGCTCGCCCGGCGCCGGCACGACCAGGATGCGCGTGCCGTCGGCGCGCGCGGCGATCGGGACGGCCGCGATCTGGCCCTCGCGCACGAACTCGAGTGCGCTGAGCAGCACGCGCTCGCCGCGCGCGAGCAGGCCGAGGCTGTGCGGGTCGCCGTGCAGGAAGAGGCGCGCCTCGCCCGCTTCGGCGGCCGGCTTGCCGGCCGGGCCGCGCACCAGCAGCCCGGCGTCGTCGAAGCCCGCGCGACCGCCGCTCGGCGAACGCGCGTCGACCACCACGCGGGCGCGGTCGTAGCCCGGCGGCACGTCGGCCGCGACCTCGACCGCGAGCGGCCCCTTGGCGCGCCGGATCGGGCGGCCGGCTCCAGGCCACGAACCCGGCGGGCTGGTTGGGATCGTCGAGCCCGTGGCCGAACTCGATGCCCAGGCGCAGCACGACTCCATCGTCCGCGCGCAGCTGCGCGCGCGCGACGAGCTCCTTGCCGGGATCCACGCTGACCGCCTTCGAGCGCGAGCGCGCCCATTCGTCGGCGCCGAGCTCGACGCCCATGCCGTAGAGCCCGCTCACCGCGGCGCGCGCCGAACGCAGGAAGGCCTGCGGAGCGGCCTCGGCGCCGCTCCAGGAGTCGCGCTCGCCCTCGAACGAGTAGTCGTCGGCCAGCAGGTTGCCCGGCAGCGGCTCGACCGGCTTGACCGTCGCCTGCGGGGCGCGCTCGGAGCGGTTGAGCCACCACCACACGCCGCCCCCGGCCAGCGCCAGCGCCAGCAGCAGCAGGCCGGGGCGCGAGACCTTGCGCGAGCGCGCGAGCAGCTCCGGGCTGACGCGCTCGAGCCCGTCGCCGCGGCCGGGGTGCGGCGCGGCACCCGGGGCAACCGGGCGGCTGGTCGGCTGGTGGCTGGTGTCGGTGAAGCGCAGCTCGACCGTGCCGAAGACCAGCGCGTCGCCGTGCGCCAGGCGCTGCTCGATCACCCGCTCGCCGTTGACCCGCGTGCCGTTGGTGCTGTCGGTGTCCTTGACCGTCACCCCGAACTTGTCGACCGTGAGCTCGGCGTGCGCGCCCGAGACCGACGCATCCACGATCTGCAGCGTGTGGCCGGGCTTGCGGCCGACGGACAGGCCGCTTTCCGGCACGGGGATCGTCTCGCCCTTTCGCTCGCCGTTCTCGAAGCGCAGGGAGTAGCGCGGTTCCATCGTCGGGGACGTCGGGGCCGGAGGAAGGGAGAGGGTCGAGGTGTGGAGGGGCCTTCGGCCGGGGGCATCCGGGGCTTCTACCCGTCCGGACGAGGTCTGTAACGACCGGGGGGGTCGCCACTCTGGGGACGGAGATCCTAGCGGGTCGCACTGCCGCCTGCATCGCTGCACTGCCGTGGCGGTTGAGGAATCGGTACGGGAGGCGGCAGAATCCGCGCATGAGCGAGCGCCTGCGACGATTCTTCCTCGCCACGACCCCGCTCGAGGGCCGCACGGCCGTCCTCGCGCCCGAGGACGAAGAGCACGCTCGGCGGGTCCTGCGCCTGCGCGCGGGCGACCGCCTCGAGGGCATCGACGGCCGTGGGCGCGCCTGGGAGCTCGAGCTCGTCCGTTCGGACGGCCGCGCGTTCGAGCTGCGCCTGCTGCGCGAGCTCGCCGGCCAGGCACGGCCGGGCGAGGCGGGCGCAGCTCTGCCGTGGATCGAGGTCGCGGCCAGCCTGCCCAAGGGGGCGCGCTCCGAGGAACTCGTCGGCCGACTCGCCCAGCTCGGGGTCGCGCGCCTCGTGCCGCTGGCGAGCGTGCGCAGCGCCGAGGCCGCGCGCGAGTTCGGCGGTCAGCGGCGCGCGCGACTCGAGCGCATCGCCGCCGAGGCGTTGAAGCAGTCCGGACGGCTGTGGAAGCTCGAGATCGCCGAACCGCTGGAGCTCGAGGAACTGTGCGCGCCCGCGGGCCGGGAGCTCCTGCTGCTCGCGCCGGGCGCGCGCGAGCGCCTGTTCGACTGGACCGCCGCGCGCGCGCAGTCGGGCGCGCGCTGGACTGCGGATCGCCCGCTGTGCCTGCTCGCCGGACCCGAAGGCGGATTCTCGGCCGAGGAGCGCGCTCGTCTCGTCGCGCGCGGAGCGCACGAGCTGTGGCTCGGGCCGCACGTCTTGCGCATCGAGACCGCCTGCGAGGCCGCGGCGGCGATCCTCGCGGCGGGGCTGGGCACACCATAGAAGGTCGTCGATACCGATACGGTACCAGGCATTCTTCTCACCGATTCGCCAGCGGGACGAAGGGCGGCCGTTGCCGTCAGCGATACGGTACCCGATACGGTACCAGGCATTCTTCTCACCGATTCGCCAGCGGGACGAAGGGCGGCCGTTGCCGTCAGGGCGAATCGGTGAGAAGAATGCCTGGTACCGTATGCGCGAACTCGTTCCGCTCGCGCAGCGAGACCCAGCCGCCGTCGGCGACCACCACGTGGTCGACGAGCGGCAGGCCGAGCAGCTCGCCCACTTCGTGCAGCCGGCGCGTGATTCCGAGGTCCTCGGCCGAGGGCTCGGGATCGCCCGACGGGTGGTTGTGGACCACGATCAGCGCCCCGGCGCCCTCGCGCAGCGCCGGACCGAAGACGTCGCGCGGGTGGACCAGCGAGGAGTTGAGCGTGCCCTCGCTGACGACGAGCTCGCGCAAGAGGCGGTGCTTGCCGTCGAGCAGCAGCAGGCAGAAGCGCTCGCGCTCGAGCCCGCGCAGCTCCGGGATCACGTGCTCCCAGACGCTGCGCGGCGAGGGGAAGCGCGCCCTTGGCAGCGCTCGCTCGCGCTCGACGCGCCGTCCGAGTTCGAAGGCGGCGACCAACCTTGTTGCGCCCGTGCCGTCGATCCCGCACTCGCCTTGCATACGCACCGCGTCCCAGCGCGAGAGGCGCGCGAGCCCGATCTCGCGCACGCGCGGACCGCTCGGCCGCACGCCGGCGACTTCGGTCAGCAGTTCGAGCACCGAGCTCGCGTCGTCGGAGAGGCACGTCATCCCGGGAGAAGACGCTCGGGGATCACCCAGGTTGCGCGCTGCGAGCGTTTCTCATTTCGGAGACCCACACGAGCGAGCTCCGCGTCGTACGACGATTCTCCTGCGTTCGACGGAATCGTTGCCCCTACTCTCTGACGAAGTACCTGTTGTTCCGAGCCATCCCGACTCGAGGCCGAATCTCGCCATGACCCTGTTGCCCACCTTCGGGTGGATCTTGTTGTTCCTCTGGATCCTGGAGGTGCTCTTCTTCCTCCTCTCCTACCGTCAGAGCCGGAGTTCCTGATCGACCACTGAGACGATTGCCTTCCGTCGAGAATCCTGAGCTCGCCGGAAAGTCCCGACGAACAGCCCACGGGCAGGGGAACCGCAGGAACACAGGCGGTCCTCGGGGCTTGCACAAACGGCCGTGCTCCTGACACGGCCGTTTGTCCTTGTCTCTGTGGCCTAGCGGCGCTTGGCGAGGCCGCGCGGCTTGGGCTGCAGGACGGACTTCACCTTGCGGACCTTGGGCAGCAGTGCGCCCTTCTGCGTCTCGCTCGCATCCGGCGCGCTCGCGCGCGGCTCGCAGATGCTCGCCAGCACGCGGCTGACCTCGGCGACCTCGACTCCGCGCGACTTGCCGTTGCGGCCCGTGTTGCGTGCCAGATCGGAGAGCGTCACCAGGCCGACCAGTCGGCCGTTCTCGACCACCGGCAGGCGCCGCACCTTGCGCGTGCGCATCAGCTCGGCTGCCTTCGCGGTGTCGGCCTTGGCGCCGATCGAGAAGACGGTACGCGACATGTGCCGGCCGACCGAGGTCGAGTGCAGCGGCAGCCCGCTGGTGTAGGCCGCCATGCACACGTCACGGTCGGTGATCATGCCCACAACTGCACCGGCCGAATCGACGACCGGCAGCGCGCCGATGTCGTGCTCCCAGAGCAGGCGCGCGACGCTGGAAAGGTTGTCCGCCGGCGTGCAGACACGCGGGCTCTTGCTCATGCATTGTTCGACGATCATCGCAGGTGGCCTCCGGCGCGCATCCTACCGCGCAAAGGCGCCCGGATCACTTCTCGAGTTCGAGCGCGAGATCGGAGAGCGCGCTCTCGAGCGTCTGGCCCGTGCGCTGGCGGAACGTGTCCGCCACGGGCGTCTGCTGCTTGCAGCCCGCGACCATCTGGTACGGGACGCGCTCGCCGAAGTTGCGCTCGATGGCCTCGACCAGCGCCAGCCCCTCGGAGTAGGCCAGCTGGATCGTCTCGTCGTCGGAGAGCTCGGCCAGGCTCTTCTGCAGGTCGGAGAGCGGCAGGAGCGGCTTGCCGCGGATGCGGTTCCTTGCATTCTGTACACGTGCCGCGCGCGAACTGAGGTTCTCGTACTCGAGGTACTGCGCCAGGCCCTCGTTGAGCCAGCCCGGCACGCTGCTCCCGCCCGAAGACGAGATGAAGGCGTGCGCGATCTCGTGGCGCAGCACGCGCTCGAGGTCGTTCTTCTCCTTCTGCATGTCCTCCACCGGCACGCGCACCGTGCCGTCGAAGAGACCCCCGGCCCAGTGGCCGATGCCGGTCGCCTCGTGGAAGCCCTCCTTGCGGTAGAGCACTACGCGGATCTTCGGCCGGCCCTTCTCGACGGGCCAGACGTCGAACAGCTCGCCGTACTGCTGGTAGGCGCGCTCGAGCTGCGGCGTGATCTGGAACGCGCCGCCGAGCAGGTCGCTGCGCTCGCCGTCGTAGGAGAGCTCGAAGTGCTCCGAGCTGTCCTTCCAGAAGCCGGCCTCGGACTGCGCCAGGCGCTCCATCTGCGCCAGGCGCTGCTCGATGTCGTTGCGCGCGGGCGCGAGCGCGTGCGCGCGGCGCATCGCCTCGAGCGCGTGCGCGCGCTCCTCGTCGTCGGCCGAGTCGAACTGGTGGTTGGCCCCGCGCGCGAGCGCCTCGGCCAGGTTCTCGGCGAAGATCTTCTCCTCGGGCCGCGTCGCCAGACAGCTCTCGAACAGCGCAACCGCGCGCTCGAACTCGCCCTTTTCGAGCGCGTCGATGCCCTCGCTGTTCTTGCGCGCGAGCTCGAGCGGCACGCCGCGGCCCGCCTGCGCCGGACCCTTCCTGAGCTCGACCACGCCCAGTTCGCGCCGGTGACCGGGCACGTCGGGCAGGTCCGGCGCGGCGAAGGAAGGTTGCGTCGAGGACTGCTTGGGCGCGGGTGCGGGCTGGCGGCTCGCCCACCAGCTCCAGGCGCCGAAGACGCCGATGCCGGCGAAGCCGATCGTCAGGAGGGCGTCACGCGCGCGCATGCGGCACCTATGTCGTCGCATCCCCCACGCGAGCGCAAGAGGTCTTTCAGGCGGGCGTAGCTCGCGGGGTAGCCCAGGCTGCGCTCGAGCGCCCGCAGGCGCGCGTGCAGCTCTTCGGACTCCTCAGGCGCGAGTCCGGCGCGCGCGGCGCGGCAGGCCAACGGCCGTCCGGCGCCCAGCCGGCAGCCCGGCGCGTCGGGATCCGGCTCGGCGCGCGCCGCCAGCGCGTGATCGGCTTCCATGCCGGTCGCGAAGAGCGCCTCGGGATCCGTCTCGAGGCAGCAGGCGCTCTGCGAGTGCGCGCGCGGGCCCAGCTCGGCGTAGAGCGCGCGCAGACCGCTCGCGGCGCGCTCGCGCAGCTCGTCGGAGACCACGACCGCGATTCCGGGGCAAGTTGCGCGCGCGGCCTCGAAGGCTGCGGGATCGCCGAGCACGCTCTCCCAATACGGGAAGCGCCGGCAGTGCCCGGGCCGCGCCGCGTAGACCGAGCAGGTGTTCGTGCCGACCAGCAGCGCGCAGCGGCCGCCCTCGTTCGCGCTCTCGCGCAGCGAGAGGCGCTCGCCGGCGCGGCGCAGGTGGCGCTCGGCGAAGCGCGCGGGGCTCATGCCCAGCACCTTTGCCAGCGCCTCGATCTCGTGCTCTTCGACCCACACGTGTCCCGCGCCGCCGCTGCAGCAGTGGCCGCAGCGCGTGCAGGCAAAGCGGAAGGGCACGACGCCCGCGAGACCCGGATCCGAGCTCATGCGAAGCGGGGAAAACTAGCATTGCAGCCTGCCCTGCGGGTGGCCGGAAGGAAATGACCGCTCCGCGAGCGCAGAACGGGCACTTCGCTGCAGGCTGGCCGCCTTGCCCGTTCCGAAGGGTGGCAGTAAGCTTGGGCGCGCTCCCTAGGGCCGCCCCCTGCGTCGATCAGGGGTGTGGTGGCACCCCATCGGAACGCGCGCACCCTCGAGGAACTCCATGGTATCTGCAGCAGCTTCCGTAAGGGCAAGAGTCTGCCCCCGGCGCATCGCGCTGGTCAGCGTGGGCGCCTACATCGCCGCCTACGGCGTGCGCAAGATGGCGCCCGCCACGCGCGCGCTGGTGCCCGACACGAAGCTCTACTTCGTGCTGACCGGGACGCAGCTGCACTCGGTCAAGAACGTGCTCCTGACCAGCAAGGAGGGCGCGAAGGTCCTCTCCGACGCGGACATCGACAAGATCGCCGACCGAGCTCGCGACCTACGACCTGATCGGCTTCTCGGCCATGACGGTCGACTCGGACTGGACCAAGAAGATCATCCGCGCGGTGCGCGCGAAGAATCCGCGCACGTACATCGTCTGGGGCGGCATGCACCCGATCGTGCGCCCGGACGAGTGCCTCGAGGACGCCGACGCGGTCTGCACCGGCGAGGGCGACTTCGCCTTCGACGAAATGCTGCAGAAGATGCTCGCCGGCGAGGACTGGCACGAGGTGCGCAACTTCTGGTTCAAGCGCGACGGCGAGGTGATCCGCAACGGCTTCCGCCCGCTGCTCACGCCGGCCGAGATGGCCGCGCGCCCGCACCCGCAGTACGCCGACGGCAAGGAGTTCATCCTCGAGCCCGAGAAGGGCTTCGTGCCGCTGGTCCTGCGCCACTACCTGGCGCTCAACGGGCTCTCGTACCACACGATCTGGACGCAGGGCTGCCCCTACCGCTGCAGCTACTGCGGCAACACGGCCTTCCTGGCGATCGACAAGAAGTACGCCACGATCCGCCAGACGCCGGTCGACTACATCATCGGCGAGGTCGAAGCGGCCATCCGCGCACACCCGCACATCAACACGGTCGTCTTCGACGACGACTGCATGGCGGCGCTGCCGATCCCGGTGCTCAAGGAGTTCTCCGAGAAGTGGCGCGCGCGCGTGGGCATCCCCTTCTTCGTCGCGGGCGTGATCCCCTCGTTCGTCAACCGCGAGAAGATGGAGATCCTGCTCGAGGCGGGCATGAATCGCATGCGCATGGGCATCCAGTCGCGGCAGCGACAAGATGCTCAAGTTCTTCAAGCGCCCGAACAAGCCGGGCCTGATCCGCAGCGTGACCGGGGTCATCTCGGACTACCGGCGCTACATGATCCTGCCGGCCTACGACATCATCGTCGACATCCCGGTCGAGACGCGCGAGGACGTGGTCGACACGATCCGCCTGGTCTACGACATGCCGCGGCCCTTCACGCTGAGCGTCTTCGGCCTGCGCCTGATCCCGGGCACCGATCTCGAGAAGACGATCAACGCGCAGATCGCCGCGGGCGAGCTCGACATCGAGGGCATCGACAAGAACTACCGCTCGGTGGCGCCGACGATGGCCAACGCGCTGATCTACCTGACCGCCTCGGTGCGCCCGCCGCGCTGGCTGTTCGAGTACCTGCTCAAGTACGCCAAGCCCGCGCGCGAGAAGCAGGCCGAGGTGCCGCTCTTCATGGGCTTCTGCCGCGGGGTCATGTACATCAAGCGCGGCCTGAGCCACGTGCGCTTCATGGACTTCTCCGTGCTGCCGGGCCGCATGGGCTACTGGCTGTGGAAGATCGGGCTGGTGCGCTTCTGGCAGAAGCACTTCGTGCGCAAGTTCCACATCGGCCGCGACCGCCAGGGCGCGCGCCCGAACGAGATCGCGATGCCTGCACCGCGCACGTTCTCGGTCGGCGACGAGACCGCCGAGCACGTGTAGGATTCCTGGGATTCCTGGGATGATCCGGCCGGGGTCTGCATCTCCAGGCAGACCAGGATGAGCCCCAGACCGGACGACGGACGATTGGACGAGCTGCTCGCGCAGGCGGGCTGGCTCGACCGTCTCGCGCGCCGGCTCGTGGCGGACCCCGGCGAGGCCGACGAGGTCGTGCAGGAGACCTGGGTCGCGGCGCTGCGCGATCCGTCGCGAGCGCACTCGGTGCGCGGCTGGCTGGCGCAGATCGCGCGCAACGTCGTGCGCCAGCGCGGCCGCGCCGAGGGCGCGCGGCGCGAGCGCGAGCGCAGCGTCGCGCGCGGCGAGGCGTCCGAGGCCGAGGCGGAGGCGCTCGACCGTGCGCAGTCCCAGCAGCGGCTGCTGCAGGCCGTGCTCGCGCTCGACGAGCCCTACCGCGGCGTCGTGATCCTGCACTACTTCGACCACCTCGAGGTGGCCGAGGTCGCGCGGCGCCTCGGCGTGCCAGAGTCGACCGTGCGCACGCGTCTCTCGCGCGCCATTGCAGAGCTGCGCACGCGCTTCGAGCACAAGGACGGCCCGAACTGGGCGCTGGCATTCCTGCCGCTCGCGCCGCCCAAGGCGGCCTTGGTCGCAGCACCCCTGATCGGAGGAACTCTCGTGGCTTCGAGTTGGAAGATCGCTGTTCCCCTGGCGCTGGCTGCGGCGCTGACCTGGCTCGCATGGCCCACACACAAGGGTCTCGATGCGCCCAGCGGCACGCCCACGAGAAGTGCGGAAAGCGCACAGCTCGAGTCTCGTCCCGCATTGGAGCAGCCCACGGCCGCGGAGCCTCGTGCGGCGCTCGATTCAGCTTCGTTGCCGAAGGCCGCCGCCTCGAGCACGGACCGCGCCACGCTCGACGTGCACGTCACCTGGGCCGACGACAAGACGGACGCGGGCAACATCGGCCTCGAACTGTGGCTGGGCGGCGCCGACGATCCCTTCCATGACCGGCGCTTCGCACGCACCGACACGGAGGGCCGGGCGCACTTCGACGACCTCGCGCCGGGACAGGTCAACATCGAGACCGACCGCTCCGACGGCGGCTGCACGCTCGCCCCGGGCGAGCACGCGACGCTCGAGCTCGCGATCCCCGACGGCATCGACGTGCACGGGCTCGTGGTCGACGCCGACGATCGCCCGGTCGCGGGCGCGCGCATTTGGCTCTCGCAGTACTTCAACCACTGGAACGGGAGCGACGTCACGACCAGCGACGCCGCGGGGACTTTCCTCGTGCGCGACGTCGGCCGCGCGCGTTACCTGGGCGCGCGCCACGAGCGCTACGGGCCCTCGGTGCTCGAGTTCCTGCAGGAGGCGAACCCGGGCCAGCGGATCGAGACCAAGCTCGTGCTCGGGCGCGAGTCCGCGGAGGTTTCGGGAATCGTGCACGACGTCTCGGGCCGGCCCATCGCCGACGCCAGCGTGAACCTGCAGGTTGGCACGCGCTTCGAGCGCGATGCGGACGGACGCAACCTGGGCAAGGACACGGCGCCCGAACTCGCGCGCACCGACGAGCAGGGCCGATTCCTGCTGCGCGGGATCGCGGTCTCCCCCGTCCAGATCGTCGCGAGTGCGCCCGGTTTCGCCCCCGCTGAGCGCACGCAGACGCTCGTCGCGGGCCTCAACCAGATCGAGTTCACGCTGGCGCGCATGGCCGCGCTCCACGGTCGAGTTGTCGACGCGCAGGGTGCACCTGTGCAGAGCGTGACCTTGGGGCACGGCGAGTACGGAGGAGCCGCGTCGGCAGTGACGTCCTCGCGCGCCGACGGCAGCTACCGGCTCGTCGGCCTGCCCGCGGGATCGATCGAGGTGTACGTCGACGGCCGCGAGAAGGGCACGCTGCGCCACACGCACCAGTTGCACCCGGGTGACGACGTCGAATGGCAGGTGCAGCTCGTCGCCAAGCCCGGCGTCAAGGGGCGCCTCTTCGATGCCGCGGGCAAGCCGGCCGAGGGCTTCATGGTCGGCGCGATCGAGCCCGAGCATCCTGGCTGCTTCCTGCGTCGCACGAAGACGGATGCGGAAGGTCGCTTCGAACTCTCCGACTGGCCCGCGGGGGCGAGCGCGATCGAGGTCCGCGAGGACGGCGCCTGGGTCGGACTGCCCGCGGCCGAGGTCAATCACGTGCAGCCTGGCGGCGAGGAACTGCGCATCCAGCTCGCGGACGACGCGCTGCGCAGCGCCTACCTCGCGGGCCGCGTGCTCGACGAGAACGGCAAGCCGGTCGAAGCCGCGGAGATCACGCCTTACGTCGAGTCCAGCGGCATGGGCCAGAGCCTCGCTACCGACGCCGAGGGCCGCTTCCGCGTCGGCCCGCTGCGACCGGGCCGGTACTACCTCGAGGCGCGCGTGAAAGGCTACGCCGCAAACTCCGTGCACGGCATCGTGCTCGTGGCGGGCGAGAGCAAGGACCTCGCCGACCTGCGGCTGGAGCTCCCGGGCGAGATCGAGGTCCATGTGCGGCTCCCCGCGGATTTCGACGCCGAGCACGCCTGGGGCTACGTTTCGCTGCGCGCACCCGACGGCGACGTGCGCGACTCGATCGAGATCAAGGACGGCGTCGGGAAGCTCGGCGGCCTCGCGCCCGGACGCTACGGCCTGCGCTTCTCCTGCCAGTGGCTGCGCGCCGAACCGACCGAAGTCGTCGTGCTCGCGCGCGAGACCGCGAAGGTCGAGTTCGTGGCCCTGCCGGGCACGGAGCGCCTGGTGCAGATCAGCCCGCCGCGCGACTCGCAGGGCAAGCTCGTGCGCGTGCGTGTGCTCGATGCCGCCGGCAAGCTCGTGTACGAGGACGAGTTCCGCTTCCGCACGAGCCAACCGATAGTCTTCTCGGCACCCGGCCTGGTCGTGGGCAACTACAGCGTCGAGGTCAGCACACAAGACGGACAGAAGGCGAGCGGCACGCTCGACGTGCGCAGCCTCGAGCCCGTGAACACGATGCTCGAGCTCGAACTCTAGGACGGGCGCCACACCGGAGTCCCCGCTTCGGGCTTCCCGCGCGAACTGGCTGGACCAGCACGGGCCTGATCGGGCGTCGCAGGCTACCATCGGTCACGCGAGAGGAGCGCCCCGCGAGATGACCCAGCAGCCTGATGTGCACACGCTCGTCGACTTCAACCAGCACTCGACCGAACTGATCCAGAAGCTGATCGCATCGGGGCGCCCGAAGGTCCTCACCGTGGAAGGCAAGCCGACCGTGGTCGTGCTGGGCGTCGAGGCCTACCAGCGGCTCGCCCGCCTCGCCGACCGCTGGGACACGATCGACCATGTGCGGGAAGGGCTCGAGGACGTGGAAGCGGGTCGTCACCGAGTGCTGGGCGATGTGATCCGCGAGCTGCGCGAGCGCTACGGGAGCGAGAACGAAGGATGAGGTTCGTCGTCCGGGTGACCCGGAAGGCGTCTTCGAATCTGGGCGAGATCGCGGAGTGGCTTGCCACGGAGGGAGGGCCGCAGGTCGCGGAGCGCTGGCTCGATTCGATCGAGCGCGAACTCTCCGGCCTTGCGGAGTACCCGGCTCGGCATCCGCTCGCGCCGGAGGACGAGGAAGTGCGCGGGCCTGAGATCCGCCAGCTGGTGATCGGGAACTACCGGGTCCTGTTCGTCGTTCGAGAGCCAGCAGTGTTCGTCCTGCACGTGCGCCACGCGAGCCGAAGACCTGCGCTGCCGGGCGAGATCGGAAATGCCTTGCGCGAGATGAAGGACGCCCCGCCCTAGAACCGGCGCCGCGGTCGCGGGGCCGGGCGCGCGGGCGCGGCCTCGCCCTTCGTGAAGTCGAGCTTGTCGCGGCCCTTCAGCTGCTCGCCGATGTCGTCGATCAGCTCCTGCCAGCTCTGGTACCGGACGTCCGCTTCCTTGGCCATCATCTTCTCGATGAAGTACGAGAGGTGCGGCGAGAAGCCGCGGCCCTTGAGCTCGGGCGCCGAGAGCGCCTGCTGCACCTGCATGCGCAGGATGTCGGCATCGCTCGAGCTCTCGAAGGGCAGGCGCCCGACGGCGATGTGGAAGAGCGTCACGCCCAGCGAGTAGACGTCGCTGCGCAGATCCGCCTGCGCGCCGCCGCGCGCCTCTTCGGGCGAGAGGTAGGCCGCGGTGCCGGTCGCGCTGCCCTCTTTCGAGGTCTGCGCGCCCTGGTCGGCGGCGAAGCCGAGGTCGATCAGCTTGACGCGGCCGTTGTGGTCGAGCATCACGTTGCCGGGCTTGACGTCGCGGTGCACGAGGCTCTTGCCGGAGAGGTAGCTGAGCACCTCCGCGACGGCGAGGGTCAGCTTGAGCGCGACCTCCTCGGTGAAGACCTGGCCCTTGTCGAGCAGCTGCAGCAGCGTGTCGCCCTCGATGCACTCGAGCTTGGAAAAAAAGACCTCGGGGCCCTCCTTGGGCACGAACTTGGCGACGCCGAGGCCCTTCACCAGGCCCGGGTGCTCGAGCTCCTTCAGCAGGTTGGCCTCGCGCACGAAGGACTTGAGCACAGCCTCCTGCGCGGCGCACTCGGGCTTCAGGACCTTGAGCGCCAGCGTGCGCCCGGTCTTCTTCTCGCGCGCGCGGAAGACGTCGGCGGTCCCGCCGTGGCCGAGCTCCTGCAGGATCTCGTAGCCGGGGATCTCCGGCACGGCGCCGGCCTGCGTGCGGCGCAGGCTCTCGACCTTCTCCGCACTCCAGCCCAGCTCGCTCTCGAGCAGCTGGTCGAGCGCGAGCCCCTGCTCCTTCTTCATGCGTGCCATCAGCGCCTCGGCCGCGCCGCGCTCGAGCCGGCCGCGGTGCACGAGCAGCGCCAGGAATTCCACGTCGGAGGAGACGCTCATGGGGTGGCGGATGATAGCGACCGACTGGGCGCGCGCACGGGGAGAGGAGGACATCCGTTCTGGATCGGCAGGCGCGCGCAGCCGACTGCAACGGGGCGTGGAAATCGAGCCCGGATCAAGTCGGCCCGAGCGAGTTGCCGAAGGAGCCCGGACCCCCGTCTCGCGCCCCCACCGCCCCGTGAATCCCGTCAAGAGCCGTAGCGTCTACCGCTACTTCGAGCCCGCGGACACCTTCGTCCAGATCCTGGTCGTCGATCCCGGTTCGCTCGATCTCGAGGTCAAGCCCGGCCTGAACCGCGCCGCGTACCGGCGCATGGTCGTGCAGGGTTGCATGCCGGCCTTCAAGCAGGAACTGCCGGCGCGGCTCGACGAGCTCTTGCCCGACGACCCGCTGCTGGCCGAGGACCTGCTCTACCAGCTGTGCATCGAGGTCAACCCGAGCCTGGACATCCACACCGTGCGCATCGCCAGCGAGCCGCGCCGCGAGAGCGCGCAGGCGCCGCGCACGGCGGCCGAGGTGCTGCGCGAGGTGCGCGACCCGGAGCGGTTCCTGCTGCGCCTGCGCGAGCGCGCGCGCTCGCTCGAGCGCCGGCTGCAGCGCCGCATCATCGGCCAGGACGAGGCCATCGGCGCGGTGGTGCGCGCGGTCGAGAAGAGCGCCGCGGGTCTCGCCAGCGAGGGCCGTCCGCTCTCGGCCTTCCTGCTGCTCGGCCGCACCGGCACGGGCAAGACCGAACTCGCCAAGACGCTCGCCAGCGAGCTCTTCGGCAGCGAGGGCCACAAGGGCCTGGTGCGCATCGACTGCGCCGAGTACGCGCTGGCGCACGAGTACTCGAAGTTGATCGGCGCGCCGCCCGGCTACGTGGGCCACGAGGACGGCGGGCAGCTGACCGAGCTGGTCTCGAAGAACCCCGAGTGCGTGGTGCTCTTCGACGAGATCGAGAAGGCCCACCCGCGCATGCACAACCTCTTGCTCTCGATCCTCGAGGACGGCGTGCTGACCGACAGCAAGGGCCGGCGCGTGAGCTTCGAGAACACGCTCGTGATCCTGACCAGCAACGCCGGCGCGCCCGAGATGACCCAGGCGCGCAAGCAGGTCGGCTTCGGCCGGCCGGCGCAGCTCGGCAAGGCGCACCTGCGCGAGCTGGCGATCGACGCGGTCGAGCGCGCAGTTCAGCCCCGAGTTCATCGGCCGCCTGGACGAGACGATAGTCTTCAACGAGCTCGACCTGAAGGCCGCGCAGCAGATCGCGCAGCGCCAGCTGACCGAGCTCGCGACGCGCGCGCGCCGGCGCGGGACGAAGGTCGCGTTCACGCCCGCGGTCGCGAAGTGGGTCGCGACGAAGGGCTTCTCGCCCGACTACGGCGCGCGCGAGCTGCGGCGCGTGATCCAGCGCGAGATCGAGACGCCGCTCTCGCGCGAGATGATGCACGGCGCGGAGGCCCCGCAGGGCCTGCTGCGCGTGCGCATCGAAGCCGACGCGCTCGCGATCGAGCGCGAGGGCTGAACGCGGGGCGGGAGCCCGATTGCCGCCGACAGGCGGGACCGATATCCTCCCTCGCCCGATGTTGGCACTGCAGCCCCTGCTCCTCCTGGTCGGCCTGTACGCCTCCGCGCCCAAGGTGCAGGAAGCGCCGCAGACACCCGAGGCCGCCGACGACTACGTGGTCGCGCGCGCCGGCGACACCGAGCTGCGCTGGAAGGAGCTCGACGAACTGCTGCTCCTGCGCCACGGCATGTCGCAGGAGGGCCGCGAGGCGCTCAAGCACCTGGCCGAGACGCACATGGTCGAGGTCGCCGCGGCGCAGGCGGGCCTGGCGATCGCGGACAAGGACCTCGACGCGCGCGTGCACCAGATCGAGCAGCAGCTGCAGGCCTCGACCGGCCAGACGCTCGAGCAGCAGCTGCAGTCCGCGCGCATCACCCGCGCCGAGTTCCGCTACTTCCTGCGCGTGAGCATGCAGCAGGAGGAGCTCACGCGCCGCGCGCTGGGGCTCAAGCCGGGGGCCGAGGTCAGCCCCGACCAGGCGCGGCTGTGGATCCAGGAGGCGTTCACCGAGCGCAACTACGACGAGCTCCCGCCGCCCTGGAGCGACGGGATCCGCGCGCGCGCGACCGGCTTCACGATCAGCGTGCAGGAGTTCGTGCGCTACCTGCGCCGGCGCCTGCCGCCCGACGAGCTGCGCCAGGACTGCTACCAGTTCCTGCTCTGCCGCCGCGTGCGCGCGAAGCTGCCCGACGTGGCGCAGGCGAAGGTCGACGAGTACGTGCAGAAGGAGATCGAGCGGCGCAAGCGCGAGGCCGCGCTCGATCCGAAGAACAAGGGCCTCTCCTTCGAGCGGCTGCTGCTGGCCCAGGGTCTGAGCATCGATGCGCTGCCGCGCGACCCGGGCGTGATCGTCTCGGCGCTCTCGAAGCTCTGGATCGACCGCGCCTACGACGCCGAGACGCTCAAGCGCAGCTACCAGGACGAGCGCGCGTTCTACGACGACCTCTTCGGCGAGGCGATCGACGTCTCGATGCTCTTCCTGCGCGCGGCGCAGTTCAAGAACCAGCTCAACCCGCGCAGCTTCGCCGAAGCGGACGTCGAGCTGAAGAGCCTGGCGTCCGGCCTGAAGAGCCTCGACGACTTCCAGAAGGCCGCCAAGAAGTCCTCCGAGGACGCGGCCACGAAGGAGAGCGGCGGCGCGCTGGGCTGGGTCTCGCCCGGCACGCGCTCGGCCCCGCCCGAGCTGCGCGCGGAGGTCAAGCAGCGCCTGGCTGCGGTTCCCACGCCCGCGCAACTCGCGGGCGAGGGCCTGGTCGGCCCGCTGCGGACCTCGACCGGCTGCGTGCTACTCTGGCTCGGCCCGCGGCGGCCGGCCCCGACCTGGGACATCATGGCGGGCTACGTGCAGCGCGAGCTGCGGCGGCGCTTCCTCGAGGAAGTGCTCCCGCGCGACAGCGTGACCTACAACCTCGGGAACCAGTGAAGGGACCGGAGCGACGATGCTGATCGGCAAGGTGGTGGGCAGCGTGGTGGCCACGCGCAAGGACGAGAAGCTCTCGAACCAGAAGCTGCTGCTCGTCCAGGTGCACGACCAGCAGAACAAGGCCCAAGGAGCAGTACGTCGTGGCCGTGGACGCGGTCGGCGCCGGCCTGGACGAGATGGTGCTCTACGCCACCGGTTCCTCCGCGCGCCAGACGACGCTGACCGAGAACAAGCCCTGCGACGCGGTGATCATGGCCGTCGTCGACTCCTGGGACCTCGGCGGCGACAACGTCTACGAGAAGTGGGAGAGCTGAGCGTGTACCTCGCGCGCGTGATCGGCCGGCTCGTCGCGACGCGGCGCTACCCGGGCTCGAGGGCGTCGCGCTGCAGATCGTGCAGCCGCTCGACGAGCACGGCGCGCCGATGGGCGACACGCTGGTCGCGGCGGCGGTGGTCTCGACCGGCCCGGGCGACCTGGTGCACTTCGTCGACGGCCGCGAGGGCGCGCTGGCCTGCCCCGAGACCTTCGTGCCCGTCGACGCCGCGATCATCGGCTACGTCGAGCAGTGCCACGCCAACGGCGTCTTCATCGGCCGCGAGGCCGAAGCGAGCGCCTGATGTTCCTGGCCGAGGTCGTCGGCACGGTCGTCTCGCCGGTGCAGATCCCGGTGCTCGAGCGCCAGAAGCTCTTGCTCCTGCGCCCGGTCGGCCCGGACGGCAAGGCCTCGGGCAAGACGCGCATCGGCATCGACCGCGCGCAGGCCGGCGTCGGCGACCGCGTGCTGGTGATCGACGAGGGCCAGTCCGGCCGGCAGCTTCTGAACGAGCCCAAGGGCGCGGTCAAGACGATCATCGTCGGCATCGTGGACTACGTCGAGGCGCACGGGAAGCTCGCCTACGACCACCAGCGGAGGGACTGAGGTGTCGCTCGAAGAACTCGCCCAGCTCCCGCGGCTGGTCCGACGAGCACGCGCGCCTGCGCAGCGCGATCTGCGAGATCGGCAAGCTGTGCTACGCCAAGGGCTTCATCGTCGGCGCCGACGGCAACCTCTCGACGCGCACGAGCGACGGCACGGTGCTGATCACGCCCGCCGGCGCGATGAAGGGCTTCCTGCAGCCCGAGCACATCGCGCACATCGACATGCAGGGCCGCGTGCTCGACAACGGCCCGCGCTGCTCGACCGAGGCCGGCATCCACCTCGTCAGCTACCGCGAGCGCCCCGACGTGCAGGCCGTCCTGCACTGCCACCCGCCGCACGCCGTCGCGCTGACGATGGCCGGGATCGACATGCAGATCCCGCTCATCCCCGAGATCATCGTCACCATCGGCGGCATCCCGACGGCGCCCTTCGCCACACCGGGCACCGAGGAGCTGCCCAACTCGATCCAGGCCATCGTGCGCTGCTCCGACACCGTCGTGATGCAGAACCACGGCTCGGTGACGCTCGGCACGAACCTGCTCGACGCCTTCAAGAAGCTCGACATGCTCGAGCACACGGCCAAGATCCTGTGGCTCGCCAACTGCGTCGGCACGGTCAAGCCGCTCGGCGGCCGAGGCCGTGGCCAAGCTGCTCGACACGCGCCGCAAGCTCGGCATCCGCAGCGTCAACACGCTCGAGAACCAGTGCGGCGTGAAGAAGCCATGAGGCCGTACCGAATCTACGTCGACACATCGGTGATCGGCGGATGCCTGGACGACGAGTTTGCGCACTGGTCGAACCGACTGCTGGAACAGGTCCTGGAACGCAAGCTGCTGATGCTGATCAGCGACATCGTCCTCGGTGAGCTGGAAGGCGCTCCGCCCGACGTGCTCTCCATCCTTCGCGGAGTGCCAGCGGACCGGATGGTACGCGTGCCGATCACTGCGGAGGTAGACGCGCTGCGGGACGCCTACCTCGCGGCGAAGATCGTCTCGCGCAAGTCCATCGATGACGCCTCCCACGTTGCGGCGGCCACCGTGGCCCGCGCGGATGCGATCGTCTCCTGGAACTTCCGCCATATCGTGCACCTGGATAAGATCAAGGGCTACCAGAACGTGAACTACCAACGCGGCTACGGGAACCTCGTGATCCTCTCCCCGCGCGACATCATCGGCGATGGCTAAGAAGAACGGACCGGAACGGAAGAAGCGCTTCGACTGCCTGGATTTCAAGCGCAAGTCCCAGGCGCGCATCTACGCCGAGATCAAGGACATGACCGGCGAGCAGCAGCGCGCCTACTTCCGCAAGGCGGCGGAGTCGGGCCCGCTGGCGGATTGGTGGAAGAAGGTGCGCGAGGACCCAGCGCACCTGAAGGACGCGACGGATCCGGCCGCGTGAAGAAGCCGGGCTGAGCGGCGTCGAAGCGCGGTAGGATCGCGGGCCCATCGCCAGAGGGACTCGCATGCAGATTCGCCGGCTCGCGCTCGCTGCCGTGATCATCGCCGCGCTCGCCGCGCTGGGCTGGTTCGCCTTGCGCAGCACGCAGCGAGCGCAGGTCGGGCTCGACGCGGCTCCGCACGCCGACACACCGGGCGTCTCGCCCGCCGCGCCGGAGCTCGAGCGCACCGAGGCCGCGCCGACGCGCAGCAGCGCCGCGCCGGTTCCCGCTCCCGCCGCTCCGGCCGAGCCCGCCGAGCCGAAGGATTGGTCGGCCAGCACGCCAGGCAAGCCCTCGCCGTCCGCAGCCTCCGGCCTCTTCGTGCGCGTACTCGACCCGGAATCCAAGCCGCTCCCGGGCGCCGAGGTGAGCTTCGTCTCGAGCGGCCCGTTCGTGCGGAACGTCGGTGGACCGTTGACGACCGGCGCCAGCGGCTACGTGCGCCTGCGCAACGGTCCCGAGGGCTCATTGGACATCCGCGCCTCGGACCCCGAGGGTCGCTACGGCCCCGCGTATGCGTTCGACCGGCACGACACCGAGGGAACGTTCGACCTGCGGCTCGACGCGACCGCGCCGCACACGCTGCTCGTCTTGGATGGTCGGGGCGCGCCCGTCGAGCACTTTGCCTGGCGCGTGCTCGACGAGTTGCAGTACCGCTCGCACAAGAGCGGCAAGCCCTTCCTCGACGAGCACGGACTCCTGTGCGACACGCGCCTCGACGATGGCCCGATGGGCACGTTCACACCGAGCGAGGATGATCGCTCGGAGCATGCCGAGGGTCGCGTCGAGTTGCGCACGGGCAGCCTTGCCTTCGTCGTGCAGGTCGACGCCGAGGAGTACGCACCGGCGCAAGCGGGCCCGTTCACCCCGGCCACGGCTCCGGGCGAGATCCGCGTCGTGCTGCAGCACCTGCCCGGGGATCCGCGGCCGCGTCGTGTACGACGGCAAGGGCGTCGCCGGCGCGTGGGTCAAGCTGCTCGGCCCGCCCGAGGGCGGGCGCGCGCTACTACTCAACGGCTTCCCGAGCCGCGTCGGGCAGTTCGCCCCCGCGGAAGCGGAGTGCGCGGACGACGGCAGCTTCGTGCTGCAGTTGCGCACGTCGGGCGAGTTCACGATCCAGGCCGGCGCGGAGGATCGCTGCGTGGCCGAGCTGGGTCCGCGGCGCTATTCCGTGCTCCAGGGTGCCGAAGGCATCGAACTCGTGCTGCCTGATCCGGGTGCGATCGAGGGTCGGCTGCTGCTCGCTGGCGACGTGAAGGCCGAGGACGAGATCATCGCCGCCTCGCGCGGCGACGGCCGGGCCTGCTCGGTGCATGCCGACGCAGACGGGAGATTCCGCTTCGACGGGCTGACGCCCGGGAGCTGGCTCCTGCGCCCGTCGAACAGGGATCTCGATTCGGTCGGAGTCCATTCGATGACGATCGTGGATCGACCTGCCGAGAGCACGCTGCCGAGTACTTGCGAGGTGCGCTCCGGCCAGACGACTCGGGTGGAGATCGATCTGCGCCATCCGGCCGTGTTCCTGGGAGAGCTCCGCCTCCCGGGTTGGGACGGGGCGTCCTGGGGCGCGACGCTCGAGCCGCTGGGTGCGACCTACAGCGCAGCCGGCCGTGTCCGCCGACGACGCGGGCGGGGTGCTGCGCATCTCGCTCGGTCAGGCGGGCGACTATCGATTCTCGGCCACGATCCAGGTCGGTGAGCGCGTGCGCTCGCTGACGGTCGAGGAGGAGCTGCACCTCGTCGCCGGAGAGAACTCCTGGAAGTTCGAGTACCCCGTCGGCGAGCTCGTGCTGGTGAACACGCTGGACACACAGGCCTTCGTCGCGTGCGCTGCCAGCTCCCGGGCGGGCGCAGGCTGAGCACCGGGACGAACATCCGCGCGCACGGCGAGACGAAGCTCGCGGGCCTCCCGCTCGGGAAGTGGACCAGCGTGCGCCGCGAGAACGGGAGCGAGACCGAAGAGATCAGCGTCGAGCTCACGGCCGGCGGGCCGGCGCGGCTGGAGTGGAAATGAAGTTGCGCATCGCGATCGCACTCGCGCTGGCCGCGCTGCTCGTGTGGTGGTTCGCTCGGCACGAGTCGGGCAGCGCCGCCGTGCCGCTCGGCCTGGAGCGCGAGCAGGTCGAGCTCCCGACTCCCTCGAGCCCCCTCGAAGCAGCTACGCCCGACAAGCGCGAGGAGACCGCGCCCATCGCGCAGTCCCCGGCGACGACTCCCCCGCCGCAGGATGCGGACAGCTCCGAAGCCACGCTGCGCGCGCGCTGCCTCGACGAGCAGGGCGCGCCGCTCGCGGGTGTGCGGCTGATGGGCCTGGGCTCGCGGAAACCGTTCGCGCTGAGCGCGGCCGATGGCCGGATCGAAGCGTCGATCCCGGTCGAGCAGGCCGGTGGCCTGAAGGCGCACTTCGAGCTGCTGGACACGTTCCACGTGCACGTCGCCTTCGAGCGCGTGCTGAAGCCCGGGGAGACCTGCGACCTCGGCGACGTCGTGCTGAAGCTCGGCGCGGCGATCCGCGGCAGTGTCGTCGACGAGAACGGCAAGCCGGTCGCGCAGGCCTGGGTCACGAGCTCGAAGAAGAGCCTCCTGCCGCGCCGCTCGCAGGACGAGGCCGACTCGACGAACACGAGCTCGCTCCCGGACGGGAGCTTCCTGCTCGAGGGCGTCGTGCTCGGGACGAGTTGTGTCACCGCCTTCGCCGACAAGCACGAGGCGGGCGAGCGCACCGGCCTCGAGCTCGTCGCCGGGCGCGAGCTCGCGGGCATCGTGATCACGCTCGCGCCCGAGCAGGGTCCGGACGATTCCGGCCTGCTCGTGCGCGTGCTGCAGCCCTCGGGCGAGCCGCTGGCGGGCGCGAGCATCGAGACGAACCTGCGCGAGGGCGAGCGCTCGTCGATGGGCTTCCATTCGACGGACGAACGGGGCTGCTTCCGCGTGCGCTCCGATCCCGCGGGCATCGTGGACATAGCGGTCAGCGATCGCGAGCAGCGCTACGTCAGCGCCTTCGCCATCGACGTGCCCGTCGCGCGCAAGACGCTCGACATCCGGCTCGAGGAGGGCAGCTTGCACCGGTTGCTGGTCGTCGACGAGCACGACGTGCCGGTCGAGGAGTTCGCCTCGCGCGTCCTGTACGAGGCGCAGTACCGCCCCGCGCACGGCGGCGCGATGCTGCGCGACACGAACGGCCTCTTGCGCGACCTGTTCATCGGCCAGGGCATCGCCGGCCCGTACGCGCCGCGCCCGCAGGAGCGCAAGCCGCACCCGGGCGGCGCTCGAGACGCTTCAGCACGGGGAGCAGCGCCTTCGTCGTGCAGGTCGATGCCGCGGGGTTTGCACGGGGCGAGGCCGGCCCATTCCCCGTGCTGTCGGCGCCGCGCGAGATCCGCATCGTGCTCGAGCGTCTGCCGGGCATCCGCGGGCGGGTCGTCTCGGCGGGCAAGCCCGTCGCCGGCGCGTGGGTCAAGCTCTTCGAGGCCTGCGAGGAGCAGCACGTGGTGCTCGTCAACGGCTTCCCGAGCCGTTTGCAGCCGGTCGTGCAGGCGGAGACGAAGTGCGCCGACGACGGGAGCTTCGAGTTGCCGCTGCGCGACGCGGGACGCTACGTGGTCCAGGCGGGCAGCGAGGGCCTGGGCGAGGCCGAGAGCGGGACGCTGACGCTCGAGCCGCGCACGGGCGCGCAGGGCATCGTGCTCGAACTCGCGGCGCTCGGCGCGATCGAGGGACGACTGCTCGTGCCCGCCGACGAGTCCGCGCGCGACCGCGTCGTCGGCGCCTCGCGCGGCGGCGGCCGTTCGTGCTCGGTGCGCACCGACGCCGAGGGCAATTTCCGCTTCGAGAAGCTCTCGCCGGGTGCATGGCTCTTGCGCCCGCTGGCAGAGGACATCGATCCCGCGGGCGACGGCTTCGAGATCCGCGACGCAGTGGGCGGAGCGGGCGAGATCCCCTCGACCTGCACGGTGCGGCCGGGCGAGACGACGCGCGTGGAGATCGACCTGCGGCACAAGGCGGAGTTCGTCGCGCACATCGAGGTCGCTGGGCTCGAAGGCGGCCAGTGGACCGCCTCGCTCGATCCCGAAGGGGTGAGCTTCAGCCGCAGAACGAGCCTATCCCAGGTCGCAGCGGAGGCGCTGCGCATGAGCGTCGACCAGCCGGGCGACTACGCGCTGCGCATCGCAGTCTGGAAGCCCGAGATGCACGGCTCGCTCCGAATCGAAGAACGCGTGCACCTCGACGCAGGACCGAACGTCTGGACACTAGCGGGACCCGCGGGCCAGCTCGTGATCGCCAACACGCTGGGCGACAAGGTCTATCCGCAGCTGCGCTGCGAAGCTCCGGGCGGACGCACGCTCGAGTTCGACCTCGAGCTCGCTGCACACGAAGAGGTCACGCTGCCGTGCCTGCCTGTCGGACGCTGGGCGCGCGTGCACTACGACGCCGGTCGTTTCGTCGAGGACGCCGTGCTCGAGATCACCGCAGCTACGCCGGCGCGGATCGAGTGGAAGTGATGCGCCGCTTCGTCCTGCCGCTCATGCTGCTCGTCCTGGTCGCACTCGGAGCGTGGTGGATCGGCGCGCGGGGTCCGCAGCCCGCGAGCGCGCCGCTGCCGCCCCCGAGCGCGGAGAACGGCATCGCGGCGCACGACGCGAGCGATCTCGAGGCCGGTGCGCAGAGGGCACGCGCCGCCACGGACCTGCCCGTCGCCCCGAAGGTTGCCGAGCCGCCCAGCGCCACGGTGCGCGCTCACTGCATCGACGATCGCGGTCTGCCGATCGCCGGCGTCGAGCTCGGCGGCGACTCGAACGCGGTCGTCGCGCGCAGCGGCGTGGACGGTCGCGTCGAAGGGCACTGGCGGCTCGGGAGAACCGACGGCCAGATGAGCTGGATCACGCTGCGCGAGCCGTTCCACCTCGGCCAGCTCTTCCTGCGCGTGCTCGTGCCGGACGCACTCTGCGACCTCGGCGACGTCGTGCTCGTGCCGGCCGGTCGCATCCGCGGGCGCATTGTGAACGAACGCGGCAAGCCCGTCTCCGGTGCCTTCGTCTGGAGCACGCGTGCCGACAAGCCCCTGGGCGGCCAGGACTCGAGTGCAGCCTCGGCCGTGGACGGCAACTTCGTGCTCGACGCGGTGCCCTGCGGCCCGACGCGCGTCACGGCGCGCGCGCGCGGCTACGTCGCGTCCGAGCGCTCGGGTCTCGAGCTGCTCGCGGGTCAGGAGCTGCGCGGCATCGAAATCGCGCTGACCGAGCGCGAGAGCGAGGACGCTGCGGGCTTCCTCGTGCGCGTGTGGACGCCCGCGGGCGAAGCGCTGCCCCTGGCGAACCTGGTCTGCGACATCCGCGAGAAGCGCGGCCAGTCCGTGGGCACCTGGACTGCCGACGAGCACGGGACTCTCAAGCTCCCCATAGGTCCCGAGGCGCGCGTGAATCTGCGCGCGACCGATCCCGCCGGACGCTTCGCGCCGGCCTGCGCCTTCGACGTGCCCGCGAGCAGCGGCTCGCTCGACCTGCGCCTCGGCGCGACGAGCCTGCACACGCTGCTCGTCGAGGACCAGAGCGGCAAGCCCGTCGAGAGCTTCGCCTTCCGCGTGTTGCAGGCGCCGGAGTCCACGCCGCTGCCCGGACTGGAGCGTACCGACGCTCGCGGGCTGCTGCGCTGCTCGCTGCCGGACGCGGGCACGGACTCGAGCTTCGGAGTCGACCCCGAGCAGCGCCAGTCGCACCCCGAGGGCCGCGCCGAGCTGCGCGCGCCGGCGACTCCGTTCGTGATCCAGCTCGACGCGCCCGACTGTGCGCTGAGCCAAGTCGGGCCGCTCGTGCCGGAGTCGCTGCCGGCCGAGGTGCGCGTGACGCTGCAGCGCCTGCCCGGCATCCGCGGCATCGTCACCGCCGAGGGCAAGCCCGTCGCGGGCGCCTGGGTCAAGCTCTTCGCCGCCCCCGGGCGCAAGCGCGAGACGCTGGTCGACGACTTCCCGAGCCACGTGATGGC
Source organism: uncultured Planctomycetota bacterium (assembly GCA_963829015.1). GTDB lineage: Bacteria > Planctomycetota > UBA1135 > UBA1135 > JADJLZ01. Next base: position 324,954 of record CAWHGR010000001.1, on the reverse strand, counting down.
CGCACCCGAGCTCGCGACCAGCACCGACGAGCAGGGCCGCTTCGCGCTCGAGCTGCGCGAGGCCGGCGACTACGAGGTGCAGGCCGGAGCGCCCGAGCGCGGCGTCGCGGAGTTCGGGCCCGTGCACCTCGTTCCGGACAAGGGCGCGCAGGAGCTCGTGCTCGAGCTGCCCGCGCTCGGCGCGCTCGAGGGCCGCGTGCTCGCGAATCCCGGCGTCGTGCTGCGCGACCTCGTCGTCGGCGCCTCGCGCGGCGACGGCCGGCCGCTCTCGGTGCGCACGGACGCGGATGGGCGCTTCCGCTTCGACAAGCTCTCGCCCGGGCGCTGGTTCCTGCGGCTCGTGGAGGGTGACATCGATCCGCACGGCGAGACCACGCAGCTGCGCGACGAGCCCGCGAGCGAGGCGCCGTTCCCCGCGAACTGCGAGGTGCGCGGCGGCGAGACGGCGCACGCCGACATCGACCTGCGCCAGTCCGCCGAGCTCGTCGCGCGCGTCGAGCTCGCGGGCTGGGAAGGGGCGCGCTGGCACGCGAGCCTCGAGCCCGAGGGCGCGACGCAGTGCCGCGGCCTGCGCATCGACGACGTCGACGGAGAGCACGTGCGCCTGCTCGTAGACCAGCCCGGCGACTACCGCTTCTGGCTCAACGGCACGCTGCCCGGCGCGCAGCACTCGCTCGGCTTCGAGGAACTCGTGCACCTCGAAGCAGGCCCGAACACCTGGAAGTTCGCCTCGCCCACGGGGACGCTCGTGCTCGCCAACCGCAAGGACGAGGAGCTCTCGACCTACGTGCGCTGCCGGCTCGCGGGCGGACGCGAGCTCAGCCTCAACCTGCAGCTCGCCGCCCAGGGCGAGCTGACGCTGTCCGGGATCCCGCTCGGGAGCTGGGCGCGCCTCGACTGGCGCGACGATCTGCCGGTCGAGGACGGCACGACCGAGGTGAGCGCCGGGACGCCGGGGCGCCTGGAGTGGAACTGAGGCGCCCGCAGCGCGAACTCGTTTTCCTGCAACCGCCCAGCCGGGCGGGAGGTACAGGGACCTCGTGACGAGCTTCGTGATGGTCGACACCCAGGGCGAGGGCCCCCTCGATGTGCGCATGTCGGCGGAGATCCCGCGCCTGCGCGCCTACGTCGCGCGCCTCTTGGGCGTGCGCACGACCAGCCCCGACGCCGAGGACGCGCTGCAGGAGGTGCTGGCGCGCGCCTGGCGCTACCGCGCGAGCTTCGAGGAAGAGCGCGCGCTCGGCCCCTGGCTGCGCCGCGCGGCGCTGCGCGTGGTGCTCGACCGCCGCGAGGCGCGCGAGCGTGCGCCGCAATCCGTCGAGCTCGACCCGGCCGAAGTGCCCGCGCGCGCGAACGTCGACGCGGAGGCGCAACGCGAGCAGGTCGAGCGCATGCTCAGCGCGCTCTCCCCCATCGAGCGCGAGGTGCTGCTGCGCTTCCACCAGCGCGAGGAGTCGGTCGCGGAGATCGCCGGTGCGCTCGCACTGCCCGAGGGCACGGTCAAGTCGCACCTCTGGCGCGCGCGGCGGCGCATCGGCGAGCGCGGGAGGGATCGATGAACGAGGCGCTCTGGACCCGCGTGCAGTCGGCCCTCGACGAACGCCGCGATCCGCTCACTGACGGCGAAGTCCGCGCCTGGCTGCTCGAGCACCCCGACGACGCGCTCGAACTCGGCGACCTGCGCGCGGCGATCGGCGCGGTTGAAAGGGCAGACAATCCGCTGCGCGCGTCGCGGCGCTCGCGGCTCGTGCCGATGGCAGCGGCAGCGGGGTTCGCGTTGCTGGCGCTCGGCGCCTGGCTCGCGACGCCGCAGCTCACGGCGGCCCAGGAACTCCTGCTGCATCCGGTCGTTTCCGCGCCGGAGCTCTGCCGCGTCGAGTCCTGGGCAATCGTCAGCACGGTCGAATCGGCCGACGGGACGATCACGGTGCGGGCGAGCGACGGCCGCCTGCAAATCGAACATCGGGTGTCGGACGATTCGTCCTCCGTCGAGGGCGTGGTGCTTTCGAGTGAAAGCCTGGTGATGCGATGATGAACCTGCTCCTTCCCCTCCTGCTTTGCCTTTCTCTCGCGCAGTCGCCCGCGAAGCCCGCGCAGGAGGCCACGGCCACGATCTACGATGTGACGGACATCCTCAGGCCGCCCAGCATCGCACCGACGACGGCGATCACGGTCGGGGGAGGCAAGGGCTCGAAGATCGTGACCGAGCAGCCCCAGCCTGCCGCGGAGCCGCCGAGCGAAGCGCAGCAGCAGCAGCGCCTGCTGGCCGCGACTGGCCACCTGTGCGATCGCATCCGTTCGCTGATCGATCCGCCGCTCGCGAGCGGAGAGTTGATCCAGGCCTCGGGCGCAGGACAGGTGCTGTTCGTCGCCGGGCCGGAGCGGCAGAGCTGGTTGGGCGACCTCCTGAAGCGCAATCGGCCGCAGGAGCAGGTGCTCTTCGTGCAGACGCACTGGATCGAAGGCCCCAAGGGCGCCTTCGCGCGCATGGGCATCGCGTCGGGCGGCGCGGCCACGGTGCTCGGGGTGAAGGACGGCGAGCGCTTCCTCGCGCTGGACAAGGACTCGAGCGATTTCCGCGTCCGGAACGCGCCGCGCGCGCTCGTGCAGCCGCTGGTCGCAAGCAGCTCGATCATGGTCGGCAGGGTGCTCTCGTACGTGAAGGAGTGGAAGCTGGTCACCGTCCAGCCCGGCGATGTCAAGATCGCTGATCCGGAGATCGGCACCGTAGACGTGGGCTTCTCGATGCAGGTGCAGGGCGTGCTTCTCGAGGGCGGAAGGGTCGCGCTCGAACTCGACGCCTCCAACACGTCCGTGCCCGAGCCGATCCCGACGAAGAGCGTCACGCTCGATCCGGCCTACAAGCAGGAGCTGACGATCGGCGTTCCCGAGGTCAACACGAAGTCGATCAGCGCGAAATGCACCCTCTCGAGCGAGGGCCTGATCGCCTTCTGCTCGCCGGTCGCGGGCCACGACGACCGCGAGCTCCTGATCCTCGTCCGCGCACACGCGCAGAGCGTGGCGGAGCTGAAGGCCGGCGCGACCGAGACAACGATCACCGGCGGCAAGAAGAAGCCCGCCGAGCCTCCGAAGTAGCCGCGCTGACCCGCGTCAGGGCAGCAGCTTCTGCCGGCGCAGCTCGGGCAGCACGGCCTCGGAGTTCCACGCGGCAAGCTCGCGCACCGAATCGGGATCGCGCACGTTGACCACGCCCGACCAGACGAGCTTGTCGCCGGCGAGCGAGTAGAGGCTGGTCTCGAGGCGGTAGGTCTTCTCCATGTAGGTGTAGCCCTCGTCGAAGCCCGTGGGCCAGACGTAGGCGGCGCCGGCGCTCGCCCCGGTGAACGTCACGTAGACCGGCGCATAGGAACCGGGCACGCGCTGCGGCAGCTCGTCCACTCCGAGCACGCGCACGACCAGCGCGCCGTCGAAGCCCTGCGTGCGCGCGTGCTCGGCGGCCTTCTGCGTGTCGCCCAGGTCGGCGTCGGCCAGGATGGTGTAGGAGGCGACGCCGGCGCCCTTGGCGAAGCGGCTCGCGAGCTCGTCCTCGACCACGCGCCGGAAGCTGCGCTCGTTGCTCATCACGACGACGAGCGTCTTCTTGGCCTGGAATTCGGGCGCGTCGGGCGCGCGCCAGCTGTCGCTCAGCCTGGGCGGCGAGACGCACGAAGCGAGGGCGAGCAGTCCGAGGATGGCAGTCGGGAGATGGTATTTCATGGTGGTTCCTGCGCTCGGAGGGGCACCCCCATCATGGCACAAGGCGCCCGGAGCGGCGCGTTTCAGTCGCGGCGGCGCAGGAGCAAGTACACCAGCGTCATGATTGCGGTCAGGGCGCTCGCGACGTAGGTCATGGCAGCCGCGCCGAGGACCTTGCTGACGCCCTGGGCTTCCTCCTGGGTGCTCACGATGCCCGAGCTCGCCAGCACGGCCTTGGCGCGGTTGCTGGCGTCGAACTCGACCGGCAGCGTCACGAGCTGGAACAGCACGGTCGCGCCGAAAAGCAGGATCGCCACGGTCTGCAGGCCGTGCAGGCTCGAGAAGATCGAGCCGGCGATGAAGATCCACAGCCAGGCGACGGAGCCGAACTTCACCACCGGCACCATCTGCGAGCGCAGCGTCAGCCAGGTGTAGGCCTTGACGTGCTGGATCGAGTGTCCGGCCTCGTGCGCCGCGACCGCGATCGAGGAGATCGAGCGCCCGCGGAAGACCTGCGGCGAGAGGCGCAGCGTCCTCGAGGTCGGGTCGTAGTGGTCGCTGAGGAAACCCTGGGTCTCCTCGATGGTCAGATCGGTGACGCCGCCGGCCTGCGCCACGGCGCGCGCGGCCTCGGCGCCGGTCATGCCGCTCTGCACGCCGACCTGCGAGTACTTCGCGAACGCGCTCTGCACGCGTGCGGAGGCCCAGATGGCGAGCAGCATCGCCGGGGCGATGAGCAGGAAGTACAGGGGATCGAAGAACATGGGCTGGGTTCCTTCTCCGGGGGGCGCTCTCTATACGGCGCGACCCGGGTTTCTTCGAGCCACTCCTAGAAGAGTCCCTTGACGCGTCCCTGCTCGTCGAGGTCCACGCGCTTGTAGCCCGGGTTCCGGCCCAGGCCGGGCATGGTCATGATGTCGCCGGCGAGCACGACGACGAAGCCCGCGCCGGCCGAGAGGCGCAGCTCGCGCACCGGGAAGCGGTAGCCGCGCGGGCGGCCCTTCTTCGTGGCATCGTGCGAGAGGCTGTACTGCGACTTGGCGACGCAGATCGGCAGCTTGCCGTGGCCGGACTTCTCCAGGCGCGCGATGTCGGCCTGCGCGCGCTCGGAGAAGTCGACGCCGTCCGCGCCGTAGATGCGCGTGGCCAGGCGCTCGACCTTGGCCGAGAGGCTCTCCGAGAGCTCGTAGATCGGCTTGAAGCGCGCCTTGCCCGAGTGCGCCGCGCGGTGCACGGCCTCGGCCAGCTCGCGCCCGCCCTCGCCGCCGCGCCCGAAGAGCTCGCTGGTGCAGGCCTCGGTCGCGCCGGCCTCCAGCGCGCGCTCGCGCACCAGCGCGAGCTCCTTCTCCGTGTCCGTGCCGAAGCGGTTGACGGCCACGATCACCGGCACGCCGAAGGCGCGCACGTTGGCGATCTGCGCCTCGAGGTTGGAGCAGCCCTCGGCCAGCGCGTCGAGGTTCTCCTGGTTGAGCTCGGGCGGCAGCGGCTTGCCCTGGGCCACCTGGAAGCGGCCCGAGTGCACCTTGAGCGCGCGCACGGTCGCGACCACGACGGCGCAGTCGGGGCTCATGCCCGAGGTGCGGCACTTGATGTCGAAGAACTTCTCCGCGCCCATGTCGGCCGCGAACCCGGCCTCGGTGATCACGTAGTCGAAGAAGCGCGCCGCGACCTGGTCGCCGATGACCGAGGAGTTGCCGTGCGCGATGTTGGCGAAGGGGCCGGTGTGCACGAAGGCCAGCGTGCCCTCGGTGGTCTGCATCAGGGTCGGGTGGATCGCCTCGCCCAAGAGGGCCGCCATCGCGCCCGCGCACTCGAGGTCGCCGGCCGTGACTTCGCTGCCGTCGGCGCGTTCGCCCACCACGATGCGCGCCAGGCGCGCGCGCAGATCGGCCAGGTCCTTCGAGAGGCCCAGGATCGCCATCACCTCGGAGGCGGGCGTGATGTCGAAGCCGGTCTTGCGCGGCACGCCGTTCTGCGCGCCACCCAGGCCGATCTCGATCTCGCGCAGCGCGCGGTCGTTGACGTCGACGACGCGCCGCCAGCGCACGCTCTCGGGAACGATCTTGAGCGGGTTGTCGAGCAGGATCGAGGTGTCGATCGCCGCCGCGAGCAGGTTGTTGGCCGCGGCGACCGCGTGGAAGTCGCCGGTCAGGTGCAAGTTGAAGTCCTCCATCGGGACCACCTGGCTCTTGCCGCCGCCGGCGGCGCCGCCCTTGATGCCGAAGACCGGGCCCATCGACGGCTGCCGGATCGTGCAGACCGCCTTGTGGCCGATGCGGTTCAGCGCCAGCGAGAGGCCGATCGTGTGCACGGTCTTGCCCTCGCCGGCCGGCGTGGGCGTGATCGCGGTCACCAGCACGTAGCGCGCGCGCTCCTTGCGCGGGGTCGCCGGCCGGGCATCGAGGCGCAGCTTGGCGCGGGTGTGCCCGTACGGGATCAGGGCCTCGGCCGGGATGCCGAAGCGGGCGCAGAGCTCGGGGAGGGGGCGCAGGGGAACTGCACGGGCGATTTCGAGGTCGGATTCCAAGATTCGGGCCAGTGTAGGGAATGGGAGGCCGCATTGCCCATGCCTTGCTCGCCGCCCCCCTTCCCTGTCTCACGAAAGGGTAAGATTGGTTTGCCGACTGCCAGACATCCGCCAATCCACTCTTCCTCTCCAGACTCACCATGTCTTCCCATCCGGACCTGCTCAAGATTGGTGACTTCGCGCGGCTGGCAGGCACGAATCTGCGCACGCTGCGCTACTACGAGGAACTCGGGCTGCTGACTCCGTCGCATCGCAGCCAGGGCGGATTCCGCTACTACCGCAGCACCGACGTCAATCGCGTCAACATGATTCGCGACCTGCAGGAACTCGGACTGCAACTCGAGCGCATCCGCGAGCTGATTTCCGCGCGCGGGGCCGACGAGCCCGGCAGCAAGTTCTTCGCGCGCATGCGCCAGGCGCTGGCCGAGCAGGATCGCATGCTCGTGGAACGGCAGCGCTCGATCGAGGAGCAGCGCCAGCGGATCCAGACCGCGCTGGCGAAGCTCAGCGAATGCCAGGTGTGCGCGAACTCGCCCTGTGCCCAGAACAACCACTGCGAGCCCTGCTCGACCAGCGGCGCGCACCTGCCCGAGCACCTCAGCGCGCTCTACCAGTGACGGGAACGGCCGCGAGGCTCGTTCCGGGCCCCTTTTCGACCCCGGGCCGTCCTGGGCGATAGAGTTCCAGTCTCCGCCATGGCCGAAGCGATCGCCACCTACCGCACCCGCGCGCGCGGCTTCCCGCGCTCCGCGCACGAGATCGAGGGTCCCGAAGGACGCCTGGGCGTGCTGCAGCTCGAGCGCAACGCCGCCGGACTGATCGTGCGCGCGCGGTACGAGCCCGAGCAGGGCGAGCGCCTCTCGATCCGGCGCGAGCCGGGGATCCTGCGCAGCCAGTACTCGCTCTGGACCGAAGGTCGCGAGTGGCTGGGTTCCTCGCTACGGCCCGGGTTCGTGCAGCGCGAGATCGCGCTCTCGAGCGGAGCCAAGTCCTACCGGCTGCTGCCCACGGCGAGCTTCGGCCGCGGCTGGCGCATGCTCGCCCCGAAGACCGGCGAGATGGCGCGCATCCTGCCCGACGGATTCGGCCGCTCGCGGATCGAGGTCTACCGCCGGGTCGATACCGAACTTCTGCTGTTCGCCTTCTTCCTCTCGGCCCAGGTCCACTGCGAGAGCTGGTGGCCTGCACGGGCCGACGAGGGAGAATCGGAAACGATTTCCAATCCCACGAAGGCCTGAGCCCGGCGCCCGGTGCAGGAATCGGGGCTAACCTGTAGCTAACATCCTCTGTTCCCGGGAAGGCCTGCCGGCCGGCCGCGTCCAAGCGGCGGAACCCAGCGCCCCCTCCAGACCGTCTTCGCCTCCTGTGAGCCGAGGCCCCACGAACACCCCATGAAACCGATCGCTGTCCTGCTCCTCGTTTTGGTCGCCGTCGGCGCCCTCATTTTCGGCCTGGTGACGCTCGGCGGGCGGCAATCCGGCAACGGCACGAAACCGGTCAACCCCGATCCGATCGCGACGACCCAGAAGCCGCGTCAAGCCGGCCGAGGTCGAGAAGAACGCCGAGCCGACGCGCCGCGAGGACCCGGTCAAGCCCGAGGAAGCGCGCTCCACGGTGGGCGAGTTCGTCTACTCGAACGAGCTGCGCGTTCAGGTGATCGACTCGCAGAAGAAGCCCGTTCCCGACGTCGAGGTCACGCTGACCTCGCTGCGCTCGGACGACATCTTCTTCATGGACAGCACGAAAGCGGCCTACCAGCTCGGCCCGCAGCGCTCCGGCCCGGACGGACGCGTGAAGCTTCCTCGGGGTCCAGCCCAGCCACTCGGGCTACACGCTGGTCTGCCTGCACCCGGACTACGCGCGCCTGGAGCGGCCGACGCTGCCGATCGAACAGGAAGGCGTGTTCGAGGAGCCGCCGATCGTGCTGCTCACGGGCGCCACGCTGCAGGGCACGGTCAAGGACGAGCAGGGCGGCCCGATCCCCGAGGCGCGGCTCGTGCTCGAAGGCCCGCTGGCGCAGGTGCAGGACTCGCGCGCTCCCGACCGGCTCGAGGTCAAGACCGACGGCGCCGGCATGTACGCCTTCAAGAACGTCCCGCGCGGTGCCGCGCGCACGCTGAGCGTGAGCGCCCCGGGCTACGGTCGCAAGATCGCCCACGGGATCAACTTCCCCGACAACCGCGCCAAGACCCAGGATTTCGTCCTGCGCACGGCCGAGATGATCACCGGCCGCGTCGTCGGGCCCGGCAACGCGCCGCTGGCCAAGGTCAAGCTCATGGCGCTGGGCGTCAATGGCGCGCTGCAGAACGCGCGCGAGGACCAGCTCGCCAACGAGCGCGGCGAGTTCTCCTTCGAGAGCCTCGAGCCGGGCGACTACAACATCGTCGCGACGCTCAAGGGCTGGCGCTTCCAGACCCAGAACCGGATCCACACCAACACGGCGAACCTGGTGCTCGAGGGCTCGCGCATGGCCAGCGTCTGCGGCCAGGTCGTGGACGCAGCCAGCGGCGCGCCGGTCACGCAGTTCGGCATCCAGCTGCGCGGCTTCACCGACGCGATCAGCCCGACCGCACCGATGCCCGAGACCAAGACCACGATCAGCGATGCTGGCGGCAACTTCTGCCTCGAGGGCGTCGAGCACGGGACGTATGTGGTCGAGGCCTGGGCCAACGGCCTCGCGCCCACGCGCTCGCAGAGCTTCGCGGTCGCCAACGACCGCAACGTCGAGCACATCGTCGTGCGGCTCACGCCCGGCGGCTCGATCAGCGGACGCCTGGTGGATCCGGACAAGCGCCCGATCGACAAGGCCCTGGTGCTGACCAAGCCCAACGACTGGGGCGACGACGACTTCACCAAGATGCTCGAGGACATGTACCCCTCGAACGTGACCCAGACCGAGGTGCGCACCGGCGCGGACGGCAGCTTCGTGCTCAAGAACCTCTCGCCCGACCTGTACCAGCTGATCTTCGAGGGCTCGAGCTTCACCGGCTCGTCCCGGAAGGACGTCTCGGTCACCGAGGGCACCAACAACAACCTGGGCGACGTGGTCATGCCGCGCGGCGGGACGCTGGTCGGGACGGTGCTCGATGCGAGCGGCAAGCCCGTTCCCGGTGCCGGCGTGCAGGTCTACTCGGCGGACAGCAGCGAGCCGCACATGTACCAGACCAAGACCGACGGCGAGGGCAAGTTCGTGGTGCGCCGCGTGGCGCAGGGCCGCTACAAGGCACGCCCGAGTCCAGCGGCCGGCGCCGGTTCGAACCCGCTCGAGGACATGCGCGTCGGCGCGGACGCCGAACGCCAGATCACGATCGTGGACGACCAGGAGACCCAGCTCGACCTGACGCTGCCGGTCAGCCGGCCCCAGCAGGCACCGCCGGTCGAGGACCCCGCGGGCCGGCCTCAGCCGCCAGCGGGCAAGCGACCTGCTCCGGCCAAGCGGCCCTGAGCGTGCCGCTCGGAGGATCCGCGACTCGTGTGCCGCCCGCCTCGCGCGGGCGGCGCTCGTTTCGAGGCCGTTGACGCGCGCACTCGGCGAGCAGCACACTGCGCCCATGCCCGCAACCGGCCCCGCGCACCCCCTCGACCCGGCCTCGCGCGCGGCCTGGAAGGGCGCGCTCGAAGCGCAGCTCGGCTGCGAGGTGCGCCTCGTCCCCACGCGCTCGCGGCGCCGGCCGCTGCAGCTGCGCGTGCTGCGCCGCGCGCGGCCGGAGCACGGGATCGCCGAGCTGGTCGAGCTGCGCCTGCACGCGCTCTTCGACGAGGCGCCGCCCGAGCTGCACGGCGCGGTCGCGCGCTGGGTGCGCTCGGGCGCGCGCGCGCGGCGTGCCTGCGCCGAGATCGACCTGTGGATCCGCACCGGACTGGAGCGCGTGCCCGCGGCCACCGCACGGCCCGCGCGCCTGCGCGCACGCGGTGCGGCGCACGACCTCGCGCTGCTGGCCGAGGAGCTGCGCCGCGAGCACTTCGCCGCCGAGCTCGAGACGCCCGAGCGGCTCCCGCCGATCACCTGGGGCCGCGCTGCGCGTGGCCGGGCGCGCCGCTCGCTGCGCCTGGGCAGCTGCGATCCCGACGGCAGGCTGGTGCGCATCCACCCGGTGCTCGACCAGCCCGGGGTGCCGCGCTTCTTCGTGCGCTTCGTGCTGCACCACGAGCTCCTGCACGCCGTCATTCCGCCGCGCCAGGCCGCCGACGGCCGCTGGATCCACCACGGCCGGGATTTCCGCGCGCGCGAGCGCGCCTACCCCGAGTACGAGCGCGCGCGGCGCTGGGAGCGGGAGCACATGGGCCGCCTCCTGCGCTCCGCCCGGCGCGGGCAGCCGCTCTCCGTGCCGCCTCGCGCGCGCCGGGGCGCGCTGGAGTGCGCCGCGCGCTTCGTGCAGCGCCTGCTGTTCGCCGGCTGAACGCGTTCAGCGCTCGGCGTAGTCGCGCGAGTCGTCCGTCACCGGGCCGCCCGTCAGGCAGGTGCCGAGCACGTTGCCGCCCATCGTCTCGAGCATGTTGTAGGTCTGCTCGACCAGGTGGCGCGGCGTCGAGCCCAGGCGCACCACCAGCAGCGCGCCGTCGCACAGCGAGCCGAGCAGCGCGGCGTCGCTGATCGTCAGCGCCTCGGGCGTGTCGACCAGGATGTAGCTGAAGCGCTGCTTGCAGGTGCTGAGCAGCGTGCGCATGCGGTCCGAGCCCAGCAGCTCGGTCGGGTTGACCGGCAGCTCGCCGGCCGCGAGCAGCGCGACGTTGGGCACGCAGGTGGCGCGGATCGCGCGGTCCATGCTGACTCGCCCGCCCAGGAGCTCCGAGAGGCCCGCGCGGTGCGGCAGGCCGAGGTAGTCCTCGAGCGTCGGCGCGTGCAGGTCGGCGTCGATGATCAAGACGTGCGTGCCGGGGACCTCGGCCAGCGCCAGCGCGAGGTTGATCGTGGCGACGCTCTTGCCCTCGCCGCGCACGGCGCTGGTGATCACGATCGAGCGCGGCGCGCCGTCGGGGTTGAGCGCCTGGATCGAGTTGCGCAGCGCGCGGAACTGCTCGGCGATGCGCGAGCGCGGCGCGAGCGCCATGGCCAGCTCCTCGCGCCGGATCGGGATCCGGCGCGCCTCGTCGGGGTCGGCCGGCTGCAGCGGACCGGCGGAGTGCTTCTCGGGGGCGGGGGACGTCATCGGCGCAGAGGTCTACCTTTTCGGCCCGCCGAAGACCAACGCCCAAGCGGAAAGGCGCGCAGGGCGGGGCTTCACCAGCGCTCGAGCTCGCGTTCGTCCCGTCCGAGGTCGCGGGCCGGCCCGCGCAGCGGCACGGGCCAGCGCCCGGGGCGCAATCGCGTGCGCAGGTCGGCCTGGGAGAGGCCCCGCGCGCGGGCGCGCGCCGCATTGGCGAAGCTCTCGAGCTCGGCCTCGGCGCCCTGCTGCTGGAGCTCGCGCGCGGCGCGATCGAGTGCGGCGAGCCGCTCCTCGAGGCCGAACGCGGAGCCGAGCAACTCGACGAGCTTCGCGCGCACCTCGGCACCGCGCGCGGAGCCGGCCTGCGAGCCGAGCGCGAGCAGTTCCTCGGCCGTCTGCGGACCCGCGGAGAGCCAGCGCGCGATGCGCGCCTCGTCCGCGGCCGAGGGTGCGAGACCGGCGAGCAGCGCCGCCGCGCAAGCGTGCGCGGCCTCGGGCTCGGTGCCGGCCGGCAGCGCATCGGCCAGCGCGCGCGCTCCCAGATCCGCGAGCGCGGCGCACAGCGCGTCGAAGGCGCGCGGCGTGCGATCCGCGAACAGGACCCGGGCCTGCGCGAGCGCAGGCTCGCGCGCGTTCGCCAGCCAGGCGAGCTCGAGCAGCAGTCCGTGCGCCTCCGCCGGCACGGCCAGATCGTTCCACTGCGCCGGCCAGCCCAGCGCCAGTCCGCTCCAGAGCGCGCGCAGCTCGGCGCGCCGGCGCGCATCACTGGCCCACTCGAGCAACGCGACCGGATCGGCGGGCGCGTGCGGCAGCGGGACGGCGCCGGCGAGCGCGGCGCGCACTCGCAGCGCCTCGACGACCAGCGGCGCGGGACTCGCAGGCGCCGCGAGCAGCGCATCGGCGGCGGCCAACGCTTCGGGGAATGCGCGGCCTTGTCCCTCGAGCACGACGAGGCGCAACCACTGCTCGCGCGGCGCGGCGCGCTCGAAGCCTTCGAGCGCCAGCGGCCCGAGCGGCTCGCCCGTGCGCGAGAGCGGGCCCGCGGCGGCGAGCGCGCGTGCCAGCGCGGAACCGTCCTCGGGGCCGGCGAGCCGGGCGTAGAGCGCGCGCTGATGCTGCGCATCCTGCAAGGCCGGCGCCACGCGTCCCTGGCCTGCCGCGAGCAGCAGTCCTTCGAGCGCCTGCTCGTCGCCCGCGATCCAGCGCCGCTCGAGGAACGCGAGCCCCGCCGGCCAGCCGGTCGCGGCCAGCGCGCGCGCATCGGCCGCGCGCTCGTCGGCCGCGAGCGCGGGATTCGCCGCGCCAAGAACCCAGGAGCCGAGCAACTCGGCCGCGTTCGAAGCTGCGCTCTGCGCCCCTGCGACCAGGATCCACTCCCGGCCGCCCTCATTGGGCCCGAAGCCGTAGCCGACGACGCGCAGCTCGCGCTCCGCGGCGCACTGCAGCAGGAGCTCGGAGAGCGTGCCCGCGAATTCGGTCGAGCTCGCCGGGCTGCGCACGTCGCGCACGCGCGGATCGAGCACCAGCGGCGGCGCGCCGATGCGCTCGTGCGCGATGAGGTCGAGCAGTCTTCCGGGCGCGCCCGCGCGCAGCTCGGCTGCGAGGCCCAGGCGCTCGGGCGTGCGCAGGCGCAACTCGGCCAGCCAGTCCAGCGCCTCGCCCGGCGGGCTCTCGGCGCCCGGATCGAAGGAGAGGATCTGCTCGCGCAACGCCTCGCGCCCGACCTCGGCCGCGCCGGGCTCGGGACGCAGAGCGAGGCTGGCCGCGAGCTCGACCAAGCGCGGCTCGCCGCCGATCGAGCGTGCGAGGCGCGCGCGCAGTTCCGCATCGCCGCTCGCCACGCGCGCGGCGAGCACCTGGGCGTCCGCAGGCTCGAGGTGCGTGGCGAGCCAGCGCTGGGCGCGTTCGCGCTCGGCCCAGTCGCCGGAACCCGCGCGCTCGAGCCAGGAGCCGAGCTCGCCGTCGAAGGCAGCGAGGCAGGCGAGGAGCGCGGCGGGCAGCACGTGCTGAGCCTAGCGCGTCCATGGTCCCGCGCGCGAGCGGCTGCTACGCTCTGCCGCGCCATGTTCCGCAAGCTGCTCATCGCCAACCGCGGCGAGGTCGCGCTGCGCATCGCGCGCACGGCGCGCGCGCTCGGGATCCGCACCGTCGGCGTGCACTCGAGCGCCGAGCGCGGCGCCTCCTGGCTGAAGCACTTCGACGAGCTCGTGTGCCTCGGCGGCCCGGCCCCGCGCGAGAGCTACCTGCGCGCCGACGCGCTCGTGCAGGCCGCGCTACAGACCGGCGCTGCGGCGCTCCACCCGGGCTGGGGCTTCCTGGCCGAGAACGCGCGCTTCGCCGCGCTGTGCGAGCAGCACGGCATCACCTTCGTCGGCCCCTCGGCCGCGCTGATGCTGAAGATGGGGCTCAAGGCGCCGGCCAAGGCCGCGATGCGCGCGGCGGGCGTGCCGGTGATCCCCGGCTCCGACGGGCTGCTCGCTTCGCCCGAGGAAGCGCGCAAGCTCGCGGACGCGATCGGCTACCCGGTGATCCTCAAGGCCGACGCCGGCGGCGGCGGACGCGGGATGCGTCTCGTGCGCGAGGCGAGCGCGCTCGCGGAAGCCTACGCATCGGCGCAAGCCGAGGCGCTCGCGGCCTTCGGCAACGGCGCCCTGTACCTCGAGAAGTACCTCTCCGGCGGTCGGCACATCGAAGTGCAGATCCTGGCCGACCGCTACGGTCGCGCGCTGCACCTCTTCGAGCGCGAGTGCTCGATCCAGCGCAACCACCAGAAGCTGATCGAGGAGAGCCCCAGCCCCGCGCTCTCGCCGAAGGAGCGCGAGGAGCTGGGCCAGCTGAGCGCGCGCGCCGCGGCTGCGATCGGCTACACCAACGCCGGCACGATCGAGTACCTGAAGAGCGCCGAGGGCCCGCTCTACTTCATGGAGATGAACACGCGCCTGCAGGTCGAGCATCCGGTGACGGAGATGCTCACCGGCCTCGACATCGTCAAGCTGCAGCTCGAGATCGCCGCCAACCGGCCGCTCGCACTGGCGCAGTCCGACGTGAAGTCGAGCGGGCACGCGATCGAGTGCCGCGTCAACGCCGAGGATCCCTCGAACGACTTCCGCCCCGCGCCGGGCGTGCTCAAGAGCTTCGCGATCCCGCTCGACCGCGGCCCGGGCAAGGTGCGCCTCGAGACCTACCTGCAGGCGGGCGACGAGATCCCGCCCTACTACGATTCGCTGATCGCCAAGGTGATCGCGCACGGCCGGACGCGCGAGGAGGCAATCGGGACGATGCTGCGCACGCTCGCCGAAGCGAAGGTCGAAGGCGTGCCGACGACGATCCCGCTGCACCTAGCCGTGCTCGACAGCGCCGAGTTCCGCGCCGGGAAATACGACACGCGCACGATTCCGGGCTGGAAGTCCGTGGCGAGCCCGAGGAGCTGAACATGGCCAAAGTCCCCCTCGCCCCCATCGGCCGGCCGCGGCCGCGGCGTTCCGAGTTGCCCGTAGCTCGGAAATGCGCGCACAATGGGAAGCGTTCCCATGATGCGCATGCGCTCGACATTTCTTGCAGTCTTGCTCGTAGCGTCGCTGGCAGTGTTGCTGTGGGTTCGCTCTGGCTCTGAGGCTCGTCCTTCGAAGATCGAGTCAGCCGAGAGCCACTCACTCATTGGGAAGGAGGTCGGAGCTCCTGACCTCGCGCCGGAGCCGAACGACGGCAGCGCGCGCCGCGAGGCACGAGATGACACGGCCACGGGTCTCGAACCGCGCGAGTCCCTCGCACACCTGGAGATCCGTTTCCTCGACAAGTTGACTCGCGAGCCGGTTCCGTGGACACGCGGGATTCTCGTCCGTGACGAGGGGGCACGTTCTGCGCGTCGAAAAGGTCTGCGCGGTCACAGCGGACCGATCCAATCCAAGGTGGCGGACGCCCACGGGGCTCTCGACCTGGACGCACCGTCCGGGTGTGACTTGATCCTGCGTGCGTTTTCCGAGGTCTCATCCGTTGGGTCCGTCGAGGTCTTGATCCAGGCGCTCTCTCCCGGTGAACAGCGTGCCTGCACGGTTGAGCTTCGAACCGACGGTATCGCGTGTTTCCATGGCCGTGTCATCGCCGCCGAGAGCGCGATTCCAATCGCGAACGCGATTGTGGAGCTGACCCAGACACGAAGCACGTACTGGGACAACCCCGACGGACCGCGCACGCCGGGACTCCGCCTCGCGCGAATCGATGGCACGCACACAGACTCCAGCGGTCTGTTCGAGATTCGCTTCCCCGTGCGCGCCGAACTCGACGTGCGAATCGACGCGCCGGGTCGGTCTCCCTGCTTCGTCGCCGTGGAACCCGCTCACGCTTCCGCGGCGGACGCCCTGGAAATTCGCCTCGAACGCTCGGCGACGCTTCGCGCCCGGGTCACCGATGCGGCGGGTGCACCGGTTGGCGCGTGCTTGGTTCGAGTCTGGGTGGAGTGCAACAAGCTGATCTTTCCCACGCCCAATTCGACACTCCTGCGTCCGTCGGCGATCACCGACAGCTGGCGTCCGGACTTGGACTCCGATGGCCGCTGCGTGATGCCGGGGCTCCCGGCCGGAGTTCCGCTGCACGTGGAGCTGCGCGTGGATGAGAAGCCAGTCCGCGAGGACCTCGAGGCCGTCACCCTCGCACCAGGCGAAGTCCGGGATGTGACCTGGCAGGTTGGAGCCGGCTGCACGCTCGAGGGTCTCGTGACGGATCAGTTCCAGAGCGCGAGGCCCCCGCCGAGCTCCAGCGACCGGACGATGCTCGTGTTCGCGATCACGACGGACACGTGCGCGCGACTGCGCAACAAGCGCGGGTCGAGTTCCAGACCGACCGCGAACTTGAACAGGATCACGCCGATCTGCGACAGGACGCCCAGGAAGGGCACCACCGCGGGCGGCAGCAGGTAGACCTCGGGCGTCGGACGCGACCGCCCCGAAGAGCGAGGGGCCGAGTGTCCAGTCAAACCGACGCGCGCGGCAAGTTCGACCTGAACAACCTGAGCCCAGGACGCTACACATTCGTCGCCCGGGGTGATTCGCAGACGATCGGCGTCCTGCATGGCATCGTGCTCGAGGAGGGCCTGGATACGAACGGCGTTTCCTTGATGTTGTCGCCGGCGAGCCCGCTTCCAACTTCGGAATGATGCCGGCGGGAAGTGGACGATCTACCGTCTCCTGCACAACGGAGTGGCGATTGCCGAGGGCGGGCTCAGGCCCGGCGCCGCGGAAGAGCTTACGCTGCCCGCGGGCCTGCACTCGTGGTGCAGCATCGGCTGCCGTAGGGAGCAGCCACGACGAGTGAACTCGTGCTGGTCGCCGGCGAGTCGAGGGCGTTCTCGTTCAATCATCCGTGATCCAGGGAGGTCCGAGCGGAAACTCTCGGCGGCACGAACTCGAGCGCATTCTGGCTGACACGCGTTACGGCCCTTGACTCCACCTCGCGCCTCTTCGATCATCCGACCGCGCCATGGCCAAAGTCCCCCTCGCCCCCATCGGCCGGCCGCGCGACGCGTTTCTCGACGCCGCGAGCTACGAGCGCAACGTCGCCGCGCTTGCGCGCGAAGGAGGACGAGCTCGCCACGCGGCGCGCCAAGGTCGAGCGCGGCTGGGGCGCCGACGTACGTCGAGCGCGTCCACAAGAAGGGCAAGCTCACCGCGCGCGAGCGCATCGAGCAGCTCAAGGATCCGGGCACGCCCGCTGCGCGAGGTCGGCACGTTCGTCAACTACGGCGAGGTCTTCGGCGAGCAGGAGTCGCCCGCCGCCGGCGTCGTCACCGCGTTCGTGCGCGTCGAGGGCCGCTGGTCGCATGGTGATCGCCAACGACAACACGGTCGCCTCGGGCGCGTGGTGGCCGCGCACGCCGGAGAAGATCGAGCGCGCGCAGGAGATGGCGCTGCGGCTGCGCCTGCCGATCGATCTACCTCGTCGACTGCAGCGGGCTGTTCCTGCCCGAGCAGTCGCACTCGCTTCCCCGGCCGCACGGGCGCGGGCCACATCTTCAAGATGAACTCGCTGCTCTCGGCCGCGCGGCGTGCCGCAGATCGCGGGCGTGTTCGGCGACTGCATCGCGGGCGGCGGCTACATGCCGATCATCTCCGACCGCGTCTACATGACCGAGCAGGCGTACATGGTGATCGCCGGCGCGGCGCTGATCAAAGGCGCGAAGAGCCAGAAGCTCACGTCGCTCGACATCGGCGGGCCCGAGGTGCACGTGCCACCAGTCGGGCTGCGCCGACGTGCGCGTGCCCGACGACGCGACGCGCGCTCGCGCTGCATCCGGCGCGAGTCGCGCGCCTGCCGAGCGCGCGGCGCCGACTTCTACCGCGGCACGGCGCCGACGTCGGCCGCGCCGCACCAGCCCGCGCGCGAGCTCGGCGGCCTGTTCCCGCGCCGATCACCGCGAGGCTACGACGCGAGCGAGGTGCTCGCGCGGCTCGTCGATCAGTCGCTGTTCTGGGAGATCATGCCCGAGGTCGGCGAGGAGATGATCTGCGGCATCGGGCGCGTCGGCGGGCTCTACGTGGGCTTCGTGATCAACCGCCAGGGCCTGATCGGCGATCCCGAGCACCGCGGCCGCAAGCGCCCGCCGGCATCCTCTACCGCGACGGCATCGCGAAGATCGCGCGTTCTCGCGCGCCTGCAACGACGACGGCATCCCGCTCGTCTGGCTGCAGGACATCTCGGGCTTCGACATCGGCGTCGAGGCCGAGGCGCCACGGCCTGCTCGGCTACGGCTCGAGCCTGATCTACACGAACTGCACCAACACGACGCCGATGTTCACCGTGCTGCTGCGCAAGGCCTCGGGCGCCGGCTACTACGCGATGAGCGGCCTGCCCTACGATCCGATCGTGCAGCTCTCGACGTGCTCGCGCGCCTGTCGGTGATGGAGGGCCGCACGCTCGCGATCGCGGCGTTCAACACCAAGCTCGACGACGACTTCCAGATCGCGGCGACCGATCCCGCCGAGCGCGCGAAGATCGAGGCCGGCATGCGGAGACCGAGGCGCGCATCGAGGGCGACATGGATCCGTTCGTGGCCGCGCGCCAGATGGACACCGACGAGATCGTCGACCTCGGCGAGCTGCGCGGCTGGCTCGGAGCGCTTCGTCGAGATGAGCTACCAGACCACCGGCTACCGCCGCGTCAAGAACCCGCGCATCTGGTCGCTGCACGACCTCGCCGCGCTGACGGAGCCGCGCGCATGAGCACGCTCGAGCTCGGTCTCGCGCTCGAGGGCGGCCGCCAGCGCCTGGTCTCGCCCGCGGTCGGCCTGCTGACGAGGGCGCACGCGCAGGGCGAGCTGCTCGCCGAAGGCCAGCAGTGCGGCGTGCTGCTCGTGCTCGGCCGCGCGGCGACGCTGGTCGTGCCGCCGGGCGCCTGCGGACGCATCGCCAACGCCGCGCCCGAGCGACTGCACGCAGCGCTCGGCTTCGGCGATCTCGTCTACGAGCTCGAGCCGCTCGCTGCGGCGCTCGCGCGGCCGGCGACGACGCCGCAGGCGCTGGCGCAGACGGCCAGCGGCCTGGTGCTGCGCGCCCCGCAGACCGGCCGTTTCTACCTGCGCCCGAGCCCGGCCGACGCGCCGTTCGCCAATGCCGGCGACATGCTGCGCGAGGGCAGCCCGGTCGGATTGATCGAGGTGATGAAGACCTTCACGCAGGTCGTGCACCGCGCCGCAGGCGGAATGCCGGCGAGTGCGCGCGTCTTGCGCTACCTCGTCGCCGACGGCGCGGACGTCAAGCAGGGCGAGGCGCTGCTCGAGCTCGAAGGCGCCTGATTCCCCGACCACGACCCTGCCGGGCTGCTATCATTCGACCGCTCGCATGAACACGAAGGGCAAGGGCCGATTCAAGCGGCGCGCGCTGGCACTGTTCTTCGGCTGCATCCTTTCTTTCCTGCTGGCCGAGGTCGGATTGCGCGTGCTGCTCTTCTGGGACACGCGGCTGCTCGAGAAGGTTGCGCACAAGCTGCGTCAGCCGGGCTACTACGCCGACATGGCGCGCGAGGACCTGTTCTGGAAGCTCGTGCGCATCTGGACGCCGCGCGCTCAGCGCTACCCCTTCGGGCGCTTCTCCGAGAAGACCGGCTGGACCGGCCCGCTGATCGACGCGAAGACCCTCATCTCGGTGGACGAGGCCAAAGTCGGCGAGCGCCGGCCTGTGCTGCTCTACGGCGACTCCTTCGCGGAGTGCGTCACGTCGCCCGAGGAGGCCTGGCAAGGGCTGCTCGAGCGCTCACCCGAGGGCAAGACCGCCGCGATCGTGAACTTCGGCGTCTCGGGCTTCGGCACGGACCAGGCCTGGTCGATGCTCGACGCGACGATCGACCGTTTCGCCGCGCGCAACCCGCTGGTCGTCTTCGGGATCTTCCTCGACGAGGACCCCGACCGCGCCATGCTCAGCTTCCGCGGCATGCCCAAGCCGCGCTACACGCTCGAGGGCGGCGAGCTCGTCTTCCATCCGCTCGAGGAGCACGACCCGCAGAGCTGGTGGGACAACCACCCGCCCGGCGTCCCGAGCTACGTCTGGCGCCTCCTGCGCGGGCCGCACGGGCCGCTGCCCTACCAGTGGCAGGAGAAGCTCAGGTCGCTGCCCGACGACGCGCAGGTCGTGGCGCTGACGCGCGCGATCCTGGCGCGAGTGCACGCGCGACTCGAGGCGCTGCACGTCGAGCACCTCGTGCTCGGCTTCCACGGGCGCGCGCTGCTGGAGAACCCGGAGCCGCACATGTGGCGCGAGCGATTCGTGCGCGATGCCTGCAGCGAACTCGGCGTGCACTTCCTCTCCTCGCGGCCATACCTGCTCAGCGCGGTGAACGGACAGAAGGAGCTGCTCGGCCGGACCCTGTTCGTAACCGAGGGCCCTGGCGAAGGCCACCTCAATGCGCGCGGCAACTGTGTCGTGTTCGAGGCCTTCCGCCAAGCGATCGAAGGCCGCTACGAGCGCGAGGACATCTCCGGGGTCGACGCGGCGATGCAGCGCATGGGCGGGCACCCCGACTCGGCACAGGACGTCACGCTCGAAGCACTCGGAAGGCCTGCGGTGCTGCACTTCCAGGGCATCGCCCGGTCCGTCGCCATGCGCGAGGTGGACCCCAAGGACAAGCCGCAGAAGCACGCGCTTGGCCTCTTCCCGAGCGGCGACAGGCTCACACTGCTGCAGTGGCGGCTCGAGAACGGCCGGCGCTTCAGCGCCGAGGCGCTCGCTGTCCCCTCCGGCGGCCCCGACCCATCCGCAGAGGCTGTGCGCCTGACGCTGCTCGTGGACGGCATGCCGCGCTGCACGCTCGATCTCCGGCCCGGCGCGCTGCCGGTCGTGATCGAAGAGCAGCTGCAGGCGCCCTGCACGCTCGCGCTGCGCGTCGAACCGCTCGCGGGCCACGCGACCTCTTGCTGGGCGCGGCTTGTGCGGCCCTTGATCGAGTGATGCGCGAGCGCACCTCGACCAGCCCTCGCTGCGCTGACCTGCGCGCCGCTCAGCCGATGCGTCGGCACTTCGTGCGGATGTAGTCGACGAAGTCCGGGTCGATTCCGGCGCGGCGCAGCAGGTACTGGATCTGCGCGCGGTGGTGGATCGAGTGGTAGTTGAGCTGCAGCGCGATGTCCTGCGGTGCGGCCGCCCACAGCGCGCCGTCGTAGCCCGTGAATTGCGTCTCCGTCGCGAGCTCCTCGTCCGAACTGCCGGCCAGGTACTCGTACCAGGGGCGCACGCTCGCGCGCCATTCCGGATCGAGCTCCGCGAAGGGGATCTCGGGCTTCCACCAGTCGAGCTCTGCCGCGGCCGGATCGCGCCGGATGCGCGCTATCCACTTGTACTGGCAGCGGATCAGGTGACCGAAGAGCCGGACGCACTCGGCCGGCTCGGAGAGCTGCGCGATCTTCGGCAGCAGCGCCAGGTTGGTCTGTGCGTTGAATTGGAAGAGCTGCTCGAGATGCTCGCGCATCCGCATCTCAGCGCTCCTGGAAGTGCAGCGCGACGAGCACGCAGGGGCCGCCGGCGATGACCTCGAGGCCGAGCGCCTGGGCGCGCGCGAGCGCGGCCGGGCTCTCCGCGCCGGGCTGCATCCAGAGGCGCTTCACGCCGAGCGCCGCGGCCTCTTCGACCAGCTTCTCCGTCACCGCGGGCGGCGTCACGATCGAGAGCCCGTCGATTTTCTCGGGCAGCTCGGCCAGCCTGGCGAAGGCCTGCGCGCCCTCGATCAGCGTCTCGCGCGGGTGGATGCCGTAGACCCTGCGCCCGGCCTGCTGGTAGCTGCGCAGCACCTTGTTGCCGTACTTCGCGCGGTCGGTCGACGCGCCCGCGACGGCGAACACCTTGCCGGAGAGGAACTGCTCGATGGGTGCGTCCATCGCAGCAGTATAGAATCCGCCGGTGAAGACCGCTCTCCGTCCGGAGCAGAAGATCGGGCGCATCCTCGCGATCCTCGACGAGCTCTATCCCGACGCGCCGATCCCGCTCGCGCACAAGGACCCCTTCACGCTGCTCATCGCGGTGCTGCTCTCGGCCCAGACGACCGACGCGCGCGTCAACCTCGTCACGCCGGCGCTCTTCGCGCGCGCCGACACGCCGGCCAAGATGGCGCGCCTCTCCGTGGCGGAGATCCACGAGCTGATCCGCACCTGCGGGCTCGCGCCGGCCAAGGCCAAGAACATCCACGCGCTCTCGAAGATCCTGGTCGAGCAGCACGCGGGGCAGGTGCCGCGCAGCTTCGAGGAGCTCGAGGCGCTGCCCGGCGTCGGCCACAAGACGGCCAGCGTGGTGATGGCGCAGGCCTTCGGCATCCCGGCCTTCCCCGTCGACACGCACATCCACCGGCTCGCGGCGCGCTGGGGCCTCTCCGACGGCACGAACGTCGAGCGCACCGAGCGCGACCTGAAGCAGCTCGTGCCGCGCGAGCGCTGGATCCGCGCGCATCTGCAGATCATCTACTTCGGGCGCGAGCACTGCCCGGCGCTGCGCCACGATCCGAGCGGCTGCCCGATCTGCTCCTGGGCCGGGGAGGGAGCCGTGCAGCCCGCGAAACGCGCGCGCCCGCGGACTGGACCGCGATCGTCCTGATGCAATGAGACCCGGAGTGCGATCTCGATGGCGCCGAAGGCTCCTGGCGCTGCTCTTGGGAGTGGGGCTCGCCCTGTCCTGCACCGAGCTCGGCCTGCGCTGGCTGGTGCTCTCCGATTCCGCCCGCGCGCAGCGCCTGGGCAGCCGGCTGCGGCACCCCGACTGGCTCGCCAGCCCGAACGACGATGACTACTGGAAGCTGCTCTGCCGTTTCCAACACCCCGTCTCGGCATCCGCGGTCTGGCCCGACCGGATGACTGGCTGGACCAACGGCAAGTTCGTCGAGCACTCCCACCAGCTCGTGGACGAGCGCGCGCTGGGCGACCGCACGCCGGTGCTGCTCTACGGCGATTCGTTCGCGGAGGGCGTGGGCTGGCGCTCGGAGTCCTTCGAAGGCATCTGGGACATGTCGCCCGTGCACGCCACGCATGCGCTGCTCAACTACGGCGTGGGCGGATATGGCGCGGACCAGGTGCTGTTGCTGGCCCGCGACACGCTCCCGCGCTGGGCTGCACGCAAACCCATCGCGATCGTGGCCCTGCTGCTCGACAACGACCTCGATCGCATCGTGCTGAGCTTCCGCGGGGGTCCCAAGCCGCGCTTCCACGTCGAGGGCGGCCGGCTGGTCGAGCCCGAAGCGGTGGAGACCGACCTCGCACGCTACCTGGAACGGAATCCGATCCGGATCACGAGCTACCTCGCCCAGCTCGTCTGCCGGGCACCGGGGATCCTGCCCTGGAGCGTCCAGTCCTGGCTGCGCGGCGATGAGTCGCGCCTCGCGGAGAAGCAGGAGCTCGGCGAGGCCATCGTCCGGGCCACGTGCCGCGAACTGCGCGCGCATGCCCAGCGATCTGCATTGATGCTCATGCGCGCGCGGGACAGCGTGCGAATGCCGAGCAGGACGCAATGGCAGGAGTCGCTCATCCGGCGCGTTGCAGCCGAGGAAGGACTGCCGGTAATCGACACGCGCGAGGTGCTGCTGCACGCGATCGGCGGCAAGCTCGAACAACTCGACAGCCTGTACTACGTCAGCGGCACGCCCGTTGGGCACTGGAATCCGTGGGGCTATCGGGTCGTGTTCGAGGCGCTGCGCGCCTTCGCGGAGGGCGGCACGACGGAGGATGCGCTGGGCTACGTCACGGAGCTCCTGGAAGCGGACGGACTCGACGATCCGCAGGCCCAGAGGCTCGATTGCGAATCCCTCGGCGGGGAGGTGGTGGTGCGCTACCACGAAGACACGGGCGCACTGTGCTTCGTCCAGTCGCAAGCAGCAGCGGGAAGAACCCAGTCCTGGTACATGGGAATCCGAGCCGGAAACCAGGGACCAACCTCGCTGCGCTGGGCGCTCCCAGCCGCCACCAGACGCATCACGCTGTCGCTGCGTGCCACGGGGGGCGCGCAAGCGGAGCCGGGTGTTCAGCAGGTCTCCCTGCACGCGTGCCAGCGGATCGGAAGCAAGCTGGCCGACCACCAGCTGTTGCCGCTGCGGCTCGGGGAGCCCGCCCGCGAATGGTCGGTCGACCTCCAAGGCGGGGAACTCTTGCTGCGCGTCGAGTCGCAGGCGGCAGGCAGTCGCTCACCCTGGATCCTGCTGGAGAAGGCGCGCCTCGAGTAGTCGACGCTTCGAATTCCGGGTGACACTGGCCCTGCCTGCCCGACCCTGGTTCAATTCGCGGCGTGGATCACTACCAGCACGACGAACATTCCCCCGCCGAGGCGGCCTGGGAGGACCAGGACTCCGAGCCCGGTCCCGAGGATGCCGTGCTCGACGAGGCCTGGCAGGCGCTCGACGAGGGCGACGCCAAGCGCGCGCTGGCCAAGCTGCAGCAGCTCGACGAGGACTGGCCCGAGCGCTGGATCCCCGAGGCGCTGGCGCGCGTGGAGCTGGGCGAGCTGCGGCGCGCGCGCGCGGTGCTGGAGCAGGCCGAGGAGTTCGAGGACCTGGGCGCGCAGCCCGACTACCTCTGGGCCAAGGCGCAGCTGCTGCTGGGCGAGTGGCGCTTCGACGAGGCGCGCGAGCTGCTCGGGAAGCTGCTGACGATCGAGCGCACGGCTCCTGTGCTCGAACGCCTCTCGCTGGTGTCGGAACTGGAAGGCGACTTCGAGACCGCCGAGGGCCTGCTCGACGAGGCGGTCTCACTCGACCCGCAGTACGCGCACGCCCCGCGTCTGTCCCAGGAGGAGTTCGAGGCCGAGGTCGAGGCGGCCGTGAAGGCGCTGCCGCGCGAGTTCCAGAAGGGCCTCGAGAGCTGCGAGGTGCTGATCGACGCCATGCCCTCGGGCTGGATGCTCGAGCCCGGCGATCCGGCCTCGACGCCGCCCGAGCTGCTCGGTCTCTTCGTGGGCGCGCCCAACACCGAGGCCAGCGCCGACGAGAACGCCGAGCTGCCGCCGCGCATCTTCCTCTTCCAGCGCAACCTCGAGCGCGCGGCCAAGGACCGCGCCGCGCTGCGCGAGGAGATCCGCGTCACGCTCTACCACGAGATCGGGCACCTGCTCGGCTTCGACGAGGTCGGTGTGGCGGAGATGGGCCTGGAGTAGCGCGCTTCACGCGCGCTTGATGCGCCTTTCGACGGCGGCTCACTGGCCCGGCCGACGATGCGGGCAATGGAATCCGATCTCGCGCCCCGCGTCCTCCTGGTCGAGGACGAGACCGACCTGCTCTTCCTGCTGCAGCGCGCCCTGCGCGCGAACGGCTTCGAGACCGAGAGCTGCGTGGAGGGTCACGTGGCCCTGGCGCACGCGCTCGCGCGCCCGCCCGAGATCTTCGTCTTCGACTGGATGCTGCCCGGCATCGACGGCCTCGAGCTGTGCCGCAGGCTCAAGTCCGAACCGCGCACGGCGCACGTGCCGGTGCTGCTGATCACGGCCCGCGGGCGCGAGGCGGACGTCTTCCGCGCCTTCGCCGACGGGGTCGACGACTGCCTGATCAAGCCATTCGGGATCGCCGAGTTCGTCGAGCGCGTGCGCACGCTGGCCCGGCCCGCGCGCCCGGTCTCGGCCCGCTGAGCTGCGCGAGCGTTTCTCGAAATCCAGGTCCCAAGGATTCGGGCGCTGCGTAACCGGGAGCTCGCGGCCGCCGTGCGGTGGCTCGCATTCGGATCCAGACCAACCCATTCCTCCCGCTCATCATGCAAGCCAAGAACAAGTCCGCTCTCCTCGCCACCGCTGTCGCCGCCATGCTCGCGGGCGCTCCGCTCGCCGGCTGCAAGTCGCAGTACTCGAGCTCGAGCTCGGGGAACAACGCCGCGGTGGAGAAGCACGCATGCAAGGGCATGAACACCTGCAAGGGCAATGGCGGCTGCCATACCGACAAGAACGCCTGCAAGGGCCAGAATGCCTGCAAGACGCAGGGCGGCTGCAACACCGAGAAGCACTCCTGCAGCTGAGTCCGAGCGCCTGCGCGCCTGCCGGCGGAAGGGTCTGTCCCTTCCCGCCGGGAGCGCTCATGATGGGAGCGGTCTCGCGGCCATGAAGCCCACGCAGCCCCGCAACCGTTTCGGCTTCCCGGACCTCGGGATCGGCGTCGGGTTGCGCAGCGCGCACTACACGCACGTGCTCGAGCACAAGCCGCCGGTCGACTGGTTCGAGATCATCAGCGAGAACTTCCTCGGCACGCACGGCCGGCCGACCTGGGTGCTCGAGCAGGTGGCCGAGCGCTATCCGGTCGTGATGCACGGCGTCTCGCTCTCGATCGGCAGCACGGATCCGCTCGATCTCGACTACCTGACAGAGCTCAAGGAGCTCGCGCGGCGCATCCGCGCGCCCTGGGTCTCCGACCACCTGTGCTGGACCGGCGTCGCGCGGCGCAACCTGCACGATCTCCTGCCGCTGCCCTACACCGAGGAGTGCCTGCGCCACGTCGTGCAGCGCGTGCGCGCGGTGCAGGACTTCCTCGAGCGCCCGATCGCGCTCGAGAACCCCTCGACGTACGTCGAGTTCCAGAGCTCGAGCATGAGCGAGTGGGAGTTCCTGGCGCGCCTGGCCGAGGAAGCCGACTGCGCGCTGCTGCTGGACGTCAACAACGTCTACGTCAGCTCGTTCAACCACGGCTTCGACCCCTTCGAGTACGTCGACGCGATCCCGCACGAGCGCGTGGTGCAGTACCACCTCGCCGGGCACACCAACCACGGCACGCACATCATCGACTCGCACAACGGGCGCGTGATCGACGAGGTCTGGCGCGTCTTCGAGCGCAGCCTGAAGCACTCGGGCGGCCGCTCGACGCTGCTCGAGTGGGACGAGGACATCCCGGGCTTCGAGGAGCTGCACAGCGAGGCGCTGCGAGCGCGCGCCTGGCTCGAGCGGGCGCGCGGGAAGTCGAGACGCGTGCATGCCGGCCGCAGCTAGACTCGCCGCGCTCGAGCGCTGGTTCCAGGCCGAGGTGCTGCGCCCGCACCTGCGCGCGCAGCGGCCGCTCGCCTCCGCCGAGCGCCAGCTCCTGCCCTCGCGCTCGCTCACGGCGGCCCAGCGCATCGGGATCTACCAGCGCGGCTACATGCTGCGCCTGCAGGAGTGCCTGCAGTCCGACTTCCCCGCCGTGCGGCGCATCGCCGGCGAGGCGCGCTTCGAGGCACTCGTGCGCGCCTACCTCGAGCGCCATCCCTCGCGCCACTGGTCGCTCAACCCGCTGGGCAAGGATTTCGCGCGCTTCCTCGCGCGCGAAGCGCCGCGCGGGCCGCGCCGCGCGCTGCTCGTCGGGCTGGCGCGACTCGAGTGGGCCATGCAGGAAGTCTTCGAGGCTCCGCGCTCGCCGACGCTCGCGCCCGACGCGCTGCAGCGCATCGCGCCCGCGGACTGGGCGCGCAAGCAGCTCGTCCCGATCGCGGCGCTGCGCCTGCTTGCCTGCGAGCAGCGCTGCAACGCGATCGCGCAGGCCGTGCGGCGCGACGAGGCGCTGCCGCCGCTCTCCCGCAAGCAGACCTGGGTCGCGGTCTACCGCAAGGACTGGACGGTCTGGCGCATGGACCTCGACCGGCTGCAGTTCGAGCTCCTCGACTCGCTGTGCCGCGGCCGGACGCTGGCGCAGGCGCTGGGAGCCGCCGCGCGCCGGCACCGCGGGAGAGAGGCCGAGCTGCAGCGTCGCGTCCACGCCGCCTGCGCGAACTTCATGGCCGAGGGACTTTTCCAGGCCGTGCGCTAGGATGCGCGCGTGGACGCCCGGGAGTTCCAGAAGCGCGCCGACGAGTGCCTCGCGCGCGTCGCGCGCTGGCTCGAAGCCTTCGACCCCGACGAGCTCGACTACGCGACCAGCGACGGCGTCGTGACGCTCTCCTTCGCCGACGGCACGCGCTTCGTGCTCAACCGCCAGGGCGCGCTGAGCCAGATGTGGTTCGCCGCCGGCGCGCGCGCCTGGCACTTCCGCTGGGACGCGGGCCTGGGCGAGTGGCTCGACGAGCGCGATGGCCGCCCGCTGCCCGAGCGCATCGCCAGCGCGGTCTCGGAGCGGCTGGGCCGCGTGGTACGACTCTAGGCGCGCGGGTCGAAGCGCGAGACGCGCGCGAGCTCCTGCCAGAGCTTGCGCTGCGCGTCGTCCTGCGCCGCGGGCACCACGATGCGCAGCTCGACGTAGAGATCGCCGCGCTGGCCCGCACGCCGCGGGCGGCCGAGTCCGCGCAGGCGCAGCTCGCGCCCGCTGGCCGAGCCGGCGGGGATCGTGAGCGAGACCTCGCTGCCGTCGAAGTGGCGGAAGGGCACCTTGGCGCCCAGCGCCGCCTCCCAGGGCGCGATGTCCAGGCGCGCGTGCAGGTCGTAGTCGCCCTGCGGCTCCTCGTCCGTGCTCGAAGCGCGTGCGATTGCCGAACAGCGAGGAGAAGAAGTCGCTGAAGCCCTCGACGTCCTGGAACTCGAAGTTCCCCTCCGGCGGCGTGAACTTCTGGCCGTCCTTCCAGTTCGCGCCCAGCTGGTCGTAGCGCGTGCGCTTCGCGGGATCCTTGAGCACCTCGTAGGCCTCCTGCAGATCCTGGAAGCGCTTCGTCGCGCCCGCGCTCTTGTCGACGTCCGGGTGGTGCTTGCGCGCGAGCATGCGGTACGCGCGCTGGATCGCCTCGGGCTTCGCATCGCGCGCGACTCCCAGCACGGCGTAGTAGTCCTTGAAGGAGACGCTCATCCGTGCACCCCTTCAGCCCGACAGAGCCGCGAGGAACTCCGGCGACAGGGCTCCGCGCCCGTCTTCCAGCGTGAGCTCGCGGCTCGTGCCGCTGGCGAGGTCCTTCAGCTGGCAGCGTCCGTTCTTCCACTCGTCGCTGCCGAGGATCAGGGCCTGCTTGAAGCCGCGCCGGTCGGCGTACTTGAGCTGCGCGCCGAGCTTCTTCGGCTCGGGATAGAACTCGACGCCGATGCCCGCAGCGCGCAGGCGCGCGGCGAGACGCAGGTAGTCGCGAGAGGTGCTGCGCGTCGAAGAAGGCCAGCAGCACGCTCACCGGCGTGCGGCGCTTCTCGAGCATGCCGAGCTCCTCCATCGCCGCGAGCAAGCGGTCGAGGCCGAGCGAGGCGCCGATGCCGGGCATGCGCTCCTTGGTGTAGAGCTGCGCCAGGTTGTCGTAGCGGCCGCCCGAGCAGACGCTGCCGATCGCCGGCAGGTCGGCGAGGAAGGTCTCGAAGATCGTGCCGGTGTAGTAGTCGAGCCCGCGCGCGATCGAGAGATCGAGCTGCACGCGCCCGGCGCCCACGCCGGCGGCTTCGACGCAGCGCAGCAGCTCCGCGAGCTCCGCCAGTCCCTGCTCGCCCTTCGCTGCCGCGCGCGAGCGGCTTCGAGTTCGGCCAGGATCGCGGCGTTCGAGCCCTGGATCGACGGCGCTGCGGATGACCTCGTCGGCCTGCGCGTGCCGTCGACCGCGAGCGAACTCGTGAGCTCCTCGCGCACCTTGGCCTCGCCGACCTTGGGCAGCTTGTCGAGCACGCGCAGGATCGCGGCCGAGCGCTCGGCGAGGTCCAGCGATTCGAGCAGGCCGTTGAGCAGCTTGCGGTTGTTGACGCGGATCTGGAACTTCTCGAAGCCGAGCGCGCGGAAGAGGTCGTGGATGACCAGCACGGTCTCGATGTCGGCCGTGATCGACTCGACGCCGATCGTGTCGAAGTCGCACTGCATGAACTCGCGGTAGCGGCCGCGCTGCGTGTTCTCGCCGCGCCAGACCGGGCCGATGTGGTAGCGCTTGAACGGCAGGCCGAGCTCGTTGTGGTACTGCGCGGCGAAGCGCGCGAGCGGCACCGTCAGGTCGAAGCGCAGCGCCACCTCGCGGTCGCCGTGGTCCTTGAAGCGGTAGAGCTGCTTGTCCGACTCCTCGCCGCCCTTGCCGATCAGGATCTCCGCGTACTCCAGCGCCGGCGTGTCGATCGGCGCGAAGCCGTAGGAGCGGTAGACCCTGCCGCGCCGTCTCCATCAGCCGCTCGCGCGGCATCATCGACTCGGGCAGGTAGTCGCGGAAACCCTTGAGGGTGCGCGGTTCGATCAGGGCCATTGCGCGATGCTAGCGAGTGCTCAGCGCGGACGCATCTGCGGGCCCGCGTCCTCGCGCTTGGGCGGCGGGAGTTCCCAGATGGAGATGGCGGGCGCGCCGGCATCGGTGAGCGCGTGGCCCGCACGATCGGCCGTGCGCGGGGACGAATAGACGCGCTGCAGTCCCCAGCTCGGATCGATCGTGAGCGCCTCGTCGAACGAGGTCGTCACGAGGAAGCGAGCACCGCAGGAGTGCATCGAGCGCTCGAACTCCTCCCCGCGCAGGGCTTTCGAACCCGTGAGCAGCGAGTCGAGGCTGCCGTACACCCCCGCTTCGCTGAACACCGCCGGCCTTCTCGCCTCCCAGGCGATCTCGGCTCCGCGCGCGGGCACGCTCAGCACACCCCAGTCCGGCTGCGCGCGCGGCGCATTCCACGGTCCGGGCGAGGGCGTGTGGTCGCGCATCCAGCGCAGGCCGCGCGCGATCTCGACGCGCGTCTCGTGCAGCGCCATGTCGGGCTGCACGAGCAGGCCCGCGAGCGCGTGCGCGACCAGCACCGCAGCGGCGATGCTCAACGTCCAGCGCCGCAGCGGGCTGCCGCTCCCCCATCCGGTCGCGCTGCGCGCGAGCAAGAGCGCGCTCGCCAGAACGCACCAGGGCGCAGAGTTCGGGATCGACGAGCGTCGCGAGCAGCATGCCGGCCGAGAAGACGAGCAGGTACAGGCCGGCGGGATCGAGACGGCGCCGCGCCAGCGCCAGCCAGCCCGCGGGCAGGAAGAGACACAGCGGCGTCAGCGCCAGGAGGATCTCGCGCCGACCCTGCGCGCCGAACAGCGGCCGCAGCTCGCGCGCCTGCGCCCAGGCTGTCCAGACGCGGCCGATCGGCGCCAGCGAGCGCAGGATCAGCAATCCGATCACCACGCAGGCGGCCAGCATCACGAGCAGCGGGAAGACGCGCTTGGCGGCAGCCTGCTCGCGCGCGACCGCGATCAGGAAGGGCGCGCCGCAGGCGAAGGCCAGGTTCGAGGCCGCCTCGACCCAGGCGGCGAAGAGGCCGCCCGGCTCGGCCTGCCAGGGCCCGTCGAGCACGAGCATGCGCGCGACGAGCGCGGCGACGAGGCAGTAGAGCAGTCCGGCGCGCGCGGCGAAGCGCGCCGTCTCGCCGCTCGCGCGCCAGGTCCAGAGCGCGAAGCCCGCCACGCCCGCGACGAAGGGCACGCAGCCCGCGGGCGAGCAGGCCAGAAGGAGCCCGGCGAAGGCACCCGACGAAAGCCCGCCCAGGATCGCGCGCAGCGGCTCCTCGGACGCAAGCGCACGCGTGCTGAAGCGCACGGCGAGCGCCAGCGGCACGAGGCCCAGCGCGACGTCGCTGATGCGCCCCCACTCGCTCGAGCGCACGCAGGCCGGCGCGACGGCGATCCACAGCGCGGCGAGCAGGCTCTCGACCAGGCCCGCGCCCGCGGCGCTGGCCGCGAGCCAGGCGAGGAAGCAGACCAGCACGCCGGTCCACGGGCCGAGGCCGCCCAGGAAACGCTGCAAGCCGAGCTCGTCGCCCGGCGCGACGCGCAGCTGCACCAGCGCCGTGCGCGCGGCGTCGTAGAGCGGCGGCGCGACGATCTCGGCCGGGTCCGGGTGGCCGAGCAGGCCGTCACGGCTGCCGACGCCGGCGCCCTCGAGCGCGCAGGCGACGCGCCGCGCGTGCAGGCAGCTCTCGCCGTCGGAGTAGAGCGCCGCGACGCCGTAGAGCTCGCCCGGCTCGACCACGTTGCCGGCACCCGCGCGCGTGCGCAGCGGCCAGGCCAGCGCGAGCGCCAGCAGGATCACGAGCCAGTGGACGCGCAGGTTCACGTTGCGGACAGGGTGCCATCCGCGCCCTAGAAGGAGAAGCGCCGCGGGTAGCGGCGCTGCAGGCGCGGCGCCTCGAAGCAGGCCGCGGCGAAGAATGCGAACAACGCGACGCCGGAGAGGATCAGCACCAGGCGCATCCAGGGCTGGCCGTCCTCGGCGCGGTGCGTGGCGCTGAAGACCGCGACCAGGATCCACTGCGCCGCGATGAAGAAGAGCAGCAGCTGGAACAGGCGCGCGACGAGGCCGTGCTTGACGAAGAGCAAGAGCGGCAGCGGCAGGACGAAGGGCAAGAGCGGCAGCATCCCGACCCTGAAGAGATGCGCGCAGAAGACGAGCCAGGAGAGCAGCGTAGGCAAGAGCAGCAGGAAGGTCATCCGGGCGCGGCGGCTACTGCTTGGGGTAGGTGCCCAGCACCCAGGCTTTCCACTGCGCCTCGAACTCGAGCAGGTTCATGCCGTAGACCTGCTGCAGGGCGTCGCGCCCGACGACCTTGGCCTTCATCTTCCGCGCCAGATCGAGCAGCTTGAGCGGGTCCTTGAAGATCAGGTAGTCGACGTAGCTCATCGCCACCGCGCCCTGCGGCAGCGTCAGCGAATCGGAGGTCTGCTGGAACACGTCGGCCGCGGGCGGCGCCTCGTTGGCCGCGACCAGCTTGCGCACGGCGAGCTTGTAGTGCCCGCTCTTGAAGTCGGTGTTCGTGTTCTGCTCCTGGAAGCAGTACACGTCGCACAGGTTCCAGTAGCGGTCCTCCCACCAGTGGCCCAGGCCCTCGTCCAGCCAGCCGTACTTCTGGTTGCCGATCCAGGCCGCGGGCTGCTGCGAGGAGAGCAACAGGTGCGAGACGTTGTGCACGATGTTGCGGTGCAGGCGCTCGTCGTTCTGGAAGTTCTGCTTGTTGCCGCAGACCGAGTAGGTCGGGTCGACGCCCATCAGCCGCACGCCGCCGCGCGAGGTCTGTCCGCAGAAGGCGTTCGCGCCCGTCTCGTGGTCGGAGGGCAGGTACCAGACCATCACGCGCTGCTTCTGGGCGAAGTCCTTGTCCTTGCAGCCCAGCGTGGCGCGGTAGTCGGTGTACATCTGCTCCAGGCGGTGGCTGTAGAGGTGCAGGCCCTGGTGCGGCGTGATGAACTTCTTGTCGACCTTGAGCTTGTCCATCTCCCAGACCAGCTGGAAGTGCTCGGTCTCGGACTTGCGCAGCGGGCGCTTGATCTTGTCGTCGAGCGCCTTGAGCGTCAGGCGCTTCTTCTCCAGCAGCAGCTTCTTCTTCTCCAGCGCCTCGGCGATCTCGGGCGGCTTGCACTGCGGGCAGAGGATCCAGCCCGTGCCCCCGCAGACCTGGCAGTCGGCGATCACGCTGCAGAACTGCAGCTCGTCCTCGTCGATGTACTCGCGCTCCTCGACGCTCTTGTCGTGCTCGGTGCACCACAGCCGCCCGACGTTCTTGCACTTGGTGCAGATCCCGCCGGCCGGCTTGTCCTGCGCCGGCGCGATCCGGAGCGTGCAGCACAGGCCGAGCAGCAGCAAGAGCAGCAGGCGCGTCATCCAATGAGCTCCTCGACGACCTGCTTCCTCGGATCGAAGCCGCGCAGGCGGATCTGCTGCGCCAGTCCGGGTGCCAGCGCGGCGCGCGGCGCCAGTCCCACGAGCTCGCTCTCGCGCACCTCGACTCCGCGCGCGCGGGCCAGCGCCTCGATCTCGCGGTAGACGCGCTCGAGCCCGGTCGCCTGGAAGTCGCAGACGTTCATGCTGACCTGCGCGCAGTTCAAGTCGTCGAGGAAGAAGCCCATGGCCTTGATGCCCTTCAGGCCGCCGTCCTTCTCGCGGATCTTCTTGGCGATCTCCTTCGCGAGCGGCAGCTCCTGCGACTCCAGGTTGACGTTGAAGGCGATCAGGAAGTTCCGCGCGCCGATGACCGTCGCCCCGGCAGTCGGATGCAGCGCCTTCTGCGGGCCCTCGTCGGGCGTGCGTGCGGGATCGCTCGCGACCGCCTCGCGCAGCTTCTCGAAGCCGATGTTGCGCACGTCGGGCAGGTTGCGGCGCTCGGGGCGCTTCGCGGCGGCCTCGTAGAAGTAGACCGGGATCTCGAGCTCGCGGCCGACGCGCGCGCCGAGCGCGTGCGCCAGCGCGACGCACTCCTGCATGCTCGAGCCCTCGAGCGGCACGAAGGGCACGACGTCGGTCGCGCCGATGCGCGGGTGCTCGCCCTGGTGCCGGGTCAGGTCGATCCGGTCGCGCGCGCATGCGATCGCGCGGAACGCGGCCTCGCCGACGGCCGGCGGGGCGCCGACGAAGGTCACCACCGCGCGGTTGTGGCTGGCGTCCATGCTCTGGTCGATCAGCTTCACGCCGGGCACCGCGCGGATCGCGGACAGGATCGCCTCCAGGACCTCGGGGCGGCGGCCTTCGGAGAAGTTGGGGACGCACTCGACCAGGCTCATGGGCGCAGATTGGAACACGCCGGCTCGCGCCGGACCACCACGCGCCCGCGCTTGACCACCGCGCGCACGGGGTTGCGACCGAATTCGTACACCAGGTGCCGGTGGTTGGGCAGGTCGAGCACCAGCACGTCGGCCTGCTTGCCCGGTTCGAGCGTGCCGATGCGCGCGCCGCGGCCGAGCGAGCAGGCGGCGTTGAGCGTGGCCGCGGTGAGCGTCTCGGCGGCACTCATGCGGTAGCGCAGCGCGGCGAAGGTCAGCACCTCGTGCATGCTCTGCAGGTAGCAGCTGCCGGGGTTGAAATCGGTCGCCAGCGCGGGCGCGAGCCCGGCGTCGATCATGCGCCGGCCGGGAGCTTCCTGCGTCTGCCGCAGGTAGAGCGGTACGAGCGGGCACAGCACGGGCACGACGCCTGCGCCCTGCAGCGCCTCGATGCCGGCCTGGTCCACGAACTCGAGGTGGTCGGCGCTGTCGGCGCCGAGCTCGGCCGCGAGCTGCGCGCCACCCAGCGGCGTGAGCTGGTCGGCGTGCAGGCGCAGGCGCAGCCCGAGCTCGCGCGCGCGCTCGAGGATGCGGCGCGAGTCCTCGATCCCGAAGACGTGGCTCTCGGTGAAGATGTCGCAGTACTCGGCGACACCCTGGGCGCGCACCGCGGGCAGCAGCTCCTCCATCAGGATGCGCACGTACTCGCCCTTGCGCTCGCGGTACTCGGCCGGAAAATCGTGCGCGCCGAGGAACGTCGGCACGAGCTCGAGGGGGTGCAGCTGCTGCGCCACGCGCAGCACCTCCAGGCACTTCAGCTCGTCGGAGAGCGAGAGCCCGTAGCCCGTCTTGCACTCGAGCGTCGTCGTGCCGAGCTCGAGGAAGCGGTCGAGGCGCGCGAGCAGCAGCGCCAGCAGCTGCTCCTTCGAGCTCGCGCGCACGCCGCGCACGCTGGAGAGGATCCCGCCGCCCGCCAGCGCGATCTCGACGTAGCTGGCGCCGCGCGTGCGCTGCTCGAACTCGTCCTCGCGCGTGCCGGCGAAGAGCGGGTGCGTGTGCGCATCGACGAAGCCCGGCACGAGCAGGCCGCCACGCGCGTCGAGCCGCTCGCGCGCCTGGTAGCGCGCGCAGAGCTCCGCCTCCGGTCCGAGGTCCAGGATCTCGCCGCGGTCGATGGCCAGGGCGGCGCCGCTCTGCACCTCGATCCGTCCGAGGTCGGCGCCGCCGCGGGCGCGCGCGCCGCGCGCGCTGGCGCACTCGCCGGCACCGCTGATCAGGAGGTCGATCTGCATCCCGCGAAGGTAGCGTCCCCACGCGCGGTCGGGATAGACTGCCTCGGATGTCCCCCTCGCCGCTGGTGCGCCACTCCACGAATGCGGGCTTCGTGCTGCTCTTGTGCTACACCGCCTGGCAGGGCCAGCGCGGGCCCGAGCGCATCGGTTCCAGCCTGGGCTTCCGCCTGCACGAGAGCGCACGCGAGCACGGCATCGACTTCGCGCACCGCAACGTCGCGCTCGACCCCAAGCTGGACAACATCGCGGTGCAGATCGCGGGCCTGGGCGCCGCGGTCGCGGTGGTCGACGCCGACGGCGACGGCTGGGCCGACATCTACGCCACCAACAGCGCCTTCGGCGCGCCGAACGCGCTGTACGTCAACCAGCACGACGGCCGTTTCGTCGAGCGCGCGGCCGAGGCCGGCCTGGCGGACGTCAACAAGCCCGGCGAAGGCGCCTCGATGGGCAGCATCTGGGCCGACTACGACAACGACGGCCTGCCCGACTGCTTCCTCTACAAGTACGGCTTCGCGCAGCTGTTCCACAACGACGGGCAATTGCGCTTCCGCGACGTGACGCAGGCGGCCGGGCTGCGGCGCTGGATGAACACCAACGGCGCATGCTGGATCGACTACGACCGCGACGGCCTCGTCGACCTGTACGTCACGGGCTACTTCCGCGAGGAGACCGACCTGTGGCACCTGCAGACCACGCGCATCATGCAGGACAGCTTCGAGTTCGCCACCAACGGCAGCCACCGGCACTTCTACAGGAACCTCGGCGGCGGGCGCTTCGAGGACGTGACCGAGAAGCTCGGCGTCGACAGCACGCGCTGGGCGCTGGCCGTCTGCGCGGCGGACATGAACGGCGACGGCTGGCCGGATCTCTACGTGGCCAACGACTACGGCACCGAGGAGCTGTTCCTCAACCAGCACGGCGAGCGCTTCGTGAAGGCCGAGAAGATCGGCCTGGACGAGAGCTCGAAGAGCGGCATGTCGGTCGCGCTGGGCGACATCATGAACGACGGCACGCTGGGCGCGTTCGTGACCAACATCAGCAAGCGCGGCTACCTCTTCCAGGGCAACAACCTGCGCCTCAATCGCCTGGCCAAGGGCTTCGGCATGGCCAACGTCTCCGAGGGCCAGGTCGAGGACTGCGGCTGGGCCTGGGGCTCGCAATTCGCCGACCTCGACAACGACGGGCGCCAGGACCTGGTCGTGCTCAACGGCTTCGTCTCGGGCAACCAGAAGCGCGAGGAGTACTGGTACGACATGACCAAGCTCGCCACCGCGGCCGGCGCGCTGGCCGAGGACGCCGCCAGCTGGCCCGACCAGCAGGATCGCGGGCTTTCGGGCTACGAGCGCTCGCGCCTGCTGCTCAACCAGTCGGTCAACACGCCGCAGAAGCGCCAGACCAAGTTCACCGACGTCGCGGCCGAGGCCGGGATGGACGACCTCTTCGACGGCCGCGCGGTCGCGACGGCGGACTTCTTCCACAAGGGCAAGCTGGATGTCGTGGTAGCCAACCAGCAGGGGCCGCTCCTGTTCTACGAGAACCAGGTCGATCCGGCGCGCCACTGGATCCAGTTCGAGCTCGAGGGCACGCGCTCCAACCGCTGTGCGATCGGATCCGAGGTCACGCTCTACTTCGGCGGGCAGTGCACCGTGCAGGCCTTGCTCGCCGGCAGCGGCTTCTGCAGCCAGAACGAGTTCGCGCTGCACTATGGGCTGGGCGGCTGCAGCGCGGTCGAGAAGGTCGTGATCCGCTGGCCCACGGGCGAGGAGCAGACGATCCTCGCGCCCGCGATCGACCGGCGCCACCACATCCGGGAGCCTTGAGCGATGGCCACGAAGAGGATCGACCCGCGCTGGTACTCGGCCACGTTGCTGACGCTGATCCTGGTGATCGGGCAGTGGAAGTTCCAGATCCTGGGCGACGACTACACGGGCTGGGCGGTGGCCTTCGGCAGCGCGCTGCTGGCCGAGCTCGTGCTCTTCAAGCTGCACGCCGGCGGCTGGCCCAACCTGCTCTCGGCCTACATCAGCGGCAACAGCGTGGTGATCCTGCTCAAGCCGCAGGGCGACCTCATGTGGCCCTACGCCGTGGCCTCGCTGCTCTCGATCGGCTCGAAGTACGTGCTGCGCTACGACGGGCGGCACCTCTGGAACCCGACCAACTTCGGCATCTGCGCGCTGCTGCTGCTGGCGCCCTCGCGCATCAGCATCCTCAGCCACCAGTGGGGCAACGACTGGGGCATCCTGCTGGCGATCTGGGCCGTGGGCCTGCTGGTCGTCACGCGCGCGCGCGTCTGGCACCTGACGATCGGCTACCTCGTGCTCTTCGCCGCGCTGGCCTGGGTGCGCACGCTCTTCAACGGCCACCCCTTCCGGGCCGAGTTCGGCCCGATCACGGGGCCGATGTACACGCTCTTCGTGTTCTTCATGGTCACCGACCCGCGCACGATCGTCTCGGGCCGCGCGAAGCAGCTCTGGGTGCTGCTCTGGATCGCGCTGCTCGAGTGCGCGATCCGCATGGCCGTCGACGCGGAGCTGCTCTCGGGCGAGTCCGCGCTGGCCGTCGCGCCGGGCATGTACGCGCTGTTCTTCATCGGCGCGCCGGCGCTGTGGCTCGAACTGCGCGCGAAGCAGCGCCAGAAGCTCGTGCCCGCGACCGCCTGAAGGCTCAGTTCCTGCGCGCGACGGCGATCAGCGAAGCGCCGTGCCAGGGCAGCAGGCCGTCCAGGCGCCGGATCCACCACACGTTCAGGTTGAGCAGCTTGAGCTGCACGCGGCTGAAGTGCCGCCGGCGCAGCAGCTTGCCGTTCCACCACCAGCCCGGCGTCGTGACGCGGTTGAAGTCGAACAGTTGCTCGAGCACGAAGCCGTTGCGCTCGAGCGCCGCGCGCAGGCTGGCGCGCGTGTAGCGCCGCACGTGCCCGAGCGCCTCGTCCAGCGTGCCCTGCAGCGCGGGCCCCTGGGGCACGAGGATCACGGCCTTGCCGCCGCTGCCGAGCGCGCCGCGGATGTTGGCCAGCGCCGTGTCCTCTTCGACCAGGTGCTCGAGCACGTTCAGGCACACGACCGTGTCGTAGGCGCCGGCGAGTGGCGCGAAGTCGGCCGGCTGCAGCAGGTCCAGCTTGCGCACGTCGAGGTAGGGCCGGCCCTCGAAGCCGCGCTGCAGGTAGTCCAGGTAGTGCGGGTTGACGTCGGTCGCGCTGTAGCGGTCGCGCGGGCAGAGCTGGCGCGTCATGTTGCCGATGCCCGCGCCGATCTCGAGCACGCGCGCGCCCAGGAAGGGCCGCACCGTGTCCGCCATCCAGCGGTTGAACTTCGGCACGTCGGCCATGCGCACCAGGATCTGCGAGCCGTACTCGTCGTGCTTGTAGATGTCGTCGACGAGCCACCAGTGCAGCATCGACCAGAAGGCGTACCAGCCGTCCAGGGCGCCGATCTTCTTGCCCTCCTCGTAGGTGCGCCCGGAGTAGGAGATCGGCACCTCGTAGATGCGCGCGCCGCGCTTCACCAGCTTGAAGGTCAGCTCGGGCTCGATGCGGAAGTCGTCCGAGCGCAGCGGAATAGACTGCAGCAGCGCGGTGCGCACGGCCTTGTAGCAGGTCTCCATGTCGGAGAGGCTCAGGTCGGTCAGCAGGTTGCAGACCGCGGTCAACAGCCGGTT
This sequence comes from uncultured Planctomycetota bacterium, assembly GCA_963829015.1. GTDB lineage: Bacteria > Planctomycetota > UBA1135 > UBA1135 > JADJLZ01. The sequence continues at coordinate 285,865 of CAWHGR010000001.1, read as the reverse complement.
CCCGAGCGTGTGGCGGTAGTACAGGACGCGCCGCTGCTCGCCGGCCAGGAAGCGCGAGCCGAAGACCGCGTCGGCCGCGTCGTGCTCGAAGGGCTGCAGCAGGCGCGGCAGGTCGAGCGGGTCGTACTCCAGGTCGGCGTCCTGGATCACCGTCACGCTGCCTTTGGCGAGCGCCACGCCCGTGCGCACGGCCGCGCCCTTGCCGCGGTTGCGCTCGTGCTCGACGTAGGCGATGCGCGCCGGGTTCTCGCGCGCGATCTCGCGCAGGATCTCGCGCGTGCCGTCGGTCGAGCCGTCGTCGACCACGATCAGATCCAGCCGTTCGAGGTTCGGGGCCGCGAGCGCCAGCACGCGCCGGATCGACTCGCGCACGAGGTAGCGCTCGTTGTAGACCGGCATCACCACCGAGAGCGAGAGCGCCATGCAGGTCGCTCAAGCTAGCAGCCGGGGTGCTCAGCCGGCCAGCGCGGTCGCGTGCGTGCCCGCAGCCTCGAGCCGCTCGGCGATGCGTGCGCGGATCCTGCGCCGCGCGCGGAACAGGATCATCTTCATGTTCGAGAGCCCGACCGAGAGCCGGCCGCAGGCCTTGGCGTAGGACAGGCCCTGCACCTCGATCAGGTCGAGCGCGGTGCGGTCGCGCGCCGAGAGCTGCTCGTAGGCCTCGGCGTAGTGCACCAGCACGATCATCCAGGCTGCCAGCACCGAGCGCCGGTCCTCGCGCTGCACGAGCTCCTCGGACGGGGTGCCGTGCGGATCGCGCGGCTCGAGCGCGCCCTCGGGCAGCGCCTGGCAGGCGCCGCGCTCGCGGCGCGTGCACGAGCGGCGCAGCAGGTTCGTGGCGATCGTGTGCGTCCAGACGCGAAAGCTGCGCGCGTGCTCGTCGCGGAAGCCGTCGGCGTAGCGATAGATGTTGACCAGCGTGTCCTGCAGGAGCTCGGCCGGATCGAGCGCGGCGCGCGCGCGGCCCGCCCCGGAGAGCAGCAGTTCGATCCAGGCGGCGAGATCGGCCTCCGCGAACTCGTACAGCGCGGCGAAGACCGGCTCCTCGCGCTCGTCGCGGAAGAGCGCCATCAGCGCCGTCTCCAGGCGCGCCCGGCCGAGTTCGCGGGACTCGTCCGGCAGCAGGGCCAGGGCCACCCCTCGGGCGCGCAGACGTCCGAGGACCGAGGCGTTGAGGGGCAGGGGACCGATCGACTCCGCTTGGGGGACCAGGATCATGGCGCGCGCTGCAGGCACGGCATGTGCCAGCGCCGCGCAGCGTTCTCGGGCATCGGACTCAAGCTGTTGGCCAGGTTCGAGTTGTGTGCGCCCTTGTGTTCGCAGCCGCAAGCCTGGGCAGCACGTCCGTTCCGCTGGCGTAACGCACCTCCCCCTGAGTTGGAGCCCCGAGGGGCGGCGCTGGCTATCTTCAGCCCCCCCATGGCCCTCCCCGACCCGGCTGCCGGCCCCTTCGACTTCGAAGCGCTGGTCGTCCAGGCGCGCGAGCTCGCCTGGGTGCTGCTGGCGCTGGGCGGCTGTGCCCTGTTCCAGCTCGTGCGCCTCTCGCTGCAGCGCTCGAACCCCGCACGCATCCTGCCGCAGCTCCCGCAGGCCGCCCGACGCGAGCGCATCGAGGCGCTGCTCGCGCGCGCCGACCATCTGGCCCAGAGTGCCGGCATCCTGGCGCTCTTCTGCGGCGTCGCGTTCACGCTGGCGCTCGTGGCGCACGTGGCCGGCGGGCAGGCGCTCGACGCGCGGGCGCTGCTGGTCAGCGCCGCGGTCGCGCTGCCGGCCCTGCTCGTCGGAGCGGAAGCGGTGCCCGCGGCGCTGGCGCTGCGCCTGGGCGACGCGCTGATCGCGCGCGCGCTGCCCTGGTTTCACGTGCTGCAGCTGCCGATCGCCGGCATCGTGCGCCTGTTCGAGATCCTGCGCCGCGCGCTGTTGCGCGTGGCCGGCTCGAGCCAGGACCCGCGCAGTGCGCGCGCGCTGGTCGAGGGCCTGCGCGAGGTGATCGAGGAGAACGCCTTCTCCGGCGCGCTGGACGAGACCGAGAAGGAGATCATCGGCAACGTGATGGAGGCGCGCGACGTGAACGTGGCCGCGATCATGACGCCGCGCACCGAGATCCAGGCACTCGAGATCGCCGAGGGGCTGGCCGGCGCCGCGCAGCGCGTGGCCGAGTCGGGCCACAGCCGCGTGCCGGTCTACGAGGGCAACCTGGACCGCATCGTGGGCGTCGTGACCGCGCGCGACGCGCTGGCCATCGCGGCCGAGGACGGGCTGCAGACCGAGAAGCTGCGCACGATCCTGCGCCCGGCCTGGTTCGTGCCCGAGACCAAGCCCGTCTCGGAGCTGCTGGCCGAGTTCAAGCGCGAGAAGCTCAAGCTCGCCGTCGTGCTCGACGAGTACGGCGGCACGGCCGGCATCGTCACGCTGGGCGACGTGGTGCAGCAGCTCGTGGGCGACATCCAGGACGAGTTCGACGAGGCACCCGCGCAGCCCGTGCGGCGCCTGCCCGACGGCTCGGCCGAGGTCGACGCCTCGCTCAACGTGAAGACCGTCAACGAGCGCCTGGAGCTCGCGCTGCCCGAGGACGAGCACTACGAGACGCTGGCCGGCTACGTGCTCTCCGAGCTCGGCCACTTCCCGCGCCGCGGCGAGCGCTTCCGCGCCGCGGGCTGCGAGTTCACCGTGCTCGAGGCCGACGACCGGCGCGTGTTCAAGCTGCTCGTGCGCCCCGAACGGAGCCCCAACGCGCTCGCGGCGGGCTGAGATGGTCACCCTGGCCGACCGCGCCCTGCTGCTGAAGCGCACGCCCTTCGGCGAGTCCTCGCTGGTCGTGCAGGCACTCACCGCGCGCCACGGACGCGTGGGCATCCTGGCCAAGGGCGCCTACCGGGCGAGCTCGCGCTACTTCGCCGTGCTCGACCTCGTCGACACGCTCGAGCTCGAGTGGCAGTCCAGCCCGCGCGCCGAACTCGGCACGCTGCGCGCGGCCGCGATCCTCGTGCGGCGTCCCGCGATCGCGCTGGCGCCGCAGCGCTTCCGCGCCGCGACCGCCGTGCTCGAGCTGTGCGACATCACCAGCCGCGCCGGCCAGAGCGAACCGCAGCTCTTCGCGCTGGCCGAGGGTGCGCTGGACGCGTTGCAGGCGGGCGCGCAGGCTCCCGACGCGCTGCTGGCGCGCTTCGAGCTGCAGCTGCTCGGGATGCTCGGGCTGCCGCCGGCGCTCGAGACCTGCGCGGCCTGCGCCGGAGAGGCGGCGGCGGTCGACGCGGCCGGGAAGCGCGCGGCCTTCTCGGCCGGCGCCGGCGGGCGGCTGTGCCGCAATTGCGCCGAGGAGGCGCGCGGCGCGGGCCGGCGCGTGGGGACGCTGCCGCTCGAGGTACTCGCGGACGCGCGCGCACTGTCGAGCCCGGGCGCGACGCCCCCGGCCGCCCGCATCCTCAAGGTGCGCGATTTCGTCGAGCGCTTCCTCGGCTACCATCTGGACGTGCGACCCAAGAGCCACGCAAGCTTCCTCTCCGCGCCCAACCGCAACGCACCGGAGCCCGGCGAGTGAAGCGCTGGCCCTCGATGCTCTGCGCGCTGCTGCTCGTCGTCGCTGGCTGCAAGTCCGTGCCGAGCTGGATCCCGGGCTCGCACTCGGCGCCCGCGAAGCTCGACTCCGACGCCGTGCCGGCCGCGATCGAGCGCGCGCAGAAGGACCTCGCGGCCGGGCGGACCGAATCGGCGCTGGACTGGATGCGCGCCGCGACCGCGGCGCAGAACCTGCCCACCGACCAGCGCGAGCAGGTGCAGCGCGTGCTCGAGCAGGCAGCCAGCCAGCGCATCAGCGAGCTGTCCGCGCCGGGGAAGGACCCCGAGGACCTGGCCGACCTGGTGGACCTCGGCCTGCCGCGCCAGCTGGCGGTCCAGGCCGGGCTCGCCGCGGCGCACGCCCAGGTCGCGAGCGGCAAGCGCATGGACGCCTTCCGGCTGCTGCGCAAGCTCGACAAGAAGTTCCCGCTGCACCACGAGCGCCAGTCCGCCGGCGACCTGATCGTCGAGATCGGCCTGGAGCTCGCCAAGCTGCACAAGTCCTTCCTGATCTTCTACAGCACCGACTCGCAGGCCGAGGAGGTGCTCGAGTACGCCATCCTGCAGCACCCCTGGGCGCGGCGCGGCGACGAGGCGCACCAGGTCCTGGCCGAGCTCTACATCCGCCACCGCGACCTCGACTTGGCGATCGACCGGCTGAGCAAGCTGCTGCTCGACCATCCCGACTCCCCGTTGTATCCGGCCGCGCAGGCCCGGATCCCCGAGCTGCGCCTGCGCCTCTTGCGCAGTCCCGAGATGGACCGCGGCACGCTGCTCACGGCCGAGGAGGAGCTCAAGCGCTGGCTGGACAAGTACCCCAACCACGAGCTCTCCGCGCACGTGGGCGTGCAGCTGGGCGACTGCCTGCGGCGTCTGTGCGACAGCGACCTCTCGATCGCGGGCTACTACCGCACGATCGAGAACCCGTTCGGCGCGCGCTTCCACGCGCGGCGTGCCATCGAGGAGGCGCGCGAGGCGGGCGACGAGCAGCGCATCGCGCGCGCGCAGGCGCTGGTCGACGCACTGCCGCCGGTCGACCCCGCCAAGCCGGCCCCGCCCGGAGGTGCACCGTGAAGGCCCTGGTCCTGTGCCTGGGCTGTGCCTGGGACTGGCGGCCTGCGGCTACAACTCCGGCCTGCGGGTCAACGAGCACCACGAGAGCGTGGGCGTGGACATCTTCGGCAACGAGACGCTCGAGCGCGACCTCGAGCCCGAGCTGCACGCGGAGATGACGCGCGTGTTACGTGACCAGTCGGACGCCCATGTGGTCGACCCGCGCGTGGCCCAGGCGGTCATCCGCGGCACGATCACGGCCTACCACCGGCGCGGCGGGATCCGCAACCAGGACAACCAGCTGCAGGAGACCGGCATCTACATCGAGATCCAGGCGCACCTGTTCGTGGGCGGGAACGAGACCCCGGTGCGCAATTCGACCGCCAACGTCTGGGTCGGCTACACGCTGGGCCCGCAGCAGCCCGAGAACGAGCGCGCGGCCCGCGCACGCGCGCTGCGCCACCTGGCCGAGGAAGTCGTGCTCGAACTCTTCGGTCCGGCCGACGACGCCTGAAGCCCGCGGGGGCTGGGGAGACGCCCACCCGGGGTCTACAGGGGCGCGCCCCCGTGTGCCTGAGCGAGCTTTTGCTCGGCAGCGCATCGCCCCGGGCCTTCCCGTCCCTATGCTATGACCGGACGGGGAAGGGCTGCGGGCCCTCCTCCTCCAGTGCCGACACGCCGATAGAGACTCCATGGCCGACCCCAAGCCTCCGCAGAACGACAAGGGCAAGAAGGCACGTTCCTTCGGCCCCTATGCCCTGTTCCTGTTCGTGCTGGCCGCGATCATGATCGCCTACGGCGGCAGGGACGCCTGGACGCACCGCGTCGAGCTCTCGCTGGACGAGTACCGCTTCGCGCTCTACACGTTCCAGGTCGCCAGCCAGAGTGTCACCCCGAGCGAGATCGAGGGCAAGTTCAAGAACCGCCCGAAGGAGATCTTCTTCGTCAAGGTCAAGGACCTCGACGACAAGCAGGCGCAGCAGTACCAGGAGCTGGCCGCGGTCGGCAGCTTCTCCGAGATCACGCCCGCGCAGCTCAGCGAGGCGATCGGCAAGGGCTACCTCTCGGTGACCGACGCACGCCACCTGACGGCCTACGAATCGCACCCGGTGGACCCGCAGAACCCCGGGGAGACCGCGCACTCGGTGCCGCTGCAGCAGGATCGCTACTTCGTGCGCGCCGAGGCCAAGAGCAAGACGGCCTGGACCGGGGATGGCAACCCTCCGGCGTGGCTACCCGAGAAGACTGGGCAGGCCTGGTACGAGGTCAAGGAAGTCGGCGACTCGGGCGCGCTGATCGGCGCGTTGAAGGGCGCGGGCGCCAACATCGAATCGCTCGACTTCAACATCACCAAGGAGGGCGGCACGAGCGTCAAGGACCCGAGCTCGTTCTGGCAGAGCTTCCTCCTGCTCTGGGGACCCTGGCTCTTGATCCTGGTGTTCTTCTTCCTGTTCCTGCGCCAGATGCGCAACCAGGGCTCGGCCGGCGGCGTGATGAGCTTCGGCCGCTCGCGCGCGCAGCTCTACACCAAGGAGAACCACACCAACGTCACCTTCGACGACGTCGCCGGCAGCGACGAGGCCAAGGAAGAGGTCAAGGAGATCGTCGAGTTCCTCAAGAACCCCGGGCCGCTTCACGCGCCTGGGCGGGCGCATCCCGCGCGGCGTGCTGCTCGTCGGCGCCCCCGGGCTGCGGCAAGACGCTGCTCGCCAAGGCCATCGCCGGCGAGGCCGACGTGCCGTTCTTCTCGATCTCCGGCTCGGACTTCGTCGAGATGTTCGTCGGCGTCGGCGCGAGCCGCGTGCGCGACCTCTTCAAGCAGGCGCACGACAACTCGCCCTGCATCATCTTCCTGGACGAGATCGACGCCGTCGGACGGCGCCGCGGCTCGGGCCTCGGCGGCGGCCACGACGAGCGCGAGCAGACGCTCAACGCGATCCTGGTCGAGATGGACGGCTTCGACACCGACGAGGGCATCATCGTCATCGCCGCCACCAACCGCCCCGACGTGCTCGACCCGGCGCTCCTGCGCCCGGGCCGCTTCGACCGCGAGGTCGTGATCGACCTGCCCGACGTCAAGGGCCGCGAGGAGATCCTCAAGGTCCACACCAAGAAGGTGAAGATCGCGACCGACGTCGACCTCAGCACGCTGGCGCGCGCCACGCCGGGCTACTCGGGCGCCGACCTCGCCGCGATCATCAACGAGGCGGCGATCATGGCCGCGCTGCGGCAAGAAGGACGAGGTCGAGATGGAGCACCTCGAGGAGGCGCGCGACAAGGTGCGCTACGGGCGCCAGAAGAAGTCGCGCAAGATCGAGGAGGAGGATCGCAAGATCACCGCCTACCACGAGGCCGGCCACGCCGTCGTCGCGGCGATGCTGCCCGACGTGGACGACCCGCACAAGGTCACGATCGTCCCGCGCGGACGCTCGCTGGGCACGACCATGGTGCTGCCCGACAAGGAGAGCTACCACATGCAGAAGAAGCGCATGCTGGGCACGCTGGCCTGGGCCTTCGGCGGCCGCGCCGCGGAGATGCGCTTCTGCGGCGACATCTCGGCCGGCGCCTCGGACGACATCCGCCGCGCGACCGAGCTCGCGCGCGCGATGGTCACCGAGCTCGGCATGTCGGAGAAGATCGGCCCGATCAACTACGCCGAGCGCCAGGGCTCCGACTTCCTGGGCACCGAGTTGATGAGCGGCAAGTGGCACTCCGAGGACACCGCGCGCCTGATCGACCAGGAGGTCGAGCGCCTGCTCAAGGACGCCTACAACACGGCCGAGCGCATCGTGGCCGAGAACGCTCACGCGCTCGAACAGATCACGCAGGCGCTGCTGGCCTACGAGACGATCAGCGGCGTCGACATCAAGAAGCTGCTGGCGGGCGCCACGATCGAGAGCCTGCGCGCGGCGGCGCCGCCGCCGAGCAAGCCCTCGACGCCCGCCCCGAGCCCGAGCGAGCACGTGCTGCCGCCGCTCTCGCAGCCGCGCGGCAGCGACCGGCCCGGCCAGCAGCCCGGCCTCTCCCCCGCCTGAGCGCGGCGGCGCCATGAGCCAGGGATCCGCGAGCCCCGTGGCTCCCCGGATCCGGATCATGGGCGTCGTCAACGTCACGCCCGACAGCTTCTCCGACGGCGGACGCTTCCTCGACCCCGCGCGCGCGATCGAGCACGGCCTGCAGCTCGAGTCCGAGGGCGCCGACCTGCTCGACATCGGCGGCGAGTCGACGCGCCCGGGCGCGGCAGCCCTGGCGCCCGCGGAGGAGCTCGCGCCGCGTGCTGCCGGTCGTCACCGGACTGCGCGAGCGCTGCCGCCTGCCGCTCTCGATCGACACGCAGCACGCCGAGGTCGCACGCGCGGCGCTCGACGCGGGCGCCACGATCGTCAACGACATCAGCGCCGGCAGGCACGACGCGCGCATGCTCGCGCTGGTGGCCGAGCGCCAGGCGGGCTTCGTGGCCATGCACATGCAGGGCAGTCCGCGCGAAATGCAGCGCGAACCGCGCTACGCCGACGTGCTGGCCGAGGTGCGCGAGTTCCTGCGCGGGCGCATCGCCGCGGCGCTCGCGGCCGGCGTCGAGAGCGCGGGTCTGTGGATCGACCCCGGCATCGGCTTCGGCAAGACGCTCGAGCACAACCTGGCGCTGCTCGCGGGCACGCGCGAGCTCGCCGCGCTCGGCCAGCCGCTCTTGGTCGGGGTCTCGCGCAAGTCCTTCGTCGCCGCGCTCGAGCAGCGCGAGGGACTCGCGGGCAGCGATCCCGCAGAGCGCCTGGGCGGCACGCTCGCGGCCAGCCTCTTCGCGGCGCGCGCGGGCGCGGCGATCCTGCGCGTGCACGATGTCGCGCCGCTGCGCCAGGCACTGCTCGTAGAACAGGCGCTCGCGGCGCGCTGACGGCCCCTTGTGCGCCGCCACCGCGCGGAGACACAATCGTCGGGCTTGAAGAGCGAACGCATCTTCGGAACCGACGGCGTGCGCGGGCGCGCGGGCGAGGGCTGGCTGGCGCCGGCCGCGGTGACCGCCCTGGGGGCTGCCGTCGGCGAGCTGGTCGGCTCGCGCCCCGAAGCCGGGCGCAAGCCGGCGCGTGCTGCTCGGCCACGACGGGCGCCGCTCGGGTCCGGGCCTCGAGGCGGCGCTGGCGCGCGGGCTCGCGGAGCACGGCTTCGAACCGACCAGCGCGGGGCTGATCACCACCCCGGGCCTGGCCCTGCTGGCGCGCCTGGAGGATTTCCGCCTGGGCGCGATGATCAGCGCTTCGCACAACCCGGCCGAGGACAACGGCATCAAGCTCTTCTCGCACGCGGGCGAGAAGCTCCCGGACGAGCTCGAGCTCGAGATCGAGGAGCGGCTGCGCGCACGTCCCGCGCTCGCGCTCGCGCCGCTGCAGGTGCCGCTCGACCCGCAGCTCGAGGGCCGCTACCTCGCCTACCTGCTCGAGCACGCCGGCCGGGACCTCAACCTGCACGGCCTGTCGCTGGTCGTCGATTGCGCCAACGGCGGCGCGAGCCGCGTCGCGCCGCGCGTCTTCGCCCGCCTGGGCGCCCAGGTGCGCGCCTTCGCCGCCGAGCCCGACGGAGAGAACATCAACCTGCGCTGCGGGGCGACCAAGCCCCAAGCGCTGCAGGAGGAGGTCCGGCGCCAGGGCGCGCAGCTGGGAATCGCGCTCGACGGCGACGGCGACCGCTGCCTCCTGGCCGACGAGCGCGGCGAGCTGGTGGACGGCGACGGGATCCTCACGCTGCTCGCGCGCTCGCTGGCCGGGAAGGGCGCGCTCGCCCACTCGCGCATCGCCGCCACGGTGATGAGCAACAAGGGCCTGCACCGCGCCCTGCGCGAGGTCGGCGTCAGCGTGGCGACCACGGACGTCGGCGACCGGCGCGTGGTCGAGGAGCTGCGGCGCGGGGGCCTGCAGCTGGGCGGCGAGCAGTCCGGCCACATCGTCTTCGGCCCGGAGCACTTCTACATCGGCGACGGCATCTACACCGCGCTGCGGGTGCTGCGCGTGATGCGCGAGAGCGGCCTTCCGCTCTCGGAGCTCGCGGCGCCCTACCGGCCCTTCCCGCAGGTGCTGCTGAACGTGCTCGTGCGCAGCAAGCCGGCCCTCTCGAGCCTGCCGGGCCTCTCCAGGGCCTGCGCGCGCGTCGAGGCGGAGCTGGGCGAGGACGGGCGCGTCCTGCTGCGCTACTCGGGCACCGAATCGCTCGCCAGGGTGATGGTCGAAGGACCAGATTTGGATCGGATTCGCGCCCAGGCCAAGGAACTTGCAAGCGTGATCGCAGCCGAGATCGGCGCCCCGGCGCCCGCATGAAGCTCGAGCTCTCGATCGAGAGCTCCTCGCGCTCGGCCAGCGTCGCCGCGCGCGCGGACGGGCACGCCCTGCAGGCCGAGCTCAGCTCCACGCGGGCGCACGCGAGCGATCTCCTTCCGGCCCTCGACGCGCTCGTGCGCGAGCTCGGGCCGGACGCCGCGCGAGATCGAGGCGGTCTACGTCGGGCTCGGCCCGGGCAGCTACACCGGCCTGCGCGTCGGCATCGCGACCGCACTCGGCATCGTGCGCTCGACCGGCGCGGCGCTGGTCGGGATCGGCTCGTTCGAGGTGCTGCTCTGGGAGCGCCTGCGGCCGGGCGAGACGGGCGGCGTGCTGCTCGACGGCCGCAGCGGCGGCTTCTATCACGCCCGCTACGCGCGACGGGAGGACGGACTCGAGCAGCTGCTCGCTCCGGCGATCCTGCCCGAAGCCGAGGCGCGCGCGCGCGCGGCCGGCGACGGCCGGTGCTTCGGCGTGGACGATCCGCCGCGGGCGCTCGCGCTGCTCGAGCTCGGAGCCGCGCGGCTCGCGCGCGAGGGTCCGATGCGTCCGGCGGAAGTCCAGCCGCTCTACCTGCGACCCTTCCAGGCCACGACGCGCAGCCGCTGAGTCGGTTTTCGCCCTCTCGATCCGCCCGCGCGCGACCGCTATGTTGCGGACGTGGAAGCCTACCGGGTCAAAGCGGAGATCGACCTCGACGCGCTGCAACACAACCTGCGCGTGATCCGCCAGCGCGCCGGTCCGGGCGTGCGCGTGATGCTGGTCGTCAAGGCCGACGCCTACGGACACGGCGCGCGCGCGATCGCGAACCACGCGCTGCGCTGCGGGATCGAGTCGCTGGGCGTCGGCACCTCGGCCGAGGCGCTCGAGCTGCGCAGCGACGGCGTGCGCGCGCCGATCCTGGTGCTGGGCACGATCATCGACGACGAGGCGCGCGACTGCCTGCGCCACCGCGTGCACATCGCGCTGCACTCCTCGGACCGCCGCGCGCGCATCCAGGAGCTGGCCAGCGAGCTGGGCGTGCGCGCGCAGGTGCATCTCAACGTCGACACCGGCATGGGGCGCCTGGGCGTGCTGCCCGGACGTGCGCTGGAGCTCCTGCGCGAGATCCGCTGCTCCTCGCACCTCGACCTGTGCGGCGTGATGACGCACGTCAGCGCCGCCGAGGGCGCGCTGGCCGACAGCACGCGCGAGCAGGCGCGCAGCTTCGAGAGCGTGCTGCGCTCGGCGCGCGCGGAGCAGCTCCTGCGCGGCTCGATCCACATGGCCAACTCGGCCGCGCTCTTCACCAGCCTGCGCCCGCTGTACGACACGGTGCGGCCGGGCATCAGCGCCTACGGCATCCTCAACTCCGACCTGCCCGGCTCGGGCGAGCTGAAGCCGGTGCTCTCGCTGCGCACGCAGATCGTGTTCCTCAAGGACGTGCCCGCCGGCACGCCGATCGGCTACTCCTCGACCTGGCGCGCGGAGCGGCCCACGCGCATCGCCACGCTGCCGGTCGGCTACCACGACGGCGTGCCCTGGCGCCTCTCGAACTGCGGCGAGGTGCTCGTGCGCGGTCGCCGCGCGCCGATCGTCGGTCGCGTGACGATGGACTACATCACGATCGACGTCGGCCACATCCCGGGCGCCGCCGTGGGCGACACCGCCACGCTGATCGGCAGCGACGGTCACGAGACGATCACGGTCGAGGAGGTCGCGGCCAAGGCCGGCACGATCGCCTACGAGGTCACCTGCTCGGTCGGCCGGCGCGTGCAGCGCCTGTACCTGGGCGGGGAAAACCTGGAGCTCGCCTCGCAACGCGCGGTCGAAGTGCGTACGCCCGCCCCGCTCGCGCGCCGACCGCTGCCGCGCGAGGCCGGCCAGGAGCTCCCTGGCGGCTAGCCGCCCATGCCCGCGATCGCCCGATTCAAAGGCCGCTTCCTGCGCAAGCTGGTGCTCGGCGCCGGGTGGCTCGCCTTTGCGCTGGTGCTGCTGTGCTGCGCCTGCGAGTGGAGCGGGCTGCTCGCGGACGTGCTGCGCAAGGAGCTGCGCGGGCGCGCGGGCGGGCTGCCGCTGGAACTCGAGGGCGCCCGCCTGGCGTGGTTCGACACGCGCGTGGACCTCTACGGACTGCGTGTGGGCGAGGGCGAGGGGTCCGTGCAGATCGACAAGGCCGAGGTCCACTGGGGCTTCGACCTGCGCTCGGGCCTGCAGGTCCGCGGCCTGGTGCTGCGCGGCGGCCGCGCGCGCATCACGCCCGATTTCGTACGCGCGCTGGAGTCGCGCGTCGGCGGCCGGCCGGCCTCGCCCAGCGGCTTCGAGCTTCCGCCGCTGGTCGTGCGCGACCTGAAGCTCGAGGTGCAGAGCGAGCGCTGGAAGGGACTGGCGAGGCTCGGCTCCGTCGACCTGCGCGCGCAGGAGAAGGGCGGCGGGATCGAAGCCGAAGGCGCGCTGCACCTCAACGTCGGCGAGGTCTACCTGCACGGCGCGCTGAGCGCCGACCAGCAGCTCGCGCTCGAGACGCTCGCCACGGGTCTGCCGGTGAGCCAGGCCTACCTGCCTGAAGCGGCGCACGACTTCCAGCCGCGCGGCAGCCTGGCGCTCGAGGGCCACGTCGGGGCCGACCTGCGGCCCGAGGGTCGTGCCAGTGGGACGCTGCGGCTCTCGCTCAGCGATGCCAGCCTTTACGTCGCGCACGGCACGCAGTTCGTCGACCATCTGTCGCTTCGAGTTCGACGGCCACGTCGAGACCGGGGACGTCGGCATGGCGCTCGATCCGGGCGTGTGGGAGTGCGCGCTGCAGACGAGCGGGACCTGGCAGCAGCACAAGTTCGAGGGCTGGGGCTTCCTCGGCCCGTTGCTCGCGGCCAACTCGCGTGCGCGCGGCTTCGTGCACCTGCCCGCGCTGCCGCTCGACGGCAGCATCGTCGAGCTCATCGCGGGCGATCCCGTGGAGCACGCCAAGCTCGAGTCGCGCTGGAAGGCGTTCACGCCGCGCGGCGAGGTCGAGCTGTGGGCCGGCTTCGAGCTGCCCGAGCCGCGGCCGGGCGTGCCGGTCGCGCTGGCCGACCTGCGCGTGTGCGCCGAGGCGCGCATGGACGGCAAGGCCGGCCTCACCTACCAGGGCTGGCCGCAGCCCGAGGACAAGCGCGACGCGGGCTTCCCGCTGCCCTTCGAGGACTTGCACGGCGCGGTGGTCTTCGGTCGCGATCCGAAAGCCAAGCGCGCGAACCTGCTCGGCCTGGTGGACTTGAGCGGCAACTCTGTCTGCGGGCCGATCCAGGCGCAGGGGCTGGTGCACTCGCACGCCTCGGACGATCCGCCGCTGATGCCGGGCTACGGCGCGAGCGAGTTCGACCTGCACTTCCAGGCCGCGAAGCTGCTGCACAACGCGGCCTTCGAGGAGGCGCTCGCGGGTCTGGGCCGCGCGGTGCCCGCCGAGAGCACCTGGAAGCCCTACCAGCCGCAGGGCGGGACGGTCGGCATCGACTTGCGCCTGGTGCGCAGGGTGGACATGCAGTTCGCCGCCTGTGACCTCGCGCTCGCGCTCGACGGTCTGGCGCTGCGCTGGAAGGACCTGCCCGTGCCTATGGGCGGCGTGCACGGGGCGCTCGAGTTCCGCTCGGACGGCAAGGGCGAACGCGGCCTGGCCACGCGCTTCGAGGCGCAGCTGCCGTCGCGCGACGCGACGCTCGCGGTGCAGCTGCGCTACCAGACCGATCCCTGGGAGCCGCGCGGTCCGGACGGCAAGCAGATGGACCAGCTCTCGTGCGTCGAGGCGCGCGTGACGGGGCTCTCGCTCACCGGCGACGAGAAGCAGGTGCTGGTGCAGCGCTATCCCGACCTCGATTCGGCGCTCAAGCGCATGTCGCCGCGCGGCTTCGCCGACGTCGAGCTGCAGCGTGTGCAGTCGGGCGCGCGCGCCCCCGCGCGCTGGCGCGGCGAGCTCACGCCGCGCGACGTGCTGTTGCAGCCGCAGAACTTCAAGGTCAACACCTCCAAGGTGCGCGGACGCGTGATCCTGGCCGTCGAGGAGCCGCGCGACCCGGCGCAGCCGCCCACGATCGTCACCGCGCTCGCGCCGCTCCTGGGCGAATCGCCGGGCATCGACCAGCTGGCCTTCGCGGGCCGCCTGCCCGGCACTTACGTGGACCTGTGGGCGGCGGGCATCCGGCCCGACGACAAGAACGTGCGCGGCGCGCTGGGCGAGGGTACGAACAACTTCGACCTGAGCGGCTTCGGCGCGCTCGGGCCGGTGGACCTGTCGGGCCGGATCCTGCTCGCGCGCCGCGCAGGCGGAGGGCTTCGGCCTGGAGGCGCAGATCTTCCTGCGCGACAACACCTTCCGCACCGAGCCGCACCAGCTGGTGCTCAAGCAGATGCGCGGGCGCCTGGAGCTCAAGGACGGCGTGCTGCGCGGGCCGGAGCTGCACGCGGTGCTCGGTCGCACGCCCGTCGTGCTGCGCAACCTGGTCTTCCGCACGCCCGGCGAGCGCTTCGAGCTCGCGCTCGAGCTCGAGTCGCGCGGCCTGCCGCTGGACCGCGAGCACCTGGCGGGCTTCATGGACGAGAAGACGCTGAACGCGCTGCTCGACGAGCTGCACCTCGAGGGCCGGCTCGACGTCGAGCACGGGCGCATCGACATCCAGGGCCACTCGGCCAGCGACAGCCAGCTCGTCTTCCAGGGCGATGTGCGCCTGCAGGACACCTCGATCCAGCTCGGCCTGCCCTGGGTGATCCGCTCCGCGCGCGCCTCGATCGACCGCCTCCTGCTCGAAGGCGGCCGGCTGCGCGCGGTGGCGCGCGTGCGCGAGCTCGAGGGCACGCTGGCCGGTCGCGCGATCGCGCAGGGCAACATGCTGCTGACCTACATCGAGCCGCAGCTCTCGATCGAGGCGCTGGATGCGGAGCTCGAGGGCGGCAAGCTCTACTCGCTCGGCGCCGGGGCGCAGCGCAGCGGCACGGCCTTCTCGATCGGGCTCGAGGCGCCCTACGTCTTCCAGCTCGCGCTCGACCTGGTGGGCGTGGACATCGGCAAGCTGCTGCGCGGCATGTTCGACTCGGATTTCGCCGCCAAGGGCAGCCTCAACGCGCAGCTGCGGCTGCGCGGCAACACCGAGAGCGTGCTCGACGTCGAGGGCTCGGGCTCGGTCGACGTGAGCGAGTCGCGCCTCTGGTCGATCCCCGTCTTCCGCGAGCTCTTCTCGCAGATCGGGCTGAACAGCGCGGCCGTGTTCGACCGCATGTTCGCCAACCTGCGCGTGCACGCCGGCCGCCTCGAGCTGAGCGACATCGCCGTGCGCAGCGACCTGGTGATGCTGCGCGGCGAGCACGGCTGGATCGACGGCGACGGGGACATGCACTTCGACCTCGAGCTGCGCTACTCGTCCGTCGACAAGCTCGGCGTGCTCGCGCGCCTGATCTACTGGATCCAGAACCAGCTGCTCTCGGTCTCGATCCGCGGCGACATGGCGCGGCCCTCGGTGGTGCTGAAGAACCCCTTCTCGGGCGCTGTTCGGCGGCGGCAAGCACAAGCGCGCGCTGCCGCTGCCGCCCTTCACGCCGCTTCCCGCGCGCTTCTGATCCGGGGCACAACTACACTGCGCGCATGAGCTCCCCCGAGTTGTTCGCGGTCCTCATGGCCGGCGGATCGGGCACGCGCTTCTGGCCCGCGAGCCGACGCGCGAAGCCCAAGCAGTTCCTGCCCATCGGCACGCGCCAGGCGCTGATCCGCGAGACCTTCGAGCGCCTGGCAGGCCTGGTCGAGCCCGACCACGTGCTGGTGGTCGCCAACCAGGCCCACAAGAAGCTCGTGCGCGAGCTCCTGCCCGAGGTTCCCGAGGCGAACCTCTTGCTCGAGCCTGTGGGCCGCAACACCGCGCCCTGCATCGCCTGGGCGGCCAGCGCGATCGAGGCGCGCGCGCCGAACAGCGTGCAGATCGTGCTGCCCTCGGACCACGTCATCCAGCCGGCGGCGCGCTTCCGCGAGATCCTGCGCGCGGCGGCGCAGCAGGCGTCTACGCAGGACGTGCTGGTCACGCTCGGCGTGCGCCCGACCTTTCCCGCAACGGGCTACGGCTACATCGAGCGTGGCGAGCCGGAAGGCGTGCTGCTGCACCGCGTGGCGCGCTTCGTCGAGAAGCCCGAGCGGGCGCGCGCCGAGGAGTTCGTCGCCAGCGGGCAGTTCCTCTGGAACGCGGGCATCTTCATCTGGAGCACGGCCGCGATTCTCTCCGCACTGCACGAGTTCGCGGCCCGCACGCTGCAGGTGACGCGCGGCTTCGTGAAGAGCGGCGGACGCAAGGGCTTCTCGGCGCTGGAGTCGATCTCGATCGACAAGTGCGTGCTCGAGCGCGCGTCCAACGTGCGCGTCGTGCCGGTCGACTTCGAGTGGAACGACGTCGGCTCGTGGACCGCGCTGGCCGAGCTCGGGGGCGAGAACGCCGCCGGCGGCGCCGAGCTGGTGGCGCTCGAGAGCCCGAACTGCATCGCCTGGGCACCCAAGGGCGAGGTGGTGGCGCTGCTCGGGGTGCGCGACCTCGTGGTCGTGCACTCGGGCAAGGTCACGCTGGTCTGCCCGCGCGAGCGCGCCCAGGACGTGCGCGCGCTGGTCGCCGCCATGGAGCAGCGCGACAAGCGCTTCGTCTGAGCGCATGGCGCTGAAGGGCGGAGCGCTGGCGATCGACCACGGCACGAAGCGCACCGGCTTCGCCTACGCGGATGCCTTGCGCATCAGCCTCAATGCGCTCGAGCCCTTCCACGGCCCGGGCGACGCGCCGGAACTGTTCGAGCACCTCGCGCGCCTGTGCGCCGAGCGCAGCGTCGCCACGTTCGTCGTCGGCCTGCCCTACAACATGGACGGCTCGGAAGGCCCGCGCGCGGCACAGGTGCGCGCCTTCGGCGAGCGCCTGCGGGCGCATTTCCCGCTTCATCGCGATCGAGTTCGTGGACGAGCGTCTCTCGACCAAGGAGGCCGAGGAGCTGCTGCGCGAGAGCGGGCTCCACGGCCTGAAGGCCAAGGCCCTGCGCGACAGCTTCAGCGCGCTGGTGGTGCTGCGCGACTGGGTCTCGACCGAGAAGCCCGGCTGAGCCAGTTTCTGCGAAGATCCTGAGGTCGATCCGCCTGCCGCGGCATCGAATAGGTTGCTGATGCGCGCCAGTCCGCACGAACTCGAGGAACTGCTGGCCCATGGACCGTGGGTGCGCGAGCTCGCGCGCAGCCTGGTGCGCGACCCATCCCGGGCCGACGACCTGGCGCAGCAGGCATGGCTCAAGACGCTGGAGCGACCACCCGCTCCGCGCAGCTCGCCGCGCGGCTGGTTCGCCACGGTGCTGCGCAACCTCGCGCGCGAGGAGCATCGTGCGGACTTGCGCCGCGCGGCACGCGAGCAGCTCGCCGCCACGCGCGGAACCGAGGCGCTGGGCGTGACGCTGGAACTCTCGACGCAGCTCGCGCAGGCGCTCGCGGGGCTCGCCGAGCCCTACCGCAGCGCGATCTTCCGGCGCTACTACGAAGGCCTCGCTCCGCGGCGCATCGCCGCGCAGGACGGCATCCCGCTCAAGACGGTCAAGACGCGCCTCGCGCGCGGCCTCGAGCAGCTGCGCGAGCGGCTCGACCGCGAGCACGACGGAGACCGCGGCGCATGGGTCATGGCTTGTGCGCCGCTGCTGCGAGGTTCCGCCACGCCACCGATCCTGGGAGGGATCATCATGAACGCGAAGCTCGCCTGCGCGCTTGCCGGGCTCGTCCTCCTCGGCGCCTGGGCTGTCATGCATGGGACCCACTCGGATCGGCCGCAGCCGAGTGCGGCGCTCGAGCGCGACCTGGCGCGGGATCCATCCGCCCACAGATCGGAGCACCTGCACGGAAGACTCACTCGAGAATGCGCGCCAGAGCGCAGAGGCGACGAGGACCGGGACCCTGCGCGACCTCTCCCCCATGGAAGCGCAACTGCGGGAACTCCCGGGGCGCATCGTCGATCCGGGCGGACTGGGTCTCGCAGGTGTGCGGCTCATTTGCGTCACGCCCCAGGAGGCGCAGGCGCTGCGCCGAACCGGGGCGAACAGCGCCGCACATGCGACCGCTGCCACGAGCGGTCCGGACGGTCGATTCCGATTGAAGGCTCCTCCGAAGGGCGTGGTGCTACTGGGTGAGCGCTCCGGATTCGTCACGGTCCTGGCCTCGGACATCTGGAGTGGCGACCTGCAGAAGGAACTGCTCTTGGTGATGGCGCCGAGCATCGACATCGCGGGAGTGGTGGTCGATGAACAGGACCGGCCGATCCCCGCCACAGAACTGCGCGTCAGCGGGGAGGGTGTGCGGCGGGGACTGGGCCTCGCTTCTGATACGGCCGTAGACATTCCCTGGACTGTTCGGAGCGACGAGCAGGGGCACTTCTCCATCGAGTCCGTTCCAGGAGTTGCGAGCGTCGAGCTCGCCGCCTTTCATCCGCGATTCAAGTGCGGCTCTCTTCCCCTGCCCGAGCACTCACGAAGCGATCTGCGAGTTGTACTCGGCGCACGCGAGTCGACGGTGCTCGCCGGCAAGGTGGTCGATCGGAGCGGCTTGCCCGTGGCGCAAGCCCTCGTCGCGATGGGACAAGAGGCAACACGCACGGACGCCGAGGGTCAGTTCGAGCTGGAGCTGAAGGATGAGATGATCAGCTTCAATGGCGTCTCCAGCCGGCCGACGCTTTCCGAGTTCCTCAGCGCAGTCCAGCCCGGACGCCTGACAGCCCGCATGCAGAAGCCAACCACCGGCTGGCCGGGCTTCGTGACCCTGGTCATCGGGGACGAGCCGCTCTCGATCCGCGGCAGGGTCCTCGATCACCACGGCGCCGCCCTGGCCGGCGTCGAGGTCCGCGCGACCAACGAGCATCCCTTCGGAAAGGTGGTCTCGGGGGTCGGCAACTTTCCCCGCAGCGTTCGGTCGAGGGCGTGAGCGGGACGGCGACTCCACCGAGACTCCCGCACGCACCGATGACGCTGGCGAGTTCGATCTGCGCGGACTTCTCGACGAGGAGTATGTCCTGCGGCCTTCGACCCCAAATCCATGCGACTGGTGTTGAGCGAGCCCCTCCATGCCGGCCGGCGCGGGATCGAGATACGCTTCGGTCCGCCCGAAGGCGTTCAGCGTGTTGCCGGGCGTGTGCTCTCTCTGCATGGTGAGCCGTGGCCGGAGTGAACGTGTTTCCACGCGCCCGGGATCGAGTCTGCCGCTGATCCAGTGCCGCGTCCGGTCTTCGGCTCCGTACACGTCACGGATGCGGATGGCCGCTTCGATTTCGGCGAGATCGCGGTCGAAGGCCTCGTTCTCCAGCTCAGCGGCAAGGAGATCCAGCCCTTGATGGGATGGACGCCGCCCGAAGGCGCGCAGCTCTCCGAGTTGGAGTTGCACGCCTCGCGGCGCTGTCACCTGCAAATCGACCTCGGCGATCGCAAGGAGATGGCGGACTGTGTGTTGGTACTCGACGAGCACGATCAACAGTTGGTGCTGTGGACCATGATGGGCAACGTCTCGAGCACAGGAATCTTCAAGCAGATCCGGGACGGGAAGTCGGACGTGTTCACGGTGCCGGAGAACGCCGCGACCATCGTGCTCAGGAAGGACGGAATCGAGGTGCAGCGCAGACCTGTGGCGCTGAAGCCCGGGGAGCTCGAGATAGTGCGCTTCTAACGCGGCAGCGCGCGCTCGAGCCAGGCGACGACTTCCGCCTCCGAACTCGCGTTCAGCACGGGCATCGACAGCTGCGAGAGCCGCGGCCCGTACTTCGCCGCGGCCTCGAGCGCCTGCTCGCCCGCGCGCAGCGTGATCACGTCGTGGCGCAGCGGGTCGCTCGCATCCAACGCCGTCCCGAAGCCCAGCCTTCCCGGCGCGTCCGGTCCGACCTTCTTGAACGCCTTCAGCAGTCCGCTCGGCTTCGCGCGGCAGCTCGAACTTCGGCTGCAGACGCGGCGCGACGAGCACCAGCGCCGCGACGTCGGCCGGCTTCTCGCAGGCGTACGCCAGCGCCCACAGCGCGCCGAGTCCGAACCCGAGCAGCACCTTGGGCGCCTCGGGCTGGCGATACGCGAGATGGTCCTGCACGTCGCCGAGGTCGCGCAGGATCTCCCTCACGCCGTTCGAATGTCCGCGCGCGCCTTCCGAGCGCCCGTGGCCGCGCAGATCCGGCAGCGCCACGGCCCAGCCCGCCGCGGCGAGCGCGCGCGCGAGCCCGAGGTAGCGCCCGCCGTGCTCGCCCGCCTCGTGCACCACTGTCACGGCGCCGCGCGGTTCGCCGGCGGCCGCGAGCTCGAGCACATGCAGCAGGACCAGGCCCGAGGAGCTGTGCGACAGACCGGAGGCCTGCTCGCCCTCGGGTGTCGAGGCGCGCAACTCGAGGTACGTGACGAAGGGCTCGCCGGAGCTCACGCGCGGCAGCCTAGGGGCGCGCGACCGGATCGGACAAGCCTTGTGATAGGATGGGCCGGCGACAGGAGAGGCCCGGGCGGCCGCTCCGCCGGTTCTGCCGCGCGGGGAGGAAAGTCCGGACTCCTCGGGTCAGGGTGGTTGTCAACGGCAACCGGCCGCGAGGCCAGGGAAAGTGCCACAGAAAACAAACCGCCGCGGACCTTCGGGCTCGCGGTAAGGGTGAAACGGTGCGGTAAGAGCGCACCGCGGCTCCGGTGACGGAGCCGGCACGGCAAACCCCACCCGGAGAAAGGCCAAATAGGGAAGGCGCCTGGTGATGACCCGCACCATGCCTTCCGGGTAGGTCGTTCGAGGCCGCGGGCGACCGCGGCCCCAGAGAAATGGCCGCCACCTCCCCTCTCGGGAGGAACAGAATCCGGCTTAGAGGGCCTCTCCTGTCGCCTGGCTCCAGACCGAGCCGACTCTCACCTCCAGCCCTTCCGGCGGCTCGGTATGGGGAGAGCCCTCGAACCACAACATCTGGGGGGCTCGGGCCTCCAACACCGCAAAAGGTTGCCGGTTTTTCGCTCCTCGGATAGACTCCGTGCTCCCCGCACCGCACTGCACAGCTCGAGCCCCGAGGGTCCATTCTCGGCCCCGCACAAGCCCCCCTCGGAACCCGCACCAGGACATGGAGTTCGTTTTCGTCGTTCCCCGAAGCGCCCTGTTCCCGGACTTCTACCCGCACGGGTTGATCCGGTTCCAGGACGCGCCCGCGGCAGAGTCGAGCTGCGTGTCACGGCCCGCGTTCGAAGCCTCGATCGCGCGCGAGGGCTTTTTCGTCGAGCGCACGGTCGCCGAACGCACACCGGCCTGGAAGCAGATCATCCCCTACACGATCGTGCAGTGCGGCGAGCGCATTCTGCTCACGCGGCGCACCAAGAATGGCGGCGAAGCGCGCCTGCACGACAAGCACTCGATCGGGATCGGCGGGCACATCAACCCGGTCGACCTCGAGGATGGCCCGCGCGCGGGCGAGCTGCGCAATCCGCTCCCGGCCGGCGCGCGGCGCGAGATCGGCGAGGAGCTCGAGGTTCGCGGCGCGTCCGAGCTGCGACCGGTCGGGGTGCTCAACGACGACTCCAACTCCGTGGGCGCCGTGCACGTAGGCGTCGTGCACGTGCTGCGCGTCGAGGGCACGGTCGAGGTGCGCGAGCGAGAACAACTCGAAGGACGCCTCGTCACCCCCGGGGAGCTGCGCGAGCTGGCCGAGCGCGGCGCGAACCTGGAGACCTGGACCAAGCTCTTGCTCCCGCACCTCGAGGAGCTGCTCTTCACTCCGATGGCCGTTACGACCTGAGCTACCGCACCCTCCGTTCGCGTTGCAGCGGCACACCAAACTCAAGATGACCACCACCAGCAAGAAGAACCGCGAGATGCTCCCGGGCAAGATCTACGACTCGCTGCACTCGGCGCGCACGGCCGACAAGGTGACGCTGCACTTCAAGGACGGCCGCGTCGTCCACGGCGCGCTGATCTTCAATCCGTTCAAGGGCACGGGGCGCGTGATCAACATCGACCAGGAAGTCTCGATCGACTTCGCCATCAACGACATCCGCGACCTCAAGTTCTGATCGACGGGCAGCGTTGGACACCAGTGAGATCGCCGCGCGCCTGCGCGCGCGGGTCGAGCGCGCCGCGCACGCGCTGCGCGGGCTGAGCGAGGCCGAGTCCGAGCGCCGGCCGGCCCCCGGCAAGTGGTCGAAGAAGGAGATCCTGGGCCATCTGGTCGATTCGGCCTCGAACAACCACCAGCGCTTCGTGCGCGCGCGCTTCCAGGAGGACCTCGTCTTCCCGGGCTACGAGCAGGACGACTGGGTCGCGGCCGAGCGCTGGCAGGAACGGCCCTGGAACGAGACGCTCGAGCTCTGGCGGCTCTACAACCTGCACCTCGCGCACGTGATCGCGAGCACGCCGCGCGCGCTGGCCGAGCGCGTGCACACGCGCCACAACCTGCACCTGCGCGCCTGGAGGAAGATCGCCGAGGGCGCGCCCGCGACGCTCGCCTGGTTCATGGAGGACTACCTGGGCCACCTCGAGCACCACCTCGATCAGGCGGGCGGATAGGGCGGCATCCCCGGCTCGAGGTCGATGTGCAGCGCGTCGGCCACGCGGTTGATGTAGTTGAAGTACGCGATCACCTGCACCGCCTCGTGCAGCGCCACGTCGTCGAGACCGTGCGCGCGCAGGGCATCGAGGTCGGCGCGGCTCATGGCCCAGGGTTCGCGCGTGAGCTTCTCGGCATAGACGCACAGGGCGCGCTCGAGCGGCGCGAGCTCTGCCCGGCGCCAGTCGCGCTCGACGGCCTCGACCCAGCGCTCGGCCTCTGCGGCGGGGATGTCACGCACCTCGGCACGGAGGTCGTCCGCGTGCGCCAGCCGTCAGTAGTGGCAGCGGTTGACGGCGCTCGTCACGACCGCCAGCAGCTCGCGTTGGCGGCGCGAGAGCGAACCGCGCCCGTGCATGATCGCCAGGTACACCCCCAGCGAGGCGTCGAGCACCTGCGGCGCGAGGCTCATCGCGCGCACGATCTGGTACACGCGCCCGGCGCGCTTCACGGCCGCCTCGTACGAGACACGCAGCGCGCCCTGTGCCTCTCCGGGCGGAACCGTGCGGATCCAGGCCATACGGCCGGCTCAGAGCGCCTTCTTGTTGAGGTAGAAGTCGATGCGCTCGTAGCTCTTGTTGTTCTTGCGCTCCTCGACCTCCTCGACGGTCTTGGGCGGCGGCACGATGACCTTCTCGCCCGGCTTCCAGTTGACCGGTGTGGCGCAGCCGTTGCGATCGGCGGTCTGCAGGGCGGTCACGAGGCGCTTCAACTCGTCGATGTTGCGCCCGACGTTCATCGGGTAGTAGACCAGCGCACGCACCGTGCGCTTGGGATCGATCACGAACACGGCGCGCACGGTCGCAGTGGCCGAGGCGCCCGGGTGCAGCATGCCGTAGAGGTTGGCGACCTTCATGTCGAGGTCGGCCAGGATCGGGTAGCCGATCTCGACGTCGAGCTTCTCGCGCAGGTTCTCGCGCCAGGCGAGGTGGCTGTGGATCGAATCGATCGAGAGGCCGATCAGCCGGGTGTTGAGCGCCTCGAACTCCTTCGAGCGCTTGGCGAACTCCGTCAGCTCGGTCGAACACACCGGCGTGAAGTCGGCGGGGTGGCTGAAGAGCAGCACCCACTTGCCTTCCTGCCAGGTGCTGAAGGTGAGCGGGCCGTGCGTGCTCTGCTGCGTGAAGTCGGGCGCGACGTCGCCGATGCGCGGGATGCCGCCCTGGATGGTCTCGGTCATGGGAGTGCTCCTTGGGTGCGTTCCAGCCTACTCCGCCGGGGCGAATCGCGCTCCGGCAGCTCGGCTCAGCGCACGGCCGGCTTGGCGAAGAGCGCCTCGATCGCGCGCCGCTCGGGGGCCAGTCCGGCCTGCTGCCAGCGCGCGGCCAGGGCCTGGCGGGCGGGCTTGTCCGCGAGCTTGCCCAGCGCTTCGATCGCGCTGCGGCGCACGACCCAGGCCGGGTCCTCGATCAGGCGCGCGACGGCCGAGGAAGCTTCGCGATCCCCGGCTCCGTAGCTGGCCAGGGCCGACGCGGCCGCGGCACGCAGGGGCGCGGAGCGGCTGCGGTCCGCGGCTGCGGCGAGGCAGATCGCGCGTGCGCGCGGGTCGCCGCTCGCGACCATCAGCGGCAGCACCTGCGCGGCGAAGCCGTCGTGCGGCGAGGCGAACGCGTAGGCGCGCTCGAAGAGCGGCCAGGCGCCGGCGGGGTCGGCCCGGGCGCACAGGCGCAGCGCGGCCCCCATCGTGTTCCAGCTGAAGCCCTGCTCGAACACGCGCTCCCCGAGTGCCGCGCGCTCGGGGTCGGCAGGCAGCGCCGCGAGCGCGTCCAGCGCCGCCACGCGCGCGCAGGCCTCGGGATCCTGCTCGGCCGCGTGCGCCAGCAGCGCGCGCACCTCGGGCTCGTCCGCGCCGGCCAGGGCTGCGAGCGCCTCGGCGCGCACGCGCGGGCAGTTCTCCTCGGACGAACGCGCCAGCAGTGCGGCCAGCAGCTCCTCGCGCGAGACGGCTTCCGAGGTCTGCTTCTGGAACTTCGCCAGCGCGCGCAGCGCGGCGCGCCGCGCGGGCGCCTCGGGCGCCTGCACGGCCAGGTCGAGCCACTCGTTGTCGGCGTGCTGTTCCGCCAGCGACTTCGGGATCCAGCCCTGCGGGTCGAAGCGCACCCAGCGCGGCCGTTCGCCGCAGTCGAACTGGAACAGCTGCTTGCGCGAGCGGATCTTGAGCTGCTCGAAGCGCGTCTCCTTGCCGAGCTTGATTTCGAGCTCGGCCGGCAGTTCGTAGGCGGCCGGCGTCCCGTCCTCCACGCGCTGGTGCTGGTCGAGCGTCACC
This sequence comes from uncultured Planctomycetota bacterium, assembly GCA_963829015.1. GTDB lineage: Bacteria > Planctomycetota > UBA1135 > UBA1135 > JADJLZ01. The sequence goes on along the minus strand of CAWHGR010000001.1, from coordinate 261,143 downwards.
ACCAGCTGCTTGCGGCCCTCGTCCCACTTCCAGGCCAGGCTGAACTCGGGGTGCCCGGGCGACTCGAACCACTGCTGGAAGAACTTCGAGAGATCGCGGCCCGAGGCGCGCTCGAGGGCGCCGCGCAGCTCGCGCGTGCGCACGCTCTTGCCGGCGTTCTCGGCCAGGAAGTTGCGGATGCCGGCGAAGAAGGCCGGATCGCCGAGCTGGCCGCGCAGCAGGTGCAGCCGCACGGCAGCGCCGCCGTAGATGCGGCCGGTGAAGAGGTCGAGCGGGTCGACACAGCGGCCGTGGATCACCGGCCGGCGCTGCGCGCCCGTGTCGGCGGCGGCATCGGCATCCTGCATGTCCGAGATCGCCAGCGCGAAGGCGTCCGGACCCTGGGCCTCGGCCAGGTACAGCGCGCCGAAGTAGGTCGCGAAGCCCTCGTTCAGCCAGGCATCCGACCAGTCGGCGCAGGTCACGAGGTCGCCGAACCACTGGTGTGCCGCCTCGTGCGCCACGAGTCCCGACATCGGCGCGTCGCGCTGGCCGCGTTCGTCGAGCAGCGCGTTCTCGGTCAGCGTCGTGGCCGAAATGTTCTCCATTCCGCCGAAGGGGAACTCGGCCACGCACACCTGCGCGTACTTGGGGTAGGGATAGCGCTGGCCCGTGAGCCGCGCGAAGCACGAGAGCACCGCGCCGGTCTCGTCGAAGCTCGGGTCGAGCAGCGGCGCGAGCGCGGGCGCGGCGTAGTACGAGAGCGGCAGCCCGTCGACCTGCGCGCTCTTCGTGGCGAACTCGCCCGCGCAGAGCGTCTCGAGGTAGGCCGGGTGCGGGAAGTTCGAGCGCCAGCGCTCGAGCGCGAACTCGCCCTGCTCGCTGCGCTCGACGCGCTCGCCGGCGCAGATCGCGGTCCAGGCGCGCGGCATGCGCACCACGATCTCGCTCGAAGCGCGCTCGGCGGGATGGTCGACACAGGCGAACCAGGCGCGCGCGTCGTTGCAGGCGCCCTGCGTGAAGACCTGCGTCGGCACGCCGTCCTTCTCGGCCACGAACCACAGGCCGCGCTGCGGCTTCCCGGCGTAGTCGATGGCGATCTCGCGCGCTGCTCCGGCAGCGAGCGCGCGCGGGAAATCGACGAAGAGCTGCTCGTGCTCCTGACGGAAGCGCAGTGCGCTGCCGTCCGCGTCGCGCACGCCCTGCACCGCCAGCCCGGAGAGATCCAGCGCGATCTCGGTCAGGCCGGCCGAGCGCGCCACGAAGCGCAGCCGCTCGTGGCCGCGCAGCGCGCGCTCGGCGGGCAGGAGCTCGAGCTCCAGCGAGTAGCTCTCGACGTCGATCGGGAAGCTGCGCTCGGGCAGCGGCTGCGCTTCCGGCACGTGCGCGACCTGCGCCGGCCCAGCCGCGGGCGCGCCGCGGCAGGCGCAGACGAAGAGCAGCGAGAGGCCGCAGACGGTGCTGATCCTGGAGGTGCCGGGCATGGGCGTGAACGCTCATCCTACCAGCCCCGCAGGCACTGCGGGGGCGCACGGTTGCCGAGCGAGCCCGGATGCGGAACACTGGCCCGGACGTGGACTTCCTGCTCGAGTGCATCGGCTTCCCGCCCGATCACCCGCTCGACGACATCGTGCAGCACGTGCTGCGCGAGGGCGAGCCGGCCGCGTGGCGCGGCGAGCCCGCGCGGCATCGGCGTCTGCCGCTCGGCGGCGGGCTCGAGCTGCGCATGGACCGCGAGGACGACCGGCGCTCGTGGAACCTGCTGCCCTTCTTCCAGACGCCGCACCGCCAGCGCATCGCGGTCGACGAGTTGCGCGCGCTGCCCGACTCGCCCTTCGACGCGCTGCTCTGGGGCTGGGTCGCGCCGCCGGTCGAGGAGGCCGAGCGCCGCTGGAGTCCGGGCGCCTACCGCCTGGCGCTCAACCTGATGGACGCACGCAAGCTGCCGAGGACATTGGCCAAGGGCCACGTGCTCGCGGTAGGCGCGGCGGGCTTCGCGCTCGACCTCGCCTACGTCGGGCCCTGCGAGCCCGGCTGCGAGACGCGCATCGAGCCGCTCGGCCACCCCGAGGACCCGGGCGGCTGCGCCGAGCTCTCGCTGCGCGTGTGCAACATCCGCCACCTGCGCAATCCGATCACCGGCATCGAGGTCGAGGCGCTCGAGCTCGACGCGCCCGACCGGCCGCAGATCGTGTTCACCAGCCGCTGGCAGCGCGAGCGCGAGGGTTTCGCCCCGCCGCAGGTGGGCGGGAGGATCGACGGGACGTTCCTGTTCCTCGGGACGGTCACCGGCGGAGTGCCGGGGCTGACGCGCGCCGCGGGGCGCAGCTTCGGCTGAGCAGCGCTACTTCGCGACGCTCCAGGGCAGCATCGCGGGCAGGCCCTCGGCGCCCTTCTTCGTCTTCCACTCGACGCGCAGCGTCACGGCCGGATGCTCCGCGTCCTGCACCAGAGCCAGGTCGGAGAGGCCGGCGAGCCAGCTGAGGCGCTCCTGCTCCGCGCCGCTGACGATCGTCTGCACCGGTGCCGTCGCGCGCTTCGTCAGCTCCAGCAGCGCGTCGTGGAACTCGGTCGCGTCCTGGGGCGTGTCCCAGAGCGTGGCCAGGTAGAGCGCGCGCTCGTCGCCGTTGCCGAGCAGCACGAGCCGGTCGCCACCCCAGCCTTCCGCGGCCTTGTTGGTGTACTTGACCCCCATGATGGCCATCGGATTGCCCGCGACCGCGAGTCCGCCGCGTTCGGCGAAGGGCTGCGTGACGAGCGCCAGGAAGAGCTCCCCCAGCGTGTCCTGCCCGAGCACCTTCCAGTCCTTGGGCAGCGCGCCGGTGTCGATCACGACGTGCACGGGGTCGTCGCGCTTCTTCTCGTCCCAGTACTTCTTCGGGTGCAGGATCTGCTCCGAGGAGAGCGGCGGATTCGCGAAGCACTCGCGCAGCTCGTCGTTCTTGGCCGCCTTGGCGAACATGTTCATGCCCTCGGAGTGCACCAGGAAGCCCTCGCCGCGCAGGTAGGCCGCGAGCAGCGGCTTCCAGACCAGCGTGGGCGCCGTGTCCAGGCCCTGCGTGCCGATGTCGCCCGACTTCATCAGCGCGCCCTTGTCGAGCTCGGCCATGTGCTTGATGGTCCAGACGTTCATCGCGTTCGTGCCGCTGCCCTCGGCCATGGCCTGGATCGCGAACTCGGCGTCGGTGTCCCCGCCCGCGCCCTCGATCAGCTTGTCGAGACCGAAGCACTGGTCGTCGAGCGCGTGCGTAAGCTCGTGCGCCAGGATGATGCGCGCCAGGTCGCCGTCGAAGGACTCCATCAGGTAGAACGTGTTCGTGCCCGGGTCGTAGAAGCCGCCGACCTGGTTCTCGAGGAAGCTCTCGAAGGTCTTCGAGAGGTCGAGACCGAAGGGCACCAGGCCGAGCAGCTTCGCGACCGTTTCGTCGCGCTGGCGCCGCTCGGGCGTCTCGGTCGCCTCCTGGCGCTTGCGCGCGTACTCGAGGAAGCCCTGCTTGTCGGTGATCTTGGCCGCGACCGGGCGCGTGTACTTCATCCCGCGCAGCTCCTCGATCTGGCCGCGGATCTCGTCGGTCACGCGCTCGAGGTCGGCCTGCGACCAGTGCTCCTTCGACTTGGGCGGGTCTTGCGGGAGCGCGGAGGCGGAAAGGGCGAGGAGGGTGGATAGCAGCATCATGGAGGTGGGCGCGCGCTTGCCGGAAGGAGTCGCTCGGCGCAGGATCTTACGCAGCGCCATGGCCCGACGGCACACAACTATCGGCAAGAGAAGCGTCTGCGCCGCAGCCCTGCTGCTCGCGGCCTGCTCCGACGCGATCGCCCCGCGCAGCTACGATCCGGGCGTCGTGCACGAGGAGGACGGCGCCTTCCCCGTGGGCGAGATCGGTTCCTTCGACGGCCCCGAGGCCCCGGCCTTCCACCGCGGGTTCGCGCGCGCCATCGAGGAATGCAACGCGCGCGGCGGCGCGCAGGGCCGGCGCATCGAGCTGCAGGTCTTCGACGACCGCGGCCGGCCCGAGGACGCGCGCCTGGGCGTGCAGCGTCTCAGCGGCCCGAACGGTGCCGTCGCGATCGGCTGCTCCTCCAGCGCGGAGTGCCTCGCAGCCGCGCGCACGGTCGCGGACGCCCCGCCGCTCGTGGCCGGCGCGAGCGGCGCGACGCCCGAGGAGCGCGGCTTCGCCGCCGGCCAACGCCTCGTCGCGGCCTGCGAGCGCGCGGGGAAGATCCTGCCCAAGGAGGTCGCCGCCGAGCTGGCGCGCCCCTATCCTCGCGCACCATGATTGGCAGCCGCGGTCGAATGCGCCTTCCGCGCACCCTGTTCCTGCGCAAGTCCGGCAAGGAGGTCGATTCGGGCGCGCACTCCGCCAGCGGACTGAAGCGCTCGCTCGACCGCGCTCGACCTGACGCTGCTCGGCATCGGCGCGATCATCGGCGCGGGGCTCTTCTCGAGCATCAAGGACATGATCGTCGGGCGCTTCGACGCCGACGGCACGCGTGCATGATGCTCGGCGCCGGGCCGGCGGTGATGATCTCCTATCGCGCTGACGGCGGTCGCCTGCGGCTTCGCGGCGCTGTGCTACGCCGAGATCTCGGCGATGGTGCCGGTCTCGGGCAGCGCCTACTCGTACTCGTACGCGGCGTTCGGCGAGCTCGTCGCGTGGATCATCGGCTGGGACCTGATCATCGAGTACGCGATCGGCAACGTGTACGTCGCGCAGAGCTGGGGCGACTACTTCCAGACCTTCCTCGCACGGCGTTGTGCGGCTGGCAGTTGCCGCTGTGGCTGACGAAGGACATCGCAGACGTGCGGCGGCCCTGGCCGCGGATGCCGCAGAACGCGCGAACGCGTTCCCGACACCTCTTCGGGCACGTCGTCGCGTTCAACCTGCCGGCCTTCGCGATCACGATGTCGCTGACACTGCTGCTCTTCATCGGCATCAAGGAGAGCGCGCGCGCCAACGCGGTGATGGTCGTGCTGAAGCTCGGGCTGGTCGCTGCTCTTCATCGTGCCTCGGCGTTCCGGGCGATCCTCTCGAAGGGCGAGAACCACTGGACGCACCCGCAACTGAGACTTCGCGCCCAACGGCTTCAAGGGCATCTGGCAGGGCGCGGCGCTCGGCTTCTTCAGCTACATCGGATTCGACGCCGTCTCGACGGCGGGCGAGGAGTGCAAGAACCCGCAGCGCGACCTGCCGCGCGGGCTGATCTGGTCGCTCGTGATCTGCACGGTGCTCTACATCCTGACCGCGGCCGCGCTGACCGGCGTCGTGCCCATCGAGGACGATGACGACGCAACGACCCGCTCGCGAAGGCGATGAAGTCATGGGCTACGAGAACGTCGCGACGCTCTTCGCCTTCGGCGCGGTGATCGCGATGACCGCCGTGCTGCTCGTCTTCCAGCTCGGCCAGACGCGCATCTTCATGGTCATGGCGCGCGACGGACTCTGCTGCCCAAGGTCTTCGCGAGGATCCACCCGCGCTTCCGCACGCCGCACATCTCGCACCTGGATCACCGGCCTCGTCGTCGCGCTCGGCTGCTCGATCCTGACGCCCGACCAGGCGATCGGGCTGACGCAACATCGGCACGCTCTTCGCCTTCATCCTGGTCGTCGCTCGGCGTGATCGTGCTGCGCGTGCGCGAGCCCGAGCGTCCGCGGCCCTTCAGGTGCCGCTCTACCCGCTCACGCCGATCCTCGCCGCGCTCGCCTGCCTCGGGCCTGATCCTCGGGCTCGAGGCCTCGAACTGGCTGCGGCTCCTGATCTGGCTCGTGATCGGCCTGTTCGTGTACTTCGTCTACGGCTACCGCAACAGCGTGCTGCGCCGCAAAGCCTCCGGCGGCTGAGACCCGATCGCGGCTGGCCGTTGCAGGCCCGCGGGGGTACCGCTACCTTTCGACGCGCGCCCCCGCGCTCCCCCCCTAGATGCTCGACGCGAAATCGACGCTGTTCCTGCTGCTCGGAGCCGTCGCGTTCGTGTTCGTTGTCTTCTGGGCGCTCGCCCTCGGCGCGGGAGTGTGGGAGCTGTTCGTCGGATTCGTGACGAACTTCTTCGACACGCTCGGCATCGGCTCGTTCGCGACGACGACGCGCTCTACCGCTGGCGCAAGACGATCGACGATCGCCTGCTGCCGGGCACGCTCAACGTCGGCCACACGATCCCGACGTTCGCGCAGGCCTACATCTTCATCGACAAGATCGACGTCGACATGCGCACGCTGGTGCGCGATGATCGCGGCCGCGGCTCGCCGGATCGCTGCTCGGCGCGCCGATCGTCGCGCGCTGGCCGCGGCGCACGATCCAGCTCGGCATCGGGCTGCGCGCTGCTCGTGCTCTGCGGCGTGCTCGTCTTCCGCCAGCTCTGGTCGCAGCCCACGGCGGGCACGCTCGGCCTCTCGGGCAGCATGTTCTGCGCTCGGCGTCGCGATCAACTTCGTCCTCGGCGCGCTGATGACGATCGGCGTCGGCCTCTACGCGCCCTGCCTCGTGCTCGTCATCGATGCTCGGCATGAACCCGAAGACGGGCTTCCCGATCATGATGGGCTCGTGCGCGTTCCTGATGCCGGTCGCGAGCGTGCCGTTCGTGCGCGCGAAGAGCTACTCGCGCGCGCGCGGCGCTCGGGCTCGCGCTCGGCGGCCTGCCGGCGGTCTTCATCGCCGGCCTGATCGTCAAGGACCTCGCCGCTTTACTGGGTCAAGTGGCTCGTGGCCGGCGTCGTGATCTACACCGCGATCACGCTGCTCGTCGCTGCGTCGCGCGAGAAACTCAAGTCCGTTGAACAAGGAGCCAGATGATGGGCAATCCCCTCTTCACCCTGAAACCGGTCGACAAGCTGCGCGCCGAGGCGGAGGACACGGGCGGGCTCAAGCGCTCGCTGACGGCGTTCGACCTCGTGCTGCTCGGCATCGGCGCGATCATCGGCACGGGCATCTTCGTGCTCACGGGCCTGGCGGCCGCCAACAACGCCGGTCCGGCGGTGGTGCTCTCGTTCGTCATCGCGGGCGTGGCCTCCTGCTTCGCGGGGCTGTGCTACGCCGAGATGGCCTCGATGATCCCGATCGCGGGCAGCGCCTACACCTACTCCTACGCGACGATGGGCGAGCTGGTCGCGTGGATCATCGGCTGGGACCTGATCCTCGAGTACCTCGTGGGCGCCGCGACGGTCAGCGTCGGCTGGTCGGGCTACGTGTGCGCCTTCTGCAGGAACACGCTGGGCTTCGACATACCCGCAGCCTGGGCCAACTCGCCCTTCGTGTGGTACGAGGCCGGGAAGGCGATGCCCGGCGGCGCAGTCTCGACCGGCCAGTTCTTCCACAACCCCGACGCGATCATCAACCTGCCCGCGGTCCTGATCACGCTCTTCGTGACCGCGATCCTGATCCGCGGCGTGAAGGAGTCGGCGCGCTTCAACGCGGTCGTGGTCGTGATCAAGGTGGCGGTCGTGCTGCTGTTCATCGCCTTCGTCGGTCCCAAGGTCGTCCCGGCCAACTGGCATCCGTTCATTCCCGACTCGCTCAAGGACGCCAGCGGCGCGAGCATCTTCGGCAAGTTCGGCCTGAGCGGGATCTTCCAGGGCGCGACGACGGTGTTCTTCGCCTACATCGGCTTCGACGCGGTCTCGACCGCGGCCCAGGAGTGCAAGAACCCCAAGCGTGACCTGCCGATCGGGATCCTCGGATCGCTGGCGATCTGCACCGTGCTCTACATCGCGGTCTCGGCGATCCTGACCGGTGTCGTCCCCTACGCGCAGCTCAACGTCCCGCACCCCGTCTCGCTCGGTGCACAGCGCGCCGGTCTCCCCTGGCTCGAGACGCTGGTCGAAATCGGCGCCATCGCCGGACTGTCCTCGGTGATGCTCGTGATGCTGATGGGCCAGCCGCGCATCTTCTTCTCCATGGCCCGCGACGGGCTCTTCCCGGCCGGTGCGGCCAAGGTGCACAAGCGCTTCGGCACCCCGTATGTCACCACCGCGATCACCGGCATCATCTGCGCGGTCGCGGGCGGCCTCCTGCCGATCGACATCCTCGGCGAGCTGTGCTCGATCGGGACACTGTTCGCGTTCGTGCTCGTCAGCCTGGGCGTGATGATCCTGCGCCTGAAGCGACCGGACATCCAGCGCTCGTTCAAGGTCCCCGGCGGGGCGTTCCTCGTGCCGCTGCTCGGCGTGATCACGAGCGGCGTGCTGATGTACACGGCCACGACGGCCACGATCGTGCGCCTCTTCCTGTGGATGGCGATCGGCCTGGCGATCTACTTCATGTACGGCCGGCATCACAGCAAGCTGAACCATCCGCCCAAGAGCTGAGTGCTGAGCGGCGCGCGTGCGACGGGTACAATCCCCCGCCCCATGAGCACCAGCACAACGTCTCAGAAGCCCATCGCCCCCGTCGACCTCGCCGCGGAACGCGCCGAACTCGGCCCGGCCCTCGAAGAAGCCGTGTTGCGCGTCCTGCGCTCCGGCGCCTACGTGCTCGGCCCGGAGGTCGAGCGCTTCGAGGCCGACTTCGCGCGCCTGCACCGCGTCGCGAACCCCGGCGTGGGCGTCTCGAACGGGACCGACGCGCTGATCCTCGGCCTGCGCGCGCTGGGCGTGAAGAGCGGCGACCACGTCGTCACCTCGCCCTTCACCTTCTTCGCCAGCGCCGGCTCGATCGCCTGGATCGGCGCGAAGCCCGTGCTGGCCGACGTCGAGCTCGACACGGCGCTGCTCGATCCGGCCAAGGCGCGCGCGGCGATCGACGGGAAGACGACCTGCATCCTGCCGGTGCACCTGTACGGGCAGCTGGTCGACATGAAGGCCTTCCGCGCACTGGCGGACGAGAAGAAGCTCACGCTGCTCGAGGACTGCGCCCAGTCGCACGGCGCGCAGCGCGACGGCGTCGCCTGCGGCGAGCTCGGCGACGCGGCGGCCTTCTCCTTCTATCCTACGAAGAACCTGGGCGCCTGCGGCGAGGGCGGCATGATCCTCTCGCGCCGCAAGGACGTGGTCGAGCACGCCAAGCGCCTGCGCGACCACGGCAGCCCGGCCAAGTACCAGCACGCCGAGATCGGGACCAACTCGCGCCTGCAGGGCATCCAGGGCGCGGCCTTGAACGTCAAGCTGCCCCACCTCGAGCGCTGGAACGAGCGCCGGCGCGCGATCGCGGCGCGCTACACGCAGCTCTTCGCCGGCTGCAAGGCGCTCTCGGTGCTGCGCGTGCCGCCCGGTTCTCTGCACGTCTACCACCAGTACGCCGTGCGCCTCGTCGGCGGCGTGCCGCGCGAGCGCGTGCTCGAGCAGCTGAAGAAGGAGGGCATCGCCGCCGCGGTGCACTACCCGAGCCCGGTGCACACGCAGGAGGCTGCGCGCGGCTGGGGCTACGGCCCGGGCGACTTCCCCAACGCCGAGCGCCTCGCGCGCGAGGTCGTCTGCCTGCCGGTGCACCCGTTCCTCGGCGCTTCCGACGTCGAGCGCGTCGCGGAAGCGACCGTGCGCGCCGCCGAGGGGCGCTAGGCCCTGGAGGGCGGGCCCCTCGCTGGCCGATAGAGAGCACGCATGCCGTCCCTCTCCCCCGCGCTGACGTTGCTGGTCCTCGCCGCGCTGGCCGGCGAGCCGCAGGGTCGTCGCGCCGCCCCGCAAGAGCGCCCGGAGAAGCCGCAAGAACCTGCGGCCGCCCCCGAGGACGCCGCCAAGTCCTACTTCGAGCTGGCCGACTACAACGCCAACGGCTGGATCTCGTTCAGCGAGGCGCACGCCAGCATGGGCCTCGACCGCCGCGGCTTCGCCCTCTACGACGAGGACCGCGACGGGCGCATCACGCAGGCGGAGTTCCGCAAGCGCTACGAGACGATCGTCCGGAGCGGCGGCGCCTTCGACGCGCCCATCGGCAAGAGCGGCCTGCGGACCAGCGGCACGGCCGCGCCCACGGACCTGGCCCAGCAGGCCGACAAGAACGGGGACACGCTGCTGGATCGCACGGAGCTGCGCAGCTTTCTCGAGGAGCTGCACTCGCGCCTGGATCCGGACGTGGTCCTGTCGAAGTTCGACCGCGACGGCTCGCGCAAGCTCGAGCCGAGCGAGATCCTCGCGCTGGCGGCCTTCCTGGATCCCGCCCGGCGCTCGCATCCCCCGCCGCGCGCGGCCACGCTGGAGGAGTTGTTCGGCAAGAGCCTGCCGCGCGAGGCGCTCGAGGGCTCCACGCTCCTCGCCCCGCGCATCGTGGGGCCCGTCCCGGTCTTCCGCCGGCTCGACCTCGTCCCCGACGGCCGGATCACGGCCGAGGAGCTGCTCGAGCTCCAGCGCCCGATCCAGCTGCCGGTGCGCCTCGCGGCCGTGCTGGCGACGCTGGACACGAACGGCGACGGGGCGATCGACGAGGCCGAGTTCACGGCCTGCATGGGCGGAAACTAGCAGGCCGGCTTCGCAATGCGGGGCCTTCGCCCCTCTCGGTCCACTAGACTGGGCTCACCCGGGCATTCCCGCTCGGGTCGACACCTTCCCTGAGACCCAAGAGAGGCTCTTCATGCTCAAGCTCGCCTTCGTGTGTGCCGTCCTGGCCGCGTCCGCAACCCTGGCTCCCCAGCTCGTGCTGAAGCCCGACCACGAGTCGCTGGTCGCCATGCGCATCCAGGGCACCTGGAAGCAGGATGCCGCGACGAGCGACCGGCTCGACGCCAAGCGCGCAGCCACGTCCCCCAAGGACCTGACCTTCACCGAGAACCCGGGCGTGCTGGCCGGCCTCCAGGCCTACTCCGACCGGTTCCGCAACAACCTGATCATCAGCTCGGGCATCGTGAACGTCGACGGCACGACACACACCTACGTGCTGGTCGCCGAGCACGCGGGCACGACGCTCGTCTGGTTCACCGGCAACGAGGCCGGCACCGATCCCCTGGCGCAGGTGACGACGAAGAGCGTCACCATCGCGCTCGGGAGGGAGGCCGTGAACGACGTCCTGTTTCTCGGCGGCGACCTCAAGGGTGCCGCCGCGGTGGCCTACACGCACCCGGCGCCCAAGGCCCGCTGAGGAGCGTGGGGCCGGGCTCAGCCGTGCAGCACTTCGAGCTGCTCGAGCCGCGGCCCGTGCTCCGGATCGCTGACCGCGTAGGTGCCGGCGTCTTTCAGTGAGACGCCGGCCACGGTCCCGTCGAGTCCGAGGACGTAGAACTGCAGGCCGAAGTCGGGCATGCCCTGCGCGTCGAGCAGCTGCGGCTGGTAGCGGCCCTGCCGCTGCGTCTGGCGCACGATCTGCCGTAGAACTTCCATGCCAGCGTCCACGGGCTTCCGGCCTTGCCGCAAGAGGTCCACGATGTGGAAGCTCGCGCAGGAGAGCAGGTTGGCCTCGCCACGGCCCGTTGAACCCGCGCTGCCGCCGTCCTGGTCGCAGTAGAGGCCCGCGCCGATGATCGGCGAGTCTCCCACGCGCCCGGGGAGCTTCCAGGCGAGGCCCGAGGTGGTCGTCGTGCAAGCGATCGCCCCACTCGTCGCCATCGCGGAGCAGTGCACCGTGCCGGTGATGCGTTCGTGGCGCCAGCGCCGCAGCTCGGCAGCCGGATCGGCAGGGGCCTGGGCCACGCGCGACTCCGCGTGACCGCTCTCGACGCCCGCCTGGTAGGGCAACTTGGGCGGAGGCGGCAACCAGTCGTCCTTGGGGCTGAGCGACTCCTTCCACTCGAGCCAGCGCGCTCGCGCGGGCTCGGTCAAGAGCTCGACGTGCGCGTGACCGTGCTTGCGAGCGAAGTCATACGCACCCTTCCCCACCAGCAGCACGTGATCGCTGCGTTCCAGGACGAGGCGCGCCACCTCGGAGGGGTGTAGGATGTTCTCGAGCGCAGCCACCGCACCCGCCTTCCCCCGCGGACCGTACATCACGGCCGCGTCGAGTTGCACCACGCCGTCCTCGTTGGGCAAGCCCCCCAGGCCGACGCTGTGGTCGTCGGGATCGGCCTCGACGACCTTGACGACTTCGATCGCGATGTCGAGCGGATCGGCACCGGCGAGCAACTCGTCGTAGTGGAGTTTCATTCCTGCCAGCGCGTTCGTGCTCCCGACCAGCAGCGCGCGGCCCTTCGAAGTGCGGCGCGGCGAACTCGCACTCGCTGCGCGCGCGACCGGCGCGACGTCCGCGGTCGCGCTCTTGCACGAGAGTGCTACGCCACTCGCCAACGCGGCGCCGAGAACGTCGCGACGCGTGATCGGATTCCGTTCGATTTCTCGCATGGCACTTGCTCCCCAGGGCTCGAGGTTGCGAGTAGCATACGAGAACTCGATCCACGGAACACGCATGCTCGAACTCCGCCCCAACTGCGAATGTTGCGACCGGGATCTCCCTTCCGGCGACCGCTCGGCCTTCATCTGCTCGTTCGAGTGCACGTTCTGCGCCGAATGCACCGCGCAACTCGGGGGCGTGTGTCCCAACTGCGGCGGCGAACTCGAGCGTCGCCCGCTGCGTCCGGCGCAGTTCTTCGCGCGCCATCCGCCCTCGGCGAAGCGCGTGCGCAACCTCGACGGCTGCGCGCCGCAGAAGCGCCGGCGCGCGTAGTCGCGCTTCGTCGCGCGCCGCGCTACTTCTTCGGCGGCTGGCGCGCCGGCAATTCGCCCGCCTTGTCGCCCAGGCACAAATGCCGCAGCCACTGGCGCTCGAGCGGCTCCCAGGCCGCCCAGCGCCTGGCGAGTTCCTCGTCCTGCGCCTTCTCCGCGGCCGCGACGCGCAGCGCGATCTCCAGGCGCAGGCTCTTCAGGTAGCGCTCGAGATCGCCCGGCCGCGCGTCGGCCAGCGCCAGCGCGCAGCTGATCATGGCCGTGCCCGTGCGGCGCATCTCGGCCGCGTCGACCATCTCCATCCGATCGAGGCTGGTGTGGTAGGTGAAGTCGGTGAAGTGCCAGAAGAGCACGGCCGGCACGCCCTTGCCGAGGAAGACCTGGTGGTCGCTGCCGCCCTCGAAGGGATGCTCCTTGGTGTCCCAGCCGCCGGCCGCGAAGGCGCTGTCGTGCATGGCCACGCGCGCCACGAGCGCGATCCCGCTGGCGTCCTTGTCCGCGAGTGCCACCGCTCCGCCGCCCCACTCGGTGTGCACGTCGGGCGGCAGCGCCTTCAGCGCGCCGGGGTCGGGCGGACGCTCGAGCAGCGGCGCGGCGCCGGTCGCCTCGCGCGACTCGCCGGTCATGTCGCCCACCACCGCGGCGAAGATCTGCTTCCCGCCCTGCTCGAGCAGCACGGAGCTCTGGCGCATCTCGAGGCCCCAGACGAAGCACAGCGAGTGCGCCGGCCGTTCGATGCGGCCCGAGTCGATGCCCGCGACCAGCGCGCGCAGCGCCTCGAGCTGCGTCGCGACACCGCTGGCGTTGTCGCACGCGCCCGGTTCCTGCACGTGCGCCGCGAGCGCGACCGCGTGCTCGGGCATCCGTGCGGCCCACGAGCGTCGCGACCAGCGTGTGCAGCGGCACCGTCTCGCGCTTCACCGCCGCGTGGAACGAGAGGCGCGCGGCGGGATCGGCCGCGAGCGCCGCGCGGATCGCCTGCAGCGTGCGGCGCGAGATCTGGCCCACCGGCAGCGTCGTTGTCCGCGGGCGCGTGCTGGTACTGGATCGCGTCGAGGTGCCGTTCCTTGCCGCTCTTGTCGGTGTTGTAGTCCTCGAGCGAGGCCGAGAGCAGCGCCGCCGCGCCGTGCGCGCGCGCGTCCGCGAGCAGCTTGCGGCCGGCGTGGCCCTCGACGACCAGCAGGCTGCCGGGCTGCACGGCCTCGAGCGCCAGCGCGATCGGTCCCTCGACGTCGGCCGAGGGCGCGTTCACCGGCAGCATCAGCCGGTCGCGGCCCTCGGGCGCGTCGAAGGCGTGCAGCACGCGCTCGCCCGCCTGCGAGCGCAGCACGAGCTTGCCCGCCAGCGGCGTCCAGGCCTGCTCCTTCTGCGGCGTCTCGATCCACTGCAGCGTGCGCGTCGGGTCCTCGCCGAAGCGCAGACCCGCGAGCTCCTGCTTGAGGCGCGCCAGCACGGCCTCGTAGCCGACGTTGCCCGGCTCGCGCCAGAAGCGGTCGACGTACTCCGCGAGTTGCAGCGCGCGCTCGGCGTCGAAGGCCTCGTAGCACAGGAGCGCGTAGCGCGCGGGGCCGGTGCCGCCCGGCGCGACGCCTGGTCCGGCGTGCTTGAACGTTCCCTGCCGCGGGAGCGGGCTCGGGCTCGGGCTGCGAAGCCGGCGCTGCGGCCTGCGGGTGCTTCGCGATCTGCTTCTCGCGCCAGGCCAGCGCATCCGCTTCCGACGGTCCGGCCTTCGCAGGCAGCCGAGCAGCAGCGCGAGAGCTGCGAAGAGGCGCATCCGTCAGCTCCGCGGCACGTACTTGTCGAGCAGCAGCGCGAGCCTGGCGCGCGTGGCCGCCGGGATCATCTCGGGCGCGGTCATGATCGCGCTCGCGAGCGCCCGCCCGCAGGCGCAGCCGCGCGCGCCCGCGAGGCGCGGCACGGCCGACTGGATCAGCTTGCGCGCGTTGCCCACGTTGCGCTGCATCACGGCCACGATCGCCTCGACCGTGACGTCCTCGTGCGCTCTCGTGCCAGCAGTCGTAGTCGGTCGCCATGGCGATGGTGGCGTAGCAGATCTCGGCCTCGCGCGCGAGCTTGGCCTCCTGCAGGTTGGTCATGCCGATCACGTCGATGCCCCAGCTGCGGTAGAGGCGCGACTCGGCGCGCGTGGAGAACTGCGGGCCCTCCATGTTCATGTAGGTGCCGCCGTCGCGCACGGACAGGCCCAGCTCCTGGCCCGCGCCGAGCAGCGCGCGGCGCACCTCGCCGCAGACCGGGTCGGCGAACATCACGTGCGCCACGCAGCCCTCGCCGAAGAAGGTGTCCGGCCGGTGGCGCGTGCGGTCGAAGAACTGGTCGATCACGACGAAGTCGCCGGGCTTGACGTCCTCGCGCATCGAGCCGACGGCCGAGATCGAGACGATGCGCGTGACGCCCAGCAGCTTCAGGCCCCAGATGTTCGCGCGGAAGTTGATCTCGGAGGGGCTGATGCGGTGGCCGCGGCCGTGGCGCGGCAGGAAGACCATGCGCACGCCGCCGAGCACGCCGGTGACGTAGGCGTCGCTGGGCGCGCCGAAGGGCGTCGAGAGCTCGACCTCGCGCACCTCCTGCAGGCCCTCGATCTGGTACAGGCCCGATCCGCCGATCACGCCGACGACCGTCTGCGTCCGCGCTCATGGCTTCCTCGGGTCGCGCCGCGGCGGGCGCGAACGCGCGGGCGCGCTCGCGCTTCGCGCGCGGCGCTGCTTGAGCTGGTCGGCGTGGCGTGGATCCTCCGCCAGCGGGCGCCTCGGCGGCGGGGAACAGGCGCGCGAGCAGCATCGTCGCGTAGGCGCCGCGCGGCAGCTCGAAGGACAGCTTGACGTCGACCAGGCCCTGCTCGGTGTCGCGCCCGACCTCCTCGGAGCGCAGCCGGCGCGGGTGGATGACGAGCGTCGCGATCCTCGCCCTTGAGCTGGAAACCGCTGACGCCCTCGATCGTGAACTGCTCGGGCTTCAGCTCCTCGAGCGCGAGCGCCTTCTCGACAGCTCGCGCTGGCGCGGGTTGGTCACGTCCTCGAGGCGCGGGCCGGGCAGGCGCCAGCGGTTGCGGAAGCTCGGGTCTTCCAGCAGCGCGCCGCGCGGGAAGACGAGCCGCCCCTCGAGCGACTCGACCCAGAAGCTCGTCCTTGCGCGGGTGCGTCTCGCGCACCCAGCTCGCGACCGTGCGGTTCCAGAGGTGCGACTGCCAGGCGTAGAGGTGGATCAGGCGCAGGCGCGAGGAGACGTAGCGGAACGCGCCGGCGAAATCGGTCGGATGCTTGCGTCAGGTGCTCGAAGACCGAGTGGTGCGCGCCGGCCTGTCCGGCGATGTCGCGGCAGCGGCGCCAGTCGCCCCAGCACTTGCGCCAGGCCTGCTTGAAGCGCGCGTGCTGGTCGTCGTCCTGGTCGGAGGGCGAGCACGAGCAGCTGCTCGAGCGCCTTCTCGTGCCGGCCGAGCGCGAGCTCGCGCGCGATCCAGCCCTGGCCGAAGCGCAGGTTGCCGAAGCGCTGCTCGCCGAAGTAGTTGAGCACGCCGTGCGCGCGCACGGCCTCGAGCTCGGGCTCGAGCTCGCGTGAGCTCGCTGCTGCGTCAGGCCGCGCAGGCGCACCTCGAAGGCGTTGCCCTGCGAGTGCCGGCTCTCGAGCTGCTCGTCGGCGAAGCCCTCGGGCTCGATCACGATGTCGAGCTCGGCGAGCCAGACCGGCTTCTTCACCGGCACGCTCATGTACTGGATCGTGACGCCCTGGCGGTCCTTCAGCCCGGCCATGCCGACCTCGGACACGCGGGCAGCCGGCCAGCTCGGCCAGCACCGCCGCGGCCTCGAAGCGAGGTGCGCTTGCGCTTCTTGACGCGGTACACGCGGTGGCGCCCGCGCTCCTTCATGTAGCCCTCGGCGAGCAGCTCGCGCACGCGGAAGTCCTCGGGCCTGTGCTTGATCCTCATCGCTGCACCAGTCTCTCAGGCCGGACGGGCCTTCTCCAGTCTGCTTCAGGAGCCGCGCGAAATCGCGCGGCAGGGGCGCCTCGACGCGGATGCGCCGCCCGCGCCGCGCGACCAGGCCGGATCGGGATCGGGAAAGTCGATCGAGCTGCGCGTGCAGCGTCAGGCGCTCGATCAGCGGGTGCTCGAGCGCGCCCGGCTTGCGGCGGTAGTCGCGCTTGAACTCCGAGAGCGAGAGCGCGCGGCGCCGGCCGTAGACCGGGATCGACGGCCAGCGGGAAGCCCAGCTCGGCGAGGTGCACGCGGATCTGGTGCGTGCGGCCGGTCAGCGGCTGGCAGTCGAGCAGCGTGTAGCCGCGGAAGCGCCGCGCGACCGTCACGCGCGTCTGCGACGGCTTGCCCTCCTTGCGGTCGACGCGCATGCGCCCGCTGCGCCGCTCGTCGGGCCCGATCGGCAGGTCGATGCACCTCCGACTCGCCCTCGACGAGCGGGTAGTCGCCCTCGACCAGCGCCAGGTAGTGCTTGTCGATCGTGCCCTGCTCGAACGCCAGGCGCAGCACGCGCTCGGCCTCGAGCGCTCTTCGCCACCAGCACCACGCCGGTCGTGTCCTTGTCGAGCCGGTGCAGCAGGCGCGGACGGAAGCTCAGGCCCGGCGTGGGCTCGGTCGGATCGACGGGCTCGACCTCGGAGCGCTCGAGCGCCAGCGAGAGCAGCGCGCCGGAGAGGCTGGCGTTGGCCTTGGCCCAGCGCTCGGGCTCGGCCGCGAGCGCGCTGGGCTTGTCGACCGCGATCACGTGCTCGTCCTCGTAGAGCACCGGGATGCGCAGCGCGGGCGCGACCGGCGCGTCGGGCAGCTCCTCCTCCTCCTCGAAGTTCACGACCAGCACCTGGTACTCGCGCAGGCGCTGCGAGGGCGAGGCCTTCATGCCGTCGACCAGCACGGTGCCCTCGCGCACCTTGGAGCGCAGGAAGCCCTTGTTGAGCAGCGGGAACGTCAGGCACAGGAACTCGTCGAGCTCCAGGCCGGCGCGTTCGGGCGGGATGGTGATGTACGAGGTCACCGGCGTGCTTCCTCAGCTCGCGCGTCCGCGCGCCGTACAGCGACTGGCCGCAGCGCGCCGACGTAGGGCAGGTTGCGGTAGCGCCCGGCGAAGTCGAGGCCGTAGCCGACGACGAACAGGTCCTCGACCTCGAAGACGCGGAAGTCGGGGCGCAGCTCGACCGCGCGCCGCGCGGGCTTGTCGAGGAAGACGCAGGTGCGCACCTCGCGCGCACCGCGCGCGAGCAGTTCCTGGCGCACCCCGCGCAGCGTGCGCCCCGTGTCGAGGATGTCGTCCACCAGCAGCAGGTTGCGGCCCTCGATCTCGTTGCCGGGCGGGATGAAGTTGGATCTCCAGCCGCCCGGCCTGCGTGCCGTCGCCGTAGCTCGAGGCGGCCAGGAAGGCCAGTTCGAGCGGGATCGGAATGCGCCGGATCAGGTCGGAGGCGAAGACGCACGAGCCCTTCAGCACCGCGACCACCGTGAAATCGCGTCCGTCGAAGGCACGGGTCACTTCGCTGGCGACGCGGTCGATTCCGGTCAGGATCTGGGCCTCCGTGAAGAGGATCCGCTCGACGTCGTTGTGAAGGGTCATGGACCGGTCCCGAGGCGCCCGACGGGGGGCGGCAAGTCGAGCAGCCTAGCAGAACAGGCTGAAAAAGACGAGCGCATGCGTTGCCCGCGCGCGTGCGATCGCATAGATTCGATTCGCCTCGCAGGACTCGCGAGTGCGCCGCTGCGTCGGGCGCCCCGAGTATCGAAAATCAGACGCGGAATCCGCACAGCACATCGATGGCCAAGCGCAGTTACCAACGCCGCAGCGAGGACGAACGCATCAAGGAACTCGAGGACAAGGTCGCGCAATTGCGCCTGCGGCTCGAGAACAAGCAGCGCAAGGACCAGCCCGTGCTCAAGGAGTTCAAGCGCGTGCAGAAGGTGCTGCAGCGCTTCGCCGGCATCGCGCACCAGAACGCGCGCGCCGACATCGGCAACATGATCGACGCCTTCTCGGCCGGGCTCGCGCGCCAGGTCGACCTCGTGCCCAACGAGCCGCGCCGGCGCACGCGGGCCGGGGCCGAAGAAGGCTGGTAGGTCGAGCGGTGGCCCTGCGACGCCACCCGCGCATCGAGCTCCTCTCGAGCCGCGTCGTGCACGCAGGCCGCGTCTTCGAGGTGCTGCGCGAGCAGCTGCGCCTGCCCTCGCGGCTGGAAGTCGAGATCGACGTGGTCGTGCACTCGGGTGCCGTCGCGATCGCGGCGCTCGACGCGCAGGGCCGACTGGCGCTGGTGCGCCAGTACCGCCATCCGGCCGGCGACTGGCTGGTCGAGATCCCGGCCGGCCGCGTCGAGCCGGGCGAGGACCGGCTCGCAGCCGCGAAACGCGAGCTCGAGGAGGAGACCGGGCTGCGCGCGATGAGCTGGAGCCTCTTGCGCGAGTTCTTCGCGGCGCCCGGCTTCTGCAGCGAGTGGCTCTCGATCTACCTGGCCGAGGAGCTCGAGAGCGTGCGCGAGGACCGGCTCGCGCACGACGCCGACGAGGAGCTCGAGAGCTTCTTCGCGCCAGTCGCGGACGTGCTGCGCGACGCGCAGGACGCCAAGACGCTGATCGCGGCCGCGCTGCTCAACGCGCGAGCGCCGCGAGGAAGTTGAACCCGCCCTGCCCGGGCGCGAGGTGGCCGCGCGCGTCGAGCTGCAGGATCGCGCCCGGCGCCGCGAGCAGCACGGCCCCGCCGATCCAGGGCAGCGCGCGATCGAGGCCAAGCAGCGGCAGCGCCTTGCGGTCGAGCTCGAGCACGCCCGCGGGACCGTAGCGCAGCACCCGCGGCGAACCCGTGTCGGCCAGCCAGACGCGCTCCTCGCCCGGCACGGCGCCGAGGTGCTGCGCGGCGAAGGGCAGATCGATCTGCCAGCGCAGGCCGAGATCGGGCGCGAGGCACACGAGGCGTCGGCCCGCGGAGTCGAGCGCGAACGCGCCGCCCGGCTCGCCCGCGGGCGCGAGGTCGACGATTGTCCCGCCGATCTCGGCACTCGCGAGCACGTCGCTGCCGTCGAGCGCGAGTCGCTCGATGCGCCCGTCGTCCGTGCCGACCAGCACCGAGTCGAGCGAGCCCGCGATGCAGCGCAGGCCCGGAGCCTGCGAGAGAATCGTGCGCGCGTGGTCGGGCCCGATGCGCAGCGCAGCAGCCTGCCCGACGAGCAGCGCGTCGTCCTCGTACACGTCGAGGTCGAGAGACGGCCCGACCTCGAGCTCGCGCAGGACGGCCCCGGAGGGATCGAGCACGTCGAGCAGCCCGGCTTCGCGCAGCACGTAAAGGCGCCCGTCGCGCGCGCGCGCGAGCTCGAGTGGTGCCACGAGCGGCACGCGCGTGGCGAGGATCAGGTCCGCGTCGAGCCCGTAGAGGAGGTTCGCGTCGCGGTCGGCGGCCCAGAGCGCGACCGGCCCTGGGCGCGCGAGCTCCGTGCGGCGCAGCGCACCGCCTGCGAGCGCAAGTCCGAGTGCGGCCAGCGCACCAATCCCGCTCCAGCCCCAGCACCAGCTGCTCTGCTCCTGCTCCAACGCGCGTTCCTCCACAGGGAAGACGCTCGCGCGCGTCCCAGGTTGCGCGCGCTCAGGCGAAAAGCTGCACGCGCTCAAGCGCCAGCAGGCGCTGCTTCCATTCGAGGCCGCCGCTGAAGCCGCCCAGGCCCGTCCCGGAGAGCACGCGGTGGCAGGGCACGACGATCGGCAGCGGGTTGCGGCCGTTCGCGCGGCCGACGGCGCGCGACGCGCCCGGGGCGCCGAGCGCCTGTGCGATCTCGCCGTAGGTGCGCGTGCGGCCCCAGGGGATCGTGCGCAGCTCGTTCCAGACGCGCAGCTCGAACTCGCTGCCGACGAGGTCGAGCTCGAGCTGGAACTCGCGCCGCTCGCCGCGCGCGTACTCCTGGAGCTGGCGCGCGGCTTCGGCGAGCCCGGCCGGATCTTCGAGGAGCGCTGTACCACCGGCCTCGTGCAGCTCGACCCGGCACAGCCCGCGCTCGCTGCCGGCGAGGTACAGCCGACCGAGTTCGGTCTCGACCCTGGTCCAACGCATCACGCACGCCCCGCGCGCGAACTGCGCCACAGCGCGAAGAAGATCGTGCCCACGACGGCCACGAGCACGCCGAGCAGGAACAGGACGCCGCCGTTCACGCTCGAACTCCACGGATCGCGATCGGACCCGACCGCGCTCGAGCACATCGCTCAGAAGAGGAAGCCCTTGATCATGCCGGCGCCGGAGGATTCCAGACGTACAGGCAAAGGTACACCAGCACGCCCGTGATCGAAACGTAGAGCCACACCGGCAGCGTGATCTTGGCCGAGCGCTTGTGCTCCTCCCAGCGCTCGCGCCGCGCGAGGTAGACCGTGCGCACGACCAGCGGCACGTTGACCATCGCCAGGATCACGTGGCTCGCGAGCATCGCGAGGTAGGCGGTCTTGAGCGCGCCCGTGCGGTTGAAGGGCATCGTCGTGCGGATCACCAAGTGGTAGTAGAGATAGCAGGCGAGGAACGCGGCGCTGGTCGCCATCGCCGTGTACATGATCCGCTCGTGCAGCTCGCGCTTGCCGGACTTGATCGCAGCCAGGCCGGCGAGCAGCAGGATGAACGACGTTCCGTTCAGGCAGGCGTTGACCAGCGGCAGGCTCATTGCTTCTGCAGCCACTCCAGGCGCGCGCGCAAGAGATCGACCTGCGAGGCGTCCTCGCCCTCGTAGAACCCGCGCACCTTCCCCTGCTTGTCCACGGCCTCGATGCTGGTCCTGTGCGTGACGCTCTGCCCCACCGGCTGCGTCACGTCGCGCTCGACGGGCGAAAGGAAGCTCGTCCGGATCCAGGCCGCGATCTCCTGCTCGTCGCCGGTCAGGAACTTCCAGCGTTGCGGATCGGCGCCGAGCGCCTGCGCGTACTGCGCCAGCACCGGCGGCGTGTCGTAGGGCGCATCGACGCTGACGCTCACGAGGCGCACTTCCGGGTCATTCAGCTCCGACTGCAGGCGCTTCATCGTCGCGCTGACCTTCGGGCACGGGCCGCTGCAGCGCGTGAAGATGAAGCACGCGGCCCAGGCGTGGCCCTTCAGGCTCTCGAGCGTCACCGGCGCGCCCGACTGGTCGGTCAGGCGGAACGGCCGCACCTCCCCGAAGACCTCCCGCGAATCCGCGGGCGCGGCGAGCACGACGCCGGACGCACCCTCGCGGCTGCAGCCGGCGCCGAGGTAGAGCAGCACGAAGAGCAGAATCCACACGCCGTCGACGAAGTGCCAGTACAGCGAGGCCAGGTCGAGCGCCCGCGCGCCGCGGCGCTGCAGCGCGCGCCGGCCGGTCCAGGCCAGGGCGCACAATCCGCCGAGCACGTGCGCGCCGTGCACGGCGGTGAGCACGAAGAAGCACGACCAGTAGAGGTTCGTGCGCGGCAGGATGCCGTGCCCGAGCAGGCTCGTGTACTCGTTCAGCTGCAGGCACAGGAACGCGCCGCCGAGCAGCAGCGTCGCGCCCAGCCAGCGCGCGCGCGCGCCCTCGTCTGCGGCCTTGACCGCGCGCGCGACCGTGTACGAGCTTCCCAGCAGCACCAGCGTGTTGAAGGCCGTGAACAAGCGCTCGAGCTCCGCGCCCGGGCTGCCGAACGAGCGCGAGCCGCCGCGCAGGAAGAGGTACGAGCCGATCAGTCCGGCGAAGAGCAGCGCCTCGGAGCCGAGGAAGAGCCACAGCCCGAAGCGCGCGCTCTCGACCGGCGGACCGCTCTCGTGGTCGGCTTCAGGGAGCGCTGCACTCGTTGCCTGCATCGCCCGAGCCTCAGCCGCGCGCGACGGGGTCGAAGAGCGCCAGCCCGAGCACCAGCGGCAGGTAGACCAGGCTCGTGTACAGCAGCAGGCGCGCGTTGCGCTCGTCCTCGCGCCAGGCGAAGCGCAGCGCGGCCGCGGCGTAGACGAGGCTCGCCACGAGCACACCCAGGCCGTAGCGCGCGCTCGCGTCGCCGCAGACCGCCGGCACGAGCGCGACGGGGATCAGGACCAGCGCATAGGAGAGCGCCGAACGCGAAGCGACGCCGCGTCCGCCGGGGACCGAGGGCAGCATGCGCAGTCCGGCGCGCGCGTAGTCCTCGCGGTAGATCCAGGCGATCGCGAGGAAGTGCGGGAACTGCCAGACGAAGATCAGCGCGAAGAGCGCCCAGGCCCAGGCGCCGGTGCTGCCCGCGATGGCCACGTAGCCCAGCAGCGGTGGCGCCGCGCCGGGCAGCGCGCCGACGACGGTGTTGAGCGTGCTGACGCGCTTGAGCGGCGTGTACACGGCGACGTAGGCGAAGAGCGTCGCGCAGGCGAGCAGCGCCGCCAGCAGGTTGAAGCGCAGCGCCAGGCCGGCGATGCCGACGCAGGCCAGCGCGCCGCCGAACAGGATCGCGTCGCGCAGGCCGATGCGCCCGGCCGCGATCGGGCGCTCGCAGGTGCGCAGCATGCGCCGGTCGGTCTCGCGCTCGAGCACCTGGTTGAGCGCGCTGCCGGCGGCCGCCGCGCAGGTGACGTAGAAGGCCGCCTCGCAGGCCGAGGCCCAGGGCACGTGCGCTCCGGCAGCCAGCGCCGCGCCGATCAGCGCCGCGAGGAAGATGAACGAGCCGATGCGCGGCTTGGTGAGCGTGAACCAGTCCGCGAGCGGGCTGCGCTCGACGAGCACGACGCGTTCCCTCACGTCGTCCCCCCCAGGGCGTCGTGCGCCATGCGCGCGGGCGCGCTGCGCGCGGCGCGCACGCGCCAGCTCCAGAGCACGCTCGCCAGCGTCGCGGCCAGCAGCGCGGCGCCGCCGAGCACGTGCAGCGTCGGGAAGAGTCCCTGGCCGACGGTCTTCGGGTCGGGCCCGACGAAGCGGTAGGCCGACATGAAGGCCAGGATGCCGAGCACCGCCTGCGTCACGAGCGCCGCGAAGAGCCAGCGCGGCAAGCGCGCGAGCGCACTCTGTTCGCCAGCTGCGCGCAGCGCCTTGGCCAGCACCAGCACGCCGGCCACGACCAGGACGACGGTCAGGAGATGCGCCAGCAGCACGAGGTCGTTGCGCCCGTGGCGCAACCAGGCACCGAGCACGATTTGCAGGTAGACGACCGCCAGGGCGACGAGCGCGACCGGCAGCGCACGCTGCACGGCCAGCGAGGGTTCGTGGCGCGCCTGCTGGAAGCGGCGCGAGCTGACCACCATCACCGCCCCGATGGCTGCGAAGACCGCCTGGCCGAGCGCGCCGTGCAGGAAGGCCAGGTCGGGCGAGTTCTCGAGCACGCGCAACCCACCCACCACGCCCTGCACGATCACCGCCAGCAGGCTCACGAGCGCCGCCGTCTTGACCATGCGCGAGGCGCGAGTCGCGAACGCGCAGAGCAGCGTGGCGATCGCCAGGAGCCCGACCAGCGTGCCGAACAGCCGGTGCGAGTGCTCCATCCTCGGCCCGAGCTCGGAGATCCAGCGGTCGAGCGGGTAGAAGACCATGAAGAAGTCTCCCCGGCCGCGATCGACCACCAGCCAGCCGTCGATCGCCATGCCGGCGTGCAGCGTGGTCACGGATCCGCCCAGGAAGACGAGCGGCACCGCCGCGAGCAGCGTCGCGAGCGCGAGGCGGAAGGGCCAGGGGCTGGGGTCCGGTCTCATGGACGGGCGGAGAGTGTAGCGGCCTGCGGCCGGAAGTCCTGCCCGTCGGCGCGCGGATCGTACTCGTAGGGCCCGCGCTCGACTTGCGGCTGCGGCCCGAAGTTGCCGTGCGGCGGCGGCGAGTCGGCCTCCCACTCCAGCGTGTTCGCCCGCCAGGGGTTGCGCGGGGCGCGCGGGCCGCGTGCGAGGCTCCAGCCGAGGTTCGCCAGGAACAGGAACTGCCAGGCCGCGAGCAGCAGCGCGCAGCAGGTGATCCAGACGTTGAGCGGCGCGAGGTGCCGCAGCGAGGGATAGACCGTCGGGTCGGCGATGCGCCGCGGCATGCCCGCGAGTCCCAGCTGGTGCATCATCAGGAACACGCCCACCGTCAGCACGAACGTGCCCACGAAGTGCACGCGCCCGAGGCGCTCGTCGAGCATGCGCCCGAACATCTTCGGGAACCAGTGGTAGCAGGCCGCGAAGAGCCCGAAGACCGAGCCGCCGAAGACGATGAAGTGGAAGTGCGCCACGACGAAGTAGGTGTCGTGCATGTAGACGTCCACCGGCGTGCAGGCCAGCCACAGTCCCGAGAGCCCGCCGGTGATGAACAGCGCCACGAAGCCCAGTGCGAAGAGCATCGCGCTGGTGAGCTGCAGACGCGCGCCCCAGAGCGTCGCCAGCCAGTTGAAGACCTTCACGCCCGAGGGCAGCGCGATCAGCGTGGTGGCGATCCCGAAGGCCATGCCCAGAGCAGGGTTCATGCCCGAGACGAACATGTGGTGCGCCCAGACCATGAACCCGAGCAGCGTGATCGCCAGCATCGAGAAGACCATGCCGCGGTAGCCGAACACGCTCTTGCGCGCGTGCACGCTGAGCACGTCGGAGACGACGCCCATCGCCGGCAGGATCACCACGTAGACCGCCGGGTGGCCGTAGAACCAGAACAGGTGCTGCCACAGGAGCGGCGAGCCGTCGGCCGAGTAGAAGCCGGTCGCGAGCAGCCGGTCGGAGAGCTGCAGGATCCCGCCCGCGGTCAGGACCGGCAGGCCCGCCAGCTGGATGCAGGCCGAGAGGAACAGCGCCCAGACCGTGAGCGGCAGGCGCAGCCAGCTCATCCCGCGCGCGCGCAGCTTCACCACCGTCGTGACGTAGTTGAGCGCGCCGAGCGTCGAGGAGATGCCCATCAGCACGATCGCCGCGAGCCACCAGCTCTGGCCGTGCAGGGACCCGGGCGTCGCGTTCGTGTGCGTCGAGAGCGGCGGATACGAGGTCCAGCCCGCCTGCGCCGATCCGCCCTCGACCGCGAAGCCCGTGAACAGGCAACCGATCGCCAGCGGCATGATCCAGTACGAGAGCATGTTGAGGCGCGGGAAGGCCATGTCGCGCGCGCCGACGAGCAGCGGGATCAGGTAGTTGCCCAGCCAGCCGGTCAAGAGCGGGATGACCACGAAGAAGACCATCAGCGTGCCGTGGAACGTGAACAGCGCGCTGTAGAACTCGGGCGAGGGCACGCCGCCCGACTTCGGGAACACAAGCGCGCCCGCGACGGGCATCGGGCTCCAGGGCCAGGCCAGCTGCCAGCGGATCAGGAGCGCGCTGAGCGCGCCGAAGAGCGCCATCGCGAGGCCGCTCCAGAAGAACTGCCGCCCGATCACCTTGTGGTCGGTCGAGAAGACTCGGGCGAGGAGGCTCACTTCCGGTCCTCCGTGCCGTTCGCTGCGAGCGCGCGCGTCTTGTCCGCGAGGAAGGCCTCGTACTCGGCGCGCGGCACGGCGCGCACCTTGCCCGCCATCTTGTAGTGGCCGTAGCCGCACAGCTCCGCGCACAGGAGGTCGTACTCGCCGGCCTTGGTGCACTCGAACCAGATCAGCGTCTCGCGGCCGGGCAGGATGTCCTGCTTGAGTCGGAAGCTCGGCACGAAGAAGCTGTGGATCACGTCGCGCGAGTGCAGGCTCAAGACGACCGGCTCGTCGACCGGCACGACCAGCTCGTAGGTCGAGTGCAGGTCGTCGGGGCTGCCGCAGCGGCCGTCCGCGCCCGGGTAGAGCATGCGCCAGTCGAACTGGCTGGCCCAGACCTCGCACAGCGCGGCCCGCGGCCTGCCGTCGGCGCCGCGCGGGATGCTGTTCAGGAACTTCATCGCCTCCCAGGGCGCGATCTGCACCAGCGCCAGCCAGACCAGGATCGCGCCGGGCACGAGCGTCCAGAGCCATTCGAGCGGCAGGTGGTCCGCGATCGCGCTGCGCGCTCCGCCGCCGCCCGGCCCCTGGCGCCAGACGAACCACGAGAGCAGGCCGAGCGTCAGCACGAAGAACGCGCCCACGATCCACTGGATCTTCCCGAACAGCTCGTCGACGCTCGCGCCCAGCGTGGCGACGTTCTCGGGCATGCCCCAGCCGCGCGCGGGCGCGACCACGAAGCTCCAGACGACGAGCAGCGCGAAGAGCGCGAAGAGCGTGGCAGCCAGCACGCGCATGGCGGTCCTACTCCGCGCGCGCGGCCAGCGAGCGCACGTAGTGGACCAGCGCCCAGATGTCGTCGCCCGCGAGCAGCGGCTGGCCGTCCGGCCCCTTGGTCTCGCCCAGCCCGGGCATGGGCGTGCCGTTGATGCCGGCGTAGATGCGCCGGTAGACGTCGATCGGGCGCGAGCCGCCGCGGAAGATGCCGCTCGAGAAGTCGCGCGGCATGATCTCGTAGCCCCAGTCGTCCTGGTAGGCCGGCGACTTGCGTCCCTGCGCGTCGGTCTTGAACGCCAGCGCGCCGTCGCCGTGGCCCTCGGGCCCGTGGCAGGAGACGCAGTTGCCCTTCTTCGGGTCGAGGAACAGTTCGCGCCCGTGCGCGCGCAGCTCGGGCGAGTCGGGCGGGATCGGACCCTCGAAGGCGATCAGCTTCAGGCGCGCCTTCTGCCAGCGCTCAGAGACGAGCTCCAGCGCCTCGGCCGCGGCTTCGTCGTCGAGCTTCTCGTCGTCCTTCCAGCTGCGCACCAGCAGCGACTCGACCTCGCCGCGGATCGAAAGCAGCCGCACGTAGTCCACCAGCCCCTCGCGCTCGGGCAGCGAGAGCCGCAGGAACGAAGGCATGGCCGTGCCCTCGACGCCGCGCTCGAGCAGCTGCTCGAGGTCCTCGCGCCGCGGGCGCGCCTTGTCCTTGACCGCGGTGAACTTGAAGATGCCCTTGCGAAAGTCGCGCGGCTTGGGGTTGATCGTGGCGCTGGTCGGCCCGTCGCCGCCGCCTTCGACGCCGTGGCAGTGCAGGCACTGCGTGCGGAAGAGCTCGGCCGATTCGACCAGCGAGGGGTAGGCGCGCTCGAGCGCCTGCGCCGCCTCGGGGTTCGCCGCGTGGGCGATCTCGTAGGAGAGGCGCTCGCGGTTGGCGGCGACGATCGGCGCCCAGGTCTCGGGGGTGAACTCGCGCTCGGGATGGTTCGGGTCGATGCCCTGCGCCTTCCAGGACTCGAGCGGCTCGTAGCGCGGCCCGGCGTGCGTGCCGAAGTACTTGAGCAGCAGGGCCTCGAGCACCTTCTTCTGTTCGGGCGCGTCGGAGAGCGCGGCGACGCTGGCCGGGTTGAGCGCCATCCGGATCGCGCCCGGCGCGGGCTGGAGGTTGCAGCCCGCGAGCGCGATGCAGCCGAGGGTGGCGAGCCTATGGAGAGGACGCGTCATCCGGAATCGCACCAGTCTGGTGCGCGCGGATCGGCTGTCAAGCTGCGCCCGAAGTCTCTGGGCGGATATGCTCGTCGTCTTGGATACGAGCGTCCTCTTCCCGGTGCACCAGGCCGCCGGCGCGCGATTGCAGCCCGGCGAGCCGCCGCACGTCCTGACCTACGGCGACGTCCCGGCCGAGTACCACGCGGCGCAGGAGGGCTGCGCGCTGTTCGACGAGACCGACCGTGGACGGCTCGAGATCTCGGGTCCCGAGGCCGCGGCCTTCCTGCACCGGCTGCTGGCCAACGACGTGCGCGCCCTGCCCGTCGGCGGCGGCCAGCGCAACCTGCTGCTCGACGCCAAGGGCAAGGTGCTGTTCGAGTTCGAGCTCTACCGCGTCGAGGACACGCGCTTCGTGCTGAGCGTGCCGCCCGGCCGCGCCGCGGCGCTGCGCGCGGCGCTCGAGCGCTACCACTTCAGCGAGAAGCTCGCCTTCGCCGACCAGGGTGCGAGCTATGCGCCATTGCTCGTGCTCGGACCGAAGTCCGACGCGCTCGTGAAGCAGGTCCTCGGCTGCAAGCTGCCGGACGAGGAGTACCGCTGGACCGTCGTGCAGTTCATGGAGAGGCCCGCTGATCGCCGCGCGCACGCGCGCCTTCGGCTCGCGCGCGATCCGGCTGGTGATGACGCCCGAGCAGGCGCCCGGGCTCTGGAGCGCGCTGCGCGCGGCCGGTGCCGCGGCCTCGGGCATCGTCGTGCGCGATATCCTGCGCGTCGAAGCCGGCGTCGCGCTGCCGGGCGAGGACGTGGACGAGAGCGTCTACCCGCAGGAGGCGCGCTGGGAGGACGCCTTCTCCCTGACCAAGGGCTGCTACATCGGCCAGGAGGTCGTGGCCAAGATCGACACCTACGGCGGGCTCAACAAGCGCCTGGTGGTGCTGAAAGTCTCGCACGACGACCCGGTCGCGCGCGGCACG
Organism: uncultured Planctomycetota bacterium; assembly: GCA_963829015.1. Taxonomy (GTDB): domain Bacteria; phylum Planctomycetota; class UBA1135; order UBA1135; genus JADJLZ01. The sequence goes on along the minus strand of CAWHGR010000001.1, from coordinate 232,428 downwards.
CGGCTCTTCCGGCTCGACGAAGGCGAGTGGCGCGACCTGGGCGTCGTCACCAGCTGGGCCTACTCGTTCGTGCTCGACACCGGCGCCGTGCTGGCCTACGTCAAGCGCCGGCACCAGAAGGTCGGGACCGAATTCCGCGTCGGCGAGGGGCCGGCCACGGCCGTGATCGTCAAGCACCCGCTGCGCGCCAACGCGCTGCCGGCGAGCGGCGAGTTCGAGTGACGCGTGCTAGCCTGCTCCACATGGGGCAGGCAGCCAGATCGCCCGCACTCGTTGCGCTGCTGACGTTTGTCGTCGCGCTGCTGGCGTGGTTCGGATGGCGGACCTGCGCGGGCTCGGAGAGCGCCAGCCCTGCGGTCGAGCTGCCTGCGCGGGGCGAGACGCCTGCATACCGGCACGCGCAGGCCGCGCCGCTCGAGACGCCCGAGGGCGAGACGACCGGCGAGCGCCTGGCTGGTGCTCCTGAAGCGCCGCCGCGGGCACAGTCTCAGCCCGTCGAGGAAGTGCTCCTGGGCGCCTTCGTGCGTGAAGCGATTCGCTGCCGCGGCACGGTGCTCGATCTCGACCTCGACATGCCCCTCCCGGGCGTGTCGCTCGTCTTCGTGGGCGAGAAGGCGCGCGAGCTCGGCCGCGTCGAGAGCGATTCGAACGGGCGCTTCTGTGCTCCAGAACTGAGCGAGCGTCCGAGGTGGCTCGTCGTCGAGCCGCCCGAGGACTTCCTCTGCGACGAGCCGCGCATCGACCTCGGGGGTCGGCTGGGCGACATCCTCGTGCCGCTGCATCGCGATCCGAAGCTGCTTGCGGGCGCGATCCACGGCGAGCTGCTGCGCGAGGGCGGCTCCTGGACCCGCGAGACGCTGCCGAAATCGGGCAGCGTGATGCTCGACCTCGTGCCGGTCAGCGGGGCGAGGTGGAGCCGCCGCGCCCAACTCGTCAGCGAGCGCGATCCCGCGGGCGGGTTCCACCTGCGCTTCTGCTTCGACAACCTGCCGCACGGGGAGTACGAGTTGACGCTCTCGAGCCTCGCGGCTTGGCGCTGGAATCCGACCTCGCTGCGCATCTCGCCGCCGATCGACAACATCACGTTCCTGCGCTACGACCTCGACCGCAGTTCAGAGCTCGTGTTCAGGGTCAGCGACCGCGCGACCGGCGAGGCGATCGAGCCCTTCCAGGTGCGCGCGCTGGCGCTGACGCCGTCGAGTGAAAACGGCGTCTTCCTGCACACCGGCCCGCTCGAGACCTCGGCCGTGCCCGACGAGGCGCGTTTCGAGTGGTCGCTCTGGGCCGAGGGCTACCAGCCGGCGTTCGGCAACGAGAACGCCTTCGTGCGCCGAGGCGGTCAGCGCATCGCCGAGGTCGCGCTCGAGCGCGGCTGGGCGACCAAGGTGCTCGTGCTGATGCGCGATCCGAGCGCGAAACCGGCCCTGAGGGCCGAGGTATGGCTCGACGGCCGCTTCCTGGGCCTCACCGGCGCCAACGGCATGCTGACGGCCGGGGCAGAGGCAGCGCCCAAGCGGCTCGAGGTGCGCTTCTCCGGCTGGCACATGAGCAACGACCCGCTGCAACCCTATGGCGGCAAGAGCGCCGCCCAACGCGGACAAGTGACGATCGTGATGCTGGAGAAGGATCCGTGACGACCGAAAGCACTCGCGCACCTTGGCTCGTGCCCGCACTCGTCGCACTGGGCGCGGCCGCGGTTGGTCTGGGCGCAGGCTGGTTCCTGCGCGGCTCGAACTCCGCACGAGCCGCAGACGCCCGGCCGATCGAGGTGCAGGCTGCCGCCGCAGTGACGCGCGAGGAACTCGAGGCCGCCAAGCGCGAGATCCTGGCGCAGCTCGAAGCGCTCGGCCGCGCCCGACCGACGAGCTCTTCCGCTCCGGCCGCAGCCTCGAACGACACGGTGATCGAACTCGGCCGGCGCCTCGACGATCTCGACGCGCGCATCGCGGTGCTCGCGACCGGCGTGCGCCCGGGCATCGGCGGCCGCGCCTGGGCCAACCTGCGCGGGCCGGGCTGCGAGTCGATCGAGAAGCTCTGCACGCGCATCCAGGAGAACTGGCGCCGCGCGCAGAAGGACGAGGTCACGGAGGACATCTCCGAGGCGCTGCTGCGCGAGCACCACCTGTGGACGATCGAGGACGTCGTGCGCGCCTACGGTCCGCCGGATCGGCTGACGAACGCGAACGGGCTGACGCTGTGCTACGGCCGCTTCGCGCTCGAGAACGTCGAGGATGCCTTCTGCGTCCTGTTCCGCATCCAGGAGGGCTTCGTGACCGAGGTCGGCTACGACTCGCGCAACGGCTGGTAGCGCTCAGCAGACCGCGGGTCCGCGCTGGTACACCTCGGGATCGTGGCGCGTGAGGAACATGGCCGGGTTCGCCAGATCGACGAAGCCGAACTTGCGGTAGAGCCCGTGCGCGTCGCGCGTCGCGAGCAGCCAGCGTCGCAGGCCCTGCACCTCGGGGTGCGCCAGGATCAGCTCCATCAGCGCGCGCGAGAGCCCGCGGCCGCGGTGCGACTCGAGCACGAACACGTCGGCCAGGTAGGCGAAGGTCGCGCGATCGGTCACGAGGCGCGCGAAGCCGACCTGCGTCTCCCCGAGATACACGCCGAAGCAGAGCGAGTTCGCGATCGCGCGCGCAACCGTCTCGCGCGGGATTCCCGGCGACCAGTACGAGTGCCTGAGGAAGCCGTGGATCGCGTCCAAGTCGAGCCGCGCGGGGTCGTCGCTGAGCGTGTAGTCGAGATGCTTGCGTTCCGCGCTCATGCGCGGGATGTTGGGCCGCTCCGGCCTCGGCGTCAAACATGGGCTTCCTCGAGCACATCCCCGGCACGAATTCGCTCCCGCGGCCGGAGAAGCACCCGCGCGCCAAGGGCATCGGCATCCTCGGACTGCACGAGGGGCGCACGCTGCTGCTCGCGCTCGATCGGATCGCCCACGCGCGCGCGGTCGGCGGCTGCGATCTCGAGCAGGGGAAGATAGCCTCGGCGCGCGAGGCGGCACCCGAACTCTTCTACACGCAGGACTACGCCGAGCTGCTCGCGCGCCCCGAGGTCGACATCGTCGCAATCTACACGCCCGATGCTTCGCATGGCGAGCACGTCGAGCGCGCCTTCGAGGCCGGCAAGGACGTGATCTGCACCAAGCCGCTGGTGAACTCGGTCGCCGACGGGAAGCGCATCCTCGCCGCCGCTCGGCGCACGGGCCGCAAGCTGCTGGTCGGCCAGAGCACGCGCTTCTTCGAGCCCTTCCTGCGCCAGCGCGCGGCCTTCGAACGCGGCGAGATCGGCGCCATCGAGCTCGCGGACGCGCACTACATCCATCGCATGGACTGGTACTACTCGAAGTCGCCCTGGGTCGCGCGCGACACCGACTGGATCTTCCTCGGGCTCTCGCACCCGCTCGACCTCTTGCGCTGGTACCTGGGTCCGATCCGCGAGGTGCAGGCCTTCGGCTCGCGCTCGAAGCTCGGGCAGCAGCACGGCATCGCGGGCATGGACGTGTACGTGGTCAACGTCGTGTCGCAGGACGGCCGCCTCGGCCGCGCGCTGGGCCACTACGGCGTGCACGAGCTGCCGAGCGCGCGCAACTGCATCGAGCTGATGCTCTACGGCGACGCGGGCACGAGCCTGGCGCAGTACCACGACATGCGCTACGTGCACAGCGCCAGCGACGGGACCGAGGTCACCGAGGATCACCTCTATGCCGGCCGGCACTACTACTTCGGCAGCGAGGTGCACGGCATGCACTACGGCGAGTTCGCCAACTACGCCGAGCACTTCGCGCGTGCGCTGATCGAGGGCCGGCCGCACGCGCCCGATCTCGAGCAGGGACTCGAGACGTTCTGCCTGATGGAGGCTGCGCGGCGTTCGGCGCACGAACGGAAGCCGGTCGCGCTGGCCGGGCTGCTCGAGGAACTCGGCCTGCCTGCGCGCGCCTGAACGCGCGAACCTGGATACGGAATCGGTCGTAGCTCGGAGGCACTGGCGCGCGCGCAGCCGCGCTCGCGCGAAGCTGCAGCGGCAGGCCGCGTACGGCGCGCCGATAGTGGGATCCGCGCTCGAGGTCGCCGCTCCTGGAAGCACCCGCCGAAACTGCCCCGCAGACCACGCCACCGCAGGACCCGCAGGCCGAGCTCGCATTCCTGCGTGCGCGTCTCTCGGGCGCCGAAGCGGTCGTGCGCTCGGTCTCCGCGATCCTGATCGCGGTCGACTCCGGGCTCGTCGTGCGCCTCTGGAACGCGGAGGCAGGACGCGTCTTCGGCCGCAGCGAGGCCGAGGCCATCGGGGCGCGCATCGACGCGCTGCTCGGCCCGTCGGGTGCGGGCCTGCTGGCCGGCATCCGCCAGGCCTTCGAGGAACGCGCCACCGTGCGCATCCCGGAGCTGCGCCTCGCGCTGGCGGAGTCGAAGAGCCGCTTCCTGGGCCTGACGATCAACCCGGTCGAGGCCGACGAAGGCTGGCGCTGCGTGGTCTTCGGGCGCGACATCACCGAGCAGAAGATCCTCGACGGCCAGTACGCGCACGCGCTCAAGCTCGAGTCGATCGGCCAGCTCGCGGCGGGCATCGCGCACGAGATCAACACGCCCACGCAGTTCGTGGGCGACAACCTGCGCTTCCTGCGCGACTCCTTCGGCGAGCTGCGGCCGCTGTTCGAGGCCGTGCGCGCGAGCGGCGAGCTGGCCCTGCTCGCGCGCAAGCTCGACCTCGACTACCTCGCGCAGGAGATCCCGCGGGCGCTCGAGGAGTCGCTCACGGGGCTCGCGCGCGTGGCGAAGATCGTCGGCGCGATGAAGGAGTTCTCGCACCCCGGCACGGGCGAGAAGGTGCTGGTCGACCTGAACCGCAACATCGAGAGCACGGTCACGGTCACGCGCAACGAGTGGAAATACGTGGCCGAGCTGGAGCTGAACCTGGATCCCGCGCTGCCGCTCGTGCCCTGCCTGCCCGACGAGATGAACCAGGTCGTGCTCAACATGGTGATCAACGCCGCGCACGCGATCGCCGAGCGCTACGGCGCGAACTCGGGCCACAAGGGCCGGATCAGCGTCGCGACCGCGATCGTCGGCGCCTGGGTCGAGCTGCGCATCGGCGACGACGGCGCCGGGATCCCCGAGGCGATCCGCGGCCGCATCTTCGACCCCTTCTTCACCACCAAGGGCGTCGGCAAGGGCACGGGCCAGGGCCTGGCGATCGCGCGCTCGGTCGTGGTCGACAAGCACGCGGGCACGATCGCGGTCGAGAGCCAGGTCGGCCGCGGCACGACCTTCGTCGTGCGCATCCCGCTCAACCCCGCGCGCGCGGGTGCCGCACAGCCCAGGGGGACGGGCCCGTGAAGCGCATCCTCTTCGTCGACGACGAGCAGGCCGTGCTCTCCGGCCTGCAGCGCATGCTGCGGCCGATGCGCGAGCACTGGGAGATGGCCTTCGCCGGCGGCGGCGAGGCCGCGCTGGAGCTGCTGCAGCGCGAGCCTTTCGACGTGGTCGTCTCGGACATGCGCATGCCCGGCCTGGACGGCGTGCAACTGCTGGACGAGGTCCGCAAGCGCCATCCGCAGCTGGTGCGCATCATCCTTTCCGGGCACGCCGACCAGGAGCTGACGCTGCGCTCGGTCGGACCGGCGCACCAGTTCCTCAACAAGCCCTGCAGCCCCGAGCTCCTGCGTGCGACGATCGAGCGCGCCTGCACGCTGCAGGACCGGCTGGTCGCGCCGGAGCTGCAGCAGCTCGCCTCGAGCCTGGGCTCGCTGCCCAGCCTGCCCACGCTCTACAACGAGATCGTGGCCGAGGTCAGCTCGCCCGCGGGCTCGCTCGAGAACGTCGGCACGATCATCGCGCACGACGTGGCCATGACGGCCAAGGTGCTGCAGCTGGTGAACTCGGCCTTCTTCGGCGTGCGCCAGCGCATCTCCGACCCCGGTCTGGCCGTGCGCTTCCTGGGCCTGGAGACGATCAAGGCGCTGGTGCTCTCGGTGCACGTCTTCTCCAAGTACGACCGCGATCCGCGCTGCGAGCAGGCGATCCGCCAGCTGTGGGCCTCGAGCACGCGCGTGGGCGCGCGCGCGCGCCAGATCGCGCTGGCCGAGAAGGCCGAGCGCGGACTGGTGGACCAGGCCTTCTTCGGCGGCATGCTGCACCACGTCGGCCTGCTGCTGCTGCTGGCGCAGGCGCCGGAACGCTACGCCACGATCCTGCAGCGCCTGCAGGCCGATCCGCAGCTCGATCTGGAACTGGCCGAGCGCGAGGTCTTCGGCGGCACGCACTCCGACCTGGGCGCGTACCTGCTCGGGATCTGGGGCCTGCCCGGCGCGATCATCGAGTCGGTGGCCTTCCATCACCGGCCCGCGCCGCTCGCGGAAACGGGCTTCGGGCCGTTGTGCTGCGTGCACGGCGCTGCAGCGATCACCGCCGAGATCGAGGGCTGTGCGAGCGGCGAGCAGACACCGCTGGACGTGGAGTACCTCGCGCGCCTCGGCCTGTCCGAGCGCTACCCAGTCTGGCTCGAGAGCTGCCGGGACTCCGGCCAGGTCGCGGCCGCATGAGCCTCGAGCGCGTGCTGCTGGTGGACGACGAGCCGCAGGTGCTCTCGGCTTTGCGCCGCAACCTGCGCGGCCGCTACGAGCTGGAAGCGACCGATCAGCCACTGCAGGCGATCGAGATCCTGCGTGCGCGCGGGCCCTTCGCCGTGCTGGTCTCGGACATGCGCATGCCCGGCCTCGACGGTGCGCAGCTCCTGACACAGGCGCGCAGCGCAGCGCCCGACACGACGCGCGTCATGCTCACGGGCAATGCCGACCAGCTCACGGCCTCGCGCGCGGTCAACGAGGGCGCGATCTTCCGCTTCCTCAACAAGCCCTGCAGCTCCGAGCAGCTCACGGCCGTGCTCGACGCGGCGATCGAGCATCACCACCGCCTGCGGGCCGAGCGCGAGCTGCTGGAGAACACGCTGCAGGGCGCACTGGGCGTTTTGACCGAGATCCTGGCCCTCTCGGACGCCGACGCCTTCGGTCGCGCGACGCGCTTGCGCGACCACGCGCGCGCGGTGGCGCAGGCGGCGGGCAGCGGGAACGCCTGGGAGATCGAGCTCGCGGCGCTGATGTCGCAGCTCGGGCGCGTGGCGGTGCCGCTGGAGGTGCGCCACAAGCAGGCCGCGGGCGAGGAGCTGACTTCCGAGGAGCAGCGCATGCTGGCGCAGGTGCCCGAGGTGGGTGCGCGCCTGCTGCTGCGCATCCCGCGCCTCGAGGGCGTGGTGGCGATCCTGCAGGGCCTGGGGCCCGAGGCTGCGCCGGACGCCGTCGACGGTGCGCGGCTGCTCGGGCCGCTGCTCGAGGTCGCGCGCCTGGAGGACGAGGGCCATCGCCGCGACGAAGCCTGGGCGCGCGTGCGCGCGCGCAGCGCGCCGGACGAGAGCGTGCGCGCCGCGATCGGGCAGTGGGTCGCCTCCGACCCCGAGGGCGCCGCGGGACGCGAGCAGGGCACGCGGCGCGTGCTCTTCAGCGAGCTGCGGCCGGGCATGGTGCTGGCCGAGCCGCTGCAACTGCACGACGGACGCACGCTGCTCGCGGCCGGGCAGCTGGTGAGCGTGGTCGTCTGCGAACGCATCCGCAACCACGCGCGCCTGCAGGGCGTGAAGGAACCGGTCGTGATCCGCGTCGGCAGGCCGCGCGCGGCAACAGGCAGGGAGGAACTCTCTTGAAGCACAGCGTGCTGTTCGTCGACGACGACCCGCAGATCCTCTCGGCCCTGGCGCGCAACCTGCGCCACGAGCCCTTCGAGTTCGTGCGCGCCTCCTCGGGCGACGAGGCGCTGGCGCTGATGCGCGCGCGGCCGCCGGACGCGATCGTCTCCGACCACGACATGCCGGGCATGACCGGCACGGAGCTGCTCGCGCGCGCCTGCACGCTCGCACCGGGCTCCGTGCGCATGATGCTGACCGGCAAGCCGACGCTCACGGCGGCGATCGATGCGATCAACCGCGGGGAGATCCAGCGCTTCTTCCTCAAGCCCTGCGATCCGCGCGACCTGGCCGCGGCGCTGCGGCGCGCGCTGAAGGAGAAGGACCTGCTCGAGCACGCGCGGCGGCTGCTGTTCGAGTACCGCCGCAACCAGGCGCGCGTCGAGGAGCTCGAAGCGGCGCAACCCGGCCTGACCGAGACGCACACCGACGCGCAGGGCCGCTTCGTGCTCGAGGACCTGCCCGTGGACCTCGACGGCCTGCTGGCCGAACTGCAGGGCACGATCACAGGCCCGGACGAACGGGCCTAGCGCAGCGCGGCGAAGCCCTTGGCCGAGCCGCGAAAGCCCTTGAGCTGCACGTAGACGTCGAGGTTGCTCGAAAGCAGCTTGATCGGGAATTCGCCCTGGATCTGCACCGGCACGCCGTAGCGCGCGTCGAGCCAGACCTGGATCGTGCCCTTCAGCCCGAACAGGCCTTCGAAGCCGTCCTTGGGCGGCGGCTCGCCGGGCGGGACGGAGGACTTCAGGCGCACCTCGACGCAGTCGAACTTGCCCGCCGGCACCTCGAGGCGCTTCTTCTCGCCCTGCGTGAGCTGCACGTTCCAGAGCTTGAGCTCGTCGACCATCGAGAGCGTCTCCTGCATGTGGCCCTCGCGCACCATCGTGCGCGCGAGGTACACCGCGCTGAGCATGTCGAGCGTGCCCTCGGGGACGTCGCGCGTCTTGTCCGGGCGCCAGACGCGGTGTTCGCCGCGCTTGCAGCCGTCGCAGTGGCTGGGCTTGCCCCAGAGCCAGTTCGAGTCGATGAAGTGCTCGCGGTTGTTGCAGCCCTTGCAGTGGCCGTCGTTCCTGTAGTTGTCGACGTACTTGCCTTCCTTCGTGCCGAGCTTGAGCTCCTTGCGGCGGTTCTCCGAGCCCGTCTGCACGTCGGTGTAGTACATGCGCGGGAAGGCCTGCGGCAGGAGGCGCGCCTTGAGCACCTCGTGCAGCGTGTAGCCGAGGTGCGAACCCGTCGCGACGCTCTCGACCGAGCCCATCCACTCGCGCGGCGCGTCCGGCTTGCTGCTTGCGAGCAGCCCGGGGACGTAGGGCTCGACGCGCGCGGAGAGCACGACCTGGCCGGCCGTCACCTTGCCGAAGACCGGCAGGTCGACGAGCACGTCGAACTCGAGCGTCTCGGCCTTGGGCACCCACACGCCGAGCTGGCCCTCGCTGCGCTGGAAGGCCAGGCCCTCGCCCTCGAACTCCTTCTCGGCCGCGTCGGCTGCCGGCTGCGCCGGCGAATCGACCGGCGTATCGGCGCTGAGCGGGATCGCGAGCGCCGCGGCAGGGCCGTCGGCCGAGAGCGTCGGCGCGGGAGCATCCGCCTCGATCGCCTGCACGGGAACCGGCGCGGTCGTGCTCGATGTCGGACGCGGCGGCTCGCCCGTGCGCGGACCGGAATCCGATCCGCCCCCGAACAGGCAGGCCGGGCCCGGGAGGAGGGCCGCGGCGAGAATGATGCGGGTGCACAGGCGCTGCATGGAGCGGCGATCCTGACGCCTGCGCGACGCGAAGGGAAGAGCGCGTCTCAGGCCCTCGTCGAGCTCTCGCCTCGCCAGCGGGCGATCCGTGCCGCGGCCTCGTCGACGGCGACGCGCACCGGCGCCAGACCCTCGGCCCGGGCGCGCGCGAGGATCCCGCCCAGGGCTTCTCCGATGCGCGCGCCGACGTTCTCGACGCTCTCGCGCCGGCCCTCGAGGTGGAACAGCGCTCCGCGGATCAGCGCGCCGGAGTTGATGGCGAAGTCCGGGGCGTAGAGCACGCCGCGCTGGTGCAGGCGCTCCCCATGCAGCGAGCGCACCAGCACGTTGTTGGCCCCGCCGGCGACAATTCTGCAACGCAGGCGCGTCAGCGTCAGGTCGTGCAGGATCCCGCCCAGCGCGCAGGGCGCGAACACGTCGCAGGCCTGGTCGTACTCGCTGGCGGGGTCGACCAGCTCGAGGCCGAGTTCGCCTGCGGCGCGCTCCGCCTTCTCGGGGTCGAGCTCCGAGGCGCGCACCTTCGCCCCGGCCTCCAGGAGCAGCCGCGCGAGGCCCCGTCCGACGGCTCCGAGACCCTGGACCACGATCGTGCGGCGGCGCCAGTCTTCCTCGCCGTCGAGGTGGCGCAGACAGGCCGCGATGCCAGCGAAGACGCCCGCGCAAGTGGACTCGGCCAGGAGCCCTGGCCCCTGTCCGTCCGGACGGGTGACGAAGCGCGTCTCCTCGGCCACCCAGGCGAGCTCCTCGGCGTCCGTGCCCACGTCCGGCCCGGTGTAGAAGCGGCCTTGCAGGCGCTCGACGAAGGCGCCGATCGCGCGATACGCGGCAGCGAGATCGAGCTCCGCACGGTCGAGGATCACCAACTTGGCGCCGCCCGCAGGCAGACCCGCGAGCGCGCACTTGTACGTCATCGAGCGCGAGAGCCTGAGGCAGTCGCGCAGCGCCTGGTCCTCGTCGAGATAGCTCCAGCGCCGCAGCCCGCCGAAGGCCGGTCCCTGCGTCGAATCGTGGATCGCGAGGAAGGCGCGCAGGCCCGATCGCCGGTCGTGCAGCGCGACGACCTGCTCGAAACCCTCGCGGGACATGGCTTCGAGCAGGTGCGTGGACATGCAGGGGTTCGAGGCGCGACTGGGCGGCGGATCGGTACCCAGCTAGACTATGCGCCGCGCTCGACTGCGGGGAAGAGGATCCGTCCCCGCCCGTCCATCGCGTCCGAAATGGCTCTCCCCCGCCTCCTGGCTGCCTGCGGCAGCGTGTTCCTGCTGCTGCCCGCCTGCCGGACCAACCCGGGCAAGGACCTCTCGAACGGCAAGGACCCAAAGCCGATCGCCGACCTGGTCGAGCGCTCGAAGGTCGACGAGCCGATCGGGAAGCTGCTCTCGGACCTGGATCTCGAGTTGCGCGCCTGGTCGCGGCTCAAGATGACCGCGGCCACCGCCGAGGACCGCAACAAGGCGCGCGAGCTCGAGAAGGTCATCATGACCACGGCCCATGCGCGGCGCAGCGAGCTGATCGACCAGGTCCAGACCGGGCCGCCGGACAACCGCATCGTGGCCGCCTTCGCGCTGGGCTTCACGCACGATCCGGAGGCGCTCTCGCCGCTCGTCGCCTGCCTGGAGGACAGCAATCCGGAGCTGGTCGGGAACGCCCTGCTCGGCCTGATGATCCTCGGCAACACGCAGACGCCGCTCGAGCGCATCTGCGACCTGTTGCGCGCCGACCCCGATCCCTGGGTGCGGACGAACGCGGCGCAGTGCCTCTCGAGCCTGGTCTCGGCCGGTGCGCAGGCGAACTGCGCCCTTGCCTCCGCGCGCCTGGGGCTCTCGGACAGCGAGCCCGGCGTGCGCACGCACAGCGCGCTGCTGCTCGGCACGCTGCGCGACGGCGAGTCGCTCCAGGGACTCTCCGATCTCGTCCACGATCCCGTGCAGCTGGTCTCCTCGGCCGCCGTGCGCTCGCTGGTCTGGATCGGGACGCACGAGCCACGCAGCAAGGGCCCCGTAGCGCGCAGCCTGGCCTCCGCGCTGACGGACGCGCGCGCGCCCATGCACGCGCAGCTGCTGCGCGGCTTGAACGAGCTCTCGGGGATCAGCTACGGGGAAGACTCGAAACCATGGATCGACTGGGCCTCGAGATTGCCCTGAGCGCGCTCGCGCTGCTGCCGCTCGCGACCGCGCGCGACACGAGCTCGAGCCAGGATCCGCCCCCGCCGAAGCCGCCGCCGGCGCGCGAGACGCCGCAGAAGCCTGTGCCGCAGCTGCTCGAGGGCGTCGAGCTGGAGTCGGAACTCGTCTACGAGGCCGACCCCAAGACGCCGCACATCCTGCGCGCCTCCGTCGCCGGAAAGGACCATGCCCGACTGTGGATCGGCGCGGCCTCGGAAGGCGCGCCGATGCGGCTGCTGCGGTTGCGATGCGAGGAGCGCGTGTTTGCGCTGCGGCTCGATTCCGCCGAATCGGTGGAGCTCGCCGGCGCGGAGCGCGACGAGGCGCTGGCGCAGCTCGAGTTGCGCCGCGCACTGCTGCAGTTCGAGAGCTACACCTGGGCGGGCGAAGAGCTCACGCGCACGGCCACGCTTGGCGCGCTCGGAAGCCTGCGTGCGCGCTTCGACGCCGCGCAGGATGCCCGGCCGGGCGAGATCGCCTTCATCGATCCGCAGGGCAAGCTGCAGGATTCCTGCCGCGCCATTCGCTGGAACTCCTCGGGCGCGCGGCCCGTCCCCGCGGCGCTCGAGCTGTGGCACGGGGCCGGGCGTGTGTGGAAGGAGACGGTGCGGCGCGTGCAGCCGACGAGCTTCGTACGCGACGCATTCCTGCCGCGCGACCGTGCGGCGGACAAATCCGCTCCGGGCACCTGGAACGTGATCCCATCGCCGGCTCCCGAGTACGCCGCGCGGCGCTTCCCGCTGCCGGCGGACGCGACTTTCGAGAGCGCGCGCAAGGAGCTCGAGCGGCTGCGTGCGGAGTGGGTGCCGCGACTCGCGACGAGCGGCCTAGAGCTCGAGAATCGGGCGACGCTGGAACTCGACGATCAGCTCCGCCCGCGCTTCGTCGTGCTGCGTCTTGCGAAGGTCGTCGAGGCACTGCCGGAGGGATTCGAGCGCGTCGCCGGCCGCGGCGCGGTCGGCACGCCGCTCGAGGGGTTCGAGGGCGTGCAGCCCGGGGCCTTGAAGGCCCTGCGAGAAAGGGTCCCTCCTGGGGCCAAGGCCGGAGCACCGTACCTGCGCTGGGCTCTGGACCCGCCCGGGACGAAGCAGGTGCTCCTTCTGCTGTCCTGGACTCAGGCCAAGTGAGCCCTTCCGGCTGTCCCCGGGGTAGTCCAAGGCGTTGAGGACACCTTCGGGGCCCACCCCTCGCGAGGCGGAATCCAGGGTGCCGAGATGGCGGCACCCCATTTGCTATTCGTGCTACAACACTTGGAGGTGTCTCATGGCCTCGCGCACTCGAACCCTGCTGCCCATCCTGTTGCTCGTCGGATCCGTCGCCACGCTCGCGGCTGACTCGCTTGGCCAGCGGGGAGCCTCCCGGGGCCAGAGCGGTGGTGGCGGTGGTGGAGGCTCATCGCGACCTGCTCCTTCTCCTTCCGGGGGCGGCGGCGGATCCTCTCGGCCTATGCCTTCGGGTGGCGGAGGTGGCGGAGGTGGCGGAGGTGGCTCGCGCTCCAGCCCGGCTCCGACCTCGAGACCCAGTGCCCCACAGAGCGCCCCTTCACGCACGGCTCCCGCTCCGGCGCCTTCGCCTGTGTCCCGTGCGCCGTCGAGCAGCGGCCGCGCGAGCCCCGCACCGGTGAACCGCCCGAGTTCAGAGTCGCCCTCCCGTCCGTACAGTTCGTCCACGCGCGAGCCTTCACGCTCGAGCGATTCGAACGATGGTCCTCGCGGCTATACAGGCCGCGCGCGCGAACTCCCGGACGGGCAGAGTCCGGCCGCGCCCTCACGTGTCTACGACTCCGCGCGACGAACGGCAGAATCAGGACGTCCCCAGGAACCCAGCACCCGCAGCGGGGACAGGCCGAATGGCAGCCGGCCTGTCCGTGACCCTGCGGATGGCGAAACCGTGGGACGCGGCGAAGTGGATGTCTCCAGCTTCGGAACTCAGCGGCGCCCCAGCGTGCCCTCGCTCTCGACCTCGAGGGATGGCATTCGTCCAGTCCCGCAGCGCCCTGAAGTCGGACGCACGAGCATTCCGGTGCGCACGCAACCCCTGACGCGCGAAGGCCTGCTCGAACGCTACCGGGCTCCGACGTCGAGCCCCGGCGACATCGCCCGCGCGCGCGAGCGCGCGGACAAGGGGCTATCCAGGGCACGCGGGGCTACTGCCGACACGCGCGGGAGCGCGACGGCCAAACAGGGCGGGCGGAAGGACCCCGCGGTCTCGACCGAGTTGCGCAAGCAGCGCTACGAGCGCACCGCCAAGCGTCTCGAAAGTCTGAACGCCAAGGATCCCGGACGCGCCCGGGAAGTGCTGCGCTCCGGCGAAGCTCTGGCGGTGGCGAGCCAGACTTCGCTACGCCTGGCGATGGGCGTGAGCTTCGGCACGACCGGCGGCGGCACGGGCATGTGCTGGTGGGATCCCTGCAACACCGGCTACTGCACGCCGGCGAGCACCTGGATGAACACCTGCGGTCCGTACAGCTACTGGTGGTGGAACAACTGCACCTACTGGTGGCCGAGTTGGGGCTGGGGCTTGTCGTGTGGCGTGAACTGGGGCTGGGGAAGCCTGTGCTGGTCCTCGAACCCGTACTGGAACTACCCCGGCTACTGCTACTGGGGCGGATCGCCCTGGTGGTACACGAGCGTGATCTACGACGGCTACTACGATCCGCAACCGCAAGTCGTCGTCGAGCACGTCTACGAGCAGCAGCCCGCGCCCGAAGCGCAGCCGGCGGCCGAAGCGGCGCCCGGCGAAGGCCAGGCGGCGGGCGTGAACCTTCCGCCCGAGAAGCGCGATCCCGCGCTGGCGCAAGCCCTCGCGCGCTCCGCGCAGCAGTACGTCGCGCTCGGGGACCTGGCCTTCAGCGAACGCCGCTACGGCGATGCGGTCTCGCACTACGCCAAGGCCATCGAGTACGCGCCGGACGACGCCGTGCTGTACATGCTGCTCTCCGACGCGCTCTTCGCCACCGGAGACTACCACTACGCGGCCAGCGCGCTGCGCAAGTCGCTCGAGCTCGAGCCGCGGCTGGTCGACACGATCGTGGACAAGCACGCGGTCTACAGCGATCCGCAGGACTTCGAGAAGCAGCTCGGGTATCTCGAGAGCTACCTCAAGGACAACTTCCTCGACGAGGATGCGCGCCTCGTGCTCGGGGCGAACTACCTGTTCGGGAACAAGCCGCATCAGGCCCTCGATCTGCTGCAGTCCAGCTTCAGCCTCGAGGTGCGCAAGACGCGCGTTGGCACGCTGCTCTACGAGCGCGCCCAGCACCTGGCGAGCGAGAACCCCTTCTCCAAGTAGCGTTCGCTAGAGCTGGACCTCGCGCGGGCCCTCGTCTCCGTCGTAGAACTCGATCGAAGGTGCGCGACCGAAGCGCGCCTGGAACGCACGCTGCAGGCGTTGGAGCAGCTCCGGCTCGGCGCCGCGCCGCAGCAGCACGACGGCACAGCCACCGAATCCCGCGCCGGTCAGCCGCGCCCCCGCTACCCCCTCGCAGGCCGTCGCGGCCTCGACCAGCGTGTCGAGCTCGGGCACGCTGACCTCGAACAGATCCCGCAAGCTCGCGTGCGCACGCGTCATCTGCGCCCCGAAACCCTCGAGATCCCCGCGCAACAGCGCATCGCGTGCCGCGAACGTGCGCGCGACCTCGCGCACCACGTGCTCCGCGCGCCGCGCGAGCAGCGGGTCCAGCGCACTGCGCTGCGCCTCGAGGGTCTCGAGGCGGATGTCGCGCAGGCAGCTTGCGCCGGGCTGCGCGGGAGCCAGCGCCGCGAAGGCCTGTGCGCACTGACGCACACGCTCGTTGAACGCGCCCTGGGCGAGCTCGCGCCGCACGAGCGTGTCCGCCACGGCGATCGTGTAGCGCTGCGTGTCGAGCGGCATCCAGGCGCTGCTCTCGTCCTTGCAATCCAGCCAGAGCAGCGAGCCCGCGCGCGCGAGGCCCACCGCGTAGGGATCCATGATCCCGCACTGGACCCCGACGAAGCCGCGTTCGGCCGCCAGGGCCACGCGCACTAGCTCCAACCGCGGCAGGTCGAGGCCCCAAGTGTCCGCGAGCGCCAGAGCAGTGCCGACGCAGATCGAAGCCGAGGACGAGAGTCCGGCGCCCACGGGCAGGTTCCCGCCGAAGAGCAGGTCGAATCCGGGACCGCGCAGGCCGCGTTGCCCGGCGCGCTCCAGCAGCTCGCGCAGTACGCCGACCGGGTAGTCCCACCAGCGACGCGCGGGCGCTCTCGGCAACTCGTCCCGCCCGAGTTCCAGCTCTCCGGGCTCCAGCGTGGATGCGAGTCGGATCCAGCCGTCGCTGCGCGGCCGCAGGGCGAGGAAAGTCCCCCGGTCGATCGCCGTGGGCATGACCGGACCGCCGTTGTAGTCCAGGTGCGCCCCCATCAGGTTCACGCGCCCGGGCGAGAACCACAACCGCGCCGCCCCCCCGGCGCCGAAGCGCCGCTGGAACACGGCCTGGTGCTCCAGGAGCGAGCGCTCCAGCTCCACAGACCGCGTCCCGCTCACCGCCCGCACCGCCTGGCAGCTCCTGCTGCCGCGCGCAGCTTCCTCCGCGGCGGCCGCAGCGCTATCGTCTGCTGCATGTCCCAGCTCTCGCGCGGCGCGTGCGCCCTGCTCCTCTCGCTCGCCGCCGCCGCCAGCGGCTGCTCGAGCCTGTCGTTCCAGCGCCAGACGGAGACCTCCGGCACCTTCAGCTCGAGCGGCTGGGCCGTGACCATGCTCTCGGTCGACATCCCGAAGTCGGCCATCCAGATCGCGCGCGAGAACGCTTCCGATTCGAACATGGCCAACATGCAGGTCGAGAAGGTGCTGATCGTGCCCGACTTCGGCGGCTTCAACTGGATCCTCGACATCTTCAGCATCCGCTATGCGCGGATCGAGGGAAGCTGGGGATTCTCCGGGAAGTGAACCAGAGCGCGACGCGCCATCCGAGTACCCAGCCCAGGATCTTCAGGCCCGCGCGCAGGCTGCCGAACAGCGTGCCCGAGATCTTGCTCCGCCCGCCGGTGCGCGCGCGGCAGCGCACGGGGATCTCGAGCACGCGCAGACCGGCCACGGCGGACTTGAGCTGCAGCTCGACCGTCCAGCCGTAGTCCCGGTCGCGGAGCGCGAGGTGCGCCAGCGCATCGGCGCGGATCGCTCGGAACGGGCCGAGGTCGGTGTGACGCGCGCCGAAGAGGAGGCGCATCAGCACGCAGGCGAGCGCGTTCCCGAAGCGCTGCTGCGGCGTCAGCGCAGCGCGCGGCGCGCCGCCGAGCACGCGCGAGCCGATCACCACCTCGACCTCGCCGCGCAGGATCGGATCGACGAGCCGCGCGAGCTCCTCGGGGTGGTCGGAGCCGTCCGCGTCGAGGAAGACGACGACGTCGTGCCCGCCCCAGGGCGGTTCGGGGCTGCCGGGCTCGCGGCCGTAGAGCCAGGCCAGGCCCTTCTGGCAGGCGCTGCCGTAGCCGCGGCGCGCCTCCGACAACACGACCGCCCCGCCCGCGCGCGCGCGCTCGGCCGTGCGGTCGCGCGACCCGTTGTCGACCACGACGACCTGCGTCGCCAGCGGACGCGGGATCGCCTCCAGAACGGCCGGCAGCGACTCTTCCTCGTCGAGGGCCGGGATCACGATCCCCACGCGCGGCTGGGAAGGCAGTCGGGCGGCCATGCCTGGCTCAGCGCTCGCGCCGCACGATCACGTAGCCGAAGGGCGAGAGCAGCGGCTCGGCCAGCGTGCCGACCGGCAGCAGCGCCGCCTGCGCCAGCGCGGGGACCAGGTTCGGGGCGCCGCGGTGGATCCAGCCCAGGTCGCCCTTGCGCTGCTTGCCGCCCGGGTCGTCGTTGAACTCGGCTGCGACCTGCTGCATCTCCTCGCCCTTGCGGATGCGCGCGACCAGCGCGTCCGCGATCTCGCGAGCCTTCTTCTGGTCGGGCGCCCTGCTCATGTCCGCACCCTGCGCCAGGTCGTACTGCACCAGGATCGCGCGCAGGCGCACCCAGTGGTTCTCGCGCAGTGCGGGATCGAGCTCGGCCGGCGCGACGCGCTTCAGCACGTGGTAGCCCAGTGGCGAGCGCACGGGCTGCGAGACCTCCCCGATGGAGAGCTCGAAGGCCGCCTGCTTGAGCAGCTGGTCCGACGCGCCGCGCTCGTAGACCGCGAATTGTCCGCCGCGCGCGCGCGATTCGGCGTCGTCCGAGAAGTCGCGCGCGAGCTTGGCGAAGTCCGCTCCGGGCGTGAGCTGCGCCAGCAGCCGTGCCAGGCGCGCGCGCGCCGGGGCCTCGCCCGCCGGGTCCTTGACGTCGATGCGGATCTGCAGCACCGCTGCTTGCGTGTCGATGCGCTGCAGCAGCGCCCAGCCCGCGGGCGTCTCGAGCGGGTCGCTGACCGCAGCCGGTCTCGGCCGCGAAGAGGAACTCGTCGAGGCGCGGCTCGAGCATCCCGCGCGCGAAGGTACCCAGCACGCCTCCCGACTGCGCGTCGGGCGCCTGCGATTGGGCGCGTACGAGCGCCGCGAAGTCCTCGCCCGCGCGCGCGCGCTGCGCGAGCTCGGTGGCGAATTCCTGGGCCTGCTCGCGCGAGCGCGTCGTGCCGGGGGGGGCGTTGCGCGCGCCCGCGAAACCGAGCAGCACGTGGCGCACGGAACGCAGCTCCGGAGGCGCCTCGTCGAGGTACAACGGACGCGCGAGCAGCGAGGTCTGGAAGCAGACGAGCGCGAGGGTGAGCAGGGCCACGCAGGCAGTCTAGCCCGCGCGCGCGCTCAAGGCAGTTCGACCTGCAGCTCCTGCTCCTCGCGCCCGCCCTCGACCTTGACCGGGTCCTTGGCCGCCTTCGAGAGCCCGCGCTGCGCCTCGAGCCGGTATTCGCCCGGCGTGAAGCGCCCGAGTTCGAGCAGCCCGTCCTCGCCCGAGTTGCCGTCGCCTTGGAAGAGGCTGTTCAGGATGCGCTGGGCCCCGGCGCTGCCGGCCGTGCGCCCGCCCTTGGGCACCAGCTGCGCAAAGGCGCCCGATACGGGCCGACCGGATGCGTCGAGGATGCGCACGCGCACGAGCACGCCCTTCTGCAGCACGATCTCGAGCTCGTTCTCGCGCCCGGCGACACGCTTCAGCTCGACGGCCTTCTTCTCGAAGTCGGCGAAGTCGTGCGCACTGGCGCTGACCGTGTAGTTGCCGGGCGCCAGGCCGCGCAGCTCGTAGCTGCCGTCCTCGCCGCTCTGCGCGCGCTCGCTCAGCGCGCTCGCTCCGCCCTCGGGCGTCGCCACCACGCTGACGCCCTTGACCGGCGCCCCCTGGGCGTCCTTGACGCTGCCCTTGAGCGAGAGCGCCGCGGGCAGGCGCAGGTCCACGTTGCGCTCGGTGCGACGCTCGTCGACCTGCACCCGGCGCGGCACGCTGGGCGCGTAGCGTCCGCGGCGCTCGCTGTCGCGCGGCCCGCGCACGACGAGCTCGTACTCGGCCGTGTTCAGGCGCTCGAAGTGGAAGCGCCCGCGCTCGTCGCTGCTGCGCCGCTGGGCGCGGTTCTCGCGGCCGATCATGCCGCCCAGCAGTCCCCCGCCGCCCTGCGGCGGAGGCTCGGTCGAGTTGAGCAGCACCTCGGCGTCCGCGACCGCCTCGCCCGTCGCATCGTCGAGCACCGTGCCCTCGATGCCGCCGTGCGGCAGCTCGAGGTCGAGCTCGAGCTCGGGCGCGTCCGGCACCTCGACGCGCATGCGGATCTGGCCGCCCTGGCCGTCGAGGTTGAGCTGGTACTCGCCGGGTGCCAGGCCGGCGAACTCGTAGCGCCCCTGCGAGTCGAGCGGCGCGGCCTTCATCTCGAAGCCCAGGACGGAATCGCCGTCGAAGCGCATGGCCGCGAGCATGCCGCGCGCCACGGGCTGGCCCTCGTCGCTGACGCGGCCGTGCACGCGGCATCCGCCGGCCGCCGAGTCGACCAGGTCGTAGCGCACGACGTCGTCCTCCGGGACGCTGACGAGGTCGAAGTTGAGCGTGCCGAAGAACGAGAGCGGGTTGAGCTCCGCGTCGCCGCGCGTGACGACCACGAAGTAGCTCCCGGGCGTGATGTGGCGGATCGCGTAGTCGCCCTTGGCGTCGGTCTCGCCCTCGTACAGCCCGCCCGAGTTGGCCGTGCTCCCGGAGAAGGCGCCGGGCGAGAAGGCGGCCACGATCGCCTGCGGCAGCGGACGGCCGTGGCGGTCGGTGACGTTGCCTTCGATGCCGCCGCCGGCGTGCATCGTGACCGTGATGCCCTCGCAGGACTTGCCGGCGACGAGCTCGAAGGGCTCCGAGCCGCCCCAGGCGTACTGGCGCTGGAAGGCCTGCAGGCGCGCGCTGCCGGGCTCCGCGCCGAGGATCTCGAAGCTGCCGTCGCTGCGCGAGACGACGGTGCGCTCGCCGAGCAGTCCGAGGTTGGCGGCGAAGCCCAGCATGCCGGGCGGCAGCTCATCCGCGTCGCCGAACATGCCGCCGCCGCCGAAGGGTCCGCCGCGCCCACCCGAGCGCCGCCGCATGCGCCGGTTCTCCTCGCGCACGCCCGGCGCGGCGCGCAGCCGGCCGCCGGCGGGCACGACGACGATCTGCGCGCCGGGCACGGGCTTGCCGTCCTGGTTCACGACCTGGCCGCGGATGGCTGCACCGGGCTTGAGGCGCACGATCAGACCTTTTTTCACGGCGTTCTCGGCGATCTCGACGTTCTCGACCTTGGTCTCGGGGTAGCCGGGAGCACTGACCGTGAGCTGCACCTTGCCCGGCCGCAGCGAGTCGAGCCGGAAGTGGCCGCCGGCGTCCTCGAAGGTGGTCCCGCCGCTGAAGGGATTGCGTCCGCCGGGCGCCTCCTCCTCGGTGTCCACGCGGTCGCTGGTCGAGATCGTGAACGTCGTCACGGGCTCGGCCGCGAGCTCGTCGATCACGATGCCCTCGAGCGCGCCGCCGCGGTGCATCACGACCGTCACGTTCGAGGCCGCGGGCTCGCCGTCCTTCGCGGGATCGAACGAGAGGCTCGCATCGACCAGGCCGAGCTTCTGGAAGTCGACCTTCCAGGGCGCGTCGCCCGCCACCGGTCCGGCGTGGAACACCCCGTCGGCTCCGGTCTTCGGCAGGTCGATGCCCTTGACGGCCGCCGCCATCATCGGCGCGAAGCTGAAGTCGAACTGGAAGTTCTTCCAGTCGACCAGGTTCCAGCTCATGCTCACGCCCTCGATCGGCTGGCCCTCGCCGTCGACCACGCGGCCCGAGATCACCGGTCCGCGCGCGAGCACGATGTCGTTGGCGCTCGTCTGTGCGGCGTCCACGGCCGCGACGCGCGCGCCGATCGCGGGCAGGTGGCCCCAGGCGATCGCGACCACGTCGACCTCGCCCGGCGGCACGTGTTCCATGCGGTAGCTGCCGTCGGCCGCGCTGACGCAGTGCGTCTGCACCAGGATCTCCTCCGCGCAGCGCAGGTCGCGCAGCCCGCGCGGGATCGCGCCGAGGTGTGCATCCGCGAGCGGCACGGGCTCGTCCTTGCCGCCCTCGAGCTTGCCCGCGCCCGAGAGCACGCGCCCGCGGATCGTGCCGCCCACGCGCGCATGCACGTCGGCCTGCGTGTCCGCGCCGGCGACGATGTGCAGGCCGGTCGTGTGCGAGAGCGCGAAGCTCGTGCCCGTGGCCGTGAGCTCCCAGCCTTCGCCCGGCGGCACGCCCTCGAAGACGAACGCGCCGCGCTCGTCGGCCTCGGCCTCGATCAGGCGGTGGTCGCCGTTCTGCAACGTGGTCAGGAAGTTGCCCGGCCCCGGCACGAGCACGATGTGCGCGCGCGGCGCCGGCGTCCCGTCCGGCCCGAACACGCTCCCGAGCACGCGCCCGCCGCCGAAGACGAAGACCTCGAGCGGTCCGCCGGCACCCGAGGCGAGCACGCGCGCGCGCACGGTCGTCTCCGGCACGTGGTAGGGCCCGCGCGCGTCGAGGAACCAGGTCCCGACGCGCACGCCCTCGAAGCGGAACGCACCCTGGGCGTCGGCCTGGGCCACGGCCACCGGCTTGACGCGTCCGGCCATGTGCGCGGTCTGCGCGTTGAGCAGCAGCATGCGCCCCATGAACTCGCCCGCCGCGGGCGGGACCGGCAAGAGGTCGACGCGCGTGTAGGGCACGCCGAGGCCCGTCTCGCGATCGATCACGCGCCCTTCGAGGCGGCCGGGGCCGGCGAGGCGCACACCCACGGGCACGGCCAGCTTGCCCGACTTGCGGCCGGCCTGCTCGCCGGAGGAGAGCGGCGCATCGAGCGCGCTCGCGTCGGGCCCGGTCGGCGCGCTCTTGAGCCCGAGCGCAGGAGGCGCAACCTCACCCGCGCTGCTGCGCTGACGCAGCAACAGCCACGAACCCACTCCGGCCAGGATCAAGAGACCGAGGACGAGGGCAACGAGCAGCGGGCGCCGGTTCATCGGGGGGGCATCGTATACCAGCGCACCCGTCCGGGTGTTTCCCTCAGAGTCGCGCGAAGCGCCCCGTCTCCTCGATCAGCGCGCTGCGGATGCAGCGACGGCGCCAGTCATTGGCCCCAGGACTCGGCGGCGCAGATCGCCATCCAGATTCGTTCCGGCGGAAGACGTGTGCCATCCTCCATCAAGGTCCGTATGAGCCGAGTTCCGTAGAGAGAGTGGATTTCAAGCGAGTAGGCCCGGACAGCTGCAGCGTGGATGTCGAACTCCGCTACGTCCTTCCTTCCGCGCGCAATGAATGAACTCCGGGCCTTCGGCAGGTCGGCGTCAAGCCACCAGCATGCGACCCCCGAGCCCTGGAGACTGCGCACGATTGGAAAGGCGTCCGGCGGACTGTATGGCCAGTCAAACACCCATGAACCGCCCCGGAGCTCGAACTCGTCGAGCAAGGGTCGAACAGCCCCCGCCTCGACGACTGCCCACGTCGACCGGAGTCCTTTCCCGCTGATCCCGCTCGGACCAGATATGTCATCGCAGTCGACATGGTGGAACCCTTTGGTCTCATGTAGCCATTCGCTGAGACGTGACTTGCCCGCATTGGAAGCGCCGTTGAGGAACAGGATTCGTTGAGGCATCACCATTACACGCAAGAGCGTATCGCGCCTCAGCGCGGACCATCGTCCTTCGAATCCGGGACGACCGGCGGCAGGCGCAGCGAAGGAGGCTCCCTGAATCCAGCCGCAGTGTTGGCCAGCGTCACGAACTGCCCATCGCCCTGAAGGCGAACTTCGAGCTCAAGGCCGGCCATGTCCGCCGCGCCCGTCGGGTAGCGCCCCCCATCGAGCTTGTGCCTCGCGCACTCGATCGCGATCACTGCGAGTCGCGCTTCTGCGTCCGCGCGGTGAAATTGAATCATGCGGTCCGTAACGGAAGGTACGAGCACGCTCGCGAGCATGCCGCTGCGTTGGACTTGCTCCAGGAACGCGGCCCTTTGCTCCTCGGCCGCGAACAGGTCCGCGAGCGGCGCGGCCGCGAGCGCCTGCTGGGCATGCATGATGTCGCGATATCCGCGCACGTCGGCTTCGAGCAGGAAGACCCGGTAGAGCGCGTCCTCGAGGATGACGAACGGCGTGGGCGAACCTTCGTCGAACGGCGAGCGTCGCAGGGCCATGCAGCCGACGAGATTGAGCGCGTACGCTTCCTCCATCCGGAGCGCGCGGGGGCCAAGCGCAGCGAGCGGTTCGTGCAGCAGTCTGGCCAATTGCGGATCGAGGCGCGACAGGTGCTGCGCCCTCAGACTCGGATCGCAGAGGAGCCACGGAAGCGTGTGAACTACGGTCGCGCGCTGGACCACGGCACAGGACAGCGACACCAGCGACGGGGTCTGTGCGATCTGCCTGGCGAACCGCACGCCGGCGATTGCATCGGCAAGTGCGCCGTCGAGGTCACCTTCGGATGCGCGCACGCGCGCTTCGAGCGCAAGCGCTCGACTGACCATCATCCAGTCGAGAATTCCTGGCATCAGCGTGGCGGCGGGTTCATCCACAGTGATGGGGAACTCGCACTGCTCGAGCACCGCGGCAGCGCGCACTTCCGCCAGGAGCGGCGCAAACTCCGAGAGGGCGGCCCGCAGTGCCGGATCCTTGGTATCCAGCTCCCGTCTACCGTCGATGGCTTCGCTCCAGACGCTCAGCTTCTCGCCCGGAGCCTCCACGCCGGGCTGGATGCGGGCGTAGACGCTTGCAGCGTTCTGTGCATCGGGTAGGCCCGAGGGGATCTCCCGGTAGACGATCGTCCCGGCCTCGAAGCGGAGATCCGACGCGAAGAGCCGTGCTTCGAGATCCAGGCACCAGAACGCGCACAGGTCCAGTGCGAGGGCCGAGATGGTGCCGAATGCGAGCGCTGACGCAGGCCAACACACAGCGCCCGGCTCGGCCCTCGCTCGTCGGACGAGCACGATCGCGGCAAGGACCTGCAGGACGACGAGGAGCAGGGCGGCCAGCCACGGTGCTCGATCGAAATGCGCGACCCAGCGGAGCTCCAGCGCCTTCCAGAGGAGCCGGCCATTGAAGAGGAAGAGCAGGCCAAGGCCGCAGACCGGGATCGCACGACGCAGCAGGGGTCGCCCCAGCCGCGCGGACCAGGCGAGAAGAGCGGCCATCGCGAACACGGCAAACGCGAGGTGCAGGCAGGTGATCAAGGCGTGCAGCATGTCAGCGGTTCTCCTCGAGCGGACGACCAGGTCCCATCCAGCGCGGCACGGGAGCGACGCGCGGCACTCCGGCCCCGGCGAGCAGACGCGCCACGCGCTCGGCCTCGATTCCAGTGATGCCCAGTTCCACGCAAGTTCTCGGATCGAGGCGATCCGTGCGCCCTACCGTGAGCTCTCCCGGAGCCTCTCCGGCGGGCAGTGAAATGCGCATGCCGATCAGCACCAGCAGGACCGCGGCGCTGGCGAATGGCCAGACCAGGCGCTGCCTGCGCCCTTGCGCGGCCTGCTCGAGTTCCAACTCGCGCTGCAGGGCAGCGAGGGTGCGCTCGCGCAGGTCGGCGGAAGGCGAGAGGGCAGGCCGGGCGCGCCAGCGTTGCTCGAGGGCCTCGGGTTCGCTTCCGTCGTTCATCGTCCATCTCCCAGGGACGCGCGCAGCTTCTCGAGCGCGTAGCGATAGCGACTGGCCGCGGTGTTCGCGGGGATATCGAGAACTCGCCCAACCTCTTCGAACGTCAGCCCCGCATCGAGCTTCAGCGTGAGCACGTCGATCTGCGCTTGCGGAAGTGCTTGCACAGCACGCGCGAGTGCCGGGTCGAACTCACCTGCGCGAAAGTCTGCGAACTCTGTCCCACTCGGGCGCTGGGCTGTGGCGCTTGGCTCGGACTCGAACTCAGCGTCGCGCGCCCGCCTGCGCATCCGCATGGCGCAGTTGCGCAAGGCACGGAAGACGTAGGCGCGCGGCTCGGCGGCATGGGCCAGGGCCTGTCGCGATCGGAGAAGGTCCAGGAAGGTCTGTTGCACCGCGTCCTCGGCGTCCACACGTGAGCCTGTGAGCGCCCGCGCGACCGCGAGGAGACGCGGTGCGTAGCGGTCGAAGAGCGCGGCGAAGGCCTCGGGGCGGCCTTCAGCCAGCGTCCGCCGATCGATTAGCGGGAACTCGTCCGGCATCGGGGAAGACAGCACCAGAAGGACGTACGCCGGCGGATTCGTCTATCCATCTCCGACTTTTCGCCCCGTCGGCACCTGCGGCCCGACTGCAGGCGCCGCTGGTCGCCTCACAGCCGCGCGAAGCGCCCCGTCTCCTCGATCAGCGCGCTGCGCGATCCCCGGTTCGGTCATCGAGTGGCCCGAGTCCCCCACCACGATCAGCTTCGCCTCCGGCCAGGCGCGGTGCAGGTCCCAGGCCGAGCGCATCGGGCAGACGACGTCGTAGCGGCCCTGCACGATCACGCCCGGGGATCTTGCGGATCCGCTTGACGTCGCGCAGCAGCTGGTCGTCGCGCTCGAGGAAGCCCTTGTTGACGAAGTAGTGCGCCTCGATGCGCGCGAAGGCGTCGGCGAACTTGCCGCCGCCGAACTTCTTGACCAGCTCCTGGTCGACGAAGAGCTTGCTCGTGCTGCCCTCCCAGATCGACCAGGCGCGCGCGGCCTGCATGCGCACCTTCCTGTTCGTGCTCGTCAGGCGCGCGTAGTAGGCCTTCATCATGTCCTTGCGCTCGCGCGGCGGGATCGGCGCGAGGTAGCCCTCCCAGGCATCCGGGAAGAGCTGGCTCGCACCCTCCTGGTAGAACCACTCGAGCTCGCTGCGGCGCAGGAGGAAGATGCCGCGCAAGACGAGCGCCTTGACGCGCTCGGGATGCGTCTCGGCGTAGGCCAGCGAGAGCGTGCTGCCCCAGCTGCCGCCGAACACGACCCAGCGCTCGATGCCGAGGTGCTCGCGCAGCTTCTCGATGTCTGCGACGAGGTTCCAGGTCGTGTTCTCGCGCAGCTCGGAGAAGGGCGTGCTCTTCCCGCAGCCGCGCTGGTCGTGCAGCACGATGCGCCAGATCTTCGGGTCGAAGTAGCGCCGGTAGACCGGATCGATGCCGCCGCCCGGGCCGCCGTGCAGGAAGCAGATCGGCTTGCCCTTGGGATTGCCGCACTCCTCGTAGTGGATCGTGTGCAGCTTCGAGACGCGCAGCTCGCCCTCGGCGTAGGGCTTCGTCTCGGGGAAGAGCTCGTGCAGCTTGGGCTTGGAGTTCGGTCGGGCCTTCATGCTGGGAATTCCTGCGTAGGGAAAAGGCGGGCGGTCGGGGCGACACAGGATAGCGACGCACGCCATGCTCCCCTTCGCCTCGTTCCTCGGGATCTCCTCCGACGTACTGCTGATGCTCGGCGTCGTCGGTGCCTGGATCCTGCTCCAGACCGTGATCCTGCCGCGCCTGGGCGTTCCGACATGAACGACGCGCGCCTGCTCTCTGGACGAGAAGCGACCACCGAAGACGCCGCAGGGCCGCTGATGTCCGAGTGTTGGCGCCCGCTGGGCCCGCCCTCAGCTCAGGGGCTGGGGAACTTCAGCAGGATCTTGTTGGCGATGTACTCGCCGATCGGCCGCTCGATCTCGTGCATCAGGAGCGGGGTCACGTCAGTGTCGTACTTCGTGAACATGAAGCCGCCCACCAGGGCGCAGACGCCGACCTCGAGCCAGCTGACTTCCGTCCAGGTGCGGTCCATCTCGGCGTGCCGGATGTCGAGGTTGATCGGGAAGTCGAGCGTGTCCACCACGGTCTTGGGATCGGAACCCTTGGCCAGGTCCACGTGCACGTCGAAGTCGGCCTTGTAGACGTAGCCGTTCCAGGCCGGCGCCCAGACCAGGAAGCCCGGGAAGTTGATCCAGAAGTTGGTCCCGGAGCCGTCGTACTTGGCCTTGATGCCGATCTTGGCCACCAGGTCGGCGGGCTTGTCGGAAGCGGGCCGGTACGGGCTCAGGACCTGCGCGCCGCTGCGGGCGAGGCCTGCGGCAACGCCGTCGATCAGCACCTCGGTGTTCGGGGCCAGGTCGCCTTCGAGCACGCCGATCGTAGCCGTGCGCGGGAGGTCGATGCGTCCGGACGCGTGGTAGGAATCGATGTTCAGAACCGCGAGCTGATGCTGGCAACCGCTGAGCAGGCTCACCAGCAGCGTGCAGAGCAGCGGGACGACGAGGTACTTCTTGGACATGCGAGGACTCCTGCCTGGTTCGGGCTCGTTGCTTGGAGCCGTGGGGGGTACGGGACAGGGATGTGAAGCGCGATCCAGGCTAGCAAACGGCCAGGAATCCCGGAGAGAATCTCCCGGCAGATCCGCGTCCCTACGCCAATGGCAGCACCCCGCGCTGGCGCAGGACGGAGATCGTCTGCGCCAGCACTTCCTCGAGCGATCGCGGACGCCAGCCGAGTTCCTCGCGCGCCTTGCGGTTGTCGAATTCGAGACGCTGGCCGAGCATCACCAGCGCCTGCGGCGGCGTGAGCTTCAGGGGTCGGATGCGATCGACTACGCGCGCGAGCGCAACGACGACGGGCCAGAGCGCGTGCGGGACCGTGCGCTTCACGCCCGGCTGGCCGAGCGCGGCGCCCATCAGCCCGAAGAGCTCGCGCGTGCTCACGCTGCGCTCGCACAGGAGGTAGCGCTCGCCGCGCCGGCCGCGCTCGAGTGCCTGGAGGATGCCCTCGGCCGTGTCACGCACGCCCACGACCGCGATCGAGCCGGGCGGCGCGGCGAACGGTCGCTTGCCTGCCGCAAGCTGCTGCAGGAACTCGACCGTGTTCGACTTGCGCTCGGCCGGTCCGATCACCGCGCCGGGGTTCACGACCACGACATCGAGCTCGTTCGCGGCCGCGAGCACGAGCTCCTCGGCCGCGCGCTTGGTGTCCATGTAGTCGACGCCCAGGCCCGCGCCGGTGAAGGGCGCGCGCTCGTCCTGCGGCCGGCCATCCGGCGCGGGGCCGACGGCAACGACGCTGCTGACGAAGCACAGGCGCGCGACTCCGTGGCGCTTGCAGGCCTCGAGCACGTGGCGCGTGCCTTCGACGTTGATCTCCCAGGCGCGCTGCGTGTCGCGGCTGGCGTAGCTGATCAGCGCGCCGCTGTGCACGACCCACTTCGGCCGCGCGGCGGCGATCGCGGCCTGCACCGCGCGCGCGTCGCACAAGTCGCCCGTGTGCCAGACGACGGGCAGCGCAGCGTGCTGCCCGCGCGCGAAGGCGTGCACCTCGAATCCGCGCTCGAGCAGCAGGCGCACGAGCTCGCTGCCGACGAAGCCCGTCGCGCCCGTGACCAGCACCGCTGCGCTCATGCGGAGTGCTCCGGCAGGCGCACGCGCGCGAGCGTGCCGCGTCCGCCGGGCGCCGGCACGAGCTCGATCGTGCCGCCCATCTCGTCCACCAGGCGCTGGCAGATCGCCAGGCCGAGGCCCGTGCCGTGCGTGCGCGTGGTGAAGTAGGGCTCGAAGAGGTGCTTGCGGATCTCGGTCGAGAGGCCGACGCCGGTGTCCTGGATCGCGATCTCGCTCCAGGCGCGGCCGTCGGAGACGCGCGCCAGCGTGATCTGCAGCGTGCCGCCCTGCTGCATGGCCTCGAAGGCGTTGTTGACCAGGTTGATCAGCACGCGCCGCAGCTCGCCGCGGTCCGCGAAGACCGGGCCGCACTCGCCGCGGAACGCGACCTCGACCTTGAGCTCGCGCGCCCAGGCCGCGTTGAGCTCGAGCACCTCGGCGAGCAGCGGGCGCAGCTCGACGCGCTCGGGCTGCGGCTTGCGCGTGCCGGCGAAGGCCGAGAAGTCCGAGGCGATCGTGCGCATGGCCTCGACCTGGCGCTGGATCATGTCCATCGTGCGCTCGAAGATCGCGTCGAACTCGGGGCTGCGCTCCGCCTTCGCGCGCTGGAGCAGCGTGGCCGAGAGGCTGATCGGCGTGAGCGGGTTCTTGATCTCGTGCGCGACCTGGCGCGCCATCTCGCGCCAGGCGGCGTCCTTCTCGGCCTTGATCAGCTTGGTGCGGTTCTCGCCCAGCTCCTGGGTCATGCGGTCGAAGGCGTGCGCCAGCTCGCCGAGCTCGTCCTGGCTGTGCACGTCGAGGCGCGCGGCGAAATCGCCGGCCGCGATGCGCTGCGTCTGCTGCTGCAGCGCGCGGATCGGCGCCGTCGTGCGGCGCGCGATCGCCAGCGTCAGCACCAGCACGGTGCCCAGCACCAGGATCGTGGCGATGATCAGCACGCGCCGCAGCTCCTGCACGCGCACGAAGGTGTCCTGGTCGTCGATGCCGACACCCACGACCCAGCCCAGGCCGCCGTGCTGCTCGTTGCGGCAGTGCTTGAAGGCGCCCTTCTTGTCGACGCGGAACTTGTAGTCCGGGAACATGCCCGCGTCGTTGGCCAGGGCCGCCTGCGTGAGCTGCGGCAGTCCCGTGTCGCGCGTGACGCTCTTCTGGTAGAGCGAGGTGTCGCGGTGCGCGATGATCGTGTCGCAGTCGGACTTCCACATCCAGGCGTAGCAGGAGGCGTAGACGTCGGCCGTGACGTCGCCGTTGATCGCCGGCCGGGGCGCCTTGATCACGTCCTTCTGGAAGTGGCTCCAGTTGACCAGCACGTACACGACGCCCACGACCAGTTTGGGGTCGAGCACATCGCGCACGGGCGCGGCGATGCCGATGTGGTAGGCCTCGGGCAGCGTGAGCGCGCCGTTGGCGGGCGGCGGCACGAGGTCGGAGACGTGGTGGTCGACGAGCGCGACCTCGCCCGCGAGGGCCCGCTGGAACCAGGCTTCCTGCGAGAGTCCGCGCTCGCGCACGCGCTGCTCGAACTCGGCCGGGTAGCCCTGCGCGGCGTTCATCACCAGCACTTTGCCGCCGCGGTCGAGCAGCAGCGCGCGGTCGTAGAACTTCGAGCTGCCGCAGAAGGTGGTGAAGATCTTGCCCAGCTGGCTCAGGAACAGGTCCTGGTTGACCTCGTCGGTCTTGTCCGCGGCCCACGAGGCGATCGGCGTCCCGGCCAGTCCGACTTCGACGTCCCACTCGCGCTGCGCGAGGTCGTTGTCGACGCGCTCGGCCAGTTCGGAGGCCAGCGTGCTGAGCAGGTAGCGCACGACCTCCGACTCGCGCGACTTCATCTGCTGCGAGAGGAACCAGGCGTAGCACAGGAACGGCACGATCACCGCCGCCAGCACGGTCAAGACCCACTTCGTCGACAGGCGGCGGAACATGCGCGCGCGGATGATACTAGACTCTGCGCGTGAACCCGCGCGCGCCCCGCATCCTGATCGTGCGCCTCTCGCACCTGGGCGACGTGGTGCACGCGCTGCCGGTC
Organism: uncultured Planctomycetota bacterium; assembly: GCA_963829015.1. Taxonomy (GTDB): domain Bacteria; phylum Planctomycetota; class UBA1135; order UBA1135; genus JADJLZ01. The sequence continues at coordinate 202,084 of CAWHGR010000001.1, read as the reverse complement.
TTCCACGCGCTGCGCGAGGCGCAACCGCGAGCCGAGATCGCCTGGGCCGTGCAGCAGGAGTTCGCCAGCCTGCTCGAGGGCCTGCCCGGGCTCGCGCGCCTGATCCGTTTCCGGCGCGACGAGGGCCTCGCGGCCTGGGGCCGCGTCTGGCGCGAGCTGCGCGGCTTCGGCGCCGACTGGGCCATCGACGCGCAGGGCAACGCGAAAAGCGCCGCGGTCACGCTCTCCTCGCTCGCGCCGCGGCGCAGCGGCCTCGCGCGCGAGGACTGGCGCGAGCCCTTCGCCCACGGCGTGCTGACCGACAGTGCGCCGCGCGCGCGGGGTCCGCACGCGCTCGAGCGCATGCGCGCGCTGTGCGGCTGGGTCGCGCCCGGCAGCGCCTGGCGCCGCGATCCGCTGCTCGACGCGAGCGAGCGCGCGGCCGGCCGCGCCTGGCTGGCGCGCGAGCTGCCCGAGGCGGGCGCGCCGCTGCGCCTGGTGCACCTCGCGCGTGCGGGCGACCCGCGCTCCTGGCCGCGCGCGCACGCCTCGGCCTGGATCGAGTCCGCGCTCGCACGCGGCATGCAGGTGCTGGCGCTCAGCGGTCCGGCGGAGGCGGACGAGTTGGCCGAGTTCGAGCTGCGCCTCTCGCACTGGCCGCGCTTCCGCCACTGGCACGGCCGCAACGACCTGCGCGCGCTCGCGGGCGTGCTCTCGGCCGCGGCCGAGCGCGGTGCGCGCCTGCTGGCCTGCGACAGCGGGCCGCTGCACCTCGCGGAGGCCTGCGGTCTCGACGTGCTGTGCCTCGCCGGACCGGAGGACGAGCGCCGCACCGGACCCTACACCGGTCGCAGCCTGCGCGCCGAACCCTCGCCCGAGTGTGCACCGTGCTCGGATCCGGTCTGCGCCCACCCCTCCGGGCCGGTGTGCATGAGCGGCATCGATCCCGAACGCGCCGCGCGCGCGCTGGAAGGCGAGCTCGGAGGCGGGCTCAGGGTCCCGGCTTCTGCTCCAGCTCCGTGACGAGTTTGGCGACGTCGCGGTATTCGGGCCAGAAGACCTGGATCTGGCGCAGGAAATCCAGGCGCGCCTTGTCGTCGGTCGCCTCGCTGGCCTGCTTGTAGAGGTCTTCGGCGAGCGCGACGTAGCCCTTGAGCGTGTCCACGCGCGCGAGCGTGTCCTTGTAGTAGTTCGCTTGCGCCAGGAGCTCGCCGTACTTCTCGATCGCCTCGGCGAAGCGCTGGTCGCGCTCGAGCGCGAAGGCCTCCTGGTAGACGCGCTCGTTGCGCTGCTCCTGGATCAGGGCGCGCGCGCCCTCGAGCTTGTCCGTCTGCGCCGTGGTCAGCGCCAGCCCGTCCTCGATCAGCTTCTCGGCGCGCTCGTAGTTGCCGCGCATGATCTGGTACTTGGCATCCTCGAGCTTGCGCTGCGCCAGGACCTCCTTGGTGCAGCGCTCGAGCGCCGCCTTGGAGGGCGGGTCGTCGGGCGCGAGCGCCAGCGCCATGCGGTACTCGCTGCGCGCCGCGCCGAACAGGCCGTCCTGCTCGTAGGCCTGCGCGACCTTCTGGCGCTGCTGGGCCAGCAGCAGGTTGACCTGCTTGGTGCGATCGAGCGTGTGCTCCTGGCCGGGCTTGTACTTGTTCGAGTAGGCGAAGAGCCCCTTGGCGCGCTCGAGCCAGTAGTCCGAGAGCGCGTGCACGCCGCCCTCGAAGTAGCTCTTGCCGAGCAGCTCGCGGTGGTCGATCTCCTTGCGCGCCTGGGCCATGCCGCCCAGCGCCAGGTCGAAGTCGGGGTGGTAGCGCAGCGACTGCTCGTAGGCGTCCAGCGCGCCGGGCAGGTTGCCGCGCGCGTGCAGCTCGAGCGCGACCTGCAGCCAGCGGTCGCCCAGCTTGAGCTCGGTCTTCTGGATCCAGTCGAGCAGCTCGGGCGATTTCGCATCGAGCTGCAGCGCCTGCTCGTAGACCTTGAGCGCGGCAACGTCTTCGTCCTCGAGCGTCAGGCGCCGGCCCTGCTCGAGCAGCGCCGCGACCTGGGCGCGCCTCAGCATGTCCTGCGCAGCGGCGTCACCCGGGTGGGCCGCGGCCTCGGCCTGCGCGAGCTCCAGCGCGCGTCCATACCGCGCGTGGCGCATGTTCCACTCGGCCGTGTCCTCGGGCCGCACGCCGGTCTCGGCGCAGGCGCCCAGGAAGCCGGCGAGCGCCAGCAGGAGGGACAGCGGGTGTGCGGCGGCTCGGTTCATGCGCGGGCAGGGCATCGGTCGCAGGGACGCCGCCGGGCGGAGTTTCTTCCCGCCGGAGGCTGGCGGCCCATCGTACGCAGCCCCCGGGGGGCTGGAACAGCCTCGGGCCGACCGGACGCGGTCCCTCCCGGCGTAGACTGGGCCCGTCGTGGACGTCCAGTTCGAGGAACAGCTGCTGAAGCGCGGCGCGCACCGCAGCGTGCGGCGTGCGCTCGAAGACGGCCGGCTGGCCGCGGTCAAGAGCTGGGACGCAGGAGGCCCCTGGCGCCGACTGCGCGCGCGCTATTCGGCCCGGCGCGAGTACGAGCTGCTCGGCCGATTGCGCGACCTGGGGCTGCCGGTCCCCGTGCCGCTGGCCTTGCGCCGGCGCGCTGGCCGGCCCGAGCTCGTCTCGGCCTGGATCGAGGGCCTGGACCTGCGCCAGTGCCTGCTCGCGGGAGCCGAGCGCGGACTGGCCGCACGCCTCGGCCGGGCGCTCGCGCGCATGCACCAGCTCGGATTGCGCCACGCCGACCTGCACGCGGGCAACGTGCTCGTCGACGCGCGCGGCGAGCCCTGGCTGGTCGACGCCGGAGGCGCGCAACTTGGCGCGCCGCTCTCCCCCGCCGAGCGCGCGGCGGCGCTGGTGATGGTCTGCGCCGACGTGCGCGAACAGACCAGCCGCAGCTGGCGCAGGCGCGCCTGGCGCGCGTACCTCGCGGTCTTCGGCGAGACGCCCGACGCGCAGCTGGCGCGCTCGCTCGAGGCGCGCGCGCAGGAACGCCGCCGCACGGTGATCGCGCACGCGACGCGCCGTTGGCTGCGCGACTCGAGCTCCTGCGTGCGCCTGCGCGGCTCGCAGGGCCCGGTTCTGGCGAGCCGCGACCTCGCTCTCGCAGGCCGCGAGGTGCTCGAGCTGCGGCCGGGCTCGCAGGCGCGCGCCCGGCGTCTGTGGCTGGCCGCCGTGCGCCTCTCCGACCACGGCCTGCCGTGCGCGCGTCCGCTGCTCTGGTTCCAGGGCGGCGAGCCGCTGCTCTCCTTCTGGTTGCCGCGCTTCGCCCGCGCCGCCGCGCTCGAGGAGGTGCTCGCGGAGCTCGCTCCGCAGCTCGCCGACCGCGGCCTCGAGCTGGCGCGCAGTTCCGCGCTGCGCGCCTGGCGCGACGAGCACGGCCGGCCCTGGATCAGCGGCGCCGAACAGCTGCGCGAGCTCGGCGGGAGGGCCCCGTGGCGATCACGCTGAGGCGGCGCGTGCGCGCAGCGGCCTTCCGTGCGCTCGAACGCGGCGCGGGCTGGGCGCCCTCCGCGCTGGTGCACGGCAGCCTGCGCGCGGCCGCGGGTCTGGCGCGCTTCTCGCGCTTCGAGGAGCGCACGCTGGCGAACCTGGAGCTCGTCTTCGGCGAGGCGCTGGGCCTCGCCGGGCGGCAGGAGCTCGCCCGCGCGGTGCGCCTGCACGCCGCGCGACAGGTGCACGACTGGCTGCGCCTCGCGCGCGTCGACCCGGCCGATCCGGCCTCGGGGCGCTGGATCGAGGAGGAGGTCGAGCTCGACGCGTCGTTCGCGATCCTCGAGCGCGAGCGCGCGCGCGGCCGCGGCTTGTTGATCGTGACGGCGCACATCGGCGACTGGGAGCTGCTGGCCGCGCGTCTCACGCGCGCCGGCGTGCGCGGCTCGGTCGTGGGCTACGAGCGCGCCAACGACCCGGCCGCGCGCTTCTTCGCGCGCATGCGTGCAGCCTGCGGCGTGCGCACCATCCGCCAGAGCGCGAACGCGCGCGAGGCGCTCGCGCTGCTGCGCTCGGGCGCGCACCTCGGCCTGCTGACCGACCTCGAGGTGCGCCGCCTGCACGGCGAGTTCGTGCCCTTCCTCGGGCACCCGGCGTTGACGCTGACGGCCCCGGCCGCGCTGGCGCGCGCCGCCGGCCTGCCGCTCCTGCCGGCCGTGTGCATCTTCGACGCGCAGAGGCAGCGCTGGCGCCTGCGCTTCGAGGAGCCGCTCGAGCTCGACCGCCGGCTGCCGCGCGAGGCGGCGCGCAGCGACCTGCTCGCGCGCCAGAACGAGGTCTTCGGGCGCTGGATCCGCGCGCAGCCCGAGCAGTGGGCCTGGCACCAGCCGCGCTGGCGCACGCAACCCGAGGCGAATCTTTACAAGGCGCTGATCAAGGATTAGGCCAGGGCTGATTGCAGCCGCGCACCGTGCTCCCATGAAGAAAGCCCGCATCCTGGTGGTCGACGACGAGCCCGACCTCGTCGAGCTTGTGCGCCACCACCTGCAGCGCGAGCACTACGAGGTGATCACCGCCTCCGACGGCGAGACGGCGCTGTTCGAGGCGCGCCGGCGTGTCCCGGACCTGGTGATCCTCGACCTGATGCTGCCCGGCATCGACGGCCTGGAGGTCTGCCGGCGCCTGCGTGCGGACTCGCGCCTGGCGCACATCCCGATCGTGATGCTGACCGCCAAGGGCGAGGAGGCGGACGTCGTCATCGGCCTGGCCCAGGGCGCCGACGACTACGTGCGCAAGCCCTTCGGCGTGAAGGAACTCGTGGCGCGCGTCGCGACCCGCCTGCGCGCCGCCGAACTGCAGTCGGCCGAGCCCCAGAAGGTCGTGCGCTTCGGCGAGCTGTGCATCGACTCGGTCAAGCACGAGGTGCTGCTCGCGGACGAGCCGGTCGTGTTGACGGTGACCGAGTTCAAGCTGCTGCGCCACCTGGTGGCGAACCGCGGCCGCGCCTTCACGCGCAACGAGCTGCTCAACGCCGTGATGGGCGCGGACGTGGTCGTGATCGACCGCAACGTCGACGTGCACGTGGCCACGCTGCGCAAGAAACTCGGCGCCTACGGTTCGCACATCCTCACGATCCGCGGATTGGGGTACAAGTTCCGCGAGGCCGTAGGCGCCGCCGACGGCTGAACGCCACCGACGATGTCGCGCTCCTCCTTCCGCCTGCGTGCCTGGGTCGCGCTGGTGCTGCTGGCCGGCTGCGGCGCGGCCGCCTGGCCGCTGGTCGCGGGCGCGGAGGGTCTGGAGTGGCTGGCGGGGCTGGTCTTCGGCGCGCTGCTCCTGCTCGGCGCCTGGGCCGGTTCGATCGCCCTGGCGCGGCCGATCGAGCGCCTGGCGCAGCGCGCGCGCGCGCTGATGCGCACCGCGGCCGGCAAGGGCGACGAGATCGAGGAGCTCGAGCGCGCGCTCGAGCAGGCGGCCGAGCAGGCGCGCCTGGAGACCGAGCGCGCGGCCAGCGCACGCCTGCACACCGCCTCGCTGCTCTCGGGCATGGCCGAGGGCGTCGTGGCGGTCGACCTGCAGGAGCGCGTGCTGTTCATGAACCGCTCCGCCGCGGATCTGCTGGGCCTCGAACGCGAGCTCCCCGAGGGTGCGCGCCTGTGGGAGGCGCTGCGCTTCCCGGCCCTCGAGCGCGCCCTGCGCGCCTCGCTCGACGGCATCGCGCAGGAGCCGATCGACGCGCCCTCGCCGCGGCCGGACGGCCGCACGCTCTCGATCTCGGTGCACGCCGTGCGCGGGAAGCACGGCTTCCAGGGCGCGGTGGCGCTGCTGCTCGACGTGACCGAGGTGCGCAAGCTCGAGCAGATGCGCATCGATTTCGTGGCCAACGTGAGCCACGAGCTGCGCACGCCGCTGGCGGCCGTGCTGGGCGCGCTCGAGACCGTCGCCGACGCCGAGACCGACGCGGCCACGACCGGGCGCTTCCTCGAGATCGCGCAGCGCAACGCCGTGCGCCTGCAGGCGATCGTCTCGGACCTGCTGGAGCTCTCATCGATCGAATCGCAGGGCAACCGCATGGCGCTCGAGCCGCTCTCGATCGGCGCGCCGCTGCGCAGCGCCGCCGCCGCCCTGGCCGGCGCGGCCGAGTCGAAGGGCGTGGCGCTCGCGGTCGAGCCGCTGGCGGGCGACCTGCCGCAGGTCTCGGGCAACCACGAACGCCTGGAGCGCGTCTTCACCAACCTGATCGAGAACGCGATCAAGTACACGCCCGCGGGCGGCCATGTGTGCGCGCGCGCGCGCCTCGCGGGACGCGCGCTCGAGGTCGAGATCGAGGACGACGGCATCGGCATCCCGGCCGCGCACCTGCCGCGCGTCTTCGAGCGCTTCTACCGCGTCGACCGCTCGCGTTCGCGCGAGATGGGCGGCACCGGGCTGGGCCTGGCGATCGTCAAGCACGTCGTGCGCGCGCACGGCGGCAGCGTCGAGGTCGAGAGCGAGGAAGGCAGCGGCGCGCTCTTCCGCGTGCGTCTGCCGGTGCTCGGCGTCGGCGCGGCGGCACGCAGCGCAGCAGGCCAGGAACAACGAACATGACCAAGCAGAACGAAGTCGAATTGAGCGCGCTCACGCGCCAGGTGTTGCACATGGGCGGTCTGGTCGAGCAGGCGCTCGACCGCTCGCTGGTGGCCTTGCTCGAGCGCGACGCCGCGCTGGCGCGCAAGGTGATCGAGGGCGACGGCGAGGTGGACGAGCTCGAGAACAAGCTCGAGGAGCACTGCCTGGAGTACCTGGCGCTGCGCCAGCCCGTGGCGCGCGACCTGCGCCTCGTGTGCGGCGTGCTCAAGATCAACTCCGACCTCGAGCGCATGGCGGATCTGGCGGTCAACGTCGCCGAACGCGCCGAGGTGCTCTCGCGCGTGCCGCCGCTGCCCTTCCGGCCCGACGTCTCGCGCCTGGCGGCGACGGCGAAGCGCATGCTGCGGGACAGCCTCGACGCGCTGGTGGGCCTCGACGCCGCGCTGGCCTGGCAGACCTGGAAGGCCGATGCCGAGGCGGACAAGCTCTACCGCGAACTGATCGGCCAGGCGATCCAGTTCATGCGCGAGCATCCGGACCGACTGGGCGACGTGATGCACCTCGTGGGCGCGCTGCGCAACCTCGAGCGCCTGGCCGACCACGCCACGAACATCGCCGAGGACGTGATCTTCGTCGTGCACGGCCGGATCGTGCGCCACCACATGCAGGAGTTCGAGGCGGCCCGCGAACGCAACCAGCAGCCGGGCTGAGCGGTTTTCCGCGGGAATGGGGCTGCGCCGGCCGGTACGGCGCCCCTGGATGAGGCGCCTCGCGTCCCCGCGCGGGGCCAGCCACGCGCTGACTTCCCACGCACTTCCCATTCGGCCGCAAGGCCCAGGATGACTGCTTCATGCACACGACCCTCTTCGCAACTCTCGCTCTCGCAACCCTCGCCGCCGCGCCCCTGCACGCGCAGGTCGCCGGCGGCACAGGCACCCCGACCAAGACGGCCCAGACGACTCCCGCCAGCGAAGCCGACGCACGCGTCGACGCCGCGCTGGAGAGCGCCAGGAAGAAGATCCTGGCCGGCGACAAGGACCGCGCGGCCAGCGTCGAATTCGCCACGGCCGTCAAGCTCGGCTACGTCGACGTCGCGGCCTGGACGCCCACGGCGGACACGATCCGCACGCGCCTGATCAACGCCATGGACGACATCTACGCGCGCGCCGCCAAGGCCGAGATCAAGGCCGAGGAGTTCGAGATCCTGCGCATCGACACGATCGACATGCGTCTCGAACTCGCCATCGCGGCCGCCGCCGCGGATCCGACCATCGACAACCTGACGCGCATCACCAACCGGCTGACGAAGCTGGCCGAAGCGGCCAAGGCGCTGGTGCCCGAGACGGTCGACTTCCAGGCGCGCGCGCAGGCCATCGTCGACGGGCTGGTGAAGAAGGCGCGCTACGCCGCGCGCGATCTCGAGCCGCTCAAGGTCGAGGTCTCCGCCACGCGCGCCGAGCGCTCGACCTCGATCCTCGAGAAGCGCGCGCTGGCGAAGACGGCAGTGACCTTCGACTTCCTGCGCTCCAAGAACTACATCAGCGACCACCTGTCCATGCTGGCCAAGACCGATCCGAGCGTGGACGCGCTGAAGGCCAAGCTCGTGGCGATTCTCGACAGCCTGCAGCAGCGTGCCGTGAATCCCGGCCTGACGCGCGCCGACTTCGCCGACCTCAAGGCGCAGTTCCTGGCCCGCGCGCGCGTGGCCTCGGCGACGAAGTAGCTCGTCGATTTCCGCGACGGACCGGCAGGCAGCCGCACGGCTGCCTGCCGGTTCGCTGCATTCCTAGCGCCCGGGCCGGTTCAGCGGCGCGGCCTCGCCGAGCTGCGCGCGCAGCTGCGCGAGCAGCTGCTTGCAGAACGCGAGGTCGGGGTCGCCCGGCATGTTCAGCCCGAGCTCGCGCGCGACCTCGAACAGCGGCGCGCGCGCGGGCGCGAGCTCGTCCTTGGCCAGGTAGAGCTCCGCCTCGAGCGAGAGCGGCAGCAGCAGCGCGTGCTTGCTCTGCTCGTCGTCCGCGAGCTCGCGCGCGTGGCGCGCAGCCGTCACGGCGACCTGGCAGTAGACGAGCGCCTCGCCCGCGGCGTCGCGATGCTGCGCGCGGCGCGCCTCGCGCAGCTCGCTGTCGGAGAGCGCGCGCGGCCAGAACGGGTTCTGCGGCGCGGCGGCTTCGAGCTCGCCGAGCAGCTTCATCGCGTCCACCGGGCTCGGGCCGCTGGCGCGCCACTCGAGCGACTGGTCGAGCAGGTCGATCGGCTCGCGCTCGAGGCCGTCGCGCGTCCCGTGGATGGCGGGCGAGAGCTTCAGGGCCTCGACCAGGCTCTGCGCGCCGCTCGCGCGCTCGTCGACCAGCAGGTGCGCGAAGCCCTGGCCCAGGCGGCAGAAGGCGCGCTGCTGCTGGCAGTTCGCGGCGAAGTCGGGCTTCAACTCGGCGCAGCGCTCGAAGGCGCGCTCGGCGCCCTGGTACTCGCGCAGCGCATCCGCGACGCGCTCGCCGCGGCGCGCCCACTCCGCGCGCTGGATCCAGGCGACGCCCAGGTACCACTGCGCGGCCGCCGAGGCCTCGTGCAGCGTGACGGCCTCCTCCGCGGTGCGCGTCAGCGGCTCGAGATCGCCGCCGCGCCAGCAGGCGTCGGCCAGCGCGGCCCGCAGCGCCTGCGACTCCGGCAGGCGCAGCGCGCCCGCACGCAGGTACTCGCGCTCGTGCTGCTGCAATCCGAGCAAACCGTGGAAGGACGCCAGCGCGAGCCAGTCGCTCTCCCCTGCCGCGGGCGTGAGCGCGACGCGTTGCAACGCGAGCGCGCCACGGCGGATGGCGCTCGTCTCTTCGGCTTCATCGCCCCCTGAGCGGGCAGAGACGTTGCGCGCGGCCGCGTCCCCTACCCAGCGCAGTGCCTCGCGCTGCTCGCGCGAGGGCTCGGCAGCGTTTGCTGCGCCCGTGAGTTCGAAGGCCTCCAGCGCGTGCAGCTCCTCGGCGTGGAAGTCCGCAAGTCGATAGCTCGCTTCCGCGCGATCGAGGGCCAGCGCAACATCCTTGGGCTGCAATTCTGCCGCCTTGCCGAGCCAATGCTCCGCGTCGGTCAGCATGAGCTGCACGTCGCGCGTGAATCCGGCCTCGATCCGGCCGCGCGCCAGCGCGAGCGAGGCCCGGCCGAAGCGCGCCCGGACCTCGAAGACGCCGCTGTCCTTCTGCATGCCCGCGTCGGCCTGCTCGAGTTCGCGCTCGAGCGCCTCGAGGTCGGCCGGTGCGCGCTCGTCCGAGATCGCCGCCAATCCGACGAGCTTGCCCGACCGGTCGAGGAAGTCGGCGATGGAGCACGGACCCTCGGCGCTCCCGGCGAGCGCTTTCGCGGCCCGCAGCAGCGTGCGCGTCTCCTTGGAGTCGTTCCGCTGCGCGAGCGGCTCGAGGTCGCCGTCGAACAGCCGTTGCCTGACCCAGGCCGGGTCCGCGCTGGCCGGATGCAGGCTGGCGCGGAACGGAACGCTGGCCGCCGGGCTCGGGGCGTCCTTGAAGATCTGGTAGAGGTCGCGCAGGTCGTAGAGCAGGAACTCGTCGAACAGCTTCTTGCCGTCGGGGAGGATCAGCGCGTGGCGTGGAGCGATGCGCTCGCCGCCGAGGTACTTGTCGAACACGATCGGCTCGAGCGCGATGTGCTCGCCGCAGGTCACTTCGCCGAGGCGCGGGCAAGGGATGCGCTGCCCCTGCTCGTCGTAGTCGCGCAGGTTGTGGCGGAACACGCTCCCGATCACGCACACGAAGCGGCGCGTGAGCTTCACGAACTCCGGATCGCGGTAGTTCTCCCTGGTGATGCGTTCCGATGCCGACTCGCCGTCCATGTTGAGCGCCACCAGCAGCGGCGCGCCGGTCGACTTGCACAACGCCAGCGCATCGTCGAGCGAGCGCTGCCAGTGGATCTGGCGCGGGTCGGAGTCCGGCAGCGAGCTCTGGACCGGGGCGGTGGCGCAGGCAGCGATCAGGGACGCGGCGAGGAGCAGGATTCGTTTCATGGGCGGAGGGATGCGGATTGTAGGCAGCCAGCCCCCTAGAATCGCGCTGCACGTGCTCGACTACACCCTCTTCTTCTGGGCCGTGGCGCTGGTCTGGTTCGGCTGGACGCTGCGGCTCTCGCGCGACGTGCTGGCGCTCGAGCGCTTCCCGCGCGAGCGCACGCTGCCGGCCGAGCGGCCCAGGGTCTCGATCGTGATCGCCGCGCGCGACGAGGCGGCGCGCATCGAGGGCACGCTGCGGCGACTGCTCTCCGCGCGCGAGGTCGAGATCGAGCTGCTGGTCGTCGACGACCGTTCCGTGGACGGCACGGGCGAGATCGTGCAGCGCGTCGCGGCGCAGGATCCGCGCGTCGTGCCGCTGCGCATCGACGAGCTGCCGCCGGGCTGGCTCGGCAAGTGCCACGCCTGCGAGGTCGCGGGGCGCCGCGCCACCGGCGACTGGCTGCTCTTCACCGACGGCGACATCTGGATCCACGAGGACGCGCTGGCGCGCGCGGTGCTGCTGGCCAGGGAAGAGGACGCGCAGCACGTGGTGATCACGCCCGACGTCGCCAACCAGGGCTTCGCGGCCAAGAGCGGGCAGCTCGCGGTGCTGCTCGGCCTCTCGACCTACATGGCGCGCGCCAACCGCGACGAGCGCACGGGCTTCTTCGGCCTGGGAGCCTTCAACCTCGTGCGCGCGGACGCCTTTCGTGCGATCGGCGGCTACGAGAAGCTGCGCCTGGAGATCGTCGACGACATGAAGCTCGGCCTGCTCTTGCGCCGCGCCGGCTTCCGCACGCGCGCCTACCTCGGCCGGCACGACTGCGAGGCCGAGTGGGCACCGACGCTGTGGGGCATCGTCAAGGCGACCGAGAAGAACCTCTTCGCGCAGATGCGCTTCCACTTCTGGCTGACGCTGTGCTGCGGCGGCCTGCTGCTGCTGGCCTGGCTGGGCGCGGTGGCGGGTGCCTTCTCCGGCACGCCGGCGGGCTGGTGCGCCGCCGCGGGTCTGGTCTCGATCGTGCTGCCCGCGACGTTGCTGGCGCGCCGCGCGCGCATGGACATGGCGCCGGCGCTGCTCGTGCCCTGGGCGGTGATGGTGCTCTTCTTCTCGATCGCGAACTCGGCCTGGGTCACCCTGCGTCAGGGCGGGGTGAGGTGGCGCGGGACGCTCTACAAGCTCGACGAACTGCGCGCGGGGCAGGTGAGCTGAGGCTCAGCGCTTCGCCGCGCTCGCGTTCCACTCCGAGCCGGCGCCGAAGTTCTGCGTCCAGCAGCTGCCCGAGACCGCCACACCCAGCTCGTGCGAACGCTCGGAGAGGATCTGGCGGTGGTGACCGCTGGAGTGGATCCAGCCGACGTGCGCGCCCTCCGGCCCGGAGTCGCCCATGTGGCAGTTCTCGCCGCCGCCCGACTTGTAGCCCTCCAGACGCATGCGCTCGGTCGGCCCGTGGCGTGCGGGATCCTTCTCGAAGTGCCCGAACTCGCCGGTCAGAGACTGGTAATCGCTGTGCTTCTGCGCCGCGAGCTGCAGCTTGCGGTTCCAGGCCAGCAGCGCACGCCCGAGCATGCGCCGGTACTCGTTGGTGATCGAGAGCTGCGCGCGCTCCTCGCTGTTCGCTTCGGCCAGCTTGTCCGACTCCTTCGCCGCGAGCGCCTGCGCATTGAACTTCGCCACGCGCGCGTCCTGGTCGAGGCGCGCGCGCTCGGCCGCGCTGCAGGCGAAGCTCGCGAGCTCGACCTCGTCGGAGTCCAGGCCGATCCAGTGCGCCCACTCGGGCAGCTCCGCGACCCAGGCGAACGAGAGCTTGCGCTGCTGCTGCGTGCGCGCGTTCCAGCCCAGCTCCTCGACCGCCGCGCGCAGGCGCTCGGGCACGCGCACGCGGCGCGGGCTCTTCCAGGCCGTGCGCACCGCGGCCACGCGCTCGTCGACCTCCTGCTGCACGCCGGCGTAGTGCCTGGCCTGCTCCTGCGGGCACTCGGGCGGGTTGTAGGGGTAGAAGTACTTCTGCTCGTCGAAGATCAGCTCGAGCGCGTGCGCGCGGCGCGCCTCGAGTTCGGCGTGCTCCTTCGCCAGCGCGCGCAGGCCGTCGAAACAGGGGCTCTTCAGGATCTCGGCCGCCGCGTTGCGCCAGCGCGCCTCGAGCGCGAGGTCGGCCCGCGCGCGGCCCTCCTCGGCCTGCGCGTCGAGCGCCACGAGCTTCGCCTCGCGCTCCGCGGGGCCGGCGTTCTCGAACGCGCGTCCGAGCGCCTCGAGCAGAGCGAGGTGCGCGTCGCTGGCGACCACGTCGGCGTCGATCCATTTGCCGTTGCGGAAGAGGTAGCCGCGCGCCGGCAGGCGCTCGTCGCGCGCGCGCGCGACCGCCGCCGAGGCGTCGTGCGCCTCGAGCTCCTGCTTCTCGAGCATGCGTCCGAGGTCGGCCAGCGCCGCGTCCTTCTCCCTGGCGTCGCCGCGCGCGAGGCGCTCGAAGACGAGGCCTGCGCGCGCGGCCTGCGAGAGCCGCGCCGCGGCGCCGGCGCGCGCCAAGAGCTCGAAGGGCGCGTCCTTCCAGGCCAGGCGCGCCCCGTGCACGACCAGGCCGGCCTCGCTCGCCTGCTCGATGCCCAGTTCGCCGAAGACGCGCTCGTCGAGCGGCCGCGCGGCGGCGATCTCCAGTCGCACGTCGAGGCGCATGCCGAGGGCGCGCGCCGCGTCGATGCAGGCGTCGCGCGCCGGACCCGGATCGCGCGCCTTGGAGAGCGTGAGCCAGAGCTCGCGTGCGCCCGCGAGCTCGCCCTGCTGCTCGAGCGTGTGCGCGCGCGCCTCCTGCGCCTCGGGCGTCTGCTGCACCAGCGCGACGGGCGCGAGCAGCACCAGCAGCGTCCTCACGTGCGCCCCTCGCGGCCCGCGATCGCGGGCGAGAGCTCGGCCAGCGTGATCTCCTCGCGCGCGAAGACCGCCGCGCGGCGGATCACGTTCTCCAGTTCGCGCACGTTGCCCGGCCAGTTCCAGCGCTCGAGCGCCGCCAGCGCGTCGGGCCGGATCGTGATCGCGCGCCCGAGCTCCTCGCCGGTCTTGGCCAGGTAGAAGTTCACCAGGTGCGCGACGTCGCCCGTGCGCTCGCGCAGCGGCGGCAGCGCGAGCGTGATCACGTTGAGCCGGAAGAAGAGGTCCTCGCGGAAGCCGCCCTCCTTGCACAGCGCCTGCAGGTTCTTGTTGCGTCGCGGCGACGATGCGCACGTCGACCTTGACGGTCTTGTTCGAGCCGACGGGCCGCACCTCGCCCTCCTGCAGCACGCGCAGCAGCTTCGACTGCATCGGGAGCGGCATGTCGCCGATCTCGTCCAGGAAGACCGTGCCGCCGTCGGCGGCCACGAAATGTCCGGGCCGGTCGGCGATCGCGCCGGTGAAGCTGCCCTTCTTGTGGCCGAAGAGCTCGCTCTCGAGCAGGCTCGCAGGGACCGCGGCGCAGTTCTCGGCCAGGAAGGGCTTCGGCTTGCGGCGCGAGTGCTCGTGCAGCGCGTGCGCGACGAGCTCCTTGCCGGTGCCGGTCTCGCCCTGGATCAGCACGCTCACGTCGCTGGGCGCGACCTTGGCCATGAGCTCGAACAGGGCGCGCATCGGCGCGCTGTCGCCGACCATGCCGAAGCGCATCGGGATCGGCGCGCCGGCAGCGGCGCTGGCGCGCGGTTCGGCGGCGCGCAGCTCCTCCCACCAGCACTGCAGTTCGTCCGCGAGCCCCTGCTCGCGCGCCTCGGCGATCAGGCGCTCCAGCCGCTCGCGCAGGTCGCTCACGCCCCGGCTCCTCCCGACGAGCTGCAGCTTGGCGTAGAAGCAGCAGCAGCTGCCGCTCGCCGTGCGCCGGGAAGCGCACCGTGGCGCGCGCGTTGACGCCCGTGCCCTGCACGCGCACGACCGTGCCGCGGCCGAAGTGAGCGTGCTCGACGCGGTCGCCGGCCTTGAACCCGGGCTCGGCCGGCAGCGCGTCCTCGGCGGGGAAGGCCTCTTCCTCCGTGCTCTCGACCAGCGCGCGCGGCAGTTCCTCGAGGAAGCGCGAGGGCCGGCGCACGCTGAACGAGCCGAACTGCATGCGCTCGCGCGCCCAGGTGAGGAACAGGCGCTTGCGCGCGCGCGTCATGCCGACGTAGAGCAGGCGCCGCTCCTCCTCCAGGCCGGCGTCCGGATCGCCGCCGCGCGTCTCCGCGAGCGCGCGCGCGTGCGGCAGCAGCTCCTCCTCGCAGCCGGCGATGAAGACCGCGTCGAACTCGAGGCCCTTGGCGGCGTGCAGCGTCATCAGCGTGACGCGCTCGTTCTCGGCCTCCGGCTGGTCGGTCTCGCTGACCAGCGCCACCTCCTGCAGGAAGCCGCGCAGGTTGCGCGCCAGACGCCGGCGTCTCGGGCGCCTCGTCCCACTGCTCGGCGTGCGCGAGCAGCTCGTCGACGTTGGCCTGCGCGGTCGACCAGCGTCTCGTCCTCCATCTCCGCCAGCCAGGCTTCCTCGTCGATCTCGGCGAGCAGCGCCGTCGATCGCGACCGCGGCCGGGCGTTCGGCCAGCGCCTGCAGCTTGTCCAGCAGCTTGGCGAAGGCCGCCAGGCCCGCGCGCGCGCGGCCGCGGATGCGCGCGGCGATCTCGGACGAGCGCACGGCCTGCGCCAGCGGGATGCGCCGGTCGGCGGCGAACTGCGCCAGCTCGGCCAGGCTCTTCTCGCCGATGCCGCGCGCCGGCACGTTGACCACGCGCAGGAAGGCCACGTCGTCGGCGGGGTTGACCGCCAGCTTGAGCCAGGCGAGCAGGTCGCGGATCTCGCGCCGCTCGTAGAACTCGACGCCGGCCACGATGCGGTAGGGCAGCGAGCCGCGCCGCAGCGCGGACTCCGAGCGCGCGCTGCATGAAGTTGGCGCGGTAGAAGATCGCCGACCTGCGAGAGCGGCGTGCCGCGCGCGCGCAGGGCCGCGATCTGCTGCACGATCTCGCGCGCCTCGTCGTCCTCGCGAGCCGCACTCGCAGACGCACAGCTGCTCGCCGGCCTCGCCGCTGGCGCTGATCGTGCTCTTCTGCTTGCGCGCGCGGTTGTGCGCGATCACGGCCTGCGCCGCCTCGAGGATGTTGCGCGTCGAGCGGTAGTTCTGCTCCAGCTTCACGACGCGCGGCGCGCCGAAGTCCTGCTCGAAGTCGAGGATGTTGCGGATGTCCGCGCCGCGCCAGGCGTAGATCGACTGGTCGGGATCGCCGCACACGGCCAGGTTCTTGTGCCAGGCGGAGAGGTGGCGCGTGATCTCGTACTGCACGCGGTTGGTGTCCTGGTACTCGTCGACCATCACGAACTTGAAGCGGCTCGAGTAGGCGTCGCGCACGCCCGGCTGGCTCTCGAAGAGCTCGAGCAGCTTGAGCAGGAGGTCGTCGAAGTCGAGCGCGTTGTTCTTGGCGCAGCGCCTCGTCGTAGGCGCGCGCGAGCTTGCCCAGCGCCTCGGCCTCGAGGCCGTCGTCGGCGGGCAGCGGGGCGTCGGCGGCGCGGTTCTTCCGCGCGCTGATCCAGGCGCCCGACGGCCGCCGGCTTGAAGCGCGCCGAGTCGTAGTTCGACTCGGACAGGATCTTGCGCAGCAGCTGGTTGCGGTCGTGCGTGTCGTAGATCGTGAAGTCGCGCGTCCAGCCCTGGCCCAGGAGCTCGATCTCGCGCCGCAGGATGCGCGCGCCCAGGGCGTGGAAGGTGCTGATCCACAGGCCCTTCGCCGGCAGCAGGCGCTCGACGCGCTCGCGCATCTCGCGCGCGGCCTTGTTGGTGAACGTGATCGCCAGCAGCTCCGCGGGCCGCGCCAGTGCCCTGCGCCACGAGCCAGGCGATGCGGCGCGTGATCACGCGCGTCTTGCCCGAGCCGGGGCCGGCCAGGATCAAGAGCGGACCGGTCGCGTGCGTCACCGCCGCGCGCTGCTCGGGGTTCAGGCCCTCCAGCAGGGCTGCGCTCCCGCCCGGAAGCTCCACCGGGCCCGCCGGCTGCGCCTCGAGCGCCTGCACATCCATCCAGTCCATCGAGTCGGCCGATTGTAGCCGCGCGCGGGGTTGCGGCCAGCGCCGCCTTCGCTGCGGCAGCCGCTGCCCCTTAGAATCGAGGGCCTTCCCATGCCGCTTCCCCAGGTCCCCGATCGTTTTCAGGTGCTCGAGGAACTCGCGCGCGGCGAGACAGGCACGTTGCTGCGCGCGCGCGACAAGCTGCTGCAGCGCGAAGTCGTGCTCAAGCTGCCGCCCGACGCCTTGCGCGCGGGGGCGGAGAGCGCCGTCGAGAACGAGCGCGAGCTGCGCGAGGCGCGCGCGCTGGCGCGTGTGCAGCACCGCGCGATCGTGCGCCTGCTCGACGTGCTCGAGAGCCCCGCGGGACCCGTGCTGGTGCTCGAGCCGACCTCCGGCGAGAGCCTGGCCGAGCGCCTCGCGCGCGAGCAGCGCCTCGACGCGGACTTCGTGCGCGCGCTGGCGCTCGAGCTCTCCGACGCGCTCGCGGCCGTGCACGCGATCGGCGTCGTGCACCGCGGCATCACGCTCGACCAGATCGTGCTCTGCCCCGACGGCCGTCCGCTGCTGGGCGGCTTCGGCTTCGCCAAGTTCAGCGGTCCGGCCGTGGCGATCCCCGGCACGACCTTCCTCTACGCGCGCGACAGCCAGACGCCGACCGCGCTGCCGCCGCACCCCGCGCCCGAACAGATCGCCGGCCAGGCGGCCGACGCGCGCTCGGACCTCTTCGGGCTCGGCTGGGTGCTCTACCAGTGCCTGACCGGCGAGGAGCCCTACCCGATCGAGCTCGAGGTCGCGCACTGGAAGAGCCCGCGCGACCCGCGCGCGCTCGTGCCCGGCACGCCGCGCGATCTCTCCGAGGCGCTGCTGCGCTGCCTGGCGAAGAGCCCGGCCAAGCGCTTCGCGAGCGCGGAGGAGCTGAAGCTCGCGCTGGCGCGCACGAGCGCGCCGGTCGCGGTGCCGGCGAAGGCGTCGAGCAGAAAGCCTGCGCTGATCGCGGCCGGCGTGCTCGCGCTGGGATTGATCGCCTACCTCGCCTGGCCGGAGTCGCCCGCTGCGGATGGTACGAGGTCCCCGATGGGCAGAGCGCGTGCCCACCGAAGCGGACGACACACCTGGCGGGTCCGCCCTACGCGAAACTTGCGCGCCCTCGTGATCGGAATCGACGAGTACGAGCACTGGTCGAGCTCTGAACTACGCCGTCGCGGATGCGAACTCGGTGCCGGATGTCCTGGAGTCGAGAAGTACGACTTCGATCCGACAGAACGTGATCATGCTGCACAACGAGCAGGCCACGCAGAGGCGCATCCACGACGCGATCGGCGATCTCCGCAGATCGCGGATCGGGAAGATGGCCTCCTCGTCTACTTCGCGGGCCACGGGCAGACCGACGAGCTGCCACGACGGCGACGATCGGCTACCTCGTTCCTGTCGATGGCGCGACCGAACAAGGCCCACATCGATGGCCACACTCGATCCCGATGCGTACCGTCGACACCTGGTCGCGCCAGCTGTCCCTGCAAGCACGTCTTCTTCGTGCTCGACGCCTGCTTCAGCGGGCTGGCCGACTACGCGCAGCACGATCAGCCGACACCGGTCAGGCAGTACGTCGGGAGACTACGCGCGCGAGATCGGCGCGCCTGATCCTGACGGCCGGCGGCAGAGACCAGGAGGTGAGCGACTCGTCGAGCTTCGGACACAGCTACTTCACGTCATCGCCTGCTGCGCGCCTGCGCGACGAGGATGCCGCACCTAGCCCGAGGAGCGGCGTGATCAGCGCGACGGAGCTGGTCCAGCTACCTGAAGAAGAACGTCGCTCCTACAAGGACACGTCGGAAGTGCGGCCATCCCAGAACCCGCAGTTCGGCGCGATGAAGCTCGGCGAAGCAGGGCGAGTTCCTGTTCCTCGACGCCGCGGCGCGCGCGGCGCTGGAGAAGAAGTAGCTCAGCCTCCGCCGGGCAGGCTGTCGATCACCTGGCGCAAGCCCGGCAGCGCGCGGAAGAACTCCAGCGCCTGCGGATCGCGCACGAGGCCCGTGATCACGTGCGCGCCGAGCGCGTAGCCGCCGAAGGCGTAGTAGCCGCAGGCGAGACCGCCGATGGCGGCGGCCCCGAGCGAGACGCCGCCGAGCGCGAGGCCGCCGGCCGCGAGACCGCCGAAAGCCGCAAGGCCCAGCGACATCCCGCCGAGCGCGATGCCACCCAGCGCGATCCCGCCAATCGCCACGAGGCCGATCGCGACGTCGCCGATCGCCAGCCAGCCGCGCGCCACCGGCCGGTCGCCGACGCGCGGACCGCGCGGGCCGAAGTTGATGTGCAGCAGCGGCAGGCCGAGCAGCGTCTGCTCCGAGACGAACTCGCGCGACCCGCCGCGGCCCTGTGCATGGATGCGCAGCACCAGCCCGCGCATGCCGCCGTGCCGCGCGCGCGCCTGCGTGGCGCTGCCGCCGGCGAGCGCCGAGAGGTCGGCCGCGAACTCCAGCGCGCTGGGGTAGCGCTCCTCGCGCTCGCGCGCCATCGCGCGGCCGACGACCGCGGCGGCATCGCGCGAGCTCCTCGGCACCAGCATGCGCAGCGGCGGCGCGTTCTCGCTGCGCAACGCGTCGAGCACGGCCAGCAGCGTGCGGCCCTCGAAGGGCCGGCGGCCGGCGAGGCCCTCGTAGAGCGTCACGCCCAGCGAGTAGACGTCGCTGCGCTGGTCGATCTCCTGCTCGACCAGCAGCGCCTGCTCGGGCGACATGTAGAAGGGCGTGCCGACCGGCTCGCCGGTCAGCGAGAGGCCGGGGTCGTTGTCGCCCTTCGCCAGGCCGAAGTCCGCGATCAGCGCGTGGCCGCCCTTGCGGATCAGGATGTTCGAGGGCTTGACGTCGCGGTGCAGGAGGCCGAGCTCGTGCGTCGTCGCGAGAGCGCGCGCGATCGGCGCGAGCAGCTGGCACAGTGCGCGCTCGAAGGATAGGCCCGCGACGGACTCGGGGCTCATGCCCGCGACGCGCGCGAGGTCCTCGGCCGTGCGCTCCCTGGCCGGCGGGAGCTGCTCGTAGACCTCGGCCAGTGTCGGGCCCTCGACGTACTCCATCGCCAGGTAGTGCCAGCCCTGCGCCTCGCCCACCGCGTGCACCTGCACGATGTGCGGGTGGTTGAGCCGCGCGACCGCCAGCGCCTCGCGCGCGAAACGCTCGACGTGGCGCTTGTCCACCGAGAGGCCCGCGCGCAGCACCTTGAGCGCAACCGGCCGCGCGAGGTCGAGCTGCGTCGCGAGGTAGACGACCGCCATCCCGCCGCGGCCGATCTCGCGCACAATGCGGAAGCGGTCGAGCTCTGAGCCCGGGTGCAGTGCCGCGGGCGTCCCGGGCGCGTGCACGATGCCGGCAGCCATCATCCCGAACACCCTCTCGAGGCGCGCGCGGTGCTCCTCCGGCGCGCGCAACAAGAGATCGGCCCCGGAGCGCTCGCCGCGCGAGAGGCGCGCCGAGTACTCGGCCACCAGGCCGTCGAGCAGGTCGTCGAGCGAGCTAGGGTTCATGCGGACCCCGAGCGCGAGCCGCGGGCGGACTCGCCGCGGATTCCCAGGCTTCCAGCGCGCGCCGGTAGAGCGAGTGCACGGCGACCTCGCTGCGGCCCATGCGCTTCCCCGCCTCGGCCGCGGAGAGGCCCTCGAACTGCCGCAGCCCGATCACGCGCCGGTGCTCGGGCGCGAGGCGCGCGTAGGCCGCCGCCAGGAGCTCGAGGCTCTCGGCCTCCGCGACGCGCGTCGCCGGCCCGCGCGTGCGCGCGGCGATCTGGCTCTCGTGCGGCCCGGCGGTGCTCCAGTCGGAGCGCGCGAGGCGCTGCTCGGAGCCCGCGCGCTTCTGTGCCCGTGCGGCGCGTGCCGCGTCGACCGCGACGTGCCGCGCGAGGTGCACCAGAAAGCGCCAGAGCTCGGCTTCGCCGGCGGACTCGGGCGGCAGCGAGTGCGCCGAACCGAGCGCGCGCAGGAAGGTCTCCTGCACCAGATCGTCGGCCTCGATGCGCTCGCGCAGCTTGCGGCCCGCGAGGTGCGCGAAGAGCAGCCGCAGGCGCGGTTCGCAGGCCCACAGGCGTTGTGCGAGGAGCTCTTCGGCGCTCATGGGCAACATCGTACGCGGCGCCTGCGGACCGGCCCTCTCCCCATGCATGCTTCCGCCCTGCCATGCCGCCGATCCCTGCAGGAGCGGACGACACGCAGGGCGGAGGCCTGCGGAAACGGGTCGCGAACTACTTCGCGCGCTTGTACTCGATGCGCATCGTCAGGAACTCCTTGCCGTCCGGACCGGTGGCGAACATCTCCATCTTCCAGGTGTTGTCGTCGGTCTTGGTCTCGGTGCCGCGCGACGAGACCACCTTGCCGCTGGCCGGGTCGGACATCGTGCTCGTCGAATTGAGCATCTTCTTGGCCGCGTCCCAGGTGCCCTCGCCGGCCATGATCCCGGTGCCCATGTTGTCGACCCAGGTGTAGACGAACTTCTTCTTGAGGTTGTCGTAGCCGGAGATGCCCAGGCCCTCGAAGGGCATGCCGCCGAACGTGCCGCGCACGTCGTCGTGCAGGTAGCGGCCGCCCATGATCCACTTCGTCTCGCTGGTGGCCTCGGATTCCATCGGCGGCATGCCGGGCGCCATCCACATCGTGACGTGCCCGTTCCACTTGCCGACCTTGTAGTCGAGCAGCTTGTGGTTCTCGCCGGGCGTGGCGAAGGCCGTCATCTTGGCCATGTCGTCGGGGGACTGGCGCACGACGTAGGCGGCGCCGACGGCGCCGAGCGAGACGAGGGCCAGAGCGGGAAGGAGACTCGAGAGCTTCATGATTTTCATCCTGGGTATGGGCTCGCGCGCAGGGGCTCGCGCGGGCGATTGGGCGGGAGTCTAGCGCGACTTCTGCGCCGCGTTCCACTGCGCGTAGGTCTGGTTCCCGACCAGCAGGTCCTCGATCAGCCCGCGTCCGTCGCGCGTGACACGCAGCACGAGCGTCAGCTTGAGCCGCGAGGGGTCCGCGCCGTTGTCCGGGATGTAGAAGGTGTCGAGGCCGTACGAAACCCGGTCTCCTCCCTGCAGTTCGCCGCGCAGGAAGAGCGCGCCTTCCGCGGGCGGCTCGCGCGTGGCCGCGACGGCGGTCCAATAGGGCGTTGCCTGCTGGAGTCGCACGTAGACGGTCTCTCCTTGCGCGAGGCCCTTTGTGAGCGGGCCGAGCCGCTCGATCGCCAGCGGCACGCTGACGTAGCGGCCCGCGAAGAGCGACATCGGGTCCACCGGGCGCACTTCGAGGCGCACCTCGACGCCGGCGCGCAGCGCCAGCTCCTCGCGCGCGGTCATGGCCGCGACGACCAGGAACTGCGGCACGACGCACAAGAGGAAGGCCTGCGCGCGATTCACGTCGCACCTCCGCGCACGCGCAGCATCAGCGCGCGCCGGCGCCGCTCGAGGAACCAGCCCAGGAGCAGCAGCAGCGCGCCGCAGCCGAGGAAGGCGTAGGCGCCCTGCAGCTTGTGCCACAGGTACTCGACGTAGCGCGTCACGATCAGCAGGCCGAAGAAGCCCAGCGCCAGGTTCACCAGCGCCGCGCTGCGCGTGCGCGTGCCGTGCCAGACCAGCGCCAGCAGCGCCGCCAGCACGAGCAGGTTGCCGGCCAGCGGCAGCCACTGCCGGGCATAGAGCTCGAGCCCGGTGAAGAGCAGGGTCAGGACCAGCACGGCCGGCGCCTCGCTGCGCAGCGGCCCGCGGAGGCCGCGCGCGAGCGCCACGACGAGCAGCAGCAGCGTGACGGCCAGCACGACGAACGCGGGCACGAGCGCCGTGAGCAGCGGCTCGAACTCGCGCGTCCGGTCCCCGAACTCCTGGAAGCTCACTAGGTAGCCGCCGCCGAGCACGCCCAGCAGCCCGAGGCTGCGCCACAGCCCGACGTAGCGCTCTGCGCGCAACACGGAAACCAGCGCAGCCAGCGCGGCGAAGCAGGCCGCGAGCGCGAGGGCGAGGAAGAAATTGCAGCTGAACTCGTAGCGCCACGAATGCAGTGACGAGAGCTGCTCCTCGTACCAGACGTTGGCGTGCATGAAGGCCCACACCACGAACAGCCCCGTCACGACCGCCTGGGCCGCGCGCGAGCGCATCCACAGCATCAGCGGCACGGCCAGCGCCCACCACGAGAGCAGCGCCCAGGGATAGTGCGCGCTCAGGTTGTAGATCTGCGCCACGAGGTACAGCGCGCCGCCGAAGCACAGCATCCCGGCCAGCGTCAGCGCGCGCCCGACGCGCGGGTAGCCGCCCGGCTGCTCCGCCAGCGCGTAGCCGCCGGCGTGGATCCCGGCCCACAGGCCGAAGACCAGCGCGAGTTTCGCAGCCTTGCCCAGCGCGTCCCAGTTGTAGCCCACGAGGTAGAGCAGCCCGGCCGCGAGCAGCAGCGCGCCGAAAGTCGCCACGACCGCGATCACGCGCCCGCCGTGATCGCGCGGCGCGTCGAGACGCTGCGCCAGGGCCGCGCGGATGCGCTCGCGCTGCTCGGCGCTGATCTCGCCGCGCATCTCGAGCTCGGCCAGGACTTCCTGGATCTCGCGTCTCATCGTCGGGGCGCGGGAATGGTAGCCGGGCGGGCGCGAGCCATCCAGGCGCGCGCATTGCCTATACTCGGGCCACGATGGACGTCCCGGGATCCCCCTTGTCCAGGGCAGCTCGCCAGTGGCTCGCGCCCGAGGCGGGCTTCTCGTTCTCCAGCGAGCGCTGGAAGAGCGTGCGCACCGCGCAACGCGATCCGCTGCTCGTCGATCGCATCCTCGAGCGCTACGGCGCCCGCCCGGGGCTGAAGCCGGTGCTCGACGTGCCCTGCGGCACGGGACAGCTGCGCGGCGTCTTCGAACGGCGCGGGTTGCGCTACGTCGGCGTGGACTCCGACGCGCGCGAGTCCGCGGCCAGCCAGCTCGTGGCCGAAGTCGAGCGGCTGCCCTTCCGCGACGACGCCTTCGACGTCGTGGTCTGCTGCCGCCTGCTGCACTACCTGCACGATCCCGAGGAGATCCGCACCGTGATCGCGGAGCTGACGCGCGTCGCGCACCGCCTGGTGGTGGCCTCGTTCTGGGACTCGGCCTCGCTGCACGCGCTGCGCCGGCGCGTCGGGCTGCGCCGCAACGAGGCCTCGGGCGGACGCCGCGCCGTATCGAAGCGCCTGTTGCGCGGATTGTTCCGCGAGAACGGCGCCGAGGTGGTCGGCTTCTACCACTCGTTCCGCTTCGTCTCGCAGCAGACCTTCGTCGTGGCCCAGAAGCGCGCGCCGATCGAGGCGCGCCTGGCCGCGACCGCGCGCATCTCGCGCGACCTGCTCGACCTGCCGCTGCAGCGCGCGCCGGGCACGCTCGGCGGCGCCTGAATCAGGAGCGCGCCTCGAAGCGCGGCCGCAGCTCGGGCGGGCAGGCGAGGCTCGTCCACTGCCCCTGCACGCAGAAGTGCAGCACACCGCCCTCGAGGCGTCGCTCGCGGAGCTCCTCGAAGCTGCAGGCCTGCCAGCCGCGCTGGACTCCGCGCTCCCCCAGCACGACGTCGGCGAAGCCCGGCCCGAGCCAGACGAGTCCCAGCGCGGGCACGAAGAGCAGGCCCGCGAACTGGATCACGCGCACGTCGGCCCGCACGAGCAGCAGCAGCACGAACACGCCCAGCAGCAGCACGCTCGATCCGACGCGGCGCAGCGCACGGCCCGGGCGCTGCTCGGCCAGCACGCGGCCCAGCGTGCGCAGGTTGCGGGCGCGGATCGCGCCCACGACCAGCAGGCCCACGACGAGCTCGAAGAGCACCGGCACGCCGAAGACCAGCGTGGTGAGGTCGCGCGCCAGGGACTGCGTCATTGGGCACGCAGTCTAGCTTCGCGGCAGCCGGCCGCCTAAGCTCGCGTGCGATGCCGCGCCTCTCCCTGTGCATGATCGCGCGCGACGAGGAGCGCTTCATCGCCGGGGCGCTGGACAGCGCGCGCAACTGCGTCGACGAGATGATCGTGGTCGACACCGGCTCGCGCGACCGCACGCCCACGATCGCCGCCGAGCACGGCGCGCGCGTGCTCCCGTTCGCCTGGTGCGACGACTTCTCGGCCGCGCGCAACCGCGGCCTCGATGCCGCCAGCGGCACGCACATCCTGTTGCTCGATGCCGACGAGCGCCTGGCCGGCCGTCCGGCGCCGGCGCTGCGCAGGGCGCTCGCCGATGCGCGCCTGCTGTTCGGCATGCTCCCGCTGCACGACGCGGACGCGCTCGACGCGCCCTTCGAGGACGTGCTCTCGGGCAAGCGCCGGTTGCAGGAGCCGGTCTGGCTGCCGCGCCTCGTCCGCAACGACCCGCGCCTGCGCTTCGAGCGGCGCGTGCACGAGACGATGTTCCGCGGCATCGAGGAGAAGCGCGGTGAGTTGGGCGGCGAGTTCCTGGCCGTGCAGGCGCCGATCGTGCACCTGGGCGAGATCAAGGAGCTGCGGGCGGAGCTGGGCAAGGCGCAGCGCAACACGCGCCTGCTCGAGCTGGCGCTGGCCGACGATCCCTCCGACGGCGACCTGGCCGGCTACCTGGCGATCGAGTACACGCGCGCGAACCGCTGGCAGGAAGCCGAACAGCTCGCGCTGCGCACGCTGCCGCTCTTCTACGCCGCGCTCGACGCGCTGGCGAGGGACGCGCTCAAGCCCTCGCCCATCGCGCTCGCCGGCGCGCTGGCGGCGGCGCAGCTGCGGCGCGGCGCGCCCGCGGAGGCGCTGGCGACCGTCGGCGCCGCCGCGCAGCGCTGCAGCGAGCCGCACCCGAACCTGATCTACCTCGAGGGCACGGCACTCGCGCGCCTGGGCCAGCTCGAAGGCGCCGAGCGTTGCATGCGCGGCTGCCTCGCGCTCGCCGGCCAGCGCTTCACGATCCCCGTCAACCACGGCATGACCGGCGACGCGGCGCGCCTGCAGCTGGCGAACGTGCTGCTGGCCGGAGGCCGCGTGGACGAGGCGCTGCCGCTGCTCGAGGGACTGCGCGGCATGTACGAGGTGCCGGCCGCGCTGACCCAGGCCGAGGCGCTGGCGCGAACGGGCAAGTTGCCGGAGGCGCTCGAACTCCTGCGCGAGCTCTCCAAGACGCGCGAGCCGGGGAGCCCGTTGCCGGCCGACCTCGTCGCGCTACTGGCCTCGACGCTGGCGCAGCTCGGCATGCCCGACCCGCGTCTGCTCCAGGCGCTGGAGAAAATGCCGCCCAGCAGCTGGTACGAGCCGCGCCGGCGCGAACTCGCCTTGCGCTAGCTCAGAAGCTCCAGCCCAGGCTGAACACGACCAGGTTGTCGTTGCGCACCTTGCCCGCGGCCGGGGTGTTGTCCCACTGGTACAGCCACTGCAGCTGCGCAAACATCGTGTCCGTCAGGTTCATGCGCCCCTTGGTGTCGACGCGCGCGTTGACGTCCTCGGCGTTCTCCAGGCTGGGGAAGATTTCGCCCGTCTGCGAGAGGTTGTACTTGGCGTTGGGCTTCCAGTCCCAGGTGTAGGCCGCGCGCGCCGCGGCGTAGCTCGAGTCGTCCACCGTGCCGACGAAGTCCGAGTCCACGTAGGAAACGCCGGCTTCGCCAGAAACCTTCCAGCTGGGCTTGTCCTGGAACTGGTAGCCCGCGCCGACGCCGATCGTGGTGCGCAGGTCGAGCGCCGCCTGGAAGTCGCTCTCCGCGCTGGCCTGCGCCAGGCCGTAGAACTTCTTCGTGAAGAAGCGGTCGTACTGCAGGCGGCCCTGCGTCTTGCGCCCGGTGAGCACGCCCTGTTCCTCGGCGTAGTTCCAGAGGAAGCCGATCGTCGTGCGGTCGATCTCGCGACGGTACTCGGCATTGCCGGTCGCCGTGGCGGAGCGCCGGTCGGTGTTGCCATCCGAGTAGGTCCCACCCAGCGCGACCGAGCCGGTCCACTTGGGCGCGACGGGTGCGGGGGCGGGGGCGGGAGCGGCCTGGACGTCGCTGAACGTTGCCGGGGCCGTGACGACGACGAGGAGGAGGGAGGGAATCATGGCGTTTGGGCCGAATGTTCTACCGGCCGCGCGAGCTCCGCGCCAGCTCAGGGCTTCCACAGCCCGCCGACCGCCGCCTCGAGCTCGCGCACGGGTCCCACGTGCGCCGCGTGCGCCTCGCCCCAGCTGACTGCGCCGCCATCCTCGGGGAACCAGCACTGCTTGCCCGCCTCGAGCGGCCACTCCGGCGTGCCCTTGCCGTGCAGCGCGATGCGGCCCGCCAGGCCGCAGACGCACACGCCGCCTTGCGCGTTGTCGATCGCGAACGCGGTCCCGGTCACGCGCAGGTTCGCAGCGCCGCTGCGCACGTGCAGCTCGTGGCCGTGGAAGCCCGGTCCGGTGACGAGGCGCAGGCCGGCGCCCTGCGCGGCGAGCGAGTAGGAATCGACGGCGCCGGTGTTGCCGAACGAGGCGAACTCGACGCGCGCGCCGGCCGGCAGCTCGAAGGCGTACTGGTCGCGGAAGCGCAGGCGCAAGGTGCCGCCCTCGGCGCTGACGGAGCGCGCGTCGTTGAGCGCGCTGGCGACGCGCTCGAGCTCCGTGGCGGGCAGCGCCTCGCCGTCGACGCGCACGAGCGTCGCGCTGGAGCCGGGCAGCACCTGCCAGTGGTGCGGCGCGGGCTTCGAGAGATAGAGCGTCGCCACGATCGCGGCCGCGGCGGCCAGCGCGATCCAGGGCTTCCAGTTCCGGCCGCTGCGCGCGCGCGGGACGCGCGGCTGCTCGTCGGGCCAGGTGTCCACCGGCGGCGCGGCCGCCGCGCCAGCCAGGAAGCGCTCGCGCACGGCGGAGCGGAACTCCGCGCGCGCCTGCGGCGCGGGCTGCGCTTCGAGCAGGCGCTCGAGCTCCTTCTGGCGTGCATCGTCGCTCATGCGGCACCTCCGCCCGTGATCCCGGCCGACGTGCGCGCGAGGCGCTCGCGCAGCTCCTCGAGCGCGCGCGAGTAGCGCTTGCGCACGGCGGTCTCGTTGCGCCCGACCAGGCCGGCGATCTCCTCGAAGGAGAGCCCCTCCTGGCGCAGGACGAGCGTGGTGCGCAGGCTCTCGGGCAAGGCCTCGATCGCCGCGGCGAGCGTGCGCGCCAATTCGGCGCGCTCGAGCGTGGGCAGCGGGCCGGCCTCGCGCGCCGGCGGGTCGGGGCGCGCGTCCTCCTCGTCGAGGTTGGCGCCCTCGAGCGGGTCGACGCGCTGCTGCGCGCGCCAGTGGTCGCGCACCTGGTTGGTCGCGATGGTGAAGACCCAGGGCGAAAGCCGGCGCTCGGGGTCGTAGCTGCTGATCGAGCGCTGGATGGCCAGAAACACGTCCTGGGTCACGTCCTCCGCCTGCGAATCGTCGCCGAGCATGCGCCTCACGTAGCCGTAGACCCGGTCGAAGTAGGCCTCGTAGAAGGTCTCGAGCGCCGCGCGGTCGCGCTGGCGCAGCCGCTCGCGGAGCTCACGCGGCAGGTCGACGGGCCGCTGCCGATGGTCTTCGCGCTGCGCTTCGATGGCGGTTACGACGGTCGGTCGGGGCTGTGACCGTCTTTCCGAGGCTAGCAGGAGGACCGCCCGCGGTCGACTCCCACGAAGGAAGCCGGAGGCCGTGCGCTGGGCACGACCCCCGGCTTCGGAGGGGAATCGTCGTTCTGGATCAGCCGCCCGTCTGGGTCACGCCCTCGATCACCGCCGGCGGGTCGGTGATGACCGGCGCCGTGCCGATATCGGGGGCGGTGTAGTCGGCCGCGGTCGGCAGCGGCAGGCTGCCTACCGTGCCCACGTCGAGCGCGCCGCAGTTGCCCGGGTCGAGCGAGAGCGTGAGCTCCTGGTCGATCGAGCGCACGACGTACTCCGTGCCGGTCGGGCCCATCAGGATGCCGTCGGCGATGGTGAACAGCGGGTAGAAGCGGTCGGGGTTGCCGTCGCCGTCGGTGTCGACCTGCTCGCTCGGGATCCCGAACAGGTTGCCCGGGCCGCCGTAGTTCAGCTGGTAGTGCACGCCGTTGTAGGTCGGGTCGTTGTTGGCGTCGTTGAGCGTCTCGTGCATGTAGGTGAACTGGATCGGCGGGTCGAAGGTCACGAACGCGCCGTTCGCGTCGAGCAGCGCGGCATACTGGTTCCACTGGTTGGGGCCGGTCTCGTAGGTGTAGAAGACGGGCTGGTTCCAGGCCTCGAAGGTCGAGACGAGGCCGGTGGTGTCGGTCAGCATCGAGCCCGACTGCATGCCCCAGGTGTTGGGGCCGCTGGTGATCGTCTGGCCGGTCGCCAGGCCGGCGGGCACGAGCGAGGAGCCGTCGCCGTTGACGTCGTAGTAGAGCGTCAGGTCGGCCTGGCTGAAGACGTAGTGGTAGGGCGTGTTCACGTCCATCGAGGGCGCGAGGAAGATGTCCCCGACGTTGGCCTCGGCGGTCGTGACGCCGGCGCGCAGGCAGTTCTGGTAGCCGTAGATGTCGATCTGCGTCCCGCCATTGAAGGCCAGGTCGGCGCCGGTGACGAACTCGCGCTGGTAGTAGGTGATGCCCGTGTCGCCGTCGACGAAGGTGCTCGGTCCGCCCAGGCTCTCGCAGTACATGCCCAGGTAGCCCTGCGCCGCGGTGTCGATCGCGACCGGCACGCCGAGGTCGGTCCAGCTGTGCAAGTTGTCGTCCCAGGTGGCGACCTCGTTCCAGTTGGCGCCGTCGTACTGCACGCGGTACTGCAGGCCGGGCTGGCCGTCCATGGGGTCGTTGTCGTGGTACCAGTTGAAGCTCAGGCCCACGATCGAGGTCAGGGCCAGCGTCTGCCTGGTGTTGCGGATCAGCTTGCCCGGCGCTGTGACCACGCTGTAGCTGACAGGCGTCGCCTGGCCGAAGCTGTCGCGCGTGACCGTGTCGCCGTTCGCGACGCTCACGCCCGGCTGGACCCACATGCCGTAGTAGCCCATCCAGCCGAAGTCGCCCGCCGCGGTGCGGAAGCCGAAGCCGGAGTTGAGCTGCACCAGCGAGCCGTCGGTGGCGTCGTAGAGGTTGTAGCGCCAGGTTCGCGCGTCGTAGGTCGTGCGCGAGAGGCACAGCGCGGGATCGCTGTCCTTCTGGCGCAGCACGTTGGCGAGGTCGAAGGCGATCTTGTATTCCTCCGTCTGCAGCCCGCTGTCGCCCATGCCGAAGTTCTCGCGGTACTGGCGCCGGATGTAGGCCACACCCTGCGTCTGATCGGCGAACATGTTGACGTTCGACTGCACGATCTCGGCGTGCTGGTTGGGCAGCTGCGCGACGGTCGGGTCGCCCTGCTGCTGGAAGAAGCTGAAGCCGATGAAGCCCGAGGCCACGTCGAGCGAGCGCAGGTTGCCGTACATCGTCGCATCCGCGACCGTGCCGCCCGGGGGCACGCCCGCGAAGTCGAGGTTGAAGACTCCGAAGGGGTTCGCCAGGCTCGAGCCCGCGCTGACCGTGAGCTTGACGTTGATCGTCACGGGCGTGTCGTTCGGGCCGTTCGAGGGCAGCCAGATCTGGACGATCTCGTCCGAGCTGTTCGAGGCGCGCGTGGAGTGGATCGTCCACAGGCTCGGGGCGCCCGAGTTCGCGCCCGAGGACTGGCCCGTCGAGGAACCGCTCGAGGAGGAGTCGCCGCCGGCCTCGCAGCGCGCCTCGTCCACCAGCGCCAGGTAGGCGCCGAAGTTGACCATGTCCGCGTAGCCGGTCTGCGACATGTCGCACAGGATCATGTTGACCGTCGAGACCGTCTCGAGCGACGAGTCGTAGACGTGCGCGTGGCGCTCGTCGGTGAAGTAGGCCGCGTCGGCGGCGAAGCCGCTCGTGTCGGCCGACGCGCCGGCGGTCACCGGCCCCGTCGAGCCGCCGCCGTCGACGGTGATGACCGACATCGATCCGGGGACCGAGAGACCCGTGATGGCGCCGCCGGAGCTGGAGCCGCCGCCGCAACCGGCGAGCAGGGCCAGCGCGGTCGCCAGCGGGAGGACGGAGTTCGAATGGAACGAGCGCGTGAGCTGCGTGGTGGACACTGGGGACGATCTCCGCGGGGCCAGGGACGGGCAGGTGGACGCGAACGGTCGCGTCGGGGATGCCCGTGCATCGGAGGAGTCGCCGCTCTGCTTGAGCCGCGGATCACGCCCGCCCGCGGGATCGTCCCAGGCGCGAGAGTGATTCTGGCTGCCCTGACTGTGCAGGAATTCCGCGCAGCCCGCGCAACCTCCCGGCCCTCGCCGCGTCTTCCCCTGGGCGGGCCATCCCGGCCTCGCCCAGGAGGATCGATCGATGGAATTCCAGCCGGGCTTCTGCCCATGTGAGTCTCCGGAGTGCCGCTCCGGGCCCTCTTTCCAGTACCAGCGCCGAGGCACCTTCACGCGCGCCTGCGACGGACGAGCGGTGCAGCGCTTCCAGTGCAAGCGTTGCAAGCGCACGTTCTCGACGCAGACGTTTCGCGTCGACTACCGCTTGCGCAAGCCGGCGCTCGACCGCGGTGTCTTCCTGCTCCTGATCTCGAAGGTCACGCAGCGGCAGGGTGCGCGCGACTTGAAGTGCGATCGCGGCGCGATCGCGCGCCGCCTCGAGCGCTTCGGCAAGCACTGCCGGGCGTTCCACGAGCGGGTGCTGCACGAGCGCGGCCAGTCTCGCCCCTGGCAAGGCCGCTTCCTGCTCGACGAGCTCGAGACCTACGAGCACAACCGGCGCCTGAAGCCGCTGACCGTGCCGGCGCTCGTCCACAAGCCGAGTCACTGCATCCTGCACGCCGCGGTCGGCACGCTTCCCTCGAGAAAACCGCTCTCGCCGGCGAACCAGAAGAAGCTCGAGCAGCTCGAGCTTGTCGAAGGAAGGCGACGAAGCGAATCACGCGCCAAGGTGGCCGAGTGCTTCGAGGTGCTGCAGGGCATCTGCCCGACCACGGGCATCGTGACCGTCAACACGGACCAGAAGCACACGTACCGCGCGCTGCTCAAGCAGGCCTTCGGCGATCGGCTGGTGCACGAGACGACGAACTCGAAGGAGCCGCGCTCCTACTGGAACCCGCTCTTCGTCGTCAACCACACCTTCGCGATGCTGCGCGACGGTTTGAGTCGGCTGGTGCGGAGGAACTGGGCGGTCTCGAAGCAGCGCGAGAAGCTCGAGTGGCACCTGTGGGTCTACATCGCCTGGCGCAACTATGTGCGACCGATCACCAACGCGCGCCAGCACGAGTCGGCGGCGATGGTTGCCGGCCTGGCGCCGAGGATGCTCGAGGTCAGCGAACTCCTGCAGTGGAAGATCTTCTATTCGCGGGGCGCACAGTGAAGGCAGCCAGAATCCACTCAGGCCCAGAGCATCAGGTCGGCCAGCCCCAGGTCGTGCGGCCCGTCCGGCCGGGCGCGCACGCGGATGCCGTAGGCGAACGAGCCCGAGCGCTCCATGCGGTGGCCGGCCTCGAGCACCAGCACGCTCGCGCCCTCGCGGCCGACGGGGTTGAGCGGCACGAAGATCGGCTTCTGCATCTCGCTCTCGCCGTGCTTGTGGCCCAGCACGAACTCGACCGTGACGTCGCGCTCGTGCAGCGAGCCGAGCTCGACCTCGACGCGCGCCGAGACCGTGTCCCCCACGCGCACCTCGGACAGGCCCGACATGTGCGCCGAGCGCACCTTGACCTCGGGGAAGCCCTTGCGCACGCGTGCCTGGCGCGCGGCCAGCGCGTGCACGCGCGCGAAGCGCTCTGCCGTCAGCGCGAACCAGCTCGCCGAGAGCGGCGCGTAGGCCCGCGTCGCGGTACTCCTCGAGCATGCGGTCGGTGTTGAAGACGGTCGGCACGCTCTCGAGGCTGTGCAGCACGCGCTCGAGCCAGCCGCGCGGCAGGCCGTTCTCGCGTTGATCGTGGAAGAGCGGCAGGACCTCCTCCTCGAGCAGGCGGTAGAGGTTCTCGCTGTCGAGTTCGTCCTGCAGGTCCTGTTCGGGATAGACGCGCCCGCCGCCGATCGACCAGCCGTTCTTGCCGTCGGCCGCCTCGGGCCACCAGCCGTCGAGGATCGAGAGGTTGAGTCCGCCGTTGGCGGCGACCTTCATGCCCGAGGTGCCGCTCGCTTCGAGCGGGCGGATCGGGTTGTTGAGCCAGACGTCGACGCCTTGCACCAGCACGCGCGCCATGTCGATGTCGTAGTCCTCGACGAAGAACACGCGCCCGGCCAGCTCCTCGCGCCGCGTCAGCGCCACGACCTGCTTCAGGATCTCCTGGCCGAGCTTGTCGGCCGGGTGCGCCTTGCCCGCGAAGACGACGCGCAGCGGACGCCCGGGCTGCTCGAGCAGCTTGCGCAGCCGCTCCAGGTCGCGGAACAGCAGGCTGGCGCGCTTGTAGGGCGCGAAGCGCCGCGCGAAGCCGATCCACAATGCCTGCTCGGCGGACTGCTCCTCCAGGCCGGCCAGCGTGCGGTTGAGCAGCGAGGGACTGTCGTGGCGCGCCGACGAAGGCGCGCTCGAGCGCCTCGCGCAGGTGCGCCAGCATGCGCCGCTTGCCGTCGCGCTTGACCTCCCACAGCGCGCGCGGGTCGAGCGCGCCGGCGGCCAGCTTGTAGTCCTCCGCGACCACCGGCCGGTCCGCGGCGCCGAGCAGCGCGCGCAGCGCCGGGTCGATCCAGGTCGAGAGGTGCACGCCGTTGGTGATCGAGTGCACCGGCACTTCGCTCTCGAGGTAGCGCGGCCAGAACGGACGCAGGAGCTTGCGGCTGACCTCGCCGTGCAGCCGGCTGACGCCGTTGACGAACCCGGCGAAGTTCATCGCCAGGTAGGTCATGTTGAAGTTGCCCTTGTCCTCCTCGGCCTGGCCCAGCGCGTAGAAGCGCTCCCAGGGCACGCCCACCCAGCCCGGCGCGTCGCGAGAAGTAGCGCCGCATCAGCTCCTCGCTGAAGCGGTCGTGGCCGGCGGGCACGGGCGTGTGCGTGGTGAAGATCGTGGTCGAGCGCACGAGCACGCGCGCCTCGTCGAAGGTCAGGCCGAACTCGCGCACCAGGCGCGCAGACGCGCTCGACCGCCAGGAAGGCCGCGTGGCCCTCGTTGATGTGGAACACGGCCGGGAAGATCGAGAGCCGCGCCAGCAGGCGCTTGCCGCCGCGGCCGAGCACGATCTCCTGGCGCAGGCGGTTCTCGTGGTCGCCGCCGTAGAGCGTGCGCGTGATGTCGCGATCCTCGGGCCGGTTCTCGGGCACGTTGCTGTCGAGCAGGTAGAGACAGCACGCGCCCGACCGCGACCTTCCAGGCGCGCAGCACGAGCTCCGAGCTCGGCAGTTGCAGGCGCAGCTCGAGCGGGCGGCCCTGCTCGTCGAGCACGGGCTCGAGCGGCAGGTTGCGCGGGTCGTTCTCGATCTCGACGTGCTGCTGCTCGCCCGAGGAGGTCAGCTTCTGCTGGAAGTAGCCGTAGCGGTAGAACAGTCCCACGGCGACCAGCGGCAGGCCCAGGTCGCTGGCCGACTTCAGGTGGTCGCCGGCCAGGATGCCCAGGCCGCCCGAGTAGATGCGCAGCGACTCGTGCACGCCGAACTCGGCCGAGAAGTAGCCCACGGGGTGCTGCGCGTCGAGCTGCGCGCCCGGCCCGATCTCGCGCGCGGCGTCGGCGCCCTGCATGTAGGCGTCGAAGCGCGCCAGCACGCGGCCCAGGCGCTGCACGTAGTCCGGATCGGCGGCCTTCTGCTTGACGTCCTCGGGGTAGATCTGGCGCAGGAACAGCACCGGGTTGTGGCGCGAGAGGTCCCACTTCTGCGGGAAGAGCTCGCGGAACAGCGCGCTGCGCCTCGACGTCCCAGCTCCACCAGTAGTTGCGCGCCAGGCGCTCGAGACCGGCCAGCGCCGGCGGCAGCGCCGTGGCCACGTCGAAGCGCCGCAGGTGC
Organism: uncultured Planctomycetota bacterium; assembly: GCA_963829015.1. Classification (GTDB taxonomy): domain Bacteria; phylum Planctomycetota; class UBA1135; order UBA1135; genus JADJLZ01. The sequence goes on along the minus strand of CAWHGR010000001.1, from coordinate 167,811 downwards.
GGGCGCGTGCCCTGCGGGGCGGGATTGGCCGCCACCGCGATGCGCGGGCGGAAGGCCGTCGCGGTCAAGCCGCCCGAGCGCGAGCAGCGCCGCGCTGCGCGCCAGCGAGAAGGCCTCCTCGTAGCGCGCGATCAGGTCGGCCCAGGCGGTCAGCTGCGCGGTGTTGCGGCAGATGCGCACGCGCTCGTCCCGCTCGCGGCGCTCGGCCAGCGCCGTCTCGATGCGCGCCGCGAGCTCCTTGGCCGCGGCCGACTGTTCGATGCCCACGCGCGGCAGGACCCACACGCCGTCCTCGGGCGAGAGCCCCTTCGAGAGCGCCCAGCGTCCGAAGCCGGCGCAGTCGGTCGTGATCGTCGGCACGCCGACGCGCCAGGCTCTCCTCGGGCGTGTAGCCCCAGGGCTCGTAGAACGAGGGGAAGCACCGAGAGCTCCATCGCGCGCAGCACGGCCTCGTAGGAGAGGTGCAGGAACTCGTCGCTCTCGTGCAGGTAGACGGGCACCTGGATCAGCTTGACGCGCGCGCCGACGCGGTTGTCGAGACCGAGCTTGCGCGCGTGCTGCAGGATCGGATCGCGCTCGCTGTCGAAGAGGTTGTGCGTGCAGATTCCGATCGGGCCCGCGATCGAGTCGAGCGGCTGCTCGAGGCGCTCGAGCAGCTCGCTGCGCACGCCCGAATTGCCGGCCGGCACGAGCATGAACAGGATCACCTTGCGCCCCGCCCAGCCATTGGCCAGCGTCAGCGCATCGAGCAGGAGGTCGATGCCCTTGTTGTGGAACTCGTAGCGGCCCGAGAGGCACAAGAGCGCCGCGTCCGACGCTGTCCTCGCCCAGGAAGCGCCGCGCGAGATCGCGCAGGCGCGCCTCGGCCTCGGGCGCACGGACGCTGCCGGCCAGCTCGTCGATCACGTCGAGGTCGATGCCGTTGGGCAGGAGCGGCGCCGCGCGGCGGTGGAAGAACAGCTCGGCCTCGTCGGCGGTGATGCTGCTGACGGTGGTGAACACGTCCGCCTCGCGCGCGCAGACGCTCTCCATCGAGTGCTTGGCCTTGATGTTCTGCTGCTCGGCCGCCTCCTCGGGGCTGCGGCCGGCCAGGCCTTCCGCAGGCGACTTGCCGCCCGAGGAGATCGAGCGCCCGAGCATCGTCGCGTGCGTGGTGAAGACCGTGCCGATCGAGGGCGCGAGCTGCTTCAGGTACAGGAGCCCGGTGCCCGTCATCCACTCGTGGAACTGCGCCACGGCCTGGCCGCGGCGCGGCGCGACGTGCTCGGCGTGCCACTGCTCGATCACCAGTCCCGCAGCGTGGCCGAAGAGCAGCGGCTCGATGTAGTCCCAGCCGCCGCTGAGCGAGTCGACCAGGAAGCGCTCCCACAGCCCGGCCAGGATCCCGTCCTTCGTGCCGTACAGGCCGCGAGAACTCGATCAGGATCGTGAGCGGGCGGCCGGGGATCTTCCAGCGCCCGACGCGCACCGGCACGCCCAGCGCGCGGCAGCGCTCGCAGAACTCGCCGAAGCCGCTCTCCTCCTCGAAGGCCTGCGGCGCCTGCCCGCCCGAGAGCAGCCAGGGGCCGATGCAGACGTACTCGTCGCCGAGCTTGCCGGTCAGCGTCTTGGCCTTGGTCGAGAGCACCGTGTGGATGCCGCCGACCTTGTTGCAGACCTCCCAGCTGACCTCGAAGAGCGTGTAGGGCGCGTGCATCTCAGCCAAGCTTCCTGCCTCCCTGGCGCGGGCGATTCGCCGGCCGCGCGGCCGCCTCGATGCGCCGCGCGAGGTCGTCGATCACGTTCATGAAGGCCACGAAGGCGTCGTGCGGGCTCGCATAGGGGCTGAAGTACTTGTGCACGTCGCCGTCGGAGAAGAACTTGGTGCTCATGTAGTAGAGATGGTCGGAGGTCGTCAAGCGCCGCCAGCGCTGGCGCAACTCCGCTTCTGCCGCAGGCATCTTTCGGACGGCGGGGGCCAGCGACCACAGCGCTTCGTTGGCGGCGCGCTGCATCGGGTTCCCCAGCCAGGCCGAAAGGTCGCGCTCGGCGTCTGCCCACGATACCGGGCGCGGGATCGGGAGTCGCCCCGCCACTGCGCGGCCGGAAGCGGCTTCACAGGGCGTAGAGAAGCGCAGGTTCGGGTCGGCGAGCAGCTCGTCGGGCAGGCGCTCCATGAAGCTGGAAGATGCCCGTGTCGGCCCACTGGTGCTCGCCGAAGGTCTCGTAGTCCATGAACAGATGGACGAGCTCCTCGCCCGGGCCGAGCTCGCGCACCCAGCGCGCGAACTTCTCGGCCGGCAGCGGCCACTCCTCCCAGGAGCGGTTCGAGAAGCGGAAGGCGATGTCGTCCGAGAGCTTGAAGTCGCGCAGCAGGAGCTTGAGTCGTTCGCAGCCCTCGGGCCGCCAGGCCGAGTGCGCGCTGCGGTTCCCGAGCAGGATCGACGCGCCCTCGCCGAGCAGCACGTCGAAGCCGAGCTCCTCCACCAGCTGCGCGATGCGCTCGGAGATCACCAGCTCGGTGTTGCGGAAACTCGTCGGCGCCCGGCCGAAGAGGCGCTCGACGCGCGCGCGCTGTTCGCTCACCTGCTCGCGGAACTCCTGCTCGTCGAAGAGTGCGGCCAGCGAGTGCATCGAGGTCTCGCACAGGAACTCGACGCAGCCGGTCGCGGCCAGCTTCTGGAAGCTCGCCAGCACCTCGGGCACCCAGGTCTCGAACTGCTCGAGCGCGCAGCCGCTGATCGAGTAGGCGCAGCGGAAGCGGCCGGCGTGACGCTCGACCAGCTCCCCGATCAGCGCGTTCATCGGCAGGTAGCACTTCTCGGCCACGCGCTTGACGATGCGCGCGTTCTCGGCGTCGTCGAAGTAGCGCTCGTGCGCGCCGATGTCGAAGAAGCTGTAGCGCCGCAGCCGGAAGGGCTGGTGCACCTGGAAGTAGAAGACCACGTCCCTCACGGCACGAGCTCCGCGTAGAGGGTCTCGAGGCGCGCCGCGGCGGAATCCCAGCGCAGGCCCTCGAGCTCGCGCTTGCCGCGCCGGGCCAGCGCGCGCCGCCGCGCGGGCGAGCGCAGCAGGCCGACGATCTCCGCGGCCAGGCCCTGCACGTCCCAGTGGTCGACGACGAGCGCGCTCTTCAGCACCTCGGAGACGCCGCTCCGGCGCGAGACGATCACCGGCGTGTCGAGCGCCAGCGCCTCGAGCGGCGCAAGACCGAAGGGCTCCGAGACCGAGGGCATCACGTACAGGTCGGCCATGGCGAAGATGCGCTCGACCTCGGCCGGCTCGAGGAAGCCGGTGAAGTGCACGTGGCGCGCGAGGCCCAGGCGCGCGCACTCCTCGATCGTGCCCGGCCAGAGGTCGCCCGTGCCGGCCACGACGAACTTGACGCGCGGGAAGCTCTGCACCACGCGCGCGGCGGCGTGCAGGAACGTGTCGGGCCCCTTCTGCAGCGTGACGCGGCCGAGGAACAGCACGATCGGCTCGGGGATCGTCTTCGGCGCGCGCGGCCCGTGCGGGCGCGGGTCGACGCCGTTGTGCACGACGCGCAGCTTGGCCGGGTCGACGCGGAAGCGCTCGCGCAGCACGGCGGAAGTGTAGTGGCTGACGCAGACCACGCAGTCGGCCGCGTCGAGCGCCTGCTGCTCGATGGCCACGATGCGCGCGTCGGCCCCGGCCGGCGAGCGGTCGTATTCGGTCGAGTGCACGTGCCAGAAGAGCGGCCGGCCGCCGGCCGCGCGCGCCGCGATGCCGGCCGGCGCGCTCATCCAGTCGTGCGCGTGCACGAGGTCGTGCGCGGCGCGGCAGGCGAGCTCGCCCGCGCGCCGCGCGTGCTCTTCGACGGCCTGCAACAGGCCCTGGCCGTAGCGCGCATAGGCGCCCGACGTGCCCGCCTGCTCTGGCAGCACGAGCTGCACGTCCACGCCCTGCCGGCCCAGGCCGCGCACGATCCCCGCGCAGGCATTGCCCAATCCGCCGGTGATGTGCGGCGGATACTCCCAGCCGAGCATGAGCACCTTCATGGGCGCCCGCTCTCGAGCATGGCGGCGGCGCGCAGCAGCTCGCCCGTGTTCCAGGCCTGCGCGATCGTGCCGCCCGGCTTGTGCGGCGCATCGCCGTCGGCGACTTCCGCGACGTGCGCGAGGCCTGTCAGCGCGAGCCGCGACTCGAAGCCCGCGAGCCAGGCGCGCAGCTCCTCGATCCGCTCCTCTCCGCAGGCGCGCAGGCTGGCCTCGACGTACGCGCCCGCCAGCCAGGGCCAGACCGTGCCCTGGTGATAGGCCGCGTCGCGCTCCTCCGTGCCGCCCGCGTAGCGACCGACGTAGGCCGGATCGCGCGGCGAGAGCGTGCGCAGGCCCGCGGGCGTCACGAGCTCCGCGCGCGCGCGATCGACGACCGCGGCGCGCTGCTCGCGCGAGAGCGGACTCCACTCGAGCGAGGCCGCGAGCACCATGTTCGGCCGGATGGAGCGGTCCACGCCCGCGGGAGTCCAGACATCGGCGAGGCAGCGCTCGTCGGCGAGCCAGAAGCGCTCGAGGAAGCTCTTCCCGGCGCGCTCGGCCTTGGCGCGCCAGGTCTTGTTCGAGGGCTCGAGCTGCGCGAGATGGCAGAGCAGCGCGTACCACAGTGCCGCGAGCTCGACCGCGCAGCCCGCGCGCGGCGTGACCGGACCTTTCGACGCACAGGCGTCCATCCAGGTCAGGTTCTCCTTGGCCGAGCCGCCCGAGAGCAGACCGCCCTCGTCGAGCTTCAGCAGGCCGCCCTTCCCGGACTCGAGCCCGAGCGCGATCTCGCGCAGCGCGGGCAGGAATTCTCGCGCCGCTCCGGCCCCGGCCACGCGCTCGTAGAAGCGCACCGCGCGCGCGTACCACAAGCTCGCGTCGGCCGAGTTGTAGCGGCTGTCCTCGATCTCGCGCCCGAAGATGTTCGGCAGCAGGCCGTGCTTCAGGTAGCGCCGCGCGCCGAGCAGCACCTCGCGGCACAGCGCGTGCTTTCCGCGCGGCAGCGTCAGCCCCGGCAGCGCGAGGAACGTGTCGCGCCCCCACTCGCCGAACCAGGGCCAGCCGGCGATCACGCCGGTCGTGCCGTCCTCGCGCTGGTAGAGGAAGTCGTCCGCCTGCGAGCGCGCGCCGCGCGAGAGCGCGGCCTCCATCCACAGCGCGGCCGGATCGGCGAGCGGACCGTCGACCGAGGCCGCCAGGAACACGTCCTGCCCGGACTCGAGCGCGACGTGGAACGTGCCCGGGCTCCAGTTGTCCTCGCGCCCCTCGTAGCCGCGCGCGATGTCCGCGCTGTACTCGATCTGCCGGTACCAGCAGGGATCGGCCTCGAAGTGCGCCTGCCCGCTGACCGCGATCGAGAGCGCCGGCAGCGCGGCGTAGGGCCGCACGGCGATGCCGTTCGGCAACCGCTCGATCTCTTGCGCCAGCGACTCGTTCTCGAACGTCAGCGCATCGGCCTCGCGGAACGGCAGCATCGGCCGCAGACGCAGCTCGACCGGATTGCGCTGGCCCGTCACGCGGTAGCGCACGATCACCGTGCGCTGGCCGGGCACCAGCATCAGCGCGCGCTCCAGGCGCGCCGTGCCGAACTGGTAGACCCAGCTCGGCCAGGGCGCGAGCTCGAAGCGTTCGACGCCCTGGTGGCCGAGCGGGTTCCACAAGCCCGGGTAGCGCGCCATCGAGATCGCGAACGTCTTCCCGCCGCCGTGGAACGTCTCCTCGAGGCGCGCGAGGAAGTTGTGCCGCTTCGCGAAGCCCTTGGGCTGCGCCACGAGCAGCCCGTGGTAGCGCCGCGTCGGGCACTGGAACACCGTCGAGGAGGCGTAGCCGCCCAGACCGTCGGTCTCGAGCCACTCGCGCGCGAGCGAACGGTCGAGGTCCAGCAGCGCTTCGCGGTCGAGGTGGATCAGGGGCGGGGGCAAGGTGCAGGGTCCGGAAGAGCCCGGGGGGACGGAGCAGTGTACGAAGTGCTCAGCCCGGGCCGTCCAGCAGGAAGCGCCGCCAGTCGCGGGCCTCCATGCCTGCGCGCTTGGCTACCGGCAGCTGCGCCTCCTCGCACAACACCAGCTGCCGGAACTCCGGGAAGCGCACCCTGAACTCGCCCAGCCCGCGCAAGTCTCCAGCCTGGAATGGGCCGGTCTTGACTTCGATCGCCCACTTGCCCCAGCTGCCTTCGAGCACGCCATCCACCTCGTACGGCTCCTCGCGCCAGTACTCGACCCTCTGCCCCTGGTTCCATGCGTGCGCCAGCACGGCATTCTCGACCCAGGCGCCGAAGCGCGCGGGCTCGCGCTCGCGATCGGGAATGCCGCGCGGATCGGCAACGGCAAGGCATGCATTGCTGAGCGTCACGAGCTTGGGGGGCGAGTTCCGCTGCCGGTTGGGACGCACGCTGTGCTTGCCCAGCGCGGCGACGAGGAATGCCTCCTCGAGCAGCTTCAGGTAGCCAGCGACGGTTTCGAGCGCGCCTGCGTCGTGCAGCGCTCCCTGCAATTTCTGCAACGAGACAATCTGTGCCGGAGCTGAGGCGCAGTAGGAGAAGACCTGGCGCAGCAGGGCCGGCCGCCGGACCAGCGCCAACGCGAGGATGTCGCGTCCGATGGCCGGTTCGACGATCGACTCGCGCACGTACACCGCCCAACGCGCGAGATCCGCGCGGTAGCTCATCGAACCTGGATAGGCCCCTCGACGAACGAAGAGCTCCACCGCCTCTTCCGCTCCCATCCCGAACGCATCCGCGAGCGCCCGACTCGACCAGTGCGCCAGCTCGAGGCGTTCGAATCGGCCCGCCAGACTCTCCTTCGATCCACGTCCGATGTGCAGCGCACTGGATCCGCTGGCGACGACGTGCACGGGCAGCCGACGCCTGCGCAGACGGTCCCACTCGGCCTTCAGGCGCGCGGCCCAGCCCTCGAGGTGGGGCAACTCGTCCAGGAAGACAGCCGCCTGACCGCGCGATCCGCACAGCTCTTCTGCACGCACCCACAGGTGCTCCCACGCTCCTGGCAGGGCCATTTCCGGCCCGTCGCAGGCGACGTACAGGCCGTGCGCTCCCGCTGCGTGGGCCAGCTCCAGCAGCAGCGTCGTCTTGCCCACCTGGCGCGGGCCAGAGAGCAGCTGGATCCGGGCCGGTGCCGCTTCCGCGAGCCGCTCGCGCAGCCGCGCGCGGCAGCCCGGCAGGTCCAGACGAAAAGCGCTTGAGGTCATACTCGAATAATTATTCGACCATACCTGCCCTGTCAAGGGAGGCCCTTCTGCAGACAGTCTCCTGGTCGGGGCCGCCGGGACCGCTAACCTCTGCGCCCCGCATGGCGCTCATCCCCCCCGCCGAGGAACGCCGCAAGGTCGGCACCGGACCCTCGCCCTACTTCTCGAGCGTGCTCGGGTTGTTCGGCGGGATCCTGGCCTGGCTTTCCGCATCGGCGATCCTGCTGGGCTTGTTCCTCAAGCCGCTGCTCGGAACGCCGGGCGCCGACGGCACCTGGACCGAGGCCGAGATCGACCGCGCGCAGCGCGAACTCGCTGCTCAGCCCTACGGGCCGCTCGTGTTCCTCGCGCCGCACCTCGTCTTCGTGCTGGTCGCGTGCGTGCTGGGCTTCCTCTCGCGCATCTCGTTCCGCAATCGGCTCGCGCTGCACCGCCCGCGCCTACCGGGGAGCACGCTGTTGCTCCTGTGCTGCGGGATGCTGGGCGTGCAGGGCTGCGTCCTCGCCCTATCGCCCCTGCTCGGCCAGCCGAGCGACCACCTGCAGTTCCTGTCGGAGATGATCCGCGAGCCCGAGGGAGGCCGCGCCGTCCTCGTCGCGCTGCTCGTCGGCCTCGTGCCGGCCTTCTGCGAGGAGCTCTTCTTCCGCGGCTACGTGCAGTCGCGCCTGGCTGCGATCTGGCATCCGGGTCTGGCGATCCTGCTCACGGCCATCGTCTTCGCGCTCGTGCACATCGACGCGCAGCACATCATCGCCGTGCTCCCGATCGGCTTGTACCTCGGCTGGGCGGCCTGGAGGAGCGGCTCGGTCTGGATCGCGATGCTGCTGCACGCGCTCAACAACCTCGGAGCCGTGCTGCTCGATCGGGCCGATGCTCCCATGTGGACGGTCTACGCAGGCACGCTCGTGCTCGGCCTGCTCGGCTACCAGGGTGCCAAGCGCCTCTCGCAGTCCCCCGCCGCCGCCGAGTCGGCGCGCCTCTCGCTCGAGGGTCTCTGACGGAACACGGCATTCTTCTCCCCGATTCGCCGGGCACGAGCCCGCCAGCCTTGCGGAACCGCGAATCGGGGAGAAGAATGCCGTGTTCCGTATGCCCGTCTACGAGTACGCCTGCAAGAAGTGCGGCCACGAGTTCGAGGAGCTGGTCTTCGGCGACGAGAAGCCCGTCTGCCCCAAGTGCAAGGCCCACGCGCTGGAGAAGAAGTTCTCCGTCTTCGGCACGCAGGGCGAGTCGAGCAGCTCGGCCGAGTCGCTCCCGCCCGGCTGCGGCCGCTGCGGCGACCCGCGCGGCCCGGGCGCGTGCAGCATGAACTGAGGATTCCCGTCACACTGGGAGGCAGGACTCCATTCCTCCTCCGACGATGGACGGCGACGACTCACAGCTGGTCGAGCACCTCGGTTGGGTGCAGCGTCTCGCGCTCTCGCTGGCGCGCGACCGCGACGCGGCCGACGATCTCGCGCAGGACGTCGCGCGCGTCTGGCTCGAGAAGCGGCCGGCGCACAGCGACGGCCCGCGCGGCTGGCTGGCGAATGTCGCGCGCAAGCTGGCGCTCGACCGCGCGCGCTCGGAGATCTCGCGCAAGGCGCGCGAGCGCTCGGCTGCGCGGCCCGAAGGCGAGAGCTACGAAGTCGTCGAGCGCGGCGCGCGCCAGCGGCGCGTGGTCGAGGCGGTGATGCAGCTCGCCGAGCCGTACCGCTCGACGATCCTGTACCGCTACCTCGACGATCTCTCGACGCGCGAGGTCGCCGAGCGCATGAACGTGCCCGAGGCGACCGTGCGCAAGCGCATCGAGCGCGGCCTTGCGCTGCTGCGCGAGCGGCTCGACCGCGAGTTCGGATCCAAGTCGAACGCCTGGGCGATCGCGCTGCTCGAACCGGGATTGAGAACGGCCGTGTTGAAGGGAGTCGGAATCATGAGCATGAAGTGGATCGCGGCCGCGGGAGTCATCGCGCTGCTCGCAGGTGCCACCTGGTATGTGCGCAGCGGCTCGACCTCGAGCGCGGGCGAGGCCGTCGGCGGCACCGGCGTGGTCGTGCCGCTGGAGGTCGCGGCGGCGCGCGAGAAGTCGGCGCCCCTCGACACGACCAAGCTCGAGAACGCCGACGCGTTGCCGCGCACCGTCGTAGGCGCAACGCACCAGCCCCTCGTCGAATGCGCCAGCGTGCTTCGGGGCTTCATCTTCGTCGACGAGCGAACACCGCGCGCCTGCCGACCTCTCAGATCGAGCGCAAGGCAGACGAAACCCGAGTGGTGGCATCCGCGCATGTCGACACGACGTCGGCGACCTGGTCGCTCGACGAGCTCGGCGGCGAGCCCGGCAGACTGTGGATCTCGAGCAACTCGACCGTGCCGGCGCTGATTCCCGTTCCCGCCGAGTTGTGCGGAGAGGGCGGTGTCTTCGACCTGCATCTCATCGGCGGGCGCACGCTGGTGCTCGACCTTCCTCGATCGCGAGACGAAGGCACCGCTGCCGAACCTCGAGTTCCAGTTCTCGAGCTCGATCGAGATCGAACGAACTCGCGGTAAGGTCTCGATCTCGCTCGCACGAGTCCGTAGCACCGGACGGATGCGCAGGGCAAGGCCACTGCTGCACGGGTGCGCCGCTCCTCGGCTACGTCAGCGTCACGGTCGATTTCACGCCACGCGAGCGGGACGTCGTGATGAAGGACGGCGCGACAGTCGCGCATGCGCATCCAGCACGAGCCCGACTGGAGCTCCGTGGTTCAAGGGGCAACAGCCCGCGCGCATCGAGCAGACGATCCTCGTCAGCGTTCCGCTCGGCGAGGCCTGCGCCAGCGGTCAGGTGCCGGCCTGGGCGATCGCGCTCGCAGGCGGCTGCGGATGCGGTCCGAGTGCTCGCTCGCGAGACGACCAACGAGACTCCGCAAGGGCGCGGCATGCCGTTCCTCCTGCCGCGGGACGCACAAGGCCGAGTTCGAGCTGTGCTGCCAATGCGCCTGCAACACTCTGCCGTCTGGCTCGAGAAGATCGCCAGCCGCGAGCGCATCTCGGCCGAGACCGAGCTCGTCTTCGCGCAGCCCGGCGCGCAGGATCCGATCACGTTCCGCGAGCTGCAGGGCAAGAAGGTGACGCTGCGCTTCGTGCACGTGCCCGAGCGCGGCGAGCTGCAGGCCTGGACGCGTCGGCAAGGCGGCCAGCGGGCGTCGATCCGTCTCGATGAACTGCAAGGCGCCGACTTCTCGCACGAGTTCACGCTCGTCGGCGGACGAGCAGATCCAGCTCGCGCTGCGCCTGGGTGCGGACGCCGAGCGAGAAGTCCGGCTGGACGACGCCAGTCAAGGTCGACGACGAGCGCGAGATCACGCGTCGACCTCGGCGGCTGCGAGCGCACCGTGCGCATCGAATCCGCCGAGCTCGGAGCGCTCGCCGGCGACGGATCGATCGGTGCTCTTCTGCGCGTCGACGCAGGCGAGGCGAGTCTCGAGCAGACGATCGTCGTGCTCTGCAGCGCCGGTCGCGGGATCTACGCCGGTCCACATCCCGAACGGCCGCTGGCTCTACCGCTACGACGACAAGAACCAGGTCGCCGCCTGGGGCGTCATCGAGGTCACGACCGCAGCGCAGCCGGGCGAGGAGCTCGTGCTGCGGCCGCGGCTGCGCCTCGCGCCGCTGGCGGAGATCCAGCCCGGCATCCGCTTCGACGAGATCGAGGGCGTCAGCCTGGCGAAGCTGCCCGAGAAGTTCCGCATGGCGAGCGCGAAGGGCGGCTCGGAGCGCGTCGCGCTGCCGATCGACGCGAAGTACGTTACGCTCGAAGGGAAGTGATCCAGGCACTGCTCCTCGCGCTCTGCGCAGAAGTCCAGACCCCGCCGCCGCTCGGGAAGCAGCTCGAGGAGCTCGTCGACATGCCCACGGCGAAGGAGCGCCACGCCAAGGCGCTCGAGCTCGCCGCGCGCAAGGAGACCTCGCTCGAGGACTGGCTGGCCGCGATGCGCGCCTTCGGGCGCTTCGAGAAGGCCGTTGCCACCGTGCACACCGAGAAGGTGCCGATGCTCGCAGACGGCAAGACCGAGGAGACGGAGCTCTTCCTCTACGTGCCGTCGAGCTACGACCCTTCCAAGCCCACGCCGCTCGTCTGCGCCTTCCACGGCACGGGCGGCACGGGCAAGGAGATGGCCGAGATGTGGCGCGCGGACGCCGAGAAGATCGGCGCGCTGGTGCTCGCGCCGAGCGAGGCGGGCAAGAACGACGGCTACGGCTGGACGCAGCGCGAGCGCGACAGCGCGCTCGAGGCGTTGCGCTGGATGCGGCGGCACTACGACATCGACGAGACGCGCATCTTCGCCACCGGCATCAGCCGCGGCGGTCACCTCGCCTGGGATCTCGCGCTGCGCCATCCCGATCTCTTCGCCGCGCTCGCGCCGCAGATCGGCAGCCCGCGCCTGGCGATCGTGCGCGGCCAGAACAACATGCGCCTGCTCGAGAACCTGGTGGCGCTGCCGATCCGCGACCTGCAGGGCTCGAAGGACGACGAGGTGATGGTCGAGAGCCTGCACGTCGCCTTCGCGCGCCTGGAGAAGTTCGGCGCGAAGGACGCCAAGCTCATGGAGTTCCCCGAGCTCGGCCACAGCTTCGAGTTCGGCGCCGTGGACTGGAAGAGCTTCCTCGGCGCGGCAGGGCGGCCGCTCGAGCCCGAGCGCGTCGTGCGCTGCAGCGCGCGCCTCGACGAAGCGCGCAGTTTCTGGGTCGAGATCACGGCCTTCGAGAAGCAGATCGAGGAGGAATTCCAGCCCGTGATCCCGGTCAACGAGTGGAAGGCGCTCGACGCCGCCGGCCAGCGCGCGCGGATGATGAAGGAGGCCGACAAGCGCACCGCGCGCCTGGAACTGAAGCGCGAAGGGCCGGGCAAGTTCACGGCCGTCGGCAGCGGCGTGAGCGGCTTCCGGCTGCTCTTGACTCAGTCGATGCTCGGGCCGAAGAACAGCGTGCAGCTCAAGTGGCAGGCGAAGCTGATCGCGCCGAAGAGCGTGGTGCTCGACAAGGCGATCGCGCTCGGCGACTTCGCCGAGCGCTTCGACCGCACGTGGATTCCCGTCGCGGAGTGCCGCGTGCCCTGAGGGCGTGCTTTGCGCCGCGTGCGGAGCTAGGATCGCCGCGGTCCGGGTCCCACCACCTCTGATCGGAGCTCTCCCAGATGATCCGCACGCGCGCCCTGCTCACCGGCCTCCTCACCCTCGCGCTCCTCGGCCTCGGGGCCTGCAAGAGCGCGCACGATTCCACGGGCGCGTCCGCGCAGGCGGCCGCCGCGAAGCCCGACGGCCGGCCCAAGACCGACCTCGCGAGCTCGATCGCGACCGCGCAGAAGTCCGCGCCCGACGCGCGCTTCCTGGGCGCGGAGTTCGAATCCGAGGGCGGCAAGGAGATCTACAGCATCGTCTTCGTGGGCCAGGGCGTCGTGCACGAGATCAACATCGACTCCGCCGACGGCAAGATCCTCGCCTCCGAGCAGGAGACGCTCGACGAGGAGAACCAGAAGCTGATCGACGGGATGATGAAGGAGCCGGCGGCGATCGGCATCGACAAGGCGATCGCGGCCGCGCTGGCGAAGCTGCCCGGCTCGTGGGCGCGCGCGGCGGGTCTCGCGAGCAGCGAGGGACACACCTGCTACGGCGTGCTGGTGATGGACGCCGGCGCCGCCAAGCACGTGCTCGTCTCGGCCCAGGACGGCACGGTGCAGCAGGTGCGCGCCGCCGAGGAAGAGGAAGAGGGCGAGGAAGGCATGGAGGAGTCGGAGGAGACGGAGAGCGCGGCGGCGAAGCCGAAGTAGTTCCGAACTCCCTCGTTCAGCGCGTCACGCCCGGCAGGTCGATGCCGCGCTCGTTCGCGCAGCGGATCGCGTCCTCGTAGCCCGCGTCGGCGTGACGCATGACGCCCGTGCCCGGGTCGTTCGTCAGCACGCGCTCGACGCTCGCGGCGGCCTCGGGCGTGCCGTCGGCGACGGTCACTTGTCCCGCGTGCAGGCTGTAGCCCATGCCGACTCCCCCGCCGTGGTGGAACGAGACCCATGAGGCGCCCGAGGCGACGTTGAGCATGCAGTTCAAGAGCGGCCAGTCCGCCACGGCATCGGTGCCGTCCTTCATCGCCTCCGTCTCGCGGTTGGGCGAGGCGACCGAGCCGCAGTCGAGGTGGTCGCGGCCGATCACGATCGGCGCCGAGATGCGGCCCGTGCGCACCGCCTCGTTGAACGCGAGCCCCGCCTTCGCGCGATCGCCGTAGCCGAGCCAACAGATGCGCGCCGGCAGGCCCTGGAACTTCACGCGCTCGCCGGCCATGCGGATCCAGCGCGCGAGCGCGACGTCCTTGGGGAACAGCTCGAGGATGATCTGGTCGGTGACCGCGATGTCCTTCGGATCGCCCGAGAGCGCGACCCAGCGGAACGGGCCCTTGCCCTCGCAGAAGAGCGGGCGCACGTACTTCGGGACGAAGCCCTCGAAGCCGAAGGCGTCCGCGAAGCCCGCCTGCGCCGCGTGGCCGCGCAGGTTGTTGCCGTAGTCGAAGGTGTCGGCGCCGCGGCGCTGCAGCTCGAGCATCGCCTTGCAGTGGTCGATCATCGTGCGGAACGACTCCTTCTCGTAGCGCTTGGGATCGCTCGTGCGCAGCGCGAGCGCCTGCGCGTAGCCGCATCCTGTTCGGCACGTAGCCGTTCAGCGGATCGTGCGCGCTGGTCTGGTCGGTCAGGACGTCGGGCGTGAGCTTGCGCGCGATCAGGCGCTCGAGCAGGTCGACCGCGTTGCACAGCGACGCCGATCGACTTCGCGACCTTCTTCGACTTCCACTCGAGGGCCTGGTCGATCGCCTGGTCGAGGTCCTCGACCAGCACGTCGCAGTAGCGCGTGTCGAGCCGCTTCTGGATGCGCGCGCGGTCGACGTCCGCGCCGAGGAAGGTCGCGTTGTTCATCGTCGCCGCGAGCGGCTGCGCGCCGCCCATGCCGCCCAGTCCGCCGCTGACGACGAGCCGGCCGGCGAGATCGCCGCCGAAGAGCTTCTTCGCCGAGGCCGCGAAGGTCTCGTAGGTGCCCTGCAGGATCCCCTGCGTGCCGATGTAGATCCACGAGCCGGCCGTCATCTGGCCGTACATGATCTTGTTCTCGGCCTCGAGCTTGCGGAAGTGCTCCCAGGTCGCCCAGTGCCCGACGAGGTTCGAGTTCGCGATCAGGACGCGCGGCGCGCTCTTCGTGCGTCTTGAACACGCCGACCGGCTTGCCCGACTGCACCAGCAGCGTCTCGTCCGGCTCGAGGCGCCGCAGCGTCGCGACGATCTGCTGGAAGCTCGGCCAATCGCGCGCGGCCTTGCCGCTGCCGCCGTAGACGACGAGCTGCGCGGGATCCTCGGCCACCTCCGGGTCGAGGTTGTTCATCAGCATGCGCAGCGCGGCCTCGGCGCCCCAGGTCTTGCACGTGCGTTCGAGGCCGCGCGGCGCGCGCTGCGGACCGGTGGGGATCGAGGCGGGATCGAGGCCCGGGGCGAGGCTGGAGGTCGTGGCGGACTTCATCGGTCCGCAAGTCTAGCGGCCGGCGCATGGAACGTGCGCCCGCGGCGCGGCAGACTGCGCGGATGCAGCGCAGGATCGGCATCGCGGCGGGCATCTGGGGCGCCAGCATCCTGCTCGCGCGCATCGTCGGCCTGCTGCGCGAGGCGGTCATCGGCCGCACGCTGGGCGGTTCTGCCGCGGCGGACGCCTACTGGACGGCGTTCGTGCTGCCCGACTTCCTCAACTACCTGCTCGCGGGTGGCGCGCTCTCGATCGTCTTCATCCCGATATTCCAGCACTACGTCGCCGCGGGCGAGGAAGCGCGCGGCTGGCGTGCCTTCGGCTCGATCTCGACGTTCCTCCTCTGCCTGCTCGGTCTCGCGACGCTCGTGCTGTGGTTCCTGCTGCCCCGGCTCGCGCCGCTGGTCGCGCCGGGCTTCACGCCGGCGCAGACCGAGTTGCTCGTGCAGCTCTCGCGCATCCTGCTCCCGGCGCAGATCTTCCACGTGCTCGGCGGCCTCTTGTCCGCCGCGCTGCAGGCGCGCGACCGCCACGCGGTGCCGGCACTCGCGCCGCTCGTCTACACGCTGGGCATCGTCGCCGGCGGCTTGTGGATGCGCAGCGCGGAGGGTTTCGCCTGGGGCGTGCTCGCGGGCAGCTTCCTGGGGCCGTTCCTGCTGCCGCTGCTCGCCTGCCGCGGCATCGGACTCTCCTGGCGGCCGCGCCTCGACTGGCGCGACCCGGACCTGCGTGCCTACCTCGCGCGCTCGCTGCCGATCATGCTCGGCTTCTCGATCGTCGTGGTGGACGACTGGATCCTGCGCCGCGAGGGCACGCTGCTCGGAGTCGGCGCGGCGAGCACGATCACCTACGCCAAGAACCTGATGAAGGTGCCGATGGGCATCTTCGGCCTGGCCGCGGGCGTCGCGGCCTACCCCACGCTCGCGCGCCTGGCGGTCGAGCGCAAGCCGGAGGAGCTGCGCCGCACGCTCTGGTCCACGACGCGCGTGGTGCTGGTGCTGGCCTTCGCGGCGCAGGCGCTGCTCTCGGTCGTGGGCACCGAACTCGCCGCGCTGGTCTACGGCCGCGGCCGGCTCGCGCCCGACCAGCTCTCGGAGATCGGCGCCGCGCTGGCGCTGGTCTCGCTCGGACTCTCGGCCTGGTCGGCACAGACCGTGCTCGCGCGCGGCTTCTACGCGCTGGGCAACACCTGGCTGCCGGCGCTGCTCGGGACGATCGTCGCAGTCGCGGCCTATCCGCTCTACGTGCTGCTGCGCGGCGAACTGGGCCTGGGCGGACTGGCGCTGGCGAGTTCGGCCGCGATCCTGGTCTACGTCGGACTGCTGGCCTGGCTGCTCGCGCGCGAGTTCGAGCGCAGCGCCGCACCGGAACCCGCGGGCTGGGGCCTGTTCTTCACGCGCACACTGTGCGCGCTGGGCCTCTCTGTGGGCGCGGGCCGGCTCGTGCTGCACTTCCTGCCCGCGGGCTTCGGCACGCGCGAGATCCTGCTGCGCACGGCCCTGGCCGGCGGCGCCAGTCTGGCGGTCTTCGTCGGGGCGGCGCTGCTCTCCGGCCTGCCGGAGCTGCAGACGATCCTGGCCCCGCTGCGCCGGCGCAAGGACGGCGGCCCTACGACCAACTGAGCAGCCGCGCCGCTTCAGGCGGGACTCGCCGAAGTCCGAAGGAGGGCAGGTGAACTCCTGCGCGCTGCTCGCCCTGCTGTTCCTGCCCTGCGCCGCCTGCGGCGCGTCCGATGCGGGTGGCGCGAAGCAGATCAGCTCCTACGCCACGAGCAAGTGGAGCCTGGTGAGCGCCTACGAACGCGCGCACAAGGAGAAGAACGTCGAGCACGCGCTGGCGCTGGTGAACCTCGGCCGCGTCGACTCGACCACGCGCGACGTGCTGATCAGGAACCTGAACGAGGACTTCGAGAAGGAGCTCGTCTCGGCCAAGATCGTGCCCATCGAGGGCCACGAGCCGGTCGAGATCGTGGTCAACGACCGGCACATGGTCCCGAACCTGAAGGTCGACAAGCGCCTGCACCTGGAATTCCGCTCGCGCGGCGCCGACGGCAAGCCGCAGCAGAGCACGACCGAGTACTTCGTCGGCACGCTCAACGGCCGCGAGATGATCGCCAGCGCCGAAGTCGCCGCAGGCACGCGCTGATTCAGGCCTCCAGCGGCCCGGCCGCGCGCTCGATCGCGCATTGTGAGCGGCGCTTCCATCCCTGTATGCTCTTGGACGGCACACCCGATGGCATCCGACAGCGCACACAGATTGGCGATACCGAAAGTCGACTGGGATGGCCGCGCAGCGGACATGCGCAGCCGACTGGTGACCTGGGAATGGATGTGGAAGCTGCCGCGTGGAAAGACCGAGCTCTTGCTCGACTTCGCGAACGTCAGCTTCATGGAGCCCTGGGCCCTGGCGATGTTCACCGCCTACGGCCTCCAACTTCGCGAGCAGGGCATTCGAGTGCAAGCTGCGCTCGATCCGTCCAATCCGTCCAATGCCTACTTCGAGTCGATGGGCGTTCAGGAAGTCCTTGCGACGGGACGCTCGATGGCAGTCTCCAGCCAGTGGTCCGAGTCTCAGCAGAACACGGGCCTGCACGTGATCCGGGATTTCCAGGACGTGAGCCGGTTCAGGGCAAGTGCGGAGCGCTTGACGCTTTCTCACTGCCTGGATGCCGCGGACGCACTCAAGTTCGTGATGACGGAGTTGGGACGCAACGTCGTTCAGCACTCGGGCTCCAAGGCTGGCGGAGTCGCCATCGCGCAGCACTTCCCGGATCGCAAGGCCTTGCAGGTCGCGATTTGTGATCTCGGCCAGGGCGTGCGGGCGTCGCTGTCGGATCGCTACCCCGAACTGAAGGCGGACCGCGAGGCGGTCCGGATGGCGGTCCTGCCCCATTCCTCCGGCGCCCCCGCCGAAGGCGGGCCGTACCAGACCTCCCTGCAGAACGCGGGCCTCGGACTGTTCTTCTCGCGCGAGATCGCGTGGCGCTCGGGTGGATCGTTCTGGCTCGGCTCAGGGAATGCGCTCCTGGGAGTGCGCGGAGACTTGCCCGAGACCTTCGAGGCCGAGAATCCGGCCGCGGAGCGCGTCTATCGCAAGATCGAGAACTGGCCGGGGACTGTGGTTGCCATGGACTTCCCCGTCGACGGCATTCCGGACTTTCCCGGGATTCTCAAGGTCTGTCGCGAGCTGGCGGACGAGGCGCGGCGCCTATCGGGGCCAGCCGGCCTGGACTTCCTGGGTCCCGATGCGGATGTCGAGCAAGGGACGTACACGGTGCACGCCGCCGAGTTCGAGGAGGACACCGAGATTGCGGCCAGAATCCGCACGCAGGAGATCCGCCCTCGGATCGAGCAGGGACAGGGAGTGATCGTCGACTTCAAGGGCCTGCGCGCGCCGACGCAGTCGTTCGTCCACGCGTTGCTCTACGAGGTGTTGAAGATCCCTGGCGGACTCGTTGGCCTGTCTTTCCGCAACTGCACGGCGTCGGCAAAAGAGGTGATCAAGGCGGTCGCCGCCTACGCCTCCTACCGGCAAATCGTGTGATCACGCAGGACTACGCCTCCAGCGGCCCGGCCGCGCGCTCGACGGCGCGCACGAGCGCGCCGCTCGCCAGCAGATCGCGCGCGGCGCGGATGTCGCCGGAGAGGTAGCGGTCGCGCTCGAGCGCCGGCACCTGCGTGCGCAAGAGCGCGTGCGCCGCCTCGGCGCCCTTGCCGGCGCGCAGCTCCTTGTGGAACTCGCGCGCCTGCGCGGCCGCGAGCCACTCGAGTGCCAGCACGTACTCGACGTTCGAGACGATCTCGGCCGCCTTGCGCGCGGCGGTGACGCCCATCGAGACGTGGTCCTCCTGGTTGGCGCTGGTCGGGATCGTGTCGACGCTGGCGGGGTGCGCCAGCACCTTGTTCTCGCTCGCCAGCGCGGCCGCGGCGACCTGCGCGATCATCAGGCCCGAGTTGAGGCCGGGCCTGGGCGTCAGGAAGGCCGGCAGGTGCGAGAGGTCCGGGTTGACCAGCTGCTCGATGCGCCGCTCGCTGACGTTGGCCAGCGTCGCGAGCGCGATCCCGAGGTAGTCCATCACGACCGACAGCGGCTGGCCGTGGAACTGGCCCGCGCTGACGACCTCGCCCGTGTCGGGGAACACGATCGGGTTGTCGGTCACCGCGCTGAGCTCGTTCGCGACGATCTCGCGCACGTGCGCCAGCGCCGCCTTGAACGCGCCGTGGATCTGCGGCACGCAGCGCAACGAATACGGATCCTGCACGCGGTCGCAATCGGCGTGGCTCTCGAGCACCTGCGAACCGACGAGGCACTTGCGCACGTTGCTCGCCGCGCGCGCGTGCCCGGGCTGGCCCTTGAGCGCGGCGAAGCGCTCGTCGAAGGGCCTGGCGCTGCCGAGCAGCGCCTCGATCGAGAGTGCGGCCAGCGCGTCGGCGGCCTTGGAGGCGTTCTCGCTGCGCAGCAGCACGCCCACGGCGATGGCCTTGATGATCTCCGTGCCGTTGACCAGCGCCAGGCCCTCCTTGGCGCGCAAGACCAGCGGCGCGAGCTCGAGTTCCGCGAGCGCCTCGCGCGCCGGCAGCTTGCGGCCGCGCAGCGCGACCTCGCCGTGGCCCAGGTAGGCCGCGGCCATGTGCGAGAGCGGCGCGAGGTCGCCGCTGGCGCCGACCGAGCCCTTGTGCGGCACCAGCGGCACGAACTGCGCGTTGGCAAACTCGACCAGCCGCTCGAGCAGCTCGAGCGTCACGCCCGAGTGCCCGCGCAAGAGGCCGTTCAGGCGCAGGATCTGGGCCGCGCGCACCTCGGCGATCGGCATCGGCGCGCCGATCCCGCAGCAGTGCGAGAGGATCAGGTTCTGCTGCAGCTCGGCCAGCTCGGCCTCGGGGATGATCTGGTTCTTGAGCTGGCCGAAGCCGGTCGTCAGGCCGTAGACCGGACGGCCGCCCTTCAGCGCCGCTTCGACGACGGCGCGCGAGGCGGCGCACGCGCGCGCGCGCGGCGGGCGCGATCGCGACGCGCAGCTCGGCCGTGTCGTCGCCGGAGAAGAGCGGCGCGAGATCGGGGATGCAGAGGGAGTGGCCGTCGAGGACGAGAGTCGGGGGCATGGGCGCTGCTCGGGGCGCAACATGCTAGCGACTAGCGCGGCAATTGGATCGGCAGGGCCGTCTCGGCCCCGATCTCGACGTCCTTGCCGGCCGCGAGCGTGGCACCGTTGTAGCGCAGGCTGAGCTTCCAGCGCCCGCGGTTCAGGTCTGTGACGCGCAGGTCCTGGCCGGCGGGCAGCGTCTGCACCGGGCGCGGCTCGCCGTTGACCGTGACGCGCACCGGCAGGTCCTTCGCGCGCTCGCCGAGCACGATGCGCAGCAGGCCGTCGCCGCCGGCCGAGGGATGCAGGTCGAGGTTGACCTCGCTCTCGCCGCCCTTGAGAAAGACCGCGGCCACCTGCCGGCCGTTGTCGTAGCGCGCGACGAGGTAGCGCTCGCGCGCGACGTTCTCCCAGCTCGAGACCTCGTAGGCGCCCGCCGCGTCGCTGAAGGCCTGCTGGAACGCCGGCGGCGCGTCGGGCAGGATCTCGCCCTCGACGAAGAACTCGTTCGAGGCGTCGAAGGCGGCCAGCGTCGCGCCGAGGCGATCCGCGGCCTCGAGCGTCACCTCGGCGTGCTGCACGGGCTGCCCGGCGAGGCGCACGAGGCCGTGGATGCGCGGCCCGGGTTCGAGGACGAGCGTCACCTGCGCCTCGCCGCCGATGTCGAGGCGTGCGCTCTTCGAAGCCGGCTTGGCCAGCGCGCCAGGCAGGAAAGTGCGCAGCGTGAAGCTGCCCGCGGGCAGGTCCGCGACCGTCGTCGAGCCGCCGGGCCAGATGCGCACCGGGTTGACCAGGAACCAGGGAAAGCTGCGCTGCGTGCCGGGCGAGGAATCGGGCAGGATGAAGCACAGGGCCTGCACGTCGCTGCGCGCGCCGCCCGGGATGTCGAGCACCAGGCGCCCGCCCTTGTCGAGGACGTACTTGAGCTGGCCCTTCTCGATCTTCTTGCCGGCCGGAACGGTCAGCTCCTCCTGCACGCTGGCGTAGCCGGCGAGTTCGACCACCACCAGCGCCTGCCCGGAGGCAACGCCGTCGAAGTGGAACACGCCCTGCTCGTCGGTCGTGGTGTCCTGGCCGTCGAAGCTGACCTTTGCGCCGGCAAGCGGACGCTGCTCGCGCGAGAACACCTCGCCGGTGATCTCGGTCAGACGCCCGTAGCCGATATTGAGCTCGGTCTCGGTCTTCTGGCGCAAGAGCACGATGCGCCGCGAGCCGGGGATGTTCGGTCCGCTCACGCGCAGCACCGCGCGTCCCGGGTAGAGGTTCGTGGCGCCGAAGCGTCCGGTCGCGTCGCACTGCAGCAGGCGGCCCTTGTTGGGGCCGGCCTCGAAGCGCACCTCGGCCCCGACCGGCGTGTTGACGCCGGAGATGACCGAGCCCTTCAGGCGTGCGCTGGCGGCCGAGCCGAGCGGCGTCGCGCCCTTGGTGTCGCTGGGCTGGTCGGCGAGCACGAGCTCGAGATCGACCTCGATCGGATAGCCGGCGGCGACCGGCCCGTGCTCGACCGGCTGCGCATTCTCGAGCTTCTCGGGCCCCTTCGCGCTGCTCTCGACCGGAGCGATTGCGTGCGTGTTCTGGACCTCGACCGGGTGCAGCGCGGGCGCCGGCGCCTTCCCGAGCAGCCACCAGGCCGAAAGCCCGAGGCCGCCGAGCACGACGAGGGCGAGCAGCGCGAGCAGGATCGACGGCCGGGAGTTCATCTCCCCGAAGGATAGCCTCGACTCGAGCGACGACGCACTGCGGATCGCCTTGCTCGCGGTGGGATGGACTTCCATAATGCGCTCGTGCCGTATCGAGCCCTCTCGCTCTGCCTCTGGCTCGGGATCGCCTGCGGTTGCGAAGCGCGTGCCGCGCAGGTCCGCCCCGGATTCCGCCTGCGCTGCCGCCAGGAGTACCCGGTCGGCTCCGGCAGCCGCCCCCAGGGCGTGCTGCTGCGCGATCTCGACGGCGACGGGCGGCCCGAACTCGTCGGGCTGACCTACGCCACGGGCTCGCTGCAGATCTCGAGCGGCTACAAGCCCGCTGCGCGCGCGCTGCCCGAGGTGCGCACGCTGGAGGTCGGCGACTGGGCCGTCGGGCCCGCCTGGCTCGGTGAGCAGGGCCTCGTGGCGCTCGCGCCGCGCAAGCCCTCGGAGCTCGTCGTGGTCGACGCGCGCGCCGTGTGGGCGGGAAAGAACGCGGAAGCCGTGCGATGGCGCACACCGCTCGAGCGCCGGGCGCGCTTCCTCGCCACGGGCGACCTGGGCCACGACGGCAAGTTCGAAGTGCTCGTCACGACCGTCGACGACGACCTGCTCGTCTTCGAAGGCCAGGATTCGAGCCGCAAGCTGCACCTCGACGAGGCGCACGCGAGCTGCCTCGCGGTGCTGCCCGGCGGCGACGGCTTCCTGGTCGGATTCCAGGGCACGCGCCGGCTGGTCTACTACCCGCCGACCAAGAGCGGCACATTCGGCTACGAGCCCGGGCCGGCGGTCGAGCTGGCCGGGCTGCCGCGCAAGATTCTCGTCTCCGACGTCGACGGCGACGGCGACGACGAGATCGCGGTCGCGCTCGGCGACCGCTCGCTGTGGGTCTACGGTCTGGGCCGCAGCGGCGGCGTGCGCGCCGCGCTCGAAGCCCGACCGCTCGAGCTCGACGTGGCCGACGTGCCGATCGATCTCGCCGCGGCCGACTTCGACGGCAGGCCGGGCAACGAGCTCGCCTGCCTCTCGCTCGCCGGCCAGGAGCTGCAAACCTTCGTCTGGCGCGAAGGCTCGCTGCGCACGCTCGCGCGCGCGTACGCCGGACAAGCGCCGCTCGCGCTCGCCTGCGGCGACCTCGACGGCGACGGACAGAACGACTTCGCGTTCGCCCACGGCACCGCTTCGCGCTGGGGCGTCGTCTTCGGGCTGCCGGGCGGCGCGCTGGACGTCGCGCCCGAGCTTCCCTGCGGCCGCTCGCCGCACGAGCTCGCCGTCGGTGACCTCGACGGCGACGGACGCAGCGACGTCGTGGTGCTCAACGCGCTCGAAGGGACGCTGAGCGTCCTGCTCGGGACGCCGACAGGCCTCGCGGCCGCGCAGACGCTGATCCGCGCGCCGAGCGCCGACCGACTGCGCCTCGCCGATGTCGACGGCGACGGCAAGCTCGACGCACTCTGGCTGGCGGACATCGACAAGACCTGCTCGATCAAGTTCGCGTTCGGCGACGGTCGCGGAGCACTGTGGGAGCGCGCGGCCGTGCCGCCCCTCTCCGTCGGCAAGCTGCGCGGCGATCTCCTCGCGGCCGATCTCGACGGCGACGGCGCGCCCGAGATCGTCGTCAGCGATCCCGATCAGAACCTGTTGCGCCTGTACGCACGGCGCACGAAGGCCGGCGAGGAGCCGCGCTTCGAGCAGGCCGCGCAACTCGAACTCCCCGGCGGCCCCGGGCCGCTGCTCGCGCTCGACGCGCGCCGGATCGCGGTCGGACTCGGGGGCCGCAAGGGCGTCGCGATCGCGGAGGTCGCGCAGGGCGCGGACGGAGCCTGGCTGCTCGCGACGCACACGTTCATCCCGCTGACGCAGGGCGTGCGCGCACTCGCCTCGGCGGACCTCGACGGCGACGGACGCGCGGACCTCGCGCTGCTCGTCGCGGACCAGGGCAACGACGGAACGGGCCTGGCGCTGCCTGTCCTCGATCGCGGGGAGGGCAACTGGACGGTGCTCGAGGGTCTCGCGACCGGCCTGCGTCCGTACCAGATCGCGGCCGGCGACCTCGACGGCGACGGACGCGCGGAGATCGTCGTCAGCGCGCAGAACAGTCATCACCTGAACTGCTGGTTCGCGGCCGCGGGCGCGCAACCCGGCTTCGTGCGCGGGCCCGACCTCGGTGTGGGCACGGGCCCGCTCGGACTGCGCATCACGGACCTCGACAGTGACGGCGTGCCGGAGATCCTGTGCACGAACGCCTTCAGCAACAGCGTGTCGCTGCTGCGCGTGCGCTGAATCAGCCGCGCAGGGCCTGCAGCATCTTCGCCAGGCCGGGCAGCATGCGCAGCGTGCCCTGCGCGGAGTTCGCGCCGTTCAGGCGCTGGCGCGTGATCAGGAAGCCCTGCGCTTCGAGGTAGGCCGTGATCGAGCTGCGCAGCACGGCCGTGTACAGGGCGCGCAGCTCGTCGCTGCGCAGTCCGAGATCCGGGCGGTAGAGCGCGGCCAGTCCCAGCAGCAGGTTCATCGGCGCTCCCGGATAGTCCCCCACCTGCAGGCCGCCGACGCGCGGGTCGAAGCCGAAGATCGTCACGTCGCCCCAGGATCCGTCGCCGTACTGCTCGCCCTTGAAGTGCGAGCGCGCGGCTGCGGCCAGGAGCGGCCGGATGCGCGGGGCGGCGGACTCGTCGAGCTGCGCGAGGTCCGCCAGCAGCACCCAGCAGCGCGGCTGGTCGGCCGCGACGTTGCCGCCCAGGCGCAAGGCGTCGCGCCAGATCGGCTCGAAGTGCGCGAAGCCCTCGAGCGCGAAGCGCCGGAAGAGCGCGTCCGCGGGCGCCGCGACGGCGATCGTCACCGCCCGGGCGCCGTAGGTGCCGAAATCGTCGTCGAAGGCCGGGTCGATCATCGACCAGGATCCGGACCAGGCGTGCGTGAACTGAAACGCCGCCAGCGCCTCGCCGCTCGCCGCCAGGAAGCGCGCGTCGCCCGTCAGCGCCGTGAGGCGCGCGAGCTGCGCTGCGACGTCGAAGCGCCGCAGCGCGTTGACGCCCGGGTCGGTCTTGGCGCTGGCGGGGAAGTACTTGGCCGAGATGCTGCCATCGGGCATCACGCCTTGCGCCAGCACGGTCTCGCCCAGCTTCAGCGCCGCCGTGCGCGCGCGCGCACGCAGCGTCTCCGGGCCGTGGTCCGCGAGATCGATCAGGAACCCGAGGTAGAGCGCGATCTCGACCGAGGCCTCCGGCAGCGGCTGGTCCGTCTCGCCGTTCCACAGGCGCGGCAGGCCCGTTCCCGGGTCGAGGCACAGGTCGAGGTAGTCGGCCGCGTAGCGCTCGAACGCGGCGTTCCAGCCCGAATGGTCGAGCGCGCGCGCGACGGCCCAGAGCTGGTCCCAGAACAGGAAGTACCCGCCCGGGACCGTCCGCAGCACCTCGCCGGTCACGGCGTCGAAATCGTGCGTCACCAGCGCCGACTTGCGCGGCCCCTGCGTGTCGAGCGCGTGCTCGAGCCAGGGCGGCACGATCTGCTCGAGCAAGCGGCGGATCTCCTCGCGCAGCGCGGCCTCGTCGGGACAGGGCAGCGCGACGCGCGCGTGCAATTTGCTCCACAGCGCTTCGTTCTTCCCGAGCACCTCGAGGCGCAGCGTGAAGCGCGGCAGCGAGCCCTTCGGGGCCTGGACGCGGAACGGATGCCAGTTCACGCCCTTGAGTTCGAAGCGCGTGGCCGTGCCGGCGCCATCCACCAAGATCAAGAGCCCATCGCCGTGGACCTCGCCCTCGATCACGAGCTGTTCGGCGAGCGGCGCGTAGGCCGCGATCGGCTGCTCGGCCCAGTCGTCGCCTTTGGTCAGCAGGCAGGGATCGCCCTGGAAGAGTCGCTGCTGCTCGACCCCGCGCTTCGTGCGCCACCAGGGCACGCCCTCGGGCGACTGTTCCGCGAACGAGCCGTTGTCGAGCAGGTCGACCGTGATCACGCGCTCCTGCGCCTGCTGCGGCAGGCACAGGGCCAGGACTTGCAGTGTGCGGATCACCGGCTCCATTCTTATCATGCTCGCGACCGACATGAACACCTACCACGTGGTCGAGCTGCTCGGGGACGGGATTTCCCCGGAGCTTTCGCGCAGCGTGCACGCGCTCGCCGCTGTCCTGCCCTGCCGGCTCGAGTTCACGCAGGTGGACCTCTCGGAGCCCAACCGGCGCGCGCGCGGTGCCGCGCTCTACGACGAGGCGGTTGCGCTCATGCGCCGCCACGGCCTGGCGCTCAAGTACCCGACCGCCACGACGGCCGAGAGCCCCAACCAGGTGCTGCGCGACCTGTGCGACTTCGCCGTGATCCACCGGCCGGTCGCGACGCTGCCGGGCATCGAGAACAACTTCAAGAAGACGATCGACATCGACGTGGTGCGCATCGCGACCGGCGGGACCTACGAGGACGCCGGCCGGCGCATCGGCAGCGAATGCGCCGTCTCGGTGCGCGTGATCGAGCGCCAGACCAGCGCGCACGCCGCGCGCTTCGCCTTCCAGCTGGCCGCGAAGCTCGGCCGCGGCGTCGTCTCGACCAGCAAGTGGACGATCCAGAAGGCGACCGACGGCCTGTTCGAGGAGGTCGTGGACGAGGTGCGCGCGCAGTTCCCGGGCGTGCCGCACCGGCGCGAGCTGTTCGACTCGCTGCTGGCGGGCCTGATCATGAAGCCCGAGCGCTACGCGGTCATCGTCTGTCCCAACGAGTACGGCGACTTCCTCTCCGACCAGGCCTGCGGCCTGATCGGATCGATCGGCCTGGGCGACAGCGCCTCGTACGCCTTCGACGAGGCGGGCAAGGTGACCGTGGCGATGTTCGATCCCGCCGGCGGGACGGCACCCGACATCGCCGGCAAGGACTTGTGCAATCCGATGGCGGCGCTGCTCGCGCTGTGCGGCCTCTTGCGCCACGCCGGCGAGGCGCAGGCGGCCCAGGGCCTGCGCACGGTGCTGCTGCAGTGCCTGGCCGAGCGCTGCTCCACGCGCGACGTCGGCGGCGCGCTGGGCACGAGCGCCTTCACGGCCGAGGTCGTGCGCCGCTTCCAGTTGCTGCTCGCGCGCACCTGAGCCCGCGCACGGGAACTTCTTTCCCTGGTCCTGACGCGCGGACGCGTCCGATAAGCCGCAACGGCTTCCTCCCCGGAGCCGCAGATGGGTTCGCAATCCCCTACCGATTCGCTGCACGTGCTGCTTGCGACGCGCGACGCGCGCTTCCGCGAGGACGTGCTCGCGCGCCTCTCGGGCACGGGCCTGCAGGTCGTGCCGGTGGACGGCCCTGAGGCGCTGGCGCGCGAGGCCAGTGCGCACCGCTGCGCGCTGGCGCTGGTGGACGCGCGCGCCGAACACGGCCTGGACTGGTGCCGCTCGATCCCGCGCAACCAGGAGCTGCCGCTCTTGCCGCTGATCGCGCTGATCTCGGGCGCGGACAGTGCGCTCGCGCGCGGCGCGGGAGCGACCGACTGGACGCACCCGGAATCCGACGGCGCCACGATCGCCGATCGCGTGCACAGCGCGCTGGCGCAGCACTCGGCGCAGGTCGAGCTGGTGCACCTGCGCCAGGTGCTCGAACGCGGGCCCTGGCTCGGCCGCGGCGACACGCAGCCCAGCCTGCCCGACCGCGAACAGTTCCTGGAGCAGCTGGGCCGCCTGCTGACCAAGGGCCAGCCGCCCAACGACACGCTGGTGGTGGTGTGCGTCAACCTCGACCTCGAGCGCGCGCTGCAGCGTGCACCCTCGGCGCGGCCCTTCGTGCTGGCCTGCACGGCGCAGCGCATCAAGCACTGCATCCGCGACCGCGACATGCTGGGCGCGCTCTCGGCGCGCGCCTCGGACGTCAGCCTGGCGCACATCGAGGACGTGCAGTTCGCGCTGCTGCTGCCCGGACTGGTGCGCCCGCACGACGCCTACAAGGTCGCGCGCAGGCTGCAGGAGGCGCTGCAGGCCCCGCTGGCCTACGAGAACGGCGAGCTCGAGTTCCGCTGCAGCATCGGACTCTCGGTCTCGCAGCACGACGGCATCCAGCCGGAGCTGCTGCTGCAGGCCGCTCAGGCCGCCGAGCGCCTTGCGCGCAGCGACGAGCGCGGCGGCGTGCGCTTCCACACGCAGTCGATGAACACCACCGCGCTGGAGCGCCTGACGCTCGAGTCGAGCCTGCGCGCGGCGGTCGAGCAGCGCCAGCTGTTCCTGCACTACCAGCCCAAGATCGACATCGCCAGCGGCGCGATCACGGGCTTCGAGGCGCTCGCGCGCTGGAAGCACCCCGAGCTGGGGATGGTCTCGCCCGGCCAGTTCATCCCAGTCGCCGAGGAGACCGGCCTGATCGTCGAGCTCTCCGAGTTCCTGCTCGAGGAAGCCTGCCGCGAGGCCAAGCGCTGGCGCGACGAGGGCCTGCCGCCGGTGCGCGTGGCGGTCAACATCTCGGGCGTGCACTTCCGCGCCGGCAACCTGCCCGAGCTCGTGCGCGACACGCTGCAGCGCACCGGCCTGCCGGCCGAGCGCGCTCGAGCTCGAGCTGACCGAGAGCATCCTGCTGCAGAAGACCGACGTCGCGGTCGCGCGCCTGCGCGCGCTCAAGCAGATGGGCGTGCTGCTCTCGATCGACGACTTCGGCACGGGCTACTCCTCGCTCTCGTACCTCAAGCGCTTCCCGGTCGACACGCTCAAGATCGACCAGTCCTTCGTGCGCGAGGTGACCACCGATCCCGAGGATGCGGCCATCACGACCTCGATCATCCTGATGGGCAAGAGCCTCAAGCTGAAGATCGTGGCCGAGGGCGTCGAGACCGAGAGCCAGCTGCAGTTCCTGCGCGTGCTCGAGTGCGACGAGGCGCAGGGCTTCCTCTTCGGCCGCCCGATGCCGGCCGCCGAGGCGCGCGCGCTGCTGGCGCGCCCGAGCGTCCCGCGCTCCTGATCAGGAGCGCCGTTCAGCGGCGGGTTGCGCGCTGCCCGGGCTGGGCAGGGCCGCCGGCGGATACAGGCCGAACTCCACGCCGGCGAGATCGCCGGCGGGCACCTGCAGCTGGAAGGTGCAGCCCGAGCCGGGCTTGCTCTCGAGCTCCAGGTTGCCGCCCAGGTAGCGCACCAGCCGGCGCGCAGTGTGCAGCGAGAAGTGCGCGCCCTGTCCGCGCGCGCCCCAGCCCGCCTCGTGCACGAAGGCCTCGAAGGCCTGCGGCTGCTCTTCGGGCGGGATGCCCGGGCCCGAGTCGATCACGGAGTACAGGAGTTGCGGCTCCTCGCCCTCATCGCGCAGCGGCAGGCGCGCCGTCAGCCGCACGCTGCCGCTGGGCGTGAAGCGCAGCGCGTTGTCGACCAGCGCGTCGATGATCCCGCCCACCAGCTGCGGGTCGCCGCGCACCGCGAGCGGCAGCGCTCCCAGGCATTCGCTCGCGAGCTGCAGCCCGCGCGCCTGCGCACGCGGGCGCCAGCGCGCGACGACCTCGTCGAGCAGCGCGCCGGGCGAGTACGACACCTGCGCCGGCTGGAGCTCGTTCAGGTCGAGTCCGGACTGCAGCGCCAGGTTGCGCGCGGTGTTGCAGATCTCGGCGCAGCGCGTCGTGGCGCTGTCCAGGTTGCCCAGCTCGAGCGAGGCGTGCAGCGCGGCGCTGCTCTCCTGCAGCACAGCCGCCAGCCGTCCCTGGAAGCCGCACTTGCTCGCCAGCGTCGCCTGCGAGCTGGCCTGCGCCGCCTCGAGCGCGTGGTTGACGGTCGCGATCGAGGCGGCGTAGCTGCGCGCCTGCAGTTCGGAGCGCCGCGCGTCGGCCAGGTTCTCGCGCTCGCGGCGCGCGGAGTTCCACTTCTCGGTCAGGGCCGTCGCCAGCTGCACGACTTCGATCGGGTCGAAGGGCTTCTTCAGGATCAGCAGCCGGTCGCTGCGCCCGAGCACGCGGCCGAGGTCCTCCCAGCTGTAGTCCGCGAAGGCCGTGCACAGCACAACCTGCAGCTCGGGATCGAGCTCGAACAGCTGCCGCGCGGTCTCGACCCCGTCGAGTCCGGGCGGCATGCGCACGTCCACGAAGGCCAGCGCGTAGGGCCGCCGCGCCTCGAGCGCCGCGCGCGCGCGCGCGAGGCCCTCCTCGCCCTGGTAGGCGCTCTCGAGCTCGAAGCCTCCTGCTGCAGGCGGTGCGGCGGGCGCCGGCTCGCCGAAGAAGGCCGCGCGCGCCGCGGAGGGCGCCGGCGTCTCCTCGCGCCCGCTGCCGAGGATCTTGCGGTAGTCGGCCTGGATCGCGGCGTTGTCGTCGATCACCAGGATGCGCTTGTTCACGGGCGTGCTCATGCGCTGCCTCCTGCGACCGCGGCCGCGCGCGCGCGCTTCAGCGGCAGACTCAGGATGAAGCACGCGCCGCGACCGCGGCC
The DNA here is from genome assembly GCA_963829015.1 of uncultured Planctomycetota bacterium. Taxonomy (GTDB): domain Bacteria; phylum Planctomycetota; class UBA1135; order UBA1135; genus JADJLZ01. The sequence continues at coordinate 137,994 of CAWHGR010000001.1, read as the reverse complement.
GGCGCTGTGCGCCCGGAGCTTCCCGCCCATCTCGGTCGCCGCGTTGGCCGAGGCGTGCAGGCCGAAGCCGTGGCCTTCGCGGCGCGTGGTGAAGCCGTGCGTGAAGATGCGCGTCTGGTCCTCGGGCGCGATGCCCGGGCCGCTGTCCTCGACCTCGATGCACAGCTCGTCGGCGGCGTCGGCGCGACAGCGCAGCACGAGGCGCCGCTGGGCCAGTCCGGGCGTGCTCAATGCCTGGCGCGCGTTCTGGATCACGTTCACGAGCACCTCCATCAGGCGGTGGCGGTCGAGCGGGCAGGGCGGCAGCTCCTGGAACTCGCGCACGAGCTCGGGCTCGGCGCCCAGCGAGGCGTTGGCCGTCAGCGACAGCGCCGACTCGATCAGCTCGCGCGGATCGACGTCCTCGAGGAAGCCGGCGCGGCCGGCCAGGCCCTGCTGCGCGTGGATCAGCTCCTTGATGTGCTCGATGCCGCGCGCGAGCGTGCCCAGCTCGCGCTCGCGCTCGGAGTTCTCGCGCTCGAGCTGCCCGGAGAGCTGCTCCAGCAGCGGGTCGAGGTGCGCCCCGCGCGGATCGCGCTCGAGGAAGCTGGCCAGGTCGCCGGTCGAGCTGCGGATGGCCTCGACCACGCGCTTCAGGTCGCCGGCGCCCGAGTTCTGGGCGTTCTGCGCCAGCAGGCTGGCCGAGACGTTGACGCTGTTGAGCACGTTGCCGACGTTGTGCAGCACGCCCGTGGCGATCTCGGACATGCCCGCGGCGCGCGCCGCGCGCACCACCTGCGCGCGCGACTGGGCCAGCTGCTCGAGCATGCGCTCGAACTCGCCCGCGAGGATCCCGATCTCGTCGGAGCGCTGCATGTCGAGCTTGCGCGTGAGCTCCTCGGTGCGGCCGATCTCGAGTGCGTGCTTCGTCAGGCGCGCCAGCGGCTCGAGCACGGCGCGCGTGAGCAGGAACAGCAGCGTCAGCATCATCAGCAGCCCGGCCGCGACGGTCGAGACCAGCGCATAGCGCAGCGCCGTGGCGCCGCTCGCGCTGATCGCGCGCGGGCTGCGCGTTTCGATCAGCAGGCCGGGCGCCTGGCTGATGTCCGTCATCCTGGCCAGCGTGCGCAGCTCCCGCCCGTCGAGCGCGCGCACCACGGGCGCGTCGCCGGCGGTGGCCTCGTCGAGAGCCGCGCGGTCGCGCTCCTGCGCCAGCGCCTCGAGCACCGGCGCGAGCGTGAACTCGACGCCGGTCTGGCGCGCGAGCGAGGCCTGCCAGGCGGGCGTCAAGAGGCGCCCGATCACCACCAGCCCGCAGGCCTGCGCGCCGCCCTGCGGCCCGACCATCCAGCGCGCGCACACCAGCAGGTGTCCGTGCTCGGTCTCGAGCAGGCCGCTGGCGGCCTGGGCCGGCTGCGCGGGGTCGAGCTGCATCAGCAGCGGGTGCGTCAGCGCCAGGCTCTCGTTGGGGAAGTCGTGGAACTCGATGCGCGGCGCGTCGGGCTCCTCGCAGCCTTTCAGGGCGCGGCTCCAGAGCACCTTGCCTGTGGGCTGGCACAGCACCAGCAGGTCGAGCTGGGCGCGTTCGAGCGTGCGCTCGTCCAGGCTGGCGTGGGCCGGGTCGGGATCCGCTCCGGAGACGAAGCGCGCGGCCTCGCTCGCGGAGGCCCAGTCGGAGGCGCGCGATTCCAGATGCCGCACCTCGTTCGCGATCGCGTCGCGCACGCGCTGCGCGTCGCGCGCGGCCTGGCGCTCTTCGAGGCGCACGAAGCTGTCGTACACCACGCAGCGCTGGATCAGCGCGTCGAGCGCGCCGTAGGCCAGCACCACGCCCGTGAGGATCAGGACGATCTTGGCGCGCAGCGGCAGGTCGACGAGCCGCGCCATGCCGGCACCTCAGGCGGCCTTGCGTTCGGCTTCCGCGGCCTGCGCCTGCTGCGGCTTGTCGAGCTTCTCGCGCACGGGCAGCGTTACCTGGTTGATCAGCGAGCACAGCTCGTTGAGCTCGTCGCCCTGGCGCAGCTTGCAGTCGCCCGGGTTTTCGCCGCGCAGGATCTGCTTCAGGTAGGCCTCGAAGCGGTAGACCGGGCCGGCGATGCGGAAGGTCAGCAGCACGCCGACCAGGAAGATCAGCGGCACGACCACGCAGAAGGTCAGGAGCAGCGACTGCACCAGCACCTCGGGCACCGCGTCCATCAGCACGTCGTGGTCCGAGGGCAGCGAGACCGCGATGCTGGTCATGGCGCGCAGGAAGACCATGAACTGCAGCATCAGCGCCAGGAGCGTCAGGCCCACGAACGTGAGCGTGAGCTTCATCTGGAGCCTGGGACGGATGATCTTGATCCGGCGCCGATTCGTGGCCATGCGTGCGTCCTCTTGTCTCATACGATGTCTCCAGCAGACTTCGGACGACGGCCCACCGCGCTTGAGGCCTATGTCCTCAGCGTGCAGGCGGGGGACGCGGCGCGGCCGGCATTCCCACGCGGCGGGACGGAACATTCTTCCCGTTCAGGCTCGCCAGGGCCGCGCGCGCGCTCTCGCGCACGGCCGGATCCGTGTCCTCGAGGCGCGCTTGCAGGAGCGGGACCGCCGAGGGACAGCCCAGGTGGGCCAGCAACCCGCAGGCCATGCGCGCGCCCTCGGCGTGCGAGTGCGCCAGGTACTCGCCGATCTCGCTCGCGACCTGCTGGCGGTGCCAGTAGCGCGCGCCGAGCTCGCCCAGAGCCCGCCGCTGCGCGCCCGCGTCGTCGCCGTGCAGCATGGGCAGCACGGCCGGGGCGCGCTCCTTCCACCACTGCGATTCGTCGCGGAACCACTGCGACCAGGCCTGCGCGTCCGCTCCCAGGCCCAGGCCGGTGATGCGCCGCAGCGACCAGAGCGCGTTGGCGCACAGCGCCGGACGGGCCGAGGCCAGGCGTTCGATCAAGAGCGGCACGGCCTCGTCGTCGTCCAGCCGGCCGGCGAGCAGCAGCAGCTCCGGAGCCGCTGGATGCTCCTCGCTCGCGAGCAGCTCGCGCAGCGCGCCCAGCAGGTCGGGGTCCGCCGGCCGCGGCAGAGCATCGGCCTCGCCCAGCAGGCACGCGCAGCACAGCGGCGCGAGCTCCGTGCGCTGGGCCGCGAGCCGAGCCAGGGCACGCAGCGTCTCGGGCTTGCGCGCCTGCGCCAGCGCGTGCGCCAGGCATTCGGCGTCCTCGCTCGCGGCCGTGAGCGCGCTCGCGAACGCGCTGCCGCAGGCCGCCGGATCGCGTTCCAGGATTCCCCTCAGGGCCGAGACGAGCTCGGGCTGCAGCTCGGAGCCGGCCGCGAGTTCGAGGCAACGCGCGAGCTCGCGCGCCGCACCAGCCTCGCGCAGCACGAGCAGCGCGGGGCGCAGGCGTTCGGCGGAAAGCGCATCGCGCGTGAAGCGGCCCAGGAAGGCATGCAGCTCGCCTTGCGGCTGCAGTGCAAAGGAGTGCGCCAGCGTCTCGTCCTGTGGGCCGGCCGCCGCGGGGCTGACGAGCGCGAAGATCTGCTGCATCTCCGCGGGCCCGAGCGCCGCCAGCGCGCGCGCGGCGGCGGCGCGCGCCTCGGGCGTGTGCAGGTCGAGCCGCGGCAGCAGCTCCGTGGCGCCGCCCTGGCTCGCGGCCCGCGCGGGCACGAGCAGCAGCAGTGCCAGCAGCGTGGCCACGGCTCTCACAGCTTGGTCACCGGGGCCTTCAGGGCCTTCTTCGCCGCCACGCGGATCTGGCCCGGGGGAATGTGCGCTGCGGCGGGCGTGACGGGCACGACGCCGTTGGCCTTGAGCACGGTCAGCGGGTCGAAGCCCAGCTGCACGAGCGGCGTCTGCGGCAGCTCGACCACGCGCCAGCAGAGAAATTCCGGCAGCGAGCCGTCGGAGCTGCTGCTCGTCAGCGCCCGGTCGAAGTGCAGCATCGCGCCCTGCGCCAGCGTGATGCTGTCGGCCACGACCGAGCCGAAGACGGTGAAGCTCGCGGGCAGCGTCAGCTCCGCCTGGGGCGCGTAGACGATCCCGTAGAACGGGCCACCGGCTCCGATCGCGAGCGGCGCGCCGCTGCCGCCGAGCGACTGCTGCGCGGCGATCAGCAGCGAGACGCGTGAGGGATCCTGGCTCAGCGTCGTGAGCGTCGAGCCGGCCGGGAAGTCGGCGAAGGAGGCGACCGAGACGCGCACCAGGCCCACGCTGCCGTCGAGCTCGAGCCGCGCGCCGCTCTCGAGCACGAGCCGGTCGAGCACGACGTCGGCCGGACCGTCGATGCGCAGGACGGATTGCCCCGGCATGTGCAGGTTCGACCAGGCGTAGCTGCCGGCCGAGAGGTGCAACGGGTTGCCGGGCGGCAGGTCGAGCGGCTGCGCGTTCGCGGGCACGTCCACCGTCAGCGCGGGCAGGAGCGTGGTCTCGGTCGAGGGCGCCGTGGAACCGGTCACGACGGCACCCGGACCGCGCAGCACAGAGGCGGCCGGTCCGGGCGTCGCATCGCCCGCGATGCGCGCGCCGGCGAGCTTGCCCTTCTTGCCCGCGAGGTCGATGCTCCCGTTGCAGCCGACGATCGCGGCCGGGCCGGACGCGCCGCCCGAGAGCTGGTAGGGACCGATCGTGGAGTCGTAGGCGTCGACCAGCGTGCCGCTGCGCGAGCTTGATCTGTCTGATTGGCGTGCAGCCCGAGGCTGCCGACGGAGGCCTGCGCCTTGCGCAGCGTGGTCGAGACCGCAGCACGTCCCAGGCCCGAGAGGCCAGTGCTGCGCAGCGTGACCTTTTCGCCGTGGTCCTCCGCGGTCACCCAGTAGACTCCCGTTCCGAAGCGCGCCGGCTGGTCCGGGCTGCCGACCGAGCCGTCCAGGCCGCGCGCCAGACCGTAGTAGGCCTCGGCCAGACCCGCTTCGGCCACGTAGAACGCGCGCTTGGCGTCGACGGAGACCTGCGACTCGCGGCACTTCGAGAGCGAGAGCTGCATGTAGCTGATGCACAGCGCCGAGGTCAGCATCACCGCCAGCAGGGCGGGCAGCAGCGCGGATCCGCGCCGCGCGTCGGTCGAGCAAGTCCAATGGCAGTACGGCATTTCGATCTCCCCCTGTGTGCGAGCTAGTTCCTGCAGGTGACCCGCGTCTCGAGCGTCTTGGTGACGGGCTTGCCGTCCGGGCCCTGGCGCTCGATGGTCAGCGTGATGCGCACCATCGGGCCGTCGACCTCGAAGGAGAGCCCCTTCTCGTCGACCAGGCCGTTGTGGTTGTCGTCGATCCCGTTGGGCAGCTCGCCCTCGCAGTAGCTGCGCAGGTCGCGGCTCCAGATCGACGCGCTTCTCCTGCTGCTGCCCGGGATTCTCGTACCAGGTCACGCTGCCGCTCGGGTCGTTGGTCATGGCGATGCGCTGCAGCGAGCTGACCACCGGCTCGCCGTTCTGCACGCCGATCACGTTGGTGTAGTTGATCGAGTCGGCCGAGAGCGGCGCGCTCTCCTGGGTGTAGAGCTGCTGGCGCACGGCCCCCATGATCTGCAGCGCGATGCGGTCGAGCGCGTGGCGCGCCTCGGCGTCGACGTCCTTGTTGACGTCCTGGATCGCGAAGCGCTCGCGCGTGTCGGCCAGCACCATCAGCACGTTGCCCAGGATCAGGCCGCCCAGGGCGAGCGCCACGACCATCTCGATGGCCGTGAACCCGCCCGGCCGCGCGCGCATCGTTCGTCGGTTCATAGGCGGGCGAACATCGCGTAGAAGACCGACTTGCGCTTGCCCTGGCGGCCGCACTTCGAGCGCCACTCGAGCTCCACGCGCACGGGCAGGATGATCGCGTCGGCCGAGTGGTCGTCGTTGTCGACCAGGCCGTCGCCGTTGAGGTCGTGCGGCATGCCGAGCGCCTCGTCCACGACGCTCTCGTCGAGCTTGCCGCCGACGGTCGGGAACGTCACGTGCCCCACGCCGCGCGCGCCTGCAGGCGCTTTCAGGCCTTCCACCTGGAACCACGCGCCGGGCGCGCTGCCCGGACCGGCGGGATCGTCGGAAGGATCGTCGTTGTAGCTGCGGAAGAGCTGCGCGAAGGGCAGCGCGTGCATGTCCTCGAGCTGCATGCGTCCGCCCTCGGCGGCCAGGCGCGACTCCTCCGCGACCGGGTCCATCTGCGCCGCGGCGAGCATCGTCTGCGCGAACAGGCCGGCTGCAACGCTCAAGATCGCGATCACCACCGTGACCTCGATCAGTGTAAAGGCGGCACGCCCATGCGCTCCGCACTCGTTGCCTCGTGAGGTAAGCATCTCGCGCCCTGGATCCCTCCTCCCTGGCGCAAGGGTTTCTTTCGAGAAGCGGCGGCAGCGGAATTGAAGCCGCTGCCGAAATTCAGCCGGAAGAAAGCGCCCGGCACGCGACGGAAAGGAGTTCCGTGCCCGGCGCTAGGCGCTGTGCGAGAGTTCGAGGCCGGCCGGCTGCGGCGCGCGATCGCGTCCGGCGGCCTCCAGCAGCACACGCGCGAGGCGCTCGATCGCGCGCTCGGGCATCTCCGGGTAGAGCGGTACGTAGAGCGTGCGGGAGAGGATTTCCTGCGCCGCACGCGGCTCGGACTCGGGCCGGCCCGCCGGCGCAGGCACCGGCCGCAGCGTGGCCGCCTGCGTGGCGTCGAAGCCCGCGACGCGCAGGCGCTCGATCAGCGCCGCCGGATCGGTCGTGGCGAGCGTGAAGACCCAGTAGCTGTGGAAGGGCGCGTCGCCGCCGGGCAGCTCGCAGCTCGTGCCGATGCGCCGGCGCAGGCTCTCGGCGGCGCGCACGCGCGCGGCGATGCGGCGGCCGTCGGCCGCGGCCAGCCTGCGTCCGATCAGCGCCAGCAGCGCGGCGCTCGGCCGGTGGCGGATCTTCTCGAAGAAGTCGCCGCCCTTGAAGCCGCGCACGGTGCCCTGGATCACGTCGTCGACCTTGCGGCCGCGCAGCGCGCAGAAGCGCACGAAGAGCGCGTAGGGCAGCGGCAGCGTCAGGCCCTTGAGCAGCGCGTACTTCCACAGGCGCCAGAAGTAGGCCGAGGAGCTCTGCAGCGGATAGCGCGCCTGCTCGGCCTGCAGACGCGCGACCATTTCTGCGTCGCGCACCACCAGCACGCCGCCGGCCAGCGCCGCGGCGGTCTTGATCGGGCCGAAGCTGAACATCGCCACGTCGGCGCGCGCGTCGCCCTTGTAGTCCTGGCCGGTGAAGGCCTGGGCGCTGTCCTCGAGCAGCAGGAGGCCGCGTTCGCGCGCGAGACGCGCGCAGGGCTCGAGGTCGATGCGCGTGCCGAACAGGTGCGCGACCAGGATCGCCTTGGTCTTGGGCGTGCACAGCGCGCGCAGGCGCTCTTCCAGCGGCGCGAGCGTGCGCGGGTCGAGGTCCACCGGCACGGGCACGAGGCCGTGCTGCTCGAGCACCTTGCACATGTCGGGGATGGTCAGCGCCGAGACCAGCACCTCGCTGCCGCGCGGCAGCGCCAGAAGGCGCAAGTACAGGTCCAGGCCGCTGCGCACCGAGAGGAAGGCCACGGCGCCGGGGCCGAACCAGTCCTCGACCTTGCGCGCCGCGGCGCGCTCGTCGCGCCGGGAGAGGGCGTAGAGCATGCCGCAGGCGAGATCGGTCCAGGAGATGTCGAGGCGCTTGCGTGCGTACATGGCTGCCGTCCCTTCCGCGCCACAGATCCTATCCTGCGCGCGGGGAAGCGTTCCAGTGCGCGCGCGTCGTAGAATCGCATGCTTGCGCCGGAGCACCCCCTGAGTCGCGACACACGAGCCGAGATCCGCGAGACGAGCGCCGTCCCGGAACGCGTCTGGAGCGGCACCCGGCTGCTGGTGCTGGGCCGCGTCTGGGGCTCGGCCTGCACGCTGCTCACGCTCTGGCTGCTCGCGCGGCAGCTCGCGCCCGACGCCTTCGGGCGCTACACGTTCTATCTCGCGGTCTTCGTCGTGCTCGACACGCTGGCCGATTTCGGCTCGGGCCAGATCGCGGTGCAGCGCACGGCCCACGACGCGGATGCGCTGCCCGAGGTGCTCGCGGCGGCGCGCGCGCAGCGGCTCGTGACGGGCCTCCTCGGCGTGCTGCTCGCGGGCGGGATGGCTTTCGCGTTCCGCGAACCCGGCGCGGGCTGGATCCTGCTCGCCAGCCTGTACCCGGTCACGCACGTGCTCGAGCTCTCGACGGTGGTGCTGCGCAACCGCATCGCCTGGGGCATCCCGGTCGCGCTGCGCGCACTCGCGGCGGCGCTCTCGCTGGGCTTCGTCTTGACGCTGCGCGCGGCCGGCGAGCGCGAGCCGGCGCGCTACATCTGCGCCGTCGCCGCGGGCAGCGCGCTGGCGAACGTGCTGCTCTACCTCGCCTGCCGCAGGCACCTGCCAGCGCGCGCGGCGCGCTCGATCCCGATGCGCAGCTTCTTCCTCGCCGCCGCGCCGCTCGGCATCGCGAGCCTGTGCCAGCAGGCCTACTTCTACGTCGACAACCTGTTCGTGCGCTCGCTCTGCGGCACCGCGGAACTCGGCCGCTACAACATCGGCGTGCGCGTGATGTCGTACTCGATCATGGTCGCGATCTACTCCGGCCAGGCGGCGCTGCCCTGGCTGGCGCGCGCGCACGCGCGCGGCGAGCTGGGCCACGCCGTGGGAGGCTTCGTGCCGCGCCTCTTCGCGCTGGCGGCGCTCGGCGCTGGCCTCGCCGCGCCCTGGTCGGGCGAGCTGCTGGCGCTCTTCGGCGAGCCCTTCCGCGCGGCCGCGCCGAGCCTGCGCTGGCTGCTCGTTGCGAGCGCCTTCGTCTACGCCGGCGCGGGCCTGATGACGGCACTCGTCGCGGCCGGCAGCGCGCGCTCGATCCTCGTCATCGCGCTCGCGGCGCTGGGCGTCAATCTGCTGGCGAACGCGCTGCTCGTGCCGCGCTTCGCGAGCGAGGGCGCGGGCATGGCCACGGCACTGACCGAGGCCGCGGTCGTCGCCGGCGCGCTGCTCGCGCTGCGGCGCCGCGGCGCGCACGGCATGCTGGCCGAGCGACCGCTGCTGTGGGCCGGCGCGGCGCTGTGCTTCGCGCGCGGGCTGGTTCGCATCGGGGGCGCTGCGCTCGGCCCTGCTCGGCGCATGAGGGTCGCGCTCGACTACCGCCCGGCGCTCGTCAACCGCGAGGGCATCGGCCGCTACACGCGCGAGCTGGTGCGCGCGCTGGTCGAGCTGGGCCACGGCCCCGAGCTCGGGCTCTTCGGCTGGACGCTTGCGCCGCGCCGTGCGAGCCGCGCGGAGCTCGGCATCCGCGGCGGCGGCGCGCACTACTCGCGCCTGCGCTTCCCCTCGCGCTGGTTCCCGCGCTTCGCCGCGCTCACGGGCCGCGGCGCGGAGGACTTCTGCGGCGGGGCCGAGCTCTGGCACCACACGCAACCGAGCCTGCTGCCGGTGCGCAAGGCGCGCCAGGTGGCGACGATCTTCGACTGCATCTACACGCGCCGCCAGGGCTTCCTCTCGGACGAGGCGGCCGCGAGCATGACGGCCTCCGCGCGCGCGCAGATCGAGCGCTCGCGCCTCGTGCTCGTGCCGAGCGAGTTCGTCAAGGACGAGCTGGTGCTGGGCTTCGACCTCGACCCCGAGCGCGTGCACGTGACCCTGCTGGGCTGCGACCACGCGCTGCGCGAGCCCGCGCTGCCGCGCGCGCGTGGCGCGGACGAAACGCTCCTGACCGTCGCGCGCGTCGACCGGCGCAAGAACCACGTGCGCATGCTGCACGCCTTCGAGATCGTCGCGCGCACGCGGCCGGGCGCACGCTGGATCGTCGCCGGCCCGCCCGGACACGGCGCCGAGGACTTCGAGCAGGCGCTCGTCGCCTCGCCCGCACGCGCGAACGTCGAGTGGCTGCGCTTCGTGCCCGAGGAGCAGCTCGGCGCATTGCACGCGCGCGCCGGCCTCTTCTGGTTCACCAGCCTCGACGAGGGCTTCGGCCTGCCGCCGCTCGAGGCGATGGCGCGCGGCCTGCCGACGATCGCCTCCACACGCGCCTCGCTGCCCGAGGTGCTCGGCGCTGGCGCGCTGCTCGTCGATGCCGAGGACGTCGAGGCGCTGGCGCGCGAGACGCTGGCGCTCTTCTCGGATCGCGGCCGGGCCGAGGATCTCGCCGCGCGCGGCAAGGCGCGCGCCGCGCAGCTGACCTGGCAGGCCTGCGCCGCGCAGACCTGGGAAGCCTACGCGCGCGCGCTCAGCTAGGCCGCACGAGTTCGGCCAGCGCGCCCTCGAGCGCCGGCTGTGCGAAGCGAAAACCCTCGGCCAGCGCACGCGCCGGCAGCACGCGCTGTCCGGTCAAGAGCACGTCGGCGCCCTCGCCGAAGCGCAGGCGCAGCGCGAATCCCGGCACTGGAATGAAGGCCGGCCGGTGCAGCACGCGACCCAGCGTGCGCGCGAACTCCTTCATCGTTACGGGCCCGGGCGCGGTTCCGTTGTACGTGCCGCGCGCCGACTCGCTCTCCAGGATCCAGACGATCAGGGCGACGAGGTCGTCGAGGTGGATCCAGGAGAACCACTGTCGGCCGCTGCCGACCGGCCCGCCCAGGCCCAGGCGGAAGACCGGCAGCATGCGGCCGAGCGCCCCGCCTCCGCGCGCGAGCACGACGCCGATGCGCACGCAGGCGCAGCGAACCCCGGCCTGGGCCGCGGGCGCCAACGCCGACTCCCAGTCGACGCACATGCGAGCGGCGAAGTCGGCGCCCGGTGCGGCGCCCTCGTCGAGCAGCTCGTCCCCGTGAGCCCCGTAGTACCCGACGGCGGAGGATCCGATCAGCACCTTCGTGCGCTGCTCGGCCGCCAGCAGCGCCAGCGAGCGCGTGCTCTCGAACCGCGAAGCCCAGAGCTGCTGCTTGAAGGCCGGATTCCAGCGCTGGCCGAAGATGTTCTCGCCCGCGAGCGCCACGATGGCGTCGCACCAGGCCACGCCCTGCCCCAGACTCGACGCCGACCAGTCGTGGTCCGCTGCCTTCCTCCCCAGGCTGCGTACCTCGTGCCCGCGCGCGCGCAACGCGATCTGGAGCGCGCTGCCGACCAGGCCCGAAGCGCCGCTGACCAGGATCTTCATTGCGCGAGGCGCGCGCGCACCGCGGCCTCGTCGACCTCGCTCTTCTCCCACTGCACGCGCCCCTCCATGCCGCCCGCCACCGTGAGCACCTGGCCCGAGACGTGCCGCGCCGCCGCGGGCGAGCACAGGAACAGCGCCGCGCGCGCGATGTCCTCCGCGCGCGCGAGCTGGCGCAGCGGCATCGTGCGCACGACCGAGCCGATCAGGCCCGGCTGTTCGAGCGACGGGCGCGCCATCTTCGTCACCGTCCAGCCCGGCTCGATCATGTTCACGCGCGCGAACGGATCGAGCGCCACGATCTCGTTCTTGATCGAGTTCAGGATGCCGTACAGCCCGGCCTTCGAGACCGCGTACTCGGCGTGCCCCTTCTCGCCGAAGCGCCCGGCCGTCGAGCCGATCAGGACGAGGCTCGCGCCGTGCCCGTCGGAGCGCGGGCCGGTCTTCGCGAGCGTCCCGAGGAACGCGCGCGCCGTCCACAGTGCGCCGAGCAGATTCGTCTCGATGTTCGAACGGATGCGCGCCTCGCTCGCCTGGTGCACGAGCGCGAACTCGGGCGTCCAGCGCCCGGCGTTCGCGATCACGCAGTCGACGCGGCCGAACTTCGCCGTCGCAGCCGCGAACATGCGCTCGACGCTCGCGCAGTCCGAGATCTCGGCCTGGACCACCAGCGCGCGATTGCCCCACGTCCGCTCGAGTTCCGCCAGCTTCGATCCCGCGTGCAGCACGAGCTTCGCACCCTCGGCCGCGAAGCCCTCCGCCATCGCCGAGCCGATGCCGCCCGACGCGCCGGTGACGAGCACGACCTTGTCCTTCAGGGCGAGATCCATGCCCGGACGGTAACGACCGGACGGTCTGCGCTCAACGAGCGGCGAACGCGAGCAGCTCGCGTGTCTCTTGCGACTTGCGCTCGTACTGCTCGCGTGCGTCCGGGATCGAGCGCTGGATCCCGTACGGAACGTCCATCGTCCCCAGCTGGTTTCCAATGCTTGCGCCGGGAGCGCCACGTTCGCAGGCCAGCTTCTGCAGGGCGCTCGCGACGATCCCCTCTCCCATCCAACCGAGCATGAATCCGATGTCGTCGGTGCCTAGCGAGTGCGCGTACGCAAGCGCCTGTTCGCAGTTGCGCTGACAGGCATCGCGATCGCCGTTTTCACGACCCTCGTAGATCGCTCGCGCGACGAGGAGGTTGAGACACTCCCGGGTTCCCATGATTCGTGGGTGGTCGGGACGAAGCAGGAGACCGCACTGCAAGTGCGCACGCGAGAGCGGGTCGACCCAGAGCGAGTCGAACTCCGAATAGAACGGCGCGCACAGTTCCAGCACGGCAGGGAAGAGCTCGGGCGGCGAGGATTCCAACTGAGCGATCGCCGGAAGCGGGATGCCGTTCGCCATCTCGAATTGCCGGGCCCAGTCCTCCAGCGTACGCAAGTGATCGACGAGAGCCTGATCGACGATGACGTCGCGCGGGCGCGGTGCATCACCAGCGATCACGAGCAGAAGCACGGCGGGGAGCAGCACGCGGCGCATCCCCCATCGATCGACCAACGCCGATCAGCGACTTGAATCGGCGGAGATGGCCACGTCGACGCGCGTGCTGTAGAGCACGTTTCCGTCGCCGAGATCGCTGAGTGCGGGGTTCGCGAGCGCGTTGATGCCGACGCCCTCGGGCACGTCGCGGCCGCTGAGCACGCCGTCGACGCGGATGCAGCCGGGCGGCACGTTCTCGTCGGAGCACGCGGGCAGCGTGATCTTCCCCTGCGCGTTCGAGAGCACGAGGCGCGTGCCCTCGACGGCCTTCAGGCGCTCGAGATCGGCGGGGTTGAGGTGGCACACGGGCTTCCCGGCCTTCGCGAGGTGGCGACCGCTGTAGAGATACGTACTGTTGTGCGTCGCGACCGACGGCGCGGGGATCAGCTGGAACGCGCCGCGCTCGCCAGCGCCGTCGTCGGGGACGTAGCTCGCCATCACGGCCTGGCCGTGGATGCGCGCCGACTCGCTCCAGAGCTCGATCTTGCCGCTCGGCGTGCCCCAGCCTTCGAGGTCCTGGTCGTGGAGCTTGACCGGCACGCCTTCGCGCAAGGCGGCGAGCTCATCGGCGCTCACGCGCGACGAGCTCGCGCGCAGGAAGCCCTCGACGAGCTCGTGCGCATCGAGCGCCCATACCTCGCGCGAGACACCGAGCACCTGCGCGATCGCGCGGAAGCACTCGACGTTGCTGCGCGCCTCGCCGCGCGCCTTCGCGGCGGGGCGCGTCCACTGCAGTCGGCGGTGGCCATAGCTGCGGTAGATGTCCTCGTGCTCGACGAAGGTCGTCGCGGGCAAGACGACGTCGGCGAGCTCAGCGGTTTCGGTGAGCACGTGCTCGTGCACGACTGTGAAGACGTCCTCGCGCGCGAGGCCGCGGCGCACGCGCAGCGAATCGGGCAGCACGACCGCAGGGTTGTGGCACCAGACGAAGACGGCGCGGAAGCGGCCTTCGTCGAGCAGCTGGCCGAGCTGCACCTGCGGCACGGTCGCGTCGCTCACGTTCTTCGGGCGCAGGTCGGGCCGGATGATCCACTCCTCGGGCAGGCCGAAGTGCGCGAAGCTCTCGAAGTGCACGCGATTCGCGTGGCCGAGCACCGCTGCGAGCGAGCACACGGCGCGCATGCTCATGCCGCCGTTGCGCCTGCGCGCGAAGCCGACGCCGGTCTTGAGGATGGGCTTCTTCGCGCCGCGCAGCAGCATGGCCAGCGCCGCGACGGCCTGCGCGTCGACGCCGGTCGCGGCCTGGCACTGCTCGAGGTCGTGCGCGCGCGTGACGTGCGCCTCGAACTCGTCCGCGCCCAGGCACTCGCGCGCGAGGAACTCGCGGTCGGCCATGCCGAGCTCGAAGGCGATGCGCGTGAGCGCCAGCGCGAGCATCGCGTCGCTGCCCGGCTTGACGACGATGCCCTTTCCGCCCCAGAGCTCGAGCCGCTGGATCGTGTCGCTGCGCCAAATGTCGATCGCGACGACGGGCACGCCGCGCTCGAGCAGGCGCTTCACGCGCGGCTGCAGGTGCTGGTTCGTGCGCGCCATCTCGCAGCCCCAGAGCAGCAGGAGGTCGCACTGCTCGAGCTCCGTCTCGAGGTCCGGCCCGAGACAGCGGCCGAGCACGCACTCGAAGCCCGCGGTCGCGGTCGCGTCGCACACGCCGCCGTCGTGCAGCGTCGCACCGAGCGCGTGCATCACGCGCAGCGGGAACTTGCGCTGCACGAGGCCCATCGATCCGGCATAGGAGAGCCCGAGGATCTCGCGCCCCGCGAGCGGCTTCACGCGCTGCGCAATGAGCGCGAGCGCCTCCTCCCAGCTCGCCGGCTCGAGCGGCGCGCGCTTGTTTCCCCCACGACGCACGAGCGGACGCAGGAGCCGCTGCTCGCCATTGACGATCTCGCCGTAGGCCATCGTCTTCGAGCACAGATGCCCGGCCGACCAGCCGTGCTCGGGATTGCCGCTGAGTCTCTCGAAGCGCCCCTCTGCATCGCTGTGCACCAGCACGCCGCACGCGTCCGGGCAATCGAGCGGGCAGGTCGCGCGCGTGACGTTCACGGCAGTGCTTCGGGCGGCGGCGCCGGCCGCGGCTGGATCGTCTCGGTGCGGATCTCGGCCAGCTTGCCCTCGCGCGCCTCGACCAGCACGTCGTCGGGCCCGAAGAAGAGCACCGCGCCCGGCAGGATGTTGGCGAGATCGTCGTAGGTGAACGCGGTCGTGCTGTAGTCCCCGACCGGCACGCTGACCGAAACGCCCCAGCGCGCCGCATCGCCCCAGCCCCAGGCGACCGCCGCGCCGTCGCCCTTCCATTCCCAGACGAAGAGCGGCGCGCCGAAGGCCTTCAGCGCCTCGGCCAGCGTCGTCCTCCCGGGCTCGAGGCGCTGGATCTGCGCGTGCGAGATCGGCGAGAAGAGCTGCTGGCGGTAGTAGCCGCCGGTGATGCAGCCGCCGCAGACGAACAGCAGCGGCGCGAGCCTGTGCAGCCTGCTGGCCATGGGCTCACTTGCCCTCGGCCGGCACGTTGTGGATCTCCTGCCACGGCAGCGCGTACTGCGCCTGATTGCCCTCGAACGTGCTGCCCACGTGCGTGAGCACGTCCTTCGCGTCGAAGAACAGCCAGGCGCGGTCGGCGCGCGTGTCCTCGTTCATGCAGGTGAAGAGGATGACCGTGAAGCCCGAGCGCTTGAGGTTGGTGAAGTCGTAGCGGTAGGCCGAGCGCGAACCGAGCTGGATGACCTCGTTCGGCGCGCCCAGCAGCTGCACTACCTCGCGCGCGGTGGTCGTGCCCGGCTGCAGCTGCTCGAAGCGCTCGCGCTGCAGCGGGACGTTGGTCACCGAGCGCGACATGAAGCAGGAGGACGAGGAGAGGGCCAGGATCAGCAGGGCGGCGAAGTTGCGCATACCCGACGTTATACACCGAGCGCCCAGCCCGCAAAGAGCGGCGCCTGCTTGACCGGCTCGAACTCGACCACGCGGTACTTCGAGATCCCCGCCAGGGCGAACGGATCGCGCGCGAGGAATGCCTCGACCTCGGCCCTGTCCTTCGCGCGCGCGAGAATCATCCCGCCCGTGCGCGGCACCTGCGGGCCCGAGGCGAGCAGCATGCCCGAGCGGAAGCCCGTCTCCAGGTGCGCGCGGTGCGCCGCGAGCTTCTCGTCGATCTGCTCCAGGCCCGCCAGGTAGGTCGACTCGATCACGAAGTGCTTCCAGGCCGCCGGCTCGCGCGCTCCCGTGCCCGGCTGCTGCCTGCGCCAGACGATGAAATCAAGCGTCTCCGGAGTGCGCCCGGCCGCGCGCAGCAGGCTCGCGATCTGCCCGCGGTGGTGCGCACCGTGGTTCACCACGTGGCGCACGATGTCCTCGAGGCGGTCGGCGCAGGGCTGTCCGGCCGAGTTGCTGAACTCGACGCGCCGCGCGAACTCCTGCGCGTCGGCCCGCTCGAGGTGCGCCCGCCAGCGCTGCGCGACCGCCTCGAAACGCGCGCGCACCTCGTCCAGCGTCACGCCCTCGGGCCAGACCGCGAGCTGCTTGTACGCGCCGCCCGCGACGCGCGCGTACCAGAGCTCGCTCGCGCCGACGAGGTGCGCGAAGATGCGCTCGGCCGGCGCGAGCCCGCCGAGTGCTTCCGCGATGCGCGTGTTGGCCCAGCGGTCGTATTCGAAGAGCTGCAGGGCGTCGTGGCGGTCGA
The DNA here is from genome assembly GCA_963829015.1 of uncultured Planctomycetota bacterium. Lineage (GTDB taxonomy): Bacteria > Planctomycetota > UBA1135 > UBA1135 > JADJLZ01. The sequence continues at coordinate 121,782 of CAWHGR010000001.1, read as the reverse complement.
GCATCCGCTCACGATATCGCCGAGCGCCGGGGCCTCACACCCCCAGCAGCATCCTAGGGATCCTGCGCTTCGGCACGTGTTCGCCAAGTCCGAGCGGCGTGTCGTCCGGGACCGTGCGCGGGTCCGTGTACGTCCCGAAGGCGCGGTCCCAGATGCTGAACGTGCCGCCGTAGTTCGTGCGGCTCAGCTCGTTGGCCGAGTGGTGCACGCGGTGGTAGTCGGGCGTGATGAACACGTAGCGCAAGAGGCCGATGTTGACCTTGACGTTCGTGTGCTCCCAGAACTGGATCAGCAAGCCGATCGAGTACACGACGCCCGCCTCGATCGGCGTCATCTGGAACAGGAACATCGGGATCGCGGCCTGCGGGATGTTGTTCATCAGCGAGTGCCCGAGGCTCGTGCGGAAACCCGAGAACCAGTACAGGCGCTCGACCGAATGGTGCCAGGCGTGCGTGCGCCAGAGCACGTCGTACTTGTGCTGCGCGCGGTGCAGCCAGTAGATGGTGAAGTCCGCGAGCACGATCGAGCCGACGAACTTCCACACGCTAGGCAGCGCCGCCATCGCATGCAGCGAGTGCAGCGCAACGGCCGGCAGCACGGCGTTCATCGCGCCGTTGACCGCGCGGTTCGAGAGGCGGTTGACGACCAGCGCGAAGCCGAAAGAGAGCAGGTCGAGGCGCAGGTCGGCGAAGCGATCGATGTGCCGCGCCGGGCGCGTATGCTCCCAGAGCCCGAAGACGAGCACGAGCAGCAGGAAGGCCGCGATCTCGCAGTCCTGAGTGGAGGTGAAGTAGTGCCGGAGGGCTTCCACGGGGGCTCCTGGAAGGCCTGGAGGGAGGGGAACGGGAGAATTCTACGCTGCCTCTGCCAAGGCGCATGGGATTCCGGGCGCGCGGCCGGCGGCGGGGCGAGTTCCCGGGAGAATCGGGTCGCTCAGGGGCGGGCCGAGGCGCGGCAGAGCGCCTCCATGCGCGCGAGCCAGGCCTCGCGGCCGCAGCCGCGGGCCGCTTCGCGCACGCGTTCGCGGTCGGGACGCGAGCCGAGCTGCGCGCGCAGGGCCGCGCACAGGGCGGATGAGTCGAGCGGGTCGGCGAGCACGCAGCCGTGCTCGGGCTCGCGCACGAGCTCCGCCGCGCCGGCGCGCGCGCTGGTGACGACCGGCGTGCCGCTGGCGAGCGCCTCGGCGATCACCAGGCCGAAGGTGTCGCGCAGCGTCGGGTGCGCGAGCACGTCGCAGGCCGCCGAGAAGACCGCCGGGTCGAGGTCGGGCAGCACGACCAGGCCCGGGCGCGCGCGCAGCTTCGCACCCGTGACGAGCAGCGTCGCGCGCGCGCCGCTCGCGCGCAGCTCGCGCAGGGCCTCGAGCAGTGTGGGCAAGCCCTTCGTCTTCGGCTGGCGCGCCGAGAAGCCGATCAGGAAGTCGTCCTCGGCGAGGCCGAGCTCGGCGCGCAGCGCGCGCGCACGGCCGGCGCGCTCGCGCGGATGGAAGCGCTCGAGGTCGATGGCGCTGCCGACCAGCACGGCCTTCTCGCGCGCACCTGGGTGCTCCGCGACGACCTCGTCCAGCACGAGCTGCGAGACGCAGGCGATGCGCCGCGCGCTGTGCGCCATGCGCTGCTCGAGCTCCACGAAGACGCGGTGCCGGCCACGCAGCGGCTTGCCGAGGGCGCGCAGCGTGGCGCGGTGGCAGCCGCCGTGCGGCCACCACAGGTCGCACTCGTAGAGGTGCCGTACGCCGACGATCACCGCGCAGCCCGCCGCGCGCGCCGCCTCGACCAGCGCCCGGGCGAGGCGCTTCTCGTGGTTCGCGCGCCCGAGCGACCAGCCCGCTCGCACGCGCTGCCAGCGCGCGGCGGAGGCGCTGCCTGCCGCCGGGCCCTCGGCGGCGAGGGCCAGCAGCTCGTGACCGCGCGCGGCCAGCCCGTCGGCGAGCTCTGCGAGCGCACGCTCTGCCCCGCCGCGGGAGGGGTCCCAGCGGTCGATCAGGAGCCCGATCCGGAGCGGAAGCTTCGCGTCGGCCACGCGCGTGCCTACCTTACGCAGCGTGCGCATCGGTTTCGACGTCTCGCCGCTCCACCGGCCCCACCCGGGCGGCATCGTGCGCGTGGTGGACGAGTGCCTCGCGGCGCTCGAGCGGCGCGGTCGCATCGGGATCGTGCGCCTCGTCCCGCCCGCCGGCGAGAGCCTGCGCCACTGGCGCATGCACGAGCTCCCGCGCCGCGCCGGCGAGCTCGACGGCTTGCACTCCTTCGTCTCGGCCTTCGCCTTCCTCGGTCCGGGCCCGCGCGTGCAGACGATCCACGAGCTGCCCTGGCTGCACGGCGTCGAGGAGAACGCGGACCTCGCCCACCGGCTCTGGAACTGGTTCGGCCCGCTGCGCGCGCAGGCGGTCGTCACGGCGACCGAGTTCAGCGCGCGCGACCTGCGCGCACGCATCCTGCCCGGGCGCGACAAGGTGCGCGTGATCCCCTGGGGTGTAGGCAAGCCCTTCGGCCCGGGGCCGGCCGAGCGCCTGCAGGTGCTCTTCTGCCCGGGCGCGACGCGCGCGAAGAAGGGCCTCGACGCCGTGATCGCCGGCGCGGCACTGCTCGCGCCGCGGCCGGCGGTGATCGTGACCGGGCCGACGACGAGCGAGCTCGAGCGCTGCGCGCACCGCGCACGCGAACTCGGCGTGAAGCTCGTGCAGCGCGCGCAGCTCGACGAGCGCGAGCTGGTCGAGCACTACCGCTCGGCGCGCGCGGTGGCGCTGCTCTCGCGCTCCGAGGGCTTCTGCCTGCCGGTGCTGGAGTCGCTCGCCTGCGGCACGCCCGTGATCGTGCCGCGCGACAGCGCCCAGGCCGAGGTCGCGGGCGTCGCCGGCCTGCGCGTCGATCCCGAGCAGCCCGAGAGCGTCGCCGCGGCGATCGAGCGCGCGGACGACGAGCGCGAGGAGCTGCGCGCGACCGGCCTCGAGCGCGCGCGCGAGTTCAGCTGGGACCGCACGGCCGCGGCGATCGAGGCGCTCTGGAAGGATCTGCTGCGGTGAGCGCGCCGCGCGTGCTGGTCTGCGGCAGCGTGCTGGGCCAGCCGATGGGCGGCGTGCGGCGCCACAACCAGGAGCTCCTGCCGCGCGCGGCGGCGCTGCTCGAGGCGCGCGGCGGGAAGCTGGCCGTGCTCGAGGGCCGCGAGAGAATCGCCTTCGAGCTGCCCCCGAGCGTCGAGCGCATCCGGAGCGACGTGCCGGCACGGCCCGTCTTCCTGCGCGCACTGCGCGAGTCGCGCGCGCTGGCGCGCACGCAGGGCTTCGATCTCGTGCACACGGGCCATCTGCCGGCGCCGCGCGGCCTCTCCGTGCCGTTCACCCTGACGCTGCACGACCTGCGCCACGTCGCCGCCGGCCGGCTCCTCGCGCGCGTTGCGCTGCGGGACGCGCTGCGCCGCGCGCGCGGCGTGTTCACGGTTTCCGAGAGCGTGCGCGCGGAGCTCGTCGAGCGCTTCGGCGCCGATCCCGGGCGCGTGCGCGTCGTGCCCAACGCCGCCGACCACTTCGTTGCGCTGCCGCGCGCGCCGGGGAAGGACGCGCGGCTCCTGTGCCTGGGCCACCTCGAGCCGCGCAAGAACCAGGAGCTGCTGCTGCGCGCGCTGGCGCTCGACCCTGGCCTGCCGGGCGCCGACTTCGCCGGCGCGCCGAAGGCCGGCGAGCGCGAGCGGCTCGAGGCGCTGGCGCGCGAGCTTGGGCTCGGCGCACGCGCGCGCTTTCTCGGCCCGTTCGAGGACGCCGAACTCCCCGCGCTCTACGCGCGCGCCGCCGCGGCGGTCTTCCCCGCGCGCCTCGAGGGCTTCGGCATCGGCGTGCTCGAGGCGCTGCGCGCGCGCTGTCCGCTCGCGCTCTCGCGCATCCCGGCGCACCGCGAGCTGGCGGGCAGCGCCGTGGCGAGCTTTGCGCCCGACGACGCACGCGCGTGCGCCGAGGCGATCCGCACCGCACTCGCGGCGCCGGCCCCGTCCGGATTCACGGAGCGCTATTCGTGGGCTGCTTCGGCGCTTGCGCTCGTCGAAGGATGGGACCGATTCCTGGCAGGCCGCTGAGCGCCGTGCGCGCGAGCGGTCCGATGTGCTGGAACAGGCCGCGCAGGAGCGGCGCCGCCGCGATGCCCGCGGCCAGCCCCGCGCCGAGCGAGACGTAGGGGTGCTCGCGCACCGTCTCGCGCATGCGGCTCGCCTGCACCAGGTCCTCGCCGAGCTCCGTGGCCGAGCTCTTCAGTCCGGCCCAGGCTTCGCGCTCCCGCGTCTCGAGCGCCTGCGCGTGCCCCGACTGGCTGCGCGCGAGCGCGACAGCCGCCAGGCCGAGCACGAGTGCGAGCAGCAGGAAACCGCTGAGCACGTCGCCCAGCCAGGCCCGGCCGGTCCACTCGCCGAAGCCTTGCGCCAGCCCGCGTGCGAGCTGCCAGGCCGCGACCAGCGCCAGCGTCGTCGCGACGATCCCTGCCAGGCCCAGCAGGCCAATGCCCACCGCCTTGTGCAGGAAATCGCGTCGGGCACGCTCGGCGCGCGCTTCCGCGAGACTGGAGGCGTGCTCCAGGATCTCGGAGAGGCGCGCGCCGATGCGACCGGCGAGTTCGCCATCCGGCTCCGCGACTGCGGGGCCCTTGGGTGCTTGCGCGACCATGCCCGTGCTCAGCGCTTGCGGCCCAGCAGCCAGCCCACGGCGACGCCCGCGCCGACCGCGATCAGCACGGACTTGACCGGGTTCTCGCTGACGTAGTGCTCGAAGCGCTTCTCGCCCTCGACCAGGCGCTCCTTGCCCTTGACCCAGACGCTCTTCTCGGTGAGCGGCAGCTCGGTCATGTTCTCCAGCGTGCCGCGGCGAGTCGCGTTGGCCAGTTCCGGATTCGGCATCGTTGCATTGCTCACGATCGGACCTCTTTCTCGTTCCGTCGGTGGTTCGGGCCAGCCGCCCAGCGCGTGCCGGCCATGCGAGCAATCTGGGACGCCGCGCCGTCGCCCCCATACGACCAGGTGGACACGCGGGCGCCGCGAACAGCCCACGCACATGGGCGGGGCTGCGCAGCCCGCTCAGCGCTCTTCCGCAGGCGCCGTGTCCGAACTCGGGCCCGCCACTTTTTCCTTGAAGAAGCTCGTCGCGCGGAACGCCGCCCAGCCGAGTAGCGCACACAGCGCCAGCGCCAGCAGCCACAGACCGAGCTTCGTGTACCAGGGCTGCTGCGCGATGTCCGCCTCGAACAGGCCGCCGCGGTTCTCGACCTTGCTGTACTGCAGGATCCCGCGCTCGCGCTGCTCGAGGCCCCCGACGCCGCCGCGCGCAGGGTTCTGCATGCGCGCCGTGCGCACCAGTTCGGGCGAGGGGCTCGCGGGCTTGGGGAAGGGCACGACGGGCTTGGGAGCGGGCGGCGGCTCGCGGCGCGCGGGCGGCGGCTCGTCCAGCGCACCCTCGAGCACGATCTCGTCCTCCAGAGGAGGAGGAGGCGGCGCAGGAGCAGGCGCAGCCTGTGCCGGGGTCTCGAGCACGGTCGGAGCCTCGGACACCGCGCTGCGGAAGCGCAGCAGCACCTCCCCGAGCTGGAACTCCGCACCGTCCGCGAGCTCCGCGCGCAGCGACTTCTTGCCGGCGAACAAGAGCCCGTTGCGCGAACCGAGATCGACCACGCTCCAGCGCCCGTCGTGGCATTCCAGGCGCGCGTGCTGGCGGCTGACCGAATGGTCGCGCATCACGGCCGCGCAGTCGGTCGAGCGCCCGAGCGTCGCGCCCGGGACGACCTCGAAGCTCTTGCCGAGATCGGGGCCGGAGAGGACGTACAGGCGGGCCATCAGGGCGTGAGAGCGTACTGCGGAGTGCGTCGCTTGGCGAGTCGGCTCAGTGCTTCTCCCGGACGGCCGTGATGTCCCACTCGGGGAGCTCGACGTCTTGCTGATCGACGTCGACCGTGCGCGCGAGGAAGTGCTCGGGATCCCGGAGCCAGACGCGGACCTCGCAACGACCGATCGGCACATCGGTGAACGTCATGTTGCTGCCCCACTCGCCTTCGGTCGTTGCAATGAGCTGCCCGGAGGCATCCAGCAGCCGGCCGAAGACGAGAGCGCGCCTCATGGTCGGACGAATCGGGACGCTGATTCGCAGCCCGCCTCCGATGCGGAAGTCCAGGTCTGTCCTCTGGCCCTCCTTGGGCGACACGGTCTGGATCTGGTCGTAGTGAACCTCGTGGCGCTCGGTTCCGCTGAGGCGGCGCTCCAACCCGATGTACAAGGGCGCGACGGCGACATGCTGCAGCTCGTACTCGCCGGTTGGGCCCACGCGAGCGATTCCTCGCAGGTGGGTCGCCTCGAACGGGCCGTCCTGGCGCCGCTGCTGTGCCCAGCACACGACCGAGAGCTCGCCGAGCTTGGCATCGCCGACGCAGGTGACGACCCCGTGGATCGTTGCTCCCGAACCGAGTTCGACGTGCAAGGGGCCATCGGGGTGCCCGATTTCGATCATGCGCGGTGCGTAGCCGTCGGCCCACACGCTCACCGCAGAGAGTACCTGCTCGGGCAGGACGCTCAATTGAAACGTGCCATCGGCACCGGATTCGACATCGCGCTGCTCACCGGGAGGATCGCACAGTGCCTGGAGGTGCGCGCCCGCGATCGGTTTCTTGGTCAGAGCGTCCTCGACGATGCCCTCGAGCGCCGTGCGCAACGGCTTCAGTTCGATCGCGCCCACATCGGTCGAGGTACCCTCGCGGACGTCCTTCACTTCCTTCGAGCCCGAATCGAATCCGGGGGCGGAAGCCTGAACCACGAACGTCGAGGACTTCGTGCGTGACTGGACCTGGATGCGGAACTCTCCCGTTGGTGATTGCAGGAGCTTCGAGGAGTAGGCCGATTGCCAGTCGCGACCGCGCTTGCTGGAGACATTGATCGTAAAGCTCGTCACGGGCACGCTGTCGGGAGCCTGGACCCGGCCGAAGAGCTCCGTCGACGCTTCGCGGCTGGCGAGGTAGACCTCGACGGGCATGCCCGGGCGCGCCTCGCCACCGCCTTCCTCGTGGCCGGGCGCGGTGCAGGCGAGCATGTAGGTGCGATCGTTCGCGACCGGAAACGAGAACGCGCCGTCCGTGCCGGTCACGACCTGCCCAAGCGCAGCGGCGGGGCTGTGCTCGTCGTACCAGAGCGACACCGTCGCACCCGCCAGCGTCGAATTCGCATCGCGTACGGTGCCGGACACGGCCATCAGCCGAACGGGGTCCGCGATCGCCGCACGTTCCGATGGCTCGACGCGTGACTCGGTGACCGCGCTCTCCTGCGCAGACGGGCTGCTCTCGGCGACGGGAGGCAGCACGCGCTCGGGTTCGGAGTGCGAGCCCCGCCGCGCGAGGCCGATCAGAATGACAGCGACGAGCAGCACGACCGCGGCGAGCGAAGTCCGTCGACTCATGGGGACGCACAGCCTAACCTGCGCTCCAGCCCATGGAGTTTCGCCCCCGCCGTGTCGCGCGGATGCTGCTGATCGCGCTCGTCGCGAGCTACCTTGGCGCCTGCGTGCTGCTGACCTCGTGCCAGTCGAAGCTGATCTGGTTCCCGGGCCGGCCCGGCGGCGTGACGCCGCGCGACGAGGGCCTCGAGTTCGAGAACCTCACGCTGAAGACGCAGGACGGCGAGCAGCTGCACGCCTGGTTCCTGCCCGCCAAGGGCGAGCCGCGCGGCGCGCTGCTCCTCTCGCACGGCAACGCGGGCACGATCGAGGACCGCCTGGACATTGCGCGCTTCTTCGTCGAGTCGCGCGTGTCGGTGCTGCTCTACGACTACCGCGGCTACGGCAGCTCGACCGGCTCGCCGAGCGAGGACGGGACCTACGCCGACGGCCGCGCGGCGTGGAAAGCGCTGGTCGAGCAGCGCGGCTTCGCGCCGGCGCGCATCCTGCTCTACGGCGAGTCGCTCGGCGGCGGCATCGCGGTCGAGCTCGCGACCGAGGTCAAGAGCGCCGGCCTGATCCTGCACGACACGTTCAGCTCGCTCGACGATGCGGCGGCGTACCACTATCCCTGGCTGCCGGTGCGCTGGCTGCTGCGCACGCACTACGCAAACCTGTCGAAGATCGGGCGCGTGACGACGCCGCTCTTCCTGATCCACAGCCCCGACGACGAGGTGATCCCGTTCGAGCAGGGGCAGAAGCTCTTCGCCGCGGCGGCCGAGCCCAAGGAGCTGCTCGTGACCGCCGGCGGCCACAACGGGCCGAGCTACCTCGGGAGCGAGGAGTGGCGGGCGCGCGTGCGGGCCTTCGTCGAGCGCGCGCTACCCTAGACAGGCGTGAGCACGCCCGCCCTCCTGATCCGCGACCTCTGCGCCGGCTATCCGACGCACCTCGGGCTGCGCCGCAGCGCGGTCTTGCGCGGCCTTTCGCTCGAGCTCGCGCGCGGCACGGTGCTCGGTCTCGCCGGACCGAACGGCTCGGGCAAGAGCACGCTCCTGCGCGTCATCGCGGGCGTGGAGAGCGCGAGCTCGGGCACGCTGACAGTGCTCGGGGGAAGCGTCGAGGATCCCGCGCTGCGCCGGCGCATCGGCTACCTGCCCGAGGACTCGCCCTTCCCGCCCGAACTCAGCGCGCGCGAGATGCTCGATCTGTGCGGCGCGGTCTCGCGCATGCCGCGCGCGCGGGTCAAGTCCGAGAGCGCGCGCCTGCTGGCGCTGGTCGGTCTCGAGAGCGTCGCCAAGAAGCGCCTGGGGAGCTTCTCGCGCGGCATGCTGCGGCGTTTCGGCCTGGCGCAGGCCTGGCTGCACGCGCCGGACCTGCTGCTGCTCGACGAGCCGACCGCCGGGCTCGACGCGCAGGGCTTCGAGGTGCTGGCGGCGCTGCTGGCCGAGGCGCGCGCGCGCGAGGCGAGCGTGGTGATCGCCTCGCACCTGCCGGGCGACTTCAGCGACCACACGAGCGAGATGGCGGTGATCCTCGAGGGCCGGATCGCGCTGCGCGGTCCGGTGCGCGAGTTGCTCGAGGGCCGCAGCCTGCTCGAGCTGTACCGCTCGCGCGGCGCGGATGCAGCGGGAGCGGGCCGCGGATGATCCTCGCCGGCCTGGTGCGCCTCGCGCTCGTGCGCGCGCTGCGGCCCGCGCCGTGCCTGCTCGTCGCGGGGCTGCTCGCCTGGGCGCTCGCGACCAGCCGCGTGCCCGAGACCGCGCTGCTCGCCGCGGGCAGCGAGCAGGCGCCGCTCTGGGAGCACGGCGCGCTGCGCGCCTCCGCCTGGACGATCACGCTGCTCGTCTGCACGGGCTGGCTCGGGTCTGCAGGCGCTGACGACGCTCTCGGGCTGGCGCCGGCGCGATGTCGACTGGATGGCGCCGCGTGCCGCGAACGGTGCGGCGCTGCTCGTCTCGAGCTGGAGCGGACTCGTGGCGGCGGCGCTGGTCCTCGGTCTGGCGACCGCCGCGGCCGTCGAGGCCTGCGCCAGCCGCGGGAGCGCGAGCTGGATCGAGGGCCCGCGCGCCTCGAGCAGCGCCGGCGGCTGGATTGGCACGGGAATGGAGGCCCGCGAGGTGCTCGCGAGCGGTGCGCTGCCGCAGGGCGCGCGCCTGCGCCTCTACTTCGCCTTCGGCAGCGGCGGCCCGCAGGTGCGCGTGCTGGCCGTGCTCGCCGATCGACCCGGCGGCCGCGAGCTCGCGCGCTGCGAGCAGTCGGTCGGCACGCACGGCGAGCTGGAGCTCGCGCTGCCCGAGTGCCCGGCGGGCTGCGAGCTGCGCCTCTCGGTCGCCGATCCCGAGCTGCGCGTCTACCACGACGCGCCGGCCGCGCGCGTCTGGTTGCCGGTCGCGCACGAGGGCCTGGCCTCGCTCTCGATGCTGGTGCACCTCCTGCTCGACGCCGGCTGCTGCTGCGCGCTCGCGCTGGGTCTCTCGGGCTGGTTCTCGACCGCCACGGCGGTCTTCGTGCTGGCGGCGCTGGCGCTGCTCAGCCTGCTCTCGGGCGCGGGGCCGGACTGGCTGCCGCTGGCCGATCTCGGCGGCGCGCTGCGCGTGCTGCAGGAGGGCCGCGTGCCGGCGCTGCCGACGCTGCCGCAGATCGCGGCCGCGGCCGCGCTGTCCGCCGCGGGCCTCTCGCTCGGCGCCGCGAGCCTCGTGCGCTGGAGGCGCGAACGATGAGGCGCACGCGTCGCCTGCGGCTGGGCCTCGCGCTCTCGTGCTTCGCGCTCGCGCTCGCGATCACGCTCGCGGCCTGGCGCACGCGCGCACCCGCGCCGGCGCGCGCCTCGCTGCTCGAGCGCCTGGTCGGGCCCTTCGCCGCGCTGGTCGCGAGCGCGCAATGGGTGCGCGCGGACCTGGCGCTGCGCGAAGGCCGCTTCGGCGTCTTCTGCGAGCGCGCCGAGACCGCGCTCGAGCTCGCGCCCTCCGACCCGCAGGCCTGGATCTACTACGCGCACCAGCTGCTCTGGGAGCGCACCTCGCTCGAGCGCGAGCCCGCGCGCGAGCTGCGCGAGAGCTGGGCGCGCGCCGGCATCGAGCTGCTCGGTCGCGCCGAGCGCGAGTGCGCCGACCCGGCCGAGATCTGGATCTACGAGGGCGGCGTCTTCGCGGCCTGGTCCGAGATCCCGGCCGAACTGCGGCCCTGGCCGGGCGAGGCGCGCGAGCTGCGCGAGCAGTCGATCGAGGCCTTCGCGCGCGCGCGCGCCCTGGGCAACCGCCGGGCGGCCGTTCTCGAGCAGGCGCTGCGCGAGCGGCTCGAGTCGTCGGACCGGTAGTGGCGGAATTCATCCCGACCGGTAGCATTCTGCGCTCGTGTTCCTGTCCACCGCCCTCGCAACCGGCATCGCCGACATCCTCACGCGAGGTCCCTACCTCGGGCCCTGGCTGCTCCTGATCCTGTGCGGCCTGGGCGCGCCGCTGCCCGAGGAGGCGGCGCTGATCCCGGCCGGCTGGCTGCTCGCGGATCCGGACAACCACCTCAACTTCCTGCACATGTTCCTCGTGTGCACCAGCGCGATCCTGATCGGCGACTCGCTGCCCTTCGTGCTCGGCAAGGGCTACGGCCTCTCGATCCTCAAGCTGCGCTGGGTCTCCAAGATCCTGCACCCCGAGCGCTTCGCGGCCTTCGAGCGCCGCTTCGCCGAGCACGGCAACTGGGCCATCTTCACCTGCCGCTTCCTGCCCGGCCTGCGCATCCCGGGCTACTTCATCGCCGGCACGCTCAAGATGTCCTACCTGCGTTTCCTCGCGCTCGATTGCGCGGGCGTCTTGATCTCGGTGCCGGCCTCGATCTACGCCGCCAAGTGGGTCACCGAGCGCTTCGGCGAGGCACAAGCCAAACGAACCGTTCACGAGTTCATGATCTGGAGCGCCGTCGTGGTGGTCGTGGGCGTGGTCACCTGGGTCTGGATCCGCGGCGTGCGCCGGCGACGGGCCGCGGCCAAGGCCGCCGCCGCCGCCGAGGCCGGACCGCCCTCGATCTGAGGTGCTGCCCGGAACGCCGTCGGCCGGGTAGAATCGGGGCCGCAGACGAGGCACACACCCCACACCCGAGGACGAACGACATCGAACCGAAAGCGATCGCGGCGGCCGCCGCCTGGCTGGCCGAGCAGAAGAAGGGCACCGACATCCGGATCTACGACGTCTCCGAGCACCTGCGCGTGGCGGACTACTTCGTCCTCGTCACCGGCCACTCGCGCCCGCACGTCAAGGGCATCTACGAGGAGATCCACGCCCAGCTCAAGCACCTGGGCGAGAAGCACAGCAAGACCGAGGGCACCGATCTGGGCTGGTGGGTGCTGATGGACTACGTCGACGTGGTGATCCACGTGCTGCAGCCCGAGGCGCGCGAGTACTACGACCTCGACGGCCTCTACGCCGACTGCCCGCAGGTCGATCTGGGCAAGCTCGCGCTGCCGTTCGAGCTGCTGCAGCCGGCGGTGCGCATCGCGGAGTAGCCCCATGCGAGGGCTCGTCGCACACGTCAGCTTGAGGGGCACGCGCGAGCCGCTGCTGCTGGTGGCAACGGGGCTGTTCCTCGTGTCGTTCTGGATGCCCATCACGGGGGCACTGGGCAGCGCGGGAATCGCGCTCGGCATGCACGACCTCCGCAAGTCCGAGGCCGCGACCACGCTCGGGCGGCTGCGTGTCGCCACAGTCATCCTCGCATGGTGCACGTGCGCGCTGTGGGCCGCGTCCTACTTCTTGAATCGAATCCCCCAGCTCGAGCTGATCACGCAGACGCTGACCATTTTCTGCACTGCTCTCGCCCTACGGATGCTCGCGCGCATCGACAGCGCGAGGGGGCTCGCCGTCTCCTTGCTCGTCCTGTGCTGGACACCGTTCGCATTCGTACCCCTGCTCTGGGCACACCTCGCGACTCTCGCGACCCTCTTCCACATCGCGACGACTCTCGCATTGGCCGTCCTCGCGTTGCAGCTTCACGGGCGCGCCGTCCCGTACGGCAAGCGACTGGTGAAGCGAACCGCATGAAAGGCGTGCGCGAGCCGCTGCTGTGGATCGCGCTGGCGGCGCTGGTCGCGTTCCTGCCCTTCCCGACCGTGGCGATGCCGGTCAGCGCGGCGCTCGCGCTCTCGACGCAGTGCCTGTTGCGCACGCGCCTGGGCAGCCACGCACGCGCGGCCCTGCTCGTCGCAGTTGTCGCGGCCTGGTTCACCTGCGCCTTGTACGCGAGCTTCCTGGCCCCGAGCGCGATTCCCTTCCAGCTCTATCGGCTGGCCGAGCTGAGCATGTTCTTCACGCTGCTGGCGCTGGCGAACGCTCTCGGCCGCATGGCCGACACCGCGGCGATCGAGGAGAGCGCGCTGTGGCTTTCGGGCGTGCGCGTGCTGTTCCTGGGCGGCCTCGTGTTCGACATCTTCACCGGCGGCGCAGGATTCGTGATCCAGTTCCTGGCCTGCCCGATCCTCGCCGTGCTCGTGCTGCAGATGCGCGCGCGGATCGCGCTCCCGGACGCGCCCTAGACTTCCGCTCCTCCCGCGGCCTATTCTCGGGCCGTGCTGGATTGGCTGGAGTGGTCCGATGCAAGCTTCGAGCGCGCGCGCTCGCTGCAGCGCCCCGTGCTGCTGTTCGTGCGCGCGAGCTGGTGCCGCTTCTGCCGCGAGCTCGAGCACTCGGTGCTGGCCGACGAGCGCGTCGAGCACGTGCTGCGCGAGCGCTTCGTCTGCGTGCGCGTGGACAAGGACCGCCGCCCGGACATCGACGCGCGCTACTCGAAGGGCGGCTGGCCGACGCTGGCCTGGCTCGACGACACGGGCGAGCTCTTGGCCTCGGACACCTACCTGGACGCCGGGCCGCTGCTCGCGCGCGCCGAGCTGGTGGCCGACTTCTACGAGCGCCACCGCGACACGATCCGCGCACGCATCGCCGAGGTCGAGGCGGCGCAGGCGGCCGAGGAGCCGCGCGCGAACTCCCCCGCCAGGCTCTCGCTCGAGATCGTCGAGCACGTCGCGCACACGATCCTCGAGACCAGCGACCCGGTCTACGGCGGCTGGGGCCGCGAGCACAAGTTCCCGCAGACCGAGGCGCTCGACTTCGCGCTGATCCGCTGGTCGCAGACGGGCGACGCGGCCATGCTGCAGCTCGTCCTGCGCACGCTGCGCTGCATGCAGGAGGGCGAGATCCACGACCGCATCGAAGGCGGGTTCTACCGCTACGCGACCAAGCCCGACTGGAGCGTGCCGAACCACGAGAAGATGCTCGACTCGAACGCGCAGCGCCTCTTCGCCTACCTCGAGGCATGGCAGGCCTTCGGCGACGAGAGCTTCAAGCGCACGGCCGAGGGCATCCTCTCCTGGATGCAGACGACGCTCTGGGACCGCGAGCTGCACGCCTTCCGCGGCAGCCAGGACGCCGATCCGGTCTACGCGCACCTGCCGATGCTCGGCCAGCGCCGCGAACACGGTGCGCCGCCCTGCGACCCGACGATCTTCACCAACTGGAACGCGCAGGCCGCCTCGACGCTGTTCAAGGCCGCGGCCGTGCTCGACGACGAGTCGCACGCGCGCACGGCCGAGAGCGTGCTGGCCTTCCTGCTCGAGGAGCTCTACGACGAGTCGCGCGGCATGTACCACTACTGGGATGGCACCTACCATCTCGCCGGGCTGCTCTCGGATCAGGCCTGCATGCTGCGCGCGCTGCTCGACGCCTACTCGTACACGGGCGACTCGAGCCGGCTCGTGCCCGCGCGACGCATCGCGGATCTGGCGATCGAAAACCTGCTCAGCCAGGGCGGCGGCTTCTACGACACGCTCTTCGACCCGGCCGCGCAGGGCGGATTGCGGCGGCGCAACCGCTCGATCCTGGAGAACTCGATCATGGCCGAGGCGCTGCTGCGCCTCGCGCACCTCTCGGGCGTCCACGACTACGCCGACACCGCGCGCGACACGCTCGAGAGCTTCGCCGGCGACTACAAGCGCTTCGGGCACTTCACCGCCGGCTACGCGCGCGCGGTGGACCTCTTCTTCCACGAGCCGGTGCGCGTGACGATCGTCGGCCGCTGCGGCGCGCGCGACACCGCGGCGCTGGCGGCTGCCGCGCGCAAGCCCTACGTCGCCAGCCGCATCGTGCAGATCCTCGATCCCGAGCGCGACCGCGCGCTGCTCGAGAGCTTCCACCTGCCGCCGCGGCCGGCCGGCGAGCCGGCGCACGCCTACGTGCAACGCGGGCGCGAGAGCTATGCCGACACGGGCGATGCGCTGCGGCTGCCGGCGCTGATGACGCGCATCGAGCGCGGCAGCTAGCTAGAGCACGAGGCGCTCACGGCAAGCTACGTTGGGTCGCTGCTGGGAGTCCAGCCCGCTTCGATTCGCTCGACCAGCAGGGTGTCGTTCCAAATCCCCCGCAATGGCATCTTCCGTTGTTCGAGGGTGATGTCGCCAACCCTCCATTCCTTCTCGCCGTCCCAGAACCACCACAGCTTGACCTTTCGAGTCGCAGGGTCCTCGACGCCGGATCTGAACAACGGAAACGCTCTCGCGAACTCGGGCACCGAAGCGTTGCCGACGATTTCGACGATCTTCCGATTCACCGCCGCCTGGAGCGGGAAGAACGTGACGAACTTCTCCGGTTGGCATGCCACGTCACCGAAGTCACTCGGTCTCGCGTCGAAGAATCCCGGCAACACACGGATCAGCGCTCCATACTGGGGGTGGGTGTTGCACAGCTGAGCGTAGGCGATTCCCCTTGCGGTCGGGATCTCAACTATGTCGCCGAGGCGGATCTTCTTGGCCATGGTTGGCACCCAGGATACCCAGGGAGCCTCGCCCCTGGAGCCTGGCCGGTTACTGGTAGCGCAACGCGCCGATCGGGTCCATGCGCGCCGCGCGGCGCGCGGGGTAGATGCCGGCCAGGATCGCCACCAGGCACGAGATCGAGAGCGCCACGATCACGTAGTAGGGCTCGGTCAGCGCTTGCCAGCCGGTGAAGGCCACGACGACGCGCACGGCGGCGAGACCGAAGAGGCAGCCGAACAGTCCGCCCACCACGCCGATCGCTGCCGTCTCGGTCAGGAACTGCGTCAGGATGTCGCGCCGGCGCGCGCCCATCGCGCGGCGGATGCCGATCTCGCGTGTGCGCTCGGTGATCGTGGCCAGCATGATGTTGGCGATGCCGATGCCGCCCACGAGCAGCGAGATGGCGGCGATCACGATCATCACCGCGTTGAAGACCGACTGGATGCGCTCCTGCTGCTCGAGCTGCAGCAGCGGCACGACGATCTCGTAGTCGTGCTTCTTGTGGTGGTGCTCGAGCACGCGCTCGATCATGTGCGCGGCCGTGCGCACGAGCTCGGTGTCCTTGACGACCACGATCATCTCGTCCAGCTCGACCGAGGAGGTCTCCTGCGTGCCGGCGCGCTGGACGTAAGTGATCGTGCCGAAGTTGCGCATCGAGGTCGTGTACGGGATGTAGACGTCCTGCGCGTGCTCGTCGATGGCCAGCGCCTCGCGCGTGTGTGCCTTGAAGTGCGCGTCGGCCAGCACGCCGATGATCTCGTAGGCCTCGGGGCCGATGTGCACCTGCGCGCCGACCGGGTCGTCGAGCAGCTGCAGGTCCTGCACCAGGCCGCGGCGCACCACGCAGACCTGCTTGCGCTCCTGCGCGTCGATCTCGTTGAAGGCCCGGCCGCGGCCGACCTCGAGGTGGAACATGGCGAGGTGCTCGGGCAGGACGCCCATCACGGCCGCGTTGACGCGCCGGCTGCCGCGCCAGACGGGCTGCTTGACGACGTTGACCGGCATCACGCGCTCGATGGCCGGGCAGGTCTCTTCGAGCAGCTCGCGGTCCTCGAACAAGAGGCCGTACTTGGCCATCCAGCGGTTCTCCTCCTGCGTGCCGGGCTTGGCCTCCTCGGGCGGCTTGACCGAGTGCACGATGATGTTGCGGATGCCCAGTTCCTGGATGCGCGCCAGGATCTCGCGCCGCGCGCCGGCGCCGACCGAGAGCATCGCGATCACCGAGCCGACGCCGAAGATCATGCCCAGCATGGTCAGGAAGGTGCGCAGCTTGTTGCGCAGCAGGTTCTTGAGGCCCAGGCGCAGGACCTCGAGGAAGGCCTCGACGCTCACGCGCTCGCTCCCGCGCTGCTCGTGGCGCCGGCGGCGCGCGTGTCGCGCACGATCGCCCCGTCGCGCATCTCGACCACGCGCGGCAGGCGCGCGGCGATCTCGGGGTTGTGCGTGACCATCACGATCGTGCGGCCGGCGCGGTGCAGCGCGAAGAGGAGCTGCATCACGTCCTCGCCGCTCTGCGTGTCGAGGTTGCCGGTGGGCTCGTCGGCCAGGATCAGCGCCGGCTCGTTGGCCAGCGCGCGCGCGACCGCCACGCGCTGGCACTCGCCGCCCGAGAGCTGTGCGGGCTGGTGGCGCAGGCGGTGCGAGAGCCCGACCGAGTCGAGCAGCTCGGTCGCGCGCGTCAGGCGCTGCGCCCGCGGGCGGCGGCCGTAGTACAGCGGCACCTCGACGTTCTCGAGCACCGAGAGCTGCGGGATGAGCTGGAAGGACTGGAAGACGAAGCCGATCGAGCGGTTGCGCAGGCGCGAGAGCCGGTCGTCGTCGAGCGCCGAGACGTCCTCGCCGTCGAGCACGTAGCGCCCCAGCGTGGGCCGGTCGAGGCAGCCGATGATGTTCATCAGCGTCGTCTTGCCCGAGCCGGAGGCGCCCATGATGCCCACGAACTCGCCCGGGCCGATCGTGAGCTCGATCGCGCGCAGGACGCGCAGCGGCGCCTCGGCGCTGCCGTAGTCCTTGTGCACGCCCGCGAGCTCGACGACCGCGTGGCTCAAGGCTGCTGCGCCGTTCCGCCGGGCGCGGCGGCCGGGGCCGGGCCGGCCGCGTTCGGCTTGGCCGGGCCAGTCTCCGTCCCGCTCTCGCGCGGGTCGTAGAGCAGCACGCGTTCGCCCTGCTTCAGGCCCTCGAGCACCTGCACGAAGTGGTTGTTGCTCTTGCCGATCTTGATCGAGCGCTTCTCGAAGCCGCGCTCGAGCGCGACGAAGACCAGGTGCTCGCCGCCCTCGCCGATCACGGACTGGACCGGCACCTGCAGCGCGTCGGGCACGGTCTCGACCTGGATCTCGGCCTTGGCCGTGGTGCCGGCGCGCAGCTCGATCTCGATCGGCTCCATCGTGATCTCGATCTCGAAGGTCTTGTTCTCGGGGTTGCCCCAGTTGGAGTTGGCCACCGCGCCGATGCGCGTGACCTTGGCCGGGAAGCTGCGCTCCTTCTGCGACTCGAGCGTGATGATCACGTGCTCATCGAGCTTGACCAGGTCGATGTCGGCCTCGTGCACCTGGATCAGCACCTGCATCTCGCGCAGGTCGGGCAGCGTGACCAGCGTGTTGCCCTGGTTGAAGCGGTTGCCGACCTTGACCTGGTCGTGCATCCAGGGCTCGGCCGGGTCGCCGTAGTAGACGATCCCCGCGCGCGGCGCCTTGATCGTCATGAAGTCGAGGTTCTTCTGCAGCTGCGTCAGCTGCGCCTCGGTCGAGTGCACCTTGCCCTCGATCTCGGTGATGCGGCTCTCGCGCTCCTTGAGCTTGATGTCCTCGCGCGCCTTGGAGTTCTCCAGGTTGCGCTGGGCGTCCTCGAGTCCGTTCTTCTTCTCGGCCGCGCCCATCGGCAGCGTGTACTTCTCGTAGAGCTCGAGGTCCTTGTCCGTGTTCTCGACCTCGATCTCCTTCTCGCGCAGGCGGATGCGCTCCTCTTCCGCCTGGATCTTGGTCAGGAAGCCCTGCGCGAGCAGCTCGGGCACCTTCTCGAACTGCTCCTGGGCGCGCTTGAACTCGGAGTGCGCCTTTTCCGCGGCCAGGCGCTTCTTGCGCGTCTCGTTGGGCGACTCGCCCTTCTCGTAGAGCTCGAGCTTCATGCCCGCTACGTCCAGCTCGAACTGCGCCTTGCCCAGCGCCGCCTTGCTGTCGCGCTCCTGGATCGCGTGCTCGGCCTGCGCCGCGGCGAGCTCGGTGCGGTACTGGTGCAGCAGATTCGACTTGTCGTCGAACTGCGTCTGCAGCTGCACCTTGTCGAATTCGACCAGCACCTCGTCCTTCTCGACGGACTTGCCCTCCTTGACGAGCCAGGTGATCGTCGCGCCGCCCTGGAACTGCGGCTGCAGGTTGGTCGAGTTCTTGGCCTTCAGGTAGCCCGACTCGGCGATCGCGATCGGCAGCTCGGCGCGCCGCGCCTCCGCGGTCGCTTCGGCCGCTACGACCTGGCCCGCACCCGCGGCGCTGGCGCCGTTCCAGTACTTCATGCCGCCCAGGCCGACAGCGACGAGGCCGAGCACGATCAGCACGCTCTTCATTCCTTCCACATGCCTTTCTCGTCGATGAACAGGATGCCCAGGTCCTTCAGGAGGCCCAGGCGCGCGATCTCGTAGGCGACCTTCTCGCGGATCAGCGCGTTCTGCGCGTCCAGCAGCGACTGCTGCGCCTCGACCACGTCGCGGTTGGAGAAGTTGCCCTGCTCGAAGCGCAGCTGGGCGATCTTGACGTTGCGCTCCTGGTCGTGGATCAGCTCGCTCTGGATGTCGAGGCTCTGCTTGCGCCGCGCCAGCTCGCGGAACGTGCCGCGCACCGAGACGATCAGGTTGTCCTTGAACTCCTCTACCGAGCGCACGGCGCTGGCCAGCGCGTACTGGGAGGAGCGGTAGGCGTTGCGCTCGCTGGTCTGCTGCAGCGGCAGCGAGAGCGAGAGCCCGGCGTGGTACGAACCCTCCTTGAAGCGCTGGCCCACGAAGCTCGATTCGAGATCCGAGGCCTGGGTGTAGCCCAGGTCGAGCGCCAGGTCCGGCAAGAGGCTGTTGGCCGCGATGCGCACGCCACGGCGCGCGTCCTCGAGCTGCTCCTGGCGGTTGACCCAGTCGAGCCGGTTCTGCAGCGCCACCCCGACGGCCGACTCGACCTCGAAGTTCACCTCGACGAAGGCCGGCTCCTCGTTGTGCACGTCGACCGACTCTCCGTCGGGCAACCCGAGGAAGATGCGCAAGCGGTCGAGCGAGAGCTTGAGCCCCTCCTCGGCCTCGATCAGGCTGTTCTGCGAGGTCAGCTCGCTGCGCTTGGCGCGCAGCACTTCGAGCTCGGGCGTGCGCCCGACGCTGAAGAGCGCCTCGGCCTGCTTGCGCCCGAAGACCTGGCTCTCCAGCGTGCGGCGCTGGTTCTCCAGCGACTGCTTCTGCTGCACCAGGTCGTAGAAGCGCGTGGCCACGTCGATCGAGAAGCTCTCGCGGTAGAGCTCGTAGTCGCGGATCGCGTAGACCACGCTGCGCTCGGCCTGCAGCAGCCCCTCCCAGGCGACTTCGTGCCCCGCGCCGCGCAAGAGCGGCTGCGAAACCTGCAGCGAGAGGCTCGAGCTGAAGAGGTTCGTCGCGTCGAAGCCGCTGGCCGCGACCAGTGCGGCCTTGCCGCCCCAGGGCAGGACCTGCGAGAGTCCGGCCGTCACGCCCGAGGTGTCGGTCTCCGGCGCGCTGTTGCTGCCCGCGAAGATGTAGCTCAGCGCAGCCGTGACCTGCGGCGAGTAGGTGAACTGCGTGCCGTTCAGCGAGAGCGCGGTCTGGTAGAGCGACTCCTTGCGCGAGATGTGGTCGCGGTTCGAGTGGTAGGCGATCTCCAGCGCGTCCGCGAGCGAGAGCACGCGCAGCGCGTGCGGTGCCGGCGGCCCGGCCTGGGCGGGCGGCGCGGGCGCCGGATCACTGGTGCTGCGCGGATGTGCGACGCTCGCCTCGCGCCCGCCGAGCGTGTTCTCGGTGCGCGTGCGCAGGACCTCGTCCACGATGCGGTCGGCATCGCGCGTGTAGCTCTCGGCCGAGCAGCCGCAGGCGAGGAGCAGCAGCGCGAGACGGACGGGAAGGGAAGCGGGGGGGCCAGGTCGACGCATGGGAGGCGGGACTCTCATCATAGAGGGAAGCGCCAAGCTGCTGGTGCGCGCACTACCTTGGCGGGCTGCCCGGTTGCGCAGCTTTCGTATTCCTGACGCCTCGCGCCTGGGTTCCCTTCCGACAATCCCTCGATCCCCTGGTGGATGGCCGCCTCCTTGGGCCGGGTCCGGAGAACTGCTACCCTTTCGCGTGCGGATCGATTCCGCGAAGGGCGAGGCAGGATGGTCAGGCGAGGCGCGGACACGGATCGGGCAGGACAGCGCAGGCCGGGTGAACTCCCGGTCTACGGGCTCGTCGATGCGGCGCACTACCTGGACCTTCCGCGCGGGACCGTGCGCGATTGGGCGCTGGGGCACCCGTATCCCGCCGCGAGCGCGCGGCGCTCCGCTCCCGCGGTGATCGCGGCTGCCGACCGGGAGGCGCGGCTGCTCTCGTTCCGCAACCTGGTCGAGCTGCATGTGCTCGCCGCGCTGCGCCGTCAGCACGAGGTCTCGCTGCAGAACATCCGCCGGGCGGTCGCGTTCATGCGCAAGCAGCTCGCGATCGAGGCTCCATTGGCCTCGCGCGCGATGCTGACCGACGGAAAGGACCTACTGATCGAGCACAGCGGCGAGTTGCTCGACGTGTCGCGCGAAGGTCAGCTCGAGATGCGCAAGATCGTCGAGGCCTACCTGTCGCGCATCGAACACGGCGCGGACGGAGCGCCCAGCCGACTGTACCCGTTCACGGGCAATGCCTGGATGCAGCCTGGACGGCCGATCGTGATCGACCCGCGCGTCCAGTTCGGCCGCCCGTGCATCGCGGGAACCGGAGTCCCGACGGAGGTCCTCGTCGGCCGGCTCAAGGCGGGCGAGTCGATTGCATCCATCGCGGGCGACTACGACCTGGAGCCCGAGGATGTCGAAGAGGCCATCCGCTTCGAGATCAAGCTCGCGGCCTGACCCGGTCTGGTTCGTCGATCGGTCGCTCGGGCGGCATGTCGTTGCGGACGCTCTCAGGGCTGCCGGCGCACGCGTCGAGGTGCACGACGACCACTTCCCTCGGGCCGCAGCCGATGTCGAGTGGCTCGCACGCGCTGGCAGGGAGGGCTGGATCGTGCTGACGCGCGACAAGAACATCCGGCGCAACGGGATCGAGCTTGCGGCGGTCCTGGAGCACTCGGTGGCCGTCTTCGTGGTGCTGAAGTCCAAGGCTACCGGTACCGAGACGGCGCAGCTGCTGGTGCGAAACCTCCCCAGCATGACAGGCCATCTGCGCGGCAATCGGGCGCCGTTCATCGTCGGGGTAGCGGTCGACGGCCTGCACCCCTACCGGCTGCCGCCGCGATCCGGCTGACGCTCACTCGCGCCGCATCGCCTGGGTCGGGCTCATCAGCGCGGCACGCAAGGCCGGCCAGGCGCCGCCGACGAGGCCCAGGACGAGCGAGAAGATGACCGCGTCGAGGAGGACCTGCGGGGTCACCTTGAAGGCGAATGCCATCTCCGTGAACGTCTGGAAGTTCATCGTCCCGGCCTTGATGCCGTTGAAGGGCAGCGTCAGCAGGCAACCCACCAGTCCGCCGAGCAGACCGAGCACCAGCGACTCGAACAGGAACGAGAGGAAGATCGGGTATCGGCCGGTAGCCGAGCGCGAGCAGGATGCCGATCTCGTGCGTGCGCGCGGCGACGGCCGAGAGCATCGTGTTGGTCGCTGTGAACACGGCGGCGATGCCCATGATGAGCGCCGAGGAGGAAGGCCATTCCCTTCGAGCAATCCGGATGTGGCCACCGTCTGCGAAGCGAGGAACTGTCGCTCGGTGTAGACCTTGGCCGGCACCTGCGTGTCCTTCGAGTAGACGCTCGGCGATCGAGCCCGGCTCGGGGCTCGGAGCATCATCGCTTCCGATCACGACGCTTCGGATCCGGTGCACCGAGCTCCGTCCCCGGAGCGAGTTCCGCGATCACGCGATTCGGGCCGTAGCGCCCCATCGCGGTCAGGAGTCGGTCGAGGTCGCCCCAGATCTCGCCGCCGAACTGACCGGCGTGCTCGAACGTACCCGACGACGGTGAACGGCGTCTTGTTGAGCACGATCGACGTCGCCGATGCGGCAGTTCTCGATGCGGTCGACGAGGCGCGAGCCGACGATCAGCTCGTCGTGGCCGGGCGTGAAGTTGCGGCCGGCAACGATCTTGCAGCTCGTCCTTGCGCATCTCGAAGGTCATCGGCTGCACGCCGCGCAGCGGCACGTTCGTCAGGCCGCCGCGCACCGGCGCGAGGAGCACGGCGAGGTAGGCCTCCATCGCCGCGATCGGGCCGTGTTCGCCCGACCGCGATCTCGGGCATCGACTTGATCAACTGCAGACCGCGGTCGTAGCTGAACTGGCTGTCGCCTTCGCTGTTCGCGCCCGGGCGCAGGAAGACGGCGACGTCGTCGCGGCCCGCCGCCGGCGAACATCGACTGGAAGCCCGCCTGCAGCGCGATGATGCCCGAGACGATCGCGACCGTCGCGCCGATGCCGAGCATCGTCAGCAGAGTGGCGCTCCGACGGACGAAGAGGCTGCGCAGGTTGTAGCTGCAGCGGGACGAGCATCGGCCTCAGTCGCCTCCCCGCAGGGCCTCGACGCAGCGCAGACCGCGCGCGCCAGGTCGCCGGAACGAGGCCCGTGACAGGACCGAGGACGAGGCGATCACCCCGGCCGCCCGAGAGCAGAGTCTCGGGGCGTAACGAGGTAGCCCGGGAACATCATCTCGAATGCGTGCGCGATCGCACCCTGCGTCGACCAGGCCAGCATGAGACCGAGTCCGCCTCCGAGCACGCACAGGAAGAACGCCTGCGCGATGAACAGCGCGAACATCGTCCCGTCCGTGAAGCCGAGCGACTTCAGGACGCCGACGTCGCGCGTCTGCTCGCGCATCGACATCAGCATCGTGTTCAAGCACGCGACGAGGATCGCGATCAGGATCCCGCCGCCGATCCAGCCCAGGAAGAGCGGGATGTTGCCGAACATCGGACTGGAACTGGCGCTGGAACTCCGCCTCGGTCGCGCACTGGATCGCGCTGCTCGCTGTCCTCGAAGCGATCCTCGACGTCCGCGATCACTCGCGGAATGTCCGCGTCCGGAGCGGCCCGGAGCGCGAACACGCCGACGCCCGGGGCACGCCGGCCCGCCTTGAGCGTCTCCTCGAAGTAGTCCCAGTGGAAGAACATCGTGCGGTTGTCGAACGCCGGGATTCGTCGAGTGGTAGATCCCCACGACCTGGAACTCCCAGGCCTTGTCGTCGGGGTGCGGGTGGAGCGCGCCGATGATCGGGATCGTGTCGCCGATCTTCCAGCCGAACTTCGTGCGCCAGCGCCGTCGCCGATGATGCAGCCGGTGCGCGTCTTGCTTCAGGCGACCTCGACTTGTTCCGGCGGGCACCTCGCACTCGGGGTACATCGCGAAGAGCGTCTCGGGGTCGATCGCGAACTGCGCGAAGAAGTTCTTCTGGCTTCGGTAGTAGCCGCCGAACCACTGGAACTTCGTCGTCATCTCGACGCCCGGGCACCTTGTCGATCTTCTCCTGGTAGGCTGAGCGGCAGCTCGACGAACAGGCCGCTCGCCGAGAGCACGTCGCAGCCGGCGCGGGTTGGCATTGCTCGACGCCCGACGCGCAGCGTCGTGATCAGCGTGCGCAGGCCGCAGAGCAGGAAGATCGCGATCGCCAGCGAGAGCACGGTCAGGACCGAGCGCAGCGGCCGCCGCAGCAGGTTGCGCCAGACGAGATTGAAGGGCGGCATCGTCGTCCTCAGGCGCGCTGCGGCCGCGGGCTTGTTCTGTTCGATGCTGCCGAGCTGGCCCTTGTCGAGGTGCACGATCGTCGCGCGCGCGCTCGGCCGCGTGCGGGTCGTGCGTGACCATCAGGATCGTCTTCTTGCAGCTCGCGGTTGAGCTTGCCCGAGCAGGTCGAGCACCTGGTCGGCCGACGTGCGGTCGAGGTCGCCGGTCGGCTCGTCGGCCAGGATCAGCTTGCGGGTCGCTGACGACGGCGCGCGCGATCGCGACGCGCTGCTCCTGTCCGCCGGAGAGCTGCCGCGGCCGGTGCTTGCGCGCGGTCGGAGAGGCCGACGAGCTCGAGCGCGTGCAGCGCGTGCTCGCGGCGCTCGCGTGCCGCGAGAGCCTCGTCAGCTTGAGCGGCAGCTCGACGTTCTCGAGCGCCGTCAGCACCGGGATCAGGTTGAAGCCCTGGAAGACGAAGCCGACCGTAGCGCGAGCGCCAGCGCGCGAGCTCGGCGCCCGAGAGCTGCATCAGGTCCTCGCCCGCGACCTCGATCACGCCGCTGTCGGGCTGGTCGAGTCCGCCGAGCAGGTTGAGCAGCGTCGTCTTGCCCGAGCCCGACGGACCCATCAGCGCGAAGTAGCCGCCCGCCTCCATCTCGAGGTCGAGCCGGTCGAGCACCCGCAGCGTCTCGCCGCCGCGCGTGTAGGACTTGGTGACCTGCTGCAGTCGGATGAGGGGATTCGGCATGTCAGCTGCGAGCTCCGCGGAGGATCGGGCCCAGGAAGATAACGGCTCAGTTCTTCGGGCGCACGCGCTGGCCGTCCTTGAGCGTCGGCGGCGGGGTGAGCAGGATCGTCTCGCCGTCGGAGAGGCCTTCGCTCACCGCGCGCCGGCCGGCGCGGTCCTCGCCCAGCTTCACGCGCCGCAGGTGCACCGTGTCGCGCTCGAGCACGAAGACCGAGTCGGCGCCGTCGACGCGCACGATGGCTTCGGCCGGGATCAGGATCACGGCCTCCGCGCTCGTCGCGGGTTTCGCGGCGGCCTCCGCGGAATCGAGGAACACGACGCGCGCGCCCATCTCGGGCCGCAGGCGCTCGTCGCGCTCGAGGAACACGACGCGCACCTCGACCGTCGCCTTGCTGCGGTTGGCCGTGGGCCAGATGCGGTCGACGCGGCCGGGATAGGACTTGTCCGGGCCAGGCGTCGAGCCAGATGCGCGCCGGCGCCTGGAGCTTGACGTTGACCAGCGTCGTCTCGGGCACCTCGGCCTGCACCTCGAGCGTGGCGAAGTCGACCATCGTCACCACCGAGCCGCGCGCGTTCGAGCCGCCCTGCGACGTTGGGCGAGACGACCTCGCCCACCTCGGCGTCCTTCAGCACGACGATGCCGTCGAAGGGCGCGCGCACCTCGGTCTTGTCGAGTGTCGCCTGGGCCTGGTCGCGCGCCGTCTGCGCCAGCGCGATGCGGCCCTCGGCCTCCTTGACCGCGGCCCGCGACGACCATCAGACGCTGGTCGGACTGCGCGGTCGCGGCCTGCGCCGTCTCGAGGTTGGCCTTGGCCCAGGGCACGCGCGATTTCGCGCTGTCGAGCTCGCGCCGCGCGAGGTCGCGCTTCTCGGCCGTGTCGACGCCCTGGTCGACGAGGTCCTGCGCGCGCTTGAACTGCGTCTCGGCCAGCGCGAGGTTCGAGTTGGCCTGGTCGAGGTCGGCCTGGGCGGCCTTCTCGGCCGATTTCGAGTGGTCGACTTCCTTCTCGGCCGAGCCGACCTCGAGCTTGACGCGCTCGAGCGTGGTGCGCGCCAGCGCCAGGTCCGCGTCGGCGTGCTGCAGCGCGGCGCGGTACTCGTCGGAGTACAGGCGCGCGACGACCTGGCCCTTCTTGACCACCGAGCCCTCCTCGACGTTCATCTCGACGATCCGGCCGGGCGTGTCGGCCGAGAGCGCGGCGCGCGTGCGCGCGACGATGTAGCCGTTGGCCGAGGTGCCGCTGGCCGTGGCCGCCGCCGCGCCCGAGCGCAGGATCACGCGCTGCGTGCGCACCTCGGGCAGCCGCCAGGCGTCGATGAAGCCCGAGAGCTGCGCCTGGAAGAGCCACAGCACGAGCAGCACGAACACGACCGTCAGCAGCGGCCCGAGCCAGCGGCGCTTGCGCGCGCGCGGGCGGGACTCGCTCGTGCTGCGATCGATCCTGAGTTTCTCGACGTCCAAGGGGCGAACAGGCTAATCGATGCGCGCGCCCGGCGGAAGCGCCCGGCGTCTGCGCTGCGACGTGCAGCAGCAGAGGCCGGGGCTTCGCCGAGTTCAGAGCTCTACGGAGTCCACGTCACGGCGTAGCCGTTCGTCAGGTTGTACATGGAACCCGTGCAGAAGGTCGGGACGTGGTTGCGGTACCAGACCTGGTAGTAGCGCGTGGCGCCCGCGGCCGGGATCTGGCCGCGCAGCGAGATCGGCGGGTCCCCCAGCGCCGGATACTGCGAGCCGCCGAGCACGTTGGCCTTGACGCCCAGGCGGATGATCGAGCCGTTGACGCAGCGCAAGCCATCGCCCAGCACCGTTCCGAAGCCGCCGCTGTCCTGCTGCGTGGCCTGGACGTAGAGGCAGGTGCCGTTCGGCATGCCCGCGCCCAGCAG
Organism: uncultured Planctomycetota bacterium; assembly: GCA_963829015.1. Lineage (GTDB taxonomy): Bacteria > Planctomycetota > UBA1135 > UBA1135 > JADJLZ01. The sequence continues at coordinate 95,090 of CAWHGR010000001.1, read as the reverse complement.
TGCGAACGTGTCGTTCGCCACGCTCGCGACGCCGCTCGCGAAGAGCTGCGCGCCGGCGGGGTTGACCGAGTTCCCGCAGCCGTGTCCAGCCAGGCCGTTGTTGCTGCACGGGCAGGCCGTCGCGCTGCCGTCGCCGAAGCAGAAGGGCGCACCCGGCGCGGGCCGCACGTCGATGTCGACGAAGCAGTCCGCTCCCGTCCCGAGCTGGTCCGTGGCCGTGAACTGCAGCTGGTAGGGACCGGCGTCCCCGGGCTGCGGCGTCCAGTCGAACTCCGTCTCGACTTCCGCGGCCGGTCCGAGCGGCAGCGACGGCACGAACACGCCGGCCGCGAGCGGCAGCGGGTCGCCGGTGACGGTCAGCACGACCGTCTGGCCGGGCAGGCCGTTGGTGGCCAGCGCGTTCACGTCGAAGTGGAACGGCACGCCTTCGGTCGCCACCAGCGTCTGGCCGCAGGGCGAGGGCGGGTCGAACACGGGCTGGGGATTGCCGCACACGAAGCTCTCGCCGCGGATGAAGACGTTCGAGTCGTACACGCCGTCGCTGCGATCGGCAATCGCGAGCTTGATGTGGTTCCAGCCCGGCGCGAGGTTGCCGCTGGCCGAAAAGAGCACCGTCAGGCCGTCCATCTCGGTGCCCAGGCCGGTGCAGGGATAGGTGCCGCCGAGCGAGTCGCAGGCGTTGGTCACGTACTGCGCGCAGTTCGTCCCGCCGCCCGCGACGTAGGGGTTGCCGCAGTTGACGTTGTTGACCGCAACCGGAACGGGCGGGCTCGAGCCGGGCACGAGCGCCAGGTTCACCCCGTTGAGCAGGAAGGCGAACACGTCGTTGTACTGCGTGTTGACGTATTCGTCGTACTCCTCCGAGGCGAACACGAACTGGAACGTGATCGCGCTCGTGCCGGAGCACTCGAAGTCGAACTCCAGCACGCAGGCGTCCTGCGTGGCGCCCGTGACGAGCGCGTCGAGGTCGAGATCGCCGGGCAGCAGGTTGTCGGTCGACGTGTCGGGCGCGAAGTTCGCCGGGCCCGCGACGGAGCCGATGTTGCCCGAGCTGAGGATGATCCCCTGCGCGAAGCCCACGATGCCCGTGCCGCCGCTGAACGTGCCGGCCGCGACGGGCGCGCCGTTGAAGAGAACGTTGCGCGTGCTCACGCCGGCGCCGACCAGTGCCTGCACGAGGCTGGCCGGGGTCACGCCGCCGGTCGCCATGTCCATGGTCACGATGCTCTGGACGAGCGGGCTCTGGCGCACCCAGTTGGAGTGGCTGGGCGGGAGCTGGATGCGATTCTGGGCCGTTGCCAGCGTGCCGAGCACGAGCATGGCCGCGCCGCTGCCGAGCGCGGAAGCGATCGATCCGGGGCTGCGCGCGTGTGTCGAGTGAGAGCTGTACATAGGGTCGTCCTTTCAGGGCCGCAAAGAATGAAGGCCACCCTCAGGGTGGCTCTGTCCCGATGCGCAGGGCCGAGGCGAGCGGTCCCTTGGAACCACGACTGGAACGCGGGCATCCTCCGCTCCGGCGCGCGCGCGGGCGATACGGCTTGCGAGGCACTGCGGGGGGAGCCCGTGTGGGTACGCGCTGCGCTAGAATGGCGGGATGGACGAACCCGGCGCAGACGAGTCCCGCGAGAGCGCCATCCCGCGCCTGGTCGAGCAGCACGGCGCGCAGCTCTACGCGCTGGGCCTGCGCTTCTGCGGCGACGCGGAGCGCGCCCGCGACGTGGTCCAGGAGACCTTCCTGCTCGCGTTCCGGAACTGGGACCAGTTCGAGGGCCGTTCGCGCGCCTCGACCTGGCTCTACGCCATCGCCGCGCGCGTGTGCCAGCGCCAGCAGCGCCGCCAGGGCCGCGGACCGGGGCGCATGCGCTCGCTCGAGGAGCTCTCGCCCTTCCAGGAGACGACGATCGCCGCCGCGCCCGCGGGGGACGAGCTCGAGGCGCTCGAGGAGCGCGCGGACGTGCTGCACGAGGTCGAGCGGGCGATCGGTGCGCTGCCCACGGCCTTCCGCATGCCGCTCGTGCTCAAGGAGATCGGCGGCCTCACGCTGGCCGAGATCTCGGCCACGCTCGGCGTGCAACTCGAGACGGTCAAGACGCGCCTGCACCGCGCGCGCCTGGCGGTGCGCAAGGAGGTCGAGCGCGGCCGGGCGCGCCGGCCGGCTCCGCCGCCGATCTTCGAGAAGCAGCTCTGTCTCGACCTGCTCGCGGCCAAGCAGGAGGCGCTCGACCGCGGCGTGCAGTTCGAGTTCCCCGACGGGATGGTCTGCGAGCGCTGCGCAAGCGTCTTCGCGGGACTCGAGCTGGCCGGTGACGCCTGCCGCGCGGCGGCGCGCGGCGAGCTGCCGCCGGAGTTGCGCAAGGCCATCCTGGAGCACGTGCGCGGGTCCGCCCGGACTGCATCCTCGGCGCGTACGCACTCCTCCCCGCGCGCGGCCAGGATTTCGCGCGCGCCGCAGGCTAAGACAGGGCCAGGACGCAGCGCACGAACATGAACCGCCACTGGCTCGCGACCCTCCCGTTCCTGGCCCTCTCGGCTTGCAGCTCCACGCCTCCGCCGGCGGCCGCGCAGCCGGTCTCGACCGACAAGCTCGAAAGCGCGAGCATCGGCTCGATCGAGCGCGTCCACACCTGTGCCGGTGTCTACCTCGCGAGCCAGCCCACAGCCGCCGACTTCCACAAGCTGCGGGACGAGGGTGTGCGCACGGTGATCAACCTGCGCCCCGAGAGCGAGGACAAGGGCTTCGACGAGCCCGCCTTGATGAGCGAGCTCGGCCTGCGCTACGTCAGCATCCCCTTCGCGAGCCCCGACCAGCTGACCGACACCGTCTTCACGCGCGCGCGCGACATGCTCGGCCGAGCGGAGAAGCCGATCCTGATCCACTGCCACACGGCCAACCGCGTCGGCGCGATCTGGCTCGCCCGGCGCGTTCTCGACGACGGCCTGTCCTACGCAGCCGCGCTGGCCGAGGCCCGCGAGATCGGCCTGAAGTCGACGGCCCTCGAGGCCAAGGCGCGGGACTACATCGAGCGCGAGCACGCGGCCGGGCGCTGAAATCGTTGACAACCGGGCGCCGGGAGCGGGGTATGGACCCGTCCCATGGCCCGCAGGCTCGCGCTGATCGCTCTCGTGCTTCTCGCTGGGCTGGCGCTGTGGCTCTGGAAGGCGGGTGAGGGATCCAACGCGCCCATCGCCGCACCTGGGGTGCAGACGGCGAAGCCGCAGTCACTTGATTCAGCACAGACCGAGAGTGCGCAGCCGGAGCGCCGAGAGGAGCTCGCGCAGCCGAAGCTGGAGACGCTGCTCCTCGTGCTCTGCCGAGCGAAGGAGACCGGCGCGCCGCTCTCGGGCCAGAGAATTTGCGTGTCGGTGTTGAATCGGCCCAACGGGATCGTGCCCGTTGGAACGGGAACGCACGGGCAGCTGAACGAGCTGCTCACGACCGGCGGCGACGGCCGCGTCGAGTACGAGCTCCCCGCAGGAGTTCCGACGCGACTCAGCTCCTACCCCGAGAAGCACGGCGCCAACGCCAGCGCGCAGCGCGAGATCGAGCCGCTCTCCGCCGGCGAGCGGCGCGAGATCGTCGTCGAGCTCGCGACGCGGGAGGACGCGCACTTCTTCGCGCGCGTGCTCTCGCGTGAGACGCATGCGCCGATCGCTGCTGCGGAGATCCGCGGCGGCCCAGGCGCGCTCGCAACCGACGCCGACGGGCGCTTCGATCTCGCGCACTCGAGCTGGTCGATGCGGCGTCTCTCGATCCTCGCGCTGGGCTACGCCGAAACGGTCGTCATGGCCCAGGCGGGCCACGAGACGCCCGAGAAGGCGCTGCTGATCGAGCTCGAGCGCTCGTGCACGCTCGTGGGGCTGTTGCAGGGCGCGGGCGAGGCGGCGAAGAGCGGACGGCTGCGGATGGTCGTCACGACCGAGGGCTATCGACTGACGACCCAGGATGCCTCCGACCTCGGCGCGCTGCAGGCCGAGTACGACCACACCTGGCGCGCGGAGTTCGATGCGAGCGGTCGGGCGGAGATCGCCGGCCTCGTGCCGAATGTTCCGCTGCGTGTCTCGGTCCTCGGCGGTGCCGCACGCCTCGTCGAGCTCGCCGATCCGATCACGATTCCACCCGGTGCGACGCGCGAGATCGAGTTGAAGGCCGCGGAGACGTGCCGGCTGAGCGGGATCGTGCGCGACGACAGCGGCGCGGTCGCTCCCGGGGCCAAGCTGTGGCTGCTGCGGGCCGGGGGCAGCCCGCGGCTCTACCTGCAGTCCTACGAGGAGGGCGACCGGGTCGGCGAAGCGCAGACCGATGCGCAGGGTCGCTTCACGATTCCGAAGGTGAGTCCGGGGACCTGGCGCCTGGGACCCGAGGCAAGGATGTACCGGGACGGCGCTCCGCTCCCCGCCGATGCGCTCGCGCCGGTCGCGATCCTGGTCGAGATCCCGCTGGGCGAGCAAGCGCACGAAGTCGAACTCGTCGTGCACCGCGGAATCGCGATCACGGGCAAGGTCGTCGATCCCGATGGCCAGCCGGTGAACAACGCGGGTGTTGGCGCCTATGCGAATGGCAACTGGGCCGGCACGAGTTGCGGCGAAGACGGTGTATTCGTGCTCGGTCCGCTCGCGCCCGGCAGCTACAGGCTCGACGCTTCTCCCTCCTACCATCACGAGCTCGCCGACTCCGAGTACCTCCAGGTCGAAGCGGGCGCGCACGACGTCGTCCTGCACCTGCGACGTGGGTGTCAGCTCGCCGGCCGCGTGGTCGACGCGCTCACGGGCGAGGGCGTCGCCGCGACCGTCGCAGTCTCGCAGCCAGGCGAGAAGACCAGCATCTGCATGCCGCGCTCGAAGGCTGACGGCTCCTTCGCACTCGACAGTCTCCTGCCAGGTACCTACGCGCTGGCCGCAACGCTCGCGGACGGCCGCACAGGCCTCCTGCGCGGCGCCGTGCTGACGGCCGGTGCGAATGTGCGTGATCTCGTGATCGCCGTCCGACCCGGAGCTCGACTGCGCGTGCGCTACGCGGGCGAGAACGGGTTTGCGGCGGTTCGCGTGGAGCAGGATGGCGTCGTCTTCGCGACCGATGGCGTCGAGAAGGGGACCACGAGGACTTTCTCCGCGCCTGCGGGTCAGGTGAGCGTCATCTGCAGCCTGGGCGGCAACGGCAAGAAGCTCGTGCGCGAGCTGACGCTCAAGGCTGGCGAGGAACAAGAGCTCGTCTTCACGGACGAGGACTGAGACGAGCCACGATTTCCGCTGGAATACGATCGACGAGCCGCAGTACCAGACGTCCCATCCGCTCCCCCGCATGCAGCGCACGCTTCTCCCGCTGATCTTGATCGTCCTCGTCCTGCTCGGTGCGTGGATGATCTGGCCGCAGGCCGAGCCGCGCGCGCCGCTGAACGTCGAGCCCGATGCGACCGAGGCGTTGCCGGCGCGCCCCGCTTCGAACGACGCCAAGGTCGAAACCGCGACGCCGGCGATCGAGCGCATCGAGGCTGTCAGCACGACCGCTCCAGCCGCGAGTGCGCACCTGCACGTGCGCTGCATCGCGCGCGGCGGCCAGCGTCCGCTCGCCGGGGTGCGCGTGCACCTCGTCGAGGTGCGCCAGGGCAGCTACCGCGCAGGGCAAGGTGTCTCGAGCCGCGGCAAGCTCGGAGACGAGCTCGTGACGGGCGCCGATGGACGCGTCGACTTCGAGGTCACGCCGGGCCTCGTGCTGCGACTCAACGCGGACGACCCTGCGCACTTCGTCTCGCAGGAGGGTCTCGAGGAGATCCCCGCGCTCGCAGTGGGCGAGACGCGCGAGGTCACGCTCACGCACGACGCTGGCGAGCACGCGCACTACTGCGGGATCGTCGTCGCACGCGAGGACGGCACGCCTGTGGCCTTGGCGCAAGTATCGATCGAGGGCGCGCCGCGCGCGCAGACCGACGCTGCGGGCCGCTTCGAGCTCGATTTCGCCGCGCACATGCCGCCCTGGATTCGCGTTGACGCCGCGGGATTCGCCCCGGCGCTCGCCAGCGCCGATGCAGGCCACGAGCGCGCCGATCTGGCGCGGCGCATCGAGCTCCTGCGGCCAGCGACGCTCGAGATCGCGCTGCTCTCCGGCGGCGACGAGGCGCGCTTGCGTGTCACGCTGCGAGGCAACGCGCGCCGCCTGGCGCAGGAGGGCGTCTTCACCTCGGTCTGGCGCGACGTGCCCGCGCTGGTTTACGAGGCGGATGCGGATGCGAGCGGCGTGTGCCGGTTCGCGGACCTGCCGCCGGGCGTGGGCTTCGACGCGCAAGTGCTTGGTTCGAGCGCTGTGCTGTACCGCAGCGCCGAGCCGCTCGTGCTTCAAGCGGGCGAGCAGCGGCGCGTCGAGTGGGACCTCGGCGGCGCGGCGATCATCGGCCGCGTGCTCGAGGCCAGCGGGGAGCCCGCGGCGGGAATCGAGCTCTGGCTGTTGCGGGGCGGCACGGACGAACTGCGCTACGTCGACGTGCACACCCGTCCGCAGGACGTCGCCTCGCACGCGACGAGCACAGCCGATGGCGGTTTCCGCTTCGTGCACGTTTCGCCTGGGACCTGGGTCCTGTCGCCCAGGCCCACGCAGGAGATCTCCGGCGTCCCGCAGAGGGTCGTGGTCGAGGTCGGCGCGCGGGAGGTCGCGGCGGAAGTGCGCCTCGCGCGCGGCATCTTCGTGCGCGGCCGGCTCGTCGCTCCCGACGGCGAGCAAGGCGTGCAGGGCTATGTCCACATCCTCGGCCCGCTGCGCGCTGGCGTGAACACCGAGCCCGATGGCAGCTTCGTGCTCGGGCCGCTCGCGCACAGCGGCCTCTACCTGGTCGGGACCCCCTACAACGACTACCGCGACAGCGAGCCGATGCAGGTCGTAGCCCCCGCGGAGGGCGTGATCCTGCGCACGCGGCCCGGCGCCGAGGTCGCCGGGCGCGTGGTGGACGAATTCGGCAACGGCGCGCAGTCCTCGATCACCGCCGCGTTCGCCGACGGCGGCTTGACCATGACACGCACGCAGCCGGACGGCGGTTTCCGGCTGACCGGACTGGGCGCGGCGAGTTGCACGCTCTTCGCCAGCACCAGCGACGGCCGCGCGGGCCTGCTCGAGGAGGTCGCGCTGACGGCCGAACATCCAGCCTCTGACCTGCAGCTCGTGCTGCGTCCCGGGGCGACGCTGCGCGTGACCTGGCAAGGCAGCAGTGTCGGGCAATTCCACTTCAGGAGCGGCCATGCGCCGATCGCCGGCGACGGGCTCCAGCCGGGGGAGACGCGCACACAGGTCGTGCCGCCCGGGCACGTGACCGTCGAGTGCACGGGCCCCGGCCGCGACGACAAGCAGCAGCAGGATCTCGACATCGTCGCGGGTGAGACGCGCGAGCTCGTGTTCAAGGCGCCGTCGAAGTAGAACGGCGGCTGTGAAGCTTCGCCGTTGGCTGCTGCTAGTATCCGCGCTCGCCCTGGTCGTGCTCAGTCCGAGCGCCTGGGTCTGGGCGCGCGGGCGCTCGATGGAGTGCGAGAAGATCGAGGAGCTCGCACAGGCGCCGGTCGCGATCGTGCTCGGCGCGGGTGTGAAGGCGGACGGCAAGCCCTCGGATGCGCTCGCGGACCGGCTGGAGCAGGCGCTCCTGCTCTACCAGTCGGGCAAGGTGAATAAGCTCCTGCTGACGGGCGACCACGGCACGCGCGAGTACGACGAGACCAACTGCATGCGGCGCTGGATGCTGGTGCGCGGCGCGCGCGAGGAAGACGTGTTCTGCGACCACGCCGGCTTTTCGACGCACGATTCGCTGGCGCGCGCACGGCAGGTGTTCGGCATCGAGCGCGCGATCGTGGTGACGCAGGCTTTCCACCTGCCGCGCGCGCTGTACACGGCGGCGGCGCTGGGCATCGAGGCGCAGGGCGTGGCTTGCGATCGGCGCGAGTACCAGAAGGGACTCTGGTACGCGCTGCGGGAGACCGGCTCGCGGACGAAGGCGTTCGTGCAGTCGGGGCTGTTGCATTGCTCGCCGCGCGTCGGCGGAGAGGCAATCCCGATCGAGGGCGACGGGCGCGCGAGCTGGGACGAGCGCTAACGCGAAAAACTCAGGCGGGCTGGGTTGTTCACGCTCCCTGGAAGAGCGGGATGAGCGTGTGTTCGACCTTCTGGTAGAGCAGCGCGGTCGCGCGCACGTCGCGCAGGCAGTACTCGCCGATGTCGTCGATGCGCCCCGAGCGGTAGGCGCGCGCGACCTGCGAGCCGTCGATCGAGCCCTTGGGGCTCTCGATGTCGAAGCGCCGGCACCAGTAGTCGAGCGAGTAGCGCTCGCGCGTCGCGCCCTGGAACTGGAAGACGTCGGCGAGATCGCAGTGCTCGGCGATGCTGTAGCGGTTGCCCATCAGGTTGCGCGAGGGCTTGAGGCCGAGTTGCGCCGAGCGGATGGTGAGCATCGGGCCGTCGTAGCCGCGGCCGTTGAACGTCACGAGGCGCGGCAGGCCGCTCTTCGTGCGCCCGACGAGCTCCCAGAAGCGCGTCAGGAGCTGCGCCTCGCTGCCGCGGTAGATCTTCGAGCTGGGCACCTTCTCCCAGGGCCGCTCCTCGTGCTGCGCGCCCTCGAGCAGGATCATGCCGCGGTCGAGCTCGCTGCCCACGAGCCACATGCCGATCGCGATCACCTTGCCCAGTCCGGGATAGAGCGCGGTGCGCTCGGGCACGGCGGCGCGCTTCTCCTCGTCGTGCTCGCGCTGGACGAGGTAGCCGCGCGTGATCTCGTCGACTTCCTCCCAGGCGAAGCCGGCTACCTCGATGTCGAAGGCGATGACGTTGGCGGGCATGCGCGCCAGTGTAGCGCGCGCTTGCGCAGCGCGAACGCCAGGAGCGCGCACAGCCACCAGGCTCCGGCCAGCAGCTCGCGCGGGCCGGCGGGCGGCAGCTGCGGCTGCACGTAGCAGCCGCCGCCGGAGCGCGCGGACTCCTCGAAGGTGTAGGCGTTCGGCAGAACGGCCGCCTGGCCGGTCGCGTCGTTGCGCACCAGCAGGCTCTGCGTCCCGGCGCCGTGCGCGGGCGCGAGCACCTCGAGCGTGTTGGCGTCGATCACGTTCAGCGCGGCGGCCGGCGTGCCGCCCGCGCCGGTGGCCAGGTCGGCGCCGAAGATCACCGTGCTCGCGCCCGCGAGGTTCGAGCCGTGGAGCGTGATCGTGTTGCCGCCCGTGAGCGGACCGGCACGCGGAACGAGGTCCTCGAGCAGCGGGTCGGGGTCGGCGGAGTAGCTGAAGGCGCTCTCGGCGATCGCGCCGCCGGGATTCTCGACTTCGAGCAGGTAGGGACCGCCGGGCACGCCCGCTTGGGTCGTCACGACCAGCTCGGTCGTGCCGTTCAGCACGACCAGCGTCTGCGGCACGCCGTCGATGCGCACCAGCAGGCCGGGCTCGAAGTCCTGGCCGCGCAGCACGATGCTCGTACCGCCGCCGGCGTAGCCGCCGCTGGGGAACGTGCTCTGCACCTCGGGCACGTGCGCGAAACTGTAGCCGTTCGACTTGCGGCCCTCGACGCCGGTCGGGTCGATCACGACGACGTCGAAGGTCCCCGGGGCGCTCGCGCGCGTCGTCAGGCGCAGCGTGTTCAGGTCTACCAGCTCGCAACCGCCGGATTCGCCCGCGACGTAGATTTCGCCGCCGAGCACCACGCGCTGGCCGGCGCGGAAATTCGCGCCGTGCAGCGTGAGCAGCGTGCCGCCGCCGTCGGTGCCCAGCGCGGGCACGACCGAGTTCACGAGCGGATCGGGCGGCGTGAGCTCCAGGCCGGCGACCAGCGTGCGGCTCTCCCCCGCCGCGTTCGTGACCGTCAGGTCGAGATTGCCGTCGGGCGCATCGAGCGGCGCCTCGATGCGGAACTGCAGGCCAGTGTCGCTCCAGGAGAGCGCCGTCACGAGCACATCGGGGTCGCTGCAGGCGAGCGTGCTGCCCGCGACCAGACCCGCCCCGCGCAAGCCCAGGGTCGTGGGCACGCCGCGCACGACGCGCTTGGGGAAGTCGTCCGACACGCGCCCGAGTTCGAGCGCGGATTCGTCGAGCACGGTGGCCGTCCCGAGGTCGAAGTCCTGCGTGCCTCCGATCGCGGCCGTCCCGAGCTCGGTCCGGCGGAAGTTGGTCTGCACCGTGTGGCCTGCGCCGAAGTTGCGCGCAGTGACCGGACCGTCCACCGGCATGGCGTAGAGCGCGTAGTTCCCGGGCTCGAGCCCGTAGATCGTCCACCCGCCGCTGTCGCTGCTCAGCGCGCCCGCGCAGGGACGCCCGGCGGAATCCAGGGCAACCACCTGCGCGCCCTTGACGGGCCGCGTATTCGGGTGACGCAGCACGCCGTGAATGCGCGCGCTCGTGCCGGACGGGTACATCTCGCGCAGGCCGTGCAGCTCGTCCTGCGAGAGGCTGCGGTGCAGCAGCACGGTCGGGTCCACGAAGGGGTACATCGTCCCGCCGGCCCAGGGCGTGTGATCCAGTCCGAGCAGGTGACCGAGCTCGTGCGTGGCCACGTCCTGCACGTCGTAGCGCCCGGGCACGCTCGCGGTCGTGAAGTGGAAGGCCCGGCCGTTGAAGAGCACGTCCGCGTCGGTGATCGAGCCGCTGCCGCTGAACCAGACCGGCGTGATCGCCACGATCCCCGAGCCATTGGGGAAGTAGCCCGAGAGATCGTCCTCGTCGAAGATCACCGTGTGCAAGGAGTCGCTCTGCCAGTCGGTGCGCGCCTGCTGCGCGGGATTGCCGTCCTCGACGAAGTGCGCGGCCGATCCGGGGGCGGCGTTCCAGGCCGCCAGCGCATTGCGGATGGCGCTCGTGTGGCTCTTGTCGGGGATGTCGTCCGAACCGTCGGACTGGATCACGATCGGGATCGCGGCGGTGTTGACCCAGTGCAGGTTCGTGCCCGTCGCGGGGTTGATCAGCCGCACGTGCGCGGGCACGAGCGCGGCCAGCGCGACGAGCGCGACGAGCAGCAGCCAGCGCGGGCGCATCAGCGGCCGCCTCCGCGCGCCTCGCGCTGCCGGCGCGCCTGCGCAGCAGCCTCGATGCGCGCGACGACCGCGCCGTAGTCGAACAGCGCGCGCGGCTCCGCGCGGCTGGCGCGGCGCGTGAGCGGGTCGAAGTACTCGAGCTCGTCCTGGTCGCGCACGAGCATCTTCGCCGCGCCGGCGCGGCGCTCGACGCGGAAACGTCCCTGCGCCAGACCGACGGGCACGCGCGTGCCGTTGCGGCTCTCGGCGCTCAGGAAGAGCAGCTGCTCCTCGCCTTCCGCAAAGTGCGGCAAGCCGGGCAGCACGAGACCGCGTCCGTCCGGCAGGACGCCGCCCGGGATGCGCAGCACGAGCTCGTTTCCGCCAGCCGGCCCCCAGAAGCGCCTCGAGACCGAGAGCGTGATCTCCGTCTCGATGCGCTTCGGAGCTGCCTCGAGCACGCGGATCTTCTGCACGCGCCCCTCGAGCGCCAGGTCGCACTGGCCGAGCAGGTCCTCGATTTCCAGGCGCTGAACGGTCCCGGCCTGCACCGCCGCGGCACGGTCCATCTGCCAGGCCAGCGCGAGCGGCAGCCCAAGGACGAGGAGCAGTGCGGCGGGGAGTCGCATCGGGGGACCGGAGCCCCCAGCATCGGATTCCGGATTGCGGCTTCTTGAGTGACAGCGCAGGTCCTCGGCTCCCCTGCGCCCAGGGAGTCGCGACGAGAAGCTCAAGACCGGGCCCCCCCGGAGCCCGATATGGGTGCAGCACTCCGAGTTCCCCGGCCCGTCGCCCACTCCTCATGAGCACACTCCAAGCGCAGCGCCTGCTGGCCCGCAACGTCAACCTGCCCACGCTGCCGTCGGTGATGCGCAAGCTCACCGCGCTGCTGCAGGATCCCGACGCCAGTGCGCGCGACATCGGCCAGCTCGTTTCGGAGGACGTCGTGCTGACCGCCAAGGTGCTCAAGATCGCCAACAGCGCCTACTACGGCCTGCGCGAACGCTGCCTCGCGCCGCAGCAGGCGGCCTCGATCCTGGGCATGAAGGTGCTGCGCAACGTGGTCATGCAGGCCACGGTGATGAAGCAGTACGACCACCTGAAGAGCGGCGGCGCCTTCGACATCGACGGCCTGTGGCGCCACTCGATCCTGACCGCGCAGTGCTGCCAGTTCCTGGGACGCAAGTGCCAGAACTCGATCGGTCTCGCGCCGGACGAGCTCTACATCTGCGGCCTGCTGCACGACCTCGGACAGGTCGTGCTGCTCGACGCCCTGGGCAAGGAGTATCTCAAGGTCGTCGAGCAGGCGCGCGACGCGGCGCTCAAGCTGCACGTCGCCGAGGAGCAGCAGCTGGGCTTCTCGCACCCGGACGTGGGCGCGCTGCTGGCGCAGCAGTGGGGACTGCCTGACTCGGTCCACCGCGCGATCCAGTACCACCACTCCGGCAGCGGCGACTCCGAATCGGACCCGGTCGTGCTGCTCGTGCGCTACACCAACCTCTTCACGCACGCCGTCAGCGAGGGCGCTTCCGACCCGCTCGACGTCTTCGGCAGCGACTTGCAGCAGTTCCTGGGCGTCCAGCCCGAGGCGCTGGCCGAGCTGCTGGCTTTCGCCCAGCAGGCCCAGGCCGGCATCGTGCTCTGAGCCGCACATGAGCGCCGAAAAGTTCCAGACCCCCGACGGCTCGCGCGCCAAGCAGCTCGCATCCAAGAGCCTCAACATCCCGACCCTGCCCGAGGTCGTGCGCAAGATGCGCGAGATGATCGCCGACCCCAAGGCCGGCGCCGCAGACGTCGGCCGGCTGGTCGCGCAGGATCCCCCGCTGGCGGCCAAGGTGCTCAAAATCGCCAACAGCGCCTACTACGGCCTCTCGCAGCGCACCGTCTCGACCGAGCAGGCCTGCACGATCCTCGGCCTGCGCGTGCTGCGCAACGTGGTCACGCAGGCGGCCGTGATGACGCGCTACGAGCACCTCGGCGGCCGCGGCCTGGACCTCGACGCGCTCTGGCGCCACAGCCAGTTCGTCGCACAGGTCAGCTACCAGCTCGCGCGCGCCGCACGCGCCCACCTGGGCCTGACACCCGAGGAGCTGCAGGCCTGCGGCCTGCTCCACGACCTGGGCAAAGTCGTGCTGCTCGAGAGCCTGGGCGACGAGTACGTCGGCGCACTCGAACTCGCGCGCGCACAGGGCCTGCCCATGCACGTCGCCGAGAAACGCATGCTGGGCTTCGACCACACCGACGTCGGCGCCCTGGTCGCGGTCCAATGGGGCCTGCCCAGCTCGGTAGCCGCCGTGATCCAGTACCACCACGGCCCGCGCGAAGCCGTCGCCTCGAACCGCGCCGTCGCCCTCGTGGCCAACGCCAACCTGCTCGTGCAGCGCACCGAGGCGGGAAACTCCGTCGCCGCGGCCGGCACGCTCGACCCCGAGACGCAACGCTTCCTGGGACTGGATGCGGCGGCGGTGACGGGGGCGGTGGAGTTGCTGCAGACCTGGCTCGCGGGCGCGGACATGGCCGCCTAGGGATTCTGGCTGCCCTGACTGTGCAGGAAATCCGCGCCGCCCCCGCAACCTCCCGGCCCTCGCCGCGTCTTCCCCTGGGCGGGCCATCCCGGCCTCGCCCAGGAGGATCGATCGATGGAATTCCAGCCGGGCTTCTGCCCATGTGAGTCTCCGGAGTGCCGCTCCGGGCCCTCTTTCCAGTACCAGCGCCGAGGCACCTTCACGCGCGCCTGCGACGGACGAGCGGTGCAGCGCTTCCAGTGCAAGCGTTGCAAGCGCACGTTCTCGACGCAGACGTTTCGCGTCGACTACCGCTTGCGCAAGCCCGCGCTCGATCGCGGTGTCTTCCTGCTCCTGATCTCGAAGGTCACCCAGCGGCAGGGCGCACGCGACTTGAAGTGCGACCGCGGCGCGATCGCCCGCCGCCTCGAGCGCTTCGGCAAGCACTGCCGGGCGTTCCACGAGCGGGTGCTGCACGAGCGCGGCCAGTCTCGCCCCTGGCAAGGCCGCTTCCTGCTCGACGAGCTCGAGACCTACGAGCACAACCGGCGCCTGAAGCCGCTGACCGTGCCGGCGCTCGTCCACAAGCCGAGTCACTGCATCCTGCACGCCGCGGTCGGCACGCTTCCCTCGAGAAAACCGCTCTCGCCGGCGAACCAGAAGAAGCTCGAGCAGCTCGAACTTGTCGAGGGAAAGCGCCGAAGCGAATCACGCGCCAAGGTGGCCGAGTGCTTCGAGGTGCTGCAGGGCATCTGCCCGACCACGGGCATCGTGACCGTCAACACGGACCAGAAGCACACGTACCGCGCGCTGCTCAAGCAGGCCTTCGGCGATCGGCTGGTGCACGAGACGACGAACTCGAAGGAGCCGCGCTCCTACTGGAACCCGCTCTTCGTCGTCAACCACACCTTCGCGATGCTGCGCGACGGTTTGAGTCGGCTGGTGCGAAGGAACTGGGCCGTCTCGAAGCAGCGCGAGAAGCTCGAGTGGCACCTGTGGGTCTACATCGCCTGGCGCAACTACGTGCGCCCGATCACCAACGCGCGCCAGCACGAGTCCGCGGCCATGGTCGCTGGCCTGGCCCCGAGGATGCTCGAGGTCAGCGAACTCCTGCAGTGGAGGATCTTCCATCCGCGGGGCGCACAGTGAAGGCAGCCAGAATCCCGTGGGATCAAAGGCGCCAGACGAGCCAAACCACCAGCGCCGTGAGCACCACCGCCCCGGCGAGGAGCAGCGGTGGCGGCACCGAGCGGGACTTGGGGGCATCGCTGGCGAGCAGGTTCTCGACGCGGCGCTGGAAGGTGCGCAGGTCGGCGGCGAGCTGCGACATGTTCTGGTAGCGCCGTTCGGGGTCCTTGTTCATCGCCTTCTCGACGATCATCGCGAGGTCGTCGGGCAGGTCCGGGCGCAGCGCGTCCAACGGCTCGGGCGTGGCCTCGATCACCGCGTCCATCGTGGCGCGTGCGTCCGGGCCCGCGAAGGCCGGCTGGCCGCAGGCCATCTCGTAGAGCAGGCTGCCGAGAGAGAAGACTTCGCTGCGCGCATCGACTGGCCGGCCCAGCGCCTGCTCGGGCGACATGGCCGAGGGCGTACCCAGGATCGGGATCGCGAGCGGGTCGTTGCCCAGGGCCTCGGCGCGCACCTTCGGCAGACCGAAGTTGAGCAGCTTGGGTTCGCCCTGCGCGGTCAGCTGCACGTTTGCGGACTCGAGGTCGCGGTGCAGCACGCCGTGCTCGTGCGCGTAGGCCAGGGCTTCGGCCAGGGCCACGCCGACGTAGGCGATCTCGGCCATGCTCATCGGCCCGTCGGAGAGGAACTGCGGCAGCGTGGCACCGTCGACGAACTCGAAGGCGACGTAGACCTGCCCGTTGACGTCGCCGGTCTCGTAGATCGCGGCGATGTGCGGATGCTGCAGCAGGGCTGCGGTGCGGAACTCGCGCAGGAAGCGCGCCTTGCGCTCGGGGTTCTCCCACAGGCGCCCGGGCATGACCTTGAGCGTCACATCGTGCCCGTTGGCCGGGTCGGTGGCCTGGAACACGCGCCAGCGGCCTTCCTGGCCCAGCTCGCGCACGAGCGTGTAGGGGCCGACGCTGGTGGATTGCAGACTCGTTTCCTTCATGGATCCGCTCGAAGTCATCCCATTTCGACCGTCCGCGGGGCGTGGGTCAAGGGCAGGGGTGTAGCACTAGAGCGCAGCCGGGTCCCGCATTACGGGCTGCACATCCCCTGCCGGGCCCTGCCGAGGGGGGATCGGCGCAGGGGCACGGCAGAAAACTCTACCCCAGGATCCGGGCAAGGCATTCGGCCCAGCGTGCGCTGCCGGGATCGAACCTCTGCAGGGAAATCGGACTGCAGGCGAAGGCTATCAGCGAATCCCCGCACCTTCGAGCAAGCACGGCCAATCGAGGACCACGCGCAAGCTGCCGGCGCGCCGCTGGGGTTCGCCGACGATCGCCACGAAGCCCAGATTGTCCGGCGCCGGGTCGAATTCCATGCGCGGGCCGAGCTGGAGCGAGTCGGGGAACACGGGTGTGGGTGCGGAGACCTCGAGCGCAGGCCCTGTGCCGACGGTCACGGACATCAGGCGCTCGCTGGACGCGTAGAAGAGCTGTCTGCCGTCGCGCGACCAGCGCGCGCGCACGCCGCCGGCCGAGGAGACCTGCAGACGGTGTCCGAGGTCCGGGTACGAGCGCAGGTAGACCTCGTTGCGACCTGACTCGTCGCTGGCGTAGGACAACCAGCGCGAGTCGGGCGAGACGCTTCCGCCGCCCTCGTTGGCCGGCGTCGAGAGCAGCACGCGCGCCTCCCCGCTCGCGCCATCGAGCAGCACCAGGTCGTTGTCCGCCCCCTTGCCCTGCACGGTACAGACGTAGCCCGTCCCGTCCGGCAGCGGGACGGCGGACTTGTAGTCGACCTCCGCGTGCGAGAGCTCCTGAACGCCGCCGCTGCCGTCCACCGCGATCTTGCAGATGCGCGGCCGGCCGCGGTGGTCGAGACGGAACACGAGGCACTTGCCGTCCGGGGTCCAGGAGATCCCGTGCGGGTCGCCCTCGATCGGAACGCGCGTGAGCAGATTGCGCCTGCGATCGAAGACCCACAGGCTGCAGTCGGGGATCGCCACCCGGCGCAGTGCGACCCACTGTCCGTCGGGCGAGAGGTGCGGCTCGGCCCAGAAATCGGTTTCGCTGACCAGCGGCGTCGAGTGGCCCTCGCGGTCGAGCAGCACCACCTGCCGTGCGAGCGTGTCGCCGCCGTGCCCCGAGGTGTAGATCAGCGTGCCCTCGTTCGAGATGTCGAAGGCCCAGCCGCTCTCCGGAAGCGCGTAGAGGTCCTCGGCCAGCACGACGGGCTGGCCCTGCATCCGTGCGTGCTGCGCGTCGAAGCGCACGGCCAGCAATCGGCCGCGGCTGTCGCCGTAGAGCAGGTGCCCCGTCGGCGAGTAGCGCGGCCGCCCGGCGCCCTGGAGCAGGATGCGGTGCGCTCCGCCCGCGGTCGAGCCCAGTGCGATCGAACTCGTCTGCGCGTGAACGACGGTGAAGAGCACGCTCTGGCCGTCGGGCAGGACCAGCGGCCAGGTGTGGCGCAGCTCGCCCGGCTGGAGCGTCGTGATCTCGCGCGCCGTTCCGCCGGACTGGTCGACCCAGGCCAGACCCTGGCAGGTGCTCTCTCCGATGTGCGCGCGCGAGAACACGACGCCGCCCCGGCTGGACCACGAGCACTCGCCCCAGTCCTCGCTGCGCGAGAGCAGCCGTGTCGTGCCGCTGTCGAGCTGCACCGCGAACAGGCCCTGCTCCGTGAAGCAGGCGAGCTGCGTGCCGTCGGGCGAGAATCCGGGATTCAATCCGCGCGCGATCGTGCTTGCCAGCTCGCGCGAATCGAAGCGCTCGAGCGCGCGCACGCGCGGCGGCGCGCTCATCGCGCTCTGCGAGGGCGCGGAGTAGACCAGGCATCTCCCGTCGGGCGCGATCGCGGTCGCGCTGCCGCCCCAGAAGCCCGCATCCGGGATCTCGAGCTGGCGCAGGCGGGCCGGCGGCTCCTGCGGAGCGTTCGCGCGCAGCGCGAGCCAGGTTCCCGCGCACGCGAGCAGCACGACCGTGCCCGCGAGCACGGGCGGGACTCCGGCGCGGCGTGCGGACTCGGCAGCGCCGCCGGCGAGGACGATGCGCACATCGCCGATGTCGCGCAGCCGCGTGCGCGGGTCCTTCGCGAAGCAGCGCTGCAAGAGCTCGCGCAGGCGCGAAGGCGTTGCCGCCGGCAACGTCGTCCAATCCGGCTCGCGTTCGATCACGGCCGCGAGCACGTCGGAGAGCGTATCGCCCGCGAAGGCACGCTTGGCCGTGAGGCACTCGTAGAGCACGCAGCCGAAGGCCCAGATGTCGACGCGCTTGTCGATCGGCCTGCCGCGCGCCTGCTCCGGCGCCATGTAGGTCGGCGTGCCGAGCAGTCGGCCGGCTTCGGTCGAGAGCACGCTGTCGGTCGAGGAGCCCTTGTTGCCCTCGTTCGCGGGCTTGGCGAGCCCGAAGTCGAGCACCTTGACCTTGCCGTCGGGCGTGAGGCGCACGTTCGCGGGCTTGAGATCGCGGTGGATCACGCCCGCTTCGTGCGCGGCCTCGAGGCCTTCGGCGATCTGCTTGCAGACGTCGAGCGTCTCGTCGATCGAGAGCGGCCCGCGCTTCAAGCGCTCCTCGAGCGATTCGCCCGGCACGAGCTCGAGCACCAGGAAGCACGTGTCGCCGACCTGGTCGACGCCGAAGATCTGCGCCACGTTCGGATGATTGAGCGAGGCCAGCGTCTTCGCCTCGCGCTCGAAACGCTTCAGGCGCTCCTCGTCGTCGGCGAAGTGCTCGGGCAGCACCTTGATCGCCACCTCGCGACCGAGCTTGCGAGTCCTTCGCGCGGTAGACCTCCCCCATCGCGCCTGCGCCGAGCGGGCCGAGCACCTCGTAGTGCAGCAGCTTGGATCCGCTGGTCAGCATCGGCTCAACGCTTCCCTGCGGCCAAGACCTGGCCGTGATCGGGGAGCCCATTCAGGATCACGCGCAGCGGCGGAGTGCCCGAAGGCGCGAGCTGCAGCAGGAAGCGCTTGCCGTCCGGCGCGACCTCGAACGCGCCAATCTCCTCGGCGTTCTCCAGCAGCACCTTCGGCGGCGGCGGCGCACTGAACGAGGCGGGCTGATCCAGTTCCACGAGCATGACCCGAGCCGGGTCGGTGCCCGTCTGGGCGCCAGACCTGAGCTGGATGAAGTAGAGCTTGTCGGATGCCGGCGACCACGTCGGAGCGAAGCCGCCATCGGAGACCTGCACCTTGGGCCCGGGACCCGGGTAGGGCGCGATGTAGACCTCCGACTTGCCCGACTCGTTGGAGACATAGGCCACCCAGCGGCCATCCGGGGAGAACCTGGCCCAGGTCTCGGATGCGGGGGTGCTGCGGAACGGGATTGCGACCGTCGATCCGTCGAGCGGCAGCACGCGCAGGTCCGAGTCCAGCTTGTCCACGATGCCCGAGATCATCAGCGACTTGCCGTCCGACGACACGCTGAGCGGGAACCAGACACGGCCGCCGCTGCCCGGACCGTACACCAGGCGATTGCCGCCCGATCCGTCGGCGCGAATCGAGTAGATCTCGGGGTAGTCGTTCTTGTCCGACGAGTAGTAGACGATCGTTCCGTCGGCGCTCCACACGGGCAAGCCCTCCCAGCTCGCCTCGGTCGTCAAGCGGGTGGAGGCCGGGCGATCGACACCATAGATCCACAGGTCCGCCAGCCCCGTGCGTCGATCGCCGACGTGAACGACCACGCGGGTTCCATCCGGCGAGATGCGGGGCGTATCGAAATTGCCCTTGGGACCGAGAGTGCCCAGGCGCGTTCCCGCGGCGTCGACCCAGACGAGCTGCTGATCATCCGCAGGCGTGACGAACGCGATCGTGCCATCGGACGCAACGCTGAGCGCGGACGAGCCGGTCGGCCGGAAGTAGGAGGCGTCGTCGGCAAGCGTGACGGCCTCGCCGGTGATCCGCAGCGACTCGACGTCGAAGGGCGCGGCCTTGATCGTGCCGTCGTCGACGTACACGAGCCACCCGGGCTCGACGTAGCTCACGGGCGAGGTCAAGTCGGCCACGAACGTGTGCTCGGACGAACCGATGCGCCCCGCATACAGGTGTCCGACACTGATCTCCTGGTCGGGCTTGCGGTCGATGACGAGGTACAGGAACCGCTTGCCGTCCGGCAGGAACACCGGGAACTCGTGGGCGCGCTCGAAGGCCTTGGCATCGACCGTCGTCACGGGTTCCGGCTTGCCGCCGCCACTCGGGATCCTGAAGATCCCGCCGTTGCCCTCGGCCCCGCCGATGGACCGCGCCAGCAGGATCGTCCCGTCAGGCCCCCACGAGGCTCCGTCATTGTACGGCTCTGCCGCGAGCAGGCGGCGCGAGCCCCCTTGCTCCACGTTCACGGCCCAGAGCTTGCCCTCGGCATGGAACGCGATCGAGCGGCCGTCCGCCGACCAGAATGGGCTGCTGGCTCCGACGGTTTCCGCGAGCGGCTTCGCCTCGAACGAGTCGAGCGCGCGCATCCACAGGTTGACGTCGGCCGCGCCTGTCTGTCGGGCCACGAAGACAAGGAAGCGGCCGTCGGGTGAGAGTGCCGGGGTCGAGGCCAAGGAATAGCTCGAGGTCCGGGAAGGGATCAGGAAGCTGGCCTTGCGCGGCGCGTGTGCGAGCGGCACCGCCCAGCGCACGAACAGCATCCAACCCATGCCGACCAGCAGCACCGCAGCGGCCGCGCCCAGCAAGACGGAGACCGACGTCCTGCGCGGCCGTGACCGGGCGTCGGACGAGGTCGATTCGTGCCCGGCGAGCACGCGTTCGAGCTCGAGGCGTGCATCACCCGCGTCGCGCAGGCGCGCGCGCGGGTCCTTCGCGAAGCAGCGCTGCAAGAGCTCGCGCACGCGCGGCGGCGTCGAGGCCGGCAGCTTCGTCCAGTCGGGTTCGCGCTCGATCACCGCGGCGAACACGTCGGTCAGCGTCTCGCCCGCGAAGGCGCGCTTCGCCGTGAGGCACTCGTAGAGCACGCAGCCGAAGGCCCAGATGTCGACGCGCTTGTCGATCGACTTGCCGCGCGCCTGCTCGGGCGCCATGTAGGTCGGCGTGCCGAGCAGTCGGCCGGCCTCGGTCGAGAGCACGCTGTCGGTCGAGGAGCCCTTGCTGCCCTCGCTCGCGGGCTTGGCGAGCCCGAAGTCGAGCACCTTGACCTTGCCGTCCGGCGTCAGGCGCACGTTCGCGGGCTTGAGGTCGCGGTGGATCACGCCGGCTTCGTGCGCGGCCTCGAGGCCCTCGGCGATCTGCTTGCAGACGTCGAGCGCTTCGTCGAGCGGCAGCGGACCGCGCTTCGAGCCGCTCCTCGAGCGTCTCGCCCGGCACGAGCTCGAGCACCAGGAAGCACGTGTCGCCGACCTGGTCGACGCCGAAGATCTGCGCCACGTTCGGGTGGTTGAGCGAGGCCAGCGTCTTGCGCCTCGCGCTCGAAGCGCTTCAGGCGCTCCTCGTCGTCGGCGAAGTGCTCGGGCAGCACCTTGATCGCCACCTCGCGACCGAGCTTCGAGTCCTTCGCGCGGTAGACCTCCCCCATCGCGCCCGCGCCGAGCGGCCCCAGGATGTCGTAGTGCGAAAGTCTGGAGCCGGCGGGGAGCGACAAGGTCGGCAGATCCTACCGATCTTGCACGCGCCCGGCACCCTAGGGCAGCGACAACGTGAGCGTCTTGCCGGCGGAGATTTCGATCTCGCGCGCTGCGCCCAGGCGCGTGATCTTGCGCTTGCCGCGGCCGGGCGTGCGCTGCTCGAGCTGCAGCCGGTAGCGGCCCGCGACGAGTGTCAGCTGCTTGGGTTTCGGATCCCGATCGCCGCGGTCGAGGTGGGTGTAGCTTTCCCTCGCTTCGCGCTCGAGCGCCTGGATCGAGACGCGCAGGAAGGCATCCGAGTCGCCGCTCCCTGGCCCGAGCTCGAGCTCCAGGCGGCCGGTCGCGGGCAGCTTGAGCTGTGTCGTGCTCTCCAGCGCACCGAAGGGCGTGCTGAACTCGACTCCGCCGAGATCGGTCTCGACCCGGCCCGCGCCGGGCGGCAAGTCGTCGAAACGGTAGCGTCCCGGTTCGAGCGCGTGCCCTACGTCGGCGCGCCCTTCCACGAGCGCCATCACGAGCTCGACCTCCACGGGGCGTCCATCGGCGTCCACCAGCGACACTTCCAGCGCGCGCAAGGGTTGCAGCACGAGTTCGAGCAGCGGCGGCGTGTGCAGATCGACCTCGTTCAGCACGCTGGACGCGAAGCCTGGCCGCCCGACCTCGACGCGCTCGAGCCGCTTGGCACACAGATCCGGAGGGATGTCGAAGCGACCGTCAGCGTCCGAGCGCAGCCAGAGATCGTGGTAGCCGTTCGAGATCAGAATTTGTGCACGCGGAATGGCACGCCCGCGAGTGTCGGTCACACGTCCGCTGCAGCCGGCAGCCTGCGCGGATGCCCGCGGCGGAAGGCGCAGCTCGATCTCGAGCGTTGCGCCGGGGCCCGGGGCCAGGACCTCGCGCCGCACGAGCTCCTCGCCGTCGGGACCGACGGCGCTCAGCGCCAGCTGTGCTCCGGGCACAAGGCTGCTGAGCACGCGACGCCCGTCCCGGTCGAGATCGAAGCGCTGGTCGAATGCGCCCTCGAGCTCCCCGGCCTCGACGAGACCCTGGACGTCGAACGGCACGCTTGGACTCGCGACGCGCAGCGCGATGTCCTCGTCCGGGGTCCCGGCATCTCCGAGAATCCGTATGTCGATGCGATTGCAGGCTGCGAGCGTCACCTCGAGCGTGTCGGTCCCGGTCAGCGTGACTCGCCTGGGCCGGAAGCCATCGGCCGCCAACGTCAGCTCGGTGCACGCGGGAGTCAGTCCCGCGAGGCACGTGACCCCGTCCGCATCCGTGGCCGGACTCGCGACCGGCTCCCGCATGCCGACCGAGAGCGCCCTCGCGCCGCGCAGGTCCGCTCCGTGCTCGTCGCGCACGTGAATGCGGACGCGCCGACCGGTCTCGATCTCGATCTCGCCCAGCGCGCGAGTGCTCTCGAGCTCGGTCCACGCGAGCCTGAGGCTCTCGTCGGACTGCACCCCGCCGGCATCCACGTGCAGCACCTCGGACCAGTACTCGTGCGCAACGAACGGTCGCTGCAGCCGCAGCTCGAAGCGCCCGTCCGTGCCCGTGCGCACATCCTGCAGCTCGCCCTCGCCGGGCAGGCTCAGGATGCGCACCCGAGCCAGCGCCACGCCCTGGCGAGTCTGCGCATCGATCACGCGGCCCGTCGCGATCAGCGGCTCGCGCAGATCGAGTTGCAGGCCCAGGGTGGGCTGGAGCAGCAGCAGCACGGAGCTGCCTTCGATCGCACCCTCCGCAGGGGCGGCACGGAAGCTCCATGAGTCAGGCAACTCGAGCGCGCCGGTCCAGGACTCGTCGAGGCCTTCAAAGGCGAAGCCGCCCTGCTCGGGCAGCACCAGGCTGCGCCGCTCGCCTTCGATGCCCAGCTCGGCCAGAGCGCTGCGCGCCCGCTCATCGAGCCCGCGCTGCGCCGGATTGGGACGGTCGTTCGTGAGTTCGATGCGCCCGAGTCGTGCCGCGCCGGTGCGGCTCACCGAGCCTGCGACGGAGCGGCGGCTGGCGACGACGATTCGCGCGCGGCCGCCGTCGCGCATCACCGGCACGCGCACGGGTTCGAAGCCCTCGCGGGCGACGAGCAATTCGTCCGGTTCGTTCGCCGCGGAGCTCGTGACGCTGCCGCGTGCGTCGCTGCGCACGCTGTCGATGCAGCGCCCTCCCGCGAGCAGCAGGGCAACGAAGTTCGCCCGCGGAGCACCGCGCTCGTCGACCAGCTCGAACTCGAGCGCCGCCGGAGCGCGGGAAGTCGTCCGGGACGGGAGTTCGCCAGGCCGGGAGGCGCCGCCCGCGTCCCCGAGCGCGGACGCGACCGTCTCGGGGCTCGTGCCGCGCGACTGGATGCCGAACAGGAACCAACCGAGCAGGCCCGCGAGGGTGAGCGCGGAGAGGAGCGGCAGCCGCAAACCCGCGAGAATCCCGACGGCCGTGGATGCCGCCTTCGCGCGCGGTCCGTGCTCGAGCCAGCCCTGCAGGGCCGCGATCCAGGCCCCGCGATTCCCGTCCCGTGCGTCGTCCAGTCGCGTGCGCAGATCCGCCAGCCCGCGCGAAATGCGCTTGCGCGCGGCATCGTGCGACACGCCCTGGAGCCTGGCGACTTCCGCGGTCGAGTGTCCATCCAGGTAGCGCAGCAGGATCGCCGAGCGCAGGGGTTCCTCGAGCGCCAGCACGGCCGTCGCCAGTTCGCGGTGCAGTTCGCCGCGCGCGACGACGTCGTCGTCGGTCCGCTCCGGGCGTGCGACGGCGGCCTCGCGGCGGGTGCGACGCTCGCTGGAGCGCACGCGGTCGATCGCGAGATGGCGCATGACCGTGCCCAGCCAGCGGCGCAGGCTCGGCACGTCGGCCACCTCAGGCCGGTACGTCGAGGCCGCGATCCAGGTCTCCTGGACCAGATCCTCGGCGCCGCCTGGATCGCGCACCAGGCTGCGCGCGAGGCCGCGCACCCATTCGAGCTGTTCGAGGAGGTCCCGTTCGTTCCAGGCGTGGGTTGTGGATTCCATGGCTCACCCCAGAGGCGCCAGGCCGCGCCCGGGTGTGACCGAAAGTCCGGGAAAACGGTGCCCGCCGCCGGCGCGAGCTCAGGGTTCCTCGAACACGCCCGTGCTGCGGTTCTTGTGCACCCGGTCCCAGGCGAGGCAGCGGCCGTTCATCGCCACGTAGGTGCCGCAGGGCAGCGACTGCGCGAAGGCCAGCGCACTGCCGAGGTTGAAGAGGCCGTCCGAGCTGCCGAAGGTGTAGGGCACCATCGCGCCCGTGAGCACGATGGTCTTCGGCAGCTTCGCCGCGCCGATCACGCGCGCCGTGTGTTCCATCGTGTCGGTGCCGTGCGTGACCACGATGCGCTCCTCGCTCGCGTCGCGGCAGGCGGCGAGGATCTCTCCGCGCTGCGCGTCGGTCATCTCCAGGCTGTCGATCAGCATCAGCGTCTGCACGCTGATCGAGAGGCGGCTGCGGCCGAGGTGCAGCATCTCCTGCACGTGGGTCTCGCGGAAGAACAGCCGGCCTTCGAGCTCGTGGTAGTCCTTGTCGAAGGTGCCGCCCGTCACCAGGATGCGCAGCGGGGCCGAGTCCATGCGTGCATCTTGGCAGGCGCGCGGGCCGGGTGCCACCGCGCTGCGCTACAGCACCGGCGCCTTGTCGCCCGGCAGCATCGCGCGGCGCACGAGCGGGATCGGCGGCCCGCCGAAGGACAGGAACTCGTCGTGGAACTGCTTCCAGGCCTGCTGGCCGCCGCGGCTCGCGCACCAATCGGTGCGCAGCTTGCGGATCATCAGCTTGCCCAGCGTGTAGTTGAGGTAGGCCGGGTCGTAGGTGCCGCGCGCGGCCTGCTGGCGCGCGTTGCCGGCGTCCTGGAAGGCGGCCTCGCGGAACAGCTGCTCGGACTCCGCGACCTTCATGCCGTGCAGATGCAGGCCGAGCGAGGAGAGCAGGCGCACGTCGCGCAGCAGCGCGTTGAGCAGCTGGCCGATGTGCGCCTCGGGATCGCCGCGCAGGCCCTCCTCCCAGAGCAGCTCCTCGGTGTAGTGCGCCCAGCCCTCGGCGAAGGCGTAGCCGACGAAGAGCCGCCCGAGCATCGAGCGCGAGCGGTTGGCGTGCAGGAACTGCAGGAAGTGCCCGGGCCAGACCTCGTGCACGGAAGTGAAGAGCAGGTCCGCCTCGCCGGGCACGTAGGCCTCCTGCTCGGCCTCTGGCCAGGTCGGATCGGGCGGCGCGATGTAGTAGACCGAGGGCAGGTTGGTCTCGTAGGGACCGGGGATCTCGATGTAGGCGAAGTTCTGGCGGTTGAAGGCCGGCGCCTCGGCGACCTCGGCCTCTTCGGGACCCGGGATGGTGACGATCTCGTGCTCGAGCAGGAACTGCTTGAGCTCGACGAGCTGCGCGCGCGCGCCGGCGACGGGGCCGCCAGGCGTCTTCTTCGAGCCGATGCGCTCGACGCACTCGCGCATGCTCGCCCCCGGCGCGTAGAGCGCGCAGGCCTCGCGCAGCGCAGCCGTGTTGCGCTCGAGATCGGCGCGGCCGGCGGCCTCGAGCGCCGGCAGCGGCAGCGTGACGCCCTCGGTCATCTCGAGCATCTTGGTGTAGCGCGCGGGTCCGAGCGGCACGCTGGCCGTCGAGTTCGGCAGGTCGTCCTGCGAGCCGCTTGGCCAGCGCCGCGAGCGCAGCGGCGGCGTCCTCGCTCGCCATGACGAGCTCCTGCTGCAGGGCCGCGTCGCCCGCGCCCGCGAAGGCCAGGCGCGCGTCCTTGCGGTAGAAGTCCGCCAGACCCGCGAACAGCGCCACGCCGTAGTGCGTGAAGGTCTCGGGCAACGGCAGCTGCAGGTTGCGCTGGATCTGCGGGGCCGCGTTCACGACCGAGCGCGCATAGCGGATGAAGGCGCGCAGGCGCAGCTCGGGCGTCGCGTAGGGCCGCACGACGTAGACGCTCGGGTTGAGCGCGTCGGTGTAGTAGGCCGGGTTGTGGAAGGGCTGCTCGGCGACGGTCGAGCCAGAAGAGGTCGTTGTCGATGCGCTGCACGAGGTACTCGCGCTCGAAGCGCTGCGCCTCGTCGAGACCGCCCGCGACGAAGGACTGCGCGCGCGCGCGCTGCTCTCCGAGCCACGCGACCAGGCTGTGCAGGCCCGAATCCGACCAGTCGGGCAGCTGGCCGTCGAACTCGTGCCGGCCCTGGTTGACCGCGAAGCTCGGGTTGGCCTTGAAGTAGCCGGCCAGGAAGCCGTCGACGAAGACCGGCCAGTCGCGGCTGGCCGCGACCGCTCGCGCAGGCATGGGCGCGCGACCCGCCTGGGTCTCGCAGGCGCACAGCAACAGGCCGAGCGCGAGCGATCGTGCGAGGCGCAGCGTCATCGCGGTTCCGCGGCCGGCGACGGGTTCAGTGCTTCGCGGCGGGCGCAGGCGCCGTCGGCGGGAACTTGGCCAGGATCAGGCGCAGGCCTTCGCAGACCTTCTGCGCTTCGACGGGGTCGTAGCTGTCCTTCTTGATCCAGCCGACCCAGACCTGCTCCTTGCTGCGCTGGTCGTAGATCTCGACGGTCAGCGTGCGCTCGTCGTAGTGGTACACGTCGGTCTGGCTGTAGGCCGGGTAGCGGAACCCGCCCCCGTAGCCCAGCGTCGAGAGCTCGGTGCGCGGGATCGACTGGCCCGTGAGGTTCACGCTGAAGTCCGCCTGCGCGAGTTCGCTCTGCACGAAGCCCTTGGCGGTCAGCACCTCGACGACGGTCTTCCGCGCCGGCTCGCCGACGCGCAGCATCACGCCCGGATCCGACTCGACCTTGACCTCGGGCAGCGGCAAGAGCGCGAAGCGCTTGTAGGACGAGAAGTCCTGGCCGGGCTTGGCGTCGCTGGAGACCGTGGGCACCGACGAGCAGCCGGCGAGCAGCAGGGGCAGTGCGAAGGAGAGGCGCAAGAGTGAGCGGATGAGTTGCATGGTGCGAACAGCCTGCCGGGAACCGGCCTACCAGATCCAGCCGCGCTCCGACGCCGCCTGCTCGATGCGGGCGCGCGTGGCGAGGCATGTTTCGTTCTTCGGGTCGAGCGCCAGGGCCTGGTTGACCTCGGCCAGCGCCTTGTTGTAGCTCGAACGCGTCGTCAGCGCGCTGGCCAGGTGCAGGTGCACCTCGACCAGCTGCTTGACCACGATCGCCCGGTAGCCACCGAGCAGCTCCTGCGTCTGCGGATCGGGGTACTTCTTGACCAGCTTGTCGAGCAGCGCCAGGACGCTCTCGCCCTCCCGGATAGCGGTCTCCCAGGCTGCGGTCGACTTGCTGCCGGTGGTCGAGGTGGTCAGGCCCTCCTGGGTCTTCTGGACCATGTCGTCGTAGTTCTTCTTGCCCGGCTGCAGGTCCTTCTTGAGCTGGTCGCTGGCCTTGGATTGCGCCTTGGCTTCCTGCTCGCCGCGCGTCTTGGCGTAGGACTGCTCGAGGATCGCCGCCGCTTCCTTGGCCTGCGGCTCGTCGGGCACCTTCTCGACCACCTTGAGCAGCCATTTCTCGGCGCCGGCCTTGTCGCCCTTCGCCTGCGCCTCCTGCGCCATGCGCATGCCGTAGGCGGCCGCGAGCTTGCGCAGCGTGGCACGCTCGGTCTCGATCTCGGGCTTGCGCGAGGGATCGGCCTGCTCGGCGTAGCCGTAGTGCCGCAGCGCGTGCGCGAAGAGCTCCGCGTCGCGGGCCAGGTTGCCGATGCGGATCTGCTTCCCGGCGTCGTCCTTGGGCACCTTGCTGTGGTTGACCAGGTAGACCGAGCGCTTGTCGAGGTCGTCGAGCTTGAAGCCCTTCGTGGTGCCGTCCTCCATCTTGAAGGTCAGCGTCTGGGTCGGCTCGTCGTAGGAGACGGCCTCGCCCTTGATGAACTTGCCGTCCTTGAGCTTGACGTAGTCCGCGGCTGCGGCGGCCGTGGCCAGCACGAGCACGGATGCGACGGAAAGCGACGCGCGCAGCAGGCTCTTCATGGCGATCACTTCTTTCCGCCCATCTTCATCGGGCCGCAGACGCAGTCGGGGTTGTCCGGGTTGCGCTCGCCCTTGAGGCACAGCGGGTGCGGGCAGCCCTCGAAGTCCGCCTCGGGGCTGCCGCAGATGCAGCGCTCCGCGGACTTCTGCGCGGCGGCATCGCCGGAGGACTTGCAGGCGCCGAGAGTGGCGACCGCACCGAGCAGCAGGATGACGACGAACTTCATGATCGGGCGCTTTCGGCGTGTGGTTGGGGGAGATTCGGGTGGGCGGGCAGGCTCGGGCTCACTTCGCCGGCTCGGCGGGCTTGCGCGCCGCGCGCATCTTGCTGGCCAGCGTCTCGGAGGTCTTGGAGAGTTCCCCGAGCTTCACGGCGATCTTGCGGCCATCCTTCGTGACGTCCTTGATCTTGCCCGAGGCGGCCTGGATGCCGTCGGCCGTCAGGTCGTTGCCCAGGTACGCGCGCAGGTCCGTGAGACGCTGCTCGACAGCGCCCGCGGCAGCAAGCAGCTCGTCGACCTGCTGCGCGGTCTCGCCTACCTGCTCGCGAAAGCCACCCAGCCGCGTCGCCCCGGCCTCGCGCAGGTCCTTGTCCTGGATCGCGGCGTTCTGCTTCTCGAACTCGCTGAACCAGGCCTCGGACTTGGCGGCCAGCGCAGCGCGTTCCTTGACGAGGTCGGCGTACTCCTCGGAGAACGAGCGGAACTCGCTCGAGAAGGCCTTGTAGGCCGGCGTCGGATTCTCGCCCTTGGTCGCCTCGACCTGGCCCAGCGCATCGAGCGTCTTGTCGAGCTTCAGCTGAGTCTGGCCGGCGTAGTGGCCGACCGCGACCACCTGGTCGGCCGTGTCCGCGGCGCGATCGTGCCCCTCGGTGGACTTGCAGGCTGCCGGCAGGGCGGCGAGCAGCAGCAGGGCGGGCAGGGTGAGGGAGCGAAGCGTGATCGTCTGGCGCATGGCGGAAACTTTCCGGAGGAGGGGTGCGCGGCAGCGCGCAGTGTACCGCCGCCGGCTGCCAGACTGCCAGGAGTGCCCCGTACGCAGACGAGCGGCACGAAGCGGAATGCTTTGCGCTGCTCCGATTCGCCCACCCCGAAGTCCTGGGATACGGTTCGGCATGGCGATTCCGGTCGCCCCTCCCCCAGCCCACCCCCGGCACCATGACCCCCGAAAGCACCCTCCGCAGCCTGTGCGAGCGCAACCAGGTCCCGTACTCCGACGGGGAGCGCCTCTTGCCGATCGTGCGCCGCGCGCTCGAGGCGCCCGACGACACACGCGACCGGATCCTCGCGCTCGTCGAGCGCAACCTGCAGCAGCGCGGCGACGGGGTCGGCGTGCAGGAGAAGCTCGCGCGCGATCTCGAGCACGAGATCCTGCTCGCGGTGGCGCGCGTGCTGCACAACTGGTCACCCTCGGATCCGCTCCTGGATCTGGGCAGCAGCAACTTGGGCGGGCTCTCGTTCCGAAACCCCGATACTCCTTGAGAGCCCTCCCGGAGACGCCTGGGGCGGCGCTGTGCGGAGCGTCGCCCCGGCGCTCTCCTTTCAGTTCTTGGGCTGCTCGCCGGCGGGCTTCTTCTTCTTGATCGCCATCTTCAGCTCGAGCGGATCGCTCGAACCGTCGGGCTTGATCGTGATGTCCTGCTTCACCTTGCCGAGCTTCTCCTGCCAGAAGGTCGCGCTGTAGGTGCCGGGCGGGAGGCCCTCGATCTCGAAGCTGCCGTCGGCCTTGGTCACCGCGTAGTAGGGCGACTCGCTGACGACGATCCAGCTCGACATCCACTTGTGGTAGTCGCAGATCACCGAGACGCGGTCGCCGCGCGCGAGCACGAGCTCTTCCTTGCCGCCCGGCGCGGTGGCGCGGTTGATGTCCTCGTTCTTGCCCGAGGAATAGGTGTGCACGTTGTGCGTGACCGAGTCCGAGTTGAGGAACATGACCTTCGAGCCGGCCGGCACGACCAGCACGTGCGGCTCGAAGACGCACTTCTTCTGGTCGATCTCGTAGGGCTTCTCGGGCACGGCCAGCTTCGCGCCCGGCACGTCCACCGTGACCACCACGTTGGCCAGCGCGCCGTCCTCGGCGATCAAGAGCGTCGGGTCGTTGGCGTCGACCTTCTCGCCGTCGGGGCAGCAGCCCTTGGCCGCCGCCGCCTCGATCGGCAGCGCGCGCTTCTCGGGCCGCTCGCCCTCGAAACGCACCTTGCCGGAGAGCTTGCCTGCGGGGGCCGCGGAGAGGAACAGCGCGCCGAGCGCGAGCAGCAGTTGGATCTTCATTTCGGGCGTTGGAACTGGCTGGGGACGAAGCGGTAGGTCTTCATTCTCCAGGCCAGGAAGAGGCCGACAAGGGTGAAGCCGAAGACGTTTTCCGCCGCCCGTCCGAGCAGCCAGAAGAGCGGCAGGCCCGTGTGGCTCCAGAGCGGCAGGTCGGCGACCAGGCTCGCCAAGAGGCCCAGACCGGCGATAAGGATCACGCGCCAGCGCATGCTCCTCACGCGCGGCGCCGCGAGCCACAGGAACCAGCCCGCGGCGAGGACGCAGGCACAGTCGCCGAGGTATGCGCCGAGTGTCCGTCCGAACGCGTACGGCTCCCAACTGTGCGGGCGCAGCAGCAGCACGCCGCTCGGGAAGCTGTAGAAACCCGGCTCCGCGGGCATGGACGGCTGCTGCGCGAGCGCGAACGAGCCCGGCGGGTCGCCGAAGAAGGCCGGCGCGAGATTCGACCAGGCGAAGAGCATCACGCCCCCCACGATCGCGTTGACCAGCAGGCGCAGCGGGGTCATGAAATTGGGAAGTCGGAGAGCTGCGCCATGCGCGGCAGCTTGCCGACCAGCGGCCGGAGCCAGTCGAGGAACGCGGGCGTGATGTCGTTCGAGCCCGCAAGGAAGCGCTCGTCCAGCCGGCGCTGCTCCTTGGCCACGCGCTCGAGCTCGTTGGTCTCGTAGCTGACCGCGTACTGCTGGCGCGGCTTGCGCACGATCGAGATCGTGCCGCTCGCGCGCCGGCCCGCGAGCGCCACCTCGGCCGCGCGCACGCCCACGCGGCGCGCCTCCTTGGCGTCCACGGCCGAGACGGCCGCGGCGAAGGAGCGCTGCAGGTAGCCGAAGGTGTCGGCGCGCACGCGCAGCTTCTCGCCCAGCTCGCGCTTGATCGTGGCCGTGAGCAGGTCGCCCAGCGCGCCGGTGCCGGAGAGCTGCACGTTGCCGTGGCTGTCCTTCTCCGCGCCTGCGCCGATCAGCTTGCCCGATGCATCGTGGATGCCCTCGCTGAGCGCGACCACGCAGCGGCCCAGGCGCTTGTAGACGCGCTCGACGTCGCCGAGGAAGGCGCTCATCTCGAACACGCGCTCGGGGCAGTAGACCAGGTGCGGTCCGCTGTCCGGGCTCGAACGCGCGAGCGCGCTCGCGGCCGTCAGCCAGCCCGCGTGCCGGCCCATGATCACGTCGATCTTGATCCCCGGCAGGCTGCGGTTGTCCTGGTCGTCGCCCTGCAGCGCCAGCGCCACGAAGCGCGCGGCCGAGGGAAAGCCCGGGCAGTGGTCGGTCGCCAAGAGGTCGTTGTCGATCGTCTTCGGCACGTGGAAGATCGCCAGCTCCTGCTTGGCGTCGCGCGCGATCTTCGAGACGAGGTGCGCGGTCTCGGCCGAGTCGTTGCCGCCGATGTAGAAGAACCAGCGCACGTCCAGCTTCACGAGCGCGCGCTGGATGCGCTCGCACTCCTCGGGCGTGGGTTTCTTGCGCACCGAGCGCAGCGCGGACCCGGGCGTAGCCGCGACCGCCTCGAGCGTCTTGCGCGACTCGCGGCCGAGATCGACGAGGTTTTCCTGCAGCACGCCCTGGATGCCGTGCACGGCGCCGAGGACGCGCCCCACGCCCGCATGGCGCTGGCAGGTCTCGACCAGGCCGACCAGGCTCTGGTTGATCACGGCCGTCGGCCCACCCGACTGGCCGATCAGCACGTTGGCCTGCTTCCTGGGCATGTCGGGAGCTGACGCTACCCGCCCGGGAGCCCAAGTCAATGCACTGGCCGCCCGCCCTTGCACCTCGCCGGGGTCGCTCCTAAACTCATCGCCCTTCCAGACGACACGAGTGCCCCGGTGGCGAAATTGGCAGACGCGCTAGCTTGAGGTGCTAGTGGGCTTAATCACCCTTGCTGGTTCGACTCCAGTCCGGGGCACCAACACTGGAACGCGCGGGATCAGGGAGCCGAGGCTTCCTCGAGGGGCAGCAGGATCCGCGCCGAGAGGTCGAAGCTCTTCGGGTCGAGCGCCAGGCAGAAGAGCGCGCCGCTGCAGGCCTCGATGGTCTTGAACAGCCGGTCCTCCTGCTTGATCAGCTCCGGGCACCTGCTGCGCGTAGATCTTCGAGCGCATCGCGTCGAGGTGCTCGGTGACGAGCTGGTCGAGGCGCTGCTTGTCGTCCGGGGCGAGCTCGGTCGACTTCTTGCCGCCGAACTCGTCGCGCAGCACCTTCTGCTCCTCGCCCGGTCGGAACTCGGTGTAGTCGAAGCGCACCTGCAGCCGCGCGCGCAGCTCGGCCGACTGGCGCAGCACCGGGATCACCGACTGCGGGTGGACCCAGACGCGCCAGGTTGCCCTTGGGGATCGAGGACTGCACCAGCGCCGAGAAGTGCGGCTCCTCGGACAGGCGCGGGTACTTCTCGCCGCCGACCGAGTAGGTCTTGAGCAGGTGGCCCATCATGCCCAGCGAGTTCGTGATCACGGTCATCTCGCCCGCCTTGGCGGCCACGATCACGCCCGTGCCGGGGACCATCTGCGACCAGTACTCGTAGGTCGAGTAGCCGGCCTCGGTGTTGCTGAAGAAGCCGCCCGAGTTCTTGTCCTTGCCCTGCAGGCCGAAGCGCTGTCCCTGGCCGCCGATCAGCTTCTCCAACGCCTCGACCGCCTGCTGGTTCTTGGTCCAGAGCACCAGCGCGATCGCGGGCACGGGTTCCGTGCCGTGGATCGGGCCCTCGGGATCGGGCGGATAGTCGTTGGGCCGCACGATCAGGCACCAGCGGTCCTTGAAGTCGTCGTCGAGCTCCTTGATCAGCGCGTCCAGGTTCGCGTAGCGGCCCGTGCCGCGGAACGCGTCCTCGATCAGCTGGCGCATGGCGGGCTCCATCGAGTCGCGCACCATGCGCAGCATCTCGCCCGTCGGGGCGTGCAGGTAGGCGAACAGGCCCGTGTCGCGCGGCGCGAGGCGCGCGACCTCCTCCAGCATCGGCTTGTCGAAGCCGCGCCCGCGGTAGACGCGCGCCATGTCGCCGGTGATGTGCTCGGAGGTGAACTCGCCGTGCAGGTCGAGCTGCAGTCCGCCCGCGGTGCCCAGCACGCCGATGGCGTTCTTGAGGCTCGGGCAGCTGGAACAGGCGGCCGAGCAGCGCGGGCGCGAGGTCCTGCGACTTGGGGTCCGGCCAGGGACCGGCGAAGCCCAGGTTCTCGAGCAGCTTGCGCGTGTTGACGTACAGCTCGATCTCGTCGCGCTGCGCCGAGCGGCTGGCGTGCTGGATCCAGTCGTTGTAGGCGGCGCTCTGGTAGAAGGAGTCGGCGTAGCCCGCATTGCGCAGGTCGTAGGCCGCCTTGAGCAGCTCCGGCCTGGTGGCGACGATGACCACGTCCTTGACGCGTCCGACGAAGACCTCGCGCGGCAGTCCCCCGCCGGAGAGCGCGACCTGACCCTCGCTCGCGACGGCCTTGATGCCGCGCTGCTCCAGGCCGAGCGCCTTGGGGTACGAGAGCAGCGCCGCGCCCAGCTTGCCCAGCCAGTTCGTGCGTCCGTAGACGGCCCAGTCGGCCTGCTCGAGCGCGCGGCCGCGGAAGTAGCCCGCCAGCACCAGTTCCTGGCCGCCGAAGACCTCTTGCGGCTGCATCCCGAAGGGCAGCTCCTTGGCCTGCGCCTCGAGCGCCTTGAGCGTCTCCTCGAGCTTGAGCTCGGCCGCCAGCTTGCGGCCCTCGGGCGAGGCAGCCCAGGCCTGCCAGGCGGGCTGGCGCAGGAGCCGCTCCTCGAGCGCGAGGTGCGGGAACTTCCCGAAGGCCGAGCCCAGGTCGGCGCGCCCGACGAAGAAGTCGACGTCGCGCGGGACGAGCACCGACACGTGCTCGGCGAGCGCGCCCTCGAAAGGGTTGTAGAGGAAGGTCGCGAAGGCGAAGTAGCCCGCGAACAAGAGGACGCCCAGGACGATCGCGAAGATGCGCAGGAGGCGTGACTTCATGGGCGTGCGGCGGCTCGGGAGCGGCTGGGGCGTGCTTCGATACCTTCTCGCGGGCGCGGAATCACGCTCGAACAGCCAGGGACGCCCGGATCGCGCAGGTCTTCCCGCGCTCCGGCGACCCGCGCGGGCTATCCTGGAGGCCCCGATGCCCCCGATGCGGCCGAACCAGCGCGTCCAGAGCCTCTCCCTCTCGACCACACTCGCGCTCGACGCGCGTGCCAAGGAACTGCTCGCCGAGGGCCGCGACGTGGTCAACATGACGGTCGGCGAGCCCGACTTCAACGCGCCCGAATGCGTCCAGCGCGCCGCGATCGCGGCCGTGCAGAGCGGCAAGGTGCGCTACACCGCGGCCGAGGGCACGCTCGCGCTGCGCAAGGCGATCGCCGCGCACGTGAGCAGCACGCGCAAGGTCGAATTCACGGTCCCGGAGGTCACGGTCTGCCACAGCGCCAAGCACGCGCTCTCGGGCGCCTGCCTCGCGCTGATCGAGCCCGGCGACGAGGTGCTGCTCTTGCTGCCCGCCTGGGTCAGCTACGTCGAGATCGTGCGCTGGGCCGGCGGCGTGCCGCTGAGCGTGGCCTCGCGCCCCGACTGCGGGCCGGATCTCGACGCCATCGCCCGCGCGATCACGCGCAAGACGCGCGGGATCCTGATCAACTCGCCCTGCAACCCCTCGGGCTACGTGCTGACGCAGGCCGAGGTGCGCGCGCTCGCGGCGCTGGCCGAGAAGCACGACCTGTGGATCGTCTCGGACGAGATCTACCGACGCCTGATCTACGAAGGCGAGCCCGACCTCTCGCCGGTCACCATTTCGCCCGCCGTGCGCGCGCGCACGGCGGTGGTCGACGGCGCGAGCAAGACCTTCGCCATGACCGGCTACCGCATCGGCTTCGTCGCCGCGCCGCGCGAGATCGCCTCGGCCGTGGCCAAGCTGCACAGCCAGCTGACCGGCTCGCCCAACTACGTCTCGCAGTGCGCCTTCGAGAGCGCGCTCACCGGCGAACCGCCCGAGGTCGCGCGCATGTGCAGCGAGTTCGACGCGCGCCGGCGGCGCATCGTCGCCGGCCTGCAGGCGCTGGGCCTCGAGACACCCTGGCCGCGCGGCGCGTTCTACGCGTTCCCGCGCGTGACACCCTGGCTGGACGGGCGCGGCTCGAGCGGCTTCTGCGAGGACCTGCTCGAGGAGCAGAACCTGGCCGTCGTGCCCGGCTCGGCCTTCGGTGTGGACGAGCACGTGCGCTTCTCCTACGCCACCTCGATGGCGCAGATCGAGAAGGCGCTCGCGCGCCTCGCGGCCTTCCTCGCGGCGCGCGGCGCCCCGCGCGCGGCGCGGCGTTGAGCAGAGCGCATCAGGCCCGTGCACGACTGCTAGACTCCCGCATCGACGATGCCCGCATGAGCCGTGCCCTGATCAGCCTCGTGCTGCCGGTCTACAACGAGGGCCAGAACATCGGCGAGTGCCTGCGGCGCATCGAGCGCGGCCTCGCCGGGCACGCACACGAGATTCTCGTCTGCTACGACATGGACGAGGACACGACGCTGCCCGCGATCGCCGCCATGCCCGACCGGCCGGCGAGCGTGCGGCTGGTGAAGAACACGCTCGGCCGCGGCGCGCCCAAGGCCATGCGCGCGGGCTTCGCGGCGGCCCAGGGCGACGTGATCGTCACGACCATGGCCGACCTCTCCGACCCGCCCGAGCTCGTGCCGCGCATGGCCGAACTCGTGCGCGCCGGCGCGGAGATCGTCTCGGGCTCGCGCTACATGCGCGGCGGCTCGCAGCAGGGCGGGCCGCTCTTGAAGCGCACGCTCTCGCGCAGCGCCGGCCTGCTCCTGTACTGGATCTGCGGGCTGCGCACGCGCGATCCCACGAACAACTTCCGCGCCTACGACCCGCGCTTCCTGGCGGGCGTCGAGGTCGAGAGCTCGGGCGGCTTCGAGATCGCGCTGGAGCTGACGGTCAAGGCGCACCTCGCCGGCGCGCGCATGGCCGAGATCCCCAGCTCCTGGGTCGACCGCAGCGCGGGCAGGAGCAGGTTTCGGCTCTGGAAGTGGATGCCGAACTACCTGCGCTGGTTCGCGCGCGCGGTGCTCGCGCCGGTACTCGCGCTGACCGTGCTGCTCGGCTGTGCGGCCTACGCGCAGCACGCTGGCGGCACCCAGGTGCCGCTGGACTCCGGGATCGCGCTGCTCGTGCTGATCCTCGCGCGCGTCTTGCGCGGCCGCAATACGCGCTGGGACATCGCGCAGCCGGTGCTGTGGATCCTGCCGCCGTTGTGGCTCGCATCCGGGCCGCTGCTCTGGAGCGCGACGGCGCTCGCGGGCGCCACGCTGTTCGTCGTCTCGCTCGTGCGCGAGCGGCTCAGATCGCGCCGAGCTCGACCTGCTCGGTGATCCAGGGCACGACCTCGTCGAGGATCTTGGATAGCGGCGTGGTGGCCTCGAAGCCCAGCAGGCGCTTCGACTTCGAGACGTCGGGCGTGCGCAGCTGCACGTCGTGCTCGAAGGGCGGGTCGGAGACGAAGCGGAAGGGCTTCTGCGAGCCGTGGATATGCTTCCAGATCGCCTGGGCGAGCTCGAGCACGGTCGTCTTCTCGGCCGTCGAGATGTTGAAGTCCTCGTTGAAGGCCTTGGGGTGCTCGATGCAGACGCGGATGCCGCGCGCCAGGTCGCCGCCGTAGGTGTAGTGCCGCACCTGCTGGCCGTCGCCGAGCACGTGCAGCGGGTCCTGGCCCTTGAGCACCTTCTGCACCAGGTCCGGCACGACGTGGCGAGAGCGCCAGCTTGACGTTGCCCGAGTGGATCTCGTGCTCGCCCTTGGCGCGGCCCTCGCCGATCCCGACGCAGTTGAAGGGCCGCACGATCGTGCACGGCAGGCCGTACTGCTCGCGTGCGCCCTTGGCGTAGTACTCGGTCGCCAGCTTCTGGAAGCCGTAGGTCGAGCGCGGCGGCGGCGAGCTGAGCTGCGCGCCCTCGGGGGTGGGGAAGATCGCGGTCGATTCGTAGACCATCGAGGAGCTGAGCAGCGTGACCTTCTGCAGCTTCTTCTGCTTGTGGGCCCAGATCGCGGCGTCGAAGCTCGCGGCGGTGATGCGCTCGTTCTCGGCGATCAGGTCGTAGGCGTACTTGTGGAAGTACGAGATGCCGCCGATCATCGCCGCGCAGAGCACGAAGTGGTCGCAGTCGGCCGACCAGCGTCTTGAGCAGTGCCGCGTCCTTGACGTCGCCCTCGACCAGCTTGTAGCGCGGGTGCTTGTCGTAGGACTTCGAGACCTTGCCGTACTTGCCGAAGTTGTCGATGCCGACGACGTCCCAGCCGTGCTCGAGCAGCTCGGCGACGAGGTAGCCGGCGATGAAGCCGTTCGAACCGGTGACGAGGACCTTCATAGGGTGGAGATTCCGCCCTCGATCGCATCCCAGATGTCGATCACTGGCTTGCCGCGGAAATCGAGCGCCTTGTAGGCGCTGTGGGGCGTGCCGATGAAGACGAGGTCCGCGCGTGCGATCACCTGCTCGGGCGGCAGGATCCAGGGCCGCACGAGGTACGGATCCGCGCAGAGCACCTCCTTGGCCTCGAAGGTCAGCGTCTTCTTCAGCTTGTAGGAGAGCGAGTCGCGCGGGTCGTCGCAGTCGGGCTTGAAGGTCATGCCCAGGATGCCGACCGTCAGCGTGCGCAGGTCGTACTTCGCCGCCGCGCGCTGCACGATGTAGTTCGGCAACCCCTCGTTCACCAGCATGGCCGAGTGGCCGAGGAAGAACGAGTTGTTGTTGAAGTTGGAGAGCTGCATCGTGTCCTTGAACAGGCACGGACCGGCCGCGAACCCGGCCTTGGGGAAGCCGCGCGCGCGCGGGTACTTCGTCGGTCATCGCCTCGTGGATCTCGTAGAAGTCGAGTCCGTAGTCGTTGGCGATCATGTAGAACTGGTTGGCCACCGCGAACTGGATGTAGCGCCAGGCGTTGTTGTAGAGCTTCGTCAGCTCGGCGCCGACCGTGGGCAGCACGATCACGTCCTCGGTCAGCAGGCGGAAGAGCGCGCTGGCCCGCTCGACGGCGCGCGGCGACGTGCCCGAGACGATCTGCGGCAGCGAGTGGATCTCCTCCAGCGCGACGCCCTGGGCCACGCGCTCGGGGCAGAAGGCCACGTCGACCTCGAAGCCGGCGCTCTGGAGGGCGTGCGCGACGTGGTTGGTCGTGCCCGGGTAGACCGTGCTGCGCATGATCAGCAGCTGCCCGTTGCGCAAGCGCGAACGGTCCTTCCTGATCAGCTCGCCGTAGACCTCCAGGCGCGGGTTCAGGTGCTCGTCGAGCGGCGTGCCGATGACCGTGATGACCGTGTCGGCCGCCCGGATGACGTCCGCGTCAGTGCTGGCCTTGAACGTGCCCTTGCGCAGCACCTCGAGCAGCAACTCGTCCGTGCCCTTGTCGAGGAAGGGCATGCGACCACGATTCGTCTCCGCGACCTTCGGCGCGTCGATGTCGAGGGCCACGACCTGTTTCCCGGCCCGCGCGAAGGCCAGACCGAGGGGCAATCCTACGTGCCCGCAGCCGCCGATGATGACGATGTCGGTCATGCGAATCCGGGAAGGATATCCCAGCAGTGGAGCGTCGGCCATCGCCCTACTTGGGAGGCTCTTCGCCGGGCTTGGGTCGCGGCATGATCGCCGGACCTGGCGCTGCGACGCCGTCCTTGTCGACCGTGAACGGCACGGGCAGCTTCGTCACCGGATCGAGTTCGATCACCGGTTCCTTCGCGGGGTACTGCGGCTGCTCGGGCTCGCCGCCCTGCACCGGTTGCAGCCGCGAGCGGTCGCCGAGCCAGAAGATCACCGAGCCCGAGGGCACCGGCGCGACCGTCGAGAGCGCCGCCGGCGTGTAGACCTGGATCTCGGTCAGCGCGACCTCGAAGGCGCCCGCGACGCTGCTCTTCGAGCTCGGCACCGTCAGCGGCGTGAACGAGCCCACGCGGCCGTTGGGGAACGGGATCGAGTCCTCCTCGCGCAGCGAGGCGTCGAAGTAGCGCTTGCCGTGCGCCTCGACCAGGTCGATAGCCACGCTGATCTGTCCGCGCTCGCGCGCCTCGTCGTCGCCGACGTGCCAGACCAAGAGGCCGGGGCGGAAGAAGTCGCTGTCGAAGCCGGTGCGCGTGCGCGCCTCGAGCAGGTAGTACTCCTCGCCCGTCGGCGAGAGCAGGATCTTGAGCGCCTCGTTGTTGCGGC
This sequence comes from uncultured Planctomycetota bacterium, assembly GCA_963829015.1. Lineage (GTDB taxonomy): Bacteria > Planctomycetota > UBA1135 > UBA1135 > JADJLZ01. The sequence continues at coordinate 55,587 of CAWHGR010000001.1, read as the reverse complement.
CCTCGACGCCGCGCAGTGCGAGATGCTGGCGCTCGCTCGGCAGCACGGTGCGCGCCGTGAGCCAGCCCAGGCGTATCTTGCACCAGGCGCACATGTGGAAGGGCCGGTCGGGGCCGGAAGGCGCCGCCCCCAGGTGGCCGATGGCCATCACGCAGAACTCGCCCACGCCCGTGCGGTGGCCGTAGCCGTAGAAATCCGGCAGCCCGAGCATGTGCCCGAACTCGTGGCAGTGCACTCCGATCGAGGTGAAGCGCTCGCCGCCTTCCTCGATGATGTAGTACGGCAGACCGCGGCCGCCCACGTCCACCGAGGCGCGGTGCGGCCAGAGCTGCGAGCCGCGCAGGCTCTCGCGCTCGCCGGCGTAGAGGAACACGACGCCGTCGAAGCCGTCGAGCGCGTTGGCGCCGAACTTCCTGCGCGCGCCCTCGAGCGCGTCCTGGAAGATCGTGCGCGTGCCGGGCGCGCCGCCGCCCATGTCCTGCGCGTCGTAGTAGCTCCAGGTCTCGGGCACGCCGACCCAGTCGAAGACCTTGCCCGTGACGTCGAAGGTGCCGACCGAGATCTCCTTGTAGTAGTCGCGCAGGCTGCCGTAGGTCGTGCGTCCGTCGGGCGACTGCGTGTACTCCCCCACCGAGAACATCAGCCGCTCGAAGTCCTTGCTGGTGTACTTCGCGTTGTGCTTGCGGTCGCTGAATTCGACCAGCAGCACCGCCAGCTTGAAGCTCTTGCCCTTCCAGTCGAGGACCTCCTCCTCCTTCGCGCCCGCGGGCTTGAAGCTCGGCTGGAAGCTGCTCTCCTCGCGCTGCACGAGCACGCTGAACTTGGCCTTGCCCTTGAGCGCGCGGCGCAGCTGGCTCGCGCCGCTGTAGAGCACCTTGTCCACCTGCGTGAAGCAGTCGCCGACCTTCAGCCCCGCGCGCGCCGCGGGCGAGCCGCCGCGCACGTCGGTCACCTCGAAGTGGCCCTGCGTGTGGCGGTAGTCGAAACCGGGATCGCCCTGTGCGGCTTCGACCAGCACCTCGCGCTTCACCGCCGGGCGCTTGACGAAGAGCTGCACCGCCGATCCGACGCGCAGCGCGGCGAGCGCGTTCTCCAGGTCCTCGGCCTCGTCGATGCGGTAGCGGCCGATCATGCGCACGAGATCGCCGGGCAGCAGGCCCTCGGCCGCCGCGGGCGAGCCCGGCTCGACGCTCAGGATCTCCGCGCCGGTCTTGCGGTACGCGCCGAAGCGGATCCCGAGCACGGGCTTCAGGCGCTTCGGTCCTGTCGTCTTGGGCTCGTAGGCCTTGAGCGTCTCGACCGTCTTGAGGTCGCCGGGCAGCTCGGTCGCGAACTGCTGCACGTCCTGTGCGGGCAGCGCCAGCAGCAGCGCGAGCAGCACTCGCTGCGCGGCGCTCATCCCCCGCGCACGCTGTAGGCGTTGCGCGACTCGCTGAACTCGGCCAGCGCGGCCTGCTGCACTTCCTGCAGCAGCTCGGGATCGCTCGTGTCGGCCAGCACGTAGAACTTCCACAGCGCGCGGTAGCTGCGCTCGAGGTCGGCCAGGCGCGGGACCTTGTCGGCGAACTCGGAGAGCGGCCGGATCTCGCCCTTGCCCGGCCAACGCACGTGCGTGCGCGCCTCCTTGAGCTGCATCTCCTTCGCCGGGCAGTAGACGATCACGTCGACGCTCTTGCCGCTCGCGAAACGCACGAGGTCGGCGATGCGCGCCTCGACCTCGGCGCGCGCCTTGGCGCCGCCGGGCGCGAAGTAGCGCTTGACGAGTTCGCCCTGCACGGCCTCGTTCTCGTAGCGCGGGAAGACCGCCGCGCGCTTGTACAGCTGGCGCTCGCGGAAGCGGCGCACGAGGTTGCGCACGCGCTCGCGCAGGGCCTTGTCCTGCTTCTCGACGGAGCGCTCGAGCAGGTCGAGCACCGAGTGGTCGTCCTGGTCCTGGAAGTCCGGCTCGGCGAGCGCGCCGGCGGAGATGCACAGCTCGACCGCGCGCGCGACCAGCGCGCCGGCCGCGACCTTGGCGTGGTGGTAGTAGACGCGCTCGGAGAAGTAGTAGCGCGCCTCGAGCAGGCGCACGACCTCGGAGAGGATGTCCTCGCGCAAGAGGTCGTGCTTGGCCAGGTCGATGAACAGGTTCCCGCCGGCGCGCTCGATGCGGAAGTAGCTCGTCACGCGCGGGTCGACGGAGAGCTTGAGGCCCGTGAAGTAGGCGTCGCGCGCCAGGTAGTCGAGGATGTCCGAGGCGATCGTGCCGCCGACGATCTGGCCCCAGCTGGGCGGAACGCGCTGCTTGCCCGTGCCCGCGAGCACCGCCAGCACCTCGTCGGCGAGCCCCAGCTCCTTGAGCACCTTTCCGACCGCCGTGCCTCCGCCCAGCAGGCGCTCGAAGCGCTCGGGCCGGTCGTGGCGGCCGAAGATCCCGTCCTGGTCCTCGATCGAGTGGCCGAAGGGGATGTGCGTGATGTCGTGCAGGAGCGCCGTGATGCGGATCACGCGTGCCTCCTCCTCGCTCACGCGCACGCAACCGGCGGGATCGAGCTCGAAGGAGAGGTTGAGCGCCTCGATCATGCGCCCGGCCATGTGCAGGCTGCCGATCGAGTGGTCGAAGCGCGTGTGCGTCGCGCCGGGGAAGACGAGGTAGGCAGTCCCGAGCTGCTTCACGCCGCGCAGGCGCTGCATCTCGCGCGTGTCGAGCAGGCGCAGCTCCTCGTGCGTCAGGTACACGTCGCCGTGCACCGGATCGCGAATGACGCTGAAGCGCTTGCGGCCGGCCATGGCGCCCGAGGATAACGCCCGTCGCGCGGCAAGGATCCGGTAAATCGTCCGCGCCGCGCACGGCGTGCGAATCGCGCTGTCGAGCGTGATACGATCCGGTTCCTGCCATGCTCCTCGCACTCGCCAGCCTGCTCCTCGCCGCCCGACCCCAGGACCCGCGCGCCGGGGCCGAACCCGACGGCAACAAGCTCGTCGGGGTCGAACTCGTGTGCGATCGCGCCAAGCTGCATGCCGGTGAGCACTTCACGCTCGCGGCGAAGCTCAGCGTCGCGCCGCGCTGGCACATCTACTGGGGCGAGAACCCGGGCGACACCGGCGTGCCCACGCGCGTCGAGATCGAGGCGGCCAAGGAGTTCACGGTCGGCTCGGCGCGCTTCCCCGTGCCCGAGCACCACACCGACCCGGGCCCGCTCTACTCCTTCGTCCACGAGGGAACGGTGCTGGTGCTCTTCGACGCGGTGGCGCCGGCGAAGATCGAGAACGGTGCCAAGGCGCACTTCGAGCTCTCGGCCAGCTGGCTGGTGTGCACCTCGCGCTGCTTCGAGGGCCAGGGCGCCGCGACGCTCGACCTGGAATGCGCCAGCGCCGGCGAACCGGTGCCCGCGAACGAGGCGCTGTTCAAGGACGCGCGCGCGAAGCTGCCGCGGCCGCTGTCGGAGCTGAAGGGACTGCAGACGGAGCTGACGCTCGACGCGAAGCCGTCCGGCGACTGCCGCATCGGGATCGCGGTCGCAGATGCGCTCGAGCTCGAGTTCATCCCCGCCGACCAGCGCAATCCGGCCTGCGTATCCTCGGCCGCCGCCCCACTCTCCAAGGGCCCGGGGCTCGAGCTGCTCTACCGCTGGAAGGAGCGGCCGAAGGGCGACCAGAACTTCGGCTGCCCCGGCATCCTGAGCGTGAAGACCAAGAGTGGAACAGTGCAGTACTGGTTCGATCACAAGTACTCCGCTGCGTACGGCAACTGAAACCCTGGGAGGAAGATTCCGATGATGAACGTGAACAAGCTTTCGATTCTCGCGCTCGCCAGCCTCGTGCTGGCCGGCGCCGCTTTCGCGACACAGGTCGCCGGCAAGCAGGAACCCGCAGCGGCGCCGAAGGCGGCCCCCGTTGCCGAACTGGGCAAGGCCGCGCCGGCTTTCGTGCTGAAGGACCTCAACGGCAAGGAACTCAAGCTGGCCGACTACAAGGGCAAGATCGTCGTGCTCGAGTGGTTCCAGCCCAGCTGCCCCTATTGCAAGGCCACCTACGAGGAGAAGGGTGCTTGCCGCCTCTCGGCCGACAAGCTCACCAAGGACGGTGTCGTCTGGCTGCTGGTCAACTCGACCGAGGCCGCGAACCCCGACAGCAAGATCGAGAACAACAAGAAGTTCTTCGACGACCTCAAGCTCTCGCGCACCGTGCTGATGGACACCGACGGCAAGGCCGGCATGGCCTACGGCGCGAAGACCACTCCGCACTGCTTCGTGATCGACGCCAAGGGCAACCTCGCCTACCGCGGCGCGATCGACAACGCGCAGGAGAAGGACGTCAAGACGCCGGTGAACTACGTCGAGGCCGCTGTCGCCGAGCTCAAGGCCGGCAAGCCGGTCACGACCGCCGACACCAAGTCCTACGGCTGCGGCGTGAAGTACGCGAAGGCCAAGCCCTGATGCGCCACGCGCGCACACTCTGAACGCGCAGTGACCGGGCACGGACGTGCCCGCTGCAGCGACGTTCCGTGACGAACGCTCCGTGCCGGACCGCGAGGTCCGGTGCGGAGTTCTTTTTTCCCAGGGCGAGCCGTCATCGAACCCGGCTCGCGAACCGATAGGAGATCCATGAAGAAGATACCGCTGACCCTTCCGCTCCTGTGCCTGACGGCCGTGCTCGCCACGAGCACATTCGTCTTCGCCCAGGACAAGAAGGACGAGAAGAAGAAGGACGAGCCCAAGAAGGAGAAGGTGGTCCCGGCCGAGATCGGCAAGGCCGCCCCGACCTTCGAGCTCAAGGACCTCGACGGCAAGACCGTCAAGCTCGCGGACTACAAGGGCAAGATCGTCGTGCTCGAGTGGTTCCAGCCCAGCTGCCCCTACTGCGACGCCGGCTACAAGGAAGGCGGCAACTGCCGCACGACCTCGGAGAAGCTGACGAAGGACGGGGTGGTCTGGCTGCTGGTCAACTCGAACAACGCCGACCATCCCGACTCGAAGATCGAGACCAACAAGGAGTTCTTCAAGGAGCACAAGACGACGCACACCGTGCTGCTGGACACCGACGGCAAGGTCGGCCGTGCCTACGGCGCCAAGTCGACGCCGCACTGCATGGTGATCGACGTCAAGGGCAACCTGGCCTACCGCGGTGCGATCGACAACGCGATGGAGAAGGACGCCAAGGAGCCGGTCAACTTCGTCGAGTCGGTCGTGAAGGACCTCAAGGCCGACAAGCCCGTCACCCAGAAGGAGACACGCTCCTATGGGTGACCGGTCAAATACGCGAAGTCGTAGTTCACGACTTCAAGACCACGCGAGGCGGCCGAGAGGCCGTCTCGCTGGCTTTCAGGGCTGGCCCTCCGCCCCCTCGAGCGGCACGAACATCTCGCGCACGCGCTGCTCGGCCTCGCGCGCGAGCTCTTTGCGCTCGCTGCCGCGCAGCAGGCCCGCGCCGAAGACGATCTCGATCTCGACGCGGTCGGCGCGCAGCATCCCGCGCAGGTAATCCCGGAACGGCCGCCGCGCCCAGGCGACCACCTGGCCCGGCGGCGGATCGTGCGGCCCGGTGCGGAAGCCGATCGCTGCCCAGCCCACCGGCATGTTCGAGAGCGCCGCGTTCTCGAACAGCGCCGAATGGAAGTGCTCGACGCGCGCGCCGCTCGTCGTGCGGCTCTCGGGGAAGAAGCACACGCGCTCGCCGCGCGCGAGCGCCGCGGCGATCTCGGCGTTGACGCGCGGGATCTCGCGCCGCTCGTCGCGGTCGATCAGGATCGTGTCGAAGGCGCGCGCCATCCTGCCGATCAGCGGCCAGGCGCGGATCTCGCCCATCGAAACGAAGACGCAGTCGACCTCGGCCGCGAGCGCCAGGACGTCGTGCCAGCCGTGGTGGTTCGAGACGAGGAAACACGGCCCGTCCGGCGGCGTGCCGCGCGAGCGGACGCGCGTGCCGACCAGCGCCAGCATGCTGCGCGACCAGGCGCCGAAGATCCTGCGCCGCCAGGCGCGGTGGCTGCGCGGGCTGCGGTTCCAGGTCTTTCCCAGAAACCAGACTGCGGTCAAGAGCAGCGTCAGGAGCAGGATGCAGGCCTGGCGCAGCCCGCTGCGCAGCATGCGCCGGGCGCTGCGGCTGCCGCCGCCCGATCCTTTCCGTCCGTTCATTCGCAGCGCGAGTTGTACGCGCGTAAAGCGGCCGCCACCACAGCCCGAGGTGCGCAATCCAGCCTGGATTGCTAGGCTGCTCGCGTTCAAGGCCCCCTCATCCCGCGGTTTCGGCCGCACCGAAGACCACTGCCATGAAACACCTGATGCTTTCCGTGGGCGCACTCGCCCTTCTCGCAATCTCCTACGGCTTCGCCTCGCAGGACCCCAAGCCCGCCGCTGCGCCGGCCAAGGCCGCGCCCACCAATGCCGAGGTGATCAAGGCCCAGAAGCCCTCGTACCCGCTCGACACCTGCCCGGTCAGCGGCGAGAAGCTCGGCAAGGACGCCGTCGACAACGTCAAGGACGGCCACCTCGTGCGCACCTGCTGCTCGAAGTGCTCGGCCAAGGTCGACGCCGCGATGATCAAGAAGGTCGACGACGCCGTCGTCGCCGCGCAGCTGAAGAGCTACCCGATGGAGAACTGCCTCTGCGGCGCGAAGCTCGGCAAGGACGCGGTCAACCACGTGGTCGGCACGCGCCTCGTTCGCTGCTGCACCGCGCAGTGCGCCGGCATGATGGACAAGGACATCGCGCCCGCGATGGCCAAGCTCGACAAGGCCTACATCGACGCGCAGCTCAAGACCTACAAGCTGAAGACCTGCCCCGTCAGCGGCGAGGAACTCGGCAAGATGGGCGAGCCGGTCAACAAGCTCTACGGCACCACGCTCGTGCGCTTCTGCTGCTCGAAGTGCGTCGCGGAGCTCGACAAGGACCCGGCCGCGATCATGAAGAAGGTCGCCGCGGCCCAGTGATCGCAACGGCAGGGCGCGGGTCGCTCGCGCCTCGCCTCCAGCACGTGCGGCCCCGTCCGGCAGCTCGCCGGGCGGGGCTGCGCGCATTTCAGGCGCGACGGCGACGCGTCGGGAGCGGTTCGAGCGTGATGTGGACGCACAGGTCGAGCGCCCGCGCGATGCGGCGCAGCATCGAGAGGGAGTGGCCGCCGTAGTCGGCGTCCTCAAGCCTCGAGATGACGGATTGAGTGGTCCCGACCCTGCGCGCAAGCTGCGCCTGCGTGAAGCCGGCCTGCGTGCGTGCGTCGTAGACGACCTGGCCGACTTCGAACTGAAGTCGTGCCTCCGCCATCGCGGCCCGGATCTTCGGATCGTCGCCGGTCAGGCGCTCGAGGATGAGCAGTCCATCCGTCGTCTTGCGCCTAGAGATCTTCTTCATGGCTGTGCGCTCCGGGGTTCGACTCGAACTCGAACTTGCGCCGAGCCGCCCGGCCGAGCTCGATCGGAGGGATGCGAGCCTCCTTGCGCAGCACCGAGGACAGCACCACAACTTCCCGACCGTGGAAGAAGTACAGGATCCTGATCTGGATGCGGCCGGACCGGAAGCGCAGCTCGTACAGGCCCTGGCCCAGGTACTCCGAGTAGGGGCGACGCATCTCGTACCCCTTCGCGGCCAGCTCCCGCAGCAGGAAGCCGATGCGCGTGAACAGCACGGGATCGCGGAAGCGAATTGTCCGCAACCAATCCAGCACCGGGAGGCCACCCTGCATGTCCTTGAAGAAGACGATCCTGACCGGCGGCAAGCATGGCCTCCCCTTCTATCGCAATCTTGCGATGGGCGCAACCCGCGGCGCCGTCCCGCGGGACGGACGCGGCACGAGCACGATGCGCAGGTCGAGCTCGAGCGCCTCGGCGATGCGCCGCAACTTCGCGAAGGCCCGCGGGCCGGCGGCCGCACGCTCGAGACGCTCGACCGTCTCGGGCCGCAGACCGACGTAGAGATCGAGCTCCTCGGCGCTCATCTCGCTGCGCGCGCGTGCCGCGTGCGCCGCCTGCGCGATCTCGAGCATCAGGCGCGCCTCTGCGATCGCCTTGCGCAGGCGCGGCTCGGCGCCCGTCAGCTCGTCGAGCAGCACGAGGCCGTCAGAGATCCTCGGACTCGACGAGTTCCTCATGCGAACGCCCCCGGGGATCGCGCTCGAACTCGCGCCGCAGCCTGCTCGCTCGCACCAGCGTGAGCAGCGGCAGCGGATCCCCCTCGCGCTTCGCCGGCCCGAGCGCGACGGCCTGGTCGCCGTGGAGGAAGTACAGGATCGGCGCACAGGCTTTCGGCGCCTGAGGCCTCAGGAGGTACAGCCCGTCGGCCTGGTGCGCGCACAGCGGCGGACCGAGCGCACGGCCCCACGCGCCGAGCTCGTGGAGTGCCGCCGCGACGGAGGCGTAGAGCGCCAGGTCGCGCTGGCGCAGCTCGCGCAGCCAGTCGAGCACGGGCAGCTGCCCGCGCGAGTTCCTGTAGAAGACGATCCGTGCCGGTGCCAAGCGCAGCCCCCCCGGAGGAAGACGCTCGGGCGACCCGCAGGTTGCTCGTTCGGACGCCGGAAATCGTGCGCGGCGTCTACTCGAGCGCGTGGCGGGTGTGCGCCGCACCCTCGAGCAGGCGCTCGACGTCCGCGCTGCGCTGCGGATCGAGGCGCCAGCCGCGCAGCTGCTGCTCGTAGTGCACGAGCTGGGGCAGCACGGCCGGATCGCCGGACCTTGCGAGCGCGGCACAGGCCGCTTCGCAGACCGCGGGCGTCGTGTCGCGCAGCGCGGCGGCGAGGAAGGGCGCCGCGTCCTTCGATCCGATCTGGCCCAGCGCCTCGCAGGCGAGCTGGCGCTTCCTCCAGTAGCCCGCGGGAAACGTCAGCGCGTCGAGCAGCGCGGGCACGGCATCCTCGCCCAGGCCGACGAGCTCCTTCATGAGCTGCGCATTGTCGCCGGGCGCGACCGTGTCCGAGCCCTCGCCCAGCGCCAGCACGAGCTCGAGCGCGTGCTCGCGCACGCGCGGAGCGACCTCCGCCGGCCGGCGCAGCCAGCGCGCGCCGCCCTTGGCGGTCCAGAAGGCCTGCAGCCGCGCGAGCGCCTCGAGACGCGCGGGCCGCGGAGCGTCCGGGTCGTAGCCGCAGAAGAGGCCGGTGACGGCGAACAGCCGCTCGAAGCAGCTTTCGCGCAGCGCGTCGTCGCGCACGTCCAGGCCGTCGATCAGGACCTGCACCCCCGCGGGCTCGCCCAGTTCGCACAGCGCGCCCGCAAGGTCGCGGCGCAGCTCGAAGGATTGCGCGCACGCCAGCGCCTCGCGCAGGACCGGCACGGCCGTGCGATCGTCGATGCGTGCGAGCGCCTGCGCGGCGGCGCTGACGACGTCCGGATCGGCATCGGCGAGCAGGCGCGCGAGCCCGGCCGCCGCCTGCGCGTCGCGCAGCGTGCCGAGCGCCTCGGCCACGCTGCGGCGGTCGAGCGGCTCGGCCGATGCGAGCCCGCCCTCGAGCTCGCGCAGGAGCTCTACGTGCGCCGCGTCGAGTCCGATGCGCGCGATCACGAAGCGCGCGTGGCAGCGCACGTACAGCTCGGATGAGTGCAGCGCCCCGCGCAGCGCGGGTAGCGCCGGCGCACCGATCTCCGCCACGATGTCCTGCGCCTGGTTGAAGGTCTCGTTGCTCCACGCGCCGAGCCCCTGCACGAGCTCCGGCATCGCCGTCACGCCGAGCACGCGCAGCCTCTCGTGCGCCAGCCGCCGCGCCTCGGGCATGTGGAACTCGAGCAGCGACACGAGCCGCAGCCGCTCCTCGTGCGTCTTGCCCTCTGGGATCTCGATCGGCCCCGGCTTGGGCTCCGGCCGCGCGACGTTGCAGAAGCCCGCCGGATCGAAGAACTCCTCGACGCTCGCCGCCGGTGCCGGCGAACCCGTCCGCGGCGGATCCACGATCGGCGCCGTCGAAGGCGTCACGCCGTCGAAGGGCAGCGTCGCCGTCTCGAGCACGCGCGCGAGCTCCGGATCGCTGTCCGCCGACGGCCGGTAGATCTTGAAGTACAAGCTGCACTCGACCGTCCCGCTCGCGACCGGCAGCGGCACGCGGTGCTCGCGCGTCTTGCCCGAGGGGATCTGCGTGCTCACCGGCATCGTGAGCTGTCCCGGCTCGAGCTCCGACGCGTACGGATACGTGCAGCTCATGCGCGAGCTCCCGATCACCTTCCCGTCCGCATCGCGCACCGTCACCAGCGACTCGAGCGCGCGCTGCCGCGTCGCCGTCGGGAAGTTGTGCCCCGCGCCCTTGTTCGTGATGCGCACCACGAGCTCGTTGCCCTCGACCGACGCCTTCCACTCGTACGCGCGCCGCAGCTGCTTCTCGCTGTGCGAGGCCGGGAACACATGGCTGTGCACCTCGCGCGGCTTCTCGCCCACCGCCACAGGCCGCAGGACGAGCGGCATGTGGCAGTCGATGCACACGCGCCCCGCCTTGTGCCCCTGCTCCGCGCGCGACCACTGGTCCGGCGTCCCGGCGATCCGATGGCACGAGGCGCACGCCTCGACCTCCCCCACGCGCGGATCGAAAGCCGTCTTGCACTCCGCCCCGCCCCGGAAGCGCGCGTAGTCGACGCCCTTCTTCCAGTGGCACGACATGCACGTGTTGCCCTCCTCCAGATCCGTCCAGCGCTGCATCGGCGTCATCCCGATGCCCGTCTCGAACACCGGCCGCGGCGTGTGGCAACGCACGCAGTCCTCGCGCCGGAAGTTGTGCGTCGCCAGGCGCGTCTCCGTGTCCTGGAACGCGAGCCCGTGCGTGTTGGCCTCGTGCTCGGCATAGATCGCCGGATGGCAGTCGGCGCAGAACGAGCTGTGCATCACCTGCTCGCGGTACGCCGGAGTCCCGACTGCAATCACGACCGAGGTCGGAGCTGCCTTTTCTTCGGTCGGACGCTTGGAGAGGCAAGCCGAGCCGACAGCAGCAAGGATCAGGGCGAGGAGTACGCGTCGCATGGCGAGCGGTTGTAGGACCGCTCGCATCGCCTGTCACGCCCGATTGGCTCGGCGTCCGACACAACCTTGCAGATATGCATTCCGAATGCAGAATTGCAAGCGTCGCAACCCTGCGTCCGCCCGCTACCAGGGCCGCTTCTCTGCCGCGGTCTGAATGCTCTTCGCCGATTCGAGACAGCGCGCGAGTTGCGCAGCGCGTTGGGATTCGTCCGCCTGGGCGAGGGTCCTCAGTTCCTCGGCGAACCGCAAGAGGCGTGCTGGCAGTCCCCCCTTCGGCGACCACACTTCGCCGCGAAAGCGCTGCGTGTCGAAGAGGTAGGTCGTCCCGTCCATGCCAACTGAGATCGACTCTGAGCGCTTCCCGTTCTCGTCGAACAGGTAGTGAGGCTTCGGGTAGCGTGTTCGCCGCACGACGGATTCCCAGGCAGCACAAATCACCTGTGCCGACTCATCGTCGATCGGTACCAGGAATCGCTCCACCTTCATGCCGTGGAAGTCCTTCTTCTCGGTGTGCGGCCAAAGCTGCTCAGATGGAGCGGCCGTCAGGATCGAATAACTCTGGGCCTGCGGCCGACCCGTCTTGTCCGATCCCCCAGCATCCACGACAGCCACCAAGTACTCGGGGCTGAAACTCGGCGTGCACACCATGGACACCCATGGGCTGGCTTCGCCAAGGAGGAACTCGCGCACCGCGTACTGATACCCGCGACCCTCGACTGGCTTCAGATCCGCGGTCTCCTCGCTCCAGTCGTCTTCAACGAAGGCCTGTGCCTTGGCCTCCGACGAACTCGGGTCGGGCGGCGCGGTCTCGGGTGCGTGGACCGGCGCGCGGCATCCACATACGAGTGCGAGTGCGAGAACGGCTTGCGTGAAGGGTGCTCGGAGGGTCATCGGCGTCCTCGGAATGAAATCGGATCCTACCTCTGCGCGTCGAAGCGCGTAAACCGTGGCCACCACCGGCTTGCGCAGTTCGCCAACGATCATGTCGCCGCCCCCGGTCGTGACGGCCCGCAGCGGCGCAGCGTTCTGGCCATGGCTTGCAACTATGCATTGCGAACGCCGACCTCCAGGACCGGATGACCCGCGCCTCTACCAGGGCCGTTTGTCGGCAGCCGCCTGCAGCTTCTTCGCGAGCTCGAGGCAGCGCGCGAGCTGTGCAGGCCGCGCCGCCTCGTCGAGCAGCGCGTACTTGCGCAACTCCTCGCCGAGTTCGACGATCCCAGAAGTCAGCTCGGCCTTGGGCATGTACGTCGTTCCCGCGAGCGGCCCGCAGTCGAAGCGGTAGCTCGTCCCATCGATGAATGCCCGGTGGACCTCGCGGCGCTCGCCATCCGGTCCGTAGTCGTACACCGGCTGCGGCTCGCGCGCCCGCTTCACGACAGCCCTCCAGGCCTGCTGCAGCTGCGAAGCCGAAGTCGCGTCGATCTCCGCCTCCGCATGCCGGCGCGGGTCCTCGCCCTTCTCAAGAGGCTTGTGCCGCTGAGGTTCGGCTCCAGCGAAACGGATCACGAAGCGACGGCCCGAGCGCGGTTCGTCCGAGGCGATCAGCGCAACTGCGTACTCCGGCGTGAAGCTCGGGGAGCAGATCATGCTGAATTCTGCGTCCGCGCCCTCAAGCAACGGCGATCGTTCGCTGCCAATGCCCGGTTGCATGATGACCGGCTCGAGGTCCTGGGGCTCGGGACTGGCGTCTCCTGGCGACGGCGCTTCCCTCGCGACGGGCGGGAGAGCGACGCCCTGACTCTCGGTCCATGCCGGCGATCCCTCACGCGAGCAGGACCAGGTCAGTGCAAGCGGGACGAGGAGGCATGTGCGCATCGAATGTCTCGGTGGAAGTGCCTCGAAGTCTACCCGCACACATGCACCTGGTTTCCAACGCAATGCGCGCGCTCGAGGCGCGCGCATTGTCTCGACTTCTCGTTGGCGGCTGTTGGGGAATGGCGCTCCAGGTCCTGACCAGCTCGATCCTGTTCAGTCGTGGATGCGCGCTCCGGCCACCGCCCTCTCGGCCCATTCGTGGTCGGACTCGGACAGGTAGGCGATCGTCATGTGCATCAACCTGCCTTCCACGGCCTTGCACGCGAGCATGAGGAAGTAGGCCTGTCCTTCCTCTTCTGTTCGCACGACCCAGCCAACGCCCGGGGCTGGATCTCCCGACCACTCGAACGTGCGTACCGGCGCCGCGGGTCGCCCAGCCTGGGCCGCTCTCAGGATCGCGGAAGCCGGCACCGGCTCGCCGGAGTCCTGCACCCTGCTCGTCGAGACGCGCACCGTCTTCCCGCCATGCCAATAGAGCGCAGTCGCGCCCTCGTCTTCGCGGGACTCATGCCAATATCCCGGCAGCCGGATCTTGCAACCTTCGAACGGGCGGAAGGCCACTTCGCCACGACGGTAGCCGAAGCCGTGCGAGCGTGGCGCACGGTCAGCGGCGCCGGGCAGCAAGAGCTCTCGAAGCTCTGCCGCACAATCCGTAGCCGTGTCTCCTGCGAACCGCGTGTTTGGCGGGACGCTCTCCACGAGCGTGAGCGCAATCCGCACTTCGGTCTTCTCCGTATCTGACTCTGGTACGCGCCAGGGCAGCTGGAAGAGCATGGCACGCGCGAGGCCCTGCGGAGCTGCTTGCGTGCCCTCGTCCCACCACGCGAACCACTCGGATGCAGCCTGGGCGAGTGCCTTGCCCTCCAACCGTGCGAGTTGCATGAAGAAGTCGCGCGGACGCACACCGGAAGGCGTGAGTAGCCCGGGTTCGAGCGTGTCGGGCAAGTCCACCGGCATGCAGATTCGCGAGCCCTCTCCGATCTCCCCGCCGGCAACCGAGGATCCGAGCGCCCGCAACCAGCCGCTCATCGACTGCTGCAGCCGCTCGAAGTTGCGCTCCTCGAAGTAGCCGCTCTCGTCGAGCAGCGTCGTCTCGTCCCCCGCACCCGCGTCATGCCAGACACCGCCGTCGCGCTGCGCGACGCGATCGAGCAGCCCGACCAGGAAGGCGTGGTAGCCCGGTCCGCAGGTGCTGGTGCGGGCCGAGAAGCGCACGCGATTCTCGGCCTGCTCGACCTGCACGTCCTCCTCGCAGGGGACGAGGCGCACCCACCAGCCGCGCTCGCGCGCTTCGACGCGAGCGAAGCCGTCGAGGAGCGGCCAGGCGCTCACGGCCTCGGCCAGCAGTGCGCGCGCGAGCGCCTCCGCACTAGCGCGACGGCGCAGCAACCCGGTCGGTCGTGGAAGGAAGTCGAGTGCGAGCCCGAGACCCATGCGCGCATTCTGCCCGGAACGCGAAGAGCCCGCACGTGGCGGGCTCCTCGGTTCCGGATCGATCGCGAGAGGCTCCTAGACCTTCGCCACCGCCGGCTTCCTGATCTCGCTCGCGATCAAATCGCCCAGCTCGGTCGTGCCGTGGTCCCCGGTGTTGACGCCCTTGATGCGCTTCGAGCGGATCATGTCGATCACGATGTTCTCGATCGCCGCCCCGGCGCGCGGCTCGCCGACGTAGTCGAGCAGCATCGCGCCGGCCAGGATCGCCGCCACGGGGCAGGCCACGTTCTTGCCGGCGTACTTGGGCGCCGAGCCGTGGATCGGCTCGAAGAGAGACACCTTGCCCGGGTGCAGGTTGGCCGCTGGCCGCGATGCCCATGCCGCCTTGCACCATCGCGCCGATGTCGGTGATGATGTCGCCGAAGAGGTTCGAGGTGACGGCCACGTCGAACCACTCGGGGTTCTTGACCATCCACATGCAGGCGGCGTCGATGTAGGCGTGCTCGGTCTTGATGTCCGGGTACTCCATCGCGACCTCGGCGAAGGTGCGCGTCCAGATGTCCTGCGCGCGCAGCGCGTTGGCCTTGTCGATCAGCGTCACCTGCTTGCGCTTGCGCGTGCGCGCCAGCTCGAAGGCGTAGCGGATGATGCGCTCGGTGCCCTCGCGCGTGTAGACCATCACCTGCGTCGCGACCTCGGAGGCGAGGCCCTTGTGCGTGTAGCCGAAGGAGCCGGCGTACTCGCCCTCGGTGTTCTCGCGGCAGATGACCATGTCGACGTCGGCCGGGCGTCTTGCCCTTGAGCGGGCACAGGCGCTCGTCGTAGAGCTTGATCGGGCGCAGGTTGACGTACAGGTCGAGCTCGAAGCGCATCTTGGCGATGACGCCGAACTCGATCAGGCCGACGGGCGCGCGCGGGTCGCCGATCGCGCCGAGGAAGATCGCGCGCTTCTGCTTGACCTCGGAGAAGGCGGACTCGGGGAAGATCTCCTTCGTCTTGAGCCAGTGCTCGGTGCCGAAGGGGTACTCGCTGCGGCGCAGGCGGAAGCCGTAGACCTCGCCCGCCGCGTCGAGCACCTTCAGGGCCTCGCGCGTCACTTCGGGGCCGATGCCGTCGCCGGCCACCACTGCGATGTCGTACTCGCTCATCTCGCTGTCCTGCTCGCTTGTTGCTGGGGGGAGTTCTGCTTGCCGCCGAAGCGACCGGGTCGCCAGCTCGTGATGCGGCCTTCGACGGCGCTGGCCGCGACGGTCAGCGGGCTGGCGAGGTACAGCCGGCCCGGACCGCTGCGGCCGGTGAAGTTGCGGTTGATCGCCGAGACGGTGACCTGTTCCTTGGTGTCCGAGACGCCCGGGCCGCAGCCGATGCAGGCGCCGCAGCCGGGGTTGATCACCTCGACGCCGGCCTGCTGGAAGACCTGCAGGTAGCCGCGCGCGCGCGCGTACTCGCGCACCGCCTCGCTGCCGAACTGGATCACCATGCGCGTGCCGGCGCGCTATGCGCCGGCCGCCGGCGAGCGCGTCGCGAGAGCACCGCGGCGTAGAGATCGAGGTCGTGCTCCTTGCCGGCGGTGCACGAGCCGCCGTAGGCGATGTCGATCTTGACCTCGGAGAGCTCGGAGATGTCCTTGCCGTAGGTCGGGTCGCCCGGCTCGGCGACCATCGGCGCGATCGTGGCGAGGTCGATCGTGTGCACGCCGCCCGCGTATTGCGCGCCGGGATCGGGAGCGACGAAGCGCGCACGGATCTCGTCGCGCGTCTGCCCGGGCCGGCGCGCGGCGAGCCACTCGACCAGCAGCGCGTCGCCCTCGCAGATGCCGGACTTGGCGCTGCACTCGGTGGCCATGTTGGTCAGCGTGGCGCGCTCGTCGACGCAGAGCGTCGCGAGGCCCGGCCCGCCGAACTCCATCACGCGGTCGAGCGTGCTCCTCGGTCGTGGCGTGCACCTTGAGGATGAAGAGCATCAGGTCCTTGGCCGTGCGCCTCGGGCCGCAGCCGGCCGACGAGTTCGAAGCGGATCGACTCGGGCACCTGCACGAAGGTGAAGCCCGAGTGGATCAGGCCGGCGTACTCGGTCGCGCCCACGCCCCAGGTCAGCGCGTTCGATGCCGCCGCCCATGCAGGTGTGGCTGTCGGTGGCCTGGATGAAGTCGCCCGGATCGACGAACTGCTCGCGCGCGACCTGGTGGCAGATGCCGGGCGAGACGCCCTCGCGCGCCGAGTAGTCGCGCACGCCGGTGTGGCGCTGGAACTGCTTCTGCAGGTCGCGCAGCGTCTGGATCTCGCGCGCGAAGGGCGCCATGCGCTTGACGCCGTCGGTGTAGAGCAGGTGGTCCTCGAAGACCGCGAACTTGCTCGGGTCGGGCACCTTGTAGTCGGCGCCGTATTCCTGGGCCAGGAAGTAGTGCACCTGCGCGGTGGTGAACTCGTGGCTGTAGCCGCCGTCGACGTGCACCAGCGCGATGTCGCCCGGCGCGACGGATTGATTGTTCCTGCCCGGCCCGATCAGGTGCGCGGCCAGGATCTTCTCGGCCATGGTCATCGGGCGCCTGGCGGTGGACGAGCGGCGGGATCGCGATCTCCTTCTGCTTCAGGCGCGTGGCGAAGGGGAACAGGCCGCCGGACTCGAGGATCGCGCGCGTGACCGGGTCGTACTTGCCGGTGAACTCCTCGAGCGCGAGCTGCTCGCCGCGCTGCAGGCGTGCGAGCTGGCCGTAGTCGGCCATCAACTGGCCCGAGGTTGATGTTGTTGCGCTCGTGGATCGGCGCGAAGGAGGCCGCCACGACCAGGCGGATCCCGCTCCAGCTCTCGCACTGCGGCGCCGTCTCGCGCGAGGAGCCCGTGCCCTTGCGCTGGCCCGAGACGATCACCTCGAAGTTGCCGTCCATCAGCGCGCGCGTCTTCATCACGCGCGTGCCGTCCTTCTTCACCAGGCCCGCGTAGGCGTCGAGCGCGATGTCCTCGGGCCGGTGCCGGAAGCAGACCCAGGCCGGCGTCATCACGTCGGTGTTGATGTCGTCGAGCAGGTCGCGCGGGTCGATGTCCTCCATCGCCAAGTCGAGCTCGCCGCGCAGCTGGCGCTCGATCGTCTCGAGGTCCTTCGTCAGGAACAGGACGCGCTTGCCGGGCGTGAGCGCGACGACGCGTTCCCCGCCTGCTGCGGTGTGGATGAGCGGGTTCAAGCGGGGATCAGGCCTGCGGGTTCTCGATCAGGACGGCGATGCCCTGGCCGCCGCCGATGCAGGCCGAGGCGATGCCGTAGCGCTTCTTCGAGCGGCGCAGTTCGTGCATGAGCGTCAGCATCAGGCGCGTGCCGGTCGCGCCCAGCGGGTGTCCGAGCGAGATCGCGCCGCCGTTGACGTTGCAGCGTTCGCGGTCGAGCTCGAGCTCCTTCTCGCAGCCGAGGTACTGGGCCGAGAAGGCCTCGTTGATCTCGATCCGGTCGACGTCGCGCAGGCCGACCTTCGCGCGCGCGAGGCAGGCCTGGATCGCGGGCACCGGGCCGAGGCCCATCTCGGTCGGCTCGCAGCCGACGGCCGCCCAGGCGACCAGCTTGGCCCACACGTCGAGCTTGTCGGCCTTGGCGCGCTCCGCCGTGGTGAGCACGACCGCTGCGGCGCCGTCGACGATGCCGCTGGCGTTGCCGGCGGTGACCGTGCCGTCCTTGCCGAAGGCCGCGCGCAGCTTGGAGAGGCCCTCGAGGCTCGTCTCGGGCTTGATGTGGTCGTCGATCGAGATCGTCTCGGGGCCCTTGCGGCCCTGCAGCACGACCGGCTCGATCTCGGCCGCGAAGCGGCCTTCCTTGACCGCCGCCGCGCCCAGCTGGTGGCTGCGCAGCGCGAACTTGTCCTGCTCCTCGCGGCTGATGCCCAGGCGCTTGGCGACCTTCTCGGCCGTCTGCGCCATCATCAGGCCCGCGACCGGGTCCGAAAGCGAGGCGAAGAGCGAGTCCTGCAGCACGGGCTGCGCGCCGAAGGGGATGCCCGTGCGCGTGCCGTAGAGCACGTAGGGCGCCTGCGACATGTTCTCCATGCCGCCGGCGAGCACGACCGCGGCCTCGCCCAGGAGGATCATCTGCGCGCCGCTGACGATCGACTGCATGCCCGAGCCGCACAGCCGGTTGACGGTCAGCGCGCCGACCTCCTTGCGCACGCCGGCCTTGAGGCCCACGTGGCGCGCGCCGTAGAGCGCGTCGACGGAGGTCTGCAGCGCGTTGCCCATGACCACGTGGTCGATCGCGGCCGGATCCACATTCGAGCGCGCGAGCGCAGCCTTGGAGGCGTGCGCCGCGAGCTCGATCGCGGAGAGGTCCTTCAACTTGCCGTAGCCGGGGGTGCCGGAGTACTCGCACATCGGGGTGCGCGCTCCGCCAACGAGGACGATTTCGGTTGCCATGGTGTGTGCCGCCCTACTTCTTCTTCGTCTTGTCGAGGAACGCCTGCATGCGCTGGCGCATGTCCTCGGTGGTGGATGCCAGGCCGAACATGTCGCTCTCGATGATCTCGCCCTCCTGCTGGCTCATGTTGAGCCCGCGGCGGATCGTCTCGAGCGCCAGGCGCAGCGCGATCGGCCCGCGCGAGAGGATCGTCTCGGCGAGCTTCCAGGTGCCTTCCTTGAGTTCCTCGGGCGCGAAGAGCCGGTTGACGACGCCCACGCGCCAGGCCTCGTCGGCCGGGATCATGTCGCCCGTCAGCACCCACTCGCGCGCCACGCCGGGGCCCGCGATGCGCGCGAGGCGTTGCGTGCCGCCGTAGCCGGGGATGATGCCCAGCGAGACCTCCGGCAGGCCGAAGCGCGCCGTCTTCGAGGCCGTGCGCAGCGTGCAAGCCAGCGCCAGCTCGCAGCCGCCGCCGAGCGCGAAGCCGTTGACCATCGCGATCGAGGGCTTGGTCATGCGGTCGAGACGCCCGAAGACCTGCTGGCCGAAGTAGGCCAATTCCTTCGCCGCCATGGCCGAGGGCATCGCCACGAGTTCGTTGATGTCCGCGCCCGCGACGAAGGCCTTCTCGCCCGAGCCCGTGATCACCAGGCAGCGCACGCTGGCGTCGGCCTCGAGCGCGTCGAAGGCGCGCGCGAGCTCGGTCAGCGTCTCGTGGTTGAGCGCGTTGAGCTTGTCCGGCCGGTTGACCGTGAGCTTGGCGATGCCGTTGGCGCTCTCGAGCAGCAGGTTCTTGAAGTCCATCGCTCAGCCCTTGGCCGGCAGCACGCGGATGACGCTGGCCTTCTGGATCATCTGCGTCGAGACGGGCCGGTCGTTCCCGCCCGTGCGCGTGGCGGCGATCTTGTCCAGCGTGTCGAGGCCGCGCACGAGCTTGCCGAAGGCCGAGTACTGGCCGTCGAGGTGCGGCGAGGCCGCGTGCATGACGAAGAACTGGCACGAGGCCGAGTCCGGGTTCTGCGAGCGCGCCATCGAGAGCACGCCCTTCTCGTGCTTCTTCAGCTTGCTGAACTCGGCCTTCAGCTTGCGCGGGCCGTCGCCCATGCCGCTGCCCTGCGGACAGCCGCCCTGGATCATGAAGCCCGGGATCACGCGGTGAAACGTCTTCTTGTCGTAGAAGCCCGAGTAGGCCAGATCGAGGAAGTTGCGCACGTGGTTGGGCGCGACGTCGGGCCAGAACTCGACTTCCATCTCGCCCTGGTTGGTCTCCAGCACGACGTGGAAGTTCGTCAGCTCGCCCACGGGCATGTCGAGGAACTTGAGACCGGCTTCGGCTGCTTGCATGGGTTCGCCTTTCACTTCGCGGGTGCCTTGAACACGATCGCCTTCTGGATCAGCTGCGGCTCGAAGGGCTTGTCGTTCGCCCCGCGCCGCGTGTTGACGATCTTGTCGATCACTTCCAGGCCGGTGATGACCTTGCCGAAGGCGGAGTAGTTGCCGTCCAGCGAGGGCGCCGTGGCGGCCATGACGAAGAACTGGCACGAGGCGGTGTCCTTGAGCGGATCCTGCGGACCGGGCGTGTTGGGCGTGCCCTGGCGCGCCATCGAGAGCACGCCGCGCACGTGCTTGCGGTCGCTGAACTCGGCCTTGAGCGGACGCGGGCCGTCGCCCGTGCCGTCGCCCTTGGGATCGCCGCCCTGGATCATGAAGTCGGGGATCACGCGGTGGAACGACTTGCCGTCGTAGAAGTGCGTGTAGCACAGGTCGAGGAAGTTGCGCACGTGGCCGGGCGCGACGTCGGGCCAGAACTCCAGCTCCATGTCGCCGCGGTTGGTCTGCATGTAGACGTGGTACTTCGAGAGCTCCTCGGCGGGCAGCTTCATGAAGTCCAGGCCCGCCTCGGCCACGGCCAGCTCGCGGTAGGACACGTCCACGGCCGGCGCGCTGCCGAGTTCGCTCGCCAGGCCGAGCTTGAACTTGGCGCCGTTGGTCGGCTTCGACTTCGAGATCAGCTCCGAGAGGTCGAGCTCGTTGACCAGCTTCTGGCCCGCGAGCAGCTCGATCTTGGCCGAGCCCTGGCCGGCCGCGAGCGGCTTGCCGTCGACCGTGAAGGCCGCCGCGCCCAGCGCCCAGGAAGGCAGCGAGGCGCCGCCCGCGGGCGCGACGAACTCGACGTGCGCGACGAAGGGTGCGCCGCTGACGAGCATGCTCGGTGCGGACAAAGTGACCTGCGGCGCGGCCGCCAGAAGAACCAGTGCGAGAATCATGTGCGCTTGTCTCCTTCCCACTTGTAGAAGCCCTGGCCGCTCTTGCGACCGAGCTTTTTCTCCTTCACGAGCTTCTCCAGCACGGCCGGGATCTTGAACACCGGCTCGTTCGGATAGCGCTTCACCCAGCCCTGCAGGATCGAGAGCGTGGTGTCCAGGCCGACGTAGTCGGTCAGCTCGAAGGGCCCCATCGGGTAGCCGCAGCCGAGCTTCATGGCCGTGTCGATGTCCTGGAAGCTCGCGTCGCCGCGGTCGGCCATCTTCATCGCCTCGGCCATGTAGGGCACGAGCAGGCGGTTGACCACGAAACCGGGCGTGTCCTTGCAGGCGACCGGCGACTTGCCGCAGGTCTCGCCGAAGGCGCGCGCCTTGGCGAAGACCTCTTCCGAGGTGGCGTCCGTGCGCACGACCTCGACCAGCTTCATCAGCTGCACCGGGTTGAAGAAGTGCAGGCCGACGAACTGCGCCGGCCGGCCCGAGGCCTTGGCCATCTCGCTGATCGGGAAGGAGCTCGTGTTGGAGGCGAAGATCGTCTCCTTCTTGCACAGCTTGCCGAGCTCCGCGAAGAGCTGGTTCTTGATGCCGAGGTCCTCGACGATCGCCTCGACCACGAGATCGCAGTCGGCCAGCGCCTTGCGCTCGAGCGAGCCGCTGATGCGCGCGCGCACGGCCGATGCATCGAAGCTGCCGCCCTTCTCCTTGGCCTTCTCGGCCAGCTTGGCGAGCGACTTGTCGATGCGCGCGAGTCCCGCGTCGAGGAACTTCTGCTCCGTCTCGACCGCGACGACCGTGCAGCCGCCCTGCGCGGCGACCTGTGCGATGCCGTGGCCCATCAGGCCGCAGCCGACGACTCCAACCTTCTTGATGCTCATGTCGATCCTCTGGGAGGGGTGCGATGGAACGCGGTGGCCATGCCCAGGCCGCCGGAGATGCACAGCGTGGCGAGGCCGTTCGCGGCCTTGCGGCGCTTCAGCTCGTGCAGCAGCGTGACGACGATGCGCGCGCCGGTGCAGCCGATCGGGTGGCCGAGCGCGATCGAGCCGCCGTTGACGTTCAGGCGCTCGGCGGGGAACTCGAGCTCGCGCTGGCAGGCGAGCACCTGCGCGGCGAAGGCCTCGTTGAGCTCGACCAGGTCGTAGTCGCTCGCCGAGAGGCCGTTCTTCTGCTCCAGCGCGCGGAAGGCCGGCACCGGGCCGATGCCCATGACGCGCGGGTCGACGCCGGCCTGCGTCGCCTCGCCGACGTAGGCGAGCACCGCGTAGCCGAGCTCCTGGGCGCTCGATCTCGCTCATCACCAGCAGCGCCGCGGCGCCGTCGGTGATGCCGGAAGAGTTGCCCGCGCTGACCGTGCCCTTCGTCGTGTCGAACACGGGCGGGAGCTTGGCCAGGCTCTCGAGCGTCGTGTCGGCGCGCGGGTGCTCGTCGGCCGAGACGACGAGGTCGCCCTTCTTGCCCGCGATGGTCACGGGCGCGATCTCGTCCTTGAAGCGGCCGGCCTCGATCGCGGCGGCGCAGCGCTTCTGGCTCCCGAGCGCGATACGCGTCCTGCTCGGCGCGCGTGATGCCCAGGTCCTGCGCCAGCTTCTCGGCCGTCTCGCCCATGCGCATCTTCGCCAGCGGGCAGTCGAAGCCGTCCTTGTACATCGCGTCGACGACGTCGAAGTGGCCCAGGCGGTAGCCCGTGCGCATGCGCGGCAGGTAGAAGGGCAGGCCGCTCATGCTCTCGGTGCCGCCGGCGACGACGATCCTGTTGCGGCCGAGGCGGATCGACTCGGCCGCGAGGTTGATCGCCTTCAAGCCCGAGCCGCAGGCCATGTTGATCGTCCAGGCCGTGACGCGCTCGGGGATGCCGGCGCGCACGCTGACCTGGCGCGCGGGGTTCGGGCCGGCGCCGGCCTGGCGCGCGTTGCCGAAGAGCAGCTCGTCGACGCGCTCGGGGTCGAGCGCCGCCTGGGCGAGCAGCGCGCGCACGACGCTCGTCCCGAGATCGGGGCCGCTCTGCTCGGCGAGCCCACCCATGTACTTGCCGATCGGCGTGCGCAGGGCGTGCGTGATCACCACCGCCGTCCCGTCCATGCGTTTGGGTGCTCGTGCCGCGCTCATGCTGGTGTGCTGGGGGTCTCTCGCGGGCCGGGACGCTTCCGGCGCGGGGAGCGCCGGGGTCTCCCGGTGCGGGTCGGCCCTGTCCCTGGAGGGGGGAGGGTCCCGCGGACAATTGGGGCAAGCAGGATAGGGAGGCTGGAGAGGCGCTGCAAGGCGCGGAGGCCTCCCGCGGAGCTGAATTCGTGCAGCGCCCGGCCCGGACTGCGCCCTCGGCCGTACACGGAGGGCCGGAACGGCTTCCGCTCCGGGCGCGCCGGTGGATAATGAGCAGACCCGGGAGCTTCCATCGCACCGGCGGAGGGCGTAGAAGCGCAGCGTAAGGATTCGATGCAAGCGAACGATCCCCAGGCCATCGACCCCGAGGCCGCTCTGTCCCCGAGCACGATCGCGCCGGAACGGCCTCTGGCTCCGGGCCGCGAACGCGTCGCGCTCGAGCACAAGCGCCGGTTGCGCTGGCTGGGCGATTTCCTCGGCGACGACTCGCCCGTCGTGCGCGCGGAGGTGCAGCGCCAGCTGCTCGGCGCCGGCAAGGCCGCCCGGCCGCTGCTGCGGCGCGCCGAGAAGAGCGCCGACCCCAAGGTGCGCTCGCGTGCGCGAGCCCTGCTCGGCGAGCAGGCCCGGCAGCAAGAGCCTGCGCCGGCTGTGCTGCTACGTCGCCTCGCGGCCGATCGACCTCGAGCGCGCGCTGTTCCTCTTGGCGCGCTGGGCCGACCCGACGCTCGACGTGCGCCCATGGCGCGCGCAGCTCGACACGCTCGCGCAGCAGGTCAAGCGCCTGGCGCTCGAACGCAACGAGCCGCTCTACCAGGCCTCCGCACTGGCCGACGTCTTGGGTCGCCAGCTCGGCTTCGGCGGCAGCGCGGCCGAGTTCCACCACCCGGACAACATCCACATCCAGCGCGCCCTGGCACGCCGGCGCGGGATGCCGCTGACGCTCAGCGCGATCTACCACCTCGTCGCGCGGCGCGCGGGCATCCGCACGGCGCTGCTGCCGCTGCCCGGCCACGTGATGCTGCGCCTGTACGCCGGCACGAAGAGCGTGATCGTCGATCCCTACGACCGCGGGAAGCTGCGCACCGAGCGCGACTGCCGCGCCTACCTGAAACTCAACGGCCTGGGCTTCCAGCAGGCCTGGTTCCAGGACGCCTGCGACGCGGGCATGTTGCGCCGCCAGCTGCTCAACCTGCAGAAGAGCGCCAGCATCCGCGGCTCGCGTTCCGAGTCGCGCGCCGCGCAGACGCTGCTCGCACTTGCTCGACCGGAACCCGCACGCGCGACCGAAGGCCTGATGAGGCGGCCCGTGGAGCAAAGGCCGGAGAATCCTGCAGGCTCCTGCCCGCCGATCGTGCAACCGATCGCGCCGCTCTTCCCGCTGCCGGGCTTCTTCCTCTTCCCGGGCAGCATCGTGCCGCTGCACATCTTCGAGCCGCGCTACTGCCAGCTGATCGACGACCTGATCGACGGCAACGGGCGCCTGGTGATGGGCACGGTGCCCGACGAGTACGCCAACCAGCTGCCCGGCAGCCCGCCCGTGCACCCGGTCGCGGGCCTGGGCGAGATCGCGCGCCACGAGAAGCTGCCCGACGGCCGGCGCTACCTGATCTGGCTCTTCGGCCTGGCGCGCGTGCGCGTGACCGAGGTGCCCAGCGACCGGCTCTACCGGCGGGTCAGCTACGCGCCGCTGGAAGAACGCCCGATCTGCGGCACACGCAGGATGGCACTGCGCAGTCGAACTCGACCTGGCCGTGCGCGCGCGCTGCAAGGAGCTCGAGGAGCTGCCCAAGGACCTCGCCGACGCGTGCCTGATCGACATCCTGATCCAGAAGCTGCAGCTCGCGCCCTTCGAGACCATGCGCCTGTACTCCGAGCCCGACATGGAACGCCGCGCGCACAGCGCGCTGGCCGCGCACGCGACGAAGCCGGTCGACTGAGCTGGGGTACTTCGGAGCCGGTCGACGCGAACGCAGGCGATCGGATAATACGGAGCCAGTCCCGTTTTTCCCCCATTTCCCTGCTAGCGAACAGCTGCCTGCAAGCCAACGGGCAATGGGTGAAAAACGGGACTGGCTCCGTATTATCCGATCGCCGCTGTCTGTCGTCCGCGCTGTCTGTCGTCCGCGCTGTCTGTCGTCCGCGCTGTCTGTCGTCCGCGCTCTCAGCTGAGCGTCGCCAGCACCGGCGCGTGGTCGCTGGGCTTCTCGCCGGCGCGCGCCTCGACGTCGATCTCGGCCGAAGTGCAGCTCTCCAGCGCCGGCGGCGACAGCAGCAGGTGGTCGATGCGCAGTCCCGCGTTGTACTGGAAGCCCTTGCGTGCGGAAATCCCACCAGGTGTAGTGCCCGCCCTCCTCGTGGAACTTGCGGAAGGCGTCCTTGAGGCCGATCGAGCACAGCGCGGCCAGCGCCTCGCGCTCGGGCGTCGAGCAGAGGATCTTCTCGCGCCAGCGCTCCGGGTCGTGCACGTCGCGGTCGTCGAAGGTGATGTTGAAGTCGCCCGCGACGACGAGCTTCTCGCGGGTCGAGAAGTTGCCGGCGATCCATTGGCGCACCTCGTCCAGCCAGGCGAGCTTGTCGAAGTAGCGCGGCGCGCCGACCTCCTGGCCGTTGATCACGTACAGGTTGACGAAGACGACGTCCTCGACCTGCGCCGCGATCACGCGCCGCTCCTCGTCGGGGTTCGCGCCGCCGCTGAGGCCGCGCTTGACGTCCTCGATGCGGCGCCGGGCGAGGATCGCGACGCCGTTGTAGGTCTTCTGGCCGAAGTGCGCGAAGTTGTAGCCCGCGTCGGCGATCGGCTCCTCGGGGAAGGCCTCGTCCTGGCACTTCGTCTCCTGCAGCAGGACGACATCGGGCTTGCGCTTCTCGAGCCACTCGAGCAGGCGCGGCAGCCGCGCGCGGACGGAGTTGACGTTCCAGGTGGCGATCAGCACGGGTGCCGTCCTTCTACTCGCGCGCCTCGTAGACACGGATCTCGGCCGCGTGCTCGCCCGACTTGGGCACGGCCAGGAAGAGCTGCTTGCGCGCCGCGGAGAAGCACGAGGTGCGCGCGCCTTTGGCGGTCGGGACCACGGCCACGCGCTCCCAGGCCGCGCCCGCAGCCTTGCGCGCGAACACGTCGAGCGTGCCCTCGCCGCACGAGGCGTAGATGCGGCCGCGCGCCTCGTCCAGCCACAGGTCGTCGACGTCGCCCGAGAGCTCCACGGCCTGGCGCTGCTTGCCCGTGTCGCTGTCGAGCACGACCAGCTTGCCCGGATTGCGGCAGCCGAGGACGAGCTGCTTCTCGGCCTCGAGCAGGAGCAGCGGGTAGTTCGCCTGCGCGCTCTCCACCGGCCAGAACGCGACCTGCTCCGCCTTCTCGCGGTCGACCACGCACACGCCGCGTTCGGAGGGCACGTTGGCGAACACGCGCGTTCCCTTGCGCTCGAGCGCGAAGGCCTCGGGGTGCGCCGGCAAGCGCGCGCGGCCGAGCGCCTTGCGTCCGGCGACCTCGACGCAGGCCAGCGCGCCCGAACCGTAGCCCAGCCAGACCCGCTGCGCGTCGGCGTCGACGCGCAGGTTGTCCCCGTCCGGGCCGAGGCGGATGTGCTCGAGCAGTTCGAGCGACTCGCCGCGGTAGACGTCGAGCACGCCGCCGCCGCCCTGTGAGACCCAGACCTCGTCGCGCGCGGGCAGGTACACGACGCCC
The DNA here is from genome assembly GCA_963829015.1 of uncultured Planctomycetota bacterium. Taxonomy (GTDB): domain Bacteria; phylum Planctomycetota; class UBA1135; order UBA1135; genus JADJLZ01. The sequence continues at coordinate 28,998 of CAWHGR010000001.1, read as the reverse complement.
TGCGGCTCGTGCAGCCCCTCGACGCGCTTGTGCGCCTTCTTCTCGCTGAGATCGACGAGTTCGAGCGAGCCGTTGCCGAGCGCCGCGACGAACAGGTGCGCGTGCGCCTCGTCGAGCGCGAGGTGGTCGATGCGCCCCTCGACGCCGGGCAGCGGGATCGTCGCGACGAGTTCGAGCGGCGCGCTCGAGCGCGCGGCGAGCAGGGCCTGGCACAGGAGCAGCGGGAGCGGGTTCATCGGCGGCCGACACGATAGCAGAGCTCTACGGTCCTGGCGGCAGCCCGCAGGGCCGCGAAACGAGCCCGGGGTTCCCGTGCGCCTGCGTTTCGGCTACTCTCATCGCCCTCGAATTCCATGAGAACTAGAACAGCAGAGACTCCTTGAGTACGCAACGTCCCCACCGCGCCGGCAAACACGGACCCGCCCACCGCCCGCGCGCACATTCGCCCGCAGCCGACGTCGAACCGCTGCACCTGACCGAGACCCCGCCCGAGATCGAGAACTTCCGCCACTGGGCGCTCGAGCCGCACGTGCAGGATGCGATCGAGGCCATGGGCATCAGCAAGCCCACGCCGATCCAGTGCCTGGCCATCGGTCCCGTGCTCGAGGGCAAGGACGTGATCGCCAAGGCCGAGACCGGCACGGGCAAGACGCTGGCCTTCGGCGCGCCGATGATGTCGAAGATCGACCCCGCGCGCGCGAGCGTGCTGGGCCTGGTGCTGACGCCCACGCGCGAGCTCGCCGAACAGGTCGGCAACGTGCTGCGCGCGCTGGGCGAGCCGCGCGGCATCAAGGTCGCGCTGGTCGTCGGCGGCGAGCCGCATGGACGGCCAGATCCGCGCGCTGAAATCCGGCGCGCAGGTCGTGGTCGGCACGCCCGGCCGCGTGCTCGACCTCTACAAGCAGCGCTTCCTCTCCTTCCCCTGGACGGAGTTCGCGGTGCTCGACGAGGCCGACGAGATGCTCGAGATCGGCTTCCTCGACGACGTCGAGATGATCCTCTCCTTCATCCCCGAGGAGCGCCAGACGCTGCTCTTCTCGGCCACCTTCCCGCCCGCGCTGCTCAAGCTCGCGCGCAAGCACACGCGCACGCCGGCCGAGGTCGCCACCGCGATCGGCCTGAAGACCGTCGACAACATCCACCAGAGCTGGATGTCGCTCGCCGAGGACGACAAGCCGCTGGCGCTGATCCGCATGATCGAGCGCAGCGACGAGAAGGACGTGCTGCTGATCTTCTGCGGCCGGCGCGAGGACGTCGACCGGCTCTACCGGCGCCTCGAGCGCCTGCCCTACTCGATCAAGGCGCTGCACGGCGGCTACGACCAGGCCGCGCGCTTCCGCGTGATGGGCGCCTTCCGCACCGGCGAGGTCAAGGCGCTGGTCGCGACCGACGTCGCCTCGCGCGGCCTCGACGTGAGCCACGTGACGCACGTGATCAACTACGACGTGCCGCGCGACATCACCGGCTACACGCACCGCATCGGCCGCACCGGCCGCGCGGGCCGCACCGGCAACGCGATCACGCTGGTCTCCGCGCGCGACGACCGGCGCTGGTTCCCGATCCAGAAGCAGGCCACCTGGACGATCGCGGAAGTCCCGCCGCCCGGTCCGAGCCGCTTCGGCCGCAGTGGACCGCCGCCTCGCAGCGGGCCGCGCCAAGAGGAAGCGCCCCGCGAGGAAGCGCCCCGCGAGGAAGCGCCGCGAGAGGAGCGACCGGCGCCGCGAGAGCACGCACCGCGTGACCACGCTCCCCGCGAACATGCGCCCCGAGGACATGCGCCGCGTGACCATGCGCCCCGAGGGCATGCTCCGCGCGAGCATTCGCCTCGTGAGCATTCGCCTCGTGAGCACGCTCCGCGCGAGCACGCACCCCGCGGACATGCTCCGCGCGAACACGCGCCCCGCGAACACGCTCCGCGCGAGCGCACTCCCCGCGAGCACGCCCCGCGCTCGCAGCACGCGCCCGCTCACAAGCCGCACGCTCCCGCGCCGCACAAGCCCCACGGCCACGCCGCTCCCGCGGCGCACAAGCCGCACGCTCCCGCGCCCAGGCCGCACAGCGGAGGCCGCGCTCCGGCACCGCCCGCGCGCCGCACGGGCTACACTGGTCGCCACAAGCGCGACGCGGAGTGAGCGTCGCCGAGCCATGGGCGGAACCAATCCCTACGTCAAGCGCCCCGCGCCGCCGCCGCCGACCGCCAAGTACAAGCTGACCTTCCTGCCCGCGAACGTGACCGTCGAGGTCGATCCGGCCAAGGTCCCCTACTCGCGCGACGGCCAGAAGGGCTCGATCCTCGAGATCGCCCTCGGCAACGGCATCGAGATCGACCACGCCTGCGGCGGCGTGTGCGCCTGCTCGACCTGCCACGTGATCGTGCGCAAGGGCCTCGCCTCCTGCCCGCAGGCGACCGAGGAGGAGGACGACCAGCTCGACAACGCGCCCGGCCTGACGCCACAGTCGCGCCTCGCCTGCCAGACCGTCCCCAACGGCTCTTGCGACGTCGTCGGTCGAGATCCCCGGCTGGAACCGCAACCTCGTCAGCGAGGAACACTGACGTGGAAGTGCGCCTCGCCAACCCGCGCGGTTTCTGCGCCGGTGTCGACCGCGCGATCGAGATCGTCGAACGCGCGCTCGAGCTGCACGGCGCGCCCGTCTACGTGCTGCACGAGATCGTGCACAACACGCACGTGGTCGAGCGATCTCTCCAGCCGCGGCGTCAAGTTCGTCGACACGCTCGAGGAGGTCCCCGGCGGCTCAGTGACGATCTTCTCCGCGCACGGCGTCGCCGACGAGGTCGTGCGCAGCGCCGAGCGCCGCGGCCTCAAGATCATCGACGCCACCTGCCCGCTCGTGACCAAGGTGCACGTACAGGCGCAGCAGTACCGCTCCAAGGGCAACCACGTGATCCTGATCGGCCACCCCGGCCACCCCGAGGTCGAAGGCACGCGCGGCCGCATCGAAGGACCGGTGCACCGTGCTCTCGACCGTCGAGGAGGTCGAGCGCCTCGTCGTCACCGACCCCGAACGCCTGGCCTACGTGACGCAGACGACGCTCTCGATCGACGACACGCGCGAGGTGATCGAGGCGCTCGTGCAAGCGCTTCCCGAAGATCAAGGGGCCGGAGCTGAAGGACATCTGCTACGCCACGCAGAACCGCCAGAACGCCGTCAAGCAGCTGGCCGACGAGGGCCTCGACGTGCTGCTCGTGATCGGCTCGAAGAACAGCTCGAACTCCAATCGCCTGGCCGAGCTCGGCACGCGCAAGGGCGTGCGCAGCTACCTGATCGACGACGCGAGCGAGATCCGCAGGGAGTGGCTCGTGTCGACGCGCAGGATCGGCGTGACGGCCGGCGCGAGCGCGCCCGAGGGCTTGGTGAAGCTGGTCATCGAGCGCCTGAAGGACCTCGGCGTCACCGACGTGCAGGAGATGCAGGGCGCGCCCGAGGGCGTCGAGTTCAAGCTGCCGGAAGAGCTGGCGCGCTGATCAGGCCCCCGCCCCCGCGCACCAGGTCCGGTTTGCGAAGCGCACGCGGCCGCTCGAATCGGCGAACTTCACCGCGCGCACGCCCAGCTCCTTCCAGACCGCGTCGCGCACGGCCGCGCCGCGATCCTCGAGCATCCCGCGCAGCGTCGTGGACACGTCGCGCGTGAAGTCGACGAACTCCGCCGCGGAGGAGAACTGCATCAGCACTTCGACGGGCTCGCAGGTGATGTCACGGAAGCCCGCGGCGGCGAGAGCTTCCTCGAGCTCCCCCGCGCGGCCCATGCGCAATGGTCCCGGCGTTCCGGGCGGCGGCTTCGCGATGCCTCCGACTTCCTCCGCGACCGCACCCGCGAGTGCGATGAACGGGACCTCCTTGCCCGTGCCCCAGACGGAGACGCCGAGGCGCGCGCCGGGTTTCAGCACGCGGCGCACCTCGCGCAGGCAAGCCACGGGATCGTCCATCAGCATCGGGCCCCAGCGGAACGTCGCGGCGTCGAAGCTGTGCGCGGCGAAGGCGAGGTGCTCGCCCTCCGTCTCGACGACGCGCAGGTTCGCCAGATCCGCTTCGCGCGCACGCGCGCGCGCGAACTCGAGCATCGCGCGGCTGAGATCGGCGCCGACCACGCGGCCGCGCTCTCCGACGAGGCGCGCGACGCGCAGCGCGGGCTCGCCGAGACCGGTGCACAGGTCGAGCGTGCGCATGCCGGGCTCGACGCCCGCCGCGCGCACGATGCGCGCCGATAGCTCGTTCGCACCGGCCTCGAACGGCGCCCACCAGCGCATCCAGGCCGCGGCGCCGACGGCCCACAGCTGGCGCTGGCGCTCGCGGTACTCCTCGTGCGGATCCGGGCTCATCACTCCAGACGATACACCGCCAGCGCGCGATTCTGGAACACGGGCTTGGCGCCGAGCTGCGTCTCGAACGCGTCCGGAACCGCGAGATCGGGCACGTTGACGTGGAAGGCGCGCTGGCGCAGATCGAGCGTCGCGCGCGTGCGCACGGCGTAGAGCGGCGCCCCTGATCCGAGCAGCCTGCGCACGTCGGCCAGCGACTCGCGGCTTGGCGCGGCGAAGAGCGCCTGCTGCGCGCGCTCGCGCTCGGCGTAGGGCAGCTCGGCCGGGACCGCGGCGCCGACGCGGCGCGTGGCGTGGAAGAGCGGCGAGAACTTGATCGTGTCGTAGAACATGCGCCGCTCGCTCCACATGCCCAGGCACAGACGGCGCTCGTCCGCGAGCAGCACCGCGTCGGTCGGCAGGTTCGCGCGCATCCAGTCGACCCCCGCACGGTACTCGTCGATCGCGCCGATGCGCTCGAGGCCCAGGCTGGGCCGGTAGATGCGCGCCACGATCGCGGCCGGGGTGTGCAACGCGACGTTCGCGCAGAAGAGCCCCACGAGCAGGCGCGGCAGCCGGCCGCTCGCCGCGAGGCAGCGTTGCATGCCGAGCGCGCCGAGCGCGGCCGCGCAGACGAGCGAGTCGTAGCCGAAGAAGCCCTGCGAAGAGCCTGGCGCCGCGAGCAGCCAGGTCGGGAGCATCCCGGCCAGCACCGTGAAGGCGAGCGTGGTTTCGAAGCTCCCGCCGCGCTCCTTGCGCACGATCAGCCAGCCGACGAAGGCCAGGCCGCCCGCGCCGAAGAAGGCCAGGACGTAGACCGGCAGGAGCAGCAGCGTCAGCCAGGCCGGAGGGTCCGCCGCTGCCGCGCCGATGAGCTCCGCGACGCGCACTTCGAAGGGGCTCGTGCGCTGCTCGAAGCCCGGCGCCCAGGCGAAGAGCGACTGTGCGTAGCCCGACTTGTCGACCACCAGCCAGAGCGTCATCGGCAAGGCGACGAGGACCAGCAGCGCGAACGCGAGCGCGAGGTTGCGGTCGAAGCCGCGCCCGCGCACGAGCTTCCAGAACCAGGCCAGGCCCAGGCCTCCGACGAGCGGCGGGAGCACGCTGGCCTTGGTGGCCGAGACGGCCAATCCGACCAGCACGAGCAAGAGCAGCGGACCGGCCGCAGCGCGCTCGAGCGTTCGGCGCAGGAGCAGCACCAGCGCCAGCAGGTAGCACAACCCGTTGGACGTCGAGGTGCTGCCGTTCAGGCCGACCTCGAAGGGCGCGCGCATCGTCCAGTTCACCTTCGTCCAGCGCAGGATCTCGTTGCCCGGATCGACGTGCGCAACCAGCGCCAGCCCGATCAGGCAGGCCAGCCAGTCGCGTGCGCCGAAGACACGCGCGACCACGAACCCGCCGAGGCCGAAGCACACCGGTGCGAGGTGCGCCATCAGGCCCTGCAGGCACTCGCGCACGGGCAGGGCGAAGACGCGCGCCAGCACGTCCGGTGCGGCGTAGGAGAGGAAGTGGTAGCGCAGCGGCTCGCCCGCCAGGCGCGGGTCCTGCATCGGCCAATGCCAGCGCAACTCGGCCGCGTTGGCGGAGTGGAAGCCGTTGTCGAATCCGAAACCAAGGAACCACTCGTCGGCGAACTCCAGGCGTGTGCGCGCGAGTGCCATCGCCAGCACCAGCGCCAGCAGGCCGAGCTCGCGCGCGCTGGGCAGGCGCGCGGGCGTCTGCGGCCGCGCACGCCCAGCGAAGCGCAGCGCCGCCAGCGAGGCGAGCGGCAGGATCCAGATCGCGCCGCGCAGCTCGAGCACGACCGTCAGCACGAAGCACAGGCCGAGCAGCGCCAGGCCGGCGGTCCAGGAGAGGAAGGCGCGCTCGAGCGCGTCCTCCGTGCGCAGCGTCCAGGCGAGGAGCGCGCGGCCGGGCAGCCAGACGAAGGCCAGCAGGCAGAAAGCCGCCTCGAACGAGTGCAGCGCGCTCCAGCCGAAGAACGTGGGCCAGAGGCCGAGTGCCGCGAGGAACAGCGCCTGGGCGAAGAGCCAGGTGCGCGGCGAGACCTGCATGCGCGCCTCGTCCTTCACGGCAGCTTGTACACCGCGGCGACGCGGTTCTGGAAGACCGGCGGCGTCCCGCACAACGCCTCGATCGGATCCGCCCCTTCGCGCGCGGGCGCGTCGAGCTCGAAGTGCTTGTTGCGCACCTCGAGCGCCGCGCGCGAACGCAGCGCGTAGAGCGGGGACTGCGTGCCGAGCAGCCTGCGGATCTCGGCCAACCCGGCCGCGCTCGGCTGCTCCATGAACGCACGCTGCGCGCGCGCGCGATCCTCGTAGGGCTTCTGCGCGGGCATGCCGCTTCCGGGCAGATCCGGGTTCCACAGCGCGCGCTGCTGCGGCGTGAAGCGCGGCGTGTCGTAGAACATGCGCCGCTCGCTCCACGCGCCGGCGCACAGGCGCACGTCGTCCACGACCAGCACCGCATCCGTGGGCAGGTTCGTGCGCATCCACTCGAGGCTCGCGAGGTACTGCTCGGGCTCGCCTGTGCGCACGATCGGCAGGCTCGGGCGCGCCAGCGGGCCGGTCAGCACCGCCAGCACGTGCGCCGCGAGCACGCAACCGGCGAGCGCGGCGAGCACGCGCGGCAGCACGCCGCGCAGCGCGAGGCAGCGCTGCACGCCGAGCGCGCCGAGCAGCGTCCCGCAGACGATCGAGACGTTGCCGAAGAAGAGCTGCGAGTTGCCCGGCGAGGCCAGGAGATAGGACGGCACCATCCCGGCGAGGATCGCCCAGGCGTAGGGCGCTTCGATGGGCTCGCGCCGCTCCCCGCGCGCGACGAGCCAGGCCAGCAGGCCGAACCCGGCCGCGCCGAAGAGCGCCAGCAGCCACACCGGCGACAGCACGACGGTCAGCCAGGCCGGATCCCCGCTCAATCCAAGGTGCGCGGCGACCTGCTTCTCGAACCCTCCCGAGCGCTGCGAGAAGCCGGGCAGCAGTCGGAACACCGCCTTCGCGTAGCCGCCGGTGTGGACCGAGATCCACAGCGCGAGCGGCATGGCCGCCAGCGTGAAGCAGACGACGCTGCCCGCGAGCCGGCGATCGACGCCACCACCGCGCACGAACCTCCAGGCCAGCGCCAGGCCCAGGCCCGCGATCAGCGGCGGGAGCACGCTCACCTTGGTCGCCGAGGCGGCCAGCGCGATCACGAACGCGAGCGCCAGCGCTCCGCGCAACCTCGCCTTCACGTCCAGGATGCGCGGCAGGAGCAGCAGCAAGCCCAGCAGCATGCACAGGCTGACCGAGTTGGTGATCGAGTCGTACAGCCCGACGTCGAAGTGCGCGTTCTGCGACCAGTCCGCTCCGCCCGGGCTCTTGAGCACGCGCCCCAAGTCCACGTGCAGCGCCAGCGAGAGCGCCGCCGCGGCCGCGATCCACGCGCGCACCCCGAGCGCGCGCACGACCACGAAGATCCCCAGCGAGAAGCACAGCGGCGCGTGGTGCTTCATCAGCCCGAGCAGGACTGCGCGCCCGGGCGCATCGAGCACCTGCTCCAGCGCCGCCGGCAGCATGTAGGCCATGAAGTGGTAGCGCATCGGCAGCCCGGCCAGGCGCACGTCCTCCATCGGCCAGCGCCAGCGGAACTCGCCCACGTTCGCGGCGTGGAAGTTGTCGTCGCTGTTCTGGCCCAGGAACCACTCGTCGGGCCGGTCCGGCCGCGAGCGCAGGAGCGTCAGCGCCAGCACCAGCGCCAGCAGCAGCAGCTCGCGAGAATCCGGCGCGCGCCAGGCTGTGCTCGACGTGCGCCCGCGCGCGAGATGGATCGCCAGTCCCGCGACGAGCGGCAAGAGCCAGGTGATCGCGCGCAGGTCGAACACGCAGCCGACGAAGAACCACAGGCACAAGACCGCGCAGCCGGCCGCCCACGAGAGGAACGCGCGCTCGAGCGCGTCCTCGGGCAGCACGGTCCAGCCGAGCAGCGCGCGCCCGGGCAACCAGACGAAGAGCGCCAGGAAGACGCTCGTCCCGAGCGAATGCAGCGCGCTCCATCCGAAGCAGATCGGCCAGGCCGCGAGCGCCAGCAGGAAGACGACGAGCAGCGCGAACCAGGCGCGGGGCGTCAGTCCGTGCGGCCGGTCCATCCCCCGGAGTCTAGCGGCGTGACATCCCGTTGACACGGGAGGACTCCGCCGCTGATAGCGTCGAAGCGCTCCATGGCCGCCACCCGCTCGAGTCCCGGAACACTGCGCGAGCGCAGCTTCCTCGTCCTGGGTCTCGGCGCGGCGCTGGTGCTCGTGCTCGCCGCCCTGGTCGGCGGCGGAGATCCGGAAAGCGCAGGCAGAGCGGAGCTCGTGAGCACCGCCGCGCGCATCGCGGAGGCGGTCAAGGTCGAGTGGCGCGACGGCTCCTGCATTGCAACCGCCGCTGCGGACTCTGGCGCACCCGAGCTCGAATGGTCCGACCACCAGCTGCCCTTCCGCGTGGGGCACGAACTCGCGGTCGAGCCGGGACCGGGTCACGAGGTCTTCGATGCGCTCTTCGCGCAATCCGAGCAGGTGGAGCTCGCACGAGGCGATGCCGCCGGCGCGCTCGAGCTCGTGACCGAGGCGCTGGCCAAGACGCAGGATCCCGCGCGACGCGCCGAGGCCCGCTTGCGGGCCGTGCAGCTCGCGCTCAAGGCCTCGAAGCCCGAGCTCGCGCGCACGCAGTACGAGCTGGCCTGCAAGGAACTCGACGGCTCGGAGCGCAAGGCCCAGGTTTCGTACTCGACTGCTGCTCGCGACCTCGATCGGTTCGGCACTCTCCGAGGAGGAGCGCGTCCGACTGCGCGAGCTCGTGAGTTCGGGGGCCATCGCTTGGGACTTGCCTCCGCCCAGCAGCGCGACCGAGGAGGACGGTTCGGTCGCGGCGCTGGTCGCACTGCTCGAGGAGGCCTGCCCAGGCTCGCTGCCCGCGGATTTCAGGCTCGTCCGGACGGGCTCGGAGCTGCGCGCCGAGTTCGGCGAGCTGCCGCCCGGCAACTCGGGTCTAGGCCGGGCACACGCGAGTTTCCTGAGCTGGAAGCGCGACGCCGACGGCCTCGCGCGGGGGCGTCTGCTCGACACGGCGACGGTGCGCGAAGCATTGCAGCGTAGCAGCGCGCCCCTCGCACCCGACGGGTTCGTCGTCGACATCGATCCGCCGGCGTCGAAGGCGACCGCAGTGCGCGAGCACGACAGCCTCGACGGCGATTTCGGGTTCACGGTGAAGCACGAGGATCCGGAAGGCTGGGTCAGGCGCTCGGCGGCGAAGCAGAAGCTCTTGCGCGCTGCGCTGCTCGTGCTTGCGCTGCTCTCGGCGGCCGCGGGCGTGGCGACGTTCCGCGCGCTCCGGCGCGAGCGCACGCTGGCGACGCTCAAGACGGACTTCGTCGCCAACGTGAGTCACGAGCTGCGCACGCCGCTGGCTTCGATCCTGCTGCTGTCGGAGAACCTCGAGGCCGGGCGCGTCACGAGCGAGGCGGACAAGTCGCGCTACCACACGCTCATCCGGCGCGAGGCGCTGCGTCTGCGGCGGCTGGTGGACGACGTGCTCGACTTCTCGCGCCTCGAGCGCGGCAAGCGCATCGACATCCGGCGCGAGCCGCTGCGCGTCGATCCGTGGCTCGAGCGCGCGTGCGAGGAGCTCGCCGAGTGGGCGCGCGAGCACTCGCTCGAGCTCGGCATCGAGCGCTCCGCCACCGAGGCCGAGGCCGAGATCGACGCCGAGGCGCTGCGGCGCGCGCTGCTCAACCTGCTCGACAACGCGCGCAAGCACTCGGGCGGCACGAAGGTCGAGCTCGCCGCGCTGCGCGAGGGCCGCGAGCTCGTCCTGCGCGTGCGCGACCACGGCCGGGGCATCTCCGCCGAGGATCGCGAGCGCGTCTTCGAGCCCTTCATGCGCCTTTCGAACGGCGACGCGCCGGGCGCGGGCCTGGGCCTCTCGATCGTGCGCGAGATCGCGCGCGAACACGGAGGAACGGTACGGGCCTTGGATCCGGCGAGCGGTCCTGGCATCGTCTTCGAGATGCGCATCCCGCTCGCGGAGGAGACGACGGCATGAAGCCGCGCGTGCTCGTGATCGAGGACGAGGAACCGCTGCGTCTCGCGCTGTGCGACGCGCTGCGCGCCGAGGGCTTCGATGTCTCCGAAGCCGCCGACGGCGACGAGGGCCTGAAGCGCGCGCTCGCCGACGCGCCCGAGGTCGTGCTGCTCGACCTCATGCTCCCGAAGCGCGACGGCTTCTCCGTCCTGCGCGCCATGCGCGAAGACCGGCTCAGCTCGGCCGTGATCATCCTCTCGGCGCGCGGCGAGGAGTGGGACCGCGTGCAGGGCTTCGAGTTCGGCGCCGACGACTACGTGGTCAAGCCCTTCTCGACGCGCGAGCTCTTGATGCGCATCCGCGCGCTCGTGCGCCGCTCCGAGGGCGAGACGCCGGGCATGGCGCTCGAGAACGGCAAGCTGCGCTTCGGCGAGGTCGTCGTCGACTTCGCCGCCTACTCTCTCGAGCGCGCCGGCCAGCGACACGGCCTCTCGCGTCGCGAGCTCGAGCTGCTGCGCTTCTTCCTCTCGAACGAGGGCAAGACGCTCGAGCGCTCGACGATCCTCGACGAGGTCTGGGGCCGCGAGGAGGATCCCACGCCGCGCACGGTCGACATGCACGTGCTCAAGCTCAGGAAGAAGATCGAGGCCGATCCCGAGCAGCCGCGCCACATCCAGACCGTGCACGGCGTCGGCTACCGCTTCTCGCGCAAGGGCGAGAGCGGGCGTTGACAGCGCGTTGACAGCTCGCCGCGCGCGGCGTGACAAGCTCGCGCGCGTCCGGCAGTCCAATGCGACGAAAGAGGGGGCGACCCATCCACTCGCCCGAAGGACAAGACCATGTTGCTGATCACTTTCGCCAAGTTCCTGCTCGCGCTCGCAAGTTTCCAGGATACCACTCCGCAGACACCGGGCCCGATGGTGTGGACGCCCGACATGCAGGCGAAGGCCGATGTGTTCGAAAAGGTGGGCTTGCCCAAGCCCGACGAGAAGCGCGCGGCCGAGTACGCCGCACTCCTGCGCTCGCGCTTGAAGGCGCTCGTCACGCGCACCGAGGTGCAACGCAACTACGCGGAGAACCTGATGCCGCTCGACTACCTGCGCGCGGGCGTATGCTGGTCTGTCGACTATCCCGGCAAGGCCGAGATCGCGGCCGAGATCGCCGCGACGCGCGCCGATTGGCTCGAGAGGCTCGGCAAGCACCAGGAGGCCGTCTTCGCCGCCTGGCATCCGTACGTTATGCACGACGAAGTGTCGGGCACGGCGGCCTACGCCTGCTGGCAGTGGTCCCCATCGAACGGTTCGCTCGTGAAGCTGCTGAACGCGACGGATGCCCTCGCGCTCATGACCGGACTGCACGAGCGCTTCCCCTCCGACGCGCCCGCGACGAAGGGCGGCGACGCGATCGACGAGGTCGTGCGCAACACTCTCGCACATGGCGACCCACAGACGCTGAAGGACTTCGGCACGCGTTGTGTGCCAGCGCTGCAGCAGGCCATCCTGGACGGCACGGACGAACTGCCCGAGCGTCTCAATCCCCTTTCCGACCCGCTCAGCGTCCTCTTCGCGATCGACCGCAAGAGCGCCGAGAACCTGATCCTCGCGACGGTGGGCAAGCGCAGCCCGGCCTGGACGCTGCGCGTGATCCGCGCGTTGGGGAACAGCAGCGTGACGGGAGCCTCCTGGGTCAATTCACCCGACCCGCTGCAGCCGCCGCGCTTCGACGATCCGCTGACGTTGCAGATGATCGACCTGCTCGCCGCGCAGCCCATGTCCGCGCTGGGCTTCTTTGCCCTGCTCGCGCCGCTCGTGCGGAACGACGCGATCACTCCGGCGATCCAGAGCTACCTGCTCGAGCACACGCAGGCGTCGGATCCGCAAGTCATCCAGATCCTCCTCGACATGCTCGACGGCCAGACCTGCGGCCCGAACAAGCGCGCGCTCTACGAGGCCTTCCTCGACAGCTCGAGTCCCGACCTGCGCCTGCGCTGCGCCACGGCCATGCGGCACTATCCCGTCGGCCCGGCGACGCTGCGCGCAACGCAGCACTCGGATCCCAACGTGCGCAGCCAGGTACTGCACGCATTGGTGCGCCACTTCGAGTCCCCGCGTCGCTACTGGGCGGCCAATACCCCGGAGAGCATCGAGTACGCGGTCGCCAGCACGCCCGAGATCACGGCCGCGCTGCTGAGGCTTGCCCGAGATCCCGAACGCCGGGTGCGCACGGAACAGATCGTGGCACTCCAGGAATCGCAGGAAGAGCCGCCTGCCGCGGTGCTCGAGCTGCTGCTCACCGACACCGATCCCGAGGTGCGCAAGGCCACCGCTTGGAACTGGAGCTTCAAGCCCGAGCTGCAAGCACGCGTGCTCGAGCGGCTCGCGGGCGACAAGGCCCAGCAGGTCCTGTACACGGTGGGCTACGCGCTGAACCACCTCGCGCCGCGCAGCGAGTCGGACCCCGCGGAGTTCGAGCTCTATCTTCCCGCGCTTGCGCGTTGGCTCACCAATCCGGAGCTCGACACGAGCCCCGACCCGAACTGCCGGCCCGTCGAACCCGATCCGGGGCGCGATGAAGAGTCCCAAGGGCGCGCGCTTGGCCTTCGAGGCCTGCGTGCGCGGACCGCGCCACGAGCAGCTCACGCCCTTGCTGCTCGAGCTGCTGCACTGGACGAGGAACGAACCCAGGGAGCGGGCGGTGTACGACGTGCTCGATGCGCCCTCGATCGCCGAGCTCTTCGCGCTGAGTTGCACGGCCGGGCGCCGGGACCAAGTGGCGCCCATCGAACAGATCCTGACTTTCTTCGTGGGCAAGAGCGAACTCGATGCGCAGCCCTTCCTGGCGCTGGCCGCCGACGAGCATCGCCCGCGCGAAGTGCGCCTGCGCGCGCTGAAGCTCGCGGCCGCGAAGGGCGGGCCGGGATTCAAGGAGCTGCTCTTCTCGTTCCTGCGCAGTGCGCAGCCGGAGGGATCCATGACCAAGGACTCCAACGGATCTTCGCAGTTCGAACTGCTCGCGAGTGCGGCCTGGGCCTGGCCGGACCTGAGCGAGAACCTCGGTGAGCTGTGCACGGACGCAAAGATCGGGGATTTCCTGGCCCTGCGCGTCGCCAGCAGCGCGCGCAAGTGGAACGACTCGGCCTTCGACGCGCCCACGACCCATGCTTGCCTGCAACGCTGGGCGCGACTCGACGAAGGCTCCAAGGGCGGACTCGTGGACGTGCTCTACTTCCTCGATCCGCGCGTGGACGCCGCGGTCCTCGAGCTCTGGAAGGCGGGCTACCGCGACCGGCGGTTCAGCCAGAGGATCGTGACCGCCATGGGCAAGTTCCCGATCGACGAGAGCGTCCCCCTGCTGGCCGACGCGGTCAGCGCCGAGTGGATGAGCGGCGATAGCGGTGAGCGCGAGTTCGTGCGCAACTCCGCGATCAGCGCGCTCACGACGCGCCTCGACGATCTCGGTGCGGACGCGCTGCTCAAGGCGATCGCCGCTGCTCCGGACGAGGAGACGCGCAAGAAGTGCTTCGACGGCCTGGCGCAGATCCGCAAGTACCAGGACGAGAAGCAGAGCTGGCAGAGGCGCAAGGGCGGCGAGGCCGCGCGCGAGCAGGCGATCGCGGATCTCCTGCCGATGCTTTCCGAAAAGGACGCATCGATCCGCGCCGCGGCCGCGCGATCGCTCGCGACGTTGCAGGCGGTCGAGCATTTGCCGAAGCTCGTCGCGCTCCTGAAGGACAAGGACGCGAGCGTGCGCGAGGCGGCGCAGAAGGCGCTCGATGCGCTCAACGCGCCGGCGGCGAAGAAGCCCTGAGCCCCCCGCGACCCACGGATCCGTCATCCCTGGAACTGGCGAATTCCAGCGGCAACAAGCCGAGATATAGGAAGTCGCTTATTATTCGGCCGGTGCCGGGCTGCGCTCGGCGCGTGCGCGCATCACGGGCGCTGGAAAGGCCTTCCGTGCAGACCGCGGCCGGACCCGACCGGCGCTTGCGCTCGCCGGAACATGTGCGAATTCGGAATCGCTCGCGCGCGTGCTATCGGGGTCGCCAGCCTGGCTCTTGGCCCTCTTTCTCCAGCGTTGGCCCGCGCGCTGTCGAAAAGGTAATTCGGTCCGCCCCTCCCCGCACCCGAGACTCCACGCGATCCTGCGTACGCGCCCCCCGGCCCCTTGAGCTGGTCCATCCTCATTGCCCTCACGATGCTCCTCGGCCTGGCCGTGGTGTATCTGCGTCTGCGCCGCGCCGAGCGCGGGCAGAACACCGAGTTCATCGCCGAGCGCACGAAGGCCAAGAAGTTCGGCACGCACAAGGCGCGCCTGCAGTACCCCAACATCGACATCGCGCGCTGCATCGGCTGCGGCACGTGCGTCGAGTCCTGCCCCGAGGAAGGCGTGCTGCGCATGGTCAACGGCCAGGCGATGGTCGTGCACGGCGCGCGTTGCGTCGGCCACGGCCGCTGCGCCGTAGACTGCCCCGTCGGCGCGATCGCCGTCGAGCTGGGCGACGTCGCCGCGCGCGACGACATCCCGGCGCTGACGGACAAGTTCGAGTCGACGCTCACGCCGGGCGTCTTCCTGGCGGGCGAGATCACGGGCTGGGCCCTGATCCGCACGGCCATCGGCCACGGCACGGTCGTCGCGGACGAGGTCGCCAAGCGCGTCAAGGAGGCCGGCCCCGCGCCGGCCGACACCTTCGACATGGTGGTCGTCGGCGCCGGCCCGGCGGGCCTCGCCTGCGCGCTGCAGTGCAAGCTGCACGGCCTGCAGTACATGGTGCTCGAGCAGTCCGAGATGTACGGCACGGTCGGCAAGTACCCGCGCCGCAAGCTGGTCATGCTGCAGCCCGTCACGCTGCCGCTGCACGGACGACTCGGGCGCATGAGCTACTCCAAGGAGGAGCTGGTCGAGCTCTGGAACGGCGTGGTCGAAGAGCAGCAGCTGCCGGTGCAGCTGGGCGTCGAGCTGCAGGGCGTCGAACCGCTCGAGAACGGGCTCCTGCGCGTGCGCACGAACAACGGCGAGTGCATCACGCGCAACGTCTGCCTCGCGCTCGGAAGGCGCGGCACGCCGAACAAGCTCGGCGTTCCCGGCGAGGACCTCTCCAAGGTCAACTACAGCCTGCTGGACGCGGAAGCCTACGAGGACCGCCACATCCTGGTCGTGGGCGGCGGCGACAGCGCGATCGAGGCCGCGCATGGGCCTGGCCGAGCAGCACGGGAACAAGGTCACGCTCTCCTACCGCAAGGAGACCTTCTCGCGCATCAAGGCGCGCAACGAGGAGCGCGTCACCAAGGCAATCGCCGAGAACCACATCGAGATGCTCTTCAAGAGCGAGGTGCTGCAGATCGCGGAGGGCACCGTCACGCTCAAGGTCGGCGAGCGCGAGGAGCGCGTGATCGCCAACGACGACGTGTTCGTCTTCGCCGGCGGCAAGCCGCCCTTCGACCTGCTCAAGAAGAGCGGGATCTCGTTCAACCCGGCCGACCGCCAGGACGCCCCGCCCACGATCGAGCAGGCCGGCAGCCTGCTGCACGGCCTGACGATCGCGCTGGGCTTCGCACTGCTGGTGCTGGCCTGGGCGCTGGTCTTCCGCAGCTACTACTCGCAGCCGACCTACGCGCGCCCGCTGGCGCCCGAGCACGAATGGCTGCGGCCCTCGGGCGCCGCCGGCCTGACCGCGGGGATCCTCTCGGCGCTGCTGATCGTCGCCAACCTGGCCTATCTCGCGCGGCGCTCGCTGAAGTTCCCCTGGCTGCCGGGGACGCTGGCGCGCTGGATGACGATGCACGTTGCGACCGGCATCGGGGCCTTCCTGCTGGTGATCATCCACAGCGCGATTGTCGCCGCAGAACACGCCCGGCGGGCACGCGTTCTACGGACTCGCAATCCTGACTGTCACCGGCGCGATCGGACGCTACTTCTACTCCTTCGTGCCGCGCGCGGCGAACGGCCGCGAGCTCGGGCTGGACGAGATCGAGAAGCAGATGGTGGACCTCTCGGGCCAGTGGGACCGCGTCGATCCGGCCTTCGCGGCCCGCGTGCGCACCGAGATCCAGCGCGTGCAGTCCGAAGGACGCTGGAAGGGCTCGTTCGTGCAGCGCGTCAAGACCCTGATCGCCAGCCAGCGCATGATGCACGACTCGCTCGTGGCGCTGCGGCGGCAGGCGCACCGTGAAGGTCTCTCGCTGGACCAGATCGACGAGGTCGTGACGCTGGCCAAGCGGGCGCAGAGCACGGCCCTGATGGCCTCGCACTACGATGACCTCCGGGCGCTGCTTTCCTCGTGGCGGTGGTTGCATCGCTGGGCGGCATTGGGGATGGTCTTGCTCGTGCTCGTGCACGTCTGGATCGCCATGCGCTTTGGAAGCATCCTCTCGTGAAGCTGAACAGCCCCGCGCTCTGGGCGCCGCTCATGTCGATCGCGCTGGTGGTGTGGTTCGTCTGGACCGACACCAAGCGCGTCTCGCCCGGCCCGCTCTCGGCCGCGCACGCGCAGGACACGGAGCGCATCGACGAGCACAACTGCGAGGTCTGTCACGGCCCGGACACGAACGACCGCGCCGACATGGCCAAGGCCTGCGAGAAGTGCCACGAGGACATCGGCCAGGAGATCGCCGAGAAGCGCGGACTGCACGGGCACCTGCCGGGTGACGCCGAGCACTGCGGCAACTGCCACTCCGAGCACCACGGTCCGCAGTTCCTGATGGTCAGCCAGGCCTCGTTCCTGCGCGCCGGCATCGACGACGTGGTGAACTTCGACCATGCCGGGCTGGACTACCAGCTGAGCGGCATCCACCTCACGCTCGACTGCCTCAAGTGCCACGAGAACTCGGACGCGGTGCTGCTCGAGAAGGGCAAGCAGCGCTTCATCGGCAAGTCGCAGAAGTGCGAGACCTGCCACAAGGACCCGCACGACGGCCGGCTGCCGGACTGCCGCGGCTGCCACGGCCAGGAACGGCCCTTCCTGGAGGCGCCGCTGTACAAGCACACCGACCAGTTCCCGCTCTCGGGCGCGCACTCGGGCGTGAGCTGCGTCAAGTGCCACGAGAAGATCGGGCCCTCGTCGATCGAGTCCGACGACGAGGCCAAGCGCAAGGGCAACATGGTCGTGCGCGCCTGCGGCGTGTGCCACAAGTCGCCGCACGGCGAGCCCTTCCTGGCGGCCGCGCTGGTCGAGCTCAAGGTCGCGCGCGATCCTTCCTGCGAGAGCTGCCACCCGCTGACGGCGAAGACCTTCAAGCGCGAGGGCTCGACGTTCAAGAAGGAGTGGCACGCCTTCTCGGGCTTCGCGCTGGTCGTGCCGCACGACAAGCAGGAGTGCCGCGAGTGCCACAAGGAGGGCCTGGAGTACAAGGACGCGCACCCCAACCGCACGCTGGAGAACTGCGCCGGGTGCCACGCCGATCCGCACAAGGCGCAGTTCGGCGAGCGCACCTGCCGGCAGTGCCACGCCTACGAGGTCTGGAAGCCGTCGCTCTACGGCGTGCCCGAGCACGCCAAGTCGGCCTTCCCGCTCGAGCAGACGCACGCCACCACGAAGTGCAACGACTGCCACCTCGAGACGGACGGCGTGCGGCGCTACGCCAAGAACAAGAAGGAGTGCGTCGACTGCCACGCCGATGCGCACCCGCAGGTGTTCCCCAAGGCCAAGGGCTGCCAGGAGTGCCACCAGGCCGACACCTTTGCCTCGGCGCAGAAGAACTTCGACCACCTGAAGTGGACCGGCTTCGCGGTCGACTTCGCCCACGAGAAGGCCGGCTGCGAAGCCTGCCACATCAAGCTCAAGGAGCCCGAGCCCACGACCAAGCGCGTCTTCGGCCGCATCGAGGTCCACCCGCCGGCCAAGGCCGCGCAGTGCGTCAACTGCCACAGCGACTCGCACCGCGGCTTCTTCAAGGACTCGAAGGACTGCGACGAGTGCCACGGCACGGAGCTGTTCGAAAAGGCCAAGGAGAAGTTCGACCACCCCGCGCGCACCGGGTTCACGCTGGTCGGCGCGCACCAGACGCGCGAGTGCACGATCTGCCACGTGCCCACGGCGGAGAAGAACCAGAACGGACGGCGCTTCGGGTTCGTCAAGGTCGACGCCGCCACGGCGCAGGGCGCCTGCACGAGCTGCCACACGGACGTGCACAAGGACACGTTCAAGGAGCCCTCGAAGAACTGCCTCGACTGCCACACGCAGGTGGCCTGGATCGATCGGCGCGAGAGCTTCGACCACCTGCGCTGGACGGGCTTCGAGCTGGGCGGACGCCACAAGGACGCGGGCTGCCAGGGCTGCCACAGTCCGCTGCCGGCCGGCGACCCGAGCGGCAGGCGCTTTGGCCGGGCGCCCGGGAGCGAGTGCTCCTCATGCCATAAGGACCCGCATGTCGGTCAATTCGTGGTCGACGGAGTGACCACATGCACGCGTTGTCACGTCGTTGCCACCGATTTCCACAAGACGATCTTCGATCACCAGCGCGACTCGCGTTTCCCCCTCGACGCCTCGCACAAGAATGTCGCATGCGCGGGATGCCACTTCAGCTGGCCCCTGCAGGGCGGAGGGAATGCCGTCCGATACAAGCCGCTGGGCATCCTCTGTGGCGACTGCCACGACACCCGACGCTGATCATGAGCCTCTCCAACCTGCTGCGACTCGCGCTGCTCCCGGCCATCTGGCTGTGCCTCTCGGCCATCGGCCGGGCGCAGGAATTCACCAGCGTCGAGGCGCACGTGACCTCCGTCTCCTCCGGCTACATCTTCCTCGATCGTGGCCTCGATGCGGGCATCCGCGTCGATGACAACGTCACGATCATCCTCAGCACGGGCTTCAACTCGGACGGCCGCGTGCGCTCGGTGACGCGCACCAGCGCGCGCGTCGAGCTGCTCCCGGGCGCGACTGAGCCCGAAGTCGGTGCGCGCGTCGAGATCCTGATTCCGAGCGCACGCCTCAAGCCGCTCGCGGAGGGCGAGCACCAGCCCTGGGAGGCGCAGAACCCGTCCTGGGACCCCAACCGCCCGCTGCTCGCTCCCGCTTTCGGGACCTCGCCCTCGGAGCGCGAGAGCGTGACCACCGGCCAGGTCTACTGGCGCACGTCGGGCACGTTCGACCGCGGGGCCGGCGGCGGCGACTACCTGCTGACGAGCCTGGGCCTCGACGGGCGCCGGACGAATCCCTTCGGCAAGGGCGGCGAGTTCGACATCAGCGCCGAGGTCTTCTACCGCAACGACCAGATCCCGAACCAGGCCGACTCGTCCACCACCGACATGTCCGTGCGCCGCTTCTCGTATCACGTCGGCGGCGAGGAGGGCAACCCGACGCGCTGGGAGTTCGGCCGCTTCCTGCAGTTCGAGTTCCCGGAACTCGGCCTGCTCGACGGTATCGAGTGGACGCAGAAGACTGCTTCGGGCGGCGCCTACGGCGCGAGCTTCGGCGCGATGCCCGAGCCGTACCCGACGCTGCCGAAGAACGACGACATCCAGGCCGCCGTCTACTACCGCTGGTCCGCCGACCGCGACCGCAAGTTCACCTGGGGTGCCGCGTACCAGAGCTCCTGGCACCAGGGCAATCCGGACCGCAACCTGTTCATCGGCACGCTGGACTGGAACGCGAGCAAGCTCTTCAGCCTGCACGCGATCACCTGGGTCGACTACTACGGCCCGGGAGACACGGTCAAGCCCGACGGGTTCGAAATGACCGAGTTCACGGCCTCGGCCACCTGGCGCACGTCGGAGCGCAGCAGCGTGAACATCAACACGACCGCGCGGCGCTATCCCGAGATGCTGCGCAGCGAGTTCGTCGGCGTCTCGCCCGAACAATTGCTGCACGGTCATGTCGAGCGCGTCGGCGCCGGCTGGTCGGGCATGCTCAGCACGACCACGCGCGCCAGCGCGCGCGCGGAGTACTGGCAGGACCAGAATGACGACGGTGAAAACTACGACGCGAGTGTCGGTTGGAAAGATCTGTTCTGGAACCGCGGCGAGTTCACCTTGACGGGAAACTATACGGTGGGCACGTACAGCTCCGGGCCGGGCGGACGAGTGTCCGCCACGAAGTCCTGGGACGCGGCCTTCGGCACCTTGGCCTACTCGTTCACGAACTACGACCAGAAGAACACGGGCACCACCACCCAGTCGGTGACCGTCGCCAACCAATCGATCTTCGGCTCGCTTGACCTGCCTCTAGGCAAGGCATGGGATCTGTCGATATTCGGGGATCGCAGGTTCGGGGACAACCTCGATTCATGGGACGTCGGGCTGTCCGTGCAGATGCGTTTCTGAGGAGAGCAGCATGACCACCAGCAACATCCGCTCACGACTCGCTCACACGCGCCTCTTGCTCGCGGCGCTCGCGTGCATGCTCGGGCTGCTCGCCTGCACCATGGGCGGCCATGTCGGCAGCGGCAGCGTGCTGCAGCAGGACTGGGACAAGCGCCGCGGACCGGTGGTCCCCCACGACACCTTCCCGCAGGATTGCGCGCTGTGCCACGAAGGCGGCTCCTGGAACCGGATCCGCGCCGACTTCGTCTTCGACCACGAGAAGGAAACCGGCACGCCGCTGCGCGGCGCGCACGCGGCCGCCGAGTGCCTGCGCTGCCACAACGACCGCGGACCGGTGCAGGTCTTCTCGCAGCAGGGTTGCGTCGGCTGCCACGACGACGTGCACCGCGGCAAGCAGGGAACGACCTGCAGCACCTGCCACAACGAGTCGAACTGGAGCGTCAACGACGCGATCGCGCTGCACAGCAAGACGCGCTTCCCGCTCTTCGGCGTGCACGCCTCGGTCGAGTGCTGGCGTTGCCACGCAGGCGCGCAGGTCGGCAACTTCGACCGCGCTCCGATCGAGTGCGTGAGCTGCCACCAGGAGCAGCTCGCGACCGCGGTGAACCCCGACCACGCGGCCAACGGCTGGACCAAGGACTGCCAGCACTGCCACCAGCCGATCAGCTGGGCCCAGGGCGATTTCAACCACTCGTGGTACCCGCTCATCGGCAAGCACCGCACGCCTCCGCGCGTGTGCACGGATTGCCACGTGAACAACGACTACGTGGGCACGCCCAAGCTGTGCGTCGACTGCCACCTGGCGAACTACCAGGCCACGACCACGCCGGCGCACAGCGCCGCGAACTTCGCCCAGACCTG
This sequence comes from uncultured Planctomycetota bacterium, assembly GCA_963829015.1. Lineage (GTDB taxonomy): Bacteria > Planctomycetota > UBA1135 > UBA1135 > JADJLZ01. The sequence continues at coordinate 7,520 of CAWHGR010000001.1, read as the reverse complement.
CCAGGACTGCCACACGCCGAACGACTGGGCGCCCTCGAGCTACCAGCACATCGCGAGCTTCCCGCTGCGCTACGGCCACGCGGTGCCGCCGCGCGCCTGCGCGGATTGCCACGGCGGAGGCGTGTTTCAGGGCACGGGCAACCAGTGCGTCGACTGCCACCTGGCGAACTACAACGCGACCACGATGCCCAACCACGTCGCGGCCAACTACCCGACGAGCTGCTCGAACTGCCACGACACGATCAACTTCAACGACGCGGTCTTCAACCACGACTCGTTCCCGCTGCTCGGCACGCACCAGCAGGTGAACTGCACGGGCTGCCACACGACGGGCGACTACACCGTGCCGCTGCCGACCTTGTGCTACGGCTGCCACCAGACGGACTACGACGGCGCCGCGAGCCCGGCGCACCTGGCGGGGAACTTCCCCCACGAGTGCCAGGACTGCCACTCGAACGTGCACTTCACGCCCTCGACGTTCAGCCACGTGGCGACGTTCCCGCTGACCAACGGCCACGCACAGCCGCCGCGCACGTGCACCGACTGCCACTCGGGAAGCTACCCCTACACCAGCACGCCGAACACCTGCGTGGGCTGCCACGGCGCCGCGGCATCGGTCAATCCGGTCTACAACCCGGCCAGCAACCCGCTGCACATCCAGATGGGCGCGAACCCGATCGTCTGCACGCAGTGCCACAACACGACCGTCTGGACGCCGGCGCTGTTCAGCCACACGACCGGTCAGACGGGCTGGGCCTACTACACGGGCATGCACCTGCCCCCCAACCAGAACACCTGCACGCCGTGCCACACGGGCGGCAACTATTCGAACGCGCCGACGGCCTGCGACAGCTGCCACCACGCGGATTACGTGGCGACGACCGCGCCGCCGCACGCGGCGAGCAGCTTCCCCACCACTTGCCAGACCTGCCACACGACCGCGGGCTGGACGGGCGCAACGTTCAACCACAGCTGGTGGCCGCTGCTCGGCGCGCACGCAGTGCCGCCGAACCAGTGCACCAACTGCCACATCAACGGCGTCTACCAGGGCACGCCGACGACTTGTATCAGCTGCCACGCGAACACGGCCCCCAACACGCCGGGCGCTCCGCCCTACCCGGACAACCCGCCCAGCCACGTCAACTTCCCCACCACCTGCCAGGACTGCCACAGCACGGTGGACTGGCACGGCGCGACGTTCGACCACAGCGCCTGGTGGCCGCTGATCGGCAACCACGCGGTTCCACCGCGCGTGTGCATCGACTGCCACACCAGCGGCACCTACGGGCCCATGCTCACGACCTGCATCAGCTGCCACACGGGCGCCAACTTCGGCGCGCCCGGCCTGTCGGGCTCGCCGACCTACGGCGACAATCCGCCCTCTCACACGGGCTTCCCGACGACCTGCGAGGTCTGTCACACGCCGGCGTCGACGTTCCAGAGCGCGACGTTCACGCACAACAACGTCGGGTTCAACCTGACCGGCGCGCACATCACGACCGCCTGCGCGCTGTGCCACGTCAACAACACCTACAACGGCACGCTGCCGACGACCTGCTCGGGCTGCCACGGGACCGGGGCGACGATCAATCCGCGCTTCGCCGGGACCAATGCGCCGCCGCACAGCTCGAACCCGACCGTGTTTACGCAGACCTGCCAGACCTGCCACACCACGGCGGCCTGGACCGGCGCGACGTTCCCGCACAACAACGTCGGCTTCGCGCTGACAGGCGCGCACGTCTCGCCTCCGCTGGCCTGCACCGCCTGCCATACGGGTGTTGGCGCCAACTGGGCCATCGCGCAGTTCGCCTGCGTCAACTGCCACCTTGCGAACTTCCAGGCCACGACGGCACCGCCGCACGTCGCGAACGGCTTCCCGCAGACCTGCACGACGTGCCACAACACGACGGCTTGGCAACCCGGAACGTTCACCCACACGGGCGTGGGATTCGACCTGACCGGCGCTCACACGACGGTCGCGTGCACGCTGTGTCACGTGAACAACAACTACACCGGCAACTTGCCGACGGTCTGCTCTGGCTGCCACACGCCGGACTACAACGGGACCGCCAACCCCGACCACGAGGTTCAGGGCTACCCGATGACCTGCACCGGCTCGGGCACGTTCACCTGCCACAGCACGACCAATTGGACCTCGAACGGGTTCAATCCGGCCACGACGCACGACAACACGTTCCACCTGCCGCACCACAGTTCGCGCTGCAACCAGTGCCACACGACGGTGCAGGTGTTCACGGCCTTCAGCTGCATCAGCGGCGGTTGCCACCCGCAGAGTTCAACCAACAGCAAGCACAACGGCGTCAGCGGGTACCAGTACAACAGCAACGCCTGCTACAACTGCCACGGCAACAACCTCTGGAACGGTCCGGGTGGCGGCGGGCAGACCGGGACAGGCATCCCGCAGGTCCATCGCGTGCTGCCCAGCCGCCGCATGCAACCGCAGCCTTTGCCGGTGCCGGCCGTGCCGGGGCCCACGCCGACGCCGATCCCGCACCGGCCCTGACCGGGCACTCCGCTCCCGCGCCGGACGCGGGAGGCAGCACCTGAATCGCATTCTCGATCGGAGATGCGATTCCTCCGTGACGCGCTGATCATTCTCGCGCACGTTGTGCGCGATTCGACCGGCGCGTGCAGCGCAGATGACAACGCTGCAAAGCGCGGCGTTGGATTCGTACGGTTTTTTCCGTACGGATCCGCATGCAGGCTCGAGCATCACCGGTAGGATGGAGCCGTCGACCTGGCGCCCCTCCGACGGGGTCGCCGCGCACGGGCCGGATGTTCGCGCGCGTCGATCCACAGCCTGACGAACACCATGTGGTTCCGCTCCCAGCTCTCCCGTGCACGCCTGCTGCTCGCGGCGCTCGCCTGCCTGCTCGGGCTCTACGCCTGCACACTCGGTGGCCACGTCGGCAGCGGAAGCGTGCTGCAACAGGACTGGGACAAGCGCCGCGGGCCGGTCGTGCCGCACGACTCGTTCCCGCGCGACTGCTCGATGTGCCACGCGGGCAAGTCCTGGAGCAGCATCCGCCCGGACTTCGTTTTCGATCACGAGAAGGAGACCGGCACGCCGCTGCGCGGCGCGCACGCGCGCGCCGAGTGCCTGCGTTGCCACAACGACCGCGGGCCGGTCGAGCGCTTCGCGGCGCAAGGCTGCGTCGGTTGCCACGACGACACGCACCGCGGCAAGCAGGGCACGAACTGCACGACCTGCCACAACGAGAACAACTGGAACGTCAACGACGCGATCGCGCTGCACAGCAAGACGCGCTTCGCGCTCTTCGGCGTGCACGCCTCGGTCGAGTGCTGGCGCTGCCACGCCGGCGCGCAGGTGGGCAACTTCGACCGCGCGCCGATCGAGTGCGCCAGCTGCCACCAGGAGCAGCTCGCGCTCGCGACGAACCCCGACCACGTGGCGCAGGGCTGGACGCACGACTGCCAGCGCTGCCACCAGCCGATCAGCTGGGCCCAGAGCGACTTCAACCACTCCTGGTTCCCGCTCGTCGGCCACCACGCCCCGCCCCAGCGCCAGTGCTTCGACTGCCACGTCGCGGGCAGCTTCGTGGCCACGCCCAAGAGCTGCGAGGGCTGCCACGGCACGGGCGCGAGCATCAACCCGGTCTACGACTCGACCACCAACCCCGCGCACGCGGCAGCCGCGATCCAGCAGACCTGCGCGGACTGCCATACGTCGTTCGGCTGGCGCGGGGCGCAGTTCAACCACTCGAGCTGGCCGCTCGTCGGCAACCACACGGTCGGCCCGCGCACCTGCGCGGATTGCCACCAGGCCAACGTCTTCCTGGGCACGCCCAACACCTGCGTCGGCTGCCACCTCGCGGAGTTCAACGCGACCACCTCGCCCAACCACGCCGCGGCCGGCTACCCGACGAGCTGCTCCAACTGCCACGACACGGTCGACTTCCACGCCGCGATCTTCAACCACAACATCTGGCCCCTGACCGGGGTGCACCGCCAGCAGAACTGCACGGCCTGCCACACCACCACGGACTACAGCTCGGCGCCGGTCGTGTGCATCGGCTGCCACCAGGCGGACTACGACCAGACGACGGCGCCGGACCACGTGGTCGCGGGCTTGCCCACGACCTGCGAGCAGTGCCACGGCACTGCCGGCTTCGTGCCCTCGACGTTCAACCACACCACCGCGTTCCCGCTCACCAACGGGCACGCGATGCCGCCGCGCACCTGCACCGATTGCCACACGGGCGGAAACTTCCTGACGACGCCGAACACCTGCATGGGCTGCCACGGCGCGAGCGCGACGATCAACCCGGTCTACACCGGCGAGCAACATGGCGCACCAGCAGCTCGGCCCGAACGGGACGACCTGCACCAACTGCCACGCCACCACGACCTGGTTGACGACGACCTTCGACCACTCGAGTTTCACGCTCACCGGCGCGCACCTCTTCCCGACGCTGTGCGTGAACTGCCACCTGGGCGGGAGCTACACCGACGCGCCGACCGCCTGCGTGGGCTGCCACCTGGCGAACTACCAGTCGACGGCGAACCCGCCGCACGCGGCAGAGCAACTTCCAGACGACCTGCCAGGACTGCCACAACACGGTCGGCTGGGAAGGCGCGAACTTCACGCACAGCATGTGGTCGCTGACCGGCGTGCACACCAGCACCGCCTGCACGGCCTGCCACCTGAACGGCGTGTACGACAACGCGCCCACGACCTGCGTCGGTTGCCACCTTTCCAACTACGACAGCACGACCGCGCCGAACCACGTCACGGCGCAGTTCCCGCAGACCTGCGAGACCTGCCACACGACGGCCGGCTGGACGGGTTCGACCTTCAACCACAGCTGGTGGCCGCTCGCCGGATCCCACACCGTCCCGCCGCGGCAGTGCACCAACTGCCACGCGGACGGGATCTTCACGGGCACGCCGACGACCTGTGTCGGCTGCCACCTGGCGAACTACCAGGGCACGACGAACCCCAACCACGTGGCGGCGAACTTCCCGCAGACCTGCGAGATGTGCCACAGCACGACCGACTGGACGGGCGCGACCTTCGATCACAGCAGCTGGTGGCCGCTGACCGGACAGCACTCGGTGCCGCCGCGCATCTGCGCATGACCACGCGCTGGCCGCAACGCCTCTTCCTCGGCCTGCTGGCGCTGTTCCTGGCCGCGCCGCTGATCATCGTCGCCGGCGTGTCGGTCAACGAGAAGCAGTCGCTCGAATTTCCGCCGCAGGGCTTTTCGCTGGCCTGGTATCTCGAGATCTTCGCTAATCGGGAATGGCGCAACGCGCTGTGGGCGCTCATTGGGCCTGGCCGCCTGCAGCGCGGCGCTGGCAGTGGCGGTGGCGTTTCCGCTGGCCTGGTTCGGCTGGCGGCGCATCGCGCCCTGGACCCGGTGCTGCAACTGCTGGGCGTGGCGCCCTTCGTGCTGCCGCCGGTGATCACGGCGCTGGGGCTGCTTGACCTTCTGGGCCACCACCGGCTTTTATGGCCAGCCCTGGACGGCGGTGATCAGCCACGCCACCTTCTTCGTCACGCTGCCGCTGGTCACGCTGACGCTGGGCTTTGCTTCGATCGATCGGCCGGTGGTCGAGGCGGCGGCGACCATGGGGGCCGACGACGCCACCATCCTGCGCACCGTGGTGCTGCCCCTGATCCTGCCCTACATGATCTCGGGCTACGCCTTCAGCTTCGTGCTCTCGCTCAACGAGTACATCATCGCCTACATGACCGTCGGCTTCACGCTCGAAACGCTGCCGATCAAGATCTTCAACGCCCTGCGCTACGGCTACACGCCCACCATGGCCTCGGTCACCGTGCTCTTCATCGCGCTGGCCGCGCTGGTCTTCGGCCTGATCGCGCGCCACGGCGATCTGCCGCGGCTGCTGGGCGCGCCGCCCGCCGAAAGGCATTGATCGCTGGCACTGCAGGTGACGGCGCGGGCGACGCACCCGGCGCGGCACTCTCGTCGAGCAGGTCGGGCCCTTGCGCGCGCAAATTCGGCGTCGATCAGGGCGCCGCGTTGATGCAGGTCCTGCAGCTTGTCGAGTTCATCGCTGAGCGCCATGGTGAGTCCTCCAAAGAAGGGGCATCCTAGTCCGCGCCAGGCAAGGAATGACAATCGCAGCCATGAGGGCATTGCAATGAAGACTTCCCGACCGAAGACGGCCCTGGTCATCGGCGCCGGCCACAACGGCCTGGTCTGCGCCTTCTACCTGGCGCGCGCGGGTTTTGCCGTCACCGTGCTCGAGCGCCGCGGCGTGGTTGGAGGCGCTGCGGTGACCGAGGAGTTCCACCCCGGTTTTCGCAACTCGGTGGCCAGCTACACCGTGAGCCTGCTGGCGCCTCAGGTGATCGCCGACATGGGGCTGCACGAGCGCGGCCTGCGCATCCTGGAGCGGCCGATCGCCAACTTCCTGCCGCTGGACGATGGCCGCTACCTGAAAGTCGGCGGCGGCCTGGCGCGCACGCAGGCCGAGTTCGCCAAGTTCTCCGCCCGCGACGCCGAGCGGCTGCCCGCCTACTACGCGATGCTCGACGGCATCGGCGACCTGCTGCGCGAGCTGTCGCTGCAAACCCCGCCCGACCTCGGTGCGCTGTTGCACACGGGTACGCGCGGCCTGCGCCAGGCGCGATTGTTCGGCAGGCTGTCGCTGGAGCAGCGGCGCGATCTGCTCGACCTGTTCAGCGAGAGCGCAGCGGATTTCCTCGGCGGCCGGTTCGAATCGGCTCCGGTGCAGGCCGCGCTGGCCTTCGACGGCGTGGTCGGCAACCTGGCCAGCCCCTGGACGCCCGGGCTCGGCCTATGTGTTGCTGCACCACACCTTCGGCGGCGTCAACGGCAAGAAGGGCCAATGGGGCCACGCGGTCGGCGGCATGGGTGCCATCACTCAGGCGATGGCCCAGGCCTGCCGCGATGCCGGCGTCGTGATCGAGCTCGAAGCCCCGGTCGAACGCCTGCTGGTCGAAGCCGGCCGTGTGCGCGGTGTGCGTCTCGCAGGGCGGCGGCGAACGCCTGGCCGGCGTGGTGGCGGCCAACGTCAACCCCAGGCTGCTGTTCGGGCAGCTGACCGCGCAAGAGGACCTGACGCCGGCGTTTCGCAGCCGCATAGCGCGCTACCGCTGCGAGTCGGCCACCTTTCGCATGAACGTCGCGCTGTCGGAGCTGCCGCGCTTCACCTGCCTGCCCGAGCCCGGCGAGCACCTGTCCAGCGGCATCGTGATGGCGCCGAGCATGGCCTACATGGACCGCGCCTGGCGCGATGCGCTCGACCACGGCTGGTCGCGCCAGCCCATCGTCGAGATGCTGATCCCGAGCACGGTCGACGACACGCTGGCGCCCGAAGGGCGCGCATGTGGCGAGCCTGTTCTGCCAGCACTTTCGCTATGCGCTGCCCGACGGCCGTGCCTGGGGCGATGCCACGCGCGACGAGGCTGCCGATGTGGTCATCGCCACCGTCGAGCGCCACGCCCCCGGCTTTACGCGCTCGGTGCTCGGCCGCTCGGTGCTTTC